>JAZBEZ010000037.1:0-203 GCA_036235365.1 Mycolicibacterium sp. 050232 | reverse complement strand
CCTTTTGAAGAATGAGCCTGCGAGTCAGGGACATGTCGCGAGGTTAACCCGGGTGGGGTAGCCGCAGCGAAAGCGAGTCTGAATAGGGCGTATCCAATCCGTAGGGGTTGGTGTAGTGGTGTGTTCTGGACCCGAAGCGGAGTGATCTACCCATGGCCAGGGTGAAGCGCGGGTAAGACCGCGTGGAGGCCCGAACCCACTTA
>JAZBEZ010000036.1:0-203 GCA_036235365.1 Mycolicibacterium sp. 050232 | reverse complement strand
CCTTTTGAAGAATGAGCCTGCGAGTCAGGGACATGTCGCGAGGTTAACCCGGGTGGGGTAGCCGCAGCGAAAGCGAGTCTGAATAGGGCGTATCCGCACAACAGTGTGTGGTGTAGTGGTGTGTTCTGGACCCGAAGCGGAGTGATCTACCCATGGCCAGGGTGAAGCGCGGGTAAGACCGCGTGGAGGCCCGAACCCACTTA
>JAZBEZ010000035.1:0-209 GCA_036235365.1 Mycolicibacterium sp. 050232 | reverse complement strand
AGTTCGCGTGTTCATCAGGCAGCCTCGCCTTGCGGTGAGGCGGTCCCCGTCTGATCCACTTGTTGGTGGTGCGGGGTTGACGCTTCATCGCCTGCCGCGTCGCCCGCTGGCGCGGGGCCGGGTCTCATGCGTGGCTCCACGTCCTGCCACCGGGCCACTCCCGGCGGGACTCTGTTCACCCACCGTTGTGGGTACGCCGAGTCGGGCGA
>JAZBEZ010000034.1:0-210 GCA_036235365.1 Mycolicibacterium sp. 050232 | reverse complement strand
CGATAGCCCAGCTCGGCGCCTGGGGGCAGATCACCCGGCTCGGCCGGTTCCTCGCTCGGTTCTTCCGGCTCAGAGCCATCAGCGGCCACGACGGGTTCGACAGGCTCGGTCGGTGCGCTGGGTTCGGTCACCTCAGACGTATCCGACGCGTCGCTGCACGCGCCCGGCACCGGTACCGGCTTGAGCTTGGCCGAGGCGGCCAGGTCGCGC
>JAZBEZ010000033.1:0-215 GCA_036235365.1 Mycolicibacterium sp. 050232 | reverse complement strand
CCTGGTCTACCCAGACCGCATCGAACGGTATCTGTAAGCACCACCATCACTGAAGGTTTCAGACAACCGATCTACACAGAAAACTTGACACGCTCTGTGCTGGCCCACCAGTCCACCCTGGACGGCACCAGCAATGATCCGGGATATCTGCCCGGGTACGGGATCCTGCCCGCCCACGCAGTGCGCGACCTGGCCGCCTCGGCCAAGCTCAAGCC
>JAZBEZ010000032.1:0-223 GCA_036235365.1 Mycolicibacterium sp. 050232 | reverse complement strand
GCTCCCAGTGCCAAGGCATCCACCATGCGCCCTTAAACACTTACAACACAAAAACCAAAAATGAGTTTCAAAAGAAATTGCACATCAACACACAACAAGACCGGAAACCCGAAGGCCCCCAGCCACACTGCGTGCTAGATGCTCGCAACCACTATCCACAAATCAAACACCACACCCCACCACCAAAGTGAGGCAACAACACACCCCCCGCCCCCAACGGGAC
>JAZBEZ010000031.1:0-227 GCA_036235365.1 Mycolicibacterium sp. 050232 | reverse complement strand
GCTCCCAGTGCCAAGGCATCCACCATGCGCCCTTAAACACTTACAACACAAAAACCAAAAATGAGTTTCAAAAGAAATTGCACATCAACACACAAAAAAGCGACACCCACCCGAAGGCCGGCGCCACACCCTTGCGTGCTAGATGCTCGCAACCACTATCCACAAATCAAACACCACACCCCACCACCAAAGTGAGGCAACAACACACCCCCCGCCCCCAACGGGAC
>JAZBEZ010000030.1:0-266 GCA_036235365.1 Mycolicibacterium sp. 050232 | reverse complement strand
TATTGTCGGGCACACCATTTGATCAAAACGTTCTGTCCCGGCTGGTCGGATCGTCAACTGCCCGACGGCACAGTCGAAATCACCACACCCACCGGGCACACCTACACCACCGAACCCCACGGTGCCGGGATGTTCCCGACCCTGGGGCAGCCGACCGGGGACCTCAACCTCCCCGAGCCTGAAGCACCCAGCCCGAACCGGGCCGCGAAGATGCCCAAACGTTCACAGACCCGAGAACAGGACCGCCAAGACCGCATCGCCGAAGA
>JAZBEZ010000029.1:0-274 GCA_036235365.1 Mycolicibacterium sp. 050232 | reverse complement strand
CCCGTCGTGGCCGCTGATGGCTCTGAGCCGGAAGAACCGAGCGAGGAACCGGCCGAGCCGGGTGATCTGCCCCCAGGCGCCGAGCTGGGCTATCGTCCGTCAGTGGCACTGTCGGAGTTCATCCGGTGGCGGGATCTGACGTGTCGGTTCCCCGGGTGTGATGCCCCCGTCGACCGCTGCGAGGGGGTGTCAGATGTTCTGTGTAGGTCCTAACGGAAGGATCGCAGGACGTGACGGACGGCAAGGACGTGGATGGGATGCTGGCTGAGGCTGG
>JAZBEZ010000028.1:0-288 GCA_036235365.1 Mycolicibacterium sp. 050232 | reverse complement strand
AGCCAGCCTCAGCCAGCATCCCATCCACGTCCTTGCCGTCCGTCACGTCCTGCGATCCTTCCGTTAGGACCTACACAGAACATCTGACACCCCCCGTTGGCCGCCAGGTCGCGTACCTGCTGGGCGGGCAGGATGCCATACCCGGGCAGATATCCCGGATCATTGCTGGTGCCGTCCAGGGTGGACTGGTGGGCCAGCACATGAAACACCGCCGCATCAGCAGCAGCGCGTTTCTCTTGGGCGGGACAATCCTCGCGGCCGCACCGGCAATCCAGGTGGGCTTGCATC
>JAZBEZ010000027.1:0-326 GCA_036235365.1 Mycolicibacterium sp. 050232 | reverse complement strand
CCCGTCGTGGCCGCTGATGGCTCTGAGCCGGAAGAACCGAGCGAGGAACCGGCCGAGCCGGGTGATCTGCCCCCAGGCGCCGAGCTGGGCTATCGCCCGTCAGTGGCACTGTCGGAGTTCATCCGGTGGCGGGATCTGACGTGTCGGTTCCCCGGCTGTGACGCCCCCGTCGACCGCTGCGACATCGACCACACCGTGCCCTACCCGCTGGGCCCGACACATCCGTCGAATAACAAATTATATTGTCGGGCACACCATTTGATCAAAACGTTCTGTCCCGGCTGGTCGGATCGTCAACTGCCCGACGGCACAGTCGAAATCACCAC
>JAZBEZ010000026.1:0-368 GCA_036235365.1 Mycolicibacterium sp. 050232 | reverse complement strand
CAGTCCCACGATGTTGTAGTGGTCGAGTCGCTCAACGCGGCGGGTATGCGCGCCAAGGGAGGCGCGCGCAAGCGGGGTCTGAATCGCGCCTTGGCTGATGCTGCGCTGGCCGAGATCCGTCGCATGCTCGGATACAAAACTCGTTGGTACGGCTCCCATCTGGTGGAGGCCGACCGGTTTTATCCGTCGTCGAAGACCTGCACGGCCTGTGGGAGGCGAAAGTCAAACCTCACCCTGGCCGATCGAATCTTCGTGTGTGACGGCTGCGGTATACGGATCGATCGTGATCTGGGTGCTGCGATCAACCTCGCCCGACTCGGCGTACCCACAACGGTGGGTGAACAGAGTCCCGCCGGGAGTGGCCCGGT
>JAZBEZ010000025.1:0-701 GCA_036235365.1 Mycolicibacterium sp. 050232 | reverse complement strand
CCTATACCCCTGCGCCGCAATCGGGTTCGGATCGTGCGACTGGAATATGCCTTATCGCCCCGGACACGATCAGGACGAGTGCGTGGCCGACCTCCGCCGCGTCGGTCGACTTTGAGGTGGGCCAGCAAATGCTCGAAGACCGGCCCATCGTGGGCCTGGCCGGCACCGACGAGCACCACCAAGGGCCGTCCGCGGCCGTCGACGAGGTGATGAATCTTGCTGGTCAACCCTCCACGGGAGCGGCCGATGCCGTGGTCAGGCGGCTCGGCGAGCAGATTCGTGTAATTCGACCCAGCCCCCTGTGTCACGGGTGATGTTCGTGGCGTGCTGGTGAGCGCGGGCGATGGTGGAGTCCACCGCTACGGCCCAGTCGATAATGCCGTCGCCGTCGGCAACACTGAGCAACCGTGCCAGCACGACGTCCCAGGTGCCTTCGGCGCTCATCCGGCGATGCCAGGTCCAAATCGTCTGCCAAGGACCGAACACCTCGGGCACATCGCGCCACGCAATGCCACACCGGTACCGGTAGATGATTCCCTCGACTACCTGCCGAGCGTCACGAAAAGGCCTGCCCTTCTTACCCGTGCGCGCCGGCAGTAGATCCTCGATCAACGACCACTGAGCATCCGAAAGCAACTGAAACCGCGACATACCTCAAGCTTCAGGCACAACACCTGAAATATTTGTCAGACACGCCCTAG
>JAZBEZ010000024.1:0-803 GCA_036235365.1 Mycolicibacterium sp. 050232 | reverse complement strand
GGATACGCCCTATTCAGACTCGCTTTCGCTGCGGCTACCCCACCCGGGTTAACCTCGCGACATGTCCCTGACTCGCAGGCTCATTCTTCAAAAGGCACGCCATCACCCCACCACAAAGTGGAAGGCTCTGACGGATTGTAAGCGCACGGTTTCAGGTACTATTTCACTCCCCTCCCGGGGTACTTTTCACCATTCCCTCACGGTACTAATCCGCTATCGGTCACTGGGAAGTATTCAGGCTTACCGGGTGGTCCCGGCAGATTCACAGCAGATTTCACGGGCCCGCTGCTACTCGGGAACACCATTAAGGTAGATGTCAGGTTTTCACGTACCGGGCTCTCACCGTCTACGGCAGGTCATCCCAAACCACTTCCGCTAACCACAACATTTTCTCACTACCCTCCAGTCGAGTAGAACTGGAAAAACAGGTCCCACAACCCCGCACACACAACCCCTACCCGGTATCACATGCATACGGTTTAGCCATCCTCCGCTTTCGCTCGCCACTACTCACGGAATCACATTTTGTTTTCTCTTCCTACGGGTACTGAGATGTTTCACTTCCCCGCGTTCCCTCCCGACACCTATGTATTCAGTGACGGGTAACACGACATCACTCGTGCTGGGTTTCCCCATTCGGACATCCTCGGATCAACGCTCGGTTGGCAGCTCCCCGAGGCATATCGCAGCCTCCAACGTCCTTCATCGGCTCCCAGTGCCAAGGCATCCACCATGCGCCCTTAAACACTTACAACACAAAAACCAAAAATGAGTTTCAAAAGAAATTGCACATCAACACACAA
>JAZBEZ010000023.1:0-967 GCA_036235365.1 Mycolicibacterium sp. 050232 | reverse complement strand
TGAAACGCGGATTTGCCTACGTTTCTCCCTACCGGCTTACCCCAGTACAACCACTGACTGGTACGGCTACCTTCCTGCGTCACCCCATCGCTTGACTACTACCCACCGGGGTCCCACGCAGCCCCGTCAACGCCTCACCCCGAAGGGATCGGTCACGACGGTTTTGGATGGTTAGCACAATGGATTCATCAGGGACGCACATACACGGGTACGGGAATATCAACCCGTTGTCCATCGACTACGCCTGTCGGCCTCGCCTTAGGTCCCGACTCACCCTGGGAGGACTGGCCTGGCCCAGGAACCCTTGGTCTTTCGGCGGGCAAGGTTCTCACTTGCCTATTCGCTACTCATGCCTGCATTCTCACTCCCACACCCTCCACAGCTAGATCACTCTGCTGCTTCACCGGATGCAGGACGCTCCCCTACCCAACGAACCAAAGGTTCGTTGCCGCGGCTTCGGCGGTGTACTTGAGCCCCGCTACATTATCGGCGCACAATCACTTGACCAGTGAGCTATTACGCACTCTTTCAAGGGTGGCTGCTTCTAAGCCAACCTCCTGGTTGTCTTCGCGACTGCACATCCTTTTCCACTTAGTACACGCTTAGGGGCCTTAGCCGGCGATCTGGGCTGTTTCCCTCTCGACGCACGGAGCTTATCCCCCGCCGTCTCACTGCCACATTCTTGGACTTGTCGGCATTCGGAGTTTGGCTGACGTCAGTAACCCTGTGGGGCCCATCGGCCATCCAGTAGCTCTACCTCCAACAAGAAACATGTGACGCTGCACCTAAATGCATTTCGGGGAGAACCAGCTATCACGGAGTTTGATTGGCCTTTCACCCCTACCCACAGCTCATCCCCTCAGTCTTCAACCTAAGTGGGTTCGGGCCTCCACGCGGTCTTACCCGCGCTTCACCCTGGCCATGGGTAGATCACTCCGCTTCGGGTCCAGAACACACCACTACACCA
>JAZBEZ010000022.1:0-1250 GCA_036235365.1 Mycolicibacterium sp. 050232 | reverse complement strand
TGAGGGGGACCCATTCAGTGGTCCAATCGCTATGCGGCTTGGGGTTGGTGGGTCGTGGTCCACTGTAGGGCGAACTCGGCTGGGCTGAGTCCGCGGTGGGCGGAATGCGGTCGGTTGGCGTTGTAGTCGATCCTCCAGTCTTCGATGATGACCCGGGCTTCGCGCAGCGAGTCGAAGCGCCAGGAGTTGAGCAGCTCGTCGCGCAGCCGGCCGTTGAACGACTCGATCCAGGCGTTCTGCCAGGGCGATCCGGGATCGATGAACAGCGAACCAGTGCCGTTGAACCGGCACCAGTCGTTGACGGCGTGGGCGACGAACTCCGGGCCGTTGTCGAACCGCACGTAGGTCGGTGCCCCATGCATCAGGGCCAGGCGATCGAGGACTTCAACCACGCCGTCGGCGTTGATGGAACGGTCGACCTCGATCGCCAGGGCTTCGCGGGTGAACTCGTCAATGATGTTGAGCATCTTCAACGTTCGCCCGTCAGCGGTGGTGTCGAATTGGAAGTCCATCGCCCAGATCACATTCGGCTGGATCGGGCACATCGCCCCGACCGCGGTCCCGATGCCAGTGAGCCGTTTCTTCCTGCGGCGCTGGGGTACTCGTAGCCCCTCCTCGCGCCAGAGCCGGCGCACGCGCTTGTTGTTGACGACCCAGCCTGCTTTGCGTGCTGCGATCGCCGCTCGTCGCCAGCCCCAGCGGGGCCGATCGGTGGAGAACTTGCGCAGCCAGGCCCGCAGCTCGGTCTCCTCGTCGGTGATCGGCGCCGGTGTCAACCTCATCGTGGAGCGGTGGATGCCCACCACCGTGCACGCGCGACGCTCAGATACCCCGAACCGCTCACGCAGCATCGTCGCGGCGCTGCGCTTGCGGTTCGGGGTTAGAAGTTTCCCGAGGAGATCTCCTTGAGCATGTCGATGTCGAGGGCCTGGTTGGCGACCAGCCTCTTGAGTCGGGCGTTCTCGGCCTCGAGTTCTTTGAGGCGTTTGGCGTCGTTGGCCTTCATGCCGCCGTACTGGGCGACCCAGCGATGCCAGGTCGATTCGGTGACCTCCAGGTGCCGGCACACCTCAGCCAGTTCCTGCCCGGTCCCGAGCAGCTTGTTGCCCTCGGCCAGCTTGCGGATGATCTGATCCGGCGTATGCCGCCGGCGCTTATTCGATGCCATGTCGTCGTCGATTCTTCCTGCCCAAACACCTGGGCAACAGAGTCGCACAACGACTGGACCACTACGACGGGCTCACCTCACC
>JAZBEZ010000021.1:0-1462 GCA_036235365.1 Mycolicibacterium sp. 050232 | reverse complement strand
GAGCGTGTCAAGTTTTCTGTGTAGATCGGTTGTCTGAAACCTTCAGTGATGGTGGTGCTTACAGATACCGTTCGATGCGGTCTGGGTAGACCAGGGTGAGTTGTTCGAGTGCTTTCTTCCAGTTGGTGACGACCTGGCCTTCGACGAGGCGTCCGGGGGCGGTTCGGCAGCGTTTCTGACCGCGTTCCTTGGCGCGCTCGGCGGCGCGTTTGTCTTCGATGTTGCAGATGGCCAGCCAGAGCAGTTTGACGACCGCAGCGTCGTTGGGGAACTGGCCGCGGTTCTTGGTGACCTTGCGCAGTTGGTAGTTCAGCGATTCGATCGAATTGGTCGTGTAGATCACCCTGCGCAGCTCGGGCGGGAACGCCAGAAACGGGATGAACTGCTCCCAGGCCCGTTCGAAAACCTTGGTCACGGTGGGGTTTTTCTTCCCCAGCTCCGATCTGGCGAACGCATCCAATTCCGCCCGAGCGGCATCGGCGTTGGGCGCGGTGTAGACCGGTTTGAGCGCGGCGGCCACGGCTTTGCGGTCGTTGTAGGACACGAACCGCAACGCGTTGCGGATCAGATGCACCACACAGGTCTGTACGGCCGCAGCCGACCAGGTCGCCGCGATCGCCTCGGGGAAGCCGGTCAGCCCGTCACAGCACACGATGAGCACGTCTTTGATGCCGCGGTTGGCCAGATCGGCGCACACCGCCGCCCAAAACGCCGCCCCTTCGTTTTGCTGGACCCAGATCCCCAGGACGTGCTTGATCCCGCCCATATCCACGCCCACGGCGATGTGGGCGGCCTTGTTGCGGGTGTGACCGCCGTCTTTGACCTTGACGATGATCGCGTCGAGGTAGATCACCGGGTAGATCGGATCCAGGGGGCGACGCTGCCACGCCAGGACTTCATCGGAGATCTCGTCGACGATCTTGGAGATCGTCTCATGTGAAACCTGGGTGCCGATCGTGGATTCCAGGTGAAATTGGATGTCGCGCAACGTCATTCCACCGGCATACAGCGAAATGATCATGTCATCGAGCCCGCCGGTACGACGCTGACCCTTGGGTACCAGCCGTGGCGTGAACGAGCCATCCCGATCGCGCGGGACATCCAGGGGCACCGGGCCGGCCTCGGTGGCCACCGTCTTGGGTGAGCTGCCGTTGCGGGCATTCGGTAGCGACCGGCCAGCAGGGTCACCCTTCTCATAGCCCAGGTGATCGGTCAGCTCGGCAGCCAGACCGCGTTCCAGGGCCAGTTTGATCAGCCCGGGCAGCAAGCCACCCTCACCGGTCAGCGCGACCTCGCCGGTATCGATCTGAGCCAGCAGATCATCGACTGCCCCCGAGGCCCGCAGCGCCTCAGCCATCTCCACCGTGGAGCCAGCCTCAGCCAGCATCCCATCCACGTCCTTGCCGTCCGTCACGTCCTGCGATCCTTCCGTTAGGACCTACACAGAACATCTGACACCCCC
>JAZBEZ010000020.1:0-1485 GCA_036235365.1 Mycolicibacterium sp. 050232 | reverse complement strand
ATATCCTGAGAGGTGATGCATAGCCGTTTGAGGCGAATTCGGTGATCCTATGCTGCCAAGAAAAGCCTCTAGCGAGGACATACACGGCCCGTACCCCAAACCAACACAGGTGGTCAGGTAGAGAATACTAAGGCGTACGAGTGAACTATGGTTAAGGAACTCGGCAAAATGCCCCCGTAACTTAGGGAGAAGGGGGACCCCCATATCGTCAAGGCTCTTGCGGCCGGCAGCGGGAGGGGGTGGCACAAACCAGTGAGAAGCGACTGTTTACTAAAAACACAGGTCCGTGCGAAGTCGCAAGACGATGTATACGGACTGACGCCTGCCCGGTGCTGGAAGGTTAAGAGGACCTGTTAACCCTTCGGGGTGAAGCAGAGAATTTAAGCCCCAGTAAACGGCGGTGGTAACTATAACCATCCTAAGGTAGCGAAATTCCTTGTCGGGTAAGTTCCGACCTGCACGAATGGCGTAACGACTTCTCAACTGTCTCAACCATAGACTCGGCGAAATTGCACTACGAGTAAAGATGCTCGTTACGCGCGGCAGGACGAAAAGACCCCGGGACCTTCACTACAACTTGGTATTGGTGCTCGATACGGTTTGTGTAGGATAGGTGGGAGACTGTGAAATTCACACGCCAGTGTGGGTGGAGTCGTTGTTGAAATACCACTCTGATCGTATTGGGCCTCTAACCTCGGACCGTATATCCGGTTCAGGGACAGTGCCTGGTGGGTAGTTTAACTGGGGCGGTTGCCTCCCAAAATGTAACGGAGGCGCCCAAAGGTTCCCTCAACCTGGACGGCAATCAGGTGTTGAGTGTAAGTGCACAAGGGAGCTTGACTGCGAGACGTACATGTCGAGCAGGGACGAAAGTCGGGACTAGTGATCCGGCACCTCTGAGTGGAAGGGGTGTCGCTCAACGGATAAAAGGTACCCCGGGGATAACAGGCTGATCTTCCCCAAGAGTCCATATCGACGGGATGGTTTGGCACCTCGATGTCGGCTCGTCGCATCCTGGGGCTGGAGCAGGTCCCAAGGGTTGGGCTGTTCGCCCATTAAAGCGGCACGCGAGCTGGGTTTAGAACGTCGTGAGACAGTTCGGTCTCTATCCGCCGCGCGCGTCAGAAGCTTGAGGAAATCTGTCCCTAGTACGAGAGGACCGGGACGGACGAACCTCTGGTATACCAGTTGTTCCACCAGGAGCACCGCTGGATAGCCACGTTCGGACAGGATAACCGCTGAAAGCATCTAAGCGGGAAACCCCCTCCAAGACCAGGCTTCTCACCCTTTTAGAGGGATAAGGCCCCCCGCAGACCACGGGATTGATAGACCAGACCTGGAAGCCCAGCAATGGGTGCAGGGAACTGGCACTAACCGGCCGAAAACTTACAACAACCAACAAACACCAAAGTTTGATGGGTTTTCAGTAAGAACGCACACCTGACCTCGCAACCACACCACAAACACACACGACACCTGTGTCGG
>JAZBEZ010000019.1:0-1558 GCA_036235365.1 Mycolicibacterium sp. 050232 | reverse complement strand
TGGCCGGTATCTACGCTCAGGTTCTGGGTCTGCCACGCGTCAGCATCGACGACTCCTTCTTCGACCTCGGCGGCGACTCCCTGTCGGCGATGCGGCTGATCGCCGCGGCCAACACCGCCCTGGATGCTGACCTCGGCGTCCGTACCTTGTTCGACGCACCGACGATTGCGCTGCTGGCACCGCACATCAGGACCGGTTCAGGTGGCCGGCAGCGTTTGGCGCCGCAGCAGCGTCCTCAAGTCATCCCGCTGTCCTACGCCCAGCAACGGCTGTGGTTCTTGGAGCAGCTGCAGGGACCGTCGGCGATCTACAACATGGCAGTCGCGCTTCGGTTGGATGGCGGCCTGGATACCGACGCGCTGGGACAGGCGTTGGCCGATGTCGTGAGCCGGCACGAGAGCCTGCGCACCATGTTCGGGGCAGTCGACGGCGTTCCCCGGCAATTGGTGGTGCCGGCCGCGCAAGCAGAATTGAGTTGGCGAGTTGTCGACGCCAGCGCATGGTCAACGGAGCAATTGGAGGAGGCAGCCGGAGCGGTCGGGCGGCGCCCATTTGACCTCACTCAGGAAATCCCCTTGCGGGCAACACTGTTCCGGGTCGCCGAACACGAACATGTGCTGGTGGCGGTGGTGCACCATATCGCTGCCGACGGCTGGTCCGTCACTCCGTTCGTAGCGGATCTGGGTTCGGCGTACGCGAGTCGCTGCGCGGGCGAGGCTCCCTCCTGGTCGCCGCTGCCGGTGCAGTACGCCGATTACACGCTGTGGCAACAGGGTTGGCTGGGATCGGAGTCCGATCCCGACAGTGTGCTCGCCAGGCAGCTGGCCTACTGGGAGCAGGCATTGGCGGATGTGCCTGAGCTTCTGGAGCTGCCCACAGATCGGCCGTATCCGGCGGTGGCCGATTACCAGGGCTCCAGCGTGGCGGTGGATTGGCCTGTCGAGGTGCAACAGCAGGTGGCACGCGTCGCCCGGGAGAACAACACCACCAGCTTCATGGTCGTCCAGGCCGCACTGGCGATGCTGCTGGCACAGCTGAGCGCCAGTTCCGATGTAGCCGTGGGAATCGCGACCGCCGGACGCAACGACCCAGGCCTTGATGAACTCGTGGGCTTCTTTGTGAATACTCTGGTTCTGCGGCTCGACCTGGCCGGGGACCCCACGGTTACCGACTTGTTGGACCAGGTACGGCAACGAGGACTGGCAGCGCTCGACCATCAGGATGTGCCGTTCGAGCTGCTGGTGGAGCGGCTCAATCCGACCCGTAGCCTGACCCACCATCCGCTCGTCCAGGTGATGGTGTCCTGGCAGAATTTTGCTGCCGAACAGGCGTCCAGTTTGGACCTGGGCGAAGTCCAGGCCACGCCGCTCGATGCGGAGACCCGAACCGCTCGTATGGATCTGGTGTTCTCCCTCGCTGAACGTTTCAGCGAGGCCGGCGCCCCGGCCGGCATCGGCGGCGTGGTCGAGTTCCGCACGGACGTGTTCGACGCGGCCACCATCGAAACGTTGATCGAGCGGTTGCAGCGGGTGCTGGTGGCGATGACGGCCGATCCGAC
>JAZBEZ010000018.1:0-1791 GCA_036235365.1 Mycolicibacterium sp. 050232 | reverse complement strand
GTCGAGTTCCGCACGGACGTGTTCGACGCGGCCACCATCGAAACGTTGATCGAGCGGTTGCAGCGGGTGCTGGTGGCGATGACGGCCGATCCGACTCAGCGGTTGTCGTCGGTGGATGTGCTTGATGCGATCGATCGTGCGCGGCTGGATGAGGTGGGTCATCGGGCGGTGTTGACGCGTCCGGTGGTGGAGGTTTCGATTCCCGAGTTGTTTGCGGCTCAGGTGGAGCGGGCACCCGATGCGGTGGCAGTCAGCTTCGAGGGGCGTTCGATGTCCTACCGCGAGCTTGATGAGGCGTCGAATCGGTTGGCGCATTTGCTCATTGCCGAGGGCGCTGCGCCGGGTACCTGTGTCGGCCTGATGATGCACCGTTGTGCCGACGCGATTACCGCGATCTTGGCGGTGCTCAAGTCGGGTGCGGCGTACCTCCCGATTGATCCGGTGGTCCCTGACGCGCGTGTCGAGTTCGTGCTCGGCGATGCCGTTCCGATCGCGGTGATCACCACGGCTGACCTGGCCGAGCGAGTACGCGGTTGCAGTGTCCCCGTGGTCGAGGTCGATGATCCTCGTATTGATGTGCAATGCAGCTCGGCGATCCCGGTGCCGGCGCCGGATGATGTGGCGCACATTATTTATACGTCGGGGACGACGGGTGTGCCGAAAGGTGTTGCAGTTACTCATCAGAACGTGACGCGGTTGTTCGATGGTCTGGGTGTGGGTGTCGAGTTGGGTTCGCGTCAGGTGTGGGCTCAGTGTTCGTCGTTGGCGTTCGATTTTTCGGTGTGGGAGATTTGGGGCGCTCTGTTGCATGGTGGGCGTCTGGTGGTGGTGCCCGAGCAGACCACCCGCTCGCCGCAGGAGTTGCAGGATCTGGTTGTCGGCGAGGGTGTGACGGTGTTGAGCCAGACGCCTTCTGCGGTGGGGGTTTTGGATCCGGAGAAGCTGGATTCGGTGTCGGCGTTGATGGTCGCCGCCGAGGCGTGTCCGGCGGATGTGGTGGATCGGTGGGCGCCGGGGCGGGTGTTGATCAACGGTTATGGCCCGACCGAGACGACGGTGTACGCGACGATCAGCGAGCCGTTGCAGCCAGGGTCGGATGTGGTGCCGATTGGTGTGCCGGTGCCGGGTGCGGGGTTGTTCGTCCTGGATCGGTCGCTTCGCCCGGTGCCCCCTGGGGTGGTGGGTGAGTTGTATGTGGCGGGCCGAGGTGTCGGGGTGGGCTATGTGAATCGGGCAGGCCTGAGCGCATCGCGGTTTGTGGCGTGCCCGTTCGGGGCGCCGGGTGCGCGGATGTATCGGACCGGGGATCTGGTGTCGTGGGGTGCCGATGGGCAGTTGCGGTACGCCGGGCGTGCCGATGATCAGGTCAAGATCCGCGGTTACCGCATCGAGTTGGGTGAAATCCAAACGGCGTTGGCTGCGCTGGAGGGTGTGCAGCAGGCGGTGGTCATCGTCCGTGAGGATCAGCCGGGGGACAAGAGGCTGGTCGGTTATGTCACCGGCGCCGCGGACCCCGCGGTGACCCGCGCACAGCTCTCACAGCGACTGCCGTCGTACATGGTGCCCGCTGCGATCGTCGGCCTCGACTCCTTGCCGTTGACGGTCAACGGCAAGCTCGACAAACGCGCCCTGCCCGCACCCGAATACAGCGACGCCGACCATTTCCGGGCCCCGAGCACGGCGACCGAGGAGATCCTGGCCGGTATCTACGCTCAGGTTCTGGGTCTGCCACGCGTCAGCATCGACGACTCCTTCTTCGACCTCGGCGGCGACTCCCTGTCGGCGATGCGG
>JAZBEZ010000017.1:0-1953 GCA_036235365.1 Mycolicibacterium sp. 050232 | reverse complement strand
TGTTGTTTGAGAACTCAATAGTGTGTTTGGTGGTTTTTGTTTGTTGTTTTTTGCCACTCATCTTGGGGGACTCCCCGTCTTCCGATCTTGGTGGGTGGTTTTGTTTTTTTGATGCCAGTTTGTTTGGTGTCTTTTGTTTGTGATCGGATTTTTCTGATTCGGATTCTGCCTGTCTTTGGATGGGAAGTTTTTGTTTGGAGAGTTTGATCCTGGCTCAGGACGAACGCTGGCGGCGTGCTTAACACATGCAAGTCGAACGGAAAGGCCCTTCGGGGTACTCGAGTGGCGAACGGGTGAGTAACACGTGGGTGATCTGCCCTGCACTTTGGGATAAGCCTGGGAAACTGGGTCTAATACCGAATAGGACCGCGCTCTTCATGGGGTGTGGTGGAAAGCTTTTGCGGTGTGGGATGGGCCCGCGGCCTATCAGCTTGTTGGTGGGGTAATGGCCTACCAAGGCGACGACGGGTAGCCGGCCTGAGAGGGTGACCGGCCACACTGGGACTGAGATACGGCCCAGACTCCTACGGGAGGCAGCAGTGGGGAATATTGCACAATGGGCGCAAGCCTGATGCAGCGACGCCGCGTGAGGGATGACGGCCTTCGGGTTGTAAACCTCTTTCAATAGGGACGAAGCGCAAGTGACGGTACCTATAGAAGAAGGACCGGCCAACTACGTGCCAGCAGCCGCGGTAATACGTAGGGTCCGAGCGTTGTCCGGAATTACTGGGCGTAAAGAGCTCGTAGGTGGTTTGTCGCGTTGTTCGTGAAAACTCACAGCTTAACTGTGGGCGTGCGGGCGATACGGGCAGACTAGAGTACTGCAGGGGAGACTGGAATTCCTGGTGTAGCGGTGGAATGCGCAGATATCAGGAGGAACACCGGTGGCGAAGGCGGGTCTCTGGGCAGTAACTGACGCTGAGGAGCGAAAGCGTGGGGAGCGAACAGGATTAGATACCCTGGTAGTCCACGCCGTAAACGGTGGGTACTAGGTGTGGGTTTCCTTCCTTGGGATCCGTGCCGTAGCTAACGCATTAAGTACCCCGCCTGGGGAGTACGGCCGCAAGGCTAAAACTCAAAGGAATTGACGGGGGCCCGCACAAGCGGCGGAGCATGTGGATTAATTCGATGCAACGCGAAGAACCTTACCTGGGTTTGACATGCACAGGACGCCAGTAGAGATATTGGTTCCCTTGTGGCCTGTGTGCAGGTGGTGCATGGCTGTCGTCAGCTCGTGTCGTGAGATGTTGGGTTAAGTCCCGCAACGAGCGCAACCCTTGTCTCATGTTGCCAGCACGTAATGGTGGGGACTCGTGAGAGACTGCCGGGGTCAACTCGGAGGAAGGTGGGGATGACGTCAAGTCATCATGCCCCTTATGTCCAGGGCTTCACACATGCTACAATGGCCGGTACAAAGGGCTGCGATGCCGTGAGGTGGAGCGAATCCTTTCAAAGCCGGTCTCAGTTCGGATCGGGGTCTGCAACTCGACCCCGTGAAGTCGGAGTCGCTAGTAATCGCAGATCAGCAACGCTGCGGTGAATACGTTCCCGGGCCTTGTACACACCGCCCGTCACGTCATGAAAGTCGGTAACACCCGAAGCCGGTGGCCTAACCCTTGTGGAGGGAGCCGTCGAAGGTGGGATCGGCGATTGGGACGAAGTCGTAACAAGGTAGCCGTACCGGAAGGTGCGGCTGGATCACCTCCTTTCTAAGGAGCACCACGAAAAACATCTCCAATTGGTGGGGATGTAGCCGTGAGGAGCTGGAGCGCTGTAGTGGCGCCGGCTTGGTGCACAACAAACTTGATGGAACTGCCAGACACACTATTGGGCTTTGAGACAACAGGCCCGCGGTCCTGTCCCGTTGGGGGCGGGGGGTGTGTTGTTGCCTCACTTTGGTGGTGGGGTGTGGTGTTTGATTTGTGGATAGTGGTTGCGAGCATCTAGCACGCA
>JAZBEZ010000016.1:0-104274 GCA_036235365.1 Mycolicibacterium sp. 050232 | reverse complement strand
CCGTTCCGCCACCAGCGGCAGCTTGTCGCGCAGCACCCGGGCGTGATGCACCTGGGTACCGGCGCGGTGCCGGCTGATCCGCATCGCCACCGACACCTCGGCGCACACCTCCTCGAACGGATCGGTCCGCCACAAAATCGACTCGATCAACTCCCGTTCCCGCAGGCTGTCCAACGCCCCGATCGACGCCAGACGGGCCGCGATCGCCACCGACTCGGCCCGCGTGGCAGCGCTGACCTGGTCGATCAGCTGCACATCGGACATTGTGTCGAACATACGTTCGATTATGCCACCACCGGGCGACAAGCTGAGTGTTATCGCTCAACTCATCGGTGACAGTTCCGGTGGTCGTGGCGGTGGTGGTGACACTTCTGGCTCCAGGCTCAGCCGACCCCCCAGGAACTCGGCCAACAAACACACAACCGTCACCGAAGTCCTGATGGAGAACTGTCACCAATGTCCTGATACATCACCGGGACAAGTCTCCGCGAGATCAAGGCAGTGCCGAGGCCAGCGCCATATGTCCTTCGAAGCCGAGGCGGGTTGCCATATCCCGGTACTGGTCGCGGAACTCGCGGTAGCCCGCATCGTCACCTTTGGCGCGTGCGATGAGCGCATTCGCCCGGAGCAGCATGATGTCGCGGATGATCAGGCCGTCCTCGGCCGGGGTCGCCGCCAGTCTGTCGATCGCCGCCTCGGCCTCGGCCACGTCGCCTTCGGCGCCCCGGTCCAGCAGGGCCTCGGCGAGGATCCCGGTCGCCAGGATGTTGTAGGGCAGCTGCCCGCTGTGAAACAGATCGTCGATAGCTTCGCGCAGTACCCGGATCGCGCCGGCCCGGTCGCCGCGTTTGGCCCGTTCGCGCGCGGTGTACACGTCGATACCGACCAGCTCGGACATATAGAAGCGTCCACTCACACACATCTGCCGCACCTGTCCGAGGATGGCCAACCCACGCTCACGGTCCGCCGGCGAATCCCGGTTCAGCAAGGCATATCCCATCGTCACCCGGGCCAGTCCCAGGGCGATGTCGTCACCGGTCCCCTCGGTGATCTGCAGTGCCCCGTCGATGTCGCGCAATGCCTCGTCGGTGGCGAGCAACACTCCGCAGGACACGGTGGTGAAGTACGTCCAGGTGATGACGAGTGCGTGGGTGAACCTGTCGGTGTTGCGGGCCATGGCAAGCGCGTGATCGAGGTCGGCGCGCCAACCATCAAGGCCCAGAGCCCATTTGGCGATGCTGCGGGCGGCGAACGCTGCGGCCAGCGGTGAGCCGACGATGAAGTCGCCCTTCGTGGTGTCACCGTCGGCCAGATCGATCGCCATCTGCGACCACCGGAGCACCTCACCCATCTCGCCGCTTTCGATCTTGAGTGAGATCGGGGTGACGGACAAGCCGACTGTGAGTGCCGGATCGCCGATGGACTCGATCAGGGTCATGTGCTCGGAGACCTGGCGTGACGCGTCGCGCACCCGCCCCTGCAACATCAACTCGCCGGTCAGCCCCGCCATGCCGATGGCCAGTGAAGCCTTGTCACCGGCTGCATCACACAGCTCCCGCAGTTCCTCGAACCGGGCGCCGGAGACACACACGTTGCTGCGGAAGCCATTGCCGCACACCAGGGTGCGCGGGGCTATCCGCATCGCGGCTCGGTCCGGATCGTCGGCGGGCAGCAGGTCGGCGATCTGTCGGGCGCGTTCCCAGCACATCTGGGCTGCGGCGGTATCACGGTTGTTGGCCCACGCTCCGGCGCGCATGTGCCAGGTGTATGCGACATGCAGGTCACCGGCGGCTTCGAGGTGTTCGGCGATCAATGCCGCGTTCTCGTCGGCCAGTCCGGGGTCGCGCTCGCAAATGGTGCGCGCCAGGCGCCGATGCAGTTCAGCGCGATCAGATTTCAGCTGTGATTCGTAGGCGACGGTCCGCACCATCGGGTGGTGGAATGCGAACTCCGCGTGCGGTGTGTACTGCACCTGATCGATCAGCTCGGCCTCGATCAGATCCTCGAACACCGGCTCGGTGTCCAAGCAGGCCAACAAATCCTCACTGAACCGGGACCCGATCACCGCAGCGGCGCTCAGCGTCCGCTTGGCCGTCGGATCCAGCCGGTCGATCCGCGCGGCGATGGTCGCCTGAAGGGTGGCGGGCACGCTCACCCGGCGCTGCCCATCGCACAATGCGTAGGCGCCGCGTTCGCCGCGGAGCAGACCCCGTTCGGTCAGGTCGCGCACGATCTCGAGGGCGAAGAACGGGTTACCGGCGGCCCGCCCGGCGATGGTTTCGGTGAGGTCTGCGACGCCGTCGCCGGTACCCAGGAGCTCGTTGATCAACGCCATTGTCTCCGAATCATCCAGTGGTGCAAGCACTATCGTTTGCGCGCCATGGACGTGGCTCAAGGCGCCGTGGTATTCGGGACGGTACGTGATCACCACCAGCGATGGGGTCTGCGGCGTTACCGACAGGAAGTCCCACAGCATCGATTCGCTGACGCTGTCGATCCAGTGGGCATCCTCGACGACATAGACCGCCGGGGTACTCCGCGCCAGTGATGCCGCGTTGACCAGGGTGGTGAGCCGCCGGCGCCGGGCATCCGGATCGATCACCGGTAGGACGACGTCGGGGTCACCGATGCCGAGCAGGTCGTCGAGCAGGCCAAGGCTCTCCGCGGTGTCGTCAGGCACTTGGTCTCGCAGCTTGGCCCGGGCTGCGTCGCGGTCCATGTCCGCCACGCCGAATCCCGCCCGCAGGAGGCCGGCGATGGCGTGAAATGGGATCTCGCTAGTATGGGACTCGCAGAATGTCGAGTGGACGGGTACTCCGCGCGCGGCGGCTTTCGCCGCGAGCTCACTGACCAGCCGGCTCTTGCCGATGCCGGGCCCACCCGTCAGCAGGACGATGCTGCCGTGCCCGTGGATGGAGCGCTCCAGGATGCCTTCGACGGCGGACAATTCCCAGCCCCGACCGACGAGGGTCGATTCGCCGACGTTGAGCAGGTTGTGGTCGGAATTGAGTTCCAGCAGCCGGCGCGCCCGGATCGGGTGGTCGGCACCCTTGACCTGCACCAACTCGGGCTCGCTCAGCATCATGGTGGCTTCGACGAGATGGGCGGTCGACTCGGTCAGCATCACCCCGCCCGGCGGGGCGACCGATTCCATGCGCTGCGCCATGCCGACGTGCTCGCCGATCGCGGTGTAGCTCATCGAGTCGTTGCCGACTTCGCCGGTGATGACCTGGCCCGAGCTCAGCCCGATACGGACCTGTAGGTCGAGACCGTCGCGCGCCCTTACCTGCACTGCCATGAGGGCGGTCTGCTGTTGGATCTCGAGGGCGGCCAGACACGACCGAAAAGCGTGATCCTCCAACGCAACCGGTGCGCCGAAGATGGCCATGATGCCGTCGCCCGTGAATTTGTCGACGGTGCCGCCGTAACGGCGGACCACGGCGGCCGAGTGGTTGAACAGGTCGCTCATGATCTCGCGGAGCCGTTCGGCGCCCAGGGTCGCTGCGATGTCCATGGACCGCACGACATCGGCGAAGAGGACGGTGACCTGCTTGTACTCGGCGCCTGGTGTCGACGTGACGGGTGCGCCGCACGCGTCGCAGTACCGGGCGCTTGCCCGCGGCTCGGTGCCACACGCGCGGCACGTCGCGGTTTCCGTCATTCGAAGCCCCGCCATCGGAGAACCTGCCCATTGAGAATAGAACGCAGCAACGCCTCAGGGGAGGGGATGCTGCAGGCGCACGATGGAACTTTTCGCCGGCAACGATGAATTGAGCAACGTCCAGGCAGCCTACCTGTCCAGCGCCGTCCGCCAGGCGGCCAGTTTGTCCTCGTAGCGCATGGTCTGTGCGGGGCTGGTGGACGGTACCCGGACCCAGGGCAACGAGGGAGCGCCCACCAGGCGTCGGTAGTTCGACTCGGCCGCGGCCCCGTTGAAAATCAGCTGCTGCAGGGTGGAGTGTTCCGCGAGGAACGCGTCGAAGTCATTGGGCACCATGCTGTCGCGCTCCACGGCAGAGTCCAGGCTGCCCACCCGTCGGCAGGTTCGCAGCACATCCCATACCGCGACGTGGTGTGCGCGCAGTGCCGCCACCCGCTCCGGATAGGGCGCTTCGGCGCTGAAGCCGAAGAGCGAGCCGGTGATCCGCCAGAACGCGTTGCGGGGATTGCCGTAGTACTGCCCCGATGCCAGAGACATCACGCTGGGCATGTTGCCCAGTATCAGTACGCGGGGTGCGGCGCCGACGATGGGGTCCAGCCCGTGCAGTAGCTCGGTCATGGAATGGCCAGCAGTTCGGACACGGTGACGAATCGATAACCGGCTGAACGTAATTCGTCGACGACGCGGGGGACGGCGGCTCGGGTGGCGTCGCGGCTGTCGTACATCGCGTGCAGCAGGATGATCGAACCCGGCCGTACCCGCGAGATCGTCTCGGCCACGATGGCATCGACGTCCACCCCGGTGGCGGAATCGGGTTCGACGTCCCAGGCGACGACTTTGGCCGAGGTGTCGACCCGGTGCACCAGCTGTCCGGCAAGGGCGAAGCTGCGTGAGTTCATCACCCGATACCCACCGGCGAGCACGGTCACCGCCACGACGAGCAGGACGACCAGGCTCCACATCCATCGATGCACTCCTGCTGTATATCAAGCCCGCACACACGCGGGCGCCCCGAACGGTGTCGGGGTATGTCACGTTCGGGGCGCCATGTCGTGAGTCTGTCAGCTCAGGTGATGGACCTCCTGCAGTCCGTACACCGGCGTTGCCAGGCCCTCGTAGCGGGCCTTGAGCTGCAACGCCAGATACAGCGAATAGTGCCGGGATTGGTGCAGATTGCCGCCGTGCAGCCACAGGTTGGGCTGCTGGGTGGGCTTCCACATGTTGCGTTGTTCGCCTTCCCACGGCCCGGGATCCTTGGTGGTGCCCGAACCCAGGCCCCACACCTTTCCGATCCGGTCGGCGACCTCCGGGCTGATCAGGTCGGCCGCCCAGCCGTTCATGGACCCGAACCCGGTGGCATACACCACGACATCGGCGGGCAGTTCGGTGCCATCGGCCAGGATCACCGAGTTCTCGGTCAGCCGGTCGACCTCGCCGTGCGCGAGTTTGATACTGCCGTCGGCGATCAGCTCGCAGGCACCGACGTCGATGTAGTAGCCCGAGCCGCGACGTAGGTACTTCATGAACAGGCCGGAGTCGTCGTCACCGAAGTCGAGATCGAAGCCGGCGGCCTCCAATCGCGCGTAGAAGTCCCTGTCGCGCCGGCGGATAGCGTCGTAGATGGGCCGCTGGAAGTCGGCCATGATGCGGTAGGGCAGGGACGCGAAGGTCAGGTCGGCCTTCTCCGTGGTCATACCCGAAGCGACGGCCCGTTCCGAGTACAGGTCTCCGAGTCCCAGCTCCATCAGCGATTCCGATTTCACGACATGTGTCGAGGAGCGCTGCACCATGGTTACGTCGACGTAGTTCTCGTACAACGCTTTACAGATGTCGTGGGCGGAGTTGTTGGAGCCGATCACCACGACTCGCTTGCCCACGTACTGATCCGGGCCGGGGTGGTGGCTGGAATGGTGCTGCTCGCCGAGGAAGACCTCCTGGCCGGACAGCGTCGGGATGCTGGGCTTGCCCGACATGCCCGTCGCCAGCACCAGTTGCGCCGGGCGCAGCGTCACGGGTTCGCCGTTGCGGTTCACCTCGACGGTCCACCGCTGTTCGTCCTCGTCGTAGGACGCCGACAGGCACGTGGTCGAGCTCCAGTACGGCACCTCCATGACGCGGGTGTAGAACTCCAGCCAGTCGCCGATCTTGTCCTTCGGCGCGAACACCGGCCAGTTGGCCGGGAACGGCAGATAGGGCAGATGGTCGTACCAGACCGGATCGTGCAGGCACAGCGACTTGTAGCGCTTGCGCCACTGGTCACCGGGCCGTTCGTGCTGGTCGACGACGATGGCCGGCACGCCGAGTTGGCGTAGCCGGGCACCCAGTGCGATGCCGCCCTGGCCACCGCCGATCACCACGATGTAGGGCTGTTCGGTGTAGCCCAGGGTCAGATCCTCGTCGAGGCGCTTCTCGGCCCAGGATCGTCGGTCCGGATCGGAGCCGTGGGTGGCGCCCAGCGGCCGGTTCGCGCCCTTGTGCTCTTCGTGGCCCTTGAGCTCCTGCAGGGTGGTCAGCAGGGTCCAGCCGAGTTCGTCGCGCAGTCGCAGGTGCCCCTTGCCCCGGCCCGCCGCGGTCTCGAACTCGATGAATGCCGAGGTGACGACGTGTTCTCCGGCGAATTCCTCGGTCGGGGTTTCCGACGTCCGGAACCCGGACGGATCGGTGTCATGCAGTCGTACGGTCAGCATGTCGGCGATGCCGTCGTGGCCCTCGAGGGTCTTGAGATTCCAGGTGAAGGCGACCAGGTCACGCCAGAAGCTGTCGGTGGCGAACTTTCCGACGACCCGCTCGATGTCACGCTCGGCGAGGGCGGATTCGAAATCCGCCAGCCAGGCGTCGACCCGTTCCTGTGGTGACAGTGTGGCCAGCGGTGCGGCGGTGGTCTGAGTCATGTGGCCCAGCCCACACCGTGCCGAACACCGCAACAAGGGTTGCACGGGGTTGCAACGGGCCAGGCGTTTGAGACCGCAACGTCTTGCAACCGAGCGGGGTGCCGGTTGGCACCGAGATGTGATGTGGAGCACAATCGGCGGTGATGTCCGGTTCGTCGGCGCCTGAGCCCGCGGTTTCACCTGGTGAGGATCCGCGACAGTACGCCATGCTCTTGTCCGCGGTCTATGACGCCACCATGTCGGGTGATCGCGCGCCCGCGCGCCCCCGGGCGGTGATCGCAGATTCCTGGAACAGGTTGCGGGCCAAGGGGATAAATCCGGATCATCACATTCCGCCACAGGTCGAGACGACGGGGCTGGACCTGCTGCGCCAACAGTCCGGGCTCATCGCGGTGCTCGACGACGTGTCGCGCGGGCTGGATTCGGTGATCGAAGAGGGCGACAACATCCTGGTGGTGGCCGATGCCCGGGGCCGCGTGCTGTGGCGTTCGGGCTCGCCGCGGGTGCTAAGCCTGGCGGACCGTCTCGGTTTCATCGAGGGTGCGACGTGGAGTGAGAACGCGGTCGGCACCAACGGGATCGGCACCGCGCTGGCCTCACATCGTGCCGTGCAGATCTTCTCGGCCGAGCATTTCCTGCGCAGTCACCATCCGTGGACGTGTGCCGGTGCGCCGATCAAGGATCCCCGCACCGGTCAGGTCATCGGCATCGTGGATGTGTCCGGCCCGGCCTCCACCGTGCATCCGACGACGGTCGCCCTGGTGGACCTGGTGGCGCGGCTGGCGGAATCGCAACTGCGCGAGGCGCATGACAGGACGTTGAACCGGCTGCGCGCTGTGGCGGCGCCCCTCCTGGCCAGGGTGGGCAGTCCGGCGCTGGCCGTCGACGCCGACGGCTGGGTCGCGGCCGTCGCCTCGTTGCCGTTGCACAACCGGATCTTGTTGCCCGAGAGCGGGTTACCCGGCCGGGCGTGGATACCCCCGTTGGGCATGTGCGATGTCGAGGCGCTGCCGGGCGGGTGGCTGGTCCGGGTTGCCGACGACGCCGAACCCAGCGCGGCGCCCTCGCGGGTCATCCTCGATCTGCGTGACGGCGAACCGTCGCTGGAGATGGCCGGCCAGTTCGGTAATTGGCGGCGCAGCATCTCCAGCCGCCATGCCGAGATCCTGCTGGTCCTGGCCACCAGCCAGCAGGGTCGGACGGCGCCCGAACTGGCGGAGGATCTCTACGGCGATCGGTCCAGGGTGGTGACGGTACGCGCCGAGATGTCGCGGCTGCGTAAGCAGTTCGGCGGCCTGGTGGCCGGCAAGCCGTACCGGTTCGGGGACTCGGTGGTCGTGGACGTCCGTTATCCGCAGGACATGTCGTCATTGCTGGCCGCTTCGACAGCTCCGGCCGTACATGCGGCCCGTGGGTATACCTTGACCTGATGGTGGCCGACTCCACTCTCCTTGACGGGCTCGACGGCGAGGCCGCTACCCAGCGTGCCGAGCTGGTCGAATGGCTACTGGCCCGCGGCATCACCGCCGACCAGATTCGCCAGGCCGACACCCCGATGTTGCTCGCGTCGCGTCGAATTGCCGGGGATGACGGCACGTACGTCTCGACCCGCGAGATCAGCGAGCAGACCGGCCTCGACGTCCCGCTGGTGCAGCGCCTGCAGCGGGCGATGGGGCTGGCGACCGTCGACGACCCCGAGGCCGCCGTGCTGCTGCGGGCGGACGCCGAGGCGGTCGGTTTCGCCGAGCGGTTCCTGGAACTGGGTATCGAACCGGACCAGCTCGTGTTGATCACCCGGGTGCTCTCCGAGGGTCTCGGCCGTGCCGCCGAGGTGATGCGCTACGCCGCGCTGGCGGCGGTGTTGACGCCCGGCGCAACGGAATTGGAGACGGCCAAGGCCAGCGAGGCACTGGTGGCCGAGGCCGCCCCGCTGATCGGTCCGATGATTCGCGACATGCTGTTCGTGCAACTGCGTCATGCGATGGAGACGGAGGCGGTCAGCGCTTCCGAGCGGGCCGAGGGGGTTCCGCTGCCAGGCGCCCGACTGGTCACCATAGCGTTCGCCGATATCGTCGGATTCACCCGGCTGGGCGAGATTGTGCAGCCCGAAGACCTTGAGCGGCTGGCGAATCGGCTGGCCGATGCGGCGCGTGAGGTGGCCGTCGGCCCAGTGCGGTTGATCAAGACCATCGGCGATGCGGTGATGTTCGTCAGCGCTGATCCGGTGGCGCTGCTCGAGGCCGCCCTGCAATTGGTGGCCACCACCGAAACCGATGGGGATTTCCCGCGGTTGCGGGTAGGTCTGGCGACCGGGCCTGCGGTGAGCCGGGCCGGCGACTGGTTCGGCAGCTCGGTGAACCTGGCCAGCCGGGTCACCGGGGCGGCCCGGCCCGGGACCGTGCTGGTGGCCGAGTCCACCCGCACGGCGGTCGCCGAGTCCGGCGGCGACGACCGGTTCGGCTGGTCGTTCGCCGGGGCCCGCCACCTCAAGGGCGTCAAGAATGATGTGAAGCTCTTCCGGGCCAGGCCCGCATAGACCTTTATCGAATCTTCATCGAACGACTAGGACAGCCACATCGAAGTCCCGGGACGCTGGAGACATGACGAAACTGATGATGCTCGGTGCCGGCGCGGTGGTCGCGGCGGCACTGGTGGCCGGCTGCAGCAACCAGTCCTCCGACGGCGCGACGGCGAACACGTCGACCACCTCGGCGGCGCCCAGTTCATCGGTTGCCAGTGAGGCCCACGACGATGCCGACGTGATGTTCGCCCAGCACATGATTCCGCACCACCAGCAGGCGGTCGAGATGAGCGACGTGCTGCTGGCGAAGCAGGGCATCGACGCGCGGGTGACCGATCTGGCCACCCAGATCAAGGGTGCCCAGGCCCCCGAGATCGAGCAGATGCAGGGCTGGCTCAAGCAGTGGGGCAACCCGCCGATGCCGCCCATGCCGCAGCAGGGCCACGGCGACATGGGCCACGGCGACATGCCCGCGATGCAGGGCATGGTGTCGGAGACCGATATGACCGCACTGCGCAACGCCCAGGGCGCCGAGGCGGCCAAGCTGTACCTGACGCACATGATCGCCCACCACGAGGGCGCGATCACCATGGCGCAGGACGAGATCAAGGACGGTCAATATCCCGCCGCGGTCGAGATGGCCCGCACCATCGTGAAGACGCAGCAAGCGGAGATCGACACGATGCGGCAGATCCTGGGTTCGCTCTAACCGGTCGGCAGGATGATCGTGAAGGTGGTCCCCGCACCTGAACTGCTCACGCTGATGCGACCACGGTGCCCTTCGACCAGAGCCTTCACGATCGCCAGACCGATGCCGGATCCGCCGTGGTCGCGGTCGCGCGCGGTGTCGGCCCGGTAGAACCGGTCGAAGACATGGGGCAGGTGCTCGGCAGGGATGCCCTCGCCGGTATCGGTCAGCGTCAGCGTGATGTTCCGGTCGGCGCCGCTACTGACGTCGATCGTCACCCGACCTCCTGCCGGGGTGTGCCGCAGCGCGTTGTCGAGCAGGTTGCCCAAGATCTGGGCCAGCCGGTGCGGATCGGCGGACAGCGACGGCAGGTGCTCGTCCACCCGCCGGCTCAACGTCACGCCTTTCGCGTCGTACCGGTCCTGGGCCGCGGCGACGGCGGCGGCCACCACGGTGTCCAGCGCCACCGGCACCGGGGTGATCGTGGCCGGGGTTTCCTCGGCCTTGGCCAGGGCGCCGGCGTCATCGGCGAACCGGACCAGCCGGTGGGTCTGCTGACGCAACATCGAGACAGTCTCGGGGTCAAGGGTTCTCACGCCGTCCTCGATGGCTTCGAAGTAGGCCTCCAGAACCGAAACGGGGGTGCGGATCTCATGGGCGAGGTCGCTGAACAGCCTGCGCCGGCCGGCGTCGACGGCCTCCAGCCGGCCGGCCATCTGGTTGAAAGAACTTTCCAGGGAGTCGAATTCGTCACCGAGATGGGCCGGCGGAACCCTCGAGTCGTAGTGGCCGTCGGCGATGGCGGTGGCGGCCTGCGACACCTCGGTCAGGGACCGCTGCAAACGCCTGCCGAAGTACCAGGTGACGATCAGCGCCGCCAGTATCGCGACACACGACGCGACCCCGATCGAGATCACCGTCGCGTAGACGTAGGCTTCCTCGGCGTGCATCTGTTCGGCGGAGTCGCCGGATACCCCTGCGCGGTGCAGATGTTCGCGGAACAGCGGCGGCCCGACCACGGCGGCGACCAGTCCGGTGGTGCCCGCGCCGGCGGCCAGCACGAGGGCCTGGGCGGACAGCAATCGGGTGCGCAATCCGACGCTCATCGCTGGTTTTCCTGCCCGGTACCCATGCGGTATCCGACCCCGCGCACTGTGATCACGTACAGCGGATCGGCGGGGTCGTCGCCGAGTTTGCGACGGAGGTGACCGACATGGACGTCGACGAGATGTTCGTTGCCGACATAGGTGGTCTCCCAGACGGATTCGAGGATCTGGCGACGGCTGAGGGCCACCCCGGGGCGGGCCGACAGTGCGGCGAGCACGTCGAACTCGGTACGGGTCAGCATGATCGGGTCATCGTGGAGGAACACCTGGCGTCCATCGACGTCGATCCGCAGGGCGCCGAACACCCGGCCGTCGGTCGCAGTGGGGGAGGAGACGCGCGGCCGGCGCAGCATGGCCCGGATCCTGGCGACCAGTTCCCGCGGGCTGAAGGGTTTGGTCATGTAATCGTCGGCGCCCACCGACAGGCCGACGATGGTGTCCATCTCGGTGTCACGGGCGGTGAGCATCACCACGTAGGCGTCGGAGAAGGTGCGCAGCGATCGGCAAACTTCTACTCCGTCGATGCCGGGCAGGCCGAGGTCCAGGACCACCACGTCAGGATCGACCTCACGGGCCAACCGCAGGGCGTCGGACCCGTCGTGGGCGAGGGTGACCTCGAATTGTTCGCGGGTCAGATAACTGGCGATAACCTCGGCCAGCGGGGCTTCGTCGTCGACCACCAGGGCGCGGTAGCCGCCCGGATTGTGCTCCATCAGCCCATAGTGCAGGAATGGATAGGGGGGACGTACGGATTTCATACCCTAGGGGGGTATAGTATGAGTCGACAACGAAGCTGATTTCAGGAGGAACCTGCATGAGTACCCAGACCGTCACCGTCACCGGCATGACCTGCGGGCACTGCGCCACGTCGGTGCGTGAAGAGGTGGGTGGCCTCCCTGGTGTCCGCACGGTCGAGGTCGATCTGGCGACGGGGCTGGTGACGATCGACAGCGAGAACCAGCTCGATGCGTCCGCGGTCAGCGCCGCGGTCGCCGAGGCCGGCTACGCCGTCGCGGGTTGAGCGGAGGTCGATCATGAGTGCGCCGCAGAAGCTCATGGGGTTCGTCGCCGGACTCGTGGTGGTGTTCGCCGTGTCCTTCGGGATCGGCTCTGCGGTCACGCCCTCCGGCCTCCGCGCCGAAGGTCACGACGCCGGCCACGTTGCGGACCACGGGGCCGGGTACACGCTGCAACTCGATGAGACCGCGCTGCCGTCGGGCGGCGCGGTACCCCTGCGGTTCCGCGTCGTCGACGGCTCCGGCGCCCCGGTCACCGACTACGTCGAGAGCCACGAAAAGCTGCTGCACCTGATCGT
The DNA here is from genome assembly GCA_036235365.1 of Mycolicibacterium sp. 050232. Lineage (GTDB taxonomy): Bacteria > Actinomycetota > Actinomycetes > Mycobacteriales > Mycobacteriaceae > Mycobacterium. The sequence goes on along the minus strand of JAZBEZ010000016.1, from coordinate 92,092 downwards.
GGTGCGCCGAGACCTCGCCGTCTATCAGCATGTGCATCCGGTGCTGGACGGGCAGGGCACATGGAGCGTTCCGCTGAATCTGACCAAACCCGGCGACTACCGGGTGTTCGCCGACTTCGTGCCGGCCGATGGCCGCCCGGCGACGCTCGGCGCCGATGTGACCGTCGCGGGGAAGTACCAGCCGCAGCCGCTGCCGGCACCCGCGACCACGGCCACCGTCGATGGCTACACGGTCACGCTCGCCGGAGTGGCCAAGGCCGGTCAACCGGCGGAGTTGACGCTGTCGGTCAGCCGGGACGGCAAGCCTGTCACCGACCTGCAACCGTACCTGGGTGCCTACGGGCACCTGGTCGCCGTGCGCGCGTCGGATCTGGAGTATCTGCACGTCCATCCGATGAGCGATGCGGCCGACCCGGCCACCGTGCCGGGGCCCGAGATCGCGTTCCACACCACGCTTCCCAGTGCCGGTACCTACCGGCTGTTCCTGGACTTCAAGCACCGCGATGCGGTGCACACCGCCGAATTCACCGTCGAGGGGGCACCGTGAGTACCGCCACTGGTCACGTCGTACTGGAGATCGGCGGGATGACGTGTGCCTCATGTGCCGGACGCATCGAGCGGAAGCTCAACAACCTGGACGGTGTCACCGCGACGGTGAACTTCGCCACCGAGAAGGCCACCGTCGACGTCGCGGGTGAGGTGACGCCCGAACAGCTGATCGAGGCTGTCGAAACGGCGGGCTACACAGCGCATTTGCCCGCCACCGAACCGGGCGGCAACCATGTCGAGGACGATCCGACTGCTGCGTTGCGCACCCGGCTGATCGTGTCGGCGGTACTGACCGTCCCCGTGGTGGCCATGGCGATGGTGCCTGCACTGCAGTTCGCCAACTGGCAGTGGCTTTCGCTGACGCTGGCCGCGCCGGTCGTGGTGTGGGGCGCGCTGCCGTTCCACCGCGCGGCCTGGATGAATCTGCGGCACGGCACCGCCACCATGGACACGCTGATCTCGATGGGCACCATCGCGGCGTTCGGTTGGTCGCTGTACGCACTGTTCTGGGGTACCGCCGGCATGCCGGGAATGACGCATCCGTTCTCGCTGTCGATCTCGCCATCCGACGGCACCGGCAACATCTACCTCGAAGTCGCCGCGGGCGTGACCACGTTCATCCTGGCCGGCAGGTATTTCGAGGCGAAGTCGAAACGGCAGGCCGGGGCGGCCCTGCGTGCGCTGCTCGAGCTCGGTGCCAAGGATGTCGCGGTCCTGAGAAACGGTGCGGAACAACGCATTCCCATCGAATCGCTTTCGGTGGGCGACGAGTTCGTGGTTCGGCCCGGCGAGAAGATCGCCACCGACGGTGAGGTGGTCGACGGTTCGTCGGCGGTGGACGCCTCGATGCTCACCGGCGAATCGGTACCGATTGAAGTCGGCCCGGGCGACCAGGTGGTCGGTGCGACGGTCAACGTCGGCGGCCGGCTCGTGGTGCGGGCCAAGCGAATCGGATCTGACACCCAGCTGGCCCAGATGGCCAGGCTGGTCGAGGACGCGCAATCCGGCAAGGCACAGGCGCAGCGCCTGGCGGACAAGGTGTCCGCGGTCTTCGTGCCGATCGTCATCGCGCTTGCGGTCGGAACCCTCGGATTCTGGCTCGGCACCGGCGGGTCGGTGGCCGCGGCGTTCACCGCCGCGGTGGCGGTGCTGATCATCGCCTGCCCGTGTGCGCTCGGCCTGGCCACTCCGACCGCGCTGCTCGTCGGCACCGGTCGCGGTGCCCAACTCGGCATCCTGATCAAGGGCCCCGAGGTGCTGGAGTCCACCCGTCGCGTGGACACCGTGGTGCTGGACAAGACCGGGACGGTGACCACCGGCGCGATGATGCTGCTCGACGTGATCACCACCGTCGGTGAGGATCCCGCCGAGGTGCTGCGGTTGGCCGGCGCGGTCGAGGACAGCTCCGAGCACCCGATCGGCCGGGCCATCGCCAAAGGTGCCCGCGAAAAGGTCGGGGAGCTGCCGCCGGTCGAGGGTTTCGCCAACGTGGCCGGCCTCGGGGTGCAGGGTGTCGTCGACGGCCATGCCCTGGTGGTGGGCCGACGCCAGTTGCTCGCCGACTGGGCCCAACCGCTGCCCCAGGATCTGGACACCGCGATGCGCGAGGCTCAGGCTCTGGGCCGCACGGCGATCGCCGTGGGGTGGGACGGGCAGACGCGCGCGGTGCTGGTGGTCGCCGACGCAGTCAAGGACACCTCCAGGGAGGCGATCGAGCAGTTGCGTGACCTCGGTCTGGAGCCGATCATGCTGACCGGCGACAACGAGGCGGCGGCGCACGCGATCGCCGAACAGGTTGGCGTGCAAGAGGTCTACGCCGAGGTGCTGCCGCAGGACAAGGTCGACGTGATCAAACGGCTGCAGGACGAGGGCCGGGTGGTGGCCATGGTCGGCGACGGCGTCAACGACGCCGCGGCGCTGGCCCAGGCCGACCTCGGCCTGGCCATGGGGACCGGAACCGACGTGGCGATCGAGGCCAGTGACCTGACCCTGGTACGCGGTGATCTGCGGGCCGCCGCCGATGCCATCCGGTTGTCCCGGCGCACACTGGCCACGATCAAGGGCAACCTGTTCTGGGCGTTCGCCTACAACGTCGCCGCGTTGCCCCTGGCCGCGGCCGGACTGCTCAACCCCATGCTGGCCGGTGCCGCGATGGCGTTCTCCTCGGTGTTCGTGGTCACCAACAGCTTGCGGCTGAGACGATTCCGATGAAACGGCTCGCGGCCATGATGGCGATCGTCCTGTGGGCGGCCGCCTTCGCCGGGATAGCCCAGATCACCAATCACGAGCACCCGGTCCATCTGCCGCACCCCGTCGCCGCGGCGATCGGCGAGGACAGCGCTGCGTTGATGCTCGATCATCCCCACGTCGGAGGCGACGCGGCTTCGCACATGCCGGATGGCTTCACGGCTGCGGTACTGCCGAGGACTTCCGTAGCCGTGGCAGCATTCTCGGCGGTCGTGCTCATCGTCGGCTGTGCGGTGTTGTGTGGATGCACCGCGGTGCGCGCACAGCGAGGTCCACCGGACCGCCACGGTGTCCTGCTCGCCGGACAGGAACTGCTGATCCGGATCTGTATCGCGCGCCGCTGATCTGTCCGCGTCCCAACGCGGTCCAGATCAGTTGCCGCGCCCAGCGCGGCGGATACAGAAACGGCAAATCCATGAACCATGCCCTGTCCACCCGTTCATTCCACGTACTGCGCCGAAACCGTGGGCCCAACACCATGGTCGGTCACACTCCCACGCTGTGGGTGTCCACTCCGTTCGCCGACGCCGGGCGCGGATTCTGGGCGAAGCTCGAAGGTTTCAACCCCGGCGGCATGAAGGATCGCCCCGCCATGCACATGGTGGAGCAGGCCCGTGCCCGAGGTGACCTGAAACCTGGCGGCCGGATCATCGAATCAACCAGTGGCACCTTGGGGTTGGGACTCGCGTTCGCGGGAACGATCTATCACCACCCGGTGACCCTGGTGACCGATCCGGGCCTGGAGCCCATCGTGGAGCGGATGTTGACCGCCTACGGTGCGGAGGTTTCGATGGTCACCGAACCACATCCCACCGGGGGCTGGCAGCAGGCCCGGCGGGACCGGGTGGCCGAACTGCTCGCGGCCGACGAAACCTCCTGGTATCCCGACCAGTACAACAACCCGGACAACGTCGAAGCCTACCGGCCGCTGGCGTTGGAACTCAATGCCCAGATCGGCCGCGTCGACGTCCTGGTCTGCTCCGTGGGCACGGGCGGGCATTCGGCCGGGGTGGCGCGGGTGCTGCGGGAGTTCAACCCGAATCTGCGCCTGATCGGGGTGGACACGATCGGCTCGACCATCTTCGGCCAGCCTGCCGCGACCCGCGTCATGAGGGGGCTGGGATCGAGCATCTACCCCCGCAATGTCGACTACGGTGCGTTCGACGAGGTGCACTGGGTCGCGCCGGCGGACGCGGTGTGGGCCGCCCGGAAGCTGGCCTCGACGTACTACGCGAGTGGAGGCTGGAGCGTCGGCGCGGTCGGTCTGGTCGCCGGGTGGGCAGCCCGAAACCAACCGCACGGCACCACGATCGCCGCGGTGTTCCCCGACGGGCCACAGCGCTATTTCGACACCGTGTACAACGACGACTACTGCCGTGAACTCGGGTTGCTCGATCACCAACCCGCCGACGAACCGGAGACGATCGCGGAGTCCACCGACCGGGTGGTGCAATCCTGGACCCGTTGCGAGACGGTCGTCGATCCGATGGCGGTGGCCGGATGAGCGGGCTCGTCGAACAGTTCCGCAGTTTCGACCTGCCCAGCCGGCTGTTGATGATCAACCAGTTCGGCATCAATCTCGGCTTCTACATGCTGATGCCGTATCTGGCCGGCTATCTCGCCGGGCCGCTCGGTCTGGCGGCGTGGGCGGTGGGCCTGGTGCTGGGCGTGCGCAACTTTTCGCAGCAGGGCATGTTCATCGTCGGCGGCACGCTGGCCGACCGGCTGGGATACAAACCGCTGATCGTCGCCGGCTGCCTGCTTCGCACCGCGGGGTTCGGACTGCTCGTCGTCGCGGACTCGCTGCCGGCGATGCTGATCGCCTCGGCGGCCACAGGTTTCGCCGGTGCGCTGTTCAATCCGGCGGTACGGGCCTATCTGGCCGCCGATGCCGGTGACCGGAGAGTCGAGGCGTTCGCCACGTTCAACGTGTTCTACCAGGCCGGCATCCTGCTTGGCCCGCTGGCGGGAATGGCGTTGCTGGCATTCGATTTCCGGGTGACGGCTGCCGCGGCGGCCGGGGTCTTCGCGGTGCTGACCGTGGCCCAGTTGCTCGCCCTGCCGCGGCACCGCGCGGAACCCGTGACGGAGCGGAGTTCAGTGCTCGACGACTGGCGCAGTGTGGTCGCCAACCGCGGGTTCCTGTTGTTCGCGGTGGCGATGATCGGCTCGTACGTGCTGTCGTTCCAGGTGTACCTGGCGTTGCCGCTGCAGGCTGCGGCGCTGCGGCCGGGGAACGAAACAGCACTGGTGGCAGCCGTATTCGTGGTGTCCGGCCTGATCGCCGTCGGTGGTCAGCTGCGCATCACGCGCTGGTTCGGTGACCGCTGGGGCCCGCGCCGCAGCCTGGTGGTCGGCCTGCTGGTGCTGGCGGCGGCCTTCGTCCCGATGGCCGTGGTGCCCGACGGCGACCGGTTCGGTACCGCGGCCGCTGTGGCCGCATTGCTGGGCTCGTCGGCGCTGCTGGCCCTCGGCTCGGCGGCGGTGTTCCCGTTCGAGATGGACACCGTGGTGGCGCTTTCGGGCGATCGGCTGGTGGCCACCCACTACGGCTTCTACAACACCGTAGTCGGGGTGGGGATCCTGTTGGGCAACGCGGCGACCGGCTCGCTGATCGGTGCGGCGCGCGCCGCGGGCCTGGCCGAATTGGTGTGGCTGGGCCTCACGACAATCGGGCTGGTGTCCGCAGCGGCGCTCTACGCACTCACTGCATCGGGACGGTTATGCCCTCCGAAGGCTGCACGATCACGAAGCCGTTGCCGTGGAACGCGACCTGAAGGGCCTCACCCGAACCCCGGCCGATCAGCGCACCGGCCTTGAAGCTGGTCTTGAGCTGAGTCTGGAGGTGTGCCGACCACGCCACCACCGCGTTGGTGTCGGCGAAGGTCGGGGCCTCGGAGGCATCGAGCACGACCGGCGGGCCATCGGTGGTCAGCGCCACCCACCCGGTGCCGCGCAGCGTGGTGTTGAACAGGCCACCGGTGGCGATACTGCCGCCGCGGACCCGTTCGATGTTCCAGTTCAGGCTCGATGAGAAGGCCAGGACGTTCTTGCCGCTGACCGACAGCCCCGAGTTGGACAGCCGCAGCAGGTGGACGTCGAATCCCTGGTCTGCCAGGAACACATCGCCCTGTCCCTGGCAGCGCATCAGGGGCAGACCTTCGCCGGTCAGGGCCTTCTTGATGAACTTGGAGGCGCCACCGCCTTCGAACGCGAAGTCGACGTTGCCCTGGTAGGCGACCATCGAACCCTGCCGGGCCATGAACGGCTCACCGAGGCGGACCCGCAGCATCTTCTTGTTCTGGTTGGCGATCGGCGTCGCCTCTTTCTCGCTGAACCGTCCATCGACGAGTTCTCCGCTGATCCCGGCGAATCCGTCACCCGTGGGCTGGGCGGGTGCTTCCGGCCGCTGGGGTTGCTGCTGTTGCGGTGGGGCCTGCTGTGGGGGAGTCGTAAGTGGCGCCCGTCCTGGCTGGCCCTGATGAGACACCTGGTCGGTCCAGGATTGTCCATCCCACCACCGGTACTCGTAGCGGCCATCCGGGTCGGGTAGCCAGCCGGGTTGCCACGTTCCGTTCGCAGTCATTCCCTCAGGCTACAAGTGACGGATTCCGGAAAGTACCGTAGTGATTACGGTATCTTCGTCCAGGGCGTTCGGCGAGAGGTTCGGTGGTTGATGAAAGCCGTTATCGCACAGGGTGGTTCGGTGAGTGTCGGAGATGTTGCGGACCCGGTGCCAGGTCACGGGCAGGTTCTCGTCGCCCCGCTGGCGTGTGGGATCTGCGGGTCTGACCTGCACCTGGTGGAGTCGCAGGCCGCCATGCCCGATCTGGTGCCGGCCATCGTGCTCGGACACGAGTTCGTCGGCGAAGTGCTCGATTACGGTCCCGGCACCGACCGCACCGTCCCGGTCGGTACGGCGGTCACGTCCGTTCCCTACCTTGACACCGGTGACGGGCCGCAGCTGGTGGGGCTTTCGCCTGCGGTGACGGGCGGGCTGGCCGAACGCCTGGTTCTGCAGGAGCGGCGCCTGGTCCCGGTGACGGGCGACGTCCCAGTGCGCCACGCGGCATTCGCGGAGCCGTTGGCGGTGGGCGCGCATGCCGTGGCCGCGGCCGACCTGCAGTCCGGTGACGCCGTGCTCGTCGTTGGCTGTGGCCCCGTGGGGCTGGCCGTCATCGCGTGCCTGAAGGCGGCCGGGGTGGGGCCCGTCGTCGCGGCGGATTTCTCACCCAGCCGCCGTGCTCTGGCTGAGCAGATCGGCGCCGACGTGGTCATCGATCCGGCGGTGAGCAGCCCGTACCAGAGTTGGTCGGAGCTGGCGGGCGCCCCGGTGCCGATGTCGCCGCTGATGGATTCGCCGCAGCGGGCCAATACGGTGGTGTTCGAATGTGTCGGAGTGCCAGGAATTCTCGCGACCGTGATGGACTCGGTGCCTCCGCACACCCGGATTGTGGTGGTCGGGGTGTGTATGCAGCCGGACACCATCACGCCGGTGGTCGGTACCACCAAGGAACTCTCGATCCGTTTCGTGTTCGCCTATCGACCAGACGAGTTCGCCAGGGCGCTGGACTGGATCGTCACCGGCACGGTCGACGTGGCGCCGTTCGTGACGGCGACGCTTCCCCTGGGTGCGGCCACCACGGCGTTCGAGGAACTCCGGCAACCCGACAAGCACTGCAAGATTCTGCTGCTGCCCACCTAACCGGCGGGTCAGCTGGCATTCTGGTGCCATGGCAAAGGAAATCGACCCACTCCGCGCTCAGGGTGCGCTCGCGGTCCTCAAGCAGCACCCCGGCATGGTGCTGTTCGCGGTGTCGCCGGTGATCATCGTGCTCGGCGCCGTGTGGTGGATCGCCGGCCCGGGATGGGCCGGCCTGCTGCTGGTTGCCCTGGTGCTGGCCGGGGGCGCTGCGCTGCTGCTCAAGCGCAACTGACCGCGCGGCCGTGAGAATCGACGTTCGCCGGTGGTGAACGCCGTCCCATCAGCGGTGTAACGGTGTAATCATGTAATCATGAACAAACATCAACACCATCGCCGGTCTGCTGACGAGGCCGCCGATTGGTTCGCGGGCCGATTGCCCGACACCTGGTTCGCCGGCGATCCGACGGTGATCGTCGACCGTGAAGAGATCACCGTCATCGGCCGGCTCCCCGAGAGCTCCGAAGAGGAGACGGCGGCGCGGGCCTCCGGGCGGGCCGCCCGGTTCCGGGAGGAGACGCGGGGCGAGCGCATGCGCATCGCCGACGAGGCGCAGGGCCGGTTCGACCGCAAGGTGTCCTGGGGCGTGGAAATCAGCAGCGGTGACGATGTGGAGCGAATCCTGTTCACTCACATCGCCGTACCGGTGATGACCCGGCTCAAGCAGCCGGAACGGCAGGTGCTCGACACCCTGGTGGACGCGGGTGTGGCGCGCTCCCGCTCGGACGCCCTGGCCTGGTCGGTGCGCCTGGTCGGTCAGCACACCGAGGAGTGGCTGGACAAGCTGCGCGACGCCATGAAAGCGGTCGACGATCTGCGTGCCGAAGGCCCGGGCGCTTAAACCCGCTCGATCCCGACGTACACCGAGCCCAGCGTCGAGGTCTGGGACAGCGGATCGATCGACGCGCTGTCGGCCAGCAGGTTGCGGTTGGCCCCGTAGGAATCCGGCTCGCCCCCGTGGCGAGGGTCGAAAACCCTTGAGCCCCAGCCGTGGTCGAGCACGACGACGCCGCGGCGGGGCCGGTCGCTGAGGGTGGCCGTCACCTCCAGGCGCCCCACCGACGAGAACACCCGGACCCGGTCCCCGGCCGCGATACCGAGCGCTGCGGCGTCATCGGGGTGGACGAGTAACTCGTTGCCCTTGCCTGCCGGATGTAGGCCCGGCAACTCGTTGAGCCACGAGTTCATCGAATGCCGGCGGCGCCGGTTGCCCAGCACGAACGGGAATCCCTCCGGCGCTCCGGGGTCCGGCGTGGCGAGCAGTTCGCGGGCCCGCGTGACGAACTCCGCGGGTGCCGCACGGACCTTGTGGTCCGGCGTCCGTAGCGCCGCACGGAACCGGCCGAAGCGCCGGGGCCCGAGCACCAGGCCGTGCGGGTGCGCTTTGAGTTCGCGCCAGGTGAGCTTGTGTCCGTCGAACCTCCGCGAGGTGAGGATGATCAGGCGGTCGATCCAGTGTGGCCCGAACGCGAACCCGGGCCGTCCGGTGCGGTCCGCGAGCCGACGGGTGGCGCGGACGAATCCATTGAATCCCTTGGCGCCGAACAGCGGACGACCCATCGCCAGCGCGAGGTCGGTGAATATCCGCCATTCCTCGCGGGCGACCTCCGGTGGTTCGACGGCCCTGACGCCGTACTGGGCATAGGGCTCGTCGTGCATGCCGCTGGTCAGGGCCAGCAGATCGTCACGCTCCAGCCAGTGCACCGCGGGCAGCAGCCAGTGCGCGTGCCGGTGGCTCTCGCGCTGGACCAGGTCGATGGCCACCAGCAGATCCAGTTGGCCCAGGGCCTCGTCGAGCTTGGCGCCGTCCGGTCCGGAGACCACCGGGTTGCCGGAGTTGATCAGCAATGCCCGGATCTGGCCACTGCCGGGCGTGGTGATCTCGTCGGGTAGTTCGGCCAGGGCGTGGGCGCCGGCCACCATGTCCCGCCCGGCCAGCCGGCTCCTGTGCGGGCGGGTGGCGGCCAGCGCGGCCAGTCGCAGGGTGTCGACATAGCCCGGCTCGAAGCGGCGCCCACCCGGACGGTCCAACCGCCCGGTGATCAGGTTGAGGACGTGGCCCAGCCACTCGGCCACCGTGCCCGCGGCGTGCAACGACACCCCGGTCCGCGTGATGGCCATTGCTCCTGTCGCCGAGGCGAATTCGCGGGCCACCTGCTCGATCACGTCGCGGGCGATATCGCAGCGCGTGGCCAGGTCGTCCAGATCGGCCACGGCGGTCAGCGTGCGTAGATCGGTCATGCCGGTGGCCAACTCGGCACAATCGCCGCGGTGTTCGCGCCGTTCGTCGAGGATCACCTTGACCATCGCCAGCAGCAGCGCCCAGTCCTGGCCAGGGCGCACGGCCAGATGCCGATCTGCGGCCTGTGCGCTCTCGGTGCGGATCGGGTCGACCACGACGATGCGGGCACCCTGTTTCTGGCGGGCCAGCGCGCGACGCCACCCGCCCGGCACCGATTCCACCCAATTCCAGGCGCTCACAGCGGGATTGGCTCCGACGATCAAAAAGTAGTCACAGTTGTCGACGTCGGACACCGGCACCATCAGTGATGATCCGTACATCGCCTCGGCCACCACGTGCAGCGCGTTCTGATCCACCGATCCGACCGCGTACCGGTTGTTCGTGCCGACGGCGTCCAGCCAGGCGTTCATGAACACCAGGTTCGACGACGAGTACCCGGCCGGATTGCCGTAGTAGGCCGCCACCGCGTCCGGGCCCCCGGTCTCGATGATCCGGTTCATCCGCTGCGCGATGTCGCTGATCGCCTCGTCCCAGGTCGCTTCGACATAGCTGTCACCGACCCGTCGCATCGGCGCCACGATCCGCCGCGGATGCTCCACCACCTGACCGGCGGTGCGGCCCTTCGCGCAGAAATCGCCCCAGGTATGCGGGTTGAGCTTGTCGGCAGCGATCTTCACCACCCGGTTGTCCGCGACCGTCACCTCCAGCCCGCAGCACGCCAGGCAGTACCGGCAGAACGTGTGCACGGTACTGGTCGTCATTACACAGACACTACAATTTGTAATGGGTTTCGGATACTAAACCTGGGTCATTTCCCAGTACCGGCCATGCCGCGACATCAGCTCCTCGTGGGTACCACGTTCGATGATGCGGCCGGCATCCATCACCAGGATCAGGTCCGCATCGCGGATCGTCGAAAGCCGGTGGGCGATGATGAAACTCGTGCGGTCCCGGCGCAGTTCGGCCATCGCCTGCTGAATCATCAGTTCGGTTCGGGTGTCGACCGCGCTGGTGGCCTCGTCCAGCACCAGCACCCGCGGTCGCGCCAGTACCGCCCGTGCGATCGTGATGAGCTGCTTCTCGCCTGCGCTGATGGCGCCGCCGTCATCGTCGACCCGGGTGGCATACCCGTCGGGCAGGGTGTGCACGAACCGGTCGACATGGGCCGCCCTGGCCGCCTCGATCACCTCGTCCTCGGAGGCGTCGGGGCGGCCGTAGGCGATGTTGTCGTAGATGGTGCCGCCGAAGAGCCAGGTGTCCTGCAGCACCATGCCGATCGAGGACCGCAGCGACTGCCTGCTCACCGTCGAGATGTCGACGCCGTCGATCAGGATCCGGCCGGAGTCGACGTCGTAGAACCGCATCAGCAGGTTCACGCAGGTTGTCTTGCCCGCGCCGGTGGGGCCGACGATCGCCACGGTGCTGCCCGCTTCGGCCACCAGCGAGAGGTCTTCGATCACCGGGGTGTCCGGGAGGTAACCGAAGTTCACGCGGTCGAATTCGACGCGGCCGGCGCGGATCTGCAACGGGGGATCCGGGTCGGGTGACTGTTCCTCGGCGTCGAGCAGGTCGAAAACGCGCTCGGCGCTGGCGATCCCGGATTGCAGCGTGTTGTACATCCCGGCCACCTGGCCCAGCGGCTGATTGAACTGACGCACGTACTGGATGAACGCCTGGATGCTGCCCAGGGTGATCTGCCCTCCGGCCACCTGCAGGCCGCCCACCACGGCGACCGCCACGTAGCTGAGGTTGCCGATGAACATCGTCGAAGGGCCGACCAGGCCCGAGAAGAACTGCGCCCCGATGCTGGACCGGTAGACATCGTCGTTGAGCTCATCGAAGCGGCGCTGCGCGGCTTCCCGGTGCCCGAAGGTCTTGACGATCGTGAAGCCGCTGTAGGTCTCCTCGATGTGGGCCGCCATCCGGCCGGTGTTGCGCCACTGTGCGACGAACAACGGCTGGGAGCGACGGGTGATCCAGCGGGTCACCCACAGTGACAGCGGCACGGTGACGACGGTCAGCAGCGCCAGCAGTGGCGAGATGGTCAGCATCATCACCAGGACCGCGAATACGGTGAGGACCGAGGTCAGCAGTTGGCTGATGGTCATCGAGACCGAGGTCTGAATGTTGTCGATGTCGTTGGTGACCCGGCTGAGCACCTCGCCGCGCTGACGGGAATCGAAGTAGGACAGCGGAAGTCGGTGCAGCTTGTCCTCGACCTCGGCGCGCAGCGCCACCATGGTGCGCTGCACGGTGACGTTGAGCAGGCGGGCCTGCAGCCAAACCAGCACTGCGGCAAGCAGGTACAGGCCCAGTGCCAGGGCCAGGGTGCGGGCCACTGCCGCGAAGTCCACTCCGTGGCCGGGCACCATGTTCATCCCCGACAGCAGGTCGGCGAAGGTGGTGTCGCCGCGGGCCCGGGCGGCCGCCACGGCCTGTTCCTTGGTCAGGCCCGCGGGCAACTCGCGTCCGATCACACCGTTGAACAGCAGGTCGGTGGCGTGCCCGAGGATCCGCGGACCGATGACCCCGATCGCGATCCCGGCCACGCCGAGCAGCACCACCGAGATGGTCAGACCGCGCTGCGGCACCAGGCGTCTGAGCAGTCGCAGGGCCGAGCCGCGGAAGTCGCGGGTGCGTTCGGGAGGTGCGGCGGGCGTCCCCGAGCGGCGCAGCACGGGCCCGGTCATCGCGGGTCTCCGGCGGTGATCGCCTGCGAGGCGGCGAACTCGGCGTAGGTGGGGCAGTCGGCGAGCAGGGTCGCATGGGTGCCGATACCGACGATGCGGCCGTCCTCGACCACGACCACCTGGTCTGCCTCGATCACGGTCGAGATCCGTTGCGACACGATGAGCACGGTGGCGTCGCTTGACACCTCGCGCACGGCGGCCCGCACCCGGGCATCGGTGTGTACGTCGAGTGCTGAGAACGCATCGTCGAACAGGTAGATCGCGGGCCTGCGGATCACGGCCCGGGCGATCGCGAGCCGTTGCCGCTGCCCGCCCGAAAAATTGATGCCGCCCTGGGCCACCGGGCGGTCCAGCCCCTCGGGGTGGGCGGCCACGAAGTCGTCGGCCGCGGCGATCCGCAGCGCCTCCCACATCTGTGCGTCGGTGAGCTCCTGACCCGGTGCCGCGCCGTAGCGCAGGTTCTCGGCGACCGTCCCGGAGAACAGGTAGCCGCGCTGGGGGACCAGACCGATCGCCGCCCACAGCTGTTCGAGGTCGAGTTCGCGGACGTCATGGCCGTCGATGCGTACCGCGCCTGCGCTGACGTCGTAGAACCGGCAGATCATCGCGAGCAGGCTGGACTTGCCCGAACCGGTGGAGCCCACGATCGCGGTGGTGGTGCCGCGCCGCGCGCGAAACGAAACATGCTGCAGTACGGGACGATCGGCGCCGGGGTAGCTGAAGGATGCGTCGTCGAAGGCGATCTCGCCGGACAGTTCCGGTGGCCGGACCGGATCGGCCGGGCTGGTGATCCGGGGTTGCGTGGACAGCACGCCGGTGACACGTTCGGCGCACACCGACGCGCGCGGCAGCATCACCGCCAGCACGGTCGCCATCAGCACCGCCATCAGGATCTGCATGAAGTAGGCCAGGAACGCGATCAGCGAGCCGACCTGCATGTGCCCGGCGTCGATGCGCAGCCCGCCGAACCAGATCAGCGCGACGCTGGAGACGTTGATCACCAGCGTGGTGGCCGGCAGCATCAGCGCCTGCCACTGCCCGGCTTCCACGGCGGTGGCCGACAGGGACTCGTTGGCGTCGGCGAACCGGCGCCCTTCGACGGGTTCGCGGGCGAAGGCGCGGATCACCCGGATCCCGGACAGCTGATCGCGCATCACCCGATTGATCCCGTCGATCAGCCGCTGCATGCGACGGAAGATCGGCATCAGGTGCCTGATGATCCAGTAGTTGGTCAGCGCCAGTACCGGCACACTGACCAGCAGCAGCCACGACAGTCCGGCGTCCTGGTGCAGCGCCATCAGGATTCCGCCGATCGACATGATCGGTGCGGTGATGAGGATGGTGGCGGTCATCTGCAGCAGTTGCTGGATCTGACCGACGTCGTTGGTGGTGCGGGTCAACAGCGACGGTGCACCGAACCGGGCGGTCTCCTCGGCCGAGAACGTGGTGACGTGGTGGAAGATCGCCGAGCGCAGATCACGGCCGAAACCCATGGCCGCACGCGACCCGAAGAACACCGCGCCGATGGCGCACGCCACCTGCAGACCGGTGACGGCCAGCATCACGCCGCCGAGTTCGACGATCAGCCGGGTATCGCCCTTGGCCACTCCGTCGTCGATGATGGCCGCGTTGACCGTCGGCAGATACAGCGAGGCCAGGGTGCTGATCACCTGAAGGGTCGCGACGACCGCGAGCAGCCGCCGGTACGGCCGCACGTACTGTCGCAGCAGCGCCCAGAGCATCTGGCTACTCTTGCACACCCACCCCGCGCGGTCGGTGTCCAGCTGCCGTGTGTCTGTGTTGCCGAAACGCCAGGTCAGTCGGTATGTCGGGATGGGGCATAGGTGTTGCAGCTACAGTGCATGGCGTGACTGTCCGCACGGCCGCCATGCCACGAATTCGCACTGCCAGAGCCTTCGCGGTGTTGGCCGCGGCAATGGTTCCGGTGTTCGCCGCCTGCTCCTCGGGCGAGCCGGCGTCCCCGGAGGTTCCGCAGACCGAGACGCCGAGTGCCGGCGGGGCGAGCAAGCACGGCCCGCATTTTCCGCACTGCGGGGGCGTGACCGACCAGACGGTGACCGAGTTGACCCAGGTGCAGGGCCTGGTCAACACGGCGACCAATTCCTCGGGCTGCCAGTGGCTGCAGGGCGGCAGCATCCTGGGACCCCACTTCTCGTTCACGTGGTTCCGGGGCAGCCCGATCGGCCGTGAACGCAAGACCGAGGAACTGTCGCGGACCAGCGTGGAGGACATCAACATCGAGGGCCACGGCGGCTTCATCGCCATCGGGGAGAATCCGCTCAAGGCCGGCGACGTGAATCTGTGTGAGATCGGTATCCAGTTCGACGACGATTTCATCGAGTGGTCCGTGAGCTTCGACCAGAAGCCGTATCCCGATCCGTGTGAGGTCGCCAAGGAGCTGACCCGCCAGTCGATTGTGAATTCCAAATGATGACGCGACGTGGGACCAGGGGGCTGACGGCTGCGCTCGCCGGGCTGACGGTGTTCGTCGGGCTGACCGGGTGCACCACCACGGTGGACGGCACCGCGGCCAAGGAGGGCTCCGGTGGCGGTCCCAGCAACAACAAGTCTGAGAAGACCTATCCCAACCTGCTCAAGGAATGTGACGTCCTGACCACGGACATCCTGGCCAAGACAGTGGGTGCGGACCCGCTGGACATCCAGAGCACGTTCGTCGGCGCGGTGTGTCGCTGGCAGGCGGCCAACCCGGCCGGCCTGGTCGACATCACCCGGTTCTGGTACGAGCAGGGCAGCCTGGACAACGAGCGTCAGACCGCCGAGAAGCTGCAGTACGCGATCGAGCAACGCCGCATCGCCGGTGTGGACTCGATCATCATGAGGCCCAACGGGCTCAACGGGGCGTGCGGCGTGGCCAGCGATGCGGCCGGTGTGGTCGGTTGGTGGGTGAACCCGCAGGGGCCGGGCATCGACGCCTGCCCCATGGCCACCAAGCTCATGGAACTGACGCTGGCCACCAACTCTTAGCGAGGCACGTGGAAGCGCACCAGCGTCGCGCCGCCCAGCGCGAGCTGGTCCCACGGGTCGCTGGTACGCAGCATGGCGATCGCCGAGGTCGGAAACTTCAGCGAAATACTCTCCGCCGCAGTGCGGTTGGAGCCGTCGGCCAGGCCGAGGGCGACTGCGGACATCGCCGGCTCGTGGCCGATGACCAGCACCGTCGACGGGTCGGTGCCGAAAAGTGACGACACTCCGTTGATCTCGTCGATCACCGTGCCGGGCCTGGCGTCGTAGATGCGTTCGGCGTATTGCACGGGTGCCTCGATGCCGGTGCGCTCCAAGGTCTGACGGGTACGCGTCGCCGTCGAGCAGAGCACCGCGTCCACCGCGGCGAAATTGGCGCGGATCCACTCACCGGCCAGGCCGGCCTCCCGGATGCCGCGCGCGGCGAGCGGACGGTCATGGTCGGCCACCCCGTCGGGATAGTCCGACTTGGCGTGGCGCATCAGCAGCAGGGTTCTGATCGGACCGGTCGGATTAGCCATTCTTCATACGGTATCGGCAAACCGGGGCCATGCCGCTGCAGGTCCCCGGACTTGTCGGCCCCCGGTTTTACACTCGCCTTGCTCCACGAACATGAGCCCGCAGGGGTCGATACAGAAGGGACGGGGCCGATGCGTTTTCTGCACACCGCCGACTGGCAACTCGGCATGACCCGTCACTTCCTCAACGCCGGTGACGGTGAGGCCCAGCCCCGTTACTCGGCGTCGCGCCGTGAGGCGGTCGCGGCCCTCGGCGCTGTGGCGGCCGCAACGGGTGCGGAGTTCGTGGTGGTGTCCGGTGACGTGTTCGAGCACAACCAGTTGGCCCCGCGGGAGGTCAGCTTGTCGCTGGAGGCCATGCGGGCCATCGGCGTGCCGGTGTATCTGCTGCCGGGCAACCATGACCCGCTCGATGCCGCGTCGGTCTACACCAGCGCGCTGTTCACCGCGGAATGCCCGGACAACGTCGTCGTTCTCGATCGCGCCGGCGTCCACGAGGTGCGGCCCGGGTTGGAGATCGTGGCGGCGCCGTGGCGGTCCAAGGCGCCCACCTCGGACCTGGTCGGCGATGTCCTTGCGGACCTGCCCGCCGACGGGGTGACCCGGGTGGTGGTCGGGCATGGTGGCGTCGACATCCTGGATCCGGACAAGGACAACCCGTCGCTGATCCGGCTTGCCGCCGTCGAGGACGCGCTGGCGCGCGGCGCGATCCATTATGTGGCATTGGGGGACAAGCACTCTCGTACCGAGGTCGGGTCGACGGGCCGGGTCTGGTACTCGGGTTCGCCCGAGGTGACGAACTACGACGACATCGAATCCGATCCCGGGCATGTCCTGCTGGTCGAGATCGACGAGACCGATCCGCACCGCGGGGTCCGGGTGGACTCGGAGCGGGTGGGCCGGTGGCGGTTCGTCACGCTGCGCCGTGAGGTGGACACCGATCGGGATGTGGCGGATCTGGATCTGAATCTGGATCTGTTGGCGGACAAGGAACGTACCGTGGTCCGGCTGGCTCTGACGGGCTCGCTGACGGTGACGGACAAGGCGGCGCTCGATGCCTGCCTGGACCGGTACGCCCGGTTGTTCGCGTCACTGACACTGTGGGAGCGGCACACCGAGATCGCGGTCCTGCCGGCCGACGGCGAGTTCGACGACCTCGGCATCGGCGGCTTCGCTGCGGCCGCGGTGGACGAGTTGGTGGCCACCGCCCGCACCGAAGGCGCCGGGGCCGACGATGCGCGGGCGGCACTGGGGTTGCTGCTGCGCCTGGTCGATCGGGGGAGTGCGGCATGAAACTGCACCGCCTGGTCCTGACCAACTACCGGGGTATCACGCACCGCGAGATCGAGTTTCCCGACCACGGTGTGGTGGTGGTCAGCGGTGCCAACGAGATCGGCAAATCCTCGATGATCGAGGCGCTGGACCTGCTGCTGGAGGCCAAGGACCGCTCGGGCAAGAAGGAAGTCAAGCAGGTCAAGCCGACACATGCCGACGTCGGCGCCGAGGTGATGGCCGAAATCTCCACCGGCCCTTACCGGTTCATGTACCGCAAGCGCTTTCACAAGCGTGCCGAAACCCAGTTGACTGTGCTGGCGCCGGTGCGCGAGCAGCTCAGTGGCGACGAAGCGCACGAGCGGGTGCTCGGCATGCTCGCCGAGACTGTGGACACCAGCCTGTGGCAGGCCCAGCGGGTGCTGCAGTCCAGTTCGACCGCGCCGGTGGACCTGTCGGGCTCGGACGCGTTGGCCCGGGCGCTGGACGTGGCGGCAGGCGAGGCAGTCGCGCTCTCCGGGGACGAACCGCTGCTGATCGAACGCATCGATGCGGAGTATCTGCGCTACTTCACTGCGACCGGACGTCCCACCGGAGAGTGGGCGGCGGTGACCAAGCGCCTCGCTGCCGCCGAGAGCGAGGTGGCGCAGTGCGCCGCCGCGGTGGCCGAGGTCGACGACGCGGTGCGCCGCCATGCCGAACTGACCACCGAGGTCACCGAATTGGCCGGTCAACGTGAGCAGGCCCAGGTGGGGCTGGCTGCGGCCCGCACGGCTGCCGAAGCCGTCGCCGCACTGGTGCAGCGGCTCAAGGAAGCCGAGGTGGTCGCCGAGGCTGCCGGGGTGGCCCGGGCCGCGTCGGCTGCCGCCCTCACCGAACGGCGGCGGCTGCGCGCCGAGCTCGACGAGCGGGCTGCGGCCATCACCGAACTGCAGGCCGCCCTGGGAGTGGCCGAGGGCGAAACCACCACGGCGCGTGAGGTTCACGAGGCTGCCGAGGAAGCGGCCGAACAGGCTCAGGCCGCGGCGCAGGGACAAGAGCTCCGGGTCGAGGCGGCTCGCGCCACCCTGGCACGCATGACCGACCGTGACGAGGCCGATCGGCTGGCCACCCGGCTCAGCAAGATCGACACCGGTGTACGGGAACTCGACCGGATCACGGATGAACTCGCCGAGATCAGCCTCGACGATGCCGGGATGCGGGCCATCGAAGCGGCCGCCGTCGCGGTGGAGCGCGCTGCGGGCCAAGCCGAACTGGCCTCGGCGCGCATCGAACTCGTCGCGGTCGAGAACCTCGATGTCCGGGTGGACGATGCCCCGGTCGCTCTGGAGGCGCGCCAGCCGTGGTCGGTCAACACCACGGCCGACACGGAGATCGACGTGCCGGGGGTACTCACCGTGCGCGTGGTGCCGGGAGCGCCCGCCGCGCAGACCCAGGCCCGTCTCGACGAGGCGCAGGATGCGCTGGCGGCCGCGCTGGCCGCCACCGGGGCCGACGGGGTCGAGGCCGCGCGTGAGCTCGACGCCCACCGCCGCGGCCTGCTGGGCAGCCGGGATCGGTTGCGCGCCACTGTCGATGCGCTCACCGGCGACGACGATCTGGCGGATCTGCGATCACGGCTGACGCAGCTGCGGGCCGGACAGCCCGACGAGACCGGACTGTTCGAGCTTTCCGGACCCACTGATATCGGCACTGCCCGAACCGAACTCGACGCCGCAGTGGCTGCACACCGCCAGGCGGTCGCCGACAGTGAGACCAGCCGCAAGGTGATCGCCGCCGCCGCCAAGAAGCTGTCGGAGAAGTCGACCCGGCTGAGTGTGCTGCGCGACAAGCTCACCACGGCTCAGGCCGAGCTGACCGTGGCCGGCGGCCGGCTGGAAGTCCAGCGCGCCCAGACCGGTGACGACGAGCTGGCGGTCAAGGCCCAAACCGCCGTCGAGGAGGCCGTCGCCACCGCGGGCCGCGTCGCCACCCTGCGGACCGAATTGTCCGCCACCGAACCGGATTCGGTGAACGCCGCGCTGGATGAGGCGGTCCGCACCGCCGGGCTGCTGGATGCCCGTCACGGCACGGCGGTCGAGGGGCTGCGGGAGGTGGCCGCCCAACTCAAGGTGTACGGCACGCAGGGGCGCAAGGGGCATCTCGATGCCGCCGAGACCGAACGCGAACACGCCCACGCCGAGTATCTCCGGGTGCACCGCCGCGCCCGCGCAGCCGAGACGCTGCGCTCGGTGATGGCGCGCCATCGCGACGCCACCCGGCAGCGCTACGCCGATCCGTTCCGCCTCGAGGTCCAGCGGTTGGGCCGGCTCGTGTTCGGCGAGGATGTTGAGGTCGATGTGGACAGCGACCTCAACATCAGGACCCGTACCTTGTCCGGTCGGACGGTGCCCTACGAATCGCTGTCGGGAGGCGCCAAGGAGCAGTTGGCCATCGTGGCGCGGCTGGCCGGGGCCACGATGGTGGCCAAAGAGGACAGCGTGCCCGTCATCATCGACGATGCGCTGGGTTTCACCGATCCGGACCGGTTGGTCAAGATGGGCGCGGTGTTCGACGCCGTCGGCGGGGACGGCCAGGTCATCGTGTTGACCTGCAGTCCCGAACGCTACGCCAGCGTCGGCGGTGCGCACCACATCGAACTGTCGGCGTAGAAATCCGTTATCTGGACTCGCCGATTTCTACCTCTGGGTCGCGATTTCGTTCGAGCACGACCCAGGAGTAGAAAACGATGCGCAAGCCTTCCGAGTGGCCCGGCACTCACTCGATCAGAAGTAGGCGTTGGCCGGAACGGGCGTGCCGTCCAACAGGTTCTGGCCGATCACCCGCGCCTTGTAGGCGACCGGGTTGTGCAGAGTGATGGTGCGGATGTTGCGCCAGTGTCGATCCAGGTTGCGCTGCCGGGAGGCCGCGCTCGCGCCGCCGAGTTCCAGCAGCCGGGTCGCGGCCTCGGGTGCGACGTCATCGAGGTGAACCTTGACCTTGGCGACCTTGAGCTGGGCGTCCCCGGCGAGCTTGGTATCGGGCACCCCGTCGACCGCGGATTCGGTCGCGGCACCGATCGCGGCGGCGGCATCCAGCACCGCCGCCCGGGCCACATAGGCCGTGCTGGCCAGTACCCCCAGCTGGCGTTGCAGCAGCGGATCGTCGGTGGGCCGCTCGGTGACGGCATGGCTGAAGTTGCGTTCGCGTGAGCGCAGCAGCGCCACACCGTCGTCGACGACATTGGCCAGGATGCCCGCGACCACGGCGTGGATGAACAGCTGCAGCGAGGCGTATTGCACGGTCGGCACCGGATCGGCGTCGTACGGGGTGTCGGACAGGATCTCGTCGGCTGCGACTGCGACGTTGGTGAGCGTCGTGGTACCTGTTCCGGTCCGGCGTTGGCCGAATCCGTCCCAGTCGTCGACGAGCCGCACTCCCTCGCGGTCGGTGGGGACCAGGACGTTGGCCACAGAGTCATGATCGGTGGTGGCGGTCACGGTCAGGTAGTCCGAGAACAGGGTGCCGGTGCTGTAGTACTTCTCGCCGGTCAGCCGGAACCCTGAGCCGGCCGGATCGGCCAGCAGCCGGGTGTTGAAAACCAGGCTGCCCACCGCCAGGGAGCCCTTCTCACTGAACGCATTGCCGAAGATCTTGCCCTCGGCGATCTTGCCCAGCCAGCGCCTGGACACCGGGTCGTCGGCGTTGCGCAGGCGCTCCTCGGTGAACCAGAAATGGGTACGGAAGATGTGGGCCACGATGGGGTCGGCCTTGGCCACGTCGATCACGGCGGAGAACAACTGCGGCACAGTGAATCCGGCGCCACCGAGGGATTCGGGCAGGCGCAGGGTACCGAAACCGGCCCGCTTGAGCGCGGCGACCTGATCGAACGGATTATCGTCGTTGAGGTCGCGGTCCTTGGCGCCCGCGGCGATCGAGGCCAGCAGGTCGTCCCACTCCGGCGTACCGGGCAAAACACGGGTCACGTACTCAACGGTGGTCATGCCACCGTTTGTATCCGGACCGGCTATCGGTGGGCACGCGTTTGGATCAGCCCGAACCTAAGCCGCCCGGACGACTCGCAAGCCGTACAGGTACGTGGTCAGGTACTCGGCGATCACCGGAGCTCGGACCTCAGCCGCGTCGGGCATGGTGATCAACAGCGCATAGAGCCCGACGAGGAATGACACGCCGTTGTGCATCACGTCCACCTCGGCCGGGATCTCACCGCGCTCCTGAGCCCGTTGCAGCTCCCCGACGACGGCGACGATCACCGGATGGCGGGCCCATTCCTCCGATGGTGGCCGGGTGGTGGAAAAGTGCAGGGCCAGAAAGTCTTTGAACAAGCGGCGACCCAGGCGTCGTTCGAGTTTCTCCAGCATGCGCACGGATTCGGCCAGGGTGGCGCGTACATCGTGCGGCCTGCCGAAGAACCGCGTGAGCTCGGTGGCCATCCGCGACTGCTCGCGTTGTTCCAGTTCCACCAGCACGTGTTCCTTGGTGGGGAAGTGGAAGAAGAAGGTGCCGTGGGCGACGCCGGCAGCCGACGCGATCACCGCCGTATCGGCGCCTGCCATGCCGCCCCGTTTGAACTCGGAGATCGCTGCCCCCAGCAACCGCTCCCGCGTCTGCAGGCCCTTGCGGCTGCGTGGAGGTCCGGTGAGCACGGGCCCGATGCTACGACATCGACTAACTGACTGTACTCAGTATTCGCCCTTTCATTTCACGGGTAGTGCCGTTACGGTTTCGAGAGCATTCGGTTCTGACTCAAGTCAGTTTTTGGAGGTTGGCGTGCAGATCCTGGAGCAGGTTCAAGACCTGCCGAAAGCCGGGAACATCAAGGCCCAGTGGGTGAGCCTGTGGACCGGGCCGGCGGTCGGCGCGGTCCTGCTGGTGGCGCTGCTGGCGTTCCCCGGCTTCTGGCCACCGATGTCACCCACCTGGACCGCGCAGCAGGTTGCCGGGTTCTACGCGGATCACACCGCGTGGATCCGGTTCAGCCAGGTGACGTTCAACCTGTGCGGGATCCTGATCCTGCCATTCTTCATGGTGATCGTCGTCCAGATGAAGCGCATGAAGACGCAGAGTCATGTGTTCGCGTACTGCTACCTCACGGCGGCGGTCAGCGGTGCCACGATCTTCGCGCTGTCCAATGTGTTCTTCCTGGTGGCCGCGTTCCGCCCGGACCGCAATCCCGAATTGGTCATGCTGCTCAACGATCTGGCCTGGATCGTGTTGGTGGCGCCGGTCGGCATGGTGGTGGCACAGTTCGCACTGCTGGCGGTGGCGGTCTACTTCGACAACGGGCCCGCCCCGGTGTTCCCGCGATGGGTTGGGCATTACTCGCTGGCCACGGCGGTGGCGATGATCCCGGCGGCAGGCGCCGCGGTGTTCCACACGGGACCGCTGGCCTGGGACGGCATGCTGGCCTTCTGGGTGCGCAACGGTGCGTTCGCGGTCTTCGTCGTCGTGATGTTCTTCGTCCTGCGCCGCGCGGTGATCAACCAGGCCGTCGAAGAAGGTGTCACCGCATGACGGTCTTGACCGAAGCGCCGCCGGGCAAGCCCGATGTGCGGTTGATGACGTGGTTCTTCCCGATCTGGTACGGGGCCTTCGGTGTCATCATCTGCATCCTGACCCGGGTCACCCCGCCACCGCGCCCCGATGTCACCACGGCCGACAAAGTGGCGTTCTTCGCCGAGCACGGTCTGACCATCAAGATCGGTTTCTGCCTGCTGTTGATCCTGCTGGGCGGTGCGGCGATGACCAACGGGCTGGTCGCCTACCAGATCAAGCGCATGTCGGTGGGGTCGGTGTTCGCCTACGGCTATATCGGCGGCATGGGTGTCGGGGCGCTGCCCGGGTTCCTGTTGGTGTCGGTGTGCTTTCTGACCGCCGCGTTCCGGCCCGACCGTGATCCGGAACTGATCAGCCTGCTCTATGACCTCGGAATGCTCTCGTACAACGGCTCATTGGGCTGTTTCACGGCGGCGTATCTGGTACTGGCGATCGCCGTCCTCTACGACAAGAACAACGTCTTCCCGGCGTGGTTCGCCTACGTGACCATCTGGCAGATCATCACCGAGGTGATCGCCACCCAGATGTTCGTGTTCCAGTCCGGGCCGTTCGCCTGGAACGGCTCGATCGCGTTCTGGTGGGCGGTGGTGGTGTTCTCGGTCTGGCTGTCGGCACTGATCGTGTTGCTGCGGCAGGCAGCGATGCAGGAGTCCGAAGAGGAGCCGGGACTGGAATGAGTGACTCAATGACAACCGACTCTGTTCTCGCGCAACCTGACTCGCCACCGCATGCCAAGTCCGGGCACCTGCCCGGTGACGGGCACATGTGGGTGATGGTCCTCGGTGATCTGGTGATCTTCGGTGGCTACTTCATCGTGTTCATGATCTACCGGACCATGCATCCGGACGAATTCCTCCGTGCCCAACAACATCTCGACATCACCATCGGTGTGGTCAACACCGTGATCCTGCTGACCAGTTCCTGGCTGGTGGCCCGGGCGGTGCTGGCCGCGCGGGCGGGACGCCACGAGACGGCCATCCGACTCACCTACGCCGGCGGTGTCGGCGGCCTGATGTTCATGGCGTGCAAGGGATATGAATGGGTGGTCAAGATCCGGGGCGGCCACACCAACTCCGAGATGTTCTACTCGTTCTATTACGTGCTCACGGGTGTGCATCTGATCCATGTGCTGATCGGGCTCATCGTGCTTGGTGTGATCGTGCGGGAGTTGCGTAATCCGTCCCGCCGTCGCGCATCCGTGGTGGAGTCGAGCGCGGTCTACTGGCACATGGTCGATCTGCTCTGGGTGATCATCTTCGGCCTGCTGTACGTGATGAGGTGAGCATGACCGACAAAGCGGTAACTCAGACCTGGCTGCTGCTCGTTGCCATCACCGTCGGGTCCTGGTGGCTGGCGCCGGCCCAGTACTCGGAGGCCCTGCGGGCGAGCGTGCCGATCACCGCGCTGGTCCTTGTGCTGACGCTGATCAAGTCCCGATTGATCATCCGGCAGTTCATGGAGGTCCGGACCGCACCGAGGTGGCTCAAGCTCGCCACCGACGGGTGGCTGGCGGTGCTGTTCTCGTCGATCTTCGCCATCTATCTGATTTGAGCGTTGCGCGGCACAATGGAGCGCAATGACGATGAACGCCAAGCGCAGGCGGGCGCACGACAAGCTCGCCGCGCTACCGGGGGTGCGGGCGGTGCGACGCCCGGTCAGTCCGGGTTCCGAGGAGCAGTTCGACCTGTTCTATGTGCGGGCCGGGCGCAAATCGGCGCATCCGGTGGTGATCATCCCGGGCGGTCCCGGTGTCGCCTCGATTCAGCCCTACCGCGCGCTGCGCCGGCGCGCGGCGGCGGCCGGATTCGACGTGATCATGATCGAGCACCGGGGCATCGGGATGTCGCGGCACACCGATGCGGGTGCGGATCTGCCTCCGGCGGCCATCACCGTCGAGCAGGTGGTCGACGATATCGCGGCGGTGCTCGACGACGCCGGTGTGCACGAGGCGGTGCTGTACGGCACGTCGTACGGCAGCTACATCGCCGCCGGATTCGGGGTACGGCATCCCGACCGGATCGCAGCGATGGTGCTGGATTCACCGCTGCTGTCGACTTCCGACATCGAAGCCATGCGCAGTGCGATTCGCGGTCTGCTGTGGGAGGGCTCCGACCCCGAGACCGCGGAGCTGGCGCCGAAGGTCCGGCGGCTGGTTGCCGACGGGGTATTGGCGACCAGAGGGGGAGAACTGGCCGGCCTGCTCTATGGGTTCGGCGGTCCCGCGCTGTTGGACCGCCAGCTGGATCTGCTGTTGCGCGGACGTACCCGCGTGTGGTGGGCGCTGGCTCGGCTGAGTCGGCTGTCGACACGAAAAGCGCCGTACCGCAACGAAGTAGATCTCGTCGGGCGGATTGCCTTCCGTGAGTTGAACTACGCCGGCGCACCCGACGGTCTGCCGCTGGACCCGGCTCTGGAGATGGCCGACATGATCGGCAGTGCGAAGTTCTACGAACCCTTCGAGGCCGAGCCCTTCGACCTGACGGCCGAGCTGCCCGACTTCCACTGGCCCACCGTCGTGGTGTCCGGAGGTCGAGACCTGACCACACCGCCGGCCGTGGCCGAGCAGATCGCGGCACTGGTGCCCGGGGCCGTGCTGGTGCGGATGCCGACCGTCGCCCACAGTGTGCTCGATACCCGCGAGCGGGCTGCCTTCGCGGTGATCCGGGCGGTGTGTGACGGTGTGGCGGAGCAACTTTCGGTGACCGCGAACGAGCTGGACGACCTGCCCGCACGCGGTGTCATCCGGGTGGCGGTGTCGGCGATTGCGGCCGCCACGGCCGCGGAGGCGGTGATGCCCGGCGGCAGATCACGGCGACGACATTCCGGCAACGGGGGAACGTGATGAGCGCCAAGCGCTTCGAGACGACGCATGTCTACCGAGAGCATTGGTTCTCGCTGGGTACCGATACGTCCACCGGCCGACATTATCTGTCGATTCCGGTGAGTCTTCAGATCGCTGACTACATGGAGTATTACGCGATCGACGATACCGAGTATCGGGCATTTGTCGCCGACCCTTCCTCGGCGATCCCGTTGGCGGATGGTTGCCGGCGTCGCGAGTGTGACGACCGGCTGATCCTGCCGCCGCCCCCCAACCGCGGTTCGGCGATCTGACCTCCGCCACTTCCGGCTCCGTAACTTCAATCGTCCGTGGCGATGATGACGGTGGCAGTGGCGCGCCGACGGCAGACCGCTAAGAACTCGTGGAAACCATTGAGACCGACGACCCATCCGTACGAATGCTCGTTGCCCTCCCGTGGAACGCTGAGGCGGTAGATCTCATCGGCGGTGCTCAGAACCGGCGACGCCCAGGCCATGACCACCTCGCGCGACAGCAGTAGCTCCGCACTGACCCACGGGTTCAAGTTGGCCGCCGGCCACGACCACAGGGTCGTCACCGCTTCTGCGCGTGTACATCGTTGGAAACCATCGGCATTTAGTGAGTCGAGCCGGTACGGACCATGCACGGGGTCGGGGTTCCCCGTCCACGGGGAAGCGCAGTCGTGGCGGTAGCGGGGGTGTGCCAGAACAGAGTTGATCAGGTCTGTCGCGGACGCCGTCGCCGGGATCGCGAAAGTCAGCAGGTCGCACCAGCTGTACATCCCCGGGGCCATGCGCACGGTGATGTCGTCGACCAACTCGACGGGCACGGGAGCGCCTACTTGACGAAGCCGACCTTGGTGTAGTCGGTGTCGGCCAGGCCGGCGGCGCCGAAATTGGCCAGGCTGCTACGTACCGCGACGTTGCCCGGTGACTGGAACAGCGGCAGGCTGAACACCTCTTCGAACAATGCCTTGTCGAGTTCGTTGGCCAGCGCCCGCGCTTTGACGGGATCCAGCTCGGCCAGTGTCGCTTCGATCTTGGCGTCGATTTCCGGACTGCCGATCTTGCCGAAGTTGCTGGCCCCGTCCTGCGCGTAGACCTGGGTCAGCGAGCTGAGCGGGAAGGCGTCGCCCGACCAGCCGAACTGCGCGATGTCGAAGTCACCCTTGATGATGTAGTTGCTGAAGAACCCGGTACCGGGCTTGGTGTCGAGCTTGAGGTTCACCCCGATCTGGCCGAGCATGTTCTGCGCGATCTGGGCCACCTGCCGCGTGCTGCCCGCGTCGTAGAAGACATTGCGGATGACGAGCTCCTTACCGTCCCTCTGCCGGAACTGCCGTCCCTCAGGCACTTTCCAGCCGAGTGCATCGAGTTCGGCCTTGGCTTTCTCGGGATCGAAGGCCACCGACGCGGCGTTGTCCTGATAACCCTGCTGACCCGCGACGTAGATGTGATTGTTCAGGGGCACCGGATTGTCGGTCAGACCGCGCTGGGTGATGTTGGCCAGCGCCTGACGGTCGATGCCCTTGGCGACCGCGCGACGCAGGGCCGGGTCGGCCAGGATCGAACCCGGCGCGCCGTTGAAGGTCAGGTGATACCAGCTGGCTGACGGGGCGCGCCGGATGCTGAGTCCCGGGGTCTTTCGGACGATGGTCAGTTCGTCGAGGGACGCGGTGCCGGTGGCATCGATGGTGTTGTTCTGCAGCGCCGGGATGCGCGCGGCGTCATCGAGGACCAGATAGGTGATGGTGTCCAGCAGCGGTGGGGCACCCCACCATTTCGGATTGCGGCTCAACGTGATCCGCTGCGCGCCCCGGTCGATGTTGGACACCAGGAACGGACCCGCCGACGGTCCGGGCTGGGTGAGCTGTGCCTTGTTGAAGGCCTCCGGGTTGGCGGTCATGCTCTTGGGCAGCAGCCGGCCGTTGCCGGCGAACATGCCCTTCCAATCCGCGTACGGCTTCTCAAAGGTCATCACGGCCTGTCGGTCATCGACGCCGCGGGTCACCGAGGCCACCCGCTCGAAGCCGTTGGGGGATGCGATGACGAACGCCGCGTTCTTGCCGCTGTTGGCTTCGGTCTGAAACTTGATGTCCTCCCAGGTGATCGGCGCGCCGTCGGACCACACCGCCTTGGGGTTGATCGTGTAGGTGACTACCTGGGGGTTGTTGCCCGTCAACTCGACGTTGGTGAAGTAGTCGGTGTTCACCGTCGCCGATCCGTCGGCGGCGATCACGAAGGCGCGGGGCATGGTGGCCCTGGTGAGCGTGCCGACGTCGGCGGTGTTGCCGTCGAGGTGCAGCGGGTTGAAGTTCGACGGGAATTCGGTCAGCGCCAGACGCAGGTTGCCGCCCTGACGCAGGTTCGCCACATCCTGCGGATTGATGTCGTTGGTGCTGCCCACTTCGGCGTTGCCGCCGGCCGATGGGGCTTCCCGCTCGCCGCCCGAGCACCCGGCCAGGGCCAGTGCGGTGACGGCTGCGACGGCGGCGAAACGCTGGAACCTGAACCCCTTGAACCCGTTCACCCAAACGATGCTAGATGCCGCACCCCGTGGATGCGGCAATACCTAACCGTTGACCGGCTTCGGTTGCGGAACCGCGGCCAGCAACTTGCGGGTGTAGTCGTGCTGCGGGTTGGTGAACACCGCATCGCCCGAACCCTGCTCGACGACCGCGCCCTTGTACATCACCGCCACATCGTGGGCCAGGTGTTTGACCACGGACAGGTCGTGGGAGACGAACAGATAGGCCAGGTCGAACCGGTCCTGCAGGTCCAGCAGCAGGTTGATGATCCCGGCCTGTATCGACACGTCGAGTGCGGAGACCGGTTCGTCGAGCGCGATGATCTTGGGTTGCAGGGCCAGGGCGCGGGCGATCCCGATGCGCTGCTTCTGCCCGCCGGAGAATTCGGCCGGATAACGGCCGGCGTCGGCGCGTCGCAGGCCGACCAACTCGAGCAGCTCGGCCACCCGCCCGTCGATGCGGGGTTTGTCGAAACCGTTGGCAATCAACGGCTCTGCCAGCACGTCCGACACCGGTAGCCGTGGGTCCAATGATGCCACCGGATCCTGGAACACCACCTGCAGGTCGGTGCGCAGGGCGCGGCGCGTCTTGCGGTCCAGGATGGCGACGTCGGAGCCCAGCACCTCGATCGAACCCGATTGCGGTGCAGACAGATTCAGGATCTGGTGCAGGGTGGTGGACTTGCCGGACCCTGACTCGCCGACGATGCCGAGGGTACGGCCGCTGCGCAGGTCGAAGCTGACATTGTCGACCGCGCGGACCTCGCCCACCTGCCTGCGCAGCACCACACCTTTGGTCAGCTTGTAGGTCTTGGTCAGATCACGCACCCGTAGCACCACGTCGGTGTCGTCGGAAGGCTGCTCGGGGGTGGGGCCGGCGGTGCCGGGTACCTCATAGATCTCGGCGGCACTGCGTCCGCTGACCTGGTCGGTGCGGATGCAGGCGGCGTGGTGATCCGGTGCCAATTCGATGAGTTCGGGTTCGGCGGCTTCGCATTCGTCGATTGCCAGCGGACACCGCGGGGCGAACGGGCACCCGTGCGGGGTCGTCGTCAGCGACGGCGGCGCACCGGGGATCGGCACCAGACGCGTCCCCTGCGGGGCATCCAGGCGCGGCACCGAGCCGAGCAGGCCGACGGTGTAGGGCATCCGGGCCTGCTCGTACAGACGGGCCACCGGTGCGTCCTCGACCGCCCGCCCGGCGTACATCACCAGGGCCCGGTCGGCGAATTCGGCCACCACACCGAGGTCGTGGGTGATGATCAGCACCCCGGCACCGGTGACGTCGCGCGCGGTCTTGAGCACGTCGAGAATCTGGGCCTGCACCGTGACGTCGAGGGCGGTGGTGGGCTCGTCGCAGATCAGCAGATCGGGATCGTTGGCGATGGCGATGGCGATGACCACCCGCTGGCGTTCGCCGCCGGACAATTCGTGCGGGAAGGAACGGGCGCGCTGTTCCGGCTGGGAGATGCCGACCAGCTCGAGCAGTTCGACGGCGCGGGCACGGGCCGCGCGCCGGCCCAGGTCCCGGTTGTGCACGGTCAGGGCCTCGGCGATCTGATCGCCGACGGTGTAGACCGGGGTGAGCGCCGACATCGGGTCCTGGAACACCGTGCCGATGGTGTTGCCGCGAATCCGTGACATCTCGGCGTCGGAACGGCCGATCAGTTCCTCGCCGCGCAGCAGCACCGACCCGGATACCTCGGCGAATTCGGGTAACAGCCCCACGACAGCCATGGCGCCGGCTGATTTCCCGGCGCCCGATTCACCGACGAGCGCGACCACTTCGCCGGCGTCGACGTGAAAGTTCACGCCCCGCACCGCGTGCACCGCACCGGTGTCGGTGGGGAAGTCCACCGTCAGATCGGATACTTCGAGTAGTCGTGTCATCGGCGGGACCTCTTGCGCCGCAGCCGTCCGCTTCCCGGGTCGATCGCGTCGCGCAGGCCGTCACCGATCAGGTTGGCGCACAGGATGATCAGCACCAACACCCCGGCCGGGAACAGGAACACCCAGGGGAACGTGGTGGCGGATTTGGTGCCGTCGGCGATCAGCGTGCCCAGCGAGACGTCGGGCGCCTGGATGCCGAATCCCAGGTAGCTCAAACCGGTTTCGGACAGGATCGCCACACCGACGTTGAGCGCGGTGTCGATGATCAGGATGGATGCCACGTTGGGCAGGATGTGGCGCAGGATGATCCGCCAACTGCTGACACCCATATATCGGGCGGCCAACACGAATTCGCGCTCGCGCAGGCTCAGGGTCATCCCGCGCACGATGCGCGAACTGATCATCCAGCTGAACGCCGAGAGCAGCACGATCAGCCAGAACACCCGGTTGGACTGGCTCAGCCGGGGCGTGACGATCGCGATCAGGATGAAGCTCGGTACCACCAGCAGCACGTCGACGACCCACATGAGCGTGCGATCGCGCCAGCCGCCGAAGTACCCCGCGACCGAGCCGACCGTGGCGGCGATGACGGTCGAGATGAACGCCACGCAGAGACCGATCAGCATGGATTTCTGCATGCCGCGCAGGGTTTGGGCGAAGATGTCCTGCCCGAGCGCGTTCGTGCCGAACCAATGGTCGGTGGACGGCGGCTCTTGCAGCGCGTAATAGTCGAGGTCCGAATAGCTGTACGGCAGCACCGCGGGCAGCGTGTAACAGGCCACGAACATGATCACCAGCAGTGCCAGCGACACCACGGCGGGCCAGTTGCGCAGGAACCGGCGGAAAACCAGAGTGCGTCGGGTGGCGAATTCCTCGGTGTGCAGACCCGAGCGGGCCGCGGCAGCGTCACCGGTGGGGGCGGAGGTCTGGGTCATGTGACTCGCACCCTCGGGTCGAGCATCGCGTAGATGACGTCGGAGAGCAGACCGGCAACCAGGATCACCGTGCCGGTGAACACGGTGATCGCTGCGATGATGTTGGTGTCCTGCGTGGCGATGCCCTGTACCACCCACTCGCCCATGCCGTGCCAGCCGAAGATCTTCTCGACGAACACCGAACCGGTGACCAGCCCGGCCACGCCGTAGGCGAACAGGGTGGCCATCGGAATGAGTGCGGTCCGCAGGCCGTGCTTGAACAGGGCGTGCCGCCGGGTCAGCCCTTTGGCCCGGGCGGTGCGGATGAAGTCCTGGCCCAGCACGTCCAGCATCGCGTTGCGCTGGTACCGGCTGTAGCCGGCGATGGCCATGAGGGCCAGCGTGAACGTCGGCAGCACCAGGTGTTGCAGCCGGTCGACGAACTGGGCCCACGCGCCGCCGACGGGCACCGGCGCGGTTTCCCCGGTGTACTCGAAAATCTGTACGCCCAGCACCGAGTTCACGTTCAGCGCCGCCAGGATCAGCATGTTGGCGATCACGAACGACGGCGTGCTGATCACCAGCAGGGACAACACGGTGATGACGCGGTCCGAAAGCCGGTATTGGCGGATCGCGCCCCAGGCCCCGACCACGACGCCGATCACCGCGCCCGATATCGCGCCGATGACGAGCAGCCGCAGGGTGACGCCGATGCGTCGCCCCAACTCGTCGGCCACCGGCTGTCCGGTGACCGTGGTGCCGAAGTCGCCACGGACCGCGTCGGCCGCCCAGTTGGCGTAGCGCAGCGGAATGGGCTCGTCGAGACCGAGTTCAGCGGCTTTCGCGTCGATCGCCGACTGCGGCGGCCGCGGGTTGCGCTGTTCCAGGCTGTCGAGAGGCTTGAAGTTCAGCGACGTCAGGGTGAACGTCAGGAACGACGCCAAGGCCAGCAACACGATGTAGTTGAGCAGCCGGCGCGCCAGAAAGCGCGTCATCCGGTTCGTCCCGCCCTCGGCTGCATGCCAGACAGGGTAGAGCAGCGAGGGACCGGATTCTGGTCAGCGGGCGATGTGATGTCTCGGCGCGCCCGCACTCGGTGGAGAACTGACAGTCGGGACACAGCCTCGGTATAGAAATCAGGCGTTCACTGAAATACATGAAGGTCAGCGGGCTCAAAGAGGCAAAAGTGATCGCTGCGGTGGCCGGTGGTGCGGCAGTGGTGGGGATGGGCGTGTTCGGCGCGGTATCGGACCTGCATACGGGTTCTCAGACGCTGGCGTCGGGATCCCACATGAACGTCGGCCAGACCAGCACGGAGACGACGCCTCCGACCGCGCCGGAGGTTTCGATGGCCGTGCCTGCGATGAGGGGCTACACGCCGCCGTCCGGGTTCGCCGTCACGCATTGATCGCAGGACTGACGGTTTCACCTCCTGTCGCGGCGGTTATACGACGCGACAGGAGGTGAGCTCATTGGGTAACGCACAGGAAAACAATCGACGAAATCTGAAATCGATCGCCGCCGGCGTAGGAGCCATGGGCGGGTTAGCTACGGCTGTGCTCGGTGTCGGGATGGGCGGTGGCCACATCGGGGCCCAGGAGCGGGTAGAGCCGCCGGCAATCACCACGGGGCAGACCGTGACCGAGACGACTGCACCGACGGCTCCGGAGACCTCCGAAGCCTCGCCGAGCGTCTCGGCGACGACGCCGTCCGGGTTTGCTACGCCGCACTGATCGGGGCTGATCCGGTCACCGGAGCCGCACCGCGGCCGTTTTACCTCGTTCGTCGGGCGAGGTAGGCAGGTCGCTGTGACAGGAGACGACCGCGACAAGCGGACCAACTATGTGATGGCCGGTGTGGGGGCGATCGCACTGGCGACGATGGGTGCTGTGGGCGCCATGATGGCGCAGGCGCCGACGAGTGGGGCGGTGCCTGCGGTCAGTGTGGGTGAAACCGTAACCAAGACAACGGCTCCCAGTGAGATAGAAACGTCCTTCGCGAAACCGAAGGTGAAGGCGGAACTGCCCGACGGGTACGGCAACTAGGGGGCTGGCCGGCCTTGGGGCGCCTCGCCGATGCTGGTGGCAGTCGGATTGCCGGTTGAGCCCGGCCCGGCGCGGGTGGCCCGGACCAGGACCCGGTCGTCGACACCGAACGCCGTGTCGGCAGAGGCCGGCAACGCGTAGCTCTGGGTGAAGCCGTCGTTGCTACGTACCGTGACCGAAGTGGCGGTCAGTTCGGTGATCGTGCCGGTCTGCGTCAGCGTCGTGGTGTAGCCGCCATCCTGGTCGGCTAGCACGGCCTCGCTGTGGACGGTGGCCGGATCGGGGCGATCTCGCGGCCCGTCCGTCCCCGGTCCACCCATTCCCGGTGGTGGCCCGGGAAAGCCCGAGCTGTGGGTGTCGGTGGCGGCATAGACCGCGGTGCCGCCGAGCCCGGCAATCGCCGCCGCGATGCCCACCGCAGCGGCGGTGTATCGGATGCCCATGCGGTCCACGGTGCAGGTGTTGCCTGTGAGCCGGCTGGGTACCCGCTCTGCGCCGGTTATGTCCGGCTTTCACAGCTGGCACACAGACAGCGCTAAGTCCGGGCCCATCGAGCCGGCGAATACTGGGCGGGTGAGCATGACGACCAATGGCACCGATTCCGAGTCCGGGCGCGCCGTGATGCGGCGGGCCGACGGCAATCCGATCCAGGTCCTGGTGGTCGACGACGAGCCTGTACTGGCCGAACTGGTCTCAATGGCGCTGCGCTACGAGGGCTGGGACATCGCGACGGCCGGGGATGGCGCGAGTGCGATCGCCGCCGCCCGGGAGAACCCCCCCGACGTGGTCGTCCTCGACGTGATGCTTCCCGACATGAGTGGCTTGGACGTGCTGCGCAAGTTGCGCGAGCAGATCCCGGGCCTGCCCTTGCTCCTGCTGACCGCCAAGGATTCGGTGGAGGACCGCATCGCTGGCCTCACCGCGGGCGGCGACGACTACGTGACCAAGCCGTTCAGCCTGGAGGAAGTGGTGCTGCGGTTGCGAGCGCTGCTCCGGCGCACCGGGGTGACCAGTGAAGACGGCGGTGCCA
This sequence comes from Mycolicibacterium sp. 050232, assembly GCA_036235365.1. Classification (GTDB taxonomy): domain Bacteria; phylum Actinomycetota; class Actinomycetes; order Mycobacteriales; family Mycobacteriaceae; genus Mycobacterium. Next base: position 58,087 of record JAZBEZ010000016.1, on the reverse strand, counting down.
AGATCATCGTCGGCGATCTGGTGCTCGACGAGGACAGCCATGAGGTGACGCGCGGCGGTGAGGTGATCACGTTGACGGCTACCGAGTTCGAACTGCTGCGGTTCATGATGCGCAATGCCAAGCGCGTGCTGAGCAAGGCCCAGATCCTGGACCGGGTGTGGAGCTACGACTTCGGCGGCCGATCCAACATCGTCGAACTCTATGTCTCGTATCTGCGCAAGAAGATCGACAGCGGACGCGAACCGATGATCCACACACTGCGCGGTGCGGGTTATGTCCTCCGTCCCGCGCGCTGAGGTGACTGCCGGGACCGGAAGCGCCACCCGGTGGTGGTCACCGCGAACCTGGTCGCTGCGGGCCCGGTTGGTGGTCACCCAGGTGGTGCTGCTGGCTGTGGTGTGCGTCAGCATCGGCGTGGCCACTGAGTTTGCGCTGCAGCGGTTTCTGATGAACCAGCTCGACGATCAGCTCATCGAGGCCGGTAGACGCTCGGCGGCGATCTTCGAATTACCGCCCCCGCCACCGGGATTCCCGCCACCGCCGGGTACGCGTGGTCACCATCGCATCCCATTCGACCCTGAGGACGGGCCCGGTCCCGGATTCCTCAACGCCCCCGGACAGGCCGCCCGCATGGTCGGCGCGGTGGTGTCGCCCAACCGTCCCGTGGATGCCGGCGTGATCACCGCCGAAGGCGAGCGGATCGAGGTGAGTGCGGCTGCAGCTGAACAGCTTTCGCAGATTCCGGCCACTCGGGAGCCTGAAACCGTCGACCTCGACGGTTTGGGCCGCTACCGGTTGATCGGTCTGCACCCGCGCCACGGCGGACCGCAGACCATCGTGACCGGGCTGCCGACCGCCATCGTCGACGACACCCTGTTGTGGGTGCTGGGCATGTTCTGTGTTCTGGCGCTCATCGCCCTGATTGCCGCGACCGTCGCCGGAATCCTGATCATCCGGCACCAACTCGCGCCGCTGTCACGGGTTTCGGCGGCGGCGCGCAGGGTGGCCGATCTAGAGCTCGACCGCGGGGAGGTGCAGCTGCCCACGCCGATCGTTCCCGTCGATCCGGCCAGCGCCCACACCGAAGTCGGTCAGCTGGGCACCTCGCTGAACCGGATGCTCGACCGCATCGCCAGTGCGCTCTCGGCGCGTCACGCGAGTGAGACCCGGGTTCGCCAATTCGTCGCCGATGCCAGCCACGAGTTGAGGACGCCGCTGGCGGCGATCAGGGGCTACACCGAACTCGCCCAACGCAAACGGGATGACGTGCCCGCCGACGTGGCCCACGCGATGAACCGCGTGGAGTCGGAGACGACGCGGATGACGCAACTGGTCGAGGACATGCTGCTGCTGGCCCGCCTCGACGCCGGCCGGCCGCTGGAACGCGAGAGCGTGGATCTGTCCCGGCTGGTGGTCGACTCGGTCAGCGACGCCCATATCGCCGGTCCCGACCACCAGTGGTCACTCGATCTGCCGGAGAACCCGGTGGTGGTCGAGGGCGACGAGGCCCGCCTGCATCAGGTGCTGGCCAATCTGCTGGCCAACGCCCGCACCCACACCCCTGCGGGAACCTCGGTCACGGTGTCGTTGAAGTCCGAGCCCGCCGCGGTGTTGATCGCGGTTGCCGACGACGGCCCCGGGATCCCGCCGGCGCTGCTGCCGGACGTATTCGAACGGTTCGCCCGCGGCGACTCGTCGCGCTCACGACGCGAGGGCAGTACCGGACTCGGCCTGGCGATTGTCGCCGCGGTGGTCAAAGCCCACGGCGGCACGATCGATGTGCGCAGCGTGCCGGGCTCCACCGAGTTCGTGGTCCGGCTGCCCGTCTCGAGCTCACAGGGCACACACAGGATGGACCAATCGGACACCTAGCGGGCGCGGCAAATATGGAGTGGTGACGCTTGTTGCCGCAGACCCCGCTGCCGAGGTGCAGGTGGCGACAACCGACCGGTCGAAGCCTCGCGCGCCGATCGTCCGACGCATCGCCCTCGGCGTATTGCTGGCCGGCAGCGCGGTGCTCTACCTGTGGAACCTGTCGAGCAGTGGGTGGGCCAACGCGTTCTACTCGGCCGCAGCCCAGGCCGGGGCCCAGAGTTGGACAGCCATGCTGTTCGGATCCAGCGATGCGGGCAATGCCATCACTGTCGACAAGACGCCAGCGGCGTTGTGGATCATCGACATCTCGGTGCGCCTGTTCGGGCTGAACTCGTGGAGTCTTCTGGTCCCGCAGGCGCTGATGGGTGTCGGCGCGGTGACGCTGCTCTATGCCGCGGTGCGCCGAGCCGCCGGACCGTGGGCCGGCCTGTTGGCCGGTGCGGTTTTGGCGTTGACGCCGGTGGCCGCGTTGATCTTCCGGTTCAACAACCCCGATGCGCTCTTGGTTCTGCTGCTCGTGACGGCGGCGTACTGCGTGCAGCGCGGAATCGAAAAGGATGCCAGCCGTTGGTGGTTCGTCGGCGCCGGGATGGCGGTCGGCTTCGGGTTCCTGGCCAAGATGCTGCAGGCGTTCCTGGTCCTGCCGGCGTTTGCCGCCGCGGTCCTGGTCGCCGGCGACCGTCGGTTGTGGCGGCGTCTGCTCGATGTGGTCACCGCCGGGGCCGCCATGGTGGTCAGCGGTGGCTGGTATCTGGTGCTGGTGGAGCTCTGGCCGACGTCGGCCCGGCCCTACATCGGCGGTTCGCAGAATGACAGCATCGTCGAATTGGCATTGGGCTACAACGGTTTGGGACGCCTGACCGGGGACGAGACGGGCGGCCTGGGCAACCTCAACTTCGATGTCGGGCCCGGTCGGTTGTTCGCGTCGCAGATGGGCGCCGACATCGCCTGGCTGCTGCCGGCAGCCCTGATCTGCCTGGTGGCCGGCCTCTATGTGACCCGTCGCGCGGCCCGCACCGATCCGACTCGGGCCGCGCTGATCCTGTGGGGTGGCTGGCTGCTGGTCACCGCAGTGGTGTTCAGCTTCATGAACGGCATCGTGCATCCGTACTACACCGTGGCGCTCGCCCCGGCGATCGGCGCCGTGATCGGGATCGGTGCCACGCTGCTGTGGCAGCGCCGGGCGGATATCCGGGCTGCCACGGCGATGTCGGGTGCCGTGCTGGTGACCGCGATCCTCGCCGCGGTGCTGCTGGCCCGCCACGACGACCCGTATCCCTGGCTGCGGGCCGCGGTGGCGGTGACCGGAGTGGGCGCGGCGGTACTGCTGCTCTTGGTGGGCAGGTTGGACCGCCCGGTGACCCGGGCGACCGGGGCGCTGGCCATCGTGGCCTGTCTGGCCGGTCCGGCGGCATACTCGGTCGCCACCGCGGCCAGCCCGCACAACGGGGCGATTCCGTCCGTCGGGCCGTCGCGCGGCGGTGGCTTCGGTGGGATGTTCGCAGCCCCGGAACCCGGGCCCGTCCTGACCGCGACCCTGGCCGCCGACGCCGACCGCTATCAGTGGGCAGCGGCCGTGGTGGGTTCGTCGAACGCCGCCGGCTACCAATTGGCCACTCGCGCACCGGTAATGGCCGTCGGTGGTTTCAACGGCACCGATCCGGCGCCGACGCTGCAGGAGTTCCAGCGGCTCGTCGACGACGGCGCGATCCACTTCTTCATCCGCTCCCGCATCATGGCCGGCGGCTTCGGCGGACATACCCCCAGCGGTAGCCGGGCCGCCACCGAGATCGCGGAATGGGTGCAGGCCCACTACAACCCGGTGACCGTCGACGGCACCACCATCTACGACCTGACTCAGCGTGCGACGAACACATAGCGGGCGCATAGCTTCGCCCAACCCAGATCACAAGCCGCCGGAGAACGATGAAGTCATGACAACCTTGGTCCAAGACCCCGAGCAGCGGTTCCGATTCGCGTCACGGCCCAACGCCGCACTGACCGCCCGGGAGGCCGGGGTTCCAGTGCTCGACGTCGTGGTGCCGGTGTACAACGAGCAAGCCGCGCTTGCCTATTCGGTACGACGGTTGCATCGCTATCTCGACGAGAACTTCGCCGTGCCCGTCCGTATCACCATCGCCGACAACGCCAGCACCGACGAAACCCCGCTGATCGCCGCCGAACTGGCAGCCGAACTCGACGGTGTGCGGGTGGTGCGGCTGGAGGAGAAGGGACGCGGACGCGCGCTGCGCGCCGTGTGGTCGGCCTCGGACGCACCGGTGCTGGTCTACATGGACGTCGACCTGTCGACCGATCTGGCCGCGCTCGCGCCGTTGGTGGCACCGCTGATCTCCGGTCATTCCGACCTGGCCATCGGCACCCGGCTGGGCCGCGGCTCGCGGGTGGTGCGCGGCGCGAAGCGTGAGTTCATCTCGCGCTGCTACAACCTGATCCTGAAATCAACTCTGGCAGCGCGGTTCTCGGATGCCCAGTGCGGGTTCAAGGCGATCCGCGCCGACGTCGCCCACCGGCTGCTGCCGCATGTCGCCGATACCGGATGGTTCTTCGACACCGAACTGCTGGTGCTGGCCGAGCGCAGCGGCCTGCGCATTCACGAGGTGCCGGTCGACTGGGTGGACGACCCGGACAGCCGGGTCGACATCGTCGCCACCGCCACCGCCGACCTCAAGGGCATCGGCCGGTTGCTCCGCGGATTCGCCAACGGCTCGATCCCGGTGAACACCATCGCCGCGCAGCTCGGATCGTCACGGAAATCGGCTGCCCCGCAATCCCTGCTGCGCCAGGTGGTGCGCTTCGGCGCCGTCGGCGTGGTGTCCACATTGGCCTATCTGCTGTTGTTCACGGCGCTGCGGGCCGGGGTCGGTGCCCAGGCCGCCAACCTGGTGGCCCTGTTGGTGACCGCGATCGGAAACACCGCCGCCAACCGCCGGTTCACGTTCGGTATCGCGGGGGCGGGCAACGTCGCCCGCCACCATTTTGAAGGGCTGACGGTGTTCGCGATCGCGCTGACCATCACCAGCGGGTCGTTGGGACTGCTGCACATCGTGGCACCCGTTCCGCACCGCGGCGTCGAACTTGCAGTATTGGTGGCAGCCAACCTGCTGGCCACCGTGGTGCGCTTCGTGCTGTTGCGAGGATGGGTGTTCCACCCCTCGCGGACGCGGCGTGCCACCGGGGCGAATCGAGAGACAGGACTATGACGACCATCGTTGACACGGCACCCGCTTGCGCGGACGAGACCGCCGAAGCTGCGAAGCCGACGACCCCGCGCTGGGTCCGCCCCTCCTACTGGACCATGCTCGCCGGCACCGCGGTGCTGTACTTCTGGGCGCTGGGTTCGTCGGGGTGGGCCAACAGCTACTACGCCGCAGCCGCGCAGGCCGGTACCCAGTCCTGGAAAGCCTGGCTGTTCGGATCGTTGGACGCCGGTAACGCCATCACGGTGGACAAGCCGCCGGCCGCGATGTGGGCAATGGGCTTGTCGGGCAGGGTGTTCGGCTTCAACGAGTTCACCATGCTGCTACCGCAGGCGCTGATGGGCGTCGGCGCGGTGGCACTGCTCTACGCCACCGTCAAGCGGCCCAGTGGTCCCGCCGCCGGGCTGATCGCCGGAGTGGCACTGGCCCTGACTCCCGTCGCGGCCTCGATGTTCCGCTACAACAATCCCGATGCGCTGCTGGTGTTGCTCCTGGTGCTCGCGGCGTACTTCATGGTGCGTGCGGTCGGACCGGTGTCGGCGAAGGCCAGCGCCGGCTGGGTGGCACTGGCTGGATGCGCGCTGGGTCTCGCCTTCCTGACCAAGATGCTGCAGGCGTTCCTGGTGGTGCCGGGCCTGGCCCTGATGTTCCTGGTCGCCGCACCCGCCGTCGGTATCTGGAAACGATTGGGGACCTTGCTGATCGGTGCGGCGACGATGGTCATCTCGTCGGGTTGGTACATCGCGCTGGTGGCACTGTGGCCGGCCGATTCCCGGCCGTACATCGCCGGCTCGACCGACAACAGCCTGCTGCAACTGGCATTCGGCTACAACGGGCTGCAGCGGATCATGGGGCAGGAGGGTCCCGGACCGGGTGGTCCTGGGCCCGGTCATGGTCCGGGCGGCGGCGCCAATCTGATGTTCGGCGGCGATCCGGGCATCGGCCGGATGTTCGGGATGTCCATGGGCACCGAGGCATCGTGGCTGTTGCCCGCCGCGCTGATCGGCCTGGTGGCCGCGTTGTGGCTGACCCGACGTACCGCGCGCACTGCCGGGCTGCGGGCCGGCCTGTTGATGTGGGGCAGCTGGCTGCTGGTCACCGCCGTGGTGTTCAGCTTCATGGACGGGATCATCCATCCCTACTACACCGTGGCGCTGGCGCCGGCCGTGGCCGCGGTCGTGGGCATATCGGTCGCCGAATTGTGGCGGGTGCGGACGCGACTGGCTGCGCGGTTGGTGCTGGCGGTCATGCTGGCCGGCACCGGGGTGTGGGCGTTCGTACTGCTCGACCGGACCCCTGACTGGTTGCCGGCGCTGCGCTGGATCGTGCTGATCGGCTCGGTGCTGACCGCGATGGCCCTGGCCGTGGTGGCCCACCGTCCGGGCAAGCTGACCGCAGCGGTGGCGTTGGCGGCCATGATCTTCGGGCTGTCGGCGACCGCGGCCTACACCGTCGAGACGGTGGCCGCCGGTCACAGCGGGGGACCGATCGCCACCTCGGGGCCCAAGCGGGACAACGGCTTCGGCGGGCCGGGTGGGCCCGGCGGGCCGCCCCCGGGTTTCGGGCGCGCCGACGATCCGGCCCTGGCCGAGCTCATCGCCGGTGCCGATGGTCGGTGGGCCGCGGCGAGCGTGGGGTCGATGATGGTCAGCGATCTCGAGCTGAAGACGGGGGAGTCGCTGATGGCGATCGGCGGGTTCACCGGCAGCGACGATTCGCCCACGCTTGCCCAGTTCCAGCAGTACGTCGCCGACGGTCAGGTCAGGTACTTCCTGGACCGGCCCGAGGGCGGTCGCGGTGGACCTCCCGGACCGCCGCGTGAAGAGCACGGCAGCGCCGCACAGATCACCGACTGGGTGAAGGCGAACTTCACCAAGACCGTAGTGGGAAACACACCGGTGTACGACCTGTCGTCGCCGCGTACCTGACCCCCAGACCGCGATGGCCGTCATGCTTCCCCCCGGCAGGACGGCCATCGCTCGTCGGTACCCATCGATTCAGCCTGATTCTGCCGCTGGCCTCCCGGCCATCGCGGGTTTAGCGTCGAATCATGTCTGTCACCGATCAGTACCTGGCCAACAACGAGGTCTATGCGCAGACCTTCACCGGGCCGTTGCCGTTGCCGCCGAGCAAGCACGTTGCGGTGGTGGCGTGCATGGACGCCAGGCTGGACGTCTACCGGATCCTCGGCCTGGGCGACGGTGAGGCGCACGTCATCCGCAACGCCGGTGGCGTCGTCACCGACGACGAGATCCGGTCGCTGGCCATCAGCCAGCGGCTGCTGGGGACCAAGGAGATCATCCTGATCCACCACACCGATTGCGGCATGCTGACTTTCACCGATGACGGGTTCAAGCAGCAGATCCAGGATGACACGGGCATCAAGCCGAACTGGGCGGCCGAGTCATTCGTCGATCTGGAGACAGATGTGCGTCAGTCCTTGCGTCGGATCGAATCGAGCCCGTTCGTCACCAAGCACGAGTCGTTGCGCGGCTTCATCTTCGACGTCGCCACCGGCAAGCTCAACGAGGTGACGCTTTAGCTCACCCCACCTTGTACGTCGCGATGGCCTTCGCCACCGCCTCGCCGTCAGGAGTGACGATATCGACGTCGCAGCTCACCAGGGATCTGCCCTGACGCAGCACGCGCCCGAGGCCGATCAGATCGGTGGCCCGCGCCGGCGCCAGATAGCTGATCGTCATCGAGACCGTCACTCCGCGAAGCGAATCCGGAACGTCGGCCTGCGCCCATGCCGCCGCCATTACCGTGACATCGGCCAACGCCGCGATCGCCCCGCCGTGCACCATGTCGCCGATGGTGATGTTCGACGGATCCCACGGCAGCCGCAACCGGACCTCGGGGCCCTCCAGATTCTCGGCGACGATGCCGAGCTTGGCCACGAACGGCGACTGGGGCAGGAAATCCGCCATGACGGCCGGGCCGGTCTGGATACTCATGACCGTCAGTGTCTGCCGCCGCCGGTCAGCGTCTCAATTACCTGCGGGGTAAGCGCGCCGTGAATCCGCCGTTCCCCAGGGGTATGGCGCTGCTGGTGGCCGGTGCGCTGTTCATGGAGATCCTGGACGCCACGATCATCGCCCCGGCCATCCCGTTGATCGCCTCGTCGTTCGGGGTTGAGCCTGTCGATGTCAACGTGGCGATCTCGGCGTACCTGGTGACGGTCGCGGTACTGATCCCGGCCAGCGGTTGGCTGGCCGACCGGTTCGGCGTCCGCCGGGTGTTCATCGCGGCGATCGCGGTGTTCACCTTGGCCTCGGTCGGCTGTGCGGTCAGTGCCTCGCTGCCCATGCTGGTGCTGATGCGGATCCTGCAGGGGGTCGGCGGGGCCATGATGGTCCCGGTCGGCCGGCTGGCGGTGTTGCGTCGCAGCAGTAAGTCCGACCTGGTGCGGGCCATCGCGCTGCTGACCTGGCCGGCGCTGACCGCACCCGTGGTGGCCCCGGTGCTGGGTGGGGCGATCGCGACGCTGGGCAGCTGGCGATGGATCTTCGCGGTCAACATTCCGATCGGCGTGATCGGAATTGTTCTGGCGTTCAGACTCGTCCGCGGCGGTCCGCAGTCCACGGTCCGCTCGCTGGATTGGCCGGGCTTGCTGGCGCTCGGCTCCGGCATCGCCGCGGCGCTGATCGCGTTGGAAAACATCCGGGTCTCGGGGACTGACTGGGGTCTGGTGACCGGGTGCGGTGCCGCGGCGGTGGTGCTGCTGGCCGGGGCGGTGTGGCGGCTGGTCACAGCGTCGTCCCCGCTCGTGCAACTGCGGGTGTTGGAGGTGCACACGCTGCGCATCACCGTGGTGGCAGGTTCGCTGTACCGATTGGTGATCACGGCGGTGCCGTTCCTGCTGCCGTTGCAGTTCCAGCTTCAGTTCGGCTGGACGCCGCTGGCTGCCGGTGTCATGGTGGCCGCGCTGTTCGCCGGGAATCTGACCATCAAGCCGGTGACCACGCCGTTGATGCGCCGGTTCGGCATCCGGACCGTGCTGTTGGCCAACGGCGGAGCGTCGGTCGCGTGCTTCGGCTTGCTGGCCGTCCTGCGGCCGGGGCTGCCGGTCGCGGTGATGGCAGTCGTCCTGTATCTGAGCGGGGCGCTGCGGTCGATCGGCTTCACCGCCTACAACAGCCTGGCGTTCTCCGACGTCGACGGGGAACAACTGACGCACGCCAACACGCTCAACGCCTCGGTGCAGGAGTTGGCGGCCGGCCTCGGCGTCGCGGTGGCAGCGCTGCTGCTCAGCCAATTCACCTCGTATTCGGCGACCTACCTGGTCCTGGGTGCTTTGCTGGCGCTGACCCTGATCGCGACGGCGCGACTACCGCGGCAGGCGGGTGCCCACGTCAGCGGGCACCGAGCCTGACGGATTCCGACATTGACACTGCAGTGGGGGGCGGCTAGATTCCTGGCCATGCTTGCAATTCTGGCCATTCCTACCAACTTAATGGGGAAGTGATGACCACCGCACAAACGACGGGTCCGCGCGCCAATCAAGCCGGCCATTATGAGCTGAGCCACCTGCGGTCGCTGGAGGCCGAGGCCATCCACATCATCCGTGAGGTCGCCGCCGAGTTCGAGAAGCCCGTGCTGCTGTTCTCCGGCGGCAAGGACTCGATCGTCATGCTGCACCTGGCGGTCAAGGCGTTCACGCCGGGCCGGCTGCCGTTCCCGGTCATGCACGTCGACACCGGCCACAACTTCGACGAGGTCTACCAGGCCCGCGACGAACTCGTCGAGCACTACGGTGCCCGTCTGGTCGTCGCCAAGGTGCAGGACGACATCGATGCCGGCCGCGTGGTGGAGACCATCCCGTCACGTAACCCGATCCAGACCGTGACGCTGCTGCGCGGCATCCGGGAGAACAAGTTCGACGCCGCCTTCGGCGGTGCCCGGCGCGACGAGGAGAAGGCCCGGGCCAAGGAGCGCGTGTTCTCCTTCCGCGACGAGTTCGGCCAGTGGGATCCCAAGGCGCAGCGGCCCGAGCTGTGGAACCTGTACAACGGTCGCCACCACAAAGGTGAGCATATCCGCGCCTTCCCGATCTCCAACTGGACCGAGTTCGACATCTGGTCCTACATCGGCGCCGAGAAGATCAAGTTGCCCTCGATCTACTACGCGCACCAGCGCCCGGTGTTCGAGCGCGACGGCATGCTGCTCGCGGTGCACAAGTACATGCAGCCCCGCAAGGACGAGCCGGTGATCGAGAAGACCGTGCGCTTCCGCACCGTCGGGGACGTCACCTGCACCGGTTGTGTCGAGTCAACGGCCGCAACGGTTTCCGAGGTCATCGCCGAGACCGCGGTGTCCCGGCTCACCGAGCGCGGCGCGACCCGCGCCGATGACCGGATTTCCGAAGCCGGAATGGAAGACCGCAAGCGAGAGGGCTACTTCTGATGAGCACGCTTCTTCGCATCGCCACCGCGGGATCCGTCGACGACGGCAAATCCACGCTGATCGGCCGGCTGCTGTACGACTCCAAGGCCGTCATGGAGGACCAGCTCGCCGCTGTCGAGCGGACCTCCAAGGAACGCGGCAACGACTACACCGATCTGGCTCTGGTCACCGACGGTCTACGCGCCGAACGCGAGCAGGGCATCACCATCGATGTCGCGTACCGCTACTTCGCCACGGCCAAGCGCAAATTCATCATCGCCGACACCCCGGGGCACATCCAGTACACCCGCAACATGGTGACCGGAGCCTCCACCGCACAGCTGGTCATCGTGCTGGTCGACGCGCGCCACGGCCTGCTCGAGCAGTCCCGCCGGCACGCGTTCCTGGCCTCACTGCTTGGTATCCAGCACATCGTGCTGGCCGTCAACAAGATGGACCTGATCGACTGGGACCAGGAGCGTTTCGAGGCGATCCGCGACGAGTTCCACGCGTTCGCCGCCCGGTTGGACGTGCACGACGTGACGACCATCCCGATGTCGGCGCTCAACGGCGACAACGTGGTGACCAAATCCGACGTGACGCCGTGGTACGAGGGTCCCTCGCTGCTCAGCCACCTCGAAGACGTCTACATCGCCGGTGACCGCAACCTGGTCGACGTGCGATTCCCGGTGCAGTACGTGATCCGTCCGCAGACCCACGAGCATGCCGATCACCGCAGCTACGCCGGCACCGTCGCCAGCGGTGTGCTGCGTCCCGGTGACGACGTGATCGTGCTGCCGGCCGGAAAGCCCACTCGCATCACCCAGATCGACGGCCCGAGCGGCCTCGTCGAGGAGGCGTTTCCTCCGATGGCGGTGTCGATCAGCCTGTCCGACGACATCGACATCTCCCGCGGCGACATGATCGCCCGGCCCAACAACCAGCCCCGCGTCACCCAGGAATTCGACGCCACGGTGTGCTGGATGGCCGACGAGTCGTCGCTGGAGCCCGGGCGTGAGTACCTCATCAAGCACACGACCCGCACCACCAGGGCCAAGATCACCGGTCTGGACTACCGTCTCGATGTCAACACCCTGCACCGGGACAAGTCCGCGAGCGCGCTCAAACTCAATGAGCTGGGCCGTATTTCGCTGCGTACCCAGTCCCCGCTGCTGCTCGACGAGTACAGCCGCAACGCCGCCACCGGATCGTTCATCCTGATCGACCCCAACACCAACGGCACCGTCGGCGCCGGCATGGTGTTGCGCGACTCCCGCAACGAGACCGCGAGCCCGAACGCGGTGCGGCACGAGTCACTGGTCACCCCGGGAGATCGACTCAGCCGTGGGCGCACCATCTGGTTCACCGGCCTGTCTGGATCCGGCAAGTCCTCGGTGGCGATGTTGGTCGAGCAGAGACTGCTCGAAAAAGGCGTGCCGGCATACGTTCTGGACGGCGACAACCTGCGCCACGGCCTCAACGCCGACCTGGGCTTCTCGATGGCCGACCGGGCCGAGAACCTCCGCCGCCTGGCCCATGTCGCCGCGCTGCTGGCCGACTCCGGCCAGGTCGTGCTGGTGCCTGCCATCAGCCCGCTGGAGGAGCACCGCGAGCTGGCGCGAAAGGTGGCAAACGAGAGCGGAGTCGACTTCTACGAGGTGTTCTGCGACACCCCGCTGGACGACTGCGAACGGCGTGACCCCAAGGGCCTGTACGCCAAGGCCCGTGCCGGCGAGATCACCCACTTCACCGGTATCGACAGCCCGTACCAGCGGCCGAAGAACCCGGATCTGCGGCTGACGCCCGACCACAGCACCGCTGAACTGGCGGACCTGGTGATCGAGCTGCTGGAACTGCCGTCGTGAACGATCACGAACTGGCGGCCCGGCTGGCCACCAGGGCCGGTGATCTGCTGCTCGATGTCCGCGCCGACTATGCCGATGCCCCGGCGGCCGAACGAAAGGCCGCCGGGGACAAGCAGTCCCACGACTTCCTGATGGCCGAGCTGGCGAAGTTGGTTCCCGGTGACTCGGTGCTGTCCGAGGAAGCGACGGCCGATCAGCGGGCCGATCCGGCCCGGCTCAGCGCCGAACGGGTCTGGATCGTCGACCCGCTCGACGGCACCCGGGAGTTCTCCGAACTCGGCCGCGACGACTGGGCCGTGCACGTAGCGCTGTGGAGTGGGGGTGATCTCGTGGCGGGGGCGGTCGCGCTGCCCGCGCAGAACACGACTCTGTCCACCCCCGAGGTGGCCGCACCCCGTCCCTTCGACGGCCCGCCCCGCGTCGTGGTGTCGCGCACCCGCCCACCCGCGGTGGCACTGGCGGTTCGCGAGGCGCTCGACGGAACGCTGGTCGAAATGGGTTCGGCCGGAGCCAAAGTCGCGGCCGTGGTCCGCGGTGTCGCCGACGTGTACGTGCACGCCGGGGGCCAGTACGAATGGGATTCGGCCGCGCCCGTTGCGGTGGCCCGCGCCGCCGGCCTGCACACCTCGCGCATCGACGGTTCGCGGCTGGTCTACAACTCGGCTGATCCCACGCTGCCCGATTTGATCGTGTGCCGGCCCGAGCTGGCCGAACGGGTACTGGCCGTCACGGCGGGGTAACTCTCGCGGAAAACTGGTGCGCAGAGCCCGTCCCGAGCCGTGTCAGGATTCGGGCATGGGCTTCTACGACTGCCGATGCATGCTGACCGGGGTGAGCGTCGATTTCGTCGGCGCCACGGCCGTCGTCCTGCGGTGCACCTCGGAGGGGTACGAACCCATCACACTGGGACTCTCGGGTGAGTACGACGGCTACGGCAAGATCGTCGGCATCCCAAAGGACCGCAACACAGAGCGGGTCTTGGACTACTTCTCGCGCCAGAGCCGCAGCGGGCGATTCACTGCAAAGTTCCTTCCGCAGGATGACGATCCCGTCGTGTTCGACGACCACTTCGATGTCGACGCGCTCGTCGACCTCATCGAGAATTCCTGGTCGTTGAGTGGCGAGGAATACTTCACGATCCTGCCGCTGGCCGTCCTGGACGGCGACGCCCTCGTCTTCTCCGCGATCGCACAACCGATCTGGGATGCCATCGCCGCGTCCGAGCCGGGGGAGGCCTCGCTTGAGGCGGCATTCGGGGACGCTGCGGTGCCGCGAGAGATCTACGGCGGCCATCTGAGCGACGTCGAGCCGCAGTTGCGGGAACTGGCCGCGGTCAACGCCTTTGTGCGCAGCCGCGGACTCCGTTGGGCCCCACCCGCGGATCCCGCTCAACGCTACCCAACCGAGATGGGTGAGCAGCGGGGCGAGGATGAGAATGCCGAGTTCGTCGCGCGGGCCCGCCGCGAATACCGCGACAACCCCGCCCTGCTCGCGGGCCTCGATGCCTACGAGAGGCGGTTGCGGGAGTGATGATCGGACGGTCTATCTCGCGAAGCCGTCGGGGAGCTGATCGGTTCCGACATTCGGACAGGCGAGCTTCAACTCGTGGAGCGCGCTGAGCGAATTCTGGTAGCCGCCCATGTAGTTCTTGTCGGGCCACCTGTTCGGCGGTGCGCTGGGATTGCCCTGACCGAACTGGTGCAGTGCATCGGCGAATGCCAGCGCTTTCCGCTTCAGATCGGGATCTTCGATCGCAGCGGCTTCCTCGCGGGCCGCGGTGGCCGCCGCGGCGGCTTGTCGGGGTGCGTTCGGGTCGCCGGCTCCGTCCCTTCCCACGAGACCGCTGGGTATGACCAAGTGGTGGGCGACCCGATCGACGCGTTGGCAGTCAGCGCTGGGCTTGTCACTGTCTTCAGTGGCATAGCCAACCGCAACCATGATCAGCATCACCGGCGCCGCGACTGCCAGCATGACCAGCCTGATCTTGGCGCCTGACCAATCTGGTAGTCCCATTATTGGAGCCTAAACGCGGCAACGGGTCACTAGGCTCATCAGAATGAGCCGCCCCACCCTGCGCGAACTGGCCAGCCTTCCCGCCGCACCGGCCCGCCTCGCCGATTCCACCCTGATCCTGATCGACTGCCAGAACACCTACACCCAGGGGATCATGGAGCTCGACGGGGTGCAGGCCGCCCTGGAGCAGACCGCGCAACTGCTCGACCGGGCCCGCAGCGCGGGTATCCCGATCATCCACATCCAGCATTCCGACGGTCCCGGTTCGCTGTATGACATCGAGGGTGAGAGCGGTGCGATCGTCGAGTCGGTGGCGCCGCGCGCGGGAGAACCGGTGGTGGTCAAGCAGTTCCCCAATTCGTTCGTCCAGACCGACCTCGACGATCGGCTGAAAGGGAACAACGCCTCGAACCTGGTGCTGGCCGGATTCATGACGCACATGTGCGTCAACTCCACCGCGCGCGGCGCCTTCAACCTCGGCTACGCCCCGACGGTGGTGGCCGCCGCGACCGCCACCCGCACGCTGGCCGGCCCCGACAGCGCACCGGTGCCGGCGGCGGTCATGCAGTCGGCGAGCCTGGCCGCGATGTCGGATCTGTTCGCCGTCGTCGTCCCGGATGCCTCAGCCGTGCCGGATTGAGCTGACTCTTAAGGGTGCCTGCAGGTCTCGTACTTGTTGATCAGCGCCTGCTCGGCCGCCGGTGGCTGGTAGACCAGCAGGTCGCGGGCTGTGCACCCGCCGACGGTGATGGCGATGGGACCGGTGGCTTGACCACTACCCGTGATGTGCCCTTGTATCTGGTCGCTGGCGGCGTAGAGCGTCGGAGCAGTAAGCGTTGCCACGAGCGGCAGATGCCGGTGCGCCAAGGCGACCGCATCGGCGGTGTCGTGGGAGCGGGTCTGCTCCGCGAGCCACACCGGTGCCTGCACGCGGCCGTTGATGGTCAGCTTGTTCGTGTGCGGGATGGTCTGGTCGGCATTCAGCCGGCTCCAGACGTCGAGCTCACGGGCCGTCGGGAAACGCCGGGTGCTCTTGATCTCGGCAGGGTGGTCGTCGCCGGCACTGATGGTCCAGGTCAAGGTGGCCAGCCCGGGGAACTTCTCGGTCAGGGTGGTGACGGTCGCGGCCACGTCGGTGTAATCGGCGGTGTCGGCCAGCCGAATTGAACCGACGTCGGAATGCCCCCACTCCTGCATCGCCGAGTGGCCGTTCGGGTGCGCCACCGTGGCACGCAAACGTACGGTGGCCGTGGGAAATTCGCGGCGCAACGTCGCCCACTCGGCGGCCTGGGTGATGACCTGTTGATCGTTGGCGATCGGCTGGCGGCCACCGTCGACGGCGAAGACGTTCCAGCCGTGATGGGCGGTGAGCTCGGTGTGATACCCGGTGTAGTTGACCATCGTGAGGTCCTGTAGGTACCGCGACACCACGGCGGCGATTTCGTTTTCGGTGATATCGGTGTCGGTCTGGACGTCGATGGCGAAACGCACCACGCCCTGGGCCGGGCTGTTCGTCACGGTGTGGCCGACCTTGTGAATGCCGGGCATCGCGCCCAGCAGTCGAGCCAGGCGGGCGACCTCCGCGCTCCGGTCGGGCGGGCCGGCGTGGCAAGCGCTCAGGACGGTGGTGACGAGGGCCAAGCCGAACGCAATCGTTACGCGACGCCAGGGAATCGGGCGCCTCACGCGATGAACTCCACGACTGCCGTCCCTTCAGGAACAATCCACACCGGTGCAAAGCATTGCATACTGCAAGCGTTGGCCTTTCCGGTGGTGTGGACCGCGAACCGGCGGCAACCGGGCACGCCGCTGACCATTTCGGTGCGGATCCAGGCCAGCCTGGCACAATCCTGGGCATGCGGATGTCGGCGAAGGCGGAGTACGCCGTCCGCGCGATGGTCCAGCTGGCGACGGTCGAAGGCGGCGAGCTGGTCAAGACCGATGACCTGGCCAAGGCGCAGGGCATCCCCGCGCAGTTCCTCGTCGACATCCTCACCGCGTTGCGTACCGATCGACTCGTCCGCAGCCATCGGGGTCGTGACGGCGGCTACGAACTGGCCCGCCCGGCAGCCGAGATCAGCATCGCCGACGTGCTGCGCTGCATCGACGGACCGCTGGCGAGCGTCCGTGACATCGGGCTGGGGGACCTGCCGTACTCCGGCCCGACGGCCGCGCTGACCGACGTCTGGCGAGCGCTGCGGGCCAGCATGCGATCGGTGCTGGAGGAGACCAGCCTGGCCGACGTGGCGGCCGGTTCACTGCCAGGCCATGTCGACAAGCTGGCCAACGCCTACCGCGATCAGGAACACCAGCGCGGTCACCGTTAGTCGCTTGGCCAGCCGCCGTATGGGCGCGTGATGATCTCCAATCCATGGCCGGACGGATCGAAGAAGTACACCCCGCGGCCACCGTCGTTGTGGTTGATCTCGCCCGGATGCTGACCGTGCGGATCCGCCCAGTGCTGCATGCCGCGGTCACGGATCTTGCCGTAGATCGAGTCGAATTCGTCCTCGGACACCAGGAATGCGTAGTGCTGCGGCCGGACTTCCTCGTCGGCACCGACCTGGGCGTAATCAAGACTTACGCCGTGATTCAGGGTCACGGCCAGAAAGGGCCCGAACTCCTGCGGGCCGGGTAGGCCGAACAACTCGGTGAAGAACTCAGCCGAGACCTGCCGATCCTTGGCGGCGACGATGGTGTGGTTGAAGGTGATTGCCATTGAGTCCAGTAAACCGCTGGACGGGCGGCACCGGCAACGGTGCAGGATGGAACCATGCCCAACACCCAGATTCTGGCCGGGCCACAGGTGCGGCTGCGGCCACCGGTCGTCGAGGACGCCGAAGCGCTGTACACCCGGATCGCCTCCGATCCCGAGGTGACGCGCTATCTGGCCTGGCGGCCGCATTCCGGGGTGGCCGAAACCCGTCGCGTCATCACGACGCTGTTCAACGTCGGTGACGAGCAGACCTGGCTCATCGAAGTCGACGGCGAAGTGGCAGGCCTGTGCGCGCAACGACGTCCGCAGCCCTACACCGTCGAGCTGGGTTACTGCCTGGCCCGGGCGTGGTGGGGGAGAGGCCTGATGTCGGAGGCGGTTTCGTTGATGCTGGCTGACGTGGCGGCCGATCCCACGGTGTACCGGGTCACGGCGCACTGCCACATCGACAATGCCGGCTCGGCCGGGGTGCTGCGACGGTGCGGTCTGGCACTGGAGGGAAGGCTGGCGCGCTACGCGATGTTCCCCAATATCAGTGACGAACCGCAGGATGTGCTGCTGTTCGGGAAGGCGGTGCGGTGATGGGCACATTCGATGTTCGGGAGCTGCGACGCCCGGTGATCGTGGCGCCGATGGCCGGTGGGCCCTCCACGCCGGAGCTGGCCGCGGCGGGCAGCAACGCCGGTGGACTCGGGTTCCTCGCGGCCGGATACCTGACCGCAGATGCGCTGGCCGAAAGAATCACCGCCGCACGCGGTTTGACCACCGAGCCGCTCGGTGTGAATCTGTTTGCGCCACAACCCAGTGCGGGTACACCCGAACAGATCGAGGCCTATGCCGCCGATCTGGCCGGTGAGGCGCAGCGCTACGGGGTGGACCTCGGTGCTCCGCGCTACGACGACGACGGGTGGGCCGCGAAACTGGATCTAGTGTTCGACCTGCGTCCCGAGGTGGTCTCGTTCACCTTCGGCTTGCCGAGCGCGCCGGAGATCGACCGGTTGCGCGGGGTGGGAATCACTACCGTCGGGACGGTGACGACGCTGGACGAAGCCTGGCTGGCGGCGGGCCGCGGGGTCGATGCCCTCGCCGTGCAGGGGCCTTCGGCCGGTGGGCACCGTGGCACGTTCGATCCGGCTGCCTCGCCCGCGTCGCAATCGCTGGACCACCTGCTGGCCGACGTGCTGGCAGCGGTGGATGTTCCGGTCGTCGCGGCGGGCGGGCTGGTCGGCGCCGACGACGTGGCGGGCGTGTTGGCCGCGGGTGCGGTGGCCGCCCAACTCGGTACCGCGTTCCTGCTCGCCGACGAAGCCGGCAGCAGCCCGGTGCACCGAGCTGCCCTGCAGAGCCCCGAGTTCACCGAAACCGTTGTCACCCGGGCATTTTCCGGCCGCTACGCGCGCGGCCTGCGTAACCGCTTCATCGTCGAGCACGATGGGCAGGCCCCGCTGGGCTACCCCGAGATCCACTACCTGACCAGTCCCGTGCGCAAGGCTTCGGTGGCCGCGGGTGATCCGGAGGCCACCAACGTGTGGGCCGGAACCGGATGGCGTCAGGCCCGGACCGGGTCGGTGGCCGAGATCTTCGCGGGCTTGGCGTAGACGGTTGACCGTGGATGGTTGAAATTGCAGCCAGGGTCGTGAAAGTCGAGAAATCACGACCCTGTGCGCAATCTCAACATCTCAACGTCGGTTTAGCCGCGCCCTCGCCCGGGGCCCACCCGCTCCACGACCACGTCGCCGTCGTCGGAGCGGACGGTGACCTCGGCGGCCGCGGCCTTGGCATCGGTCGTCTCGGCGACGCGGACCTCGGTCGAAGCCCCCGACTGTGCGTGCACCAGATACGGTCCCTGCTCCGGCAGGCCGATCACCACATCGCCGTCGCGGCTCACCGCATTGACGCGCCGCGGCGCGGAGTCACGGAAGTCGACGGTGATGTCCCCGTCGGAGGTGGTGGCGCTGAACTCTTCGGTGACCGCGATCGGGTCACGCGAGACGATCTCGCCGTCGACGGTTTGGGCCTCGATGCGGCGGGCGGTGCCACGCAGGATGATCGCCCCGTCAGTGACGCGGGAGATCAACTGGTCCACGTCGGCCTGGGCGATCACGGTGCCGAGTTCCTGCTCGGTGCGCACCGTCAGGCGCCTGGCCTGCTCGGGCGGCACGGCGACGGTGATCTCCCCACCGCGGGCCCAAGCCAGCATGCGGGAAGGGTTGCCTGCGATGGCGATCCGGGTCTCGTCGCCGTCGGTGGTGACCTGCAGTCGGTGCGCGCCGCTGCGAGAGGTGTTCACCAGGCGCAGATCGGCGGCGGCTTCCCGAGTTTCGCGGTCGGCCGTGATGCGGATCGCGACCGGGATCTGCGCCGTATCGATCACCAATGACCGCATCGTCGCGGGCAGTCCCTGGCGATCGGTGACGACCCGGACGTTGCTCACAGCCCAGGCAGCCACCCCGAGCGAAGCCACGGTACCGGCCACCAACAAGGTCGCCGCGGCGACGAGAACGAGACGGAACGTGGTGCGCCCGCCGGGGTTCAGCTGAGGCGGTGGATTGACCGGCGGCGGAGGGGCGATCGTTGTCACGATGAAATTCCTTCCCGGTGAGGGTGTTCGGCTTAGGTCTCGAGGTAACGCAGCACCGCCAGGACACGGCGGTTCTCGCTCTCGTCGGGAGCGAGGTCGAATTTCGTGAAGATCGACGCGATGTGTTTCTCGGCCGAGCCGACCGAGATGTGCAGTGCGGCAGCAATCGCCGAGTTCGTCTTCCCCTCGGCCATCAGCTGCAGGACGTCGCGCTCGCGCGGGGTCAGCTGGTCGAGGGCGCTGTGCCGGGCCGAACGAACCAAGATCTGTGCCACCACCTCGGGATCGAGCACCGTGCCTCCGCCGCCCACTACGGCCACGGCGTCGAGGAATGCCGGTACGTCGGCCACCCGATCCTTCAGCAGGTAGCCGAATCCTCTTGTGTCCGAGGCGATCAGATCTGCTGCATATCGCTCTTCGACGTAGTGGGACAGCACCAGGACGGGGGACTCGGGGTTCTGGCTGCGGAGCAGCGCCGCCGCCCGGATACCCTCGTCGGTGAAGGTCGGCGGCATCCGGACATCGAGGATGGCCAGGTCGGGACGATGCTCGTTGACCAGGCGCAGCAGGTTGGTGGCGTCGGGTACACCGGCGACGACCTCGTGCCCGGCGTCGGCCAGGATCCGTTCGATTCCGGCCCGCAGCAATGCCGAGTCTTCGGCGATCACGATGCGCATGGCAGCACCGCCGAGACGACCGTGGGGCCGGTGGCGGGGCTGGACACCCCGAAGGTCCCACCTGCGGCGCGGACCCGCTCGTCCAGTCCGCGCAGACCGGTTGCGTTGTCGCCGGCGTCGATGACCGCGCCGCCCTGACCGTCGTCGAACACCGAGACGTGCAGCACGTTGGCGGCCTCGTCCAGCCGCACGGTGACGATCGCCTGAGAGGCATTGGCGTGCTTGGCGATGTTGGTCAACGCCTCGGCCACCACGAAATAGGCGACGGACTCCACTTCCTCGGGCAGCCGGCGCGGCAGCTCGACATGCAATGTGGTTGGGACTCCTGAGGTTTCGGTGCGTTGCACGACCGATGACAGCGCGGCGTCCAGACCCCGATCCGACAGGATCGTCGGGGCGATGCCGCGCACCACATTGCGCAGTTCCACCAGCGCGCTCTTGGCGTCGTCGTGGGCCTCGGCGATCAGTGCCTTGGCGGCGGGCGGATCCGAATCCAGCTTGGTCTGGGCCAGTCCGATCGTCATCGCCAGCGACACCAGCCGGGGCTGCACGCTGTCGTGCAGATCGCGTTCGATGCGGTGGCGTTCGGTCTGCGCCGACGACACCGCACCCTGCCGGGCATCGGCCAGCGCGTTCACCTGATACTCCAGGGCAGCGGTCGGCGACGGCGGCAGCAGCCATCGGTCGATCGCGGCGTCCATGGCCGGGGCGAAGATCAGGATGGCGACCGCCGCGATCACGGCGACGATGGCCAGTAGCCATGCGATCGGCGGCGAGAGGAAGAGCAGGCCGGCGTCCGCATCGCTCTGGCGGATCGCGACGGCGGCCGCCGGGCCCACGAACGCGAAGGCGAGCAACGCGAACGCGAGGCCGGTGGCCAGCATGTCGTAGATCATCCGCAGGTAGTGGTGGCAGAAGCCTTTCCAGAACCGGGTACTGCTGATGTCCAGCCACAGTTGGTGAGCCCAGCCCTGAAACCCGGAGTGCGGCGACAGTTGCCGTGGCGGGATGCCGATGCCCAGTCCGAACACCGCTTCGCTGCGCGCCCGCTCGACCCACTCGACACCGCGCATCAGGTAGATGAACACCACCGCGGCGAGCAGGAATCCGATCACCGACGGAATCGAGGAGAACCCGATGACCATGATGGACAACGGAATCCAGAACCACACCAGCGCGAGTGCGGCGCCGGTGATCATCGACGCGGTCGGGACCAGGCCGATGGTGGGAGATTTCGCCACGGACTCGGGAGCCGGCTCGGCGGGGGCGGGCGGGGCGGTTTCGCTCATTGCGACCATGCCTTCAACCTACGAACTCGGGCGTCCCGGCGACACAGCGTTTTCCTCCGAATGCCGGTGGGGGATATCCCCCAGGTCTACTTCGGCGCGGTGAGCTCCAACGCGATGTTGTCGGGATCGCGGAACTCGAGGATGTAGGACGGCCCGATGTCCTTGACCGGTTCATGGCTGACGCCCAGGTCATCGAGGTGCCCCGCGGCATCGTTCAGTTCCGCCAGGCTCTTCAGCCGGAAGGCCAAGTGATCCAGCCCGGTTCGATTCTCGTCGAATGCGTCGTGCCCGACCGGCCGCAGGCCGATCAGGGTTGCCCCGGCGTCGTAGATGACGCCGCCGTACAGGAAACCGAGACGGGCCCGAACGGCCGGCCCGGCGTCCTGCGGCATCTCGATGAGAACCGGCCACCCGAACACGCTCTCGTAGAACTGCCGGGACCGTTCGATATCGGTGACCGTGAGCCGCACATGGGCGACCGAGGACGTGGTGATGGCCATGGGTTCATGCTGCCACTCGGGCATGACAGAATCCGTGCGTGCGTGTGGGGATGACGATGCCGGTCATGGAACCTCAGTTGGACGCGACGACGCTGCGGTCCTGGGCGCGCGTCATCGACGGAGGTCCCTTCTCGTCGCTGTGCTGGGGCGAGCGGATCGCCTTCGACAACCCCGACAGTCTGACGCTGCTGGGTGCTCTGTCGGCGTGGACCGATCGGGTGCGGCTCGTGACCACGGTGGTGGTGCCGCAGCTGCACGACCCCGTCATGCTGGCGAAAGGCCTGGCGACCGGCGATCTGCTCAGCGGCGGACGGTTGACGGTCGGTATCGGTGTCGGAGGCCGTCACGAGGACTACCACGCGGTCGGCGCCGACCCGGCGTCTCAGACCCGCCGGGGGATGGCCGAGCGGGTCGCGGTGATGAAGCGGGTCTGGGCCGGCGAGAAGGTGACCGAATCGGTGCTTCCGGTCGGACCGCCACCGGTGCAGTCCGGCGGGCCGCCCCTGCAGATCGGCTCCATCGGGCCCAAGACCATCCGTGATGCCGCGGCCTGGGCCGACGGCGTGGCCGGCACGACCCTGGACCTGGATCTGACCCGCCAGGCCGAATTGTTCGAGATCGCGCGGACCTCCTGGGCCGAGGCGGGAAAACCCAAGCCGCACCTGGCTACCTCGTTCTGGTTCGCCCTCGGTAAGCCCGAGGAAGCCCGCGCCCAGGTACACCGGCACCTGCGCCGGTACATGAACTGGATCCCGGCCGAGTACGTCGACGCGATGGCTCCCATGACCGGGTGGGCCGGTACCGAAGAGGAGTTGATCGAGGTGCTCGGCAAGTTCGAGGACATCGGCACCGACGAGGTGCACCTGATCCCGACCAGTTCGGACATCGACCAGTTGCGCCGGGTTGCCGAGGTGGCGAAAGTCTTCGCTTGAGCCTCGCGGCTCAATTCGCCGCAGCAAAACGTGAGCAAGATCATCTGGGGCCGTCGACGTAGTCTGGATCTCGAAGTCGCCGTGAATTTCTCGGCGTTGCGGCCGTCGGGCACAGCAGTTGGCAGTGCCCCGGATTGCCGGGAAAATGCCTGTTAGACACGCCTGTGGGGCAGCTGTTTACCCTGCGGCTACCTGGTGTTGGGGTCCGGCGCCGCGGGCCGAGGGCGAAGGCGGGCCGCGGCAAGGGGACACGCGGGACCGCGTCAGCTACAGCAAACCCTTTCTGGGACCTGGCTTGACCCGGCGTCAGCCGGGTTCTGGGACTAGCGTGTCAAACTGGCGTCGCCGTCAGGCGGCGCCGGATACGACAGTTGGGGACCCATGATGCAGAAGAGTTTGATCGCCACGACCCTGGCCGCGGGGGCCATCGGTGCCGCGGTGGCGCTGTCCGCGCCGGCGTCGGCCGATTCCAAGGGCAACAGCACCGTCGGGTGCTCGCCGTGTGACCGCGTGAATTCGTCGGTCACCGATGCCGTCACCGACGCCGCCAAGAGCGCGCTCACCGGTGGGGTGGACCTGCCCGAGAGCCCCATCGTGGACAAGTGGACGAACTTCCCCGGCGAGACGGCCGAGAAGTGGACGTCGTTCCCGGGCAAGACCGCCGAGAAGTGGACGTCGTTCCCCGGCAAGACCGCCGAGAAGTGGGGCGGCTTCCCGGGCAAGGTGTTGAAGAAGTGGACCGGCCTGGGCTGATCCTCCTGGCGGAGGGCACCAACCTCACTCACGAGCGTGCGGCAGACAATCCGCACGCTCGTGTTCGTTCTGAAGGTTAGCTGGAATTTCGCTGATCTTAACTGTTCTCGCAGTCCCGCCCGGCCCCTGAAATGGACGCAGCCCGTTCACCTTCCAAAGGAGCTCGTCTCGATGGCTGCGCCCGCAAGGCAGTTGCACCTCAACGCATTTCTGCGCAACATCGGTCAACACGAGGCGGCGTGGCGGCTCCCCGAAACCGACCTGTCGGGCATCACCGACATCGCCCACTACATCGAACTGGCCCGCATTGCCGAGCGCGGCAAGCTCGACGCGGTCTTATTCGCCGACCATCCAGTGCTCAAGGACCAGACCGAGTTTCGCCCGTTCGACGCGCTCGACCCGATCACCCTGGTCGCGGCACTGGCCGGGGCGACCACCAACGTCGGCCTGATCGCGACGGCGTCCACCACCTACAACGATCCGTACGGGTTGGCGCGACGCTTCGCCACGCTCGACCACGTGAGCCGGGGACGGGCCGGCTGGAACGTCGTGACCACGGCCAACGCCTCCGCCGCGGCCAACTTCGGGGTACCAAATCACCCGGACCCGGCGGCGCGCTACCAGCGCGCCGACGAGTTCCTCCGGGTTGCCTTGAAACTCTGGGACAGCTGGGAAGACGACGCCATCGTCGGCGACAAGGTCGCGCCACGCTTCGTGGACCCGGACAAGATCCACGCGATCAACCACTCCGGCCCGCACTTCGACGTGGCCGGGCCGCTGGAGGTACCGCGCTCACCGCAGGGGCATCCGGTGCTGTTCCAGGCCGGATCATCCGAGCCCGGCAAGGATCTCGCCGCCAGGTACGCCGAGGCCATCTTCACCGCACAACCCACCCTGGACGAGGCCCGTGACTTCTACCGCGACGTCAAAGCCCGCATCCGCCGCCACGGTCGCAATCCGGAGCAGGTCCACATCCTCCCCGGCCTGTCGACCATCATCGGCGGCACCGAAGCCGAGGCCCGCGAACGCCAGCGCGAACTGGAAGAACTCACGGTGCCCGATTACGGGCTCGAACAACTCAGTGCCATCGTCGGATTCGCGGTCACCAAGGACGACCTCGACCGGAAACTGAGCTTCCCCGCCGAGGACCCGGGGGACACGTTCATCAAGAGCCGGCTCGCCCTGGTGAAGCGGTTGGTCGAGACCGACGACCTCACCGTCCGTGAGCTGTTGCTACGGCTGAGCAGCGGTCGGGGGCATCGACTGTTCGCAGGCACGCCCGAACAGGTCGCCGACAGTATCGAAGAATGGTTCACCACCGGCGCGGCCGACGGCTTCAACCTCATCCCGCCGGCCCTACCGTCCTCGCTGGCCGACTTCGTCGACCACGTCGTCCCAGAGTTGCAGCGCCGCGGCATCTTCCGTGAGGAATACACCGGCACCACCCTCCGTGACCATCTCGGCCTGGACCGCCCGGCCAACCAATTCACCACCGCCACGGGCACCGCCGTGTCGGCGGCGAGCTGACAGGGGACCCACATGCGTAATTCGTTGACCCGATTGGCCAGGGGAGTCCTGGCTGCCGGACTTGTCGCGGGCGTGGTGACCGCGTGCCAGTCGTCCGGATCCGGCGCGCAAGGAAACGGCGGATTGTCCGCCGACGCACCGATTCCGGTGGCGGTTCCGGAAGGCACCAGCCTCGTGGTCGCCGACGACGCGAACCGGCTCAAGACCCTGTTCAAACTGTCCGGAGAGCAGGACAAGCTCAGCGCCGACGTGACCTACGCCAACTTCAGCAGCGGACCGCTGCGCCTGGAGGCAATCCGCTCGGGCAACGCGCAATTGGGCCGGGTCGGCGACGTCCCGCCCATCCTCGCGCAGTACTCGGACGCCGGAGTGCCCATCGTCGGGGCGGTGAGATACGACGGGAACGGGCTGGTGCTGGCAACCTCACCGGGTTCGGGCATCAAGTCACTGAAAGACCTGGCCGGCAAGAAGATCGCGATCAACGAAGGCACGGCACAACAGGCGGTGGTACTGCGCAACCTCAAGTCTGCCGGCCTGAGCATCAAGGACGTACAGCCGGTCAACCTGGGGCTGGCCGAGTTCGCCGACGGGCTGCGCGCCGAACAGGTCAACGCCGCGGTGCTCAAACAACCGGACCGCGTCCGTTACCTCACCTCGACCAAGGACGACGGCAGCATCGAAATCCCCAATGCGCCAGGGGCTTACCCCGGGCTGTACTACGTCTACGCCAGCCGGGACGCGCTGTCCGACCCGGCCCGCGCCGCGGCCATCCGCGAGTTCGTCATCGCGTGGTACCGCGCCGAACAATGGCTCAACGACAACAAGCAGACCTGGATCGACGAATACCTGATCAAAGACCAGAAGGTCAGCCCGGAGGACGCCAAGGCCATCGCGGCGGCCGACGGAAAGTCCTCGGTGCCGGGATTCACCGATGAGCTGATCAACACTCAGCAGGAGACCATCGACCTGCTTCAGCAGGCCGGCGCGTTCTCCGGGAAACAGCTGAATGCCAGAGAGGAATTCGATTCCCGGTTCGCCGACCTCAATGCGACGTCGACGGGTAAGCAGTGACCACCGTCCAGGCGGCTCCGGCGTCGACGCTCACATCGGACACGAATCCGGTTGAGCATCACGAGTATCCGCACCTGGAACACCGGTCGGGGACGCAGCGCCGCCGGCGGCTGGGGCCGGGGTGGGCCATCCCCGCGGCGTTGGCCGTCGGACCACTTCTACTGGTCGCCCTCTGGATCGTGACCTCGCAACTGGGCATCCTCGATCCGCGTACCCTGCCGCATCCCCTCGACATCGTGCGCACGATCGGCGACATGTGGTCGGACGGCCGGCTGCCCACGAACATCCTCGCCTCGCTCAAGCTGGCCTCGATCTCATTGGCCATCGGGGTGGTGCTGGGCCTGGCCCTCGCGCTGATCTCGGGGCTGAGCCGGATCGGGGAGGCCATCGTCGACGGGCCGATCCAGGTCAAGCGCGCGGTGCCGACCCTGGCCATCATCCCGCTGGCGATCATCTGGTTCGGCATCGGTGACACCATGAAGATCATCATCATCGCCACCAGCGTGCTGATTCCCGTCTACATCAACACCACCGCGCAGCTCAAAGGTGTCGATCTGCGGCACGTGGAACTGGCTGAGACCGTAGGGCTTTCCCGCAGTCAGTTCATCCGCAAGGTGGCCATCCCAGGTGCCCTACCCGGGTTCTTCACCGGGCTGCGGCTCGCCGTCACCATCTCCTGGACCGCACTGGTGGTTGTCGAACAGGTCAACGCCACCAGCGGTATCGGCTATCTCATGACCCAGGCGCGTCTGTACGGGCAGCTGGACATCGTGGTGGTGGGCCTACTGGTGTACGCGGTCTTCGGACTCACCGGGGATTACGTCGTCCGCGCCATCGAGAGGAGAGCGTTGTCGTGGCGACGCGCACTGGGAACCTGACCGAGGAGGTGGCCGTCGTCCGGCAGCTGAGTCGATCATTCGGCGGCACAACCATTCTCGATTCGGTGGACCTCACCATCCGCAAAGGCGAATTTGTGGCCCTGCTCGGGCGCAGCGGCTCCGGCAAGAGCACGCTGCTGCGTGCGCTGGCCGGGCTCGACCACGGGGTGGCCGGGGCCGGGGACCTGTTCGTCGCGCGTGATGTGTCGGTGGTGTTCCAGGACTCCCGTCTGCTGCCGTGGTCGCGCGTGCTCGACAATGTCGCGCTCGGTCTGTCCGGTCGCGAGGTCAGGCAGCGGGCGAGCGCTGTGCTCGCCGACGTCGGCCTGGCCGGACGCGAACACGCCTGGCCCTACGAGCTGTCCGGTGGTGAGCAGCAGCGTGTGGCCCTGGCCCGGTCACTGGTGCGAAACCCCGCGCTACTGCTGGCCGATGAGCCCTTCGGGGCGCTCGACGCCTTGACCCGGGTTCGGATGCACCATCTGCTCAAGGAGCTGTGCGCGAAGTACCAGCCCGGGGTGCTGCTGGTGACCCATGACGTCGACGAGGCCGTGACCCTGGCCGACCGCGTACTGGTGCTCGACGGCGGCACTTTCGTCGTAGACCGTCAGCTGGACTTTCAGACTGCTGAGGCCCGTACCTACCGCAACCCGGAGTTCATCGCTCATCGTGAGGCGCTGCTCGCCGCGCTCGGAGTGGGGGAGGCAGAGTCCCACAAACAGATCAGTGGTGATCCGCTGTAAACGGATCACCACTGATGTAGGGCGGTGCGCGGAGGTTTACTCCTCGTCACCGCCACCGGACCACTTGTCCTGAATGTTCTTCGGGAAGTCGTTCCACTTCTTGGCGATGTCGCCGGGGGCATTGGCCCACTTGCCGGCGGTATTGGCGGGAGCACTGGCCCATTTGTCGGTGATCGCGCCCGGGAACGTGGCCCACTTGTTCGCCTGAATCTCGGTGGCGCAGGCCCACTTCTCACCGCTGGTCGGCGTGTAGCCGTCCTCGCTGTTGATCTTGTCGACGATGTCCGAGCAGTTCGGCGCTGCGGCGGCCGGCGCGGCGAGCGCGAGTCCGGCGCTCAAGGCGCCAGCGGCCATCGCCGCTGCAACGAGCTTGTGCATGGTGTGTCCCCCCAATATGGAATGCCGAAGCGTTGGAGCCACTGTATACCGTGCGTGCAGTTTGCTGAAGGTCTTTTTTCGTCGCTTTGCCGAACATTGGCCGGATGTGTTCGTAATGGACAGGGCCTGGGGAATCAGTTCATCGCCGCGATCGAGGTGGTGTTTGCCAAAACAACGGGTTTCGGTACGGTGCGAGGTCCACGGTTCAGGAGGGTTTGCCGTCCTGGGCCAGATGGTCGGAGAGCAACGTGCCGGCATTGCGGATGTGCGCTGCCATGGCAGCTCGGGCCTTCTCCGGGTCGTTGGCACGTAGGTGCTCGATGATGGCGCGGTGATCCTGGGCCGAGGCCTCCGGCCACCCTTCCACCGCGGCGAAGAACTTGCGCGGGGCGTACGCCAACGTCGTCTTGATCAGCCAGCGGATCTTGCGCGATCCGCTCATCCGGTAGATCAGGGCGTGAAACTGATGGTTGAGACGCTCCTCTTCATCGAAATCCCCAGCGGCAGCGGCTCGTTCGAGCGCGTCCTGGATGCGTTCGAGTTCGTCGACCGCGGCCGGTGTGATCGTCGCGGCGGCGCGGGCGGCGAGCTCGCCGCCCAACAGCGCCTGCGCGTCGTAGATGTCGCGAATGTCGTCGCTGGACAGCGCGGTCACCATAAAGCCGCGCCGTGGCTCGACGGACAGGAAACCCTCGGTCTGAAGTTGGAGCAGGCCCTCGCGCGCCGGCGTCGCGCTGACCCCGAGTTCGTCGGCGACCGCCTCCGGGCGGATGAACGCTCCGGACTGCAGCTGCCCCGAAACGATGAGTTCGCGGACGTGTTCCGCGACGACATCGGACAACCGCATGGGCGTCGGTCTCTTGTTCATCTCGGCACCTCAGATGTCGAGTCCGCCGCGCTTGACCAACTGTTTGGCGATCACGCCACGTTGAATCTCGTTGGTGCCCTCGCCGACGATCATCAGCGGCGCGTCCCGGAAATAGCGTTCGACGTCGTACTCGGTGGAATATCCGTAACCGCCGTGGATTCGCACCGCGTTCAGCGCGATCTCCATCGCGGTCTCGGACGCGAACAGCTTGGCCATCCCGGCCTCCATGTCGCAGCGGCCGCCGGCATCGATCCGCTCCGCGGCGTCGAGCAGGAGGCTGCGGGCGGCGTAGAGCTTTGTGCCCATGTCGGCGAGCATGTTGCCGACGGACTGGTGCTGCCAGATCGGCACCCCGAAGCTCTCCCGGTCCTGCGCATACTGCAGCGCGTCGTCGAAGGCGGCGCGGGCCACACCGGTGGCCCGGGCCGCGACCTGGATCCGGCCGACCTCGAGTCCCTTCATCATCTGCGCAAAGCCCCGACCTTCGACGCCGCCCAGCAGGGCATCCGAATCCACATGGCAGTCAACAAAATTGATCTCACAGCTCTCGACACCCTTGTAGCCGAGCTTCGGCAGGTCCTTGGAGACGGTGAAGCCGGGGACCTTCTCCACCAACAGGATCGACACACCCTTATGGGCGGGAGAGGCGGCCGGGTCGGTCTTGCACAGCAATGCGACGAGGCCGGCCTTGCGGGCGTTGCTGATCCAGGTCTTCGACCCGTTGATCACATACCCGGAGCCGCCTTTCGTCGCGACGGTCCGCATGGCCTGCAGATCGGAGCCGCCGCCTGGTTCGGTGAGCGCCATCGTCGCGCGCAGCTCGCCGGTGGCCATGCGGGGGAGGTAGCGCTGCTTCTGCTCCTCGGTACCGAACTGCAGCAGGAGCTTGGAGACCACGGTGTGACCGCCCATCGCGCCGGCCAGGCTCATCCAGCCGCGCGCGAGTTCCTCGGTGACCTGGGCATAGCAGGGCATCGACACCGCGGCGAAGCCGTACGGTTCCGGGATCGCCAGCCCGAAGATGCCCATTTCCTTCATCGCCTCGATGAGTTCTTCGGGATAGGTGTTGGCGTGCTCGAGTTCGCGGACCACGGGCCGGACCTGCTTGTCCACGAAGTCCCGGACGGTGTTGACGATGGCCTGTTCTTCCGCAGACAACGTGATCACTGGCGGCACCCTTCCTGGAACTCTATAGGAAATACTCTATAGAGTAGCGGTCCTGCTGTTGTCCCGGTGATTCGGTTAGGGTTTGCTGAACATC
Source organism: Mycolicibacterium sp. 050232 (assembly GCA_036235365.1). Classification (GTDB taxonomy): domain Bacteria; phylum Actinomycetota; class Actinomycetes; order Mycobacteriales; family Mycobacteriaceae; genus Mycobacterium. Next base: position 27,557 of record JAZBEZ010000016.1, on the reverse strand, counting down.
GGGAGGTTTGGGAGGGATCGGCTGCTTCGAGTGCCGGGTCGACCCGTGAAAGGGGACGGTGATGATCAGGTGGCGAAGTGTTCTGAGCGCGTCTCTCGCCTTGGGAGTCGTCGTGGCCTGTGCACCCTCTGAGAAAACGGATGTGCGCCAGATACCGAGCAGTGAAACACAATCGGTCAAGCGGCCGGACAACCTGAGCGATTTCCGTTTTCGATGGACTGCCGAGTCGGGCATTGATCTGTACTCGGGTGCTGCGGTCCCGTTGCGCGCGTATGCGGAGTCTTGGCGGGTCGCGCAGATGATGTCCGACATGAGCGCTGCCTACCCCGGATTCGAACGGGCGGTTCCCGCCAACCGTGAGTTGACCGATCATTCACCGCGTGATGCGCCTGCGTACATGTTGACCTTTGTCCGTCCGTACATGGATGACGAACTCGACGAGGTGTACACGAGCGAGCCCCGATATGAATCAAAGCGGTTCTATGGCAACGAGTACTTCCACATCCTGTCGTTGGACGAGGTGGATGGCGGCTGGCGGGCGTACCTGTGCGACGGACTGTACGACATGTACCGCGATGACGCGGACGGCTACAGCCCTGTAACCAGTTTGCGCGGTTGGGCCGGACCTCCCAAGGAGCCGATGAAGGCCATCCGGGTGTGGCACGTCGAAATGGCAGCCCCAGAAAGTTTGGCAGCGAGTGCTCCTCAGAAAGGCCCCAACCCGGCCCCGATGGACGACGTCCTCTCACCGTGGCGCATCCGGGGCGCGGCTCCCGACAGTAAGTGGGAATCTGCTCCGGGATTCGGCGGCAGCGATTACCACGAGACCTTTGCCGACTTCGAGCGCCGGCGGCAGCAATGTAGCGACCGGCTACCCGATGGACGTGATGCGCGGAACGTCGACGGCCGATCAATCAATACCAAGCCGGATGTGCAGCCTGCGGTACCCGGCTGGCCAGACAACGCGGCATAGCCGACCTCAACGCCGTGCACTCGTTGTCGTGGAGCGTTTCCGCTGGTAGAAAGGGTGCCCCCGGCAGGATTCGAACCTGCGGCCTTCTGCTCCGGAGGCAGACGCTCTATCCCCTGAGCTACGGGGGCGCGGGCTGAAGATCAGCTGCGCCGATTGGGCTTGCATAGCGTAGCGCATGGATGAGCGAATACGGATTCGGGGCGCGGGGACCCCAGACCATAGGATGGACCCTCGTGACCCCCGCCGACCTCGCAGAGCTGCTCAAGGCCACTGCCGCCGCAGTGCTGACCGAACACGACCTGGACACCGCCGCGTTGCCCGACACCGTCACGGTCGAGCGCCCGCGCAACCTCGAGCACGGCGACTACGCGACCAACCTCGCGCTGCAGCTCGGTAAGAAGGTCGGGGTCAATCCGCGCGAGCTGGCCGGCTGGCTGGCCACCGCGCTGGCTGCCGCCGACGGCATCGCCGCCGCCGAGGTCGCCGGCCCCGGCTTCGTCAACCTGCGCATCGAGGCCTCCGCGCAGGGTGTCATCGTCACGAACGTGCTCGACGCGGGTGCGGCGTACGGCAACTCCACCGAACTGGCCGAGAAGGTCAACCTGGAGTTCGTCTCGGCCAACCCGACCGGACCGATCCACATCGGCGGCACCCGCTGGGCCGCGGTCGGCGACGCGCTGGGCCGGCTGCTGACCACGCAGGGCGCCGACGTCACCCGGGAGTACTACTTCAACGACCACGGCGCCCAGATCGACCGGTTCGCCCGCTCATTGGTGGCTGCCGCCAAGGGTGAGCCGGCCCCGGAGGACGGCTACGCCGGCACTTACATCAATGACATCGCCGCGTCCGTGCTGGCCAAGCGGCCCGACGTGATGAGCCTGCCCGCCGACGAGCAGCAGGAGACCTTCCGCGAGATTGGCGTGGACCTGATGTTCACCCACATCAAGGAATCGCTGCACGAATTCGGCACCGACTTCGACGTGTACACCCACGAAGACTCGATGCACACCTCCGGGCGCGTCGACCAGGCCATCGCCAAACTGCGTGAGACCGGCAACATCTACGAGAAGGATGGCGCGACCTGGTTGCGCACTACCGAATTCGGGGATGACAAGGACCGCGTCGTCATCAAGAGTGACGGCAACGCCGCCTACATCGCGGGCGACCTCGCCTACTACCTCGACAAGCGCCAGCGCGGATTCGACCTGTGCATCTACATGCTCGGCGCCGACCACCACGGCTACATCGCCCGGCTGAAGGCGGCGGCCGCGGCGCTCGGCGACAACCCGGACACCGTCGAGGTGCTGATCGGCCAGATGGTCAACCTGGTCCGCGACGGCCAGCCGGTCCGGATGAGCAAGCGCGCCGGCACCGTCATCACGCTCGACGATCTGGTCGAGGCCATCGGAGTCGACGCCGCGCGGTACTCCCTCATCCGCTCCTCGGTGGACACCCCGATCGACATCGACCTGGCGCTGTGGTCCAGCGCGTCCAACGAAAACCCGGTCTACTACGTGCAATACGCGCACGCGCGGCTGTCGGCACTGGCCCGTAACGCCGCCGACCTCGGCGTCACCGCCGACACGGCTCACCTGGATCTGCTGACCCACGAAAAAGAGGGCATCCTGATCCGCAACCTCGGCGAGTTCCCCCGGGTGCTCAAAGCCGCTGCCGCGCTGCGGGAGCCGCACCGCGTGTGCCGGTACCTGGAAGACCTGGCCGGCGACTACCACCGGTTCTACGACGCCTGCCGTGTGCTGCCGCAGGGCGACGAAGAAGCGGGCGATCTGAACGCGGCACGCCTCGCGCTGTGCGAGGCCACCCGCCAAGTGATCGCCAACGGTCTGGCCATCCTGGGCGTCACCGCTCCGGAGCGCATGTGAACGCGCACCCCGCCGGGCCCCGGCACGCCGACGAGGTCCATCACCCGGGCGCGCCGGCGAAACCGCAGAGCCCCGAAGAAGTCATGCTGCTGGCTCCGAATGTGTGGCCCCGCAACCTGGTTCGTCGCGACGACGGTGTGGTGTCCATCGCCGGTGTCCCGGTCACCGATTTGGCGGCCGAATACGGCACCCCGCTGTTCGTGATCGACGAGGACGACTTCCGGTCCCGCTGCCGCGACATCGCCGCGGCTTTCGGCGGCGGTGACTACGTGCACTACGCCGCGAAGGCCTTCTTGTGCAGTGAGATCGCGCGCTGGGTCAACGAGGAAGGCCTGTCGCTCGACGTGGCCACCGGGGGAGAGTTGGCCGTCGCGCTGCACGCCGACTTCCCGTCAGAGCGAATCACCCTGCACGGCAACAACAAATCCGTCGCCGAGCTGACCACGGCGGTCAAGGCCGGGGTCGGGCATGTGGTGGTCGATTCGCTGATCGAGATCGAGCGTCTGGAGGAAGTGGCCGGAGCGGCGGGCATCGTCCAGGACGTGCTGGTGCGAGTGACGCCCGGAGTTGAGGCGCACACCCACGAGTTCATCTCCACCGCCCACGAGGACCAGAAGTTCGGCCTGTCGCTGGCCAGCGGCGCGGCCATGGACGCGGTGCGCAAGGTGTTCGCCACCGACAACCTGCGCCTGGTCGGACTGCACTGCCATGTCGGTAGCCAGATCTTCGACGTGGCCGGTTTCGAGGTGGCCGCCCACCGGGTGATCGGTCTGCTGCGTGACGTGGTGTCCGAATTCGGTGTCGAGAAGACGTCGCAGATGTCGATCATCGACCTCGGTGGCGGACTGGGTATCTCATACGTTCCCGACGACGATCCGCCGCCGATGCAAGAGTTGGCCGACAAGCTGCTGGCCATCGTGCGCAGCGAGTCCGAGGCGGTCGGACTGCCGGCGCCGAAGCTCGTGGTCGAGCCGGGCCGGGCGATCGCCGGGCCGGGCACCATCACGCTCTACGAGATCGGCACGGTCAAAGACGTGGCGGTCAGTGCCACCGCGGAGCGCCGTTATGTGAGCGTCGACGGCGGGATGAGCGACAACATCCGCCCGGCGCTGTACGGCGCGGAGTACGACGCGCGGCTGGTCTCCCGGGTCAGTGACGCGCCCGCGGCCGTGGCGCGCATCGTCGGAAAGCACTGCGAGACCGGTGACATCGTGGTTCGCGACACCTGGGTCTCCGATGACATCGCGCCGGGTGACCTGCTGGCGGTTGCCGCGACCGGTGCCTACTGCTACTCGATGTCGAGCCGGTACAACCTGCTGTGCCGTCCCGCCGTGGTGGCCGTGAAGGACGGCAGGCCGCGCCTGGTGCTCCGTCGGGAGACCGTCGACGATCTTTTGAGCCTGGAGGTGAGTGGTCAATGAGTGAGAAGCCCATCGGCGTAGCGGTATTGGGTCTGGGCAACGTCGGCAGCGAAGTCGTGCGCATCATCAACGAGAGCGCTACCGATCTCGCGGCCCGCATCGGCGCCCCACTCGAGGTGCGCGGCATCGGTGTCCGCAAGGTTTCGGGCGACCGTGGAGTGCCCAAGGACCTGCTCACCGACGACATCATGGAGCTGGTGTCCCGAGACGACGTCGACATCGTGGTGGAGCTGATGGGCCCGGTGAAGCCGGCCCGCAAGGCCATCCTGGCCGCGCTCGAGCAGGGCAAGTCGGTGGTCACGGCCAACAAGGCGCTGATGGCGCAGTCCACCGGCGAACTGGCGCAGGCCGCCGAGAAGGCGCGTGTCGACCTGTATTTCGAGGCTGCCGTGGCCGGCGCCATCCCGGTGATCCGCCCGCTGACCCAGTCGATGGCCGGCGATTCGGTGCTCCGGGTGGCCGGCATCGTCAACGGCACCACCAACTACATCCTGTCCGAGATGGACAGCACCGGAGCCGATTACAGCTCGGCCCTGGCCGATGCCAGCGCGCTCGGTTACGCCGAGGCGGATCCGACCGCAGACGTCGAGGGTTATGACGCCGCGGCCAAGGCGGCCATTCTCGCCTCCATTGCTTTTCATACCCGGGTCACCGCCGACGACGTCTACCGCGAAGGCATCACCAAGGTGAGTGCGGCCGACTTCGAGTCGGCGCGGGCCCTGGGCTGCACCATCAAGCTGCTGGCCATCTGCGAACGCCTGACCAGTGATGAAGGCAAGCAACGTGTTTCGGCGCGCGTCTACCCGGCGCTGGTGCCGTTGACGCACCCGCTGGCCGCGGTCAACGGCGCGTTCAACGCCGTGGTGGTCGAGGCCGAGGCGGCCGGGCGGCTGATGTTCTACGGCCAGGGCGCCGGGGGAGCACCAACCGCGTCGGCGGTGATGGGCGACGTCGTGATGGCCGCGCGCAACCGGGTCCAGGGCGGCCGGGGGCCGCGGGAATCCAAGTACGCCAAGCTGCCGATCGCCCCGATCGGGTTCATCCCCACCCGCTACTACGTCAACATGAACGTCTCCGACAAGCCCGGTGTGTTGTCCGCTGTGGCCGCAGAATTCGCCAAGCGTGAGGTCAGCATCGCCGAAGTGCGCCAGGAGGGCATGGTCGACGAGGAGGGGCAGCCGTGCGGTGCGCGCATCGTCGTGGTCACCCACCAGGCCACCGATGCCGCGCTCTCGGAAACCGTCGAGGCGCTGGCCGATCTCGACGTGGTGCAGACCATCAACAGTGTGCTGCGTATGGAAGGAACAAACGCATGAACCCCGGGACGCAAGGAAAGACCAGTGCAGGGCCGGTGCACCGGCCCTGGCCGGGACTGATCGAGGCCTACCGCGACCGGCTGCCGGTCGGCGACAATTGGACGCCGGTCACCTTGCTCGAGGGGGGCACCCCGCTCATCCATGCCAAGCGGCTGAGCGAACAGACGGGCTGCACAGTGCATCTCAAGGTCGAGGGGCTCAACCCGACCGGGTCCTTCAAGGACCGTGGCATGACGGTGGCGGTCACCGAGTCGATCGCCCGCGGGCAGCAGGCCGTGCTGTGCGCTTCCACCGGTAACACCTCGGCCTCGGCCGCGGCCTACGCCGCCCAGGCCGGTATCACCTGTGCGGTGCTGATCCCGCAGGGCAAGATCGCGATGGGCAAGCTGGCCCAGGCGGTCATGTACGGCGCCAAGATCATTCAGGTCGACGGCAACTTCGACGACTGCCTGGAGCTGGCCCGCAAGATCACCGCGGATTTCCCGACCATCGCCCTGGTGAATTCGGTCAATCCGTACCGCATCGAGGGGCAGAAGACGGCCGCGTTTGAGATCGTCGACGCGCTGGGCATCGCACCTGACGTGCATTCACTGCCGGTGGGCAACGCGGGCAACATCACCGCCTACTGGAAGGGCTACAGCGAGTACCACCGCGACGGCCTGTCCGAACGGTTGCCGCGCATGCTGGGCACCCAGGCCGCCGGCGCTGCCCCGCTGGTGCTGGGTGAGCCGGTCAAGGAGCCCGAGACCATCGCGACCGCCATCCGCATCGGTTCGCCGGCGTCATGGTCCGGTGCCGTCGAGGCCCAGCAGCAGTCCAAGGGCCGATTCCTGGCCGCCACCGACGAGGAGATCCTCGCGGCATATCACCTGATTGCGCGCAACGAAGGCGTGTTCGTCGAGCCCGCGTCGGCGGCCAGCGTGGCCGGTCTGCTCAAGTCGATCGAGGACGGCTGGGTCAAGCGTGGTTCGACGGTGGTCTGCACCGTCACCGGCAACGGTCTCAAGGATCCCGACACCGCGCTCAAGGACATGCCCACCGTCACCGCGGTGCCGGTGGATCCGGTGGCCGTCGTCGCCAAGCTCGGACTGGTCTGAGCCTGGTGAATCAGACCCTGCCCGCCGGGCTCACCGCCACCGCTGTCGTCGCGGCGTCCAGTGCCAACCTCGGACCAGGCTTCGACAGCCTGGGGCTGGCGTTGAGCCTGTACGACGAGATCATCGTCGAGACAACCGATTCCGGCCTTCAGCTGGACGTCGAGGGTGAGGGCGCGGGCCAGGTTCCGCTCGATGCGACCCATCTGGTGGTGCGTGCCATCGAGGCGGGCCTGCAGGCCACCGGCTATCGGGCTGCCGGACTGATCGTGCGCTGCCGCAACGAGATTCCGCACTCGCGTGGGCTGGGATCGTCGGCCGCCGCAGTCGTCGGTGGTCTGGCTGTGGTCAATGGTCTTGTGGCGCAAGCTGGCTCGGATCCGATGACGGCGGAGCAGCTGATTCAGCTGTCCAGCGAGTTCGAGGGACATCCGGACAACGCCGCCGCGGCAGTGCTGGGCGGTGCGGTGGTGTCCTGGACCGAGATCGATGACGAGGGCCGCCCGCGCTACCACGCGGCGTCGGTCCGCGTGCATCCGGACATCCGGCTGTTCCCCGCGGTTCCGCAGCAGCGGTCGTCCACCGCGGAGACCCGGGCGGTGCTGCCCGAGCAGGTCAGCCATGTCGACGCGCGATTCAACCTGAGCCGCGCGGCCCTGCTGGTGGTGGCGCTCAGCGAGCGCCCGGATCTGCTGATGGCCGCGACCCAGGATGTGTTGCATCAGCCACAACGCGCCGCGGCGATGCCGGCCTCGGCGGAATACCTGCAGCTGCTGCGGCGTTGTGGAGTGGCAGCAGTGCTGTCCGGGGCCGGACCTACGGTTCTCGGGCTGAGTTCCCAGGTGGGACTGCCTGATGAGGCCATGGATTACGGCGCTGCCAATGGGTTCACCGTCAGGGAGATGTCGGTCGGAGCAGGCGTCCGCTGGACGTCGGGTGTGGCCGCCAGGAACTGACGATTGAGCGGCACGAGAAGAAGTGAATGCCACACGCCCAGCGTTGACGTTGCTTGATTACTTCACCAAAGCGAGTTATTCTCGCTCTCGTCCAGCACTCGCAGGGTCTCTGCCTGCGTCGACACCAGGACGACCACCCAATCTTCTTGTGTTCTACTCGTGGACTGACGGTTCGCCATCTCGGCGAATCCTGGCGATCGCCGTTGCGCAGGCGACGGTGTGAGCTACGTGTTCAGCGTTTCCAGCTGAATGCGCATCGACCTTTGGGGAACCCTCGCACTACCTGATGAGCGGGGGAAAGAAAGGAAATCCGTGACAGATACGGACCTCTTCACGGCTGACAGTGCGAATGGCACTGGGGATCTACCGAATGCCGTGACATCTGAAAGCACCGAGACCACTGACACCGCGGCTGCGCGGCGCGCTTCGAGCGCCCGGCCCGCGTCGCTGTCGACCATGGTGCTGCCCGAGCTCCGCGCGCTGGCCAAGGAAATCGGTGTTGAAGGCGCGTCCGGTTTGCGCAAGAGTGAATTGATCGCAGCTATTCGCGCCCATCGCGGCGAGTCCAATGGTGCCAGCGAGGCCCCTCAGCAAGCCCCCGCCGACGCCCAGCCGGACGCCGGTGCCGAGGCCGCTGAGCAGCCCGCGCCGCGCCGCCGCGAGCGCCGGGGTTCCTCGCGTCAGGCCGGTGCCCCGGTCGCCGACGCCAAGGACGAGGCGGGCACCGAGGCCGCCAAGGTCGAGGCGAAGGCCGATTCCGCTGCCGAGGCCGGCACCAAGGACGCCGAGCCCGCCGCTGAGCAGCAGGAAAAGCCTGCCAAGCAGGACAAGCGCGAGCGTCAGGAACGCCGCGAGAAGCGCGAGCAGTCCGACGGCGAGAACAAGGCCGACAACAAGCAGGACGACAAGCGCGACCAGAAGCAGGACCGCGACCAGAAGCAGGACAAGGGCCAGGGCCGCGACCAGTCCGATCAGCAGGACAACCAGCAGAACCGGGGCGGCAACTCGTCGGGCAACAACAACGACGACGACGGCGACGGCGACGGCCGTCAGGGCCGCCGCGGCCGCCGGTTCCGTGACCGCGATCGTCGTCGCCGCGGCGAGCGTGGCGGCGAGGGCGGTAACGAGACCGAGCTGCGCGAGGACGACGTCGTCCAGCCGGTGGCCGGCATCCTCGACGTCCTGGACAACTACGCGTTCGTCCGCACGTCGGGCTACCTGGCCGGGCCGAACGACGTCTACGTCTCCATGAACATGGTGCGCAAGAATGGTCTGCGCCGCGGTGACGCGGTCACCGGTGCGGTCCGGGTGCCCCGCGAAGGCGAGGGCGGTGGCAACAACCCGCGGCAGAAGTTCAACCCGCTGGTGCGCCTGGACAGCGTCAACGGCGGTCCGGTCGAGGCAGCCAAGAACCGGCCCGATTTCACCAAGCTGACCCCGCTGTACCCGAACCAGCGGCTGCGCCTTGAGACCACGCCCGAGCGGCTGACCACCCGTGTCATCGACCTGATCATGCCGATCGGTAAGGGACAGCGCGCCCTGATCGTGTCGCCGCCCAAGGCCGGTAAGACCACGATCATGCAGGACATCGCCAACGCGATCACCAAGAACAACCCGGAATGCCACCTGATGGTGGTGCTCGTCGACGAGCGTCCGGAAGAGGTCACCGACATGCAGCGTTCGGTGAAGGGTGAGGTCATCGCCTCGACCTTCGACCGGCCGCCGTCAGACCACACCCAGGCTGCCGAGCTGGCCATCGAACGGGCCAAGCGCCTGGTCGAGCAGGGCAAGGACGTCGTCGTGCTGCTGGACTCGATCACCCGTCTGGGCCGCGCGTACAACAACGCGTCCCCGGCCTCGGGTCGCATCCTGTCCGGTGGTGTGGACTCCACCGCGCTGTACCCGCCGAAGCGGTTCCTCGGCGCGGCCCGCAACATCGAGCACGGTGGCTCGCTGACCATCATCGCCACGGCGATGGTCGAGACCGGTTCCACCGGTGACACCGTGATCTTCGAGGAGTTCAAGGGCACCGGTAACGCCGAGCTCAAGCTGGATCGCAAGATCGCCGAGCGCCGGGTGTTCCCCGCGGTCGACGTCAACCCGTCGGGCACCCGCAAGGACGAGCTGCTGCTCAGCCCCGACGAGTTCGCGATCGTGCACAAGTTGCGTCGCGTGCTGTCCGGGCTGGACAGCCACCAGGCCATCGATCTGCTGATGAGCCAGCTGCGCAAGACCAAGAACAACTACGAGTTCCTGGTGCAGGTCTCCAAGACCGCCCCGGGCTCGATGGACGTCGACTAACCACGACAACGTGAAAGGCCCCCGATATTCGGGGGCCTTTTGCGTGCCGTCAGGGAAGTTGTCTACGGACGCAGCCCGGGCATGAGATAGCGCCGAACCTGGGCGAGCACTGCGTCCCCGTCGCTGGGATCCAATGTGTTGCCCGGTACGGTGGCCAGTGAGATCAGCACGCGCGCAACCCATTCCGATGCCTCGGGGATGTCGATGTCGGCGCGGACCTCGCCGCGGTCGCGGGCCGCGGCCAGATACGGGGACCAGAATTCGGCCAGGTCCGGGATCATGCCCTGCACCCCGGCGCCCGCACAGGCGGCGAACTCCTCGGGTTCGTCGGTGCGGAGTTTCATCAGTACCGCGCCGGGATCGTCATACGCCCGCAGACCGTTGCCGACGCCCCAGGCGATCTGGCGATCAAGGCCGTCGATCTGCTCGAGCATGGCCTGGGCTTCCGACCAGAACGTGTCGTTGAGGCGGACGATCACGGCGCCCAGCAGCGTCACCTTGTCGGGAAAGTGCCGGTAGAGCCACCCGCGGGACACCCCGGCGGCCTCGGCCACCTCCGAGACGGTGGTCGCGCGAATGCCCTTGGTCCGCAGGCATTCCTCCGCCGCGTCTATCAGTCGATCTCGCACGCTGCGGGGCGCCTCGAGACGCGAATCAGTGCTGGTCAACTCCTGCGTCTCCTGGTCTTCTGATGGGGTTAGGTACATGATTCTGCCAAGGGTGTATCCCGTCGCGCCACAACCATGGTAGACAGTTTTCTAAATCTGTTCACTAATCCTTGGGGAATCATCGGATGGCCGAAACGCTGCAGCAGTTGCTCCGCGAGCGCGAAGGGGGCGACACGGTCGCCGTCAAGTACGGCGAACGTACCTGGACCTGGCGCGAGCACATCGCGGAGGCGAAGGCGCAGGCGGCCGCGTTGATCGCGATGGCCGATCCTGGGCGTCCGCTGCATGTCGGCACGCTCCTCGGCAACACCCCCGACATGCTGACTGCGCTGGCCGCAGCGGCGCTCGGCGGCTACGTGCTGTGCGGCATCAACAACACCCGTCGCGGCGAAGCGCTGGTCCGCGACATTGCCCGCGTCGAGTGTCAGGTCGTTCTCGTCGACGACCAGCATCGTGCGTTGCTCGACGGCGTCGACTTGCCCGGCGTCACCGTCATCAACGTCTCGGATACCACCTGGTCGGTGCAGGAGCTCACCCCGCACCGCGAGGTCGGGCCCGACGACACCTTCATGATGATCTTCACCTCTGGCACCAGCGGCGAGCCCAAGGCCGTCCGGGTGCCCCATTCCATCGTGCTGTTCTCCGCCGCCGCGCTGGTGCAGCGCTACGACCTCACCGAGGCGGACACCTGCTACCTGGCCATGCCGCTGTTCCATTCGAACGGGGTGTACGCGGGGTGGGGCGTGGCGCTCAGCTCGGGCGCGGCCATGGCGCCCGCACACTTCTCCGCGTCGGGCTTCCTGCCGGACATCCGCCGCTACGGTGCCACCTACATGAACTACGTCGGCAAGCCGCTGGCCTACATCCTGGCCACCGCTGAGCAGCCCGACGACCGCGAGAACCCGCTGCGTGTGGCCTTCGGCAACGAGGCTGCCGACCGCGATATCGACGAGTTCAGCCGCCGATTCGGCTGCAGCGTGTGGGACGGGTTCGGTTCGACCGAACTGGCGATCATCATCACCCGGTCCGAAGGCACGCCGGCCGGCAGCGTCGGCCAGGGGTTCCCCGGGGTGGCGATCTACGACCCGGAGACCGTAACCGAATGCGAGGTCGCCCAGTTCGATGACACCGGCGTCCTGGTCAACGCCGACGCCGCCACCGGCGAACTCGTCAACACCAACGGCAGCGGGATGTTCCGCGGCTACCACAACGACAAGGGCGCCACGGATGAACGGCTGCGGCACGGCATGTACTGGTCGGGCGACCTGGCCTACCGGGACGCCGACGGCTGGATCTACCTGGCCGGACGTACCGCCGACTGGATGCGGGTGGACGGCGAGAACGTCACCGCGGCACCCATCGAGCGAATCCTGTTGCGACAGCCGGTGATCAGCCGCGTAGCGGTCTATCCGGTGCCCGACGAGTTCGTCGGGGACCAGGTGATGGCGGCCATCGTGCTGCGCGACGGTCAGACGCTGACGCCCGACGAGTTCGGCGCATTCCTGGCGCAGCAGCAGGATCTGTCCCCGAAATCCTGGCCGCGCTACGTCTGGCTGGCCGAGGATCTGCCGAGTACCGCGACCAACAAGATCCTCAAGCGCGAGCTGGTCGCCCTCGGAGCCGATCCGGCCGGGCGGGTGCTCTGGAAGCGCGACGGAACGGTCTACACGACTCTCTGACGCGAGGAATAGTCGCCGGTCATCGCGCGTTTAGGCTGTTGGCGGTTGACCTGGCATAATGGACCGCCGACCCTCGGTCCCGGTTCACGTCCATCTGAATTGCGGGCGACCCGGGCCAACGATTGAAGAGGAACCCATGAAAACAGGCATTCATCCTGAGTATGTCGAGACCACGGTGCACTGTGGTTGCGGCAATACCTTCCAGACTCGTAGCACCAAGCAGAGCGGCCAGATCGTGGTCGAGGTCTGCTCGCAGTGCCACCCGTTCTACACCGGCAAGCAGAAGATCCTCGACAGCGGCGGCCGCGTGGCCCGCTTCGAGAAGCGGTACGGCAAGCGCAAGCCTGCCGGCGAGACGGCTGCAGCCGACAAGTAGCTACGTCAACGGCGCCCGATCTGTCGCATATGCGTCAGATCTGGGCGCTGTTCTCGTTTCTGGACAGAGCTGGAAGAGGAGGCCGACGTGACGGACACCGCACCCGCGATCGAGGCGCTGCTCGCTGAGCACGCCGACCTGGAGCGCCAGCTCGCCGACCCCAGCCTGCACGCCGACGCCTCAGCCGCCCGCAAGGTGGGCCGGCGCTTCGCCCAGATCTCACCCGTGGTGGGGACCTACCGCAAGCTCGAAGCCGCCCGCGGCGATCTGGAAGCCGCCCGCGAACTCGCGGCCGACGACGCCAGCTTCGCCGACGAGGTGGACGAACTGACCGCCAAGGTCGCCGAACTCGACGCCCAGCTGACCGACCAGCTCGCACCCCGAGACCCGCACGATGCCGACGACATCGTGCTCGAGGTCAAGTCCGGGGAAGGCGGGGAGGAGTCGGCGCTGTTCGCCGCCGACCTGGCCCGCATGTACATCCGGTACGCCGAGCGTCACGGCTGGACCGTCACCGTGCTCGATGAGACGTGGTCGGACCTCGGCGGCTATAAGGACGCCACCATCACCATCGCCAGCAAGGGCGATTCCGCTGACGGCGTGTGGTCGCGGATGAAATTCGAAGGCGGAGTGCACCGCGTGCAGCGCGTGCCCGTGACCGAATCCCAGGGCCGCGTGCACACCTCGGCCGCAGGCGTGCTGGTCTACCCCGAGCCGGAAGATGTCGAGCAGGTACAGATCGACGAGTCCGATCTGCGCATCGACGTCTACCGGTCCTCGGGCAAGGGCGGCCAGGGCGTGAACACCACCGACTCCGCGGTCCGCATCACCCATCTGCCCACCGGCATCGTCGTGACCTGCCAGAACGAGCGCTCGCAGCTGCAGAACAAAGCCAGGGCCATGGTGGTGCTCGCGGCACGACTGCAGGCGCTGGCCGAGGAGCAGGCGTCTGCCGACGCGTCGGCCGATCGCGCCAGCCAGATCCGGACCGTCGACCGCAGCGAGCGGATCAGGACGTACAACTTCCCCGAGAACCGCATCGCCGACCACCGCATCAACTTCAAGGCGCACAACCTCGACCAGGTGCTCGACGGCGAGATGGACCCGCTGCTCGACGCGTTGGCCGCCGCCGACAAGCAGGCCCGGCTGCAGCAGCAGACATGACCCCGGTCCGGCAGGCGATCGAGGCCGCAACGGCACGCCTGGCCGCCGCCGGCGTGGCCTCCCCGCGCATCGACGCGGAATTGCTGGCAGCGCATGCCGCGGGCGTCGAGCGCGGCCGGCTGATGTTTCTCGATGAGCCCGGTGAAGGGTTCGCGCAGGCCTACGACGAGCTCGTCGCCGCCCGGTCCCGCCGGATTCCCCTGCAGCACCTTCTCGGCACCGCACCGTTCGGCGCGTTGACGCTCGAGGTCGGCCCGGGGGTGTTCATCCCGCGGCCGGAGACCGAGTCGCTGTTGGAATGGGCTTGTGCGCAACAACTTCCGGAGAACCCGGTGATCGTGGACCTGTGCACGGGTTCGGGTGCGTTGGCGCTGGGACTGGCCGCACAGTGGCCCGGTGCCCGGGTGCTGGCGCTAGAGAACTCGCCCGCAGCGCTGGAATTTGCGCGTCGGAACGCGGCGGGGACGTGCGTGGAGATCCTCGACGCCGACGTCACCGCGGACGGCCTGCTGCCCGAACTCGACGGTGTGGTGGACCTGCTGGTGTCGAACCCGCCCTATATCCCCGAGGCTGCGATACTCGAACCCGAAGTGGCCGAACATGATCCCGCGTCCGCGTTGTTCGGCGGCCCGGAAGGTATGTCGGTGATCCGACCGATCGTCAGGCTGGCCGCCAGGTGGTTGCGCGCCGGCGCGCCGTGCGCCGTCGAGCATGACGACACCACCTCCGAGCTGTGCGTCGATGCTTTCGCCCGCGACGGTCGCTTCACCGCGGTCACCGCGCGCCGCGACCTCGCCGGGCGACCCCGCTTTGTGACGGCGACCCGGGCTGGGAGAAGCTGAGCTGATGCGCGCACCGACCGGGGAGCCGACATGACCATCTTCGATTGCACCGACGCCGATCAGCGTGCGACGGGTATCGCCTCGGCGGTCAGCGCGGTCAAGGGCGGCAGGCTCGTGGTGATGCCGACCGACACCGTCTACGGCATCGGCGCCGACGCGTTCGACTCGGAAGCGGTGGGCGCGCTGCTGGCCGCCAAGGGCCGGGGCCGCAACATGCCGGTCGGCGTGTTCGTCGGTTCGTGGAACACCATCGACGGCCTGGTGTACTCGGTGCCGCCGGCCGCCCGCGAGTTGATCCGGGCGTTCTGGCCGGGAGCCCTGAGCCTGGTGGTGACGCAGGCACCGTCACTGCAGTGGGATCTCGGGGACGCCAACGGCAGCGTCATGCTCCGGATGCCGCTGCATCCCGTGGCCATCGAATTGCTGCGTGAAGTCGGCCCCATGGCCCAGTCGAGTGCCAACGTGTCGGGTCAGCCCGCCGCGGTGACTGCAGCGCAAGCGCACGAGCAACTCGGCGACAAGGTCGAGGTCTATCTCGACGGCGGGCCCGCCGAACAGCAGGCCGCGTCCACCATCGTCGACCTCACCGGCGCCCAGCCGCGCATCCTGCGGACCGGCCCGATCAGTGCGGCGGACATCGCTAGGGTCGTTGGCGTGGAAACGTCCACGCTCACAACAACACCTACGGAGTGATCTCAGCTTGCTGCAGTACGGTTCATCGGTGATGTCGGCCGGTGACGCAGTGATTCCCGCGGTCAACTCCGGCCTTCTCGCGCTGTCGGACCGGGGTGCCGGTGTGCCGCTGCGAGAGCTCGCGCTGGTCGGACTGACCGCCGCGATCATCACGTACTTCGCCACCGGCTGGGTGCGCGTGCTGGCCATCCGGGTCGGCGCTGTCGCCTACCCGCGCGAACGCGATGTCCATGTCCAGCCGATACCGCGGATGGGCGGGTTGGCGATGTACATCGGCGTGGCCGCCGCCGTGTTGCTGGCCTCCCAACTGCCGGCCCTCACACGGGGATTCGTCTACTCCACCGGCATGCCCGCGGTCGTGGTCGCCGGCGGGCTGATCATGGCCATCGGGCTGATCGACGACCGCTGGGGGCTGGACGCGCTGACCAAGTTCGCCGGCCAGATCACTGCGGCCAGCGTGCTCGTCACCATGGGCGTGGCCTGGAGCGTGCTCTACATCCCGTTCGGGGGAGTGGGCACCATCGTGCTCGACCAGGTGTCGTCGATCCTGCTGACGCTCGCGCTCACGGTGTCGATCGTCAACGCGATGAACTTCGTCGACGGGCTCGACGGTCTGGCCGCCGGGCTCGGACTGATCACGGCGCTGGCCATCTGCATCTTCTCGGTCGGCCTGCTGCGGGACCACGGCGGCGACGTCCTGTTCTACCCGCCCGCGGTGATCTCGGTGGTCCTCGCCGGGGCCTGTCTGGGCTTCCTGCCGCACAACTTCCACCGGGCCAAGATCTTCATGGGCGACTCGGGATCGATGCTGATCGGCCTGATGCTCGGTGCGGCGTCCACGACGGCTGCCGGACCGATCTCGCAGAACGCCTACGGTGCCCGCGACGTTTTCGCACTGATGTCGCCGTTCCTCCTGGTGATCGCCGTGATGTTGGTGCCCGCGCTGGACACGTTGCTGGCCATCGTGCGTCGTACCCGGGCCGGCCGCAGTCCGCTCAGCCCCGACAAGATGCACCTGCATCACCGGTTGCTGCAGATCGGGCACTCGCATCGCCGTGCCGTGCTGCTGATCTACCTGTGGGTGGGCATCATCGCTTTCGGTGCCGCAGCGACGATTTTCTTCGATCCGCGCTACACCGGGGCGGTCGTCGCGGCCGCCATCGTGGTGGCCATCGTGGTGACGCTGATACCCCTGTTGCAACGCGGGAGCGAAGGCTCCGAGGACGAGCACGAGGCGAAGTACGACAAAAAGTAGTAGGCCACGTTTAGGGGTGCCTACCATGTGTTAGGGTGCTGCCAGAACCCGAAAAACCTCGCGGGTTGCCGGCCCGGCCCATCGGTTCGACGAACCGTCAGGTGCCGATCAACGACCGACAAAGGGAGCTACCCCGTGGGTGATTCAAGCCCGCCCGCCGCCCTCCGATATTCTCGTCGGGCGCGCACAGGGTTTTGCCAGGGGGCAGCAACCGTTGGCATCTCCGAGGGTGCAGCGTTTCGTGACAGCGGGATTGGGGTGAATCAGTGACGACACCAGCGCAAAACGCGCCGTTGGTGTTCCCGTCGGTGGCTTTCCGGCCACTGCGTCTCCTGATCGTTTGCGTCGCACTGACCGCGCTGGCCATCGTGGCCGCCGGATTCACCGGACACATTCTCTTCGGCGTCTTCTTCGGTGTCGGCCTGGGCCTCGGCCTGGTCAACGCCCTGCTGGTGCGCCGGGCCGTCGAGGCGATCACGGCCGAAGATCACCCGCTCAAGAAGAAGATGGCCGTGAACTCCGCGACGCGGCTGCTGATCATCACCGCGATCGCACTCGGCATCGCATTTGTCTTCAAAACCTCGGGCGGCATCGCGGTGCTGTTCGGGCTGGCGATTTTCCAGGCTCTGCTGGTGATGAGCACCAGCATCCCCGTGCTGCGGAAGATCCGCTCGAACGGCCTGGATGTCTTGGATACGGAATCGAAGGGTTGAGCTGACCTATATGACTCAGACGACGACCGTGCTCGCCGCCGAAGAGGGTGGCGCCGCCATCCACGTCGGCCACCACACGATGGTGTTCGAGCTGTTCGGGATGACGTTCAACGGTGACACCATCCTGGCTACCGCGATCACCGCGGTAATCGTGATCGCGCTGGCATTCGTCCTGCGAGCCAAGGTCACCTCGACCGGTGTGCCCGGCGGTGTGCAGCTGTTCTGGGAGGCCCTGACCATCCAGATGCGCGGCCAGATCGAGAGCTCCATCGGTATGAAGGTCGCGCCCTTCGTACTGCCGCTGGCTGTGGCGCTGTTCTCGTTCATCCTGATCTCCAACTGGCTCGCGGTCCTTCCGCTTCAGTACGGCGGGGCTGACGGCGCGGCTGCGGAGTGGTACAAGCCGCCGGCCTCCGACATCAACTTCGTGCTGGCCCTGGCCCTGTTCGTGTTCGTCTGCTACCACGCGGCCGGCATCTGGCGCCGCGGCATCATCGGTCACCCGAAGCAGTTGCTCAAGGGACACGTCACCGCGCTGATGCCGATCAACATCGTCGAGGAACTCGCCAAGCCGATCTCGCTGGCCCTCCGTCTTTTCGGCAACATCTTCGCCGGCGGCATCCTGGTCGCGCTGATCGCGATGTTCCCCTGGTACATCCAGTGGGCACCCAACGCGATCTGGAAGACCTTCGACCTCTTCGTCGGCCTGATCCAGGCATTCATCTTCTCGCTGCTGACGATCCTGTACTTCAGCCAGTCGATGGAGCTCGAGCACGACGATCACTGAGCGTGACCAGCTAGACCCCTACAACCGCATCACACGAACCTCTGGCGGCACAGCCACCAGTTATCAAGGAGGATAAAAGGAATGGAACTCGACCCCAACGCCCTCATCACGGCCGGCGCGCTGATCGGTGGCGGTTTGATCATGGGCGGCGGCGCCATCGGCGCTGGTATCGGTGACGGTATCGCGGGTAACGCGCTGATCTCGGGTATCGCCCGGCAGCCCGAGGCCCAGGGCCGGCTGTTCACCCCGTTCTTCATCACCGTCGGTCTGGTGGAGGCCGCGTACTTCATCAACCTGGCCTTCATGGCGCTGTTCGTCTTCGCCACCCCGGGCCTGCAGTAGTCCATCGGCATGGGTGAACTAACCATCCTCGCAGCGGAGGAAGGCGGTGGGGGCCAGAGCAACTTCCTGGTCCCCAACGGCACCTTCTTCGCCGTGCTGATCATCTTCTTGATCACGCTGGCAGTCATCTGGAAATGGGTTGTGCCACCGGTCGGCAAGGTGCTGGCAGAGCGCGAAGCGATGCTGGCGAAGACCGCCGCCGACAATCGGAAGTCGGCCGAGCAGGTGGCCGCGGCACAGGCCGACTACAACGAGGCGATGGCCGGGGCGCGTACCCAGGCATCGGCAATCCGGGACGAGGCCCGTGCCGCGGGTCGCGAGGTGGTTGACGCCAAGCGTGCCGAGGCCAACACCGAAGTGGCCACCACAGTGCGCCAGGCCGACGAGCAGCTTGCTGCTCAGGGTGCCGAGGTGCGCTCCGGGCTGGAGTCTTCGGTGGACGGGCTCTCGCAGACCCTGGCCAGCCGAATTTTGGGCGTCGACGTGAAATCAGGTGGGACGCAGTAGATGTCGATATTTATCGGGCAGCTGATCGGCTTTGCCGTCATCGCATTCATCATCATCAAGTGGGTGGTGCCGCCGGTGCGGAACCTGATGCAGAAGCAGCAGGAAGCCGTGCGGGTCGCTCTCGCCGAGAGCGCCGATGCGGCCAAGAAGCTCGCCGATGCCGATGAGATGCACGCCAAGGCACTCGCCGACGCCAAGGCCGAATCGACCAAGGTGACCGACGAGGCCTCGCAGGACTCCGAGCGGATCACCGCTGCACTGGCCGAGCAGGCCGGCACGGAGGCCGAGCGGATCAAGGCACAGGGCGCCCAGCAGGTTCAGCTGATGCGCCAGCAGCTCATCCGTCAGCTGCGGACCGGTCTCGGATCGGAGTCGGTGGCCAAGGCCGACGCTCTGGTGCGCGCACACGTCGCCGATTCGGCCGCGCAGGCGGCCACCGTCGATAGATTCTTGGCCGAGTTGGACCAGATGGCCCCGTCGACCGTGGTGATCGACACCGCCGCCACGGCAAAGCTGCGAGCGGCCAGCCGCGAATCGCTGACGGTCGTGGTCGACAAGTTCGACTCGGTCGCAGGCGGTCTGGACGCCGACGGGCTGACCACGCTGGCCGAAGAGCTGACCTCGGTGGCCAAGCTGCTGCTGTCGGAGTCGGTGCTCACCAGGCATCTGGCCGAGCCGACCGACAACTCCGCGGCGAAGGTCGAGCTGGTCGACCGTCTGCTGTCGGGCCAGGTCGGTACGACAACCCTGGATGTGCTGCGGACTGCCGTCTCGCAGCGTTGGTCGACCGAATCGAACCTGGTCGACGCGATTGAACACACTGCCCGTCTGGCGCTGCTCAAGCGCGCCGAGATCGGCGGTGAGGTCGATGAGGTGGAGGACCAGCTGTTCCGGTTCGGTCGCCTGCTCGACGCCGAGCCCAAGCTCTCGGCCCTGCTCAGTGACTACACGACCCCGGTCGACGGTCGAATCGCCTTGCTGGACAAGGTGCTCGCCAACGCGAGTGGAAACGGGACGGCAGCGGCGCTGCTGGCCCAGACTGTGGGTCTGCTGCGCGGCGAGCGTGCCGACGAGGCCGTCATCGATCTCGCCGAGCTCGCAGTCGCCCGCCGCGGTGAAGTGGTCGCCCACGTGACCGCTGCCGCTGACCTGACCGATGCTCAGCGGACCCGGCTGTCGGAGGTGCTCACCCGCATCTACGGACATCCGGTGGCAGTGCAGTTGCACGTCGACCCGGAACTGCTCGGTGGTCTGTCGATCACCGTCGGTGACGAAGTGATCGACGGCTCGATCTCGTCCCGACTGGCCGCAGCGGCGACCCAGCTGCCGGACTAATCCGAACCAAGAACCACCCAAGAACAAGGTAGGAAGACGAAAAACCATGGCAGAGTTGACAATCTCGGCTGCTGATATCGAAGGTGCCATCGAGGATTACGTATCCTCGTTTTCCGCCGACACCGAGCGTGAAGAGATCGGCACCGTCGTCGATGCCGGTGACGGCATCGCTCACGTCGAGGGCCTGCCCTCGGTCATGACCCAGGAGCTCCTGGAGTTCCCGGGCGGTGTGTTGGGTGTGGCGCTCAACCTCGACGAGCACAGCGTCGGCGCCGTCATCCTGGGTGAGTTCGAGAAGATCGAAGAAGGCCAGCAGGTCAAGCGCACCGGCGAGGTGCTCTCCGTGCCGGTCGGCGACGCGTTCCTCGGTCGCGTCGTGAACCCGCTCGGCCAGCCGATCGACGGCCAGGGTGACATCGAAGCCGAGACCCGCCGTGCCCTCGAGCTGCAGGCCCCTTCGGTGGTGCAGCGCCAGGGCGTCGGCGAGCCGCTGCAGACCGGAATCAAGGCCGTTGACGCCATGACCCCGATCGGCCGCGGCCAGCGCCAGCTGGTCATCGGTGACCGCAAGACCGGCAAGACCGCGCTCTGCGTCGACACCATCCTCAACCAGCGCGAGGCCTGGCTGACCGGCGATCCCAAGCAGCAGGTGCGCTGCGTGTACGTCGCCGTCGGCCAGAAGGGCACCACCATCGCCAGCGTGAAGCGCGCGCTGGAAGAGGGCGGCGCGATGGAGTACACCACCATCGTGGCGGCCCCGGCCTCCGATCCCGCCGGCTTCAAGTGGCTCGCGCCCTACACCGGTTCGGCCATCGGCCAGCACTGGATGTACGACGGCAAGCACGTGCTGATCGTGTTCGACGACCTGACCAAGCAGGCCGAGGCCTACCGCGCCATCTCACTGCTGCTGCGTCGCCCGCCGGGCCGCGAGGCATACCCGGGTGACGTCTTCTACCTGCACTCGCGTCTCCTGGAGCGTTGCGCGAAGCTGTCCGACGAGCTCGGCGGTGGTTCGATGACGGGTCTGCCGATCATCGAGACCAAGGCCAACGACATCTCGGCCTACATCCCGACCAACGTCATCTCGATCACCGACGGTCAGTGCTTCCTGGAGTCCGACCTGTTCAACCAGGGTGTGCGTCCGGCCGTCAACGTCGGTGTGTCGGTGTCCCGCGTCGGTGGCGCCGCGCAGATCAAGGCCATGAAAGAGGTCGCGGGCTCGCTGCGCCTGGATCTGTCGCAGTACCGCGAGCTGGAGGCCTTCGCGGCCTTCGCCTCGGACCTGGACGCGGCTTCCAAGGCTCAGCTGGACCGCGGTGTCCGCCTGGTCGAGCTGCTCAAGCAGCCCCAGTACAGCCCGCTGGCAGTCGAGGACCAGGTCGTCGAGATCTTCCTCGGTACCCAGGGCCATCTGGATTCGGTTCCGGCCGAGGACGTCTCGCGCTTCTCCTCCGAGCTGCTGGAGCACGTGAAGGCCAGCCACTCCGACATCCTCACCGGGATCAAGGAGACCAAGAAGCTCTCCGAGGAGGCCGAGGAGAAGCTGGTCTCGGTCATCAACGAGTTCAAGAAGGGCTTCGCCGCCACCGACGGCAGCTCCGTGGTTGTCAAGGAGGCCGATGCTGACGCACTCGACCCCGAGGACCTGGAGAAGGAATCGGTCAAGGTCCGCAAGCCGGCACCGAAGAAGGCCTAGGTAACCAATGGCAGCCACACTTCGCGAGCTACGCGGGCGTATCCGCTCCGCTTCGTCGATCAAGAAGATCACGAAGGCCCAGGAGCTGATCGCCACGTCGCGGATCGCCAAGGCGCAGGCCCGGGTCGACGCGGCCCGGCCCTACTCCACCGAGATCACCAACATGCTCACCGAGCTGGCCGGCGCCAGCGCGCTGGATCACCCGCTGCTCGTGCAGCGGGAGAACCCCAAGCGGGCCGGTGTGCTGGTGGTGTCCTCGGACCGCGGTCTCTGCGGCGGTTACAACGCCAACGTGCTGCGCCGGGCCGAAGAACTGTTCTCGCTGCTGCGGGAAGAGGGCAAGGAGCCGGTGCTCTACGTCGTCGGCCGGAAGGCTTTGGGCTACTACAGCTTCCGTCAGCGTGCGGTCGTTGAATCCTGGACCGGCTTCTCGGAGCGTCCCGAGTACACCAACGCCAGGGAGATCGCCGACACCCTGGTGACGGCGTTCATGTCCGGTGCCGACGACGAAGGCGAGAACCGAGATGGCGCCGGCCCTGATGGTGTTCTGGGCGTCGACGAACTGCACATCGTCTCCACCGAGTTCCGGTCGATGCTCTCGCAGACCGCGGTGGCGCATCGGATCGCGCCGCTGGTCGTCGAGTACGTCGGCGAGCCGGAAACCGGCCCGCACACGCTGTACTCGTTCGAGCCGAACGCCGAGGATCTGTTCGACGCGCTGTTGCCGCGCTATATAGCCACCCGCGTGTACGCAGCGCTGCTGGAGGCGGCGGCCTCGGAGTCGGCTTCGCGCCGGCGCGCCATGAAGTCGGCCACCGACAACGCCGACGATCTGATCAAGGCACTGACACTCGCGGCCAACCGCGAACGCCAGGCGCAGATCACCCAGGAAATCAGCGAGATCGTGGGCGGCGCGAACGCGCTGGCCGACGCGCGCTAGCCGGACCAAAGACGAAAGCCTCGTAGGAAAGCGAAGAGAGAATGACTGCTACTGCAGAGAAGACCGCGGGCCGCGTAGTCCGCATCACCGGCCCGGTGGTGGATATTGAGTTCCCGCGCGGTGCCGTGCCCGAGCTGTTCAACGCGCTGCACGCCGACATCACCTACGGCGAGCTCGCCAAGACCCTGACGCTCGAGGTTGCCCAGCACCTCGGCGACAATCTGGTGCGCTGCATCTCCATGCAGCCCACCGACGGCCTGGTGCGTGGCACCGACGTCCGCGACACCGGCGCCTCGATCTCGGTGCCGGTCGGCGACGGCGTCAAGGGCCACGTGTTCAACGCGCTCGGTGACTGCCTCGACGAGCCCGGCTACGGCAAGGACTTCGATCACTGGTCGATCCACCGCAAGCCGCCGGCCTTCGCCGACCTGGAGCCCCGCACCGAGATGCTGGAGACCGGTCTGAAGGTCGTCGACCTGCTGACCCCGTACGTGCGCGGTGGCAAGATCGCCCTGTTCGGTGGTGCCGGTGTCGGTAAGACGGTTCTGATCCAGGAGATGATCAACCGTATCGCCCGCAACTTCGGTGGTACCTCGGTCTTCGCCGGCGTCGGTGAGCGCACCCGTGAGGGCAACGACCTGTGGGTCGAGCTCGCGGACGCCAACGTGCTCAAGGACACCGCGTTGGTGTTCGGCCAGATGGACGAGCCGCCAGGCACCCGTATGCGCGTCGCCCTGTCGGCCCTGACCATGGCCGAGTACTTCCGCGACGAGCAGAACCAGGACGTGCTGCTCTTCATCGACAACATCTTCCGGTTCACCCAGGCCGGTTCCGAGGTTTCGACCCTGCTGGGTCGTATGCCTTCGGCCGTGGGTTACCAGCCGACGCTGGCTGACGAGATGGGTGAGCTGCAGGAGCGCATCACCTCGACCCGTGGTCGCTCGATCACCTCGATGCAGGCCGTGTACGTGCCCGCCGACGACTACACCGACCCGGCGCCGGCCACCACGTTCGCCCACCTGGACGCCACCACCGAGCTTTCTCGTGCGGTGTTCTCCAAGGGCATCTTCCCGGCCGTGGACCCGCTGGCTTCGTCCTCGACGATCCTGCACCCCAGCGTCGTCGGCGACGAGCACTACCGCGTCGCCCAGGAAGTCATCCGGATCCTGCAGCGCTACAAGGACCTTCAGGACATCATCGCCATCCTCGGTATCGACGAGCTGTCGGAAGAGGACAAGGTTCTGGTGTACCGCGCCCGTAAGATCGAGCGCTTCCTGAGCCAGAACATGATGGCGGCCGAGCAGTTCACCGGCCAGCCGGGTTCGACCGTGCCGCTCAAGGAGACCATCGAGGCCTTCGACAAGCTGGCCAAGGGCGAGTTCGATCATCTGCCCGAGCAGGCGTTCTTCCTGATCGGTGGCCTGGACGATCTCGCGAAGAAGGCTGAAAGCCTCGGCGCCAAGCTGTGACCGGTATAGCCCGAAAGGTGGTGTGACATGGCTGATCTGAACGTCGAGATCGTTGCCGTGGAGCGTGAGCTCTGGTCCGGCGCCGCTACGTTCGTCTTCACCCGGACCACCGCCGGTGAGATCGGCATCCTGCCGCGCCACATTCCGTTGGTGGCGCAGCTCGTCGACGATGCGATGGTCCGCGTTGAGCGCGAAGGCGAGGACGACCTGCGCATCGCCGTCGACGGTGGTTTCCTGTCGGTGACCGAGGAGACGGTCCGAATCCTGGTGGAGAACGCTCAGTTCGAATCCGAGATCGACGCCGACTCGGCCAAGCAGGACGCGGAGTCCGACGACGAGCAGACAGCGGCATGGGGTCGGGCGCGCCTGCGCGCACTCGGCCAGATCGACTGACGACAGAGACGACAGATGAGCGCGCCCATGATTGGCATGGTCGCGCTCGTCTGCGTTTTGCTCCTTTTGGTCGGGGCCCTGAGCTACCGCTTGTGGAAGTTGCGTCAGGTTGGTGGAACAGCTGCCATCCTGCGCGATTTTCCCGCCGACGGAGGTAGCGGCTGGCGCCATGGCGTGATGCGCTACCGCGGCGGGGAGGCGGGTTTCTACCGGCTGTCCAGCATGCGGTGGTGGCCCGATCGACGATTGAGCCGGCGGGGGCTGGAAGTGGTGTCGCGCCGCGCCCCGCGTGGCGACGAGTTCGACATCATGACCGATGCAACGGTGATTCTCGAACTGCGCGACAACAGTCCCGAACGCCGCCAGGGCTTCGAGATCGCCCTGGACCGTGGCGCCTTGACGGCGTTCACTTCATGGCTCGAATCGCGGCCGTCGCCGCGGGCGCGCCGGCGAAACTACTGATCTGCTCCGGGTTTCCAGAGGACGTCGCCGTCCGGGTTCGCCACCCGCGACAGGATGAACAGCAGATCTGACAGCCGGTTGAGGTATTTCGCCGGCAGGACGCTCACCGAATCACCGTGCTCCTGCACGGCAATCCAGGCAGACCGCTCAGCGCGGCGGGCCACGGTGCGTGCGACGTGCAACAGCGCCGACAGGGGACTGCCACCGGGCAGGATGAACGAATTCAGCGCAGGTAGCGCCTCGTTGAACTCGTCGCACCACTTCTCGAGCCGGTCGATGTAGGCCTGGGAGATTCGCAGCGGTGGGTGCTCGGGGTTCTCCACGACGGGCGTGGACAAATCTGCACCCGCATCGAACAGGTCGTTCTGAATCTGCCTGAGCACAGCCAGGATTTGCTGATCAGGTTCGCCGAGGGCGACTGCGACGCCGATGGCAGCGTTGGCTTCGTCACAGTCGGCATAGGCCGCCAACCTCGAATCGTTCTTGGAGACCCTGCTGAAGTCACTCAGCCCGGTCGTGCCGTCGTCGCCGGTGCGGGTATAGATACGGGTGAGATGAACCGCCATAGCTGAACCGTACCGGGCTCATGGATACGTTGGCCGGGGCCGCCGGATCTGTCCGAGCAGGCGGAAACTCGACGGCGGGCTGTTTACACTAACCGGCGTGAGCGAGCGTTTCTTGGTGACCGGCGGGAACCGGTTATCAGGCGAAGTTGCTGTCGGTGGCGCGAAGAACAGTGTGCTGAAACTGATGGCAGCCTCGTTGCTGGCCGAGGGCACCAGCACTATCACCAATTGCCCCGACATCCTCGATGTGCCGTTGATGGCCGAGGTCTTGCGAGGGTTGGGCGCCACCGTCGAGCTGGACGGTGACACCGTGCGCATCACGTCGCCCGACGAACCCAAGTACGACGCCGATTTCGCGGCGGTCCGGCAGTTCCGCGCCTCCGTGTGTGTGCTGGGCCCGCTGGTAGGGCGGTGCAAGAAGGCGAAGGTGGCTCTTCCCGGTGGAGATGCCATCGGATCGCGGCCCCTGGACATGCACCAGGCTGGGCTGCGCCAACTGGGAGCGACCTGCAATATCGAGCACGGCTGTGTGGTGGCCGAAGCCGACCACCTACGGGGTGCGGAGATCCAGCTGGAGTTCCCGTCGGTGGGGGCGACCGAGAACATCCTGATGGCTGCGGTGCTGGCCGAAGGCGTCACGACGATCCACAACGCGGCGCGCGAGCCCGACATCGTCGACATCTGCGCGATGCTCAACCAGATGGGTGCCCAAGTCAGCGGTGCCGGGACGTCCACGCTGACGATCACAGGTGTCGACCGGCTCTTTCCCACGGAACACCGGGTGATCGGTGACCGCATCGTGGCGGCGACGTGGGGGATTGCCGCGGCGATGACGCGCGGCGACATCTCTGTGACGGGCGTGGACCCGCAGCACCTGCAGCTGGTGCTGCACAAGCTGCACGATGCCGGCGCCACGGTCACCCAGAACGATGACGGGTTTCGGGTGGTGCAGTACGAGCGCCCCAAGGCGGTCAACGTGGCGACGCTGCCATTCCCGGGATTCCCGACCGACCTGCAGCCGATGGCGATCGGCCTGGCCTCGGTGGCGGACGGCACCTCGATGATCACCGAGAACGTGTTCGAAGCTCGGTTCCGGTTCGTCGAGGAGATGATCCGGTTGGGTGCCGATGCACGGACGGACGGTCACCATGCCGTCGTGCGGGGGATCCCGCAGCTTTCGAGTGCGCCGGTGTGGTCGTCGGATATCCGGGCCGGAGCCGGCCTGGTGCTCGCCGGCCTGGTCGCCGACGGCGAAACCGAGGTCCACGACGTGTTCCACATCGACCGCGGCTACCCGTTGTTCGTGGAAAACCTGTTGAGCCTCGGAGCCGAGATCGAGAGAGTAGGCTCTTAGGCAGCACGTTCGAGCCTGGCTTTCAGCCTCGAAATGGCACTGACCAGCCGATTTGACCTTCAAGGTTGGCGCGCGCTAATCTTTTGGAGTCGCCGCGGAGCGGGGAAAACCCCCGGGGCCAGAGCGACTTGACAAGCCAGCCGAGAACGTACTAAGCTGGCGAGGTTGCCTCAGACCGGATGAAATAAGCCAGGATGAAGCAACTTGACTTGCCGGCGAAGTTCAAATTAAGCTGGTGGGGTTGCCCCAAAACAGGGTGACTAAAGAAGAAAAAGCCTGTTGTTTGAGAACTCAATAGTGTGTTTGGTGGTTTTTGTTTGTTGTTTTTTGCCACTCATCTTGGGGGACTCCCCGTCTTCCGATCTTGGTGGG
>JAZBEZ010000015.1:0-114619 GCA_036235365.1 Mycolicibacterium sp. 050232 | reverse complement strand
ACTGGCCCAACCAACAAAAAACCCCGGCCAAAAGACCGGGGAATTCTGTAACCGATGACTCGACTCATGTGTAACCCATGACCCGACTCACCACAATGGCGGTGGCGGAGGGATTTGAACCCCCGGACGGTGTTAGCCGTCTCTCGCTTTCAAGGCGAGTGCATTAGGCCGCTCTGCCACGCCACCGCCGACAAGAGTACGGGCTTTACACCCGACCGATGTGGGCGGGCGGCGCTCCGCTCTTCAGCGCGACGCTGATCCGGCGGCAGTTCTCCCCCATCGCCGCGATCTGCGGACGCGAGAGCCTGCCGAGGAAGTGTGACCGGACACCCTGCCCGTACGTCACCATCGCCTCACGAACAGCGACCCTGCCCTCTTCGGTGATCGTCGCGACCACCCCACGCCCGTCGTCGGGACTGGCGCACCTGGTCACCAGGTTCTGCACTTCCAGCCGCCGGATCTGCCGGGTGACCCGGCTGGGCAGAGACATCAACCGCTCGGCCAAGTCACCCATCCGGGCCGACCCGGTCGTGGACTTGTCCAAGATGTCGAGCAGACGCACATCATTGAGGGTCAGATGATGTGCGTCCACCAGCGACCGGTTCAAGGTCGCATACATTCGCAACGCCGAGTCGAGGTAGTTCTGCCATGACCTCTGCTCGGCGATGTCCAGGCCCGGCATGTCACCCGCCGTGCGCCCCGCAATCATCCCCGCCATGCGCGCAATCGTAAGGGACGTCAGTATTGCTGCGCGCGCAAATAAGCAGGCTTGTAGCGTGGAAAAAATGCATGCAATCGTCGCGTCGCCTGACGGCCATCTGACCTGGGAAAACGTCGCTGATGTCGAACCAGCAAATAGTGAGATTCTGATCCGGGTTCACGCCGCGGGTGTCAATCGGGCCGACCTGCTCCAGGCTGCAGGTAAGTATCCGCCCCCGCCAGGCGCCAGTGAGGTCATCGGATTAGAGGTGTCGGGCACGGTCGCGGCCGTCGGTGCGAATGTTACCGACTGGTCAGTTGGGCAACAGGTGTGCGCATTGCTCGCCGGCGGCGGTTACGCCGAGTACGTCGCCGTACCGGCCGAACAGGTGTTGCCATTGCCTGATGGCGTTGCTCTCCGGGACGCCGCAGGACTGCCCGAGGTGGCCTGCACGGTGTGGTCGAACCTCGTGATGACCGCCGGCCTGACGGCCGGTCAGGTCGTGCTGTTGCAGGGCGGCGGCAGCGGCATCGGCACCCACGGCACCCAGGTCGCCCACGCCATCGGTGCCCGGGTCGCGGTGACTGCGGGGTCGGCGGACAAGCTCGCGATGTGCCGCGAACTGGGCGCCGACATCACCATCAACTACCGCGACGAGGACTTCGTCGAACGGGTCCGGGCCGAAACCGACGGTGCGGGAGCCGACGTGATCCTCGACATCATGGGAGCCGCCTACCTCGACCGCAACGTCGACGCCCTGGCCACCGGCGGCCGGTTGGTGATCATCGGCATGCAGGGCGGCATCAAAGCCGAGCTGAACATCGCCAAGCTGCTGGGCAAGCGGGCCGGCGTCATCGCGACCTCACTGCGGCCGCGGCCGGTGCAGGGCCCCGGCGGCAAAGGCGAGGTGGTGCGGGCGGTGCTCGACAACGTCTGGCCGATGATCGCCGACGGGCGGGTGCGCCCGATCATCGGTGCCGAACTGCCCATCCAGGAGGCTCAGCGGGCCCATGAACTGCTGGCGTCCGGTGAGGTGTCGGGAAAGATCGTGCTGACGGTCCAGCCGGCGTAGGCGAGGAACGGTCAGCCGAGCGAGGCCAGGGCCCGCACGAGCTGATCGACCTCGGCGCCCGTCGAGTAGTGCGACAGCCCGACCGTCACCGCGCCACCGATGTCGTTGACGCCGATCACGTCGAGCACGCGCGAGCTGGCGTTCGAGATCGCCAGGATGCCGTTGTCGGCCAACCGCTGCACCACCCGTTCGGCCGGGATGTCGCGCACGACGAAGCTGAGTACCGGAATCTGCGACTCCGGCCGTCCGATCACCATCACCAACGGCAACGAGCGCAGCGAGGCCACCAGGTACTCGAACAGCCGGTCCAGGTACGCGCTCGCCGACCGCATCGACACCGCCAGCCGCTCGCGCCGCGAACCGCTGGCCGAATCATCGAGATTCGACAGGTACTCGATGCTGGCCACCACGCCGCCCAGCAGGCCGTACTGATGTCCGCCCACCTCGAGGCGGGCCGGACCGGTGGCGTGCGGATCCAACGACACCGAGGCCAGCGAATCGAGCGTCGACGGGTCACGGAACACGAGTGCGCCGATCGGCGGACCGCCCCACGGCACCGCGTTGAGAGCGACCACGTCGGCGTCGATCTCGTTGATGTCGATCAGCCGGTACGGAGCCGCCGCCGAGTGGTCGACGACGACCATTCCGCCGACCTCGTGGGTGAGCTTGGTCACCTCGCCCAGATCGGTGACGGTTCCCAAGGTCGACGACGCCGACGCGATGGCCACGAGGCGGGTCGGCTTGTCGATCAGCCCTTCCCACTGCCAGGTCGGCAGCTCACCGGTCTCGATGTCGACCTCGGCCCACTTGACCTTGGCGCCATAGCGATTCGCGGCCCGCAGCCACGGCGCGATGTTCGCCTCGTCGTCCAGGCGGGTGACCACCACCTCGTAACCGAGGCCGACCCGGCTCGAGGACGCCTCGGCCAGGGCGGTCAGCAATTGAGCCCGGTCCGCGCCGAGCACCACACCCCGCGGATCGGCGTTCACCAGGTCGGCAACTGCCTGCCGGGCGGCGGTGAGAACGGCCGCACTGCGGCGGGCTGATGGGTGCGGGCCGGCAGCGGTCGGCATCGAGCCGCGGAAGGCGGTGGAGACCGTCGTCGCGACCGAGTCGGGCACCAACATGCCGTTCTGGGCATCAAAGTGAACCCACCCATCGCCCAATGACGGGTGCAAGCCCCGTACCCGGGCGACGTCGTATGCCATGCCAGCCACCTTAGAGCGTCCGCAGATATCACAAACCGACACGATTTGGTGAGTGCCCGACCGCACGTTTGCACTTGCAGAGACCATGCTCGGACCGGGTCACCCTGGGCAGCCATACTAGTCCAGTGGGCTTCGGGTTCGGAGTGCTAATCGCACTGTTGTTGCTGGTGATCCCCGGGGCGCTGATAGCCAGGGCGGGCGGACTGACCGTGTCGGCGGCGGTTGCAGTGGGTCCAGCCTTGACCTACGGCACTGTCGCGTTGACGATCGTCCCGCTCGGGGCGCTCGGCGTGCCGTGGAACGCATGGGCGGCGTTGTTTGCTGTAGCGATCGTCGCCGCCATTGCGGCCGGATTACGACGGGCGCTGACCCGCTTCCGTGACCGCGACGCCGAGGCGTCAGGCATGACGCGACGGCCTGCCGTGGTGGTTGCGGTGGGAGTGCTGCTGGGCGCCGCGCTGATTGCTGCCGCGGCGATCGCCGGCCTGGCGCACTGGCAATCCATCCCCAGCACCTGGGACTCGGTGTGGCACGCCAACACCATCCGGTGGATCCTCGAAACCGGCCAGGCCTCGCCGACCCACATGGGCGAGCTGCGCAACGTCGATACCCACGAGGCGCTGTACTACCCGTCGGCCTTCCACGCCCTGGCCGCCGTCTACTGCCAGCTCACCGGCGCCGCCGCGACCACCGCGTACACCGTGAGTTCGGTCACCGCCGCGGTGTGGCTCTTCCCGGTCAGCGCCGCGGTACTGACCTGGAAGATGGTCCGTCCGCACACCTGCGAGATGCGCACCGCCGTCGCGGCGGCCACGGCGGCAGCGCTCGCCGCGTCGTTCACCGCCGTGCCCTACGTCGAATTCGATGTGGCGGCGATGCCCAACCTGGTCGCGTATGGGCTCGCGGTGCCGGCATTCGCGCTGATCACCTCGACACCGGCACATCGCGACCGCATCGGCCTGGCCGTGCTCGCGACCGTCGGCGTCTTCTCGGTGCATCTCACCGGCGGCGTGGTGACCGTGCTGCTGGTCGGCGTCTGGTGGCTGGGGGATGCGCTGTGGCGGCCGGTCCGCGGCCGGCTGTCCGACTTTCTGACGCTTGCCGCCGTCGCGGTGCCGACCCTGCTGGTCCTGCTCCCCCAGTTTCTCGGGGTCCTGCAGCAAGCCGACATCATCGTGGGCCACGCCTTCGTCAACCATCTCGGCAAGAAGCACTCGCTGTTCGCCGCGATCGTCCAGCACACCCGCCACCTCAACGACTTCCCGATCCAGAACCTGTTGATCGCGCTCGCGGCGATCGGCGGGCTGGTCATGTTGATCAAGAGGATCTGGTGGCCACTGGCGGTCTGGCTGATCCTGATCGCGTCGATCGTGCATTCCGGCGCACCTTTCGGCGGACCGGTGGGAGTCATCACCGGCACGTTCAGCGACCTGTTCTACAGCGACCCGCGTCGCTTGTCAGCGGTCGTCACGCTGCTCTACGCGCCGATGGCCGCGATCGGCCTCTGCGCACTGGTCCTGCTGGCCGCCGCCGCGCTGCGCCGGACCGGCGCCCGCCCGGTGTGGATCCGCGCGACGGCCGGCGTCGCACTGGTCGCCACCACCATCGGCCTGGCCTGGCACTACTTCCCTCGGCACAAGTACCTGTTCGGGCAGAAGTACGACTCGGTGATGATCGGCGCCAAGGACCTCGAAGCGTTCGCCTACCTGGCCGCCCTGCCCGATGCCCGCAACACATTGATCGGCGACGCCAACACCGACGGCACCGCCTGGATGTACGCGGTCGCGGGACTGCACCCGCTGTGGACGCACTACGACTACCCGGTGCAACAGGGCCCCGGGTACCACCGGTTCATCGTCTGGGCCTACGCCGACGACGCGGACACCGATCCGCGCGTTGCCGAGGCCGTCGAAGCCCTCGACATCCGCTACGTGCTCACCAGCACACCGGTGGTCCGAGGGTTCGTCATGCCCGACGGACTAGTGTCGCTAGACAGCTCACGGTCGTGGGAGAAGATCTACGACAACGGTGGGGCGCGCATCTACCGCTGGCACGGCGAGCACGCGGCCACCAAAAAGAACTGACACAAGACAGCACCGCTTCGAGGGAAGGCAAATGACCATCAACCCCGACGATGACAACATCGAGATCCTGGCCAGCACGGCCGACGAGACCGATGCCGACGCTGACGGCAAGTCGCTGACAGACCTCGTCGAACAGCCGGCGAAGGTCATGCGGATCGGCACCATGATCAAGCAACTGCTGGAAGAGGTGCGCGCGGCTCCGCTCGACGACGCCAGCCGCAACCGGCTGCGCGACATCCACCGGACCAGCATCCGCGAACTCGAAGACGGCCTGGCTCCCGAGCTGCGCGAAGAGCTCGAGCGGCTGACGCTGCCGTTCACCGAGGACAGTGTGCCGTCCGATGCCGAACTGCGTATCGCCCAGGCACAGTTGGTCGGCTGGCTGGAAGGCTTGTTCCACGGCATCCAGACGGCGTTGTTCGCCCAGCAGATGGCCGCCCGCGCCCAACTCGAGCAGATGCGCCAGGGCGCCCTTCCGCCGGGTCTGCAGGTCCCGGGCGGACAGCGCGGTGGCCCGTCGCACCCCGGCACCGGCCAGTACCTGTAGGTCTGAGTTGTCTGATCCGTACATCTCGACGCGCGAAGCATGGGTGGAGTTCCCCATCTTCGACGCCAAGACGCGGTCCCTGAAGAAGGCGTTCCTCGGCAAGGCCGGCGGCGCCATCGGGCGCAACGAGTCCAACGTCGTCGTCATCGAAGCACTGCGCGACATCACGATGTCGCTGAAAATGGGCGACCGGGTCGGGTTGGTCGGCCACAACGGTGCGGGCAAATCCACACTGCTGCGGCTACTTTCGGGCATCTACGAGCCGACGCGGGGCTCGGCCACGGTCACCGGCCGGGTGGCCCCGGTGTTCGACCTCGGCGTCGGAATGGACCCGGAGATCTCGGGTTTCGAGAACATCATCATCCGCGGGCTGTTCCTCGGGCAGACCCGCAAGCAGATGCTGGCCAAGGTCGACGAGATCGCGGAGTTCACCGAACTCGGCGAGTATCTGTCGATGCCGCTGCGCACCTACTCGACCGGCATGCGGGTGCGCCTGGCGATGGGCGTGGTCACCAGCATCGACCCCGAAATCCTGCTGCTCGACGAAGGCATCGGCGCCGTCGACGCCGAGTTTCTCAAAAAGGCGCAGTCCCGGCTGCAGAGCCTGGTGGAACGGTCCGGAATCCTGGTGTTCGCAAGCCATTCCAACGAATTCCTGGCCCGGCTCTGCAAGACCGCGATGTGGATCGACCACGGCACCATCAAGATGACCGGCGGCATCGAAGAGGTCGTGGGCGCCTACGAGGGGGCGGACGCCGCGCGGCATGTGCGCGAGGTGCTGGAGGAAACCGCCCGTGACGCCTGACAAACAGTCAGTCATCGCGGTGATCGTCACGCACCGGCGTCGTGAGCTGCTGGCCAAGTCCCTTGCCGCCGTGGTGTCCCAGGACCGCAGACCCGACCACCTGATCGTCGTCGACAACGACAACGACGAAGCGGTCCGCGAGCTGGTGCTCGACCAGCCGGTGCCGGCGAGCTACCTCGGTTCGCGCCGAAACCTCGGCGGCGCAGGCGGTTTCGCGTTGGGCATGCTGCACGCCCTGGCACAGGGCGCCGACTGGATCTGGTTGGCCGACGACGACGGCCGCCCCGCCGACGACACCGTGCTGTCCACCCTGCTGGCCTGCGCCGAGCAGTACACCCTGGCCGAGGTGTCACCGATGGTGTGCAACCTCGACGATCCGCAGCGGCTGGCCTTCCCGCTGCGCCGCGGACTGGTGTGGCGGCGGCTGGTCGGCGAATTGCGCACCGAGAGCGAGGGCGACCTGCTGCCCGGGATCGCATCGCTGTTCAACGGCGCCCTGTTCCGGGCCGCCACTGTGGAGGCCGTCGGCGTGCCGGATCTGCGGCTGTTCGTCCGCGGCGACGAGGTCGAGCTGCACCGCCGGCTGGTGCGCTCCGGACTGCCGTTCGGAACCTGTTTGACCGCAAGCTATCTGCACCCGTGCGGCACCGATGAGTTCAAGCCGATCCTCGGCGGCCGGATGCACACGCAGTATCCCGACGACGAGACCAAACGGTTCTTCACCTACCGCAACCGGGGCTACCTGCTGTCGCAGCCGGGACTGCGCAAACTCCTGCCACAGGAATGGGTGCGGTTCGGCTGGTACTTTCTGGTGTCCCGACGCGACCCCGCGGGTCTGCGGGAATGGATCCGCCTGCGGCGGTTGGGCAGGAGCGAAAGGTTCCAACGATGACGTTCACCGACGCGGCGTCCGATTCCAAGACCATGGCCCGGGCCGTGCGCGACCTACGCGAAGGGTTCGCCAAGCGCGAACTGTGGCTGCACCTGGGCTGGCAGGACATCAAGCAGCGCTACCGGCGCAGCGTGCTCGGCCCGTTCTGGATCACCATCGCCACCGGCACCACCGCAGTGGCGATGGGCCTGCTGTACTCGAAACTGTTCAAGCTCCCGCTCGAGGAGCACCTGCCCTACATCACGCTCGGCCTGATCATCTGGAACCTGATCAACGCGTCGATCCTCGAAGGCTCCGAGGTGTTCATCGCCAATGAGGGCCTGATCAAACAACTTCCGACACCGCTGTCGGTGCATGTCTACCGCTTGGTCTGGCGGCAGCTGATCCTGTTCGGCCACAACATCGTGATCTTCGTGATCATCGCGATCATCTATCCGAAACCGTGGAAGTGGATCGACCTTGCGGTCATCCCGGCGCTGGGCCTGCTCGTGCTGAACTGCGTGTGGGTTTCGATCTGCTTCGGCATCCTGGCCACCCGGTACCGCGACATCGGCCCGCTGCTGGCCTCGGTGGTGCAGTTGCTGTTCTTCATGACGCCGATCATCTGGAACGAGTCGACACTGCAGCAGCAGGGCGCAGGCTCGTGGGCGAAGATCGTCGAACTCAACCCGCTGCTGCACTACCTCGACATCGTGCGCGCGCCGCTGCTCGGTGCCGACCAGGAAGTGCGGCACTGGGTGGTGGTGCTGGTTCTCACCGCGATCGGCTGGACGCTGGCAGCGTTGGCCATGCGCCAGTACCGCGCGCGTGTGCCGTACTGGGTCTGAGCCACTACACGTCGTCGGGCACGGGGCCGAACACGAACCTGCGCCCGGATATCTCCTTCGGCTGGATCCGCACGTAGCGGCGCTTCGTGGTGGCGATCCACGACAACAGCTGGCCGCGCTCGGCCTCGTCGATCTCGTCGGGAGACTCAAGAAGCTGCGGAACGCCCCGCACGATCACACTCCACCCGCCGGAGCCCGTGTGATAGTCGGCCTCGAACAGCACCCGGTCGTTGAGCAGCGTGCTGATCAACTTGGTGCCCTCGGCGGTCCGGAACAGCACGGTGCGGCGCTGGACGATGAAGTTCACCGGGAAGATCTCCAGGCGGGTGCCGATCGTCGACACCAGACGACCCAGCGTCACGCTCGACAGCAGCTGCCAGCACTCGTCCTCGCCGAGTACTGAAACCGGGCTCTGCGGCGCCATGAGGCCACCGTAGCCGCCGACATGGCAATCGGCGCGCCCCTTGCTCCTCCTGAATGGGAGCGGGACGCGCCGATTGAGTAGACGACTACTGGACGTTCATGTCCTTAATTCATATTCCAAGGCTCGCCGTAGGTGGTGACGCTGTCACCGGTCGAGGCGATCAGCCGGGCGAACGGGCGCAGCAGCACACCACCGGCCGCACCGGTCACGGTGCCGTGCGCGTTGGACACCGCCACACCGCCTGCCGCGCCCTTGACGTCGACCGAGAAGGTGGCCACTTCCTGGATACCGGGGCCGTTGCCCAGGTCAGCGCTGATCGACACACCCGGGAACAGGTTCGGGGTGATCACCGACTCCAGACCGAACGGCGGGCCGGTGATATCACCATCGTCGATCAGGATGTTCGGGGTGGTGTAGGAGAAGTTGATCCCGACACCCAGCGACCAGGGGAAGCCGATCTGGTAACCCAGCTCCAACGTGCCCTCGAAGTCTTCGGCACCCGGCCCGGCCACCGTGTACTTGGCGCGACCGGAATGGAACCACTCACGGGTCAGCCGGTTGCGGTCCAGCGGGAACACCCCGTTGAGGAAGGTGTCCCACTGCTGAACGGTCAGGGTCCGGTCCTGACCATCGACCAGGCTCAGTTCATTGTCCAGACCCGCATGAGAAGTGCCCGTGCCTATGAACAGGCCCGCGAGGACCCCGGCCACTGCGGTCACCAATGCGACCAGCACTCGACTGAATGCCTTCATGTTCTCCCTAGCTATGTCGGTGATCCGATACGTGCGTCACCAACCAGGGTCCCCACCCTAGAGATCCATCGGTGATCCGCTGCCCGATTAGGGGCGTCACATCCGGCTCTCATGCCTTGCTCATGATTGGCAGGACGAAACGTAACCGGGCGGCATCCGAGCGGCAACGGCAACGGTTTCCGGGCCCCTGAGCAGACAAACCTCGGCACAAAGTTTGCTGTATCCGCACCCGCCTACGTCACACCCTCGCTGTCGGTTACCTGTGAGCACCGGGCACCACAGCAGCGGGAAACCGGAGTCGCGTCGCCGCTTCAAAGCGCTCCGATGGGGCAGGAACTGGCCTTTTGCCCGTTTCGCAGCAGTCGGTCGGGGCAATCACGCTGAGCGGAAGGATTGCCGCCGGCGGCGTCAATATTGCGGGCCGATCCGCCAACCGGCCCGCGTTTGCGCTTGCTGTGTAAACGTTCCGTTACGCTGCCCCGGACGCCGGGATTAACTGAACGGCCGAAGATCGTTTCAACGAACCCGCAGCTGATATTCCGAATTGTGACGGACATCACTTCCACTGCGCGATGAATGCTTCCGCGAGGGAACGGCCGCACCTCACAGGCACTTCACAGCCGGGTTGGACGTTATGGCGATATGAGCATTCCGCCATATGAACCCCCGAAGCCCCCTGCATCGCCCGGCGTCGGCAATACCTTGCTGTGCCCGAAGTGCGCCGGGGTCATGAAGACCTACGAGCGCAACGGCATCCACCTGGAGCAGTGCGACACCTGCCGCGGCATCTTCCTGGATTTCGGCGAGCTCGAGGCTCTGACTCAGCTGGAGAACCGGTTCGTCCAGGCACCGCCACCGCCGGCGCAGGCACATCCGGGTTACCACCAGGGCTACTCGGACTACGGCCCGGGCTGGGGCCACCGCGGCAACAAGCACTACCGCAAGCAGGGCTTCGGCCGGCTGTTCTTTTCCAGCTGAGGCATCCGCGCACAGGCCGCCGCCAGCAGTTCGTCATCGGGATTGTTGGCGGCGGACTGAATGACGGCGGCCCGGGCGAACGGCTCCAGCACCGGCCACGGATCCCCCGGCGGCAGCGCCGGACCGCCGGCGGCCCGATAGGCGCCGAGGAAGCAGGACCAATCGGCGTCGGGAATGAGCCCGGCCGCCCAGAACCCCGCGGGACGCGCCAGATCCCAAGCCGGATCGCCCAAACCCAGGTCGTCGACGTCGATCAGCAGCCAGCGCCCCTCGTGCCGCCCGACCTGGCCCAGGTGGAAATCGCCGTGCACCAGGGTGCGCGGCCGCCCGGCCGACCCCGGCCGCCATGCGTCGCCGGGCAGACCCGCCGCGGCCCGCAACACCGCTCGGTTGTCGTGCTGCCGCGCCCGGTCGACCGCGCGCCGCAGCCTGGCCGGCCAGCCGTGTGGTGGCAGCCGCTCGCCGACCGGTTCGGTGTGCAACCCCGCCAGCAGCCGCCCGATGTCGGCCCATGGCACGCATTCGGGTTGTACCGCAAGGGTTTCCACCAGGGGCCACCGGGTGAGCCAGCGACCGTTGACCGCAGCGGGCACCTCGGACACCGGACTCACCAAGGCATCGATGCGGCTGCCCGCGCGGAGCCGGGCGCGCAGGGCGTGTGGATCGGTACCCGGCCGGTGCAGCTTGTGCACGATGGCGCCGTGCACCGTGATGTCCGCACCTGACCGGGTCTGCACCTCTTCAGTGTCCCGCGATCAACGCCGGGGGGCAGGCATCCGAACGGCCGACCACACCTTCGGGGCGGCGGTCGACGCGCTGTGTGGAGTGTTGTCGGCCGCCGGCCTCTGACTACCCCGGCAGGACGCAGCCGTCCTTCAGGATTCCGAGGTCGTGGAAGATCTGATAGCAGGCCGGATCGTCGGGCAATTTCCAATGGAAGCCCTCCAACATGAACACAGCCACCAAATTGATGACGATCACCGCACCGCACAGCCAGATCGCGAGCTTCCCGGCGGTTCGGTACGACGACGGAATATGCGTTGCCGCGGTCGAATACGAGAACGTGAACCCGATGCCGATTACCGCCACCGCCGCGGTGAACAACACCCACGACCAGACATAGAGGTGCATCCCCAGGAATGCTCCGGCATATCCCGGATCACCGGGAAGAATGTGCAGCATCGTCTGACGCCAGGCCGCAAATCCGCCACAAATGCTGGCGACAATTGCCATGCCCCAGCCGACCATATAGTCGCGCGCCTCGATCACCCCGTCCATGCCCTTGCGCACGATGTAAACGCCGCCGAGGGCTGCCAGCGTCATGAACATGCGCTGCAGCATGCACAGCGGACAGGGGTACTCCCAGGCCAGGAACTGGAAGGCGAGCCCACCTCCGATGACGCCGGTCCAACCGACGATGAAGATTAATGCGAGCCAATACTGAATGGTGCCGGCGAAGCCGGTGCGGTTCTCGGTCGGGGGAACGCTCGTGGTTTCGGTCATCACATCACCACGTCAATCCGAGGCCGAGACCACTCGTGATATGCACCTTCAAAAATAGGCAGCACACAATGGTGACAATCCACCACGAAGCCACAATGGCCGGGCGGGATCGCTGTCTGTACATAAGAATCAATACGCCCAACATTCCGGCGAATATGAGAGTATCCACGGCGAAATGGTAGGGCGATTTCCTATTTCACAAGCATGTTTTCACCGTAAATCTGCCTGAATGTCAGTAATCGTCCCCGACGATGAGATCCGAAGGCCCGGTCGGCAACCGCCAACCGAACACCAGCCCGGCCAGGCGCAGCGTCGTCGCCAGTACCGTGCCCACCACCAAACCGATCCATTGCGCGCCGAAGTAGTCGATGACCGCGTACGCCGTCGCACCGATCATCGCCGGGACGGCATACAGATCGTCCGGCCGCATCAACATCGGGATCTCGCGGACCAGCACGTCGCGGATGATGCCGCCGCCGATCGCGGTGGTCATGCCGATCAGCACCGCCGCGAACCAGCTGGCCCCGTGGTCGACGGCGAACGCCGCACCGGACGTCGCGAAGAAGCCTATGCCGATCGCGTCCAGCGGCAGCACGATGTGGTTGAACCGGATCAGGTGCTTGGCGGTGAGCGTGGCCACGGCCGTCGCCACCAAGGCAACCGTGATGTTGGGCCACTGCTGAATAGAGGTGGGCGGATGGACGCCGAGGAAGAGGTCGCGGATCACGCCGCCGCTGACGCCGGTCAGCACGCCAAGCGCCGCGATGCCGAACAGATCGAAGCCCTTACGTATCGCCACCATGGCGCCCGAGGACGCGAATACCGCGATCCCGAGGTCGTTGAGCACCGTCTGCAGCACGACTGCACGGTACGGCCTCGCTAAGCTGCCTGGGTGGCTGAGCCCGTAATGTCGCCGACCCTTGACCTGAAGACGCAGGCCTTCCGGTTCGTCGTGACCGGTGGGTTGTCGGCGATCGTGGACTTCGGGCTCTACGTCCTGCTCTACAAGACCTTCGGGTTGCAGGTCGACCTCGCCAAGACGATCGGCTTCATCGCCGGCACCACCACCGCCTACCTGATCAACCGGCGCTGGACGTTCCAGGCACCCCCGAGCACGGCCCGGTTCATCGCGGTGTGGGCGCTCTACCTGGTCACCTTCGCGGTCCAGGTCGGGCTGAACCACCTGGTCCTCCACCTGGCCGATTACCGGCCGTGGGCAGTGCCGGTGGCCTTCGTGATCGCCCAGGGCACCGCCACGGTGATCAACTTCATCGTGCAGCGCGCAGTGATCTTCAAGCTCCACTGAAGTCCGGGCCCGGCTACTGCCGGGTACGCTTCTCTGCGATGTCGACTACCGATTTGCCGACCACTCCCAAGCGCCTGACAGGCTGGGGCCGGACCGCACCGACCGTGGCACAGGTGCTCTCGACCAGCGATCCCGAGGTCATCGTCAAGGCCGTGACCCGGGCCGCCGAGCAGAAGGGCCGGGGCGTGATCGCCCGCGGCCTGGGCCGTTCCTACGGCGACAACGCGCAGAACGGCGGCGGTCTCGTCATCGACATGTCGTCGCTGAACACGATCCACTCGATCGACCCGGGCACCAAGCTCGTCGACGTGGACGGCGGGGTGAATCTCGACCAGCTGATGCGGGCCGCGCTGCCGCACGGGTTGTGGGTCCCGGTGCTGCCGGGCACCCGGCAGGTGACCATCGGCGGTGCCATCGGCTGTGACATCCACGGCAAGAACCACCACAGCGCCGGCAGTTTCGGCAACCACGTCCGCTCGATCGACCTGCTCACCGCCAACGGGGAGATCCGCAAACTCACCCCGGACGGTCCCGAAGCCGAGCTGTTCTGGGCGACGGTCGGCGGCAACGGGCTGACGGGCATCGTGCTGCGGGCCACCATCGAGATGACGCCCACGGAGACTGCGTATTTCATCGCCGACGGCGATGTCACCCACGGCCTCGACGAGACCATCGAGTTCCACAGCGACGGCACCGAGGACAACTACACCTACTCGTCGGCCTGGTTCGACGCGATGAGCGCCCCGCCCAAGCTGGGGCGCGCGGTCATTTCCCGCGGCTCGCTGGCAAAACTGGACCAGCTGCCGCCGAACCTGCAGCGCGATCCGCTGAAATTCGATGCGCCGCAGTA
Source organism: Mycolicibacterium sp. 050232 (assembly GCA_036235365.1). GTDB lineage: Bacteria > Actinomycetota > Actinomycetes > Mycobacteriales > Mycobacteriaceae > Mycobacterium. The sequence continues at coordinate 100,671 of JAZBEZ010000015.1, read as the reverse complement.
CTTCACCACGCCGGACGTCTTCCCCAACGGATTGGGCAACAAGCTGATCTTCGGCGCCATGACCGAAGTCTGGTACCGGCTCGGCAAGACCTACCGCGGCAAGGCCCAGAACCTGACGCAGTTCTACCACCCGCTGGACATGGTCGGGGAATGGAACCGCGCCTACGGCTCCGTCGGCTTCACCCAGTACCAGTTCGTGGTGCCCACCGAGGCGGTCGACGAGTTCAAGCGCATCATGGTCGACATCCAGCGCTCGGGGCACTACTCGTTCCTCAACGTGTTCAAGCTGTTCGGCCCGGGTAACCAGGCGCCGCTGAGCTTCCCGATCCCCGGCTGGAACGTCTGCGTCGACTTCCAGATCAAGCCCGGCCTGAGCGAGTTCCTGACCGAACTCGACCGTCGCGTAATGGAATTCGGCGGCCGGCTCTACACCGCCAAGGACTCGCGGACCACCGCGAAGACCTTCCACGCCATGTATCCGCGTATCGAGGAGTGGCTGGCCGTGCGCCGCAAGGTGGATCCCGACGGCCTGTTCGTCTCGGACATGGCGCGCCGCCTGGAGCTCGTCTAACCCCCTGCTCTGCAGCGGTCGCCGACCCGTTGCGGGTCGCCTCATCCCGGCTCGAATTCGCGAGAATTTTATTCTTGACTAATTCCAGAAAAGGGACGAGACTTCGGTCCGTGGCGACAACCGCGGACTTCCAGCAGATGCTGCGAAGCGCCGACATGCGTGTGACCCGCCCCCGAGTGGCGGTGCTGCACGCGGTCCATGCGAACCCGCACGCCGATACGGAAACGATCATCCGGTCGGTGCGTGAAGACCTGCCCGAGGTCTCCCACCAGGCCGTGTATGACTCGTTGCATGCGCTGACCGCAGCAGCACTGGTGCGGCGCATCCAACCATCCGGATCCGTCGCCCGATACGAATCACGTATCGGCGACAACCACCACCACGTCGTGTGCCGATCGTGTGGCGCAATTGCCGACGTGGACTGCGCGGCCGGGTCGGCCCCATGCCTGACCGCGTCACACGACCACGGTTTCGAGATCGATGAAGCCGAGGTCATCTATTGGGGTACTTGCCCCGAATGTTCCACTGCTCCAACTAGATAACCCTTAACCCGCCAGCCCCGGAAAGGATTTGTCATGGCCGACGCCGAAACTCACCCCCCGATTGGTGAAGCACAAACCGAACCCGCCGAAACCGGCTGTCCGATGGTCATCAAGCCCCCCGTCGAGGGCGGCAGCAACCGCGACTGGTGGCCCAACGCCGTCAATCTGAAGATCCTGCAGAAGAATCCGCCCGCCATCGACCCGTCGGACGAGGGTTACGACTACCGCGAGGCCGTCAAGTCCCTCGACGTCGAGGCCTTCCAGCGCGATTTCGATGAGCTGCTGACGAATTCGCAGGACTGGTGGCCCGCCGACTTCGGTCACTACGGCCCCCTGTTCGTCCGCATGTCCTGGCACGCCGCAGGCACCTACCGGGTCGAGGACGGCCGCGGTGGCGGCGGGCGCGGCATGCAGCGCTTCGCCCCGCTGAACAGCTGGCCCGACAACGTCAGCCTGGACAAGGCCCGCCGCCTGCTGTGGCCGCTGAAGAAGAAGTACGGCAAGCAGATCTCGTGGTCCGACCTGATCGTCTACGCCGGCAACCGGGCGATGGAGCACATGGGCTTCAAGACCGCCGGCTTCGCGTTCGGCCGCCCGGACTTCTGGGAGCCCGAGGAGGACATCTACTGGGGCGCCGAGCACGAGTGGCTTGGTTCGCAGGAACGCTACGCCGGCGCCAATGGCGACCGCACCAAGCTGGAGAACCCGCTGGGCGCCAGCCACATGGGTCTGATCTACGTCAACCCCGAAGGGCCCGAAGGCAATCCGGATTACCTGGCTGCCGCCATCGACATCCGTGAGACGTTCGGCCGGATGGCGATGAACGACATCGAGACCGCGGCGCTGATCGTCGGTGGCCACACCTTCGGCAAGACCCACGGCGCCACCGACATCGAGAACGGTGTGGAGCCCGAGGCGGCACCGCTGGAGGAGATGGGCCTGGGCTGGGCCAACCCCGGCGTCGGCAACGAGACCGTCAGCAGCGGTATCGAGGTGACCTGGACGCACACCCCCACCAAGTGGGACAACAGCTTCCTGGAGATCCTCTACAGCAACGAATGGGAGCTGACCAAGAGCCCCCAGGGCGCCAACCAGTGGAAGCCCAAGGACGGCGGCTGGGCCAACTCGGTGCCGATGGCGCAGGGCACCGGCAAGACCCACCCGTCGATGCTGACCACCGACCTGTCCATGCGGTTCGACCCGATCTACGGCGAGATCACCCGCCGCTGGCTGGATCACCCCGAGGAGCTGGCCGAGGAGTACGCCAAGGCCTGGTTCAAGCTGATCCACCGCGACATGGGTCCGGTGACCCGCTACCTCGGTCCGCTGGTGCCCAAGCAGACCTGGCTCTGGCAGGACATCATCCCGGCCGGTAAGCAGCTGTCCGATGCCGACGTCGCCACCCTCAAGGCGGCGATCGCGGATTCGGGTCTGACCACCCAGCAGCTGATCGACACCGCATGGAAGGCGGCGGCCTCGTACCGCTCCAGCGACATGCGTGGCGGCGCCAACGGCGGCCGGATCCGGCTGCAGCCGCAGCTGGGCTGGGAAGCCAACGAGCCCGAGGAGCTGGCCCCGGTGATCGCCAAGCTCGAGGAGATCCAGAAGGCGTCTGACGCCGGGGTGTCGTTCGCCGATCTGGTGGTCCTCGGTGGTGTCGTCGGCCTCGAAAAGGCCATCAAGGACGCCGGTTTCGACGTCGCGGTGCCGTTCACCTCGGGTCGCGGCGACGCTTCGCAGGAGCAGACCGACGCCGACTCGTTCGCCTACCTCGAGCCCAAGGGCGACGGCTTCCGCAACTTCGTCGCCAAGGGCGACAGCCTGCCGCCCGAGTACCGCCTGATCGACCGCGCCAACCTGCTCGGCCTCTCGGCTCCCGAGATGACCGTGCTGATCGGCGGCCTGCGTGTGCTGGGCGCCAACCACGGCGGCTCGGACGTCGGTGTCTTGACGGACAAGAGGGGTCAGCTGACCAACGACTACTTCGTCAACCTCACCGACATGGGCACCAAGTGGGCACCGGCTCCGGCCGATGACGGCACCTACGTCGGCACCGACCGCGCCAGCGGTAGCCCGAAGTGGACCGCCAGCCGCGTCGACCTGCTGTTCGGCTCGAACTCGCAGCTGCGGGCGCTGGCCGAGGTGTACGCCGAGGACGATTCCAAGGAGAAGTTCGTCAAGGACTTCGTCGCGGCGTGGACCAAGGTGATGGACAACGACCGGTTCGATATCTGATCTGACGAGTAACGCAACACCCCGCGGGCTTGAAGCTCGCGGGGTGTTGTTGTCTCCCTACGCCTTTGCCCGCACGGCCCGGTAGGCGGCCTTGCCGAAGGTCTCCGCCACCAACGCCGAATCGTCGTCGGTGAGCATCTTCCGGACCGCCGCCTCGCAGATCGCCAGGAACACCTCGACCAGCATCGGCAGTGTCACGTCGATGTCGGTGACCTGCCAGCGCTCCAGCAGTGGACGCATCACGGTGGCGAGTTGGCCGCGGAGTCGCTCACGTCCACGTGCGATGGCCGCGGTGAGCACCGGGTCAGGGTCGGCCCCGAACATGATGCGCCACGAGGCCGGGCGCTCACGCACGGTGCTGTGCAGCGCGCGAAACCCGTCGACGAACAATTGCTCGATAGAGCCGGTGCGCTGCGGCGGCAGCAGTTCGAACAGGCTGGCCAGCACCTGGTCGGTTTCCCGATCCAGCAGTGCGGCAAGCACTTCCCCGCGACCGGGATAGCACGCGTAGACCACCGGCCGCGTCACCCCCAGACGACTGGCGATGTTTCCCATCGTCACGTCGGCCAGGCCCTGCTGCGCCGCGATCTCCAACGCGGTATCGAGGACCTGTGGCCGGCGCCGGTCCGGGCCGAGATGTTCGGCGCGGGCCCGGTTCGCGATTGCGGCGTCGTTCACTTCGCTCCGCTCAAGTCAGCGTGACATTCGCGACGATCAGCACCGGCCACGCGACGATCTCGCCGAGTAGCGAGAACAGCTTGTCCAGACCCGTCAGCCCCACGATGTGGTCGCTGTGGGTAAGTGCCCAGATCATGCCGATCACGAAATACGGGGCTCCCACCACGATCGCAAGGTAGACGAGTTGCCGGATGCTCAATCGGTAATCGAGAAGATTCTTGATCACGAACCGATCCCACCGAGAATCGGCTGCGACTCGATGATGCCCTCGTCACTCGGCGCGATCCCCTCGCCGAACACGCGGACCTGCTGACGTTCGCGAAGCGAGAAGTGCGCCTGACTCGGCGCGTCGTAGCCGAAGCGGCGCTGGGCCTCACGCGGCGTCGTCGTGACCGGATCCTTGGGCGGCACCGACAGCAGGACTCGCGCACCGATCGGCAGGGTCGCCGGGGACAGCAGCCGAAGCAGGATCAGCTGGAGCCGCTTACTCATGGCGGTCAGGGTGAAGGAGGCACTCAGCGGCGGTACCACCAGCGCGTCGAGCACGCGGGATGTGCTGAGCCCGGCCATCTCTCGCATCCACCGCGGCATGGTCGCCAGAGTGCCGCGGCGCAGGAACGCGGTGATCACCTTGGTACCGGGCCGCAACAGCAGCGGCATCTTGGGCAACATCACCTCGGCGCCGAGCAGGTGATGCATGGCCTGCCGGGCGATATCCGAACCGATCAACTGAGGCCGCATCTTCTCGAAGTATTCGCGGATGCCCTCGCGGGTCAGGGGTATGTCGGAGGGATCGCAGGTCTGCAGCTCGGCGGCGAGCGCGCATTCCCGCCAGTACTGCAACTCTTCTTCGGGCGACAGTCGGCCGGGGCCGTACTTCTCGTAGGCCACCAGGATGGAGTGCCACGCGGTGAGGTGGATCCACAACTGCGAGCCGGGATCGTTGGCGTCGTAGGTCTTTCCGGTCACCGGGTCCGTACCGATGGCCTTCGAGTGGATCTTGACCAGCACATCGGCGGCCTTGGTGGTGGAGCGGCTGTCGTCGAACGCGACCATCGCGAAGTAGCGCAGCGTCCGGTCATACCGGGTGCGTGGCCGCGAGTAGATCTCGTGGGTCTTGTCGACCGCCGCGACGAGCGCGGGGTCGAGTTCTTCGATGACGACGGCGCGCTGGAACCCGATCGACAACGAGGTGGGATAGCTCCACACCTTCCACGTCACCGAATCGGGGCCGAAGAATCCGTAGTCCTCCCCCGGTTCCGTCTCGGGCAATGTCAGCCAGTCGCGGATCGTCATGATCTCCCCCATTTCCTACACGGTGTAGAAAAAAGCTACGTCGTGTAGGAAATGCGGTCAAGGTCCTGTGCTCGGATTGCTCGGATTTTTGAAGGAAACCGCACGGTACCCTCGTCACGATGTCCCCCGAGGCTTGGAGCTGCGCTAGATGGTGTTCGACGCCGTAGGTAACCCCCAGACGATTCTGCTGCTCGGCGGCACTTCAGAGATCGGGCTGGCGATCTGTGAGCGCTATCTGCGCGACGCGTCGGCCCGCATCGTGCTGGCCGCCCTGCCCGGAGATCCGGGCCGCGACGACGCGGTGGCCCAGCTGCGCAAGGCCGGCGCCAGTTCGGTGGAAGTCATCGACTTCGACGCGGTCGACACCGCCAGCCACCCCGACGTGATCGACAAGGCCTTCAGCGGAGGCGACGTCGACGTCGCAATCGTCGCGTTCGGCCTGCTCGGCGACGCCGAAGAGCTCTGGCAGAACCAGCGCAAGGCGGTGCAGATCGCCGAAATCAATTACACCGCAGCCGTTTCCGTCGGTGTCCTGGTCGGCGAGAAGATGCGCGCCCAAGGCTACGGCCAGATCATCGCGATGAGCTCGGCCGCGGGTGAGCGGGTACGCCGGTCCAACTTCGTCTACGGCTCCACCAAGGCCGGCCTCGACGGGTTCTACCTGGGCCTCGGCGAGGCGCTGCGCGAATTCGGCGTGAAGGTGCTGGTGATCCGTCCCGGCCAGGTGCGCACCCGGATGAGCGCGCACGTCAAGGAAGCCCCGCTGACCGTCGACAAGGAATACGTCGCCGAACTGGCCGTCACGGCATCGGCCAAGGGCAAGGAGCTGGTCTGGGCGCCAGGTGCGTTCCGCTACGTGATGATGGTTCTGCGGCACATCCCGCGGCCCATCTTCCGCAAGCTTCCTATCTGATGCAGACGCGTCCGGCCAGGGTCATCGGACACATGGTGATCGCCCTGATGCTCGCCTCGGCGGTGGCCGGGGTGTCGATCGCCGCGATCGCCCAGGTCCAATGGCCGGCCTACAACACCTCCAACCAGCTGCACGCACTCACCACGGTTGGCCAGGTCGGCTCCCTGGCCGGAATCCTGGCCGCCGGGGTGATCTGGCGGCGGGGCCGGCGCACCCTGGCCCGGCTGGCCGCCCTGATCTTCCTGTCGGCGTTCTCGGTGGTCACCCTGGCGATGCCGTTGGGCGCGACCAAGCTGTACCTGTTCGGTGTCTCGGTCGACCAGCAGTTCCGCACCGAGTACCTGACCCGGCTGGCTGACGCCCCCGGCCTGCACGACATGACCTACTTCGGACTGCCGCCCTATTACCCGGCCGGCTGGTTCTGGATGGGCGGGCGGATCGCCGCCGCCACCGACACCCCGGCCTGGGAGATGTTCAAGCCCTGGTCCATCGTCTCGATCACCATCGCCGTCGCACTCGCATTCGTGTTGTGGGCGACCATGATTCGCTTCGAGTACGCGCTGATCGTCACGACCGCGAGCACCGCGGCCATGCTGGCCTACTCGTCCACCGAGCCCTATGCCGCCATCATCACGGTGCTGCTGCCGCCGGTGTTCGTCCTGGCCTGGTCGGGACTACGCGGCCAGACTCGCAACGGCGGCTGGGCCGCCGTCATCGGCGTCGGGATCTTCCTCGGCTTCGCCGCCCTCTTCTACACCCTGCTGCTGGCGTACTGCGCGTTCACGCTGGCGTTGATGGCTCTCGCCTTGGCCGTCGCCCGCCGTCGCATCGACCCGCTCGTGCGCCTGGCGGTCATCGCCGTGATCTCCGGGGCCATCGCCCTGATCACCTGGGCCCCGTACCTGCTGGCCGCGCTGCGCGGTCAACCCGCCGAGACCGGCACCGCCCAGCACTACCTGCCCGACGCCGGCGCATCGCTCGAGTTCCCGATGCTGCGCTTCACCTTGCTCGGCGCGCTGTGCATGCTCGGCACGCTGTGGCTGGTGGTCCGGGCCCGAACCTCGACGCGCGCCGGCGCCCTGGCCGTCGCGGTGCTCGCCGTCTACGCCTGGTCCCTGCTGTCGATGCTGACCACACTGGTCGGCACCACACTGCTGTCCTTCCGGTTGCAGCCCGCCCTGACCGTGCTGCTCACCACCGCCGGGGCATTCGGATTCATCGAGACGGCCCAGGCGATCGCCAGGCGGTATCGGCCGGAAACCGCGCGTCGCGTGATCACCGCGGCCGGCGCCGTCGGCGCGATCGGCGCCATCACGTTCAGCCAGGACATCCCCGACGTGCTGCGCCCCGACATCAACGTGGCCTACACCGACACCGACGGCACCGGCCAGCGGGCCGACCGCCGACCTCCGGGGGCCGAGCGCTATTACCGCGAGATCGACGCCAAGATCGCCGAGGTCACCGGCGTGCCGCGCAATCAGACCGTGGTGCTGACCGCCGACTACAGCTTCCTGTCGTACTACCCCTACTACGGGTTCCAGGGGCTGACGTCGCACTACGCCAACCCGCTGGCCGAGTTCGACAAGCGGGCCAAGGCCATCGAGGGCTGGGCCACGCTGGGCAAGGCCGACCAGTTCGTGAAGGCGCTTGACGAAATGCCCTGGAAAGCGCCGACAGTGTTCTTGATGCGCCACGGCGCCAACGACACCTACACGTTGCGCCTGGCCTCTGACGTCTACCCCAACCAGCCGAACGTGCGCCGCTACCACGTGGCGCTCGACGCGGCACTGTTCAAAGATCCACGTTTCGAGGTGACCGACATCGGCCCGTTCGTCCTGGCAATCAGAAAGCCCGTTCCCGATGGCCATTAACTCCGGCGCAGACACGCCGATAACATCAGAGCCCGTGACGGGACCGCAGGGAACCGCCGGCAGCAACCACCGGACGGTGCGGCTCATCGCGATCGTCGCCGGACTGCTCGGCGTACTGATGGCGGTGGCGACACCGCTGCTTCCGGTCAAGCAGACCACCGCCCAGCTGAACTGGCCGCAGAACGGCACCTGGCAGAGCATCGATGCCCCGCTGATCGGGTACGTCGCCACCGACCTGACCATCAGCGTGCCGTGCCAGGCCGCCGCCGGACTGGCCGGACCGGACAACAAGGGCCGCACCGTCCTGCTGTCGACGGTCCCCAAGCAAGCACCCAAAGCCATCGACCGCGGTCTGCTGATCGAGCGAGTCAACAACGACCTGCTGGTCATCGTGCGCAACACCCCGGTGATCAGCGCACCGCTGGACGCGGTGCTCAGCCCGGCCTGCCAGTCGTTGACCTTCACCGCGCACGCCGACAAGGTGACCGGCGAATTCGTCGGGCTGACCCAGGGCGACGCCAGCACCACCGCCGACCACCCCGACGCGCCCCTGCGCGGTGAGCGCGGCGGCTACGACTTCCGGCCCCAGATCGTCGGCGTCTTCACCGACCTGTCCGGGCCGACGCCCGAGGGTCTGAAGTTCTCGGCCACCATCGACTCCCGCTACAGCAGCGCCCCGACGCTGCTCAAGATGCTGGCGATGATCATCGGCGTCGCGATGACCGTGATCGCGCTGGGCGCGCTGCACCGCCTCGACACCGCCGACGGCGTCCGGCACCGACGCTTCCTGCCGCCCCGCTGGTGGTCGATGAAACCGCTGGACGGACTGGTCACCGCGGTCCTGGTGTGGTGGCACTTCGTCGGGGCCAACACGTCCGACGACGGCTACATCCTGACCATGGCCCGGGTGTCCGAGCACGCCGGCTACATGGCCAACTACTACCGCTGGTTCGGCACGCCAGAAGCCCCGTTCGGCTGGTACTACGACCTGCTGGCGCTGTGGGCCCACGTCTCCACCAACAGCGTCTGGATGCGGCTGCCCACGCTGCTGATGGCACTCGCGTGCTGGTGGGTGATCAGCCGTGAAGTGCTGCCGCGACTCGGTCGCGCCGTCAAGACCAACCGCGCGGCCGCCTGGACCGCCGCCGGCATGTTCCTGGCGTTCTGGCTGCCGCTCAACAACGGCCTGCGCCCCGAACCGATCATCGCCCTCGGCATCCTGTTGACCTGGTGTTCGGTGGAACGCGGCGTGGCCACCAACCGCATGCTGCCGGTGGCCGTCGCGATCATCATCGGCGCGCTGACCCTGTTCTCCGGCCCCACCGGCATCGCCGCCATCGGCGCCCTGCTGGTCGCCGTCGGGCCACTGAAAACCATTGTCGCCCGGCATACTTCACGCTTCGGTCACCTGCCGCTGCTGGCCCCGATCCTGGCCGCCTGCACCGTGACGATCATCCTGATCTTCCGCGACCAGACCCTGGTCGGTGAGCTGCAGGCCAGCACCTTCAAATCTGCCGTCGGCCCCAGCCTGGCCTGGTTCGACGAGCACATCCGCTACTCGCGGCTGTTCACCAGCAGCCCGGACGGCTCGGTGGCGCGACGCTTCGCGGTGCTGACTCTGCTGGTGGCACTGGCCGTTTCGGTGGCGATGACGCTGCGCAAGGGCCGTATCCCCGGCACCGCCGCCGGACCGAGCCGGCGCATCATCGGCATCACGATCATCTCGTTCCTGGCGATGATGTTCACCCCGACCAAGTGGACCCACCACTTCGGCGTGTTCGCCGGGCTGGCCGGATCGCTCGGCGCACTGGCCGCGGTCGCGGTGACGGCTGCGGCGATGAAGTCGCGGCGCAACCGGTCGATGTTCGCCGCGTTGGTGCTGTTCGTGATGGCGCTGTCGTTCGCGACCGTCAACGGCTGGTGGTACGTCTCCAACTTCGGAGTGCCCTGGTCGAACTCGTTCCCCGAGTGGCACTTCGGCTTCACCACGATGCTGCTGGGCTTGTCGGTACTGGCCCTGCTGCTGGCGGCCTGGTACCACTTCACCGATCGGGATCAGTCCCCGGACGGGCCACAACGCCGCTGGCAGCGGATCGCGCAGTCGCCGCTGGCGATCGCCGCGTGGCTGCTGGTGATGTTCGAGGTGGTCTCGCTGACCCTGGCGATGACCGAGCAGTACCCGGCCTGGTCGGTCGGACGCTCCAACCTCGAGGCAGTCACCGGCAAGACCTGCGGCCTGGCCAACGACGTGATGGTCGAGGAGAACGCGAACGCCGGCCTGCTGGCACCGATCAGCGAGCCGCCCGGGCAGGCGCTCGGCGCGGTCACCGCGCAGGGCTTCGGCCCCAACGGCATTCCCTCGGACGTCTCGGCCGACCCCGTGATGGAGCAGCCCGGCGCCGGCAACTTCGCCGACACCGACTCGGGCACCGTGACCGGCAGCGAGGTGGGTACCGAAGGCGGCACCACCGCGGCCGCCGGGGTCAACGGATCCCGGGCCCGGCTGCCCTACGGCCTCGACCCGGCCACCACCCCGGTGCTGGGCAGCTGGCGGGCCGGCACGCAGCAGCCCGCGATCATGCGCTCGGCCTGGTACCGGCTGCCCGACCGCGACACGGCCGGCCCGCTGCTGGTCGTCTCTGCCGCAGGCCGCTTCGATCCGGGTGAGGTCGTGGTGCAGTGGGCCACCGATGCCCAGGCCGCCGAGAACAAGCCCGGCGGCGGCGTCGGATTCGCCGACGTGGGTGCCGCACCGGCCTGGCGCAACCTGCGCGCCCCGATGGCAGCCATCCCCCGCGAGGCCACCCAGATCCGCCTGGTCGCCTCCGACGACGACCTGGCCCCGCAGCACTGGATCGCGGTGACCCCGCCGCGCATCCCCGAACTGCGCACCCTGCAGGACGTCGTCGGATCCCAGGACCCGGTGCTGCTGGACTGGCTGGTCGGCCTGGCGTTCCCGTGCCAACGGCCGTTCGGTCATCAGTACGGCGTCACCGAGGTGCCCAAGTGGCGGATCCTGCCGGATCGCTTCGGCGCCGAGGCCAACTCGCCGGTGATGGACTACCTGGGCGGTGGCCCGCTGGGTATCTCCGAACTGCTGCTGCGGCCGTCGAGCGTGCCGACGTATCTGAAGGACGACTGGTTCCGGGACTGGGGCTCGCTGCAACGGCTCACCCCGTGGTACCCGGACGCCGAGCCGGCCCGTCTGGACCTGGGCACCGCGATCCGCAGTGGACTGTGGAGCCCGGCGCCGCTGCGGCACAGCTAGGACCGCCACCCGCGAGTGGCCAGTTATGTCACGTTGCAGCCGCAATCCCGTGACATAAGTGGCCACTCGGCGGTTGGAACCGGGGCTCACATACGGGTCGCATAACATCGAGCCTCGTGCCTTCCGATGAGCCAACCGACCGTGTTGTGGGCATCGCACGCCTGATCGCCATCATCGCGGGCATCGCGGGTGTGGTGCTGTGCGCGCTGGTGCCGCTGCTGCCCGTCAAACAGACCACCGCGACCGTCCTGTGGCCGCAGGGGACCGACGCGGGCGGAAACGTCACCTCCGTGACGGCTCCGCTGGTGTCCGGAGCCCCGCAGTCCCTCGACGTGTCCATTCCGTGCTCGGCGATCGCCACGCTGCCCGCCGATGGCGGCCTGGTGTTCTCGACCATCCCGGCCGCCGGCATCGACGCCAGCCGCAACGGGCTCTTCGTGCGCGCCAACCCCGAAACCGTGGTGGTCGCGTTCCGGGACTCGGTGGCGGCCGTCGCCCCCCGTGCCGCGATCAACGCCGGTGCCTGCAGCGCCATGCACCTGTGGGCGAACCTCGGCGGCGTGGGCGCCGACTTCGTGGGCATCCCCGGTGCCACCGGCACCGCACCGGTGGAGAAGAAGCCTCAGGTCGCCGGCCTGTTCACCGATCTGAAGATGACGCCGCAGCCCGGGCTCAGTGCCCGCGTCGACATCGACACCCGCTTCATCACCTCGCCGACCGCACTCAAGCTGCTGGTGATGGCGCTCGGCGTGGTGTGCGTCGTGGCTTCGATCATCGCGCTGGCCGTGCTCGACAGGCGCGGGGGCCATCACGTGGGCGGAGCCTGGAAACGCTTCGTCAAAGTCCCTGTCTCGACCTGGATCGCCGACATCGGCGTCATCGGCGGCCTACTGCTGTGGCACGTCATCGGTGCCATCTCCTCGGACGACGGCTACAACCTGACCATCGCGCGAGTGTCGGCCGACGCCGGCTACACCGCCAACTACTTCCGCTACTTCGGCGCCACCGAGGCACCATTCGACTGGTACCAGTCGGTGCTGGCCCACTTCGCGGCGATCAGCACGGCCGGCGTCTGGATGCGGGTGCCCGCCACCCTGGCCGCCATCGGCACCTGGCTGCTGCTCAGCCGCTGGGTGATCCCCCGCCTCGGCCGGCGCGTGGCGCTCAACCGCGTCACCATGTGGACCGCGGGCGCGGTGTTCCTGGCCGCCTGGTTCCCGTTCAACAACGGCCTGCGGCCCGAACCGCTGATCGCCTTCGGCGTGCTCGCGGTGTGGGCGCTCATCGAGATGACCATCGGAACCCACCGTTTGTGGCCCACGGCCCTGGCGATCGTCGTCGCCGCCTTCAGCGTGACCCTGGCCCCGCAGGGCCTCATCGCGGCCGCCCCGCTCCTGGTCGGCGCCCGCAGCGTCGTCGGCATCATCCGCCGCCGCCGCATCGCCCTGCCCGCACTCGCCACGCTCGCCGGCTCGGCCGCCCTGATCTTCGTCGTCATCTTCCGCGACCAGACCCTGGCCAGCGTCGCCGAATCGGCCCGCATCAAATACACCGTCGGCCCGACCATCTCCTGGTACCAGGAATTCCTGCGCTACTACTTCCTGACCGTGGAAGATTCGGTGGACTCGTCACTCACCCGCCGGTTCGCCGTGCTGGCGATGATGCTGTGTCTGTTCGGCATGATCGCGCTGCTGCTGCGCAAGGGCCGGGTGCCCGGCCTGGCCAGCGGACCGGTCTGGCGACTGATCGGCACCACCGCCATCGGCCTGCTCCTGCTGCACTTCACCCCGACCAAATGGGCCGTGCAGTTCGGCGCCTTCGCCGGGCTGGCCGCCGCCCTCGGCGCGGTCACCGCATTCGCCTTCGCCCGGGTGGGCCTGCACAGCCGACGCAACCTGGCGCTCTACGTCACAGCTCTGCTGTTCGTGCTCGCCTGGGCCACCTCCGGCATCAACGGCTGGTTCTACGTCGGCAACTACGGAGTGCCGTGGTTCGACCGCCAACCGGTGATCGCCGGATTCCCGGTCACCACCATCTTCCTGGCCCTGGCCATCGTCACCGCGGTGCTGGCCGGTTGGCTGCACTTCCGGATCGACTACGCCGGGCACACCGAGGTGGCCGACACCCGCCGTAACCGCGCCCTGGCGTCGACGCCGCTGCTGGTGGTCGCGACCATCATGGTGGTGCTCGAAGTCGGGTCGATGACCAAGGGCTTCGTCCAGCGCTACCCCGTCTACAGCACCGCCAAGGCCAACCTCTCGTCGCTGACCTCAGGTCTGTCGTCGGACAGTTGCGCCATGGCCGACGACGTCCTCGTCGAAGCCGACACCAACGCGGGCATGCTGCAACCGGTGGAAGGCCAGACCTACGGCGAGTACGGACCGCTCGGCGGCCAGAACCCGGTCGGCTTCACCCCCAACGGCATCAGCGACACGCTCGAACCGCCGAAGCCTGTCGTCGCCAACCCCGGCACGGTCAACTCCGACGGCTCACCCAACAAGCCCAACGTCGGCATCGCCTACGCGGCGGGCACCGGTGGCGGCTACGGCCCCGAAGGCGTCAACGGCTCCCGGGTGTACCTGCCGTTCGGACTGGATCCGGCCCGCACCCCGGTGATGGGCAGCTACAAGGAGAACACCGTCGCCGCCAAGGCCACCTCGGCCTGGTACCAACTGCCGCCCCGCACCGCCGACCGGCCGCTGGTGACGGTCGCCGCCGCCGGCGCCATCTGGTACTACGACGAAGAACACGAGTTCCACTACGGCCAGTCGCTGAAGCTGCAGTGGGGCGTGCACCGTCCCGACGGCAGCTTCCAGGCCCTCGACGCCGTGCAGCCGATCGACGTGTTCGCCCAATACGCCTGGCGCAACCTGCGATTCCCGCTTGCGTGGGCACCGCCGGAGGCCAACGTGGCGCGGATCGTCGCCGACGACCCGAACCTCTCCGACGATCAGTGGTTCGGCTTCACCCCGCCGCGGGTGCCGACCCTGCAGACCGCGCAGCAGTTCCTCGGCGCGCAGACCCCGGTGCTGATGGACATCGCGACTGCCGCGAATTTCCCCTGCCAGCGCCCGTTCTCCGAACGACTCGGCGTGGCCGAGCTGCCGGAGTACCGCATCCTTCCCAACGTCAAGCAAGTGGTGGTGTCGTCGAACATGTGGCAGTCCGCCCAAAAGGGTGGCCCCTTCCTCTTCATCCAGGCGCTGCTGCGCACGTCGACCATTCCGACGTATCTGCGTGACGACTGGTACCGGGACTGGGGCTCGATCGAGAAATACGACCCGGTGGTCCCGGCCGGCCAAGCACCCGTCGCCACGATTGATCAAGGAACCCAACGAGTGTTCGGCTTCAGCCGGCCCGGACCGATCCGGGCCCTGCCATGACCACGACGGTGCGCGAACACAGCGCTGACAAGGGCGTCCAGCTGACCCGCTGGGTCGCGATGATCGCCGGCCTGATCGGTTTCCTGTGCGCGGTGGCCACACCGCTGCTGCCGGTGGTGCAGACCACCGCCACGTTGAACTGGCCGCAAGCCGGGCAGCTGAACAACGTCACCGCGCCGCTGATCGCCCAGACCCCGGTCACCATGTCCGTGACGGTGCCGTGCGAGGTGATCCGGTCGATGCCGCCCGAGGGCGGCATGGTGCTGGGCACCGCGCCCAAGGAGGGCAGGCAGGCCGCGCTGAACGCGTTGTTCGTCAACGTCAACAGCAAGCGCGTCGACATCACCGACCGCAATGTGGTGATCGCCAGCGTCTCGCGGGACAAGGCCAACGGGACCGGCGGCGCCGCCGGATGTTCCAGCATCGAGATCACCTCGTCGGATGCCGGCACCTTCGCCACGTTCGTCGGGCTGACCGGCACCGACGGCAAGGAGCTGCGCACCGGCTTCGCCGACCCGAACCTGCGGCCCCAGATCGTCGGCGTCTTCACCGAGCTGAGCGGGCCTGCCCCGCAGGGGCTTTCGCTGTCGGCCACGATCGACACCCGGTTCACCTCCAAGCCCACCGTCCTGAAGCTGGTGGCGATCCTGCTCGGCATCGCGGCCACCGTGGTCGCGGTGCTGGCGCTGTGGCGGCTGGACCGGCTCGACGGACGGCGCATGCACCACCTGATCCCGTCGCGCTGGCGCACGTTCAGTCCCGTCGACGTGGTGGTGGTCGGCGGATTCCTGCTGTGGCACATCATCGGCGCGAACTCGTCAGACGACGGCTACCAGCTCCAGATGGCGCGCGTGGCCGACCACGCCGGCTACATGTCGAACTACTTCCGGTGGTTCGGCAGCCCCGAAGATCCGTTCGGCTGGTACTACAACCTGCTGGCCCTGATGACCCATGTCAGCGACGCCAGCATCTGGATGCGACTGCCTGACCTGCTGTGCGGCGTCGTGTGCTGGCTGCTGCTGTCCCGCGAGGTGCTGCCGCGCCTCGGGCCCGCGGTGATCGCGTCCAAGCCTGCGCTGTGGGCGGCCGGCATGGTCCTCTTGGCAGCCTGGATGCCGTTCAACAACGGCCTGCGCCCCGAAGGCCAGATCGCCACCGGCGCCCTGATCACCTACGTGCTGATCGAACGGGCCATCATCTCCGGCCGGCTCACGCCCGCCGCGATGGCGATCATCTCGGCCGCGTTCACCCTCGGCATCCAGCCGACGGGTCTGATCGCCGTGGCAGCCCTGGTGGCCGGTGGCCGCCCGATCCTGCGCATCCTGGTACGACGCCGCCGCGTGCTCGGCGTCTGGCCGCTGGTGCTGCCACTGCTGGCTGCGGGCACGGTGATCCTCACCGTGGTGTTCGCCGACCAGACTTTCGCCACCGTGTTGGAGGCCACCAGGATTCGCACCGCGATCGGGCCCGCGCAGGAGTGGTACACCGAGAATCTGCGCTACTACTACCTGATCCTGCCGACCGTGGACGGTTCGCTGTCACGCCGGTTCGGCTTCATCATCACCGCGCTGAGCCTGTTCGCCTCGCTGTTCATCATGTTGCGGCGCAAGCGGGTTCCCGGGGTTGCCCGCGGGCCGGTGTGGCGGCTGATGGGCATCATCTTCGCCACGATCTTCTTCCTGCAGTTCGCTCCGACCAAGTGGGTGCACCACTTCGGCCTGTTCGCCGCGGTGGGTGCCGCGATGGCCGCGGTGGTGACGGTGCTGGCGGGGCCCGTAGTGCTGCGCTCGGCGCGCAACCGGATGGCCTTCACCGCGGCGGTGCTGTTCGTGCTCGCACTGTGCTTCGCCAGCACCAACGGCTGGTGGTACGTGTCCAGCTACGGCGTGCCGTTCAACAACGACAAGCCCAACATCGGCGGAATCACCGTGAGCGCCATCTTCTTCACGTTGTGCGTGATCGCGGCGCTGTGGGCGTACTGGCTGCATCTGCGGCCCTCGGCCGAGGGCCGGTTGGTGCGGGCACTGACCGCCGCTCCGGTACCGATCGCGGCCGGGTTCATGGTGGTGGTGTTCGTCGGCTCGATGCTCTACGGGGTGGTGCGTCAGGACGGGACCTACTCCAACGCCTCGTCGAACCTCCGGGCGTTCGCCGGCGGCTGCGGCCTGGCCGACGACGTACTGGTCGAACCCGATACCAACGACGGCTTCCTGACCCCGGCGCCGGGCGACTACGGCCCGCTGGGACCGCTCGGCGGCACCGCACCGACCGGGTTCACCCCGAACGGCGTGCCGGACCACATCGTCGCCGAGGCGATTCGGATCACCGTGCCGATGCCGGGTATCGACGCCGACTGGAACGCCGACGCCAAGCTGGACAACCCCGGCGTCAACGGATCGACCGTGCCGCTGCCATACGGGCTGGATCCGGCTCGGGTCCCGCTGGCCGGCAGCTACGCCGAAGGTCCGGGACAACAGGTGAGCAAGCTGGCCTCGGCCTGGTACCAACTGCCCGCACCCGACGCGGCCCACCCGCTGGTCGTCGTCACCGCGGCCGGAACCATCACCGGCAACAGCATTTTCAACGGCCGGACCGAGGGCCAGACGGTCGAACTCGAGTACGGACGACCCGGCCCCGACGGCACCGCGGTGCCGGCCGGTCGGGTGGTTCCCTACGACCTCGGGCCGATCCCGTCATGGCGCAACCTGCGCTTCGACCGCAGTGAGATTCCGGCCGACGCCACCTACGTCCGGGTCGTCGCCGAGGACGAGTCGTTGAGTCCCGGCGACTGGATCGCCGTCACCCCGCCGCGGGTGCCGGAGGTCAAGACCGTCCAGGAGTACATCGGCTCCCAGCAGCCCGTGCTGATGGACTGGGCGGTCGGCATGGCCTTCCCGTGCCAGCAGCCGATGCTGCACGCCAACGGTGTCACCGAGGTGCCGAAGTTCCGGATCACGCCGGACTACAACGCCAAGATGAAGGACACCGACACCTGGGAGGACGGCATCAACGGCGGTCTGCTCGGCATCAGTGACCTGCTGCTGCGCCAGCACGTGATGGCCACCTATCTGAACAAGGACTGGGGCCGCGACTGGGGTTCGCTGCGCAAGTTCGACACCATCGTCGATGCGACTCCGGCGGAGGTCGAACTCGGGACGGCAACACATTCCGGGCTCTACAAGCCGGGCCGGATCCGCATCAAGCCGTAGGGAGTTCCGCCGCCGGTTTCTACCTCCTGGTTGCTGCGCCACGAAAATTGCAGCCCGGGTGTAGAAATCGGCGCTGCGGCTAGCGGCGGTGCAGCTGCGCCAGCGCGCGGGCCGCGGCATTGGCGCCGCACATTCCGTGCGCGCCCGGGCCCGGCGGTGTGGCGGCCGAGCAGATATACATGCCGGGAATCCCGACGTCATAGGGCGCCAGCGTGGGCCGCGGCCCGAATGCCAACTGCCGGATGTCCTTGGCGCCGGTACAGATATCCCCGCCGACGTAGTTCGGGTTGTACACCGACATCTCAGTGGTCGAACGCACCGCGGTGGCGACGATCCGATCGGCGAACCCCGGCGCGAACCGCTCGAACTGCGCGATGACGGCACCGGTGGCGTCTCCGGTATACCCGTGCGGCACATGGGCATAGGCGTAGATCGGATTGATCTCTCCGGCCGAACGGCCCGGATCGGCCAGGTACTGCTGGCCCACCAGGACGAACGGCCGGGCCGGCATACGCCCGGCATGGATCTCCCGCTCGGTGGCCGCGACCTCGTCGAAATCGCCGCCCAGGTGCACCGTCCCCGCCCGGCCCACCTCGGGATTGGTCCACGGCACCGGGCCGCGAACCGCGAAATCCACCTTGAATGCCCCTGGCCCATAACGGAATCGACGGAAGCCGCGAGCCGTCCGGCGGGGAAGCCGGTCGCCCAGGATCGCGGCGACAGCGGTCGGCGCGAGGTCGAACATGGTGATGTCGGCCGGCGGCAACTGAGCTGCGGCGGTGACCGCCACACCGGTGTGCACCTTGCCACCAAACTGCGTCAGCACCGAGACCAAGGCATCGGTGACGGCCTGGGACCCGCCTTCGGCGACGGCCCAGCCGTGCCGGTGTCCGGCCGTGAGGATGCCCAGGCCGATCGCCGAGGTCAGCGGGTAGTGCAACGGCCGGAAGGTATGGGCCGCAACACCTCCGAACAGTGCGCGGGCGGCCGGCGTACGGAAGACCCGGGCCAGCACCGAGGCGGGCAAGACCGTGGGTGCCCCGAACCGGGCCAGCGCCAACGGATGCGCAGGGACGCGCAGCAGCGGGCCCATGATGTCGTCGGCCAGAGCGTCGAAACGGGCTGCGGGGCCGCCGAACAGGGCTCGCCAGCGCGAGCCGTCGCCACCCAGTCCGGACGCGGTCTGCTCGACACTGCGATACAGCAGGCCGGCGTCACCGTCGTCGAGCGGATGCGCACAGTCGATTTCAGGCCAGCGCCAACGCAATCCGTGACGCTCCAGGTCCAGCCCGGCCAGAAACGCCGATCCCACCGCCATCGGGTGAATCGCGGCACAGCGGTCGACCACGACGCCGTCGACGGTTCCCGAGCGCACGCCGCCGCCGACTTCGTCGGCCGCCTCCAGCACGGTGACCTCGTGCCCCGCCCGGGCCAGCACGATGGCGGCCGCAAGCCCGTTGGGCCCACTACCCACGACTACAGCAGTGCTCACAGGCGATCCCCTTTCGCCTCCTCAGACTAACCACGGCATCATCCAGCCAACACGAACGCCTTGTGGATAACTTGTGGATAGTTTTTGCCGAGCCCGGCGTCATCGCAGTTCACATGGCGTGATTTCGAATTACACGCTTGTGAGTAAGACTGTGCGCTGAACGCTCACCGCAAACCAAGACGGGCAATGCACGCTCGCGGTGCCGGGCGAACTACAGCGGCAGCAGGCCGTGCTTGCGCTGCACCTTGGGACCGTTCTGCTTGTCCCGCAACAGCTTCAGGGACTTACGCAGCAGCAAGCGGGTCTCGTGCGGCTGGATCACGCCGTCGATGTAACCACGCTCAGCGGCGATCCACGGGGTGGCCATGTTGTCGTTGTAGCCCTTGATGAAGTCCGCGCGGATCTTCTGCACCTCGGGCGCCGTCGGATCCGGGAACCGCTTCACCAGGAGCTGCGCCGCACCTTCAGCACCGATCACTGCGATCCGCGCGGTGGGCCAGGCGTAGTTCAGGTCTGCGGTCAGCTGCTTGGAACCCATCACCGCGTACCCGCCGCCGTAGGCCTTGCGGATGATCACGGTCACCTTCGGCACGTCGGCCTCGACGATGGCGTTGAAGAACCGGCCACCGCGCTTGATGATGCCGCCCGTCTCCTCCGCGACACCCGGCATGGCGCCA
Source organism: Mycolicibacterium sp. 050232 (assembly GCA_036235365.1). GTDB lineage: Bacteria > Actinomycetota > Actinomycetes > Mycobacteriales > Mycobacteriaceae > Mycobacterium. The sequence goes on along the minus strand of JAZBEZ010000015.1, from coordinate 80,536 downwards.
GGGGTGTCGACCACGAAAACCAAAGGCAGGTTGTAGGAATCGCAGAACCGGATGAAGCTGGCCGCCTTGTCCGAGGCCTCGTTGCCGATGGCACCCGACATGAACATCGGCTGGTTGGCGACCACCCCGACGGGGTGACCGTCGACCCGGGCGAACGCGGTGATCAGCTCAGGAGAGCGCTGATCGGCGATCTCGAACACGTCGCCGTCGTCGAAGATCCGCAACAGGATCTCCTGCATGTCATAGGCCATGTTGTCGGCGTCCGGGACGATGGAGTCCAGCTCCAGATCGTGCGGGGTGATCTCCGGCTCCAGGCCGGGGTTGATGACCGGCGCGTCATCGAAGTGGTTCGACGGCAGGAAGCTCAGGTAGTCGCGCACGTACTGGTAGGCCGCGGCCTCCGACTCGACCACCTTGTGGATGTTGCCACGCTGCGCCTGCACGTCGGCCCCGCCGAGCTCGTCGAAGGTGACGTCCTCGCCGGTGACGTCCTTGATCACGTCCGGGCCGGTGATGAACATGTAGCCCTGGTCGCGCACGGCCACCAGCAGATCGGTCTGGATCGGCGAATAGACCGCTCCGCCGGCACACTTGCCGAAGATCAGCGAGATCTCGGGGACCAGGCCGCGCAGCATCTCGTGCCGGCGTCCGAGCTCGGCGTACCAGGCCAAAGAAGTAGCGGTGTCCTGGATGCGGGCACCGGCGGAGTCGTTGATACCGATGATCGGGCAGCCCACCATCGCGACCCACTCCATCAGCCGGGCCACCTTGCGGCCGAACATCTCGCCGACCGAGCCCTGGAACACCGTCTGATCGTGGCTGAACACGCCGACCGGTCGGCCGTTGATGGTGCCGTGCCCGGTGACGACGCCGTCGCCGAAGAACGCGCTCGGATCACCCGGGGTCTTGGCCAGCGCACCGATCTCCAGGAAGCTGCCCGGATCGAGCAGCGCATGGATACGGGCGCGGGCACTCGGGATGCCCTTCTTGTCCCGGCGGGCCTTGGCCTTCTCATCGCCCGGATCGGACGCCAGTTCCAGCTTCTCGCGGAGCTCGGCCAGCAGTTCAGCCGTGGTTTTGTTCGTCACTTGCTCTCGCTCTCCGCAGTCGACATTGTCGCTTCGCTCTGGATACGGCCGATCGCCTCACTCATATGAGCACCGACCTTGGCAATGTACGGCTCGTCGATGGCCTGAATGTGCTCGCCCCCGATGTGCACGACCTCCAGGTCCGACGCCGCCTCGCCCCAGCCGCCGTCGGGCTGACGGGTGGCGTACGCGGGCTCGAACACGATGGCGTCATCGTGGTAGCGGTCGGCCATGTAGAGGGTGACGTGCCCGTCGTACGGCTGGATCTCGATGGTGTCCAGCGCGCGGTTGTCCAGGTAGGACGTGCGCTGGTGCTCGATGATCCCGCCGGGGATCTGCACACCGCTCTGCGCGACGACGTCGAGCACGAACTTGACCTGCCCCTCGTCGTCGAGCTTCTCCAGCTCCTCGTAGGGGATCTCCGGGACCTCGACGTTGAAGGTGCGCTCGGCGAACCGTGCGTAACGGTCCCAGCGGGCCCGCATCCCCGCCTGGCTCTGGTCGATCGGCTCACCGGGGCGAACGCAGTCGATCAGGCCCACGAACCGGACGTCGGCACCCGCCTGCTTCAGGCCGATCGCGCACGCGTAGGCCAGTGCCCCGCCCAGCGACCAACCGGCCAGGACGAACGGTCCCTTGTGCATGTCCAGCAGCTTGGGCACGTACTCGGCGGCGCGCTCCTCGATGGAGCCCTCGACCCGCTCGATGCCGTAGATCGGAGTGTCGGCAGGCAGCCGCTTGATCAACGGCTCGTAGACGACGGTGGATCCGCCGGCCGGGTGGAACACGAACAGCGGAACGTGCGACGTCCCCGCTGTGTTTTCGCGAGGAGCCCGCAGGGTCCGGACGAATCCGTCCACCACGCCCTCTTCGAGCTGATCGCGCACGATCGTGGACAGCTCTTCGATGGTCTTGGCCGACCGGACCTGCTCGACCGTCACGGTGCCCTCGGCGCGCTCGGAGAGCCGCTCGGACAGCTTGGTCGCCGTCTCGACATCGACGAAGGGCAGCTCGTTGAAGATGCCGCCCGGCGACTTGCCGGTGACGATCGCCCAGGTGGCGAAGGTGACCCGCTCCGCGGCGTCACGCGGGGGCACGTCGGCGCCGAGCGCCTCGGTGACCGCCTCCTGGGTGAGCACCTTGGCGGCGGCTGCAGCCGCGGTGGCCTTGCTGGGGGCGGCCGGGCCCGACGGATCTGACGGCGGCGGTGGAACGGCCGGGCCGTTCGGATCGGTCGGCGCCGGCGGGATCTCCAGGCCCTCGACGGCGGCGGCCTCGGCGGCCGGGTCCACCCCGGTGGCTTCGTCAGCCTTCTCCCCCAACGGGTGCCCGGACTCCGCGAGCTTGGCCTCGAGCTCGGCGACCGTCGATGCACCGCCCAGGAGTTCGGACTGCTCGGCCGCGATCTCCTCGGCCGTCTTGCCCTTCTGGGATTCGGCGATCTGATCGACCTCGTCGCGATGCTCGATCGCGTACTTGATGAGTTCCTCGACGTTGTAGAGATTGGCGTCACGCACCGCGGTCAGCTGAATCGGCGGCAGGTCGAAGTCGTACTCGACACGGTTCTTGATGCGCACCGCCATCAGGGAATCCAGGCCCAGCTCGATCAGCGGCACCTCCCACGGCAGGTCCTCGGGCTCGTAGCCCATGGCGCCGCCGACGATGGCGCCGAGCCGCTGCCCGATGGACTCGCCGGAGTCCGGTGACCACTTCTCGAACCCGGCGCCCATGCCGGCACCCTTGGTCAGGTTGTCCTGAAGGATCTCGGCATCATCCTCGACCTCAGGCTCGGACGGAGCCGGAGCGGCCGAAACCTGCTCGGCCACAACACCGGTACCCACCGCCGTCGGCAGCGCGGTCGCCGCACCACCGCGGGTCACGATCGCGTCGTAGACCAGGGTGAACGACTCGTCGATCCTGGCGTGCACCTGCACCGCAGCACCGCCCGGGTGCCGGGTCAGCGTGGTGACCAGTCGGGCGCCCTCGGCGGGCACCGCGCGCTGCTCCGACGCGGTCAGCTTCGCATCCGGAAGCACCTGCGCGGCAGCAGCTTTCACCAGGGCGGCCAGGTCGGCAGTGCCCTTGGACACGAACTCCCAGACGTGCTTGCCGTCGGGTGTTGCGACGTGGTTGCCGGGCATCACGGTGGAGCTGTCGCCGGTGAAGTGCGCGTCCAGCCAGTGCTGCTTGCGCTTGAACTTGGTCGGCGGGATGTTGGCGAAGTCCAGCGCGCCGGCCAGGCCGGTGGACTTGCGCGGGAACAGGGTCCGCAGGTCCAGGTCATGGCCGTGGACGAACAGGTGGGCCATGGCCGTGACCATGGAGGTGACCTCGTCCTGCTTGCGGGCCAGGGTCGCGATCAGCTGCGCATCGTGCAGCCCGGCCGAAGCCGTGGTCAACCCAACCTGCATGAGCGCCACCGGATTCGGTGCGAGCTCCAGGAACGTGGTGTGACCGTTGTCGACCGCGTTGCGGATGCCGTGGGTGAAGTAGACGCTGTGCCGCAGGCCCTTCTTCCAGTACTCCACGTCGTGGATCGGCTCGGCACCGGCCCGGATGAACTTGCCCTCGTGCACGGTCGAGAAGTAGCCGGTGCTCAGCGGGCGCGATTCGATGCCCTGGATCTCCGCGGACAGCTCACCGAGCAGCGGGTCCATCTGCTGAGTGTGGCTGGCACCCTTGGTCTGCAGCTTGCGGGCGAACTTGCCCTCGGCCTCGGCACGGGCGATGATCGCGTCGATCTGCTCCGGCGGGCCGCCGATTACGGTCTGGGTCGGGGCGGCATACACGCACACCTCCAGACCCGGGTAGTCGGCGAACACCGTCTTGATCTCGTCGGCCGAGTACTCGACCAGCGCCATCAGGCGGATGTACTCGCCGAACAGCATCGCCTCGCCCTCACCCATCAGGTGGGCACGCGAGCAGATCGTCCGGGTGGCATCGGCCAGCGACAAGCCGCCGGAGAAGTAGGCGGCGGCCGCCTCACCGAGCGACTGCCCCACCACCGCACCGGGTTTCGCGCCATGGGCCTTGAGGAACTCACCGAGCGCGACCTGGATGGCGAAGATCACCGTCTGGACCACTTCGATGGGGTATTCGCAGGTCTCGTTCGTGTAGTCGATCGCGTCGTCGAGGATCAGCTCGACGACCGAGTACCCGCGCTCATCCTGGATGTGGGCGTCGACCTTGTTGATCCACTCGGCGAAGACCGGCTCACGCAGGTACAGCTCTTTGCCCATCTTGCGGTGCTGCGCACCGAAACCGGCGAGCACCCACACCGGGCCGTTGGTGACCGGGCCGTCGGCCGAGATCACACTCGGGTGCTGCTTGCCCTCGGCGACCGCACGCAGACCCTTGACGGCCTCGTCGTGGTCGTGGGCCAGCACGATGGCACGCGAGCGGCCGTGGTTGCGGCGCGACAGCGAGCGTCCGATGGACTCGAGCGACGACGCCCGGCCCTCTTCGCTGTCGATCCAGTCCGCCAGCGCGGCGGCGGCGACCTTCTTGCGCGAGGTCAGGAAGGCCGAGACGGCAAGCGGGACAACCTTCTTGACCGGCTCGGCGGCGTCGGCGGCGGCCAGTTCCTCGCGAGACGCTTCGATCAGGCGCTTGGCCTCATCGGTCAGGCCGGGCAGCTCGTGGTTGGCCTCGTCATACGCCGGGTACTCGTCGGCCCCGGATTCATCGTCGTCGTGAATGAACTCGCCATACTCGTCCATCCGCACACCACCGACGTACACCGCGTTGGCATCATCGGCAGCCGACTTGTCCTCGACCACTTCGGGTTCCGGCTCCGGCTCGACCAGATCCGACGGCAGGACCTCGCGCAGCACCAGGTGCGCGTTGGCGCCACCGAAGCCGAAGCCCGACACACCGGCGATGGCATGGCCGCTGTAGCGCGGCCACTCCGAGACGGTGTCGTTGACCTTGAGGTGCTCTTTGTCGAAGTCGATGTACGGGTTCGGCCCGGCGTAGTTGATCGACGGGGGCAGCTTGTCGTTGGCCAGCGACAGCGTCATCTTCGCCAGGCTCGCCGCGCCTGCGGCCGACTCCAGGTGGCCCACATTGGATTTCACCGCACCGAGTAGCGCGGGCTTGTCCGCCTCGCGACCACGCCCGACCACGCGACCCAGGGCGTCGGCCTCGATCGGGTCACCCAGGATGGTGCCGGTGCCGTGCGCCTCGATGTAGTCGACGGTCCGCGGGTTGATCCCGGCGTCCTTGTAGGCCTTCCGCAGAACCGCTTCCTGCGCATCGGGATTGGGGGCGAGCAGGCCGTTGGACCGGCCGTCGTGGTTGATCGCGCTACCGGCGATGACGGCCAGGATCTGGTCGCCGTCGCGACGGGCGTCGGACACACGCTTGAGCACCAGCATGCCGCCGCCCTCGGACCGGGCGTAGCCGTCGGCGTCCGAGGAGAACGACTTGATGCGGCCGTCCGGGGCCAGCACGCCACCGACCTCGTCGAAGCCGACCGTGACCATGGGGGTGATCAACGCGTTGACACCGCCGACGATGGCCACGTCGGCCTCACCGGAACGCAGCGCCTGCACACCCTGATGGGCAGCCACCAGCGAGCTCGAGCACGCGGTGTCGACGGCGACCGACGGGCCGCGGAAGTCGTAGAAGTACGAGACCCGGTTGGCGATGATCGAACTCGCGGTTCCGGTGATGGCGTACGGGTGGGTCACCGACGGATCCGAGACCGCCAGGAACTGGTAGTCGTTGGTCGAGTTGCCCACGAACACACCGACACTGGTGCCGCGCAGGCTCGACGCCGGAATCCGGGCGTGCTCCAGGGCCTCCCAGGTCAGCTCCAGCGCCATACGCTGCTGCGGGTCGATGTTGTCGGCCTCCATCTTCGACAACGCGAAGAACTCGGAGTCGAAACCCTTGATGTCCGACAGGTAGCCGCCCCGGGTGCGGGCCTTGGCCACGCGCTCGGCGATCCGCGGCTCGGCGAGGAACTCCTCCCACCGGCCCTCGGGCAGGTCGGTGATGCAGTCCTTACCGGCGAGCAGGGCCTCCCACATCTCGTCGGGGGTGTTGAGGTCCCCGGGGAAGCGGGTCGCGACACCGACGATCGCGATGTCCTCTACGTCGCGGGCCCGCGACCAGTCCTCGTCGCCGGTGTCCTCGGGCTCGGGCTCGCCCTCGACGATCACCGTCGCCAGCGCCTCGATGGTGGGGTGCCGGAACAGCACCGTGGCCGTCAGCGTGACACCGGTGAGGTCCTCGATGTCGCTGGCCATGGCCACCGCGTCACGCGAGGACAGACCCAGCTCGATCAGCGGGGTCGTCTCGTCGATCGCGTCTGCCGACTGTCCCGTGGCGTTGGCCACCGCCTTGCGCAGCCACTCACGCATCTCCGCGACGGTCAGGTCAGGGCGCGAGGACGGCTGGCCTGCAGACTCGGTGGTCGCTGGAAGATTCGAATTACTCTGGGTTTCATCCATGTTCAAGTCACCTTCGTCGTGCAATGGGCGGCGTGATGCCTGGCTCAGATCAGTCGGTCTCGTCGGGGAACGCGTTGGCGATCTTCCCGCTGCGCAGGCTGCCGTCCAGGTACGCCGAACGGCAGGCCCGACGGCCGATCTTGCCGCTGGAGGTACGCGGGATGGCGCCGGCCGCGGTCAGCAGCACGTCGCGGACGGTGACGCCGTGGCGCACGGCGATCGCGGCCCGGATGTCGTCGGTGATCGGGCCGACTTCGAGCTTGTGCGAGCCGGGGGCACGCTCGGCGACGATCACCAGCTGCTCGGAGCTGTCGTCGTCGTCACGGTGCAGGCCGGCGTGCGCGTTCTCGAACACCTCGTCGGGCAGCTGGTTGGCCGGTACCGAGAAGGCCGCGACGTAACCGGTGCGCAGCGCCTTGCTGGCTTCCTGCGCCGAGTACTCGAGGTCCTGCGGGTAGTGGTTACGACCGTCGATGATCACCAGGTCCTTGACGCGGCCGGTGATGTACAGGTCGCCGTCGTAGAAGGCGCCGTAGTCGCCGGTCCGGACCCAGGTGGCGTCGTCTTCCGCGCCCTCGGCGTGCGACGGGCTGGTCCGCGACTTGAGGATGTTCTGGAAGACGTTGACGGTCTCTTCCGGCTTCCCCCAGTAACCCGTGCCCATGTTCTGGCCGCTCATCCAGATCTCGCCGACCTGGCCGTCGGGCAGCTCGGTCGCAGTGTCCGCATCGACGATGACGGCCCACTCGGAGACGCCGACCTTGCCCGCGGAGGCCTGGGCGACCGCCTTGGGCGAGTCTCCGTCCACCTCGACGATCCGACCGGTGTTGAGCTCGTCACGGTCGACGTAGATGATCTTGGGCTCTTCGGCGGACGGCGTGGTCGACACCATCAACGTCGCCTCGGCCAGGCCGTAGGACGGCTTGATCGCCTTGGCAGGGAAGCCGAACGGGTTGAATGCCTCGTTGAACCGGCGCACGGTGGCCGCGGAGATCGGCTCGCTGCCGTTGAGCACGGCCTTGACGTTGGAGAGATCGAGAGTCTCCCCGTCCTTGGGCACGCCACGCGCCGCGGCATGGTCGAACGCGAAGTTCGGGGCCACCGAGATGACGCCGCCGGTGTCGCCTTCCTTGCGGGCCATCTCCCGGATCCACCGTTCGGGCCGGCGCACGAAGGCGGCCGGGGTCATGAAGGTGAAGTAGTGGCCGATCATGGGGGCGATCAGCGCGGTGATCAGACCCATGTCGTGGAAGAAGGGCAGCCAGGACAGACCGCGGTCGCCCTCTTCGCCTTCGAGCGCCTCGACGATCTGCACGATGTTGGTCGCCATGTTCAGGTGGGTGATCTGCACACCGGTGGGGATCCGGGTCGAGCCCGAGGTGTACTGCAGGTAGGCGATGGTGGTCTCGTCAGGACCCTCGGGGTGGATCCAGGTGGACGCGACGTCGTCGGGAACCGCGTCGACGGCGATGACGCGGGGACGCTGGTTGGCCGGGCGGCTGCGGAAGAACTTGCGTACGCCCTCGGCGGCCTCGGTGGTGGTCAGGATCGCCGACGGGTGGCAGTTGTCCAGGACGGCGTGCAGGCGACCGACATGGCCCGGCTCGGACGGATCGAACAGCGGCACCGCGATGCGGCCGGCGTAGATCGCGCCGAAGAAGGCGACCAGGTAGTCCAGGTTCTGCGGGCACAGGATGGCGACGCGGTCACCTGGCTGGGTGACCTGCTGCAGCCGGGCGGCCACTGCCTTGTTGCGGGCACTGAACTGGGCCCAGGTCAGGTCGCGGGCCACGCCGTCACGTTCGGTGGAGAAGTCCAGGAAGCGGTATGCCAGCTTGTCGCTGCGGACCTTGGCCCAGCGTTCGACGTGCTCGACGACGCTGGCTCCGTCCGGGAACTTGATCTGACCGTCCTTGATGAACGGATTGATGAACGGCATTTAACTTCTCCTGTCAGAGCCGTACTCGTCGCGTTGTCGCACGTCACTGGCGGTGCGTTGCAGCCACTCGGCGGCCGTACGTACCCAAACCCGGACGATCGTACCGGGCGCGGCGACCACGCCTACGAGTCAGCTGACGGCTCTAGTCAACCAACCACGCACGCGCGAAGCTCTTATTTTTCTCTTAATGTTAAGGGACCGTGATGGTCCCGACCAAATCCGCCACGCGAGTCGTGTTCCGGGCGTGTCCCGGTCACCCGTGTTTCGGATGAGGTGCGTTGTCGACCAGGTCCTTGGCCCAGGTCAAGGTCCACTGGGTCGCGGTCTGCCCGTTCTCCACCCAGAACTGCGGGGTGTTGTACAGGGCGTGCACCGGACCGGCGGCGCTGCCGGTCAGCGTCTCAAGCGTCTTCGGCAGGTTGAAGATCGAGAACGCTTCCTCGGGCGCCGAGCAGATCAAATCGCCCTTGCCGCAGATCTGGTTGGTCCGGTCGTCGAGCGCACCGAAGCCGCCCTGCCGGGGGCCCGTCATGGTCAGACCCATCTCGGACAGCACCGGCACCTCGTGCAGTGTGATCTCGGCGCCCTGGCCGGGCGGGTTGGGGCCGATGTCCTGCCCGACACCGAGCTGACGACGGCCGTCGGCGATCAGCGTCACACCCAGAACCAGATCCTCGTCGACCGGGCCGCGGCCGTTGCCGATGTCGCTGGCCAGGTCGCCGCCGATCACCGCGCCCTGCGAGAAGCCGGCGATCACGTAGCTGGTCAGCGGGCAGCGGTCGTTCATGTCGGTCATCGCCTTGACCGCGGTGCGCTTTCCCTCCGCGCGGCTGTCGTTGTACGACATCTGCTTGTCCGCCGAGAACGGGTTATGGAACTGCGCGGTGTACGGCACCGTGTAGACCTCGAGGCGCTGCTTGTCGAACTGCTCGCCCATCGGCCGGCTGATGTTGCTCATCAGCGACAGCGGGAACTGCGTCGGGTTGAACGGGTCGTCCTGCGGCGACGACTCCCAGGTACCGGGGATGGAAACCATCATCACGTCGGGACAGTCGGCGGACTGGAACTCCGGCCGCGGTTTACGCGTCACCGACGGGCCCGGCACCCCGGCCGGAGGCTGAGCCGTCGGCGGTGCCGACGGGGTTTCGGGACGACGCATCACGATCACCACGATCGTCACCACCAGCACCACGACGAGTGCCATCGCCGCGGCGGCGATCAGGGCCAGGATGCGATGACGCTTCCTGCGGCTGGCATTTTTGGCCATGGGTTACTCGGGCTCCTCGCGTGCGGTGCGGTGATCTGCGGCTAGCAGAGGTGTTCGGTGGCAGTGCGGATGTAGTCGGTGGCGGCGGTGTCTATCTCACCGGGGGTCGGGCTCTCCAGACCGGTCCGGGCCGCCCGGACATCGCTACGCACCAGCGGAAGCACGAAATCGCGCACGGCCTGGTCATTCTGCCTGGCGGCGCGACCCTGGCACACATAGGACCCGATCGACAGCGCCAGCAACTCACTGGACGGGGTGATCCCGGCGGCCTTGAGCTCGTCGAGGTAGGTGTGCTGCTGCGACGTGAGCTCCAGCTCACCGTTACGGCGTGGAAGCGGCTGGGCGGACACCGCCTGCGGCTGCGCCCCGTTGACCTGTGACGTGGGCAGAGCCAGCGGCGCCATGATGTCACCGCCCGCATCGCATGCCGTGAGCAACGACGCAGCGGACACCGCTACCACCAGGGTGGCCGACCGTACCGTGTGCTGCACGCTTCCACCGTACCGGCTGGTGAAAAGTGCCCCGGCGCAGCTGATTCTGGTCACTACGGCGGGCCGCCCGGCCGTCTACTTGATCGTCGCGACCAGTTCGCCCGACATCTGCGCCAGCTGCGGGGCCCAACTACCCCAGTCGTGCTGGCCACCGGACGGGATGTCGAAGTGCCCGTTGCTGCCGCCCACCGAGCGGTAGTGCTGGTAGAACGACCGGTTGCTGCCCTGGGCGAGATCGCACACACCGATCATCGCGGCCGGGTCGCTGCAGGTGAGCGCGCCCGGGCTGTACACCCACAGCCGGGTGTTGGCATCGGCCAGCAACTGCACGTGCACGTCGGGGTCATGCCACTTCCAGCGGCCCAGCTGTGGGGCACCCCACATGCCGTAGCTGTCCACCCCGCCGAACTGCGCCATGCCTGCGGTGATCGCGCCGTTGAGAGTGGTGGCCGACGGAGTCAGGAAACCGGACAGCGATCCGGCGAAACGGAACCGGTCGGGGTGGAACGCGGCCAGCGTCAGCGCGGCCGTGCCGCCCTGCGAGGCGCCGACCACCCCGTGCCCGCCCGGGGCCAGACCCTTGTTGGCGGCCAGCCAGTCCGGCAGCTCGGCCGACAGGAAGGTCTCCCACTGCTTGCTGCCGTCCTGCTCCCAGTTCGTGTAGAGGCTGAACGCGCCGCCGGCCGGGGCGGCCACCGAGATGCCGCGGCCGGCCAGGGTCGACATCGCATGACCGGCATTGACCCAGTTGCTGACGTCAGGAGCCGCGTTGAACGCGTCGAGCAGGAACACCGCGTGCGGGCCGCCGCCCTGGAACGCCACGGGGATGTCGCGGCCCATCGCGGCCGAGGGAACCATGAGGTACTCGACGCCGTCGGCGCGCGCCGGAGCGCCCGTCGTCGCCGACACGGCCCAGAGACCGGCACCGAGCACCGAGGCCAACAGGGCCAGCAGCATCGCCCGCATCAGACTCAACGCACGCCTCATCATCAACCTCTCCTGCTGCCGGTCGCTCGAAGTGCCCCCGCACACGTAACCCGCGTTGTAGTGAACCACATCGCAACCACAGCCGGGGCCCAGAAACGGCTGACGGCGGCGATCCCGTGGGGATCGCCGCCGTCTTCCGTATTTGGACCTAGGCGGTCGGAGTGGCGCCCAGGACACGCTGCAGGTCAGGCTTCATGGCCTGCAGCTGCTGGCCCCAGTAGGCCCAGTTGTGCGTACCGCTCTGCGGGAAGTTGAACACCGCGTTCTTGCCACCGGCTGCGATGTACTTCTCCTGGAAGGTGGAGTTCGTCCGGCAGACGAAGCCCTCGAGGAACTTGGCGGGCAGGTCGGTGCCACCGAGCTCGCCCGGCTTGCCGTTACCGCAGTACACCCACAGGCGAGTGCCGTTGTTGGCCAGCGTCGCGACGTTCTCGGTCGGATCGTTGGCCTTCCAGGCGCTGTTCGGATCCTCGGTCTTGCCCCACATGTCGTCGGCCTTGTAACCGCCGGCGTCACCCATCGAGACACCGATCAGCATCGGCCACCAGCCCTCGGACGGGTTCAACGTGCCCGACAGCGAGGACGCGTAGATGAACTGATCCGGGTGGCGAGCCGACAGCATCAGAGCCGACGAACCGGCCATCGACAGACCGACCACGGCGCTACCGGTCGACTTCACTTCCCTGTTGGCCGCGAGCCATGCCGGGAGCTCCTGGGTCAGGAAGGTCTCCCACTTGTAGGTCTTGCAGCCGCCGTCCTTGGTGCCACACGCCGGCTTGTACCAGTCGGTGTAGAAGCTGGACTGGCCACCGACCGGCATGACGACCGAGATGCCCGAGTTCAGGAACCACTCGAACGTGGGCAGTTCGATGTCCCAGCCGTTCTGGTCTTCGCGGGCGCGCATACCGTCGAGCAGATAGAGCGCGGGTGCACCCGCACCACCGCTCTGGAACTCGACCTTGATGTCCCGTCCCATCCCGGCCGACGGAACTTCGAGATACTCGACCGGCAGGCCGGGCCGAGACCAGGCTCCAGCGGTCGCCGATCCGCCTACGACGCCAACCAGGCCAGGCAGTACGGCCGCAGCGGCGGCCGCAACCGTCAACCGGCGCGACAGGCCGCGCATCTTCCCAACGAACTTCATACCGCTCCCTATCTGAATCTCTTCTTCGTATTCCGCACATCGATTAAGACCGACGTAAGCGGCTCACGTGCCCGTGTAGTCAACCACACGAGCGCGCGGTGCTTCTCTGCAGCAGTTGTCGTCCCTGGTCGGCCCTGCGCCATTGCCGGTCGCGATCAGGTCTGGTTCGGGTGCCTGCGACCAGATGTCGATACCAGAGGTCAGCATCGGTTTTTTGTACCGTCCGTTCAAGATCGGTGTACAGGCTCGTCTGGGTATCGGTCGGGGCGGGCCGGGCGTTACCAAACACACAGATTCGGTTCCGCCGCTCTCAGGGACCGGTGGCGGGCATCCCCGTGTACGGCGGCTTCTTGGGCTCGGGAACCGGCAGTCCGCAACGCTTCAGGTCATAGAGCGGCACGCGGTCGATCCGGTACTTGGTGAACTCGTACGCGTGCGCCAGGTTGGACAGGAACCGGCGCGGACTCATCTCGCCGCGCACCGAGTTCAGCATCGACTCGGTGGCCGGGCAGGCCAGCGCGGCCTCGGCCTGGGCGATCCATTCCTCGTCGAGGTACTGCGGGACATACGGCTTGGTTTTGAGGAACGGGCCCTCGGCCACCGCCCAGTCCGGGAACAGGTTCTTGTCGTGGCCGATCCGGCCGTCGGTCAGCCGTTGGGTGTGCATCGCCAGCGGGTTGGTCAGGCCGATCTGGTCGATCACCCGAACGTCGAGCCCGACGTTCATGCCGAGCATGCCCATGTTGGTGAAGAACACGGTGTGCGGCGTCCGCAGCGCCCGCCGCTGTTCGGGCGTGAGGTCCGGCGGGGGCGGATAGGCGGGTACGACATCCCACACGTCGTAGTTGCCCGACGGCAACAACAGTGCCCCGTCGGGGGTGTTGTCGATCGCGGTCAGCACCGCGCGCATGCGCGGGTAGTCCAGGTAGTCCGCGGCGGTCAACGGGTGTGCATGACCGGTGGCCTGCGAGTAGAACCGGCGCTCGTCGACGATGCCGGTGTAGGTGACGCGCGTCCCGTCGGCACCCAGGCCCGGCGAGTTCGCGGCCCAGATCGACCAGCCCGCCACCGCGGCCCACAGCACGCTCGTGGCCGCGGCCAGCAGGTAACCCGTCTCCCGGGTGAACTTGGTGCCGTCGGGCAGCACGACGGGGATCACCGCGACGGGCATCAGCAGGCAGAACAGCGGGGTCAGCAACACCCGGCCGTGCATGAAGTCACCGCCCTGGCGAACCCAGTAGATCGCCTGCAGCAGTCCGCTGGCGAACATGAAAAGCACTACGGCAGCCGGACTTTGGACGGTCCGGGCCAGCCAGCCGTAGCCGCGCGGCACCTGGTGGCGGACCCACCACGGCCGGGTCCTCGTGGTCAGCAGCACCACGCCGAGCGCGGCCAGCAGCATCACCGGCACCCACAGCAGGTACGGCTGGTTGAAATTGGTGAGATAGGTCAGGCCCTGGGACCACTTGGATCCCGAGGCGTCCTTGGCCACCGCGGTGCCCGGCACCAGCAGCCCGTAGTAACCCATCCGGAAGATCTGGTAGGCGACCGGCAGCAGTCCACCGGCCACCACGATCAGGGCCCGGCGGCGCCATCCGCGCGCCGAGATCAGCATCATGACCAGTGCGCCGCCGCCGATCAGGGCCAGCTCCGGACGGATCAGCACGCTCAGCCCGGCGACCGCGGCCAGCGCCCCCTCGAAGTAGCGGCTCGAAACCGGAGGCGGCGCGGTCTTCGGACTGCCCCGACCCACCGTTTTGGGAGCCGCGCGCAGCGCCTGCGACCAGCACACCATCATCCACCACAGCAGACCCAAATAGGCCAGTACCAAACCGTTTTCGAGCCCCGAGGTGGCGAAATCGCGCGCCGGCGGGACCGCGATGTAGACCAGCACACCGGCGGGCAGCAGCAGCGCGCGGCGGCCCTGCAGGCTCGGGGCGTACAACCGGCCGGTACCGAGCATCGCCAGCACGACGCCGAGCACGCTCAGCGTCAGCGCGAAGGCCAGGGCCACGTACTCCATCCGGACCGGGCCGCCGAGCCAGGCACCCAGCGCCACCAGGTAGGTCCATACCGTTGAGGTGTTGGCCTCGATCCGCTCACCGGCGTTGAAAACCGGGCCGTTGCCCGCCAACAGGTTTCGCACCGTGCGCAGCACGATCAGGCCGTCGTCGGCGATCCAGCGGCGCTGCCAGGCACCCCAGCCGAACAGCCCGGCCACCACGACCACGCTCACCCACAGACTGACCCGTACCGTGACGTCGTACGGGAACACCGGCCAGCGCGCCAACCGGTCGCCCACGCCGCCCGCCAGGCGGCGCAGAGTAATTCGGTCAGCTGAAGTAGATGGCAGCACCGATGGTTCCGATCCACGCCAGGAACAGGATCTGCAGCACTCGGTCTTTCAGCGCGATCTCCTCTGGCTCACCGGCGATGCCACCATCAATGTCAACCGCATAGCGCAGGATCGCGATCGTGAACGGAACCATCGTGATCGCGTACCACGACGCATCCTGGCCGTCGAGCCCCAGCGCGTCGTTGGCACTGTCGCGCCCGAAGGCCCACAGGCCGTAACAGACCACCATCGCAGTGGCCGACAACGTCCACACGAAGCGCAGGTAGCTGCTCGTGTAGCGCTCCAGCGACTTGCGGATCTTGGCACCGGTGCGCTCGGCCAATTGCAACTCGGCATAACGCTTTCCGGCCGCCATGAACAGTGAGCCGAAGGCCATCACCAGAAGGAACCACTGCGACAGCGGGATGTCTGCGGCCACACCACCGGCGATCGCGCGGAGTAGGAACCCCGAGGACACGATGCAGATGTCGAGCACCGCCTGGTGCTTGAGGCCGAAGCAGTACGCCAACTGGATGGCGATGTACACCGCCATCACCAAGGCCAGATCCGGGGTCAACAGCCACGAGATGCCCAGCGAGGCCAGCGCGAGCACGATCGCCACCACGTAGGCCAGCGACTCCGGCACCACACCCGCGGCGATCGGCCGGAACCGCTTGGTGGGATGGGCGCGGTCGGCCTCGACGTCACGCGCGTCGTTGATCAGGTAGATCGACGACGCGGCCAGACAGAACACCACGAACGCGATCGACACCTTGTAGGCGAGCTCGGCATAGTTGTACTCGATGCCGCTGCCGACCGCGGCCAGCGGCGCGGCCAGCACCAGCAGGTTCTTGATCCACTGCCGCGGACGGATCGCCTTGATCAGCCCGGAGGCCAGATTCTTGGGCGGCCCGAGCTCCGGGGGCGCTTCCTCACTCATCGGCCACAGTCTCCTTCGGCCCCGACACCGGCAGTTTTTCCGACCACAGAACCCACGACCGTCCCGACGGCCACGCCGGTCAGTACATCGGTGGGATAGTGCACGCCCAACACCAGACGCGACAGCGCCATCGGCACCACCAGCGCCACCCGCACCGGCAGGCCAGTGGTCCGCGCCAGCAGTACGGCCGCCGCGGCGGTCGAGGTGGCATGTGCCGACGGGAAACTCAGCCGGCTCGGGGTCCCGACGTTCACGGCGATGTCGGGATGATGCGGCCGCTCCCGGCGCACCACCCGCTTGATCAGGACCGCGGCGGCATGGGCCAGGAACGCTCCGGCACCCACCGCCAGCCAAGACTTGCGCTTGGCGGGCTGGGCCACGGCACCGACGGCCGCGAGCCCGAGCCAACCCAGGCTGTGCTCACCGAAATGCGACAGCGCACGCGCGCCGGTCAGCACGCCCGGCCGGGTGGCCAGGGCAGACTGCACGGCGACCAACACGGCGTCCTCGCCGCGCGGGGCATCGGTCATCTCAGTTTTTCTCCGCCGACTCTGTCAGCAACACCGTCTCCCACTTCTGGGTGCTGGTCAGCACCGGCAGCGCCTCACGATAGACCTTGCGCATCCGGTCGAACTGACGGACCACACGCAACTGCTGGCGCAGCGAGGCACGCAGCAACGCGAACATCTTGGCGCGGTCACGCTGCCGGTACACCACACCCCGGCCGTCGGCCGTGGTGACGGTGACCCCGTCGACGCGGCACAGCGAGAACCAGCGAGCGTCCTGGGTGGCCACATTGATCTGCGGCCGGATGTGGGTCTCCGGATCGTGCCGGCGCAGCTGGGTGACGACACCGCGGGCCAGGTTGAACAGGATGGCCGGCTTGGACACCGGGATGCCGATCTTCTTGCGCTTGAGGTCCGAGGGCGGGGGCAGCTCGGTGGCACCGGGCAGCACGACGGCGTCTGGGTACTCCTGGCGCATCTTGCGGACATCGGGCAGCGCCGATTCCAGGATGGAGAAGATGTGTTCCGGGCCGGCCAGGAAATCCTCCATGGCCCGGTTCTGGATGGCGACCGTCGAATACTCAAGGCACAGAAGGTGTTTGAACGTGGCCTTGAGGTGGCTGGCCAGCAGCCCGCGCACGTCGCCGTCCCAGTGGATCGCGGCGATGACCAGTCGGTTGCGCAGGTGGAAGTAGGCCTGCCAGTCGATCGCGTCGTCCTTGTCGCTCCAGGCCATGTGCCAGATCGCCGCACCGGGCAGCGTGACCGTGCGGTACCCGTGCTCGGCGGCGCGCAGGCCGTACTCGCAGTCGTCCCACTTGATGAACAGCGGCAGCGGCTGCCCGAGCTCCTCGGCCACCTGCCGCGGGATCATGCACATCCACCAGCCGTTGAAGTCCACGTCGATCCGGCGGTGCAGCAGCTTGCTACGGGCCGAATCGGTGTCGTCGAGCGCGTGCTTGGCGAAGTCGTGGTCGTATTCGGCGTTGGGCGCGGCCGACCACATGAAGTTGGTCCGGTCCACCATCTCGCCCATGATGTGCAGGTGTGACGGCTCCTGCAGGTTGAGCATCTGCCCGCCGACCAGCATCGGCTCCTTGGCGAACCGGTTCATCGCCAGGGCACGCAGGATCGAATCGGGTTCGATGCGGATGTCGTCGTCCATGAACAGGATCTGCTCACAGTCGGTGTTCTTCAGCGCCTCGTACATCACGCGGCTGTAGCCACCGGACCCACCGAGGTTGGGCTGGTTATGAATCGTCAGTCGGTTGCCCAGCGCGGCCGCGGCAGCCTCGAAACCGGGATGGTCCTTGGCCTTGCTGGTGCCCTGGTCGGACACGATGACCGCACTGATCACCTCGTCTACCAACGGATCCGAGGTCAACGCGGCAAGCGCGTTGACGCAGTCCGACGGCCGGTTGAAGGTCGGGATGCCGACGGCCACGTTGGCCCGGCCCGGCGCGGGTGTCGGGGCGTACCAGCCGGCGCTGTGCACCCGCACCGCGGTGTTGCTGGTGATGTCGAACCAGATCCAGCCGCCGTCCTCGAACGGGGCCAGGTCGATCTCGAATTCGACGCTCGCCGGTTCGGCGGAGTCACCGCTGGACACGGGGGCACCGCCGACGGTGATCCGGGCGCCGGTGGCCTTGGACCGGTACACGTCGACGCGGGCGGTGCCGGTCAGCTCGACGCGCAGCACCACGGACTTCAGGGTCGACCAGCGCCGCCAGTAGCTGGCCGGGAACGCGTTGAAGTAGGTCGCGAACGAGATCCCGGATTCGGTGCCGATCTCCAGGGTGGTGCGGGTCGGCGCATGCGCCCGGCGGGCATTGGTCGGGTCCTCGTCGAGGTAGAGCTTGCGGACGTCGAGCGGCTCGCCCGGTCGCGGCAGGATGACGCGGGCCAGCAGACTGACGGCCCGCGACTCTCCGGCGTCGAGCGCGCCGGATGGGATGTCACTCATGCTTTGCTGCTTTCCTCTTCGGTAGCCAGCGGCGCACCGTCGGACAGGTGCGGTGCCAGGGTGTTGTCGTACATGTTCAGTGCACTGGCGATGGCCATGTGCATGTCGAGGTACTGGTACGTGCCCAGCCGGCCGCCGAAAAGCACCTTCGCAGTGGCGGTCTCAGCCTTGGCGCGGGCCCGGTAGGAGGCCAGCAGGGCGCGGTCGGATTCGGTGTTGATCGGGTAGTACGGCTCGTCGTCTTCTTTGGCGAATCGCGAGTACTCCCGCATGATCACGGTCTTGTCGGCCGGGTAGTCCCGCTCGGGGTGGAAATGCCGGAACTCGTGGATGCGGGTGTAGTCCACATCGGCGTCGTTGTAGTTCATCACCGGGGTGCCCTGGAAGTCACCGGTATCGAGCACTTCCAGATCGAAATCCAGTGTGCGCCAGCCCAACCGGCCCTCGGAGTAGTCGAAGTAGCGGTCGAGCGGCCCCGTGTACACCACCGGCGCGTCGGGATTGGCGGCGCGGAGCTCGTCGCGGACGTCGAACCAGTCGGTGTCCAACCGGACCTCGATGCGGTCGTCGGCGGCCATGTTCTCCAGCCAGGCGGTGTACCCGTCGACCGGGAGGCCCTCGTATGTGTCGTTGAAGTAGCGGTTGTCGAAGGTGTAGCGCACCGGCAGCCGGGTGATGTTGGCCGCGGGCAGTTCCTTCGGGTCGGTCTGCCACTGCTTGGCGGTATAGGCCTTCACGAACGCCTCGTAGAGCGGGCGCCCGATCAGCGAGATGGCCTTCTCCTCGAAGTTGGCCGCCTCGTGCCCGGCGATCTCGCTGGCCTGCTCCTTGATCAGGGCGCGGGCCTCGTCCGGGGTGAAGTAGCGGCCGAAGAACTGCGAGACCAGGCCGAGCCCCATCGGGAACTGGTAGGCCTGGCCGGCGTGCATCGCGAAGACCCGGTGCTGGTAGCCGGTGAAGTCGGTGAACTGCCGCACGTAGTCCCACACCCGTTGGTTGGACGTGTGGAACAGGTGGGCGCCGTACTTGTGGACCTCGATACCGGTCTGCGGTTCGGCTTCCGAGTAGGCGTTGCCGCCGATATGCGGGCGGCGCTCGATAACAAGGACACGCTTGCCCAGTTGCGTCGCCGCACGCTCAGCGATCGTCAGGCCGAAGAAACCGGAGCCGACGACGAATAAGTCGAAATGTCCGCTGGACTGGTCGGTCGTGACCCGGGGAGATAAGGACGTCATCGGCAGCCAGGGTATCCGACCACGCCCCCGGGCCCCGAATTCGACGAAGGGCCCAGGTCGCAATTCGCTCACGATTCAATATCGCCACTTTAGACCCACGAGTCACAGCTTTAACATCGATCTCGTCGGCACTCATGGACTTCACAGCATCTGGTCTCAGAACGCCGACGAAGCAAGAGGAAAGCACCACCCCGTAATCCGAAGTGCAGTCCTTGCAGTAAACATATTGAGGAGACTTCCGTGCCGAACCGCCGTCGACGCAAGCTCTCGACAGCCATGAGCGCAGTCGCCGCAGTGGCCGTCGCAAGTCCAGTCGCCCTTGTTGCCATGTCGCAGCTGTCCCCCGCGCCCCAGGAGCGTGAGTTCACCCAGGCCGCACTGGTCACCGACCTCCCCGGTGAACTGATGTCCGCGCTCTCGCAGGGCCTGTCCCAGTTCGGCGTCAACCTGCCACCGATGCCGTTTCTCAACAGCTCCACCCCGGCACCGTCCCTCGGCTCGCCGACCCTGACCTCGCCCGGCCTGGCATCCCCGGGCCTGACCGCACCGGGCCTGACCCCGCCGGGCGGTCTGCCCGGACAGGGTTTGACCGCACCCGGATTGGCCTCCCCTGACCCGATGCTGACCAGCCCCAACGGCCTGTCCCCCACCGCCGGCTCGCCGGCAGGTGCGCTGCCGTCGGCACCCGGGTCGCTCACCGACCCGGCACTCACCCCGGCCGGCGGCGCAGGGTCGCTGACCAACCCGGCCCTCACCCCGCCGGCCACCGGCGGGTTGACCGACCCGGCGGGCTCGCTGACCAACCCGGCGCTCACCCCCGGCGGCGCACCGGGCGGGCTGACGACGTCTCCGACCTCGTTGGGCGGCAACGGCCTGACCACCTCGCCGGCGGGCCTCGACCCGTCGCTGGGTGGACTGGGCGGACTGGGCGGCGCACCGGGTGAGGTGCCGATCTCGTCTCCGGTCGGGCTCGACCCGAGCGCGGGCACCTACCCGCTCCTGGGCGCCGATCCGTCGTTGTCGGCGATGCCGGCCACCGGCGGTGGCGGCGGAGGCCTGTTCGGCGATCTGTCCAGCGCCGCCAACCAGCTCGGCGCAGGACAGGCGATCGACCTGCTCAAGGGCATGGTGATGCCGGCCATCACCTCGGCGATGAAGCCGCCGGTGCCCGCGGCGCCGCCGGTCCCGGCCCCGGCACCGCCGGCCCCGTAACAAAGACCCGGTTAGAAGAACGGCACCGCAGAAGCCATCTGGCTCTGCGGTGCCGTTGCGTTGAAATCCGTGCAACGAAAGATCACGAAACGGACCGTGTCGAAACATTCGTAACACTAGACTCATACGTAACATCAGTCCGTGCAGTCCCGCCGTTCCGCGCCGTCGATTCTCTTCACCGCCCTTGCGGCGACGGTCGTGATCGTGCCGTGGGCGATCGCCGGTACCGATTCCGGCGAACAGTCCGAGCAGCCCAGCGCCGCACCACAGCTCACCCAGCAACCACTCGACAACCTCGCGGTCGGCGAGAGCATCCGCGAGATTCATCAGGACAGTCCGTTCTCGATGGTCGCGCTCACCTCACCGGACCTGCGTGGCACATCTGCCCGGGTTCGTGCCCTCAAGGACGACGGCAGCTGGGGACCCTGGTACCAGGCCGAGAACCTCGATGGCGTCGGCGCGGACACCCCGGGCCCGCGCGGCACCGAACCGGTGTTCGTCGGCCGCACCAACACCGTGCAGATCTCCGTCACCCGCGCGCCCCAGGCACCGCCACAGGGCAAGACGGGTAAGCCCGGCAAGCCCGCGGCGGCCAAGCCCGCACTCGGCTACGTGCCCGCCAACGTCGAGGCCCCGATCGGCCAGAACGTCACCGCGGTGCTGATCAGCCCGCCCCAGGCACCCGTCGACGTCGGCCCGCTGCCGACCGCCGCCATCAACCCCGGCCAGCCGCCGACCATCATCACCCGCGCGCAGTGGGGTGCCAACGAGTCGATGCGATGCGGAAACACCGTGTACGACAAGGGCATTCGGGCCGGCATCGTGCACCACACAGCCGGTAGCAACGACTACGCCCCCGAAGATTCAGCAGGCATCATCCGGTCGATCTACGAGTACCACACCCGCGAGCTGGGCTGGTGCGACATCGCCTACAACGCGATGGTCGACAAGTACGGCCAGGTGTTCGAGGGCCGCGCCGGCGGCATGGACCGGCCGGTCGAGGGGTCCCACACCGGCGGCTTCAACATCGACACCTGGGGCGTGGCGATGATGGGCGACTTCGACGTCGTGCCGCCCACCGAGATCCAGGTACGCAACACCGGCCGTCTGCTGGGCTGGCGACTCGGCCTCGATCACGTCGACCCGCACGGCACCGTCGTACTCACCTCGGCGGGCGGGTCCTTCACCCACTTCCCGCGCGGAGCCACCCCGACCCTGCCGTCGATCTTCACCCACCGCGACGTCGGCATCACCGACTGCCCCGGCAACGCGGCCTACGCCCAGATGAACCGCATCCGCGACATCGCCGCCCGGTTCAACCAACCGCCCGGCCCCGCCGACCTGGCCGACCAGATGCGCGGCGGCGCGATATACAACCGCTGGCAGGCCGAAGGCGGGCCCAACGGCATGCTGGGCAATCCGACCTCGCCCGAGACCGCCGGCGAAGGGACCGCCCGCTACGCGACCTTCGAGCGCGGCGCCGTGTACTGGTCGCCGGACAGCGGCGCCGAACCGGTCACCGGAGCCATCTACGAAGCCTGGGGAACACTCGGCTTCGAACGCGGAGTCCTCGGCCTGCCGACGAGTGCCGAAATCCCCGAGCCCCAGTGGATCGTGCAGAACTTCCAGCACGGAACCCTCAACTTCGACCGCGAGAAGGGCACCGTCACCCGCGTGGTCGACGGCATGCCGGTGGAACTGCCGCCGCCGTCGCCCGATCAGCAGCCGGTGCAGCTGGAGCGCTTCACCCCGATCACCTGAGCGCTCAGGACCACCAGCGTTCCAGCACCCGGGCCACCCCGTCTTCGCTGTTGGTCACGGTGACCTCGTCGGCCGCGTCGACCGCTTCGGGGTGCGCATTGCCCATCGCCACCCCGCGCTGTGCCCAGCGCAGCATCGGGATGTCATTGGGCATGTCGCCGAAGGTCACGATGTCGGCGGAGGTAAGCCCGAGCGGGGCCGCCAGCTCCTCGACACCGGTGGCCTTGCTGATGCCCAGCGGCACCACCTCGATCAGCCCGTTGTTGGTCGAGTAGGTGATATCGCCTTGCAAACCAACGTGTTTGAGCAACTCGGCGGCCATGTCGGCGCTACGTGCGCCGGCCTTGCGGATCAGCAGCTTGACCGCGGGGGCGCTGAGCAGATCCTCAACCGACACCTCGGTGTTGTCCGGGTTGAGCCAGGCGTGCTCGTACCCCGGCGAGCTGACGAACT
This sequence comes from Mycolicibacterium sp. 050232, assembly GCA_036235365.1. Classification (GTDB taxonomy): domain Bacteria; phylum Actinomycetota; class Actinomycetes; order Mycobacteriales; family Mycobacteriaceae; genus Mycobacterium. Next base: position 57,759 of record JAZBEZ010000015.1, on the reverse strand, counting down.
GCGGGGTCGCCGCGTCATGGGCCGACGAGCCCACCCGTTCCACCGCCAGCCCCGCGCCGGGAATCACCCGGGTGGCGATCTCGGCGAGCTCGCCGAGCACGTCGGCCGACAGCGTGTGCGCCGAGACGATCCGATCAGTGGCGGGGTCGTAGATCACCGCACCGTTGGCGCACACCGCCATCGGCGCCAGGCCGAGCCCGTCGACTACCGGTGCGATCCAGCGTGGCGGGCGCCCGGTGGCCAGCACGAACGTCGCCCCCGCCGCGACTGCGGCCTGGACCGCGGCCCGGGTGCGCGGCGTGACCTTCTCGTCCTCGTCGAGCAACGTTCCGTCCACGTCGGTGGCGATCAGCCCCGGCGCCCGTTCCGCGCTCATCAGTTTTTCCCCGTCGCTTCGCTCGCCCGGCCGTTTTTCCCGGTCCCTTCGCTCGCCCGCTTGCGCGCGCGTTCGGCCAACTCCGCCTCGTCCAGCCGCTTGGCCTGCGCCAGGGTCGGCGCGCTTCCACCAAGCCGGTGCGGAACCCAGTACGCGCCCTGCGGGGCGGGGTAATCCCGCTGAGCCTCGGTCAGCAGGGCCGACATCCCGGCCCGGAGGGACTCATCGATCCGGGCCACCGAACCCGCCGCCCGGATCGGTTCACCTACCGCCACCGAGATCGGAATTCGCTTGCGCCCCAGTGACTTCGGATGATCTTTGGTCCAGATCCGCTGCGCACCCCAGACGATCAGCGGGATGATCGGCACCCCGGCCTCCGACGCCATGCGGGCCGCTCCGGTCTTGAACTCCTTGAGCTCGAAACTCCGGCTGATCGTGGCCTCCGGGTACACCCCGACCAGCTCACCGCTGCGCAACGCGTCCACGGCGACGGTGTACGCGCCGGCGCCGGCCCGGCGGTCCACCGGGATCGTCCCGGTGTGCTTGATCAGGTAGTGCACCACCTTCACCTCGTCCATCTCGGCCTTGATCATGAACCGCATCCGCCGGCCGCGCTCGGTGGCCGCCAGACCGGCAGGCAGGAAATCGACGTAGCTGGTGTGGTTGATGGCCACGACAGCGCCACCCGTGACGGGGAGGTTGTCCAGCCCGCGGAAGGTGATGCGGGTGCCGGTGGCCCGGACCGCGAGCCTGGCGGTGATCTCCAAACTTCGGAAAACCGGTTCCATACGCGACTTACCCCGGGGCCCCGGTGGGCTCAGAAGGTCCCGCCGGACCTGCCTCTGCTCTCCTGGCCGCCTTCGCGGCAGCCTCGTCGGCGTCCATCCGGTTGGCCTCGGCCAGCGTCGGCGCCGAGCCGCCAAGACGGTGCGGCACCCAGAACTCACCGGCCGGGTGTGGGGCGTAGGCGTCCTGGACCTGGGCCAGCAGATGCTGCATGCGCGAATGCAGCAGTGCGGTGAGTTCGACTGCGGGCAGCGTCGGCTGGATCGGCTCGCCCACCGCGATCGAGATCGGCACCTTGGGCCGGTACAGGTTCTTCGGGTAGCCCTTGGTCCAGATGCGCTGCGCACCCCAGACGATGTGCGGCACGATCGGCACCCCGGCCTCGATCGCCATCCGTGCCGCGCCGGACTTGAAGTCCTTGATCTCGAAGCTGCGGCTGATCGTCGCTTCCGGGTACACCCCGACGAGCTCACCGGCCTTGAGGTAGTCGACCGCGGACTCGAACGAGGCCGCCCCGCTGTCGCGGTCCACCTCGATATGGCGCAGGCTGCGCATGATCGGGCCGGTGACCTTGTTGTCGAAGACTTCCTTCTTTGCCATGAACCGCACCTTGCGGCCCCGCTTCTGCAGGTACGCAGGCAGGCCGGCGAAGGTGAAGTCGAAGTAGCTGGTGTGGTTGATGGCCACCACCGCACCGCCGGTGACCGGGAGGTTCTCCACCCCGGTCACGGTGAACTTCAGCCCCTGCAGCCGCCAGGCGGCCCGAGCGAGTTGTATGACTGTCCCGTACACCGGTTCCACGTAGCCAGCCTAATCCCAGCCCGGATCGGCGCGTCACCCAACTCGGGCTAGGCTGGGCGGGCATCGAAGTACTCCATCGAAAGGCCGTTTGTGCAGGTCACCAGCGTCGGGCATGCCGGCTTCCTGATCGAGACCAAGGCTGGCAGCATTTTGTGCGACCCCTGGGTCAACCCCGCCTACTTCGCCTCGTGGTTCCCGTTTCCGGACAACAGCGGGCTCGACTGGGACACCCTCGGCAACGTCGATTACCTCTACGTGTCACACCTGCACAAGGACCACTTCGACCCCGAGAACCTGCGCCGTCACGTCAACAAGGACGCGGTGGTGCTGCTGCCCGACTTTCCGGTGCCGGACCTGCAGCGCGAACTCGAGGCACTGGGCTTTCACCGCTTCTTCGAGACCACCGATTCGCATCGGCACACCGTCAGCGGACCCAAGGGCGACCTCGATGTGATGATCGTCGCGCTGCGCGCACCCGCCGACGGACCGATCGGAGATTCGGGCCTGGTGGTCGACGACGGCGAGACCGTCGCATTCAACATGAACGACGCGCGTCCCGTCGACCTGGAAATGCTGCACGCCGACTTCGGCCAGATCGACGTGCACATGCTGCAGTACTCGGGAGCCATCTGGTACCCGATGGTCTACGACATGCCGGCCCGCGCCAAAGAGGCCTTCGGCGTGCAGAAGCGCCAACGCCAGATGGACCGGTGCCGCCAGTACATCGCACAGGTCGGGGCGACCTGGGTGATTCCCTCGGCCGGGCCGCCGTGCTTCCTGGATGCCGAACTGCGCGATCTCAACGACGACCACGGCGACCCGGCGAACATCTTCCCCGACCAGGTGGTGTTCCTGGACCAGATGCGGCGCCACGGCCACGACGGCGGCCTGCTGATGATCCCCGGCAGCACCGCGGATTTCACCGGCTCGCAACTCGATTCACTGACCCACCCGGTCGAGGATCCGGAGACGATCTTCACCACCGGAAAAGCCGCGTACATCGAGGAGTACGCACAGCGGATGGCGCCGGTGCTGGCCGCGAAGAAGGCGTCGTGGGCCCCGGCCGCGGGCGAACCGCTGCTGCCCGGTCTGCGCGCGTTGTTCGAGCCGATCATGGGCCAGACCGATCAGATCTGCGACGGCATCGGTTACCCGGTCGAGCTGCGACTGTCCGGCCCGGGCCACACCGAGACCGTGGTCCTGGATTTCCCGAAACGTCTTGTGCGCGAGCCCATCGCGGACGAGAAGTTCCGCTACGGGTTCGCGATCCCGCCTGAGCTGGTGCGCACCGTACTGCGCGACAACGAACCGGACTGGGTGAACACCATCTTCCTGTCCACCCGCTTCAAGGCATGGCGCGTCGGCGGCTACAACGAGTACCTGTACACCTTCTTCAAGTGCCTGACCGACGAGCGCATCGCGTATGCCGACGGCTGGTTCGCCGAGGCCCACGACGATTCCTCGTCGATCACCCTGGACGGCTTCCAGATCCAGCGCCGGTGCCCGCACCTGAAGGCCGATCTGTCGAAATTCGGTGTGGTGGAAGGCAACACCCTCACCTGCAACCTGCACGGCTGGCAGTGGAACCTGGAGAACGGCAAGTGCCTGACCACCAAGGGCCACGAGTTGCGGTGCGCACGCGAGGAGCAAAAAACGCCGGGCGCCAAACAATGAGTGCGCCGCGCCAGTACTACGACGACGGCCTGATCCAGCTGGATCGCGAGGCGATCACCTTGCGGCGCTACCACTTCCCGTCGGGAACGTCGAAAGTGATCCCGCTGCGGGACATCCGTTCGTACCGGGCCGAGTCACTCGGCCTGGTCCTCAACCGGTTCCGCATCTGGGGCAGCAGCGACCTGCGCCGCTGGCTGCCGCTGGACGTGTGGCGACCGATCAAGTCGACCCTGATCACCTTGAAGGTCAACGGGACCCGGCCCGATCCGGCGTTCACGCCACAGCGGCCCACGGAGTTCGTCGCACTCCTCGACGAACTGCTCGGCGGCTAGCGCGCCGAGACCACCTGGCGCAGTTCGGAAGCCGCGCTGGAGGCACTGTCGTACACGCGGACGATGGCCTCGTCCCCCGGCTTGAGGTACGTCGACTCACCCAACGGGGTGTAGCGGGTCGCGCCGATACCGATCAGCACGTTCTCGGGATGGCCGCTGGCCACCATCAGCGCGCCGACGTCCTCCAACGGCGTATCGGCCGAACCCTTCTGGTTGGCCAGCCGTTCGACGATCCAGTCCAGCAGCACCTCGCCGTAGTACGAGTAGCCCACCAGCGGTGAATCCACGCCGTAGGCGTGCTGTTCACCGTCGTTCTCACTCAGGTAGCAGACCAGCCGCATCGTCGCGGTCGGGCCGTCCGGCGTGAGGTCACTGATCTCGAAGAACTGCGGCGCAACCCCTTTGGAGGCCGGACCCCAGTTCTTCTTGTAGCTGATCTTCGGTGCGCCGGGCCGGCGGATCGAGCAGTCGTTGAAGGCGCCGAGGGCGAACGGCTCGAGCCGCGCCACGGTGTCGCCGTTCCACACCACGTGGCAGGCCACCCCGACCTCGGGCTCGATCTGCAGGTTCAGCGGGCCGTCCACCTCACCGGGCTCCGGCAGCAGGATGGCGTCGGTGGACAGCGGAAACTCGCCGAGGAAGTCGTCCCGGCCGGGCGCGTACCACGGGAAGATGCCTTTGGGCGCATACCCTTCGGTCACGACCTTGACGAAATCCCCGGCTTCGCCCGCCTGCTCAAGATGGCCCGCGAAGTTACCGGCCACACCGAAGCCGAACCAGTTGCGCACTTCGCCAAGGTCGATGTCGATCATGGCTGCAACCCTACTGTGGCCGCGACAAGCCGGATACAAGTCGCACTTAAGTCGCCGGAAGCAGGCTGTGCTCCAAGACTTCCGATCCGCCGACCGGCGATCGGCACAACCCTAGGAGCACGCCGTGCCAACCACCGTCACCGTCGCACCCCGTGGTGCGGGCGATCCCGCACCAGACCTGCTGGGTATCACCTTGGCGCACCGCGCCATGCTGGCCGATCTGCTGCGCCTGACCGACCTGGCCACGGCGGTGCGGGACCGGGACGTGATCTGCACTCCCGGCCGGGCCCGGGCGATCTCCCGGTACCTGGAGTGGCTGTGCGATTCCATTCACCATCACCACACCACCGAGGACACCGTGCTGTGGCCGGTGATCCAGGCCAGCGTGGGCAGTCATGTCGACCTCAGCGAGCTGACCGACGACCACGCCGCCCTCGACCCGCGGCTGGACCAATTGCGGGCCCGCGCCGCGGCCTTCCGGCTGTCGATGGGCGACCGCCAGATCGCCGGCCTCATGGCCATCGAACTGGCCGAACTCTCGGCACTGCTGACCGAGCACATCAACGACGAGGAACTCGAGGTGTTCGGCCTGATCACCGAGCACGTCTCGGTGTCGGACTGGGAGTCGGTGGAGCGCGCCGCCAGGGACGGCAGCCGCATGTCGTTCGACGGCCCGCGCTCGCTGGCAGTGATGACCGACGAGGAACGTTCGGCCCTGGCACAGACCACCAGCATCGGGCTGCGCGTCATGCTGGTCGCGTTGCGGCTGGTACACCGGCGACGCGAGCGGGCGGTATTCGGCGTGAGCCGATAATCCGGCACCGCCGGCGTGAGCCGATAAGCCGGCACCGCCGGCGTCAGTCGATGAAAGCCCTGGCCTCCGCGGCCAGCCGGTCCCGCAACGTCGCGGCCGCCTCGCGGTAACCACGTGCCTCATCCACCCGGCCGAGCGCGTCGGCAGCAGCGGCGAGCGCGTCGTCGACCGGGCCCACCATCAACCCGTCGACCCCGAGCCCGGCGATCCGACCCGAATACGCGTCGAGATCGGCGGCCCGGGCCCGGGCCTCTTCGAGGTCGCCGAGCGCCACCGCCGCGTTGACGCGCAGCACCGTGAACGGAAGCCAGAAGTACGCCCGCTCGATGGGCCCGCGGTCCCCCCACAGCTCGCGGGCCTCGGCCTCGCGGCCCCGCGCGATCAGGGCCAGCACTGCGGCGTCGAGTGCGGCGACCGACACCTCCCGGTAGAAGAACACCAGCTCGTCGGCCAGTAGGCCCAGATCCCCGAGGCAGAACTCACCCGTCACCCGGCCCACCATCGCCAGCTTGGCCCCGTTGGCGGCACCGTTCTCCACCATGCGCGCGGCCAGGTCGGTGTAGGCGCTCACCGCGTCGTCCAGCCGCCCCGCCAGCAGGTGCATCCGGGCCCGGAACAGGCCGAGCACGCCGAGCAGGTGGACGAGCTGCCCGGTGCCGGCCCGGGCCACCGCGATGTCGACGTGCCGTTTCGCCGTCGCCAGATCGGAGCGGTGCCCTGCGGCCAACGACAGCAGCCAGTGCGCCACCGCCTGATAGTCGGCCTGCTCGGTGGCCTCCGCGGTCCGCAGCAGTTCGGCGGCGGTCGAATCCCGTTCGGCGTCGAGGTCGGGCCCCAGTGCGCAGTAGGCCCGGACGTTGAGCGCGGTGCACAGCAGCCGGCCCGAGGCGCCCGGGTCCTCGGCGTAGGCCTGACGCGCCAGATCGAGCAGTTCCGTGCTGGCGGCCAGCGCCCCGTCCGGGTCGGTGCCCTCCAGTTCCACATACAGCGCCTTGAGTAGCCGGATCCGGTCGGCCACGGTGAGTTCGGCGGGCAGTCCGCTTCCGTCACCGGCCAGCACCTGACGCAGCAGCCCGATCATCTGCGCGTCGGATTCGTCGTATTCGCGGTCCCGCCACACCAACGGGGTGTCCCATGCGGTGAGGACCCGAACCATCAGGTCGTCGCGCGACTTCCCGGTCAACAGCTGCAGCGCGGCCTTCATCTCGATGCGCGCCGCGACGGCGTCGCCGGACTGGGCCAGCGCGGAGATCAACCCGCAGCGGGCGGCGATCTCGTCGTCCAGCCCGTCGGCACGGGGCAGCAACCGGCGGCCCACCGCCAGCTCCAGCATCTGTACGGCCGCGCGCCACTGCCGGGCGGCTTCGGCATGGGCGCCGACCGAATCCGCCTCGCGGGCCGCCTCTGTCGCGAAAGCCGCAGCGGCCAAGGATGTTTCGGCAGTCGCCGCGGCGACGGCGTGGTGCGCCAAGGCGGCCGGGTCGACCGACCGGCCCGGCGCGCGGAGCAACTCCAACGCCGCGGCGTGCAATCGGGATCGGCGTAGCTTCGAGGTGTCCTCGTAGAGCGTGTCGCGGACCAGCGCGTGGGCGAACCGCAACCGGCCGGGCTCGGGCTCGTCGAGCAGGCCGAGCAGGACGGCCGGCTCCAACGCGTCGAGCAGGTCGTCAGGGTCGCTGCCGCCCAGTTCGGACAGCAGGTCGACATCGATGTCACGTCCCAGCACCGCGGCCTGACGCAACGCGGTGACGGTCGGGCCGGGCAGACGGGCCAGCCTGCGCCGCAACACATCTCGCACCCCGACCGGCACCGACGCCCACACCGCGTCCGGCCCTTCGGCTGCCATCAGCCGGGCGAGCTCCCGGACGAAAAGCGGATTGCCGCCGGTCCGCTCCCGCAGCAACCGCAGGGCCTCTCCACTGGCGGCGGTCATCCCACAGTCGGCGGCCAGCGCGGCGGTGGCCGCCGCATCCAACCCGCCCAGCATCAGATGGGCCGCGGTGTGCACCGTCAGCGCCGCCCGCGCCACCTCCAGTTCGCCCCGGTCTTCGGACGGCCGGTAGGTACCGATGACCAACACCGGAAGGTCCTTGATCCGGTCGGCCACCAGCCGCAGCAACTCCAGCGTCAGGCCGTCGGTCCGGTGCAGGTCGTCGAGCACCACGGCCAGCGGCTGCGCTTCGGCCGCGGCGCTCAGCACGTCGGCGACGGCGTGCCCCAACCAGAAGGTGCCGGGCTCGATGGCCGCGCCGTCGTGCAGCAGCGGAGCCAGCGCCTGCCGGTCGTCCGCGGGGGTGCCGGCTTCCAGAAGGTCCCGCAGCACTTCGGTCCAGGCCCAGCCGGCCGGCGCGCCGTGCACCTCCGGACACCGGCCGTGCACCGTCCGCCAGCCCGCTGCGCGCAACCGGCTCGTGGCAGCCGCCGCCAGGGTGGTCTTGCCCGATCCCGCTTCCCCTGCGATCCACAACACCGCGCTGCCGCCTGAGCCGACTACGCTTGCGGCAGAGTCGATCTCCGCGAGCTCCTCGGCCCTGCCGTAGGCGGCGGTCTCGAGGCGATCCGGCAGCGCCACCTCAGGTATCGCCGGCTGCGGGAGTGGTCGCGACGGCTCCAGATGGTCTGCCTGGCACAAGATGTCGCGTTCGAGGTCGCGCAGCGCCCGGCCGGGTTCCAGTCCCAGCTCGTCGACGAGGTGCCCCCGGGTGCGCCGCAACACATCCAGCGCGTCGGTCTGGCGTCCGGTGCGGTACAACGCCGTGGCCAGCACGGCAGCGGCGCCCTCCCGGCCGGGATGCTCACGGACATGGCGTTCCAGCGCGGCAACGGCGGTGGTGTACCGGCCGAGTTCGACCTGCGCGGCGGCGTGGGCCTCCACGGCGCTCAGCCGCAGTTCGGTCAGCCGGGCCACCTCCGGCGCGGCCCACAGTGCGTCGCCCGCACCGGCGAACGGATCCCCCGACCAACCGGCCAGTGCCTCCTCCAAGAGGCGCACCCGCCGCTGTGCATCCGATTCCTCATACGCCGCAGTGACTTCGGCTTCGAACTGCCAGGCGTCGACAGCATCGACCGGCAGTCGCAGGCAGTATCCGGGTGCGGCGCTGACCAGGATTCGGGCCGGGGCCCGCCGCTCACGCCCTGGCTCGAGCGCACGCCGAAGATGCGAAACATAAACCTGCAGAGCCGACAACGCCTTGGGCGGCGGCTCACCCTCCCACAGGTCGTCGATGAGCCGGTCGACGGACACCGTATGTCCGTGCGCGACCACCAACCGGGCCAACAACGCCCGCTGCAGCCGGGCCCCGAGATCCACCGGATCATCACCGACCCAGGCCTGCACCGGGCCCAACACCCTCACCCGTACCGGGTGGTCCGCAGTCATCCCCCGAAGCCGCGGCGCTCGGGTTACCGGGGTTCCAGCAGCGACGTGCCGACGAACGGCACCAGCGCGTCGGGGACGCGCACGCTGCCGTCGGGCTGCTGGTGGTTTTCCAGGATGGCCACCAACCAGCGGGTGGTACCGAGCGTGCCGTTGAGGGTCGCGGCGATCTGCGGCTTGCCGTTCTCGTCGCGGTAGCGCGTGGCCAACCGCCTGGCCTGGAACGTCGTGCAGTTCGAGGTGGAGGTGAGCTCACGGTAGGTCTGCTGAGTGGGAACCCACGCCTCGCAGTCGTACTTGCGCGCCGCCGAAGAGCCGAGATCGCCTGCGGCCACGTCGATCACCCGGTAGGGCACCTCGATGGCGGCCAGCATCTGGCGCTGCCAGCCCAGCAGCTTCTGGTGCTCGGCCTCGGCCTCTTCGGGCTTGCAGTAGATGAAGCCCTCGACCTTGTCGAACTGATGCACCCGGATGATGCCACGGGTGTCCTTGCCGTAGCTGCCCGCCTCCCGCCGGAAGCACGACGACCAGCCGGCGTACCGCTTCGGGCCCGCGGACAGGTCCAGGATCTCGTTCGAGTGATACCCCGCCAGCGGCACCTCCGAGGTACCGACCAGGTACAGGTCGTCGGCCTCCAACCGGTAGATCTCGTCGGCGTGCGCGCCGAGGAACCCGGTGCCCGCCATGACTTCTGGGCGTACCAGCACCGGCGGGATCATCAGCGTGAACCCGTTCTGCACCGCCACCTGGGTGGCCAGTTGCAGCAGGCCCAGTTGCAGCAGCGCACCGTTGCCGGTGAGGAAGTAGAACCGCGAACCCGACACCTTGGCGCCGCGTTCCATGTCGATCAGCCCGAGCGCCTCGCCCAGCTCGAGATGGTCCTTCGGGTTCTCGATCGCCCGCGGCTCGCCGACCGTGTCGAGCACCGCGAAGTCGTCCTCACCGCCGGCGGGTACCCCGTCGATGATCACGTTGCCGATCGCCATGTGCGCCGCGGTGAAGGCATTCTCGGCCTCGACCTGGGCCACCTCGGCCGCCTTGACCTGCTCGGCCAGGTCCTTGGCCTGCTGCAGCAGCGCCGGACGCTCCTCCGGTGTCGCCTTGCCCACCAGCTTGCTGGCGGCCTTCTGGTCGGCGCGCAGGTTGTCGGCTGCCGAAATCGCGGCCCGCCGCGCCGTATCGGCCTGCAGCAGCGCGTCGACGCGCGCCGGGTCTTCTCCGCGAGCCCGTTGCGACGCACGGACGGTGTCGGGGTTGTCGCGCAGCAACTTGAGGTCGATCACGGGCGCAACCCTACTTTTTGAAGTGCGGCGACGTACATCTGAGGTGGTCGATCGAGATGAACCCGAGGGACGTCGTCCGGTTGTCGACAGGCGCCGGGCACAACCTCGCAACATTACAACCGCATCAGTTGCCACAGGGGCTGACACGCCTGTCACAATGGAGGGCAATGTTGGAAGCACCCGAGCACCCCGAGCACCCCGAGCAAGGGGCCCTGCTCGCCGAACCGCTGCCGGACGAGCAACCCGCACGGGAACGGTGGTGGCAGAGTCTGGCAGCCGCGTCGACGCGACGTGCGCTGCTGCTGACCGCGCTCGGCGCACTGCTCATCGCCGGCCTGATCACCGCGCTGCCCCGGAGCGAGGGATCCAACTCGGGCGGCACGATCGCCCTGGGCCCTCGCGGCAACGACACCTTCAATCACGTCAAGCGTGGCGACTGCCTGAACTGGCCGGGCCGCAACCCTGACGCCGCGCACATCGTCGACTGCAAGGACAACCACCGCTTCGAGGTCGCCCAGTCGGTCGACATGCGCACGTTCCCCGGCAGCGAATACGGGCCGGGCGCCCCGCCTCCGACGGTGGACCGGATCAAGCAGATCAGCCAGGAGCAGTGCACCCCGTCGGTGCGCGGCTACCTGGGTCCGAAGTACGACCCCAACGGCAAGTACACGATCGGCCTGCTGTGGTCGGGCGAGAAGGCCTGGAAGCAATCGGGTGAGCGGCGCATGCTGTGCGGGCTGCAGTTGCTCGGCCCCGGCGACAGCCAGTTGGAGTCCGCGGGCAAGGTCTCGGATGTCGACCAGTCGAAGGTGTGGGCCGCAGGCACCTGCCTCGGCATCGACGCCGCCACCAATCAGCCCACCGATGTCCCGGTCGATTGCGCGGCGCCGCACGCCATGGAGGTCACCGGCGCAGTCAACCTCGGCGAGAAGTTCCCGGGCGCACTGCCTTCGGAGGGCGATCAGGACAACTTCATCAAGGACGCCTGCACTTCGCAGACCGATGCCTACCTGGCCCCGGTCCAGTTGCGCACCACCACGCTGGCCCTGAGCTACAGCACGATCTCGCTGCCCAGCTGGTCGGCAGGCAGTCAGCAGGTGTCGTGCAGCATCGGCGCCACGCTGGGCAACGGCGGTTGGTCGACACTGGTCAACAGCGCCAAGGGGCCGTTGATGATCAACGGGCAGCCCCCGGTCGCACCGCCCGACATCCCGGAGGAGCGGCTCAACATGGAGCCCATCCCGATGCCGGATGTCGATGAGCCGTCTTCTTCTTCGGGTTCGTCGGGGTCGAGTTCGTCCGGATCGTCGTCGTCCGGCTCCTCGGGATCGAGCTCGTCGGGTTCGTCGGGGTCGAGCTCGTCGGGTTCGTCGGGGTCGAGCTCGTCGGGTTCGTCGGGATCGTCGGGCTCGGGGTCCTCGTCGTCGAGCGGCCAGCACATGCCGCAATCGGCGAGCACCGCCGCGCCGGCGCCCGAGCAGGCCAATACCTTCAATCCGCCGCCGCCCGAGCAGGCCCCGGCACCGGCACCCGAGCAGGCACCGGCACCCGCTCCCGACGGCGGGGCACCGCCCGCCGGACCGCCACCGGGTGAGCCGCTCCCCGTACCGCCGGGGCCGTAAACCCGTGCCGGTGCGGATGAGCTCGCAGCGGTTCGACGAGTTGGTATCCGACGCACTCGACCTGATCCCGCCGCAGTTGGCCGCCGCGTTCGACAACGTGGTGATCCTGGTCGAGGACCGCGATCCCGACGAGCCCGAGATCCTCGGCCTGTATCGCGGCGTTGCGCTGACGGAGCGGGATTCCTGGTATGCCGGTTCGTTGCCGGACACCATCACGATCTACCGCGAGGCTCTGCTGGATTTCTGTGACAGCGAGGCCGACGTGGTCGACGAGGTGGCGATCACCGTGATCCACGAGATCGCGCACCATTTCGGGATCGATGACGAGCGGCTCCACGAGTTGGGTTGGGGATGAGCCGCTTGCGCGAAGACAAATAGCTGGGGTTAGGCGCGGCAACCGCGAATTGTCGGCCCGCAGTGCTATCAACGGGCTATGACCATCCAGTGCCGGGAGTGCGCCGCCGGTCTGGAGCATTGCCACGGCACCGTGATCCACCATGTCCGGTACCGCGCGGAGTGCACCGACTCCGGCTGCACCACCCCGGAAGCAGCGCATACGTTCAGCATCGACTGTGAGGCGGTGGGCTGCACGTGTGCGGATGAGAGCGTGCCCTCGATCCGCAGGCACGCCTAGCCCATCGGGTCGGTTTCGGATGTCACCGCATCCGCGACGGGGGTGGCGTCCGGCTCGGGATAGAACGGCGGTGTCACCGCCGCCCACTGCACGCAGCTCCAGCGCCCGTCGGTGATGGGCGCCAGCACAATCGATTCGGTGTTGGCCAGGTGATGGTCGAGGGCGAAGCTGCCGTCGACGCCGGCCAGCACGGCCGCCACCAACCGGATCGCCGCACCGTGGCTCACCAGCACGATGTCACTGTTGAAGTCGTGGTCATCGAGATAGCGCAGGCGCAGTTCGGTGAGCACGGGCACGTACCGGGCCAGGACCGCCTCGGCGTTCTCGCCGCCCGGCATCGGCACGTCCAGTTCGCCCCGATGCCAGCGTTCGTAGATCCGGTTGAACTCGGCGACGGCGTCGTCGTCGCTGCGGTCCTCCAGCTCACCGACCTGAACTTCGTGGACCCCTTCGAATTCGAATGGCACGAGGCCGGTTTCGGAGCCGATGCCGGCAGCTGTCTGCGCCGCGCGCCGAGCGACCGAGTGGGCCAGGATCGACGGACGCTGTCCGAGCTTCCCGGCGAACTGCCGGGCCTGGTCGTGGCCGAGGTCGGTCAGCTCGGCACCCGGCGGCCGGGTGTCCAAACGCCGCGCCACGTTGCCGTGGGACTGCCCGTGCCGGACGAGTATCAGCCGTCCGCTCATGAGACGCCGGTCCCGTCACGCAGACCCGTCAACCACCGTGTGGCCTCGTCCAGGCGCGGCGGGGGCGCACCCGCACTCGCTCCGGTAGGCCAAGAACCCAGATATCGCACATCGGTACAACGTCGATGTAGCGCTTTGAGTGCCTCGGCCACCGAATCGTCGTCGATGTGCCCGACGCAGTCGAGGAAGAACATGTATGTGCCCAGCTCGGTTCTGGTGGGCCGGCTTTCGATCCGGGTCAGGTCGATGTCGCGGATCGAGAATTCGGTCATCGCCGTGACCAGTGCACCCGGGGTGTTGTCCAGGCGCAGCACCACCGAGGTGCGATCGGCGCCGGTGGCCTGTGGCGGTGCGCCGGGTGGACCGGCCAGGACGAAGCGGGTTCGGGCGTTTGCCTCGTCGACGACGTCGGCTGCCAGGATCTCCAGCCCGTACCGCTCGGCGGCCAGCCGGGTGCTCACGCCGGCGTCGGCGTTACCGGCGGCGACTTCCTGGGCGGCGGCGGCGTTGGAGGTGGCCGGAACGACCGTCGCGCCGGGCAGGTTGGCTGCCAGCCACCGTCGCACTTGCGCGAGCGCCACCGGGAAGGCGGCGACGGTCTGTACCGGCCCGCTGTGCCCGGGCCGGGTGACGATGGCGAACGCCACGTCGAGGGTCAGCTCGGCGTAGATCTGCAGCGGTTCACCGACGGCCAGGCTGTCCAGCGTCGGCAGGACCGAGCCCTCGATCGAATTCTCGATCGGCACACAGGCGTAGTCGGCCCGGCCGTCCCGGACCGCTGCCAGTGCGCCCGGGGTGCTGTCGGTCAGCACTGCGGTGAAACCGGCTTTCACCTCACCGGCTGCCGCCTGCAGGCCGGGCACCATCTCGTGGGCCACCATCTGCAATAACGCCACTTCGGTAAAGGTTCCCTCCGGACCGAGGTAGGCGATGCGCGGCACATCCCAACCCTATCGGGTCAACGTCCGCGCGATCGGTTGATGACGGCCCGGCGGTGTTTCACCGAAGCTCTTGCCCACCACCCAACCCCCAGTTAAGTTAGGCTTACCTCACCTAGTTTCTCACCTAGTTTCGAAGGCGGCGAGATGGCCATAGCAACACCGACGACAGCCGAGCGGATCCGCAGCGCGTGCGCACGAGGCGGCGGAGCCATGCTCGCAGTCGAGGGCATCGAACCCGTCGCCTCACCCGTTCATCACCTGCTCGACGACGGGTCATTCGCGATCACGGTCCCCGAGACCAGCCCGCTGTCGGCCATGGCGATGTCGGCCGGTTCGGCAGGCGTCCAGGCCGTGTTGGAGATGACCGACTACGCCCCGCTGCCGCTGCGCGAACCGGTCCGCTCCCTGGTGTGGATCCGTGGCCGCCTTCAGCACGTGCCGTCCGCAGAGGTTGCCGCCCTGCTCGATCTGGTCGCCACCGAGAACCCGAATCCGGCTCTGCTGCAGGTGAATTCCAAGTCCCGGCCGGACGCCGAGCATGATGACGACAACTACACGCTGATGCGCCTGGAGATCGAGTCGGTGGTGGTGGCCGATTCCACCGGCGCCGAGGCGGTCGGTCTCGGGGCGCTGCTCCAGGCCCGCCCCGACCCCTTCTGCGCGATGGAATCCGGCTGGCTGCAGCATATGGAGTCCTCTCACCGCGACGTGGTGGAGCGGCTGGCCACCCGGCTGCCGTTGACCCTGCGCCAGGGTCGCGTCCGCCCGCTGGGCCTGGACCGCTACGGCGTGCAACTGCGGGTGGAGAACGAGCACGGCGACCACGACGTGCGGTTGCCGTTCCCGAAGCCGGTCGACGACGTCACCGGCCTGAGCCAGGCGATCCGCGTCTTGATGGGCTGCCCGTTCCTCAACGGCTTGCGGGCGCGCCGGATCTGACCCGCACGATCCGCCCCGCGCTCCGGGCGCCACTACCGTATCTTCGGTGACGACTCCGGCGACCGGGCCCGACGAACAACTCGAGCCGCAGCGTCGCACGCTCAAGATCGAGATCGCCGTCGTACTGGCGGTGACCTTCGGGCTCAGCGCCTACACCGCGGGACTGCGGCTGATCGAAGCGGTGCTCCTCGGTCTGTCCGGGCAGACCGTCGCCCTCAACCCGAAGCGCTCCCCGTTCGACCTGATCGACCTCGGCCTGCACCTGGCCGTGGTCCTGCAGCTGCTGGCCTGGGGCGCACTCGCCCTCTACCTGCTGTGGCGCAGCGGTTTCGGGCCGTCGACGATCGGGCTGTCGCGTCCGCAATGGCGTACCGACGGGCTGGGCGGTCTGGGCCTGGCGCTGCTCATCGGCCTGCCCGGACTCGGCTTCTATGTGCTGGCCCGGGTCCTGGGCCTGAGCGCCGACGTCGAGCCGGCCGAGCTGTACGACACGTGGTGGCGCATCCCGATGCTGCTCGGCGTGGCGTTCGCCAACGGCTGGGCCGAGGAGATCATCGTGGTGGGGTTCCTGCTGACCCGCCTGCGCCAGCTCGAGGTGAGCCCCGGCAGGGCGCTGGTGATCTCCAGCCTGCTGCGCGGCGCATATCACCTGTACCAGGGCTACAGCGCCGGCCTCGGCAACGTGGTGATGGGGCTGGTGTTCGGCTACGCATGGCAGCGCACCGGGCGGCTGTGGCCGCTGATCATCGCCCACACCCTGGTCGACGCGGTGGCCTTCGTCGGCTACGCGCTGGTTGCCGATCATCTGTCTTGGCTGCGATAACGCATCCGGCACGTACATTTCTGCTGTGGACGACTTCAGCGCATCGCGCGGACATCCCGACCCGCGCTCGCGGCGTCCGGGACCACGCCGTCCTGGCGCCGAGCCGCCACAGGTGATCCGCCGGGATCCGAACTACCGCCCGGCCTGGCCGCCGAATCCACCCACGCCGCCGCCACCGCCCCGGCGGCAGCCCCCACCCCCGCCACCCCCTCCGCGTCCGCCGGCACCACGTCCCGCGGCCGCTCGCCCTCCCGCACCGGCACCGGTGCGCAAACCCAGGAAGCGACGGCACTGGGGCCGCCTGGTGCTGGCAATGCTGCTGATCGCAGTGATGGCCTTGATCGGCGGCGGCTTCTGGGCCGACTCGTCGCTGCACCGCATCCCCGCACTGGCCGACTATCCGGAGCGTCCCGCCACGGCGCACGGCACCACCTGGCTGCTGGTCGGATCCGACAGTCGCCAGCACCTCAGCCCCGAGCAGCAGACCGACCTGGCCACCGGCGGCGACATCGGCAACGGCCGCACCGACACCATCCTGTTGGTGCACATCCCCGGGATCGGCTCGAGCACCCCGCCCACCATGGTGTCGATTCCCCGGGATTCCTACCTGCCGATTCCCGGCTACGGCGAGGACAAGGTCAACGCGGCGTTCTCCCTGGGCGGGGCGCAGTTGCTGGCTCAGACCGTCGAGCAGGCGACCGGTC
Source organism: Mycolicibacterium sp. 050232 (assembly GCA_036235365.1). GTDB lineage: Bacteria > Actinomycetota > Actinomycetes > Mycobacteriales > Mycobacteriaceae > Mycobacterium. The sequence goes on along the minus strand of JAZBEZ010000015.1, from coordinate 41,156 downwards.
TGCACCTCGACCACTACGCCGAGATCGGGTTCGACGGTTTCGCCGCGCTCGTCGACGCCGTCGGCGGGGTGACGATGTGCCCGGCCGAGCCGATCAGCGACCCGCTCGCCGGGATCGACCTGCCGGCGGGCTGCCAGGAACTCGACGGTCGCAGTGCGCTCGGCTACGTCCGCACCCGCGCCACGCCGCGCGCCGACCTGGATCGCATGAACAACCAGCGGGCGTTCATGTCTGCCCTGCTGCACCGGGCCACCAGCCCGGAGGTGCTGATCAATCCGTTGCGGTGGCAGCCGATGGCCCGGGCGGCCACCAACTCGGTGGCGGTGGACGAGGACGCGCACGTATGGGACCTGGGCCGGCTGGCCTGGGCGATGCACGGCGACGACTTGCTCACCACGACGGTGCCGATCGGCGATTTCACCGGCAGCGATTCAGGTGCGGTGGTGGTGTGGGACAGCGACGCCGCCGGCCGCCTGTTCACCGCACTGGCCAACGACACAGCGGTCCCCGACGACGTCATCGAAAAGCCCCAGCCTTGAGCTTAGGCAAAGCTAAATTAGGCTTAGCAAATTCTCAACAGCAAATGTAATGCGCGCCACACCAAACGCTGAGACACTAAGGTAAAGCTGGCCTCAATGAGGTTTACCTTCGATGACAATGCACGTTGACCTGCGATATCCTCGCTATCATGACGACGACCATGGAACTCGACACGAAATTCCACGCGCTTATCCAGGATCAGATCCGCAGCGAGTTCACCGCGTCTCAGCAATACATCGCAATTGCGGTTTATTTCGACGGCGCCGACCTTCCACAGCTCGCCAAGCACTTCTACGCGCAGGCGGTCGAAGAGCGCAACCACGCCATGATGCTGGTCCAGTACCTGCTCGATCGGGATATCGACGCCGAGATCCCGGGCGTCGACGCGGTGTGCAACCGGTTCGATGCGCCGCGTGACGCGCTCGCGCTGGCGCTGAGTCAGGAGCGCACCGTCACCGAGCAGATCAGCCGGCTCGCGAGTGTGGCCCGCGAGGAGGGCGACTACCTCGGCGAGCAGTTCATGCAGTGGTTCCTGAAGGAGCAGATCGAAGAGGTCTCGTCGATGGCGACGCTGGTGCGCATCGCCGACCGCGCCGGTGCCAACCTGTTCCACATCGAGGATTTCGTGGCCCGCGAACTTACCGGTGGCGCCGCGGCGGACGCGAGTGCTCCGAAGGCCGCGGGCGGCAACCTCTAGCCAGCCCTCAGTCCCGGCCCGCGCCGGTCAGGCCGTTCTGCAGCCAACTCTTGGTGCGGCCGGGATGATTTGTGGCCACCCAACCGACGCCGATGTCGCGGCAGAACTGAACGTCCTCGTAGTGGTCGACGGTCCAGCAGTACAGGGCGCGCCCCTGCGCGGCGGCGCGGTCGACCAGTTCCGGATGCTCGCGCAGCGTCGCGATGGACGGGCCGACGGCCGTGGCCCCGACCGTGGTGGCCGCGCTGCCGCCGAGGTACCGCGACGTCTCGCCGAGCAGCACGGTCGGCAGCATCGGGGCGGCCCGGCGGATCCGCCACACCGCGGCCGCCGAGAAGGACATCACCACCGCACGCGACAGATCGGCCGACGCCGGCGCGGCGATGCCGTACCGGTGCAGCAGGGCCAGCACCTTGTTCTCCACCAGAGCGCCGTAGCGCACGGGGTGTTTGGTCTCGATGAACAGTTTGACCGGACGGTGCCAGTCCAGCACCAGTGAGACGAGGTCGTCGAGGGTCAGCAGGCCGGTGTCCCCGATCGCGCCTTCGGGTGCGGCGTCCTCCTCGTCGCCGGCCCGCCCGCCGGCATGCCAGGACCCGTAGTCCAGCCTGCGCAGTTCGGCCAGCGTCATCTCGCTGACCAGACCGGTACCGGTCGAGGTGCGGTCGACCCGGCGGTCGTGCACACACACCAGGTGCCCGTCGCGGGTCAGTCGCACATCGCATTCGACGCCGTCGGCACCCTCGCGCAACGCGAGATCGTACGCGGCGAGCGTGTGCTCGGGCTTGTCGGCGGAAGCTCCGCGGTGGGCCACCACGAATGGATGCCCAGGCCCCGGGGTCGCCTGCGCAGCGGCTCCGTCGTCGCCCGTTTCCATACGGCCTATGCTGCCGGGTTCTGGCCTTGGGTCTCAACCGGAACGGCGGATTCACCCGAATCCTCACCATTCCGCGAAGGCTCGGACTCAGGCGCATCGGGCTCGACCACCACCCAGTGCGGGATGCTGCGCTGAGCCGTCGTACCGCTGCCCTCGAAGCCGGAGAACACCTTGGCCGTCAGCAGGAAGACGGCCAGCGCGAGCAGATACCCGACGATCGTCATCACGGTGTTGTCGGCGATGTTCTGCGGCGTGTTGTTGAAGAAGGTCACATACACGGTGCTGGCCATCGACCACGTCGCGACCACTGCGCTGAACACCAGGGCGATCCACCAGATCACGATCGGCCGCCGCAGGTGTGAGAGGCGGCCTTCGAGGGCTGCCAGTTCCCACACGAACACCGGTGCCATCACCAGGTTCACGCCGGGCACCAGGCAGCCCAGCCACAACGTCGTGGTACTGCGGGGATCCACCTCGCCGTGCGCGGCGTATCCGGCGGCCCGGCGGGCAATCAGCCAGCGCACGAGCACCACCACGGTCATGACCACGCCGACGATCGCCAGGACACTGGCCAGCAGGCCGATCACCACCCCGCCGATGGCGATCAGCGGGTGCAGCAGCACATGGCGGTTGATCAGCAGCAGCGCATACCGGATCAGGTGGGCGAAGGCCGCGATGCCCAACACCACCATGGCGCCGACGAGCATGAGACGCACTGCACCGACGTTGGCCTCGTCAGCGGTTGCCTGTGGTTGATCGTCGAGATCGAACTGCTGGTGCAGCCCCCAGCTCGGGATGACGCGGTAGTGCGGCGTGGGCCCGAGCGAGCGTCGCCGGTGCCGCTGGTACGGCGGGGCGCCGGGACGCAGCGCAACCCAGCGGTAGCCCTGCGCGAGTTGCGGCGGGCGCTGTCCCGGTGCCTGCGCGGAAGACGTGGGCGGCTGGGCAGGTGGTCCCCACTGGGCCTGATGCGACGACGGCGCAGAGGGCGCCAACAACGAGCCTCCGCACCGGGGACACCACGACCGCTGCCGGTCACGCACGTTCCAGCGCGTCCCGCACTGCGAACACACCTGGATCATCCGACCAGCCTAGCCACGATCTCCCGACAGGTACCCGCGGTCAGACGCTGCCCGCGCTGCCGGCGTCGGTGATGACCGGGCGCCCGGCCCCGGCCCAGGCCAGCATTCCGCCCTCGACGTTGATGGCGGTGTAGCCGTTACGGGCCAGGTAGTTCGCCACCCGCAGGGAGCGTCCGCCGGCATGGCAGATCACGTAGAGCTCGGCATCCGGGTCGATCTCGGCGATCCGCGCCGGGACGTCGCCCATCGGGATGTGCTGCGCGCCCTCGGCGTGGCCACGCTGCCATTCGTCGTCCTCACGGACGTCGAGCAGCACGACGGCCCCTTCGAACGTGGTGGGTACCGCAGCGATGTCTGCCTGCCCGACTTCCACATCGTCCATGCCTCAATGCTCGCATGCCGACGGGGCCGGACGCACCCGGCCCGGACGGCTCGCTCGCGACGTTTAGCAACGGGAAGCTATCCACAGTTTCCACAGGTTCATCCACAGCCCGGCACCAGCGGAGAAGTCTCCGAGGTGGGGGTTACTGTGCGGTAGCTGTCCAAGACTGTGGATAAACCTGGGGCCTCCGCGGCGACGATCAACAACCATCACCGGCGCGGAGCGAAATTAAGCACTCGGCTAAACACGGCCTCGAAAACGGGCCGACTCGGTTGGGATCAGCCTGATTCCAGTGACCCAGCGCGTTGCATCCACTTACCCGGTGGCCGATTTTCCCTCTGCCATTACAGGGTCTATGATCGGCGTCACACCAGCTGTTGTGACAGAACTCACTGGGGGGCAAGCATTGATCGTGCAGGTCAGGAGTGTTTGATGGCGTCGCATCCAATCGGATCGGGATCGGCCTTTCCGCAGCCCGAATGGCATACCTCCGGGCATCTGCACACCCGTAACCAGCTGATGGCCTTCCTCCGGGCCGGCGTGATCGCGCTGCTGTTGCTCGGCGTGCTCGCCGTGATCGTCTTGTTCTGACCGTCGCCCCATCGGGTATACGTGAGGGCGGCACGCGCGTCCTTGCGGTGCGCCCTGCGATGGAGCAATGTTGGCAGCGATCTTGAGTGTCGAACTTCAGGATCGCTGACGACACTTCGCTCCATCGATCGATAATGAGGAAGGAATCTCGTGGCTGAATACACTTTGCCGGACCTGGATTACGACTACGGAGCGCTCGAGCCCCACATCTCCGGGCAGATCAACGAACTCCACCACAGCAAGCACCACGCGGCCTACGTAAAGGGTGTCAACGACGCCGTCGCGAAGCTCGACGAGGCGCGGGCCAATGGCGACCACGCCGCCATCTTCCTCAACGAGAAGAACCTGGCCTTCCACCTCGGCGGCCACGTGAACCACTCGATCTGGTGGAAGAACCTGTCCCCCAACGGTGGTGACAAGCCGACCGGTGACCTCGCCGCTGCGATCGACGATCAGTTCGGCTCGTTCGACAAGTTCCAGGCACAGTTCACCGCCGCCGCCAACGGTCTGCAGGGTTCGGGCTGGGCCGTGCTCGGCTACGACAGCCTCGGCGACCGCCTGCTCACCTTCCAGCTGTACGACCAGCAGGCCAACGTGCCGCTCGGCATCATCCCGCTGCTGCAGGTCGATATGTGGGAGCACGCCTTCTACCTGCAGTACAAGAACGTCAAGGCCGATTACGTCAAGGCCTTCTGGAACGTTGTGAACTGGGAGGACGTGCAGAACCGCTACGCGGCGGCCACCTCCAAGACCAACGGCCTGATCTTCGGCTAGTCCCGATCCGGTCCGATTGAGGGCTGGATCAGTTTTCTGATCTCTCACCAAGGGGCGTCGCGCGACTGCGTGACGCCCCGCCCTCATTTCTGGGCCTGCTCATTCTTGGCCGACTCGTTACCGGGCCGGGTCCCGTGTCGTCTTGCACAGCTGCGACGACTGCCGCATTCTGATCTGATCGACCCACAGGAGTGTCGGAGCACCGGTGAGCCGGTGGCCCAACACCGATGTCCCGGAGGCGATATGGATACGACGGGGTCCGGCAGGGCGATCGAGATCGCCCCCTTTCATTCCGGTGGTGCGCTCAAGGGTTTCGTGGTCTCGGGTCGGTGGCCCGACTCCACCAAAGAGTGGGCGCAGCTTCTCATGGTTACCGTCCGGATCGCTTCGCTGCCCGGATTGCTCTCCACCACAACGATTTTCGGAGTTCGTGAGGAATTGCCCGAGCAGCCTCACCCCGGCACGGTCGGCCTGGTCATCGCAGAAGGCCCCGTGGTGGGCGAATCCGCGGTGCCGCCCGGGTATTTCGCCGAGCATCAACCGCCGGCACTGCTGATGCTGCACCCGCCCTCGGAGACGACTCCGTCACTTCCGGAGTGCACCGGCGCCGCCTCGGGATGCGTACTGCTGCCGGGCCTTCCGTACCTCGGGCTCGAACACCGGGCCGCCTGGGTCGAAGCCGAATCAGACGGCACGGTCACCTCGGTGGTCAGCCGGGTCGGCGTCGATCCGATCAGCCATCCCGACACCGCGATCCTGGCAATGCTGCTGGCGGCGTAGCGGTGCCAGAACCGGGACACCTTCTCCAAAGAGGAGAACCTGGCTACCCAAAAACGGGAAGAAACGTAGCGGTCTCGGCAGACAACGGCTAAGGTCCTCAAGATCAGCGAAGGGCAGTAGCCCGCAATCGTCGCGTCGACACGGTGGCATCAGCCCGGCCGACAAACCGCGATGCGGTGGGTGAGACCTTCGACCGTATGTAAGTGCGCCGCGTGAGCGGCACGTGTCGGCGGTGTGTCGAAAGGTCGCCATGTCCGCAGCCGTAGGCGTCTGCGTGAGCGCCAGCAGCAGAGGCGCCGCATTCGGCGACCCGGCTCCGGCATCAGATAGCCGTGACACCTCACCGCAACCGTGCCCGCGGCCCGATTTGTACCGGCGATTGTCCCTCGACGGCGCAAACCACCGCCGGTTTCCGTCCCGCAACCCCGCCTGGAATCGGCACCGGAATCCTTCCGGGACCGTCTGGCTATCCCACGCAAGGGGGCTGATGCGCATTCCATCGTCCAACCTGTAACGTGTTCCACGTCGTTCGACAAGGGCGTCGCGCGCAATCAGACGCAACCCCGGGTACCGGCTACAGCAAATATCTGTTTCCCCTAGTCACGGCGCCGCCACGGTTGCCGGCTCAGATGTTGATCATGATCGAGCGCACCCGTGCGCGCAGCTCACCGCGCCCAATACAACGCAACCGTCACCTTTTGCATTGCCAGACGACGCAATCCCGCTCCACCCTCATGGCGAAGGCCTCGGTTTCCGTGGCAGGGACTGCCAAAACACAAAGACCGTTTAACTTTTGTGGCGTTTGCACTTGGTTGTCGTCACAACACTCGCTACCATAGTCAGCAAATACGCCGCCTATTCGTACCGCTCGTGAAGCATGTGGAGGTCAAATCGATGAGCAAGACGTTCGCCGCCCGCCTAAACCGCCTGTTCGATACGGTTTATCCGCCTGGGCGCGGACCCCACACGTCTGCCGAGGTGATCGCCGCACTCAAGTCCGAGGGCGTCACCATGTCGGCCCCGTACCTGTCGCAGCTCCGTTCGGGCAACCGGACCAACCCGTCGGCGGCAACCATGGCCGCACTTGCCAACTTCTTCCGGATCAAGCCGGCCTACTTCACCGACGACGAGTACTACGAGAAGCTCGACAAGGAGCTGACCTGGCTGGCCAGCATGCGTGACGAGGGGATCCGCCGCATCGCCGCCCGCACCGTCGGGCTGTCCAACGAAGCTCAGCAGGACCTGGTCCAGAAGGTCGACGAGCTGCGCCGCCGGGAACACCTCGACGACTGATTCGTCGGTTCGACTGGCGTTTCCGCGCTGGAACCCACGTCAGTGGGGACCATTTCGGTGGTTCCCACTCGCGCGGGTTTCAGCTGCGCGCTGCCCTGCGGTCCAATTCCCGGTACTGCTCGGCGATCGCCAGAATCCATTCCCGGTCCGAATACGATTCCGGCTGGCTGAGCCAGGCCAGCCCCGGGAACGCTGATTCCTCGTCACCTTCTCTGGTGTCGTAGATCCACTGGGCAACGGCTTCCGCCTGCGCGGCAGGCGACACGTCAGGTCGTTCGACATCCCCGAATTGTGTTGCGTCACTTGACCCGCCTGACCCACGGGGTCCGGCGGTTTCGCGCTGACGCTCGTCGGCCGCCGTCGCTTCCAGGTACAACGCGTCGGAGATCAGGGACATCCGCTCGGCGACGCGGAAAACCAGCGGCCCTCGCGGACGCACCCCGATACCCACGTCAGGCTGCCGGCGAGCCAGTTCACTCAGCAGCGGTTTGATGGTCCGCAGTTCCTGCCGGGCGCCGAACCAGTCTTCGACGCTCGGCAGCAGCGATCCGGCGGCGACGATGACCATCGCGCAGCCGAGCATGGTGGCCGCAGCGCCGACACCGACCGGTTCGGTCCGCCCCGCGGCCCGGAGCAGGATGAAGCCGCTGGCCGCCACGATGAGCACCATGCCGACCGTGAACAGGAACAGTGCCCGCCCACGCCGACTGCGGTTCGAGTAGCGCAGACCGGCCCACACCACCAGGGTGAGGGCAAGGAACACGTACAGCAGCGGCAGCAGCCATGAAGTGGCGCTCGACCCGAGATCCCGCTTCAGATACTCAGACGGCGACATCTCCGGCAGCCGGCCGGCCCGGAAGAAGATCACCACGCTGATGACTGCCACCACACCGGCGACGCCGTACTGGATCAGGGCGATGCGCCGGGTGAGTACGGCCGAATGACCCGACGATGCGGTCGTGATCATCACGCAACTGCCGGCCGCGCAGGCGATCAGGGCGACCTGGCTCAGCGCGACCGCGATGTTGGGCCAGTGCACCACCGTGTCGATCAGCAGGGCGAGCGGCTGCCAGTTCAGGGCAGCCACGACGCCAAGGCTGCCCAGCGAAAGGATCATCGCGGAGCTCACCAGGGATTGTTTGTTGACCAGTGCCCAACCGATGCGCAGGCCGGTAGCCAGGCCGAGGAGGCCGGCGATCACCCAGACGATCAACCAAATGCCTCTCCGAGGCGGACCTGCACGATCGAGGACCGATCGGAGGGCAGCCGACCCAGCCGGTACAGCAGGAGCGCGGCAAAGTCCTCGGCCTCCTGCTCGATGTCCTCGCCGTTGGGCCCCATGCAGCCCGTCCGCTGGTTGAGCATGTAGCTGATCAGATCGGACGTGGCCACCTCGGCCGTGGCCGCGGCGGCGTCGACGATCGATATGCCCTCGTGGCCGAGCACCAGGTGGCCGAGTTCATGCGCCAGGGTGCGGTCCCAGGCCGGCAGGCCCTGCTGGATGAGGAACACGTCGCGGTCGGCGTACTGCCGCCACTGCCCGCAGACCCCGGGGGGAAGTTCTGCCATGGTCAGCTCGATCGGCCTACCGCGGTCAGCGCTCACCGCGTCGACCAGGCGGGTCAACGTGACTTCGCCCTGCCGAGGGGCGAGGTCGAGAACCTCGTTCACAGCGCGCGTGACGCTTCGACTGGCGGACATGATCCCCCTTTCCACCCGTGATTCTCCCAGGTCGTTCCTAACGCATGAACCGACTGGCGTCGATTCGGACGGTACGGCCGGCTTTCGCCTGCCGGTAACCCACCAGCCCGCCCAGGCCGGTCAGCGCCATCATCCCGGTCACGCCGGGCAGCGCCATCGCCGCGATCTCGATCGTGTTCGCGGTACGCAGGTAGTCCGTGTAGCCGGCCCGGAAGGCCGCCGGCGGGATGGCACTGTCCAATCCGACAGCCGCGGGAGGCCGCGCCTCGGTCCGCATCTTGGTGGATGGTTGAAAGTCCGGTCCCGATCCTGGCCCGAACCGTGGCCCGTCGTCGGAGCCCGGGGTACCCACCGGCACCGCGAGTGGCGGCACGATGACAGGCAGGACGACAACCGGAACGGCGATCGGCGCCACCCCGGCCGCAGCGGCCAGTCCCGGCGGGGGCGCAGCCACATCAGGCGCCTGCATTTGGATGACCGGCGGCCGCGGATAGTTGAACGGCGCGGGGACTCGTCCTTGTCCGTCGCTGTCTTTCTCGCCGGCAGCGCCGCCGACGAGAGTCGTCGCGGTCTCGGTGGTCTCCGTGGTCTTCGAGGTCGACTCCGTGGTCTCCGAGGTCGACTCGGTCGTCTTCGTGGTCGACTCGGTGGTCTTCGTGGTCTCCGAAGTCGTGACAGCCGTCGTCGAGGCCGTGGTCGACACGGTCTCGCTGGCCGACGTCGCTACTGTCTCCGACTCGGACGGCTCCGTGCTCGGGCTCTCGGTCTGGGTTCCGGTCGCGGTACCAGTTTGCGGAGGTGTCTGGGTTCCGGACGGTTGCGACGACTCGCCGGGTTCTTCGGTCTTGGTCGGTTTGCCGGTGGTCTTGGTCGGCTTGCCCGTCGTCTTGGTGGGCTTGTGGGTTGTACGAGTGCCCGACGAACGGCTGCTGGCGTCATCTTCGCCCTGGGAATCGCCGTCGCGATCGTGGCCCCGGCCGTGGTCCTTACCCTCGTGTCCGTCGTGGCCATTTGCGCCGTTGTTCGACGAACCTTGACCGCTGTCGGGGCGGCCCCGATCCGGATCGGCAAACGCCAATGCGCCCCCGATACCGGCGATGATCAGGCCCGAAAGCACCAGACCGGTCGAGGCGGCGACGCGCAACCGCGAACGCACGTTGTCACCACCCTTTCGCGCACCGCCCACAAGCTCCGTTGATGAATTCGATTCTTGCACAAACAGGTCGCCGAAATTTGCTAGCTGAGGCGATTACCTGGCGCGATCGCGGGGACGCGCGGCGGAGCAAATCCACCGGACGATACTGTGGGTCTGCAGCAGTTCTGCGGTGACCATGAACACACGACGAATTGACCGGGAGGCAACCGGAATGGGCCTGTTCACGCGACGAAAAAGCCGCGCCACCCGCCGCGCCGAAGCCCGCGCCATCAAGGCCAAGGCCAAGCTGGAAGCCCGGCTCACCGCAAAGAACGAGGCTCGTCGCATCAAGTCCGACCGAAAATCTGCGGAACGGGCCCTCAAAGCTCAGGTCAAAGCGCAGCGGGACAGTGACCGCAATGCCCTCAAAGTGGCCGAGGCCGAGTTGAAGGCGGCCCGCGAGGGACGGCTGCTCGCCCCCGCCAGGATTCGCCGTCTGCTGACCGTCACACGTTTGCTGGCGCCGGTCCTCGTGCCGTTGATCTACCGGGCCGCCACGGCCGCCCGGGGCGCCCTGGACGAGCGTCGCGCCGATCGCCTCGGGGTTCCCCTGGCCCAGCTCGGGCAGTTCTCCGGACACGGTGCCGAGCTGTCCGCACGGATCTCCGGCGCCGAGCAGACCCTGCGGCAGGTCGCCGAGAAGAAGCCCAAGGACGCCGAGACCAAGCAGTTCGTCGCGGCGATCAACGAACGGCTCACCGACCTGGCTGCCGCAGTGACCGCCGCGGAGAACATGCCGACGGCGCGCCGCCGCGGCGCCCACGCGGCCATCGCCGCCCAACTCGACGGCATCGATGCCGATCTGATGGCTCGGCTGGGACTGGTCTGAGCCCAGCCGTATCGACCAACTCCAGAAAGACACCCAGAAATGCCACCCCTCGCCGGGGCGTCCTCACGCGCCCTGCTCGCCACCGCCGCGGTAGCCGCCGCGGGGCTGCTCTCGGCCGGGCCGGCCTGGGCGCATGTCCACGTCGACGCCGACAATCCGACGCCGGGGACCACCTCGGTGCTCACCTTCCGCGTCCCCGGTGAATCCGATACCGGTGCGCTGACGACGCAGTTGAAGGTCGACCTGCCCGACGTGACCTCAGCTCGCACCGAGGTGATGCCGGGTTGGACGGCCAAGCTCGACCGGGACACCGCCGCGGGCACGGTCCGCACGATCACCTGGACCGGAGCCCCCGGGGTAGGCATCTCATCCGAGCAGTTCGCCCTGTTCCGAGTGTCGGTCAAGCTTCCCGACGCGGCCACGGTGAGCTTCCCCGTCACCCAGACCTACTCCGACGGCTCCGTGGTCCGGTGGGATCAGGCGCCTCTGCCCGACGGCAGCGAGCCCGAGCACCCGGCTCCACAGCTGGCGCTGACCGGCACCCCGGCCGAAGGCGGGCATGCCGCTCCTGCCGCCGCACAGCCCGCGGGCAGCGCCGACAATTCGGCCCGGTGGCTGGGGGGTGGCGCGTTGGTCGTCGCGGCGGCTGCCCTCGTCGCGGGGCTGGTGAGCAGGCGTCGGTCATGAGCCGGCTGCTGGCGGCGACGCTCACCGGGCTGATCCTGGCTGCCTCGGCGCTGGTCGGGGCACCGGCGGCGTCGGCGCACGCCGTCCGGATCGCCGCCGACCCGGCCGAGCATGCCGCGCTCACCACCTCACCGCCGCAGGTGAGCGCCACCTTCAACGAGGCGCTGCAACCGGCCTTCGCCAACATGACGGTCGTCGGCCCGGACCACAACCTGTGGTCCGAGGGCGACCCCAAGGTCGCCGGTGCGGTGCTCAGCGTCGGGGTCCGCCCGCTCGGCCCAGCCGGTACGTACACGGTGAACTACCGGGTGACCTCGGCGGACGGACACGTGGTGTCCGGTTCCTGGTCGTTCGACCTGACGGTCGCCGGCACCGGCACGCCGGGGCCCGCCGCCTCGGCACCCACGCAGTCCGGCGGTGGCATCGCGGTGTGGCCGTTCGTTCTGGTCGCCGTCGTCCTCATCGGCGGTGGAGCCTGGTGGGCGGTCCGGCGTCAGCGGTAACCGGCGCGTTGATCCGGGCGCCGGCTGCCCGCGGCGCGGGCGCACCGTAGTAGCGCGACGCTGCCGCAGCACCGCTCGTTGGTGGAATTGGGCATGATGGCTGTTGCGGTCACGCTCGCCGCGGCTCTGGCCGTCACGGGTTGAACCGCTGCGGCGGCTGGCATGATGGGAAACACTGCCGGCCCCACCCTCCGCGATGGCGCGGAGCACCAGATACTGCAAAGGAGCAGCCCGATGGCAGAGCAGCAGGATCACCCCGCCGAGAAGCCCGAATCCGCAGCCGGGCCGGCTGCGGCCGACGCATCAGCGGCCGGCGCGGATGCTGCCCCGCCCACTCCGGCTCCGGCTCCCAAACCCGGTCCTCCGGCGGCCAAGAAGGCCCCGGCCAAGGCTCCCGCGAAGAAGACTCCCGCCAAGAAGGCCGCGGCGAAGAAGGCTCCGGCCAAGGCCGCCAAGAAAGCTCCGGCGAAAAAGGCCCCGGCCAAGAAGGCTCAGCCGGCCCCGCCGCCTGCGGCCGTCCCGCCGCCTGCGGAGCCGGCTCCGGCTCCGGTCACCCCGTTGCCGGATGTCGCCAAGGCCGCCAAAGAGACTGCAGCTCAAGCTAAATCAACTGTCACCTCGGCCCCCAACCCGGTGTCGGGCCCGGTGCCCGTGCCGGCGAGTGAGAGTCCGTCGTCCAAGTTGCCGCTGGCCGCGGCGGTGGCTGTCGGTGTTCTGGCCGTGCTGTTGGTCTTGCTGAGCCGCCGCCATTCCGACGAGGACTGATCGGGCTTGACCCTGACGCGACGTCAGGGCCGATAGTGGCGTCATGCACGTCGATCCGCAGGTGAGGTCCGTCGGCACGGTTGCCGCGCTGACGGGTGTCTCGGTGCGGACTCTGCACCACTACGACCACATCGGTCTGGTGGTGCCCAGCGTGCGTACCGCGGCGGGTTACCGCGGCTACACCGACGCCGATGTGGAGCGTTTGCATCTGGTTCTGGTGTACCGGACCGCCGGGCTGGCGCTGGAGGCGATCCGGTCGCTGCTCGACGATCCCGATGCCGACGTACTCGCCCACCTGCGACGCCAGCACAGCCTGCTGTGCGGTCAGGCCGAGCAGTTACAGCAGACCATCAAGGCAGTGGAGGAATTGATGAGCGCCCACGACAGAGGAATCCAGCTCACCGCCGAGGAGCAGGTGGAGATCTTCGGCAGTGCCGTTTTCGACGAGCACGACGACGAGGCCCGCGAGCGCTGGGGCGGTACCGAGGAGTGGCGACAGTCCCGGCAGCGCACCGCGCAGATGACCAAGCAGGACTGGATCGAGTTCAAGGCCGAGAACGACGCGCTGCTCGACGCGCTGGCCGAGGGCAAGCGCGCCGGGGTTCAGCCCGGGTCGGCGCAGGCCGATGAGTTGGCGGCCCGGCATCGCGCGAACATCTCCCGGTTCTACGACTGCAGTGACGACATGCATGTCTGCCTGGCCAACATCTACGTGGACGACGAGCGGTTCGCCCGCTACTACGACGAGGCCGAGGCAGGGCTGGCCCAGTTCGTGCACGACATCATCGTGCAAAGCGTCGGTCGCTAGCGGGCTGCGATAATCGCGGGGTGAGTATCGAACCGCGCGCCACCGCTGATCTGGTCGACGAGATCTACCCCGACGTCCGTAGCTGCGATCTGCAGTTGCAGAACTACGGCGGCAAGGTGATGTTCGCCGGGCCGATCACCACGGTGCGCTGCTTCCAGGACAACGCGTTGCTCAAGTCGATCCTGTCCACCCCCGGCAACGGCGGAGTCCTGGTGGTCGACGGCGATGGGTCACTGCACACCGCGCTGGTCGGCGACATTATCGCCGGACTGGCCGCCGACAACGGCTGGTCCGGGGTGATCGTGCACGGCGCGGTGCGTGACGCGGCAGCACTGCGCACCATCGACGTCGGGATCAAGGCGCTGGGCACCAACCCGCGTAAGGGCACCAAGACCGGCGAGGGTGAGCGCGATGTCGAGGTCAGCTTCGGCGGCGTGACGTTCGTACCGGGCGAGATCGCGTATGCCGACGAGGACGGCATCGTGGTCGTCGCCTCCTGAGGCCAACGCGGAAAAGCCCCCACCGTGCGGTGCGGGCTTTTCTCGTCTGAGGCGTTAAACCGTCACTGCGGCACGGTGTTTGGTGAACATCAGCGCCTCTTCGTCGACCTTGCCGTACCGGATGGTCCGCATGTCGAAGAAGTAGTTCTGCTTGAGCTTCCACGGCGCTTCCGAACCCGACTTGGGCAGGCTGTCCATCGCCCGGCGGAAGTAGCCCGGGGTGAAGTCCATGAACGGCAGCTCGTCGACGGCCGCGCCGGGGTGCTGCGGCTCGACCCGGTCGAATCCGTTGGCGTCCATGTAGTTCAGCACGCGGCAGATGAACTCGGACACCAGGTCGGCCTTCAGGGTCCAGGACGCATTGGTGTAACCGAAGGTGATGGCCATGTTCGGCACACCCGAGAGCATGAGGCCCTTGTAGGTCATGCACTTGGTCAGGTCGATCGGCTCGCCGTTACGGTTGGCGACCGCGCCGCCGAACAGCTGCATGTTCAGACCCGTTGCGGTGACGATGATGTCGGCCTGCAGTTCCTCACCGGAGGCGAGCTTGATGCCGGTTTCGGTGAAGGTCTCGATGGTGTCGGTGACCACGTCGGCCTTGCCCGAGCGGATCGCCTTGAACAGATCACCGTTGGGCGCCAGGCAGACTCGCTCGTCCCACGGGTTGTAGCGCGGGCTGAAGTGCTTGTCGTAGTCGAAGCCTTCGGGGAGCCGGCGGGTGGCCATCTGCCGCAGCGCCTTCTTGAACACCGCCGGGAACTTCCGCGCGACCTGGTACTGCCCGGTGCTGTAGCCGATCTGCTTCCACCGGTTGACGAAGTGCGCCAGGTGCTTCGGCAGGTACTTGTTGGTCCGCGCGGCGACCGGGTCCTCCAGCGGGAGCGCACCGATGTAGGTGGGTGAGCGCTGCAGCATGGTCACATGCGCTGCGCCGTCGTTCACCAGCGACGGGATCAGCGTCACCGCGGTGGCGCCCGACCCGATGACGACGACCTTCTTGCCGACGTAGTCCAGGTCCTCGGGCCAGTGCTGCGGATGGATGATCTGGCCCTTGAAGTCCGCGGCGCCGGGGAACTCGGGCGAGTAGCCCTCGTCGTAGTTGTAGTAGCCGCTGCACACCGAGAGGAACGATGCGGTGATCTGCTTGGCCTCACCGTCCGTCTCGACGTCGACGGTCCATCGGTTGTCGGCGTCCGACCAGTCCACCGACAGGACGCGGTGTCCGGTGCGGATGTGGTTGCGGATGCCGTTCTCGTCGGCGGCCTCGTTGATGTAGTTCCAGATCGACTGGCCGTCGGCGATGGAGCGGGCCGACTCCCAGGGCTTGAACCGGAATCCGAGGGTGAACATGTCCGAGTCCGAGCGGATGCCCGGGTACTTGAACAGGTCCCAGGTGCCGCCGATGTTCTCCCGGCGTTCCAGGATCACGTAGCTCTTGGTGGGGCAACGGTCCTGCAGGTGCCAGGCCGTGCTGATGCCGGAGATGCCGGCGCCGACGATCACAACATCGAAATGTTCGGTCATGGGACCGACGGTATCAACACTGTGTTGAGTCGGTCAACGGTGTGTCGAAAAATTCGACGCGGTGTTAGGGTGATTGATTGTGACCAGCTCCAGCACGACGCGCGCCCCGCGCGGTCGCCGCGCCGCCCGCCCCTCGGGCGACGACCGCGAAGCGGCGATCCTGGCGACCGCCCGGCAGCTGCTGGAGACCAAGAAATTCGCCGACATATCGGTCGATGACCTGGCCAAAGGCGCCGGCATCTCCCGGCCGACGTTCTACTTCTACTTCCCGTCGAAGGAAGCCGTCGTGCTGTCGCTGCTCGATCCGCTGATCAAGCGCGCCGACACCGGTTTCGACAGCGCGCTGGAGGACATGCCCTCGGATCCCAAGCGGGCGATCCGGCACGGGATCGAGATCTTCTTCAGCTCGTTCGGGTCGGATCCCGCCACCGCACGCGCGGGCACCGAGGCACTCAGCAGCAGCCCGGAGTTCCGCACGCTCTGGTCCGGGCTCATGCAGAAGTGGATCGCCCTGACCGCGGCCCTGATCACCGCGGAACGCCAACGCGGTGCAGCCCCGGAGACCATCCCTGCGATGGACCTCGCGACCTCGCTCAACCTCATGAACGAGCGGACCATGATGGCGGCGCTGGGCGCCGAGCAGCCTGCGGTCGACTACGACAAGGTGGTCGACACCCTCGCTCACATCTGGCTGACCAGCATCTACGGCGACGCCCTCTAGCTCGTCCGCCATCTATGCGAACATATGTTCGTGTCGGGCGCACAATCCGCCGCTCTGCAGGCGGCCATCCTGCACGCTGATCTCGACTCGTTCTACGCATCGGTCGAGCAGCGCGATGACCCGGCCCTGCGCCGACGTCCGGTCATCGTCGGTGGCGGCGTGGTGCTGGCGGCCAGTTACGAGGCCAAGGCGTTCGGCGTGCGCACCGCGATGAGCGGCGGTCAGGCCCGCGCACTGTGCCCGCAGGCTGTGGTGGTGCCGCCGCGGATGTCTGCGTATTCAGAGGCCAGCAGGCATGTGTTCGAGGTGTTCCACGACACGACGCCGGTGGTCGAGCCGCTGTCGGTCGATGAGGCGTTTCTCGACGTGTCCGGTCTGGGCCGGGTGTCGGGCACCCCGGTGGAGATCGCCCGGCGACTGCGCGAGCAGGTCAGCGAGCAGGTGGGCCTGCCCATCACCGTCGGCATCGCACGCACGAAGTTCCTGGCCAAGGTGGCCAGCCAGGTCGCCAAACCGGACGGCCTGCTGCTGGTCCCTCCCGACCGCGAGTTGGCGTTCCTGCATCCGCTGCCGGTGCGGCGGCTCTGGGGTGTGGGCGCCAAGACTGCCGAGAAGCTGCACGCCCACGGCATCGAGACCGTGGCGGATGTGGCCGAACTCCCCGAGTCGGCATTGCGCCCCATGGTCGGCGGCGCGATGGCGCGGCAGTTGTATGCGTTGTCGCGCAACATCGACCGACGCCGGGTGACGACGGGCGTCCGGCGCAGTTCCGTCGGCGCGCAACGCGCCCTCGGGCGCCGGGGCAACACCATGTCGGCCGCGGAGGTGGACATCGTGGTGGTCAACCTCGTCGACCGGATCACCCGCCGCATGCGCGGCGCCGGACGCACCGGGCGCACCGTCGTATTGCGTTTGCGCTTCGATGATTTCGGCCGGGCGACGCGCTCGCACACCCTGCCCCGGGCCACCGCCTCGACCGAGGCGATCCTGGCCGCGGCCCGCGCGTTGGTCACGGCGGCCGCGCCGGTGATCGCCGAGCGCGGGCTGACGCTGATCGGGTTCGCGGTGTCCAACATCGACCACGCGGGCAGCCAGCAGTTGGAGTTGCCGTTCGAATCGGAGCCCGATCCGGTCGCGATCGACGGCGCCATCGACGAGGTGCGTCAGCGGTTCGGCAACGCGATGTTGACCCGCGGCGTGCTGGTCGGGCGTGATCCCGGCCTGGAGATGCCCACGCTCCCGTACTAGAAGAACTGCGCGGCAACGAATCCCGCGAGCAGTACGGCGAACCCGCCGATCTCGCCGGCGATGAGGGCGAACATCCCGGCGTGCAGTGTCGCGGTGGGCTTCTCGAACTGGTTGGTGGTGTCGCGTTTGGCACCGTGCTCGATGTAGGCGGCGATGGCGACGACGAAGAACAGCACGAGAACCATGGCCGCGGTGAGGTTCACCCAGGTGGGCCAGGCGCTGAGTTCGACGAACACCGCCACCAGCAGGGTCGCGAAGGAGTACAGCAGGGCGGCCCGGTGGGCGATGTCGACGTAAGGGTGGGCCAGGTGGTTCTCGCTGGTGGCCATCTGCCGGTATTTCCACACCCCGAGCACCAGCGCCAGCAGGAAGATCAGGCCGGCGGCCAGCAGGGTGATGACGGTGTCGATGCCGAGTTCCGCGTGCATCGCGTGAGCATAAGCCGGGGGTGTTTTGAGTAGTCTCACGCATCCGGCGATTCGGCGTCTGCGACAGGCTACGAGACATGAGCGCATTCAATGACACATCCAAAATGACCGCCGCATTCTCCCTCCAGGCCGCGATCGCCTTCGGCGTCAGCTTTCTGGGCCTACTCGGCGGGGTCCTGTTCCTGCCGCTGGACCTGTGGCAGCGATTGTTCCTGGCGATGACGGTCCTGTTCCTCGTGACGAGCTCGTTCACGTTGGCCAAGGTGATCCGCGATCAGCAGGAAGCCACCACCATCCGGGTCCGGCTCGACGAGGCGAGGATGGAAAAGCTGATCGCCGAACACAATCCGTTCACATCAGCCGCGTGAGGTCCAGTCCAGAAGTTGTTCGGCGGGCCAGGTGTTGACGATCCGTTCGACCGGCACTTCGGCGTCCAATGCCCGCCGGGCTCCGTAGCCGAGGAACTCGAGCTGGCCCGGCGCATGGGAGTCGGTGTCGATGCTGAACAGGCAGCCGATGTCCAGCGCCAGGTTGAGCAGCCGGGTGGGTGGGTCGCGGCGCTCCGGGCGGGAGTTGATCTCCACGGCGGTGCCGTGGTCGCGGCAGACGGTGAACACCTTCTCGGCATCGAATTTCGACTCGGGCCGCTGGCCGCGCCCGCCGGTGACCAGGCGCCCGGTGCAGTGCCCGAGGACGTCGGTGTGCGGGTTCGACGCGGCCTTGACCATGCGTCGCGTCATGGCCGCCGAGTCCATGGCCAGCTTCGAGTGCACGCTGGCCACCACCACATCGAGGCGTTCCAACAGTTCGGGCTCCTGGTCGAGGGAGCCGTCTTCGAGGATGTCGACCTCGATCCCGGTGAGGATGCGCATCGGCGCGACGAGTTCGCGGATCTCCTCGATCACGTCCAGCTGCTCGCGGAGTCGTTCCGGGGAGAGCCCATTGGCGATCTTGAGCCGCGGCGAGTGGTCGGTCAGCGCACAGTACTCGTGGCCCAGATCGCGCGCGGCGAGCATCATCTCCTCGATCGGAGCGGAGCCGTCCGACCAGTTCGAGTGCACATGCAGGTCACCGCGCAACGCCGCCCGAATCTCGCCGCCACCGAGATCCTCAGCTGTCGAACGTAGTTCGACCAGAGTGTCGGGTTCCCGACCGGCCCAGGCCTGGGCGATCACCTTCGCGGTCTTGGGTCCCACCCCGGGTAACGACTGCCAGCCGTTCGACGCGCCCAGCCGTTCCCGCTGGGCATCGGACAATCCCTCGACGACGTCGGCGGCATTGCGATAGGCCATCACCCGCCGGGGATCTTCCCGCGCGCGGTCTTTGTAGTACGCGATCTGGCGCAGTGCGGTCACCGGATCCATCGGCGCGGCTCAGCAGTCCCCCGGCCGCGCCGCGCAGTGCGGCGTGGTGCCCGGGAACCGGTAGCGGTGGTTCGCCACCCAGCGGTAGGCGACGTTCTGCAGCTGACGCACACCGGGAATCCGGTACACGCCCAACGGGATCCGGCTGCCCATCCCGGCCGAGAGCGCCGCGTTGATCGCTTCGGCCCCGCGGTACACGTCTCCCGACGAGTCCCGCCACCACGCCGCCTCGGTGAGCTGATCTGCGGTCACGCCCAGCCGTTCAGCTGTGCCTGGCCGCTGGAACGGCTCGATGTGCAAGTCTCCCGTCCGCTGCCGCCGCATCATGGAATTGACGCTGCGGGTGCACATGCCGCAGTTTCCGTCGAAGTACAGGACACCGCTCATACCTTCAGTGTGCCCGTACCGGGGCCCGCGGTCAGCTGACCGTGCGGATCAGCTTCTTGTTCACGAACTCGTCCATGCCGAACTTGCCCAGCTCACGCCCGAAGCCGGACCGCTTCACGCCGCCGAACGGCAACTCGGCGCCCTCGGCCCCGACCGCGTTCACGAACACCATGCCCGCGTCGATGCGGTCGGCCACCCGCGCGGCCTGATCGGCATCGGTGGTGAAGACGTAGGAACCCAACCCGAACGGGGTGTCATTGGCGATTTCGACGGCTTCGTCTTCCGAGCCGGCCTTGTACACCACGGCCACCGGTCCGAACAGCTCCTGCCGGTAGGCGTCGTTGTCCTCGCTGACACCGGTCAGCACGGCCGGCGGGTAGAAGGCACCGCGACGCTCACCCGCGGACGTCAGCTTGGCGCCCTGGTCGACAGCGGCCTTGACCTGCTGTTCGAGCCGCTCGGCAGCCAATTCCGAAGAGAGCGGGGCGATTCCGTCGGCGGCGGCCAGCAGCTTCTCGGTGAACTTGGCCAGGAAGTCGTCGTAGAGGTTCTCGGCGACGATGAAACGCTTGGCCGCATTGCAGGCCTGCCCGGTGTTCTCCATCCGTCCCTCGACCGCGGCCTGCACGGTCGCGTCGAGGTCATCGGTGGACAGCACGATGAACGGATCGGAGCCGCCGAGTTCCAGCACGCACTTCTTGAGGTTGCGTCCGGCGATCTCGGCCACGGCGGCGCCCGCGCGCTCCGAGCCGGTCAGCGAAACCGCCGCCACGCGGGGGTCGGCGATGATCTCGGCGACCTGATCGTTGGTGGCGCGGATGTCGACGTAGGCGCCCTGTGGCAGTCCGGCCTCGAGGAAGATCAGCTGCAGCAGCTCGGCGGATTCGGGGCACTGCGGGGCATGCTTGAGCAGAATTGTGTTGCCCACGATCAGGTTTGGGCCGGCGAACCGGGCGACCTGGTAGTACGGGTAGTTCCACGGCATGATGCCGAGCAGGACACCGACCGGTCCACGCTTGACCACTGCGCTGCCCTCACCCTCGAGCAGGGTGATCTGCTCGTCGGCCAGGAACTTCTCGGCATTGTCCGCGTAGTACTGGTAGATGGCGGCGCTGAAGTCGACCTCTCCCAGCGCCTGGTCCCGCGGCTTGCCCATCTCCCGGACGATGACATCGGCGAGCTGCTCGCGACGCTGCTCGTGCAGGGCGGCGACCTTACCGATGAGCGCGGCCCGCTCGGCCACCGTGGTGGTGCGGGCCCAGGTGCGGCCTGTCTTGGCGGCGGCCTCGATCGCAGCCTGGATCTCGGCGTCTGTCGAGGTCGGGTAGGTGGCGACCACCTCGGCGGTCGCCGGATCGGTGACTGCGTACTCGCTCATGTTCACTCCAGGATGGGTCAGATCGGGGGATTTCGTATATTTCCCTGCCTGAGACTACCGATTGCAGCGTCAAAATGGCACCAAAGATACGGAATCAGCACTATGGGTTCTGCGGTGAGACTGAAAGCTTCCTGGCAGATACACGAACTCCGGAATGAATCCGCGGAGGAGACTAGTTTTCGATGACGTGCGCTTCGCCTTCAAAACATCCCCGCAGAACACAACTTGGGCCGACATGCTTGCCATCTGGAAAGCTGCCGACGCGATCGACGTCTTCGAATCCGGCTGGACGTTCGACCACTTCTATCCGATCTTCTCCGACTCGTCCGGTCCCTGCCTCGAGGGCTGGACGACACTGACCGCTCTGGCGCAGGCCACTGAGCGGTTGCGCGTCGGCGTGCTCGTCACCGGTATCCACTACCGCCATCCCGCCGTCCTGGCGAACATGGCCTCCGCGCTCGACATCGTCTCCAACGGCCGCCTGGAACTGGGCATCGGCGCCGGCTGGAACGAGGAGGAGTCCGGCGCCTACGGCATCGAACTGGGCTCGATCAAGGAACGCTTCGACCGTTTCGAGGAGGCCTGCCAGGTCCTGAAGGGACTGCTGACGCAGGAGACGACGACGTTCGACGGCAAGTTCTACCAACTCAAAGACGCCCGCAACGAGCCCAAGGGTCCGCAGCAGCCGCATCCGCCGTTCTGCATCGGCGGCAGCGGCGAGAAGCGGACACTGCGCATCACCGCGCAGTACGCCGACCACTGGAACTTCGTCGGCGGGCCGCCCGAGGAGTTCGCCCGCAAGCGCGATGTGCTGGCCGCGCATTGCGCCGATATCGGCCGCGACCCGAAGGAGATCACCCTGTCGGCGCATGTGCGACTCGGCGAGGACCACGATGTCGCGAAGGTGGTCGACGAGGCCGCCGCGCTCGGCGCTGAAGGCCTGGATCTGGCAATCATCTATCTGCCGCCGCCTTACGATCCGGCTGTGCTGGAGCCGCTGGCAGAAGCGATCAGGGATTCCGGTCAGCTGACTCGCTAACGCATATAGCTACGCCCCCGGATCGGCGCTGTTGCGCCGGTTCGAGGGCGTTGTGCACTGGGACGGATACCCGTCAAACCCCGAAGCGAAGTAGCTCGTCTGCCGTGGCCAGGCGTTCGTTCTTGGCCGGAAACTCACGGCTCTTCATCGGATGACGGAACAATGACCAGGCAATACGACCCATCCGTGACCGACTGATCGGGTTGATGTACACGGTGATCACTCCTGCGAATTTCTGGTTGCTGTACCCGTAGTTCCACGTTACCGCAGCACTCTCACTACGTCATTAGATACCCGATATCCGGCAAACAGCATCAGGCTCGCCGCAAAAAAATCGGATGTTTCCTGTGTTACCAATGAGGCGAATGTGGCATCCCGGCGGCCCCTGAAAGAGATCTGGATCACTTTTACAGGCCATCCAGCGATGTGATGCAGCCCACATTAGTTAATTAAGAAATCTCTCAACCTTGCCGAAGATCAGCGGTGAAACTCAGGCACGCGAACACGAAAATTGCCGCGCCGCAGCCGCTCGTCGCGCCGCTAGACTTCTAGCCGGATAAAGGGGGGCACGTGGGTTTCGCCGATGGTCTGACCGATTTCGCCGAGGGCCCGCTCAAACTGGTCAGTGGTGTCGTAAACGGTGCCAAGGACGGCGTGAGTTTCGTCGACAACATCCTCGACAGGGACATGGGGGGCGCCCTTCAGGATGGCTTGAAGCTTGCGGACGACGTCGGAGACGTCGCCGAGGGCCTCACCAGCCTCGGATTCGGGGTTGGGCCGTTACCGACAGCATTCAAATCAATGAAGAGTCTCGTGCCGGCCGAGTCCAAGATCTTGTGGCTCGCGCAAATGGCGATCGACGGCATGAAGTTGACCACGGGATCGGGAAACCCCACCAACGGCGACGAGTTCCGCGGCTCGAGCGAACGCCTCGGTACAGCGGTGGCGACTCTCATCGCCGCGGAGCCGCACGTTGATCGATGGGATGGAACCGCCTCGCAGGTCTACAACGCGGTGAACGCATCGCATCGACGCGTCACATTCGAGGTACAGAATGCTGACCTCGAAGTTGCAAACATCCTCGACACCGAGGCCGAACAGGTGGGTCATACCCGAGAAACTCTCGACGACCAGATCGACTGGCTCAAGGCCTACGACTACGCAACCATGGCGATGAATGCCCATCCAGTCAGCGCTGCACTCAAGGTCTTCCTGGACACCGCCGCCGCCACCACAGCGACGGGAATCGCGGGTGACGCGATCAGCAAGCTGCTCGCAAACAGTGTCCAGAACGCGTTGCGCATCCGTGACCATCTCGACGGTTACGAAAACGGAGCACGAGACACCTCGGGCAACCCCAACGGTGCGTGCGAAGTATTTTCGATGCCAAAGGATCCAGAGGAAGAGCTTCCCCGCTACGACAGGTTTGCGGACAAACTGCCGGCGGACCCTTACGGCCCAATCGAGGCCCCGTCGCGATTGGACCCCACAAAGCCATACACCGTGCCCAGTCCCGAGGAACCGTTCGTGTACGGACCACCGGCTACGCCTTACGGGAATCCAGCACCCCCGGGGCCAACCACGCCGAGCACTCCCCCGCCCACAACAACACCTAGAGCTCCCGCGGCTGCGGGGCCGTCACCCGCTGCCCCGACCACCCCGCCACCCAACGCCCCGGCAGGGGCTGCGCCCGCAGCTCATACCGGCCAACGCGCGCCCGTCGATCCAGGTGTTCGCGGCGATAGCGCAACCCCCGTGCCCACCGCCCGATCCTGAACTATTGTGAAAGAATCTCAATGCCAACCGATTACGAGAAGAACCTCACGGTCCTCACCGAGCACATCCAGCACCTTTCCGAGAAGCAACACACGGCGGTCGACCAGATCACGGGAGCGAATCGGTCGATTGTCGACCCGGCACGGAATGTCCTAGACACCCACGGACTCGTTTGCGGTGCAACGAATCTCGCCGTTGCTGCGGTCGAGGCCGCGCGGCGGACGGCCGGCGGCAAGATGGAGAAGGTCTCCACAGAGCTAGCCGAGAAGTTGACCACCGCGGCCGCCAACTACGAAAACACCGACTCCGCTGAAGGTGGCAACATCAACACATGCGGGGTGTGAGTGAGCGGTAGCTGGGAAGATTCCTCCTGGGACGACGACGAACCCAACTCTTTCGAGGACGAGTCGTCGCTCGATGCGCTCGATTTCACTTGTCCGGCCGAACAGCCCGAGGATAACTCGGAATCAGCGGTGCCGACTCCCGACGCCGACGACGACGCCGTCCTGGCCATACTCTTCACCGTGACGAATCCCCCAGGGACAGTGTCGGTCAGTGCATTGGCGAGCGGTCAACCCGCACATATCGACCTCTCGCCGCGCGTCGTCGATATGACTGAAAGCCAACTCACCGACGAGATCCTGGTCATTGCGAGGCTCGCTGCGCAGCAGGCCCTGGCCGGGCAGAACCTCATCCTTTCGAGTGCCCTGGAGCGACTGGGCGTCGATCGAACGTCTATCCGCAACCATTTGGAGCACGCCGCCGGGCTACCGTCCGCCGAAGCCGTGCTCGCGGAGAAGGCCCAGATCTTCGCCACCCGGTACCGAGGCGACGGAGACGATTGATGGCTCAACCAATCCCGACCAAACGACGCGCACGCTTGCCGTTCATTCTTGCGGCGCTTGTGACGATTGTCGTGCTCGTTATCGGCGCCATCGTGTGGTGGTTCTCGGCCGGTTCCGAGGCCTGGGCGCGACATCGCTGGACGCCCCCGGAGCAGACCTTCCTGTCGCCGATGCATACAAATCCGGTTCCTGGGTGGAAAGCCGATATCGCTACGCTGGGACTACCGCCCGACTCGACGATCACCGCCGGTGACGACGCCTCCGGCCCCATCATCAGAACGGGAACGTCTCGCGCATATCTCCTGGCTAACAGCCCCGGACCCACTCCGCAGTGGTGGCTGACCGGTGTCGATGTCAGCAACGGGCACAGGTTGTTTCCGCCAGTCGCGCTGAACGTGACTGGCAAAGCGCCGAGCTGCTTCATCAACGGACCTTCGGTCGTGTGCATCGCGGACGACTATTACCGAGCCACTGCGTGGGTGGTCGACCAGCACACCGGGAACCTAACGTTCACGGGCCCGACCGACGTGCGCCTGATAACGGGGAAGCTCAAGGCCGCCCAGGTTGGCAACTATTTGGTCGCGGCAACCGAGAAGCAGGGGCTCTACGGAGTGGGCTCCAAGGCCGAGACCACGTGGTTTGTTCCCGGAAACGGGGTCATCGGTCCCCACAACGATGATCTCCTAATTCAAGGTACGGGCACAGAAGGTAGAGCCACCATGTTCTCCCTCGAAGACGGCGGGGTGATCGTCCCGGAGTTTCCCAACGGCGCCGAAACACGCAATGCAAAGTTTTTCGGGGGCGGGTTAGTTGGGCAGTTCGCCGACGCACCAGGCCCTGGCTTCGTCCAATTCTTCGACAGGACAGGGAAACTCACCACCGACAAACGTTTCGAGGGCACTCTCGCCGGCACCACAGCCAACTTGATCGCGGTCAATGACTCCGGCGACTACGCGGTGTACACGCCGCAAGGCACAAAACTGCTGCGCACATCCGGTGGCGGCATACACCTGATCGGCACCACGCTGTGGGTAAATGAGACCGACAAAGCCACCCAACAAACCATCTATCGGCCGTACGACATGCGGACCGGCGACAAGGGCGAGCCGTGCGAATTCAACTTGAGCACAGGGTATCTCGGCTCAGACGGCACGGTGGCGGTGCGTGCTCCGGTCAATCCGAAGTCCGACCTGCTGGCGGATGCTTGGGACCTCACCAAGTGCGAACGAGTGTGGTCGATCCCGAGAAACGGACCACTCGGCCGGGCCACCCGCCTGGGCGACACCCTGGTGCGCCTGTCCGACGATGGGACCGAGCTCTATTCGCTGGTCGCACCCTGACGGCATCGCGTTAAGCCCGCGCCAGCTCGTCGTCGACGAACTCCGGTGGGTAGTCACCGAGGTCGTCCGAGGTCATGGAGATCCCGGTGTCCGGTTCCGGCGGAGTACTCAGCCGCAACCAACTGACCGCCGCGATCACGAAGCACCCGAACACCAGCGGGTACCAGCCGCTCGCGAGCTGGCCGGTCCAAAAGCGCCGCAGGTCCAGGTAATTCCAGTACACGCCGCTGAAGTACATGGTGGTGTGGTTGCGGCCGGGCCGGTGCAGCGTCCACATGAACACCAGCGCATACAGTCCCGCGGCCCGGTAGATCCAGCCGCGCGCCCACGCACCCTGCGTCGTACATGCTTTCGCGACCAGCCAGAACACCGCGGGGGCAAACCACACCCAGTGCGCCGCCCAACTGAACGGCGATACCGCGCAACCGGTCAGGCCCACCAGGACCACCGCCAGCGCCCGTTCGCCTTGTCGATGTGCCCATGCGGCGACCACGAGACACGCAGCGAGCACCAGCAGGCTCACCGTGATCCACAGCCATTCCGGCCGCGGATTCGGCTCGAAATACCTGGCAAGGAATCCGTTGATCGACTGATTGGCCAGATGGTCGACGGCGCTGATGTGCGAGGTGTCCCCGAGATGGCTCCAGAACCAGGCGCTGTCTCGCGGTAGGAGCGGCCAGGTGAAAACGGCCGTCGCGACGAAAGTCAGTGCGGCAACGGCCGACGCCCGCCACTGCCTGGTGAACAGCAGGTACGGCAGGAAGATGAGCGGGGTGAGTTTGATGCCCGCCGCGATACCCAGCCCGATCCCCCGCCACCGAGAGTCTGTGGGTCGCAACAGGTCGAGCATGACGACCGCCATCAACAGGATGTTGATCTGTCCCCACCACAGCGTGGCCTGCACCGGTTCGACGTCGATGACGATCACACCGAGCGCGGCGCTCATCACCCCGAGTCGCAGCCCGGCGCGGATTCCGGCCAGCCGCAGGATGCGCCACGCGATGAGCGCCAGCAAGCCGATCGACACGGCCAGCAGTACGTACTTGGCAACGTCGAATCCGAGCCAGGCCAGCGGCGCGAGCACGAATGTCGCGAACGGCGGGTAGACGAACCAGGCCCCGCGCAGCGCCGGCTCCTGGTACAAACTCCTGCCGTCCCAGGAGGCGTGCACCGCAGCGCGATACGTGTCCAGGTCGAAGTTGTTCCCGGTCAACCCGAAGAAATGCGTGCTGAACGGCACCAGGTGGTTGTGTGCCAGCAGTGCCAGCATCGCCCCGATCAGTGCGATCGAGACGATGCGACGTCGCAGCCTCATCTCTCCGGCGGAAACCTAGCGCTGCGGCGCTGCGGTCGGCTTGATCACCGCCGGAAGGGCGGACCTGCCCATCAGGTAGCGGTCGACGCCCGCGGCGGCGGCCCGGCCCTCGGCGATGGCCCACACGATCAGCGACTGTCCGCGCCCCATGTCCCCGGCGACGAACACGCCGGGCACAGAAGTCTGGAAGTTGTTGTCGCGGGAGACGTTTCCGCGGTCGGTCAGCTCGACGCCGAGCTTGGTCAGCAGACCTTCCTTCTCGGGTCCAACAAAGCCCATGGCGAGCAGCACCAGGTCGGCCTTGAGTTCGAAGTCGGTCCCTTCGACCTTCTCGAACTTGCCGGCGTTCATCTTGACCTCGTGCGCGCGCAGGCCGGTCACCCGACCGTTCTCGCCCGTGAATTCTTCGGTGTTGACCGAGAACACGCGCTCGCCGCCTTCTTCGTGAGCCGAGGAGACCCGGAACATCAGCGGGTAGGTCGGCCACGGGGTCGAGTCCGCGCGGGTCTCGGGCGGACGCGGCATGATCTCGAACTGGTGGATGCTCGCTGCGCCCTGACGGTGCGAGGTGCCCAGGCAGTCCGCGCCGGTGTCGCCACCGCCGATGATGATGACGTGCTTGTCCTTGGCGGTGATCGGCGGCTGGCCGTTCTCGTCGAGGACGTCGTCGCCGAGCTGGACGCGGTTGGCCCAGGGCAGGAATTCCATCGCCTGGTGGATGCCGTCGAGCTCGCGGCCCGGGATCGGCAGGTCACGCCATGCGGTGGCACCGCCGGCCAGCACGACCGCGTCGTAGTTCAGCCGCAGCTGCGCGACGGTGATGTCGACGCCGACGTTGACGCCGGGCCGGAATTGCGTGCCTTCGGCCGCCATCTGCTCCAGACGCCGGTCGATGTGGCGCTTTTCCATCTTGAACTCGGGGATGCCGTAGCGCAGCAGGCCGCCGATGCGGTCGGCACGCTCGAACACGGTGACGGTGTGGCCGGCCCGGGTCAGCTGCTGGGCGGCGGCCAGTCCGGCCGGTCCGGACCCGACGACGGCGACCTTCTTGCCGGTCTGCACGTCGGGCATCTTGGGGACGACCCAGCCCTGGTCGAAGGCGTTGTCGATGATCTCGACCTCGACCTGCTTGATGGTCACCGGATCCTGGTTGATGCCCAGGACGCAGGAGGCCTCACACGGGGCGGGGCACAGCCGCCCGGTGAACTCCGGGAAGTTGTTGGTGGCGTGCAGCCGCTCGATCGCGTCGCGCCACCGGTCCTTGTAGACCAGGTCGTTCCACTCGGGGATCAGATTCCCCAGCGGGCAACCGTTGTGGCAGAACGGGATACCGCAGTCCATGCATCGCGACGCCTGGTCCTGCAGCTTGTCGTGGGAGAAGTCCTCGTAGACCTCTTTCCAGTCCTTCAGGCGCAGCGGAACCGGCCTGCGGGTCGGAAGCTCCTTGGAGGTGTGCTTGAGGAAACCGCGTGGATCAGCCATTGGCGGCCGCCATGATCGCGTCGTTCACGTTCTCGCCGGCCTTTTCGGCCTCGGCGATCGCGGCCAGCACGCGCTTGTAGTCGCGCGGCATGACTTTCACAAAGTGCTTCAACTCGTCATCCCAATCAGATAGGACCCGTTGTCCCACAGCCGAATCGGTCGCGTCGACATGGGCAGTGAGGATGCCCTGCAACCATTCGGCATCGGAGGGCTCGAAGGCCTCCAACTCCACCATCTCGGTGTTCAGGTTCTCGCCCAGCACGCCGGCCGGGTCGTAGACGTAGGCGACACCGCCGGACATACCCGCCGCGAAGTTGCGGCCGGTGGGCCCGAGGATGACGACCTTGCCGCCGGTCATGTACTCGCAGCCGTGGTCGCCGACACCCTCGACGACCGCGTGGGCGCCGGAGTTACGAACCGCGAACCGCTCACCGACCTGACCTCGGAGGAATGCCTCACCACTGGTGGCGCCGAACAGCGCCACGTTGCCGGCGATGATGTTGTCCTCGGCGGCGAAGTCGGCCGGGGCCTCGTCGGCGGGGCGGACCACGATCCGGCCACCCGAAAGACCCTTGCCGACATAGTCGTTGGCGTCGCCGTAGACCCGCAGCGTGATGCCCTTGGGCACGAACGCACCGAAGCTGTTGCCGGCCGAGCCATCGAAGGTGATGTCAATCGTGCCGTCCGGAAGCCCTTGCCCGCCATAGGCCTTGGTGACCTCGTGGCCGAGCATGGTGCCCACGGTGCGGTTGACGTTGGTGATCTTGGTCGAGAATCGGACCGGCGAGCCGGAATCCAGCGCCTCGCGGCTCTGGGTGATCAGCTGCTGATCCAGCGCCTTGTCCAGACCGTGGTCCTGACGCGAGCTGCAGTACAGATCCTGGTTCATGAACGCCGACTCGGGCTCGTAGAGCACCGGCGTCAGGTCCAGCTTGTGAGCCTTCCAATGCTCGGCAGCCTTGGTGGTGTCCAGGGCGCCGACCTGTCCGACCATCTCGTTGATCGTGCGGAAGCCCAACTGCGCCATGAGTTCCCGGACCTCTTCTGCGATGAACATGAAGAAGTTCTCGACGAACTCGGGCTTGCCGTTGAACCGCTCACGCAGCACCGGGTTCTGGGTGGCCACACCCACCGGGCAGGTGTCGAGGTGGCAGACGCGCATCATGATGCAGCCCGAAACCACCAGCGGCGCAGTGGCGAAACCGAATTCCTCGGCGCCCAGCAACGCGGCGACCACGACGTCGCGGCCGGTCTTGAGCTGACCGTCGACCTGGACCACGATGCGGTCACGCAGGCCGTTGAGCAGCAGGGTCTGCTGCGTCTCGGCCAGGCCCAGCTCCCACGGCGCACCGGCGTGCTTCATGGAGGTGAGCGGGGTGGCACCGGTGCCACCGTCGTGGCCGGAGATCAGCACCACGTCGGCGTGCGCCTTGGACACACCCGCGGCCACCGTGCCGACGCCGTTCTCGGACACCAGCTTGACGTGCACCCGGGCGGCCGGGTTGGCGTTCTTCAGGTCGTGGATCAGCTGTGCCAGATCTTCGATCGAGTAGATGTCGTGGTGCGGCGGCGGCGAGATGAGGCCGACACCCGGGGTCGAGTGCCGCACCTCGGCCACCCACGGGTACACCTTGTGCCCCGGAAGCTGGCCGCCCTCACCAGGTTTCGCACCCTGGGCCATCTTGATCTGGATGTCGGAGCAGTTGGTCAGGTAGTGGCTGGTCACGCCGAACCGGCCGGAGGCCACCTGCTTGATGGCGCTGCGGCGCCAGTCGCCGTTCTCCTCCGGCTCGAAGCGGTGCACGCTCTCGCCGCCCTCACCCGAGTTCGACCGTCCACCAAGGCGGTTCATCGCGATGGCCAGGGTCTCGTGTGCCTCTGCGGAGATCGAGCCGTAGCTCATGGCGCCGGTGGAGAAGCGCTTGACGATCTCGGAGGCCGGCTCGACCTCGTCGATCGAGATCGGCTGGCGGACACCGTCCTTGAACTTGAGCAGGCCGCGCAGCGAGGCCATCCGCTCGCTCTGGTCGTCGACCAGCGCGGTGTACTCCTTGAAGATCGAGTACTGCCCGGTGCGGGTCGAGTGCTGGAGCTTGAACACCGTGTCCGGGTTGAACAGGTGGTACTCGCCCTCGCGACGCCACTGGTACTCGCCGCCGACCTCGAGCTCGCGGTGGGCGCGCTCGTCGGGGCGGTCCAGGTAGGCCAGCGAGTGACGGGTGGCCACGTCGGCGGCGATGTCGTCGAGTTCGATGCCGCCCACCGGGCAGCTCAGCCCGGTGAAGTACTGGTCGAGTACTTCCTGGGAGATGCCGATGGCCTGGAACAGCTGCGCACCGGTGTAGGACGCGAGCGTGGAGATGCCCATCTTGGACATCACCTTCAGCACGCCTTTGCCCGCGGCCTTGACGTAGTTGGCCTTGGCTTGGTCACTGCTGATTCCGGAGATCACGCCACGGTCGACCATGTCCTCGATCGACTCGAAGGCCATGTAGGGGTTGATCGCGGCGGCACCGAAGCCGCACAGCACGGCCATGTGGTGCACCTCGCGGGCGTCACCGGCCTCGACCACCAGGCCGACCTTGGTGCGGGTGCGCTCGCGGACCAGGTGGTGGTGCACGGCCGCCACGGACAACAGCGACGGGATCGGGGCCATGGTCTCGTTGGATTCGCGGTCGGACAGCACGATGATGCGCGCGCCCTCACGGATGGCCTCGGACACCTTGGCGCGGACGTTGTCCAGCGCCTCTTTGAGGCCCTGGCCGCCCCGGTTGACCGGGTACAGGCAGCGGATCACCGCGGCACGCATGCCGTGCTTGTGGCCGCGGACCTCGTGGTCGGGGTCGACGCAGATCAGCTTGGACAGGTCGGCGTTGCGCAGGATCGGCTGCGGGAGCACGATCTGCCGGCAGGATTCGGGACCCGGGTTGAGCAGGTCGCCCTCGGGCCCGATCACGCCCTGCAGGCTGGTGACCACCTCTTCGCGGATGGCGTCCAGCGGCGGGTTGGTGACCTGGGCGAACAGCTGCTGGAAGTAGTCGAACAGCATCCGCGGCCGCGCGGAGAGGATGGCGACCGGGGTGTCGGTGCCCATCGAGCCCAGGGCCTCGGCGCCGGTGCGCGCCATGGGCGCCACCAACAGGTTCAGTTCCTCGTAGGTGTAACCGAAGATCTGCTGGCGCAGCACCACGCGGTGGTGCGGCATCCGGACGTAGTCACCGGGCGGCAGCTCGTCGAGCGGGAACAGGCCCGCCTCGATCCACTCCTGGTACGGCTGCTCGCTGGCGAGCTGAGCCTTGATCTCCTCGTCGGAGACGATGCGTCCCTGGGCGGTGTCCACCAGGAACATCCGGCCGGGCTGCAGGCGCATCTTCTTGACGACGGTGGACGGGTCGAGCGGCAGCACGCCGGCTTCCGACGCCATCACGACGAGGCCGTCCTCGGTCACCCAGATGCGGGAGGGTCGCAGGCCATTTCGGTCCAGCACGGCGCCGATCACGGTGCCGTCGGTGAAGCACACCGAGGCCGGTCCGTCCCAGGGCTCCATCAGCGAGTCGTGGAACTCGTAGAAAGCGCGACGCGCGGGATCCATCGACTCGTGGCGTTCCCACGCCTCGGGGATCATCATCAGCACGGCGTGCGGCAGGCTGCGGCCGCCGAGGTGCAGCAGTTCGAGCACCTCGTCGAAACGCGCGGTGTCGGACGCGCCGGGGGTACAGACGGGGACGATCTTGTCGAGTCCGTCAGTGCCGAACACGTCGGTGCGGATCAGCGCCTCACGGGCGCGCATCCAGTTCTCGTTGCCGGTGACGGTGTTGATCTCGCCGTTGTGGGCGATCCGCCGGAACGGGTGGGCCAGCGGCCAGGACGGGAAGGTGTTGGTGGAGAAGCGGGAGTGCACGATGCCCAGCGCGCTGGTCATCCGCTCGTCCTGCAGGTCCAGGTAGAACGCCTTGAGCTGTGGCGTGGTCAGCATGCCCTTGTAGACGAAGGTCTGACCGGACAGGCTCGGGAAGTACACGGTCTCGCGACCGGGGCCGTCCTGGCCCGGGCCCTTGGTGCCCAGCTCGTGCTCGGCCCGCTTGCGGACCACGTAGGCCTTGCGCTCCAGGTCCATGCCGGAGGCGCCGCCGATGAACAGCTGCCGGAAGCTCGGCATGGCATCGCGTGCCAGTGCACCGAGCGAGGAGTCGTCGGTGGGCACCTCACGCCAGCCGAGAACCTTCAGGCCCTCGGCCTCGACGATCTTCTCGACGGCTTCCGCGGCCGCGCCGGCATCGCGTGAGGACTGCGGCAGGAACGCCATACCGGTCGCGTAGCTACCGGGTTCCGGGAGCTGAAAGTCGACCACCTCGCGCAGGAACGAATCCGGGACCTGCAGCAGAATGCCGGCACCGTCGCCGGTGTTCGGCTCGGCACCCTGTGCACCGCGGTGCTCCAGGTTCACGAGTGCCGTGATGGCCTTGTCCACGATGTCCCGGCTGCGGCGACCGTGAATGTCTGCCACCATTGCCACACCGCACGCATCATGTTCGTATGCGGGGTTGTACAGCCCGACCTTGCTGGGCGCCATTCCCACCTTGCCCTTCAACACGCTTCTACGAAGAAGCCGGCTCGGCGTGGGTGGCCTCCGTGCAGCACTGGACGACGGCTATGTCCCACACGCCATAAGTGGAGAAAACGATAAGGCAACTACCGTGGCAGATGCCAACTTAGCTAAGCCTAACGATACTCCGTCGGTGGCTTTTGGCCGCGCGCGCGGATCTGCCGCGATGATATCGAATCACGTTGGAGCCCTTATCATTTCGCACATTCCCAAGATGGGGACCGCTGCCCCCCAACTGGGCCCCTCGCCACCCTGAACCCCTATGCAGTTTGCTAACGTCACATAATCATGTCGTTATAATGCCGTTATAGCATTCTAGAACATTTGCGGGAAAGCTTAGTCAGATTCTTAGATTTGCATCGTCAACGTCCCGAGGCCTGCACAACGCTGCGCACGCCGGCCTCGGGTCGCAGGTCGAGGCGACGTAGTGACTGCGCATTGAGTGCCACGACAACCGTCGACGCTGACATCAATATCGCTCCGACCGACATCGGCATTACAAAGCCCAGCGGAGCGGCCACCCCGGCAGCCAGCGGGACCGAGATCAGGTTGTAACCCGCTGCCCACCAAAGGTTCTGCTTCATCTTGCGGTAGGACTGCCGGGAAAGCTCGATCACCGAGAGCACCGATCGGGGATCGGAGCTGGCGAGGATGACGCCGGCCGAGGCGATGGCGACATCGGTACCCGCTCCGATGGCGATGCCGACGTCGGCGGCAGCCAGCGCCGGCGCATCGTTCACGCCGTCACCGACCATGGCCACGGTCAGGCCCTCGTGCTGCAACTCACCCACCTTGGCGGCCTTGTCTTCGGGTCGCACACCGGCGAAAACACGGTCGATCCCCAGTTCAGCGGCCACCGCGGAAGCCACCGGAGCAGCGTCGCCAGTGATCATCACCACTTCGACGCCCAGAGCGTGCAGGGCGTCCACGGCCTGGCGTGATTCCGGCCGGATCTCGTCGGCCAGCGCCAGCGCCCCGGCCACATCGCCGTCCACCAGGACGTGCAGCACGGTGGCGCCGTCCCACTGGGAAGTGCCCGCCAGGGCGTCGTGCCCGGCCTGGTCGAGCAGGGCTGGCCCACCGACCTGCACCCGCCGTCCACCGACCAGGGCGCTCACCCCGACGGCGGGTGAAGAACTGAAGTCGGTCGCCGCCGGGACATCGAGGCCGCGATGCTGCGCCGCCGCGACAATGGCGCGAGCCAGCGGGTGTTCTGAATCCGCCTCGGCCGCTGCGGCCAGCGCCAGCAGGTCGTTGTCGTCGCGATCCGTGGCCGTCACCGCGGTCACCGCCGGCTCACCCTTGGTGAGGGTGCCGGTCTTGTCGAACAGCACCGCCCCGACCGTGCGCATGGTTTCCAGTGCCAGACGGTCCTTGATCAGGACGCCGCCCCTGGCGGCTCGTTCGGTCGCGATGGATACCACCAGCGGTATCGCCAGCCCCAGGGCGTGGGGGCAGGCGATGACCAGCACGGTGATCGTGCGGACGACCGCCTGGTCAGGTTCGCCCAGCAGCGTCCAGGCCAGTGCCGTGAGCACCGCCGATCCCAGCGCGAACCAGAACAGCCAGCCCGCGGCCCGGTCAGCCAGGCGCTGTGCCCGCGACGAGGAGTTCATCGCCTCGCCGACCAACCGTTGGATGCCCGCCAGCGCGGTGTCGTCGCCGACGGCAGTCACCCTGATCCGCAGCCCGGAGTCGGTGGCGACGGTGCCCGCGACGACGTCGTCGCCCACGCTTCGGCGCACGGTCCGCGACTCTCCGGTGACCATCGACTCGTCCATGTCAGCCGCGCCGTCGACGATGCGCCCGTCGACGGGCACGCTGCCGCCGGGGCGGACGATCACCAGATCATCGACCCGTAGGTCCGATGGCGCCACGGTGACCACCTGTTCGTTGTCGCCGTCACCCTCGACCCGCTCGGCCTCGTCGGGCAGCAGCGCGGCCAGGGAGTCCAGCGCGGAGGTGGTCTGGGCCAGCGACCGCATCTCGATCCAGTGGCCCAGCAGCATGATCACGATCAGCAGCGCGAGCTCCCACCAGAAGTCGAGCTGGTGGTGCAGCACGCCCAGGCTCGCACCCCACGACGCGACGAAGGCGACGGTGATCGCCAATCCGATCAGCAGCATCATTCCCGGTGCGCGCGAACGTATCTCGCTGACCGCACCGGTCAGGAACGGGCGGCCGCCCCAGACGTACATCACGGTGCCGAGCACCGGGGAGATCCAGCGCGCGCCGGGAAAGTCCGGAAGGTCGTAGCCGAGCAGCATCGCAAACATCGGTGACAGCGCGACCGTCGGCACCGCCAGCGCCGCCATGACCCAGAACAACGTCCGGAACTGGGCGACATGGTCGCCGTGGCCGGCATGGCCCGCGTGACCGGTGTGTTCGTGCTCATGCATCGAGTGTTCGGTCGTGGTCATGTCGCCACTGTATACCCCTAGGGGGTATCTAGTCACCATGATGGGCGTAACTGTTGACGGCGATGCACTATCCGCTGAATACCCCGCTGGGCCGCATGGGCGTCCAGACCCTCGAGGAGGGCCCGGACCGCTGCGTGGCCTCCGTACCTGTGGACGGTCTGCTCAATCCGCTGACGCAGGCGCCGACCCTGGCGCCCCTGGCGATGCTGGTCGATCACGTGGGCGGCCTGGCCAACCACTACCGCCGCGGCGACGACGAGTGGACGGTGTCCAGCGAGCTGGCCATCGAACTCACTCCGCATGCTCAGGACCTCGTCCTGGCAACGCCTGACGCACCCGTGGTCGCAACCGCCCGGCCGTTCGGACCGAAGGGCACGGGCTCGTTGAGCCTGTCCGAGCTGACCCATCGCGGTCAGGTGATAGGTACGGCGACGGTGCGCTCATTTCACATCCACACCCCGGGTCACGTCGTGGCATGGCCGTCCGACTCGACCGAGGGGACCCCACCTGCCGCCCTGAAAGACCGCATCGCGGTCGAGGTCGCCGAGACCGGTGGCCAGACCGCGGTGCTGCGGCAGCTGCCGGATCCCGTGATCAACAACAGCATCGGCATCGTGCACGGCGGGGTGTCCGCCGCGGCACTCGAACTCGTAGGCTCGGCCGCCCTGAGCGACGGCACCTCCGCCCCGTGGCGCACTGCCTCACTACGGGTCAATTATCTGCGCCAGTTCCGCGGTGGTGACGAATCACGTTATGAGGCAAGGATATTGCGTACCGGGCGAAGCTCCGGAGTGGCCGACGCGCAGGCCATCGGCGACGACGGCGCGGTAGCCCTGGTGGCCAGGTTGACCGCATACCGCTGATTGCGGTGCCGCAACGTAAATTTCATTGTCGAATCGATTTCGCAACAACGATCATGCCATTGCGCACTGGCATGAAAGCCTCCAGATGAACCACATCTACGGAGGAGTTCGCCATGAGTACGCCGACAATGTCACATCGATTGGCAGCCGAGTTCATCGGGACGTTCTGGCTGGTCCTGGGCGGTTGCGGTAGCGCGGTGTTCGCCGCGAAGTTTCTCTCCGACGGCTTCTCCGTAGGGATCGGATTTCTCGGGGTCGCACTCGCATTCGGCCTGACCGTGCTCACCGGCGTGTATGCCTTCGGCACCATCTCGGGCGGCCACTTCAATCCGGCGGTCACCCTCGGCGCCGCGCTGGCCCGCCGCGTCGAGTGGGCAGCCGTTGTCCCGTACTGGATTTCGCAGATTGTCGGCGGTTTGGTGGCCGGCCTGGTGATCTACGTGATCGCCAGCGGCAAGGACGGGTGGTCCGCCACCGGGAACATGGCCGCCAACGGGTACGGCGAGCACTCCCCCGGCGGGTATTCACTGATGGCGGTCCTTCTCGCCGAGGTGATCCTGACGGCCGTCTTCCTCCTGGTCATCCTGGGTTCCACCGACGACCGCGCGCCGAAGGGCTTCGCCGGTCTGGCGATCGGCCTCACCCTCACGCTGATCCACCTGATCTCGATCCCGATCTCCAACACCTCGGTCAACCCGGCGCGTTCCACGGCGGTTGCGTTCTTCAACGGCAACGGGGCACCGGCACAGCTGTGGGCGTTCTGGCTGGCCCCCCTGGTCGGCGCAGCCATCGCCGGGCTGGCCTACTCGTTCCTGTTCGGTGTCGCCGACGAACTGGCTGATCGCCCGGTCCGCGAGGATGCCCTGGACCAGCAGCGCGATCGCTAGGTCAGGTCGAATTCACCACTGGCCTAGGCACTCTTGCGCCGAGCCTTGCCGGCGGCACCGCGCTCAGTGGGTGCGCCTTCGTGGGCCAGCGTGCCTCCGGCGCTCTCCAGGTGAGCCCGAACGAACCACTGGAACTTCTCGAGTTCGGCGGCGTGGTCGATCAGGACGTCCTGGGACACCAGATCGAGTTTCTCCAGCTTGTCGATCGCCTTGCGGGTGTCCTCGATCACCCCGTTGTAGACGAGGTCGAGTGCCGCGAGGTGGGCCTGGACGTTGTCGCGTCCGACGGAGTAGTCGTCCCAGGTGCGGTCAGAGATGATCGCCCCCGGAGTGCCCTTCGGCGATTTGCCCAGTGCAGCAATCCGTTCGGCGACCTCATCGGCATAGGCCCGGACGAGCGCCACCTGTGGGTCGATCATCTCGTGTACGCCGATGAAGTTCGGACCGACGACGTTCCAGTGGACGTGCTTGAGCGTCAGATGCAAGTCGTTGTACGTGCTGAGCTGCTTCTGCAACAGCTGGGCCACATCGTTGCCCTGTTTATCGGTCAGGCCGGGAATGGTGAACGAGGTCATTGCGGCTCCTTTCGGTTCACGATCGGTTCCGCCCCGGGATACCCGTCAATCAGGACGCGCAATCACCCCGGCCTACAGCGCGCGCAGGCTCGGAATGGCCTGACGCGCTCCGAAACGCGGGTTGTGGGCCAGCCCACTGGCTTCCAACAAGCGGACGGCCCGCTGTCGGTGCGGGCGCACGGGTTCCAGGAGTTCCACCATTTCCGCGTCGTCGATCGGCCGGCCGAGCAGGGTGCGGCCCACCATCGTCGCGAGGTGATAGTCACCCACCGACAGCGCGTCGGCGTCGCCGAAGGCACGCTGCACGGTCTCGGCCGCTGTCCACTCACCGACACCGGGCAACGAGCGCAGCGCCGCCACGGCCCGCTCGGCAGTGAGCCTCTCGAGAGCGCCGCCACGCT
The DNA here is from genome assembly GCA_036235365.1 of Mycolicibacterium sp. 050232. Classification (GTDB taxonomy): domain Bacteria; phylum Actinomycetota; class Actinomycetes; order Mycobacteriales; family Mycobacteriaceae; genus Mycobacterium. The sequence continues at coordinate 2,553 of JAZBEZ010000015.1, read as the reverse complement.
GCGCACAGCCGACGATGGTGCGCGCCCGGCCCGGGTCCACGTTGGCCCGGTGGAATTCCCACGACGGGATGCGTCGCCACACGTCGGCGGTGGGCGGTACCCGCATCCCAGCAGGCGCCGGACCGGGGGCCGGGGCGCCGTATCTAGTCACCAGCCGCCGCCAGGCCCGCCAGGCATCCATGCCCGAGACCCGCTGTTCGATGATGGCGGGCACCAGGGCCTCCAGTACCCGGCCGCTGCGCCCCAGCCGCAGATGCGGCACCCGGCGGTGCGCCTCGGCGATGGTCGGCTCGGCGGGGTCGAAGCCGCCGGCGTCGTCCTCGGCACCCACCAGCGCCGCGAATCCGTCCAGGAACTCCACGGCACCCGGGCCCCAGGCCTCGCAGTCCACGGTGTCGACGGCCGACTTGGTGACCCGCGCGGTCACCGGTCCGGTCTTCATGGCGCTGACACGCCAGATCGCGCCACCAGGTTCGACCCGGTTGCTGGGGTCATAGCCGCCGCGCCGCCACGGTGCCAGCGTCAGGCCCGGGCTGGCCGGGCCCTCGAATACGACGCTGGTTGAGGGCACGGCACCAGATTAGGCCAGGGCGATGTCGGCCTTGTCCGGATAGAAGGCCAGGTGGCCGGCGATTTCGCCGACCGCCGGGTATGGCTGCTCATAGGTCCAGACGACGTCTGTGACGCCGCCGACGTCGAAATAGTTCGCCTCACCCTTGTATGGGCAGTAGGTGGTGGAGGCGCTGCGGGTCAGTGTCTCGAACACCACGTCGGCGCGCGGAATGTATTGCACCGCCGGGTAGGTCGACTCCTGCAGGGTCAGGGCATCATCGGTCTGCGCGACGATCGCGCCCCCGACGGTGACGGTGACCCGACGCCCGGTCGGGGTAATGGTGATGGGGTGGGCTGCGCTCGGCTGCAGCACCTGGCGCTCTGTCATGTCGGGCACAACGCGGGGGCGCGGCGACCGATTCCCGGGCAGACTGGGGCGATGGCATCTCTGCAGAGCGCACGGTTGGGTGACCTCGAAGTAGCGCGGATCGGCCTGGGCACCATGGGCATGTCCTTCGCCTACGGCAGCGCCGGTCGCGACGACGCCGAGTCGATCCGGACCATTCATCGGGCCATCGACCTCGGTGTCACGCTCATCGACACCGCCGAGGTGTACGGCCCGTACGCCAACGAAGTGTTGGTCGGGCAGGCCCTGAAGGGTCGACGCGACAAGGTCGTCCTCGCCACCAAGTTCGGGATTATCTCCCACACCGGCCGCGACGGGATAGACAGCAGCCCGGACAACATCCGCACCGCGGTGGAAGGGTCCCTGCGCCGGCTGGGCACCGATCACATCGACCTCTACTACCAGCACCGGCTGGACCGGTCCACGCCGATCGAGGAGACCATCGGCGTGCTGGCCGACCTCATCGCCGAGGGCAAGGTCCGCCATATAGGGTTGTCCGAGGTAGGGGTCGAGACCATCCGGCGTGCCCACGCGGTCCATCCGATCACCGCACTGCAGTCGGAGTACTCGCTGTTCACCCGCGATCCCGAGGACGGAATCCTGGATGTGCTGCGTGAGAACGGCATCGGCTTCGTCGCCTACTCGCCGCTCGGCCGCGGATTCCTGACCGGACAGATCCGGTCCGTCGACGACCTGGCTGATGACGACACCCGCCGGGACAATCCCCGGTTCAGCGATGAGAACTTCGCGGCGAATCTGCGGCTGGCCGATGAGGTGCGGGCGATCGCCGATGCTTCTGGGGTGACGCCGGGGCAGGTCGCGCTGGCCTGGCTGTTGTCCCGTGGTCCCGATATCGTGCCGATCCCCGGAACCAAACGGGTCGAGCGGTTGGAGGAGAACGTCGCCGCCGATGCCGTGACGCTGAGCGCCGACCAGTTGGGCAGCCTGGACAACCTCGCGCCGGCTGCCGGAGACCATCACACCGAGGCCCAGATGCGAATGATCGACCGGTAGCTCCGGGTCTACGATCAGCCGCATGACCGCGCCTGTGAAAGCCTCCGTGTCGATCGCTGCCGATCCTGCAGCGGTGTACGCACTCATCACCGACCTGCCCACCCTGGCCTCGCTCGCCGAGGAGGCACATGCGATGGAGTGGCAGAAGGGCAATTCGGCCACTCCCGGTTCGGTTTTCAAGGGCCAGAACCGCAACGGCTCGAAGGCCTGGACCACCACCTGCACGGTCACCGATGCCGAGCCGGGCAAGGCCTTCGCCTTCGACGTGAAGTCACTGGTGTTCCCGGTCGCGCACTGGCGCTACGACATCGTGGCCTCTGACGGCGGCTGCACGGTGACGGAGTCCACCTGGGACCGCCGCGCGGGCTGGTTCAAGAAGGTCGCGGGCCTGGCCACGGGGGTCTCCGACCGCGACGGCGCCAACGCCGAACACATCCAGCTCACCCTGCAGCGGCTGAAGGAACGCGCCGAGGGGTAAAGCGACTGGATCAGAACGGCGGAGGTGGTCCGTATTCTTCGGCGAGCCAGGCCTGGTAGGCGCGTTCGTGTGCGAGGTCGTTGTTGAGTTCGGCGCGTAGGCA
>JAZBEZ010000014.1:0-115894 GCA_036235365.1 Mycolicibacterium sp. 050232 | reverse complement strand
CCACCAACAAGTGGATCAGACGGGGACCGCCTCACCGCAAGGCGAGGCTGCCTGATGAACACGCGAACTCACATTCGCTCACCCAAAGGCAACGGTTAGATTCGGTTGAGTCGGTTCGTTGTTCTCGGGACTCAAGCGGAGGAATGGAATGGCGGTGGCGGACGGGCTGTCTGCGCGCGAGGCGAAGCGCCTGCAGACGCGCGAGCGGTTGATGGGTGCGGCGATCGCGGAGTTCAAGCGCGCGGGGATGGCCGATGCGGACGTGGGTGCGATCGTCACCGCGGCGGGCGTCGCGCACGGCACGTTCTTCTTCCATTTCCCCACCAAGGAGCACGTGCTGCTGGAACTGGAGCAGCGTGAAGAGGAGCGGATCGCCAAGCAGTACACGCAATTCCTCAAGAAGCCGCACGGACTGGAGGACGGGCTGCGTGAAGCCATGCGGCTGGTGGTCGGCCTGGAGCGCAGGCTCGGCGGCGTGTTGTTCAAAGACTTTCTGGCCCTGCACTTCTCACAGACCCGGCCGCCGGCTCCGGACAGCCAGGAGCACCCGGTGATCTCCGGGGTGGCCCGCGAGATCGAGCTGGCCCAGCAGCAGGGCGAGGTCGCCGCCGACGTCAACCCGTGGAACAGTGCGGTGTTCTTCCTGCTCGGCTTCTACGCACTGCTGATCACCACCAACGACTGGCCCACCCGCGACGCCCTGCTGGACGACTACGTCGTCAGGACTATGCGCAGCCTGGCACCCTAGGCCCGGCGTGTGTTGCGGAGACCTAACGATTCGGCGGCCTCTCGGTGCTGACGCTGCCGTAAGCAGCAAAGTCGTGGTTCAGTGGTAACCGATGTCTGGTGCCTGGTCCCCGCGTCGCTGTCTCACCGCTGTGGTGACGGCGGGTGTCACGTTGCTCGCGGTGAATGTCCCGTCGGCCTCGGCCGCGCCGTCCAGTGATGCCCGGGGATACGTCGACTCCACGGCGCGGTGCGCCACTGCAGAGGCGACCGTCCTGTTCGGCAGCACCGACGCCTCCCGGGTGGCGATCTGTTCGGGGTCGGGCGGCAAGTACGAATACCGCGGCGTCCGGCTGCGTGACGGCGCCAAGTTGATCGTGCCCGCGACGCGCAACGACGATGGCGCGTTTCGCGTGGAGAACGCCGGGATCGAGTACCTGGTGACCTCGAAGTCGCTGGTGCTCAGCGCGGGGGAGAAGGTGATCCGTGAGGAGGCGATGGTGGACTTCCACCGCCCGGGTGCCCCCGCCGCTGCCCAGGACACGGCAAAGTCTCCGGGCGCGGCGCCGGCCCCCGCGACGGCGTCGCCGACGCCGACGACCCCGTTGCCGCCGCCCCTGGCCGCCGAAGTGGGTGGCGGCAGCACCAAACGTTGACCCGCTGAACAGCGCGTTTGCCGGCGTGGTTGAGCGCACGTTCTGAAAATGATAATCATTAACGGTATGCGTGCGTGTTCGTCGCCCCTGCGGGCGTCTGATCTCGACCGGTTGCGTCGGGGAACGACCTTCCTGACCGTTCCGATCGTCGGGGACGTGGTCCAGGTGGGTATCGGTGGCGAGTTCACGACCACGACGGTCGCGGTCTCGGTGACGGCGACGTCGGTGCGGGTGCACCGCCTCGACGGCAAGCGACTGCAGGTGCACATCGTCGAGGACTGGCGCGATTCGGCCGACCCTGGCGTGGCGACGCCGGTATTCGACGCGCCGGTCGAGGCACTGGTGCTCGAGCGCTGCGGTGGTCGCTGGGTGCCCGGTCCCGGAATGCGCGACCGGCTCACCGATCTCGACCGGTTCGTCGGCACGCTCACCCGCTTCGCCCTGGCCAAGCAGGGCCGTGCCGTCGATCAGGCAGTGGGCGCGGCGTAGGTCTGCAGGTACTGGGTCAGCGCTCGTTCGCCCTCGGTGAGGATGGCGCGGTCCTGGTCCGGGCCGGCATGGAAAGCCATCTCCAACAGGCGATCACCCATTTCCACCGCCACCATCGTCACCAACGGATCGGTGCCTTCGGGCAGCAGGCCCCAATGCAGCAGTCCGGCATGGAGGGCATTGGCGAACTCGGCGCGGCGGGCCCGCGGGTCGGCGATCACACCGCTGGCCAGGCTGGTGTAGTGCAGGTTCACCAGGTGCGGATGGTTGCGCAGGTGCTCGTAGTGGAACTCGAAGATGCCGTGTGCTACTTCGGCCAGGCTGCGCGGCGCCAGCGCGGCCAGGATCTCCGCGCCCTCGGCGTCACGCCGGTCGAGGTGGTCGGAGACGATCTCTTGAAGGATCGCGTCGCGGTTGGGGAAGAACTGATAGACCGTCGCCACTGGGACTTCGGCGCGCTGCGCGATGGCCCGGGTGGTGACGGCGTCTACGCCCTGGGTCTCGAGCAGCTCGAGGGCAGCCGCACGGATTCGCTCGACGCGGCGTCTGCTGCGCTCCTGCACCGGTTGTCGTCGCCGTAGTGGCTTGTGGGTGACCACGCCTAAATCGTCGCATATCACTAACCTGAGCCATGTTCATGTTTCTCCCCTGCGGACCTGTTTCAAGGGGTTTTCGGTGACCGGACCATGTTCGACGTGGCGGGATTCACAATGGGCGGCCCGTTGTGCGGCGCGGTGCCGGACGGATCTGCACGTGGTCGACAGCGAGTCAATAAACGAACACGAGGGGCCTTCCCGTCATCCAGGCAACGAAATCCTTGCTCACCGCCCAATGCCACGACCATGACGAGAACAGTTGGGGTGAAGGGTATTTCGTGAATCGCCTGGTTGATGTGCCGGATCGGAATCGATCCCGGCCGACCAAGATCGCGCTAGCCTCAACTCGGTTGAGTACACAGCCGGTCACGTGGTCGAGGGCGTCTCGCCCCTGCACTTAGGCGATGGAGTGCCATCATGGCTGTTGCTCACTACTTCCCTGATCGACTGCGACCGGTTCGGTCGACCGACTCCGCCGTCATCGACTGCGCTGGAGCGCGGGTGTCAGCGTATGTCCGCGGCCCGGCCACGGTGCTGGTGGTCGAAGGGGAAATCGACATCTGCAACGCGGAACAGCTGGTCGCGGCGATCCGCCGGCTCACCGGGCTCGACGCCCCGTTCGTCCTGGACCTGCGTGCGGTCGACTTCATGGCGGTCAGCGGGTTCCGCGAACTATTGCAGTTCGCCGCTGACTGCGACAGCGCGCACGTGGGATGGCACGTGGTGGCCGGAGAGGCGTTGCGCCCGCTGCTGCGGGTGTTCGCCGATCATCACCTGCCCGTTGTCGGTAGTACCGGTCGGGCGGCCAGCTCCGGGTGATCAGCCCGAGGTCCGGCTCGATCGCCGTATACAATGTAAGCGTTGCAGGTAGGATGGCTTTCTCGGGGCTGCGACCGCGCCCCGTGAGGCCATCCCGAGCGAAACCTGATGACGGCGAACGAAGACTTCGATTTCACCAGTGCGGACCTCGGCGCCACCGAGGAATTCCTGGTGCGCGCCTATACGAAGATGTCCATCGGCCGCGGTGCCGGTGAGCGTCCGACCACGCGCATCGTCCGGAAGTGGCTGGGGCCGATCAATTTCGATGAACTCCAACTCGACTATCACATGTCGTACGACGCCGACCCACTGAACCGGATCTGTTTGTGCCGGGTGCATTCGGGCCGCATCGAGGAGAACTTCATCGGCGAGCCGCAGGATGTCTTCGGACCCGGTGACGTCACGTTGTTCTCGCCGCCGGAGCTGCCCTATTCAGGTCGGGTGTGCCGGGCCGGCTACGACCTGACCATGTTCGATGTCGAACTGTTGGGCCGCGTTGCGACGCCAGAACCGGGCGATCGTGGCGCATCCGTGCGGATGACGGGCCATCGACCGATATCGCCCGAGGCGGGTTACCAACTGAGTGTCGCGATCGAGTACGTGCGCTCGGTAGTGCAGCGCGGGAGCGGGCCTGCGCCGTCGCTGGTCGCTTCGACGACTGCGTCGATGCTTGCGGCGACGGTGGTCTCCACCCTGCCGACGAATGCGGGGCTGGAACCTGGTCCAACCGACCGGCGCGATTCGAAGCCGGTGCTGCTGCGGCGCGCCATCGCCTATATGGAATCGAACGCCGACCGCGACATCGCCATTGCCGATATCGCCGAGGCGGTCTACGTCACGCCGCGAGCCCTTCAATACATGTTCCGCCGCCATCTCGAGGTTTCGCCGATGGGATACCTGCGCCGGGTACGTCTGGACCATGCCCGTCGGCAACTGCTGAATGCCGATCCGGCGACAACGACCGTGCAAGCCGTCGCAGCCCGCTGGGGATTCGCCCATACCGGGCGTTTCGCGGCTGCCTACCGGCATGCGTTCGGCGAGAATCCGTCAGACACCCTGAATTGAGCTGTGCCGGGTAGCGTCGAGTGCGATTGTTGTTGTCTCGACCGCTTATTCGAAGGAAATCGTGTCCATACTGTCCACCCCGATGCTGGCCGATGCCCTGGCCCGGTTGTTCTCCCGGGCCGTGAACCCGGCCCCCAAAACAGGCGTGCGGTTTCCCGAAATCCCGGGGTGCACAACGCTTATCGACATCCCCACCCGGCACGGCGCGGTAGCTGCGACGGTGTATCACCCGGCGTCCGACGGGGCTGAGCCGGCGGTGTACGTGAACGTCCACGGCGGAGGTTTCGTCGTCGGGCACCGCGAGCAGGACGACCCGTGGTGTCGATTCCTGGCTGCCCACGCGAATGTCTTTGTGGTGAACGTCGATTACCTGCTCGCCCCGACCCGCAGGTTTCCCACCCCGGTGGAGCAGATCTATGACGTTCTGGGCTGGGCCTCGTCGCCCGAAAGGGACTGGGACGGCGGCCGATTGTGTGTCGGAGGGCAGAGCGCGGGCGGCAGTCTGGCCGCGGCCGCATCCCGGTTGGCCTTGGAGAACGGGGGGCCGCGGATCGCGCTGCAGGTTCTGCACTACCCGCCGCTGGATCTGGTCACCGCCACCAGGGACAAGCACTCCCCGCTGGGCGCCAAGGCTGTGATGAAGCCGTGGATGGGCGAGGTGTTCGACACCGCCTACATCCCTGACCGGGCTCAGCGCCGGGATCGTCTGGCGTCGCCGGCGTGGGGCGCCAACGCCGACGGACTCGACGGCCTCGCCCCGGCGCTGATCGTCACCGCCGAGTACGACCGGTTGCGCGGCGAGGCTCAGCGGTACGCACAGAAGCTCGAAGGCGTCGGTGCCCTGGCCGAGTATCTCGAAGTGCCCGACGTCGACCACGGCTACAACATCATGAGCGACAACGCCGAGGTCACCCGGAAGATCTACGAGCGGATCGCCGGCCACGTCCGGCGGGCCACCGCACAGTGACGGGGATCTCGTTGGGGAGGCCTCGCGGGATCTGGAGCTGAATTTAGGCTTGCCTTACCTAAATATGTAAGGGCGGTCATGAGGAAGATCCAGGTAGCAGTCATCGGGGCGGGTCCGGCAGGCATCTATGCAGCCGACATCCTGACCAAGGAGTACGAGCACGCGCGCGTCGACGTATTCGACCGGCTGCCTGCGCCTTACGGGCTTGTCCGCTACGGCGTCGCCCCGGATCATCCGCGGATCAAGGAGATCATCAAGGCGCTGCGCCGGGTGCTCTCCCGTGACGAGAACAGCGTGCGGTTCATCGGCAATGTCCACTACGGCACGGACCTCCAGCTTGCCGTTCTTCGGCGGCACTACGACGCGGTGATCTTCTCGACCGGAGCCAGGGCTGACCGGGCGCTCGACATCCCGGGCATCGATCTGCCGGGTAGTTACGGCGCCGCCGAGTTCGTGTCCTGGTACGACGGACATCCCGACGTGCCCCGCACCTGGCCTCTCACTGCGAAACACGTCGCGGTCCTCGGCGCGGGCAACGTGGCGCTCGACATCGCCCGGATGCTCGCGAAGCCGGCCGACGAACAGCTCGGCACCGAGATTCCCGGCAACGTCTACCAGGGCCTGGTCGCCAACCAGGCCACTGACGTCCATGTCTTTGCCCGTCGTGGGCCGGCGCAGATCAAGTTCAGCCCCATGGAGTTTCGCGAGCTGTCGCACTCGCCGAGTGTCGACGTCATCGTGCACCCCGAGGGCTTCGAGATCGACGAGGCCAGCCAGCACGCCATCAACACGAGCAAGTCGACCAGGCTCGTGGTGGACACCATGATGAAGTATCTGCAGCGCGAGCCGACCGGCGCACCGCACCGCATTCACCTGCACCTGTGCCAAGCGCCCGTTGCGGTGTTGGGCACGGAGCGGGTCGAGGGCCTTCGTACCGAACGAACTGAGCTGTGCGGGGACGGAAACGTCCGCGGTACAGGAGAATTCACCGACTGGCCGGTGGAAGCGGTGTACCGTGCCGTGGGGTATCTGTCGTCGCACCTGGCGGAGTTGCCGTTCGACCACCACGCCGGCGTGGTGCCGAATGACGCGGGCCGGGTGCTGGATATCGACGGGGGCCTGATCGACGCCACCTACGTGACGGGGTGGATCAAGCGGGGGCCGATCGGGTTGATCGGGCACACCAAGTCAGATGCGGCCGAAACCATCGCGAGCCTGCTCAACGACCTGCCGGGCCTGCGGGCTCCCGAAACCGGCGATCCCGACGCAATACTCGCCCATCTGTCGGCCAACGGTGTCGACTACACCACGTGGGCAGAGTGGGAGCGTCTCGACTCTCATGAGATCTCACTGGGTGAGGTCCAGGGGCGCGAGCGGGTGAAGGTGGTGGCGCGAGACGAGATGATCCAGGCCGGCCGGGACGCCCTGGTGCGCGACTAACTCAGCGAGCCATGTAGTGCCAGGGTGGCCGCCACGGCGTTGGCCGCCTCGGCACCCTTCTTCACGAAGTGCTTGGTGAAGTAGTCGATGTGCTCGTCATGCTCGTGGAAGTGGTGCGGGGTGAGCACGACCGAGAACACCGGCACGTCGGTGTCGAGTTGCACCCGCATCAGCCCGTCGATCACGGCGGTGGCCACGAAGTCGTGGCGGTAGATGCCGCCGTCGACAACCAGCCCCGCCGCTACGATCGCCCGGTATCGGCCGGTGAGCGCCAGACGCTTTGCGGTGAGCGGAATTTCGAAGGCGCCGGGAACTTCGAAGAACTCGAGGGCCGCGTCGGCGAAGCCGTGGGTACCGATCTGTTCGGTGAACCCCTCACGGGCCTTGTCGACGATGTTGCGATGCCAGGTGGCTTGCACGAAAGCGATCTGAGTGGCTGCGTCGGACATGTAGCGACGCTATCGCACGTCGAGGTAGGCATCTGCCCAGGCGCCGATGATCCTTCCGGCGCGTTTTGCCTGACCGGGCCCGGTCAGCAGATGTTCGGAGCCTTCCAGCGAGACGAAGCTGCGCGGATGGCGGGCGGCCCAGAAGATGTCGCTGGCGTTCTTGATTCCGACGGTGTTGTCGGTCGGGGAGTGCAGGATCAGCAACGGCAGCTTGAGGCCCTTGATCTTGTCGAGCAGCTCGGTGGCGCGGACATCCTCGACGAATGCCCTCTTGAGGGTCAACGTCTTCCCGCCGACCATCCACTGGCCGCTGCCTTCGGCACAGACCTGGTCGATCACCGCGTCGTACTGATGCTCGACATGCGCGGGGTCGAACGGCGCACCGACGGTCACCACGGCCTGGACGCCGGGGGATCGGCGGGCTGCGGCGATCACCGCCGCGCCGCCCCACGAATGCCCGATCAGAAGGTCGGCCGGGGTGCCGCGCTCGGCCATGAACGTGCAGGCCGCGATGACGTCGTTGACCTTGACGGTGAACGAGCCGTCACCCCAGTCGCCCGCGGAATCGCCCAAGCCCAATGCGTCGAAGCGCAACATGCCGATGCCGTCGGCGGCCAGTTGTTTGCAGATGCGGGAGGCGGCCGGCGAGTCCTTGCCGAGGGTGAAGCCGTGGGAGAACACGCCCCATCCCCGCACCGGCCCGTCCGGGCGTTCGATCACACCCGCCAGCGTGGGGCCGGTCGAACTCGGGAAGGTGACGCGCTCAGCCATGCAGGTGGTCTACCACGGGGTGGTAACCGCGCGCATGCTACTTAGCCTGGCGCCGTACTTTGCCTGAAATGCGGCGTTGGGTGGGAGGTACCTGTGTGGTTGCCAGGCTGGCTCCGTAGTCTGGAGGGCATCGTCAGCTGCTGGTCAGTGCCGCCCGGCAGGCTGCGAATGAACGCCTGAGATGTGGAGCAAGTCCGTGCCCCTGAACACCATCGCGCTGGAACTCGTCCCGCCGAACCTGGAACGCGGGGCGCAGTACCCCGTCGACGAGGCCCGGAAAGTACTCGCCTTGGCTGCCGAAACCGGTATCGAAGGCCGGATCGGGCACGTGATGATCCCCGGGATGATCGACGAGGACGACGACCGTCCGGTCGAGATGAAGCCGCGGATGGATGTTCTGGACTACTGGAACATCCTGCGGCCCGAACTGCCCGGCATGCGCGGCCTGTGCACGCAGGTCACGTCGTTCCTGGATCAGGGGGCGCTGGGTAAGCGCCTGACCGACCTCAGCGGCGCAGGATTCGACGGCATCGCGTTCGTCGGAGTGCCCCGGACGATGAAGGACGGCGAGGGTGCAGGCGTCGCACCCACGGACGCCCTCTCGATCTACGAATCGCTGGTTCCCAACCGGGGTGCCATCCTCATCCCGACCCGTGACGGCGAGCAGGGCCGCTTCAACTTCAAATGCGCGCAGGGCGCGACATACGGCATGACTCAGCTGCTGTACTCGGACGCCATCGTCGGCTACCTCAAAGAGTTCGCCGCGAGCTCTGATCACCGGCCCGAGATCCTGCTGTCGTTCGGCTTCGTGCCGAAGATGGAGTCCAGGATCGGTTTGATCAACTGGCTGATCCAGGATCCGGGCAACGCGGCTGTGGCCGCCGAGCAGGAGTTCGTCAGCCAGCTGGCCGACCGCGACCCGGATGAGAAGCGCAAGCTGATGCTGGACCTGTACAAGCGGGTGATCGACGGGGTGGCCGATCTCGGTTTCCCGCTGAGCATCCATTTCGAGGCGGCGTACGGGGTGTCGAAGCCGGCTTTCGAGACCTTCGCCGAGATGCTCGCGTACTGGGCGCCCGACCGCGTCTAGTTCTCTGGGTTCGGGGCCACCGGAATTGTCGGTGGTCGAATGTATGTTCGAAGTATGGCAGGTCCGGTCGAGGCGGTAGCGGGGTTACGGGCCGCGTTCGACGCGTTCATCGCCTGCGATATGGGCTCGCTGTCGCGGGCCGAGCTGATCTCGGTGCTCGACGAGTACGAAACGCTGCTCTGTCAACTGCCCTCCCCGCTGCACCGCATGCTGGCCCAGTTACAGGCCGACACCACCCCGCGGGAGTTGGGCGCCAAATCCTGGAACGAAGTCCTACGGATCCGGTGGCGACTCTCCACAGCTGAGGCCGGCCGCCGGTTGGGTGAGGCCGCCGAGCTGGGGCCCCGCCGCAGCCTGACCGGGGAACCGTTGGCGCCGGTGCTGCCGGTGACCGCCGCCGCGGTGGGTGCGGGTCTGCTCACTACCGATCACGTCAAAGTGCTGCGCGACGCGATCCACCACCTGCCCGGGTTCGTCGACAGTTCGACCCGCGAACAGTTCGAAGCCGACCTGGTGCGCGTCGCGGTCGGGGTCGGCCCCAAAGAGTTGAAAGAGACCGCCGACCTACGACTGTTTCTGCTCGATCAGGACGGACCCGAACCCGACGACACCGAACGCGCCCGCAAACGCGGGGTGACCATGGGTAGGCAGGGTCGCGACGGCATGACCGCGCTGACCGCCAACCTGGACCCGGAAGCGGCCGCGGTGTGGGAGGTGTTGTTCGCCAAGTTCGCCGCCCCGGGGATGTGCAACCCCGACGACGAGGAGCCGTGCACCTGCGGTACCCCCACCCAAGCCCAGATCGACCATGACCACCGCAGCCTGGCCCAACGCCAACACGACGCGCTGATCGTCGTCGGGCGGATCGCGTTGATGACTGATCTGGGTCAACTCAACGGGCTGCCGGTGTCGATCATCATCCGCACCACCCTGCAAGACCTGGAATCACGGGCCGGGATCGGGGTGAGCGGCGGTGGCACGAAACTGCCCATCCGCGATGTGATCCGCATGGGTGGGCACGCCGACCACCACCTCGCGGTCTTTGATCAGGCCACCGGAGCCGCCCTGAACTATTTTCGGGCTCGCCGCATCGCCAGCCCGGCCCAACGCATCATGATGATCGCCCGCGATGGGGGTTGCACCAAACCGTGCTGCACCGTGGGGGCCTACGGCTCGCAGGTGCATCACGCCGTGGCCGACTGGGCCGACGGCGGTAACACCAACGTTGACGAGATGGCCCTGGCCTGTGGCCCCGACAACCGTATGGTGCACGCCGACGGCGGCTACACCACCACCATCAACGCTCGCGGCGAAGTTGAATGGCACCCCCCACCCGGGCTCGACCATGGCCAACACCGCATCAACTACCATCACCGCCCCGAACTGCTACTCACCCCACCCGAACCCACCGGACCCGAACAGAACCCAGAGCCGGAACCGAAACCGGAAGCCAAGCCGGGATGGGAACCCGAGGCAGAACCCGAGTCGGAGTGGGAACCCGAGGCAGGACCCGAGTCGGAGTGGGAACCCGAGCCCGAGCGCGACCCTGATTCGGAGCTGACGCCGGACCCGAAGTGGGGCAAGATGCCGGACCCGGACTGGGACGCGACGCCGGAACCGGACTCAGCGCAAGACCCCGAACCCGAGTACCAGCGGCAGCCCGAGCCAGAACTGGAACACGACGCCGAGCCAGACCACCCACCGGAACCGGAGTGGGACCGGGCACAGGAACCAGAATGGGACGAGACACTGGACCCGGAGTGGCAACCACCATGGAATCCAGGCTGGAACCTGGACTGGGACAATGACTTCGATCAAACTCCACCCACCCCACCCAACATCGACCACCTCTGGGACACAGACCCATACGCGCCCGAGCCCACCGACCCCGGACTCCCACCAGGCTGGAACCTGGACTGGGACAACGACCCCAACCAATGCCGCCCCAACGACACAGCCCGCACCGGCAAAGCAATCCGCGGACCCTAGCTCTGTGCCCAGGTTCGCCGCGATGAGCGGTTGCCCCCGGTCTAGACGCTCGGGTCCGGCTGCACCGCGGCGTGGTCGACGAGCATCGCGATGAGTTGATCCAGATCAGTGCCGGAGCGATCTAGGTCAGGGTTCACCACGTGCTGGATGATCAAGCCGTCCAGACCGGCGATGATCAGTCGGGCAAGCTGTTCGTAACTGATCGCGCTGCTCTCGTGCGCACGGGTGGCGGCGGCCTCGCACCACTCGGTGACCACCCTCGTGTACTGCTCGTACTGCCAGCCGGCCAGAGTGTCCAGCCCGGGCGTGCGCAACGCGTGGGTCACGAGTTCCAGCTGGACCAGCTGTAGCTGGCGGTGCTCTTCGACGAGCGTTGTCCAGAACCGGCGGACGCCGTCCTTGATCGCGACTCCCAGACCTTCGTCGAGATTCGCTGACCTCCTGAGCACGTCGGCGATCTCCTCGACCACATCTTCGATGACCGCGCGGAGCAGGAGTTGCTTGCTGGGGTAGACGTACTGGAGTGTGCCCAAAGGTATTTGGGCCTCTGCGGCTACCGCGCGCATCGTCGTGCCGGCGACACCGTCACGTACCAACACCGAGCGGGCGGCCGCGATCGCCTGCTTGCTGCGCACAGCGGAACTGATGTACGGCACGTGGTCCCTGTCGACGGTGTGGTGGTCATCCAGACGGTACGTCACCCGTGCGCCAAACCTGCCGACCCTTGTCAGGCGCGTGGCCGTGCCCTATCTTCAAAGTCAGTCGGGCGTATGACTTATATTTTCAGGAGGGCGCAATGGAACACGTCGACGTCGTGATCGTGGGCGCGGGACTCGCAGGACTCAGTGCTGCGCGGAAGCTGACGGCGGCGGGAAAGTCCGTCAAAGTCCTGGAGGCACGGGACCGCGTAGCCGGCCGAAACCTCGGAGGTGTCCTCAACAACGGAGTGCCGGTCGAGATGGGCGGTCAGTGGGTGGGCCCCACCCAGGACGCAGTGCTGGCGTTGATTGAGGAACTCGGTCTCGAGACCTTTCCGTCCTACGACGAGGGCGAGGCGATCACTGTCTATGACGGCAAGAACCATCGCTACTCGGACGAAACTTTCGGGTTGTCCATGGAAGACGCCGCGGAGGTGGGCCGAATCTGGGCGGATATCTCCGCGCTGGCCGAGACCGTGGACACCAGCACGCCCTGGACCACCGTTGGTGCGCAGGACCTCGACCGCCAGACTCTTGATCAGTGGCTCATCGGTCAGACCGATAACCCGGTGGCGCTCAGCTTCTTCCGTCTCGTGGTGCCTGCCCTGTTCTCCGCCGAGTCACCCGAGCTGTCCCTGCTGCATTTCCTGTTCTACGTGAAGTCCGGCACCAGTCTCGAGGTGCTCATCTCGACCGCCGGCGGTGCGCAGGAGACGCGGGTCGTCGGTGGTACACACCAGATCTCGGAACGCATGGCTGACGAATTGGGTGACGCGGTGCAGCTGAACGCCGTCGTCACCGGTGTCGCGCAGGATGACGCAGGTGTCGTGGTGACCTATGACGGTGGCCAGGTGTCGGCGAAGCATGTCGTGGTGGCCGTTCCGCAGACATTGGCCGGACGCCTGCGCTACACACCGCCGCTGCCCGCGGCGCGCGATGCGTTGACGCAGCAGTTCCCGGCCGGGTCGGTGATCAAGTTCAACATCGGCTATCCGACGCCGTTCTGGCGTGCGGACGGACTGTCGGGTTTCGTGATGAGCCTCGAGGACGAGTTCAATGTCGTGCTCGACAACTCGCCGCACGACGGTTCGTGCGGCGTGCTGGTCGGATTCCTCGAAGGTGCCCACGCCCGTAGGGCCGCAGAGCTCACTGCCGAAGGGCGCCGCGAGATCGTGATCCGTGATCTGGTCAAGTACTTCGGTGAGCAGGCGGCGGAGCCGTTCGATGTGCTCGAACAAGACTGGACTGCCGAGGAATTCACCCGCGGATGCTACGGCGGCCGGCTGGGCGCCGGTGTCTGGACCCAGTACGGGAAGGTGGTCGCCGCACCGGTGGGCCGTATCCACTGGGCCGGAGCCGAAACTTCCGACACGTGGAATGGGTACATGGACGGTGCCATTCGTTCGGGTTACCGAGCCGCATCCGCGATCCTCGACGACCAATCAGCCGAATGACTGCACACGTGCGGCGAGGGTAGCCGTCCATTCCCTCAGGTACTCGTCGTCGGACGAGGGTGCGGTCGCTCGGCGGAAGAGGTTGGACGCGAAGCGTTCTCCCAGGAGGCTGTTGATCCCAAGTGAGGCCAGAACCTTCGTCTGTTCAGGCGACGTGTCCGGCGCCCACGCGTTGATCCATCCGTTCAGTTCGTCGCACAGCCCGTCGACGAGCGCGGCATACGCGGTATCCAACCGGTCGGACAGTCCTGTGGGTGTGCGGGCCGCGACCTGGAGTAGCTCACTTTCCTGATCGATCACCGTGAGCAGATAGCGACCGAGCACAGTCAGTTCACTGTGCAAGTCCCCGAGCCCGGCGAACAGCGTGCGGATGTCCTGCATGGCTGAGCGACGATCCAGCTGACGGTCGATACCGGCTGACAGGAGGGCGTCTTTGGATTTGAAGTGGCGGTAGAGCGCTCCCGAGCCGGCGGACAAGCCTGCCGCGGCTTCGATCTGGGACACGCTGGTGGCCTCGAAGCCCTTGTCGCTGAACAGTTTCATCGCCTCGGTGACCAGCCGCTCCCGGGTCGATCCGGCCGCCATCGTTGACCTCCTGCAAGTGATCACTTACGCTGCGTATGAATGCACTGTACTACGAGTCCAACCCTGTGGGAGCGGTTCGATGGCAGAACATCACGACCATGTGCCGCAAGGCCGGCTCCGGCGGACCATGCCGCTGGCCGGGTTCACCGCTCGCGCCGCTGGTGGGCGACTGGTCGCGGGGCTGCAACAGCGGGCCGGTGACGACGGCGCGGTGCGGCGGTTCCATGAACGCACCGCCGACCGCTATGTCGAGATGCTCGGACACTCCAAGGGCGCCCTGATGAAGGTCGGGCAGCTGATGTCCCTCATCGATTCGTCAGACGTGGGAACCGGCGGGTTTCAGCCGTACCAACAGGCGCTGGCCCGGCTGCAATCGGACGCTCCACCTATGGCCCCGGAACTCGTCCGCGCTGTTCTCAACGATGAACTCGAAGACGGTGTACGGACTTTCGCCGAGTTCAGTGACGAGCCCATGGCGTCGGCATCCATCGGTCAGGTCCACCGCGCGGTCCTTCCCGACGGCCGCGATGTCGCGGTCAAGGTGCAGTATCCGGGCGTAGCGCAGGCGATCCGAGAGGACCTCGCGAACACGGAGCTCATCGCCACGTTCCTGCGATTCGCCACATCGGCCTCCGGGATCGTCTTCGACCCACGCGAATTGGCCCGTGAGTACACCGCGCGTATCGCTGAGGAAGTGGACTACCGTCGCGAGGCGGAGATGATCGCCGCGTTCCACCGACTGTATTTCGACCACCCGTTCTTCCGGGTCCCAGACCTGGTGCGTCATGCCTGTACGAACCGGGTCCTCACGATGACGTACCTGGACGGAATCGGTTGGACTGCAGCGCAACAAGCCGAACAAGGCCTCAAGAACCGCTGGGCTGAAGTCATCACGCGGTTCAGCTATTCGAACATACGGCACAGCAACCTGCTCCATGCCGACCCGCATCCGGGCAATTACCGGTTCGGAAATGACGGCAGCGTCGGGTTCGTCGACTTCGGCTGCATCAAGATGCTGTCAGAACGGAAGCGCAGAATGTGGATCTCCATCGTGCGCAACACGATCGACAAGCGCTTCGATGAGCTGCGGGCCGACGTGATCGAAGCGGGATTCATCACCGACGACTTCCCGATCACCAGCGAACAACTCTGCGACTTCTGGACGCAGGTGTTCTACGACGTCATCGCCGCTCCTCAGCCCGTCACCTACACCGCCAAGAGCAGCGCGCGAACCACAAGGTGGATGTTCAGCCCCGACTCGGCCAATCCGTTGTCTCGCATGCTGGTACCCGACGCCTACGCGTTTGCCCCGCGGGTGAATCAGGCGCTCACCAGTATCTCCGCCAAACTGCACGCCACGCTGCCGGCACGCGCAATCGTCGACGACATGGACGGGGTCGCCGAACCCACGACTGAACTGGGCCGGCTACACCACGCCTGGGTGCGTGAGCGCGGCCTGCCCGGTGCGCTGGATGACCGCACTCGGCTCAGGAGAGAAGTCGGATGAACCCGGCTGACGAGGTAGTGCCGCGCGGACGGCTCCGCAGGACGATGCCCCTGGCCGGGTTCACCGCTCGTGCCGCGGGTGGCCGGCTGGTTGCCGGGCTGCGGGAGAAGACCGGCTCACAAGGCGCGGTCGAGCGGTTCCACGAGCGCACGGCTGAGCGCTACACCGAGCTGCTGGGCCATTCCAAAGGAGCATTGATGAAGGCCGGCCAGATTCTGTCGATGGTCGATGCCGACGCGATCGGTAGTTCCGGGTTCGCCCCGTACCAGAAGGCGTTGGCGCGGCTGCGGGCTGAAGCGCCGCCGATGCCCGCCGCGCTGGTGCACACCGTCCTTGTGGGTGAACTCGGCTCAAAAATCGAATGTTTCGCCGAATTCGACGATGAGCCGATCGCGGCCGCGTCGGTCGGTCAGGTGCATCGGGCCGTGCTGCACGACGGACGTGCGGTGGCGGTCAAGATTCAGTATCCCGGTGTCGCGCAGGCGATATGCGATGACCTCGCCAACACCGAACTGCTGATCACCTTCATGCGTTTGGGAGCAGCGGCGTTGGGGCTGGGGGCCGACATCCGGGCCATGGCCGCCGAGATCACCGCGCGGATCAGCGAGGAAGTCGACTACCGGCACGAGGCCGCGATGATCACCGCATTCGCCGACCTCCTGCGGGGGCACCCCTTCATTCATGTCCCTGAGGTCGTCGCGGAAGCATCCAACGAGCGGGTGCTGACAATGACGTACCTCGACGGAATGGACTGGGCCGCAGCTCAGCACGCCGAACAGGACCTGCGAAACACCTGGGCCGAAGTGATCTTCCGGTTCATCAACAGCGGGTCCCGTCACGGCAACCTCGTCCAGGTGGACCCGCATCCCGGCAACTTCCTCTTCAACCCGGACGGCACAGTCGGTTGCCTGGACTTCGGCTGCGTTCAAACCTTCCCGGAACGACCTCGCTGGCTGTTCCTGGCGCTGATGCACGCCGGGATGGAAGGTCGTTACGACGATTGTCGTGACCTGATGATGCAGATGGGGCTGATATCGGCCGGATCATCGCTGAGCGACGAGAATCTGCGGCGCATCGTCTCAGACATGACGCACGCGACCACCCAACCGCAACCGGTCACCTACACCCCGGAACACATGGCCCGTAGTCTCCGGGCGTTCCTCGGCGAACAGAACTCCGCCCACATGACAGTGACCCGCGAGTTCGTATTCCTGCCCCGGCTGCAGATCGCCTTCGATCACATCGCCACGGGACTACGCGCGACCGTCCCGGTGCGGTCCATCCTCGAAGACCTCTCCGGAATCGCCGAACCCACCACCGAACTCGGGAAACTGCACCACGCCTGGGTCCGTGAACGCGGATTGCCCTGCGGATTGGATCACCATGACCATCCCTGACCTTGCACCGATACAACTACCCTGGGATGCCGCCGATCCCTATCCGTTCTACGAGGCCCGGCGCCGCGACGGCGACGTCGTCTGGGACGACACCGCGCAGGCCTGGCTGGTCCTCGGTTATCACGCCACCCGCGAGGTACTCGCCGGAGCGCAGTGGACCAGTGACCCCCGTGCGAACATGGCGGCCGCCGGTGCGTCGCAGTTCTTCACCTCCAGCTTCGTCGAAGCCAGCATGCTGTTCACCGACGGCCCAGCTCATGACCGGCTGCGCGGTGCGGTGCGGGACGTGTTCGGCCGTGCCTTCATCAACAGGCTCACCGACGGCGTCGAATCCATCTGCCACGACACGGTTTCCACGATTCCGGCCGGCGACACCTTCGACGCGATGGCGCAGATTGCCCTCCCGCTACCGATCGCGGTCATCGGCGCGTGGCTGGGGCTCGACGCGGACCAGTGCTCAGCACTGCGGGAGCACTCACCGGCCATCGTCCGCCTCCTCGGTGGATTCGCCGATAGGGAAGAACTCGAACAGGGCATCGGGGCGGCTGCGGTGCTACTCACCGAGATGTTGCCTGCGGCCGCTGACCGCCGCACCCATCCTCGAGACGACCTGCTCAGCTATATCGCTGCCGACCCCGCTCTCACGCTCGACGAGGTGGTGATCACCGCGATCCTCATCGCGGTCGCCGGTCACGAGACCACGGCAAACCTGCTGGGAGCCGGCCTCGTCCGACTGCTCACGCCCGACGAGGACGGCAGCTGTCCCGCGGGCGGGATCGACCCGGCTGACCCGGCCGTGGTCACCGAACTGCTGCGGCTCGACAGCCCTGTCCAGGCGACCGCTCGTACCGCGACGGTGGACCAGAGCCTCGGCGGCATCGATATCCGTTGTGGTGACACCGTTCTGGCCTGCGTGGCAGCAGCCAACCGCGATCCGGCCGTCTACCACGATCCAGACGTATTCCATCCCGGCCGGCCCGGGCCGGCGCCACTGACCTTCGGGCACGGCGCCCACTACTGCTTGGGTGCCCCCTTGGCCCGGCTGGAAACAACGGCCGCCCTGCGCCACATCCTGCGCCGCCGGCCGATTCTCGTCGGCACCCCGACCTGGCGCGACACCCCGGCGATCCGGGGGCCCGCCACCGTCCCGGTCCGGTTCAGCCCATCGCCGCGGTGACCGCCTGTGCGATGAACCGCACCGCGTCGTTGCGGCTCACCGACGCCATGAGTTGTGCGGCCGCTTGAATCTCCGGGCCCACCAGGCAGGTCGGTCCGTCGGTCAGGTTGTCGAAGGCCGCGGCCACCACATCGTCGACAGCCGCTGCGCCCGGCGGGGTGTCCTCGGGCGAGGCGATCTGGCCGCGCTCGTGCTCGAGCTTGCGCAGTGCGGGGGTGTCGGTCTTGCCGAGGACCAGGCCGAGGACGTCAACTCCCGAGGGATGCAGTTCGGTCCACAGCGCCTCGGCGAACACCATGTCGAACGCCTTGCTCGCGCCGTAGGCCACCATGTTCGGGCCGCCGGCGAATCCGGCCCCTGACCCGAAGATGACGATGCCGCCGCGGCCGCGATCCACCATCGGCTGCGCGTAGTGATGGCACAGCTGCATGGGCACCATGCAGTTGCGCAGCACCAGTGATTCGGCGTCCGACAGCGGCCCGGACAGGAACGGCGCGAACTTGGGATCGGCGCCCGCGCAGTAGACCAGGAACCCGATGTCCAGATCCGAGATCGCAGAGATCACCTCCGCGGCCGCGCCGGGGGCGGCGAGATCGATGGCCAGCGTGCGGGTCTGCACGCCCGCGCTGTGCCTGATCTCGGCTGCGACCTCGTCGAGCACGTTCTGTCGCCGGGCCAGCAGCACGACGTTGAGGCCACGCCGGGCCAGTTCCGCGGCCATCGCCGACCCGACCCCGTCGGAGGCCCCCGCCACCAGTGCCCACGGCCCGTACTTCTCGGCGAAGTCAGACATTGGCGACCCGTACCGCGGTGAACCGTCGACGCGCGATCTGCCAGCCCGCGGCGGTCCTGATGAGTTCGTCGTCGTAGAAGCCGATGCCGTTGACGCCGGAGTTGTTGTCCTGCGCCATGATCAGTGCATCCACGTACGTGCGGGCCACTGCGGTATCACTGTCGACCGCGATCGCGTGGTTGCTCAGCCGGTGCATGGTGTGCCCCGCCATCGCGTGGGATTGATCCATGAACTCGGTGACCGCGTCCACCCCGTTCCACTGCCCGATCTCGCCGTAGTCCAGCACACAGTCATCGGTGAACACGGTGCGGAACAGCGGCCAGTCCCGCCGGTCGATCCCGGTCGCGTAGCGGACCAGGACATCGATGATGTCTTCACGATCACTCATTGCCAACTCCATTCGGACGAACGATGATTCGCGCTGGTCCTGCCGACCGGCGGGCGAGGTCGAGCGCGTCGGGAACCTCGTCGAGCGGCACCACCATGCCGATACTTGGCGTCGGGTCCAAGTCTCCGGCGACGATCGCGTCGAGCGTCCCGTACCAGTCCTGCGGCCACGGGCCACCGCCGAACTGCAAGGTGACCCCCTGGCGGGTGGCGGTCGTGATGTCGAGGGTGTCGCCGGTGTACCAACCGCCGGCACAGTAGATGCGGGTCCCCATGTCGGACTCCTCGACGATCTTCTGGATCAAGCCGGATGCCCCGACGCATTCGAACACCACGGCGGGACCCCACAGGTTGCGTTCGGCGCGCACCTCGCGCCAGACCGCAAGCGGTGAGTGCTCGGCCGGGTCGACGGCAATATGAGCCCCGAACTCCTTGCAGGCCAGCGCACGTCGATCCGCCTGATAGTCCGAGACGATGATCGGTTCGACGCCGCGCCGGGTCAGGGCCGCCACCGCGGACAGCCCGATCGCGCCGGCCCCGATCACCATGGGAATCTCGCCGGGTTCGAGTCGGGCACTGCGGACGTAGAACTCGCCGACCGCGAAGGCATCCGTCAGAGCCACGGCATCATCCGATGCACCGGGACCGACGGCCCGGGCGATGGCTTCGGTGACCACCACCAGTTCGGCGAAACTCCCCTGTGAATCAGGGTGCTGACCGATGATGTGTGCACCGTCGTTGATCAGTCTGATGGGGATCGACGTGACGCGGGTGCCCACGGGGAACTGGTCGGTGCAGCCGGGCCCGTGACCGACGACCTCCCCGACGAACTCGTGGCCCAGCACCACGTCCTGCCCGGTGTCGTAGAGCGAGCGGCCCGTCGGATCGTTGAGCCCGAGTTCGGGGTGGTCCATGAAGTGGACATCGGACGCGCAGATCGCGGTACTGACTACCCGCAACAGAAGCTCGCCCGGACCGGGTACGGGATCGGGGATCTCGCGCACCGTCAGTACGCCCTCCCGCAAGACGACTGCGCGCATCGCACCTACCAGTTCTCGAATAGTCGATATAGTCTCTCGAAATAACAAAACGACTGTAGGAATGACCGTGAGGGGAGTCAAGGGTGCGTGGTGCGGGCTCGGCGCCGACCGGACGGGTGCTCGACGTGATCGAGTTGCTGGCGAGTTCCGGCGACGCGCGGTTGCGGTTCTCCGATGTGGTCAGCGCACTGGACCTGACGCAGGCCACCGCGCACTCGATCCTCAAGACGCTGTGTGACCGGGGCTGGCTGATCCGTGACCCGGTCGACAAGACGTTCGCCCTCGGGCCGGGCCTGGCGGTGATCGCGGCCCGAACCGAGGCGGCGCGACCGTTGGCGCATGCGGCCCGCATTGCCGCACAGGAACTTTCGCAGCAGCTCGAGTACGCCGCTTCTGTGGTGGAACGAGCCGGCGCTGAACTCGTGATCACCGCGTTCGAAGGCGCGGGCCCGGGCGTCCCGCCGACAGACCGCATCCGCTACGCACCGCCGTTCGGCGTCGCCTTCGCGGCATGGGATTCGCCCGCCGGGCAACGGGCCTGGATCGACCGGGCCCCAACGACGGGACAGGCGCTCACCGAACGGCTCATCGACGTCCTGGCCCAGACCAGGGAACGGGGTTTCGACGTCGACTGGACGACACCGGATCTGACCCGGGCGGCGCAGATGGTCGGTTCGCTACCGAGTGACGGGCTGCCCGAGCACGTCCGCGGGATCACCGATCAACTGCTCGCCGAATTCGCCACGATCGGCCTGGCCCCGGCAGGCGGCGCAGGCAAGTCACAGCCGGTCGCCACGATCGGGGCTCCGGTGTTCGACGCTCACGGCCGGGTCGCGCTGATCCTGTCCGTCCACCCGCTGCGATCCATGACTGCCCGCCAGGTGGAGACCGCCGGGCAGCGGGTCAAGCGGGCCGCCGATCAGCTGAGCCGACCGTGAAGGTGAACTCCGCGACTCCTGCGACACCACCGGAGACCACGTCGCCGGGTTGCATCGGGCCGACCCCGGCGGGGGTGCCGCTGTAGATCAGGTCGCCGGGCGCGAGGTCGACGGCTGCCGAGATCGCGCTGATGACCTCCGGCACCGACCAGATCAGGTCCTTGAGGTCACCGTGCTGTTTCAGCTCGCCGTTGACCCGCAGCCAGATCTCGCCACTGTCGGGGTGACCGACCTCGCCGACCGGATGGATCGGGGTGCACGGCGCCGACGCGTCGAACCCCTTGGCCCAATCCCATGGCCGGCTCAGCTTCTTGGCCTCGTCCTGCAGGTCGCGCCGGGTCAGGTCGACACCGACGCCGTAGCCCCAGACCAGCCCCAGCGCGTCGTGCGGTGCGACCTCGCGGCCACCGGACGCCAACGCCACCACGAGCTCGATCTCGTGGTGAAACGACGATGTCAGCGACGGATACGGGACGGCGCCTGCCGCGTCGACCACCGCGTCGGCCGGCTTCATGAAGAAGAACGGCGGTTCCCGGTCGGGGTCCTTGCCCATCTCCCGCGCGTGGGCCGCGTAGTTGCGCCCCACGCAGAACACCCGGCGGATCGGAAAGCGCCCGGTCTCGTTGCTGACGGGCAGCGATGCCTGCGGCGGGGGAGCGATCACGAAGTCGGCCATGGGAACCATCTTCCCCGGCGTGACGTCAGAACGCGTCGTTGTCCAGTTGCATGACGTCGCCGTCGACCGACTCGATGACCTCACGCACCGCCGTCAGAATCGGCAACATGTTGTGCGCGAAGAACTTCGCCACCGCGATCTTGCCTTCGTAGAACGGACGGTCGCGATCGGTGGCGGTTGCCAGCGCGGCCTGAGCTACCTGAGCGCCGGCCAGCAGGCGCCAGCCGATCAGCAGGTCGCCCACCGCCAGCAGGAACCGCACCGAACCGAGACCCACCTTGTACAGCTGTTCGGGCTGTTCCTGGGCGGCCATCAGGTAGCCGGTGAGCGTGGCGGCCATCGACTGCACATCGGCCAGCGCGGTGGCCAGCCTGCCGATCTCGGGCTCCAGCCCAGCCGCCCCGGCTTCGATCGTCGCCGAGATCTGGGCCGCGACATGGGCCAGCGCAGCACCCTGGTCGCGGATGATCTTGCGGAAGAAGAAGTCCAAGGCCTGGATGGC
This sequence comes from Mycolicibacterium sp. 050232, assembly GCA_036235365.1. Taxonomy (GTDB): domain Bacteria; phylum Actinomycetota; class Actinomycetes; order Mycobacteriales; family Mycobacteriaceae; genus Mycobacterium. The sequence continues at coordinate 93,683 of JAZBEZ010000014.1, read as the reverse complement.
GGTGGTGCCCTCGTACAGAGAGTCGATCTTGGCGTCGCGGATGTACTGCTCGATCGGGTAGTCCTGCAGATAGCCGGAGCCACCGAGGGTCTGGAGTGACTCGGTGAGGATTTCGTAGGCCTTCTCCGAACCGACGCCCTTGACGATCGGCAGCAGCAGGTCATTGACGCGGTGCGACAGCTCGGCGTCGGCGCCCGAGACATGTTGCGCCACCACAGAATCCTGGTGCGCCGCGGTGTACAGGTACACCGACCGCAGGCCTTCGGCGTAGGCCTTCTGGGTGAGCAGGCTGCGCCGTACGTCGGGGTGCTCGATGATGGCGACCCGTGGTGCGGTCTTGTCGGTCATCTTGAGCATGTCCGAGCCCTGGATGCGTTCCTTGGCGTAGGCGAGCGCGTTCAGGTAGCCGGTGGACAGCGTGCCGGCAGATTTCACCCCCACGGTCATGCGGGCGTTCTCGATCACGCGGAACATCTGCGCGATCCCGTTGTGCACGTCGCCGACGAGATAACCGACGGCCGGGGTGCCGTGCGCACCGAAGGTGACTTCGCACGTCGGCGACGATTTGATACCCATTTTGTGCTCGAGCCCCGTGACGTACACACCGTTGCGGTCCCCGAGTTCGAGGGTCTCCGAGTCGAAGTGGAACTTCGGGACGTAGAACAGGCTCAGTCCCTTGGTGCCGGGCCCGGCGCCCTCGGGACGGGCCAGCACGAGGTGGAAGACGTTCTCGGCGGTGTCGCCCACGTCGCCACCGGAGATGAAACGCTTCACGCCGTCGATGTGCCAGGTGCCGTCGGGCTGCGCGATGGCCTTGGTGCGTCCGGCCCCCACATCGGACCCGGCATCCGGCTCGGTCAGCACCATGGTGCCGGCCCAGCCTTTGTCCATGCTCATGCGTGCCCAGCGCTGCTGCTCTTCGGTGCCGACCTCGGCCAGGGTGTGCGCCATCGCGGGGCCGAGACCGTAGAAGAACATCGCCGACGGGTTGGCCGACATGACCATTTCCTGGATGGCCCACACCAGTGATGCGGGTGCCGGTGTGCCACCGGCGTTCTCGGCGATCCCGATGCGCCACCACTCGGCGTCCTTGACGGCCTGCACGGTCTTGGCGAGCGGGCCGGGCACCGTGATCTCGTGGGTGGCCGGATCGAACTCGGGCGGGTTGCGATCGCCGTCGGCGAACGACTCTGCGACAACACCTTCGGCAAACCGTGCGACTTCGTCGAGCATGGTGCGCGCGGTGTCGGTGTCGAGGTCGCCGAACGCGCCCGAGTCGAGAACTGGACCCAAGGCCAGAACCTGGAAGAGATTGAAATCGATATCGCGGACATTGGCGATGTAGTGACCCACGATCGGCAAGCGTCGCCGACGCCGGACGGGGTACGCAAGCGTAGGTTGCGGCAACCTACGGCTACGGAACCGGAGGTTGCCAGCTCCGCACGGGATGTGATCTGTAACACATTCGAACCAGCGCCTATCCTTGACCGAGTGTCCGAACCGTCAGTCGCCGAGCTGCGCTCCCGCCTCGACGGTTTGACGATCCGCGACGCTGACCGGCTGCGCCGTCGCCTCCGTAATCTCCGCGGCGGTGACACGACCAAGATCGCCGAACAGTTCGCCACCGCGGAAGCCCTCGTGCTCACCCGCCAGGCCGCGGTTCCGGCCATCACCTACCCCGACCTGCCGGTCAGTGAACACCGCGATGAGCTGGCCAAAGCGATCAGCGAGAACCAGGTGGTCGTCGTTGCCGGTGCGACGGGCTCGGGCAAGACCACGCAGTTGCCCAAGATCTGTCTGGAGCTGGGCCGTGGCATCCGCGGCACCATCGGCCACACCCAGCCCCGTCGGCTGGCCGCCCGCACCGTGGCCCAGCGCATCGCCGACGAGCTCGGCACCCCATTGGGCGACGCCGTCGGCTACACCGTGCGCTTCACCGAACAGGCCAGCGATTCGACCCTGATCAAGCTGATGACCGACGGCATTCTGCTCGCCGAGATCCAAAGGGACCGTCGGCTGCTTCGCTACGACACGCTGATCCTCGACGAGGCGCACGAGCGCAGTCTCAACATCGACTTCCTGCTCGGTTACCTGCGCGAGCTCCTGCCGCGCCGCCCCGATCTCAAGGTGATCGTCACGTCGGCCACGATCGAGCCGGAACGGTTCGCGGCGCACTTCGGTGAGGCTCCGATCGTCGAGGTTTCGGGGCGGACGTACCCGGTGGAGATCCGGTACCGGCCGCTGGAAGTGCCCGTGACGCCCGACGACGCCGACGACCCGGACGATCCCGACCACGAGATCGTCCGGACCGAACTGCGTGATCCGACCGAGGCCATCGTCGACGCGGTCCGTGAGCTGGAGGCCGAGCCGCCCGGCGACGTGCTGGTGTTCCTGTCCGGTGAGCGTGAGATCCGGGACACCGCCGAGGCTCTCAAAGATTTGAGGAACACCGAGGTGCTGCCGCTGTATGCCCGGCTGCCTACCGCGGATCAGCAGAAGGTGTTCCAGCCCAGCCACAGCGGGCGGCGAGTCGTGTTGGCCACCAACGTGGCCGAGACGTCGCTGACCGTTCCTGGCATCCGCTACGTCGTCGATCCGGGAACCGCGAGGATCTCGCGCTACAGCCGTCGCACCAAGGTCCAGCGGCTGCCCATCGAGCCGATCTCCCAGGCCTCGGCCGCCCAGCGGGCCGGGCGTTCCGGTCGCACCGCCCCGGGTGTGTGTATCCGGCTGTATTCGGAGGAAGACTTCGAATCCCGGCCGCGCTATACCGATCCGGAGATCCTGCGGACCAACCTGGCTGCGGTCATCCTGCAGATGGCTGCCCTGCAACTCGGCGACATCGCCGAGTTCCCGTTCCTCGATCCACCCGATGCGCGCAGCATCCGGGACGGGGTCCAATTACTGCAGGAGCTAGGTGCCTTCGACGCCGCGGGTGCGTTGACGGATGTCGGACGACGCCTGGCCCGGCTGCCGCTGGATCCGCGCGTCGGCCGGATGATCCTGCAGGCCGACACCGAGGGTTGTGTGCGTGAGGTTCTGGTGCTGGCCGCGGCACTGTCGATCCCCGATCCGCGGGAACGCCCGACGGACAAAGAGGAGGCGGCCCGGCAGAAGCACGCCAGGTTCGCGGACGAACACTCGGACTTCATCTCATACCTCAACCTGTGGAACTACCTGCGCGAGCAGCGAAACCAACGCTCCGGCAACGCCTTCCGCCGGATGTGCCGCGAGGAGTACCTGCACTACCTGCGGATCCGGGAGTGGCAGGACCTGACCGGGCAGCTGCGCAGTATCGCCCGTGACATCGGGATCCGGGAGGCTGACGAGCCCGCCGAGCCGGCCGCCATCCACGCCGCGCTGACCGCGGGCCTGCTGTCCCATGTCGGGCTGCGTGAAGGCGAGGGCCGCGACTATCAAGGTGCCCGCAACACCAAGTTCGTGCTGGCGCCCGGTTCGGTGCTGACGAAGAAGCCGCCGCGCTGGATCGTGGTGGCCGACCTGGTCGAGACCAGCCGCCTGTTCGGCCGCACCGCGGCCAAGGTCGAACCCGAGGCCGTGGAGCGGGTCGCTGGACATCTGGTGCAACGCAACTACAGTGAGCCGCACTGGGAAGCCAGACGCGGCGCGGTGGTGGCATTCGAACGGGTCACGCTCTACGGGCTGCCCCTGGTCCCGCGCCGCAAGATCGGCTACACCCAGATCGATCCGGAGCTGTGCCGTGAGTTGTTCATCCGGCATGCGCTGGTCGAGGGGGACTGGCAGACCCGGCACCACTTCTTCCGCGACAATGCCCGGCTGCGTGCTGAACTCGAGGAGATCGAGGAGCGGGCCCGTCGGAGGGACCTGCTGGTCGGTGACGACGAGATCTACGCGCTCTACGACGCGCGCATCCCCGCCGACGTCGTCTCCGCACGTCACTTCGACGCGTGGTGGAAGAAGCAGCGGCACAAGACACCTGATCTGCTGACCTTCACCCGCGACGACCTGTTGCGGTCCGAGGACGGGGCGGACAATCCCGACACCTGGCAGGCCGGTGATCTCGAACTGCCGCTGACCTACCGGTTCGAGCCGGGCGCCGCGGACGACGGTGTCACGGTGCACGTGCCGGTCGGCGTCCTGGCCCGCCTCGGCGGTGACGGCTTCGCCTGGCAGGTACCCGCTCTGCGGGAGGAACTGGTCACCGCGCTGATCAAGTCGCTGCCCAAGGACCTGCGGCGCAACTTCGTCCCCGCTCCGGACACCGCGCGCGCCATCCTGGGGGACATCGATCCGTCCGCGGGGTCCCTGCTGGACGAGGTGCAACGCGAACTGCGAAGGCGCAGCGGCATTCTGGTTCCCGTCGATGCGTTCGACCTGAGCAAGATCCCGGACCACCTCCGAATGACCTTCGCCGTGGAATCGGTTGACGGCAAAGAAGTGGCCCGCGGCAAGGACATCGACGCGTTGCGTGAGCAGCTGGCGGTTCCCGTCGCGCAGGCCGTGGCCGACGCCCTGGGCGGTGACCTCGAACGCACCGGGTTGCGGGCCTGGCCCGAGGATCTCGACGAGCTCCCGCGCACGGTGGAAAGCGCCGGCGGCGGGCACACCGTGCGGGGTTATCCGGCGTTGGTGGATACCGGAAAAGCCGTCGACATCAAGGTGTTCGCCAACCCGGCCGATCAGGCTGCGGCCATGCGGCCGGGCCTGCGCCGGTTGCTGCGACTGGCCACCCCGTCACCGGTCAAGGCGATCGAACGCGGCTTGAGCACCCGGACCCGGCTGGCGCTCAATGCCAATCCCGACGGCACCCTGGCTGCGCTGCTGGAGGACTGCGTCGATGCGGCCGCCGATGTGCTGGTTCCCAAGCCGGTGTGGACGAAGGCCGAGTTCGACGGGGTTCTCGCCCGGGCCGGCAAGGAGCTCGGCCCCACCACACAGGCCGCGGTGAGCCGCGTCGAGAAGGTGCTGGCTGCCACGCACGAGGTGCAGGTCGCGTTGCCCGACAAGCCATCAGCCGCCCAGGCCGACGCCGTCGCCGACATCCGGTCTCAATTGGATCGGTTGTTGCCCACGGGTTTTGTCACTGCGACCGGGATAACCCGGCTGAACGATCTGACGCGGTACGTCACCGCGATCGCCCGCCGGTTGGAACGGCTGCCGCAGGCACTCGGCGCCGACCGGGACCGGATGTCGCGCGTGCACGCGGTAGAGGACGCCTATGACGAACTGGTTCAGGCGCTTTCGCCGGGCCGGGCCGCAGCGGCCGACATCCGTGACATCGCGTGGCAGATCGAGGAGTTACGGGTGAGCCTGTGGGCCCAGCAGCTCGGCACGCCGCGGCCGGTCAGCGAGCAACGCATCTACAAGGCGATAGCCGCAGTCGGACGGTAGTCAGTCGATGCGATGTTCGATCCGGCCGATGCCGTCGAGCGTCAGCGTGAGTGTGTCCCCGGGACGTAGCCAGTGCCCGGTCTCCATGCCGCTTCCCCCGGGTAGTGTCCCGGTGCCGAAAAGCTCGCCCGGATAGAGCGGTTCACTGCGGGACGCGTGGGCCAGCACCTCTCCCAGGCTGTGCTGCATACCGGCGCTGCTCACCGTGCTGACCAACGACCCGTTGAGCGCGACGGAGCCGGTGAGGGTGTCGATGCGGGGCAGGATCTCGTCGGCGGTGACCGCGGTGTCAGACATCGAGCTGGCGAAATGTTTGGACTTCTGGGGGCCGAAGCCGCTGAGCATCTCCGGCCGCTGCACATCGCGTGCGCTGAAATCGTTGAGGACCACGAACGCGCCGATGGCCTTTTCCGCTTCCTCTGGCGTGGCGTTGAACAGCGGTGCGGCCAGGACGAATCCGATCTCCAGCTCGAAGTCGAGCGCCTGCGAATAGTCCGGGATGGCAACCGGGGTGCCGGTCGGGACGAAGGTCTGAGCGTTGGACATGTAGTAGATCGGCTGCCGGTAGAACAACGGCTTGGGTTTGAACTGGGGCACCGGCCGGCCGGTGATCCGTTCGTAGAGCGACGTCACCCGGTACAGGCTGGGATGGAAGCGCCGGATCAGCCCGCGGGCGGCATCGATGTTGTGCTGTTCGTAGAGCATGAAGTCGCGGAACGACACCGGCTGGAACGGCAGCAGGTGATCGCTGAGCCGCAACTGGCGTTCGGCGGCTGCGGCCAGCCAGGCGTCGTCGAACACGCGGCCGCCGAGCGGCGTGAGGTCGGGGTGGGCGACCCAATTACCATCGGAACCAGGCGTTTCGAGGGCCAGGCCAGTGGTGGTGCGGACGCGACGCAGCTTCATGCGCTACGCCCGAGTTGCCTGCGCAGGAACGCGGTGACGTGCCCGGCCACCACATCGGGTTGCTCCAGCCAGGGCCAGTGCCCGGTTCCCGGCACCGCCTGCACCTGACAGTTCCGGAAGATGCGCTGATAGTCCTCGGTCTGGGCGAACGGTACGTAGTGGTCGTCGACGCCCCACACCACCAGGACGTCGCCGCCGTAGCCCGCGAGCCGATCGACGTACGGGGCAAGGGCATTCGGGCCGGTGGACCGGTACAGCTTCACCACAGCATCGGGTGTCCCGCGGGCGAACATGTGCTCGGCGATCGAGTCGAGCGCATCGGATGGCAGGCCCGGATCCCGCATGGCGAGCACACGACGCAGCACAGCCGGGTTGCCGATGCGGGACAACGCCTCGGCCAGTACGGGTGTGCGCCACAGCTTCGCGGCGAAGTGGTTGATCACCACCGGGGCGTTGATCAACGTGATGCTGGCGACCGAGTCGAGATGGTCGACCGCCCACGCGAGCGCCCAAGGGCCACCGAAGTCGTGGGCCACCAGATGCGCGCGTTCGACCTCGAGCTGACCGAGGATGGCGTCGAGGTGCGCCGCATAGGCAGCGACCGTGTACGGCCACTGGGTGGGCTTGTCGGCCGCACCGAAACCCGGCATCTCCGGAGCGATGACCCGCGCGAACCCGGCGACCGGCGTCAGCAATCGGTCCCACCTGGCCCCGGCGTTGTTGCCGTGCACGAACACCACGGCCTCGCCCGGGTCAGGCCCGGGAACACCGGCGACGAGCACCGGTGACCGCACCCCGTCGACAGCCAGCGTGCGGTGTTCGACACGGCCCTCCATCAGCGGGATTGTACGGTCGCCTAACGTTTCCCGCGCGATTTCAACCGATCACTGTGTGCCTGTCGCGACCCACGGCACCCGCTCGGCAGTTGCGTCGTCTAGCACCAGTTCGGCCACCCGTGATCGGTGCGCCTCCGCACTGCCCAACAGCGCGGCATCGGTGGTGGCGCGCTTGAAGTACAGATGCGCCTGGTGTTCCCAGGTGAATCCGATGCCGCCGTGCACCTGGATGGTGTCGGCGGCGATCTTGGCGAACGCAGCCGACGCGGTGGCCTGCGCGATGCTGGCCGCCAGTGCCGGGTCGTCGGTGCCGTCGGTCAGCGCCCACACCGCGTGATACGTCGCCGACCGTGCGTGCTCGAGATCGACCAGGCAATCCGCCAGCCGGTGCTTGACGGCCTGGAAGGATCCGATCTGCCTGCCGAACTGCAACCTGGATTTGGCGTATTCCACCGACAGGTCGAGCAGATGCTGTGCGGCGCCGACCTGTTCGGCGGCCAGCAGCGCCGACGCCACCTGGAAGGCGTGCGTGATGACGCGATCGGCCTCGTCGGGGCCGGCCACCAGTTGCGCTGCGGCGGCGGTCAGAGCGATGGTGGCCTGCGGCCGGGTCAGATCGAGCGTGACCAACGGGGTGCGTTGTACTCCGGGATCCGTTGCCTCGACCGCGTAGAGGGCGACACCGCCGGGTCCCGTCGCGGCCACCAGCAGGACGTCGCCGACTCCGCCATCTACGACCCGCTCTACCGTCCCGGTCAGCGTCCCGTCCTCGGCGACAGCGACATTCACCGCGGCGGGATCGAAAGCGCCCGCCTGGTCCGGGACCGCGAAGGCCGCGGTGCGGGTGCCTTCGGCGAGGGCGCCGAGGAGTTCGTCGCGCACCGGACCGGACGAGGCGGCGACGAGCGCCGGGATGGCCAGCAGCACAGTGCCGAACACCGGACCGCAGGCCAGTGCCGCGCCCAACTCCTCGACCGCGATGGCCTGGTCTACGAGGGTGCCACCGGCGCCGCCGTCGGCCTCGGGAACCGCCAGGCCCAGCACGCCCAGCTCAGCACCCAACCGCGCCCACACCGACGGGTCGAACCGCGGCTCGGACTCCATCAGGGTCCGCACCGTCTGCTCGTCGAAGTTGTCGGCGCAGAACTTGCGGACCGCTGTCCGCAGCTGAGCCTGTTCGTCGGTGAAGCTGAATTCACCTTGCTTCTCAGCCACGCGGGATCTCCTTCCACGGCATACCGGCATCGGCCCGCAGATCGCCGGGCAACCCGAGGATCCGTTCGCCCAGAATGTTGCGCATCACCTCTGACGTGCCGCCTTCGATCGTGTTGGCCTTGCTGCGCAGGAAGCGCTGCTGGATGGGGCCGCGCCAATCCTTGGCGTTCTCGTCGTCCTCGCGGTCGCCCGAGCCGTACCCGTGATACAGGATCCCTTCGGGCCCAAGCAGATCCATGCACCACTGGTAGATGTGCTGGTTGAGTTCGGCGCCGACCAGCTTCCCGATCGATCCTTCCGGACCCGGGCCGCCGACGGTGGCGGCCGCGCGGGATCGTTCCGAGGTCAGCCGTTGGGCCTCCGATCGCAGCCAGAGCTGTGTCAGTCGATCCCGTAGCACCGGGGTGCGCAGGTCCGGACGTGATGCCCAGAGCGCCACTGCATCCGAGATGGTGCCGGCTCCGCGCCGGTTGCCGCTGCCGCCGAGCGCGCTGCGCTCGTTCATCAGCGTCGTCATCGCGACATTCCAGCCGTTACCGACTTCGCCGAGCCGGTGCGCGTCGGGGATGCGGGCGTCGGTGATGTACACCTCGTTGAACTCGGCCTGGCCGGTCATCTGCCGGAGCGGGCGGGTCTCGACGCCCGGCCCGTGCATGTCGAGCACGAAGTAGGTGAGGCCTTTGTGCTTGGGCACATCGGGATTCGAGCGGGCCAGCAACAGGCCCCAGCGGGCCCGGTGCGCGAGGCTGGTCCACACCTTCTGGCCGTTGAGCACCCACTCGTCACCGTCGCGGACGGCGGACGTGGCCAGCCCGGCCAGGTCCGATCCGGCTCCGGGCTCGGAGAACAGCTGGCACCAGATGTGCTCGGTGCTCGCCAGCGGGCGCAGCCAGGACTTCTTGAGCTCATCGGACTGGGCATGCTCGCGGACCGTCGGTGCGGCCATGCCGTAGCCCATCGGATTGAGGCCCAACGGGATGGGCCCGCCTGCGCCCTGCAGGATGCGGTCGGCCACGGCCTGCAGCCCGCGCGACACCCCGAGACCGCCGAGGCCCTCGGGGAAGTGCACCCACGACAGGCCGGCGTCGTAACAGGCGGTGAGGTACTCGGGGATCGGGACTTTCTTGGGGTCGTGGTCGGCCACGACCCGGCGGGCGAGGTCGGCGACCCGGTCCGCATCAGCGACGCTGCTCATCCAGCCACGATAGGGAAAGGGATTCAGCGGCCCGCGGGCGGGCGGTAGCGTCACCGATCGTGGACCGAAAGCGCGTGGTGATCGCCGGGCTCGGTGATACCGGCGTGCTCACCGCGATCCGGTTGGCCCGCCGGTTCGACGTCGTCGGCATCTCGGTGAACCCGGGCCTGGTCAGCGGTCAGGAGCTCGGCACCCGGCTGGCCCGGCCCGATGACTGGGCGCGCAACTACTGGATCGGCTTCGACCGGTTCCGTGAACTCGACCCCGTCCGCACCGTGCACGGCACGCTCACCGGGGCCGACTTCTCCGCCGGCACGGTCAGCGTGCGCGAGGCCGACGGCACCACGCGGGTGGAACCGTATGACGCGCTGGTCATCTCTACCGGCGTGACCAACGGCTTCTGGCGGCAACCCGTTCTGCAGTCCGCGCGGGATGTCGACAGCGGGTTGCGGGCCGCACACAAGCGGTTGGGTTCGGCACGTTCGGTTGCCGTGATCGGCGGTGGCGCGGCGGCGGCCAGCAGTGCGGCCAACATCGCCGTCCGGTGGCCGGACACTCGGGTGGGGCTGTACTACCCGGGTGAACAGCCTCTGCCACAGCATCATTGGCGGACCCGCCAGCGTGTCGAACGCAGGCTGGCCGCGGTGGGTGTGACGCTGCACCCCGGGCATCGAGCAGTGGTGCCCGAGGGTTTCGACTGCTCGGCCATCACCTCCGAGCCCGTTCACTTCAGCGGTGGTCAGGCGCCGGTGCGGGCAGACGCCGTGCTGTGGGCGATCGGCCGGGTGCGGCCCAACACAGGCTGGCTGCCGGCGGACATCCTCGACGAGCACGGGTTCGTGCGGGTCGCACCGGACCTGCGGGTGCCCGGGCACGACGGCGTGTTCGCCGTCGGCGACGTCGCGGCCACCGACCCGCTGCGGTCCTCGGCCCGCAACCGGGCCGACGGCCTGCTGGCCCGCAACATGGCCGCGTACTTCACCGGAGGCCGGATGCGCAGTTACCGGCCGCCGGCCAGCCGTTGGGGGTCGGTGCTCGGCGTGCAACCCGACGGGCTGGAGGTGTTCGCGCCCAACGGGTTTGCCTTCCGGTTCCCGTCCTGGTCGATCGAACGGGTGCTGCAGCCGTGGATCGTCCGCCGCGGCATCTACCGGGGCGTGCGCGGCGATGATCAGTACTTCGTGACCAACGGCTGATCCACCGGGACCACGTAGGTGGACAGCATCAGGGTCCGCACGGTGCCGACGTTGCGTGCGTTGTGGACGACACCGGCCGGGATGAGGAACGGATCGCCGGAATGCAGGTGCTGGGTCGGGCGGTCGTCGAACACCATGTCGACGTCCCCCTGGACGATGTAGCCCACTTCCGGTCCCGGATGGCTGTGGCGGCCGGACTCCTTGCCGACCGGGATCTCGAACCTGGTCTGGATGATCTCGAATCCCGGTGTGGGAGCGGCGGAACGCTGTAGTTCGGTGCGTGATACGCCCGCCGTCGGGTCATCGGCGAGCGCGGCGGGAGCGGTGAGGGTGGCGGCGGCGACGGACGCGGCGAGGACGGTCAGGGCGAGGCGGGTGCGGGTCATGTCTCCATGACAGTGGTTTCACGCCATCAAGTCCAACGATGACTTTAGATCCAGATCATCTATCTCAGTGATGACACCTTTGCGTGTTACGGACGTGGCTCAGGCCCGCGGCAGCGCGACGGGCACCGTCTGCAGGCCGGGGGACACCGGAGCGACCGGAGCCGGGGCCACACCTGGCACCCCCGCTACCCGAGGCACCCCGGCCACACCGGGAACCTGGCCGGGGATGGCGGGCGCGGCGGGGGCTGCTGCCACTCCGGGCAACTGACCGGGCACCTGCGCGACCTGGCCGGGAACAGCCGGCGCTGCGGGCACGCCGGGAACCTGCCCCGGCACTGCCGGGACGGGCGCGGCCGGTGCAGGCGGAGCTGCGGCCGCTGCTGCGGCCTGGTTGAGCACCCGCAGCATGTCGGGCTTCATCTGCTGCAACTGCGATCCCCAGTAGTTCCAGTTGTGGGTGCCGTTCGGCGGGAAGTCGAACTTGGCATTGCGCCCGCCGGCGGCGATGTACTTCTGCTGGAACTCCTTGTTGGAGTTGATCGTGATGTTCTCCAGGAACTGCGCGCTGTACAGCGTGCCGAAATTGCCGCCAGGGTCGTCGAGTTCGGAGGGAACCCCGTTGCCGCAGTACACCCAGATCGCGGTGTTGTTGGCGACCAGTCGGTTGATGTTGACCGTCGGATCGTTGCGACGCCAGGCCGGATCGCTGGACATACCCCACATGTCGGTGGGGTTGTAGCCACCCGCGTCCTTCATCGCGAAGCCGATCATGGTGGGCCACAGGCCTTGTGACGGGTTCAGGAAGCCGGACAGGGCGCCGGCGAAGATGAACTGGGCGGGGTGCCAGGCGGCCAGGGTCAGGGCGGCCCCGCCGGACATCGACAGTCCGACGACGGCGTTGCCGGTGGGCGCCACCTCGCGTTTGGCGGCCAGGTAGGCCGGAAGTTCCTGGGTGAGGAAGGTTTCCCACTTGTAGGTGGTGGTGCCTGCGCTGCCCGCCGCGGGGCGATACCAGTCGCTGTAGAAGCTGGACTGCCCACCGACGGGCATGACCACCGATATGCCGGACTTGTAGAACCACTCGAACGCGGCGGTGTTGATGTCCCAGCCGTTGTCGTCGTCCTGCGCGCGCAATCCGTCGAGCAGGTACAGCGCGTGCGGACCGCCGCCCTGGAACTGCACGGTGATGTCGCGTCCCATCGCGGCGGACGGCACCTGTAGGCGTTCCACCGGTAGGCCATCGCGCGAATACGCCGCGGCGGTCGGTGTCGGCGCGGCCATGACCAGCCCCGGCAACATCAATCCTGTAATCGCCGCGGCCGCCACGCGGCGCGACACCCGACCGAACATTCTCAGTCTCACACCGGCACGCTAACAACGCCCGAACTGCACCTACCGGGGCCGCGCCTGGCGTAACCCCTCTGTTATCAAGGTGATTCGGTTCCGATGCCAGAGGAGCCCGATCGGCGCCATTCTCGCGGTGAGAGGCCGTGTGTCCGCCGGAAACAGCGGCTGAAGTATCCCGGGTCGGCCATTCCGACCATGGCGGCGACCTCGGCCACGGGTAGGTCGGTGTCGCAGAGCAGGATCCGCGCCCGACTCATTCGGCGCTCGTTGATCCACTCGCCGACCGTGCGCCCGGTCCGTCGGCGGACCAGCGTGGTGAGATGGCCGGCTGTCATTCCGACCTCGTCGGCCACGTCGCGCAAGGACAGCGGCTCCGACAGTCTGCGGTCGATGGCCGAGAACACCTCGGCCAGCAACGGCTCGCCACTGCGGCGCAGGTCGCTGACCACGTCGTCGGCGAACCGAGCCAGGTCGATGAGCAGCAGGGTCAGATGAGCGAGCACGGCTTGGCGATATCCTGCGCGCCGGCCGTCCAGTTCCGCCTCGATCTCCCGGATCGTGCTGTTCCACACCAGTTGTCGATCGGCAGGGACGTGCAGCAGAAGGAGTCCGCCGGATTGCCCGTGGATGAACGGGAACAGCAGGGGATGGGCCTGCCAGGTGGGCCAGGGTGAGCCGGCGTCGTGCCCCAGTGCGGTGGGGTCGAAGTACACGCCGACCCCTTCGGACTCGGCGGTCAGCGGTCGCGGATCGATCACCTCACCGGCTGCCACCACGTAGACGACCCCTTCGGTCGGCACGTACCAGAGCACCGGGAAGTCGTGGATGTGCGGACGGTTCTCGGGCAGGTCTGCGCGCCGGCCCCTGGTCACCGACACCGGCGGGACGTCGTGATCCGTCCAGTACCGGTAGACCGGGACGCCGTCGAGGTGGCGGACCAGGCGAGATGCGTCGGGCATGACGCCAAAGATAATCCTGATCTGGCCAATCTTCGCCCAACTATCCACAGCTGGACCGATAGATCATGGAATTCATGACCGAACATCGTCCACATCTTCTGAAGAACCGGCATGACTACCTACCGGCGGCCGGCCATGACGCGCTCCTGCCCGGCTACGATCTCCTGACCCGGGTCCTGGGGATGAACCCGGCCTACCGCGACCTGGTGGCGCGGGCCGGACTTTCGGCTGGCCAACGGGTCATCGAAATAGGTTGTGGTACTGGGAATCTCACTGTTCGCGCCAAGAAGGCGTACCCGGGAGCCGAGATCGTCGGGACCGACCCTGACCCGCGGGCGCTGCAGCGTGCGGAGCGGAAAGCCAAGGGCCTCACAGGTATCGGGTTCACGCGGGCGTATGCCCAGGAATTGCCGTTCGACGACGGCGAGTTCGACCAGGCGCTGTCCTCCATGATGCTGCACCACCTCGATGAAGCGACCAAGGCCGCCGCCGCCCGCGAGCTGTTCCGGGTCCTCAAGCCGGGCGGGCGACTGCACGTCGTCGACGTGCGCGGCGACGCCCTCCGGCAGCTGTTCGAGGCCGCAGGTTTCGATTGCGCGGTGGTGGGATCCGGCCGTATCCGGCTGGCCGGAAAGCTCACTTACCTGCGCGCGACTCGTCGGGCGTGAACGCGGCAGGCTCGGCCATAGAGATGAGCAGGCTCGACGGTGCGTCACCGCCCTGACGAATCCGGTAGGTACCGCCGGCCAGCGCGTGGCGGGCCGGTTGAGTGGGGACCAGGTGGGGGAAGTCGTAGGTGGTCAGGGTCAGCCGGAGGCGATGGCCTGGTTCGATCAGCGCTGCGGTGGGGAAGATCTCCAGGTCGTAACGGGTCAGCTCACCGGGCACCACCGGTTGGACGGCGGTGCGGGTACTGATGTGGTGCGCCCGCAGTACTGTCCCGTCCGGCAGGTACCACGTCGCGTCCGGATCCAGCGCGCGGTGGGACCCGAGCAACGCACCCTGAGTCAGGGGGCGGCTGCTGCCGTCCGGTGCGTAGTCGTCGAGGTGGGCCACCCAAAGGGTCTCGGTGGTGTCGGCGGTGGCGTGCACGGTCAGCGTGACCGGGCCCGCGATGAGTTGGGCCTCGGTGAACTCGTCGGTGGTGTAGGTCAGGGCTTCGCGTTGCAGCCGGCGGTTGTCCAGGTCGTACCGGATCCGTCGCCCCGCCTGCGCGGCCATGAAGCTGCCCATGCCGAGGGTCCACTGTTCGAGGCTGCGACCGGATATCGGCCCGCGTACCGCGTAGCGCAGGGTGGCCTCGGTCTGGTCGGCGGCCGGCTCGGCCGCAAGATGTCCGCCTTCGGCCAGATACAGCCGGGTCGGCGTCGCCTCGGGGAACGGATAGTCCGCCGCCTGGAACCACGACTGGCTGCCGATGGCCTGGAAGCGGATCGGCGAGCCGGTGACCGCCGCGTCGGCATCGTCCTTCAGCCAGCGATCGAACCAGCGCAGCTGCAGCGCGTGGACGTGCAACCCATCCATGTCCGAGACGTGGTACCAGGGCCCCATCATCAATTGCACCCGGTCCGAGAGCGGCTGGCCGGGCTCCATGGGAGCGTTGGGCGGCCGTCCGGCGTAGGCGTTCTGCAGTGCGGTGTAATTCAGTGGAGCGCCGCGCTGGAATGCGTCGTGCCAGCCGCCGATCAGGAACACCGCGACCTCGTTCTTCGCGATGTCGGGCAATACGTCGGACGCCCGCATGGTGTCCCAGAACGGTCCGTCGAACGCGGTGTCCCCGCCGGCGGTGGCGTCGCCGATCATGGTGCGGAAGTACTGCCGCTGGTCACGCCCACGTTGCCGCACCGCGGCCAGGCCGCCGGCGCGAGGCCGTTCGTGAGTGCCGCGTTTGGCGAACTCCAGCACCGGGTTCACCACGTTCAGCAGTGAATAGACCGCGCCGTAGGCGCGAACCGTCCGCATGTGCGGCACACCGCCCATGGTGACCACGTCGCGATAGAAGTCGTTACCTGCCATCACCGGGAAGATTGCCTTCAGCGGCGAGTCGGGACCGACCGCGGCGGCGGTGAGCAGCTGGTTGATCGCGAGGTAGGAGATACCGAACATCCCGACCCGGCCATTGGAATTCGGTAGCCGCGCAGCCCAATTCACCAGATCGACACCGTCGGAGACCTGGACGGCGCCCAGCATCTCGAAGGATCCGCCGGAGACGCCGGTGCCGCGCACGTCGGCCATCACCTCGATGTAGCCGCGCCGGATCAGGTACGGGGTGGCCCCGCCGCCGATCTGGGCGGCCGGCGGCGGGGCCTTCTTGCCGTAGGGCGTGATGGACAGCAGCACCGGGAACGGTCCCGGTGCCGGCGCCCCGGTCTCGGGGACCGTCGGATAGTGGATATCGGCCCGGAGCACCGTGCCGTCGGACGCGCGGACCGCGACATTGTGGTGGACGCCGACGCCGTAGCGGGCCGGAGGCGCCGTCCAGGCCGGCTCCAGCGGTGACGGGTTGCGCTTCCGGACGCGAGTCGCCGGTTGCCCGGCAATCCTCCTACCTCGGACCACCTGCCACGGGTTCGCCATCCGTCCTCCTTGACGCGTGTCGGCCTGGCTCCACCGTAATCACTACCCGGCCATGAACTCCGAGTAGGCGGAGGCCAGCTCCGGCGACAGCGCCGTCACGTTGCACGCCCGCTGGGTGTCCCCGATGGGTGCCAGGATGCCGCGCAGGTCGTTGTACTCCTGCGGGTTGGCGGTGAAGTACCCGCGCAGCGTGGCCGCGGCCTGCGGACGCGGCTGGGTGAACGCGGCGGTCACAGCCTGGTTGGCGCCAGGGTGGCTGTCCAGATATGCGCGGGCTGCACCGGTGGAGCTGCTGACGGTGCCGGCCACCCCGCTGGCGCTGCAGTCGGGTGCGGCGGATGCGGCCGGTGCGCCGATCATCGCCGCGGCCACGCCGCCGAGCAGTCCGGCGGCACAAGCGCCGGCAATTCCGCGGCGTGCGGTGATACCAGTGAATTTCATGATCGTTGTCCTTCGGGATTCTGGGATTCTCATTTGGATCGCGATTCGTGATCGCTGTCCCCGGCCCGAAATCGAAAGTAACCGCGGCGGAGTCGAGCAAAACATCCGAGCGGTGAAACGGCTGTGACGGGTGTGATGGTGTTACAGCCGGCCACCGTGAATTACACCTCAATCCCGCCGAATCGCCGCCATTGATCTTGAAATGTCTCAGAGAGCGGTCGTCATTCTTAATTGATCGTGATCTGCGGCCCCGGGTGTAGTGACCAAATCGTTATCCCGGCGGCCTCCAGCTAACTGATCAACTCACCTTTTCAGGGTTAGCCCGGACAACGAGTTACGCAGCCGCCGTCGCGTTAGATCTGCACACCCTGCCATGGCTGGTGTCACCGCGGCAGTTGCCATGTGCACCACAACATCGGTGATGTCGTTGGGGAAGGCGAATATGTAGGCCACCTGGTTCGAGAGGAATGCCCAGATTCCGGGCAGCGCGCCGACCGCCGCGGCCGGCGGCAGACAGAGCACGGCCAGGATTCTCGTCGGCGCAAGATCAGGCCGGGCCGAACAATGCCGGCCCGGCCACCGCGTGGGTGCGTACGGGCCGATGGCGAAGCTCGGCTCGGCAATGAACCCGATGGTTGCCTGGACCGCATGGAACAGCGAGACGAGCAGCAGTCACCAGGTGTCGACGAACCGCGGCCGCGGTGCCGGCCGTTCGTGCTGGGCGGCCGCGGCCAGCGTGGCGGCGATCAGGCCACGGGTTTCCGCCGGGTCGATGACGTCGTCGATCTCGAACAACGAGGCGGAGTTGAGGGCTCGAGCGTTCTCCTCGGCTGCCTCGGTGGCCGCGCGCACCGCCTGCTCGCGTTCGTCGTCGTCGGCGATTGCCTCCAGTTCTTTGCGCAGACCCAGTCGGACGGCGCCTTCCAGCCCCATCGGGCCCAGGTGGGCGCCGGGCCAGGCCACCGTGAGCAGGGGCTCGTGCAGGCTTCCGCCGCACATCGCCTGTGCGCCAAGGCCGTAGCCCCGCCGCAGGATCACCGCGATCAGCGGCACCGTGAGTGCCGCGCCGGCCACCAGTAGCCGTGAACCGCGTCGCACCAGGGCTTCGGCCTCGGCCGCCGGGCCGACCATGTAACCGGGGCAATCCACCAGCGAGACGACCGGCAGGCCGAATGCGTTGCACAGCTGCAGGAACCGGGCGGCCTTGTCCGACGCCGCGGCGGTGACGGCACCGGCCATCACCATGGTGTTGTTGGCGATGACGCCCACCGGCCTGCCGTCGATGCGCGCCAGGGCGGTCACCATCTCGGGGGCGAACTTCTCCCGGAGGAAGGTGACCGAGTCGGTGTCGGCGAGGGTCTCGATGATCGGGGCCACCGGGTACGCGCGCCGGGCACGTTCGGGAATCATTGTGCGCAAGTCGGTTTGGTCTACGACGGGGCCGGGGTCGGCCGGCCCGGTGAAGTAGCCCATCAGCTTCCTGGTGGCCGCGACGGCCTGCGCCTCGTCGGCCACCACGACGTCGACGACGCCGTTGGACGCCTGTACCGAGATGGGACCGACGTCATCGGGTGCGACGTCACCGAGCCCGCCGCCGGCGATCATCGCAGGCCCGCCCATCCCGATCGAGCTGTCCCGGGTGGCGACGATCAGGTCGGCCGCCCCGGCGATCACCGCATTGCCGGCGAAACACCGGCCTTTGACCACGGCAATGCGGGGCACCAGGCCCGAGAGGCCGGCCCACAACGCAAATGCCCGGACCTCCAACGAGGACACCGTTGGATAGTCGGTATCGCCCGGGCGCCCGCCACCGCCTTCGGCGAAGAACACCGTCGGCAACTTCATCCGCTCGATGAGCTCGAACAGCCGGTCCTTCTTGCGGTGGCCCAGCGCGCCCTGGGTTCCGGCCAGCACGGTGTAGTCGTAGGACAGCACCGCACATGCGGCGCCGCCGATCCGTGCGGTCCCGGCCAGCAGGCCGTCGGCGGGTGTGCGTTCGATGAGATCGTCCAGGGTGCGACGCTGCCGCTGGGCCGCGATCGCGAACCGGCCGTATTCGACGAACGAGCCCTCGTCGACCAGGTCGTCGATGTTCTCCCGCGCGGTGCGGCCCCCGGTCGCGTGCCGGCGGGCGACGGCGTCGGGCCGGCCGGCGTCCTGCGTCAATGCTCGCCGGCGCAGCAGTTCGGTGAGATCGTCGCGCATAGGTTCATCCGTCATCAGCACTCCTGGAATAGGGGGCGGGCGGCCGGTGGTTGCGCACTGATGTGACCACCACCTCATCATCTAACCCGGCCGCTGACTCGTTCGATCCGCACGATCTACTGGCCGAGGCCCGCTTGGGCGTGTTGGCCACCATCAAGGCCTCGGGCATCCCGCAGCTGTCGCCCGTGACACCGTTCTACGACCGCGCGGGTGGCGTCATCCAGGTGTCGATGACCGAAGGCCGCGCCAAGACCGTCAACCTGCGTCGCGACCCTCGCGCGGCGCTGGAGGTGACCAGTACCGACGGCTGGGCCTGGGCCACCGCAGAAGGCCCGGTGACGTTGACCGGCCCGGGCACCGACCCGCACGGTCCCGAGGTCGAGGCGCTCGTCGACTACTACCGCAGCGCTGCCGGGGAGCACCCCGACTGGGACGAATACCGGTCGGTGATGGTCTCGGATCGCCGGGTGCTGATGACGCTGACGGTCCAGCGGGTGTACGGGGAGAAGCTGCGCTGACTCAGTGCAAGTGGCCTCAGCCGACCGGAATCTCGGTCGCGATCCGGTCCAGCACCGCGGGATAGCGATTGGCCTCCCGGTGCGCCCCGGGCTTCCCGCTGCTCACGACCGCCGCCGACAGGCTGCGCTTCGGGTCGGCCCACACTGCGATATCGACCAACCCGGTGTGGCCGAACGCGCCCTCGGTGTGGCGGCCGAACGGCCCGAAACGCTTGCCGCCCAGCATGTATCCGGTGCCCCAGCGCATCGGCTTGAGCCCGGTCGCCACATCGGGTCGCATCCTCCGGGCCGGTGCCGTCGCGGCCTGTAGCGTTTCCGGCTTCATGATCCGGACCCCGTCGAGTTCACCCCCGCGGCGCAGAATCTCGGCGAACCGCGACAGCTCATCGGCGTTGGAGACGGTGGTCGACGACGGGATGACGCTGGTCAGGAACAACGGGGTGTTGCTGAGCGGGATGATCCGGTCCAGGGTGCCGCCGACCGCGGCCCGGAACGCCGCGGCGATCGGTGCGGGCAGCGGCTTGCCGGTGACGTGGCTGGGAGCTACCAGCGGAACCTCTTCCGGCGCAACGCCGTAATTGGTCCACCGGAAGCCCAGCGGGTCGAGGATCTCGTCGGCCAGGATGTCGCGGATGTTGCGTCCGGTCGCCGCCGAGACGATCTCGCGGACCAGCGGCCCCCACGTCAGGCCGTGGTAGATGTGCACGAGGCCGGGCCGGTACACCGGTTTGAGCAGGGCCAGTTGCTCCCGGGTGTACTCGCTGTCGTCGACGCGGGTGACGTCGGGACGCGGTCCGGTGTGGATCGGCACCCCGGCACTGTGGGTGATCACGTGCCGGATCGTGGTGCGGTCCTTGCCGTGGCTGGTGTAGTTGGGCAGGTAGTCGCAGACCCGGTCATCGAGGGAGAAATGCCCCTGCTCGACGAGCATGTGCACCACCGTCGTACTGATCGCCTTGGCCGCCGAATAGACGCAGAACGGGGTTGTGGTGGTGACGGGTATCTTCTCGGCGTCAGGTGCATCCGTGGGGCCGTTGCCCCAGCCGTGCCCGATCGCGCGGTTCAAGACCGTTTTCCCGTTGCGCCGCAAGCACACCTGAATCGCCGGGTGCAGACCGGATCCGTACCAGTACCGGACCGATTCCCAGATCCGCTCGACGGCCTTCGGGTCGATCTCCGAATGGTCTTCTTCGCCGATGTCGGTGACCGAGTCCAGATCCGAGGGGAGGGCGATCTTGCCGATCGGTGCTGGGTGGCTCATTCGCTCTTCCTGGTCAGTGTCGCGGAAAGGTGGTGTTGCAGCGGCTGTCCGACAGCACCCATCTGCAGGTCGTATGTCAGTTGGTCTCCGGCAATGCGGACGGAGCGGGCCAGTGCCGCAACGTTTTTCGCCGACGCGGTGAGCCCGATGGTGGTGGCGGCCAGCTCCAGCTCGATGCGCCCGTCGTCGGCGCGCACCGTGCCCTCCTGGATCTCGGTGATGCCGGTCGGGTGCGCCAGCACCCATTCGACCCTTCCCGGCGCCGGGACCCGGAGATATCCGGTCTCGGCGTGCAGCGGACGGCCGTCGTCGCGGGCCTTTGTGCGCTGGCTGTAGGTCAGGAACGGCTTGCCGACGTGTCCGAAGGTGACCTCCTCGAGGTACTCGAACGATTCGATCGTCGGATACTCGCCGGCCCCGGGCCCGGCCCAGGTGCCGAGCAGCGGCGCCAGCACGGTCAGGTTCGGGTGGAGGGCAGGCACAACGACAGGGTACGGCCCGGCTCAGGTGGCGGTGTAGGCCGCGGCGGTGCGGTCTGCCGCGGCGCGGGCCCGGGCCGGATCCTCGCCGGCCGCCAGGTCGGCCTGGTACCAGCGTTCACTCGCCGACGTCATGAAGCTGCGGCCCTCGTCGCCGGCCGCCCAGGCCGCGCCTTCCTCCGGTGTGATGCGGTCGCCGCCGCTGAGGTAGCCGGCGAGGCCGAGAAGCGCGGAGTCCCAACCGACTCCGACGGCTCCCGGTCCGAACTGCAACCAGAACTCGTCGTCGTCGCCGGAGTGCATGATGTGGTCCAGCGTGAAGGTGGCCCGATTCTCACCCACGTCCGTGATGGTGACCTCGACCCAGCTGGTGGCGCCCATGGCCTCCCACGTCGTGCTGAAGGTACGTGGCGGATCGCAGCTCAGCACCTCTCCGGACGCATTGCCCTCCAGCTGGAATCGGCCGCCCACCTGCAGGTCGCCGGTGATCGGCAGGAACCAGCGGGGGATGCGCTCGATGCTGGTGCAGGCATCCCACAGGTCGGCGGCGTCGGTGTCGTAGGTCTGGCTGACGCTCACGACGCGCGCTTCGCGGGCTTCGAACGTCTTGCGGCCCACGCTGCGGCGCACGGAGTTGAGCTGCTGCTGGACGTCGATCATGGGGAAGCCTCCTTGCTCGTGGTTCTTCGTCGGTCGCGCTTACCGCGCGCGATCTCGGTCGCCAGGGCATCCAGGTGCGGTGTCCAGTTGCGCCGAAACGGCTCCAGCCACTGGTCGACCTCGCGCAGCGGCCCGGTGTCGACGCTGTACAGGCGACGCGTGCCTGCCGCCCGCACGCTGGCGAAACCGTTGTCCCGCAATACCTTGAGATGCTGCGATACCGCCGGTTGGCTGATGTCGAACTCGGCGCGGATCACCTCGGTGATGGCGCCGGACGACAGCTCATCGGTCTGGATGAGCTCCAGGATCCGCCTGCGCACCGGATCTCCGAGGATGTCGAAGGCGTGCACGCGCTCATACTAGAAGTTGATGCTTATATAAGTCAAGGCTAATGGTTAGGACGGGTGGGTGTGTGCGATGACAATTGCCTGAGCCGTGGGTTCATCCAGCTGCAGCTGCCGCGCCCGCTTGGTCGTCGAGTACACGGTGAAGCCCGACGCCTCCAGGGCGTCGCACACCGCGGCGGTGTCGTGACGCAGGAAGGTCAGCGTGACGTCCCGGCCGAAGGCGTGGTCGTAGACCGCTGCCTCGCACTCGGTCTGGAAACCCAGCAGCAACCAACCCGGATCGGCCAGCACCCGGCGGTACTCGGCGAACAGCTCCGGCAGCGCCTCGGCCGGGCTGTGGATGATCGAGTACCACGCGCACACGGCATCGAAAGTCCCCGCCTCGAAGGGGAGGTCGAACATGTCGGCGGTCTGGAACCGCACTCCCGGCGAACCCTGCCTGGCCAGGGCGATCATCGCCGCAGAGCCGTCGACACCTTCGGTGCGCAGCCCGCAGGCAGCCAGCTCGGCGGCGGCCTCGCCCGGCCCGCACCCCACGTCGAGGGCTCGCGTGCCGCCGGACCGCACCGCGAGGTCCGCGAACGACCGCAGGATCGCGCGATCGAAGGGCCGGGATTCGAACTCGCCGGCGAACGTCCGGGCGTACTCGGCGGCGATCACGTCGTATTGTTCGTATGCCCGGCCACCCACGGCGCCAACTCTAGGGCGCGACACCGGAAGCCCAGCTCAGGCCTGACCGCGGTTCGGCCTCGCTCAGTTCTCAGGCCACGGGACGCAGGGTGAGCAGCAGCCGCAC
This sequence comes from Mycolicibacterium sp. 050232, assembly GCA_036235365.1. Taxonomy (GTDB): domain Bacteria; phylum Actinomycetota; class Actinomycetes; order Mycobacteriales; family Mycobacteriaceae; genus Mycobacterium. The sequence continues at coordinate 70,986 of JAZBEZ010000014.1, read as the reverse complement.
CAGTTCCACCTGGCGGTGGGTGTCGGTCTTGTCGAATATCCGGTGCAGATGGGTGCGCACCGTGGTGATCGATATCGAGAGATCCTCGGCGATGTGCTTGGGGTCGGCACCGTGGGCGACCCGCAGCGCGATATCGGCCTCGGTGCGGGTCAGGTGGTACAGGCGTTGCAGAAGTGCCGTGCTGGGTTCGGGTTCGTGGGCAGGATCGACCAGCACCACCAGAGCCCGCCGTCGGTCCGGCTCCTCGAGGCGGTGCAGCGGAAGGATATGCAGGATGAACGGTCTTGTGTCCGAGGGTCTCTGGACGGTGAACGAGTAGCCGCCGCGAATGTTGTCGGAGGTACCGGTCAGTGCCGAGTTGAGTGCGCGGTTCAGGATCCGGTTGGTGGTCGCGCCGGTCGCGGTGAGGCGACCGGCGGTGACCCGCAGTCCGTCGTCGCCGCGCAGGGCCTTCTCGGCAGCCGCGTTGAGGTTGAGCACCTGCCCGTTCGGTCCCACCACGACGATGCCGTGGTCCACCGAATCCAGCGCGGCGTGCAGGTCGGCGTCCTCATGGGCGAAGTCGTCGAGGGCGCCCTGCGCCCGCAGCGCCTGTTGCAGGTGCGGGACCAGTCCGCTGATCTGGCGGATCCGCTCCCTCGTGCCGAACGGCTCAGAGGTCTCCGCGGAGTGCAACAGGAAACACACGGGGTGCGACCCTCGGGACAGCCTGATGAACAGGCCGTCCTCCAGTTCGTTGGGGTGCAGCCAGTCGGTGTAGAACTCGGTGCGCCGAATCGGGACGACCAGCTCCGATCCGGTGCGGACGGTGCCCACTGCACCCGTTTCCACGGCGGCCATCGGGGAGTCGAGCTGGTGGTAATGGGCGGCATAGCTGGCGGCCGCGCCGACCGGGAGGATCGAGTTCTGGATCGACCAGACCGACTTTTCGGCGGTGAGCAGTGCGCCCCCGTTGCCGCCGATAGAGCGGTGGATGTCGCGAATCGTGGACTCCCAGTGCTGGGGAGCGATTGCTGCGGCGTAGATGCCGGCTACCAGGCGCGAGAATCCTTCGACCGTGAACATGCCACGGGCCCCGATTCGTTCGTCGTTGAGTACATGGTCGTCGTCGCCTGACGCCAGAGTAAACCAGAATCAATATCAACCGGATGGATGATGTTTCGGCGACAGCGGGATGGTTTTCTGCGGAGACCAGCGAAGGGGGACCCGCAATGTTTTCGTTCACCCAGTCACGGCCGGTCGAGGTTGCCCATCCGCCGTGGCATCGGCCGATCGACGGTCATGACCACGGCCGTCATCCCTTCGAGTGTGCATCGAGGTTGATCTATTTCGAGTGGTCGGAGATGGCACGCGAAATGGACCGACTCTGAGCTGACGGTTGCCCTGCACAGAGGGCACGGTGCTGATCTACTCTCGCGGTATGACCGATCACGACCAAGCCGCGGCGCGGCGCGAAATTGCCGACGCTCTGCTCAACGCCCTCAACCGGCGCCACGAGGTGCTCGACGTGATCGTGGACGCCGATGACCGGGCGGCGGCCGTCGAGGCGGTTGCCGAGTTGCTCGGCACCTCGCACTTGGCGTCAGAGGCAGTGGTGGGGCTGTCGTTCGCGCAGATCACCAAGGACTCGCGGAAGGGGATCGCCGCCGAACTCGACGACCTGAACAGCCAGCTCAGCTTCACGGTGTCCGAGCGCCCGGCCGCGTCGGGTGAATCGCTGGAGCTGCGGGCGTTCAGTGCGGATACGGACCGTGACATCTTCGTCGCCAGGACCACCGACGTGGGGGCCTCCGGTGACGGGTCGGGCGCGCCCGCGGCCGATGTCGACGACGAGATCCGAGCGGCCCAGGACCGGGTGTATGCCGAGGAGGCCGCCTGGTTCGTGGCGTTGGAGGGCGACCAGAAGGTCGGGATGGTGTTCGGCGAACTGACCCACGGCGAGGTCAACGTCCGAATCTGGATCCACCCGGACTTCCGCAAGCGCGGCTACGGCACCGCGGCGCTGCGTAAGTGTCGCTCGGAGATGGCGACGTACTTCCCGGCCGTGCCGATGGTGGTGCGGGCCCCGGGCGCCGTTCCCGGCGCTTAGCGCAGGCTTGCCACGACGAGGCGGGCCATGCCTTCGGCCCGCTGCCTGGAGTAGTTCCGTCCCTCCGAGAGGATCGGATAGACCACGCCGCCGAGCAGCGCGTCCGCGGCGGCTGATGCCAGGTCGGCATCGATGTGCTCGGCCAGCAGCCGGTTGCGCGCCGACTCGACGAGCGGCTGGCTGAACCCCGCCCGCAGCCGTGCGGCGGTGCCCTCGTGTTCGAGTGAGGCCGCTGTCAGGATCCGCAGCATCGCGTTGCCGCGCCTGGTGGTGAGCGCTGCCGCCAGCGTGCCGGCCCAGGACGCCAGGTCCGCGGTGACGTCGTCGGTGTGCGGCATGGAGGCGAGGATCTTGTCCGCGTCCTCCAGCAGCACATCGGCAACCAGCGCGGGCCGGCTGGGCCACCAGCGGTAGATGGTCTGCTTGCCGACCCCGGCCCGGGCGGCCACGGCCTCGATACTCAGCCCGTCGAAACCCCGGTCCAGCAGTAGCGCGCGGGTGGCCTCGATGATGGCCACCCGCGATCTCTCGCTGCGCCGCCGGGTCGGCGCTGAGTCTGTCGGCATGTCCTGATCGGTCCTTTGCAGGGATCTTTACACGGAAAGCTACCCGCCGTAGTCTCCCACAAGACGAGACGTAGCGTCTCGTGAATACCGGAGAACGACGGACGCAAAGGCGCATGGCAAAAAAGAAACTGGTCATCGGGGCCAGCGGATTCCTCGGCTCGCATGTCGCCCGGCGGCTGGTCGAGCGCGGCGAGGACGTTCGGGTGCTCATCCGCAGCACCAGCTCCACCCGGGGGATCGACGACCTCGACGTGGAGCGGGTCTACGGCGACATCTTCGATCCCGAATCCGTGCGCGACGCGATGGATGACTGCGACGTCGTGTACTACTGCGTCGTCGACGCCCGCGCCTGGCTGAGCGATCCGGCGCCGCTGTGGCGGACCAATATCGAAGGGCTGCAAGAAGTCCTGGATGTCGCGGTCGAAGCGGGGCTGAACAAGTTCGTCTTCACCAGCTCGATCGCCACCATCGGCATCGCCGAATCCGGCTGCGCCACCGAAGATCTACCGCACAACTGGCTCGACGTGGGCGGCGACTACGTGCACACCCGGGTGCTGGCCGAGCAGATGGTGCTGCGCTACGCCCGTGAGCACGGGCTGCCCGCGGTGGCGATGTGTGTGTCCAATACCTACGGTCCCGGCGACTGGCTGCCGACTCCGCACGGAGGCCTGGTCGCCGCCGCCGTACGGGGCAAGATGCCGTTCTACGTCAAGGGCGCTGCCGCCGAGACCGTAGGCATCGCTGACGCCGCCGAGGCGCTGATCCTGGCCGGTGAGCGCGGCCGGGTCGGTGAACGCTACATCGTGTCCGAACGCTTCATGACCGCTCAGGAGATCTATCAAACCGCCTGTGCGGCTGTCGATGTCGAGCCGCCTCGACATGGGGTTCCGGTCCGGGTGCTGGCGGCCGCGGGGGCGGTCGTCGATCCCCTGGCCCGGCTCCGCAAGAAGGAGAACCAGCTCAGTCCGCTGACCGTGCGGTTGATGCACGTGATGTCGCCGATGGATCACGGCAAGGCGGTCCGCGAACTCGGATGGCAGCCGCGACCGACCACCGAAGCGATCGCCGAAGGGGCACGGTTCTTCACATCCAGCACGTTCAAATCGAGGCGACACACATGACCACCTACGTCTCCATCGCTCTGACACCCGAACAACAGCAGTTGAGCGAGGCCGTCACGCAGTTCGCCGCCCGGCACGCACCCATCGACGCGACCAGGGCCGGGCTGGACGAGCTGGCCGCCGGACAGCTGCCGTCGTGGTGGAGCGCCCTGGTGGACAACGGCTTTCACGCCGTCCATCTGCCCGAAGCCGTCGGCGGACAGGGCGGCGGGCTGGAAGACATGGCCTGCGTGCTGGAGGCTGCGGGGGCGGCACTGCTACCGGGTCCGCTGCTCACCACGGCGATCGCCGGGGCAGCGGTCGCCTCGCAGCAGGCCCCGGCGGCCCAGACCTTGCTCAAGGAGCTCGCCGAAGGCGCCACTGCTGTCGTAGTGGCCGGCGGACAGTCGGACTTTCGGGCCAGGCGCGATGGCGACGGCTGGCGACTCACCGGGCCGTCGGGCCTGGTCCTGGGAATGTGCTCGGCGCAGCGCGTCGTGGTGCCGTTCGCCGACGAGGCGGGCGCTTTGCTTTGGGCAGTGCTGAATCCCGTTGCGGAGCAGATCGAATCGCGCCGCGGCACCGATCTGACGACGGATCTGGGAATTCTGAACCTCAGCGATCACGCGGTGTCCTCGGCCGAGGTCCTGACCGGGCTGGATGCCGACTTCGTCACCGGCCTGACCGTCGCGTTCACCGCCTCGGCAGCGGCAGGCATCACGCAGTGGTGTGTGGACGCCGTCACCGAGCATCTGCGCACCCGCGAACAGTTCGGAAAGCCGATCGGCACGTTTCAGGCGTTGCAGCACAAGGCGGCCACGCTGCTGGTGAACAGCGCGCTGGCGACGGCGGCGGCCTGGGACGCGGTGCGGGCCCTCAGCGGATCCACCGACACCGACCAGCACCGGCTGGCCGCCTGCACCGCCGCGGTGCGGGCGGTCATGCCGGTTCCCGGCCTGGTGCTCGAGGCACTCACCATGTTGGGCGCCATCGGGTTCACCTGGGAACACGACCTGCACCTCTACTGGCGGCGGGCGACCAGTCTGGCCGCGTCGATCGGACCGGTGTCGCGATGGACCCGCGAGCTGGGCGAGCTGTCGGCCACCGCCACGCGGGACATGACGGTGAACCTCGGTGAGTCCGACGGCGAATTCCGGGCGCGGGTCGGTGAAACCCTGGACCGCGCACTCACCCTGTCCGACAACGGTTTCAGTCGCCAAGGCGACTATCCCGAATTCGCGATCGGGGCACGGCGGGAACTGCTCGCCGAGGCCGGATTGATCGCCCCGCACTGGCCCGCACCGTGGGGGTGCGACGCGACCGTGCGTCAGCAGCTCATCGTGGACGAGGAGTTCGGAAAACGCGCCGCTCTGGTGCGGCCGTCGGTGGGTATCGCCGAGTGGATCATGCCGAGCCTGATGGCGGCCGGATCTACAGAACTGCAAGAGCGTTTCGTGCCGACCACGCTGCGCGGGGAGCTGTCGTGGTGTCAGCTGTTCAGCGAGCCCGGCGCCGGATCGGACCTGGCCTCGCTGAGCACCCGTGCCGTGCGGGTCGAGGGCGGGTGGCGGATCAACGGGCACAAGATCTGGACCTCGCTGGCGCACCGGGCCGATTTCGGTGCGCTGCTGGCCCGTACCGATCCCGACGCTCCGAAGCACCGGGGTATCGGTTACTTCATCCTCGACATGCGTTCGCCCGGAGTGGAATTCCGTCCGATCACCCAGTCCAGCGGGCGAGCCGAGTTCAACGAGGTGTTCCTGACCGACGTCTTCGTGCCCGACGAGATGCTGCTGGGTGATCCGGCGTCGGGCTGGCAGCTGGCGATCAGCACCATGGCGCACGAGCGGGTGGCGATCAGCGGCTACGTCAACATCGACCGGATGGGCGCACTACGTGATCTGGTTGGGGTGAGCCCTGATCCGGATCCCGTGCTGCACGCCATCGGCGAGATCGACGCCTACACCAATGCGCTCAAGGCGCTCGGGGTGCGTGAGACGCTGCGCCTGCTGGACGGGCAGGCGCCGGGCCCGGCGTCGAGCATCGCGAAGGTGGCCACCAACGTGATGTTGCGGCGGGCGGCCGAACTCACGCTGGGTCTCACGGGGCCGCTGGCATTGGAACAGGACAGCCAACCCGCGGTGGTGGCGCCTTACCTCGACCTACCCGCCGAGCTGATCGGCGGCGGCACCACCGAGATTCAGCTCAACATCATCGCCCAGCTGATCCTGGGACTACCGCGCAAGTGAGGAGTGAGTATGAGACCGCGTAAGGGATTACAGGGCGACGCCGCGATCGTCGGCTATGTCGAGTTGCCGCCCGAACGCCTGTCGAAGGCCTCGCCGGCTCCGTTCACCCTCGAACAATGGGCCCTGTTGGCGGCCGCCGCGCTCGAGGACGCCGGTCTGTCCGCCGAGCAGGTCGACGGCATCGTCACCTCGCATCTGGGCGAGTCGGAGATCTTCGTACCGTCGACAGTGGCTGAATACCTGGGCGTGCGAGCGAACTTCGCCGAGTTGGTCGATCTCGGCGGGGCGAGCGCCGCGGGCATGGTGTGGCGGGCGGCCGCCGCGATCGAGCTCGGCCTGTGTGACGTGGTGCTGTGCGCCCTACCTGCGCGTTACATCACCCCGAGCTCGGAGCTGAAGCCGAAGGCGTTGACCGATGCGGTGTTCTTCGGCTCGTCCAGCAACCAATTCGGTTCACCGCAGGCCGAATTCGAGATTCCCTACGGCAACCTCGGCCAGAACGGCCCGTATGGGCAGGTGGCCCAGCGCTACGCCTATGAGTACGGCTATGACGAGCGGGCGATGGCAAAGATAGTGGTGGACCAGCGGTTCAACGCCAACCACACGGACGGCGCCATCTGGAAAGACACCCCGCTGAGTGTCGAGGATGTCCTGGCCAGTCCGGTGATCGCCGATCCGCTGCACATGCTGGAGATCGTGATGCCGTGCGTCGGTGGGGCCGCGGTCGTCGTGGCCAGTGCTGAGGTGGCTGCTCGATCCCGCAACCGACCGGTGTGGATCAAGGGTTTTGGTGAACACGTGCCCTTCAAGACACCCACGTACGCCGAAGATCTGCTCGATACGCCGATCCGCAAGGCGGCCGATACCGCGTTCGGGATGACCGGGCTGACCCGCGACGACATGGACATGGTGTCCATCTACGACTGCTACACGATCACGGTGCTGCTCAGCCTGGAAGACGCCGGGTTCTGCGAGAAGGGCAAGGGCATGTCCTTCGTGTCCGACCACGACCTGACGTTCCGCGGTGATTTCCCGCTGAACACCGCCGGCGGCCAACTCGGTTTCGGGCAAGCAGGTTTGGCCGGCGGCATGCACCACGTTTGCGATGCGACGCGGCAGATCATGGGCCGTGCCGGGGCTGCCCAAGTCGCCGACTGCCATCGCGCGTTCGTCTCCGGCAACGGCGGCATCCTGTCCGAGCAAACCACCCTGATCCTGGAAGGCGAGTGAACCCATGACCGGATTCGCCCGGCCCATGCCGGTGAAAACCCCTACCAGTACGCCGTTCTGGGATGCGCTGGCGGAGCACCGCATCGTCATCCAGTACTCGCCGTCGACGCAGGCCTATGTGTTCTATCCCCGCGTGCTGGCGCCGCGCACCCTGGCCGGTGACCTGGAGTGGCGCGAGATCTCGGGGATGGGCACGTTGTATTCGTTCACCGTGGCCCGTCGCCCGGTCGGACCGCACTTCGCCGATGCCGTTCCGCAAATTCTGGGTATCGTGGAATGGGATGAGGGTCCGCGGTTCTCGACGGAACTCGTTGACGTCGCACCCGCGGAACTCGGTGTCGGAATGCGGGTCAAGCCCGTTTTCTGCGACTACCCGGACGCCTTTGCTGGGACCGGTGTGACAATGCTGCGCTACACGCGGGCTTGATCACATCACTTGGCAGGAGGCTCACAGGAGAGGAGTATGGAGTCATGCTAACCATACGAAAACTCATGGGGTCAGTGTTCGTAGCGGGAGCCGCGGTGGCAATTGCAGCAGGACCGACCGCCGCACTTATGACTGACGCGCCCGCGACGACGATCAGTGCTCAACCCAGCGGCGGCGGTGACGCCGGCGGCGGCGGTGGCTGCGACAGCGGACCGGGCTGGCAGGGCTGCGGCGGCTGGAACCCGGCCCAGGGTGGCTGGGGCCACGGTTGCCTCAACGGCATCTGCGGTGGCTGGGACGGCCAGCGCGGCTGGGGCAACTGACAACCCCGTGCGGATCGTCCCGGCATGACTGTGCCGGGATGACCACGCTCGCATGACCACACACTGGACGCCGGGTCGGCTCGGTGATCTCACCGGGACGCGCGTCATCGTGACCGGTGCGACCAACGGGGTCGGCCTAGGCACAGCCAGGGCGCTGGCGCATGCCGGCGCGCACGTCATCCTCGCGGTGCGCAACACTGCGCTGGGCGCACAACGTTCGGCTGAGATCGGCGGATCCACCGAGGTGATTGAACTCGACCTCGCCGATCTCTCGTCGGTGCGCGCCTTTCCGGGACGCCTCGACGGCGACGTAGACATCCTGATCAACAACGCCGGCGCGCTCACCCAGCACCGCACCGACACGGTCGACGGTTTCGAGATGACCGTGGGGACCAACCTGCTCGGGCCGTTTGCGTTGACGAACCTGCTGTTCGACAGGATCCGCAGGCAGATCGTCAACGTCGGCTCGGAAGCGCACAAGTCGGCGACCCTGCGGCTCGACGATATGCACCTGCGTCACCACAAATGGACGGTGATGGGTGCTTACGGCCGGTCGAAACTGGCCGTCATGCTGTGGGGCCTTGAGCTCGACCGGCGTTTGCGAGCCGCCAAATCGCCTGTGGTCACCCAACTCACGCATCCGGGCTGGGTGGCTTCCAACCTCCCGAATGTCTCAGACAAACCGTTGATGAGCGCCGTGCAACGCGGCGTCAAGGCGGTGGCCGATGTGTTCGCCAACGACATCGACGCCGGGGCCGCGCCCACGCTGTACTGCCTGAGCGAACCGATCCCGCCCGGAAGCTATGTCGGTGTCGACGGCAGATTCGGACTGCGCGGCGGGCCGGTGCTGATCGGGCGGTCCGCGGTGGCCTGCGACTACGAGATCGGCGCTCGCGTTGTCGAATTCGCCGAACACGAGACCGGTACGGCCATTCCGGTCTAGTCGGACGTCCCGGATCGGGCGGCCGTCAGCGCCGCGACCGCGGGACCGAACATGCCCTGCTTGATCGCCCCCAGGGTGCCGGAGTCCTTGCCGCCCAACGGGCGCAGCAGATCGGTGGCGGTCGTGGTCACCGCGCCCTCGGGTGCGGTGGCATCGACCAACCCGTAGGCGTGGGCGTCGACGCCGCCGAAGCGGCGGCCGGTGGTCATGGACGCGACCGCGGCCTGCGGAGTCAGCTTGGCTTGAATCAGCGCGGCCATCCCCGGGGTGAACGGGATATGGATGTCGACCTCCGGGAAGCAGAAGAAGCCGCGGTCGTCGCGCATCACCCGGAAGTCGTGGGCGACGGCGAGCATGGCGCCGGCGCCGAAGGCGTGCCCGACCACGGCCGCTGCTGTGGGGACCGGCAGCGTCAGCATTCGCGCCAACAGACCCTGGACGCGGCCCACGTACCAGTCGCCCTGATCGCTATGGGCGCCAAGCCAATCCAGATCCAGGCCGTTGGAATAGAACTTGCTGTCAGCCGTCGTGACAAGGCCCTGTACGCCCTTGGCCAGGATGGTGTCCAGGTGTGCGTCCACCTCGTCGAGGAACTCCGGCGAGAACCGGTTCTCGTCGTCGCCGAGATCGAGGATGGCGATATCTCCGTCGTAATCAAGGGTTGCGGTCATGGGATTCCTTCCTTCGGGGGTTGGGGGCAGGTCCCACCTCCAGCACCGCCGCCACGGCGGCACTCAGCTGGCGGCGAGCAGTCGGGTCGTTCAGGCGATTGCGGTGCAACAGAATCGCCGTCGGTAGGTCGACGATGCACGTCGTGACGGTGTCCACGGCGGCCCGATCGCGCCGGTCCCACGTGGTCATCGATAGTTCGATCATCAAGTCCACCAACAGTTTTTCCAGCTCGTGTGCCTGCTCGGCCAGATCGGCGGGCAGGTCGTTGCCGAGCACCTGCTCACGCCGGACCTGCAGCATCAGCCGCGCAGAGGCCGGGTGGCGCTCGGCGAATACCACGGGCGCGTAGGCCGCCGCGGCGATCGCGCCGGCACCCTGCGGTGCCGCCTCGACCAGTTCCCGCTGCAGGGCCAGAAAGCGCCGGCCGGCGCGGAGCCAGACCTGGCCGAGCAGGCCGGCACGCGAGCCGAACGAGTGATACAGCGCGCCGTTGGACAGCCCGACCGTGTCACTGATCGCCCGGATCGTCACGGCTGCGGGTCCTGAGTGCACGGCCAGGGATTCCGCGGCATCGAGGACCGCATCCGGGTCATAGACGCGAGGACGTGGCACTGCATCACCATAACAGAGCAACCGCTCTGTTATCCGGGAGCGGGTTGACGCGCACTAAGGTGACCCTTAGTTTGTGGGGGTAACTTTCCTGTGGAGGTAGTCGTGGCCGGAACCGGTGTCCCCGCGCGCGCGGGCGGTCGCCCGCCGCTGATCGCGGTGTCCGACATCGTCTCCGCCGGTCGCGAGCTCGGCATGCGCAACCTGAGCGTCAACGCGGTGGCCGCGCGGCTAGGAGTCTCCGCCACCGCGCTGTACCGCCACATCAGCGGCCGCTGGGAGCTGGAACGCCTGGTCGGGGAGAGTCTGCTCGCCGAGCTCGAGTTCGTCGATGACCCGGCCCGGTCCGTCGAAGACCATCTGCTGGCTTTCGGGGTCAGCCTGCACCGGTTCACCCTGAACAACCCGGGCCTGGCCACCTATATGCAGGTGCTGTTCCCACGCGGGGAGGCCGGCGCTCGGCTGCTGGCCGACGAGATCACCGCACTGGGCCGGCGCGGTTACACCGCCGAGGGCGCGGCGCTGCTGAGCAGTTCCGTGGCCGTACTCGCCATCGGCCTGGCCGCCCAGCACGAGCTCAAGGCCGAGGCCAGTGGCGGCGACGAATTCGTCCTGGAACGCGATGCCGCTGCCCAACGGCTGGCCGGTGACGCCGCCCTGGGCCCGGTGCACACCGCGGGCATGCAACTGAGCAGCCCGCAGTATCTGGAACTTCTGATGAACGCGCTGATCCGGGGACTGCTGACGTCCGTGGCGCCCGGCAGGCCGATTACCGACATCGTGGCGGAGCTGACCGCCAGGGGAGGGGACCGCTGATGGCACGCGGATTTCAGGGGGTGATGATGCGCGGCTTCGGCGCGCGTGATCACCAGGCGACCGTGGTCGAGACCGTCTACCTGACACCGAACCTGGTGCGCCTGCGCATGGTGTCGCCGACGGTGTTCGAGGACGCGGTGGCCGAACCGACGTCGTACCTACGTTTCTGGGTCCCGGACCCAGACGGCTCGAAGACCGAGTTCCAGCGCGGTTACACGATGTCCGAAATGGATCCCGAGACCGGGCATTTCTCGGTCGACGTGGTACTGCACGAACCGTCGGGCCCGGCGTCGAAGTGGGCCAGGGCCGCCAAGCCGGGCGACTCCATCCCGGTGATGAGCCTCGGCTCGACGGGGTTCACCGTGCCGGAGGATCTGCCGGCCGGCTACCTGCTGATCGGTGACGCGGCTGCCACCCCCGCCATCAACGGCATCATCGAAGTGCTTCCGCACGACATCCCGATCGAGGTCTATCTCGAGGAGCATGACGAGAACGACCTGCTGATCCCGATCGCCGAGCACCCGCGGCTGCGGGTGCACTGGGTCAAACGCCATGACACGACATCGCTGGCAGGCGCCATCGAGGCCAGGGACTGGTCGGACTGGTATTGCTGGGTGACGCCGGAGGCCGGCTCGCTCAAGCATCTGCGTACGCGGCTGAAAGACGAATTCGGCTTTCCCAAGTCCGAACTGCACGCGCAGGCCTACTGGACCGAGGGCCGGGCCATGGGCACCGATCGCACCGAGGACCAGACCGAAGGTAAGGCCGAACCGGAAACCGCTGTGGCCGAGCCTGTTCCCGCGCCGGCCGGCGCCCCGCCGTCCCGTGGCACCTGGCGCGCGCAGGGCGCCGGCCGACTGCTCGCCCCGCTGAAGACCCCGCTGATCGTGTCGGGTGTCCTGCAGGCGATCATCACGCTGATCCAGTTGGCTCCGTTCGTGCTGTTGGTCGAGCTGGCCCGCCTGCTGTTGAGCGGTGCCGACGAATCCCGGTTGTGGACACTGGGATTGACCGCGGTCTGGCTGCTGGGCCTCGGCGCACTGCTGGGTGCCGGGCTCACCCTGTGGCTGCACCGTCTCGACGCGCGGTTCGCCCGTGACCTGAGGACCAGGCTGCTGACCAAGATGTCTCGGCTGCCGCTGGGCTGGTTCACCGCGCGGGGCTCCGGCTCGATCAAACAACTGGTGCAGGACGACACCCTGTCGCTGCACTACCTGGTGACCCACGCGATCCCCGATGCGGTGGCCGCGGTGGTGGCGCCGGTGGCCGTGCTCGTCTACCTGTTCACCGTCGACTGGCGGCTGGCCCTGGTCCTTTTCATCCCGGTGCTCACCTATCTGGTGCTGATGTCGGTGATGACGATCCAGTCCGGAGCCAAGATCGGACAGGCGCAGCGCTGGGCCGACCGGATGAGCGGTGAGGCCGGCGCCTACCTCGAAGGCCAGCCGGTCGTCCGGGTGTTCGGCGGTGCCGCGTCGTCGAGTTTCCGTCGTCGTCTCGACGAGTACATCGGCTTCCTGGTCGGCTGGCAGCGGCCCTTCACCGGCAAGAAGTCGTTGATGGACCTGGTGACCCGGCCCGGCACCTTCCTGTGGCTGATCGTCGCGGTCGGCACCCCGATGATCATCGGCGGCTCGATGGACCCCGTCGACCTGCTGCCGTTCCTGTTGCTGGGCACCACGTTCGGAGTTCGGCTGCTCGGCGTCGGCTACGGACTCGGCGGAATCCGCGGCGGCATGTTGGCCGCGCGTCGCATCCAGAACGCGCTCGACGAGGCAGACCTGGCGCTGCTCGAAGCTCCGGGCGCGCCCGGAGCCGCGGGTGCGGTGGTATTCGACGGCGTGAGCTTCGGGTACCGGCCGAGTGTCCCGGTGATCAAGGACGTATCGCTGACCTTGCGCCCCGGCACAGTGACCGCGCTGGTCGGACCGTCCGGTTCGGGCAAGTCCACGCTCGCGGCGCTGCTGGCCCGCTTCCACGACGTCGATTCCGGGTCGATCCAGTTGGACGGCAGAGACATTCGATCGTTGTCGGCCGACGAGCTGTACCGCCAGGTCGGGTTCGTGCTGCAGGAAACCCAGCTCGTGGCGGGTACCGTCGCCGAGAACGTCGCGCTGGCCGACCCGGAGGCCGATCAGGAACGGATCGAGCAGGCCGCCCGTGACGCCCAGATCCACGAACGCATCCTGCGGCTGCCCGAGGGCTATCAGACGGTGCTTTCGGCGTCGTCGGCATTGTCCGGCGGTGAACGGCAGCGGCTGACCATCGCCAGGGCCATCCTCGCCGACACTCCCGTGCTGATCCTCGACGAGGCCACGGCCTTCGCCGACCCGGAGTCGGAATACCTTGTGCAGCAGGCGCTCAACCGGCTGACCAAAGACCGCACCGTCCTGGTGATCGCCCACCGGCTGCACACCATCATCCACGCGGACCAGATCGTGGTCCTCGACGCCGGACAGATCGCCGAGACCGGCACGCACGAAGAACTGCTGGCCGCAGGCGGGCGCTACCACCAGCTCTGGCAGACCGGACAGTCGCTGCGTCCCGGCGACACCGTCACCGCAGGAGAGGCACGATGATCCGCACCCTGATCGCCCTCATCCCGGCGGACCGCCGCGGCAAGGTCGGCGTCTACGCCGCACTCACGCTGGTCTCGGTGGTGATCCGTGCGGCCGGCACCGTGCTGTTGATCCCATTGGTGGCAGCCCTGTTCAGCGACGTGCCGCGGGACGCCCTGCCCTGGCTGGGCTGGCTGACCGCCGCGACCGTGATCGGCTGGGTCGTTGACACCGCGACCTCGCGGCTCGGATTCGACCTCGGCTTCGCGCTGCTGGACCACACCCAGCACGACGTGGCCGACCGGCTGCCCAGCATCCGGATGGACTGGCTGAGTGGAGACGGCGGCGCGAACACCGCCAACGCCCGCCAAGCGATCGCCGCCACCGGACCGGAACTGGTCGGCATGGTGGTCAACCTGCTGACGCCCTTGATCGGGGCGATTCTGCTGCCCGCGGCCATTGCCGTTGCGCTGCTGTTCATTTCGGTCCCGCTCGGACTGGCTGCGCTGGTCGGCGTGGTGATACTGCTCGGCGCGTTCTGGGCTTCGGGCCGGCTCAGCCGCAAGGCCGACACGGTGGCCGACGAGACGAACCGGGCGTTCACCGAGCGGATCATCGAATTCGCCCGCACCCAGCAGGCGCTGCGCGCGGCCCGACGCGTCGAGCCGGCTCGCAGCATGGTGGGCGACGCCCTGGCCGCGCAGCACGGGGCCAGCATGCGGCTGCTGTTCATGCAGGTGCCCGGACAGCTGCTGTTCAGCCTGGCCAGCCAACTGGCGCTGGTGATCCTGGCCGGGATGGCCACCTTCCTGACGGTGCGCGGGACCCTCGGCGTGCCGGAGGCGATCGCGATGATCGTCGTCGCCGCACGTTATCTCGAGCCGTTCACGTCCCTGTCCGAGCTGGCCCCGGCGATCGAATCCACCCGGGCCACCCTCGACCGGATCCGCGCCGTTCTCGACGCTCCCGTTATGGCCACCGGTAGCGCCACGCTGTCTTCGAGCACCGCGCCGCGCATCGAATTCTCTGGTGTGACTTTCGGTTACGGAACCACCCCGGTGCTCCAGGAGGTCAGCTTCGTGCTGGAGCCCGGCGGCACCACCGCGATCGTCGGACCGTCCGGATCGGGAAAGAGCACGATCCTGTCGCTCATCGCAGGGCTGCACCAGCCGACTGCCGGACGCGTGCTGATCGACGGTGTGGACACCGCCCAGATGGACGCCGAGACACGCCGGGCGGCAACGAGTGTGGTGTTCCAGCACCCCTACCTGTTCGACGGCACGATCCGGGACAACATCCTGGTCGGCGACCCGAATGCGGATGCCGCGCAACTCGCCAACGCGGCGCGACTGGCGCGCGTGGACGAATTGACCCGGCGGCTGCCCGATGGTGACGGCGCCAAGGTCGGCGAAGCCGGCACGGCACTGTCCGGTGGCGAGCGGCAGCGGGTCAGCATCGCCCGTGCCCTGGTCAAGCCGGCGCCGGTGCTGCTGGTGGACGAGGCGACCAGCGCACTGGACACCGAGAACGAGGCCGCGGTGGTCGACGCGCTCACCGCCGACGAGCGGTCCAGGACCCGCGTGATCGTCGCGCACCGACTGGCCAGCATCCGGCATGCGGACCGGGTGTTGTTCCTCGACGGCGGACGGATCGTCGAGGACGGCAGCATCGAGGAGTTGCTGGCCGCGCGCGGGCGGTTTGACGAGTTCTGGAACCAGCAGCGTGAGGCCGCGGACTGGCAGATCACCCACTAGCCGCGTACTAGCCGATCGGATACTTGAACCTGACCTACTGTAACTATTACAGTTGGGCGTCCCGGAATGTCGTCTGGGCAGGTTGCCTATCCGGTGGGAGGTCACGTTGACGACTTCGCAGGTGGTTCTCGACCGGGTTGGGGTGCTGCGATGAAGGGTGAAAAGGCCGGTGGTGCCGTCACGTACCGCATGCACGTGATCGCCGGTGATGCCGCCGAACTGGCCGCGAACGCCGGGGGACTCATCGTCGACCGGATGATGAGTGGTTGGCGGGTCAGCGCGCAGCTCCTCGAGAACTCCGACGCGCCGGGTGACAATCGCTCGGTCCAGATTCTCGGCGCCGAGTTGGTCGAGGACATGGAGTCATCGGCAGGCGAGGAAGGCGAGCAGTGCGTCCTCGTCATCGGTGCCGACTCGTATGACCGCGTGATAGCCGACGACGCTCGGCAACTTCCGGCAGGTTTGGCCGAGGTTCTCGTCTGGGGCCGATCGCCTGACCCGACGTGCACCTTCGGGCACAACCTGAGCGCGGCCGCGCTGGCGTTCAAAACTCAGGCGGTTGCCGCGGCACAGCTCACCGATGGTGAGACGGCAGACGAGGTGGCCGTCGCCGAGTCCTTCACATCGATGAACGTCAAGGGTGGCGGAGTGCCCCTCCGGGCCTGATTCCGACTCCGAAACCCGGCGACCGCAGTCATTTTGGTGTCTGCTCACCCAGATCGGTGGCGATAGGATCGGCACGTTCGGCATCGATCAGGGGGGAAGTATGCGAACGGTGGCCAGGCATGAACTGGGCACGCCATTGGCCGAAATCGGCCGGCTCGCCACGGACGCAGAGCAAGCGGTTCGCTCGCTCTACGACCTGATCACGTCCTCGCCGGGGAACGTGCTGTCCAGGGTTGCCATCGGCGCGGAGACAAGCGCTCGGTTTCAGTTCGGACTCGACCCGTCCGGCGCCACCCTTGAGACGCGCCTCGCTGCACGCCGTGCCGCCCAGCTGATACATGCCTCTTTTCAGCTGGCTGCCCTGCCGCCCGGGGAATCCCTTGTGATCGAGGTTGATTCGGGTGGGTTGGAAACCTGCGGAACCGGCCCGGAGCCGGACGGAGTCAACGTGAGAACCTGGTTGACCGCGTATTGGTGGGCGCGGGCCACCCGCAACGCGACAATGCTCGATACGCTCGCCGGCTTCGACGCCGACACGCTCACTCCTGGCACCCGGTTCGACCGGGCAACGCTCGGTTTGGTGGAGATCCTGCAGGCACGCGACCGTGGCGACGACTCGTGGGCCCGGAAGATCAGTGAGACAGTGCCGTTCGTGGACCAGCCCACGACGTCGTCGCGCGAGGAGGCACTTTTTCTACAGCTGGATCTGTTCGGGGTGCTGGCCTCGATCGGAGATCAGGACACGTTCACCGACCAGCTGGAGATCGCGTTGAACAGCCATCGCACCTACTGGAGCAAGAACGAGGAGCGACGCGAACACCCGCAGGGGTTCGCGTCGCTCCCGCTTCTCGGCCTGGCCTCCATGGCTGCCGATGAAGGTATGCGCATCGAGGTCGAATCTGACTACCTGCCCAGGGAACTGATCACCAACTGGCCGTGGATGTTCGAACTTCCTTAGCCCGTTGACAGATCAGGCCTTGGTGAGTTGCTTCTGCTCGTACAGGCGCGCCCACTCCGCGCGTGGGCGGATCGAGGTGTCGACGTCGGTGGCCTTGGCGCGCAGTGCACCGACGTTGGCCTGATCACGCGCGGTGTGCTTGAACGGATCCCAGCTGAAGAACCGTGCCGAGTTCTCCCAGGTGATCTTGTTGATGTCGGAATCGCTTGCGCCCGCGTCATTCAGCTCGGCCAGCACCTGCTCGGGTGCGTCGGGCCAGAAGCAGTCGCTGTGTGGGTAGTCGCACTCCCAGGCGATGTTGTCGATACCGATCTCGTGACGGAGCTTGAGCGAGGTCTTGTCGGTCACGTAGCAGGCCAGTGAGTGCTCACGGAACACGTCGGACGGCAGCTTTTCGCCGAAGTCGCGGCGCAGCCACTTCTGGTTGGTGTAATGCCGGTCGCTGCGGTCCAGATAGAACGGGATCCAACCGATTCCGCCCTCGGAGAAGGCGAACTTGAGGTCGGGGTAGTTGCGCATCGCCGGTCCCCACAGCAGATCCTGGGCACACATCGCCGAGACCTGGGTGGCCAGGATGATCAGGTTGTCGATCGGAGCGTCCTTGGCCATCGAGATCGCGCCGAATCCGGTGCCGATGTGCAGACACATCACCACGTTCTCCTCGGACAGGGTCTGCCACACCGGGCCCCAGTAGTCCTCGTCGAAGTAGCTCGGCAGTCCTTCCAGGTGCGGCAGTTCCGGCATCGTGACAGCCCGGCAGCCCTTGGCGGCGACCCGGCGGATCTCGCGGCACATGGCCTCGGGGTTCCACGTCGGCAGGATCGCGATCGGGACGAACCGGCCGGGGTACGAACCGGCCCATTCGTCGATGTGCCAGTCGTTGTAGGCCGACACCATCACCAGGGTGGCCTCTTCGCGGTGCATGTTGAGGTGGCGTGCGGAGAACCCGGTGAAGGTCGGGAAGCACATCGAGGCCAGGATGCCGTTGCGGTCCATGTCGCGGACCCGCTCGTGCACGTCGTACACGCCGGGACGCATCTCGGCGAAACCGGCCGGGTCCCGGCCCCATTCCTCGGCCGGCCAGGACACCACCGCGTTGAGGCCGGAGACGCCCTGCGGACGACCCTGGTACATCCACTGGTCGACGCCCTTGTCGTCGGTCACCACGATCGGTGCTTCGGGCTTGTACTTGGCCGGCACATGGTTGAGGAACATGTCGGGCGGCTCGACGACGTGGTCGTCGATGCTGATCAGGATCAGGTCGTCGGTCTGCATAGTTCAACTAGTACCCTCGGACAGTGTGACCGTCTCTGCATCTTCGGACAGAGGTTTGACTGAATCGGCCAACATGTCCCGGCCGGTCATCGAGCTGCGCCGCGGCGGTCATGCGCTGGCCGGCAGCTACCTCTACGAGGGCGACGGGCTGATCACCGGCTGGCACTCCCACGAGGTGCACCAGATCGAGTACGCCCTGCACGGCGTGGTCGAGGTGGAGACCGACGCCGCGCACTATCTACTGCCGCCGCAGCAGGCCGCGTGGATCCCGGCCGGGCTGCAGCACCAGGCCGTGATGAACCCCGACGTCAAGACCGTCGCGGTGATGTTCGACGCGCAGTTGATCGCCGATCCGGGGGACCGGGCCAGGATCATCGCAGTCTCACCGCTGATCCGCGAGATGATGATCTACGGGCTGCGCTGGCCGGTCGACCGCGCGCACGGCGACGACACGTCCGACACGTTCTTCCGGACCCTGGCCAACCTCGTCGCCGACGCGCTCGATCACGAGGCCCCGCTGAGCCTGCCGACCACCGAGCATCCGATCGTGGCCGCCGCGCTGGCCTACACCAAGGAACACCTTGCCTCGGTGACCGCCGAGGACGTCAGCCGGGCGGTCGCGGTGTCCGAGCGGACGTTGCGCCGCCTGTTCGCCGAGACAATCGGAATCTCTTGGCGGACATACCTTCTGCATGCCCGGATGCTGCGGGCCATGGCGCTGCTGGCCGGGCCGGATCAGTCCGTGCAGGCGACCGCGACGGCGGTGGGCTTCGAGAACCTCAGCTCGTTCACCCGGTGCTTCACCCAGTTCTGCGGTCAGACCCCGTCGGCGTATCGGTCGCGCGCCCGGGAGGAGCACTAGGCACGGCAGCTGAGCTCCATGCTGTCGCTGTCGCGGGCCAGGAAGTTGACGCTCACGTATCCGTTCGACGGTTCCCGGACCCGGTCCAGGTACGGCTGGGTGTCGGCCATCGACGTGTTGTCCGCGACCACGAGCGCGCCGGTGGTCAGCTGCGGCTCCAGGAGCTCGAGCACAGGAAGGTAGAGCTCCTTCCAACCGTCGAGCAGCACGAAACCGATGTCGCCCGGCACCGTATTCAGTGTCTCCAGCGCGTCGCCTTCGAGCACGGTGATCACGTCGTCCAGGCCGGTCTCGGCGAATGTCTGCCTGGCTGCCGCGATCTTGGCGGCGCTGAGCTCGGTGGTGTAGACGCGCCCAGTTCCGTTGTCGCGCACGGCTGATGCCAGGTGCAGGGCCGAGAGTCCGAACGACATACCAAACTCGACGACGACCGCGGGCTTGGTGGCCCGCACGAGCGAGTACAGCAACCGGCCGGCTTCGGGGGTCACCGGCATGTAGATGTCGCTGAGCGCATCGGCACGCTCCTGTGCGCTGGCACCGGAGAGGTCGGCGAACCGGCGGGAGCCGTCCTCGCGCATTTTCGCGAACTGTTCGGCGGATGCGGTGTACATCCGGTCCAAGGCCCGTGCGACCCTGTCATCGTTAAGGGTAGTCATGCTAATGAAACTACGCGGAGAGGCTGAGAATGGGTCGGCTACAAACCTTGTGCGCGGTGATCGCGCTCGCTGTCGCGACCCTGCTGGCACCGCCGGCGGCCGCGGGCGGCTATCGGACGATCACGCTGACCTTCGTCCGGCACGCCCAGTCGGCGGGTAACGCCTCGGGCCTCATCGACAGCTCCACGCCCGGTCCGGTGCTCACCGAGCTGGGCCGGACCCAGGCGGTCGCGAGCGCACAGCGGTTGGCGTCCCACCATTACGACGGCATCTTCGCCTCGACCATGATCCGGACCCAGCAGACCGCTCAGCCCATGGCCGACACCCTTCACGAGCCGGTCACCGTGCTGCCCGGGCTCCACGAGGTCGAGGCCGGCGTCTACGAAGGCCAACCCGAGGCGAGCGCGGTCCAGACCTACTTCGCGGCGCCCGAGCAGTGGCTGCGTGGGGATCGGAGCGCCCGGATCCCCGGATCGATCGACGGCAACGAGTTCGACAGCCGGTTCGACGGGGCGGTCCAGCAGATCTACGACAGTGGCGACGACAATCCCGTCGCGTACTCGCACGGCGCCGCGATCATGTTGTGGGTGCAGATGAACGTCGGCAATGCCGATCCGCAGCTGCTGATGCAACACCCGCTCGACAACACCGGCTACGTCGTCATCAAGGGCAATCCGATCGACGGCTGGACCCTGACCGACTGGGACGGCGCCGGAAGCTAGCTGCCGATGTGACCTGGCGGTCATAGACTGCCGGGATGCGGTGCCGATCACGTCTGGCTCGAACCGCGGCCGGGCGCGGATACTGTGGGCCAAGGCAAGCGCAGATGGGAGCGGGGCTATGAGGTTTCGGTTATTGCCATACGTGACCGTCGAGGTCGACGACCGGGTGCGGCTGCGGGCGCGTAGGGCCGGCGAGCGGATCCGGATCAACCTCAGGGCCTATCTGCGCAGTGCCGCCGACGAGGTCGAGACGGCCAGCGGCCGGGTTCGCGACCTGTGCGACACCGCGGTGAACCGCGTCGACCTGGCGGTGGCCAACGTCAACGACAAGATCGCTCCCGCCCCGCCGACCGATCCCGCAGGCTCTTCCGACGAGCCGCCGAAGCGGCATCTGCAGGTGGTCTAGGCGCCGGGCCAACCCCGGGCGGCGCGACGACCGTCGGCGCTCTACGGTTGGAGGGCACTGGCCTTCTCCCCGCCAGAGGGGGCCGACACACTGGCCCGAAAGGGGTTGACGAGGCTTGCTCGGCAACAGTCTTGCGGTGCTGTTCGCCCTCTGCGCAGCGGTTTTCGCGGCTGTCGGCATTGTGGTGCGGCAGCGCGCCACCATGGACGTCCCGCCCGAGAAGGGTGTCAGCACGGTCATGCTGCGCACCTTGCTGGGCCGCAGGCTGTGGTGGGCGGGAACCGCGTCCGCGGTAGCGGGGTACATCTTCCAGGCGCTGGCACTCGGTTACGGGTCGCTGCTGCTCGTCCAACCGGTGCTGGTTTCGGCGTTGTTGTTCGCCCTTCCGCTCAGTGCCCGGCTGGCCCACCGCCGGGTCAGCCGCGCCGAATGGCTGTGGGCCCTGCTGCTGACCGGGGCGCTGACCGTGTTCGTCGCGCTGGCCAGGGCCACCACCGGAACGTACGGGGTTTCGGTGGCCACCACCGTCACCGTCGTCGTGGTGTGCGCGGCGGCGGTCGGCCTGTGCGTGCTGGCCGCCACGCGGAGCACCGACTGGCGCCGCGCGGTGCTGCTGGCGCTCGCGGTGGGCGTGATGTTCGGTGTGGTCGCGGTGCTGACCAAGATCGTGATGCACACGATCGCCGTGGACGGCGTGGTCGCCGTGCTGACCACACCGGCCCTGTATCTGGTGGTGACCCTCGGGGTGGTCGCGACGCTGCTGCAGCAGTCGGCGTTCCATGCGGGATCGCTGCAGACCTCGGTGCCGACCATGCTGGTGCTCGAGCCCGTGGTGGCCGTGGTGCTCGGCTCCGTCGTCCTGGGCGAGCACCTGTCGATCACCGGATGGGAGCCGGTGGCCCTGTCCGTGGCGATCGGCGCGATGGCCGCCGCCACCATCGCGCTGGGCCGCGACGAGGGCGCCTACGAGGAAAGCTCGAAGCCGAACTCGAAGTCAAGGCGGCTGACCGCTAGCTCTTCGGCCCGGTTCGCCGGAACACCTCGCGCAGATGTTCGGCATCGCCGTCCAGGTGACCCATGGTGATCGCCTGGTCGACGGTGATCGCGCCGGCAGCGAGTGCGACCACGGTGTCCGGCGATGCGCTCAAGGTCGTCGGCGGTCTCGGATCGAGGCCGGCGGTGGCGTGCGGGCCGGTTTGATCGATTCGCAGGTTGATGAGGTACCCGTCGACCTCGAGGCCGACCGACCGGGGCGGATCCGCGGAGGTGCCCTGCAGGAGCGCCGGGATCGCGAGGACGAGCCAGCGGGGGTGGAAGAAATCGTCGCCGCGGCCCGACGCCACGAGCGGTGCGCCCCACCGGCCCAGCGCCGCCATCGGTTCGCGTAGTTCCGAGCCCCATTCCGTCAGGGCGTAGACGACCCCCGGCTCTCCCAGTCGGCGCTCAAGGATGCCGCTGCTTTCCAGGCTTCTCAGCCGTTCGGCGAGCAGGTTCGTCGCGATGCCGGCGAGCGACCCTTTCAGCTCGCTGTACCGCAGGGGGCCGGGCAGCAGTTCTCGCACGATCAGCAGGTTCCACCGGTCGCCGACGACATCGAGTGCCCGGGCCAGAGCGCAGAACTGGCCGTAGGAGCGGGATGTAGAACGCTTGACTTCATCCATCGCAGTTGATTTTATAAACCAAAGCGCGTCGCGGCAAGGGCGTTGTCGTCAACCAACAGTCAGGATGCCTTGGGATGCAGATCAATTGGCTCGGTGTCGGGCTCGCCCTCATCGCTGGTATGGCGATCGCCGGTGTCTGGTACGGGAAGCTGTTCGTCGAACTCTGGTGGAATCTCACCGGCATCACCCCGGAGCAGTCCAAAGCGGCCAGCAGGCGGAACATGGTCCAACTGTTGATCGCCAACGCCGTGACCGCGGTCGGGCTTGCCGCTGCGATCGCCGTGACGGCAGAGGCGACCGGGAACCACTCGGCGTGGCCGGCACTCGGTGTCGGGTTCGCCGCATGGCTGACGTTCTCGGCGACGACGCTGCTGCAGCACAACGCTTTCGAACTCAAGCCACCGAAGCTGACGGTGATCAACACCGCGTATCAACTCGTGCTCTTCCTCGCGATGAGCCTCGTCATCGGGCTCCTGCAGCCGGCCGCTACGGGTTGATCGTGGGCGCACCGATCTGGCGGCCCCAGACATACTCGGCCATCAGAGGCTGGCCGAGTTCGAAGTGGTTGTACGGCGCGATCGAGGCTCCGCTGTCCATCACCAGGTACGGAGTGGGCCACAGATCCTTGGTGATCGGCTGCCAGCAGCCCGGCCGGCCCTCGGGTCCGCCGGAAACGTTCACCCGCGGCAGATTGTCCGGGTACACCCACGGGTTGCCCGCGCCGACCAGGAAGTCCTGCAGTTCGAACGCGTAGCCGTTGCGGGTCTGCTGGGCGAACTTGGGCGCGGCCTCGGCGTAGTTGTGGATCATGCAATACAGCGCCGGGCTGTTGCGGTCCAGCATCGCGCTGACCGGCAGCAGGTCCTGGGCGCCGCGGACCAGATAGGGGCCGCCGCGCTCGAAGATGTCGCCGCCGGTGTTGCCGAAGCCGACCGCGGCGACCAGCGCCTGGTCCAGGTTGCCGCGCTGCTGGTTGAGGGTGCGGGCGGTGGTGACGGCGTTGGTCAGGCTGTCGAACAGGTCCGGAGCCGCGTTCGCGTAGACCTCGCCGAGGTCGGCCAGTCCGGAGATGTCGCGGCGGATCTGGGGCATGCGCGAATTGAGGTCGCCCAGGATGTCGTTGCCGTTGAGGATCGACTGGCCGAACTTGTCGCCGAGACCGTCGAGGGCTTGCGCGGTGGCGGTGAGGGTTTCGTTGAGCCTGATCGGGTCGATCTGTTCGGAGATCGCGGTGATCGTCTCGAACAGGGTGTTGAACTCCGTCGTCACGCCCTTCGCGCGAATCGGGACGGACGGGTCGACCCGTGCCGACGACGGATTGTCCGGTGCGACGAACGAGATGTACTTGTTGCCGAACACCGTGGTGGCCTTCAGTTCGGCGGTCACGTTCTCCGGGATCAGCTTCAGGTACTTGGGCTTGATGTCGAGGATCAGCCTGGCCTGCTGCTCGCCGTCGACCTGCGCCACGTCCACACCGGTCAGTCGGCCGATGGGCACACCGTTGAAGGTGACCTTCGAGCCTGGGTCCATCGACAGGCCCGAACGGTTGGACAGCACGGTGAGCTGCGTCTTTTGCTCGAAGACACCCCGGAACTGCATCCACGTCAACGCCAGTACGACGACCGTCAAGATGACCATGCCCGCGCACGCGGTCTGGTACGGCGGGTCGTACCGCCAGTGCTTGAACCGCTGTGTGAAGCGGTCCCGCAGTGTCGCGGTGGATGAGGCCACGCGCAAACCTCCGAATTATTGACGCAGCCAGCAACTAAAGGTTTTCAAACTGTCCCAAACAATTAGAGATAAGTGCAACTACCGAAGCCCCGGTGCGGCGAATATCAATCCGCCGCCACTGGGAGACCCCCATCACAGCGTAGGCGCTGATCAGGTATTACGACCGCCGTTCACACCCACGATCTGGCCGGTGATGTAGCCGGCTTCCTCGGAAATGAGGAAGGAACACGTGGCGGCAATGTCCTCGGGCTTACCCATTCGGCGCACCGGGGTGGCGTTGATGGTGTCGCGAATGTCGCCGAGTTCGCCGCGGGATTCGGCGGCACGCAGCATCGGGGTGTCGATGAAACCCGGCGGTACGGCGTTGACGGTGATGCCGGCCGGACCGAACTCCAGAGCCAGTGACTTGGTGAGCCCGTTGACGGCGGACTTGGCGGCCACGTAGTCGGACATGTACGGCACGCCGGAATGTGTGCTGGACGAGGAGATGTTGACGATGCGGCCCCAGCCGGCCTCGATCATGTCGGGCAGGGCGGCCTGGACGACGTGGAAGACGCCGTTGAGGTTGACGTCGACGACCTTGCGCCAGCGCTCGAAGGTCAGCTCGGCGAACGGCGTGAAATCGCTGAGCCCGGCGGAGTTGACCAGGATGGTGACCGGGCCCAACTGCTCGCGGACGGCTTTGAAGACGGCGTCGACCTGGGACCGGTCGGTGACGTCGGCGGCGTAGGAATGCTCGTCGTCGGTCGCGTTGAGGTCGAGGGTGGCGACCCGGTATCCGTCGGCGGCCAGCCGGTCGGCGATCGCCTTGCCGATTCCGGACGTGCCTCCGGTGACCAGTGCGGTCTTCTGCGGTGCGGTGGTCATCTTGTTCCTTTCGGTAAAACGCTTGGATTGCAAAGCTTTTCGTCAGCGACGGGACGCTCGCAGGCCCAGGGTGCGGCGCGCCGCGTCGGTGAGGTGGCGGGCGAGGTCCTCATCGGAGGTTTCCGGGCCTGCGACACCCGCGCCTCCGGCGATGCCGGAGAAGACCATGGCCGCCTTGACCATCCCGGCCGGACCCGGATCGACATCGGCCAGCAGGGCCATCTGCCGGTCGATCACGCCGTCCCACTCCGGACGGTTCCGCAGCGCCTCGTTCACGCTGGGATCGCTGGCCAGAACGGACACCAGGGCGCGGTTGCCGACCGCCAGATCGGCGTAGCCGCGCACCATCTGATCGGCGCGGGCAGCTGCGCTGCGCTGGCGCTCGGCATCCTCGATGACGGTCTGCAACCGGGCCAGGAACGGTTCGACGACCGCGCTCAACAGCTGCTCGCGAGTGCGGAAGTGGTAGTAGATCGCGGCCTTGGTGAAGCCCAGCTCGTCGGCGATCATCTGCAGCGATGTGCCGGCGAAGCCGTGCCGGGTGATCAGCCGGACGGCGGCTTCGACGAGCCGCTCGCGGGTCGCGTCCATTCGGCCTCTCTTCCGGGTGCATTCTTAGCTGATCTACTTTACGATCGTAAAGTACGCTACTAGTCGATCGTAAAGTAGATCGGCCCGTTGGAAGGACTGTGCGGATGCTGACGCCGTTGCCGGCAGAAGAGTGGGACGATCAGGCGCGTGAGGCGCTCGCCTCCACGGTGCCGCCCGAGCGCCGCCGCCCCGACAAGGCAGGCAACGCGCTGTCGACGCTCGTCCGCCATCCCGTCCTGGCCGGCGCTTTCCTGCCGTTCAACACCTACCTGCAAAAAGAGTCCACGCTGCCGGAGCGGATCCGCGAACTCGTGATCCTGCGGACCGCGTTCCACCACGGCTGCGTGTACGAGTGGGGACATCACAGCGCGATGGCCCTGCAGGTCGGGCTCACCGAGGCCGACGTCGAGGCCAGCCAGAGTGGCACGGCGGCAGAGGAATTCGACCAGGCTGTGCTCGACGCGGTCGACGAACTGCACACCGGATCGCGGATCTCCGCGCCGACCTGGGAGCGCCTGGGCCTGCGGCTCGACGACCGGCAGCGGATGGATCTGATGTTCACCTTCGGTGGTTACAGCACGCTGGCATTCGCCCTGAACACCTTCGACGTCCAACTCGAGGACGGCGCGGGTAGCGACGAGTTCTACGCCTCGATGGGTAACTGAAGACTGCTAGGCCGAGCGGCGCACCCGGGCCGCGGCGGATTCGGGCATGGGCTCATAGCGGGCGAACGCGCGGGTGAACGCCCCGGCACCGTGCGAGAGGGACCGCAGATCGATCGCATAGCGGGTCAGTTCGACCTCGGGAATCTCGGCCTTGACCAGCGTTCGGTCCTCATCGGCCTTGTCGGTGCCGAGGACCCGGCCGCGCCGGCTCGCCAGATCGCTCATCACCGCGCCCACCAGATCGTCCGGCACCGTCACGGTCACGTCGTCGATCGGTTCGAGCAGGTTCACGCCTGCCGCCGCGGCTGCTTCCCGCAGCGCCAGCCCACCTGCCATCTGGAAGGCGAAGTCCGACGAGTCGACGCTGTGCGCCTTGCCGTCGACCAGCGTCACCCGGATGTCGACGACGGGGTAGCCGCCATCCCCGTGGTCGCCGGCCATCCCTTTCTCCATCTGGGCGCGCACGCCCTTCTCGACGCTCGGGATGAACTGGCGCGGTACGGCTCCGCCGACGACCTTGTCGACGAACTCGAATCCGCTGCCCTCCGGTAGCGGCTCGACCTCGATGTCGCAGACCGCGTACTGGCCGTGGCCACCGGACTGCTTGACGTGCCTGCCGTGACCTTTCGCCTTGCCGCCGAGCGTCTCCCGCAGCGGCACCCGAAGCTCCACGGTGTCCACCGACACCCCGTAGCGGCGCGACAGCGCGTCGAGCACCACCCCGGAATGTGCCTCACCCATGCACCACAGCACGATCTGGTGGGTCTCCGGATTCTGTTCGATGCGCAGGGTGGGATCCTCGGCGGCCAGCCGCTGCAACCCGACCGAGAGCTTGTCCTCGTCGGTCTTGGCCCGGGGCTGCACCGCGATGGGCAGCAGCGGGTCGGGCATGGTCCAGGGGCGCAGCACCAGCGGATCGGCCTTGTCGCTGATGGTGTCACCGGTCTCGGCCCGGCTGAGCCGGCCGATCGCACAGATGTCCCCGGCCACCACCGACGGGGCGGGGCGCTGCTGCTTGCCCAGGGGGAAGGACAGGGTGCCGATGCGCTCGTCCTCGTCGTGGTCGGCGTGGCCGGCGATCGGGCCTGAGTCGGCGTGGCCGGGCGACCCCTCGGGCGCCGCCGAGTCGTCGAAGGCAGAAAAATGGCCCGACACATGCACGGTGGCGTCGGGCCTGATGGTGCCGGAGAACACCCGGACCAGGCTGACCCTGCCCACGTAGGGATCCGATGTCGTCTTCACCACCTCGGCCAGCAGTGGTCCGGACGGATCGCAGTCCATGGGCTTGCGGGCGGCACCGCTCGCGGCGAACACCTCGGGGAGGCGGTGTTCGGGTGGTGACGGGAAGCCGCGGGTGGCGATCTCGAGTAGCTCCAGCGTGCCGACCCCGGATCCGCTGCACACCGGGATCACCGGGAAGAACGAACTGCGGGCCACGGCCTTCTCCAGGTCCGCGATCAACACCGACTCATCGATCTCCTCACCGCCGAGATAGCGCTCCATGAGCGTCTCGTCCTCGGACTCCTCGATGATCCCCTCGATCAGGGAGCCGCGCAGTTCGGCGATCTGGTCGTCGTAGGAGCCGTCGGGCGGCCGCGTGGTGCGGGTGCCGTCGCTGTAGTCGTAGTACGTGCGGGTGAGCAGGCCGATCACCCCGTCCCCGGCCGGGAAGTACAGGGGCGCGACCTTGTCGCCGAAGGCCTGCTGAGCACCCGCCAGCGCATTGGCGTAGTTGGCCCGGGGGTGGTCGAGCTTGGTGATGACGACGGCCCGCGGCATGCCCACCGCCGCGCACTCCTGCCACAGCGACTTCGTCGGCTCATCGATGGTCTCGTTGGCCGCGATCACGAAGAGAGCGCAATCGGCGGCACGCAGGCCCGCGCGCAACTCCCCGACGAAGTCGGCGTATCCGGGGGTGTCGATCAGGTTGACCTTGATCCCGTTGTGCTGCAACGGCGCCAGGGCCAGGCCGACCGAGCGTTGCTGACTGATCTCGGCGTCGTCGAAATCGCACACCGTGGACCCGTCGACCACCGAACCCGCGCGGGTCAGCACTCCCGCGGCGACCAGCAGCGCTTCCACGAGCGTGGTCTTGCCCGCACCCGAGGGACCGACGAGCACCACATTGCGAATGGCGGTGGGACTGTCCGCGGTGGGGACAGTGCCGTTGCCGGCCGAGTGCGTCTTGTCCGCCATGGCATTCCTCCTGGTGTCCCCGGGGCGCCCCGCTGCGGCCCGCCGGACCTGCTCTCCACAATTCCCCGATGTGACCTACAGCACAAGGTCTGCGCGTCCCGGCGGGCGCCCGCGTCGTTTTCTTCACGACGGCCGCTCGCCCGCCGTGATCACGACCCAGTGGTGGAAACCGGCGCCTGAAGTGGCTGCTCTGAGCGGAGTCAGACCTGCCAGGACGACCAGTGGGTGACCTCGACGGTGATCACCGGGCCGTTCAGCGCAATGCGCTCGTACTGCGGATATTTCGCGCGCAGCAGCCCGTAGCCGCTCGCCATCGCGTCGCCGCTGTGATGAACGGCGGCCCGTCCGTCGGCGCGGACCCACCACAGGTGGGCCCATTCGTCGGTGTAGTGGTCGACGAGCAGACTGACCCGGCTGTCGCCTTCGATGTTGGCCAGCCGCCGCAGGCGTTGGGTGGACTTCGGTTTCGCGTCGACCGCGGAGTAGATGGTGGCCGCGGCATTCGGGTCGGCAGGCACGTGGACCGCGAACACCACCGGCACCAGGTGCGGTGCGCCGTCGGTGCCCAGGGTGGCGAGCACAGCGCAGGGTGCGCTTGCGAACTGGGCGATGGCGTCGAGCCCGGGCATGGCCCCAGGGTAGGCGCACCGGGTCGCCCGGATGCCTCAGTTGCGGGGATGTCGAGGATGCGGTGCCACGCTGATCGGCGAGCGGGTGACCGGGGTGCGGGTGACGCCGATCTCGGGCTTCTTGGTCACGGTGGGCCGGTGGGTGGGCCGGTAGGCCGGGGACTGCTGGGTTTCCGGCGGCGGGGCGGGCGGCGGTTCCGGGGGAGCCGGCGGCACGCCCACCCGCAGTGACGGCGACGGCGTCGGCGCAGGAGTGGTGGCCGACGGTGCGGGTGACGGTGTCGTCGCCTGCTCCGGGACCGGCGGCGAATCTCTAAGCAGCAAAAGCACACCCGAGACCACGATGGCTCCTGCGGCAACGGCGGCGGCAACCATCGCGACCACCGCCGGGCGGGTGCGATACCACGGCACGGCTGCCGGCTTGAAGTTCCAGCCGTCGAGCTCGAAGCCGCTGCCTGGTCCCGGAACGGACATCACGTGATGCTAACCCGCAGGACCAGGCGATGCGTCTCACGTTCGGCGAGGTCGCGATAGGGTGCCGGTGCGCGCACTCGGAGACCCATCGGAGGATTTGGCAATGATCGCATCCCGGATCGCGACGGTATCCGCCCTCGCCGCGTCGGCGCTCGTCGCGGTGGGTCTGGCGGCGTGCGCGCCGCCGCAGAAGGACGCCGCGGGCGGAAAGACCGACACCGGGGTCAAGGTCGCCGAGGCGCGGTCGGCCGCGGATTTCGGCGGGATGGACAAGCTGGTCGAAGCGGCCAAGGCCGAGGGCGAACTCAATGTGATTGCCCTGCCCCCGGATTGGGCGAACTACGGCGCCATCATCAAGGCCTTCTCGGACAAGTACGGCATCAAGGTGAACTCGGCACAGCCCGACGGGTCCAGCCAGGAAGAGATCAACGCGGCCAACCAGCAGAAGGGCAAGAGCACCGCCCCTGACGTGTTCGACCTGGGACAGTCTGTGGCACTGGCGAATACGTCGATGTTCGCGCCCTACCAGGTCGCCACGTTCGACGACATCCCGGAGAAGCTCAAGGACCGCGACGGGGCCTGGGTCAACGACTACGGCGGCTTCATGTCCATCGGGTTCGACTCCACCAAGGTTCCGCCGATCACCTCCGTCGAAGATCTGCTCAAACCCGAGTACCACGGCAAGGTCGCGCTCAACGGTGACCCGACCCAGGCCGGCGCTGCCTTCGCCGGCGTGCTGATGGCGGCCGTGGCCCAGGGCGGATCGGCGGACGACATCGCCCCCGGGGTCGAGTTCTTCGCAAAGCTCAACGCGGCAGGCAACTTCCTGCCGCTCGACCCGACACCGGCCACCATCGAATCGGGGCAGACGCCCGTGGTGATCGACTGGAATTACCTCAACGGCACCGAAAGCCAGAAGGTCCCCGGCTGGCAGGTGATCGTCCCGCACGAGGCGCTGGTGGCCGGGTACTACCACCAGGCGATCAACAAGGATGCGCCGCACCCTGCGGCAGCCCGGTTGTGGCAGGAGTTCCTGTTCAGCGACGAGGGCCAGAACCTCTACGCCAAGGGCGGGGTCCGCCCCGTGCGGGCCGACAAGATGATCCTGGCCGGCACCGCCGACCGCGCCGCGTTCGGTCAGCTGCCTCCCATCGACGGTCCGGTGACCGTCGCGACCAAGGCCCAAACCGACACGGCCAACAAGTATCTGGCCGACAACTGGGCCAAGGCGATCGGCTGAGATCGGCTATGCCGGGTAGCACAGCTCGTCGGGAACTGCGTGCGGGGTTCCGCGGGCAGCTGAGGGATGCCCTGCCGTTGCTGCCGTTCGTGGCGGTGGTCACGGTGTTCCTGATCGTGCCGACCGTGACGGTGATCGTCATGGCGTTCTTCGCCGACGGATCCTTCTCGTTCGCCCGCATCGCCGCACTGTTCTCCGGCACCGCGCTGACCGCACTGGCCAAGAGCATTGCGCTGTCCGCGAGTACGGCGGTCATCGGTGCGGTGCTGGGTGCGGTGCTGGCCTGGTTGATCGTGAGCAGCCCGCCGGCGTCCATGCTGCGCCGCGCGGTGCTGGCGCTGTGCAGCGTGCTCGCCCAGTTCGGTGGCGTGGCATTGGCTTTCGCGTTCCTGGCCACCATCGGTCTCAACGGTGTGTTGACGTTGTGGGTCTCCGAACACCTCGGCTGGGACCTGGCCGGCTCCGGCTGGCTGTACGGGCTGGCCGGGCTGATCCTGGTCTACAGCTACTTTCAGATCCCGCTGATGGTGATCGTGTTCCTGCCCGCCATCGAGGGATTACGGGAACAGTGGCTCGAGGCCGCGGTGAGCCTCGGCGCGTCCCGGTGGCAGTACCTGCGGGAGGTGGCCGTGCCCCTGTTGAGCCCGGCGTTCCTCGGCTCGGCACTGTTGTTGTTCGCCAATGCTTTCGCCGCCTATGCCACCGCGGCCGCGCTGGTCAGCCAGGGCAGCCCGATCGTGCCGTTGCTGATCCGCGCCGCCCTCACCAGTGAGGTCGTGCTGGGTCAGTCCGGTTTCGCCTATGCGCTGGCGCTGGAGATGATCGTCGTGGTGGCCGCGGTGATGATCGCCTACAACGCGCTGGTTCGCCGGACCGCGAGGTGGCTCAAATGAATCGGGCGGTCCGCACGTCACTGTGGGTGCTGTTCGGTCTGTTCTTCCTGTTCCCGCTGTACGCGATGGCAGATTTCTCGACCCGCAACCTGCTCGCCGGCGGGCGCACCGCTGCCGCATGGCGCAACCTCGTGGCCGACGAGCAGCTCTACCACGCCATCGTGATCTCGCTGCTGCTCGCGGTGTTCACCGTCGTCGTGATGCTGGTGCTGCTGGTGCCGACCATGATCTGGGTGCGGCTGCGGGCCCGGTGGGCCGGGCGCTTCGTGGAGTTTCTGTGCCTGCTGCCGCTGACCATCCCGGCACTGGTGATCGTGGTGGGCCTGCGCAACGTATACCTGTGGGTCACCTACCTTCTCGGCGAATCGGCGCTCACCCTGACGTTCGTGTACGTGGTGCTGGTGCTGCCGTTCGCCTACCGGTCCATCGATTCCGCGCTGGCCGCCATCGACCTGCAGACGTTGTCGGAGGCCGCCCGGTCGCTGGGCGCCGGATGGGTGTCGACGATCAGCCGGGTGATCGTGCCCAACATCTGGTCGGGAATCCTGTCGGCGGCATTCATCTCGATCGCGGTGGTGCTCGGTGAGTACACCGTCGCCTCGCTGAGCGGGTTCGAAACCCTGCCGGTTCAGATCGTCGCGATCGGCAAGAGTGACGGGCCGACATCGGTGGCGGCCTCGCTGGCCACGCTGCTGTTCGGGTTCGCGTTGTTGTTGGTGCTGGCGGCCCTTACCCGGGGCCGTCGCAGAAGGTCAGGAGTCCTGCAGTGAGTGTCGGTGCCGGTGTGCGGGTTGAACTTCGGGACCTCACCCGCACGTATGGCAACGTCAATGCGCTCGATGGGCTGAGCCTGTCCATCGAGCCGGGGGAGCTGGTCGCCCTGCTCGGGCCATCGGGCTGCGGCAAGACCACGGCGCTGCGAATCCTGGCCGGGCTGGAGGACGCCACCGCGGGCACCGTGCTGGTCGGCGGGCGGGACATCAGCTCGGTGCCGGCCAACAAGCGCGACATGGGCATGGTGTTCCAGGCCTACAGCCTCTTCCCGCACCTGACCGTGCTGGACAACGTCGCGTTCGGTCTGAAGATGCGCGGAAAGTCCAAGCGGGACAGGCTGTTCCAAGCCGGCGACATGCTCGATCTGGTGGGCCTGGCGGCGCACAGCGGCAAGTACGCCGGCGAGTTGTCCGGCGGTGAGCAGCAGCGGGTGGCGCTGGCCCGGGCCCTGGCGATCGAGCCGAGGGTGCTGCTGCTCGACGAGCCGCTGTCGGCGCTCGACGCCAAGGTGCGCTCCCAATTGCGCGACGAGATCCGCCGGGTGCAGCTCGAAGTCGGGATCACCACGCTGTTCGTCACCCACGACCAGGAGGAGGCGCTGGCCGTTGCGGATCGGGTCGGGGTGATGAGCCACGGCAAACTCGAGCAGCTCGCCACTCCCGCCGAGCTGTATGCCCGGCCCTCCACCCCGTTCGTCGCCGAGTTCGTCGGCTTGCACAACAAAGTGCGCGCACGGGTGTCGGGCGGACGGGCCAGGCTGCTGGGCGCCGAGTTGCCGACCCTGCCCGGCTCGATCACCGCGGGCGCGGGTATCGCGATGCTGCGCCCAGAGGCGATCCGGGTGCGCGCCGATCCGGACGGGCCGGCCGTGGTGGAATCCGTGGCGTTCCTGGGGCCGACGTCCCATGTCTATCTGAGCCTGCCGGACGGCTCGTTGATCCATGCTCAGCTGCCCAGCTCGCGGGCGCGTGCGTTCAGCCCCGGTGTGGTGGTGAGCCTGGCGCTGGAGCGGTCCCCGGTGCTGGTGGTCTAGCTCGCGTCTCGCCGATGCTCGCCGCTTTCTACCGGAGGGCGGCAACTCTCGTGGAGGCGCAGCCGTCGCGTGGAAAACGGCGTGGACAACGGCGCGGACCTAGACGTCTTTGACCGGTTCGATGCCCAGATCGCGGTAGGTGACCAGCGCCGCGAACGGCACGCCGCGCTTGGCGAAGCGCCCGGTCGCGACGTCGCCGCGGTCGACCATCGGGATGACGCCGGTGACCACGGCCCCGACGGAGGTGACGCGCTCATAGGCGATCTCGGTGGAGCCACCCGTGCTGATCACGTCGTCGACCAGGAGCACGCGGGTGCCCGGCTCGAGCCGGGTGCCTTCGATCCACTGCTCGCGGCCACGCGACTTCTGCTCCTTGCGCACCGAGAACCAGGCCTTGCCGGTCACCATCGCCACCCCGTGGGCCAGCGGGTCGGCACCCATGGTGAGCCCGCCGACGGCGTCGAACTCGATGCCGCTGGCGGCGGCCAGGTCGGCGACCGCCCGGCTGACAATCGCCATCCGCTCGCCGGTGTCGATGGCGAATTTGCCGTCGATGTAGTCGTGGCTCAGCTGCCCGCTGGCGAGCCGGAACGGTTCCTCGCGGTGTTCGTACCCGCGGGTGCGGATCAGATCGAAGGCGGCTTGCCAGGTCTGCGGGCGCTCAGGCATACCCGCGATCGTATTGCACTCCGTGGCGCGGCCTCAGCCCCGCCTGGCGCGCTGGGCCAACTCGACTGTGGCCGCCCGCAACTCACCGTAGGAGCTGATCGGCGTGGCATAGCCGACGCGGGTGTAGGCCTTCCCGCGCTCGGTGGTGACCCGTAGATCCAGGCCGTACCGGTCGGCGCCGGTGCACACCGCCACCGTGGTGTCGGGGTAGCCGCCGAGGGTGCGGGCCATGTCGGCCAGCGCATCGGCGTGGTCGGCGTTGAGATGGGAGATCGCTCCCGCGGCATGCGGTGCGACCGGATCAGGTTCGGCCTGCGAGTAGGCCTCGCCGGTGGTCGAGTCCATCCGGCCGTATCCGCCGACCCAACGCACCCGGTGCACCCGCAGGACCCACAGCGAGAAATCGCTGAAGTCGACGTAGTAGCGGGCCGATGCCACCGCGTCCAGGTGGGCCTGCCGCGCGGCATCCAGTTCGTCACCGGTGGGCCGCTCGGCGACTCCGGCCAGCGTGATGCGACTGCTCGCCAACGGATCGGACCCGTCGTCGGGGGCGACGATCGAGATGCTGGCCCGGGGATCGCCGGCGAGATTGCGACCGTGCTCGGCCATGTTCGACACACACAGCACCGGGGCGCCGGCCGAAAGTCCGTAGGTGACGAACGACGCCCACGGGTCACCGTCGGCGGTGAGAGTGGCCAGGGTGCCCGCGTTGGTCGACGCGGCGACGGTGCGGGCTTCCTCGGCTGCAGATGGGCGTGCCCCCTGGGTTACCTCCGTAAGCGGGGGAGGAACCGAGGGGGCATCACCGGGGTCGCCGTGATCGCGGGGCAGGTTAGCCACCGAGGGCGGCGATCAGATCTTTGATCTGAGCGGTTTCGGCTTCGGTCGCGGGCTCCTCGGCCTCGACGGCCTCGATGAGGTCCTTGCGCAGGCCGACGCCGTTGGCGGCTTCCTCGGTGGACAGCTTCGCGTTGCCGCGTGCGACGTAGAGACGCTGGCCGAGCGTGGCGCCGGGGCCTTCGGCCGCGGTCGTCATCAGCTCGTCGTAGCGGTGCCGCACACCGCTGAGCGCGACGATGACCGACGGGGTGACGCGGCTGCGGCCCGCCGCCTCCGACAGCGACGTCTGCAGCTTGCGGAGACCGCTGAGGACGACGGCGACTCGGTCGGCGTACTCCGGGTCGCCGACCGGCGGTAGCGCGTCGATCGCGGCGACGTACATGTGCATCGCTGCATCAGAAAGTCCAACGATTACTGGTGCTTCACCGTCATTAGGTGCCGACTCACCCACAGGCCATCCCTCGTCGAAAGTGTGTGCTCGCCGGCCCATAGCCGACGAGGAGATCAAATGCGGGAAAAACGTAACCCGTTGCTGTCTCTTATTCAACCGTTAGTTTTTCCGCAAACCCGGTCGCGCGGGCGAATCACGTTGCTGCAGGATCATTTCGGGATGCCACGTTCCGCCGGAGGTTCTCAGCAGGTGTCGGGAGTCGCGTGAGTGGGTACGTTGGAAGACTGATGGACGACGTTCAGGACGAACACTGCATGGTCGAGCATCCGACCGCGGACGATTTCGGCCATGCCAGAACGCTGCCGACCGACCGCGACTGGTTCAAGCGGGCGGTGTTCTACGAGGTTCTGGTCCGCGCGTTCTACGACTCCAACGCCGACGGTGTCGGCGATCTACGGGGCCTGACCCAACAACTCGACTACCTCAAATGGCTGGGTGTGGACTGCCTCTGGTTGCCGCCCTTCTACGATTCGCCACTGCGCGACGGTGGCTACGACATCCGCGACTTCTATAAGGTGCTGCCGGAGTTCGGCACCGTGGAGGATTTCGTCGCGCTGTTGGACGGGGCACATCGACGTGGTATTCGGGTCATCACCGACCTCGTGATGAACCACACCTCCGACTCCCACGCGTGGTTTCAGGAGTCGCGGCAGAACCCCGACGGTCCCTACGGGGACTTCTATGTCTGGAGCGACACCAGCGACCGGTATCCCGACGCGCGCATCATCTTCGTCGACACCGAGGAGTCGAACTGGACCTTCGATCCGGTGCGCCGCCAGTTCTATTGGCACCGGTTCTTCTCGCACCAGCCCGACCTGAACTACGACAATCCCGCGGTGCAGGAGGCGATGATCGACGTCCTGCGCTTCTGGCTGGATCTCGGCATCGACGGGTTCCGGTTGGACGCGGTGCCCTACCTGTTCGAACGCGAGGGCACCAATTGCGAGAACCTGCCCGAGACGCACGCCTTCCTCAAGCGGTGCCGCAAGGTGGTCGACGACGAGTTCCCGGGCCGGGTGCTGCTGGCCGAGGCCAATCAGTGGCCGGCCGACGTGGTGGAGTATTTCGGCGATCCCGGCACCGGTGGCGACGAGTGCCACATGGCCTTCCACTTCCCGTTGATGCCACGGATCTTCATGGCCGTGCGGCGGGAGTCTCGGTTCCCGATCTCGGAGATCCTGGCGCAGACACCGGAGATTCCGGACATGGCGCATTGGGCGATCTTCCTGCGCAACCACGACGAGCTGACCCTGGAGATGGTCACCGACGACGAGCGGGACTACATGTACGCCGAGTACGCCAAGGATCCGCGGATGAAGGCCAACGTCGGTATCCGCCGCCGGCTGGCCCCGCTGCTGGAGAACGACCGCAACCAGATCGAACTGTTCACCGCGTTGCTGCTGTCCCTGCCCGGGTCGCCGATGCTCTACTACGGCGACGAGATCGGCATGGGCGACATCATCTGGCTCGGTGACCGCGACAGCGTGCGGACCCCGATGCAGTGGACGCCGGACCGCAACACCGGTTTCTCCACGGCCAACCCGGGCCGGCTGTACCTGCCGCCGAACCAGGACGCGGTGTACGGATACCAGTCGGTGAATGTCGAAGCCCAGCGCGACAGTTCGACGTCGCTGTTGAACTGGACCCGCAGCATGCTGGCGATACGCGGCCGTCACGAGGCGTTTGCGATCGGGACGTTCCGTGAGCTCGGCGGTTCGAATCCGTCGGTGCTGGCCTACGTGCGTGAGATCGACAAGGAAGCCGGCGGCGAGGGCGACGCCATCCTCTGCGTCAACAACCTGTCGAGGTTCCCGCAGCCCATCGAACTGAATCTGCAGGAGTGGAACGGGTATACGCCCATCGAGACGTCGGGCTACGTGGAGTTCCCCAGCATCGGCCAGCTGCCGTACCTGCTGACCCTGCCGGGGCACGGGTTCTACTGGTTCCAGCTCCGCGAGCCAGAGCAAGAGGCCGTGCAACTATGAGTATTGAATTCGGTGACTGGCTCGGTCAGCAACGGTGGTATGCCGGCCGCGGCCGTGAGTTGGTCTCCGCCACAACGGGTCTGGCAGTTGAGCTCGGTGCGGACCTCGACCTCACCCTGCTGAACGTGGCCTACGCCGACGGGGGTGCCGAGCGCTACCAGGTGATGGTGAAATGGGATGCCGAGCTGATCGACGAGTACAGCGCGGTGGCCACGATCGGTAGTGCCGACGGGCGCACCGCTTCCGACGCCCTGTACGACCAGGACGCGGCGCACCACCTGTTGCAGATGATCGACCGCTCTGCCACGGTCGGCGGGCTGCGGTGCGGTAAGGAACCCGGGGCCGTTCTGCCGTTGGACGCCGCACCCCGGGTCTCGGCGGCCGAGCAGAGCAACACCAGCGTGGTGTTCGGGCAGGAAGCCGTACTCAAGGTCTTCCGCCGGATCACCCCCGGGGTCAATCCCGACATCGAACTCAACCGGGTGCTGGCCAGGGCCGGCAACCCGCACGTGGCGACGCTGCTCGGTTCGATGGAGATCGACTGGGACGCTGAAACTTTCGCGCTGGGAATGGTTACCGAGTTCGCCGCCAACTCCGCCGAGGGCTGGGACATGGCCACCGCGAGCACCAGGGACCTGTTCGCCGAAGGCGACCTGTATGCCGACGAGGTGGGTGGCGACTTCGCCGCCGAGTCCTACCGGCTGGGCGAGGCCGTCGCCTCGGTGCACGCCTGCCTGGCCGAGCAGCTCGGCACCGAGTCGGCACCGTTCCCGGCAGAGCTCATGTCTGCCCGGCTGGCCACCGCCGCGGAGGCGGTACCAGAACTGCGCCAGCACGTTTCATTGATCGAGGATCGCTACCGCAAGCTGGCCGACGAGCAGGTGGGCGTACAGCGGATCCACGGCGATCTGCACCTGGGCCAGGTGCTGCGCACCCCGGAGCGGTGGCTGCTGATCGACTTCGAAGGCGAGCCAGGCCAGCCACTGCAGCTGCGCCGCAGCCCGGATTCTCCGCTGCGTGACGTCGCGGGCATGGTGCGGTCGTTCGAGTACGCGGCGTATGCCCGCCTGGTGGATTTGGCAGGAGACGATGACCGGGCTCGGCAACTGGCCGCCAGGGCCAGGGAGTGGGCCGACCGCAACAGCACGGCGTTCTGCGACGGCTACGCCGCGGTGGCCGACGTCGACCCGCGCGAGCACACCGCGCTGCTGGCGGCCTATGAGCTGGACAAGGCGGTATACGAGGCGGCGTACGAGGCCCGCTACCGGCCGAGCTGGTTGCCCGTCCCGCTGGGGTCGGTGGCGCGCCTGCTCAGCTAGTCACCTATCTTCATTAGTATGCCTAATCAGCCCACGCGCCGATCGGCGTCCGGTGGGCTGCTGATCGCGGTGCTCGCGGCCGCGGGCATCAGCGTCTCGCTCATGCAGACCCTGATGATCCCGCTCATCCCGCAACTGCCCGCGCTGCTCGGCACCAGCGCGGCCAACGCTTCGTGGGCGATCACCGCGACCCTGCTGACCGGCGCCGTCGCCACGCCAGTGCTGGGTCGGCTCGGCGACATGTACGGCCCCAAACGGATCCTGGTGCTGTGCGCCGCAATGCTGTTCGCCGGATCGCTGATCGCGGCCACCACCACGTCGCTGATCCCGTTGGTCATCGGACGCGGCCTGCAGGGGTTCGGCGCCCCGGTGATCCCGCTGGGTATCAGCGTGCTGCGCTCCGCCCTACCCGCCGAGCGGGTGGCCTCGGCGATGGGTCTGATGAGCGCATCGCTGGGGGTCGGCGGTGCGCTGGGCCTGCCCCTGTCGGCGGTGATCGCCGAGCACTTCAACTGGCACGCCCTGTTCTGGTGCTCGGCTTTCCTCGGCCTGGCCTCCGGCATCCTGTTCGTCCTGCTGGTGCCCGACCTGGAACCGGTGTCGTCGGACCACCGGTTCGACCCGATCGGGGCCATGACGCTGGGCATCGGTCTGGTCATGCTGCTGCTGCCGATCTCCAAGGGCGGGATGTGGGGTTGGGGCAGCGTCACCACCCTGGGATTGTTCGCCGGCGCGGTGGTGACGTTCGGGGTGTTCACCTGGTGGCAGTACCGGGTGCCCTCGCCCATCGTCGACATGCGCACCACACTGAAACGCCCGGTGCTGCTGACCAATCTGGCGTCCATCGCGGTGGGCTTCGGCATGTTCGCGTTGTCGCTGGTCGGCCCGCAGCTGCTGGAGATGCCCCGGGAAACGGGATTCGGGTTGGGGCAGAGCATGATCGCCACCGGCCTGTGGATGGCGCCCGGCGGGCTGGCGATGATGGCGGCCGCACCGGTGGCCGCCAGGGTGGTCGCGGCGCGCGGGCCGAAGATCGTGCTGGTGATCGGCAGCGCGATCATCGCCGCGGGCTACCTGGCGGGCATCCTGATGCTCGGCAGCCCCGTCGGCCTGATGGTGCTCGGCCTGATCGTCAGCTTCGGCGTCGGATTCGCCTTCGCTGCGCTACCCGCCTTGATCAATGCCGCGGTGCCGGTGTCGGAAACCGCGTCCGCCAACAGCATCAACTCACTGGCCCGCTCGCTGGGGACCTCGACCTCGAGCGCGGTGATGACCGCGGTGCTGGCTCAGCTGACCATCACCGTTGCCGGGCACACGCTCCCGTCGTTGGACGGGTTCCGCGCCGCCCTGTTGATCGCCGCGGCAGCCGCTGCCGGTGCCGCACTCATCGCGATGGCGATACCGAAAGGGCCCCAGCCGGTTGAAGAACCGGCCGAGGCCCCATCAGAACCGCGGTCAGAGCGTGGCGATCTCGTAGCTGTCGAGCTGGCCGACCAACGTCCGTAGCTGATCGGACGACGAGCCCAGGGTGTGCTCGATCGCGGTCAGCCGGGCCGCGTAGTGGCCGACGGGATACTCCGCGGTGACCCCGATGCCACCGTGCAGCTGGATCGACTCCTGCGCGATGTGCCGGCCCGACCGGCCGATCTGCAGCTTGGCGCGGGCCGCGATCACCGGATCCAGCTCGCCATCGGCGATGGACATCGCGGCGTAAATGCCCATGCTGCGGGCCAGCTCCAGCGACATGTACATGTCGGCAGCGCGCTGGGTCAGCGTCTGGAACTTGCTCAGCGTGACCCCGAACTGCTTGCGCTGCTTGAGGTAATCGGTGGTCAGGCGCAGCGACTCGTCCATCACGCCGACGGCCTCGGCACACAACCCCGCCGAGATCCGCACCAGCGCGTTGGTGATCGCGGCACCGGCATCGACAGCCTCGCCGAGCGGCTCGGCGGGGGTGGCGTCCAGCGTGATCTGGGCGCCCCGCTGGCCGTCGAAGGTGCGGTAGCCATGGCGGCTCACGTTGGCGGTGTCGACCAGGAACAGTCCTGTGCCGCCGTCGGGCAATGCTGCGGTCACGATGAGGGTGTCCGCGACGTCGCCGGCCAGCACCGGGTTCTTGGTGCCGCTCAGGGTCCATCCGTCGCTGCTACGTGTCGCGGTGGTCGTAACCCCGGCCGAACCGCGCACACCGGGCTCCGCGTGGGCGAAGGCCAGAATCCGCTCGCCGGAGGCGACTTCGTCGAGTAGGGCACGCTGGGCGTCGGTGCCGGCCTCGGCGATGATCGCGCCCGGTCCGATCGCCCCGTGCAGCACCGGCTCAGGTGCCAGCCGGCGCCCGAGCTCGTTGAGTACCACCATGATCTCGATCTGGCCACCGGAGTCCTCGTCGAAACCCAGTCCCAGCACGCCGATCTCGGCGAGTTGCCCCCAGATCTGGCGGTCGAATCCGGGCTCGGTCTCCACCACCTTGTTGCGCTTTTCGGTGTCGTAGCCCGACAGCAGGTCGCGGGTGGTGTCGGCCAGCAGGGTCTGTTCGTCAGTCAGCTGAAAGTCCATGGCTCAACTCACAATCCGAGAATGGTGGACGAGATGATGGTCCGCTGCACCTCGTTGCTACCGCCGTAGATCGAGGTCTTGCGGTAGTTGAGGTAGTGCGGGGCGGCGTTCTGAGCCCATTCCGGTGAGGCGATGTCGCCGGCCTCGTAGGGCAACGCGTCGGCGCCGGCCACCTCGACGAGCAGCTCGGTGGCGGTCTGCTGGAGCTGGCTGCCGCGCAGCTTCAGTACCGACGAGGCCGGGCTGGGCTTGCCGTCGGCCGAATCGGAGGTCACCCGCATCTGGGTGAGTTCCAGTGCCAGCACGTCGTTCTCGGCTTCGGCCAGCCGTGCGGCGAACAGCGGATCGGCCAGCAGGCCGTTGGCCGCGGCGCGTTCCTTCACCTCGGCGAGCCGCACCTTGGTGCGGGCCACCTGGGCGATACCGGTGCGCTCGTTGCCGAGCAGGAACTTCGCGTAGGTCCAGCCCTGGTTCTCCTCGCCGACGAGCTGGTCGGCGGGCACCCGGACGTCTTCGAAGAACACCTCGTTGACCTCGTAGCTGCCGTCGACGAGCTTGATCGGACGCAGCGTGACACCGGGCGTGTTCATCTCGAACAGCAGGAACGAGATGCCGGCCTGCTTCTTGGGCGCCTGCGGATCGGTGCGGACCAGGCAGAAGATCCAGTCGGCGTGCTGACCCAGCGTGGTCCAGGTCTTCTGGCCGTTGACCACGTAGCTGTCGCCGTCGCGGACCGCGGTGGTCCGCAGCGAGGCCAGGTCGGAGCCGGCCTCGGGCTCGGAGAAGCCCTGGCACCACCAGATGTCTAGTGCCGCGGTCGGCGGCAGGAAGCGCTCCTTGACCTCCTGCGAACCGAACTCGGCGATAACCGGTCCGACCATCCTGGCGTTGAAGGTCAACGGCTCCGGGACACTGGCCAGCTGCATCTCGTCGAGCCAGATCTGGTGCTGGTTGGGCGTCCAGTCCTTGCCGCCCCATTCGACGGGCCAGTTGGGCACGGCAAGACCGTGCTCATGGAGGATCTTGTGCGCTGTGACGATGCCTTCTTTGCCGAGTGGCAGCCCGAGCCGGTTTCGTTCGCGAAGCTCGGCGGGAATCTTCGTTGTGTAGAAGGTGCGGAGTTCGTCGCGGAACGCGGCTTCCTCCGGGGTGAGGGCTAGCTGCATGTCTGCACACTAAACCACCTAGTTGGTCGGGAGCCATGCCGGTGTGGGGTTCGCCGGGCGTCAGCGCACCAGCCGGCGCAGGAGCGCCGAGGCCACCGCGATGCCCAGTACAGCCGCCGCGACCAGCACGCCGATGTCCGCCGCCCAATTGGTGGGGGTGCCGATCAGCAGCCCCCGCAACGCGTTGACCTCATAACTGAGCGGGTTGACGGTGGACAGCCAGCGCAGCCAGGTCGGCATGATCTCGACGGGATAGAGCGCGTTGGACGCGAAGAACAACGGCATGGTGATGGCCTGGCCGATGCCCATCAGCCGGTCCCGTTTGCGCACCAGCCCGGCCAGCGTCATCGACAGGCAGGCGAAGAATGCCGCGCCCAGGGCGACCACGGCCATCGCGGCCAGGATGCGTAGCGGATTGACCGTCATGGCGATGCCCATCAGATACGCCAGGACAACCACGCCCAGCACCTGTACCACCGAGCGCACCCCGGCCGCGAACGCCTTGCCCGTCACCAGTGCCGAGGCCGGGGCCGGGGTCACCATGAGTTTGGCCAGGATGCCCGCGTCGCGATCCCAGATGATCTGGATGCCGTAGAAGATCGAGATGAACAGGGCCGATTGGGCAATGATGCCGGGTGCCAGAAAGGCCAGGTAACCCACGCCGCCGGTATCGACGACGTGCAGCCGGCTGAAGGTCTGGCCGAAGATCAGCAGCCACAGCGCGGGCTGGACCATGCGGGTGAACAGCTCGGTGCGGTCGTGGCGCAGCTTCTGCAGTTCGACAAGCGCGAAGGCGGACATCCGCCGGGCCATGGCGCGAACTCGTCGCACCCCACGCGGGGCCAGGACCAGGGCATCAGCTGACACGGCGGGCCGTCCTCCGGGTCGCACGCACCTCGCGCATGCCGCCGGACTGCTGCCCGTCATCGGTCAGGTCAGAACCGGCGTAATGGCGGAAGACGTCCTCCAGCGTGGCGTCCTGGGCATCGGTGGCCTTCAGCACTCGCTCTTTCAGTTCGGCCGGTGTCCCGAGTGCCTGCAACCGCCCGTGGTGCATCAGCGCCACCCGGTCGCACAGCGCGTCGGCCTCGCCCATGTAGTGGGTGGTGAGCAGCACCGTCATCCCGAACTCGGCCTGCATCCGGCCGACCTGGGTCCAGACGCTGTCGCGGGCGATGGGATCCAGCCCGACCGTTGGCTCGTCGAGGATCAACAGCAGCGGGCGGTTGACCAGTGCCTGGGCCAGCTCGAGGCGGCGCACCATGCCGCCGGAGTAGGTGCCGGCCACGGCGTCGGCGACGTCGAGCAGTTGCATCGACTCCAGCGCCTGGTCCACCCGCTCTCGGCGTTCGGCCCGCGGCACGTCGTACAGCCGCGCGAACAACTCGACGTTCTGCCGGCCGGTCAACGCGGCCTCGATCGAAAGTTGTTGTGGGACATAGCCGATGTTGTGCCGGATGTCCATGGTGTGCCGGTCGGCGTCGAGGCCGAAGATGCGTACCTCGCCCTGCTGTACCGGGGTGAGAGTGGTCAGCACCCGCACCGCGGTGGTCTTGCCGGCCCCGTTCGGGCCGAGCAGGCCCATGGTCTCACCGCGGTGGACCTGCAGGGTCAGATCGTCGACCGCGGTGAACGCGCCGTAACGGTGGGTCAGGTGCCTGCAGTCGATGGCGGGATTCTGGCCGGTCATGCCTCACCTTTTTCGGTCTCGTGCAGCAGCTGGGTCAGTTCGGTCATCACGTCCAATCCGTTTGCCAGGTCGGTGATCTGGGTGTCCGTGAGCTGGGCCAGCGCGGCCGCCAGAGCGGCTCGGCGGGCGGCCCGCGACTGGTCGGCGATCGCCTGCGCGGACGGGGTGAGCCGCAGGCGGACCACGCGACGATCGGCGTCGTCGGTGGTTCTGGTCAGCAGTCCGTCGGCGACCAGCCGGGACACCAGCGTGGAGGCGGTGTTGGGCACCAGGCTGAGCTCGGCAGCCGACTCCCGCACCGAGATGTCCGGGCGGCGCCCGACCAGGCGCAACAGTTCACCCTG
Organism: Mycolicibacterium sp. 050232; assembly: GCA_036235365.1. Classification (GTDB taxonomy): domain Bacteria; phylum Actinomycetota; class Actinomycetes; order Mycobacteriales; family Mycobacteriaceae; genus Mycobacterium. Next base: position 26,331 of record JAZBEZ010000014.1, on the reverse strand, counting down.
GGACTGGGTCAGCCCTGTGGCGTCGAATCCGCCGCCGGTGGACCGGCGCAGCTGTCGACGGAACCGGCCCACGACCGTGAACAACTCGCTGACGAGATCGCCGCGTTTCTCCATGTCACCCACAATACCTCTGTAACAGAGGTATTTGGCGGGCGACGGCGCCAGGTGAACATTGAATGAATCAACTCGGTGCCGGGTGGAGGTCCTGCGGCAAAGCCGCTAAGAGGCCGCAGCCGTGGCCGCAGGGTAGTTGCCGCCGCTCTTCGGCTCGTACCCCCCAGCCCGCCCGGCCGGTGACATCGAAACAAGCGCTCAATGTCTACTTAGGCGACCACGGCTGCTACATGCTCAAGGTACCAGACTTCCTGGTTAGGACCGGGACATCCGATCGATGAGCAACTCTTTGAATTGACGTTCAATCTGATTCGGACTGCAGTACCAGGACCGCCCGGGCATCGACTTTCACCGCGGCGCCGGCGGCCGCCGCATCGCGCGTGGAGTTTGCCGAGGTGCTGATTGCCGGCATCCATCGGGTGCCGAATTGCGCCGGTGGTAACACGAATTCGATCGGCTCGTAGTGCGCGTTGAAACACAGCAGGAACGAGTCGTCCACCACGCGCTGGCCCCGGACATCGGGATCGGCGATGCCCTGCCCGTTCAGGTACACGGCCACCGATTTGGCGTACCCGGTCTCCCAGTCCTCTGCCGTCATGTCCGAGCCGTCGGGCGCGAACCAGGCGATGTCGGGCAAGCCGACCGAGCCCGCCTCGCGTACCGGCCTGCCGTCGAAGAACCTGCGGCGCCGGAACACCGGATGCGCGGCGCGTAACGCCGATACCGAGCGGGTGAACTCGAGCAGGTCGGAATCGACACTGGCCCAATCGATCCAGGAGATGTCGTTGTCCTGGCAGTAGACGTTGTTGTTGCCGCGCTGGGTGCGCCCGAGCTCGTCACCGTGTGAGAGCATCGGAACGCCTTGGGAGAGCAGCAGAGTGGCCAGGAAATTACGCTGCTGTTGGGCGCGCAGCGTGTTGACCGCCGGATCGTCCGACGGACCTTCGGCTCCGCAGTTCCACGACTTGTTGTTGCTCTCGCCGTCGCGGTTGTCCTCACCGTTGGCCTCGTTGTGCTTATCGTTGTAGGACACCAGGTCCCGCAGCGTGAAGCCGTCATGCGCGGTGACGAAGTTGATCGACGCGAACGGCCGGCGGCCGGTCTGCTCGTACAGATCGGCCGAACCGGTCAGCCGATAGGCGAACTCGTCCAGCGTGGCAGGCTCGCCCCGCCAGTAGTCGCGAACCGTATCGCGGAACTTGCCGTTCCACTCGGTCCACTGCGGCGGGAAGTTGCCGACCTGGTAGCCACCGGGGCCGACGTCCCACGGCTCGGCGATCAACTTCACCTGGCTGACGATCGGATCCTGTTGTACCAGTTCGAAAAACGCACTCAGCCGGTCCACGTCGTAGAACTCGCGGGCCAGGGTCGCGGCCAGGTCGAAGCGGAAGCCGTCCACATGCATCTCGGTGACCCAGTAGCGCAACGAGTCCATGATCAATTGCAGCGAATGAGGATGGCCGACATTGAGGCTGTTGCCGGTCCCCGTGTAGTCCAGGTAGTACTGCTTGTCATCGTCGACCAGCCGGTAATAGGCGGCGTTGTCGATACCGCGCATCGACAGCGTCGGACCCAGGTGGTTGCCCTCGGCCGTGTGGTTGTAGACGACGTCGAGGATCACCTCGATGTCGTTGGCGTGCAGTTCCCGCACCATGGCCTTGAATTCCTGGACGTGACCGCCGGGGGTGCCTGCCGAACTGTAGCGGGGATCGGGGGCCAGGAATCCGATCGTGTTGTAGCCCCAGTAGTTGGACAAGCCCTTGTCGGCCAGGGTGGAATCATTGACGAAGTGGTGGACCGGCATCAGCTCGATGGCGTTGACGCGCAGCGCTTTCAGATGTTCGATGATCACCGGGTGGGCGACGCCGGCGTAGGTGCCGCGCAGTTGTTCGGGAATGTCCGGATGGGTCTCGGTGAGGCCCTTGACGTGGGCCTCGTAGATGACGGTGTCGGCGTACTCGTGACTCGGCGGGTGGTCGACGCCCCAGTCGAAGTACGGGTTGATCACCACGGCCTTCGGCATGTTGGCGGCCGAATCCTCGTCGTTGCGGGTGTCCGGATCGTCGAAGTTGTACGAGAACAGCGGCTGACCCCAGTCGAAGTCGCCTTCGATGGCCTTGGCATACGGGTCCAGTACGAGCTTGTTCGGGTTGCAGCGTTGCCCGGACGCCGGATCGTATGGGCCGTACACCCGGTAGCCGTAGCGCTGGCCGGGCTCGATACCGGGAACGAACCCGTGCCAGACGAATCCGTCCACCTCGGGCAGTGTCACCCGGGTCTCGTGCAGAGCCCCGGATTCGTCGGGATCGAACAGGCACAGCTCGACCCGGTCGGCCACCTCACTGAACAACGCGAAGTTGGTGCCCGACCCGTCATAGGTCGCGCCGAGCGGGTACGGCCTGCCTCGCCACGTTTCCAAGGTCACAAATCGACCTTACGGCGCCCGGGGGACTGCGGCCGGGCGAACGAGCGGCGGTACGTTACCGGTGTGACCGCGAGCGCTGAACTGCCGGACTACCGGACCCTGCGGGTCACGCTCGACAACCAGGTCGCGGTCATCACGCTGAACCGCCCGCAACAGCGCAATGCCTTCGGTGGCGGGATGCGCGAGGAACTGGCCGACGCCTACCGGCGTTGCGATGCCGACGACACGATCCGGGTGATCGTGCTGACCGGCGCTCCGCCCGCGTTCTGTGCCGGCGCCGACCTCGGAGCGGGAGAGCAGACCTTCACCGAGCCCGGTGAGGAATTCAGCGCCGCAGGTCTGGCGGTGCCGGCCTGGACCCTCGGCAAGCCGGTGATCGCCGCGGTCAACGGACACGCCATCGGCATCGGCCTGACCCTCGCATTGCAATGCGATATCAGGTTTTTCGCGGCCGACGCGCGGTACGGCGTGGTGCAGGCCAGGCGCGGAATGGTCGGTGACGCCTATTCGCACTGGGTCCTGCCGCGTCTCGTCGGGATGGCCAACGCCGCCGAGATCCTGTTGACCGGAGCCATGTTCGACGGGCACCGGGCCGTCGAACTCGGCCTGGGCAGCCGGGTGCTACCTGCCGAGCAGGTGCTGCCCGCGGCACTGGAACTGGCCCACGACATCGCCGTCAACACCGCGCCGATGTCGGTCGCGGCCAGCAAGCGGCTGCTGTGGGATTCGTATGACCTGGACCGGGCCGGCGTCGGCGCCAGAGAGACCGAGATCCACCTGCGCCTGATGGCCCACGACGACGCGCGCGAAGGGGTGCGCGCTCACGTCGAGCGCCGGGCACCACGCTGGACCGGGCGCCCCGTCGACCCGACTAGCTGATCTCCACTCCGGCGCCGCGGAGTTGATCGATTGCCGCGGTGCTGCTCTCGGCCGCGACCCCCGCGGTCAGGCGGGTTAAAACCCTGGTCCGCAGCCCGGCTTTGACCGCATCGGCTGCGGTGGCCGCGACGCAGTAGTCGGTGGCGATGCCCACCACGTCGACCGCCTCGACACCGCGGGTGCCCAGCCAGTCCGCCAGGGTCACCCCGGAGTCGTCGACGCCTTCGAAACCGCTGTACGCCGCGGAATGATGGCCCTTCTCGAACACCGCCTCGACCACGCCAGGATCGAAGTCGGGATGAAACGCCGCCCCCGGCGTATCGGCCACGCAGTGCCGTGGCCATGACTTCCGGTAGTCGGGGGTATCGGAGAAATGGTCGCCCGGGTCGATGTGGAAATCCTTGGTGGCCACCACATGGTCGTACCCGTGGTCGGTGGACAGTAATGCGGTGATGTCGCGCGCGACGGCAGCCCCACCGGCGACCGCCAGCGAGCCGCCTTCACAGAAGTCGTTCTGCACGTCGACGACGATCAGTGCGCGGGACATGATTCCGACGCTACCCGCCGAACAGCAGGTACAGCCCGGTGAAGGTGTAGCCGACCATCACCAGCATCGTCGCGAGCTGGCCGGTGAGCTGGTGTTGCTTCGGCAGCAGGCGCAGGGCCCGGTCGTGCGCCGCGATCACGCCCGCGACGTGACCGGCCAGCACGAACCCGACCTTGAGGGTGGCCAGAAGAGTCGGATGGGCGGACAGGAAGTAGCTGACCTGAACGTCATGGAGCCCGAGCAGCAGGATCACGGCCTGCTGGCCACGCTCCACCAGATACGACAGGTAGTGCGCGAACACGTAGCCGACGACGATCGGGATCAGGGAATGCGCCATCAGTCCGGGCAATTCGCGACGCAGCCGGCGATCAACCCCGCCGGTCGTGCGGGTGGCAGCCCAGAACGTGATCGCCACCGCGGCGGCGAACACCAACAGACCCGCGGTCCGGATCAGCACGGCGCCGAGCGGAGATCCCGAATGTGCGTCGACGAAGTTGCGCCACTGGGGCATCGCCGAGAAGCTGTCGAACGCGGTGGAGCCCAACAAGACCGACAGCACGGCGACGAGGCCCGGCCGTACCGGCACCGACGGCAGGTGATCGAACGGGTTGCCCAGCACCATCCGCCCGACGTGGCGGCGCACCGGCGAAAGCTTCGACGCCACCGTGCTGTACACCTCGAACGGGTCGGCGCTCTCCAGCCAGCGCGGACCGCAGCACAATGCTCCGGCGAGTGTCACCGCCAGGTAGACCAACAGCCAGTTGCGAATCGCCACAACCGATCCCGGGTCCGGGCTGGCCAACTCCAGCCATACGAAGGCGAACAACCCCGCGGCGGCCGGCCAGTAGCCGAGCCGCTCGGGGTAGTGCCACCGCGACGCGACGGGCACGAAGCGGTACAGGGTCCGGACCGGAGAGATGAGCCGCCACACCGGGCCGAACAGCACCGAGAGCGCGACCAGCCCCACCCACAGCAGGACGTAGAAGACCCCCGGCAATGGGTTGTCGGCCGCCGGCCGGGCGAAGCCGGCGTAGGCGACCCAACCGGCGAAGGCCAGCGCCAGCAGACCCACAACCCAGCGCGTCACGGCGGAATCCAGGGTCGTCGTCACCCAGGACGGCAGCGCCACGCCCGGCTTGTCCGGATCGAACCGCGGCTGTCGCCAGGCCAGCGCCACCACCGCAAACGTGAACGTCAACGTCCACGCCGCGCCGATCAGCGCGTAGGTGTAGGGGATCGGGAGATCGGTCGAACCGCCCAGACCGTGGGCCAGCAGAGCGGTGGACGCGGGCGTCACTGCTGCACTTGCACGCTGGCGACGGTGCGGTTCAGCTGATGCAGCTCGATGTCGACGGTGCCGGGCACGTCGACCGTGAACTGGAACTGCTGGCCGTTCCGCGGCTCGATCTTGAAGCTGTGCTCGGGATTGGAGTGCACATGCAGCTCGTCTGCCGCGTCGCTGTTCACCCGCACCACGATCGGCTCGCCGACCTTGCCCTGCAGCGGCTTGTTGGTCGGGGTCACCTCACCGCCCTTGATGGTCACGTCGATCAGCAGCCGGGCGGGCGCCTGCTGCTCGTTGGTCATGTCCGACGGGGCCACGGTGGTGACCGAGGGAGTGGCCGAACCGGCTGCGCCGTCGGTCTTCTGAGACTCGCCGGAGCCGCCACAACCCGCGGTCAGCAGGGCGAGGGCGGACGCCAGGACGAGGGCACTGCTCTTGAGGTTTATCACGGTGAACCATCTTCGCCTGAGGAGTCCGTATGTTCATCTTGAGCGTCGCCGCGGTCATCACTACGCGGCTCGCCGCGGCGCCTGTCCCGCATGGCCACGTACACCACGACGCCCACCACGACCACAGCCGGAGCGAAGGCCGGCAACGCCAACAGCAACGTGTGGTCGGCCTGGTACCGGAGCGGATCCATCATGTGCGCCCGGCGGGTTCACGGCCCGCGGCCAACTCTCTGGCGTTGATCCGCCCCGCGCCCCAGGTCAGTCCGGCGATCAGGATCAGCGTGCACACCAGGACCACCAGCGAGGCCACGTTATACAGCCAGGTCGGGTGATCCAAGTTGCGTTCGCGCTGCAGAATCTCGATCTCCTGCACGAACTCCCGCGTGCTCGAGGTCAGTGCCGGCGTCTCGGTGGCACCGATACCCGGATCGGCGGGCAGGAAGATCGGCACACCGGCCATGGTGGTGCCGTCCTGCACGCGCAGCAGGGTCTTCCAACTGCCCGAAACCGGGATGGGCTGCGTCGAGCGGTAGTGCCCCGGGCCGACCTTCTCCAACCGGTCGATGATCAGGCCGCGATGGTTGGCCAGGCCGCCCTGCCACGCCAGGATCGACACCCACTCCGGGTTGTCACCGACCAGCCCGGTCGGGTTGATCTGGACGTCGGCCGAGGCCATGCGGTGCCCGTTGTCGGCGGGCAGGTCCGTCAAAGTGATGGTGGCACTGGCATTTTGCGGGACTTCGGTGCGCAGACCGGTGGCCACGGCACCGCCGATCACCAGCACGGTGGCCACCACGATGGAGATCCCCGCGGCGGGCCGGGGCAACGGCTGACCGGTGAGCACCAGGGCCAGCAGCGCGCCGCACAGACCCATCGCGATGGCCACCGGGACCGCCATCGCCAGGGCCTCGCCCCACATGCTGGTCGGCCACGGATAGTGGTAGACCGCGCCGATCCACAACGATTCCAGCCAGAGCCCGACGGTGCCCACGCCGAGCCCGCCTATGGCGCCAAACAGGATGGGCCGCTTGACAAGCGGGGTCAGTGCGAGGAGTTCGACCACCAGGGCCGGGCCGAGGTAGAGGGCGAACCAACTCGTCGGGGCGCCGAGAACCGGGCCGACGATGAGGGCGACCGCCCCGCGCAACGCGATGGCGAACCCGGCGGCGATCAGCGCCGCGCCCGGGCCGAGCACCAGCCGCGCCGCCACTGCGGCAAAGGCCGCCGCGGCCGCGATCATCATGGGCTGCAGCACCAGCCGGAACTGCTCGACGCCGAAGTCGTACTCGATCTGGAACACCGACAGCCCGATGAACAGGCCGCCGAACGACAGGAAGTACAGGAACTTGTTGAACTTGCTGTCTTCGGCCATGCCCTCCGGACCCATCGCCACCCGGCCTTCGTGTTCCAGCAGCAGCACCGCGATCAGTGACAGACCGGCGCCGCCGATCAGCATCAAATGTGTTGGGCCCCAAAGGGTGACGTCCTGGCCGAAGATCCGGTGCCAGATGTCGTCGAGCGGGAAGCCGATGAGGGCGTACAGCCCGCACAGCGCCATCAGCACACCGCCCACCGGGGCGTACCAGGTGCGGGTGATCCGGATCGCCGCCGGGCCGGGCTTGTCATACGGCAGCACGATCGCCATCGAGCCCGCGATGAACAGCAGGAACAGCCCGATCAGGATGAAGTAGTGCGCGGGGTTGGCCAGTGGGCCCGCGTCACGTCCCTTGCCGATGTGCAGGCTGACATCCCAGATGAAACCGAACAGCGCGCAGATGATGGTCGCGGTGAACAGGAACACCTGCAACGCGACCCAGGGCGGCCGGTGGAACTTGCGGCCCAGCCATTCGGCGAAGTTGTTCAGCCAGCTGATGCGCCGGTTGCGGTGCAGGTAGCCGATCCACAGCAGCGCAACCGTGACGATCAGGGCGACCACCGACATCCCGATCACCTGATCGAGTGCGGCACCACCGCCCTCTGTCCCGGTGGCCGCGGTGAGCGTGACGTCCGATGGGCCCATCATGACCTCCGGTCAGCTGGCATTGGTGTCGGTGTCAGATGTTGCCAGAACCAGGCGGTTGCAAACAGGCGTTCCGTTGGCTCCGTCAGCTCCAGGGCGTGACGGGGCGATCCATCGGCTCGTCGTCGACGAATACGTCGACGCGCTCGTCGAAGAAGCAGATGTGGTCGCGGACCGGCACCGCTTCGATCAGCGGTTCGTGGTACGCCCAGGCGACATCGGCAGGTCCGCCGGGCAGTGAATAGTAGGAGGCCCGTCCCTTGTACGCGCAGTAGGTGACGGTGTTGCTGACGTCGAGAACGGCGGTCACGTCTTCGCGGGGAAGGTAGTGGCGGGTGGGCAGGCCCGTCTCGAATAGCAGCATGGGACTGCAGGATTCGGCCAGCACCTGGCCGTCGAGTGCGATGCGGACGCGTCGACGGCTGCGCCGGACGTCGATCCGGTGGAACGGATCGTGCGGGTGCGCGACGATCGGCTCGTCCTCCTCACGCCATTCGAACGTCGCGAAGTCCAGGATCACGTAGTCGGCCAGCTCCGGGTCATCGGGCTGGAACGCCGCGGCGGCTCCGGTCTCGTCACCGGCGATGACGTCGAAGGCCGTCCCGGGGCACGTGTGCGCGGTGAACGGCACCGATGGGTCCAGGAATCCCGGGATCTCGTCGTCGCCGACGTCCCCGCCGGCCGGAACGAGTTGCGCCGACAATGCCGAACGCGGCACCGCGTACGTCGGGACCACCCGCCGCGGCTCCCAGATCAGCAGCGCCGCAGCGGTGTCGGCGACCGGTTCGCCGCCCAGGCAGGTCCGAATTCGTTTGGCAGTGGGCTGGTATCGCAGGGCATCCAGCTTGCTGCCGAGCAGATCGCCCATTTTCACTGCCATCCGGCCATTATCGACTCCGATGGCAGTGGCTGTCTGCTACTTGACGTCGACGTACACAGTCCGTTGCGTGACGGCGCTCAGGACGTCGGTGCGGCTGAAGTTGGGCCCTGGCCGTACGGCCACGACGGAAGCCTGATCCAGTGGCGACGAACCGAGGCGGTTGACGATCACCGTGTAGCCCTGGGACTGCAGGTTTCTGATGGTCTGCTCGGCATTGCTGGGCCCGTTGGGTGCGGCCGAGGCCACCCCTGCCGAACCGATGATCGCCGCCACCGCAACGCCCAGCGCCGCGGCGACGATCCGACAGTTTCCGATGGTGTTTCGCACTGGAGTGTCCTTACTTCCGATAGTCGCTTACGCTGCCTTGTACCGGTAAGAACCGGCAGCTCAGGCGCTTTAGTTCCGATGGCAGAAATTGAACGATGCGATGACCGGATCTGTGTGAAGCCAGCGAGATTGGCGGCCCTACGGCTGCGGCAACGCGACGGGGTCACCTGCGGCCCGACGGTTGCCGTGGTGGCCGGCGCCATCCTGGACCACACGTATCGCGCGGAGTTGCTGCACCCCGAGGGCGATACCTGGTTCGCGGCCGAGCAGGGGCGAATTCACGCTGCCGTCAACAGGATTTGGCCCCGGCGGCTCGGAACCACGCCCGCGGGGATGGCCCGTGCCCTGACCGACCACAGCGCGAAACGCGGGGTGACATACCGATGGCGGCGCTTCCGCGGCGCCCGCGATGCGCTGTCGGATGTGCGGAGTGCGGTCGGCGCGGGCTGGCCGGTGGCGATGCTGATCGGCGAGCGCGGCATCCCGCGGCACTGGGTGTTGATCGTCGGCGCGGGCCAGGATGTGCTGGAGTGCTACGAGCCGTCGTCGGGCAGGGTGCTGCCGATCGAGGTCGCGGATGTGCGGGGTGCCAGGCTGAGCGGGCTGGGTTTTCCACGGCCCTTCGCGTTTGTCCTACCGTCGAAGCATGGCCCGAAAGTATGCGACCGCTGACCGAGTGGGTATCGACGAACTCCTGGATTTCGTGCGACCTCGACACCACATGGTGCTCACCACGTTCCGCGCGGACGGGTCGCTGCAGACCTCACCGGTGACGGGCGGGGTGGACGATCAGGGCCGCATCGTCATCGCCAGCTACCCGCAGCGGGCGAAGGCCGCTAACCTCCGGCGCACGCCCCGCGCCAGCGTGACGGTGCTGTCCGAGGAGTTCAACGGTCCGTACGTGCAAGTCGACGGCGATGCCGAGGTGATCGGATTGCCGGATGCGGTCGAACCGCTGGTCGACTATTTCCGCGCGGTGGCCGGTGAACACCCCGATTGGGATGAGTACCGGCAGGCGATGGCCGACCAGGGCAAGTGCCTGATCCGGATCACGCCGGTGAGTTGGGGCCCCGTCGCCACAGGCGGCTTCCCTCCGGCTTAGGCGCGGGCCGACGCGTTGCGTTGGCTAGCAGGTCAAACTATAGTCTGGACACATGTCCAGAGGGTTCGGAGTCGACGCGTGAGCGTGTATTCCCAGCTCAGCACGATTCCGGCCGTCGGGTGATCTGATTATGCGTATCGCGTTGCTGTCCTATCGGAGCAAGACTCATTGCGGTGGCCAGGGCGTCTACGTGCGCTATCTGAGCCGCGGGCTGGCCGAACTCGGCCATGACGTCGAGGTGTTCTCCGGCCAGCCCTACCCCGAGGGACTCGATCCGCGGGTCAAGCTGACCAAGGTCCCCAGCCTCGACCTCTACCGCGAACCGGACCCCTTCCGGGTGCCCAGGCCCAGCGAGATCCGCAACGGCATCGACGCCCTGGAACTGGCCACCATGTGGAGTGCCGGGTTCCCCGAGCCGCGCACATTCACCATGCGGGTCGCCAGGATTCTGGCCGAGCGCCGCGACGAGTTCGACGTGGTCCACGACAACCAGAGCCTGGGCTCGGCGCTGTTGAAGATCGCCGACAGTGGCCTGCCCGTCGTGGCCACCGTGCACCACCCGATCACGCGTGACCGGGTGGTCGAGATCGCCGCGGCCAAGTGGTGGCGCAAGCCGCTGGTGCGGCGCTGGTACGGGTTCGCCGAGATGCAGAAGAAGGTGGCCCGCAAGATCCCCGAGCTGCTCACCGTGTCGTCGTCCTCGGCCGCCGATATCGCCGAGGACTTCGGGGTGACGCCGGATCAGCTGCACATCGTGCCGTTGGGCGTGGACACCGAACTGTTCAAGCCCAGCGATCAGCGGGTGTCCGGACGCATCATCGCGATCGCCAGCGCCGACGTCCCGCTCAAGGGAGTCAGCCATCTGCTCCATGCGGTGGCCAGGCTGCGGGTGGCCCGCGACCTCGACGTGCAGTTGGTGTCCAAGCTCGAACCGAACGGGCCGACCGAGAAACTCATCGCCGAGCTCGGCATCTCCGACATCGTGCACAGCTCCAGCGGGCTGAGCGACGAGGAGCTCGCCGCGCTGCTCGCGTCGGCCGAGGTGGCCTGCATCCCGTCGCTGTACGAGGGTTTCTCCCTGCCCGCCGTGGAAGCCATGGCCAGCGGCACCCCGATCGTGGCGAGCCGCACGGGCGCCCTGCCCGAGGTGGTCGGCGACGACGGCGCCTGCGCCCGGTTGGTGCGCCCGGCCGACGTCGACGAGCTGACCACGGTGCTCGGTGAACTGCTCGACTCGCCGTCGGAACGGCGCAAGCTCGGCGCCGCCGGACGACAGCGGGCACTCGATGTCTTCAGTTGGGAATCCGTTGCCGCGCAGACGGTATCGGTGTACGAGATGGCCCTGGACCGGGCCGGAAAGGTGACGTCATGCTGACCGTCGATTTCGACCGCCTCGGTGTCGGACCGGGCACCACGGTGATCGACGTCGGCTGTGGCGCCGGCCGGCACACCTTCGAGGCCTACCGGCGCGGAGCATCCGTCGTGGGCTTCGACCAGAGCGTGACCGACCTCAACGACGTCGACACGATGCTGCAGGCGATGCGGGAAGAGGGTGAGGTTCCGCTGTCGGCCAAGGGCGAGGCCGTCAAGGGCGACGCTCTCGACCTACCGTATCCCGACGCCAGCTTCGACTGCGTGATCGCGTCGGAGATCCTGGAGCACGTCCCGCAGGATGAGCGAGCCATCGCCGAACTCGTGCGGGTTCTCAAACCCGGTGGCACGCTGGCCATCACGGTGCCGCGCTGGCTTCCGGAGAAGCTCTGCTGGCTGCTGTCGGACGAGTACCACGCCAACGAGGGCGGACACATCCGCATCTACAAGGCCGACGAGCTGCGCGACAAGGTCCTGGCGCACGGGCTCAAGCTCACCCACACGCACCATGAGCACGCGCTGCACGCGCCATACTGGTGGCTCAAATGCCTTGTCGGTACCGAGAAGAACGATCACTTCGCGGTCAAGGCCTACCACCAGTTGCTGGTATGGGACATGATGGGCCGGCCCTGGGTCACCCGCACGGCCGAGTCGCTGCTGAACCCGGTGATCGGCAAGAGCGTCGCACTCTATTTCCACAAGCCGGAATTCAGCGGGTAGGCGCCCACGGTGCTGGTTCCTGAGATCCCCGGCGTGCCCGGAGTTTTGACACCTGACGACTGCCTGCAGACGGCACGGTCGATCGCGGCGACCCAGGAATCCTCCGGCGCGCTGCCGTGGTTCGACGGTGGCCACACCGACCCGTGGGATCACGTGGAGAACGCCATGGCCCTGACCGTGGCCGGGCTGATCGAACCGGCCCGCGCCGCCTTCGACTGGTGCCGCACCGTGCAGCGCGCCGACGGCTCATGGCCCATCCAGTTGCGCAACGGCGTCATCGAGGACGCCAACAGCGACAGCAACTTCTGTGCCTACGTCGCCACCGGCGTCTGGCACCACGTGCTGATCACCGGCGACCACGCCTTCGCCGAATCGATGTGGCCCGTGGTGACCCGGGCTCTCGACTTCGTGCTGGGCCTGCAGGCCTCCGGCGGCGAGATCTACTGGGCGGCAAGCCCCGCGGGCCCGGTGGAGGAAGCGCTGCTGACCGGCTGTGCCAGCGTGTACCACAGCATCCGGTGCGGGCTGGCGCTCGCCGACTACCTCGATGATCCGCAGCCGGAATGGGAGGTCGCCGTCGGACGGCTCGGCCACGCCATCGCCGCGCATCCAGAGGCGTTCTCCGCCAAGGACACCCACGCGATGGAGTGGTACTACCCGGTGCTCGGCGGCGCGCTGCGCGGGGCGGCGGCTCAAGCCCGGATCGCCGACCGGTGGGACGACTTCGTGGTGCCCGGGCTGGGCATCCGGTGCGTCGACCACCGGCCCTGGGTCACCGGCGCGGAGACCTGCGAGCTGGTGATGGCTCTGGACGCGATCGGTGACACCCGGCGCGCCCACGAACAGTTCGCGGCCATGCAGCACCTGCGTGAGGACGACGGATCCTATTGGACCGGACTGGTTTTCGCCGACGGCAAGCGCTGGCCCGAGGAACGCACCACCTGGACCGGTGCGGCCATGGTCCTGGCCGCCGACGCGCTGTCGCAGACCACCGCGGCCAGCGGTATCTTCCGTGGCGTCGGGCTGCCGCGCGGCCTGGAGGGTGAGTACGACTGCGAGTGCGTCGGCAGGAAAGCCGGGGACCGCTAGTCCAGCTGCCCCGGCTCGCCGGAGGTCCGCTCGAGCACCCGCATCGAACCCATCACGACGACTTCGTCGAAGGCACCGGTGGCCAGGGCGCGCTGGTAGATGTGGAACGGTGCCTGGCCGCCGTCATTGGGGTCGGGGAACACGTCGTGGATCACCAGCGCGCCGCCGACCTCGACCCAGCGGGCCCAGCCGTCGAAGTCGCGCTGCGCGGCCTCTTCGGTGTGTCCGCCGTCGATGAACAACAGCCGCAACGGCATTCGCCATCCCCGCGCCACCACGGGTGAGCGGCCGACCACCGCCACCACATGCTCGTCCAGACCGGCGGCATCGAGGGTGTGCCGCATCGTGGGCAGGGTGTCGAAGAGTCCGGTCACCGGGTCGACCATGGTGGTGTCGTGGTACTCCCAGCCGGCCTGATGTTCCTCCGAGCCGTGGTGATGGTCGACGGTGTACAGCACCGAGTCGGTCTCCTGCGCCGCCGCGCCCAGCATCACCGTGGACTTGCCGCAGTAGGTGCCGATCTCGACACCGACCCCACCGCCGAGGTAACGCACCCCGGCGTCATACAGGGCGCGGCCTTCATCGGCCGGCATGAAGCCGGTGACCTGCTCGGCAAGGGTGAACAGGCGCTCGGCGCGGGGCGGCAGGGCGGTGTCAGCGGTGCTCATGAATGCCCAACTTACCGTTGCTGGTAATTCGCACTTGTAGTAGCGTCCGGACACGTGTCTGATGCGGCCCTGGAGTCGACGCGCCGCCGCCTGAGTGCCCGGCAAGCCGACACCGTGGAGCGCCTGGGCCAGGCCGCATTGCAGCTGATCACCCGGGACGGATTCGCCGGGCTGACCGTGCGTCGCGTGGCCGCCGAAGCCGGTGTCGGGGCAGCCACGGCCTATACCTACTTCTCATCCAAAGAGCACCTCGTGGCCGAGGTGTTCTGGCGCCGGCTCTCGGCGGCGCCGCCGGCCGCGCACGAATCGGCCGACCCGGCCACCCGGGTGGTCGAGGTGTTGCAGCACATCGCCTCGCTGTTGGCCGGTGAACCCGAGTTCGCCGGGGCGGTGACGAACGCACTGCTGGGCAAGGATCCGGACGTCGATGTGCTGCGTCAGCGCATCGGTGCCGACATCCGGAACAGGCTCGTCGCGGCACTCGGACCCGAGGTGGACCCGGATGTGATCGAAGCGTTGGAGTTGCTCTACACCGGCACCCTGGTGTGGGCAGGGATGGGGTACGAGGCATATCCGGGCGTTGTGCGCCGGCTGGAGAAGTCAGCCCGGCTCGTGCTCGGTCAGACCGGGTCGTCGCGCATCGTCGAGTACCAGTAAGTGAGCCCAGCCGCGGCGAACTCGTACGACCATCGAGATCACTCGCGCCACCGCGAGAAGTGCCATGGTCGCCGCGAGGAAGCGCAGCAGGGGCCGACGGAATCGGCCACTGGCGCACCGCCCAGATATAGCTGCAGCCGAAGGCGATCAAAAGACCGCGTGGCCTCCGGGGATCGTATCGATCGGGAAAAGAATGCGACCCATGCCCAAGGCGATCAGCGCGATTCCTGTGACGGCACCGAGGATTCTGAGGATCGTGATGATCACGGGGACCTGCTCAAACTGTCAGGACGGTCTTGAGGGCATCGCCGTAGCAGTGTTCGCGCAGCGCAGCGGGGGCGTCGTCGAACGAGGCGATGTTGGTCGTCACCAGTTCGGGCTGGAACTTGCCGGTCGCGATCATGCCGAGAACCTCGGGCATCACGGAGCGCACGTGTGCGCGGCCCACGTGCAGCGTGACATTGCGTATGTAGCAGGCCGCCAACGGCACGCTGGACCTGCGGTGTAGTGACCACACGCAGGTACAGATCCCGTCGGGAGCGGTGTGCCGCAGAACGTGGCGTAGTCCTGCGGGGGTGCCGGTGGCATCCACCGTCAGCGCTGCCGTGGGCCACGTCCGCGGTCGGTGCGGGTCCCAGGCTCGAAAACCCAAATCCTCGGCGCGTTCACGCAGGACCGGCCACGTGTCGACAACGCCGATGCGGCGCGCTCCCAACACTCGGGCGATCAGCGCAGTGAAGAGCACCGCGCTCGACGTGAACGGGTGGTTGCGTTCCAAGCGGCCCACGATCAACACCTCGGCGTCGGGATCAGCGGCCAGCAGCCCGGGAAGGTGAGGCGCGACCTGCCGGTAGGCGTCGCTGATGTTGTCTGCCACACCGGCCGCGGCAGCCGGATCGACACCGTCGGGCAGTCTCACCAGCATGGCGTCGGCGAATGGTACGGCCATCAGGTCAGCCAGCGCCCCGCCCCACAGCCCGCCCGCAATCCCGAACCCGTACATGGATGTCGGCGGTACCGCCATGCAACTCGCGGTGTGACCGCGCAGGCACGCACTACAAGTCCCGCAGCTGATCTGGAAAGGGACCACGACCCGGTCGCCGACCCGAACGGTACTCACCTGCTCGCCCACCTCGACGACTTCGGCGGCGCATTCATGCCCGAGGTGCAGCGGCAGGGGAAAAATGGTGCGGCCCAACATCATCGCTCGATCGACGTCGCATGTTGCCACGGCGAGCGGACGTACCAGCGCACCGTGAGGGCCTGGCAGGGCAGGGCTCGGCACCGCACGCCACCGAAACCTTCCGCCGGCAGAGACCACCAGGCTCCGCATCCGTTCGTGGTTGCGGTTGCGTGGGCCGCGAGCCACCTGAGTGATGCGCTCGACCCGCATCGGCAGGTCACGGGCCAGCGGCAGCTGCGCGGCCGCCAACGCGTCGGGCGTCAGCAGCCTCGCGTAGTGCCCCACCCGGCTACGCGGCCGGATCCGCGGATTGGTGTCCAGCACCTTCTTGTCGGCAAGCATTACCCGCCCTTTCGGGAACGACGTCGTTCCAGTTTCATATCAGGAACCGTGATGTGTCAATATCGACGTGTGCAGCCAGGGACGCGGGCCTATCGGGGAGTGGCGCCACTCGAGCGGGTCGAGCAGCGGCGTGCGCAAATCGTCGATGCCGCCGTCGACGTGTTCGGCACCGTCGGATACGGCGCCGCCACCGTCGACCACATCTGCGCGCGAGCGGGATTGTCCAAGCGGTACTTCTACGAATCCTTCACCGACCGGGAGGCTCTACTGCTGGCCTGCTACGAGCGCTGTGCCGACGAGATACACAGCGCGATGGTGAGCGCCGTGGTCGAGGCCGCCGACACCGTCGACGCACAGTTGAGCGCTGCTCTCACAGGCTATTTCGGTGCAATCGAGGCCGATCAGCGAAGGGCGAGGATCACCCTACTGGAGATCCTCGGGGTCAGTCCCACCATCGATGCCGCCTACGCGGCCCAAACCGAGCGGTTTGCCAGTTCCGTCGAAGTCCTGGCCGACAGTTCCTTCAAGGCCAGCGCGCTCACCAAGCCCCAGTTGCACGTCATCGCCCAAGGCATCATCGGGGCGATCACCACGATCGCGACGCAGTGGCTACTCGATCACCGCAGGCGCCCGCGCGCACAACTGATCGACGCCGCTCACGTACTTGTCCTGGCTGTTCTGGATCGGCTGTCCGACACCTCAAAGTGATACGGCACAGTTCTTATTTTGAGGCGGGTGCAGGGCCCAGGATCGCGGTCGACGCGGTTACCGCCGGCCCGTAGATCTCATGGATGTCGCGACCGTCCTCGACGATCAGCGCGGTCAACTCGCGTAATCCGCCGAGCAGGATGATCGCCATCGGCTCGGTGAGCCGGGGCAGGCCGGCCCGCTGAAAGCCTGCGCTGCCACTGAGTTCGATGAGCAGATCGGTCAGCTCTCGCAGGGCTGCGCGTTGCAACGGGCGGGCCCTGCTGCCCAGCGCGGGCAGTTCGCGGATCCAACTCAACGTGATCGCCGGGGCGGACGCGATGTGGTCGACATAGGCGCCCACTGCCTGGTCGATCTGGTCCCGCCAGGGTGCCTCGGGGTCGACGGCGGCCTGGATGCGGTCGACGAGGGCGGCGTTGTTGGCGCGCAGCAGCTCGAGGAAGCCGTCCTCCTTGGTGCCGAACTGGTCGTAGAACGTGCGCTTGGAGGTGCGCGCGTGGCGGACGATGTCGGCCACCGTGGTGTCTCGGTAGCCCTTGTCGCTGATCGCCGCGGCGAGCCCGTCGAGTAATCGCAGCCGGTAGGTCATCGCGGCTGACCCCCTTGCTTTGCCTGGTACCTGGGAGTACCGTACCTCACAACCGATTGGTACCGCGCGGTACCAGAACTGGCTGGAGATGGTATGACCGAGCTCGTAGCTGCAGAGACGACCACTGAGAATCCCGCCGAGACCGTGGCGCCGGGGCGGATGCCACCGCCCGCGCGGGTTCCGAAGGCCTTGCAGGCCATCGGCTTCGCCCTGGCCCGACGCTGGGTCGTCAAACAGATCGCCCGCCGCCAAGGTGATGTCTTCAGCCTCAAACTCCCGATCTTCGGCCCCACCGTGATGGTCGCCGACGCCCAGCTGGCCAAGCAGCTCTTCACCGCCAACACCGACGACGTCGGCAACATCCAGCCCAACCTGAGCCGCATCCTCGGATCCGGGTCGGTGTTCGCCCTCGACGGCACCGATCACCGTCGCCGTCGCAAGCTGCTCACCCCGCCGTTCCACGGCAAGAGCATCAAGAACTACGAGCAGATCTTCGAAGAGGAGACGCTGCGGGAAATGGCGACCTGGCCGGAGGGCCGGGAGTTCGAGACGCTCGAGCCGATGATGCGGATCACCCTCAACGCGATCCTGCGCGCGGTGTTCGGCGCCGACGGAGAACAGCTCGACGAGCTGCGTCGCATCATTCCGCCCTGGGTCACCCTGGGTTCCCGGCTGGTCGTGGTGCCGACGCCGACGCGGACCTACGGCCGGTTCAGCCCGTGGGGCCGGCTCGCCGCGTATCGCCGGCGCTACGACGCCGTCATCAACCGGCTGATCGACCGGGTCGAAGCCGACCCCGACTTCGACCAGCGCGACGATATCCTGGCGCTGTTGCTGCGCAGCACCTACGAGGACGGATCGGCCATGTCCCGCAAGGACATCGGCGACGAGCTGCTGACCCTGCTGGCCGCCGGGCACGAGACCACGGCCTCAACCCTGGGCTGGGCCTTCGAACGGATCAGCCGTCATCCGCAGGTGCTGTCCGACCTGGTGGCCGAGGCGGCCACCGACGGCAACGAGTACCGTCAGGCCACCATCCTGGAGGTGCAGCGCAACCGCACCGTCATCGACTTCGCCGGCCGTCACGTCTACGCACCGTCAATCCGGCTGGGGGAGTGGGAGATTCCCCGCGGGCACTCGGTGATCGTGGCGATCTCGCAGATCCAGGAGGCCGAGAAGGAATTCGCCGACCCCGACCGGTTCGACCCGCAGCGATTCGTGGGCAACCGGCCCGGCCTGGGCTGGCTCCCGTACGGCGGCGGTACCCGGCGCTGCGTCGGGGCGGTGTTCGCCAACGTCGAAATGGACGTGGTGCTGCGAACGGTGTTGCGCCACTTCACCATCGCGACCACCACCGCACCGGGAGAGAAGGTGCACTCCCGCGGGGTGGCCTACACCCCCGCGGCGGGCGGGCGCATCGTCGTGCATCGCCGGGCCACGCCGCTGGGGACCTGACCGGCTATCCGGTGGTCTGCCGCTTGGGGAGTTTCCAGCCGGCGCGCGGGAAGTGGCAGGTGTACCCGTTCGGGTAATGCACCAGGTAGTCCTGGTGTTCGGGCTCGGCCTCCCAGAAATCGCTTGCCGCGGTCACCTCGGTGACCACCTTGCCCGGCCACAGTCCCGACGCGTCCACGTCGGCGATGGTGTCCAGCGCGACGCGCTTCTGCTCGTCGTCGAGGTAGAAGATCGCCGAGCGGTAGCTGGTGCCGACGTCGTTGCCCTGCCGGTCCTTGGTGGACGGATCGTGGATCTGGAAGAAGAACTCCAGCAGCGCCCGGTAACTGGTGCGAATCGGGTCGTACACGATCTCGACGGCCTCCGCGTGGCCCGGATGGTTCCGATACGTCGGGTGGTCGTTGCGGCCGCCGGTGTAGCCGACGCGGGTGGAGATCACGCCGGGCTGCTTGCGGATGAGGTCCTGCATGCCCCAGAAGCAGCCGCCGGCCAGGATCGCTGTCGAATAGTTACCCATGTGCCCCATTGTGCTCCGTGGTTACCGTGGTGGTCATGCGTCACGTTGCAACCGCAGCCCTGGCCGGTTTACTCCTGCTGGCCGGATCTCCCACCGCGGCGGCTGAACCCGAAGCGGTCGCGGTGCCCGAGGTGCCGCCGGATCCGGCACGAACCCTGTTCACCGACAACCCGGCGATCGTCGGCCCCCACCTGACCTCGATCGAGTCCTTCAGCCGCGATGCGGACCGTCTCCTGGTCAACTTCACCGCGGGCACCCCCGATTGCTTCGGCGTCCACCTAGTCACGCAGGAGACCGCCGACACGGTCACGATCGAACTGCGCGGCGGGACGCCACCGGAGTCCGTCGGGCGTTTGTGTATCGCCCTCGCGGTGCACGGCACCGCCGAGGTGGCACTGCAGGCTCCACTGGGTTCCCGGCAGGTGCTGGCGGTGCAGTGACAGGCCTCGACAAAGACCGGTAGAACGTGTTCTAGTTTTGGGGTGACGAGCAGCACTTTCAGCCGCGAGGAACTCGCCGCTGCCTTCGAGACGTTCGAGCAGACCGTCGATCGCGCCGCGCAGACCAAGAACTGGGATGTGTGGGCCGACCACTACACCATCGACGTCGACTACATCGAGCACGCCGTGGGCACCATGAAAGGCCGCGAGCAGGTACGGCCGTGGATCTGGAAGACCATGACCACCTTCCCCGGCAGCTACATGACCTCGTTCCCGTCGCTGTGGTCGGTGATCGACGAGCCGACCGGCCGGATCATCTGCGAACTCGACAACCCCATGCGCGACCCGGGTGACGGCACCATCATCAGCGCCACCAACATCTCGATCCTGACCTACGCCGGCGACGGCCTGTGGTCCCGCCAGGAAGACGTCTACAACCCGCTGCGCTTCGCCTCCGCCGCCCGCAAATGGTGCCGCAAGGCGGCCGAACTCGGCACGCTGACCGACGAGGCCGAGGCGTGGCTGCAACAGTTCGGGGGCGGCGGCCGATGAACGCCAAGCTGGTCATCGGGGCCAACGGATTTCTGGGCTCCCATGTGCTGCGGCAACTGGTCGCTGAAGCCGACGGGTCCGAGATCCGGGCCATGGTGCGTCCCAACGCCAACACCATCGGGATCGACGACCTCGACGTGACGAGGGTGCTCGGCGATGTCTTCGACACCGCGACCCTGCGCGAGGCGATGACCGGCTGCGACGTCGTCTACCACTGCGTCGTCGACCCCCGCGGCTGGCTGCGCGACCCCGCACCGCTGTTCCGCACCAACGTCGAGGGCACCCGCAACGTGCTCGAGGCGGCCGCCGGGGTCACGGGCCTGCGCAAGTTCGTCTACACCAGCAGCTACGTCACCGTCGGGCGGCACCGCGGCAAGCGCTCCACCGAGGACGACGTCGTCGACGTGTCGAAGGTGACGCCGTACGTGCGCTCGCGGGTACAGGCCGAAGATCTGGTGCTGCACTACGCGCGTGAGCGCGGCCTGCCTGCCGTGGCGATGTGCGTGTCCACCACCTACGGCAGCGGTGACTGGGGCCGGACCCCGCACGGCGCGATCATCGCCGGCGCGGCATTCGGCAAGCTGCCGTTCGTGATGAGTGGGATCGATCTGGAAGCCGTCGGCATCGACGACGCGGCCAAGGCCATGCTCCTGGCCGCCGACCGGGGGACCCCCGGCGAGCGCTATCTGATCTCGGAGAAGATGATCAGCAACGCCGAGGTGGCGCGGTTGGCTGCCGAGGCCGCCGGCGTGGCGCCTCCGCAGCGGTCAATCCCGCTTCCGGTGTCCTACGCGCTGGCCGCGGCCGGCACGATCAAGGGCAAGCTGCGCGGGACCGATGAGCGGTTGTCGCTGGAATCCCTGCGCCTCATGCGCGCCGAAGCCGAGCTCGACCACTCGAAAGCCGTGCGTGAACTCGGTTGGCAGCCAAGGCCAGTCGAGGAATCCATCGCCGAGGCGGCGAAGTTCTGGGTGGGCCTGCGCGCCGCAAAACGGGCCGGCAACGGCAGCTGAACACCACGCCGCGCGCCGTTAAGCCACTGGGCGGCAAGCATATTCCGGCCTAACCTGGCGATATGACCGACAAGCTGAAAGTCGACCTGTCCGGGGCGCCGCAGACCATGCTGGCCACCTTCTACGCCAAGGCGCTCGACGCCGGGCTGCCCAATCCGATCCTCGGTGACAAGCTGGCCAAGGAGATCGCCGACCGTATCGACTACGACTGGAGCCGCACCTCCATCACCGAGGCGACCGCACCGTCGGTGACCACCCGTAGCGCGCACTTCGACCGGTGGACCCGCCAGTTCCTGGCTGTGCACCCCGAAGCCGTGGTGCTGCACCTCGGGTGCGGGCTCGACGGCCGGTACTTCCGTCTGGAGCCGGGTCCCGGAGTCGAGTGGTACGACATCGATTACCCCGACGTGGCACATCTGCGCGAACAGCTCTACCCGGCGGCCGAGCACTATCACGTGGTGGCGGCGTCGGTGACCGACCCGGCCTGGCTGCGCGACATCCCCGCCGACCGGCCGACCCTGATGATCGGTGAGGGGCTGACCATGTACCTCACCGAACACGACGGAGTCGCGCTGCTCCGTCGCATCGTCGACGGATTCCCGTCCGGAGAACTGCAATTCGACGCGTTCAACAGTCTCGGTATCAAGGCGCAATGGAGCAACACCGTGGTGCGCCGGTCCGGAGCGAAACTGCATTGGGCCATCAACAAGCCCGAGGACATCCTGCGCGCGGTACCGGGTACGCGGTTGTTGGCGTGGAACTCACCGTTCGACGACCAGGTATTCAACACGCTGCCGTGGTACTACCGGTTGATGCTGGCCGTCATGAAGCCGGTGCCGGTGCTGCGGTACATGGCGCAGTATCACCGCTACGCCTTCTGAGCGGTGTAGACGAAAAGCGAAGAGGGGCAGCCCCGTACGGGGCCGCCCCTCTCGTGCTGTGTGCGTCAGCGGGCCCCGCTGTGCCGGACAGTGGTGTCCACCTTGGGTGCGGTCGCCTTGGGTTGGATCTGGTCCAGCCAGTCCAGGTGGTCGACACCCGCGGAGATGGTGACGGAGCTGGGGGCTGCGACGTGAGCGGGTTCGGCGGCCAGGGCCGGTGCGGCCAGGCCAAGGACCGCTGCGCTCAACCCGCTTGCGGCGACGACGGCGAGTCCGAACTTCTTCATTTCCTGCCTCTTCCTTCCGGTTATGTCTGTGTAAACCGAGAGCTCAGAGCAACAATTTCCGTTGGCAGTAATTGATCGACTCATGGCAGAAAGAAGGATGTTCAGGCAGAATCCATCGGTGCCCAACACGGTCAACGGTCAGGTGTCCCACTGGTTCGACGAACTGCCCACGCCCCGGCCTCCGCTGCCCGGGGATCGGGATGCGGACGTGTGCATCGTCGGCGCCGGATATACCGGGTTGTGGACCGCCTACTACCTGGCGCAGGCCGACCCGTCGCTGCGGATCACCGTGCTGGAGGCCCGGTTCGCCGGCTTCGGGGCCTCAGGTCGCAACGGCGGCTGGCTGTCCGGCCTGGTTCCCGGCGACCGTCATCAGATGGCCGCGCAGCACGGACGTGACCGGGTGCTGGCCTGGCAGCAAGCGCTCAACGGAGCCGTCGACGAGGTCATCACGGTGGCCGACCGCGAGGGAATCGACGCCGGTGCGGTCAAGGGCGGCACCCTGGAAATCGCGCGAAACCCCGCGCAGGCCGCGCGGCTGGCCGACGCGATCGCCGAGGAGCGATCGTGGGGAAACGACGTCACCGAGTTGACGAAAGACCAAGCTGCCGAACGTATTCGCTTCGACGGCGTGGTGTCGGCGTATCACACCCCGCACTGTGCCCGGATCCAGCCGGCACGGCTGGTCCGCGGTCTGGCCGAGGCCGTCGAACGCCACGGCGTGACGATCTACGAAGACACCCCGGTCACCGAAATCGCACCCGACCGCGCCGTCACCGCCAGGGGCACCGTGCGGGCACCGATCGTGCTGCGCGCCACCGAAGGGTTCACCCCGGCATTGCCCGGGTTGCGCAGGGCGTGGCTGCCGATGAACAGTTCGATGATCGCGACGGACCCGATCCCGGCCGCGTTGTGGGACGAAATCGGTTGGGAGGGGCGCGAAACCGTGGGGGACAGTGCCCATGGCTTCTTCTACGCGCAGCGCACGGTCGACGATCGCATCGCCATCGGCGGACGCAGCGTCCCGTACCGCTTCGCGTCCCGCACCGATGTCGACGGGCAGGTGCCCGCCCGCACCATCGGATTGCTCACCGACGTCCTGCACTCGATCCTGCCGCAGGTGCGTGACGTGCCGATCGCCCACGGCTGGTGCGGCGTGCTGGCGGTTCCGCGGGACTGGCAGGCCACTGTCGTGCTGGATCGGGCCAGCGGCCTCGGCTGGGCCGGCGGCTATGTGGGGCACGGGGTCACCGCCACCAACCTAGCCGGGCGCACCCTGGCCGACCTGGTTCTGGGACGCAGCACCCCGATCACCGAACTGCCGTGGGTCGGGCACCGGTCACGCAACTGGGAACCCGAGCCACTGTGCTGGCTCGGGGTACGTGGCCTCTACGTCGCGTACAAGCTGGCAGACCGGCATGAGGCCGGTGGGCGGCCCAGGACCTCGCCGATCGCGAGCGTCGCCGACGTCATCACCCGAAAGCCGCACTGAGCCTGGGTGAAATGTCGGCCTGTGATGTATCAGGACATGGGTGACAGTTCTGCATCAAGACATTGGTGACAGTTCCGGTGGTCTTGGTGGTGACACTTCTGGTCCCAGGCTCAGGTGGTGGCCGTTAATGAACCCATCGATCCTCGTGTTCGCCTCGCCATTTCGCAGTGGCCTGATGATGCACCTCGCGGGGCGGTGTCGACGTTCTGCTCCGAGCACGGCATATCTCGAAAGTCGTTCTACGCGTTGAGAAGCCGTGCAAAGACCGATGGGCCGGCCGCGGTGCTCGAACCCCGGACCCGACGACCGACGACCGACGACAAGTCCATCGAAGCTGACCGACGACGTCAAGGAACAGGCCGTGGCGGTGCGTGCGGCCCTGCAGGCCTCCGGTCTGGATCACGGGCCGATCAGCGTGTACGAGAAGATGCGCGTCATGGGCCTAGAACAGGTCCCGTCCACGGCGTGCTGGCACGCATCTTCCGCGAGGCGGGTGTGGCTCGCCGGGAGCCGAAGAAAAAGCCCCGCTCGGCGTGGCGGCGGTTCGTGTATCCGGTCCCGAATGCGTGTTGGCAACTAGATGCCACCGAGTACGTGCTCAGCGGCGGCCGGAAGTGCGTGATCTTTCAGCTCATCGACGACCACTCCCGTTACGCGGTCGCCTCCCACGTCGCCGCCGGGGAGACTGTCACCGCCGCGATCACGGTGGTGGACAAGGCTATTGCCGCCCACGGAGTCCCTCAACGACTACTGACAGACAACGGGCTCGCACTGAACCCATCGCGGCGCGGAGTGGTCGGCCAACTCGTCGCCCACGTGGGCGCTCTGGGCGTGGAAGCGATCACCGGCAAGCCCTACAAGCCGACCACCCAGGGCAAGAATGAACGCTTCCATCAGACCCTGTTTCGCTACCTCGACAAACAGCCCCTCGACGAGACACTCGAGGAACTGCAAGCCCAGGTTGACGCGTTCGACCACATCTACAACACCGAGCGCCCCCACCAAGGGCTGCCCGGCCGGGTCACACCCCTGGCCGTGTGGGAGGCCACCCCCAAGGCCGATCCGCCCCGCCCCAAACCTGACCGGCCCATCTACGCGCGCGTCCCGAGCCGATACCAACACCGGCGACCGCAGCCGCCCGCTGACCTGCCCGCCGGCACCCACCTCAGAACCGTGAATACATCGGGCACCATCGGCCTGGACCACGTGCACTACAAGGTCGACGTGAACCTCGCATTCGAGCAGGTACTCGTCGTCAGCACTGGCGAGAAGACCGGCGATGCGATCATCGTCACCGACCTACAGGGTGAGGTCCTCGCCGAGCACCCCCGCCCCGCTCCCGGCATCCGATACGTCGGCAACGGCCGACCCCCAGGAACCCGCCCAAGGAACCCGCAACTGTCACCCATGTCCTGATACATCACAAAGTATGAACCACTAGAACGTGCTATACTCGAACGTATGTTCGATACCGAGTCTGCGTCGGATGTGGAGCTGATCGACCAGATCAGCGCTGCGGCGCGGGCCGAGTCGGTGGCGATCGCGGCCCGTCTGGCGGCGATCGGGGCGTTGGACAGCCTGCGGGAACAGGAGTTGATCGAGTCGATTTTGTGGCGCACCGATCCGTTCGAGGAGGTGTGCGCCGAGGTGTCGGCGGCGATGCGGATCAGCCGGCACCGCGCCGGTACCCAGGTGCATCACGCCCGGGTGCTGCGCGACAAACTGCCGCTGGTGGCGGCCCGGTTCGCCGTCGGTGACATCGACTACCGGGTGGTGCGGATGCTGATTGCGCGCACCACCACCGCGGACCGCGCGGTGTGGGCCAGCTTGGATGCCGAACTGTCCGCCCGGGCGCATCGGTGGATGCGGTTCTCGGAACGACAGTTGCGGGATCGGATCGATCAGTGGGTCGCCAAACTCGATCCGAACGGGGAACGGGTGCCGCCGGATCTGACCGAGGAACATTTCGTGCAGATCGAGGCGGCCAACAGCCCGGGCCGGGCCACGATCTGGGCCAACGTCGACGCTGTTGACGCGGCCGCCCTGGATCAGCGGTTGGATGCGTTGGCCGACACGGTGTGTCCCCACGATCCGCGGACCCCTGATCAGCGGCGCGCCGATGCGGTGGGTCCGCTGGCGCGGATGCAAGCCCACCTGGATTGCCGGTGCGGCCGCGACGAGTGCCCGGCCGCGCAGAACCGGGCAGCCGCCGACGCGGCGGTGGTTCACGTGCTGGCCAACCAGTCCACCCTCGACGGCACCAGCAATGATCCGGGATATCTGCCCGGGTACGGGATCCTGCCCGCCCACGCAGTGCGCGACCTGGCCGCCTCGGCCAA
>JAZBEZ010000013.1:0-124851 GCA_036235365.1 Mycolicibacterium sp. 050232 | reverse complement strand
CATGACTGTCACCTATGACGCGACTCATCGAGGTCCATCGCAGGTGTCACCCATGCCCCGACTCATGTGTCACCTATGTCGTGAACTCACACACCCCCTCGGACACACTCAAGCCGGGTTCATCTTCCCGGCAGCAGCGGCAACCCAGCACAGTTCCTTGTGGAAGATGTCGCTGTGCGCGCCCGACGGGCCGTCGTCCTTGGCCACCACCGCCGACGAATCCAGGTTCAGGATCTGTCCGGGCTGGAACGGGTACGGCACACCCGGATCGTCCAGAACCTGCGTCTCGCTGCGGAACGCCCCCATCGCCCCCATCGCCCGCCAGCGGGCCAACGGATCGTCGATCGCGGCGGCGTCCTCCCCCGCGGTCAGCGAGGCCAGCGGGTAGAAGGTGCCCAAGGCCCGGTCGTGGCTGGAGTAGCAGACGGCCATCGGGCCGTCGATCCGGGCCAACCGCCCGACCAGGGCACCGTCCCCGTCGCGGAACGGGAGGCCCTTGGTGAAGGTGAACCGCGAGAACGCTCCCTGCAGCAGGGTCACCGATTTCACCGGCGACGGTGTCCGATCGGCGATCCCGTCGAGCGCGAAGGACACCAGCCGGGCACCGAAGCTGTGCCCGACCAGATGAATCCGCAGATCCGGGTGCGCACCCACCAGATTGTCGATCGCCGGGCCGAGTCCCTTCTTCCCGACCACACCGGCGCGGTTCTTCATCTTCCAGTAGCTGAGCTGCCTCAGGACTTCCTTGGCGCCGTGCCAGAGCTTGCTGCCCAGATCGCCGAGGCCGGCCTCACCGCCCCCGCCGCCGTCGAATTGCACTCCGGCATCGGCCAATCGGTCGGCGAACCTGTTGAACACGTCGACGGGGTCGCGCTGTGCGTCGAGCATGCCGGGCACCCGCACCGGCTTGTCTTCCTCCCCGTCGTCGAAACCGGTCTTGGTGGCCGCGTTGAATTTCCGCAACTCGTCGAACAACGTGCCCGCCCGTTCGGCGGTCGGCGGCTTCTCCAACAGTTCGGCGATCGCGTCCAGATGCGCGCTGCCGTCGGGGAACATGTCCTTCAGATCCGCCAGCTCGGCCGGGTCGACGGTGGCCGGCCCGGCCTCGGTCCCCGCCCGCTCCTCGAGTCCGGCGGCACCGCCTCCGTCCGCCGCCTGCGCATCGTCGAAGTTGGGGATCGGTTCGTCACGCCACAATTGCGACGGCCAGCGGATGCCGACGAATCCGACCTTGCGGGCCGGGTCGATCTGGTCTGCCAGCAGGTCGAACCACCTGGCGTACAACGACTCCGCCGCAGCCTCGTCGTTGTTCCAGCCATGCGAGAACAGCACCAGGTCGGTGAGTCCCTCCGCGCCGACCCCGTCCCGTAGTTCGGCCAACGTCGCGTCATCGACGTCGCCCTCGGCGTCGAACACCAGCCGCCACAACGGCTTGCCTTTGATTCTCTCGATCATGGCTCCTCCTCGACGGTCGTGGGTGAACTCATCAGACGGACTGCAGTGCCCGCATCAGATCCAGCAGGCCGCCGCCCTGAAAGGCCGGGTCACGGCCCAGGGAGGTAGCCGATTCGGTGAAGACCCGCTTGATCTCGTCGGGCCGGCCGATGAGTTCACGCTGGACGGACAGAAACGCCGCGATCGCGCCGGACACATGTGGTGCGGCCATGCTCGTCCCGGTGGCCTCGATGTAGATCGCCGCGCTTGCCTTCGGGGCATCGGTCTGGCGCAGCACATCGCTGCGGAGCTTGCCTGCCGCGACCGAGGTGATGCGTTCACCGGGCGCCAGCAGATCGGGTTTTCGCCGGCCGTCGCCGGTGGGCCCTTTGGACGAGAAATAGGAAACCCCGGAGGTATGGGGAGCGTCGCGGTGGGTTGACCCCACGGTGATCGCCCGTTCGGCATTACCTGGGTCGTTGATCGTCATGCCCGCGCTGAACTTTGTGACATCGGTGGTGAACAGCGGGTTGAGCGAGACGTATCCGCTGTTACCCGCCGCGGCGACCACGATCACCCCCGACCGGACGGTCTTGTCGACCTCGATGCACAACGGGCTCTGACCGCAGGCGAACCACTCCGCCGCGAACTCGTATCCCAGGCTGAGGTTCACCCCGTGGATGCGGGGCATCCGCTCGCTCGCCGCATTGACGGCACGGACATAGGCCAGAGCCCGCATCACCCGGCTCACCCGTGAAGCCTTCTCACCGGGACCGAGCACCTTGAGGCTGACCAGCTTTGCCTCGGGTGCCATCCCCGCCAACCGACCGGGATCGCTGACCACCCGCTTCTGCAGGATGGGGATGTCACCTTCCGGTGCGCCGACATTGAAGCGTTTCTCGGCCACGTACACCTCGTCGGCGAACCCCTCGGTCAGCCCGCCGGCGATGATCCCCGCCACATGGGAGCCGTGCCCGTCGGCATCCTGCAGTGCGCTCGGCGCGAACGCCGTGTCACCGCCGGTGACGGTGAAATCACGATGCAGGTCGTGCACCGTCGGATCGGCCACGGTGGCCCGGCCCTTGAAATGCGGGTGAGTCTCGTCGATCCCGGAATCGACGACCGCCCAGACGATTCCCGATCCGTAGCAGGCGAACGTCCGTTGCGCGGGAAGCACCTTGACGGTGTTCGACGACGCATCGATCTGGGGGTGGGCATCGAAGTCCGGCCAGATCCGGTAGACCGCACGCTCGGGCCACTGTTGGGGGACCGCGTCCGCGGAGACCATGCCTTCGATCTGCCTGGTCGTCAGCTCGCCGGCCATGAACTGGTCGGCCACCGCGACCGGTTCGCCGCTTCCCCCCACCAGGCGCCACAGCTCCCGCACCCGCTGCACGGCTGCCGCGACACCCGCGGCGAACCGCAGATTCAGTTCGATCATGATCGGCCACAACGTTTCCCGAGTCTGCTCGGGGTCGTCGTCGGGGCCCACCACGAACTTCTCCCGCAGCGGCGGAGTGATCACCCCCGCCACCAGCAGGTCGCGATGCGGAAGCGGCTCGGCCGTGGCCGGCGCCACCGTCCTGGCCCGCTCGTCCGGCGCCATCGCACGGTCGCACGCCTGCTCGGCGGCCGCCCGTCCCCCGGAGGTCAACCGCACGATCGGCTGCGGCGCAACGGCTCCGGCCTTCTTCGCCGGTCTGCGTCGGCTGGCCTGCTTTCGGCGCACCAGCTCGTCGACGGCGTCCTCGACACTGCGGTGCCACTTGGGCTTGCCGTCCACGCCGAGCCGATCGTCGGAGTCGAAGCGGGATGCGAACCTGGCCGCCACCGCCTCCAGAAGCTTCTGCGGGCTCGCATCGATCTGCTCGGCCGCCAAGTCGCCCAGGGCGCATTGCACCCGGTCGGTCCAGATCTCACTGCCGGAAGGACTCACCGCAACACCTCGCAACCGTGCTCGACCATGTAAAACGCACTGCACACAGGATCGGGCATCACGGAGGCGAGGGTGGGCCGAATCGGCATGCTGACGATCCTGGCTCGAGCCCGATCGCGCAGCACGAGTAGCCGACTACCCGAATCCGCCGTGCCGTCCCAACCCCCACCGGCCACCGGACACGGCGCGCACCCACGGCTTGAGCGCATCGATCCCACCACGGCCTCAGATGAGAAAACTCGCGTAGTGGATTACTCGATACCGCGGGTCGGCGGCTTCCCTAACATCGGTTGACACGTTGGTTGCCCGCATCAGTAGGGAAGTGTCATGAACACGCTTGAGTCGCATTTTCAAGTGGCCCCGATCTTCCTGCCGTGCAGGCGAACCTGAACCCATCGGAACTCATCATGCGACACCACGTCTTCGCCATCGTCGCGGTCAGAGCCTGGACCGAACTGCTCTCCGAATGGCTTCTCCGCATCCCGGGATTCGAACTCGTGGGGACCGCAACCGATGCCACCGCCGCCCTGGGCGACCTGGCCAGGATCGACCTGCCCGTGGACATCGTGGTGATCGAGGTCAGCACTCGCCTGGCGCTGGAGTCCGCATCGGCGCTGCGCCGCTCCGACCCGCCCCGAAAACTGATCGCCGTCGCACTCGATGACGATCCCGGTCAGGCGATGGCCTGGGCCAGTGCCGGCGCAGCAGGGCTGGTGGGACGCAACGCCTCCGTCGATCAACTCGGGAGCGCTCTGGTCAACGTATCCCGGGGTGCGGCGCACTGCTCCGACGAGATCTCCGGCGCCCTGCTGCGCGGCATCGAGGCCAACGGCGGCCGGCGCGCCGGCGGGCAGAGCCACTGCCTCACCGAGCGGGAACAGGAAGTGGCCTGGCTGTTGGCACATGGACTGACCAACAAGGAGATCGCCGACCACCTGCACATCTCCCCCGGCACGGTGAAAAGCCATGTCCACAACGTGATCTGCAAACTCGGCGTACGGCGCCGGGCCTACGTGGCCCGCAAACTCGGCCACGGTCCGGCCGAGCCGAGAATCAGGGAGTCTGCGCCGGCGCGGGCCGGACATATGGGCGCAGCGGAGGCGGGCTGGTGTTCCACCGGCGCTGCTCTCGAAGGATGGCCGACTCGCCACCCGAGTTGAGGTCGAGCTCGCAGATGAGCCTGCGGTGCTCGGCCCGCAGTCCGTCCTGACGCTCTTTGACCGCGAACAGATCCTGACGCATCTGCTCGATGCTTCTCTTGCTCCGCTTAGATGCCATGCCATTCGTGCTACTGCCGCGCTGTCGACAATGTCAATGCGGGCGAGGATAAATCGCCCGAAAGATATAGGCCGAGTTGCCGTGCCGGTACATTCTCCACCCCCATAGGGGGCACGCCCGAAATCCACCCGACGGCCAATTGTGGGACCACCCATCAGCCGCGCACGATTGCGCCATGAACCAGGTGCAGGCTACCGAGCCACCGCAGACCATGCGGGCGGCCGACACCGACTTCATCCTCGATGAGCTGACCTCGTTGCGGGACACGGTGATTCCCGACCCGGAGGTGTGCGTCGCGATCCTGGACGGCCCGGTCGACCTGACCCATCCGTGCTTCGCCGACGCCAGGATCACCCGCGCAGACTCGCTGGTTCTCGACGAGGCCGGCACCGGCGCGATGTCCGGCCACGGAACTCACGTGGCGAGCATCGTGTTCGGCAAGCCCGGCACCGGAACACTCGGCCTGGCCGCCGGCTGTCGCGGAGTGGTGGTCCCCATCTTCCAGGACAGCAGTGGTCACCTCTCGCAACTCGACCTCGCCCGGGCGATAGAACGGGCGATGTTGAGCGGGGCGGATGTGATCAACATCAGCGGAGGCGAACTCGTCGAACGCGGAGAGGCCGACCCCCTGCTGGCCCGCACCGTCGAGGCATGTGAGCGCAACGGCGTGCTGATCGTCGCCGCGGCGGGCAACGACGGGTGCGACTGCCTGCATGCGCCTGCCGCGCTGCCCACCGTCCTGGCCGTCGGCGCGCTGGGACGCACCGGAAGCGCCTTGCCATCGAGCAACTTCGGCGATCGGTATGCACTGAACGGCGTACTGGCCCCGGGCGAGTCGATTCCCGGCGCCATACCGGGCGGCGCGATCGCCGAGCTCAGCGGCTCCAGTTTCGCCACCCCCATCGTGAGTGCCCTGGCGGCGCTGCTGCTCTCCGCGCAACGGCGGCGAGGCAGTGGGGCCGACGTTGCCGAGGTGCGCCGGGCGGTGATCGCCAGTGCGCTGGCCTGCGCCCGGGATTCAGACCCCCGCTGCCTGGCGGGAATTCTCAACGTTCGCGGCGCACACGCGCTGATCACCCAAGGAGACAAAGTGACCGAGATGGCTACAACACAGATTCCCCACGTCGCGAGTTCAGGCGTCGACCCGACACTCCCTGACCCCCGACTGATGAACCCCGGGCCTCCGCCGGCACCGCCCGACGCCGTTGCGGTGCCGACGGGAGTGGCACCGTCGTGCGGCGGCGCCCCGTGCTCATGCGGGACGACGGCGGCCCAGGAGGCCCCGACCGCGTCCGCCGCGCACGAGGCGCCCACCCCGCCCCAGTCAGCGCACCCCATGCCGGTGTCAAATGTGTTCGCACTGGGCAATATCGGGTTCGACTTCGGCACCGAGGCCCGTCGTGACGGCTTCCGCCAACTCATGCCGATGGCCGAGAGCTCCGACGAGACACCGATAGTCACCGAACCCAATCCGTACGACGCGGTCCAGCTCGCCAACTACCTCGACAAGCATCCGTGGGAGTCGACCAAGCTGATCTGGACGATGAACCTGAACCTCACCCCGATCTATGCGATCGAGGCCGAGGTCACCTACCACGAAGCCGTCTACGAGATGCTGCGGCATGCGCTGCGCTGTCAGGTGCTTCCGGCCGAGGACGACGACTTCGTCTCTCGGGTATCGCTTCCCGGTGTCCTCACCAGCCGCACCGTGACGACGTTCGCCGGACAACGCCTTCCGGTGATCGTGGTGCAGCGCCGAGGGCTGTACACCTGGAACGAGAACAACCTCGTCAAGGCGGTGCTGGGCGCGATCGACTTCGACAAGCTGACCACTCAGCTCGGTATCGACCGGTCCAAGGCCGAATCCCGCACGGAACTCAAACTCCGGCAGATGCTCGACAAGGTCTACTACGAGTTGCGCAATCTCGGTTCGTCGTCGGCCGATCGGGCGATCAACTACACGGCCACCAACGCCTTCATCTTCTCGGACGTGATGGCCAAGGGCCTGCTGGCAGGCGAGTTGGTGGACGGCGACGTCACCAGCCTGTACTCGCTGGAAAGCATCACTGCGGTCAAGAGCCCGTTCGGTCGGCTCGACTGCGATTGCTGGGACGTCAAGATCACGTTCTTCTCGCCCGAGAACGAGCGACGGGCCCGAGTGGTGTATCAGGCCACAGTCGACGTCAGCGACCCGTGGCCGGTGCAGCTGGCGCCCATCCATCAGTACCTGATTTCAGGAGGTTAGCAAACATGATCACACCTAATCGCCAGGCTCCCGCGGGAGCGCTGCCGCCACAGCGACCCGGGATCGCGCGTCTGGACGACGATGCCCGCGGAGGCATCGGGACAGGTTCGGTGCAGGCCTCGGTGAGCTGTGGAGACCTTCCCGGACTGGCCCGTTCGATGTGCTACGCATCGAAGGGGATCAAGTACTGACCGCGTTCACCCCTGAAAGGAGCGAATCGAGAATCAATCAGCAGATCAGGTTTTCAGTCAGTTCAACACACAACAAACGAGGAGAAATCCATGAGTACAGCAAATGAAATGCTGCCGCCCCAGGCTTCGCCGATCGATCGCACGCCGGCAGGGGCCGCGGCATTCACCAACCAAGCGGGCGTCGGAGCCTCATTCGACTTCCCGTGGGAGCAAGTCGCCAGCACCGGAATCGGAATCCTGGGCGGCCTGCTCTGAAACCTGTTGCGGCGCATCGGCTGACACGATGTCGCCGATGCGCCGCACTCCCCGTTGACCATCTCTGACAGACGGAGTCACCCATGACCGAATCCCCCAGCATCCGGGCGTTCTCGCTCAGCATGCAGCAGGCACCGATCGTCCGGGACAGACCCACGGCGTTGATCAGGCCGACCACCGAACAGTTGCCACCCCGGGTGATCCGGTATGTCCCCCGACCGCCGGATCGGCCCTTCCTCCCGGTGCAGGGCGCCGTGGACCGGCACACTCTGTACCAGCTGCGGATGACACCTGGCCCGGACCAGAAATTCGACGACGACGGCGTCACGAAGATCGCCCGGTTCTCACGGTTCGGGTTGTTCGGCCCTGATCCGGCCGATCCGGCACCCTTCGCCCTCTCGGCACCGTTCGGCGTTGCAATATGCCCGACACTCGCACCGTATGCGGCCGCCCGCTGCGCCCGGACCTGACGGCGGAAATGGCCGGGCGCGCGGCGGAACTGTACGCCGCCGACCGGCAATTTCGCAGTGCCCTTCCGTTGCCCGAGGTGTCCGCCGCGGTCCGCCAGGACGGTCTCGGGCTGGCAGGCATCATCGCCGCGGTCATGGCCGGCTACCCGGACCGCCCGGCACTCGGCCGGTGCACCGGGTCCGCGCTGCACACGATCAGCTATCGCGATCTCTGGCAGCGGATCAACGCGATCGCCGCGGATTGGCGTACTCACCAACAGTTCTCGATCTCGCCCGGGGACTTCGTCTGTACGGTGGGGTTCGCCAGTACCGACTACATGACCCTCGACCTGGCCTGCGCGCTGACCGGCGCGGTGACAGTCCCGGTCCAGTACGGTGCCCCACCGGCGCAGCTGGCCCGGGTGCTGGCAGAGACCCGGGCGTCGGTGCTCGCCGTCGGCTCCGATCAGCTGCCCAATGCGGTCGAGGCGGCATGCACCCATCCGGGTCTGCGCCGTCTCATCGTCTTCGACCATCAACCCGACAGCGTCGTGGCACGTGAGGCTTTCGAAAAGGCCCGCCTGTGGATGGCCGGCCGCCCGGTACTGGTCGAGAGCCTCGACGAGGTCATTCGACGCGGGCGTCGACTCTGCCACGCACCGTGGCCGCGCCCACCGTTGCCGCCGGCCGATCCGGACCGGCTGGTCGGGCTGTCCTACACCTCGGGCAGCACCGGGCCACCCAAGGCAGCGATGTACACCGAACGCATGGTCGCCGGCACCTGGCGCAATTCCGTTGCCATACCGGTGATTTCCTACAACTACATGCCCATGAGCCATTACGGCGGGAAAGCGTTGGTGCTCACCACGCTGGCCAGTGGCGGTACCGCGTACTTCGCCGGTGCACCGGACATGTCGACGTTGTTCGACGACATCGCGCTGGTACGCCCCACGGTGCTGCCGCTGATCCCCCGGGTGTCCGAGCTGATCTACAGCAGATACCAACGCGAGTACGGCCGACGCTCGACGCCGGGCTCGGCCCCCGCGACGGTGCGAAAGAAGGTGATGACCGATCTGCGGGAGAACGTGCTCGGCGGGCGGCTGCTGCTGGCGGCCTCCGGTAGTGCGCCGCTGTCAGCGGAGCTGACGTCCTTCATCGAATCGTGCCTGCAGGTCCACCTCGCGATCGGCTACGGCACCACCGAAACGGGGAACGTACTCAACGACGGTCGGGTGGTGCGGCCTCCGGTGATCGACTACAAGCTGGTCGACGTTCCCGAGTTGGGGTACTTCAGCACCGACCGGCCGCATCCCCGCGGGGAACTACTCGTGAAATCCGAGATTCTCAGCCCCGGGTACTACCACCGCGAGGATGCGACGGACACGGCCTTCGACGCCGCGGGCTACTACCGCACCGGCGACATCATGGCCGAGATCGGACCGGACCACCTGACGTTCGTGGATCGCCGCAGCAACGTGGTCAAGCTGTCCCAGGGTGAGTTCGTCGCGCTGTCCCAGCTCGAATCGGTGTTCGTCGCCAGCCCGTATGTGCGGCAGATCTTCGTGTACGGCAGCAGCCGACATGCGTTCGTACTGGCGGTGGTCGTGCCCGAGCACTCTCCCGGACAACCCGCCGCCACCAGGGCGACGATCCTCGGATCGCTGCAGACGATCGCCCGCGACAACGGATTACGCCCGTACGAAATACCGCGCGACATCCTGATCGAGAGTCGGCCGTTCAGCATCGACAACGGACTGCTCACCCCTACCGCCAAACCGGCCCGGCCGGCGCTGACCGCCTGTTACCGCGATCAACTCGAAAATGCCTACGCCGCCATCCTCGACCGCCAGTCCGCAGAACTCGCCGCGGTCAGACGGAGCGCCGCCGACAGCCCGGCGCTGGACACGGTGCTCCGGGCCACCACCGCGACTCTCGGCATCGACGGCATCGATGCCGACACCGTCCTGAGTGACACCGGCGCCGACTCCCTGGCGGCATTGGCGCTGGCGAACCTGCTGTCCGAGATCTTCGATGTCCCGGTGCCCGCCGCCGCCGTCATCGAACCCACGCGCAGCCTGACCGGTATCGCCTCGCTGATCGAGGCACAGCGCCGCGCCGCCCGCCGGCCGGACTGCGCAGGCGTGCACATCGCAGGCACCGACCTGGTACCCGCCGGTGATCTGACACTGGACCGGTTCATCGGGCAATGCGGCTTCGCCGGAGACCGGCACGTGGCCCCGGATTGCGGGCCACCCGGGACGGTCCTGCTGACCGGTGCCAACGGCTTTCTCGGACAACCGCTCTGTGCACAGTTGCTGCGCCGGCTGGCTCCCGCCGGGGGCAGGGTGATCTGCCTGATCCGCGGGGGCGACAACGCCGAAGCCCGCCATCGATTGCGGGCCGAACTCGGCAGGACCACGGAAAACCGCCTGGAGGTCCTCGCGGGTGATCTCACCGACGAGCACCTCGGCCTAAACGGGGCCACCTGGTCGCATCTGGCGGCCACGGTCGACCTGATCGTGCACGCGGGCGCACTGGTCAACCACCTGCTGCCCTACCCGGAACTTTTCGGCCCCAACGTCGTCGGCACCGCCGGGCTGATCCGGCTGGCGATCACCGGCAAGTCGAAGCGATTCGCCTTCGTCTCCACCGCGGCTGCCGGCACCACCGACGACGGCAGGGCACTCCCAGAGGACGCCGATGTCCGGGTCGGCTGTCCGGCCCGCACCCGCACCGCCGCACCCGCGAACGGCTATGTGATCAGCAAGTGGGCCGGCGAGGTACTGCTACGTGAGGCGCATGATTCCCACGGCCTCTCCGTGCAGGTGTTCCGCCCCGGAATGATCCTGGCGCACAGCCGATTCAGTGATCACCTCAACATCGGCGACGTGTTCACCCGGCTGCTGCTGAGCCTTGCCGCGACCGGCATCGCACCGCGGTCCTTCTACCGGGAGCCGGCCGGCCGGCCGCATTACGACGGCCTGCCCGTCGACTTCGTCGCCGCGGCGATCGCGGCACTGGCCGCCGGACCCGAACCGGCCGGCGGATTCGCGACCTACAACGTGGTCAACGACCACGACGACGCCATCTCGCTCGACGTGGTGGTGGACTGGCTGAATGCGGCCGGGCACCCGATCACCCGGATCGATTCGCATCGAGCGTGGGCCGCCCGGTTCGAGACGGCCATGCGTGCGTTACCGACGCGGCAACGGCGGCACTGCCTGCTCCCGCTCATGGCCGCCTTCGCCCAACCCGCCGAAGCTGTTGCGGGTTCGGCCTTCCCGGCACGACGATTCCGCGACGGCCTCGAGGCGATGGACGCTCCGTTCCCGGTCCCCCATCTGACACCTGATGTCGTCCACGGCTACCTCGGCGCACTGCGTCGGCGCGACCTGCTGTGAGGCAAGGAGTTTCGTCGGTTTCAGAACAGCCCGTCACGCCGCAGGCCAGCAACGGATCGCGTGATCGCCTCGCAGACCGCATCCATCACCTCGGTGTCGTGCGCGGCGGTGAACAACGGGTACAGGAACTCGGGAAGGTGTACCCCGGCCGCGCGAAGGTAATAGGTCCACAGGTATTCGGCCAGTGCGAGGCGCTGCGGGTGTACCACGTCGACGAAGTCCTCGACGCCCATCGTGCCGAACAGCGGACGGACCAGAGATTCGTAGCGCCGCACCGCAATCGGGAAACCCGCCTCCTCGCGCAGGCACTGCAGATGCCCGGCGAATCGATCGGCCGCCGCCCGGGTGGTGTCGTACACAGCATCGCCGTGGTCCCGCAGATAACCGAGCTGGGCCAATCCGGCGGTGCAGGACAGGACGTTGCCGCAGAAGGTTCCGAGAACCCGGGTGCGGGTCTGCGC
The DNA here is from genome assembly GCA_036235365.1 of Mycolicibacterium sp. 050232. GTDB lineage: Bacteria > Actinomycetota > Actinomycetes > Mycobacteriales > Mycobacteriaceae > Mycobacterium. Next base: position 113,201 of record JAZBEZ010000013.1, on the reverse strand, counting down.
GTCGCGGAGGTGCTCCCCTGTGCTGACAGCCATCTCGATGATGTCGGCGCGCCCCACGGTGGCCCCGATCGGTAGACCCCCGCCGATGATCTTGCCGAAGCTGGCCAGGTCGGGCGTCGGGCCCCGGGCGTCGAGGGCGCTGCCGAACCGGAACCGGAAACCGGTCAGCACCTCGTCGAACACCAGCAGAACGCCGTGTTGCGATGTCACCTCACGCAATCCGAGCAGGAACTCGCGGTTCAGCAGCGGCCAACTCGAGCGGATCGGCTCGACGATGACGCATGCGAGTTCGGCTGCCCGCGCCTCGATCACCTCGAACGCGCTTCGGTCATAGGGCAGTACGAGGGTCGACGATGCCACCGACGGTGGGACGCCGGGCATCGACGCGGTTACCGTCCCGTCGGGTAACCGCGCGGCCAGCACGTCGTTGTGGTGACCGTGATAGCACTGGTCGAACGTCGCGATCAGCGGGCGCCGGGTATGGGCGCGGGCCAGCTTGATCGCGTGCATGGTCGCTTCGGTGCCGGAACTGCTCAAGAATCCGCCTTCGGCCCATCCGACGGCGGCCAGCAGCAGGCTCATCAGGGCCGTCTCGGTCTCGTGCCCGGCCGCGAACGACAGGCCGTCGTCGAGGGCGGATCGCAGAGCGTCGGTCACCACCGCGGGTGCGTGGCCGAGAATATTGGCCCCGCGCCCGTTGTCGAGGTCGATGAACTCGTTGCCGTCGAGGTCGGCCACGTGCGCGCCGCGCGCCCACGCCACCATCATCGGCAGCAGTCTGGGCATACCGTCGACGTAGTGGTTGTGTACTCCGGCGCGAGCTCGGTGGGACACGGCGGCAACGGTTTTCGGCTGCAACCGGGTCAGGTCGCCGATGCAGTCGAGCTCTCGCAGTCGCCGGTTCAGCCGGTCTGGATCGAGCATGAGCGCCCGAGTGGTGAAGGGCACCGGCGAATTCACGGTGCCCGCCGTCGGGTTCATCCGGCGCCCGCTAGTCCGGCCGGCCGACCCCGTCGGCCCACAACCCCGGCCAGTTGCCGGCCACCTGCTTCGGATAACCGTTGTCCACCCGCGAGGTTGCGATGTCGTACCGGATGTACTGCGACCCCTTGAAGAAGTAGGCCTTGCGGTTGTTCCTGATCACCACGTGATCGACGCCGCTTTCGTATTCGACGGGCAGGTTGGGCGCCCAGTTGTCCTTGATCGGCTTCGGGTAGCCCGCGTCGACCTGGTCCGTGGCGATGTCGTAGCGCAGGTACTCCGAGCCTTTGAAGAAGTACGCCTTGCTGTTGGGCCACACCACGACCGCGTCGAACCCATCCGGCCACACCCCTGGCCAACTCGCCGAGATGTCCATCGGGTAACCGGGATCCACCCGGTCGGTCGGCAGGTCGAAGCGCACGTACTGACTGCCCTTGAAGTAGTAGGCCTTCCCATTGGTCCACAACACATCCGCGTCGATACCGTCGGCGAAGTCGGCCGGGAACCCGGCCCAGAAGCCGGCGATCGGCAGCGGATATCCGGGGTCCGTCTTGCCTGTCGCATCGTCGAACCGCGCATACTGCGAACCGTTGAAGAAGTACAACTTGCCGTTCGGCCACACCGAACTCGGGGAGACCGGGCCCGGGTACAGGCCGGCCGCGAACTGGGCGTCAAGGTTGTCGATGTCGGTTCCACCCGGCACGGCGATTCCGTCGGTCATGATCGACCCGGGCAGGTCGTAACACATGATCGAGTTCTCGTCGGTCTCATTGGTGGCGATCAACGCAGAGACGTCGAACGGGGTCAGTACCTGCTCGATCACCTCCTCACGCGACCATCCCTGGGTCGCCATGAACAAGGTGATGGCCTTTTCCCGGTCGATCCGGTCGACAATCGCCTTGCGCCGGTGCTCATGCGGGAACCCGAGCGTGTGGCCCGTCTCGTGCCGCACCACCCGGTGAAACTCCGATTCGGGCGTGTTCATCGTGAAGCCCTCGAGGTTCATGGTCGGCTCATTCGCCCCGGCCAGCAGGATGTCGGTACCGAGGTACGACCAGTAGCCGTCGTCGGCCACCCGCGCGATCCGCACCTGCGGGTTGACACTGGAGGCCACGAACCTGACGTTGGCCCATGACCCCCAGGCGTTCATGTGGGCCAGGATCCGACTCTGCAGGTCCGCGGGTGGAGAGTCGAGAAAGCCGACGGTGAGCCGGACCCCGCCGGCACTCCACCGCTTGTTGGTCATCACCGCCAGGTGCTCCCGCGACGGCAGGTCGTCAGCGGACAGTCCCGTGATGTTGGGCGCATTCGCCGGGTTGACCTCAACGGCCGCCTCCGCGGAGGCGATCACTTTCTCGGCGGGCAACCCCTTGATCGTGCACGGTATGAATGTCATCGTCGTCCCTCCTTCGGTTGCGGACGTGATCGGTGATACCGGCGAACGTAGGACGGACCAACGCATAGCCACACGAGTGGAGCGCTACCTGTCTTCCAGGGGCCCTGAACCGTGCGTTACCCCGTGACACCGCGTGGCCGGACCTGTCCACGGCACGGGTTCGAGTAGCGAACTACTCATGTCTTTTCCGCCGGCGTGCACAACAATCGACGTGTGTGTCAAACGCACACCGCGGTCCGGTTGTGCACGGATCGCTCCACCGGCCACGGAGGACACGATGGTGACGTCGGCGCGGCAGGCCCCGGGGACACTCGCCGCGGTCTGGTCCCGATCGCGGTCGGCGACGGTCACCCTCGCGGCCCGCGGGGCCCAATGCATCGACCAGTCCGTCGGCTGGGCACGCCTGCCCAAGATCATCGGCCTGGCGGTGCTGATCGGGCTGCGGCACCAGCTTCGGACGTCGAATCTGTATGCCGCCGAACCTGCCCCGATCCCGCCTACCGGACCCGTAGATCCCGGCAACTATCTGAGTGCCCGCACCCGTGACGGGTCCTACAACGATCTCGCCGATCCGAGGATGGGTGCGGTCGGATGCCGGTTCGGCCGCAACGTCCCACCCGAACACTCCTATCCGGAATCACCCCACAAACTGCTCGACCCCAACCCGCGGCTGATCAGCCGTACCCTGCTGACCCGCGACACTTTTCAGCCCGCGACCACTCTCAACCTCCTCGCCGCGGCGTGGATTCAGTTCGAGGTGCACGACTGGTTCGCCCACGGCTCGGTCCCGACCCAGCCCTGGGTGGTGCCGCTGCGCGACGACGACCCCTGGCCCCAGCGTCCGATGCGCGTCGAGCGCACCCCGCCTGATCCGTGCCCCGCCCCCGCCGGGCCGCCGACCTTCGTCACGCAGGAGTCGCACTGGTGGGACGCCTCCCAGATCTACGGGACCACACCGGCATTCGCGAGTGCTCTGCGCGCGCCGGAGCTCGGCAAGCTCCGCATCGATGACGTGGGCCTACCGCCGCCCGAGGTGGAGGCGACCGCCGACCTGACCGGCACCGCGGGAAACTTCTGGGTGGGCCTGGCGCTGCTGCACTCATTGTTCATGCGTGAGCACAACGCCATCTGCGACCGCCTGGCCGAGGCCTATCCCTACCTGACCGGCCAACAGCTCTATGACAAGGCCCGCCTGGTCAATTCCGCACTGATGGCCAAGATCCACACCGTGGACTGGACGCCGGCCATCATCGCCCACCCGACGACGGTGACCGCCATGCGCGTCAACTGGTTCGGGCTCCTCGGCGCGCGGTTGGGCCCTCGGTTCCGGCGGCGCTTCGGTCGGATCAGCACCAGCGCACTGCTGCACGGCATCCCCGGCTCGCCCACCACACATCACGGCGTGCCGTACTCGCTGACCGAGGAGTTCGTCGCGGTGTACCGGATGCACCCGCTGATCCCCGACGAGTTCACGTTCCGCTCGCTGGCCGACGACCACGTCACCGCACAGTACGAGCTCCCCGAGTTGTCGGTGCTCAAAGTGCGGGCCCGGCTGTCCGAAAGCCCGATGGCCGATCTGCTCTACTCCTTCGGTCGCGCCCATCCCGGGGCGTTGTCGCTGCACAACTTCCCGCGGCATCTGCAGCACATGCATAGAGTCGACGGCACCCTGATGGACCTGGCCACGATCGACCTGATCCGCTCCCGCGAGCGAGGTGTGCCGCGCTACAACCAGTTCCGCGAGTTGTTCCGGCTCAAGCCGGTGAGGACCTTCGAGGAACTGACCGGTGAGACGGTGCTGGCCGCCGAGCTTCGCGAGATCTACGACGACGACGTGGATCTCGTCGACCTGATGATCGGCCTCTACGCCGAGCCCAAGCCGCCCGGATTCGGCTTCAGCGACACCGCATTCCGGGTGTTCATCCTGATGGCGACCCGTCGGCTGGAGAGCGACCGGTTCTTCACCACCGACTTCCGTGAGGAGACATACACCGTCGCCGGCATGAACTGGGTGCGAGACAACGACATGCGCTCGGTGTTGTTGCGCCACTTTCCCGAACTGTCCCCGGCCCTGGCCGGCGTCACCAACCCGTTCGCCCCCTGGACCCCTGTCTCCCCCACCAGAAAGGCATCCGTATGACCGAAGCCAAGGCCGCCGCCGACGTACGTCGCCTGGCGGAAACTCTCAATCCCGTTCGCTATCGCCACGATCTCGAGCAGCCCAAGGCCGACGAGGACGAGGACATCGAGAAGATCGTCGAGGCCCTGCACAAGAACAACGAACGGGCCTACAAGAAGTTCAAGCACGGTCTGCGTGACGCACATGCCAAGAGCCACGCCATCCTGCGCGGCGAGCTCATCGTCAACCCGGACCTGCCCGAGGTACTCGCCCAGGGGATGTTCGCCGCCGAGCGCAGCTACCCGGTGATCGCCCGCATCTCGACCACTTCGGGGGTGTTGCGCAGTGACAGGAACCGCGGCGTTCGCGGCCTCGGGATCAAAGCGATCGGCGTGCAGGGCGAGCGGGCCATGAAGGACCCTCAGGACAAATCGAACGTCACGCAGGACTTCGTCCTGGTCACCCACGAGGAATTCCTGTTCGCCGACGCTCACGCGTACCGCACGCTCGGGATGCTCAGTGCCACCCTGCTGGCCCGGCTGTCCGATCGCGCGCTGTGGCTGGGCAGCGAGCTGATCGGCGCGCTCAAGAAGACCGGCCTGCCGATCCCACCCAATCTGGCCGTGTTCGTCGCGCCCAACCGTCCCATCCTGGGCGAGACGTTCTTCTCCTCCGCCCCGATCCGGTATGGCGACTACGTGGCGCGCTTCAAGTACGAACCCACCTCACCCGAGGTGAAAGCGCTTGCCGATCAGACTCTTCCGCGCAATCCCGGCCAGGACGAGCACCGCGATCTGATCATGGCGTTCTTCGAGAACAACTCCGCGGAATACACATTCAGCGTGCAACTGTGTCTCGATCCGGACAAGATGCCGATCGAAGACGCCACGAAGCACTGGGATTCCCCGTACCTACCCGTCGCCAAAGTCGTATTCCCCCGGCAGAACCCGTACAGCGCCCTCCGCCGTGCCTACGGCGACGACGTGTTGTCGTTCAACTCCTGGCGCGGCCTCGAAGCCCACCGACCACTGGGCTCCATCAACCGGATGAAGCTCAAGGTGTACGAGGCATCGAGCAACTTCCGGCACCAGATGAACCACATCGACCGGCACGAGCCCGCCGACATCTCCGAGCTTCCGGACTGACGCCAGCGAACAGGAAATACTTGCAATGGGAAGAACATTCGCTGCCACCGCCGACACCCGCCGCCCCGTCGACCCCTTGTTCGGCAGCGTTCCGGGCCCGCTACCCCTAGACTCAGGATTCATGCCTGGTCAGTGGCAGCTTTTGGACCGGCCCGCCGAGCACGAGGCCATTCGGGCCGCCCTCAGCGGGACGGACAGCTGCGGAGTGGTGCTCGTCGGAGCTGCCGGAGTCGGCAAGACCACGTTGGCGCGCACCGTCACCGCCTCGTTGAACCAGAAGGTGCACTGGACCGCCTGCACCGAATCGTCGCGCAGCATCCCCCTCGGCGCGTTCGCCCACTGGGTGTCGTCGTCGGGATCACGCGACCCCATCGCCCTCATCGGGTCGGCACGCGAGTCCCTTGTGGCCGACGGCGACACCATCGTCGGAATCGACGACGCGCATCTGCTCGACCAGCTGTCAGCGACGCTGTTGCACCAGATCGCGGTCGAACGCTCCGGCCATGTGGTCGCCACTGTGCGCAGCGGCGAACCGGTACCCGACGCCGTCACCTCGCTGTGGAAGGACGGCTATCTGCAGCGCTTCGAACTCAGCCCGTTCACCAAACAGCAGAGCATCGCCCTCATCGAGACCGTGCTCGGCGGGACGCTCGAAGGGCTCAGCGCCGACGTGATGTGGGAGACCTCGGGCGGCGACCCGCTGTTCCTGCGCAACATGGTCGAGGGCGCGGTCGACGCAGGCACCCTGACCAACGTCAACGGTGTGTGGCAGTTCCGTGGCCCCACCGTGATCCCTTCCGGACTCGTCGAGCTGCTCGACGAGCGCCTGGCGCACGCCGGCGAGGAGGTCCTGCACGCGTTGAAGCTGCTGGCACTGTGCGAACCGCTCGATATCGACGCGTTGGCCGAGCTCGCCGGGGAGGACGCGGTCGACACCGCCGAGATGCGCGGCCTGATCCGGATCGTCGCCGACGACGGCCAGATCAACGCCCGCTTCAGCCACCCGCTGTTCGGTGAGGTGGTGCGCCGCCGGGTCGGCACCGCGTCAGCCCGCAAGCTGCGGGGCCGGATCGCCAAGATCCTGCACGAGCGCAACCTCGATTCGCCTGCCAGCCGAATCAAGTTGGCCGAGTTGGCCATCGAGAGCGATCAGGGAACCGATATCGAATTGCTGATCACCGCAGCCAAGGATGCGGTGTTCCTGTCCAACCTTCCGCTCGGGGAGAAGCTGGCCCGCGCGGCCTTCGCCCACGGCGGTGGCCTCGGCGCAGCCGCACTCCTGTCGCGCGCCCTGTTGTGGCAGGGCCACCCGGTACAGGCCGACGCCATCCTGGAACAGTTCTCCCCCGCCGACCTCAACGAGATGGAACTCGTGCAGTGGGGCGTCCCGCGGATGTCGATCCTGTTCTGGTCCATGGGCGACGTGGCCCGGGCCGATCAGGTTCTCGCCCTTCTCCAGGAGCGGGTCACCCATCCCATCCTGAAGCTGATCGTCGATGCGACGGGCGCGGGCATGGCCGTGCACCGGAACAAGATCCCCGAGGGTCTGGAGATCGCCGAACGGGTGCTGGCAAACCCTGAGGCGCCCCGGCAGGCCGTGGATTTCGCGGCGTTCGCGGCCGGCCTGTCGATGCCGTTGATCGGCCGCGGCAACGATTTCCTGCCGATCGCGTCGCGGTGCCGCGCCGAGCGCAAGACCACCGACGGCATGGTCCGGATCATGGTGTTCTACGGCGAGGTGCTGGCCCTGGCCTACACCGGCCGACTCGAGCTCGCCCAGCGGCGCGCCACCGAGTACGCCGAATTCTCCTCGTCCGGGCAGTTCGCCGGCTGGGCGATCGCCAAGATCATGGACGGCGTGGCCGCCACCCACAGCGGCCGGTTCCGCGACGCCATCCTGGCGATCGAGCAGGCCCTCGCAGCGCTGAACGCCGAGAGCTCCCTGCCCTGGCAACTGCCGGGTCGGCTGCTGCTGGCCCGGGCCTACGCCGGGGTGGGCAACCCCGCCGAAGCCGAGCGGGTGCTCGAGGACGCCAAGGAGCACTCGGGCGAGTTCATGGCGCTGCACGAGCCGCTTCGGATGCTCGCCAAGGCTTGGCTGGCCGCCGCCAAGGGCGGGCACCGGTCGGCGATCGACCAGGCCAGGGCGGCTGCCGATGCGGCGCACTCCTCCGGCCAGTTCGCGGTCGAGGCGGAGGCCCTGCACACCGCGGCACGCTTCGGCGACCGCAGTGTGACCAGGCGCCTGCAGGACCTGGTCGACCGTGCCGACGGTCCGCTGCCCGCCCTGTACGCCCGGCACGCGGCGGCCGTGGCCGCCGCCGACCCCGTCGAACTGGACAAGGTGGCCGTCGCATTCGAGGACGCCGGCCTGCTGCTGTCGGCTGCCGACGCCGCCGCCCAAGCCGTGCCCCTGCACGACAAGGCCGGACATCGCCGCAACAGCACCGAATCTGCCGCGCACGCACTGCAATTCGCATCGAAGTGCGGCGGTGCGGCTACCCCGGCGATCCGATCCGCCGCCCGCCCGCTCCCGGTCACCGCGCGCGAACGCGAGGTGGCCGGACTGGTGGCCCAGGGACTGTCGAACCGAGAGATCGCCGAGCGGCTGACCGTGTCGGTCCGCACGGTGGAAGGACACATCTACCGGGCCTGCATAAAGCTCGGGGTGGCGGACCGCGACGAGCTCGCCAAGATCGTCTGGAACGACTTGGCCCAATAGCCCAGCTCAGTGCGCGATCTCAATAAACGTCGCGCACGTACCGCTTCTGGGCGACCAGTTCCCGCTTGTAGTCACGCGCGGCGTCCTCGGACATCCCGCCGTGCGTGCGCAGGATCGTGGTCAGCGTGGCGTCCACGTCCTTGGCCATCCGGGAGGCGTCGCCGCAAACGTAGAAGTGGGCCCCGTCATCCAGCCAGCGCCACAGCTCGGCCCCCCGCTCGAGCATCTTGTGCTGTACGTACACCCGATCGGCCTGATCGCGGGAGAACGCCAGATCCAGCCGGCTCAGGAACCCGTCAGCAGCCATGTCCTCCAGGTCGTCGCGATAGTAGAAGTTCTCCCGGCGGTGCTGATCGCCGAAGAACAACCAGTTGCGACCGCCGTGCCCCAGCGCGCGACGCTCCTGCAGAAATCCCCGGAAAGGTGCCACGCCGGTACCCGGGCCGACCATGATCATCGGCGTACCCGCGTCCTCGGGCGGACGGAAATGCGGTGAGTGCTGCACGAACACCGGCGCCGCGGCCGCCCGGTCGGCGAGGAAGGTAGAGCACACCCCACCCCGGGCCGCCCCGCCCGGGCCGCGGTAACGGACCACCGACACCGTCGTCTGGACCTCGTGCGGACTGACCAGCGGGCTGGACGAGATCGAGTAGTTGCGCGGAGTCAGCCGGACCAGCACCTCCTGCCACTGTTCGGGTTCGGCGTGCACCGCGAACTCGGTCACGATGTCGAGACCGTTCCGGTTGTGCAGCCAATTGCTGCGCCGCTCACCGGAATTGCGCAGGATCTTGGATGCCGAACGGTCACGGCAGGTGTCCGCGACGAAACGCAACAGATCCGGGGTCACGCGGCAGATGTCGTAGGACGAGACGAGGGCATCGCGCAGCGACTGCTCGACACCGTCGACCTCGATCACCGAGTCCGGGTTGAGGGCGGTGGCCGCCAGCCAGGAGTCGACCACCGCCGGATCGTTGCTGGCATAGACACCGAGCGAGTCGCCGACCGAGTAACTCACGTCGTACTCGGAGACATCGAAGCCGAACTGGCGCACCTCCTTGGCCGCGCTCGGCGACGTCAGCAGCTCGTTGCGCGCGAGGGCAGCCAGAATCGGCTTGGCCCTGGTGAATTCGTCGGGTTCGGTAGGGATGACGGTGCGGATGCCGCCGCTGACCGCGGCTGGGACGGGCGTCGCACCGGTCAGCGCCGTGGTGACCGAATCGGCCCAGCACCGCAGCGGGGCGTCATCGTAGGCCTCGCAGTCGGCGCGGTCGAGCAGCTTGGTGGCACCCAGATCGGCGAGCCGCTGGTCCAGTGATTTGGCGTGCCCGCAGAAATTGTCGTAGGACTTGTCACCGATGCCGAGCACCGCATAGCGCACCCCGTGCAACTGCGGCGCATCCGGAGCCTGCAGCCGGCTCCAGAAGTCGGCGCCGTTGTCCGGTGGGCCACCGTCGCCGAATGTACTGGTAACCACCAGGATGTCGCGGGCGGCGGCCAGGTCGGTCAACGCGAGGTCGTCCATGTTGACCAACCTCGCACCGTCGAGGCGGCCTGCCAACCCTGCCGCGAACTCCTCGGCGGTGCCGGTCTGCGAGGCCCACAACACCAGCGGGCCACCCGGCACCGACCGCAGTGCCGGCGCACCGTCGCCGGCCCGTGAATAGCGGCCGGCCAGCACCCCGTCCACCCACAGCCGCACCCTGGCACTCAGCGGCGCAACCGCCGGAAGCACCGGGACACCCACGGGGTCGTCCGGAAGGCCAGTGAAAAACCCTGCCAGATAGATCTTTTCGTCCTGACTCAGGGCAGGCTTGCGCTCGGCACCCAAGCCCATTTCCGCGGCGAGCGGATGCACTGCCGGGGTACCGTCGACCGTCCGGACCGGCCGCAGGCTGACCGCGCACACCTTGAACTCCGGCTGCAACGAATCGGGGTCGACAGCGTCGTTGGTCACGGCGTTGACGGTGAGGTACTCGCCGTGTTCGTCGTTCCAGTGAAACGGCGCAAAGCAGTTGCCGGGCCGCACCCGGTCCGACAGCACCGCAGGTAGCACGGCGCGGCCACGCCGGGACGTCAACTCGACCGGCTGACCCTCGACGATGTCGAGCTCCATGGCATCCAGCGGGTGGATTTCCACAAACGGCGCGGGATTGAGCTTGTTGAGCTTGTCCACCTTTCCGGTCTTGGTCATGGTGTGCCATTGATGTTGCAGCCGGCCGGTGTTGAGCACCATCGGATAGTCGTCATCGGGCAGTTCCGCGGCATCCATGTGCGGCCGCGGGTGAAAGACGGCCCGCCGCGACGGCGTCGCGAAGGCCAGCCGGGGCCGGCGACCGTCGGCGTCGACGAACAGTTCCTGGCTGACGCCGTCGTTGAGGTAGCGGATCGGGTGCCGGTCCTCGGCACCGCCGGGCCCGTCGACCGGCGGGACCGGCCACTGCAGCGGGGTCTGGCGCAGCCTTTCGTAGCCGGCACCGCGCAGGTCGTATCCGGTCTTCGGGTTGGCGAACCCGCGGATCTCCGCGAAGACCTCTTCTGCGGACTGGTAGGCGAAGTGCTCGGCGAAGCCCAGATGCGCGGCCACCTGACAGATCAGCTGCCAGTCCGGGCGGGCCTGCCCGAGCGGGGCGACCGACGGGGACAGCAGGGTCAGATTGCGCTCGGAGTTGACCATCACGCCTTCGGATTCCGCCCACAACGCCGCCGGCAGCAGGATGTCGGCGTAGTGGTTGGTGGCCGTTGACCGGTAGGCGTCCTGGACGACGACCAGCTCGGCGGCCTCCAGGCCGTTGATGACGGTCTTCCGGTTGGCCACGCTGGCAACGGGATTGGTGCAGATGATCCAGCAGGCCTTGATCTTGCCCTGCTCCATCTGTTCGAACATGCCGATGGTCCCCGGGCCGACGTCGGAGCGGATGGCGCCGGGTTCGAGGCCCCACCGCTCCTCGACGAACGCCCGGTCATCGGCCGCGAGCACCGACCGCTGGCCGGGCAGGCCCGGGCCCATGTAGCCCATTTCACGGCCGCCCATGGCGTTGGGTTGACCGGTCAGCGACATCGGGCCGCTGCCCGGTCGGCAGATGGCGCCGGTGGCCAGGTGCAGGTTGCAGATGGCGTTGGTGTTCCAGGTTCCGTGTGTGCTCTGGTTGAGCCCCATGGTCCAGCAGCTCATCCACTCCCCTGCCTCCGCGATCATCGCTGCGGCGGTGCGGATGTCGGCTTCGGGAATCCCGGTGATCTCGGCGACCCGGTCCGGTGGGTAGTCGGCCAGGAACTCCGGCATCGCCTCCCAACCCGCGGTGTGTTCGGCGATGAACTCATGGTCGATGTCGCCACGCTCCACCAACAGGTGGAGCAGACCGTTGAGCAGCGCCAGATCGGTGCCCGGCTTGATCTGCAGGAACAGATCGGCGCGTTCGGCGGTCGCGGTCCGGCGCGGGTCCACCACGATGAGTTTGGCGCCGGCCTTGAGCCGATCGGCCATGCGCAGGAACAGGATCGGATGACAGTCGGCCATGTTCGCACCGGTGACGAAGAACAGGTCGGCCCGGTCGAAGTCGGTGTAGGAGCCAGGCGGCCCGTCTGCACCGAGCGACTGTTTGAACCCGGTGCCTGCGCTCGCCATGCACAGCCGGGAATTCGATTCGATGTGCACCGTACGCAGGAAGCCCTTGGCGAGCTTGGTGGCCAGGTACTGCGCCTCCAGCGTCATCTGACCGGACACATAGAGGGCGACGGCGTCGGGGCCGTGCTCGGCGACGATGGCCCGCAGCCGGCGGCCCGCCTCGGCTACCGCGTCGTCCACCGGCGTCGGTTGCTGTTCATCCGCGCGCGTGGGCCGCAGCAAAGCGGACGTGAGCCGATCGTCATCGGCGGCCATCATCTCGGCGTGCATCGCCCCCTTGGTACACAGCCGCCCGAAGTTCGTGGGGTGCAGCTTGTCGCCGCTGACCCGGGCGATCACCGTTCGGCCGTCATCGACCCTGGTAGTGACCTCGATACCGCACCCGACGCCACAGTACGAACACGCAGTCCGGTGTGTCTTGTCCGGGACTGAACCCGGGGCCGCGCCGTCCGCCATGCCCCCATCGTGTGCTGAGGGTGTTGTCGGATCTTTCCAGCGACGTTATCGCCACGAAAACTGATCCTCACCGCGTGACGATGCCCCCTGTGAGGAGGATATCCCCTGGTCAGATCCTATTAGTGATGTTCAGGCTTGACCGCAAGCACCGGTTTCGGGCACTCCAGCAGCAGTTGTTGGGACACGCTACCCAGCAACAGCTTGCCCACCGGACTGCGGTGCCGGATACCGATCACCAGCAACTCCGCATCAACGGCGTCCATCGCATCGAGCAATTCCGTGGCGGCGTCGACCCCCACAGGTTGGCGCAACTCGAACGGCACGCCACTCTCGCGCAACCGCTCCTCGACATCGTGGACCTGGCCGGAGCGGGCGAACCGGGAATCCACATAGGCCTCGCCCGCGGTCGCGTTGATCACCAGCAGGCTGGTGCCGCGCAACTGGGCCTCGGCGATGCCGTGCTCGATGGCGGCAATGCCGAAAGCGTCCGCGGTGTAGCCGATGACAATCACTGTTGGGCCGCCTTCTCCTGCTGATCCGCATCATCCTCGACGATCAACAGCGTCTCCTCGCTGCGGTGCATGAGCTTGAGGACCAACGGCATCAACAACAGGATCGCCATCAGGACGTAGGTGACGATCGCGACGGGTTCGGTGAGCAGGCTGGTCCAGTCACCGCCGCCGAGTTGCAGGCTCTGGCGCAGTTGCCGTTCGATGCGCGGGCCCAGGATCACCCCGATGATCAACGGCAGCACCGGTAATCCGAACCGGCGCATCATCAAACCCAGCAGCCCGAACACCAGCAGCAGGGCCAGATCCAGCGGCTGCACGTTGACGGCGAGCGCACCCAGCGTGGCGAAGAACAGGATGCCCGCGTACAGGTAGGGCCGCGGGGTGCGCAGCAGCTTGGCCCACAGCGGCGCCAGCGGCAGGTTGAGCACCAGCAGCAGGAAGTTGCCGATGAACAGGCTGGCGATCAGCGTCCAGATCAGCAGCGGTTCCTTCTCGAAAAGCGTTGGCCCGGGCTGTATTCCGTAGGACACGAATGCGGTCAGCATCACCGCCGCGGTGGCATTGGTGGGCAGGCCCAGGGACAGCATCGGCACCAGGGTGCCCGCCGCCGAGGCGTTGTTGGCGGCCTCCGGACCGGCGACGCCCTCGATGGCCCCCTTGCCGAACTCCTCGGGATGCTTCGAGAGTCTCTTTTCGGTGATGTAGGACAGGAAGGTCGGCAACTCCGCGCCACCGGCAGGCAGCGCACCGAACGGGAACCCGTAGGCGGTGCCACGCAGCCACGGCTTCCACGACCGGGCGAAGTCCTGGCGGCTCATCCACGCCCGCCCCACCGGGATCACGTCGGCCGGCCGCCGGCGCAGGTGCGCGGCCACCCACAGCGCCTCGCCGAGCGCGAAGATCGCCACGGCGATCACGACGATGTCGATACCGTCGGACAGTTGCGGCAGGCCGAAGGTGGCGCGCGGCTGACCGGTGAGGAAATCGATGCCGACGACCCCGATCGCCAGTCCGAGGAACAGCGAGATCGCACCGCGCAGCTTGGACGAGCCCAGCACAGCGGTGACCGCGACCAGCGCGAACAGCATGATCGCCAGGTAGGAGGGTGCGCCGAGGGTGACCGCGAACCGGGAGATCGGCGGCGCGAACGCGGCCAGCAGCGCGGTGCCGATCGCGCCCGCGACGAAGGAGCCGATCGCGGCGGTGGCCAGGGCCTGCGCGGCCCGGCCGGCCTTGGCCATCTTGTTGCCTTCGATCGCGGTGATGACCGAGGAGGATTCACCCGGGGTGTTCAGCAGGATCGAGGTCGTCGACCCGCCGTACATCCCGCCGTAGAAGATCCCGGCGAACATGATGAACGCCGCACTCGGGCTGACGTTGTAGGTCACCGGCAGCAGCAGCGCCACCGTCATGGCCGGGCCGATGCCCGGCAGTACACCGACCGCGGTGCCCAGCAACACCCCGATCACCGCGTACAACAGGTTCATCGGAGTCGCGGCCTCGGCGAACCCCTGAAGCAACCATTCGAAGTTACCCATCTACAGAATCCCGTCCAGAATGCCTGCGGGCAGCGGGATTCCGAGCCCGGAGTAGAACGCGTAGAAGCTCGCCACCGACAGCACCGCGCCGAGCGCGAGGTTCCGGATGTAGTGGCGATTGCCGAGAATCGTTGCCGCCCCGGCGAACAGCAGTGCGCCCATGATGGCCCAACCCAACGGTTTGACCAGGAGGATCACCAGTACGAACAGCCCGACCAGCAGACCCACCGTGCGCCAGTCCCCCGGCATGTTCGGGTCGACATCCTCACCCGCGTCGGCCTCACCCACCGAACCTCGCGGGATCGCGAACGCCAGGGCGAGAGCGAGCAACACGAGGATGATCCCGATCCCCAGCGGAAACGCCCGCGGCCCAACGGGGTCGACCTTGGCGAACCCACTGGTCAGGGTGAGCGCGTCATAGATCAGGAATCCGCCGACGGCCACCAGGACCGCGCACACCAGATACTGGGCCTTGTCGACCTTCACAACAACCCCAATTCGTTCAGCGTCGTCGAGACGCGTTGGTCCTGATCCCGCAGGAACTGTTCGAAGTCCGCACCGGTGCTGAACGCGTCGCTCCAGCCGTTCTTGACCAGCGCGTCGCGCCACTGCTGGGTGCCGTGCAGGTCGGTCAGGGCCTGCACCATCGCGTCCCTGGCCTCGCCGGAAATGCCTGGCGGCGCCAGTATTCCGCGCCAGTTGGTGAACGTGAGGTCGATCCCCGCTTCGGTCAGCGTGGGCGCATCGATCCCCTCGACCCGTTTGGCACCAGATACCGCCAGCACCCGGACCTGCCCGGCCTCGATCTGATCGACGAATTCACCGAGCCCCGTGGTTCCGGCCGCGATCTTCTTGCCCAGCAGAGCCGTCAGCAGATCGCCGCCGCCGTCGTAGGTGATGTAGTTGACCTTGCGCGGATCCACTCCGACCGTCCGTGCCGTTTCCATCGGGAACAGGTGATCGGGCCCGCCCGGTGAGGATCCGCCACCGATGGTGACCTTGGCCGGATCGGCCTTCCACGCCGAGACCAGATCACCGATGGTGCGGAACGGTGAATCCCCTGGCACCAGAATGCCTTCCTGCTCCTCGACCATCTTGGCCAGTGCCGTGGCGTCGGAAGCGCGTGCCGAGGAGCCGTTGGTGTACACGGCGCCGACCACGCCCAGCCCCATCATCATCATGAGGTCGTCGTTGCCTTTTTCGTTCATCAGCCGCGCCATCGCCACGGTGCCCCCGGCGCCGATGACGTTGAACACCTCGATGCGCCCCGTGATGTCGGTGTCCTCCATGATCTTCACCGCGGTGCGCGCGGTCAGGTCGTAGCCGCCGCCGGGACTGTTGGGCACCATCATGCGCAGCCGGTGCAGGCCGCGGGATTGGTCACCGCGGGTGACACCGCACGCCGTCACCAGCATCAGTGCGACCACGGCGACCATCAGCGCGGCACCTAGACGTCGAAACCTCATGTTCAGCAATACTGGACCCCTGACGTGACGCAGGTCACCCATTCGGACGCAAAGGAAGTTTTGGTCGTTGAGTTCATCGGTCGGGCGTGCGGTACCGCCCGTGCGGACGCGGTGGTTGCCGGGCAGCAGCCTGGCGGGGCGCTTCCTGGTGTTCCAGCTGCTGGTGGTCGCAGTGGTGCTGATCGCGGTCGCCGCCGTGTCGGTGGCGCAGTCCACCCGGGAGTTCCGGGATGTGCGGGGGCAGCGGATGATCGCGGTCGCCGAGAACATGGCGTCCACACCGATCGTCCGGGATCGCTACGACGACCCGTTCGCCGCGCAGGTGCTGGCTCCCGAGGTCGATCGCGCGGTGGCGCTGTCGGGTGCTGAGCTGGCCGAGATCGCCGATCCAGCTGGAATTGTGCGCGTGTCGTCCGACCCCGCGCGCATGGGACACCGACTCGACCTGAGCACCACGCGGGCCGACGAGGGCCGCGCCTGGTCCGGAGACGCCGACGTCGACGGCAGGCATCGGCTGGTGGGCCAGGTCCCGATCCTGGCTGCCGACGGCACGGTGCTGGCGATCGCCTCGGTGAGCGAACCGTACCCGTCGACGTGGGAGTTGTTGGGCGGCGCGGGTGAACGGCTGCTGATCTACCTCGGAATGGGTGCCGCGCTCGGCATGCTCGCGTCATGGCTGTTGTCCCGCCGGATCAACCGCCACACCCGCGGTCTGGACATCGCCGAGCTCGCCAGCCTGGCCGATCACCGGGAAGCCCTGCTGCACAGCATCCGGGAAGGGGTGGTGGCGGTGAACAACGAGGGAATCATCACGGTGGTCAACGACAGCGCGTCCGACCTGCTGGGTATCGGTGCGGACGCTGTGGGACGCCGTGCCGACGAGGTGGGACTGGAACCTGCGGTGGTGACATTCCTGTTGTCCGGTGGGGGAACTGGCGCCGACGAATCCGACGTGGTGATCACCACCCGTACCCGGGTGCTGGCGCTCAACCGCCGCGCTGCGCTCAGCCAGGGCAGGACCATCGGTACGGTGACCACCATGCGCGACAGTACCGAGCTGGCTGCACTTCAGGCACAACTGTCCTCGCACCGCAGCGTGACCGACACGCTGCGGGCGCAGACCCACGAGTTCTCCAATCAACTGCACACCATCTCCGGGCTGGTTCAGCTGGGCGAATTCGACGCGGTGCGCGACGTGGTGGGCACCCTGACCCGACGCCGCGCGGAGATCAACGAGGCTGTCACCCAACATGTTTCCGACCCCGCGGTGGCGGCACTGCTGATCGCCAAGACGTCACTGGCCGCCGAGAGCGGGGTCACCCTCGCCCTGACGGACGGCAGTCATCTCAGCGCGCTGGACCCGGCCCTGGCCACAGACGTGATCACGTTGCTCGGCAACCTGATCGACAACGCCGTCGACGTGTCGGTCGGCTCGGCGGCCGCCCGGGTGAGCGTGCGTATCGATGATTCGACGGGACTGCTGCTGGCAGTCTCCGATTCAGGACCCGGTGTGCCCGAACATCTTCGGGAATCCATCTTCTCCCGCGGCGTCACCTCAAAGGCCCCGGTACCCGGCGGCAGAGGCATCGGGCTGGCCCTGGTGCGCCTGGTGACCGCCCAGCACGGCGGCGACGTCGAAGTCACCGACGCGCCCGGTGGCGGTGCCCTGTTCGTGGTGAGGCTGCATGCGTGACGTACTGGTCGTCGACGACGACTTCATGGTGGCCGAGATCCATCGCCGCTTCGTCGACCGCGTCGACGGCTACCGCGCGGTGTCGGTGGCGCGCAACGGAACCGAGGCGCTCGCGGCGGCCACCGAACTTCGTCCCGACCTGATCCTGCTCGACGTGTACCTGCCTGACATGACCGGTTTGGAGGTACTGCGGCGGCTGCGCGCCGAGGGCAATCGCGTCGGCGTCATCATGGTCACCGCTGCGCGCGAACTCGACACGGTACGTGGCGCGTTGGACGGCGGCGCCGCCGACTACCTGGTCAAACCGTTCGAGTTCGATCAACTGCGGGCGAAGCTGGTGGCCTTCGCCGCACGCGCCGAGGCGTTGGCGGCCGAGGGCGGGGCGGATCAATCGACCATCGACAACCTGTTCGGCGGCGGTCCGGTCGCTGCCCTGCCGAAAGGACTGGGTGCCGAAACCGGCCGCCTGGTGATGGCCGCGGTCCGCGGCGCGGGCGAGGTATCGGCCGCCGAATGCGCTGAGCTGGTGGGCATTTCACGGGTCAGCGCACGTCGCTACCTGGAGTACTACCTGAGCACCGGCGCGCTCGAGCTGCGGCTGCAGTACGGCGCCGGCCGCCCCGCGCGGCGCTACCGCGCCAAGTAGTCGCAGCCGCGAATGAACTGAGGTAGCGCGCTACTCACGACCCGCGGCGGCGCGCAGACCAGCATCGACATCAACAGGTCTGGCCCGAACACGCGGAGGCTGTCATGACGCTGGTAACCGACGCCGGCCTTCCCCCGGTCGACTACGAACACGAATCCGACCCGGAGGAAGTTCACCGGCTCATCGCGGAGGCCAGGGCCCGGGCTCCGATCGCGATGGGACCACACGGCCCGGAACTACTGACCTACGACCTCGTGCGCGCCGTGCTGCGCAATCCGCGCTTCGAGGTGCCCAGAGGCATGTTCCTGGCTGCGCAGGGGATCACCTCGGGCCCGCTGTGGGATCGTGCCAACAGCAGCCTGCTGGGCATAGACGCCGAATCGCACACTCGGCTGCGTCGGCTGGTTGCCAAGGCATTCGCACCCCGAAGCGCCGAGAAGCTGCGGGAGACCTGCATCGGCATCGTCACCGAGCTCACCGATCCGCACCTGCCCGAGGGGCGGTGCGACGTGGTGACCGACATCGCCATGCAGTACCCGATCCCGGTGATCTGTGCGCTGCTGGGCGCGCCGCACCGGGACTGGCATCTGTTCTCCCGATGGGCCGATGACATCTTCAAGATGTTCAGCTGGAACCTCGGCGACCACGCCGACGCGGTCGAGGCAGCCTGGCTGCAGCTCGACGATTACGTCGACGCCATGGTGACGCGCCGCAGCTCCACCCTCACCGACGATCTGCTCTCCGACCTGATCCGGGCCGAGGTCGACGGGGATCGGCTGACCCACGCCGAGTTGCAGATGCTGGCCGGTGGCGTGCTGCTGGCAGGCACCGACACCACCCGCAACCAGCTCGCGGCCGCCGTCCAGGTGTTGTGCGAGTACCCCGAACAGTGGCAACTGTTGGCCGAGAATCCAGATCTGGCACCACTTTTCGTCGACGAACTGCTGCGCCACACCCCCATCGCCCTGAGCAGTGTCCGGAGCACCCGTGAAGATGTCGAACTGGCCGGACTCACCTTTCCCGCTGGGGCCCATGTGGTGGTGAACTTCGCTGCGGCCAACCGCGATCCGCAGGTGTACGACGAGCCCGACCGTTTCGACGTCAACCGGATCGGTCCCCCGGCCATGATGACGTTCGGCGGCGGGCTGCACTACTGCCTCGGCGTCCACCTGGCCAGGGTCGAGCTCACCGAGGCATTGCGCGTACTCACCCGGAAGCTGCACAACCCACGCTGCGTCGGCCGCGCCCGGTGGAAGCCGATGACAGGAATCACCGGACCGGCCACCCTGCCGGTGATCTTCGAGGCAGCGTGAAGGTCCAGAAAGTGGACCGGAAATAATGACGGTGTGACACCGAAAGTTCTGTTCCTGCGCAACGACTGCACGGCCACCGAGGCCATGCTCGCCGACATCTTCACCGAGTGCGGATTCGACATCGACACGTTCGACGTCGTGGCGGCCGGGCGCCACGACGACCCCGCCGGCGATGTCACGTTCCCCGACCCGACCCACTACGACGTGGTCGTTCCGCTGGGCGCGCGCTGGGCCGTCTACGACGAAGCCCTGGTCGACAGCTGGGTGGGCGCCGAGATGGCCATGGTGCGCCGTGCTGTCGAATCCGGGGTCGGCGTGCTCGGGGTGTGCTTCGGCGGGCAACTCATCGCGCAGGCCCTCGGCGGATCGGTCAGCAGGTCACCCGAGCCCGAGGTCGGCTGGTACCACGTGGCCACCGACGACGGGCAACTGGTGCCCGGTGGCCGCTGGTTCCAGTGGCATTTCGACCGCTGGACTCTGCCGCCCGGCGCCACCGAGATCGCCCGCACTGCTGACGCCTCGCAGGCGTTCGTCCTCGGGACGGCGCTGGCGCTGCAGTTTCACCCCGAGCTCGATTCGGAACTGCTGGAAGTCTGGTTGGCCCACGACCGCGACGGCTCGGTAGCCGGAATCGGCCGTAGCCACGACGAATTGCGCTTGCAAACAAAGGAATTCACCGGTGACGCGGCCGTCCGGCTGCGCACGCTGGTCCGCGGCTTCCTGAACCGGGTGGTCCGGGCGCAGCCGTCGACGTAGGCTGGCATGAGTCGGCAGAATCTACCGAGCGCCGGCGAGAGTTCTCATGAACGCCTGGAGTCTGCGAGCCGGCAGAGATCGCATCTACCAGAACCGCCACGAAGCGGGCCGGGTCCTGGCCGAACAACTGATGTCCTATCGCGACCTACCCGATGTGCTCGTCCTGGGCCTGGCCCGCGGCGGGGTCCCGATCGCGGCCGAGGTCGCCTCGCGCCTGCACGCACCGCTCGACGTCTTCGTGGTCCGCAAGCTCGGCGTGCCCCAGTGGCCTGAACTGGCCATGGGCGCGGTCGCCTCCGGCGGCGGTCTGGTGCTCAACGACGGCCTGGTGGAGCGCCTCGGCATCGACGACGACACCATCGTCGAGACCATCCGCCGGGAGACCGCCGAAATCGAACGCCGGGAGCAGGCCTATCGCGGAGGGCGTCCGGCACCCGCGCTTCCCGGGCGGACGGTGATCCTGGTCGATGACGGTATCGCCACCGGAGCCACGATGCTGGCCGCGGTCCGCGCCGTCCGGGCGGCCGCGCGGGTCGTGGTGGCGGTACCGGTCGGTCCGTCCACCCTGAGCAGCCAGCTACGCGATGAGGCCGACGACGTGGTGTGCGCGAGTACCCCGGCCACGTTCGAAGCGGTGGGCCAAGCGTTCGTGGATTTCCACCAGGTCAGCGACGACGAAGTTCGCCGCCTGCTGGCCGAGCCGACCATGGAGCCGGGCGCGGGTTAGTTCTTGTGCTGCTCGGCGGAATCGTCGGCCTCGACGTCCACATCCGCGGCGTCGGACTCCACGGCGACATCCGATTCAGGCTCGGCGACCAACTCGTCCGGATAGTCCACCGGTGCGTCCACCGCGTCGAACGTATCCGTCGTCTCGGTGGCGCCGGCCTCGTCCGCAGCCGCGGCGCCCTCTTCGCCCTCACCGGACTTCGCGCCGCGCGAGCGTTCCCGCAAGGCGTCGACGATCAGCAGCAGCACACCGATCACGCTGGCACCGATACAGACCCAGGCGATCAACTCATTGCTGGTGACCACCGCGGTCACCAGCGCGGCCAGGCCGATGACGGCAAGCACGAGCGCAATGATCAACATCGTTCAACCCTAAGTGTGGTGGCCCGGGATCGGGCCGGTTCACGACAGTGCGAGGACGTCAGCCTTGCCGGTTAGTTATTACCGCGGTTGAACTGGCTGAAACCACCCGCCGAGTCGTTGTTGGCACTGGAGTCCACCGGTGCGGCCGAACCGCGCTGGCCCAGCTCTTCCAGCTGAGACTCCAGGTAGGTCTTCAGACGCGTCCGGTACTCGCGCTCGAACGTGCGGAGCTGTTCCAGGCGGCCTTCGAGGACCGTGCGCTGCTGGTTGATGGTGCCCATGATCTCGGAGTGCTTGCGCTCGGCGTCGGCCTGCAGGGCGTCGGCCTTCTCCTGGGCCTGACGCAGCTGGGTCTCAGAACGGGTCTGCGCGTCCGCCAGCATGGCGTCGGCACGCGTCCGGGCCTCCGAGACCGTGGTCTCGGCGGTCTTGCGGGCATCACTGACCATCGCGTCGGCCTGGGCCCGGGCATCCGAGAGCAGCTTCTCCGACTCGGCCTTGGCCGTGGAGGTCAGACGGTCGGCGGTGTCCTGCGCCAGGCTGAGCACCCGGGCGGCACGCACTGCGGTGTCCTCGCTCGGCGGCGCGGCAGGGGCGACCGGCGCCGCCGGGGCCTCGTACACCGGCTGGGGTGCCGGGGTCGGCTCAGGCTCCGGCTCGTAGAGCGGGATCGACTGGGTGGACGCAGCGCCACCGCCGGCCCGCGCCGATGCCAGCTCCTGATCGAGCTCGGACACCCGCTGCCGGAGATCGGCATTTTCCTCGATGAGCCGAGTCAGCTCGTTCTCAACCAGATCGAGAAAGGCATCGACCTCGTCCTCGTTGTAGCCACGTTTGCCGATGGGCGGCTTGCTGAACGCGACGTTATGGACGTCCGCTGGTGTGAGCGGCATTGTCTGCCCCCTTGAAGTCTTGGACCGTCAACCGATCTCAAAGTGTAAAGCCTTGCTTGATCGCAACTGGAGTCCATCCTGTCACACCAGACCCGGCGGTTGCAGTGGAGGCCTATTTTTAAGAACGAATTTCAATCTTCTTACGCAATTGTGGACCATTCGGCAAACGGTGAGATCGACTCGTCCCACCCGCTCGCACGGACGGTCTACATCGCCGCGCTGAACGCCAACTGCATCCCGATGAACGCCGCGAGCAGCAGCACCATGATCGACAGATCGAACCGCACGGCGCCTATCGTGAGCTGGGGAATGAGCCGCCGCAGAAGTTTCACCGGCGGATCGGTCACGGTCATGATGAGCTCCAGCACCACGACGGTCAGACCCTTGGGGTGCCAGTCCCGGCTGAAGGACCGGATGAAGTCGACGACGACGCGCGCGATGAGCAGCAGCCAGAAGACGAATAGCGCAAAACCGAGAATTTCGAAGAACAGCGACAACTGAGCCGACCTCACTACAGCAGGATGTGTGACATTGGATACAGGTCGCCGTAGGCCGGACACATCTCACACAGAAGACGTGGTCAACCGATAGTGCGACGCCGCCAGCCTACCCGGGGCCCTGACCGGACACCCGGTCCGCGCGGCGGCGGCGCCGCATCACTGATAGGCGTAGAAGCCGGCCTCGGCGATCCGGCGCCGCTGCTCGGCGCTGACGTCGACGTCAGCCGGCGACAGCAGGAACACCTTCGTGGCCACCTTGTCGAAGGAACCGCGCAGCGCGAACGCCAGACCGGCCGCGAAGTCGACCAGGCGCTTGGCATCGGCGTTGTCCATCGAGACCAGGTCCATGATCACCGGGGTGCCGTCGCGGAATCGTTCGCCGATGGTGCGCGCCTCGCTGTAGTCCTTGGGCCGCAGCGTGGTGATCTTCGCCAGCGGGCTGCCCGCTTCGAACAGCTCAGCCATCCGGCGGGGGTCCATTGCCAGGGAACCGCGGGTGGAACCGGCGAGCGAGCCGAGACGCGGTGCGGGACGGTCGAATTCCCGGGGGGCGCGCATCCGGGCATCGAACCGCTGCTCGTCGGCGAAACCGCCGGCCGGGTAGCCGCCCCGATAGGCCGGGCCCTCGTCGTACTCGGGGCCCTCGTAGCCGTAGCCGTCGTCCTCGAAGCGCTCGTCACGGGGGCGGCGGGCGTAGCTGCGAGCAGCGCCGCGGTCGTCGTCTTCGTAGTACTCGTCGTCGTAGTCCTCCATCGGCGCCATGCCGAAGTAGGCCTTGACCTTGTGCAGTGTGCTCATCTCGGCGACCCTTCTGCGGACGGTGGTGGTGGTGTCTGTGATGAAGATGTGACTGGAGTGACTACTGCGGGTGACGTTAGCGGGCGTTGCCCCATGAGCGCGGTACCGACACGCACACACGTCGATCCGTGTTTGACCGCGCTTTCGAGATCTCCGGACATCCCCGCCGACAGTTCGAGCCGGTGCTGGTAGTCGCGCTGCACGCGCTCCCGCTCGGCGGCCAGGCGCGCGAATGCGTCATCGGGATCCCATTCGAGCGGCGGGATTCCCATCAGACCGGCGAACTCCAACGCCTCGGCGGCGTTCGCTGACCCACAGATTTCGTCGACCAGAGCGGAGGCATTCACATCGACACCACCCCGCTCGGCGTCCCCGTCGAGGCTGATCTGGATGTAGACCCGCAGCGGCTGCGCCCGCGCACCGGCTGCCAACGCCTCGCCGACGGCCCGGTCCAGCGCGGTCAGCAGACGCACGCTGTCGACCGAGTGCGCGGTGTGCGCCCACCCCGCGACGGCTCGCGCCTTCTTCCGCTGGATACGCCCCACCATGTGCCAGCGAATCGGCACATCCGGTAATTCCGCGCGCACATTTGCGACTTTCTCGGCCGCCTCTTGTTCGCGGGATTCACCGAATGCCAGGCACCCTAATTGATTGAGAATAATGACATCGGTGGCCGGAAAGTATTTCGTGATCGGAAGCAATTCGATTTCATTTACATTTCGCCCGACCGATTCTGCGGCACGTGCCAGACGCGCCCGCGCCGCACCGAGCGCAGCGGTCAACTCGGCCGTCCGATCGGCGTCACGCCCGCGCTGCACGGTGCTCATCTCTCACTCACTCCAGGCTCGTTCGAGGTTGGTTCACCGGGGCCGCTCCATCCACACCACACTCGCCAGGCGGCCGGTCGGTGCGTCCCGGCGATGACTGAACAGCGCGCGGTCGGCGACCGTGCACCGCGGGTCCACGTCGATCGCCGTGACGCCCAAACCCTTTAATTGCCTGACAATTCCGGCTCGGAGATCCAGGCCGGGGGTGCCGCGTGAGGTGGTGGTGCGCGAACCGGGCAGGGCGGCCTCCACCTCGGCCGCCATCTGCTCGGGCACCTCGTAGTTGGCACCGCTGACCGCCGGCCCCAGCAGCACCGAGATGTCCCCGAGGTGCGCACCGGCGGCCTGCATCGCTTCCAGCGTCCGGGCCACGATGCCCTTCTCGGCCCCGACCCGCCCGGCATGGACGGCCGCGACGACCCCGGCGCGGGCATCGCCCATTAATACCGGGACACAATCGGCGGCCACCACGACCAAAGCCAAACCCGGGGTCGCCGTCACCAATGCGTCGGCATTATCGACCGCGGTGTCGCGCGGGCCGTCCACGGTGACGACGTGATCGCTGTGTACCTGATTCATCCAGACCAGCGCATCGGCCCCGACCGCGGCCGCCAGTCGGCGCCGGTTCTGGGCCACCGCCCGCGGATCGTCACCGACATGGTCGCCGAGATTGAACGAATCGAAGGGCGGGGCCGAGACGCCGCCGGCACGGGTTGTCGTCACCCGCCGAATACGCACACTCACGTTCCCAGTATCCGGACCCGCCGTGGGGCCGACTCAGTGCCGCATGAACGGCGGGACGTCGACATCGTCGTCGGAGATCCCGCCGTCTCCGTCGCCACCGACGCTCACGGTGGCGCCGTTCGTGTGCGCCGGCACGCTCACCGCGTCCGTCGGTTCGAAGAGCGAGGTGGTGACCTTGCCGGAGCGGGCCGAGGCGATCGGCTGGGTCGGAGCCGCGCTGGGACTGACCACCGGCTTGCGACTGGGCCCGGCCATGTCGAAGCCGGCCGCGATGACCGTGACCCGGACCTCGTCGCCCAACGAGTCGTCGATCACCGTGCCGAAGATGATGTTGGCCTCGGGATGCGCCGCGTCCTGGACGAGCGAGGCGGCCTCGTTGATCTCGAACAGACCAAGGTCGCTACCGCCGGCCACCGACAACAGCACACCCTGCGCGCCTTCCATCGAGGCTTCCAGCAGCGGGGAGTTGATCGCGATCTCGGCCGCCTTGAGTGCGCGACCGTCGCCACGCGCCGAGCCGATGCCCATCAGGGCCGTGCCCGCCCCGCTCATCACGCCCTTGACGTCGGCGAAGTCGACGTTGATCAGGCCGGGGGTGGTGATCAGATCGGTGATGCCCTGGACACCGTTGAGCAGTACCTCGTCGGCACTGCGGAAGGCGTCCATCAACGACACCGCGGCGTCGCCCATCTGGAGCAGCCGGTCGTTGGGGATGACGATGAGGGTGTCGCAACTTTCGCGGAGCGTCTGGATGCCGTTCTCGGCCTGGTTGCTTCGCCGCTTGCCCTCGAACGAGAACGGGCGCGTCACCACGCCGACGGTGAGCGCGCCGAGCTTGCGTGCGATCGATGCGACGACGGGCGCGCCACCGGTTCCGGTGCCGCCGCCCTCGCCCGCGGTGACGAACACCATGTCGGCGCCGCGCAGCAGCTCCTCGATGTCGTCCTTGGCATCCTCGGCAGCCTTGCGGCCCACCTCGGGATCCGCGCCGGCGCCGAGTCCGCGGGTGGAATCGCGGCCCACGTCGAGCTTGACGTCGGCGTCGCTCATCAACAGTGCCTGTGCGTCGGTATTGATCGCGATGAACTCGACGCCCTTGAGGCCCTGTTCGATCATCCGGTTGACGGCGTTGACACCGCCGCCGCCGATACCAACCACCTTGATTACCGCGAGGTAGTTATGCGGGGGGGTCATGGATCGTCTTCCTCCCAGGTCGGGTGTTCACAGTGTTCCTGGCGCCGAAACTTCCCCGGGGCAAACCCTCAACCTCAACCATAGGCTTAGAGTTATGTCAAGTAGTTCCGCGCAAACAGAACGGTAGGGGGCCGACGCCGGTGATCGCGGCAGGCGCGCCGACGCGCCGCGCGGCAATTTTCTCCGGCCGTACTCGACGGGCTACTTGACCGTGGGCAGATCCGGGCTGGACACGTCATACGTACGGCCCGGCTGGGTCAGCAGGGCGGCCAGCTTCAGCGCCTTCTCGTCGGTCCGATCGTTGGTCCCCCACACCACGACCCGGCCGTCGGTGAGCGTCAGCGCGATCGAGGCCACCGACGGCGCGGCGATCCGGCCCACCTGTGCCACGACATCCGGCGGCAGCGCCAGCATCACTTCGAGCGCGGCCTTGGTGGCCGGATCCGTCGGGCCCGGATGATCTGCGTCCAGGTACGGCAGGGTCGGCGGTGGCGGCTCGGTGGCGAAATCCACGCCGTCGCGGTCGAACAGGTGGGGACCGTCGGGATAGTCCTTGACCACCACCGGCACCCGCTCGACCACCGTGATCCTCAGCGTCGAGGGATATTCGCGCTGGACCCGGGCCGTGGCGATCCGCCGGATCGTGGCCACCCGCTCGGCAACCGCATCGGTATTGATCTGCAACAGCGGTGTGCCCGGTGCGACCGCGGCGGCAGCCAGCACCTGCTCCTGCGGCACCGCGGTCGCGCCACTGACCGCGACATTGCGGGCAGACATCACCGGCGTGAAGTACAGAACCAGGCCCAGCGCCACCGCAACCACACTCGCCAGTGCGGACCACAGCAGCACCTTCAGGCCACGAATAGTGCTGCGGGCCACAGTGTTCGGAGCATCGGCCGACTGTCCGACGACCCGGCGTTTGGCCTCCCGGCGGGCATTCTCGATCGCCACCGCCCGGTCGCGCGCCGCGCGACGTTCGGCGCGTTCGCGGCGGGCGCGTCGGCGTGGACCCTCGTAATCGGCTTCTACCGCGGGCGGCACATCAGCACCTGCCGCGGGCGGCACATCTGCAGCTGCGGAACCAGTCTCGCCGGGAACTTCGGCCCCGTCCTCGGGACCCTCAGCACCCGTCTCGGTCACGGCGCACCCGTCGAGGGGCGGCCCGGGGCGGTGCGGTTCTCCTTGATACCGAGTTCGGTGATGATCTCCTTGCCGAGCATGGTCACGTCGCCGGCCCCCATGGTGAGCACCACATCACCGGGGTGCGCCGCGGCCGCCACCACGGCCGCCACCGCCGAGAAATCCGGCACATAGGTGACTGCCGAGCTCACATGTTCGACGACCGTGGCGCCGCTGACACCGGGCAGCGGCTGCTCACGCGCGCCGTAGACGTCGAGTACGAAGACTTCGTCGGCTTCGCTCAGCGCGGCCCCGAACTCTGTCGCGAAAGTCGCTGTGCGCGAGTACAAATGCGGCTGAAAGGCGACGATGACCCGGCCGCCGGTCTGGTCGACCACGGTGCGGGCCGCCTCGAGGGTGGCTCGCACCTCGGTGGGATGGTGCGCATAGTCGTCGAAGACCCGGACCCCGCCGAGCGAACCCACCAGCTCGAACCGCCGCCGCACGCCCTCGAATCCGGCCAGCCCGTCGAGGACTGCCTCGGCGGGTGCACCCACCTCGACAGCAGCCAGCAGTGCGGCCAGCGCGTTGAGCGCCATGTGCCGACCGGGTACCGCAAGCCGGACCGCGCGCGGATGCGGCTCTCCGGCGAGCTGGATGTGGGCCACTGCGCCGGTCCCCTGCTGCTCCCAGCTCAGCAACGTGCCCGCGAGATCGCCACCCGGCGTGCTGCCGTACCGCAACACCCGGATACCCAGTGCGGCAGTGTGTTCGGCGAGTGCGGCGGCTCCTGGGTCATCGGTGCACACGACCAGGGCTCCGCCCGGGGCGATGCGGTCGACGAACGCGGAGAACACCGCGGTGTAGGCCTCCTCGCTGCCGAAGAAATCCAGGTGATCAGCCTCGATGTTGGTGACCACCGCGACATTCGGGGTGTACTCGAGCAACGAGCCGTCACTCTCGTCGGCCTCGGCGACAAAACACTTCCCGCTGCCGTGATGGGCATTGGTGCCCGCCTCGCCCAGCTCGCCGCCGACAGCGAAGGACGGGTCGAAACCGCTGTGCTGCAACGCGACGATGAGCATCGACGTGGTGGTGGTCTTGCCATGGGTGCCCGTCACCATCAACGTGGTGTAACCGGCCATGAGCTTGGCGAGCACCACCGGGCGCAAAATCACCGGGATCCCGCGCCTGCGGGCCTCGACCAGTTCCGGGTTGGTCTTCGGAATCGCGGCATGGGTGGTGACGACCGCGGTCGGCCCGCCCGGCAGCAGATCCAGCGAGGACGCGTCGTGGCCGATCCTGACCTCTGCTCCGCGGGCCCGCAGGGCCACCACGCCGCGCGACTCCTTGGCGTCCGAGCCGGACACCAGGCCGCCGCGGTCCAGCAGAATGCGGGCCACGCCCGACATCCCGGCGCCCCCGATCCCGACCATGTGCACCCGCTGCAGTTCGGCCGGAAGTGAATTACCGTTCACTGCAGCCTCTTTCGTTGATCGAGGGCGACGTCGAGGGCGACCTGCGCCACCCGTCTCGCGGCATCGGGATGACCCGACAACGACGCGGCGGCCGTCATCGCCGCCAACCGGGCATCATCGGTCATCAGGCTTGCCACCGTGTCGGCCACGAAGCCGCCGGTGAGCTCGGCATCGTCGACGACGATTCCTCCACCGGCCGACACCACCGGGAGCGCGTTGAGCCGCTGCTCGCCGTTGCCGATCGGCAGCGGGACGTACACCGCGGGCAGACCAACGGCGGTCACCTCGGCCACGGTCATCGCGCCGGATCGGCAGATCGCCAGATCCGCTGCGGCATAGGCCAGGTCCATCCGGTCCAGGTAGGGCACCGGAACATACGGCGGCGCACCCGCCGTGGCCGGCGGCAGATCGAGGGTGTTCTTCGGCCCGTGGGCATGCAGAACCGAAACACCCGCGGCGCCAAGGGCTTCAGCGGCCGAGGACACCGCACGGTTGATCGACTGTGCACCCTGCGAACCGCCGAAGACCAACAGCACCTTGGCGTCGGGGGCGAATCCGAAGAAGGCCCTGGCCTCGGCTCGCAAGGCGGCGCGGTCGAGCGAGGTGATGGCCGCGCGCACCGGCACCCCGACCACCTCGACCTTGCGCAGCCCGGGCTCGGGGACCGCCGAGAGCACGCGGCGAGCCGATACCGCGCCGACCCGGTTGGCCAGGCCGGCACTGGCGTTGGCCTCGTGTACCACCACGGGAACGGCGCGACGACGACCGTGCACGCCGAAGCCGCCGCGGGCGGCGAGGTAGGCGGGCAACGCGACGTAGCCGCCGAACCCGATCACCACGTCGGCCTCGACCCCGGCCAGAACCGAACGGGTCTGCCGGATCGCGGTGCGCACGCGCAGCGGCAACCGCACCAGGTCTCCCGACGGCTTGCGCGGAAGCGGCACCGGGGTGATCAGCTCGAGGTCATAGCCGCGCTGCGGCACCAACCGGGTCTCCAACCCCCGGGCGGTCCCGAGGGCGGTGATGCGCACCTGCGGGTCGAGTTCGCGGAGTGCGTCGGCCACCGCCATCGCCGGTTCCACGTGACCCGCCGTGCCGCCACCGGCCAGGACGATAGATATCCCGCGCCCCGTCTTACCGTCGCTCACCCGTAACGCTGACCTTCCAAAGTTCGGGCTCGTTGGCCCTGTTTCCGCTGGCCTGCAGGATATCGGACCGAGGACCTCCCGCCCCCGGCCGGCTGCTGACCAGCAGCGTGCCCGGACCGGCGCACCGGCCGGTCCCCGCGGCGCGGCGCACGGCGGTTCCCCGCTTGTTTGGCTCCAGACTGGGTGGCCCTGGCCTGCTTGCCCGCCTGTTTACCGCCCGGCTTCGCACCGGACTTGCCGCTGGGCTTACCCGCACTGCGCGAGGGCGCCTTCCGGCGGTCGTGCAACCGGTTGCGGGCGACCTCCAACCGGGTCGGCACGTACGGCTCGGGCAGGGGCAGCCGGAGTAGCCGGTTCATCCGGTCGTCGCGCCCGGCCCGCAGCGCCGCCACGGCCTCGGGTTCGTGCCGGGCCGCGTTGGTGATCAGCCCCATCATCAGAAGCGTTGTGGCTTGCGAAGATCCACCAGCCGAGATCAGCGGCAGCTGCAACCCGGTGACCGGCAGCAGGCCCACCACGTAGCCGACATTGATGAACATCTGGCCGACGATCCACAGCGTGGTGGTCGCGGTGAGCAGGCGCAGGAACGGATCAGCCGAGCGCCGGGCGATACGCATGCCCGTGTAGGCGAAGAGCCCGAACAGCGCGAGCAGGCCGAGGGCACCGACAAAGCCCAGTTCCTCGCCGATGATGGCGAAGATGAAGTCGTTGTGCGCGTTGGGCAGATAATTCCACTTGGCGGTGCCCTGGCCCAGCCCGTCACCGAAGATTCCGCCGTTGGCCAGGGCGAACCTGGCCTGCCGGGACTGATATCCGATCCCCTGCCCGTCGGCCGTGGGATCCAGCCAGGACTGCACGCGGTCGGACCGGTAGCCCGCGGAGACCGCCAGCACCGCGGCGGCCAGCACGGCAGCCACGAGGGACGACAGGAACACCCGGAGCGGCAGACCCGCGTACCAGAGCAGGCCCAGCAGGATGATGCTCAGCGAGACGGTCTGACCGAGGTCGGGCTGGGCGACGATCAGTGCCAGCGCGATCACCGCGGCGGGCACCAGCGGAATCAGCATCTCGCGCAGCGATGCCCGTTCCATGCGGCGAGCCGCCAGCAGGTGCGCGCCCCAGATGGCGAAGGCGATCTTGGCCAGCTCCGAGGGCTGCATCGAGAATCCGGCGATGACGAACCAGCCACGGGAACCGTTGGCCACCTTGCCGATTCCCGGGATGAGCACCAGGACCAGCAACACGATCGTCAAGGCGAATCCGGGGAATGCCATCCGGCGCAGGGTCCGCACCGAGATCCGCAGCGCCAGGTAGAACGCGATCAGTCCGACGACCGTCCACATCACCTGACGACCGAACACCGCCCAGGGCGACCCGTCGAAGTCGTAGGAGTACACCCCCGACGCCGAGAGAACCATGATCAGCCCGAGCGTGGTGAGCAGCGCGGTGACCGCGATGATGAGGTGGAACGACGTCATGGGCCGGCCCAGCCAGGCACCGAACCGGGTACGCGGCGCGGCGGCCGTGGAGCTCGCCTCGGCCGCGCCGCCCTCGGCAGCGGCGGTATCGCCGGTTGCCTCGCCGCCGCGGCTGCGCAACCGGGCCAGGATGCTGGCCACCTCGCCTACCCGATCGCGGCGCGGACGGCGCCGGCGAATGCATCGCCACGCTGGCCGTAGCCGCTGAACTGATCGAAGGACGCGCCTGCCGGGGCCAGCAACACGGTGTCACCCGGGGCGGCCAGGCCGCGGGCGACATCGACGACCGCCGCCATGACCGCGTCGGAGACCGGCCGGTCCGCGACTTCGATCACACGAGTCACATGGTCACCAATAGACTCATTTGTCTCAAGCACCCCAGAATCCTCCCCCGCCACAACCTCGACGACGGGGACATCCGGGGCGTGTCGCGATAACGCATCGGCAACCATCTGCCGATCCCGCCCGATCAGCACGACCGCGACCAGCCGATTCGCCACCTGACGCACCAGCTCATCGACCGAAGCGCCCTTCAGCAAGCCCCCGGCGATCCAGATCACGCGGTCGAACGCGGTGATCGAAGCCTGCGCGGCATGCGGATTGGTGGCCTTGGAATCGTCGACATAGCGCACCCCGCCGGCCTCCCCGACCAACTCGGCGCGGTGCCTGCCGACCTGGAACGACGCCAGCGCGGCAGCGATCGATTCCGGAGCCACCCCGACGGCCCGGGCCAGCGCCGCAGCCGCCAGCGCGTCGAGCACACCCACCGGCCCGGCCACGCTGATCGTCGCGGCATCAGCCAACTCGACGTCGGCACCGAATGCTCGGTCGACGAGCTTGCCGGCGCGGACACCGAGCTCACCTGCGGCCGGTTCACCCAGCCGGAAGCCCACCCGGACCGACGCGCCAGCGGTCGCCAGCAGGCCGGCGGCAACCGGGTCATCCAGACCCACCACGGCCACCCGACCGGCCAGCGCGCCTGCCTTGTCGGCTGCGTAGGCCGCCATGGAACCGTGCCAGTCCAGGTGGTCCTCGGCCACGTTCAGCACCACGCCGGCATCCGGGCGCAGCGAGGGCGCCCAGTGCAACTGGAAGCTCGACAACTCGACCGCCAGCAACTCCGCGGACTGGTCCAGCACCGCCAGGACCGGATCACCGATGTTGCCGCACAACAGGCTTCGCCGGCCGTCGGCCATCAGCATCTCGTGCAGCATCGAGGTGGTGGTGGTCTTGCCGTTGGTGCCGGTCACCACCAGCCAGCGCCGGGGCGGGCCATAGCGGCCCGCGGCGTCCAGCCGCCAGGCCAGCTCGACATCGCCCCAGATCGGCACACCGGCCTCGGCAGCGGCAGCCAGGACGGGCGCGGTCGGCGGGAATCCGGGGCTGGTGACCACCAGCGCGTAGCCCGCGATACCGGCGATCGCTCCTGCGGGATCGATGACCGCGGTGCCCTGCTCGGCGTACGCCTGCAGAGCCTCGGCACGGTCATCGCACAGCGTGGCGGCGACGCCCAGCGGGGCCAGCGCCGTCAACACGGCCCGGCCGGTGATCCCCGCACCGGCGACCAGCACCGGAGCCCCAGGGGTCAGCAGCGAGAGGAGCCCCTGGTCGTCGCCGGATGGGCCGGCCACGATCAGGCCCCGACTGCGGTGAGCCACTCGCTGTAGAACAGGGCCACCCCCAGACCGCAGGCGATCGCCGTCAGCAGCCAGAACCGGATGATGACCGTGGTCTCGGCCCAACCGACCAATTCGAAATGGTGATGGAACGGCGCCATCCGGAACACCCGGCGACCCGTGGTGCGGAACGTCAGGATCTGCACCACCACCGAGGTCACCTCGGCGACGAACAAGGCGCCCAGAACCACCGCGAGGATCTCGGTGCGGCTCGTCACCGAGAGTCCGGCGATGATGCCACCCAGCGCCAGCGAGCCGGTATCGCCCATGAAGATCTTGGCCGGGGCAGCGTTCCACCACAGGAAGCCGATACAGGCGCCCGCGGTCGCGGCCGCGATGATCGCGAGGTCCAGCGGATCGCGCACGTTGTAGCAGCCCAGGCCCGGCGCCGTCGCGCAGGCGTTGCGGTACTGCCAGAACGTGATCAGCACGTAGGCCGCGCTCACCATCGCCATCGCGCCGGCAGCCAGCCCGTCCAGGCCGTCGGTGAAGTTCACCGCGTTGGACCAGGCGCTCACGATCACGACGCAGAACAGCACGAAGACCCACGACGCCAGCGTCACCGTGGCGATCTCGCGGACATAGGACAGCTCGGGGCTACCAGGGGTCAGCCCGTCGCCATTGCGGAACTGCAGGGCCAACACACCGAACAACACCGCGGCGGTCAGCTGCCCGACGGTCTTGGCCGTCTTGTTCAGACCCAGATTGCGGGAGCGCCGGAGCTTGATCAGGTCGTCGACGAACCCGACCAGGCCGAGCATCGTGGCCAGCCCGAGCACCAGCAGGCCCGATGCCGACGGGCCGTTGCCGCCAAGCGCCACGCCGACCAGATGGGTACCCAGGTAGCCCGCCCAGATACCGGCCACGATGGCCACGCCACCCATCGACGGGGTACCGCGCTTCTTGGCGTGACTGGCCGGGCCGTCCTCGCGGATCTCATGGCCCAGCCCACGCTTGGTGAACAGCCGGATCAACGCGGGTGTCAGCAGAATCGAGACCGTCAGAGCGATACCGACGGCAATCAGGATGAGTTTCATCGGTCGGCATTCCGATCTTCGACGCCGGCAACCAGCGCATCGGCCAGCGCTCCCAGCCCCACCGAGTTGGACGCCTTCACCAGCACCACGTCCCCCGGCTGCAGCTCAGCCTGCAACAGGGCCAGCGCGGCATCGGCGTCGTCGACCATCGTCGACTCAGATCCCCACGAACCCTCCATCACCGCGCCATGGTGCATGGCGTTCATAGTCCTCCCGGTTCCGACGACGATTAACCGAGACACATCTAAGCGCACTGCGAACCGTCCGATGGCGTCGTGCTCGGTTATCGCGTCGTCACCGAGTTCGGCCATCTCCCCCAACACCGCCCAGCTGCGGCGCTTTCCAGCCGCCTCACCGGCGGATTCACCCGTGCCCTCCCGAGCCATCCAGGCCAGGGCCTTGAGCCCGGCACGCATCGAATCCGGGTTGGCGTTATAGGCATCGTTGATCACCGTCACCCCGTCGGCGCGGGTACCGACCTGCATGCGGTGCCGCGAGACCGGGCCAGCGCCCGCGAGCGCCGCGGCCACCTGATCCAGGCGGGCGCCGCACTGCAACGCGACCGCCGCCGCACACAGCGCATTGCCGACCTGATGGTCGCCGTGCACCGCCAATTCCACTTCGATCTGGTCGTCACCCCCGTGCAGGGTGAACCGCGGACGCGCCAGACCATCGAGGGCGACCGGGCCTGCCCAGACGTCGACCTCGGAGCCGGGCTCGCGCGACACCCGCACCACCCGGGCCCCGGTCTTAGCTGCCATGGCCGCGACCGCGGTGTCGTCGACCTTGAGGATCACCACACCTGATGCCGGAACAGCCTGCGGCAACTCGGCTTTGGTGTTCGCAATGGCCTCGCGGGAGCCGAACTCACCCAGGTGGGCGGTGCCCACGTTGAGCACCACCGCGATCTGGGGCGGGGCGATCGCGGCCAGGGCGGCGATATTGCCCGGATGCCGGGCAGACATCTCCAGGATCAGGTAATCGGTCTCCGGCGTGGCGCGCAGCACCGTCCACGGATGCCCCAGTTCGTTGTTGAACGAACCCGGCGGGGCGATCACCTGCCCGAGCGGGTCCAGCACCGCGGCGAGCAGATCCTTGGTCGAGGTCTTTCCGGACGATCCGGTCACCCCGATGATCGTCAACCCGCCGGCGACGAGCTCGGCGGCCACCGCCGCCGCGAGCTTGGCCAGCGCGGCCAGCACCGCGGCGCCCGAGCCGTCGGTGTCGAATTCCAAAGCGCCGGAAGCGGTATCAGCTTCCCCAAGGTCAGGCGTCACGACGATGGCAGGGACACCCACCGGGCGCGCAGCCAGCACGACCGCGGCCCCGGAGGCCACCGCCGCGGCGGCGAAGTCATGGCCGTCTGAACGGGCACCGGGCAGGGCCAGGAACAGGCCACCGGGGCCGACGGCGCGGGAGTCGAACTCGACGGTGCCGGTGACGCGGGTCGTGGCGGCCTCTTCGGCAGTGATGTCGGCCAACTCGCCGCCCACGATCTCGGCGATCCTGGCGATGGTCATCTCGATCACGTGCCCGACTCCCCTGACTTGAGTGCCTCCAACGCCGCCGCCAACTCGTCACGGTCGTCGAACGGCCGGGTGTGTCCGCCGGCTGTCTGCCCGCTCTCGTGGCCCTTTCCGGCGATCAGCACGATGTCGCCGGGCCCGGCCCAGGCCACGGCGTGTTCGATCGCCGCACGCCGGTCGCCGACCTCGACCACCTCGGCACCTGCGGTCGCTTCGCCCGCTCCGGCCACGATCGCGGCCCGGATCAGCCCGGGGTCCTCGTCTCGGGGATTGTCGTCGGTGACGACGACGAGATCCGCCAGCTCGGCCGCGACCCGCCCCATCGGCGCGCGCTTGCCCGTGTCCCGGTTGCCCCCGGCCCCGAAAACCACCGCGACGCGACGCGGACCTGACGCCCGCAGGGTTTCCAGCACCGCCGCCAGCGCGCCGGGTTTGTGCGCATAGTCCACCAGAGCCAGAAACGGCTGCCCGCGGTCGATCGGCTGCAGCCGGCCCGGCACGGTCGCCGTGCGCAGACCCGGGGCCGCCTGCTCCGGCGTCACCCCGGCCCCGTCCAGCAGCGCAACCGCCAGGGCAGCGTTGGCGATGTTGTACCCGCCGGTCAACCCGATCCGAAGCTCGTGGGCCACCCCGGCGGGGTCGGCCAGGGTGAACTCCTGGGATCCGACACCGACCGCCGTGATGTTCCGCGCCTGCCAGTCAGCCGCGACGCCCGTGGCGCTGACGGTTGCCACCTTCTCGGCCCGGAGTGCCATCGCCGCGCCCGCCTCGTCGTCGACACAGACCACCGCCGCGGCGGCGTGGTTGCGTGACCCGGCGTCGAACAGCCGCGCCTTGGCCTCGAAGTAGTCCTCCATAGTCGGATGGAAATCCAGGTGATCGCGCGACAGGTTCGTGAACCCGCCGAGCGCGAATCCGATGCCGTCTACGCGGCCGAGCGTGAGCGCGTGGCTCGACACCTCCATCACCACGGTGTCGACGCC
Organism: Mycolicibacterium sp. 050232; assembly: GCA_036235365.1. Lineage (GTDB taxonomy): Bacteria > Actinomycetota > Actinomycetes > Mycobacteriales > Mycobacteriaceae > Mycobacterium. Next base: position 76,343 of record JAZBEZ010000013.1, on the reverse strand, counting down.
GCTCTCGACCATCACGGCCAGCAGCGCCTGCAGATCCGGCGCCTCGGGAGTGGTCAACGCGCTCGGCAGGTCACGGCCCGCGATCCGCACCCCTACCGTGCCGATCAGTCCGGCCACCCGGCCGGCGGCCCGCAGCCCGGCCTCGACCAGATATGTCGTGGTGGTCTTGCCCGAGGTGCCGGTGACCCCGATGACCGTCAGCCGCTCGGACGGCCGCCCGTAGACCTCTGCCGCCACTTCACCGAGCACCGAACGCGGGTCGGAGTGAACCAGGACCGGGACGTCGAGCCCATCCAGTTCAGCCGCGCCAGCGGGGTCGGTCAGCACCGCCACGGCCCCTGCGGCGAGTGCGTCTGCCGCATAGCGGGCACCATGCACCGCCGAACCCGGCAGCGCGGCGAACAGGTCCCCCGGCTGGGCGTCCTGACCGCGCAGGGTCACTCCGGTTACCCGAAGTTCCGGCAGGGGATTTCCGGTAGCGGCTACCGCTTGGACCTGTTCGGCGAGCGGCACGAGGTATTGGCCGGCGGGACGGCTGGGACGCAGCTTCATGGCCATGCCACAGTACCCATCTGCGGTACGCCGACCGCATCACCCACGACTATCGCGGTCAGGTCGACTGCAGGGTCAACCGCGGTCCCGGATCGGCCGACAACGGAACGTTGTGACGCTGCAGCAGCCACGATGCGATGTTGTGGAACAACGGCGCCGCCGAGGATCCCGGTGACCCGTCGGCCGCACGGTGCGGTGCGTCCATCATGATGCCCACGACGTACCGCGGATCGTCCGCAGGCGCCATCCCGGCGAAGGTGATCCAGTAGACGTCGTCGTAGTAGCAGCCGCACGCCGGGTTGATCTGCTGGGCGGTACCGGTCTTGCCCGCGATCTGGTAGCCCTCGACCGCGGCCTGCGGGCCGGTCCCCTGCTGCGCGCCCGTCGGATCGCGCTGGACGATCGCGCGGAACATGTTGCGCACCGTGCGGGCGGTCTCCGGTGTCACCACCCGGACCCCTTCGGGCCGCGGCTCCTCGGTACGGGTGCCGTCGGGGGCGATGGTGGACTTGACGATCCGCGGCGGCATCCGCACCCCGTCGTTGGCGATGGTCTGGTACATCCCGGCCATCTGCAGCAACGTCATCGAAAGACCCTGTCCGATGGGCAGGTTGGAGAACGAGCTGCCCGACCACTGGTCGATGGGCGGCACCAGCCCCCCACTCTCACCGGGCAGGCCGACACCGGTGCGCTGACCGAGCCCGAACCGGCGGACCATGTCGTAGAACCGGTCGGGGCCGACCCGCTGGGCCAGCATCAGGGTGCCGACGTTCGACGACTTCCCGAAGACTCCGGTCATCGTGTACGGCATCACGCCGTGGTTCCACGCGTCGCGGACCGTGACACCGCCCATGTCGATCGAACCGGGCACCTGCAGCACCTCGTCCGGATTGGCCAGCCCGTACTCGATCGCCGCCGACGCTGTGATGATCTTGTTCACCGAACCCGGCTCGAACGGCGAGGACACCGGGAGATTGCCCATCTGCCGGCTTTCCTGCCGCCCTAGGTCCTGACTCGGGTCGAACGTGTTGTCGTTCGACATCGCCAGCACCTCACCGGATTTCGCATCGAGCACCACGGCGGAGACGTTCTTGGCGCCCGAGGCATCCTTGGCCTGCTGCACCTGCTGCTGCACGTAGTACTGGATGTCGTCGTCCAAGGTCAGCTGCACCGTGGACCCGTTGACGGCGTCGTGCCGGTTGCGGTAGCTGCCGGGGATCACGACGCCGTCCGAACCGCGGTCGTAGGTCACCGAGCCGTCGGCGCCGGCCAGCACGGAGTCGAGCGAATCCTCCAGTCCCAGTAGGCCGTGACCGTCCCAGTCGATTCCGCCGACGATGTTGGCGGCCAGCGAACCGCCCGGATACTGCCGGAGATCCTGCCGCTCGGCGCCGACCTCGGGGAACTTGTCCATGATCGCGCCGGCGATCGCCGGGTCGACCGCGCGGGCCAGGTAGACGAAAGTCTCGTTGCTCCTGAGCTTCTTGAGCACGGTCTTGAAATCGGGCCGATTGTCCAGTCGGCCGGAGATATCCTTGGCGATCTCGGTGAGCCTGCGATCCGGATCGGGCGCCTCGCTGGATTTGGCCTTGGCCTCGGCGAGTTGCTTGCGGACCCGGACCGGCTGGAACGTCAGCGCCTTGGCCTCGATCGTGAACGCCAGCTTGTCATCGTTGCGGTCGACGATGCTGCCTCGCATCGCCGGATTCACATCGGTGACCTTGAGCTGGCTGGCCGCCTCGGCGCGCAGACCTGCAGCCCTGGGCACCTGGAGCGTGAACAGCTGTGCGGCCGCGATCACCAGCACCGCGATCATGACCACGTTTCCGGCACGGTTCCGGAACACGAAAGACGAGCTACGCAAGCCGGTTTCGGTAGCGACCCTGGTGCGGCGAACTCCAGCCTCGTGCCCCGGCCCGGGCGAGACCTTCTTCGCCCGCTGCGGCTTCGGCGTCTGACCCTGGCGGTCCGGGCGGCGGCTCATGCGGCGGGAACCGGGGCGCTGACGGCGACGGCGGGTGCAGGCACAGCAGCCGGGATGTGCGCCTCCGGCGCAGTGGGCCGGCTGAACTGTTCCAGCGGGGTGACCGGGCCGGGCGCGACCGGTGCCGGCACGGCTGCCACCGGAGCGGGGGCCACCGGCACCGGCTGAGCGGGTGTCGCCTGTTCCACCGGACCGGGCGCGGTCGGCACACCGGGCAGATGAATCGGAGCCGGCGCAGGTGCCGCGAGCACGTCCGGAGCAGCCGACGGCGCCGCCGGTACCGGCCCGGGAACCGGTGGTACTGCACCCGGAACCCCGTGGGGCGCATCGACCTGCGGAACCGGAATGCCTGGTACCGCAGGGAAACCCGCACGCGGCGGCGTCCGTACCGTCAACTCGCGCGGATCGACCACCCGCGGCGCCGGAGGTGCGGGCGGAGCCGGCGGGGCCTCCTCCGGCAGCGGCGTGTTCAGCGGCGGCGGCGGCACACCTTCGGCGGGCTTGGGGGTGCCGACGACGGTCCAGTTGCCTGCCGCATCCTGCACCAGGTGCGCGGTGTCGCGTGACGGGATCATGCCCAGGTTGCGGGCAGACTCGGCCAGCGCCGGAGCAGCCTGCGCCTCGAGCACATCGCGTTCCAGCGCTTCCTTCTGTTGCATCAGGCCCTCGTTGACCTGACGCGCGTGGCCCAGCTGGTAGGAGCGCTCAGCCGAACCGGTGGACAGCCACAGGGTGACCGCAAGTCCGAGGCCCAGCGCCGCGATCACCAGAACGACGAACGGGACCCGGGAGATCAGGACCCGTGGATTGAGCTCGATCGAGGCCAGCCGGACCAGTAGGCGTTCCCGGAGCCGCACCCGCAGTGGCGGGCGGACAACCTTGGGAGCCTTGGCCTTACGTGCCTTCGCTCGGGCCTTGGCCTGACTGGCGCTCTTGGGCCGGGCCGGGCGCGTGCCAGGACGCTGAATCGGCCCGGTACCCGGCGCGCTCCGCGCGGGGCGCTGCTCTGAACCAGGCCGGCGCTTGCGCGGCGGAGCCTGTTCGGTGCGCCGCCCGCTGCCTCGTGCGGGTTGACGCACCGGACGTCTGCGATCGGACTCACGCTGCCGTTCGGGTCGCTTCACCTTCATGAGTTCCCCCCTTCCCCAACCTTTTCCAGTGCCCGCAGCCGCACCGGAGCGCTACGCGGATTGCGATCGATCTCGACCTGACGGGCCTTCTCGGCTCCGCGGGTCAGTGTGACGAATTCGGGTTCATGGCCGGGCAGTTCGATGGGCAGGCCGGGCGGCGTCCGCGACGCGGTGGCCGCGGTGAACGCCTGCTTGACGATCCGGTCTTCGAGCGACTGATAGGACATCACCACGATGCGCCCACCGTCGACCAATGCGGCGAGGGCGGCCGGCAGCGCGGCCCGCAGGGAATCCAGTTCGGCGTTGACCGCGACCCGAAGCGCCTGGAAGGTGCGCTTGCCCGGATGCCCGCCGGTGCGGCGCGCCGGCGCCGGGATCGCCTCGTAGAGCAACTCCACCAGCTCGCCGGTGGTGGAAAACGGTTGCTGCGCACGCCGTTTGACGACCTTGTCGGCGATTCGGCCGGCGAAGCGCTCCTCACCGTAATCGCGCAGGATCCGGGCGATCGACTTGGCGTCGTAGGTGTTGAGGATGTCGGCCGCGGTCAGTGGCGCATCGGGATCCATCCGCATGTCCAGCGGTGCGTCAGTGGAATAGGAGAAGCCGCGTTCGGCCTGGTCCAGCTGCATCGAGGACACGCCGAGGTCGAACAGCACTCCGTTGATCTCGCGGAAGCCGGATTCGGTGATGGCCCCGGTGATTCCGTCGTAGCGGGTCCGCACCAGCCGGATCCGCTCGCCGAACGGAGCCAATCGGGCGCCCGCGATACCGAGCGCGTTGGGGTCGCGGTCCAGACCGATGACCGTCAGGCCGGGAAAGTCGGTGAGAAAGCGTTCGGAATGGCCGCCCGCGCCGAGGGTGGCATCCACCAGAACCGCGCCGGTTCCGTCGTCGTGGTGGCGGGTCAGTGCGGGTGCCAGCAACTCGACACAGCGGTCGAGCAGTACCGGGATATGGCCGTGGCCCTTGGAGTCTGAGTGATCTGGGGAATCTGGCACCGCTGAAACACCTCCGCTCGGATTGGCCCCTGCACCGGGGTCTCTGTCCGAATTCACGGACCTGGCGTTGGGGAAGTACGCCAGGGCCAATTCGGGCAGAGGCCTCGTTGCACGGGCTAGGTCCAGGCCAGCCGCCGGTTGATGGGCCGCATCAGAGGATGTCGCGCAGTGCTTCATCGGTGGCCGCGGAGAAGTTTTCTTCGTGGGTCTCCTGGTAGGACTGCCAGGCTTCTGCGTCCCAGATCTCCAGGTAGTCGACCGACCCGATCACCACGCACTCCTTGGACAGGCTCGCGTAGCGACGATGATCCGCCGACAGGGTGATCCGGCCCTGCGCGTCGGGATGCTGCTCATCGGTGGCGGCCGCCAGATTGCGCAGAAACGCCCGAGCGTCGGGGTTCCTCCGCGATGCGTCAGCAGCGCGCCGGGCCACCTTTTCGAACTCGTCCCGCGGATACACGGCAAGGCTGTGATCTTGGCCCTTGGTGACCATCAACCCTCCTGCCAGTGCGTCGCGGAACTTGGCGGGCAGCGTGAGCCGCCCCTTGTCGTCGAGCTTGGGCGTGTAGGTACCCAGAAACATCTGGACACCTCCCGCCACCGGAGTTCGGATCTCCAGTCGCTTGCGAGATCCAGGCCCGGCCTTCTGCCCTCCGAACGGGGCTCCGTTTTCCCCGTTGGCCGCCACTTTACCCCACGATCCCCCACTTTGCTCCATTTAGTTGGTCAAGTTTGAGCTTCCTCCCCACCAGAACCCCCCGGAAACCACGCGGAACGCGCATACCAATGTCGCTACCCGACAGCTGAAACTGAAAAACCGCAGGTCAGATCCCGCGGCAGGAAGGTGGGGGGTTGTGGGGCGACAATCCCTGAGAATCCGGTCCTCTTCCCCACACCCCCCCACGCGGGCGCGCGACCGAACTACTCGGCGTGTCGCTGAGCGCACAAAAAAAAGGGGCAGCCCGTTACGGGCTACCCCTGAAACCGTCGACCAGGCTCAGTCGTCGAACCGGCGACGGAACCGATCTTCCATCCGGGTCGTGAACGACCCTCCACGCTGACGACGCTGGCGCGGCGCGTTGCCGGGCCCCTGTGCCGCACGATCGCGCCCGGTGACCCGCGGTCCCGTCACGGCGAACACCACGCCGGCGAACATCGCCACGAAACCGAACACCGACAGAACCGGGAAACCGCCGAGCCACAGCGACTTCACCGCGACACCGACAACCAACAACGCCAAACCGAGCACGAACAACAGCGCGCCCTGCAGCCTCCGCCGAGCCGAAGGCGCGCGCAAGGTCCCACCGCGAACGCTCGAGGCGAACTTGGGATCCTCGGCATAGAGCGCGCTCTCGATCTGATCGAGCATGCGCTGCTCATGATCGGAGAGTGGCATTCGTCCCTCCTTGCCGACGCCGCCGTCGCTTTTCAAAATTTCACATGCCCGCAATCACGGGCACCTAAGCCTAATGATACGAGGTCGATCCGAGCCGTACCACCTTGTTCGTACTCGATTGTAGGCCGTTCCGAGATCACCCCGGTCGATGGGACCGACCGCCTCAGAACCGGATAATGCTGAAGATAATGAGCTCGGCAGACGCCGGGCGGACGAAAGGCGAGGGCATTGGCGACGTATCTGATAGATCTGTCGCCGGACGACATGAAGCGCCGGCTCCCCGAGGCGTTGCGCGTCTACGTCGACGCCATGCGCTACCCACGCGGAACCGAGGAACAACGCGCCGCCCTCTGGCTCGAACACACCCGGCGCGCAGGCTGGAAATGTGTGGCCGCCGTCGAGGGCACCGAATCCGGCACCACCGACCTCGTCAACGCGCCGCTGCAAGGAATCGCCTACGGCTACAGCGGAGCGCCCGATCAGTGGTGGCAGCAGCAGGTCATCGCCGGCCTGCAGCGGGTGGGCACGAGCCCCGGAAGTATCGCCGACCTGATGGCCAGCTACTTCGAACTCACCGAGCTGCACATCGAGCCCGGAGCGCAGGGGCACGGCATCGGCGAGGCTCTGACCAGGCGACTGTTGACCGGACGCGCCGAATCTCACGTGCTGTTGTCAACCCCTGAGATCAACGGCGAGGCCAATCGTGCGTGGCGGTTGTACCGCCGGCTCGGCTTCACCGATGTGATCCGCGGTTACCACTTCGCCGGCGACCCCCGCCCATTTGCCATCCTCGGTCGCCCACTGCCGCTGTGACATCTGGCACGATGACCAGCGTGCATGTCCGACCACCGAGCCGTCGCAGCCGGACCCGCTTCCTCACGTTGGTGATGTTGCTGCTGATCCTGCCCATGGCGGTGGGCTGCGTCCGGGTTCGCACCTCGATCACCGTCTCCCCCGACGACCGGGTGTCCGGCCAGATCATCGCGGCGGCAAAGCCGCGGAACGCCGACGACAAGGGCCCGCAGCTGCTCAACAACCTCCCGTTCGCCACGAAGGTGTCCGTCTCGGAGTACAGCCGCGACGACTACGTCGGCTCCCAGGCCGTGTTCTCCGACCTCTCGTTTGCCGAACTGCCCCAGCTGGCCGGGATGAGCCGCGACGCCGCCGGAGTCGACATCTCCCTGCGCCGGGCCGGTGACCTGGTGATCCTGGAAGGCCGGGTCGACCTGACCTCGCTGTCCGATCCGCAAGCCGACGTTCTGCTGACCGTGTCGTTCCCCGGCGAGGTGACCTCGACCAACGGCGATCAGGTGAGCTCCTCGATCGTGGAATGGAAACTGCGGCCGGGAATCGTCAGCACGATGAACGCCCAGGCCCGCTATACCGACCCGAGCGCCCGGTCGTTCACCACCGCGACCATCTGGCTCGTCGTGGGCGCGTTCCTGGTCGCCGGAGTGATCGGCGCCCTGGCGTGGATGAGCCGCGACACCTCGCCGAGGCCGGGCGACCCGGTCGCCGGCAGCGACTGACCGCGCGCACCGTCGCACGGCTACGCCGTACTCACTTGGTACAAAACCCGTGCCACGCTCTACTCTGAATGCACTCGGGGGCACACCGTTGACGACAGAAAGGGGCGGGCGCTGAGCGTGCAGACATCGGCTCCGTCAACCGTCGAGCTGGCCGGCGCCGTCACCGATCAATTGCGCGACTATCTGCGTGAGCGCCGCCGCGACTGCGAGTACATCGGAACGGACTACGCCGAGCTGACCGAGGCCCTCGAGGAGTTCGTGCTCCGCGGCGGCAAACGGATGCGCCCAGCCTTCGCCTATTGGGGCTGGCGCGCGGTGATCGATCCGGCCGACCGCCCCGCCGACGCCGACGTGCTGAGGCTGTTCTCCGCGCTGGAACTGTTGCAGGCCTGCGCCCTGGTGCACGACGACGTCATCGACGACTCGGCCACCCGCCGCGGCCTGCCGACCGTGCACCGGTTGTTCGCCGACCGCCACCGCGACCGCGACTGGCACGGATCCTCGCGGCAGTTCGGCCTGTCGGCGGCGATCCTGGCCGGGGACCTGGCACTGGCCTGGGCCGACGACATCGTCGCCTCGGCGGCCATCCCGGCCGACGCTCAGAAGCGGGTCCAGCAGGTCTGGCGGCACATCCGCACAGAGGTGCTCGGCGGCCAGTACCTCGACATCGTCGCGGAGTCCAGCGGTGCCGAATCGGTGGCCTCGGCGATGAACGTCAACACGTACAAGACCGCGTCCTACACGGTGTCCCGGCCACTCCAGCTGGGCGCCGCAGCCGCCGCCGACCGGCCCGACGTGCAGCAGATCTTCCACCAGGTCGGCAACGACCTCGGCGTCGCCTTCCAGCTTCGCGACGACGTCCTCGGGGTGTTCGGTGACCCGGCGGTCACCGGCAAGCCCTCCGGCGACGACCTGCGGTCCGGCAAGCGCACCGTGCTGCTGGCCGAGGCACTCGAGCTGGCCGACAAATCCGATCCCGCGGCGGCCGAGCTGCTGCGCACCTCCGTGGGCACCGTGCTGTCCGACGCACAGGTCGACGACCTCTGCCGGGCCATCGAATCGGTCGGCGCGCTGGCCGCCGTCGAGACGCACATCGAGATGCTCACCCACCGCGCCCTGGACACCCTGGCCGCCGCACCGATCCACGAACAGGCGAAGACCGGCCTGGCCGAGATCGCCCGGTTCGCGGCGAACCGGTCGGCGTAGGAGACTCCTCACAACGACATGACAACTCCCTCATGACGACCATGCCGACCGAGAGCCCGAGCACCGGGGTCGGACAACATATCTCGCGTCTCGCCGCATTCGCGGTATCCGCCGAAGCCCGACCCGCCCGCGTCGGCTGCCTCGGCGCGGCGCTCCTGACCATCGGTGGTCTCGGCGCGGGCAGCACCCGGCTGCACGACCCGCTGCTGGAGTCACTGCACCTGTCCTGGTTGCGGTTCGGGCACGGCCTGGTGCTGTCCTCGATCCTGCTGTGGGCCGGCGTCGCGGTGATGCTGATCGCCTGGCTGTGGCTGGGGCGGCGCGTGATCGACGGCACCGCCACCGAATACACCATGGTGGCCACCACCGGATTCTGGTTGGCACCGCTGCTGCTGAGTGTGCCGCTGTTCAGCCGGGACACCTACTCCTACCTCGCGCAGGGAGCGCTGCTGCGCGACGGCTTCGACCCGTACGTGGTGGGCCCGGTGGAGAATCCGAACTCCTTGCTGGACAACGTGAGTCCGATCTGGACGACGACCACCGCCCCCTACGGGCCGGCGTTCATCCTGGTGGCGAAGTTCGTCACGATCCTGGTGGGCGACGACGTGGTGGCCGGCACCATGCTGCTGCGGCTGTGCATGTTGCCCGGGCTGCTGTTGTTGATCTGGGCCGCACCACGGATCGCCCGTCACGTCGGCGCCAACGGCGCCGCCTCACTGTGGATCTGCGTCCTCAATCCGCTGGTGATCGTGCACCTGATGGGCGGCGTCCACAACGAGATGCTCATGGTCGGGCTGATGATGGCCGCGATCGCGCTGACCTTCGCGGGTCGGCCGGTGATCGGCGTCAGCCTCATCGCGATCGCCGTCGCGGTCAAAGCGACCGCCGGACTCGCGTTGCCGTTCCTGGTCTGGGTATGGATGCGCCAGTTGCGCGACAAGAAAGACATGCCCGCGGTGCGCGCCTTCGCGATCGCAACGGCCGCCTCGGTACTGATCTTCGTGGCGGTGTTCGCGGTGACCTCGCTGCTGGCCGGCGTCGGCCTGGGCTGGCTGACGGCGCTGGCCGGGTCCGTCAAGATCATCAACTGGCTCACCGTGCCCACCGCGGCCGCCAACCTCATCAATGCCATTGGCGGCCTGATCTTTCCGGTCAATTTCTACGCCGTGCTCGAGGTCGCCCGGATCATCGGCATTCTCACCATCGTGATCGCCCTGCCGCTGTTGTGGTGGCGCTACCGGCACACCGACCGCGAAGCGCTGACCGGCATCACCCTGGCCATGGTGGTGGTCGTGCTGTTCGTTCCGGCCGCACTGCCCTGGTACTACACCTGGCCGCTGGCCGTGGCCGCCGCCCTGATCCAGACCCGGCCCGCCATCGCCGCCATAGCCGGATTCTCCACCTGGATCATGGTCATGTGGAAACCCGATGGGGCGCACGGCATGTACTCGTGGGCGCATGTCCTGCTGACCACCGCATGCGCGTTGGTGGCGTGGTACGCGCTCTACCGCGCACCCGATGAGCCTGCCGAGCCGCAGACGCAGAATCAGCCGTCAGTAACCTAGCGCCTGCGCGCGGCGCAGCACCTCGCGCGCCTGGTGGGAATGCAGCGCGTCGATCGGGCGCGCGTTGGAAACCTGTTCGGTGCGACCGTCGGTGGTGATCGTCAGCGACTCGTCCGGGGTGAACAACCAGCGCACGATCTCGGTGTCGCGATAGCCGCCGTCCCGCAGCACGACCAGCAGGCCGGGCAGGTGCTTGGTCACATGACCGTTGTCATCGAAGAAGATCTTCGGCACCACCAGGACGCGGTCGCGGCGGACGGCGATCAACTGCCCGTCACGCAACTGTTGATGCACCTTGGTGACGGGGATGCCGAGCAAATCCGACACCGTGGGTAGGTCATAGACCGCCTCGTCGGGGTCCAATACGTCATCGGCCGCTGGAATGCTGCTCACCGCACCGATTCTAGGACCTCGGCCGCGACTCGTAACATGTGTCCGGTGGGGCAGCAACCGGATCCACTCGTCGGCACGATGCTGGACGGGCGTTATCGCGTGGACACACCCATCGCCACCGGTGGTATGTCCACCGTCTACCGCGGCCTCGACGTGCGCCTCGACCGTCCCGTCGCCCTGAAGGTGATGGACTCCCGCTACAGCGGCGACAGTCACTTCCTGACCAGATTCGGTCGTGAGGCCAAGGCGGTGGCCCGGCTGAAGGATCCGGGCCTGGTCGCGGTGTACGACCAGGGCGGCGGAGGCCCCGGTGGCGAATCGCCGTTCCTCGTGATGGAGCTGATCGAGGGCGGCACGCTTCGCGAACTGCTGGTCGAACGTGGTCCGATGCCCCCGCATGCGGTCGCCGCGGTGCTGGCACCGGTGCTGGGCGGGCTCGCGGTGGCACACCGCGCCGGACTCGTGCACCGTGACATCAAGCCCGAGAACGTGCTGATCTCCGACGACGGCGAGGTCAAGATCGCCGACTTCGGTCTGGTACGTGCCGTGGCGGAGGCCAAGATCACCTCGACCAGCGTGATCCTCGGCACCGCGGCCTACCTGTCCCCCGAGCAGGTCAGCACCGGTGACGCCGATCCGCGCAGCGATGTGTACGCAGTCGGCATCCTCACCTACGAACTGCTCACCGGCGTCACGCCGTTCACCGGCGACTCCGCACTCACGGTCGCCTACCAGCGCATGGACAACGACGTGCCCGCTCCCAGCCAGGTAATCGCAGGGGTGCCAACACAATTCGACCAGTTCGTGCGCCGGGCCACCGTGCGCGACGCCCGCCACCGATTCGCCGATGCCGACGAGATGCGGGCCGAACTGCACGAGATCGTCGACGACCTCGGGCTGCCGGCATTCCGGGTGCCCGCACCGCAGCAGTCAGCGCAGCATCTGGCCGCCACCCGCGTCCATGATCTCGCCGAGCCCGAGGACCCTCGTGTCGAGCCCACCACCGTCGTGACAGCCGCGCCGCCGGCACCCGCGCCACGCCGGCCCACTCGGGAGATCACCCGGGACCGGCACGACTGGGCGCCGATTCCGGCTGATCCTGAAACCGCGGAAAACTCTTTCGGCGCAGGACAATTCGCCGGAATCGAGATGGGCGAGTTCTACTGGGCCCGGCAACGTGCCAGACGGGCGCTGGTGTTCTGGGTGATCGCGATCATCACGCTGACGGGCCTTGTCGCTGCTGCGGCCTGGACGGTGGGCAGCAACGTCGGTGCTCTGCTCTAGCTGCGCAGCATCTCGGCGACGAGGAACGCCAACTCCAGGCTCTGCTGGGTGTTGAGCCGCGGGTCGCACGCGGTCTCGTAGCGCCCGGACAGATCCGAATCCGAGATGTCCTGTGCCCCACCGAGACATTCGGTCACGTTCTCGCCGGTGATCTCGACGTGGATACCGCCGGGGTGAGTACCCAACGAGTTGTGCACCTCGAAAAACCCCTGCACCTCATCGACGATGCGATCGAAATGCCGGGTCTTGTAACCCGTCGACGACTCGTGGGTGTTGCCGTGCATGGGGTCGCACTGCCAGATCACCTTGTGACCGGTGGCCTCGACCTTCTGGATGAGCGCAGGCAGCAGATCACGAACCTTGTTGTTGCCCATCCGCGTCACCAGGGTCAGCCGGCCCGGCTCGTTGTTCGGGTCCAGCCGCTCGACGTACTCGACGGCCTGCTCCGGGGTCGTGGTCGGCCCCAGCTTGATCCCGATCGGGTTGGCAATCACCTCGGCCAGCGCCACGTGAGCACCATCGAGTTGTCGCGTACGCTCACCGATCCACAGGTAGTGCGCCGACTGGTCGTACAGCTTGGGTGGCAGGTCCGGGTTCTCGGCCGGGTCGGACAGGCGCAGCATCGCGCGCTCGTAGTCGATCACCAGCGCTTCGTGGCTGGCGAAGATGTCGGCGGTCTGCAGATTGCGATCGGCCACCCCGCAGGCGGACATGAACTTCAGCCCCCGGTCGATCTCCCCGGCCAGCGCCTCGTAGCGGGCCCCGGCCGGCGACGTCCGGACGAACTCGCGGTTCCAGTCGTGCACCAGGTGCAACGACGCCAGCCCCGACGAGGTCAGGGCGCGCACCAGGTTCATCGCGGCGCTGGCGTTGGCGTAGGCCCGCACCAGCCGCGACGGATCGTGCTCGCGCACCGCGGCGTCCGGGGCGAAGCCGTTGACCATGTCGCCGCGGTAGGACCTCAGCCCCAGTGCGTCCAGATCCGACGACCGCGGCTTGGCGTACTGGCCGGCGATCCGGGCCACCTTCACCACCGGCATGCTGGCGCCGTAGGTCAGCACGACCGCCATCTGCAGCAGGGTGCGGATGTTGGCGCGGATATGAGGCTCGGTGTTGTCGACGAACGTCTCGGCACAGTCGCCGCCCTGCAGCAGGAACGCCTCACCCCGTGCGACGTCGGCGAGCAGGCCCTTGAGCTTCTCGATCTCCGACGGCACGGTGACCGGCGGCACGCTCTCCAGGACGGTGCGCATGGCCTTCGCCTCGTCCGCGTCCCAGCTGGGCTGCTGCACAGCCGGCTTGGCCAAGGCCGAGTCGAGCCGCTGACGCAGCTCGTCGCTCAACGGAGGCAGTGGCGGCAGCTCGTCGATGGGGATGTCAACGGTCCAGTTCACCCGTTCATGGTAGCCGCCGGTGAACGGCTGTTTTCAGGGCTGTGTGAAGCCGCGATCCCGCGCGGGTGTGAGGTCCATCCCCGTCATCAACTGGAACCGGTGCAGATTGTGCCGGGCGTCGACCAGCGCGTCGTGCGCCTCGGTGGGTCGCGGAGGCATCCGCGGCGACCCGCGGTCCTCCCAGAACTGGCGCAGCTCGCGGGTGAACCGCGGCATCGCCGGCGGCAGGTCGGTCATCGGGCCCCACAGCTGGCACAGCACCACATGGTCGTAGGCACCCACCCACGCCCACAGCTCGATCGGCTCGTCACCGTCGATCTCGAAGAAGTCCTCCAGCTCCGACCGGATCTGCCGGCGTGACCGCCACAGCTGCGAAGACGGGGACGGCAGCTTGGGCAGGACGTGCTTGCGCACCCACCGTCCCGCGCGGTCCGGGTTGAATTCGGTCGAGATCGCGTAGTACTCGCGCCCGTCCTCGGCCGCGACGCCGATCGAGATCAACTCGATGGTGCGACCGTCGTCGATGAACTCGGTGTCGTAGAAGTAGCGCATCAGGCGATCTGCTCCGTCTTCTTGGCCGGTGACTGTGTCGGGGCGGGAGCCGCGTGGATCTCCCGATCGAGTTGAGCGTCGACGGTGGCGTCATCGGGGAACTTCGGCATGCCGGTGATCGCGTCCTGCAACCACAGTTTGGCCTGCACGACGGGCCTGCGCAGCCAGCGCTCCCGCTCCAGGGCGCGGTGCATCTTGCGGGGGCGGCTGGTGTAGCGCCAGCGCGCCCACGGTGCGTGCGGGCGCGACAACCGGACCGCCCCGACGAACAACAACGGGGTAATGAACATGCCCACCAATCCAGTCCACACCTTGCCTTTGAGCAGGACGACCACCGCCAGCGCCAAGGTCAGCACCGCCACCGCGACCACGACCGCGCGCACCGCCGGCGACTGGTCTTCGCGCCAGATACCGATATCAAAGAATGACAGCGGGTTGAAACCGAGGATCAACAGCCCTGCCACCGCCACCGCGGCGAACACCGCGTCCACCGAGGTCCGGCCGTCCTCGGCCCAGTACACGTCCGAAAGGTGCAGGATCAGCGCGAACTCGTCGAGCACCAGGGCCGCACCGATACCGAAGAACACCGCGGCCACGGTGAACTCCGCTACCCCACCGCTGACCGCCAGCGTCACCATCGTCACGCCCGACACCATCACCAGCACGACCCCGATCACCATGTGGTGGATGTGCACGGAACCGTGTCCCATGTTGCGGGGCTGCCACCACCTCGGCGGGCGGTCGCTGTCGGCGTTCCGGCGGATGTACCGCACCACGATCCGAGTCACGAAGAACGTGAAAATGAACGCCACCAGGCAGCACAGCAAAGGCAGGCGATCGGGGGCGAGGAAATCGAGGTGGACGGTCGCGTGCACGCACAAAGAACTTACGCCGACCTGCGCGCGTCGCGAGTGCGGATGCGCCGTCCTCGGGCTACCCCCGATAGTCTGTTGAGAACATGAGTAAGCGGCAGTCGCCCGGCGCAGCTGGTTGGGCACCGACGATCGGGTGGCGGCTTTTTCAGTTGCTCACAGTGGCCGGGTTGATCCTGGTCGGCTGGCGGCTACTGGGCCACGTGCCCTATCGCATCGACATCGACGTATACCGGATGGGCGGACGGGCCTGGTTGGACAACCAGCCGCTGTACGCCGACGGCGCCATCTTCCACACCCAGGGCGGCCTCGATCTCCCGTTCACGTATCCACCGCTCGCGGCGATCATGTTCGCGCCGTTCGCCTGGCTCTCGCTGCCCGCGGCCAGTGTGGCGATCACCGCCACCACACTGCTGCTGCTGATCATCTCGATGGTCATGGTGCTGACCCGATTGAACATCTGGCCGGAAACCACGATCACCGCGGAGCCGGCCTGGCTGCGCCGCTGCTGGCTGGCAACAGCGCTCGTGGCGCCCGCGGTCATCTGGCTGGAACCGATCCGGTCGAACTTCGAGTTCGGCCAGATCAACGTGGTGCTGATGACTCTGGTGATCGCCGACTGCGTGCCCCGCCGCACGCCATGGCCGCGTGGCGTCCTGCTGGGCCTGGCGATCGCGCTCAAGCTCACTCCGGCGGTGTTCGTCCTGTATTTCCTGCTGCGCCGCGACTTCCGCACCCTGCTGCGAACCGGCGCCGCCGCGGTCGTGGCCACCATCGCCGGATTCGCGCTGGCGTGGACGGACTCGATCGAGTACTGGACCGAGACGGTGCGAAACACCGACCGGATCGGCACGGCCACCCTCAACACGAACCAGAACATCGCGGGCACGCTGGCCCGGTTCGGTCTGTCCGAAGGTCCGCGGTTCGTGCTGTGGGTGCTCGCCTGCTTCGCAGTGCTGGCACTGACGGTCTGGGCGGTACGGCGTGTTCTACGTTCCGGCGCCGACGAGGCCCCGGTGCTCGCGCTGATCTGCGTAGCGATGTTCGGCCTGGTGGTGTCGCCGGTGTCGTGGTCACACCACTGGGTCTGGTCGCTGCCCACCCTGCTGGTGACCGGCGTGCTCGCCTACCGGATGCGCCAGAGGCACCGGGCCTCGCTGTATCTCACCGCGGTGACCGTGATCGGACTCGCCCTGATGGTGTGGACACCCATCGCGCTGTTGACCCCGCACCAAGAGACCGCCGCCTCGGCGCTTCGGCAGTTGGCCGCCGACTCCTACCTGTGGTGGGCGCTGGCGGTCGTCGTCGTGATCGGCGCCGTGTCGACTCCCACGGCCGCCAAGACGGCAGCGGCAGCGCCGACCCCGCTGGTTCAGCTCAGCGGCGGCGAGACCACCTAGCCCGCAGCGGCGTGCGGCAGCCGGGACGCGGGCTTGCTCGCGTCGACCGCTTGGCCGTTGGTCTGCTGCGCGTTCTCCTTGATGGCGGCCGCGTAGATGTCGACGTACTCCTGGCCGGACAGATCCATCAGGTCGTACATCACCTCATCGATCACGGCGCGCTCGATGAATCGGTTGCCCGCCAGGCCGTCGAACCGGCTGAAGTCCATTGGCTTGCCGAACCTGACCTCGACCCGGCCGAACCGCAGCCCCTTCGACCCCGGCGGATTGACCACATTGGTGCCGACCATGGCCACCGGGATCACCGGAACACCGGTCTCCAGGGCCAGTCGGGCCAGCCCGGTCTTGCCCTTGTAGAGCCGGCCGTCCGGGGAGCGCGTGCCCTCGGGGTACATCCCCAGCAGCTTGCCCTCGCCCAGGATCCGCGTGGCGGTGGTGAGCGCGGCCTGCGCCGAATCCGCATCGGTGCGGTCGATCGGCACCTGGCCGACAACGGTGTAGAACCACGCCAGGAACCGGCCCTTGATCCCGGTGCCGGTGAAGTACTCCTGCTTGGCCAGGAACGTGATGCGCCGGCTGACCACCAGCGGCAGGTAGAAGCTGTCCATCACCGCCAGGTGATTACTGGCCAGGATGGCCGGACCGTTGGTCGGAACATGTTCCAGCCCACTGATTTTGGGCCGACCGAGAACGGCCAGCAGGGGGCCCAACAGGACGTACTTGAACAGCCAATACCACATGGACCCTCCACCTTGTGCGCACCGCGCAATGCTCTGCGACAACTGTACCCAGGCCATGTTGTGGCTACCACAGCAAGCCCTGGATGCCTGCTGTGCGCACAGGAGGACTCAGTCGGCTCGATCTTCTATGGTGACCGGGATGTGCTGGTAGCGGCCGGGAGGCGGCGGGGGCGGGAAGTCGTCGGGCGGCGGTGTGTCCGGACCACCGTCGGGCGGCGGGCTACCTCCGTCGGGGCCGTCATCCCCACCACCGCCGGATCCGTCAGCTCCGTCGTCGAGGACCGCGCGGATCACCGTCAGCAGCGCCACGCTGTGCTCGGCGATCACCGACAGCAGCGGATGCTGCTCACCGTTGACCACCGCGGCCAGTGCACACACGGGGCACCACACCTGCTGGCACTTGCCCGGGCCGTCGTCGGGCGACGCCGCGAAATTGGCCGCTGCCAACCGCACCGCCGGATCCAGCCGGTCGAGAATTTCCTGCGCCAATTGCCGCAGCTCCGAACCCAGCTCGGGATGGGACCCCGTCATGCCGGCCACACCTCCGGATTCGGACGAAAACGTACCGTCAGCTCGCTACCCCGCAATTGCGCATCTGTCACGATGCACCGACGCAGGACAGAGGCCAACCGTACCCGGCGCCGCATACCCGCGACGCCGATGATCAAGTCGTCATCGGCGCGACCCAGCGTGAGGCCGGCCGAATCGATCTGCGGCAACTCTAGCCGCAACCGGTACACCGCTTCGAGTCCAGACCCCGACTCCCGGTCGACGACGGGCCGCAACGGACCCGGCGGCGGTGACCCGTCGCGCCGTCGAGCACTGTCGATCAGCTCTCCCAGCGCCTTGGGACCGATCGGCTCCCCCGGCACGTGCGGCACGAGCACCAGCTGCACATCGCCGATGGCGGAATCCAGATCATCGAGTACCGACTGTTGCTCGGCGATGCGCTCGGTGTACCAGTCGAATGCCGGATGGGCCGGAAGGTTCTGGTACTCGAACGAATCATCCTGCACCAAAATCTGATTGACGATGATCTCGGAGACCTCGACCCCCATCAGGGCAAGGGACCCCAGCGTCCGCGAGGCCTCGGCCGCCACCACCCGCTCGGGGGTCAGCACCAGATGAGCACTCACCCGGGAGCCGTCGGTGAGCAGGGTCCCCAGCCTGCGGATGCCGGAATCCACGCGTTCGATCAGGGCGACGATGGCCGTGTTGACCGCATCTGTGCCGTGAATGCTCCTCGCGTGCGCAGAAGAACCCGACAGCCGGCGGTGCCGCGGCCAGGCCCGCTCCAGATACAGGCCGAAGGTCTCCGGCAGCGTGAGCATCCGCAACGCGTCGGCGGTCGAGGCGCAGTCCACCACGACGTGATCCCAGCGCCCGGAATCGGCGAGCTCCCCCACCTCGTGCAGCCCGAGCACCTCCTGGATTCCCGGAAGTGCCGAAAGTTCTTCAGGGGCAACGTCTCCCAGATCCGACTCCGGGAAGCGCGCGGCCAGCGGGCCGGCCGTCTCGACCCAGCGGGCACCCAGCAGGGCCAGCGTGTCGAGCGCGAGAGCGTCCAGCACCCCGCCCGCTTCGGTCGATCCGGCGTCCAGGTCACTGAGCACCCGGGTGGGGGCCCGCCGGCCCGTTGGGGCGAGCGCGATCCCGAGTACATCACCCGTGGAATGCGCCTGATCGGTGGACACGATCAGCACCCGCTGACCGGACGCGGCGTCACGGACCGCGGTTGCTGTCGCCAGCGTCGACTTACCAACCCCGCCTTTGCCGACGAACAGGCTGATCCTCGCAGGGGTCCGTGCGCTCCCGTCCGGCGAAGTCACTCAGCCCTCTGCTCGTTTCTTCAGGTCCTTGAGCGCGGTGTCAGTGAGCCGTCGCTCAGCCTTGCGCTTCAGCAGACCGATCATCGGAATCATCAGATCGACCGACAGCTCGTAGGTAACCTCGGTGCCAGATCCCTTGGGCGCCAAGCGGTATGTACCCTCCAGCGACCGCAACAGCGAACTGGACACCAGCGACCAGGTCAC
The DNA here is from genome assembly GCA_036235365.1 of Mycolicibacterium sp. 050232. GTDB lineage: Bacteria > Actinomycetota > Actinomycetes > Mycobacteriales > Mycobacteriaceae > Mycobacterium. Next base: position 57,315 of record JAZBEZ010000013.1, on the reverse strand, counting down.
CGAGGTGCGATCGGCGGGCCACACGTAGGCCAGCACCATGGTGTCCTTGAGCACCGAGGCGTCGAGCACCAGCCTGGCGGTCTTGGGGTTGCCCTGCGCGTCAGTCTCGAGGACTTCGGCTTCCTTGTATTCGGCCACCCACTGCGGGTACGAGCCGATATCGGCGATGACATCCATCACCGTCACCGGATCGGCGTCGATATAGATGGTCTGTGTCGTCTTGTCGGCCACCGCCACACCCTTCTCCCCGCCCGCGGGGGTGCCCTGCTTCCCCACCCCACGGGGCTGCCCTGGCTCTCGGGAGAGAAATCTACCCTCCCGTCGAGGGACCCGGTCAGGCCAGTCGGGACACCCCGACCTGGCGAGTGGACTCCAACCGCTGCTTGATCCCGAACGACATCACCTTGCCTGCCACCCGGCGCTGGTGGTTCATCTTTGCCAGATCCATCGCGGCCAACTGCTTGGCCGTGGCGCCGGACGGTTCGGCGTGCAGGAAGTAATGCAGCACCACACCGTCCATCACCTCCTCGAGCCAGACCTCCATCGTGCCGGTCAGCGCACCGGTCACGGTCCAGCGGTGGCCTTTCTCGGCACGGTCCTCGACCACCTTGAGCACCAGGTCGGGCCACCACCGCCGCCAGTTGGCGGGATCGGCGACCGCGGCGCCCACGGCGACCGGATCGGCGCAGACGAACGTCTCGTCGGCGATCTGAATGCTGTTCATCGCGGACTAGCTTCACATATGCCTGATCGTGTGCCTACCGCGGCCGACTAGGCTGACCCGCAAAGCCGGTATCGCAAGCCTGGGAGGGCAAGATCGTGCGTGAGTTCAGTGTGCCCGCGTCTTTTACCGTCGACGAGCACGACAGCATCGTCAGTTCGGTATCCGCGCACGCCGCCGACAGCCCGGACCACGTCATCTTCCGGCGCCTGGTCAACGGCACCTGGACCGACGTGACCTGCGCCGAAGCGGCCGGCCAGATCCGGTCGGTCGCGCTGGGCCTGATCGCCGAGGGCATCGCACCCGGTGATCGCGTGGCGATCGTGTCGGCCACGCGCTACGAATGGCCGATCGTCGACTTCGCGATCCTGTCGGTCGGTGCCGTCACCGTGCCGATCTACGAGACCTCCTCGGCCGAGCAGGTGCGGTTCGTCCTCGACAACTCGGCGGCGAAGATCGTCTTCGCCGAGACCGACGCGCACGCCGAGACCGTCGAACAGCTCCGCGGTCAGCTGCCCGAGCTGCGCAAGGTGCTGCGGATCGAGGGCACCGGCACGCCCGCGCTGGAGGCCATGGCCGAAGCCGGTAAATCAGCCGACGCCGCCGAGCTGGACAAGCGACTGGCCGGAATCCGGTCGGCCGATCCGGCCACCCTGATCTACACCTCGGGCACCACCGGCCAGCCGAAGGGCTGTCAGCTGACCCACTCGAACCTGCTCTACGAGATCCGGGGCGCCAAGGCCTGCTTCCCCACCGAGCTGGCGCCGGGTGAACGGATGCTGGTCTTCCTGCCGCTGGCCCACGTGCTGGCCCGGGCCATCACCATCGCGGCCTTCACCAACAAGGTGACCCTCGGCTTCACCAGCGACATCAAGAACCTGGTCCCGACCTTCGGCATCTTCAAGCCCACGCTGGTGGTCTCGGTGCCGCGCGTGTTCGAGAAGGTCTACAACACCGCCGAACAGAACGCCCGCAACGACGGCAAGGGCAAGATCTTCGCGATCGCCGCCGACACCGCGATCGAGTGGAGTAAGGCGCAGGACAAAAAGGGCGGAGCCGGCCTGCTGCTCCGGGCCAAGCACGCGTTGTTCGACAAGCTGGTCTACGGCAAGCTGCGGGCGGCCCTCGGCGGTGAATGCCGGGCGGCGATCTCCGGCGGCGCACCGCTCGGCGCGCGGCTGGGCCACTTCTATCGCGGTGTGGGACTGAGCATCTACGAGGGCTACGGCCTGACCGAGACCAGCGCGGCCATCACCGTGAACCGGGTCAACGAGCTCAAGGTCGGCTCGGTCGGCAAGCTGATGCCCGGCAACAGCATGCGCATCGCCGAGGATGGCGAGCTGCTGGTCAAGGGCGGCGTGGTGTTCAGCGGCTACTGGGGCAATGAAGTCGAGACCAATGCGGTGTTCACGGACGGCTGGTTCCACACCGGCGATCTGGGTGCCATCGACGACGACGGCTTCCTGACCATCGTCGGGCGCAAGAAGGAGATCATCGTGACCGCGGGCGGCAAGAATGTCGCACCCGCGCTGCTCGAGGACCGGCTGCGGGCCCACCCGCTGATCAGCCAGGCCATGGCCGTCGGTGATCAGCAGCCGTTCATCGCCGCGCTCATCACCATCGACCCGGAGGCGTTCCCCGGGTGGAAGCAGCGCAACGGGAAGGACGGGGGCGCCTCGGTCGGCGATCTGGCCGACGACCCGGACCTGCTGGCCGAGATCGACCTTGCGGTCAAGGAGGCCAATCAGGCGGTGTCGCACGCCGAGTCGATCCGCAAGTTCCGGATCCTGCCCGTCGATTTCACCGAGGACACCGGTGAGCTGACCCCGACGCTGAAGGTCAAGCGCAAGGTGGTGGCCGAGAAGTTCGCCACCGACATCGCGGCGCTGTACGGCTGATCGCGCGGGCTCAGCCCGAGAGCAGCCCGGTCAGCCGGGCACCCTGGGAGCGCCACTGCCAGTTGTCGACTGCCCAGTGGCGTCCCGCCACCCCCATCGCGGCGGCGCGGCCCGGATCGGCCAGGAGGTCGCCCACTGCCGTCGCCACCGCCTCCACATCGGTCCCGTCCACGACCGTGCCGGTCTCACCGTCCAGCACGGTTTCCGGTGCCCCGCCTGAGGTTCCGGCCACCACCGGCACACCACACGCCGAGGCCTCCAGGTAGACGATGCCCAGCCCCTCGACGTCCAGGCCCGCGCCGCGGGTGCGGCAAGGCATGGCGAACACGTCGGCCATGGCATGGTGCGTGGGCAGTTCCGCCGCCGGCACCGCCCCGGTGAAGGTGACGTCGGCGGCCACGTCATGGGTCTGCGCAAGTTGTTGCAGGCGCTGCAGGTACGGTCCCCCGCCGACGATGACCAGCGCGGCGTCGGGGACGCGGCGCCGGATGGCCGGCCAGGCACGGATCAGCATGTCCTGTCCCTTCCGCGGCACCAGGCGCGACAAACACACCACCACCGGACGCTGCCCCAGCCCGTAGCGGGCCCGCAATTCGGCCCGGGCCACCGGATCGGGTACGAAGCGATCGGTGTCGACGCCGGGCGACAGCCGTTCCAGCGCCGCCCGGGGACCGAACGCCGACGCGAACCGGCCGCGGGTGTAACGGCTGATGAACGTCACGACATCGGCGTCGTCGCCGATCCGGCGCAGTGCGCTCCGAGCCACCGGCAGCATCGACCAGCCGACCTCGTGGCCGTGGGTGCTCGCCACGATGCGCCGGGCGCCGGCCCGGCGGGCCAAGGGGCCCAGCAGCGCCAGTGGTGCCGCTGCCCCGAACCACACGGTCTCGATGTTGTTCTCGGCGATCAGCCGCTGCATGCGGGCCGCCACGGTCGGCTCGGGCAGCATCAGCGTGGTGGGATGGCGCACCACGGTGTAATTTGCCGCCTCGGCCCGGTTGTCGAAGGCCGCGGCGCCCTTCCATTTGGGCGCGTACACCGTGAGCTCGTGCGAGCCGTCGCGCACCAACTCACCGACGAACGCCTCCAGATACGACTGGATGCCGCCGCGGCGCGGTGGAAAGTCGTTGGTGACCAACAAAACCCGTGTCATCGCGGTTGGCCGCCATCTGCGACCCGTCTGTTGCCCATCGGCGCAAGGCTATCCGGTCAGCCAGCGTCGCCAACCGGCGACCACGGCGTCGAGGCCGGCGCCGAGCGTCTCCCGTACCGCGGTGGCGACGTCCGGATGGCCCGGACCGCACGCGCGCAGGTACAGCTCACGCAGCTTCGGAACCCCGTAGGCGTCGGCGACGTAGCGGCTGAACCACCACGCACGGTCATAGGCCAGACTGCGGGCGGGGCCGGGTGTGTCGAGGTCCGCATCGGTGGGCAGCCGGGCCGCCATCCCGCCCTGCGCCGGTACCGCGGTGGGCGGTCGGCCGACAAAGTCGGCGACCCCTTCGGTCAGCCAGCGCGGCGCATCGGCCGCGGTCGCCGACCGGGCCGCGTAATGGAACAGCTCGTGGCGCAACACGATTCGCAACGCGGCCGGACTCATGCCGGCAGCGCCGGGGGCGAACATGATCCGTTGCGCGGTGGTGGTCGCGGCGATGTCGGCGGCCCCACCGGCCAGCACCCGGAACTGCTGATCGGAGCCCGCGACCGCGATCTCGATGTGTCGCGGCCAGTCCGGTCCCCAGAACGCGGTCACTGTCGCGGCGGCCTCACCGAGTTCGGGGCCGAGGCGCCCCAGCAGCGCCTGTGACTGCGATCCGCCCAGGGCGAGCAGGCTGGCGGTGCGCCCGTCGGGAAGCAGCATGGAGGTGACCGGATCCGGCTGCGGCGGCGTCGAAGCGACGGTGGTGCTAGACGGCGCAGCCGGATGTGGCGACGACGGCGGCTTCCACAACAGGACTGCCGCCAGGACCAGTTCCGCCAGCAGGACCGCCACCAGTAGGCGCCTGCGGGCGTTCAGGGTCAGAGTCAGTACCGGCGAACGTTGTAGATCGGCGCATTGTTGACCGGGGCCACCCTGACCGGGGTGCCGTAGGTCGACGCATGCACCATCATTCCGTCACCGATGTAGATACCCACATGGGAGGCGTCGGAGTAGTAGGTCACCACATCGCCGGGCTGCATCGAATCCGACGAGACCGGCTGGCCACCACGGGCCATGGCCTGGCTCGAGTGCGGCAGCGAGATGCCGGCGTGCTGGAACGCCCACATCACCAGGCCCGAGCAGTCGAACGAGCTGGGACCTGCCGCACCCCAGGAGTACGGCGAGCCGATGCGGCTCAGCGCTGCCTGGATGACCGTGCCTGAATGACCGCCGCCTCCATCGGGAAGCGCCCCCTCCGGCGGGGCCACGTCGCCGGGCGGAATCCCGTTCGGCGGGTCAGCCAACACGGCGGGATCCTGCGCAGGCGGCAACGCCTCGGGCGCGGGCACGGGCGGGGTCGGCGGCAGGGCCGTCATCGCGTCCCGCTGGGCCGGGCTCAACGCCTGGTACTGCGACTTGACGATGGCGATCTGCACCTGCAGCTGGCTTTGCTTGGATTGCAGGTCGGCGCGCACTGCGGCGGCCTGCTCGGCGGCGGTCTTGGCGTCGGCAGCCGATTTCGCCGACTCCTTCTCGGCCAATGCGGCCTTTTCGCCCATCGAGCGGAAGTTCTTCATCTGCGCCGACATCTCGGTCGCCATCACGCGCTGCACCGCGAGCTGCTCGATCAGCTGCTGCGGCGAGCCGGCCGTCAGGATCGCGTCCACACCGGAGGTGCGGCCCCCCATGTACTGGGCTGCAGCTACCTTGTTGACCGAGGTCTGAAAGATTGCCAGCTGCGACTTGGCCTGATCCACCGCGGCGGTGTCGTCAGAATGCTTCTTTTCCGCACTCTGTTGCGCGGCAAGCTTGTTGTTGAGGTCGAGCTGCGCCGAGTGCATTGCCTCGGTGGTCTGCTCAGCCTGGCGAGACAACTCGTTGAGCTTTGCCATCGCATCGTCGGCGGGATCGGCCTGCGAACTCGCAGCCATGAATCCGGATATCAAGGTCAAGCTCGCTATTGCACCTACAACGGGTCGCTTGAAACGACTTGTGGGCCGGTGCGCGCGCTCGTGCCTCAAGTTTTTGTCCTCACAACTGGCGATGGCGAGCCGCCTCGAACTGCTCTTAGGTCTCAGATAGGTTACGAAACGGCATCGGGCTTGTCCAACAGAAGGTGCAAATTTAACAGCCCGCCCTGGAATTTTTCCTGTGCACGAAGCGATGCGTGTCGTCAGGCGACTCCGGATCTGCCGTCCCGGTGAATCGGCACCAGCCGAAGCCGCGGCGCAAGGCCCACGTCAGCGAGCACTTCCAGTGCCGCACGCTCGTCATCCAGCAAAGTTTCGGGAACTCCGAGCAACACGCTCACGACGCAGTCCTGACACCCGGGCCCGCGTACCGCGCAATCGTCGCAGTCGATGGTCACGCTGCCGGTGTCCGCCGAATCGGGGCGAGGCTCGTCGGCCCAGGACCAGTTGTCCTGCCGCACTCCGCTCATCTTGACCGTCCTCTCGATCGGTGTTGGCCGCACGCTATCGGGACGGACCGACAAGTAGCGCAGCGGATTGGAGCGAAGACCCGACAAGTAGCGCAGCGGATTGGAGCGAAGACCCGACAAGTAGCGGCGCGCCGATCCGGGGCGACACGCGGACGGCCGGCCTCAGAATGTCGGGGGCAGTGCCTACCGTCATCGCCATGGGCCAGCGCAAGATCGCCGACGCGGGGCAGCTGGCTTTGAGTTTGGGCACCGCCGTCGACCCTGACGTCGCCCCCTCCCTCGCCGACACCACCTTCGTGGTGGTGGACCTGGAGACCACCGGCGGGCGGGCCACCGCCAAGACACCGGGCGAGCACTACGACGCCATCACCGAGATCGGTGCGGTGAAGATCCGCGGCGGCGAGGTGCTCGGCGAGTTGGCCACCCTCGTCGACCCGGGCCGCGCCATCCCGCCTCAGATCGTCGAACTCACCGGGATCACCACGGCGATGGTGCGCGACGCACCGCGTATCGAGTCGGTGCTGCCGGCATTTCTCGAGTTCTCGCGGGGCGCGGTGCTCGTCGCCCACAATGCCGGGTTCGACATCGGGTTCCTGCGCGCGGCGGCCGAGCGGGCCGAGCTCGGCTGGCCGCGGCCCCCGGTGCTGTGCACGGTGAAACTCGCCCGCCGCGTCCTGACCCGTGACGAGGCGCCCAGCGTGAAGCTGTCGGCGCTGGCGCGGCTGTTCGGTGCGTCCACCACCCCGACCCACCGGGCCCTGGACGACGCCCGCGCCACCGTCGACGTCCTGCACGGCCTGATCGAACGGGTCGGGAACCAGGGCATCCACACCTTCGCCGACCTCAAGGGCTATCTGCCCGACGTCACGCCGGCCCAGCGCCGCAACCGCTCGCTGGCCGACCGGCTGCCCAGCCGCCCCGGCGTCTACCTGTTCCGCGGCCCCTCTGCCGAGGTGCTCTACGTCGGCACCGCAGTCGACCTGCGGCGACGGGTCCGGCAGTACTTCACCGGGGCGGACCCGCGGGCCCGGATGAAGGAGATGGCCTCGCTGGCGCAGGCTGTCGACCATGTCGAGTGCGCCCACGACCTGGAGGCCGGGGTGCGCGAACTGCGACTGCTCGCGGCCCATGCACCGCCGTACAACCGACGGTCCAAATTCCCGCAGCGCTGGTGGTGGGTGGCCCTCACCGACGAGGCCTTCCCGAGATTGTCGACGGTGCGAAACCCCGGGCGCCGCACCGCTTTCGGGCCGTTCTCGGCACGATCCGACGCCGTGCAGTCGGCCGCTCTGCTGGCCCGGTTCACCGGGGTGCGCACCTGCACCACCCGCTTCGGCGCGCGCGGCAGCCACCGCTGTCCCGAGGTCGAACTCTCGCCGTGCCCGGCCACACAGGACAGCGACGCCGCGCACTACGCAGCCGCGGTGCAACGGGCCACGGCGCTGATCGACGGCACCGACGACACGGCGCTGGCGGCGACACTGGCCCACATCGGCGAACTCGCGGCCGCCCGGCGGTACGAGACGGCCGCCCGCATGCGCGATCACGCCGCGGTCGCGATCGAGGCGCTGTGGCGCGGCCAGCGGTTGCGCGCCCTGGCCGATCTGCCCGAACTGGTGGCCGCACGCAGCGACGGCAGCGGCGGCTGGCATTTCGCGGTGATCCGCCACGGCCAACTGGCCGGTGCCGGCACCGCCCCGCGCGGGGTCCCGCCGATGCCGGTGGTCGACGCGATCTGCGCGGCCGCACAGGTGATCCTGCCCACCGCAACACCTTTGGGCGGCGCGCTGGTGGAGGAAACCGCACTGATCGCCCGTTGGCTGGCCGCCCCCGGAGCGCGGATCGTGCGCACCGACGCTGATGCCGGCTACGCGACACCGATCGGATCGGCAGGCCGCTACGCGCAGTGGGCTGCCACCGCGCGCTCTGCCCGCCTGGCAGCGGCCCAGCAGCAGGACTCAGAACTGCAGGCTGAACCGCACCCAACGCGCGAGCAGTTGTTCGGCCGCGCCCGAGTCGATGGCCTTGGTGGCCCGCGCCAGGCCGTCTTCCCACGCCGGCACCCATTGGGCGTCGCTGGCTAGCCCGGCGTGGGCCACCATCGCACCCGCCGCGTTGAGCACCACCGCGTCCCGCACCGGCCCCTTGCACCCACTGAGCACGTCGCGGGCCGATGCGGCGTTGGCCGTGGCGTCACCGCCGATCAGCTCGCTGATGTCGGCGCGCTTGAAGCCGAAGGCCGCGGGGTCGAACTTCAACCGGTCCACCGTGCCGGCCTGCACGCGCCAGATGGTGCTGGTGGTCGTGGTGGTGAGCTCGTCGAGGCCGTCGTCGCCGTGCACCACCAGCACGCTGGAACCACGGGCGGCGTACACCCCGGCCATCACCTCGGCCAGGTCGTCGAACGCACAGCCGATCAGGCCGGCACGGGGCCCGGCCGGATTGGTCAGCGGCCCGAGCAGATTGAAAACCGTGGGAACCCCGATCTCCCGCCGCACCACCGAGGCGTGCCGGTACGACGGGTGGAACTGGGGTGCGAAGGCGAACCCGATGCCGACCTCGGCGACACTGCGGGCCACCTCGTCCGGACCAAGGTCGATCCGCACCCCGAGCGCCTCCAGGGTGTCCGCACCGCCCGACAGCGACGACGCCGCGCGGTTGCCGTGCTTGATCACCGGTACACCGCAGGCCGCCACGACGATGGCCGCCATGGTCGACAGGTTCACCGTATTGGCCCCGTCACCGCCCGTTCCGACGATGTCGACGGTCTCGTGACCGATCTGATCGGTGGGCACCCTGCGGGCGTGCGAGAGCATGATGTCGGCCAACTCCCCGACCTCCGCCGAGGTGGGCCGCTTCATCTTCATCGCCACCGCGAAGCCGGCGATCTGAGCCGGGGTCGCCACCCCGGTCATGATCTGGTCCATGGCCCACCCCGCATACCCGTTGGGGAGACTCTGCTCAGTCGTCAGGCGGCCGAGAATGAGCGGCCACGACGGCGGCGGCACCGAGCGGGTAGCGGATGAGTCCGCCGTCGGGAACTGGGGAGAAGATGCGGGAGCCACCGCCGAATGCTATCGCCCGGGCGAGGCTCGTCTCCTGGGCGCCGGGAACCGAACACGACACGAATCCGACCAATTGCTCGACCCGGGTGGAGTTCGACAACTACAAAGCGTCATACTTGCGGATGTGACGAGCGCTGTAGGTACCTCGGGAACGGCAATCACGTCGCGCGTTCATTCGCTGAACAGACCGAACATGGTCAGTGTCGGCACCATCGTGTGGCTTTCCAGTGAACTCATGTTCTTTGCTGGACTCTTCGCGATGTATTTCACCGCGCGCGCGCAAGCCGGTGGCAACTGGCCGCCCGAGCCGACCGAACTCAATTTGGCCCTTGCTGTTCCGGTGACGCTGGTTCTGATCGCGTCATCCTTCACCTGCCAGATGGGCGTGTTCGCTGCCGAGCGCGGCGACGTGTTCGGCCTGCGCCGGTGGTATGTGATCACGTTCCTGATGGGCCTGTTCTTCGTGCTCGGCCAGGGATACGAGTACATCCACCTGGTCGAGCACGGCACCACCATTCCGGGCAGTGCCTACGGGTCGGTCTTCTATCTGGCGACCGGTTTCCACGGCCTGCACGTGATCGGCGGACTTGTTGCGTTCATCTTGCTGCTGGCCCGCACCAAGATGAGTAAGTTCACGCCCGCGCAGGCCACCGCGGCGATCGTCGTCTCGTACTACTGGCACTTCGTCGACATCGTCTGGATTGCGCTGTTCGCCACCATCTACTTCGTCCGCTGATCGGCCGGCCGATGTTCGACTCGATGAGAAGGGGTTCGATGACCAGCAAGTCGCGCCGACGACTGCGCCGACGGCTCTCAGCAGGTCTACTGCTGTTGGTCGGCCTGTCAGTCGCAGGTGGTGTTGCGGCCACGCTGACGCCCACACCGCAGGTCGCAGTCGCCGACGAATCTCAGTCGGCACTGCTGCGCACGGGTGAGCAACTGTTCGAGACGTCGTGCGTTTCGTGCCACGGCGCCAACCTGCAGGGTGTGCCCGACCGCGGGCCCAGCCTGATCGGTACGGGCGAGGCCGCCGTGTACTTCCAGGTTTCGACCGGTCGCATGCCCGCGATGCGCGGTGAGGCCCAGGCACCGTCCAAGCCCGAGCACTTCGACGAGAACCAGATCGACGCGCTCGGCGCGTTCGTTCAGGCCAACGGCGGCGGCCCGACGGTGATCCGCGACGAGCACGGCGCCATTGCCCAGGAGTCGCTCATCGGGTCCGACGTGGCGCGCGGCGCCGACCTGTTCCGGCTGAATTGCGCGTCCTGCCACAACTTCACCGGCAAGGGCGGCGCGCTGTCCTCCGGTAAGTACGCGCCGGACCTCGGCGAGACCGAGCCGGCCCAGATCTACACCGCGATGCAGACCGGGCCGCAGAACATGCCCAAGTTCTCCGACCGGCAGCTGTCGCCGGAAGAGAAGCGCGACATCGTCGCCTACGTCCGCGAGTCGGCTCAGACTCCCAGCTACGGCGGCTACGGCCTCGGCGGCTTCGGACCGGCTCCCGAGGGCATGGCGATGTGGATTATCGGAATGGTCGCCGCTATCGGCGTGGCAATGTGGATCGGGGCACGAGCATGACCGACAACACACCGAAGATTCCCAGCGATGACGAGCTGGCTTCGATGTCGCGTGAGGATCTCGTTGAGCTCGGCGGCAAGATCGACGGCGTCGAGACCATCTTCAAGGAGCCGCGCTGGCCGATCCCCGGCACCAAGGCCGAGAAGCGTACCGAGCGGTTGGTCGCGTACTGGCTTCTGCTCGGCGGGCTTTCGGGCCTGGCGCTGCTGCTGATCTTCCTGTTCTGGCCGTGGGAGTACCAGCCCTTCGGCTCGGAGGGTGAGTTCCTCTACTCGCTGGCCACCCCGCTGTACGGCCTCACGTTCGGCCTGTCGATCCTGGCGATCGGCATCGGCGCGGTGCTGTTCCAGAAGAAGTTCATCCCCGAGGAGATCTCGGTCCAGGACCGCCACGACGGGCGTTCCCCCGAGCTGCACCGCAAGACCATCTCAGCCAACCTGACCGACGCTCTCGAAGGCTCGACCGTCAAGCGCCGCAAGCTGATCGGCTTGTCGCTGGGCATCGGCCTCGGCGCGTTCGGCGCAGGCACCCTGGTGGCCTTCATCGGCGGGTTGATCAAGAACCCGTGGAAGCCCGTCGTGCCGACCGCCGAAGGCAAGAAGGCCGTGTTGTGGACCTCGGGGTGGACGCCCCGGTTCCACGGCGAGACCATCTACCTGGCCCGCGCGACCGGACGGCCCGGCTCGTCGCCGTTCGTGAAGATGCGGCCCGAGGATCTCGACGCCGGTGGCATGGAAACCGTCTTCCCCTGGCGGGAGTCCGACGGGGACGGCACCACCGTCGAGTCCGAGCATCACCTGACGGAGATCTCGATGGGTGTCCGCAACCCGGTCATGTTGATCCGCATCAAGCCGGCCGACATGCCCCGCGTGGTCAAGCGGAAGGGCCAGGAGAGCTTCAACTTCGGCGAACTGTTCGCCTACACCAAGGTCTGCTCGCACCTGGGCTGCCCCTCGTCGCTGTACGAGCAGCAGACCTACCGCATCCTTTGCCCGTGCCACCAGTCGCAGTTCGACGCGTTGCACTTCGCAAAGCCCGTATTCGGTCCGGCTGCGCGCGCGTTGGCGCAGCTGCCCATCACCATCGATAAAGACGGCTACCTGGTCGCCAACGGCGACTTCGTGGAGCCCGTCGGACCGGCATTCTGGGAGCGCAAATCATGAGCCCTGACCTTGCCAAGATGGCAGCCGCCCAAGGCGATGCGATCGATTCCCGCTACCACCCTTCGGCGGCGGTACGTCGACAGCTGAACAAGGTGTTCCCCACCCACTGGTCCTTCCTGCTGGGTGAGATCGCGCTGTACAGCTTCATCGTGCTGCTGATCACCGGTGTCTGGCTGACGTTGTTCTTCGATCCGTCGATGGCACACGTCACCTACGACGGTGTGTACCAACCACTTCGCGGTGTGCAGATGTCGCGGGCCTACGAGTCCGCACTCGACATCAGCTTCGAGGTGCGCGGCGGTCTGTTCGTCCGCCAGATCCACCACTGGGCCGCACTGATGTTCGCCGCGTCGATCATGGTCCACATGGCGCGCATCTTCTTCACCGGTGCGTTCCGGCGCCCGCGTGAGGCCAACTGGGTGATCGGCTCGCTGCTGCTGATCCTGGCGATGTTCGAGGGTTACTTCGGCTACTCGCTGCCCGACGACCTGCTGTCCGGTATCGGTCTGCGCGCCGCGCTGTCCTCGATCACCCTGGGCATGCCGATCATCGGAACCTGGCTGCACTGGGCGCTGTTCGGCGGAGACTTCCCCGGCGAGATCCTGATCCCGCGCCTGTACGCACTGCACATCCTGCTGATCCCCGGCATCATCCTGGCCCTCATCGGCGCACACATGGCGCTGGTGTGGTTCCAGAAGCACACCCAGTTCCCCGGCCCCGGCCGCACCGAGCACAACGTGGTCGGCGTGCGCGTCATGCCGGTGTTCGCGGTGAAGTCCGGTGCATTCTTCGCGATGATCACCGGTGTGCTCGGCCTCATGGGCGGCCTGCTGACGATCAACCCGATCTGGAATCTGGGCCCCTACAAGCCGTCTCAGATCTCGGCGGGTAGTCAGCCGGACTTCTACATGATGTGGACCGAGGGCCTGGCGCGTATCTGGCCGGCCTGGGAGTTCTACCCCTTCGGCCACACCATCCCCGCGGTGGTCTGGGTCGCGTTGATCATGGGCGGTGTCTTCGGCCTGCTGATCGCCTACCCCTTCATCGAGCGGAAGGTCACCGGCGACGACGCACACCACAACCTGCTGCAGCGTCCGCGCGACGTGCCGGTGCGTACCGCGATCGGCGCCATGGCGATCGCGTTCTACATGGTGCTGACCCTGGCCGCGATGAACGACATCATCGCGCTGAAGTTCCACATCTCGCTGAACGCGACCACGTGGATCGGCCGCATCGGCATGGTGGTGCTCCCCGGCATCGTGTACTTCATCGCTTACCGGTGGGCAATCTCGTTGCAGCGCAGCGACCGTGCGGTGCTGGAGCACGGCATCGAGACCGGCATCATCAAGCGCCTGCCGCACGGTGCCTACGTCGAGCTGCACCAGCCGCTGGGACCGGTGGACGATCACGGCCACCCGATCCCGCTGGAGTACCAGGGTGCTGCCCTGCCGAAGCGGATGAACAAGCTCGGTTCGGGTGGCGCACCCGGCACCGGCAGCTTCCTGTTCGCCGATCCGGCGGTCGAGCACGAGGCGCTCACCGAGGCTGCCCACGCCTCCGAGCACAAGGCCCTGACCGCCCTGCGCGAACAGCAGGAGCGAAACGGCAACGGGGAGACCAACGGTCACCACTGACCACTCCCCTACCCCAAACAATCGCCGCAGCCTCTTCGAAGAGGTTGCGGCGATTGTTTTATCTGCGGGTCGAGTCCCGGTCTGGAAACTGAACTGGTACTGCCTCAGCCCGCGACCCTCGCGCACCTCCCGGAGGGGGCAAAGCTCCGGTGACCGTGGAGGCGTCGTGAGAACTGAAACTGGTACTGCCTCAGCACCCGACCTTCGCGTGCGTAGCGCTATGGCGGAAAAGCGGCCTTAGATTCAAGGGCCGCAGAATCGCCACAGCGCTACACACGTGAGTGCACAGCCCGGATTCAGGAGGGCAGAGCGTCCAGCTGACGCAGCGCGACGATCAGGAGAGCGACGAGGCCCGCGGTAACGACACCGGCCAGGCCGTAGAGGCACCAGGCCGCGACATTGCTCCCGGTGGCCATCAAATAGGTGGCCAGCCCGATGGCGGCAGTCCCCAGGCCGATGGCGCAGACGACCGCCAGGGTGAATCGGAGCCACACCACCTCGATGGCAGCCGTGGCCGCACCGTTGCCCGCGGTGTAGCGGCTCATCGCGGGCGGGGCGGCCCGGTAGCTACCGCCGATCGGCCGTGGCGACCTGGCCGGCGGCTGGGGCCGGCGTCCGGGCTGGCGGTTGTCTGCCTGGGCGCGGGCCCGCATCAGCAACGGCACCGCCCCGGCGATCACCACGACCGACAAGCCGATCACGGTGTAGAGCACCCACGGAGTGTCGGCACCCTCTGCACCTTGCGGATGACTGCGGCCCAGATCCACCAGGGCGACGACAGCGGCCACTCCGGCTCCCAGCGCAGCCAGCCATACCGCGGCACACGCACCCAGCAAAACCCGGTCGGTGTTGTCGAGTTCGCTGATCGGCCCGGACATCAGCAGGCAGTCTGAGCGGAGTTGTTGGCGTTGGACGACAGCACGGTTCCGTCGCTGGCGGTGATCGAGCAGTTCAGCCTGCTGACCAGGAACAGGCTGGACGCCTCGACCGAGCCGACGTCCGAGTTGGAGATCGGGGTCATCGTGAAAGTCCACGGGATGTACACATTGCGCAGAGTGCGCCGATTTCCGTTCCCGTCGACGTAGGTGATCGTGATGATGTCGCCCGGCGCCTTGGTACCCGTCACCGAGTAGGTGACCTGACGGGGCCCGGCATGCGTCGTGGTGGTGGGCGGCGGCGCCGTCGTGGTCGGAGCCGGCGGGGGCGCCTCGCTGGTCGGTGCGGGCGCGGGGGGCGGCGGCTCGGTGACCGTCACGGTCTCCGGGGGCGGTGGAGGCGGCAGCTCCTCCGACGTCGGAGGGGGCGGAGGCGGTGGTGGCGGAGTCGTCGTCGTGATCTCGTCCTGCACCGGTGGCGCCGATGTGGTGGTGCTCGGCTGCGGGGTCGCCAGGTTGGAGGTGTCGTCGTCCCGGGTCACCAGGACCGCCACGGAAGCCACCAGGGCGACCGCCGCGACGATGGCCGTGACACCGACCACCCACGGCCAGCGCGGCGGCGGGGATGTGTCGACGAGTTCGGTCGCCGGGTCGTAGTCGTCGTAGTCGTAGAGCGCCACGTCGGCGGGCACGTACGGCCCGCTGGTGAACTGCTCGGACTCCGGCGCGGAATACGCCTGCGAGTAGAACTCCGTCTCGCCGCCATCCGCGTCGGCGCCGGCCACCTGAGTCGGCTCCTCGGGTGCAGAGTGCTTTCCGGGTTGATCCGGCAGATCAGAACCGGAGGCACCCGGTTCCGGGGGATTCGGCCCGCTCATCTACGCCTATCCTTCTCGACAACTTCACTGCCACGCGGAACGAACGGGAAGCGTTCGCTGGTGACAGTGCCCCGGCAACATTACCGAACGAGGTGATGGCGGCGAGTCCGGCGCTGCCGGTGGCGGATGAAGTAACGGCCCGATTGTGACCTTGTGCAGGTCGCAATCGGCCCGTCCGGACGGTCAGTGCTTCTCAGGACCCCAGTAGTACTCGAAGACCAGGCCGCTGACGGCCATCAGCACGAAGCAGACGCCTGCCACGATCAGCCAGGGCAGCCACAGGGCGGCGCCCACGGCAGCGATCGAGAAGGACAGCGCGATCAGGATCGGCCACCAGCTGTGCGGCGAGTAAAAGCCCAGTTCGCCTGCGCCGTCACTGATCTCGGCGTCCTCGTAGTCCTCGGGGCGGGTGTCGAGACGACGCGCCACGAAGCGGAAGAACGTTCCGGTGATCAGGGTCAGGCCGGTGGTGAGGACGAGCGCGGTGGTACCGGCCCACTCGACGCCACCGGTGGCGAACATCGCCGTCAACACGCCGTAGACAACCGCCGACAAGGCGAAGAACGCCGTGAGGATCTCGAACAGCCGAGCTTCAATATGCATTGCGTGTAGCCCCTACTTGCTCGCCTGCGGTGCCTGCTCACCGCGTCGGGTATCGAACGGGTGCGTGGTGATGGCCAGCGGCTCCTGGTTGATCGCCGCCAACGCCTCGGCATTGGTCTTGCCGGCGTTGCGCTGGTCGATGTAGGCCTTGAAGTCATTGGGCTCGACGACCCGGACCTCGAAGTTCATCATCGAGTGGTAGGTGCCGCACATCTCGGTGCAGCGGCCCACGAACGCGCCGGTCTGCTCGATCTTGCTGACCTGGAAGATGTGGTCCGAGTGGTTGGCCACCGGATCGGGCATCACGTCGCGCTTGAAGAGGAACTCCGGCACCCAGAATCCGTGGATCACATCCGCGGAGTTGAGCTGGAACTCGATGCGCTTGCCTACCGGGAGCACCAGCACCGGAATCTCGGTGGAGCTGCCCAGCGTCTCGATCTTGTCGAAGTTCAGGTAGGTGCGGTCCTCGGGGTTCATGCCGCGCACCGCGCCGACGCGCTCGTGGCCGTGTGCGTCCTTGCCCTCCGGCTTGGACGTCATCGCGGCCTTGCGCTCGGCGTCGACACCGTCGTAGTCGAACGAACCGTCGGCGAAATCGATCTTCTGGTAGCCGAACTTCCAGTTCCACTGGAAAGCGGTCACGTCGATGACGACCTCAGGGTTGGGATCCTTGTGCAGCATCCGTTCCTGGACTACGACGGTGAAGTAGAACAGCACCGAGATGATGAGGAACGGGATGACCGTCAGCACCAACTCCAGCGGCATGTTGTAGCCGAACTGGCGCGGCAGCTCGGTGTCGCCCTTCTTCTTCCGGTGGAATGCACTCGACCAGAAGATCAGCGCCCACACGATGGCGCCCACCACGAAGGACGCAATCACGGAGCCGATCCACAGCTCGCGGTTGAGTTTGCCCTCTGGGGTGATTCCGGTCGGCCAACCGAGCGCGAGTGCGTCCTGCCAGCTGCAGCCGCTCAGCAAGAGGGCTGAGCCACCCAGGACAATGGTCAACAACGCCGCTCGGGCCACCTTCTTAAGCCCGCGAGGTGTCACGTTGGCGCCTCCTAGATCGGTATTTCGCGACCGCGACCGGTCGTTGTTTTGCGAATACTACGCAGCGTAGACCACGCCGGTCCACGGGAGCGAAGCGACTCGGGAATGCGGCCGCGAAGGCCGCACGGCGGCCGACGCGACGGTCCGGGTGGTGGTCTCACGGACCCGCCGGATCAGACATACTGGCGCGGTGTGCGGACTGCTCGCCCTGGTAACTGCCCCTACCGAAACCAACTCCGAATCGACCCGGGTTGACGTCTCCCCCGAAACCGGATCGCGGCTGGTCGATGCGGTGGCGGGCGCCTCCCACCTGATGCGGCACCGAGGCCCCGACGAGCCTGGCACCTGGGCTGACACCGGCGACGGGCACGACGGCACCGTGGTCCTCGGCTTCAACCGGCTGTCGATCATCGACATCGCCCACAGCCACCAGCCGTTGCGGTGGGGCCCTGCCGACGCACCTGACCGCTACGTGCTCGTGTTCAACGGCGAGATCTACAACTACCTCGAACTGCGGGAAGCCCTGCGGGCGGAATTCGGTGCGGTATTTCACACCGACGGCGACGGCGAGGCCATCGTGGCGGCCTACCACTACTGGGGCACCGACGCGCTGAACCGCCTTCGCGGCATGTTCGCGTTCGCGCTGTGGGACACCGTCGAGCGCGAAATGTTCTGCGCCAGGGACCCGTTCGGAATCAAGCCGTTGTTCATGGCGACCGGGCCCGGCGGAACTGCGGTGGGCAGCGAGAAGAAATGCCTGCTCGATCTGGCTCAGGACGCCGAGCTGGGGCTGGGTATCGACCTCGATCTCGACGACCGCGCCGTGCAGCACTACACGGTGCTGCAGTACGTGCCCGAACCCGAGACACTGCACCGCGGCATCCGCCGGCTGGAGTCGGGCAGCTATGCCCGGTTCAAGCCGGGCGGCCGCCCCGAGGTGACGCGCTACTTCGTCCCGACGTTCAACGCGGTGCCGTTCGTCAAGGGCGCCGAACAGAAGCGCTACGACGAGATCACCGCCGCACTTGAGGATTCGGTCGCCAAGCACATGCGCGCCGATGTCACGGTGGGTGCGTTCCTGTCCGGCGGCATCGACTCGACGGCGACCGCCGCGCTGGCGATGCGCCACAATCCCCGGCTGATCACCTTCACCACCGGCTTCGAACGTGAGGGGTTCTCCGAGGTGGACGTGGCGGTGGCTTCCGCCGAAGCCATCGGCGCCCGGCATGTCACCAAGGTGGTCAGCCAGGCGGAGTTCGTCGAGGCGCTGCCGGAGATCGTCTGGTATCTGGACGAGCCGGTGGCCGACCCGGCCCTGGTGCCGTTGTTCTTCATCGCCCGCGAGGCGCGCAAGCACGTCAAGGTGGTGCTGTCGGGCGAGGGCGCCGACGAGTTGTTCGGCGGCTACACGATCTACCGGGAACCGTTGTCCCTGCGGCCGTTCGACTATCTGCCGCGGCCGGTGCGCAAGTCGCTGGGCAAGGCGTCGAAGCCACTGCCGGAGGGCATGCGGGGCAAGAGCCTGCTGCACCGGGGTTCGCTGACGCTCGAGGAGCGCTACTACGGCAACGCCCGCAGCTTCTCCGACGAGCAGCTGCGGGCGGTTCTGCCGGGATTCCGGCCGGAGTGGACGCACACCGATGTGACCGCCCCGGTGTACGCCGCGTCGCAGGGCTGGGATCCGGTGGCCCGGATGCAGCACGTCGACCTGTTCACCTGGTTGCGCGGCGACATCCTGGTCAAGGCCGACAAGATCACCATGGCCAACTCGCTGGAGCTGCGGGTGCCGTTCCTGGACCCCGAGGTGTTCGCGGTGGCCTCCCGACTGCCGGTCGACCAGAAGATCACCCGGTCCACCACCAAGTACGCGCTGCGCCGCGCACTGGAACCGATCATTCCGGCGCACGTGCTGAACCGGCCGAAGCTGGGCTTCCCGGTGCCGATCCGGCACTGGCTGCGGGCCGGTGAGCTGATGGACTGGGCGTATGCGATGACGGCGTCATCCGGGGCCGGCGAGTATGTCGATGCCGCTGCGGTCCGCACAATGCTCGACGAACACCGGAGCGGCGTCAGCGATCACAGCCGCCGGCTGTGGACGGTGCTGATCTTCATGTTGTGGCACGCCATCTTCGTCGAGCACAGCGTGACCCCGCAGATCAAGGAACCGCACTACCCGGTGCAGCTCTAGGCGCGAACAGACGCAGGCCAGATCAGGCCAGCGCCCGGCCGATCTCGGCGCCCGCTTCGGCGCCGTAGGCGTCGGTCAGTCGCTGCACGGCCTCGGCGGCATCCCAGGTCCATTCCTGCGGACCCGTCGCCTCCAGGACCAGCACTGCGACCAGCGAGGCCAGCTGGGCGGAACGCTCCAGGCCCAGCCCGGCGCTGCGCCCGGTGAGGAAACCGGCGCGGAACGCGTCGCCGATGCCGGTGGGGTCGGCCTGATGCTTCTCCGGCACGACTCCGACGTGCACGAACGTGCCGTCCGAGCTGACCAGGTCGACGCCCTTGGCGCCCAGCGTGGTGACGCGCATGCCGATCTGGCTCATCACCTGGGCCTCGCTCCAGCCGGACTTCTGCAGCAGCAGGTCCCACTCGTAGTCGTTGGTGAACAGGTAGGTGGCTCCGTTGATGAGCTTGCGGATCTCCTCGCCGGAGAGCCGGGCCAGCTGCTGGGAGGGGTCGGCGGCGAAAGCCAGGCCGAGCTCGCGGCACTCCTCGGTGTGCAGGAACATCGCCTCGGGGTCGTTGGCACCGACGATCACCAGTTCCGGCTTGCCCACCCGGGATACCAGGTCGGCGAGGGAGATGTTGCGGGCTTCCGACATGGCTCCGGGGTAGAACGACGCGATCTGGGCCATGTCCTCGTCGGTGGTGCAGACGAAGCGTGCGGTGTAGGCGCTCTCGGAGATCAGCACGCTGCCGCAGTCGACGTTGGCGCCCTCGAGCCAGCTGCGGTACTCACCGAAATCCTGCCCCGCGGCACCGACCAGTGCGACGTCACCGCCGAGGGTGCCGATCGCGAAGGCCATGTTGCCCGCGACGCCCCCGCGGTGGATCACCAGATCGTCGACCAGGAAGCTCAGCGATACCTTCTGCAGGTGGTCGGCCAGCAGTTGCTCGGAGAATTTGCCCGGGAACCGCATCAGGTGGTCGGTCGCGATGGATCCGGTAACTGCGATGGTCACGTAGGTGTCACCCCTCATTTCATTAAGTCGGCTACATAACAGTACCTGCGCGGCCCGTCGGCGATCTGCGCGCACGGTCGCACTTCGTGGGTTGCGCTAACCTGCGTATAACCGTATTCCCGGTCACCGTAGACGGCTGACCGACATCCAGATCACGCGGGGAGCGCCATTTAATGACTGGTTCTTACCAGTACCCCGAGCAGACTCCGCCTCAGTCGTATCCCGAGCAGGTGTCGCCGGCGCCGTCGGCGTATCCCGGGACGCTGCCGCCGCCGGTGCCCTATCCGACCCGGCGGCGCTGGCCCAAGATCGTCGCGGCGCTGCTGGCCGTGGTGGCGCTGGCGGGTGTGTTGACCGCCGTACTGGTAACCGGTCGCCGCGGCCCCACCGCTCCGGTGGTGGTCACCGGCGCTCAGGCTGTGGCCGCGGTGCAGGAGTACCTCAACGCACTGCTCGACGGGGATGACGAAACGGTCGCGCGGCACACCCTGTGCGGGCTGTACGAAGGGGTCAAGGACCGCAAGGCCGATCTTGCGGTGGCCGGCCTGGCCAGCGATGCGTTCCAGAAGCAGTTCAGCCAGGTCGAGGTGACGGGCATCGACGCGAACGTGCCGTGGTCCACCACGCAGGCCCAGGTGCTGTTCACCATGCGCGTCGCACCGGCCAGCGGGGCGGTGCGCGGCCAACGCGCGATCAGTGACGAACAACAGGGCGTGGCGCAGCTGCTGGTGAAGCGAGACGGGAAGAACGAGCAGGTTCTGGTGTGCTCGTACGTGCTGCGGACCGGCGGTCAGTACTGACCGCCGGCCGTCAGGTCACGTCAGTTGAAGGAGTCGCCGCAGGCGCAGGAGCCGGTGGCATTCGGGTTGTCGATCGTGAAGCCCTGCTTCTCGATCGAGTCGACGAAATCGATGGTGGCGCCCTGCACGTACGGCGCGCTCATCCGGTCCACGACCAGCTTGACGCCGCCGAACTCTGCGGTGAGGTCACCGTCGAGGGCGCGGTCGTCGAAGAACAGGTTGTAGCGCAGGCCGGCGCAACCGCCGGGCTGGACGGCGATCCGCAGCGCGAGGTCGTCGCGCCCTTCCTGGTCCAGCAGCGCCTTCGCCTTCGTCGCCGCAGCGTCGGACAGGGTCACACCGTGGGTTTCGGTGGAGGTGGCGTCCTGAACAGTCATAGCTCTCCCTAAGCATTCCTGGGCAATCGGACACGTGGACGTGCCGCGCGTCTACTACGTCAACGGTACCTTGTTCCAGCGCTATTCCCGACTTATCCACAGGCTGGGGCATGTGACCAGGCCACCTGCGGAGGGCAGTAACCTGGCTGACGTGAAGCTGCTGGGCCGTAAGAAGGACAACGAAGGCGAACCCGCCGGGACCGACCAGGTCACGGATGTCGACGGGGCCGCCGAGGCGACGACCGCGGGCACCGCCCCCAAGGGCAGGCCCACGCCCAAACGCAGCGAGGCCACCAAGCGGCGCGGCCCGGTGGCACCCGCGCCCCAGACCTCCGCCGAGGCGCGTCAGCGCCGCAAGGAGCTGCGCGGGCCGAAGCTGTCCAAGGAAGAGCGCAAGATCGAGCGGCTCACCCGTCGCGCCGACATGGCCGACCGGCGCGAGAAGATGATGGCCGGCGACGAGGCCTACCTGCTCCCCCGCGACAAGGGGCCGGTCCGCCGCTATGTCCGCGACATCGTCGACTCCCGCCGCAACGTGCTGGGCCTGTTCATGCCCGCCGCCCTGGCGATGATCTTCTTCATGCTCGCGCTGCCGTCGCTGAAGTTCCAGCAGATGCTGTCCTACGCGATGCTGATCCTGGTGGTCATCATGCTGATCGACGGGTTCATCGTCGGTCGCAAGGTCAACCACATGGTGGACGAGAAGTTCCCGGGCAATACCGAAAGCGGTTGGAAGCTGGGGCTTTACGCGGCCAGCCGGGCGTCGCAGCTGCGCCGCATGCGGGCGCCGCGGCCGGTGGTCGAGCGCGGCGACAAGATCTCTTGATGCCCCCTCAGGCGGGGTGAGGCGTGCGCACCCTGGTGCTCGGCGGCATCCGCTCCGGTAAATCGCAGTGGGCCGAAACGACCGTGACGCGCATCGCCGGAGACGGTGTCCCGGTGCGTTACCTGGCCACCGGACCGGCCGCTGACAGCGATCCGTCCTGGGCTCAGCGGGTGGGCGCACATCAGGCCCGTCGTCCCGCGCACTGGCGCACCGTCGAAACCCGCGATCTGGCCGCAGGTCTGGCCGACAGTCCGGGCACTGCGACCCTCGTCGACGACATCGGCGGCTGGCTGACGGCGACCATGGATCGCCTCGGCGCGTGGGCCGGGGCGCCCGTGGCTCCCGAGGTCGACGCGCTCGTAGGGGCGGTCGACGCGTTCACCGCTCCCCTGGTGCTCGTCAGTCCCGAGGTCGGGCTGACCGTGGTACCCGCCACCGAGGCGGGGCGGCGGTTCGCCGACGAACTGGGCACGGTCAACCAACGCCTGGCCGCGGTGTGCGACCGCGTGGTGCTGGTGGTGGCCGGCCAACCGCTCACGGTGAAGGAGCCGTCATGACCGAACTCGATGCGGCCTTCGCCCCGGTCACCGCACCGGACGCCGGGGTCGCCGAGGCGGCGCGGGCTCGTCAGGCCCGGCTCACCAAGCCGCCCGGCTCCCTCGGTCGCCTCGAGGAGCTCTCGATCTGGGCGGCTGCGTGCCAGGGTGTGTGTCCGCCGCGGCCGCTCACCCGGGCGCGCGTAGTGGTGTTCGCCGCCGACCACGGGGTCACGGCGGCCGGGGTGTCGGCTTTCCCGTCCGCGGTGACCGGCCAGATGGTGGCCAACTTCGACGCGGGCGGGGCCGCGATCAACGTGCTGGCCGACGTGGCCGGAGCCACCGTGCGGGTCGCCGACCTCGCCGTGGACTGCGACGAGCCGCTCTCCCCCGCGATCGGCGCCCACAAGGTGCGCCGCAGCTCGGGCAACATCGCTGTCGAGGACGCGCTGAGCGCCGAAGAGACCGTGGCGGCGGTCATGGCGGGGCGCCGGATCGCCGACGACGAGGTCGATGCCGGCGCCGACCTGCTCATCGCGGGCGACATGGGCATCGGAAATACCACGGCGGCAACAACTTTGGTGGCGGCACTGACGGGTGCCGAACCCGTCGTGGTGGTGGGTCGCGGTACCGGTATCGACGACCACGGCTGGATGCGCAAAGCCGGCGCCGTGCGGGACGCGCTGTACCGGGCCGGCACCGTGACGCGCGACCCGATGGGGCTGTTGCGGGTGTGCGGCGGTGCCGACCTGGCCGCCATGGCCGGGTTTCTGGCGCAGGCTGCCCTGCGGCGCACCCCGGTACTGCTCGATGGCTTGGTGGTGACGGCAGCAGCGCTGGTGGCCGAGGAGCTGGCACCGGGGGCGCGGGCCTGGTGGCAGGCCGGTCACCGGTCGACCGAGCCTGCCCACAGCCTGGCGCTGTCGCATCTGCAGCTGGAGCCGATCGTCGACCTCGGAATGCGGCTGGGCGAGGGCACCGGCGCCGCTGTGGCCTTGCCGATCGTGCGGGCCGCCATCGCCACACTGGCCTCGATGGCCACCTTCGACGAAGCCGGAATCTCCGAAGAGACAGCATGATCGCCGCACTCGGTGGGGCGTTCGCGTTCGGCACCGTCCTGCCGGTCCGCACCTCGACCGGTGTCGGCCGGGGTGCACTGACGCTGCTGCCGGTGGTCGGGCTGGTGCTCGGTGGGCTGGCAGCCGCAGTGGTGGCCGGTGGCCAGTGGGCGTTCGGCACCGGTAGCACCCTGCCCGGCCTGCTGGCGGTGGGCGCCCTCCTGTTGGCCACCCGTGGGCTGCACATCGACGGGTTCTGCGACACCGTCGACGGCCTGGGTTGTTACGGCCCGCCGGAACGGGCGCTGGCGGTCATGCGGGACGGTTCGGCCGGGCCCTTCGGCGTCGCCGCGGTGATCGTCGTGATCGGTTGTCAGACACTGGCATTCGCCCAACTCAACGCAGTTGCCATCGTCGTCGCGGTGGCGGCGGGCCGGGTCGCCGCGGTCACCGCCTGTCGCCGGTCGGTACCGGCGGCGGCCGGTAGCTCACTGGGCGGCGCGGTGGCGGGCACCCAGCCGGTCGCCGTGGTGGCAGCCTGGGTGATCGCCGTCGCCGCGCTGGCCGCCTGGGCGGGCCCCCGGATGTGGCAGGGCCCGGCCGTGGTGCTGGTCGCGGTGGTTATTTCCGCGCTGCTGGTCGCGCACTGCGTGCGACGGTTCGGCGGCATCACCGGAGACGTGCTCGGTGCGGCCGTCGAGGTGACGACGACGCTGACGGCGCTGGGTCTGGCGGTCGGCTGACGCGTGCTGGGACTGGCCGTCGGCCGACGCGCGCTCTGTCACGCTAGCGTGGCCCTCGGTGCTGAGAGCCACCCTGGCGTGACAACGGCCGGTCCGCACCCGCGGCACCGCACGCCGTTGTCACGCTAGCGTGACGGTCGCGGTCGACAGCCACTCTGGTGTGACAAAGAGCGGGCGCGACAGCTGGTCACAGACCGTGAGCCAGTCACACACGAGCCGGCTAGTTCAGCCGGGCCATCCAGCCGTGCGTATCGGCGAAGGTGCCGCGCTGGATCCCGGTCAGGGTGTCGCGCAGGGCCATGGTGATCTCACCCGGTTGCCCGTCGGCGATGGTGAACTCGCCGTCCGCGTACTTGACGTGAGACACCGGGGTGATCACCGCGGCGGTACCGCACGCGAACACTTCGGTGATCTCCCCCGCCGCGGCCTTCTTCTGCCATTCGGCGACGTCGATCTTGCGCTCCTCGACCGCGAACCCGGCATCGGTGGCCAACTGCAGCAACGAATCTCGCGTGATACCCGGCAACAGCGAACCGGACAGCTCAGGGGTGACGAGGCGGGCCGAGCCGCCGCTGCCGAAGACGAAGAACAGGTTCATCCCGCCCATCTCCTCGACGTAGCGACGTTCGAGCGCGTCCAGCCACACCACCTGGTCGCACCCGTTGTCGGCGGCCTGGGCCTGCGCGAGCAGCGAGGCCGCGTAGTTGCCGCCGAACTTGGCCGCACCGGTTCCGCCCGGAGACGCACGCACGTACTCGTGCGACAGCCACACACTGACCGGCTTGATACCGCCCTTGAAGTACGCCCCGGCGGGCGAACCGATCACCAGGTAGCGGTACTCGTTGGCCGGGCGCACACCCAGCCCCGGTTCGGTGGCGATCACGAACGGCCGCAGGTACAGCGATTCCTCACCGCCGGCGGCGGGCACCCACTGGTCGTCGACCGCGATGAGCTGGCGCAGCGATTCGATGAACACGTCATCGGGAAGTTCCGGGATGGCCAGCCGGCGCGACGAGGCCCGCATCCGCGCCGCGTTGGCCTCCGGCCGGAACGAGACGATCGAGCCGTCCGCCCAGCGATAGGCCTTCAGTCCCTCGAACACTTCCTGCGCGTAGTGCAGGACAATGGCCGACGGGTCGAGCTCGATCGGCCCGTACGGGACCACCCGAGGGTCGTGCCAGCCCTGTCCGTCGGTGTAGTCGATGGCCACCATGTGGTCGGTGTGGAACTTGCCGAAACCCGGGTTGGCCAGAATGGATTCGCGTACCGCATCGGTCGCCGGATTCGCATTGGCTGAAACCGTGAACTCGAGATGGCCGCTAGTCATGCAGCGATTGTATCGCCCGAGGCTAACGTGTTTTCGCGGCCACGAAAGGCGGCTTGACCACTTCGCATTCGACGGCGCGGCCGCGCACGTCCACGCTCACCCGCTGCCCGTCGGCG
Source organism: Mycolicibacterium sp. 050232 (assembly GCA_036235365.1). Taxonomy (GTDB): domain Bacteria; phylum Actinomycetota; class Actinomycetes; order Mycobacteriales; family Mycobacteriaceae; genus Mycobacterium. Next base: position 31,298 of record JAZBEZ010000013.1, on the reverse strand, counting down.
ATGTCGTGGGCGGTGTCGATGAGTGCCAGTGCGATACCGACTTTGAGCGACGGTGAGAACGTCCCCGACGTGGTGGTGCCGATCCGGGTGTCCCCGTCGAGCACCGCGAGATCGGCGCGCAGCACCCCGCGGCCGACGGCCTTGAGGCCGCGTAGCACCCGGGCCGGGCCGGCCTCCTTCTCGGCCAGCAGCGCGTCGCGCCCCCAGAACGCGTCCTTCTTCCACCCGATGGCCCAGCCGCAGCGCGCCTGCAGCGGCGAGATGTCGAGCGACAGCTCATGGCCGTGCAGCGGATAGCCCATCTCGGTACGCAGGGTGTCGCGAGCGCCCAGGCCCGCCGGTTCCCCGCCGGCCGCGCGCACAGCTGCGACGAGGGCGTCGAACACCACCCCGGCGCGGTCCCAGGCCGGCAGCAACTCGTAGCCGTGCTCGCCGGTGTAGCCGGTGCGGCAAACCCGCACGAAGACGCCGTCGTACTCGGCGTCGGCATAACCCATGTAGTCCATCTCGGTGGGCAGCCCCAGCGCTTCGAGCACTTCGGCGGATTTCGGCCCCTGCACCGCCAGCACCGCGTACGAGCGGTGCTCGTCGGTGATGGTCAGCCCGTCGGGGGCGTTCTTGCGCAGTTCGGCGACGACGGCCGCGGTGTTCGCGGCGTTGGGTACCAGGAAGATCTCGTCGTCGGACACGTAGTAGGCGATCAGGTCGTCAATCACGCCGCCGGACGCAGTGCAGCACAAGGTGTACTGCGCCTTGCCCGGGCCGATCCGGTTCAGGTCGTTGGTGAGCGCCGAGTTGACGTAGGCCGCCGCACCGGGCCCTTTGACCAGTGCCTTTCCGAGGTGGCTGACATCGAAGAGGCCGACGGTGTCGCGCGTGGCGTTGTGTTCGGAGACGGTCCCGGCGTAGGACACCGGCATCAGCCATCCACCGAATTCGGCGAAACTGGCCCCCAGTTCGCGGTGGCGGTCTTCCAACGGTCCGTGCAGCAGGTCGTCAGTCACGGTTTCACCCTAATCTGCCTCCCGGACAGGGCCGCCGGATTGCACACTGGTCGGGTGGTCGATTTCGATGCGCTGGCCGCCGCCGGGATTACCGATGCGCGGGACCGCGCCCCGCTCATCGAGTACCTCGACGGGCTGGGTTTCACCGCCGAGCAGATGATCGAGGCCGAGTCCCGCGGCCGGTTGTTCGGGCTGGCCGGGGATGTCCTGCAGTGGTCGGGGCCGCCGGAATACTGTCTGGCCGATGTGGCCGCCGAGCTCGACGTCCCGCTGGAGGATGTCCAGCGAGCCTGGGCCGCGCTGGGGCTGACCGTGGCCGGCTGCGAGGTGAAGACCCTCAGCCGGGCCGATCTGGAGACCTTGCGCACCTGGGCGGAGTTGCGGTTACTGGTCGGCGACGTCGAGGCCACCGGCCTGCTGCGCGTGATCGGTTCGGGTATGGCTCGCCTGGCCGAAGCGCTGTCGGCGATGAGCCGAGCCAGCACGCCCGACGTCCAGCTCAACGTGTCCCACGATGAGCTCATCACCGCCAAGGCGTACCGGACGGCCGCCGGGTTCATCCCCCGGATCGGCTCGATGATCGATGCCGTGCACCGCCACCACGTGATGAGTGCGCGCAGCTATTTCGAGCACGTCGTTCACGACGACACGTCGAATGTGGTGTGCGGCATCGGTTTTGCCGACCTGTCCGGGTTCACCACGCTCACCCAGATGTTGACGTCCGCCGAGCTGTCTGCGCTGCTGAACGAGTTCAGTGCCACCAGCACCGAAGTTGTGCACGCCGCCGGCTGCCGCGTCGTCAAGTTCCTCGGGGACGCCATCATGTGGGTCGGCTCCGAACCCGCCGAGCTACTCCAGGTCGCCGTGAACCTGGTGACCCACCCCCGAGCCGCCGAGACCCATCTACAGGTGCGCGCCGGACTCGATTTCGGAGAAATGCTGGCCATCGGCGGCGACTACTTCGGCAATCCGGTGAATCGGGCGGCCCGCCTCGTCGCCGCCGCCGAGCCCAGCCAGGTCCTGGTGTCCGAGCCGCTGCGCGAACTCCTCGACGGGCAGGCGTTCGCGCCGCCTCGCTCTCTGACGCTGAAGGGTTTCGCCACACCGGTCACGGCGTATCCGCTGCGTCTAGGGTGGGCGGGGTGAGCCCCGCAAATCCCGGTTACCAGGTTCCCAATGTCACCGTCAGCGCCTCGCTGCCCAAACGCAAGAGCGACGCCGTCCTGATCGTTCCCGTGGTCAGCGGGCCGGATGACGACGCGACCGCCACCGTGGTCGGCAATCCGTTCCTCGACGCCGAGGCGGTCGGTGAGATCGAGGTCGCCCTCGCCGCGCTCGGCGCGAAGGGTGGCACCGACCAGGTCACCCGGGTGCTCGCGCCGTCACTCCCGGCTGCCAGTGTGCTGGCCGTCGGCCTGGGCAAGCCGCGCGACGAATGGCCCGCCGACGCGATCCGCCGGGCCGCCGGTACGGCCGCCCGGTCGTTGAACGGCACCGAGACGGTCGTCACCACGTTGTCCGACATCGATCTGGAAGCCGCCGTCGAGGGCCTGATCCTTGGCGCCTACCGCTTCAGTGACTTCCGCAGCGCCAAGACCGCGCCCAAAGATGCCGGCCTCACCGCGATCGTCGCCCTGACCGCCGACACCAAGGCCGCGACGAAGAATCAGGCCCAGCGCGCCGTGGACGTCGCTTCTGCGGTCACGATCGCCCGGGATTTCGTGAACACCCCGCCCAGCCACCTGTTCCCCGACGAATTCGCCAAGCGCGCAAAAGCTTTGGGCGAAGCGGCCGGCCTCGATGTCGAGGTGCTCGACGACAAGGCCCTGACCAAGGCCGGCTACGGCGGGATCGTCGGCGTGGGCAAGGGATCCTCGCGCCCGCCGCGTCTGGTCCGGTTGACCCACCGGGGAGGCAAGAAGTCCAAGCGCGTCGCACTGGTCGGCAAGGGCATCACCTTCGACACCGGTGGCATCTCGATCAAACCGGCCGCCAACATGCATCACATGACCTCGGACATGGGTGGCGCCGCAGCGGTGATCGCGACCGTGGTGCTGGCTGCCAAGCAGAATCTGCCGATCGAGGTGATCGCGACCGTGCCGATGGCCGAGAACATGCCGTCGGCGACGGCCCAGCGCCCCGGCGATGTGCTGACCCAGTACGGCGGGATCACCGTCGAGGTGCTCAACACCGATGCCGAGGGCCGCCTGATCCTGGCCGACGCGATTGTGCGGGCCTGCGAGGACGACCCGGACTACCTGATCGAGACGTCGACGCTGACCGGTGCGCAGACCGTCGCACTCGGTGCCCGCACGCCCGGCGTGATGGGTAGCGACGAGTTCCGCGACCGCGTCGCGACACTGTCCCAGGCGGTCGGTGAAAACGCTTGGGCCATGCCGCTTCCCGAGGAGCTGAAGGACGACCTGAAGTCGACCGTGGCCGACCTGGCCAACGTCAGCGGGTCACGCTATGCCGGGATGCTGGTGGCCGGAACATACCTGCGCGAGTTCGTCGCCGACGGCGTCGAGTGGACCCACATCGACATTGCTGCACCTGCCTACAACACCGGCGGCCCGTGGGGTTACACGCCCAAGGGCGGCACCGGGGTGCCGACGCGCACGATGTTCGCCGTCCTGGAGGATATCGCCGCGAACGGCTGATCATGTTGCCGCCCAACGTGAACAAGATGCCGAGAATTGCCCGCGATCTCGCCATCTTGTTCACGCTGGGCTCGGTGCTCGCCGGCTGTTCGGGATCGCCGGACACCGCGGGCCCCGACACCCCGAATTCGCCGAGCGCCACGTCGGCGATGCCTCCCGCCACCACGCCGGCCGCCCCGGCCGGCGCGCAGCCGAGGCTGGCGCAGGACCCAGGGCAGCTGGCGCAGGATCTGGTGGCCGACGAGCGGGCCCTGCGTGACCCGTCGACGCCGGAGCCGGTGTTGACGCAGGCTGCCCGCCGTCAGCAGGTGGCCTACCGCGCGATCGGCCGGCACCCCGAATGGGACGGCATCATCCGGCCGCGCATCCCTGCCGAGCTGGTGGCGTTCTACGACCACAATGTCGACGCGAGGCGGCAGCTCGCCGCCCTGGCCGAACCCAAGGACACCCTGCCCGCGTGGCGCATCAATCCGCCTGTCCCGGCTGAGGTGCTCCTGGGCGCCTACCGCGAGGCCGAGGCGGCCTCCGGGGTGGGCTGGAACGTCCTAGCCGCGATCAACCTGATCGAGACGCACTTCGGCAGCGTGAGCGGTACCAGCACGGCCGGCGCTCAGGGACCGATGCAGTTCATGCCGTCCACTTTTGCCGCGTACGGCCTGGGCGGCGATATCAACTCACCGCGGGACAGCATCATGGCGGCGGGTAACTACCTGGCCGCCAACGATTTTGCGAGCAACCCCGACCATGCCCTGTTCCGTTACAACAACGCCGACGCGTACGTACGGGCGGTCAGCGCCTACGCCGCCGCGATGGCCGCTGATCCGGCGGCGTTCGGCATGTTCCACCGCTGGGACGTCTATTACGTCTCGACGGCCGGTGACGTGCTGCTGCCCATCGGGTACGCCGCCGAATCGCGGATACCCGTGGGCGAGTACCTGACGGCCCATCCGCAGTAGCGGATCAGAGCGAACCCGACCGCGCCACCCGGCGCAGCGCCGACGGAACCAGTCGCGCCACTCCGTAGGCCGCGTAAGCCTCCGGAGTGACCGGGCGGATCGCCTTGCCCTTGGCGACAGACGCGACGATGGCCTTGGCCACCTTGTCCGGGCCATAGCGGCGGGCGGCGAAGGCCTTCTTGGTCGCCGCGCGCAGCTGCTCCACCTGGCCCTGTTTGTCGGCGGGGACGTCGAAGCGGGTGGTGTCGATGATGTTCGTGTCGATCATGCCGGGGCAGATCGTGGTCAAACCGACTCCAGCCGAGTCCAATTCGGCGCGCAGACAGTCGGAGAACATGAACACCGCGGCCTTGCTGGTGGAGTAGGCGTTCATCGACGCCGAAGGCGAGTAGGCGGCCATCGAGGCCACGTTGACGATGTGGCCGCCGGTGCCGCGGTCGACGAGGTGTCGGGCAAATGACCTGCAGCAGTTCACGACTCCGCCGAAGTTCACGTCGAGCACCCGGTCGTACTGTTCGGCCGGGGTGTCGAGAAACTTGCCGCCGTGGCCGATTCCGGCGTTGTTGACCACCACGTCGGGCACCCCGTGGGTGCTGCAGACCTGCTCGACGAAGCTCTCCACGGCCTCGGCATCGGACACGTCGAGTAGGTATGCATGCGCCACCCCGCCGCGTGCGGCGATCTCGTTGGCGGTGGACTTGGCTGACGCTTCGTCGATGTCGCTGACCACGAGTTCGGCGCCCTGTGCCGCGAAGGCCAGCGCGGTGGCCCGGCCGATGCCGCTGCCGGCCCCGGTCACCGAAACCAGTGTGTCGCTGAAGGGTTCACGCGAGCGGCCGACCTGGGCCCGCCGCAGCGCCCGTGCTGCCGGGGCACCCTCGATGTGATCGATCAGTTCGGCGGTCGCATCGGCGATGGCCCGCCAGTGCGAGAACGGGGCCCAGTGCCCGGCTTTCAGGTCGCGGCGCCACAGCAGCGGGACCCACTTGGACGCCTCGTCGTAGCCGTGTCCGCGCACCACGGGATCGTGGTCGTTGCAGATCAACTGCACGGGCACGGTCACGTAGTGGTCGCTGCGCAGCGTGGTGAAGGAGCGAATCGCGTTGGCACGGTAGATCTTGAGCGAGTTGGCCGCGTCGATATCGAGTGTCTCGGACTGGAATTTAGGGCCCGGGGTGTCGATGGCCTGCAGTCGGCGCGCCGCGCCGCGGCGCATCAGCGCGGGCGCGAGCACCGGGACCGAGAACGGGATCCAGTAGCTGAACCGCGATGCCAGGTTCACCGCCTTGGCGAATCGGATGGGCCGGTACGGGCGGGCCAGCCGGCCGCGCACGAACGAGCCGTAGTGGTCGGTGCTCGGTCCGGATACCGACGTGAACGACGCCACCCGCTCGGAGGCCTCGGGGCGGCTCAGGTACTCCCACACGCCCACCGACCCCCAGTCGTGGGCCAGCACGTGGACGGAACGTCCGGGGCTGACGGCGTCGATCACCGCGGACAGGTCATCGGCGAACCGATCCATGCGGTAGGCGGCGACGGGTTTGGGGACGTCCGAGGCGCCGGCACCGCGGTTGTCGTACCGCACGATGTGGAAGCGGTCCCCCAGCTCACCGGTCACGCCGTTCCACAACACGTGCGAATCGGGCCAGCCGTGCGCCATCACCAGCGTGGGGCGCTTCCGGTCCCCTTGTTCGTAGACCGCGATGCGGGTTCCGTCCGAGCTGACGACGAAGCTCTGCATAGTCCACCCCTCCACGAGGTACCTGTAACGAACAGTATCCAATACCGGAGGTATCGGCTGCCCTGACTCTAGCGGTCGTCGAGCTCCCGGCGCACGGCGCGTTCCCGTTCGATGCGCCGCCGGGCGTCGTAGTCCCGCATGCGTTGCGGGTAGCCGACCTTCTGCACGTCGTAGACGGGGATCTGCAGCCGGTCACTGAGCCGGCGCGCCCCGGCCTCACCGCCGGCGCGGCGCCGGGTCCATTCGCCGTCCGCAGCAACCAGCACGACGGTCACGTCGGTGACGGTGGTGCGGGGTTCCACGAATGCCTCGACACCATTGTGCTCGGCCACCCAACGTTGCAGATACCGCAGATCGTCGCCCGCGTCGCGGCCGGATCCGCGCGCCGGACCTCCTCGGCGAAACGCATCCAACAACCCCAACGGAACGGTCTCCTCAGCTCTGGGGAAGTTCGAAGAACAACCCTGCAAACCCTCACTCGATAGTGCCAGAGCTCGGAGCAACCCTGCGTGCGTGCGAATGGTGCTGCAGTGACAGGATGGTTCCGACAATCCACCTAGGTGCCGCACCCAGTGCACCCAGCTGTGGTAAGCCAGAGTTCGAGTCGTCACAAGTGACCGTCCGAGGAGTCAATACACATGGCCATCTCCGTCCAGATGCCCGCGCTAGGTGAGAGCGTCACCGAGGGGACCGTCACTCGCTGGCTTAAACAGGAGGGCGACACCGTCGAACTCGACGAGCCGCTGCTGGAGGTGTCCACGGACAAGGTCGACACCGAGATCCCGTCCCCCGCCGCGGGCGTGCTGACGAAGATCGTCGCCCAGGAGGACGACACCGTCGAGATCGGTGGCGAGCTCGCGGTCATCGGCGAGGCCGGCGAACAAGCCGCGGAGGCACCGGCCGCGGAGCCGGAAGCCCAGCCCGAGCCCGAGCCCCAGGCCACCGAACCCTCGGCCGCCCCGGCCGAGACCGCCGCTCCGGAGCCCGCGGCGCCCGCAGAGCCTGCCCCGTCGGCAGCTCCGGCGGCCGCGTCCGGTTCGGCCACCACCGTCGTGATGCCCGAGCTGGGTGAGTCCGTCACAGAGGGCACCGTCACCCGATGGCTCAAGAAGGTCGGCGACTCCGTCGGCGTCGACGAACCGCTGGTCGAGGTGTCCACCGACAAGGTCGACACCGAGATCCCGTCGCCGGTGGCCGGCACCCTGCTGGAGATCACCGCCCAGGAGGACGACACCGTCGCCGTCGGCGGCGAGCTGGCCAAGATCGGCGATGCCGCCGCGGCACCGGCCGAGGCCCCCGCACCCGCCGCGCCCGCTCCCGAACCGAAGCCGGAACCCAAGCCCGAGCCCAAGCCGGAACCGAAACCCGAGCCCAAGGCAGCACCGGCCCCTGCTCCTGCAGCGCCGGCGCCCGCAGCACCAGCAGCAGCAGCAGCAGCCGAGACTGCCGCCGCCGGCGACGGCTCGCCGTACGTCACCCCGCTGGTGCGAAAGTTGGCCGCGGAGAACGGTGTTGACCTCGCCACGGTGAAGGGCACCGGGGTCGGTGGCCGTATCCGCAAGCAGGACGTGCTCGCGGCCGCCGAGGCCAAAAAGGCTCCCCCGGCACCGGCCGCTCCCGCAGCACCGGCACCTGCAGCCGCGGCGCCCGCCGCCGCGTCAGCCGCCCCGGCGCCGGCCCTGGCCCACCTGCGCGGAACCACGCAGAAGGCCAACCGGATTCGCCAGATCACTGCGAAGAAGACGCGCGAATCACTGCAGGCGACGGCTCAGCTGACGCAGACCCACGAGGTCGACATGACCAAGATCGTGGCGCTGCGGGCCCGGGCCAAGGCGGACTTCGCCGAGCGCGAGGGCGTCAACCTCACGTACCTGCCGTTCATCGCGCGCGCGGTAATCGATGCGCTGAAGATCCACCCGAACGTCAATGCCAGCTACAACGAGGACACCAAGGAGATCACCTACTACGACGCCGAGCACCTGGGCTTCGCGGTCGACACCGAGCAGGGTCTGTTGTCGCCGGTGATCCACAACGCGGGTGACCTGTCGCTGGGCGGGCTGGCACGCGCCATCTCCGACATCGCGGCACGGGCCCGGTCGGGCAACCTCAAGCCCGACGAGTTGGCCGGGGGCACGTTCACCATCACCAACATCGGCAGCCAGGGCGCGCTGTTCGACACCCCGATCCTGGTGCCGCCGCAGGCGGCGATGCTGGGTACGGGCGCGATCGTCAAGCGGCCGCGGGTGATCTCGGACGCCTACGGCAACGAGTCGATCGGTGTCCGCTCGGTGTGCTACCTGCCGCTGACCTACGACCACCGACTGATCGACGGCGCCGACGCCGGCCGGTTCGTGACCACCATCAAGCGCAGGCTCGAAGAAGGTGCTTTCGAGGCCGACCTCGGGCTGTAAGGGCAGTTAGGAGGGGCTCCCCACTGTGGCGGATGCCGTCATCGCGATAGCGGGATCATCCGGTCTGATCGGTTCGGCGCTGGTATCGACGCTGCGCGCCGCCGATCACCGGGTGCTCCGGATCGTACGCAGGGCACCATCGAACGGCGACGAGCTGTTCTGGAACCCCGACACCGGGGAGTTCGACGCCGGCGCGCTGCACGGCGTGGACGCGGTGGTGAACCTCTGCGGTGTCGGCGTCGGCGACAAACGGTGGTCGGGCGCCTTCAAACAGAGCCTCCGCGACAGCCGCATCGGGCCCACCGAGGTGCTGGCAGGGGCCGTGGCCGACGCCGGCGTACCGGTGCTGATCAATGCCAGTGCCGTCGGCTACTACGGCGATACCAGGGACCGGGTGACCGACGAGTCCGCACCAGAGGGACAGGGTTTCCTGGCCGGACTGTGTGCGGATTGGGAAGCGGCCACCGCACCTGCCGTCGCTGCCGGGTCGCGGGTGGTGCTGTTGCGCACCGGGCTGGTGATGTCCCCGTCCGGGGGTATGGTGAACCGCCTCAAGCCACTGTTCTCACTGGGCCTGGGCGCCCGGTTGGGCAATGGCAGGCAGTACCTCCCGTGGATCAGCCTGGAGGACGAGATTCGCGCGGTGCTGTTCGCGATCTCGAACGAAAGCCTTTCCGGCCCGGTCAATCTCACCGGACCGGCCCCGGTGACCAACGCCGAGTTCACCGCGGCACTCGGCCGCGCGCTCAACCGTCCCACCCCGGTGATGGTCCCTGGATTCGCACTGCGCACCCTGCTGGGCGAGATCGCCGACGAAGGCCTGCTGGTGGGCCAGCGTGCCATCCCCGCGGCCCTGGAACGTGCCGGCTTCGACTTCCATCACAAGACCGTCGGCGAGGCGCTGGCCTACGCCACTGCCGCACCCGAGGACTAGCGTGGCTCCCATGGCCGCATCCATCCGCTCGGGGGCCGCTCCCCTCGAGGTGCGACGCCTGGGCATGCTCGATTACCAAGCCGCCTGGGAACTCCAGCGCGAGATCGCCGACGCCAGGGTGGCCGGCGGGCCCGACACCCTGCTGCTGCTCCAGCACCCCGCCGTCTACACCGCGGGAAAGCGCACCGAGCCGCACGAACGCCCGGTGGACGGCACCCCCGTCGTCGACACCGACCGCGGCGGCAAGATCACCTGGCACGGTCCGGGACAGCTGGTGGGCTACCCCATCATCGGGCTGACCGAACCGCTGGACGTGGTGAATTTCGTTCGGCGCCTTGAACAAGCACTCATCAGCGTGTGCGCGGATCTCGGTCTGGAGACGGGCCGGGTCGAGGGACGCTCGGGCGTGTGGGTTCCGGACGACGGGCTCCGGCCCGCCCGCAAGGTCGGGGCGATCGGGATCCGGGTGTCCCGGGCGACGACGCTGCACGGGTTCGCGCTGAACTGTGACTGTGATCTCTCGGCGTTCTCGTCGATCGTGCCGTGCGGGATCGCCGACGCCGGCGTGACGTCGCTGACCGCCGAACTCGGCCGCCGGATCACCGTCGAGGAGGTCACCGACCGGGTCGCCGCCACCGTGGGCGACGCGCTGGACGGACGGCTGGAAGTGGCTCTGAACGTAGGATGAACTCGTGACTGTGGTGCCTGAAGGTCGGAAGCTCCTGCGTCTGGAAGTGCGCAACGCCCAGACGCCCATCGAACGCAAGCCACCGTGGATCAAGACCCGGGCCAAGATGGGTCCGGAGTACACCGAGCTCAAGGGTCTGGTGCGGCGCGAAGGTCTGCACACGGTGTGCGAAGAGGCCGGCTGCCCCAACATCTTCGAGTGCTGGGAGGACCGGGAAGCCACGTTCCTGATCGGCGGCGAGCAGTGCACCCGACGCTGCGACTTCTGCCAGATCGACACCGGCAAGCCGGCCGAGTTGGACCGCGACGAACCGCGCCGGGTCGCCGAGAGCGTGCAGGCGATGGGGCTGAAGTACTCGACGGTGACGGGTGTGGCCCGCGATGACCTGCCCGACGGCGGGGCGTGGCTGTACGCCGAGACGGTCCGTCAGATCCATGCGCTCAACCCGAACACCGGGGTGGAGTTGCTGGCCCCGGACTTCAACGGCGAACCGGACCAGTTGGCCGAAGTGTTCGAGTCACGCCCAGAAGTGTTCGCGCACAACGTCGAAACGGTACCGCGCATCTTCAAGCGGATTCGTCCGGCGTTCCGTTACGACCGCAGCTTGGCCGTGATCACCGCCGCCCGCAACTTCGGTCTGGTGACCAAGTCCAACCTGATCCTCGGGATGGGCGAGACCATCGACGAGGTGCACACCGCGCTGCGTGACCTGCACGACGCGGGCTGCGACATCGTCACCATCACGCAGTACCTGCGGCCGTCCCCGCGCCACCATCCCGTGGAGCGCTGGGTGCACCCCGACGAGTTCGTCGCGCTGTCGAGCTATGCCGAGGGTCTGGGATTCGCCGGCGTGCTGGCCGGTCCGCTGGTGCGTTCGTCCTACCGCGCGGGCAGGCTCTATGCGCAGGCCGCGCGGGTTCGGTTCGCCGACCGGCCCCCCGTATCCTGATGTAATGGCGAAAACCCGCAATGCCGCAGAGACCAAGGCGGCAAAGGCCGAGGCGAAGGCGGCCCGCAAGGCAGCCTCCAAGCAGCGGCGTAGTCAGCTGTGGCAGGCATTCCAGATCCAGCGCAAAGAGGACAAGCGCCTCCTGCCGTACATGATCGGCGCGTTCGTGCTGATCGTGGCTGCCTCGGTGGTCGCCGGCCTGCTCATCGGCGGGTTCACGATGTACACGCTCATTCCGCTTGGCATCGTGTTGGGCGCGCTGGTCGCCTTCATCATCTTCGGCCGCAGGGCGCAGAAGTCGGTGTACACGAAGGCCGAGGGCCAGACGGGTGCGGCGGCCTGGGCACTGGACAATCTGCGCGGCAAGTGGCGCGTCACCCCCGGCGTCGCGGCGACCGGGCATTTCGACGCCGTGCACCGGGTGATCGGCCGGCCCGGTGTGATCTTCGTCGGCGAGGGTTCGGCCAATCGGGTCAAGCCTCTGCTGGCACAGGAGAAGAAGCGCACGGCACGTCTGGTCGGCGAGATCCCGATCTATGACATCGTGGTCGGCAACGGCGAGGGCGAGGTGCCGCTGTCCAAGCTGGAGCGCCACCTGAACAAGCTGCCGGCGAACATCACCGTCAAGCAGATGGACTCGATCGAGTCCCGGCTCGCCGCGCTCGGCACCAAGACCGGTCCGGCCGGGATGCCCAAGGGCCCGATGCCCGCGGGCGCGAAGATGCGCGGCGTGCAGCGGCGCGTTCAGCGCAAGTAGCCGGCGCTGGTCTCTCCGCCGGGTGTGCTAGCGCCGCACCACCGCGGTGAACGTCAGCCGGTCGTGCAGACCGCGCAGATCGCTGTCGGAAACCAGCGGCGGGATCACCAGTGCGATCAACACAACCCGCAGGAATGCCCGCACGATGCCGATCCGATCGCGCCCGTCCGCGGGCACCACGGCCAGCCCTACGGCCAGCTGTCCCGGTGTGAACGAGAACAGCCGAACCGCGACGGTGCCGAGCACCATCCAGATCACCAGGACGGCCGTCGAGAGCATCGGCAGCGAAATCAACCCAAGGGCCATCACCAGACCCGCCAGCCCGTAGGCCACCAGCCAATCGATGCACAGCGCACCGAGCCGCCGGCCCATCCGCGCCAGCGATCCGGACCCCGATTCGGGCAAGCCGAGGCGCTCACCAGGGTATTTACCCCGGCCGTCCTGGCCGTCCTCGCCATCGCCGGCGTCGAAAGGTCCGGGTCCGGACAGCCAAGTTCCCATCGTGCGCGCCATAGGGCCAGAATAGGCGGAGCCCGTTCAGCGACGGTCAGTAGCTCACGTCACAAAGAACGGTCATCGCGTAACTTGCGCGCAACATATGGTTGACGACTGCGCAACATCGTGTCCTTAGCGTCAACCCGCGGGTTACCAGTAAAGGAGAACACTCAGTGGCAGAAAAGACGTCCGACGACATCTTCAAGCTGATCAAGGACGAGAACGTCGAGTACGTCGACATTCGCTTCTGCGATCTGCCCGGCGTCGTCCAGCACTTCTCGATCCCGGCGTCGGCGTTCGACCAGAGCGTCTTCGAGGACGGCCTCGCGTTCGACGGTTCGTCGGTCCGCGGCTTCCAGTCGATCCACGAGTCCGACATGATGCTGCTGCCGGACCCCGAGACCGCCCGCATCGACCCGTTCCGCGCCGCCAAGACGCTGAACCTGAACTTCTTCGTGCACGACCCGTTCACTCGCGAGGCATACTCGCGCGACCCGCGTAACGTGGCCCGCAAGGCGGAGAACTACCTGGCCAGCACCGGTATCGCCGATACCTGTTTCTTCGGTGCCGAGGCCGAGTTCTACATCTTCGACTCGGTGAGCTTCGACTCCCGGATGAACGGCACCTTCTACGAGGTGGATTCCGAGTCCGCGTGGTGGAACACCGGCGAGCCCTCCGAGGCCGACGGACGCCCGAACCTCGGCTACAAGGTCCGCCCCAAGGGTGGCTACTTCCCCGTGGCGCCGTACGACCACTACGTGGATCTGCGCGACGAGATGTCGACCAACCTGATCAACGCCGGGTTCACCCTGGAGCGCGGCCACCACGAGGTGGGCACCGCCGGCCAGGCCGAGATCAACTACAAGTTCAACACGCTGCTGCACGCAGCCGATGACGTGCTGCTGTTCAAGTACATCATCAAGAACACGGCGTGGCAGAACGGCAAGACCGTCACCTTCATGCCCAAGCCGCTGTTCGGTGACAACGGCTCCGGCATGCACGCCCACCAGTCGCTGTGGAAGGACGGCAAGCCGCTGTTCCACGACGAGTCCGGCTACGCGGGCCTGTCCGACATCGCCCGCCACTACATCGGCGGCATCCTGCACCACGCCCCGTCGCTGCTGGCGTTCACCAACCCGACGGTGAACTCCTACAAGCGTCTGGTGCCGGGCTACGAGGCCCCGATCAACCTGGTCTACAGCCAGCGCAACCGCTCGGCCTGCGTGCGTATCCCGATCACCGGTAACAACCCGAAGGCCAAGCGCCTCGAGTTCCGTTGCCCGGACAGCTCGGGTAACCCGTACCTGGCGTTCGCGGCCATGCTGATGGCCGGCATCGACGGCATCAAGAAGAAGATCGAGCCGCTCGCCCCGGTCGACAAGGACCTCTACGAGCTGCCGCCGGACGAGGCCGCCAACATCCCGCAGGCCCCGACCTCGCTGGCCGCGGTCATCGACAAGCTCGAAGAGGATCACGAATACCTCACCGAGGGCGGCGTGTTCACCGAGGACCTGATCGAGACCTGGATCTCCTACAAGCGGGAGAACGAGATCATGCCGATCCAGATCCGGCCTCACCCGTACGAGTTCAGCCTGTACTACGACGTCTAAGTCGTGAGCAGAAAGGCCGGGTGTCTCCTTCGGGGGCGCCCGGCCTTTCTGCATCCCGGGCACGCCGTTTTCCACACCAGGGTCGTCGACACTCGAGAATCGCAGCCCAGGCGTAGAACTCGCGGTCCTCCCCCGCACAATGGAGCGCATGCGTGTTCTGGTGCAGCGGGTGACATCGGCCGGCGTTGCCGTCGACGGCGAAGTCGTCGGCGCGATCGAGCCGAACCCGCAAGGGCTGGTCGCCCTGGTCGGGGCGACCCATGGCGACGACGCCGCCAAGGCTCGCCGGATGGCCGAAAAGCTCTGGCAGTTACGGATTCTCGACGGCGAGAAGTCCGCGTCGGACGTTGCCGCACCCATTCTGGTGATCAGTCAGTTCACGTTGTATGCCAACACCGACAAGGGCAGGCGCCCATCGTGGAACGCGGCCGCGCCCGGGCCCGTTGCCGAACCGCTCGTGGCCGCGTTCGCCGATGCGCTCAAGGAACTGGGTGCGGTCGTGCAAACGGGAGTTTTCGGGGCGCACATGCAGGTGGAACTGGTCAATGACGGACCGGTAACGGTGCTGCTCGAGCTGTGAGTTTTCTGTGAGCTGCGCGTATTGTCAGCACATGACGACCAACCTGGACACCCGACTGGGCTCGCTTTCGCCCGCTGTCATCAGCTTGTTCCGTGTCGTATTCGGTTTCCTGTTCACCATCCACGGGACCTCCAAACTCTTTGCCTGGCCGGTCGGTTCGGGCGGCGGCGGCGCCGTGCCGGTAGGCACCTGGCCGTATTGGTATGCCGGTGTTCTCGAACTGGTTCTGGGCCTGCTCATCATGGTGGGGCTGTTCACCCGGATCGCCGCGTTCATCGCCGCGGGCCAAATGGCGTTCGCCTACTTCACCGAGCATCAGCCCAAGGCCCTGTGGCCGATCGAGAACGGCGGCGAACTCGCCGTGCTGTACTGCTTCGGCTTCCTGCTGCTCGCCGCAATCGGTGGTGGCGCTTACGCGTTGGATGCGGCGCGCAACAAGAGCAGGAGTTAGTCCAGCGCAAGGTCCTTGCGGAACCGTTTCAATCCGTCGATCTTCTCGGCCAGCGTGGCGTCGGGGCCGGAGTAGAACATCCACGGCATGGTGATGATGCCCTGAATGCCTCCGGCCTCTGCGCGCGCGTAGTGCTCGGGCGTGAACGCGTCGGTGAGCGGCGTGATGACGGTGAAATCGTCCATTGTCAGGCCTTTTTCGGCGCGCAGGTCACGTAGCCGGTCCACCCGCTGCAGCGCGGCATCGGTCGTGATCAGGTCGCCGATCCAGCCGTCGTGGCGCGCCGCTCGGCGCAGTGCGATATCGGACAGCCCGCCGACATAGATCGGGATCTGCGGCGGCGTGGGCTCCATCTCGAGGCGCGGTGTGGAGTAGAACTCGCCGTCGAACTCGGTCCATCCGGGCTCCCACAGCTTCTTCATCAACTCGAGCATCTCGTCGGTGCGCTTGCCGCGTCGCGCGAACTGTTGTCCCAGCAGCTCGAATTCCTCCTCGCACCAGCCGACGCCGATGCCGAGTTCCAGTCGCCCACCGGCCAGATATGCCGCGGTGCCAATGGCTTTCGCGGCAGAGTACGGATCACGCATCGCAGGCAGGTAGACGGTGGTGACGAATTTACAACGGGTGGTGACGAGCGCCAGCGCGCCGATCATCACCCACGGGTCAGGCCAGTCGGTGAACGCCTCCCAGCGTCGCTTGCCGTCCTTGGTATACGGATACGGCGTGGACAGCGTCTCCAGGTTCACCACGTGATCCGGGATGCCCATCCCGTCATAGCCGAGATCGTCTGCGGCCCTGGCTACTTCGACGGCCTCCCGGGTATCCATGAAGGCCATGCTCACATAGAACTTCATCCGGCGTCCCGCGCCCAGGCCGGCGTGATGAAGACACCTTCAGCCTCGACGGTGATCCCGTCTCCGTCGCTGATATGGCCCCGCGCAAAGGTTTTGACGCCTTCGGTCCGGTCGATATAGGCCTCGGCGCGCAGCGGCCCCAGCGGCGTGCCGCGGTTGTACCGGCACGTGATGGTCCCGGTGTAGCGCGGCTCGTTCAATCCGCCGCTGGCCACCTCGCCGAGAATATGGTCGAGCACCAACGCACAGATGCCGCCGTGCACCCAGCCCAGCGGCCCCTCATAGGCCGCGCCGAGCACGAATTCACTCCAGCAGCTGCCATCCTCGGCATGCTCGATCACCAGCGGCGGGGCCAGCGCGTTGCGGAGTCCGACAACCGGGTTGGCCCACACCACCGGGCGGTTCGTCTCGGCATGCAGCATGGCGTGCGGCCCATCACGCTGTTCGCGGCGCAGCGAGGCGGTGACGGCCTCGAGGGCCGCGGTCGCCTCGGCGATGGTCTGCGGGTCGACCTGGGTGCGCACACCGGCGTCCACGAGTTCGCGCATCGCCTGGGCAAAGGGTTCATAGAGCGCTTCGAGCCGAGCGTGCTCGGCTGCGGAGATGACGTCGAACCTGTAGTCCATAGACGTACTTACTATCAGGTGCCGGCCACCGCGGCGGCTACTCCCCGCCGAAAATCTTCCGGACCACACCCTTGGCCCGCCGCGTCACCCGCAGGTAGTTGTCCAGGAACTCCCCGCCGTCGTCGCTCCCCCAACCGGCGGCCAGTGCCACCGCATTGAGCTGACGGCCCGGCCCGGGCAACTGATCAGTGGGTTTGCCGCGCACCAGCACCAGCGCGTTGCGCGCCCGCGTGGCCGTCAGCCAGGCATCGCGCAGCAGCTCGACGTCGCTCTCGGCGACCAGTTCGGCCGCCCCGATCGCGTCGAGGGTCTGCAAGGTCGAGGTGCTGTGCAGCGCGGGCACCTCGTGCGCGTAGCGCAATTGCAACAGCTGCACGGTCCACTCGATGTCGGCCAGCCCGCCACGCCCCAGCTTGGTGTGCGTGTTGGGGTCGGCGCCACGCGGCAGGCGTTCGGCATCGACCCGCGCCTTGATGCGCCGGATCTCCTGGACCGCCTCCGCCGACACCCCGCCGGAGGGGTAACGGGTCTTGTCGACCATGAGCAGAAACCGTTCACCGAGTTCCAGATCGCCGGCGACTCGATGCGCCCGCAGCAGGGCCTGGATCTCCCACGCCTGAGCCCACTGCTCGTAGTAGGTCGCATACGAGGCCAGGGTGCGGACCAGGGGCCCGTTTCGCCCCTCCGGACGCAGCCCCGTGTCGACCTCCAGCGGCGGATCGGCGCTCGGTGTGCCCAGCAGCGCCCTGACCTGTTCGGCGATGCTCACCGACCAGCGCACCGCCGCCGAGTCCTCGACGCCGGCGTTCGGCTCGCAGACGAACATCACGTCGGCGTCGGAGCCGTATCCGAGCTCGCCGCCACCGAGGCGGCCCATGCCGATCACGGCGATCCGTGCGGGCACACCGGATTCGGGTGTGTTCGCCCGGATCACCGCGTCGAGTGCGGCCTGCAACACGGCAACCCACACCGAGGTCAGCGCCTTGCATACCTCGGTCACGTCGAGCAGACCCAGCACGTCGGCCGAGGCGATGCGGGCCAGTTCCCGACGGCGCAGCGTGCGGGCGGCGGCGATGCCGCGCACCGGATCCGCGTGCCGGCCGGCCGAGGCCACCAGGGCGCGGGCCACGCTTTCGGGATCGCCGTCGAGCAGCTTCGGCCCGTTGGGCCCGTCGGCGTACAGCTGGATCACCTCGGGGGCGCGGATCAGCAGTTCGGGGATGTAGGCCGAGGTGCCCAGCACCCGCATCAAGCGCTTGGCCACCGCGCCCTCGTCGCGAAGGGTCGACAGGTACCAGCGCTGTTCGGACAGTTCGTCACTGATCCGGCGGTAGGCCAGCAGGCCGGCATCAGGGTCGGGGGTGTCCGACAGCCAGTCCAGCAGGGTCGGCAGCAGCACCTGCTGCACGGTGCCGCGCCGCCCGCTCTGGCTGGTGAGCGCGGCCAGGTGCGTCAGCGCGCTTTGCGGGCCCTCGTAACCCAATGCGGCGAGCTGACGTTCGGCCGCCTCGGTGCTCATCCCCGCACCGATGCCCACTGCCGGCTGGCCCACCGATTCCAGCAGCGGCTGGTAGAAGAGCTTGGCGTGCAACCGCGACACCCGCATGCTCTGGCGTTTGAGTTCCTCGCGCAACACACCCTGGGCGTCATGGCGGCCGTCGGGGCGCATGTGCGCGGCCCGCGCCAGCCAGCGGTAGGTCTCGTCGTCGTTGTCGTCGGGCAGCATGTGGGTGCGCTTGAGCCGCTGCAGCTGCAGCCGGTGTTCGAGCAGCCGCAGGAATTCGTAGGACGCGGTCATGTTGGCGGTGTCGTCGCGCCCGATGTAACCGCCCTCGCCGAGGGCCGCCAGCGCATCGACGGTGGACGCCACGTGCAGTGAGTCGTCGTTGCGACCGTGCACCAGTTGCAGTAGCTGGACGGCGAATTCGACGTCACGCAGGCCGCCGGTGCCGAGTTTGAGCTCACGGGCCCGCACCCCGGCTGGGACCAGTTCCTCGACGCGGCGCCGCATGGCCTGCACCTCGGGTACGAAATCCTCACGCTCGCAGGCGGTCCACACCATGGGCATCAGGGCATCGATGTAGGCCTTGCCGAGTTCAGGGTCGCCCACCGCGGGACGCGCCTTGAGCAGTGCCTGGAATTCCCAGGTTTTCGCCCAGCGCTGGTAGTAGGCGAGGTGAGATTCCAGTGTCCGGACCAGCTGGCCGCGCTTGCCTTCGGGCCGCAGCGCGGCGTCGACCTCGAAGAAGGCTTCGCCGGCGAACTGCATCATCTCGCCGGCGACCCGGGTCACTGTGGCGAGGTTGTCGTCGCCGTCGCCCTCGGCGATGGACTCGCCGACGAAGATGACGTCGACGTCGCTGACGTAATTCAGCTCGCGCGCACCGCATTTGCCCATCGCGATGACCGCCAGGCGGGGCTCGTGGCCGTCCTCGCACACCACTCGGGTGGCAACGGTCAGTGCGGCGCCCAGCGCGGCATCGGCCAGGTCGGACAGGTGTGCGGCGACGTCGACGAAGGGCAGCACCGGCTCGTTCTCCACCGTGGACGCCACGTCGAGCGCGGCCAGCACCAACAGGTGGTCCCGGTAGAGGTCTCGCAGCGCAGGCACGGCGCTGCTTGTGCCCCTGTCGATCTCAGCATCACGGGCAGCGGCGGTGAAGATGCTGTGCAGCTCCTCGACGCCGGGGAGTACGACGGCGCCGCCGAGCAACCGCCACGACTGCGGGTGGGCGACGAGGTGGTCACCGAGGGCCAGGGAGGATCCCAGCACCCCGAACAGCCTTCCGCGCAGGGCCCGGTCGGTCAGCAGTTGACGGTTGAGTTCGTCCGCCCCGGATTCGAGCGCATCGGTCAGCCGGATCATCGCCAGCAGGGCTACGTCGGCGTCCGGTGCCCGCGACAGAGACCACAGCAACTCGACGTGCGACTCGGTGTTCCAGCCGAGCTGTTCCAAGTGCGTCGACGCCTGCGGATGCACCAGACCGAGCCGTCCGACGCTGGGCAGTTTCGGGCGATCGGTTGCAGGCTTCGGCACGTTCACGACGGTAGCGCACGCACCGCAGGTACCGCCGCTGACTCAGAGCGACAGGTAGGTCTTCAGCTCGTAGGGAGTGACGTGGCTGCGGTAGTTCTCCCACTCCGCACGCTTGTTGCGCAGGAAGTAGTCGAATACGTGCTCCCCCAACGCTTCAGCGACGAGCTCGGAGTTCTCCATGGACTCCAGCGCGTTGCCCAGGCTGGTGGGCAGCTCGCGGTAGCCCATGGCGCGCCGCTCCTCGGCCGTCAGGCTCCAGACGTTGTCCTCGGCTTGGGGGCCCAGCACGTAGCCTTTCTCGACACCACGCAGGCCGGCGGCCAGCAGGACGGCGAAGGTCAGGTAGGGGTTGCATGCCGAGTCGGGGCTTCGGACCTCGACGCGCCGCGACGACGCCTTGCGCGGGGTGTACATCGGAACCCGCACCAGCGCCGAGCGGTTGGCCGCGCCCCACGAGGCCGCGGTGGGCGCCTCGCCACCGTGCACCAGGCGCTTGTAGGAGTTCACCCACTGATTGGTCACGGCGCTGATCTCGCTGGCGTGCTCCAGGATGCCCGCGATGAAGGACTTGGCCACGTCCGAGAGCTGCAGTGGGTCGTCGGGGCTGTGGAAGGCGTTGGTGTCACCTTCGAACAGGCTCATGTGCGTGTGCATGGCCGAGCCGGGGTGCTCGCCGAAAGGCTTGGGCATGAACGACGCCCGGACGCCGTCGGCCAGGGCGACTTCCTTGACCAGATAGCGGAAGGTCATCACGTTGTCGGCCATCGACAGGGCGTCGGCATAGCGCAGGTCGATCTCCTGCTGGCCGGGCGCGCCCTCGTGGTGGCTGAACTCCACCGAGATGCCCATCTGCTCCAGGGCCTCGATGGCGTGGCGGCGGAAGTTGGGTGCCGCATCGTGGATCGCCTGGTCGAAGTAGCCGCTGTTGTCGGCCGGGATCGGCACCGACCCGTCGTCCGGTCCGGCCTCGAGCAGGAAGAACTCGATCTCTGGGTGCACGTAGCAGGTGAAGCCCAGGTCGCTGGCCTTGGCCAACTGGCGGCGCAGCACGTGCCGGGAGTCGGCCCACGAGGGCGACCCGTCGGGCATGGTGATGTCGCAGAACATGCGTGCCGAGTAGTGCTTTCCCGCACTCGTGGTCCAGGGCAACACCTGGAAGGTCGACGGATCGGGCCGGGCCACGGTGTCGGACTCCGAGACGCGGGCGAATCCTTCGATCGAGGATCCGTCGAAACCGATGCCCTCCTCGAAGGCACCTTCGAGTTCGGCGGGCGCGATCGCTACCGACTTGAGGTAGCCGAGGACGTCGGTGAACCACAACCGAACGAACCGGATATCGCGTTCCTCCAGGGTGCGCAGCACGAATTCCTTCTGGCGGTCCATGAGCGCAGCGTAGGCATCGGCTGTTAATTCTGTGTTACGAGCCTGCAAGAGTTAGCAGGAGAGATCGCCCGGCGAGGTCTGGTCGACGAAGAAATTCAGCACCGCGGTGTCCACACAGGCGTCCCCGTTGAACACCACGGTGTGTTGGGTTCCGGTGAAGGAGATCAACGCCGCGCCCATTTGCCGGGCCAGATCCACCCCGGCCTGATACGGCGTGGCCGGGTCCCCGGTCGTGGACACCACCACGACCTTGCCCGGCCCGGGCCCGGTAACCGGGTGGGGCGACGACGTCGCGGGCACCGGCCACAGCGCGCAGATGTCGCGGGGCGCATAGCCGGTGAACTCGCCATATGACATGAACGGCGCCTCGGCGCGCAGGCGTTGGTCGGCTTCGGCCCACACCGCCGGGTCGGTGGGGAACGGCGAGTCGACGCAGCGGATCGCGGTGAACGCGTCCTGCAGGTTCTCGTAGTGCCCGGATTCGTCGCGGTGCCAGTAGTCGTCGGCCAGCAGCAGCAGGTCACCGGCGTCGGTGCCGCGTGACAGTCCGAGCAGCCCGCTGGTCAGGTAGGGCCAGTACCGCGCCGAATAGAGGGCATTGCCGGTGCCGGTGATCGCGTCGGCGTAACCGAGTCCGCGCGCGTCGGAGGTGGAGCCCGGCGTCGTCACCAACGGGTCGACCAGTCGCTGGTACCGGCCGACGAACTGAGCTGGGTCGGTCCCCAGCGGACAGTCGGCCGATTTCGCACAGTCCGCGGCGTAGGTGTCGAACGCCCGCTGGAAGCCCGCGAGTTGGCGGATGTTCTTGGTGATCGGATCCTGGCTGGGGTCGACGGCCCCGTCGAGCACCATGGTGCGCACCCGGTCGCCGAACTGTTCGGCGTACGCGCCGCCGAGTTCGGTGCCGTAGGAGAAGCCCAGATAGTTGATCTGCTCCTCCCCCAACGCCGCCCGCACCGCGTCCATGTCCCGCACCGCGGAGGCGGTGCCGACGTTGGCCAGGAATGGTGCGCCCATGCGGTCCAGGCACTGCTGTGCGAACTGGCGGTAGACGTCTTCGATGTGGGCGACCCCGGCCGGGCTGTAATCGGCCAGCGGTTCGCGGCGGTAGGCGTCGATCTCGGCGTCGGTGCGGCAGCGCAACTCCGGGGTGGAATGCCCGACCCCGCGCGGGTCGAAGCCGACCAGATCGAAATGATCGGTGAGCGGGGAGCCGGCCAGCGCGGCCCCCATCCCGGCCACCGTGTTGACCGCCGAGGCACCCGGGCCGCCCGGGTTGATGAACAGCGCGCCGATCCGCTGACCGCTGGCCGGTATCCGGATGACCGCGAGTTGCGCTTGCGCGCCTTGGGGATCCGGCGCATTCCAATCCAGTGGGACCGCGACGGTGCTGCACTGCGCGGTCGGGATCGCGGCCGGTCTCTGCACCCATCGGGCGCAGCTTCCCCATTCCGGCCCCGATTCCGGAGCGGCCTGCGCGACGGGACAGACCACGGCGGAAGCGCCGAGCAGCGCCACCGCCAGAACGCGTCCTGCCCTGCCCGCCCACCACACGGCAGTCATGGTCGCATGGCGACCCGTACCGGGTCTGTGCCCGAGTCCGACCAGAGATCGGCCGGAGACCATCCGGTGACCTTGCCGGCCGGATCGGTCAGCAGCGGGTGCCCGGCGGCGGAACCGTCACGTCGACGAGGTAGGTGGCGGCGAGGTCGTCGATGCACTTGTTGCCCTGGAACACCACGGTGTGCTGGGTGCCCTCGAAGGTCACCAGCGTGCCGCCGAGTTGGCGGGCCAGGTCGACACCGGCCTGATACGGCGTGGCCGGGTCGTTGGTGGTCGAGACGACCAACGTCGGGGGCAGGCCCTTCACCGAGATCTCGTGCGGCTTGCTGGTCGGTGGCACCGGCCAGAACGCACAGGTGCCCAGGGGCGCATGCCCGGTGAATTCGCCGTAGCTCATGAACGGCGCCACCTCGCGGGCCCGTCGGTCCTCCTCGACGACGGTGGCCCGATCGGTGATGGCGGGCTTGTCGACACAGTTGACCGCGACGCGCACATCCGTGGAATTGTTGTAGTGGCCCTTGGCATCTCGGCCCATGTAGAGGTCGGCCAAGGCCAGCATCACGTCGCCGTTGCCGTTCTTGAGTCCGGTCAGGCCCTCGGTCAGGTGCCGCCACAGATTCGGTGAGTACAGCGGCAGGATGGTGCCCACGGTGGCGTCGCTGTAGCTCAGCCCGCGCGCATCGCGCGTCTTGGCGGGGTGCTCCACCAGCGGATCGATCAGGCTCTTGTACACCTCGACGGCCTTGGCCGGATCCGTGCCCAGTGGGCAGTCGGGGTTCTTGGTGGTGCAGTCGGTCGCGTAGTCGTCGAAGGCCTTCTGGAACGCCGCGGCCTGGCGGATGTCTTCCTCCACCGGATCCGCGTTGGGATCGACCGCCCCGTCGAGGATCATCGCGCGGACCTTCTCCGGGAACTGCTCGGCGTACGTCGCGCCGATGCGGGTGCCGTATGAGTAACCCAGGTAGGTCAGCTTGTCGTCGCCGAGGGCGACCCGGATCGCGTCCAGATCCTTGGCGACGTTCTCGGTGCCGACGTTCTCCAGGAACTCTTCGCCCATCTTGTCGACACAGCGCTCGACGAATTTCTTGGTCTCGTTCTCCAGGTGCTCAACACCTTCGGGGGTGTACTCGACCGTCGGATCGGCGCGCAGCCGATCGTTGTCGTCGTCGGAGTTGCACCAGACCGCCGGCGTCGAGGATCCGACCCCGCGCGGATCGAAGCCGACGATGTCGAAGCGGTCCTTGACCGCCTGCGGCAGGCCGGACAGCAGGGAGACGGCTGATTCCACCCCGGATTCGCCGGGGCCGCCGGGGTTGATCACCAGCGAGCCGATCTTCTGGCCCGCGGCCGGGAAGCGGATCATTGCCAGGCGCGCGACTTCGCCGTCAGGCTTGGAGTAGTCGACCGGCACCGAGAGCATCCCGCATTCGGCGTTGTCGGGGATCTGCACGTGATCACCCGAGCCGGCGTCGCACGGCAGCCATTGCACCGGCGTGCCGGGCCGCGGGATCGCGATCTTTGCTTCCCCGTCGACCACCTGGGTGCAGCCCGCCGCGGCCACCGCCGTCACCGCCAGCAGCGCGCCGAACCTCATCGGAAACTTCATGGCTGACCATGCTGCCATGACGTGACATCGCCGCAGGCCGCGCCTATCGCGACGCGCGGGGATGCTATCGGGTAGCGGAGAGCAGTTCGTCGAGCGCGACGTGGAAATCGTCGGCCATATCCCACAGGTCAGGCAGCAATTCCGGGCAGGACATGATGCCGACGTCGAGCATTCCGGTCAGCGACATCACGGTGATGTTCAGCCCCGATCCGTGGAATATCGGGCCAAGCGGGTACATGGCCTTGACCTCGCAGCCCAGTAGGTACAGCGGGTCCTGCGGCCCGGGCACGTTGGAGATGACGAGATTGTGGACGGGTTTGGCCCCGGACAGCCGGCTGGCGGCGTACACCCGCATCGCGGCGCCGAACACCGCCGGTGCCGCGAACTGCGTCCAGTCCTGGAGTAACGTCGCCCCGATCGCTGAACTGTGTTGTTTGGCAACCGAATTCGAGGCCGCGATGGCCATGAGTCGCTCGGCCGGATTCTCGATGGTGGTCTCCAGCTTGGAGAACATCCCCGACACCTGATTGCGGCCGGGCCGGTTGGAACGGTCGTGCACCGACACCGGCACCATCGCGACCAGCGAGCTTTCCGGCAGTTCGCCACGGTCGTGCAGGAAGGTGCGCAGCACACCGGACACCAGCGCCATCACCACGTCGTTGACCTTGACGTTGAAGTGGTTCTTGACGGTCTTGATGTCCTCAAGGTCCAACTGGGCGAACGCGACGCTTCGATGGCCGGTGATATTGCTGTTGAACGCGGTTTTCGGGGCGTTGAACGGCGCTGCCATCGCCTGACCGTTGAAGGCCCGGCGCACGGTGTCGACCACCGTCGTCGCGGTGGTGGGTAGCACGTTGGCCAGCTTGAGCGGGCGCGCGGCGAACTTGAGCGCGCCGCTGATGGCGATCTCGGCGCCGGACGCAGTGCCGACCCCGTCCACCGGGTCCGGTGGCGGCGCGTCGGCTTCGGTCGTGCACAGCTGCGACATCAGGTTGGCCCCGGTCACCCCGTCGACCCCGGCGTGGTGGATCTTCGTCATCACTGCCAGCCGACCGCCCTCGTGCGCGTCGGTACCCGCTACGTTCTCGATGATCCACATCTCCCACAGCGGCCGGGTCCGGTCCAGCGGCAGCGACGCGATGTGGCCGCAGATCTCGGACAGCTCGGCGCGCCCGCCCGGCGCAGGCAGCCCGATCCGGTGCAGATGCCGGTTGACGTCAAAGTCCTTGTCCTCCACCCACACCGGGTGGTCGAGATTGAACCGGCTGTCGGCCAGCTTCTCGCGGAAGTGCGGCATGGCCTTGATCCGCAACGAGAGTTCGTCACGCATTCGGTCGAACGTATAGCCGCCCGGCATCGTCGCAGTGTCCAGCTCCAGCACCGAGCACACGTGCATGGGCTGCGCGGCCGTTTCGAGGTACAGGAAGCTGGCGTCGAGTCCGCTGAGCCGTTGCATGCGCTGATGTTAAGTCTCGGCGCCCAAACTGTGAGGAAATCCACTCGAACGTCGCTTTTGCCTTCATTCACCGCGGTGGCAGACTGGCAGATGTCCGACGAACCCGGGGACCGCCAGAGCGGCCTCGAGGATCGAACCGACCATCACAAGGGACGATGATGTCTGAACAGTCTGTTTATGGTGCTTCCGATTCGGCCGCAGAGTCCGTGGCGTCCAAGCCGCGTACCAAGGTCCGCACGCTGACGCTGCAGAAGTGGAAGTCCGAAGGGCACAAGTGGGCGATGCTCACCTGTTACGACTACTCCAGCGCACGCGTGTTCGACGAGGCCGGCATTCCGGTGCTGCTCGTCGGCGATTCGGCGGCAAACGTCGTATATGGCTACGACACGACCGTGCCGATCTCGATCGACGAGCTGATCCCGTTGGCCCGCGCGGTCGTCAAGGGTGCCCCGCACGCCCTGGTGGTCGCCGACCTGCCGTTCGGCAGCTACGAGTCCAGCCCGCAGCAGGCTCTCGCGACGGCTACCCGCTTCATGAAGGAGACCGGAGCGCAGGCGGTCAAGCTCGAGGGCGGTGAGCGGATGGCAGATCAGATCGCGACGCTGTCGGCCGCAGGCATCCCGGTGGTGGCGCACATCGGCTTCACCCCGCAGAGCGTGAACGGCCTGGGCGGATTCCGCGTCCAGGGCCGGGGCGACGCCGCCGAGCAGACGATCCACGACGCGATCGCCGTGCAGGAAGCCGGCGCCATCGCGGTGGTGCTGGAGATGGTGCCCGCCGAACTGGCCACCCAGATCACCGGCAAGCTGACCATCCCCACGGTCGGCATCGGTGCCGGCCCGAATTGCGATGCCCAGGTGCTGGTTTGGCAGGACATGGCCGGACTCACCAGCGGCAAGACCGCCAAGTTCGTCAAGCGTTTCGGCGACGTGGGTGGCGAACTGCACCGTGCGGCAGCGCAGTACGCCCACGACGTCGCGGCCGGGGTGTTCCCGGCCGAGGAGCACAGCTACTAGGCGAAGTCCGGCTTGCGCTTGGCCAGGAACGCGTCAACGCCTTCGCGGCCGTCGGCGGAGTTGGCCCGCTCGGCGATGAACCGGGCTTCGGCCGCCATCTGCTCTTCGAGGCTGTTCTTGAACGAGGACACCAGCAGTGACTTGACCGCACCGTTGGATCCGCCGGATCCGGCCGCGACCTGTTCGGCCAGTTTCGTGGCCCGAGCGTCGAGTTCGTCGGCGGCGACCACCTCGGTGACCAGTCCCCACTCTTGCGCCTCGGCGGCCGAGAGCGTGCGGTTGGTCAGGATGAGTTCCTGGGCGCGGCGCAGGCCGACCAGCCGCGGCAGGTGGTAGGAGGCGCTGCCGTCGGGGCTCAGGCCCACCTTGGTGTAGGCCATGGTGAAGCTGGCGGACTCGGCGGCCAGCACCAGGTCGCCGGTTACCGCGAGGCTGAATCCGGCTCCGGCGGCGGTGCCGTTCACGGCGGTGATCAGCACGGCGTCCATCCGGGCGAACGACGAGATGGCCTGGTGCAGGTCATCGGCGACGCCCTTGATGAAGCGGCCGCGGTCGGGCGCGGTGGCGAAGGATTTCAGGTCGCCGCCGGCGCAGAAGAACCGGCCCGCGCCGGTCAGCACCACCGCTTTGGTCCCGGGCGTGTCGCAGCGCCGGGCGGCGTCGGCAAGTTCGCGAGTCATGGTGTCGTTCATGCCATTCGCCGCGTCGGGGCGGTTCAGCGTGATGCGCGCGACGGCGCCGGACTGCTCGAACGAGATGGCTTCATAGGTGGGCTCGGTCACGGCCCGAACTCTAGCGGGCCGGGGTTTGCGGCGGTCGCACGCCCAGTCGCGCCGCGGTAGCGGCCACTATTGGGCCGAAGTCGCCGTCGAACCCGAGGATCCGCAGGGCGCCCTCCCCGATCACCCAGGGCTGCGACGGTGTGTGCTCGACGTCGTCCGAGCGGCTGTTGACCACCGATTCCACCAATCGGAACGGCAGGTCAGCGGCATCGGGCGGGCCTGCGCATTCGGCGACCACGGCGTCCGACAGTTTCCGGTACACCTCGCGGAGCTCGGCGCGGCGGCGGCGGAACGGTTCGAACCGGTCGGTGCGCAGCTCGGGCAGCAGATACAGGGCCCCGAGATTCCACCGGCTCGCGCACAGCTGGTGTGCATCGGCGACCGCGAGCGTGTGCAGACGTCGTACCGCCGGCCCCGGGCTCTCGAGCAGCTCGACACCCAACTGCAGGGCATGGTCGACGGTGCCGGCCAGCAGCGCGTCGAGGATGTCGTCCTTGGTGGCGAAATGGTGGTACAGCGAGGCCTGCCGCACCCCGACCTCGTCGGCAACGCGTCGGGTCGACGTGCTGGCGTAGCCGTGGGTGGTGAACAGCTCCGCCGCGGCGTCGAGAATCTGTTCGCGGGCCGTCGTGCCCGGCCGTCGTGGCCGCTCCAGGCGCGGCCGTCCGCGTCCGGTAGGTGTCGTCTCAGCGGCCATGTCAGCAACAGTAAGAGACGCCGACGTACATGGCCGACAGCGTGCGTGGCGGCGCGCCAAGTCTTGATGCTGCTGTGACCGGACACCGGTCGTGACACCCACCTGAATATGGCACGCTGGTGCCATCCGATCTCCCGCCTCCGGTGCACAGCGAAGGTGACTATGGCCCCCGGCAAATCCAAGACCGCGAGGTACACCGAAATCGAGCGGAAGTTCGCGGTCACCGAGAACACCGTCTCGCCGTCGTTCGATGGCCTGTCGGCCGTCGCCGAGGTGGTCCGCACCGGAACCCAGCATCTCGATGCGGTGTACTTCGACACCCCGGATCGTGATCTGGCCGCGCACCGCATCACGTTGCGGCGCCGCACCGGTGGTCCTGACGCGGGCTGGCACCTGAAGCTTCCGGCCGGAGTCGACACCCGCACCGAGGTCCGCACTCCGCTGGGCACGGCGACCGACACCGTGCCCGAGGATCTGCGGGACATCGTGCTCGCCATCGTGCGGGACCGTCCGCTGTCCCCGGTCGCCCGGATCAGCACCCAGCGCAACGTGGAGGTGTTGCACGGCGCCGACGGGACCGGAGTTGCCGAGTTCTGCGATGACCGGGTGACGGCTTCGGCCATCGGCGGCGAAGAACAGAGCTGGCGGGAGTGGGAACTTGAGTTGCTCACCGCCGATGTGCCAGACGACCTGATGGATCGGCTGGCGAACCGGCTGGCGGATGCCGGTGCGGAACCGGCGGGGCACGGTTCGAAGCTGGCCAAGGTGCTCGACACCGCGCCGCCGCCCGCTCCCCCGGCCGATCCGGTGCACCGGGCGATCGCCGAGCAGATCGAGGCGCTGCTGGTGTGGGACCGTGCGGTGCGTGCGGACGCCTACGACTCGGTCCATCAGATGCGGGTGACCACCCGCAAGATTCGCAGCCTGCTGCAGGAGTCGAAGGACGCCTTCGGGCTCGACGACGACGGCTGGGTGCTCGACGAGCTACGGGCGCTGGCCGCGGTGCTCGGCGTGGCCCGGGATGCCGAGGTGCTGGCCGAGCGCTATCAGCATGCGCTCGACGAGATGCCCGCCGAGTTGATCCGCGGACCGGTGCGCCAGCGCCTGGTCGAGGGCGCCAACCGCCGCTACACCGCGGGCTGGCGGCGTTCCCTGCTGGCCATGCGGTCACAACGCTACTTCCGGTTGTTGGACGCACTCGAGGAGTTGGTGAGTGCCGAGCAGCCGGAATCCGCCGACGGCGCAAAGTCTTCGGTGAGTATCGACTCCGCGTACAAGCGGGTTCGCAAGGCAGCCAAGTCGGCAGCCAAGGTGGCTGCCGACGAGGCGAGCACCGAGGAGAAGGACGAGGCGCTGCACCGAATCCGTAAGGGCGCCAAGCGGCTTCGCTACACCGCTGCGGCAACGGGAGCCGACAAGGTTTCTGACCGGGCCAAGTCGATCCAGAGTCTGCTGGGCGACCATCAGGACAGCGTGGTGAGCAAAGCTCATCTGAGCACCCAGGCCGACGCCGCGCATGCCGCGGGCGAGGACACCTTCACCTACGGGCTGCTGTATCAACAAGAGGACGACCTGGCGCAGCGCAGCCGGGCACAGCTGCAGGATGCGCTCAAGAAGCTCGACAAGGCGGTGCGCAAGGCCCACTAGGGGCTGGGGCGAACGAGTTGGCCTGTAAGCCGGATTCTGTCCCTCACCCCGGAGGGTGAGGTGGCGACCATCCATCTGGACACACCGTTGCCGGGTGCCTCAAGCGGCCTACCCGCAGGCTCGGGCGAGCAGCCCTCAGGCGCCTGCGCGACCGCAACCAGGTTGCGGCCTTCTTGGCCTTGCTTCGGGTGGGGTTTGCCTAGCCACCCCGGTCACCCGGGGTGCTGGTGCGCTCTTACCGCACCGTTTCACCCTTACCATTTCTGGCGGTCTGTTTTCTGTGGCACTTTCCCGCGAGTCACCTCGGATTGCCGTTAGCAATCACCCTGCTCTGTGAAGTCCGGACTTTCCTCGATCCCGGTTTCCACCGGTGCCGCGGCCGCCCAGCCAACTCGTTCGCGCTGATCACCGTACTCTTATTTTCATGGCACAGGTGCCACCGGCACGATATCTGCTCCGCGCCAAGGACCTCGCGGACGCCCGTTATGCGGATCCGATCACCGTCGACGACCTTGCGGCAGCGGCCGGATTGTCGCGGGCTCACTTCAGCCGGATGTTCACCCGTACCTTCGGCGAATCCCCGCGGGCCTACTTGCAGAGCCGGCGCCTCGAGCGGGCCGCGGCACTGCTGCGCAACACCGACCGTTCGGTCGCCGACATCTGCGTGATGGTCGGCCTGCACAGCGTCGGCTCTTTCACGACGAACTTCGCGCGGGTGTACGGCAATCCCCCGGCCGCCTACCGGGCGAGCCTGCCGCCGGCCATGCTGCGCGCTCCGGTGCCCAGTTGCATCCTCGCGCGCGACACCCGGCGGCCCCATGCGGGCCGGACCAAGACAGCACAAACGGAGAAGACGCCCGGGGCGCAGCGGACGTAGCGTCAGCTCATGTTGAAAATCGCTTACACGCATCTGTGGGTTCACGATCAGGAAGTCGCGCTGAAGTTCTGGACCGAGAAGGTGGGAATGGAAGTGCGCGAGGATGTCTCGTTCCCGGAGGAGATGGGCGACTTCCGGTGGGTGACGGTCGGCCCGCCCGGGCAGGACGACGTGGGCATCGTGTTGATGGCCGTGCCCGGTGAGCCGGTGATGGATGAGCCGACCCGCAAGCAGGTCCAGGACCTGACCGCAAAGGGCTTCGCCGGCACGGTGTTTCTGACCACCGACGACTGCCAGAAGAGCTACGAGCAGCTGACGGCCCGCGGCGTCGAGTTCACCGAGCCACCCAACCAGATGCCCTACGGCATCGACTCCGGCTTCCGTGACCCGTCGGGCAACAGCGTCCGTTTGACTCAGCGCACGGACTAGGGCGTGTCTGACAAATAAGGCAGCCAGAGTGTGATGGCGCGTAGCACTGCTGCGGCACGGTAGACGATGGCGAGTTTGTCGTAGCGAGT
>JAZBEZ010000012.1:0-170671 GCA_036235365.1 Mycolicibacterium sp. 050232 | reverse complement strand
CCACTCGCTACGACAAACTCGCCATCGTCTACCGTGCCGCAGCAGTGCTACGCGCCATCACACTCTGGCTGCCTTATTTGTCAGACACGCCCTAGCGCATTCAGCGCATGACGTCGCGGACCTTGACGCTCTCGATGTCCTGCAGCATGAGGACGCGTGCGGTGTCCAGATGGCGACGCCAATGCGCCTCGGCGGCGTCGCCGTCTCCGGAACGGATGATCTGGATCAGCTTGCGGTAGGACCGCATCAGCTTTTCGTAGTCGGTCTTGGACACCGGCCGGCGCTCCTTGAAGAGGAAGGCATGGTGGCGCACGGTGATCTCGTGCAGCATGCCGGCGATGATGCCCAACGTGGCGTTGCCGGACAGCTCGACCACCCGGCGATGGAAATCGCCGGTGGTCTCGGCCAGCCGGTCCGACTGGTGGTCCGTCGGGATGTGCTCGTCGAGCATGCGTTCCAGTTCGGCGAAGGCTGCCTCGTCGCCCTTCTCGGCGAGTAGGCGGGCGGCCATCGGTTCGATCGCGGCTCGGCCCACCAGGAGATCGGCGATATCGGCACCCGACAGTTCGAGCAGCAGCCCAGCCGGGCGGGCGACGATCTCGGGGCCGGGCACGCGGACCCGGGCTCCGGTGCGGGACCCGCGTCGCACCTCGACCAGCCGCTCGGATTCCAGCACGCGCACGGCCTCGCGCAGGGTCGGCCTGCTGACCCCGAAATGTTCCATGAGCTCGGCTTCGTTGGGCAGGAAGTCGCCCTCTTTGAGCTGGCCGTCGACGACCATGCGCCGCAACGTGCCTGCGACCAGCTCGGCCGTCTTCGGGGAACGGACCGGTGCCTGCGGTGCTATCGCGTCAGGGCCGATCATCGGCGCCAGTGGTGTGGTTCGAGCCACCAGACACTCCCAGGTAGGACGACTTTGTGCTGGCCGGACGGTCAGCTGTACAACTCAGTAAACCATCTGTGCGCCGCCGAAACGGAACATCGACCTCTACCAACCAGTAGGTTGACCTAGTAAACCTACTGGTCTATTTTCACCTCGAGCGCCCTGTTGAGCTCCACTGGGGTCGCACCACCCACCCTTCAAAGGAGAAGTCATGGCTGAAGCCGTCATCGTCGAGGCCGTCCGGTCACCTGTCGGGAAGCGCAACGGCGCCCTCTCAGGTGTGCATCCGTCGGAGCTGTCGGCCCAGGTGCTCAACGGCCTCGTGCAGCGGGCCGGGATCGACCCCGCACTCGTCGACGACGTCATCTGGGGCTGCGTCATGCAGGCCGGTGAGCAGGCGCTCGACATCGCCCGCACCGCGCTGCTGACCGCCGGGTGGCCCGAGACCGTTCCCGGCGTCACCGTCGACCGCCAGTGCGGCTCCAGCCAGCAGTCCTTGCACTTCGCCGTCGCCGGTGTGATCGCCGGGCACTACGACGTCGTCGTCGCCGGCGGTGTCGAGTCGATGTCGCGGACCCCGATGGGCTCCTCGCTGGCCAGCGGCGGGCACCCGTACCCGGAGGCCTTCCGGGAGCGCTACGACAACAAGACGCCCAACCAGGGCGTCGGCGCCGAGATGATCGCCGAGCAGTGGGGCCTCTCGCGTACCCAGCTCGACGAGTTCTCCCTGCGCTCGCACGAGAAGGCCGCTGCCGCACAGGATGCCGGTGCCTTCAAGGATCAGATCGTGGGAATCAAGGACCAGGATGGAAACGTCGTGCTGGAAGACGGCGGCATCCGCCGCGGCGGCACCGTGGAGTCCATGGCCGCCATCAAGCCGGCCTTCAAAGAGGACGGCGTGATCCACGCCGGCAACTCCAGCCAGATCTCCGACGGCTCGGCCGCGCTGCTGGTCATGTCTGCCGAGAAGGCAAAAGACCTGGGGCTCAAGCCGCTTGCCAAGGTGCACACCGCGGTGCTCGCCGGTGCCGACCCGGTCATCATGCTGACCGCGCCGATCCCGGCCACCCAGAAGGCGCTGGCCAAGTCGGGCCTGACCGTCGACCAGATTGGTGCGTTCGAGGTCAACGAGGCGTTCGCCCCGGTTCCGATGGCCTGGCTCAAGGACATCGGCGCCGACGAGGAGCGGCTCAACCCCAACGGCGGTGCGATCGCCCTGGGTCACCCGCTCGGCGGCTCCGGCGCCCGCATCCTGACCACGCTGCTGTACCACATGCGGGACAACAATATTCAGTACGGCCTGCAGACCATGTGCGAAGGTGGCGGCCAGGCCAACGCGACCATCCTGGAGCTCCTGTGACCGACGAAGGCGCCCTCGGCGCGATTGTTGAAAAGCGCGGCAACGTCCTCCTGATAACGATCAACCGGCCCGAGGCGCGCAACGCGATCAACGCCTCGGTCAGCATCGCCGTCGGCGACGCGCTGGAGCAGGCCCAGAACGATCCCGAGATCCGCGCCGTCGTGCTCACCGGGTCGGGCGACAAGTCGTTCTGCGCCGGCGCCGACCTGAAGGCGATCTCGCGGGGCGAGAACCTTTTTCACCCCGAGCATCCGGAATACGGATTCGCCGGCTACGTCAGCCATTTCATCGACAAGCCGACGATCGCCGCGGTCAACGGCACCGCGCTGGGCGGCGGCACCGAGCTGGCCCTGGCCAGTGACCTGATCGTGGCCGAGGAGAACGCCAAATTCGGTCTGCCCGAGGTCAAGCGGGGCCTGATCGCCGGTGCGGGCGGCGTGTTCCGCATCGCCGAGCAGCTGCCCCGCAAGGTGGCCAACGAATTGCTGTTCACCGGTGAGCCGATGTCCTCTGCCGACGCGCTGCGCTGGGGCCTGATCAACCAGGTGGTGCCCGACGGCACGGTCGTCGACGCCGCGCTCAAGCTGGCCGAACGGATCACGGGCAACGCGCCGTTGGCCGTGCAGGCCAGCAAGCGGGTCGCCTACGGTGCCGACGAGGGCGTCATCACCGGTGACAAGGACGGCTGGAAGCGCACCAACCGCGAGTTCAGCACCCTGCTGCGGACCGAGGACGCCAAGGAGGGGCCGCTGGCCTTCGCCCAGAAGCGCGAGCCCGTCTGGAAAGCCAAGTAGGAGAAGGCAATATGAAGCGACAGATCTATACCGCGGAGCACGAAGCGTTCCGCGAGACGGTGAAGGAGTACATCGAGCGTGAGCTCGTGCCCAACGCCGAGAAGTGGGAGTCCGAGCGGCTCGTCGACCGGTCGGCCTACACCGCGGCCGGCAAGTACGGCCTCATCGGTTTCAACATGCCCGAGGAGTTCGGCGGTGGCGGCTCGGATGACTTCCGGTTCAACGCCATCATCGACGAGGAGATCGCCAAAGCCGGTGTGCACGGCCCGGCGCTGAGTCTGCACAACGACGTCGTCGGCCCGTACTTCAAAGAGCTGGCCAACGACGAGCAGAAGAAGCGCTGGATGCCCGGCATCACCAACGGCGAGCTGATCATCGCCATCGCGATGACCGAGCCGGGTGCGGGCAGCGACCTGGCCGGCATCCGCACTTCGGCCGTGCGTGACGGTGACGACTGGATCATCAACGGCTCCAAGACCTTCATCTCCTCGGGCATCAACTGCGACCTGTGTGTCGTGGTCGCCCGCACCGACCCCGAAGCCGGCCACAAGGGCTTCACGCTGTTCGTGGTGGAGCGGGGAATGGAGGGCTTCACGCGCGGGCGCAAGCTCGACAAGATGGGCCTGCACAGCCAGGACACCTCCGAACTGCACTTCGAGAACGTGCGGGTGCCCAGCGCCAACCTGCTCGGCAAGGAAGGTCGTGGTTTCTACCACCTGATGACCAACCTGCCCTCGGAGCGGCTCGGGATCGCCATCTCGGCAATCTACGGTGCGCGCGCGGTCTTCCAGGAGACGCTGCAATACGCCAAGGACCGCAAGGCATTTGGCCAGCCGATCGGCAGCTTCCAGCACAACCGGTTCCTGCTCGCCGAGATGGAGACCGAGCTGGAGGTCACGGAGAACTACCTCGACCGCTGCCTGCAGGGTGTGGTCGATGGTGAGTTGACCGCGGTCGAGGCGGCCAAGGCCAAGTGGTGGGCCACCGAGGTCGCCAAGAAGGTCGTCGACCAGTGCGTGCAACTGCACGGCGGCTACGGCTACATGATGGAATACCGCGTCGCACGTGCGTACGTGGACGGACGTATCCAGACGATCTTCGGTGGCACCACCGAGATCATGAAGGAGATCATCGGCCGCGAGCTCGGCGTCTAGTTCTTTCGGCGAACAGACACAAACTGCCCCTTTTCACTCGAAAAGGGGCAGTTTGCGTCTGTTCGCGGTGTGCAGCGCGCAGAGAAAGAAATCAGCCGATCGGCGCGTCGGCGGCCGGAGTAGCTTCCGGGGCCTTGGACGTGGTGCTGGAACCCGACGGGACGATGGCTTCCGGCGGGCTGTTGGGATCCAGCACGGTGTCGATCAGGTAGATCCGGGCGTTCTGAGCCTGGATGGGGCCGCAGACCAGCTTGGCGGTGTCGTTGACCTTGACGTCGCCGCCCTTGCCGGTCACCTTGACCTCGGCACCCTGCTGGGTGGGCCGCTGGCCCTTGACGTCATCGGGGCCGAGCAGGCCGAGGAACGCGTGGTAGTAGTCGAGGCTGGTGAGCGCGGCCGGATCGGCCTTGAGCGCATCGAGCTTGCCCGGCTCCATCGCGGCGAACGCGTCATTGGTCGGCGCGAAGATCACGTATGGGCCGTTGTCGAGCACCGGCACGATGTTGACCTCCGGGTTGAGCCCACCGGAGATAGCGGCGTTGAACGTGCTGATGTCCGGGATGCTCGCCAGAACCTTGCCCGTCTGCATATCCGCGAAGCTCTTCCAGTCCGGCAGGGCCTTCTTGAAGTTGTCGCAGCCCGAGCCCTGCGGGTCGGGGATTTCCACCACCGGGGCGGCGGTCGTCGTCGGCGCCGGGTCGGCGTAGGCGGTGACCGCCAACGGCAGCGACGCAGTGATCGCGGCGACGGCCGCAGCAACGCCCAGTGTCTTGGTGCGAGTCTTCATTTGGTGGGTTTTCCTCCCGCTCATGCCTAGCCTGGTATTCGTCGGCTGTCGGTGACGCGTTACGCGGTTATCCGCGCGACTATGGCGAGCGACCACGAGCATGACAGCCTCAGCGTTCCCCGCGGCGCCGCATGGATGGTAAGGGTTACGAAGCGGTTACGGCAAAGCCGAAGTGTCTACTCGAACCGACTCGGACGCTGTGACCTGGGCTTTTCGGATGCTGAGGCAAAGTGCCGCGGCGACGAGACAGAGTCCGGCGGCAAGCTGGAAAGCCAGGTCTCTCCGAAGTAGTCCCGGCACAGCACGATGGTCGCCCGGTCGACGAGGTGGCCAGGCGTTCGGGTCGGGGCAGGGCGGGCGATCTGCGTCGCGGCGTCGAGATGTCGCCGTCGAGCTACCGCAAGGTGTACCAGGGCGCATGACGCCGCCGGTCGGCTGTCTACCATGACCGGCATGCCTGAGCCGCTGATCGTCACTGTCGCTGGTCACACCCCGCAGATCGACCCGGATGCCTGGGTCGCCCCCAATGCCAGTGTGATCGGCCAGGTTTCGCTGGCCGCCGGTGCCAGCGTCTGGTACGGCGCCACACTGCGCGCCGAGGTCGAGCCCATCGAGATTGGCGAGGGCAGCAACATCCAGGACGGGGTGACCGTCCACGTCGACCCGGGTTTCCCGTGCCGCATCGCCACCGGCGTCACCGTCGGCCACAACGTGGTGTTGCACGGCTGCACCGTCGAGCAGGACAGCCTGGTCGGGATGGGCGCCGTGGTGCTCAATGGTGCCGTCATCGGCGCCGGTTCGCTGGTGGCTGCCGGTGCGGTGGTGCCCCAGGGCATGGTGGTGCCGCCGCGCTCGCTGGTGGCCGGTGTGCCGGCCAAGGTGCGCCGCGAGCTCAGCGACGACGAGGTCGGCCACAACCAGCTCAACGCGGCGGCCTACACACATCTGACCGGGTTGCACCGCTGATTCACTGCCGTTCATCCTGCGGTGAGGGCGTGAAAATGCGAGTGAAATAGGCCCTCACCGCAGGGTCGATGGCGAGGTGTGGCGTCGACACCACGAGCTAGCGCAGCGGGTGGGCCAGCTCGTCGCGCGGCATCCGTGCTGCCGCCAAGGCCACCGCGGCCAGTACGGCAGGCAGCAGCCCGGCCACCAGGAAGATGGACTCCATCGAGACCACCTTCGACAGCGGGCCGACGATCGCGAACGACAGCGGCATGAACGCCAGCGACACGAAGAAGTCCAGGCTCGAGACCCGGCCCAGCATCGCCGTCGGCACCCGCCGCTGCAGCAGCGTTCCCCAGATCACCATCCCCGCACCGTCGGTGACCCCGATACAGAAGGTGGCCAGCGCCATCAGCGGGAAGGACGACGTGACGCCGACGACCACCAGCGGGACCGAGCCCAGCCCCCACATCGCCATCATCGTGGTCAGGTAGCGCCGCGGCATCCGGCGTGAGGACACCGTCAGTGCGCCCAATGCGCTGCCGAATCCGAAGAACGCCAGGATGAATCCGTACGCCCGGGCGCCGTCGGCGAACCGGTCCTGGGCGATGAACGGCAGCAGTACCTCGATCGGCCCGAGCACGACGAGGACGAACATGCTGGCGAACAGCAGGGTCCACAGCAGCCACGGGGTGCGCACCATGAACGCGAAACCTTCACGCAGATCGCGCAATACGTGCGGTCGCTCGTCATCGCCCTGTGCGGCAACCGAATCCACGGTGGGGCGGGTGGCGACCAGCAGGATCAGGCCGGTGCCGAACAGCGCCGCGACCACGACCGCGCCCAGCGATGGGAAGGTCGCGGCGATCACCATGCCTGCCACTGCCGGGCCGACCGAACGCTGGAAGACGGGACGTACCACGCCCTCAACGCCGTTTGCGGCCAACAGTTGTTCGGCCGGCAGGATGCGTGGCAGCAGCGCGCTGTAAGCCGGGAAGAAGAATGCCGCGGCGATGCCGAGAATCGCCGCCGCGACGGCCAGATGCCAGATCTTGAGCAGGTCGAGCAGGCCCAGCGCCGCGACCGTCGAGACCGTGACCAGGTTGACCGTCTCCACGGCGATGATGATGGTGCGCTGATTGATCCGGTCGGCGGTGATGCCGCCGACGAGGACGAACGCCACCAGGCCGACACCCATGCAGGTGGCCACCAGGGACAGCGAGGCCGGATCGTTGTCGATCGCGATGACCTGCAATGCCATCACCACCGACCACATGCCCTCGGCGAAGATCGACAACGTGACCGCGGCGATCAGCAACCGGTATTCGCGGATGCGGAAGGGTGCGAGCACACGCCAGCCACCGGTCTGATCGACCGGTGGCTGGATGTCGTGCTGCATGCTCACAACATTCGATGGTGCCCACCCGGAGTGGGTTGAGTCCAACGATTTTCGGGCGCGCGGCGCTTACTGCTGGGTGAACTCCGGGCGCCGGTTCTGTTGGAAGGCCTTGGTGCCCTCGCGGAAGTCTTCGGAGACCAGCAACTGCAGCTGGCCCTTGCGCTCGCGCGCGAAGGCGCCCTCGAGCTCGGTGAGGGTGGCCGCGTTGACGGCCTGCTTGGTCTCGCGCAGTGCCACTGCCGGACCCGAGCGGAGCTTGGCGACGATCTTGTCCACCGCGGCGTCGAACTCGTCGGCCGGGTACACGGCGCTGATCAGACCCCAGTCGAAGGCGTCGGTAGCGGTGAGGCGGTCGGCCAGCAGTGCCAGGCGCATGGCCCGGGCCCGACCGATGTTGGCGGCCACGAGTGCCGAGGCGCCACCGTCGGGCATCAACCCGATCTTGGTGAAGGCCAACAGGAAGAAGGCCGATTCCGAGGCCAGCACGACGTCGCAGGCCAGCGCGAGGGACACCCCGACGCCGGCGGCGGGCCCCTGCACCGCGGCCACGACCGGCTTGGGCAGCGCCACGATGGATGCGACGGCGCGGTTGGCGGCGTCGAGCACGCCTTCGGCGTCGTGACTCTTGGCGTTCTGGTCTTCCTCGCTGATGCCGGCGCCGGAGCTGAACCCGCGGCCGGCGCCGCCCAGGCGAACGACGCGCACGCCGGCGTCGGTGGCGGCCAGATCCATGGCGTCGGCGATCGCCACGAGCATGTCCTGGGTGAGCGAATTGAGGCTGTCGGGTCGGTTCAGCGTCACCGACAGCACGCCGTCCTGAAGGGTCACGGATACGTCTTTGACGTCGGGGTACTCGCGGGTCACGGTCATCTATGCACCTTAGGTCTGGCGGGCCTGTGGCCCGCTCCGGGCGGGGGCGGCTATGGCCATACCGGCTCGAGAAGGTTATACAAGTAAGCTATGTCACCGGTCAACCGAGACCCACACGCGAAGGGGCGAAAGAGCATGGCTGGACCACTGCAAGGTTTGCGCGTTGTCGAGTTGGCGGGCATCGGCCCGGGCCCGCACGCGGCGATGATCCTCGGCGATCTGGGTGCCGACGTGGTGCGGATCGAACGGCCGGGCAAGGGCACCGGTACGCCCAGCGACGACACCATGCTGCGAAACCGCCGGTCGGTGGCCGCGGACATGAAGAGCGACGAGGGCCGTGCGCTGGTGCTCAAGCTCATCGAAAAGGCCGATGTGCTGATCGAGGGCTTCCGCCCCGGCGTCACCGAGCGATTGGGCCTGGGGCCCGACGACTGCGCCAAGGTCAACGAACGCCTGATCTACGCCCGGATGACGGGCTGGGGCCAGGACGGCCCACGGGCCCTGCAGGCCGGCCATGACATCAACTACATCTCTCTCAACGGCCTGCTGCACGCGGTCGGCCGCGCGGGCGAACGTCCCGTCCCGCCGCTGAACCTGGCCGGTGATTTCGGCGGTGGGTCGATGTTCCTGCTCGTCGGCATCCTGTCGGCCCTGTTCGAGCGGCAGACCTCGGGCAAGGGCCAGGTGATCGACGCGGCGATGATCGACGGGTCCAGTGTGCTGATGCAGATGATGTGGAGCTTCCGCAGCCAGGGCCTGTGGTCCGACGAGCGCGGTACCAACATGCTCGACACCGGTGCTCCGTACTACGACACCTACGAGACTGCCGACGGCAAATACATGTCGATCGGGGCGATCGAACCGCAGTTCTACGCCGAGCTGCTCAAAGGTCTGGGACTGGACGGTGCCGATCTTCCGGACCAGAACGACATGGCTCGCTGGCCCGAACTGCGCGAGGCGTTCACCAAGGCCTTCGCCGCGCACGACCGTGATCACTGGGCCGAGGTGTTCGCCGGCACCGACGCGTGTGCGGCTCCGGTGCTGTCCTTCGCCGAGGTGCTCACCGAACCGCACATCGCCGAGCGCAACACGTTCTTCGACGAAGGCGGCAACCTGCAGCCGATGCCGGCACCGCGGTTCTCCCGCAGCGTCCCGGCGGTGCCGACGCCGCCGGGACCGCGCGGCACCGACACCGAAGCTGTTCTGCGGGACTGGGTTTAGTTCAACCACTGTTTGGTTCGACCACAGGGTCGGCGCGACGCCGGCCGGAAAGGAATGCGGTACATGGAGATCAAGGACGCGGTAGCCGTCGTCACCGGCGGTGCCTCCGGCCTGGGTTTGGCCACCACCAAGCGCCTGCTGGATGCGGGTGCTCAGGTGGTCGTGATCGACCTCAAGGGTGAAGAGGTCGTGGCCGAACTGGGCGATCGGGCCAAGTTCGTCGCCACCGACGTCACCGACGAGGCGGGCGTGACCGAGGCGCTCGACGTCGCGGAATCGCTTGGCCCGGTGCGGATCAACGTCAACTGCGCGGGCATCGGCAATGCGATCAAGACCCTGAGCAAGAACGGTGCGTTCCCGCTCGACGGCTTCCGCAAGGTGGTGGAGGTCAACCTGATCGGCACGTTCAACGTGATCCGGCTGTCGGCCGAGCGCATCGCCAAGACGGAGCCTCTCAAGAATGAAGAGCGCGGCGTCATCATCAACACCGCCTCGGTGGCGGCGTTCGACGGCCAGATCGGGCAGGCCGCCTACTCGGCGTCCAAGGGCGGCGTGGTCGGCATGACCCTGCCGATCGCGCGTGACCTCTCGCGTGAGCTGATCCGCGTGTGCACCATCGCGCCGGGTCTGTTCAAGACCCCGTTGCTGGGCTCGCTGCCCGAAGAGGCACAGAAGTCGCTGGGCCAGCAGGTGCCGCACCCGGCGCGGCTCGGCGATCCCGACGAGTACGGCGCCCTGGCCGTGCACATCATCGAGAACCCGATGCTCAACGGCGAGGTGATCCGCCTCGACGGCGCTATCCGCATGGCTCCGCGATGAGCGCTTGCGCGAAGAGAAGAAAGCACAGGAAGTAGGTCCGTTTATGGCATTGAAGACGAAGTTCACCGAGACGTTCGGGGTCGAGCATCCCATCGTGCAGGGTGGCATGCAGTGGGTCGGCCGCGCCGAACTCGTTGCGGCCGTGGCGAATGCGGGTGCACTGGGTTTCATCACCGCGCTCACCCAGCCCACCCCGGCGGATCTGGCCCGCGAGATCGAGCGGTGTCGTGATCTGACAGACAAGCCGTTCGGGGTGAACCTGACGATCTTGCCGACCATCAACCCGCCGCCATACGACGAGTACCGCCAGGTGATCGTCGACTCCGGCATCAAGATTGTCGAGACCGCCGGCTCCAACCCGGCGCCGCACCTGCCGATGTTCCACGACAGCGGGATCAAGGTGCTGCACAAGTGCACCTCGGTGCGCCACGCGGTCAAGGCGCAGAGCCTGGGTGTGGACGGCATCAGCATCGACGGTTTCGAGTGCGCCGGGCACCCCGGCGAGGACGACATCCCGGGCCTGGTGCTCATCCCGGCCGCGTCGGCCAAGATCGACATCCCGATGATCGCCTCGGGCGGTTTCGCCGACGCGCGCGGTCTGGTGGCTGCGCTGGCGCTGGGTGCCGATGGCATCAACATGGGCTCGCGGTTCATGTGCACCGCGGAATCGGCGATCCATCAGAAGGTCAAGGAAGCGATCGTGGCGGGCACCGAGCTCGACACCGAGCTGATCTTCCGCAGCCTCGGCAACACCGCTCGTGTCGCGAGCAACACGGTCTCACGTGAGGTGGTGCAGATCCTCAAGGACGGCGGCCAGTTCGAGGACGTCAAGGACCTGGTGGCGGGCAAACGCGGCGTGAAGGTCTATGAGATCGGCGATCTCGACGCAGGCATCTGGTCGGTCGGAACCTCGATGGGCCTGATCAACGACATTCCCACCTGCGGCGAACTCGTCTCGCGGATGGTGTCGGAGGCCGAGGAGCTGATCAGTGGGCGCCTGGCGAACATGATCGGTGCGGGCGAAGCCGAACCGGAGAAAGAAGCAGTCCTCGCCTGAGCGAGGACTGTGGCCCCGAAGGGGCAAGTTACGGCAAACTCAAGATGGGAAACGCGCGCCGCGAGGCGCGCGTTTTCTCATACTGCGGTGGGCAGTTCTTGGTAGTCGTCAAACTGCTCCGAGGTGTCGCCCTCGACGAGGAAATCGCCGTGGTAGAGGGCCTCGAAGTCGACCTTGATGACATCTGCACTGGTGTCGTCGATCCACATGACACTGAGCGTATGGGTCACTATTAAGGAATCTTTGAGTCACGGTTCGGAAAATGGTGGCAATCCTACTTTTGGGTAGGTTTCTGACGAGTAGCCCAGCCGCCCGGTGTTGGGTGGCTTCGCCGATTTCTACCGCAGGGCGGTTGAGCACGCGCCGGGTACAGCCCTGGTGTGGAAATCGGCGAAGGCCGGCCCATCAAGCCCACGCTCAGACGGCGGGCTTTGTGACGTGGACGGGGTTGGTCCCGTTCAGCGCGATCCAGGTCACCACGGCGACGACGATTCCCAGCACGAGAAGTCCGACCGCCGCCCTGGCCGACACCCGGGAGCGGCCGAACACCCGCTCATCTACCGAGAACGCGCCTGCGCCGGTGAACAGCAGGGCCGCGGCGGCGAACGCGGCCAGGAACGGCACGTTGAACG
Source organism: Mycolicibacterium sp. 050232 (assembly GCA_036235365.1). Classification (GTDB taxonomy): domain Bacteria; phylum Actinomycetota; class Actinomycetes; order Mycobacteriales; family Mycobacteriaceae; genus Mycobacterium. Next base: position 158,750 of record JAZBEZ010000012.1, on the reverse strand, counting down.
GCTGCGACCAGAAGGCGTCGGCCGAAACGTTCACTGCCCAGGCGTCGACCATCGCGCCGATCACCGCGCACGCGGCCAGTGGGGTGAGCGCCCCGACCAGCAGGCCGATGCCGCCGAGGGTTTCGGCTGCGGTCACCATGAACGCGCCGAGCGCGGGTAGCCGCCAACCGCTGGATTCCATGAATCCCGCGGCGGTGCCGAAGTCGAAAGCCTTGATCAAGCCGGCCTGCAGCATGGTTGCGCCGACTGCGACGCGCAGGATCAGCAACCCGGTATCGGTCATACGAGTGGTCGCGGTTTCGGCGACGGTGGTGTTGGCCATGCCTTATTAGACGCATTGAAGCGCCGGAATTCATCGCGTGCTGTCCGCTGGTGAACTCTCGGGTCCCGGTATCCGTATGTAGGGCGGGGTCATGGTTGACGCCGGAAACTTACCGTTGTTAACTTAACGACGATATTCTTCGGGAAGGACGCACAGTGCTGCATCGAATCGCCCATCTGGCCATAGCCGCACCGCGACGTGTGCTCGCGGTCGCCGCGCTGGTCATGGTGGCCGCGGGCATCTTCGGCATTCCGGTGGCCAAGAGCCTGTCGGCAGGCGGTTTCCAGGACCCGACGTCGGAATCGGCGCAGGCCACCCAGCTGCTCTCGGACAAATTCGCCCGCGGCGACATGCAGCTGGTCATCAGCGTGACCGACGACGCCGCCGGAGCCGACAGTCCCGCGGCCCGGGCAGTGGGCACCGACATCGCCGCCCAACTGAAAGCGTCGCCGTATGTGACCGAGGTCAGCTCGACGTGGACCGTGCCCGCACCCGCGGCTGCCACGCTGATCAGCAAGGACGGCAAGACCGGGCTCATCCTGGCGGGAATCACCGGCGGGGAGAGTGGCGCGCAGAAGCACGCCAAGGAGCTCACCGACCAACTGGTGCACGACCGCGACGGCGTGACGGTGCGGGCCGGCGGCGAAGCGATGATCTACGTGCAGATCAACGGGCAGAGTGAAAAAGACCTTCTGATGATGGAATCCATCGCGATCCCGCTGAGCTTCCTCGTGTTGGTGTGGGTGTTCGGCGGACTGCTCGCCGCCGCGTTGCCGCTGGCGGTCGGAGGCTTCGCGATCCTCGGGTCCCTGGCCGTGCTGCGCGGGTTCACGATGGTCACCGACGTCTCGATCTTCGCGCTGAACCTCACCGTCGCGATGGGGCTGGCGCTGGCCATCGATTACACGCTGTTGATCGTCAGCCGTTACCGCGACGAATTGGCCGACGGCGTCGACCCGGACCGGGCTCTGGTGCGCACGATGGTCACCGCCGGACGCACCGTGCTGTTCTCCGCGATGACGGTGGCGCTGTCGATGGTGGCGATGGTGCTGTTCCCCATGTACTTCCTCAAGTCATTCGCCTACGCGGGTATCGCGGTGGTGGCGCTGGCGGCGTTCGCGGCCATCGTGGTGGCCCCGGCCGCGATTGCGTTGCTGGGTGATCGGCTGGACGCGTACGACGTGCGCCGCTTCATCCGCCGGATCCTGGGTCGGCCCGAGCCCGTGGCCAAGCCCGTCGAGCAGACTTTCTGGTACCGGATGACCAAGCGCGTCATGCGTCGTTCGGTCCCGGTCGGACTCGCGGTGATCGCGCTCTTGCTCATGTTGGGCGCGCCCTTCCTCGGGATCAAGTGGGGCTTCCCCGACGACCGCGTGCTGCCGTCTTCTGCGTCGGCCCGTCAGGTCGGCGACGAGCTGCGCAACGATTTCGCGGTCGATTCCTCGACCGCTGTCACCGTGGTGCTTCCGGACGTGACCGGGCTGCCGCCCGCCGAGATCGACCGCTACGCCGGCGATCTGTCGCGGGCCTCCGAAGGAGTCTCGGTGTCCGCGCCAGGGGGCACCTTCGTCGACGGTCGCCGGGTCGGCCCACCGACCTCGGGCACCGGAATTGCCGACGATAGTGCATATCTGACGATCGGCAGCAACGTGCCGTTGTTCAGCGACGCCTCCGAGGCACAACTCGACGCACTGCACGCGGTGCCCGCGCCCACCGAGACGAAGTTCACCGGCATCGCGCAGGTCAACCGGGACAGCTCACAGGCGATCACCTCGCGGCTACCGCTGGTCCTCGGCATCATCGCCGCGATCACGTTCATACTGCTGTTCCTGCTCACCGGCAGCGTGATACTTCCGCTGAAAGCCTTGGTGCTCAACGTGTTGTCGCTCTCGGCGGCGTTCGGTGCGCTGGTGTGGATCTTCCAGGACGGCCACCTGGGAGCGCTGGGCACCACGTCGACGGGCACCTTGGTCGCCAACCTGCCGGTGTTGTTGTTCTGCATCGCGTTCGGGTTGTCCATGGACTACGAGGTGTTCCTGGTGTCGCGAATTCGCGAGTACTGGCTCGAATCCGGCCAGACCCGCCACGATAACGACGAGAGTGTGGCGCTCGGCCTGGCCCGCACCGGCCGGGTGGTGACGGCCGCCGCGCTGCTGATGTCGATCTCGTTCGCGGCACTGATCGCTGCGCAGGTGGCCTTCATGCGGATGTTCGGCCTCGGCCTGACCATCGCGGTGCTCGTCGACGCCACGTTGGTGCGAATGTTGTTGGTGCCGGCGTTCATGCATCTGATGGGGCAGTGGAACTGGTGGGCTCCGGCACCGCTGGCCCGTCTGCACAAGCGATTCGGGATCAGTGAGTCAGGTCCCGCGGAAGCGAACCCCGGCGGGCCCGGCGACATTCCACCGGGCGACGACAAGCGGGAGCGGGCCGGCGCGGGAGTGACGGACGCCTAGCATGGTGATCCAACCTCGTAAACGACGTCGTGCACCGCGCGGCTCCGGTGAGCTGCTCCGTGATCAGATCCTCGATGCCACAACCGAATTGCTGTTGGAAACCGGTCATGCCAAGGCGGTGTCGATCCGGTCGGTGGCCCAACGGGTCGGGGTGACCTCGCCGTCGATCTACCTGCACTTCGCCGACAAGGACGCGTTGCTGGACGCGGTGTGCTCGCGGTACTTCGAGAAGCTGGACGAGGAGATGCAGCGGGCGGCCGCCGATCACGCCTCGACCATCGAGGTGTTGCGTGCGCAGGGGCACGCTTACGTGAACTTTGCCAGGCGCACGCCGGAGTTGTACCGGCTGGCGACGATGGGTGAGGGCAGGCCCGGCAGCGACGTCGACGTGACCCTCAACAGCTCGGCGTTCCAGCACATGCGCGCTGCGATAGAAGCGCTGATCGCCGAGGGGGTGTACCCGTCCGGCGACGCCACGATGCTGGCGCTCGAACTGTGGACCGCCGCGCACGGGGTGGCCGCCATTCTGATCTCCAAACCGTATCTGCCGTGGGGAGATGTCGAGGAGTTCACCGACCGTGTGCTGCGGGCGGTGTGCACCGGCCAGATCGTCTCGGGGATCATCGGAACCGATCTCGAACCCGCCGAGACCATCGCCCGGTTGAAGGGATTCGCCAGTGAGTACGCCGACGGAGGAGCACCGTGACTGACAAGACCGTCGACAATCCGTTCTTCGCCCGGGTGTGGAAGACGCTGTCGAGTTCGGAGCCGAAGGCGCTGCGGCGGCTGCGCGCCGATAACCTTGCCGGCCTCAGCGGCCGCGTCCTGGAGATCGGTGCGGGCACCGGCACCAACTTCGCCTTCTATCCCACGACAGTGTCCGAGGTGGTCGCCATCGAACCCGAACGTCACCTTGCGGAGGTGGCCCGCGCCGCGGCGGCCACGGCCCCGGTTCCGGTGACGGTGACCAGCGACACCGCCGAGAAGTTCGGCAGCGCCGAACCGTTCGACGCCGTGGTCTGCTCGTTGGTGCTGTGTTCCATCGAACAACCGGACGCTGTTCTACAGCAACTGTTTTCGCTCCTCCGGCCGGGTGGTGAACTGCGGTATCTGGAGCATGTCGCGGGCAGCGGCTGGCGGGCAGGGATGCAGCGCGTGGCCGACGCAACGGTGTGGCCGCGGCTGTTCGGAAACTGCCATACCCATCGGCACACCGAGCAGACCATCGCAGGCAGTGGGTTTCAGGTCGCCTCTGCTCACCGTGAGCTGGCCATGCCGGCCTGGGTACCGCTGCCGGTGACGGAGTTCGCCATCGGCCGTGCGGTCAGGCCTGCCTAGACCCCAGCAGGGTAGGCAATCGCTGCAGCAGGTTCGGCAGGGAACCGCCCGCGGTCTCGCGCAGCGAGATCGTCGCGCTGTCCGACAGCGGGGTGCGCTCCGGGTTGACCTCGACCACCACAGTGCCCGCGGCGACGGCGGCTTCGGCCAGGCCTGCCGCGGGATAGACGACCGAGCTGGTGCCTACCACGATCACCACATCGGCGTTGCTGACCGCCTGCACCGATCGCTGCCAGGCGTCGTCGGGCAGCGGCTCGCCGAACCACACGACACTCGGCCGGATCAGACCGCCGCACGGGCACACCGGGGGTTCGATGGTCTCGACCGGTTCGGGCATCTCGGGCAGGTTGCCCTCGAATCGGGAACCGCAAGCATCGCAACGGAACTCGAACAAGTTGCCGTGCAGGTGGTAGACGTTGGTGCTGCCGGCGCGCTCGTGCAGGTTGTCGACGTTCTGGGTGATGACGTGTACGTCGGCGAAGTCCTGCCAGGCGGCCACGGCCCGATGCCCGTCGTTGGGATGCACGTGGGCCATCATGTAGTGGCGCCACAGATACCAGGCCCAGACCTTTTCGGGATGCCGCTGCCAGCCTTCGACGCTGGAAATTTCGTATGGGTCCACCTGCGCCCACAGCCCCGTTTCGACGTCGCGGAACGTCGGCACACCGCTTTCGGCCGAGATCCCGGCACCGGACAGGACAGTCACTTGCACATCACCAACGTAGTCGGTTTGGGTGATACTGGGCATGTGGGTGAGTTGGGGGATTGGGTGTTGGTTGATTCGAGCGCGGACAAGCCGCTGTTCGATCAGCTCAGGATCCAGATTATCGACGGAATAAGGCAGGGGCGGCTGGCTCCGGGTACCCGGTTGCCGACGGTGCGTGAATTGGCGGGGAAGGTCGGGCTCGCGGTCAACACCGTGGCCAGGGCATATCGCGAGTTGGAGTCGGCAGGGGTCCTGGAGACCCGGGGGCGGTACGGGACGTTCGTCGCACGGGCAGATCCGGCTGATGCCGCGATGGCCGCGGCCGCGCACTCGTTCGCCGAGGCCGCGCGTGCGCTCGGGATCGGCAAGTCCGACGCCCTGCGCTATCTGGACACCGCATTCGACTGACCGCCTCAGCCGGGCGTGTTGCCGCGCCACCGCAGCACATCCAGTGCGACGGCGACCGCGACGCTGTTCTCGCCGAGCGCGCGGGGCAGAAGTTCGTCGGCGCGCGCCAGTCGGCGCAGCAGCGTATTGCGATGCAGGTACAACCGCGCCGCGGCGCGTGAGGCGTTGCACTGTTCGTTGACGAATACCCGTACCGTTTCCTGCAATTCGGGGTCAGCCGTCTCGAACGGGCCGAGGGCGTGGCTGACGAATTCGGCGGCGCGATCGGGCTCGGCGGTGATGAGTGCGACCAGTTCGACGTCGGCGAACTGTGCGATCTGCTGCGTGGAGTGCAGCCGGGCCATCATCTGCTGAGTGGTGATCGCATCGAAATGGCTGCGCCGGAAGCCGTCCAGGCCGTCGGCGACCGGTCCGACGGCGATGCGGACTCCGTCGAGCTCCCCGGCGGCACGCGTCAGCGCGGGGAACCCGTGCTGAGGGTCGGCGCTGCCTGCCGCCCACACCCAGCGGGTGGCGGTGCTGGCCAGCACGCTCAACGGCCGCGGATCGCCGCAGTCCTGTCCGAATGCCTCGGCGGTCCGGTCCAATCCGGACATGTCGCCCCCGGGGTCCTCGCTCCAGATCACCGCCGCGGTGTGCGTTCCGGTCAGCGCGTGGCCCAGGCGTGCTTCGGCGCGCTGTCTGGGGATCGGGGCTCCCTCGAGCAGAAGCGCGACGGTTTCGCGTCGCTCGGCGTGGGTGCCGCGGGTCAGGTCCTCGCGTTCGAGTTCGATCTGGGCGGCGATGCCGGCCAGCGTGGCGTCGACGAATGCGCTGATGGACTGTGAGCAGACATCGAGCATCTCGTGTAGTTCGCCCGGGTCGGACGTCAGCTCGAAGGCGATCTCCATGAGCCGGCGCCACGCCACGCCCTCACCGACCCGGTAGGCATCGAGGGGAAACTCGTTGACACCGCGGCGCACCAGTTCCCGCGCGATGCTCAGTGGCTCGGGGCCCGTGTTGGGCGGCACCGGGGCGCCCGGATCGCGTACGTTGGCGCTGCCCCAGAAGAACAGGTTGGCGTGGTTGCTGCGGACGACGGCGGCGGCGAGTTCGGGGTCGGACGCGATTGCCGGGCTGGCAGCCAGGACTGCGGCGTCGAATTCGTCGAGCCAGTCCTCGCGCGGGTTGAGGACGATCTGGGCGCACTGCCGGATCAGGTCCTGCACCCGCGGTGACGGTGGCTGCCACACCATCACCCCAGCGTAGAGCGGTGGTGCAATGTGCACCATCGGATGGTTGATGTTTGGTATTTCCGACCTTGGGTGGCGGCCGGCCTGCCGCGACCATTGAGACATGAACCACACCGAACACGTCGACGTACTGATCATCGGCGCCGGCATCTCCGGCATCGGTGCCGCCTACTACCTGCAGCGCGAACACCCGGGGCGCAGCTACGCGATCCTGGAGGCCCGCGGTGCCGCCGGCGGTACCTGGGACCTGTTCCGCTATCCGGGGATTCGGTCGGACTCCGACCTGCATACCTTCGGCTACGAGTTCAAGCCGTGGCGTGACGAGCATGCCATCGCCACCTCCGACAAGATCCTGGCCTACTTGCACGAGACGATCTCGGAGAACGGCCTCGACCGCCACATCCGGTTCCACCACAAGGTGCTGGGGGCGTCCTGGGATTCCGCGCAGGCGCGCTGGACGGTGGACATCGAGCGCGCCGGCTGCGAGGACGGCGACGCCGAGCTGATCCAGATCAGTGCCAGCTGGCTGTTCTGTGGTGGCGGGTACTACCGCTACGACCAGGGCTACACCCCGCGCTTCGACGGGCAGGACCGGTTCACCGGCCAGATCGTGCACCCCCAGCACTGGCCCGAGGACCTCGACTACACGGGCAAGAAGGTCGTGGTGATCGGCAGTGGCGCCACCGCGGTGACACTGGTGCCCTCGATGGCGCCGACGGCCGGGCACGTGACGATGCTGCAGCGTTCGCCCACGTATGTGCTTCCCGTCCCGGCCAAGGACGGGTTCGCCAACACCGCCAAGCGCCTGTTCGGTGATCGCCGCGGCTACGCGATGGCGCGGCGCAAGAACATCATCAAGCAGCGCGCGGTCTACACGCTGTGCCAGAAGTACCCGACCACGGCCCGGCGGCTGATCCGTAAGGTCAACGCCGCCCAGTTGCCCAAGGGTTACCCCGTCGACGAGCACTTCGCGCCCCGCTACAACCCGTGGGACCAGCGGCTGTGCGCGGTCCCCGACGGGGACCTGTTCAAGGCGATCAGCAACGGCAGCGCCTCGGTGGTCACCGACCGCATCGCGACGTTCACCGAGCGCGGCATCCTGCTGGAGTCCGGCCGTGAGCTCGACGCCGACATCATCGTCACCGCAACGGGTCTGAACATCCAGCTGTTCGGCGGGATGACGCTGACGGTCGACGGAGAACCGGTGGACCTCGCCGACACCGTGGCCTACAAGGGCATCATGCTCTCGGGCGTGCCCAACTTCGCGTTCGCCTTCGGGTACACCAACTCGTCGTGGACGCTCAAGGTCGGGCTGCTCTGCGAGCACTTCTGCCGACTGCTCAAGCACATGGACGACAACGGTTTCGACACCGTACGACCGGAGTTCTCCGGTGGACAGACCCGCCCGCTGCTGGACTTCGGTGCCGGATACGTGCAGCGTTCGCTCACCGAGATTCCCCGACAGGGTGTCGACGGACCGTGGCAGATGACGATGAACTACACGCTCGACGCCGAAACGCTACGCAACGGGCCGGTCGTCGACCCGAGCCTGCGGTTCGAAACAGCCCGCGTGGAAATGGCCGGAGCGACAGCCTGATCCGGCCGGACTAGCCGAACTCGAGCAAGCCCATCACCGGGCGGACACGATCGAAGATCGGCAGGTGTTGCGCCCGCAACAAGGCGTTGAATATCGCGCCGCGGCCCGGTGGCATCGGAAGGTTGCGCACCGACCTCACCCCGGGGACGGTCTCGACCAGGCCGGCCAGCTGCGCGGGGGACAGGCTGAACGGCATCGGCGGCACCCGATAGCGCATCGAGGTGGGAATCCCCTTCCGGGTCAGAAAGGCGAAGAACGCCGGCGACAGGTCGAACAGCATCTGCCCGCCGGGAAAGCGTTGCGCGCAGGCGCGGATCAGCGACATGGCCTCCTCGGGCTGCAGATACATCAGCAGGCCCTCGGCCGTGATGAAGACACCGTTGCCGGAGTCGACGTGGTTCATCCAGCTGAAGTCCAGTGCCGACTGGGCACATTGCGTGACGCGGTCGGGCTTCGGCAGCAGCTTGTTGCGCAGCTCGATCATCGGTTCCAGATCGACTGACAGCCAGCGGAATTCATGCCCCAGTCCGGCGGCGTCGAGCCGGTAGAAGCTGGTTTGCAGCCCCTCGGCCAGCGCCACCACTGTGGCGCGCGGATGGTCGCGCAGGTAATTCCCCGTCGCCCGGTCGAACAGCAGCGCCCGCAGGGCCATGTCCTGGCGGCGGGTATAGCCGAACTTGGCGAAGTCGAAATCGATCGAGTCGACCAGTTGCACCGCGACGGGATCGTCGATCAGGCCGTCGGAACGGCGCGCCTCATGCGCGCGCACCTGCAGGGTCAGCAGTGCGGTCTCGGAAACGCCGGTGAGCGCGTTGCCGCTCACCTTGCCTGAGCTACCCGTCATTGGCGCGAATTTACCCGTGATCTGCCGGGGGCGTTCGGCCGCCGCCGGGGGCACGCGCAAAGATGGCCTCAACCGCTGGTCAGCTCAGCTGGAAGGAGTCCGCCGTGCCACGCTTCGCGGCCAACCTCTCCATGATGTACGTCGAGCACGCCTTTGCCGATCGGTTCGCCGCCGCGGCGGCCGACGGGTTCACGGCGGTGGAGTACCTGTTCCCGTACGCCTACCCGGCCGAGCAACTTCGCGGGCTGCTCGACGCCAACGGCCTGCAGCAGGTGTTGTTCAACGCGCCGCCCGGTGATTTCGGATCCGGGGAACGGGGCGTCGCCTCGTTACCCGGCCGCGAGACCGAGTTCCGTGACGGATTCCGGCGGGCACTGGACTTCGCCGAGACCCTCGAGTGCCCACGGGTGCATGTGATGGCCGGTCTCGTCCCGGCCGGCGCCGATCGGGCGGAACGGTCGGCGTTGTACCGCGCCAACCTCACCTGGGCAGCCGAGAAGGCCCGGGGCCGTGGCGTCGACGTGCTGATCGAACCGATCAACCAGCGCGACATGCCCGGCTATCTGCTGAGCCTGCAGGCCGATGCGCACCGGATCGTCGACGAGATCGGGGCGCCGAATCTCAAGGTGCAACTGGACCTTTACCACTGCCAGATCACCGAGGGTGACGTGACGGTCCGGCTACGGTCGGACATTCCGACCGGTCGCGTCGGGCACCTGCAGATCGCGGGCGTGCCCGACCGGCATGAACCCGACAGCGGCGAGCTGGCGATCGACTACCTGTTCGGCGTCATCGACGACGCCGGCTTCGACGGCTGGGTGGGCTGCGAATACCACCCCGCCGCGGGCACCAGTGCGGGCTTGGGCTGGCTGCGGACAGCGCGCGGATGACGCGTCAGCGCAGCACTTTGTCCAGGGTGCGAAGGTTCCGTGTGGTGGTCGAGGACTTGTAGCGCTTCTTGCCCATGGTCTTGCCGATGGTGCTGTCCAGCGTGGAGGCCCGGGCCACCTGCCAGTAGAGCACCCCGTCACCGCGCTGCACCTTCTCGCCGTGGCCCGGGGACAGGGCCGCCAGCTCGTCGAGCAATTCGGCGTCGCTGACGAACGTGACATACGAGTGATGGTCGGGGACCTCCCGCTCGAACGGGTAACCCTGCGAGATCTTCTGCAGTGTTGGGAGGTCGTACACCAGCACCCACGCCTCGTAGCCGAAGGCGTCGCGCAGAGCGCGTTCGGCCGTCGTGCGGACCTTCGCGGCCTTGGACATGCTGTCCAGCAAGACATTTCCGCTGGCGAGGATGGTGCGGACCTCGGTGAATCCGGCGGCCTCCATGGCCTTTTTCACCTCGGCCATCTTGAGGTTGACGCCTCCGACATTGACGCCCCGCAGAAACGCGATGTACCGGGTCACGGGTCCAGCCTAAAACTCATTTCGCCGGCAATTGGTCCAGTTGCGCCTTCGAAGTGGTGGTGATGAGACGCAGCACCCTCCGGAAGCCGGGGGAGCGGGTCGACACGATCGAGGTGTGGTTCTCGCCGGGCAGCAGCTCGAGGCCGGCGCGGCCGCCGCGCTTCTTGAGAGCTGCGACGTAGCGCTGCGAATTAGCCGGTGCCACAACGGTATCGAGAGTTCCGTGGACCGCGATCACCGGTACCTGCGGGTCGAGATTCTGGATCGGGTCCACCGAGGCGTACCGCTTCGGCACGGCTGAGGGGCTGCCACCGAGCACGTCTGCGATGTGCTTGTCGCCGCGGTTGGCGGCGTAGACCATGTCGAGCGGCCCGGCCAGCGATATGACCCTGGTCGGCCGGAAGATCGGCCGGGATCCGACCTCGTCGCCCCGCAGGTCGTGCCGCGTGCTGGCCCACACGGCCAATTGGGCCCCCGCACTGTGGCCGACGACGAGCGCATCGTCGATGGCGAGTTGCGGGTACTGCAGGTTCACCTGGCCGACGTAGTCCATGGCATGGGCCACGTCGGTGAACGTGGTCGGCCACCCACCGCCGGATCCGACCCGCCGGTACTCGATGTTGTAGACGGCCATGCCGCGGCTGGTGAGCTCGCGGGCCAGTCCGTCGAATACACCGGCGCCCATGGTGCTCTGCCAACCGCCGCCGTGGATGAGCACGACGAGCGGGACCGAGTTGAACGCGTGGGTGCCGCCGGGCAGGTACAGGTCCGCCCAGTTCTGGTCGGGGTACTTGCCGCTTGCACGCGGGTCGGACTGGTAGTGGAACCGCGTGACGGTGAACTTGGGCTGCGTCAGCGCCTCGGGCACCACCTCGATCCGAGCGGTCCTCATCTCCGTGGGGGCTTCCGGCGTGCAGGCCGTGAGCCCGGCGAGGAGCATCGCGGCGAACACCGTCAGCAGGCGGCGGTTGAGCAGTGCCATGTCGTCGTCGAACCGGCCGCTCAGAAGTCCAGCACCGTCATGGACGGGCGGATGCGGTGGACCAGGCCGACCCGGTCCAGCCACGGCTCGGCGGCCAACTTGAACAGGCCGCGTCCCGGCGGCATCGGCACGTCGCGGGCCGACCGCACCCCGGCTATGGCGCCCGGTCCGGTCCCTGCCATGGCCAGGCCCTCGTCGGCGGTCAGCGCGAACGGCATCGGTGGCGCGATGTAGCGGTTGGACAGATGCCAGCCCTTGATGGTGCGCCGGCTGGCCCAATGCGGAATCGAGTCGAACATCATCCGGCCTCCGGGGAACCGTGCCGCGCAGTCGGCGATCAGGCTGCGCACATCATCGGGCTCAAGGTACATCAGCAGGCCCTCGGCGGTGATGAACACGCCGTCGCTTGAGTCGACCCGGTCCATCCAACTGCGGTCGAGCGCGGACTGGGCCAGTGCGACGATGCGGTCTTCGGAGGGCAGCAGCCGTTCCCGCAGCGCCATGACGGGCGGTAGATCGACCGAATACCAGGTCAATTCATCGGCCACCCCGGCCTGATCGAGCCGCCAGAAACTCGTCTGCAGTCCCTCAGCGAGCGCCACCACCGCGGCCTTGGGATGTGTCGATAGGTAGTCGCGGGTCTCCAGGTCGAATGCGCGGGCCCGCAGGGCATGGGCTTGTACGGGCCTGCCGAATTTCCGGTAGTCGAAGTCGATCGAGTCGAGGAGCGCCACGGCCCACGGGTCGCGGAGCACGCCGTCGGACCGTTTGGCCTCGATACCGCGGTTGCTCAGGATCCACAGGGAGGTCTCCGAGACGCCCTCGAGGGTGTTGCCGTCAATCACGCTCATCGAACCGATGGTAAAGACGTACGCTCGTCACATGGGGCGCCAGGTTTTCGACGACAAGCTTTTGGCCTTGATCGCCGGCAACTCGATGGGAGTTCTTGCGACGATCAAGCAGGACGGTCGTCCGCAGCTGTCCAATGTCTCCTACTTCTTCGATCCACGTGCGGTGCAGATCCAGGTGTCGATCACCGAGCCCCGGGCCAAGACCCGCAATCTGCGGCGGGATCCGCGGGCGTCCGTTCATGTCAGCTCTGACGACGGCTGGTCCTATGCGGTGGCCGAGGGCGATGCGATTCTCACCCCGCCGGCCGCGGCCCCCGACGACGAAACCGTCGAGGGGCTTATTGCGTTGTACCGCAACATCGCCGGTGAACACCCGGATTGGGACGATTACCGGCGAGCGATGGTCGATGACCGCCGCGTATTGCTGACGCTGCCGATCACCCACGTGTACGGGATGCCGCCGGGCCGGCGGTAAACCGCATGACGTTGGCAGTGTTGTCGCGCTACGCTGCGGCGTATGGCTGACGACAAACCGGAAGACGACAACAAGCGCAAATTCCGGGAGGCCCTGGAGCGCAAGAAGGCGCAGTCGTCGGGAGGTGCGGCGCACAAGGACGGCGGCCGCAACCAGCCGCGGGCGCACGGCCCGGTGGAGAACCGGCGCGAATTCCGTCGCAAGAGCGGCTAGCTTCGGCTGCGTCAGTCCTCCGCCAGCGCACGGGCCGCGCCGAGCGCGACCAGCATGACGGCCACGCAGTACACCCCCTGATCCTTCAGGCCCCAGGCCACCGAGGTCAGCGTGGCCGCACCGGCCATGCAGAGCAGCAGACCGACCGCCGTACTGCGGATTCCGGTACCGGCGACCTTGCCGCCGTCCCACAGGGGCAGCGGGTTGTTCTCCAGCGGGCGCAGCACGGTGAACGCGAGCGCGACCAGGCCTGCCATCAAGGCCAGCTGCAGCACCGACAGTGCCAGGAACCCGGGCGACGACGGGTCGTAGCGGTCCAGGCCCAGATAATCGAACACCAGGTGCAGGCCCAGCAGTAGCGGCATGTGCCACAGGTACAGCGTCATCGCGCCGGTGTTGCCGATCGCGGCCAGCCACCACACCCGGGGTCGCCGGGCCCACCGGTTGATGGCGGGGGCAGCGGCAATCGCGAACGCGCACATCATGATTGCGTGACCGGCCAGCAGCAGTGACGGCGGCGTCATGTTCTTCAGCTGCTGGGTCTCGATACCGACCAGGCTCAGCTCGTAGGGGCCGAAGTACAGCAGGGCCAGGTTCACGCCGAGCATGCCGAGCCCGATCTTGAGGGCGGCGGCACTGGTCAGCAGGTTGCGACGGTAGGCCACACCGAACACGCCGGGGATCAACCACACCACGGTGTTGAGGTAGCCCAGCGAGGCGTAGCCGGCTTGGTCCACGGTAATCCGGACAAAGTCGATCACGGCAATGAAGGCGTAGGTGCCGATGATCGCGCCGGCCACCTGCCCGGTCGTGGTGATACGGGCCAGCAGCGGCACCGCCGCCAGTACCAGGACGTAGGCGCCGAGGAACCACAGCAGCTGGATGGAGATGCCGGCGACGGGTTCATAGACATGCTCGGGCAGTACCAACCTCAGGAGCGCCAAGGCCGCGGTCCAGAAGGCCAGGTAGTAGAACACCGGTCGGTACAGCCGGGTACAGCGCTTGAGCAGCCAGCCACCCCACGAGGAGCCGGGCTCCCAGGACTGAACGGACGCGGCCACGCCGGCGAAGAAGAACAGCGGCATGATCTGAAACACCCAGGTCAGCGCCTGGAAGACGGTGGACGTGGTGAGCAGGTTGCTCCAGATGAACACGTCGTCGCGGATGGTGCTGGTGGCCATCACAGTGTGGCCGAACACCACACCGATCAGCGAGGCGATCCGGATGACGTCGATGGCCCGGTCCCGGTTGGCGGGGGTCTGGGCTTCGACCTCGGCGGGGGACGGGAACAGCCTCTTGGCGGGGAGTGTCGTGGAAGCTGGGTCAGCAGCAACGGTCATGGCTAGAACGCTATGGCCCCGCGGCTGCGTAGTCCCTAGGTAGAACCACTCGACTTCCAATTCCGCCGAAACGGCATTCCGGCAGGCCACCACTCGCACTTTCTCTGCCGGAATGCCGTTTCGGCGAAGTGGTGGGCTAGTGTGCGACTGCCTTCTCGGCGCCCACCCCGGTCAGCGACCGCACCTCCATCTCGGCGTTGAGCTCAGCGTCCCCGGTGTCGGGCGAGGTGAGCGTGCCGATGATGCCGAGTGCGAACGCCAGCGGGATGGACACGATGCCCGGGTTGGCCAGCGGGAACAAATCGAAGTCCGCGCCGGGGATCATGGCGGTCTTCGAACCGGACACGGCGGGGGAAAACACGATCAGCACGATGGTCGAGATCAGGCCGCCGTACATGCTCCACAGCGCGCCTCGGGTGTTGAACCGCTTCCAGTACAGCGAGTACAGGATCGTCGGCAGGTTGGCCGCGGCCGCCACGGCGAACGCCAGCGCCACCAGGAACGCCACGTTCTGACCGTTGGCCAGGATGCCCAGCCCGATCGCGAACACGCCCAGCACCACCGCGGTGATCCGGGAGACCCGCACCTGCTCGTCCTCGGTCACCTTGTGGGACTTCAACACTGAGGCATAGATGTCGTGGGCGAACGACGCCGAGGCAGTGATGGTCAGCCCGGCCACGACTGCGAGGATCGTGGCGAAGGCCACCGCTGAGATGATCCCGAGCAGGATTACCCCGCCGAGTTCGAAGGCCAGCAGCGGGGCTGCGGAGTTGACGCCACCGGCTGCCCCGAGGATCCGGTCGGGACCGACCAGGGCGGCCGCGCCGTAGCCGAGCACCAGGGTGAACAGGTAGAAGGCGCCGATCAGTGCGATCGCCCAAACCACCGACCGCCGAGCCTCTTTCGCCGTCGGCACGGTGTAGAAGCGCATCAGTACGTGCGGCAGGCCCGCGGTGCCGAGCACCAGGGCCAGCGCCAGCGAGATGAAGTTGATCTGCGAGGTCAGCGATCCGCCGTACTGCGCGCCCGGGGCCAGCACGTCGCGGCCGGACACGCCCTTGGTGGTGGCCTCGGAGATCGCCGACTGCGCCGAGCCGAGGATCTCGGAGAAGTTCAGCCCGAACTTGCTCAGCACCATCACGGTCATCAGGGCAGCACCCGCGATCAGCAGCACGGCCTTGATGATCTGCACCCACGTGGTGCCCTTCATGCCGCCGACCAGCACGTAGACGATCATGAGAAGGCCGACGACGGCGATCACGATCGATTGTCCGGTCCGGCTGTTGACGTCGAGCAGCAGCGCGACCAGGCCACCGGCTCCGGCCATCTGGGCCAGCAGGTAGAACAGCGACACGGTCAGCGTCGAGATGGCCGCGGCCAGCCGCACCGGCCGCTGCTTGAGCCGGAAGCTCAGTACGTCGGCCATGGTGAATTTGCCGGTGTTACGCAGCAATTCGGCCACCAGCAACAGGGCCACCAGCCAGGCCACCAGGAAGCCGATGGAGTAGAGGAAGCCGTCGTAGCCGTAGACCGCGATGGCGCCGGCGATCCCGAGGAAACTGGCCGCCGACAGGTAGTCGCCGGCGATGGCGATGCCGTTCTGCGGGCCGGAGAAGCCACGGCCGCCGGTGAAGAACTCGTCGGCGGTGGCGTTGCGCTTGCTGGCCTTGATCACCACGATCATCGTGACGACGACGAACAAGCTGAAGATGCCGATGTTGGCTGCGGGGTTGCCGACGGCTTCGGCGGCGAGGACGGTCGTAGTCATCAGACGGTGCCTTCCAGCTCTTCACGGATGGCGGTGGCCCGCGGGTCGAGCTCCTTGTTGGCGAAGCGCACGTACAAGCCGGTGATCAGGAACGTGGTCAGGAACTGGCCCAGCCCGATCAGCAGGCCGACGTTGATGTTGCCGAATACCCGGATCGCCATGAAGTCATGGGCGAAGGCGCCCAGGGCGACATAGAGCGCATACCAGAGCAGGAAGAACGCGGTCATGGGAAAGACGAAGCGGCGCAATCTGGTACGCAGCTCCTGGAATTCGGGACTGGCCTGCGTGGCGAGGAACTGCTCCCCGGTGGGGGCAACCCTCTCGGGAAGGTCGATTTCGGGCACCGAGGGCTCCTGACAGTTGACTGTGGGTCGGTTGGGAACTGAACCTAATTGAGAGGTGGGTCACACAGGAGTGGTATCGCGGTTGATACGCCGAATTTGGCCATCGCTGCGCTGAGCGGTCGGTCGTCGGGGCTGAGCGGCAGGCGGCTCAGCCCGCGGGCACCCGCTCGACACCCAGACCCAGGCGTTCGGGCACGTGCATGCGCGCGAAGATCTGCGCGACGCCGGGGGTGGGCTTGGTGAACAGGCTGACGACGATCATCGTGAGGAAGGCGATCGGCACGCTGACCGCTGCCGGGTAGCCCACCATCACCGCGGGCCAGCCGCCGAGCACGCCGTCGTCGACGCCGCCGGTGATCGCCACCAGCACCGCGCCGCCGCACACGCAACCGCCCACCACGAGCCCGCAGGCCGCACCGAGCACCGTCAAGCCGCGCCACCAGATCCCGAGTATCAGCAGCGGGCACAGCGTGGATGCCGCGACGGCGAACGCCAATCCGACGCTGCGCGACAACTCCAGTCCGGACACCATCAGCGACAACGGAATCGGGATCAGCCCGCCCACCACCGCGGCAACCCGGAAATCGCGCACCCGGCCGCGCAGCACGTCGGTGGCCAGGGCGCCGGCGATGCTGATCAGCAACCCCGACGAGGTCGCCAGGAATGCCGCGATGGCACCGGCGGCCACCAGCGCCGCCAGCAGCTGGCCGCCGATTCCGCCGACAGCCGCACCTGGTGCCAAAAGCACTGCGGCATCGGCTGTTCCGGTGATCAGCAGCTGCGGGACGTACAACCGGGAGAACACCCCGAGCAGGATCGGGAAGAAGTAGAACACCGACAGCAGCGCCACCACCGCGAGCGCGGTGCGCCGGGCGGCCCGGCCGTCGGGGTTGGTGTAGAACCGGACCAGCACGTGCGGCAGGCCCATGGTGCCCAGGAAGGTCGCGACGATGATGGACAGCACCTGATAGAGCGGATGTCCGCCGCCCAGTCCGCCGCCCGAGGCGATCCATTCGCTACCGGTGCCCGGGGTGCCGGCCACTACGGGTGTGGCCGCGCCGGCGGCCAGCGTCAAGGTGGTCCCCGCGCCGAGGGTGTGTTGCCCCGGTGCGGTGATCCGGGCGGCGTCGACGTGACGGCCGTCGAGATCGCCGGACACGGTGATGCCTGCCGGTTCGATGACCTGGACCATGACGTCGGTCTCGATCTTCACGGTGGTCTGCTGCTGCACGGCGGGCGGCAGCGGGCCGCCCAATTCGCCACGGTCGCCGATGAACAACCCGAGCAGCGCCAACGCCGGGACGGCTACGGCGGTGAGCTTGAGCCAGTACTGGAAGGCCTGAACGAACGTGATCGACCGCATGCCACCGGCCACCACATTGGTGATGACGATCGCGGCGACCAGCAGCGGACCCACCCAGACCGGTACGCCCAGAAGCGTTTTCAGGGCCAACCCGGCGCCTTGATACTGCGGGGCCAGATAGAACAGACAGATCACCACGACGACGAGCATGGCCACCTTGCGCAGCCGGGCCGAACCGAGCCGGAACTCGGCGAAGTCGGGGACGGTATAGGCCCCCGAGCGGCGCAGCGGTGCGGCCACGAACAGCAGCACGCCCAGATAGCCCGCGGTGAAACCGACCGGATACCACAGCGCGTCGGCCCCGTACTTCGCGATCAGCCCAGCCACGCCGAGAAACGATGCAGCGGAGAGGTATTCGCCGGAGATTGCGGCGGCGTTCCACTGCGGACCGACGCTGCGGGAGGCCACCAGGAAGTCGGAGGTGGTGCGGGACAACCGGACTCCGTAGGCGCCGATCGCGATGGTGGCCACCACGGAAGCCAGCAGGGCAGCGGCGGTCAGCGGTGCGCCGGTCATGGTTCGCTGTCGACGACCCGGACGAAGTCACGTTCGCCCTGCTCGGCCAGCCGCACATACAGCCGCCCCACTCCGTACAGCAGCGGGTAGAGCAGCCCGGCCAGGATCAGCCAGTTGAGCCGGATCCCGAACACGGTGAGCGCGGCCAGATCCGGCAGTGCGGCGTTGAGCAATACCAGTGCCACCACCACCGAGACGACGACGAGGGCCAGCCGCAGTGCGAGACCGAGCTGGGTCCGCACCAGACCGCGCACGAGCGCGTCGCCCACCTGCGTCTGCTCCTGGACCTCGACGCGGGTCCGCACCATGCGGGCGCCGCGGCGGTGGGCGAGGACGACGCGTTCGCGCGCGGCGGCGGGCCGCCCAGAGGGCCCAGGCCGCTCACTCATCGCTGCCCGCCGGTTTGAGGGAGCGCATCGGATCGCGGACCAGCCGGTCGCGCAGCTCCCGGGCCTGGCGTCGGCTCACCGGGAGTTCGACCGCGGGCGAGGTCCCGTTGGCGCGGAGCCGCACCAGCACCGCACCGTCGGCCGTGCGCAGCCCGGTGACCTGCCGCAGCGACACCAGATAGGACCGGTGGATGCGTTGGAACCCGTGGTCGCGCCAGCGGGTTTCCAAGGTGCTCAAGGGGATTCGCACCAGATGTGCACCCGTGGCCGAATGTAGGCGGGCATAGTCACCCTCGGCTTCGACCCAGCCGATGCTGTCGCGGGGGACGAGGTGGGTGATGCCGCCCAGTTCGGCGGGCACCACATTCCAGTCCTGATCTTCCGCCGGGCCGGACGGCTCTTGAGCGGACCTGGGTGCCGCCGAGGCGACGCGGCGCACGGCCTCGTCCAGGCGGTTCTGCCGGATCGGTTTGAGCAGGTAGTCGACGGCGCCGACATCGAACGCGGCCACCGCCTTGTCCTCGTGGGCGGTCACGAATACGACCGCCGGCCGGTTCGCGTAATTGGCCAGTACACCGGCCAATTCGATGCCTGACAGGCCGGGCATGTTGATGTCGAGGAACACGGCGTCGATGGGGTGCTGGTTGAGTTCGCGCAGCGCGGTGGTGGCGTCGGAGGCCGTGTGCACCTCGCTGATGTCGGGATGCCGGCCCAGCAGGTAGGCCAGTTCGTCGAGTGCAGGTGCCTCGTCGTCGACGGCGAGCACGGTCAGGGTGCCGCTCGGCGTCATGATTCGCTCGCGAGCTCGCTCATGCGAACGCACCTCCGTCGGCTCGGACCCCTGAGCGGAACTTCGGCACGCGCATCACCACTTTCGTGCCCGCGCCAACCGCTGTCTCGACCACCAGACCGTAGTCGTTGCCGAATGCCGCGCGCAGCCGATGATCGACATTGGTCAGCCCGACGTGGGCGGATTCGCCGGTGCGGTCGGCCAAGGCGTCGCCGGGCCCGGCGCGCAGCGTGTCCGGATCCATTCCGGTGCCGTCGTCCTCGACGGTGATCACGCATTCGGTGCCCGCGTCGCGCGCGACGATCTCCACCGACCCGCCGCCGTTGCCGGCCAGCCCGTGCCGCACCGCGTTCTCCACCAGCGGTTGCAGCGCGAGAAATGGCACCACGACATTGAGCACCTCGGGGGCGACCTGCAGTCGGACCTTCAGATTGGCACCGAAGCGGGCCCGCTCGAGGGTGAGGTAGCGGTCGATGTTGCGCAGTTCGTCGGCCAGCGTCGTGTACTGCCCGGCCGCGCGGAACGAATACCGGGTGAAATCTGCGAATTCGAGGATCAGGTCACGGGCGCGGTCAGGGTCGGTGCGCACGAACGACGCAATCGTGTTGAGCGCGTTGTAGATGAAGTGCGGGCTGATCTGGGCGCGCAACGCCAGCACCTCGGCCCGGTCCAGCCGGGCGCGCGACGCGTCGAGCTCGGCCAGCTCGAGTTGGCTGGCCGCGTACCGGGCCACTTCCCCGACCGCTCCGAGCATGCCCGGGCCGGGGCTGGCCGGTGCCAGCACGACGAGGGCGCCGAGCACCTCACCGCCCTCGGTCAGCAGCGGCTGGGCCACCACTGCCGTCGAGCGTGCGGTGCGCAAGACGCGGCGCCCGGCGGTGATCGACTCCCGAGCAGTGTCGACGCAGACGTCGACGGTGTCCGCCTGCCAGATTGCGTCGTCATCATCGTCGCGCGCCAGCAGTGCGGCATCCTCGTCGTACAGGGCAAGCCCCGCAGTGCCGGTCAGCTCACGCAGGTAGGGCGCTGCGGTCCGGGCCGATTCGGTGTCCAGGCCCTGACGTAGTGCGCGGGCCGCCTGGGCCGCGGTGTGCAGTGCGGCGTGCACGGCCCGTTCGGTGGGGGTGGCCACCACTTTTCGGGTGCGCACCACGACGACGGCGGCGATCGCCGCCAGGATCAGCGCCAGGGCCAGCGCGACTGCAACCTCGCCGGACATCGTGCGCCAACCTTAAACCGCCTATTGAACGGGGCAGGCGTACTTTCTGGCCACGTCGTAGACCCGCTGCTCCGCGCCAGGACCGATCACCCCTTGTGCGGCCAGCTCCCAGCTGATGTATCCCGGGATCCCGCCCGTACAAGCCTGGTGAGCGACGCGCCACGCGGTGTCGGGGTTGAGGTGGAATCCATTGCGGTCCAGGCCCTGCATGTATTCGTCGAATGCCGGGGTGCCCTGGTCTGGGATCGCATTGGCCGTGGCCGCCAAGGCAATCGCGGTAACCACCGCTGCAAAAAGAGGCGCAACCACACGTCTCATGTCCAACTCCTATGGGCGTATTCACCGGTAATCGCGTACACATTCGCACACTCCACCGACACGGACGTCAAAAACGTGTTGACCCCGTACTTTTGCCCACCGCGTCGAACGCGGTGCTGTACTGGGGCGCGTGGATCCCGAACAGGTGGTGCGCGTGGAACTCGAATCGTGGTCGGCGTTGGACGTCGAGCAGATCGTGGCACACTTCGCGCTGGATGCAGTCTGGGTCGCTCAGACCACGTTGACGCTGCGCGGCATCAATGAGATCCGTGCGGCAGTCATCGAATGGGTCGCCCGGATAACCTCCGCCGAACTTCGGCTGGTCAACATCGCCACCAACGGCGACGTGGTGCTGACCGAGCGCGTCGACGCCTTCACTTTCACTGACGGCAAGGAGATCGCCTTGCCTGTCATGGGCGCCTTCGAGGTGGCGGACGGAAAGATCACTGTGTGGCGCGACTACTACGACCCGGCCTCCCACGGCTGACTATCAGGCTGGGTCAGCACGCCGCCGCCGCAATGGTCGGGTCCTAGACTGGCGACGTGGGAAAACTGCAGCTAGTCCAAGACCCGGAGGCCGACGCCCTGCTGGAGTCCAACCCGTTCGCGCTTTTGGTGGGCATGTTGTTGGACCAGCAGATCCCGATGGAGACGGCATTCGCCGGGCCCAAGAAGATCGCCGACCGCCTCGGTGCCGTCGACGCCAGGGAGATCGCCGACTACAACCCCGACGAGTTCATCGCGCTGGTGTCGCAAACCCCTGCGATCCATCGGTTTCCGGGGTCGATGGGCAAGCGGGTGCAGGACCTGGCGCGGGCCATCGTCGACGAGTACGACGGTGACGTGACCGCACTGTGGACCGGTGGTGACCCCGACGGCAAAGAGGTGCTGCGCAGGCTCAAGCGGCTGCCCGGTTTCGGCGACCAGAAGGCTCGGATCTTCTTGGCGCTGTTGGGCAAGCAGTACGGCGTGGCGCCGGAGGGTTGGCGTGAGGCCGCGGGGGATTACGGCACTGCCGGCAGCTTCATGTCGGTGGCCGACGTGGTGGATCCCGGGTCGTTGCAGAAGGTTCGCACCTACAAGAAGCAGATGAAGGCCGCCGCGAAAGAAGCCAAGTCCAAGTCCTGAGACTCGGACTTGAATCCTGGGCTACCTATGCAATGGTGAACATATGGCGAAGACACATCTGAACTGCCCGTGCGGAGAAGCGATCAGCGGGACCGATGAGGACGACCTCGTTGAGAAGGCTCAGGCACATCTGGCCCAGCAGCACCCCGGGCGTGAGTACGACCGCGAAATGATTCTCTTCATGGCCTACTGAGGCCCAGACCTGAACAGCCCTTGACAAAATTCCCGGTCGCGAGCCATGAGGCCAGCGACCGGGAATTTCGTATCCCCATTTATCGGTGTGGTCAGGGCACCACCGTGGATCCGATGGTGGGCATGAACTGGCACTGCATCTCGGTCGTCGTGACCTGTCCGAAGACCGTCGTCATGATGCTGCCCGAGCCGGTGTCGGCGATCGCGGTCAGCGTCGTCGGGCCCTCGGGGTTGAGGTCCGGGCGCGGCTGCAGGGTCACGCTGCCGGACTTGCCCGTGGTGAGGTTCACCCACGTGGCGTTGAGCGGAAGCTTCTGCTCGGCGGCCGGGCCGGGAGTGCCGATCGCGGTGAAGACGTAGGCGGTCTGGCCTGGCTTCGGGCCGGGCAGCGGGATCGAGGCCGGGCCCGCCACGGAAATCGCCGTCGCCAGAACGTTTCCGCCGTCCTTGAGGCATCCGTTGCCGATCGACGGATACATGAAGTCCTGCTTCGTCGGCGCGTTGGGTCCGAAGTCGGGGGCTCCGGCGGCCGCCGGAGCGGCCTCTGTGCCGGGTGCCGGAGCCGGAGCAGCTTCAGGTGCAGGTGCAGGTGCAGGGGCAGCGTCGGGTGCCGGGATCGTCGCGGCCGCCGGAACAGCGCCCGGGGTCGGTGCGGGCGCAGCCTCAGGCGCGGGAGCCGGTGCCGGGGCAGCAGCCGGTGCGGGGGCCGGGGTCGGAGCGGGCAGTGCCTCCGGGGCCGGCCCGGCCGCGTGGGCCGGGTCGACGCCCATCGGCAGGTGAGCGTCGCCGCCGGCACCCAGAGCGGGAACATGCTCGGGTGCGGCGACGGGCTGGGCCGCGAATTGGTTGACCGCCGTCGCGACGTTGCGGGATTCCGCCGTTTCCGACTTGTTGGCGGCGAACGCCTGCGCGGCTGCCATCAACAGCTGCACAGCGCCACCCGGGTCGGCCGCAGCCTGCTGGATGATCGGGCTCAGGTTCTCCATCGCCGGCAGGCCGGGCGCCTGCAGGTTGTCGATCGGCAGCGGTGCCGGGTCGGCATTGGCGACGGCGCTGCCGAACAGCAACAGGGTGGTGGACCCGATCGCGGCGGCGGTGCCGAACATCATTTTCAGGGACTTACGCGGTGACATGGCTTTCCCAATCGTTTCGGGCGGTCAGACCAGTTCGGGGATCAGGGCAGGCCGGCGGTGATCAGCGGCGCCAGTGCTGCGACGCCAGGGTTGGCGACGCCGGGAGCCGCGGCCGCGGGTGCGGCCACTGCCGGAGCCGCTGCGGCTGCCGGAGCCAACGGAGCAGCCGCAGCGGTGGCGGGCAGTGCCGTTTGAGCCGCGACCGGAGCCAGCGAGGCCAGGTCGCCGGGGATGTTCACCTTCTGGGGCAGCGGGATCGGCATCCCGGGCACCTGCGGGATCGTCAGCTCGGCCGACGGGATCAGCGATGCGGGGCCGGTGGCCGGTGCGGTCGGAGCCACTGCGGCGGGGGCGGCAGCAGGGGCGTTGGGCAGGCCCGGCACCAGTGATCCCAGCGGGGCATTGGCGGCCGCGGGTGCGACGGCCGTGGGCGCCTGCGGCAGGGTCACCGATGCGGTGGCGCCCGGGGCAGGTGCCGGTGCGGCAGCGGGGGTGCCGCTCAAAGCCGAGCTCACGCCCTGCAGCAATTGCGGTGCGGCGGCCGGCACGCCGGCGAGCTGGTTGACGATCGGCAGGTTCGGCGCGCCGGGGATGGCCGGGGCCGGGGGCACCGGCTCGGCGTTCGCTGCGGCGCTGAGGACCAACGCGACCGGGACTGCGCCGGCAGCCGCGATCATGCTGGTGGAAAGTGCTTTCCAGGTGAAGATCATGGTTCTCCCAATCGGTTGCTTGAACGACTGAGCTCGAAACTAGCTAGTTACTGGTGTTACTCAAGGGACACGTGTGGCGGTTATTTAACCGTTACTGCAGCGGTCGATTTCGTTATCGAGCAGTGCCCCGGGCGTGATGCGCCGGCCGCCGCCGACGCCCGGGTGCGACTTCGTCGTCGACCCCGAATGTCGTCGTCGCGAATGCCGTCGTCGACCCCACAGTCACGCTGGAGTGGCGCTCGAACTCGGCAGCCACTCCAGCGTGACGACGTGGGAGTGGACGGCCGGGCGCCGGCACTCCAGCGTGACGCTCGGCGTCGAGGGCCACGCTGGCGTGACATCCGGCTGGCGTGACATCCGGCTGGCGTGACATCCGGCTGGCGTGACATCCGGCTGGCGTGACAACGGCGGCCGCTCCCACCGGTAAGGCCGCGACGAAGCGGCGGGCGCCAGCCGCAGACGGGCGGGTCGCTAAAGTCGTGTCCGTTAACACCGAACCTGCCACCCCACTCTCGGCAACCGCGCGGCTCTACCGTCTGGCGCCCGTGTTGCTGGCCCTCAGCATTGCGGCGCGCCTGGCCTGGACGTACCTCGTCCCCAACGGCGCCAACTTCGTCGACCTGCACGTCTATGTTGGCGGCGCCGCCACGCTCGACGGTCATGCGGGTGCGCTCTACGACTACGTCTACGCGGACCAGACGCCCGATTTCCCACTGCCTTTCACCTATCCGCCGTTCGCCGCGGTGGTGTTCTACCCGCTGCATGTGCTGCCGTTCGGGTTGGTGGCGTTCTGCTGGCAGATCGGCATCATCGCCGCGTTGTACGGCGTGGTGCGGATCAGTCAACTGTTGCTCGGTGGGCCAGCACCCCGGCGCGTCGCGATGCTGTGGACCGCCGTCGGCATCTGGACCGAACCGCTGCGCAGCACGTTCGACTACGGCCAGGTCAACGTGGTCCTGGTGCTCGCCGTCCTCTACGCCGTCTACAGCAATCGTTGGTGGCTGTCGGGATTGTTGGTGGGCCTGGCCGCCGGGGTGAAGCTCACGCCCGCGGTGTCGGGGCTGTACTTCGTCGGCGCGCGCCGCTGGGGCACCGCCGTGTTCTCGGCGGTGGTGTTCTTCGGGACGGTCGCGTTGTCGGTGTTGGTGATCGGGGACGAGGCGCGCCGTTACTTCACCGAATTACTCGGCGACGCAGACCGGATCGGGCCGATCGGGACGTCGTTCAACCAGTCGTGGCGCGGCGGGATCTCACGCATCCTCGGCCATGACGCCGGTTACGGCCCGGCCGTGCTGCTCGGCATCGCCGTCACCGCGGTCCTCGCGGTGCTGGCGTGGCGGGCCATCGGCGGCAGCGCCGACCGGCTCGGTGCCATCGTGATCGTGAGCCTGTTCGGGTTGCTGTTGTCACCGATTTCGTGGACGCACCACTGGGTCTGGCTGATCCCGCTGATGATCTGGTTGCTGCACGGGCCATTGGCCGACCGGTTGGGCGCCCGGATCCTGGGGTGGGGGTGGCTGGCGCTGACGCTGGTCGGGGTGCCGTGGCTGCTCAGTTTCGCCCAGCCGACGATCTGGGTGATCGGCCGGCCCTGGTATCTGGCCTGGGCCGGTCTGGTCTACATCGTGGCGACGCTGGCGACGCTGGCCTGGATCGCGACTACCCGGGCTGGTCGGACAGTATCCGGTTGATCTCCTTGGCCATCTGGATGTCCTTTTCGGTGATCCCGCCGGCAGAGTGTGTCACCAGTGCGAAAGTGACTGTGCGCCATCTGATGTCGATGTCGGGGTGATGGTCTTTTTCCTCGGCGAACTCGGCCACGCGGCGCACCGCGTCGATACCGTCGAGGAACGTCGGGAATTTTGTGGATCTGCGCAGGGCGCCCGCCGCGCGTTCCCAGCCCGGCAGATCGGGCAGTGCGGCGTCGACCTGATCGTTCGATAACACGGCCATACCCGACGGTATACCGTCGGGCGCGATGGATGAACAGATCGTGGTGGCCGGTGCCCTGTTCTCGGCGGCTGGGCTGTTGGTCGCCCAACGGAAACGGCCCCCGGAGCTGGCCGGTTTATGGGAGCTGCCGGGCGGCAAGGTGGCTGCCGGCGAGAGTGACGCCGACGCGCTGACCCGCGAGCTGCGGGAGGAGCTGGGCGTCGAGGTGACCGTCGGTGAGCGTCTCGGAGAGGATGTCGCTCTGAACGCGGGCATGACCCTGCGCGCCTACCGGGCCACCCTCACCTCGGGCAGTCCGCAGCCGCATGATCACCGGGCGCTGCGCTGGGTGCCGGCCGAGGAAATCGACGAGCTGGCTTGGGTTCCGGCCGACCGCGCCTGGCTCCCGGAACTGGCCGCCGCGCTTTCCGCCGCCGAGCAGTCCCCGGCAAGCGGGAGAGGCCCCAGTGAAAGCGCCTGACATGACGCGGTTTCGGGTACTTTCGTGTCTGCTCACGCAATAATTAATTTCGACATGTCGATGTTGCGGATTACATTTCCATGAAACTGCCTGCAACGTTTCCGGGAAAATGACGCGACCGCAGGAACATGATGTTTTGCTGGTGTGGTGACCACGGCAAGTGCGCCGTACCTGGGCCAAGGGCAGAGTATGAATCTCTTGCTGGCCACCTGGGTCTCGGCCATCAATTTCTGGGCCTGGAACATGATCGGCCCGCTGTCCACCACCTACGCCGGCGATATGAAGCTGAGCAGCACGCAGGCTTCGATGCTTGTCGCCACCCCGATATTGGTCGGCTCGCTGGGCCGGATAGCGGTCGGCGCACTGACCGACCGGTACGGCGGCCGCACGATGTTCCTCGCGGTCACGCTGGCCTCGATCGTGCCGGTGCTGGCGGTGGGAGCGGCCGGCGAGGCCAGGTCTTACCCGATGTTGTTGGTGTGTGGGTTCTTCCTGGGCATCGCGGGCACCATCTTCGCGGTCGGAATCCCGTTCGCCAACAACTGGTATGAGCCCTCGCGACGCGGCTATGCCACCGGAGTGTTCGGTATGGGCATGGTCGGCACGGCGTTGTCGGCATTCTTCACGCCGAGATTCGTCCGGTGGTTCGGGTTGTTCCAGACCCATCTCATCATCGCGGTCGCTCTGGCGCTGACCGCGGTGCTGTGTCTGGTGGTGATGCGCAATGCTCCCGCGTTCGAACCGAATACCGATCCGGTGATCCCCAAGCTCAAGTCGGCGCTGAAACTTCCCGTGACGTGGGAGATGTCGTTCCTGTATGCGGTGGTCTTCGGTGGATTTGTGGCGTTCAGCAACTACCTGCCGACCTACATCAAGAACGTGTACGAGTTCTCCGCCGTCGAAGCAGGCAGCCGTACCGCGGGATTCGCGTTGGCCGCGGTGCTGGCGCGGCCGGTCGGCGGTGCGTTGTCGGACCGTATCCCGCCCAAATATGTGGTGCTCACCTCGTTCGCCGGCACGGCGGCGCTCGCCTTCATCGCGATGTTCCAGCCGCCACCCGATGTCTGGTCCGCGGCGACGTTCATCGGTCTGGCGATCTTCCTCGGCATCGGCACCGGCGGCGTGTTCGCCTGGGTGGCCCGGCGATCCCCCGCCAAGGAAGTGGGCTCGGTGACCGGGATCGTGGCCGCCGCAGGCGGTTTGGGTGGTTACTTCCCGCCGTTGGTGATGGGTGCGACGTACGACGCCGTCGACCATGACTACTCGGTCGGGCTCATCCTCCTGGTGGCGACGGCGCTCGTGGCCTTCGGATACACAGCTCTGCGACTGCACGCCCACGAACCCCAGCCCAAGGAGGCGCGTCAATGACCAAGCCCCACATCGGCGGATCGATCGAGGAGTTACTCGAGCGCAGTGGAAGGTTCTTCACCGCCGGTGAGTTCTCCGGCGACCTGCGTACGGTCACGCGCCAGGGGGGCCGTCAGGGCGACGTGTTCTACCGCGACCGCTGGAGTCACGACAAGGTGGTGCGCTCCACCCACGGGGTCAACTGCACGGGTTCATGTTCGTGGAAGATCTATGTCAAGGACGGCATCATCACCTGGGAAACCCAGGAGACCGATTACCCGTCGGTCGGGCCTGACCGCCCGGAGTACGAACCACGCGGGTGCCCGCGCGGTGCGGCGTTCTCCTGGTACACCTACTCGCCGACGCGGGTGCGGTACCCGTATGCGCGTGGCGTGCTGGTCGAGATGTACCGGGAAGCCAAGGCACGCCTGAAGGATCCGGTATTGGCCTGGGCGGACATTCAGGGCGACCCGGAACGCCGCCAGCGCTACCACCGGGCCCGCGGCAAAGGCGGCCTGGTTCGGGTCAGCTGGACCGAGGCCGCCGAGATGATCGCCGCCGCGCATGTGCACACCATCAAGACCTACGGGCCGGACCGGGTGGCCGGATTCTCGCCGATCCCGGCGATGTCGATGGTGTCGTTCGCGGCCGGGTCCCGGTTCGTGGAGCTCATCGGCGGGGTGATGACGTCGTTCTACGACTGGTACGCCGACCTGCCGGTGGCCTCCCCACAGGTGTTCGGCGATCAGACCGATGTGCCGGAGTCCGGGGATTGGTGGGACGCGTCGTATCTGATGATGTGGGGCTCGAACGTCCCGGTGACACGCACGCCCGACGCCCACTGGATGGCCGAGGTGCGCTACCGCGGAACCAAAGTGGTGACGGTCAGCCCGGATTACGCCGACAACACCAAGTTCGCCGACGAGTGGATGCCGTGCGCGGCAGGCACCGACGGTGCGCTGGCGATGGCGATGGGCCACGTCATCCTCGACGAATGCTTTGTGCAGAAACGGATTCCGTACTTCGTCGACTACGTTCGCAAGTTCACCGATCTGCCGTTCCTGGTCAAGCTCGAAGAGCGCGACGGTGTGCTGGTCCCCGGGAAGAATCTCACCGCCGCCGATCTGGGCGGCCCGACCGCCGAACAGGAGAATGCGGCGTTCAAGCCGGTGCTGCTCGACGGTGCCAGCAACAGTGTGGCGGTTCCCCAGGGCTCGCTCGGATTCCGGTACGGCGCCGACGGTCTCGGCAAGTGGAATCTCGATCTGGAGGACCTGGTTCCGGCTCTGACGGTACTGGGGGACATCTTCGAGACCGCCGAGATCACCTTGCCGCGTTTCGATACCGTCGACGGCAGCGGCGCGACCATGCAGCGCGGGGTGCCGGTACGGCGGGTCGGCGAGCATCTGGTGTGCACGGTGTTCGACCTGATGCTGGCCCAGTACGGTGTGCACCGGCCCGGCCTGCCCGGCGAGTGGCCCAGCGGGTACGCCGACGCCACCCAGCCGTACACCCCGGCCTGGCAGGAGCCGATCACCGGAGTGTCGGCCGCCCAGGCGATCCGGGTTGCGCGCGAATTCGCCCGCAATGCAGAGGAATCCGGCGGCCGGTCGATGATCATCATGGGCGCCGGTATCTGCCAGTGGTTCCACGGCGATGCCACCTACCGGGCCGTGCTGGCCCTGCTGTTGCTCACCGGTTCGATGGGGCGCAACGGCGGCGGTTGGGCGCACTACGTCGGTCAGGAGAAGTGCCGTCCCGTCACCGGGTGGGCCGCCATGGCGATGGGCACCGACTGGTCGCGGCCGCCGAGGCAGATGGCCGGCACGTCGTATTGGTATGCCCACACCGACCAGTGGCGTTACGACGGGTACCGCGCCGATGCGCTGTCCAGTCCGGTGGGGCGGGGCCGATTCCGCGACAAGCACACGATGGACGTGATGAGTTCCGCGGTGGCGATGGGGTGGACGCCGTTCTTCCCGCAGTTCGACCGGTCCAGTCTCGACGTGGTCGACGAGGCCAAGGCAGCCGGACAGGAAGTTCCCGATTATGTGGCCGGCCAATTGGCAAGTGGCGGGCTGAAACTCGCGGTCACCGATCCCGACAATCCGGTGAACTGGCCTCGAGTGCTCAACGTCTGGCGGGCCAACCTGCTCGGTTCGTCCAGCAAGGGCAATGAGTACTTCCTACGTCACCTGCTGGGCACGACGTCGAACGTACAGGCCGAACCGACCGGGGCGGAGCTGCGGCCCAAGGAGGTGGCCTGGACCGAGGACATTCCCGAGGGCAAGCTGGACCTGCTGATGTCGATCGACTTCCGCATGACGTCGACGACGCTGCTCTCCGATGTGGTGCTGCCCGCGGCGACCTGGTACGAGAAGTCCGACCTGTCCAGCACCGATATGCACCCCTATATCCATGCCTTCAGCCCGGCGGTCGACCCGCCGTGGGAAACCCGGTCGGACTTCGAGGCTTTCGGTGCGATCGCCCGGACCTTCAGCGCGCTGGCCGCCCGGCACCTGGGAACCCGGACCGACGTGGTGATGGGCACGTTGCAGCACGACACCCCGGGTGCGATGGCTTATCCCGGTGGCACCGAACATGATTGGCGGGTCACCGGTGAGACGCCGGTGCCGGGTAAGACGATGGGTCCGCTGGTGGTGGTCGAGCGCGACTACACCGCGATCGCCGAGAAGTGGTCGACACTCGGCCCGTTGGTGGAGAGCCTGGGCCTGACCACCAAGGGCATCACCACCCATCCAGACCAGGAGGTCGCCGAACTCGCCGCCAAGTTCGGGGTGATGGATTCGGGTGCCGGCCAGGGCCGCCCGGCGATCACCACGGCTGAGCGGATGTCCGACGTGATCCTGGCCCTGTCGGGCACGTCCAACGGCCGGCTCGCGGTGGAAGGCTTCCGGGAGCTCGAACGACGTACCGGTCGCAAGCTCATTCACCTTGCCATCGGCAACGAGGAACGCCGGATCACCTACGCCGACACCCAGGCCAGACCGGTTCCGGTGATCACCAGCCCGGAGTGGTCGGGCAGCGAGACCGGGGGCAGGCGCTACGCGCCGTTCACGGTGAACATCGAGGAACTCAAGCCCTTCCACACCCTGACCGGCCGGATGCATTTCTACGTCGACCACGACTGGTTGGAGGAACTCGGCGAACAGCTGCCGATCTACCGGCCACCGTTGGACATGGCGCGGCTGTTCGGCGAATCGAAGCTGGGCCGCGACGGTATCGGCCTCACTGTGCGGTACCTGACCCCGCACTCCAAGTGGTCGATTCACTCTGAGTACCAGGACAATCTGTTCATGCTGTCGCTGTCGCGCGGCGGCCCCACCATGTGGATGAGTCCGTTGGACGCCGCGAAGATCGAGGTGAAGGACAACGACTGGATCGAGGCGGTGAACCGCAACGGCGTGCTGGTGTGCCGGGCCGTGGTCAGTCACCGCATGCCAGAGGGGGTGGTGTACGTCTACCACGCCCAGGAACGGACCATCGACGTACCGCTGAGCGAGACCACCGGCACCCGTGGCGGTATCCACAATTCACTGACCCGGCTGTTGGTGAAGCCCAGCCATCTTGCCGGCGGGTACGCCCAGCACTCGTTCGCCTGGAACTATCTCGGCCCCACCGGAAATCAGCGTGACGAAGTGACGGTGGTCCGCCGCCGCTCGCAGGAGGTGAAGTACCAGTGAAGGTCATGGCACAGATGGCGATGGTGATGAACCTCGACAAGTGCATCGGGTGTCAAACCTGTTCGGTGACCTGTAAACAGGCCTGGACCAACCGTGCCGGCACCGAGTACGTCTGGTTCAACAACGTCGAAACCCGTCCGGGGCAAGGTTATCCGCGCACCTACCAGGATCAGGAGAAGTGGCGCGGTGGGTGGAAGCTGGACCGGCGTGGCCGGCTGCGGCTCCGCGATGGAGGCCGGTTGGCCAAGCTGGCCAGGATCTTCGCCAACCCGAAGCTGCCGTCCATCGAGGACTACTACGAGCCGTGGACCTACGACTACGAGAACCTGACCTCGGCGCCGCTGGGCGAACACATCCCCACCGCCCCGCCGCGCAGCCTGATCACCGGTAAGCCCATGAAGGTGTCGTGGTCGGCGAACTGGGACGACGACCTGGCCGGGTCGCCGGAGATCGTGCCGGGGGATCCGGTCCTCAAACAGGTCAGCGAGCAGATCAAGCTCGAGCTCGAGCAGACCTTCATGTTCTATCTGCCCCGCATCTGCGAGCACTGCCTCAACCCGGCGTGCGTGGCGTCCTGCCCGTCGGGTGCGATGTACAAGCGTTCCGAGGATGGCATCGTGCTGGTGGATCAGGACCGCTGCCGCGGCTGGCGGATGTGCGTGTCCGGATGTCCCTACAAGAAGGTGTATTTCAACCACAAGACCGGCAAGGCCGAGAAGTGCACGCTGTGTTACCCACGCATCGAGGTCGGGTTGCCCACCGTGTGCTCCGAGACCTGCGTGGGTCGGTTGCGCTACCTCGGTCTGGTGCTCTACGACGTGGACCGGGTGCTGGAGGCGGCGTCGGTCCCCGACGACAAGGATCTCTACGAAGCGCAGCGGCAGATCCTGCTCGACCCGACAGACCCCGAGGTGATCGCCGGGGCCCGGGCCGAAGGTATCTCCGACGAGTGGATCGAAGCCGCCCAACGTTCCCCGGTGTACAAGTTGATCCACACCTATGGCGTTGCGCTGCCGCTGCATCCGGAATTCCGGACGGTGCCGATGGTCTGGTACATCCCGCCGCTGTCTCCCGTGGTCGACGCGGTCAGCCGCGACGGGCATGACGGCGAGGACGTCGGCAACCTGTTCGGCGCACTGGAGGCACTGCGCATCCCGATCGAGTATCTGGCGGGGCTGTTCACCGCGGGGGACACCACCGTCGTCGAGGGGGTACTGCGCCGTCTCGCGGCGATGCGGTCCTACATGCGTGACATCAACCTCGGTCGCGAAACCCAGCCGCACATCCCGGCTGCGGTCGGGATGACCGAGGAACAGATGTACGAGATGTACCGGCTGCTGGCGCTCGCGAAATACGAGGATCGCTATGTCATTCCGACCGCGTACAGCACCGAGGGGATACCCGGGACCGAGGAGCCCGGTTGCTCATTGTCCTTCGAAGGCGGGCCGGGAATGTACGAGTCGGGTCCCTTCGGCGAGGCCAGTGGTGGGCCCATACCGGTGGCCGTGGAGACGTTCCACGCGCTGCAACACCGGCAGACCAGCGGCGGCATGGCCGCCAACGCCGACCGGCCGTCGCGCGTCAATCTGCTCAACTGGGACGGTAGGGGAGTGCCGTCGGGCATGTTCCCAGGGGGTGATCGGTGATGAAGCGTCGCAACAGAACCCGTGACAACACGATGCAGGACCGCCTGGTGTGGCAGGCGGCGTCGCTGATGCTGGCCTACCCGGACGACGGGCATCCCGACCGGCTGCAGACCGCGGCACGCCTGCTGGACCACGTCACCGGCGAACCCAGGGCGCTGCTCGGCGAAACCGTTGTCGGGCTGAGCCTGCGCCCCACCATGGAGCTACAGCAGGAGTACGTCAACACCTTCGACCTGCACAAGCGGTGCACCCTGCTGCTGACGTACTGGACCTCGGGGGACACCCGGAACCGGGGAGCGGACATGGTCGAATTCACCCAGACCTACCGGGCCGCAGGCGTCGAGATCCCGAAAGGTGAGGCACCCGACCATCTTCCGGTGGTGCTGGAATTCGCGGCCACGGTCGATCCGGAGGCGGGCCGGCGGCTGCTCGCCAAGTACCGGGTTCCCATCGGGGTGGTGGCCCAGGCGTTGGCCGAGCGGACATCGCCCTACGCGCCCGTTGTCGCTGCGGTGGAGGCAACCCTGCCGGCGCTGGCTTCGGTGGACGATGTGTCGCGACTGATGATGTCCGGACCACCGGCTGAATCCGTTGGGCTGCAACCATTTCAATTGACCGTGCCGCCCCGCCGGGTAAAAGAGGTGCTCTGATGTCGGGTTGGGAGATCTTCTGGGATGTGGTGCCGTATGTGACGCTGGCGATGGTCGCCGTCGGCACCTGGTGGCGGTACCGCTACGACAAGTTCGGCTGGACCACGCGCTCATCGCAACTTTACGAGTCACGGCTGCTGCGCATCGCCAGCCCGATGTTCCACTTCGGCATGCTCGTGGTGTTCATCGGACACGTCATCGGCCTGTTCATCCCCGAATCGTGGATGGATCTGGTGATGAGTGACCACGTCTATCACCTGCAGGCGGTGATCCTCGGCGGGATCGCCGGCATCGCGGCCCTGGTCGGCATCGCACTGCTGATCTATCGCCGCCGCGCCACCGGTCCGGTGTTCATGGCCACCACCGTCAACGACAAGACGATGTACGTGGTCCTGGTCGCCGCGATGGTGGCCGGGTTCGCCTGTACCGCGATCGGGGCGACGCCGGAGGGCGCCGAGCACGACTACCGCGAAACCGTGTCGCCGTGGTTCCGCTCGATCTGGATCCTGCAGCCCCGCGGGGATCTGATGGTTCAGGCGCCGATGTACTTCCACATCCACGTGATGATCGCACTGGTGCTGTTCTGTCTGTGGCCGTTCACCCGTCTGGTGCACGTCTTCAGTGCGCCGATCGGTTACCTGTTCCGGCCTTACGTCGTGTACCGCAGCCGTGATGTCGCCAAGGAGAGTGAACTGGTCGGATCCCGGCCGCAGCGTCGGGGTTGGTGATCCCCTGAACTAGGGACCTTTGACCCTCCCTGAGCAGGGCCGTCAGGCGGAGGATCAAAGGTATGGAACAGCTGACCGCACTCGACGCGGGGTTCTTGGAAGCAGAGGACTCCGACCGGCACGCCAGCTTGGCGATCGGGGCGATCGCCGTGCTGGAGGGGCCGATGCCAAGCCCCGAGGCCGTCGTGGCCGGTCTGGCCGAACGTGCGGTGACGGTGCCCCGGCTGCATCAGCTGCTGCACACCCAGCCGCTCGATCTCGGCGCGCCGCAATGGGTCGAAGACGCCAACTTCGACGTTTCCCACCACATTCACCATGCCGCACTGCCACTGCCCGGCGACGACGCGGTGTTGTTCCGGTGGGCCGCCGATGTCATGGAACGCCGCCTGGACCGGGACCGTCCGCTGTGGGAGTGCTGGATCGTCGACGGACTCGAAGGCAACCGGTGGGCCATCCTGCTGAAGGTCCACCACTGCATCGCCGACGGGATCGCGGCAACCCGGCTCTTGAGTCGGCTCTGTGATGGCGGCGATGTGGCAGGCAAAGGTGTTGGACGTCAAGCTGCCAGGGGGACAGCGACTTTCAACCCGGCCGACTGGATCGGTAAGGCGTGGCGAATCTCGAGCGGCCTACCCGGCGCCGCAGTGCAGGCGCTCCACGGCGCGCTCGGCATCGTCAGCGGCCTGCTGCGTCCGGCGGCCGCCAGCTCGCTGACCGGGCCCGTGACGAGCATGCGCCGCTATGCGGCCGGCGAGGTATCGTTGGCCGACGTCGACACGGTATGCCGGGAGTTCGGCGTGACCGTCAATGACGTTGCCCTGGCAGCGATCACCGACAGTTTCCGTAACACGCTGATCCGTCGGGGTGAGAACCCGCGGCGCGACGCGCTGCGTACGTTGGTGCCGGTGTCGGTGCGCTCCGACGATGCGCATGACCGGACGGACAACCGGGTATCGGTGATGCTGCCGTACCTTCCCGTCGACAAGGCCGACCCCGTGCAGCAGCTGCGTGCCGTGCATTCCAGGCTCTCGCGAGCCAAGGCCAGCGGGCAGCGTGAGGCGGGCAACATCCTGGTGTCGGCTGCCAATGCGATTCCTTTCCCGCTCACCGCGTGGACGGTGCGGGCACTGACCCGGTTGCCGCAACGTGGCGTCGTCACCGTCGCCACGAATGTGCCCGGACCTCGGAAGCGGTTGCGCGTCATGGGCTGCGATGTCGTCAGGCTGCTGCCGATTCCGCCGATTGCGATGCAGCTGCGGACGGGTATCGCCATCATGAGTTATGCCGACGGTCTGGTCTTCGGCGTCATCGGCGACTACGACTCGGCGCCCGACGTCGACGAGCTGGCGACAGGCATCGAGCGTGCCGTTGCCCGTCTGGTCGACATCACCGTCGGCCACTGGCGCTCGACCCCGGTGGGGACACTGCAACTCGTACAGGGAGGTTGATCGATGAAGGGACAAGAACTCGGCGTTCTCACCCGCAGGCAGTGCCTGGATCTGCTGGAGCGGGTGCGGGTCGGACGACTGGTGTTCACCGAGGACGCCCTGCCCGCGGTGCAGCCGGTGAACTTCCGGGTGTGGCACGACGACGTGGTGATCAGGGTGGCCGGCGGGCCCAAGCTGACCGCCGCCATCGAACACCAGGTGGTGGCCTTCCAGGCCGACGAGCTCGACGCCGATCTACAGACGGGCTGGAGCGTGACGATCGTCGGACATGCCGAGCCGATCACCGACGTGGACGAACAGGTGCAGGTTGCCGGGACGTTCGTGCAGCCATGGGCGGAGGGGCGGCGCGATCACTTCGTGCGGATCCGTGCCGAGAAGGTCACCGGGCGTGAGCTCCGGGACCATGCCATGCCGCATTACCAGGGCAGCAACGCAACTGGCGAATTCTAGAATTCGCAGGCCAAGTTCACAGGTAAGTCATAGAGTTTGGGCAGGATCGCCCCGTTCCTCTCTCCGAGAGCGGGAGATGGATCGCTGGGGGGCCCATGTTCAAACAGCCTGTTGGCGCCGGGATCAATCACGTTCTCCGGATTGGTGCCGTGGCGGTCGCTCTCGGACTCGGAGCCGCCATCGCCTCCCCTGTCGGGGTGGCCTGGGCCGATGACACTGGTTCTGCGGTGTCATCGGAATCGCCGTCGTCGGAAGCGAATAGTGCGGCCGCGTCGGATCCGAAACCGGTTACCTCCCCTCGGCCCACACCCATCGGTTCGACCGGATCGCCTACTGGCAAGTTCGTGCGCCCAGGCAAAGCGTTCGTCTCAGAGTTGTTGAAGGCGAAGCGCTCTAAGTCGAAGCAATCCATTGTCGATCTCGCGGACGGCGTGGTCATCCGGAGTTCGGGTGGCGCGCACACGGCGGGTGCTGTCGAGGAGGCGCCGACCGGCGCGGTCGAAGTTGTCGAAGACAGCGAAGCGCCCGAATCGCCCGAGGTGGTCGAGGTGGTCGATCAACCGGCGAACGTCGTCGACCCGGCGCCCCAGGACGTGTCGCCGCTCGATGAACCCGTGGTAGACGACACAGACGTGGTGGGTTCACCGAATCGGCCTACCGGCGAGCTGTATTCGAAGAACCGCAAACTCGACCCCGCATCGAGGCAGCCGGATGTCACCGACCGGGCGACACTGCTCGGCGCGATGAGGGCCAAGGTTGAGGCGTTCGCCACGGCGTCGTCGCCGCCGACCATGCAAACCCAGACGCAGACGCAGGAACAAGCCACCATCTCCATCCCGCCGCTGCCACTTCCGGGGCCGGACTCGCCGGAGCCGGTCAAGAAGGCGTGGGGTTGCTTCTGCAACGTATTCACCACGGTGGCTCCCATCGCCCAGAAAATCGGCGGGCTGATCAACGAATACATCCTCCCGGCTCTGGCTGGTCCCGCGCCCGGAGAGACTCCGGACTCACCGGTGCTGTGGGCCGTGCTCGGTTGGGTGCGCCGACAGGCTGACCAAATACTTTCCGCTCCACCGGTTTCCGACTTCACGGAAGCGGTCACGGCTTGGGGAGCGTTGACGCTTCAGCAGGTGACCCAGTCTTGCGGGGAACCCACCGCGGGGCTGCCGGAGGACCTCGAACGCACTGTCATCGTGTCAGGGCTGTCCGAACCGGTGGATTTCCGGTTCCTGCCCGACGATCCGGACAACCCGGACGACGGTGGCATCGTCATCGTCGAGAAGGGCGGGGCGATCAAGCTTTACAAGGAGGGCCAGGGGACGACCACGCTGGTGACCCTGCCGACGCAGACCGACTTCGAGAGCGGGATCGGCGGCATCGAGGTCGACCCGAACTTCGCGGAAAACCACTACGTCTACGTGTCATACACCAACGGCAACGACACCGATGTGCTGTCGCGCTTCACGCTGTCGGGTGATGAAGCAGCCATCCTGGCTTCCGAGCAGGTGCTCATCGCCTCGGATCAGACGGCCGGGCCGATTCACCACGGCGGGGAAATCTATTACGAGGACAATCCCGGTGACAGCCCCGACTACATCTACTGGGCCAAGGGTGACAACTCGGTCAGCACCAATGCCCAGGACCTGACGAACATCCACGGCAAGATCCTGCGGATCAACCCTGACGGAACGATCCCGACCGACAACCCCTTCTACGACACACCCGGTGCCCGCAAGGAGATCTGGGCGTACGGGCTGCGCAACCCGTTCCGGTTCGACGTTGCGCCCAACGGCCAGCTTCTCGTGGCGGACGTCGGCGACACGTCTTGGGAAGAGCTCAATGTGGTGACCAAGGGCGCCAACTACGGCTGGCCCGGGGCCGAAGGCGTGTGCGTCGGCTGCGGGTACGTCAACCCCATCTACGCCTACGACCACAACACACCGGCCGGAACCGCCTCGATCACGTCTGTCCTGGTGTACACGGGTGACTCACTGCCCGCGGAGTACCAGGGCAAGGTGTTCATCGCCGACTACACGCTCGGCTGGATCAAGGTACTCACCCTCGATGAGGATTACGGCAGCTACGTCAGCGAGCAGCCCTTCGACGGCCAGGCGGGAACGCCGGTGCGGCTCATCCAGGGGCCGGACGGCAACATCTATCAACTGAACATCTACCCCGGTGAGCTGTCGATGATCGCGCCGTCGGGCGGCAATCGGGCGCCGACAGCCGTGGTGACGGCGACGCCGAACAACGGGTATTCGCCGCTGGAGGTGCACTTCTCATCGCAGGGTTCCAGCGACCCCGATCCGGACACCACACTCACGTATCACTGGGATTTCGGTGACGGTACGACGTCGACGGAGGCCAACCCGACCAAGACCTACGACACCAACGGCACCTACAACGTGACGTTGACTGTGAGCGACGGAGAGAAGACGGGCCAGGGCACGCAGTCGGTCACCGTCGGAAGTACCGCGCCGCACGACCTGACGATCACGACACCGCAGGGCGAACCGCTCGACAACTCGAAATACAATGCCGGCGACACTATTTCGTTCACCGGATCGGCTCTGGACCAGGATGAAACACTTCCCGACAGCGCCTACAACTGGACCGTGGTGTTCCATCACGCCGACCATATCCACCCGGTCACCAGCAACGTCGTCGGCAAGACGGGCAGCATCACCGTTCCGACCGACCCGCACAACTCCGCGGATACCTGGTACGAGGTCAGGCTGACCGTCACCGACAGCACCGGCCTGTCGACGACCTCCTCGGCCAATGTCTACCCCAACACCGTCACGCAGACCTTCACCGCGAGCGACCCCGAGGCGATCTTCACGATCGACGGCAAGCCGTATACGGGCTCCTACACCGAGACGTCGGTGGTGGGTGTGGAGCGGGTGCTCGGAGTCTCGTCACCGCAGTTCGTCGAGGACGGTCAGCTGGTCTTCGTCAGCTGGTCCGACGGCGGAGACCCGACCCACACGATCGTCACACCGGGCACGGACACCACCTACGTCGTGACCTTCGACAAGGTTCCGTCGGTGCTGTGAGTGCCTTCAGTACCGCAACCGGTCGTTGACGACCCGCACGGCGTGGCCCGGATGCTGCGTCGCGTACAGCGGATGCAGCAGCATCGGGTGGCGGCAGTGCGCGCAGGAGGCCTGCGGCTGGTTCGCCGACGCGAAGGTGAGGTGGTGGCATTCGCTGCACCGGACCATGTAGCAGGCGCCGATCCAGTTGGCCATACCCACATAGATCGCCACCGTGGTTCCCGCGGCGAGCACCATGATCAAAGCGACCGTGAGCGCTTCGTAAACCGTCATCCTGGCACCTCCAAGCACGCCCATAGCAACGTGACGGATACCTAAAACGGTACGCCCGAACGTCAGGATTTCCTGGCCCGTTTGAAGACCTTGTCCAGTTCTTTACCGCTCAATCCATGGTGTTCGGCCTTGCGGACCTTGTGCAGCACCAGGGGGCAGCGTTTGCAGCGCGGCTTGCTCTTACAGCACTTTTTCTTGGGCTTCAGGCCGGCGATTTTTGCGGACTTCAACGTGACGGGGCTCTCTCGTTTTCGTGATCGACCGGCCAGCCTGCGAGAATACCGGTGTGGATTCACGCCCGAGCTTTCGCAATGTCGCCATCGTCGCCCACGTCGACCACGGCAAGACGACCCTAGTCGACGCGATGCTGCGACAGTCCGGTGCCTTGACGCACCGCGGCGACGACGCGGTCGAGCGCCTGATGGACTCCGGTGACCTTGAGAAGGAAAAGGGCATCACCATCCTGGCAAAAAATACTGCAGTACATCGCGTCCACAGTGACGGCACGATGACGGTGATCAACGTCATCGACACCCCTGGTCACGCCGATTTCGGTGGCGAGGTGGAGCGCGGCCTCTCGATGGTCGACGGCGTGGTGCTGCTGGTGGACGCCTCGGAGGGGCCACTGCCGCAGACCCGGTTCGTGCTGCGCAAGGCCCTGGCCGCGCACCTGCCGGTGATCCTGGTGGTCAACAAGACCGACCGCCCGGACGCGCGTATCGCCGAGGTGGTCGAGGAAAGCCACGACCTGCTGCTCGACGTCGCCTCCGACCTCGACGAGGAGGCCCAGGCGGCCGCCGAGAAGGCGCTCGACCTGCCCACGCTGTACGCGTCGGGCCGGGCCGGTATCGCGTCGACCACGCCGCCCGAAAACGGCCAGAACCCTGATGGCGAGAACCTCGACCCGCTGTTCGACGTCCTGATGGAGCACATCCCGGCACCCTCGGGTGACCCGGAGGCGCCGCTGCAGGCGCTCGTCACCAACCTCGACGCATCGGCCTTCCTCGGCCGCCTCGCGCTGATCCGCATCTACAACGGCCGGCTCAAGAAGGGCCAGCAGGTCGCCTGGATGCGTGAGGTCGACGGGGCGCCGGTGATCACCAACGCCAAGATCACCGAGCTGCTGGCCACCGAGGGCGTCGACCGCAATCCGACGGAGGAAGCGGTGGCTGGGGATATCGTGGCGGTCGCCGGGATTCCCGAGATCATGATCGGCGACACCCTGGCCGACCCCGAGCACGCGCACGCCCTGCCGCGCATCACGGTCGACGAGCCCGCCATCTCGGTCACCATCGGCACCAACACCTCACCGCTGGCCGGTCGGGTGTCCGGGCACAAGCTGACCGCCCGCATGGTCAAGAACCGGCTGGATTCCGAGCTGATCGGCAACGTGTCGATCCGGGTCGTCGACATCGGCCGCCCCGATGCCTGGGAGGTGCAGGGCCGCGGTGAGCTGGCGCTGGCCATCCTGGTCGAGCAGATGCGCCGCGAGGGCTTCGAGCTGACCGTGGGCAAGCCGCAGGTGGTCACCAAGAACATCGACGGCAAGCTGCACGAGCCGTTCGAAGAGCTGACCATCGACTGCCCCGAGGAGTTCGTCGGCTCCATCACCCAGCTGATGGCCAACCGCAAGGGCCGCATGGAGCAGATGACCAACCATGCCGCCGGGTGGGTGCGCATGGACTTCGTGGTGCCCAGCCGCGGACTGATCGGCTTCCGCACCGACTTCCTCACCGAAACCCGCGGCACCGGTATCGCCAACGCGGTGTTCGAGGGCTACCGGCCGTGGGCCGGCGAGATCCGGGCCCGCCACACCGGCTCGTTGGTTTCCGACCGGTCCGGTTCGATCACCCCGTTCGCGATGATCCAGCTGTCCGACCGCGGCCAGTTCTTCGTCGAGCCGGGCCAGGACACCTACGAGGGCCAGGTGGTCGGTATCAACCCGCGTGCCGAGGACCTCGACATCAACATCACCCGCGAGAAGAAGCTGACCAACATGCGGTCGTCGACCGCCGACGTCATGGAAACCCTTGCGCGGCCTTTGGATCTGGGGCTCGAGCAGGCCATGGAGTTCTGCGCCGAGGATGAGTGCGTCGAGGTGACTCCCGAGGTCGTGCGGGTGCGCAAGGTCGAGCTGACCGCCTCGCTGCGGGCGCGGGCGAAGGCGCGGGCCAAGGCGCGCGGCTAGTTTCTCGCCGAATGGCCAGTTATGGCACGGCCTTTCGGGCGTAGCGTGCAATAACTGGCCACTCGTGGTTCGGGTTACTCGCTGGCGTCGTCCGATTCTGAACTCGGTTTGTCTGCCTTCTTGCCGGTCAGGCCTTGAGCGGCTTTCTTGACGTCGGCACCGATCTTGTCGACGGTCGCCGCAACACGGTTGCGCATCGCCTTCGCCGGCTTGGGTGCCTCGCTGCCACGCTTACCGGTCAGCCCGGTCTTTCCCGGCACCGCCTTGACGCTGACGCGGACGAGGCTGGACTTCGCTTCCGGCTCCGGCTCGTCGGCTGCGTCCGGTGTTGCAGTGTCCGTTGTGGTTTCGTCCGCAGTGCCTGCCCGACTCAGTGCCGGTGACTTGGGCGCGGGTGCAGCCTCGGGAATCTCCCGCGGCGGTGCACCGAGGGCTTCAGCGATGGTCTCCCGCGCGAGCACCAGGTGCTTGACCACGCCGTTGATCAGTCCGGTGTTGCCTTCGGGGTAGCCGCCGATGAGGAACCCGCTCGCGATGTTGGCGGGTGCGGTCAGGATCGCGTTGACCACTGCGGTCGGGTCGCCGGAGCCCGCAGCGTCGACGATGCTGCGCAGGGATGCCGTCGTCGCTCCGACGGTGCTGTTCGCGATCGCCAGCGCGTCAAAACCCAGTCCCATGACCGTCATTGGTGTGCTGGCGATGACGTTGGCGATGTTCTGACTGATCGCGACAGGGATCTCGAGGGCCGGGATGAGCGGCATGCCGACGGAGATCACCGATCCCACCACCACGTTGTTCCACAGCGTCGAGATGGCCGCGGCGGGATCACCGCTCATCAGTTGCGTGGCTGCCGTGCTCAGATACTCGGGCATCTTCTCCAGGTTCCAGAGCAGATTCGTCGCACCGGTCACCGTGCCCATCGCCAGGATGTTGGCGTACCAGAACTGATTGGCCAAGACCTGATTGAGGATCGGCGTCGGGTTGCTGACAATCGGCGCGACTGCGTCCATCACGTAGGCCGCCGTCAGCATCGCGAAGTACTGATAGGCCTCGGCTGGGGTCAGCTCCGGCGGGATGGCATTCACGATGGTCTCGGCGGCCGGTACGTCGAGGGTCTGTACCGACCCCGAGAGTTGGACCGACGAGTACTCGACGGTGCGCTCCGCCGACTGAGGTGGGGGAGTCGATATCGGGGTGATGGCGATGACGCCGGCGCCTGCGATCGCCATGCCGGCCGTTACGTAAGGCCGCAATGCTTGTGGCAACGGTGTCTCCTTCCTGATGCGTGATGCCGGTCACTCCGGCTGACGGCGAACGGTATCTGAGAATCCTCTGAGATAGATGCAAAAATGGCGAACCTGGACGAGTTCGCTGCCTGCGACACGGGGTGGCGGCTGGATATATGCAGTTCAGAACTAATATGACTGGCCGGAGCGGGTTTGTTGCGCCTTGAAACAGTTGGATCGATCTGGCCGATTCGGGTAGCTGAATGGCGGCTCGGCGCGCAGCGCCGGTGCGCGGCGGGGACGGCTTGAGCCTGTCGATACCCTGAGTAGCGTGCCGACACCCCTCCGCCGCGCCCGCCTGACGATCGGGGCGCTCGTTTCGGTGCCGGCGCTCCTGTTCAGTGCCTGTACGGTGAGCCCGCCACCGGCCCCTCAGAGCACCGAGACCACCGAGACGACGCCACCGCCGCCGGTGAAGGCGACGCAGATCATCATGGCCATCGATTCGATCGGCCCGGGGTTCAACCCGCACCTGCTGTCGGACCAGTCTCCGGTGAACGCGGCAGTGGCCTCGATGGTGCTGCCGAGTTCGTTCCGCCCGGTGCCCGACCCGAAGTCTCCGACGGGTTCGAACTGGGAGCTCGATCCGACCTTGCTCGAATCGGCCGAGGTGACCAGCGAGAACCCGTTCACGGTGACCTACAAGATCCGTCCGGAAGCGCAGTGGACCGACAACGCGCCCATCGCCGCGGATGACTACTGGTATCTGTGGCGCCAAATGGTCAGCCAGCCAGGCGTGGCCGACCCGGCGGGCTATGACCTGATCACCGGTGTGCAGTCGGTGGAAGGCGGCAAGCAGGCGGTGGTCACGTTCTCGCAGCCCTATCCGGCATGGCGGGAACTGTTCAATGACATCCTCCCCGCCCACATCGTCAAGGACATCCCGGGCGGATTCGGTGCCGGTCTGGCCCGTGCGATGCCCGTCACCGGCGGCCAGTTCCGGGTGGAAAGCATTGACCCGCAACGCGATGAGATCCTGCTGGCCCGCAACGACCGGTACTGGAGCGTGCCGGCCAAGCCCGATCTGGTGCTGTTCCGGCGAGGTGGAGCGCCGGCCGCGCTGGCCGACTCGATCCGCAACGGTGACACCCAGGTCGCCCAGGTGCACGGTGGCGCAGCCACATTCGCGCAGCTGAGTGCGATCCCCGATGT
Source organism: Mycolicibacterium sp. 050232 (assembly GCA_036235365.1). GTDB lineage: Bacteria > Actinomycetota > Actinomycetes > Mycobacteriales > Mycobacteriaceae > Mycobacterium. The sequence continues at coordinate 114,365 of JAZBEZ010000012.1, read as the reverse complement.
CCGCACCGCCCGGATCGTGACACCGCGGGTGATGCAGCTGACTCTGCGTGGACAGCAGCCCACCTTGGAGCAGGCCCAGGTGCGCAAGGCGATCCTGGGGCTCATCGACGTCGACCTGCTGGCATCGGTGGGCGCGGGCGACGACAACACCGTGACCTTGGCGCAGGCCCAGGTCCGGTCACCATCGGACCCCGGCTACGTACCGACTGCGCCTCCGGCGATGTCACGGGAAGCCGCGCTGGATCTGCTGCGCGGCGCCGGCTACCAGATCGAGCCGGCAGCCGAGCCGCCCGCTCCGGGTGCGCCACCGGCACCGGACAACGGCAGACAGCGCATCACCAAGGACGGCGCCCCGCTGACGTTGGTGCTCGGTGTGGCGTCCAATGACCCGACCTCGGTCGCCGTCGCCAACACCGCGGCCGATCAGCTGCGCAACGTCGGTATCGACGCCTCGGTGCTGGCGCTGGATCCCGTTGCGCTCTACGGCGATGCGCTGACCAACAATCGTGTGGACGCCGTCGTCGGCTGGCATCAGGCCGGGGGAGACCTGGCCACCAGCCTTGCCTCGCGGTACGGCTGCCGCGCACTGGAAGCGACTGCTGTCTCGACCGCGGTTCCCGGTGTCGCGCCGTCGCCGTCGTCACCGAAGCCGACCACGAGTACCGCACCCGCACCGCCCACCACGCCGACACCGACCCAGCCCATCCCGGCTCCGGACTCGGGTGAGCTGGTGCAGGCGCCCAGCAACATCACCGGTATCTGCGACCGCAGCATTCAACCGAAAATTGATGCAGCACTGGATGGTTCACAGAACATCGCAGAAGTGATCCAGGCTGTCGAACCCAGGCTGTGGAATATGTCCACGGTGCTGCCGATCCTGCAGGACACCACCATCGTCGCGGCCGGACCGAGTGTGCAGAACGTCAGCCTCACCGGTGCGGTGCCCGTCGGCATCGTCGGCGACGCGGGCAGCTGGGCCAAGGGACGGTAGAAACCACAGTGGACCCCCTCATTCGAGGAGGCCCACTGGTTGGTGGTGAATCAGGCTGCGCCGCTTGAGCTTGCGCCGCTCGATCCTGACGATGACGCCCCGCCCGCCTTGGCGTGCTTGCCGGCCTTGGTGCTCTTGCCGCTGAGTCCTTCGGCGGCCTTCTTGATTCCGTCCGTCACGTTCTTGACGGCGCCCTGAACGCCTTCGCGGACCTGTTTGGCCGAGGTGGATCGCTTGGTGGACAGGGTCTTGCCGGGCTCGGCCTTGAGGCTGTCCTTGACCACCGGGGTGCTGACGCCGGCCGAGGTATCCGCCGTTTTCGTCGTCGCCTCTTCAGTGGCCGCTGCAGGGGACGGAGCCGCTGCGACCGGAGCCGCGGCCGCAGCCTTCGGGCTGACATCCAGCGTCACGACTTTCGATGACGAGGCCACGGTGGTGTCCGCGGCCGCTCGCGTCACCTCTTCGACGGGCGGCGGAGTGATTGCCGCAGCGATCATTTCGCGGGCTTGCCGCAGGGTGGACAGCAGGCCCAGGCTGGGGCCGAACACACCGCCGCCCTGCTCATCGCCATTGAGGAAGGTGTCGGTGATGGTTGCGGGCCCGCTGAGCATGGCGTTGACGACGCCGAGTGCATCGCCTGCCCGCACGGCGTCGACGATCTCCTGTCCGACTTCACCCGTCGAGGTGACGGTTCGATACCCGACGTTGATCAGCCCCAGGGCAGGGAAGGCGATGATGGCGGGATTGCCGAGAACGTTGGCCAGGTTCTGGACGGGCTGCTTGATCGCATTGATAGCCGGTTCGATCAATGGCAATGCGGCGCCGGCCACAGGTGTCAGCAGTGCACCCCAGAGAGTGGCGACCCCGCCGTTGATGTCGCCCGCAGCGAGCTGTTCGAAGGCGGACCGCAACATCGATGGGATGCTCCACTCATCTGACGGGTCCAGGGCTTGGCCCAGCGCGGAGGCGGCGCTTTGCAATGCGGTGGAGAGTGCGCCTGCACTGACGAGTTGATTGGCGATCACCTGTTGCAGGACCGGGGCCGGGTCGGCGAGTTCGGCGGTCACCAGGGTCTGCAGATTGGTGAAGGTGTTGGTGAACAGCGCGGTGTATGCCTCGATTGGATCGACCGCCGCCGAGAGGCTCACCTCAGCCGATGAGATCGCCGGCACGGTGATGTCCGGCATCGGCGGCGCGACCGGACTTATGGCTATGGCGCCGGCTCCGAGTAGCGCGACGCCAGCAGCGAGATAGGGATGGGCTACGTCTTGCATTGCTTCTCCTCTGAATCAATCCAATCCCCCGACGAGGCAGAAGCTACCTGAGAGTAGCTTTACAAATTGACGAATTTGAAAAGTCGATTTTGGCGGCTGCGAGCTGGCTAACAAACTCGTAAGCAAGGTGAACTAGCTGGTCGAGACGATAGTGAGCAAGGTTAAGTATTTTGGCAGCGACGAACGGTTCTGGCGGTCAAAATCAGAGAGCAGTGAATGCAATCCGACTCCCCGCCGCGCCGCGACGGGGAGTCGGACTGCCAATTGGGTGGTGCTGATCAGGCTGCGTCGTGTGAGCTCGCGCCCGCTCCAGATGACGACGCCCCACTGCTGGACTTCTTGGCCGTGCTCTTGCCGCTGAGTCCTTCGGCGGCCCTCTTGATTCCGTCCGTCACGTTCTTGACGGCTCCCTGAACGCCTTCGCGGACCTGTTTGGCCGAGGTGGAGCGCTTGGTGGACAGGGTCTTGCCGGGCTCGGCCTTGAGGCTGTCCCTCACCACCGGAGTGGTGACCTTGGACGATGTGTCCGCAGCAGTGGAATCCTCTGCCGCAGGAGCGCTTTCGGCCGGCGCCGCCTCAGCGGGTGGCGCCTCAACTGGTGCGGCAGCTGGTGCCTGCGGGGCGATGTCCAAGGTCACCGTCGCGGCCTTGGCTTGGGGTGCTGCTGTCACCGCGGCAGTTTCGGTGGCGGGCGGCGCGATGAGCGTAGCGACGTACTCGCGGGCGCTACGCATTATTCCGACCAGTCCCGAGTCCCCCAGCAGCCCTTCGTTGATCATGGCGTCGCCGATGACGGCGGGAGCGGCCGCCATCGCGCTGAGAACGCCCAGCGGATCACCAGCCGTAGCGGCGTCGACGATGCCCTGAGCGGCCTCCGCGGAGGTGCTGAGGGTCGCATAGACCGGGACGAGTAGTCCGATTGCCGGTGCCAACAGGACTTGCGGGTCCGAGAGCACCTTGCCGAGGTTGACCACCGGCTGTGCGAATGCGTGCTGCATGGCGGGCAATAACTCGGCGAGGCCCAGGGCGGTGAACAGGATCCCTTGCCATGCCGCAGCCACCCCGCCCTCGATATCGCCCGCCAGCAGACCCTGGAATGCCTCCTGGAATTTCGCAGGGAGGCCATATGGGTTCGACGCGTCCAGGGATTTGGACAACGCTGCGCCTGCCTCTTGCAGCGCGGTGGCGATATCGGTGAGGCTGCCGATCTGATTGGCCGCGATCTGTTGCAGGACCGGGGCCGGGTCGGCCAGTTCATCGCCGATGCGGGCTTGCACGTTGGTGAAGACGTTTGTGAACAGGTCGGTGTAGGCCTGGATCGGATCGGTTGTTGCCGAGAGGTTAACCGCGGCCGTGGAAATCGCCGGCACGGTGACGTCCGGCATCGGCGGTGCGACCGGACTTAAGGCGATCGCGCCGGCCCCGAGTAGAGCGACGCCAGCGGCTAGATAGGGACGGGCTGCATCTTGCATGGGCTTCTCCTCTGGATGGATCCAATCCCCCGGCGAGGCTGAAGCTACCTGAGAGTAAGTTTACAAATTTGCGCTTTTGAAAATGTGAATTCAAAGTCGATTGAATGGCTACCGAAGTCATTAACATCGTGAACTAGCTGGTGAATAGCCCTATTTGGGTGATGTCGATGTGAGCCCGAATCTGCGGACGTGAAGCGGGACGCGAGCATCGCCAACATCTGTCATTGAATGCAACATATTCGCTGTGTTGACCAACGTGTCCGGAGAAGTGCAGGTATTGATTGCAGCACGCAACTGTCGCCTTTTTGCGCAGTCAAGGTCCCGCGGTCGGGGTGATGACACTGTGGGTTGGGTCGACCGGGGCGAGTAGTGATGCGTGGCGTCGGCAAGGGACTGTGACCCTGAGTTCGCTCCGATATTGCCGAAGCAACCAAATGTCGCAGTCCGCCACTTTGTGTCTTCAGGGCGACGCGCGTCGTCTCGACGTACGTACCTGAGCGACAGCTGAGAGCTTCCTCAGAAGCGGAGGCCCCCTTCATCGAGTAGATGAAGGGGGCCTGCCGATGGTCCTGTCAGGTCAGTCGTCGGCGCCCTTGGCGGAATCCGCTTTCTTGGCGGCGCTCTTCTCGGCTCCGGCCTTGTCCTTCTTGAGGCCGTCCTTCAGCTTCTTGACCGACGATTTCACCTGATCGCGGACTGCCTTGGCGGCGCTCGCCTTTGCCTGTCCCTTGGTGGCCTTCGGCGCTGCCTTCGTCGACACCTTTGTCGACACCTTGGTGGCGACCGGGGCATCGTCATCGCTGTCGGTGGCAGAGGCACCCGTGTCGGTGGCAGGCGTGTCCACCACCGGTGCGGCCGCGTCGGCCTCGGTGCCGGAAGCGTTGTCCGCCTTGGTGACTGGCGTCGACACGGTCTCCTCGGCCGGTGTTGTCGCGGGTTCGAGCTCAGTGGTGATCGCCGTCGTCGCCGCAATCGCTGCCGGGGCGGCCAGAGCCTTGGGGAGCTCGATATCCGGGAAGGGAACCGGCTTGGGCGTGATCTGCTTGAGCGCGTTGGTGAACGAATCAGCGATGTAGTTGCCCATGCTGATGGTCTGATCCGCCTGGTAGGCGACATCCTCTGCCATGTCGGCAATTCCGTGCTGTACGGCGTTGACGAAGTTGACGGGATCGCCGGACATCGCGGCCTTGACGACATTTCCGGTGCTGGTGATGAACTGCTGCACCAATGGCTGGGGGCCGGGAAGGTTGAATCCGATTCCGACCGTTGAGATGGCGACGGCCAGGACGAGGCCGATGGACGACTCTGTGGCCGCGTCGATGATCGGCTGTGGAATTCCGAGCACGTGCCCGACGGCATTGATCTGGGGATTCACCACCCCGGTCAAGATGCCGGTGATCGGCCCGAGCCCCGCCAATACGAAGGAGTCGATCGCCTCATTGGGCTTGCCCGCGGCGATCAGCTCGCCGGCGGCCTGCAGCGCATCTGGCAGGCCGGCGCCCAGTTCACTCAGTGCGGCGACCAGGGCGGTAAGAGATTCCGAGGTGGTCTCTCCGAGTGCGGACAGGTTGGGCCCGATCTCCTGGGCAGTGATGACTCCGTGAGTCAGTGCCAGCGCGAGAACCAGGACGGGATCTGTGTTTGCGAACACCTGAACTCCCGTGGCCACGTTGGTGGCGAGCTGCCGCAGGACCGGGAGCGGATTGGTTGTCTGACGCTCGATGACGTTGTTGATCAGCGTCTGAGTGGCGGCGAACGCCGGCTCGAAAACGGTTACCGGGTTCTCGATGGCGGCCGTCAGGGCGACGGGCGCGTGTATCGGTGAGGGGGGCGGAGTCACAGGAGTGACCGCGATCGCGCTGGCACCAACAAGTGCCACCCCCGCGGCCAGGTATGACCGAGCAGCGAGTTGCATTGAATCTCCTTACGGGAGCGTAACTAAGGTCGGCGCAGAAGTTACCCCAAAGTAAGTTGAGTTGTCTGCAAAGTTTCTTAACTATTTTTCAGCTCACCTGAAGCCACGTGGCGTTCCGCAAAGGAACTCTGGGTATCTGAAATATTGCTGGTAGTGCCCATTTCCCGAGGTAGAGGCATGTGGTTGCGATACCCAAAGTAGCGATATTTGGGCTACCGGAGACTCGATCACAGCAAATATATGTCGGTGGCCGCCATATGGTTGCCAGCGAAAGCCCTCGGCTGTACGCGCGGATAGTTACCCAGCAGTAATGGCGACGCAGATCCGGCTGGGGAGTTAGCGCGGACACACTGGACACGAAGGTGTGATCTGTAAAACAGCCGTCCCGCGGGTGCGATGCCGGCCACTAATGGGACCGCCGGTCTCGGTATTCGCGCGGTGCTTGCGTTGGCAACGAAGTGGCAGGCTCGGTCACTTCCGAAAAATACGGATTTCGTTGTCCGCGGTTTGCCCTGGTGCCGCTCAGTCGACCATCACATCGTTGCGCCGCTCGGCGAGTGATTGCAGTCCATGTGCGGCCAGCGCAGCGGCCAAGAACGGCAACAGCACCCACAGCGGCGGACGTGCCAGTTCCCAGACGAACAACGCGGCCCAGATCGGTGCGCGCTGCGTCACCGCGAGCACACCGGCCGCACACGTCAGCGACACCGCCGCGACGCTGACGGGACGAATATCCAGAGCGTTGATCGACAGCGCGATCAGCGAACCGAGTGCCGCGCCGGTCGCGAGGGCGGGCGTGAGCATGCCGCCCACCGCGCCGGCGCGCAGGAAGATCGCGGTGAGGACGGGCTTGAGAAGCAGGATCACCGCGGCAGATCCCAGCGTCATGCCGCTGGCGAGGCTGACCGTCAAGATGCTCTTGCCGTTGCCGGGTAGCTCGGGCCACCACACCGAGCCAAGGCCGACGAGCAGGCCCGCCACGGCGATGCCCGGGATGATCAGCCACGACGTGAGTGGCACCGCGGGCCGGGCCACAGCCATGATCCGGTTGAAGGCCGCGCCCACCGCGAACGCCAGCGGCGCCAGGACCAACGCGAAACCGGTCAGGAAATACGACAGGCTCGGATCCGGCCAAACGAGCGGAGCCCGAACATGGGTCACCGGTGCCGCGACGGCGACCGCCAGCGCCGAGGTGATCAGCGCAGCGCCGACAGCGCGTGGATGCCAGGTGTGCATCATGATGCGGATCGCGAACAAGGCGCCGCCGACCGGCACGCTGTACACCGCTCCGAGTCCGGCCCCCGCGGCGCAGGCGAGCAGAATCTGGCGGTCTTCGGGTGTCAGCGCCCACCGGCAGGTGCCGGCGTCACCGAGCACCGCGGCAACCTGCCGGGGCGCGCCCTCACGACCCAGGGATGCGCCCGAACCGACCACCAATACCTGCAGCGCGGCGTCGAGGGTCAGTGAAAGCCGGGGGATGGCACGGTGATTGGCGATGGTCGCAGCCAGCCCCGGCACCTCGTAGTGCCGACGCAGAACCCACCAGCCGAACCCGGCCAGCGCTCCGCCGATCATCGGGCCGACTGCGCGGCGCACCGGGCTGCTGGCGGTGACGCCGTCGAGCAGCGAGCCGAACGTGAACGCGTAGGTGAGGTGTTCGACGAAATGCAGGAGAACCGTCGTCGCCATACCGGCCACGCCCGCCAGCAACCCGACGACGATGATGCTGCAGCCGAACTCGAGCTCACGGCGGGTCACCCCGTGAATGTATGCGCGATACCCGGATTCGTCAGCGTTGTATGGGAAGCCGGTGACGTGGGTCTTCCCGCGCGGGCGTCGGCACCGGGCTATCGTCGGTCACGATGCCCAGCGAAACGCCCCGCCTGCTGTTCGTCCATGCCCATCCGGACGACGAAACCCTCACGACCGGTGCCACGATCGCGCATTACGCCGCACTCGGCGCCGAAGTGCATGTGGTGACGTGCACCCTCGGCGAGGAGGGAGAGGTCATCGGTGACCGCTACGCACGGCTGGCCGCTGACCATGCCGATCAGCTGGGCGGATATCGGATCAGCGAGCTGACGAAAGCGCTCGGCGCGCTCGGCATCGGCGCACCCCGGTTCCTCGGCGGTCCCGGCCGGTGGCGTGACTCGGGCATGGAAGGTTCACCGGCGCGCAAGCAACAGCGGTTCATCGATGCCGATTTCGACGAGGCAGTCGGTGAACTGGTGCAGATCATCGAAGACCTGCGCCCACACGTCGTCGTCACCTACGACCCCGACGGCGGGTACGGGCACCCCGACCACAAACAGGCCCACCGCGTCACCACCGCGGCCGTCGCCGCTGCCGAATGGGATGTCCCCAAGTTCTATTGGACGGTCATGGCGAGCACCGCGATGCGGGCCGGCTTCCAGAGCCTGCAGGACGTTCCCGAGGACTGGATCAGGATCGATGTCGGCGACGTCCCGTTCGGGTACGCCGACGACAAGATCGACGCCGTCGTCGACGCCACCGCGCAGCTGCCCGCCAAGATCGCCGCGATGCGCGCGCACGCTACCCAGGTCACCGTCGCCCCCGACGGCCGCGCCTTCGCGCTGTCCAACAATCTCGCCCTGCCCGTGATCGGTGAGGAGCACTATGTGCTCGTGTCGGGCGACGCGGGGGAGCGCGACGCACGTGGATGGGAAACCGACCTGCTGCACGGAGTGAATCTGCAATAGCCAAAACTGGACGCGGTAAGCTCCGGTGAATCAGAGGCGTCGAAGGGACACATTCATGGACCCCGATCTGGATCCGAACCTGCAGCACTGGCAGGACCGTGCGGACAACTTCCAGTGGGTGGTGGGTTCGATGGTCGGTCTGCTCGACAGCATTCCGACCTGACCCCGCCCTCAGACCTGGTGCTGGGTCGTATCGTCCTGGCACTGCTCGCGGTTGACGGCATCATCTCCGCCGTCGTAGGTGCATTGCTGCTGCCGTCATATATCGGATCGATCCCGTTTCCGGTGAGCGCACTGGCTGCCGGAGCGGTCAACACCGCGCTCGTGTGGGCTGCCATGCACTGGACCGATTCCATGCGCGTAGCGGCGCTGCCGTTGTGGACCTGGCTGGCCACCGTCGTGGCGATGACCTTCGGCGGACCGGGCGGTGACATCGTCTTCGCCGGCAGCGGCCTGATGGCCTTCGGCTCACTGATATTGATCGCCGCCGGTGCGTTACCACCGGCGGCGATGTTGCGACGGCATTACCGTCGCTGACCTACTTCTTGTCGTTCTTGGCGCTGTCCGGCTTGCCCTTGTCCGTGGACTGGCTCCCGGCTGCCTTCGACGCCTTCTCCTTGGCCTTCGGAGTGGCCTTGGTCTTCGGAGTGGCCTTGGTCTTCGGGGTCAGATTCCGCACGGTGTTCTTGACTGCCTCACGCGTGTCGTCACCGGCCTTCTTCGCAGTATCGACCGCATCCTTGACCCCCGTCTGCACCCGGGTCCGCACTTGGGTCGCACGGTCTTTCGCGCGGTCCTGTGCGGTGGTGGTGTCAGTGTCGGTGGTGACAGCGTCCTTGACCGGCGACTTCGTGTCTGCGGCGGGTGCGGCCAGCAGGGACGCCCGTGCCGACGGCGGAACGCTGGTCACTTCCTCGGTGGTGGTGGCGAGGCGGCCGGGGGTGAAGTAGTTGATCTGATCGTCGACGTAGTCGCCGACCGCGTTGAGCGCACTGCTGCCATGGCTGGTGATGCTGTCTGCGACGGTTCGGACCTGAGTGCCGAGCGCCCGGATCGGACCCTCGCCGTTCTCCAGGACATCGTGCAGATAGTCGTCCGGAACCCGGATCAGGTCGGTGGTCAGACCGACACCTTGTTCGGACAGCGCGCTCACGAGGTTGTAATTGATGTCGATCTGCCTGCTGATGAAGTGCAGGCGCAGCGCGTCGAACACGTCTTCGGCCCCGCCGACCACGAAGCCGGTCGCGTCGTGCACCAGTCCGTACGCGCCGTCGATCGTGTTGACCGCGGCGTCGGTGACGAAGTCCGCGGGCGGCAGCACGACATCGCCGACCAGCTCGCGCAGGCCCGGGAAGAGTGCCTGGGATGTGGCGAGGGTCTGAGTCGTTGCGAGCCCGGGCCGTGGTGGGAGCGGCGGGAGAATCCAGCCGAAGAAGTAGTTGAATTCCTGAATGCCAAAGTTGATGGCGTCGTTGATCGAGGACCCGATTGCATTGCCGATGCTGTTCCACCACACGCCGAAGTTCAGCGGATCGTTGACGATGGGAACGATGGCGTCGTAGAAGATGTTGTCGGCGATCGGCCGGATCAAGTAGTCGTAGAAGAGGCCGACCTGATCACCGATGAGGTAGCCGAAGGGCACCCACCCGAGGACCCACTGTGCGAGGTCGACGCCGTAATCCACCCAGTATTGAATGAACTGGTACGCACCCGTGAGCCAATCGCTGGCCGCATTCTGGACTCCGACCTCATCCGTCACCGCCGCTGCGGGCGCGACCCCGAGCGCAGGTGCGGCACCGGATTCCGAAGGCAGCTTTGGCGCCACCGCAGCCGTCATCCGGCTGGCCGCGGCGAGCAGATCGATCATGGCCTGCGTCAGCTGCGGCTCGGCGGAGGTCGGGTGGGCGGGGACGGCGATATCGGCAGGAGCTGCTTGAACGGGGGTGAGGGCGATGGCCGTGGCGGTGGCTGCGGCGGCACCCGCGACGAGATACGAACGAACGCTTGTGGACATCACGACTCCTCCGGTCTCCCCTTCCCGACGGAAATAACTTACGCGGTCGGCAACCGGTTCGTCGCACCTTTGAGTTGTGTGTCCAGTAAGGGCCTCGCGCCGAGCGGACATGCGAGGTCTATCGTGGCCGGTATGTCGGGCGCATTGGTTTCAGAATGTGAGACGCGTGGATGATTGTGCAGAACGACGGGGTTACACGGGAGTGGCTCTGAACCCCCAGCACGGCGCCGATCTGCCCATCCCGGCCGTCCCACCGAAATCCACGGTGCCAACTGCGCCGACCACCTCGGGGGCCTTACGGCGGGTACTGCGCCGGGCCCGTGACGGCGTGACCCTCAACGTCGACGAGGCTGCCGTCGCGATGACGGCCCGCGGCGAGGATTTGGCCGATCTGTGTGCCAGCGCCGCCCGGGTGCGCGACGCCGGCCTGGAATCCGCCGGCCGGCGGGGAGCCAACGGCCGGCTTCCGGTCAGTTATTCGCGCAAGGTCTTCATCCCGGTGACGCACCTGTGCCGCGACACCTGCCACTACTGCACTTTTGTCACCGTGCCCGGCAAGCTGCGCGCGCAGGGCATGGGCATGTACATGGAGCCCGACGAGATTCTCGAGGTGGCCCGCCAGGGTGCCGAGTTGGGCTGCAAGGAAGCGCTGTTCACCCTCGGTGATCGCCCCGAGGACCGCTGGGACGAGGCTCGACAGTGGCTCGATGAGCGCGGCTACGACTCCACGCTGGACTACGTGCGGGCCATGGCCATCCGGGTGCTCGAAGAGACCGGGTTGCTGCCGCACTTGAACCCTGGCGTGATGAGCTGGTCGGAGCTGTCGCGGCTGAAGCCCGTCGCGCCGTCTATGGGCATGATGCTGGAGACCACCTCCCGGCGCCTGTTCGAGGTCAAGGGCGAGGCTCACTACGGCAGCCCGGACAAAGACCCGGCGGTGCGGCTGCGCACGCTCGACGACGCCGGCCGGTTGTCGATCCCGTTCACCACCGGCCTGCTGGTGGGCATCGGCGAGACGCTGACCGAGCGTGCCGAGACCATGCACGCAATCCGTAAGTCCCACAAGGAGTTCGGCCACGTTCAGGAAGTGATCGTGCAGAACTTCCGGGCCAAGGACCACACCGCGATGGCGGCTACGCCCGATGCCGGGATCGACGACTTCATCGCGACCATCGCGGTGACGCGCCTGGTGCTCGGGCCCAAGATGCGGATCCAGGCGCCGCCGAACCTGGTGTCGCGCGAGGACTGCCTGGCGCTGATCGGTGCCGGCGTCGACGACTGGGGCGGCGTGTCACCGCTGACTCCCGATCACGTCAACCCGGAACGGCCGTGGCCGGCGCTGGACGACCTGGCCGACGTGACGGGCGAGGCCGGCTACGACCTGGTGCAGCGCCTCACCGCCCAGCCGCAGTACGTACAAGCGGGTGCGGCCTGGATCGACCCCCGCGTACGCGGGCACGTCGATGCACTGGCCGATCCTGACACCGGGTTCGCCCTCGACGTCAACCCGGTCGGGCGGCCGTGGCAGGAGCCCGACGAGGCGTCCGAATCGCTGGGCCGGATCGACCTGCATTCCGCGATCGACGCCGAGGGCCGGCTCACCGAGACCCGCAGCGACCTGGACAGTGCGTTCGGAGACTGGGAGTCGATCCGCGCCAAGGTGCACGAGCTCGCCGCCCGAGCCCCCGAACGCATCGACACCGATGTGCTGGCCGCACTGCGCTCGGCCGAACGCGATCCGGGTGGCTGCAGCGACGACGAGTATCTCGCGCTGGCCACCGCTGACGGACCGGCGCTGGAAGCCGTTACCGCACTAGCTGATTCGTTGCGTCGCGATGCCGTCGGCGACGACGTCACGTTCGTCGTCAACCGCAACATTAACTTCACCAACATCTGCTACACGGGCTGCCGGTTCTGCGCGTTCGCGCAGCGCAAGGGTGACGCCGACGCGTACTCGCTGTCCACCGACGAGGTCGCCGACCGGGCCTGGGAGGCCCACGTCGCCGGTGCCACCGAGGTCTGCATGCAGGGCGGCATCGACCCGGAGCTGCCCGTCACCGGTTATGCGGATCTGGTGCGGGCCGTCAAGGCGCGGGTGCCGTCGATGCATGTGCATGCCTTCTCGCCCATGGAGATCGCCAACGGTGTGACCCGCAGCGGGCTGTCCGTGCGGGAATGGCTGACTTCGCTGCGCGAGGCCGGGCTGGACACCATCCCGGGTACGGCCGCCGAGATCCTCGACGACGAGGTGCGCTGGGTGCTGACCAAGGGCAAGTTGCCGACCTCGGAGTGGATCAACGTGGTCACGACCGCCCACGAGGTGGGGCTGCGCTCGTCGTCGACGATGATGTACGGCCACGTCGACACGCCCAAGCATTGGGTGGGCCACCTCAACGTGCTCCGCGGCATCCAGGACAAGACCGGCGGCTTCACCGAGTTCGTGCCGCTGCCGTTCGTGCACCAGTCCTCGCCGCTGTACCTGGCCGGCGGGGCGCGTCCCGGCCCGACGCACCGCGACAATCGGGCCGTGCACGCCCTGGCCCGGATCATGCTGCATGGCCGGATCCCGTCGATTCAGACCAGTTGGGTCAAGCTCGGTGTCGAACGCACGCAGGTGATGCTGCGCGGCGGCGCCAACGACCTGGGCGGCACCTTGATGGAGGAGACCATCTCCCGGATGGCCGGCTCCGAGAACGGGTCAGCCAAGACTGTGGCCGAGCTCGTCGCGATCGCCGAGGGCATCGGCCGCCCCGCCCGTCAGCGCACCACTGATTACTCGCCGCTCGCCGCATAACACTTGCACCGCGAGCGTGCGTGTCTGCCTGTGGACATGCCGCACCACGTCAGCACTTTGCGCACGCTCGCGGGCTACGAGAGTGCGCTCGCCCGCGTCAGGCAGCTCACGTCGTGGCCGTCGCCGGCGGTTCCCGAATCCATCAACCGACCGCTGAGGATCTCGCACGACAGGCTCGTAGCGTCGCCGATGACCGGATCGGCACCGACCATCTGGTCGCCGATGCCACGACTGAACAGAGTCGCCTGACCGCCGCAGTGCGGGCTGGTCTGGAGGGCGTCTGGGGTTCCGGATGGCGCGGTTATATGGATGCAGTTCGTGCCGGTCCAGGTGACGACGGTGGCGTAGGTGGGCCAGTCGGCCTCGGGGGCTGAAGGAACTCGTGCGGAGTCGGGCGCCGCGGGAGCGGTACTACCCGTTGCGAGTCCGCCGGTGCCGGTCGCTGGGGCTCCACCTCTCTCGCAGGCGACGCCGTCGCCATCGAGATCCAGTCTGCGGTTGTATCCGGGTTGACCCGCGTACAGCGGGGCGGCGCCCGCGGCACGCGCTGAAGCGCAACTCGAGTAGATATTGCCGACGGGCGTCAGCATCAGCCCGGTCGTTGCTGCGGTACCGGCCAGCAAGGCGGCAAATAGGTGCATACCGGCTGTTCCGCTCCTGACAATTGACGACGGTGGTTATTTGCTCATCAAATTATGGACCCTTGGTTTCCCATCCGGTGTGAAAGAAATCCTCGGAAATCGGGAATTGAATCGGACCACGGTCCGGTTATCTCCGGTGAAGGCGCCGGATCGACCAGCGCTCGACCTGAGAACCGAACCAAGGAGAAACCATGACCGTCGCAGTAGCTACCGACCTGACCGCAGGCACCTGGGCCATCGATCCCGTGCATTCCTCGATCAACTTTTCGGTCCGTCACCTCATGGTGAGCAAGGTTCGCGGCAGCTTCGAGACGTTCAGCGGTGCCATCACCGTCGCCGAGGACGGCACCCCGGCCGTGAGCGCCTCCATCGACGTCACTTCGATCGACACCCGCAACGAGCAGCGCGATGCCCACGTGCGTTCCGCAGACTTCTTCGACGCCGAGAACTACCCGACCGCCACCTTCGTCTCGACCGGTGTGCGTCCCGACGGTGACGACTACATCGTCGACGGTGACTTCACCCTCAAGGGCGTGACCAAGCCGGTCTCGCTGAAGCTCGAGTTCAACGGCGTCAACCCGGGTATGGGACAGGGCGCGGTGGCCGGCTTCGAGGCCTCGGTTGTGTTGAACCGCAAGGACTTCGGCATCGACGTCGACATGCCGCTGGAGACCGGTGGCACAGTCGTCGGCGACAAGGTCACCATCACTTTGGAGATCGAGGCCCTCAAGCAGGCCTGACCCCGTGCTTTGTCACGCCAGAGTGGCGCCCGGCCGCCGGCGCCACTCTGGCGTGACGGTGGGTCTGGGAAAACGCGGCAAAGCCCGGCCAACGCGGGATGCCCCGGCTAGTCCCGGTGTTTGGCCAACCCATTGGCCAGCGCCTCACCAAGGCTGGCCGGGTTCTTCAAGAACGGCGTGATGATATCGACGGGCAGTGGGAACACCACCGTCGAATTCTGGTCGGCGCCAAGCTCAAGCAGTGTCTGCAGATACCTGAGCTGAAGTGACGCCGGGGTCTTGGAGAGGGTCTCGGCGGCTTGCCTCAATTCGTCGGACGCCTGCAGTTCTCCTCGGGCGTTGATCACCTTGGCGCGCCTCTCGCGCTCGGCCTCCGCTTCGCGCGCCATGGCCCGCTGCATCGACTCCGGGATCTCCACATCCTTGATCTCGACGACGCGTACCTCGACGCCCCAGTGCGCGGTCTGATTCTCGATGATGCTGCGCAGGTCGACGTTGAGGTCCTCGCGGTGCGCCAGCAAGGTGTCGAGGTCGGCCCGCCCCAGCAGTGAGCGCAGCGTGGTCTGCGCGATCTGCGACGTGGCGACGGCGTAGTTCTCCACTCCCAGCACGGCTTTGAGCGGATCGGTGATCTGGAACATGACCACGGCGTTCACCCGTGCCGGAACGTTGTCGCGGGTGATCACCTCTTGCGGCGGAATGGTGAGTGTCACGACGCGCTGATCGATGCGCACCATCCGGTCGGCGAACGGGATCAGGAACAGCAAGCCCGGGCCGTACAGCGGTCTGGCACGCCCCATCCGAAACACCACGCCGCGCTCATATTCACGCAGCACCTTCAGTGACAGCGCGGCAACCGTGATCAGCATGATCAGGGCTACGACGCCGATGAACCACCACAGTGCAGTCAATGGTCTTCCTTCCGTTCGGCATATCCGCCGCCCCACTTGGTAGCGAAGCGATCCACCGTCACCGCGGTCAGTTCCTCCTCGGAGGAGCGGTGCGGCAGATGGTCAGGTGAATTGGCGGGGCTTGCCCACAGATGGCGGGCCAGCGGAATCGCGGCGGCGACGATGATCAGCGCGGTCACACCCAACACGACCAGGTCGCCGCTGCCGTGCTGCCCGATCAGCATCGCCAACACCATCACCAGCGCCAAACCGGCTACCGTACAGGCGATTCCGCGATGGAACTGCCCCGCTTCGGAATACGGCCACGGGTCGATCTCTCGGCTGATCTCACGACCATGCGCCGATGTCGTGCACGTGGCCTTGACCGGGCACGCATTGCACACCGCGGGTTTGGCGCGGTAGCGCATCACCCGGTTCTCGGGGTCAAACGACGTCGGCCACAGCCAGTGGTCCTCGGGGCACTGCCATGCGTCGTGGTCGGCGTGATAGGTGAAATTCCCGGTGCGCCAACGCGCTGCCCGCATCGACGTGCGCCGCGCCATCAGGTCGAACCCCCACGCCACGGCGACCAGGGCCAAGGCATAGCCGGCCATCAGCCAGGCCGAGGTGGCAGGTGCAGTCATCGCGGCTCCGTGGCGGGGGTCGCCGACAGTTCGGTGTAGAGCGGCTGCTCGGGCAGCTCGAGCGTGGTGGGACCGGAACGGAAGTGCCGCAAGGCTTGCCAGGCGATCCAGATGAAGGGGAGGATGCCGCCGACGATGAAGATGACGTCACCGGGCATCCGCAGCCACTCCATCACCGCGTTGCCTGGTTGGGTGAGGTAGCCGAGCGAGCGGGCCTCGAAGTACCCGTCGTTGACCGAGTGGTACAGCTGCATGATGCCGAGCGGAAGCAAGCTGGCGAACACCATCCACGCCAGTCCGATGTTGAGGCACCAGAACGACACCCGCGCCCACTTCTCGGGCCACTTGTCGGCGGGGATGACGTAGCGGAACGCGAACATGGCCAGTCCCACCGCCAGCATGCCGTAGACACCCATCATCGCGGCGTGCCCGTGGTTGGCGGTCAGGGCCGTTCCGATCTGGTAGTACGACACGATCGGCAGATTGATCAAGAACCCGAAGATCCCGGCGCCCACGAAGTTCCAGAATCCCACGGCGACCAGGAACATGACCGCCCATCGGTGGGGGAACGGTTTGGAGTCACCCGCGGATTGGCGCGAACCCAATTGGAGGAACGCCCACGCTTCGACGGTGAGGAACGTCAGTGGGATGACCTCGGCCGCCGAGAAGAAGGCGCCGAGCGCCATGTGTTCGACAGGGGTGCCGGAGAAGTACAGGTGATGCATCGTGCCGATCACTCCGCCGGCCGAGTACAAGATGATGTCGAGGAAGATCACGCCGAGTGCGATCCGCTGACTGACTACGCCCAGCATCACGAAGATGTAGGCGACCATCACCGTGGTGAACAGCTCGAGGAAATCCTCGACCCACAGATGCACCACCCAGAATCGCCAGAAGTCCGCCACCGTCAGGTGGGTATCGCTGCCCGCGAGCAGGCCCACCGCGTAGAACATCGGAATCGCCAGGCCGGAGAAGAAGAACACCCACGGCATGTTCATCTTCGACTCGCCCTTCAGGCGGGACCGCATGGCGCGCCAGATCAGGATGATCCAGAGGAACAGGCCGACGACCAGCAGGATCTGCCACAACCGCGGCAGGTCCAGATACTCCCATTGCTGCGAGAGCAGGGACCCGGACGGGATGACGCCGTAGATGGACAGCGCCTCGGACAGCAGCGATCCCACCACCACGATGACAACCGCACCGAGCAGTCCGTAGGACAACCACTGTTGGCGCCGGGGTTCGCGCCGGGCGATGAACGGCGCCAGGAAGATACCGCCGGCCAGGAATGCCGCGGCGGGCCAGAGCAGGGCGAGCTGCAGATGCCAGGTGCGGGCCAGGTTGTAGGGCAGGATCGCGGCCAGATCCAGGCCGAAGAAGTCGGACAGCTCGGCGCGATAGTGCTGGACAGCGCCGCCCAACACCGCTTGTGCCAGGAACAGGACCGACACGATGGCGAAGAACCAGATGGCCGAGCGCTGAGCGGGGGTGAGCGCCACCTCGCCGGGCTGGCGGAAGGACAACGCCGGGGCTTCGGCGCTGTGCCAGCCGATCTTCTGGCTCCACCGGCCGTAGACGGCGAACATGATGCCGGTACCGCCGAGAAGCATGATCAGCGAAAGCGTGGACCACACGATCAGTTGGGCGGTGGGTCCGTTGTCGACCCGGGGCTCAGCGGGCCAGTTGTTGGTGTAGCTGTAGTTGTGTCCTGGACGCTCGGCGGCTGATGCCCAGGCTGTCCAGGCGAAGAACGAAGTGAGATCGTGGATTTCGGCCGGATCGGTGATGAGCTTGGGCAGCAGGCCGTTCTTGGTGGAGTCCTCGCCGAAGAACTCGGCGTAATGACCGGCGATCCGGTCGAATGCCCTGGCCTGCCGGTCCGTGAACACCAGCGTGCCGGTCGCCGCGTCGTAGCGGTTGGTCCGGAACTCCGTGACCACGGCGTCGTGGGTGTCACCCATGCCCTCGATGCGCAACTGCGACGCGACGTCATCGGTTGCCCGGCGCAAGTAGTCGGCGGTGTAGTCGGGCCCCAGATAGGCGCCGTGGCCGACGATCGAGCCGTACTCCTGCAGACCGCGGGACTGGAAAATCTCCTGGCCACGGGTGATGTCGTCATCGGTGAACAGCTCGTCACCGGACTGCGTGACGACCTTCTGCGGCATCGGCATCGAGGCGGTATAGGTGCGGTAGGCCAGGAGTCCCATCACGAAGAACCCGAAGATCATCACGAGCGCGACGCCCTGGAACCACCCTTTTCCGATCAGCGGCTGGGCTGAGGGCTGATCGGATTGCCGAGATGGAACGGGTTGACCTGGATCGATCGCCATGCGTGGACTCCCCCCACAACTGTGTGCGGGCGGACTGGACCCGCACATGCGGAATAGCCGATGGCGTCAAAATACCGAAATCCACTAGCGGCGTCGGGAGTTTCGCGAATTTGGCCGAACCACTGATTGTCGTGCTACAGGCGAGCAGCCAACTCCGTGCCCTGCTTGATCGCCCGTTTGGCATCGAGTTCGGCTGCGACGGCGGCGCCGCCGATGATGTGCGGCTCGATTCCTGCGCTGCGCAGAGCATCCTCGAGATCGCGGACCGACTCCTGTCCGGCGCAGATCACCACGTTGTCGACGGGGAGCACTCGCCGGTCGCGGCGCTCTGGCCCGAAGCTGATGTGCAGGCCCTCATCGTCGATGAGCTCGTAGTTCACCCCGGAAAGCTGATGTACCCCTTTGGCTTTCAGGGAGGCCCGATGCACCCAGCCGCTGGTCTTCCCGAGATTGCGGCCCTGCGGTCCCTTGGTGCGCTGTAAGAGGTACACCTCGCGGACCGCCGGTGCGGGCAGGGGGGTGGTGAGTGCTCCGCGCGCCTCCTGGGGGTCGACGGCGCCCCACTCGGCCTTCCATTCCTTGAGGTTCAGCGTCGGTGAGTTGTCGGTGGTCAGAAACTCGCTGACATCGAAGCCGATTCCGCCGGCTCCGATCACCGCGACCGACTTGCCTACGGGCGCCCCGGTGATGGCCTGGGCGTAGGTGAGCACCTTCGGGTGGTCGATACCGGGAATGGCGGGCAGCCGCGGGGTGACCCCGCTGGCCAGCACCACGTCGTCGAAACCGGACAGGTCGTCGACCCCGGCCCGGGCCCCCAGTCGCACGTCGACCTCGAGCTTGTCGAGCATGGTGGTGTAGTACCGGATGGTCTGGTTGAACTCTTCCTTCCCGGGAATCCTTCTGGCCAAGTCGAATTGGCCACCGATTGCCGATCCTGCCTCGAACAGCGTCACCCGGTGACCACGCTGGGCGGCGCTCACCGCTGCCGACAGGCCGGCCGGGCCTGCGCCGACGACGGCGACCGACCGGGCCCGGCGCGTCGGACTCAGTACCAGCGTTGTTTCCCGCCCGGCCCGCGGGTTGAGCAGGCATGACACCTTCTTGTGCACGAACGCGTGGTCGAGGCAGGCCTGGTTGCAGGCGATGCAGGTGTTGATCTCGTCGGCGCGCTCCTCGGCGGCCTTGAGCACCCAGTCGGGGTCGCTGAGGAAGGGCCGGGCCATCGAGATGAGCTGCACGTGAGTGTCGGCCAGTGTCTGCTCGGCGGTCTGCGGCATGTTGATCCGGTTGGACGCCACCACCGGGATCGAAAGGTGCTCGGCGACCGTACTGCTGATGTCGACGAACGCGCTGTTGGGCACGGAGGTGACGATCGTGGGCACCCGGGCCTCGTGCCAGCCGAATCCCGAGTTGACGATCGTCGCCCCGGCAGCCTCGACTTCGGTTGCCAGCGCGATGATTTCGTCCCAGCTCTGGCCGTCCTCGACGTAATCGGCCATCGACATCCGGTAGCAGATGATGAAGTCGGAGCCGACCGCGTCGCGAACCCGGCGCACGATCTCGACCGGGAAGCGGCGGCGCTTCTCCGGGGTGCCGCCCCAGGCGTCCTTGCGTTTGTTGGTGCGCGGCGCCAGGAACTGGTTGAGCAGGTAGCCCTCGCTGCCCATGATCTCGACACCGTCGTAACCGGCCTCGCGGGCCAGCAGCGCGCAGCGGACGAAATCGTCGATGGTGCCCTTCACGTCGCGCAGCGCGCGCGGCCGGAACGGGTTGATAGGAGCCTTGATCGCCGATGCGCTCACTGAAAGTGGGTGGTAGGCATAGCGTCCGGCGTGCAGGATCTGCAGCAGGATCTTGCCGTCGGCCTCATGTACGGCGCCGGTGATCCGGCGATGGCGCCGTGCTTCCGACGATGACACGAGTTGCGAGGCGAACGGCAAGAGCCAACCAGTCTTGTTCGGTGCGTAGCCGCCGGTGATGATCAGCCCGACGCCGCCGCGGGCCCGCTCGGCGAAGTACTCGGCCAGCTTCGCGGTGTCACCGGCGCGGTCCTCCAGGCCGGTGTGCATCGAACCCATCACCACGCGATTGCGCAGTGTGGTGAACCCGAGGTCCAACGGTGACAAAAGGTTCGGATAGGCCAACCCCATGTCGGCAGGGTAGGTGGGACCGGCGGTCCTATGCAACTAGTTGACTGGCGTTGGCGCGGTGCAAGTAGGCGCAAGTAATAGGCCGTGGCGACTAGGCGAGGTATATCTGCGACGTTTAGTATCAGTTACTACGCGCCACCCTTAACTGGGCGGTGCGTCAAGTTAGGGCACACTGAGACGAGCGTCCAAGTATGGGCAACGCATACTGTGACGTCGACTCATCAGAGTCCCGAACACCGAGCCCAGCAGCCCACTGGACAGGAGAGACATCAGTGACGTACGTCATTGCCGAACCCTGCGTCGACGTCAAAGACAAGGCATGTATCGAGGAATGCCCGGTCGATTGCATCTACGAGGGTGCACGCATGCTGTACATCCACCCCGACGAGTGTGTGGACTGCGGCGCATGCGAGCCGGTCTGCCCGGTCGAGGCCATCTACTACGAAGATGACGTCCCGGACCAGTGGAGCAGCTATGCGCAGGCCAACGCCGACTTCTTCTCCGAGCTCGGCTCGCCCGGCGGCGCTTCCAAGGTCGGCCAGACCGAAAATGACCCGCAGGTGATCAAGGAACTGCCGGCCAAGGCAGAGGACTGAGTACGGTCGAATCCGGCTTCGAGACTGACGTGGTGCGACAGCGTCGTTCGGCGGTACTGCCAGAGTTCCCATGGGACACCCTGGCCGACGTCACGGCTCTGGCCCGTTCGCACCCCGACGGAATCGTCGACCTTTCGGTAGGCACTCCGGTTGACCCGGTGGCGCCGGTGATCCGGGACGCGCTGGCCGCTGCCAGTTCGGCTCCCGGCTACCCGACGACCGCCGGCACCCCGGCGCTTCGGGCCTCCGCCGCAGCCGCGCTGCGCCGCCGCTACGGCATCACCGATCTGGCTCCGGACGCAGTGCTGCCGGTGATCGGCACCAAAGAGCTGATCGCCTGGCTGCCGACATTGTTGGCGATCGGCGCCGGCGATACCGTCGTCGTCCCGGAACTGGCCTATCCCACCTACGAGGTGGGTGCCCTGCTGGCCGGGGCGCAGGTGCTCCGGGCCGACTCACTGACCCAGCTCGGGCCGCAGCGTCCCGCACTGATCTACCTGAACTCACCCAGCAACCCCACCGGCAAGGTGCTCCCGCTGGACCACCTGCGCAAGGTGGTGTCCTGGGCGCGCGAGCGCGGTGTGGTGATCGCCTCCGATGAGTGCTACCTGGGCTTGAGCTGGGAGGCCGAACCGCTCAGCGTGCTGCACCCGACGGTCAGCGACGGTGACCATACCGGACTGCTGGCCGTGCACTCCCTGTCCAAGACTTCTTCGCTGGCCGGCTACCGCGCGGGGTTCGTCGCCGGCGACCCCGCCCTGGTAGCCGAATTGCTCGCGGTGCGCAAGCACGCCGGCATGATGGTGCCGGGGCCGGTGCAGGCCGCCATGGTCGCCGCCCTCGACGACGACGAGCACGAAGCCGTGCAACGCGAGCGGTATGCGAAGCGCCGTGCGCTCCTGCTGCCCGCCCTGCAGGCGGCCGGGTTCACCGTGGAGCACTCCGAGGCGGGGCTCTACCTGTGGGCCACCCGCGGCGAGCCGTGCCGCGACACCGTCAAGTGGTTGGCCGAGCGCGGGATTCTCGCGGCGCCGGGCGAGTTCTACGGTCCGGCCGGGGCGCAGTACGTGCGCGTCGCGCTGACCGCGACGGACGAGCGTATCGCCGCTGCGGTGCAGCGATTGGGCTGAGGCTGCGGTGCAGCGATTGTCAGCGCAGTAATCCCAGTGCCATCGCTCTGGTGACCGCCGCGGTGCGGTCGGACACCCCGAGCTTCTGAAACGCGCGCAGCAGATGCGTCTTCACCGTGGCCTCGCTGATGTGCAGGGCGCGCCCGATATCGGCGTTGGTGGCGCCGGTGCCCACCAGGGCCAGCACCTCCGCTTCCCGCGTCGACAGCGTCACCGACGGTGCGCGGACCGCGTTCACCAGTCGGTCGGCCACGCCCGGGGCGAGCACCGTCTTACCGCGCGCGGCGTCGCGCACCGCGCGGGCCAACTCGGCGCGTGACGCATCCTTGAGCAGATATCCCGTCGCCCCGGCCTCGACCGCGCGCAGGATGTCGGTGTCACTTTCGTAGGTCGTGACGACGACGATGTGCGTCGACGGATTGTCCGTCAGGATCCGCGCGGTGGCGGTGACACCGTCGATGCCGGGCATCCGCAGGTCCATCAGGATGACGTCCGGCCTCAGCGTGTGGGCCAGCTCGATCGCCTCGGCCCCGGAGCCCGCCTCGCCGATCACGGTCAGGTCGTCCTCGGCGTCGATCATGCCGCGCAGCCCCTCCCGGACCACGGGATGGTCATCGACCAGCAGGACGGTCGTCATGCCGGCACCGCCACCACGACCCGCACTCCGCCGCCGTCGGCCGTCGACAGCGTCAACGTACCGCCGACCTGGTCCAGCCGGGCCCGCATACCGCGCAGGCCGAAGCCGTCGACATGGTCGGGCTTCAGGCCGATGCCGTTGTCGGACAACGACAGTCTCACCTCATCCTGCACCGTCTGCAGCCGCACCTGGAGCTCACTGGCGTGGGCATGCCGCCGCACGTTCGTCATCGCCTCCTGCGCACTGCGCAGCAGCACCACGTCAGTGGCCATGCCCAGCTGCGGTAGGTCGTCATCGATACGCACGTCGACGGCGATGCCGGTCTCGGCGGCCAGACCCTCAGCCTGACGGCGCAGCGCGGCCGGCAGGGTGCCCTCCTCCAACGCCGCCGGCGTCAGCCGGGTCACCATCGTGCGTGCTTCGGCCAGGTTGTCGCGCGCGGTGGTGCGGATCAGCTCGACGTGGCGGGCGGCGGCGGCCGGATCGCCGACGCTCTCTGCCTGCACGGCCTGGGCCAGTGCCACGATGCTGGTGAATCCCTGCGCCAGGGTGTCATGGATCTCCCGGGCCAGCCGTTCCCGCTCCGCGGCCACCCCGGCTTCGCGGGACAGCTGAGCGGCCTGGGCCCGGCTCGCCGCCAGCTCAGCGACCGTCTCGGCCAGTTGTTGCCGCTGCCGCATGGTGGTCATGATCGTCGTGCCGATGATCGGGGCCGCCAAAGCGCCGACCAGCGTCACCGCCGCGACCGCGGGCAGACTCGGCCACCCCAGCCCGTGATTCGCCACGGCAAGACCCAACGGTGCCAACGTGACCAGGAAGGTCAGCGTCAACGCCGCCGTCAGCGGCAGCGTCGCGAAAATCAGCGGGTACAGCGCCGGGATGGCCGCGACGGCGGGCGACGCTGCCAGCAGCGCGATCAGCCACAGGCCGATCATCACGGCCACGAACGTCGCCGTCCTCAGGCGAACCGGTCCGGCAACCGGATCCGCATCGCGAATGATGTTGCGTCCGAACGCCAGAACTATGACGACCATCGCAGCAAGCGCTCCGCACGCTACTGGCACATTGCCGCCGAGGGTGTGCTGCAGCAGCACGACCGCGATAATCGCCGCGACACACAGGCCGCAGACGTAGGTCTCCCACATCCAGTGCCAGTCCGACGGCTCGTGGACGCCAGGGCGCGATGTGGTGGGTGGACCGGTTTCGGTCATCTGCCGATGCTAGCGGTCTGACGCCACCCAATTGCCGTGGAAGCCGTGCGGAACCCGGACCGGAATATGCACGGTGGCAACGGGTGCCAGGCTCTGCCCGTCGAGCAGCACGAGATCGCTGCGGTTCTCGGCACGGTCGTAGACGAATCCCATCACCACGCCGTCGTTCTCGTCGGCCTCCGGCCCGGACGGGACGAACACGAATTCACCGGGCTCGCGCCCGGGCCCGAACTCGATCCGCTCGGTGGCGCCCTCGCGCAGGTCGTGGCGAAGGATGGCCGCCGGTGCCGCGTCCGGTTCCGACGGGAGACTGACGGTGTAGCCGTACCGGTGGCGCCGCCCGGTGAGCCGATCGTCGATGCGCGGGAACTCCTGGGTGGAATCGTCGAGCCGCTGCTCCCGCACCCGACCGGTGCGAAGGTCAATGGTCCAGCGGTCCAACGTGATCGAGTCGGTGAACAGCCGGTCCCCGGTGGTGAACACGGCCGGATGCCGGACCACGTCGAGCACGATCTGCTCGCCGTCCGGCCCGGCCTGGTCGTATCCGTTGAGCGCGTGGAACACGTAGCACGGCGACACGTCGAACCAGCGGATGTCGGCGGCCGAACCCTCGCGGGGCATCACCCCGACTCGGGCACCGTGCTCCGGCGCCCAGCGGTAGGGCATCGACGTCGTCGGCAGTGCGGCGCGTTCGGATCCGCGCATCGCCGCGCGCAATACGAAGTCGGGGGCCGCGTGGCGGGCTGCGAAGCCGGTCAGCAGGCGTGCCGCGGCCCGAGCCGGAGCGCTCTTGACCATCATCGTCAGATCCAACAGCACCGGCAGGTCGTAGACCACCACATATTTTTCGGTGAGGGTGAAATCGTGCATCATCGTGTGCGCGGGCAAGGCGATGTCGACGGTGCGCCGGACCTTGCCGTCCACCCCGGTGACGGTGTACGTCACCAGATTTCCCCGCAGGGGATTGTATGAGACCGCATGCAGCTCACCGGTTTTCGGATCGTGCTTGGGATGGGCGGTGAACCCGCCGAACAGGGTGCCGCAGAAATCGGACGGCCCCACCGTGTCGAGTTCCTCGGTGAGCTCGTAAGGCCGCACCCCGGCCTCGGTGAGGACCAGGGTCTTGCCGGCGTGGCCGATGATGTTGGTGTTGGCCGGGAAATCGAATCCGCCCGCGTGCGCGCCGCCGGCCCACTTCTCGCCGAGCTGACGCGCCAGCGAGGACGAGCGCACCCAGCGGTTGCGGTACCACGTCGCCGCGCCGTCACGCAGCCGGATCCCGTGCGCCATGCCGTCACCCAGGAACCAGTGGTGACGCCGCGGATCGGGAGCCTGCAGCGGGTTGGGGCCGGTGCGCAGATAGCGTCCGTCGAGATAGTCCGGGATGGCACCGGTGACCGTGAGGTCGGTGACGGTGACCTCGTCATGCACCGGTGCGAAGTTCCCGCTCAGAAACGGATGTTCGGATTCCTGCTGAACCGCTTCGGTAGTCATACCCCTACGGTGCCCCTCCGGGCGTCGGCGCGCGACGACTTCACGGCTGATTCGTCTGTCAACCGAACGATGGACAGGACGCGGGCTCCCTCATGCCGTGGCACGCAGGCTCAACGCGAGCAGCAGCCGCACGTCGGCATCGTTGAGCGAGGTCCCCAGCAGCTGTTCGACCCGGCGGATCCGGTAGCGCACCGTGTTGGGGTGCACATGCAGATGCTGGGCCGCCGCGGCGACATCACCGAAACAGTCCAGGTACACGCCCAGGGTTTCGGCCAGCACCGGCTCGTCGGCCCGCAATGTCTGCACCCGCGGATCGATCAGCCGCTCGTCGGCGGCGATCGCGGTGACGATCTCGTCCAGCAGCACCGTGGTGCGGGCCTCGGCCAGTGAGGTGACCGCGGCCAGCGTTCCGGGATGACGCTCGGCGGTATCGAGCACCCGGTCCACGTCCGCGCGGGCCCCGGCCAGTCCGGCCAGTCCGGCCACCGGGCTCGCGACCACGGCATGCAACTGCATCCCCAACTCGGCGCGCAGGGCCGCCACCGTGCCACGGACCCACGACGTCACCGCCTTGCCAGTGCTGGGGAACAACACATAGACGCGTGAACCCACCGAGGCCATCTGGGCGTCATGACGAAATGCACTGGCGCTCAATGCCAGAACATCGGCGAGTCGGGCGGCCGCGGTGCCGTTGGTGTCGGCTGCCGCGGCCCATCCGCTGAAGCCGATGACAGCGGCTCGGCCGCTGGTGGCCACGCCCAGCTCCTTGGCGATCAACTCGACCTCGACGGGGGCATCCGGCTCGCCCAAACCCAGCAGTTCCTGCACCCGCACCGCATGCGTCGACGGGGCAGCAGCCAGCCGCGCCATGATGCGTCCGGCCAGCACCGCGGCGCCGCGCAGGACGTCCTCGGAATCGTCGGCAAGCGGGCGGCTGCCCTGCTGCACCCAGATGGTGCCGATGAACGCCGGGGCCCGGCGCTCGTCGACGGCCTGGGCGAAGATGCCGATGGCCAGTCTGGGGCGTAGTCCGAGTTCGGGGCGCTCGGCCACCCGCACGGCTTCCGGCCGGGAGCGCAGCGCGTCGAAGATGCCCCACTGCGCGATCCAGGCCAGGTGCTCCGGCGGCCCGGCCCGGCCGAGAATCGACAGCCGGCGCAACTCGTCGGCCTCGTCGCTGGACGCCGAGTAGGCCAGTACGTGGGACTGGGCATCCTCGATGCTGACCATGCCGTGCGTACGCTCGGCGACGGATTGGGCCAGGCCGAACAGGTCGGTGCCCGAGTCGTGTAGCGCGCCGTCCCCGTGGTGTTCGAAGACATGGTTGACCAACCGGTAGAGCCGCTCCCAGCGGGCCCGAGGATCGACTGAGACGACGGCGGTGCCCGAGGCCACCGCCCGGCTGACCAACGCCGCCGGCGGGTCCTTCATGAAGATCGCCGTGGGCGCGCGGCGCGCGCTCTGCTGCTCGACCCACCGCAGCGCATCGTTCTCGGAGACACCGAGCAGAAAGAACAGGTCGGCCGCCCCCGCGGACGGCGCCAGACCCAGGCGCACATCATCGGAATCGATCAACGCGGCGGAGGCCACCGGCAGATCCAGGCCGCGTGGCGCCTGCACCAGCCGGACCAGCGTGGCATCCAGCGCCAACAGCAGTTGGCCCAGGCTGACGCCCGTTGTCCGCATGTTGTCCGATTCTACCGATCAAAGCAGTAAGTCTTGTCTGATCGAACAAATGTTGCGTGGGTCACGTCGGGGATTCTTGAGTCATGGATGCCATCACCGACGTGCCCTCGCCGGCCAACGAGCCGGTCCACGACTACGCGCCGGGCTCGGGCGAGCGCGTCCGGCTCGTCACCGCGCTCGGCGATCTGGCCGGCGCCCCGATCGACCTGCCGCACGTCATCGGCGGCAAACACACGATGGGCAGCGGCGCACGGATCGACGTGGTGCAGCCGCACTGCCACAGCGCCCGGCTGGGCACCCTGACCAACGCCGAACACGCTGACGCCAACGCGGCCATCGACGCCGCACTGGCCGCCAAACACCAGTGGGCGGCGATGCCGTTCGACGAACGCGCCGCCGTGTTCCTGCGGGCGGCCGACCTGCTGTCGGGACCGTGGCGGGAGAAGATCGCCGCCGCCACCATGCTCGGCCAGTCCAAGACCGCCTACCAGGCCGAGATCGACGCCCCCTGCGAGCTGATCGATTTCTGGCGTTTCAACGTCGAGTTCGCCCGCCAGATCCTGGCCCAGCAGCCCGTCAGCAGCCCCGGCGTGTGGAATCGCACCGACCACCGGCCGCTCGAGGGCTTCGTCTACGCCATCACCCCGTTCAACTTCAGCGCGATCGCCGGCAACCTGCCCACTGCGCCGGCCCTGATGGGCAACACCGTGGTGTGGAAACCTTCACCCACCCAGACCTTCGCGGCCTACCTGACCATGCAGCTGCTCGAGGACGCCGGACTGCCACCCGGCGTCATCAACCTGGTGACCGGCGACGGAATCGCGGTTTCCGATGTGGCACTGGCCGATCCGCGACTGGCCGGCATCCACTTCACCGGGTCGACCAAGACGTTCCAGCACCTCTGGCGCGAGGTCGGTGCGAACATCGGCAACTACCACACCTATCCACGGCTGGTCGGCGAGACCGGCGGTAAGGACTTCGTCGTCGCCCACGCCTCGGCCCGCCCGGATGTGCTGCGCACAGCCCTGATTCGCGGTGCTTTCGACTATCAGGGCCAGAAGTGCTCGGCCGCGTCCCGGGCCTTCATCCCGCGTTCGGTCTGGCATGAGATGGGCGACGACTTCCTCTCGGCCACCTCGGACCTCAAGTACGGAGACGTCACCGACCTCACCAACTACGGCGGTGCCGTGATCGATGAACGCGCCTTCGCCAAGAACGTCGCGGCGATCGAGCGGGCCAAGGACGCAGCGGGCGTCACCATCGCCGCGGGCGGCGAATATGACGACAGCGAAGGCTATTTCGTCAGGCCCACCGTTCTGCTGTCCGACGATCCGACCGATGAGGCCTTCTCCACCGAGTACTTCGGCCCGATCCTGGCCGTGCACGTCTACCCGGACGCGGACTACGAGCGCATCCTCGACGTCGTGGACACCGGCGCGCGGTACGCACTGACCGGCGCGGTGATCGCTGACGATCGCGCCGCGGTGCTCACCGCCGCCGACCGGTTGCGGAACGCGGCAGGCAACTTCTACGTCAACGACAAGCCGACCGGCGCGGTCGTCGGGCAGCAGCCGTTCGGCGGGTCCCGGGCCTCGGGCACCAACGACAAGGCCGGCTCGGCGCTGAACTTGTTGCGGTGGACCTCGGCCCGCTCGATCAAGGAGACCTTCGTGCCGCCCGTCAACCACACCTACCCTCACATGGAGGTCTGACATGGGCGTCTTTCAGCGCGTCGCCCGACCGGCGATCCTGGCCGCGTCGCGCTCGCCGCGGCTGCGTCACACCGCCGAACGCCTCCCGGTCACCCGCAAGGTCGTCGACCGCTTCGTCGCCGGGGAGACCGTTCCCGATGCGCTCGACACCGTTCGCGCGCTGAGGGATTCGGGCCGCTTCGTCAGCGTCGACTACCTCGGCGAGGACACCACGAGCAGTGAGGATGCCGAACGCACCGTGCAGGCCTACCTCACCCTGCTCGATGGGTTGGCGCGTCGCGGTGACGTCGATACGGCGGTGCGGCCGCTGGAGGTGTCACTCAAGCTCTCGGCCCTCGGCCAGGCGCTGCCCCGCGACGGCAAGAAGATCGCCTATGAGAACGCGCACACCATCTGCGCCAAGGCCCGTGACGTGGGGGCCTGGGTGACCGTCGACGCCGAGGACCACACCACCACCGACTCGACCCTGTCGATCGTTCGCGACCTGCGCACCGAATTCGACTGGCTGGGCACGGTTCTGCAGGCTTACCTGCACCGCACCGAGGCCGATTGCCGCGAGTTCGCCGCGGCGGGAGCCCGCATCAGGCTGTGCAAGGGTGCCTACGACGAACCGGCCTCGGTGGCCTACCGCGATGCCGACCAGGTCACCGACTCCTACCTGCGGTGCCTACGGGTGCTGATGGCCGGATCGGGCTACCCGATGGTGGCCTCACACGATCCGGTGATCATCGATGCGGTGCCGGCCTTGGCTCACGAATTCTCCCGCGGTGTAGACGGGTTCGAGTATCAGATGCTCTACAACATCCGCGACGTCGAGCAACGCAGGCTGGCCGACGGGGGCAACCATGTCCGGGTGTACGTCCCGTTCGGCAACGAGTGGTACGGCTATTTCGTCCGGCGCCTGGCCGAGCGGCCGGCCAACCTGATGTTCTTCCTGCGGGCCCTCGCCGAGCGCCACTGAGCCGGCCTCAGCCGGGACTCAGGTCATAGGCCACCTTGAACTTGTTCAGCAGGTACGGCCCGGACACCACCGGGTCATACCGCGGTGGATTGTCCGCCGTGGCGCACGTGGGAATGCACTCGATCACGGCGTCGAAGTTGGGTTGGTGAAAGAACGGGAGACTGAACCGTTCGGCGGTGGGTGCTCCGGTGCTCACCACGCGGTGCACCGTGCTCACCCACCGGTCGTTGGTCCACCGGGCCAACAGGTCACCGATGTTGATGACGAACGATCCCGGAACCACCGGCACGTCCAGCCATTCGCCGCGATCGTCGAGAACCTGTAGCCCGCTCTGGGATTCGTCCTGCAGCAGGATCGTGAGGTTGCCCCAGTCGCTGTGCCGGCTCAGCCGGATGTGGCCCGCGGGTTGATCGTCGGCCGGGTAGTGGTTGGCCATCAGGTTGGAGTTGTGCCGGTCGATCAAAGCGTCGAACCAGTCTTCGCGCAGACCCAGGGCCAGCGCGAACAATCGCGACAATTCGGTGGCAAGGGAAGCCATCTCGTCGTAATAGCGTTGGTAGGCCGTGCGGAACCCCGGGACCTCGGGCCAGCGTTCGGCGACGAACACGCGTTCGTCGGTCCACCCGGGGCCGCTGAGCCCTTCCGGATTGCCCTGCGGGAAGTGGACGAACTTCTCGACCTGATCCGGTGCTTGGTCCTCGGCGGCTGGGTCGGCGCCGTCGTTGGTGGCGGCGAGATTGCCCGCACTGCTGAACCCGCGGGCCAGCGGATCGGTAGGGTCCGCCCCGATCCGTTCTTTCTCGGACTGAGACAGTGAGAAGAACTCGCGCAGAGCATGATTGACATCGTCGATCACCGCATCGGGGACCCCGTGGCCGGTCAGCAGGAGAAAGCCGCTGGTTTCGCAGCACCGGCCGAGGGCATCGGCCACCACCTGACGCCGGCGCGCGTCGCCGTTGCGCGCGCTGCTGATATCGATCAATGGGACGAAGCCGTCGCGCAGGACAACTTGGTCGACTATCACCTCTGATTGGCTCACGCGCTCGACGCTAGAACCTCAACCTAAGTTGATGTCAACGCTGAATTTTGCTCTCGCGCAACAGTAGAAACGCCAGTGCGGCAATCGACTGGGCATCGGTGATCTCACCGTCGCGGATCATCCGCTCAACTTCGGTACGCGAGAACCACCCGCTGCGCATGTCCTGTTCCTCGTGCTCGCGTTCGTGCTCACCCGCGGTGAGGCCCGTCGCCAGGAACACCCACCCGCGCTGGCTGCTCATCCCGGGAGCCACGTCGAGCTGGCCCAAACGTTCCATGCTCTCTGCGCACAGCCCGGTCTCCTCGCGAAGTTCACGGTGGGCCAGCGCAATCGGGTCCATGTGCTCCTGCTCGGGCGCGGTGCCCTGGGGAAATTCCCACCGCCGCAGCCCCAATGGGTACCGGAACTGTTCGACGAGATGGAATCGATCCTGATCGGGGTCATACGGGATCACCAGGGCATACGTGGGCTTGTCCACCACGGCGTAGACGCCGGCGCTGCCGTCGGGCCGCACGATCTCGTCCTCGCGCAGCGTCAGCCAGTTGTTGCGGTACACCTCGCGCGTCGCTGTCCGGCGCACCGCGACTCTCAACCCGGTCCGCAACCGCGCCGGCGCGATCTCGCCGGCGAGATCGACGTCACCGGCCAGAGCATCGGCGTACGCGACCAGACCGACCACGTCGACGTCATAGGGCGCCGGTGGGTCGACGAGCGCCAGCCGCGCCGAGGCACGCCTCAACAGGGTGGCCGCGCCGGTCCGGTTGCCGCGCTGCACATGGGTGATGCCCACGGCCAGCTGTGCCAGCCCCTGCCAGAGCGCACGCTCGTGCTCCGGGCCGTTCTTCCACGCCGCTTCGAGTACTTCGTGGGCACTGAACGCCTGACCGCGCTCGAGCAGATCCTGGGCGTACGCGAGCGTCTCGGTCGGGGAGAGCTCCAGGTCATCGGGGATTCGGGCCACCCCCTCACTGCCGTAGGGCAACGGCCGGCCGAGTGCGTCCCGTGGACGCGTACTGCGGGGCCGGCCCGCATCGTCGCGATCGCGTCCAGCTGCTGTGCCCATAGCACCCGACGGTAGCCTCACAAGCGTGTTGCTGGCCTCCTTGAACCCCGCTGCCGTCGCCGCCGGTGCCGAACTCACCGACGCCGTGACCATCGACGGGACCGTGCTGAGCCGCAGCGATCTCGTCGGCGCCGCCACCTCGGTGGCCGAGCGGGTGGCCGTCGCGCAGCGAGTCGCGGTCCTGGCGACCCCGACCCCGAC
The DNA here is from genome assembly GCA_036235365.1 of Mycolicibacterium sp. 050232. Lineage (GTDB taxonomy): Bacteria > Actinomycetota > Actinomycetes > Mycobacteriales > Mycobacteriaceae > Mycobacterium. Next base: position 82,060 of record JAZBEZ010000012.1, on the reverse strand, counting down.
GACAGTGCTCGCCATCATCGGATGCCTGATCGCCGGCGTGCCCGTGGTCCCGGTTCCGGCCGACGTCGGCGCCGCCGAACGCCGGCACATCCTCGCCGACTCCCGCGCCCAGGCCTGGCTGGGGGAGCAGCCCGAGGAGGCTGAAGGGCTCCCGTTGATCCCGGTCCGGCTGCATGCCCGGTCCTGGCACCGCTATCCCGAGCCGCCGCCGAATTCGACCGCGATCATCATGTACACCTCCGGGACCACCGGGGCGCCCAAAGGTGTGCCGATCAGCCGGCAGGCCATCGCCGACGACATCGATGCGCTGGCCGCCGCGTGGCAGTGGACCGCCGCCGACACCCTGGTGCACGGGCTGCCGCTGTTCCACGTGCACGGCCTGGTGCTGGGTCTGCTCGGCTCGCTCCGAATCGGAAACCGCTTCGTCCACACCGGGAAACCGACGCCGGCCGCGTACGCGGAGGCCCAGGGCACGCTGTACTTCGGGGTGCCGACGGTGTGGTCGCGGGTGGTCAAGGATCTCGACTCGGCCCTGGCGCTGTCCACGGCACGGCTGCTGGTCTCCGGCAGCGCGCCGCTGCCGGTCCCGGTGTTCGACGAGTTGGTGCGGCTCACCGGACATGCCCCGGTCGAGCGCTACGGCAGCACGGAATCGCTGATCACCCTGAGCACCCGCGTCGACGGTGAACGCAGACCCGGCTGGGTCGGGCTGCCGCTGGCCGGCGTGCAGACCCGCCTCGTCGACGACGACGGCGCACCCGTGCCGCACGACGGCGAAACCATCGGACGGCTGCAGATCAAGGGCCCCATGGTGTTCGGCGGCTACCTCAACCGGCCCGAGGCCACCGCCGACGCCTTCGATTCCGACGGCTGGTACCGCACCGGCGACGTGGCGGTCATCGATGCCGACGGCATGCACCGCATCGTCGGGCGAGAGTCGGTGGATCTGATCAAATCAGGCGGCTACCGGATCGGTGCGGGGGAGATCGAGACCGTGCTGCTGGGCCATGACGGCGTCGACGAGGTGGCTGTGGTCGGGATGCCCGACGAGGATCTGGGGCAGCGCATCGTCGCGTTCGTCGTCGGCAATGCGGCGCCCGAAGCGCTGATCGAATTTGTCGCCCAACAACTTTCAGCGCACAAACGGCCCCGTGAAGTGCGACTGGTCGACAACCTGCCGCGCAACGCCATGGGCAAGGTGATGAAAAAGGAACTGGCGCAATGGGGTTGAGGTTCTCCGAGATCTGCATCGACGCACACGACCCCGAAACGTTGGGGGCCTGGTGGTCGAAAGTGCTCGGCTGGCCGTCACACACCGATTCCGACGGCGACGTGATCCTCACCCCGCCGCCCGGCGCCGGCCCGACCTGGTTGTTCATCGCGGTGCCAGAGGACAAGGTGGTCAAGAACCGCTGGCATCCGGACTTCACCCCGCACGATCAGCAGGCCGAGGTGGACCGGCTGATCGGCCTGGGGGCCCGCCACGTCGACATCGGGCAGGGTGAGCAGACCTGGGTGGTCTTGGCCGACCCCGAGGGCAACGAGTTCTGCGTGCTCGCCGCTGAGTAGGTCCGGCTCCGCCGGCGTGTTAACGAAAGGCGTAGCTTGGTCGATAGAGGGGTTAGAAAGCGCACGTCAACCTGCCGATGTTTGGAGGCCACACGTGAATGTCAAGAAGATCGTGGGAACGGCACTTATCGCCGGTGCACTCGGGATCGGCTCCCTTGGACTAGGTGCGGGTTCGGCCCAGGCTGACCCTGGATGGGGTCCGAACATTCCGTGGATTCCTGGCCCGGGTTGGGTCGACTGGAATCCAGGCCCGAACCTCCCACCGGGCCAGGTCAAGAAGTGGTGCCCGGGGAACTCGCCTCCAGGTCACTGGATCGGTGGCCCGCACGGGATTCCCTGCACCTGAGTCGGCCTGAATCAGCCCGAACGTTGGCTTGGGTGTCAGATTTTCGCGAATTCTGATACACAAGCCGACGTTCGGCTATCCAGAAAAACTAGTTGGCGTGCAGCGCTTCGTTGAGCGTGATGCCGGTGCCGTCACGCTTGACCACCTCGACCGCGCCTGAGAGCGAGTTGCGGCGGAACAGCAGATTGTTGGCTCCGGACAGCTCGACGGCCTTGGTGGTCTGCCCGTCGGCGGTGGTCACCTTGGTGCCGCCGGTGACGTAGAGCCCGGCCTCGATCACGCAGTCATCGCCGAGTGAGATGCCGAGGCCCGCATTGGCGCCCAGCAGGCAGCGCTTGCCCACCGAGATGACCTCTTTGCCGCCACCGGAGAGCGTGCCCATGATCGACGCGCCGCCACCGATGTCGGAGCCGTCGTCCACCACGACACCGGCCGAGATGCGGCCTTCCACCATCGAGGTGCCCAGCGTGCCGGCGTTGAAGTTCACGAAGCCCTCGTGCATGACCGTCGTGCCCGCGGCCAGGTGCGCACCGAGGCGGACGCGGTCGGCGTCGGCGATCCGCACACCCGACGGCAGCACGTAGTCGACCATCCGGGGGAACTTGTCGACGCCGTAGACCGCGACGGCACCGCGGCGGCGCAGCTTGGCGCGCACGGTCTCGAAGCCCTCGACCGCGCAGGGGCCGAGGCTGGTCCACACCACGTTGGCCAGCGTCCCGAAGATGCCGTCCATGTTGGCGCCGTGCGGAGCCACGAGGCGGTGGGAGAGCAGGTGCAGTCGCAGGTAGGCGTCATGCGCGTCGGCCGGCTTGTCGGCGAGGTCGGTGATCGTGGTGCGCACCGCCACCACCTCGACACCACGGTCGGCATCGGGGCCGGTCAGGCCCGCGAACTCGGCGGGGACATCGTCACCCGTCAGCTTCACGGTGCCGGCGTCGCCGGAGGCGCTCAGCTCAGGGGCGGGAAACCAGGTGTCCAGGACGGTCCCGTCGGCGGTGATGGTGGCCAGGCCGACGCCAGATGCTGCAGTCACGTTGCTACACGGTACTGGACTACCGTTGACCATCGTGGGCCTGGATTTGACTGCCGATCCGATCGCGCTGACCGCTGCTTTGGTGGACATCCCCAGCGAGTCGCGTCATGAGCAGCGCATCGCCGACGAGATCGAAGCCGCACTTCGTGCGCAGGCGCCGTGGTTCGAGGTGATCCGCAACGGGGACGCGGTGCTGGCCCGCACCCACCTGGGCCGTACCTCACGGGTGATGCTGGCCGGACACATCGACACCGTGCCGGCCGCCGACAACGTGCCCAGCCACCTCAAGAACGGCGAGCTGTGGGGCTGCGGCACCTCGGACATGAAGTCCGGCGACGCGGTGTTCCTGCACCTGGCCGCCACCATCACCGGGCCGAGCCACGACATCACCCTGGTGATGTACGACTGCGAGGAGATCGAGTCCAGTGCCAACGGGCTCGGCCGCATCGAACGCGAGCTGCCGGAGTGGCTGCAGGCCGACGTCGCGATCCTCGGTGAACCGTCCGGAGGCTTCATCGAGGCGGGCTGCCAGGGCACCATCCGCGTCGTCATCGGTGCCACCGGCACCCGCGCGCACTCGGCACGATCTTGGCTGGGCGACAACGCCATCCACAAACTGGGTGCCGTGCTCGATCGGCTCACCGCGTATCAGCCCCGCAGCGTCGACATCGATGGTTGCGTCTACCGGGAAGGGCTGTCGGCGGTACGCATCGACGGCGGCATCGCGGGCAACGTCATTCCCGACGCCGCCTCGGTGACCGTCAACTTCCGGTTCGCCCCGGACCGCAGCGTCGAGCAGGCCGTGGCTCACGTGCACGAGGTGTTCGACGGGCTCGACGTCACCATCGATCTGACCGACGCCGCCGCGGGCGCCCTGCCGGGGTTGGCCAAACCGGCCGCCGCCGCGCTGGTGGCCGCGGCCGGGGGACAGGTCCGCGCCAAGTACGGCTGGACGGATGTGTCCCGCTTCGCCGCGCTCGGCATCCCCGCCGTCAACTACGGGCCGGGCGATCCGAACCTGGCCCACAAGGTCGACGAACGGGTCGAGGTCGCTCAGATCACCGCCGTCACCGACATGCTGCGGCGCTATCTGACATGAGCTCCGTCCGCGTCGACAGCTGGATCTGGGCCGTGCGTATCACCAAGACCCGGTCCGCTGCGGCGGCTGCCTGCCGCGGCGGCCACGTCCGGGTCAACAACGTGCCCGCCAAACCGGCGCAGCACGTGAGCCCCGGCGACGAGGTGCGGGTCCGGCTGGACGGACGGGAACGGATAGTGGAGGTCATCCGGCCCATCGCCAAACGCGTGGGAGCCTCGGTCGCTTCGGAGTGCCTGATCGACCGCAGCCCGCCACCGCCACCCAAGGAAATGGTGGCCGCCGTCCCGGTCCGTGATCGAGGAGCCGGCCGGCCGACGAAACGTGAACGGCGACAACTGGATCGGTTGCGCGGGACATTCTGAACCGGACGCCGGGCGACAGCTACGGTCGCCTGCCCGCCCCACGACACCACGTCCGCGGCGAATTCAAAGCGAATTTAAGCGGACTACCAGCGAACTTTCAAAAATTTGCACAAGAGGCCGTGAAATGCCTTCGATATCGCGTTATGGTGACTTCACGGCTTGGCTGCAGGGGCTCCCGGGAAACTCCCCTGGCGCGTTGATCGCCGTATGACGTGCCGTTTTCGGCAGACGGTCCGAGTCGTGTCCTGTAACTCGACAAAGGAGAAGGCCAGTGTCATCCGACAACCTGGCGATCGATTTCGAGGGGGGAGTCTCCGAGGCCTGGACCTCGGTAGCAACCTTCGTTCCGAAACTCGTCGCCTTTCTCGCGATCCTTGTCATCGGCTGGATCATTGCCAAAATCGTCGGCAGGATTGTCAAAGCCATCTTGAATCGCATCGGCTTCGACCGCGTCGTCGAACGCGGCGGTCTCCAGGATCTGCTGGCCCGGAGCAACTACGACGCATCGGGGATCCTCGCCAAACTCGCCTACTATGCGATCCTGCTGATCACCCTGCAAATGGGCTTCGGGGTATGGGGCCCCAATCCGGTCAGTGAGCTGCTTGCGGGTGTAGTGGCATGGCTGCCCAAGCTTTTCATCGCCTTGGTGATCATCGTGATCATCGGTGCGATCGCCAAGGGCGTGAAGACCTTGATCAGCAACGTGCTCGGTGGGTTGTCCTATGGCGGCTTGCTGGGCACCGTGGCGTCGTTGTTTGTCTGGGGGATCGGCATCATCGCGGCGCTCAACCAGATCGGTGTCGCTACCACGGTCACCACGCCGGTCCTCATCGCTGTGCTCGCCACGATCGGCGGCGTCGCAGTGGTAGGTGTCGGCGGTGGTCTGGTCCGGCCGATGCAGGAGCGCTGGGATCGGTGGCTGGGCAACATCGAGGCCGAGATCCCGGCCATGCGTGACCAGGCCGAGGCGAACCGGGCCACGCAAAGCTATGCGGCCCAACGAAATCCGGTTCCGCAAGCTGCCTCGCAGCATGCGCGGCATGCCGAATATGCGCAGGCGCCGGTTTATCGAGAGCCTTACCACGACCAGGGCCCGTACCCGGGCAATGAGGGTGGCTACCCGCCACAGCGATGACGCGATGCCGCGGTCGGTGAGCCACTGGCCACCGGCCACGGCCTCGCGTTAATCGGTTGCAGCCATGGCTACTATGGATCTCGCATCTGCTGTCAACCGAGGTGGGCCGAAAACATGCTGGGAGACGAGATCTCCGGGTGATCCCGAGAGAGTCGATTCGTTCCTGTCCCTCCACGCGGAGCCCTGTTGCCCGCATCACTTTGGAGTACCAGCATGTCTATTGTCTGTTCCCATTTGTCGTTCTCCTGGCCCGATGACGTCGAGCTGTTCGCAGACCTGTCGTTCTCCGTCGGCCCAGGCCGTACCGGCCTGGTCGCTCCCAACGGTGCCGGAAAGAGCACGCTGCTCAAGCTGATCGCCGGCGAATACCGTCCCTCGGCGGGCTCAGTGGTCGCTGATGGTCCAGTCGCTTACCTGCCCCAAAGCCTGCCGTTCACTGCCGATCTCACCGTGGCCGCAGTGCTGGGGATCGCTCCGGTACTCGACGCCCTCGCGGCGCTGGCCGAGGGTGACGCCAGCGACGAGGTGTTCACCACCATCGGCGAAGACTGGGATATCGAGGAACGCTCCCGCGCCCAGCTCGACCGGCTCGGCCTGGAAGGCCTGGCGTTGGATCGTCGGTTGGGCACTCTGTCCGGCGGTGAAGTGGTGTCTCTGGGGTTGGCGGCGCAACTGCTCAAGCGGCCGGGCGTGCTGCTGCTCGACGAGCCGACCAACAACCTGGACAGCGCGGCCCGGCGCCGCCTGTACGACACCCTCGACAGCTACACCGGCTGCCTGCTGGTGGTCAGCCACGACCGGGTACTACTGGACCGGATGGACCAGATCGCCGAGCTCTACCGCGGTGAAATCGTCTTCTACGGAGGCAATTTCACGACCTACCAGGAGACCGTCGAAGCTGCACAGGCAGTGGCCGAGGGCAATATCCGCAATGCCGAACAACAGCTCAAGCGCGAGAGGCGGCAGATGCAGGAAGCACGCGAACGGGCCGCCCGGCGCTCGTCGAACGCGGCGCGCAACCTCAAGGACGCGGGGTTGCCGAAGATCGTGGCGGGCAAGCTCAAGCGGGATGCCCAGGAATCGGCGGCCCGCGCCGACGATGTGCACGCCAAGCGGGTCGACGATGCGCGCAGCCGACTCGACGAAGCTGAACGAGCCTTGCGTGACGCCTCGGTGATCGCGCTGGACCTACCCGACACCGTGGTGCCTGCCGGACGTACCGTCTTCGCCGGGGACGGACTGCAGATCAGCCGTGGCGGGCGGAAACTGTTCACCGACAACGGGATCGGATTGTCCATCCGCGGTCCGGAGCGGATCGCCCTGACCGGTCCCAACGGCGCGGGCAAGTCAACCCTGCTGCGGATCGTCGACGGCGCACTGGAGCCCGACGCGGGCACGGTGCAACGGGCCGACGGGCGTATCGCCTCGTTGTCTCAGCGGTTGGATCTGCTGGACGACGACCGCACGGTGGCCGAGAGCTTGGCCGCCGCTGCGCCGAGCCTGTCGCACACCCGGCGCATGCATCTGTTGGCGCAGTTCCTGTTTCGTGGCGACCGCATCCATTTGCCGGTTGCGGCCCTGTCGGGCGGGGAGAGGCTGCGGGCGACGCTGGCCTGTGTGCTCTATGCCGAGCCCGCACCCCAGTTACTGCTGTTGGATGAGCCGACCAACAATCTCGACCTGGTCAGCGTCGGACAGCTGGAATCGGCGCTGAACGCCTATCAGGGGGCGTTCGTGGTGGTCAGCCACGACGAACGGTTCTTGTCGGCGATCGGTATCGACCGCTGGCTGCGGCTGGACGGCGGAGAGTTGAGCGCTACTGCCGCCGGGGGTTGATGTTGTGCACCTGGGTCGGCACCGGGCCGACGCCGGAGCCGTCCTCCGCCACGGCACCGGCGGAGGCGCGATTGCCGAGTTCCTCGTAGCTGCGATCGGGGGCGGTCCCTGCCTCGCCCACGGGGGCGCGCTGACCGTCGTCCCTGCGGGGCTCGGCGTCGTCCTGTTTGTCGTCCTTGCCTTCGTGGCTGGCGTCGGCGCCATCGCCCGCGCCCTGGTGGTCGCCGGCTTTGATGGCGTCCTCGGCGCCCGCGCCACTGATGTCGGTGGCCATGGCAGCGGTGTCACCACCGCCTCCGGCGGCCTGCGTGGCGCTTTCGACGATGCTCTGCACACCCTGCATGACCTGCTGGGGCACCTGCGTCACCGCCTGGCTCAGGCCTTGCAGCGGCTGGGTGATCGACTGTGCCATCTGCCCGGCCATCTGGCTGAACTGGCCCATCATCTGACCCGCGCCGCCCGCTCCCGAGCTCGCGTCGGAGGCACCTGATCCGCCGCCGGCCGCGGATGCCGGGGAGCTTCCTCCGCCGAGCGCATCGGCCTGGGCCTTGAGCCGCTCGCCGGCAGCCGTGTCACCCCGTGCATATGCCTGCGAGGCCTGGCCCAGCAGTTCGGCCATTCGGCCGGCGGCCACCTGAGTGGCACCCAAGGCGCCCTCGCGGGCGGATGACGCCCCGTCGAACGCGTTCTGCATCGGAAAACCGATGGCGCCGTGGCTGGAGGCAAGGTCCGACGGGCCGGAGAACGAATTCTTGAAGCTGCTCATGTCACCGCTGACTCCGTCGACGATGCCCTGCAGGCCGGTGATGGCAGTTGTGTTGGCGACGAGCTGGTTCATCGAGCCCCCTGGAGATCGTGCTGTCTGACTGCGCATTCTACTGTCGGCATGATGGGGTGCCGCGCGGAAGTTTATCGAGTCTCGGCTGGCCGGCCAGGCACGGCAAACGTCAGGGCGTGGGTCTGGTGTCGGTGGGAACGCGCGGTGGCTCGGACGGCAATTGGCCGGGTGGAGAGTCGACCACGGATTGCATCAGGAAGCAGTCGCCGGTGATGTTGAGGGTGGCGCGCTTCATCTGGCCGATGTTGAACTTGTAGCCGTTGCCCTGCACGTCGAAATCACGTTTGGCTGGGTCGTTGAACAGTGACGAGTCGTCGGTGGCTCCGTATTGGGCGGCTTCCTCGCGGACGATGTCGTGGGCGGTGGCGAATTCCTCGGTGCTGAACAGCCTGCCGAACACGACCGAATCGGCCATGGGACGCCGGGCGATGTTCATGGCGAGCTCTTCACACCGCTGACCGCCCTTCCACGCTTCCTGGACGTTCGGGTCGTCGTTGAATTTCCAGGTCTGGCCGGGAACCGCGGCGGCGATGCGCTCAGCGATGGTTTTCGCGGTGTCGGTGAGACGTTGCCGAGCGGCTTCGTAGGAGCCTTTGGCGCGCATGCTGTCGATCAGCTTGACGGCCTCGTCGCCCTTCAATGTCTTGTCTTCGTGGGGATTCTCGGTCAAGGAACAACCACCTATCGCCATTGAGGTACACAGCAGGAATATCAGCGTCGCTATGCGGCGCCGTGCTTGTCGAGTTCGCCGTTGGGTCACCATGTCAGGCGTCCGGTCGGAGGGGTTGCCTTGACAGTGAGGTCTGGGCGGTCCAACAGGATCGCCGCGAGGTTGTAGCCCGTCATTCGTTCTCCTGCGTTTTGGGGGTACTCGGAGTGTCCGGAAGCGCCGGTCTTGGACTCGTAATTGGGTATCGGTGTGTCGCCGGCAGCGGTTTGCAGGTGTTCGAACCGGTACCGAAGCTCTCCGTTGCCTTCTCGGATGACGTCGTTGGGGTCGGACCCCCACCCGTGCACCGGAGCCAGTGCACCGATGGTGTTGATCGGATCGTCTGGTGCGGACATCACGAAAAAGTTGTCGTCGTTCATCCCGAGTTCTGCCGGGGTGTCGGCCTGGAAGCCCGGCGAACCGTAGAGGACGGCGTTGTCCAGGTACTGGCTGGCGCCTTCCTGCATCGCGATGCCTGACGTCAACGAACCATAGGAGTGGCCGAACAAGGCGGTGGTCTGGCCCGGATTCTTCGAGGCAGCGTCCAACTCGCCCAGGAATGAGGTGAGCTTCGGTGCGCCCGCCTGAGCGAGATCGTCGCTGAGCATCGATGTCTGGCCGAGATTGAGCGGGGGTTGGTAGCCCGTCCATGCCACGGTGGCGATATTCGTGCTCTCGTCCGCCCGATCGGCAACCGCAATTGCCTCGTTCCGTAGGTCGCGGGCCTCGCCGGTCATGCCCGTGAGCGCGTCGCGCGTCGTGCTTCCCACCCCCGGGACGGTCACCGACACATGATCGGCCTTGAACGGATCCCCGACTGACGTGGCTGCGGGGATCATTTGCGAAGGGTCGGAAGGTTTTTCGAGATACACCAGGTGTGAGCCGTCCACCTGGAGGGCTTGCTCGATGGCGGCGATGTCGGCGAGCCGGTCAGTCTTCACCTGACCATCGGGAAGCTGCTCGTATTCGGCTCGCATCTCGGCCAGCAGTTCCTGGTTCGCGTGGTCGATCACGTCGATGTCGCCCGACGACATGTCTGTCTTGGTCCCGTCGCCCCCGTCCTCCTTGTCCTCGTCGGCGCCGAGCATCTGGGTGTCGCCCTTGTCTTCCTTGTCGGCGTCCGGCCCGAACTTCTGTTTGGTCAGTTCGTCGTACTGGTTCTTGATATCGGTGACGCTCAAGCCGACCTTGAGCATGTCGCCGTTGGCGGTGCTGACGGTGTTGTTGACCTGGGTGATGCCTTCTTTGGCGATCGGGATGAGGCTGTTCTCGCGGGCTTGGGAGTTGAGCGAGCTGGGTAGTGAGTTGACTGCGCTGTCGACCCAGGACTTCGTGGTGTCGAGTTGAGTGCGTCCGTTGGTGACGATGTTGGCCGCGTTGGTGATTTCGGCGGACATCTTCTTGTCGAGCTCGGCGAGCTTGCCGTACACGCCGGCATGTTCCTTGTTGGCGGCGGCGTAGGCGTCTGCGCCTGTGCCTTGCCAGCCGTCATGCTTGGCCGCCGATTCGACCATGCCTTTCATCTTCAGCAGCTGAGAGCTGCCGTCGTGCTGAGAGCCGTCGGTGGGGGTGCCTACGCCGAAGGTTTCCCGCGCCTTGTTCCAGGTCGAATAGAACCCGTCGAGCGCGCTCACGCAGACGCCTGAAGCTCGGCATCTTCGGCGGCAGCGAGCATCCCGGTGTCGCGATACCGGGATGCGACGCCGGCCAACGCGGCACTGTCCCCGGCCGCCAGCGCACGGGCGTGCTCCAGCGTCAGTTGCCCGAACACGCAGTCCAGATCGACGCGAGCCAACGCGTCGACGGCACGGGTATCGCCCAGGCGCACGGCGTCGTGCAGTGCCCGCAACATCACCGCGGACTGGCCACCGCGCTCGGCGGCCTTGGCTGCCTCGCGGGCCGCCGTCACCGCACCCACCGTGTCATTGCGGGCAGAACAGGTCCAGGCTCGGGCCAGGGCCAACTCCGGCGCGAACAGCATCGACTTGAGCCCGTGCCGGGATTCCGCACGGGACAGTGCCTTTCCGGCCTCGACGGGCATGCCGCGGTGACCGACGGCCTGCGCCAACAACATCCAGGCCAGTGGCGCCCAGGAATATCCGGTCGGTGCCAACGCGGCGGTTGCCTTGCGCAACAACGTGATCGCCTCGTCATATCGGCCGCAGACCAGTAGCAAGTCAGCCATCAACACCTCACCGATGGAGCGGCCGGGCTGCAGCAGTTGGGTGAAATCGGTGATGCTCTTGGCCATTTCCCGGGCCTGGTCCAGCCGGCCGGTCATCAGCAGCGCCGTCGTCTGGCCGAACCCGCTGGTGAACCGCAACAGGCCCGGATGCCCGGCCGCGAGTGCGCGCTGTGCCATCGCGTCCACCTGATCGAACTGGCCGGTCCGCGCGCAACTGAGCGCCGCCGTCGACCCGGCCCAGCCGATCGCGGTGTCATCGGCGGCGGGGGAGGCCAGCACCTCCAGCGCCAGGCCCAAAGCTCGTTGTGGCGCACCTGCATTCATCGCGAACGTGGCCGCCAGAGCGTCGAGCGTGGTCTGTGCGGCCGGCGTCGACACGCGGCGACGGGTGGCGCGCAGGAACGCCGTGGCGCGTTCGGGTTCCGAGAGCATCCAGAACTGATTCGCCGCCTGCGGCAGTGCCCATGCCATCAGCTGGTCCTCGGACAGGCCGGTCGGGTCGATCTGTCCGAGGACGGCGTCGGCCTCACGACCGCGGCCCTGCCAGGCCAGCGCGTAAGCCAGGGTGAGCAGCCCCGTGAACTGCGAACCGAAACCGGCAGAAGCCAAGGCGGCCCGGGCCAGTCGCTCACTCAGTTCGAGGTCGCCGAGCCGAAGTGCCTCGGTGGCGGCGGCGCCGAGTTCGTCGCCGGGCAGGTCGACGTCGCTGTCGAGTGCCAGCACCGCCAGCCGCAGCCGGTCCACCACACCGGGGCGGGGTGCGGCCGACAACCGCTTGACCAGCTCGCTGCGCAACCGCCGCAGGCCGGGCCCGCCGATCGTGGCGCGCATCGCACTGAGAAACAGTGGGTGCACACAGCGCGCAACTGCCTCGTCGACCCGCACCACGCCGCTCTGTTGCGCCTCCTGCACGGCTTCGGTGCTGGTCAGCGCTATCAAGTCGGCAACTGGCAGCGGATCGTGCACCGACAGCCGGCCCAGCACCGCGGCCGCACCGCCGGGCAGATCGGACAGGAAATTGGCCACCTGATCGGCCAGCCGGGCGTCGTCATGACCGGGTGGCGACATCACGACGCGATTCACCAGACCGTCGTCCCACAGCGCGGCCACGTCGTCGGGTGCGGCTGCGGGCGACGCGGTGACGATGAGTTTGGCCGCCCCGCTGACCGCGAGTTGGTACACCAGCGCCGCCGACAATCGGTCGAGTAGGTGCGCGTCATCGACGATCAGCAACAGCCCGGAACCGAGGGCCTCACGCGCGGCCCGAAGGACGTCGGCGGTTTTGCCCGTCGACGGTATGTCGATCAGGTGCGCCACCGCGGCGAACGGAACGGCGGCATCGGATTCGGTGCCGGTAATCCACACGACGCGACGGAAGTCGCTCGCGAGATGTTCAGCGGCGGTGCGTACTACCGAGGTCTTGCCGACACCCGGAGGCCCCAGTAGCGCCGCGCCGCAGCGCTCGTGCAGGCCGGCCTCGAGGCCATCGAGTACGCGGTCACGCGGCGCGATCACCCAGTCGACAGCCATCCATCGGATCCTATGGCGGGCGGTGGCCGTTCAACGCGGAATTGAGTTCTGGGTACGCCGACACCGCATCGCCCATGCCACATGCGGTGATGATCCGCCGGATGCTCGGCTGACGGACGACCAGTCGCACCGTGACGCCCTGTGAACGGCTGTCGACGGTCTGTTTGGCCAGGGCGACGAGTGCCCCGCAGCTCATGAAGTCCAGGGATCCGGCATCGACGACGAGGATCGAGGACTCACGAGCGGCGGCGGCCGACTGGTCCAACATGCGTTGCCAGTCGGATTCGTTGTGGGCGTCGACCTGTCCCGAGACCTGAACGACGAGGCCTTCGGGTGTAGTGCGAGCCGTCCAGTGCAGCTCGTGATTCTGCTGGGTCGATTCCACGGTGAAACCGAGCATAACCGCCTGCGTTTACGTTGTAAACAGGATTGATCATGACCCTGGTCAGGGCCCATCCAGCCAGGTTTCGATGCGATCGAGCAGGGCCTCCAGCGCATCCTCGAACTCTTCGTAGCTGTGGTCCTCGGCCAGCATCGGTTGCAGCCGCCGCAGGTTCGGGTAGTCGGCCAGCGTCGCGTCGGCCCGCGGCGCATCTTCGAGAACCGTCTCGTCGGGGCTGAGCGCCACACCGCGCGCCGACACCTCGAGCAGCAACTGGCCCACCAGGAATGTGGTGTAGGTCCGGTACGCGGCCACGGCCGCCTCATCGCTGAACCCGTAGGAGATCAGCGTCTCCAAAAACGTCTCCATCCAGCGCAGGCTTCGCAGCGGCGGCCGCACCCACGGGGCTTCCGGCGCCTCGGTCGCCACGAGCGGGAACACCTCGGGATGTTCGATGGCGATCTGGCGCACGCCGTGACCGAGCCGGAGTAGGAAGTCCTGCCAGCCGTCCTCCTGCCGGCGCGCGGCGAGCTGATCGGTGTAGAGGCGGTCCACGATGTGGTTGACGACGCCGGTCAGCAGGTCGCCCCGGCTGTGCACATAGCGGTAGAGCGCCATCGCCTCGACACCGCAGGCCGCGCCCAGCCGCCGCATGGTCAACTTCGTCAGACCCTCGCGATCGATCAACTCGATCGCGGTATCCAAGATGAACTCGCGACTCAACCTTGACGGTTGATCGACATCGTCAGTCACCAGGATCGTCCCTCCGCGTTCAGCCCAGTGTCCCCGTGAGCCGCGGCTTAGTCCATCAGCAAACGGACATCACCCGATGGACATCACCCAATGGCCATCGCCCACCCGTCATCGGCGGTTCACCGGCACCCTTTAGTTTGTGTACGTGTCCGGTGAAACTGACCGCGAGTTTGCGGTGTGTGTCTATTGCGCTTCGGGGCCCACCCATCCCGAGCTGCTGGCATTGGCCAGTGAGGTCGGGGTGGCCATCGCCAAACGCGGGTGGACGCTGGTCTCCGGCGGCGGCAACGTCTCGGCCATGGGCGCGGTCGCCCGGGCCGCGCGCTCGTCCAACGGCCGCACGGTCGGCGTGATCCCCAAGGCGCTCGTACACCGGGAACTCGCCGACGTCGACGCCGAGGAACTCGTGGTCACCGACACCATGCGGGAACGCAAGAAGGAGATGGAGGACCGCTCCGATGCGTTCATCGCGCTGCCCGGCGGCATCGGCACGCTGGAAGAGTTCTTCGAGGCGTGGACGGCGGGCTATCTGGGGATGCACGAGAAACCCGTGGTGTTGCTCGACCCGTTCGGCCACTACGACGGATTGTTGACCTGGCTGCGCGGGCTCGTCGACTCCGGCTACGTGAGTAGCCAGGCCCTGGACCGGCTGGTCGTCGTCGACGAGGTCGCCGCAGCCCTCGACGTGTGCGCGCCGCTTACCTAGAACCGGCGGTAACGGCGGTTACCAGCGCGGCTATGGTGTTGGCCACACGGGAGCCATCTCGAGACCCAACCAACGCGCAGGGGGAGACCGCATGACCGACCAGAAATCGGGCACCAGGAGCAGCGTCGGGCTACTCGACCTCGCCAGCCAGGTACCCGGTCTGCTGATGGATGCGCCGGTCATCGCGCGAGGCGTGCTCACCGGAATGATGGCCCGGCCGACGGCCAAGACCTCGATCGGCAAGGTGTTCCAGGAACGGGCCGCCCAGTACAGCGACCGGGTTTTCCTCAAGTTCGGCGACGAGCGCATCACCTACCGCGAGGCCAACGAGACGGTCAACCGCTATGCGGCCGTGCTCGCCGCCAAAGGCGTCGGCCACGGTGACGTGGTCGGGGTGATGCTGCGCAACTCGCCTGACGCGGTGCTGCTGATGCTCGCGATCGTCAAGTGCGGCGCCGTCGCCGGCATGCTCAACTACCACCAGCGCGGCAAGGTGCTGGCGCACAGCATCGGGCTGCTCGACGCCGCGGCCGTGGTGGCCGAGTCCGACCTGATCGAGCACGTCACCGAATGCGGGGCCGAGGCCAACGGCCTGATCACGGTCGAGGAGCTGCGCCGGCTGGCGTCCACCGCGCCGACCACCAACCCGGCCAGCACGGCGGCCGTCCTGGCCAAGGACAAGGCCTTCTACATCTTCACCTCGGGCACCACCGGCATGCCCAAGGCCAGTGTCATGACGCACTACCGCTGGCTGCGCGCCCTGGCCGGATTCGGCGGACTGGGACTGCGGCTGCACAGCGATGACACCCTGTACTGCTGCCTGCCGCTCTATCACAACAACGCCCTGACCGTCTCGGTCGGATCGGCGCTCAACTCGGGCGCCGCACTGGCCCTGGGCAAGTCGTTCTCGGCCTCGCGGTTCTGGGACGACGTCATCGCCTACGACGCCACCGCGTTCGTCTACATCGGCGAGATCTGCGGCTACCTGCTCAACCAGCCGCCCAAGCCGACCGACCGCGCGCACAAGGTCCGCGTCATCGTCGGCAACGGGCTGCGTCCGGCCATCTGGGACGAGTTCACCCAGCGGTTCGGCATCCCGCGCGTCTGCGAGTTCTACGCCGCCAGCGAGGGCAACACGGCTTTTGTCAACGTGTTCAATGTTTCCAAGTCGACCGGCATCTGCCCGAGCCCGGTCGCCTTCGTCGAATACGACGCCGACAGTGGCGAACCCGCCCGCGGTGCCGACGGCCGGCTGCGCAAGGTCAAGCGTGGCGAGCCGGGGCTGATGCTGTCCAAGATCAATGCGCTGCAGCCCTTCGACGGCTATACCGACAAGGCCGCGAGCGAGAAGAAGCTGGTGCGCAACGCGTTCAAGGACGGTGACGTCTGGTTCAACACCGGCGACCTGATGCGTTCGCAGGGGTTGGGCCATGCGGCGTTCGCCGACCGCCTCGGCGACACCTTCCGGTGGAAGGGCGAGAACGTGGCGACCACCGAGGTGGAGGCCGCGCTCGCGGGGAACCCGGCCGTCGACGAGTGCACGGTGTTCGGTGTCGAGGTGCCCGGTGCGGGCGGCCGCGCCGGCATGGCCGCCGTCCAGCTCAAGGCCGACCACGAGTTCGACGGGAAGGAGATCGCCGACGCGTTCTACGCCCACCTGCCGGCCTACGCCGTGCCGCTGTTCGTCCGCGTCGTCACCGAACTCGCCCACACCTCCACGTTCAAGAGCCAGAAGGTGGAGCTGCGCAAGCAGGGCTACGGATCGGACATCGAGGATCCGCTGTACGTGCTGGCCGGCCGGGACGAAGGCTACGTGCCGTTCTACCCCGAATACGCCGAAGAAGTGACGGCCGGGAAGCGGCCCAAGTAGGCGGGCGTATGGCTCCGCGCCGATTTCCACGCCCGGGTCGTCGATCGCGTCCGGCGACGACCGACAGGTAGAAAACCGCGCGGAACCTGGCGTGAATACCGCGGCGGTTGAGTCACCAGGCACTATGGAGGCGTGTTGTCGACGTTCTGTGGTCGCCCGGTCGCGGGTGACCGTGCGCTGATCATGGCGATCGTCAACCGGACGCCGGACTCGTTCTATGACCGCGGGGCCACCTTCACCGATCACGCGGCCAAGGCAGCAGCACAGCGCGTGATCGACGAAGGTGCCGACGTGATCGACGTGGGCGGGGTCAAAGCCGGTCCCGGCAGCGCGGTCGGCGCCGACGAGGAGATCGCCCGCGTCGTCCCGTTCATCGAATGGCTGCGCACCACTTACCCCGACCAGTTGATCAGCGTCGACACCTGGCGCGCCGCAGTGGCCAAACAGGCCTGTGCGGCCGGCGCCGACCTGATCAACGACACCTGGGCGGGCGCGGATCCGGGGCTGCCGGAGGTGGCCGCCGAGTTCGGCGCCGGGCTGGTGTGCTCACACACCGGCGGGGCCGTGCCGCGCACCCGGCCGTTCCGGGTGAACTACGGGATCACCGAACACGGCGTCGTCGACGACGTCATCGCCGAGGTGACCGCCGCTGCCGAGCGGGCGGTAGCAACGGGTGTGCCGGCCGACCGGATCCTGATCGACCCGACCCATGATTTCGGGAAAAACACTCATCACGGTCTTAGTTTGTTGCGCCACGTAAAAGATCTTGTTAAGACCGGATGGCCAGTCCTGATGGCGCTGAGCAACAAGGATTTCGTCGGGGAGACTCTGGGTGTGGATCTGACCGAACGCCTGGAGGGCACCCTGGCCGCGACGGCACTGGCCGCCGCGGATGGAGCTGCCATGTTCCGGGTACACGAAGTCGGACCCACTCGGCGCGTGCTGGAAATGGTCGCGTCGATCCAGGGAGTGCGGGCACCCGCACGAACAGTGAGGGGGCTCGCGTGACCGCTCTACCTGATCTGTCCGTCGCCGACGGCGTCGTCGGCCACCGTTGGTTGACCGACCACAGCTGGAACCGGCCGCACTGGACCATCGCCGAACTGGAGGCCGCCAAAGCCGGCCGGACCGTCTCTGTCGTGCTGCCCGCGCTCAACGAGGAAGAAACCGTCGCCTCGGTCGTCGAGACCATCACCCCGCTGCTGGGCGGACTGGTCGACGAGCTGATCGTGCTCGACTCGGGCTCCACCGACGACACCGAGATCCGCGCCGTGGCCGCCGGGGCCCGCGTGATCAGCCGTGAGGTCGCGCTGCCCGAGATCGCACCACAGCCGGGCAAGGGTGAGGTGCTGTGGCGCTCGCTGGCCGCCACCACGGGCGACATCATCGCCTTCGTCGACTCCGACCTGATCGACCCCGATCCGATGTTCGTCCCCAAGCTGCTGGGCCCGCTGCTCACCACCGACGGCGTGCACCTGGTCAAGGGTTTCTACCGGCGTCCGCTCAAGGTCAGCGGCGCCGAGGACGCCAACGGCGGCGGCCGCGTCACCGAGCTGGTGGCACGCCCGCTGCTGGCCTCGCTGCGCCCCGAGCTGAACTGCGTGCTGCAGCCGCTGGGCGGCGAATACGCGGGCACCCGCGAGCTGCTGACCTCGGTGCCGTTCGCGCCCGGCTACGGCGTGGAGATCGGCCTGCTGGTCGACACCTACGACCGGCTCGGCCTCGATGCCATCGCCCAGGTGAACCTGGGGGTGCGGGCGCACCGCAACCGGCCGTTGACCGAGCTGGCCTCGATGAGCCGGCAGGTCATCGCGACCCTGCTGTCGCGGTGCGGCATCACCGATTCGGGGATGGGGCTGACGCAGTTCTACGCCGACGGTGACGACTTCACCCCGCGGGTGTCGTCGGTGTCGCTGGCCGACCGTCCGCCCATGGTCACCCTGCGCCCGCGCTAGGGCCCGGCGTCAGCTCCTGGCGACGACGTCACCCGTTGCGGCGTCGATGCTGACCTTGTGAAGCGAGTTGGCCGGGTCGACGACATCGGCTTCCCACACCACGGTGCCGCCGTCGTTGTCATCCAGACCCAGTTCGGTGATCCGGCCGTCGACCGCCTTGGTGACCGCGTCGACCGCCGCGCGCACGTCGAGCTTGGCGGCCTGGAGGCGGGCGCGGTGTTCGGCCACGTCCTTGGCGTCGTCGCGCTTGTCGACCGGGCCGGTGAGCACCGTGGCGCCGTCCGCGGACACCTCGACCTCGTGCGCGACGCCGTCGGCGGTGACGATCTGGACCTCCCACTGCGTGTTGTTGCGCTCGCTGTCGATGGCGAACACGGTGCCGTCGGGCACGGCGGCGCGGGCGGTGTCGGCTGCCGCCAGCAGCGCGGTGTTGCCGTTGGAAGACGGCTGCACAGCGGAAGGTGCGGGGGTGGCCGCGGCACTGGTCCCGTCGGTTTCCACGGGGCTGGGCGCAGCGGGGGATTGCTGTGAGCCGCATGCGACGGCTGCTGCGATCACCGTTGCGGCGGCGGTCATGCGCAGTGCGGTGACCGGCGTGGTGTTGTTCGGCATCGGGTCCGCCTTTCCTGGACGAGCGTGAGGACTCGACCCGACGTATACCCACGCGGGCCCGATCTTGTCGGTGTCGTCGTGGATAGTGGAGCCTGATGGACTCGAATTCCGACGTGAATGCGTGGTGTGTGCAGTGACCTTGATCCTGCTGTACCTGGTGGTGCTGGTTCTGGTGGCCACGGTGCTGTTCGGTCTGGGCAGCGTGATCTTCGGCCGGGGCGAGACGTTGCCGCCGCTGCCCCGGGGGACCACCGCCACGGTCCTGCCCGCTTCCGGTGTCACCGGTGCCGATGTCGACGCCGTCAAGTTCGCCCAGGTCGTCCGCGGATACAAGACCAGCGAGGTGGACTGGGTCCTGGATCGGCTGGGTCGCGAACTCGACGCGGTGCGCGGGGAGCTGGCCGCGGTCCGCGCGGCCTACGGCGTGCCCGCCGACTTCGGCGACGAGGATGACGAGGACGCAGAGGAGGTGTCGGCCACCGCAGGCGAGGTCCGCACCGCGGAGGAGCAATGACCGACGACTCCCGAATCCGGTGCGGTTGGGCCGTGCAATCGGGCGACCCCCTGTACCGCGACTATCACGACACCGAGTGGGGCCGGCCGCTGCGGGATTCCGCCGCGCTGTTCGAGCGCATCAGCCTGGAGGCCTTCCAGAGCGGGCTGAGCTGGCTGGTCATCCTGCGCAAGCGCGAGAATTTCCGGGCCGCATTCGACGGGTTCGATGCAACCACGGTCGCGAAGTACACCGACGACGACATCGAGCGGCTGATGGCCGACGCCGGCATCGTGCGCAACCGGGCCAAGATCGTCGCTACCATCGCCAACGCCAGGGCGGTCACCGACCTCGACGTCGATCTGGGCGAGCTGCTCTGGTCGTTCGCTCCGGCGGCCCGGCCGCGGCCCGCTGACCTGGCACAAGTGCCCGCGGTGACGCCGGAATCGACTGCCATGGCCAAGGAGCTCAAGCGCCGGGGCTTCAAATTCGTCGGCCCCACCACGGCATATGCGTTGATGCAGGCCACCGGGATGGTCGACGATCACATCGCGTCCTGCTGGGTCCCCGCAACCGCTCAAAAGTGACATCAGTCGGTATCCGATGGGTCTTTGCACAACCATCGGCGCGGATAAGGAACAATAGGGGGAGTTCAGTAGCAGTTCAACGCCGGGTGCCGCCAACGAGTGGGCGGCTTCGGCCCCAACCTGGCCCGCTGACACGGGTCGGCGAAGTTGGAGGGAGCACTCGATGGCGGCGATGAAGCCCCGGACTGGTGACGGTCCACTGGAAGCAACCAAAGAGGGGCGAGGGATCGTGATGCGAGTACCGCTGGAAGGCGGTGGGCGCCTCGTTGTCGAACTGACTCCCGACGAGGCTGCTGCGCTGGGCGACGAACTCAAGGCCGTCACCAGCTGATCGGCTTCGCAAGGTGTCCGCTCAGGCGGACACCTTGCGGTATATCTCCAGGGTCTGCTCAGCGATGTGGGCCCAGGAGAATTCTGCGATGCACCGCTGGCGTCCGGCCTCGCCGTACTTCCTGGCAGTTTCCGGCTCGGCCACCAGTGAGTTGACCGCGTCGGCCAGCCGCATCTCGAAGAAGCGCGGGTCCGTGGCGTCGTAGTGCACCAGAAGTCCGGTCTGATGGTCGGCGACGACCTCGGGGATACCGCCGACGTCAGAGGCGACCACCGGCGTCGAACAGGCCATCGCTTCCAGGTTCACGATCCCCAACGGCTCGTAAACCGAGGGGCACACGAAAACCGTGGCAGCGGAGAGTATTTCGCGGATCTTGTTGATCGGCAGCATTTCGCGCACCCAGAACACGCCGGTACGGGCCCGGGCCAGGTCGGCCACCGCCGAGGACACCTCAGCGGCGATCTCGGGGGTATCCGGGGCACCGGCACACAACACCAGCTGCACGTCAGGACTGAACCGGTGGGCTGCGGCCACCAGATGGGCGACGCCCTTCTGACGGGTGATGCGCCCGACGAAGGACACGATCGGGCGGCTCAGGTCGACTCCGAGTTCGGCGAGCACCGAGTCGTGATCGGCAGGCGGCGTCGGATACCAGACGTCCGTGTCGATCCCGTTGCGCACCACGTGGACCCGGCCGGGATCGAGCGCCGGATACGTACGCAGCACGTCGTCGCGCATACCGGAGCTCACGGCGATCACTGCGTCGGCGGCCTCGACGGCGGTGCGTTCCACCCACGAGGACACCCGGTAGCCCCCGCCGAGCTGTTCGGCCTTCCAGGGCCGCAGAGGCTCCAGTGAATGCGCGGTCAGCACGTGGGGGATGCCGTAGAGCAGTCCGGTCAGATGACCGGCCATCCCGGTGTACCAGGTGTGCGAGTGCACCACCGTGGCCGCCGCGGCAGAGTTGACCATGTCGAGGTCCGCCGACAGTGTCGACAGCGCCGCGTTGGCGCCGCGCAGCGCAGGGTCGGGCTGCGCCACGAAGGCCCCGTCCCGCGGGGCGCCCATGCAATGCACGTCGACGTCGCACAGCTGACGCAACTGCGCGACGAGTTCGGTCACGTGCACTCCGGCACCGCCGTACACCTCGGGTGGGTATTCCCGAGTCATCATGGCCACCCGCATATCCGAGACGGTAGTAGGTCGCAGTGGGTCCAGCTACACGCCGGACACTTCTGTTGCCATTGGCTGGCCGCGTTGCTGGTTGGCGGATAGGTTTGGAGCCATGAGGGAGTTGCCACATGTGCTGGGCATCGTTCTGGCCGGGGGAGAGGGCAAACGGCTGTATCCGCTGACGGCCGATCGCGCCAAGCCGGCAGTTCCCTTCGGCGGTGCCTACCGGCTGATCGACTTCGTGTTGTCGAATCTGGTGAACGCCCGGTACCTCCGGATCTGCGTTCTGACGCAATACAAGTCGCATTCACTGGACCGTCACATCAGCCAGAACTGGCGGCTCTCGGGCCTGGCCGGCGAGTACATCACCCCGGTGCCGGCCCAGCAGCGGCTCGGGCCGCGCTGGTACACCGGATCGGCCGATGCGATCTACCAGTCGCTCAACCTGATCTACGACGAAGACCCGGACTACATCATCATCTTCGGCGCGGACCACGTGTACCGCATGGACCCCGAGCAGATGCTGCGGTTCCACATCGACAGCGGAGCGGGCGCGACCGTGGCCGGGATCCGGGTGCCGCGCGCCGAGGCCAGTGCGTTCGGCTGCATCGACGCCGACGACTCCGGGCGGATCAGGGAATTCGTGGAAAAACCCGCGGATCCACCGGGCACACCTGACGATCCGGAACAGACCTTCGTGTCGATGGGCAACTACATCTTCACCACCAAGGTGCTCATCGACGCGATCCGCGCCGACGCCGACGACGACCACTCCGACCACGACATGGGCGGCGACATCATTCCCCGGCTGGTTTCCGACGGGATGGCGGCGGTCTACGACTTCAGCGACAACGAGGTACCGGGCGCCACTGAACGCGACCACGGCTATTGGCGCGACGTCGGAACCCTGGACGCGTTCTACGACGCGCACATGGATCTGGTGTCGGTGCACCCGGTGTTCAACCTCTACAACAAGCGCTGGCCGATCCGCGGCGAGTCGGAGAACCTGGCGCCGGCCAAGTTCGTCAACGGCGGATCGGCGCAGGAGTCGGTGGTCGGCGCAGGCAGCATCATTTCGGCTGCCTCGGTGCGGAATTCGGTGCTGTCCTCCAATGTGGTGATCGACGACGGCGCCATCGTGGAGGGCAGCGTGCTGATGCCGGGGGTGCGGATCGGCCGGGGCGCGGTGGTGCGCCACGCGATCCTGGACAAGAACGTCGTGGTGGGTCCGGGCGAGATGGTGGGTGTGGATCTCGACAAGGACCGGGAGCGGTTCGCGATCAGCGCGGGCGGCGTCGTGGCCGTCGGCAAGGGCGTGTGGATCTGACGCGACCCGTCAGGCCCGGTTCACTCCCACGGGTCCACCGCGGCCGGCCGTGGGGCCGCAGCGGTGCGGGCGTTGACGCCGACCTTGGCTGCGTTCCGTCGCCTGCGCCACCGCCAGAGCCGGAACGCACCCCAGATCAGCGCCAGCAACGCGACGAGCACCAGGATCGGCAGCAGGATCGCCACGAACACCAGACCGACGCTGGTGACGTCCTCGACGGTCGACAGCACGGGTGCCGCGACGCCTGCGGTGGCGACGTTGGCCGCCGGTCTCACCGTCGACTTGGTCAACGACACCACGAGCGCGGTGACCGCACCGATCGCCACCGGAATCCATTGACCGGATTGGGCGAACGCGCCCGGGTCGGCGACGGCGGCGGTCTGCGACGCGGTACCCGAGCCGAACACGATGCCGCCCGCCGTCGGGCGGACGAAGGTCTGGATGGTGTCGTTGACGGAGTCGAGTGCCGGGATCTTGTCGGCGACCACTTCGACGATCAGCAGCACCGCGACGATCGCCATCACCCAGCCGTTCTCCAGCCAGGACCACCCGGCCGGCAATGACACCAGATGGGTGAAGCGTGACAGCAAGCCCAGCGCCAGCAACGGAATGTAGGCGTTCAGCCCCGCCGCGGTCGCCAGGCCGAAGCCGGTCAACAGTTCCATTACTGCAGTATGCGGCGAACTCGACCCGGTACCCGGCAGTTCGCTGTTATCGGTTTTGCGTCGCCTGGTGCCAGGCCAGTGGGTTCAGCTCGCGGTAGGGGTCGTCGGCGCGCAGGGCCAGCAGATCGTCCAGACTCCGCTCCAGCGATTCCTGGGTCCGCTGCTTGACGGTCCCGATCCATGTCGCGTCCGAGGTTCGCGCTGGTTTCGTGGTGTCGATCGGCTCGGCGAAGCGCAGGTACATGCGCTGCGGCCGCGGGATCAGGGTGGGGCCGATGCCCCGGATGAGCGGCACGGCCATATCGCGCTGGCCCGTCAGTTTCTCGCCGACGGTCTGGCTGAGGCGTCCCAGCCAGTGATCGCGGGTCGTGACGCCCACATATACGTCGTCGCCGCCGACGAGTGCGATCGGGACGATGGGGTAGCCGTGCTCGATCGCGACGCGCGCGAATCCGGCGCGCCCTTCCCAGCGCAGCTTGTATTGCTCACCCTTGAACTTGCCGATTTCGCGGCCGCCGCCGGGAAACACCATGACGGGCTCGTCGTGCGCCATCAGCTCGCCTGCGCCCTCGGGGGATCCGACGACGGCCCCGCAGGCCGCCATGACGTCGGAGACGGGCCGCGGCATGTCACCGAACCGGCGGTCGGTCAGCGGCCGCACCCGCATCCCGATCTCGCGACGCACGATGTATGGGATCAGCAGGGTCTCGGTGCCGAACTGGGTGTGGTTGCCCACCAACAGAAACCGGCCGTCGCGGGGGAGATTCTCCAGTCCGTCCACGTAGGGCCGGTAGAGGTTGACCAGCGGGTCGACGCCGTCGGCGACGGCTTCCACGGCACGGCGCAGGGTCTGGACGTGGCTGGGTTGGTTCATGATCTCGTCGATCTTGGTGACGGACATGCGTCGATAGTACCGAACGAACTAGTTCGTCTGGTTATGATTCGGCTGTGAGAAGCACTACGGAACTTCGTGGCGAGATCCTGACTGCAGCGCGGGCCGAATTCGCCAGGTACGGCCTGGCCGGCGCCCGGATCGACCGGATCGCCCGAGCTGCCCACGCCAGCAAGGAACGGCTCTACGCCCACTTCGGAGACAAGGAAACCCTGTTCCGCGAGGTGTTCTTCTCCGACGGTGCCGAGTTCTTCCGATCGGTCACCCTGCGACCGGACGCCGTCCCCGAATTCGTCGGTGACATCTTCGATCTGGCCTGTCGGAAGCCCGAACACCTGCGCATGATCACCTGGGCCCAGCTTGAGGGGTTCGCCCTGCACGAACCACAGGCCGATGGTCCGCCGCCACAGGCCCAGGCGGTCGCCGCGATCGAAGCCGCTCAGGCCGGCGGCCATGTCGACCCGGCCTGGGATTCAACCGAACTGATCGTGCTGCTGTTCGGGATCGGCCTGGCCTGGGCGCACCTGCCGAGCCCCGATTCGGTGACCGATGACCCGGCCGTGCTGGCATCGCGGCGGGCCGCCGCCGTCGAAGCCGCTGCCCGGGTGGTGGCTCACCAGACGTAGGGCAGCAGGCGGTAGCGGACCTCCTGGGCGTACTCGTCGTAGCCGTCGAGTTCGGCGCGCAGCATCTTCTCCTCGTCGGCGATCCGCACCCCGAAGATCGGGATCGAGAAGATGGACACGAGCAGGCCCCAGTAGGAACCCAGCGCCAGTGGAGTACCGAACATCATCAACACCGCGCCGAAGTACATCGGGTGGCGAACCAGACCGTAGAGACCCGTTGAGACGAGCGGTTGTTCGTCCTCCACCTGAATGCTCGCGCCGGCGAAGCTGTTCTGGAAGACCACCATTTGCGCGAGGATGAGCCCGACCGCCACCAGGATGTTGCCGAGCACGACGACTGCCACCGGCATGCTCGACCAACCGAATCGGTGGTCGAGGGCACTGAGGATGAACGCCGCGAAGGCCGAGCCCGTGATCGCCCAGATGACGATCTTCTGCACGATCCGCGTCTCCGCGGTCGGGCCGCCGTGCAGGCGACGTTGCAGGGCGGCGGGGTCTCTGACCGCGAGATAGATGCTCGGGGCGACAGTGGTGGCCATGAATACGGCGACGAAAACCCAGGCCTGCCAATAGTGGAACGTGCCTGCCGGCCAGAACAGCGCCACGGCGAACAGCGCCAGGCCGAACAGACCCGAAGCGATGGTCTGAAGTGCGAGTTTCATCAGCTGCCTCCTGTTTGGGTTCACACCGCGTCGCGGTTGCGATAGATCCAGCCGGCGATGGCCGCCAAAACTGTTGCGGCGGCCAGCATCACAATCAATGCCACGGCCGGGAAGTTGCTCGGCACGGTCGTCTGGCCCACCGGAGAGAGCTCGATCAGCCAACGCGGCAGGCGCAGCAGCGCCCCGAGGTACAACGCGGTGATCACGAATGTCACTGTGATCCAGGCGATCCACGGCGTGCGCAGGGCCACGGCCAACGCCGCTATCGAAGCCACCACGGCGAGTGCGGGTAGATAGGCCAGCGCGGACAGGGTGAGGCGGATGATCGTGCCCGGTTCTCCCAGCGTCAACCCGGCGCCCAGGCCGTTGCCCAGCCCGGCGCAGAACATCAGCACCGCCGCCCCGGCCAGCGCACAGCACACCGCGCCGAGCAGCCAGCGCCGGCGCGACACCGAACCGGCCAGCACCGGCTCGCCCAGCCCGTTCTGCTCGTCGGTGTACACCCGCAGCACCACCGAGGTGACGTACGCGCAGGCTGCCGCGGCCAGGAACTGGGTCATGGTGGTGTAGATGCCGTCGTTGCCCGTCGTGGACAGCAGCCGGGCGATCAACTCGTTGGTCTTGGCCGCATCCAACAGCGCCTTGGTCATCGATCCGAACACCAGCCCGGCCACGAACAGCCCCACGGCCCAACCGATTGTCTGACCTCGTTGCAGCGCCAGGTGCAGCCGCAGCGGGCCGGTGATGGCAGCGGCGTCGGGCTTCTCGCCCGCGGATGCGATGGTGCCCGCATCGTATTGACGACGGCTCTCCAGCAGCGCGGCCACGGCCATCAACACGACGGCCAAGAGCACCAACAAGCCGAACGGCCACCAGCGCAGGTCGACGAACGGCCGCATCTGCTGCGCCCAGGCGATCGGCGAGAACCAGCTCAGCGCGCTGCCCGAGTTGGAGATCACATCGCCGGCCCCGCGTACCAGCGCGGCCACCGCCAGCGCCGCCATCGCGGCACCCGACGCGGTGCGGGCCTGCCGCCACAGCTGTGCGGTCACCGCCGCCACCGCACCGAACACCATGGCCACGCCCGTGATGCCCAGACACATGGCAGCGGTGTCGACCACTCCGAAGCCGGTGGAGGCCATCGCCAGGGTCATGGTGAGTGCCAGCACGGCGTTGAGTCCGCCGACCAGGATCAGGGCCGCGGCTGTCCTGGCGTATCGGCCCACCACCGAGGAGAGCACCAGTTCGGCGCTGCCGTTCTCCTCCTCGGCGCGGGTATGACGAATCACGGTGAGAATCGCCAGGATCGAGGTGGCAATGGTCAGTGTGAGGGTCAGCTCGTTGGCCATCATCACGCCGAGGTCGGTCTCGTTGACACCGAACATCGGACCACCGAGCATCATCCCGGCCGGAGTCTTGAGCAGGTTCACCCGGGCCAGTCGCTGTTCCTCACCGGGGTAGGCCAACCGAATCGCGCTGGGGGCGTAGACCATCATCAGGGTGAGCACGGCCAGCCACAGGCTGAGCCGTACCCGGTCGCGGCGCAGCGCCAGCCGCACCAGCGTCGTGGTGCCGGTGAACGGTGACGTGGATGCGGTGGCCGTCGTCACCGCGTCGCCCCCTGGTACTCGCGCAGGAACATGTCCTCCAACGACGCCGGGGTGACGGTGAGATCCTCGATGCCGAGATCGGTGAGGTGCTCCAAGGTGAACTCTATGTCGTTGCGGTCCACCGAGAAGCTGATCACGCCGTCGCGGGCGGTGAAATCGTGGACGTACGGGGTGTTCTGCAGCGCCCGGCCGTCGGCGCGGGTACGGGCGATCACCTTGGTGCGCATCAGGTGCCGCAACTCGGCCAGCGTCCCCGAACGCACCGTGCGTCCAGCGCGGATGATCGTCACGTTGTCGCAGAGCTTTTCCACCTCGGCCAAAATGTGGCTGGACAGCAGGACTGCAGCGCCCTGGCCGACGACCTCGCCCACACATTGCTGAAATGCCTTTTCCATCAACGGGTCCAGCCCTGAGGTGGGTTCGTCGAGAATGTAGAGCTCGGCATGGCAGCTGAACGCCGCGACGATGGCGACCTTCTGCCGATTGCCCTTGGAGTAGGTGCGGGCCTTCTTGTGCGGGTCGAGCTCGAACAGGTCTATGAGGTCATCGCGTCTCCGGATGTATGGCTGGGTGTCGACGCCGTTGCCGCGCAGCCGGCACAGGAAGTCGATGGCCTGCATCCCGGTCAGGTTGGGCCACAACGTTGCATCGCCGGGCACGTAGGCGATTCGGCGGTGCAGGGCGACCGCGTCACGCCACGGATCGCCGCCAAGGAGGCGCACTGTTCCCCCGTCGGCGCGCAGCAGACCCAGCAACACCCGGATCGTGGTGGACTTGCCCGCACCGTTGGGGCCGAGGAAACCGGTGACGTCGCCGGGGGCGACGGTGAGATTAAGTCCATCGAGCGCCTTTGTGTTGCCGAAAGATTTTGACAGTCCGCGTATTTCGACAGCAGCTGATTGATTGGCCATTCGAATCCTCACTCTGGTTGGTGATGTTGGCGGGCTCGGTCAGGCATAGGTGGCACCCAGCAGCCATACGGCCAGGCCTCCGACGACGACGAGGGCGATGCGGGTGGTCTTGATGCGGGTTTCGTACTTGGTGTTCTTCGAGACCTCGGGCCACGCGATGACGATGACCCCTTTGATCAGCGCCAGCCAGCCGAAGATGGTGATGAGTACATGCCAGTTCAACTCCCAGACGTTGTGCAGCAGTACCGATGTCAGTCCGAGGAACAGAGACAGGTAGCCGTAGGTGAGACCGAACGCCCGATTCTCGACGATCAGGTGCTTGACGTCGTGCAGTGCCTGCGGGCGGGCGAAGAACATCGCGACCACGATGATGGTCAGCCAGCCCCAGAACAGGGCGAAAAAGGTTTGCGGCGTCATGCCGGTTCCTTTCTGTCGGTGTTAGTTTCGGTTTCGTTGCCAGTTCCGGAAGCTGTGAGTGGGATGCCCTGTTCGCGTTGGTGCAGGAACGCGTCGTACATGGCGGAGTCGGTCAGCAGGCCATTGGTCATGACCTCAAGGGCGGGCAGCATCATGTCCTCGCCGTAGTCGTGGAGCACTTTCCGTAGATCGGTCGGGTCCTCGTGCATCTGCAGGTACAGCAGGAATGAGCCGCCGCCGGAGATCGCGAGATACCTCGCTCGCGCGTCTGGATCGCGACTCGGTTTGAGCACGCCGGTGCGAACGCCCTCTTCGAGGTATTCCCTTGCGTTGTCGACCATGGTGCGCCAGAACGTCTTCGCCAATTCACTGCCGGACTGCATGCTGCGCACCAGGTAGGCCATCTGCGGTGCGTAGGACTCGATTTCGGACATCTGGGCCAGCCAGGTCGCGGGGTCAGCGCTCTGCATGGACTCGGTCTTGGCTTCGCGCACCACCTCGGCCACGTAGGCGTCGCACGCCTTGCGCAGACCTTCCTTGGAACCGAAGTGGTGGATCACCAAGGCGGCGCTGACGCTCGCGGCCTCGGCGATGCTGCGTAGTCCCACGCTGAATCCGTGCTGCCCGTACTGCTCGATCGCGGCGTCGCGAATCCGGGCCATCGCTGTTCGATCATCGGCTGAACGCATGTTTCATAAGCTAAACAGTCGTTCAGCCATCGGTCAAGGGGGTGGCGCGTCAGGAATCCGTAAAGAAAAATCCGGCCTCACCCCAAGGCGAGGGGGGAGGCCGGGAGAAAGGCGGGGGAAGGTCAGTCGCGAGCGGCGGCCAACAAGCCATCGCCCAGCGGGATCAGCACCGGCGTGAGGCGCTCGTCTTCGGCGATCAGCCGGGCCGCTTCACGCACGGCGCTGACCTCGGCGTCGTTGGCCGAGGCGTCGCCAGCCCGGCCGCCGAGCGCGGCCCGGTGCAGCACGATCGCGCCGCCGGGGCGCAGGAGGCGCACCCCTTCGGTCACGAACTGCGGCTGGTCGATCGGTTCGGCGTCGATGAACACCAGGTCATAGGACTCGTCGGCCAGACGGGTCAGCACCTCCTGGGCGCGGCCGCTGATCAGCCGCGTACGCCCAGGACCGACCCCGGCCTCGTTGAACCCCTGCTTGGCGATGCGCTGATGCTCGGGTTCGACGTCGATCGTGGTCAGCACGCCGTCGTCGCTCATACCGGACAGCAACCACAACCCGCTGACGCCGGCGCCGGTGCCGACTTCGACGACCGCCCGGCCCCCGGTGAGCCGCGCGAGCACGCTCAGCAACGCTCCCACCGCCGGGCTGACCGCACCAGCGCCGAGTTCTTCGGCCCGCTCGCGCGCCGCCGCGACGATCTCGTCCTCGGAGATCGACCGTTCGGCATGCGTGACGATTGCCTCGGCGCGACCGGGGTTGGAGCTGACCATGCCCGCAGCGTAGGCCAGAGCCCCGGGGTGCCGTCGCGACACGCCCGTGCGTGGCGGGTATCACCGTCCGAAATTCGCTGGTTCGGGCAGGTAAGTGGGCGTGGCGTCGGCATTCTCAGGGAAAGTTCAGATTGCTCATATCTCTGCCACACCGGGATCAGGAACGGTATCCGCATGGAACACGGCGCCCGCTGGCGCACTGCCCAGCACAACCAGGACAGCAATCGGAATAACGAAGTCATCAGTCGTGTTGAGCTGAGTGAAATCTGTGATCAGGAGGATCCGACGAGCACCACCGCTGTTACCCCGAATCCCGCAACCCAGGCCGCCCCGGTGTCCATGGCACATCTGGAGCAGTTCACCACCGGCGAATGGGTTGAGCCCACCGATGAGTTGACCGGCACGGCGGTGTTCGACGCCACCGGCGACCAGGCCGCGATGCCGTCCTGGGACGAGTTGGTGCGTCAACACGCGGACCGGGTATACCGCCTGGCCTATCGCCTCTCGGGTAACCAGCACGATGCCGAGGACCTGACCCAGGAGACCTTCATCCGGGTGTTCCGCTCGGTGCAGAACTACCAGCCCGGGACTTTCGAGGGGTGGTTGCACCGCATCACCACCAACCTGTTCCTGGACATGGTCCGCCGTCGCGGCCGCATCCGCATGGAAGCGCTGCCCGAGGACTACGACCGCGTGCCGGCCGACGATCCGAACCCCGAGCAGATCTACCACGACTCGCGGTTGGGAGCCGATCTTCAGGCGGCCCTGGACTCGCTGGCCCCTGAGTTCCGCGCCGCGGTGGTCCTGTGCGACATCGAGGGTCTGTCCTACGAGGAAATCGGCGCCACGCTGGGCGTGAAGCTCGGCACCGTGCGCAGCCGCATTCACCGCGGTCGGCAGGCACTGCGCGAGTATCTGGCGAAGAACTCGCCGGAAACCGCGAAATCTGCCTAGCAGTGGTTGGTGTTCAGCGCGCCCGGTCGCGCTACATTCGGGTCAGGACATTTGGGCGTGGTGAGAGGAGCTGGGTGATGGTCGACCCGGGACACGTGTTCCGTCGGGCATTCTCCTGGTTGCCCGCGCAGTTCGCCTCGCAGAGCGACGCGCCCGTCGGCGCACCTCGCCAGTTCGGTTCCACCGAGCACCTGTCGATCGAGGCCATCGCGGCATTCGTCGACGGTGAGTTGCGGATGAGTGCCCATCTGCGGGCCGCCCACCATTTGTCCCTGTGCCCGGATTGCGCAGCCGAGGTCGATGCCCAGGGCCAGGCCCGGGCCGCATTGCGGGACTCCTGTCCGATAGCCATTCCGAATTCCCTGCTGGGACTGTTGTCGCAGATACCGCACCACAGCCCGCAGCCTTCGGCCGAGGTCGATGAACAGCCCCCGTTCGCTGATGACCCGACGCGGAGCCGGCGTAAGCGCCGGTAGGCTGGATACAAGGCGATCAGTGACCGGCGTCGGCCTATCTGGCTGGGGCGGGCGCTCCGATAGAGAGTGATACACCGGTGACCAACCAGGACCAGTCCGACGAGAGCGGCCGTCTGGAACCGCGCCCTGTCGAGCGGCCACCCGTCGACCAGTTGTCGCAGCGCACCTTCGGCCGCCCCTCCGGCGTTGACGGCTCGTTCCAGGGTGCGGAGAAGTACCAGGATCAGGGTGAGTACGCGCCCAAGGACCAACCGCCGGATCCCGTGCTGGCCGAGGCCTTCGGGCGGCCCGGCGGCGCAGGCGACTCGCTGCAGCGCCATCCCACCGACGCCGGCGCGCTGGAGGCCGAGAAGAACGCCGGTGACGACGATTTCGACGATCCCTGGCGTGACCCGGGTGCCATCCCGGCCCTGGGCACACCCGCGCAGGCTCCGACCGCACCGGTGGTCGCGGCGGCCCCGATCGGCAAGCTGGGCGCCCGCGAGGTGCTGTTCGGCGGTCGGGTGTCCTGGCCGTCGATCTTCATCCTGTTGATCGTCGCCGGGTTGATCGCCTTCATCGGCGGCTGGGTCGGGCAGAAGACCGCAGGCACCGTGCAGGCCTTCACCACCTCCAAGGTGACGCTGGAGACCGGCGACCTCCCGTCCCCGGACGCCGGCCGGTTCGCCACGGTCGCCTCGGCAGTCGAGGACTCGGTGGTGACCATCGAGGCCAAGAGCAAGACCGAGGGCTCGCAGGGTTCCGGCGTCGTCGTCGACGGCAAGGGGTACGTCGTCACCAACAACCACGTGATCTCCGATGCCGCGAGCAAGCCTGCCGAATACCAGATCACCGTCGTGTTCAACGACGGCAAGGAAGTGCCCGCCAACCTCGTCGGCAGGGACCCCAAGACCGACCTGGCGGTGCTCAAGGTCGACAACGTCGACAATCTCGTCGTGGCGCGGATGGGTGACTCCGAGAAGGTGCGCGTCGGCGAGGAAGTCATCGCGGCCGGCGCCCCGCTCGGGCTGCGCAGCACGGTCACCCACGGCATCATCAGCGCGCTGCACCGGCCGGTGCCGCTGTCGGGCGAAGGTTCCGACACCGACACCGTGATCGACGGGCTCCAGACCGACGCCTCGATCAACCACGGCAACTCCGGCGGCCCGCTGATCAACATGTCCTCCGAGGTGATCGGGATCAACACGGCCGGAAAGTCCTTGTCGGACAGCGCCAGTGGCCTCGGCTTCGCCATCCCGGTCAACGAGGTCAAGCAGGTCGTCGAGAACCTGATCAAGGACGGCAAGGTCGCACATCCGACGCTGCTGCTGAGCGCGGTCACGGTGAGCAACAGCGTCGCTTCCGGTGCGCAGGTCCGCAACGTCAACGCCGGCGGCCCGGCAGAGAAGGCCGGAATCCTGGAGAACGACGTGGTGGTCAAGGTCGGGGACCGCAAGGTCGCCGACGCCGATGAGATGGTGGTCGCGGTGCGTCAGCTCAAGATCGGGCAGGAAGCCCCGATCGAGGTGCTGCGCGACGGCCGGCCCATGACGTTCATGGTCACGCCGGTCGGCGACGATCAAAAAGACCAGTAGCGATGTTCGCGAACATCGGGTGGGGAGAGATGCTGGTCCTGGTGATCGCCGGTCTGGTGATCCTGGGGCCCGAGCGCCTGCCCGGTGCCATTCGCTGGACCTCCGGTGCCCTGCGCCAGGCGCGCGATTACGTCAGCGGCGCCACCAATCAGCTGCGGCAGGATCTCGGCCCGGAGTTCGACGATCTTCGGCAGCCGCTGGCCGAACTGCAGAAGCTGCGCGGTATGACGCCACGTGCCGCGCTCACCAAGCATCTGCTCGACGGTGACGACTCGTTCCTGACCGGCGCGTTCGACGACGGCAAGACCCAGCAGCCCTCGGTGCCCGGCGACAAACCGGCCAGTGAGATCAAGCCGGCTGACAAGCCGGCAGCCACGACGTTCGATCCCGACGCGACCTAGCGACGCGCGGTATCCAGGCCCAGCGACATCCCGGCCAGGCCGCGCTTGCGCGCCGACAACCCCTCGGCGATCTTGCGCAGCTCGGCACCGGCCGCTGATTCGGGCGCTGACAGCACGAGCGGCACCCCGGAGTCACCGGCCGCCACGAGCGCCGGGTCCAGCGGGACCTGTCCCAGCAGCGGTACCTCGGCGCCCACCGAGCGGGTCAGCGAGTCGGCCACCTGACGGCCGCCGCCCTCGCCGAACAGCTGCATGACGGTGCCGTCGGGCATCTGCAGGCCCGACATGTTCTCCACCACGCCCGCGATGCGCTGACGTGTCTGCAGGGCGATCGCCCCGGCCCGCTCGGCCACCTCGGCCGCGGCCATCTGCGGAGTGGTCACCACCAGGATCTCGGCGCCAGGGATCAGCTGGGCGACCGAGATGGCGATATCGCCGGTGCCGGGCGGCAGATCGAGCAGCAGCACGTCCAGATCGCCCCAGTACACGTCGGCCAGGAACTGCTGCAGGGCGCGGTGCAACATCGGCCCGCGCCACACCACGGGCGTGTTGCCCTGGGTGAACATTGCGATGGAGATGACCTTCACGTCGTGTGCGACCGGCGGCAGGATCATCGAATCGACCTGGGTGGGCCGATCGCCGGTGCCCATCATGCGCGGCACCGAATGGCCGTAGATGTCGGCGTCCAGCAAGCCGACGGACAGCCCGCGGGCAGCCATCGCGGCAGCCAGGTTGACCGTCACACTCGACTTGCCGACCCCGCCCTTGCCAGAGGCCACCGCGTAGACCCGGGTCAGCGAGTTGGGCTGGGCGAACGGGATCACCGGCTCGCGGGAATCGCCGCGCAGCATCTTGCGAAGCTCGGCGCGCTGCTCGTCGTTCATCACGTCGAGGCTCACCTTGACGGCGCCGGTACCGGGCACGTCGGTGACGGCGGCCTTCACCAGGTCGGCGATCTCGTTCTTCTTCGGGCAGGCCGCAGTGGTCAGGTAGATCTCGACGTGCACGCCATGATCGGCCTCGATCGAGATGTTCTTGACCATGCCGAGTTCGGTGATCGGCTTCCGCAATTCGGGGTCGATCACCTTGGCCAGCGCGGCGCGAACCGCGGATTGCAGCTCAGTGGCAGATTCGGACATCACCGCTGAGTCTACGGCGGTGGCACACGCCGCCGGACCCAGGCCAGCGTCAGGCCGGTCCCGGTGCGGGTCCAGGGCCGGGTGCCGGGCCGAGTCCGGGACCGGCAGGCGCGGCCTCGATCGGCGGGCCGACAGGCGCGGGGCCGGGTGCGGGAGCGGGGGCCGGAGCCGGAGCCAACGGAGCAATCGGGGCGGGTCCCGGCCCTGGCGGCGGGGCCTGCTGTGGTGCCGGCCCGAGCCCGGGTCCGGATGGTGGCGCCGCCGGAGGAGCCTGCTCACCCAGGCAGAACACCACGCACGTCGGCTGAGGCGGCGGTTGCTCCCACGGCGGGATCCACCGCGGCGGGGCCTCCGGAGTGGGCGTCGGAATCGCCTCTGCCGGACCCGGCAGCGGTCCGAGCACCTGCCCGGGCGCGAAGCCCGGAACGTTCTGCGTGCCGGTCTCGTTGCGGTTGAGCAGCGGAATCAGCGCCAGCGGGTCGCCCGCGGGCAGTCCGGTGGCGTCGGTAGGCAGGCCCGGGCCGAGGCCCTCCGGGTTGTCCAGATGGGAATCGCCGATCGGCGGGATGGATCCGGTGATCTCCGGCAGGTCGACCGGCACCACGCCCGTGGCATACGCCGCGGCCCAGCCCAGCACGTTGCGGGCGTAGGCCACCGAGTTGTTGTACCGCAGGATGGCCGACATGACCTGGGACTGATCGCGCAGGTTGAGCCCGCCGCTGCACAGGTAGCGGGAAGCAGCGAGCGCCGAGTCGAACACGTTCTGCACGTCTGCCTTGCCGTCACCGTCGCCGTCGGAGGCGTAGCGCGCCCAGGTCCCGGGCAGGAACTGCATCGGGCCCATGGCCCGGGCGTACGAGATCCGGCCGGCTTGTGCGCTCTGCACGATGATCTCGTTGCCCGGCAAGGTGCCGTCGAGCGCGGGACCGTAGATGGGGCGGACGGCAGTGCCGCGGGCATCGGTGGCGCCGCCGTTGGCGTGCCCGGATTCGATCCGTCCGATGCCGGCGAGCAGATTCCAGCTGATTCCGCAGCCGGGGTAGGCGGCGGCCATCATGCGTTCCGCATTGCGGTACGCCTTCAGCGAGGTTCCTGGGATGCCAAGGGCGCCAGGGGTATTGACGACGAACGCGGGCGGGGGAGCCGAGAGCGTGGTCATCGGCTTGATCCGGAATTTGGTCGGGGGCCTGGCCGCGGCGACCACCGCGGGACCGGAGCGGTCGACCTTCGGTGCGACGGCGGCCAGGGGGGTGACCGCGGCGTTGGACACCCCGGCGTCCGGGGCGGAGGATCCGGCACCGGCGACCAGCACGATGGGCGCCAGGACGGCGACGCCGAGCGCGGGCGAGCGCACGAGCTGGCTCATACGGCGCCGAGCGGTTGCGATAGCCGCTCCTCCCCCTACGCGCACTTACCCGTCCTTAAGTCAGCTTTGGTCATGTTGTGAACCAAGTCACCATACATAGTCGAGGTTTCCGTTGTTACGACAATCGTCGACAGCGAGATCAACCACTGCGTTTGGACTTGCGGTCGCCGGCGTCGGCTTTGCTCGCGCTGCTTCCGTCGCTATCGGTCTGCGGACCGAGCTCGGCGAGCAGTTCGCGCAGTTCCTCCAACTCGCGCCGCAGGTAATCGCGCGTGACGACCTCACCCACCGCCAGCCGCAGCGACGCCAGCTCGCGGGCCAGATACTCGGTATCGGCCTTGGTCTGTTCGGCCCGGCGCCGGTCCTCCTCGAGCGACACCCGGTCGCGGTTCTCCTGGCGGTTCTGCGCCAGCAGAATCAGCGGGGCGGCATACGCGGCCTGGGTTGAGAAAGCCAGGTTGAGCAGGATGAACGGGTACGGATCCCACTGGAAGGTGAAGACACCGATGTTGAGGGCGATCCAGACCAACACCACGATCGTCTGAATGGCCAGGTAGCGCCCGGTGCCGAGGAAGCGTGCGATCGACTCGCTGAACGCACCCACCGCCTCGATGTCGACGTGCAGCCCGAAGCCGCGGGTCGCGCGGGGGGTGTCCAGCCGCTGACGCGCAGAGATTTCGCTCATGAGCCCGCCACCGGGAGCTCAGGCTCGTCACGTTCGCGCCAGTCGTCGGGCAGCATGTGGTCGAGCACGTCGTCCACCGATACCGCGCCCAGCAGGTGGTTCTCCTCATCGACCACCGGGCCGCACACCAGGTTGTACGCGGCGAAGTAGCGGGTCACCGCGGCCAGTGAGTCGGCCGGGCTCAGGCTGGGCAGATCCGTATCGGCGATGCCGCTGACCAGGGCCGCGGGCGGTTCGCGCAGCAGCCGCTGCAGGTGGACGCAGCCCAGGTACTGCCCGGTCGGGGTGGCGCTCGGGGGCCGGGTGACGAAGACCATCGAGGCCAGCGCCGGCGTGAGGTCCGGGTCGCGCACCTGCGCCAGCGCCTCGGCGACGGTGGTGTCGGGGGCCAGTACCACCGGCTCACTGGTCATCAGACCACCCGCGGTGTCGGGTGAGTGGGCCAGCAGCCGTCGCACATCCTCGGAATCCTCGGGGTCCATCTTGCGAAGCAGGGTTTCGGCGTCGGCCGGGGTCATGGAGCCGAGGACGTCGGCGGCATCGTCGGGGTCCATCGCCTCAAGGACGTCGGCCGCGCGTTCGGTGTTCAGCTGGCGCAGCACCGCGGCCTGCTCGTCCTCGGGAAGCTCCTGCAGCACGTCGGCCAGGCGCTCGTCGTCGAAGGCGCGGTACAGCTCGTAGCGCCGCTTGACCGGCAGTTCGCGCAGCGCCTCGGCCACCTCGACCGGCCGCTGTCCCTCGAACTGCTCGAGCAGCGAGGCCACCCCCTGATCGGGCATCGCCAGCCCCGACGGGGTCAGCCCGTGCACGTTCTGCCACTCGACCACGTGGATGTTGCTGCGCCGCCCGAGGCGTCGCTGTGGGCGCACGGCCACCCGCGTCACCACCCAGTCGCGGGTCCGGGTCTGCTCGATGCCCAGATCGACTACCACGACGTCGATTCCGGCCAGCTGCTCGAGGTCTGGATCATCGACCCGCACCCGCGTCTCCAGCACCTGGCCCAGCACCAGTACCTCGCCGGGGCGCTGCGCGAAGCGGCGCAGGGACACACTGCCGGTGGCCAGTGTCACCGAACCCGGCTCGATCGCGGTCACCCTCAGGATGGGAACGAAAATCCTTCGCCGGGTGAGCAATTCGACCACCAGGCCGAGAACACGCGGTTGCTGACGGACGATGCTGATGCTGATCACCACGTCGCGGACACGGCCGATGGACTCCCCGTCGGGGCCCAACACGACCATCCCCGCCAGCCGGGCCGCGTAGACCCTGTTCACCGCCGCCATGAAACAAAGGGTAGAGACTGTGGTCGTGGAGAACACGTATCGACCCCGTAGAACGTGCCTCTCGGTTCCGGGAAGCAGCCTGAAGATGATCGAGAAGGCCAAGAGCCTGCCCGCTGACGAGGTGTTCCTGGACCTGGAGGACGCGGTCGCTCCCGGCGCCAAGGAGTCGGCCCGTGCCCAGGTGGCCGCGGCACTCGCCGACGACGGTTGGGCGGGACAGCTGCGCGGGGTTCGGGTCAACGACTGGACCACACCGTGGACCTACGCCGACGTGATCGAGGTCGTGGCCGGTGCCGGCGCACAGCTGGACCTGATCGTCCTGCCCAAGGTCACCGAGGCGTCCCACGTCCAGGCCCTCGATCTGCTGCTCACCCAGCTGGAGGCCACCCACGGCCTGGAGCCGGGCCGCATCGGCGTCGAGGCGCAGATCGAGAACGCGCAGGGCCTGACCAACATCGACGCGATCGCGGCGGCCCCGCGGGTTCAGGCGCTGGTGCTCGGGCCGGGGGACATGGCGGCCAGCCTCAACATGCGCACCCTGGAGGTCGGTGGGCAGCCCGACGGCTACGACATCGGCGATGCGCACCACCACGTGCTGATGCGCATCCTGATCGCCGCGCGCAGCCGAGGCATCAACGCGATCGACGGGCCCTACGTGAAGGTGCGCGACGTCGACGGGTTCCGCCGGGTGGCCGGCCGGTCAGCCGCGCTGGGTTACGACGGCAAGTGGGTTCTGCATCCGGACCAGATCGAGGCGGGCAACGAGATCTTCAGTCCGCGCCAGGCCGACTACGACCATGCCGAGCTGATCCTGGACGCCTACGAATGGCATACCTCGCACGCCGGTGGGGCCAGGGGAGCGGTGATGCTGGGCGACGAGATGATCGACGAAGCCAGCCGCAAGATGGCGTTGGTGATCGCGGGCAAGGGGCGGGCAGCCGGGATGAGCCGGCAGGCCGAACCCTTCCAGCCGCCGAGCTGACCCGGGTCGTGCGGTGCCGCAGCGTAATTCGGTGCGGCCCGCTACACGGAGAGTATGGCGCCGACGAAGTACACGAACCAGCCCAAACCGATGAGGGTGCCGATTGCGCCCATCACGATGCCGGCGATCGCCAGACCTTTCCCTGACTGTCCGCTCCGGTTGATCTGATGCAGAGCCGTGACCCCGAGACCGATTCCGATGAGGCCGGCGAGCAGTCCGATCCCGCACATGGCGAACAGGAACAGCGACAGGATCGAGGTGACGAGGCTGCCGATGGCCACGGAGTTGGTCGTCGCCGACGGTGGCATCGCGTAGCCGCCGGGGTAACCGGGGTAGACCGGAGGGGGAAAGGGCGGGGGATAGCTGGACGCGCCGGGGTACGGCGGCGCCGGGAAGTAGTCGGGCGGAATGTCCGCGGGGTAGTCGATCGCAGGTGGATACGACGGGCTGACCTCGTAGCCTTGCGGTCCGAACTCGTATGACGGTTGCGCCCCGACGTCGTGCGGCCGATCCTGGGAATGCTCGATGGAAGGTGCTTCGTAGCCGCCGGACAACGGTTCCGACGGCTGGGGGCCGGGGTCGGATGGCGGCGTTTCGCCCGCGTTGCCGTCCGGGTTTGTCATGCTGATCAACCTAGCGCAAAGACGATGACGCCCCGGGGCGCGTGACGTCGGCACCAAATCCGGTGTGAGGGCGTTGCTGTAACGAGAGCAGCCGCCAAGCGGGCGGTGCGGAGGAGAGTGAAGTTCGATGACGAGCCCATTTCAGTCCGGTCAGACTCCGGGTGCCGCGCCCGCCGCGCGCGGCGGGTTGCCGACACCGCCCAAAGGCTGGCCGATCGGTTCCTACCCGACGTACGCGGAGGCCCAGCGGGCTGTCGACTACCTGTCGGACCAACAGTTCCCGGTGCAGCAGGTGACCATCGTCGGGGTGGATCTGATGCAGGTCGAGCGCGTCACCGGGCGGCTGAGCTGGCCCAAGGTGCTCGGCGGCGGTGTGCTCTCGGGCGCCTGGCTGGGCCTGTTCATCGGCCTGATCCTGGGCTTCTTCAGCCCCAACCCGTGGAGCGCGCTGCTCACCGGCCTGATCGCCGGTGTCTTCTTCGGGCTGATCACCTCGGCCATTCCGTATGCGATGGCTCGCGGCACAAGAGATTTCAGTTCGACGATGCAGCTGGTCGCGGGCCGCTACGACGTCCTGTGTGATCCGCAGGGGGCCGAACAGGGTCGGGATCTGCTGGCGCGCTTGACGATCTGAACCGAGGTGCGGCCGCGCGTCGACTGAGGTGGCAAATGTTCGCAGGTCACGATTGTGACGCGGCACGGTCAAACGGTTGCACATGAGCGGGCATGCCTCTACGGTTTGCGCGCGGGAGCCGCTCCGGCGGCGACATCGAATGTGAACGGGAGGCAGGGCGGTGCGCGCTCGGCGGCTATGTGCTGCGGCAGTGGCCGCGTTGACGACGGCCTCGGTGCTGTCGGCGTGTGGTGAGGCCGATAGCGGGATCGTCATCAACTACTACACGCCTGCCAACGAGATGGCGACTTTCACCGCCGTGGCGAAACGCTGCAACGCCGAACTCGGCGACCGTTTCACCATCAAGCAGGTGAGTTTGCCGAAAGGTGCTGACGACCAACGGTTGCAGCTGGCCCGGCGACTGACCGGAAACGACAAGACGCTCGACATCATGGCACTCGACGTGGTGTGGACCGCCGAGTTCGCCGAGGCGGGCTGGGCTGTCCCGCTGTCCGAGGATCCGGCAGGAGAGGCGGAGTCCGACGCGCTGGAGAACACCCTGCCGGGGCCGCTGGAGACCGCCCGCTGGCAAGGCAAGCTGTACGCGTCGCCGATCACCACCAACACCCAATTGCTCTGGTACCGCGCTGATCTGATGGATCAGGCGCCGTCCACCTGGGACGGCATGGTGTCGGAGGCGAACCGGCTGCACGCGGCGGGCAAGCCCAGTTGGATTGCGGTGCAGGCCAAGCAGTACGAGGGCCTGGTGGTGTGGTTCAACACCCTGCTGGCCAGTGCGGGCGGCCAGGTGCTCTCCGATGACGGCAAGACGGTCACGCTGACCGACACGCCGGAGCATCGCGCGGCGACGGTCAAGGCGCTGCAGATCATCAAATCGGTTGCCACTGCGCCCGGCGCCGATCCGTCGGTGACCCAGACCGATGAGGCGACGGCCCGGCTCGCGCTCGAGCAGGGCAAGGCCGCGCTCGAGGTCAACTGGCCGTTCGTGCTGCCGTCGTTGCTGGAGAACGCCGTCAAGGGCGGAGTGAAGTTCCTGCCGCTCGATGAACGTCCCGATCTGGCCGGGGCCATCAACGATCTGGGTACCTTCTCGCCGACCGACGAGCAGTTCGAGGCGGCATATGAGGCGAGCAAAGCCGTGTTCGGCTTCGCCAACTATCCGGGTGTCAGCGAGGGGGAGCCGGCCAGGGTGACCCTCGGGGGGTTGAACCTCGCGGTGGCCCAGACCAGCCGGCACAAGGCCGAGGCCTTCGAAGCCATCCGATGCCTGCGCAACGTCGAGAACCAGCGCTACACCTCGGTCGAGGGCGGGCTGCCCGCGGTCCGCGAGTCGTTGTACGACGATCCGGCGTTCCAGACCAAGTACCCGCAGTACGCGATCATCCGCGAGCAGCTGACGAATGCCGCGGTGCGTCCCGCGACGCCGGTGTATCAGGCTGTATCCACGCGCATTTCGGCCACCCTGGCCCCGATCACCGACATCGACCCGGAGCACACCGCCGATGAGCTGACCGAACAGGTGCAGAAGGCCATCGACGGTAAAGGGCTGATCCCATGACTCGCACCGACAACAGCGCGTCCGAACGCAAGTTGGCGTTCGCGCTGATCGCCCCCGCGGTGATCCTGATGGTCGCGGTGACTGCATACCCGATCGGCTATGCGGTGTGGCTGAGCCTGCAGCGCTACAACCTGGCCGCGCCCGACGACACCGCCTTCGTCGGGTTCGCCAACTACCAGACCATCCTCACCGACCGCTATTGGTGGACGGCGTTCGTGGTCACGCTGGCGATCACCGTGGTCTCGGTGGCGATCGAGTTCGTGCTCGGTATGGCGCTGGCGATGGTCATGCACCGCACCATCTTCGGTAAGGGCGTGGTCCGCACCGCGGTGCTGATCCCCTACGGGATCGTGACGGTCGCGGCCTCCTACAGCTGGTACTACGCCTGGACGCCGGGCACCGGTTACCTGGCCAACCTGCTGCCCGACGGGAGCGCCCCGCTGACCGAGCAGTTGCCGTCGCTGGCCATCATCGTGCTCGCCGAGGTGTGGAAGACCACCCCGTTCATGGCGCTGTTGCTGCTGGCCGGACTGGCGCTGGTGCCGCAGGATCTGCTGAACGCTGCCCAGATCGACGGCGCCGGGGCCTGGACGCGGCTGGTGAGAGTGATTCTGCCGCTGATCAAACCGGCGATCCTGGTCGCGCTGCTGTTCCGGACCCTCGATGCGTTCCGCATCTTCGACAACATCTATGTGCTGACCGGCGGCGCCAACAACACCGGGTCGGTGTCGATCCTGGGGTACGACAACCTGTTCAAGGCCTTCAACCTCGGATTGGGTTCGGCGATCAGCGTATTGATCTTCCTGTCGGTGGCGGTGATCGCGTTCGTCTTCATCAAGTTGTTCGGTGCGTCGGCGCCTGGCGCAGAGGTGGAGGGCCGCTAAGGATGAGCGAGCGGGTGAGCGCGAGGCGCGCGACCGGGTGGACGGTCGTGAACATCCTGGTGGTGCTCTATGCGTTGATCCCGGTGCTGTGGATCCTGTCGCTGTCGTTGAAGCCGACGTCAAGCGTCAAGGACGGCAAGCTGATTCCGGCCGAGATCACGTTCGACAACTACAAGGGCATCTTCAGCGGGAACATCTTCACCTCGGCCCTGGTCAACTCGATCGGCATCGGCCTGATCACCACGGTGATCGCCGTGGTGATCGGCGGCATGGCCGCCTATGCGGTGGCGCGCCTGGACTTCCCCGGCAAGAAGCTGTTGGTGGGTGTGGCCCTGTTGATCGCGATGTTCCCGCAGATCT
Source organism: Mycolicibacterium sp. 050232 (assembly GCA_036235365.1). Lineage (GTDB taxonomy): Bacteria > Actinomycetota > Actinomycetes > Mycobacteriales > Mycobacteriaceae > Mycobacterium. The sequence continues at coordinate 39,071 of JAZBEZ010000012.1, read as the reverse complement.
CGTTGGTGACGCCGATCTTCAACCTGTGGCGCACGATCGGGCTGTTCGACACCTGGCCCGGGCTGATCATTCCCTACATCACGTTCGCGCTGCCGTTGGCGATCTACACGCTCTCGGCGTTCTTCCGGGAGATCCCATGGGATCTGGAGAAGGCCGCCAAGATGGACGGGGCCACTCCGGCCCAGGCCTTCCGCAAGGTGATCGCACCGCTGGCGGCCCCGGGCATCGTCACCGCGGCGATCCTGGTCTTCATCTTCGCGTGGAACGACCTGCTGCTGGCGCTGTCGCTGACTGCCACGCAGCGGGCGATCACCGCACCCGTGGCGATCGCGAACTTCACCGGCAGTTCGCAATTCGAGGAGCCGACCGGGTCGATCGCGGCGGGCGCGATGGTGATCACCATCCCGATCATTATCTTTGTTCTCATCTTCCAGCGGCGCATCGTCGCTGGCCTGACATCCGGTGCGGTAAAGGGGTAATTGGATGGCCGAAATCGTTTTGGACCGGGTCACCAAGAGTTACCCCGACGGTGCGGGCGGCACCAGGGCAGTCGTCAAAGAGTTCTCGATGACCATCGCCGACGGCGAGTTCATCATCCTGGTGGGACCCTCGGGCTGCGGCAAGTCCACCACGCTGAACATGATTGCCGGGCTTGAGGACATCTCGTCGGGCGAGTTGCGCATCGGTGGGGAGCGGGTCAACGAGAAGGCGCCCAAAGATCGCGATATCGCGATGGTGTTCCAGTCCTACGCGCTCTACCCGCACATGACGGTGCGCCAGAACATCGCGTTCCCGCTCACCCTGGCCAAGCTCAAGAAGGACGAGATCACGGCCAAGGTCGAAGAGACCGCCAAGATCCTCGACCTGACCGAACTGCTCGACCGCAAGCCCGCCCAGCTGTCCGGCGGGCAGCGTCAGCGGGTGGCGATGGGCCGGGCGATCGTGCGCCGTCCCAAGGCATTCCTGATGGATGAGCCGCTCTCGAACCTGGATGCCAAGCTGCGCGTGCAGATGCGCGCCGAGATCGCGCGGCTGCAGAGTCGGCTGGGCACCACCACGGTCTACGTGACGCACGATCAGACCGAGGCGATGACGCTGGGTGATCGCGTTGTGGTGTTGCTGGCAGGCGAGATCCAGCAGATCGGTACGCCGGACGAGCTGTACAACAACCCGGCGAACCTGTTCGTGGCAGGCTTCATCGGGTCACCGGCGATGAACTTCTTCCCGGCCACCTTCACCGACGTCGGGGTGCGGCTGCCGTTCGGCGACGTCACCCTGACCCAGCAGGTGCACGACCTGCTGGATCGTCAGCCCAAGCCCGACAACATCATCGTCGGTATCCGGCCCGAGCACCTGGAGGATGCGGCGCTGCTCGACGGCTACGCGCGGATCCGGGCACTGAGCTTCGAAGTGCGCGCCGACATCGTCGAGTCGCTCGGCGCGGACAAGTACGTGCATTTCACCATCGCCGGTGCCGGCGCCGAGGCCGCGCAGCTCGCCGAACTGGCTGCCGATTCTGGTTCGGGCGCCAACGAATTCGTGGCGCGGGTGTCCGCGGAATCCAAGGCGGCCGGCGGTCAGCAGATCCAGTTGGCCTTCGACACCTCCAAGCTGGTGATCTTCGATGCCGAAACCGGGGCGAACCTGACCCGCACGGAGCCCGCGGCCACCGAGCCCGCGTCCACCGAGTCGGCGGAGCCGGCCGGAGAACCGACAGAAGAGTGATCGACGTCCTTGCTGCCGTGCGCGCCCATGTGGGCGAGCATTTCGGCGCTGCCGGCATCACCGGGGAGCCCGTCAGCGCCAGCGTCACCTTCCTGGGAACCGAGCGCATCGACGTCCTACGGTTCGGGCCGGACCTGGACGCCGGCGGGCAGGATCTGTATCACTATGTGACGCTGGGTTGTTCACGTCACCCGATGTTCGACCCGACCGAGCTGGTCTCCGATCCGATCCACGGTCCCCGGGCCGAGGTGGTGCTGTCGCTGCGGGGGCCGACCCCGAGCGGGCTGGCCCGTTCGCTGGCCGTCCTGGCGGCCGCGCCCGCCGTGGAGGGTCTGGTCCTGGAGGCAGACGCGCTCATCGATCTGGAGACGCAGTTGTTCGACTCCGCACCGTTCAGCGCATTCCTGTTGGGCCCGAGCGATATCGGCGAGGTGGCTCTGCCCGACCCACTGTCCCCGGTGGCGGTGCTGTCGGCCACGCCGATCACCGCGACCGAGGCGGCCTGGGTGCGGCTCAAGGGTGCGGACGCGATGCGGGAGGCGTGGCAGACCGACGGTGTCGACGTGCTGGATCCGACCCGAAGGGCGGCCAATCCAACCTAAGTCGCCAACCGTTGAGGTACTTACGCCGAGGATTACTGCTCATAGGTGGCTGGAAACCTATATTTAGAGCATGCCTAATCAGAATGAATGGTGTTGTGGTACACGGGGAGACCACTTGCCCCCGACAAGCCCGGGTCAGAGCCAGTCGTTGTGGCGGAACGTGCGGTACAGCGCGAAGCAGATGACGGCCATCGCCATCAGGACGGCGGGATAGCCCCAGGTCCACTGCAATTCGGGCATGTGCTCGAAGTTCATCCCGTAGATGCCTGCCATCGCGGTCGGCACCGCGGCGATCGCCACCCATGCCGAGATCTTGCGCATGTCCACGTTCTGCTGCATGGCGACCTTGCCGAGCGCGGCCTGCACCAGCGAGCTGAGCATCTCGTCATAGCTCGTGACGCGGTCGGAGGCTTGCACGTTGTGGTCGTGCACGTCGCGCATGTACCTGCGCACCTCGACCGAGATCAGGTCGTTGTGGTCGGTCAGCAACCGGGCCAGCGCCAGCGTCAACGGTGCCACGGCACGGCGCATTTCGACGACCTCCCGCTTGAGCAGGTAGATGCACTCGATGTTGGTGTGCGTGCCGGGGGAGAAGATGTCCTCCTCCATGGTGTCGATGTCGGTTTCCATCAGGTCCGTCACGTCCAGGTAGCTGTCCACCACATGGTCGGCGATCGCGTGCATGACCGCGAACGGTCCGAGTTTGAGGACGGCAGGCGAGGATTCGAGTCGTTTCCGTACGCCGGCCAGTCCGCCGTGCTCACCGTGCCGGACGGTGACCACGAAGTCCGGCCCGACGAAGATCATGATCTCGCCGGTCTCGACGATCTCGCGGGCCAGTGCCACCGACTCGTGCTCGACGTAATTGATGGTTTTGAGCACGAGGAACAGGGTTTTGTCGTAGCGCTCGAGCTTGGGGCGCTGGTGGGCGTGCACCGCGTCCTCGACGGCCAGCTCGTGCAAGCCGAAAACGTCTGCCACCGACTGCATCTGGAATTCGTCGGGTTCGTGCAGGCCGATCCAGACGAAAGCCTTCTGACCTGCTGCCTGCAATTCGCGGACCTTGTTCAGCGCCGCGGCGTGGGTGTACTTCCCGGGCAGCCGGTCCCCGCCGCTGTAGACCCCGCAATCGACCATCGCCCGCGCCACCGGGACGTGGATGGCCTTGGCGTCGGGCTCCGCCACTCGGGGCTTTGCGGTCGACCGCAGGGCCGGTGGCAAGGCGCGGAATGAGGGCATGGCTCCGACCTTCCTCGCGCGGTGTGCAGCAACCTGATCAGCACACCGAATGCTACGCGTACCTACTGTTAAGTAACGCTCACCAGCGGGGAACCCGGCCGTGTGAGAAATGGCATTGAAGTACCCTTGCGCCGTGTCAGAAAGTACAGTCGCCTCCTCGTCCGAGCGCCCGCCAGCGGAGCGCACCCCGCAGGTCGTCATCGAAGACGCCGAGATCTTCGATGCCCATGAAGGCGGAAAGCTCTCGGTCGAGTTGAAGGAGCCGCTGGACACCCAGCGCGCGCTGTCGATCGCTTACACCCCCGGGGTGGCCCAGGTGAGCCGGGCGATCGCCACTGATCACACGCTGGCCGCCAAGTACACGTGGGCCAACCGCCTGGTCGCCGTCGTCTCCGATGGCACCGCGGTGCTGGGTCTCGGCGATATCGGCCCCGCGGCGTCGCTGCCGGTCATGGAGGGTAAGAGCGCCCTGTTCAAGTCCTTCGGCGGGCTGAACTCGATCCCGATCGTGCTCGACACCAAGGATCCCGACGAGATCGTCGAGACCCTGATCCGGCTGCGTCCGACGTTCGGTGCGGTGAACCTGGAGGACATCTCGGCCCCGCGGTGCTTCGAGATCGAGCGCCGCGTCATCGAGGCGCTGGACTGCCCGGTCATGCACGACGACCAGCACGGCACGGCGATCGTGGTGCTGGCCGCGCTGCTGGGCGCCACCAAGGTGCTCGAGCGCGACATCCATTCGCTGCGCGTGGTCATCTCGGGCGCCGGCGCGGCGGGCGTGGCGTGTGCCAACATCCTGCTGAACAAGGGCATCAGCGACGTCGTCGTGCTCGATTCGCAGGGCATCGTGCACTCCGGCCGTGACAACCTCAACGCCTTCAAAGCAGAGCTGGCCGGGCGTACCAACCCGCGCAAGCTCACCGGCGGGGTGGCCGAGGCGCTCGACGGCGCCGACGTCTTCCTCGGGGTGTCGGCCGGCGTCGTGCCCGAGGAGCTCATCGCGACGATGGCCCCCAACTGCATCGTCTTCGCGCTGTCCAACCCGGACCCCGAGATCCACCCGGACGCCGCCCGCAAGTACGCGGCGGTGGTGGCGACCGGGCGCAGCGACTTCCCGAACCAGATCAACAACGTGCTGGCCTTCCCCGGCGTGTTCCGCGGCGCGCTCGACGCCGGTGCCCGCCGCATCACCGAGAAGATGAAGGTGGCGGCTGCCGAGGCGATCTTCTCGGTCGTCGGCGACGATCTGGCGGTCGACCACATCGTGCCCAGCGCGCTGGATCCGCGGGTCGGCCCCGCGGTTGCGGCCGCGGTCGCTGCGGCGGTTGACCCCGCAGAATCCTGAGTTCACGGATGCGCCGCACCCTGGCGTTGGCGCTGCTGATGCTGGTCGCGCTGGCGTCAGCGGGTTGCGGCGGCAACACACCCCCGCCCGCTCTCGCGGTCGGGGCGGGACCGGCGCCCGAGTCGGTGCTGCTCGGTCATCTCTATGCCGCGGCGTTGCGCTACTACGGCACGCCGGCCGAGGTCACCGAGACCGATGGCGTCCTCGGTGTGCTGGACTCCGGATCGGTGACGGTCCAGCCCGGATTCACCGGCCGGTTTCTGACCGAGCTCGATCCGGGCGCCACGGCCCGTGCCGATGAGCAGGTCTACCGGGACCTGGTCTCGGCGCTGCCCGAAGGTGTCGCGGCCGGCGACTACACGATGTCGGCGCAGGACAAGCCCGCGCTGGTGGTCACCGAGGCCACGGCCACGGCGTGGGGCGGGACCGATCTGAGCGCGCTGCGCCGCAACTGTGCCAAGGCCAGGCCAGGGGCCGTGGCCGACGCGAAGGTGGCCAACGCGAAGGCGGCCGAAGCGGTGGGTTCCTGCACCCTGCCCGACGCGCTGGTGTTCCCCGACGACAAGAGCCTGTTCGCGGCGTTGCGGGCCGGCAAGATCAACGCGGCCTGGTCCACGACGGCCGATCCGGCCATCCCGTCGGACCTGACCGTGCTGGCCGACAAGACGTCCTTGATCCGCGGCGAGAACGTGGTGCCGCTGTACCGCCGCAACACGCTCGACGAACGCCAGATCCTGGCACTCAACGAGATCGCCGGGGTCCTGGACACCGGATCGCTGGCCGACATGCGCAGGCAGGTCGCCGAGGGCAAAGATCCCCGAGCGGTGGCCGACGCGTTCCTTCAGGCCAACCCGCTGGGTCACTAGACCCTCGGCGCGCCGGCGTCAGCGCGGGAGCATGCGTCCCATCGCGGAGGCGAACAGCTTCTGGTATCCCGACCCGGTGATCCGCACGATGACATCGAGGACCTTGGCGTCGGGCCCGACCAGCACGCGGGCCTTGTCCTTGCGGACGGCCTCGAGGATGATCTTGGCCGCGCGTTGCGGTGTGGTGTTGGCCAGCTTCCGGTCGAAGGTCTCGGCGAGTGCCTTCTGGTCCAGGCCTTCGGCGGCGGTGGAGTTGCGCGCGATCGCGGTCTTGATGCCGCCCGGGTGCACGCAGGTCACCTTGACCGGGTGCTTGGCCACGGCCATTTCCTGACGCAGCGCCTCGGTGAAGCCGCGCACCGCGAACTTGGCCGAGTTGTAGGCGGCCTGGCCAGGAACCGAGAAGATGCCGAACAGGCTGGAGACGTTGACGACGTGGCCGTCGCCGGATTCGATCAGGTGCGGCAGGAAGGCCTTGGTGCCGTTGACGACGCCCCAGAAGTCGACGTCCATCACCCGTTCGATGTCCTTGAACTGGCTGATCTCGACGTCGCCGGTGAAGGCGATGCCCGCGTTGTTGTAGATCTGGTTGACCTTGCCGAAGTGCTCCTTGACCGCGTCGGCGTAGAGCAGGAAGGCCTCACGCTCGGTGACGTCGAGCCGGTCCGCCTTGACCTCGGCGCCGATCGCCTTGAGTCGTTCCTCCGTGACCGCCAGGCCCTCGGTATCGACGTCGCTGATCGCCAATTTGGCCCCGGAACGTCCGAGTTCGATGGCCAGCGCCTGTCCGATGCCTGATCCGGCGCCGGTGACAACGGCGACCTTTCCGGCGAAGCCCTCCATAGAACACTCCCTCGCGTAGTACGACACGTGTCGAGTTACGAGATTACGCGGTACCGGCGGTCTCGCGTATGGCGGCCTCTGCTGCGGCGGCGTCCCGCCATACGTCGGCCAAGGTCTGCAGCGGGATGCCCAGGGCGGCGCTCAGTCCGACGACCGTGCCGAACGCGGGGGAGGGCAGCCGGCCCGTCTCGATCTTGCGCAGGGTCTCCGGGGAGATGCCTGCCTGCGCGGCCACCTCGTCGAGCGAGCGTTCGCCCCGGGCGGTACGCAGGGTCTCGCCGAGTCGGCGGCCGGCTGCGATCTGTGCGGGGGTGAGCGGGGTGCGGACCACGACTCCACGCTAGCGCCGGTATTTATATACCGCTAGTGTTGGTATTTAAATACCGAGGAGCGTGGACATGATCGAGCTGAAGACCGCCGCCGAGATCGAGAAGATGCGGACCACCGGGCGGTTCGTGGCCGAGGTGCTCAGCACGTTGAGCGGGCTCGCCGGGGTCGGCGTCAACCTGCTCGACCTCGAACACCACGCCCGCGACATGGTCAAACGCCGTGGGGCGCAATCCTGCTACTGGGACTACGCCCCGTCGTTCGGAAAAGGGCCGTTCCGCAACGTGATCTGCCTGTCGGCCAACGACGCTGTGCTGCACGGCCTTCCGCACGACTACCGGCTGTGCGACGGCGACGTGCTCAGCATGGACTTCGCGGTGTCCATCGACGGCTGGGTGGCCGATGCGGCCCGCACCGTGATCGTGGGGACTCCGGCGGCTGCCGACGTGCGCCTGGTGCGGGCCACCGAGGAGGCGCTGGATGCCGGAACCGCCGCTGCGCGACCGGGAAACCGGCTCGGCGACATCTCGGCCGCCATCGGAGCCGTCATCGCCGATTACGGCTACCCCGTCAACCTCGAGTTCGGCGGGCACGGGCTGGGCCGGACCATGCACGAGGACCCGCACGTCCCCAACCGGGGCAAGCCCGGCCGCGGCATGAAACTGCGGGCGGGGATGACGCTGGCGCTGGAGCCGTGGCTCGCCGCGGGCACCCATCGCATCGTCTTCGACCGCGACGGCTGGACCATCCGATCGGCCGACGGCTCCCGGACCGCCCACACCGAGAACACCGTCGCGATCACCGAGTCGGGCCCGCAGGTGCTCACCCGCTGATCAGTGCTCCGGCCGCAGCAGCAACGTGGCGATGACACTGACCACCGCGGTGGCCACCAGGTATCCGCACGCCAGCCAGGGCTCGCCGCCACCCGCGGCGATCAACGCCGTGAGGATCAGCGGCGTCAGGCCCGAGGCATAGACGCCGGAGAGCTGATACACCGTCGACAACCCGGTGTAGCGGGTGCGGGTCGGGAACAGCGACGCGTACAGCGTGCCCTGTGCACCGTAGAACCAGGCGTGAATGACACCGAACGCCAACAACATTCCCACCGCATAGGCCGCGATACTGCCGGTACCGAACAGGGCGAACGCGGGGAACACCACGACGGCATAGGCCGCGATGCCCGACGCGTAGACGGCCTTCGGGCCGAACCGGTCGGCCAACAGACCCGACACCGGCAGCAGCACCGCCATGAGCAGCGCCGCCGCCGTCACCACGACCAGCACCGGCACCTTGCCCAGATGCAGCGTGGCGGTGGCGTACGAGATCGTGAACACGCCCCACGTGTTGAACGCGGCGCCCTCGCCCCAGCGTGACAGCAGGCCGAGCACCGTGGAGCGCAGTGCCGGGGGACGGAAGATCTCCTTGACGGGGACAGCCGCGCGGTCGTCGTCGTCGCGCAGCTTCTCGAACGCCGGGGTCTCGGCCACCCGGAACCGCACCACGACACCGAAGATCACCAGCACGACGCTGAACAGGAACGCGATCCGCCACCCGTAGGTCTGGAACGCCTCGGGCGACAGCCACACCTGCAGCAGCACGAACACCCCGGTGCCCAATGCCAGGCCCAGTGCCAGCCCGACCTGGGGGATGCTGCCGAACAACCCGCGGCGGTGACGGGGGCTGTGCTCGACGGCCAGCAGCACCGCGCCGGCCCACTCACCGCCGAGGGCGAATCCCTGAACCACCCGCAGCACCAGAAGCAGGACCGGCGCCAGCACCCCGATCTGCGCGGCGGTCGGAAGCACGCCCATCAGCGCGGTGGCCGCACCCATCAACAGCATGGTCAGCGCGAGCGTCTTCTTGCGCCCGATCCGGTCACCGATGTGTCCGAAGACGAAACCGCCGATGGGCCGGACCACGAACCCGACCGCGAAGGTGGCGAACGCCAGCATCGTGCCGACGAACGAGCTCTGGTCCGGGAAGAAGGTGTGGTTGAACACCAGGCTCGCGGCCGTGGCGTACAGGAAGAAGTCGTACCACTCGATCGTCGTGCCGAGCACGCTGGCCAGCACCGCGGTGCGCACCGTGCTCGGAGTGGTGGGTGTGGCCGCGGGCACGGCGGGCGGGGCGGCTGCGATGGTCACCCTAGATGAGTAGCCGCCGGCCCGGGCCCGGCCCAGGGTTGTGCGCGTGGTGATTCGAATGCGTGCGCACCCAGTACAACGAAATGGTCGCTACCGTCGTGCGGCAGCGACCATTTCGTTGATTTCGGGGATCAGCGGGAGCGTAGGCCTACCCGAAGGCCAGGTCGATGATCTCCTGCTGTTCGACGGCGTGCACCTTCGACGACCCTGAGGACGGGGCCGACATCGCACGTCGCGAGATCCGCTTGATCGGGGTGAAGTAATCCGGCAGGACCTCCGGCAGGGTCAGGCCCAGCGACGGCCACGCACCCTGGTTTGCCGGCTCCTCCTGTACCCAGAACTTCTCCGTGACGTTCGGGTAGCGGTCCAGGGTCTCGGCCAGCCGGCGCCGCGGCAGCGGGGCGAGCTGTTCGAGACGAACGATCGCGACGTCCTCACGGTTGTCCTTGGCCTTGCGCGCTGCCAGGTCGTAGTAGATCTTGCCGCTGCACAGCAGCACGCGGGTGACCTTGCTGCGGTCGCCTTCACCGTCGGTGTAGACGGGCTCCTCCAGCACCGAGCGGAACTTGTTCTCGGTGAAGTCGCGGATGTCGCTGACGGCGGCCTTGTTGCGCAGCATCGACTTCGGGGTGAAGACGATCAGCGGACGCTGGATGCCGTCCATGCCGTGCCGGCGCAACAGGTGGAAGTAGTTCGCCGGGGTCGACGGCACCGCGATGGTCATCGAACCCTCGGCCCACAGTTGCAGGAAGCGTTCGATGCGGCCCGAGGTGTGGTCGGGCCCCTGGCCCTCGTGGCCGTGCGGCAGCAGCAGCACGACGTCGGAGAGCTGGCCCCACTTGGCCTCGCCGGAGGAGATGAACTCGTCGATGATCGACTGGGCGCCGTTGACGAAGTCGCCGAACTGGGCCTCCCACAACACCATTGCGTCGGGATTGCCGACCGAGTAGCCGTATTCGAAGCCGACCGCGGCGTACTCCGACAGCGCCGAGTTGTACACCAGGAGCTTGCCGCCGGTCGGGGTGCCGTCGTTGCTCGTGGCCAGCAGCTGCAGCGGGGTGAACTCCTCGCCGGTCTTGCGGTCGACGATCACGGCGTGGCGCTGGGTGAAGGTGCCGCGCTGGGTGTCCTGGCCGCTCAACCGGACCAGCTTGCCCTCCGAGATCAGTGACCCGAGTGCCAGCAGCTCGGCGAACGCCCAGTCGACCTTGCCCTCGTAGGCCATCTCCCGGCGCTTCTCCAGCACCGGCTTGACGCGCGGATGCACGGTGAACCCGTCCGGCAGGGCCAGGTGGGCGTCGCCGATCCGGGCCAGCAGGGACTTGTCCACCGCGGTGGCGAGCCGCTGTGGGATCTGCTGGTCGGCCTCGACCGACTCGCTGGGCTCGGCAGCGTGCTTCTCCAGTTCGCGGACCTCGTTGAACACGCGCTCGAGCTGGCCCTGGTAGTCGCGCAGGGCGTCCTCGGCCTCTTTCATCGAGATGTCGCCGCGGCCGATCAGGGCTTCGGTGTAGGCCTTGCGGGAGCCGCGCTTGGTGTCGATGACGTCGTACATGTACGGCTGGGTCATCGACGGGTCGTCGCCCTCGTTGTGTCCGCGGCGGCGGTAGCACAGCATGTCGATGACGACGTCCTTCTTGAACGCCTGGCGGAAGTCCACGGCCAGCCGCGCCACCCAGGCGCAGGCCTCCGGGTCGTCGCCGTTGACGTGGAAGATCGGCGCGCCGATCATCTTGGCGACGTCGGTGCAGTACTCGCTGGAGCGCGAATCCGTTGGCGCCGTGGTGAACCCGATCTGGTTGTTGACCACGATGTGGACGGTGCCGCCGGTCGTGTAACCGTCGAGCAGGGCCAGGTTCAGCGTCTCGGCGACCACGCCCTGACCGGCGAACGCCGCGTCGCCGTGCAGCATCAGCGGAACGACGGGGTACTCACCGGAGACGTCGGCATCCTTGCCGGAGTCCAGCAGGTCCTGCTTGGCCCGGACCAGGCCCTCGAGCACCGGGTCGACGGCTTCGAGATGCGAGGGGTTGGCGGTCAGCGACACCTCGATGTCGTTGTCGCCGAACATCTGGATGTAGGTGCCGGTGGCGCCGAGGTGGTACTTCACGTCACCGGAGCCGTGTGCCTGCGACGGATTGAGGTTGCCCTCGAACTCGGTGAAGATCTGGCTGTAGGGCTTGCCGACGATGTTGGCCAGCACGTTGAGCCGGCCGCGGTGCGGCATGCCGATGACCACCTCGGCGAGCGCGTGCTCGGCGCACTGGTCGATCGCGGCGTCCATCATCGGGATGACGGTCTCCGCGCCTTCCAGCGAGAAGCGCTTCTGCCCAACGTATTTGGTCTGCAGGAAGGTCTCGAACGCCTCGGCGGCATTGAGCTTGCTCAGGATGTACTTCTGCTCGGCGACGGTCGGCTTGTCGTGCTTGATCTCGACGCGTTCCTGCAGCCAGCGCTGCTGCTCGGGTTCGAGGATGTGGGTGTACTCCACCCCGATGTGCCGGCAGTACGCGTCGCGCAGCACCGACAGCACGTCGCGCAGCTTCATGTACTGCTTGCCGGCGAACCCGTCGACCTTGAACTCGCGGTCCAGGTCCCACAGCGTCAGGCCGTGGCTGTTCACGTCGAGGTCGGGGTGGCTGCGGAAGCGGGTGTTGTCCAGCCGTAGCGGGTCGATGTCGGCCATCAGGTGGCCGCGGTTGCGGTACGCCGCGATCAGTTCGATGACGCGGGCGTTCTTGTCGGCGATCGAATCCGGGTTGTCCGTGCGCCAGCGCACCGGCTCGTACGGAATGCCGAGTTCGCGGAAGATCTCGTCGAAGAACTCGTCGTCGAGCAGCAGGGTGTGGATGGTGCGCAGGAAGTCGCCCGACTCCGCGCCCTGGATGATGCGGTGATCGTAGGTCGAGGTCAGGGTGATCAGCTTGCCGATGCCCAGGTCGGCGATGCGCTCGTCGCTGGCGCCCTGGAACTCGGCCGGGTACTCCATGGCGCCGGCGCCGATGATCGCGCCCTGGCCCTGCATGAGCCGCGGCACCGAGTGCACGGTGCCGATGGTGCCCGGGTTGGTCAGCGAGATGGTCACGCCGGAGAAGTCCTCGGCGGTCAGCTTGCCGTCGCGGGCCCGCCGCACGATGTCCTCATAGGCCGCGATGAACTGACCGAAATGCATTGTCTCGCAACGCTTGATGGCGGCCACGACCAGCGAGCGGTTGCCGTCTTTGCCAGGCAGGTCGATGGCCAGGCCCAGGTTGGTGTGGGCCGGCGTGACGGCGGCGGGCTTGCCGTTGGCCTCGGCGAAGTACCGGTTCATGTTCGGGAACTTCTTGACCGCCTGCACGATGGCGTAGCCGAGCAGGTGGGTGAAGCTGACCTTGCCGCCGCGGGTGCGCTTGAGGTGGTTGTTGATCACGACGCGGTTGTCGATCATCAGCTTGGCCGGGATGGCCCGCACGCTCGTCGCGGTGGGCACCTCCAGCGAGGCATTCATGTTCTTGACGACGGCGGCCGCGGCGCCGCGCAGCACCTGTGTCTCGTCGCCCTCGGCGGCGGTCGGACCGGCCTTCGCCGGAGCCGGCTTGGCTGGGGCCGCCTTGGTCGCGGGCTTCGCGGGCGCCGCCGGGGCGGCGGTTGCCGGAGCGGCTGCCGCAGGCTGGGCCGGAGTTGCTGCCGGCGCGGCGGGCGACGTCGACTGACCGTTTGCGACGGTGTTGTCGGTGGTGGGTTCAGGGGAGTAGTCGACCAGAAATTCGTGCCAACTCGGATCCACCGAAGAGGGATCCTCGCGGAACTTGCGATACATCTCCTCGACCAACCACTCGTTCTGCCCGAATGGTGAAGGTGAACTGCTCACGGCAGACACTCGCCTCGATTCTTGTGTCCGGCCAGCCGTCACATGCAGGCTCGCCGCTTGTGTTCTTCTGTGGGCGGTTGACCCCGCTCGACCGCCGCATAAAGGCTATCGCCTTTCGGCGTCACCCGAGGCAGGCATCGCACCGGCCGAGTTAGCGGACGGCAGCACATGCAGCGTTGCAGGCCACCGCGGCGGGGGAGTGCCGAACGCCTGGCGGGCGTTGGCGACGATCTTCTTACCCATCAGCCGGTTGCCGACACCGCCGATGACAGCACCGATGCCGACCGGCAGCATCTTGCCGAAAGCCATCGCGCCGCGCTTGAGCGTATACCGCTTGACGAAGTACTTGACCAGCCGGGAGTTGAGCTGCGAGACCGCAGGCAGGGGCAGGGTCGCGGCACCGTCGGACAGCCATGCGCCGCTGGTGCGCCCGGTGCCGATCAGGTCTGCGATGGCGTGCTTGCTGTCGTCGCCGACCAGGACGGAGAGCACCAGCGCGCGGCGCCGTTCGCGGTGGTCGGACGGGATGCCGTGCACCTCGGCGACGGCGAGGACGAACACCGAGGTGGCTTCCAGGAAGACGACCGTCTCCCCGGCCACGGCCGAGAGCGCCACCAGGGTTCCGATACCCGGGAACGCCGCCGCCGAGCCGACCGCGGCACCACTGGCCATCACCGCGGCCAGGTAGTGCTTCTCGAGCCGCGTGACGATCTCGGCCGGGGTGGCGTCGGGCTGATGGCTGCGCAACCGGTCGACGTATGCCTTGACCGCGGGAGCCTGGACGCGGGAGCTGCCCTCGATGATCGCTGAGAGCACCTTGGCCGCGGCGCTGGGATCTTCGGTCTCCTCGACCTTCGCCGGCAGTTGCTTGGACCGCGCAAACACTTCGGGGCCTCCCAGGTGTGAACCCATCGTTGACTGCCAGGCTAACGAACGACGACCCGCCGCGGGTGCCCGATGGTGACCGCAGTCACTGTGGTCGTCCGGCGGGGTCAGCGGGGAACAAAAAACCCGAATGCGGGGCTGTTCAACTTCATGGCATCATCGCCCGACGTGGACCAGACGACACCGGTAGCTGTGCACAGTCGGATGCCGGGCCGGATCCGGATGATCCTGGTGCTGGGCGCGCTGGTGGCGCTGGGCCCGCTGACCATCGACATGTATCTGCCGGCGTTGCCCCGGATCGCCGACGAGCTCTCGGTCTCCTCCTCCGTCTCGCAGCTGACGCTCACCGGAACCCTGGCCGGGCTGGCTCTGGGGCAGCTGATCGTCGGCCCGCTGTCGGACTCGCTGGGCCGCAGGCGTCCCCTGATGGCGGGCATCGTGCTGCACATGGTGGCCTCGGTGCTGTGTGTGCTGGCACCGAACATCACGATCCTCGGGCTGGCGCGGGGGCTGCAGGGCATGGGCGCGGCGGCCGCTTCGGTGGTGGCGATCGCCGTGGTGGGTGACCTCTTCACCGGCACGATGGCGGCCACGGTGATGTCGCGGTTGATGCTGGTGCTCGGGGTGGCCCCGGTGCTGGCCCCGTCGTTGGGCGCGGCAGTGCTGTTGCACGGTTCCTGGCACTGGGTGTTCGTCGCGCTGGTGGTGGTGGCCGGCGGCCTGCTGGCGATGGCCGCGCTCGCCCTGCCCGAGACGCTTCCGGTCGCGCACCGGCGCCCGCTGGCAGTGGGCGGCATCGTCGGCACCTACCTCGAGCTGCTCCGTGACTCGCGGTTCGTGATCCTGGTGCTGGTGGCCGCGCTGGGTATGTCGGGCCTGTTCGCCTACATTTCGGCGGCGCCGTTCGTGCTGCAGGGCCACTACGGCCTGGACCAGCAGGCGTTCGCGCTGGTGTTCGCCGCGGGCGCGATCGCGCTGATCGGCTCCACCCAGTTCAACGTGGTGCTGCTGCGCCGGTTCTCGCCGCAGGCCATCACGGTGGCGGCGCTGAGCTGGTCGGCGTTGGCCGGGGTGGTGTTCGTCGTGCTGACCGTCGCACATGTGGGCGGGCTGTCCGCGTTCGTGGTGCCGGTCCTGGCGATCCTGGCCGGGATGGGCCTGGTTCTTCCCAACGCCCCGGCCGTCGCGCTGTCGCGTCATCCCGACGCCGCCGGAACCGCGGCCGCGTTGCTGGGTGCCGCGCAGTTCGGGCTCGGGGCCGCGGTGGCTCCTGCGATCGGGGCTCTGGGTAACGGCGCGCTGGCGTTGTCGTGGGTGATGACGGCGGGCATGGCGATCGCCTTGGTGGCGCTGCTGCTCGTCGGTCGGCGTAACGGCGACGACGAGCTGAGCGAATATCCGGACGACACGCTCGACATCGTTTCCGAGGCGGTTGTCGAGCCGGCCTGACCGGGTCCCGGGTAGCGTCGATCGGGCTCGCCAACATCCCAACAAGGTCGGACCCGAGGCCCAACACACGACATCGACATGCCCCCAGCGCTGAACGCCCGCACCCCCAGCAGTGTGCCCACGCGTCCGGAAAATCCGTGGAACGCGCTGTGGGCCATGATGGTCGGCTTCTTCATGATCCTGGTCGACGCGACGATCGTCGCGGTCGCCAACCCGACCATCATGGAGCAGCTCGGCGCCGACTACGACGGCGTGATCTGGGTGACCAGCGCATACCTGCTCGCCTATGCGGTGCCGCTGCTCGTCGCGGGCCGGCTGGGCGATGTGTACGGGCCCAAGAATCTCTATCTGGTCGGGCTGGCCGTGTTCACCGCGGCTTCGCTGTGGTGCGGTCTGGCCGGCAGCATCGAGATGCTGATCGCCGCCCGGGTGGTGCAGGGCATCGGCGCTGCGTTGTTGACGCCCCAGACCTTGTCGACGATCACCCGCATCTTCCCGCCCGAGCGGCGCGGGGTAGCGATGAGCGTGTGGGGCGCCACCGCCGGGGTGGCGACGCTGGTCGGACCGCTGGCCGGCGGCGTACTGGTCGGGGGACTGGGCTGGCAGTGGATCTTCTTCGTCAACGTGCCGATCGGAATCCTGGGTCTGGCACTGGCGGTGTGGCTGGTTCCGGTGTTGCCGACCCAGTCGCACCGATTCGACGTGCTGGGCGTGGTGCTGTCCGGCATCGGCATGTTCCTGATCGTGTTCGCCCTGCAGGAAGGGCAGTCACGGGACTGGGCGCCGTGGGTGTGGGCCACCGGCGCGGTCGGCATCGCGGTGATGGTGGCGTTCGTGTGCTGGCAGGCGGTCAACACCGCCGAGCCGTTGATCCCGTTGCAGATCTTCAAAGACCGCGACTTCAGTCTGGCCAACCTGGGTGTGGCGACGATCGGCTTCGCGGTCACCGCGATGATCCTGCCGCTGATGTTCTACGCCCAGACCGTGTGCGGGCTGTCGCCGATCCGTTCGGCCCTGTTGACGGCGCCGACCGCGATCGCCAGCGGCGTGCTGGCTCCGGTCGTCGGGCGCATCGTCGACCGGGCGCATCCGACGCCCGTGATCGGGTTCGGCTTCTCGGCCATGGCGATCGGGCTGACCTGGTTGGCGATGGAGATGACCCCGACGACGCCGATCTGGCGGCTGCTGCTGCCGCAGTTGGTGATGGGTATCGGGATGGCGTTCATCTGGTCCCCGCTGGCGGCCACCGCGACGCGCAACCTGCCGCCGGATCTGGCCGGGGCCGGGTCGGGTGTGTACAACGCCACCCGCCAGGTCGGGTCGGTGCTGGGCAGTGCGGGGATCGCGGCGTACATGACATCGCGGATCGGGGCCGAGATGCCGGGGGCGGCAAGTGCGGCGCCGCGCGGTGAGGGCGCGGCGGCCGAACTGCCGGAGTTCCTGCACGCGCCGTTCGCCGCGGCGATGTCGCAGGCGATGTTGCTGCCCGCGTTCGTGGCGCTGTTCGGTGTGGTGGCCGCGTTGTTCATGCTCGGTTTCGATGCCGAGCCCACCTTCGCGCCGAATCCGGAGCCCTATCTGGATCCCCGTGACGACGATGACGACGACTACATCGAGTTCACCGTGAATCATGACGGCGCCGACGTGTTGGACGACGAGGCGGTGACGGATTCATTCCGGGCGCTGCCGCCGGCCGAGGACCCGGAGAAGTGGGAGAACCTCTACGCCGAGTTCATGGCCGAGCGGGACGATTGAACAGCACGGCGCGGTTCAGGTAGCCGCCCGGATCGAACGCGTCCTTGACCGTCTGCATGGCCGCGATGTCGGCCTCGGTGCGTGACATGGCCACGTAGTCGCGCTTGCGTGAGCCGACGCCGTGTTCGGAGCTGACGTTGCCGCCCTGCTCGGCGATGAGCGCCATCATCGCGGTGTACAGCCCGGGCTCGGCATCGGTGGAGCAGCGCAGCACGTTCAGGTGCAGATTGCCCTCGCCGATGTGGCCGAACAGCACCGGGATCGCTTCTGGCGCATGGCCTGCGATCAATTGGGCGGATGCGTCGGCGAAATCCTGGATCGCCGACAGCGGCAGCGAGACGTCGAATTTCAGTGGCGGGCCGAACAATCCGAGCACCTCGGCCACCGACTCGCGCACCTGCCACAACCGCTGCTGGGCGTTTGTGTCGACACCGACGGCAGGCTCGCCGGACAGCTCGGTGCCGTCGAGCGCGTCGGCCAGGCGCTCGGTCTGGTCGCCGTCGCCGGCCAGTTCGATCAGCAGCTGCCAGGCGCCTTCGACCGGGGCGGGGACCCCGAGGTGCTCGGCGGTCAGCGCGCTGGCCCTGGCGTCGATCAGCTCCAGGGCGGCGATGCCATCGAGATCCCGGAAGGTGCGGCCTGCGCCGACCAGCGCGTCGAGATCGGCGAACCCGCAGATGGCGGTGACGCGGTGGGTCGGGGTGGGGTGCAGCCGCAGGTCCAGCGCGGTGATCACGCCGAGGGTGCCCTCCGCGCCGACGAACAGGGCGGCCAGGTCGTAGCCGGTGTTGTCGCGGCGAACCCGGCTGTGCCGGTGTACCACCGATCCGTCGGGAAGTGCGACGTCCAGGCCGAGCACCTGCTCGCCCATGTTGCCGTAGCGCACCGTGCGCAGGCCTCCGGCGTTGGTGGAGGCCATGCCGCCGACGGTGGCCGACTCCCGCGCGGCCAGGTCCACCCCGAACACCAGGCCTGCCGCCGTCGCCGCCCGCTGCACGGCGGCCAAGGGAGTTCCGGCGCCGACACTGACCCGGCGCTCGACGGTGTCGACGGTGCCGATGTCGTTCAGTCGCTCGGTGGACAGCAGGATGTCGTCGTTCTCGGGAACCGTGCCGGCCACCAGCGAGGTCCGGCCGCCCTGCACCGTAACGCACGCTCCGGCGTCGCGGCAGGCCCGCAGCACCGCGGCCACCTCATCGGCGTTGCCGGGGCGGACCAGTGCCGTCGCCTGGCCGCGGTAACGCCCGGTGTGGTCGACGCAACGGCCGTCCAACACGTCGGGGTCGGCGGTGACGTAACCGGCGCCGACGATCCCGGCAAGCGTTTCGGTAAGCGTTTCAGTCACCGGTTGGGTGTATCACAGGATCGGTCAGGGCCAGGAATGCACCGAGCGCGATCAGGCTGTTCGGCTGGGCCGGCAGATAGTCGGTGAGCTGCGGTGAGCGCACGATGTACGCGACATACTTGGCCCGGCTGATCGCCACGTTGAGCCGGTTGCGGTTCAGCAGGAACCCGATCCCGCGGGGCACGTCGGCGGCAGAGGACGCCGTCATCGACACGAACACCACGGGTGCCTGCCTGCCCTGGAATTTGTCCACCGTGCCGGCCTGAACGTCGGTCAGGCCTGCCGCGTCGAGAGCTCGACGCACCGTCGTCACCTGCGCGTTGTAGGGCGTCACCACCAGGAAGTGCTCCTGGTCCAGCGGCGTGCTGCCGTGCTCGTCGGTCCAGGTGGTGCCGAGCAGCCCGGTGACGGCCGCGACGATGGCGTCGGCCTCTTCGGGACTGTCGGTCGAATTGCCCAGGTGGCCGACCTCGAGTACCCGGACGCCGGGTTCGATGCTGTCGAGTTTGCGTGCGGCGCTGACCTTTTCGTGCGACTGCAGCCGGCCGTCATACGACAGCCGCGACACCGGGCCGCACACCGCCGGATGCATCCGGAACGAGCAGTCCAGGAAGTAGCCGCGCTCGGCCGGCAGCGTGTGCGCCCCTTCGACCAGCCAGCCCAGCGCGGAATCGTCGACCGGCGCCGGGTGGGTGCCCTGGCAGACCTGAGGCAACTGCTGCGGATCACCCAGGAGTAGCAGGTTGCGGGCCGCCGGGGCCACCGCGATGGTGTTGGCCAGATTGAACTGGCCGGCCTCTTCGATCACCAGCAGATCCAGGCATTGCCGGGGCACCCGCGCTTCGTTCGCGAAATCCCATGCGGTGCCGCCGATCACGCATCCGGGATGATCCGCGACGAACGACGCGTAGGCGTTCTCACTGATCACCGTCCACCGGGGGTCGTCGCCTCTGCGCTTCTTGGCGACGTGCTCGGGGGCCACGCCGGCGTCGAGCACCTGATCCAGCAGGTGCTCGATCACCGCGTGGGACTGGGCGACGATGCCGATGCGCCAACGGTGTTCGTTGACCAGGCGAGCGATGATCTGTGCCGAGGTGTGGGTCTTGCCGGTGCCGGGTGGGCCGTGCACCGCGATATATGAGCAATCCAGATCCAGCAGCGCCGCGGTGATGTCGGCCGCGGTCTCGCCGCTGCGGGGCAGGGGCCGGCCGCTGACGGTGCGCGGCGGACGCCGCAGCAGCACGTCGGTCACGGCGTCTGCGGGAAGCGTCGGCAGGCCGGCGGACACGATGGCCGCCGTGCTGTCGATGGACACCTGCAGCGGCTTGGTGTTGATCGGCGGGCCGGGGGTCAGCGCGAACGGCACCTGGGTGAAGGCATCGCCGTCCTTGGGTGTGCGTTCGGTGATCAGCACCTCGGTGGGCGCCTCCGGGTTGTCGCAGCCCATGACCGTGGCACTGCCGAAGCCGCGACGGTCTGGATCGTCGGACAGGCCCGCGGGCGCCGGCGGGGTGTACAGCGCGTAGACCTCACTACCCAGTTCGCCGGAGTCGATGGCGCCGGTCAGCAGGACCTGTCGCTGCGGTTTGCGGGCCCGCGGCGGGGTGTGCCAGTCCGTGACGACGTGCGCCTTCTCGGCGACGAAAACGCCTGTGCTGTCTGCCCATTCGTCCACCGGATTGTTGAGCCGATCGAAATGGCCCCACCAGAACGGTTTGTCCTCCCGTTTGTGGAAACCGCGGGCGGCGGCGATGAGTGCCACCGCCTGCTGCTCGGCCGTTCGAGGTTCCACCCCGTCGCCGGCGAAGCGCAGCAGCTTGCGGTCGACGGCATCGGCCTTCTCGATCGGCGCTCCGTCACGCACCGGCTGCGGGCCGCGCGGCGGCACCTCGGCCTCGAACGCCCGGTTGATCAGCCAGTCCCGCAACCGGTGGGTGGACCGGCAGTCGTAGCGGTTGTAGTCCTCGATCTCCTTGAGCACGGTGGCGGCCTCGTCGTGGTGACCGGCCTCCCGCAGTGCGCAGTAGCGGGCGTATTCGGTGATCGAATCGGTGGCCTTGGTGACCTCACCGTCGCGCAATTCGTTACCCATGTACAGCGGTTCCAGCGATTTGATGCTGTAGTTCTCGGTGCCGACGCGAATGCTCTTGCGTACCAACGGGAGCAGGTCGACGAGGATACCGTTGCGCAGCAGGTCGTCGACGTCGTTCTCGCCCACCCCGTAGCGGCCGGCCAGGCGCAACAGGGTGCTGCGCTCATAGGGTGCGTAGTGGTAGATGTGCATCTTGGGAAACCGCTTGCGCCGCTTGCGAACCAGGTCCAGGAAGTCGATGAGTACCTGGCGTTCGCTGGCCCGGTCGTGCGCCCACAACGGCTGGAAATTCCCCTCCGCACCCAGCACGCCCCACAGGTATTCCAGGCCCCAGTCCTGGCCGTTGGCCGTCCACAGTGGGTCGCCTTCATAGTCGAAGAACAGGTCGCCCTTGTCCGGATCCGGCAGCAGCATCAGCGGTTGCGGATCGACGACTTCATAGGGCGGCTTGCCGTCTGGCCGCGGAGCTATCTGCAGGCGGGCCTGCCCGCTCAGCGCGGTCAGGGCGCGCTGGGCCAACCCGGGCACCGCGTCGGTGTGGCCGGCCAGTTGCCGGGTGGTGGTCACACCGGCCTCGATGAGGCGGGCGCGCTGGCTGGACCGAATGCCGGCCACCAGGAACAGATCGTCGGTGGCGCGGATCTGCTGCTCGCATTCACCGCAGCCGAAACAGGCCCGCACCGTGTCGTCGGACCAGTGCACCGCGGTGCCGCCGGCCAGGTGATCATCGAGGAGTGTCTGGAGCGCGGCGCGCCGCGGCCGGTACACCGCCAGCAGTTCGTCGACGCGGTAGCTGGACATCGCGCCGTCGCCGAGAACCAGGTCCACCTCATCGGCGACCGGTACGCCGGCACCCGACAGCACATCGGCGTAGGCGGCCAGTTGAAGTAGGGCCTCGACCTTCACGGAGCGGGACAGCTTGGTGTCGCGCAGGCGGTAGCGCTCGCCGTCCCAGATCAAGAAGTCGGCGAACCCGGCGAACCGTCCGTCGAACATCGCGGCTTGATAGATCACCGGGTCGCGGCGGTGCACTGCTTCGAGGGTGGCGGTGGCTGCCGCCGACAACCCGGCCGCGGTATAGCTGGGCCGGCCGATCACCGTCACGTCGGCGGCGGTGCGCAGATCCTCAAGGTGGCGCTGCTCGTGGTCGTCGCCGAGTTGTGCGGTGCGAGCCAGCAATTCGTCGTCGGACGACACCGCCGGGCCACGACCTAGCTGCGCGTCGAACGAGCGCAGCAGGGCGTACTCACAGCGGGCCGCGGCGGCCAGATCCGAGGCGCTGTAGATGACCGTCGGACCCGACGCGCTCTCGTCGGTGACGAACACGCTGCCACTGTAGGTGAGGGCACCGACGTTTCGTGGCTGCCTCGCGCCAGATCGAAAAACTCAGCCCGTGTTGCCCATCAACTCCACGCCGCCGCCGTTCCAGCGGAACTTCACCGTGCTGGCCAGCCCGTGAAATCCACCGGAGTACTGCAGTGCCACGGTGTCACCGGTGCTTGCCGTCTTGTCGATGCCGTTGAACCCGTAGGTGTCGGGCACGCCCGTGGGGATGAATTTGCCGAGGTGGAACAGCACGGCCCGGGTGTTGGGGTGTTCGGAGTTGGTGTTGGCCTTGACGATCACCGCTGACAGTTGAGCGCACTCGTTGTAGTTGCCCGCCAACGGCTCGGGGCTCCAGGCCTGGTTGCTGCGCGGGTCGCGGGGCAACTCGGAGACGGCCTTGCTGATCTCCGGGGCGGCCAGGTTCACCGCGCATGGGTCGGCCTGTGGTGGTGCCGACGTCGGGGCCCTCTTGGCAGCGGGTTTGGGCACCGAGGTCGGCGCCGGGGCGGGTCCCGCGTCGGGGGTTTTGGAGACCGTGGAGTCACCCGATCCGCATCCGGTGAGCGTGAGCACGGTCGCCAATACGACCCCGGGGGCCATGGCGAACATTGCGACCCGTTTCACAGTTGGGCAACCTACCGCGCTCTCGTGGCGGGTTTGTGCAGGCGCGCGGCCGGGATTTCCTTCGATTGGCACTAGACTTCTGAACCGATGACCTCGCCAGACCCGGATTCGGGGGAGACCGCCCCAACGTTTGCCGACCTGCAGATTCACCCTGCAGTGCTGAAGGCAGTCACTGAAGTCGGCTACGAATCGCCTTCGGCGATCCAGGCCGCCACCATTCCGGCCATGCTCGCGGGCTCCGACGTCGTCGGGCTGGCTCAGACCGGCACCGGCAAGACCGCGGCCTTCGCCATCCCGATCCTGTCGAAGATCGACACCTCCAGCCGCAACACCCAGGCACTGGTGCTGGCACCGACTCGTGAGCTGGCGCTGCAGGTCGCCGAGGCTTTCGGCCGCTACGGCACGCACCTGCCCGCGATCAACGTGCTGCCGATCTACGGCGGCGCGTCCTACTCCGTGCAGCTGTCCGGACTGCGGCGCGGCGCGCAGGTGGTGGTGGGTACTCCGGGTCGCGTGATCGATCACCTCGAGCGCGGCACGCTGGATCTGTCGAACCTGGACTACCTGGTGCTCGACGAGGCCGACGAGATGCTCACCATGGGCTTCGCCGAAGAGGTCGAGCGGATCCTCGCCGACACCCCGGAGTACAAGCAGGTGGCGCTGTTCTCGGCGACGATGCCGCCGGCCATCCGCAAGATCACCTCGAAATATCTGCATGATCCGGTGGAGGTCACGGTCAAGGCCAAGACCGCCACCGCCGAGAACATCACGCAGCGGTTCATCCAGGTGGCCGGTGCGCGCAAGTTGGATGCGCTGACGCGGGTGCTCGAGGTCGAGGAGGGCGACGCGATGATCGTGTTCGTCCGCACCAAGCAGGCCACCGAGGAGGTCGCCGAGCGGCTCAAGTCTCGTGGTTTCGCGGCCGCCGCCATCAACGGCGACATCAATCAGGCTCAGCGCGAACGCACGATCACCGCGCTCAAAGACGGCACCATCGACATCCTGATCGCCACCGATGTGGCCGCGCGCGGTCTGGACGTCGAGCGCATCTCGCACGTCGTCAACTACGACATCCCGCACGACACCGAGTCCTACGTGCACCGCATCGGCCGCACCGGCCGGGCCGGTCGTTCCGGGCATGCGCTGCTGTTCGTCACCCCGCGCGAACGTCACCTGCTCAAGTCGATCGAGAAGCACACCCGGTCGAAGGTCATCGAGGCCGAGCTGCCGAGCGTCGATGACGTCAACGCGCAGCGGGTCGCCAAGTTCCGCGACTCGATCACCGACTCGCTCAATGCCGACGGGCTGGAGTTGTTCCGCAGGCTGATCGAGGATTACGAGCGCGAGAACGACGTGCCGATGGCCGACATCGCCGCGGCGCTCGCACTGCAGTCGCGCAACGGCGAAGAGTTCCTGATGACCGAGCCGCCCCCGGAGAAGCGGCGCGAGCGGGACGATCGGGGCGAGCGGCCGGTGCGCAAGGAACGTCCGCCGCGCGAGGGTCTGGCGACGTACCGGATCTCGGTGGGCAAGCGGCACAAGGTGGGGCCCGGTCACATCGTGGGCGCCATCGCCAATGAGGGCGGCCTGCACCGCAACGAGTTCGGCCACATCACCATTCGCGGCGACTACTCGTTGGTGGAGCTGCCCGAGAAGCTGTCCGGCAAGACGCTCAAAGCGCTGGAGAACACCCGGATCTCGGGCATGCTGATCAATCTGGAGCGGGAGCGTGGTGAGCGCGCCGATCGGGGTGACCGTGGGCCGCGCCGCGAGTACAAGGGCCGTTCCGAGTACAAGGGCCGATCCGACAACCGCTCGGGGAAGCCGCACCGGAAGACCAAGTGACGGTCTCCAGAAGTGTGGCGGGGCGATCGGATCAGGGGGGCCTCGAGTCGGTAGACGCGGTGGCCTCCGGTTCGACGCGCGTCGCCGCACTGACGGGGATCCGGGCGGTGGCCGCCATTCTGGTGGTGCTCACCCACGCGGCCTACACCACCGGGAAGTATCCGCAGGGTTACCTCGGGCTGGTGTACTCGCGTGCCGAGATCGGGGTGCCGATCTTCTTTGTGCTCAGTGGTTTTCTGTTGTTCCGGCCTTGGGTAAAAGCCGCTGCGACGGAGGGCAGGGCGCCGTCGGTGCGCCGGTACGCGTGGCACCGGGTGCGACGGATCATGCCGGCCTATGTGGTGACGGTGCTGATCGCCTACCTGCTCTATCACTTTCGGACCGGGGGCCCGAATCCCGGCCACACCTGGATCGGGTTGTTCCGAAACCTGACTCTGACCCAGATCTATACCGACAACTATCTGTTCTCGTATCTGCATCAGGGGCTGACCCAGATGTGGAGCCTGGCGGTGGAGGCGGCGTTCTACGTCGTGCTGCCACTGCTGGCCTACCTGCTGCTGGTGGTGTTGTGCCGGCGGCGCTGGCGGCCGGGTTTGTTGTTCGTCGGCTTGGCGCTGCTGGCCGCGGTGTCGCCGCTGTGGCTGACGATCGTGCACGATTCGACGAATCTGCCTGACGGGGCCCGGCTTTGGCTGCCCACCTATATGGCGTGGTTCGTGGCGGGTATGGCCCTGACAGTGCTGGGGCAGCTCAAGGTGCGTGGGTATGCCGTGGTGTGTGTGCCGTTGGCCGTGGTGTGTTATTTCATCGCGTCGACGCCGATCGCGGGGGAGCCGACGACGTCGCCGGCCAAGTTGAGTGAGGCGTTGTTCAAGACGTTCTTCTACGCGGTGATCGCGGCGTTGCTGGTGGCCCCGCCCGCGCTCGGGGATCACGGTTGGTACAACCGGTTTCTGGCTTCGCGGCCGATGGTCTTTCTCGGTGAGATCTCCTATGAGATCTTCCTGATCCACCTGATGATCATGGAATTGGTGATGGTCGAGGTGATGCGCGATCCGGTCTACACGGGGTCGATGTTCAACTTGTTCGTGCTCACCATGGTGTTCACCATCCCGGCGGCCTGGGTGCTGCACCGGTTCACGCGCGTCCGCTCCTGAATATTTAGTTAGGGTACGCTTACCTAACAAAGCTGTTCACGGGAGGTGCGTATGGGCGAGCAGAAGGCGTCGCGCGGACTGGAAGGGGCCCTGGTCAAACTCTGCCGGGGCGGTGATTACGAGCTGACGGTGTCGGGCCGGACCGAACTCACGCCGAACTACCTGAGGCTGCACTTCCGCGCCGAGCGGCTGCTGGCCGAACAGTCGGTGCACCCCACGATGTGGGTGCGCGGCTGGTTTCCCGACGAGGGCAAGGCTCATCAGCGCGGCTACACGCTGGTCAACGCGGACCCTCAGGCCGGAACCGTCGACATCGATTTCGCCATGCACGACGGGATCGCCACCCGCTGGGCGCGTGCCGCCCAGCCCGGCGACATCCTGGACGTGACGGTGCTCGGCAGCAGCTTCGCCCTGCCCGAGCCCGCACCGGCCGGGTACCTGCTCGTGGGTGACACCGCGTCGCTCCCGGCCATCAACTCGCTGCTGGATGCCATCGGCGACGCCCCGGCCTGGGTCTTCCTGGAGGCCGGCCACGACGACGACCGTGAGCTACCGGTCAACGGGGACGCGGAGATCGTCTGGGTGGACCGATTCGACGAGGACCTGCTGGCGACCCTCAGCGCATCGGCTTTCGACGCCTCCGATCACTTCGGCTGGGTCGCCTGCAACAACCGGACCACCCGGGCCGTGGCACGGGTCTTCCGCGAGGAGTACGGGATTCCCCGCAAATCCATCAAGGCGCAGGCGTACTGGGTGGCCTGAGCCGGCCGGCTCAGAGCGCCGTCTGGATCGGGGCGGGCGTCTCCGCGATCTCGTCGAGCACCCGGACGTTGTGCGCAACGTCGCGGCTCTCGCGCGCGGCGATCTCTTTGATCGCCAGGTCGAATGCGCCGACCAGGCTGGGCGGATCGAACACTGCCTGCGCCTGCCGGCTGACCTGAAGGTCGCGGGCCCAGATCGTGGCGGGCCGCGCGAATCCGGGTTCCAACGCCAGCACCGTGGCGAACCGCCAGGCGCTGTCGCGCAGCGAGCGGATCGCCTCGTTGAGGACGAAGATCTGATGCTGCCGGAGCACGGCGTAGATGTCGGCCAGTGCCGGTGACAGTTCGTTGATGTCGTTGACCACTCCGCCGATCTGGCTGGCCAGCACGGCGTTGATGGTGTCGAAGTCCTTGTGCAGCGAGGGCAGCCGGCCCGCGCCGACGAGCCCCTGCACCGCGATGCCGAGATCCAGCACGATGTGCGCGGTGACTCCGGCGAGCATGTGCTGCACCAGGATCGGCTCGGGCTTGCCGGTCCATTCGAAGGTGGCCCGCCAGGACCGGGTCGGTTTCGGATACCGATCGGGGTGGAAGTACCCGTTGAGCGCGTCGAAGTAGCGCTGCGCGAACGCGGCGTCGAGCCGGTCCATCCGTGGACCGTCCTCGAACGCGCCCTCCTGCACGGCGGTGCCGACCGCGATGGTGATCCGCTTGTACATGGCGGCGAAATAGCCCAGCCGGCTTGAGTTTTCCACGGCCCAGTCGGTGATCGTGTCGATCGCCGAGACCACCTCGGCGATGCTGGTGACCGGCGGTAGCGGTGGCAGTGGCGTCGGATGGCTGGCCATACCCGAAAGTATGGGCCAGCTCGGCCTGTCCCGCCCGGCAATCGCCTACTCGACGGGCAGTTGTGCCGGGACGACGAGCGGTGCGACGAACTCGGCCAGCATGGTGCGCTCGTCAGCCTCGTCGACGCCGGGGAAGACCAGCAGCGACACCATGACCCGCACCAACCACCGGGCCCGGCGGCCCACCTCGTCGTCGGCTTGCAACGTGTCACCGGCCAGCGATCGGACGAACCCCTCGACCAACGCCCGGATCACCTCGGAGTGTTCGGCCATCTCGCCGCCGATCGGGCGCTGCGCGGTGGCGAACCACGAGGCCAGTGCCGGACTGTCGCGCACCGCATTCAGCGCGGTGATCACGCCCTCGATCAGCCGCTGTGCCGGATCGGTGACTGCGGCCACCTGCTCGCTGACTTCTTCGTACAGCCGGCGCGCCTCGCGGTGCACGTAGGCGGTGTAGAGCGCGTCGCGATTCTCGAAATACCGGTACAGCGTGGCTCGGGAACAGCCTGCGGCGGCGGCGATCTCGTGCATCCCGACGGTTGCTGCATCCTGCTGGGTGAACAGGGTGTCTGCGGCGTCGAGGATGTGGTCGGCGGCCACTTCGGACCGCCGGGCCGACAACCAGTCGCGGGGCATCAGGTCCCCGTCCGGAACGGTACCGACAGCGGCCGTCGCACATAGCTGCCCCCGGCCCACGTAACCGCGTCCACGTCGACCTCGAAATCCGGGTAGCGCGAGAGCAATTCGGTCAGTGCGACCCGGGACTGCATCCGGGCGGCCGCCGCGCCGAGGCAGAAATGCGCGCCGTGGCTGAAGGTAAGGATGTTGCGGGGGGACCGCCTGACGTCGAGTTCGGCTGCGTCGTCGCCGAACTCGCGTTCATCGCGGTTGCCCGAGCCGTACAGCAGCAGCGTCTTGCGACCGGCCGGGATGGTGGTGTCGCCGATGGTCACGTCGCGGGTGGTGGTGCGGGCCAGTCCCTGCGCCGGAGAGGTCAACCGCAGGAACTCGTCGATCGATTCCGGGATCAGCTCGAGATCGTCGATGAGAAGCTTGCGCTGATCTGGCCGCTGCTGCAGGAGTTGCACTGCGCCGCCGAGCATTCCGGTGGTGGTGTCGTTACCGCCGGTGACCATGGTGAACGTGAAGGCCAGGATCGACAGTACGCCGGCGATGTCGCCGTCGGCGCCGACCCCCGCGGCCACCAGGTGCGAGATCGTGTCATCGCCAGGCTCGCTCCGGCGCCGCTCGATGAGCTCGGAGAAGTACGCCATCATCGAGGCCACGGCCGCGCCGGCGGTGCCCATCGCGGCGGTGATCCCGCCGGCCGAGCTGTTCGCCGCGACGATGGCGTCGGTCCAACCGTCGAACTGGTCCCGGTCCTCCTCGGGCACCCCGAGGTAGTGCGCGACGACCATCGACGGCAGCGGCTTGAACAGCTCGGCGGCGATATCCCCGCCGCCGTTCGAGCGCAACCCCTCGAGGCGCTCGACGACGAAATCGCGGACCTTGGGCTCCACCGCTTCCACCTGCCGCGGGGTGAAGCCGCGCGACACCAGCTTGCGGAACTCGGTGTGCACCGGCGGATCCTGCATGACGAACGGCGGATTGTCGGCCAGGCCGATCATGTCGAGCTCGCCGTAGGTGACGGTCAGGCCCTGCGCCGACGAGAAGGTCCCGTGGTCACGGGCCGCGGCCCAGATGTCGGCGTGGCGCGAGAGCACGTAGTAGTCGTGCTCCGGAGACTCTTCGGGCACCACGTGGTGCACCGGGTCGTACTCGCGCAGCGCGGCGTACATCGGCCACGGGTTGGGCCAGGTGTCGGCATCGGCGGGCACGAATCGGGCGGGGCTGTGAGACAAAGTCGCTGCCATGTCTCATTTGTACGACATGTGACAAAAAGGTGTCAATAGTCAATTGGCATTAGGCTCGGGCGTGATGAGCACCCCTGACGCGCCGCAGCTACCTGCCCAGACGCCGATGTGTTACCGGCATCCGGACCGCCCCACCTACGTGCGCTGCACGCGGTGCCAGCGTCCGGTCTGCCCGGAGTGCATGCGCTCGGCTGCCGTGGGCCATCAGTGCGTGGACTGCGTAAACCAGGGCGCCAGGACGGTGTCCGCGGCGCGGACCCAGTTCGGTGGGGTGGCCCGCACGGGCGCACCGATCCTGACCTACGCGCTCATCGCGGTGAACGTGCTGATGTTCGTGCTGCAGATGGCCTCGAAGAACCTGGAGCAGGAACTCACGCTGTGGGCGCCGGGCGTCGCCGCGCACGACGAGTACTACCGCCTGGTGACGTCGGCTTTCCTGCACTACGGCCTGATGCACCTGGCGTTCAACATGTGGGCGCTCTACGTGGTGGGCCCGCCGTTGGAACAGTGGTTGGGCCGGCTGCGCTTCGGGACGTTGTATGCGCTGAGCGGGCTCGGCGGCTCGGTGCTGGTGTATCTGCTGTCCCCGCTGAACAGCGCGACCGCCGGGGCATCCGGCGCGATCTTCGGCCTCTTCGGCGCGATCTTCGTGGTCGCCCGCAAGCTCAATCTGGACGTCCGCATGATCGGCGCGGTGGTGGTGATCAACCTGGTGTTCACGTTCGCCGGGCCGGCGCTGGGGACCGGCGCGATCAGCTGGCAGGGCCACATCGGCGGCCTGGTCACCGGTGCGGCGGTCGCCGCGGCCTTCGTGTACGCCCCGCGTGAGCGCCGTAATGCGATTCAGGCCGGCGTCTCGGTGGCCGTACTCGTGCTCTTCGCCGTATTGATCGCCTGGCGCACAAGCAATCTGCTGACCACCTTCGGCGTGGCCTGAGTCGCGCCTAGATCGCCGCGCCGGGATTGAGGATGTTGTGCGGGTCCAGTGCCCGCTTGATCCGGTGATTGAGTTCCACGGCGTCCGGGCCGATCTGGCCGGCCAGCCACGGCTGCTTGAGCCGACCTACGCCGTGTTCGCCGGTGATCGTGCCGCCCAGTCCCACGGCGAGATCCATGATCTCGCCGAATGCCAGCTGAGCCCGCGCGGCCATATCGGCATCGGCCGGATCGAACACGATCAGCGGATGGGTGTTGCCGTCACCGGCATGCGCGATCACCGAGATCAGCAGGTCGCGGTCGGCCGCGATCGCCGCGACCCCGCTCACCAGTTCGGCCAGTGCCGGCAGTGGCACGCCGACGTCTTCCAGCAGGAGGGATCCCTTGGCCTCGACGGCCGGGATGGCGAATCGACGGGCTGCCACGAAGGCCTCGCCCTCGTCCGGGTCGGCGGTCGAGAACACCTCGGTGGCACCGCATTCGGTGAACACCTGAGCCATGAAGTCGGCGTCCGACTGCCCCGCGGCACCGCGGTCGTCTGAGGCCGCCACCATCATCGCCGCGGCCTTGCGGTCCAACCCCATCTTCAGCTTGTCCTCGACGGCGTTTATCGCCACGGCGTCCATGAACTCCAACATCGACGGCCGGATCCTGCCGGTGATCTTCACGACCGAGTTCGATGCGGCTTCCACGGAGTCGAACGTGGCCACCACGGTGCAGGGGGAGTGCTGCGGGGGTAGCAGCCGCAGCGTTGCCTCGGTGACCACGCCCAGGGTGCCCTCGCTGCCGACGAACAACTTGGTCAGGCTCAGGCCCGCAACGTCTTTCAGGCGCGGACCGCCCAGGCGCACCGCGGTGCCGTCGGCCAGCACCACCTGCAGGCCGAGGATGTAGTCGGTGGTGACGCCGTACTTGACGCAACACAGCCCGCCCGCGTTGGTCGCGACATTGCCGCCGATGCTGCAGATCTCGAACGACGACGGATCGGGCGGGTACCACAGTCCTTGTGCGGCAACGGCTTTCTTCACCTCGGCGTTGAGCAGGCCGGGCTGCACGACGGCGGTGCGGGTGACCGGGTCGACGGTGATGTCCCGCATCTTCTCGGTGGACAACACGATGCCGCCGTCGAGCGCGGTCGCACCGCCGGACAGCCCGGTGCCTGCGCCGCGCGGTACCACCGCCACCCGGTGCGCGCCGGCCCAGCGCAGCACGGCCTGTACCTCCTCGGTGCGGGTGGGCCGGACCACGGCCAGCGGTGTGCCCGCGGCCGGATCGGCAGCCCGGTCCTGGCGGTAGGAGGCCAGGATGTCGGGGTCGGTGACGACGACACCCTCGGGCAGTTCCGCGATCAACTCTGACAGCACACCGCGATCCTACGAGCGGGTGTCAGCCGACGGCGAACACCCGGTAGTGCACTTCGCTGAGTGATACCTGGTTGATGGCAACGGTGTGGACTGCGTTCAGCCATCGGTAGCGCTCGTCGCCGGTCTCGAAGAGCGGACTGGACCGCATGGTCATCTCGTCGTGGCGGATGAGTTCTCCGGCAGTGAACCGATCGGCGGTCGCCCGGTCCATCCGGACCCGGCCGGTGTTGGTCAGGTAGATGACGGCGCCGTCATCGGTGCGCAGCGTGGCGCGCACGTCCAGCCGCGCCACCCCGTCGGTGCCGAGCAGGACCCAATCTCCTCCGCCGGGCAGGACGTCGGCTGCGATACGAGGTCCGACGCACCGGCCTTGCTTGACGACATAGGTCATGCGTGTGCCCAAGGGTGTGGCGAAAACCTCTACCGACTCGAAGGCGATGCGGATGTCGAGCAGGTGCTCGAAGGCCGGGGTGGCGTCGATGTCGACGAGAGGTGTTGTCAGTGTCATCATTTCGGCTTTCTCTCAGAGTGGGCGGATCGCTGCGGCTACCAGGTCGTCGGCCTCACCCCGGCGCAGCATGAGCCGGGCGATGGCGTCGTCGGAGCCGTCGACGCGGTGCTCGTCGGCGCCGGCGCCCTGGATCCAGTTCTTTCCGGTCCAGGTGATCGCCATGGACTTCGAAGGGGTGGTCAGTCGCAGGGTGACCGGACCGCTCTCCAGCGGCTGCGCCTGACGCAGCAGGAACAGGTCCCCGAACTCCAGGATCGCTTCGATGGTGGCGGGGGAGAACGTCGAGTGGCGATCGCCGCTGGCCACCTTGAGGTCATCGAGGTGGACCCCGAATTCCAGGATCAGCGAGCGCAGCGCAGCGGCTACCGGGAAGTCGCCGAACGGCGCCGGGATCACCGGCCACCGACTGGGTGCCTGGTCGAACGCGGCCTGCAGATGTCCGATCGCCAGTCTGATGGCGCCGGGAAGATCGGGGTTGGACAGGGTGAGTTCTCCTGGTGGCGTGGTGATTTCGGCCCGGGCCCGGTGGAAGGCCTCCGCGTCGCGGAAGCAGACGACGGCCACGTGGTCGGCCAGATCGTCGATGGTCCACCCTGCGCACGGCGTGGGGGAGCGGCGCTGCGACGGGCCGAGGGTTTCGAGCAGGTCGGCGAAGGTCAAGGCCTCGTTCGAGGCGGCGGTGAGCAGGTTGTCGAGGGGCATGACGTCACGGTAGGCCAACTAACTTGGAAAAAACAAGTATAAAGTTGGAAATTCCAATCGCGGTTATCCTGGTGGCATGGCGTCACGGTCGTACGGACAGCACTGCGCACTGGCGAAAAGCCTCGACCTGGTCGGGGATCGATGGACCCTGCTGGTGGTCCGGGATCTACTCGAAGGCCCCAAGCGCTACGGGGACCTGCTGGGCTCGTTGGCCCCGATCGCCACCGACATGCTGGCCGGGCGGCTGCGTGACCTGGAGGCGCACGGGCTCGTTCACAAGCGGACGTTGCCCAAGCCCGCGTCGACGACGGTCTATGACCTCACCGACGACGGCCGGGCACTCGAGGACGTGATCAACGCCTACACCCGGTGGGGTCGGCACCTGATCGAGACCCGCGAGCCCGGGGACACGGTGCGCCCCGAGTGGCTGATTCGCGCGGTGCGTGCGTTCGTCAGTACGGACCGTGACGGACTGCCGGTCACGGTGCGTCTGGTGACCCCCGAGGGACAGGCGACCGTCGAGATCGGGCCGGACCGCATCGACGCGCGCGAGGACGGG
This sequence comes from Mycolicibacterium sp. 050232, assembly GCA_036235365.1. GTDB lineage: Bacteria > Actinomycetota > Actinomycetes > Mycobacteriales > Mycobacteriaceae > Mycobacterium. Next base: position 6,094 of record JAZBEZ010000012.1, on the reverse strand, counting down.
ACCGTGGTCGATGTGACACTCACGGGTGAGGCCGAGGTGTTGGGTGCGGCGATGGACCCGGCGCAGGTCCCCGCTCTGGTGGCCGATGGCCGGCTGGTGATCGACGGCGATGCCGCGGCGGTCCGGCAGCTGGCGAAAGTCTTTGCCCCGCCGCGGATCAGGGGTTAGGCCGGTCCAGCTCGCGCAGCGCGGTCAGGAACACCGCGGCGATGCCCAGTGCCAGCATCGGCAGGGACAGGGCCAGGAACGTGGCATGCAGGCCTGCGGCATCCGCGAGCGGCCCGGCCAGGATCAGCCCGAGCGGGCCGGCGGCATAGGCAAGGGAACCCATCACGCCGACCACCCGGCCGCGCAAGTGCGGCGGCGCGGTGGTCTGCATGACGTAGTTGTAGATCGGCGCGATCGGGCCGTAGACGAACCCGACGATCGCGCACAGCACCAGGATCAGCGGTAGCGGCGGCAGGAACGCGATCACCGTCATCGCCACCCCGAGCGTGATCACCGCGGTCAGCATGGTGGCCCGTCGGCTCATCAACTTCGAGAGCGCCGCGTAACCCAGCGCACCCAGCAGCCCGCCGATGCTCAGCGCCATCAACACCCAGCCCAGCTCGGTGGGCTCGTTGCGGTCGGTGAAGTATTTCGGGAACAGAACCGACTCCATCGGCATGTACAGGCCGGTGGCCACCAGGTCGACGATCGCCAGCGTGCGCAATACCGGTGTGTACCAGACGAATCGCAGCCCTTCGATGATGCCGGCGACCACGCCCTCGGTCAGCGCCGAGCGGTCCGGCGTGCCCGCGCCTTCCAGTCGCAACACCGAGATGGCCAGGATCGAACAACAGAACGCTCCCGCGGTCACCCACATCGTGTTGATCCCGCCGAGGGTGGCGATCAACAGGCCGCCGATACCCGGTCCGACGATGTAGGCCAGGTTGAACACCGCCTCGTACACGCTGTTCGCGTGGTCCAGCGTCCAGCCGGCCCGTCCCGCGGCCTCGGGCAACATGGTCTCGCGCGCGGTCATCCCGGCGGGATCGAAGAATGCGCCCAACCCGGCCAGCATCGCCAGCGCCGCGACATTCACCGCCTCCACCCCGAATATCAGGGCCAGCACGGGAACCGCCGCGACCGACAGCGCTGAGAGCAGGTCGGAGATCATGGAAACCCGCCGCCGGCCCAGATAATCGACGGCGGCCCCGGCGATCAGGGTGGCCACCAACAGGGGCAGCGTCCCGGCCATCGCGACGATCGATGCGTCGAGCGCGGATCCGTTGCGTTGCAACACCATCCAGGGGAACGCGACGATCGTGATTCCGTTGCCTGTGCCGGCCATCAAGGCGGCGAACAGGATCAGCAGCAGTGGACCGCGCCTGGAGTTGGTCATGGGTATCGCGGCCGAATCTAACAGCGTGCCCGCACCCGTCGCGATGGATTTTCCGGCACAGTGGACGAGATGTTGATGCCTCAACTGCCACATCCAGGGACGGGGGTGCCGTTCCCGTCGCCGGTGCCACCTGGCTCGGGATGGCCGGGGGACCCTGCGGATGCGTCGACGCCGGTGGCCAAGACCGCCGCGCAGGTGCGGCGGTCGGCTGCCCGGATTGGCACCGTGGACGAGTTGGACGCGGAGATCTCGGTGTGCCGGGCCTGCCCGCGGCTGGTCACATGGCGTGAAGAGGTGGCCGTGGCCAAGCGGAAATCCTTTGCCGATCAACCATATTGGGGCCGACCGGCCACCGGGCTCGGTCCGGAGAACTCCGGCATCTTCATCGTCGGGCTGGCCCCGGCCGCCCACGGGGCCAACCGCACCGGGCGGGTGTTCACCGGTGACCGGTCTGGGGATTTCCTGTTCGCTGCGCTGTACCGGGTGGGTCTGGCCAACCAGGCCGAGAGTGTCGACGCGGCCGACGGCCTGCAATTGATCGACACCCGCATGGCGGCGGCGGTGCGCTGTGCACCGCCGGCCAACGCGCCCACCCCGGCCGAGCGGGCCACCTGCGCGCCGTGGCTGCAGGCTGAATGGCGGTTGGTCGGGCCGTCGGTACGGGTGGTCGTCGCGTTGGGCGGGTTCGCGTGGCGGGCGGCGCTGGAGCTGATCGGGGCACCGCGACCCGCGCCGAAGTTCGGCCACGGTGCGACGGCAACCCTGGCCTCGGCTTTCGGTCCGGTCGCCCTGCTCGGCTGCTTTCACCCCAGCCAGCAGAACACCTTCACGGGCCGGCTGACCGAGGCCATGCTCGACGACATCTTCGTCACCGCCAAACACCTGGTGGCCGAGGCGGGCGGGAACGAACCGGGCCGCTCGTGACGTTGACGCTGTCATGCGGCTTTCTGTCCTCGACCTCGTCCCGGTGCGTACCGACCAGTCCACTGCCGATGCCCTGACGGCAACGACTCACCTGGCGCAGACCGCTGACCGGCTCGGATACACCCGCTACTGGCTCGCCGAGCACCACAACATGCCAGCGGTGGCTGCCACCAGCCCGCCGGTGCTGATCGCACATCTGGCCGCGCACACCTCACAGCTACGGCTGGGTTCGGGCGGGGTGATGTTGCCCAATCACGCACCGTTGGCGGTGGCCGAGCAGTTCGCACTGCTCGAGGCCGCCCATCCCGGCCGCATCGACCTCGGCATCGGCCGGGCCCCGGGTTCGGATCCTGTCACCTCCCTGGCGCTGCGCGGTGCCGCGGGCCGCGACGATCGCGATATCGAGGCGTTTCCGCAGTACCTCGACGACGTGGTGGCGTTGATGAGCGCTCGTGGTGTGCGGGTGCCGCTGCCGCGGGATCTGATGCGGGAGAACTACGTGCTCAAGGCGACGCCCGCTGCGGTCACCGAGCCCCGGATGTGGCTGCTGGGTTCGTCGATGTACTCGGCGCATCTGGCGGCGGCCAAGGGGTTGCCGTACGTGTTCGCCCATCATTTCTCCGGGCAGGGCACCGCCGAGGCGCTGGCCGTCTACCGCGACGAGTTCCAGCCCAGCGACCTGGCGTCCGAGCCGGTGACGTTCCTGACGGTCAACGCGTCGGTGGCCGAGACCACCGAGGAGGCCATGGCGCTGCTTCTGCCGCAGCTGCAGATGATGGGCCGGCTACGCACCGGTCAGCCGCTCGGCGCCCTCGATCTGGTCGAGGATGCCGAGGCGACGACCCTCACCCCGCAGGCGCAGGCGGTCGTGGCCTCCGGGCTTCGGCGGGCTGTGGTGGGTTCGCCCACCGAGGCGGCCGAGCAGGTCCGGGCCCTGGCCGAAGAGTTCGACGTCGACGAGGTGATGGTCAACCCGGTGGGTTCGGCCCGCCGTGGCGCCGATCCGGCTACCGCGACGGCGCGCGACACCACCCTGGAACTGCTGGCCAAGGAGTTGTTCTAGGGGCTCAGGACGATCACCGGGATCGGACGTGACGTCCGCTTCTGGTACCCCTTGTAACGGTCCTTGTTGCCCGGCATCGCGTTGACGATCTCCCACAGCCGCGGGTAGTCAGGCTCGTCGGGCATCACCGGCGTGGCCGTCACACCAAATCGCTTGGGGCCGACGTTGATCTCGACCTGCGGATTTGCCTTCAGGTTGTGGTACCAGCCGGGTGCCGTCGGCTCACCACCCTTCGACGCCACCACGAGGTAGTTGTCGCCGTCTTTTGCGTAGGTCAGCGAATTCGCGCGCTGCAGACCGGTTTTGGCGCCCACTGTATGCAGGATCAGCGCGGTCGGACCGCCTGGGATGTGATGCCCGATCCGGCCGTCGGTGGCTTTGTAGATCTTGTCGTGCAACAACAACATGGGGAGGCCGATGTACCGCTCCCACCAGGGCATGCTCATGCGGTCAATCCTGCGCGGATTCGTCGAGCTGCGCCAATGCTGCACGTAGCAGGCGTCCCGACTCCTCCCGGTCCGGGTCGCGGCGCACCATCATGCCCTTGACGAACGACAGTTTGTCGCCGGCCTGGCGTGGCACCACGTGCAGGTGGATGTGAAAGACGCTCTGGAACGCGGCCTTGCCGTCGTTGATCACGATGTTGTTGCCGTCGGCGTGCAGCCCGGACCTCCGGGCTGCACGCGCGATGCGCTGGCCGATGCGGGCCATCGCGGCCACGGTTTCGGCAGGGGTGTCGGTCAGGTCGACCGTGTGCCGCTTCGGGATCACCAGGGTGTGGCCCCGGGTGAACGGCCTGATGTCGAGAATGCCCAGGTACTCGTCGTCCTCGTAGATACGGATGGCGGGGGCCTCCCCGGCGACGATGGCGCAGAACACGCAAGACATGCCGCCACGTTAGCCGCCTGCCGTGGCCGCCCATTCGGCGACGCGGCGTTCGCGCTCCTGCGGCGTGAAGTCCTCGACGCGGGTCATCACGGTCCAGCGCTGGCCGAACGGGTCGAGGATGGAGGCGAACCGATCGCCGGTCACGAACGTCTGCGCGGGCTCGCGGATCGTCGCACCCGCTTTCTCCGCCCGGGCCACCACGTCGTCGACGTCGGGGCAGTACAACCCGATGGAATGGGTTGCCGCTGCTCCTGGCGCCGGGGCGGCGATCTGATAGGCCTCCTGGGGGTCGCCGAGCTGCAGCCGGCCGGTGCCGAAGTCCAGTTCGGCATGCGCGACGGTGCCATCGGGTCCGTCCATCCGTTCGATGACTTCGGCGCCGAACACGTTCTGGTAGAACGCGATCGCCTTGGCGGCACCGTCGACGCAGATGAACGGGGTCAGGCTGGTGTAGCCCTCCGGAACTGGTGTGACACTCATACCGACCAGTTTCGTAAGCTGATGGCGATGCCCGCTTGGAAAAACGCGCCAGAGCAAAATGCGCCAGAGCGGGGCGTGGTCGGCCGTGCCGGCAATGCCGCTGCTTTCGACCTTCACCGCTGGGCACCGTCGGAGGATGCGGCGCGGTTCGTCGAGCATTTCTGGTCGGTGACCTGGGATCGGCACGGCGAAGGCCCGTTCGATAGCACCGTGATCACCTTCCCGGCCATGCACCTGACCCGTGAGTGGGGCGATGATGGTGTGCGCCACGGTCATCGGCTGCCCAGCACCTTGCTGCACGGGGTGGTGCCCAAGGTCTTCCGCATCACCATCAGTGGGCGTGGTTGCGTGGTCGGGGCGCGATTCAAACCCGGTGGTTTCACTGCCCGGTTCGGCGGCGACGCAGCCGCGATGACGGGTCGGGTGGTGTCGGTCGATGACGAGTTGCTGGGCGCGTCAGTCAATTTCGGCGAGGATGCGACGGCGGTTCGGCTCGGTCTCGACTCGACGATCGGTGCCGTGGACGGAGAGGTCGATCCGACGTACCGGGAGCTGACGCCGTTGGTCGATCGAATGCGCGACGACGCCACATTGCACCGGGTCGAGCAGGTCATGGCGCTCTCGCCGTGGAGCACGCGAACCACGCAGCGGGTGTTCCGCCGCTATGTCGGGGTGACGGTCAAGTGGGTGCTGTGCCGGTACCGGTTACAGCAGGCGGCGCTGGAGATCGAGAGTGCGCCCGACGTCGATTTCGCCGATCTCGCAGTGCGACTCGGCTGGTATGACCAGGCCCATTTCATCAACGACTTCCGGTCCATGCTGGGCAGCACACCTGGGGAGTACGCGGCTGCGCACGGCGGCGATTAGCCGTCGATATGGGTCGGTGGATCGGTGAAGGTGAAATCGAACGGATAGTCATGGCCGGGACCCATCGGGTCGCAGCGCTTGACGGGCACCAGATGGGAGCTCCAGCCGCTGGGTACATAGCCCCACGTTCCGATGCAACGTTGCCAGCTGCCGTCGGGCTGAATGGGTCCGTCGCACTTGCTGATGACGTTGCCGCCATACAGACAGCCGGCACTGGCCGGCGGGGCCGAGGTGATCAACCCCGCCATCGTCAGCACGGTGGCCAGGCCTCCGATGATGAAGAGCTTCATGGGTTCTCCCACCTGCCGCTACCCAACGACGCTACCGCTCACGTAACTCCCGGGTGGCGCCTTTGTGTCTTTCGCTCCGGGTAGGCGGCCGCCCGCGCAGGCGATCAGAACGGCGGAGGTGGTCCGTATTCTTCGGCGAGCCAGGCCTGGTAGGCGCGTTCGTGTGCGAGGTCGTTGTTGAGTTCGGCGCGTAGGCAT
>JAZBEZ010000011.1:0-183516 GCA_036235365.1 Mycolicibacterium sp. 050232 | reverse complement strand
CCCACCAAGATCGGAAGACGGGGAGTCCCCCAAGATGAGTGGCAAAAAACAACAAACAAAAACCACCAAACACACTATTGAGTTCTCAAACAACACGCCCGAGTTTGCCGCGCAGAAATCCCGCGGCTAAAAGCCGCTGAACTTTAGTGCGGACAGTGAGAATACCCACCGTAATGGGCGTCTCTCTCGGATTTCGTCTTCGCTCTCCGGCGCTTGTCCGTGTCGCTCTGACCTGGAATAAGTTACGTGAGCGCTAACAGCGAGTCAAATCGCCTGGTCACTTCGACGTTTTCCCAGGTCAGAGCCCAGTCGCCGACGGCCCTAAGTACCCACGCGCTCGACCCCGGCAATGTGCCGCTTGCCACGTCGCAACACGAGCCACCGCTCGTGCAGAAAATCGGAATGCTGTGGTATCCACTCGTCACTTTCAATGCGAATGTTGTTCACGTACACCCCGCCCTCGGCGACGTTGCGGCGCGCGGCTCCCTTGCTTGCCGCCAACCCCGTACCGACCAACAAATCGACGATCGAGTCCGGGCCGCCCGGCTTCAACTCCGCGACCTGACCATTACTCGCCTCGCGCAGCGCGGCGCCCAGGGTCGATTCGTCCAGGTCAGTCAGCTCGGCCCGACCGAACAACGCCTGACTCGCCAACTCGACCGCCGTCGTCGCGCCTTCCCCGTGCACCAAAGTGGTCAGTTCCCTAGCCAGGCGTTTCTGCGCGGCGCGCTCATGGGCCCGGTTCTGGGTAGCGTCGTCCAGCTCGGCGATCTCGTCCGATGACAGGAAGGTGAACCAGCGCAGGTAGCCGACCACGTCGGCATCGGCGGTGTTCACGAAGTACTGGTACCAGGCGTACGGGCTGGTCATCTCAGGATCGAGCCACAGGTTGCCACCGCCGGTCGACTTGCCGAACTTCTTTCCCTCGGAGTCGGTGACCAGCGGAGTTGTCATCGCGTGCACGGTGGCGCCCAGCTTCTGGCGCACCAGCCGGGCGCCCGCCACGATGTTGCCCCACTGGTCCGAACCGCCGATCTGCAGCGCACAGCCGTGTCGCTGATGCAGTTCCACGAAGTCGTTGGCCTGAAGCAGCATGTAGCTGAACTCGGTGTAGGAGATGCCGTCGCCCTCCAGCCGGCGGCGGACCGTCTCCCGGTCGAGCATCACGTTCACCGAGAAGTATTTGCCCAGGTCACGCAGGAATTCGATCGCTGAGAGCTCAGCTGTCCAGTTCAGGTTGTTCTCGACGATGGCACCGGTCGCGCTGTCGTCGAATTCGACGAAGCGCTCCAACTGGCCGCGGATTCGCCCGGCCCAGTCGGCGACGGTGTCAGCGGTGTTGAGCGTGCGTTCGCCGGTATCCCGAGGATCGCCGATCATTCCGGTCGCCCCGCCGGCGAGCACGATCGGCCGGTGCCCGGCCTGCTGGAACCGCCGCAGCGTGAGCAGCGGCACCAGGTGACCCGCGTGCAGGCTGGGCGCGGTCGGGTCGAAACCCGAATAGACGGTCATGGGTCCCGTGGCCAGGTCGTTCGCCAACGCATCGCGGTCGGTCGACTGGGCGATCAGCCCACGCCAGTCCAGCTCATCCAGGATTCCCATGCTCATGACGACGATCATGCCGCATGGCGCAGGTCAATCACTGGCACCGGGCGCGGGGGCCCGCGGACTGCGCCGATAGGCCGAGACCTCTCCCCTGCCGGCCAGCCACAACCGCCACCGCCGGTCGGCGGCCTTGCTCACCCCGACCCGTGGGCCGTCGACGGACAGCACCGGCTCACTGAGCGTCAGTCGCACCGGACTGTCGGCATCGAAGAGGTCAATTCCATTGTCCTCCATGGTGATTCCCAATGCCGAACAGAGGTTGCCCGGCCCCCGCGCCAGCGCGGCCGGCCGGATCGCCGGTCCCCGGCGGCTGCTGGCCACGTCGGCGCCGGCGCTCACCGATGCCGCGCGCAGCAGCACCGCACCCGCCACACCGTCGAATCCGCAGACCACGTTCGCGCAGACGTGAATGCCGTGACTGCGGTAGGTGTACAGGTACCCGGGTGGGCCGAACATCACGAGATTGCGCCCACCCGCACCGCGAAACGAGTGCGAGGCGGCGTCGGGCCAGGGCCCGTCGGGCGGGCCGCCGTACGCCTCCACCTCGACGACGACGGCACTGACCCCGCGACCGGTCAGTTCTGCTCCCAATAGTCGGCGGGCCGCCAGCAGCGGATCCCCGGCCAGCAGCTCGGTGCCCATCTGCAAGCCCACCCGAGCGATTCTGCACTTCGCAACATCCACCGTTGACACCGGCCACACCCGGGCGCAGTATTCATCACATGATGACTTCATCAACTGATGAATTCTCCGCAGGATTCCCGGCCGGGGCCGCTCCCCCGGCCATCGACATCGCCGAACTGCAGGTCAGCCGGGGTGGCCGAGCCGCCATCCGCGACCTCACCGTGCAGATCGGCGCCGGCACCATCACCGGTCTGCTCGGCCCGTCGGGCTGCGGTAAGTCCACCCTGATGCGCAGCATCGTCGGCACCCAGATCGTCGCGGCAGGCACGGTCACGGTGCTCGGGCACCCGGCCGGTTCGGCACCGCTGCGTCACCGCGTCGGATATGTCACGCAGGATCCGACGATCTACGACGACCTGCGGGTGATCGACAACGTGCGGTACTTCGCCGCGCTGTACGGAACGTCTGCGGAGTCGGCTGCCGCCGCCATCCGGTCCGTCGGTCTCGACGATCACCGCACCGCATACTGCGGCAACCTCTCCGGAGGCCAGCGCACCCGGGTGTCGCTCGCCTGCGCACTGGTGTCCGAGCCCGAACTGCTGGTGCTCGACGAACCCACCGTCGGCCTCGACCCGGTACTGCGGGTCGATCTGTGGGAGCAGTTCAACGACCTCTCGCGGCGCGGCACCACGCTGCTGGTCTCCAGCCACGTGATGGACGAGGCCGACCACTGCGGCGACCTGCTGCTGATGCGTGACGGCCGACTGCTCGCCCACACCACCCCTGAACTGCTACGGAAGGACACGGAATGTACGTCCCTGGAGGAAGCGTTTCTCACCGTCATCCGGCGCAGCGACTCGGGCGCGAACGGCCGAGCCGACTGAGCCCGGCGGCCTACCTGGCCACCACCGGCCGGATCCTGCGGCAACTGGCCGCCGACCATCGCAGTGTCGCGATGATCCTGGTGGTCCCCAGCCTGATCATCACCCTGATGTACTTCATGTTCCAGAACGCGCCACACCAGCCAGGCCACCCGACGCCGTTCAACAACGCCTGCCTGATCATGCTCGGCGTCTTCCCGCTGATCGTGATGTTCCTGATCACTTCGATCACCATGCAGCGCGAACGCGTGTCGGGAACCCTCGAGCGCATCCTGACCACACCGCTGCGCCGCTTCGACCTGCTGGCGGCATACGGCACCGCGTTCTCGATCGCCGCCGCGGCACAAGCCACTCTGGCCTGCGTCGTCTCGTTCTGGTTGCTCGGTCTCGATACCGCGGGCAGCCCCGCGCTGGTGTTCCTGATCGCGATCATCAACGCCGTCCTGGGCGTGGGACTGGGCCTGTTGTGCAGTGCATTCGCCCGGACGGAGTTCCAGGCAGTGCAGTTCATGCCGGTGGTGATCGCTCCGCAGCTGCTGTTGTGCGGCATCATCGTGCCGCGCGCCGCACTCCCCGACTGGCTGCAGTGGATCAGCAATGTGCTGCCGGCCAGCTATGCACTGGAGGCCCTCCAGCAGGTCGGCGCGCATCCCGAGCTCACCGCAATCGCGGCCCGTGACATCGCGATCGTGGTGGGATTTGCCGTGCTGGCGCTCGGTCTGGCCGCCGCCACCCTGCGCCGCCGAACACCCTAGGAAGCCGTGAGTACCGAGATTGATTCCGACCGAGAGCGCAAACGCCCGGGCCGCCCCGCCGGCCCGTCGGACAGACGGGAGCGCATCCTGGCCAGTGCACGGGAGCTGTTCTCCCGCAACGGAATAGACAAGACTTCGATCCGCGCCATCGCGGCCGATGCCGGAGTGGACGCCGCCCTGGTCCATCACTACTTCGGCACCAAGACCCAACTGTTCGCCGCCGCGATCCACATCCCGATCGATCCGATGACCGTGATCGGACGGCTGAAAGACGTACCGGTCGAGCAGATCGGGCACACCCTGCCGTCAATCCTGTTGCCGCTGTGGGATTCCGAGATCGGCAAGGGATTCGTCGCGACGCTGCGGTCCATCCTGGCCGGTAACGACGTATCGCTGGTGCGGTCGTTCCTCCAGGAGATCATCGTCGGCGAAATCGGGCCCCGGGTGGACAACCCGCCCGGCAGTTCCCGAGTGCGCATCCAGTTCGTCGCCTCGCAACTGGTCGGGGTGGCGATGGCGCGCTATATCCTGGAACTGGAGCCGTTCGCCACGTTGCCGGCGGATCAGATCGCCGAGACGATCGCCCCCACCCTGCAGCGCTACCTCACGGGTGACCTACCCGGACTCTCCTGAACCGGCCAGATCCAGCAGTCGGCGATGCTCGGCATCGTCCTCGATGGCCACGGCCTCGTCGATCAGAAGAACCGGGATGCCGTCCTCGATCCGGTATGCCCGCCGCAACCGCGGGTTGTAGAGCCAGTCCTTACCCGCCAACAGCAGCGGCCCGCGGTCCTGCGGACACACCAGGATGCTCAAAAGCTTGTCGTCGACCACCACGTGAAGCTAGCCCAGCGGGATCTGGATGCCGCCACTCGGGCCGGGCTGACCGCCGCCCGGAATGGGAGCGATACCTCCCGGGAACTGGCCCACCCCGGGGTTGAGACCACTCTGCTTCGGAATCTGCGCCTGGGACTGTGCCTGCAATTTGCGCTGATAGGACAGGGTGCTCTTCAGCGCGTCGATCAGCGGAACCTGATTGGGACGCTTGTCGAGCGCCTTGGTGATGGCCTCACGGTTGGCGTTCGACGGCTTATACCCCTGCTGACGTAGTTTGAGGATGTCGTGGATCAGGGTCGAGATCTGGCCGCCGCCCTCGCCGGTGTCGTAGTCCTTGGCGATGATGGACAGCGCTTCGTCGGCCGTCATCTGCGGCGCCGCAGGCTCGTCCGCTGCCGGGGTCGGCTGGGCGGGCGCCACGGGATCGGCGGCAGCCATCGGCGCACCGGCACCCACCAGCAGCCCCAGGGCCAGCGCACCGCCCGCCACCGATCCGGTGACGATCCGACGCCAGCTGTGCGCACCCGATCCAGATGTCATCGATCCTCCAGTCGTTCGGCCGTTTGCCGGAGCGTAACAGCGCATTCCTGCCCCGGCACCCCGCCGATATTCCCGGCCTTAGTCGGTCTCCGGCTCGTCGGCGGCTCCCGCGACGAGTTCGGCCCGGCTGGCCGCCGTCAACTTCTTGTACGTACCTGTATCGGCATCGAAGTACCAGCAGTTACGCCGGCCGGCTTTCGGGATGCCCGCCGCCCGCAGCGGACCGATGAGCGGGCGGTAGGACGCGCCGAGTTCCATATCGGCGACCACATACACCACGTCGGGCGGATTACCGGCGGCCAGATCGTCCAGTGCGTGGGTGAGATCGGCCGTCGGCACACTGCCCCCCGGCCGCAGCGCCAGGGCCGTCACCGCCAGCCGACGGCCCGTCTCCTCGACGCCGTAGGTCACCGACATGTCGACCGCGTCCAGGCGGCCGACCGCGTCGTTGACGCTCGTCGCGAACACCGGCCCCCGCTCGGTCCGGATCACCGCACCACGGTTGTCCACCAGCCAGTAGTCGCCGTCCTCGTCACGCCGGAACAGGAACTCGGTGGACACCCAGGTGTCGGCCGGTGCGAACACGCCTCGCTTGACCACCGCGGTGGGATCCACCGGTCCGCGCGGATGAGCCAGGAGCACGCCGACCTCGTTGGCCTCGGCCTTGCGCACGAATCCCTGCTCGTCCTCGAGGATCAGGTCGTCGTCGGCGTCATAGGCGGCGAGCTCGACGGTGCCGCTGCCCGGCAGCGGACGCCCCTTGCTGCCGATCTTGGCACCCGAGACGTTGGCCAGCACCGCCTGCCCGTCGGTGGTGGCGAAGAACTCCACCACCTGAGCCGGCCCGAACACGTCGACCACGCGCTTCCACAACCCGGCGGGCATGCCCGAGCCGATGAACAAGCGCACCGGGTGACTGCCGGTGAGCGAGAACGACGGATCGTCGATGACCTCGCGCAGCATGGCCCAGGTGTAGGACACCACCGTGACGCCGTACTGCCGGATCTCCTGCAGGAACCGGTCCGGCTGCAGCCCGCGCGACAACGCGATACGCGATCCGCCGACCACCGCACCGCCCAGGCTGACCAACAGTCCTGACTGATGGTGCAGCGGGGTCAGGCAGTAGACCGTGTCGCCTCGGCCCAGGTTGGCCGCCGACGCGGTGCCGAAGGCCGACAGCGCCCACCGGAAGTTGGTGATCTGGCGGGCGATGAGCTCACCGCCGACCTCGCTGAAGGCGACGAAGGCCAGGTCGCGGGCCAGGCCCGGGTTGGGCCGGTACCAGCCGGGCAGCTCGACGACGTCGGGGTCGATCTTCTCCATATCGATAATCGGGCTGACATCGTCGTCGTGATCCAGGTGCAGATCACGGCTTTCGCCGCCGCCGAGGACCAGTACCCGCGTGCCGAGCGCGCGGGCCACGTCGAGGTGGCTCGGGTCGGCGATGATCTCGGCCACGCCACCGAGACGGACCGCCTCGGCCAGATCGGCCTCGGGCAGCAACACCGCCACCGCACCCAACCGGGACAGCGCCGCAATCGCGACGAGTGCGCTGGGCCGGGTGTCCATCAGGACGCCGACCCGGGCGCCCTGGCGCACTCCGACGTCGATCAGGCCGTGCACCACGTTGTTGATCCGGCGGTCGACCGCTTCGTAGGTGTGCACCCGACCGTCGAACAGCAGGGCCTCGCCGTTGGGCGCGCTCCGCGCCTGCTCGCTCATGATCCGGCCGAGAGAGATCCGGGTGTGATCGTTGACCTGGCCCAACCGGGCCAGCCTCGGCAGAGTACGAGCTGTCTCGATGACCAGGGTCCGGGCGTTCTTGTTCGCCGTCACCAGCGCGTCGGCGGCCGAGCGGGCCACCCCGAAGGCCATCTCGGTGGCCGCGGTGGCACCGTGGGTGACTCGGGTCGAGAACGACACCCCACCCTCGGGGTGATCGGCCGGCTGCGATCCCATCGGCACCACACCGTCGGGCATCTGTTCACCGTCAAGCCATTTCACCCACTGCGCCACCGTCGGCCAGGTCTGGGTGGACGCCTTGGAACCCACGACCAACCCGAAATGCCCCGCCCTGATCAGATATTCGTAGACATCCGCATCGGGCGCGGCCCGCTTGATACCGCGCACGGCAGCCGGCTGGCCGATGTCGTCGACCTCGCCGATCACCGCCAGGATCGGGCAGTCGATGTCGGACAGCGTGACGAGGTCACCGTGAATGGAGAAGCCGCCGGTGATCATCCGGTTGTGGGCGATGAACTGCTTGAGCAGTTCCGAGATCGCCGGCCCGGACCAGGCGATCCAGCCCTCCGAGGACAGGAAGCGGCGCTGCTGTTCGCGCGGCAACAGGGCCTCCCGGTCATGCAGCTGACGCAGGAAATCCAGCCGCGACTGCGCCGTCTTGATCGGGTCGAGCATCTGGAACCCGGTGCGCGCCAACCAGCCCGGGATGTCGATACGGCTGAACACGTGGTCGGCCATGAAGTCCGCGGCGCCCGCGGCGACCCCGGCCGGAAGGTTCATCGGCAGTGCGGCCAGGGTGTCCACCGGCGAACCGAAGGCGATGATGCTGGCCAGATCCTTGGACCGCCGGTAGGCCGCGGCCTGGTAGGCGAACATCCCGCCCTGCGAGTAGCCGGCCAGATGGACGTCGCGGCCGGTGACCTCTTTGACGATGTCGATGGCCTCGGACAACCCCACCACGTGGTCGGCGAGGTTGCGCTGCATCCCGCCCTCGACCTTGTCGGGCGAGCCGAAGTCGATCACCCATGGGTCGATGCCCGCGGCGTGCAGGATGCCGACCGCACCGTCGTCGCGAGTCACGTCCCACATGTCGGCCGACATCATCATCGGGTGCACCATCAGCACCGGCGGGCGCGGATCCTGAGCACCGGGGCGGACATCGGGTGGAAAGTACCGCCGCAGCCGGTACATCGGCACGCTCTGGATGATCTGGAAGGGCGATGGGACCGAGCCGGTCTCCAGGCCCCCGTAGCGCAGCACCTCCAGCCCGTTCTGCGCGGTCGCCAGCAACCGCTCGACCGGTTTGGTCACTGCCGAGAAATCCACCAGCTTGCTCCCCACATCGCAAATCACCCCGACCCCCGATTGACGAGGTCATCATGGCACAACAGCAACCGATCACCGACTTGATCACCCGGACGCCGACGGCGGCACGACGCGGTGCCGATGCGGGAGCCGCCGAACGATAGGGTCGGCGGCGATGGCACACCTGCTCGGGGGCGAAACCCTGCATCTGGAGTACCCCACCGGGGTGGTGTTCGACTCGGTCACCGTCGGCGTCAGCGAGGGCGACCGGATCGGCATAGTCGGCCGCAACGGCGACGGAAAGTCCACGCTGCTGGGCATGCTCACCGGCCGCATCGCCCCGCATGCCGGCCGCGTGACCCAGCGCAGCGGGCTGCAGGTGGGATCGCTGGATCAGACCGACACGCTCGACCCCGATCACACGGTCGGCTGGTCTCTGGTCGGAGATCGTCCGGAACACGAATGGGCCGGCGATGCCCGGATCCGCGACGTGATCGGGGGTCTGGTCGCCGACATCCCATTCGACGCACCCGTGTCGACGTTGTCGGGCGGTCAACGCCGGCGCGTACAACTGGCCGCACTGCTGATCGACGACTGGGACGTCATCGCCCTCGACGAGCCGACCAACCACCTCGACATCCAGGGCATCACCTGGCTGGCCGGGCACATCAAGCAGCGGTGGGCGCGCGGCGCCGGCGGCTTGCTGCTGATCACCCACGACCGCTGGTTCCTCGACGAGGTCGCGACCGCCACATGGGAGGTACACGACCGGATCGTGGAGCCGTTCGAGGGCGGCTACGCGGCCTACGTGTTGCAGCGCGTGGAACGTGACCGGCAAGCCGCCTCGATCGAGGCCAAGCGGCAGAACCTGATGCGCAAGGAGCTGGCCTGGCTGCGCCGCGGCGCGCCGGCTCGCACCTCCAAACCCAAGTTCCGGATCGATGCGGCCAACGCGCTGATCTCGGACGTCCCGCCGTTGCGCAACACCGTCGAGTTGTCCCGGCTGGCCACCGCCCGGCTGGGCAAGGACGTCATCGACCTGCTCGACGTGTCGGTCACCTATCCCGGCTCTCCGGACCGGGAAGTGTTGCGCGACATCGAATGGCGCATCGGACCGGGCGAGCGCACCGGCATCGTCGGCGCCAACGGAGCCGGCAAATCCACCCTGCTCGGGCTGATCGCGGGGACCGTGACGCCGACCTCCGGGCGGGTCAAACGCGGTAAGACCGTGCGTCTTTCGATCCTCGACCAGCAGTCGAGCGAGCTCGATGCGATGGCCGGGGACATGGTCCGCGAGGTGGTCGGGCGGCTGCAGACCAGCTATCAGATCGACGGCAAGGATTTCACCCCGGCGCAGCTGCTGGAGCGGCTCGGCTTCGCCCGCGATCAGCTGTCGACCCGCGTCGGCGAGCTTTCCGGTGGGCAACGCCGCCGCCTGCAGCTCATGCTGGTGGTGCTCTCGGAGCCGAACGTACTGGTGCTCGACGAGCCCACCAACGACGTGGACACCGACATGCTCACCGCCACCGAAGATCTGCTGGATTCCTGGCCGGGCACGCTGATCGTGGTGTCGCACGACCGGTACCTGCTCGAGCGAGTCACCGATCAGCAGTACGCCATCCTCGACGGCCGGCTGCGCCATCTGCCGGGCGGGGTCGACGAGTATCTGCGGCTGTCCGAGCAGCGTGCGGCCTCCCCGGTGGCTGCTCCGCGCCCCGAAACCGCAACGGCACAGGCGAAGTCGGGTGCCGAGCTACGTGCCGTCGAGAAGGAGATCTCCTCCATCGACCGGTCGCTGGCCAAGTTGTCGGACCGGATCTCCGCCAAGCACGACGAGCTCGCCGCCTTCGACCAGTCCGACCATGTCGGGCTCGGAAAGCTCAGCGGTGAGCTGCGCGAACTGGAGTCACAGGTGGCCGAACTGGAGACGCGCTGGATGGAGCTGTCCGAACTGCTCGAATAGCACTACCCGAGGACACGCTTCAGGAAAGCGAGTTGGTCGGCCACGACCCGGACGCGGACATCGTCGGCGTAGAAGTCGAAGTGGGTGACGGGATACTCGCGCATCTCCCCCTGCGGCGCGGCCGCAGCCAGCGCACCGACCTTGTCGGGCGTGGTCTCGGCATCCTCGGTGCCCATGCACACCAGTACCGGGCATGTCACCTGCGGCGCGAAATCGATTGGGCGGTAGCGCATCATCTCGATGAGAGCGCGCGGGGCGACCTCATTTCGCCACGTCGGACTGGCCATGCCGGCCACAGCTCGCTGCGCGCCCTCACCCGTCATCACCGCCAACTCGCCCGGGGCACCCACGGCCGGGATGTAGCGCGGCGTCCGGTGCAGTATGCCGCGACCCCAGTCCTCGGCCATGACCGTGAGCAGCCGCAGAGTGGACAGAACTGACCGCCCCTCGACCCGGCGGGGAAAACCGTTGAACGGAACCTGGGCGACTACCGCGGCGATCTCGTGGTCGCGCGCGGCCGCTGTCACCACATGGCCACCTCCGAGCGAGGTTCCCCACAACGCGATACGAGCCGGATCGACGCCGTCGAGGCCACGGGCGCAGGCCACCGCGGCGGCGATATCGGCCAGCTGCCCCTGGATGCTGACAACCTGGCGGGGCCGGCCGCTGCTTTCGCCGAAACCGCGGTAGTCGAAGGTCAGGGAGTGAAACCCGGCGGCGGCGAAGGCCTCGGCGGTGGCCACCACGGCCGGGGTGTCCTGGGTGCCGCCGAAACCCGTGCACAGCACGACGCATGGGCCAGGTTGCCGGTCTGACATCCGCAGATACCCGATGCAGCGGTCAGCACCGACATCAAAGACCACGGGTTGCGCCACGCTTACGACGGTACGCAGGGCCGCTGCGAACGGCTACCGGCTCAGCCGGATCCGCAACTCTTCCATGGTGTTCCGCACCGTCCCGAGCTGCTTGGCGACCTGGACCGGTGCGGTCCCGCCCCGGGCGCTGCGCGCGTTGACCGAGCCCTCGACGGTCAGTACGTCGCGCACCTGTGCGGTGAGGGCGGGGTTGATCGCGGCGAACTCGTCGTCGGTGAGCTCGTCGAGGCCGACGCCGCGCCCCTCCGCGGCCTGCACCGCGGCACCCGCGGCCTCATGGGCGACGCGGAACGGAACCCCTCGGCGGACCAGCCATTCGGCGATATCGGTGGCCAGCGTGTAGCCGGCCGGGGCCAACGCGGCCATCCGGGCCTCGTCGAACGTCAGCGTGCCGACCAGACCGGCCATCGCCGGGAGCAGCAGCTCCAGCTGCGCCACCGAGTCGAAGACCGGTTCCTTGTCCTCCTGCAGGTCCCGGTTGTAGGCCAGGGGCTGCGCCTTGAGCGTGGCCAGCAGGCCCGTGAGGTTGCCGATCAGCCGCCCGGACTTACCACGGGCGAGCTCGGCGATGTCCGGGTTCTTCTTCTGGGGCATGATCGAGCTGCCGGTCGACCAGGAGTCGTGCAGCGTGACGTAGCCGAATTCGGTTGTGCTCCACAGGATGATGTCCTCGGCGAGCCGGGACAGGTCCACCCCGATCTGGGCGAAGATGAACGCCGCCTCGGCGGCGAAGTCCCGCGCCGCGGTGGCGTCGACGGAATTGTCTGCCGCCGAGGCGAATCCGAGGTCCTCGGCGATCGCGTCGGGATCCAGGCCGAGCGATGAGCCGGCCAGCGCGCCCGAGCCGTAGGGCGACACCGCGGTGCGATCGTCGAAATCGGCGAGCCGGTCGACGTTGCGCAGCAACGGATGTGCGTGGGCCAGCAGATGGTGCGCCAACAGGATCGGCTGGGCGGCCTGCAGGTGCGTCTTGCCGGGCATGATCGCCGTCGGGTGCGCGGCGGCCTGGGTGGCCAGCGCGTTGACCACCTCGAGCACGCCGTCGGCGACGCGGCGCACGGCGTCGCGCAGCCACATCCGGAACAGCGTTGCCACCTGGTCGTTGCGGGAGCGTCCGGCGCGCAACCGGCCGCCCAGGTCCGGTCCGACCCGGTCGATCAGGCCACGTTCCAGCGCACCGTGCACATCCTCATCGGTGACCAGCGGCTCGAAACTACCGTCGGCGACGTCGGAACCCAGGCTGTCCAGGCCGGCGAGGAGCCCGTCACGCTGCTCGTCGGTGAGCAGGCCGGCGCGGTGCAACACGCGGGCATGGGCCTTCGACGCGGTGATGTCATACGGCGCCAGCACCCAGTCGAAGTGCGTCGACTTGCTCAGGGCGGCAAGGGCGGCCGAGGGGCCATCGGCGAACCGGCCGCCCCACAGCGAGCCCTCGTTGGTGGTTCCGTCGTTGGTGCTCATCTCATCCAGCTTCCTGCCGCGCGAGCGACCGTGGGTGTACATCCAATGCGGCGTGTCGCCGTACAGACACGGTCGCTCGCGGTGCGAAGTTAGAGGCCCAGGTCGCGCTTGGCCGAGATCTTCGAGCTCAGGCCGTGCAGCTGGACGAAGCCCTTGGCCGCGCTCTGGTCGAAGCTGTCGCCCTCGTCGTAGGTGGCGAGGTTGAAGTCGTACAGCGACTCGCCGGAACGGCGGCCGTTGACGATGATGGCCCCGGCGTGCAGCACCAGCCGGATGTCGCCGGAGACGTGCTGCTGAGTGTGCTCGACGAAGGCCTCCAGCGAGCGCTTCAGCGGGCTGAACCACAGACCGTCGTAGGTGAGCTCGCCCCACTTCTGGTCCACGCCGCGCTTGTACCG
This sequence comes from Mycolicibacterium sp. 050232, assembly GCA_036235365.1. GTDB lineage: Bacteria > Actinomycetota > Actinomycetes > Mycobacteriales > Mycobacteriaceae > Mycobacterium. The sequence goes on along the minus strand of JAZBEZ010000011.1, from coordinate 170,529 downwards.
GCCCAGCTCACGCTCCAGCGTGACGTGCTCGAGCTCGGTGTGCGCGGTGATCAGCACCATCGCGCCCGGGGCTTCGTAGATCTCACGGCTCTTGATGCCGACGAGCCGGTCCTCGACCACGTCGAGCCGGCCCACGCCCTGGGCGCCGGCCCGGGTGTTGAGCTCCTGGATGATCTCCAGCACGGACAGCGGGCGCCCGTCGATCGCCACCGGCCGACCCTTGTCGAAGCTGATGATCAGCTCGTCGGGCGCGTTGAAGTTGACCGTCGGGTCCTGGGTGTAGTCGTAGACGTCCTTGGTCGGGGCGTTCCACAGGTCCTCGAGGAACCCGGTCTCCACCGCGCGGCCCCACACGTTCTGGTCGATCGAGAACGGCGAACGCTTGGTGACATTGATCGGGATCGCGTTCTCCTCGGCGAACGCGATGGCCTTCTCGCGGGTCCAGGCGTAGTCGCGGACCGGGGCGATGACATCCAGTTCGGGAGCCAGCGAGGCGAATCCGACCTCGAAGCGCACCTGGTCGTTGCCCTTGCCGGTGCAACCGTGGGCGACGACGGTGCCGCCATGGCTGCGCGCCGCGTCCACCAGATGCTTGACGATCAGCGGGCGGCTGATGGCCGACACCAGCGGGTAGCGGTCCATGTACAGCGCGTTGGCCTTGATGGTCGGCAGGCAGTACTCGTCGGCGAATTCGTCACGGGCGTCGACCACGACCGCCTCGACCGCGCCGCAGTCCAGTGCCCGCTGACGGATGACCTCCATGTCTTCACCGCCCTGGCCGAGGTCGATGGCGACGGCGACGACCTCTTTGCCGGTCTCCTTGCCGATCCAGCTGATCGCGACCGAGGTGTCCAGACCTCCGGAGTACGCCAGGATGACGCGTTCGGACATGAGCAATCTCCTTGTTTTGAGCTCTACTTCAAGTTCTCGATGGTGTTGGCAAGTTCGGCCCCGGTCATCGGGTCACGCGCCACCATCAGGATGGTGTCGTCACCGGCGATGGTGCCGACCACATACGGCAGGGCGGCGCGGTCGATCGCGCTGGCCAGGTAATGCGCCGCCCCGGGCGGGGTGCGCAGCACGGCAAGGTTAGCGCTGGCATCGGTCGAGACCAGCAACTCCCCCAGCAAGCGGGTCAACCGTTCGGTGCCGCCGGACACCCCCCGCACCGGGCTGCCGTCCTCTGGCACCACATACACGCCGACGCCGCCATCGGCGCCGCGCAGTTTCACCGCGCCGAGTTCCTCCAGATCCCGCGACAGCGTGGCCTGGGTGACCTCGATGCCCTCCTGGCCCAGCAGCGCGGCCAGTTCGGTCTGGCTGCTCACCTGCCTGGACGACAGCAGGGCGATGATGCGGGCCTGACGGCCGGCGCGGGTCGGTGCGCTCACGTCAGGCTCGCTCCAGGAGCCACACCAGCATGGCTTTCTGGGCGTGCAGCCGGTTCTCGGCCTCGTCGAACACCGCGCTCTGCGGCCCGTCGATCACCTCGTCGGTGATCTCGTGACCGCGGTGCGCCGGAAGGCAGTGCAGCACAATGGCTTCCGGGTCGGCACGCTTGAGCAGGTCGGCGTTGACCTGGAACGGGCGGAACGGCCGCACCCGGTCGAGTCCGTCGTTCTCCTGACCCATCGACGTCCAGGTGTCGGTGACGAGCACGTCGGCTCCGTCGGCCCCGGCCTGGGCGTCGTCGGTGAGGGTGACGGTGCCTCCGGTTTCACTGGCGCGACGCTTGGCGGCGTCGACGAAGTGCGGGTCCGGTTCGAAACCGGCGGGCGCGGCAATGGTGACGTGGATGCCCGCGGTGACCCCGCCCAGCATCAGCGAGTGCGCCATGTTGTTGGCGCCGTCGCCCAGGTACGTCATGCGCATTCCGGCCAGGTTGCCCCGGCGTTCGGCCAGCGTCTGCAGGTCGGCCAGCACCTGGCAGGGGTGGAATTCGTCGGACAGTGCGTTGACGATCGGGACGCTCGACCCGGACGCCATGGCGGTCAGCCGCTCCTGGGCGAAGGTGCGCCACACGATGGCGTCGACGTAGCGGGACAGCACCGCACCGGTGTCCTCGAGGGTCTCCTCGCGACCCAGCTGGGTGCTGCGTCCGTCGACCACCACGGCATGCCCGCCCAGCTGGGCGATGCCCATCTCGAAGGAGAACCGGGTGCGGGTCGAGTTCTTCTCGAAGATCACCGCGACCCCGCGCGGGCCCTCCAGGGGGCGCCGGGAGAACGGTGCCTTCTTCAGCTCTGCGGCCAGGGCCAGCACCTCGGCCTGCTCGTCGGGCGACAGATCGTCGTCACGCAGGAAATGCCGGATGGTCATGAAGCAGCCTCCACAGCGGTGTCGAGTACGGCGGGCAGAGCGGACAGGAACGTCTCGATCTGCGGTTCGGTGATGATCAGGGGCGGCGCCAGTCGGATCACGTCGGCGGCCGCGGCGTTGACCAGGAAACCGGAGTCGCGGGCCGCGGCCTCGACGGCCTTGGCGCTCGGCGCGGTCAGCACCACACCCTGCAGCAGACCCTTGCCGCGCACGTGGCCGACGAGCGGATGGCCCAGCTCCTCGATGCCGTGGCTCAGGGTCTTGCCGAGCACTCCGGCGCGCGCGATCAGGTCTCCGTCGGCCAGCGCCTTGAGCACGCCCAGCGCAGCCGCGGTGCACACCGGGTTGCCGCCGAACGTGCTGCCGTGCAGGCCCGGGGTCAGCAGATCACCGGCCGCGCCGATGGCCAGGCAGGCCCCGATCGGTAGCCCGCCGCCGAGCCCCTTGGCCAGCGTCACGATGTCAGGGGTGATGCCGTCGTGCTGATGGGCGTAGAAGGCACCGGTGCGCCCGACGCCGGTCTGCACCTCGTCGAGAACGAGCAGCGCGCCGTTCTTGGTGGTGATGTCGCGGGCCGCAGCCAGGTATCCGGCGGGCGGGACGACGACGCCGCCCTCCCCCATGATCGGTTCCAGGAACACCGCGGCCGTATCCGAATCGACCGCGGCGGCAAGGGCTTCGGCATCCCCATAGGGCACGTGGGTGACGTTGCCCGGCAGCGGCTCGAACGGGGCCTGCTTGGCGGGCTGGCCGGTCAGTGCCAGTGACCCCATGGTGCGGCCGTGGAAGGCACCTTGGGCGGCAACGATATTGGTCTTGCCGGTGAGCCGGGTGATCTTGAACGCCACCTCGTTGGCTTCGGTGCCCGAGTTGCAGAAGAACACCCGTGCCTGGGTACCCAGATGTCCGACGAGTGCCTCGGCCAGCGCGATGCCCGGCTCGGTGGCGTACAGGTTCGAGGTGTGGCCCAGCGTGTTGAGCTGGGTGGTGACGGCCTCGATGACGCCCGGGTGGCGGTGCCCGAGCAGGTTGACCGCGATGCCGCCGAGCAGGTCCAGATAGGACTTGCCGTCCGTGTCGGTGACCACTGCTCCGTCACCGCTGGCCAGGGCCAACGGCGGGGTGCCGTAGTTGTTCATCATCACCGCTTCCCAGCGGTCCTGGAGCGTCACGGGTTCACCACCTTGGTTCCGGTTCCTTCATCGGTGAAAAGCTCGACCAGCACACAGTGTTCGACGCGGCCGTCGATCACGTGCGCACTCGGCACCCCGCCGGCCACCGCCCGCAGGCAGGCCTCGATCTTGGGCACCATGCCCGACTCGAGCTTGGGTAGCAGCTGCGTCAACGCGGCGGTGTCGATCTCGCTGACCAGCGAGGAGCGGTCGGGCCAGTCGGTGTAGAGCCCCTCCACGTCGGTGAGCATGACCAGCTTCTCGGCACCCAGCGCCTCGGCCAGGGCCGCGGCCGCGGTGTCGGCGTTGATGTTGTGCACCACGCCGTCGACATCCGGCCCGATGGTCGAGACCACCGGAATCCGGCCTGCCGCAATGAGATCCAGCAGCGACCCGGCGTTGACGTGCTCGACGTCGCCGACCAGGCCGATGTCGGTGGCCACCCCGTCCACGGTGACGCTGCGCCGCACCGCGGTGAACAGGTGGGCATCCTCACCCGTCAGGCCGACCGCGTAGGGACCGTGGGCGTTGATCAGGTTGACGAGTTCCCGGCCCACCTGGCCGAACAGCACCATGCGCGCCACGTCGAGGACCTCGGGAGTGGTCACCCGGAAGCCGCCCTTGAAATCGCCTGCAATGCCGAGCCTCTTGAGCATCGCGCTGATCTGCGGCCCGCCGCCGTGCACCACCACGGGGTGGATGCCGCAGTTGCGCAGGAACACCATGTCGGCGGCGAACGCCGCCTTGAGGGTGTAGTCGGTCATGGCGTTGCCGCCGTACTTGACGACGACGATCTTGCCGTGCAGTTGCTTGAGCCACGGCAGCGCCGAGGCGAGCACCTGAGCCTTGACGCCGCGCTCAATGGCCTGACTCATGAGCTGTAGGCCGAGTTCTCTTCGACGTAAGCGTGCGACAGGTCGGTGGTCCTGATGGACGCACTGCCGCCTCCCACACCCAGGTCGACCACTACGGCGATGTCTTCGCCGGACAGGTCGACCTCACGGGCTCCCGGCGCGCCGGCACCGTCGACACACACCGGAGAACCGTTGAACGACACGCTGATCCGCTCCGGGTCGAGCTTCACGGGAGCGATGCCCACCGCGGCCAGCACCCGGCCCCAGTTCGGGTCGGAGCCGAACAACGCGGTCTTGACCAGGCTGTCGCGCGCGATGACGCGGGCCGCGACCAACGCGTCGTCCTCGGTCTCGGCGCCGGTCACAGTGATGACGACGCGCTTGGTGACGCCTTCGGCGTCGGCCTGCAGCTGCGCGCACAGATCGTCGCAGACCCGCAGCACGGCCTCGTTGAGATCGTCCTGGCTCGGGGCGATCTCGCTGGCGCCCGAGGCGAGCAGCAGCACGGTGTCGTTGGTCGAGCAGCTGCCGTCGACGTCGAGCCGGTCGAAGGTCAGGGCCGCGGCGCGCTTGAGCGCGATGTCCAGTGCGGCCGAATCGGCGACCGCGTCGGTGGTCAGCACCACCAGCATGGTGGCCAGCGAGGGTGCCAACATGCCGGCACCCTTGGCCATCCCGCCCAGGGTCCAGTTCTCCCCCGAATCCACCGAATGGTGCAGCGCAACCTGTTTCGGCACGGTGTCCGTGGTCATGATGGCCCGGGCGGCGTCGTCGCCACCGGTCAGCCCGCCGGCGATCTCATGCACGATCTCGGTGACGCCGGCCAGCACCTTGTCCATCGGCAACCGGTCACCGATCAGGCCCGTCGAGCACACCGCGACCTCGATGGCACCGGTCTCGGTGCCCCAGTCGCTCAGCGCGGTGGCCACGGCCTCTGCGGTGGCGTGGGTGTCCTGGAAACCCAGCGGGCCGGTGCAGGCGTTGGCACCGCCCGAATTCAGGACCACGGCACGCAGCCGGCCGGTGGTCAGCACCTGCTGCGACCACTGCACGGGCGCGGCCTTGATCTTGTTCCGGGTGAACACGCCGGCCGCGGCGTAGTCCGGCCCCTCGTTGAAGACCAGCGCCAGGTCCGGCGCGCCGGATGCCTTGATACCGGCTGCGATTCCCGCGGCCCGGAATCCGGCCGGGGCGGTGACGCCCTGGGTGCGGACCAGCTTGGTTTCGGTCACGGTGCCACTCCCACGATCGACAGTCCTTCGGTTTCGGGCCAGCCCAGCGCCAGGTTCATCGACTGCACCGCGGCGCCGCCGGTGCCCTTGGTGAGGTTGTCGATGGCGGCGACGGCCACCAGTGTCTTCGCCTGTTCATCGACGGCGACCGCGAGCTGCGCGGCATTGCTGCCGATCACCGATCCGGTCTTGGGCAGCTGCCCCTCGGGCAGTAGGTGGATGAATGGCTCGGCGTCGTAAGCCTTTTCGTAGGCGGCCCGGATCTCGTCGACAGACGCCTCGGTACGGGCCGTGCAGGTGGCCAGGATGCCGCGGGCCGTCGGGATCAGCACCGGGGTGAACGAGACGGTGACGTCCTTGTCGGTCACCGCACGCAGGCCCTGGGCGATCTCCGGGGTGTGCCGGTGCTTGCCTGCGATGTTGTAGGCGCGCGCCGAGCCGATCACCTCGGCGCCCAGCAGGTCGACCTTGGCGGACTTGCCCGCCCCCGAGGTGCCACTGACGGCGACGACCGTGACGGCCGGGTCGACGAGGTCTGCGGCCACGGCGGGCAGCAGCGCCAGCAGCGCCGCGGTCGGATAGCAGCCCGGCACGGCGACGCGCTTGGCGCCCTTCAGCCGGTCCCGGGCACCGGGCAGTTCAGGCAGCCCGTAGGGCCAGCTGCCGGCGTGCGCCGAACCGTAGAACTTCTCCCAATCGGCGGCGTCGGTCAGCCGGAAGTCGGCACCGCAGTCGATGATCAGGGTGTCCGGACCGAGCTGCTCGGCCAGCGCCGCGGAATGACCGTGCGGCAGGCCCAGGAACACCACGTCGTGGCCGGCCAGCACCTCGGCATCGGTGGGTTCCAGTACGCGCGAGGCCAGCGGCAACAGGTGCGGGTGATGCTCGGCCATGGTGGTCCCGGCGCTGGAAGCCGCGGTCAGGGCCCCGATGGTCAGCCGGCCGTCAGCGTAGGCCGGGTGCCCGAGCAGCAATCGCAGAATTTCCCCGCCGGCGTAGCCGCTGGCGCCGGCGACCGCTATCGAAGTCATGCGGCAATTCTGCATTGTTATGCATGCAGATGCAAACTCATTAATCCCAGCTCCGCGAGCGTGCGCGTCTGTCCCTCCACACGCCGGTGTGCGCCGTCATTCTGCGCACGCTCACCGGCGTCCGAGCGTGCGCAGACCCTCGTACAACCAGCTCTGAAGCGCGCCGACCGTCGTCGGCTCAGCGGCGATTTCAGCGACCAGGTCCCAGTAGCGCCGGATGCCCGGGTCCGTGTCGGCACCCGCGTTGGCAATGAGCGACCGCCGAAACCGGAGAGTATCTGCAGTCCCACGCCCCCGGGCGTGAGCGTCGACAAATCTGTCGACGGCGGGGCCGCCCGACGGCGGTTGGCCGGAAAGCACGAGCGGCAGGGCCATGTCACACGCGTCGGCGACACCGGTGACCAGACCGCGACGATCGCTGATACGGGTTGGTTCGAACCGCCACAGCTGCCTGGCCATCACCGTGCCGAATGACGGTTGCCTTGCAAGGGCCACGAGTTCTGCGTACGCGACAACGCGGGCCGGGCTCGTCTCCCCCGGCGGTTGCGGCACGGTCATCGCCACGAATCCATCGAACATCTCCGCCGAGGCCGCTCCGGCGAACAACCGCCGCCAGAACTCGACGAGCACGTCGTGGCCGCGACGTCCATCCTGCGCAGTCGACAACGCCTCCAACGAAGCACGCCGCCTGGTCAGGTTGACCAGCTCCGCCTCGACCGCACGTCGTTCGAGTCCCACCGCCTCCCCGATCGAGACCCGGCCCACGAGAACATCGCCGATTGCATTCAGTCCGAGACCGACGGCGCGCAGCCGCCGGATGAGTGTGCGAGACCGCGCTGCGCCACGCCGCGACGAAAAGTGACCACGAGTTGATCAGCGAGATGCGGGCCACGATCGGGTCCCGCCGCACCCCCATCGGCACCACGCCGGCCGATCGGCTGATGGACCTGCTCGTGCACGGGCAGGACATCGCAGTTCCACTCGGCGTCCACTACGAAATGCCCGCCGAGGCAGCACAGCTGGCACTGGAACGGGTGTGGCATCCGCGATTCCCGTTCCGCGCGGCCACCAAATTCGGCTCGTACCGGCTGCGTGCGACCGACATGGACTGGGCGGCCGGCTCCGGGCCACTCATCGAGGGACCGGTCTCGGCGCTGCTCCTGCTCGCGACCGGGCGACGAACGGCTGCGCTTCCCCGCCTGCGCGGCGACGGCGTCGAGTTGTTGAGAACCTAGCCCCGCAGGACGGCGCCGACCCGCTCACCGGCGACCGCGACGGCAGCGTCGCGGGCAGCACTGGCCTCATCCTCGGTCAGGGTGCGGTCGGCAGCCCGGAACCGCAGCGCCAGGGTCAGCGACTTGTGCCCCTCACCGATCTGCGGACCGGTGTACACGTCGAACAGTCGGACGTCCTCCAGCAGTTCACCGGCCCCGTCGCGGACGGCAGCAACAACTGCAGCCGACGCAACCTCAGAGTCCACCACCACGCTGATGTCCTGGAACACCGCCGGGAACGGCGACACCTTCGGCGCGGGCAGCGTCTCGACGATCGGCACGGCGTCGAGATCGAGTTCGACGGCGCAGGCGCCCTTGGGCAGGCCGGTCCGCTCGATGACCGCCGGATGCAGCTGTCCGGCGTAGCCCACGATCGTGTCGCCGACGAGCACCTCGGCGCAGCGGCCCGGATGCCACGGCAGTTCCTGGGCCGCGCGCAGGGTGAACTCCACCCCGGCCGCGCGGCCGATCACGCGCACCGCCTCGAACGCGTCGGCGGCCTCCACCGGCCGTCCCTGACCCCACGGGCCGGCGGGCTCGCGCAGTCCGGCCAGCACCGCCGCCACGTGTTGCGGCTGCTCCGGCAGCGAGGCGTCCAGCCCGGCGATCTCCTCGTCGGTGGGCCTGCGGTCATTGGGGATGCGCTCGACGGCACGGGTCTCGGCCGTCGGATGCACCACCTGCTGAATCGCGAACAGAGCCACATCCGCGGTCCCACGGGATACGTTGCGGCCCAACGCCTCCAGCAGTCCGGGCAGCAACGTGGTGGCCAGCTGCGGCCGGTCGGCCTCAAGCGGGTTGAGCACCGTGGTGACGGATCGCCTGGAATCTTCGGGCCCGAGACCCCACAGATCGAACACCCCGGCAGGCAGAAACGGTGTCGGCAGGATCTCGACGAATCCGGCCAGTGCCAGGGACTTTCCGATCGCCCGGCGCCGCTTCTGCACCACACTCAGGCCACGGCCGGCCGGCGCCGTCGGCAACACCGACGGGATGGACTCCAGCCCTTCCAGTCGCAGCACCTCCTCGACGAGGTCAGCACGCTGACGCAGGTCGGGCCGCCAGCTCGGCGGGGTCACGGTGAGCGGATCGGAACCGCTGACGGCAGCACCGATCTGGGTGAGCCGTCGCGCCGTGGTGCCCGCGGGGTATTCCACGCCCGCAGTGCGGTCGGGCAGGTCCGCCGGGATCTCGATGGGCGGCTGCGACCAGTCGGTGCGGCCGTCCTCACGCCAGTCCGTCAACGTTGGCGCGACGGTGCCGCCGGCGATCTCGGCCAGCAGGGTCGCGCAACGATCCAGGGCCGCAACCGAAATGGCGGGATCGACCGAACGCTCGTAACGGCGGCCGGCCTCACTGGCCAGGTGCAGGCGGCGCTGAGTCCGTGACACCGCGGCCGGATCCCATACCGCGGCTTCCAGCAGCACGTCGGTGGTGGAATCGCGCACCTCGGTGGTGCCGGCGCCCATCACGCCGCCGATGGCGGCGGTCGCGACGTCGTCGACGATCAACACGTCAGCCGAATTCAAGGTGCGCTCGACATCGTCGAGGGTGACCACCTTCTCGCCGTCGCGGGCGAACCGCACGTCGAAGCCGCCGGTGATCAAGCTGCTGTCATGCGCGTGCATCGGGTGACCGAGTTCGAGCATGACGTAGTTCGTCACGTCGACCGCCGGGGAGATGGCGCGGATACCGCTGAGCATCAACCGGCGCTGCATCCACCAGGGCGACACCGCCGCCGGGTCGATGCCCGTGACCGGGCGCAGCCCGAAACGCTTTACCCCGGTGCCGGGCTGAACGGTCAGCGGCCAGGCCTCACCCTCGGCGGGCAGCGGTGTCACGTCGGCCAGATCCACGAAGTTCAGGTCGTGCGCGCAGGCGATCTCGCGAGCCAGGCCGCGCACCGACAGGCAGTAGCCGCGATCGGGAGTGATCGCCAGGTGGAACACCACATCGTCGAGACCCAGCACCTCGGCGGCCGGGGTGCCCGGTTCAGCCGTGCCCTCGGGCAGGACCAGAATGCCCGCGCCCTCGACGCCCAGGTTCATCTCCGACGCCGAGCAGATCATCCCGTCGGAAACTCGGCCGTAGGTCTTGCGCGTGGCGATGGTGAAGTCACCGGGGAGCACGGTGTCGGGCAGTGCCACAACCACCAGATCACCGACGGCGAAATTTGTTGCACCACAAACGATATCGCGGAACTCGCCGTCGACATTCTGAACGCCGACATCGACCTTGCAGGCCCGGATGGGCTTCTTGAACTCGGTCAGTTCCTCGATCTCGGCGACGCGGCCGACGGTCAGTGGACCACTCACCGGACCGATCGGGATGATCTCCTCGACCTCGTGCCCGATCCGGATGAAGGTCTCTTCGAGCTCCTCGACGGACGCATCCCAATCCGGGGCACCGGCGCGGACGGCCTCCCGCAGCCAGCTGAACGGAATCCGCATCAGGCACCGACCCCGAACGGCAGCGAGAAGCGGACGTCGCCCTCGACCATGTCGCGCATGTCAGGAATTCCGTTGCGGAACTGCAGGGTTCGCTCCAATCCCATGCCGAAGGCAAATCCGGAGTAGACGTCGGGGTCGATTCCGCAGGCGCGCAACACATTCGGGTTGACCATGCCGCAGCCACCCCATTCGACCCAGCCGGGGCCGCCCTTCTTACCGGGGAACCAGATGTCCACCTCGGCCGACGGCTCGGTGAACGGGAAGAAGTGCGGACGGAACCGGGTGCGCCCCTCCGGGCCGAACTGGGCCCGCGCGAACGCATCGAGCGTGCCGCGCAGATGCGCCATGGTCAGGCCCTTGTCCACCGCCAGGCCCTCCACCTGGTGGAACACCGGCGTGTGGGTGGAATCCAGTTCGTCGGTACGGAAGGTCCGCCCGATCGAGACGATGTAGACGGGCAGCTCGCGCTCCAGCAGCGCCCGGATCTGCACCGGTGAGGTGTGGGTACGCAGCACCTGACGCGACCCGTCGGGGGCGATCTGGAAGGTGTCCTGCTCGCTGCGGGCCGGGTGATCCGGCGGGAAGTTGAGCGCGTCGAAGTTGAACTGTTCGGTCTCGACCTCGGGCCCGTCGGCCAGCTCCCAGCCCATCGCCACGAAGGTGTCGGCGACGTTCTCGGCCAGGATCGTGATCGGGTGCCGGGCACCCACCGGCTGCCGCGTCGAGGGCAGCGTCACATCGATACGTTCGGCGACCAGCACCGCGGCGTCGCGCTCGGCACGCAGCTCGGCGAGCCGCTCGTCGTACGCGCGCTGGGCCTCGCCGCGGGCGACGTTGACGCGTTTGCCGGCGTCGGCGCGGTCGGCCTTCGGCAGGGTCGCCAACGCCTGGCGGGCCAAGGCGATCGGGGCACGATCGCCGAGGTGCTCAGTCTTGGCACGCGCGAGCGCGTCGAGGTCACCGGCCAGCTCGAAGGCATGCCGGGCCGCGCTGACGGCTTTGGTCAGGGCTTCTTCTGAGAGATCACTGGGCTGCTCAGCCACCCGGCGATCATAGGCGATCAGCCATTCACACCTCGAACGCGTTTGCCGTCAGGAAGCCGGGAGCTGCCCGGACGTTTTCACCCGGTACATCACCAGATCGTCGGGCACGCCCTCAGGTTTGGTCGAGAACATCTGACGCCGTTGACGTTTGACGCTGACCCCGAGCTCGACGAGATCATCTTCGGAGATGCCCTCGAGCGTGGTGTGCGACACCACCAGCCCGCCGCTGTTGGCCCGGTCCATCACCCGGGCGGCGATGTTCACGTCGACGCCGAGCCAGTCCGAGCCGAGGCGCTGCGGACGCCCGGTGTGGATACCGACGCGCATGCGCGGGGCGTAGCCTTCCAGGTCGATGCCCTTCACCCCGTCGAGCGCCACGAGCATCGCCCCCAGGGCGGTCGCCGGGTCGGAGAACACCGCCATCATGCCGTCGCCCATGCGTTTGACGATGTGACCGCCCGCTTCCAGCACCGGGGGCTCGATCACTTGCGCCACGCGGCGCAGCAGACGCAGCGTGGCGTCGTCGCCGGACCGCAGCGACCACGACGAAAACCCGACCAGATCGGTGAACACCAGGGTCACCTCGGGGTTGGCCGGGGTGCCCGAGACGCGTTCGGTCAGTGCCTGCCACACCTGCAACGCACCCAGGCTCACCTCGCGCGAAGCGGCGTCGCGGTCCAGCAGCCGGTCGGCCACGCGGGCCGCCGCCCGGGGGCCGCCCTCTCCCGACACCGAGAGCCGGTCACCGAAGTCCGGATCCCCGGGAAGTGACCGACGCATCCGCCGCACCAGATCGACGACGGCCGGGCTGCGGTTGGCGTTCTGCAGCCATCCCAGCGGACCCGGCAAACCGGGTGTCCGCACTTGGCGCTGCTGCGGCGCCTGCTCGACATCCCCGACTCGGCCGGACGGGTCATCGAACGGCTCGCCATCCACAGCGCAAGACTAAGTGGCGCGCGGACCGGGCGGCAACGACGCCACGAGCGGGTTTGCCCACACTGCCCGGACATTCGCCCGGTGCAGGCGAACCTGGCTGGTCACAGCGCTGTGGCGCGAAGATAGCTGCCGAGTAACAGTGCGCGACGACGCGCCGCGACCTCATAGACAACATGCGTTGTCACTACTATCGTTGGCCTCAGCTGTGATCCATGTCATGACGAGTCAACGAGGACGCGATGACCACACGAGCCACCACCGCCGGCGAGCACGACCCACTCGGCCCGGATTCGCTGACCTGGAAGTACTTCGGTGACCTGCGCACCGGGATGCTGGGCGTCTGGATCGGCGCGATTCAGAACATGTATCCCGAACTCGGCGCCGGCGTCGAGGAGCATTCGATCCTGCTGCGCGAACCGCTGCAGCGGGTGGCGCGGTCGGTCTACCCGATCATGGGCGTGGTCTATGACGGCGACCGCGCGGCCGACACCGGCGCGCAGATCAAGGGTTTCCACACCACCATCAAGGGCGTCGACAACCAGGGGCGGCGCTATCACGCGCTGAACCCCGAGACGTTCTACTGGGCGCACGCCACGTTCTTCATGTTGATCATCAAGACCGCGGAGTATTTCTGCGGCGGCCTCACCGAGGCCGAGAAGCAGCAACTGTTCGACGAACACGTGCAGTGGTACCGCATGTATGGCATGAGCATGCGGCCAGTCCCCAAGAGCTGGGACGAATTCCAGGAGTACTGGGACGCCAAGTGCCGCGACGAACTCGAGATCAACCGGGCCACCCTGGACATCTTCACCATCCGGATCCCCAAACCGTGGTTCGTGCTGATGCCGACCCCGATCTGGGACCAACTCTTCAGACCCCTGGTGGGGGCGCAGCGCTGGATCGCGGCCGGCCTGTTCGACCCGGCGGTGCGGGAGAAGGCCGGAATGCGGTGGACGCCCGGTGACGAGGTGCTGCTGCGGATCTTCGGAAAGGCAGTCGAATTGGCGTTCATCGCCGTGCCCGACGAAATCAGGCTGCACCCGCGCGCCCTGTCGGCTTATCGCCGCGCGGCCGGCAAGCTCCCGACCGACGGCCCACTGGTGGAAGCACCGAGCTTCATGGCTCCACCGCGCGACCGTAGGGGCCTGCCGATGCACTACCTGCCGCGCCAGAAGACCCTGCTGGACCGGGCCGGGGCCCTGGTGCACACCACGTTCGCGCTGCCGGCGCTGCGGCGGCCGGCCCGCCGCCCGGCGGCCTGACTTTTTGACGCCTGTCTAAGCTGTCGGAATGCTTGATTGGTCTGACGTCGACATCGCTGTCCGGGACGCAGTACGGGAGTTCGTGGACAAGGAGATCCGGCCCCATCTCGACGACCTGGAGAGCGGCGACCTGGAGCCCTACCCGATCGTGCGAAAGCTGTTCGCCACATTCGGGATCGACGCCCTCGCCAAGGAGTCCCTGGACAAGCGGCTGGAGAAGCTGCGCAGCGGCGACAGCAAGCCGTCGGGAGCCCGTGGCGGGATGTTCGGCGGCAGCGGATCGCCCGGCATGGGGTTCGTCCTGATCAGCGAACTGTGCCGGGTATCGATGGGCCTGGTCACCGGGCTCGGCGTCAGCCTGGGCCTGACCGTGTCGACCATCCAGAGCCGCGGCACGTTGGCCCAGCAGGAACGCTGGCTGCCCGGTCTGGTGACCTACGAGAAGATCGGCGCGTGGGCGATCACCGAACCCGATTCGGGCTCGGATGCTTTCGGTGGCATGAAGTCCTACGTCACCCGTGACGGCGATGACTACATCCTCAACGGCCAGAAGACCTTCATCACCAACGGGCCCGACGCCGACGTCGTGGTCGTCTACGCCAAGCTGGATGAAGGTGACGGGGCGGACAAGCGCAACCGCAAGGTGCTGACCTTCGTTCTCGACCGCGGCATGGAAGGTTTCGTGCAGTCGAAGCCGTTCCGCAAGATGGGTATTCACTCATCGCGTACCGGTGAACTGTTCTTCAACAACGTCCGGCTGGGCCGCGATCGGCTGCTCGGCGAGACCGAAGGTTCCGACACCGCGGACGGTGTCGACGAGGGCCGGGCCAGCGCCCGGTCGAACTTCTCGGCCGAACGTATCGGGGTCGCCGCGATGGCGCTGGGCGTGATCGAGGAATGCCTGCGGTTGAGCGTCGACTACGCCAAGACCCGCACGCTGTGGGGCCAGGAGATCAGCCAGTTCCAGCTGATCCAGCTCAAGCTGGCCAACATGGAAGTGGCCCGGATGAACGTGCGCAACATGCTGTTCCGCGTCATCGAATCCGCCGAGAAGGGCTCGCCCATCTCGCTGGCCGAGGCCTCGGCCATCAAGTGGTACTGCTCGCAGGCGGCGACCGACGTCGCGATGGAGGCGGTCCAGCTGTTCGGCGGCAACGGCTACATGACCGAGTACCGGGTCGAGCAGCTGGCCCGCGACGCCAAGTCACTGATGATCTACGCCGGCAGCAACGAGGTGCAGATCACCCACGTGGCGCGGGGATTGCTGAGCTGACCGGCCCGGCTAGCCCGCGGCGGCCAGCGCGTCGATCTCGACCAGCATGACCTCGTGCGGGAGGTCGACGAATACCGTTGTCCGGCAGGGCAGCTGGTCGGATTGGACGTTCTCGGCGATGAACTCCCCGTAGACCTCGTTCATGGCCGCGAAATCCTCACGCTTGGTGAGATAGACCCGGAACATCAGGACATCGTCGACACCGGCACCGCCGGCCGCCAGGATCGCCTTGACGTTCTCCAGCGTGCGGCGGGTCTGCGCCCGGACATCGCCCTCGCCGATGTAGGTGTTGGTCGCGGGGTCCATCGGCCCCTGACCCGACACCTGCAGTAGTCCGCCCTTACGGATGCCCTGGCTGAAGGTGTGTGCCGGTGCTGGCGCGTCATCGGTGCGGATCACCTGGGAATCGGACACGGTGGGAATCTCCTCTGTGTTTGGTGTTTTCGATATTTTCGGTCGGGTTATGAAGGAGGCCGGTACCCGCACTCGGCCGAGATGCGTTCACCCACCGCCTGCAGCGGCGGCAACAGTTCGAGGACCTGGTCGAAGGACAGCACCACGTCCGGTACCGACACCGAAACCGCGGCGACGACGCGGCCGTTGGCGCCGCGGATCGGTACCCCGACGCAATTGATCGACGGCTCGTTCTCTTCGCGGTCCTGCGCCCAGCCCTGCGCCCGCACGGTCTCGATCTCCCGCAGGTACACCTCAGGCGTCGTGATGGTGTTGGCGGCGCGCCGGGTGAAGTCCATCGTGGCAACGATTCGCCGCAGTTCGGCATCCGGAAGGTCGGCGAGGATCACCTTGGCGACAGCGGTCGAATTCAGGTTGGCCGTCAGGCCGATGCGTGAGTACATCCGGATCTGATCGTGCGATTCGAGCTTGTCGATATAGACGATGTCGCCGCCTTCCATCGCGGCAAGGTGTGTGGTGCGGCCGTATTCGCGGTTGAACTCGACGAGATGGCGCGAGGCGATCTGCCGGATCTCCCGCTGATCGGTGCCGTGCGCGGCGAGTTCGAAGATCCGTGATCCGAGGTGATAGCGGTTGTTGTTGTCGCGGAACGTGAACCGCTCGTCGGACAGTGTGCGCAGCAGCCGCATCACGGTGGTCTTGTGCACATCGGTGGCGGCGGCGAGCTCGTCCAGACCGGCCGGGCCCTTGCCCAGCTGGATCAACAGTTGCAGTGCCCGGCCGACACTTTGGCTCACCGCCGGCTCCCGCACACCATGAACCCGGCCTCGCTCACCGTCGTCGCAGCCCACTCGCCGTCCGTGCAGTCGAGCAGATGCTCGACTGCCGCGTCGGGTGGCGGTGGCGCCGAATCCGCCACGACAGTAAGGGTGACGGCGGCTCCGATGTGGCCACGCCGCAGGCATGATTCGGGATCCTCACCGAGCACGACGCCGCTGAGGAAACCGGCGGCGAAGGCATCACCCGCACCGACCGGCTCCACGACCTCGACACGCAGGGCCGGAACGGCGATCACGTCTCCGGCCCGGTCGACCACCAGGGCCTGTTCCGCACCATCCTTGATGACCAGGGTCTCCGGATTCGGAAGGATGCGCCGCAGCGCCGCCGGATCGTCGGTTCCTGCGACGCGGATCGCCTCGTCGGCACCCACCAGGACGACGTCGGCCAGGTCGGCCAGGGCCAGCACCTCGGCCGGGTCGCCGTCGGGCCACAGCTGTTCGCGCCAGTTCACATCGAAGCTCAGTAACCCGCCGATACCGGGCCGGTCGGTGAGCAACCGGCGCATCATGTCCCGGCAACTGTCCGACAGGGCGGGCGTGATGCCGCTGCAGTGCACGACCGACGCCCGTCCGAATGCCGACACGACCGCGGCCGAGTCCAGGAATCCGGGCGTCATCGCCGAGGCCGCCGAGCCCGCCCGGTGGTATCGGCTGACGCTGCGCGGCTCCCCCGCCGCGTCGGGCGCGGTGTCTTTCGAGTAGTGCCCGGTAGGCCGAGCCGGGTCGATCTCGACCGCGGAGATGTCGACGCCGCGCGCGATCAGCTCCGATCGGATCAGTGCGCCGTAACCGTCGTCGCCGAGCCGGCCGACGAAAGAGGCGGGGATGCCCCAGGAGATGAGTCCGGCCGCGACGTTGGCTTCCGCACCGGCCAGGTGCAGTTCAGCCTGAGCACCGGCCAGGTGCAGTTCAGCCTGAGCACCGGCCAGGTGCAGTTCAGCTTGAGTACCGGCCAGGACCAGCGGTTCCCCCACGCAGGCAACTCCGCCGTCGGGGTCTGTGGGCATTTCGGGCACTGCCGTCCTTCGGGGTCGAACGATTGACGCGGTGTCGCATGTCATGTTAGACAGGTCACACGCATATTTGCAACATGTGTTGCACTATACGCAACGCAGCAGTTCGCATTGTTCTGGAGCTTCCTCCAGCGCACGAGAATCACCACGGAGGACAGGATGGGCATGACGACACGAGGTGAGCCCGCGGCCGACACCGAGGCCTGGGACAACCTGCGTGCCGAACGCCTGTCGGAATTGGACAAGGCCCTTCCGGCGGCGGCCGACGGCCTCACTCCCGCGGAGTTCCTCGCCTCCCGACCCCGGCTGTCGGCCTTCATCACACCGGTGATGACACTGGACGATTCGGCCATCGAGGACAACGTGACCGCCATGGCGGCGTGGTGCGCGGAGCACGGGGTGGAGCTGGCCCCGCACGGGAAGACCACCATGTCACCGGTGCTGTGGGACCGCCAATTGCGCAGCGGCGCATGGGGTATCACCCTGGCTACGCCCAGTCAGGTTCGCGTCGCGGTGAGTTTCGGCGTTCGGCGGATCCAACTCGCCAACACCCTGGTCGACCCGGCCGCGCTGCGCTGGCTGGCCCTGGAGATGACCGCCCGGCCCGACCTCGAGGTACTCACCTGGGCCGACTCGGCGGCCACCGTGGACGCGATGGTCGCAGCCCTCGCCGATATCCCTGCGACGCGGCCGATTCCGGTGCTCGTCGAGCTCGGTGCGTCCGGCGGGCGAACCGGGGCCCGCTCGGTCGACGAGGCCGCGACCGTGGCCGCGCGGATCGCGTCCACCGGCACCCTGCGCCTGGCCGGTGTCTCGGGCTACGAGGGTTCGCTGGCGCACGATGCATCCACGCCCGCACTGACCCGCGTCAGGCACTACCTCGAGGAAATGGCTCGCCTGCACCGGACCCTCGAAGCCGACGGGCTCTACCCCGCCGAGGCCGATGTCTACGTAACTGCCGGAGGCAGCGCCTATTTCGATCTCGTCGCGGACGTGCTGGCTCCGCTGGCCGGGGATCGCACACACGTCGTGGTCCGCGCGGGGGCCTACATCATCCACGACGACGGCTTCTACACGGGGATCACGCCGTTCGGCCGTAGCAGCGGACCGTACCGGCTGCGGTCGGCGATGAACACCTGGGCACGCGTGGTGTCCCGCCCCGAACCCGGGCTGGCTCTGCTGGACGCCGGAAAGCGCGATGTCCCGTTCGACGAGGGGCTGCCCACGCCGCAACTGGTCGCGTCGCAACTCGGTGCGCCGGCCCGCCCGCTCACGGATGCCGAGATCGTGGCCGTCAACGACCAGCACGCATTCCTGACCATCCCGCCCGATTCCGACATTCGCGTCGGCGACGTGGTACGACTGGGACTTTCGCACCCGTGCACCGCCTTCGACAAATGGAGATGGATCCCGGTGGTGGCCCGGCAGGAAACCGATCCCGTCGTCATCGACCTGATCCGCACCTACTTCTGAGCCGGATCTGTCATGCGTACGTTGATCCGCTCCGCCACCGTTGTCGACGGCACCGAGTCCGCCAGGTATGACGCCGATGTGTTGATCGACGACGACCGCATCGCCGCCATCGCCACCGAACCCGCGGCGTCGCCGACCGCCGACCGCGTGATCGACGCCTCCGGCTTGGTGCTCGCACCCGGATTCATCGACATGCATGCACATTCGGATCTGCAGATCCTGCTCAATCCGGCACACCCGTCGCGCATCACCCAGGGCGTCACCACCGAGGTACTCGGGCAGGACGGGCTGTCCTACGCGCCGGTGACCTCCGAGGTGCTCGCCGTCGTCCGCCGCAAGATCGCCGGCTGGAACACCGACCCCGGCGACTTCGACTTCGACTGGCGATCCGTCGCGGAATACCTGGACCGCCTCGACCGCGGAATCGCCACCAACGTCGCCTATCTCGTCCCCCACGGCGTGGTGCGAGCCCTGGTCGTCGGCTGGGACGACGTCCCCGCCGACGCGGAGCAAATCGCCGAGATGCAGAGCATCGTGGCTCAGGCCATGGCCGAGGGGGCCGTCGGCCTGTCCGCCGGATTGACCTACACCCCGGGGATGTACGCGGACAACGAGGAGCTGCTCGCGCTGTGCCGCACGGTGGCGTCGTACGGGGGCTACTTCTCGCCACACCACCGGTCGTACGGGGCCGGCGCCATGGAGGCGTATGCCGAGATGGTCGAGCTCTCCGTCAGATCGGGCTGTGCACTGCACCTGGCCCACGCCACGCTCAACTTCGGGCCGAACAAGGGCCGGGCACCCGAGCTGCTGGCCCTGCTCGACACGGCGACCGCCGCCGGTGCCGACATCAGCCTCGACACCTACCCGTATCTGCCAGGAGCCACCACACTTTCGGCGATCCTGCCGAGCTGGGCGTCCGCCGGAAGCACCGAAGAGACGATGGCGCGGCTCACCGATGCCGAAGCGCTGGCCCGGATCCGCGACCACCTGGAAGTCAGCGGCTCCGACGGCTGTCACGGCGTGATCGCCGAGTGGGACACCATCGAGATCAGCGGAGTCACCCGTCACGAACTGGATCACTATGTGGGCCGCACGATCGCGCAGATCGCCGCGGCCGAGCACCGCGATGCGTTCGACGTGTGCATCGACATCCTGCTGCGCGACGAGCTGGGTAGCGGCATCCTCCAGCATGTCGGGCACGAGGAGAACGTGCAGGCGATCATGCGGCACCCACGGCACACCGGGGGCAGTGACGGGCTGCTGGTCGGATCGAAGCCACATCCCCGCGGCTGGGGAACCTTCGCGCGGTATCTGGGTCACTACTGCCGCGACCTCGGACTGTTCTCGCTCGAGGAATGCGTCGGCCACCTCAGTGGGCGGGCGGCCACCCGGCTGCGGCTCAGCGACCGCGGATTCATCCGTCCGGGGTTCTCGGCCGATCTGGTGCTGTTCGACCCGGAAACCGTCGCCGATACCGCGACTTACGAGCAGCCCCGCACAGCCGCAACAGGATTCACCCATGTACTGGTGCGCGGGCAGTTCGCCCTCGACGACGGCGAGCTCACCGGGGTGACAGCAGGACGGTCGCTGCGACGCGGCGTCGACGGAGGTGTGCAATGACAGCGCTCGACGTAATGCGGTCGGATCGCGTGCTCAGCGTGGTTCGGGCAGAGTCGATCCCGGACGCGGCCGATCTGTGCCACGCGATCGCGGCGGGCGGAATCCGCACGGTCGAGTTGACCTTCACCACCCCCGGGGTGCTGGACCACCTCCGGTCCTGCGTCGAATCGGTGTCCAGCGCCGGGATCCTGCTGGGCGTCGGCACGGTGATGACGGCCGATCAGGCCCGCGCCGCCATCGACGCCGGTGCCCGGTTCCTGGTCACCCCCGGCCTGCGCGCCGAGGTCGCCAAGGTCGCGACCTCGCAATCGGTACCGGTGTTCCTCGGCGCCCTCACCCCCACCGAGGTGGCCCAGGCGGTCGATCTCGGGTCCGGTGCGGTGAAGATCTTCCCGGCCGGCAGCATGGGTCCGAAATACCTGTCCGACCTCCACGGGCCGTACCCGGAAGTCGAGCTGCTGCCGTCCGGCGGGATCAACGAGGGCAATGCGCGGTCCTATCTCGACGCCGGCGCCCTCGCGGTGTGCGCAGGCACCGGTGTAGTCCCACCGGCCGAGGTCGCCGCCGGAAACTGGAACGAGATCACCAGCCGGGCACGCAATTTCGTCGCAGCTCTGTCTCGCTGAGTCCACTCCCCACATCCAGATCCTCGTCCACGCCCAGGAGGATTCATGACCTCGTTCGTGCACTGGCTGCAACACGACACATCCGGCCTGCTGACCCTGGCCGCGGTGTCCATCGCGGTACTGCTGCTGTTGATCATCAAACTCAAACTCGAACCGTTCATCGCACTGATCACGGTCAGCATCGCGGTCGCGCTGATCGCCGGCATTCCGGTCTCCGACCTGGTCGGCACCCCGGCCAAGGCGTCGGACTCCCTGTTGGAGAAGGGGTTCGGCGGGATACTGGGCCACATCACCGTGATCATCGGGCTCGGCACGGTGCTCGGCGCGATGCTCGAGCGCTCCGGCGGTGCGGATGCGCTGACCACCCGGCTACTGAACCTGTTCGGCCCCAAGGGCGCTCCGCTGGCCATGGGTCTGACCGGCGTCGTGCTCGGCATCCCGATCTTCTTCGACATCGGCATCTTCATCCTGGCTCCGCTGGTGTACGTGGCGGCCAAGCGCGGGGGCAGATCGCTGGTGCTGTACGCGATGCCGATGCTCGCCGGCCTGTCGATGACGCACGCGTTCCTGCCTCCCCATCCCGGTCCGGTCGCTGCCGCCGGCCTACTGCACGTCAGCCTGGGGTGGATCATCATCATGGGGCTGGCCTGCGGTATCCCGGCCTGGTTCGTCTCCGGCGTGGTGTGGGGTTCGTGGATCGGCAAGCGAGTACACGTCGAGGTCCCGGACGAATTCATCCCGGAGGAGGATGAGGCCGATACCGCCAATCCCCCGTCGATCGGGTTGATCTCCTTCATCATCCTGGCCCCGATGGCGCTGATCCTGGCCGCCACCATCGCCGATGTCATGCTCGACGGCGGCCGCCTGCTGTCGATCCTGACCCTGGTCGGGACGCCGGCCGTCGCGCTGACCATCGCGGTCCTGCTCGCGCTCTACCTGTTGGGGATCCGCCGGGGCATCACGGCCACCGAACTCGGCAGGATCAGCGCGGCGTCGCTGCGCCCGGTCGGCATGATCCTGCTGGTGGTCGGAGCCGGCGCGTTCTTCGGTGCGGTGTTGCGTGCCACCGGAATCGGCACGGCACTGGCCGACTCCATGACCGCCATCGGCCTGCCGGTCATCCTGTCGGCCTACCTGATCAGCTGTGCGTTGCGGATCGCGCAGGGCTCGGCGACCGTGGCGATCGTGACGACGGCGGGCATCATCGAGACATCCATCGCCGCAGGCAGTTACAGCCCGGCACAGATCGCCCTCATCGTGGTCGCGGTTTCCGCCGGTTCCATCGTCGCCAGCCATGTCAACGACGGTGGATTCTGGATCGTGTCAAGGTATTTCAACATGTCGGTGAAGGACACCCTCAAGACCTGGACCGTGCTGGAGACCATCCTGTCGGTGGTCGGGTTCGCCATGGCCGGCCTGCTCTGGCTGGTGGTCTGACCCAGCGCGCGCTAACGGATCATCTCGCGACCGGGGTGAGCGGCCTGCCACCCGGCCATCGCGGCATCCCAGTCGGGGCCGTCGAGCGCGGTGAGCGCAGCCGGGAACAGTCCGTCCTCTTCTTTCGCGATGTGCACGTAGAGCTCTTCGATCTCCGCGCGGATCCGCTTCTGATGGTCGGGATCGGACAGGTCGACCACCTCGAGGAAGGCGGCCAGTTCGCGGTGCTCGGCCACCAACGGGTCGATGTGCTCGGCGTACAGCTCCTCGTCGTGCATCACCGCGAACAGGCCGTTCTCCTCACCCTGCCAGTGGGAACGCAACTCCTCGAACATCGCCGCCACCAGCTGACCGGCGACATCCAGCTCGCCGCGGTCCAAGGCGCGCACCGCTTCGCGGCCGTGGTCGACGGCCCGCTCATGCTCGGCGATGTAATCCCGCAACAGTGGCATGTCCCGGCATCCGCAGTATTGGCACATGGTGCACCTCCCCACAGCATCGTGTCACATCGACGCCAGTGGCCACTTGTGTTACGCGAATCGCGAAAAACCGTGCGATAAGTGGCCATTCGGCGCTCGACGCGCTAGATGCGGTGGGCGCGGGCGCTCTGATACAGGCAGATCGACGCCGCCGAGGCGATGTTGAGGCTCTCGGAGTGACCCGGCATCGGAATGTGCACCCGATGGTCGGCCGCCACTGCCAATTCGGTTGGCAGACCGTGGGCTTCGGGGCCGAACAGCCAGGCGGTCGGCGGCGCCAGGTCCACGTGATCGAGGCTCGTCTCACCGTCGACCGTGGTGGCCAGTACTTGCAGCCCGGCCGCCTGCAGCCGCGACACGATCGCGGCCTCATCGGGCTCGCCGATCACCGGCAGCGAGAAGATGCTGCCCGCCGACGCCCGCAGGCACTTGCTGTTGTACGGGTCGACGCTGTTGCCTGCCAGCACCACCGCGTCGGCACCCATCGCGTCGGCGGCGCGGATCAGCGTGCCGGCGTTGCCCGGCTCCGAGATCTGCACGGGTACCGCAATCAAGCGGGGCGCATCGGCCAGGACATCGTCGAGGGTGACCTCCGGCAGCCGGCACACGGCCACCAGACCGACGGGGGTCACAGTGTCGGACAAGGCTTTCGCCGCGCGTTCGGTGACCAGTTGCACCGGCGCGTCGGCCAGCAGGGCGCCGAAGCGCTCCTGCGCGGCCTCGGTCGCGAACACCTCGGAAACAAGTCCGCGCCGCAACGCGGCCTCGACGAGGTTGGGCCCCTCGGCAAGGAAACGTGCGGCGCGGCGGCGCCCGATGTGACGCTGCAGTTTGACCGCAGCCGCCACCCGGGCAGAACGCTCGGTGAGCGTCAGGCGGCCTCTCCGGAGGGCGCATTGACGTCCTCGGGCAGGGCGGCCTTGGCGACCTCGACCAGCGCGGTGAACGCGGCGGCATCGCTCACGGCGATCTCGGCCAGGTTCTTGCGGTCGACCTCGACGCCCGCGGCCTTGAGGCCCTGGATCAGGCGGTTGTAGGTGATGTCGTTGGCGCGGGCCGCCGCGTTGATACGCGAGATCCACAGCTTGCGGAACTCACCCTTGCGGGCACGACGGTCCCGGTAGGCGTAGGTCAGCGAGTGGAGCTGCTGCTCCTTGGCCTTGCGGTAGAGCCGCGACCGCTGACCGCGGTAGCCCTTCGAGGCCTTGAGGACTGTGCGCCGCTTCTTCTGGGCGTTGAGTGCGCGCTTCACGCGTGCCATGGGATGTTCCTATTCTCGTTCGGTACAGGGAGCGGCAGTACTAGCCGTTGAGCAACTTGTTGACACGCTTGGTGTCGTTGGCTGCGACCACGGTGCGGCCGTCAAGCCGGCGGGTGCGCTTGGTGGCCTTGTGCTCCAGCAGGTGGCGGCGGCCGGCCTTCTGGCGCACGATCTTGCCGGTCCCGGTCTTGCGGAAGCGCTTCGATGCTCCGCTGTGGGTCTTCGCCTTGGGCATGAATCCTCAGTTCTGTGTTGAAACTAGCTCTGCGTAACGTCTGGTTCTTCTGATGCGGCCTGCTGCCCGCCGGGGCGCTCGGCCTGCTCCGCTGCCTTGGCGCGAGTCTTCGCGCCGCGGTGCGGTGCCAGCACCATCGTCATGTTGCGGCCGTCCTGCTTGGCTGACGTCTCGACGAAGCCGTACTCGGCCACGTCTGCGCCCAACCGCTGCAACAACCGGTACCCGAGTTCGGGCCGGGACTGCTCACGACCGCGGAACATGATGGTCACCTTGACCTTGGATCCGGCTTCGAGGAAGCGGACCACATGGCCCTTCTTCGTCTCGTAGTCGTGATCGTCGATCTTGGGACGCAGCTTCTGTTCCTTGACGACGGTCTGCTGCTGGTTTTTGCGAGACTCGCGCTCCTTGAGAGCCGTCTCGTACTTGAACTTGCCGTAGTCCATGATTTTGCAAACCGGCGGCTTGGCGCCTGGCGCAACTTCGACAAGGTCGAGATCGGCATCCGCGGCGACGCGGAGGGCGTCTTCGATGCGCACAATGCCTACCTGCTCGCCACCTGGTCCGATCAGGCGGACTTCTGGTACACGAATGCGCTCGTTGACGCGGGTCTCAGTGCTGATGGGGCCTCCTATGTTGGGTCTGCTGAGGAGACCCGCCCACCTGCACCTCTGCCCCGAAGAACAGAAAAGCCCTGCTCAAAGCAGGGCCCAATGCCGACCGATCACGGCTTGCGCCGCCTGCAGCCCCAATTGTGGAGCACAGAACCGGTGCCCCGAGGACACCGGCGACCGGACCGTTGTACCTTGTGGCCAACGGTGGGAGTGGGACTCCACTTGCTGTCCTGACATGAGCCGGGACGGTCGCGCATGACAGTCTAGCAGCATGACCGATCCGACTGAAACGCCCGACGACGCGACGCCGCAGGTGCGGGAACTTGCCGAGATTCCCGCCGTGGAAGTGATCACCCGGGCGGCAGTCATGTTGATGAGCGCCGCGGCCGAGAAGATCGGCCTTTCCGCCGAGGACCCCGACGATAGCCCGCACCGTGATCTTGATGAGGCGCGCCGGATCATCACCGCGCTGGCCGGACTCGTGACGGCCTCGGCCGAATACCTGGGACCGCACGCCGGCCCCGTGCGCGACGGCCTCAAGAGCCTGCAGTTGGCGTTCCGCGAAGCCAGTGCGCATCCGGACGAGCCGGGCAAAGGCCCAGGAGAGAAGTACACCGGCCCGGTCTGGTAATCACCTGGTCGGTGTCTGTGCGCGTGATGGGCCCAATTGACGGGTTGAACGCCTATTGTCCGGGCATATGACCGTAATCAGCCGCGGCGGCCGCACCGGGGTCCAGCCCGCGTCGAGGTTCTCCTGGGTTCCCGCAGCAGCCGGCTGGATCGTCGGGATCATCGCCACCCTGTCGCTGATCGCCAGCGTTTCTCAGACGGTGCGGTGGCTGATCCAGGTGCCGCGCGAGTTCGTCAACGACTACATCTTCAACTTCCCCGACACCAGCTTCTCGTGGGCGTTCGTGCTGGCGCTGCTGGCCGCCGCGCTGGCCGCACGCAAGCGCATCGCCTGGTGGATCCTCATGCTGTACATGGTGGGCGCCATCGGCTGGAACGTCGGCGATCTCGCCACCGGCGGTGATCCACTGGCCGAGGACGTCGGCGAGGTCATCGGCCTGGTGTTCCATGTGGTGGCCATCGTCTGTCTGGTGTTGGCCCGCAACCAGTTCTGGGCCAAGGTGCGTCGGGGCGCCCTGCTCAAATCCGCTGTCGTCCTGGTGGCGGGCATGGCGATCGGCATCCTGGCCGCATGGGTCCTGCTCGAATTGTTCCCCGGCACCCTGGCCCCGGAATGGCGGCTGCTGTACGCGGTCAACCGGGTCAGCGGGTTCGCGACCGTCCCGACCGAGGTTTTCGAGGGCTACTCGCATCCGTTCCTCAACGCGATCTTCGGCCTGTTCGGCGCGTTGGCGCTGATGACGGCCGCGATCGTGCTGTTCCAGTCGCAACGTGCGTCGAATGCGCTGACCGGTGAGGACGAATCGGCGATCCGCGGGCTGCTGGAGGTCTACGGAAAGAACGATTCCCTGGGGTATTTCGCCACCCGTCGCGACAAGTCGGTGGTGTTCGCCCCGAACGGGCGGGCGGCGATCGCCTACCGCGTGGAGGTCGGTGTGTGTCTGGCCGGTGGCGATCCGGTCGGTGATCCCAAATCCTGGCCGCAGGCGATCGCGGCCTGGCTGCAGTTGTGCCAGACCTACGGCTGGGCGCCGGGCGTGATGGGTGCCAGTTCGGCAGCGGCAGAGGCGTTCCGGGCGGCCGGACTCAACGCGCTGCAACTGGGCGACGAAGCGATCCTGTATCCGGATCGCTTCCGGTTGTCCGGGCCAGACATGCGCGCGGTACGCCAGGCGGTAACCCGGGCCCGGCGTGCGGGGACCTCGGTGCGGATGCGGCGCCACCGCGAGTTGGACGGGACCGAGATGGCCGAGGTGGTCCGGCGCGCCGACGCCTGGCGTGACACCGAGACCGAACGCGGATTCTCGATGGCGCTGGGCCGGCTCGGTGATCCGGCCGACGGTGACTGTCTGCTCGTCGAGGCGGTGCAGCACAAGTCCGGCGCACCAGAAAATTCAGAACCTGAGGTGGTCGCATTGCTGTCGCTGGTGCCGTGGGGTACCAACGGCGTCTCGCTCGATGTCATGCGCCGCTCCCCGCACTCCCCCAACGGCACCATCGAGCTGATGGTCAGCGAACTGTGCATGCAGTCCGAAGGCATTGGGGTCAGCCGTATTTCACTGAACTTCGCGATGTTCCGGTCGGCCTTTCAACAAGGTGCACAGCTGGGTGCCGGTCCGGTGGCCCGGCTGTGGCGGGCACTACTGGTGTTCTTCTCCCGCTGGTGGCAGCTGGAGACGCTGTATCGGTCGAACATGAAGTACCAGCCCGAGTGGGTACCCCGATATGCCTGCTACGAGGACGCCCGGCTGATCCCGCGGGTCGGGGTGGCCTCGGTGATCGCCGAGGGATTCCTGGTCCTGCCCTTCTCCCGGCGAAACAAACAGCACACCGGTGAGCACGTCGCGGCCCCGGCCGAGCTGGTGGGTTCGGGCCGGCTGCACCACGACGGCAGCGCGCCCGACCTCAACGGGCTGCAGGACGATCTGGCGAGCGACGATCAGCCGAGGCTGCCCGAGCAGGTCCGGGTTCGGATGGCCAAGCTGCGCCAGCTGCAGAAAAACGGGGTGGATGCCTATCCCGTGGGTCAGGCACCCAGCCATACCGTCGCGGCCGCATTGGAATCCGCCGACGGTGCGTCGGTGAGCGTGGCCGGGCGGGTCCTGCGGATCCGGGATTACGGCGGCGTGTTGTTCGCCCAACTGCGCGATTGGTCGGGCGAAGTTCAGCTGTTGCTCGACAACGCTCGCCTGACACAGGCCGGCACCGCCGACTTCACCGCGACAATCGATCTCGGCGATCTGATCGAGGTCACCGGTTCGATGGGAAACAGTCGCAACGGCACCCGCTCACTGCTGGTCGACAGCTGGCGACTGATCGGCAAATGCCTGCGACCGCTGCCGGACAAGTGGAAGGGCCTCACCGACCAGGAGGCCCGGGTACGGGCCCGCTACGTGGACCTCGCCGTCAACACCGAGGCGCGGGACCTGATCCGGGCCCGCAGCGGCGCGTTGCACGCGATCCGGGAAACGCTGTACGCCAAGGGTTTCCTCGAGGTGGAAACCCCGATCCTGCAAAAGATCCACGGCGGCGCCAATGCCCGGCCGTTCCTCACCCACATCAACGCCTACGACCTCGATCTGTATCTGCGGATCGCGCCTGAGCTCTATCTCAAGCGGCTGTGTGTCGGCGGTGTCGAGCGGGTTTTCGAACTGGGCCGCGCGTTCCGCAACGAAGGCGTGGACTTCAGCCACAATCCCGAGTTCACCCTGTTGGAGGCCTACCAGGTCCATGCCGACTACAACGTCTGGATCGACGGCTGCCGCGAGCTGATCCAGAACGCCGCCCAGGCCGCCAACGGAGCCCAGGTATTCCAGCGGCCGCGCGCCGACGGTGCCCTTGAGCCGGTGGACATCTCGGGCCAGTGGGTGGTGAAGACCGTGCACGACGCGGTCTCGGAGGCCCTCGGCGAGCACGTCACCGTCGAGACGGACCTGGCCACGCTGCGCCGGCTGTGCGATGCGGCGCACATCCCATACCTGACCCACTGGGACGCCGGCGCCGTGGTGCTGGAGATGTACGAGCACCTGGTCGAGGACCGGACCGAGGAACCCACGTTCTACAAGGACTTTCCGACGTCGGTGTCGCCGCTGACCCGGCCGCACCGCAGCATCCCCGGGGTGGCCGAACGTTGGGACCTGGTGGCCTGGGGTGTCGAATTGGGCACCGCCTACAGCGAACTCACCGACCCTGTCGAACAGCGCCGCCGGCTGCAGGAACAGTCTTTGCTGGCGGCGGGCGGGGACCCCGAGGCCATGGAGCTCGACGAGGACTTCCTGCAGGCAATGGAATACGCAATGCCGCCGACAGGCGGCCTCGGCATGGGCGTGGACCGGGTGGTCATGTTGATAACCGGTCGTAGCATCCGCGAAACACTGCCGTTTCCCCTGGCCAAACCGCGTTAGTAGGCGGCTCACAGCCGATCCCAAGATTCGGCGACCACGATACCGATGTGACGTTCACTCACCACCTGTCCTTGATGCACGGCTGGGTTCCGACCAGCGTCCAAGTCATCACCGCCGTGGTACTGATCGCCGCGATCGGCTGGCGTACCCGCCGCTGGGCGCTCATGTGGCTGCCGTCGGCAGCTGCGGTGGGCGGAATCCTGGTCGCCGGCACCAACTGGTACATCGAGTCCGAGGGCCTGGCCGGCAACCCTGCGCCGCGGTCGCTGTGGGTGTGGATCGCGCTGACCGGGGTTGCGGTCGTGGTCCTATTAGCCGGGTGGCGCGGTAGCCGGTGGTGGCGGCGCGGCACCGCGGTCATGGCGGTACCCATGACCCTGCTGTGCACGGCCCTGGCCCTGAACCTGTGGGTGGGCTACTTCCCCTGGGTGCAGACCGCCTGGAACCAATTGACGGCCGGCCCGCTACCCGACCAGACCGATGAGGTCACGGTCACCGCGATGCAGCGCCAAGGCAAGATCCCGGCGAAGGGCAGCGTCGTTCCGGTCGACATCCCCAACACCGCTTCGGGTTTCCGCCATCGCGGCGAATACGTGTACCTGCCGCCGGCGTGGTTTGCCTCCAACCCCGCGCCGCAGTTGCCGACGGTGATGATGATCGGCGGCGAGTTCAACACCCCCGCCGACTGGATGCGGGCCGGCAACGTGATCAAGACGCTGGACGACTTCGCCGCGGCCCACCACGGGTACGCGCCGGTGCTGGTGTTCGTCGACCCGGGCGGCACCTTCAACAACGACACCGAGTGCGTCAACGGCAAGCGCGGGAACTCCGCCGACCACCTCACCAAAGACGTTGTGCCCTATATGAACACCCATTACGGCGTCAGACCGGCCGCGGCCGGCTGGGGCATCGTCGGCTGGTCGATGGGCGGCACCTGCGCGGTGGACCTGGCGGTCATGCACCCCGAGTTGTTCAGTGCGTTCGTCGATATCGCCGGAGACATGGGTCCGAACTCGGGTACCAAGGCGCAGACCATCGACCGGCTGTTCGGCGGGAACGGCGCGGCCTGGAACGCGTTCGATCCGAGCACGGTGATCAACAGGCGCGGCCAGTACGACCAGACGGCCGGCTGGTTCGACGTCAACGACACGTCGACGGCGGGTAAGCCCGCAGCCCGCGCCAACGATCAGGCCAAGGCGGCCAACGCCCTGTGTGCGCTCGGTTCGAAACACGGCATCGCCTGCGCGGTGGTGACCCATCAGGGCACCCATGACTGGCCGTTCGCCAGCCACGCGTTCACCGCAGCGCTGCCCTGGCTGGCCGGTGTCCTCGACACCCCGCAGGCGCCGGCAATCGGACTGCCTCAGTCATCGCCCTCGGCGGCCTACATCCAGACCGCCGCCAAGTAGCGGTCAGTAATCGGATTCGGCCGCGCGGATCTCGGCGAGGAAGGCGTCGGGACCGGGCTCGGCGAGCCGGGCCCGCGCGAACGCCCGCACCCGGTCGCGGTCCGATTCGGACTCGTCGGCGCCCTCGGCCCCCACCCGCACCGACGTGACTGACCAGTCCAGGTTCCAGGCCCGGGTTTCGGTGAGCGGCAGCCCATCTGGATCATGCAACGGCAATACGGTACGGCCCGCGGCGTCGAGCACACCGGTGCCGGCGCAGCCGCTACCGTGCAGTTCCACGGCGATACCCGCCGGCGAATCCGGGCCCACGAGCGCCACCCGCACCGCCGCGCCGACGGCGGTCACCGACCACTCGATGGTGTCTTCTGCGGCGTCGAACACGCCCGGCGGTACGGCTGCCCAGTCGACGGTCGCCACCCCTCGGGCGATCAGGCCCGCCTGGCCCGGCCCGTCGCCGGCTCCTGCTGCCAGGGCGTAGTCCGCACGCCGAGCGTTCGCGGTGACCGTGTCCGGCCAGTCGAGCCCGATCTCCGCGGCCAGCTCCCGACACTGCCCGACCAGGTCGGCGACCCTCGGATCACCTTGACCGGCGAGGAAACTCAGCGCCTCCAGGTGGGGCGCCAGCAAGCCCTCGACGTCGGAATCGAGGGTGTCGTCGGTGAAGAAGTCTTCGGCGGCGACCGTCAGCAGCGCGAGTTCGGCGGCGAGCACGGGGCGCTCCAGTGCCGCGATGCCGTCCCGGTCGCTGGCCGGCCACCACCGGCGCAACCAGTGGCCGATTGCCAACCGCTGCAATGTATCTACCGAACCGGGCAGTAGTTCCACCCCGGGCAGGTCGAGGCCTTGCCCCGGTTCCCGGTGCCGCAACGCGTCCAGGACAGCCACATGGCCGGACTCGCCGAGCACGCGCCACAACCAATCTGCGCGCTCGGGTTCGGTGAACGCGATGGAAGGTGGTTCGCCGGCGCCCCCATCGACCACCCACGACAGCACGGCACCGCTGACCTCCAGTACCGCGACCAAAGGCGCTCTGGCATCCAGCGGGCCCGTGCTCCACAGGCCGGCATCAGCACCCAATTTCACTCCGCCACCTGCACTTCCAGCATCGCCTTGATCCGCTGCCGATGGTCGAGGCTGACGGATCTGGCCACGCCTTCGAGCAGGGACCTCAGCTCGTCGATGTCCGTGCAGGGCTCCTGCCACACGTCGCGGCCGTGCAGCCGTGCCCACAACCGGCTCAGATAGGGCCGAGCGAACGCGGCGAGATCGTCGATGACCTGCTGCTGACGCGGGTGCACCGCGGCACCGGCCGCCAGGTAGCGACGGGCATGCAGCACATAGGCCTCCTTGGCCAGCCGGGCCTGGATCCGTGCCGACAGTTGGTGGCGGCCCGACGCCGTCGGATCGAGCGGATGCAGGTCGGTCGCCACCTCGATACCGGCCAGAAGGGCGGCCTGTTTGTCCTCGGCGAGCAGCCCCCACGGCGCACAGGCCCGGTCCACCTCCTCGGCGCACAGCAGCGGCAGATCGGGCAGTTCGTCGCGGTCCAGGGCCCGGCGCAAGGTGGCCCGTACCCGGTCCACCACGCTGCGGTCCAGCGGACGGTCCCCCTCAGCCGGCCCGCTGACCGGCGGAGGCTGTTGCGGCAGAACCGAACTCAGCCCGATGTCGACAAGCGACCACGGCAGGCCGGCCTCGGCGCGTCGGGCCCGGGCACCCAGGTTATAGGGCGTGGCGTCGGCCACCAACGCCGACCACACCCGCTGCCGAGCGGCTTCGCTCCGGTGGCTGTCGGCCGGGCCGAGCACGGTGGCCAATCCTGCGAAGAACGGACCGGTGATGCTGTCGGAGGCGACGACGTCATCCCAGCTGAGTTCGAGTTGGCGATACAACCGGTCGACCACGTGCGGCGCGGCCACATATGTGTTGAGCGCCTCGATCGCCGTGCGGTCACGGCCCTCGTGCAGCTCGGCCAGCACCTCGGCCGCCACCTGCGCGCGGTCGGAGGCCGGGGCGCCCCGGGTCACCGCGAGTTCGAAACACGCCGGGAAATACAGCTCCTGAGCGTTGCCGGTGGTGATCCGCAGCCGCCGGCGCTGCTGTTTGAGCTCGGCGAACCACGCTGCGGCGGCACGCAGATGTGGCCCGCTGCGCACCATCTGCTCGTGCAGTTCGGCCGCCACGTCGGGCGCCAGCACCGGCGCCGAGAAGTGGGTGTTGCTGCGCAGTCTGAGCACCAGGGGGTCGATGATCCGTTTGACGGTCCGGCGCAGCGGCCCGCCGTCGTCACCGCTGAACACCTCGACGCCCGGGCCGAGTGCGCGCCAGGCCCGATCGATCACGGCGCGGCGCGGCTGTGCCGAGTTCTCGCCCGACGCGGGGCCGGCCTGCGCCCCAGCCGTATCGGACCCGATGCTCACCGGCACCAGGATAGAGCCGAAGTTGGGTTCGGTAGCGCTCCCCCGGCCGGACCATTGGTGTCATGGCCGACGTCGCGCTCCTCACCGCCCTGTGCCTGCTGGGCACCGGCGCCGCACTCGCCGCCGCGCGGCGGTGGCGGGGTGCTCGCCCGAACGACGAGGCGAACGAGCGTCTGGTCACGCTGGGCGAGCTGGTGGCCGAGTTCGATCACATGCTGGTCCGCAAGGGATTGCTGACCGGAGCGCAGGTGGAGCTGATCCGTCGCGGCACCCGGTCGCGCGGGATCGTCACCGGGATGCGGGCCACCGGGGCGATCTGCGAGGACTACCGCGAGGTCGAACTCGATCTGATGGTCGGCCGGCTCGGCGGAGGTCAGTTCCCGGTGCGCCAGCGCGCGATGATCCCGGCCTCGGCACTGGCGAAAGTGTCACCGGGCAACGTGATCGAGACTTATTACCGGCCGGGTGACGAGAGCTCCGTCGCGGTGTGTGTGACCCCGCCCTGATTCAGCGGGCGCCGTCGACGGTGAACGTGGCCAACGCGGCCCAGTACAGCGGGCTGGCCGTGGTGTCGCCGTCGCGCCAACGACGCATCGTGGCACGCTGCCAGCGGTTCACCGCCAGGCCCGCGTCCTGGTCCCGATGCGCCAGATCGACTCCGACGATGGTGTCGGCCATGGGATCGGCCGCGGAGTCCGTTGCCCCGGAGGCGAATCTCCGGTACCCCGCCGTGGTGGGCAGCGACCACAGCGTCGCCGTCACCAGCTGGGCCCCACTCAGCACCATTGCCGCCACCAGTCCGGTGGCCTCGTCGAACCGATAGTCGCCACCGGAGGCACAGGCCAGCAGGGCCACCCGCGGGGGGATCGCCAATCCCGCCGACATCATGTCGCCTGCGGTGAACGGGCGGTCCTCGGCCAGGTGCAGCGCCGCCCGGTCAGCGTGTCCGGCCCCGCCTTCGGCGGCACTGGCGTGCCCGACGTAGAGCAGCCGGGACGGGTCGCTCGCGCACGCCTCAGCCAGCCAGCGCCGGTCGGTGTCGGTGCGACGGAACAGTTCCTCGGGCGCGGCGGCCGCGGGAAGCACCTGCCCGGCGTCGACCCGCGGCGCGAAGTGGCGTGACAGCGCGGTCTGCGGTGACGGACGTCCGAGCACCGAGCCCAACGGCGAGTCCGGGCGTTGGCCGGGGATGCGCGGATCCAGCAGCAGCACGGGTGGACGGTCGCGCCGGTCCTGCCACGAGCTGCGGCGACGGGCGGCGTGGACAATGTTGGGCGGCACCGCCATCAACACTTCGACCATCTCCATCAACCGGAAGCCGTCGGGTCCGGGCATGATCAATTGCGCCCATGGCACCCGGGCCAGCCGCGGGCTCGGCGTCACGAACAGCACGGCCCGCGGCGACGCCACACAGTCCGCCAGCAGCTGCCAGCCCTCTCTCCCGATCATGACGACACCGAGCGCCCGGGCCAGCTCTTCCTCGCTGTCGTGGCCGGCGAAGGCTCCTGCGCTCATGGACCGTTGGATGGCTTCACCGGCTGACTCGGCACCGCGTGGGTCGGGCAGGGCCAGGTCGAGCGAATCGACGACGGTCGACAGGTTGGGGTCCTCGACCACCCAGGTGACAGACCGCTTCGGCTGCCCCACCACTCGCAGGCTGGCGTAGATGGCAACACCGACGTCGGCGAACCGCAGCACCAAAGTTTCTGTCACGGCCAGGTGGTCCATTCTTCGCCGGGCGCGGTGACATCGCGGTCGTAGCGCTGCAGTGCCAACTCCCGGTAGTGGCTCAGGATCGGTTCCGTACACGGATCCATCCGCAGTGGTGGCAAGGGACCGAGGCGGGTCAACGCGCCCGCACCGTCCACTGGTGCCGCAGAGGCCGCGACAGCGAGTTGCGGTGCCAGTTCGGCCTCGACCGGAACCGCGGCCGTCGCCGTCTCGGCCCAGTCGCCGGCCTGCTGCCCCTGATCCTCGGTCCTGTCGGCGCTGAAAGTTCCTCGTGCGCTGTGATATTCGATGAGTTCGCAGGTGAGTGCGGAGTTGTCCGACTCCCAGGCCACCGCGAGTGCACCGGCCAGCAGCGGCGCCGAGACACTATTGGCCCACCGCGCCCGGGCGCCGGCATCGGTGATCGTGTAGCGCACCGAGTCCACCGCCAGCGCAGCGGGAACCTTCAGTTCGACTGCCCGGGCGAGCTTGACCATCCCTCGGCGGTACTTGCGACTGCCAGGGCGGCAATTGAACGTGCCGGTTCCCGCGGCATGCCGGGCCTCCACCTGTTCCCAGCTCTGTCCGGGTTTGCCCAGACCGTCGAACCCCATCTCCGCGAGCGCATCGGCCCGCCAGATGTTGCCGAGGTGAGCGTCCAGCCGTGCGTACTGCAGCCAGCTGCGGCGAGGTGAGGCGTCGAGCAGCCCCCTGGCCTCCTCAACCGTCGCGATCGCCTCGTCGAAGGCGCCGCGGAATAGAGCTATCCAACTGCGCTGCAACAGGATCCGGTGAATATGCAGAGGCTTGCCCAGCTCCCGCCAGTGCCGCTCGGCGTGCTGCCAGCACTCATCGGCCTCCCTCAACCGGCCGAGCCCCACCCGGATCAACCCGAAGTACAGCCAGCTGCGCGACACGTCGTGGGCACGGGCATGCTCGGCGATCACCGGATATGCCTCGGTCACCAGGTCCTGGGTCTCGGAATAGTTGGCGGCCGACCAATTGGCCGCTGCCCGCTCCAGTTGGCTGCGGGCGGCGGCAAGCCTCCAGCCGCGAGCCTCGGCACGGGCACCAGCGCGGCGGAGCCACGGCTCGGCCTCGTCGAGGCGGCCCGACTCGATGCAGAACCGGCCGTAGCCGAGTGCCCCGACGACGAACAGGTGGTCGGTCTCGGCGTCGCCGGAGCCGGGTGCGGCACGGTCGTCGAGGACGGCGAGCACCTCGGCCCAGACCGGTACCGATGCGGCGTAGAGGTCGTCGTCGCACAATGCTTCGGCGATCAGAATCCGGGTGTGGCAGATCAGGTTACGGTGTTCGACAGCCAAATCATCGAAATCCCCGCCGGTTTCGGTCAGGGTCTGTAGGTGCGCTGCGGCGCCGTCATGGTCACCGCGGGCGGCCGCCAGGCCCGCTTCGAGAA
This sequence comes from Mycolicibacterium sp. 050232, assembly GCA_036235365.1. Classification (GTDB taxonomy): domain Bacteria; phylum Actinomycetota; class Actinomycetes; order Mycobacteriales; family Mycobacteriaceae; genus Mycobacterium. The sequence goes on along the minus strand of JAZBEZ010000011.1, from coordinate 134,679 downwards.
ACTCCGTCCGGCGGGTGTACCGGCTGATCATGTGATCGATCGCTGCGTCGGACATGGTGGTCTGTGCGGCCAGGTCCGGCCGTTGGCCCGAGCGGATCGCGGCGTAGATCGCGAGAGTGTCCCGCGTCCGGGAAATACTTTCCTGCACACCGTCGTAGGCGGTGCGGACCAGACAGAGCTCGCCGAGTTGGGCGAACACCTCGAATGCGTAGTCGTCGCGGTCGGCCTGCTCGATCCGGGGCAGCAACGAGACCAGGAGAGCGTGGGCAGTTTCTTCGTCGGCGGCGAGTGCAAGCTGACGGGCGCGGGCAAGGTCCTCCACGATCGTCACACCCGCATCATAGGAAACGGCGGGCGCGCCATGGGCACGCCCGCCGCCGACGGGATGCTGAATCAGCTGCAGGACACCGTGATGGTGAACGGCTTGTTGATCATCCCGGCCATCGGGTTCTTCATGTCGGCGCCCGACGCTTCACCGGTGATGGTGTAGGTGTCCCCGTCAACCTTGACCTCGGCCGAGCCGACCTTGACACCCATCGCCTCGCTGACCGCCAGTGCGCTGCCGTCGTACACCAGGCCCAGAGACTCGACCTTCGGGGTGGCCTCGTCGGTCATCACCACGCCAAGGCCCTGCTGGCCGCCGACCGCGGCGCTGCCGACGTTGATCTTGCCGCCCTGCTTGACGCAGGTGACCGAGTTCAGGTCCAGGCCCGCCAGATCTGACCCGTCGACCTTCACCTGGGCGTTGCTGCCTGAGCTGACCTTGGTGTCGGCCGCCGCGGCCGGCTTGTCGCCGGACGTGTCGGCGGGCTTGTCGGTCGCCTTGTCGTTCGAGCAGCCCACCAGGACCACACCGGTCGCGAGCAGTCCCATGGCGCCGGCGATAACTCGATTCATGGTCATTGCGTCTTCCCCTTCGTTCCGCGTTGCCCCGATGGCTCCGTCGTGCGCTCAGTCAATGCGGGGCCAACTGCTACCGATCCCAAGAAATGTCGGTTCTCGCAGGTAACGTGGGTTTCGTGACCAAGGACCCAGAGCAGCCCGATCAGTCCGAAGAAGCCGAGGAGCCCGCTGCGGTCGAGGGCGAGATCGTTCCCGCGGCTCCGGCCACAGGCCCGGCCGCGCCCGTCGAGGCGCCCGACACCGGCTACACGGCCGCCGGGGTGCCGACGTTCGACGCGGTGCGGGAGAAGATCGAGACCCGGTACGGCACCGCGCTCGGGGCATCCGAACTGGCTGCCGAGACACCCGAGGGCCGCTCTGTCGAGGAGCAGTACGAGAAGCGCCAGCAGGCGGCGGCCGAGCGCTTGCAACAGATCCGTGAGTCCATGCACAAGGACGACACCTGATCCGTGCGCACGTTCACTCTTGCCGAGCGGCGGGCCCGGCTGGCCCGGCGCCATTTCCTGAGCCGGCCGGCGTCCTCCGCCGACGACACCGCGCGCACCTTCGTCGGCCTGCACGCCACCGATCCCTCGACGCCCTATCTGTCCCTGTGGGCGCGGCTGCCCGGCTTCACCGTCGACGACCTCGACAGCGAGCTGTATCAGCGGCGCACGCTGCTCAAGCACCTCGCGATGCGTCGCACGCTGTGGATCGTCCGCACCGAAGACCTGCCACTGGTGCAGGCCGGGGCCAGTGACCGGGTTGCCGGCAACGAGCAGCGCAAGCTCGTCGGCGATGTGGAGAAGGCCGGTGTGGCCACTGACGGCGCCCGATGGCTGGACGCGGCATGCCGGGCGGTGCTGGCGCACCTGCGCGAGCACGGACCGACCCCGGCAGCCCAACTGCGCAGCGCGGTACCCGAACTGGCCGGTAGCTACGACCCCGCACCGGGAAAGCGCTGGGGCGGTGAGACTCCGCTTTCCCCAAGGGTTCTGACGGTGCTCGGGGTGCGTGGCGAGATCGTCCGCGGCCCCAACGACAGCGGCTGGACCAACTCACGACCGCGGTGGGCGGTCACCTCCGACTGGCTGAGGGCACCGGTGCCGACCGCCGAGCCGGACCAGGCCCGCGCCGAGCTGGTGCGCACCTGGTTGCGGACGTTCGGCCCAGCCACGGTCACCGACATCAAATGGTGGTTCGGCAACACGCTGACCTGGGCCCGCCACGCCCTGCGCGATATCGGCGCAGTCGAGGTGGACCTGCAAGGGACGCCCGGTTATGTCCTGCCGGATGATCTCGACGTCGAACCCGACACCGAGCCCTGGGCAGCCCTGCTCCCGGGTCTGGACGTCACCACGATGGGGTGGTTCGACCGCGACTGGTACCTCGGCGCGCATCGCCCAGAGGTGTTCGACACCAACGGCAACGGCGGCCCGACGGCCTGGTGGAACGGCCGGATCGTGGGCGGCTGGGGCCAGGACACCGATGGCCGCGTTCAGCTGCATCTGCTGGAGGAGATCGGCCGCGACGGCACCCGCGCGCTGCAGCAGCGCGCGGACGCCCTCACCGAATGGCTGGCCGGAGCCCGCGCCAACCCCAGGTTCCCCTCGCCCCTGTCCAAGCGCTCATGACCCGGATCCGGGCTGCACTGACCGTCAGGCACTGACCTTGCGGCGCTTGGGTTTCGGTGCGGGCGCCTCGACCAGTTCGGCGAGGAACTGCCCGGTGTAGCTGTCCGGGTTGGCGGCCACGTCCTCGGGCGTGCCCTGAGCGACGACCGTGCCTCCCCCGGCACCGCCCTCGGGTCCCATGTCCACGATCCAGTCCGAGGTCTTGATCACGTCGAGGTTGTGCTCGATGACGATCACCGTATTGCCCTTGTCGACAAGGCCGTTGATCACCTTGAGCAGCTTGCGGATGTCCTCGAAGTGCAGACCGGTGGTGGGCTCGTCGAGGATGTAGACGGTACGACCGGTGGACCGCTTCTGCAGTTCGGCGGCCAGCTTGACGCGTTGCGCCTCGCCGCCGGACAGTGTCGGCGCCGGCTGCCCCAGCCGCACGTAGCCCAGGCCGACGTCGACGAGGGTCTTGAGGTAGCGGTGGATCGAGCTGATCGGCTCGAAGAACTCGGCGGCCTCCTCGATCGACAGATCCAGCACCTCGGCGATGGTCTTGCCCTTGTAATGCACCTCAAGGGTTTCCCGGTTGTACCGGGCACCCTGGCAGACCTCGCACGGCACATAGACGTCGGGCAGGAAGTTCATCTCGATCTTGATGGTGCCGTCACCCGAGCATGCCTCACACCGACCACCCTTGACGTTGAACGAGAACCGGCCCGGCTGATAGCCCCGCACCTTGGCCTCGGTGGTGGCGGCGAACAGGGACCGGATCTTGTCGAACACCCCGGTGTAGGTGGCCGGGTTGGACCGCGGCGTGCGGCCGATCGGCGACTGGTCGACGCGCACCAGCTTGTCCAGCTGGTCGAGCCCGTTGACGCGGGTGTGCCTGCCGGGCACCTGCCGGGCACCGTTGAGCTTGTTGGCCATCACCGAGGCCAGGATGTCGTTGACCAGGGTCGACTTGCCCGAGCCGGACACCCCGGTGACCGAGGTGAGCACGCCGAGCGGGAAGGCGACGTCGATCTCCTTGAGGTTGTTCTCCCGCGCGCCGACCACGGTGACCTGCCGACGTTTGTCGGCGGGCCGCCGGATGGCCGGGACCTCGATGCTCTCCTTGCCGGAAAGATAAGCGCCGGTGATGGATTCGGGGTTGGTCAGCAGATCCTGATACGTGCCGCTGTGCACGATCTGGCCGCCGTGCTCACCGGCCGCCGGGCCGATGTCGACGACCCAGTCGGCGTGGGCGATGGTGTCCAGGTCGTGTTCGACGACGATCAGCGTGTTGCCGAGGTCGCGCAACCGCACGAGGGTGTCGATCAGCCTGCGATTGTCCCGCTGGTGCAGACCGATGGACGGCTCGTCGAGAACGTAGAGCACGCCGACCAGCCCGGAGCCGATCTGCGTGGCCAGCCGGATGCGTTGCGCCTCACCGCCGGACAGCGTCGCGGCCGCGCGCGACAGCGACAGGTAGTCCAGCCCGACGTCGAGCAGGAACCCGAGCCGCGACTGGATCTCCTTGAGCACCTGCCCGGCGATCGCCTGTTCGCGCGGCCCCAACGTCAGTGCGTTCAGGAACTCGGCGCAGTCGGCGATCGACAACTCGGCCACCTGGGCGATCGATTTCGCGCCGAACTCCCCTGCGGCCATCGTCACTGCCAGGATCTCTGGCTTGAGCCGTGTCCCGTGGCACTCCGGGCACGGGATGTCGCGCATGAAGCCCTCGTAGCGTTCCTTCATCTGCTCCGAGTCGGTCTGCTCCATCCGGCGCTGCAGGAACGCCATCACGCCCTCGAAGTCGGCGTAGTAGGAGCGGGTGCGGCCGTAGCGGTTCTTGTACCGGACGTGGACCTGGTGATCAGAGCCTTCCAGAATCGCCTTGCGCGCCTTGGCGGGCAGCTTCCGCCACGGGGTGTCGATGTCGAAGCCCATCGCATCGCCCAGCCCGGAGAGCATCCGGGTGAAGTACTCGGCGCTCTGCCCCACGGCCCACGGCGCGATCGCGCCACCGGACAGCGTCAGATCCGGGTCGGGCACGACCAGTTCGGGGTCGACCTCTTTGCGGATTCCCAGACCCGTGCACTCCGGGCAGGCACCGTAGGGCGAGTTGAACGAGAACGACCGGGGTTCAAGATCATCCACGGCCAGTGGGTGGCCGTTGGGGCAGGCCAGCTTCTCGGAGAAACGTTGTTCGCGGTGCGGATGGTCGTCCTCACGGTCGACGAACTCGAGCACCACGATGCCGTCGGCCAGGTTCAGCGCGGTCTCCACCGAATCGGTCAGCCGCTGCTTGGAGCTGGCCTTGACCGTCAGACGGTCGACGACCACCTCGATATCGTGCTTTTCCTGCTTCTTGAGCTTGGGCGGGTCGGTCAGCGAATGCACCACGCCGTCCACCCGCACGCGGCTGTAACCCTGCGTGTTGAGCTTCTCGAACAGGTCGACGAACTCGCCCTTGCGGGTACGAACCACCGGCGCCAGGACCTGGAAGCGCAGGCCCTCGTCCATGGCCAGCACCTGGTCCACGATCTGTTGCGGGGTCTGGCGGGCGATGCGCTCACCACACACCGGGCAGTGCGGAGTGCCCGCGCGGGCGTACAGCAGGCGCAGGTAGTCGTAGACCTCGGTGATGGTGCCCACGGTCGACCGCGGGTTGCGGTTGGTCGACTTCTGGTCGATCGACACCGCGGGCGACAAGCCCTCGATGAAATCGACATCAGGTTTGTCCATCTGCCCGAGGAACTGCCGGGCGTACGCCGACAACGACTCGACATAGCGGCGCTGCCCCTCGGCAAAGATGGTGTCGAAGGCCAGCGAGGATTTGCCGGATCCGGACAGGCCGGTGAACACGATCAGCGCATCACGCGGCAGATCGAGGTCGACTCCTCGCAGATTGTGCTCGCGCGCACCCTTCACGATCAGGCGGTCAGCCACGCGTTTCCTTTCCCACGACAGACTTCACGCCCATGCTATGTGCGACCACCGACAAGCCCGATACGGTGGCGCTATGACCAGCCCCCACATCACGGTTGACGACACGTACACCGGTCACCAGGAACCTGGGACCGCTGCCAGGCGCACCCTCCCGAACGCCTCGATCATCAAGGTGTCGGTCGGACCCATGGACAACAACGCCTACCTGGTGACCTGCAATTCCACCGGTGAGACCCTGCTCATCGACGCCGCAAACGACGCCGAAGTGCTCCTGGACGTGATCAAGCAGCAGACGCCCAAGCTGTCCCTGATCGTCACCAGCCATCAGCACTTCGACCACTGGCAGGCGCTGGAGTCTGTGGCAGAGGTCACCGGGGCACCGACGGCAGCGCATGCCCTGGACGCCGGACCGTTGCCGGTCACCCCGGATCGGATCCTGGCCGACGGGGACACCGTGCGGATCGGCGACCTCGCGTTCGACGTGATCCACCTGCAGGGGCACACCGAGGGCTCGGTCGCGCTGGCGCTCAAGTCACCCGACGGTGTCACGCACCTGTTCACCGGTGATTGCCTGTTTCCGGGTGGGGTCGGCAAGACCTGGCAGCCCGGAGACTTCGAGCGACTCCTGGGCGACGTGAGCACCAAGGTGTTCGACGTCTACGACGACCGCACGGTGGTCTACCCAGGCCACGGAGATGACACCACGCTCGGCGCCGAACGTCCCCACCTCGGGGAGTGGCGCGAGCGCGGTTGGTAGTCGATCAGCCCCTACGGGCGGCTCAGCTGGTGTGGACGATGAGCACGTCGGTCTTGGACCGGCGTGCCACGTTCGCGGGCACCGAGCCCAGCAGACGGCCGGCAATCGTGCTCAGGCCCACGTTGCCGACCACCAGCAGGTCCGCCTGGACGTCCTCGGCCAGCTCGACGAGCGCATCGACCGGAGCGCCGACAACCGGCCGCTCCTCGATGTCGGTGGCGCCGGCGGCCTTCGCGCGGTCGGTCGCCTCGCGGAGGATGGCGTAGATGGGCGCATTGCCCGCCATCTTGTAGCCCTCTTCCTTCAGGACATCGGCGGCACGCTGGTCTTCGCTCTGGGGGAAGTACGCGGTTGCCACGATCAGTTTGGCATTCGACCCGGCGGCAATCTGACCGGCGCGGTCGACTGCACGCAACGACGAATCAGATCCGTCCGTGCCGACCACCACGGTTCGATACGCGCTCATCAATACCCTCCCACTGTCAGTTGCAACGCCACCCGAGACAGTAACCCGTCGCCCGCTGACCAGGGGCGCGAATCACGACACCCATACGGACAACCGACAACTGGACCCCACTATCGGCGTCCCGAACGGCGATTCGGCACTGATGTTAACCCTCGGAACCGCAAAATCGGTGCCGACCGTGACGTAGTCGACGCCGACCGAATCAGGGTTGCCATCAGGACGTTTCGCCGCCCGTAGTGATCCAGCTCATCTACCTGCGAAGGTCGGCAATCACCCTGTCGGAGAGAGCGAGTCGGGTACCTCAGGTTAATCTTTGCCATCGGTTGAGGGGGTGGCACGGTCGCTGACGTGGATCTATCGCTGAATGACCGTGCCGACGGCACGGACCGCGGGGTCGGTCGAGAAGCCCGACTCGACGCTGTGGCAGTGGCCGCATTCGCCGTGGTGCTGTGCGCCCTGGGGGCCGCCAGGCCTTCGCTGTGGTTCGACGAGGCCGCCACCATATCGGCGGCCACCCGGTCGGTTTCCCAGCTGTGGGACCTGATCGGCCATATCGACGCGGTACACGGCCTCTACTACCTCGGCATGCACGGCTGGTTCACCGTTTTCCCGGCAACCGAGTTCTGGTCCCGGCTCTCCAGCTGCCTGGCCGTCGGTGGTGCCGCGGCCGGAGTCGCGGTATTGGGGCGCCAGTTCTGCAGTAGGACGGTGTCGGTCTGCGCCGCAATCCTTTTCGCAATACTCCCCAGGATCACCTGGGCCGGCATCGAAGCCCGCTCGTATTCGTGGTCGACTCTGGCCGCGGTGTGGCTGACGGTTCTGCTCGTCTCGGCGATCCGGCGGGACAGCGCCGCGCGGTGGGCGTCATACGGTGCGCTGCTGGTGGTTTCGACAGTGCTGAACATCTTCGTGGTGCTGATGGTGGTTCCGCACGCTGTCGCCGTCGCCCTTCTCAGCGACAGTCGTCGCAGTCGAACCCACTGGGCTGCGGTCACCGCGGCTGCCGTGTCGGTCGTGGTGCCGTTCGTCCTGTGGTGCCGTTCGCAGAGCTTCCAGGTCGGCTGGATCTCCCCGCTGCGCCAGCGCACGTTCACCGAAGTCCTGGTTTGGCAGTACTTCGACCACAGCGTGTCCTTCGCGTTACTGGCGGCCGCAACACTGACAGCGCCGCTGCTGGTCCGCCGGCTGCGACCCACTGATGGAGGCACGCGGCGACTCGTCGCGCTGGCCGCGGTGTGGGTCGCGGCACCGACCGCGGTGCTGCTGGCGTATTCGGCTCTTGCCCAACCGCTTTACTACCCGCGCTACCTCTGTTTCACCACGCCGGCGATGGCGCTGCTACTCGCCGTGTGCGTGGTGGCTCTGGCTCGCAGCCGGGAATGGATCACGGCGACCCTGGCGGTGTTCGCCCTGGCCGCGACGCCGAACTACATCACCGGACAACGTGGCCCGTATGCCAAGGATGGCATGGATTTCAGTCAGGTCGCAGACGTCATCACCGCGCATTCCTCTCCCGGCGACTGCGTGATCTTCGACAACACCACCTCGTGGAAGCCGGGACCCATCCGGCCGATCACCGCCGCCCGCCCGGCCGCGTACGCCGACCTTGTCGACCCCGGCCGCGGTGCGCGGGCGTGGCAACGAAATCGGTTGTGGGATGCGCACCTCGGCATCTGGGGTGTCGCCGACGAGGTGCGCCGGTGCACGGTGCTGTGGACCGTGTCCGAACGCGACCCCTCGGTGCCGAATCGGCAGAGCGGACCGGGCCTACCACCCGGGCCCCGACTGGACCGGGCTCCGGCCTACCAAGTGCCCGAAAGCATGGGTTTCCACATCGTCGAACGCTGGCAGTTCAACTTCGCCCAGGTGGTGAAGTCCACCCGTTGAGTCAGGCGCGGCGGTCGCGACCGAAGTACATCTCCTGAGTCGCCGAGCACACCAGTTGCCCGGCCCGGTTGTAGACCGTGGCACTGGCCAGACCGCGTCCGTTGATGCCGCTCGGCGAAACCTGGTCGGACAACACCCAATCGGTCAGATCGGCGGGACGGTGGAACCAGATGGCGAGGTCGATCAACGCAGAGAAGACAGTGACCTGGGTGGCACGCCGCATCGTCACCGTGGTGTCGAGCAAGGCGGTGCCCGAAAAGTACGTCAACAGAGCACTGTTGACGACCGGATCGTCGGTCACAGGTTCGGCCGGGCGCCACCACATCCGGGTGCGCTGCGGCGGTTGGGGCAGGTCGATCGCCAGCCGTGGTGGCGGGTCGATGTAACGGCGCTCGATCCACTGGGGGCGCACCCAGTAGCCGTGAGCCTCATGCGCGAACGCCTGCAGCTGCTCCTCGACCGGCGGCAGCGTTTCGGGATCGGGAACCTCCGGCCGGGGTTGCTGGTAGTCCGCGGCCTCCATCGGGACACTGAATGAGACGAGCGCCTCCAACAACACTTCATCGTTCTGGCGGCCGATCACCCGGCGGGTGGACAGCGATCCGCCGTCACGCAGGTTGCTCACCTCCATCTGCACCGGGTACCGGGCATCGCCGGCCCGCAGCAGATAAACGTGCAGGCTGTGGGGCAATCGGCCCCCGACGGTGCGACTTGCCGCCATGAGCGCCTGAGCAGCGATATGACCACCCACGATGTGATGGCTGGGGTTGTCCCGCTGCTGGGCGATGAAGACACCGTCGCCGGATTCCGTCAGATCGAGCGTGGACAGGACGTCGGCAAGGGGCAGCATGGGCACTGCAGCATTATTCGCTCCAACCCGTGCGGGTCAAATTGGTGCTCCGCACGCCCTCGAGCATCGTCGATAATGGTGATGCCCGATCGGCCCTGCCCGGAGGATGGATTTGAGCGCGCTCGCCCAGTTTTACTCTGCGTGGTCACAGGCCCGGCAAACGTACGGCAGTGGCCAGCCGGAGACCGGCAGCAGCCTGAACGGAAATGCGTGGTCGGGTCCCCGCGACACCGTCGAATCCGCCGTCGCCGATGACAGCTGGTTGGGTTCTGCCGCCGAAAGCTACACCGCCAAGACCGAACGCCAGGCACAGCGGATCACCGAAATCGCCGACCTCGACCGACAATTGAGCAACGAGGTGACACGGTCGGCCGCTCTGATCGAAGCCGGGCGGCGCGAACTGGCGGAAATCAAGGGATGGGTGCAAGCGATGGCAGCCGCCGTGCCCGACACCCCGGACCGCGAACTGCGACTCACCCAAATAGCCCGGCGCGGGGTGGAAACGATGGAAGAGATCGTCGGTCGGACCGTCGCGGAGGTCGAAAGTATCGCGCGTCGCGTCGACGGCATCACCGCACGCTACCTGGAAATCGAGCATGGCATCGCCGCCGAGAGCAGCGATGAAGCCGGGCTGAATGCCGGCGAGCCCGAGATAACCCAGAACGGCACCGAGGTCACGGTGAAAACCGGCGACGAGGACGACCAGGTCAGTGTCACCCAGGACCCGAAGACCGGCGAGATCCTGATCACCACCAACGGCGTCACCAAACGCTACCCGCCCGGGCAGGCTCAACAAGTCAATATCGAAACCCGTGGCGGCGACGACGTGATCGCGGTGCAGCAGGGTATTCCGGTGCGCGCGAAGATCGAAGCCGGCGCGGGCAACGACCGGGTCAAGGGCGGATCCGGCCGCGACTACATCAACGGATCCACCGGCGACGACCACATCGAGGGCGGTGACGGCGACGACGTCGTCTACGGCGGTGACGGTGAGGACTACATTCAGGGCGACTTCGGCAACGACTACCTCGAGGGCGGTGCCGGCAATGACGATGTCTATGGCGGCAACGGCAACGACATCGTTTCCGGTGGCGTCGGAAACGATTTGGTCTCAGGCGGTTTGGGCGACGACAAGGCCTACACGGGTGCCGGAGTGGACCGCGTCTACAACGACGGCGGCAACGACACTATCTATGCGCAGGCCGGGGAGGACACGGTCCACGGGGTGGCACCGGTGCACGGCACCAACACCGTCGTCAACGTGGTGCTGAAAGATCTGCCCGACAACATCGTGGTCCAGGGCACGCCGGAGTTCCGTGAGCGGGTGCTGGCCGATCTGGAGTTCTATCGCTCATCACCGACCGGGCAGTCCATGCTCGACGGGCTCGGGCAGCAGTCGTCCACTGTGACGATCACCGAGTTCGCCGAACAGAACGGGACCGCCGACCCGAACAACGGCAACCCGAAGATCCAGTACAACCCTCAATTCTTCCTCGACGACTTCGGATACCCGAGCGCCCCACCGTCGGTGACGCTCTACCACGAGCTTGCCCACACCTATGACTTCACGCACGGGCACTCGACAGGAACGAGATATACCGGCGACGACTCGATCGACTACGGCCAGGACGTGCTGGAGCGCGTCGCGGTGGGACTGCCGATCGACCACGACAACAACCCGGCAACCCCTGAGGTCGTGGCACCCTGGCATTCGAAGAACTTGACCGAGAATGGTCTTCGCGAAGAGCTCGGCCTGCCACGTCGAGAACACTACGGACGATGAGGTGCCATGACGGCCAACGCAGTATCCAAAGGTGTCGCCATCGCGGGACTGCTGTTGATGGCGGCATGCACAAGTGAGGATGCCACCGCGATGAGCGAACCACCGCCCCAACCTCATTCGTACGGGTGCGCAGATCCGGCGGCCGGAGGGTTGACCGCTCTGGGGGCAACGCTGGCCGCTGACATCACACCGTCGGACAGCGGAATCCAGGTCCGCTACGACGTGGTCAACGACGGCGCCGCACCGATCTACGTGGTGCAGCTTCTGACCTATCCGGCGTTCAGCACCAGCTACAGCCCGCAGAACTATCTACTGACACCGGGATCGGACGGGGTGATCGAGGTCGCCAAGAGGGATTACTGGCCGCCGGCGAGTTGCCAGTTGCCGTTGTACGCGGCCCCTCCGCTGCCGGCGTTGTCCGTGCGACTCGATCCGGGCCAGCGCGTGAACGAAACGTTCACCGTCCATCGGCCGTTCGAGATCCGTAACCCGTATGGCACTGACGTGACCGACCAATTGCCTGCGATGCCCGACCCCGCGAAACGTCTCCGGTTCTGCGTCGGCGTTAGTGCGACGGCGACACAGGTGAGCGGGGCGCCGTTCCCCACCGACCGGGAGTACTACCGGTTCCGCCGCGGCGACCAACAGTTCCTGTGCAGCGAGCCGACCGACATCGGCTAGCGCACCCGCACACCGAAACCGCCGTTTCGACGAAGCCGAAACGGCGGTGACGGCAGCGCAGCTGCACATCGAGCGAGTGACGGGATTCGAACCCGTGTAAACGGCTTTGCAGGCCGGTGCCTGACCACTCAGCCACACCCGCGTCAAGCCATACGATGCCATCGCTATCGGGGCGGGCCCAGTGTTTGGATCTCGGTGATTACATCCCGTTTAGTTGGAGCGGGTGCGCGAAATCTGGTGCTGTTGTGCAAGTGTGGTGCACGGCCGCCGGGGATGTCGGTACCCCGTGGAAAACTCTCCTGCAATGTCTAGGCACACCACGTTCCGATACTGCTTGGACCCCACGACCGAGCAGCAGGCGGTCATGGCCCGACATTGCGGAGGCTCCCGCTTCGCGTTCAACCAGTGCTTGCGGATGGTCAAAACTAACCTTAGGCAACGCAAAACCGATCCCACTGTCAAAGTGCCATGGAGTGGGTTCGACCTGATCAACCGGTTCAATGCGTGGAAGAAATCCGAGGATGCCGGCCGGGTGTTCACTGTTGATACCGAGGGCATCACAGAGATCGCGGTTACGGGGTTGGCGTGGCGGGACCGCGTATATCAGCAAGTATTCGAGGAGGCCGCGGTCGACCTGGCCGGGGGTCTCGCGGCCTGGTCAGATTCGCGGTCGGGTAGGCGAAGGGGCAAGCGAGTCGGGTTTCCCCAGTTCAAGAAGAAAACCGCCAACAGCCCGTCATTTCGATTGCGCAACAAACATGGCAAAGGTCATCCACCAGGAATCCGGGTGGGCGACAACGACCGTCACCGTTCGGTCACGCTGCCCGGTATCGGACAACTCCGTGTGCACGATGACACCCGGCGGCTCCGGCGCATGCTGGCCGGCGGGCGAGCCAAGATCTGCTTCGCTACAGTCAGTCATCACGGCGGACGCTGGTGGGTTGCGCTGAATGTACAAGCCGCAGAACTACATCCCAAGCAACAACATCCCACCCACATCGATCCGGGCGCTGCCGGCTGGGTCGGCGTGGATCGCGGGTTGTCGACGTTCCTAGTCGCGGCCACCGCAGACGGCACCGAGGTGGCGCGCATCGTTGCACCCAAAGCCCTAGCTGTAGGGATGAATCAGCAACGACGGCTGGCGAAATCGTTGTCACGCAAGAAGAAAGGATCACGCAACCGAAAGGATGCTGCAGCCCGATTGGCCATGCATCATCGGCATGTCGCTAACACCCGGCGCCATTTTCTGCATCAGGTTTCCAATGAGGTGGTCAAAACCCACGACCGGCTCGTCATCGAGGACCTGAACGTGGCCGGGATGATGCGCAATCGCCGACTAGCCCGAGCCATATCCGACGCCGGCTGGGCCGAGTTCGCCCGCCTGCTCAAGTACAAACAGGCCTGGCGAGGCGGCCACGTTGTCGAAGCCGACCGTTGGTACCCATCGACGCGGCGATGTTCGCAGTGCGGGGACGTCAACCACAAGCTGACGCTGGCCGACCGGGTGTTCATATGTGGTTGTGGACATGCGGTCGACCGCGACACCAACGCGGCTACAAACCTCGCCCGCTGGGGTTTGACCCATCACGGCCTTGATCGACCCCCGGACCCCCAAGCAGGAGGCCGGGCCAACAATGCCCACCGACGGGATGGCGCTGACCAGTACCCTTTGTGTCCTGGTGGAACCAACCCGGATGAGGTGGGAACCGACGTACGAACCGCAACCAGCGGCGAGCACCGACGACGCCCGAGAAGGGCGGTGTCCCAAATCAACACATTTGTGGGACACGCTTCAGCCACTCAGTCACACATCGATCGCAATGATCACTAACTGTCGTCGGCGTCCCCCACCGGCCTGCCGACCACCGGTCCGCCCTGAGGCCAGCCGGCGGGCGAGTCCTCCCACGGTTCCTGGCGCCCATACGGGGTGAGGTCGAGGAACGGGTATCCGACCGCGGTGTGGTCGAGGCCGCGGGCGAAGGCCGAGTAGGTGTGGAAGACCTCGTCACCGCGGCGCAAAAACACACTCGCCCCGGGCCAGTCACCGCGGAGGTCGTCGTCGGTGAAACCGTCGGCGCGCAGCTCATCGGCAGACTTGTAGTTGTATTCGATCGGCGCCCGGGCCGGGTCGAGCGTCACGTGGTAGTCGTAGGTGAAGTCACCGTCACGCGACGAGTACCACGGGAACGTCCAGCCGTGCTGGTCCCGGTAGGCCGCGATGCTCGCATACGGTGCGCGGGACACACAGGCGAAGGTGACGTCCTTGCCGTGCAACAGCTTTCGATCCTCCTCGGTGAAGGTGAGGTCGGCGGCGGCGGTGCAACTCGGACAGCCCGCATCCATCGCGTCGATCCACATGAAGTGGTGGATATAGAGCTGGCTGCGGCCCTCGAACAGGTCGAGCAGCTTCACTTCACCGTCCGGCCCCTCGAACGTGTAGTCCTTCTCCACCTTCACCATCGGCAGTCGGCGCCGTTGGGCGTTGACCTCGTCGCGCAGGTGCGTCACCTCGCGTTCGGCGGCCAGCAGTTTCTTGCGCGACTCGAGCCACTCGTCCCGGGTCACGACATCTGGGTAGGCAGTCAGCGTCAGCGGCATCGAATCACTCCTCGTATCGGTCCTATACGAGTGAGACTCACGCCGCGGGTGAAACTCATCGCGCACGAGGGTGCGCAGAATGCCGGTGTTACACGGCGTGTCGCGGTGCAGAGCGGGCAGAACGGAACGAGGCCACCGCACCGAGCGCGGCGAGTACCGCGAAGGCGGCGAACAGCCAGCGCGCCGCACCTGGGTCTCCGGTGTCGCGAAGGTTGACGACGACGCCGGCCAGGCCCGCTCCGAACGCGCCGCAGATCAATTGCACGGTGTTGATCGCTGCCGCCGCGGCCGGTCCCTCGGCGGGATCGTCGACACTGCTCATCGCCCACGCGGACAGGTGGGGCCAGGCGATGCCGATCCCGGCACCGGTGACCGCGAGCGCCACCGCCCACAGCACCACCAACCACGGCGCCATCCCGTCCCGGATCAACACCGCCCCGAAGGCCAGACCAGCCGCCATCACGAGCGGCGCGATCGCCACCGTGCGCGTGATGACCCGCCAGCTCTGCACCGAGGCGCTGACGATCTCCCCCGCGGTCCAGCCGACCGACAACACCGCGGCGAAGAAACCGGCCATCACCGGCGTCAGGTGGGCCAGCCGTTGACCGAACAGCGGCACGTACATGTCGACCATGGTGGCGGCCATCAGCACGCCGAGGCTCAGGTAGATCCACTTGAGCGGGCCCGGGCCGAATGTGCTGGGCGGCAAGACCGATGCCCGGGCGCGACGGTCGACGAACACGAACCCGATTACGAGCGCCACACCGACACCGAGCAGTGCGGCCGTGGCCCGCCAGTCGTGCGGTATGCCGGCCACGCTGACCGCCATGGCCGCAGTACCCAGCGCGGCCAGCGACCGCACCGGAATACCGGGAACCGGAGCCCACGCCGCGCCGTCACGGCCGGGCAGCGCCACCGGCACCAGCACAGCCATCGCGCCGGTCAGCACCACCAGCACACCGAAGGCCCACCGCCAGTGCCCGAACTGTGCGAACAGTCCCCCCGACGCCGGGCCGATCACCGTACCGACCCCCCACATGGCCGATACCAGCGCAGAAGCCTTGGTCCACAACGCTTTCGGAAGCGCGGTGTTGATCACGGCATACCCCAGGCCGGCGAGCAGTCCACCGGCGAAGCCCTGCACGGTGCGCCCCGCGAGCAGGATCTCCATGCTCGGGGCCAGCGCGCAGCCCAGACTTCCGGCACCGAATACCGTGAGCCCCAACAGGTATGCCCGTCGCGGCCCCAATCGCATCAGCGTCGAGTGGACCGTGGTGGCCGCGATCACCGAGGCAACGAGATACACCGTCGTCACCCAGGCGTAGAACCGCTGGCCGCCGATGTCGGCCACCGCACTCGGCAGCAGGCTGATGGTCAGGAACTCGTTGGTGGCGTACAGCAGCACGCCGCCGGCCAACACGGTGGAGGCACCCAGATGCCGGCCACCCAGCAGTTGCCGCCAGGTCCCGGCATCGGGCGTCACGGTATCGGTCACGTCGACGACGCTAGAAGCTGAACCGCTGTTGAGGTCAACACCGGCTTACTTCAGGCCGGCCGCGTCCATCCCGCGCAACTCCTTCTTCAGATCCTGGATCTCATCGCGGATGCGTGCCGCCAGCTCGAACTGCAGATCACGCGCCGCGGTCATCATCTGCTCGGTCAGATCCTTGATGAGATCCGCCAATTCGGCGCGCGGCATGTTTGTGGTGTCGCGACCTTCCACGATGCCGGCGCTGACAGCCCGCCCGGGCTCCCCCTGGGCGCGCCTGCCGCGCGACGCGTTACGCCCGGAACCGCCGACCTCGACCGATTCCGTGTCCTCGGCCTCGCGGTACACCTGGTCGAGGATGTCGGCGATCTTCTTGCGCAGCGGCTGCGGGTCGATGCCATTGGCCTCGTTGAAGGCGATCTGCTTGGCGCGGCGGCGCTCGGTCTCGTCGATGGCCTCGCGCATCGAGTCGGTGATCTTGTCGGCGTACATGTGCACTTCACCGGAAACGTTGCGGGCGGCACGGCCGATGGTCTGGATCAGGCTGCGCGTCGAGCGCAGGAAGCCCTCTTTGTCGGCGTCGAGGATCGCCACCAGCGACACCTCGGGAAGGTCCAGGCCCTCCCGCAGCAGGTTGATACCGACCAGCACGTCGTACTCACCGAGACGCAGTTGCCGCAGCAGTTCGACGCGGCGCAACGTGTCGACCTCCGAATGCAGATAGCGCACCTTGATACCGAGTTCCAGCAGGTAGTCGGTGAGGTCCTCGGCCATCTTCTTGGTCAGCGTCGTCACCAGCACACGCTCGTCGCGCTCGGTGCGGGCACGGATCTCGCCGATCAGATCATCGATCTGGCCCTTCGTCGGCTTCACCACCACCTTCGGGTCGACCAGGCCGGTCGGGCGGATGACCTGTTCGACGAACTCACCACCGGCCTGACTGATCTCGTAGGCGCCCGGGGTGGCCGACAGGTACACCGTCTGGCCGATCCGGTCGGCGAACTCTTCCCAGGTCAGCGGCCGGTTGTCGACAGCCGACGGCAGCCGGAAGCCGAAATCCACCAGGTTGCGCTTGCGCGACATGTCGCCCTCGTACATGCCGCCGATCTGGGGCACGGTGACGTGGGATTCGTCGATGACGAGCAGGAAGTCCTCGGGGAAATAGTCCAGCAGCGTCGCGGGTGCGGAGCCGGCAGGCCGGCCGTCGATGTGGCGCGAGTAGTTCTCGATGCCCGAGCAGAACCCGACCTGCTTCATCATCTCGACGTCGTAGTTGGTGCGCATCCGCAGCCGCTGGGCCTCCAGCAGCTTGCCCTGCCCCTCCAGCTCGGCCAGCCGCGCCTCGAGCTCGGCCTCGATGGTCGAGATCGCGTGCGCCATCCGCTCCGGCCCCGCCACATAGTGGGTGGCCGGGAAGATCCGCAACGAGTCGACCTGCCGGACGATGTCACCGGTCAGCGGGTGCAGGTAGTAGAGGGCCTCGATCTCGTCGCCGAAGAACTCGATGCGCACCGCGAGCTCCTCGTAGGACGGGATGATCTCGACGGTGTCCCCGCGCACCCGGAACGTGCCCCGGGTGAACGCCATGTCGTTGCGGTTGTACTGGACGTCCACCAGCAACCGCAGCAGCCCGTCGCGCGGCACCTCCTGGCCGACCTCGAGCTCCACCGAGCGGTCGAGGTAAGACTGCGGCGTGCCGAGGCCGTAGATGCACGACACCGAGGCCACCACGACCACGTCCCGCCGGGACAGCAGGCTCGAGGTCGCCGAGTGCCGCAACCGCTCGACGTCGTCGTTGATCGAGCTGTCCTTCTCGATGTAGGTATCGGTCTGGGCGATGTACGCCTCGGGCTGGTAGTAGTCGTAGTACGAGACGAAGTACTCAACAGCGTTGTGCGGCAACATCTCCCGCAATTCGTTGGCCAGCTGGGCGGCCAACGTCTTGTTCGGCGCCATCACCAGGGTGGGCCGCTGCAGCCGCTCGATCAGCCACGCGGTGGTGGCCGACTTGCCGGTACCGGTGGCGCCGAGCAGCACGACATCGCGCTCGCCGCCCTTGATCCGGCGCTCCAACTCGTCGATGGCGGCCGGCTGGTCACCGGCCGGGTCGTACTCACTGACCACCTCGAACCGGGCACCGGTGCGGACGATGTCATCAACCGCCCGGTACTCCGAATGCGCGAGCACGGGATGTTCGGTCGCAAAGGCCATGCTCACCAGCGTAGAACTGCGCACCGACAACTTCCGCCCGCGTTCGCTACCCGCGTAGGCTTGGCCCATCCACCCGCCCAAACACGAGACATTCGACCTGTTCGCCCGCACGAACACCGACCCAAAAGGCATCGTGCGGGCGGTTGACGTCTATACCGTCGAGCCCTGGGGCCTCTACATGGCCCGCCCGACGCCGGGCCGGGCCCAGTTCCACTACCTGGAGTCCTGGCTGCTGCCGTCCCTCGGCCTGCGGGCCAGCGTGTTCCATTTCAACCCCGGCCACGAGCGTGACCAGGACTTCTACCTCGACATCGGCAGCTATACCGCAGGCCCGGACGCCTGGCATTCCGAGGACCACTACCTGGACCTGGTGATCCGCACCGGACGCGGTGTCGAGCTGTGCGACGTCGACGAACTGCTCACCGCGGTCCGGCACGGTCTGCTGAGCCCGGAGGTCGGCGAGCAGGCGGTGCAAACCGCGGCCGGGGCGATCGAGGGCCTGGCGAGCTGCGGCTATCAGCTCGACCGGTGGCTGTCCGGCAACGGAATGGCCCTCACGTGGCGAGACGCGTAAGGTCGGGATTCATGAGTTCAGCTAAGTACGTCTGGGGAGTCCTCCCCGCGCTGGCAGGACTGCTCACCGGCGCACTGTTGATTCCCGCTGCGGCACACGCCGACCCCGAGGCACCGCCTCAGGTCGAGCCACTGCCCGACCAGCAGCTGCACAACGTCACCTACCGCGCACGGATCGACGGTGTGTCCCGCAACGCGACCATCGCCTACAAGATCGACGACCAGAACATCAACACTGCCGACCCGTCGATGCTGCCGGGCCGGATCTTCGAAGCCACCGGCGTGGTGTCGAATCCGGAAACGGCAGGCATGGCGGTCCGGATCGACTGGCCGTATTCGGCGAACCTGCACTGCGAGATCCTGGTGGACGACCAGATCGTCGCCCAGGCCGATACCTTCGTCGGCCCCCGGCTGACCCGGCCGAAGGATGATCCGAACTACGGCAGCCTGCCCTGCGGCGCGCCGCTGAACAACTCAGTGCCGGGCGCCGTCCCCGACACCGTTCCGCCCGGGACCGATGCGGCCCTGCCGGCGCCCGTCGATCCCGCAGTCGCGGCACCCGAGGAACCGGCGCCGCCGGCCGCCTAACTGTCAGCGCTTCAGCCAGGACTCGACCGTGTGCCGGGTGTCGTTGATGTGGGCCGCCATCTGAGCGGCAGCCAATTCGGGGTCACGGTTCTCGATCGCCTCGAGAATCGCCTCGTGATAGTCATTGGCGTTGGGCTCCAGACGCCCGAAGATTGCCCCGACCGGTAGCCACATCCGCCTGCGGGCGTCGGCCACCGCCTCCAGCAGCCGGTCATTCTGCGAAGCCTGGGCGATGCCGAGGTGAAACGCCGAGTCCAGGGTCTGGAAGTCCGTGGTGTGCCGGGCCGACGGCTCGTCCATCCCGACCTGCAGCGCGGATTCCATGCCCTTGAGCAGCTTGCGAAGCTCGGTCACGTCGGTGGCGCGGCGGCGCTCGGCGGCCAGCCGGGTGGCGCCGGTCTCGACGATGACGCGGTAGTCGAACGCATCGCGGACCTCGCGCTTGTTGCGGCGCAGCTCCCGGCGCATCTCGGCCGGGTCGTACTGCGGCGCCTGGACTGTGAACCCACCGCCACGCCCGCGACGCACCGTGATCAGGCCCTCCTTTTCGAGGACGGCCACAGCGGCGCGCACGGTCGTGCGCGAGACGTCGAGCATGTCCGCGAGCTCACGTTCGGTGGGCAGCCGATCGCCGGGCCGGAACTGACCCAGTTCCAACGCCCGCCGCATCTGGTCCACGACCAGCTCATGGGCCGCGATCTGACGAACCGGAACCAACGCCGTCTTGGCTGTTGACATGCGTCCCCCCTTCGGACGCTTCGAACGCTACCGCACGGCTCGGGGCCGGGCCCACACCCGTGACCGCTGATTGGCCGGGTGCGAAAGCCGGTGCAGCCCAGGGCTCTAGGGCCGCCAATCCGTCGCGTCCGCCCACTTCTGGGCGCGCCGGTAGGCATCCAGAAACCACGGCTCCTTGGCCTCGGCGTAATCCGGGGTGGCCATCGCAGCGCGCTTGGCGGCGAGGTAATCGGCCTGTACGCCCGGGTTGGCCCGCAGCCAGTCGACGAACATCAGGGCGAACCGCTGGTTGGGCCAGCCGTCCACCCTGATGTGCACGTTGGTCGGCCGGCCCGGGTCGGCCGAGGCGTGGAAGCGCTTGTGCCACAACGTCGGATCGTCATGGTGCGGGGTGTCGGCGGTGATACCGGGCACCACCGGGTATCCGGCGGTCAGCAGCGCGTCGGCGAGTTCGTCGGCGACCGCCAGGGACTCGACGGTCACCTGAACGTCGATGACGTCCTTGGCATCCATCCCGGGCACGGCGGTCGAGCCGATGTGGTCGATACGCACCGCGCGGTGTCCGCATGCGGTGTTCAGCCGGGCCAGGACCCGTCGGGCCTGATCCGGCCAGGTCGGGTCGTAGGGCACCACGACCGGGTCCCGGAGCGCCGGTCGCCGGATCTGCACGTTGTGCGCGAACGGCAGAATCCGCTCGTGCCACAGGGCGCGGGCCTGCTCGACGACCGCGCCGGGACTGCCCGAATTGTCCAGCCACACATCGGCGACGGCGCGGCGCTGCTCCTCGGTGGCCTGCGCGGCGATGCGGGCGCGGGCGTCCTCCTCGGTGAATCCCCGGTACTCGATGAGTCGCTTGACGCGGATCTCCGGGTCGGCGTTGACCACGATGACCAATGGGAACATCGGCGCCATCTGAGATTCCACCAGCAGCGGGATGTCCTCGACGATCACCGCATCCTCGTGGGCCGCCGCGATGAGCTCCGACCGCCGATGCGCCACCAGCGGATGCACGATGCCGTTCAGGGTGGCGCGCTTGTCGTCGTCACTGAAGGCGACGGCCGCGAGCGCGGGCCGGTTCAACGCCCCCTCGGGTAGCAGGATGCCGTCCCCGAATGCCTGGACCAGCTTGGCCAGCCCCTCGGTTCCGGGTTCGACCACCTCGCGTGCGATGACGTCGCCGTCGACGATGATGCCGCCGAGATCGCTGAATGTGGCCGACACTGTTGACTTCCCGGCGCCGATACCGCCGGTTAACCCGATACGAAGCACGCGAACAGTCTGTCAGGCCCTCACAACGACGAACGCCCCGACCCAAAGGGCCGGGGCGTTCGTTGCCAGAGTTATTAGGCGTTGCCTGCGAGCTTCTCGCGCAGCGCAGCGAGCTGAGCGTCGCTGGCCAGCGTGCCACCGGTGGACTCCTCCGAACGCGAGGAACCGTTGGACACCGGACGGGCAGCTTCCTCGGCCTCGGCCGCGGCGAACTTCTCCATCTGGGTGGTGTGCATCTTGTGCCGGCGCTCGGCCTCGGCGTAGCGGGCCTCCCACTCCTCCCGCTGCTTGTCGAAGCCTTCGAGCCATTCGTTGGTCTCGGCGTCGAAGCCCTCGGGGAAGATGTAGTTGCCCTGCTCGTCGTAGCTGTCGGCCATGCCGTACTTCGAGGGGTCGAACTCCTCGGTGTAGTCCTCGTTGGCCTGCTTGAGGCTCAGCGAGATCCGGCGACGCTCCAGGTCGATGTCGATGACCTTGACCATCGCGTCGTCGCCGACCTGGACCACCTGGTCCGGGACCTCGACGTGGCGCTCGGACAGCTCCGAGATGTGCACCAGGCCCTCGATGCCCTCTTCGACGCGGACGAACGCACCGAACGGCACCAGCTTGGTGACCTTGCCCGGCACGATCTGGCCGATCGCATGGGTGCGGGCGAAGTGACGCCACGGATCTTCCTGGGTCGCCTTGAGCGACAGCGAAACCCGCTCGCGATCCATGTCGACGTCGAGCACCTCGACGGTGACCTCGTCGCCCACCTGAACCACCTCGGACGGGTGATCGATGTGCTTCCAGGACAGTTCGGAGACGTGCACCAGGCCGTCGACACCGCCGAGATCGACGAAGGCGCCGAAGTTGACGATCGAGGAGACGACACCCTTGCGGATGGCGCCCTTCTGCAGCTGGTTGAGGAACTCGCTGCGCACCTCGGACTGGGTCTGCTCCAGCCAGGCGCGACGGCTCAGCACCACGTTGTTGCGGTTCTTGTCCAGCTCGATGATCTTGGCCTCGATCTCCTTGCCGATGTACGGCTGCAGATCGCGGACACGACGCATCTCGACCAGCGATGCGGGCAGGAAGCCGCGCAGGCCGATGTCGAGGATCAGGCCGCCCTTGACGACCTCGATGACGGTGCCCTTGACGGCCTCGTCCTTCTCCTTGAGCTCCTCGATGGTGCCCCAGGCACGCTCGTACTGAGCGCGCTTCTTGGACAGGATCAGGCGGCCTTCCTTGTCCTCCTTGGTGAGGACCAGGGCTTCGACCTCATCACCCACGGAAACGACCTCATTGGGGTCGACGTCGTGCTTGATGGAAAGTTCGCGAGAAGGGATGACACCTTCGGTCTTGTAGCCGATGTCGAGCAGGACCTCATCGCGGTCCACCTTGACGATGGTCCCTTCGACGATGTCGCCATCGTTGAAGTATTTGATGGTCTTGTCGATGGCGGCGAGGAAGTCTTCCGCGGAGCCGATGTCGTTGACGGCTACCTGCGGGGACGTGACGGAGGGGCTTGGCATGTGGTGGGTTGCTCCGGACAGGTTTAATCGTAGGGACAGTTGTGTTGCTTGTATTGCGGTCGTGCCGATCGGTGACGCGTCGAGCTGCGTACACAGATACGTAACGAGGGTACTCGACCAGGCACACGCAGGACAAACCGCCCCCGCGGCGGGGGTGGTCCGAGCTTGCCACACTGTGGCCCGATCTTGTGGTCGGAATCGAGTCGGCCCGCGGCTACGCTCTGCAGGTGGCGTACTACCCGACCCCCGGACCAACCCATCGGCAGTGGTTTCCGGTCACCGCTCCCTTGCCGAGGCCGGTTCGCAAGGTCGGCGCCCCGCTGGCCGCCATCATCGCGTGCGGCGTCGTCATCGGCGCGCTGGTACTGCTGTTCACCGCGCTCAACCCGGCCGGCGCGATCATCGGCTTCACGCTGTCCAGCATCGTGATGACCGGGGCCGTGTTCGCCTACCTGTGGCTGGACCGCTGGGAACCCGAACCGCCCCGGCTGCTGCTGCTGGCCTTCGGCTGGGGTGCCGCGGTCGCGGTCGTGCTGTCCCTGATCCTGAGCCTGTTCACCGATGCGCTGCTGGCACCCGGGGTCGACTCGGCTGAATCGGCCCACAGCTTCGCGTCCGTGGCGATCCGGGCACCGTTCATCGAAGAAGCCGCCAAAGGCCTGTTCCTGCTGATCATGATGACCGGGCGGCGCCGCAACGAGCTCAACTCGCTGACCGACTGTCTGGTGTACGCCGGCCTGGTCGGTCTCGGTTTCGCCTGGCTGGAAGACATCATGTACATCTCCAGCGCCGATTCACTGGCCGGATCGCTCGTCACCGCCGCGCTGCGTCTGGTGATGGCACCGTTCGCCCACCCACTGTTCACCACGATGACCGCCATCGGGGTGTACTTCGCGCTGCACCGACGCAGCGGCGGCGCCAAGATGCTGTGCATCCTGGCCGGTTATCTCGGAGCTGTGTTGATGCACGGGCTGTGGAACGGTTCTTCACTGCTGGGCACCGGAACCTACTTCGTCGTCTACGCGGTCTGGATGGTGCCGATCTTCGTCGCGATGATC
Source organism: Mycolicibacterium sp. 050232 (assembly GCA_036235365.1). GTDB lineage: Bacteria > Actinomycetota > Actinomycetes > Mycobacteriales > Mycobacteriaceae > Mycobacterium. The sequence continues at coordinate 110,782 of JAZBEZ010000011.1, read as the reverse complement.
GTGGTCGCGGTCACCAGCCGTCGCCGGGAGCAGCGCGTGGTGGCCGCCAAACTGCCCGGCATGGTCGCCGCCGGCCTGATCACCCCCAATGAGGCCACCTGGCTGGGATCGTTGAAGACTCGCCACGCGGCGATCAAGCAGGCCACACTTGCCGGCGGACGCCCTGCGGGCAAGGCCGTCGCGGCGTTCGCCGCCGCCGTCGTCGAACTGGCCTTCGTCCGCGACCGCATCGACCGCGGCTTCGGCGACGCCCAGGTGTACGCATTGCAGCAGGAGGAGGTGTACTCGGTGACCGCCGCGCGGTCGGCCGCACCGATCCTGCACTGGATGGCCCACTACCAGGCGCCCATCCGCCACTGAGTGGCCCGGACCACGCCGCGGCTCAGCCGCTGCGAAGAGCCGCGTTACGCCTGGTCAGCTGCCAGAGCACCAGTCCCGCCTGCAGACCGAACGCCACTGAGATCATCGAGATCAAGGTGGCCGGCAAGGCGGAGTCTCCCTCGGCGCCGAACAGCTCGGTGATGCCGATCAGGCCCATCGATCCGGGAACCAGAAGCCAGAAGCCGGGCAGGATCAGCGTGATCGCCGGTGGGGCCGTCGAACGGCGCGATATCACCAGCGCCACCACGGTCAGCACCAGACCGCCGCAGAACCCGCTGGCGTAACTGCCGAGGGTGAGGTCCCCGACGAACTGCGCGAGGTAGGCGGCGTAGGTGATCAACAGCAGCCACGGTAGGAAGCTCCGTGGTGGCGCCAGGAAGAGCATCACCCCGATCGAGTACACCGCGACACCCAGCCACGGCGCCCACGGACCGATCCGGTTCACCGCCGCCGCGCTGAGGTGGTCTTCGGTCATGCGCAGCAGCTGCGCCGCGATCAGGATGCCGAACGCCAACTGGATCAGCTGGATGAACCCGGCGATCAGGCGACTCGACCCCGAGATGACGTCGCGGGAGGTCAGCTCGATCACCGACAGCGTGATGGCCGCCCCCGGCAGGAACATCGCCAGCGGGGGTATCAGGGCGCGCAGGCCGACGTGGTCGAGACCCAGGTGCTGTGCCCCGATGACGCAGATCGCCGTCACCACGAACGCGCTGACCACCGGGGTCAGCGCCGCCAGGCCGTCCATCCGCTGGCCCGTCGTCCAGAACACGCCGACCAGCAGGCCGAGCACGAAGGCCGTCAGCGTGTTCAACCAGGTGGGCTCCAGAACCAGGGCCAGACCCGCGCTCTGGATCCCGTAGCCGAGGATCGTCGCCCAGGCCGGGTACGGCGCCGGCCGGTCGAGGATCTCGTCGAGTTGGGCCTCGCCGTCCGCCGGGGTCACCCGCGCGGACCGCGCCGCCGACACCAGCCGGGCCAGCGGGAACACCTGGTCGAACCGCAACTGCTTCACGACGTGAGCGGTCTTGACGACCGAACCGCCCGCGCCCACCGGCCCGACCACCTGCACGTGGTTGGGCAGTGCCACGACGTCGGTGATGACGCCGTAGTTGCCGGAGCTGCGTTCCAGCATGTCGCGGACCAGTGTCACCGGATAATTCGATGCACTCATCGCGGCACCCAGCCGGGCAACGAAGCGGATCTGCTGTTCGGTCATGTGGAGGTCAATGCGCCGCAGCGTCCCAGCTGCGGCCGTAGCCCACCGATACCTCCAGCGGCACATCCAGCGGGTACGCGTTGCCCATGTGCTCACGGACCAGCGCTTCCAGCGCGTCCCGCTCCCCCTCGACCACTTCGAAGAGCAGTTCGTCGTGCACCTGCAGCAGCATGCGTGACTTGAGCCCCGCACCCTTGATGGCCTCGTCGACGTTGATCATCGCGACCTTGATGATGTCGGCGGCACTGCCCTGGATGGGCGCGTTGAGTGCGGCCCGCTCGGCGGCCTCGCGCACATTGCGGTTGCTGCTGTCGAGTTCGGGCAGGTAGCGCCTGCGGCCGAACACCGTGGAGGTGTAGCCGTCCTTGCGGGCCTGATCGACGACGTCGCGCAGGTAGTCGCGGATACCGCCGAAGCGCGCGAAGTACTGCTCCATCTGGATCTTGGCTTCCTCGGTGGAGATCTTGAGCTGGCTGGCCAACCCGTATGCGCTCAAGCCGTAGGCCAGGCCGTAGGACATCGCCTTCACCCGGCGCCGCAGCTCGGGGGTGACCTCGTCGATCGGTACGTCGAACGCCCGTGACGCGACGAACGAATGCAGGTCCTCGCCGGTGTTGAACGCTTCGATCAGGCCTTCGTCGCGGGACAGATGCGCCATGATCCGCATCTCGATCTGGCTGTAGTCGGCCGTCATCAGCTCGGAGTAACCGTCGCCGACCACGAACGCGTCCCGGATCCGCCGGCCCGCCTCGGTGCGGATCGGGATGTTCTGCAGGTTGGGTTCGGTGGACGAAAGCCGGCCGGTGGCGGCGATGGTCTGGTTGAAGGTGGTGTGAATCCGGCCGTCGGAGGCGACCGAATTGAGCAGCCCGTCGACAGTCACCTTCAGCCGGGTGGCGTCCCGGTGGGCCAGCAGGTGCTGCAGGAACGGGTGCCCGGTCTTGTCGAACAGAGACTGCAGCGCATCCGCGTCGGTGGTGTACCCGGTCTTGGTGCGCTTGGTCTTGGGCATCTCCAGTTCGTCGAACAGCACCACCTGCAGCTGCTTCGGCGACCCGAGGTTGATCTGTTTGCCGATCACCGCGTACGCGGCCTCCGCGGCGTCCCGGATCTGGTCGGCGAACTCGCTCTGCAGCTCCGTGAGGTGGTCGCTGTCGACCGCGATGCCGGTGTGTTCCATCTGGGCGAGCACCCGCTGCACCGGCAGCTCCATGCGGCCCAACAGTGACGACGAGTCGATCTTGGCCAGCTCCTCGTCGAGCGCGTCGGCAAGGTCCAGCACCGCACAGGCCCGCAGGATCACGGTCTGCACCGCCTGCTCGTCGACCCCGTCCGAATCGTCGAGCAGTGAAAGCTGTTGCTGCTCCGGACTTTCGGCGCGAAGTTCCCGCTTCAGGTAGCGCACCGACAGATCGTCGAGGGCGAAGCTGCGCTGACCCGGCCGAACCAGGTAGGCCGCCAGCGCCGTATCCGACGTGACGCCGCGCAGCGTCCAACCACGGCCGGCCAGATCGTGCATGGCCAACTTGGCCTCGTGCAGAGCCTTGGGCGGTCCGGGATCGGCAAGCCAGGACGCCAGCGCTTCCTCGTCCTCAGCGGTCAGGGTGGCGGTGTCGATGTAGCGGCCGTCGCCGTCGGCGGAGACGATGGCCAGCGCCGTGGCATCGGCGTCATAGGCCAGGTGGGTTCCGACGACCGCCATCCCGAACCGGTTGCCCAGGCTGTGTTCGGAAAGCCATGCAGCCAGCTCGCCCGGCTCCAGGGCGCGCCCGCGCACGTCGAACCCGTGCTCGGCCTCCGGCTCCGCGGCCACCAGCGTGTCGAACAACCGGTCCCGCAGCACCCGGAACTCCAGGTCGTCGAACAGCCGGTGGATCTGGTCGCGGTCCCACGGCAGCAGCCGCAACGTGTCCGGGGTCTGGGCCAGCGGCACGTCCTTGACCAACTCGGTGAGCTCCCGGTTGAGCACGACGCTGGACAGATTGGACCGCAGCGACTCGCCGACCTTGCCCTTGACCTTGTCGACGTTGTCGACCAGCCCCTGCAACGAGCCGTACTCGACGATCCACTTGGTGGCGGTCTTCTCCCCCACACCCGGAATGCCGGGCAGGTTGTCGCTCGGATCGCCCCGCAGCGCCGCGAAGTCGGGGTACTGCGTCGGCGTCAGGCCGTACTTCTCGGCCACCGCATCCGGGGTGAACCGGGTCAGCTCGCTGACGCCCTTGCGCGGGTAGAGCACGGTCACGTCGCTACTCACCAGCTGCAACGAGTCACGGTCGCCGGTGACCACCAGGACGCGGTAGCCGGCATCCTCACCCTGGGTGGCCAGGGTGGCGATGATGTCGTCGGCCTCGAAGCCGGGCTCGGCCAACACCGTGATGCCCAGCGCGCCGAGCACCTCCTTGGTGATGTCGATCTGGCCGCGGAACTCGTCGGGCGTCGCGGAGCGGCCCTCCTTGTACTCGGGGTACTTGTCCTTGCGGAACGTCTGCCTGGACACATCGAAGGCCGCGGCGACGTGGCTCGGCTGCTCGTCACGCAGCAGGTTGATCAGCATCGCGGTGAAGCCGTAGACCGCGTTGGTGGTCAGCCCGCCCTGCGTCTTGAAGTTCTCCGCAGGCAGCGCGTAAAACGCCCGGAAAGCCAGCGAATTGCCATCCAGCAGCATCAGTGTGGGCTTGTCGTCGGTGGGGTTCGGCGCGTTCTTCGTCTCGGTCTTCGCGGGGCTCACGGCCCTCACTCTATGCGGGCCCACCGACGCGCAGACGGCGACGAGCCTTCTCGATCACGACGCGGGCCGCCGCGCACTTACGCGGCGGATCACTGCTGGATGGTGACTGCAATCCGCCGCGTAAGTTGTTCTGGGTGGGGACGGGGAAGACTGTCCGGGGAGACGTCACAGATGCGATCTTCTGAGCATCCAGACATTCCCCAAGGCTGGGCGAACACGCACGACGACGTTCGGTTCTGGCTCTCCGTCGTCGGACTGAGTGCCATTGCTTTCTTCTCCACCATGTTCGGGATTGTCGGAATAGCGGGGGGCTACTTCGTCGCGCTCAAATATTTTCTGCTCTTCGCGCTGTTGATGGTTCTTGTGATCGCATTGGGCCTCGTCAGTCGATACCGGCGGGTAGACGTTTCGACGGCGATCCGCACGGTGGAGTCCAATGGTCTTCCGGGGACCGAAATCCGATACTCCGCTTGGCAATTCACCATTCTCGTCGCACTGATGGGATGTTTCGCACTGTTTTGCACGATGGCTTCTGTCGAGATATTCATCTACCAGGATGAGGGGTTTCCCGGCGCTGCCGTCGTGACCGGCGCCTTGGGCATCTTGTTCCTGTCATTCCTGGTGGCGGTGGCCGCCGGACGTGTCCGCCGTGGCGGCTTCACGCTGTCGAGTCAGGGTATTTTCCAACGCGGAAGAAGCTTCGAGTCCCGGCTGGACTGGTCGGACATTGCATCCGTTCGGGCGGTGGCCCACCGATACCCCATCATCCTGGCGTTTGGATATGCCAACGCGGATTGGAACCGTCGCTACACCACCCCGCGGTTCTGCCGCATCGAGTTCCTGCCATTGGACCCGATGATCGAACTCGACTGCCGACAGTTCGATGTCGACCCATACATCCTGTACAGCTACGTGCGGACCTACGTCGACAACCCAGAGCTGCGAGCAGAACTCGGAACCGAAGCGGCCCTCGCCCGCGCTCGGTACATGCAGCCCGGCCGCTGATAGCGCGCAGCGCGATGTTGCTGTTCTCCGCTGGCCACCCTTAGGCGGCGGATCACTGCTCAATACTGACCGCAATCCGCCGCATAGAGAATTCCCGGGACTCATGAGTCCCGACCCTTAGGACAAAACTGCAACACGTTTCAGTTTCAGGGTCGTGATCGTTTAGGCTGGCCGCGTGCCAGCAGCATCTTCGCAACCCGCGATCGAAGGGTGGTTCGCCACCGACGACGCCGGTGCCACACATCTGATCGGCGGCAAGTGCACTCAGTGCGCCACCTACGTGTTCCCGCCGCGCGAGAACAACTGCCCCAACCCGGCCTGCGACAGCGACACCCTTGACCTCGTTCCGCTGTCGCGCCGCGGCAAGGTGTGGAGCTACACCGAGAACCGGTACCTCCCGCCGTCGCCTTATCCCAAGACCGACCCGTTCGAGCCGTTCGCGATCGCCGCGGTGGAACTGGCCGACGAAGGCCTGATCGTGCTCGGCAAGGTCGTCGAGGGCACGCTGGCCGCGGATCTCAAGGTCGGTATGGAGATGGAGCTGACCACCATGACGCTCTACACCGACGACGATGGCATCGAGCGCACCACCCACGCCTGGAGGATCCCGTCATGAGCGCCCCCGAACCGCTGTACATCCTCGGCGCGGGCATGCACCCCTGGGGCAAGTGGGGACGCGACTTCACCGAGTACGGCGTCGTCGCCGCCCGCGCGGCCCTGGCCGAGGCCGGGCTGGACGCGCAGCAGATCCAGTTCATCGCCGGCGCTGACACCATCCGCAACGGCTACCCGGGCTTCATCGCCGGGTCGACGTTCGCCCAGAAGCTGGGCTGGAACGGCGTGCCGGTGTCGTCGAGTTACGCGGCCTGCGCATCGGGCTCGCAGGCACTGCAGAGCGCCCGCGCCCAGATTCTGGCCGGGTTCTGCGATGTCGCGCTGGTGATCGGCGCCGACACCACGCCCAAGGGCGCCTTCGCCCCCGTCGGCGGCGAGCGTAAGAACGATCCGGACTGGCAGCGCTTCCACCTGCTCGGCGCGATGAACCCGGTGTACTTCGCCCTGCTGGCGCGGCGCCGGATGGACCTCTACGGCGCCACCGCCGAGGACTTCGCGCAGGTGAAGGTGAAGAACTCCCGGCACGGCCTGCAGAACCCGAATGCCCGCTACCGCAAGGAATCCGCGATCGAGGATGTGCTGGCAAGCCCGGTGGTCTCCGACCCGCTGCGTCAGCTCGACATCTGCGCCACCTCCGACGGCGCGGCTGCGCTGATCGTGGCGTCGAAGTCGTTCGCCGAGAAGCACCTGGGCTCGCTCGAAGGTGTGCCGTCGGTGCGCGCGATCTCGACCGTTACCCCCCGCTACCCCCAGCATCTGCCCGAATTGCCGGACATTGCAACAGATTCCACCGCGGTTGTGCCGGCCCCCGAGCGGGTGTTCAAGGATCAGATTCTCGACGCGGCCTACGCCGAGGCGGGTATCGGCCCCGAGGATGTCAGCCTGGCCGAGGTCTACGACCTGTCCACCGCGCTGGAGCTGGATTGGTACGAGCACCTGGGCCTGTGCGCCAAGGGTGAAGGCGAGCAACTGCTGCGTTCCGGTGCGACGACCATCGGCGGCCGTGTCCCGGTGAACGCGTCCGGCGGTCTGGCCTGCTTCGGCGAGGCCATCCCGGCCCAGGCCATCGCGCAGGTGTGCGAGTTGACCTGGCAGCTCAAGGGTCAGGCCACCGGCCGGCAGGTCGAGGGCGCGAAGGTCGGCGTGACCGCCAACCAAGGCCTGTTCGGCCACGGCTCCTCGGTGATCGTCGCCCGCTGATCCAGGCGCCGAACGTGAACAAGATGTCGAGTTTCCCTCGAAAATTCGCACACTTCTTCACGTTCGGCACATGACCGAAACCGTCGTCGTCCGCGTCAAGCCCGGCAGCCGCAAAGGCCCGCTGGTCGAGGTCGCTGACGACGGCGCGCTCACCATCTATGTTCCGGAACGTGCGGTCGACGGCAAGGCCAATGACGCCGTCACCAAACTGCTGGCCCAGCATCTGGGTGTGCCGCGCAGCCGGGTGGAGCTGATCTCCGGAGCGACCGCGCGGCTCAAGCGTTTTCGCATCAGCTGATGTTGCGGTTCCACTCCAGCCAGCCGATGCCGGTGCGCCCGTCGGCGGTGCGTACCTTCGCCCAGGCGCGCGGGAACTGGCTGACGCGGCCGTCGGCCGCCTCCAGCAGCACCGGGGCGTGACCCTGAATGTCGACGGTCGCCTCGATGTCGCCGGGTTGCAGGGTCAGCGTGGTCGACACCGGCAGGTCGTCGGCCCCGAGCGAGTAGTCCGCAGTCACCGACTGCAATTCGACCAGCGGTTCACCCGCACGCTGCGAATAGCCGATACCGATCGGCGGCATCCCGGGAATCCGGATGTCCACGCCGTGCAGGTGGGTGCCGTCATCGAGGTGGATCGCGCTCCACACCCAGTTCATCGCCCACCAGTCGCGCACACCCCACGAATGGTCACGCTGACCCGCGACGGCTTCGACGGTGTGGGTCTGATCGCCGATGATCACCGTCCCTGACACCGTGCACGGAATCTCGTACCGGGGCGTGATGCGGTACTGGTACGGCGTTCCCACGGTGGTCCAGGTCAGGTCCAGCGTCACCGAGACAGCCTGCCCCGACTCACCGCGCAGCAGCGCCGACGGGTCGTCGAAAGCCTCGCCGGTACCCGTGGCCGTCAGGCGATACACCTCGAGCGGCTCGTCCGGGTGCAGGTTGAGCTCGACCCCGTCTCCCTTGACCGACGCCGGTTCGGCCAGGGGTGCGTGAAAGTCGTTGAGCGCCACGGTCGGCATCCCCGGACCGCAGAACAGCACGTTGACCCAGGCGGTGTCCTGGTTGGGAATGAGCCCAAGACGGACCCAGCCGCCGAAACCCGCGTCGGCATCCGTGAAATCGAAGTACCAGCTCTCGTTCCACAGTTCTTCGTCGGTGGGCGGGTGCGCGAAATCGTCTGCGGCATCGGGCACCAGTGGCTCCGGGATCGCCGGCGGCGCAAGGATATCCAGAGCGTGGGTGTCCAACACGTGGCTGCAGTGCCGGTCGAGCATCGTCATGAACATCTGGTCGCCGCGTTCGGTGCGTTCCACCAGCATCGAGGAGATGATCGCCATCATCACGCCGAAGAAGCTCTGCCGGCGCACGCCCTCGCGCACCTGGCCGAGCGTCAGCGCCGAGTCCGGTCCGAGCGCCTGGTGATACGCCGTCAGCAACTCGTCGTAGTGGGCGCGACGCTGCTCGACGGGCAGGGCGCAGCCGATGAAGTACGCGACGTCGGTGAACGCCGGCCCTCTGGTGACCGTCTGCCAGTCGACCACGGTCAGCGCCCGGTCCGCTCCCTCGGCGCCGAACAGCATGTTGTCGAGCCGATAGTCGCCGTGCACCAGACCCATCGGCCGCTGGGGCGCGCCCTCGTCGGCGAGATAAGCGTCGAAACTCTCGACCAGGCGCTCACAGACCTGGCGTTGTTCCGGCGTGATCAGGTCCGCATAGCGGTCGACGAACGCGGCGTACAGGCCGGCGATGAGGGCCTGATTGACCGGAGCCTCGCGATTCAGCCATTCGGCCCGATCCAAGGCCTCGGCACCGGCCTTCGATCCGTGGATGCGGCCCAGTTCGGTGAGCGCCACTGCGGCCTGTTCGGCTGTGGCGCCCCGGATCTCATCGCCCACCACTGCGGGTACCGCATCGCCGAGCAACAGGTCGAAAGCACCGGTCTGGGTGTCGATGGCGGCGTGGTAGCACGGCGCCACGGGCCCGGGCGCCAGGGCAGGCGCAATGTCGGTGTAGAACCGCACCTCACGCTCGTAGAGTCCGAGCGCCAGACCGGTCTGGCGGCTGTTGGGATCGGTGGCGGCCACCTTCAGGACGACCGACGCCGGACCGCTGACCTGCTCGGCCTGGCTCGCCGCATATTCCAGCGAGACGCGGTAGCACTCGCTCATCTGGCCGGTTCCGATCCGCTCGAAACTGAATCCACCGACTGGGCCGGAGCCAAGCGCGGCGGTCAGCCACTCGCAGGTCAGGTCTTCGGGGCGCTCTAGCACGGCGGTCTGAGTCGGTTGCACACACGCAACCTAGCAGTGTTCCGAATCACATATGACAGGTGTCAACTAATGGTGTGCCGCCTTGGCGTGACCGTGGGCGCAGGCATCCGGCGGGGTCGGCGCCACGTCCAGCGCCGGGTTGCGGTCGAAGAAGCCGAACGGCTTGAGCCAGAACGACACCACGTCCACGGGCATCACCGGCCAGTCCTCCGGACGGGTGATGTGGTGGATGCCGAACACGTACCAGAGCACCACGTCGGTGTTGTCGATCGATCGGTCAGCCTTGGTCCACTCACCCAGCCCGGTGTCGGCCACCGACTGGTTGACGAACTCCCCCGCCGGCCAGCGTTCGTCGGGCCGGTTCGGGGTCACCCACAGCGTGTGGGTGATGACATTGGCGCGTTGCACCACCGGCGAGGAGGGATCGAACATCGCCGGGATAGCCCCGGTGGGGACCAGCTTGTAGGACGGGTGCGTACCCAGGCCGTTGACGACGTTGGTGTTGACCACCTTCCACGCCCGCTGAGTGGCGAAGCTGACGTCCTGCTTGCCCTCCTGCTCGGTGCGCAGCGCCTGATTGCGGACCACCAGCGACAGGCCGTACGGATTGTCGGGACTGATCGGCTCCGCATACGACTCGGTCATGTAGACCGTGTTGTCGGTGCCGTCGACGTCGAGGTCCAGCCGCGCGATCAGGAAATGCTGATGGAACGGCGCGTAGGTCCGCTCGTCGACCAGGGTGCCGTTCTTCGGCGTCGGCCCGGCCGGGAACGGTGTGGTGACCATGATCCCCGTGGCGCGGACCTCGCACTCGATGTTGCCGTCCTGGTAGAGCCGCCAGTACACCAGGTACTCGTAGTTGGCCACCGTGACGTGGAATGACAGTGTGAGCCTGCGCATCCGGCGCACCTCGGCACCGGCGTCGTGGTCGACGTGCTTCCACAGCACCGCGTTGTCTTCCTCGTGAATGCAGATCGCGTTGGTGATCGTGTACGGCTCACCCAGGCTGTCGTGGAGAACCGCGTCCAGATAACGGATCTCGCCGAGGCAGTCGCAGCCCAGCTCCAGTGAGGTGGTCATGAACCCCAGGCCCCACTCGCCGATGTCGAACGCGGTACGCCGGAAGTGATCGACCGAGGAATCCCGATAGGGCACCACCATCTCGGCGAACGACATCCGGTGGGCCACCGAACGATTCACCTCGCCATCGCGATACCGCACGGTGTGCAGCGTCATTCCCTCGCGATGGTTGAAGCCGACCCGCAACGACCAGTTCTGCCATTGCAGCAGGTTGCCGTCCAAGGTGAACGACGGACCATCGGGCTGGGTGATGTCCAGGGGCTTGAGAGACTCCCGGCGCGAGGCCGACCGGATCCGTTCGGGGATGTGGTGCGGGACGTATTCGCCCATCACATCTGGCTTTTCGTTGCTGCCGTCATTCTCGACCCGCAGCACCTCCATGGTGTTGATGTCGATCACACAGTGCAGACCGCTGACCGGGTGGGCGTACGGATTGGCCCCGGCAGCCTGCTTGTACCAGGTGTCCGACCAACCGATCCGGCGGTCGCGGTATTCGGGCGGGGCAACCGCGTCACCGTAGGTCCAGGTGTCCATGAACACGTTGTCCAGGTCGGTGATACCGCGTTCGGCGAGCGCGGCGATCACGTCGGGATGGCTGCGCAGCACCTGGTCGCATTCGGTGAACTCGTCGACGGTGAAGTTGGCCTGGACGCCCGGGACGTGGTCGAAGTTCTCGACCCGGTCATCGGTCAGCGACACCACCCCCTTGTAGGTGGCGTTGGCCGATCGATCCAGACAGATCACGGCCGCGCGCCGGGCCGGGGTCGCACCGCCGCCGTCGAAGTCAGCCAGTTCGGCCTTGGACGGCTCGACGAGTTCCACCGAGGCGACCCGCCAACCTTCCCCGACGTCGTGCTCACGCCGCAATATCGCTGCCACCGCGCGAAACTCGTCGGCGGACAGCGGATCCAGGGGGTAATCCACGTCAAATACGCAACCACACCGGAGGATTCCGTGCAGCAAATCGCCCAGAGTGACGGCGACGAACTCAGCTCTCGGCGAGCGTGAACCCTTCCCAGGCCTTACGCCGCACCGCCCGCGGGTCGTACTCGACGCGTGGCCGGCGATCGAACACGAAAACCGCCCGGTCTTCGGTGTCGTAGGCGGGCCAGCCGGGACCCGGGTCACCGGTCCGGGTGAACTCACGCCAGCGTCTCTGCACATCACGACTGACCCGCCGGGCCGACGTGCGGTCACCGACCGCGGTCAGCAGCGCGCCGTAAGTCGTGTGGTACGTGTCGAACACGGCCAGCAGCTCCATCGCATGCGTCGCACCGAGTCCCGCCCAGTGCAGGGTCCGCGGGGCATAGTCGTAGCGGTACACGAAGGTGGGCGCGTGTCGGCTGTGCGCCTCGGCGATCTGCCAGGTGGCAGACGCGAACGCGAAGTCGCCACCGAGCCGCACGCAGGCCGCGCTGCTCGGATAGTCCGGGTAGGCCGCCATGATCCGGCGCCGCTCCTCGGGATCGGTACGGGCGAACAACTTCTCGATCATCGGCTCGTTGGTCGGCAGCAACTGGAGGAACCGGGTGAACAGCCGTCCTTCGTCCGCGTTGTTGCCGACGATCAACGGGACCCGGTGCGCGCTGCCCTCGGCCATCGCCGTGACCGGGTCTACCGGTAGGTAGTCGGTACCGAACGTCGGGCCGACCGGAAACGCGCCCGGCATGTCGGTCTGACCGCGCTGGATCAACGCCTCCAACGCCCGGCCCAGCTCGGCCGGCCGCGCGGACATCAACGCCGCGGCCGCCGATCCCCCACCGGGACTGAGCAATTCGGCGAACTGACCGGCGATGCGGGCGGCGGCTTCCGCGGAGCTGACCATCCCGCTGGCCGGGCTCTCCGAGATCACCCGGGCGAACAGGCCCTCGGCGTCGGGCACCGCGAGCAGCGTCGCGACCGCGTGCGCACCCGCACTCTCGCCGAAGATCGTCACGTTGTCGGGGTCACCGCCGAACACCGCGATGTTGTCGCGTACCCAGCGCAGCGCCAACACCAGATCGCGCAGGAAAAGGTTGTCGTCGATCGGATGTTCCGGTGTCGACAGCGACGACAGCTCGACACAGCCGAGCATGCCGAGCCGGTAGTTGACCGAGACGAACACGCAACCGCGACGGGCCAGCGCGGCCCCGTCGTAGATGGGTGTCGCCGAGCTGCCCAGGATGTATCCGCCGCCGTGCACGAAGAACATCACCGGCAGCGGGTCGTCGGAGTCGTCGGGTTTCTCCGGCGCCACCACGTTGAGCGTCAGGCAGTCCTCACTCATCGGCTGGTGCTTGCCCAGGCCGACCAGCGTGTAGCGATTTTGCTGAGGCGCGCAGTAACCGAACCCGTGGCAGTAGCGGACACCGGGCCACGGCTCGGCCGGTTCGGGTGCCCGCAGCCGCAGCCGGCCGACCGGTGGCTTGGCGTAAGGAATGGAGCGCCAACGGTGTACGCCGTCACGCGTGAAGCCCTCGACGATGCCGGTACTGATATTTGCCCGGACAGTCCGCTCGTGCATGACCCGACCGTATCGAACTACACCGGTGTCGACGGACACGCGGTGGGCATGACACGCGCCCGCTAGCCTTGCGGGTATGCGCACCGTTGTGACTGTTGGGGCTGCTGTGCTTTCGGCGGCTCTGGTGGCGGCCTGCTCGTCGGGAGGGGGGCACGAGTCGCAGCCGACTTCGCAGCCCCGGATGTCGATGCCGGCCGGCGCCCCACACATCAAGACCACCACGCCCACCACGACGACCTCGCCATTGCCTACTACGGCGCCGGCCGCCGGAACCCCGATGAGCCGGGTGATCAAATGGGTGGAGGCAGGAACCCCCGTCGAAGCGTCCGGCTTCCACACCGCAACGCGCGACGGGCAATCCACCAGCCTCGGCGAGGACATCGCGTTCGTCGCCCCTTCGGGCACCGCTCGCTGCGCGACCGACAAGAACGTCAACGGCCAATTGACGTGCCTGATCAAGGCCGACGACCTGCCGTCGAAGCCCGCCGACGTCGAGGGTCAGTGGATCCCCGGCTGGGTCGATTTCACCGGGGAAACAGTCGATATCGGCTCACTGCACGGTGATCCGGGCCGATTCGGCTACGGCGACGGCGCCCAACTGGCCGAGGGCAAGTCACTGGCCTTCGGCGACTACCGGTGCCGGGCCGATGCCACTTCCCTGGTCTGCGTCAACTACGCGCACCAGTCGGCAGTGCTGCTGAACTCCTCGGGCGTCGAACCGCTGGGCTGTCTGAAGCCGGTCCCGCCGCCGGTCGGCGTCGGCCGCCAGTTGGGCTGTCCGCCCGACTAACGCCAGCCGTCAGCCGCCTTGGCGGCCTCCATCAGCGCGTCGCACAGCTGCCGCAACTCGTCTGCCCCGGCGCCCTCGTCGATCGCGATGGCCACATCCTCGGCCGCACACCTGACCTGGTACACCCGGTCGGACAATTGGGTCGCCTCGTCGGCGCTGAGCACCACCGAATCAGGGGCCAGCGAGGTGCCCTTGACCATGGCGCGTTGTTCGTAGGCCCGCTGCCGGCAGGACTGCCGGCAGTACTGGCGTCGACGGCCCATCTGCGCGTCGGCGACCTCACGCCCGCACCACCGACACGGCTGAGGACGGTCGCGTCTGCGGATGCCGGTCGCCATGGCTCACGACTGTAGACTGCCCGGGACCTCGACCCGCGTATCATCGATGGTCGAGTCGGGAACTTGGCAACGCCGAGCAGCGTTGATACATCCGGACAAAAACGCCAAATAAGGAGTGTTGACGATGGCTGATCGCGTCCTGAGAGGCAGTCGCCTCGGAGCCGTGAGCTACGAGACCGACCGCAACCATGACCTTGCGCCGCGTCAGGTGGCCCGCTACCGCACCGAGAACGGTGAAGAGTTCGACGTCCCGTTCGCCGACGACGCCGAGATCCCCGGCACCTGGTTGTGCCGCAACGGGCTCGAGGGCACCCTGATCGAGGGCGACGTGCCGGAGCCCAAGAAGGTCAAGCCGCCCCGTACCCACTGGGACATGCTGCTGGAGCGTCGCTCCGTCGAGGAGCTCGAAGAACTGCTCAAGGAGCGTCTGGACCTGATCAAAACCAAGCGCCGCGGCAGCTGACCCGCGCAAGAAACGCGAAAAAACCGCGATATGCCCACCGGGCGTATCGCGGTTTTTCACATTTGGGGTTTAGCACACTACGCCCCGGGCGCGGTCCATGCGCCCACGGATCCCCCACTCCGCGACCTTGAACATCGCCTCGCGGATGTTGGAACCACTCATCTTGGAGACCCCCAGCTCACGTTCGGTGAACGTGATGGGCACCTCGACGACCTTGAACCCGTTGTTGATCGCGCGCCAGGTCAGGTCGATCTGGAAGCAGTAGCCCTTGGAATCGACCGCGGACAGGTCGATCTTCTCCAGCACCTCACGCCGGTAGGCGCGGTACCCCGCGGTGATGTCGTGGATGCCGACGCCGAGCAGGAGCCGGGAGTAGGTGTTAGCGGTCTTCGACAGCACCAGCCGCCGGACGGGCCAGTTGCGCACCGTGCCGCCGGAGACATACCGCGAACCGATCGCCAGATCCGCACCGGCGTCAACGGCATCGAGCAGCCGGTTCAGCTCCTCGGGTGCGTGACTGCCGTCGGCGTCCATCTCGACCAGGACCGAATACCCACGCCCGAGCCCCCAGGCGAAACCGGCCAGATACGCCGCGCCGAGGCCGGCTTTGCTGGTCCGGTGCATCACGTGGATGCGATCCGGGTCGGCCAGAGCGAGCTCATCGGCCAACTGGCCGGTGCCGTCGGGACTGCCGTCGTCGACCACCAGGATGTGCACCTCGGGGCTGGCGTGGTGGACCCGCCCGACGATCAGCGGCAGGTTCTCCCGCTCGTTGTAGGTGGGAATGATCACCAGCGTGCGCTGACTCGGGCGCTCACCGTCCTGGCGAGGGCGAGATTCCCCCTGCCGCTGCGCTCCGTCACCAGGGACTGTCATGTGGCTCCTTCATCGTCGCGGGCCTTCGCCGGTGCGACGCCTCAACATTCTTTGCACGAACCCTCCATTGTGCAGTATTCCGGCCAGCAACGCCCCAAATCCAATCGTGACCAGCACCACCTGCAGCGTCGGCCCCCACTCCGTGGCCGGTGTCACATCCGACTTCAGGCGGACCTGCATGTCCAGATAGGCGGGCTGGAAGAACTCGGTGCGGGCCAGTTCGCGTCCGTCCGGGGCGATCACCGCACTGATCCCGGTGGTCCCGGCGACCACTAGGTACCGGTCGTGCTCTACGGCCCGCAGTTTGCCGAACGCCAGCTGCTGCGCGCTCATGTTCTCGTCGAACGTGGCGTTGTTGGTCGGCACCGTCAGCACCTGGGCGCCACCGAGCACCGATTCCCGCGCTGCCCGGTCGAAGATCACCTCCCAGCAGGTGGTCACCCCGATCGGCACCCCGGCGGCGTGTACGACGCCGTTGCCCTCACCCGGGACGAAATAACCGGCCCGGTCCGCATACGACGACAGGTGCTTGAAGAAACTGCGCCACGGTAGGTACTCGCCGAACGGCTGCACGATCTTCTTGTCGTGGCGCTCACCCGGCCCGTGCTCGGGATCCCAGACGATCACGGTGTTGGTGGCCACCGGATTGTCCGCGGTGTAACCGTCGGCCTTGGTGACGGTGCCGACCAGGATCGGGGCGCCGATGGCATCGGCCGCCGCGGTGATCTGTGCGGCGGCGTCGGCGTTGGCCAACGGATCGATGTCGGAGGCGTTCTCGGGCCAGACCACGAACATGGGCTGCGGGGCCCTGCCGGCCCGGACGTCGTCGGCCAGCAGCTGTGTCTGTTTCACATGGTTGTCGAGCACGGCGCGGCGCTGGGCATTGAATTCCAGGCCGAGCCTGGGCACATTGCCCTGCACAGCGGCCACCGTGACGGTCTGTTCGTCGCCGGCGCCGGTTCCGGAATGACGGACCTGCGGCCACAGCAGTGCGGTGGCCAACAGTACGACGGTGATGCTCAGACCGGGCAGCATGACCGCGGGTGCCGGGAAGCCCGGCTTGTGGCCGTGATGCCACCACTGCACGATCTCGAGGGCCAGCAGCGTCGCGCTGAAGCCGACCAGGGCCACCGCGAACGACAGCAGCGGTGCGCCACCCAACCGCGCGAGGGCCAGCAGCGGCCCATTGGTCTGGCCGAATCCCAGGACGCCCCAGGGGAATCCGCCGAAGGGCACGGTCGATTTGAGCCATTCCTGGGTGACCCACAGCGTGGCGAACCACAGCGGCCAGCCGGGCAATCGTCTGACGAGAACCGCGGCAAGGCCGAACAGCCCGCAGAACAACGCCTCCACGACAGCCAGCGCCAACCACGGCACCGCCCCGACCAAGCCGCTGATCCAGGGCAGCAACGGAATGTAGAACGCCACGCCGGCCAGGAACCCGTAGCCGAATCCGCCCGCGAGGGTGGTGGAGGGCCGGGTCAGCACCCAGCCGATCAATGCCAGCCCGACGAACGCCGCCCACCACCAGCCGGTCGGTGGATAGCTCAGGCACAACGCGAGTCCGCCGCCGATCGCCGCGCTCAATGGCGCCCACCGCACGGCGGTGGCACGGCCGAACCGCGACGCCCAGGCCGCCACCACAGACCATCGGTCCGGTGTGCCCGCGGCGGTCAGGCGATACCCACGCTCCTCGGGTTCTTCTTCGTCGGGGTCGATGTCGGCCACCGGATCGCCGGTGAAGTCCTCGTCGAGTTCCCCGAACGCTTCGTCGTCGAGCGCGTCGAGTTCAGCGAGCTCGTCTTCCTCGACGGCCGGGATCACGTCGGTGACCTCGTTGGGACGCGGCCGTTCGGGTCTGCGCCGGGGACGGTCAGTGCCCATGGACGACGACACCCCGGTGAACGGTCTGACGGCAACGCGGGAGCTCCGCATCGGCGGCCAGCCTCGGCAGTGCCGGCACCCGCGAGCGCGGATCGGTGGACCATCGCTGCACCGCGTTGGCCGGGGCGCTGACCTCCAGGTCATCGGCATCCCACACCGCGTAGCTGGCCGGGGCGCCGGGGGTGAGTGTTCCGGTGACACCGTCGCGCACCCCACCGGCGCGCCAGCCGCCGCGGGTGGCCGCAGCGAACGCGGCTCGGGCTGAAATCGCGCTGCCCGCGCTCTGGTGCGATACCGCCGCACGCACGGTTTGCCAGGGATTCATGCTGGTGACCGGGGTGTCGGAGCCGAAGGCGAGGGGCACGCCTTCGGATGCTAACAGCGCAAACGGGTTCAGCCGGTGAACTCGATCAAGCCCGAGACGCTGGGCATACATGCCGTCGTCCCCTCCCCACAGGGCGTCGAAATTGGGCTGCATGCTCGCCATCACCCCCCAGGTCCCCAGTTGGGCGGCCTGTTCGGGGTTGACCATCTCGAGATGCTCAAGTCGGTGGCCGCAGCGAGCCACCGCCGGGCCGCCCAATCGCTGTGCGGCCGCGGCGAATCCGTCGACCACGGCGGCGACGGCCGCATCGCCGATGACGTGGAACCCGGCCGCGATGCCGGCCTCGGTACACGCCTGCACATGCCTGGTGATGACCTCGACGTCGAGGTAGCGGTTGCCGCAGGTGTCGGGAGCGTCGTGGTACGGCGCGTGCAGCCATGCGGTGCGCGAGCCAAGGGCACCGTCGACGAACAGGTCTCCGGCCAGGCCGCGGGCGCCGGTCTCGGTGATCAGATGACGGGCGTGTTCGGCGTCGCGGGCCGGCTCACCCCAATACCCGACAACCTCCACACCGTGCTCCAGCGCGCGCAGTTCCTGCCAGTCGAGCAGACCGCCGATCTGCGGGCCGGCACACTCGTGGACCGCGGCAATGCCCATCGCGGCAGCGTGATCGAGTGCCGCGACGCGGGCGGCGTGCCGCTGCTGCGGGGTCAGCTGCTCACGCGCGGCCGCGCGCACCAGGTGATGCGCGTCGGCACTCAACGGGCGCTGCGGGTCGAACCCGGCGGCCTCGACGACGGCGGGCACCAGCCGGCGCAGCGCGGTGGTCGCGGCGGCCGAATGCACGTCCACCCGGGCCAGATAAGCGGGCCGGTCCCCCAGCACCGCGTCGAGATCCTCGGTGCTCGGGCCGGTGCGCTCGGGCCAGCCCGACTCGTCCCAGCCGTGTCCCCACACCGGGCCCTCGGGATGCCGGCGCGCGTACTCGTCCACCAGGCGCAGGCAGTGTCGCAGCGAGGTGGCCCCGCGTAGGTCCAGCCCGTTCAGATTGAGCCCGGTGGCAGTCAGGTGGACGTGGCTGTCGACGAATGCCGGTGCGACGAATCCGCCGTCGAGGTCGACCACCTCGGCATCGGGAAACTGCGAGCGGCCGATGTCGTCGGTACCGAGCCACGCCACTACCCCGTCGCGGACAGCGAATGCGGTCGCGTCGGGATAGCTGGGGCTGTGGATGCGCCCGTTGGTCAGAAGTGTGGTCAAGCTTCTCGGGTGGCTGTTAGGCCTTGGGAGGCAGGCGGTACGGATCGACGTCGTTGACGTCGATTACTTCGCCGTCAATGTAGTCGCCGGTCCCGTGCCGATAACCGGCGGTCCCGGTGGATGCGCCGTAGCCGGCCGGCGCCGCGACGATGATCGGCACCCGCCGGGCGACCAGCCCCGTGAGCAGTGGCCCCGCCGCCGCACGG
Organism: Mycolicibacterium sp. 050232; assembly: GCA_036235365.1. GTDB lineage: Bacteria > Actinomycetota > Actinomycetes > Mycobacteriales > Mycobacteriaceae > Mycobacterium. The sequence goes on along the minus strand of JAZBEZ010000011.1, from coordinate 91,630 downwards.
GTGGGCGGCAGCAGCAACAAGGCACCGAGAACCGAGCTGGCCAATCCGGGAATCACCACCAACACGGTGCCCAGCGCCACCAGCACGCTGTCGGACACCGCGCCCTGGGGATCGGTCAGCCCACCGGACAATCCCGCGCGCAGGCGGCGGATGTGCCGGTTGAGCTGTGAACCCGCCAGCATCAGCCCGATCACGAACGAGGCGAGGAGCAACAGCACGGTGTAGCCGAACCCGATGGTCGCCACCAGGGCGACCATCACCGCCATCTCGACGAGGAGATAGATCAGAAACAGCCGCTTTGCCATGTTCTCTACAACGTGTGACGGGCCGGTGAGGTTCCGGCTCGGCGATTCTCACTCTGCGGCGCGCAACTCCAGGCCCACGTTGCGCTGCATGCCGCCGCGCAGCTTCGAGAAGAAATTGAAGCCCTTACCCATCAACCCGTAGCGCTTGCCGATGCCGTCGTAGATCTCACTGTTTCGGGCCTTGTCCAGCACCACGGCCTGCGCCTCGACGGGCTCGCTCTTGGGATTACCGCGCACATCACAGATCGCCACGGTCACCCGTGGGGTGTTGCGAATCCGCTTGACCTTCCACGAGTCAGCCTCGGTGATGACCAGCAGCCGATCGCCGGAGGGCACCGCCCAGATCGCGGTCGGCTTGGGCCGCCCGTCCTTGGTGAACGTGGTCAGCAGAACGTAGTTGGCCTTGGCGACGTCGGCGAAGGTGAGAGCCATGGAGTGAATCTACGTCGTCCCTAGCCCTCGAGCTCACCTTCGGTTTCCAGCAGCACCTGGCGCAATCCGTCGAGGGTGGCCTGCTCGGGCTGGGCCCACATGCCGCGGCCCGCGGCCTCCAGCAGCCGTTCTGCCATGCCGTGCAACGCCCACGGATTGGATTCGGACATGAACTTGCGGTTCTCGTCGTCGAGCACGTATTCGGCCGAGAGCCGCTCGTACATCCAGTCGGCCATCACATGTGCGGTGGCGTCGTAGCCGAACAGGTAGTCGACCGTGGCCGCCATCTCGAACGCGCCCTTGTAACCGTGCCTGCGCATGGCGGTGATCCAGCGTGGGTTGACCACCCGGGCCCGGAACACGCGGTTGGTCTCCTCCGACAGCGTTCGGGTGCGGACCGCGTCGGGGCGGGTGTTGTCGCCGATGTAGGCCGCCGGGGCCTGTCCGGTCAACGCGCGCACCGTGGCGACCATGCCGCCGTGGTACTGGAAGTAGTCGTCGGAGTCGGCGATGTCGTGTTCGCGGGTGTCGGTGTTCTTGGCGGCCACCGCGATTCGCCGGTAGGCCCGGTTCATGTCATCGGCGGCGGGTGCGCCGTCGAGTCCGCGGCCGTAGGCGAACCCGCCCCAGGCGGTGTACACCTCTGCCAGGTCTGCGTCGTCACGCCAGTTGCGGCTGTCGATCAGCTGCAGCAGGCCGGCTCCGTACGTTCCGGGCTTGGAACCGAAAATCCTTGTGGTGGCCCGTCGTTGATCACCGTGCTCGGCCAGGTCGGTCTGGGAGTGGGCACGTACGTAGTTGTCCTCGGCCGACTCGTCGAGGCCGGCCACCAACGCCACCGCATCGTCGAGCATCGTGACCACGTGCGGGAACGCGTCACGGAAGAACCCGGAGATGCGCACTGTCACGTCGATGCGCGGGCGGCCGAGTTCGGCCAGGTCGATCGGCTCCAGGTTCACCACCCGGCGCGACGCGTCATCCCACACCGGCCGCACCCCGAGCAGGGCCAGCACTTCGGCGATGTCGTCGCCGGCGGTGCGCATGGCCGAGGTGCCCCAGACGGACAGACCGACCGACTGGGGCCAACGCCCGTAGTCGGTGCGGTAGCGGTCCAACAGCGAATCGGCCATCGCCACACCGGTTTCCCAGGCCAGCCGCGACGGCACCGCCTTGGGGTCCACCGAGTAGAAGTTGCGACCGGTGGGCAGCACGTTGACCAGCCCACGCAGCGGCGATCCGGACGGCCCGGAGGCGATGAAGCCGCCGGCCAGGGCACGCAGCACCTGGTCGATCTCGCCGTCGGTACCGGCCAGGCGGGGCACCACCTCGGTGGCCGCGAACCGCAGGATGCGGGCCACCTCGGGATTGTCGGTGATGCGGTCCACCGCAGAAGCGTCCCAACCGGATTCCTGCAACGCGGCGACCAGCTCGCGGGCGCCGGCCTCCGCGGCGTCGACGGCCGTGCGATCGTCGCTGCCGTCTTCGGTCAGGCCCAGCGCCTGCCGTAGCCCGGGCACCGTCTGCTCACCGCCGAACAGCTGCCGGGCGCGCAGGATGGCCAGCACCAGGTCGAGTTCGCCTTCGCCGGTGGGCTTCTGCCCGAGCACATGCAGGCCGTCGCGGATCTGGACATCCTTGATCTCGCACAGCCAGCCGTCGACGTGCAGCAGCATGTCGTCGAAGGATTCCTCGTCTGGGCGGTCCTCCAGGCCCAGGTCATGGTCCATCTTGGCGGCGCGCATCAACGTCCAGATCTGCTGCCGGATCGCCGGCAACTTGCCGGGGTCCAGCGCCGAGACGGTGGCATGCTCGTCGAGCAGCTGCTCCAATTTGGCGATGTCGCCATAGGTTTCGGCACGCGCCATCGGCGGGATGAGGTGGTCGATCAGGGTGGCGTGCGCACGACGCTTGGCCTGGGTGCCCTCCCCTGGATCGTTGACCAGGAACGGATAGATCAACGGCAAATCGCCGAGCGCCGCATCGGTGCCGCACGCCGCGCTCATGCCCAGGGTCTTCCCCGGCAGCCATTCAAGATTGCCGTGCTTGCCCAGGTGCACCACCGCATGCGCGCCGAACGATCCGGGGAACGACGAGTCCAGCCAGCGGTAGGCGGCCAGATAGTGGTGGCTGGGCGGCAGGTCGGGGTCGTGATAGATGGCCACGGGGTTCTCCCCGAAGCCGCGCGGCGGCTGCACGATCAGCACCACGTTGCCGGCCTGGATGGCCGCGATGACGATCTCGCCGTCGGGATCGCTGCTGCGGTCGATGAAGAGCTCACCCGGCGGCGGACCCCAGTGCTCGACGACGGCATCGGCGAGTTCGGCGGGCAGCGTCGCGAACCAGGCCCGATAGGCCTTGGCCGGCACCCGAATCGGGTTGGCGGCCAGCGCCTCGTCGGTCAGCCAGTCCGGGTCCTGCCCGCCGCGTTCGATCAGCGAGTGGATCAGGGCATCCCCATCGCCGGAGTCGATGCCCGGGATGTCACCGATGTCGTACCCGGCGTCGCGCATGGCGCGCAGCAGCGCGACGGCACTGGCCGGGGTGTCCAGGCCGACGGCGTTGCCGATGCGGGCGTGCTTGGTGGGATAGGCTGAAAACACCACGGCCACACGCTTTTCCGCGGCCGGGATGGCACGCAGCCGGGCGTGACGCACGGCCAGGCCGGCCACCCGCGCGCAGCGCTCGGGGTCGGCCACGTAGGAGATCAGCCCTTCGGAGTCGATCTCCTTGAAGGAGAACGGCACCGTGATGATGCGGCCGTCGAACTCGGGAACCGCGACCTGGGTGGCGACGTCGAGCGGCGACATCCCGTCGTCGTTGTCGGACCATTGATCCCGCGAACTGGTCAGGCACAACCCCTGCAGGATCGGAATGTCCAGTGCGGCAAGGTGAGCGACGTTCCAGGAATCGTCGTTTCCTCCCGCGCCGACTGCCGCCGGGGTGGCACCTCCGGCCGCGAGCACGGTGGTGACGAGCGCATCGGCGGTGCCGAGCAGCTCGAGCAGTTCAGGTTCGGCAGTGCGCAGGGACGCGCAGAACACCGGCAACGCCCTGCCGCCGGCCTGCTCGACGGCGTCGCACAGCGCCCCTACATAGGCGGTGTTCCCGGCCAGTTGCTGGGCGCGGTAATACAGCACGGCCACGGTCGGTCCGGCAGCGTCGGTGGCGGCGCGCTCGAGGACACCCCAGCTCGGGGTGGTCACCGGGGCGGCGAAGCCGAACCCGGTCATCAGCAGGGTGTCGGACAGGAAAGAGTGCAGGTTCGCCAGATTCTCCAGACCACCCTGCGCCAGGTAGATGTGCGTTTGCAGGGCCACACCCTGCGGTGCGGTCGAATGTCCCATCAATTCGGCGTCGGGCGATTGCTCGCCGCTGACCACAACCGTCGGCAGGCCGCCGGCCACCGCGGTGTCGATGCCGTCCTGCCAGGCGCGATAGCCGCCGAGGATCCGGATCACCACGATGTCCGCGCCGTCGAGCAGTTCCTCGAGTTCGCCGGTGATCAGCCGCGACGGGTTGGCCCAGCGATACCGGGCCCCGCTGGCACGAGCGGTGATCAGGTCGGTGTCCGAGGTCGACAGCAGCAGGACGGTGGGTGCTAACACCCCCCATTCGTACCGCACCGGCTACCCGATCGGGGTAGCCGGTGCGCTACAGGTGGTCCGGGGTCACGGCTGGGTCTCACCGAAGCGGTCGTGCCACGACTGCCGGTACGGCCGGCCTGGCGTCGCAACGAGCACCAGCACGAGCACTGCGAATGCACCGAAGGCAAGCATGGATCACTCCTTTCGTCAGAGCCTCTGTCAAGCTGTTCAACTTCCCGGTACCGGTGGTCCCGGAAATTCCTCTAAACGGTACGTCCGACGGCGTCGAAAATGCCCGATCTGTAAGCGACCGAACAGGTTTCCGGGCCAGTGACCGATGTCACAACACCCGTCGAAAGTAAGATGGCAGGCGATATGACCAGGACCCGCGACCAGGACGCCTGCCCTGGTGCACTGACAGTGCATCAGGCCGCCGACGGTGCCCTGGTACGGATCAGGCTCCCCGGCGGGATGATCACGTCCGCCCAACTGACCGCGCTGGCCCAGGTGGCCGAGCAGTTCGGTTCGCCCGCAATGGAACTGACCTCGCGTGGCAATATCCAGATCCGGGCGGTGACCGATACCGACGCGGCAGCCACGGCGCTGACGGCAGCAGGCCTGCTGCCCTCACCCACCCATGAGCGGGCCCGCAATGTCGTGGCCTCGCCACTGTCCGGACGTTCCGGCGGCGTCACCGATGTCCGCCCCCTGGTCATCGATCTCGACCGCGCCATCCAGGCCGACCCGGCGCTGGCCGGCCTGCCGGGCAGGTTCTGGTTCAGCCTCGACGACGGCCGCGGCGACGTGTCCGGGATCGACGCCGACGCCGGGGCGCACGCCCGCGATGACGGTTCGTTCGCGCTACTGCTGGCCGGGAGCGACACCGGGGTACGACTGGATGCCGGTGATGTGGTGGCGACCTTGACCGAGGTGGCCGGACGGTTCGTCCAGATCCGCGGAAAAGCCTGGCGGATAAATGAACTCGACGATCATTCGGCGTTGCTCGACGGCCTGACCGCCAGCGCCTCGGCCGGCGCCACCTGGCCACCGACGATCACACCGCCGGTCGGCTGGATCGAGCAACGCGACGACAACGTCGCACTGGGCGCCGCGGTGCCGCTGGGGATCCTGCAGGCCCGGGTCGCCCACTTCCTGGCCGCCATCGAGACTCCGCTGGTGATCACCCCGTGGCGTTCGGTCCTGGTGTGCGACGTCCCGGAGGGGGTCGCGGACACCGCACTGCGCGTGCTGGCACCGCTGGGACTGGTGTTCGACGAGAACTCGCCGTGGCTGCGGGTCAGCGCCTGCACCGGCAGCCCCGGGTGCGCGAAGTCCGCCGCCGACGTGCGGGCCGACGCCGCCCAGGCGGTCGACAGCCCCACAGAAACCCACCGGCATTTCGTGGGCTGTGAGCGGGCTTGCGGCAGCCCGTCTGTCGGGGAGGTCCTGGTGGCCACCGAGGACGGATACCGGCTGCATATCACGCCCCCGTAGGGTATGCGGGTGCTCGACTACATCCGTGACGCCGCCGAGATCTACCGGCAGTCGTTCGCGACGATCCGCGCCGAGGCGAACCTGTCGCGCTTCCCCGACGATGTGTCGCGGGTGGTGGTCCGGCTGATCCACACTTGCGGCCAGGTCGACGTCGCCGATCATGTCTCCTACACCGACGACGTCGTGACCAGGGCGCACGCGGCACTCGCCGCAGGTGCCCCGGTGCTGTGCGACTCGTCGATGGTCGCGGCCGGGATCACGCGCTCGCGGCTGCCCGCCGACAACGAGGTCGTCTCGCTGGTGGCCGATCCGCGTGCCCCGGAAATGGCCGCGAAGTTGGGATTCACCCGCTCGGCGGCCGCGGTCGATCTGTGGGCCGATCGCCTCGGCGGGGCGGTCGTGGCGATCGGCAACGCGCCGACCGCACTGTTCCGGCTGCTGGAACTGCTCGACGAGGGCGCGCCCGTCCCGGCCGCGGTGCTGGGCGGACCCGTCGGATTCGTCGGGTCGGCTCAGTCCAAACAGGAACTGATCGAGCGCCCGCGTGGGATGTCCTATCTGGTGGTGACCGGCCGGCGCGGTGGCAGCGCCATGGCCGCGGCTGCCGTCAATTCGATTGCGAGTGAGCACGAATGAGTAGCGAGACCACCCAACGCGGAACCCTGTACGGCGTCGGCCTGGGCCCGGGCGATCCCGAACTCGTCACGGTCAAGGCGGCCCGCCTGATCGGCGCGGCGGACGTGGTGGCCTATCACAGCGCCAAGCACGGTCACAGCATCGCCAGGGGCATCGCTGCGCCGTACCTTCGCGAAGGCCAGATCGAAGAGCACCTGGTCTACCCGGTGACCACCGAGACCACCGACCACCCCGGCGGTTACGTCGGTGCGATGGAAGATTTCTACGCCGCGGCCGCCGAGCGCATCGCAGCACACCTGGAAGCCGGCCGCGACGTAGCCCTGCTGGCCGAGGGCGACCCGCTGTTCTACAGCTCCTACATGCACATGCACACCAGGCTCACCGAACGGTTCGACGCCGTCATCGTTCCCGGCGTCACCTCGGTGAGCGCCGCCTCGGCCGCCACCGGAACCCCGCTGGTGCAGGGCGATGACGTGCTGACGATCCTGCCCGGCACCCTGCCCACCGCCGAGCTGGAGCGCCGCCTGGCCGACACCGACGCCGCCGTCGTGCTCAAGCTGGGCCGGTCCTACACCCGGGTGCGGGACGCCCTCGAATCGACGGGACGGCTGGACGAGGCGTTCTACGTCGAGCGGGCCAGCACGGACCGACAGCGCGTTTCGCCGGCCCGGGAGGTGGGCAGCGACGGCAGCGCCGACGTCAAGGTGCCGTACTTCTCGCTGGCCATGGTTCCCGGCCGGTCGCGGTCCACGGAGCCGCGAGGCAGCGTGGTGGTCGTCGGCCTGGGGCCGGGCGACTCGGACTGGATGACCCCGCAGAGCCGCCGCGAGCTCGCCGCGGCCACCGACCTGATCGGCTACGGCCCCTACCTCGATCGGGTCGGGGCCCGCGCCGGGCAGCACCACCATCCCAGCGACAACACCGACGAGCCGGCCCGCGCGCAGCTGGCCTGCAAGCTCGCTCAGGAGGGCCGGACCGTCGCCGTGGTGTCCTCCGGCGATCCAGGGGTGTTCGCGATGGCCACCGCGGTCCTCGAAGAGGCCAAGCAGTGGCCCGGCGTAGAGGTCCGGGTGATTCCCGCGATGACGGCCGCGCAGGCGGTCGCGAGCCGGGTGGGCGCCCCGCTCGGACACGACTACGCGGTGATCTCACTGTCCGATCGGCTCAAGCCGTGGGACGTGATCGCGCAGCGGCTCACCGCGGCGGCCAAGGCCGATCTGGCGCTGGCGATCTACAACCCGGCGTCGAAGACCCGGACCTGGCAGGTGGGCGCCATGCGTGAGCTGCTGTTGGAGTACCGGGATCCGAGCACGCCGGTGGTCGTCGCTCGGGCCGTCTCCGGCGCGGAGTCCGGTGCGGGTGAGCGGGTGACGGTCGTGCGGCTGGCCGATCTGGATCCGGCGCAGGTGGACATGCGCACGATGCTGATCATCGGCTCGTCGCAGACGCAGTGGTACACCGGTTCTGCGGCCGGCGGCGCCACCGAGGACCGGGTGTTCACCCCGCGCCACTATCCCGGCTGAACCGACCGACTGACTCGCGTCGATTTTTATTGACTGCTGTCAGAATGACCGATAGTGTCCGGCGTCACACCCGTTGAAATGGGAGGGCCGGCCAGCATGCCGACGGCACCACAAGGCGTACCCGCGCGGTCACTCCTCGACCGGCGTCAACCACAACGCAGTGATCAGCGGCGCACCGCGATCCTGGAGGCGCTCAACGAGCATCTGCAGCAGACCGGGTTCGACGCGCTGAACATCGCCGAGGTGGCACGCGCAGCCGGGGTCGGCCGGTCGGCGTTCTATTTCTATTTCGAGAACAAGGCGGCCGCCGTCGCGGCTCTGGTCGAGCCCATGTACGACGCGTTGTTCGCCGCCAACAACATCCTGGCCGACGTTGCCCGGCCGCCGCGTGAGCGAGTCCACGACACCATCGAGGCCGTCCTGCAGACGGCCGAGGATCATCGCTACCTGGTTCAAGCCATGTTGGAGGCTCGTGGGTCCAGCGGGGCCGTCCGCGATCTGTGGGACCAGGCGCGCGAGTCCTTCGTCCCCACCGTCGCGACGGTGATCGCCGCCGAGCGCACCGCGGGCCGAGCGCCCGACGGCACGGACCCGGTGATACTCGCGACCCTGCTCATCGAATTCAACGATCGACTGGTGGAACGGTTCATCCTGGGCGGGCCACTGTCGCGACAACAACTATCGGAAGGCGCTGAGGCGATGTGGATGGGCTCGATCTACGGGACAGTTCGATGACCGCGGCGGGATCGATCCCCAGGTCCATTCCGAGCACGCCTGCCGAGGTGACCGCCGGATGGTTGTCGCAAATCCTTGGCGCCGAGGTGGATTCGGTGCAGACCGCACCGATCGGCACGGGCCAGACCGGTGCCACCTACCGGGTCTCGGTCACCTACCGCGACGGCTCCGGGCTGCCGTCGACGTTCGCAGTCAAGCTGCCGTCGCAGGACGAGACGGTGCGGGACCGCGTGACCATCGGCTACCGCTCGGAGCACGCGTTCTACACCAAGGTGGCCGACCACGTACAGATCCCGGTACCGCGCTGTCATCACTGCGAGATAGCCGGTGACGGCGCGGATTTCGTCCTGCTCCTGGCAGACATGGCGCCGGCTGAACAAGGCGATCAGATCGCGGGTTGTACACCCGCCGAAGCCACCCTGGCGGTGCTGGCACTCGCCGACCTGCACGGGCCCACCTGGGCCGACCCGCAGTGGGCCAACTTCCCCGGCATCGCCATGCCCAAGCCGGAACCGGACTCCGCCAAGGGATTCGGTGATGTCGCCAAGATGGCTGCCGACATCACCCTGGACAAGATCGGTGCGCGGCTTGACACCGAGGACCAGGACACCATGCGTACGGCGATGTCGGTGGTGACGCCCTGGTTGCTGGCCGAGCCCGACCGGTTCGCGATCCTGCACGGCGACTACCGGCTGGACAACATGCTGTTCGACCCCGACCGCACCCGGATCACCGTGGTGGACTGGCAGACGCTCGGCTCGGGCCTACCCGCGCGCGACCTCTCGTACTTCACCGCGACCAGCCTGGACCCGGCCGTCCGGTCCGCCGCCGAAGCCGATCTCGTCACGGCCTACCACGACCGGCTGCTGTCGCACGGAGTCACCGGCTACGACCGCGAAACCTGCTGGCAGGATTACCGTTTGGGCATGCTCCAGGCGCCGCTGATCACCGTTCTGGGCACCGCGTTCGCCAGCTCCACCGAGCGCGGCGACGACATGATGGTGACGATGGCACAGCGCGGCTGTCAGGCGATCCGCGAGCTCGGCACGCTCGATCTGATCAACGCCTGACCGGCGGTCCCGTGACCCGGGTGCCAGGGGTGACGCGGGCGATCCCCCGCACGATCCGAGGCATCCGCCGTGCCACCACCGCCATGGCGTGATCCGACCGACGCATCGTGGGCCTCGGACCAGGCGTCGGCACCGAGGACAGCTCCGCCTCGGGCGTTCCGGTCCGCGCACCGTGGCGATCGACCGCCAGGAGCCGCCAGGTGCCCGGCACTCCACGCAGCTGGACATCACCACGGTCCTCGAAGCCGGTCCCCGAGCCGACGACGAGATCGCGGACGGTGCTCGACACCAGGATCTCCCCCGCGCCGGCCAACCCGAGGATGCGCGCTGCGATGTGGACGGCGATTCCCCCGATATCGCCGTCCAGCAGCTCGCATTCGCCGGTGTGGATGCCGGCGCGGATCTCGATGCCCATGGTCTCGGTCTGATCGCGCAGCGCCTCGGCGCAGCGGATCGCCTGTGTCGGACCATCGAACGTGGCGAGGTGCCCGTCACCGGTGCTCTTCACCACGACACCACCGAATCGACCGGTCAGGTCAGCGGTAATCTCCCCCATCCGGTGCAGCACCGCCCGCCACCGCTCGTCACCGGTGGCCGCGGCGTGCTGGGTGGAGGCCACCATGTCGGTGAACAGGACCGTGCGCAGCGCCCGGTGGGACTGCGACGGTGCGGCATGGCTGCCGGTGAGGAATTCCTCGATCGCGCTGGTGATCTCGTCGGGATTGGCAATCCAGGGCGCATGGTCGGTGCCGTCCACCTCGAACAGCCGCGCACCCGGTATGCGGGCGGCGATATACCGCCCGCCCTGGATCGGGACCAGATCGCCGGTGGCGTGGATGACCAGAGTCGGCGCCGCGATCGTCGACAGGACCGACCGCACGTCGATCCGGAACAGTGCCCCCAGCGTGGCCCGGGCCATTCCCGGGCTGGCACTCATCCGCTCGACCATCCCGAGCTGGCGCACCGAACCGGCGTCCGGGAGCAGGAGTTTGAGTGCTGCACCGGTACCCCACTGCGAGGTGCTGGCGCGGCCGAATTCCTGAAAGGCGGCGAGTTGCCGGGTCGAGGGCGTGTAGTCCTCGCCCATCTCGGTCAGGATCCGCGCGCGCAGCTCGGACGGGTCACGGTCGAAGTCCGCCCACTCGGTGATGCCGAAGTACGCGAAGGTGCCGGCGAGGATCAGGGCCTGCGTGCGTTCGGGCCTGGTTGCCGCGAACAGCATCGCGGCGGGCCCGCCTTCGCTCAACCCGAACAGAACCGCACGGCCGAACCCCGCGGCATCCATCACGGCCTCGATCTCGGCCGCCCGTTCGTCGAGCGTACGTACCTGAGGGACGGGGTCCGACAGCCCGACGCCGGCCTTGTCGTACAGCAGGACGCGGCAGAACGTCGAGATCCGCTCCATGAAGGCCTCGAACTCGGGCATGGTCCAGAACAGCTCCAGATGGCTGACGAACGAACCGGCGTAGACAAGGTCGACGGGCCCGTCTCCGAATACCTGGTAGGCGAGGCTCAGACCGCCGCACGGTGCATATGACGTCTCCGCCACGTTCGGAGCCTACTGCCGTCAGCTGCGTCAGCCTGCGGTTTCGGCCCTAACCCAGTCCGCAGCCTCCCCGACCGTTTCGACCGTCTGGACGCCGGGCGGGAGCGGCGGACGGTCCACCATCACCACCGGCACCCCCGCCGCCTCGGCGGCCCGCAGCTTGGGTTCGGTCATCGCGCCGCCACTGTTCTTGGTCACCAGCGCGTCGATGCCGTGCTCGCGCAGCAGCGCCAGTTCCCCGTCGTAGTCATACGGGCCGCGCGACAGCAGCAGTTGATGGTCGACGGGCAGGGTGTCGGGGTCCGGCGGGGTGACCGCCCGGATCAGGAACCAGGCGTCGACGTCTTTGAAGGCCCGGGTGCCGGACCTTCCCGTGGTGAGGAAGACCCGCGAGTAGCCGTTGTCCGCCACGGTTTCGGCGGCTTCGGTGTCCGATCCCACCACGATCGCCGATCCTGGCGCCCAGGCCGGCCGGGCCAGGACCAGATGCGGCAGGCCCAGTTCGGCGCACACCTGCGCCGTGTGGCCGGTGATGGTGGCGGCGAAGGGGTGGGTGGCGTCCACCACGGCACCCACGTGCTCGTCGACCAGCCATTGCCGCATCCCGTCCACCCCGCCGAACCCGCCGATGCGTACCGGGCCCACCGGGAGCGCCGGGTCGGGTACCCGCCCGGCCAGCGAGCTGACCACCTCGACCTCGGGGTGCAGGGCAGCGGCAAGGGCGCGGGCCTCACCGGTGCCGCCGAGCAGGAGAACCTTCATCAGTGGGTGACTCCGCGACGCCGCCCGGACGAATACAGGTAGCTGTCGGAGAACCCTTCGGCGGCAAGGACATCGCCGACGACGATCACCGCGGTCTTGGTCACCGCGGCGGCGTGCATCTTCTCCGCGATGTCGGCGAGCGTGCCGCGCAACACGATCTCATCCGGCCAGCTGGCGAATGCCACCACGGCACAGGGCGTTTCGGGACGATACCCGCCGTCGACGAGTTGCGGGACGATGTTGTCGATCTGAGCCGCGGCCAGGTGCAGCACCAGCGTCGCGCCCGGGGCCGACAAGGTGTGCAGATCCTCACCCTCGGGCATCGCCGTGGACAGGGTGGCCACCCGGGACAGGGTGACGGTCTGGGCGACACCGGGGACGGTGAGCTCGCGGCCCAGCGCGGCGGCAACTGCGGCGAATGCCGGTACCCCGGGGACGATCTCGTATCCGATGCCCAGCTCATCGAGCCGGCGGCACTGTTCGGCCAGCGCACTGTAGATCGACGGATCACCGGAATGCAGCCGGGCCACATCGACACCCGCGCGATCCGCGGCTACCAATTCGTCGATGATCTGGTCCAGGTTCAACGGCCCGGTGTCGACCACCCTGGCGTCGGGCGGACACAACGCCAACAGGTCGTCGGGCATGATCGACCCGGCGTACAGGCACACCGGGCAGCTGCCGAGCAGTTTCGCGCCGCGCACGGTGATGAGGTCGGCGGCACCCGGGCCGGCCCCGATGAAGTACACCGTCATCGCTTGACCACCGCCCACTGCGTGACCGGCAGGGCCGGGCGCCAGCCGGTGAAGCCGCCGATCGCACCGCCCTGGTAGTGCTGATAACGCCGCACCTCGCCGCCTTCCTTCGAATACCATTGCGCCACAACTGCTTCTGATTCCAGCGTGACCGCGTTGACCACCAGCCGCCCGCCTGAGGGCAGCCGGTCGAAACAGGCATGCAGTACGCCGGGCTGGGTGACACCGCCCCCGACGAAGATCGCCGCCGGTTCGGGCGCACCGTCGAGCGATTCGGGAGCATCGCCGCGGACGTCCACCCGAACCCCGAAAGCCGTGACATTGCCCAAGATCCGGTTCCGGCGCTGCGCGTCGCGTTCGAAGGCGATCGCCGCGCAACCCGGTGCGCTGCGCGACCATTCGATCGCGATACTGCCCGACCCCGAGCCGACATCCCAGAGCAGTTCCCCGGGCCGCGGCCCCAGGGCCGCCAGCGTGACCGCCCGGATCGACTGCTTGGTCAGCTGCCCGTCGTGGGCGAACGCGTCGTCCGGCAGTGCCTGGGCCCGGCGTTCGTCAGGAAGGTAGGCCACCGCGATCACGTTGAGGTCATCGACGCCGACCGGTCCGGCCGTCGCCCACTGCCGGGCAGTGCCGCCGTGGCGGCGTTCCCCCGGCCCGCCGAGCTGCTGCAGCACAGTCAATTCCGAGTCGCCCCGGCCGGATTCGCTCAGCAGCCGGGCCAGCATCGCCGGGGTCTGCGCATCGCGGGACAGCACGATCGCGCGCCCACCACGCCGCACCGCGGTGTGCGCAGCCGCGGTTACCAGGCTGATCACCTCGGTGTCGGGGACCGTCCAGCCCATTCGGGCGCACGCCAGCGTCACACTCGACACGTGCGGCAGCACCCGGACCCGCTGTGCGCCGAACAACCGGATCAGCGTCGCGCCGATGCCGTGCAGCAGCGGATCGCCGCTCGCCACCACATGCACGTCACCATCCGCCTGATCGAACAGCGTCGGCAGGGCCGGCAGCATCGGCGACGGCCACTCGCGCCGGTTGCGCGTCACAGAGTCGTCGAGCAGTTCCAATTGTCGCGGCGAGCCGTACACCACGGTGGCATTTTCCAACTCGTCGCGGGAGGTCTGCGACAAACCGGTCATCCCGTCGGCGCCGATGCCGACCACGGTGATCGTCGGGCTCATCGGGGCATCTTTCGCCAGATCGCCCGCGGCACATACCGCGTCACAAAGATCATCGGCCGGATCACCCACGGCACCCACACCGCGCGCTTGCCCTTGTTCAGCGCCTTGGCGGTGGCGTCGGCGACCTGAGCCGGGGTGCTGGAGAACGGCGCCGGGTCCATGCCCTCGGTCATCCGGCCGATGACGAACCCCGGCCGCACGATCAGTAGTTGCACGGCGGTTCCGTGCAGGGCGTCGGTCAGCCCGCTGGCGAACGAGTCGAGCCCGGCCTTGGCCGAACCGTAGACGTAGTTCGCCCGGCGGGCCCGGGCTCCGGCGATCGAGGAGAACACCACCAGCCGGCCCCGGTCCCTGGCACGCATACGCTGAGCGAGCACGGTCAGCAGGCCGACCTGGGCCACATAGTCGGTGTGCACGACGGCCACGGCGTGGGTCGGGTCGGCCTCGGCGCGGTCCTGATCCCCGAGTACCCCGAAGGCCAGCACCGCGGTGTCGATCGGACCGTGCGCGGCCTCGATCGACTCGACCACCCGGGTGTGGCCGGCGACGTCGTCGGCGTCGAATTCAAGCGTGTGCACCGCGGCGGCACCGGCCGCCTGCACCGCCGCGACCTGCTCACCGAGCTGATCGGCACGGCGTGCGGCCAGAACCACCACCGCCCCGGCCGCGAGCCGGACCGCGAGTTCGACGCCGATCTCGCTGCGGCCCCCGAAAATCACCACGACACGGGGATCCGTGCCTGCCGTGTCATCCATGGCAGCGATTATGTCCTGCGCTAGCGTGGACCCCGATGGCTACATCTCGTGGCAAGGCAACCACCAAGCTCACCAGCGAAGCGTTGGCGTTCCTCACCGAACGCCACCTGGCGATGCTCACCACGCTGCGCTCGGACAACTCGCCGCACGTCGTGGCGGTGGGCTTCACCTTCGATCCCAAGACCCACATCGCGCGGGTCATCACCAACGGTGGTTCGCAGAAGGCGGTGAATGCGCACGAGCGTGGCATCGCAGTCCTCAGCCAGGTCGACGGAGCGCGCTGGTTGTCACTGGAGGGCAAGTCCACGGTGAGCAGCGAGCCGGACGCGGTCCGTGACGCCGAGCTGCGGTACGCGCAGCGCTACCGCACCCCGCGGGTGAATCCCCGCCGCGTGGTGATCGAGGTCCGGATCGAGCGCGTGCTGGGCTCCTCGGAGCTGCTGGACCGCAGCGAGGGATAGTTCCCGGCTAGCTCACCGGCACCACGACGAGATCGTGCGGCTGGTTGTTGACCGACTCCGCGCCGTCCTCGGTGACGACGACGATGTCCTCGATCCGGGCGCCCCACTGCCCCGGGAAATAGACCCCGGGCTCCACGCTGAATGCCATCCCGGCCTCCAGCGGCAGGTCGTTCCCCTCCACGATGTAGGGCTCTTCGTGCACCGAGAGCCCGATGCCGTGTCCGGTGCGGTGGACGAACGCCTCGGCCAAGCCCTCGGCGGCCAGCACGTCGCGGGCGGCAGCGTCGATCTGTTCGGCGGTCACGCCGGGGCGCACGGCGGCGACGGCCGCCTGCTGGGCGCGCTGCAGCACTGCGTAGCGCCGCGCCACCTCGGGATCGGGCTCGCCGATGCTGTAGGTGCGGGTCGAGTCGGAGTTGTAGCCGGGCTCGTACGGGCCGCCGATGTCGACGACGACCACGTCACCGGCACGCAACTCGCGCTCCGAGCATTCGTGGTGCGGGTCGGCACCGTTGGGGCCGGATCCGACGATGATGAACGCCACCTCTGAATGACCTTCGGCGACAATGGCTTCGGCGATGTCCGCGGCCACGTCGGCTTCTGTGCGGCCGGGCACCAGGAAATCGGGCACCCGGGCGTGCACGCGGTCGATCGCCGCGCCCGCCTTGCGCAGCGCGTCGATCTCGGCGGGGTCCTTGATCATCCGCAGGCGCCGCAGCACATCGGTGGCCAGTACCGGAACCTCGCCGAGCAGATCGGCCAGCGGCAGCAGATGCAGGGCGGGCATGGAATCGGTGACCGCGGTCTTGACACCCGCGCCGCCGAGGGCGTCCGCCACCATCTGGTACGGGTTCTGCCCGTCCACCCAATCGCGCACCGCCACACCGAGTTCGGTGACCGCCGACTCGCGCAGCGCGGCCAGCTCCAGGCGCGGCACCACGATGGTCGGGTCCCCCGTGGCGGGCAGCACCAGCGCCGTCAGGCGCTCGAAGGTCTGTGCCCGCGACCCAACCAGGTACCGCAGGTCGTAGCCGGGCGTGATGACCAGCCCGGCCAGTCCGGCGTCTGCCGCCGCTGCTGCAGCAGCGGAAAGCCGGTGGGCATACACATCGGTGCTGAATCGGCTGACGGTCATGGCATCGAGGCTAATCGGTGCGCCACGGCGGTGTCCGTCCAGGCGCGCACCCGCACCGGCTACTGTCGCTGGAATGTTGCGTGATATCCGCGATCTCACCGACGATCCCGAGGCGTATGCCGCTGAGCTGCGAAAGCGCTGGGGCGGCCTGCTGAGTTACCGCTACCTCGGCCGCTCGTACTCCTCGATGGACCTGGGCCCGGTCGACGACACGGTGACGCTGCGCCGCGACATGCGCAACCCGGCGGGAGGCGTGCTGCTGGCGGTGCTGGGCATCTCGTCTCCCGACAGCGGCGGGGTGAGCGATCTGGAGGCCGTACCCAACCCCGTCATCCACTCCTGCCAGGTGCTGGACCCCGCCGCTGATGTCGCGCGCATCCGGGTCGACACCGAGGTCCTCAAGCAGGGCAGGCAGCTGGCCTACAGCCGCTCGGTGATCGTCGACGCCGACAACCCCGAACGGATCATCGCGCTCACCGAGGGGCAGGGCATCTCGATCGGCATTCCGCCGGAGGGCCTGGAGAAGATGCCGGTCGATCCGATCGGCATCGTCGACGGTCCCGATCTGCCGCCGCTGTGGCAGGTGTTCGGTGGACAGAAGCGACCTGACGGACATTGGGCGCTGCCCGAGCTGGCGGTCGAGGTGGCCTCGCCGGACGCCGCCCTGCACATCGGCCCGCAGTTCGTGATCCTGGAGACCGCCGCAGCCGACGCCGCCGCCGGCGCCGAAAACACCGATGCGCTGCAAGGTCTTTCGTCGCACGTGATGTTCCTGGCGCGCGGCAAGGCCGGGCCGTTCCGGGTCGGCACCCAGGTGCTGCCCGGCGCGGGAGGCACCGTCGCGGTGCGGGCCACCTTGTACGACGAAGGTGCCGGCGGGAAAGCCGTCACCGCCGCTTCCTACGTCTTCGGGAGGATCCAGTGAGCGACCCGGTTCTGCTGCTCGACGGCGCCAGCATGTGGTTCCGGTCGTACTTCGGTGTGCCGTCGTCGATCAAGGCACCCGACGGCAGACCCGTGAACGCGGTGCGCGGATTCCTGGACTCGATCGCCACGCTGGTCACGCGGGAGCGGCCGCGCCGGCTGGTGGTGTGCCGCGACGATGACTGGCGGCCGCAGTGGCGGGTCGACCTGGTGCCGTCGTACAAGGCGCACCGGGTCGAAGAGCCCCAGCCTGACGGCATTCCCGACGTCGAAGAGGTTCCCGACGATCTCACCCCGCAGGTCGACATGATCATGGAACTGCTCGACGCCTTCGGCATCGTGACCGCCGGGGCACCCGGGTTCGAGGCCGACGACGTGCTCGGCACACTGGCGACGCGGGAACAGCACGATCCGGTGGTGGTGGTCAGCGGGGACCGTGACCTGCTGCAGCTGGTGCGCGACGAGCCGACCCCCGCCGTCCGCGTGCTCTACATCGGCCGCGGACTGGCCAAGGCGACCAAATTCGGCCCGGAGGAGGTCTCCGAGGTGTACGGGGTGCCGATCGACCGGGCCGGGCCGGCGTACGCGGAACTGGCCCTGCTGCGCGGTGACCCGTCCGACGGGCTGCCCGGGGTCGCTGGAATCGGCGAGAAGACCGCCGCGACGCTGTTGGCCCGGCACGGCTCGCTGCAGGGCATCCTGGCGGCCGTCGAGGACCCGAAATCCTCACTGTCCAAAGCGCATCGGGCCAAGCTGCTGGCGGCCGCCGACTATCTGGCCGCCGCCGAACCGGTGGTTCGGGTGGCCACGGATGCTCCGGTGACGCTGTCCGGTACGACCGATGAACTGCCGCTGGCCGCCAACGACCCGGCGCGGGTCGCCGAACTTGCCGCGGCATACGGGGTGACTTCGTCGATCAGCCGGCTGCAGACAGCGCTGGACCGACTGCCCGGCTGAGCCGCGACCCGGTCAGCCTTCGACGCCGCTTTCTACCCCAGGGCTGCTCCCGCCGCGGCGGAACGACCCTGAGGTGGAAAACGGCGGGCGAAGCAGCTTGATGCCGGATTACTTGGGTCGACCGACCTCGTAGGTGCCCTTGTCGTCTTTGAACGTCACCGTCACCTTGCGCTTGGTGCCGTCGATGGTGACCTCGCAGTCGAAGGTCGAATCCTTCTTGACCGTCGGGTTCTCACCGTCGTTGCACTTGACTCCGGTGACCTTGGTGGCACCGTAGCCGTTGGTCTTGTCGGTCAGGATCTGCTCGACGCCGCTCTGAGCCTTGTCGATGTCGAGCTTGGTCGTCATCGCCCATCCCGGCAGCCAGAACGCGGTCACCGCGAGGATGATCAGCAACAGCGCCGCGAGGCCACCGACAATGCCGCCGATCATGGCGAGCGAACGCTTGGATTCACCCGACGCACCCGGCACACCGTATTGCCCGAACTGTCCGGGAGCGCCGTACTGGCCCGGCTGCCCGTATTGCCCCGGCTGGCCGAACTGCGGGGGCTGACCGGGCTGACCGTACTGCGGCTGCTGCCCGTAACCCGGCGGCACCTGCCCGTACTGCGGCTGAGCGCCGGGGGGCGGGTACGCCTGCTGGCCGTACTGCTCGGCTCCCGGGTACTGCGGCTGTTGCGGCTGCGAGTAATCCGGCTGCGGCACGCCCTGGGTAGGCGGCTGGTACGACGGGTACTGCTGCGGCGTATACGCCGGCGGCTGCCAGGCCGGAGCTTGAGGCGTGGGGTCCTCGGATGCGGGGGTGGGCGGCTGCCACGCCTCGGCACCCGGCGCCTGGTCCCCCCCGGGCTCAGGCTGCTGACCGGGCCATTGCTGTCCCTGGTCAGGTCCCTGCGGTCCGCTCATGGTTCTCCTTGATCCTGTTCGGGTGTCGCCAGACCACACCCTACCGTTCCTAGCGGTCGTAATACGTGAGCAGCGGTTAATGCGGCTCGGTTGCAGCCCGAACGGTCTTGACTGCTGGCGGCGGGTGTTGTCCGGTGGACCGGTACGCCTCACGTGTGCATAACGGTGGGCCGGAACTACTACGCCTGCCAACGCGGCTCTGCTGATGCTCAAACCTGGCCTGTGGCGTACCCGCAAGGGTCCTCTGTCCGTTGCGGGGTCCTGCTGGCCGTCGCCTGATCGTCAGTCCAAGACCGCGTCTGCCGATCGCGGTCGCCGCACCATGCAGCGCGCACCGCTGCTCGAGAACCTCGACGGCTTGGCGCAAGTCGCTGATGTGGGCGCTCAAGCCCCGCAGGCCGAACTGATATTGATCCTCGACCGCTCGAGTGATCGCGCCGCCCCATCGTGACGATGTCATTGCGGTCACTGCCCGTTTGCGCTCCGCGCGCCACCCTGCATGCGCCTGCCGATCCAGTCGACCCAACCGCACCCTGCGCGCCAGTTCCGTGCGATACACCGATCCAGAAACGATCCGATCGCCCCAATAGCGGCGGCTTCGGCCATGCTCAGGTGAATACGGGTGCGGATCCGCACTCCCGCGGGCCCATCCAGCACCACTGGATCACCGATCCGGCGACGGGGTCGAGATCTACCCATGTAGGCATCCTGACTGGCACCACCGACAACTTGATGCGGTCATCAACCAACCAGCAGTCGGCTACCCCGCATCAACAGCAACAACGCCGCGGCGAACGTCGTTGACAGCGCGTTTCGCGGTATTGCGCAGGGCAGGCGTGGGAGCGGCATTCCGCACTTGGTCGAGCAGATCGAGCACCTGGCGGCACCACCTGACGAAATCGCCCGCCGACAGCGCCGAACCCGAACCGCCGACATCGGAGGCTGCGAGCGCCGCGCCCAGATCACCGGTCGTGGCCCAGCGGTAGACCGCGGTGACGAATCCTTCGTCAGGTTCGCGACTCGGGGCCAGTCGGTGCCGTTGCTCGTCGCCACGGAGGTCGGCCGACATCCGCCGGGTCTGGGCCAGTGCGCGGCGCAGACCCGCGGTGGGGATGTCGACGCCCAATACGCCACCGGCGGTGTCTCCGCGCGATTCGAACAGCACGGCCGAGAGCACGCCGGCCAGTTCCGCCGGCTGCAGACCGTCCCACAGCCCGGCCCGCAGACACTCGGCCACCAGCAGATCGCTCTCGCTGTAGATACGGGCCAGCAGCCGGCCGGCATCGGTGACCTTGAGATCCGGCTTGAGTTCGCCGTCCTTGTGCGCTCCGATGAAGCCACGTTCACTGAGCAGCGCCACGATCCGGTCGAAGGTGCGGGCCAGCGAGTTCGTCGCCGCGTTCACCTTCTGCTGGATCTGGGCGTTGTCGCGCTCGATGCGCAGATAGCGTTCGGCGATCCGGGCCTGGGCTTCGCGCTCCGGTAGTTGATGCGCCGGGTGGTGGCGCAGTTGGTCGCGCAGACCGGCCAGTTCCGGATCGACATCCCGTTCGGGCGCCCCGGCGCCCCGGCTCGCACGCTTGGAGGGCAACGACAGCTCGGCGGCCGCCGATCGCAGCGCCGACGCCAGGTCCCGACGCACGCGTGGCTGCCGGTGCTCCACCCGTTTCGGCAGCGTCATCGCGCCCAGCGGAGCCGAGGCGCCAGAGTAGTCGGCCGACGAAATCCGGCCTGCCCAACGGTGTTCGGTGAGCACCAGCGGTCGTGGATCGTCGCTGTCACGTTCGGCGGGCTCCAACACCACCGCCAGGCCGCCGCGGCGACCGTGGGTGATGGTGATGATGTCGCCGCGGCGCAACCCGGCCAGGGCGTCGGTGGCGGCTCTGCGCCGTTGTAGCCGCGATGCCCGTGACTGGGCGCGTTCACGTTCGCCGATCTTGGATCGCAACCGGACGTAGTCGAGGATCGGCGCGTCTTTTCCACCGAGTTCGGCCGCCAGCTCGCCCATCATCCGCTCGCCGCGCGCGATCCCGCGCACCAATCCGACCACCGAGCGGTCGGCCTGATACTGGGCGAACGAGCGCTCCAGCAGTTTGTGGGCCTGTTCGGGCCCCATCTGCTGTACCAGGTTGATGGTCATGTTGTAGCTCGGCGCGAACGAGCTACGTAGCGGGAAGGTTCGGGTCGAGGCCAGCCCGGCGACCTCGGCCGGTTCGGCATTGCTGTCGTCGGGCCGCCACAGCACCACGGCATGGCCTTCGACGTCGATACCGCGACGACCCGCCCGCCCGGTCAACTGGGTGTACTCCCCCGGCGTCAACGGCACGTGCTGTTCGCCGTTGAACTTCACCAGCCGCTCGAGCACCACGGTGCGGGCAGGCATGTTGATGCCCAGCGCCAGGGTCTCGGTGGCGAACACCGCCTTGACCAGGCCCGCGGTGAAAAGCTCCTCCACGGTGTGCCGGAACACCGGCAGCATGCCGGCGTGGTGGGCAGCGAGCCCGCGCAGCAGGCCTTCGCGCCACTGGTGGTAGTCGAGGACGATGAGGTCGGATTCGGCCAGGTCGGCACAGCGGCGCTCGACGATCTCCGCGATCCGGGCGCGCTCCTCGTCGGTGGTCAGCCGCAGCGGTGCCCGCAGGCACTGCTGGACCGCCGCGTCGCATCCGGCGCGCGAGAACACGAACGTGATGGCCGGCAGCAGTCCGGCGGCGTCCAGGGTGGCGATCACGTCGGGCCGGCTGGGCGGCCGGTACAGCTGGGGGCGGCCTCCCCCGCCCCGCCCACGCCCCCGTCCACGCGGTTGCCAGTCGGCCAGGCGATCGGCTTCCCGCCGATGGCTGATGTGGCGCAACAGGTCCGGGTCCACGAGCGCGCTGTTGCTGCCCTCGAACAGATCGAACAACCGCCGTCCGACGAGCATGTGCTGCGACAGCGGGACCGGCCGGTGCTCGTCGACGACGACGGTGGTGTCGCCCCGCACGGTCTGGATCCAGCCGCCGAACTCCTCGGCATTGCTGACTGTCGCCGACAGGCTGACCAGGAGCACATCCTCGGGCAGGTGCAGGATCACCTCCTCCCATACCGCACCGCGCATGCGGTCGGCCAGGAAATGCACCTCGTCCATCACGACGTAGGAAAGACCTTGCAGTGCAGGCGAGTTCGCGTACAGCATGTTGCGCAGCACTTCTGTGGTCATCACCACGATGTCGGCGTCACCGTTGATGGACTGGTCGCCGGTGAGCAGGCCGATCTTGTCCGCGCCGTAGCGGGCCACGAGATCGTTGTGCTTCTGGTTGCTCAATGCCTTGATCGGTGTGGTGTAGAAGCACTTGCCGCCCGCCGCCAGCGCCAGGTGCACCGCGAACTCACCGACCACCGTCTTGCCGGCCCCGGTGGGTGCGCACACCAGTACGCCGTGGCCGCTTTCCAGTGCGCGACAGGAACGCAGCTGGAAATCGTCGAGGGCGAACGGATATTCGGCGGTGAACTTGGTCAGCTCAACGCCGGGTTGGTCAGCGGACTCAGGTGGCATCGTCGTCGATGTCGATCCGCGACGGCCTCACATCCGGCTCGGTCACCGGTTCGGGCCGCTCGAGCGGGTCCGCCGACGGGATCGGCGCGGCCTCGTCCTCGGGCACCTCCAGTGCCTCGCGCCGGGCCTTGCGCTTGTCGTTGACCCGCGCGACCTGGATGGCGAACTCCAGTAGCAGGCTGAGCGCACAGGCCAGCGCCAGCATGGTGAACGGGTCAGAGCCCGGCGTGGCGAACGCCGCGAACACGAACAGGCCGAAGATCAGTCCGCGCCGCCAGGCCTTGAGCCGCTCGTAGCTGAGCATGCCGACCAGGTTGAGCATGATGATCAGGAGCGGGAACTCGAAGCTGATGCCGAACACCAGCAGCAGGTTGATCAGGAAACCGAAGTACTGCTCGCCCGACAGCGCGGTGACCTGCACGTCGCTGCCGACGGTGAGCAGGAAGCCCAGGGCGGTGGCCAGCACCACGTACGCCAGGATCGCGCCGGTGATGAACAGCACGGCGCCGAGGCCGACGAACGCCATCGCGAAGCGGCGTTCCTTCTTGTACAGACCTGGCGTGATGAACGCCCACAGCTGGTAGAGCCACACCGGGCAGGCCAGCACCAGCCCGGCGGCCAGCGCCACCTTGAGGCGCAGCATGAACTGGTCGAACGGGCCGGTGGCCAACAGCCGGCACTCGCCGTCGGGTGCGATGGTCGCCCGCGCCGAGGCAGGCAGCGAGCAGTACGGGCCGCGCAGCCATTCCCCCAGGCTGTGGAAACCGAAGAAGCCGTTGGTGTACCAGAGGAAGCCGAAGATCGTCGTCAGCAGAACGGCGGCTACGGCAATCAGTAGACGGTTGCGCAGCTCGTGCAGGTGGTCGACCAACGACATCGTGCCGTCGGGGTTGACCCGCGAACGGCGGCGGCGGGGATCGAGCTTCTTGATGAATCCGGAGGTCACGGGCGTGTTCTAGGCCTGGTCTTAGACGCGACACGTCATCGCGGGGCGATGACCGCGATCGGGTGCCGGACCGGTCAGGCCGTGTGGCGGTCCGGGGACTGCTCGGGAGCCGGAGCGTCGACCCGCTCGGAGGCAATCGGCTTGGCCGGCGGTGCCTCCGCCGGGGAGGCCGCAGAATCCGACTGCATCTCCTTGATCTCAGACTTGAAGATCCGCATCGACTTGCCGAGCGACCGCGCGGCGTCCGGCAGCTTCTTGGCGCCGAAAAGCAGCACGAACACCGCGATGACAATGATCCAGTGCCAGGGTTGTAGACCACCCAATTTGGTTACCTCCAGACGTCCGTGCTGAGTCTACCCGCGTGCGTCGTCGGCGTCGTAGACACGCAGGGCCTCAACGGCCCCGTCCCGAACCCGCTGCGCCAACGATTCCGGGGCGAGCACCTTGACCGCCGAGCCGAAGCCGAGGACGAACCTGGCCATCCAGTCGTCGGAGGCATAGGTCATCGCCGCCTCGCAGGCGCCGTCGGGAAGTTCCCTGACCACCCGCAACGGGTAGTAGTCGAACACCCACGCCGCGGTCGCATCGACCAACAGCGTGGCCGAAGGGAGGGCCGGATCCGCGTCGAACAGCGACGTGTCGGGGCCGGCCTGCACCGCCGGCGGTGGCGGCGCCGAAGTCTCGTCGAGCACCTGCGCGTCGACGATGCGGTCGAAGCGGAACAGCCGCACCGCCTCCGCGGTGCGGCACCACGCCTCCAGATAGCTGTTGTCACCCACCAGCGCGACCCGGATCGGATCGACTGTGCGCCGGCTCAACGAATCCCGTGACGCCGAGTAGTACTCGAGTGTCACCGCCCGGCCGTCGCGCACCGCGGCCCGCGCAGCGGCCGCGGCGACGCTTTCGGTCTGCGCCGGCTCGTCGACGGCCGCCAGCTTGCTTCCGGCGGCGGATTCGATCTTGGCGATGGCGCTGCGCGCGGCCTCCGGATCGACCATGCCGGGCACGTCGACCAATGCCCGCAGCGCCACCAGGATGCCGGTCGCTTCGGTAGAGGTCAGCCGCAGCGGGCGGTCCACGCCCGCGCTGAACGTGACTTCGACTGTGTCGCCTTCGAAATCGAAGTCGATGAGATCGCCGGGGCTGTAGCCGGGCAGGCCACACATCCACAACTGCCGCAGGTCGTCGTCCAGCTGCTTGCGGGTCACTCCCAGCGCCCCGGCCGCCTCCGCACGCGTGACCTTCGGATTGGCCTGGAAGTACGGCACCATGTTCAGCATCCGGACCAGCCGGGTCGATACCTGGCTCATTCTTTGCCCGCCTGCGACCGCAACCGCCCCAACACGTCCTCGCGCAGCGACGGTGGCGCCAGCGCCACGGCGTCGGCTCCGTAACTCGCGATCTCCCTGGCCAATCTGTCGTATCCCCCGAGGTCGACGGTGATCTCCTCGCCGGCGCGGCCGGCCAGCGTGCGCGACCGGGTCGCGATGGCCTGCCGCCGCAAGGCGGTGGCCCGCCCGTCGGCCACCCAGACCCGGGCCTGCTCCCCTGTCGGCGGCTCGGCGACGACGCGCTGCACGACCTCACGCAGGTTGACCCCGTCGGGTTTCTGCACGGCACCGGCATCTCCGATGGCCGCGACCGTGTCACCGAGGCGGGACAGCCGGAAGGTACGGGTGTCGTCGCGAAGCCGGTCATGCCCCACGAGGTACCAGCGTCCCCGGTGCGTCACCACACCCCACGGTTCGACGGTGCGGGTGGTGTAGGGATCGCTGCGCGAATACCGGTGTTGGAACTGCACCACCCGCCCGGTGTCGATGGCCGACAGCAGGGTCCCGAGCACCTTCTCCGAACCTCGGATACCGGGCAGTACAGCCGTGGTGGTGATCGCGACGGCCGGATCACCACCTTCGACGTCCACCCCCGCTGCCCGCAGCTTGAGCACCGCACCCTGGGTCGCGGTGATCAACTCCGGGGACTGCCACAACTGCGTGGCCACCGCCACGGCAGCGGCCTCGTCCGTGGTCAACTCAACAGCCGGAAGCGCATACGCCTCCCGGTTGATCCGATACCCCTCGGTGGGATCGAACTTCGACACCCGGCCGGTCTCCAGCGGGATTCCCAGATCGCGCAATTCGTTCTTGTCGCGCTCGAACATGCGCGAGAACGCCTCGTCACTGGAGCTGTCCTCGTAGCCCTGGACGATCTTGCGGATCTTTTCTGCCGGCAGAAAACGATCGGTGGACAGCAGGGCGATGACAAGGTTCATCAACCGCTCGACTTTGGATACCGCCACGAGAGGACAGCTTAGAGCTCACATGCTGGCGATCAGGCGCTTGACTCGCTCATCGACCGACCGGAACGGATCCTTGCAGAGCACGGTGCGCTGGGCCTGATCGTTGAGCTTGAGGTGCACCCAGTCGACGGTGAAATCCCGCCCGGCTTCCTGTGCGGCACTGATGAACTCGCCGCGCAGCTTGGCCCGGGTGGTCTGCGGCGGCGTGTTGACCGCCGCGTCGATCTCCTCGTCGGTGGTGATCCGGGCGGCCAGGCCTTTGCGCTGCAGCAGATCGAACACGCCGCGACCGCGCTTGATGTCGTGGTAGGCGAGATCGAGCTGGCTGATCTTCGGATCGGACAGCTCCATGCTGTAGCGGTCCTGGTAGCGCTGGAACAGCTTGCGCTTGATCACCCAGTCGATCTCGGTGTCGACCTTGGCGAAGTCCTGGCTCTCGACCGCGTCGAGTTGCCGGCCCCACAGGTCGACCACCTGCTCGATCTGAGTGCTCGGCTCACGGGTCTGCAGGTATTCCACCGCCCGGCTGTAGTACTCGCGCTGGATGTCCAGGGCGCTGGCCTGCCGCCCGCCGGCCAGCCGGACCGGACGCCGCCCGGTGAGATCGTGGCTGACCTCGCGGATGGCACGGATCGGGTTGTCGAGGGAGAAGTCCCGGAACGGGACGCCCGCCTCGATCATCTCCAGCACCAGCGAAGCGGTGCCCACCTTGAGCATCGTGGTGGCCTCGCACATGTTGGAGTCACCGACGATGACGTGCAGGCGGCGGTATTTCTCGGCATCGGCGTGCGGCTCGTCGCGGGTGTTGATGATCGGACGTGACCGCGTCGTCGCGCTGGAGACGCCCTCCCAGATGTGCTCGGCACGCTGGCTCAGGCAGAAGGTGGCGGCCTTCGGCGTCTGCAGGACTTTGCCCGCGCCGCAGATGAGCTGGCGGGTGACCAGGAACGGCAGCAGTACGTCGGAGATCCGGGAGAACTCACCGGCCCGCACGATCAGGTAGTTCTCGTGGCAGCCGTAGGAGTTGCCCGCCGAGTCGGTGTTGTTCTTGAACAGGTAGATGTCGCCGCCGATGCCCTCGTCGGCCAGCCGCTGCTCGGCATCGATCAGCAGGTCCTCCAGGACGCGCTCGCCGGCGCGGTCGTGGGTGACGAGCTGCGTCAGGTTGTCGCATTCGGCGGTCGCATACTCGGGGTGGCTGCCCACGTCGAGGTACAAGCGGGCTCCGTTGCGGAGGAACACGTTGGAACTGCGGCCCCACGACACCACCCGCCGGAACAGATAGCGGGCGACCTCGTCGGGGCTGAGCCGGCGATGGCCATGGAAGGTGCAGGTCACACCGAATTCCGTCTCGATTCCCATGATTCGTCGCTGCACGCTAACGAGCTTACGGGGTGGGTAACGGTAACGGTGGACAAGCTCGCGCTGACGGTGCGGCAAAATCTGGCTACATAACGCCCAGGGAGCCGCCGGGTAGCCCGAGGATGCGTTCGATCGCCTGTCGATAGGCGCCGATCACCCGTTGTGCCTGGGGTCCGCTGACGTCGATTCCGGGGGATCCGTCCCGCTCGGTCGCGACGGCGAAGGCATCGGCGAGCACGCCGTCGAGGCCGGCGATGAGCATCGCCGCCTCGTGCGGGTACTCGACGTCGAACACCCCTTCCTCGCATCCCTGGCGAATGACGGTTTCGAGCATCGGCACCGACGTGTGCATGGATTCCTTGGCCAGCTTCTGCCGGAACAGCGCATTCTCGTCCCGCCACAGGTGCACGAGGATTGTCACGGTGTCCGGGTTGTCGGCCTTCCAGGCCGCGGACGCACCGAAGTAGGCGTGGAGCTTGGCGACGCCGTCGAGGCCGGCGTCGTCGACCACCGCCTGCAACGGCTTCGCCGCACTTTCGGTCATCGCGTCGACGATCCCCTCCAGCAGCGCCTGTTTCGAGCCGAAGTAGTGGTAGAGCGCGCCCTTGGACAGCTGCACCTTGGCGAGCACATCCTCGATGGTCATCCGCTCGTAGCCCTTGTCCCGGATCAGCTCCAGGGCGGCGTCGAGGATCTCTCGACGCCGGGCGGCGTACTCCTCCGGTTTGACCCGACGGGCCACGGCCACCTCCCATTGACGTCCGCTCCGGTCCGAGCCTAGCCTAAAAATAGACCGTCCGTCGGTTTATTGATCGGAGCCAGCGATGCCACCAGCCACCCCCGAAGCCCGCCGCCGCACGCGCGCGTTCGCCCGCGTGCTGGGCCCGTTCGTCGCGACGGCGACGGCGATCATCGCGATTCGCCTGCCCGACCTGACCGGGTTGCTCGGCGGCCTGTTCGACAACGCGATCCTGCCGTGGATCCTCGGTGCGGCGATGCTGATGATGGGCCTGGTCGTGATCGCGTTCCACCAGTACTGGTACAGCGTGACGGCGACGCTCATCTCGCTGTTCGGCTGGTTCGTGGCGCTGCGCGGCGTGGCGATGATGGCCGTTCCGTCGGCGATCGACTCCGGGGCGACCGCGACGATCACCAACCCGGGACCGCTCTTGGCGGCCCGGATCTTCTTCCTGCTGCTGACCGCGATGGGGCTGTGGTTGACCTATGTCGGCTGGCGGCGGGAGCGCACCGCGGACGACACCGTCGTCACCGCCTGAGCCGCGCGATCAGCCGCGCGCCAAGATCGCCAGCAGCAGTTCGGCCCGCACCCTGGCCACCCCGAGGTCACAACCCAACAATGTCTCGGCCATCTCGATCCGCTTGCGCATCGTGTGCCGGTGCACGCCGATGGCTGCCGCAGCGGCCTCCCACTGGCCGTTCGCTTCCAGGAACGCCCGCAGCGCCGCCATCAGACCGGATCCGTGCTGGGCGTCGTGGTCGGCCACGGGAGTCAGCACTGCCGCCCCGAGCGCAACCAGCACCTCGCGGCTGGGCCCGGAGGACAACAGTGCGCTGCCCGCCAGCGCGGCGAATTCCAATGGGTAACAGCCACGTTCGGCCATCGACGCGGCCAGTCGGGCGTCCTCGACAGCTTGCACCAACCGAGCCAGCGGCTGCGTCCCGCTCAGCCCGCTGCGGCTGGACGTGCGCACCGACCGATCCAGTCCGTCCAGCAGATCGGCCGCACCGTCGACCGTCTCGCTGCCCGGCAGCAACACCGTCAGCCGATGATCGGAAGCGTGCACGAACACCGGATGACCAGCGGCCTCCAGCTCTTTCACCATCGACGTAATCGTGCGGCGCCGGTGGCTCGCGGACTTCACCGCGTCGAACTCGACGACCAGTACCCGAATCCGGCCCTGCGCGTCGGTGGCCGGAACCAGCTGCGCGTACACCGGATCCGGGTCGAGTTCGCCGGCCAGCAGCAGCCCCAGTGCTTGTTCGTTGAGCAGCCGCTGTACCTCCTGCAACCGGGCCGGCTTCTCGAAGTCCAAGGCCAGCAACGACGTTGCGTGACCGAACAGCACCTGGTCGACAGGACTTAGTGCGGCCGGGCTGACCACTGCCAGCGCGCCGTGCGAGCGGCCGCCGACCCGGATGTCCTGCTGAGCCACCGTGGTGCCGTCGGACAGCACCCTGACCCCTGACGCGGCGCCCGGTTCGATCGAATCGCGCACCAGGTTCACCGTCGTGACGCTCAGGTTGCCCGGGTGCGATGCGATCACCGTGCCGGTCGGATCCAGCACCACCACGGCAGCCTTCAGCGCGCGGCCGAGTTCAGCCGCGACACCCGCGGGCCATCGCTCACCACCGCCCGGGTTATCCGCGGCTGCGCCTTCGAAGCACGCAGCACGGCGTCGTACTCGAGCGCGGCGATGCGTGAACCTACCCGCTGCACCACTGCCGCGAACGGGGTGCGGAGCGGCACCTCTATCAGTGGCAGCCCGAGCTCCTCGGCGGCTGACACCAATTCGTCGGGCACCGCGTCGAACGTCAGGCCGGTACCGAATCCGACTGCGGAGACGCCACTTTCGGCGAGGAGCTGCAGGTAACGTCGCCGGCCCCGGCCGCCGGCCGGCAAGCTGATACCGGTGGTCAGCACCAACTCGCCACCGGAGAGCCATTCGGCCGGATTGGCCAGTTCAGTGGTCAGCACGAGGTTCACCTCGCGCCCGACGCCGGCCGCGCCCGCCATCAGACGCAGATGCAGGTCCGACTGTTCGATCACCCACCGCACCGGCACGGCCATGCACAGGAATGTACAGAACGTCGAAAAACTGCACAGAGAATCTCCATTCTGTCGGATGATCTCCGATGTGTTCCGCGACACACTTGGGCCGCCAAACAGCTGATGCAGCACGAGACGGACCCGCCGACAGGAGC
The DNA here is from genome assembly GCA_036235365.1 of Mycolicibacterium sp. 050232. GTDB lineage: Bacteria > Actinomycetota > Actinomycetes > Mycobacteriales > Mycobacteriaceae > Mycobacterium. The sequence goes on along the minus strand of JAZBEZ010000011.1, from coordinate 61,384 downwards.
TCCCCGGATGAGTACTTCACGGATCGCCGTCGCCTACCTCGCCACACCGGGAGGTGATGACGCCGTCGCGGTCGGGGAACAGATCGCCCGCACGCTGGGCGCCGGCCTCGACCTGTGCATGGTGCTGCCCAGCGACCGCTCGGCGATCGCCCCCACCCCCGGCGATGTGCTGCACCGAGAAGCCGACGGCTGGCTGGCTGCAGCCGCGGCCGGGGTGCGCAACGACGTGCCGGTGACCACCCACCTGGGCTACGACGAATCCGGCACCATGGGCCTGATCGCCGCGGCCGAGAACCTGGACGCCGAAGCGCTGGTGGTCGGCGGGGCCGGCGGCGGGATGGCCGGTCCGCTGTCCCTCGGCTCTGTGGTCAACGATCTGGTTCATGCCTCCCCGATCCCGGTGGTGATCGCACCGCGCGGGGCCCGGTTGCACCGCACCGAGCGGATCCGCGAAGTCACGTGCGCCATCGGTACCCGGCCCGGAGCCACCCTGCTGCTCGACACCGCCCTGCGATTCTGCCGGGCCACCGAGACTCCCCTTCGCCTGGTGTCCCTGGTGGCCGTGGACGATGCCCGTCGGCTGGAAGCCGCTCAGCAGCATGCGCAGCACGCCCTGGACCAGGCGAAAGAGTTCCTCCCAGACGATGTTCCCGTCACGTCCCGCGTGGCCACCGGGCCGACCGTCGAGGAGGCGGTCAACAAACTGGGCTGGCATCACGGCGACATGATCATGGTCGGTTCGAGCCGGCTCGCTCAGCCGCGCCGCCTGTTCCTCGGGTCGACTGCGGCCAAGATGCTGCGTGTTCTGCAAGTCCCGATGTTTGTGGTACCGAAAGATGAAGGGGCAGGACATGTCTGAGCAGCTGGCCAGCACAGAGCTGGAGCGGGCCGAGCACGAGGAGGGCCTGGTCGCCAAAGGCCTGGCCGCTGGGCGCATCGGTACCTTCACCGGCGCCGTCCTCGGCATCTCGACAGTGGCGCCCGGCTACACGCTGACCGCCAGCATCGGGCTCATCGTCGCCGCGGTCGGGCTCAAGATGCCCGCCATCCTGATCGCCGGGTTCATCCCGATGTTCCTGACCGCCTACGCCTACCGCGAACTCAACTCGCGGGCCCCCGACTGTGGCGCGTCGTTCACCTGGTCCACAAAAGCGTTCGGCCCGTACGTCGGCTGGATGTGCGGGTGGGGCATGGTGATCGCCACCATCATCGTGCTGTCCAACCTGGCCTCGATCGGTGTTCTGTTCGGCTATGAGTTCCTGGGCAAGGTGCTGCACAACGACACCCTCGCGATGCTCCCGGCCGAAGACGTCACGGTCAACATCGTTTCCACGGTCGCACTGCTCGCCATCGCCACCTACATCTCCTGCCGCGGAATCACCACCAGCGAGAAGGTGCAGTACGTGCTGGTCGGCTTCCAGATGACCGTCCTCATCACGTTCGCGGTGGTCGCCATCGCGCGGTCCGGCAGCACCGAAGGGCATTTGAGCTTCGACATCCAATGGTTCGATCCGTTCACCGGACTCACGATGAGCGCCTTCGTGATCGGGCTGATCGGCTCGATTTTCGCGTTCTGGGGCTGGGACACCTGCCTGACGCTGGGCGAGGAAAGCAAGGACCCGACCAAGGTGCCAGGCCGGGCCGGATTGCTGTGTGTGCTGTCGATCCTGCTGACCTACCTGCTGGTGGCGGTCGCGGTGATGATGTACGCCGGGGTCGGCGAGATGGGGCTGGGGCTGGGCAACGAAGAGATCGCGGAGAACGTCTTCGGGGCGCTGGCCTACCCGGTGCTGGGCGACTGGGGCGGGCCCCTGCTGCTGCTGGCGGTGTTCGCGTCCTCGATCGCCAGCCTGCAGACCACCGTCCTACCGGCCGCCCGCACCATGCTGGCGATGGGCGCCTACGGCGCCTTCCCCAAACGGTTCGCCAGCGTCAGCCCCCGATCGCTGTCACCGGTGTTCAGCACTGTGGTCGCCGGTGTGGTCACAGCGGGCTTCTACACCGTCGTGACGCTGCTTTCCGAGCGCACCCTGCTGGATACCATTGCCGCCCTTGGCATCATGATCTGCTGGTACTACGGCATCACCGCGTTCGCCTGCGTGTGGTTCTTCCGCAAGGAGCTGTTCCTCAGCCCGAGGAACATCGTCTACAAGCTGGTGTTCCCGGCGGTCGGCGGGGTCATGCTGCTGTCGGTGTTCGTCAAATCGGTGCTGGTGAGCATGGACCCGGAGGCCAGTGGCAGCGGCGCGTCGATCGGCGGCATCGGCCTGGTGTTCTATCTCGGCTTCGGCATCCTGCTGTTCGGCGCCGTCCTGATGCTCGTCCTGCGTTTCATCCAGCCGGCCTTCTTCCGGGGCGAAACCCTGACCATGGAGTTGCCGTGATTTGTGCACGATTTTCCGCGCTTGCCGCGGAAAATCGTGCACAAATCACAATCGGTGGAACCGAAGCGGCGACGCCAGCGTCCGATTCAGTGTGCTCGACGACTACCTTCGCAATCACGATGGCGTAATCACGCGGGCCCAAGCCCTGTCTGCCGGTCTCAGCGACGACGCGATCAGCCGTCGCGTTCGTTCGGGCCACTGGCAGCGTTGCGCACCCGGAGTGTTCTTCGTCGACGATCGCCCATTCACCGATTCAGCACGGGTGCGCAGCGCGGTGTGGTCGTACGGGCCGGCAGCTACCGCCAGCGGCCTGGCCGCCGCATGGTGGCATGGCGTCACCCGTTATCCGCCCGACAGCGTCGAAGTCACCGTGCCCAAGGTGAGCAATCACCGCAAGCGCGACGGGATCCGGGTCCGACGCCGCGATCTGCTCAGCTCCGACATCGTCGAACGCAACGGGCTCCGCGTAACCGCACTTCCTCTTTCGGTCATCGAAGCCGCGACCCGTCGCAGGGGTGGCGCCACGTTGATGGATGCGGCACTGCAGCGGCACGTCGAGCTGAAACAACTATGGGATGCGCACCTGCGCAACAAGGGCAGGCACGGGTCACCCGCCGCCCGGATACTGCTGCTGTCTGCTGCAGACGGCGCCCGCTCCGAAGCCGAGCGCCTGCTGCTGAAACTCCTGCGTCACAACAACATCACCGGATGGACGGCCAACCACCCGGTCGCGGGATACAAGATCGACGTCGTCTTTCAAGCAGCAAGGCTTGCGATCGAGGTCGACGGCTGGGCGTTTCACAGCAGCGCTGACGACTTCGAGAACGATCGAAACCGGCAGAACATCATCTCGCTGCACGGATATCAGATTCTGCGGTTCACCTGGCTCGATCTGACTGAATATCCCGATCGAGTCCTCGCAGAGATACGGAATGCCTTGCGGCTTCGACACTCTGCCTGACTATTTGTGCACGATTTTCCGCGCACGCCGCGGAAAATCGTGCACAAATCACTAGACAGAATGGCGTCTGGAGCGCGGAGAGGATCACCGGAATGTCTATGGTCGCCGAGTCCGCCATGGCCCACACTCTCTCTGTGGAAAACCCTTCTGCCCGTGTGTCTTTTGCCGTCGACGAAGCCGGCACCCGCGCCGAGGTGCAGTGGCCCGAGCAGCCGCCGCTACTCGCCGAGGTGTGCGCCATGTTCGAACACTTCGGCTTGCGTGTCGCCTCCTACCGACTCACCGACACCGGACACCACTACGAGTTCGGCAGCCTGGACCTGCCCGGGACCACCCTCGATCTGATCGCACGGGCCTTCGAAGCGGCAGCTGCCCGACGGTGGCAGGTGGATAGCTACGCCGCGCTCATCCCGGCGGCCGGAATCGATTGGCGCAGGGCAGTCCTGGTCCGTGCGGCCGGACGATTCATCCGGCAGACCGGGTTGGGATTCTCGGCCGACTACATCGTCGACTCGTTGGTCGGCGCACCGGATTTCGTGAACGCGCTGCTGACCCTGTTCGACGCGCGCTTCAACCCCGACGGCAGCGGCCGCATCGACGCTGGCCAAGCCGATCGTGACGTGGCGGCCCTGGTAGACGCCGCGACCTCGATCGATGACGAGCGCATCCGGTGTGCCCTGCACAGCTTCGTCCGGGCGACGTTGCGTACCAACTGGTTCCAGCTCGGACCGGACGGTCAGGGCAAGGACTACCTCTCCTTCAAGATCGACTCGGCCCGGCTGTCCGACACCGGCCCGGTGGTCCCCTATCGCGAAATCTACGTGTGCTCGGACACCGTGGAGGGCATCCACGTACGCAGCGGCGCCATCGCTCGAGGTGGGCTGCGTTGGTCGAACCGCCCCGAGGACTACCGCACCGAGGTGCTCGGCCTGATGAAGACGCAGGCCGTCAAGAACGCACCCATCGTGCCGAGCGGCGCCAAGGGCGCTTTCGTGTTGCGCAACGCCGACATCACCCCCGCCGACGGCTACCGCACCTTCATCCGCGGGCTGCTCGACATCACCGACAACATCGTCGACGGCGCAGTCCGGCATCCGGACCGGACGGTGTGCCCCGACGGCGCCGACGCCTACCTGGTCGTGGCTGCCGACAAGGGCACCGCGACGTTCTCCGACGTGGCCAATGCCGTTGCCGCCGAGTACGGCTTCTGGCTCGGCGATGCATTCGCCTCCGGCGGCTCGGCCGGCTACGACCACAAGGCCATGGGCATCACCGCTCGCGGCGCCTGGCTCTCGGTCCGGCGGCACTTCGCCGAAGCGGGCCACGACATCGATGTCGAGCCGTTCACCGTGGCGGGCATCGGCGACATGTCCGGCGACGTGTTCGGCAACGGAATGTTGCTGTCCCACAACATCAAGCTGGTCGCGGCGTTCGACCACCGACACATCTTCGTCGATCCCGACCCGGACCCTCGGACATCCTTCGGCGAGCGCACACGCTTGTTCGGGCTGCCCGCGTCGAGCTGGCAGGACTACGACTCGAAGCTGATCTCCACCGGCGGCGGGGTCTGGCCCCGGACTGCCAAATCGATACCGCTGTCACCGCAGGCACGGTCCGTGCTGGCTATCGAGGCAGCTGAGTGCACCCCGGACGAGTTGATCGCGGCGGTGCTGCGTGCTCCCGTCGACCTGCTGTGGAACGGCGGTGTCGGCACCTACGTCAGAGCCGACGGAGAAACCAACGCCGACGCGCGGGACAAGGCCAACGACCGCGTGCGGGTGACGGCATCGCAGCTGCGCTGCAAGGTGATCGGCGAAGGCGGCAACCTCGGCCTCACCCAGCAGGCGCGCGTCGGGTTCGCGCTCGACGGTGGGCGCATCAACGCCGATTTCATCGACAACGCGGCCGGTGTGGCGACCTCAGACCTCGAGGTCAACATCAAGATCGCCCTGGACTCCGGCAACATCGGTACCGCACAACGCAATGCGCTGCTCGCCGAGGCCACCGACGAGGTCGCCGAGCGGGTGCTGGCCGACAATGCCGAGGCGATCCTGGCGATCAGTATGGCTGCCGCCGAAGCCGACTCGCTGCTGGACCGGCACATCCGGTTGATCGGCAATCTGCGGGATGAGGCAGGCGTCGATCCCCAGGTCGAGGGGCTGCCCGCCGGGCCGGAGCTGGTCCGCCGCCGCTCCATGGGGCTGGGTCTCACCCGTCCCGAGATCGCGGTGTTGCTGGCCCAATCCAAGAACCTGGTGACACAAGAATTGCTCGCCTCCGAGATCCCGGACCACGAGGCGTTCACCCACCGCCTCATGGACTATTTCCCGACGGGGATCGCCGAGCAGGCCCGCGGAGAAATCAGCCGCCATCCGCTGCGCCGTGAGATCGTCGCGACCTCGGTGGCGGGCGAGCTGATCAACCGGGTGGGTCCCGGCACCATCTACCGCATGCAGGAGCGGTTGGCGGTGACCACGCCGCAGGTGGCCCAGGCCTACGCGACGGTGCGCGACATCCTCGATCTGGACACGCTGTGGGAGGCCGAGCTGTCCGGCAACAGCGACGAGGGTCAGCGGATCCAGGCGCTGTTGCAGGTGCGCGAGCTCGTCGAGCACCTGACGTCCTGGGTGCTGCGCAACGGGACCGGCAACCGCGCCCGGGTGAGCACGGCGATCGGCCGGCTGATTACCGCCGGAGCGCCGAAGGCTGATGCTGTGTGATGCAGTGAATGCCGCCGCCACGCTCGAACAGCGGGCGGGCATCGACGCTGACGACACGGCGGCCTGGATACTGTTCGGCCAGGATCGCCGCCGCGTCGGCGTCGCGCGGATCGCCGAAGGCACAAGCGATCACCCCACCGTTGACCACCAGGTGATTGATGTAGCTGTAGTCGACGTAGCCGTCGGCGTCGGTCAGCTGGGCCGGTGCCGGTAGCTCCACGATCTCCCACGGTCGTCCGCTGACATCGTGGGACTGCTCGATGGAGGCGCGGATTTCCTTGCACACCAGGTGATCCGGATGCTCCTCGGCGGGCTGTGCGTGAAGCAGCAGCCGACCGGGCGACGTTATCGCCGCCACGATGTCGACATGGCCGCGAGTGCCGAAACGCTGCGAGTCGCGGGTCAACCCACGTGGCAGCCAGACCGCGTGCTCGGCACCGATGGTGCGGGCCAGCTCGGCTTCGACGTCGGCCTTGGTGGCGCCGGGGTTGCGGCCGGGATCCAGTTGCACGGTCTCGGTGACCAGGACGGTGCCCAGCCCGTCCGCCTGGATGCCGCCGCCCTCGTTCACCAGATCCGAATCGATCACCGGCACTCCGGCCCAACCTGCCACGGCCGCACCGATTTTCGAATCACGATCCCAGCGCGCCCAGTCCTGGGCACCCCAGCCGTTGAACACCCAGTCCACCGCGGCCACCGAACCGTCCTCGGCGTGCACGAACGTGGGGCCGATGTCGCGCATCCAGGCGTCGTTCAACGGCGCCTCGACGATGTCGACGGCGTCCGACAGATAGCGCCGGGCCGCGGCCGTCTCGGCGGGGTCCACCACCATCGTCACCGGTTCGAACTCCAGCACCGCGTGCGCGACCGCCGCCCAGGTGGCGCGCGCTTCGTGATGTTCGGCTTCGGTGTCGCCCAGCGAGTAGCCGGCGGACGGGAACGCCATCCAGACACGATCCTGCGGCGAACTCTCCGCAGGCATCACGTGACGGGTCACTTCACAACCGCCGTGGCCTCGTGTCCGGCGCCGTACGGGCGCTGCACATCGACCGGAGCGGTCAGCCGGCCATAGCTGTCGGGTCGGCGGGTGAGCAGGAACGGGAAGAGCTCCAGCCAGTCGCGACGCTGGTCCAGGTCCAGATCGGCAACCAGCACGGCTTCTTCGTCGCGAGGCGCCTGCACCAGCACCCGGCCGTACGGGTCGGAGATGAACGACGAGCCGTAGAAGGTGACCTTGCCCTCGTCGCCGATCCGATTGGGCACCACCATGAACAGGCCGCTGTTGATGCCGTTGGCGACGATCACCTGCTGCCACAGCGGTTGGGTGTCGAAAGCCGGGAACACCGGTTCGGAGCCGATGGCCGTCGGGTAGACCACGATCTCGGCACCGCCGAGTGAGTAGCTTCGCGCCACTTCGGGGAACCATTCGTCCCAGCAGGTCGGCATACCGATCCGGGCTCCGAGCCCGCCGGGGTTGTACACCGGGTACGGGTCGCCGTCGCCCGAGGACACCCCTGGGCCCGGACGAAAATAGGTGTCCTCGTAGTAGCCGGCGGAGATCGGGATGTGCATCTTGCGGGTGCGGGCAACCAACTCGCCCGACGGCGCCACCAGGATCGCCGTGTTGAAGCCCAAACCGTCTGCCGCCGAGGCCTTTTCATACAGGGATGCATGCACGAAGATGCCGTTGGCCCGGGCCGCCTCGGCGGCCAGTGCGAAGGTCGGGCCGCCGGTCAGGTCTTCGGCGGTATCGCCCGGGTTCGGGCCGGCCGGGGTGTCGGCGGGGTACCGCAGCAGGGTGATCTCCGGCAGGCAGACCAGGGCGGCTCCCGCTCCGGCCGCCCGGTCGATACCCTCGCGCAGCACCTTGGCCAGCTCGGCGGCGTCGGGACGCCACCGATGCTGCACCAGACCGACCCGCAGCGGCGGGCGCGTCGACTCGGTGCTGCGGGACAGCGACTCGGGCGCGGCGGCGGTCAGGGTGATCATGGGTCGTCTCCTAAAACGAATCAAGTTCGTTTTATTGTTGCGCCATCGCCGAGCGTTGTAAAGAGGTAGTAGAAATGAGCCATGGGACGACCTCCGGCACCTCTGCTGTCCGCTGACCGCATAGCCGGTGCCGCAATGGATTTGGTCAATACCACCGGCGGATTCACCGTCCCCGAACTGGCGCGGGTGCTCAAGGTCCGGCCGTCATCGCTGTACAACCACGTCGCCGGACGCCGACAGATCATCGAACTGCTGCGCGAGCGGGCCATGTCGGAAGTGACCCTGCCCGCCGACGACCCGGACCGCCCGTGGGCCGACGTGGTCGCCGACATCATGCGGACCTACCGACAGAGCTACGCCCGCTACCCGCGCCTCATCCCGCTGCTCACCGCCCACGCGGTCAACAGCGACCACGCTCTCACGATGTACAACGTCCTGGCGGCGACCTTCAGCCGCGCCGGGTTCGACCCGGCCGACGTCCTTCGCGCCATCACCCTGGTGGATTCGTATGTGCTGGGCTCAGCCCTCGACGTGGCCGCCCCCGACGAGCCCTGGCACACCGGCGCCGAAGTGGGCCCGGCATTGGCCGCAGCCCTGGGCACCGGCAGCCCGAAACCGGCGCGGGCCGACGACGCCTTCGAGTTCGGCATCGGGGTACTACTACGCGGACTGGCGGCCGTGAGATCGGCCTCCGACCGGGACTGAGCCGGCTCGACCCGCTGCGCGATGCCACTTTTCTGGGTCTTTTTACCCTGGTCAGCTGCCATCGCGCGCCTAAGGTTGGAATCAGTCCGCACGAAGGAGTGGTGATGACCCGCTACGAACTGCCCGATGTTGCCGACCTGATCCGCCTCGGCGAGCCTCATGAGCACGCCATCACGGTGTACGCCGAAACCGCACCGGGACCCGACGAGCGGGAGAAGAGTCTGTTGACCGCGAAGAGCGCCGTCGACCGGGCGCTGCGCTCGATCCGCGAGTCGGGAGCGCCGCACGCCGTGGAGGAACAGTTGCGGTCGCGCTGGACCGAGATCACCGAATCGGACCTGTGGCTGAGCCTTTCCAGATCGGTGGCCATCTTCATCTCCGACGACTTCCATGAGGTCTACGTGTTGCCCAATGCCCTGGAGAGCCAATCGCAGGTGGGCAGTTACTTCGACATCGGCCAACTGGTGCGGGCGGTCACCACGCCGCAGGAGGCCTACGCGCTGACCCTGTCGGCCGACGGCTGGAACCTGTGGCAGGCCACCGCGAGCACGAGGGCCGAGGAGTTGGAACTCACCGGCGAGTACGCGGCTGACGTGGCCGACGCGACCCATCGCGCCACCGTGCGGGACCGGGGTCATGTGCGGCGCCTGGTCGGCAACGAGGGCAAGAAGGTGTTGCTCGAGCAGTACGCCAAGCGGGTCGCCGAGGCGGTGGACGCCGAGCTGGGTCAGCTCGATCCGTCATCGATCCGGCCGCTGTACCTGTTCGCGACCGACCCGCTGCTCGACATGTACCGCAAGCTCGACCACAAACGTCAGATCGTCGCGGTGCCCGGGGCCGCCGACGAGCTGCGGCCCGATCAGATCGACGGTGCCATCCGCGAGTCGCTGCCCGCCCTGAACGCCGAACAGGCCAACGCATGGGTCGAGGAGTTGGGCGACGACCTCGGCAAGGGGCTGGTGGCCACCGACCTTGGTGACATCGCCCGCGCCGCGGCGGCCGGGGCGGTGGACACCTTGGTATACAACTTCACGGTGGACGTCCTGGGCCGGATCGAGGCAGCGAACGGAGCGCTGCACTACGACGATTCCGGCTACGACGTGCTGTCCCGCATCGCGGTGACGGTGCTCGACCGCAGTGGCGAGACCTTCGCCGTGCGGCCCGACGAGATCACCGCAGGCATCTGGAACCAGACCGCGGTCGCGAAACTACGGTTCGCCTTGAGCTGACCGCCCGGGCTCGTTCTCGCCGACCGGATCCTTCAGCCCGTCCAGCACGAAACCCAGGTGGCGCCGCCAGACCACGTCGTTGCCGTCGGCCATCGCGATCACCTTCGACATCGCCCACATCAGCGTCGCCAGGTCGTCGGCACCGAAGTCGGCCCTCAGCACCCCGGCGCCCTTGGCTTGCCCCACCACGGCCTCAAGCAGTCCCCCGGCGCGCCCGCATTCTCCCGCGACGTCGACGGCGCCGACCGGATTGCGGGCCACTGCGTCGTTGATGCTGCGGTCGGACGCCTGCATCGCGAACAGGCTGTCGAGGAACCCGGTGAATCCCCGCCAGGGGTCGGCATCGGCGAGCGCCTGCTGGGCCAGCCGGTCGATGACAGCCAGTCGATCGGAGAGCACGACGTCCAGGAGTGCGCCCCGGTTCGGGAAGTGGTTGTAGAGGGTGCCGATGCTCACGCCGGCTTTCCGCGCGACCTCGTCGAGAGGTACATCGACACCGCGTTCGGTGAAGAGCTCGGCTGCCGCCACCAGCAGACGGTCCCGGTTACGGACCGCATCCGCACGCATCGCCGACATGTCTCCCAGCATAGTGAAGTTGAGGGAGTACTCAACTTATGTTAGTAAGTTGAGTATGACCTCAACTTCTCTCCCGGTCCTGGTCGTCCTCGGCGCGGGGCCCGGGCTCGGCCTGTCCGTCGCCCACCGGTTCGGCGCCGCGGGATACCGCGTGGCACTGATATCGCGTTCACCGCAACGGCATTCGGATTACCTGGCCGCGCTGGCCGACAAGGGAATCGAGGCGGCGGCCTACGTCGCCGACGCGTCCCACCCCGATCAGCTGCGCGGCGCCATCGACGCCGTCCGCGCCCGATTCGGCCGCATCGACGTCGGCTACTACGGCCCGGCCGCCTTCGAAACCCCGCCGACCGGCGATATCACGGACCTCGACGTCGCAGGCGCGAAGGCCGCTCTCGACAGCGTCGTGCCCGCGGTCGACTTCGCCGGGCAGCTGCTACCCGAGATGCGGCAGCGTGGGAGCGGAGGACTGCTTTTCGCCGGTGGGCTGAGCAGTGTGGTGCCGATGCCCCCGCTCGGCGGGCTGGCGCTGGCCGCTGCAGCGCTGCGCAACTATGCCGTCACCCTGCACGCCGCACTCGCGCCCGCCGGAATCTACGCCGGGACCGTCACCATCGGCGGGCTGATCGAACGCGGCGACATCCACCGGGCGATGGCTGGTTCCGGGCAGTTCGCCGGCATCGCAGTCCGCACGCTGAACCCTGACGATCTCGCCGAGCGGATCTGGCAGCTCTACACCGACCGCACCGCCGCCGAAGCCGTGGTCAACGTCATCTCCTAGGCGTGCGGGCACGCACCGGAGCCCCGAAGCGGGCCGGCACGCCGTCGCTGAACGCGACGTGCGCAGGCGGTCCGTCGCACAGGTCACCGAGCCCGACAGAGCCGAACAGACCCGACTCTTCGAACCCGAGCAGTTCAGCCGAACGCAGGGACCAGGCCGGGTGTTCGTTGGGCACATACCAGGTGCGTCCGCCGTGAGCGACATGCAAGCCCCAGCGCGCAGTCAGGAAATGCTCGAGCGGTCGGGGCTCCAGAACGTCGCCGGCTTCGACCTCGATGCGGCTGGACGCGCGGCTCCGCGGCCAGCGCACCGTGGTCGTGTACATGTGCCGGTCCCCCAGGCGGTGGTACGACATCCTGGCCCAGCGGTAACGGACTCCCAGTGCGGCGCGGGCCGCGAGCACGACGTCGAGCCTGGGAGTGTCCAGGCTCAGGAACACGACGCCGCGGCGTCCGGTGCGATCGACCGAATACAACCGCACGTTGGTCTCCAGGAAACTGCCGAGCACACCCGGGCCGTAGCCGAAGCCGGTGCCCGTCATCCGAAAGGCGACGAGGCCGACATAGCTGAGACCCTCGAAGGTGTCCGGCTCAGTGCCCTCGGGATACAGATGAGCGATCCGGCGCGGATCAACCGGCCAGTGCAGAAAAGTCAGATCGACCCAGCTCTGATGCAGGATCCGCACACCGGTCAGCGCAGGCGCTTCGGGGCTGACCGGCTCGACCACGGCGGCTACTCAGGCTCAGGCGGCGCCGATGGCTCTGGTTCGGGCAGAAGGGCTTCCAACGCCGCGCCGGTGATCCGGCGGAAGCAGCGGCGCGGCCGAGTGGCGTCGAGAACCGCCACCTCGAGCGTCGCGGGCCCGAGGGTGCGCGGCTCGGAGCCGTTGCCACTCGCGCTCAGCGCTTTCACGGCGATCTTGACCGCTGCACCCAGATCGGCGTTCTCCGCGTACGACTCGTTCAGTGCGGTGATGATCGGCTCGGTGGTTCCGCCCATCACCACGAAATGCGGCTCGTCGGCGATCGACCCGTCATAGGTGATCCGGTACAGCTCCGGGGCTTTCGTCTCCCCGTAGTGCGCCACCTCGGCCACACACAGCTCGACCTCGTAGGGCTTGGCCTGCTCGGTGAAGATCGTGCCGAGCGTCTGGGCGTACACGTTGGCCAGCTGACGGCCCGTCACGTCCCGGCGGTCGTAGGCATAACCGCGGGTATCGGCGAACTGGACACCGCCACGCCGCAGGTTCTCGAACTCGTTGAACCGACCGACGGCGGCGAAACCGACCCGGTCGTAGAGCTCGCTGACCTTCTGCAGCGACCGTGACGGGTTCTCCGCCACGAACAGCACACCGTTGTCGTAGGCCAGCGCCACCACGCTGCGGCCGCGGGCGATGCCCTTGCGCGCCAGTTCGGAGCGCTCACGCATCGCCTGCTCGGGCGAGATGAAATACGGAAAGCTCATTTACCCCTCACCGCCCGTCCGGGTCCGGCGCGCGATGACCTCGCGAGCCAGCTCGGCGATGCGTTCCTCGGTGATCTCCACGGCGCCCTCGGCACCGATGGTCACCGCGGTCGGATAGATGCCGCGCACCAGATCCGGCCCGCCGGTGGCGGAGTCGTCGTCAGCCGCGTCGTAGAGCGCCTCGATGGCCACCTGAAGCGCCGAATCCGCGTCCACCACATGGGGATAGAGCTTCTTGATCGACGACTTGGCGAAGATCGATCCGGAGCCCACCGACTGGTAGCCCTCTTCCTCGATGTTCCAGCCGCCGGCGGCGTCGAAGGACACGATCTGACCCGCGTTCTCGGCGTCGGCGGCATCGATGTCGAAACCCACCAGCAACGGCAGGGCCACGAAACCCTGCAGTGCCGCACCGAGATTGCCGCGCACCATGATCGCCAGCCGGTTGACCTTCCCGCGGAAGGTCAGGGCGACGCCCTCGAGCTTCTCGTAGTGCTCCAGTTCCACGGCGTAGAGCCGGGCGAACTCGACGGCGATGGCCGCGGTGCCCGCGATGCCGGTCGCCGTGTAGTCGTCGGTGATGTACACCTTCTGCACGTCGCGGCCGGCGATCATGTTGCCCTGGGTGGACCGGCGGTCACCGGCGATCAGCACCCCACCGGGGTACTTGATCGCGACGATGGTCGTCCCGTGCGGCACCGCATTGGTCGCGTTGATCGAGCTGTCGGCGACACGGTTGACCGGCAACAGTTCCGGGGCCTGGTGACGCAACAGTTCAGAGAACGACGACAGGTCCATGGCAACAGAGGGGGTACCGATATGGGGCCTGGTGTGGGGCAGAGACGAAGAAAGGTTTTCGCGCCAGGTCACTGGCCGCCCTTTTGGACGTATGCGCGCACGAAGTCTTCCGCGTTCTCTTCCAGCACGTCGTCGATCTCATCGAGCAGATCGTCGGTCTCCTCGGCCAGCTTCTCGCGACGCTCCTGGCCGGCGGCGGATGCACCCGGGAGGTCGTCATCCTCGCCGCCGCCACCGCCACGCTTGGTCTGCTCTTGAGCCATCGCTGCCTCCTGCAATTGTCATCGGTCGGGCTAACCGCCCAACCGGTCCTTCCACAGTACCGGTCGGCACCCGGATTGCCCGGGATAGCTCACCGCCGGAAACGGTCAGTTTGTGAGTTGTTCGACGAGTTCGGCGGCGCTGTCCACTGAGTCCAGCAGCGCGCCGACATGCGCTTTGCTACCGCGCAACGGCTCCAGCGTAGGAATCCGGACGAGCGAATCGCCACCGAGATCGAAGATCACCGAGTCCCAGCTGGCCGCGGCGATGTCGGAACCGAACCGGCGCAGGCATTCACCGCGGAAGTACGCGCGGGTGTCGATCGGCGGGTTGTCGACCGCGTCGATCACCTGTTGTTCGGTGACCAGTCGCTTCATCGAACCGCGCGCGACCAGCCGGTTGTACAGACCCTTGTCCAGCCGGACGTCGGAGTACTGCAGATCGACCAGGTGCAGGCGCGGCGCCTGCCAGCCGAGGTTCTCGCGCTGACGGAACCCCTCCAGCAACCGCAGCTTGGCCGGCCAGTCCAGGATCTCGGCGCATTCCATCGGATCGCGTTCCAGCAGGTCCAGCACGTGCGCCCAGGTCTCGACGACGTGAGAGGCCCGCGGGTCAGGGTCCCTGATGTCGACCAGTTTGGCCACCCGATCCAGATACACCCGCTGCAGTGCCAGGGCCGTCATCTCACGACCGTCAGCAAGCGCGACCGTGGCCCGCAGCGACGGGTCGCGGCTGATCACGTGGACCGCGTGCACCGGCCGGGCCAGCGCCAGATCGGACAGGTCCAGCCCGAACTGCGGGCCCTCCTCGATCAGATCGAGCACCAGCGAGCTGGTCCCGACCTTGAGGTAGGTCGATGTCTCGGCCAGGTTGGCGTCGCCGATGATGACGTGCAGCCGCCGGTACTTGTCGGCGTCGGCGTGCGGCTCGTCGCGGGTGTTGATGATGCCGCGTTTGAGCGTGGTCTCCAGGCCGACCTCGACCTCGATGTAGTCGGCGCGCTGGGACAGCTGGAAGCCGGGGTCGTCGCCTGACGGTCCGATGCCGACCCGGCCGGAGCCCGTCACCACCTGGCGGGACACCAGGAACGGAGTGAACCCGGCGATCACCGCCGAGAACGGGGTCTGGCGGCTCATCAGGTAGTTCTCGTGCGACCCGTAGGACGCACCCTTGCCGTCCACGTTGTTCTTGTAGAGCTGAAGCTTGACCGCCCCGGGGACGCTCGCGACGTGGCGGGCCGCTGCCTCCATCACGCGCTCACCGGCCTTGTCCCAGATCACCGCGTCCATCGGGTCGGTGCACTCGGGCGCCGAGTACTCGGGATGCGCGTGGTCCACGTACAGCCGGGCACCGTTGGTGAGGATCATGTTGGCCGCGCCGACCTCGTCGGCGTCGACGATCGGGGCCGGCCCGGAAGCCCGGGACAGGTCGAATCCACGGGCGTCGCGCAGCGGGCTCTCGACCTCGTAATCCCACCGCGTGCGCTTCCCGCGCTGAATCCCGGCGGCCGCCGCGTATGCCAGCACCGCCTGAGTCGAGGTCAGGATCGGATTGGCGGTCGGATCGGACGGCGATGAGATGCCGTATTCGACCTCTGTTCCGATAATCCGTTGCATGGGGCCAGCCTAGGTGACGGCCTGTGCACCCCGGGCCGCCAGGTATTCGGGCCGTGGCCGCTCGGCGGCGAACGGGTCGGTCAGCGCGTTGTCGACCGAGTTGAACACCAGGAAGACGTTCGACCTCGGCAGCGGCGTGATGTTGGACCCCGAGCCGTGCAGCAGGTTCGCGTCGAACCACAGTGCGGTACCGGGCGGGCCGGTGAACTGGTGGATGTCGTGTTCGTCGACGGCCTTGGTCAAAGTCGTCTCATCGGGCACCCCGAATTTCTGGGCCACCAGGGACGTGTCGTGGTTGTCCTCGGGCGTGGCGCCGACGCACGGATAGAACGTCTGATGCGACCCGGGGATCACCATGAGCGAGCCGTTGTAGGGGAAGTTCTCGGTGAGGGCGATCGAGCACGAGACGGCGCGGATCGCCGGCATGCCGTCCTCGGCATGCCAGGTCTCGAAGTCCGAATGCCAGTAGAACCCCGTCCCGGTGAACCCGGGCATCAGATTGATCCGGGCCTGGTGGATGTAGACGTCGCCGCCCAGCAGCTGCCGCGCGACCGGTAGCACCGTGTCGAGCCGGACCACCTGGGCCACCAGGTCGCTCAGCAGATGCGGTTCGAAGATGGACCGGATCGTGCCGCCGGGCTCACGGATCACTCGCGGGTCGCGGGCATCCAGATCCGCTGCGATCCGGTCCATTTCGTGGCGGAGCAGAGGCAGCCAATCATCGGACACCGTCTCGGGCGCGACCAGGTAGCCGTACTCGGAGAAGCCGTTGAGATGGTGCTGACTCAGCGGCCCGTCGGCCACCCCGCCCCACACCACCGGCTCCTGGCGCGGTATCGGCTCGATCGCATGCTCGAGCCGGGTCGGGTAGCGATCATCGACAGCGGCGCTCATGCTCGGTCTGACTTCGGTGTCGTGCTGCGCCGTCATGCGACCGACTGCGGCGCCGGGTATACGCCGTTCTCGTCGTGCACCTCCCGCCCGGTAACCGGCGGGTTGAACACGCACAACATGCGGAGCTGTTCGTCGCACGTGACACGGTGACGGTCGTGGTTGTTCAGGACATACATGGTCCCGTCGGCCAGCGGGTACTGCTGACCGGTAGCCAGATCCGTCAGCGTGCCGGTGCCCTCGACAACCCAGACCGCCTCGATGTGGTGCTGGTAGTGGAACTCGTTGACCGACCCGGCCTCGATGGTGGTCTCGTGGAACGAGAAACCGACACCGTCGCCGGCCAGGATGATGCGCTTGGATCGCCAGGTGCCGTCGGCGACGTCGCGATCGGTCCCGGTGATCTCAGCCGTGGTGCGAACAATCATGTTTCGAGCCTCCTCAGGCCAGCGTGACTGCGACGGACTCGGCGAGAATGTCGAGCCCCTCGGACAATTCGGTCGGAAGAGTGGTCAGCGGTGGCAGCAGTTTGACCACCTCGTCGGACGGACCGCTGGTCTCCATCAGCGCACCGCGGTCGAAGGCGGCCCGGCAGACCTGCCCGGCCAGATCCGGCGTCTCGAACTTGAGGCCCTGCGCCATGCCGCGGCCCCGGGCGGACACCCCGTCGTGGGCAGCGGCGATCTCCTCCAGCCGATTCCGGATCAGCTCACCTTTGGTGACGGTCTCAGCGCTGAACTGGTCGTTCTTCCAGTACTTCTCGAGCGCCGCGGTGGCGGTGACGAAGGCAGGGTTGTGGCCACGGAAGGTGCCGTTGTGTTCTCCGGGGGACCACATGTCGAGGTCGCGGCGGAACAGGGTGAGCGCCATGGGCAGGCCGTAGCCGCTGACCGACTTCGACAACGTGACGATATCGGGCACGATGCCGGCGGCCTCGAAGCTGAAGAACGGCCCGGTCCTGCCGCACCCCATCTGGACGTCGTCGACGATCAGCAGGATGTCGCGTTTGTGGCACAACTCGGCCAGCGCGCGCAGCCATTCGAGCCGCGCGACGTTGAGACCGCCCTCGCCCTGGACGGTTTCGACGATCACGGCGGCGGGACGGTTGAGGCCACTGCCCGAATCGTCGAGCACGCGCTCGAACCACTGGAAGTCCTCGGTGACCCCGCCGAAGTAGTTGTCATAGGGCATCGGAGTGGCGTGCACCAGCGGGATGCCCGCCCCGGCCCGCTTCATCGAGTTGCCGGTGACCGACAGCGCACCCAGCGTCATGCCGTGAAATGCGTTGGTGAAGCTGATGACCGACTCGCGTCCGGTCACCTTCCTGGCCAGCTTGAGCGCCGCCTCGACCGAGTTGGCCCCGGTCGGTCCCGGGAACTGCACCTTGTAGTCGAGACCGCGCGGTCGCAGGATGAGCCGTTCGAAGCTCTCCAGGAATCGCTGCTTGGCCGTGGTGGCCATGTCCAGCGAGTGCACGATGCCGTCGGAAGCCAGGTATTGGATCAGCGGCTCCTTGAGAGCTGCGTTGTTGTGGCCGTAGTTCAACGCCCCCGCGCCGGCGAAAAAGTCGATGTAGCTGCGGCCGGCGGTGTCGGTCACCCGAGCACCGACGGCGGTGTCCATGACGGTGGGCCAGCCGCGGCAATAGCTGCGGACTTCGGACTCGACCGAGCTGAACACGTCGGGCAGGTCAGATTCGGTCAACGGAGCTGTCGTAGCGAGCAGCAAGGGATAATCCTTCCAATCAATTCAAACTGGTTATCAGATAACTGATTTCAGCGAGAAAGCGGTGTGGTGACGGGCCCCATCCGCAGAATCGGCTCGTCCTCGTGTGTCCCGTCCGCGGCCAGCAGCTCGCGCCCGAAATGAGGATCCTCGACGAGCGGGACACCGTGCCGGCGCGCGAAGGCACCGAAGAACGCACGGGAGGCGGTGTTGCCTGGCGAGACGGTGGCCTCCACGGTCACCGGGCGACCGTCGCGCTGCGTCCGGACCCGGTGCACGAGCGCGTCGAGCATGGTGCTGGCCAGTCCCCCGCCCTGCGCCGAGGGCGACACGGCGACCTGCCAGACGAACAGGACGTCCGGCCGCGGCGGCGGGTGGTAACCGGTGATGAATCCGTGCAGGTCACCATCGCGTTCGGCCACTATTGACGTGGCAGCAAAATCGGTTGCCAGCAACAGATAGGCGTAGGTCGAATTCAGATCGAGCACTCCGGTCGCCGCGGCGAGATCGCGGATGCCAATCGCATCGGTACCCCGCGGAGGGCGCAGGAATTCTTCCCGGGAATGGCGTCCCGGGACGCTTTCTAAAACACGCATATCGAGTTAAAAGTCACCACCGAACTTCTCAGCGATCATCGTCAGTTTCAAGCCATCGGTGCCATCGACGTAAGCACACCCCCCTGCCGGGATCAAGCGCCGACACCGCACCAGGAGGGGTATTCCGTCTACGCTCACCCGTATTGACCTGCGCAAACTGCGCGAATCGTCAATCTCAGAAATTTGTTAGCGTTGTTATCGGATCGTTACATTGGGGCGCTGGTACCACGATGAGGCGTGATCGGCCATCCGCCCCGCCCATCGACGCAACCGGCAAAATGTGGACATACCTGCGATTTTTCCGGGGAATTCACCGCGAAGATTCCAATCGAATTTTAATAATCACGGCCGCGCGGCCACGTCAATTGGCGGTCGAATATGCTGGAGCGGTTTCCGTCACAGCACATCGCTTCGGTCGCCGGCTTGCAGAACGGGCAACGCCGCGCGATCCGCAGTGCGGGCTCGGCCGGCCCGAAATCACCGCACCCCACGTGGTGCCGGAGGCCACCAGTGCAGCCCCGGCGATTCCGGGCCCGGTGACGGGATCGCCGGCCAGGGCGACACCGATGACGGCCGCCCACAGCGGTTCGGTACCCACGAGCAGACTGACCCGGGCCGGGCTGGTCGTGGCCAGTGCCCGCAACTGCACCAGGAACGCGAAGACCGTGCAGGCCGACGCCAGGTATGCCATGACGATCCAGTCGCCCGCACCGTAGGCCGCCGTCATCGCCGGTACGGATTGCCCCGTCACCGCACACAGGACGAGCGCCACCCCGGACACGGTGGCCAGCTGCACCAAAGTAGTTCTCGCCGAGTCATTCTCACGCCCTTCCGATAACCGCGCGATCACCGTGACATGCACCGCACGCAACAGCGCGGCGACCATGATCACCATGTCCCCCGTGGCCGGAACACTCGGGCCGCCGGATTGGGTCAGCAACGCACAACCGACTACTGCGAGCGTCGCAGCGAGATAGAAACGGCCCCCGGCCCGCTGGCGCTGGATCATGGGTGTGACCACGATCGTCAGCGCCATGATCAGGCCGGCATTGGACGCCGATGTCATTGTCACGCCATAGGTTTCAGCAACGCAGACCGCGGCCAGCAAGATGCCACCGACCACCCCCGATGCCACCTCGGCGCGGGTCAACCCCGTCAACCGCCGACTCAGCACAACCACCAGCACCACTGCGGCGAGGGCGAACCGCACCACCAGTAGCGCGAACACCGTATCGGGCGCGGCGATCTCCTTGGTGGCCAGATAGCTCGAGCCCCACACCGCGGCGACCGCGAGCAGACAGAGGTCGGCGGAGCGTCGGGTCATACGGCCAGCGTGTTGCCGACCGACACTTCAGTCAAGCTAATGTTTTTACAGATTCTATGTAGCATTACTTCATGGATGCCGGTCGTCTGCGCATGCTGCGTGAACTCGCCGACCACGGCACGGTCGCGGCGGTAGCCCAGGTGCTGTCCATGACCCCCTCCGCGGTGTCGCAGCAGCTGAAGATCCTGCAACGCGAGGCCGGCGTGACTTTGATCGAGCCGGACGGGAGGCGGGTGCGCCTGACCGATGCCGGGCAGGTGCTGGTCGGACACGCCGACGCCGTGCTCGCGGCGCTGGACCGCGCCAGGGCCGAGATGGACGCCTACCGGAGCACACCGCGTGGCACCGTGAACGTGTCCTTCTTCCCATCCGGAGCGGCAATGCTACTGGCCCCCTTGATCATTCGGGCAGCGGAGCACGGGATTCACGTCCTCGGTCGCGATATCGACGTTCCGGCCTCGCGTGCGCCGGCACAACTCACCGACTTCGATGTCGTGGTGGTTCACCGCGACGAGCGGGATGCTTCGCCGTGGGGTCCACGCTTCGAATCCACGGAACTGTTGCGGGAGCCTCTGGATGTCGTCCTGCCACCCGGGCATCCCCTGGCCGGCCGCGATCAGGTGCGGCTGACCGAGTTGGCAGATGAACCCTGGATCGGTGTCGAAGGCGGGTTGATGGTCGACGACGTACTGAACTCGATCGCGATCGTTTCGGGTGTCCAGCCACGAATAACTCAACGCATCAACGACTTCCGGGTGGTCGAGGAGCTGGTCCACGCGGGCATCGGGATCGCCCTGATGCCCCGCTATGTGCGGCTCGCGCGGGAGCTGGTGCGGGTGCCGATCACCGACATCTCGATGGCCCGGCGGGTGGAGGCCGTCATCCGCGCGGGCGCGACGGCGCGACCGGCGGTCGCCGTCGTGCTCGACGAACTGGGAGCGATCGCCTCGCGGATCGGCACCGCGCCGGGTTGACCGCGGTCGCCGGTACACGACACGCCGCGCCGGTCATCGTGCCAATGCTTGCCGTACCGGTGATTGCTTGGTGCAGTTGACGTGATGACGAACCCTGACCAGGTCGAGGCCGAACGCTGGTTCCTCGCCAACGGGCTGCCCGCGGTGCTGCGCCCCGGCGCACTGGTCCGGTCGGTGTGGGCCCGGTCCGCACCGGCCCTGGCCGGCTACGCGTGGGTGACCTTGAGTTCGGTGCTGGTGGTCGCGGTGACCGGCAAGCACACCATCGCGATCGATGGCACGCCGACGCGCACCGAATGGTTCGTGCTGGCCATCCTGCTGTTGGTGCTACCGATTGCCGCCATGGTCGGATGGGCGACCTCCCGGCTGCGGACCGCACGCGCGGCCGGCGCGGCCTCGACGGTGGCCGTGCTGGTGACCGTGGCGAGCGGGTTCTACGGCGGGATGACCGAGCGTGACGGCGTCAACCTCGTGATCGAGCTACTGGTCATCGGGGCGGTATTGCTGTGCACTGCAACAGGAATCGGATCGATATTGAGTTTCGCGGCGCACGTGACCGCCTCGAATCTGGCGTCGGTCGGCAGCCTGTTCGTCCGGGCATTGCCGGTGGTCCTGCTGACGGTGCTGGTGTTCTTCAACACCTATGTCTGGGTGATGGCGTCCACCCTGAGCCGGGCCAGGCTCTGGCTGGCCCTGATCTTCCTCTTCGCGGTCGCCTCGGTGTTCCTCGTCTCCAGCACGCTGGAGCGGGTGCGGCCGATCCTGCGACCCGATGCCAAGGAACCCGAGGACGACGGGCGGCTGGCCGGCACCCCGTTCGCCGGCATGGCCGACCGGCCGCGGCGGGTGGGGCTTTCGAAGCCCGAACGCCTCAATGTGGTTTTTGTGCTTGTGCTCTCGCAGATCGTGCAGATTCTGACCGTCGCGATCGTCACGGCGCTGATCTTCTTCGTGCTGGGGCTCATCGTGCTCAGTCCGGAACTGCTGGCCGCCTGGACCCGCAACGGGTCACCCGACGGCCAACTGCTCGGCATGACGTTCCCGGTACCTCAGGCGTTGATCCAGACCACGATGTTCCTCGCCGCGTTGACGTTCATGTATCTCAGCGCGCGGGCGGTGTCGGACGTCGAGCAGCGGACCCGGTTCCTCGACCCCCTGCTCGATGACCTACGACTCACTCTGGTGGCTCGCGACCGGTACCGCACCCACACGGCGGAATCCTGACCGGTCAGAGCTTGTAGCCGATCGCGCGCAACAGATCCCGTCGCGCCGTCACGTCATCGTCGGATTCGACGCCCAGTGGCGGCCGGCCGTCGACCACGCCCGCGATGCCGCGGCCGAGTGGGGTGACGGCGACCAGCACGTCGACCGGATTGGCAGTGGCACAGTAGATCGAGCAGACCTCGGGCACCCCTTTGACCGGGTTGAGGATGTTCACCGGGAATCCGTCGCGCAGGAAGATGACGAAAACGTGTCCCGCACCGATCGCCAGCGCATTGCGGACCGCGAGTTCGACCAGCTCGGGATCGTTGCCGCTGCGGCGCACCAGGCGCGGACCGGATGCCTCGCAGAAGGCCAGCCCGAACCGCAACGACGGGCTGACCCCGACCATCGCCTCGTGCAGGTCGTCGGCCGTCTTGATGAAGTGCGCCTGCCCGATGACGACGTTGAGGTCGTCGGGCTTGTCGACGGACACCACGTCCCACGACGGTGCCGGTGTGGTCACAGCTCCATGCTGCCACCGGCGCCGCCGGGACGGGTGCCGATTCGCTCGAGGGCTTAGAGGTACTGCCCCAGGTTGGACTCGGTATCAATGGCGCGGCTCGCCGACGAACTCTTCCCGGTGACCAGGGTGCGGATGTACACGATCCGCTCACCCTTCTTGCCCGAGATCCGGGCCCAGTCATCGGGATTGGTGGTGTTGGGCAGATCCTCGTTCTCGGCGAACTCGTCGACGATCGAATCGAGCAGATGCTGGATCCGCAGACCGGGCTGACCGGTCTCCAGCACGCTCTTGATGGCGTTCTTCTTCGCCCGGTCGACGACGTTCTGGATCATGGCACCGGAGTTGAAGTCCTTGAAGTACATGACTTCCTTGTCACCGTTGGCGTAGGTGACCTCCAGGAACCGGTTGTCGTCGATCTCGGCGTACATCCGGTCCACGACCTTCTCGATCATCGTCTTGATCGTCAACGCGCGGTCGCCACCGAACTCGGTGAGATCGTCGGCATGCACCGGCAGCGCCTCGGTCAGGTACTTCGAGAAGATGTCCTGCGCCGACTCGGCGTCGGGCCGCTCGATCTTGATCTTGACGTCCAGGCGGCCGGGCCGCAGGATCGCCGGGTCGATCATGTCCTCACGGTTGGAGGCGCCGATGACGATGACGTTCTCCAGCCCTTCCACGCCGTCGATTTCCGAAAGCAGCTGCGGCACAACGGTTGTCTCGACGTCAGAGCTGACGCCCGTGCCGCGGGTGCGGAAGATCGAGTCCATCTCGTCGAAGAACACGATGACCGGGGTGCCCTCGGACGCCTTCTCACGGGCGCGCTGGAAGATCAGCCGGATGTGACGCTCGGTCTCACCGACGAACTTGTTCAGCAGCTCGGGGCCTTTGATGTTGAGGAAGTAGCTCTTGGCCTCGCGCGCGTCATCGCCACGGACCTCGGCCATCTTCTTGGCCAGCGAGTTCGCCACGGCCTTGGCGATCAGCGTCTTACCGCAACCGGGCGGGCCGTAGAGCAGCACGCCCTTGGGCGGACGCAGCGAGTACTCGCGATAGAGCTCCTTGTGCAGGAAGGGCAGCTCCACCGCGTCGCGGATCTGCTCGATCTGCCGCCCCAGTCCGCCGATGTCGTTGTAGCTGACATCGGGCACCTCTTCGAGGACCAAGTCCTCGACCTCGGCCTTGGGAATGCGCTCGAAGGCGTACCCGGCCTTGGTGTCGACCAGCAGCGAGTCACCGGGGCGCAGTTTGCGCGGGCGATCGTCGTCAAGCGCGGCCTCGGAGTCCTCGGGCAGATCCTCGGCGACGATCAGCGGCTCGGCCAGCCAGACGATGCGCTCCTCGTCGGCATGTCCGACCACCAGCGCCCGGTGGCCGTCGGCCAGGATTTCCCGCAACGTGCTGATCTCGCCGACGGACTCGAAGTTGCCGGCCTCGACCACGGTGAGCGCCTCGTTGAGCCGGACCGTCTGGCCCTGCTTGAGGGAGGAGGTCTCGATGTTCGGCGAGCAGGTGAGTCGCATCTTGCGGCCCGAGGTGAACACGTCGACGGTGTCGTCCTCGTGGGTGCCGAGCAGCACGCCGTACCCGCTGGGCGGCTGCCCCAGGCGGTCGACCTCCTCGCGCAGGGCGAGCAGCTGCTGACGGGCCTCTTTGAGGGTGTCCATGAGCTTGGCGTTGCGCGAGGCGAGCGAGTCGATCCGCGCCTCGAGCTGGTGGACGTCGCGGGCACTGCGCAGCCCGCTCTGGGGCCCTACCGCGTTCTCCAGTTGCTCACGCAGAACTGCAGCCTCACGACGCAGCGATTCGAGCTCGGCGGCGTCGTCGCTGGACATGGGCTGCGAGTAGCCCGCCGAGAAACTCTCGGCATGACCCTCCGAACGCTCTGACTCACTCATATTGCGCTCCCTCCCGCACCGTAAGTTGGTGCAGTAACAACTTCAACGCTACCGGCGATTCAGCCATTGTGTGCGCTCTAGGAACTAGACACACCAGCACCACTGTTAGCCTCTAAGTTCAGTTGGTCCGATCGAAAGGACAATCGTGGCCTTGAAAACCCTCGTTACCGGCTTCATCACCGCAGCTGCTGCCGCCGCCGTGGTGGGCGGAGCAGCAGCGGGTGTGACTTCTATTGCATCCAGCGGCATGTCGGCCGCCCCGGCCATCCAGCCGGTCGTGTTCGGCGCGCCGCTGCCTGCCACCCCGGCACCGGACCTGGCGGCACCCCTGGAGCAGACCCTGCAGGCACTTGCCAATGGCGGCTCGTTCCGGGGCAAGGCGCCCTACATCCAGGGCGGGATCGGTCGCGTCGAGAGCCTCGCCGCGGACCGCGCCTACAGCAAGGCCGCCGCGGAAGGTAAGTTCCCGCTCACCTTCAACATCGCCAACATCGACGACCAGGGCGGCGTGGCCTTCGCCGACGTCACCGCGACTTCGGCCACCGGCGGCACCGCGACCCAGAACATCCAGTTCGTGGCCGGCCCGAGCCCGACCGGCTGGCAGATCTCCAAGGGATCGGCCATGGCGTTGCTGTCCTCCGTCGGCTGAGTAGGTAGTTGAACCGCAGCCGTATCGCAGTCCTGAGTGCCGCCACGACCGTGGCGGCACTTGGGCTCTGTGGGTGCACGAGCGGAGATCGTCCGGCGAGCAGTTCGCACCCGAGTACGAGCCCGCTGACCACCACGGCGCCGGCAGCCCCGCCGAGCGCACCGTTGCCCGCTCCCGAAGCGCTGACCGGTGTGCTGGACCGGTTGGCCGACGTGAACGTGCCCGGTGCCGACAAGGTCGTCCTGGTCGAACAGGGCACCGCCGATGACGCCGCCGCTCTGGACAAGTTCGGCCGGGCGCTGGCCGACAACGGATTCACCCCACTGACCTTCGAGGCCACCGATCTAACCTGGTCTCAATCCGAGCCCGCCAACGTGGTGGCGACCGTCAAGGTCACCGCGGGCGGCGAGGGTTCGGCCCGGGACTTCAGCTTCCCGATGGAATTCACTCCGCACGGCGACGGCTGGCAACTGACCCGGCACACCGCCGACCTGCTGCTGGTGATGGGCGCCGGTGCCGGAACATCTGCACCGCCCGCCCCGACACCGACCCGCTGAGCCCCATGTGGATCGGCTGGTTGGAGTTCGACCTGCTGCTCGGTGACGTGCACTCGCTCAAACAGAAGCGCTCGGTGATCCGGCCGGTGATCGCCGAACTGCATCGCAAACTCGCGGTGTCGGCAGCCGAGACCGGGACCCAGAATCTGCACCGTCGCGCCGGTATCGGCGTCGCCCTGGTCGCCGCCGACCGGGCGCATGTGACCGAGGTCCTCGATGCCGCCGAACGGATGGTCGCGGCCCGCCCCGAACTGGAACTGCTCTCCGCCCGGCGGGGCCTGCACCACAGCGACGACTAGGTCGTCAGGCGCCGATATTCCGCAGCACCGCAGCGCCACACGCGCCGTTTTCGACCTGAGGGCGGTGATTCCCGCCGGAGCGCAACCGTGGTGCAGAAAGCGACACCGGCAACTAAGCCGTCAGGCGTCCGACTCCGACTCGAGGGCTGCGTCGACAGCGGCCTGGACGGCGAGCTGACGCTTCTTGCGCAGCGGGACCGGTGCCACCGCACCCGGCGCCAATTTGCGCGCGCTGACCAGAAAAGCGGTGTGGCCGCGCATGTTGTGCTCCGGGCGCACCGCCAGCCCCACCACATGCCAGCCCCGCTGCATGCTCTCCCAGGACCGGGGCTCGGTCCAGCACTGCTGCTCGCGCAGGGCCTCGACGACCCGCGACAGCTGGGTGACGGTGGCGACGTAGACGATCAGCACGCCACCGGCGACCAGGGCCTTGGACACCGCGGGCAGCACCTCCCAGGGCGCCAGCATGTCGAGCACCACGCGGTCCATCTCCGGGCCCTCGTAGTCGGCGAGGTCGGCGACCACCAGGTCCCAGTTCTCCGGTCGCTCACCGAAGAACGTGAGGACGTTCTTCTCGGCGGTCGGGGCGTGATCGTCGCGGATCTCATAGGACGTCACGCGTCCCTCCGGTCCGACCGCGCGCAGCAGCGAGCAGGTCAGTGCGCCGGAGCCGGCGCCGGCCTCCAGCACCCGGGCGCCGGGGAAGATATCGCCCTCGTGCACGATCTGGGCGGCGTCCTTGGGATAGATCACCTGCGCGCCACGGGGCATCGACATCACGTAGTCGACCAGCAGCGGTCGCAACACCAGGAACTGATCGCCGTTGGTGGATTTGACCACGCTGCCTTCCGGCAACCCGATCACCTCGTCGAAGGCGATGATGCCGCGATGGGTGTGGAACTCGCCACCAGGGTTGAGCACCATCGTGTAGCGCCGGCCCTTGGCGTCGGTGAGTTGCACGCGGTCGCCAACGGCAAACGGTCCGGTCGGTCTCTTCCCTGCCACGGATGTCCAGCCTGCCAGTACCCGCAACGGGCCGGGTGCCCGGGGTTGTGCAACTTTGTCGGAGCCCGGTCATAGGCTTACAGATGTGAGTGAGGAACCGGCCCCGACGCCACGCCGCCCGGCGCTGTCGCCGTCCCGGGCCGGCGATTTCAAGCAGTGCCCGTTGCTGTACCGGTTCCGCGCCATCGACCGGCTACCCGAGCCCAGGTCCACCGCGCAGCTGCGCGGATCGCTGGTGCACGCTGCCTTGGAGCAGCTCTACGGCCTGCCCGCGGCCGAGCGGGTGCATGACACCGCGCTGACGCTGGTCGAGCCCGCGTGGGAGCAGGTGGTGGCAGCCGAGCCCGAGCTGGCCGATACCGAGTATCCGGCCACCCTGCTCGCCGAGGCCAGGGCACTGTTGTCGGGCTACTACCGCCTGGAGGATCCGACGCGGTTCGATCCGCAGTGCTGCGAGCACCGCCTCGAGGTGGAGCTGGCCGACGGGACGCTGTTGCGCGGGTTCGTCGACCGGATCGACGTCGCACCGTCGGGCGAGTTGCGCGTCGTCGATTACAAGACCGGTAAGGCCCCGCCGGAGGCTCGGGCGCAGGCCGAGTTCAAGGCGATGTTCCAGATGAAGTTCTATGCAGTGGCGTTACTGCGCTCACGCGGGGTGATGCCGTCGCGGCTTCGGCTGCTGTATCTGGCCGACGGTCAGGTGCTCGACTACTCCCCCGAACACGACGAGTTGCTGCGCTTCGAGCGCACGCTGATGGCGATCTGGAAGGCCATCCAGGCGGCCGGGGCCACCGGCGATTTCCGGCCCAACCCGTCGCGGCTGTGCTCGTGGTGCGCGCATCAGAGTTTGTGCCCGGCGTTCGGCGGCACCCCGCCGCCGTATCCCGGATGGCCAGAATCAGGAGCTGCATGATCGGGTGTCACTACCGTCGGCTCGGTGCCGATGGTGAGTATCAGCTGTTCGAATCCACCGCCGACACCCGGAGCAACTGGGATCCGGCGATTCAGCACGGCTCGCCGCCGCTGGCGTTGTTGACCAAGGCGATCGAGGAGTTGACCGCGGGTTCGGGCCTGCGGGCCGGACGGTTGACGCTCGACATCCTGGGTGCGATTCCGGTTGCGCCGGTGCGGGTTCGGGCCTGGGTGGACCGGCCGGGGTCACGGATCTCGATGGTCGTCTCCGAGATGGAGGCGGCCCGTCCCGACGGCTCCTGGCGCGCGGTGGCGCGGGTGACGGCCTGGCTGCTGGCGCCCAGCGACACCAGTGACGTGGTCACCGACCGCTTCCCGCCATTGGTGGAGGGCGGGGCCGCCGACGTGGCGCACAACTGGGAAGGCGCACCGGGTTATCTGGAAAGCGTGTCCTGGCGCCGGCAGCGCACCGCCGACGGTGAGGCCGCCGTGGCGTGGATGAGTCCATTGACTCCGGTGGTCGACGACGAGGAGACGACGGCCCTGCAGCGCCTGGCGCTGGTGGTGGATTCCGCCAACGGTATCGGTGCGGCCCTGGATCCCGAGAAGTTCATCTTCATGAACACCGATACCGCGGTGCATTTGCACCGGCTGCCGGAGGGATCGGACTTCGCGGTCCGCGCTCGCGGCTCGATCGGGCCCGACGGTGTCGGTGTGACGACGGCGGAAATCTTTGACCGCAAAGGGTTTATCGGCACGTCCGCGCAGACACTGCTGGTGATGCGGGCGCCGTGATCGTCGAGCTGCGCAACCAGTTCGACCTGGCTTGGACGCTGGCCGACCTGCATCTGTCGGCGTTGACCGATGACGATCATCTGTGGCAGCCGGGTCAGTTGGTGTGGACGGTGCACGAGGATGCGTCGGGCCGGTGGTGGCGGGATTTCGCCGACGTCGAGCCCGACCCGATTCCGGTGCCGACCATCGGTTGGCTCACCTGGCACATGATCTTCTGGTGGTCGAGCGCCCTCGCGCACGTCGACGGCACGCCGCCCACGCCGCGCTCCGAGATCGACTGGCCCGGACCCGCGGCAGCCGTGCAGCGGATCAGGGTGCTCAGTGCCCGCTGGAGCGGCCTGCTGAATTCGTTGACCGACACGGATCTTGCTGCCCCAGCGGCATTTCCGTGGGGGCCGAACTCCGGGCGGTCACTGGCCGATATGGCGCTGTGGCTGAACGTCGAGCTGACGAAGAACGCCGCCGAGATCGGCCAGTTGCGCCTGCTGCGCGCCGCGCGCTGATCGATTCCGCAAGCTGACATCGCGACACCGCGACGAGTTTCGTCTTCTGGTGCAGTCTGATCTGCATGGGCAAACTCATCTACGGCTTCAACGTATCGGTGGACGGTTACATCGCCGACGCGCAGGGCAACATCGACTGGTCCGAACCGAGCGACGAATTGCACCAGTACTGGAACGACTTCGAGCGGGATACCGCGCTGTCGTTATACGGGCGGCGGCTCTATGAACTGATGTCCGCGTACTGGCCGACCGCCGACACGGCCCCCGGCGCCACCCCTCTGATCGTCGACTTCGCCCAAATCTGGCGCGACATGCCCAAGGTCGTGTTCTCCCGCACCCTGGAATCCGTCGACTGGAACTCCCGCCTGGAACGCGGCGACCCGGTCGAGGTGGTGACGAAGCTGAAAGCCGAAACCGACGGCAATCTGGAAGTAGCCGGCGCGACTCTGGCCGCACCGATCGTGCAGGCCGGACTGGTCGACGAATACCGGGTCGTGATCGCGCCCACCGCGGTGGGTGGCGGCACCCCGTTCTTCCCGACGCTGCCGTCGTGGATCTCGCTGCGGCTGTTGGAGAACCGCACCTTCCCGGGCGGGGCGGTCCTGCTGCGCTACGCGGCGAAACACGACTGATCGGGCAGAGCTACCCGAGCAGGCTGCGAATGCACCGGCCTGCGGGCAAGGGCACTCGTATATTCTCTTGCATCTATATAGACACGGTGCAATACTCGACGCATGGACGTGTTCGAGGCAGTGGCCGAACCCAGCCGGCGCGCATTGCTCGACGCCCTCGTCGACGGTGAACGCACCGCGGGAGAGTTGGTGGCCACCCTGCCGGGACTGACCCAACCGACTGTGTCGCGGCATCTGCGGGTGCTGCGAGAGGTCGGCCTGGTCGAAGTGCGCCCCGACGCGCAGCGCCGCATCTATGCCCTACGTGCCGACGGCCTGGTGCAGATCGACGAGTGGATCGAGCGGTACCGCCGCTACTGGACCGATCACCTCGACGCCCTGGAACGCCACCTCAAGGCGACCCACAAGGAGACGAAATGACCAGCCGCGAAGGAAGACTCACCGTCGAGGGCGACCGGGCCGCGCTGAACTTCGAGCGGCGCCTGCCGTACCCGGTCGAGGCGGTGTGGGCGGCCATCACCGATCCCGTCCAGCGCAATCAGTGGATGGGCGAAACCACGATCGAGGCCCGCGAAGGCGGCACGATCGAGATGGTTCCGCACTCACCGCCGATCCCACCGCAACAGAAGACGATGACCGGGCGGATCCGGGTATGGGACCCGCCAAGAGTTTTCGAACACGAGTGGAACCAGCCCGTCCTGTCCGCGCCCGAATCCGGGGTCGTGCGTTACGAACTCATCCCCGACGGCGACGGCACCCTGCTCCGGTTCACGCACCGCGGCCTGACGATCTCCAACGGCCAGGGCTTCCACCCCGGAACCCACGCCTACCTGGACCGGCTGGAGGCGTATCTCGGCGGGCAACCCCTGCCCGACTGGGCCCGGCGTTATCAGGAAGTCGCTCAAACCCTCGGAACCGAGTGGACCCCACGAAAAGGAAACGAAGATGCCACACAACGGAACTGACGTCGCTGCACCCACCGTCGCGGTAGTCCACCACTCCGGGTTCGGCCATACCTCGACCCTGGCGGACGCGGTCGCATCCGGCGCGGCCGACGCCGGAGCGGATGTCACCGTCATCCACGTCGAAACCATGACCGACGAGGATTGGGACGTGCTGGACAATGTCGACGCCATGATCTTCGGCAGCCCCACCTACATGGGCAACGTGTCGGCGGGATTTCAGGCCTTCGCCGAGAAGACCGGCCGGCGGTGCATGGAGGGCACCTGGCGCGACAAGGTCGCGGCCGGGTTCACCAATTCCGGGGGCAAGAGCGGCGACAAGCTCAACACACTGAGTTCGCTGGTGGTCTTCGCAGCCCAACACCACATGCATTGGGTGAACCTGGGTTTGAGAACCGGCTGGAACACCTCGTTCAGCAGCGAGGACGATCTCAACCGGCTCGGATTCTTCCTGGGCGCCGGCGCTCAGACCAATGTGGACGCCGACCCCGACCAGGTGCACCCCTCCGATGTGCGCACGTGCCACCACCTCGGGCACCGGGTCGCACTGGTGACCCGTCAGCTCAACATCGGCCGCACGCTCAGTCCAGCGGCTTCAGCTCCTGCAGCATCGTAGGCACGAGTTCGCTGACGGTGGGGTGGATGTGCATCGTGCGCGAGATCGCGGTGTACGGCAGTTTGGCCGTCATGATGTCGAGAACCGAGTGGACCACCTCGTCGCCACCGACGCCGAGTATCGCCACACCCAGAATTTCCTCGCTCTCGGCATCCACCACCACCTTCATGAAGCCCTGGGTCTCACCTTTCTCGACCGCGCGTCCGACCCTGGTCATCGGACGCTTGCCCACCAACGCTTTCCGACCGGACTTGCGCACCTGGTCGACGGTCAGCCCGGCCCGGCCCAGCGGCGGGTCGATGTACAACGCATAGGTGGTGACGCGGTCGCTCACGCGGCGCGGATCATCGTCGAGCAGATTGGCGGCGACGATCTCGAAGTCGTTGTAGGACGTGTGGGTGAACGCGCCCTTGCCGTTGCAGTCCCCCATCGCCCAGATGTGATCGGCGGTGGTGCGCAATTGATCGTCTACCACGACGTAGCCCCGCGCGTCGAGTTCCACGCCGGCGTTCTCCAACCCGAGGTCGTCGGTGTTCGGAGCCCGTCCCACCGCGAGCAGCAGGTGCGTCCCCGCGATCGGTTCGGCCCCATCGCCAGGTGTCACCTCGAAACCGCTGTCCCGCTTGGCAAACCGAATGCCCGTGGCGTTGAGCACCACGTCGATCCCCTCGGCCCGCAGGATCTCGGCGATGGTCGCGGAGACGTCCTCGTCCTCGCGGGAGGTCAGCCGCGGCCCCTTCTCGACCACCGTGACCCGGGCCCCGAACCGGCGGTACATCTGCGCGAACTCCAGCGCGATGTAGCTGCCTCCCACGATCACCAGGTGCTCGGGTACCACGTCCAGGTCCAGGATGCCGACGTTGGTCAGGTAGTCGATCCCGTCCAGGCCGGGGAACTCCGGGACCACCGCGCGGCCACCGACGTTGAGGAAAATCCGATCGGCCCGCAGCAGTTGACCGTCCACGTCGATGGTGTGCGGGTCGACGAATCGGGCATGGCCGCGGATGAGCACCGCGCCGTTCATCGTCTCCAGCCAGTCCTCCACCCCGTGGCGGTCGGCCAGCATGATGGCATCCTTGCGGGCTTTGACCTTGGCCATGTCGATGTCGATTTGGCCTGTGCCCACACCGAAATCCGCGCCGCGCCGGGCCAGATGGGCGGCATGCGCACTGGCCACAAGGGTTTTGGTGGGAATGCAGCCGTAGTTGACGCAGGTGCCGCCGACCAGCTTGCGTTCGATCACCGCGACCGTCTGCCCCGCCGCGGTCAACCGGCCCGCCAACGGCGGCCCGGCCTGACCCGCGCCGATGACGATTGCGTCGAAACTCTGCGCGGGCGCCATGAATTAGAGGACGGAGGTCAGGGCCGCGATCGCGAAACCGCCGAGCACGGCGACGGCGTCCTCGAACAGCGCGACGGGCAGATCATGACCATCGTTGCGGCCGACCAACCGCTTTCGCGCCTCGTAGCCGCCGAGGGTGCCGAGCACGGCGCCGACGAGCGCCGCACCCAGCGCAGTGAACGTGTAGCCCCACGCGGTACCGATCACCGCACCGGCGAACGCACCGGTGATCAGGCGGGCGATGAACTGCACCGGGGTCTTGCGACTCGGTGTCCGCGGTAGCTGATCGGTAACCAACTCCACCACAGCGAGAATCGTCAGCACGGTGACGGTGACCGGGTGCGCCAACCACTGCACCCAGGTGCCGTCGAGGTTGATCCAGTTCAACGCAGCGGCCCACGCCACCGCGGCCGGAGCGGTGAATGCCCGCAAACCGGCCACCACACCGATGAGAAGAGCCAACAACAGAACCAGAAAATGCGTCACGGCGACCTCCGGGGGCCTGGAATTGTCCCCCGGACGCTAACACGCAACGTGCCGCGGCACGCGCCGATCAGAGACGGCGGTATCCGTCCGTTAGAAACGGCAGAACCGAATATCCGATGCGAGTATCGCTTTGGCGCCGATCGCGGCGATCTCATCCATGATGGCGTTGACGTCGCGGCGCGGCACCAAAGCCCGCACCGCCACCCAGTCCGGATCCGCCAGTGGCGCGATCGTCGGCGACTCCAGCCCCGGCGTCACCGCGGTGGCCTGATCCAAAAGCGCACGCGGGCAGTCGTAATCCAGCATCAGGTACTGCTGGCCGAACACCACACCCTGCACGCGGGCCGTCAGCTGATCGCGCGCGGAGGCATTGTCGTCACCGTCGGCGCCGTCGCGCTCGATCAGCACCGCCTCCGACTCGCACAGCGGCGCCCCGAATGCCACCAGGTCGTGCAGCCCCAGGGTGCGGCCCGAGCCGACCACGTCGGCGATGACGTCGGCGACCCCGAGCTGAATCGAGATCTCGACCGCGCCGTCCAGCCGGATCACCGAGGCCTCGATGCCCTGCGCCGCAAGGTCCTTGCGCACCAGGTTCGGGAACGAGGTGGCGATGCGCTTGCCCGCCAGGTCCTGAGGACTCCAGTCCCGGCCGGCCGGACCGGCATAGCGGAAGGTGGAGTTGCCGAAGCCCAGCGCCAGTCGCTCCCGCACCGGGGCGTCCGAATCGGCGGCCAGGTCCCGTCCGGTGATGCCCAGGTCCAGTTGCCCCGAACCCACGTAGATGGCGATGTCCTTGGGCCGCAGAAAGAAGAACTCGACGTTGTTGACCGGATCGACGACGGTCAGGTCCTTGGGGTCACGCCGGCGCCGGTACCCGGCCTCGGAGAGGATCTCGGCGGCCGCTTCGCTGAGCGAGCCCTTGTTGGGCACCGCGACGCGCAACATCTGATCGACCACGGCTCACAACTTCCGGTAGACGTCGTCGAGGGTCAGGCCCCGGGAGATCATCAGCACCTGGGTCCAGTACAGCAACTGGCTGACCTCCTCGGCGAGTGACTCGTCGCTCTCGTGCTCGGCGGCCAGCCACACCTCGCCGGCCTCCTCCAGGATCTTCTTGCCCAGGCCATGGACGCCGGCGTCAAGTGCGGCGACCGTGCCGCTGCCGGCAGGTCTGGTGCGCGCTTTGTCGCTGAGTTCGGCAAACAGGGCCTCGAAGGTCTTCACGGACATGAATTGTTTCATGCTCCGTGGGGGTCGATTCGTGCGGTGCAATAGAAGGGTGAGCGAACCAGCCGGCGACGAGCTGCCGACCTACACTGCCCGGGTCGCGGCGATCCTCGCGATCCTGTCCGAACATGTGATCGTGGACGGCCTGGTCCAGAACAATCGCCTGGCCAACCCGATCGAACCGCTCGCCTGCTTGTCCGCTTCCTGGGGCACCGACGTGGCCGCGCCCCCGATCCTCGCGGTGTCGATCCACGCGGTCGACGACTTCGCCGCCGAGGTCGAGGAGTTGCGCTACGGCGGCGACCTGACGCAGGGAACCTACGAGGCGCCACGCGCCGAAGCCGACGAGTTCGCCCTGGTACAGCCGCAACTGTCCAGCGTATGGGTGGTGGTCGGCCAGTGTGAGGTCTATCTGGCCCATCGGGACCACTCTCCGGACCAGCTGATCGATGCGGCCGTCGAGATCGCGCGCACTGTCGGCTGCGCGCCGTATGCCGACAACTACGAGCCCCGGCCGGAGCCGCGCTAGGCGCTCATCGCCTCGGCGTGCATGTCCTCGAGGTGTTTGCCCTTGGTTTCCTGGACCCACTTCCAGACGAAGAGCAACGACAGCAGTGCGCACAGTGCGTAGAAGCCGTACGCCACGCCCAGCACGTTCCGCAATTCGGGGAACGACACGGTGATCAGCCAGTTGGCCACCCACTGTCCCGCCGCCGCCAGGCCCAACGCCGCGGCCCGGATCCGGTTGGGGAACATCTCCCCCAGCAGCACCCACACCACCGGCCCCCACGACATGCCGAACGCCACCACGAACAGGTTGGCCGCGACCAGTGCGATCGGCCCGGCCACACCGTTCAGTTGGGGCTGACCGTCGACCTGCGGGGCGGTTCCGAAGATCACGGCCATGGTCCCCAGCGTGACCGCCATGCCGGTGGAGCCGATGAGCAGCAGCGGCTTGCGTCCGATCTTGTCGATCAGCGCGATCGCGATCAGCGTGGTGACGATGTTGGTCACCGATGTGATCACGGTGATGGTGAACGCCTGACTCTCCTCGAATCCGACTGCCTCCCACAACACATTCGAGTAGTAGAAGATCACGTTGATGCCGACGAACTGCTGGAAGATGGACAGCCCCAAGCCGACCCAGACGATGCCGTACAGCCCGCTGACGAAGGCCGCACCGATACCGAGTGCGGCGAAGACGACAGCCGGCAGCCACCATCCGAGCGAGACCGATCCCACGGCCAGGACGATGAACAGCAGCAACAGCCACCAGACATAGCGGCGTACCCACGCGGTGAACCGCCCGATCGATGCGCCCGGACGCAGCGGCTTGAGCAGATCCTGCCAGGACGGCGGTTTCTCGGACTTCAGCGAGTCCTCGATCCGGTGGATCGTGATCTCCAGGTTCTTCTCGCCGAGCAGCATCGCGAGAACCTTGCGCGCCTCCGGAATTCGGAACTTGGCCACCAGGTACCGCGGTGACTCCGGGATGGTGTAGGACAGCAGGCCGTACACCAGCGCCGGAATTGCCATGACCAGGAACATCCACCGCCAGGCCGCGAGTCCGAACCACAGTTCCTCGCGGGAACCGCCGGCCAGATGCGCGAGCAGATAGTCGATCGACAGGGACAGGAAGATGCCGGTCACGATCGCCAACTGCTGAAGTGAACCCAGACGCCCGCGGATGCGCGGCGGTGCCGTCTCGGCAATGTAGGTCGGCGCGATGACGGACGCGACCCCGACGCCGAGGCCACCGATGATGCGGAAGATCACCACCAGCCAGATGTGGGTGGCAACGGCCGTACCGATAGCGCTGATCAAGAACAGCAGCGCCGCGAGCTTCATGACCGACCGCCGGCCGATCCGGTCGGCCAGCTGGCCGGCTGTCAACGCGCCCACCGCGGCACCCAACAACGCCGAGGCGACCGCGGAACCGAGAACCACGTTGTTGATCTGGAATTCGTCCTGCAGGGCGGCAACCGCCCCGTTGATCACCGCACTGTCATAACCGAACAGCAAGCCGCCCAACGCGGCCACCGACGCTATCCGGATCACCTTGCCGCTGTGCTCGGATTCCTCGTAGTCCAGGTCCGATCCAGGATCGTCGACCGGTCCGTGAGTCATGGGACGCCCTTCCGCAGCGATGCGTGATCAGGCTCACATTGAATCACACGGGTCGGATCAGGCGGTGCGTTCTCCGGCTTGGGAATTCAGTTCGTGATACACCGCGCGGAGACCGGCGACATCGAGGTGCGTCAGCGACGAAACGTGCCGGCGAAACGGGCCGCCGGGGACTTCCACGTCGTTGGGCACCACCAACACCGGGCAGCCCGCAGCTTCGGCGGATGCCGTACCGGTGACCGAATCCTCGACCGCCAGGCAGGATGCGGTGGAGACGCCGAGGAGATCGGCCGCCCGCAGATACGGATCGGGTGCCGGCTTGCCGCTCGTAACCTCGTCACCGCAGACGGTTACCGAAAAGTATTGGCGGCCAATGCTGTTCAGCGCACGTTCGGCCAGATCTCGGCGGGTGTTGGTCACCAGCGCCATCGGGACCCCGGCTGTGGTGAGAGCGTCGAGCATCTCCTGAGCGCCGGGCCGCCACGGCAACCCCTGCTCGAAAAGCTCACCGGTGTAGTCGTGCAACCAATCGGCCGATTCGGCCATCGCGGCTGGTTCGGGCTCCAGCCCCAGATCCTCGTAGACGATCCGCATGACGGTCTCGGCCGAACCGCCGACCGTCGATTCCCGCACCTCCGCGGTCAGCACCCCGCCCATCCGCGCGTAGAGCGCGTGCATGGCGATGTCCCAGAGCTTTTCGGAGTCGACGAGCGTGCCGTCCATATCCCACAGCACAGCACGCATGGCAACCATTCTCGCATTGTCCGAGCCCGCCTATAGCGTGGCAACATGACGATTCTGGTGACAGGAGCCACAGGAAACATCGGCAGGCGCGTCGTCGATCATCTGATCACGTTGGGCGCGCACGACATCCGCGCACTGACCACAAATCCGGCGAAGGCCGGGCTGCCGCAGGATGTGACAGCAATCACCGGCTACTTGGGAAAACCGGAGACCTTACCGGCCGCGTTCGAGGGTGTCGAACGGGTGTATCTGGCCCCGTTCCCCACGACCGTCGGACCCACGCTCGACCTGATGGCACGGGCTGGTGTGCAGTACGTCGTGGCACTGTCCGGTGGTGCGCATTGGGCCGAACACGCCGATGCGGTTACGGCCTCCGGCCTGGCGCACACCCAGCTGGGGCCCGGCGAGTTCTGCGAAAACTTCGCGATGTGGGCCCCGCAGATCAAGACCGGCATCGTCCGCGACGTCGCGCCGGATTACGTCGAATCTCCGGTCTCGATGGACGACATCGCCCGGGTGGCAGCGCATCTGCTGGCCGCGCCGCAGGATGCCCACCTCGGCGCGATGTACGACCTGACCGGCCCGGTGGCCCTGACCCGCGCCGATATCGCCGGCCAGATCGGCGCGGGTCTCGGCGCACCCGTGGACATGCAGCGGTGCAGCCGCGCCGAGGCCGAAGAACTGCTGCGCCCCGTCATGGGCGATGGCGCGCAGTGGTACCTCGAGCTGTTCGACGACGACCCGGAACACCAGGCCGCCAACGACAACGTCGAGCGGCTGACGGGCACCCCGGCCGAATCGATGGCGCAGTGGGCAGCGCGTAACCGCCACTTGTTCGACTAGAACGTGAGGCCCGGTGCACCCTTGAATGGTTCGGGCGCACCGGGTTTCGGCTTGGTCAGTCCTCGGGGTTGTAGCCGAGATTGGGGGCGAGCCAGCGTTCGGCTTCGGCCAGGGTCCAGCCCTTGCGCCGCGCGTAGTCGGCAACCTGGTCCTGGGCCATCCGGCCGACCACGAAGTACTGCGACTGCGGGTGCGAGAAGTACCAGCCGCTGACCGCGGCACCGGGCCACATCGCCATCGACTCGGTCAGCTCGATACCGGTGCGCTTCGTAACGTCCAACAACCGGAAGAGCGTCACCTTCTCGGTGTGCTCGGGGCAGGCCGGGTAGCCCGGAGCCGGCCGGATGCCGACGTACTTCTCGGCGATGAGCTCCTCGTTGTCCAGCTGCTCGTCTGGCTGGTATCCCCAGAACTCCTCGCGGACCCGTTGGTGCATCCGTTCGGCGAACGCCTCGGCCAGCCGGTCGGCGAGCGACTCCAGCAGGATCGCGCTGTAGTCGTCGAGGTCAGCCTTGAACGCCATGATCTTGTCCTGGCTGCCGAGCCCCGCGGTGACGGCGAAGGCGCCGACATAGTCCGCGACCCCCGTTTCTTTGGGCGCGACGAAGTCACCCAGCGAGCGGTTCGGAATACCGTCCCGGTGCTCACCCTGCTGGCGCAGGTTGTGCAACGTGGTCAACACCTCGCTACGGCTCTCGTCGGTGTAAACCTCGACGTCGTCGCCGACCGCGTTGGCCGGGAAGAATCCGATGACCCCGTTCGCCGTCAGCCACTTCTCCTTGATCAGGGTGTCGAGCATCTGCTGGGCGTCGTCGTACAGCTTGCGGGCAGCCTCGCCCGAGGCCGGGTTGTTGAGGATGTCGGGGAAACGGCCCTTCATCTCCCAGGCGTTGAAGAACGGCTGCCAGTCGATGTACTCACGCAGCTCGGCGAGGTCGTAGTCCTGAAAATCTCGCACTCCGGCACCGATAGCCGGCACCGGCGGCGTGTAGCCGTCCCAGTCGATCGGCGTCCGGTTCGCACGGGCCTTCTCCAGCGTCAGCATCGGCCGTTCGTTCTTCTGGGCGTGCCGTTCCCGCAGGGACGCGTAGTCCTTCTCGGTGGCCTCCAGCAGCGGACCCCGCTGCTTGTCGTCGAGGAGCGCGGCCGCCACCGGCACCGAGCGGGACGCGTCCTTGACCCAGACCACCGGCGCGGCGCGGCGCGGCGCGATCTTCACGGCCGTGTGGGCGCGTGACGTGGTCGCGCCACCGATCAGCAGCGGGATCTCCAGCCCCGCGCGTTCCATCTCGACGGCGAAGTTGACCATCTCGTCCAGGGACGGGGTGATCAGGCCGGACAGCCCGATGATGTCGGCGCTGTGCTCCTTGGCCGCGTCCAGGATCTTCTGGGCAGGCACCATCACACCGAGGTCGATCACTTCGAAGTTGTTGCACTGCAACACGACCCCGACGATGTTCTTGCCGATGTCGTGGACGTCGCCCTTGACCGTGGCCATCACGATGGTGCCGTTGGTGTCCTTGGAACCAGCGGTACCGTTCTGCTCCTTCTCCGCCTCGATGAACGGCAGTAGGTACGCCACGGCCTTCTTCATCACCCGCGCCGACTTCACCACCTGGGGCAGGAACATCTTGCCCGAGCCGAAGAGGTCACCGACGACGTTCATGCCGTCCATCAGCGGGCCCTCGATCACCTCGATCGGGCGCCCGCCTGCGGCGGCGATCTCGGCCCGCAATTCCTCTGTGTCGTCGTCGACGTGGGCGTCGATGCCCTTGACCAGGGCGTGCGTGATGCGCTCGCGGACCGGGAGGCTGCGCCATTCGGCTTCGCCCTGAGCTTCTTCCTTGCCTGAGGCCTTGTTGAACCGCTCGGCGATCTCCAACAGCCTCTCGGCCGCATCCTCGCGACGGTTCAGCACGACGTCTTCGATGCGGTCCCGCAGCTCCGGGTCGATCGAGTCATACGGCACCAGCGCACCCGCGTTGACGATGCCCATGTCCAGGCCGGCCTTGATGGCGTGGAACAGGAACACCGCGTGGATCGCCTCGCGCACCGGGTTGTTGCCGCGGAACGAGAACGACACGTTCGAGATGCCGCCGGAGATGTGCACCCCGGGCAGGTTCTCCTTGATCCAGGCGCAGGCCTCGATGAAGTCGATGCCGTACGTCGCATGCTCCTCGATACCGGTCGCCAGCGCGAAGCAGTTCGGGTCGAAGATGATGTCCTCGGCCGGGAAGCCGACCTCTTCGGTCAGGATCCGATAGGCGCGCCCGCAGATCTCCTTGCGGCGCTCCAGGTTGTCGGCCTGGCCCTGCTCGTCGAAGGCCATCACCACGACGGCAGCGCCGTACTTGCGGCACAGCCGGGCCTCACGGACGAACTTCTCCTCGCCCTCCTTCATGGAGATCGAGTTGACGATCGGCTTGCCCTGCACGTTCTTCAGGCCGGCCTCGATGACCTCGAACTTGGAGGAGTCGATCATCACCGGGACGCGGCTGATGTCCGGCTCGGCCGCGATCAGCTTGGTGAACCGATCCATCGCGGCGATGCCGTCGATCATGCCCTCGTCCATGTTGATGTCGATGACCTGCGCACCGACCTCGACCTGCTGCAGGGCCACCGACAACGCGGTGTCGTAGTCCTCGGCCTTGATCAGGTTGCGGAACCGGGCGGAACCCGTGATGTTGGTGCGCTCACCGATGTTCACGAACAGGGAGTCCTCGGTGATGTTGAGCGGCTCCAGGCCGGCGAGTCGAGTGGCCACCTCGATCTCCGGCAGCTTGCGCGGCGGCACCCCCTCGACCACCTTGGCGATCTCGGCGATGTGCGCCGGCGCCGTTCCGCAGCAACCCCCGACCAGGTTGACCAGACC
Organism: Mycolicibacterium sp. 050232; assembly: GCA_036235365.1. Taxonomy (GTDB): domain Bacteria; phylum Actinomycetota; class Actinomycetes; order Mycobacteriales; family Mycobacteriaceae; genus Mycobacterium. The sequence continues at coordinate 20,201 of JAZBEZ010000011.1, read as the reverse complement.
CGCCTCGGCGAAATCGGCGACGTAGCCGGCCTGACGCTTCGGGGTTTCGTCGTACTCACCGAAGGCGTTGGGCAGGCCGGCGTTCGGGTAGCAGGACACGAAGGTGTCCGCGATCCGCGCCATCTCGGCGATGTAGGGCCTCATCTCCGGTGCGCCGAGCGCGCAGTTGAGGCCGACCGCGATCGGCTTTGCATGCCGGATCGAATTCCAGAACGCCTCGGTGACCTGACCGGACAGGGTGCGGCCGGAAGCATCGGTGATGGTGCCCGAGATGATCACCGGCCAGCGGCGGCCGCGGTCCTCGAACAGCGTTTCCATGGCGAACACCGCCGCCTTGGCGTTGAGCGTGTCGAAGATCGTCTCGACGATGAGGATGTCGGCACCACCGTCGACCAATCCGTTGGCGGCCTCCAGGTAGGCGGCGACCAGCTGGTCGTACGAGACGTTGCGGGCACCCGGATCGTTGACGTCCGGCGAGATCGACGCGGTCCGCGTCGTCGGCCCCAGCGCGCCGGCGACGTAGCGCGGCTTGTCCGGGGTGCTGAACTGGTCGCAGGCGGCTCGCGCCAGGGCGGCGCCGGCATAGTTCAGTTCGTAGCTCAGCTCGGCCATGCCGTAGTCGGACAGCGAGACCGCGTTCGCGTTGAACGTGTTGGTCTCCAGGATGTCGGCGCCCGCCTCGAGGTACTCGCGGTGGATCCCCTCGATGATGTGCGGCTGCGTCAGGTTCAGCAGGTCGTTGTTGCCGATCAGATCACTGGGCCAGTCCTTGAACCGTTCGCCCCGGTAGCCGGCTTCGTCCGGCCGGTCCCGCTGGATCGCGGTGCCCATCGCACCGTCGATCACCATGATCCGCTGCTGCAGAGTAGCTGTGAGTTCCTCGGTGGAGTCCGGGCGGATGTTCGGCTCAAGGGCAGTCACATGCGTTCCTTCCGTAGCGGAAGGCGTCCTTGACTCTGCCGAGCGTGGCGGATACGGGCAAAACCCGGAACCGTTGCAACGCCTCTCGACCAGAAGAGTCTACGTCGTCATCCGACAGACGCGTGGACGCCCAACTCGTCGCCGCGATCGACCCCCGGCCCGCGTGGGGATCGCGATGTCAACAGCGTAGTCGGTCTATCAAACGCCGCTGTTGGATGCGGCGGCGACCCGCCCGCACAACGGACTCATCGGCACCCGCCAAGGCTTACGCTGAGGGTGTGACACCGTCGTATCCGAACGCCGGCCGGCCGCTGAACCTGCCCGAATTGAAGAACGCCACCATCGTGGCCGCCTTCGAGGGCTGGAATGACGCCGGCGACGCGGCCAGTGACGCGCTGGACCACCTGGATGCGATCTGGGAAGCCCAACCGATCGTCGAGATCGACGACGAGTCGTACTACGACTACCAGGTGAACCGCCCGGTGATCCGCCAGGTCGACGGCGTAACCCGGGAGCTGGTGTGGCCTTCGATGCGGATCTCGCACTGCCGGCCCCCGGGCAGTAACCGCGACGTGGTGTTGATGCACGGCGTCGAACCCAACATGCGTTGGCGCACCTTCTGCGCCGAGTTGCTGGCCATCGCCGACAAACTCAACGTGCAGACCGTGGTGATCCTCGGCGCGCTGCTGGCCGACACTCCGCACACCCGGCCGGTGCCGGTGTCGGGATCGGCGTATTCAGCCGACTCGGCGAAGTTCTTCGGCCTCGAAGAGACCCGTTACGAAGGCCCGACCGGGATCGCCGGAGTGTTCCAGGACGCCTGCGTGCAGGCCGGTATCCCAGCGGTCACCTTCTGGGCCGCCGTTCCGCACTATGTCTCGCAACCGCCCAGCCCCAAGGCGACCGTGGCCCTGCTGCGCCGGGTCGAGGACGTGCTCGACGTCGAGGTGCCGCTGGCCGACCTGCCGGTGGCCGCCGAGGAGTGGGAACAGGCCGTCACCGAGATGACCGCAGAGGACGAGGAGATCGCGGAGTACGTCGCCTCGTTGGAACAGCGCGGCGACGCCGAGGTCGACATGCACGAGGCGCTCGGCAAGATCGACGGCGACGCGCTGGCCGCGGAATTCGAGCGCTATCTACGGCGGAGAGGCCGCTGAGCGGCCAATCCAATCGTCACGCTGACGGCCCGCCGAGTGGCCAGCTGGCACACGGAAATCGCCAAACCCCGTGCCATAACCGGCCACTCGCCTTGTGCCGCTAGCTCTCCGGCTTTTCCAGGGCCTCGATGCGGGCGCTGGTCGAGCGGCCGAGGGCGGCGGCTTCGGCGTCGAGTTTCGGCAGCAGCGTCGGGGTGAACTTGAGGATGTCGCGCTCGGCCAGCGGCGTGGTGACGAACGGCCGGATCCAGCGGAACGCCCCGACCCACGCCGGGCTGTAGATGCGCTTCTTGCGCCCCTCGATGCCCTTGACGAAGGCCGCGCCACAGGCGTCGCCGGTCGTGGTCCGGTTCAGTGGCGGGGGCAGCTTGGACAGCATCTCCCGGAATGCCGACAGATCCGACTTGGCGTCCTGCACGAGCGGGGTGTCGATCCAGCTCATGTGGGCCGAGCCGACGGCGACGCCGCGGTGGGCCACTTCCAGGCGCAACGTGTTGGCGAAGTACTCGGCACCGGCCTTGGATGCGTGATAGGCAGCCAGCCCGGGTGCCGAGGTGAACGCCGCCAGGGAGGACACCACCAGCACGTACCCGCGGCGCTCGATGACGGCCGGGAGTGTGGCGCGCACGGTGTTGAACACCCCGGTCACGTTGATGTCGACGACCCGCTTGAACGCCTCGGGATCCACCTGCATGACCGATCCGAAGCTGGCGATACCCGCGTTGGCCATCACGATGTCGATGCCGCCGAATCGCTCGACGGCGGCATCGGCGGCCTTCTGCATGGCGGTCAGGTCGCGCACGTCGGCCAGCGCGGTCAGCACGTGCTCCTCACCGAGTTCGGCGGCCAGTGCGCTCAGCGGCGCCTCGTCGAGGTCGGTCAGCACCAGTTTGGCGCCCCTGCGCCGCAGCCTGCGGGCCACCTCGGCGCCGATGCCGCGGGCACCGCCGGTGATGAAGACGACTTTTCCGTTCACTGAGCCCATGGCCGGAAACTACCCCAGATCTTGCGAGCGTGGTGCGCCGGCCGACCGGTCAGGCAGCAGCGTGAATGCGTACGACGTGGATGTCGTTGGTGAACACCCGGGCGCCGGTCGGTTGTGGCGGGGCGGTACTTCGATAGGTGCGGCCGGTGGGTGTGGTGAGTTCTGTGGTGTGCCGGCCGTAGCGGTCGTAGACGGTCGCGGTCTGCCACCCCGGGCTTTCCTTTGCGTAATTGCAGCGTTCGCACAGCCCTTGACCGTTGCCTGCGTTGGTCGGACCGCCATCCGCATGGCGGGTGATGTGATCGATGTGGCGAACCGGGGCGTCGCAGTAGGGAGTGCGGCAGCGCTGGTCACGCAATGCGATAAGCCAGCGCAGCCCCTTGGGGAATGCCCGGGCGGTGGACTCCATGGCGACCAGGTTGCCGGTGGCCGGATCGGCGTAGAGCTTGCGCACCGCGGCCTCGACCTCGGGATCCAGCAGCGCCGCCAGGGCCATCTGCCGGGCCACCGCCGCCGGAATCGGACCGTATCCCTGCAGCACCGCCGGCTCGGGGCCTTGGGCCAGCAAGCTCTCGTCGGAGACCACCAGATTGAGCGCGACCGGGACCGCCGCCCCGACCTCACGCCCGGTGACGCGCCGATAGAAGGCATCGGCCATCAACGCGCCCCGCCCCGCACATCCATGGCCGGCGGCGATCGAGGCCGCCGCGGCCGCCGCCGCCTGCGCCTGCAACGCCTGATACGCCGTGAGACCCTCGGCCGCGGTCAGCAGCGCCGTGAGGTACATCATGCCGTGCGGGGCCGGGCGCGCGGTGACGGTGCGATCGCACTGATGGCGACTGATGCGCTCCATCACCGCGTCGTGATCGAGCCGAATCGCCACCCGCCCGGCCTCGGCCTCAACCTTCCTGTCTCCCAGACCCTCCAGCACGTCGGGATCGGCACACAGTTCGGCATCCATCGCGTGCCGGTCTGCCGGCGACAGGCAGTCGGCCTGGTCCGCGATGATCATCGCCCGGCCTTCGGTGAGCACCCCCGACTCCAGCGCCGCCAGCGTGTAGGGCATGTCCTCGACCAAGATCCCCGACATCTTCAGAAACTTCGCCCCGTGCCACGGGGACGCCTTACGGGCCAACCCGACCTCCGAGGCCAACCCTTGGCAGCGCTTGGCCGCGGGTACGCCCTCGGCGGCCTTGCGCGCCTGACGCTTGGCTTCCAGCATCGCCGTCACCCGAACCTGCCCGGCTGCGATGCTGGAAGCAGCGCGGTTCATCGCGGCGAGCTGATCGACCAACGCCGCCTCGGAGGCGTCGGGGTCGATATCGAAACTCGCACCGAACATATGTTCGAATATAGACGGCCAACACTCCCCGCGCAACCATCACCCCCGGGAACAATCGACGGTCCGCGCCGCCGCCCGCAAGCCTAGAGCTGCACGCCGAGCAGGGCATCCACCGTATCGGCGACCCGGCGTGGTGACGTCGCGTCGTGGCCGCCGTAGGCCAGCGCATCTGTACACCAACCATCCAGTGCGGCAAGGGCTTTCGGGGTGTCCAGATCGTCGGCGAGGTACTGGCGCACCCGGGCCACCACATCGGCGGTGTCGGGCCCGGCGGGCAGCGCGGCGGCGCTGCGCCACTGCGTGAGCCGGGCGTTGGCCTCGGCGAGCACCTCGTCGCTCCAGAACCGGTCCGAGCGGTAATGGCCGGCGAACAGCCCGAGGCGGACCGCCGACGGATCGACACCGTCAGCGCGCAACCGCGACACCAGCACGAGGTTGCCACGGCTCTTGCTCATCTTGTGTCCATCCCAGCCGATCATGCCGGCGTGCACGTAGTGGCGAGCGAAACGGCGCTCCCCCGTGACGGATTCGGCGTGCGCGGCAGAGAACTCGTGGTGCGGGAAGATCAGATCGCTGCCGCCGCCCTGGATGTCCAGGCCCGAGCCGATGCGGGTGAGCGCGATGGCCGAGCACTCCACGTGCCAGCCGGGCCGGCCGGCACCGAACGGTGAGGGCCAGCTGGGCTCGCCGGGGCGCTGCGCCCGCCACAGCAGGGCGTCGAGTTCGTCGCCCTTACCGGCGCGGTCCGGGTCACCGCCGCGCTCGCCGAACAGCCGCAGCATGGTGTCGCGGTCATAACCCGACTCGTAACCGAACTGCACGGTGGCGTCGGCTCGGTAGTACACATCGGGATATTCGGGGTCGTCGACCACGTAGGCCGCGCCCGAGGCCAGCATCTTCTCCACCAGCTCGACCACCTCGGTGATCGCGTCGGTGGCGGCGACGTAATCGTGCGGCGGCAGCACACGCAGGGCGGCCATGTCGTCGCGGAACAGCTGGGTTTCCCGGTCGCCGAGGTCGCGCCAGTCGATGCCGTCGCGATCGGCCCGCTCGAACAACGGGTCGTCGACATCGGTGACGTTCTGCACGTAGTGCACGGTGTGCCCGGCGTCCAGCCACAGCCGGTGCACCAGATCGAAGGTGAGGTAGGTCGCGGCATGCCCCAGGTGCGTGGCGTCATAAGGGGTGATGCCGCACACGTACATGGTGGCCGTCGGGCCCGGCGTCACCGGACGTACCTGACGGTCGGCGCTGTCGTACAGCCGCAGCTGCGGACCACGCCCTTCCAGCACCGGAATTGCCGGCGCCGACCACGATCGCATGCTCTCGACTCTAAGGTGCTCGCTCAGGACGGCCTCCCGCCGGTCGGTCCCGCACAGTTCTCCCAAGTCAGACAACGCCGCCGACGATTCCATTCCCGACGCGCCGCAGTACACGCTCACCGGGCCGCCCCGATCGCGTCGAGCAGCATCGGTGCCAGCTCCTTGCGGCACATGACGAAGTCCGGCAGGTAGGGATCGGCGCGGTTGTAGCGCAGCTCCGATCCGTCCAGCCGGGACGCGTGCAGGCCCGCGGCCAGCACCACACCAGCTGGTGCGGCCGAATCCCACTCCCACTGCCCGCCCGCGTGGATGTACGCATCGACATCGCCGCGCACCACGGCCATCGCCTTGGCCCCGGCCGACCCGATGCGCACCATCCGGAAGTCGAGCTGCTCGCGCATCCGCCACAGCACCGCCGGGGGGCGATTCGAGCTCGCGGTGATCAGCAGGGGGCCGGACCGCCGCGGGCCGGGCGGGGTGACCGTGTCGCTGCGATACACCTCGCCGCGGGCGGGCAGGGCCACCACCGCGTCGGACAGCCCCCCGTCGACACCCACCGCCCGCTGCCACAGGGCGATGTGCACCGCCCAGTCCTCGCGGCCGGGCAACGAGAACTCGTGGGTTCCGTCCACGGGGTCGACGATCCAGACCCGGTCGGCCTCGACGCGGGACAGGTCGTCGACCGCCTCCTCGCTGAGCACGGAATCACCGGGGCGGGCCTGGGCCAGGCGCTCGAGGATCAGGGCGTTGGAGCGACGGTCGCCCTCGTCACCGAGGTAGTACGGGTCGTAGAAACCGATCTCCTCACGCACGGCCAGCAACAACTCACCGGCCTCCTTGGCCACTGCGGCAGCCAGGTCGGCGTCGGTCGAGTGCACCGACCAAGTATCCGTGGCGCGCCGAATTGGTGCGCTGGCGGGGCCGGTTGCGCCATTAGGGTCGGGCCATGACCGAGCAGACTCCCGTCGAAAACCTGTCCGACTCGTGGCGTTGGAAGTTCGGTTTCTTCGACACCTACGGCCTGCCCAGCGCCTCACCCGAGGCCAAGGCCGCCTACCGCAATCTCAGCTTTACGGCCAAGCTGCGGCTCACCTCCAACATCCTGGCTTTCCTGTTCGGTCCGATCTACTTCTTCGTCAAAGGCATGTGGCGCAAGGGATTGACGCTGTTGGGAATCGCGCTCACCGCGGGGGCGATCCTGACGGTCCTGGACGTCAGCCACACGATCGGGCGGTCCGTCGGCATAGCCATCGGTGCGCTGGCGATGTCGACGGCGAACTACGCCTACTACCTGCACGTGGTCCGCGGTAGCCAGTCGTGGAATCCGTTCGAGGGGTTTGGACGGGCCCGCTAGAAGCGAGATTTCCCCCAGTCGCAACCGGTCTGCTCGGCCGACACCGCCCAGAGGCGGCAAGCAATGTCCCGGTCGCGGGCTTTGCGGCGCACCGTCGTCGGCCTCGGCATGCCCCACTGATTGAAGCGGGGTGCCAGATACGTACCGCTGGGAAGGTCCGTCGTAACCGCGAGCACACTGGCTCTGGCTGCGGCAGCCGGTTTCTGCAAGTGAAATCGCACCGGCGTGTGGCGGCCGAGCCACCCCGCCATGCCCGTGCTGTCCCTTGTGATATCGGTGTCAGCCATTCCCGGGTCGGCGGTATAGGCGCGAATACCGCGCCGCGCCAACTCTTCGGTGAACAGCATCATGGCCAGCTTCGACTGCGCATAGGCCGCCCATTTGGAGTACCGGCGATGGTGGCAGTGCAGGTCGTCAAGGTGAATACGGCCGAACACGTACAACGCACTACCCACTGAGATGACCCGGTCGGTGACCTTGTCGCCGAGCAGGCACGTGAGCGCGAAGTGCCCGAGGTAATTGGTGCCCATGTGCACCTCGAATCCGTCGACGGTGGTCGTATACGGCAGACCCAGCACTCCTGCGTTGTTGATGAGGACATCGACCATGTCCACCGAATCGGCGAAAGCCCGTACATCAGCCAGATCGGCGAGATCGAGGTGGCGTACCTCAACGGCACCCGTCATCTCCGCGGCCGCTTGCTCGGCCTTCGGGATGGTCCGGCAGGCGATCACCACGTGGTGTCCGGCGGCGGCCAGCGCCGCAGCGGTCGCCTTGCCGACGCCGCTGTTACCACCGGTGACGATGATCCGCTTCACGACCTGAGTGTCCGCCTGCGCGGCAAGATTGCATCGAGTAGCCGGCTACCCCATCAGAACGCCGGCCACGGGATCGGCCGGTGCCGATCAGGCGTCGGCATCACCGGATTGTGCAGTAACCCAATGACTCTGGATCGCAACGCGGCAATTTCGGCCTCGGTGATGTGCGTGCACAGCTGCTCTGCCAGGCCACCGAACCCGTCCAGCAGCGCGGTGACGTCACCCAGAGTTTCGTCGTCGACGGGCTTGCCGGCCCAGCCCCACAGCACGGTCCGCAGTTTGTCCTCGACGTGCAGGCTCACCCCGTGGTCCACGCCGTACACGGCTCCGTCCAGGCCGGCCAGGATGTGCCCGCCCTTGCGGTCGGCATTGTTGATCAGCACGTCGAACACCGCCATGCGGAACAGCCGGGGATCGTCCGCGTGCACCAGCGTCACCTCGTCGCCGGCGTAGTCGTAGGCCTGCAGGATCGGCAGGAACCCCGGCGGCAGGTGTCCGGCCGGCAGCAGGTCCACCAGATCCGGGCCCGAGCCGGGCTGGTCCCCCACCTGGTCCCCGGGCTGATCCACCCACAACTGGAGCATGCCCGGCCCGGCCGGACCGTCCCGAATAATGGTCCGGGGCACAATGTTCCAGCCCAACGCGGCCGAAACCAGATACGCACTCAGCTCGCGGCCGGCCAATGTGCCGTCGGGAAAGTCCCACAGCGGCGCTTCACCCCGGATCGGCTTGTACACACAGTGCACCTGCTGGTCACCCAGGTTGGCCTCGCACAGGAAGGTGGCGTTGCTGGCCGACCGGATCCGGCCGATCACCGTCAGTTCGCCGTCGGCCAGTACCGCGCCATTCTCGGAGTTGGGATCGGGGCTAGGAATCTGCGTCATCTTCGGACCCGGCCACCTCACCGCGCCGATAGCCGTTGGTACGCACGCAGATGTGACCATCGGGGTCCAGCGGCTCGTCGCACAGCGGGCAGGGCGGGCGTCCTGCGGAGATCACCCGGTTGGAGCGGGTGGCGAACTCCCGTGCCGACTCCGGGGTGAGGAACACCCGCACGGCATCGGGACCGTCTTCGGCGTCGTCGAGAACCACCGACGCGTCGAACTCGCCTTCGGAGACCGCGAGCAGCTCCACGACGACGGTCTGCGCTTCCGAATCCCAGCCCAGACCCATCGTCCCGACGCGGAACTCGGCGTCGACCGGGGTGACCAGTGGCAGCAGATCGCTCACCTCGCCGGTATCCGGTGGGATCGGCGTGCCGAAGCGTCGGTTGATCTCGGTCAGCAGGGCGGCGATCCGCTCGGCGAGCACGGCGACCTGCTGCTTCTCCAAGATCACCGAGATCACGCGTTTGTCGTGGACAGCTTGCAGGTAGAACGTCCGGTTACCGGGTTGGCCGACCGTCCCGGCCACGAAACGGTCGGGGGTGCGGAATACGTGAATTGCGCGGGCCATGGCACCTTCCAAAATACCGGTAGCGGTCCCCCCGGTCAGTTGGTGGACCCACCCACCACGGCGTCGGTGGCGGGTTTGGCCGCCAGCCCGGCGCTCAACTGGGTACCGGTGTGGTTGATGTGCATCACGAACGGGCGCACCTCGGTGTAGCGGATCACGCTCATCGACGCCGGGTCGGCGGTGATGCGCTGGAACCCGTCGAGGTGCACGCCCAGGGCGTCGGCCAGCACCGCCTTGATCACGTCGCCGTGGGTGCAGGCGATCCACAACACGTCGGCGCCGTGCTGTTCGGCCAGCGCGCGGTCACGTTCCCGCACCGTGGCCACCGCCCTGGCCTGCACCTGAGCCAGCCCCTCGCCGTCGGGGAACACCGCGGCACTGGGCTGCTGCTGCACGACCGCCCACAGCGGCTCCTTGACCAGCTCGCCGATCGCCCGACCGGTCCAGCTGCCGTAATCCACCTCGGTGAGCCGGTCATCGACGATCGGTTGCAGCGCGAGTGCCTCGGCCAGCGGCGCCACCGTGCGCTCGCAGCGCAGCAGGGGCGAGTGAACGATGGCGGTCACCGGCAGTTCCCCGACGCGTGCGACGAGGCCGGCAGCCTGCTCGGTGCCGCGCTCGTCGAGGTCGACGCCCTCGGAGCGACCCGCGAGGGTATGCGCGGTGTTCGACGTCGAACGGCCGTGCCGCAGCAGAATCACCGTCATATCGACTCCTCCGTCATTGTGCGGCCAGCACCCCGGTGCCCAGCAGCGCCAGCACCACCGCGCCCAGCACCACCCGGTAACCGACGAACCAGTACATGCTGTGGGACACCAGGAATTTCAGGAACCAGGCGATCGCCGCGAAGCCGATGACGAACGCGATCACAGTGGCCACCGTCAGTTGCGCTCCGCTGGCGCTCATCCCGTCGCCGACCGGGTGGAACGCATCGGGCAGGGAGAACAGACCCGAGGCGAACACGGCGGGAATCGCCAGCAGGAAACCGAACCGGGCCGCCAGCTCACGCTCCATGCCCAGGAAGAGCCCGGCGCTGATGGTCGCACCGGAACGCGACACCCCCGGTACCAGGGCCAGACATTGAGCCAGGCCGACGATGATGCTGTCGCGCCAGGTCAGCTGCTCGACGCGACGAACCTGCCTGCCGTAGTACTCGGCCGCGGCAATCACCGCCGAGAACAGGATCAGCGCCGTGGCCACGATCCACAGATTGCGTGCGCCGGTACGGATTTCGTCCTTGAACAACAAACCGAACACACCGATCGGGATGCTGCCGATGATCACCCACCAGCCCAGCCAGTAATCGGCGGACCGGTGCGCCGCGTTGAACAGCCCGGCGAACCAGGCCTTGATGATGCGCCCGATGTCCCGGGCGAAGTACACCAGCACCGCGAGCTCGGTTCCCAGCTGGGTGACCGCTGTGAACGAGGCACCCGCGTCGTCGTCGAAGAACACCCGCGAGGTGATCGCGAGGTGCCCAGAGGACGACACCGGCAGAAACTCGGTGAGCCCCTGGACAATCGACAACACGACAACTTGCAGCCAGGACATGGCACCGACGTCAGTCACGACGACGACCGTACCGTGGCGACCTGGCCGCGACGCGTCAGCGAGCGGTACGTGAAACCGGTTGCGCGTCGGCGACCGCGTCGCGCACCGTTGCCGACAGACTGCGTTCATCAGTCAGGTCGATATCGGTCAGTTTGCGGGTGGCCACGGCCACCACGTCGTCGTCGAGCGGAACCGGGCCTGATAGTCGTGGGCGGTAGACCTCGATCATGAGCTGCTGACGTTCGATGTGGAACGAGAAACTCCGGCCGTCGCCAACTTGGCCAAACCCACTGGCGTGTACACCAGTGGAAATATCCTCCATAGCAAACTCTCGGTTACCCAGTTCCCGGTCTGCGGCGAGGGTCATGGTCGAACCATACCTCGACTTATGCCGCATTGGTTGCAGACGCGACCATTTCCGTTCGACCGCCATGCCTAAACTGGATTCCTGCACGTCACCGACCGTCCATTTCCGATCGAGAGCCATCCGTTGCGCCCAATCCCCGCAGGTCAGCCAGTTCGCGCCGGCCTCTTCGCGCTGGCCCTGCTGCTCACCGCGGGCTGCACGTCCAACCCCGCCGAAACTCCGCCGCCCACCATCGAGCCCGCTCAGGCCGCGGTTTCACCCCCGGTCACGGCCGCGCCGGACGGCGAGGTCCGGGAATTGCGCGGGCACGCCGCGAGCTCCGTGTTCGATCCAGCAACCAGCACGCTGGCCGTGCTCTCCCCCGGGCCAGAAGGCCAGGCAACGCTGAGCCTGCTGGCCGCAGGCAAGGCACCGCGCGACGTCACGTTGATGCCAGCGGCGACGGCGCTCAGCGTCGACGGCAAGGGCGACATCCTGGCATCCACCCGGGGCGGATACTTCCGGGTGGACGTGGCGGCAGCCAAAGCCAGCAAAGTCGACGTGGACGGCGCACAGAGTGTGGATTTCACCGCGATCGCCCTGCGCTCCGACGGCAATCCCGTGCTCGGCACCGCCGACGGCGCCGTCTACACGTTGGGCAGCGACCACACCTTGGCCGCCCGGCTCAAGATTTTCGCCCGAGTGGATTCTCTTGTCACACAAGGAAACACCGCGGTGGTTCTGGATCGCGGGCAAACCTCGGTGACAGCCGTCAACGCCGATGGCACCAAAGCCGCCCAGGCATTGCGGGCCGGCGAGGGCGCCACCACGTTGGCCGCCGACACGCGCGGACGGGTACTGGTTGCCGATACCCGCGGTGACGAGCTACTGGTGTTCGGCGCCGACCCGCTGATCATGCGGCAGCGCTACCCGGTGCCCGCCGCCCCGTACGGCCTGGCCGGATCCGCCGATCTGGCCTGGGTGTCGCAGACCGCGGCAAACACCGTGATTGGTTACGATCTCTCCACCGGCATACCGGTGGAAAAGGTGCGTTATCGAACCGTGCAGCAACCGAACTCCCTGGCCTACGACGACAAGACCGACACCCTTTACGTGGTGTCCGGCTCGGGAGCCGGTGTGCAGGTGATCCGCACCGCGTCGGGCCGCCGATGACCACGATCCAGCAGGGCCGCATGCCTGAAGGATGGGACAAGGTCGTCGCCGAGGACCGCTCCGAGGAATACGACTGGATTCCGCTGCGGCTACCGCCGGATGTCACCAGGATCAGCGCCTCGATCCGCTTGTCGATCGAGGCCGAGTACCGCGGCTGGGAACTGACCCGGGTGCGGGCCTACACAGATGGGAGCCGACGGGTGCTGTTGCGCCGCAAGAAAACCGCGTCAACCATGCCGGGCACACCCCAGGCGCCTTCGCTGTGATCTACGCGGCTCTGCGGCGGGCACTGTTCCTGGTGCCCCCGGAACGGATCCACCTGTGGGTGTTCGCGCTGCTACGCACGGTCACCGGCCCCGGATTCCTGCGTCGCGCACTCGCGGGACGGTTGGCGCCTACCGATCCGGCCCTGGCCAGCACGGTGTTCGGAGTGCGGTTCCCGGGGCCGATGGGGCTGGCCGCCGGATTCGACAAGGACGGCCGCGGCCTGCAGACCTGGGGCGCGCTGGGCTTCGGGTATGCCGAGGTCGGCACGGTCACGGCCCAACCACAACCGGGTAACCCCGAGCCGCGGCTGTTCCGGCTGCCCGACGACCACGCGCTGCTCAACCGGATGGGGTTCAACAACGAGGGCGCCGGAGCGCTGGCGATCCGGCTGGCCCGACACGCCCCCGACGTGCCGATCGGGGTGAACATCGGCAAGACCAAGCTGACCCCCGCCGAGGACGCGGTGGCCGACTATGCCGAGAGCACCCGGTTGGTGAGCGCACTGGCCGCCTACGTCGTCGTCAACGTGAGCTCACCCAACACCCCCGGACTGCGGGATCTGCAGGCGGTCGAATCGCTCCGTCCGATCCTGGCCGCGGTCAAGGCCGAGACGAACAAGCCGGTGCTGGTCAAGATCGCGCCGGATCTCTCCGACGCCGATATCGACGAAATCGCGGATCTGGCAGTCGAATTGGGGTTGGCGGGAATCGTCGCCACCAACACCACCATCTCGCGTGACGGGCTGGCCACGCCCGGTGTCGCCGATCTGGGCACCGGCGGGATATCCGGACGCCCGGTGGCGCAGCGGTCGCTGCAGGTGCTGCGCCAGTTGTACCGCCGGGTCGGTGACAAGCTCGTGCTGATCAGCGTCGGCGGCATCGAAACGGCCGACGACGCCTGGGAACGGATCACCGCCGGCGCCACGCTGCTACAGGGCTACACGGGGTTCATCTACGGCGGCGGACTGTGGGCCAAACAGATCCACGACGGCATCGCCGAACGGTTGCACGCCGGCGGGTTCGCGTCGCTGAGCGACGCGATCGGCTCCGCCGCCCACTGATCCCCTACCGCAGTCCCTACTCCAGGCCTGCGGTGCCGTCGGGTTTGACGGTGACCTTGGCGCCCGCGATGTCCTCGCGGACGCTGGCCTCGGCCTGGGACAGATCGGGGACCACCGCGAGCGCCCGGCTGCCGCTGGGCGTGCGGACGGCGACGAACACCTTCTCCGGCTCGCCGTTCCGGTTGAACGGGGTGGTCCAGGTCTCCACCGTCCCGGTGCCCGACCAACCGTCCTCGGCCACCACCGTCGGTTCCGCGTCGACCTCGGATTGCACATCCTCCCAACGGAATCGCGCCTGAGGAGGTTCGGTGCCGTAGACGCCGAAGCTGTGCTTGCTCAGGTAGCCGCCATTGGCGGTGATCAGGCCGATCTGACCGGGGTTGGCGGTCAGCCGTTCGGCCATCGTGGCGATGGAGTGCGACACGTAGTTGTTCCAGGGCCCACCCGCGAACGTCAGACCGCCGGTCACCGTCAGCGGACGTTGCGGATCGTCCAATGCCAGCCCCAACTCCCTGGCGGCCACCTGGACCGCTGACGGGAAGCACGAATACACGTCGACCGCGGCCAGGTCATCCACACCGACGCCGGCGAGCTCCAGCACCCGTCGGCCGGCGATCCGGATCGCCGGAGACCCGGAGAAGCTGGCCCGCTGCCCGATCAGGTAGGTGTCGTGAGCGTCGGTGCCGGCGTGCGGGAAAACCCAGCGCTCCCTTGGGATCTGCAGCTCGGTCGCCTTCTGCACCGAGGTCAGGATCAGGACGGCACCCTGGTCGACCATGTTGTTGGAGTTCATCAGCTTGGTGTAGGGCCAGCTGATCATCCGGTTGGCCGGACCCGGCAGCCAGATCTCGTCGGCCGGCACCGACTCCCGGCTCCAGGCATGCGGATTACCTTCGGCGACTTGGCTGAACCGCGACCACAGCTCGCCGATCCGCCGACGGTGGTCCTCGGAGCTCTCCCCCGCCGCGATCCGCAGGGCCTGCTCGAACATCGGGTAGACGTGCGACGGCGCCACCAGGCCGATCCGGATCTCGGCCGGCCCGGCCATGTCGAACTCCGGGTCACTGGGCGCCTGCGGCACCGACGCGTCCTGCTCCGTTCCGGTCAGCCGCTCCCCCCGCGACTTCAACCGGCTTCGGGTACGCCAGGTTTCACCGCCGGCGATCAGCACCACCTCGTTGCGGCCCTGCTGGATGTCCAGGCACGCCTGGTTGACCAGCGACTGCGGCACGTTGCCACCGACCGGGGTGTAGCGGGTCGCGGCATCGGACGCACCGATCCGCTGGGCGAGCAGCAGGCCCGGATCCCGGTAGCGCAGCGACAGCAGATTGACCACCCGGATGGCGTCGACGGCTTCGAGCACCGCAGCGCCGGCCGCAGCCCGGGCGGCGGCCTCCATCAGGTCGACCGGCTCGCTGTCGGGGTTCTCGTCGTGCTGGTTGACCTGGCCGTAGCCGACCAACACCGGGGTTCTGGGGTCAAGTGCCACTTTCGAATTCCTATTCTGCCGCCGGGCCGACCCGGTAGATCGACTTCAGACTCTGGTACGCGGCCAGCCCTTCTGGGCCGAGTTCGCGGCCCAGACCGCTGGCCTTGACGCCGCCGAACGGCGCCGCGATGTCCAGTTGGTAGTCGTTGACGCCGACAGTGCCGGTGTGGATGGCCCGAGCGATGTCGGTCGCGCGCTCGGCATCAGCGGACCACACGGTTCCACCCAATCCGTACTCACTATCGTTGGCCAGTTCGATGGCCTGCTGTTCCGTCTCGTACGGGATCACCGCGAGCACCGGGCCGAAGATCTCCTCCTGGGCGATCCGCGCCGAATTGTCGACGTCGGCGAACACCGTCGGTGACACGAACCAGCCGTCCGGCTGGTCGGCCGGAATCCCACCGCCGGCAACCAGCCTCGCGCCGTCGGCCTTGCCGGCTTCGATGTAACCCAGTACGCGGTCCCGCTGGCGGGAGCTGACCAGCGGCCCCACATCAGTCGACTTGTCCAGTGGGTCACCCACTTTCAACCCGGCCGTCAGTGCGGCCAGGGCATCGACCACTTCGGTGTAGCGCGAGCTCGGTGCGAGAATCCGCGAATTCAGGTGGCAGGTCTGCCCGTTGTTGACGAACGACGCGTTCTTCAGACCCTTGATGGTGGTATCCAGGTCGGCGTCCTCGAGGATGACCGCCGCCGACTTCCCACCCAATTCCAGGGTGACCGGCCGCAGCAGCCGGCCGCACTCCTGTGCGATGAGCCGCCCCACGGCGGTCGACCCGGTGAACGACACCTTGTCGATGCCGGGATGCGACACCAGGTGGGCGCCGGCGTCAGGGCCGCCGGCGATCACGTTGAGCACGCCCGCGGGCAGCCCGGCGGCCAGTGCTGCCTCGGCGAAAACCAGTGCGTCCAAAGCGGTTTCCGGGGAAGCCTTGAGCACCACGGTACAGCCGGCAGCCAGCGCGGGGGCCAGTTTGAACGCGGCCAGCGCCTGCGGATAGTTCCACGGCACGATCGCGCCGACCACGCCGACCGGTTCACGGCGCACGATGGTGTGCCCGATCGCGGCGGGCCGAATCTCCTCGTCGGCGATCTGATCGATCAGCCCGGCGTAATACCGCAACAGTCCTGCGGGAAAGAATCCGTTGGCCCCACGCGACAAGCGGATCGGCATGCCGTTCTCCCGCGTGCACAGCTCATCCGTCGACGACGCCCGGGCCAGCAATTCGTCGGCCAACCCGCCCATGGCGGCGGCCCGATCGGCAGGCGGCGTCGAAGCCCAGCCGGGCAGCGCGGCCCGCGCCGCGGCCACTGCCGCGTCGACCTCGACCTCACCGGCGGCGGCGCCGTCGCCGAGGCGCATGCCGGTGGCGGCTTCCAGCACCGGCGCGGATGCCCCGGCGGCGCGGAACCGGCCTCCGATGAAGACCCGCGCACCATCATCGACAACGGTCATGCCGGACTCCTTCGACGCTTCGGTAAGGCGGGCCCATCACCACGTCATGGCGACGCCGCGATGGGTCCACCTTCGCGCGAGGGGGCCTGCGCTGTAAACGACCAGCAGGGAAACCCCGGCGTGAGCGATCGGGACATCTAAAGCGTGTTGCAGCTGCTACTTCTGCTCGTAGGTGCCGTGGATGACGGCGCGCGCGATGGCCTGGCCGAACAGGTTGAAGCCGAGGTAGGCCGGCGTGGCACCGTCGGGCAGCTCCAGCGACTCAACCGGTAGGGCATGCACGGCGATGTAGTACCGGTGCGGGCCGTGACCGGCAGGCGGGGCGGCACCGAGGTAGCGCTTGAGGCTCGCATCGTTGGTCAGCGTGACGGCCCCACCGGGCAGCTCGCCGCCGTCCCCGGCGCCGGCGGGCAGTTCGGTCACCGTGGCGGGCAGATCGGCCACCGCCCAGTGCCAGAAGCCCGAGGCGGTCGGGGCGTCGGGGTCATAGACCGTGACGGCGAAACTCTTGGTCTCGGCCGGGAAGCCGGACCAGCTCAGCTGCGGCGAAACGTCCGAGCCACCGGCTCCCATGATCCCGCTGACCTGGTCGTTGGCCAGCGGCTGACCGTCGGTGACCGATTCTGAGGTCAGCGTGAACGTCGGCAGCTTCGGCAGGTTGTCGTACGGAGATGCGGTCATGGTTCCCTCTCGTCGTAGCTCGTGTCGTCGTGCGGTCAGCAGTTCCGCAAAAAGTGTTCCAGAACGCCCGCACCGAACTGCAGTGCGTCTACCGGTACCCGTTCGTCGACGCCGTGGAACAGTGCCGCGAAGTCCAGCTCCGGCGGCAGCCGCAGCGGGGCGAACCCGAAGCAGCGAATCCCCAACCGCTGGAACGATTTCGCGTCGGTCCCGCCCGACATCATGTAGGGCACGGTGCGGGCTTCGGGGTCGAGCGCCAGAATCGCCGCGTTCATCGCATCCACCAGATCACCGTCGAACGTCGTCTCGTAGGACGGCAGATCCCGCTCCCAGCTGCGTGTGACATCGGGACCGATCAACTCGTCGACCTCGCGCTCGAAGGCCTCCTTGCGGCCCGGCAGCACCCGGCAGTCGATCACAGCCTCCGCCGACGCCGGGATCACGTTGGCTTTGTAGCCGGCCTTGAGCATGGTCGGGTTGGCGGTGTCGCGCAGTGTCGCCGACACGATCCGCGCCACCCCACCGAGCTTTGCGATGGTCCCTTCCAGATCCGGCGAGTTCACATCGAAGGAGTAGCCGGTCTCCTCCGCCACCGCGGTGAGGAACTCCTCCACCGCCGGGTTGAGCACCAGCGGGAACTCGTGCCGGCCCAGCCGGTCCACCGCGCCGGCGATGGCCGTCACGGCGTTGTCGTCGTGCACCATCGAGCCGTGACCGGCGCGGCCCCGGGCCGTCAGCCGCATCCAGGACAGCCCCTTTTCGGCGGTCTCGATGAGATAGAGGCGACGCTCGCCGCCGTCCTTGCGCGGCACGGTCAGGGAGAACCCGCCGACCTCTCCGATCGCCTCGGTCACGCCGTCGAACAGGTCGGGCCGGTTGTCCACCAGCCAGTTGGCGCCGTAGGTGCCGCCGTGTTCCTCGTCGGAGACGAAGGCGAACACCAGGTCGCGGGGCGGGACGATGCCCGTCCGCTTGAAGTGCCGGGCCACCGCGAGGGTCATCCCGACCATGTCCTTCATGTCGACCGCGCCCCGGCCCCAGACATACCCGTCCTTGACCGCACCGGAGAACGGGTGCACGCTCCAGTCGGCGGGCTCAGCAGGCACGACGTCGAGATGCCCGTGGATCATCAGCGCGCCGCGGCTGGGGTCGGCACCGGGCAACCGGGCGAACACATTGCCCCGGCCGGGAGCCCCGGCCTCGACGTATTCGGTGGTGTAGCCGACCTCACGGAGCCGGTCGGCCACCCATTCGGCGCAGTCCGCCTCGGGTTTGAGCGTCGCCGGGTCACCGGTGTTGGAGGTGTCGAATCGGATGAGCGCACTGACGAGATCGACCACCTCGTCCGCGCTGGAGGCGGGGACAGTCACAAGGTCCATTGGTACCACCGATTCGCTCCGGGACACCGGTTTGGGTCTTGGGCACCCGATCCGATAACCTTAGGCGCCCAGCCCGCGAGGCTGGCGAGTCCGAGTGGCGGAATGGCAGACGCGCTAGCTTGAGGTGCTAGTGCCCTATTAACGGGCGTGGGGGTTCAAGTCCCCCCTCGGACACACTGTGGTGAGTCGGGTCATGGGTTACACATGAGTCGAGTCATCGGTTACAGAATTCCCCGGTCTTTTGGCCGGGGTTTTTTGTTGGTTGGGCCAGTAGTTGCGGTCGGGGTTGATCCGGTGGCCGGCGATGAGGTGGTATCCGGTTTTGCTGATGACGGTGACGTTGGTGGTGGTGACCACAATGAGTACCGGGGTATGGGCATGGCGGCGTCCGATGCCCAGGTGGTGTAGTCGGCTGCCGTGGCGCAGAGTGAGTTTGCCGTATTGATCGACGGTGTCGTGGCGGATGCGGAAGTGTTCGATCATTGCGTCCGGGGTGGCTTTGGGTCGGGCGGTGTAGGCCTGCGCCGGCGTGGTGGCGGCTGGCAGGGCTCGGTGGGTGCGTTCGGTGTTGTAGATGATGCGGAATTCGTCGAGCAGGTGTTGCAGGTCGGCCAGGGTCGATGGTCGGGGGCGGGCGGCCAGCCAGCGTTTGAGGGTTTGGTGGAAACGTTCGATTTTGCCTTGGGTTTGTGGGTGGCCGGGGCGTCCGTTCTTTTGCGTGATACCCAGGCTGGCGATAAGTCGTTCGAAATCGTTGTGGCCGTGGGTGAACCGTGAGGTGTAGACCGATCCGTTGTCGGTCAGGGTGGATGCCGGCGGGCCGTAGACGTCGATGAGAGTGGTGAAACTGGCCACGATGTCGGGTCCGCTAACGCGGGTAAATGCGGTGCAGTACAGCAGATATCGGGAGTGGTCATCGAGCCAGTTGAGGATTTCGATGTCGGTGCCGTCGGCCAGGGTCCAGTGGGTGAAGTCGGACTGCCAGCATTCGTTGGGCTGTTCGGCGGCGAAGCGGTGATAGGAGCTGCGGGGCCGTTTGTGTGGTTGCGGGTTGATCAGTCCGTGGTGGTGCAGGATGCGTCGGATGGTGGAGGTCGAGGGCACCGGTAGCTGTTGTCGGGCCAGGTGTTGTTGCAGGGTGATCGGCCCAGCGTCGAGGCCTTGTGCGGTGAGTTTTTCGCGCAGCAGCACGATCGCGGTGATGACCTCGTCGCTGACTGCACGAGGGTTGCTGGCGGGGCGCCGAGAGCGGGGATCGACGGCTTCCAGACCGCCTTCCCGGAAACGTTTGAGCAGTCGGTGGATGTGTTGACGGGACACCCCGTAGGTACGGGCCGCGGCGCTGACCGAGGGGGTGTCAGATGTTCTGTGTAGGTCCTAACGGAAGGATCGCAGGACGTGACGGACGGCAAGGACGTGGATGGGATGCTGGCTGAGGCTGGCTC
>JAZBEZ010000010.1:0-298528 GCA_036235365.1 Mycolicibacterium sp. 050232 | reverse complement strand
GCACGTCGCGGCGCATCGCCGCGGCATGGGCGTGGGTGCGGCCGATCCGGGCCTGGGTGCGCCGCCACCGCTTTGACGGCCTCTGTTTGGTGCGGTTGCCCGGATCGTAGGGGCCGTGCTGGCGGGCGGCCCGGCGCTGCAGCGCCCGCAACCGGGATTGCGCGGCGCTCAGCGATTTCGGCGCGCCGATACGCTCGACTTCACCACCGTCGGGGGTCGCGATGACCAGGAGGCTGTCGGCTTTCACCCCGACATCGACACCCACCACCGGATGGGCCGACCGCCGTGCATGCGCCGGCCGCGTCTTGACCTCGACGATCACCGCCAGGGCGCAGTGCCAGCGCCCGGCACTGTCTTGGCGCACGGTGGCCGACAAGATTCGCGCCGACCCCGCCTCGATCCGACGGGCTAGCTTACGGGTCGACTCGTGAGTGCGGACCGCACCCAGCCGCGGCAACGTGATGTGGCGGCGGTCCGCCTCGACCCGGATGGCCCCGGTGGTGAACCGCACCGACTTCTGGCTGCGGGCCGTTTTGAACCGAGGGAACCCGACCACCGGCCCCTTGCGCTCACCTTTACGGGACTTCGACCACGCATCGAGTCCGCGGGCCAACCCGTCCAGGCCGGTGTTGTAGGCCTCCTTGGAGTTCTCACCCCACCACGGTGCGCATGACACTTTGCGTTGGTTCCAGACCTTGCGCAGCGCCGGCAACGACCACCCCACCACCGGAGTCAACTGCGCCTCGTCGATGCCATAGCTGCGTTCAGCGGCGCGTTGATCCATCACCGCCTTCACCAACGCCAGCATGTGATTGTGCGCGAACCGGGCCGCACCCGCATGAGACACCAACCCGCGCAACTGTGTTGGTGTCGGATCCAACGCGAACCGATAGGCCTGCGCCGTCCACCCCTGCGGGATCTCGAACCTAGCCATGAACAGCAGCCTGCGCCTGCTTGGTTGCGGTCACTGTCCTCATCGCCCGGTCCCGCGCACCCCGGCGGCCGTACGGTCGTGCACACATCGAGGTCAACACCGCGATCATGTCGCGCACCAGATCATCGACAGTCTCGCCCTGATCGGCAACCATGATCCTGCGGCCCTGGGCGGACAACACGGCGTCGAGGTACCCGACCCCGAAGCGGGCCAACCGGTCCCGGTGTTGCACGATCACTACTGAAACAGACGGGTCTGACAGAATCCGGCGCAACATCGGCCGTTTCCCATTCAACCCCGACCCGACCTCGGTGATGACTTCGCCAATCACATATCCGTTCGAGCGGCCCGATCAGTGACCCGTGCGACCTGCCGGACAAGATCACGGCGCTGACCATGTGAGGACACCCAAGCCAACGTCACACGCTCACTGAAACACACACCTGATCACGAATACTCACATTCCGGCGAGCAGTTCAAACCCCTGGCCGCATCCCGCAGAATCTGCTGCAGCCGGTCCAGCGGGTCCCCCGAGGGATCGAGCCGGTTGGGCGGCGGGGAGGGCGCTGTGCCGGCGGGCTGCGGCGGTGGGGCCTGTGCTGCCGGCGGCGGGGGCGCATTCGGCGGCACGACGGCACCGGACGTACCGATCTTGCGGTTCAGCCGCGCCGCCGCGTCGTCGCGGATGGCCCGCCGATTCAGGTCGGGGTCGACGTTGCCGGCAAAACATCCGTCGGGGGCCCGGTCCACCACATCTCGCGCGGCCAGGTAGTTGCTCAATGCCCTCCGACTGTCGGACGCCGCGGTCGCCCGGTCGCCGAGGGTCTCCCGGACCAGTTCGAGATTGACTCTTGCCGAACAGGATTCGTCTGTATCCAGACGGGTCACCGCGTCAGCGAAGTTCCGCTCTGCATCCGGCAGCCGGTCTTCAAGAACGGCCAGTGCGCCCGCGGCGAAGTTTGTCTTGCCGGGTTCAACGACGTTCAGCACCTCAAGCCGCCCGACCTCGCCCGCGAGCGCCTCGGTGTCACGGTCGGTGAAGCTGGCGGGTGCCGAGTGGCCGATCACCACGACCGACAGCAGTTTGACGATCGCGATGACGAGCACCAGCGCCACCGGGGCCGAGTACACCAGAAGCCGACGACGGAGCGTGCTCATGACCGCAGCCCCATGTCGATCGGTTGGGTGCGTCGGAATTCGCGCAGCACCAGATAGAGCTCGACCAGAATGAGCAGGGCCGCCACGGAGGCGAAGACCCAGTAGAGCTCTACGGTGGCGGTCAGCGTCACCGCCGCAGGTACCTGGCTTGCGGTCGGGGCGCCGGGGAGCGCCTCCACCAAGGATTTTCCGTCGGCGCGCGGCACGAATGGCACCCCGATCTGGTCGGCTACCCCGCGAAGTGGCTGCGCCCCGGCTTCGTCGTAGCCCAGTACCCCGCCACCGTCCACGGCATTCTCGGGCAGCTGGAATTCACGTTGCGGTGCTTGGGATTCGGGTGCGCCCGCACCGAGATAGAACACGAGGTTCTGAGCTCGCGGAAACTGCTGCACCGCACTGATCAGCTGGTAGCGCAGGATGTTGGCGGCTGCGCCGACGTTGGCATCCTGGGCATCCGGTGTCTCCGCGTGCGCGTTCATCGCGGCCACCACCGGGCGCAGGCTCCAGGTATCGGCCGACAGCGGCCAGTCCACGGACGGGCGGTCGGCGAAGCCGATCAGGGCGAAGCGGGCCTGCGGATAGCGTTCCATCAGGGCCGCGATGTCGTCGCGGGCCGCTGCAATCCGGCCCCCGGCCATATCCGGTGAACGGTCCAGCAAGACAAAGATATTGGGGTCGCGATCGCCGGCGGGCCGGGGCACGGTGTCGCGGTTTCCGCCCGCGACGGGACCGAGCGCGGCTACCAGCAGCAACAGTCCGGCCGTGGTGAGTGCGGACCACCGCCACACCGCGGACCAGCCGCCGCCCTGTGCCCGGACCCGCCCGAAGGTCATCGCGCGAGCGACCAGCAGCACCACCGCGAGCGCTGCGACCAGCAGCGGCGGCAGCACCGGTTCGAACCTCATCGCCGCATCACCACCGGCCACCACCACAACACCGCCATCGCCAACAGCGCGAGCAACACGGGAACCCCCGGGGTCTCGGCGGACCGGACATCCGCGGACTCACCAGTCGACCCCGCCTGGGGCGGATGCTGCCGGATCTCGCCCAGATGCGCATCCACGTCTGCCGCGTCGGAGAACCATCGGCCACCGGTGCTGCGGGTCAGCTCGCTCGCGGGCCCGTCCCCGGATCCGGGCGTGATCGCGTTGACCTGAACACCTGCCGTCACCGCCAGGTCGCGGAGCCGGTCCGTACCGAACAGCGGTGCCACGTCGCCGGGGCGGTCCAGAGATTCGGGGCCGACGTAGATCATCGACCGGCGCTGGGCGGACGGTTCCGAAAAGGACGGAAACCCGGTCAGACACATGGCCAGCACATCCTCGACGCTGGTCGCGTAGTCGACGTAGGACACCGGTGCGACGAACGGGCGCGAACCTTCCCGCTGACCGAATGCCGCGAATTGGGCTGCAGCGTACTGGTAGTCACGGGTGAGCGGAACGACCCGCCGGTTCGCCGAGGTCAATCCGATCCGATCGATGCCGAAGGAACCGACCCGATCGGCGAAGTACCGCAGCGTGGTGCCGACCGCGGAATCGGTGAGCGGGCCGCCGACGCAGACCATGATGTCCTCCGGGGTCGCGACCTGGTTGGTGCGACCCCACGACGGCAGACCGGTGGGGCGGGCCGCGATCAGCGTCGAGGCCGCGAAGGCAACCGTCAACAACACCATGGCGACGGCCGCCGACACGGTCCGCCGGCGCGCGGCCCGCACGTACTCAGGCAGCCGGGTCAGCCGCCGGGTGTTGGCCAACGGCATGAACTCGTCCTTGTCGACCGTCTGCTTCGAGAGCAAGACCAGACCCACGCACCCGGCCAGTGCGAGACAACCGACGATGGCCACCGCCCACCAGATCAGGTCCATCCGCGGATCAACTCCTCGGCGGTGGCGGTGGCCGTGCCGGCATCGAGCGTCGAACGGTGGTTGAACTGGATGTCGGTGAGCTCGGCCAGGATCGGCGCCGCCGGAGCGGCGGCACTGCCGGCGATGGCGTCGACCTGCATGTACTGCGCCTGCACCCCCGTCGCGGCATGCAGGAATGCGCGCAGCTCGCCGCTCACGGCGGCACCGGCGCCTGCCGCGGTGAGATCACCCGCGCGATAACGGTTTCCGATCAGCCGCACCGCGCGGGCCGACCGGCGTCGCAGCAGTTCGGCACGCGCTGCGCCGAGGACCGGCAGCTCCCGTACCGGGCGTCGCCGCGACGTCAGCACGAACACCGCGGCATACCAGCCACCCAGCAGCAGGGTCAGGCCGATCGCGATCCACAGCCACACCGGCGAGTAGGGCGTCGGACCGATCACGTGGTGCAGCAGGTCATCCGGCACGGGCGTACACCCCGGTCATCGCGGTCAATGCCGCCCTGATCCGCACACTGCCGGTCACCCGGGCATGAGGTACTCGCTGCACGGTCAGGAATTCGGAAAGTTGTTCCCGCCGTTGTACTTCTGCTCTTCGGTAAGCCTCGATGACGTGGGGGTCCAGGCCGGTCAGAATGGGTCGTCCATCGGCGACCTCGTAGCTGTGGCCGGCGTCGCGGTGTGCGCTCACCGCAGGCATGTCGCTGAGCAGGGCCCACAGCACATCGTGGCGGGCGGTCAGCGAACCCAGCACCTCGGCCAATCGGTCACTGACCTCCGGTTCGTCGGAAACCACGAAGATCAACAGCCGGTGCCGGTAATGGCGGGCCACCCACTCGAGCTGCACCAGGATGTCGCTCGGACCGGGACGGTCCGTGGCGTGGTGATCGAACCGGTGCAGCATGCTCTCGATGTGGGTCTCGCCGCGGCGCAGCCGGATGTCCACGTTGCCGCGACGGTCACCGAGCACCATGGCGATCTCGTCGGATCGCGGCAGCGTCATCAACCCGATCGCACCCATGAGGTGAAGTGCCACAGTTCTTTTCAGCTCGCCCGACGGCGCCACCGCCCCGCTGTTGCGTCCGGCGTCGGCGATCACCAGAACCTTGTGGTGCTTCTCGGAGACGAACCGTTTGATCAGGGTGTGCCCGGACCGTGCGGTGGCCTTCCAGTCGATGTCGCGGACGTCGTCACCGGGCACGTACGGGCGCAGTTCGTCGAATTCGAGGCTGCGGGTGTGCACCAGCGCATAGCGACCACCTTCGAGCAGCCCGCCGATGCCGCGGCCGGCGTGCGCCTTGGCGGAGTCCAGATATCTGCCCATCGCGGCCTCACGGGACCTGCACCGCGCGGAGCACCGCATCGACGACGACGTCGGGGGTGATCCGGGCGGTGGCGGCCTCGAAGCCGAGGATCAGCCGGTGCCGCAGCACCCGGTGGGCCAGCCGGGCAATGTCATCGGGCACCACGTGGTCGCGGCCCCTCAGTACCGCCAGGGCGCGCCCCGTGCGGCAGAACGCCAGGGTCGCCCGCGGGCTGGCCCCGTACTCGATCACCCTCGCCAGATTGGCCGGCAGGTAGTGGCCCGGCTCGCGGGTGACCGCGACCAGCCGGCTGGCGTACTCGACCAGGGCACGATCCAGATGCACCGATGCGACGATGCGCTGGGCGCGGCGTACGTCGTCGATGGTGACGACCGGCGCGGCACGGTGGCCCCGGTCGTACAGACCGGCATCCATCCTGGCGGCGATCTCGACCTCGTCCTCGATCGAGGGATAGCCCACGATCTCCTTGAGCATGAACCGGTCGGTCTGGGCCTCCGACAGCGGATAGGTGCCTTCCTGATCGACCGGGTTCTGGGTGGCGATGACGAGAAATGGTTCGGGGATGGGATATTCGACGCCGGCGATCGTGGTCTGGCGCTCCTCCATGGCCTCCAGCATCGCGCTCTGGGTCTTGGCGCTGGAGCGGTTGATCTCGTCGAGCAGCACGATGTTGGCGTGTACCGGGCCCAGTTGCGTGGCGAACGAATTGCTCGCCGCCTCGTAAATCTGGGTGCCGATGATGTCACTGGGCAGCAGGTCGGGCGTGCACTGGATTCGCCGGAAGCTGCCGTCGATGGACTCGGCCACCACCCTGGCCGCCGTGGTCTTCGCCAGCCCGGGGACACTCTCGAGCAATAGGTGCCCGCCGGCGAGGAGCGCGACCAGCATCGATTCGCGCAAGTGGTCCTGTCCGACCACCCGGGCGGCGAACGCCGAGGTCACCGCGCCCACGATGCGCTGGACTTCGGCGGCATCACGCTGGTCAGCCTGCAGTCGCGGTGCTGTCATGGATCCTCTCCGGTCAGTCGTCCCCCTTCCTCGGACCCTGTCGATGTACCCGGACTTCGCCGATCTCAAGCCCCGGGGATTAGCCGCAGCATCCGTCCGGGTATCCGAGCGGTACGCCACCGTGAAAGGGGCTCCGATGGACAGCAAGGATCTTCCGACTCCCGAGACGGGCCTGTTGTTGACGCACTTCCTCACCGTCGCCGACGTGCCGCGATCGAGAGCCTTCTACAGTGACGTGCTCGGCGGCGAGGTGGTGATGGCCGAAGACCCGTGCATCGTCAAGCTCGCCAACGGCTGGCTGATCATGAACCCTGGCGGCGGCCCCACGCCCGATAAGCCGGATGTGACACTGCACCCGCCGACCGATCCGCACACCGCGACCAGCTTCCTGAACATCCGCGTAGCCGATATCGAAGCGTGCTACCGGGAGTGGAGCGCGAAAGGGGCCGAGTTCCTGACCCCGCCCATCGACCGAAAGGCCGAAGTGCGCTGCTACATGCGCGATCCCGACGGGTATCTCATCGAGGTGGGACAGATGACCGGTTCGCTCAACGGCATTCACGCCGGGACAGGCTCACCGACCTGACTTCTGCTCACTGTGCGAGCCGTACGCCGCGGCCACCAGAACCAGCGGCCGAGCAGCACGGCGATCGGCGGCACCACGAAGGTCCGCACCACCAGGGTGTCGATCAACAGTCCGATGCCGATCGTGGAACCCACCTGCGCGATGGTCACCACCGTCGCTCCCAGCATCGCGAACATGGTCAGCCCGAACACGATCCCCGCGATGGTGACGACGCTGCCGGTTCCGGCGAAGGCCCGGATTGTCGCGGTCCGCACGCCGGCGGCGGCCTCGTCCCGCAGCCGCATCGCCAGCAGCAGGTTGTAATCGGCACCCACGGCGACCAGGGCGATGAACGCCAGTGCCGGTACCGCCCAGTGCAACGGTAGGCCGAACACGAACTGCCAGATGGCAACACTGGCTCCCAACGCCGATGCGTAGGAGATCGTGACGGTGGCCAGCACGACGACCCCGGCGACCGGGCTGCGCAGCATGCCTGCCACGATCACGAAAATCAGGATGAGCGTGGCGATCACGAGCAGGGCGAAGTCGTGTTCCACATACGTGATGAGTTCCGCCGTCGCGGTCCCCACGCCGGTGAGGTCGACGACGCCACTGGCCGCCAGCGGCGTGTCCTTGAGTGCTTCCGCGGCGGCCACGCGAATCTCGGTCGACCGGTCGGCGCCGTCGCGCCCCCAGGACTCGCCGTCCCCGTAGATGAGCAGCCGGGTGGCATGGCCGTCCGGCGAGAACATCATGTCCATCACCCGCCGGTATTCGGGATCGTCGAAAGTCCTTGGCGGCAGATAGAACCCCCCTTCTGAGCTGCCGTCGAAATCAGTGCTCAGCTGGGACAGGTAGTCGGTCATCTGCCGCATCTGCGGCCCGACGCTGCCCAGGCTGGAACGCAAAGTGGAGGTGAGGCCGCGCAATTGGGTCAGCGTCGCACGCATCGTCGCCACGCCCTTGGCCGCACCGTCGAGCGAGTTGGTGGCGCTGGTGGCGCCGTCTTGGAGTGCTCCTGCCCCGCCGGCGAGGGTGCCCGTCGCACTCACGGCATCGTCGAGGGGTTGCACGATCTTCTGCACCGCGGCACAGATGGGGTTGGCCGCACAATCGGGGTTGCCGTCGACGAACTGGCGCAGCGGGTCGGCGTATCCGGACACCGATTGCAGGTTGCCCTGTAATCCGGACATGCCCGCTCCGATGTCCTGCGAGCCGGCTCCGACCCGGTTCAGACCGTCGACGGCACCGGTCAACCCTCGTTGCATGCCGTCCAGGGCGGCGTCGAGTTGTCCGATGGTGGCCGTGACGGTATCCATGGAGTTCATCCCGCTGAGCGCGGATTGTGCTGTGCCGTCGAGCTGTTCACCGATCTGGCCGGCCTGGTAGGTCAGCGTGCCTTGACGCACCGGGCTGCCCGCCGGGCGGCTGGCCGATTGCACCGTCCGCACCCCACGCACCTCCAGGACCTTCCTGGTGATCCGCTCGATGGTGATCAACCCAGCCGGGGTGCGCAGGTCACGGTCGGCCTGGATCGAGACGATCTCGGGCAACAACCGGTTGTCCGGGAAGCGACCGTGCACCGCCTGATACCCGCGGCTGGAATCGGTGGTCGCGGGCTGGGCGGACAACTCCGCGAAGCTGACCTGGGCGCCGAGCAATGGGACCGTGCAGACGATCAGTGCACCCGTGGCGACCACCAGGATCGGCCCCGGCCAGCGAGCCACGGCGGTGCCGATCCGGCGCCACCGGCGGTTGATTCGCTCAGCCCGCGGCTCGACCCAGCCGCGTCGGCTGAACAGGCCGATCAACGCCGGGGTCAGCGTCAGGGCGCCCAGCATCGCGGCGAGAACACCTATCCCACTGGGGATCCCGGCGCTGCGCAGAAAACTCACCTTGGCGAAGGTCAGGCAGAACAGGGCCGTGGCGATGGTCGCGGACGACCCGGCGATCACTGGCGCCACCCGGCGGTAGGCGTCGGCCAGCGCCTCCGGTGGCGCCAGGCCCGCGCGCCGGTTCTCGTGGTAGCGGCCCACCAGGAAGATGCCATAGTCCGTCCCGGCGCCCAGCACCATCGCCGACATCAATGCCACCGAGAACACGGACACCTCGATCACCCCGTGCTCGCCCAGCAGCGCCACCACGGGACGCGCGACCGCCAGGGCCAGCCCCACCGACGCCAGCGGGATCGCCGCGGTGATCGGCGAGCGGTACACGAAGAGCAGGAGCGCGGCGATCATCCCGACCGTGAGCACCGTGATTCGCGCCAATTGTGCGTCCAGAGCACCGAATTCGTCGACCAGGCTGGGTCCCGGCCCCGTGACGTAGGTGCGCAGCCCCTCCGGCGGATCGACCGCGCCGACCGTGGCACGCAGGGCAGCGACGGCGTCGGTGGCGGTGCTGCTGCCGAGTTGCCCGGACAGCCTGGCCATCAGGTAGGCCGCCTTGTGGTCCTGGCTTTCGAATACGGCTGCGGCGGCCGGGTCGTCCCACAGGTCCATCACCGACTCGACACCCGGAGTGTCCGTGCGCAGCCGGTCAGCCAGGGCACGGTAGTAGTCACGGTCGGAATCGCCCAGGGTCCGGTCAGCGTCGAGGACGACGTAGGCGATGTTGTTGCTGTCGGAATCTCCGAACAGGTCACCCATCCGCTGCGCGGCCTGCGTGGCGCCGGAGTCGGTCGGGAAGAACGCGCGGGACTGCTCCTTCACGACGTGTTCGAGCTGGGGCACCGCAAAGTTGCCGACACCGGCCAGCAGCAGCCAGGCCGCCGTGACGAGGAGTGCGTACCTACTCGCCGTTCGCGCAATGGTCTCCAGCATCGCTCCCCACCCGTCTATAACAATGTTATTCGCAGGTATAACATTGTTATGGCAGCATGTCTAGAACGATGGCCACCATGGGAATTCGCGAAAGCCTGATCGAGGAGAGCCTGCAGGTCCTCGAAGAGAGCGGGCCCGAGGCCCTGAGCGCGCGCATGCTGGCCAAGCGGATCGGCGCGTCCACCATGGCGGTCTACACCCATTTCGACGGCATGCCCGGCCTCTACGAGGCTCTCGTCCGGGAGTCCTATGTCCGCTTCGGTGAGCACCTTCGCCGGCGCCCGGACACCGACGACCCGGTGGCCGACCTACTCGCCTCGGGCCTGGCCTACCGCGAGTACGCGCTCACCTACCCGCAGCGGTATCGGCTGATGTTCGGGATCACCTCGCCGTCCATCACGTTGCCGATCGGCCGTGACGTCACGGTGGACGGCCATCCGGCAGCGCTGTCCGAGATCAACTCGGTCTACGCCCAGATCCCCGCGTTCGTGCGGCGCTGCATGGACATCGGCGCCATCGACGAGGGCGATCCCGTGGCCGTCGCCGCCCAGATCTGGACCATGATGCACGGCTACGTGCTGGCCGAGATCATCGGCGTTTTCGGCACCGACGGCGGAGGTGTCTCCCGCGTGCTGGCTCCGCACATCACCAATCTCCTGGTCGGACTCGGCGGCGATCGGGAGCGAATTCAGCAGTCCTTTCAGCGGCTGAAACCGCCACCAGAACCTCCACGCCCCAACACACCCGTGACCGCCACCGTCCGGCGCGGGCGGCGGACCCGCAGCCCGTAGGACAATGGTGCGGTGGCGCAGAGTTGGGAAGGTTTCGACCGATTCTTGGGGCTCCTCGACTATCCGATGTGCGTCGTGACCGCGCGGGCCGACGACGGGCCGGCAGGCTGCCTGGTCGGGTTCACCACCCAGGCCAGCATCGACCCACCCCGGTTCCTGGTCGGCGTCTCGAAGAAGAACCACACCTTCGCCGCCGCGGAATCCGCCACCCATCTGGGGGTGCACCTGCTGGCCCGCGACGACTTGGAGCTGGCCCGCTGGTTCGGCGGGCAGACCGGTGACGAGGTCGACAAGTTCGCCGAGTGCCAGTGGCATGCCGGACCGGCCGGGACGCCGATCCTCGATGCCGCCCCGGCCTGGTTCGTCGGCAACGTCGTCGACCGGTTCGATCTCGGTGACCACGTGGGTTTCCTGCTGAATCCTGTTGACGGCCAAGCGCCCGAGGAGCCACGAGCGTGGGTCAGCCTCAGCGACGTGGCCGATCTCGAACCCGGCCACGAGGCCTGAGCATCACTTCCAGGCGAAGACCGGCTGTTCGAGTTCGTCGACCGGATCGGCCCTGCCCTCCAGGGCCAGCCACCGCATCTGCAGCAGTACCGCACCGGTCGGTGCGTGGATCAGGTCGTTGCCCAACGGGATCTGCACCACCGGACGTGGGCTCTCCGGAATCGTGATGAACCGCGGCGAATCCTCGCGCTGCAGTTGATGCAACCCCACCCGGTACGCCGCCACCACCTCGTCGGGCGACGGCCGCAGATCCAGCCGTCCCCCGCCCCAGATCACCACCGGGGTGATGACGTATCCCGAGCGGGTCGGATAGTCGTCGAGCAGGCCGAGCACCGACGAGCCGGGCAGGCTGACGCCGACCTCCTCGTCCAGTTCCCGCAGGGCGGCCTCGACCGCTGTCTCCCCGGGATCCAGCCGGCCACCGGGCAGCGCCCATTGCGCGGCATGAGAAGAGAGCCGAGAAGTCCTGCGGCACAACAGAAAAGCCGCACCTCCGGACACGTCGACCATGCGGCCGTCGAGCCCGGGCTCCGGCATCGGCCGGCCACCGATCCACTCGTCGACCGGAGCCGGGTCCACCCGGTCCTCACCGAGCTCGGAATCGACCAGGACCACCGCGACGGCCGCGTGCCGCTTCGTCGGGTCGGTCACGGCACGGCGCTCGTGCCCCGCCAGATGCGCCCCGATGCGTTGCCGCAGGGCTTCGTCATAGACGATCGTCACCGCTCGACCATATGCGGACCGCGGCCGGACCGGCCGCAGAGGTGACGTCCGCTACTGGTCCGGCTTGCGGGTCTGCTGATACAGCGCGAGCTTCCAGGCTCCGTCGACCCGGTGGTAGACGCTCGACATGGCGCCGACGAACGCCGGTTCGTCCTCGTCGCGGTAGGCCGTACCGGTGTAGACCAGAGCCGCGTTGTCGTCGTCGAGAGCGATCGCGTGCACGCCACTGATCTCATAGGCCCGCCACGGCGGCGATTGCGCCAGCGCGCTGACAACGGTGTTGCGATCCATCACCATGCCGTTGGCAAGCACCATGACAGCGTCGGGCAGCATCACCTCCCCGTAGAAATCCGCGCCGGTCGACTCGCACAGCGAATCCCACCCGGCCCGTTCGAGGTGCAGGAGTTCGTCGAGAACTGGACTGGTCACCGCTAGGTGATACCCGTTACGCAGACCTGGTATGCCTGGGCATTCCTGTGACAACAGTGGTAAAAGTGGTTTGTGGGTGTCCGTAAGGTATCGGCCCTCGCGGGCATCGCAGCAGTGACTGCGGCAGCCGCGGCGGGCACGATCGCGATGCCTATCGGGATACCTTCTGCCTCGGCAGCTCCGGACTGTCCCGACATCGAAGTCGTCTTCGCCCGTGGCACCGACGAACCCGCCGGCATCGGCAACGTCGGCAAGGCATTCGTCGACACCCTGAAACCCATGGTCAAGGGCTCGTCGATCGGCACCTACGCCGTGGAATACCCCGCATCGTGGGATTTCTGGAAAGCCGCGGCCGGTGCCACCGACATGAGCAAACGCATCCAGGCCACGGCAAAACGCTGCCCCAAAACCAAGATCGTGATGGGCGGCTACTCGCAAGGCGCGGCCGTGGTCGACGTCGTGGCCACCTCCCCGGTCGGCGGTCTCGGCTACAACGCGCCGCTGCCTGCCGCGGTCGTTCCACGCGTCGCCTCGGTCGTGGTGTTCGGTAACCCGTCGGCGCGTCTCGGTCAGCCGCTGACGCGGATGAGCCCGGACTTCGGCGCCAGGACCGCGGACCTGTGCAACACCAACGACCCCATCTGCTCGCTGGGCCAGGACTGGAACGCCCACATCAGCTACCCGAAATCAGGCCTGATCAAGCTCGCCGCGCAATGGGTCACGCGTCACGTCCAGCCGCCGCCTCCAGCGCCCGCTGCTCGACGCTGAGGACCGGATAGAGCCGGTGAGTCCCGGGCAGGCCCTTCAGTTCCACTTCGCGGGCCGCACCCAGCACGATGTCGTCGAGATGGCGGACCGCCTCCCCGACCGGCTCGCTGACCAGGATCTCGCCGCCGTCGGCCTGACCGGCGACCCGCGCCGCCATCGCGACGTCGAGCCCGAACAGGTCGTCACCGCGGCGCACCGACGTGCCCATGTGCACACCGATCCGCACCCGGATCGACTGCCACCGCTGGGGATTCTCCGCGAGCGCGCCCTGCACCTCGGTAGCGAACCGCACGGCGTTCTCCGGATCGGCGAACGCGATCATGAACCCGTCGCCCTGCGTCTTGACGACGTGACCGCCGTGCTTGTCGACCCGCGACTGAACGAGCTTGTTGTGTTTCTCCAGTAGCTTCACCCAGGCCCGGTCGCCCATGGCGGCATTGCTCTCCGTCGAGCCCTCGATGTCGGAGAAGACGATGACGACCCGCCCGTCGGCGGTCAGTCGCGCCAGATCCGGACGTTCCACCTGAGCCCAGCCGGCCAGGTCCTCGATCGAGTTGCGAACCGTCGCACCCAATCCCTTGTTGATCAGCATGTCCGCCGTCTGGAACACCGTCTTGATGGCCAACGGCGCGACACCGCGGCGACGCCTGCGCCTGCGGTCCTCGTCCTCGAGTTTCATGCGCTCGATCTCCCGGCGGGCCTTCGACAGCTGTCGCCGACTCACGATGAACAGCACCAGGAACGTGACGAACGCCGCGAACAGCACGACGACGACCACGAGCAGGACGGATTCAAGAGTGGTCGGCATCGGCACCCGCTGATTATCGCCGCATGTCACATTCCGTGGATTCGCGGTGTCTTGAGGGGGTAATCACCAACGACGTAGGAGTGCACCATGGATGCTCGTTTGAACCTGTTCGAGAACCGGACCGCCACCAAGATGCTCAAGTACGTCACCTCGGCGGGCAAGGTGATCACGGACTCCGCGCTCCCCGAGACCACCCAGCAACTGGTGGCACTACGCGCCAGCCAGATCAACGGCTGCGGCTTCTGCACCGACATGCACACCAAGGACGCCGCTGCCGCCGGGGAGACCCAGCAGCGCCTGCACCTGGTCGCGGCATGGCGGGAGGCAACGGTCTTCACCGAGGCCGAACGCGCGGCCCTGGAACTGACCGAGCAAGGTACCCGGATCGCCGACGCCGCGGGCGGGGTCAGCGACGAGGTGTGGGCGAATGCGGTCAAGCACTACGACGAGGATCAACTGGCCGCGCTGGTGTGCCTGATCGCCTTCATGAACACCGTCAACCGCCTGAACGTGATCGTCCAGATGCCCGCAGGCGACTACCAGCCGGGACAGTTCGGCTAACGCGATCGACCGGGACGATCGTCGGCAGGGGCGGACTGGCACGCTGGTCATCAATATGACCACTCCCCTGCTCGACGATCCGAACGACCTCTCGGCACTGCAAGCCAAGGGCGGCGACGCCGACGCTCTGTTCACCGACTTCGCCGGCTGGGCCGAAGCCAACGGCACCACGCTCTACCCCGCGCAGGAGGAGGCGCTGATCGAACTGGTCAGCGGAGCGAACGTGATCCTCGCGACGCCGACCGGTTCCGGTAAATCCCTGGTGGCCACCGGGGCGATCTATGCCGCGCTCGCCACGGACCGCGTCAGTTTCTACACCGCCCCGATCAAGGCGTTGGTGAGCGAGAAGTTCTTCGCCCTGTGCGACGTGTTCGGGGCCGACAACGTCGGCATGCTCACCGGGGATGCGTCGGTCAACGCCGACGCCCCGATCATCGCCTGCACCGCCGAGATCCTGGCCAACCTCGCGCTGCGGGAAGGGGCCGATGCTGACATCGGTCTGGTGGTGATGGACGAGTTCCACTTCTACGGCGACCCCGACCGCGGCTGGGCCTGGCAGGTACCGCTGCTGGAACTGCCGAAAGCCCAGTTCCTACTGATGTCGGCGACGTTGGGCGACGTCGCGTTCCTGCGGGAGGACCTCACCCGGCGCACCGGACGCCCGACCGCGTTGGTCGCGGGCGCGGAAAGGCCGGTGCCACTGTTCTTCTCGTACGCCACCACCCCGATGCACGAGACCATCGCCGACCTGCTCGAGACCAAGCAGGCACCGATCTACGTCGTGCACTTCACCCAGGCCTCGGCGCTGGAACGAGCCCAGGCGTTGATGAGCGTCAACGTCTGCACCAAGGACGAGAAGGCCGCGATCGCCGAACACATTGGCAGCTTTCGTTTCTCGACGACATTCGGGTCGACGCTGTCGCGGCTGGTGCGGCACGGCATCGGTGTCCACCACGCCGGCATGCTGCCCAAATACCGCCGCCTGGTGGAGCAGTTGGCCCAGGCCGGGCTGCTCAAGGTGATCTGCGGCACCGACACTCTCGGCGTCGGCATCAACGTGCCGATCCGCACCGTGGTGTTCTCGGCCCTGTCCAAGTACGACGGCACTCGGATGCGGCTGCTCAATGCCCGCGAGTTCCACCAGATCGCCGGACGGGCCGGACGCGCCGGATACGACACCGCGGGCACCGTCGTGGTGCAGGCACCCGACCACGAAGTCGAGAACCTCAAGCAGTTCGCCAAGGTGGCCGACGACCCCAAGAAACGCCGGAAACTGGTGCGGCGCAAGGCACCCGAAGGCATGGTGCCGTGGGGCGAGAACACCATGAAGCGGCTGATCGACGCCGCGCCGGAAGCCTTGACCAGCAACATGCGAGTCTCCACGGCGATGATCCTCGACGTGGTCGACCGTCCGGGCGACCCGTTCGTGGCGATGCGGCGGCTGCTCACCGACAACCACGAGCCGCGCAAGCGTCAGCTGAAGCACATCCGGGAGGCCGTGGGCATCGCCCGGTCGCTACTGCAGGCCGGCGTGATCGAGCGGCTCGACGAACCCGAACCAGACGGGCGCCGGTACCGGCTGACCGTCGACCTTCCGCCGGACTTCGCGCTCAACCAACCATTGTCGACCTTCGCGCTGGCCGCGGTCGACGTCCTCGACCCCGAAGCCGAAGGTTATGCACTGGACGTGGTTTCGGTCATCGAGGCCACCCTCGAAGATCCCCGCCAGATCCTGGCCGCGCAGCTGAACAAAGCCAGGGGCGAAGCGGTGGCCGAGATGAAGGCCGAGGGCATCGAGTACGAGGAACGCATCGAACTGCTCGACGAGGTCACCTATCCCAAGCCGCTGCAAGAACTTCTGGAACACACCTACGAGGTGTACCGGCAGACCAACCCGTGGGCGGCCGACGGACACCTGTCGCCCAAGTCGGTGGTGCGCGAGATGTGGGAGCGCGCCCTGACGTTCCGCGAGTACATCAGCGTCTACGGGCTGACCCGCTCTGAAGGGGCAGTGCTGCGCTACCTGTCCGACGCGTTCAAGGCGCTGCGGTCGGGTGTGCCGGCGGCCGCCCGCACCGAGCAACTGTCGGACATCGTCGAGTGGCTCGGTGAGTTGGTGCGCCAGGTCGACTCCAGCCTGCTCGACGAGTGGGAGCAGCTGACCAGCCCGGACCAGCCGCACGACACACCGGTGGCCGTGCCGACTCGGCCACGCCCGCTGACCGGCAACGAGCGGGCGTTCACCGCGATGGTGCGCAACGCGTTGTTCCGCCGGGTGGAGTTGTTCGCCCGCGCCCGTTGGGACGAACTCGGCGCGCTGGATGCCGCGTCGGGTTGGACGGCCGAGCGCTGGGCCGAAGCCGGTGAGGAGTACTTCGACGAGCACGCCGAGGTGGGCACCGGAGCCGACGCGCGCGGCCCGGCGTTGCTGATCTTCGACCGGCAACCGCAGGTGTGGCGGATTCGACAGATCCTCGAAGACCCTGCCGGAGATCACGATTGGGGCTTCGACGTGGAGGTCGACCTGGCCGCGAGCGACGAGGAAGGTGCCGCGGTGTTGCGTATCGTGGACGTCGGCCGGATGGGGTGAACGATTGCTGAACCCAATTTTATCGCGACCCCGGGGGCTTGCGGCAAGGCCCCGGTGATGGCGCACAATCGCTGGCCGGAGTTTCAAGCCATGAATGAACGAGGAGCACGTGCCAGCTGACGATCACGATGCCGAAGTGCAGTCCGAACAGACCTACGTCGACGGGCTCTACACCCGGTTGGACGCCGAGCGTGTCCGGGTCCGTGAGCGGTACCGCACCGCGCTGCGCGAACACGGCGGCACTGCGGTGGAACGCGATGCCGAGGTGCGCGCCCTGGCCAAAGAGGGCAACCGGCTCGACGTGGCCGACAACGGCCTGTGCTTCGGCCGGCTGGAAACCGTTGCCGGAGAACATCTCTACGTAGGACGTCTGGGTATCTTCGACCGCGAGAACGACTATGAGCCGCTGCTGCTCGACTGGCGGGCACCGTTGGCACGCCCGTTCTACACCGCGACCGGGGCCAATCCGGAGAACATGCGCCGGCGGCGCCAGTACCGCACCCTGGGGCGTCGCGTCCTCGATTTCACCGACGAGGTCCTGGGCCGCCCCACCGAGGGCGACGAAGGTGACGAGGACGCCGCACTGCTGGCCGCGGTGAACGCCCCGCGCGGGGAAGGCATGCGCGACATCGTCGCCACGATCCAGGCCGAGCAGGACGAGGTGATCCGCAATGAGCACGCCGGCGTGCTCGTGGTCGAGGGCGGCCCGGGCACCGGCAAGACCGTGGTGGCACTGCACCGGGTGGCCTATCTGCTCTACACCCACCGCGAGCGCATCGAACGCCACGGCGTGCTCGTCGTCGGGCCCAACGAGGCGTTCCTGCACCACATCGGCCGCGTGCTGCCCTCGCTGGGTGAGTCCGACGCGGTGTTCATGACGCCCGGAGACCTGGTGCCCGGCCTGCAGGTCACCGCCGAGGACGCACCCGAGGTGGCCGCGATCAAGGGTTCGCTGAAGATGCTCGACGTGTTGGCCGCCGCTGTGGCCGACCGCCAAGAAGTCCCGGACGAGCCGATCTACATCGAGCTGCCCGACGTCACCGTGCGCATCGACGCCGAAACCGCGCAGTGGGCCATCGAGGAAGCCCGGGAGACCGGGCTTCCGCACAACGAGGCGCGTGCGACGTTCCGCGACATCGTCACCTACGTCCTCACCGAACGCGCCGTGGCCCGCATCGGCAAGGGCTGGCTGAGCCGTCAGGACAAGGCCGCATGGGAAGAACTGCGGGCCAGTGTGGTCAGCGAACTCGACGAGAACGCCGCGTTCGCCGGGGCGCTAGATGCGCTGTGGCCGATCCTGACCCCCGAAACGCTGCTCACCACGCTGTATTCGTCACCCGACCGGCTGCGAGCCGCCGGTGCCGACCCCCGGTTCTTCCGGGCCGACGGGGACGCCTGGACGGTCTCGGACGTGCCGCTACTCGACGAGCTGGTCGATCTGCTGGGCCGGGACAAGGCCGGCGAAGAAGCCGCCGAACGCGAACGGCAGGAGGAGGCCGCCTACGCCGCCGGGGTGCTCGACCTGATGATCGCCCGCGAGGATCTGATGGACGACGAGGACCACCTGCTGGCCAGCGACCTCATCGGCGCCGACGACCTGGCCGACCGGTTCCTCGAACGCGACACCCGCGAACTCGCCGAACGCGCTGCGGCCGACCGGGATTGGACCTACGGTCATGTTGTGGTCGACGAAGCCCAGGAACTGTCCGAGATGGACTGGCGGGTGCTGATGCGTCGTTGCCCACGCCGGTCCTTCACCGTGGTCGGCGATCTGGCCCAGCGCCGATCGGCGGCCGGTGCCCGGTCCTGGGGCGACATGCTCGAGCCGTACGTGCCGGGCCGGTGGATCTACCGGACGCTATCCGTGAACTACCGCACCCCCGCTGAGATCATGGCGGTGGCCGGCGCGTTGCTGGCCGAGTTCGCGCCCGGGGTCCAGCCGCCGGAGTCGGTGCGGGCATGCGGCGTGCAGCCCTGGGCGAAGCGGCTGACCACCGATGAAATCCCCTCCGCAGTGGAGGAATTCATGCGCGACGAAGCTACCCGCGAAGGGACCTGCGTGGTGATCGGCCCGCCCGAGGTGCCCGGCGCGGTGGCCCCGTCGGAGACCAAGGGCCTCGAGTTCGACGCAGTCCTCGTCGTCGAGCCCGCGCACATCCTGGCCGATGGCGATCGCGGTGCCGCCGAGTTGTACGTCGCCCTCACCCGCGCCACGCAGCGCCTCGGCGTGCTGCACACCGAGCCCCTACCCGACGCGCTGAACGGACTCGCCCATGCCTGACACCACCTGTGTGATCGTCGGCGGCGGCCCCGCCGGGATGATGCTCGGGCTGCTCCTGGCCCGGTGCGGGGTGGCAGTGACCGTCATGGAGAAGCACGCCGACTTCCTGCGCGATTTCCGCGGGGACACAGTGCATCCGAGCACCATGCGCATGCTCGACGAGCTGGGGCTGTTCACCGAGTTCAACAAGATCGGCTACAGCAAGGTGGAGAAGGCCGAGTTTTCGGTGGACGGCAAGCCGGTGACACTGGTCGACTTCCGCCGGCTGCGCCAGCGTCACCCGTACGTGGCGATGGTGCCGCAGTGGGACTTCCTGGACCTGCTGGCCGATGCGGGCCGCAATGAACCCAACTTCACCCTGCGCATGCGGACCGAGGTGACCGGGCTGTTGCGCGAGGGGGAGCGGATCACCGGGGTCCGCTACACCAGTCCCGAGGGGGACGGTGAACTGCGCGCCGAGCTCACCGTGGCCTGCGACGGGCGCACCTCGGTGGTGCGGCGCGACGCCGGCCTGACCACGCGGGACTATCCGGTGCCCTTCGACGTCTGGTGGTTCCGGCTGCCGCGCAACGAGGATGGCCAGTACTCGCTGATCCCGCGCACCGGACCCGGTCGCGCCCTGATCATGATTCCCCGCACCGACTACTTCCAGGTCGCCTATCTGATCCCGAAGGGCAGCGACGCCGAGCTGCGGGCCCGCGGCCTGGATGCGTTCCGCGCCGAGCTGGCCGAGCTGATCCCCGAGGCCGATCAGGGTGTCCTCACCTCCTGGGACGACGTCAAGCATCTGGACGTGCAGCTCAACCGCCTGCCGCGCTGGCACCGCGACGGCCTGCTGTGCATCGGCGATGCCGCCCACGCCATGTCCCCCGCAGGCGGGGTGGGCATCAATGTCGCGATCCAGGACGCGGCGGCTGCCGCACGCCTGCTCTACCAGCCGCTGCGCGAACATCGGGTCACCGAATCCGACCTCGCGGCCGTGCAGCGTCAACGCAGCCTGCCGACCACCATTACCCAAGGGTTCCAACGCATCCTGCATCGTCAGGTCCTGGCGCCCGTGTTGGCAGGCGGTGACATCACGCCGCCAGGGGCGCTCGCGGCCATCATGCGCCGGCTGCCCCAACTCAGCGCGATACCGGCGTACCTGGTGGGCACCGGGGTGCGGCCCGAACACGTCCCCGTGCCGGCCCGCCGTTAGGTCCAGCGTGGGAGGCAAGCAGAACCCCGAACAACGCCGGCGCGAATTGTGCGATGCGGCAATCGCTCTGCTGGCCCGCGAGGGCATCAAAGGGGTCACCCATCTGAAGGTCGACCGCAAGGCCGGCGTCCCGGACGGGACCACATCGTTCTACTTCCGCACCAGCTCGGCGTTGATCCGGGCGGCCGCCAACCGCATCGCCGATCTCGACCTGGCCGATCTGGCCGCCGCTACCGGTTCGGGTGCCCACGGCGATGTCCGCGGCCTGGCCCGGCTGGTGGTTCGGTCGGGAACCGGGGCGCGGCTGGTCCGCAGCAAGGCCCGCTACGAGCTGGTCATGCCGTCGAGCCGCGACGCCGGACTGGCCGAGGCGTTCAGCCACAACCAGCAGCGGTTCTTCGAACTGCACCGCAACGTGGTGGCGGGGCTCTGTCCGGCCGACACCGATCCGGGCCTCATCGACGAGAAGGCCTATGTACTACTGACTTTCATCAGCGGATTGATGCTGGCGCTGGCCCGCGGCGACCGCACGATCAACTCCGACGACGAGCTGCACGACATCATCACCGCGATCGTCGCGGCGGCCCCGGCCACCTCACAT
The DNA here is from genome assembly GCA_036235365.1 of Mycolicibacterium sp. 050232. Classification (GTDB taxonomy): domain Bacteria; phylum Actinomycetota; class Actinomycetes; order Mycobacteriales; family Mycobacteriaceae; genus Mycobacterium. Next base: position 277,599 of record JAZBEZ010000010.1, on the reverse strand, counting down.
CGCGAAGGAGTAGCCGCCGTTGACCGGTAGCGTCTGGCCGGTGATCCAGGATCCGTGGTCACTGGCCAGCAGCACCGCCAGATAGGCGACATCCTCGGGCAGGCCGGGCCTGCGGATCGGGTAGCGCGACAGGATCGCCTTGGCCTGTGGAGAATCCGCCATCTCGGCCCACAGCGGTTCGGTGAGCGGTGTCCGCATGGTGCCCAGCGCGATGTTGTTGGCGGTGATGCCGTAGCGCCCGTTCTCCAGCGCGATCGACCGGGTCAGGCCCGCGGCGCCGGCCTTGGCGGCCGCGTACACCGCGCCGCTGGCGTCCCCGGTCCGTCCGGCGTCCGACACGATCGTCACCACCCGGCCCCACTGCCGTTCCACCATCGCGGGCAGGACCGCCCGCGTGCAGTTCAGCACGCCGTACAGATTCACCTTCAGGAAGGGATCCCAGTCCCTAGGGGTGGTGTCGGCGAACGGCATTCGGGCGGCGAAGCCCTCGGCCCCGGCATTGCCCGCGTTGTTGACCAGGATGTCGACCGGTCCGGCGGCGTCCACCGCATCGGTGACAGCCGGGTAGTCGGTGACGTCGAACGGCACCGCGACCGCGTCGCCACCGGCGTCGCGCAGCTCCGCGGCGACAGCCTCGGCGCGCTCCGGTCGGAGGTCGTTGACCAGCACGGTGGCACCGGCCGCGGCGAACGCATCGGCCAGGCCGCGGCCGACACCCTGCCCGGCTCCGGTGATCAACACCCGCCGGGGCGACAGATCGAATTGCAGCGTCATCATGTCTCTATACCAGTAGAGACTTGGAGGCTGTTCGGTCGGGGCGGGCTGCCATAGTCTGAGTTCCCGTCCAAAGGAGGAACCGATGAGCGACCACGACGTACGGATGATCATTCTCTCGACCGACGACCTGGATGAGTCGATCCGCTTCTACACCGAGACGCTGGGAATGCCACTGAAGTTCCGCGATGGCGCCCACTTCGCCGCGCTCGACGGTGGATCGCTCACTCTCGCGCTGGCCACGTCGGTGGATCACCCGATCCCCGGTCAGGTCGTCGTCGGGATCAAGACCGCCGACGTGGACGGCGCGGCCAAGGCCATCGAAGCCAGCGGTGGCGGGATCATCAAGCACCCCTACGACGATGCCCACGAGCGTCGGGCAGTGGTGTACGACAACAAGGGCAACGGCCTGGTGTTCTACAGTCCGTTGGCTCGCTAACCGGACGCGTTAGCCGCGGCGTCGAGCAGGGTTTCGGCCAGCCGCGCCGCCGCCGGTGTCATCCGCTCGACCGGCGGCGCGGAGAGGTAGACCTGCCACATCGCCGGATCCCGCAACACGACGGTCCGCAGATCGCCGAAGCGGCGCGCCTCGGACGCCGGCATGAAGGCGGTACCCAGTCCGTTGCCGACCAGTTCTGCGATCGCGGCGAACCCGGCCGGAACTTCGTACTGCGTGTGCGGTTGCACACCGGCCTGGTGAAACGCCTCGTCCATCAGGCGGCGCAAACCGAACTCGGGTGGGTGTCCGACGAGTTCCTCGCCGGTCAGGTCCGCCAGGTCGAGACGGCGACGACGGGCCAGGGCATGGTCCTCGCGGCAGACGAACACCATCGGCTCCTCGAACAGCAGCTTCATGTCGAGCTGTGCCGGGAACCGGTTGGGCAGCGATACCAGGGCCAGATCCAGCGAGCCCTCCAGCAGGGCGGCCAGGTACGACGACGCACCGGACTGGCTCAGCCGCAATCGCAGGCGCACGGACGGGTGGGCGCGGTGAAAGTCGCCGAGGGCACCGGCCACGTCGACCGGCCCGTACGAGATCAACGAGCCGAATTCGACCGTGCCCATGAGCGATCCACGAAACTGTGCCGCGGATTCGGCTGCCGCGCGGGCCGCGTGCAGCACCTCGTAGGCGTGCGGCCGGAAGGCCTCCCCAGCTGCGGTCAGGCTGATCCGTTGCCGCGACCGGTCGAACAGGTCCACGCCGAGTTCGCGCTCCAGCTTCGCGATCGAGGTCGACAACGCCGATTGCACGACATGCGCGCGCTCGGCGGCGCGGGTGAAACTCATCTCGCCGGCCACAGCGATGAAGTGTTCGATCTGTCGTAACTCCACCGGGTCAGCCTATCTATCTTGTCGATGATGATCATCAGATTCAATCGTTGGACTTGATGCGTCCGGCCGGGTGAGATGGACACAGACACCCCGCGAGAAGGAGCAGCAACGGTGAACGGTTTGAGCAGAAGGCACTTCGGCTTCCTCACGGCGGCCGCCGTCGGCGCGACGGCGCTGGCGGCCTGCGGCACCTCACCCACACCGGCTCCCCCGGCCGGACCGCCTGCCAAACCGTCGCACCCTATGAACCCGGTCAAGCAGATCGACGCCGGCGACCTCAACGTCGGCTACACCGAGGCCGGGCCCGCCGACGGCCCGCCGGTGATCCTGCTGCATGGCTGGCCCTACGACATACACAGCTACGCCGACGCCTCCGCGCTGCTCGCCGACCGGGGCTTCCGCGTCATCGTGCCCCACCTCCGCGGCTTCGGCTCCACCCGGTTCCGCTCCGCCGCCACCATGCGCAACGGGCAGCAGGCCGCGCTGGCCCAGGATGTCATCGCACTGATGGACGCGCTGAACATCCCGAAGGCCGTGCTCGGCGGGTACGACTGGGGCGGACGCACCGCCAACAACGTCGCCGCCCTGTGGCCGCAACGCTGCGTAGGACTGGTCGCCGTCAGCGGCTACATCACCGTCAACCTGGCCGCCAATCTGAAACCGCTCGCGCCGGAGGCCGAGCTGGGTTGGTGGTACCAGTACTACTTCGCCACGCCGCGCGGTGAACTCGGCTACCGCCAGAACACCAAGGAGTTCAACCGGCTGATCTGGTCCAAGGCCTCACCGCTGTGGCACTTCGACGACGCCACCTACGACCTGTCCGCCGCGGCGTTCGACAACCCCGACCACGTCGACATCGTCGTGCACAACTACCGGTGGCGGCTCAGCCTGGCCCCCGGTGAGGCCCGCTTCGACGCCGACGAGGCACGGCTGGCCGGCAAACCGCCCGTCACCGTCCCGACCATCACGATCGGATCAGATTTCGACGGTGCGGCCAAGGACGGCGCCGGCTACCGCGCGCTCTACACCGGTCCCTACGAACACCGCGTCCTCGACGGCATCGGACACAACGTGCCCCAGGAGGCACCCGAGCAGTTCGTCGCCGCGATCGCCGATGTCAGTCGCATGGGCGGGCGCTGACCCGGTCAGGGATACGGCCGCCCGGTCAACTCCCGGATGACGCGGATCTCGCCGTCCCGATACGGTCGCCCATCCGCGTGGAACAGGTCGTGGAACCACTCCGGCGGGGGCGACTTGTAGGGATGGTCCCAGGAATCCCACGGCAGATAGGTCTGCGTCTTGCCGGCCACCAGGCCCCAGGTGTAGGCGCCGACGTTGTGCCGTTTGGCAACTGGCAGCACACCCTCGACCGTGCTGCCCTCACCTCGCGCCAGGTATTCGGTGCACATGATCGGACGCCCCATTGGTGCCAGCTCGCCGATCCTGGCCTCGAATCCGGCCGGATGGTCGTAGCTGTGAAACGTCACGATGTCCGAGAGGTCGAGCTGGAGCGTCGCCATCCGGCTGCGGACCTTGGGGTCGGCCCACGGCCCGTCCCACACGCCGCTGGTCAACGGCTGCACGGGGTCCACCGAGCGGGCCCAGGCGAAAACCTGCGGCAGCAGATCCTCGATCAGTTTGATCTTGTCCTGCCGTTCCACCTCGCGGTAGGTGGCCGCGGGATTGTCAGGTTCGTTCCACAAATCCCACCCCAACACGCGGTCATCGTGGCGGAACTGGCTGATCACACCGACGACATAGTCACGCAACGTTCGTCGGTACCGGCGGTCGTCCAGGTGCTGGGCCCCCGGGCTCTGGACCCACACCGAATTGTGTATCCCGGGCCGTGGCCGGCGCTGGCGTCCCAACCTGGGCAACGGATCCCAGCAGGAGTCGAACAGCACGAACAGCGGTTTGATGCCGTGACTGGATGCCAGAGCAACGAATTGGGCCAGGCGGTTCTGAAAGCCCGAGTGGCCCTGTGCCCACAGCTGATCGTGCAAGAACACCCGCACCGTGTTGAATCCGGCCAGCCGGGCGATGCGCAACTCGTTGTCGATCCGCTGCGGGTCATAGGTTTCCGGCTGGAACATCTCCAGCTGATTGCCCGCGTTGGACGGAATGAAGTTGGCACCGACGAGCCAACCCTGGGCGGCGTACCAGCGGTGCGCCCGCTCGGGCGACCAGCGGGCCCCGTGACCGTCGACTTTCGCCTGCGCCCCCGGCGCCCTGGCCACCGACAAGCCTGCCGTGACGAGCAGGGAAAGCTTGAACGCGGCACGACGGCCCATGCCGGCGCCGTCGTCTGTCCTGTTGACCTGCATCACTTTACGAATCAAATGGCAATCTCCTGTACGAAACCGTGATGCTCGACGAGTACCCACCACAAGGGATCTCAACTCCACGGTGAGTTGTCGACTCCACAACCGCCGGTAGCGTTGTTCCGGTGGAACACGCAGACGGCGAAAAGGTCTCCAAGAAGGCCGGGGCCGGCGCCCTGACCGGCGTTTCGGAAACCGCCTTGCTGACCCTGAACGGCCGGGCCGCCCAGGCCCGCCATCCCCACCCCATCATCGATGATGCCATGGCCGTCCAACTGGCCGATTCCATCGCCTACGACTACGACAAATTCGGCCGGCGCAAGGGCCAGGAGATGGCATTGCGCTCGCTGGCTTTCGACAAGGCCGCCCGGCGCTACCTGAGCAGGCACCCGTCCGCCACAGTGGTCGCGCTGGCCGAAGGCCTGCAAACCAGTTTCTGGCGACTCGATGCGGCGATTCCCGGTGCCCGGTTCCGTTGGCTGAGCGTCGATTTCCCGCCCGTCATCGAGCTGCGCGAACAGCTTCTGCCCGCCTCCGACCGCATCGTCGCCAGGGCACAGTCCGCCCTGGACTACAGCTGGATGGACGAGGTCGATCCCACCGAGGGAGTCTTCATCACGGCGGAAGGCCTGCTCATGTACCTCCAACCCGAAGCCGCGCTAGGCCTGATCACCGAGTGCGCCAAGCGTTTTCCCGGCGGCCAGATGATCTTCGACCTGCCGCCCGTGCTGGTGAAGAAATTCGCGCCAAAGGGCCTGCGGTCCTCACGGCGCTACCGCGTGCCGCCGATGCCGTTCAGCCTGTCACCCGCGGAGCTGGCGAACCTGGCCGGCACCGTGCCAGGGATCAAAGCCGTTCACGATCTTCCGATGCCTGCCGGTCGCGGGTGGTTCTTCGGCACCGTCTTTCCGAAGTTCTGGCAGTTCGCACCGACCAAACAGTTGCGCGGCGCCTACACGCTGCTCGAGTTCGGCTGACTAGCCCCCGGCGGCGGCCAGGCGGGCGCGTTCCCGCATCGAGGCGACGACTCCGCCGTCGTTGAGGATGTCCGTCCCGGTCAGATAGCCAGCCCGCTCGCTGACGCAGTACGCGAGCAGATCCGCCATCTCCTCCGGCTTGCCCCACCGCGGCACAGCGGCATCGGCCACCATCGCACCTGCGCCGGCCTGCTCCTCGAGCCGGCCCATCTCGGTGTCGATGGAGCCCGGGGAGACCGAGACGATGCGGATACCGCGACCGTTGAACCGCTCGGCCTGCGACGAGCTGTACCACTTCACGAACGCCTTGCTGATCGCGTAGGAGAAACCGGACCGCATGTCTTCCGGCGCCATGCCGCACGCCGCCAGCATTTCGGCGAGGAAGCGGTCCTGGTCCTGTAGCGCCAGCGGGAAGTGCTGCGCGGGAATCACTTCCTCAGGGATCAGGTGTGCCGCCATCGACGCCACGTTGACGATCGCCGCGCCCTCGGCTGCCGACCCGAAAAAGGACTCGTTGACATGCAGGGTGCCCAGCGCATTGGTTCTCATGACGTACTCGGCGTCACCCATGCTGGGGCTGACCCCGGCCGCGTGGACGACGGCGCTGACGGTGCCCAGGGCGGCCGCGGTCTCGAACAACCGATCGACGGCATCCCGATCGGTCACGTCGGCGTTGACGCTCGTGGCAGAGATCCCCAGGTCACCCAAGGCGGTGGCGGCGGCGTCGAGACGATCCTGTCGTACATCGCACAGCACGACCGCCTGGTCACGGCCGACGACCTTGGCCGTCGCCAATCCCATGCCACCTGCACCGCCTGTGATCACCGTCACCCGTGTCATGGCTAGCACGGTAATGGCCGGTGCTCGGCCCTGCCGCGCGGGGGGTTGCGGCGACTGCTCAGCATCCCCACGCTCCGAATATTGGGCGGCCCGCTGTGCGAGCGAACCGACCGGCATATAACGGGTAGTGATGACCTGCCCGTATTGCGGATCCCCGCTCGATCAAACCGACACCTGCATCCGGTGCGGGCAGATCCACGGGTCCGCACCGACCGGGTGGCGGCCGGATCCGACGGCTCGCCACGAAGGCCGCTACTTCGTCACCGGACACCCGACGAATCGGGTTCGCGACGGCAGGACCGCGTCCACCGACCCGATCGGCGGCCGGATGCTGCCCGACTACCTCGAGCTGAAGACGTCGGGCATCCGGTCGACCTGGCTGGGAACCACCGCGGCGGCCGCGATCATCGTGCTGACCGCCGCGGTGGTGTGGGTCCTGCTGGTGGCGGGCCGCAGGACGCCGCCTCCGCCGGAAGCCGGATACCTTGCCGCCCTGAAGGATGCCGGGGTCAGCGATCAGTTCAATTCCGAGGCCAACGCGATCGCGCACGGACGGCAGGTGTGCCGTCAACTGGAGGACGGCGGAGCCCAGCAGGGCCTGCTGGCCGACAAGATCGCTGTCGACACGTTCTGCCCCAATTTCTCCCAAGGCTTCCATGTGCTCGAAAAGACCACGGTCACAGGTACTTTTGTGCTCTCTGACAACGCGGGCGCAGAGGGCATCGCCTCCGATGGCGAAACATGCCAAGGCGCAAACGGCTACTCCGATGTCAATCCCGGCACCATCGTGACAGTCAAGAACGGCAAAGGCGAGATGCTCGCCACCACCACGCTGGGGACCGGCAAGGGCAGCGACGCCACCTGCACCTTCACCTTCACAGTGCCGTTGACCGAAGGGCAGGACCGTTACGTGCTATCCGTCGGACGGCGCGGCGAATTCAGCTACAGCTTCGAACAACTTGTGGCCAAAGGGATCCGGATGCAGCTCGGTCAATGACGTTTGCGAAAATTGCGCGCTTCCGCGCAGTTGCACGGTCGCCCCGCGAGGCCTTATCACGATGCACGCCGCCGGTTGGAAACGATGCGGTCACGACTACGCCTCGCTCACATTTCAACCCCGCAACCATCTGAGAACTTGTGTGGACACCGATTTCAGACAGTTCTACGGTTCAGCTCGTCACAATTTTCATCGATGTAATTTCCACACGAATCAAGGGAGCTGATCGGGGATGGCCACCTTTGCTCACATCACGGTCAAAACTGTTGTCAGCACTGGATTGTGCATGACCGCAGCAGCGGCCGCGCTGGCACTCAGTCCGCATGCCGCAGCAGCACTGCAACTCAAGACCGGTGGGTACAAATGCGTCGACGCCGCCGCCGGTGCACCCGGCGCGCCCGTGTGCGCAGCTGCCGCCGTGGAAGCCGCCGGGGTGGTTCCCGCAGCCGCGCCCGCAGCTGTTCCGCCGGTGCCCCTGGCGCCGCCTCCGGTTCCCGTGGTGCCGCCTCCGGTGGGCGTTCCGCCGGTGCCGCTGGCACCGCCGCCGGTCCCGGTCGTGCCGGCCGCTCCCGTCGTCCCCGCCGCAGCGCCCGTACCCGCCGCCGCTCCGGTGGCCATCGCGGCAGGCACTCCGTCCGGCAAGGGTGTACCGACGGTCTCTCCCGGCGGTGGACCGGTCGCCGGCACACCGACGCTGCCCGGGCCGGCCAACTAGGTCAACCCTCCAGCGCCAGAAAGGCGCCTGGCTCACGAGCCAGGCGCCTTTCCTGTGCCTCAGGTGTGTCGAGCTACCTTGCCCTGTCCCACAGCAGGATTCGCTACTCCTGCACGATCACCGGATCACCGATGTTGACCGTGTTGAAGTACCACTCGGCAGCGGCGGGGATCAGGCTGATGCAACCGTGGCTGGTGTTGTCCAACCCCATCGACGGCACGGCCCACGGCGCCGAATGCACGAACAGGCCCCGATGGGTGAACCGAACCGCATAATCCACGTCGAGGAGATATCCGTCCGGGGCATCCACGGGAATGCCGACGCTGCTCGAATCCATCTTCACCGTACGGTCTTTCCCGAGCACCGTGTAAGTGCCGACCGGAGTCGCGTATTCCGGACGCCCCAGAGAAGCCAGCAGCACGCCCGGTTCGCCGGCATGCGGCAGGTGGTGTGGTGCCGGCAGGGCGATCGGCGGGTCCTCACCGATCCCGTCGATCGTCACGGTGAAGGTGTGATCGGAGATGTCGGCAACACCGATAATGGCTGGGCCGGTTTGGAATTCCGTCCGCATCCCACCGACCGACAGCATCACCGCGCTGTGCGCGGGCCAGAACTGCGCCGGGGTCCACGACACGACATTGGCGTCGAGCCACTCGTAGCTGCCCGTACGCACCGGTGTCGACTTCAGGCCGAGGGCACGCTCCACCGAAGACCGATTGGTGATCGCGTTCTTGAACGTCACCACCACGGGATGGCCCACGCCGACGACGGCGCCCTGGGCCGGTGCGATCGATTCGATGGTCGACGTCAGCGGCAGGCTCACCGCCGCCGTGTCGACGCTGTTCGTACCTCCAGAGAAATAGGTCATGACGACCACGACCAGAACGAGAACACCCTGTACTACCGCGCGCATCAAACCGATCTCTCTGCGATGCCCCCATGATCTTGAACGGTGTCATGGTATTGGCCGCGTCCCGTCCGAATGTGTAGTCACACGTAGACAATTCGGTCAAGCGTTCGTCACGGTTCGGCCACGGCGCCCAGCCGTGCCCGCGGCGCGGCCGAGACCCGATGGACCCGATCTACGCTTGACCCCGTGGATCTCGGATTGTCCGGCAAGGCATTTGTGGTCACCGGTGGCAGCGACGGCCTGGGTTTCGCCTCGGCCCGCGAACTACTTCGCGAAGGTGCCGTCGTCACCGTCGCTTCACGGTCGGAAACCAAGGTCGCCGGCGCGGTGCACCGACTCGATGCGGACTGGCACGGCGCGGTCGAGGGCGTGACCGCCGACAACGGCGACGCCGCGGCGGCCGAGCACCTCGTCGCATCGACCGTCGCGCGGTGGGGCCGGCTCGACGGGCTGGTGATCAGCGTGGGCGGTCCGCCACCTTCGACCGCGCTGGCGGCCACCGACGAGGATTGGGAAAGTTCGTTCCGGTCAGTGTTTCTGGGGGCGCTCCGGCTGATCCGCGCCGCAGTGCCGGAGATGGTGGACGGCGGGGCGATCGTCCTGGTCCTGTCGACCTCGGTGAAATCCCCGCTGACCGGGCTCGGAATCTCCAATGGGCTGCGGCCCGGCCTCGCGATGGCGGCCAAGGACATCGCCGACGAACTCGGACCGCGCGGCATCCGCGTGGTGAGCCTGCTGCCGGGCCTGTTCAGCACCGCACGCGGTGCCGCTGCCGGCACCCGAGAGCTCGGCAACATCCCACTCGGGCGGATCGGCGAGCCGGCCGAGTTCGGCCGGACCGCGGCATTCCTGGCATCGCCCGCGGCGTCCTACCTCACCGGTTGCACGATTGCGGTGGACGGCGGGGCGTTGCGAACCCTGTAGGCCCGGTTCGGGTCTCCCCTGACGTCAGTCCCCGACGACTTCTTCGCGGGCGGCGTTCAACGTGAGGACGCGGGCGCAGGCCAGCGGGGTCACCCGGGCGTTGGTCCGAAGCCCCGACTGCGCCAGGCGCTGGGACTCCAGATCCGGCGCCTCACCTTCGTCGTCAAGCCGGTAGGACGACGGATGCCTGCGCTTGGCCGCGGCGAGCTCACGCGCGTACCGCTGCGACGAACACCAAAGCGGATGCGTCGCCAGCTCGATGACTGTCGAGCCGGCAGCCTTAATCGCCATGTTCAATGACCTCCAGCAGAGCTTCACGGCACTTCTACTCAGTGCCAAGCGTGCTCGGCCAAGCTGAGACGGTGCATCGAGTTGGCCGTGGACACATTAAGGATCCCTCTTAAACCTCTTTTACACATCCAAAGAGCCTGAACAGAGACGTAATTCACACTCCAGAATTTGACATTGTTTGCTGTGACTGCTTCGGCAAGCCGAAGTCCGTCACGGTGACGCAAAAGCCCCCGTGCCCCGGCCACGTCGCGGGAAGGCGACCCGGCCACCCCGGGCGTCGCCGACCTGCCCCGACCGCCGGCCGGCGGCGCCTGCCGGACCATCCGGATGTTCAATTACCTTCCCGCACAACGGTATACGTAAACCACAGCGGTACCCACCCCGACCAACGGGGCAAACTCGAACCGAGCCAGTCACTTCCGAGGCTCGGCGCATCGGCGCGGAGCCCCCGAGAGCTCCCCCGGACCCGCGCAGCATCGTGCGGGTAACCGGCCTGCGGTTTGCCGTATATACAGCGTGTCGTCGAGTGCCGGGGACACCCGACCCGCCGCTCGCGTGAGACGCCCCCGCGAGCCTCAGACAAGTCCGTGGCACCGACGCAACCGTCGAACTGTTGGGCGTTTCATGATCACCGCCGAAGGTTCCAGCTACCGGATTCACCGCCTCGCCACACCTGCCGGCCCGGAGCGTCGACAGGAATCGACGCACTTTCTTACATTCGCAAGAAACTCGCACGTGGGACGGCGCACAAATTAAGAGTGTCCGCCAGCGAACGCGCCGCCGTTAGCCCCGTCGATGCAGAATCGTTACCTATCCTTTAACCTGTCCCGTGGCCGAGCTCCCCTGCTGGAACGTCAATTAGCTCGGTGAAGGGTGGTACGGCTGTGGATGCACATGATCCGAGCGTCGGAGAACATGCGCGTCCGACCGTGACTCGGGCGTCTCGCACCTCGATCGAGAGCTGGCCGCTGCGGTGGAAGGTGGCGGCCACCCTGGTACTGCCGATCCTGCTCGCGGCGACGTTCGGCGCTGTCCGTATCTACAGCGAGTTGTCGGCCGCATCGCGGCTGAACGTGGCATCCGACAACTCGGTGGTCGTCGTGCCGGCCGTGGAACTGGTCGACCGGCTCGACGGGCTGGCCTACGCCGCCGCCTCGGGTGCACCGCTCGAGGAACCCCTCACACAGTTCGACGAGGCCGCCAAGTCCCTCGACACCCTGATCACGTCCGCCGAGTTCGACCCGACCGCCGCGGCACAGCTGGCGGCCGCGACCTCGACCGCCAAGACGCTGCGTGACGACATCAAATCCGGACCGCTTCCCCAGCCGGTGATCGCCGACCGCGCGTCCGACGTGGCGTCGGGCGTCGTCTCCGCGATCGCGACGACCACCGGAACCGTCGACGACCGCGTCGTGCGGCCGCTCGCCGACCGACTCGTGGACGCGCTCACAGCGCAACGCGCGCTGACGACGCAGCGGGTGCTGATCGCCACCCCTGATTTCGCCGATTCGGACGAACTGCGCACCAAGGTGGCGGACGCGGCGGGCGCAGAAGCAGAAGCCATCGATCGGCTCAGCCGGCTGGCGCCCACCGAGGAAGCCGCGGCGTTGTCCGGGGAATCCGACGTTCGTCGCGACACGTACACGCAACCGTCCGCCGACAGCGTGCACGCACCCGCCTTCGCCGAGGCGATGCGGGCAAGCGTCGACCAGTACCGCGCGATGACGCAGCAGCTGTCCGCCGACCTCGACGGCACGCTGCACCACCGGGCCAACATCTTGCGTTCGGACGCCCTGCGTGACACCGCGATCATCCTCGGCGCCGTGCTGGCCGCCCTCGTCTTCGCCCTCGCGGTCGGCCGCTCACTGATCCGGTCGATCGGCCGGCTGCGCCAGGGAGCGCTGCAGGTCGCGCAGGTCGAACTGCCTGAGGAGATCGAACGCCTCAGCAAGGGCGGCGGTATGCCGGAGATCCAGACGTTGCCGTTCCGGACCAACGAAGAAGTGGGCCAGCTCGCGCGCGCGATCGACGACATCCACTCCCAAGCCGTCCGCCTGGCCGGCGAGCACGGCGTCCGCCTGCAGATCGGCGACATGTTCGAGACCCTGTCGCGCCGAAGCCGGTCACTCGTCGAAGAGCAGCTGGCCCTCATCGAGACCCTCGAGCTCGACGAGGAAGATCCGGTGCGCCTCGATCACCTCTTCCGCCTCGACCACCTCGCGACGCGCATGCGCCGAAACGGCGACAACCTGCTGGTCCTCGCCGACACCGTGGAACGTCACCGCGCCGCGGCCCCGGTCGCACTGCCGGACATGCTGCGCGCCGCGATGTCCGAGGTCGAGGAATACCGCCGGGTGCAGGTCGGGCACCTGGCCGACGTCTCGATCGCCGGCTCGGCCGCAGGCGATATGGGCCACCTGATCGCCGAGCTGCTCGACAATGCGCTGCGCTACTCGCCGCCGGACTCGCCGGTGATGGTGACGGTCGGGCGCGCGGTCGACGCAGGTCTGCTGGTCGAGGTGGCCGACCGTGGACTGGGCATGTCCAAGGACGACCTGACCGCCGCGAACGAGCGGCTCGCGCTCGGTGGCGAGGTCACCTCCGAAACCGCGAAACGCATGGGCCTGTTCGTGGTCGGCCGACTGGCGCGACGTCACGAGGCCACGGTGCGGCTGCGAACCACCTCGGCACTGACCGACCGGCCCGGCGTGACGGCGAGCGTGCATCTGCCGGGCACGCTGGTCACGCCCCTCGGCGTGGGCGAAACCCTGGACGATCTCCGCAACGGCTCGTTCACCGAATCCTCGTCGCGGCCTGCCGCCGACGGGCGGGGTGCGCGCCCCAGCGCCGCCACCGGGGCACCGGCCGCGACGAACGGCTCGCGCGGCGCGCCGGCGTTGCCCGAACGTGAGCCGGACGCCCCGGCCCGGTCGACCGCCAGCGGACTGCCCAAACGCTCGCCCGGGGCCAGCGGTGTGAACGGCATCCCGGCGCCGGTGAACGGGCTGACCGCCCCGACCCCCGCCGCGGCACCAGAAGAACCCGAACGCCCGCAGCGCGGAAATCCACTCTCCTACTTCACCTCGGGCAATCCCACCTCCAGCGACCCGGACAACTCCACGCCGCCGAGCCCGGAACCCGCGCGGAGCACCGAATCCACGTGGCGGGACATCGACGCGGAGCGTTTGGAGAGTGCGCCGATCTTCGAGCGGATGACCTCCGAATGGCTGATGGATCCGACCGCTCCGGAATCGCGCGGCCGACCGTGGGCCAGCGCCGCCGACGCCAGCTGGGAAGCTGCGGCGAAGGCCGTGGAGCAGGAACCGAAGCGGCACACCGCATCCGGGCTGCCGATTCGCGAACGTGGCGCGCGGCTGGTGCCGGATGAGGCAAGATCGGACACCCAGGACAGGGCCGACGGACCCAACGATCCCGCAGCCATCCGGGACATCCTGAGCCGCCAGCTGGCCGGCGTACGCAGGGGCCGCGCCGAAACCGATGCAGCACACAGCCGAATCGAAGGAGATCGATGAACACCGGCACGCAACCAACACCGTCCGGGACCTCCGGCACCCTCGACTGGTTCGTGTCCAACTTCGTCCGCGACGTGCCGGGCGTGTCCCACGCGATTCTGGTCTCGGCCGACGGCCTGCTGATGGCGGCGAACTCCCACCTGCCGTCCGATCGCGCAGAGCAGCTGGCCGCGGTCACCTCCGGTCTGGCGAGCTTGTCGACCGGTGCCGCCCGGTTGTTCGAGGCCGGCAACGTACGCCAGTCGATCGTTGAGATGGACGACGGTTTCCTGCTCTTGATGGGCGTCGGTAACGGTTCGTATCTGGCCACCCTGGCGTCGATCTCGTGCGACATCGGGCAGGTCGGCTACGAAATGGCGTTGCTGGTCGACCGGGTCGGCAAGACCGTCGAGGCGACGCCGCGCGGCACGCATGGAGCTCGATGACCCTGAGCATGGACAGACCCGAGCAGAAGCGGGCCGCCAGTCGCGCGCGCCCATACACCCTGACCGGCGGACGAACCCGGGCCCGCGTCGAGGTACCGATCGAAGCTCCGGTGGAGGCCCTGCTGTCGGCCGGTGAGCTCGACTGCGCTCCGGGCGATATCCCCGCCGTCATCGTCCGACTGTGCGACAGCCGGCCGTCGATCGCCGAGATCTCGGCGTATGCCGGTCTGCCCATCGGCGTGACCCGGGTGCTGGTGAGCGATCTGGTGGACAGCGGCCACCTTCGTGTTCACGCCACCCTGACCGACCGCTCGACCGTTGCAGAACGGCGCCTACTGATCGAAAGGACCCTCAGTGGCTTACGCGCACTCTGACTCCGGCCCCACGGTGTCTTCGACGAAGATCGTGATTGCCGGCGGTTTCGGCGTCGGCAAGACCACGTTCGTCGGCGCCGTGTCGGAGATCGTGCCGTTGCGCACCGAGGCCCTCGTCACGAACGCCTCGCAGGGCCACGACGACCTCGAGGCGATCCCCGGCAAGGAAACCACCACGGTCGCCATGGATTTCGGCCGGATCACGATCGCCGACGACCTGGTGCTCTACCTGTTCGGCACCCCCGGGCAGCGGCGGTTCTGGTTCATGTGGGACGACCTGGTCCACGGCGCGATCGGCGCCGTGGTGCTCGTCGACACCCGCAGGCTCGAGGACAGCTTCGCGGCCGTCGACTTCTTCGAGGCCCGCAGCCTGCCGTTCCTGATCGCCGTCAACGAGTTCGACGACTCCCCGAAATACAGCATCGACGAGCTGCGTGAGGCGCTGTCGGTATCCCCCAATGTTCCCATCATCAATGTCGATGCACGACAACGTGATTCGGCGAAGAACGCGCTGATTGCGATCACCTCGTTCGCGCTGGAGCGTCTTCCGTCGTCAGCTTTCTAGATCCACCGTCCGCCAGTCTCACAGTCTCACAGTCTCGAGGAAACCAGTCATGAACCACCAAGTACATCACTTCGACATGGGCCTCTGGCTGCTGTTCCTGGCCTACATCGTCTCGGTGACCGGCTCGGTCGTCGGCCTCGCCTGCACCCGCTGTGGCGCCAGGGCAACCAGCGGACGCGATCGGCTCCGCTGGCTGCTCATGGCCTCGATCGCCATTGGCGGCGTTGGCATCTGGCTCATGCACTTCATCGCGATGCTCGGCTTCGCGATCCCCAACAGCACGGTCCGCTACCACCTCGGCTGGACGATCGCCTCGGCCGTGATCGCGATCGCCGCGGTCTTCGTCGGGCTGATCACCATCGGCCGCGAATTCGATCTGCGCCGGCTGCTGGCCGGCGGCGTGATCACCGGCCTGGCAGTCGCGGTGATGCACTACACCGGCATGTGGGCGGTCCAGATGCAGGGCACCATGACCTACAACACCACCCTTGTCGTCCTCTCCTTCGTGATCGCCGTCGTCGCCGCCACCGCGGCGCTGTGGTTCACCCTGGTCCTCAAATCACGCGGTCTGCGATTCGTGGCCGGCCTGGTGATGGGCGTCGCCGTCGTCGGCATGCACTACACGGGCATGGCCGCGGTCCGGGTGAACGTCGATCACATGATGCCGGTTCCCGGTGGGCCCGAAGTGTTCTCGTTCCTGTTCCCGGTCTTCGTGATCGGCCTGCTCGCACTCGGCGTGCCGATCACCGCCGTGATGCTGGCGCCTGATCGCAACGCCGAGGACAGCGCAGCCGAGTCGCGCCCCGTGGCCACGGCCGGCCGGCACCGGTAGGCCGTCACCCACGGGCGTAACAGTTCGCCGCCTATCTGTAAAAGCTGTCAGAATCTGACAGTTTTCGTCCGCAGCGTCCCTCCGCAATGCCATGATGCGGTCGATGCTGGACAACCTCCTCCGCGCGGTATGCGTCGCGCTGCTCGTGGCCACCGCCGGACTGGGGCCTTCCGCAGCGGCCCACGCCGGGCTTCCGCCGGGATACGACACGCGATTCGACATCTGGCCGACCGCCGTCGACAAGGCGCAATGCCGCCCGGGTGACCAGGTCGAGACCGGATTGCAGGGTGAAGTGCCGGTCGCAGACCGGGAATCCCATCGCAGCGCGCAGGGCTACAACTGCAACATCGACCTGGTGGGTCAGCACCAGGGCACCGGCGCCGGCATCACGAGTGCCTCGTACAAGGACTGCACCTACGTCGGGTCCACCTGGCCCTACACCAGCGGCGTGCAGGTGATCGACGCGTCCGATCCTGCCCACCCCGTCCAGGCCGATCTGCTCACCGAACCGGCGATGGTCGGCGGAACCTGGGAGTCGCTGAAGGTACACGCGGGCCGGGGGTTGCTGGTCGGAACCGGCGTTCCCCTGTTGTTCGGAGGCGGGTACATCTCCATCTACGACATATCGCAGGATTGCCGGCACCCCCGGCTGCTCAACGAAGGAGCCGGATCCCTTCCCGGCGTTCGGATCCCGATGCTGACCCACGAGGGCAGCTTTTCGCCTGACGGCAACACATACTGGGCCGGAGGCATCATCTGGAACAGCGCGGTGGACATCGCTGATCCAACTGCTCCACATGTGGTGTGGAGCGCGCCGGTCGGGTGGGCCTCGCACGGCATGGGCTTCGCGCCAGACGGCCGGACCATGTACATGTCGCAGTTCAGCGGATTGACGGTGCTCGATACCTCGGCTGTGCAAGACCGGGTGGCGCCCGATTTCACCATGCACCAACTGCTTCCGGCCTACAGCCGCAAAGCCTGGGTGGACGGGCAGGAAGCCCAGCACAGCGTCTACGTGACCTACCGAGGCGTACCGCACATCTTCACCATCGACGAACTCGGATCCGGAGGCGTCAAACTGTTCGACGTCTCCGACCCCACTGACCTCAAGCTGCGCAACATCATCAAGCTCGAGATCAATCTGCCCGAGAACATGGACAACTGGACGAGCAGCGGTGGATTCAACGGCGTATTCGCCTACGACTCGCACTACTGCTCGGTGGACCGGCCAGACGATCCGATGGCTCTGGCCTGCGGATGGATCCAGTCAGGGATCCGGATCTTCGACATCCGCGACCCCGAGCACATCAAGGAACTCGCCTACTTCAACCCACCGGCGCAGTCCGACAAGAAGTACGAAGATTTACCCAATTCGATTCACGTCTACAATCTCTCGGTTCTTGCGACACCTCCGTTGACCGGAATATTCGGGGTGGGACGGGCCGCTCTCGACGGGAAGATCCAGCTTTCCGACATCGTGCTGGGCAACCGTCCGGACTGGGGTCGGCCCGCCGATTTCTCCGCAGACTGGTGCATGTCGCCGCCGGAGTTCCGGGGAAACCTGCTCTACGTGACATGTTCGGACAACGGATTCATGACACTGAAGCTGGACCCGACCGTCTACCCACCACGATGAGCGCTTCCATACCCGCCCGAATATTCGGTGCCACCGTCGTCATCGCCGCCGCCGCGTTCCTCGGCGCGTTCGCCGAATCCCACCGGCACGGCAGCCCGCCGCCACTCATGTCCGCAACCGACGTGACCTTCGCGCAGATGATGATGGCCCACCATCAGCAGGCGATCACCATCTGCGACCTGCTCAGTGCGGACGCCGCCCCCGAAATACGCACGCTCGCAGACCAAATCAGACTTCAGCAGCAGGCAGAGGTCGGCACCATGGTCGGATGGTTGCAGCTCGCCGATCAGCCCCTCAACCCCACGACGCCATCGGCGGCCGCCGGGCACGGCATGTCCCATCACCAGGACACCGGACAGCACACCGGCATGCAGATGGGTATGGCGTCCCCCGACGAATTGGCCCGCCTTCAGCGAGCAACCGGCCGCGCCAACGAAACGTTGTTTCTCCAGTTGATGACCCGCCACCACCAGGGCGGCGCCGAGATGGCCTTCGACCAGACCCGCGATGGTTCCAACGACGCGGTCCGGCGTACCGCCCTGGCCATGGTCAACGAGCAAACGCAGGAGATCCAGCTCATGGAGCACCTGATGAAATCGCGGGACGCCACACCACTGCCCTATCCGTGAGGCGGAAGCGCTAGCCCCGGATCAGCTCATCGATCTGGTTGATCGCCGAAGAAGCGCCCTCGACCACACCCATGTCCAAGACCTGCTGCAGCGCTTCGGCGGAAGCGTAGGTGCTGACGTAGACCGCACGCGTGCCGCCGTCGTGTTCGGCGAAGGTATAGACGTTCTTGGACACTGGCATGTCCGGGTTCGGGTTGAAGTCCTCGTCGGCGAATCCGTCCTCGAACGAGAAGCTCGTCGGTTCGTCGACGGCGGTGACGGCCCAGTACCCCGCGTGCTTGTCGCCCTCCGGGCCGATCATGAAGTAGGTGACGCGGCCGCCGGGCGTGAGGCTGTGGTCGACCACGGTCGCCGGGTAGGTCGGCGGGCCCCACACCTTTTCGAGCTGACGCGGGTCGGCATAGACCTGCCAGATGCGCTGCACCGGCGCAGCGAAGTCCGCGGTGATGGTCAGCGTCAGGTTGTCGAGATCGTGTTTGACATCGGTCACGGGCATAGGTCAGTCCTCCTTGGGATCGGATGCGATCAGTTCATCGATACGTGCGATGCGGCCACGCCAAACCTGTTCCAGCTCAGTCAACATGGACGCCACCGACCGCACTGCCTCCACGTCACCGCTGGCCAGCTGCTCACGGCCGTTGCGCCGCTTGATGATCAGCCCGGCCTTTTCCAGCACGGCGACGTGCTTCTGCACTGCCGCGAAGCTCATGTCGTACTTCGCCGCGAGCACCGAGACCGAGTGCTCACCGGCCAGGACCCGGCGCATGATGTCCCGCCTGGTTCGATCGGCAAGCGCGTGGAACAGGGCGTCTGCCCTGTCCTCATCGCTCTCGGTCACCTCACCAACATACAACCAATCGGTTGTATGTTGTCAAGCGTTGGCCGGATTGTCGGTGCTCACTGCGATCCTTCGCCTAGGAGCGGACCCAAGCGCAGGCGTAGCCTGCACTCAAAGGTGGCCTTGGAGGTGCAGCGTGACGGGATTGGCCGGATTGCCCCGTGACCTGGTGACGCTCGAACAGTGGGATGCCCTCGATCTGGATGAGGCGCGTCGCTGGGAGCTCGTCGAGGGGGGCATCGTCATGACACCGCGGCCACGTCCGCTCCACCAGATTGTGTCGGGCAATCTATGGCACTTGATCCGGACCGCGCTGCCAGACTCGCTCGTGGTGCTACAGGAAGTCGAGATCACGGTCGAGGCGCGCTTCCCACCTACGGTGCGCGACCCGGACCTTGTCGTCGTGAACCGCAGCGTCGTCGATCGCAATCCGGTGCGCGTGGATGCGTCGGATGTCGCACTGGTGATCGAGATCGTGTCCCCCGGTTCGCGTCGCACCGACCGGGTGATGAAGCTCTACGAGTATGCGAAGGCCGGCATCGAGCGCTATTGGATCGTCGATCTCGATGCCGACGCGGAGGAACGCTTCCTCGCCCACGTGCTGAATGCCGGCACATACCAGCGCGTCGCCGCTCTTGCCGGGGAACGTGTCCGCACCGAAGAACCCGTGGCACTGGACTTTTCGCTCGGTGAGCTCACCCGGCCATGAGCCCGCGGACCACTAACCCCAGTACGAGAAGTTGCACACCGGCTTCACCTCGGTCTTGAACGACACGAGTTTGTCGCCGTCCATCATGATCGTGCAGGTCAACGTGGCGCTCCCGCCGTCCGCGGCGACCTCCGATTCGAGTTCGTCGTAGACCGAGTACTGCTTCTCCCACGGGAGCGTCACATTCGTCTCGGTCTCCTCCGCGCCGCCGTTGATCCGGTAGCGAATGGTCACCGGAGCGCTGCCACCGGTGACCTTCATGACCGCCGTGCCTACCGGGGCACCGGTCGGTTCGGCCGCCTCGGTCTCCGTCGCACTCGTCGCCGTGGCACTCGTCGCCGTGGCACTCGTCGTCATCGCCACCGGCGTTCCCGTAGTCGTGGTGCATCCCGCGGCCGCCGCGGCGGCCACCACCACACTGACACTCGCCCAGATTTGGCTTCTGCGCCCACGCATACCTGAGACTACGACGACGGACTGTCACCGTGGTCGCGAAAACGCCATGCTGACATCAGCCGATGTCATATATTGACTCGGCGTGTGTTCGCGACGGTCGGCATTCCCGCCACCGAAAGCTCCGGACACCATCGCGGAATGTCAAGGGGGACATCGGTAATGGTGAACAGTTCGCGCTGCCCGGAGAATGCCGGACGGATACCGCTGCGGTACGGCCTGTCGATCGTGGCCATCGGTATCGGCATCGCAACCGCCAGCGCGCAGCCCGTGGCGTGGGCAGATCCCGGCACCAGCGGATCGTCGTCGTCGACCTCGTCGACCTCGTCAGGCCAGGCATCGAATCACTCGAGTGCGGGCAACGGCCATGGGCCCAAGAAGCCGGCCGACCGGCGTGGCACACGGCCGAAGCGGCCTTCGTCACTCACGAAGACGAACACGTCGGACACCACCGGTAAAGCCGACAAAGCCGACACCACAGTTCCCGACACCACAGTTCCCGACACCACAGTTCCCGACACCGCAGCGAACGACGGCGACTCCCCCGCCACCCAGCCGAATTCGCCTGCGCCACAGCTGGAGTCGATTCCCGACGTCGTGCGTGGGAAACTCCGCGACATCAAGCCGGCCACGCCACTGCGAGCCGACGGCATGCGACTGGCCAAGTCCGACTTCTCACCCCGGACCACAGCCAAGCGCCTGGTAGCGCTTTCACCGCCGGGGGCAGCCGAACCCGAGGAGATCCGTTCCGCGATCTCGGCGGCGACCAGCAAGATCGACCTGCCCGCGGCCAAGGCCGCAGTCCCGCAGATCACAGCCGTCTTCCAGGCCGCCCCGAAAACCGCCGTGAACGCGGTTCCGCTCACCGCGAAGGTCGCCGCGGTATCCGGCACCACCGAGACGACTCCGGAACCGCCGCAGCCGTTGTCGCCGATCGCCAAGATCGCCGGACTGCCCGGCCGCATCGTCAACACGGTGCTGCAGGTACTCGACATCACCGTCTCGGCCAACGGGCCGAAGAGCCCGATCGACTTGGCCCCGATCAACAATGCTCTCTTCGCGGCGTTCCGGGAGATCGAAGGGCAGCTGGGGCTGACCAAAACGCCTGTTGCGCAACCGGTACCGCCGACCATGACGTACGACGGCCCCATCACCGGCAAGACCCCGACGGTGTCGCAGTTCCTCAACGCCGCTACTGCCGCGTATACCTGGGGCAGCACCCCGGGCGATCTGAAACCGTTCGTGGTCGACGGCAAGCAGATGGAATCCACCAACGTGCTGACCGGCATGTCCGGCAAGGCGTGGGTGACACCCGACGGCCAGATCATCATCGCCTACCAGGGCACGACGGGCGGAACGAACCTGCTCCACAATCCGTTGATCGTGGTCTCGCAGGTGGTGACCGACATGCAGGTGATCTTCACCGACACCACACCGCAGGCCTTCACGGATGCGGTGGACTTCCAGCGGGAGGTCGAGGCGGCGGCCATCGAGCAGGGCTACCGCAAGGAGGACATCTTCGTCACCGGCCACTCACTCGGCGGATGGGAGGCGTCCTACGTCGCGCAACAAACGGGCGTAGGAGGCGTCGGTTTCGAGAGCCCCGGCCTCAACTCCACGGTGCCGGGCAATGGCGCGGACTCCGGGTTCGTCAACGTCCTGACCTACGGCGACACCGCGGCCTACTTCTCCACCGACCTGCCCGGCCTGCAGCCGTTCATGCCGGAGTACGTGCCCGGCGGAGGGACCAAGCCGCACTACGGGTCGATCGTGATGATCGGCAATCCCGAAGCCGCCTTCCCGCTGATGAACTCGGCGGCACTGTTGAGCACCGGACCGATCGGCGGCGTCGTCTTCCTCGTCGACATCGCGGTCAACTTCCTCCAGTACCACCTGCCCGGTATCCAGGCCTACCACCTGGGCGTCGACCCTGACCCCGGCGTGGTGCCGTGGCTGGGCAACGCGTCGGGTCCCGTCAACGCCGACTACGCCGACATGACGATTCCGGAGCTGCAGAAGGCGGCGTCGGATGCGGGGACGCTGATCCGGCCGTAAGCAGGCCGCCGATCAGGCGACAGCGGCGAGCCGCTCATCAGGCGGTAGCGGATTCTCGCTGAATCTGTTCTGCGGCTTCCTGTTTGATCTGGTCGAACTGCGCGGCCATGGCCTCGGCCAGGGCGGTCGCGCCGGACAGTGGCCGGATCATCACCATGAAGTCGTCGATCTTGCCGTCGGCATCGTGGTGCAGGAAGTCGCACCCGGTGATCTTCTTACCGTCCACCGTGGCCTCGAAGACCAGCGCATGGTCACGACCTGAGGCATCGGCGATCTCCCGGATGTACCGGAAGTCCTCGAAGACCCGTAGGACGCCGCGCAGGATCGCCGCGGTGATCGGCTTGCCCGGGTACGGCTTGAAGGCGACCGGGCTGGTGAACACGACATCGTCGGCCAGCAACGCCTCGATCGCGGCCTCGTCGCGGGCCTCCACGGCCTGTCGGAACGGATGCATAGCGCGATGCTAGGCGCGCCGGCTTCCCATAGTCAACATTTTGATTAATCACTTCGCTGCTAGCATCTGCTCATGGCGTTACGCGACGCAGTCCTGGCCGCGCTCCTCGACGGCGAAGCCTCCGGCTACGACCTGGCCAAAGGATTCGACGCGTCCGTCGCCAACTTCTGGATGGCGACGCCCCAGCAGCTCTACCGCGAACTGGACCGGATGGCCGCCGAAGGGCTCATCGCCGCGCGGCTCGTCGAACAGGACCGACGACCGAACAAGCGCCTGTACTCACTGACCGACACGGGCCGACAGGCACTGCTCGAATTCACCGAGGCGCCGCCGAAACCCGGCGCGATTCGCGAAGACCTCCTGGTGCAGATCCAGGCAGTGGATTCCGGCAACATCGAGGCGGTCCGCGACGCGCTGGCCGAACGCCTGCAGTGGGCGACTGCCAAACTCACGCGGTATCGGCGCACACAGGACCACCTCCTGGCCGGGCGCACCGAAGATGTCTACCTGGCCGAGGCCGAGCGCATCGGCCCCTACCTGACCCTGCTGCGCGGAATCCGGTTCGAAGAAGAGAATGTCGACTGGGCGAGCCGGGCCCTGGAGGTCATCGAACAGCGACTGGCCGGGGCGAACCGACCGGTTCGATGACGGTTTCCTGCGGCTCGGTGATCCAAGCGCTGAATACCGGCACCCCACGCCAGGCCTCCGGCCCGGCCTTGCGGTCCGCACACGCCAGGACCGCGAACGGCCGGTTGAAGCGGATCTCGATCCGCTTCACCAGCACCTCGTGGAACCGGGGCATCCCCGCCGCGCGGACACCCATCGCGGTCACCGCCGCGGCCTTGAATCCGGTCCTCGAATAGGACGCCACCGCCACCTGCTTCGCATCGAGTCCGGCCGGCTGTTCCTCGTCCCGAACGAAGCCGGCCAACGTCGCGAACACCGGCGTCACCCCGGGCGCGTCCTTCAGGTCGTGATCGCTGGTCGCCGACCAGGCCGGTAGCTGGCTGGACCACTCGGCCTGGGCATCCGGGCCGCGGACCCGGCGTTCGCGCCGTTCGGTCACCGTCCACGCGTGCCCGTCGACCAGGTCCTCGATCGGGACCCGCCGCGCAGCCCGGCCATCGCCCCGCAGCATGGCCGCCACCTGATGCGCCGCTGTGGCCACATCGTGTGGTGCCACCTCCGGCGCCGCGATCACGCTGAACACGTCGAGCGCAGACGACGAGGGCGGTGCGGCCACCGCGACCTGGCCGGCGGCGTCGGTGTCGACCACCAGCTGAATGCCGTCGCGAACCGTCAACGCCGTGCTGATCTGTTCACCGAACGGGCCGCCCAATTCATTCGTGGTGTCCAGTGGTTGTGCCCAGCTGATGTCGGTGGCCAGCGCAGAAGCCAGGACCAGCCGGGTCAGTTCGTCCAGCTGCAGCGGGAATCGGTCGATCAGCCCGTCGGTGCGGGCCCGCGCCCAGGCATCGGCCTGCGCCTTATCGGGGACCGGGCCCCGCTCCACCACATCGGGCAGGGTCCGCGCCCAATCGTCAAAAGCGGGCCCCAGCTTGCGATCCCATACCGCCGCGAGTGCGGACACCGCCGGGTGCGGATCACGCAGCAGGGTGCCGGCCCGCGTGGCGGCGTCGTCGACCGTGGTACCGAGCACCGCCTCGAGATCCCGACGGGACGCTCCCGACGTTGCCGGCCCGACCAGCGCCAGCAACAGCCACAGGCCCAGCGGCGAGGCCACAGCGTGTGCACCGAGCACACCTCGGTTGAAGCCGACCGCATAGGCAGACACGAGTTCGGGGATATCGGGGCTGGGCATGGCCGAACGATATCGGCCCATCCGGGCATATTCGGGTAGGTGATGCTGCTCGAACGCTGCCGGTTGTACGCGTAGCGCCGGCCAGACGTTAGTGTGCTTTCGTCGGCTTCAGCGAACAGGCCGATAGAAAAGTTGAGCAAATTCATGACCGCAGCACCAGAAGCATCGGCGCTCGAAGCCCGCGTCGGCCACTACTACGAGGCGGACGGCCTCTACCTGGTCGGCCGCGAGAAGGTACGCGAGTACGCCCGTGCCGTGCAGGACTACCACCCCGCACACTGGGACGTCGACGCCGCCGCGAAGCTGGGCTATTCGGGCCTGGTCGCGCCGCTGACCTTCACCTCGACCCCGGCGATGGCCTGCAACCGGCGCATGTTCGAGTCGATCGTCGTCGGTTATGACACCTACCTGCAGACCGAAGAGGTCTTCGAGCAGCACCGCCCGATCGTGGCCGGCGACGAACTGCATGTCGACGTGGAACTGACATCGGTGCGCCGGATCGCCGGGCGCGACATGATCACCGTCACCAACACCTTCACCGACCGGGCCGGGGAGCGCGTGCACACGCTGCACACCACCGTCGTCGGTGTCACCGCCGAGGATCTCAATCCGGAGATCAAGACTGCCGTGCAGCGCGCGATGATGCACGACGTCGACATCTTCGGAGTCGGCGACGACGCGTACGAAAAGACCGTGCGCCCCGAAGGTGAGATCCGGATCGCCGAGGACACCACCCGGACGCCGGGCACCCCGTCCTTCGATGACCTGAAGGTCGGCGACGAGCTCGGGGTGCACCACACCCGGCTGTCCCGGGGCGATCTGGTGAACTACGCCGGCGTGGCCGGCGACGCCAACCCGATCCACTGGGACGAGGACATCGCCAAGCTGGCGGGGCTCCCCGACGTGATCGCCCACGGCATGCTGACCATGGGTCTGGGTGCCGGATTCGTCTCCACCTGGACAGGCGATCCCGGTGCGGTCACGCGCTACGCGGTGCGGCTGTCCCAGCCGGCCATCGTGTCGGCCAAGGAAGGCGCCGACATCGAGTTCAGCGGCAAGATCAAGTCGCTGGACCCGGAGACCCGTACCGGCGTCGTCATCGTCGCCGCGAAGTCCGACGGCAAGAAGATCTTCGGGCTGGCCACCATGAACGTCCGCTTCAGCTGATCAGCTTCGAGGTTCCTGCCCGGTTCCTGTGAGCACCGCCCAAAATACTTAGATCAGGTAGCGTTTCAGGCATGAATCTCGGCCCCTGGGGCGATCTGACGATCCTTGCTGCCGTGTTGGAAATCGTCTTCGCCACAGGCGTATTCGTCTACATCGGCCGGATGGAGCGACGGCCTCCGCACCCACTCGGCGAGAAGGTGGGCGCCCACAGGGCGGTGCTGGCCAAACTCCGCAAGCGTGAGCCGATGTCACAAGACGAAGTGGACTACGCGACCGAGCTGGTGACCGACGCTCGCTCACCACTCGCCTACGCGATCCCCGCGGCCCTTTTCACCATGGGCTTCTTCTACGTGGTCGGCTGCCTGTTCATGCTCCACCTGGACGGCGGTCATCCCTCCTTCCGCACCTTCATCGGCGGAATCCCGATGCTGACGTCGATGAACATGGCCGCACAGCTGCACCGGGTGGCGCGCTTGCAGGCGAACCTGCGGCAAGTGCCGGTCACCGAACCCGCGGTCTAGACGGAACCCGACGGTCGCGAAGATCCGGCGACTGGGTCGCCGTCCTCCCAGAGCAGCAGCTGACGCACCGATGCGCGCGATCCGTAGGGCTGCAGCATCTGGCTGGCCGGGCGGGGACGTACCCGCAGCGGCCACCAGAACCACCGCCCCAGCAGCGTCGCGATCGCCGGCGTCATGAACGAACGCACGATGAGCGTGTCGAACAGCAGGCCGAGCGCGATGGTCGTGCCGATCTGACCGAGCACCCGGAGATCGGCGAATACGAACGAGGCCATGGTGGCCGCGAACACCAGACCCGCCGAGGTGACCACCGCGCCGGAGCCCGCCATCGCCCGGATGATGCCGGTGTTCAACCCTGCGCCGATCTCCTCCTTGAACCGCGACACCAGCAAGAGGTTGTAGTCCGATCCCACAGCCAGCAGCAGAATCACGGCCAGTGCCAACACAATCCAGTACAGCTCGATGCCGAGGATCTCCTGCCAGATGAGCACCGAGAGCCCGAACGAGGCGCCCAACGACAGGGCCACGGTGCCCACGATCACCGCGGCGGCGACGATGCTGCGAGTGATGAACATCATCACCAGCAGGATCAGGCTGAGCGCGGCGATCCCGGCGATCATCAGGTCGTACTTCGCGCCGTCCTGGATGTCCTTGTAGGTGGCCGCTGTGCCGGCGAGGTAGATCTTGGACCCCGCCAGCGGCGTGCCCTTGACGGCACCCTGTGCGGCGTGCCGGATGGCTTCGATGTGCGAAATGCCTTCGGGGGTCGCGGGATCGCCGTCATGGGTGATGATCATGCGGGCGGCCTTGCCGTCCGGTGACAGGAAGAGCTTGAGACCACGCAAGAACTCCGGATTGGTGAACGCCTCCGGCGGCAGGTAGAAGGAGTCATCGGTCTTCGACGCGTCGTACGCCTGCCCGAGGGCGGTGGCGTTTTTCAGCGCCGCCTCTGTCTGGTCGTTGATTCCCGAGGTGGTGGCGTAATTCGTCAACGTGAGATCGCGGTTGGTCTGCTGGCTGGCGATCTGAGGCGGGATCAGCGCGAGTAGCTTCGGCTGCAGCGCATCCAGTTTGGAGATACTGCCCGAGACGTTCGCCAGCTGATCGGTCAGTTCGTCGATACCGTCGAGCGCGTCGAACACCGACCGCAGTGCCGCGCACATCGGGATGTCGAAACAGTTTGGCTCCCAGTAGAAATAGTTGCGCAGCGGGCGGAACTGATCGTCGAAGTCGGCGATCTTGTCGCGCAGGCTCTGCGCCGTGGCCACCGTCTGCTGGAAGGCCTTGGCCTGCTCGTCGGTGACCGCGGCGGACTGCTGCTGCAGCGCATACTGCTGCCGCAGGACCTCGATCGAATTGTTGATCACGTCAACCTGTTTGAGCAGATCCGCGCCGCGGGCCTGCTGGAACGGCAGATTGTTGATCTGCGACGCACTGCTCGCACTGATCTGGAACGGGATCGATGTGTGGTCCAACGGTGTACCCAACGGCCGGGTGATCGACTGCACCTGTGCGATGCCGTCGGTGTGGAAGACGGCCTTGGCCACGCGCTCCAGCAGGATCATGTCGGTGGAATTGCGGAGATCGTGGTCGGCTTCGATCATCAGCAGTTCGGGATTGAGCCGGGCCTGCGAGAAGTGCCGCTCCGCGGCGGTATAGCCGACATTGGCCGGGGCACCGGCGGGCATGTAAGGCCGGGTGTCGTAACTGGTGCTGTAGCTCGGCAGGGCCAGCAGACCGACGAGGGCGATGGCGATCGTCACCACCAGGATGGGTCCGGGCCAGCGCACGATCGCGGTGCCGATCCGCCGCCAGCCCCGGGTACGCATCGGGCGGGCGGGTTCGAACAGGCCGAAGTGGCGGCCGATGGACAGCAGCGCCGGCGCCAGGGTCAGCGCCGCCACCACGGCGACGAGGACGCCGATGCCGGCGGGGACGCCGAGGCTCTGGAAGTACGGGAGCCTGGTGAAGGTCAGACACAGCACCGCGCCGGCGATCGTCAGCCCCGAGCCCAGGATGATGTGCGCGGTTCCGTGGTACATCGTGTTGAACGCCGCGACCCGATCCTGGCCCGTATAACGGGCCTCGTGAAAACGCCCGAGGATGAAGATCGCATAGTCGGTCCCCGCGGCGATCACCAGCAGCGTCAGCAGGTTGGTCGAATAGGTCGACAGGTCGATGATGCCGGCGTTCGCGAGTACGGCGACGACGCCGCGGGACGCGGTCAGCTCGATCATCACGGTGAAGATCACCAGGATCGCCGTGGTCACCCGGCGGTAGAGCTGCAACAGCATCACCAGGATCACGCCGATGGTGATCAGGGTGGTCTTCAGGGTGCCGTGGCGACCGACCTCGAACTGATCGGTGACCAGGGGCGCGGCGCCGGTGACGTAGGCCCTGACCCCCGGGGGTGGCGGGGTGTCCTCGACGATGTCGCGCACCGAATCGACGGACTCGTTGGCCAGCGACTCGCCCTGATTACCGGCGAGGTACACCTGCACCAGCGCGGCCTTGCCGTCGGCACTCTGCGACCCGCCCGCAGTCAGCGGATCACCCCAGAAGTTCTGGATGTGCTGGACATGCTTGGCGTCCTGGGTGAGCTTGTCGATCAGGCCGTCGTAATAGTGGTGGGCATCCGCACCCAGCGGCTGATCCCCCTCCAGGACGATCATGGCGGAGCTGTCGGAATCGAACTCGTCGAACACCTTGCCGATGCGTTTGGCGGCCTGCAACGACGGTGCGTCCTGCGGACTCAACGACACGTTGTGCGATTCGGCCACGGTCTCCAACTGCGGCACGAACACGTTCGTCACCACCGCCAGGCCCAACCAGAACAATGCGATGAGCACCGAGAACCGCCGGATCAGATCCGGAACGGAATGTCGCGGGGCGTCCTGCGTGCTCATCCGGACTTGTCCAGGCAGTAGGTGAAGGCGTTCAAGGTGTTCACTGTTCTCTCGTCCTTGACCACGTCGTCGATGGTGATGCGGCAGCCGATCGAGTTGCTGTCGCCCTGAGCGGACACGTTCACCGCGACCGCCGGCTGGGTGGTGGTGGTGTCGTAGGACCACGGCAGCGTGACGGCGTCGGCGCGCTGGGGTTGGGCGTCGACGTCCAGGTAGGTGATGGTTGCCACCGTGCCGGGCGGGCCGAACACCTCCAACACCACATGCTTGGGGTTGAACGGAACGATCTCGTTCGCTGCGCCGCTGGGTGTCGACGTCACGTCAGCGGAGGCGAAGATGCCGTGCAGGCGATGCACGGTGAATCCGGCCAGCGCGACGACCGCCACCGCCACCAGGATCATCCAGCGTTGGCTCAGCCGGCGGCCGATCGAAATCCGCTGCATCCGTGAACCTCTCATGAGCGGCGACAGGCGATAAGGGTGGACAATTCCTATAGGACGGCTAATCAACTAGGTTGACGGTATGGCACATGGCCGCGCACCACAACCCATGCGTGTCTGGGAGATTGCTGTGGACGCGGGCTACTGAGCCGGCAGCCGCGACCGCAGGACGTCCAGGCCGTCGCCGGACAGATGCTCGAACGCGACGCTGCGCCCGCACACCGCCAGCATCAGCGCGACGCCCGGTCCGGTGATGGCCTGACCCTCACCCCAGGTTCGCCCGGTATCCGCGTCGAGCAACGCGATACCGCGCAGGCGGCGGTGCGGAAAGAACCCGAGTTGCGTTCGGCTGGTGAGGAAGTCGAGCACCCGGGCCACCTGTTGCGGGTCCGGCCGATGCGGAAGTCCCAGCGGAATCCGCATGTCAGCGCCGTGCACCAACACATCGGTCAACCCCGACACCGGGCCGGTGACGGGCGGGCTCAGTCGGTAGTCGGCATCCCTGCGCAGCGTCTCGGCGATCTCAGCTGCCGAGGCCTGCGACCGGCGGCGGGCCAGCGCGTCGATCCCGAGGTCGATGCTGCCGTGGCGAATGCCGCTGGCCAGAAAGCCCCAGAAGCCATCGGTGAAATCACTGACCAGATGGGCCGCAACGGTTTTGACGTCCCACCCCGCGCAAAGACTGGGCGTGGCCAACTGCTCGGCGTCGAGCCCCTCGACCAGGGTCGCGATCGACCTGCGCTCATCGGCCACTGCCGCGAAGACCCGGTCACGTTCTTCGGCGCTCAGCCGCATCGCCCGATCCGCTCAGCCCGGGACGTTGGACTTCAGATGGGCCAGGGCCTCAGTGCTCAGCTGGGCCAGCTCCTCGGCCTCGGCGGGATCGAGAGCGGCCGCGAAGATCTCGGCCATCCGCCGGTTGGTCGTCTGCTCGATCTCGGCGTAGCGGTCCTTCTTGTCCACACCGTCGGCGAACGGCTCGGGCCAGCCGAACATCGTGGTGTACTGCGGACCCTTGTTGAGCATGTGCGCCTCCACGGGGGCGATTCCCGAGATCGTCAACGCGTTGAAGTGCACCCCGGCGCGCAGCTCGCGGAGCACGAACATCACCTGCAACGCGCGGGCCGCGGCGTCGTCGGCCAACGGCATCTCCCGCCAGCCCGCGAACAACGGCAACCCCGCGATCGGCGTCACGGCGATGATCTTCTCCCCGAGCGCGGCAATCCGATCCAGCCCCTGAGCGCCCGACAGATGTCTGCCTGCGAACTCCGCCGCCTGTGCCCAATACTGTTGCGCCGCACCGGCCGCACCGCGCACCGCAATGCCCTCGTCCCACATCGCGGCCAGCCCCTTCGGCTCGAACACCGCGAAGACCGCACTGACAGTGGCGCCACTTGCCTCGCCGAGGACGCCGCCGCGGCCGGCCACATAGCCGGCCAACGGGTTCTGGTAACCGGCCGCGACGCTCGCACCGAAGTTCTCCGGGTGCAGCATGAAGATCGCAACGGCCTGCTCCATGGCAGTGCCGGTGGCCGCGGCGGTGTCCAGCATGTCGGTGTTGCTCAAGGCGGTGACTCCTATCTGGCGAGGTCCCATTGGCCGAAATCGGCTGCGAGAACGTCGTTCACATCGACATGGATACCGTCGATGACGAACCCTGGGTCGGACGCGGTGACGACTTCACGCTGAAACAGCACGGCAGCCGGTTCCCGCTCACCCCCTGACCATGCCCTGGTCTGCCAGGCCCAACGATAGCCCCGGCTGGTCGAGGATCCGACGACGCCGTCGGCTATCGCCCACCCGCACTGGCGACGGCCGCCGTAGATCCCGGTGCGGCCAACTCCCAGGACGGAGTTGATGCCCCGAAACCATTGGACAGCACGGGTTTTCCACGTCGAGGCGTCGATGTCCTCGTCGACGCTGAAGAAGATCGGCGCCGACGTCGGACCCCCGGCCGCGGTGTGCAGGCTCAGTGCCGTCTGCGCGTCGGCCACTCCCCCGTCGTATCCGCGGGTGAAGTCGGACGGCGTCGGCCAGCCCGGTTTGCCGAACTGATAACAGCTGGCGATCTGAAGGCCTGCCGCCCGTAAGCGGTCGGCGTAGTCGCGGGTGACGGGTTTGAAATCGAACGTGGCTCCCGGGCGCAATTCGGAGACGTAGACCAACGCGCCCCCGAAGCCCGCGGACTTGAGTTGCTCGGGCTGGACCAACCGGTCGGCGAAATCGACGATCTGCAAGCCGTCGGCGGCGGCCCGCGGTGCGCCGACCGTCGCGGCCAGGGCACCTGGCACGGCCAATACCGGGCCGAACAACGCGGCGTACCTGAGCACGTCGCGCCGTGAAGCAGACTGCGGCACGGACCGAAGCGTATCCGCGGATCTGGCGCAACTCCACCCCCGAAAAGGCCGGGAAATCGCTCACAATCGCGTTCGTCGCCGAAAACAGGCCCGCACCGGGAACGGATGAACCAGAATGGCTAGTCGCAGCTAACTACCGAGATCTGGCAGAACCACCGTGGCACGAGACGTGATCGCCGTCGACACAACGCTCGATCACCCATGTCCCGATATCTGGCCCCTCCTGGAGGCGCCGGACCTCTACCCGCGGTTCTTTCGCGGCATCGGTTCGTGCGAACAGGTCGCAGGTGACCCGCAACTGTTCGAGGTGCGCCTGTCTACCTCCCGCGGCGCCGTCGCCGTCCACGAGAAGCGCCGGACGATCCGGCTGTCCGGCGTGGAACTGCGGCTCGACGCGACACAGACCGGGCGTTGTTTCGCCTCGATCCGGCTGACCCCCGAAGGACGCGGCGCCCGCCTCGCGCTGAGGATCTTCGCGGTCGGCACGCTCCACCCCGACATCGCCAAAGCCAGCGACAACGCCGTCGAGAGCTGGATCCGCGAAGGGCTGCAGCGCATCTCGGACTACCTCGCGGGCGAACCGTCGGCACAACTGGTCAACATGGGTGACGGGCGGTCTCTGCAGCTCAACGTGCTGAAGACCATGATCACCAGCGGTGTGGTCCGCGCGTCCCGGCCCGATCGCGGTCTTCGCCAACTCAATTCACTCGCCAAATGGGGATTCACCCTCGCCGGCGGTCTGGCGGCCGCCGCGGCGCGCTCGCCCCGCACCATCGCGGCGATCGACGGGTACGGGAAGTCGACCTACGCCGACGTGGCCGAACGCACCACCCGGCTGGCGTCGGGCCTCGCAGTTATCGGTTTCACCAGCGACAGCACGTTCGCGGTTCTGGCCCGCAACCATTCGGCGATGGTCGAGTGCATGGTGGCGACCAGTAAGTTGGGTGCTGACCTCGTGCTGCTGAACACCGGCCTTGCCGCCCGCGCGATCGAAGAGATCGTCAAGCGCCACAACGTCGACGCCATATTCGTCGACGGTGACTTCGAGCCGGAAGTGCGGTATGTCTCTGCGGACATCCCGCGAATCTCGATACACCCCGATGCGGCCACCAAGCACCGGCGGTCGATGGACGATCTCATCGCCACCGGCACCGGCGCCGCACCGGTACCGCCACCGAAACAGCCGGGCAAGCTGGTGGCGCTCACCTCGGGCACCACCGGCACACCCAAGGGCGCCCGCAGGCCCACGCCACCCGGCTTCGGCGCGATCGCCGCGATGTTGTCCCGCATGCCACTGCGCCACGGCGAAGTGATGCTGCTGAGTGCACCGCTGTTTCACACCTGGGGTCTGGCCGCACTGCAAGTGAGCACGCCGCTGCTGGCGACCGTGGTGCTGATGGAACGGTTCGACGCCGAGGAGTGTCTCAAAGCCATTGAGCGCCACCGCTGCACCGTGGTGATCCTGGTTCCGGTGATGTTGCAGCGCATTCTCGAATTGCCGGCGGAAGTACTCAGCCGCTACGACACCTCATCGCTGAAGGTGGTGGCCAGCAGCGGGTCGCCGATACCGGGCGCGGCCGTCACCAAGTTCATGGAGATCTTCGGCGACGTGCTCTACAACTTCTACGGATCCACCGAGGTGTCCTGGGCGACCATCGCCGATCCCGCCGACCTGCGCGTCGCTCCTACCACCGCGGGCCGGCCACCGCTGGGCACCCGCGTCGCGATCCTCGATGAACGCGGCCGCGTCGCGCCGGTCGGCGCTGTCGGCCGCATCTTCGTCGGCAACGACATGCTGTTCGACGGCTACACCAACGCGAAATCGCCTGCCGTGGAGGACCGGCTGATGGACACCGGCGACCTCGGATACCTCGACGGCAGCGGCCGCCTCTTCGTCGCCGGGCGTGACGACGACATGATCATCTCGGGCGGCGAGAACGTTTTCCCCCGCCCGGTCGAAGAAGCAATCGCCGTGCTGCCACAGGTCGCCGACGTGGCGGTGGTCGGCGTGCCGGATCCGGAGTTCGGTCAGCGGCTGGCCGCGTTCGTCGTCCGCACCGACGGGTCGTCCCTCGACGCGGACACCGTCAAGAACTATGTCCGGAACCGCCTGAGCCGCTTCTCGATTCCGCGTGACGTCACCTTCGTCGATCAGCTGCCGCGCACCGCCACCGGCAAGGTGCTGAAGCGTCACCTCATCGAGGGCCAGTTCCCGATGGAGATGCGCTGGCCGGGTTAGCGCGCCGGCCGGCTACAGCTCGGTGACTTGTCCCTTGTCGACCAGCCACGACCGGTCGAGGCGGACGTTCTCCAACATCCGGCGGTCATGCGTCACCAGGAGCAGCGCACCGTCATAGGACTCCAGCGCCTGCTCGAGCTGCTCGATGGCCGGGAGGTCGAGATGGTTGGTCGGCTCGTCGAGCACCAGCACGTTCGTGCCAAAGGCCTGCAGCAGTGCCAGACCGGCCCGGGTCCGCTCGCCCGGTGACAGGTCGTCGACTTCGCGTTCCACGTGGTCGGCCTTCAGGCCGAACTTCGCCAGCAGCGTCCGGACGTCGGCTGTCGGCCACTCCGGCACATGGCGCTCGAACCGGTCGACGAGCCGTCCTGCCCCGGTGAAATCTGCTCGCGCCTGGTCGATCTCACCGATGGCGACGTTCGCGCCCAGGCTCGAGCGCCCCTCGTCGGGTTGGCGCCGACCCAGCAGGAGCCGCAGCAACGTCGACTTTCCCGCCCCGTTCGGTCCGGTGATCCCGACCCGCTCGCCGGCATTCACCTGCAGCGACACGGGACCGAGCACGAAATCCCCCTGTCGCACAACAGCATTGTCCAGAGTCGCCACCACCGAACTCGACCGCGGTGCCGCGGCGATCGTGAACTGCAGGGTCCACTCCTTGCGCGGCTCCTCGACCTCCTCCAGGCGGGCGATCCGGCTCTCCATCTGCCGCACCTTCTGCGCCTGCTTCTCGCTGGACTCGGTTTGCGCCCTCCGCCGGTTCTTGTCGTTGTCCGGTGCCTTACGCATCGCGTTGCGCACACCCTGGCTCGACCACTCCCGCTGGGTGCGCGCCCGCGCCACGAGATCGGCCTTCTTCTCGGCGAACTCGTCGTACTCTTCCCGGCGGTGCCGGCGCGCGACTTCCCGTTCTTCCAGAAAGCTTTCGTAACCGCCGCCGTAGACCGTGGTCCGGTTCTGCGCCAGATCCAGTTCCAGGACGCGGGTCACCGTGCGGGCCAGGAACTCCCGGTCGTGACTGACCAGCACCACACCGCCGCGCAGGTCGGAGACGATGTTCTCCAGCCGGGCCAGCCCATCGAGGTCGAGGTCGTTGGTCGGTTCGTCGAGCAGGACGATGTCGAACCGCGAGAGCATCAGCGCGGCGAGCCCGACCCGTGCCGCCTGGCCGCCCGACAACGCGGTCATCAACGTCGAATCCGGCCGCACCGTGTCGGCATCGAACCCCAGGTCGGCCAACGCCACCGGCATCCGCTCGTCGAGATCGGCCGCACCGGTGGCGAGCCAATGATCGAGCGCAGCGGAGTAGGCGTCGGCATCTGCATCCGGATCGGCGAGGGCCGCCGCGGCCGTGTCCATCGCCACCGTCGCCTGGGTGCAGCCGGTACGCCGGGCGATGTAGGCGGCGACGGTCTCGCCCGGTATCCGCTCATGCTCCTGCGGCAGCCACCCGACGAAACCGTCCACCGGAGCGAGGTTGATCACACCGTCGAGCGGCTCCAGATCTCCGGCCAGGATGCGCAGCAACGTGCTCTTACCCGCACCGTTGGCGCCCACCACCCCGACGACGTCCCCGGGCGCCACGGTCAGGTCCAGCCCCTCGAACAGGGTGCGGTGGGCGAATCCGCCGGCCACGTTCTTCGCGACAAGCGTTGCGGTCATGGCCATATGGTCGCATTCCCGGCAATCTCTGCCGGTATCGCCAGGTTCGTCGCCGGTTTGGCCGTGGCAGTGGGGCCCGGTGTCGGCAACTCAGGGCAGAATGCGTATGCCTCCCGTGCCACAGGGGTGGCTGCGCGGGGCATCGGCCCTGGTAGGAAAGGACAGCAGTGAGTTACAACGCCGCAGACATCACCGAGCTCGACGATGTCCAGCACACACGCCTGCGGCCGGCGGTAAACCTGGGCCTCGACGTCCTCAACACCGCGTTGCGTGAGCTGGTCGACAACGCGATCGAAGAAGTCGCCGACCCCAGCCACGGCGGATCGACCGTGACGATCACCTTGCACGGCGACGGATCGGTCAGCGTCGCCGACGACGGCCGCGGCCTGCCCGTCGACTCCGACCCGGTGACCGGGAAGAACGGCATCGTCAAGACGCTGGGTACCGCGCGCGCCGGCGGCAAGTTCTCCGCCCACAGCGACGCGACCAGCACCGGAGCCGGATTGAACGGGATCGGCGCCGCCGCAGCGGTGTTCATCTCCGCGCGCACGGACGTGACCGTGCGCCGCGCCGGCAAAACCTATTTGCAGAGCTTCGGCCACGGCTATCCCGGGGCGTTCGAGGGCAAAGAGTTCGATCCGGACGCCCCGTTCACCCGGGCCGACACCCAGAAACTGAAGGGCGCCGGCAACCGCAAGCCCGACGCGCACGGCACCACGGTGCGCATCCTGTTCGACGCCGCCGTGGTTCCGGATGCCAGTGTGGATATCGGCGAGGTCCTGCTGCGGGCACACGCCGCGGCGCGGATGTGTCCGGGCGTGCACCTGACCGTCGTCGACGAGGGCTGGCCCGGCGACGAGCTGCCGCCTGCATTGCTCGAGCCGTTCAACGGCCCGTGGGGTACCGACGCCCTGCTGGACCTCATGTGCACCGACGCCGGAACTCCCCTGCCCGCTGTCCGCGCGGTCGTCGAGGGCCGCGGCGAATACACCACCGGGCGCGGCCCCACCCCGTTCCGCTGGTCGTTGACCGCCGGACCGGCCGAGCCGATCACGGTCGCCGCGTTCTGTAACACCGTGCGTACCCCGGGCGGCGGATCGCACCTGACCGCCGCGGTGAAAGGTCTGTCGGAGGCCCTGGCCGATCGCGCGTCCCGGATCCGCGACCTCGGTCTGGCCAAGGGTGAGGACGGCCCGGAACCGCAGGATTTCGCCGCCGTCACCGCGCTGGCCGTCGACACCCGGGCCCCCGACGTGGGATGGGACTCCCAGGCCAAGACCGCGGTTTCGTCGCGATCACTGAACGTGGCGATGGCACCCGACGTGGCGCGCAGCGTGACGATCTGGGCGGCCAACCCCGCCAACGGCGACACCGTCTCGCTGTGGACGAAACTGGCACTCGAATCGGCCCGCGCCCGCCGCAGCGCCGAGGGCGCCAAGGCCCGGTCCCGTGCGGCGTCGAAAGCCAAAGGGCTGGGCACGAATCTGTCACTGCCGCCCAAGCTGCTGCCCAGCCGGGAGACCGGCCGCGGATCCGGCGCCGAGTTGTTCCTGTGTGAGGGCGACTCGGCCCTGGGCACCATCAAGGCGGCGCGCGACGCCACCTTCCAGGCCGCCTTCCCGCTGAAAGGCAAGCCGCCCAACGTCTACGGCTTCGCCGTGAGCAAGGCGCGGGCCAAGGACGAGTTCGACTCGATCGAACGCATCCTGGGATGCGGGATACGTGACAGTTGCGATCCCGAACTGTGCCGCTATGACCGGATCCTGTTCGCCTCCGACGCCGACCCGGACGGCGGCAACATCAACTCCAGCCTGATCTCGATGTTCCTCGACTTCTACCGCCCGCTCGTCGCGGCCGGGATGGTCTACGTCACGCTGCCGCCGCTGTTCGTGGTCAAAGACGGCACGCAGCGGGTCTACTGCCAGGACGAGTCCGAACGCGACACCGCCGTGGCCGAGATGAAAGCCACCTCCAAGCGGAGAGTGGAGGTCCAGCGCAACAAGGGCCTCGGTGAGATGGACGCCGACGACTTCTGGAACACCGTGCTGGATCCACAGCGCCGCACGGTGATTCGGGTACACCCCGACGACAATGAAAAGAAGCTGCACCACATCTTGTTCGGCGGGCCGCCGGAGGGCCGGCGCACCTGGATGGCCGATGTGGCCGCCCGTGTCGACACCTCCGCGCTGGACTTGACCTAGGAAAGACATACCGTGACCGCCACCCTGGACGTTCCCGAGCAGAACCAAGATCTGGTGCTCGACCAGAGCGCCGATGACTACTGGAACCACTACCAGCTGACCTTCGCGCTCTACAGCGTCAGCGACCGTGCCATCCCGTCCGCATTCGACGGGCTCAAGCCGGGTCAGCGGCGACTGCTGTATCAGATGCACGACTCGAAACTGCTGCCAGGAAACAAGCCGCAGAAGTCGTCGAAGATCTGCTCGGCGGTCACCGGCAACCTGCACCCGCATGGCGGGGCATCGATGTACGGTGCGGCGGCACTGCTGGCCGCCGAGTTCCAGCGCGTGAAAGTCATTGACGGACAAGGCGCCTTCCCACGCATCCAGGGCGACATCCCCGCTGCCGACCGATACACCGAGATGCGGCTGTCCGCACCCGGAGCGGCACTGACCGCCGAACTCGACAGCCACGCCGTGCCGATGGTCCAGACCTTCGACGGCGAGTGGACCGAGCCGACGTGGCTGCCCGCCCAGTGGCCGGTGCTGTTGTGCAACGGGGCCGTCGGCATCGCCGAGGGATGGGCCACCAAGGTGCCCGCGCACAACCCGCGCGAGGTGATCGCGGCCTGCCGAGCACTGCTGAAAACGCCGAACATGACCGACGACAGGTTGGTCAAGCTCATCCCCGGCCCGGACTGGGGCTGCGGGGCCACCGTCGTCGGCACCGCCGGCCTGCGCGAGTACATCACCACCGGCCGGGGCCAGTTCACGGTGCGCGGGACGGTGTCGGTCGACGGCAAGAACTGCGTCATCACCGAGCTGCCGCCCGGTGTCGCGAGCAATACTGTGCAGGACAGGATCCGGGCTCTGGTCGATTCCGGCGAGCTGTCCGGCGTGGCCGACATGTCGGACCTCACCGACCGTCGTAACGGGCTGCGCGTCGTCGTCACCGCCAAGCGCGGCCACAATGCCGAGCAGATCCGCGAACAACTGCTGGCACTGACCCCGCTGGAGTCGACATTCGCCGCCAGCCTGGTCGCACTCGACGAGGATCGGGTGCCGCGCTGGTGGTCGGTCCGCGAACTGATCTCCGCATTCCTGCATCTGCGGGATTCGGTGGTGCTGCGCCGGAGCGAGTACCGCCTGGACAAGGTCTCGGCACGGCGCCACCTGGTCGCCGGGCTGATGAAGATCCACCTCGACATCGACACTGCCGTCGCAATCATCCGAGCGTCCGAGACGGTCGACGAGGCCCGCCAGGGACTGCAGGAACGGTTCTCGATCGACTCCGAACAGGCCGATTATGTTCTGGGGCTGCAGCTTCGGCGCCTGACCAAGCTCGACGTGATCGAGTTGCAGGCCGAGGCAGAGAAGCTGGATGCCGAATTCGCCGAGCTCACCGAACTGGTGGACAATCCCGATGCGCGCCGGGTCGTGATCGACAAGGAGCTGGTGGAAACCGCGAAGCTGTTCAAGGGTCCCGAGTTCGACCGGCGCACCGTACTGGACTTCGATGCCACCCCGACGGCGTCGAGCTCCGACGACGACAGCCCGCGTGAGCGCAAGATCAACACTTCGTGGCGGTTGGACGACCGCGGCGTGTTCTCCGACAGCCACGGCGACCTACTCACCTCGGGTCTCGGCTGGGCGGTGTGGACCGACGGCCGGGTGAAGTTCACCGCGGGCAATGGTCTGCCGTACAAGATTCGCGACATCCCGGTGGCGCCGGACATCACCGGGCTGCTGCATTCCGGGGTCCTGACCGAGGGATATCACCTGGCGCTGGTGACGCGACGCGGGAAGATCCTGCGCATCGACCCGGCGGCGGTCAATCCGCAGGGCGTGGCCGGCAACGGTGTGGCTGGGGTGAAGTTGGTGGCCGGCGACCCGGAAGACGCCGTCATCGCGGCACTTCCCGTGTCGTGTCGCAACGGCGAAGCCATCCTGTCGATTTCCGAAAAGGGCTGGAAGGTAACCGAAGTCGCTGATATCCCGGTGAAGGGCCGCGGCGGCGCGGGCGTCGGGTTCCATCCCTTCGTCAACGGCGAGGATGCGCTGCTGTCGGTGACGATATCCCCGACCGGGTTCGTGCGAGGCAAGCGGGCCGTCCGGGCCGAAAATCGCGCGAAGGCTTCGGTCAAGGGTGCGGGCGGCGCCGACGTGACCCCGGCACCCGAAACCACGACCGAGTAGACAACCGCACGAGGAGGCGCCATGGTCAGCGCGGAACCGCACATCTACATCACCGTGCCGTCGGTACGGATCTGGGCCAAGAACCACCGCTTGGCCGTCGCCGCCCTGGCATTCATCGCTGTCGTGGCGGTGCTCGCGGTGGTGGCCTGCTTGTTGTCGTAGCGCACACACCTGACTCGATAACGGTGCGGCATCGAAATCCGAGCGGTTCGCGAGTCGCCACAGCTGTCGCAGCAGTCACGTTGTTAACATCGCGCCGTGGAGGTTTCCCGCCGTGACGCGCTGCGCTGTGCCGCGGCGCTGGCCGGACTGGGCGTGGCCGCAGCGGGCCTCGGCGCGCCTCCGGCGTCGGCCGCCGCTCCCACCCTGATCGACTTCGCCATGCGCCAGATCCCGGCGCAGGACATCCGGGCCGCGGGCCACTCCGGGGTGATCAACTACGTCGCGACGTCACGTCCCGGATCGTCCTTCGGCGCCAAGCCGATCACCCTGCCCTATGCCCGCCAGCTCACCGCCGCAGGACTCGTCATCGTCAGCAACTTCCAATACGGCAAGCCGGGCGGGACGGCACCATCGGACTTCACCCGCGGGTACCCCGGCGGCGTCGCCGACGCACGCACCGCCTGGAGCCTGCACACCGCGGCAGGTGGCGGAAAGAGCGCACCGGTCTTCTTCAGCGTCGACGACGACATCGACCGCAACACCTGGAACACCGTTGCGCTGCCGTGGTTTCGCGGAATCAACTCGGTCATCGGAGTCCAGCGCACCGGCATCTACGCGGGTATCCGGCCGTGCCAGTGGGCGATCGAGGATGGAGTGATCGGCAGGTCGGGCACGCCGGGCCGTGCCTGGGCCTGGCAGACCCGGTCCTGGTCCGGCGGTCAGGTGCATCCTGCCGCGGTGCTCTACCAGCGAGTGATCGACACCGCGTCCAATCCCGGACCAGTGGTCGGCGGTCTCCGCGTCGACGTCAACGATGCCTTGGCCTCAGATGTGGGCCAATGGAACCTGCATCCGTAGGTGGTTCCCCACCGGTCTCACGGCGTGACCCGCAGTTCAGCTCCAGGATGCGAACTGAGCGTGACCACCACCGTGCCACTACCCGTCTCGAATGTGGTGTTGGCGTAGCCGATGAAGCCGTAATGCCCGTCGATCGTCGACACGGCGGTGATGTCACCACGGCCTGAGGCACCGGTATCGAGATTCGCCCAAGCGGCGGTCACGGTGAGCGCACAAGAACCGTCATAGATGCCGGCGTCGTAGCGGATCGCCACGCGTACACCGTCTTCGACACGATCCCGCACTTGCAAGGGCGCCACCTGCGCCTCAGCGCTGACGCTTCCGGCACAGGTCGGCGATGCGACCACCGGGACCGGGCCGAGCTGCGCGGAGCCCTCGGCGTGGGCCGCGGCCATCCAGCACCACGGAGCCGCCACCACGACGCCGAAAGTGCCGGCAGTGCGGAGCGCATTCATGCTCCGGTTATCGGCCGCTCGCGGGCCGGTGTTACCGGGTCCGGCCTCGATCCATATGTCGGATCGTCCGGGTGGGCCGGTTAAGCTGGGGCAACCGGCGGGCGCAGTGTCCATCCCCAGCTCCCCTGGCGCGGACCGATCAGGAGGACTTGTGCGAAGGCAGCTGTCGAAATGGGCGATGACGAGCCTGGCAATCGCCGGCGTGGCGGCGCTCGTCAATGGTTGTGAGGCACAGGTAAAGGCTGACAACTACCCGCAGGCACCGGTTATCGCCCCGCAGGCCACGAATCACGTCCTACCGCAGAATCCGCCAGACGAGCCCTTGGCCCCGTTCGAGGGGCTCGATGCTCGCACCCGGCAAGCCACCGCCGACGCGGCCAAGTCCGGTGCCAAGATCGAGATCGTCGTCCTGGATCGCGATACCGGCCAGATCGTCTCCAACGGCGCCAACCACCCCTTCCCGATCGCCTCGGTGGTGAAGCTGTTCATCGCCGACGACCTGCTGCTGCAGGAGTCGAAGGGTGAGACCAAACTGAGTGCGGCCGACCGTAAGTCGCTCGACATCATGCTGCGCTCCTCCGACGACGGTGCGGCCCAGACTTTCTGGGACCGCAGCGGAGGAAACGCCGTCATCTCACGCATCGTGGCGCGCTACGGGTTGACGGGCACCACGGCGCCCTACAACGGCCACTGGGACGTCACGCAGAGCACCGCAAGCGATCTCGTTCGTTACTACGCCAAGCTGCTGGACGGCAGTGGCGGGTTGCCCCCCGAACAGGCCAACGTGATCATGAGCAACCTCGCGCAGTCCACACCGACGGGAACCGACGGATACCCGCAGCGCTTCGGCATCCCGGACGGGCTCTACGCCGAGCCGGTCGCGGTCAAGCAAGGCTGGTTCTGCTGCTGGAACGGGGCCAACCAGTTGCATGTGTCGACGGGCGCCATCGGGGGCGACCGCCGCTACGTGATGGCGATCGGTTCGCTGGAACCGGGCGACGCCGCC
This sequence comes from Mycolicibacterium sp. 050232, assembly GCA_036235365.1. Classification (GTDB taxonomy): domain Bacteria; phylum Actinomycetota; class Actinomycetes; order Mycobacteriales; family Mycobacteriaceae; genus Mycobacterium. Next base: position 235,047 of record JAZBEZ010000010.1, on the reverse strand, counting down.
TCAGCCCGCGACACCGTGACTCAGGCCGTCAAGACGATGTTCCCCGGCGGGCGTATCTAGTCACGTGAGATAGTCCGCGCCACCGACATAGGTCATGTCTGAATGGTCAGAATCCAATGCCGCCCGGACGATCGCGGTGGCGAACTCCGCGACGGTCGGAAGTACCGCCTGATCGCGGCGGGCGTCGACGGCAGCGGGGTCGCGCCGCTCCAGCAGCCGGACGATGATGGTCCCGTCGATCATGTCCCCGGACACCACCTTCAGCGCGATTCCACGCTCGGCCAGAGCGGGTTTCGTGGCCAGTAGGGCGTCTTCGCCCGCACGCTTGCTTTGCGCGATGGGTTCGTAGCCGTCGGGCACCGGCTTGCCGGGATAGAAGTGCGCTTGATGGCTGGTGACGAAGACGATCCGCGCCCCTGGCGGCATGAGCGGAAGGGCCAGCGTGGCCAGACGCAGTTGCGCATCGCGGTTGAGGCGCATGGCATAACCCGGAACGGCTCCGCGCTCGAGACCACCGGAAGCGTTGAGTACCAACACATCGAGCGCGCCGAATCGCTCACGGATATCGGTCAGCAGCGCGTTGACCGCTGCCCCGTCGCAGACGTCAGCGCCTGCGGCCGACGCCTGTCCGCCGGCCGCTCGAATACCGTCCACCACGGTGTTCGCCCGCGCGGCTTTCTCGCGGTAGTTGACCAGAACATGGAGTCCGGACGCACCGAGGATCCGCGCCACCTCCGCGCCGATTCCCCGGGAGGCACCCGTGACCAGGGCAACCCCTTTCGACATCTCCTCATGCCGGGACGCACCGCCGCTGGGACGCCCGTCTGCCTCTACACCTCGTCCGATCACGGCTTCCTCCTCACACATCCAACCTTAGACTCTTCTTATTTTTGTCTTATTTTCCTTAACCTAGTGCTAGCGTCAACCTCATTGCTCAGTTCGCCACGCAGGGGAGGCGTGCAGGACATGACTGAACACTCCGTTGTCCTCGGCGCGGGGATCGCAGGCCTACTGGCCGCGGCCGCGCTCGCCGACGCCGGCCACGACGTCACGGTTGTCGAACGAGACCGCCTGCCGGACACGCCTTCTCAGCGTCGCGGCACACCACAGGGGCCGCACCTGCACAGCCTGCTCTCCCGGGGCTGGCAGACGATCGAGGAACTCGTTCCGGGCCTGATCGAAGACCTGATCACCGCCGGCGGCCATGTCCTCGACGACGCCCACCTCGGTGCGCGCATGCACATCCAGAACGGCCGGTACGCCTTCAACCGCACCGATCCGGTCGCGGATCCGGCCGCCCTCGCCAACTACCTGGTAACACGGCCCCTGCTGGAGCATGCGCTGCGCCGCAGGGTCATGGCCTTGCCCAACGTCGTCGTCAGAGACGGCCACGAGGTCGGCGAGTTTGTCGCCGGGCACCCGGATCGCGTCACCGGTATCACGGTTCACGACCGGCAGACCGGCGCGACCCAGACGCTCGACGCCGACCTCGTCGTCGACGCCACCGGACGCGCGTCGCGCACGCCCCTGCTACTCGAGGCGCTCCACTACGATCGGCCGCCCCAGCGGTCGTTCACCGTGCGCGGCGTGTACTACAGCCAACAGATCACCATTCCCGACCAGGACACCTTTCCCGAACGCCTCGTCCTGGTCATCCCGTCCGACGGCGCCGGCCGCGGCGGCCTGGTCGCCTGTGAGCACGACACCTGGACATTGACCGTCGCGGCCCATGCCGACGAGAACGCACCACCTGCCACCTTCGCCGAAATGCTCACCCTGGCTCAGGAATTCGTACCACCGCACATCCAATCGGCACTTCGCGGGGCCGCGCCACTGTCAGACGTCGCGGTCTACCGCTACCCCGGCGGCACCTGGCATCGCTACGACCGGTGCATCCGCCACCCCGACGGTCTGCTCGTCGTCGGCGACGCCCTGTGCTGCCTCGACCCCATCCACGGGCAAGGGGTCACCATGGCCGCCCGGCACGCCCAGGTGTTGCGCACGCACCTCCGCGACCACGGATGCGTTGACCCGCAAAGGTTTTACCAGTCGCTGGCGGACGTCATCGCCCCGGTCTGGGCCACCAACCAGCCTTCCGGGCCCACACCCGACCGAGGCGTCAAGTCGCGGGTCCGCCGAGACGTGCTGCGGTGGAGCCGACGCAAGATCCTTGAAGCCGCCGGCGACATCGTCGTCACCGAACGCCTCGTCCGGATCTTGAACATGGTGGATCCACCGCGGCGGCTGCTCGACCCGCGCGTGCTCTGTCGAGTCGCGGCTTACCATTTCCGCCAAGCCAGGCCAGTGCGCAAGCTTGGGTTGTGGACGAAAGTGCTTGCTTGACCGATGACAACTCCTGTGAAGTCTCAGCCCGCATGCCATATTCTCCCCCGCAACGCGACTCTTTTTCCTGCAACTCTTGAGCACAGATATGGCTCCGCCGAAGTTGAGTAGTCGACTACTCACCCGTTCCTGCAGAACCATCACTAGGCTCCGATTTGTCGCTTACCGCGAACGAAACAAAACGGCAATTGCTCCATCTCTGCCGCAGAAGGACCTGAGTGGAGGGGCTAAGCATGACATTTGTTACCCACGACGGACCATTTATCTTCAATGCCGCGGCAGATCGGATTCCGCCTGGCGGTACTTTAGCTATCTGGATTGGCGGGGCAGGCAATCTCAAGGATTGCACGGTCACGGTCACAGCTCATGGGCTGGCGGGACTCGTCAGTGGACACCAAAGCATCGAGGTGGAAAGTACCGTCACACGAGCAGGTCCTGCGCCGAACGACCGCTTCGTTGATGTCGTCATACGAAACCGCGGTCCTCGCCATTGTCCATTTACCGCCGTGTACCTGGGTGCCATTAGGCCCTGACCGAGATCTCAAAAGAGGGGGATAAGAGGTGGAAAAACAAGTCCGAGTAATGGCAATCCATGACGCAACTGGCGCTATCAGCATACTGATCGCTTCACCTGCTGACGGAGAGCGAGCGGGCGTGACGCTCGAGCCTTGGGAGGAGATGCACGAGGTCGAGATGCCCGACCTCGTGATCGATGCCGAGCATGCGCAAGTGCACGCCCGCCTTAATGCGGTCATCGAGAACTTCCGGGTTGAAGTCGAGACCGAATCCACCGGTGGTCCCGTGGCCCGACTGGTCCGCAAGAGTGAGACCCAGGCGTACTAGAAACGGGCGCCGGGACCGGGGTTGGTTTCGCCGCGCGGCAATAATTAATTCTCGGCTCCAGCAGATCGCCTCGGGACGCGAATAGAGGGGAACTCATGTTTCATCTCCTTCCAGCTAGTTTCAGAATCTGGGCATCGAGCCGATATGTTTCTATGCGCGTCCACGGAACCAGTGCCCAGATTCAATACCACTCTCAGCCAGACACACCCGCGAAGTATGTGCGCGCTGTCCCTCGAAAGTCCGGCATGCGCGTTGAAAGTAACTTTCCTGCTCAACTGTCGATCCACATGTCGGTCCCCACTCCCCTGATCGTTGATCGCACAGAACCATTGCTGTCCTTCGGAACCCGCTCGAAACCGCAGATCTTCGAGAGCCGGTCGGTCCATGTCGAACGTCTTCAGGTATTTTTGAAATTGACCCGCGCATCGGTAGGGACGTTCACAGCAATGGACGGCAACCGCAAGCTCGTCGAAACCGAGATGTCGAAGCTTTACAAGCTCATTCCGAGCGACGATCAGTACATCGAGGATTCGTTGCCGGCCGTCACCGTTTACACATGCGATATCGACCGAAAGCTGTTGGGAGCACTCGGTTTCAGCTTCGAAGTCGGGATGCAGTCCTTCGGCGAGCAATCAGAGATTCTTGTTGTCGGTGCAAAGGCAGTCTTTCGTTCAACAGAGTGAAACCGACTCACGAAACCTGGAACCTCCGACCCCGCTTTCGCAGCCGAAGGCGAGGTCACCACGGTGCCGTTGAATGTTCCTACCGCCGACGTACCAGGGCGCGGAACGGACCGGCGGCAACCATGGCGAATGGACACTCCACGAGGAATCCGTCAGTTGCCGCGATTGGCCGCTGCTGCCGCATCAACGGCCGCCTTGAGTCCGTCGTATGTGCATTGGTCCGGACCGAGCGCTAACAGCGGCCCGAGCCGAATCCTCTTCTGCGTCGGAACTTTTCGGTTGAGAACACTCGTCGGCAGCACATAGAACGTCCATTGCGCTACCTCGAGCGGATCGATATGCTCGCGGTCTTCACCCTCGAGCAGACAGAAGACGTACACGTCGGCGCTTCGCCCCGCACTGGGCGCATAGGTGTTGGTGCGGGCGTCCCACCCCTTTGCCGGTCCGATGCTGAACTCGATCACTGAAGACCGGGTTTGCTCCCACGTCTGCACGTAGGCAGCCGATTTCACTTCTACGCCGACACCGTCGATATCGAGGTCGTGTTTGTCCCATTCGAGGCGCTTCGTGTCGCCAATGCCGAGTGCCTTGGCCACGATGTACTCAGCCAGCACACCGCGGGTCGTGTTCGTGAGTAGGTCGTGGTACGCCCAGCCCAGGAAATCCTGTTTGTTCAGGCGGGTCATCGGCGAGCCTTCATCGCTTGAGCAGTTCCCTTGCCCAGTACGGTCGTCACTTTGTGCCGGTCGATGTCGTCGAGGGTCAGCACCGCTTCGGGCCGGGTGATCCGCTTGATGTCCTCGGCAAGCGGCTGCGGCACCAGCAGCGCCAGTTCGCGTGCCTCATACACGTCGATGTTTGTGTGAATCCACTGGCTCTGATCGGTGCGCTCGTGGTCGACGCTCACGACCCAGTTCGCCATGAATTCCTGCAGGTAGGGGATCAATGTCCACACCTTGCGCCGAGCCAGTGCCGACCGCGCATCTGGCCGGGTGAATGCGAGCCAGGCGAGTGCTCCACTGTCGGCGTCGGTGAGCTTCCAGAACGCCCGGCCGTTGTGCGCCAAGACATTCGGCGGCCGAGTGGCGGCGATCTCCTGTCCGATTTCGCGGGCCAGCCTTCTGTAGTCGGGAAGAGTGTCGCTGTAGTCGGGAACGCTCTCGAAGTAGTCGTGCGGCGGCATGGTTGGCCGACGCCGTCCCAGCCGCTCGCCGCGAACGTCGTCCATCAATCGCATCCCCTCACGCCGGCGGAACCACTGCGCCGCCCTTGCCGACTGTCGTCGAGTCGCCCAGCGCCGCAAACCCTTTGCCCAGGAATTATGCCGGAGTGGTACGTCAGCCATCCTGTGCACGGCCGCCCCGAGGTACGGAGCAGTATTGGCCGCCGCAAATCGACTTGTCTCACGCGGGTGTCCAAACTGACAGACGGATGAGATCCAAGATGAGACCCTACAAGCAGCGTCGGATCACCGCGCCATATTCGTGAACCGCGAGAAGTGGAGCTGGTGCGCCACAGTGATATTCGCCGTCGGGCCGTTACGGTGCTTGCCCAGGATGATGTCGGCCTCGCCGCCGCGCGGGTCTTCCCGGTCGATCGCATCGGGACGGTGCAGCAATAGGACCATATCCGCATCTTGTTCCAGGCTGCCGCTTTCGCGCAGGTCAGAGACTTGCGGACGCTTGTCAGTACGCTGCTCGGGGCCACGGTTCAGCTGGCTGATCGCGATCACCGGGACTTCGAGTTCCTTGGCCATCAGTTTGAGGCTTCGAGAGAAGTCCGAGACTTCTTGCTGCCGCGACTCGTACTTCTTGCCCGAGCTCATCAGCTGCATGTAGTCGACGACCACGAGCTTGAGATCTGCCTTCTGGGCGAGACGCCTGCCCTTGGCCCGGATCTCCATCATGGTCAGGTTCGGTGAGTCGTCGATGTAGAGCGGCGCCTCACTGATCTCGCTCATCCGGCGGGCCAGCTTGGTCCAGTCGTCATCGCTCATCCGGCCCGAACGCATGTCGGCCAGTTTGATTTTGGCCTCGGCCGAGAGCAGTCGCATGACGATCTCGGACTTGCTCATTTCCAGCGAGAAGATGACGCTGGCCATCCGGTGCTTGATCGAGCAGGACCGCATGAAATCCAGTCCCAGGGTCGATTTCCCGACACCAGGCCGGGCCGCGATGATGATCATCTGCCCGGGGTGCAGCCCATTGGTGATCTCGTCGAACTCGGTGAAACCCGTCGGCACACCGCGCGAGATGCCGCCCTGCGAGGCGATCGCGTCGATCTCGTCCATGGTGGGCTGCAGCAGGTCTTCGAGCGCGACGAAGTCCTCTGAGGCGCGCCGTTCGGTGACGTCATAGATCTCAGCCTGCGCCCGGTCGACCACGTCGGTGACATCGGCGCCGTCGGCCCCGGCATAGCCGTACTGGACCACCCGGGTGCCCGCCTCCACCAACCGGCGCAACAAGGCCTTCTCGGCCACGATGCCGGCGTAGAAACCGGCATTGGCCGCAGTGGGCACGGTGGAGATCAACGTGTGCAGATAGGGGGCCCCGCCGATACGGCGCAACAGCCCGCGGCGATCGAGTTCGGCGGCGACGGTGACGGCGTCGGCCGGCTCACCGCGGCCGTAGAGATCGAGGATCGCGTCGTAGACGTTCTGGTGTGCCGGGCGGTAGAAGTCACCGGGACGGAGCCGCTCAAGGACGTCGGCGATCGCGTCCTTGCTCAACAACATGCCGCCCAGGACCGCCTGCTCGGCCGCCATGTCCTGCGGCGGCTGCCGGCCGAAGTCCTCCCCAGGCGGAGGGCCATCCGTCTCCGAATCCGGATACCCCAGGTCGTCCACCACCGCCACGGACTCCCCACCCCCTTCCGAGACCCGCCTCACGACAGGCTCGAACGTCTATTCGAATCGGTACTGCGACTGTAGAACAGGGCCCCGACAAGCTTTCGACGGCGCTGCGACGCATCACGGTAGACGTTGCTGGCGCCTCCCGAAACCACCCCTGTTGATCAACCTGTGGATGGTATGGGGATAGGTCTCGGTCGTCGTGTTGAGGCTCTGGGGAGAACCTGTGGATCATTCCAGAACTATCTGTTGTTTTCCCAGGTCAGGGTGACACAGAGGCTGTCAGTGATTGTGTATGGGAAGTTCTTCGGCGTGTCGTGCCGGGTTGCCGTCCCGGGCGTGTTGTGTTGCGCACAGGAACCGCGTCGGTTAACACCAGGTGAGCTTCGCTGTCCAGAGTTTCCCGCAACGGGTTCGCCAGAGATACAGCAAACGCCCGGGTGGAAACCTCTGCAGGCTCCCACCCGGGCGATCGAGTGCTGGTGGATCTACTCCGCTACGGATTACTCCGCAACAACGTTGAGCGACACCTTGGCTTCCACCCCGGTGTGCAGCCGAACGACGACGGGATGCGTGCCGACCGACTTGATGTGTGCCTTGGGCAGCTGCACGGTGCGCTTGTCCAAGTTCGGGCCGCCGGCCTTCTTGATCACGGCGACGACATCCGCCGCGGTGACCGAACCGAACAGCTTGCCGGTGTCGGCAGCGGCCTGAACCGGGAGCGACACCTCACCCAGGTTCTCCAGCGCGGTCTTCAGCTCGTTGGCGTGCTCGACGCCGCGGATGGACTTGGCCTCGCGCGCCCGGCGGATCTCCTCGGCCTGGCGCTCGGCACCGCGGGAGGCCACGATGGCCAGCCCGTTGGGCAGCAGGTAGTTACGGCCGTAGCCGTCCTTGACCTCGACGGCGTCGCCCGCGACACCCAGGTGTTCCACCTCAGCAGTGAGAATCAGCTTCATTGATCTATCCCCTACCGCGTCGACGAGCCGAACGGCAGCAGAGCCACCTCGCGGGCATTCTTCACCGCGATGGCGACATCGCGCTGGTGCTGGACGCAGTTGCCGGTCACCCGGCGGGCACGGATCTTGCCGCGCTCGCTGATGTAGGTGCGCAGCAGCGCAGTGTCCTTGTAGTCGATGACCTGCCCCTTACCCTTCTTGGAGCAGAACACGCACTTACGAGTCTTGACCGGCTTTTCCGGTGCCGGCCGTCGCTTTGTGGACTTGGCCATTGGTTATCTCTTCCTTGCAAAAATTTTCGTTGTTGATCAGAACGGCGGCTCGTCGTCGGCCCCGCTGAAGGAGCCGGACGCCGGTGCACTGCCCCACGGATCGTCCTTGGGCTGTTCGGCCTGGCGTGAACCGCCGCCACCGCCACCGCCGAAGCCACCGCCACTGCGGCTGGCCTTGTTGACCTTGGCCGTGGCGTAGCGCAGCGAGGGACCGATCTCGTCGACCTCGACCTCGACAACCGTGCGCTTCTCCCCCTCGCGGGTTTCGAAGGACCGCTGCTTGAGCCGACCGGTGACGATGACGCGCGAACCTCGAACCAGGCTCTCGGCCACGTTCTCGGCTGCCTCACGCCAGATGTTGCAGCGGAGGAACAGCGCTTCGCCGTCCTTCCACTCATTGGTCTGGCGATCGAACATGCGCGGCGTCGAAGCAACAGTGAAGTTGGCCACGGCCGCACCGGACGGCGTGAAACGCAGCTCCGGGTCAGCGGTCAGGTTTCCGACAACTGTGATGGTGGTGTCACCAGCCACGAGATCCTCCTGGGATAGGCATGTCCGTTTGCGCGAAGCCTACGGAGCGACTCCGACGACCGACAGCATTTAGTGCTTGTCGGTCCGCATCACCTTGGTCCGCAGCACGGACTCGTTCAGGTTGAGCTGACGGTCGAGCTCGGACACCGTGGCCGGTTCAGCCTTGACGTCGACAACGGCGTAGATGCCCTCGGCGTGCTTGGCGATCTCGTAAGCCAGCCGGCGACGGCCCCAGATGTCGACCTTGTCGACACTGCCGCCGTCCTTGCGGACGACGTTCAGGAACGTCTCCAGCGACGGAGCTACGGTGCGCTCGTCAAGTGTGGGGTCGAGAATGACCATGATTTCGTATGGACGCATTAGAACCTCATCACCTCCTCTGGTCGTGTACGGCCACGGTGGATTCCGTGGCAGGAGGGTCGCCTGCGTCGGCAACCGGCCCAGGCTACCCGAAACCGCCCTGATCTGCGAAATCCGTATAGGGTGAGCCCGTCGTTCTTGGAGGATCGGGGGAATCGGTGAGCTATCCCAACGGGCCCTATGGGCAGGGGTTTCCCGGGCAGCCGGGCTACCCCCAGCAACCCGGCTTCCCGCAACCGGGGTACCCCCAGCAGCCCGGCTTCCCGCAACCGGGGTACCCCCAACAGTCCGGCTTCCCGGGCGGACAACAGCCTTATGGGCTACCGCCGATACCCCCCGCAGCACCCAGCGGCGTCACAGGGATCATCGCCGGTGCCCTGGCGGTGCTCGGCGTTCTGTCGAACTTCGGCAGTGGCGGCATCGGGTTGTTCGCACTCGCCGTGCTCGGCAACGAGGACGCCGTCGGAGCTTCGGACAGCATCTCCGGCGGTGTGCGTCCTTGGCTGATCGTCACGGCGGTGCTGTGCTTGGTCAGCGGGCTGCTGCTCTTGATCGGAGCTGTGACGCTGTTTCAGCGCAAGATGATCGGCCGCTGGCTCGTCGTCGCTGGATGCGCCCTGACCATCATCTCCGGATTGGTCTCGTTCGGGGTGAGTCTCACCAAGCTCGAGGGCTACGTCCCGATGGGCGAAAACGCGCTCTCGTTGGTTGGTCTCGTCTTCCCCATCGCGACGATCGTGCTGGTCTTGATGCCGCCGACCGCAGCCTGGATCCGCGCCAAGCAGAATCCGGTTGCGCCCCAGTTCTACCCGCCGTATCCAGGCTGAGTCAGCGCCGAATTTCCAGAATCCAAGGGACCTGTGAACTATCCCAATCAGCCCTACGGTCAAGGGTTTTCCGGTCAGCCCGGCTACTTCCAACAGCCGGGGTGGCCCCAGCAGAATTGGCCGCAGCAGCCCGGCTACCCGGGCGGATTTCAGCCGCCGCCCCGTGGGCCGAGCGGTGCCACCGGGATCCTGGCCGGCCTCCTGGCGCTGTTCGGCGGACTGTTCGATATCTTCGTCGCAGCTATCGGGCTCTTCTCGATGTTTCTCTCATCGCAAGAGGAACGCGAACCCTGGATGTACGTCGCGGTGTTCCTCGGGTTCGCGGGCGGGCTCTCGCTCATCGTTGGGGCCTTCTCACTGTTTCTGCGCAAGTCGATTGCCCGTCGGCTGATCGTGGGTGGGTGCACCCTTCTCATCCTGTTCGGGATAACGGGCCTCGGCGTCACTCTCCTCGGCATCGGAGGCGTAGCCAAGCGTGACCTCGATTCACTCGACACCCCGGTCGTCGCCGGCCTAGTCGTTCCGATCTTGACGCTCGTCCTGACGATGCTGCCGTCGACCACGAAGTGGATCCAAGCGAAGCCGAATCGGGTTGCAGCTCCGTACTATCCGCCGTACCACGGCTGAGTTTTCACCAGGGCCGTCGGCTCACCGTTTTCTACCAGAGGGTCGCGCCAAGGCCGATTCGCAGCCCTGGCGTAGAAATCGGCGCAGCGGCAGACCGGCCGCAGACTCAGCCGGCGCGTCTACTTCGCGTCGGCCAACTCCGGCTCGGGTTCCGGCCTGGGCTCGATCCGCACCCGGTCAGCCGAGGGACGCAACCAATCCGGCAACCAGCGCGGCGGATCGTCGGCTGCCCCGTCGAACGCCCCGCCGGTGGGGTCGTCGATGCGTCCACCGTGGCGCACCAGATCGAGTTCGGGACGGTAGATCTGACGAATGACGAACGCACACAGCACAATCACCGCCAGATCGCGGAGTAAGACCGTTGTGGTGAACCACTGCTCGGGCAGGCCCTTGTTCTGCTCGCCGTACAGATAGAGCATGCGCGGTATCCACACCAGCGCGTCGATCGTCATCCACGCCAACAGGATTCGGCGATGCGGCAATGCCAGGACCGCCAGCGGCACCAGCCACAACGAGAATTGCGGGCTCCACACCTTGTTGGTCAGCAGGAACGCGGCCACCACCAGGAACGCCAGCTGGGCCAGCCGTGGACGCTGCGGCGCCGTCAACGCGATGTAGCCGATCGCAATGCAGCACGCCGCGAACAACACCGCCGTGACCGTGTTGAGTACCGTCGGCGGCTGCCAGAAACCGAGGTCAGGATCGAAGCCGCGCCAATCGGTGAACGACTTCACCACGTTGTACAGGGAGTCCATGTCGTCGCCACGACGGGTGTTGAGCCGGAAGAACTCTGACCATCCCCGCGGGAAGAGCACCATGATCGGCAGGTTGACCAACAGCCACGTGGCGACTGCGGTCAGCGCCGCCTTGCCTACCTCTCGTAGGCGCCCGCTACGCAGCCCGAGCAGCACCAGTGGGACGAACAGCAGCAGCGGGTACAGCTTGACCGCCACACCGATTCCGATCAGCGCGCCGGCCCACACCGGTTTTCGCCGAGCCCACGCCAGCATCGCGCCCGCCGCCGTGGCGGTCGCCAGCGCGTCGAAGTTGGTGAACACCTGGAAGATCACGATCGGCGAGCCGGCCACCAGCGCCGCATCCCACACCCGCCGGCCGGCCATCCGCGAAGTGGCCCAGATCGTGGCCAGCCAGGCCAGCGCCAAGCCGAACGCCGAGATGTTGAAGAACATCACCACCTCGGCCACCAGCGGGACCGACACCAGCTTGGTCACCGCGGTATAGGTCTTGGCCAGCGACATCGACACGTACTGATAGAGCCCGGTGAGCACCGGATACTCCATGTAGCGGATCGCCGGACTACCGTCGTACTGCACGCGAGGCTTGCCGGTCGCATCGTTCTCGACCCAACTGGATTTGTAGGGAAACTTGCCGAGGTTCAACAACTCTGCGGTGTAGAGCGGAACGGTGTCGGAGTAGCACAGCTCGTAATAGGCCCGGTTGTTCTCCCAGTTGGCCACCCGTTCGCCTGCGCTGCCCTTGCCGGTCGTCTGCAGACACGCGGCCTTGGTCGTATAGCCCAACGCCAGGAACACCACAGCGATCACGAACATCACCCGCAGCGGGGTCATGAACCGTGAGCGGCCGATCAACGCGTGCCGGCCGACGGGGCCGCCGACGGCCTGCGACAGCGCCTCGCCCAGCCGGTCGGTGCGGCTGGGAAGGTCGCGGTCGTCGGCGCTTCGGAGGTCTTCTGCGAGCCCAGCCGGCGAATCCTGCTCTACCCGGTCCGTCACGGAGGCGGCGGGGGCACCGGGACTTCCGGCACGCCGGGCACTACGGGAGCTCCCGGCGGCGGTCCGATCGGCACGGTCGTCGGAGGGCCGATCGGGATCGTGATGCCCGGGGCCACTTCGATGGTCGGCTGGATCACGGTCTCAGAAGGCATCACCGAGACCTGCGGGCCGTTCGGCACCGTTCCCGGCGGCGGTGCGGCCGGGGCCTGCGGCACACCCGCATAACCACCGATCTCGGTCGGCTTCGGGAACGTCTCGTTGTCCGACCCCTTCAGGGCACCATCCATGGTGGATTTCCAGATGTCCGACGGCAGACCGGATCCGTAGACCGGGCCCCCGCCTGCCGTCTTCAACGGTTTCACGCCCTCAGAGGTACCCACCCAGACCGCCGTCGATAGCGACGGCGTGTAACCGACCATCCAGGCGTCGCGGTTGTCGCCCGTGTCACCGAGCTGGTTCGTACCCGTCTTGGCCGCCGAGGCGCGTCCGCCGGCCAGGTTGTGACCGCGGGACCAGCCCGCGATCGGCTGCATGGCCGAGGTCACGTTGTCGGCGACGGCCTTGTCGATGCGCTGTTCACCGTTGTCCTGGCTGGACGCGTCGAACAGCACCTGCCCCGACGAGTTCACGACCTTTTGCACGAAGTGCGGCTTGTGGTAGACCCCGGATGCCGCGAGCGTGGCGTAGGCCGAGGCCATGTCGATCACGCGCGACTGGTACTGGCCGAGCACCACACCGTTGTTCGGCGGGCCGCCCTTGCCGTCCTCGGACAGCGTGTGCTCGATACCGGGGATGCTCTCGGCGACGCCGGCATCGTGGGCGGCCTTGGCCACGTCCTCGGGACCGTGTTCGAGCTTGAGCATCAGCCGGTAGTAGCTGGTGTTGAGCGAGCGCTTGAGCGCCTCGGCGATCGAGCAGGTGCCGCAGCCTTCACCTTCGACGTTGCTGATCTTGATGCCGTTGACGGTGATCGGCCCGCTGTCGACCTGGTAGCCCAGACCGATGCCCTGCTGCAGGGCGGCAACGAGCGCGAACACCTTGAACGACGAGCCGGTCGGCAGACCCGCCTGGGCGAAGTCGAAACCGTTGGCGTCCGAGCCGCCGTAGTAGGCCTTCACCGCGCCGTCATGCGGATCGATGGACACCACCGCGGTCCGCATGTCGGAGTCCTGCCCGTCCATGTACTTGGACACCGCGTTCTCGGCAGCCTGCTGGGCCTGCGGGTCGATCGTGGTGGTGACCTGCAGACCCTCGGTGTTCAGCGCCTGCTCACTGATGTCGAACAGATCCAGCAGTTCCTTGGTGACCTGGCGCTCGATCAGTCCGTTCGGGCCGGTGGTCTGGTTCGCCTGGCGCGCCTGGTCCGGCGGCACCGTCGGCGGGAACACCTGCCCGGCACGTTCCTGCGCCGACAGCGCGCCCATGTCGACCATGCCGTCGAGCACCCAGTTCCAGCGCTCGGCAGCGCCTTCCGGATCCACGGCCGGGTCCAGCGTCGACGGGCGCTGGATCAGCGCGGCCATCAGGGCGCCTTCGGCGACGGTGAGTTGCTCGACCGGCTTGTCGAAGTACGCCTTGGCCGCCGCCGCAATTCCGTACGAGCCGCGGCCGAAATAGATCATGTTCAGATACGCCTGCATCACAGCGTCTTTGGACCACTCGCTGGCCATCTTGGTCGAGATGACGAGCTCCTTGGCCTTACGGATCAGACCGCCGATGCCGGAGCGCTCGTCACCGACGAGCGCGTTCTTGACGTACTGCTGGGTGATGGTCGATCCGCCCTGCAGATCACCGCCGACCAGGTTGTTCTTGATCGCGCGCAACAGCGCGGTGAACGAGAAGCCCGGATTGGTGTAGAAATCGCGGTCCTCGGCGGCCATCACCGCGTTGCGGACGTGCTCGGGGATCTTGTCGATGCCGACGTCGACCCGGTTGCCTTCGGGCGGAACGATCTTGGCGATCTCGCTACCGTCGCTGGCCAGGATCGTCGACACCTGGTTGGTACGGATGTCGCCGGGCTGCGGGACGTCGACGATCATGTACGCCATACCGAACGTCACGAGCGGAAGCAGGATCATCGCCACCACCCCGGCGATCGACAGCCGCCGGATCAACTTCCAGTTGATGTGGAACTGCCGCGGGGGCTTGGGGCCCGGCCCGGACGGACCCGGGGGCCCCGATCCGCGGCCGCCGCCCGGTGGCGGAGGTGGAGATTTAGGTGGCTGCGGTTTCGGCGGCGGTGTGCCGTCCATCGCAGCCCTGACGACATCCAGCGGGGCCGGTCCGCCGTCGCGCACCGGCGGCAGCACCGTAGTCAGCCGATCGTCGGGCGGTAGCGCCGGACGACCGGGACGACCCGCGGGCCCCTTCTCCCGTCCCCCGGGAGCGTTCTCGCGGCCCGTCGGTCCCGGTTCGCGAGCCGGCGGCCGGGGCTCCCGGACGGGAGGCTTGTCCCGAGCGGGCGGCTTATCCCGGGCAGGTGGCCGGTTTTCGCGCGCGCCAAGGCGGTCAGCCGCACTACGGATGTCGTTGGCTGACCGGCTATGGCGCCCTTCGTTATTCACTGGCCGTACGCGCCGACTTGCGCGTGCCTCGAGTGCCACGTGCCTTCGGCGGCCGAGGCGCGCCCAGGACATATGACTTGACCAAATGATTCCAACTGCAGGTGCGGCATACCTCAACCACATGGACTGCGAACTCGTCGTAACGAGTTGCCAACATCACCAGCTCCTCCGCGGTGCGCGCCGAACCCGATACCGGACCCAGATGATCACCGAAAACCCACGACACCAGCGTGAGCTGCTCCTTACGGCAGATCGGACACATCACCGAACTCTGCTTGCCGTGAAACTTTGCCGCGCGAAGCAGGTACGGGTTGGCATCACAGACCTCCGAGACGCCGGTGCGCCCCGAATAGACCTCAGCCAGCAGGGACCGCCGCCGAAGCGCGTAATCCACCACCTGTCTCTGCAATCGCACGATGACCAGAGTACGTCGACCCCCTGCACACCGAGGCGCGACCGCGTCACACCTCCTACGATCATCTTCCGTGGCAACCCGGCAACCCTCGAACACGCGGGCCAAAGACAGCGACCGCAACGACACCTGCAAAGTGCTCGACAGCGCACTGGGCGAGGGCCAGTTATCCATGGAGGAACACCGCCAGCGCGTGTCGGCCGCCACCAACGCCACTACGCTGGGCGATCTGGCCCGTCTGGTCGAGGATCTGCAGACCTCCGGCGCGCCGGTGCAGCTGCCGACGCTGACCAAACCCCGCCTGCCGCGCATCCGCAAACCCGCCGGCGGCTGGGGACTGCGGCTGGCCTCGGCCGCCGTGCTGGTCGTGCTCGGTATCGGCATCGGCTGGGGTCTGTATGGAAACACCTCGTCACCGTTGAGTTTCAACCCCGACCCGGGAGCTGTGCCCGACGGTATCGACCCGGTCGTGCTGACCCCGCCGACGCAGCTGCAATCGCTCAACGGAGTCAAAGGACTCTTCGAACAGATGCGTAAGAAGTTCGGCGCCACCACGGGCTTCGAGCTGCACATCGATCCCGATTCGGCCCTGCTCTACCGTCCGGACCCGCAGGACAGCCGCAAGAAGCTGTACTACCGCTACACCGGCGGCTGGGGTGACCCCAGCACCGATCCGCGCAACGTCGAGAAGGACGACCGCCTCGTCGACCTTGCCGCGTTCGACTACGAGAAGGTCCTCGGGATCATGCGGGGCGCACCCGACACCCTCAACACCAAACGTGCCGACGTGAAGAGCACCTGGCTGCGCATCACCCCGTCGGAAGACCCTGCGACACCTGACGCCATCAACATCGCCGTCATCGTCAGCAGTGATTTCGGCGGCGGGAGCATCGACCTCTACCCCGACGGCACGGTCAAGGGGATGCACCGCAACAACGGGTGATCACCGCTGGCTGATCAACCAGGCGTTCGAGAGGTCGCCGCGGGCCAAGTCGTCGCTCTTGGCGAAGAAGTAGATGCTGAACTGCCCGTCGAGCCAGTCATCGAAGCCGCCCGAGGAACCCCCTGTGCTGAGCTTCTCGGTGATCCGCGGATCCGCGTTGAGCTGAAGCAGTAAGCGCCAGTCCGACGGGCCGTCGACCTCTGTCCTCTCGACGCCGAAATGGAGATCGATCTCATCGCGCGGGTCGCCCTGGATGCGCAGTGGTACCCCGCCGGTTTGAATGCCCGACGGCGCGGCGCCGTCGCCGAACCGAAGCTCATCCCACGCGGCTACGAGTGCGGAGAACGGCCGGTGTTCGACGAAGTACGACTCTTCGATGATGGGGTAGCTCACCGCCCATTGCGGGATCAGTGCCCGCGGGGTCCACGAAGTCACTCCGGCAGGCGTCAGGGCCTGGGTCGCCGAATCCGCAGGCGTGTGTACGACGGACCAGCCCGGGGCCTGGTAGGGCTCACCCCAGGGGGGCAGCTCGGAGTCGTGGGCATAGAGGAAGGTCAGGGTGCCGTCGACGGGGAGCCCCGTGACGTCTGCATACGGCGACAGCTGCACCAGGTCCAGCACCGCCATACACACCAGCGGTCGCGGCGTCCCCTCGATGTCGTCGATCCACGCCGGCCAACCCGCGTCGACGGGCAGGATCGGCAGTCCACCGATCCGCGAGCCCATCAGGGGCTCCTCCATCGGACCGCCCAATTCGAAGTAGACCGCCGGCTCGCCAGTGCCCATGAAGGTCTCACAGAGTTCGGGGCCGAGGTGCAGGACCGCCAGCTCCGCGAACTGGCGGGAAAGTCGGATTGGCACGATCACGTTTCACGACCTTACGTGCGGTCAACCACCCGGGTACGCACCAATCTGAGCGAACACTTGGCGCCAAATATATCGGCGCGATACAGTTTGGCGAGGTGTTGATCCGTCGTAGCGATCAACTCCATCTGATCTGTCGAAAGGGGTGATCTTGATGCTTGAGCTCGCAGTTCTGGGCCTCCTGCTCGAGTCACCCATGCACGGCTACGAGCTGCGCAAGCGTTTGACGGGTCTGTTGGGGGCGTTCAGGGCGTTCTCGTACGGATCGCTCTACCCGGCATTACGTCGCATGCAGGCCGATGGCCTGATCGTCGAGGACGCCGCACCCTTGGGTCCGACCAAGGTGCGCCGGGCTCGGCGGGTGTACCAGCTGACCGATGCCGGCAAGCAGCGATTCAGCGAGTTGGTCGCCGACACGGGACCGCAGAACTTCTCCGACGACGGATTCGGTGTCCACCTGGCCTTCTTCAACCGCACCCCGGCCGAGGCCAGGATGCGAATTCTGGAGGGACGCCGCCGTCAGGTGGAGGAACGCCGGGAAGGTCTGCGTGAAGCCGTGGCGCGGGCCAGTAGTTCTTTCGACCGCTACACCCGTCAGCTGCACCAGCTGGGCCTGGAGTCCAGCGAACGAGAAGTCAAATGGCTCAACGAGTTGATCGCGGCCGAACGTACGGCACAGGGGCGCTCGGAAAACATATGAGCACAGACCCGCACAAGGCCCCAGGCCGAGCACACAGAACGAGTAAGGAGATCGTCCATGTCTGAGCACGCAGGAGAAATCCGGGTCGCCATCGTCGGCGTCGGTAACTGCGCATCATCCCTGGTCCAGGGCGTGCAGTACTACCACAACGCCGACGAGAACGCGTCCGTGCCGGGCCTGATGCACGTGAAGTTCGGCCCGTACCACGTGCGTGACGTGAAGTTCGTGGCCGCATTCGACGTGGACGCCAAGAAGGTCGGCTTCGACCTGTCCGAGGCCATCTTCGCCTCCGAGAACAACACCATCAAGATCGCCGACGTGCCGCCCACCAACGTGACGGTGCAGCGCGGCCCGACCCTCGACGGCATCGGCAAGTACTACGCCGACACCATCGAGGTCTCCGACTTCGAGCCCGTCGACGTGGTCCAGGCACTCAAGGACGCCAAGGTCGACGTCCTGGTCTCCTACCTTCCGGTGGGCTCCGAAGAGGCCGACAAGTTCTACGCGCAGTGCGCCATCGACGCCGGCGTGGCCTTCGTCAACGCGTTGCCGGTGTTCATCGCCTCCGACCCGGTGTGGGCCAAGAAGTTCGAGGACGCCGGTGTCCCGATCGTCGGCGACGACATCAAGAGCCAGGTCGGCGCGACCATCACCCACCGCGTCATGGCCAAGCTGTTCGAGGACCGCGGCGTCACGCTGGACCGCACCTACCAGCTCAACGTCGGCGGCAACATGGACTTCCTGAACATGCTGGAGCGCTCGCGCCTCGAGTCCAAGAAGGTCTCCAAGACGCAGGCCGTCACCTCCAACCTGACCGGCTCGCTGGCCGGCAAGGTCGAGGACAAGAACGTCCACATCGGCCCGTCCGACCACGTCGCGTGGCTCGACGATCGCAAGTGGGCCTACGTGCGCCTGGAAGGCCGCGCCTTCGGTGATGTGCCGCTGAACCTGGAGTACAAGCTCGAGGTGTGGGACTCGCCGAACTCGGCCGGTGTCATCATCGACGCGGTGCGCGCCGCCAAGATCGCCAAGGACCGCGGCATCGGCGGCCCCATCGAGGCGGCCTCGGCCTACCTGATGAAGAGCCCGCCGAAGCAGATCGCCGACGATGTCGCGCGCATCGAGCTGGAGACCTTCATCGAGAGCTAGTCCCTCTTTCGCCGAAACGGCATTCCGGCAGCGCTTTCGCGAGAGCAGGCCTGCTGGAATGCCGTTTCGGCGTTGAGTAGGGTCGGCGGCGTGGTGAGCGACGACGCATTGACGGGCCTGGACGAGTTCGGGCTCCTGGACGAGAACGCCGAACAGATCGGTGCGACCGGCCCACTGCCGCCGGTCGAGCGCATCGAGCAGGGGTCGATCAGCGCGCTGAAGTTCGGCACCGACGCCCCTCGGATCGTGTTCCTGCACGGCGGCGGCCAGAACGCGCACACCTGGGACACCGTGATCCTCGGCCTCGGCGAACCCGCGCTGGCCGTCGACCTGCCCGGCCACGGCCGTTCCGCCTGGCGCGAGGACGGTGACTACGGCCCGAAACTCAATGCCGCAAGCCTGATTCCGGTGCTCGAGGAACACGCTCCCGGCCCACGGCTGGTGGTCGGCATGTCGCTGGGTGGTTTGACGGCGCTGCGGATCGCGGCGACCGAGCCCCGGCTGGTGCCCGAACTCGCCCTCGTCGACGTCACCCCGTCGGCACCTGAGCGGCACAACGAGATGACCAAGGCGCAGATGGGCACCGTCGCCCTGGTACAGGAGAACCGCACGTTCCCGACGTTTCAGGCCATGCTCGACGCGACTGTCGCCGCTGCCCCGCACCGCGACCGGAATTCGTTGCGGCGCGGGGTATTCCACAACTCAAAACAGCTCGAGGACGGCACCTGGACGTGGCGCTACGACACGTTCCGCAAAGGCGACGGGTTTGACGGGCTCTGGGACGACGTCCCGGCGATCACCATGCCCACCACCCTGATCCGCGGTGCCAACTCGTTCTTCGTCAACGACGAGGACGCCGACACCTTCGCCAAGACCGCCCCCGACTTCCAGCGCACGCACGTCGTCGCCGACTCCGGTCACTCCGTTCAGGGCGACCAACCGGCGAAGCTGGTCGAGATCCTGCGCGGCATTCTCGGTAGCTAGCAGATGCCTGCTGTTAACCCGCTGCTAGCCCGGCTCCCGTAGGTTTCGGCCAGTCCGGCCGCTCAGCCCCGCGGCCGATGTCTGGTGGAAGGACCTGCGCGGGATGCCGCTTGTACCGCTGAACCTCTTTGTCGCCCATCGTGGAACGTCGTCGCGCCAGCACGTGACCTGCCGCTACCGGTGTGGCGACGCGTGCTCCAAACCGGCGCCGAACACCAGTGCCAACCCCTATTTCGGCGACATCGCCAAGCAGGTGTCACGGCGGTCGATGCTGCAGGCCGCCGGTGTCACCGTACTGGCCGTCGGCGCCGGATCGGCACTGGCCGCGTGCGGTACCGACACGAAGCCCGCCGAGACCCCGTCGCCGGTCGCCGCGCCCGTCGAAACGCCGCCCGGCATGAAGTTCGCCGCCGTCGCACCGAACACCGAAGACGCCGTGGTCATCCCGGCCGGCTACCAGCAGCGAGTCGTGATCGCCTGGGGCGACCCGGTACTGCCCGACGCTCCGATGTTCGACATCAACCGGCAGACCGCCGATGCACAGCGCAAGCAGTTCGGATTCAACAACGACTTCGCAGCGCTGCTACCCATCGAAGGACAGCCCAACCGGTTCCTGTTGGTGACCAATTTCGAGTACGTCACGCCGGAGTTCATGTTCCCCGGCTACAACGCCGAGGCACCCACGCGCGAACAGTTCGACATCGAGATTGCCGCAGTCGGAATGGGCGTGGTCGAGGTGGAACGGAGCAGCGACGGCGCGCTGGAGCCCATGATGGGTCGCTACAACCGCCGCATCACCGCTGACACTCCGTTCACGCTCACCGGACCCGCGGCGGGCACCGACTTCGTCAAGACCGCCGCCGACCCCACCGGACGTGCCGTGGCCGGCACCTTCGCCAACTGTGCGGGCGGCGTAACCCCTTGGGGCACCGTACTTTCCGGTGAGGAGAACTTCCACGGCTACTTCGGGGCCGGCGAAGGAGCTCCGGCACCAAAAGCGGCCGATGCCGACCGCTACGCCCGCTACGGCGTCGAGCACGAGCGGTCCGAACTCAAATGGGAAGACTTCGACCCCCGCTTCGACCTCACCGAAACCCCCAACGAGGTCAATCGATTCGGCTACGTCGTGGAACTCAACCCGTGGGACCCGGCGTCGACACCGGTCAAACACTCGGCGTTGGGCCGGCTCAAGCACGAGGGCGCCAACGTCTACGTGACCGGCGACGGCAGCGTGGTGGTCTACACCGGAGACGACGAACGCTTCGACTACATGTACAAGTTCGTCTCCGCCAAGAAGATCCGGCCTGGCACAGATCCCGCCGCGATGGCACACAACCTGACCCTCCTCGACGAGGGCACGTTGTACGTCGCCAAGCTGACGAGCGACATCCCCGCCGCCGAGATCGACGGCACGGGCAAGATCCCGGTGAAAGGCTCGTTCGCCGGGTCCGGCACCTGGATCCCGCTGCTGAAGTCCGGACCGAACGGACAGGCCGAATCGCTCGTCGACGGCGTGACCGCGGCCGAGGCGGCGGTGTTCACCCGCATCGCCGCCGACAAGGCCGGCGCCACCAAGATGGACCGGCCCGAAGATTTCGAGGCCAACCCGCACACCGGCAAGGTCTACGTGGCGCTGACCAACAACGACAAGCGCGGCACCGAGGGCAAGGCCGGCGTCGATGCGGCCAACCCGCGCAACGAGAACAAGAACGGCCAGATCCTGGAGATCACCGACAACCACACCGGCACTGACTTCACCTGGGATCTGCTGCTGGTGTGCGGTGACCCCAAGGCCGCCGATACCTATTACGCCGGGTTCGACAAAGACCAGGTCAGTCCCATCTCCTGCCCGGACAACCTGGCCTTCGACAGCCATGGCAACCTGTGGATCTCGACCGACGGCAACGCGCTCAAATCCAACGACGGACTGTTCGCGGTGGCGCTCGACGGCCCGAACCGCGGTGAGACCAAACAGTTCCTCACCGTGCCGGTCGGCGCCGAGACATGCGGCCCGGTGGTGACCGACGATCTCGTCACGGTATGTGTGCAGCATCCTGGCGAGGGCGACGACCACAGCCTGGAGAAGCCGTTGTCGCACTGGCCGGGTGGTGCCGACCATCCGGCGCGACCGGCGGTGGTCGCGGTGTGGAAGCCCAACGGCCAGATCGGCACCGTCTGAGCGCTTGCGCGAAGACCATCCGGCACGTGAGTACGCTCGGGAATTGTGAGCCATCCCATACGTATCGGTGTGCAACTGCAGCCGCAGCACTCCCCCAAGTACAGCCATATCCGCGACGCGGTGCGCCGTTGCGAGGACATCGGCGTCGACATCGCCTTCAACTGGGACCACTTCTTCCCGCTCTACGGCGATCCCGACGGCGCGCACTACGAATGCTGGACGATGCTCGGCGCGTGGGCCGAGCAGACCTCCCGCATCGAGATCGGCGCCCTGGTCAGCTGCAACTCGTACCGCAATCCCGAACTCCTGGCCGACATGGCCCGCACCGTCGACCACATCTCCGACGGCCGGCTCATTCTCGGTATCGGAAGTGGTTGGAAACAAAAGGATTACGACGAGTACGGGTACGAGTTCGGCACCGCGGGCAGCCGTCTGGACGACCTGGCGCAGGCCCTGCCGCGCATCGAGGCCCGGCTGGCCAAGCTCAACCCGGCACCCACGCGGGAGATCCCGATCCTGATCGGGGGCCAGGGGGAACGCAAGACCCTTCGCCTGGTGGCCGAGCACGCCGATATCTGGCACGCCTTTGTCGACCGCAACACCTACCCGGGCAAGGCGGCCGTCCTCGCCGAACACTGCGGCATCACCGGCCGCGACCCGGCGACCGTGCAGCGCTCGGCCGGGGTCCAGGAGTCGGGTGGCATCGACGCGATGCTCGCCGAGGCCGACGCACTGGCCGACCTGGGCGTCAGCATCCTCACCGTGGGCGTCAACGGACCCGACTACGACCTGACCGCCGCCGAAACCCTGTGCCGCTGGCGCGACGGGCGGGCGCGCAAAGTTTAGCGACTGAGCTGTAACGACTCGGGTCCCCGATCGGACAGACACGTGAGAAACTTGCGCATCACAACCGCACAGGGGGAGACACGCCAGGGTGCCCAAGAACTACGGGGTCAAGGAAAAGGATCAGGTTGTCACGCACATCATCAATTTGGTGATGACGGGCAAGCTTCGATCCGGCGACCGCATTGACCGCAACGAGATCGTTCGTGACCTCGGGCTGAGCCGCGTCCCCATCCAGGAGGCCGTGGTCCAGCTCGAGCACGACGGCATTCTCTCGACGCGGTATCACCGCGGCGCGTTCGTATCCCGGTTCGACGAGGCGACCGTGGCCGAACATCATGAGCTGTACGGCATCCTCAACGGCATCGCCTCGGCGCGCTGTGCTGCGAGTCCCACCCCCCGCATCGTCGCCCATCTCGATGACACGTTGCGCGTGATGCGTTCAGCAAAGGACACCAAGTCCTTCCAGGAGGCGTGCTGGGTGTTCCGCGACGCGATCAACGACGAGTACGCCGGGCCGCGCCTGCATGCCACCATCCGGGCCGGTAAGAGCTTCGCCCCCTCGGAGTTCTGGATCAGTTACCCGAAAGCCAAGGCCGATTTCCTGCCCGGCTACGAGGCCGAGGCCGCCGCCATCCACGCCCGCGATCCCGAGGGCGCCCGCCGGGCCTGCACCGAACGCGCCGAGAAGATGGCCCAGATCATGATCGCCGAGCTCACCCGGCGCGGGGTGTTCGGCGACTTGCGGTCCCCTTGAGCGGAATCGCTCAACCCCGGGCGTCCGCGCACTAGGTTGCATCAGATGGACGCCAGACGATCGGCCGCGCTGCTGACCACGGTCCTGATGCTGTTCGGCCTGCTGTGCGCAGCACCGGCGGGCGCGGACGTCGATCAATGCGCACCCCCCGGTGTGGACAGTGCCAGCGCACTGCCCACCAACCTGGCCGCCGCGGCCACCGGGCCCGGCGCCGACAAATACACCACTGCCAACGTGGTCCCCCTGAACACGGTCCGGGCCGAGAACCTCGGGCTGGGCACCCCCGGCGTTCTCACCGTCGGTACGTTGTCGGACGCCCCACCCAGCATCTGCATCAACTCGGCCGGACAGTTCACCGGCTTCGACAACGAACTACTGCGTGCCATCGCCGACAAGCTCGGCCTGCGGATCAACTTCGTCGGCACCGACTTCTCCGGCCTGCTGGCCCAGACCGCGTCCCGGCGCTTCGACGTGGCGTCGTCGTCGATCACCACCACCGACGCCCGGCGCCGTACCGTCGGCTTCACCAACGGCTACGACTTCGGATACTTCTCGCTCGTAGTGCCCACCGGTTCACCGATCACCGGTTTCGGCCAACTCGCCCCCGGCCAGCGCATCGGGGTGGTGCAGGGCACCGTGCAGGAGGCCTACGTCATCGACACGCTGCACCTGCAGCCGGTGAAGTTCCCCGACTACAACACGGTCTACGCCAGCCTGAAGACCCGTCAGATCGACGCCTGGGTGGCACCGTCGCAGCAGGCCTCGGGCACGGTGCAACCCGGTGACCCGGCGCAGATCATCGAAAACACCTTCAGCCTGGACAATTTCGTGGCGTGGGCGGTGGCCAAGGAGAACCAGCCGCTGATCGACGCGCTCAACTCCGGGCTGGACGCCGTCATCGCCGACGGGACCTGGGCCACGCTGTATTCCGACTGGGTGCCCCGGGCTCTTCCGCCCGGCTGGAAGCCCGGCTCCAAGGCCGCGCCCGCACCCCAGCTGCCCGATTTCACCGCGATCGCCGCTGCCAAGGAGAAACCCGCAGCCGGAGCCCCCGCCGCGCCCAAATCCACACTCGCGCAACTGAGGGACTCATTCCTGGACTGGGATCTCTACCAGCAGGCGATCCCCGACCTGCTGCGGACCGGCCTGCCCAACACGCTGATCCTGACCGTGTGCGCCAGCATCATCGGGCTGGTGCTCGGAATGATCCTCGCGGTGGCGGGCATCTCCCGGTCGCGGTGGCTGCGCTGGCCCGCGCGGGTGTACACCGACATCTTCCGCGGCCTGCCCGAAGTGGTGATCATCCTGCTGATCGGGCTCGGTATCGGGCCCGTGGTGGGATCTCTCACCGGCAACAGCCCGTACCCGCTGGGCATCGCGGCACTCGGGCTGATGGCGGCGGCCTACGTCGGGGAGATCTTCCGCTCCGGCATCCAGAGCGTCGAGGCCGGGCAACTGGAAGCCTCACGCGCCCTGGGCTTCAGCTACTCCTCGTCGATGCGGCTGGTCGTGGTCCCACAAGGCGTTCGCCGCGTCCTCCCCGCACTGATGAACCAGTTCATCTCACTGCTCAAGGCCTCGTCGCTGGTGTATTTCCTCGGCCTGGTGGCCAGTCAGCGTGAGCTGTTCCAGGTCGGCCGAGATCTCAACGCACAGACCGGAAATCTGTCGCCGCTGGTGGCCGCCGGACTGTTCTACCTGCTGCTGACCATCCCGCTGACGCACCTGGTGAACTTCGTCGACAACCGGCTGCGGCGCGGCCGCGCACCCGTCGAAGAGGAACTGCCGCCCGCCGCGACCACCCAGGAGATGATCTGATGTCGGCACCACAGCCAGTCGCGCTGGCCGCCAAGGACATCCACCTCTCGTTCGGGCCGAACACGGTGCTGCGCGGGGTCGACCTGGATGTGCCGGCGGGCACCACGACGGCAGTCATCGGCCCGTCCGGATCCGGGAAATCGACACTGCTGCGCACCTTGAACCGGCTGTACGAACCCGACAGCGGCGACATCCTGCTCGACGGCCGCTCGGTGCTGGCCGACAACCCCGACCAGTTGCGCCAGCGCATCGGCATGGTCTTCCAGCAGTTCAATCTGTTCCCGCACAAGACCGTTCTGGACAACGTCACCCTCGGCCCGCGCAAGCTCAAGCGGCTCAGCCACGACCATGCCCGCACGGTGGGCCTGGAGCAACTGGACCGGGTTGGTCTGCGGCACAAGGCCGATGCGCGTCCCAGCACGTTGTCGGGCGGCCAGCAGCAGCGGGTCGCGATCGCGCGGGCACTCGCGATGGCCCCGCAGGTGATGTTCTTCGACGAGGCCACCTCCGCATTGGACCCGGAGTTGGTCAAGGGAATCCTCGAGCTCATCGCCGAGCTGGCCGCCGAGGGGATGACGATCCTGGCGGTCACCCACGAGATGGGCTTCGCCCGCTCCACGGCCGACGCCGTGGTGTTCATGGATCACGGCAAAGTGGTCGAATCGGGTACCCCGGACCAGATCTTCGAAGCGGCCGAGACGGATCGGCTACGCCGCTTCCTGTCGCAGGTGCTGTGAGGGCGGCGCTGTGGGGAGGGGGAAACCCGCTGCGCCAAACCCAACAAGCTGCCGACCTGTCTGCTCCAGACAGGTTAGACTAGCGAATTATGGTGGAGCCCGATTCACAGGTCACAGAGCTGGCCGGAGAGCTGCAACGCGTTCTCTCCAAGGTGTTCTCGGTGCTGCGCCGCGGCGACACCAACAAGGGCACTGCCGGCGAACTCACGCTGGCCCAGCTGTCCATCCTGCTCACCCTGCTCGACCAGGGCCCGATCCGGATGACCGAGCTGGCCGCCCGCGAGCGCGTGCGCACGCCCACCACCACCGTGGCGATCCGCCGGCTGGAGAAGTTGGGCCTGGTCAAGCGCTCTCGTGACCCTTCCGACCTGCGAGCCGTGCTCGTCGAGGTCACCCCGCGCGGGTTGGTGCAGCACCGTGAGTCGCTGGCCGCCCGGCGCGCCGACCTGGCCGCCCGGCTGGCCAACTTGAGCGCGGACGACCTGACCACCCTCGCCACCGCCCTGGCCCCGCTGGAGCGGCTGGCCGTCCAGAACGAGCAGGCGCCGGCCAATTCCGCCAAGGCCGAGTAGACCGGACTAACCCAGCCAGTCCAGCACCGCCGCCGCGGTCCACGACTGCTGCATGCTGCCCAGCGGCTCCCCGGTGAACGGCTCGTAGTACTCGGCGAAAGTACCGTCGCTTGCCTGGCGCAACCCTTCCCGGCGCAGCGTCGAGGCCCGCTCCGCCCAGCCGCGCCGGGCGAAGCACCACGAGAACAGCCAGGTCATCACCGGCCACACCGGGCCGCGCCAGTACTCGCGTGACCGGAAATCGCGCGACACCGGCGAGGTCGACGGGATCAGCGCATACCGCAGGTCGGGATGCCCGCAGAACCGCGGGCCTTCCAGCAGGCGCAGCAGAGCACGCTCACGATCGTGCGGCAGGCCGCCGCACAGCAGCGGCGCGAACTGCGCGACCGTTTCGGTGGCTACCCACTTCTTCGTGCGGACGTCGTAATCCCTTGCCGCGCCGGTGCGTTCATCGGTGGTCTCGACCACCCCGGCCCGGAACCGCTCCGCCCACGAGTAGAGATCGCGGACGTCGGCATGCGGGCGCTTGTAATCCTCCCCGATCTCGGCGAGCACCTGGCACGCCACCGAGAAGACCGCCGAGACAAACACGTCCTCGACCGCGAAGCTCATCACCTTCGGAAGCAGATCATCGTCGTAGCGAACGGATTTCATCTCCTCGAGCAGCCACAGATACCGGTCGTACTCGAGATCGCTCGGCCGCTGGGTGGCGTCGGTGATGATCGCGTTGTCCTCACGCTGATACTCCGGTACCGCACCGGGAACCACGTTGGCGTAGGCGCTGTCCCAGCGCGGCGAGTTGTCCATGCCGGACTCCCACCCGTGGTACAGCGTGATGCGGCCACGACCGTCCTGGTCCCGCTGCTCGGCCAGCCACCGATGCCAGCGCACCAGATCCGCCCACCGCCGGTCCAGGAAGCTGGCTGCCACCGCCCGCGTGGACCGGCCGCGGCTGCGGGCGTGATCGAGGATGCGCTGCACCGCGATCGCATGCACGGGCGGTTGCGTGATGCCGGAGGTGTGCCGGATCCGCGGGGCGTTGGCCGCCAGGGCCGACGTGGCCCACCGGGCCGGGCCGGGGAAGTAGCCATCGACGCCGTTGGCGAACACGATGTGCGGGATCATCCCGTTGCGCCACTGCGCCGAGAGCAGGGTGTCGAGTTCCACCACGGCGCGCTCGACGCTCAGCGGGGCCAGCCCGATCGAGACGAACGCCGCATCCCAGCTCCACATGTGCGGATACAGCAACGGCGCGGCAGTGGTCATCACACCCAGGTCGTTGCCGCGCAGCAGGTAGGCGGCCCGCGCGGCGAGCTGGGTGGGAGCGAAGCTGGGGTCCGGTGGCATCCCTACCATGATGCGACGCCGGGCCCCGGTCCGCAGGTCGGCCCCGCGTCGTTGAGCGTCACAGTAACGTTGCAGTCGTGCCGTCTGCATTGATCACCGGAGCCGCTGGCGGCATCGGTTCGGCCATCGCCGCCGCCCTTGCTCCCACCCATACGCTGTTTCTGGCCGGCCGCCCGTCGGCCCGCCTCGACGCGCTGGCCGAACAGCTCGGCGCCCCGACCTGGCCACTGGACCTGACCGACGCCGACTCGATCGAATCGGCCGCCGAGGTGCTCTCCGAACTCGATGTGCTGGTGCACAACGCCGGCGTGCTCTACCCGGGCACGGTCTCCGAGTCCATCCCCGAACAGTGGCGGGCCTCGTTCGAGGTGAACGTCACCGGCGCGGTAGCGCTCACGCTGGCCCTGCTGCCGGCGCTGCGGGCCGCCCGTGGACACGTCGTCTTCATCAATTCCGGTGCTGGACAGAAGGTTTCGTCAGGGATGGCGTCCTATTCAGCCAGCAAGTTCGCGCTCCGGGCATTCGCCGACGCACTGCGCGCCGACGAAACCTCATTGCGGGTCACCTCGATCTTCCCCGGACGTACCGACACCGAGATGCAGCGCGATCTGGTGGCCTATGAGAGTGATGGCACCGGCGAGTACGACCCGGCGAAGTTCCTCAAGCCCGAGACGGTCGCGGGTCTGGTGGCCACAGCCGTCAACACCCCGCCCGACGGGCATGTCCACGAAATCGTGGTCCGGCCAGGGTGATTTGTGCACCTCCGGTAACGGTCAGCGTTACCGGAGGTGCACAAATCCCTAGACGACGAGGTTGACCAGCCGGCCCGGAACCACGATCACCTTCTTGGGCGTGGCGCCGTCCAGGAAGGCCTGCACCTTCTCGTCGGCCAGGGCCGCGGCCTCGAGCGCCGCCTTGTCGGCATCGGCAGCCACCGTGATCTTGCCGCGCACCTTGCCGTTGACCTGGACCGGGAACTCGATGGTGTCGTCCACCAGGTACTGCGGATCGGCCTCCGGGAACGGCCCGTGCGCCAGCGAGGCGTCGTGGCCCAGCCGCTTCCACAACTCCTCGGCCAGGTGCGGAGCCAGCGGGGCCACCATGAGCACCAGCGGCTCGATCGCGCCCCGGGCCGACACACCCTCCTTGGTCAGGTGGTTGGTGTACTCGATCAGCTTGGCTGCCGCGGTGTTGTTGCGAAGCGCCGCATAGTCTTCGGTCACCCCGGAGATGGTGCGGTGCAGGATCTTCAGCGTGTCGGTGTCGAGTGCCTCGTGCTCGTTGACGCTGGTCGCCCCGGTCTCCTCGTCAACCACGACGCGCCAGACCCGCTGCAGGAACCGGTGCGCACCGACGACATCCTTTGTCGCCCACGGCCGCGATGCCTCCAGCGGACCCATCGACATCTCGTACACGCGCAGGGTGTCCGCGCCGTACTCGTCGCAGATCTCGTCGGGTGAGACGGAGTTCTTCAGGCTCTTGCCGATCTTGCCGAACTCCTGATTGACCTCGATTTCACCGTCGGGACCGGTCCAGAAGAACTTCCCTTCACGCTCAACGACTTCGGCCGCAGGCACATAACTGCCGCGGGAATCGGTGTAGGCGAAGGCCTGGATGTAGCCCTGGTTGACCAGGCGGCGGTAGGGCTCGCTCGAGCTGACGAAGCCGAGATCGAACAGCACCTTGTGCCAGAAGCGCGAGTACAGCAGGTGCAGCACCGCATGCTCGACGCCGCCGACGTACAGGTCGACGCCGCCCGGATCGTTCGGCCCGTGCTCGGCCGGCCGCGGACCCATCCAGTAGGCCTCGTTCTCCTTGGCGCACAGCTCTTCTGAGTTGTGCGGGTCGGTGTAGCGCAGCTCGTACCACGAGCTGCCCGCCCACTGCGGCATCACATTGGTGTCGCGGGTGTAGGTCTGCAGCCCGTCACCGAGATCCAGCTCGACATGCACCCACTCGGTGGCCTTGCCCAGCGGCGGCGACGGTTCACTGTCCGCGTCGTTCGGGTCGAACGACACCGGCGCATAGTCCGGGATGTCCGGAAGTTCCACCGGCAGAGCCGATTCCGGCAGCGCGTGGGCGCGGCCGTCGGCGCCGTAGACGATCGGGAACGGCTCACCCCAGTACCGCTGCCGGGCGAACAGCCAGTCCCGCAGCTTGTACTCGATCCGGGCCCGGCCGCGACCGTCAGCCTCAAGGTGTTCGATGACCTTCGCCTTGGCGTCGGTCACCGACAGCCCGTCGAGATAGTCGGAGTTGACCATGGTGCCGTCACCGTTGTAGGCCGCCTCGGTGATGTCACCGCCGGAGACCACCTCGATGATGGGCAGGCCGAACTCGGTCGCGAAATCCCAGTCGCGTTGGTCGCCACCGGGCACCGCCATGATGGCCCCGGTCCCGTACCCGGCCAGCACGTAATCGGCAATGAACACCGGAACCTGTTGCCCGTTGACCGGATTGGTGGCGTAGGCGCCGAGGAACACGCCGGTCTTGGTCTTGTTCTCCTGGCGCTCCAGATCGGACTTGGCCGCGATCCCGGCCCGGTAGGAGGCGACGGCCTCGGCCGGCGTGGCCGCACCGAAGGTCCACCGCGAATCGGTGCCCTCGGGCCAGGAATCGGCCACCAGCGCATCCACCAGATCGTGCTCGGGCGCCAGCACCAGATAGGTGGCGCCGAACAAGGTGTCCGGACGGGTGGTGAACACCTCGACATCGCCTGCCGCAGTGCCGAATTCGACAGAAGCTCCGGTGGACCGGCCGATCCAGTTGCGCTGCATGGCCTTGACCTTGTCCGGCCAGTCCAGCACGTCCAGATCGTCGAGCAGCCGGTCCGAGTAGGCGGTGATGCGCATCATCCACTGCCGCAGGCGCTTCCGGAACACCGGGAAGTTGCCGCGGTCGCTGCGCCCGTCAGCGGTGACCTCTTCATTGGCCAGCACAGTGCCCAGGCCCGGGCACCAGTTCACCATCGAATCGGCGCGGTACACCAGGCGGTAGCTGTCCACCACCTCGGCGCGCTCGGCGGCCGACAGCTCGGCCCAGAGCCGCCCGTCGTCGAGAGTGCGCGCACCGGAGTCGAATTCGGCCACCAACTCGCCGATCGGGCGGGCCTTCTTGGCGGCGGTGTCGAACCAGGCGTTGTAGATCTGCAGGAAGATCCACTGCGTCCACTTGTAGAAGTCGACATCGGTGGTGGCGAAGCTGCGCCGTGAATCGTGGCCCAGCCCCAGCCGGCCCAGCTGCCGGCGGAAGTTGACGATGTTGGCCTCGGTGCGGATGCGCGGATGCGTCCCGGTCTGCACGGCGTACTGCTCGGCGGGCAGGCCGAACGCATCGAAGCCCAGCGCGTGCAGCACGTTGCGTCCGGTCATCCGGTAGTACCGGGCGTAGACGTCGGTGGCGATGTAACCCAGCGGATGCCCGACGTGCAGGCCGTCACCGGACGGGTACGGGAACATGTCCTGGACGAACATCTTGTCGGCGGGCACCGAGGAACCGTCGGTCGGTGCCAGCGAGCCCACCGGATTGGCCACATTGAACGTCCCCAGCACCTGCCACTGCTCCTGCCAGGTGTGCTCGATCTGGCCCGCCAGCTCCGCCGTGTACCGGTGCTGAGGGGTATCCGTTTCTGGGCCAGACTGCCCTGACGGGGACGTGGTGGCGGGTTCGATCACGCCGTTCAGGGTATAAGGCGACGGTTTGAGCAGCTCACCGCCCGTCTCACGGTGGCGTTGGCCACAGCTTGGTATCGGTTGCGTCGCGGCACTGTCAGGGGTTGATTCCAGGTCGGTTGAGGTGCTGGTGGCGGGCCGCAACCCGTGGATATTCTCGGCGCCTAGTGACGAGACTGCCTGGTGAGGGCATGGTTTGCGGAGGGAACGAGTGATGATCGAGTTGGCCAGCCGGTGGCGGGTGCTGGCAGCAGGCACGGCCGTCGGCGTCGCGGCGGTCGTCGGCTCTGCCGGTCAGACCGCTTCAGCCGAACCTCTTCTTCCGGCTCCCGTGGTCCCGGGTCCGGTGACCGTGACCCAGACCGTCACGGTCGCGCCCGCCGCGGCACCGGTTGCCGCCCCCGGCGCCGTCCCAGCCGCCACACCGGCCGCTCCCGGCGTTCCCGGTGCGGCGGTCGCGCCCGGCGCGGCAACGATCCCGTCACCCGCGGCCGCAGCCCCGGTCGCCCAGATCACCCCGGCCTCGTCGGGCACCTTCGCCGAGTTCTTCAAGAGCAAGGGCGTCAAGATGGAGCCTCAGGTCAGCCACAATTTCAAGGCACTGAGCATCGTGCTGCCGCTGCCGTCCGGCTGGACCAACGTGCCCGACCCGAACGTGCCCGACGCGTTCGCCGTGATCGCCGACCGCTCAAGCGCCGACCTCTACACCCCCAACGCGCAGGTCGTGGTCTACAAGCTCATCGGCGACTTCGACCCCGCCGAAGCGATCAGCCACGGCTTCGTCGACACCCAGCAGTTGCAGAACTGGCGCCCGACCGACATGGCCATGGGTGACTTCAACGGTTTCCCGTCGGCGTTCATCGAAGGTAGCTATATGTCGGGCAGTCAGATGCTCAACACCTCGCGCAGGCACATCCTGGCGACCGCGGGGCAGGACCGCTACCTGGTATCGCTGTCCGTGAACTCCTCGGCCGCCAACCAAGGCATTTCGGCGGCTGCCGACGCCGCCGACGCGATCGTCTCCGGGTTCAAGGTCAGCGCGCCAGCCCCCGCCGCCGCGCCGCCACCAGCTACCCCGGCCGCACCCGCACCCGCGCCGGCACCGGGTTTGCCCCAGCTCCTGGGCCTGCAGCGCTGAATTACCCAGACCAAACCCGACCTCGCGCCAACGATCGGCGCCTCGTATTGTGTGGCGCATGCTGATCGCCGCGCTGCTGTGTTTGAGCGCCGCCGTCATCGTCGGTGTGTTCGGGATGTGGTTGTTGACCAGACCTCGCACCGGTGATCCCGTGCGCTCCGTGTTGAGGGCCGTGGCCCCCACCCAACTGGCCGCCGCGGTGATGCTCGCCGCCGGTGGCGCCGCCGCCCTCGCCGCCGCGCCCCACACCGGCCTGATGGTCGTCATGGTGTGCATCATCGGCGCCATCGCCACGGTGGCCGCCGGCTGCTGGCAGAGCGCCAAGGCCGTCGCTGCTGCCGAGGCCACCTCGGCGTCCGGTGCGGGCTGCGCCGGCTCGTGCGCCAGCTGCACGCTGTCTTGTAAGTGATGGGCTGCGAATACCGCGCTAGTTACGGCTGACGTCGATCGGATGGGTGGCCAGTAGCGACATCGGCAACGGCTGACGGCGCAGCACCCGGCCCCACAGGTCGATCCGCGGCTCGATCAGCACATCCGACGGCAGCGCCGAGAGCACGATCCAGTCGTCGCGTTCGATCTCGCCGTCCAGTTGCCCGATGGTCCAGCCGGAGTACCCGGCGAAGATCCGCACGCCCTCGATGGCCGGGGCCAGCGTGTCCGGGTCCGCGTCGAGATCGACCATCACCACCCGGCCCTGCACGTGCCGCAGCCCCGGAACACCGTCGGCCTGCATCCCCACCCGCAGCGTCGCCAGGCACAACGCCGAGTCCCGCTTGACCGGACCGCCGATGAACATGGTCTTGGGTTTGGTGGTCAGCTTCGCCCACTGCGGCAGCACGTTGTAGACCGCCGTCTCACTGGGCCGGTTCAACACCACACCGAGCGTTCCGCCTGCGTTGTGCTCGACGATGTAGATGACGCTGCGCCGGAAAGTCGGCTCAAGCAGATCGGTATTGGCCAGCAGCAGTGTGCCCGGGCGTACCCGATGCGCCGCAGGCGCGATGAAATCCTCCGGATCTTCTGACTGCGCCACGCCCTACATCATGGCACCGCGATTGCCTCGACGTGGCGAACAAGCCCGGGCGCGGTCGGATTTCGGCACAGCTTTGTACTGTTGATCGGGTGATTCATGCTCGTGCTCCCCGTGCCCTGTGGCACTCGTTGCGCGGCATGACCGAATTCCGCCGACTGCTGGAGTTGCGGGCGGTGAGCCAATTCGCTGACGGGCTCTTCCAGGCCGGGCTGGCCGGCGCGATCCTGTTCAATACGGAGCGGGAGGCCGAGCCGTGGCAGATCGCCGCATCGTTCGCGGTGATGTTCCTGCCCTACTCGGTGCTGGGCCCGTTCGCCGGAGCCCTGCTGGACCGCTGGGACCGGCGTCTGGTGCTGATCGGGGCGAACCTGGGCCGGCTGCTGGTGGTGCTGCTGGTAGGTGGGCTGCTGGCCTTCGGCGCCGGCGATATACCGATCCTGTGCGGTGCGCTGATCGTCAACGGCCTGACGCGGTTCGTCTCCTCGGGTCTGTCGGCGTCGCTGCCCGATGTGGTGCCCGCCGACCGGGTGGTGACGATGAACTCGGTGGCCACCGCCATCGGCGCGCTGGCGGCCTTTCTCGGTGCCGACTTCATGCTGATACCGCGCAAGCTGTTCGGTGCCGACGACACCGGCGCCTCGGTGGTGATGTTCGTCGTCGCGGTTCCGGTCGCGGTGGCGTTGTGGTTGTCGGTGCGCTTCGGTGAGCACGTCCTCGGCCCGCACGAGAGCAAACGCGCCATCCACGGCTCGGTGGTCTATGCGGTGTCCACCGGGTGGGTGCACGGCATCCGCACGGTGTGGGCCGTCCGTCCCGTCGCGGGCACCCTGGCCGGGCTGGCCGCGCACCGCATGGCCTTCGGGATCAACTCGCTACTGGTGCTGGTGATCGTCCGGCACACCGACGACCCGGACATGACCGGCCTGGGCCTGGGCACCGCAGCGTTGTTCGTGGCCTCCGGCGGCGTCGGACAGTTCCTGGCCACTGTGGCCGCCCCGGCGGTGATCGCCCGGTTCGGCCGCTACGCGACCGCCAACGGCGCGCTGGCCTTCGCGGTGCTGATCCAGCTGGTGGCTGTCGGGCTGCACGTGCCGGTGATGCTGGCCTGTGGCTTCCTGCTCGGCGCGGCCGGACAGCTCGTGAAGCTGTGTGCGGATTCTGCGATGCAGCTCGATGTCGACGACGCGCTGCGCGGGCACGTGTTCACCGTGCAGGACGCGCTGTTCTGGATGTCGTTCGTCGCGGCGATCGCGGCGGCCGCTGCCGTGATTCCCGCAGACGGGCGGTCACCGGCACTGGTGGTGGCCGGCGCTGCGGCGTACCTCGTCGGGCTCGGGCTGCATGCAGCGGTGGCATCCCGGAAAAGGGTGTGATGGGCGGTCTAGGCTGGCCGCCATGGTGAGCGCCGAGCCGATCGTGGCCGACTTGTCCGCCGAAAGCGACGAACTCGATGCCCTGGTGGCCGACCTCGCGCCCGAGCGCTGGGCCACGGCCACCCCGGCCGAGGGCTGGACCATCGCCCACCAGATCGCGCATCTGCTGTGGACCGATCGGGTCTCGGTCATCGCGATCACCGATGGCCCGGGCTTCGACGCGGTGCTCGCCGAGGCGATGCAGGACCCGACCGGCTTCGTCGACGCCGGCGCCGAGGAACTCGCGCTGACGCCACCGGAGCAACTGCTGGCCGATTGGCGCGCGACCCGGGCGAGATTGCACACCGAGTTGGTGAACGTGGCCGAGGGCCGCAAGCTGCCGTGGTTCGGCCCGCCGATGAGTGCGACGTCGATGGCCACCGCCCGCATGATGGAGACCTGGGCGCACGGCCTCGATGTGGCCGACGCGCTCGGGGTGCACCGGCCCGCCACCGCGCGGCTGCGCTCGATCGCCCACATCGGGGTCCGCACAAGGGATTTCGCGTTCACCGTGCACGGATTGACCCCGCCGGCCGAGCCGTTCCGAGTGGAGCTGACCGCGCCCGACGGGTCCCTGTGGGAGTGGGGACCCGACGATGCGCAGCAGCGCGTGACGGGATCGGCCGAGGACTTCTGCATGCTGGTCACCCAGCGCCGGGCCCCC
Organism: Mycolicibacterium sp. 050232; assembly: GCA_036235365.1. Classification (GTDB taxonomy): domain Bacteria; phylum Actinomycetota; class Actinomycetes; order Mycobacteriales; family Mycobacteriaceae; genus Mycobacterium. The sequence continues at coordinate 199,213 of JAZBEZ010000010.1, read as the reverse complement.
TCGGAATTGGACGTCAGCGCGGTGGGCGACGACGCCGCCAAGTGGCTGACCATTGCGCAGGCCTTCGCCGGGCCGCCGGGCGCCGGCCGGGGCTGAGCAGTCGACTAGCACAATCGACTCTGCGTTCAGGGCGTGAAAGTGCGAGTGGCCCAAGCCCTCACCGCAGAGTCAGCGCTCAGGACACCGAATCCGCAGCACCATCGCCGTCGGTGTCGGTCAGTTTGAGATCCCAATGCCCGTCCCCGTCGGAGTCGACGTAGGCCAGGCCCGGACCGAGCACCCGATCCGCCAAGCCGTCCCCATCGGAGTCGAGCAGTCGGTCGTCGACAGCGCCGTCGGCGTCGAAATCGACCACCGGTCCCCCGGTGGCCTCCACCCCGTCCAGATCGAACCAGCGCACCTGCCCGGACCGGTCCACCCGCACCGCCCAGGTGCCCGAACCGTCGTCGGAGAAATAGCTTTCCGCCTGCCCGTCGTCATCGGCATCGAGCACCGCCCGCTCGGCGACACCGTCGCCGTCGAAGTCGGCCATCACATCGTCGATCCGGCCGTCCCCGTCGAAATCCAGTCCGATGCCGTCCGGGCTGCCGTCGCCGTCCACGTCCACATCGGGCACCCCGGTGACGATTGTCGCGGTTCCGTCGGAGTCACCCAAGCAGTAGTCCATGACTGATCAGACGCACGATCAGCTCCTGGCGTTCCACCATTTCAGCAATTCGTCCACGGCCTGCTCGCGGGACAGCGGCCCGTGGTCGAGGCGCAGCTCCTTGAGGTACTTCCAGGCCTCGCCGACGTGTGGGCCCGCCGGGATACCGAGAATCTCCATGATCTCGTTGCCGTCGAGGTCCGGCCGGACCCGCTGCAGGTCCTCCTTGGCCGCCAACTCCGTGATCCGGTTCTCCAGATCGTCGTAGTTGGCCTGCAGCCGTGCGGCGCGACGTTTGTTGCGGGTGGTGCAGTCGGCGCGCACCAGCTTGTGCAGCCGGCCCAGCAGCGGGCCGGCGTCGGTGACGTAGCGGCGCACCGCCGAGTCGGTCCACTTGCCGGTGCCCTTGTCGTCCGCGTAGCCGTGGAACCGCAGGTGCAGGTACACCAGCTGCGATACGTCGTCGACCATCTGCTTGGAGTACTTGAGCGCCCGCATCCGCTTGCGGGTCATCTTGGCACCGACCACCTCGTGGTGGTGAAAGCTCACGCCGCCGTCGGATTCGTGCTTGCGAGTCGCGGGCTTGCCGATGTCGTGAAGCAGTGCCGCCCAACGCAATACCAGGTCCGGGCCGTCATCCTCCAAATCCACGGCCTGCCGCAGCACCGTCAGCGAATGCCAGTAGACGTCCTTGTGCTGGTGGTGTTCGTCGATGGCCATCCGCATCTCGCCGACCTCGGGCAGCACCACATCGCCCAGCCCGGTCTGGACCATGAGATCGACCCCGGCGACGGGGTCCTTGCCCAGCAGCATCTTGTCCAGCTCGGCGGCGATCCGCTCGACGGTGATCCGCTCCAACTGCGGAGCCATCTCCAGCAGTGCCTCAAGAACCCGCGGCGCCACCTCGAACCCGAGCTGCGACACGAATCTGACTGCACGCAGCATCCGCAGCGGATCGTCCCCGAACGACACCTGCGGTGCCGACGGGGTGTCGAGCACCTTCGCCTGGATGGCCGCCAAACCGCCCAGGGGATCGATGAAGTCGCCGACCCCGCCCGGCTGATCCGGGCTGATGCGAACCGCCATCGCGTTCACCGTGAAGTCGCGGCGCACCAGATCGTCATCGAGGTTGTCGCCGAACTCGACGGTCGGATTCCGTGACACCTGGTCATAGCTGTCGGCGCGGAACGTGGTGATCTCGAGCCGGTGCTCCCCCTTGCCCACCCCGACGGTCCCGAACTCGATACCCGTATCCCACAGCGCGTCGGCCCACGGCCGCAGGAACTTCACCATCTGCTCGGGACGGGCGTCGGTGGTGAAATCGAGATCGCTCTGCTCGGTCAGCCGGCCCAGCAGCGCGTCACGCACGCTGCCGCCGACCAGATACAGCTCATGGCCCGCCGCAGCGAACACCGAACCGAGCCCGCGCAGCACCTCGGCGCGCTGGTTCAGCGAGACCAGTGCGCCCGCCAGCAATTCGGCATCAGTAACAACAGCGTCGGCCACGTTCGATGAGCCTAATGCTCGCAGTGTGGTCACAACCGGCGAGTGTGGCAGGAGGCCCACCCCGTGGCAGCTACTATCGCTTGGGTGTCGGACGGCGAACAGGCCAAACCACGACGGCGCCGCGGTCGGCGTCGTGGCCGTCGTCGTGCACAAAGGGCGGCCGGGCCCCCGGCCGGCGATCAGGGCACCGATGCCGCCCCCAGCGAAGCGACCGTCGGTTCCGCGAATCCCGCGCCGACCCCTCGCGACCAGTCCAAGCAACACAAGCGGCCGCGCAGGCCACCGGAACGGCTGCGCACCGTGCACGAGACCTCGGCCGGAGGCCTGGTCATCGACGGAATCGACGGCCCCAAGGACGCCCAGGTGGCGGCATTGATCGGCCGGGTCGACCGGCGCGGCCGGATGCTGTGGTCGCTGCCCAAGGGCCACATCGAACTCGGCGAGACGGCCGAGCAGACCGCGATCCGCGAAGTCGCCGAGGAAACCGGTATCCGCGGTGACGTGCTGGCCGCGCTCGGCAGCATCGACTACTGGTTCGTCACCGAGGGCCGCCGGGTGCACAAGACCGTGCACCACTACCTCCTGCGCTTCCAGGGCGGCGAACTGTCCGACGACGACGTCGAAGTGACCGAGGTCGCCTGGGTCCCGCTGCGGGATCTGCCCTCCCGGTTGGCCTACGCCGACGAGCGCAAGCTCGCCGAGGTGGCCGGGGAACTCATCGACAAACTGCACACCGACGGGCCGGGTTCCCTGCCGCCGCTGCCCCGCAGCGCGCCCCGTCGCCGTCCCCAGACGCACTCACACGCCCGCAATCACCGCCGCGACGACCCTGCGCAACCCCAGCCCCGCCGGCGCACGAACGGATGCGGACAGGGACCGTGACCGCGGCCCCGGCGGTGCGCCGAGGGGTTTCCCTCCTGGCGCACACAGTGGTGCTTGTGGCGGTGGTATTGCTGTTCTCGGTGTGGTCCACCGCCGCACTCCCGGTATTGCTGCCCCGCGCGAACGCGAGCGAACCCGGAGCATTGCCGTTCCTCCAGATCCGCATCGACCGCGTCACCCCCGACGTCGTCACCACCACCAGTGAGTCGCTGGTGACGGTCAGCGGGGCTGTGCTCAACGTCGGCGACCGACCGGTTCGCGACGTGGACATCCGGATGGAGCACGCGAAAGCAGTGACCTCGTCGAGTCAGCTGCGTACCGACCTCACCGGGGATGTCGCCCGGTTCGAGCCGGTGGCCGACTTCGTCACGCTGGCACCGGAGTTGGACCGCGGCCAGTCGGTGGGGTTCACGCTGTCCTATCCACTGCGCACCGAAGGTGCCGGATCGCTGAACATCACCGAACCCGGCGTCTATCCCCTGCTGATCAACGTCAACGGCACGCCGGACTACGGCGCGCCGGCCAAACTCGACGACGCCCGCTTCCTGCTGCCGGTCCTCGGCGTGCCCCCCGACCGGCCCGCAGGCGACGCCCCTGACTCGATGTCCGCCGCGGACACGCTCAATTCGGTGGTGCCGCCGGACACGTCGCAGCCGGTGCGGATGACCATGCTCTGGCCGCTGGCCGACCGGCCCCGGCTGGCCCCGGGCGCGCCCGGCGGCACGACGCCGGTACGCCTGGTCGACGACAGCCTGGCCGCCTCGCTGGCCCCGGGTGGGCGGCTCGACACCCTGCTGGCCGCGGCCGACTTCGCCACCGGGCCGACGGTCGACTCCGGCGGCCAGATGCGGGCCACCCTGTGCCTTGCCGTCGACCCCGACCTACTGGTCACGGTGAATGCGATGACGGGCGGCTACGTCGTCAACGACGGGCCGGACGCCGGCGCCGGGACCCCGACGCGTCCCGGCACCGGGCAGGAAGCCGCGATCGGCTGGCTGAATCGGCTGCGCGCCCTGGCCGCGCGGCTCTGCGTGGCACCCACCAACTACGCGCAAGCCGACCTGACCGCCCTGCAACGGGTCCGTGATCCCGGACTGAGCGCCATCGCCACCAACGGTGCCGGTGACATCGTCGACCAGATTCTGGGCGTCGCCTCGGTCCGGGGGGCCAGCCTGCTTGGCGACGGTCCGCTCACCCGCCCGGCCCTGGACCTGCTCGCCGCCCAGGGCCAGACGGTCAGCATCTCGGCCGCCCACGTCACCGCGCAGGACTCGGAGACCGGCGCCCCCGAGACCGCCGACGTCACACCGCTGCGGTACCGGCCGGAGGTCGTGGCCGCCGCTTTCGATCCGGCCGTCGGCGCCGCGCTGGCGGGTGCGGGTACCGACCCGGTGGCGCCGTCCTACCTGGACCCGTCACTGGAGATCCCGGTACGCCACGACTCGCAGACCGCGCGACGCCAGGACGCCCTCGGTGCGCTGCTGTGGCGCGGGCTCACGCCCACCGAGGAGCCTCGGACCCAGATCCTGATGCCGCCGCTGGTGTGGTCGCTGGACGCCGACGACGCGCAGGCCATCCTGACGTCGGTGGCCACCACGATCCACGCCGGGCTGGCCGTGCCGCGCCCGCTGCCCGCGGTGATCGCCGAGAGCAACGCCGTCCCGGCCCAACCCCTGCAGAACGCTCCTCCGGATTCGTTCGGCAACCCGCGCGGCGACATCGACGAGAACATCGACGGCGGCATCGCGGCGGTGATCAGCCGGTTGTGGGGGCTGACCGCCGCGCTGACCACCGACGAGCGCACCGGGCTGACCGGTATGCAATACACCGCGCCGCTGCGCGAGGACATGCTGCGGGCGCTCAGCCAATCCGTGCCGCCGGAGGCCCGAGACGGCCTGGCCGAGCAGCGGCTGCAGGCCGTCAGCCGCAGCGTGAACGACATGTTCGGCGCGGTGACGATCGTCAACCCGGGCGGGGCGTACACGCTGGCCACCGAACGCAGCCCCCTGCCGCTGGCACTGCGCAACGATCTGCCGGTTCCGGTGCGCGTCCGGCTGCACGTCGACGCGCCGCCGGGTATGACGGTCACCGACATGGGCGAGATCGAGCTGCCACCCGGCTATCTGCCGCTGCGGGTGCCCATCGAAGTGCATTTCACCCAGCGCGTGGCGGTCGATGTCAGTCTGCAGACCACCGACGGCCTCGCCCTCGGTGAGCCTGTGCGGCTGTCGGTGCATTCCAACGCCTACGGCAAGGTGCTGTTCTTCATCACGCTGTCGGCCGGGGCGGTGCTGGTGCTGCTCGCCGGCCGCCGGTTGTGGCACCGCTTCCGCGGCCAGCCGGACCGTGCCGATCTCATCCCGCCGGGCGAGCACCCGGATCCGCTCGACGTCGCCATGGCGTTCAACGCCGACGGCGCCGGAGACACCGTCGCGCCCGGCACGGCGCCGGCCTCCGAGACCAGTCCGGATCGGCCCTGATGATCCCGCCCGACCAACCCGGGACCCGCCAGCCGGGCCCGCCCATCCCCAACCCGGCCCGTCCACCGGGCCCGCCGAGGGTTCCGCACGCGACCGGGCCGATCCGGCCCGCCGGGCGCGCGGAGCTGTCGGACGCCGCGGTGGTGTCCCGCTCGTGGGGCATGGCGTTCGCCACGCTGATCTCCCGGATCACCGGATTTCTCCGGTTCGTACTGCTGATGGCACTGCTCGGGGGACCCCTCACGAGCTCGTTCTCAGTGGCCAACCAGCTGCCGAACATGGTCGCCGCGCTGGTGCTCGAAGCCACGTTCACCGCGATCTTCGTGCCGGTACTGGCTCGGGCCGAACGCGACGACGCCGACGGCGGCACCGCCTTCATCCGGCGGCTGGTGACGCTGGCCACCACCCTGCTGCTGGTCACCACCGTGCTGTCGGTGCTGTGCGCGCCGCTGCTGGTACGGCTCATGCTCGGCAGCGATCCGCAGGTGAACAACCCGCTGACAGTGGCATTCGCCTACCTGCTGCTGCCGCAGGTGCTGTTCTACGGGCTGACCTCGGTATTCGGCGCGATCCTCAACACCCGCAATGTGTTCGGCCCCCCGGCCTGGGCCCCCGTGCTCAACAACGTGGTGGCGATCGTGACGCTCGGCGTCTTCGTCCTGGTGCCCGGCGAGCTGTCGAGCGATCCGGTCCAGCTGGGCACGGCCAAGCTCGTGGTCCTCGGTGTCGGTACCACGCTGGGTGTGGTGGTCCAGGCCGTCGTCCTGTTCGTGGCGATCCGCGCCGAACGGGTCAGCCTGCGGCCGCTGTGGGGCATCGACGACCGGCTCAAGAAGTTCGGCGCCATGGCGTCGGCGATGGTGCTCTACGTGCTGATCAGCCAGGTCGGCCTGATCGTCGGCAACCAGATCGCCAGTACGGCGGCGGCCTCCGGACCGGCCATCTACAACTACACCTGGCTGGTGCTCCAGCTGCCGTTCGGGATGATCGGCGTCACCGTGCTGACCGTGGTGATGCCACGCCTGAGCCGCAACGCGGCCGCCGACAACATTCCAGCCGTGCTCGACGACTACTCCCTGGCCACCCGCCTGACCATGGTGACGCTGATCCCGATCGTGGCGATGATGACCGTCGGCGGGCCTGCGATCGGCAGCGCGCTGTTCGCCTACGGCAACTTCAGCGCCTCCGACGCCGGTTACCTCGGAATGGCGATCACGCTCTCGGCCTTCACGCTGATCCCCTATGCGCTGGTGCTGCTGCAACTGCGGGTGTTCTACGCGCGGGAGAAGCCGTGGACCCCGATCGTCATCATCGTCGTGATCACGGCCGTCAAGATCGTCGCCTCGATCGCCGCGCCGCATCTGACCGACAACCCCAACATGGTGGCCGGCTACCTGGGTCTGGCCAACGGTCTGGGATTCGTGGCCGGGGCCGTGGTCGGATATCTGCTGCTGAAGGCCAACCTGCGTCCGCGCGGGGGACGACTGCTGCGCGACGCGGTGATCCGCACGATCCTGGTGACCATCGCGGCGTCGTTGATCGCGAGCCTGGTGGCCCACGCCGCCGATCGGCTGCTGGGACTGGACTCGCTGACCGAGCATGCCGGCGCCGGCGGTTCGCTGCTGCGCCTGATCGCCCTCGGCGTGATCATGGTCCCGATCATTGCCGGCGTGATGCTCGCGGCGCGGGTGCCCGAGGCCCAGTCGGCGCTCGCCGTGGTCCGCCGCAGGCTCGCGCGAGGACGTGGCGCAGCGCCTCCGGGGGCCGCAAAGGTAGCCGTGCAAACAATTTCGCCGCCCGTCGGGCCTCATCCCCCAGCGCCCGTCACGTACCCTGATCAGAGGAATTCTTCTCCCACTGGGTGGCCGTCAAGCCCGGCAGCCGCCGGAGGCGGGAGTCCGGCAGGTGTTGCCGGGGCGGGGATGTGGAAAGGATCACCGGTGACCGACGAATCTGCGGACGGCCCGGCACTGGACTCCACGTCGAGTTCCGGGATGACAACCGAGACGACGAAGTTGCCGCGTCCGGCCGCCGACGAGTTCCAGCCCGACGTGGCCCCTGCCGCCGCCGAGGCCGCCACACCGGCCGACGACGACGTCTCCGACGAACCCGCCGCGGGCCGGTCGAACGGCGCAACGCGCCCGCTCACCGACTTCGGCGGCGACCCGACCCGTGAGCCGATCTCGTTCGCCCCGCCGCACGACGCCGCACTGGAATCTGCCGAAGACGATGTGCACCTCATTCCGGGCGCGACGATCGCCGAGGGCCGCTACCGGTTGCTCGTGTTCCACGGCGGTCCGCCGCACCTGCAGTTCTGGCAGGCGCTGGATACCGCACTGGACCGCCAGGTGGCCCTGACCTTCGTCGACCCCGATGCGACCATGCCCGACGCGAAGGTGCAGGAAATCCTTTCGCGCACCCTCAAACTGAGCCGCATCGACGTTCCCGGTGTCGCCCGGGTGCTCGACGTGGCCCACAGCGGATCCGGCGGTCTGATCGTCTCCGAATGGATCCGCGGCGGCTCGCTGGCCGAGGTGGCCGACACGTCGCCGTCCCCGATCGGCGGGGCCCGGGCCATTCAGTCGCTGGCTGCCGCCGCCGAGGCCGCCCACCGCGCCGGCGTCGCTCTGTCGATCGATCATCCGAGCCGGGTGCGCGTCAGCATCGAAGGTGATGTGGCACTGGCCTTCCCGGCCACCATGCCCGACGCCACCCCCGACGACGACATCCGCGGCATCGGGGCCGCGCTCTACGCACTGCTGGTCAACCGCTGGCCGCTGCCGGAGTCCGGGGCTCGCAGCGGGCTGGAGCCGGCCGCACTCGACCAGGCCGGACAACCGGTCGAGCCGCGCGCCATCGACCGGGACATCCCGTTCCAGATCTCGGCGGCCGCCGCTCGCGCCGTGCAGCCGGGCGGTGGGATCCGCAGTGCTCCAACACTTTTGAACCTGCTGCAACAGGCCACGGCGATCGCCGATCGGACCGAGCTGCTGGGTTCGGTCGAGGAGACGCCCGCTCCGGCTGCCGCCCCGGTCCGGGCACACGAGACGCCCGAAGAACACGAAGCGGCCGAAGCCCGGCGCCGCAAAGGCCTGATCATCGGAATCAGCGTGGGCGCCGCCATCATCCTGGTCGCGCTGATCGTGATGGCTTCGGTTCTCAACAGCATCTTCGGCGACGTCGGGGGCGGCCTGAACCGCGACGAGCTCGGCCTGAACGCGCCCTCGTCAAACAGCGAAGAAACGCAGGACGATTCGAACGCAGCCACCGGCAGCACAGTGAAACCCGTTCGGGCCACGGTGTTCTCGCCCGAAGGCGAAGCCGATTCGCCGGCCACGGCCGGGCAGGCCATCGACGGCAGCTCCAGCACGGCGTGGTCCACCGACACCTATTCGGATCCGGCCCCGTTCCCCGGGTTCAAGAACGGCGTGGGCCTGATGTTGCAGTTGCCGCAGCCGACCACGCTCGGCGCGGTCACCCTCAACGTCACGAGCACCGGCACCTCGGTGCAGATCCGCTCGGCAGAGTCCGCCTCGCCGTCGTCCCTGTCGGACACCACCGAGCTGACCCCGCCGACCCCGCTGAAGCCCGGCTCCAACACCATCTCGGTGAACAAGGCGTCGTCGACCTCCTACGTCCTGGTGTGGATCTCGACGCTGGGCACCGTGGACGGCAAGAGCCGCACCGACATCTCCGAGATCACCCTCAAAGCGGCGTCCTGACCCGTCATCCACAGCCGCTCCAGGGCGCTGACCAGGCGCTATACCGCGTCGAGCAAACAAGTGTCCAGGCCGCTGCCCCACAGCGTTTAGGTTCAGCGTGTGGGAAGGTTCGGGGGAGCCGGCAAGCCGGTCACGACGCGGGGGCACCGGGAAGACGGGGCCGTCACGCGTTCCGATGCCGAACTGCTGGCCGCCCACGTCGCCGGGGACCGATACGCCTTCGAGGAGCTGGTACACCGGCACCACCGGCAGCTGCGCCGCCTGGCGTTCCTGACCAGCCACCATCACGAAGACGCCGACGACGCGGTACAGGAGGCCCTGCTGTCGGCGCATCGCACCGCGGCTTCGTTCCGCCACGACTCGGCGGTCAGCAGCTGGCTGTACCGGATCGTGGTCAATGCCTGCCTGGACCGGGTGCGCCGGTCACGAACCCAGCCCGCCGCGTCCCCGTACGAGTTCAGCCATCTGCTGCACGTGCACGACCCGGCCGGCGACCCGGCACCGCGGGTGGCCACCGCGATCGTGGTGGAGCGGGCGCTCATGCAGCTGCCGGTCGAGCAGCGCGCCGCGGTGGTGGCGGTCGACATGCAGGGCTATTCGGTGGCCGAGACGGCCCGGCTGCTCGGGGTGGCCGAGGGGACGGTGAAGAGCCGCTGCGCCCGCGCCCGGCACAAGCTGGCTCGGCTTCTCCAGTATTTTGAAGGCGATGAACGGCAGCACGCCCCGAGTGCCGTCGGACGGTCCGATTCCTGCTGAGCTGTTGGCTGACCTGCAGGCCGGGCTGCTCGACGACGCCACCGCCGCGGATGTGCGCCGGCGCGTGCGCACCGACCCGCTGGCCGGCCCCGAGGCCAGGCACACGCTGGCCGCCCTCGATCGGGTGCGCCGTGACCTGCGCGAGCTGGGTGCGGATTCGCAGTCCGCTCCCCCCGTGCCCGCCGAGGTCAGCGCCCGGCTCACCGAGGCGCTGCGGGCCGAGCCCGCCCCGTGGACCCCGCCCGCGCGACGCTGGAAGTCGATCGCCGCTGTCGCCGGAGCCGCTGCGGCCGTGGCGGCCGTCGTGCTGGGCGTCGTCGTGCTGATTCACCCCGCGGGCGACGTGGCCTCGACCCGGGTAAGCCTCGGCCAGATCACGGTCTCACCGCCGCGGGGAGAGGTCGGCCTGCCCGAATCCCAGATCCTGGGCCTGCTGTCGAAACCCCCTGACCTGGGACCGCTGACCGATCCCAAGCGCCGCACCGCCTGCCTCGCCGCACTGGGGTACCCCTCCGGGGTCCGGATTCTGGGCGCCCAGCCCGTAGAAGTGGCCGGTCAGCGCGGTGTGCTGGTCGCGATGCCGCCGAACCCGCCCGACACGCCCGAATCTGTCGTCGCCGTGGTGCTCGCCGCGGACTGCGATGCCGGTCACGCCGGGTCCCTGGCCCAGACCGTGGTCAAACGCCCGCCGAGACGTCCGTAGTCTGTCCTACGAACTCACCTGGGAACACATCCGGCCTAGGCTGACGTTGCAACCCGTGCCGAGTACGGCAGAAAGGCTTACATGTCCAACTCAGCGACGGTTCACGACGTCATCATCATCGGTTCCGGCCCCGCCGGATATACCGCGGCGATCTATGCGGCCCGCGCCCAGCTCAAGCCACTGGTGTTCGAGGGAACCCAGTTCGGCGGTGCACTGATGACCACCACCGAGGTGGAGAACTACCCGGGATTCCGCGAGGGCATCACCGGTCCCGAGCTGATGGACGAGATGCGGGAGCAGGCGCTGCGCTTCGGTGCGGATCTGCGCATGGAAGACGTCGACGCCGTCGACCTCACCGGCCCGGTGAAATCGGTCACCGTCGGCGACGAAACCCACCAGGCCCGGTCCGTGATCCTGGCGATGGGTGCCGCGGCGCGGCACCTCGGCGTCCCCGGTGAGGAAGCGTTGACCGGCATGGGGGTGAGCACCTGCGCGACGTGCGACGGATTCTTCTTCCGCGACGAGGACATCATCGTGGTCGGCGGCGGCGATTCGGCCATGGAGGAAGCGACGTTCCTCACCCGGTTCGCCCGGTCGGTGACCCTGATCCACCGCCGCGACGAGTTCCGCGCCTCCAAGATCATGCTGGAGCGAGCCCGCGCCAACGAGAAGATCACCTTCCTCACCAACACCGAGATCACCCAGATCGAGGGCGACCCGAAGGTGACCGGCGTTCGGCTTCGCGACACCGTCACCGGTGAGGAGTCCAAGCTTGAGGTCACCGGCGTGTTCGTGGCGATCGGCCACGACCCGCGCTCGGAACTGGTGCGCGGGCAGATCGAGCTCGACGACGAGGGCTATGTGAACGTCATCGGCCGTACCACCGCCACCACGCTCGACGGCGTGTTCGCCGCGGGCGACCTGGTCGACCACACTTACCGCCAGGCCATCACCGCTGCCGGCAGCGGCTGTTCGGCGGCAATCGACACCGAGCGCTGGCTCGCCGACAACGACTGACCCCCAACAGATTTCGACCTGACAGGAGAGTTCCATGAGTGCGGACAGCGCGACAGTAACCGTCACCGACGATTCGTTCTCCACCGACGTCCTGACCAGCAGCACCCCGGTGCTGGTCGATTTCTGGGCCACCTGGTGCGGGCCGTGCAAGATGGTGGCCCCGGTGCTCGAGGAGATCGCCGGCGAGAAGGCCGGCGAGTTGCGGGTCGCCAAGATCGACGTCGACGCCAACCCCGCCACCGCCCGCGACTTCCAGGTGGTGTCCATCCCGACGCTGATCCTTTTCAAGGACGGTCAGCCGGTGAAGCGCATCGTCGGCGCCAAGGGCAAGGCCGCACTGCTGCGGGAACTCGCCGACGCGCTCTGACATCACTCACACCCCGGATACGCCTGGCGTTTTCCGGTATGTGGCCGAAATCTGAGACAATGCTGGCTAGCTAGTCCGGCAGACGGCCGGAGACCAGCATGGAGGGGCCGAATGTCGAGTCTGCGTCGCGGTGACCGTGGCGGAGCAGTCACCGAGATCCGGGCAGCGTTGGCCGCATTAGGCCTGATCGACAATCCGGACGCCGACCTGAGCACCGGTAGACATGTTGCGCTCGACGCGTTCGACGACGAGCTCGACAGTGCCGTCCGGGCGTTTCAGCAGCACCGCGGCCTGCTGGTCGACGGCATCGTCGGGGAGGCCACCTATCGCGCCCTGCGCGAGGCCTCCTACCGGCTCGGTGCCCGGACGCTGACCCACCAGTTCGGTGCACCCATGTACGGCGACGACGTGGCCACCCTGCAGGCCCGCTTGCAGGACCTCGGCTTCTACACCGGCATGGTGGACGGCCATTTCGGCCTCCAGACCCACAATGCGTTGTCCTCGTATCAGCGCGAGTACGGGCTGTACCCCGATGGCATCTGCGGCCCGGAAACATTGCGCTCGTTGTACTTCCTGGGCTCCCGGGTAACCGGCGGGTCGCCGCACGCGATCCGGGAAGAGGAGCTGGTACGCCGCTCCGGTCCCCAGCTGTCGGGTAAGCACGTCATCATCGATCCGGGCCGCGGCGGAGCAGACCACGGCATGATCATGAACGGGCCGGACGGGCCGATCAGTGAAGCAGACATCCTGTGGGACTTGGCAAGTCGGCTCGAAGGCCGGATGACCGCGATCGGCATGGAGACGTTCATCTCACGGCCGGCCAACCGCAGCCCCATGGATCCCGAACGTGCCGCCACCGCCAACCGGGTCGGCGCCGATCTGATGATCAGCCTGCGGTGTGAGAGCCAACGCTCCCCCGCCGCCAACGGCGTGGCCTCGTTCCACTTCGGTAACTCCCACGGTTCGGTGTCCACCATCGGCCGCAATCTCTCCGACTTCATTCAACGAGAAGTTGTGGCCCGCACCGGACTTCGCGATTGTCGATCGCACGCCCGGACTTGGGATCTGTTGCGCCTGACCCGGATGCCCACCGTCCAGGTCGACATCGGATACATCACCAATCCGCATGACCGCGGGCTGCTGTTGTCCACTCAGACCCGCGACGCCATCGCCGAAGGGATCCTGGCCGCGGTCAAGCGGCTGTACCTGCTTGGCAAGAACGACCGCCCCACAGGGACTTTCACCTTCGCCGAGTTGTTGGCGCATGAGTTGTCGGTTGAGCAACAGGCGGGCCGCGGCGCGTGAGCGCCAAATCAACCTGAGCGCGTGAGGGGCTTGTTACCCACGGGCGGTTTCGTCAAGTGACGCCTTATCTCTGGTGGTATCCGGAGCCGGCGAGTGACTTTTCCCTGCCCGACCACACCCCCGCGGCGGGGAGCCCCTCGACTTCGGAGCCACAGCGTGTTTACCTGACGAGATGTCGCGGCGTTACCGTTACACCGACAACCGCCAAGTTGCCGTTGCACCACCCGTGGCCTGGGAGGTGCTCACCCGTCATGACCAGGTGTCGGAGTGGATGCCTGCCCGTAAGGTGATCCTCGAAACAGCCGGTAGTCCAGATCGCGACGGGCTGGGCGCGGTTCGCGCCATTCATTTGTTCGGATCGGTTATCCGCGAACGGATTACGGGGTTCGATGCGCCGACGACCCTGCGGTATGAACTTCTGTCCGGGCTTCCGTTCCGCGAGTACACCGGTCAGATCACCGTGGAACCACATGCCGGCGGTAGCCGGATCTCTACGGCGATCAGCTTCCGAACCGTTGTCCCTGGCACCCAGCTCCTCGTCGCCATCGCGATCCGCATCGCCAGCGCCCGCGCTGCCCGCGCCGCCAACCGACGAGCTTCCTGAGCCGACCGGAAGGCCGCTGCGGATGCGGCCTTACGTCAGACTGTTCTGTTGGACAACGCTTTTCGCTCCGAATCCGGCTGATGCCATTCCCGCGCCGATCGGCACCTCGATCCGCGCATTCTCCAGCAGCCGTTCAAGCGCGGCCTCGACCTCGGCCTTCCAGCCGAGCCCCTTGTCCAGTTCCAGGCGCAGCCGCGGGAAGTACGGGTGTGGCGCCACCACCGTGAAGCCGACGTCTTCGAGGAAGTCGGAGGTCAGCATGCACTCGTCAACAGAACAGTCCCCCAGCACCGCCACGACCGGGGACAACTCGTCAGGAAGCTTTCCGCTGTCGGCCATTTCGGTCACGGCCGCTGTGTAGCCGAACGCTTCCAAAGCCCGAACGCCACGGCGCACCAGATCGTTGACCACCGCGGCAAGCAGACTCTGCGAGAGCAGTTCACGGTCGTCGGCGCACTCCACGCCGACCGCGGTCAACAGAATCGCGTCGGCACTCACCGGGGCCGTCGGGAACAGTCGGGCTCGAGGCACCGCACCCGGGGGTGCATAGAACGCGAAACCCAGACACGGATCGTCCACGACATCCGGGGGCGTCCAATCGTCTGCCGCCGGTACCCGCAGATCGGCTACCCCGGCACGCATCGCCAGATCGATGTCGGCATCGGAACCCGTATCTGGCCGAGCACCGAGCTCCCCTTCCGGGCCGTCCGGGCGAGCCGTCACCGCCAGCTGACCGCACGACCCCCACTCGAGCATCACCATCGAGAGCCAGGCTTCTTTTTCGAACTCGGGGTCCGTCAGGTGGTCATCGCCCACCGTGGACGGGTCTACTTCCCAGAACACACATCGCCGCGCATGCTTGGGCAGCTGCTCGAAGCCCTCGAGCCGAAGCGGCGTGATTCGTGCTGTCACTGAGGTCCCTGGCTTTCACACTTTGTGCGTGGCTGCCCCTCAAGAATAGGAGAGTCCGCCGGAGTCGGCCCACTGCGCCCCGAAAATCTCATCGAGCTCCGCCTTCAAAGTGAAATGCTATGTCGCACAGATGCTTTGCGCTATGTGGTGCTCACAACTGCCGCCTCTGATCACTGTTGTGTCACAGTGACGGAACAACCTGGTGTCCTTGGTCGTGGGTTTTCAGCGCTCTTCGGCGCTCATAATCTCGACAATTCGCTGCAGATCGTCGACCGACCCGAACTCCACCACGATCTTGCCTTTTCGTTTGCCGAGGCTCACCGTCACCCTGGTATCGAAGGCAGACGACAGCTTCTCAGCAACATCCTGGAGGCCGGGCATCTGGATCGGCTTGCGACGCGGCGCGGGCGGTGCGGTGTTGCCTTCGCGATTGGCCAGGGTCACGGCCTCCTCGGTGGCGCGCACCGACATCCCTTCGGCGACGATCCGGGCGGCCAGCTCCTCCTGCTTCTCTGCTCCCCCCTCGAGGGCGAGCAGTGCCCGGGCGTGACCTGCGGACAGCACCCCGGCCGCGACCCGGCGCTGGACGGCGATCGGCAGACGCAGCAGCCGGATCATGTTCGAGATCAGCGGTCGCGAGCGGCCGATCCGGGCGGCCAGTTCATCGTGGGTGACTTCGAATTCGTCGAGCAGCTGTTGGTAGGCCGCCGCCTCTTCGAGCGGGTTGAGCTGTACCCGGTGGATGTTCTCGAGCAGCGCGTCGCGCAGCATACTGTCATCGCCGGTCTCGCGGACGATCGCGGGGATGGCTTCGAGGCCGGCCTGCTGGGCGGCGCGCCAGCGCCGCTCCCCCATCACCAGCTGATAGCGGGACTCACCGTTCTCCTCGACAGCGCGGACAACGATCGGCTGCATCAACCCGAACTCGCGGATGGAGTGCACCAGTTCGTTCAGCGCCTCTTCGTCGAACACCTGGCGGGGCTGACGCGGATTCGGCTGGATCAGGTTGGGATCGATCTCGCGGTACGTCGCACCGACATCGCTGGCGAGAACGGGATCATCCCCGTCGGACGCGGCGGGTGTCGTGACCGACGCGGGTGTCCCCCCGTCCCCCGGGGTGGCCGACGGGCCGAGCAGAACGTCAGCCGCGGTGGCACCGATCCTGGGGCTCAGGGCGTCCGTACCGTCCTCAGCGGGACCGGTCGGAATGAGGGCTGCCAATCCCCTGCCCAGGCCACTCCGCTTCCGTGCCGGCTGATTCATGGTCGTCTCCTGCTCATTTGCTGCCGTCCGGGCTGTCTGTCTGCTGCTGTTTGGTTACTGGCGTCTACTGCGCGGGTCTACTGCGCACGGGGCGGGGCCCCGCGTTCTGCGATCTCACGGCTCGCGTCGAGATAGCTCAACGCACCGCGAGATCCCGGATCGTAATCGAGGATCGTCATCCCGTAGCCCGGGGCTTCCGAAACCTTCACGCTCCGCGGGATGACCGTGCGCAACACCTTGTCGCCGAAGTGCTCGCGCACATCCTCGGCGACCTGATCCGCCAGCTTGGTCCGCCCGTCGTACATCGTCAGTATCACCGTGGAGACCGACAGCTCGGGGTTGAGATGCGCCTTCACCATCTCGATGTTGCGCAGCAGCTGCCCCACACCTTCCAGCGCGTAGTACTCGCACTGGATCGGGATGAGCACCTCGGGCGCGGCCACCAGAGCATTGATGGTCAGCAAGCCGAGAGACGGCGGGCAGTCGATGAACACGTAGTCGAAGTTGTGGTTCGCCAGGGCTGCGAGCGCCGACCGCAGCCTGCCCTCGCGCGCCACCATGCTGACCAATTCGATCTCGGCACCGGCCAGATCGATCGTGGCGGGGATGCAGAACAACCGGTCGCTGTGCGGGCTCTGCTGCAACGCCTCCTCCACCGGGATGTCGCCGAGGAGGACCTCATAGGAGGATGCGGTACCGGGACGGTGCTCGATGCCCAGCGCGGTGCTGGCATTGCCCTGGGGATCGAGATCGATCACCAGCGTCCGCAACCCCTGAAGGGCGAGCGCGGCGGCGACGTTCACGGCAGTGGTCGTCTTGCCGACCCCGCCCTTCTGATTCGCGATCGTGAACACTCGCTGCCGGGAGGGCCGGGGCAGCTGCCCGTGCGAGGTGTGGAGCACGCGGGTCGCCTGCTCCGCCTCGGCCGCTATCGGGGTGTCCATGCTGGCGTCCGTCGACCACGCAGTGCCGCCAGAGTTTTTCCATGTTTCACGTGAAACCGTTTCACGTGAAACGGCGGGCGTAGCATCCGCACCGGCGGTTGCTTGCCTTTCAGAACCCATCCTCATCTCCTGCCCGATCTCCCCCGCGACCCGGAGGCTCTGCCCGTTGACCGGCTGCCCGGTCTCACCGCTTCGCGCCGCGCGGCGACGACGGTTACGGGCGGGTTCAAATAGTTCACGCCACATTTCACCACCCTGGCATCGACTGCACCCAGGGAAGCCATCACACGCCGATGCTCTTCTATCTCAGCCTCGGCACGCTCGCCCTTGAGGGCCAGCATCCTCCCGTCGACGCGAAGCAACGGCATGCTCCAGCGCGTCAACTTGTCCAGCGAGGCGACCGCACGCGACGTCACCACATCCAACTCGCCGACGGATTTGCGAACCTCGGAGTCTTCCGCCCGGCCCCGGACCACTGTCACATCGAGCCCCAGCTCTTCGACCGCCTCGCGCAGGAACTCGCTGCGACGCAGGAGAGGCTCGACCAACGTGACATGGATATCGGGGCGCGCCAGGGCCAGCGGGATACCCGGGAGGCCGGCGCCGCTACCGATGTCGGCGACGCGGTCATCGGGAGCCAGAAGCTCTCCGAGTGCCGAGCTATTGAGAATGTGTCGATCCCAGAGTCGGTCCACTTCCCGCGGACCGATCAGACCCCACTCGACACCGGCACCGGCCAGAATCGCCGCGTACCGTTCGGCGGTCTCCAGACGATCTCCGAAGACCCCCGCCGCGGCGTCCGGTGCCGCGGGGACCGGTCCATGTTTCACGTGAAACATCCTCCGCACTCCCTACGGCACCGTCGCCGCAAACGAACTACATCCTTGTAACTAGAACTCAGCCAAGCAGAACGACGACGCGGCGCGACGGCTCCACGCCCTCGCTCTCGCTGCGGACACCCTCGACCGCGGCCACTGCGTCGTGAACGATCTTCCGCTCGAACGGAGTCATCGGAGCCAGCTCCTCGCGCTCACCCGACTCCAGCACGCGACGGGCCACTTTATCGCCCAGCGCCGCGAGCTCGTCACGGCGGCGGCGGCGCCACCGCGCGATGTCCAGCATCAGCCGGCTGCGCTCACCGGTCTTCTGATGCACTGCGAGTCGGGTCAGCTCCTGGAGGGCATCGAGCACCTCGCCCTTGCGACCGACCAGCTTGCTCAGATCACCGCCACCGTCGATGCTCACCACGGCTCGATCCCCTTCGACATCGAGGTCGATATCCCCGTCGAAGTCCAGCAGGTCGAGCAGCTCCTCGAGATAGTCGCCGGCGATCTCGCCTTCGGCGACCAGTCGCTCCTCCAGGTCGTCCTCGCTCTTCGGCTCGGGCTGTATGCCCTCCTCCAGCTCGGCGTCGGGCTCGGTCGTCTGTGCGTCCGTCATATCCGTCTTCTCCCTACTTGTAGCCAGTGTGAGAACTGGTCACCGTTTCCGCTTCTTGGGGCGCGCACCGGGCTTGGGTGTGCGGTTCACGCTCGACCCTCCCGATCCGCTTGCCGTGTTCTTCTGCTCGTCGGTCTGCGCGGTGGACGTCTCGTCCTGCGCCGCAGACTCGGTGATCTCGGCCTGGCTCGCGGGCTCTGACTTCCGGGCCCGGTTCGGCTTGGCTCCTGGGGCCGGTGCGTTCGCCGAGCGCCGTTCCAGTACCTCGGCCTTCTTGGCTTCTTCTTCCTTCTCGATCATCCCGAACACGTAATGCTGCTGTCCGTAAGTCCAGATGTTGTTCGACAACCAGTAGATGATCACGGCGAGCGGAAGGAACGGCCCACCGACAACGACACCAAGCGGGAACACATACAGCGCGAGCTTGTTCATCATCGCGGTCTGCGGGTTGGCCGCGGCCTCCACGCTCTGGCGGGCCACCGAGGCCCGGCTGTTGAAGTGCGTGGCGACACCGGCCAGGATCATGATCGGGACGCCGACAATGACCACGGCCAGCCGGTTGAATTCCGTGAACGCCTCGAGCCCGTGCTGCTGGATCATCGTCGCGCCCAGCGGCGCACCGAACAGGTTCGCGTCCAGGAAGTGGCCCACGTCAGTCGCGCTGAAGACGTAGTTGGCCAGGCTGCGGTTCTCCTCCACCGACAAGCCGAGCCGGCCGATGCCGGTCTGCGTCCGGTTGAAGGACATCAGCACGTGGTAGAGGCCGAGGAACACGGGCACCTGCGCCAGCATCGGCAGACAGCCGAGGATCGGATTGAACCCGTGCTCGCGCTGCAGCTTCTGCATCTCCAGCGCCATCCGCTGGCGGTCCTTGCCGTACTTCTTCTGCAGCGCCTTGATCTGGGGCTGCAGTTCCTGCATCTGCCGCGTGGTGCGGATCTGCTTGACGAAGGGCTTGTAGAGAATCGCGCGCAGGGTGAACACCAGGAACATCACCGACAGCGCCCAGGCGAAGAAATTCTCGGGGCCCAGCACGAAGGCGAACGCCTTGTACCAAACCCACATGATCGCCGACACCGGGTAATAGATGATGTCCAGGCTGAACCAATTAAACACGCGACTTGCACTCCCCTCGCTTCGCTGGGGTCTCCCAGACAAGGTTTTCGGCGGCTATCTCGCCAGACACGGTCTCATCAGACACGGTCTCATCAGACATGTTCGACTCGTGATCGTGTGGGCACCGGTCCGGGATGGGGTCCCATCCACCCGGGTGCCACGGTCCGCATTTCAACAGTCGGATCATCGTCAGCCACGCGCCGCGGAACAAGCCGTATTCGGTGAGGGCATCGACCGCGTACTGGCTGCAGGTCGGCATGAATCGACACGACGGCAGTCGCAGCGGAGAAATGGTGTGACGGTAGAGCTGAATCAGAAATATCGCGCCGCGGGCCGCACCGGCACCCGCTCTGCGAATCATGGTGACGTCCTGCGCCGAGCCTCAAGGCGCTCGAGAGCGCGGTGCAACTGCTGCTCCAACCGCGGCGAAGCCGCTTGGCTGCTGCCGGCGCGAGCCCGGATCACCACGAGGTCCGTGGCATCCAGTTGGGGTATCACAGTGCGGGCGGCATGACGCAGCCGCCGGGACACCCGGTGACGTTCCACGGCGTTCCCGACGGCTTTGGACACGATCAGACCGACCCGCGGGCCGGTAGCGTCCGTCCCTTCGTGGAGCGCGTGTACGACAACGTCAGGTTGTACTGCACGCACGCCACGACTGACGGTGGCACTGAACTCCGCGGACCGCCTCATCCGGTATCGAGCCGGAAGCACCAGCGTCAAATCCTGCCGGAAAGCCGAAGAATCACGCAGTGAGTGCGCGACGGCCCTTGCTACGACGGTTGGCGACGATGGCGCGGCCGGCGCGAGTGCGCATCCGAAGCCGGAACCCATGCACGCGCGCACGGCGGCGGTTGTTGGGCTGGAAGGTCCGCTTGCCCTTGGCCACGTCAATCTCTCCTTGTTCCATTTGGCACCCGCGCTCGCCGACGACAAAATGTCGTCGAGAACACGGTCGCCGTGCAAGCTCGGTTTAAGCTCGTCCGTCGTGCTTTACTAACCGGCGCGCTCTCCGGAAACCTCCCGGGCGCAGCCGTACCGCCACGTGCGGGCGACTGCTCGAGGGTACTGATGAGATTTCCCGCGGTCAAACCTGCGCCGATGCGCCTACATCGACGGCATTCGATGTTGCAGAACTGTTGGCACATCGAGAGAAAACTGTTAGCTTCTGGCAATGCCGTTCCGAGCCTGGACCGGCCCCGGACAATAAGATGAGGACGTCGCTCCGCCGCAAGCCTCACAGCATGTGACGAACCCGGCCACGACGCTCTCACGCAAGAGACAACAGAGCGACGACGACTGTCCTTTCTCCACAAGCTGTGGATAAATATGTGGACAGTTCGTCATCGTTCTTTTTGGTCGTCACCGGGTCGACCTCGATGAACCTCAAAGGGGGAAACGGTCGTTGACAGCGGACCCCGACCCACCATTCGTCGCCGTCTGGAACAGCGTCGTAGCCGAACTCAACGGCGACCGCGACCCAGAGTCCGGTCTCTCCGGTGACACCGCAGCTCCCCAGCTGACGCCCCAGCAAAGAGCCTGGCTCAAGCTGGTCGAACCACTCGTGATCGCCGAGGGGTTTGCTCTGCTGTCGGTCCCCACCACGTTCGTCCAGAACGAGATCGAACGTCATCTGCGCGAGCCCATCATCAACGCCCTCAGTCGCAAACTGGGCCAGCGCGTCGAACTCGGTGTGCGCATCGCCACCCCATCCGAGGAACCGCAGGACTCGGGCGCCGAGACGCCGGCCGATTCCCAGGACACCACCGAACCCGAGGTCACCTCCTCGGAGTCGGCTTCCGACGCCGACGAGATCGACGACGACCGGGCCGCCAAGGTCAGCGCCGAAGAGAGCTGGCCCACCTACTTCAGCAGCCCGCAGCGTGACTCGACCATCAGCGACGACAACGCGGTCAACCTCAACCGGCGCTACACCTTCGACACCTTCGTCATCGGGGCCTCCAACCGCTTCGCCCATGCCGCAACGCTGGCCATCGCCGAGGCACCGGCCCGGGCGTACAACCCGTTGTTCATCTGGGGGGAGTCCGGTCTCGGGAAGACCCATCTGCTGCACGCTGCCGGGAACTACGCGCAGCGCCTCTTCCCCGGCATGCGGGTGAAGTACGTCTCCACAGAGGAATTCACGAACGACTTCATCAACTCACTGCGCGACGACCGCAAGGCCTCGTTCAAGCGGAGTTACCGCGACATCGACATCCTGTTGGTCGACGACATCCAGTTCATCGAGGGCAAGGAAGGTATCCAGGAAGAGTTCTTCCATACCTTCAACACGCTGCACAACGCGAACAAGCAGATCGTCATCTCCTCCGACCGGCCGCCCAAGCAGCTGGCCACCCTCGAGGACCGGCTGCGTACCCGTTTCGAGTGGGGCCTGATCACCGACGTTCAGCCGCCCGAACTGGAAACCCGCATCGCGATCCTGCGCAAGAAGGCACAGATGGATCGGCTCGACGTCCCCGACGACGTGCTCGAGCTCATCGCCAGCAGCATCGAGCGCAACATCCGTGAGCTCGAGGGTGCGCTGATCCGCGTCACGGCCTTCGCTTCGCTCAACAAGACCCGGATCGACAAGGCCCTGGCCGAGGTGGTGTTGCGTGATCTCATCGCCGACGCCACCACCATGCAGATCAGTACGGCCGCGATCATGGCCGCCACGGCCGAGTACTTCGAGACCACCGTGGAGGAGCTGCGCGGCCCCGGTAAGACCAGGGCGCTGGCGCAGTCGCGGCAGATCGCCATGTATCTGTGCCGTGAGCTCACCGATCTGTCCCTGCCGAAGATCGGCCAGGCGTTCGGGCGAGACCACACGACGGTCATGTACGCGGAGAAGAAGATCCGTGGCGAGATGGCCGAGCGACGTGAGGTTTTCGACCACGTGAAGGAACTCACCACGCGGATTCGCCAGCGCGCCAAGCGCTGAGCCGCGCGCTCTATCTCTTTCCCTCCCCCCTCGGGACGACATCCGTTGGGGTCGATGCTGCCTTCGTGGTGCCGTCATGCCGTCCGTCGGCGTCTCACATCGTGGTCTCTCCGGGGCTCTTCGGCGAAAAATCTTGTAACAACTTTCATCGCATTACGCCCCACAAGTCACAGCCGACCGCTGTGGACACTGCTGTGCACAACCTGCGGGCAAACCACGGGATGAATGACAAAATCATCCACACACCCGTGTCTGTCCACACTCGAGCGCCGGTCCATCCACCGGTCTCCACAGCGGACTCACATTGCGACACACCGACGGTGCTGGGCAAATACCCATTCATCCCCAGTTTTCACAGCCCCTAATACTGTTACTCAAATATCTTCTAAGAATTCTTTCTAGAAGAAGGGGGTTGGGGACACCGGACGGACCGCACGTCCGATCGGGGTCCCGAAGCACGAGCCGGTCCCCGTGTCACCCCGATCGATTAGCTTTCAAGTTGATGCGGAAAGCTCTACGGTGGTTCATCGACAGCGGTTTCCAGCTTTGTCATTCAGCGTCATGCTGCGTGGTGCGGTTTTCGGAAGACGCAGGTAGAGCTCGTTATGGGGATCATCGAAGGGGCGCATAGCACGTGGCGACGACGACGGCTGGGCTGACCGACTTGAAGTTCCGCGTGGTGCGTGAGGACTTCGCGGACGCGGTGGCCTGGGTGGCCCGCAATCTGCCGACCCGGCCCACCATCCCGGTGCTGGCCGGCGTCCTGCTGACCGGCACCGATGACGGCCTGACCATCTCCGGCTTCGACTACGAAGTTTCCGCCGAGGTGCGTGTCAGTGCTGAAGTCGCTTCTCCCGGAAGCGTTTTGGTGTCAGGGCGGTTGTTGTCCGACATCACCAAGGCCTTGCCGGCCAAGCCGGTCGAGCTCAGCGTGGACGGCACCCGGGTGGCGTTGACCTGTGGCAGTGCCCGGTTCTCGCTGCCGACTTTGGCGGTCGAGGATTACCCCGCACTGCCCACCCTGCCCGAAGAGACCGGCGTCGTGTCATCGGATCTGTTCGCCGAGGCGATCGGCCAGGTGGCCGTCGCCGCGGGCCGCGATGACACCCTGCCCATGCTGACCGGTATCCGCGTCGAGATCTCCGGTGAATCAGTGGTTTTGGCGGCGACCGACCGTTTCCGGCTCGCGGTGCGTGAGCTGACCTGGGAAACCAGCGCCACCGACGTCGAGGCGGCGGTGCTGGTGCCGGCGAAGACGCTGGCCGAGGCGGCCAAGGCCGGCACCGACGGCAATCAGGTGCACCTGTCTCTGGGCTCCGGGGACTCCGTCGGCAAGGACGGTCTGCTCGGTATTCGCAGCAACGGCAAGCGCAGCACCACGCGTCTACTCGACGCGGAGTTCCCGAAGTTCCGTCAGCTGCTGCCGTCCGAGCACACCGCGGTGGCCACCATCGGCGTGGCGGAACTCACCGAGGCGATCAAGCGTGTGGCGCTGGTGGCCGACCGGGGTGCGCAGATCCGGATGGAGTTCGGTGACGACGTGCTGCGGCTGTCGGCCGGCGCCGATGACGTCGGCCGGGCCGAGGAGGATCTGCCGGTCGAGTTCGCCGGGGATCCGCTGACCATCGCGTTCAACCCGACTTACCTGACCGACGGTTTGAGCTCGCTGCATTCGGACCGGGTGACTTTCGGTTTCACCACGCCGAGCCGGCCCGCAGTGTTGCGGCCCACGGGGGAGGATGGTGGTACGGGAGGCGGTTCGGGTCCGTTCCCGGCCGCCAAGACCGATTACGTCTACCTGTTGATGCCGGTCCGCCTTCCCGGCTGACCGGCTCGGGCGAGAAAGGGCGCACATGCAATTGGGGTTGGTCGGCCTGGGCAAGATGGGCTTCAACATGCGCGAGCGCCTGCGCACCGGTGGCCATGAGGTCGTGGGGTACGACCCGCGGCCGGAAGTCAGCGACGTGGCCAGCCTGGTTGATCTCGCCGCCGCGCTCGAGGCGCCGCGGGTGATCTGGGTGATGGTGCCCTCTGGCACGGTGACCCACGAGACCATCGCCGCGCTCGCCGACGTGCTGGGCCCCGGCGATCTGGTGATCGACGGCGGCAACTCGAGATACACCGAAGACGGTCCGCACGCAAAGTTGTTGGGCGACAAGGGAATCAACTTCATCGACGCTGGTGTGTCGGGTGGCGTCTGGGGCCTGCACGAGGGTTACGGGCTGATGGTCGGCGGCAGCGACGCCGACGTGGCTCGAGCCATGCCGATCTTCGACACGCTGCGTCCCGAAGGTGATCTGGCCGACGGGTTCGTCCACGCCGGTCCCGTCGGGGCCGGCCACTACGCCAAGATGGTGCACAACGGCATCGAGTACGGCCTGATGCATGCCTATGCCGAAGGCTACGAACTGCTCGCCGCCGAGGAGCTGATCACCGATCCCCAGGCGGTGATCCAGGCCTGGAGCAACGGCACCGTGGTGCGGTCCTGGCTGCAACAGCTGCTGGCCAAGGCCCTCAAGGAGGATCCCGGTTTCGCCGCCATCAGCGGGTACACCGAGGATTCCGGGGAGGGCCGCTGGACCGTGGAGGAGGCGATCAGCCACCGGGTTCCGATGCCGGTGATCGCGGCGTCGTTGTTCGCCCGGTTCGCCTCGAGGCAAGAGGACTCCCCCACCATGAAGGCGGTGTCGGCGCTGCGCAACCAGTTCGGTGGTCACGCGGTGCACCGCATCAGTGAGTCCGGTTAGGCGCAATTTCCGATGTATGTCCGTCACCTGGGACTGACCGATTACCGGTCCTGGGCACATGTCGAGCTCGAGCTCGAGCCCGGCCGCACGGTGTTCGTCGGATCGAACGGTTTCGGTAAGACGAATCTCGTTGAGGCACTGTGGTATTGCGCCACCCTGGGTTCGCATCGGGTGGCCTCCGACGCGCCCCTGATCCGGGCCGGTGCGTCCCGCGCCATCGTCTCGAGCATCGTGGTCAACGAGGGGCGCGAACTGGCGGTCGATCTCGAGATCACCAGCGGGCGCGCCAACAAGGCGCGGCTGAACCGTTCGCCGGTCCGCTCACCCCGCGAAATCCTCGGCGTCCTCCGGGCGGTGCTGTTCAGCCCGGAGGATCTCGCACTGGTCCGCGGCGATCCAGGCGAACGCCGGCGTTACCTCGACGAGCTGGCGACCACCCGCCGGCCGGCCATCGCGGGTATCCGCGCCGATTACGACAAGGTGGTGCGTCAGCGCACCGCGCTGCTGAAAACCGCTGCGGGAGCTCGCTATCGAGGTGATCGCAGCGTTCTGGACACCCTCGATGTGTGGGACGGACACCTCGCCGCGCACGGCGCGGCGCTGATCGCGGCACGGATCGCGCTGGTCGAGCAGCTGCATCCGGAGGTGCAGAAGGCCTACCAATTGCTGGCACCGTCCAGCAGACCCGCGGCCATCCGGTACCGCAGCAGTGTGGAGGCCATCGAGAACGCCCCCGCCCCCGAGCCGGCGGAGTTCTACGAGGCCGCGCTGCTGGATGCGCTGGCACGACGGCGCGACGCGGAGTTGGATCGCGGGGTCTGCCTGGTGGGTCCCCATCGCGACGATCTCGAGCTGTGGCTCGGTGACCAGCCCGCGAAAGGCTTTGCCAGCCATGGTGAATCGTGGTCGATGGCACTGGCTCTGAGGTTGGGGGCCTACGAATTGCTGCGCTCGGACGGCGTCGACCCGGTGCTGCTGCTCGACGATGTCTTCGCCGAGCTGGACACCGCGCGTAGGCAGGCCCTGGCGGCGGTGGCCGGCGAAGCCGAGCAGGTGTTGGTGACCGCGGCGGTCGGTGAGGACATCCCGCAGGACTGGGCGGTCAACCGCGTCGAGATCGCGATGACCGAGGGCGACCAGGGACGGATATCGGTGGTGCAGTCATGACGGACGATTCCGCGCAGACCCCTGAGCCGGCCACACCCGCCGTCTCGCCCGAAGACCTCACCCGCATGCGCGGCATGGATCTGGTGCGACGCACCCTCGAGGAGGCTCGAGGCGCAGCACGGAGCCAGGGCAAAGATGTTGGCCGCGGCCGCAGCGCCCCGGTGCGTCGGGTGGCAGGCAATGCCGGACGGCGGCGGAGCTGGTCGGGTCCGGGCCCCGATGTCCGCGATCCGCAACTGCTGGGCTCCGCGACCCAGGATCTGGCGAAGGTGCGGGGTTGGTCCTCGAGGGTCGCCGAGGGTTCGGTGTTCGGCCGGTGGCGGGCCGTCGTGGGCGACCAGATCGCCGACCATGCCAACCCGACCGGTCTCAACGAAGGGGTGTTGACCGTCTCCGCGGAGTCCACGGCGTGGGCCACCCAGCTGCGGATGGTGCAGTCCCAACTGCTGGCCAAGATCGCCGCCGCGGTCGGCGACGGCGTGGTGACCTCGCTGAAGATCGTCGGCCCGGTCGGCCCGTCGTGGCGGAAGGGCCGGTACCACGTCGCAGGCCGCGGTCCCCGCGACACCTACGGCTAGGACTGCGCTCAGAACGCCGAGACGCGCGTAATAGATCTTCCCGAGCGTCCGGAGGCACCAATGGCCGAGAAATTCGGCGCACGGCGCAGTTAGATAGGTGGAAACGCCGCTACAGAGTGGGCCCTGTACGTGTCGACCGGTAGACTATGGCGAGATCTGCAGGGCGGTGACGCAACCGCCTCCCGCGAACCCCAAGGAGACGCGTCCGACGTGGCTGCCCAGAAGAAGAATGCTCCAACCGAGTACGGCGCCGATTCGATCAAGGTGCTCGAAGGACTGGAGGCGGTTCGTAAACGTCCGGGCATGTATATCGGTTCCACCGGTGAGCGGGGTCTGCACCACCTGGTGTGGGAGGTCGTCGACAACGCGGTGGACGAAGCCATGGCCGGCTTCGCGTCGAAAGTCGACGTCCGCATCCTCGAGGACGGCGGGGTCCAGGTCACCGACGACGGCCGAGGCATTCCGGTGGCCATGCACGCCACCGGCATCCCGACCGTCGATGTCGTGATGACGGTCCTGCACGCCGGCGGCAAGTTCGAGGAAGGCGCCTACCAGGTGTCCGGCGGTCTGCACGGCGTCGGTGTGTCGGTGGTCAACGCGCTTTCGACGAGGCTCGAGGCCGACATATACAAGGACGGCTACGAGTGGTTCCAGACCTACGACAACTCGGTGCCGGGAACCCTCAAGCAGGGTGACAAGACAACGAAGACCGGTACCACGATCCGGTTCTGGGCCGACCCGAATGTCTTCGAGACCACGGTGTACGACTTCGAGACCATCGCACGGCGTCTCCAGGAGATGGCGTTCCTGAACAAGGGCCTGACCATCGAGCTCACCGATGAACGGGTGACTCAGGACGAGATCGTCGACGAGGTGGTCGCCGACACCGCCGCGGCCCCCAAGTCCGCCGAGGAGACAGCGGCCGAGGCGTCCGCGCCCCACAAGGTGAAGCACCGGACCTTCCATTACCCCGGCGGCCTGGTCGACTTCGTCAAGCACATCAACCGCACCAAGACCGCGATCCAGCCCAGTGTCATCGACTTCGACGGCAAGGGCCCCGGCCACGAGGTCGAGATCGCGATGCAGTGGAACGCCGGTTACTCCGAGTCCGTGCACACCTTCGCCAACACGATCAACACTCATGAGGGCGGCACCCACGAGGAAGGCTTCCGCTCCGCGCTGACCACCGTGGTGAACAAGTACGCCAAGGACAAGAAGCTCCTCAAGGACAAGGATCCGAACCTCACCGGTGACGACATCCGTGAGGGATTGGCGGCGGTCATCTCCGTGAAGGTGGCTCAGCCGCAGTTCGAGGGTCAGACCAAGACCAAACTCGGCAACACCGAGGTCAAGTCGTTCGTCCAGAAGATCTGCAACGAGCAGCTCACCCACTGGTTCGAGGCGAATCCCGCCGAGGCGAAAACCGTTGTGAACAAGGCAGTTTCGTCAGCTCAGGCGCGCATCGCGGCACGTAAGGCCCGCGAGCTGGTGCGGCGCAAGAGCGCCACCGACATCGGCGGCCTGCCGGGCAAGCTGGCCGACTGCCGTTCGACCGATCCGACGAAGTCCGAACTGTACGTGGTGGAGGGTGACTCGGCCGGCGGTTCGGCCAAGAGCGGCCGGGACTCCATGTTCCAGGCCATCCTTCCGTTGCGCGGCAAGATCATCAACGTCGAAAAGGCCCGTATCGACCGGGTTTTGAAGAACACCGAAGTCCAGGCCATCATCACTGCCCTGGGCACCGGCATCCACGACGAGTTCGACATCAGCAAGTTGCGGTACCACAAGATCGTGTTGATGGCCGACGCCGACGTCGACGGTCAGCACATCTCCACCCTGTTGCTGACCCTGCTGTTCCGCTTCATGAAACCGCTCGTGGAGCACGGCCACATCTTCTTGGCGCAGCCTCCGCTGTACAAGCTCAAGTGGCAGCGGCAGGAGCCGGAGTTCGCCTACTCCGATCGCGAGCGCGACGGTTTGCTCGAGGCAGGCAAGGCGGCAGGCAAGCGCATCAATGTCGACGACGGTATCCAGCGCTACAAGGGTCTCGGCGAGATGGATGCCAAGGAATTGTGGGAAACCACCATGGATCCGACAGTGCGGGTATTGCGTCAAGTGACGCTTGATGACGCGGCCGCCGCCGACGAGCTGTTCTCCATCCTGATGGGTGAAGACGTCGAAGCCCGTCGCAGCTTCATCACGCGCAACGCCAAAGACGTTCGCTTCCTGGACGTTTAGGCCGTGCTCCAAACCTGATGCACGCCGAGTCCAGATGGCCTTTGACCGCAGCAAGCCGAGCCGACGAGCGAGGAACTCATGACTGACACCACGTTGCCACCCGGTGACGGAGCCTCTGACCGCATCGAGCCGGTCGACATTCAGCACGAAATGCAGCGCAGCTATATCGATTACGCGATGAGCGTGATCGTGGGCCGCGCCCTGCCCGAGGTGCGGGACGGACTCAAGCCCGTGCACCGTCGCGTGCTGTACGCGATGTACGACTCCGGCTTCCGTCCGGACCGCAGCCACGCCAAGTCCGCGCGCTCCGTGGCCGAGACGATGGGTAACTACCACCCGCACGGCGACTCGTCGATCTACGACACCCTGGTCCGGATGGCGCAGCCCTGGTCGTTGCGCTACCCATTGGTCGACGGCCAGGGCAACTTCGGCTCGCCGGGTAACGATCCCGCGGCCGCCATGAGGTATACCGAGGCCCGGCTGACTCCGCTGGCCATGGAGATGCTGCGTGAAATCGACGAGGAGACAGTCGATTTCATCCCGAACTACGACGGCCGGGTGCAAGAGCCGACCGTGTTGCCGAGCCGGTTCCCCAACCTGCTGGCCAACGGTTCCGGCGGTATCGCCGTCGGCATGGCCACCAACATCCCGCCGCACAACCTGCGGGAGCTCGCCGAGGCGGTGTACTGGTGCCTCGAGAACCACGAGGCCGATGAAGAGGCCACCCTCGCCGCCGTGTGCGAGCGGGTCAAGGGTCCGGACTTCCCGACCAGCGGCTTGATCGTCGGCTCCCAGGGCATCCAGGACGCCTACACCACGGGCCGCGGCTCGATCCGGATGCGCGGTGTGGTGGAGATCGAAGAAGACAGCCGAGGCCGCACCGGCATCGTCATCACAGAACTGCCGTACCAGGTCAACCACGACAACTTCATCACCTCGATCGCCGAGCAGGTGCGCGACGGCAAGCTGGCGGGGATCTCCAACATCGAGGACCAGTCCAGCGACCGCGTCGGTCTGCGAATCGTGGTGGAGCTCAAGCGCGATGCCGTCGCGAAGGTCGTGCTGAACAACCTCTACAAGCACACCCAGCTGCAGACGTCATTCGGCGCGAACATGCTGTCGATCGTCGACGGGGTGCCCCGCACGTTGCGCCTGGACCAGATGATCCGGCACTACGTCACACACCAACTCGACGTCATCGTCCGGCGCACCCGGTACCGGCTGCGCAAGGCCAACGAGCGGGCCCACATCCTGCGCGGTCTGGTCAAGGCCCTCGACGCCCTCGACGAAGTGATCGCGTTGATCCGGGCGTCGCAGACCGTCGAAATCGCCCGCGCCGGTCTGATCGAGCTGCTCGACATCGACGAGATTCAGGCCCAGGCCATCCTCGACATGCAGCTGCGTCGGCTGGCCGCCCTGGAACGCCAGAAGATCGTCGACGATCTGGCCAAGATCGAGGCCGAGATCGCCGACCTCGAGGACATCCTGGCCAAGCCGGAACGCCAGCGGACGATCGTGCATGACGAACTGGCCGAGATCGTCGAGAAGTACGGCGATGACCGTCGCACCCGGATCATGCCTGCGGACGGCGATGTCAGCGACGAGGACCTGATCGCCCGCGAAGACGTCGTGGTCACGATCACCGAGACGGGATACGCCAAGCGGACCAAGACCGACCTGTACCGCAGCCAGAAGCGCGGCGGCAAGGGCGTTCAGGGCGCGGGCCTCAAGGCTGACGACATCGTCAACCACTTCTTCGTCTGCTCCACGCACGACTGGATCCTGTTCTTCACCACGCAGGGTCGCGTGTACCGGGCCAAGGCCTACGAGCTGCCCGAGGCGTCGCGAACCGCGCGCGGTCAGCATGTGGCGAACCTGCTGGCCTTCCAGCCGGAGGAGCGCATCGCCCAGGTCATCCAGCTCAAGACCTACGAGGACGCGCCGTATCTGGTGCTCGCCACCCGCAACGGTCTGGTGAAGAAGTCCAAGCTGGTCGACTTCGACTCGAACCGTTCCGGCGGCATCGTGGCGATCAACCTGCGCGACGGTGACGAACTCGTCGGTGCGGTGTTGTGTTCGGCAGACGACGACCTGCTGCTGGTCAGCGCCAATGGCCAGTCGATCCGGTTCTCCGCGACCGACGAGGCGCTGCGGCCGATGGGCCGGGCGACCTCCGGCGTGCAGGGCATGCGGTTCAACGAAGATGACCGGTTGCTGTCGCTCAACGTGGTCCAGCCGGACACATATCTGCTGGTCGCGACTGCGGGCGGCTACGCCAAACGCACCGCGATCGAGGAGTACTCGGTGCAGGGCCGCGGTGGCAAAGGCATCCTGACGATCCAGTACGACCGCAAACGTGGCAGTCTGGTCGGAGCGCTGATCGTCGATGACGAGACGGAGCTGTACGCCATCACCTCCGGTGGCGGCGTCATCCGTACCGCCGCACGTCAGGTTCGCAAGGCCGGACGCCAAACCAAGGGCGTTCGCTTGATGAACCTGGGCGAGGGCGACACACTGATTGCGATTGCGCGCAACGCCGAGGAGGACTCGGACGCGGATGTCATCGAGTCCGACGAGGAGTGACGCTGTCGCCGGGGCCCGACGCGGACCTCGGCCTGAGCTAAGGAGCTGTTAGGTGAGTTCACCGAACGAGCCGGGGTACCCGCGAGCGGGCGACCGGTCCGGCAGCTCCAACGGCTCAGGGACCGGGGCAGCGGGGGCCGAAGGCGCCGCGACCACCGGTAAGGCGGCCGGAGTCCAGGCCCGGCCTGCCGGCGGCCAGATCACCGAGACCGGTGAGGCACCGCCGTGGCAGCGCGGAACCGCCAGGACCACCCCGCCTCCGGCAACCGAGACCCGGGACGAGAGTGCCCGTACGCCGAGCGCCCACTCCCCCGGTGTGGAAGCCAGGCTGCAGCGCTTCGTCGCGGGCACGGAGAACCAGGAGACCGAGCAGCAGCCGCGGCCGGCCCGCCCGTCGTCGCCGGCACCGGCGGCACCGGCGGCCCCGCGCAGTGAGCCGGTGCGGTCCGAGGCCTACGCGAGCGAGATCCCGGACCTGTCCGGGCCCTCCCCGCGTCCGACGCAACGCAAGCCGTCCGCCGACACTCCCGGGGCCAGGTCCTCTGGCAACAGCCCGACCACCCGGATCCAGGTGGCCAACCGCACCGCGCACCAGGGGCCGGTCCGGGCCAGCATGCAGATCCGTCGCGTCGACCCGTGGACCGTGTTGAAGGTCTCACTGGTGCTGTCGGTGGTGCTGTTCTTCGTGTGGATGATCGCGGTGGCGTTCCTGTACCTCGTGCTCGGAGCGATGGGTGTGTGGAGCAAGCTCAACAGCAATGTCGGCGATCTCCTGACCAGCGCCAGCGGCGCCTCAGGAGGCGAATTGGTCTCCAGCGGAACGATCTTCGGTGGAGCGGCGCTCATCGGCCTGGTGAACATCGTG
The DNA here is from genome assembly GCA_036235365.1 of Mycolicibacterium sp. 050232. GTDB lineage: Bacteria > Actinomycetota > Actinomycetes > Mycobacteriales > Mycobacteriaceae > Mycobacterium. Next base: position 166,431 of record JAZBEZ010000010.1, on the reverse strand, counting down.
GTGCTGTGTGCGATGGCCACCATCGGTGCCTTCATCTACAACCTGACCACCGATCTGGTCGGCGGAGTCGAGGTCACGCTGGCCGACCGGGATTGATTTGGGAGTCTGCGCCTCGGTGCGGTAATCTCTGCGCTCGGTCGATCCCAATTTTCGGGCCTATAGCTCAGGCGGTTAGAGCGCTTCGCTGATAACGAAGAGGTCGGAGGTTCGAGTCCTCCTAGGCCCACGACACCCGGTGTAACCGGTGATCATCGAGAGGTTGCGCCATGCGGTTCATACTTCTGGCGGGCATCGCAGCCGCCGCGGTGATCGTCTGGCGATCACGTCACGGTGAAGAGGTTTGGCACGACCTGGAAATTCCAGCGACGCCGCCAGATAAGGGGCCTTAGCTCAGTTGGTAGAGCGCTGCCTTTGCAAGGCAGATGTCAGGAGTTCGAATCTCCTAGGCTCCACAAGACAAACCAGCAGTTCAGAGCGGTTCCGGTGTTAACTACCGGGGCCGCTTTTTTCGTGCGTGCCCACACTTTGCCCACACTTTCGAGTTAAAAGCTGATTGATTGCGATACCTACCGCCTCCACATCGGACCCGTAGAGGTGGCCGTAGCGGTCCAGCGTCAGCCCCGCGGACTCGTGTCCCAGCATGTTCTGCAGCGCCTTGATATTCGCGCCGGCCTGGATCGCCAGAGACGCCGCCGTGTGCCGCAACTCGTGAAGCTTGAAGTTGTAGACCGTGACGTCCTCGCCGGCCTCGTTGCGCTCGGTACGAGGGAACAGGCCGGCCGCTGCCACGGCATCAGACCACCACCGGCGCCGTACATTGCTGCCCCGCATATGCCCGCCCTCGGTGTCCGGGAACACCAGCGCGTCAGGCTCACCCGGTGCCAGCAGATCCGCGACGAACTTGGGCAGGCTGACCGTGCGGCCCTTGACGCTCTTGGTTGAGCCGATCTCGAACGCCCCGTCGACGAGCGTCACAGACCGCGTGAGGCGGATCGTCAGCCGGTCGACATCGACGTCACGCCAGCGGAGTTCGGCGGCCTCCCCGAAGCGCAGCCCACACGTCCCCAGCATGTACACCAGCGGCCTGCGATCGCCCGCCGCGTCGGCCAGCGTGTGCAACTGCTCCAGCGTCAGGAACCGCTGCTCGACTGCCGTCACCGGAGGCAGCTCGACGCCGTCCACTGGATTCATCGCCAGCCGATTCTCAGCAACAGCCATCGCGAGGACCTGGCGCAGCACTCCGACTGTCTTGTGTACCGATGCCGGCGCGAGATCCACACTCAGGTCCGCGACCCACTCCCGCACCCAGCGCCGCGTGATGTCACCGAGCGCGATACGGCCACGCTTGGCCAGTTCCCCCTCGACCACGATCTTGTACCGGGCACGCGTCGACGGCTTCAGCTTGTGCTTCGACTCCAACCACTCCCGCGAGTACTCCCCCAGCGTCACCCGGCCGGCCGCCGGCGCCACGTACGCACCGCGCCGCTTGTCCACCTCTAGCTGGTTGGCCCACGCCTCGGCCTCTCGCTTGGTTTTGAACCCACGCTTGTCCGTCTGCCGGCGGTCCGGCGTCCGGTACCTGACCCTGTATCTCGTTGTCCCCGAGTTAGTTTCGTACTTTTCAATCGTTGCCATCGGCCTGGACCTCACCCGGAAACATGACCGGCCGCATCCGGTCATCGCGTTCCCACGACGGCAACGCGCGGTCGATGAACGACGCGTCCGTCCCATGAATCAGCGGCGCCGTCGCGGTCAGCCAACGCCACACCGGCGCCGCTGATATCGGCGCGTTCCACCCCGTGATCGGCACCAGATCATCCTTCGTGACTATTCGCAGGTCGGGCATCAGAAGGGAGGCGGGCGAAACACCCAGTGCCACAGCCAGACCGACCAAATCATCGGCGTCTACGCGGCGCGTCTCGGCAACAATCTTCCTCAGGCCCAACGGCGGGATAGGCCGCTGGAGCCTCTCAAGCCGGTCAGACAGCGCCGCGAATGTCAGGTTTTGCTCATTCCGCAGGCGCTCGACGTTCGCCGCAACAGCCTTCCCGGAGGGTCCCAATGGGTTCTTCGTCAGCGCCTTGGTCGGCTCTGGGTTCTCTTCTGCCATGACGACCACTGTAGCGATCCAAACGATCTCTAGGGAGATTCACTTGACGTGGTTATGAATCGTGATGCACTATGAGCCAGTGAGGGATCCAAACGATCTCTCTAGGGATCGAAAGGAATAATCCGATATGGCCGAACTCCTCGCCCCGGAGGAATTGCCTCCCGTGGCAACCGCCGCACAAGTCGCCACGGTCGTCCAAACCACCGTGGACGCCCTGGCCCAGGACCGATACCGCCGCCGCGGTATCCCCTACGTGAAGATCGCCGGCCGCGTCAGGTACCTCCGCGAGGACGTTCTGAACTACCTCACCGCCAACAGAATCGGCGGAGACGCCGCCTGATGTGGGCACAAGCCGACCACGCCGACCTCGGACTGATCCCCGACACCGATCACACCGAGGACCTGCGGCCAAGCAAATCGGCCCCCGAAACCCCAGTGCGCCAACACCGGGCGGGGACCGATCCGAACAACCCAACCACCAAGTAGGAGAAGTTCTGACATGACTGTATCAACGCACCCCGCCTGGCCGCTGCCCCTCGGCGCGGATCCCGACAATTCCGAGGACTGGCAAGAAGCGACACCCACCGAGCCCGCCTACCGCTGCGTATGGACCCCTGCGGCAGCGGGACCGGAAACGGACATTCGTGGCGTGGTCGTCCAATGGGGAGACGGCACAATCGCCACCGAGGGCGACGACGCACCGCTGGTCTACATCAACGCCTCCTGCTACCAGCCCGACGAAGCACGCGAGATCGCCGACGCCATCCGCACGGTGGCCGACCAGGTCGACCGATGGGCCGGCCGGTCACCAGAACTCGACCGGCTGGTCAGGATGCGGGCGCTCGTGATGGAGACATACAACGCCCTCACAGTGAAATCCGGGGACGGCGCCGACTGTCTGCGGGCCACCATCGACGGGTTCGACGACATGATCGCGGCGATGCGGGCAGCAGCATCGTGAGCGGTGACCGGAACGAGGCGGCCGGCCCTCAGCGGGCCGGTTTCCCCGGCTCCCAGGAAGTCAGTTGGTGGCCCACACACGAGTTCATCGTGGCCATGGTGAACAAAGCCAACATCGGGCCGCTACCGGCGGCCGGCACACCCGCATGGGATGCCCTGTCCGACAACGACCCCCGAAAACTATTGGCACTCGCGGCGGCCGGTGAGCACTGGGTGCTGCACACCGAACTCGCCCAAGAGCGACGGGCTGAGGCGTCCCGCGAGATCGCCGCGGCCGGCGGCTGGACCGCCCTCGCCAAGCGCATCGCCCAGGGCCGCGGCCCCGCATACATCCCCAGGAGAGCATCTTGAATCCCGAGTTCTTTGACACCACACCAGAACTGAACACCATCTACCAGTGGGCCCGAGCCCGCTACGCCGCCCCCTGGGCAGTCTTCGGTGCCGTCCTGCTGCGGGTAGCCGCGTCCACGGGCCCCGAGGTGCAGCTCCCCGGCATCATCGGCGGCCGAGCAAGCCTGAACCTGCTCGCCGCGTTCGTCTCCCCCTCTGGTGGCGGCAAGGGCATCTCCGACAAGGTGGCCCGCGAGGTTTGGCCAGCCCCGATCATCGAACGCCCCATCGGCTCCGGTGAGGGCATCGCCGCCACCTTCATGCCACCGAAGAAAGAAGGCCAGGAAGCGATTACGCGGGCGATCTTCAGCGTCCCCGAGATCGACACCTTGGCCGGCATCGCGGGCCGGCAAGGCTCCATCCTGTTGGCTCAACTCAAGAGCATGGCCATGGGCGAGTTGCTCGGACAATCCAACGCCAGTGACGCGACCACCCGAATCGTCCAGGCCCACACCTACCGGTGCTGCCTATCCGTCGGCGCCCAGCCCGGTCACTGCGGAGTGATCTTCTCCGACACCAGCGGCGGCACACCCCAGCGATTTCTCTGGTTCCCCACCACCGACCCCGACATGCCCGAGACACCCGCGGTCGACCCCGGCCCGCTCAACACCGCGTTGCCCTCGTGGGCGCGCCTGAGCACCGAGCCGGTGGAGATCGAGTACGGCCCCGAGGAGATCGCCCAGACGGTCATCGCCGCCCACATCGCCCGGCAGCGAGCCGACTCCGAAGCCCTCGACGGGCACCGACTGCTGACCCGCCTCAAGGTGGCCGCGGTCCTGGCCGTCATGCACCACCGGAGAGTCGTCTCCGAACTCGACTGGCAGTTATCGGAGACCGTCATGACCGTGTCCGACCGCACCCGCGACTGGATCCTCGAGGAGGCCAAGCGAGCCGAACGGGCAAAGGTGCGTGAGCGGGCAGTGGCCCGAGCTGTCGGTGAGGACTTCTACGACGCCAGCCGTCTGGAGACCGTCAAGCGCAGTCTCTTGCGGATGCTCGACCGTGATGGAGAACAGGCCGGTGGGGACCTTCGTCGACGGCTGGGCAAGCGCGAGAAGCGAGAGTTGTTCGACCAAGCTATCGCTTTGCTGGAAAGTGAGGGGCTGGTGTCCTCCCGCTCTGGCGAGCACAACAGCGTGAGGTACCGAATCGGGTCACCCGTGACCAACGAGGTCACCCCCCAAAATGCCAGTTCAGAAGGGGTGACCAGGGAGGTCACCCGTGACCACCCCGCTACGGTTACCGCTCTGGATTCCCGCAGGTCGCCGGATCTGCACCAACCCAAGCTGTCGTGTGCGAAGTGGTTCGACAACTACGTGATCCAGCTCCGCGCGGCCGGCGAAACCACCTTCACATCGTTTGCTGTGAAGTCAGCTTCAGCCGCCGAAGGCTACTCCGAGAACCTCCTACACCAAGCGATCGCCGCCCACCCCGACGTTGTCTTACTTGAACGCAAGGGCGGCAACGCGGTCTGGTCGATCACCGGGCAACCGACCGGATACCAGCCGGTCCTGTCGTGGTTCAACGACTGGCTCGACGCGCTTCCGGCAAGCGTCGTCGAGGTCGACAAGGCGGCACTCAAGCAGGACTGCGACGCGGCCGGCCATAGTTGGGAATCGCTGCGGCGAGACGTCGTGCAGCGCTGCCCGCGCATCGAATCGGTGAAGAACGGTCGCAATACCGTCTGGAAGATCACCACGCCCAGCACTCGGGACGGGGCCGCATCGTGAGCGCCGACCAACTCACCGCCCTCCTGGCCGCCGTCGGCGCCGCCCCCGCCCTACCCGGCGCCCGATGCCGAGGAAAGCACCACCTTTTTGACGAAGCCGGCAAGAACGAGGCCCCCGAGACCGCCGACCAGCGACACCAGCAGGCCCTCGGACTGTGCCGACTGTGCCCAGCGCTGGCGTCGTGCGAGCAGTGGTTCGACAAACTGCACAACTCCAAGCGTCCCCACGGCGTGATCGCCGGCCGCGTCATCAAACCCAGGCCCGCGGGCCGCCCCCGAAAGGACGAAACCGCATGACCGAGCACGAGCGACTCACGGCCTTCACCCGACTGCTGTACGACACCGCCGAGCTCCTACGAGCCAAGGGCCGCACCCTGGCCGCCGACGTCGTCCACGCCGAAGCCATCCACTTCGCCGGCGAACGCGACATCGCCCGCCAGGTGGCAGAACTCGACCTCGACGCCAGCAACCCGATCACAACTCGCGACCTCGGACCACTGTCGGATGATTGATACCATTGGGGCACAACTTAATCCCGGTAGCCTTCTGGGGCAGGGCGACCCCCACCCCACTTGGAACAAAGGCAAACTTCATACCGCCGGCAGGGCGACACCCACCGGAGTCAGCGACACAAGGACCCAATCCTTGTGCACGCCTACGTAATTCACTCACTTACGCAGACTCCGAAAGGGGAGCCGCAATGTCCAAGTCAGTCGCCAACGAACTCATGGAGCGCCGCGGTGCGCTCATCACCCAAGCCCAGGCCATCGCCCAGCGCGGCGTAGACGCCAACCGCGACCTCACCGAGGGTGAGCAGCGCGAATTCGACAGCCTCATCTCCGACGCCGAAGCGCTGCGCCAGCGCGCCGAGGAAATCCACGCCGGCGAACAGAAGCCGCACGAGCTCGCCGAATCGTTCCGGTCGGTCACCGGGCACTACCCCGGACAGCCCAACGCCAACCTCTGCCCGTCGCTGATCGTCAGCCCGGAAAACGTGCGCAAGCACGCCCAAGCAATGGCAGAGGGCCGATCGTTCGGCGCCGTCGAAGAACGCGCCACCGTGCAGATCAACCCGGCATCCTCCAACGCCCTGGGAGGCCCCGAAGCCTGGGCGCAGACCGCAGCCCGCGAACCGATGCACCTGATCCGGTTCGCCGGAATCCCCGTCCAGATCCTGACCGGCGTATCGGCCACCATGCCCACCTTCACCCTGCCCACCGGCGCGGCCGGCGTCGGTGAGACCACCGCACACGGCGAATACGACACCGTCGTCGACACCCCACTGTCCGGGCTGCGATACGGACGTTGGACCAAGGTGTCAGCCGCCGTGGACCAGCTCGTCCCGGTAGCCGGCCTGTCGAACCTGCACGCAGTCGCCATCGCCAAAGACCTCGACAAGCTCGCCGTCGGCAACATCGAGACCGCCGCGAGCACCCCCGTCGCGTACAAGGCCGACATCGCCGGCAACGTCCGCGAAGCGCTGCTCACCGTCTCGGCCACCACACTCGTCGAAGTCGAGAAGCTGGTCATCATCGGCACCCCGGCCGACGTCGCCCTACTCCAGGACGTCAGCCCCGCCAACGGCCCCGACGCCGGCAGCGTCACCACACGGTTCGCCGGGTCCCGGCTGTACCCGTCGATCGCTGCCACCGCCGGACAGGTCACCGTGTTCGACCCGCAGGCATTCCTGGTGTTCATGTCGTCCCTGCAATCCGCGAGCCAGATCGACCCGCAGGACGGCAGCAACAGCTTCGGTTCGTGGCTGCACTCCACCGGCGTCGGACAAGGCTTGACCGGATCCGCTCGCGCGGTCGACGTGACCTCCGCGTAGTGACCGACCCACGATTCGGTGCCGGCCCACCCGCAGCAGACGGTGGGCCGGCAACCGACGGCTGGGCAGACGACTGCGAACAGCAAGCCCAAACACTGACCGGCCACCTCAAGCAACAACTAGGCCGCATGTTCGGCAACACCGAACAGCACCAGGACCAGCCACCCGGCTGGTTCAACCCCTAGACCAGGCGCGCGTCTGGGCGTCAAAGCCGTAGTTACATCAATTCGTCCGTGCCAAGGACAGCCATGACGCCACGTATCTCTGCCGAGCTGTACCTGCGCTCGGACGCGCGCCAACCCCAGCAAACATCACCCCAGGTCAAGGCCATTCTTTAAGCGACCCCACCCTGACCCCAACGCACCAGTCAGCGCTCTCTCCCCGCGAAAAAAACGGAAAACGGGCGCAAGCCAGCAACCATCCGAGCCGATCGGGCTGGATCCGGCCAGAAGAAAAAAATTGCGGTAGATAGATCGGCCTGACTGTGGCGGGGTCAAGGTCGGCCGACTCTAAAGACCGGACCTGGGAACCGCTGCGGATGTCGACCTGCCCTCAATGTCAACCACAATGCCTACACTGGACGGTATTGTCATCGGATACTTCGGGCCGCCGAGGTTGCAGTAGGAGCGCGGGAGTCGGTATGGGTAAGGATTCGTCAACTGGTCGGAAGGTTGATGTGACCTATGTGAAGCGCGGCCAGGTGGCTGCGATCACTCGCCTTCGCCCCGAGGCGCCATCGCAGCGAGCTCAGCAGGCGATCATGCGTGCCGAAGCTCGGCGCCGTGGAGCCCGGTGACACACCAGTTTCGCTGCATTCCTCTTCTCGACGAGCATCGAACGATCTTCTTTTCGTGTGGCTATGACCACATGGATAAGTGGCTGCGGAAGCAGGCGCTGGCGGACATGAACCTGGGTAAGTCGGCTACTCATGTATGGGTCGACGACGAGGACATTGTGCTCGGGTACTTCACGCTGCTACCTACAACGATCCGGGAATCCGACGGGTCGTTCTTGGATCTGATACGGCCGAAGGGATGGCCGCGGAAGCATGAGCTTCCGGGCGTCTTGATCGGAAAGCTGGCTCTCGACGAGCAACTGCGAGGGCAAGACCGCGGGCTGGAGTTGATCGCAGACGCGTACATCACCGCCTCCGAAGCCGTCACGCTGATCGGTGGAGCCGTACTCGTTGTTGATCCGATGAACGACAAGGTCGCGGAGATATACCGGGAGTATGGATTTAGTTCCGTGGAGGGCAGCGACCGGATGGTGATCAATTTCCGGGAGTTCAACAAGGGCACCCCGCTGACGTAAGTCGTTCGCGCCCACGCTCTGCCCACAATCTGCCCACAGTTACAGATACTTCCTGTTACCTACAGTGGTGCGTTTCTGCAGTTGGAGTTACTCGTAACCCCCTGACCTGTACCGTGATTCGCCTTTGCAAGGCAGATGTCAGGAGTTCGAATCTCCTAGGCTCCACAACTCCATCCAGTCGCGAAGCGGTTCCGGTCCACTGCACCGGGGCCGCTTTTTGGTTGATACGAACGATGCTGGGCACCAACCATTTCCGGTACGGCGTGGGCAATGTCCCGAGAACTCCGGCGTCAATTGCTACCGTCGGCCCGTATGAAGTGTTTGCACAAGATAATTCCTGTCGCGGCGGCACTCCTACTCTGCAGCGCCGCCTGCGCTACCGATGACAGGAAGCAGGCGCCGTCGGGTACCGAGGCTCCGGCGATCTCGACCAGCCACGCGCCGAACGCCCCCGCGGCTCCGCACACCCCGGCGGCTCCCGCTGCGCCCGGCACCTCGACCGTTCCGATGATGCCCAATCCCAATGGAGACGGGTCGATGGTGCCGTGTGAGGGGACGATCTGCACCAACCCGAATCACGGTGCCGGCGATAACCCGGAGGAGAACGGCGGCGCGGTGATGCCGAACCCGAACGGAGACGGTTCCGACGTGCCGTGTGAGGGCACGATCTGCACCAACCCGAATCACGGTGCCGGCGACAACCCGGAGGAGAACGGCGGCGCGGACGTGCCGACGCCCGACGGCGACGGATAGCCGCCCCTCCCCTGGCTTGCCCTAGGGCTTCGGGGTGACCTCCACGCTGGGTGGCAGCGGGGACGGCTCGGGGCGGTTGGCCCGCCGCACGATCGAAAATGCCAGGGCCCCACCGGCCAGGGTTGCCACGGCGGCCCCGGCCAGGAGCAGGCGGCGCCGACGCCGCGGTTTGGCCTGCGGCGCGGCGGCCGCCTCCTGCAGGACCTCGGGCAGCGCTGCCACCGCTCCTGCGGCGGCGGCGAGCTGACGGCGCAGCTTGCCCGATTCGTAGCGTTTGCGTAGGCCCGCGGCCGCGGCGGACACGGTGTTGGCACTGATGCCCACCACGCCGCGGGTCACGTCCACCGGACCGACGGTGCTGTATTTCAAACCGCGGGCTAGGCGCTGACGGGGGGCCAACCGGGTATCGACGTTCGCGGTCATCTGGCACCTTTCTGGGCACGGGCGGCGGAGGTGAGCTGCGGCCGGGGTTTGTCGGCTGAGATCCACATTGCCATCTCGGCGAGAGTCTGGGGGCGTTGGTGGGGTATCTGACCGTCGCCGGCGGCCGGGATGGCAGACTGAGTAGCCGTGACGAGCCCCATTCAGACCGCGACGGCGACACTGCACACCAACCGCGGCGACATCAAGATCGCACTGTTCGGAAACCACGCTCCCAAGACCGTGGCCAACTTCGTCGGCTTGGCGCAGGGCACCAAGGATTACAGCACCGAGAATGCCTCGGGCGGAACCTCCGGTCCGTTCTACGACGGCGTCGTCTTCCACCGGGTGATCGACGGCTTCATGATCCAGGGCGGCGACCCGACCGGCACCGGTCGTGGCGGTCCCGGCTTCCAGTTCGCCGACGAGTTCCACCCGGAGCTGCAGTTCGACAAGCCCTACCTGCTGGCGATGGCCAACGCCGGGCCGGGCACCAACGGCTCCCAGTTCTTCATCACGGTGGGCCAGACCCCGCACCTCAACCGGCGCCACACCATCTTCGGCGAGGTTGTGGATCCGGAGTCCCAGAAGGTCGTGGATGCCATCGCCTCCACCGCCACCGATCGTTCTGACCGGCCGACCGAGCCGGTCGTCGTCGAATCGGTCACCGTGTCATAACGGGTCCAACCCCGCACCTACAAATGCGCGACGCCCCCGTAGCCGGGGGCGTCGCGTGTTGTGTGGGGTCCGTTTCGTCACGGGGCTGCGAAGCCGGCCTCCGTGAGCGCGTCCAGGACGTCGAGCGGGTCTGTTCCGAGGTCCCATCGCGTGAGGACCACCAGGCGGTCGTCGACGGTGTCGATCTCCAATAGGCGGACCTTGCGGGCGATCCGGCGGAACTCCGTGATGCGAATTTTCCGGATGTCATTACGGCGATATGTCCGGGTACTCCACCAACCGGTGACCGTGAGACCGTCTTGGTTAATTGCCAGTTTGGGTCGTGCCCGCCACGACAATGTTGCGAACGTGAGCAATCCCACCCCAGCTATGCCGGCAAGAACACGTCCGGGCGGGTCTGTGATCAGGGTCACAGCTGCGATAGCCATCATAAGTCCGGCTATGCCGCAACCTGCGACTCCGGCGGCGGGTGGGCCCCAATTAGTTTGCTGCACGGGTTCTTCACACCCTCTTACCGCGACTAATGGAGTTATCCACAGGTGCTATCCCCAATGGGGATGAATCACAACGATGTGATTGAGCATCGCCAAGGTTGCTGAAGCGGTAACGCTAAAACCGTAAGATGAATTCATTATGGTGGCGTCCTGGGTTATCGCCAGCGCATCGTGAGCAACAGCCCACTGATCATGAAGGCAAAGGCGATCGCGTAGTTCCACGGACCCAGGTCAGCCATCCACTGGAGAAAGGACGGGGTGTCCACCGGATTGGTGGCGGCGAGCTGGAAGACCAGCAGCCACAACAGGCCGAACAGCATGAGGCCGATGAACAGCGCGACGAACCACACACTCGACGGTCCGGCTTTCACCTTGACCGGGGTCCGGCTCACCGCCTTGATGGTGAAATCGTTCTTCTTACGGACTTTGGACTTGGGCATGGGTACCTTCGCGGACAGTCGGCGTCACACGGTGCGACGATGAGGCAGGATGCCTCACGAGCCTAACGTAGCTGCACGTCCAGGAGAGACTGCGATGGACCAACCGGATCGATCCCCGTGGCGTTACGGCGTCCCGGTCGTCTGCCTGGCCGCGGGCTTGCTGCTGGCCGCTACCCACGGGGTCTCCGGCGGTGACGAGATTCGCCGCAGCGACGCGCCCCGCCTGGTCGACCTGGTGCGCGAAGCTCAGCAGTCGGTGGACCGGCTCACCGCCCAGCGCGATTCGCTGTCGACCACGATCGACAGCCATCACGGCGGATCCCCCGGATCGCACGCGGCACTGGCAGCGATCACCCGCCGCTCTGCCGAACTGGCCGCCGACGCCGGCACCGTCCCGATGCGGGGCCCCGGGCTGGTCGTCACCCTCAACGACGCTCAGCGCGACGCTCAGGGCCGCTTCCCCCGCGACGCCTCCCCCGACGACCTCGTGGTGCACCAACAGGACATCCAGGCCGTCTTGAATGCACTGTGGAGCGCCGGCGCCGAGGGTATCCAGATGCAGGACCAGCGCATCATCGCCACCTCTGCGCCTCGCTGCGTCGGCAACACCCTGTTGCTCAACGGCCGCACCTACAGCCCGCCGTATGTGATCACCGCGATCGGCGATGCCTCTGCGATGCAGGCCGCCCTGGCCGCCGCCCCCAACGTCACCCTCTACAAGCAGTACGTGGTGCGGTTCGGGCTGGGCTACACCGAAGAACCGCGCGCCGAGGTCGAGCTGACCGGACACACCGACCCGCTGCGGATGCGCTACGCGAAACCCGCGGGCCCCGTCGGCTATTGAGCTCTGTCTGGGCTGACACTGCGATAGGGCGCAAAGGTACGAGTACAGAGCGCCCTCACCGCAGAATCGATGCCCTGGATCATCCAGTAACCTGGGCCGATGCAGGTTCTGGTCGTCGACAACTATGACAGCTTCGTGTTCAACCTGGTCCAGTATCTGGGCCAGCTCGGGGTCGACGCGCAGGTGTGGCGTAACGACGACGATCGCCTGGCCACCGAAGCCGACCTCGCCAAGGTGGCAGCCGATTTCGACGGCGTCCTGCTGAGCCCCGGCCCCGGTACGCCGGAACGGGCCGGAGCCACCATCCCGCTGGTGCGCGCCTGCGCCGCGGCGGGCACTCCCCTACTCGGCGTCTGCCTCGGCCACCAGGCCATCGGGGTGGCCTTCGGCGGCACGGTCGACAGGGCACCCGAACTACTGCACGGCAAGACGAGCATCGTGCACCACGCCGACACCGGTGTGCTCAAAGGCCTCCCGGATCCGTTCACCGCGACCCGGTACCACTCGCTGACGATCCTTCCCGAGACCGTGCCCGACGAGCTGGAAGTCATCGGGCAGACCGACGGCGGCGTCATCATGGCGGTGCGTCATCGACAGCTGCCGATTCACGGGGTGCAGTTCCACCCGGAGTCGATCCTCACCCAGGGCGGGCACCGCATGCTGGCCAACTGGCTGGGCGTGTGCGGTGCCGCTCCCGAGGAACGCCTGGTGGCCACGCTCGAAGCAGAGGTGGCCCGCGCCGTAGCCGCGGCTACGACGCGAAGCTCAGCGTGATCTTCGAGCCGAAGCCAACCCCGGTACCCGGCGGCGGGCTCTGGGTGACCACCGCATTGGTCCGCTGACCGCTGTCCCGAACGTCCGGCCCCTTGTCCAGCGCACCGGTCCAGCCCAGCGCACTCAGACGCTGGTAGGCGTCGTCCCAGAACTGCCCGACCAGGTTGGGCATGACGAACTGGTTGCCCTTCGACACGTGGATCTGGATCGGGGTGTCCTTGGGTACCGACGTCCCGGAGGTCGGCTCGGTATCCACCACCTGACCTGCGGGTGCGGTGTGGTCGATGTCGATGACGACAGTGTTGGTGAATCCCGACGCGGTCAGGATCTGCTTGCACACGTCGGCGCTCTGGCCCTTGCAGTCGGGAACAATGGTGTTCTCGGGACCCGACCCCACCACCAGGGTGACCTCGTAGATGATCCCCGCGGTCTGGTTGGCCGGCGGATTGGTGGCGAGCACCTTCCCCTTCTGCTCCGGCGTCGACGGACTCGTCGTCTCCTTGACCTTCTCGAACTTGGCGTCCTTGAGTTTCTGCCGGGCCTGGGCCGGGGTCAGCCCGGCCACATCCGGAATCTGGGCCTGTTCGGGGCCGCCGGACACGTTCACGGTGATCTCGTCGCCGGCGGCCACCATGCTGTTGGCGGCGGGATCGGTGCCGATCACCACACCCGGGGCCACCTTGTTGTCGGTCTTCGGCTCCGTGCGCGTCTTGAAGCCCCGGTTCTGCAGGGCGGCGACCGCATCGGCCGACCGCTGGCCGCTCACGTCGGGCACCTGCACGTCACGGGGCCTGCCGTCGAACATGTTGATCGCCACGGTGACCACCACGGTCAGCACGGCCAGCACCGCGACCGCGATCAACCAGCGGGCCACCGAGGCATTCCGGCCGGCCGGCCGCGGCACCACCATGTTCTGGGTGGGTACGCCGCCGCCCGAGGTCAGCATCGGCCCGGAGTTCATCATCGACGTGCGCTCGGATTCGGTGAGCACCTTGGGGGCCTCCGGGGCCTCACCGCTGTGCACCCGAATCAGGTCGGTGCGCATCTCGGCCGCCGTCTGGTAGCGGTTGTCCGGGTTCTTGGCCAGGGCCTTGAGCACCACGGCGTCGAGTTCCGGGGAGATGCCGGTATGCCGGTGCGACGGCGGGATCGGATCCTCGCGGACGTGCTGATAAGCCACTGCGACCGGCGAATCACCGATGAAAGGTGGTTCGCCCGTAAGGATTTCGTAGAGTACGCAGCCCAGCGAGTACACGTCGGAGCGCGCGTCGACGGTTTCACCGCGGGCCTGCTCGGGCGACAGGTACTGCGCGGTGCCGATCACCGCGGCCGTCTGCGTGACACTGTTGCCGGTGTCGGCCAGGGCCCGCGCGATACCGAAGTCCATCACCTTCACAGCGTTGTTCTTGCTGATCATGATGTTGGCCGGCTTGACGTCGCGGTGCACGATGCCGTGCTGGTGGCTGAAGTTCAGCGCCTGGCACGCGTCGGCGATGATCTCGATGGCCCGACGGGGCGGGATCGGACCCTCGCCGTGCACGATGTCGCGCAGCGTCACACCGTCGACGTACTCCATGACGATGTAGGGCAGCGGACCGTTGGGTGTCTCGGCCTCGCCGGTGTCGTACACCGCCACGATGGCGGGGTGGTTCAGCGCGGCCGCGTTCTGTGCCTCGCGGCGGAAACGTAGGTAGAAGCTGGGGTCGCGGGCCAGGTCGGCGCGCAGCACCTTGACCGCGACGTCGCGGTGCAACCGCGTATCGCGTGCCAGGTGAACTTCGGACATGCCGCCGAAGCCGAGAATTTCACCGAGTTCATATCGGTCAGAGAGATGCTGAGGCGTCGTCATCGCAGTATCTGTTCCGGTGCCCCCGATGAAGCCAGGGCATCGGCTCTGGCTTCACTGGGCACGATCACGTGGAATGCCAGGTCCGGCAACGCTGCCGGGGTCTGGTAGGGCGTCGTCTCGGTCACCGTGTCGGTGACCGTGGGCGGTGGTGACTGCTGCTGATCCTTGCGATCCTGCGCATTGAGCACGATCAGGATGGCAATCACGATAGCCAGCGCGCCGAGTACCCCGGCGGCCCACAGCAGGGCCCGCTGACCCGACGAGAACGTGCGCCGGGCGGGCGGCGCCGGCCGATGGGTGGCCGCGGTCGGCCTGGCCCGGGTGGCGGTCACCGGGGTGCGGCCCGAGAGATCCGCTGCGGCACGGGCCTGTGCGGCCGACGGCACCGCGGCCGGGGCGGCCCGACCCAGCGTCGGGGCCTGGTTGGGACGCGGTGGACGGCGGCCCGAGCGCACCGCGGCGACCGCGTCGGCGAACGGACCGCCCGACTTGTAGCGCATCCCCGGGTTCTTCACCAGGGTGATCTCGATCAGCTCGCGGACATTGGGCGGCAGATCCGCGGGCAGCGGCGGCGGCGTCTCCTTGATGTGCTTCATCGCCACCGTCAGCGCACCGTCGCCGGTGAACGGACGCTTGCCCGAAACCGATTCGTACCCAACGACTCCCAGCGAATAGACGTCGCTGGCGGCGGTGGCGTCATGGCCGAGGGCCTGCTCGGGCGCGATGTACTGGGCGGTGCCCATCACCATGCCGGTCTGGGTGACCGGGGCGGCATCGACCGCCTTGGCGATACCGAAGTCGGTCAGCTTCACCTGACCGGTCGGAGTGATCAGGATGTTGCCTGGCTTGACGTCACGGTGCACCAGCCCCGCGGTGTGGGCCACCTGCAGTGCCCGGCCGGTCTGCTCGAGCATGTCCAAGGCGTGCCGCAACGACAGCCGGCCGGTGCGCTTGAGCACCGAGTTCAGCGGCTCGCCGTTGATCAGCTCCATCACCAGATAGGCGGTGCGGCCCTCACCGTCCAGCTCGGTCTCGCCGTAGTCGTACACGCTGGCGATGCCCGGGTGGTTGAGCATGGCCACGGTGCGGGCCTCGGCGCGGAAGCGCTCGACGAACTCGGCATCGGTGGAGAACTCGGCCTTGAGCACCTTGACCGCGACGCGCCGGCCCAGCCGCGAGTCGACGGCCTCCCAGACCTGACCCATGCCGCCGGTGGCGATCAGCCGCTGCAGCCGGTACCGCCCGGACAGCGTGACTCCAACCCGCGGGCTCATTTCTCGCCTCCGGCGAGGTGACTCATGAATCCTCCCGTAGCGCCGCCGCTATCGTGGCGCGTCCGATCGGGGCGGCGAGTGCGCCGCCGGTGGCCGACAACCGGTCCCCGCCGTCCTCGATCAACACCGAGACCGCGACCTTCGGGTCGGAGGCCGGTGCGAATGCGATGTACCAGGCATGCGGCGGAGTATTACGGGGATCCGTCCCGTGCTCTGCCGTACCGGTCTTCGAAGCGATCTGCACGCCGGCGATGGCTCCCTTCTGCTGAGTCACCTGCTCGGCGGCGACCATCAAGTCCGTAAGTGTAGCTGCGACCTGGGGTGACACCGCCCGGCGCTCTTGGGCGGGCGCGGTGGTGGCGATGGTGGTCAGGTCAGGTCCTTTTAGGCTATCCACAAGATACGGGCGCATCGCGATGCCGTCATTAGCGATGGTCGCGGCCACCTGCGCGTTCTGCAGCGGCGTCAACGCGACATCGCGCTGCCCGATGCTGGACATGCCGAGGGCGGCCCCGTCGGCGATGGGTCCGGTGGTGGACTCGGCGACCTGCAGCGGGATGGTCGCCGGGGACGAGTCGAGGCCGAAGGCCTGGGCGGTGGACTTCAGCTTGTCGGCCCCGGTCTTGATCCCCAATTCGACGAAAGCCGTGTTGCACGATTTGGCGAACGCCTCACGCAGCGTGGCCGTGGGGCCGGGGCCGCACGAAGCCCCGCCGAAGTTCTCCAGCGTCGCGGTGCTGTCGGGCAGTGCGATGCGCGGCGCCGCGGTCAGCTGGGTGTCGGGGGTGCTACCGGACTGCAACGCGGCCGCGGTGGTGATCACCTTGAACGTCGAGCCCGGAGGGTAGGTCTCGGAGATGGCGCGGTTGAGCAACGGGGACTGCTCGTTGTCACGCAGCTGCTGCCAGGCTTGGCTCTGGACGTCCAGGTCGTGGGTGGCGAGCTGGTTGGGGTCGTACGACGGGGACGACGCCATGGCCAGGATCTTGCCCGTCGAGGGCTCCAGGGCCACCACAGAGCCCTTGCAGGGGCCGTCACAGCCGTGCTGCAGCGCATCCCAGGCCGCCTCCTGCACCTCCGGCTTGATCGTGGTGTCGACATTGCCGCCGCGCGGATCGCGACCGGTGAAGAAATCGGCGAGCCGTCGGCCGAACAACCGTTCGTCGGAGCCGTTGAGAATCGCGTCCTCGGCCCGCTCCAACCCGGTGCTGGAATAGCCCAGCGAGTAGAACCCGGTCACCGGGGCGTAGGCCTCCGGATCGGGGTAGGTGCGCAGGAACCGGAACCGGCCGTCGGTGGCCACCGAATAGGCCAGCAGCTGGCCGCCCGCGGTGATCTGGCCCCGCTGGCGCGAGTACTCGTCCAGCAGCACCCGCTGATTGCGCGGATCGGCGCGCAATCCGTCGGCGGTGAAGACCTGGGTGATCGTGGCATTGGCCAACAGCAGCACGATCAGCACCATGATCGTGACTGCAACCCGGCGCAGGGAGGTGTTCATACCTTCTCGATCACCTCGGTACTGGCCGCGGCGATGGGCGTGGGGTTCGGCGTCGGGGTGGTGGTGATCGGCCGGCGTGCGGCATGCGAGATGCGCACCAGGATGGCCAGCAGGATGTAGTTGGCCAGCAGTGAGGAACCGCCGTAGGACATCCACGGGGTGGTCAGGCCGGTCAGCGGGATCAGTTTGGTGACGCCGCCGACCACGATGAAGAGCTGGATGGCCAGTGTCGAGGCCAGCCCGGCGGCCAGCAGCTTGCCGAAGCTGTCCCGTACCGCGATCGCTGTGCGCATGCCGCGGATGATCAGGATCGTGTAGAGCATGAGAACGCCTGCCAGCCCGACCAATCCGAGCTCCTCGCCGATCGCGGCGATGATGAAATCGGTGGCCGCGGCGGGCACGGTGCCGGGCTGTCCATTGCCCAGCCCGGTGCCGAAGATGCCGCCGGTGGCGAAGCTGAAGAGCGATTGCACCATCTGGTAACCGGCGCCGTCAGGGTCGGCGAACGGGTCCAGCCAGGTCTCTACCCGGACCCGGACATGGCCGAAAACCTGGTATGCCACAACGCTTCCCGCGGCGAACAAGGCCAGTCCGAGGACCACCCAGGCCAGCCGTTCGGTGGCGACGTAGAGCAGCACCAGAAACGATGCGTAGAGCAGAAGTGAAGTGCCCAAATCCTTTTCGAAGACCATCACCCCGACCGAGGCGGCCCAGGCCAGCAGCAGGGGAGCCAGGTCGCGGGGCCGCGGCAGATCGAGTCCGAGGAAATGCTTTCCGGCGCTGGTGAACAGGTCGCGCTTGGCCACCAGCACCGCGGCGAAGAAGATGAGCAGCAGGATCTTGGAGAACTCGGCGGGCTGAATCGAGAAGCCGGGAAACTGGATCCAGATCTTGGCGCCGTACTGCTCGGAGTACTTCGCCGGCAGCAGGGCCGGAATGACAAGCAGCACAAGGCCGGTCAGTGCGCAGATGTATCCGTACCGGGCCAGCATGCGATGGTCGGTCAGCAGGGCCACCACGACCGAGAAGCCGATGACACCCACCAGCGTCCACATCATCTGCTGATTGGCGGTGCCGCCGAGCCCGTCGGAGGCCGTCTCACCCTTGGCCAGATCGAGCCGGTGGATCATCACCAGGCCCAGGCCGTTGAGTAGCGCCACGACCGGAAGCAGCAGCGGGTCGGCGTACGGCGCGAATCGCCGGATCGCCAGGTGGGCGGCACCCATCAACGCGATGAAGGTGACGACATAGCTGACCAGGTCCCAGCTGATGCCTTGTTCCTGGTTGGCCTCGACGATCAGCAGCGCGACGGTGGTGATGAAGGCTGCGAACCCCAGAAGCAGCAGTTCCGCGTTGCGCCGATTGGGTAACGGCGGCATGACGGTAACCGGCGACTGGGGCTGAGTTGTCATGACACCGCTCGGCAGTTCGTCCCCGGTTCGGGTGGTGGGGGAGGCAGTGCGGTGACGGTCGGCGACGGTGACGGCGCCGGAGTCGGGACCACGGGCCCGGGTACCTCAGGTGCGGGAGACTCGGGAGCCGGCGGCTCCGCGCTCGGCGTCGGGGTCGGGCCCGGGGTGGCACCGGGAGCGGGCGACGGTGACGGCGAGGGCGACGGACTCGGCGACGGGGCGGGCTTCGATGTCGTAGGCGCGGTGCGCGGGGCGCACACGGGCAGGACGGAACTGCGGGCCAGATCGTTTATCTGCTGGATGGCCTCGTCCTGGGTGCCACCGGGCAGGCCGGCGCGTACCGAAGCCCGCGCCGAGGGCCGCATGTCGTCGACCGCCATCAACCGGCAGTCGAGCCGGCCGCGGTCCTGGTCGGCGCTGATCAGCGACAGTTCGTTGCGGGCGTTCAGACAGCCCAGGCGATAAGGCTCCTGCAGCGAGAGGCCGAGAAAGGTGCCCTGCACCCCGCGCATGATGGAAACGGTGCCCTCATGTTCGGCGACGTAATAGTTGTTGCGGATGATCTCCCGGCCGATCGCCAACCCGCCGACGAGCACCAGCACCAGGAGCACCGCCGCGATGAGGATGCGGCGACGTGACTTGGGCCGGCGATCCGGCTCGGCCGGCTGGGGGACCACACGTTTGGGTTCGTTGCGGCGGGGATTGAACGCCGACGCCCGTCCGGCCGCGGTGTCCGGCGGCGCGCTCTGGTCGTCGTCCCCGGATACGGCGCCGGCCAGGATCGGCTGCGTCTGCCCGTAGTCGTAGTCGACGACATCGGCGACCACCACGGTCACGTTGTCCGGGCCGCCGCCGCGCAGCGCCAATTCGATCAGCCGGTCGGCGCTCTCGGCGACATCCTCGATCTGCAGGGCCTCGTGGATGGTCTCGTGGCTGACCGGGTCGGACAGGCCGTCCGAGCACAGCAGGTAGCGATCACCGGCCTTGGCCTCACGCATGATCAAGGTCGGCTCGACCTCGTGCCCGGTCAGCGCCCGCATGATCAGCGAGCGCTGCGG
The DNA here is from genome assembly GCA_036235365.1 of Mycolicibacterium sp. 050232. GTDB lineage: Bacteria > Actinomycetota > Actinomycetes > Mycobacteriales > Mycobacteriaceae > Mycobacterium. The sequence goes on along the minus strand of JAZBEZ010000010.1, from coordinate 146,606 downwards.
GTGGCTGTGGGCTTCCTCGGCGGTGATGCGCCCTTCGTCGACCAGCGTCTGGACGAAGGTGTCGTCCTTGGTGATCTGGGTCAGCTCACCGTCACGCAACAGGTAGCCGCGGGAATCGCCGATGTGGACCAGGCCAAGGCGGTTGCCCGCGAACAGGATCGCGGTGAGCGTCGTGCCCATGCCGTCGAGTTCGGGGTCGGCCTCCACGTGGGCCGCGATCGCGGAGTTGCCCTGCCCGACCGCAGTGTTGAGCTTACTGAGCAGATCGCCGCCGGGCTCGTCGTCGTCGAGATGGGCCAGCGCCGCGATGACCAGCTGCGAGGCCACTTCACCCGCGGCATGGCCACCCATGCCGTCGGCCAGCGCCAGCAGCCGAGCCCCGGCGTACACCGAGTCCTCATTGTTGGCGCGAACCAGCCCGCGATCACTGCGCGCGGCATATCGGAGAACGAGGGTCATAATGTGTCTCGCGCTCCTCGCATGCGCGGTATCGATCCCGCTTCCCACGCGCGCAGCGCTCGACCTGCTCCTCGCGTGCGCGGCCTCACGGACGCAACTCGATTACCGTCTTACCGATTCGAACCGGTGTTCCGATCGAAACCCTTACCGCTGTTGTCACCTTCGCCCTGTCAAGGTATGTGCCGTTGGTCGATCCTAGGTCCTCGACGTACCACTCCGAACCTCGTGGAGAGAGCCGGGCGTGGCGCGTCGAAGCGTAATCATCGGTGAGCACGAGGGTGGAGTCGTCGGCACGGCCGATCAGCACCGGCTGGGCACCCAACGTGATGCGGGTTCCGGCCAGCGCGCCCTCGGTGACCACCAATTGCCGCGCGATATGGCGTCGGTCCCGGCTCGGGAGCAGGGAACCGCGGAGAGCCAATCCCCGGCGGACCATCACCGCGCCCGTAGGCGCGTAGATATCGGTCCGCAGGATGCGCAGCACCGACCAGATGAACAGCCACAGCAGCAGGAGGAAACCGACACGAGTCAGTTGCAGCACTAACCCCTGCATCTGACGTCCTCTCCGTATCCGCCCCGCTGGTGCCGCTCAGCTACCGTCGGCAACGTCACGATACTTGGACGCCGATCGCCGTGAGGGCGAAGCGGGGTGCTTGCCACTCAGGTGTGTCCGGTCTCAGACGCTCAGTGCACGCGCACGATGATCTCGGAGTGGCCCAGCCGGATCACGTCGCCGTCGGCCAGCTGCCACTCCTGGACCGGAGCGTTGTTCACGGTGGTGCCGTTGGTGGAGTTGAGGTCTGACAGCAACGCGACCTGTCCGTCCCACCGGATCTCCAGGTGCCGCCGGGAGACCCCGGTGTCGGGGAGCCGGAACTGGGCGTCCTGACCGCGGCCGATCACGTTGGCGCCTTCGCGCAGCTGGTAGGTGCGACCACTGCCGTCGTCGAGCTGAAGGGTGACCGCAGCGCCGCCGGCGGCATAGTCGCCCCCGCCGTACCCGCCCTGCTGGCCGCCGTACCCGGGCTGACCGCCCTGCTGTGCACCGTAGTCGCCGCCGCCGTAGCCGCCGCCCTGCTCACCGTAACCGGGCTCGCCGTAGCCGCCGCCCTGCTCGGGGTAACCACCCTGCTGAGGCTCGGCGTAGCCGCGGCCGTAATCCTGCTGCTGGCCGTACTCCTGGCGTCCGTAGGGGGCCTGGCCGCCGCCGTAGCCGCCACCCTGCTCGGGATAACCGCCGCCCTGCTCGGGGTAGCCGCCACCCTGGCGCGGGTCCTGACGTCCGTAGTCGTACTCGCCGCCGCCGTATCCGGGCTGACCGCCCGGCGCGGGCTGGCCGTAGCCGCCGCCCTGCTGGCCGCCGTAGCCACGGTCATAGCCGGGGCCCTGCTGGCCGCCGTACCCGGCGGGCGGACGCTGCTGTTCGTAGGACTGCGGGGGGTAGCCACCCTGATCCGGGTAGCCGCCTTGATCCGGGTATCCACCCTGGTCCGGGTAGCCGCCCTGGTCGGGGTATCCGCCCCGCTCGCCGCCGCCGTAGCCGCCGCGCTGAGGGGGGTAACCGCCCTGGTCCTGCGGAGGGTAGCCGCCCTGATCCGGCGGGTACTGGCCACCGCCGCGAGGATCGTCCTGCGGGTGGCCGTAGCGGTCGTCGTAATAGTCGTCGCCGGGCCGCCCTTGTCCCTGGCCGCCGCGGTAATTCGGGTTATCGGTCATAGGTGGTTCTCCTGATTCTGCGGTGAACGCATGGTCGCCTTGGGCTCGCGCGGATTCGCCAGCGGTCGAATCGGGGTTGACCGCGCCGTGTGCGCGGAACTGTCCGGTGTGCAAGTTCGGTGATTGCTCGAATCTAACGACCACATCACCATACGTTTGCCACCCCTGATCACGAATGAATCCCCCCAGATGCTTGGCGAACGCGGTCGAGGTCAGGTCAGTATCGGCGCTTACTTTCTGATAGTCAGTGCCACTGAGCGTAATTACGTAGTCGTTCGGTGCCAAAACTTGTCCACCGGCCACCGTACGGGCTCGGGACTCGGCTTCCCGGCACAACGCCGTCTCTACTTCCCGGGGCACTATCGAGCCGCCGAAGACCCGGGCGAACGCATCGCCGACGGTCGACTCGAGTTTGCGTTCGATGCGGTCGACCAGACCCATGTCACCGCCCGCCTTTTCTCGTTGTCGTTCGTCGCCTCGGCACGGCCACCCGTGCTCCCGCGTGTCGCTCTGGCCACACTGCTCACAAGCATGGTATCGGCCTGGTGCCGTTATGCGGGACCAACAGAACTCTGAGAATTCGATCGATGCAGGTCAGTGACCTGATCTAGATGAGCTTAAGGATTTTCTGACAATCTGACGGCAGCCCGATCGGCCTGCTGATCGGCCGGTTTGGGAACGATGCGCTCGCAGTGTTACGCTGCCTCGGTCATTCGGGCGAGTGGCGGAATGGCAGACGCGCTGGCTTCAGGTGCCAGTGTCCTTCGGGACGTGGGGGTTCAAGTCCCCCTTCGCCCACAGATGTGGTTCAGATGGACTGCGACGAAGGCCGCGGACTCACGGAGTCCGCGGCCTTCGTGTTTGTCGGGTTTGCAGTCAGTGGCGCAGCACATACCGCGCCCCGCGCCGTTCTCCTTCTAGTTCGAGGCGTCCATCGTCGACTAGGCGCCTTAGGGTTGTGCGCGCTTGAGGTGGCGTCGTCTGACAAAGCTGAGCGGCCTGACTGCGGGTGATTGATCCGTAAGCCTTGATGTAGTCAAGGATCATGCGTTCCTGTTGCAGCGGGTCGGCGCCTTTAACGCGGACGTAGGCATTCCGGTCCTGTGCCAAGTCGTAGAACCGCGCCGTGAGGTGGTACCTGCGACTGCGCCCGACGCCCCTAGCCTCGAGTATCCCCAATTCGACAAGCCGTCCAAGGATGCTCTTGGCCGTTGCCGGGATGAGATTGAGGATTTCGGCGACCTCCAGACTCGACGTCGACCCAAACGTCTTGACTTCGTGGACGATGCGCAGTTCGTCGAGGCTCAGGATGGGTCTTGATGCGACGGAATCATAACTTTTGATAGTTATGGGAGCGGCAGTGGCGGAGGCCATCGCCTCGTGGCACGGACTTAGTGTCGGTCAGGGCCACAGCCATGCGACGGAGATTGGACCGCGCACGCAAGGACCGCCAGGGAAAGCCCGTGAAATTTCGATCGCCGTCGTCTTCGCCACGGTGTGACTACTTACGCGCCAACAGCTCCAGTAGATAGTCGCCGTACCCGGACTTGGGCAACTCGTTGGCGCGGGCGGCCAGCTGCGCGTCGTCGATGTAACCCGCGCGCCACGCGATCTCTTCCGGCACACCGATTTTCAGGCCCTGGCGGCGTTCGATGGTGCGCACGAAGTCACTGGCATCGAGCAGCGAGTCGAAGGTCCCGGTGTCCAGCCACGCGGTCCCGCGGGCCAGCACCTCGACCGAGAGCCGGCCTTGCTCGAGGTAGGTCTGGTTGATCTCGGTGATCTCGTACTCACCGCGCGCCGACTTCCGCAGCGACTGCGCGATCTCGACGACGTCGTTGTCGTAGAAGTACAGCCCCGGCACGGCGTACTGGGATTTGGGTACGGCCGGCTTCTCCTCGAGGGACAGGGCGGTCCCGTCGGGGCCGAACTCGACGACACCGTAGGCCGCCGGGTCGGCCACCCAGTACGCGAAAATCGCTCCGCCGCTGACGTTCTGGAACCGGCGCAGGCTGGTGCCCAAGCCCGGTCCGTAGAAAACGTTGTCGCCCAGTACAAGTGCCACCGAATCGGTGCCGATGTGCTCGGCGCCGATCATGAACGCCTGGGCCAGCCCCTCGGGCTGCTGTTGGGCGGCGTAGGTCAGGTTGACGCCGAACGCCGAGCCGTCGCCCAAAAGGCGCTGGAATGCCGGGGCATCGGTGGGTGTGGTGATCACCAGGATGTCGCGGATCCCCGCCATGATCAGCGTCGACAGCGGGTAGTAGACCAGCGGTTTGTCGTACACCGGCAGCAACTGCTTGCTGACACCCGTGGTGATCGGATGCAGCCTGGTGCCGGATCCGCCGGCCAGAAGAATTCCGCGCATGACGCCCGTCACCCTATCGCGCCGGTACTGGCGGTCTCGCGGGAATCAACCGCGTCAACGCAGCAGGTAGGAGGTCATCGAAAGCGACCCGTAGGTGTAGCCGCTGACCAAGGTGTCGACCGTGCGAGCGGAATCGGCTGCGGCACCGGCGAGTCCGGCGAAGTACAACAACGGGATGAAATGGTCCGGGGTGGGAACCGCGGCCCGGTAGTCGGGATGCGTCTCGAGGGCGAGGACGTCGGCGGGGGAGTGGGTGAGCTGTTCGCGGGCGGCGTCGTCGAAGCGGCGGGCCCAGTCGAAACCGTCCTCGGGCTGCGCCGGGTCCATCCCCGCCAGGTTGTGCACGATGTTGCCGCTGCCGACGATCAGCACCCCGCGCTCGCGCAGCGGCGCCAGCTTCGCCCCGAGTCGCAGGTGGTACTCGGCAGGCTCGTTGGCGTTGATCGCCAGTTGCACAACGGGTATGGATGCGTCGGGAAAAGCGTGCACCAGCACCGACCAGGTGCCGTGATCGATACCCCAGCTGTCCACGTCAGCACCCACCCAGGTCGGCTGCACCACGTCGCTGACCTCCTCGGCCAGCTCCGGCAGTCCCGGTGCCGGGTACCGGACCTCGAAGAGCTCGTGCGGGAATCCGTAGAAGTCGTGGATGGTGCGCGGACACTGCATCGCGGTGACCGCGGTGGCGTTGATGTACCAGTGCGCACTGATCACCAGGATCGCCCGGGGGCGGGGCACGGCCTGCCCGAAATCGCGCCAGGCCGCGGTGAAGCGGTTGGCCTCGAGCGCGTTCATCGGGCTGCCGTGGCCGATGAACGCCGCTGGCATCAGGGCGGATGCTGGACCCATAGATGAAGCCTAGGTCGCCGGGTTGTCCCAATGGTCCAGGCAGACCAGCTCGCTGAGCGGCCGGCGTCGCACCGGGCCGTGCGACCCGCGCGGCCAGCCCACCACGACATGGCCGGCCAGCATCCAGTCCTCGGGCACCCCGACGGCCTCGCGCAGTAGTTGTTCACCGCCGTAGGAGGCCCAGCTGGTCAGGCAGGCACCCAGCCCCTGCGCCCGGGCGGCCAGCAGGAAGTTCTGCATGGCCGGGAAGATCGATCCGCCGAGCAGAAGTTCCGAGGCGGTGGGGAAGCGCTGCTGGGTGAACAGCACCGAGGTGAACTCGCCTGCCCGGTCGTGCAATTCATAGGTGGCGCGGTTGGTTCTGGCGCGCCGGCTGGTGTCGTCCTCGGCCGGTCGCCTCATGCCGTAGACCGGTTCGATCACCGCGAGCGCCTGCGCCGCGGCCTTGGCCACGACGGCGCGTTGCTCGGCCGAGCCGAGCACCACGAACCGCCAGGCCTGCGCGTTCGCTCCCGATGGCGCCCACGCCGCGGCCTGCAGGCAACGGGTCAGCGTCGCGTCGTCCACCGGTTCGCTGGTGAACCGCCGGATGGTCCGCGATGTCGACATCACTTCCCACACGTCGTTGCTGGTGGAGTGGGCAGGGGACATGTCCCTCCTCAGATCGCGATCCATCCGACGTGCCGACCATATGTGGTGGTGCACAACCCCTGGCATCCACGTCACCCACCATGTGGCGGTGACCAAGCCGCTGCTGCGGTAGCGTTTCCGAGTGTGCAGGCCAGTGTCGGCCTACACACCTCAGGAGTTCGCGCTGTTCGAGCTGCCGGAGCACGTGACGCGCAGCGATCACGTCCGGCGGGGATTTGGTGTTCTGATGCCCGATCTGTATCCCGTCGACGATCCCGACGACGCGGATCCCCGGTTGGCACCGTTGCTGGCCTGGCGTCAGCAACTGGTCGACTCCGGCGCGGTCGCAGCCCGCAGCTTCAAGGAGGCGCACCTGCGCCTCGTGCTCAGGTCCGGACGCACCGACGTCGAGCAGATCCGGGAGATGCTGCCCGGGTCGGTGGCAGAACATGCCGACGAGATGGCCCGCCTGCTCGCCGAACTCGAAACCCGGGCCCCGGTCAGTCCGCCGGAGCCGGCGGTACCCGCGGCCGGTGACGTCCACGCCATCGCGTTCCGCCACGACGCGTCCCGCCCCGGCGTCGTGGATCTCAGCTGGCCGGATTACCAGGCCAACGGGGGAGTGGTGCTGTACCGGGTGGTCAGCGCCGAGGACCGGCAGCCCAAGTCCCCGGAGAACGCCGACCTCGTCGCGGCGACACCGTTGTCGGCCGCCAGCGACGACCGGCCGATGGCCGGTCCCGTGCGGTACTACCAGGTCTGGGTCATCACCGGAACGTCGCGCGCGGACGCCCTGAGCACCCGTCCCGTGCTGTATGCCGGCGGGGTATTGGTGGCGCCGGTCAGTGACATGACCATCCGTGAGGACAACGGCCTGGTCATCGGGAAGTGGACGGCACCGCCCGCGTCGAGTTCCGTGCACGTGTACCGCATCCGGCTCGATGATGCGGCAGAAGAATCCGGGATCGACGAGTCGCACCGGATCCTGGCCGACGGTGAGCACCGGACCGGTTTCGTCGACTCCGGAGCGGCCCGGGGGGTGCGCTACCGCTACCGGGTGCGCTGCGCCGTCGAGGTCGACGGAAAGACGCGGCTTTCCGAGCCCGCCGACGCCGACATCGAGGTCTCGGCGGTGCTGGCCGCGGTCACCGACATCACCGTCGACACCGGTTTCGACGGCGAGACGTTCGACGTGTCGTGGGCGGCTCCCGGAGCCGAGGTGGCGATCTTCCTCAGTCAGACGGGCCCGAGTGCCGGTGGTGTCTCCACCGAACTCCCCGAGAATGCGCTCGATCAGGTCGGGCTGACACCGGACCTGCGTCTGCGGCAGCAGGTGACGGAGCAGGCTCAGCCCGACGGCAGCTACCGCACGCTGATGGCCGGCGTGGGCTGGCCCCAGGGCTGGAGCCGGGCCTACGTCACGCCGGTGACGATCCTGGCGGGGCACGCCGTCCTCGGCCGGACCGTGTCGGCGGTGCGCACCGGCACGATTCGCGACATCGAGCTCGTGGAGTACTGCAACAAGCAGGTACTGACTTTCGAGTGGCCGGACGGCGCCGCCGGTGTGGTGGTGACGTTGGCGGCCAAGGGCCATGACCCCCGGGCCGGCCTGACCGGCAGGTCGTTCGAGATCTCGCTCGAGGACTACGAGAAGTACGGCGGCATGCACCTGACCGGGGCGCTTCCGGTCGGCGGATGCTCGCTGCACCTGGCGCCGGTGGCGTTCTCGGGTGGGCGCCGGGTGACCGGGCCGGTGGCCGGCATCGTGTACCCGGGCATGCTGCGGCTGCAGTACGCGGTGCGAATCGGCCGCGACCCCAATGGTTTCCCCACCACGGCCACGGTGGCGGTGCGCTCCGAACACGACGTGCCCGGCTCGCCTTCGTTCATATTGGTCAACAATCCTCAGCGCATGCCGCTGAGCGTGCACGACGGCCAGCCGGTCGATGTGGCGCCGTTGGACGCACAGGGACAGCTGGCTGACCAGCCGTCCAAGCAGTTGCGTTGGACGGCGCTGACCGCGTCGGGCTCCGGCGAGCTGTGGGCCGCCAATGTCAGCGGCCTGCACGGCTGGATCCGGCTCTTCCTCGACATTCGGGATCCGGCCCAGTTGCGCACCGTGGCCCTGCTGGACCCGCCGGTCCAGACCCTGCAGCTCACCACGACGGTGTTATGACGTCGCGCTACGGCCAGCTCGCCTACACGTCGTTCGATGCGGTCGGGAATGTCGGTGGCTGGCAGGTCAAGGAAACCAGTGGCGGTCTCACGCCCACGGAGACGCAGGCGTTGATCGCCGGGGTTCACACGGTGTTCCGCACGGTGGGCCAGACGCCCGATTTCCCCACCCCTGAGCAGCTCGAGCAGGGGCCTCGCCGGCTGGCCTACCGCCACCTCGGGGACGGCGCCGGCTATTGGCACACCTTCCCGGCGGGGTCGGACAGTACGGGCCGGCCGGGCAATGTGTTCGCCCACGTGTTGCTGGACCGGGCGCCCGAAACCCACCCGCGGTCCCGGGCCATCCAGCGCTGGCGGTCTTCGTATTGGCTGCAGCCTTACGGTGCCGCCGCGGTGGCGCGGGCCGTGCTGCCCGGGGTGCTGCCGGAGTTGGGCAGTGCGGTGACCAAGGACAGCGTGGTGGCGTTCGCACTGGACACTGCCCACTGGCGGTTGGCGACGCTGTTCGCCCTGCTGGATGCGGTGGCCGCGGCGCTGGCCGGCGGGCCTCCGGTGGTGTTGGGCGTGCAGTCCCCGGATGCGGCGGCGCAGTGGATCGGCCTGGTGAGTTTCCTGATGTCGCCGGGCACCGCGGCGAGCCTGAGCTTCTCCACCTTTGATCGGGCCGAGCAGGTCGCGCCGCACGGCGGCCAGATCCTCAGCGCGGTGCCGATCGAGGACGTGGCCGCGGTCGAACCGGGCCTGGTGGTGATCAGCGAATCCGAGACGGTATCGCTGGGTGAACTCGGCGGTGACCCGCACCGGACCGCGGGCGGCCACCGCATCGAGGTGACCAGGTGGTCGGTGATGGCGCAGGTGGTGCTGCTCGACGCGGCGTCCGCCCGGCGGGTGCTCGACGACATCGACACCTTCTCCTCGCAGGTGCGTGACGACGGACTGCATCCCGCGTGGCCGATGGCCATGGCGGTAGCCGGTCACCCGGAATTCGCCGACGCGCAGGTGGAGGCCTACGAGGTGATCGCCGCGCATTCGCCGTCGGGCGCGCTGGTGGGATCGGAGGCCGCGCACATCATCGCCGACGTGCTGTCGTCGGTGGTCGGCACCACGACGGCCGATGCCTGGCGGGCCGTGCACGAATTGCCCGACGGCGCGGGCGCGGCGTTCGCCGATGCCACCTACTTCGCGCGAGCGATTGCTGATGACGCGTGGTTGACTCAGACGGGCCCAATCCCGTTGGGGCCGAGGATGTTTCACGGGAAACCAATACCTTCGTCGTTGCGGAAGGCGATCGGGCCGGCACTGGAGCGCGGACAGGCCCGGGGGCCTGACCGGTTGCTACGGGTGGTTGACCTGCTGTTGCGCGCCGGGGTCGCCGACGACCGGCTGCGCGCGGCGCTGACCGACGGTGTGCTGCCCGGCCTGGCGGACCCGGGGGTACGCGGGCGGATCGGTGCCGCGGACCGGCTGTCGCTGGGGACGTGGCTGCTGCGTGACGGTGATGCCGAGGGCAGCGCTGTCGATGATGACGTGCTGGACTGGCTGGCCGAGGCAGCCGTCGTGCCCGAGCCTGCCGAGCTCGCGGGGGCCCAGCCATGGGACCCGGTGTGGATTCGCGCCGCGCTGCGTGGCTTGCGGTCGCAGCGGCGCGGACCGCAACTCGCGGGCGATCTCGGCGCGCAGCTGTGGTGGCTGCGGACGACGGAACCCGGCCATTTCGCCGCGGCCGCCGCGGCGTCGGTCTGGAACCCGTCGGATCTGCTGTTGGCCATCGGTACCGACCCGCTGCCCAGGATGGCTGCGCTGCGCACCCTGGTGGGGGTCGCGGACTCGGCCGCGCTGCACCAGCTGGCCGGCAAGGTGATCGAGGACAACGGCGACAACGTGGCGGTGGCCTGTGCGGCCGTGCGCCACATCGAGCCGCGAGATTGGCTGCATCAGCGGTTTCTGCACACGCACCAGAGCGCCTATGTGCCGCTGTGGGATCACGTCCTGGCCGGTCTGGAGCCAGGCTCGGTGCACCCGGATTTCTCGGTGCGGTTGCTGGCGTTCGCGCTGTTGGGTGTGCTCGCCGGCCAGCCGTATCCGCAGGCCTGCCACGCGTTGGCGGCGGAAAGCGGTTGCGGCGCACAGGCGGTGGCCAGGGTGCTGCCGCTCGTCGACGGCACCCAGTTGGCGCCGGTGTCGGTGGTGGCGATCAGCCTGCTCCGTGCCGCCGCGGCCGAGGCCACCGCACATCCGCTCGACCCGGTGGATCAGCTCGCGGGTGTGCTGGCCGGGCAGGTCGCGGCCGGCATGGGCGGCGCGGAGGCGGAATCCGTGGTGGTGTTGATGGCGCAGTTGTCGGGCGATGCCTCTGAGGGGACGATGCGCGGATACCGCAAGATGGTGAACAGGCTGGTGACGCGGCGGGGTGAGCAACCGTCGCTGGCGGAGCGACTGAGGGGGAGCCGGGGCTGACATGAGCAAATGCCCGCGGTGCTTCACCCCGCTGAGCCCGAACAACCATCTGTGGACGCTGCCCGCCCAAGCCGGCGGCACCCGCTACCGCGACGACGTCGCCTCCGCGTACGTGGGCGCACCCGCCGATTGCGGTCCGCTCTACACCTGGACCCGCACGCCCGGTTACAACGGCCCGCCACCACCGGTGTCCGAGGCCAGCCGGGCACTGCAGGGGCACGCGGTGGAGATCTGCCCGGTCTGCCACTTCACGCTGCCCGACGGCTTCCGGGAGGGACACGCCATCTGCATCGCGCTCGCCGGCGCGCGGGCGACGGGCAAGAGCCTCTACATCGCGGTGCTGGTCAAGCAGCTCGAGTTGTTGTGCGAGCGGTTCGGTGTGGTGATGGAACCGGTCACCCGGGCCACCGCGCAGAATTACGCCACCAACTACGAGGGGCCGCTGTACGTGCAGCGGGGCCTGTTGCCGCCCACGCCGACGGTGCACACCCAGGCCCCGAATCAGCGTGAGCCACTGGTGTTCTCGATCGGTGTCTGGCACGGGGTGCGCCGCTTCCTGGTGCTGCGCGACGTGGCAGGCGAGGACCTGGAGAACGGTGACCTGCGGGCGCCGCCGTTCCAGTTCTTCGGCCACGCCGACGGGGTGTTCTTCATGTTCGACCCGCTACGGGTCAAGGCGATCCGGGATCAACTGCAGGATCTGCTGCCGCCCCAGCCGTTCAGCGGCGGGGAACCCCGTTCGGTGCTGGGCAATCTGTTGTTGGCGGTCAACCCGGGCCAGCCCAAACTCGCGGTGATCCTGTCCAAGTTCGACGTGCTGCGGGCGCTGCGCGACGTCCAGGGTTCGGAATGGGCGCTGGTGATGTCGAATGGAGGAGCGGCGTTCCTGCGTGACACCTCCGACGGCAAGCGGTACGACGACGTCGACGGACAACTGCTCGACCAGGAGGTACGCAGCCTGCTGGTTCGGCTGCACGGCGGCTCGATCGTCGCAGGCGTCGAGAATCCGGCCTCGGGTCCGCGGTTGGCGAGCCGGTACTTTGCGGTGTCGGCGCTCGGCCATGCGCCCACCGGAAACCGGCTGCACGCCAGGGGTATTGCCCCGTTCCGGTGCGTGGATCCGGTGCGCTGGGTGACCTCGCAGTTCGGCGTGCTGTAGCCGGCGGACCGGGTGACCGACCGGGCTCGCGGGAGCCGGTGCGGCCGTGGCTATGGTGGGCTGACCGAGCAGAGAGGTGACAGGGTGGGCAAGAACGAGCGCACGAAGATCGTCATGGGTGACGACGAGATCGCCGAATTCATCGAGCGCAGTCGGACGGCGACGATGGCCACGGTGCTGCCCAACGGCCGGCCCCATCTGGTCGCCATGTGGTACGCGGTGCTCGACGGTGAGATCTGGTTCGAGACCAAGGCCAAGTCGCAGAAGGCGGTCAACCTGCGACGCGACCCGACGATCACGGTGATGATCGAGGACGGCGACACCTACGACAGCCTGCGCGGCGTGTCGATCGACGGCACCGCCGAGATCATCGACGATCCGGAAACCCTTCTGCGCGTGGGGATCAGCGTGTGGGAGCGGTACACCGGGCCCTACACCGACGAGATGCGTCCGTTCGTCGACCAGATGATGAACAACCGCGTCGCCGTGCGGGTGGTGCCTGGCCGGCAGCGCAGCTGGGATCACCGCAAGCTCGGGCTGGGAGAGATGCCGGTGGGCGGCAACACGGCCCAGTATCTGAACGCCTAACCCGACGGCCGCGGGCGGGGCTTGAGCCGCCCGTTTGGCAGCGGCGGTGCGGGGAGCCGTGCGATCCGGCCTTCGTAGCCCTGCACATCGCCGAACCGGGCATCGTTGTCCTGCCAGAGTTCCCGGTAGGTCACGATGTCGTCGTGGCTGCGGCCGACGAAGTTCCACCACATCACCAGTTCCTCGGTGAACGGCGGGCCGCCCAGCAGGATCGCCCGGGCCGGGCCGTCGCCGCGGTTGGCCAGTTGCAGCTGTGCGCGGCCCGGCGCCTGGTAGGCCAGGTCGGCGACGGCCAGCGTGGTGCCACATACCTCGATCGCCCCCTGGTCGAGCAGGACGCCGTGTTCGAAGGCCGGGTCGACATCGAGCGTCAGCACCGCACCCGGATCCAGGTCGATCTGCGCGCCCAGCAGTGGCGTGAAGGTGTGCACCGGCGACGGTGAGTCGACCAGCTCGCCGAGAAACACCCCGACTGTGGCGCCGTCGACCGTCTGGGGCGGTGGTGCGTAGTGGGCGAAGTCGCGTCCGGTGTCGCGAGCGGAGTCGGGCAGGGCCACCCACAGCTGCACGCCGTGCAGCAGCGTGGTGTCCGGCGTGGAGACCTCCGAGTGGCAGATACCGGCACCCGCCGTCATCAAATTGAGCTCGCCCGGGCGGACCATGGCATGCACTCCGGCACTGTCGCGGTGCTCGATCAGGCCGTCGAAAAGCCAACTCACCGTCTGCAATCCGGTGTGGGGGTGGGGCGCCACGTCCATCCCCCTGCCCGCGGCCCGGACGTCGTGCGGCCCGTAGTGGTCGGCGAAGCACCATGCACCGATCATCGACCGGTCTCGCTGCGGCAGGGTGCGCCGGACCAGCATGGCCCGCGGTCCGCCCAGCGGTACCTCGCGCGGGTGCAGGACCCCGGTGAACTCCGAGTTGGCGCAGGTGACCTCGGCAGGCGCCGTATCGGTGTTGCTCATGATCCTCACGGTAACCGCGTCGACGCGAACCGGACGCGGTTAGCATGACCCGCATGACCGGGGGATTGACAGCCGAAGACGTTCGCAGCACCGAATTTTCGAAGCCGCCACTGGGCAAGCGGGGTTACGACAAGAAGTCGGTCGACGATTTTCTCGCGCTGGTGGCCCGCAGGCTCGACGGGCGGGGGCACCTCGGTGCCGATGATGTGCGCAACATCGTGTTCCCGAAGCCGCCGATGTTTCAGCGCGGCTACGACGAGGACGATGTGGATGCTCTGCTCGATGCGGTGGTCGCCGAGCTGGAGCGGTAGACGAAGGAGAAGTTGGGGGACGGTGCCGTCACTGCGCCTCGCGGCGAGTGGTCGCTCGAAGCGACGGTTCTGGTGTGGGGCCCGGGGCAATGCCCGACACCGTCTGCGGGTGTAACGACATACCCCGGGCCCCTATTCCTCCCCCGATGGAAACTCGCCTCTGCCCTGCCGTCCCCTCGAATCGGCAGCGAAAAGGCCAGACAAAAGTACTGGTGGATTTGCGCCGGCTGCGGATTCAGGCGGCTTCGGGGAAGACCAGGCCCAGCTTGCGCACCGGGTAGCCGTTGCGCTCGGCCAGCGATCGCAGCTGCTTGAGCGCGAAGGTCCGGCCGCGGCCGCCCTCGGGAACCATGATGCCGGCCCAAAGTCCTTCGGCGCGGGGCAGTTCGCAGGCCTCGCGGGCACACAGCCAGCGCCGCGGGCACTCCCGGCAGATGACCTTCGCCTGATCGTCGGGGGTGGAGGTCCACCGCTCCGGGTCACTGGTGCACACGCCGAGCGGGATGCCGTTGGCCATCAGTGCGTTCATGCTGCTGCTCCTGTTTAGGACTTGTGTTGCGGTGTGTACCGCGTTGGGAGGAACGCTATAGCAAGAACCGTAGCGATGCAACAGTTTGGGTGAAACCGCAGCGGTGCAACGCTACGGAAATTTCCATTGGTAACGATGGCGAACCACCAGCGGAAAGTGACTATGTATCTAAAACTGCACGTCAAAACATCAACAGGTACCTCTGTGTACCCGTAGCATGAGTGCGGTTTGAGTAACGGAGAAGCCGTAGCGTCGGAGTTGTTTGCTAAGGAAGCGAAAAACCCAATGCGTAGCGGTGCTTCGGTCTGGGGTTAGGATTGATGGGTCCCGGCAAACCGCTTCAGCACTCGGCTGAGGCTGAGCACATTGGCGAGGAAACAGCCCGTATGACCGACGCTGAGTACGACCTCGCCACCGGCGAGTTCGATGTCGGACTCATCCGCGCCGGTGCAGCGGCCGCGGCCAGACGCCGCGAACTCGACATCAGCCAGCGCAGCCTCGCCGCCGACGGGATCATCAACGCCGGCGCCCTCATCGCGTTCGAGAAGGGTCGCAGCTGGCCCCGCGAGCGCACCCGGCTCAAGCTCGAAGAGGTATTGCGCTGGCCACCGGGCACCATCGCCCGGTTGCGTCAGGGCGGGCCCGTACCGGATCAGCCGATGCTCGCACCGGTACCCGCCGAACCACCGACCGTCGTCGCCGCACAACCGCAGTGGACGAGCACGCCGCCGGCCAGTGACGAGGTTCCGCTCATCGCGCAAGCGGTCCTGACAGCGGTGAACACGCTGGAGTCGACGATCGCCACCCTGCCGGCCGTCAGAGAACCCGAGTTCACGCCGCGGGTCACGTCCGTGCTGGCTGATCTTCGTCAGCTGGAGGCGGTTGCGGCTCGCGCAGCGCGGCTCAGTATGGTGACGCCCGCGCTGATCAAGGCGCTCAGCGCGGTGCGGCGCCAGATCGACGAGTTGACCAACCTCGCCGCCACCGCGCCAGGGGCCACCCTCGGGCAGCGGCTCTATGCAGCCCGCCGGCAGGCGAACCTGACACTCAGTGAAACCGCTACGGCGGCAGGTGTTTCCGAGGACATCGTGGCGCGGGCCGAGGCGGAGTACCCCGTCGATGCGTCCGCCGTCCACGCCCTGGAGGCGCTGATCGGCGCAATGCGCTGATCAGCTGCCCGGCTAGTGGTCTCGCCGCTCGTCGGCGGTAGGGAAGTGCTCGGCCAGCGCTGCGGCGATCTCGAGGAACTTGCGGCGGGTCGGGGTCGACATCTCCCTGGGATCGACGACGCCGCCGGGTCGCAGGTGCCCGTCGAACGGCACCTCGATCACGCGTTGGCCCTGACCCGAGAACTGTCCGGCCAGGATCGTCCGCGTGCGTTTGTCGGCGTGGCCGTCCGAGTCGTTGAGCACCACGACGGTGCGCTGCAGCAGGTCCGTCATCTCGTGGGCGGCCAGCCAGTCCAGCGTCTGGCCCGCGGTGGCGGCGCCGTCGACCCACGGTGACGACACCACGATCAAGCCGTCGAGATCGCGCAGCACCTCCTGGGTGACGGGCGAGTCCATCGTCGAACTGCAGTCCACCACCGAGATCGAGAAATGCTTGTCCAGACGGGTGGTGGCCTCGCGGTAGATCGCCGCGTCGAGCACCCGGCGGCGGGCCGGGGTGCCCTCGCCGGCCAGGACGAACAGTCCGGCGGCGTTGGTGCCGACCCGACTGCGCACATCGGCGAACGAGTCCAGGTGTCGGTCGTTGGCGAGCTCCCAGTACGAGCTCTGGGCCTGCGGGTCGACGCGGCTGCCGAGCTTGCCGAAGGACGTGTCGGCGTCGATGGCGACCACGCGGTCGTCCTGGCGCAGCTGGGCGAAGATCGACCCCACACTGGCCGAGACGGTGGTCTTGCCGACTCCGCCCTTGCCCATCACCCCGACTTTGTAGTGACCGCGCAGCAGGCCCTTGATCTTGGTCTCCAGCTCGGCCATCCGGAGGTCCTCGGGTGAGGGACCGGGATTGACCATTCCGAACGTCGCCCGGTAGACGAACAGCCGCCAACCACTGCCGGGAGGCTGCCGCTTCGGCGGCACCAGGTCGTTGACCCGGATGCGGTCGGCGTAGGAGCCGGTCGGCAGCGGAGGAACGGCAGGTGCGCCAGCTGGATCCGGTGCGAATCCGCCTTCGGCAGGCCAGGGTTGGCCGGGGGGCGGTCCGTAGGGCTGCTGCGGTGGCGGGCCTCCGGGCCCGGGCGGGCGCTGTGACGGAAGCTGCCAGCCGGGCGGATGCTGCTCCCACGCGTCCGGACGGGCTTCCGGATGGCCAGGGCTGGGCGGCGCCTGGTTCGGGGGTGCCTGCCGGGCGTCGTGCTGAGGCTGCGGTGGTGCGGGTGGTGGCGGTGGCGACGCCTGCTGTTGCGGGGGTGCCGGCGGAGCGGGAGGCGCCTCCCGGAACGTGCTGCGGGCCCGCTCGGCGTCGGGATCGGTCGGTACGCCGTGCGGTGAGCCGGCGTCGGGGTCGGTACTTTCCGGAGCTTTCGACGGCACGAAATTGACCGGCGGACGGCCGGGGATCGACGGCGGCTCTGGCGGCTTACGACGGGTCGGCCGGGTGTCGGGCTCGAAGTGGGATTCCTCCGGACCCGTCCAGCCGAGCTCTCTACGCAAGGTGTCGTCGGGGTCGGGCACGCCTGAATCTCCTCCGGAACTCACACAAGGGAACTTTGAACGTGCTCAAGTATCGACCACAACGGGTCCGGCTTGCATGATCCGCCCACAATCGGCCCGAAATTACGGTGCAGCAAATTTGTGCGGCAAACCTTGGCGCATACCGAAACCCCGGTGGAAGGTGTCCCCGAAGGGGTGACCCAGTGCCCCCACAGCGCGGCATCGCGCGCGGCGTACGCACCGTGTTCGCGGCGGTTCGTACCTCTCCGCGAAAACGATCTCCCAAGTGCAATAAGTGGTGGTCGGAGTCCCTTCCGGGACCGCCGATCCGGTCCGTGCCGGGGCCTGAAATTGGTGCGCTGACCGGGTCGGATGCGCTGGTAATCTCGGTTCCGGCGAAGGGGATACGGGGTATGGGGCTGCTAGGCGATATTGCCGATTTCGGCAAAGGCGTAATCGAGAACAATCTGAGGTGGACCGAGCGCGCCGCGAACTTCTTTGCCTCCCAGATCGGCCCGCGTCTGATCAGGGCGGCCCGGTCGCCCATCATGACGGCCGGTCAACAGACCATCGAGTCGATGAAGCGCAGCACCGGAGTCGGAGATCCGGAGAGCGGGCAGAGCTTCGGTGACGGGGCCGACACGATGGGCGCGGTCGGGGAGGTGCTCGCGTCGGCTTTCCCTGACGACAGCTGGAACAGCGGAGGGGCGGCGGCCTACGCCGATCGCAACACCGAGCAGGTCGGCCGCGTTCAGACCATGCTGGGGCTGGACAACATGGTGGCCGAAGTGCTGTCCGCCGAGGCCCGCCAGATCGCGGCGGCGCGGGACAGCCTCGACGGGCATTCCGACTGGCTGGGTGCGATGAGCCTGCTCACCACGGGCACGGGCATCATCCCGGGTTTCGGGACGGCCGCCCAGATGTCGGCCGAGGTCGCGATGGTCGCCAAGGCCGTCAGCGATTCGAGTGGTGACCTGAAAACCTTGAGTGGACACATCGATCAGAACGCGGCCGTGGTGCGTACCGCGGCAGCGCAATACGAGACCCTGGTCGGCGGTGCCGATCCCAACGGCGCGGAGTTCGCCCCGCCGGTCGGCGACCCGGACGCGCCGGCCGCCCCGGGCGACCCCGAGGCCGACGTACCGGGTGGCACTACCAGCGATGGTGACGCCCCCTCCGGTGGCGGTCCGTCCGGAGGTGCACCGTCCGGTGGTGGTGGAGGTGGTGCACCCACGGGGTCATCGGTGCCCGTGGCAGCGCCCTCGATGCCGGCGGCCATGCCGGCCTCCGCGTCCTCTCCGTCCTCGGCCGCGGCCTCTGAAGCCGCGGGCGCGCTCGGCGGGATTCTCGGATCGTTGGTCAGCCCGCTCGGCGCAATCCTCGGCGGCGTCTTGCAGGCCGCCGGGCAGGCGGCGACCCAGGCCGCACAGGCCGGGACGCAGGCGGCGCAGATGGGCAGTCAGGCGGCCGGACAATTGGGTGGTACCGGCTCGGGCGCGGACCAGCTCGACAAAGCGTCGGACGGAACCGATGCCGACGGCCCGGCTGGCGGAGACCACGAAGACCGCGAAGGGCGGGACGGTCGCGACGACAAGGACCACCGCGACGACGCGGACGACAGGGACGGCGACGGCGAAGACGACGGGCCCGGGGAGGGCCGGGCGGGAGGTCCGCCCGGGACGGATTCTGCCGGTGAACCGCCGGATCCGCCGGGCGCCGGAGGGGACGACGAGGCTGCCAGGACGCTGCCGCCCGACCTGGAAGCCGTGGCCGCCGGCAGCGGAGTCGCGGGTCCGGCTCCGGTGCATGTCGGGGCGGATTTCGAGCAGGGCCAGCTGCATATGGCAGCGGCGGCTACATTAGATCGCGGTGTACCCGGATCTGCGGCCGTGATCGACAGGTAAGAATCCGGGGACAGGGATCGAGGGGAAATTTTCATGGCGGGTGATTTGCGGGTTGCCACCGCTCATTTGCACGAGCTATCGGCCAAACAGGGCCAGGCTGCCAGCAGCCTGGCAGTGGCCACCGGAGTTGTCGACGGTGTCGACGCCTCGGTGCGCGCCACGCATGGGCCGATCTCGTCGTCGATGGCCGAGGCCGTCGCGGCCGCGCTCCACGCGCGTCGAGCTGCGGGAACCGGTCTGGCCAGAGTGTCGCAGGACCTAGGGGAGAAGCTCACGCGCGCGGCGAGTGGGTACGACCGGACGGATTCCACGATGGCCGGTGCCCTCGGCGGACCTGTTCGGTAGGGGCGGAGTCATGACCAATTCTTTCAGCGCTGACGCGAATACCGCGGCGATCGACGATGTCGTCGGGGCCGAACTGACCATCGACGGAATCCTGGTGATCGCCGACAAGCTGGGACTGTCCGATTTTCCGCCCTCGATGGGTATCCGGCTGAACATCCCACAACCTGACCTGCGCAAGACCGTGTGGGAACAGGTCGAGCGGGATCTCATGGCCCAGGGGGTGCTGGACGTCTTCGGCAGCCCTCACCCCGAGGTGGCGGCCATGCTCGACACCTTGAGCCGGCCCGAACGCACGCTGGAGGGGCGCTGGTGGCGCCGCGACGTCGGCGGGAAGATGATCCGGTTTGTGGTGTGCCGTAAGGGTGGTCGGCATGTGGTCGCCGCCCGCGACAACGACATGCTGGTGCTGCAGCGGGTGGCCGCGCAGGTGGGTCTGGCCGGCATGGTGATGACCGTGCTCGGAGAAGGCATGCCTGCCAGCGTCGAGCCTCTGACCGGTGTGGCGGCGACCCTGGCCAATTGCCGGACTGCCGACGAGCTGACCGGATACGGGATTCCGCCGACCTCGGCACGGGTCTACGCGAATATCATCTCCGAGCCCGAGAGCTGGGTGGAGCTCGTGGTGTCCGAGCGGAATCCGGGTGGCACCACCTCTCAGGTGGACGTCGCCGCAGGCGTGCTCGATTCGCCGCAGGGACGCATCGTGTCCATCCCGCGCCGGGTGAACGGGGAGCTCTACGGCAGCTTCCTGACCGGAACCAAGGACAATCTGCAGCGGGCCCTGGACGGGTTGATCGAGTTCCTGCCTTCGGGTTCGTGGTTCGACAGGTCCGAATCGGATAGCTCCTACCCGCACTGAAAGAGGCCGCCACGGTGGGTGACTTTCCGCCACATCATCCGGACGACGATGAATACGACGATCTTTCGGTGCTGGATTTCGCGTCCACGGACGACAACTCGGACGCCGCGGGCTTGGATGCGCTCGGGACGTACAGCGACGACGGTGTCGTCTTCGGTGATTTGGAGTCGGATGACACGGAGGCCAACGACGGTGGGCACTCGGAGGGATCTGTCGACGAAAACGAGAACCTCGGGGTGCCGCTGTTCACCGTCACCAATCCGCCGGAAACGGTCACGGTGACGGCGTTCATGGACGGCCGGGTGCATCAGATCGAGTTGGCGCCCAAAGTCACCAACCTGACCGAACGGGATCTCGCCGAGGAGATCCTGGTGATCGCGGGCCTGGCTGCTCAGCAGGCGAAGTCCGCTCAGTACTCGTTCATGCTGGCAGGAATGCGCGAGCATGGGCACGACGACGCGGCGACCCGCGACTTTCTGACCCGCGACCTGGATCTGCTCACCCCAGAGCAAGCCGATGATGCTCGGGCCCAGGTCTTTTCGACTCGCTATGGAGGCGATCATGGTTGACCACCTCGCTGGGATGTTCGGCTCGGCAGTCGGGATGCTCAGCAGTTCCCCGGCCCGCTCGCTCGAGATGTTCACCGAGATCACCAATTACGACGAAACTGCGTGTGACGCGTGGATCGGTCGGATCCGGTGTGGTGACAACGATCGGGTGACGCTGTTCCGGGCCTGGTATTCGCGCTCGAACTTCGGCCAGCTGGCCGGCACCGCCGAGATCTCGATGAACAGTGTCGGCGCACGGATCCCGATCGGTGGGATCTACGGCAAGGACATCTCCTACCCGATCAATTCGCCGTTGTCGATCACCCTGGGTTTCGCAGTGCAGGAAGCCGCAGAAGGCAACTACGCCGATGCGATGGAGGCGTTGGAAGGCGCCCCGGCCGCTGGGTCCGATCATCTGGTGGCCTGGGTCAAGGCGGTGATCTACGGTGCAGCGCAACGCTGGACCGATGTGATCGACCAGGTGCGGGGCGCCGATCAGTGGCCCGACAAGTTCCTTGCTGCCGCAGCCGGTGTGGCGCATGGTGTGGCGGCGGCCAACCTCGGACTGTTCACCGAGGCCGACCGTAGGCTCACCGAGGCCAATGACACTCCGGCCGGCCAGGCATGCGCACCCGCGATCGCCTGGTACCTGGCGATGGCCCGGCGCTACCAGGGCAACGAGGAATCGGCCCAGGTTCTGCTGGAATGGCTGCAGGCGAACTTCCCTGAGCCCAAAGTCACTGCAGCACTGCGTGATCCGGCTTATCGACTGGAGACCACCACGCCGGAGAAGATCGCTGCCCGCACTGATCCATGGGACCCCTCCAGCGTGGTGGCCGACACCTCTGGGCGGGACAAGCTGCTGGCCGAGGCACAGGCCGAGCTCGACCGGCAGATCGGTCTGGGCCGGGTCAAGGAGCAGATCGAGGCCTACCGGGCGGCGACCCAGATGGCCAGGATCCGTGCCGCGCGCGGCATGAAGGTGGCCCAGACCTCCAAGCACATGATCTTCGCGGGGCCCCCTGGTACCGGTAAGACGACCATTGCGCGCGTGGTGGCCAACATCCTGGCCGGCCTCGGGGTCATCGCCGAGCCGAAGCTGATCGAAACCTCCCGAAAGGATTTCGTCGCAGAGTACGAGGGTCAGTCGGCGGTGAAGACGGCCAAGACGATCGACCGGGCACTCGGTGGCGTGCTGTTCATCGACGAGGCCTACACGCTGGTGCAGGAGCGCGACGGCCGCACCGACCCGTTCGGCACCGAGGCGCTGGACACCCTGCTGGCCCGGATGGAGAACGACCGCGACCGGTTGGTGGTGATCATCGCCGGCTACAGCAATGACATCGATCGCCTGCTGGAGACCAACGACGGCCTGCGGTCGCGGTTCGCGACCCG
This sequence comes from Mycolicibacterium sp. 050232, assembly GCA_036235365.1. Classification (GTDB taxonomy): domain Bacteria; phylum Actinomycetota; class Actinomycetes; order Mycobacteriales; family Mycobacteriaceae; genus Mycobacterium. The sequence continues at coordinate 124,692 of JAZBEZ010000010.1, read as the reverse complement.
TATCGAGTTCGACTCGTACGCGCCCGATGACATCGTGGAGATCACGAAAGTCATTGCCAAGGCCAATGATTCACAGCTCGACGACGAGGCGGCCAAGCGGGTACACGAGGCGGCCAGCCTGCTGGGTCAGCGCACCCTCAACGGTAAGCCGGCTTTGGACATCGCCGGTAACGGGCGCTACGCCCGGCAGTTGGTGGAGGCCGGTGAGCAGAACCGCGACATGCGGCTGGCCCGGTCGCTGGACTTCGAGAACCTGGGTGTGGATCAGCTCAGTGAGGTCAACGGAGAAGACATGGCGGCGGCGATCGCGGCGGTCCACGGCCGCCTGAACATCGGCGAATAGGGATGGCAGGCTTCCGGCTCACCACCAAGGTCCAGGTCAGCGGCTGGCGCTTCCTGCTGCGCCGCGTCGAGCACGCCATCGTGCGCCGGGATACCCGGATGTTCGACGATCCGCTGCAGTTCTACAGCCGCGCGGTGTTCGCCGGCATCGTGGTCTCGGTGCTGATCTGCCTGGGCGCAGCGCTGATGGCGTATTTCAAGCCGCTGGGCAAGCAAGGCAGCGACCAGTTGTTGGTGGACCGCACCACCAATCAGCTCTACGTGATGCTGCCGGGCAGCAACCAGCTGCGGCCGGTGTACAACCTGACCTCGGCCCGGTTGGCTCTCGGCAACTCGGGCACTCCGTCGGCGGTGAAGTCGGAGGAGCTCAACCGGTTGCCCAAGGGCCAGCCGATCGGCATCCCCGGTGCGCCGTATGCCACCCCGACGGGCGTGCCCGCATCGCGCTGGACACTGTGCGACACCGTGGCCAAGCCCGACAGCTCGGCACCCAAGGTGGAAACCTCGATCCTGATCCGTTCGCTGGCAACCGATCTCGCGGTCGGCCCGATGAAGCCGAACCAGGGCATGCTGGTGTCGTTCGAGGGTGACAACTGGCTGGTCACCGCCGACGGCCGGCACAGTATCGACCTGGGCGACCGGGCGGTGAGCTCGGCGGTAGGCATCCCGGTCACGGCCAAGGCCACGCCGGTCTCCGAGGGACTGTTCAACGCGCTGGCCAACATGGGCCCGTGGCAGCTGCCGGCGATCCCGGCCGCCGGGGCACCGAATACCGTTGGCCTGCCGGAGAATCTGGTGATCGGTTCGGTCTTCCAGACGGCCACCGAATCCGAGCCGCAGCACTATGTGGTGTTGCCGGACGGCGTGGCCCGCATCAACCCCACCACCGCCGCGGCGCTGCGTGCCACGAACTCCTACGGACTTTTGCAGCCGCCGTCGGTCGAGGCCAGCGCGGTCGCCAAGATCACCGAGCAGGTGTACGTCTCGCCGCTGCCGGAGAAACCGCTCGAGGTGCTGCTGCGCCAGGACTCGCCGGTGCTGTGCTGGGCCTGGCAGCGTGAGCCGGGCGACCAGGCACCGAAGACCACCGTCATCGCGGGTCGCCGGCTGCCGATCCCGTCGTCGGCGGTCGGTACCGGGATCGACCAGATCGGCGGTGACGCAACGGTGTACATCGAGGGCGGCCAGTTCGTACGGCTGCAGTCACCGGATCCCCGGGTGGGCGAGAGCCTGTATTACATCGACCCGCAGGGGGTGCGGTATGGCATTGCCAATGACGATGCCGCGAAGAATCTGGGCTTGTCCGGTTCGGTGAACGCACCGTGGCAAGTCGTCGGGCTGCTGGTGGAGGGCCCGGTGTTGTCGAAGGACGCGGCGCTGCTTGAGCATGACACGCTGCCAGCCGACCCACATCCGCGCAAAGTCGAAAGCAAGCAGGGCTCATGACGACCAAGAAGTTCACCCCGACGATCAAACGGGGCCCGCGGCTGACACCGGGCGAGATCAACGTCGCCGCACCGGATGACCTCGGGGTCGAGATCCCGCCGTCGGGCATGCAGAAGGCCATGCCCTGGGTCATGGGTGGCTGCATGCTCGGCATGATCTCGATCATGATCTTCACCGGGGTGCGTCAGCTGTCCCCGTACATGCTGATGATGCCGCTGATGATGATCATGGGCACCGTCGGCTTCATGTCCGGGGGCGGTCAGGGCGGCAAGAAGGTCCCCGAGATCAACGCCGACCGCAAGGAATACCTGCGGTACCTGGCCGGCCTGCGGACGCGCGTGACGTCGTCGGCGACGGCGCAGGTGGCGTTCTTCGGTTACCACGCACCGCATCCCGAGGATCTGTTGTCGGTCATCGGCACGCACCGGCAATGGTCGCGTCAGGCCAACTCGGACTTCTACGCCGCCACCCGGATCGGCATCGGTGCCGAGATCGCGGTGGACCGGCTGCTCAAGCCGAACACCAGCGGCGAACTGGCCGGTCCGCAGGGCGCGCCGCAGCCGCACCTGGAGCCCGTCAGCCACATGTGGGTGACCAAGTTCCTGCGCACTCACGGCTTGATCCAGGATTGCCCGAAACTTGTTCAGCTGCGGACATTTCCGACCATCGCCGTGGGTGGCGACATCGAGGGGGCGGCGGGGCTGCTGACCGCGATGATCTGTCATCTGGCGGTCTTCCATCCGCCAGATCTGCTGCAGATCCGGGTGCTCACCGACAACCCGGAGGATCCGAACTGGTCGTGGCTCAAGTGGTTGCCGCACGTCCAGCACCAGACCGACACCGACGCGGCAGGGCCTACCCGCCTGGTCTACACCCGGCCCGACGGCCTGAGCGATCTGACCGCGCGCGGCCCGCACAGCGCCGATTCCGCGCCCGGCGGCCCGTATGTGATCGTGGTGGATCTGACCGGCGGCAAGGCCGGCTTCCCGGTCGACGGCCGGGCTGGCGTCACCGTGCTCACCCTGGGTAATCACCGCGGTTCGGCCTACCGGCTGCGGGTCGATGCGGATGGGACGGCCGACGACAAGCTGCCCAACCAGAACTACCGCGAGGTGACTCGGGTCGTCGACCGGATGACCCCGGCGCAGGCCGGCCGGGTGGCCCGCAAGCTGGCCGGCTGGTCGATCACCGGGACGATCATCGACAAGAACGTCCGGGTGCAGAAGAAGGTCTCGAAGGAATGGCACCACCTGGTGGGCGCCAAGTCGGTGGAGGAAGTGACTCCCGCGCGTTGGCGGATGTTCACCGACACCGACCGGGACCGGCTCAAGATCCCGTTCGGCCACGAGCTCAAGACCGGCGAGGTGATGAAGCTCGACATCAAGGAAGGCGCTGAGTTCGGTGCCGGCCCGCACGGCATGCTGATCGGTACCACCGGCTCGGGTAAGTCGGAGTTCCTGCGGACCATGATCCTGTCGCTGGTGGCGACTCACCACCCAGACCAGATCAACCTGCTGCTCACTGACTTCAAGGGCGGTTCGACCTTCCTGGGTATGGAGAAGCTGCCGCACACCGCGGCCGTCGTCACCAACATGGAAGAGGAAGCCGAGCTCGTCGGCCGTATGGGCGAGGTGCTCACCGGTGAGCTCGACCGGCGGCAGCAGATCCTGCGGCAGGCCGGTATGCAGGTCGGCGCCGCGGGTGCGCTGTCGGGTGTCGCCGAGTACGAGAAGCACCGCGAGCGTGGTGCGGACCTTCCGCCGTTGCCGACGCTGTTCGTGGTGGTCGACGAGTTCGCCGAGCTCCTGCAGAACCATCCGGACTTCATCGGCTTGTTCGACCGGATCTGCCGCGTCGGTCGCTCGCTGCGTGTCCACCTGCTGCTGGCCACCCAGTCGCTGAACACCGGCGGTGTCCGCATCGACAAGCTCGAGCCCAACCTGACCTACCGAATCGCGTTGCGTACCACCAGCTCCGCCGAGTCCAAGGCGGTGATCGGCACGCCGGAGGCGCAGTACATCACCAACAAGGAGAGCGGTGTCGGGTTCCTCCGGGTGGGCATGGAGGACCCGGTGAAGTTCAGCACCCTCTACACCGGCGCCAACTATGTGCCCGAGGTGGACGACTCCGGGGACGGCGAGGCCAGGCCCCGGGAGAAGCGACAGACCCGGGTGCGGATTCACCAGTTCACGACGACCCCGATTTTTGATACGGCGGTGAGCTAGCCATGAGTACAGACGCCGAACCCAGGGTGTTGCGCGAGGTCGTCCTCGGGCAGTTGGGCACGGGCGAGAGCCGCGCCTACAAGATGTGGCTGCCGCCGCTGACCGACCCGACACCGGTCAACGAGCTCGTCGAGCGTGACTACCAGCGGGCGCCGCTGCGCTTTGCGCTGGGGATCATGGACGAGCCGCGCCGTCACCGCCAGGACATCTGGGGCGTCGACGTCTCGGCGGCCGGTGGCAACATCGCGATCGGCGGTGCACCGCAGACCGGGAAGTCGACTTTCCTGCAGACCCTGATGCTGTCGGCCGCGGCCACCCACACGCCGCGGCAGGTGCAGTTCTACTGCATCGACCTCGGCGGTGGTGGCCTGATGTACATGGAGGATCTGCCGCACGTCGGTGGCGTGGCCACTCGTGCCGAGCCGGACCGGGTCAACCGCGTGGTGGCCGAGGTCAAGGCGGTGCTGAGGGCCCGTGAGCAGGTGTTCAAGCAGTACCGCGTCGGCTCAATCTCGTCCTACCGCGAGATGCGGGAGGACCCGAGCAACGCGGCCGCGCAGGATCCGTTCGGTGACGTCTTCCTGGTGATCGACGGCTGGCCGGCCTTCGTGGCCGAGTTCCCCGACCTGGAACCGGCCGTACAGGATCTCGCGGGCCAGGGTCTGGCGTACGGCGTGCACGTCATCATCTCCACGCCGCGCTGGACCGAGCTCAAGTCACGTGTCCGTGACTACCTGGGCACCAAGATCGAATTCCGCCTCGGTGACGTGAACGAGACGCAGATCGACCGCATCACCCGCGACATCCCGGCCAATCGGCCCGGCCGGGCGGTGTCGCTCGAGAAGCACCACCTGATGATCGGGGTGCCTCGGTTGGACGGCGTCCACAGCGCCGCCAACATCGTCGACGCCATCTCGGCGGGTGTGAGGGAGGTGGCCGCGCGTCACACCGATCAGGCACCGCAGGTGCGCGTGCTGCCGGACCGGATCTACCTGCATCAGCTCGACCCGAATCCGCCGGGGCCCGACGCCGATTACCGGACCCGCTGGCAGGTGCCGCTGGGCGTGCGCGAGGCCGATCTCACGGTGGCCTACAACCAGATGAACCTGACGCCGCACCTGCTGATCTTCGGCGCCCCGAAGTCCGGCAAGACCACGATCGCGCACGCGGTGGCCAAGGCGATCTGCAGTCGCAACAGTCCCGACCAGGTGCGGTTCATGCTGGCCGACTACCGGTCGGGTCTGCTCGACGCAGTGCCCGAGACGCATCTGCTGGCCGCTGGGGCGATCAACCGCAACAGCGCGTCGCTGGAGGAGTCGATCAAGGCACTGGCGACCAACTTGAAGAAGCGGTTGCCGCCGCCCGACCTGACCACGGCGCAGCTCCGGGCGCGGTCGTGGTGGAGCGGGCCGGACATCGTGCTGCTGGTCGACGACTGGCACATGATCACCGCCGCTGCCGGCATGATGTCGCCGATGGCACCGCTGAGTCCGTTGCTTCCGGCAGCGGCCGACATCGGCCTGCACATCATCGTGGCGTGCCAGATGAGCCTGGCGCACCGGGCGACGATGGACAAGTTCGTGGGTGCTGCCTACGGCGCCGGTTCACCGACTTTGTTCCTCGCCGGCGAGAAGAACGACTTCCCGTCGCGGGAGATCATCGTCAAGAAGAGGCCGCCTGGCCAGGCATTTATGGTCGGCCCGGACGGCAAGGAAGTCATTCAGGCGGCCTATGTGGACCCTCCCGCTGAATAAGTGTTCTCAGCACCCCAAAAAGGCAGTTAGTATTTATCCAACGCACTCAGCAACGCTGGCGGCGGCCCGCCAGCAAAGGGATCGGGGGACAGATTCCTTGGCGACTTGGCAAACTTCATGCCAGGTCGGTCTTGAGTGCTTGTCCCTGGTTATTTGCAATCGAAACAGGGGAGCAAGCAAATGCAACCGATGATGCACAACCCGGGCGCCGAAGGTGTTGCGGCACAGGTGATCGCAAACGCGGCCCGTGGTTTGGCGGGCGGCACCACCGCTGCTGCGGCCGTCACGGCGCTGGTTCCGGCCGGCGCTGACGAGGTCTCGGCAATGGCCGCCATGGCCTTCGCCAGCGAGGGTGTCGAGGCTCTTGCGGCGAACTCGTTCGCCCAGGAGGAGCTCACCAGGGCGGGCGCGGCCTACCAGGAGATCGCGGGTATCTACAACGCGGTCGACGCGGCTCAGGCCACCACGCTCTAGCAAGCCGTAGGCAAATTCGTCTTCAGATAGGGTCATCGAGTCATGGTTGCGGTACCACCCGTTCCACCGACCTGGTTCGCGCTGCCTCCTGAGGTCAACACCGCCCGCTTGATGGTCGGTGCCGGTCCGGCACCGATGCTCCAGGCGGCAACGGGTTGGGAGGGGCTCGCGATCCTGCTGGAGACCCAAGCTGACGAACTTGCCGGGGCACTGAGCAACCTGACCGCGGTGTGGAGCGGCGGGGCCAGTGAACGCGCGGTCGCCGCGGCCATGCCGATGATCATCTGGCTGCGGACCATGGCACTGCAGGCGCAGAAACGCGCATTGCAGGCCGGCGCTCAGGCGAGCTCGTACACCCTGGCTCTGACGACCACTCCGCCCATTCCGGAGATCGAGCAGAACCACATCACGCATGGAGTCCTGGAAGCCACCAACTTCCTCGGTATCAACACGATGCCGATCGGGCTCAATGAGATGGACTATTTCGTCCGGATGTGGAACCAGGCGGCCGGGGCGATGGAGGCGTACCACGCCGAAACCACCGTCAACCTGTTGTTCGAGCCGATCGTGCCGATGACGCCGATCGTCCTGCCCGGGGTCGGTGAGACCACCGTGGCGGCGGCGCTCGCGTCGACCGCGCCGCGGACGGCAATGGGTGCGGCCCGCAACATGACGGTCGAAGGGCTCAGCGCGCTATCCACGCTCTCGTCGATCAAATTGGCCACCGGCAATGCCGCTGCGCAGGCCAACCATGCCGAGCAGCGGGCGGTCGGCGCGGCGAGCAAGGGTGAGAACGCCGGGCAGCAAGAGAAGGACCCGAAAGAGAAGAACCCGATGCAGCAGGGCATGCAGATGGTCATGCAGATGGGGCAGCAGGCCGGGCAGCTCGCGGGGCAGATCCCGCAGATGCTCCAGTCCCAGATGCAGACCTTCACGCAGCCGCTGCAGCAGGTGACCCAGATGGTCAGCCAGTTCGCCGGCATGGGCAGCAGTCAGTCGGGTATGCAGTCCGGGCTGATGGGCGCGATGCCGTTCTCGAACCACCCACTGGCCGGTGGCACCGGCCCGAGTTCGGGAGCGGGTCTGGTGCGCGCGGCGTCCCTGCCGGGTGCGCTCGGATCACCGCCGCGCACGGCGCTGCTGTCCAGCATGTTGGGCATCAGCGGGGAGGCCAAGCCGGCCGCGACCGCCTCGGCGGCGGGTGCGGCAGGCCCGATGGCGCCGGTGGGTAGCGGCGCCGGCGGGGGCGGCGGGGCACCGGTGCACGCCGCCAAGAACAAGGAAGAACAGAGCGGCGGCACGAAGGACGGACTGATCGCGCCGACCGCCCTCACATACGACCAGACAGAAGACGCTGACGACGACTGGTGAGCGTCTACGACAAGACTTTCCGGCCACCCGGCCGGAGGACTCGCCAAATCATTATCTGGTGAGGACAAAGGAAAAATAAGGGGAATCCAACATGGCACAGATGAATACAGATGCCGCCGTCCTCGCCAAGGAGGCTGCTAATTTCGAGCGCATCTCGGGTGAGCTCAAGGGCGTCATCGCTCAGGTCGAGTCGACCGGCGGCGCCCTGGCGACACAGATGCAGGGCCAGGCCGGTCAGGCCGCTCAGCAGGCGCTGATCCGGTTCCAGGAGGCTGCTGACAAGCAGATCCAGGAGCTGAACGAGATCTCGACCAACATCCACACCTCGGGTACCCAGTACACGAGCACCGACGACGATCAGGCCGGCAACCTGGCCTCGTCGATGAACATCTGACCTAACTGACCTCGAGAACGGAGACAAAGACATGACGGAACAGGTTTGGAATTTCGCCGGTATCGAAGGCGGAGCCGGTGAGATCCAGGGTGCTGTCAGCACCACCGCCGGCCTGCTGGACGAGGGCAAGGGCTCGCTCGCCTCGCTCGCCTCGGCGTGGGGTGGCTCGGGTTCGGAGGCCTACCAGGCCGTTCAGACCCGCTGGGACAGCACCGCCAACGAGCTCAACTCGGCTCTGCAGAACCTCGCCCAGACGATCAGCGAGGCGGGGCAGACCATGTCCCAGACCGAGGCCGGCGTCACGGGAATGTTTGCCTGACACTGCTCGGCAACAAGCATGCCTTGGTGGGCGGGTACTCGGTACATCTAGTGATGGCCGAACCCGCCCACCACTTGTGCTTGGGTGTAAAGATCTAACCATCTGTATTTGACTATCTGAGGGGTCCCCATGTCGGCCGACTATGACCGGCTCTTCCACTCGTCTGAACCGGGTAAACCGGTCGACGACGCCACTGCCATCGTGGACAGAGATGCGATTCTGAAGGCCGCCGCCGCCGCGCCGCCGCCACCGCCGGTTCCGGTCGGGGAAACAAGTTCCACGGACGTGCCCGTGGCTCCCACGGGAGCAACCCAGACTCAGGCTGCCGCGCAGCCCCGGCACGCGGAGACCACGCCGCAGATGCCGGCGCCGATGCCGCAACCGCCGGCCAGTGCGCCGCAGTGGCCGCAGAACTCGATGCTGCGTGCTCCGCAGCAGCAGCAGTTCGGCCAGGGCGCGCGGCACGAGCAGGCCCGCAGCCTTCCCGGCCCGGCCCCGCGCGTTGCACCCGGCCCGGCGCCGTCGCAGTTCGCCGACCTCGATCCCGAGGTCAGCGGCCAGTGGCGAGCAGGTCAGGCCATCCCCACCCCGGCCGCACCCGGCCCCACGTCTGCCGCCTCGATGGGCAACCACCGCGCGATCGACGCGCTGTCCCACGTCGGGGTGAAGACCGGTGTGAAGATGCCGTCCCAGCGGGGATGGCGGCACTGGCTGTACCTCACGACGCGGATCAACCTCGGCCTGTCGCCCGACGAGGTCTACGAACTCGAACTGCACGGCCGCATTCGGCGCAATGCCCGTGACTCGTACCAGATCGGCGTGTTCGGTCTGAAGGGCGGCGTCGGCAAGACCGCCGTCACCGTGGCCCTCGGCTCGGCGATGGCCAAGGTGCGCGGTGACCGCATCCTGGCGATCGACGCCGACCCGGACGGCGGCAACTTGGCCGACCGCGCCGGACGGCAGTCCGCAGCGACCATCTCGGACCTGCTCGCCGACCAGGAACTGTCGCGTTACAACGACATTCGCGCCTACACGAGCATGAACGGGTCCAACCTCGAGGTGCTGTCCTCCGAGGATTACAGCGGCGCGCAGCGCGAGTTCAACGACGATGACTGGAAGGGCGCCACCGCAGTGGTGTCGCGCTACTACAACCTCGTGCTCGCCGACTGCGGCGCCGGCCTGTTCCAGAAGGCTTCTCGCGGTGTGCTTTCCACCGTCTCCGGCATGGTGATCGTGGCCAGCGCTTCGATCGACGGGGCCCGGCAGGCCGCCATCACGATGGACTGGCTGCGCCAGAACGGCTACCAGGACCTGCTCGGTCGGTCCTGCGTCGTCATCAACCACGTGACGCCGGGCAAGCCCAACGTCGACATCGAGGATCTGGTGCAGCAGTTCGAGCGCCACGTGCCCCCGGGCCGGGTCATCGTGCTGCCGTGGGACAAGCACATCGCCGCGGGCACCGAGATTCAGCTCGACCTGCTCAGCGACACGTTCCAGCGTCGCATCACCGAGCTCGCCGCTGCCCTGTCCGACGATTTCGACAGGCTTGAACGGCGTTGACCGCGACCGCAGCCGCCGCCGGCACGACCAGCGGCGCGACGCCCAGCAGGCCGTCCACCACCCGGGTCACCATCCTGACCGGCAAACGGATGACAGATCTGGTGTTGCCGGCCACCGCGCCGATCGAGACCTACATCGACGAAACCGTCAGTGTGCTGGGCGAATTGCTCGAGGACACACCGAAGGACACCCTCGCGGGGTTTGACTTCTCCGAGCAGGGCATGTGGGCGTTCGCGCGCCCGGGCGCGCCGCCACTGAAGGCCGACGAATCCCTGGACGATGCCGGGGTGGTCGACGGGTCGTTGCTGACGCTCGTCTCGGTCAGCCGCACCGAGCGGTACCGCCCGTTGGTCGAGGACGTCATCGACGCGATCGCCGTGCTCGACGAGTCACCGATCTTCGACCGGACCGCTCTGAATCGCTTTGTCGGCGTAGCCATCCCGGTGGTGGCCACGGCCATCACTGTGATGTCGCTGGTGTCCTCGAGTGGCGCCGGCCAAGGCTGGTGGTGGGCGATCGCGCTGGCCGTCTTCGGCCTCGGTCTGCTCGGCGGCAGCTTCGCAGCCCAGAGTCGGTACGAGAACCTGGAGCTTTCCGAGAGCCTGCTGCTGGCCGCGACGATCGTGTTGGGCGGCGCCGCGGCGCTGGCCGTGCCGTTGCCGTACGACGCGGATTCACTTGGTGCGCCGCAGCTTGCCGGCGCCGGTGCGGTGGTGCTGCTGTTGACTCTGGCGACCCGTGGTGGGCCGCGGCGTCGCGCTGATGTGGCCTCATTCATCGCCATTTTGGCGGTCGCGATCACCGGAGCGGCGATCGCCGTCGGTTACGGTGCGGCCACCTGGGTGCCGGCCGGTGCCATCGCGTTCGGATTGATCGTGGTGACCAACGCCGCCAAACTCACTGTCGCTGTTGCCCGTATCGCCCTGCCGCCGATCCCGGCGCCCGGTGAGTCGGTCTCCAACGACGAGCTGCTCGATCCGGTCATCACACCGGACGAGGTCGATGAGGCGTCGCCCACGTGGAAGGCGATCATCGCCTCGGTGCCGGAATCGGCTGCGCGACTGCAAGAGCGCAGCTTGCTGACCCGCCAGCTGCTGATCGGTTTCCTGTCGGCCGGTTCGCTGGTGTTGGCCGTGGGTGCCATTGCGGTTGTCGTGCAAGGACACTTCTTTGTGCACAGCATGATCGTGGCCGCACTGGTTGCCGTGATCTGTGGCTTCCGGTCGCGGCTGTATGCCGAGCGGTGGTGCTCCTGGTCCCTGCTCGCGGCGGCCATCGCCGTGCCGACCGGCGTGATGGTGCGCTTGTGCCTGTGGTATCCGGGCAGTGCCTGGATGGTGCTGGCGATCTACACGGCTCTGGGTCTGGTCGCCGTCATCGCGGTGGGTGCCACCGACGGTGTGCGCCGGGTGTCGCCGGTGACCAAGCGGATCCTGGAGTTGTCCGACGGTGCGGCCATCGCTGCGGTGATCCCGCTGCTGCTGTGGATCGCCGGCGTGTACGACCTGCTGCGAAACCTGCGGTTGCACTGAGGTTTGTCAGTGGGGGGGCGACTGAATGGACGACGGACCACTTGGATTGATTTCGATGTTGCAACGGCATGGCTTGGGGTTGAACAGCGTGGCGGACACGTGGCGGAGCGACAGGCCATTGCCTGCGGGTTGACCTCCCGGAACGGTCACGGAGTCAGCGGGTACGGGCTGCGGGGCCGAGAACTTTGTGCATTAGGGGTACTTGGTGCTCGGGTAGCATTTTGCTGAACTACTGGTAGAGGGGACTGCCGATGGCTGCTGTGGCACGGGTATACCCGCCGCGCGGCGGTCGGAGTATGTACGGGCAGGTCGTTCCCCATCGGGATCCGGTTGGGATGCCCTCCGTCGCTGGCTGGGCAGAGGGGTAGGGGATCGGTATGCAGGGATATTCTGCCGGCGGTCAGTCCGAGCTGCGGGTGAACACGGCTGAGCTCAGGTCCGGGGGCAAGGGCCTCGAAGATGCGGCCAACAGCATTCCGCCGCCACCGGAGCAATTCAGTTCGGACGGCACGGACGAACTCTCAAAGGCGCTCATCCGGCTGACGCAGGAAAAGGAAGCGGCCTTGATCGAGGGCCTGCCCCAGGTGAAGAAGGATTCGTTGAAGACCGCCCAAGACATCGGCGTGGCGGCTGATCGGTACGAGACGACCGATCAGGAGATTGCGGACACCATCATGAAACGGGTCGCGGAATTCGATGCACTCTTCCATCCGGAGAAGACGGGCGGCAGCGGTGCTCCTGGATCGGGCGGCCAGTTTGGGCAACTAGTGTCCGGTAGTGGTGGTGGCGGACCATCAGCGACCTCGGCTGGCTCCCCCGGAGGCTCCCCTGAGGGAGCGACGTCGGCATCCAGCGGCGCATCAGCGGCGGGAGAAGCAGGCTCATCGTCGGGACAGGATCCATTGCAGATGCTGCAGCAAATGGGCCAGCAGATGGTGCAAATGCCGATGCAGATGATGCAGCAGGCCGGCCAATTGCCACAGGGCATCATGCAGGCGGCTCAAAGTGGCATCCAACAGATCTCACAGATGGCAGGTGAAGTCGGCAAGAACGGCGACGCTGAGAGAGCCGATGAGGCTGAGTCCGAAGGTAAGGATCAGCAGGAGCCCGAGAAGAAGGCTCCCACCGCTCCGGTTCCTGGTGCAGGCGACGGCGGTTCGCCCACCGAGCGTGCCCCGGTGGGTGGGCCGTCGAGCGGTGGCGCATCGGAGAACGCGCCAGCTGGGCCGAAACATGAAGCTGCACCGGTGAATCCGGCACCTCGCAAGGCGCCGACCGATTCGTCGATTTTGTTGTGACCGTAGTTCGTTGATGTGAAGGTGTGTCGATGAGTTTGCCTCCTCCGCCAGGTTCGTTTGGTTCTGTGCCGCCGAATGGTGGTGGCGGACCGTCCTGGGGCGGGCAGCCTCAGCAACCGGGCCAGCCGTATGGCGCGCCGTACCAAGGTCAGCCAGGTGGGCAGTGGGGGCCGCCGCAGCAGCAGTGGGCTGGCGGTCCGCCTCCAAATAATGGTGGCAAGGGTAAATGGATCCTGATCGGACTAGCCTTGGTTGCCGTTATTGCGGTGAGCATTGTCGGGACTGTTCTTGTGCTGAGGCCGGATTCGAGTGGTGCTGGCGGTTCCACGCCGTCAGCGCAGAACGGGAATTCAGAGTTCGCAAGTGCGAATGACACGGGGCCCGTCAATGTCATCACTGATGATCCGACATGTGGGGCCTGGGGGCGAATCGCGAGGGAATTTGCAGACGCGGCGAACTCAGTTGGGTGGGCTGAGAGAGATTGGAAGATACCAGCCACAGATTGGACTCAGGAACAACGAAATACGTACGAAACCGTGGGCAAGGCTCTCGAGCAAGCCACGAGTTTAGCGCCGAACCTAGAAAAGCAGACGCCGCATAGGGTGATGCGGGAGCTGTATGGGCAGTTCGTGCGCTACGCGCAAATGCTAATCGCTGCGATTCCGACCTATGAGGAGCGCCATAACCCCATCGCGAATGTTTCCGGCGCGACGATGTCTACTCTCTCAGCCATCTGTGGAGCAATCGATTACAAATCAGTGCAGTCAGTAGCTCCTTTGGTGTCTCAGTCATCACCGCCCACGAAACCATTATCGGTAACTGATCGCGCTGATGCGGAATTGGTGGATACTTCTAGCCAAATCTGTAGCGATTGGATCTCAAGCTCTCAGCAATACGATAAAGATACCGCTGAATGGAGAGCGATTGATCCCAATATCTCTGCAGCTGATTGGACGCCGGAGCAGAAAGAAGTCTATGGGCGAGTTTCGACCATAATGACCGCGCACGCAGAAGAGATGGAGAACTTGGGTCGAGCCAGCGGCAGCTCACTGATGGAAGACTTCGCTGTGTTAGGTGCACAGTATTTGCGGGCCTACGTTATAGCTATTCCGAAATATACTCCTGCAGATAATTATCTCTCGGACGTTGCTCGGTATACGGGCAGTGCGCTTCTGTGGGCATGCAGAGCTTGAGTGTTTTGTCGATCAAATAACCACCTTGGAGAAGTTGGAATGCGCCTTATGAGGACCGCTGATACGTTTCGCGGAGATCCCAGATGATGGCTAAAACTCGTTCCATCGATTCCGCAACCGCAGACGGTTATGCACAGCGTATGAAGGGTCCGGGTGCATGGCCAGAGACGGACGAAACGCAATTCCACGCGCACCAGGGCGTGTTGAGAGGCGTGCTTGGTGTATTATCCGCCGCGCGTGAAAAATGGTCCGGCCATGAGACATCTATTTCGGCACCGAACGTCTGGCTCGGCAAGGCCGCGAGTGCGGGTCATGACAAAGTGGCATCGCATACAACTGAGATGAATCGCGTTGAGCAACGTATCCGAGATGTAATCAAGTGGTGTGGTGAGGCGGCGGGACATATTTCGGACGCCAAGGAAGAGATAAATAAAAATGTCAAGTCCGGATTAGATGAAATTGCTAGTGCAGTACGCGAAGCGAATGATCCGGAAAACAACATAAGCAGCAAAGCTCTTAATGACAAGATCGACGAAATCATCGGTCGAAAAAAGGGAGAGAATGCCGATTCGCTCACTAGGCGAGCGGGAAATCTGGGGAGCAAAAACGTTGATGATGACGCGGATGGCCAGACGACCGGCGACGAGAAAAAAGAACCGTCGGTAGTTTTCGCAGCCAACCAGCATATCAAGGGCTCCGGCGCCGTCGAAAACTCTGTGCGCAGTGCACTCTGGGGATCCGACAAGGGTGGGGGGATGGAAGCGCAGGCTTCCGGTACCGATCCTGTACCGGCGGTTTCGGAAGCCGTGGCTAATCCGAAAGAAGCAATGGAGGCGCAGGCTTCCGGTACGGATCCTGTACCGGCGGTTTCGGAAGCCGTGGTTAATCCGAAAGAAGCAATGGAGGCGCAGGCTCCGGCCACCAATCCTGTACCTGCGGTGGTGCCTCCTGGTCCCCGGCCAGATGGTCCAGGAGGCCGTACTCCGCAGCCACCCGGTCTGCCCGCCGCATCGGGTTCGGCGGCGTCGACGGCGTCCGGAGGCGGGGGTGGCATCAGCGGAGGCGCCTCCGGTGCTGGGGGCGGTGCACCCAGCAGTCCTCTGAGCAGTATCGGATCGCCTGGCGCGAGTGGCGCGGAACAAGCAGCCGGCCCCGCGCAGGCAGCAGGGCAAGCGCCGGTCGGTGGTGTGCCGACTGATCCGTTGCAGGCCTTCTCGAAGGGCTTCGCTGATTCGGCGGGGACGCCAGTGCATGCCGCTTCTTCAGGAGGGGCACCCCCGCCGTTGGCCCCATCGCCTGCGGTTCCTGCCAGCGATGCGACGACACCAGCCAGTACGCAAGCGCCACTGTCGCAGACAGGTGCGCCAGCACCTGCTGCTCCGGTGCAGACTCCAGCGTCGGGTGGTTCGATGGGCGGCGGTATGGGCATGGGCGGTATGCCGCTGGGCCCGCCGCCAACCGCGCCTCCTGCTGCACCAGTTGCGCCGCCTGCCGCGCCGCCGCCTACGGTCGCTCCGCCCGCGAACATCGCCGGCGGTGCTCAAGTCGCGCCGATTCCGGTATCGGCTGCGCGCGCAGAGCGTGATGCTGCCCAGAACGCCGCGAAGCGAACAGGTTCGGGCCCCATGGAGTTGGCCCGGAGGATCGCTGCGGCGCTCAACGCCCCCGATATGGCCAACGTGGAAGATTTCAATTTCTTCTGGATTACGGCGGTTACCGTGGATGGGCGAATCCTGGTGGCGAACAACTACGGGATGAGTTATATCCCTGAGCAGGTCAATCTTCCCGACCAGATAGTGATGGTTTCGGCTGACGAGTCGATCCCGCCGGTCGAGCGTGCAAGCTGGGCTACGTATCCGATTGTGGCGGTCCAGCATTGGGCGCAGCAGAATGACACGACATTGCGAGCTGTGATTGCCCTTGAGCACCAGTTCACCAATGCCGATTCCGGCGTGCATCAAGAAGTGCTGGCGCCCGAGGACATCCCCGCCAAGGGCAAGATGGCTGGTCGTGATCGTCTGCAAGTGATCGCTCCGCAGATCAGCGGCCGACTGGCGCAGATCGGTGATGGCGACTTGGTCAAGATCCTTCCGCCGGCCCCGGTTGATACGAGTCCGCCCGAGGACCGCCGGACTGAGTTGTGGGACAAGGTGTGGCAGCCGTTGTTCAGCGGTGCCTCGAACCGCGGTCAGGTGCATTTGCAGGCGTTCTTGGAGTACGCAGCACACGCGCAGGAGTGGGCGGTGCATGGGGCCCACGGCGCCGGAGACGGACCTCAGCAACGCCGGGCCGTCTGTGACTTCATCTACTGGCAGCACATTGGGCAGATGATTGCTGACGCAATCGCGGAGTAGATGGTGACGGTTCGTGGCAGGGTTGGCGGTATGTAGCCGAGCTAAGCGGTGCTGGACCGGGCGAGGCCGTGCGACGTGAAAGTGCCGCATCGCGGGCCTTTGATTCGCCCTTATGATTGTCGCGAGATAACGGTGAAGCCGGTAGACGGAGCGGCGCAGTTGGCGCTGTCGCGGCCGACGTTTGGGTTTTCGTCACGGGCGCCTGCGACCGCCGGTCGGCGTCATCGATGTAGGGAGGGTGGCTAGCAGTGGCAAACGAGTTGGGGTGGACGTCCGACGGAATGAAGCAGGCGGCCTCCAAAGTTGAGGAGTTTCCGGCGTCAGCGTCGACTGGAGTATCCGCGCCAGGGGCACCGAACCAGCTGGACATCACCAAAGCCGCGATAAGCCAACTCCAGGCTTCTTCCGACACATTGAAGGGGACGCTCGACGCCGGTGACGTCGAGTCGAAACGTATGGCATCGGCCCTACGCGCCGCGGCCGATGCCTTCGACAAAGTTGTCAGCCAGTCGAAGGAAGCATTCGACAAGCAGATGCACAGCGACCGCGCCCGGCCATCGCACGATGTCGAGACCGTGGTTCCAAGCGCAGTAGATATGCTCGCCGCGCCGGCCATTGTGGATGTGCCCTACCCCGCTGCCGGGGAATGGGACTTCTTCAACGATTGGCGAACGGTGGCGAAGGCGATCCACTCGGGGGATACGGCCGCGTCGGAGCTGAAGCGCTTTCGGGATGATTGGAACACCTATAAGGATTGGCTCCCGAAGCACGCAAAGGATTTCAACGCGCCGGATGGAAAGGGTTCCGCCGCCGAGGCGTATACGCAGGCGATGCGCCTCTTGGGTAGCTGGTGGAGCGACATGGGTGCCGAGTGCGAGAGATTGGCACAGCAGGCGGACAAGTTGATCGCCGCGCACGAGAAGCTCGTCGGGGATCATCCCACAATGGAGGATGTACAGACCTTCGACGATACCAATTGGTTGATCCTCGCGCCCGGGGCAAGAGCCCTGCAGTATGGGTATTTTCAGACGCGTTCCGAACGGGCGATGAGCGAATACGCGAATGGCGCCAGTCTCCAGGAAATAAGGCCGGGCAAGCCACCGTCAATTCGCGGCGTGCCGTCGACCAACCCCGGAGATCAGCCACCAGGTGTCAATCCACCAGGTACCAACGTGCCGAATAGCAGCGCACCACCGGGAGGCGCAACCCCCGAGATGCCGGAGATGCCGTCGATGGAAACGCCGTCGATGTCGCCCGCCAGCGCTGATCCGTCCGCTGAGCAGGGGTCGGGCGGTGCTCCGAGCGGTGGTGGCGCCCCAAGCGGTGGCGCCCCGTCCGGTGGTGGCGCCCCCTCAGGCGGTATGCCGAGCGGTGGTCTGCCCAAGGGAACCGAGGGCATGCCGGAGGTGCCTGGTCTCGGGGAGCCCAGCCTCAAGCCGGCCAGCGCCGGCGGTGGCGGCGGTGGCATGGGCGGCGGTGGCGGCGGAATGCCCGCCGGGCCTCTCGGGCCTGCCGTCGGAGCGGACTCGGTGGCGGCTTCACCTGCCGCTGCCCGTGGCGGCGGTGCGCCCGCAGGTGCACCCGGTGGGGCCGGCGCCGGCGGTATGGGCGGCGGTATGGGTGGCATGGGAGGCGGCCACGGCCAGGGCCAGGGCAAGGAAAAGCGCCGCAACCCGAACCTCTCGGAGGACGAGGACCTTTACGTTGAGGACCGCGCCTACACCGAGGCAGTCATCGGTCGTCGTGCGCGCAAGGATGCCAAGGACGGCAAGTAGTCACACTTCAGTGGACAATGGCTCGCCGACGACACGTAAACGTGTCGTCGGCGAGTTTCGTTGTGCACTAGTCGATCCCGCAATAGGTGGAGCCACACAAATCAGCCCGCCTCGCCACGGCGAGACGGGCTGAACTGATGAGGCTCAGAGACTTCAGCCGGGCTGTTGGCCTTCCGCAGTCAGTTCCGCAACCATGGCATCGAGCCGTTCCCGATCGGCCTCGATGGATGCCGTCGCTGCGGCTGTTGCCTTCTGGATCGCTTCGTTGAGTCGCTGCTCGACGGCCTGGGCGCCCAACCTCAGCAAGCCATCCTTGATGTACACGTCGATCAGATGGTGGTGCCCGTTCAGCGTGACCTCGACGCTCTTGGCTTCGTCTGCCGCCGTGAACGTTTCGCTGTTCATCTTGTGCAGCTGATCGTCCATCAGGGCCTGCAGTTGCTGCGCTTGGCGCAGCACCGAGGCGACCTGCGGGTGCATCTCGTCTGTCATGGTTCCTCCCGACCTTTCTGGGACCCCTCTCCCAGGAAGCTTGATGTCACTGCTCGAGCGCCATCTGGTAGCGGCTCTCTTCACGCGGGTTGATCAACGTGATCGGCAGCTGACGGTGCCGCGGTGTGTCAATGAAGTTGGGCCGCAGGATCACTCGGCCAACACCCTGATGCGGACCCAGGTAGGTCGTGGCGTTCGGCCACGCCACGCGCGGTACCCGTCCGACGCGCCCGTTGATCATCGTGGCGAACTCACGGAACTGGGGACTGAGAGTCACCACCGCACCGGAAGCCGCTGAACGGATGACGAACTGGGTGAACAGTCGCGCATCGCCGAGGTTGATGCTGACGTCGACGTTGTCGAACGGCATGTACACCGGGTAGCGGTCGGACGTCTCACCGACGAGCACCCCGGCCGAACCGATCGGGAGGTCATAGTGCTTGTCGGTGACGGGCGTGAGGCCCTGCAGGGCCGCCCGCTGCCCGCCGTACAGGCAGGAAAACCCGCGCGGCGTCGTCGGATTCGACAGCGTCGTCAACAACACCGTCGACGTCGGGGCCGCTCCGGGACGAATCCGCACGCAGGTCGTGGTGTGGTCGGCGCGGGCCGACCACCAGACGTCCGGGCCGCCGGGCGCGTTGTACGCCGCGGTGAACGTACTGCGGCCCTTGATCACCGACCAGGTTTCCTTCTCGAAACTGATCTCGGTGGCCTTGTCGTAATCGTCGAAGCTACGCGAGCACCGCGCGTCGATTCCGTTGCTGGCCAACTGATCCGCGATGCGGGTGGCCGACGCCACCAGGTACCGCGCCAATCCGGACACTCCGCTGTCGCGGCGTTGGGCCGAGCGCCGGGTCTGCTCCGGGTCGGCGCGCAGCACGATCCAGGTGCGCCGGTTCGCCGGTGCCGGATACGGACCCACGACCTGTTCGTAGAGCGCCACCAGGCTGGACGGTGCGGTCTTGCCGACCCGATAGCCGGCCGACACCACATCGGCCTCGAGGTCGGGGCAGTGCGCCCGTAGCAGCTTCTCGACCAGCTTGGTACTGACGGTGTCGTCGGAGATGGCGTCGCCGTTGACGATCACGGTCGGAGTGAAAGGCCTTGGCATCAACTCGATCACCGCGACCAGGTAGTCGCCCTGCCATCGCACGGCCACGTGATCTCCCGGCATGACCGTGGCGCCGACCGCGGGCTCCGATGGCACATCGGGGGTGCTGCGGTGACGCCGCCGCCAGGAAAAGACCGCCCGGACCCAGCCGGTCAGCCGGTAGCCGCGGATGGTGAGCACCGAGAAGAGCGCGATCAGTGCGGACAGCGTGATGCCCAGCCACAGCAGCTTGAAGTGCATACACACCGCGATGCACGCCGGGATCAGCGTGGCCGCCCAAATGGCGTGCCCCGTCGTGAAGCGGAAGCCGAAATTCCGGCGCAGGAAGTTCATTGGCGCCGCCGCAACGCGCGTCGGGTCATCGCCGCGATCCCGAGAATCAGCGCCAGCGCGGCTCCGGCGACGACGACACCGGTGATCGGGCCGCGGTCTGGCGGCGGGATGTACACCGGCGGCGGAACTTCCTTGACCCGGAATGGTGCCTTGGCCGGGCCTTCGGGAACCTCCCACGTGAGCGCGGCGACGGGATCGACCACACCGGCACCGACATAGTTGTCGACGCCGCCGCCGGGATGCCGTGCGGTGGAGGTGATCCGGTTGATGACCTGAGCCGGGGTCAGATCCGGGTACCGCTGCCTCACGAGCGCGGCCAGGCCGGAGACGAAGGCGGCCGAGAACGACGTGCCGTTCAGCGGCACCGGGCCGTCCTCACCAGGGGTGGCATTGATGGGCTGGCCCTCGTAGCCCAGCGCGGTGAGGTTCTCGCCGGGAGCAGCCGCGCCCAACCACGGACCCGACATCGAGAAGTTGCTCGGTTGGCCGTTCTGGCCGACGCTGCCGACGGTGAGGACCAGCGGGTCGTACCAGGCCGGGCTGACGATGGTCTGCACGCCCTTCCAGCCGCGCGCATCGGCGGGGAGCGACGGATCCGGCGCCGGGTTCTGGGTGCAGTCCTGGCCGGTGTTGCCGGCGGCGACGATGATCACCGCGCCCTTGACGTTCACCGCGTAGTTGATGGCCGCGCCCAGGCTGGCCTCGTCGATCCGGCGGGTCACCTTGTAGCAGGCGGCCTCACTGATGTTGATCACCTGCGCACCGAGGTTGGCCGCGTGGACCACCGACCGGGCCAGGCTACGGATCGAGCCGGCGGTCTGGGTCGAGTTCGGGTCGTTGGGATCCTGACGCGAACCCTTGGGCTGGAACGCCACCGACGTCTGACGCAGCGAAATCAGTCGCGCATCGGGGGCCACACCGACGAATCCGTCAGTGGGGGACGGACGGCCGGCGATGATCGACGCGGTCAGGGTCCCGTGGGCGTCACAGTCGGACATCCCGTTGCCTCCGGCGTCGACGAAGTCGCCGCCTGGTTCGGCCGGAACCCGAGGGGAACCGTTGACCCCGGTGTCGATCACGGCGACAGTTACGCCGGCACCGGTTGCGAACTTCTGAGCCTCGGCCAACTTCAGGTAGTCGGCCGCCCACGGCTTGTCGGCGAAGTTCGAGTTCGGCATGACCGTCGGTGCCGCGCAGATCTTGCGCTGCTCCATCGGCTGATCGGGGCCGGTTTCGTCAGGTGGAACGGCTGCGGCGTCGATCGCGGGTGGATCGATCGCGAACGCCGGAGGCGCACTGAATAGCGCCAACAAAACTGCCAGCAGCATCACGACTAAGCGCTGCACGCCTCACACTCCCCCAATGACATCGGACATGTCTGCAGTGTGCTGGTGCACTTTCAGCAAACAAAATCCGGCCTGTTCAGAAACGCATCGTCTCACGTCAAGCCGTCCGGCTATTTGCACGCAGGCAATCATAAGGGTGCCCAGGTGGGGCTGCTAACGCTTTGTGCCCGCGGTGAGTGTTGCACGCGGCAAGGCGGCGGTGCCAATGGGCAAGACACCCGCCTACTGTGTGGTGCTGCGGGCACGCGCGAGGCCGGCTCGCGAGGGCAAGGAGTTCACCCGCTGTAGGGCGGAGCCTGCGGACCGCGACCCTGGCTGACGGCGTAGTTCATAGCGTTGCGCACGGCAGCGAGCAAGCCCTGGTATGTCGCGACCTCGCGGTCGAGTTGCCGCTGAAACTCAGCCTGTAGGTCCTTGGCTCGTTTCTTGCCCGCGGGGCCCTTCTTCATGCCCACGTACAGAGATTTTGACCCCACATTTCCAATGAGTTGCTCGCATCTGTTTGCCTCGGCAGCCAACTCCTCGTACGGCGCCACCCAAAGCCGATCCCCCGGCCAGCGCGCCCAGAACGCTGCTGAATGTGTGTACAACTTGGCGAGCTGCCTGTAGGTCGCCTTCGTGCTCAGCCAATCGACGCCAAAGAAGAAGACCGCACACCCGATCACGACTACCAGTCCGGTAACGAAGGACGGGATGGAACCGTGCAGGAAGGAAATGAACAACCCGAGATCGAAATCGGCGCGTGTTGTCAAACGGAATCACGTCCAATGGCGGCCTGTTGGTCTCGGACCGCTGCCATGTTCATCGCCTCTACCACGGTGGCTGTCCAATGACGCACGGCAGCAATATCATTGAACGTTTGCTCGCTGCCAGGAGTGTCGAGGTTGTAGCCCTCCAGCACAAGGGTCAACCGCCAACAACGCTGCGCTTCCTTGTCCAACTCGACGTACGGCGCATGAGCCAGCTGTTCCTGGGGCCAGCGGGCGCGAAATTCGGCCGAGTCCTTCTCAAGGCGCCGCCGGTAGGCCCGCGGTCGGTTCTTGGTGAACCACCGAAGGCTCCACCAGGTGGCCAGAATCATCATTCCCACCACCGTCGATACGCCGATCGCACGGACCAACGCTTCTTCAGGAGTGTCCGGCCAGGTACGTATAGCGAGCGGTACAAATCCTCCCCCCAGAACCAGCATCATCGCAGTGTAACTAGGCCCCGACGTCCGAGCCGTCCACCGGCGTTGGGTGGCGCATGAACGCTCAGAATAGGTGCGCTGACACCCGTCACCGCGTTGATAAGGTTGTGCGGCAATGGAGTAGGGGGCCAATGAGCAAGCTGGAACAGGTCAAGAAGGTCATCGAGATCGGCTTCGCTGGGAAAGGTCTTGAGGAACACTGGCGAGCGAGAAACGCGAACGATGACAAGGACGCGTTGATGGCTCGAGCCGGTCTCGGAACAGACGCCATCGGTGGCGCCCAGATGATCGGCGAATTTGCCCTTGAAAAAGGCAAGAACATTTCCACCGGTTTCGGTTCCTACAGTGGTGTAGGCAAGATGCGGGGTATCGGCACACCCATCATCGGCGCAGCCCTTCTAGCCATCAATGGAATGCAATTGGCGTGCGGGGTCGAAGATCCCGAAACCGGAGACCGGTTCGCGAGCGGCGCGCGCAATTTCACAGCGATTGCCGACGGACTGAAGCAGCTAACACCTACCGATCAATGGTACGGCAGTGGATCCGAATCCTACACTGACCAGAATGAACAGCAGCAGGAACGTGCTGCAACGATGAGCAAGGTCGACAACAGCGTCAAAGAAATAATCGCCAACGAGGCGAAACAGATACAGAACACACGCAAGATTCTCGAGATTTCCGCAATGACGCTGACCATCTGTATTCCCATAGCGATTGTTATCGGAAAAATTCCGCCGACGGGTCCGGCTAATCAGATGGCGTTCGAGATCGGTGCAGTGGCAGGAGCGATGCCGTTCGCACAAACAGCGACGACGACAATGTTCGGCCTTGCGATGCAAAATGGATTGAAACTTGCGCAAGCGGCGGGTGCTTATCGAGAAGTCGCGGCAGGTGCCAAGCCCTCCGGAGCACCGCCGGCATCCATGTCGCCGCCGGGGGGAAATACAACGTCAAAGCCGTGGTCTCCGTCCGGAGGCTCGGCTACCGGTACCGGAACGGGGTCAATCGATGTCTGATGGTGTGCTCGGAGTAACCACATCACATGTTCGTGGCCTGTCCGACGGTCAGAACAGGGCAAAGGCGGCCATTGAGTTGACGGCTTCCGTCACGGATGGGGTCAGCGACTCGATGGTGATAAACCACGGTCCGATTTGTGCGGCGAGCATCACCGCCCTGAATCTTGCTAACATGGCCCGCCACGTCGCTTGTGCGGCAATGGCATCGGTCTCACAGGATCTGGCGGAGAAGATGGCCGCCGCTGCATCCCAGTACGATCAGACTGATTCTCAGGCCGCCGCAGACATCGACAAAGAGATGCATCCAAGGTGAGGTTGACCGACGGACTGTTAGCTCGATGAGCGGCAATGAGATAAGACTGACACGTGACGCCTAACGGTTCCCACGACTGGGACGATGTCGACGACGACAACGGCCTCGACGCGCTCGACTTCCAGATCCCCGAGTTCGAAGACGATGCATCAGGACTCGACGCCCTGCCGGATTACACAGCGAACGTCGATCACAGCATAGGTCTCGACGCGGTTGATGACCACGCCGACCACGAAGTCGAAGAGCTCGAGGAGGACGGCTTCGGTTCTATCGATGAGGAAGCCGGACCCGAAGGCCAAGAGGAGGTCCCGGTGGTGCAAGCCATCAACCCACCGGGCACCGTCACCGTCACGGCTTACCTGGACGGTTCCGTCGCACAGGTGGACCTGGATCCAAAGGTGACCATGCTGACGGAGGCCGAGCTGGCTGACGAGATCCGTTTCGTGGCCGGGGTGGCCGCCAAGCGCGCAACAGCAGTAATGCACATCGGTGTGGTGGATCTGCTCGTCGACCAGGGTATGGACTTCCGGGAGGCTCGCGACTTCGTCGGGACGAATATGCCGTACGCGACGCCGGAGCAGGCCGGCGAGGCTGAACTGGCGCTCATCGCGCGCCACGCCGAGCGATAGAGCTACGCGTCCAGATCCTGCTCCACCAACCCCGCCACCGTCGCCAACGCATCCGCATCGTCCGACGTAACGGTCACCTGGGCTCCGTTGCCGGCCCCCAGCGTCATGATCATCAGGGCCGAACCGGCGTCCACGGGCTCGCCGCCGTCCATGGACAGGGTGACGGGAACTCCGGCGTTGACCACGGCCTCGGCGATGATCGCGGCGGGGCGGGCGTGCAGGCCGATGGCGGAACCGACGGTGACAGTCTTGCTGGGCATGTTCTCTCCTTAACTTAGGTGGTGGCCAGCGCCGGTGTTTCCGGCGTGGTGACAGCTGGTTTGGCGAATTGTTTGGCCGTGATGACGGCCAGGGCGGCGATGACGGTGCCGACCGCCAGGGCGACCAGGAACCACAGCAGGTTGCCGATCGCGAAGAACACGAAGATGCCGCCGTGCGGTGCCTTCAGCGTGACATCGAATGCCATGACCATGCCGCCGGTGACCGCGCCGCCGAGCATCATCGACGGGATCACCCGCAGCGGATCGGCGGCGGCGAACGGGATCGCACCTTCGGAGATGAAGGACGCTCCGAGAAGCCACGCGGCGCGGCCGTTCTCACGTTCCGGTTCGGTGAACAGCCCGGGCCGCAGCGTCGAAGCCAGTGCCATGGCAAGTGGTGGCACCATCCCGGCGGCCATCACCGCGGCCATGATCCGCAGCGTGGCGGGGTCGGCGACGTTGAGGCCCGCGGTGGCAAATGCGTACGCCGCCTTGTTGACCGGGCCGCCGAGGTCGAAGCACATCATCAACCCGAGGATCACCCCGAGCACCACGACGGAGGTTCCGGTCATGCCGCTGAGCCAGTTGGTCAGGCCGGTGGTCAGCGCGGCGAGTGGTCGGCCGAGCAGCAGGAACATCAGCAGTCCGACGATCAGCGACGCGCCGAGCGGGATCACCACCACGGGCATCAGCCCCCGGAACCACTGCGGCACTTTGAAGGAGCTGATCCACTGCGCGGCAAACCCGGCGATCAGGCCGCCGACGATGCCGCCGATGAACCCTCCGCCGACGAAGACGGCCACGGCTCCCGCGGTGAAACCCGGTGCGATGCCGGGCCGGTCGGCGATCGCGAAGGAGATATACCCGGCCAGGGCGGGCACCAGGAACATGAAGGCCAGCCCGCCGAGCGTGAACAGCACCGCCCCGAGGTACTGCGTCAGACCACCGGGCGGCAGGTCAGCCAGGGTGTTGGTGACGGCGATGTGGTGGCCCAGCGAGTTCATGCCGTACGACAGTGGTTTCGCGCCGTCAGGGGTATTGCCGATGTCGTACCCGGCGAACAGGAAGCCCAGCGCGATGAGCAGACCGCCGGCCGCCACGAACGGGATCATGTAGCTCACGCCGGTGAGCAGGATCTGCCGGGTGCGGGTCCCCCAGCCCACGTCGCCGGCCGGAGCCGACGACGCAGCCGCCTCGGCCGATCCGGTCACCCGCGGGGCGTCGGGATCGGCTGCGGCACTGACGGCTTCGGCGATCATGGTGTCGGGTTCGTTGATGGCGCGTTTGACGCCGGAGGCGATGACGGGCTTGCCGGCGAAGCGCTGTTTGTCCTTGACGCCGACGTCGGTGGCGAAGATGACCGCGTCGGCTGCCGCGATGGTGGCCGCCGACAGCGGCGTGCTGCCGGACGAGCCCTGGGTCTCGACGGTCAACTCCACTCCGGCGGTCTCGGCGGCCTGCTTGAGCGCGTCGGCCGCCATGTAGGTGTGGGCGATGCCGGTGGGGCAGGCGGTGATCGCGACGATCGACGTCGCCTTGGCGGGCTCAGCGGCGGGCTCAGGAGCCGGGGCAGGAGCAGCAGGTGCCGGGTTCACCACCCCGTCGACGAGCGTGACCACCTCGTCGACGCTGCCGGCGTCACGCAGCGATGCCACAAAGTCCTTGCGGACCAGGGCCCGCGCGAGGCTGGACAGCAGCTTCATATGTTCGGCCCCACCGGATTCCGGTGCGGCGATCAGGAACACCAGATCGGCCGGGCCATCCGGGGCGCCGAAGTCGACCTTGGGTGACAGCCGGGCGAAGCCGATGGTGGGGGTATCGACGAAGGGGGAGCGGCAGTGCGGAATCGCGATGCCGCCGGGCAGTCCGGTGGCGGACTGGGCCTCGCGGGCCATGGCGGCACCCACCAGACCGTCGGTGTCGGTGGTGCGCCCCGCCGCGGAGAGCGCGCCGACCAGCCGCGTGATGACCGCTTCTTTGTCACCGCCCGCGTCGACATCGAGTAGAACCAGACCGGGCGTGATGATCGGTTGGGTCATAGTGGCACCTTCATGGGGTCGGTTCGGACGGCGTCGAGGTCGAGCTGGGCGGGGGCGGGCAGCGCGGATCCGGGCAGTGCCGCGGCGGCGCTGCCGTAGGCCACGGCCATCTGCAGCCGTTGCGGGTCGTCGGCTCCGGTTACGGCGGCGCGCAGGTACCCCGCCAACGAGGAGTCGCCTGCGCCGACGGTGCTGCGGGGCACGATCGGCGGGGGTGTGGCCAGCCAGGCGCCGGAGTTGTTCACCAGTACGGCGCCGGCAGCACCGAGAGTGGCCAGTACGGTGCCGACGCCCCGCCCGACGAGCGCTCGGGAGGCGGCCACCACCGACGACATATCACCTTGGGCAGCAGCGTCTTCCAGGTTGGCGGCCGGTACCCCGGCCAGATCGGCCAGTTCCTCGGCGTTGGGTTTGATCAGGTCGGGCGCGGCCACCTCGAAAGCGGCTGCCAGCGCTGCCAACGGCGCCTCGGAGGTGTCTACGGCCACCCGGCAGTCAAGTGGTGCCAGCAGCGAGACCACCTGCGCGTACCAGTCGAGCGGCATCCCGGGCGGCAGCGACCCGGACAGCACCACCCACGACGCGTCCTGGGCCTTGGTCAGCACGCAGCGGGTCAGCGCTTCCAGCGCGTCAGCGTCGACAACGGCCCCGCGCTCGTTGAGTTTGGTTGTGGTGCCGTCGGATTCGGTGATGGCGATGTTGGTGCGGACGGGCTCCTCGATGGGAACAACCGTGAACGGCACCTCAAGTGCGCGGAGCGCGCCCAGTATGGGGTCGGAGTCGGCGGCGGGCAGTACGGCTTCGGCGGCGACGCCGGCCAAGGTGAGCGCCCGGGCGACGTTGATCGCCTTGCCGCCGGGTTCGACGGTGACGGAGTCGACGCGCTGCACCGCTCCGCGCGCCAACGGTGATCCCAGGGTGATGGTGCGGTCGAGGCTTGGGTTGGGGGTGACTGTGATGATCATGCGATCACCACCTCGACGCCGTGCTCGGTGAGCAGGGCGCGGTCGGCATCGGAGATCTCGCTGTCGGTGATCAAGGTGTCCACGTTGTCGATGGGGGCGAAGCTGACGAAGTCCTCTTCACCGACTTTCGATGAGTCTGCGACCACCACAACATAATTCGCCGCCGCCACCATGGCCCGCTTGACGGCGGCTTCCTCGGTGTCCGGCGTGGAGAGTCCGTGTCGCACGCTGATGGCGTTGGTGCCGATGAACGCGATATCCACTCGCAGGGTTTCGAGTACGCGCAGCACCTGCTCGCCGACCGCGGCCTGGGTGAGGCCGCGGACCCGGCCGCCGAGCAACTGCAAGGTGACGGTCGGCACGGTGGCGAGGAATCCGGCGACCGGCACGGAGTTGGTCACCACGGTGAGTTCCCGATCGGTCGGTATCTGGGCGGCGACGCGGGCCGTGGTCGTCCCCGCATCCATCAGCACGCTGGCACCGGTGAGGGGGAAGAAGTCGACGGCGGCCGCGGCAATGGCGTCTTTCTGTTCGGCGCGCGTGGTGTCGCGTTCGCCGACGCCGGCTTCCACGAGGTGCAGCGTCCGGGAGGGTACGGCGCCCCCGTGTACGCGGCGGACGACGCCGGCCTTGTCGAGCACGGCCAGATCGCGGCGGACGGTCTCGGTCGTGACGTCGTATGTCTGCGCCAGCTCGGCGACGGAGGCACGGCCCCTGCTCATGACCAGCGCAGCGATGGCCTGCTGGCGCTCCTCGGCGTACATGAGCCTCCGTTTGTGTGGGTTAGAGCCCGATCAGATGTTGATATATGTTGTTTTACGCTTGGCTGTGTTGACTTGTCAATAGATGCTTGTAATCTGTCTCACATGGGCACTACATCGTCGGTTGAGTCACCCACTGTTCTGTGTGGGGTTCCGGTGGTTCCGGGTGTGCAGTACGCGCCGGTGATCCGGGTCAGCAGGCTCCCTGAGATTGAGGTACCTGACGGGGATATCGCTGAGGCGGACCGGCCGGCCGAGGCGGCGCGGTTCGGGGCGGCGGCGACGGAAGTCGCCACCCGGCTTCGGGATCGGGCCGCACACGCCACGGGCGCCGCATCGGAAGTCCTCGCCGCCACCGCGACGCTGGCCCAGGACCGCGCCTGGCTGGGAGCCGCGGACAAACGGATCGCCGCCGGAGCCCCGGCGGTCCGGGCGGTGACCGAGGCCGTCGACCAGTTTGTGGGCCTGTTCACGCAGCTCGGTGGGCTGATGGCCGAACGTGTCACCGATCTGCGCGATATCCGTGACCGCGTCATCGCCGAGCTGTCCGGGCTGCCGGAACCCGGTGTGCCGCTACCGGATATCCCATCGATCCTGTGCGCTGAGGATCTGGCGCCGGCAGACACCGCGGGCCTGGACCCGCAGCTGGTGGTCGGGTTGGCCACCACGCTCGGCGGGCCGACCAGCCACACCGCGATCATCGCCCGCCAACTCGGCATTCCCTGCGTCGTCGCGGTGAACGGACTGGACTCCGTCGCCGCCGGCACCATGGTCCTGCTCGACGGCACCGCGGGCACGGTGACCACCGACCCGGACGCCACGATCGCCGCGGAAGCTGTCGCCGCCGCTCAACGCGATGCACTGGCGGTTCGGGAGTGGACCGGTCCGGGGGCGACGGCAGACGGTCACCTGGTCGCGATCCTGGCCAACGTGCAGGACGGGGCGGCCGCCAGGACGGCGCGGGAAACCCCGGCCGAAGGCGTCGGACTGTTCCGTACCGAGCTGTGCTTCCTCAACCGCGACGCCGAGCCGACCGTGGACGAGCAGGCCGCGATCTACCGGGAGGTGCTCGACGCCTTCGCCGGCCACAAGGTCGTCGTCCGCACCCTCGACGCGGGCTCGGACAAGCCGCTGAAGTTCGCGGGCCACCCCGAGGAGGCCAACCCGGCGCTCGGCGTGCGTGGCGTCCGGATCGCCGAGGGCAATCCCGGTCTGCTGGACCATCAGCTCGCGGCGGTGGCCGCCGCGGCCAAGGCCACCGGAAGCGAGCCGTGGGTGATGGCGCCGATGATCGCCACCGCGGCTGAAGCGAAAAGCTTTGCCGCCAAGGTGCGTTCGCACGGTCTGACCGCCGGCGTGATGATCGAGGTGCCTGCCGCGGCGCTGCTGGCCGACAAGATTCTGGAGCATGTCGATTTTCTGTCGATCGGCACCAACGACCTCGCTCAGTACACGATGGCCGCCGACCGGATGTCGGCAGATCTGGCCGCCCTCACCGATCCGTGGCAGCCCGCGGTGCTGGCGTTGGTGGGGTTGGCGGCCCGGGCCGGAGCGGCGGCGGGCAAGCCGGTCGGGGTGTGTGGTGAGGCCGCGGCCGATCCGCTGCTGGCCGCCGTGTTGGTGGGCCTGGGGGTGACGTCCTTGTCGATGGCGCCGGCGGCGATCGCCGCGGTGGGCGCCCGGATCGCGCAGGTGACGCTGCAGCAGTGCCAGGCGGCCGCCGGTGCGGTGTTGGATACCGCGTCGGCCGCCGAGGCGCGCGAGGCCGCGCTGGCCGCACTCGCCTGACCGGCCGAAACCCAGTCAGGGAATAATCGGACTGCAGTCCGGTTATAGCTGTCATCAGACTACAAATTGGAGGTAGGAGATGCCAGCCATCACCGCAGACACCTTGACCCTGCCCCGCATCGCGGCAGCTCAGGCATCGGACACCGAACGCCCGGTCCGCTCCATCACGACCGGTCCGCGCGGATACGAGGGCGAGGGATTCCCCGTCGTGCGTGCATTCGGCGGAGTCAGCGCCGCAGACCTCGACCCGTTCGTCCACATGGATCAGATGGGTGAGGTGGAGTACCAGCCCGGAGAGCCGCGAGGCACCGATTGGCACCCGCACCGCGGGTTCGAGACCGTCACCTACATGATCGACGGTCGCTTCGCCCACCAGGATTCCCACGGCGGCGGCGGCCTGATCACCGACGGCGCCACCCAGTGGATGACCGCCGGATCCGGCATCCTGCACATCGAGACCCCGCCGGCCGAACTCGTCGAGAGCGGCGGCACTTTCCACGGCATCCAGTTGTGGGTGAACCTGCCCAAGAAGGACAAGTTCGCGACGCCGCGCTACCAGGCCATCGAGGGTCCCGACGCCAAACTGCTGTCCTCTCAGGACGGTGGAGCCCTGGTTCGCATCATCGCCGGCGAGATCGACGGCGCGCAGGGTCCTGGTGCGACGCACACCCCGATCACCATGGCGCACGCCACGATCGAACCGGGCGCGCAGCTCAACCTGCCGTGGAACCGCGACTTCAACGCACTGGTGTACGTACTGAGCGGACGCGGCAGCGTCGGCCCGGTAGCCCACCCGATCCATCAGGGGCAGCTCGCAGTGCTGGGCCCCGGTGACCGGATCACGTTGTCGGCCGAGGGAACTCAGGACTCGAACCGGCCCGCGATGGAGGTGCTGCTGCTGGGCGGCAGGCCGATCCGGGAGCCCGTCTTCCACTACGGCCCGTTCGTGATGAACTCGAAGTCCGAGCTCATCCAGGCGCTGGAGGACTACCAGGCGGGCAAGTTCGGTCAGATCCCGCCGAATGCGCTGATGCCGCACCGGCCCCTGAACTGACCGGTCTAACCCACCGACTCGGCGGGCTGCGGGTACAACAACTCCAGCTCGCCGAGATGCGCCGCAGCCGTCACCAACGGCAGGGCCGCCGAGACGGCAAGCTCCGTTCCGGCGGCTTCGGCGCGTAACGACACCACGAAACTCTCGCCGATCGGCACCAACTCGGCGGTCGCGTCGGCCCCGGTGAGCCGCGCGCAGATGGCCTCCGCGTGTTCCTCGATCACCTCGCGGGTGCGGGGGTAGACGCCCAGCGGCGGGGGCACGACGTCGGCGATCAGCTCGGCCGCAGCGCGCACCCGGTTGGCCCGGTTGGCCGCCCGCACTACCGGAGCGCGTTGGTCGGAGGGCCCGCCGTTCTCCGAAAGATATTGCCGGACAGCATCATCAAGGGTCCGTGAGGCCGACAGCGCGTCGTGGCTCATGGTGATGACGCGGTCGGTGGCGGCTTCGGAGGCGCCCCGGGTCACCCGCAGGACGGCCGTGTCGAGGAACTGGGCCCCCATCTGCCGGGCCTTGTCGATCGCCTTCGACACCGATGCCGTCGCACCCCGCGGCCACAGCAGCAGCGATACCACGATCCCGACCACCGCGCCGACCACGACGTCCTCGACCCGGACCAGTCCGACCCGCCAGCCTGTCGGCACTATCAGGTTGAAGTTGATCAGCACCATCATGGTGAACGCGGCCTGCCCGGCGATGAACGAGCCGACTTCGGGCACGTAGGCCGATCCGAATGCCACGAGCGGCAACAGGATCCACAACACCACGGGGTCCACGCCCACGAACTCGATGAGCACGGCGCCCAGCACGAATCCGATCGCGGTGCCGGCCACTGCCCGCAGCACGCGCGTCCCGGTGGTCAGCGCGCTGCTGCGCAACACCGACATGGCGCCCAGCACCACCCAGAATCCGTGCTGGACCGGGAACACGTGCGTGACGGCCACCGCCACCGCCAACCCCAGCCCGGTGCGCAGGCTGTTGCGCAGCACCACCGCTCGCGTCGCCACCAGTCCCCTGGCGATGGCCGCGACCGCCACGGCCTCTGGCATCACCCAGTCCGCGGCGCCGGTTTCGGGCAGGCGCCGGCCCAACACCCGGGCCCACACGGGGCGCGCGTCGGCCAGTGCCGCGTTGCCGATCACCCGTCCGGTGACTGCGATGGTGGCCGAGATGGTGCGCCGTACCAGCAAGCCGCGACCGAGATCGACGGCAGCGGCGTCGTCGGCGGTACCCAGGATCTGGGTGATGTCGTCGCGATAACTGCCCTGGGCGACGGTGCGCTGTTCAGCTAGGGCCGCCCGCAGATCGGCTCCGCGCGCGGCCCGTTCGGCCCGATCGTTGATCCGCAGCAGCGCGGCGCTGTCGCGCAGTACCCGCACCGCAGGGTCGCGCATCGCTCCGAGCAGTTCCCCGGTGTCGTCGGTGACCT
Source organism: Mycolicibacterium sp. 050232 (assembly GCA_036235365.1). GTDB lineage: Bacteria > Actinomycetota > Actinomycetes > Mycobacteriales > Mycobacteriaceae > Mycobacterium. Next base: position 91,930 of record JAZBEZ010000010.1, on the reverse strand, counting down.
GGTCGCAGATCCAGCCGAGGTCGTCGACGACGCGCACCAGCGCCCGACTGCCCGCGCTGAGGGCGACCGGCCGGTAGTCGGCACCGAGGAAGCTCTCGTAGAGCTTGTTCATCGCGCGGGTGACGTCGCGGGCCGAGGCCTGGCCTTCGAGCCGGTCGGCCAGCAGTCGGCATACCCGCGCCGAGTAGCGGCGCAGCTCGTCGTGGTGCTTGGGGCGGAACAGGAACAGCGCGGCAGGCACGCAGATCACCAGCGCGATCAGCCAGCCCAGGAGCCGGTCGGGGATCGGGCCGACGGGCGTGCACAGCGGCAGCACGAACAGCAGCAGCGTGGCGCGCTGCCCGGCGGCGACGATCTCGCTGAGTACTCCGGAGAACGACACCACCACGCCGACGACGAACATCGCCGCGACGCTCCACCACGGATACGGGGCCAGGATGGTGCCGAGCACGATCAGCACGGCGCCGTTGACGGCCAGGCCGCCGTACGCGACGGCCCGAGCCGGCCGGTTGCCGGGGAAATCGGCGGTGATGAGCAGGGAGACCGCGCCGAAGATCGCGAACAGCGGGGTCTGGGAATCGCCGCCGACGGCGAAGCCGACCGCCGCGGCGATCGGCAGGACGATGGCGGCCCGCAGGGCGCGGCGCAGCGCGTCGTATTCGGGGTCCCTGGCGCGCAACGAGTCACGCAGACGGTCAGCTGCCCGGCGCCAGATCTCGGCCGGGGTCAGCATGATCGCCGATGTTAGACCGGTTGGTCCGATCCCGGCGCCGGAGTGAACCGGCCCGTTTCGAGCGCGTCGCGCATCTGGCCGGTGATCCACTCCAGGGTGTCGGGGTCGCGGGGCAAGGTCGTCTGCTCGTAACCGACGACCAGATACAAACTCCACGCCGCGAAATACCGGGCGTTGCGTTCGTCGCCGATGATCTCGTAGGCGGATTCGAAGATGATGTCGAAACGCAGCTGGTCTACCACCGCCTGCACTTCGTAGACGTAGGGATCGAGCGAGCTCCACACCCGGATGGCGGCCTCGGCGCCGTGCGGAAGGGCCAGCGCCTCCATGGTCAGGGACTCGATGCGGTGATGCGGATCCTGATCGGCGCGGATCGCCTCGACCACCCGCAGGGTGCGCGCCTCACGCCAGTGCGCGATCAGTTCCCGGGTGTAGGCCGCCCAGTTGGGGAAGTAGTGATAGAACGACCCGGTTGTCACGCCCAGCCGATTGCACACCTCCGCGAGTTTGAGCCCGCCGTACCCGCGGTCGGACAACACGTCCAGACCGGTTTCGAAGTACGCCTCGCGCGAAACTCCCCCTGCCATGGGGCACCACGCTAGTTCGTCGTCGATTTTTGGGCGCGGTGGGGCTTTGCTGGTCAGCCGCATATAACGCACACAAACATGACGGCATCGGGACTCTCAGGTGACGTGTGGCACAATTTGTCTGTGGCCCACACAGCGAGCCGAGGACCGGGACGGCCTCCCGCAGCAAAGGCGGCGGAGACTCGTGAACGCATCGTGCGTGCTGCCCGTGAAGTTTTTAGCGAACTTGGCTACGACGCAGCTACATTCCAAGCGATCGCGATCCGCGCCGATCTCACCCGCCCGGCAATCAATCATTACTTCAGCAGCAAACGGGTTCTCTATCGCGACGTGGTCGAGCAGACCAATGCGAAGGTGATCGCCGCGGGCATTGCCAGAGCCAAGGAAGCCACGACTCTGCTGAACCGGATTTCGGCGTTTTTCGCCGCGGCGATGGACGCCGATTCGACCGACCGGTCGGCGGCGGCGTTCCTGGTCACCTCGGTCCTGGAGGCCCAGCGTCATCCGGAACTGATTTCCGAGGAGCACGACGCGCTTCGCAGCTCGCGGGAGTTCGTCAAGTGGGCGGTCGACGAGGCCATCCAGCGCGGCGAGCTCAGCACCGACACCGATATCCCGGCGATCGTGGAGATGCTGGTGGCGGTGATGTGGGGGATGGGCTTTTATGCCGGTTACGTGGGCCATCGTGACGATGTGGCCGTCATCGTCGACAAGTTCGAACTCTTGATGGCGAACAAGCTCTGGCAGCTGCGGGACTGACGCATCGGCACCGTGAGGTGTCCCACATCACCGTATAGCCTGGCTAAGTTGTTCGGTAGCATTGTTTGGCAAATGACTGATCTGAGCGATGTGCGGCCCGCTCGCGCCGAGGGCGACAGTTGGGACGTCACCGAGAGCGTCGGGGCCACCGCGCTTGCGGTGGCCGCCGCCCGGGCCGCCGAGACCGTGCAATCCGATCCCCTGATTCGCGACGAGTTCGCCTTCCTGCTGGTGGCAGCCGCCGGGCCCGCCTGGGCGCAGTTGGCCGGCAGCGAACCGCACTGGATCGGCGACGATCCGGAAGCCCACCGCATCCACTCCATGGCCCGCAACTACCAGGCCGTGCGTACCCACTACTTCGACGACTACTTCACCGACGTCACCCACGACGGCATCCGCCAGGTCGTCATCCTGGCCGCGGGTTTGGACTCGCGCGCATTCCGCCTCGAGTGGCCGGCCGGCACCACGGTGTACGAGATCGACCAGCCCAAGGTGCTGGAGTACAAGACCGCGACGTTGGAAGCGCACGAGGCGGTGGCGCGGGCCCAGCACGTCGCGGTGCCGATCGATTTGCGTGAGGACTGGCCCACAGCCCTGATCGACGCCGGATTCGATCCCGCACAGCCCACGGCGTGGCTGGCCGAGGGGCTGCTGCCGTACCTGCCCGGCGAGGCGCAGGACCGCCTGTTCGAACTCGTCTGCGCCCACAGTGCGCCCGGCAGCCGCCTGGCTGTCGAGGACTTCGCCATGGACCCGGCCCGCTACACCCCGGAGAAGCGCGCCGCGCGCCGGGCCCGGGGCGAGCACATGCGGACCTCGCTGGGGCTCGACATCGACGCCGACGCGCTCATGTACACCGATGACCAGCGGGCGGATGCCGCCGAATGGCTCGCGGCCCACGGCTGGGACGTGGACGCGGTGGACAGTCCCGACGAGATGGCCCGATTGGGCCGGCCTGCTGAGGTCGACGAACTGGCTGAACTCGGCTTGGACAGCGTGCTGCTGCGCGCCCGATTGGATGGAGAATCCCGATGAGTTCACTGCGCAGCCACGACGACACCTGGGACATCGCCACCAGCGTGGGCTCGACGGCCGTGATGGTGGCCGCCGCCCGGGCCGGGGAGACCGAACGCGAGGACGCGCTCATCAACGACCCGTACGCCAAGATCCTGGTGGTCGGTGCGGGCACCGGGGTGTGGGACACGTTGTTGGACAACGATTTTGTCAGCAAGGTGGAAGATGTCGACGCTGAGGCCGCGCAGATCTTCGCGCACATGGGCAACTACCAGGCGGTGCGCACCCACTTCTTCGACGCGTATTTCGCCGGGGCTGTGCAAGCCGGCATCCGGCAGGTCGTCATCCTGGCGTCGGGTCTGGATTCCCGGGCCTACCGGCTGGAGTGGCCGGCCGGCACCACGGTGTACGAGATCGACCAGCCAAAGGTTTTGGAGTACAAGGCCGAGACCCTGGCCGCCCACGGCGCCCAGCCGTCCGCGCAGCGCCATGAGGTGGCCGTCGACCTGCGTCAGGATTGGCCGAAGGCCCTGCGGGAAGCTGGTTTCGACGATAGTGCGCCCACCGCCTGGCTGGCCGAAGGGCTCCTGATGTATCTGCCGGCCGATGCCCAGGACCGGTTGTTCGAACTCGTCACCGAGCTGTCGGCTCCGGGTAGCCGGCTCGCGGCGGAGACCGCCGGGGTGAGTTCGGCCGATCGGCGTGAGGCGATGCGGGAACGATTCGAGAAGTTCGCCGACCAGTTCAACATGGGCTCCGCGCTCGCCGTCGCCGACCTGATGTACGAGGACCCCGACCGTGCCGACGTCGCGGAATGGCTGCGGTCGCACGGATGGCAGGCCGAGGGCGCGCACTCGTTGGACGAGATGCGTCGGCTGGATCGCCTGGTTCAGCTCAGCGAAGAGCCCGAACGCGACGCGTTCTCGACCTTCGTCACCGCCGAAAAGCTCTGACCCACAAACAAAAACGGGGCGCTCTTCGTTGAGCGCCCCGCTGGTGGCGATTGTCAGCGGCTCTGGTGAACAGTGGTGTCGACGTGCGGCACGGTCACGTGCGGGCCGATCTGATCCAGCCAGGTGTGGTGGGAGATGTCTGCCGATGCGGGGCCGGCCAGGCCCAGGACGGCGGCGGTCAGACCACTGGCGATCACTGTGCTGATCCCAGCCCCGATTCCGAACTTCTTCATTCCTCTACCTCTTTCTGATCTATTCGCTTTCCTGAATGGTTCAACTAAAGCCCGTGGCGCTTGATTCCTGCTGCGCGACGTCGGCGCGAGGTTGGCGGCAATTGGCCGTCCGGTGGCAGAAATGCATCGGTCGCAGCGGTAACCGACCCGGTTAACCGGGAGTTATCCGCCCGCCGTATACAAGAGGGGAGCTGAGCCGTTTCCCGGCCCCCGTTATCGAGGAGGAATCCCCATGCCAGGAGTGCAGGACCGTGTCGTCGTCGTCACCGGAGCCGGTGGAGGTCTGGGCCGTGAGTACGCCCTGACACTGGCCCGCGAGGGCGCCAGCGTCGTCGTCAACGACCTGGGCGGCGCCCGCGACGGCACCGGCGCCGGCCACAACATGGCCGACGAGGTCGTCAACGAGATCAAGGCCGCAGGCGGTCGCGCAGTCGCCAACTACGACAGCGTCGCCGAGTCCGAGGGCGCCGAGAACATCATCAAGACCGCCATCGACGAGTTCGGCAAGGTCGACGGCGTGGTGTCCAACGCGGGCATCCTGCGCGACGGCACCTTCCACAAGATGACGTTCGAGCAGTGGGATGCGGTGCTCAAGGTGCACCTCTACGGCGGCTACAACGTCATCCGCGCCGCCTGGCCGCACTTCCGCGAGCAGAGCTTCGGCCGCGTCGTCGTCGCCACCTCCACCAGCGGCCTGTTCGGCAACTTCGGTCAGGCCAACTACGGTGCCGCAAAGCTCGGCCTGGTCGGGTTGATCAACACGCTGGCCCAGGAAGGCGCCAAGTACAACATCAAGACCAACGCGGTCGCCCCGATCGCGGCCACCCGCATGACCCAGGACATCCTGCCGCCCGAGGTGTTCGAGAAGCTCACCCCGGAGTACGTCGCCCCGGTGGTGGCCTACCTGATGACCGAGGAACTGCCGGACACCGACTCGGTGTTCATCGTCGGCGGCGGCAAGGTGCAGCGCACCGCGCTGTTCCAGAACGACGGCATCACCTTCAGCGAGGTGCCCTCCGTGGATGACATCGCGGCCAAGTGGGGCGAGATCACCGATCTGTCCGCCGCTCAGCAGGCCAGCTTCAAGCTGGGCTAGAACTGGTGAAAGCGCTTGTAGCACAGGCACTTACCGGTACGTCCGGGCTGGCGTACGTCGACGTTCCCGATCCCGTGTCCAAGGACATGGTGATCGTGGACGTCGGCGCCGCCGGCGTCTGCTTCCCCGATCTGCTGTTGTTGCGCGGCGAGTACCAACTGCGGCTGGAACCGCCGTTCACCCCCGGTATGGAGGTGGCCGGAACGGTGCGCTCGGCACCGGAGGGCTCGGGATTCACCCCGGGCCAGCGGGTGTCGGCGATGACCATGCTGGGCGGATACGCCGAGCAGGTGGCCGCCCTGCCGGCCAACGTGATTCCCACTGCCGACGGTCTCGACGACGGCCAGGCCGCGTCACTGCTGGGCAATTACTACACGATGCAGTTTGCCCTGGCCCGTCGCGGCGGGCTGGTGGCCGGTGAGACCGTCCTGGTGCTCGGCTCGGCCGGCGGGATCGGCGTTGCGTCGATCCAACTGGCCAAAGCCATGGGCGCCAAGGTGATTGCCATGGTGCACCGGTCCGGAGCCGAGGAGTTCGTGTCCTCGGTCGGGGCCGACGTGGTGTTGCCGCTGTCCGATGGCTGGCGCGAGGCCGTCATGGAAGCCACGGGCGGTCAGGGCGCCGACCTGGTCGTCGACCCGATCGGCGGCGAAGCGTTCGACGACGCGATCCGGGTGATGGCCCCCGAAGGCCGGCTGCTGGTCATCGGGTTCGCCGCGGGCGGCGGGATCCCGACGGTCAAGGTGAACCGGTTGCTGCTTCGCAACGTCAGCGTGGTCGGTGTCGGCTGGGGCGAGTTCGTGCGGCGTAAACCGGAGGCCCAGGCACAGGTCGGAGCCGAACTGAACAAGCTGGTGGCCGGCGGGTTGCGTCCGCCAGCGCCGGTGCGGTTCCCGCTGTCGGACGGCGCGGCCGCACTCGACGCGCTGGCCAGTGGGCAGGTGCGTGGGAAGCTCGTGCTGGAGCCGTAGCAGTGAAAGCCCTGGCCTTCGATGTGTTCGGGACCGTCGTCGACTGGCGGGCCGGCATCATCGGTGAGCTGGAGAAGTTCGGCAAAAGCCACGGGCTGCAACGGGATTGGCCGGCTTTCGCCGACAATTGGCGGGTCGGCTATGCCCCGGCGATGGACCGGGTGCGCCGCGGTGAGCTGCCGTGGACCAGGATCGACGATCTGCATCGCGCGATCCTGGTCGACCTGCTCATCGCCGCGGGCATCGGGGCCGGGGACTCTGACATCGACCACCTCAGCCGAGCGTGGCACCGGCTGGATCCGTGGCCGGACTCGGTGGCCGGCCTAACCCGGCTCAAGCAGCGCTACGTCGTGACGACGTTGTCGAACGGCAACGTCTCGCTGCTGACCAACATGGCCAAACATGCTGGGCTGCCATGGGACTGCGTGATCTCGGCTGAACTGTTCTGCCATTACAAGCCCGACCCCGAGGCATATCTGGGTTGTGCCGAGTTACTCGACATCGCGCCGGCGGAGCTGACGCTGGTCGCGGCCCATCCCGCAGACCTGCGGGCTGCCCGTGCTGCCGGATTGGGCACCGCGTACGTGGCGCGGCCCCTGGAATACGGACCGGATCGGGAACCGTACGACGTCGCGTCCGACCACTTCGACATCGTCGCGACGGATTTTGTCGACCTGGCCGACCAAGTCGGTGCGTAGCGTAGGGGTGTGGACACCGCATTAACCAAGGCGTTGGAACTTCTCGCCGACCCGCCGGTGGAGCCGGATGTCGGCAAGGGGTATCTCGACCTGCTGGGCGGAGGCAGCGACGCCCCGAAGAACGCGGGATTCATCCAGAAGGTGTGGGCGTCGCCGGTCGGGTCGATGCTCTACGACAACGCCCAGGGGATCGGCCGCAAGCTGATGACGGCGTGGCAGGAACCCACCGAATGGCTGAACATCCCGCCCGGCGGCCTGGCGCTCGACGTCGGCAGCGGGCCGGGCAACGTGACGGCAGCGCTGGCCCGGTCGGCCGGGCTGGACGGATTCGCGTTCGGCGTGGACATCTCGGAGCCGATGCTGGCCCGTGCGGTCGAGGCCGAAGCGAGCCGGCAGGTCGGATTCCTGCGCGCCGACGCCCAGAAACTCCCGTTCCGAGACGACGTCTTCGACGCGGTGACGTCAATCGCGGTGTTGCAGTTGATTCCCGACGCCGAGGCGGCATTGGCGGAGATGGTGCGCGTGCTGAAGCCCGGCAGCCGGATCGCGATCATGGTGCCCACCGCGACGAGCCGCGGGCCGGCCAAGCTGTTGTCGAAGGGCGGTGCCCGCTTCTTCGCCGAAGATGAGCTTGCCGACCATTTCGAGGGGCTGGGTCTGGAGCGGGTGCGGTCCAAGACCATGGGCACCATGCAGTGGGTGCGCGGGCAGAAACGTTTGAGCACGCCGTGAGCACGTGGGGCGTCGTTCTCGTCGCGCTCGTCATCGCCATCGGACTTCTCGGCATCGTGCTGCCCGTCCTGCCCGGTGGCGGGTTTCTGGTGTTCGCCGCGATCGCGGTGTGGGCGGTGTGGGAAGTCAGGGCCGGTACGAACGCCACTGTCGCTTGGGTGACTCTCGGCGTCGCGGCGGTGTTCTTCGTGACCGCTGAGGTGATCAAGTACGTATGGCCGGTCCGGCGCATGCGGGCCGCCGAGGTGGGCATCTGGAGCCTGGTTGCCGGTGGCGTGCTCGGCCTGATCGGCTTCTTCGTCATCCCGGTGATCGGCTTGGTGATCGGGTTCGTCGCGGGTGTGTACCTGGCGGAGTTGGCCTCGCGCCATGACTACCGGCGAGCCTGGACGTCAACTGTGCACGCGCTCAAGGGGGTTGCGTTGTCGGTCGGCGTCGAGCTGACCGGGGCGTTGCTGGCCACCATCACCTGGGTGGCCGGACTGGTGATCGCGTCGTGACGGCGTGGACCCTCGGCCCGGACTCGGGTGAACTGTTGCTGCGCACCGGTGTGACCGGTAGCGCGTCACGGATGGGTCATCGGCTGACCATCGCGATGCGCTCGTGGCAGGCGACCGTCGACTGGGACGGCGACGCGGCGTCGGCCGTGGAGGTCACGGTCGACCTCGATTCGCTGGACGTGCTGCGCGGCGAGGGTGGCATGACGCCGTTGACGGGTGCCGAGAAGGTGCTGATTCGATCCAACGCGTTGAAGACCTTGCGCGCGAAGAAGTTTCCGGAGGCCCGGTTTCACTCCACATCCATCGAGCGTTCCGGTTCGGTAGTCCGGATCCTCGGCGTTCTCGAACTCGCCGGCCGCTCCGGTGAGCAGACCGTCGAGGTCGAGGTGGCCGACGAGTCTGTGCAAGGAACGGCCTCTGTGCGGCACAGCGAGTTCGGCATCAAGCAGTACTCGATGTTGATGGGCGCGATGAAGGTGGCCGACGAGGTCGGCGTGAGTCTGACCGCCACCCGTCCGTCCTGACCGCCGCGCGGCCCGTTGACTTCGACACCACGCATACCGCTACCCGCAAAAGTGCAGCGTCAGCTCAAAGTCAACAGCTTCAGCCGACCAGGCTGGCGCGCAGCGCCGTGAGTTCCTCCGCGGACACGCCGGCAGCCTCGAGGAAGCCGCCCACCGAGCCGTACGCCTCGTCGAGCTTCTTCCATGCGGCGGCGAGGTACTCCTCGCGCACACCGAGCACTTCGTCGGTCAACCGGGCCTCGGCATAGGTGATCATCTCCGGAGCTTCCTGCGCCCGCGCCCGCACCGATTCCATGATCCGGTTCCGCAGGGACGGGATCGCGCCGTTGCTGGCCAGAAAGTCCTCGAAGATGCGGTCGCGGTCGACGCCTACCGCCTCCAGCACAGTGGCCACGGTGAAACCGGTCCGGTCCTTGCCGGCGAAGCAGTGCGCGAGCACCGGACGTTCCTGTCCCAGAAGAGAAATCACCTCACGTACCGCGCTGTGCGCACCCGGCAGCGTCGGGAACTCCTCGTACACCTCGGTCATGTACCGGCGGGCCGCGATGGCGGGGTCCTCGCCCTCGACGGATTCCGACATCACCCGCTGGAAGGTGCTTTCGTGCGGCGCGTCATTCGACGGGTCGTCGGGATGGAACGGCAGCAGATGCACCGCCACGCCGTCGGGCACCTGTCCCGTGCCTTGCCGCTGCACCTCCTGGTGCGACCGCAGATCGGCGACGTCGGTGATGCGGAGCCGGCGGAACACCGCCCGGCCGTCATCCGAGAGCTGGCTGAGCTGACTGGAGCGGTAGAGCAGCCCGGGCCGGATCGCGGTGATCTCGGCGACGTCCCGGAAGTTCCACGCCCCCGACAGTTCTCCCAGTCCCGTGGTCACTGCGTGATCACCGCCGCAGCGAGAGGTGACTTCTCACGGCCCAACTCGGCGCGGGCGATGGTGCGCATGTGGACCTCGTCGGGTCCGTCGAACAGGCGCATCGCGCGGTGCCACGAGTACAGCCGGGCCAGCGGGAAGTCGTCGCTGACCCCGGCCGCGCCGTGCACTTGGATGGCTCGGTCGATGACGTTGCAGGCGATCTGCGGGGCCACCGACTTGATCTGGGACACCAGCACGTGCGCGGCCTTGTTGCCTTCGTGGTCGATCGTCCATGCGGCCTTCTCGCAGAGCAGCCGGGCCTGATCGATCTCGTTGCGGGACTTGGCGATCGACTCACGCACCACACCCTGCTCGGCCAGCGGCTTGCCGAACGCGATGCGCTTCTGCACGCGGTCGACCATCAACGCCAGGGCCCGCTCGGCCGCACCGAGCGCGCGCATGCAGTGGTGGATGCGGCCCGGGCCCAGCCGGGCCTGGGCGATCGCGAAGCCGCTGCCTTCCTCGTGCAGGAGGTTCTCGGCCGGCACCCGCACGTTGTCGAACACGATCTCGCAGTGCCCGTGCTGATCCTGCCAGCCGAAGACCGGCAACGAGCGCTGGATGTCCACGCCGGGGGTGTCGACGGGCACCAGGATCATCGACTGCTGCTGGTGCGAGGCGGCGTCAGGATTGGTGCGGCCCATCACGATCAGGATCTTGCAGCGCGGATCGGCCGCGCCGGTGATCCACCACTTGCGGCCGTTGATCACATAGTCGGCACCGTCGCGCAGCATGGTGGTCTCGATGTTGCGGGCGTCCGAGGACGCCACGGCGGGCTCGGTCATCGCGAACGCGCTACGGATCTCGCCGGCCAGCAGCGGCTCCAGCCACTGCTTGCGCTGGACCTCGTCGGCGAACAGGTGCAGGGTCTCCATGTTCCCGGTGTCCGGGGCGGCGCAGTTGAGTGCCTCGGGAGCGATCTCCATGCTCCACCCGGACAGTTCGGCCAGCGGCGCGTACTCCAGGTTGGTCAGGCCCGACTCAGAGGGCAGGAAGAGGTTCCACAGGCCCTGCTCACGCGCCTTGACCTTGAGCTTCTCGACCACCGGAGGCACCGTGTGGTCCTTCGGGCCCTTCTCCTCGCGATAGGCGTGGTACGAGGCCTCGGCCGGCAGCACGTGCTCGGTCATGAAGTCGGTCAACCGGGAGTGGTAATCAGCCGCTTTGGCCGACATCGCGAAGTCCATGCCAGCCACGATAGCCACATGGTTAGACAGGTAGAAAGGTGGCATGACCGGAACCCGCCCGCCGTTCCCGCCCTTCACTCTGGAAACAGCCGTCCAGAAGGTCCAAGCAGCTGAAGACGCCTGGAACACTCGCGACCCGGAGCGGGTCAGCCTGGCCTACACGCCCGACTCGCAGTGGCGCAATCGCGACCTGCACATCGTCGGACGGGAACAGATCGTGGAATTCCTGACCGCCAAATGGGAGCGCGAGCTGGATTACGTATTACGGAAGGCGCTCTGGACATTCAGCGAGGACCGGATCGCGGTGCGGTTCCAGTACGAATGGCACGACGCGCAAGGCCAGTGGTACCGCAGCTACGGAAACGAACTGTGGCAGTTCACGCCCGAGGGACTGATGGCCCGGCGTGAGGCCAGCATCAACGACGTCCTCATCGAGGAGTCGCAGCGGCGCTACTTCGGTCCGCGCCCGGAATCGGAGTACGGCCGGGACATCGAACTCTGGTAGCCGCGCCGGTGGGTGGCGCTGAGCGTGCAGGCCAACACCCCGGCCAGGACGGCCAGGCCCATCACGGTGCACGCCACCGCCGGCCACCCCGCGGCGTCGAACGCCAGCCCACCGGCCCAGCCGATGACGCTGGACCCCGCGTAGTAGAAGAGGTTGTACAGCGAGGACGCCTGCGCCTTGCCGTCGCCGGCGTCGGTGCCCACCCAGCCCGAGGCGATCGCATGCGCGCCGAAGAATCCCGCGGTGGCGATCACCAACCCGATCAGCACCACGATGATGTTGTCGGCCAGGGTGATCGCGACGCCGGCGATCATCGTGGCGATCGAGCCGAGCAGCACGGTCTTGCGCCCGAACCGGGAGGCCTCGGCGCCGGCCCGGGCCGAGGCCCAGGTGCCCGACAGGTAGGCCAGGAACACCAGGCTCACGACGGTCTGCGGCAGGCCGAACGGTGCGGCCATGAGTCGGAATCCGAGGAAGTTGTACATCGCCACGAACCCGCCCATCAGCAGGAAGCCCTGGCTGTAGAGCACGAGCTGACGCGGTGAGCGCAGGTTCTCGGCCAGCCGCCGGGCCAGGTTGCGGGTGCGGGTGGGGATGAACCCACGTGCGGGTGGGGCGAGTTTGACGAACGCGAACGCCGACAGTCCGCACAGCACCGCGACCACCAGCACGCCGACGCGCCAGCCGGCGAACTCGGCGATGGGTCCGGTGACCAGGCGGCCCGCCAGCCCGCCGATCGTGGTGCCCGCGACGTAGGTGCCTGCCGCGCGGGCGGCGTGTCCGGCCTCGATCTCCTCGGTGAGGTAGGCGATGGCCACCGCCGGCACTCCGCCCAGCATCAGCCCTTCGAGGAGCCGGCCGGACAACAGCAACGGGGCGGTCGGGGCCAGCGGCACGACCAGCCCGAGAACTGTTGCGGCAGTTATGGATATCGTCATCGCCTGGACCCGGCCGATCCGATCGGCCAGGGCCGACCACGGGATCACGCCCAGCGCCAGACCCACGGTGGCGGCCGAAATCGTCAGTGCGGCATGGGCGGCGCCGGTACCCAGGTCGCGGGCGATCAGCGGGAGTACGGCCTGGGGCGAGTACAGCTGCGCGAAGGTCGCGACGCCGGCGCAGAACAATGCGGCCAGCAGGCGCCGGTACTCACTCGACCCACGTGAATGCCCCTGCCAGTCGACGGAAGTCAGGGAAGTGGACACCCGGTCGACGGTAGGACCTCAGCAAAGATGTGTCCAATGCATGAGTTTAGTCAATCTCATGCACATTGTGCATGACAAATTTGGCCAGGCGAGCCGCTGCGGGCGCCAGCTCGCGGTCCGCGTGCCAGGTCAGGCCGATCTGGCGTTTGGCCGAACTCTCCGACAGCGGGATGTACGCGGCACCCGGCTCCGCCCGCTCGGGCCGCGGCACCGGCACGACGGCAACCCCGAAACCCGCGGCCACCAGGCCTTCCATGGTCGGGATCTCCATGGCCTCGAACACCACCGGCGGTGCGATGCCGGCCTCGGCCCACAGTTCGTCGGTGAGCTGACGCAATCCGAAATCGGGCGCCAGTGCCACGAAGGGTTCGGCCCCGGCATCGGCCAGCCGGATCCGGGACCGCCGGGCGAAACGATGCTCACGCGGCACCGCCAGGCACAACCGCTCCATGTACAGCCCCCGCCAGCGAAAGCCGTCCGGCCGCGGTGAGGTGATCGCCAGGTCGGCCTCGCCGTTGGCCAGCCGTTCGACGATCTGATGTGCGGCGCCCTGGAACAGCTCGAAGCGCACCAACGGCGCCTCGGCACGGAACCGTCGCAACAGATCCGGCACGAACCAGCCGGCCTGCGAATGCAGGAACGCCAACCGCACCGTCCCGGTATCCGGGTCGCGTAGCTCGGCGATTCTCTCAGTGGCCGAACGCATTTCAGCGATACTGCGCCGAGCATGCTCGAGCAGGATGTGACCGTAGGCATTGAGCCGCAGCCGCCGGTTGACCCGGTCGAACAGCGGTACCCCCACCTGTTCCTCCAGCCGGGACAGCGCACGCGACAGGGTGGGCTGGCTGATGCCGAGTTCGGCTGCGGCGTCGGTGACATGCTCGGTTTCGGCGAGCACCACGAACCACTGCAGCTCGTCCAGATGCATACTGCCGACTCTAAACGCGCTGATCACCGACCCGCGCTGTGCCATGCTGTGGCGCATGGCCGAAAAGGTTCGGGTGGTGGTGGGCGATGACCACCCGATGTTCCGCGAAGGCGTGGTGCGCGCCTTGACCTCGAGCGGTGAGATCGACGTGGTGGCCGAAGCCGACAACGGTGCCGACGCACTGGAATTGATCCGGACCCACCAGCCGCAGGTGGCCCTCCTGGACTACCGGATGCCTCAGCTCGACGGCGCCGAGGTGGCCGCCGCGGTGACCCGCGACGAACTACCCACGCGGGTGTTGCTGGTTTCCGCCCACGACGAGTCGGCGATCGTCTACACCGCACTGCAGCAGGGGGCCGCCGGTTTCCTGTCCAAGGAGTCCACCCGCAGTGAGCTGGTGAACGCCGTGCTGTCGTGTGCCAAGGGCCGCGACGTACTGGACCCGAATCTGGCGGCCGGGCTGGCCGGCGAGATCCGTCGCCGCAACGAACCCGATGTTCCGGTGCTCAGCCCGCGTGAACGCGAGGTACTCGACCTGATCGCCAAGGGCCGGTCCATCCCGGCGATGGCCAAAGAGCTGTTCCTGGCCCCGTCCACGGTGAAGACCCACGTGCAACGGCTGTACGAGAAGTTGGGTGTGAGTGATCGGGGTGCGGCGGTCGCCGAGGCGATGCGACGTCGGCTGCTGGACTGACATGGCCGGCGGGCGCGTCGTCGAATTCTTCACCACCCAACCGGTCCGGGTCTCGGCCCTGTTGCGGCTGCCGCTGATCGGTCTGATCGTGGTGCTGGTCTCGATGTGGGACGTCGACCACTGGCTGCCCGCCCTGTACGCGGTGATCCTCGGCGGGTACGCCGCGGTGGCGGTGCTGTGGCTCGTGGTGGTGTTCCGCGGTCCCATGCCGCCGTGGGCCGAGTGGGCCTCGACAGCGGTCGATGTGCTGGTGTTGGTGGCCCTGTGCGCGGTGTCGGGCGGGGCCACCGCGGCGCTGCTGCCGGTGTTCTTCCTGTTGCCGATATCCGTTGCGTTCCAGGATCGTCCGTGGCTGACGGCGCTGCTCGGCGGCAGCCTCGCGGTGGGCTATCTGGCGGTCTGGATCTTGTACTCCAAGCGCGACGACAACGTCGGGCTGCCGGACATCGTCTACATGCACGTGGGATTCCTGGCCTGGCTGGCGGTGGCGTCGGCCGCGTTGTCGTTCGTGCTGGCGCGGCGTTCGGCACGGGTGCGGACGCTGATGGAGGTCCGGCGCCAGCTGGTGTCGGAGTCGACCCGGGCCGACCACCTGCGCAATGCCGAACTGGCCGAACACCTTCACGACGGGCCCCTGCAGACCCTGCTGGCCGCGCGCCTGGACCTCGACGAAATTCGCGAACGCATCTCGGACCCGGGGCTGGACCGGGTACATGCGGCCCTGCAGGACACTGCCGCGGAGCTGCGTTTGACGGTGACGGCACTGCACCCGCAGGTGCTGGCCCAACTGGGGCTGACCCCGGCGGTGCGGGAACTGTTGCGCCAGTACGAGACCCGGCCAGATATCACGGTGCGGGCGGATCTGGAAGACGTCGGGCATCCCGAAGGTCAGGCCCTGCTGTACCGCGCGGCCCGCGAGCTGCTGGCCAACGTCAACAAACATGCCGGTGCGAGCACGATTTCGGTCGGACTGTACCGGTCGGGCGAGCGCGTCGTGCTGACCGTGGCCGACGACGGCAAGGGATTCGACCCGTCGACGGTGGCCCAGTCGGTCGCCGAGGGCCACATCGGACTGGCCTCGCTGCAGGTCCGTATCGAGGCCATGGGCGGTTCGATGGCGATCTCGTCGGAGGCCGGGTTCGGCACCCGGGTTCGGGTCACGCTGTAGCGGCGGCTATTTCACGCAGGGGATGCCGGAAACCTTCATCTGGCTCAGGTCGGTCGGTGCTGCGGACTTCGTGCCGCTCGCGGTCGCGGCCACGGTGGTCACCGGTGTGCTGGCCGTGGTTTCCTCCGTCGACTCGCTGCTGGAGTCCCACGTCGAATCCGAGGCCGAGTCCGACGAGCTCTCCGTGGACGATTCGGTCGGTCCGGTCAGGTACTCGTCGCCGGGGAAGTCGGTGCCGGGCGTCAGCTGCACCGTCCCGGCCGCGATCTCGGACGACGGGGTGGCGATCACGCCCAGCTTGTCGGCCAGCGACTGGGCCGCGGCCTCGGCGCCGGTCCCGTAGTCGATCGTGCTGACGGCGGCCAGCGATTCCGCGTCACCGATCTGCCCCGGGGTGAATCCGTTTGCGGAGAACGTGGTTTCGAGCTGCGCGGCCAGCCCGGAGTAGGTGGAGGCATTGACCACGTCGAGCACCGCGCCGTGGCCTTCCAGGACGCGGGTCGGTGCCGCCGGGGCGTTGGTGGCACTGCCGGGCTCGGCGACCAGATCGTGCACGATGGCCCGGATGGTCGGGATGTCGACGATGTTGATGTCCTCGCCCATCGAGTTCTGGCCGAACTCCTTGATGGGCAGCGTGTAGAGGGTGGGTGGTGCCCCGGTGAGCGCCGAGGCCCGGCTGGCGAAGCTGGCCAGGTCGAACCCGGAATCCAGCGCGACGTTCTGCTTGGTGACGTTGAGCAGATCGCGCAGCATGGTGGGACTGGAGAGGGCACCGCTCTTGCCGAGCGCCGATACCAGTGCGGCGATGAAGGCCTGCTGGCGCCGGGTGCGGTCGAGGTCGGTGAAGTTCTCGTCGTTGATGTCGCGGCGCTGGCGGACGAAGGCCATCGCCTGCGCGGCGTCGATCTGCTGGACGCCCTGGCGGAAGTCCGCACCGGAGTACGGGTCGGCGGTGTCGGCGTTGAGGCACACTGTGATCGGTGCCACAGCTTTGGCGATCTGGAAGAACGCGCCGAGGGTGACTTCCACGAAATGGTCGATCGGAATGCCGAGCAGGTTGCGGACCGTGGCGATCTGGGCCCGGCGGCCGGCCTCACGGGCCTGCTGCTCGTTCAGCGCGGTGTTCTCGGACGAGGCCTCCAGGGACTCCATCTCGCGCTGATAGGCCCAACCGTAGGCCTGCTTGACCTTGCCCTTGCAGGGCTTGACGTCGCAGCCGGCCAGCTCGACGTAGTCGTCGCGTGGGATGGAGAACGCGGTGGCCGGGCCGCCGTTGCCGGGCAGGTGCACCACGATCAGCACATTGGCGTTGTACCCGCCCACGGTCTCGTCACCGGCGTGCAGCGCCTCGTAAATGTCCTCGGGCAGCGGGTTGCCGTGCTGATCGAGCCTGCTGTCCAACCCCATGATCAGGATGTTCTCGGTGTCTCCGGACGAGACCGGGCCGCCTTCCAGCGCGTTGGACGTGGTGATGCCGTCCAATGCGCCGTGGTAGGACACCCATCCGGCACCGGTTCCGGCCAGCACCGTCGCCGCGACGAGGCCGACCGACACCCGGCGGGCAACCTGCACGCTACGGCGCGGCATGCGGTGCCGGGCGGTGCTCGCGGCGTGGGTGGGTGCGTTCATGGCACCTGTCATTATGGGGCCGTTCGCTGAGACTCCGCCCACCGGGGAAAACGGCTGGTCATCGCAGGCGTCTCGGCATTAGCGTGCACAGCGTGAAATTGCGCATCGCCGTGAGCGTGCTTCTGCTGGCCGTCGTCGCGTTGCTGCTGAACGAACTGGTCGTCAGCAAGGAGGAGCGAAAGGCCGAACCTTTCGCCGGTGGCCACGTGCTCGAACTGGACGGCCCTGACCTCAACGTGCGTGAGTACGGGCCGCCGGGGGAGCGTGCCGTGGTGTTGCTGCACGGGTATTCGGCCTCGATCGAATGGTGGGAGCGGGTCGCCCCGCAACTGGCCCGCGACCAGCGCGTCATCGCGATCGATCTGGTCGGTCACGGCGGCTCGGAAGCGCCCAGCGACAGCACCGCGTATCAATCGGCCGAGCAGGCGAAGGCGGTGCACAACGCGCTCGTGGCACTCGGCGTGCGTCACGCGGTACTGATCGGGCATTCGATGGGCGGCGCCGTCTCGGCCGAGGTGGCCCGGCAGTATCCGGACCTGGTGGAGCGGGTGGTGGTCTCCGATACCCCGGGCGCCGACGACCTGGCCAGCATGCCGTTGCTCGGAAAGATGGTGTGCTGGCCGGTGATCGGCCCGGCGCTGGACCGGTTCCGGACTGTGGACGCCATCGCCGAGAGCTCTTTGCAGACCGGATTCGCCGCGGACCACCCGGTGCCCGACTACGCGCACCGCTCGTTGGAGCGGCTCACCTACGCCGGGGTGTGCGACTCCACCGAAGGGCCGCACCCGACCGTGGAAACGCTTGCCGCACTGCACAAGCCGGTGCTGGTGCTGTGGGGAGATCAGGACGTGCTGACCCCGACAGCCCCCAACGTCGAGCGCTACACCGCGGCCGGCCTGACGCCCGTGGTGATCAAGGGCTCGGGGCACAGTCCGATGGTCGAGCAGCCCGATCAGTTCCTGGCGGCGGTGACACCGTTCGTCAGGACCCCAGCCCCCTGAACCCTCGCGAGCAGACACAAACTCGCACATTCTCACTCGAAAGTGTGCGAGTTTGTGTCTGCTCGCGACACTCAGGAACCCAGCCCGCGCGAGATGACCAGGCGCTGAATCTGGTTGGTGCCCTCGAAGATCTGGGTGATCTTGGCTTCCCGCATGAACCGCTCGACCCGGAAGTCGCGGGTGTAGCCGACGCCGCCGAACACCTGCACGGCGTCGGTGGTGACTTTCATGGCGGCGTCGGTGGCGACCAGCTTGGCGACGCTGGCCTGGGTCGAGTACGGCAGGCCGAGATCGCGGCGGCTGGCGGCGTCGAGATAGGTGGCCCGCGCGCTCACCACGGCGGCGGCCATGTCGGCCAGCAGGAACCCGAGCCCCTGGTGGTCGGCGATCTTGCGGCCGAACGTGGTTCGTTCGTTGGCGTAGCGGACGGCTTCGTCCAGGGCGGCCTGGGCGATACCGACCGCGACGGCGGCGATGCCGAGCCGGCCGGAGTCCAATGCCGAGAAGGCGATCGAAAGGCCTTGTCCCTCTTGGCCGATCAACCGGTCGGCGTCGAGGCGGGCATTGTCGTAGAACGCCGAGGTGGTGGGCACCGCGTGCAGGCCCATCTTCTCCTCGGGCTTGCCGAAGCTCAGCCCGTCGAGACCGGCGGGGACCAGGAAGCAGGAAATGCCTTTCGAGCCTTCTCCGGTCCGGGCGAACAGGGTGTAGAAATCGGCCTTGCCGCCGTGGGTGATCCAGGCCTTGGACCCGTTGAGCACGTAGGCGTCGCCGTCGCGGGTGGCCTTGCAGCTGAGTGCGGCGGCGTCGGATCCGGCCTGCGGTTCGGACAAGCTGTAGGCGCCGATCTGCTCACCGGAGAGCATGCCCGGCAGCCACTGTTGCTTCTGCTCCTCGCTGCCGTAGGCGAGCAGTGGGTGCGAGGACAGGCTGTGGACGCTGACCGCGACCCCGACCGCGGCCCACCGCGCCGCGATCTCCTCGAGGACCTGCAGGTAGACCTCGTAGGGCTGGCCGGCGCCACCCCACTCCTCGGGCTGCGGCAGACTCAGCAGGCCGGCTGCGCCGAGCTGGGCGAAGACGCCCTCGGGGTAGGTCTCGGCCTTCTCGTGCGCGTCGACGATCGGGTCGAGCACCTTGTCGGCGATGTCGCGGGTGAGCTCGATGAGTTCGTGCGCTTCATCGGAGGGGAGCAGGCGGTCAACAGGCATACTTGCACATCCTAGTTTTCCCGCTGGCCAGCTGCGCGAGCAGACGCAAACTCGTCACTTTTCGGCCGAAAACGTGCGAGTTTGCGTCTGCTCGCGGACAAACCTTTCACGGGGCCGGGGTGTGCAGCAGTCCGGCGATGTCGGGGTCGAGCTGTTGCAGGGCGACGATGACCGCGACCCGGTAGTCACGTCCGATCTGCGAGCGCACGGTGGTGGTGCGGCCCCGTCGCTCGGGTGGGCGAATTTCTTCGATGCGCGCTTCGAGCGCGATGATGAGATCTTCGAACTCGGTGATGAGCCCGGAGAGGATGAGAATCTCCGGATCGAGCACCGCTTCGATCAGGATCGCCGTGCGGGCCATCTGGTCGATGACGTCGCTGATGATCTTCTGGGAGTGCGGGTTTCGGGCTGTCTCCTGCGCCACCGCGTCGAGGTCGATCTCTTTGAGCGCCATCCCCTCGGTATGCGGGGCGACGGATTGCATGGCGTGCAGGGACATACCGGCGTTGACGCAGCCGATGCGCCCGCATGCGCATTTCGCTTGGCTGCCGGCCACGGGCATGTGACCGATGGCGCCGGCAACGCCACTGGCCCCCGAATACGGACGTCCGCCGATGATCAGGCCGACGTTGAAGTGCCCACCGCAATTGAGCAGCACGGCCGAACGTACCTCTCTGGCCTGGCCGGCAATCGTCTCGGCCAGTGTCATGGCCTGGGTGGTGTCCTGCACGGCGGTCGGAATTCCGAGCGCGTGTGAGATCGGCTTGCCCAGCTCCACCTCGGACCATCCGAGTGCCTTCGATTCGACGACGAAACCGGTTGTGCTGTCGACGAATCCGGGGAGGCAGACGCCGGCGGCGGCGACTGAACTGTCCGTGGCTTCCTCGATCATCTGCTTGCCGATCCGAGTGATCGAGCGGATCACCGAAGTGGCGGTGCGACCGGCCGTAGGGGTCTCGTCCTCGCGCGAGATGTTGCCGGTTGCGTCGGCCAGGGCGATGCGCGCTCGACGTTCGTCGATCCAGATGCCGAGTACCCGTCTTGCCTGTGGGTTGCAGCCCAGTAGCTTGCGCGGTCGGCCGCGGTAGCCCGGCCCTTCGATGCGGGCATCCAGTTCGATGAGGGTCCCGTCCTCGATCAACTCACCGACTATTGCGGTGATCGAGGGACGGCTCAGCCCGAGCCGATCGGCCAAGTCGGCCCGGGCCAGTGGGCCCTCGGTCCGAAGCAGGTGGACGACGCGTTGGCGATGCAACAGGTGCAACACCTGCTTCTCCTGCCGCGCCGATTCTGACCGTTTCAGCAGAACCTCCTTGACGGTCTCAACAATATGCTGCTATTAAGTTCGTCACAGAAATTAAATCGGCCTAGGGCATCGGAGCCGCGCCATGACTGCTGTCAATCCGCTCATCAATCCGCAGTTCACCTCCCCTCCATCGGGCGTTCCGGCAGGCCCGACCGCATCTCGCCGGATACTTCAAACTACCGGCCGTATCGGTGCCTACAGCGGCATCGTGGTGACGGGTTGGCTGGTCGCCGCCCTCGCGTCCGGCTACGGCGTCGCCGCGGCCGACACGACGGGGACGTCCTCGTCGGAGTCGTCCACCTCGAGTCCGGCGAGTACACCGTCCGGTGACACCTCCACGGGGACCCGGAGCGACAGCTCGGCGGCAGGCAAGGGAGGATCATCGGCCGAAGGTCCTGGCAAGGGTCTGTTCAAGAAGCCGGTCAAGCCGAAGCGGTCGGGCAAGACGTCGTCGACCAGGGAGTTGGCGCCCGGCGTGACCATCAGCAGCAGTGGTGGTGTGCGCAATAGACCGACCCAAGTGAATGTCGAAGACCCGGCACCACAACAGAAAACCGACAAGCGATCTGGCCTCGTCGAGGCGATCGACGCGCAGTTGGACGGGCTGGCAGCGATTCCCGACAAGATGAAATCGACGCTTGCCCATTTGTCGGACGGTATCCAGAAGCCGGTATCGCCTCTGCCTGACCTACGGTTGCCCGAGATGGCGTCGCCGCGCGCATCGGAGGCGGTGTCCGATACCAAAGCGCCCCTGGCTGCGGCGGATTCGGCGACTTTCGGTGCCACCATTGAGCAGTCGGTCGGGCGGGTGGAGCAGGTCACCAGGAAGCTCGTCGACAGGGGCAAGGGGGAGATCGCCGCTCCAGACGTGCTGACGCCCCCTGATGAGGCGGTATTCGATTCTGCCGCAGCCGATCTACGGACAGCTGCGAAGGCGACGGTCTCAGCGGCCGCTGTGCCGGCAGTCGAGGCTGCGGCCCCCGTCGAAGGGGTGCTCGGTGTGTTGAACGGGATCGTCACCACGGTGCTCAATCCGTTCCTCGCGCCGGCTCCGGATTCGCCGGAGCCGTTCACGCCGATCATGTGGGCGGCATTGGCGTGGGTGCGGCGTAATGCGTTCAACCAGGCGCCCGTGGTCAGCGGACCGACCACAACGGTGCAGACGGGCCAGACGGTGACCGGCAATCTCGGCGCAACCGATGCTGAAGGTGACGAGTTGACCTACACGGTGACCGAGCAGCCGAAGTACGGCACGGTGACCATCGACCAGGAGACCGGCGAGTTCACCTACACCCCGAACGACATCGATTACGATGCGGCGCAAACGGATACGTTCGTCGTATCGGTCACCGACGGGGACAAGATCAACCTGCTGAGCCTGTTCAAACCGCGCACGGCCCAGACGGACGTCGATGTGACGGTGCTCAACCCCAGCGTGGAGCGCGTCATCCTGGACCTGCCCGACAGCATCACCAACCCGACCAGGCCGCGGTTCTCTGAAGACGGTCAGTCGATCTACTTCGGAGGGACGCCCGCGGCCGGTGGTCGCGACGAGATCTACCAGATGAACATCGACGGCACCGAGTTGGAGTGCCTCACCTGCGGTGTCACCACGACCGTCACCGACGATCTACAGAAACCCTTGCCGTTCGAAGACGGCTCGGGCCGGGTTCTGATCCGCGTCACGTCCGGTACTGGTTCGTACACATATGCGGTGCTGGAGGACGGTGTCAACGGACGGGAGTTGGTGCCGCTCACCACGCCGGACAGCCCGACGTACGTCGTCGACAGGCAGCGCGAGATGAAGATCTCGCCGGACGGGACCCACGTGTTGTTCAGTCGACTCGAGTTGGGCACCAACGGTTATGTGGCGATCGTCCCGGTCGTTGGCAAGCTGGTCCGCACCGACGATGGGTACGTGATCGACGACGCGCGGGTAGTCGCCCCCTATGGCGAGGGCAAGTCTTGGACGCCCGACGGCAAGAGCGTGATCATCATGGGCGGCCAGTACGACGCAGGCAACGTCGACGCCATCAAGGTCGATCTCGCCACCGGGAACATCACCCGCGAGACAGCCGGTCTCGACTACGAGGAGAACGTTTTCGAATCGCCGAACGAGCAGTGGATCGTCACCGGAAGCACGCGCGGACTCGATGCGCTGACGCCCATGTCGCGGATCCAGCGACCGGCATTCCTGCCCGCCTACATCGTGGGGCCGGTATACAACGCGTACGCATCCCCGGTGAATGTGTCCAACCAGGCCTGGGTGGTCGCGATCGACGACGAGCTGGAGCGTGAAGACGGGTTGCCGCTGATCGTCGAAGGTGACGGGTATGCCGGTCAGAGCATGCCCGGATGGAATCCGGACGGCAGCGCGGTGGCGTTCTGGGAACAGAGCAAGGATGATTCGACGGATACGCGGTTGGTCATCGCCAACCTGAAGTACACGACGAGCGTCGGCCCGCTCGACGGCGACAAGTCGACTCCGGAAATGTCGTCCACGCTGCCCAAGCTGAGCACGTACGTTCCCAGCGCACCCGAGCTTCCGCCGACCGGTACCTACGCCGGCGCGGGTGGGGGCACCGCTGTGGTGAGTGAGGCCGCGGACCAGACGAACCCGGGACACACGATCCGCACCGTCACCTACACCGACTACGTCAACGAGGACGGAATGATCCTCAACGGCACCGAGTCGACTGATTCGACTGCCGATCAGCTGTACATCCACTACACCGCGGACATCACCGTGACCGGAACGCACACCGGCTACCTCCAGGGTGATGCCACGATCACCAACCGGCAGACCTACAGCGGCTACATCACCTCTGATGTGGACGGCGATGTGCAGAGCATCCTGGATCAGGACGCGATCGAGGACGCCCAGCAGAACGTATAGCGGCCAACGCCGCGTCCTCCAAGTCGGCCACTCCGACCCGCTCCCACTGGCGGGCTGTGTCGGAGTGGTTGGCGTGCAACGGATTCAGCCCGCTTTGCGCAGTCCTATCTGAATCCGTCCCAATTCTGTCAATCGGCTTCCGATCGACCAGAAAAGTGCTGTCATTAAATTCGTCAATCCAATTAAACCTGCCCACAGGGCAACTGGAGTCACACCATGACTGTTGTCAATCCGCTCTTCAATCCGCAATACACTGCCCCGCCATCTCGCCGGACCCTTCAGACCACCGGGCGTATCGGTGCCTACAGCGGCATCGTGGTGACGGGTTGGCTGGTCGCCGCGCTCGCATCGGGCACCGGCGTCGCCGCCGCCGACACGACCGGGACCACCTCGGACTCGTCGACGTCGACGTCGACGAGCTCGGCTTCTGGTGAGACTTCGACGGGGCCGACATCTTCCGGGACTCCGGGCGAGAACTCGGCGGGTAAGAGCGGATCATCGGCGGACGGACCCGGCAAGAGCTGGGCCAAGAAGTCGCCCAAGCCGAAGCGGTCGGGCAAGACGTCATCGACCAGGGAGCTGGCACCCGGGGTGACGATCAGCAGCAGCGGTGGGGCGCAGAAGGAGCCGGGCCGGCCGGAGAGCCTCGCCGGAGCGATCGATGCGCACCTGGAGTCGTTGTCGTCGATACCGGACAAGGTGCGGGAGAGTGTGCTGACCCGCAATGACGGCACGGAGAAGCCGACGCTCTCGCTGCCGACCCCCTCGTTGCCGACCCCCTCGTTGCCGGAAGTCTCGCTGCCCGACGTCGCGTCGCCGCGGGCAGCCGATGCCGTGGCGGACGCCGATTCGAAGGACACAGCTCCGGCCGGACCGGTCAAGCTCAGTGCCACCCTCGAGCGGTCATTGGCGAAAGCCAAGGAGGTCACCGACCGGGTCGAGCAGGTCACCGGAACGATCGGCGATCGGGTGACCGAGAAGATCTCCGAGAAGATCAGCGATGCGGGCCTGTCCGCGGCGACGAAGGATGCCGAGTCCGCGATCACCTCTGCCGCGGGCGATGTGCGTACTAAGGCCGGCGCGATCGCCACCCCTGCCGTGCAGACCGAGAACCCGGCTGAAGGCGTCATGGGCGTGTTGAACGGGATCGTCACCACGGTGCTCAATCCGTTCCTCGCCCCGGCTCCGGATTCGCCGGAACCGTTCACGCCGATCATGTGGGCGGCCCTGGCCTGGGTCCGGCGTAATGCGTTCAACCAGGCGCCCGTGGTCAGCAGCCCGACCACTACGGTGCAGACGGGCCAGACGGTGACCGGCAATATCGGTGTGACCGACGCCGAGGGTGATGAGTTGACCTACACGGTGACCGAGCAGCCGAAGTACGGCACGGTGACCATCGACCAGGAGACCGGCGAGTTCACCTATACCCCGAACGACATCGATTACGATGCGGCGCAGACGGATACGTTCGCCGTATCGGTCACCGACGGGGACAAGATCAACCTGCTGAGCCTGTTCAAACCGCGCACGGCCCAGACGGACGTCGACGTGACGGTGCTCAACCCCAGCGTGGAGCGCGTGATCCTGGACCTGCCGGACGGCATCTCGAACCCGAACACGCCACGCTTCTCGGAGGATGGGCAGTCCATCTACTTCGGGGCCACACCTGCCGAGGGCGGTCGCCAGGAGATCTACCGGATCGGCGTTGACGGCTCGAACGTCGAGTGCATCACCTGCGGGGTGTCCCCGGAAGTCACCGCCGGCCTCTCCAGAGTCGTTCCCTTCCAGGACGGTTCGGGGCGGCTGATGGTCCAGGTCACGACGAGTCCGAACTCCTATGTCGTCTACGAAGAGACTGCGGACGGCAAACAGCTGGTTCCCGTCATCACGCCAGCTTCTGGCGCACGTGCCATCGATCCGCAGCGCGAGATGAGGATCTCGCCTGACGGCACGCATGTGTTGTTCAGCCAGATCCAGATGACCTCGACGGGTCTCATCACGGCGGTGCCGGTGGTGGGCCGGCTGGAGCGAACAGGTGCGGGCTATGAAATCGCCGATGCCAGAGTGGTTTACCCAGTGGGTGAAGGCAAGCAGTGGACCCCTGACGGTAAGGGCGTGATCATCCTCGGCGGCCGCTATGAGGCGGGCAACGTCGATGACATCGTGGTCGACCTGGAGACGGGCGAGGTGACCCGGCTCACCGGCAACCTTGATTACGACGAAGACATCGACATGTCGCCCAATGAACAGTGGATCGCGGTCGGCAGCACGCGTGGGTATGACGCGCTGACACCGATGTCGCGGATCGTCCGGCCGGCGTTTCTGCCGGCCGACATCCAGGGCGCGGTGTACGAGAAGTACCGGGGAACCGGGGATTCGACGAACATCACCAACCAGGAATGGGTCATCGCAATCGAGGATGACCTCAAGGGCGAGAACGGGATTCCGGTGTTCGTCGACGGCGACGGATACACCGCCCGCAGCATGGCGAGCTGGAACAACACCGGAGATGCGGTGGCATTCTGGGAGGCCAGCGGGGCTGATGAGACAGACACCCGGTTGGTCATCGCCAAGCTGAACTACACCACCAGCGTCGGCCCGGTCGAGGGCGATCGCACCACCCCGGATCCGACGTGGGCCCCCGAACTCAAGACGTACGTGCCCAGCACGGCGCCGTTGCCGCCGACCGGAACGTACGCCGGTGCCGGTGGCGGCACCGCGGTCGTCACAGAGACCACCGATTCGACGACGGGTCACATCGTCCGCACCGTCACCTACACCGATTACGTCAACGAAGAGGGGATGATCCTCAACGGCACCGAATCGACGGACACCACCGCCAGCCAGTCCAGCATCCACTATCTCGCCGACATCACCGTCACGGGTGCGCATACCGGCTACCTCGACGCCGATGCCACCGTCAACAAGCTTCAGCGGACGATGACCGGCCACATCACCTCTGACCTCGACGGCGACGTGCAGAGCGTCAACGACCAGGACAGGATCGACGAGGACAGGGAAAACATGTAGTCGCTGAACAGCTCAGCAACCCAACCGCTCCGACCCGCTCACTCCCGGTGAGTGCGTCGGAGCGGTTGGCGTTCAACGCATCCGCGCGATGATCTGGATCTCGACCAGCGCGCCCGGTATGGCCAGCTCGGTGACACCGACGGCGGTCCAGGCCGGGTACGGTGCGGCCACGAACTCGTCCTTCACCTCGCCGAACACCTGGACGTGCCGTTGCAGGCCGACGTGGTAGCTGGTGATGCCGGTGACGTCGGCGAAGGTCAGGCCTGCCTCGGCGAGCAATCCGCGCAGGTTCTCGAAGGCCTGGGTGAACTGTTCCCGCGGCTCCTCGGCCACGCTCATGTCGGGGCGGATGCCGATCATCCCCGAACAGCGAAGGTGTTCGCCATCCACCACCGCGGGTGCGAAATGGTGGGTGTCGTACATCGGCTGCATCCACTGCGGGACAACTATTTTCATGTATCACTCCTACAGAACTGCCCCTTCTCCGAAGAGAAGGGGCAGTTTGTGTCTGCTCGGCAGAGAAACTACACGCGCTCGGCGGCGGGCAGCGCGGCCAGGATGTCGTTGACGCGGTCGCGGGCGTCACCGAAGAGCATCTGGGTGTTCTCCCGGAAGAACAGCGGGTTCTGCACACCGGCGTAACCCGATGCCATGGACCGCTTGAACACGATGACGTGGTCGGCGTTCCACACCGTGAGCACCGGCATGCCGGCGATCGGGCTGCCCGGGTCCTCGGCCGCGGCCGGGTTGACGGTGTCGTTGGCGCCGATGACGAGGACGACGGAGGTGCCGTCGAAGTCGTCGTTGATCTCGTCCATCTCGAGCACGATGTCGTAGGGCACCTTGGCCTCGGCCAGCAGCACGTTCATGTGGCCGGGCAGGCGGCCGGCGACGGGGTGGATGCCGAAGCGGACGTTGACGCCGTGCTCACGCAGCTTGCGGGTCAGGTCGGCCACACCGTACTGAGCCTGGGCCACGGCCATGCCGTAACCGGGCGTGATGATCACGGAGTCGGCGTGGGCGAGCAGCTCGGCCGCGCCCTCGGCGTTGATCTCGCGGTGCTCGCCGTAGTCCACATCGGACCCGGCCCCCGAGCTTTCCATGCCGAAGCCGCCGGCGATCACGGAGATGAACGACCGGTTCATGGCCTTGCACATGATGTAGGACAGGTAGGCACCGGAGGAGCCGACCAGCGCGCCGGTGATGATCAGCAGGTCGTTGCCGAGCAGGAAGCCCGAAGCCGCGGCGGCCCAACCCGAGTAGCTGTTGAGCATCGACACCACGACGGGCATGTCGCCGCCGCCGATCGAGGCCACCAGGTGCCAGCCCAGCAGCAGCGCCAGCACGGTCACCACGATGAGCAGCCACAGGTGCGGCTCGATGACGAACCACACGGTCAGTGCGGCGAAGACGACCAGCGCGCCGACGTTGAGGAAGTTCTTGCCCGGCAGCATCAGCGGCGCGGACTTGATGCGGGCCGAGAGCTTGAGGTTGGCCACGATCGAGCCGGTGAAGGTGACCGCGCCGATGAAGACGCCGATGAACACCTCGGCCGAGTGGATGCCGAGCATCTTCTCGCCGACGAGCTTCACGGCTTCCTCGCCGCCCAGGTTGTTCTCGACGTGCAGGTAACCGTTCCAGCCGACCAGCACGGCGGCCAGACCGACGAACGAGTGCAGCAGCGCGATCAGTTCGGGCATGCCGGTCATCTCGACGACCTTGGCGCGCCACAGGCCGATCGCGGCGCCGACGATCATCGCGCCGATCAACAGGGCCAGGCCCAGCGGTTCGATCTTGCGGTCGAAGGCCAGGGCGATGGTCGCGATCAGCGCGATGGCCATGCCGGCCATGCCGAAGCTGTTACCGGCACGGGAGGTTTCGTGCTTGGACAGGCCGGCCAGGGCCATGATGAAGAGCAGGGCCGCGACGACGTAGGCGGCCGTGGCAACGTTTTCTAGGGTGAACATGGAATCCATTCCAAAGTCTCTGTGGGCACGCAGGTTCTAGCTGCGGGAGAACATCGCGAGCATGCGACGCGTCACCGCGAAGCCGCCGAATACGTTGATGCTGGCCAGCAGGATGGCTACGAAGGCCAACGAGGTGATGGCGATGTCGCCGTGGCCGATCTGCAGCAGGGCGCCCACCACGATGATTCCGGAGATCGCGTTGGTCACCGACATCAGCGGGGTGTGCAGCGCGTGGTGCACATTGCCGATCACGTAGTAGCCGATCACGATCGCCAGCGCGAACACCGTCAGGTGGACCTGCAGTGCGGTCGGTGACATCGCGATCAGAGCGAAGATCGCGGCCGCGGCGGCGAACGTGACGCCGAGCCGGCGCCCGGTCGACATCGGCTGCTTCTCTTCCTTGACCACCGGGGCAGCCGCGGCGGGCTGAGCGGCCGGAGCGGCCGAGACCTGCACCGGCGGCGGGGGCCAGGTGGTCTCGCCGTCGCGCACCACGGTCATCGAGCGCTGCACCACGTCGTCCCAGTCGAGGACGACCTTGCCGTCCTTCTCCGGGGTCAGCAGCTTGAGCAGGTTCACCAGGTTGGTGCCGTACAGCTGGGAGGCCTGCGCGGGCAGGCGGCCGGCCAGGTCGGTGTAGCCGATGATCGTGACGCCGTTGTCGGTGACGATCGCCTGGTCCTTGACGGTGCCCTCGACGTTGCCGCCGTTGGCCGCGGCCATGTCGACGATGACGCTGCCGGCCTTCATCGAGGCGACCATCTCGGCGGTGATGATGCGGGGAGCGGGCTTACCGGGGATCAGCGCGGTCGTGACGATGATGTCGACGTCCTTGCACTGCTCGGCGTACAGGGCCGCCTCGCGGACCTTGTAGTCGTCGTCCATTTCTTTGGCGTAGCCGGTGGCCGAGACCTCGGCGTTCTCGTTCGCCACGGACAGGTACTCGCCGCCGAGGGAGGCGACCTGGTCGGCGACCTCGGGACGCGGGTCGGTGGCGCGCACGATCGCACCCAACGATCCGGCGGCACCGATGGCGGCCAGGCCGGCCACGCCGGCACCCACCACGAGCACCTTGGCCGGCGGGACCTTGCCCGCGGCGGTGACCTGACCGGTGAAGAACCGGCCGAAGCTATGGGCGGCCTCGACCACGGCGCGGTAGCCGGCGATGTTGGCCATCGAGGACAGCACGTCGAGCGACTGGGCGCGGGAGATACGTGGCACCGCGTCCATGGCCAGCACCGTGATGGGCCGGGTCGACAGTTTCTCGACGAGCTCGGGCTTGAGCGCGGGTGAGATCAAGCTCACTAGCGTCGCTCCGTCGCGCAGCTTGCCGATCTCGGCATCATCAGGCGCGTTGACCTTCAGTACGACGTCGGCGTCCCACGGCGTGCCGATCTCGGCGCCGGCCTCTACGTAGGCGGCGTCGGAGAAGCTCGAGGCCACACCGGCGTCGCTTTCTACGACTACCTCGTACCCGAGCTTGATAATCTGTCCGACAGTCTGCGGCGTGGCGGCAACGCGCGTTTCCCCAGGTAGGGACTCGCGCGGGATCCCGATGAGCATCGACTCCGCTCCGTTTCTTTCTGGTAGGCCTCTTCGTTCAGCCTGGAAGAGTGTCGCATTTGTGTTCAGATAACGCTCATGCCCCTTTTGGGGGATGTGATCAAAGGCCCAGCTCGGGTTACAGCCAGTCCCGGCGTTTGAACATCACATACAACAGGATCACGAGCACAACAATCAAAATGCTGCTGGCGATGAAGCCCACGACGGTGTTGATCCCGGGGTAGATGACGTTCTGGCCGTAGAAGCCGGTGATGGCGGTCGGCACCGCGATGATGGCGGCCCAGCCGCTGAGTTTCTTCATCACGGTGTTGAGCCGCGCATCCTGCAGGGACAGGTTGGTCTCGAACACCGTGGTGACCATGTCGCGCAGGGACTCGGTCCACTCCGAGGCCCGCAGCACATGGTCGTACAGGTCGGCGTAGAGCGGATCGAGGGCCGGCGAGGTGGACGAGTCCAGCCTGCGGTGCTGGATTGTGCTGACCACCTCTCGCATCGGCAACACCACGCGGCGCAGCTCGACCAGGTCCTTGCGCAGCTGGAAGGTGCGCCGTTGCAGCCCGCGTCGTGGACCGCCGTCGGCGAACAGCTCGTCCTCCAGTCCCTCGATGGCGTCGTCGAGGGCCTCGACCGCTTCGAAGTGCCCGTCCACCACGACGTCGAGCAGGCCGTGCACCAGGGCGCCGACGCCGTACCGCTGGCCACCGAGGTCGTCGAAGCGTCGTGACACCTCGTCGATGTCGAACTCGGTGGCAGTGCCGTTGACGCTGGGCAGACGGACGGTGATGAGGCCGCGCGGCAGGACGAAGGCCGAGATGCGGTGTTTCACCAGCAGCGAGGTGTCGGCTGCGGCGTCGTCATCGGGCACCCGGGTGTCGACGGCGTACACCGTGAAGAACGTATGTGATTGATACACCGAGGTTTTGGTGCGTTCCTTGGGTGCGACGGCGTCTTCGACGGCCCACATGTTGAGCCCGAGTTCCTTGGCCAGTTCGCGGAGCGCCTCGTGGTCGGGGTCGTAGATGTCCGCCCACACCAGGGCGTCCTCTTCGGCCAGGCAATCCGAGATGCCTGTGAACGTGAAACCGTCGACAGGTTTTCCGGAGCGCCAGATGCGTCCCCGCACCTGCCTCACGAGGCGGTCACCATCGGCAGCAGGTAGGTGCGCACGTAGTCGCGGGTGTCCTCCAGGCTGGTCAGTTTGATGCCGGTGTGCGGAGTGACGATGAAAGACAAGGTAAGTCGGGTGTGCAGCTCGGCGACGGTGCGGATGTGGCGTTCCTGTGCCGGGGTGGTTTCGTTGGTTCCGTAGAGGTCGGTGCGCAACTGGGCGGCCGAGTATTCCGTGGCGAAATCGATGATGGCCCCGGCGTCGACCGTGAGGCTGGGCAGGATCGTCTCGGGCTCAGTGCGCAGGAGCTTCTTGAGCAGGGCGTGGTCCCGCAGGAAGGTCACGGTGAAGACGGTGCCATAGACGAGGCGGTCTTCCAGGGTTTCGGCGTGGGCCCGGGCTTGCGTGCTGCCTTCGAGGTAGCGACGCGCCTCGGACAGCACGAGGGCATCGATGAGGGCGTCTTTGGTGGGGAACCGCCGATAGAGCGTGGCGCGGCCGACGCCGCTACGACGGGCCACGTCCTCCATCGTCGTGCGGCGGATTCCGACGAGTTCGGCCTGCTGGAGTGTCGCGGCCAGGATCCGGGTGCTGATGGGATCGGGCTCGCGGACTCGGGCCAGCACCGCGGGATCCGGTTCGGCGAGGCGCCGCACGAAGTCCGCTGTTCGCGTGGAAGTCACCGATTCCCTCCTTGCCTGCACGTCCTGTTGGCCGTAGCCTAGCGATCGAGACCAGTGAGACGATGATCGTATCTCTGTCTCAGTGTCTCACTGTAATGGTCCGGGCCTACGAGGGAGGGCGTTATGAGCATCGGATTGTGGACACGCTGGCTGGCGCTACACGCGGTACCGAAAGCGTTCATGTCGGTTCAAGGCCGGGTGGGCAATCCGATGGGCGCGCTGATCGCCAGCCACGGCAAGGGCGTCGACCCCTATCCGCTGATGGAGGAGATCCGCCGTCGCGGCTCACTGGTGAAGACGCCGTTCGTCTGGGTCACCGTCGACCATGGAGTCGCGCGGGAAGTGCTGCGGGACAAGCGGTTCGGCGTCACGCCACCCACCGGCATGGGAATGCCGAAGCCGGTCCAGCACCTGTTGGACCGGACGGATCCCAAAGTGGCCAACCCGGTGGAGCCGCCGGCGATGGTCATCGTCGACCCGCCGGCGCACACCCAGTACCGGCAGCTGGTGGCGCAGAGCTTCACTCCGCGTGCCATCGACAAGCTCGACACCAGGGTGGCCGAGGTCACCGCGGAACTGATCGACCGCCTCACCCGCTCACCGCAACCGGATCTGACCGCGGATTTCGCCGCCCTGCTTCCGGTTGCCATGATCGCCGAGATCCTCGGGCTGTCAGGCGAATCCCATGCCCAACTACTCGAGTGGGGCCATGATGGGGCACCGCTGCTCGACATCGGGATCCCGTGGCGGACCTACCGGCGCGGCATCGAGGGGATGCGCGATCTCGACGGGTTCCTCTCCGACCTGTTCGACAAGGTCCGGGCCGGCGCCGCCGAGGACAACCCGTTCACCAAGATGGCTGCCGACCACACCCTGACCGATCACGAACTCGCGGCCAACGCAGCACTTCTCATCGGCGCCGGTTTCGAGACCACCGTGAATTTGATCGGCAACGGGATCGTGCTGTTGCAGCAGAACCCCGATCAGCTCGACCTGCTGCGCGACAATCCCGACCTGTGGCCGGGGGCCGTGGAGGAGATCCTGCGCATCGAAAGTCCGGTGCAGATGACCGCGCGAACAGCGCAATGCGACGTCGAGATCGCGGGGCAGCGGCTGCCTGCGGGCGCCCTGGTCGCAGTGCTGTTGGGGGGCGCCAACCGGGATCCCCGGGTCTTCAGCGACCCGACGCGCTTCGACGTCACCCGGACCAATGCCCGTGACCATCTCGCCTTCGCATCAGGCATCCACGCTTGCCTCGGCGCGGCGCTGGCCCGCATCGAAGGCGCCACCGCATTGCGTGCCCTGTTCGAGGCCTACCCCGACCTGCGGCTGACCGAGACCCCGCGCCCGCGCGGGCTGGTCAACCTGCACGGGTACGTGAAGCTGCCGGCCCTGCTGGGGACCCGGCGAACGGAGCCGGCCGGACTGGTCTGCTGAGCTGGGTACTCTCGGTGGGGACCTGCCAGATCTTGAACGCGAGGCCCACACCCCCATGACGGATTCCCCACTCGACGGTCTGATGGCGCGTGTCGGCGGTGTCAGCGGCATGGTCTATTCGGCACTGCCGGTGACCGTGTACGCGACGGTCTCCGCGCTCTCCGGGCGGGTGCCCGCGATCATCGCCGCACTGGTGACGGCGGCCGCCGTGTTCGGCTGGCAGCTGCTGCGTCGCGAATCGGTCCGGCCCGCGCTGTGGGGATTTGTCGGGGTGGCGGCCTGCGCCCTGCTGGCCCTCGTCACCGGTCAGGCCAAAGATTTCTTTCTGCCGGGCATCTGGATGTCCCTGGCCTCGGCCATCGTGATGACCGGCTCGATCCTCGTCCGGCGCCCGCTGGTCGGCGTCATCTGGGCCTGGGCCACCGGCCGTGACAGCGCCTGGCGCCAGGTCCCCGGGGTGCGGCTGGTCTTCAACATCGTCACCGCGGTCCTGGCGGCCGTGTCCTGGTCGCGGTTCCTGGTGCAGAACTACCTCTACGACACGGGCCAGGATGGTCTGCTCGCGGTGGCGCGGCTGGCGATGGGCTGGCCGTTGTTCGTCGTCACCACCACGCTGGTCCTGCTCAGTGCCCGGTATGCCATCCGGGCACTGCCACGCTCGGCGACCTGAGCGGCCGATAAAACTCACCACGATTGCAGCCCTTCTCCCATCGGGCTGACATCGGTACCAATACCCGGGTGAACCCAACGCTGCCCGGTTGCTGTCGTCGCTGAAGCCAATCGTCACCCCTGCTTCAGCAACAGAAAGCTGCCCCAGTGTCTGTGTTCGTCGATATCGTTCCGCCCGAGGCTGAAACCGGCCCATCACGCTCTGCCGAGCCCTCGAGTCGATCGCGTGCCCTGCTCACCCGCTTCGCACTGCCGCTGCTGTCGGTCGTGGTGTTCTTCGCGGTCTGGCAGGCAGTGGCCTGGGCCGGGCTTTGGAATCAGACGTTCGTGCCGTACCCGTCGACGGTCTGGCGCGCGTTCATCGACGTCTCCACCACCCATGACGGGGCCCGCGGTTACGCCGGATACCTGCTCTACGAGCACCTCTACATGACGCTGCGCCGCGTGCTTGCCGGTGTCGTCATCGGCGTGGTGGTCGGCGTCCTCCTTGGCCTGCTGATGGGCTCGGTCGGATGGCTGCGCAGCGTCCTCGAGCCCTGGCTGACCTTCCTGCGCGCCCTGCCGCCACTGGCCTACTTCTTCCTGCTGGTGATCTGGCTCGGCATCGACGAGGCGCCCAAGATCACCCTGCTCGCCCTTGCCGCACTGCCGCCGGCCGCGGTGGCCACCACTGCCGCCGTCGTCGCCGCACCGGTCGGGCTGCAGGAAGCGGCCCGGGCGCTGGGGGCAACCCGCGCGCAGGTCATCCGAGACGTCGTGGTGCCGTCGGCGCTGCCGGAAACCTTCACCGGCATCCGGCTGGCAGTGGGCATGGCGTACTCGTCGGTGGTGGCCGCCGAACTGTTCAACGGCATCCCCGGCATCGGTGGATTGGTCAAGGACGCAAGCAATTACAACAACACGCCGGTCGTGCTGGTCGGGATCTTCGCCATCGGGATCTCGGGTCTGGTGATCGACGGAGGTTTGCGGGCCGTCGAGCGACGGGCCGTTCCCTGGAGAGGAAAAGTATGAGATTGACGAAGCTGCTTACAGTGCTGGTTGCCGCGACGGTGGCACTGGCCGGCTGCGCGGTGGACCACTCCGGGGAGAACTCCCAGAAGCCCACCATCCGCCTTGGTTACCAGTCCTTTCCGAGTGGGGACCTGATCGTCAAGAACAACAGGTGGCTCGAAGAGGCACTGCCCGACTACAACATCAAGTGGACCAAGTTCGACTCTGGGGCCGACGTGAACACGGCGTTCATCGCCAAGGAACTGGACTTCGGCGCCCTGGGGTCGAGCCCGGTGGCCCGCGGTTTGTCGGCGCCGCTGAACATTCCGTACAAGGTGGCGTTCGTGCTCGACGTCGCCGGTGACAACGAGGCCCTGGTGGCCCGTGACGGTGCAGGCGTCAACTCGATCGCCGACCTGCGCGGCAAGCGGGTCGCCACCCCGTTCGCGTCCACCGCGCATTACAGTCTGCTGGCCGCACTGGCGCAGAATGGGCTGTCTGCCAATGATGTTCAGTTGATCGACCTGCAGCCGCAGGCCATTCTGGCGGCCTGGGAGCGCGGCGACATCGCCGCGGCCTACAGCTGGCTGCCCACGCTGGACCAGCTGCGCAAGTCCGGCAAGGACCTGATCACCAGCCGGCAGCTGGCCAAGGACGGCAAGCCGACGCTGGATCTCGCCGCGGTGTCCGACGAGTTCTCCACCGCGCATCCCGAGGTCGTCGACATCTGGCGCCAGCAGCAGGCCCGGGCGCTGAACGTGATCAAGGACGATCCGCAGGCCGCGGCCAAGGCGATCGCCGCGGAGGTGGGCCTGAGCCCCGAAGATGTTGCGGGACAACTGAAGCAGGGCGTCTATCTGACGCCGGGCGAGGTCGCCTCGCCGGAGTGGGTGGGTACCGACGGCGCGCCGGGCAACATCGCGGCCAATCTGCAGAGTGCGTCGCAGTTCCTGGCTGATCAGAAGCAGATCCCCGAGGCCGCGCCGCTGCAGGCCTTCCAGCAGGCCATCTACACGAAGGGGCTGCCGGATGTCATCGCCAAGCAGTGACGTGCCCGGCGGTCTGAAGATCCGCAACGTCGCCCACCGCTACGGCCGCGGCCCGGATGAGGTGACCGCGCTCGGGCCGCTGGATCTGCACGTCGAGCCCGGCTCGTTCCTGGTCCTGGTGGGGGCGTCGGGGTGTGGCAAGAGCACACTGTTGCGTCTGATCGCCGGGTTCGAAACACCTTCCGAGGGTGAGGTTCACGTGGCGGGTACGCCTCCGACGCCCGGGGTGACATCGGGCGTGGTGTTCCAGCAGCCGAGGCTGTTCCCCTGGCGGACCGTCGGCGGCAACGTGGACCTGGCGCTCAAGTACGCCGGCGTGCCGCGCGAGCGACGAGGCGAGCGACGCGAGGAACTGCTGGAGCGCGTCGGACTGGAGGGCACCGCCAAGCGGAAGATCTGGGAGATCAGTGGCGGGCAGCAGCAGCGCGTCGCGATCGCCCGGGCGCTGGCCGCCGAGACCCCGCTGTTCCTGTTGGACGAGCCGTTCGCGGCGCTGGACGCGCTGACCCGCGAGCGGTTGCAGGAGGATGTCCGCCAGGTGAGCGCAGAGTCCGGTCGCACAACGGTTTTCGTGACGCACAGTGCCGACGAGGCCGCGTTCCTCGGCTCGCGGATCGTGGTGCTGACGCGCAGGCCGGGCAAGATCGCCCTGGACCTGCCGGTGGATCTGCCGCGCACAGGCGTCGACGCGCACGAACTGCGCCGCTCGCCGGAGTACCTCAAGTTGCGCACGGATGTCAGTGAGGCGGTCAAGCTCGCCGCGGCGTAGGTCTTTCGACGCCGAAAGTGACGCCAGGGTCGTAAACCTCCGCGGGTAACGACCATGGCGTCACTCTCGCGTCAGGCGCGGCGCTGCAGGAAATCGACGATCAGGCCCGCGACCTCGTCGACGTGGGTTTCCAGCAGGAAGTGCCCGCCGTCGAGCAGATGGATCTCGGCGTCGACCGCGTCCTTGGCGAAGGCGCGGGCACCGTCAGGACCGAAGATCGGGTCACCTTCGCCCCACACCGCGAGCACGGGAACCGCACTGGTGCGCAGGTATTCGTGCAGCGCGGGATACATCGGGGCGTTGGTGGCGTAGTCGCGGAACAGCTTGAGCTGGATCAGGTCATTGCCGGGGCGCGACACCATCGCCGCGTCGTGCACCCAGGTGTCGGGGTTGACCAGGCTTTCGTCGGAAACCCCGTTCAGGTACTGCCATTTGATGCCGTCGACGCTCAAGGCGGTCCGCACGCCCGCCTCGGTCTCGGAGTTCTGCTCGCGCTGGTAGGCCCAGATCCCGTTCCAGAAGCTCTCGACGAAACCTTCGTCGTAGCCGTTTCCGTTCTGGCTGACGATCGCGGTGATGGCCTCCGGATGCCGCAGCGCCAGTCGCCAGCCGATCGGGGCGCCGTAGTCCTGGACGTAGATCGCGTAGCGGGACACCCCGAGCTGGTCGAGCAGGCCGTCGGTCAGGTCGGCCAGCGCGTCGAAGGTGTAGTCGAACTCGGTGGCCGACGGTGCGTCGGAGTGGCCGTAGCCCAGGTGGTCGGGGGCGATGACGTGGTAGCGCTCGGCCAGCCGGGGGATGAGGTCGCGGAACATGTACGAGCTCGTCGGGAAGCCGTGCAACAGCACGATCGCCGGTGCGTCGGGTGAGCCGGCTTCGCGGTAGAACAGCCGCTGCCCGTCGACGGTGGCGCAGCGATGGTGAACCGTCATATCTAACTCCCTTAACTACTTTTATCGGTTAGTGATATCAAACGCCGAACGGCATAACCTGTCAATAGTCGTATGGAGGTTAGATATGCAGCTGATGGAGGTGGGCCTGCACGATGAGGCGGTGCTGACGCGCGGCACGGAGCACTACGGGCGATCCTGGCCTGGGATGCGCTGCGGGCTGAGGGTTCGGGACGACTACGCGCGTGTGCGAACCCGGACTGCCGGCTGTTCCTGATCGATCGGAGCAAGCCGAACACCGCACGCTGGTGTTCGATGGCTGCCTGCGGAAACCGCATGAAGGCGCGCCGA
Organism: Mycolicibacterium sp. 050232; assembly: GCA_036235365.1. Classification (GTDB taxonomy): domain Bacteria; phylum Actinomycetota; class Actinomycetes; order Mycobacteriales; family Mycobacteriaceae; genus Mycobacterium. The sequence goes on along the minus strand of JAZBEZ010000010.1, from coordinate 53,978 downwards.
TATCACCAGCGCGCCAGGACTGCGAAGACTGACGAACAGTCCCTGATTACACCGGGGGGTAGGCCGGCGGCGGGTAAACGCCACGCAGACCCCAGGCCAGCCACGGAAAGAAGAAGTCGCTCTCGTCGCTGAGGTCGTAGTCAGGATTCGGATCCATGCCCGGAGTCTAGACGCAGAAGGCAAGGCCGGAACAGGGCCGCGCACGGAATTGCCTACACTCTTCAACCATCTAGTTGATTGATTTCCTGGGCAAGGTCCGGGCGATGCTGATAGTGAGTGTGCTATGTCATCAGACGCAGAGGGCGGCCGGGGCCGCGGCGGTGCGGCCGCCAACGGGACATCCCGCCGCGATGAACTGCTGACTGTCGCGGCCAAACTGTTCGCCGCCCGCGGTTATCACGGCACCCGGATGGACGACGTCGCCGAAGCTGTCGGCCTGAACAAGGCCACGGTCTATCACTACTACTCGAGCAAGTCGCTGATCCTCTACGACATCTACAAGGGCACGGCCGACTTCACCGTCGAGGCGCTCCACGACGACCCGACTGCCTCGGCGCGGGAGACCATCTACAACTTCACCCGGCGGCTGATGGTCGGCATCGCCAACGACCTGGAACGTGCCGCGGTGTACTTCCAGGAGGGCCCCTACATCGCGGAGTGGTTCACCGAGGAGCAGGTGGCCTACATCCGGCACGCCGAGACCCAGGTCTACGAGCATGTCCGCGACGTCATCGACCGGGGTATCGCCAGCGGCGAGTTCTACGACTGCGATTCCCATGTGCTGGCCCTCGGCTACATCGGGATGACGCTGGGTTCCTACCGCTGGTTGCGACCGCACGGACGGCGGACTGCCCAGGAGATCGCCGTCGAGTTCAGCACGGCGCTGCTGCGCGGGCTGATCCGCGACGAGACGGTCCGCAACGAATCCCCGCTCGGCGTCGAGATCGACGAGAAGGCGTAGAACATGACTGATCTGTTCCGACTGGACGGCAAGGTCGCTGTCGTCACCGGAGGCGGCCGTGGCATCGGCCTGATGATGGCCCGCGGCCTGCTGCAGGCCGGGGCATCGGTGTACCTCTCGAGTCGTAAGGAGGCCGAGCTCAACGCGGCCGTGGAGGCGCTGTCCCCGCTCGGCCGGGTGTCCGCGGTGCCTGCCGACCTCGGCACTGCCGAAGGCGTCGCCGCCCTTACCGCCGCGGTGACCGGACGCGAGGACGCGATCCACGCACTGTTCAACAACGCCGGCGCGGCGTGGGGCGCACCGTACGACGAGTTCCCGGAATCCGGGTTCGACAAGGTGTACGACGTCAACGTCAAAGGCGTCTTCCTACTGACCCGGGCCCTCACGCCGCTGCTGAATTCCGCTGCCACCGAGGATGATCCGGCCCGCGTGATCAACACCGGCAGCATCGACGGCATCGTCGCACCGGAGAAGGGCCGCGACAACTTCTCCTACAGCGCCAGCAAGGCCGCCGTGCACATGCTGACCCGCCACCTCGCCGGCGAGCTCGCTCCGAAGATCCTCGTCAATGCGATCGCGCCGGGCCTGTTCGAATCGCGCATGACGAAGGAGATGTTGCGGGCTGGGTCCGACGCTGTCGGGTCGGCCCTCCCGCTCGGCCGGATCGGGCAACCCGACGACATCGCCGGCATCTCGGTATTTTTGGCCAGCCGGGCCAGCGCCTACATCACCGGTGCGGTCATCCCGGTCGACGGCGGCGTGAGCACCATCAGGTGACCTGCTACTGGGTGAACCAGCCCCAGGCCAAGAAGACGAAAACACCGAGATAGACCACGTCGCCGGCCATGTAGAGCCACTCGCTGCGGCGGAATCTGGTCGTCGCCGCACCGGCCATGAACAGAGCCAGGCCGCAGGCGGCCACCGGGGTCAGCACGGGTGCGATGCCCGTCGCGACGGGCAGCACCAAGCCGAGCGCGCCGACCAGCTTGATGGTCCCGATCGCCTTGAGGTGACCGGCACCGAACTCGTCGACCCAGTGCTGGGTGCTGCCCATCGACCGGTACCGCTCGCGCGACATCAACAGCATGGTGGTCCCGCCCGCGGCATAGGCCGCGGCGGCGATGATGGTGATGATCCAGAGGGCGGTGTGCATTTCTCGCTCCGTTTCGTGGTTACGTCGAGCCCTGCCGACTCGTCACTCTTATGACGGATCCGCGCAAGGAGAGGTAACCGATGACACCCGAGGGATCACTGGCGGAGACCTTCGATCAACAGCGTCCGCGGCTGCTCGCGGTTGCCGATCGCGTCCTCGGCTCCCGGGCAGACGCCGAGGACGCCGTGCAGGAAGCGTGGTTACGGCTGTCTCGTCAGGACGCGGACTCGATCGAGAACGTCGCCGGCTGGCTGACGACTGTGGTGGGCCGCATCTGTATCGACATGCTGCGGTCGCGCACCAGTCGCGCCGAGGTGACGCCCACCGCCGAGATTCCCGAGTTCGTCGTCACCGAGGACTTGGACACCCGGGAGGACTCCCCTGAGGACGCCGCGGTGCTCGCGGACTCTGTCGGGCTGGCGATGCTCGTCGTATTGGGATCGCTGCGCCCGGACGAACGCCTCGCGTTCGTCCTGCACGACATGTTCGCGGTGCCGTTCGCCGATATCGGCGAGATCCTGGACAGGTCGAGCGACGCGGTCAAGATGCTGGCCAGCCGTGCGCGCCGGAAGGTGCAGGGCGTGCCACCGCCCACCGGGGGCCGCCGACGGAAGCAGGAGCAGCGTGAGGTCGTCGACGCCTTCCTGGCTGCTGCGCGCGACGGAGACTTCGAGGCCCTGCTGCGCGTGCTGGACCCCGACGTCAGCTGGCAGCGGTACACGGCCACCGGTGTCACCGTCGGGACCGGCTCGGACGCGATCGTCGCCGCAGTCCGGCGCGGCCAGGGGACCCGCGTCCTGGCCCGGCGCGTGTCGGTCAACGGCGAGCCGGGGATCCTGGCGTGGGGACCGACCGGTCGTCCGCTCAGCGTGATGGCCTGCGTCGTCGACGAGGGCCGGTTGGTGGGGATCGTGTCGATCATCGACCCACGACGGCTGGCCCGGATGTCACTGCCCGAGCCGCCGGCCGGCGATTAACCTGGCCGCATGAAGTCGACCATCCTCTCGCGGCGCGACCTGGACTTCCTGCTCTACGAGTGGTTGGACGTCGAAAAGCTCACCAGACTCGACCGATTCACCGAGCACTCCCGCGAAACCTTCGACGGCGTGCTGGATCTGTGCGAGCAACTCGCGACCCGCTACTTCGCGCCGCACAACAAGCTCAGTGACGCCAACGAGCCGACGTTCGACGGGCAGGCCGTCACGCTGGTCCCCGAGGTGAAGGAAGCGTGGGACGCGTTCGCTGCTGCCGACCTGATCGCAATGGGGATGGACGCTGAGATCGGCGGCGCGCAGTTGCCGGCCACCGTGGCGCAGGCCGCGTTCGCGTGGATCTCCGCGGCGAACGTGTCGACGTCGGGCTATCTGATGCTGACCATCGCCAACGCCAACCTGCTGGCCCGGTTCGGCTCACCCGAGCAGATCGAGATGTTCGTCAAACCCATGCTGGCGGGCCGGTTCTCGGGCACCATGGCGTTGTCGGAGACCCAGGCCGGATCGTCGCTGGCCGACATCACCACCCGTGCCGAACCGCAGGCCGACGGCAGCTACCGGCTGTTCGGTTCGAAGATGTGGATTTCGGGCGCCGAGCACGAGATGACCGAGAACATCGTCAATCTGGTGCTGGCCAAGATCCCCGGTGGGCCCGCGGGCACCAAGGGCATCTCACTGTTCATCGTGCCGAAGTTCCTGGCCGACGGCACCCGCAACGGGGTGGCCATCTCCGGGCTCAATCACAAGATGGGGCAACGCGGTATCACCAACACCGTGCTCAACTTCGACGGCGCGGTCGGCTATCTGGTCGGCGAGCCGCACCGCGGCATCGTCTACATGTTCCACATGATGAACGAGGCCCGCCTGGGCGTCGGGATGGGTGCGGTCGCGCTCGGCTACACCGGCTATCTGAAGTCGCTGGAGTACGCGCGCGAGCGCCCACAGGGCCGGCCGTTGGGCGTCAAGGACCCGTCGACCCCGCAGGTGCCGATCATCGAGCACGCCGACGTCAAGCGAATGCTGTTGGCGCAGAAGGCCTATGTCGAAGGCGGCCTCGCGCTGGCGCTCTACTGCGCCAAGCTGGTGGACGACGACGACGCTGATGCTTCCAGGGTGCTCGACATCCTCACCCCGGTGGCCAAGAGCTGGCCGTCGCAATGGTGCGTCGAGGCCAACAGCCTGGCGATCCAGGTGCACGGCGGCTACGGCTACACCCGCGAGTACGACGTCGAGCAGCACTACCGCGACAATCGGCTGAATCCGATTCATGAGGGCACCCACGGCATCCAGAGCCTGGATCTGCTGGGCCGCAAGGTGACCCAGAACGGCGGGGCCGGTCTGGCCGCGTTGGGGGAGCGCGTCGGTGCCGCTGTGACGGCTGCCCGCGAGGCAGCCCCGGAGTTGGCGGATCAGCTCGACGCCGCCTGGCAGCGGCTGGTCGCGGTCACCGGCGTGATGTTCGCCTCCGGTGACGTCGAGGCCGCGATGGCCAACAGCGCGGTGTACCTCGAGGCGTTCGGGCACATCGTGGTGGCGTGGATCTGGCTGGAGCAGTTGCTGGCCACCGAAGGCCGTACCGGCGACTTCTATGACGGCAAGCGACAGGCCGCCCGGTACTTCTTCCGTTACGAACTCCCCAAGACCACACCTCAATTGGACCTGCTCGAGAGCCTGGACCGCACCACGTTGGAGATGCGGGACGGCTGGTTCTAATCGAACTCGATGATCTGGCGCACGGCTTGCCCGTCGGCGAGGGCGTCCATCCCGGTGTTGATCTGATCGAGCGTGATGGTGCCGGACACCAGGGATTCCACCGGCAGCTTCCCGCTCCGCCACAGCTCGACGAACCGCGGGATATCGCGGGCCGGCACCGCCGAGCCCAGGTAGCTGCCGATCAGTGACCGGCCTTCGGCGACGAACCCCAACGGCGACACGGAGATGCGGGCGTCCGGGCGGGGCAGGCCCACGGTGATGGTGCGCCCGCCGGGCCCGGTGAGCGCGATGGAGGTTTCCAGCGCCGCGGGATGGCCGGCCGCTTCGATCACCACGTCGGCCTTGAGTCCGTCGGCCTGCTCGGGGGTATAGGCCTCGTGCACACCGAGCTCGCGGGCCTTGGCCAGTTTGTCGGGCAGCTGGTCCACGCCGATGACGCGCACGTCGTCGTGTGCCAGGGCGGTCAGGACAGCCGCCATCCCGACGCCACCCAGGCCGACCACTGCCACGGTCTGGCCAGGCCGCGGTGTGCCCACATTGAGTACCGCACCGCCGCCGGTGAGCACGGCACACCCCAACAGCGACGCAACCACAGCAGGGACGTCCCGCGGGACGGGTACCACCGAGCGACGGTCCACGACGGCGTAGGTGGCGAAGCCGGATACCCCGAGATGATGGAACACCGGCAGGCCGTCGCGGGTCAGTCGGATGTCGCCGTTCATCAACGTGCCGGCGCCGTTGGCGGCCGACCCCGGCCCGCACGGTGTCAGGCCGTCGGTGCCACACGCAGGGCACTCCCCACAGCGCGGGAGGAACGTCATCACCACCCGTTGGCCCACCGGCAGATCCGAATCACCGGCCTCGACGATCCCGGCGGCCTCATGACCCAGAAGCATCGGGACCGGGCGTACCCGGTTGCCGTCCACCACAGACAGATCGGAGTGGCACAACCCGGCGGCCTCGATGCGCACCAGCAGTTCACCCGGGCCCGGGTCGGCGAGCTCAAGGTCGCTCACCTGGATCGGTCGCGATGCGGCGTACGGGCGGGACAGGCCGATGTGCTCGAGGACGGCTCCGCGGATCTTCATGCCCCCAGCCTGTCACCTGCTGTCAGACTTCAGCCATGACCGACGCTGCCGACCTGACCCGCGAGGATTTTCCGCTGCACTGGCCGGTGCTGACCCGATGGACGGACAACGACATGTTCGGCCACCTCAACAACGCGGTCTACTACGAGCTGTTCGACACCGCGATCAACGCCTGGATCAACACCAACTGCGACGTCGATCCGGTCAACGCCTCCTGGCTCGGTGTGGTCGCCGAGTCCGGCTGCCGCTACTTCGCCGAGTTGAAGTTCCCCGACCCGTTGGTCGTCGGCCTGTCGGTGGCCCGATTGGGGAACAGCAGCGTCACCTACCGCCTGGGGTTGTTCGAGCCGAATGGCCCGGTGGCGGCGGTCGGCCACTGGGTCCATGTCTACGTGGACCGGACCACGCGCCGTCCGATACCGATTCCCGACGTGATCCGCGATCTGCTGCAGTCGATATGCTCGCCGGATGCCACTCGTGAGCAAGACCGTCGAGGTTGATGCCCCTGCCGAGCAGATCATGGCGATCGTCGGCGATTTCGAGGCCTACCCGCAGTGGAACCCCGAGATCAAGGGCTGCTGGATCCTGGCCCGTTACGACGACGGCCGGCCCAGCCAGCTGCGCATGGACGTCGAGATCCAGGGTCAGTCCGGCACCTTCATCAACGCGGTCTACTACCCCGCCGAGAACCAGATCTACACCGTGCTGCAGCAGGGTGACCACTTCACCAAGCAGGAGCAGCGCTTCTCCGTCGTGCCCTTGGGGCCGGACAGCACGCTGCTCCAGGTTGACCTCGAGGTCGAGGTGAAGCTGCCGATCCCGGCCATGATGGTCAAGAAGCTCATCGGCGACACCCTGGATCACCTGGCCAACGCCCTCGTCGGCAGGGTGCAGCAGCTGTCCGCCTAGGCCGCGCGGTCGGCGGCCGCCGCCCGCAGTTCCAGTACGCGATTGCGGATGCGGTACTCGGTGGCCCTTGGCATCTCGGCTGGGCGATATCGGCCGTGCCTGACCCGATAGACCCTGCCGTGGTTCATCTCCCACCGCAGGGCGTCGGAGATGGCCTTCGACGCACGGCCGGTGGTGGTAAAGCCTTGGTCCTCGAGCGCGTCGACCAGATCGGCCACCGATTGCGCGCCGTGTTGCAGCAGCTGCATGGTGAGTACGTAGCGGAGGTTGATGCCCCGCAGCAGGAGTTTGTCCGCCATGGCGTCACGGTGCCAGCAGGGTCTGACAGTCATGCCGGTCGTGGATTTCGAGCGGATATCCGATGTGCCCGGCTACGAGCGACAATCCAGCGACAATCGCCACCTCGGCACCAGGAGGCACACCAAACCCATTGTCGCTGAACAATTTTGCCACTACCGCATCTCTGGCCTCGGGTGCCCCAGCTGTTCAGCGCCCACCTCGCAGCGACTCTGTCGCTGCGAGGTGGGCAACCCGAAAACGGTTACGCATGGGGTTGGCTACGCCTGGAGTGACGCGAGTAATGAGTGCATCTGTGACCGGAGATGCGAGCGAGGTACGTGAGGCGATTGTCGCTCAATTGTCGCTGACAGGCGGGCACATCGGATATCGATTTCGCGCCAGACGGGCCGGCGCAGCACACAGTCAGTCCCACATCCCGATCTCGTTCAGCCGCGCGATGAGCCGTTGAGCGGCGTCGGTGAACTGGTTGGCGTTGAGCTCCACCGCAGCCTCGGCGTCGCGCCGGCGCAGCGCGTCGATCAGCAACCGGTGATTCTCTACGGCCTCGGTGCCCCACTTCGGATCGGTCGAATAGATCAGGGCGGGCAGATACCGCGCGACGTGCAGCAGGAACCAGGCCAGCTTGATCCGGCCGCTGGCGTGGTTGAAGGCCCGATGGAAGGCGAACTCGGCCGACGAGATCGCGACGGGGTCGTGCTCCTTGACCGCCGCCGCGAGGTCGGCGTTCAGCTGCTCCAGCTCGTCGATCTGGGCTGGGGTGATGCGGGTGGTGGCGGTGGCGGCCAGCTTGCGCGCGATGGTGGCCTGCAGCCAGAAGATGTCCTCGACGTCGGCGCGGGTCAGAGGCACCACGACGTGTCCGCGGTTCGGCTCCAGCTGCACCATGCCCTCACCGCGGAGCGTGCGCAGGGCCTCCCGAACCGGGGTGATGCTGACTCCGAGCGCCGCCGCAGTCTCGTCGAGCCGGATGAACGTTCCGGGCCTCAGCACCCCGGTCATGATCTCGGCTCGCAGCTGGGCGGCAACCTCGTCGGAAAGTTGCTCGCGCCGTCCCCCGCGACGACGTTGCACGGCCGTTCTGGCAGGTGCATTCACGCGAATCCGGTCGCCTTTCTGGTGGGCTTGTCGCCGAGGCGCCGAGGCCATAGTGTGACCGGGGCAACCCCATGTTTGATCAAATATAAAATTCGTGCAACTCAATACCCATGGAGTACAGATCCGTTGACTGCCGAGCCGTTCCCCACTGAGCAGCCGTACCTGGCCCGCCGTCAGAACTGGTCCAACCAACTCACGCGGCACGCCATGATGCAGCCCGACAAGACCGCGCTGCGGTTCCTGGGGCATACCACCACGTGGCGCGAGCTCGACCATCGCGTGACCAAGCTGGCGGACGCCCTGAGCCGGCGCGGCATCGGATTCGGCGACCGCGTGCTGATCCTGATGCTCAACCGCCCGGAGTTCATCGAAGCGATGCTGGCGGCCAACAGGCTCGGCGCCATCGCGGTCCCGGTGAACTTCCGGATGACCCCGCCGGAGATCGCGTTCTTGGTCAGTGACTGCGCGGCCCGCGTCGTCGTCACCGAGCCCGTACTGGCCGGAGTCGCCACGGCTGTACGCGATCTCGATGCCACGCTGTCGACGGTCGTCGTGGCTGACGCCGCGACGGAAGACGGCGTCCTGGGCTATGAGGACCTGATCGCCGAAGACGGTGAGCCCGCGGCTCCGGTCGACATCCCCAGCGATGCACCCGCGCTGATCATGTACACCTCCGGAACCACCGGCCGGCCCAAGGGCGCGGTGCTGACCCACAACAACTTGGTCGGGCAGGGCATGACCAACCTGTTCACCACCGGCGTCGACATCAACAACGACGTCGGCTTCATCGGCGTCCCGCTGTTCCACATCGCCGGCGTCGCCGGAAACGTGAACACGGGTCTCACCCTCGGCCTGCCCACGGTGATCTACCCGCTCGGCGCGTTCGACCCGGGTGAGTTGCTCGACGTCCTCGCGGCCGAGAAGGTCACCGCGATCTTCCTGGTGCCCGCGCAATGGCAGGCGGTATGCGCTGAGCAGAAAGCCAATCCGCGCGAACTTTGCCTGCGGGCGTTGTCATGGGGTGCCGCGCCGGCGTCGGACACGTTGCTCCGCGCAATGGCCGAGACGTTCCCGGGCAGCCAGATCCTCGCCGCGTTCGGGCAGACCGAGATGTCCCCGGTCACCTGCATGTTGTTGGCGGACGACGCAATTCGCAAGCTCGGCTCGGTGGGACAGGTGATCCCCACCGTCTCGGCCCGCATCGTGGACGAGAACATGAACGACGTCCCCGTCGGCGACGTCGGCGAGATCGTTTACCGCGCCCCAACTTTGATGGCCGGCTACTGGAACAACCCCAAGGCCACCGCCGAGGCGTTCGCCGGCGGCTGGTTCCACTCCGGAGACCTCGTCCGTCAGGACGAGGAGGGCTACATCTGGGTGGTCGACCGCAAGAAGGACATGATCATCTCCGGCGGAGAGAACATCTACTGCGCCGAGGTGGAGAACGTCCTCGCCGGGCATCCCGCCATCACCGAGGTCGCCGTGATCGGTCGCCACGACGAGAAATGGGGCGAGGTCCCGGTCGCCGTGGTCGCCCTCACCAGAGGTGACGCCCTGAACCTCGGGGAGCTCGACGGATTTCTCACCGAACGCCTGGCGCGCTACAAGCACCCGAAGGCGCTCGAAATCGTCGATGCCCTGCCTCGCAACCCCTCGGGCAAGGTGCTCAAGACCGAACTCAGAGAGCGCTTCGGCTCGCCCATCAACGCCCAGTAGCGTTGACGGTTGCGAAAGTAACTCCGCGTCAACGGGTTTCTGCAGGTCGCCACAAAAGTTTGCTGTCACTGCATGCCCTTGTTAACGGTTGATGGCACAATCCACCTGATGCGGTGCACGGCCCGGTTTCCATCGGGTACAGTCCGGTGGTCTCAATTACTACTCGCGAGTAGGGAGAGACGGATCACACAGGCTGACAGGCGACGAGGAGGGGGCGTGCGACACGTCCAGGGGGCGCACCGGTGACGGCGCCTGCCGACGGTCTCGTCGGCTACGTACGTGGTCAATTGGAGAAGCCGCTGGCTATGGTCGGTGGCTTCTTCAAGATGACCGTGCTCACCGGAAAGGCCTTTCTCACACGGCCATTCCAGTGGAAAGAGTTCGTGCTGCAGAGCTGGTTCCTGATCCGGGTGGCATTCCTGCCCACGCTCGCGGTATCGATCCCACTGACCGTGCTCATCATCTTCACGCTCAACATCCTGTTGGCGGAGTTCGGTGCAGCCGATGTTTCAGGCGCGGGCGCGGCCCTCGGCGCGGTAACGCAGCTGGGCCCCCTCGTCACGGTGCTCGTCGTGGCCGGCGCCGGGTCGACCGCAATTTGCGCGGACCTCGGCGCCCGCACCGTGCGTGAAGAGATCGACGCGCTCGAGGTGCTCGGCATCGACCCGATCGAGCGACTCGTCGTCCCTCGTGTGGTGGCCTCCACCTTCGTGGCCTTCATGCTCAACGGCGCGGTGATCACCATCGGTTTGATCGGCGGCTTCTTCTTCGGCGTTTACGTCCAGAACGTGTCCGCCGGTGCCTACGTATCCACACTGACCCTGCTGACCGGATTCCCCGAGGTGATGATCTCGGTCATCAAGGCGACCCTGTTCGGTCTGATCGCCGGGCTCGTCGGCTGCTACCGGGGCCTGACGGTGGCCGGGGGCTCCAAGGGCGTCGGCACCGCGGTGAACGAGACCCTGGTGCTGTGCGTGGTGGCATTGTTCGCAGTCAACGTCGTGCTCACCACCATCGGTGTGCGGTTCGGAACAGGGCACTGACATGAGTACTGCAACAGTCCTTCGGTCCCGGTTCCCCCGGGCGTTCTCGCGCACTTCCGAAATCGCGGGCACTCCGGGCCGGTTCCTCGACAGCATGGGCCACGTCGCGTGGTTCGTCGTCCAGGCCATCGGCTCGATCCCGCATGCGTTCCGGCACTACCGCCGTGAGGCGCTGCGCCTGGTCGCCGAGATCGGCATGGGTACCGGCGCCATGGCCGTCATCGGCGGCACCGTGGCCATCATCGGTTTCGTCACGCTGTCGGCCGGCTCCCTGATCGCCATCCAGGGCTTCGCGTCCCTGGGCAACATCGGCGTCGAGGCCTTCACCGGCTTCTTCGCCGCCCTGGCAAACATCCGCGTCGTTGCCCCGGTCGTCACCGGGCAGGCCCTGGCCTCCACGGTCGGCGCCGGTGCGACGGCCGAACTCGGTGCCATGCGCATCAGCGAAGAGGTCGACGCGCTGGAAGTCATGGGCATCAGGTCGATCTCGTATCTGGTATCCACGCGGATCATCGCCGGCTCGATCGTCATCATCCCGCTGTATGCGATGGCGATCCTGCTGTCCTTCCTGTCTGCGCAGTTCGTCACGACGGTCTTCTACTCGCAGTCGGTGGGTACGTATGAGCACTACTTCCATACGTTCCTGCGCGTCGACGACGTGATGTGGTCCTTCCTTCAGGTCATCATCATGTCGGTCGTGGTCATGTTGAACCACTGCTACTTCGGCTATTACGCCAGTGGCGGTGCTGTCGGTGTGGGTGAGGCAGTAGGGAGGTCGATGCGAACCTCGTTGATCGCAATCGTGTTGGTGGTCCTGTTGGCATCGTTGGCGCTCTACGGCACCGACCCCAACTTCAACCTCACGGTGTAGCGGCATGACGGCACCTCAAGCTTCGCTGAACAAGCCGAAGATCCCGCCGTACAAGCTGGCCGGATTGGTGCTCGCACTGGTCACCGCGGTGGTCTTCGCGCTGACCTGGATGCAGTTCCGCGGGTCCTTCGAGAAGAAGACCCAGCTGACTGTGCTGTCCGGGCGGGCCGGTCTGTCGATGGACCCGGGTTCGAAGGTCACCTTCAACGGTGTGCCGATCGGTCGGTTGGCGTCGGTCGACGTCGTGACCGTCGACGACAACCCGGAAGCCAAGCTGATCCTGGACGTCAAGCCTCAGTATCTGAAGTTGATCCCGGCGAACGTGACCGCTGAGTTGCGGGCCACCACGGTGTTCGGCAACAAGTACATCTCGTTCTTCGCGCCCGACAATCCCTCGGCGGAACGGGTGTCGCCGTCCACGCCGATTCGCGCCCAGGGTGTGACGACGGAGTTCAACACGCTGTTCGAGACGATCACGGCGATCTCCGAGCAGATCGATCCGATCAAGCTGAATCAGACGCTGACCGCGACCGCGCAGGCGCTCGACGGGTTGGGTGACAGGTTCGGTCAGTCGATCGTCAACGGCAACGACATCCTGGGTGACCTGAATCCGCGGATGCCGCAGATCCGCCGCGACATCTCGGGTCTGGCCGATTTGGGTGAGGTGTATGCGAATGCCGGCCCGGATCTGTTCGACGGTCTGACCAACGCGGTGACCACTGCTCGTTCGCTCAATGAGCAGCGCGGCAACCTGGACCAGGCGCTGGTCGCGGCGGTCGGATTCGGCAACACCGGTGGCGACATCTTCGAGCGTGGCGGGCCGTACCTGGTCCGTGGCGCGCAGGACCTGCTGCCGACCTCGGCACTGCTCGACAAGTACAGCCCGGCGCTGTTCTGCACGATCCGCAACTACCACGATGCCGGGCCGAAACTGGCCGGCGCCCTTGGTGGTAACGGCTACTCGCTGCAGACGCAGTCGTTGGTGATCGGCGTGGGCAACCCCTACGTCTATCCCGACAACCTGCCGCGGATCAACGCCAAGGGTGGGCCCGAGGGCCGGCCCGGCTGCTGGCAGCCGGTCACCAGGGACCTGTGGCCCATGCCGTACCTGGTGATGGATACCGGTGCATCGATCGCCCCGTACAACCACCTCGAGATGGGACAACCGCTCGTGGCCGAGTACGTGTGGGGCCGCCAAGTGGGGGAGAACACGATCAACCCATGAGCGAAGCGAATAGACAGCAGATGCGAGACGCCTGCGCAATCATTCAGATGGCATGCGGGACCCGAGCCTGCGAGGGAACCGCATGAGCATCAAGGGCACGATTATCAAGCTCGGCATCTTCTCACTGGTGCTGCTCACCTTCACTGCGATCATCTTCGTGGTCTTCGGTCAGATCCGGTTCAACCGGACCGCCGAGTACTCGGCGATATTCAAGAACGTCAGTGGTCTGCGCACCGGGCAGTTCGTCCGTGCCTCCGGTGTCGAGGTCGGCAAGGTCTCGGGCGTCAAACTGGTCAACGGCGGCCAGCAGGCCGAGGTCACGTTCAACGTCGAGAAGTCGCTGCCGTTGTTCGAAGAGACCACGGCCGCGATCCGCTACCAGGACCTGATCGGCAACCGCTACCTCGAGCTCAAGCGGGGTAAGAGCGACACGAAGATCGCGCCGGGCAGCACCATCCCGCTGGAACGCACCGAACCCGCGCTCGACCTCGACGCGCTGGTCGGTGGCTTCCGGCCGCTGTTCCAGTCGCTGAGCCCGGAGAAGGTCAACACCATCTCCAAGTCGATCATCACGATCTTCCAGGGCCAGGGCGGCACCATCAACGACATCCTGGACCAGACGGCGCAGCTCACCCAGAGCATCGCCGATCGGGATCAGGCCATCGGTGAGGTGATCAAGAACCTCAACATCGTCCTGGACACCACCGTCGCGCATCAGCAGCAGTTCGACGACACCCTCAAGAACTTCGAGACGCTGATCACCGGGCTGAAGAACCGGGCAGATCCGATCGGATCCTCGGTGGCCGACATCAGCAACGCGGCCGGCTCGCTGGCGGACCTGCTGTCCGACAACCGGCCGCTGCTCAAGGACACCGTCGGCTACCTCGAGGTCATCCAGCAGCCGCTGATCGACCAGAAGCAGCAGCTCAACGACATCCTGGTGCAGTTCCCGCAAGCGTTGAAGATCATCGGCCGTGCCGGTGGCATCTACGGTGACTTCTTCAACTTCTATGCCTGCGACCTCTCGTTGAAGCTCAACGGGTTGCAGCCGGGCGGCCCCGTCCGAACCGTCAGACTCAGTTCACAGCCGTCGGGTAGGTGCACGCCGAGATGAGGACACTGCAAGGTTCCGACCGCTTCCGCAAAGGCCTCATGGGCGTTGTGGTGGTGGCGCTGGTGATCGGCGTCGGTTCGACGCTGACGAGTGTGCCGATGCTGTTCGCGGTCCCCACCTACTACGGCCAGTTCGCCGATACCGGCGGCCTGAACCTGGGCGACAAGGTGCGCATCGCAGGTATGGATGTCGGCACCGTCAAGAGCATGGACATCAACGGCGACAAGGTGGAGATCGGCTACACCCTGGGTGGCAAGACGATCGGCACCGAGAGCCGGGCCGCGATCCGCACCGACACGATCCTGGGTCGCAAGAACATCGAGATCCAGCCGCGCGGCAGCCAGACGCTGGCCCCGCGCGGGATGCTGCCGCTGGGGCAGACGACGACGCCGTATCAGATCTACGACGCGTTCCTCGATGTCACGCGCAACGCGTCGGGTTGGGACACGACGTCGGTCAAGGAATCGCTGAACGTGTTGTCGGAGACGGTCGATCAGACCTCGCCGCACCTGAGCGCCGCGCTGGACGGCGTGGCCAAGTTCTCCGAGACCATCGGCAAGCGCGACGAGGACGTCAAGAAGCTGCTGGCCAACGCGAACAAGATCGCCACGGTGCTCGGTGACCGCAGCACGCAGGTGAACCAACTGCTGGTGAACGCCCAGACCCTGCTGGCCGCGGTCAACGAGCGGGGCCAGGCTGTCAGCATGCTGCTGGAGCGGGTGTCGTCGGTGTCGCATCAGGTCGAGGGCCTGATCAACGACAACCCGAACTTGAACCACGTGCTGGAGCAGCTGCGCACGGTCAGCGACCTGCTCGTCGAGCGCAAGCAGGACCTGGCCGACACCCTCACTGTCGCAGGAAAGTTCATCACCTCACTGGCCGAGGCGCTGGCCTCGGGCCCGTACTTCAAGGTGATGCTCGTCAACCTGATCCCGCCGCAGATCCTGCAGCCGTTCGTCGATGCCGCGTTCAAGAAGCGCGGTATCGATCCCGAGGAGTTCTGGCGGAACGCCGGCCTGCCGTCGGCCCGCTTCCCCGATCCGAACAAGCCACGGTTCGAGAACGGTGCTCCGCCGCCGGCCCCGACGCCGCTGGAAGGCACCCCCGAGCATCCGGGACCTGCCGTCCCGCCCGGATCGCCGTGCTCGTACACGCCGACCGCGGCCGGGATCCCGTCGCCGGGCAACCCGATGCCGTGTGCGGCCGCCACTCAGGGTCCGTTCGGTGGCCCGGAGTACGGTCCGCCGGACCTGGCGACTTCGGCGCCGAATCCTGACGGCATCGCGCATTCGCCGGGTGTGCCCAGCGCGGCCATCCCCGGACAGATGCCGCCGGACCAGCCGGGTGCACCGGTCGAGCTGGCGCCCGGACCGCCGGGAGCCCGTACCGTTCCGATCGCTCCGATACCGGTGGCGCCCGGACCCCTCCCGGGTTACGCACCGCACCCGGCACCGGTGAACGCTCCCCCGGCACCGCCGGGACCGGGGCCGGATGCCGGGCCGGTGGGAACACCGCCCCTACCAGGTAATCCGCCGTTCCTTCCGCCGGGTTCGCAGGGATAGGCCGCAGACATGTCAACCGTATTCAACGTTCGAAACATCCAGTTGCCCAAGGCTTCTCGGGCCACCATCATCGTCGGTGCGCTGGCGGTGGTGGCTGCCCTGGTGTTGGGTTACTTCGGCCTGAACCTGTACAAGAAGATGACCACCACCACGGTCACCGCGTACTTCCCCGAGGTGCTCGCGCTGTACCCCGGTGACAAGGTCCTCATCATGGGCGTCAAGGTCGGTGCGATCGACAGCATCGAGACCGACGGCGACAAGATGAAGGTCGTCTTCTCCGTCAACAACAAGTACAAGGTGCCCGAGAACGTCACGGCGTCTGTGCTGAACCCCAGCCTGGTGGCCTCGCGCGTCATCCAGCTGTCCCCGCCCTACACGGGCGGGCCGCGGTTGCAGAACAACGCGGTGATCCCGATCGAGAACACCCAGATCCCGGTCGAGTACGACGAGTTGCGCAACCAGATCACCCGCCTGCTCGACGAATTGGGCCCGACCGCCGCACAGCCCAAGGGTCCCTTCGGCGACATCATCGAGTCCTTCGCCGACGGATTCCAGGGCAAGGGCGATCAGCTCAACCGCACCCTCAACGGGTTGTCGGAGGCGCTGACCACGCTCAACCAGGGTCGCGGCGACTTCTTCCAGGTGGTCAAGAGCCTGGCGTTGTTCGTCAATGCCCTGCACAAGAGCGATCAGCAGTTCGTGGCGCTCAACAACGATCTGGCGCAGTTCACCAACTCGTTCACCAACACCGACCAGGAGCTGGCGACGGCCCTGCAGGATCTCAACAAGGTGCTCAAGACCACCCGTGAGTTCCTGGACAAGAACGGTGGCGTGCTCACGCACGACATCAACAACTTGTCGGAGGCGACGACGGCGATCCTGCAGCCGGAGCCGCGCAACGGGCTGGAGACGGGTCTGCACGCCTACCCGAACCTGGCGGCCAACGTGCTCAACATCGTCTCGCCCAACCAGGGCGGCATCGTGGGTCTGCCGGTTCTGCCGGGCCTGACCAACTTCTCCAACCCGCTGCAGTTCGTCTGCAGTTCGATTCAGGCGGGTAGCCGGTTGGGGTACCAGGACTCGGCCGAACTGTGTGCGCAGTACCTGGCGCCGATCCTGGACGCGATCAAGTTCAACTTCCTGCCGTTCGGCCAGAACCTGGCCAACACCGCGATGACGCTGCCGAAGCAGATCTCCTACTCGGATCCGCGCCTGCAGCCGCCCGGTGGCTACAAGGACACCACCGTGCCGGGTATCTGGTCCCGTGACACCTTGTTCTCGCACGGCAACCATGAGCCGGGCTGGACCGTGGCGCCGGGTATGCAGGGTGTGCAGGTGCAGCCGGCCACTCAGCAGATGCTGACGCCGGAGTCGTTGTCGGAGTTGATGGGTGGCCCCGACATCGTGGCCCCGCCGGCCCCGCCGGCATTCGGTGCGCCTCCGGGAGGCAACCTGCCCGGACCGCCGAACTCGTACGACGAGTCCAACCCGCTGCCGCCTCCGTGGTACCCGCAGCCCGGACCGCCCCCGGCGCCTGCGCCGGGTGTGATCCCGGGCGACCCGATGTCGGGTCCCGCACCGGCCGCTCCGGCACCTGGTCCGGCTCCCGCCGGTCCGGCACTGCCTGCCGAGGTCGGAGGGCAGCCGTGATGAAGCGCTCGCGCGAAGGACAGACAGGCCTGATGAGCACACGTAACTGGGGTCGCGTCGGCCGCCGCGTCGCGGTGTTGTCGGCGTCCGCGCTGATCCTCACCTCGTGTGGGCAGTGGCGCGGTGTGGCCAACGTGCCACTGCCGGGTGGGCCGGGCACCGAGTCCGGTCGCACCACGCTCTACGTGCAGATGCCGGAAACGTTGGCGCTCAACGCCAACAGCCGGGTGCGCGTGCGCGACGTGTTCGTCGGTCGGGTCCGCAAGATCGAGCTGATCAACTGGACTCCGACGTTGACCGTGGACCTTGAGCCGGGCATCGTGCTGCCGAAGAACACCGAGGCCAAGATCGGCCAGACCAGCTTGCTGGGTTCGCAGCACGTCGAGCTCAACCCACCGGCGAAGCCGTCCGAGGAGAAGCTGCGCAACGGGGACACCATCCCGCTGGCCCAGTCGTCGGCCTATCCGACGATCGAGCGGACGCTGGCCGGTATCTCCGGCATCCTGACCGGCGGTGGTATCCCGAACATCGAGACGATCCAGACCGAGGTGTTCAACATCCTCAATGGTCGCGCCGATCAGATCCGCGACTTCCTGGGCCGGCTCGACACATTCACCGATGAGCTCAACCAGCAGCGCAACGACATCACCCGGGCGATCGATTCGACCAACCGGCTGTTGAACATCGTCGCGGCGCGCAACGACACGTTGGACCGGGTGCTCACCGAGTTCCCGCCGCTGATCCAGCATTTCGCCGATACGCGCGACTTGTTCGCCGACGCGGTGACCTCGCTGGGCCGGCTGTCCAAGGCTGCCGACGACACGTTGTCGAACAGCAACGCGAATCTGCATACCAACCTGCAGAACCTGCAGCGTCCGCTCAAGCAGCTGGCGCGGTCGGCTCCGTACCTGGTGGAAGCGCTCAAGCTGATCCTGACAGTGCCGTTCAACATCGAGAACATCCCGAAGGCGGTGCGCGGCGACTACATCAACGTGTCGCTGACGATCGACCTGACATTGAGCTCGGTGGACAACGCGTTCCTGTCCGGCACCGGCGTCTCGGGCATGCTCCGGGCACTGGAGCAGGCGTGGGGCCGCGATCCGGCGACGATGATCCCGGACGTCCGGTTCACGCCGAACCCGCACGACGCACCTGGTGGCCCGCTTGTGGAAAGGGGGGAGTGAGACATGTTGCTGACCCGCTTCATCAAGATGCAGCTCGTTCTGTTCACCGTGCTGACGGTGATCGCCCTGGTCGTGCTGGCCCTCTTCTACCTGCGGTTGCCGACGTGGGCCGGGGTCGGGATGTACAAGCTCAACGCCAACCTCCCGAATTCGGGCGGTCTGTACGCCACGGCGAACGTCACGTATCGCGGAACGACGATCGGCAAGGTCACCTCCGTCGAGCCCACCGAAAAGGGCGCGCACGTGCAGATGGACATCTACAACCAGTACCGGGTGCCGCTGGACTCCAGCGCCAACGTGCACTCGGTGTCGGCGGTCGGTGAGCAGTTCATCGACCTGGTGTCCGAGGGCGGCAGCCAAGGCAAGTACTTCCGTGACGGTGACACCATCGAGAAGGGGACCGTGCCCGCCGAGGTGGGCCCGTCCCTGGACGCCGCGCAGCAGGGCCTTGCGGCGCTGCCGAAGGAGAAGATCGCGGTTCTGCTCGACGAGACGGCCCAGGCCGTCGGCGGCCTCGGCCCGTCACTGCAGCGCCTGGTCGACTCCACCCAGGCGATTGCCAGCGACTTCAAGGACAACCTCGGTCCGGTCAACGACATCGTCGAGAACTCCGGGCCGATCATCGACAGCCAGGTGAACTCGGGCGACGCGATCTCGCGGTGGGCCAAGAACCTGAACACGCTGGCGGCGCAGAGCGCTCAGAATGACGCGGCGTTGCGCAGTGGCATCCAGCAGGCGGCGCCGACGGCCGATCAGCTGAACTCGGTGTTCAGTGGTGTCCAGGAGTCTCTGCCGCAGACGCTGGCGAACCTGGAAATCGTCATCGACATGCTCAAGCGCTACAACAAGAACGTCGAGCAGGTGTTGGTGGCGCTGCCCCAGGGTGGCGCCGTCGCCCAGACCGCGACGATCTTCGCGCCCAAGGGCCTGCTGCACTTCGGCCTCGGTATCAACATGCCGCCGCCGTGCCTGACCGGCTTCCTGCCGGCCTCCCAGTGGCGCTCGCCCGCGGACACGTCGCTGGCGCCGTTGCCTGAGGGCCTGTACTGCAAGATCCCAAAGGATGCGCCCAACGCGGTGCGCGGTGCGCGTAACTACCCGTGTGCGGACGTGCCCGGCAAGCGCGCCGCTTCGCCCGCCGAGTGCCGCAGCGACGAGCCTTACCAGCCGATGGGCACCAACCCGTGGTACGGCGACCCGAACCAGATCCGCAACTGCCCGGCCCCGGCCGCGCGCTGCGATCAGCCCGTCGATCCGGGCCGGGTCATCCCCGCGCCGTCGGTGAATAATGGGTTGAACCCGTTGCCGGCAAGTCAGCTTCCACCACCGGAATCAACGGCGATGCGCAGCGACCCGCTGACCGCGCCGCGGGGTGGCAATGTGACTTGTAGTGGACAGCAGCCGAACCCCTGCATCTACACTCCGGCAGCAGGTTCGACCGCCACCTATAGTCCGTCCAGCGGCGAGGTGGTCGGTCCCGGCGGTGTGAAGTACTCCGTCACCAACTCGAATAAACCAGGAGATGACGGATGGAAGGAGATGCTGGCACCAGCCAGCTGAACCTCACCGACCAGCAGGACCCTCACACCACCGACCCGCAAGCGGAGGCCGTCACCGAGATCGTTGACCCGATCTCGGCGACGGATGCCGAGGAGGCTTCTCAGGAGTCCGAGTCACGGCCGTCACGGCTGGGGCGCGGTTTGATGGCGGCGATCCTCGCCGGGCTGCTCGTCCTGGCGGCGGCCGTCGGCGTCGGCGGCTACCTGGCGCTGCGGGCACATCAGGACAGTGAACGGATCGCCGGCGACGAGGCCGAGGCCCTGGCCGCGGCGAAGGACTGTGTGACCGCGACCCAAGCGCCCGACACCCAGGCGATGATCGCGGCCCAGACCAAGATCATCGAATGTTCGACCGGTGACTTCGGGGCGCAGGCCGGCCTCTACAGCGGCATGCTGCTCGACGCCTATCAGGCGGCCAACGTGCAGGTGAAGGTCTCGGATATGCGGGCCGCAGTGGAGAAGCACAACGACGACGGGTCGATGGATCTGCTGGTCGCGGTGCGCGTGCTGGTCACCAACACCGAAAAGTCCGACGAAGAGCAGGGCTACCGGCTGCGGGTGAAGATGGCCCGCGCCGAGGACGGCAACTACAAGGTCGCGCGGCTCGACCAGGTCACGTCGTGACCGCTGTGCTGGACAACGCCGGCACGGTCTCCACATCGGGGGCCGGGGCGGACCAGACGCGGTTGGCGTCGTGGCCGGCACGTGCCGGGGCGTTCGCCATCGATGTGCTGGCGCCCGCCGGTTTGATCGTGACGGCGACCCTGGTGGCCCAGGGCACGGCGTTGGGCAAGTGGTTGTGGTGGGCGGTCTACGCGGGCGGGCTGGTGCTGCTGGTTGTCGTCGCTTGCGTGAACCGCATCCTGTTGCCGGCGTTGACGGGCTGGAGCCCAGGCCGCTCGGTGTTCGGGATCCGGGTGGTGTCTTCGGCCGGTGATGCCGGTCTGGGGCGGTTGCTGCTGCGTGATTTGGCCCATCTGCTGGACACCGCGGCGGTGTTCCTGGGATGGCTGTGGCCGCTGTGGGATTCGCGCAACCGGACTTTCGCCGATCTGCTGACCAGGACCGAGGTGCGTCGCGTCGACCGGCCCGAGTCCAACGTGCGTCGCCGCGTCGGAGCGATGTTGTTGACGCTCGCGCTGCTCAGCGGAATCGCAGTCGGGCTGGGATATCTGCTGGTGTACCGACAGGACCGGGCGGTGGACCAGGCCCGCGCACAGATCGCCGACCAGGGCCCGCGGATGGTCGAGCAGCTGCTGAGTTACGGAGTGGATTCCGTCGACGCAGATTTCGCCAAGGCGCAGTCGCTGACCACCGACAATTACCGGCAACAGCTGGTCGCCCAGCAGGACGCGGTACGCAAGGCCGGGCCGACCACAAATGACTACTGGGCGGTGAGCAGCGCGGTGCTGCCGGGCATCACCGAGGACGCGGCCTCGATGCTGGTGGCCCTGCAGGGTCAGCGCGGTACCAATCCGCAGGAGCTGAAGTTCATCACCGCGACGGTGCGGGTGGAATTCCAGAAGTCAGACGACCATTGGCTCGTCGACAACCTCACGGTGCTCAAACGGCCGGTGCTGAACGGAGGCGGACAGTGAGCCCGCGTCGTCGCATCGAGCCCGACGAGCGTGACTACTTCGCCGTCGAGCCCAAGGAGCCCAAGGAACCGATCCGCTGGGGTCTGCCGATCGTCGGGATGATCTCGGCCCTGATCATCGCCGCCGCCATCACGATCAGCACGCTGATCCTGGTGCGGCACGAATCGGATCGCCGTGCGGAGATCAAGACTGCGGCTGCGTTGGACTACGTGCGTGAGTTCATGTCGGTCTACACGACGCTGGATCCGTACCACGCCAACGACTATGCCGATCGCATCGCGTCCCAGGCGACCGGTGATTTCCGAAAGATGTTCAAGGAGAAGCAGAACGAGATCGTCGTTCAGGTGGCACGGGCCGAGCCGACCGAAGGTTCGGTACTCGATGCCGGCGTGCAGCGCTGGAACGACAACGGCAGCGCCGACGTTCTGGTCGCTACGAAGATCAGCACCCGAACCCCCGACGGAAAGTCCGTGGTCGAAAGCGGCAGCCGTTGGATTGCGACGACGATTTGGGAAGGACAGCAGTGGAAGATCAGCCAGCTGATTCAGGTGATCTGACCACCGGCGAGCCTGACAAGCCGCGCCGCAGACTGCGTTTCGGGCGGCGTCGCCGCGCCGAGGCGGTGGTTGAGGAGACGGTGCCGGAGACCGACTCTGAATCTGACTCGGAAACCGATTCGGAGGCTGAGGCCGAGGGCACTTCGGAACGTCGTACGCCGGTGGGCAAGACCCGTCGCAAGGCGGGGACCAAGTCCGACAGCACCGTCGAGCCCGACAGCACCGTCGAGTCCGAGCCGGAGGCGACGGACGCGGAGGAACCCGGCGCCGAACCGGACGAGGAGGATTCGAGCGAACCAGACTCGGACTCCGACGAGGCCGAATCCGAGTCCGATGAGGACGTCGTTCTCGTGCCGCACCGCGAGGCGGGCAAGCGACTGACGTACTTTGTCGCCGGCGCCGCGGCGGTGTTCGTGGTGGCGGGGGCCTTCGGCGGCGCGATGCTGCAGCCGTACCTGGCCGACCGGGCATTGGTGGCGACCAAACTTCAAGTGGCGCGGACTTCGGCCGACGCGATCACCACGTTGTGGACCTACAACCCGGACAACATCGAAAGCCTGCCGGATCGGGCCGCGAAGTACCTGTCGGGCGACTTCGCGAACCAGTACCGGCAGTTGATCGATACCCTCGTGCCGACCAACAAGCAGGCGCAGGTCACCAACAACACCGAGGTGATGGGTACCGCGGTGGAGACCATCAGTCGTGATGACGCCACCGCGATCGTCTACACCAATACGGTGTCGACGAGCCCGGTGACCAAGAACGTCCCGTCACTGCGATACATGTCGTATCGACTGATATTGCAGCGCACGGACGGACAATGGCGCATCACCCAGATGCCGGCGTTGACCCAATTGGACCTGTCGCCGCAGTTGTAGAGGCGAGGATGTAGCCATGGCCATCGCCTCGCCGGTGACGCAGCGGTCGACCGTTGTGGCGCTGCTGTTGTTGACGTCCGCCACCGGGATCGTCGACGCCGTCAGTGTGTTGGTGCTGGGCCATGTGTTCGTCGCCAACATGACCGGCAACGTGATCTTTCTGGGGTTCTGGTTCGTGCCGCATTCGGGCGTTGACGTCACCGGCGCTCTGGTGGCGTTCATCGGATTCGTGCTGGGCACCGTGGTGGGTGGGCGTCTGCGGCGCCATCTCGACAGTCATGTCCGCAACTGGCTGGCCACTGCACTGGGTGTGGAAGTCGTTCTGCTGACCGTACTTTCGATTCTCGCAGGCACCGGTGTGGTGGACTATCACGATAATCGCAAGTTCATGTTGATCGTCCTGGCAATGACATTCGGGATCCAGAACGCGACCGCACGACAGTTCGGCATCCAGGAGTTGAGCACCACGGTGCTGACCCAGACGATCGTCGGACTCGGTTTCGACAGCCGTCTGGCCGGCGGCACCGGGGATCGCGAGAAGTTGCGTTACGGCGTGGTGGCGACGATGTGTGGTGGTGCGATCCTGGGAGCGACGCTGTCACGTTTCACCGTTGCGCCGGTGATCGGACTGGCGGCGGTGGTGGTGGCGATCAGCGCGCTCATCTTCAAGTTCGGGCCGGCTCAGGAGCCGGTGGCTGAGGAGAGTGCTGACTGAGCCAGGCGGCACCGTCGTCGGCCACGTGGAGCAGGGCGGTGAATTCGCCGATGTAGTCGGCCACCGCGCCGACGCCGGGCAGCATGCCGAGATAACGGTAAAGCTTTTGTGGGTGAGGCCTTTTCGTGAACTCGTCGCTGATCGCTCGGACCGTGCCGGCGAACTCCCAGAGCCTTCCGGGTAGTGACTGGGGCGGTCCGTCGGGATCATCCGCTGTGGCGTCGGCCGCGGTATCGGGGAGTTGACGGTCGCACAGGACGGCGCCGAGCAACTGCACCTGATCGTCGTGGTCGGTGACGCCATCCTCGCGGGCCACAGCGCACAACACGATCGCCTGGTTGGTGAACCCCAGGAAGTCCTGGACGCCAAGCCGGTCTGCGATGACCCCGAATGCCCCGGGGAATGCAACGAGGATGGTGGTCACCGCCCCCGCACGGTGTACCCACCACTTCACGTGGCCGTGTTGATCCATCTCGGTCCAGGCCTTGGTGCCCGGCAGCTCAGCGAAATTGAGCAAAGCGGCCGCGATGTCGAGGGACTTGCCCACCGGGCCCGCGCCGGGTTCCTCGCGATGGGTGCGCCGTCTCAGCCCGAGTGGATCGAAACGGCTGAACACATCGAGTGCCGGGTTGATCACGGATACCGCATGATCGAGCGCACCCGCGACGTCAGCGTCCGAGAGGCGAGTGAACGGCAACAGGCTTATCCCCACCACAGCTATCTTGCCGGATGGTGTCCGGGGAGGTCCAGAATTTGTCAGACCCCTCTGCTTTGATGGTGTTATGTCTTCGGACGCAGCCACTTTCGCCGCTGAGGTATCCCCAGCGGAGCGGTTGGAGGTGTTGTTCGAGGAGTTGTCGGAGCTGTGCGGCCAGCGCAACGCGATCGACGGGCGCATCGTGGACATCGTCGCCGAACTTGAGCGCGACGAGTTGTGCGGAATCACCGGTGCCCGCTCCATGAAAGCCCTGGTGGCCTGGAAAACCGGCATCACACCACGCAATGCCGAGACCGTGGTCGCGGTGGCACGTCGGCTTGAGGAGTTTCCCCGCTGCACCCAAGACCTGCGCGACGGCCGGCTCTCACTGGATCAGGTTGGGGTGATCGCCGAACGCGCCGCCGACGGGTCCGATGCGCATTACGCCGAACTGGCCGCTGTGGCCACCGTGACCCAGTTGCGCACCGCGGTCAAACTTGAGCCGCGCCCCGAGCCCGATCGGCGCCCCGAGCCGCAGCGGGAGATCACCACCGTCCCCGGTCCCGCCGACGAATACACCACCTGGCGGGTCCGGCTACCACGGCTGGAAGCCGCGAAATTCCAGGCCGCCCTGCAGTCGCATCACGATGCGCTGGTGGCCGACTGGAAACGCGACCACGACCTCGACCTGGATACCGGGGAGCCGACCTCGGCTCAGGCACCGCCGTTCCCCAATTCAGTGGATGCGTTCATGAGCCTGATCCAGGCCGGCTGGGACACCGACGTCGCCGCCCGTCCACACGGACAGCACACCACCGTCGCGGTCCATCTGAACCTGACCGACCGCATCGCCGCCCTGCATCTGGGCCCGGTGCTGACCGACGAGGAACGCCGCTACCTGCTCTGTGATACCACCTGTGAGGTGTGGCTCGAACGCCACGGACAACCCATCAGTGTTGGGCGCGGCACCCGCACCATCAGCCGCCGGCTGCGCCGGGCTCTGGAGCACCGCGATCACTGCTGCGTGGTGCCCGGCTGCGGATCGACCCGCGGTCTGCACGCCCACCACATTGTGCACTGGGAAGATGGCGGCCCCACCGACCTCGATAATCTCGTTCTGGTCTGCCCCTATCACCACCGCGCCCATCACCGCGGCGAGCTCACCATCACCGGTCCCGCACACCGACTCGTCGTCACCGACCGCACCGGCAGACCACTACACGGCGGATCGCTGGCACGTCCGCCCACCACACCCCCACCCGATGTGCCACCGTGCCCCGGGCCGACCGGGGAACGCGCCGAATGGTGGTGGTACCCGCCCTTCGAACCCCAACCACCACCAGAAGCCGCATAGCCGGGGCCACTAACCTGACTGATATGCCCAACGCCGCGGATCGGGCCGACGTTTTCGTCAAGCGCAATGCGTCGGCGCCGGCCGGGTTCTTCGCTGCGGAGGCGGCCGGTCTGGCCTGGCTGGCCGTCGAGGGTGGTGTGCCGTGCGTTCCGGTAATCGATTACGACGCAACCTCATTGACGTTGCGGTGGCTGCACCCGGTCTCGTCCACGGCGGCGGCCGCTCGAATCTTCGGTGAGCAGCTGGCCCACACCCACGATGCGGGTGCATCGGCCTACGGGGCTGGGCCGGACGGCTGTGACGGAGTCGGGTTCTTCGGGCCGATGACGCAGCCGTTGCCAATGTCGTTGGACCAACACGATTCTTGGGGCACCTTCTACGCCGAGGAGCGGTTGCGTCCGATGGCGCAGCTGGCGGCAGGCGGACTCAGTGTGGGGGCGCAGGACGCCATCGCGGCGGTGGCAAATCTCTGCCGCACAGGCGTATTCGATGACGACGACGGGCCGGCCAGGCTGCACGGCGACCTCTGGGGCGGCAATGTCATGTGGACTGCCGACGGCGCGGTGCTCATCGACCCCGCCGCACATGGTGGTCATCGCGAGACCGATCTGGCCATGCTGGCGCTGTTCGGCTTTCCGTTCTTGGATGACGTGTTGGCGGCCTACCAGTCGGTGCGGCCGCTGCGCGACGGGTGGCGCGATCGGGTCGACCTACACCAGCTCTATCCGCTGCTTGCTCACGTGGCGCTGTTCGGTGGGGGCTATGCGGGCCAGGCCGAGGCGGCCGCCCGGCGAGTTCTGGCAGGCGTCAGCAAACTACGGATCGAGTAGTGCGGGCCGCTGACCATCCGGCGTCGGCGGCAGCTGGCGCAGGTTGAGGCGGTTTTGGGGTCGACCGGAATCAGTTGACAGATCAGCGGATGTTTGACAACGGCAAGGCGCGTGCGCCTGGGTGTGCAGCAACGTTGCGTTGGGCTACCCGCAACAAACGTGACGATTGCCTGTCGCAAGCGTCAATATAAATCTGCCCAGCGCAGTACTCATCGGGTCACTTTCAACAAGTTTGCGACAAATCGCGAAGGCGAATTGGAAAATTTTTTCAGCAATGCAGTGATGGAGGTCACAGTAGTGTTACG
This sequence comes from Mycolicibacterium sp. 050232, assembly GCA_036235365.1. GTDB lineage: Bacteria > Actinomycetota > Actinomycetes > Mycobacteriales > Mycobacteriaceae > Mycobacterium. Next base: position 26,909 of record JAZBEZ010000010.1, on the reverse strand, counting down.
TTGCCTGAGATCAACCTGAGAAACCGGCCGAAAGGACTGGTCAGATGGCAACCAAACACCGTAGGCAGCGGCGGCGCGTCAAGAGGGTGGCGACCCTCGGTGCGGCAACCGCAACAATCACTGCGCTTACGGTGGGCGTTGCCCCGCCGCCGGCTCAGGCCGCGGCGGTCCAGCGCGATCTACGGCTGCAATCCGGGGTCCAGATCTTCCCTCCGCCTGACCAGATTCCGGACCTCACGGGCGGCTTTGGAACCCAGGTCTACAACCAGTTCCAAACCGTCGGTGCGCAGCTCCAGACGGCATTCGTCAACACCTTCAACTTGGCCGCTCTGTTGCAGGCAGCGGGTCTGGATCCGACGGCCGCGATCAAGGGCGCGCTCAATGACGCGTTGGGTGGGGCGCTCGGCGGCGCATTAGGCGGATTGCCCGTCGACGACCTGGCCGAACTTCTCGGCATCGACCTCGAGGATCCACTGTCGACAGTCGGGATCAACCTGATCACGTCCGGTGGCCCCTTCACTCTTCTGAAAATGCTCGGTGTCGATCTGGGGTGGACGCCGTCCTTCCCGAATTCGGTCGCCGACGAGATCAACAACACGCCGTACCTCGGTATCAGCCTTAAGTCGGTCCTTCTTGCGCTCGGTCTACCCACTGACGGCATTGCGTTCGAAGGGTTGAAGGCAACGATCGAGGAACTCACAGGCATAGTGTTGCCGCCTGTCACCACAGATATCGCCGACGTGCGGATCCCCATCGTGGCGGGCTGGGGCTTTGGCGCCTTCGCCGCGGGCGCGGCCTATCAGCAGGTAGTCGATGATCTACCGAATCAGCCTGGCGGCGCGAACTACACCGGCGACGACAACCCGCTACTCGGCAGTTTCACGATCCTGCCGATGCTGCTGATCGACAACCCGGGCCGGGCGAACGGCGGGATCCTGGCGCGTGCCTATCCGTTCTTCCGCTTACTCGGCATCGACACCGTGACTCCCGATACCCAGGTGCAGAGCAGTGGAACAAGCATCCTCGCTGACATACCTGTGCTCGGTGATATCCCGTTGTTCGGGCTTACCCCGGGCGGTGCCAACCTGATCCCGATCAAGATCGACGCAACGGCAGAGTATCTCCCGCTGTCGGACTTCGCGGCCTGGCCCAATCCGTTCACGATGGCGAACAACGTTGCGGCAGGCCTGTTCCCGACCTATATCTTGCGAAACCAGTCGCTGGACACGCTTACTACCGTGCTGGTCGACCAGATCGTGGGGCAACTCGTCAGTGATATTGGCGATTACGAGCCGGACCCAGAGAATCCGCAGCTGGGCCCCAAGCTCAACATCTACGTCACGATCCCGGCGAACAGCCTCCCACTGCTCGAGCCCACATACCTCGCGGTGGACGTCGTCAACCTGCTGACCGGGGCGAACCTCAACAACCCGATCGGTACGGCGCTCAGCCCGGTGCTCACCAGCCTGGTCAATCTCGGCTATACCGACGTGGAGTACAACGCGACTACTGGCATCTATGAGCGCTCGCTCGACGAGGCCGATATCCCAACGGCTTTCGGAACCCTTCCGGCGGATGTTGATTGGGGCCAGGTGCCCGGGCATCTGGTGAACAACCTGGTGACGGGCATCCAGAAGGCAATCGATGACGGTCTGGTGAGCCAGACCCCGGTGTCCAATCCCATCAAGACCCTGCTCGGTCTCTTGGGCCTGGGCAACACGTTGACGACAGGCGGATCCGGGCTGGATCTCTCGAGTCTCACCGATGCGCTGAACGGCCTTACGCAGGATGCGCTGAACAACGTTGGTACGCAGAGCCTTGCGAAGACGAGCTTCGAACCGCAGGGCGTCGCGCAGACCAAACTCGGTGCAGACACGGTCAAGCTGACCTCTGTTGTGGACGAGCCCGTGGTGGACGACGGCAAGGCGAACGTCGACGACGGTGCCAAGAAGCTCACCACCGCGGCCGACGACGCGCGCGAGCAGGTGGACAAGAGCGTCAAGGAAGCGGGCGAGCGGGTGAAGGCCTCGGCGGAGAAGGCCCGCGAGCGGACGGGCAAGGCAGTCAAGAATGCTCAGGCGCGGGTGAACAAGATTGCCGAGGACGGCCGTAAGCAGATCAAGTCCGCGGCCGAGGGCCTGCAGAAGGGCGCCGAGAAGGCAGTCAACGACGTGAAGGAAAACGTCAAGAAGGCCGGCGATTCCATGAAGCCCGCCAAGAAGACCGAGAAGAAGACCGAGAAGAAGGATGCCGCTTAACTACGATTGACCGGTGACTTCGGAAAGGCGTGGGCGCGGTCGACCCGCCGGACCTGGTGTCGACGTCAAGCAACGGCGTTCAGATCTGCTCGACGCTGCCGAACGCGCGATCCGCACCCACGGGCCCGATGTGGGGATCGCCGACATATCCAAAGAGGCCGGGTTCGTGCGCTCGGCCGTCTATGCGGTGTTCCCGAATCGGGCGGCGATCCTCTCTGCACTCGGTGAGCGTCAGGCTCACCGGTTGCTGGCTGAGATCACCAGGCGCGCCGCGGGTTCGACCGATCTGCGGCAACGCATGTCGTTGTTCTTCGACGTCCTCTGCCGCTGGATGGAGGACGATCCGAACCTGTACCGGGCGCTGAGCGTGCATGCCGCGGGCGGGCACGAGATGCCGGGAATCTTCGACGAACTGGCGACCGCCGTCGAGGCCATGTTGACGGTGTCCATGGCGGCCGGCGGTGTCGATACCGCGGCGGCGGCGCCGTGGGCCCGAGCCATCATCGGGTCCGCCATGGTCAGCGCGCAGTGGTGGCTCCGGGATTCGTCGATGCCCCGGGCGGAGCTCGTCGAGCATCTGACGAAGCTGTGCTGGGACGGTGGCTCGGCCCTGCCGTTCAGCCCCTTCGATGTTTCGGCTATTGACAGCGGTACGCCATAAAAGACACCATGTCTTTTATGGCTGCTCCCGCCTCACCACAGGTCGACGGTCCTTCGCGGTACTGGGAGGACGTCCCCGATGAGTACGACTTGAAACTGACGGAGATCACCGGGACCATCCCGCAGGGGTTGACCGGAACGCTCTACCGCAACGGATCGGGCCGCTGGAACATCGGCGCGTCACGGGTGGACAGCCTGTTCGACGCCGATGGCATGGTGGTCGCGTTCGCGATCGACGGCGACGGTGTGCGGTTCAAGAACCGTTTCGTCCGCACCGATCACTACCTGACCACCACGGCCGCGGGCCGGATGGTCAAGCGCGGCTTCGCCTATCAGCGTCCGGGCGGTATGCGGGCCAACGCATTCCGGTTACCGGCCAACACTGCCAACACCAACGTGATGATCGGCCGGGACCAGTTGCTCGCGCTGTGGGAAGGCGGGCGCCCGCACGGCATGGATCTCGACACGCTCAACACGATCGGGATGTGCAGCCTCGACGGCGTGCTCAAGGGCCCGATCGGCGCGTACTCGGCGCACTACACCTATGACGCGACGACGAACTCCCGCGTCAACTTCGGGTTCGAGCCGTACTTTCCGCGTCTCGATCTGCGCCACGTCCGCAATGCGCCGAGCCGGGACGAAAAGATCAGGCGACTGCGGGAACTCGCCGGCGAGGCGATTCCGCGGGTCCGGCTGCGGCTGTACGAGACCGATAGCAGCGGCGTCACCAGGTACCTACGTGCGGTGCCGCTGCCCGGCATGGGACTGCTGCACGACATGGCGCTCACCCCGCGCTACGCGGTCTTCATGCTGTCGCCGTTGCGGATCAACCCCTGGGCCGTGCTGGGAAATCAAACCTATTGGGACGCCATCCGGTTCAAGCAGAACGAACCGTCCTACTTCATCCTCGCCCCACGCGACGGCGGGAAGGTCCGGACGATCGAGACCGACCCGTTCTACATGTGGCACTACGCCAACGCCTACGAGGAGGGCGCCGACGTGGTGGTGGAATTACCCCGCTTCGCGCCCGAGACCTTCGGCGGAATGCAGGCCTGGGCGGCCGACAGCCGCAGCGACATGGCGCAGTTGTACGAAGACGTCGAGCCGGACAAGCTGCCGGACACCGTGCGGCTCACCCGCTTCCGCATCACACCCGACGACCGGGTCCTGGCGGAACCGCTGGCCCAGCTGGGCTGCGAATTCCCGCAGATCGATCAGCGCCGCTCGACTCAACCGCACTCGGTGACCTACGTGACCGCGCCCGGCGATGGCGACGGTGGCGGGGAGGGGATCGGACGTTTCGACCACGCCGACGGCAGCGTGCAAACCTACTGCCCGCCCGGCCACAAGCTGGTCGAGCCGATCTTCGTTCCGCGCCCGGGCAGCACCGCCGAGGGCGACGGATGGGTGCTGACCGTGGGCTACGACGAGACACAACACCGCAGCCGGCTCATGGTGTTCGACGCTCCGCGCATCGACTCCGGGCCGATTGCCGAAGCCTGGTTGCCGTTTCACCTGCCGATGAGCTACCACGGTGCGTTCACCGATCGGGTGGCCCGGTTCTAATTGGGCGCCAGCGCGCTTTCGGTCAGGCGGGTCAGCACCGGCGTGAGCAGTTGGGCGTACTCGGCGGTGATGTGGTTGTCGTCGCGGAACACCAGGGTGTTGCCGACGATCACCGGGCAGCGCTGATCGGTGCAGAAGTACTGGTCCAGCCGCGCGTACTGCCCACCGCCGGCCTGCACGGCTGCGGCTTCGGCGGCAATACCGTTGTCGTTCACGGCGATCGAGCGGTTGGGTGCGCAGGCCGAAGCGTCGTCCATATGTGCTGACAGGCAGGTCGGCACCGTCGTGTGTGGGTCGGGCACGGGACCGAGGACCAGCACTCGCGCGCCGGTGCCGCGCAGCTGCGAGACCAGCCGGGTCAATCCGTCCAGCCAGGTCGGGTCATAGCTGACGAACCCGAAGTCGGCCCCGTAGCGGCGCACCATGTCCAGCACGATCAGCGCCGGGGGCTCAGCGGCGATCCGAGTCAGCACGTCGGCCCGCCACTGCTTGCATTCGGTGAACTCGCGCTCCAGATAGGGGCTGAGGATCGGGAGCTTCATGGGCGGGCAGGTGACTTTCGCATACGTCTCCAGCCGCCAATGCCGCTGCTGCGCAGCGCTTTCCAGGGCTGGCTGCCACATCCCAGCGTGGGAATCGCCGATCAGTGCGACCTTGGTGGCCGACGCGGTGTCGCCGGACGCGCAGTCCGGCACGGCGACGTCCTGCCAGGACAGCACGCAGCCGTTGACGAACACTTCCGGTTTGGTGATATTGCCCAGCGGCGGCGACAGATTCGACGGCACCGCGCGCAGCCCGGCCGCGGCGGCGACCGCCGCCTGCACCCGCTGCTCGGGTGTCTGCGCCTGCGTCGCCGCCGGCGCGGCGGCGTGGGTCGGCCCGATCACGGCGACCGGAACCGCGGCCGGTCCGGATCCCGTCGGCACGGGACGCACCGCCAACAACGCCAGCCCAGCGCACACGGCCACCCCGGTGGCCGTCGCACCGACGGCCAGGCTGCGCCACGATGAACCCCGCAGCGCGGTGGCGAACCGGGCCGGGTTCTCGACCAGATGCAGGGTGAGGATGGCCAGGCCCAGCGACATGACCATCATCGCCAGCCGGCCCGCCAACCCCAGTCCGTGTCCGAAGAGCGCGGGCGCCAACAGCAGGACCGGCCAGTGCCACAGGTACCAGGAGTACGAAAGCCGGCCGATGCCGCGCATCACCGGTTTGGACAGCAGGCGCCCGACGCCCAGATCGGGTATCGCGCAACCTGCTCCGATCACCAGGGCGGTCCCCATCACGGGAAGCAGCGCCGCCGACCCGGGATAGGGCGTGGCGGTGCCGAGCTGCGTGCAGGTGGCCAGGATCAGTGCCAGGCCGCCCCAGCCGACCAAGGCGGCGCACACCGGCGGCAGGCTGCGCCACTGCGCCGCGGTCAACGCGATCAGCCCGCCGGCGGCCAACTCCCACGCGCGGGTCGGCAGGGAGAAGAACGCCCACGGCGGCATCGACTGGGTCCACGCCAGCGACACCGCGAGCGAGGCGCCGGCCACCACCGCAAGCACGCCCGCGTAGGGGACGGCCGATCGGGTGCTGCGGCCACTGCGGGTCAGCAGCCACGCGGTACCGAGGATCAGGGCCGGCCACAACAGATAGAACTGCTCCTCCACCCCGAGTGACCAATAGTGCTGCAGCGGTGACGCAGCCGTCTCGGCCGCCAGATAGTCCGTGCCCTCCGCCGCAAAGCGGTAGTTCCCGACGTACAGCGCACTGGCGATCGCATCGGCCAGCACCGACCGGGCCTGTAACGGCGGGAGCAGCAGGGTGGCGGCCGTCGATGTCACGACCAGTACCAGCGCGGCGGCCGGAAGCAGTCGCCGGGCCCGGCCGGCGTAGAACTGGGCCATCCGGACGGTCCCGGTACCCGAGGCCTCGCGCCACAGCAGCCCGGTGATCAGGAATCCCGACACGACGAAGAACACGTCTACGCCGACGAAGCCGCCGCCGAAACCGGGCATCCCGGCGTGAAACAGCACCACGGCGAGTACCGCGACCGCCCTCAGCCCCTCGATATCGGGGCGAAACTGCTTGTTCGACAGGGGTTTTCGCCCGCTCGCGGTGCTACCGCGGCGGGTTGTGGGCTCCGCGAGGGTTGTCACTCTGTTCACTCGAGTAACGATCGTCGCACGACAATCGCTGTTGACCCCGGATTTGCGCTGCCTTTTGTGAGCCTGTTGCTAGCCTCGTGCCGATGGGACGATCACGCATTGCGGCACTGGCAGTGCTGTGCGGCCTGCTCTCGGGCTGTTGCGCTCCGACTGATACCGCGAAGCCCGGGTCAGCGCCCGCGGTCTCGGCTCCGGCGTCGGCGTCACCGACGAAGCCGGCGGCAGCGGGCAGTACGTGCGATCTGGGCGGCCTTCCGCCCGAGGCGGACAAGACTGTTGACCTCATCCAGTCCGGAGGGCCGTTCCCCTATCCGCGCAACGACGGCGTCGTCTTCGGAAACTACGAAGGCCGGCTGCCCAAACATGAGCGCGGCTACTACCACGAGTACACGGTCCCGACACCCGGCAACAAGCACCGCGGCAAGCGGCGCATCGTCACCGGGGGAGCGCCGCAGAACGATCCGCCCGAGTACTACTACACCGGCGACCACTACGAATCGTTCTGCCTGATCGGAGGCATGTGAAGACGTATCGGATCGACGGGACCAAGGTGGCCTCCAAGGCGGACTTCTTCACCGAGGTGGGCCGTGCGGTCAACGGCGACGGCGGCTACTTCGGCTCGAATCTGGATGCACTGGCCGATTGCCTGCGCGGCGGCTTCGGCACCCCCGACAATCGCAAGTTCCGGTTCGTGATGACGTCGTACCGGAACATCAAAGAGGCGCTCGGGCAAGACACCTGGAGCACGGTGCTGTCGATCTTCGTGAACGAGGGCGTCGACCTGTGGCTGGAGAACTGAGGCTCAGTTGAAGGCCAGCCAGCTGGGCAGCGCCCGTTCGCGTGAGTCGCACAGCACCTGACGGGTATCGCAGTTCCCGCGCGGTGATCCGGCTCCGCTCCACATGCCGCCGGAATCTCGGCGCAATACGATCGCCGACGAGCCGCCGCCGTCGAGTAGCACGGCATTGTCGGCGCCCAGCGCGCGGAACAGGTCCTGGATGTTGTCCGGCGTGTAGCTGCCGCCCTGGAAGACGTACAGCTGATCGGTGGCCCGGTTGTAGCCGACGGCGGTGCGCGCCGCGCTCGGGCCGTTGTCGTTGAGCTGACCGGTGTCGCCCGGAGCCAGCAGCCCGATGCCGGCCACCGCGACGAACCGGGCGTTCTGATCCAGCAGCCGCTGGATCACCGGGGTGGCCGAGTCGTAGTCGTCGGGTCCCTTGGGCATCACCACATACGGGGCGCCGCCCATCGGCAGGATCATGGTGGCCAGGGACGCCCAGCGCTCGTCGCCGCCGGACAGGCCCTGCTTGCCTGCGTAGGCCAGGGTGCCGGTGACCGCGGCGTTGGCCCGCCCCTGCCCGCGGGTGTTGTCGACATAGGCGCCCAGGGGCGACGAGCACTTGGTGTCGCGCCACGAGCCGCCCTTCTGCCCGCGCACGTCGAAGAAGTTGGCGTTGACCGCGATGGTGGGCTGCCCCAGCACCTGCCACGCGGCAAGGGGCGCATAGGTTTCCGACGCCTGCCAGAGACCCTCGCTGGTGCGGGCACCGGGCGTGCGCTCACAGCGCGACTGATAACCCTGATGGCTGTCGACCAGCAGGCGCGGGTTGAGCCGGCTCGAGGCGTTCTTCATGGTCATCAGGTGGCCGCCGTTGTTGAGCGTGTAGGCACGTCCGTCGGCGGACAGGAACGGTGCCGCGAACTGGCCGCCGAAGTTGTAGACGAGGTAGGAGCCCTTGGTGTTGGCGATCGCCCCGAGCAGCAGCGTTCGGGCGTCCTCGGCGCGGGCGACGGGGGAGCCGGTGGTGGCTAATGCCGCACAGACGGCAACGGCGGACGCAGTGGCGACCGCACGTCGGAGGAGTTTTGCCAGGCCTGGCACGAACTACACAATAACCACACAGGAAACTCTGTCAACATGCGTAACAGCCTGGTCACGGTTGGATCAAGGGGCGATCGCACCTGGTTGATCGGTGTTAGCTGGTTCGGCCGCATCGGGCTTGCGCATCACCGCCGGCCGCAAATTCGCTGGCAGCGCGCGCAGGCCCGCGGCGCACAGCGCGGTCACGGCGATCGCACCCGCGGTGGTCGCCCAGGCCGGGGCTGCCGGGAACGCGCCCTCCAGCAGCATCGCCAGGCCGAAGATCACGAACAGCGCCGCCGCGCCCAGCTGGATCACCCGCTCGGGCAGGTGCTTGCCGGCAATCGCGCCGACGACGATGGCGAGCGCGTCGGCGGCCACCATGCCGATGGTGGACCCGATCCAGACGCCCACCCAGTCGTTGTCGGCGGCCAGCGTGATGGTGGCGAGCATCGTCTTGTCGCCGAGTTCGGCGAGCAGGAAGGCCGAGGTGACGGTGAAGAACGCCGGGGCACTCGAGCGCTGGGCCTTGGTCGCCTCGTCGTCGGACAGCTTGTCGCCGCGCAGGGTCCACAGCCCGAAGAACACGAACGCCACCCCGGCCAGGATGCCGAGCAAGTGGGTCGGCAGGGCCGCGCCCAGGTAGTGGCCGACGGCGACGGAGATCAGGTGAACGGCGGTGGTGGCCGCGGTGATGCCGACGAGCACCACCCACCAGCGGTAGCGCAGCGCGAACGTCATGGCCATCAGCTGCGACTTGTCGCCGAGTTCGGCGACGAAGATGACAGCGAAGCTCAAGAACAGAGCAGCCAGCACTCAACAACTCCTCGGTTGTTGGCTTGCCGTTGGGGGCTGAATCAGATGCCTCCGGCCGGCAACCCAATGGTCTACGGCCGAAGGTCTCGCCCACCGGTCGATGACCGGTTCGGATAGCCGGGCCGTTTCCGCATCGCTGCGCGGCCAGTATGTCGAATATCCGATTGGGGGCTACTCCCCTTCGCTGTCACCCACCATACGCACGCCGGACGGGACGATGCAAACCGTCCCGTCCGAAAGTGCTTATTCGACAATAAGTTTGGGGATCAACACCAGAAAGTTCGGGTGCCCTGACAATCTTGGTTCAGGCACCCACATATTCGGCCAGGTGTTGTCCCGTCAGGGTTTCCCGCCCGGCGACCAGATTGGCCGGAGTGCCCTCGAAGACGACGCGACCGCCGTCGTGTCCGGCGCCCGGCCCCAGGTCGATGATCCAATCGGCATGCGCCATCACCGCCTGGTGGTGCTCGATCACGACCACCGACTTACCGGAATCGACCAGCCGGTCCAGCAGGGCGAGCAGTTGTTCGACGTCGGCCAGATGCAGGCCCGTGGTCGGCTCGTCCAGGATGTACGTGTCACCCTTCTCTCCCATCTGCGCGGCGAGCTTGAGCCGTTGCCGCTCACCGCCGGACAGCGTCGTCAGCGGCTGCCCGAGGGTGAGATAACCCAGGCCCACGTCGGCCATACGGGACAGGATCTTCTGTGCCGCAGGCACTTTCGCCTCACCCTCACCGAAGTACCGCTCCGCCTCGATGACCGGCATGGCCAGCACCTCGGCGATGTTGCGCCCACCGAGGGTGTACTGCAACACCGAGGCGCCGAACCGCTTGCCCTCGCACTCCTCGCACGTCGTCTCCACCGTGGCCATCACACCGAGGTCGGTGTAGATCACCCCGGCACCGTTGCACGTCGGGCAGGCGCCCTCCGAATTCGAGCTGAACAGTGCCGGTTTGACGGCATTGGCCTTCGCGAAGGCCTTACGGATCGGGTCGAGCAGCCCGGTGTAGGTGGCCGGGTTGCTGCGACGGGAACCGCGGATCGGGCTCTGATCGACCACCACCACACCGTCGCGGCCGGCCACCGACCCGTCGATCAACGAACTCTTGCCCGAGCCCGCGACGCCGGTGATCACCACCAGCGCGCCGAGCGGGATGTCGACGTCCACGTCGCACAGATTGTGGGCGTCAGCCCCGCGGATCTCCATGGCGCCGTTGGCTTCCCGAGGGGACTCCTTCAGTTCGGCCCGGTAACCCAGGTGCCGGCCGGTGACGGTGTCGCTGTCCCGCAGGTCCGCCGCGCTGCCCTCGAAGACCACCTCGCCCCCGGCCGCGCCCGCGCCGGGACCGAGGTCCACGACATGGTCGGCGATCGAGATCGTCTCGGGCTTGTGCTCGACCACCAGCACGGTGTTGCCCTTGTCCCGCAGGGCCAGCAGCAGATTGTTCATCCGGGCGATGTCGTGCGGGTGCAGCCCGATGGTCGGTTCGTCGAACACATAGGTGACATCGGTGAGGGACGAGCCGAGGTGACGGATCATCTTGACGCGCTGGGCTTCTCCACCCGAGAGGGTCCCGGCGGGGCGGTCCAGCGACAGATAGCCCAATCCGATCTCGACGAACGAGTCCAGCGTGTGCTGCAACGCCGCGAGCAGTGGAGCTACGGATCTGGCCGCGGATTTCTTGGCAAGCCCGCCGATCCAGGTGGCCAGGTCGGTGATCTGCATCGCGCAGGCCTCGGCGATGTTGACGCCCTCGATCTTCGACGACCGCGCGGTCTCCGACAGCCGGGTGCCGTCGCACTCCGGACAGGTGGTGAACGTGACCGCGCGCTCGACGAACGTCCGGATGTGCGGCTGCATGGCCTCGACATCCTTGGCCAGGAACGACTTCTGGACTTGCGGGATCAGTCCGAGGTAGGTCAGGTTGACCCCGTCGACCTTGAGCTTGGTCGCCTCCTTGTGCAGCAGCGCGTCGAGTTCCTTCTTGGTGAACTTGTTGATGGGCTTGTCCGGGTCGAAGAAGCCGCAGCCGCGGAAGATCCGGCCGTACCAGCCGTCCATGCTGAAGCCGGGGATGGTCAGCGCACCCTCGTTCAGCGACTTGGTGTCGTCATACAGCGCGGTCAGGTCGATGTCGTTGACCGCGCCACGACCCTCGCACCGCGGGCACATCCCGCCGACGATGTTGAACTCGCGACGTTCCTTCACCGTGCGCCCGCTCTTCTCCAGCGTCACCGCCCCCGCACCGCTGATCGAGGCCACGTTGAACGAAAAGGCCTGCGGTGAACCGATATGCGGAGCGCCGATCCGGCTGAACAGGATGCGCAGCATCGCCCCGGTATCGGTGGCGGTGCCGACGGTCGAGCGCGGGTCGGCGCCCATCCGCTGCTGGTCCACGATGATCGCGGTGGTCAGGCCGTCGAGGACGTCGACCTCAGGGCGGGCCAGGTTCGGCATGAAACCCTGTACGAACGCGCTGTAGGTCTCGTTGATCAACCGCTGGGACTCGGCGGCGATCGTGTCGAACACCAGTGAGCTCTTGCCCGAGCCCGAGACGCCGGTGAACACCGTCAACCGGCGCTTGGGCAACTCGATGTCGACGTCCTTGAGATTGTTTTCCCGGGCACCGGTGACCCGGATCAGATCGTGGCTGTCGGCGGGATGCATCGGCTAGCGCGACTCCTGGATGCGGACCATGTTGCCGGCGGGATCGCGAAGGGCGCAGTCCCGCACGCCGTATGGCTGCTCAGTCGGTTCCTGGACCACCTCGACGTCGCCGGCCTGCACTTTCTCAAAAGTGCTGTCGAGATCCTTGGTGGCGAGCAGGAGCGTGCCGAAAGTGCCCTTGGCCATCATCTCGGCGATGGTACGGCGCTCGTCATCGGTCAGGCCGGGGGTGGCAGACGGCGGGTACAGCACGATGGAGGTTTCGGGCTGGTTCGGCGGACCGACAGTGATCCAGCGCATCTTGTCCTTGCCGACGTCGAGACGGACCTCGAAGCCGAGGACGTCGCGGTAGAACGCGAGGGACTCCTCCGGGTCGTCGAGGGGGAGCATGCTGGAGTGAATGGTGATGTCTGGGCTCGTCATGACATTCACGCTAGGTGCAGGCGGGTGGCGGGCGCTTCTCGATTCCTGATCGGTTTGGTGACCTGCTTCTCGACGCAGGACGGCATGCCTTCCGTCACTTCGGCGGTCTGCTCCCGGTAGGCACTGGGCGGGATTCCGACGAGTTCGGTGAACCGGGTGCTGAACGTGCCGAGCGAGGAACAGCCGACGGCGAAGCAGACTTCGGTGACGGACATGTCGCCGCGGCGCAGCAGCGCCATCGCGCGTTCGATGCGGCGGGTCATCAGATACGAATACGGCGACTCGCCATAGGCGATCTTGAACTGTCTGCTGAGGTGCCCGGCCGACATGTTCACCCCGCGGGCCAGCGCTTCGACGTTCAACGGCTGCGCGTACTCGCGGTCGATGCGGTCTCGGACCCGGCGCAGCAGCTTGAGATCGCGCAGCTGTTGGTCGGCCACATCGGCGATGGTACGGCTATGGCCCCAGCCGATATACCGCGCCGGCGTAGTCGTCGGTGATGTACACCGCGCCGTCGGGGCCGACAACAGCCGCCACGGGGCGCCCCCAGCGAGTGCCGTCGCCCGCCTGGAAGCCGCTGACCAGGGTCTGCTGCGGGCCCAATTCGCCGTTGTGCCAACCGAAGAACGACACCTCGGGCGCCTGCGGGGCCTGCCGGTTCCACGAGCCGTGCACCCCGACGAGCGCTCCCGGCCCGTAGGGCGGGGGCAGTTCGGCGAAGCTCATCCCCAGCGGGGCCGAATGCGCACCGAGGGTCTGCTCGACGGGCGCCAGCGCAGCGCAGTCCATCTTGCTGCCGTCGGCGTTGGTCTCCAAGTCCCGGATGAATCCGGCCGGTGGTGGACCGTCGGGATTGCAGTACGGCCAACCCAATTCGCGCCCCGGTGTCAGCTTCGCCACCGATTCCGGCGGGTGGTCGTCCACGTATTCCTGCCGCACCCGGCCTTGCGGATCGGGCACGTTGTCGCGATTGTTCACCGCTGTCCACAGTGCACCGTCTGGAGCGAGGGCCAGGCCGGTGCCGTTGCGCACCCCGGTGGCAAACGGGGCAGCAGGCCCACCGCCGGGCGGCACCCGCATGATGGTGGCCCGCGGCGGGGTGGCGCTCCGGTCCTCGGCCGAGACGTTGCCGGTCGATCCGATCGAGAAGTACACCGCGCCATCGGTTCCCACGACGACACTCTTGAGCGCATGGGAATAGGCGCCGTGTAGTTCGGGGCTCTTGGCATCCGGGAGATCGCCGGCCACGGTGCGCCGGTTCACGGCGCGGCCGTCGACGTAGTCATAGGCGTCGACGCGGTTGCTCTCGGCGACGTACAGCGTCGACCCGGTGAAGAAGAGTCCGTGCGGCTGCTCCAGCCCGTCGAGCAGCGTGCGCTGGTCGGGGCGCACCGTCAGGACCTGGCCGGAGGCCGGCACCGACACCAGCAAGGCACCGTCCGGGGCGAACGCGGCCATCCTGGCCTTGGGTACGCGGGCGATCACCTCGATGGTCCAGCCGGCGGGGATCAACGCCTGGCGCGGTTCGTCGAGCGGAGCCTGGGCGAAGCGATCGGGTACCTGGAGCAGAACCGACGCCAGGCCCGCGGGGGGCTGCGCAGAGCTTGAGGGCGCTGGTGCTGGTGGCGGTCCGGTTTCAGGCTGCGTTCCGCACGCGGCCAGCGTGGCCGCGGCGATCAGCGCGATGGCGCTACGCGCCGCCCAGGCCCACATTCATCTCCCAGACCAGGATCTCGGCGGGGGTGGCAGCAGTGACCCGTTGCCCGCCCGAATCGGTGAGCCGCGCGGCGTCACCCTCAGCCAGCGAAGTCCCGTCAAGCGTGACCGACCCCCGTGCGACGAACAGGTGGACGTAGCGGGCCTGCGGCAGCTCGACCGAATCGCCGGGCTGCAGGCGGGCGCCGTACAACGTGGCATCGCGGTTGTGCAGCGTGACGGCCGCGTCGACCGCGCCGGAGGCGATCGGCGTCAACGTATCGGCCAGTTCGATCTCCTGCTGCTGGTAGCTCGGCGTCACCCCGGCCGTGTCGGGCAGCACCCACATCTGCACGAAATGCACAGGCTCAGTGGCAGATCCGTTCTTCTCGGAATGCTGCACACCGGTGCCCGCCGACATGCGTTGCGCCAGACCGGGGTAGATCACCCCGGAGTTGCCCATCGAATCCGCGTGCGCCAACTGGCCCGACAGCACCCAGGTGACGATCTCCATGTCCCGGTGCGGGTGGGTGTCGAACCCAGCAGCCGGCGCGACGACGTCGTCGTTGTTCACCAGCAACAAGCCGTGGTGGGTATTGGCCGGGTCGTAGTAGTCGGCGAACGAGAACGAGTGCCGAGACTGCAGCCAGTCGGTCGTGCTCGCGCCGCGATCGTCCGCGCGTCGGATGTCGACCCTGGACGTCCCGGAAGCCATGGCGCCAGCCTACCGACGCCGGTAGCTGACCAACCGGTGGATCGGGCACGGCAGGGGCTTAGTGTGTGGGGCGTGGAACTCAATGGAGCAAGCGCCATCGTCACCGGTGGCGCATCAGGTATCGGCGCGGCGACGGCCCGCCAGTTGGCTGCCAAGGGAGCCCGCGTTGTCGTGGCTGACCTGCAGGCGGATAAGGGCGAGGCCCTCGCCAAGGAGATCGGCGGCGCCTTCGTCAGCGTCGACGTCACCAGCACCGAGCAGATCGAGGCCGCGGTCAACAAGGCCGTCGAGCTCGGCCCGCTGCGCGCCCTGGTGAACTCGGCCGGCATCGGCTGGGCCCAGCGCACCATCGGCAAGGACGGCGAGTTCGCCTCCGCGCACAACCTGGACGCCTACAAGAAGGTCCTGGCGATCAACCTGGTCGGCACCTTCGACTGCATCCGGCTGGCCGCCACCGCGATGAGCCGCAACGAGCTCACCGACACCGGCGAGCGCGGTGCGATCGTCAACATGACCAGCGTCGCGGCCTTCGACGGCCAGATCGGCCAGGCGGCCTACTCGTCGTCCAAGGGCGGCGTCGTCGGCCTGACCCTGCCGGTGGCCCGCGACCTGTCCGCCGCGGGCATCCGCGTCAACACCGTGGCCCCCGGCCTGATCGACACCCCGATCTACGGCGAGGGCGAGGCCTCCGAGGCATTCAAGGCCAAGCTCGGTGAGTCGGTGCTGTTCCCGCACCGCCTCGGCAAGCCCGACGAGCTGGCCTCGATGGTCGTCGAGCTGCTGACCAACTCGTACATGAACGCCGAGGTCGTCCGCGTCGACGGCGGCATCCGGATGCCACCCAAGTAATTCTCGCGAACAGACACAAAACCCCCTTTCGACGCTGAAAGGGGGTTTTGGGTCTGGTGCGGGTGTGGTGGTTACCAGTCCGACTCGTCGAACTTGATGACACCGCGAATGTTGTTGCCGTCCAACATGTCCTGGTAGCCCTGGTTGATGTCCTCGAGCTTGTAGGTCCGCGTGATCATGTCGTCGATGTTGAGCAGGCCCGACTTGTAAAGCGCCGTCAACCGCGGCGTCTCCACGTGCGAGTTGCCGCCGCCGAAGATGTTGCCCTTCAACGTCTTCTGCAACATGGTGAACAGGAACAGGTTGAGCTTGACGTCTGCGTCCACCATCGAGCCCATGCCCGTCACCACGCAGGTGCCGGTCTTGGCGGTGAGGATCATCGCCTCTTCGATGTACTCGCCCTTCATCTCGCCCACGGCGATGATGACCTTGTCGCCCATCAGGCCGTGGGTGGCCTCCATGACCGGCATGATCGCCTCGGCCATCGAGGGGTAGACGTGCGTGGCGCCGAACTTGATGGCCTGCTCACGCTTCCACTCGTTCGGATCGATGGCGATGACGTGCTTGGCGCCCGAGATCACCGCACCCTGCAGGGCACTCATGCCGATACCGCCGACGCCGACGACGACCACGGTCTCGCCGGGCTTCACGTCGGCGACGTTGGTGGCCGAACCGAAGCCGGTGGGCACCGCGCAGCCCATGATGGCCGCGGTCTCGAACGGGATGTCCTTGTCGATCTTGACGACCGAATCCTTGTGCACGGTCATGTACGGAGCGAAGGTGCCGAGCAGGTTCATCGGCGACACCTCACGGCCACCGGCGTGGATCCAGCTTCTGCCGTCGGCGATGGCCTTGCCACCGAGCAGCACCGCGCCGCGGTCACACAGCGACCGGAAGCCCTTCAGACACGGCGGACATTCACCACAGGCGGGGATGAAGGCGAGGATGACGTGGTCGCCCTCCTCGATGCCGGTGACGTTCTTGCCGACCTTGGTGACGACGCCGGCGCCCTCATGGCCGCCGAGAGCCGGCAGCGCCATCGGGGTGGCGCCGGTGGTCAGGTGGTAGTCCGAGTGGCACATGCCGGCGGCATGCATCCGGATCTGTACTTCGTCGGCGACGGGGTCGCCGAGGTCGATCTCGTCGACCTGGAATGGCGAGTTGAGTTCCCACAGCAGGGCGCCTTTGGTCTTCATGGAAGGCGATAATAGAACAGGTTGCAGTACTGCCGAGTAACTGGCCTTTGACCTGCAGTGATTCGCGCTTGATTTCGTTGTCGGGCGGCATGTTGTGACACGCGTCAAGCAGGCTTGTGTGCATCAGGTGGCCACTCGGCGATGAGAAGCGGGGCCGACGCCGGTCTACCTCGACATGACCGAGATCAACGCACGCATCGTCCCGAACCTGTGGTTCGACCGAGAGGCAGAGCAGGCCGCGCAGCACTACATCGCCGCGTTCGGTGGCAACGGCCGCGTCGTCACCACCATCGCCTCCCATCCCGACTCGCCGT
Source organism: Mycolicibacterium sp. 050232 (assembly GCA_036235365.1). Classification (GTDB taxonomy): domain Bacteria; phylum Actinomycetota; class Actinomycetes; order Mycobacteriales; family Mycobacteriaceae; genus Mycobacterium. The sequence goes on along the minus strand of JAZBEZ010000010.1, from coordinate 9,735 downwards.
CTCCGCAGGATGTGCCGGTGGTGGTCGAATTCGAGCTGTCCGGGCAGCGCTTCGTCGGCATCAACGGCGGCCCGCAGTTCACCTTCACCGAGGCCGTCTCCCTGGAGGTGCGCGTCACCGGGCAGGAGGAGCTCGACCGGATCTGGGCGGCCCTGGTCGAGGGCGGCGAGGAACTGCCGTGCGGCTGGCTCAAGGACAAGTACGGGCTGGCCTGGCAGATCACCCCGACCGAGTACTACGACCTGTTGGGCAAGGGAGATTCCGAGGCTGACGCGCGGCTGATGTCGGCGGTGCTGAGCACCCACGGGAAGTTCAACATCGCCGAGCTCCAGGCGGCGTACAACGGGTCGTGACCGCCGAGTGGCCAGTTGTTGCACGTTTTGCGCGATTTGGCGTGCAATAACTGGCCACTCGACGGGGATATCCCCAGGGCCGACTTGATCCACAGCAGGCATACCACAGCGTGTGGCCTCGGGGGCGTGTGTCGCACCGTATGGCGACCGTAGCCGCATGGAACAACCCTTTCTCGGAACAGAGGCGTTGGCCGCGGGGACGGTGACCCGGCGGGGGCTGGCGAGCCGCTTTGAGCCTGTATACCGCGATGTCTATCTCGCCAGAGATGCCGAGATGACAGCGGCGAAGCGCGCGGTCGCCGCGTGGCTTTGGTCTGGGCGCAAGGCGACGTTGACGGGTCTCTCCGCGTCGGCGGTGTACGGCACGCGGTGGATCGACCCGGCAGCACCCGCCGAGCTCTACCGCCGCAATGGAAAGCCGGCCACGGGGATCCTCGTCCACCGCGACGAGTTGGATGCTGACGAGACCCGCCTGTTCACCGGTCTTCCCGTAACAACGCCGGCGCGTACAGCTTTCGATCTGGGCAGACGTCCAGGTAGGGATGAGGCCGTCATCCAGGTGGACGCCCTCTCGCAGGCGACCCGCCTGTGTGCCGCCGACATCGCGCCACTTCTTGAGCGGCATCCTGGGGCGCGAGGGCTGGTTCAGCTCCGCAAGGTTCTCGACCTGATGGATGAAGGTGCGGAATCGCCGCAGGAAACCCGCACCCGCCTGGTGCTCATCGACGCCGGACTGCCGAAACCGCAGACGCAGATCGTGGTGCGCGGAAACTTTGGTGCCAGGCGGTCTGCGCGGATCGACATGGGCTACTCCCAGTTCAAGGTCGGAGTCGAATACGAGGGCGTCCAGCACTGGACCGATCCTCGGGTACGGGCCAACGACATCGACCGCTACGCCGAGCTCGCCGCGCAGGGTTGGATCATCATTCGCGTCAGCGCCGACATGCTGCGCCACCGTCCACATGTCATCGTCGCTCGAACCTGCGAGGCCCTGCGGGTTCGCGGCGCCGAGTGGCCAGTTATTGCACGGAAATCGGAAGATCGCGTGGCATAACTGGCCACTCGACGCCTAGAGAGATGCCGGCAGCCCGAACTTCTCGAAGAGCGACAGCTCCATGAACGCGACCACGTGTGAGATGCCTTCGGGCTGCACCTCCAGGACATGCAGCTGGAACGCCTCGTGCCGGCCCGTCTCGCGGTTGAGCATGTACATGGCCGCGGCGGGCTGGCCGTTGGCCGTCGTCGCGATGAGCCGCATGTCGCCGGGCTGCTCAGCCGGGCACTTGTACCGGGACAGGTCGCCGATGGCCTCCGGACCCTGGTACCAGCTGTCGAACGGCGGCATCTCCCAGATCGCCTCGGCGGTGAACAACTCGACCAGCTTGTCGATGTCGTAGGCCTCGAATGCAGCCATGTAGTTGCGCAGCAGGTTCTGGGCGTGCGGGGAATCCGGTGCGGTGACCTCGTCGTCCTGGCTGGGGCCCACGGCGTCGAGCTGGGCCCTGGCCCGCTGCAGCAGGCTGTTGACCGCGGCCGTGGACGCCCCGATCGCCTCACCCACCTCGGCGGCCTTCCACTGCAGCACCTCCCGCATCACCAGCACCGCCCGTTGGCGGGCCGACAGATGCTGCAGCGCCGCGACGAATGCGAGCCGGACCGAGTCGCGGGTCCCGACGATCGTGCTGGGATCCGCCGGATCGTCCGTCGAATCCGGCAGCGGCTGCAGCCAGGGGATCTCGTGATGCTCGGCGATCTCGTCGGTGGGCGACGAACTCGGGTTGCCCAGACCCGAGGGTAGCGGGCGGCGCTGCCGGCCGTCCAACGCCGTCAGGCAGGTATTGGTGGCGATGCGGTACAGCCAGGTGCGCACCGAGGATTTGCCCTGAAAGCCCTCGTAGGACTTCCAGGCGCGCAGGTAGGTCTCCTGCACCAGATCCTCGGCATCGTGTAGTGAGCCGGTCATCCGATAGCAGTGCGCCAGCAGCTCACGCCGGTAGCGCTGGGCGTCGGCCAGGAACGCATCAGCAGGACTGTCGTCATCGAGGCGGTGAGCGAGGACCGTCACATTCGCGAGCTTACGCAGCACCCCCGACAACTTCGATCGAATACGCTCGCCAGGGTGACCAGCACGCGCAGTGAACAGACCTTCGACGGCGTCGGCGGGGTCCGCATCGTCTACGACGTGTGGACGCCCGACGTCGCGCCGAGAGGCGTCGTCGTCCTCTCGCACGGGCTCGGTGAGCACGCCGGGCGCTATCACCACGTCGCGCAGCGCTTCGGGCAGGCCGGGCTGGTCGTCTACGCCCTGGACCACCGCGGTCACGGCCGCTCCGGCGGCAAGCGCGTGTACCTGCGCGACATGTCGGAGTACGTCGGCGACTTCCACACCCTGGTGGGCATCGCCGCCGCCGCGTACCCGGCGCTGCCGCGTCTCGTGCTGGGGCACAGCATGGGCGGCGGCATCGTGTTCAGCTACGGCGTCGAATACCCCGACGAATACACCGCGATGGTGCTGTCCGGGCCCGCGGTGGCCGCCCAGGCCGCGGTGTCCCCGGTGCTCGCGGTCGTGGCCAAGGTGCTGGGCAAGATCGCGCCGGGGCTGCCGGTGGAGAACCTCGACGCCAACGCGGTGTCCCGGGACCCGGCGGTTGTCGCCGCGTACAACGCCGATCCGCTGGTGTGGCACGGCAAGGTCCCCGCGGGCATCGCCCGGGCGCTGATCGTCGTCGGCGAGACCATGCCGCAGCGCGCCTCGGCGCTGACCGCGCCGCTGCTGGTGGTGCACGGTGAGAAGGACCGCCTGGTGGCCGCCGACGGTAGCCGCCACCTCGTGGAATGTGTGGGGTCGTCGGACGTACACCTCAAGGTGTACCCGGGCCTGTTCCACGAGGTGTTCAACGAGCCGGAGAAGGAGCTTGTCCTCGACGACGTGACGACCTGGATCGAGACGCACCTGTGAGAAAGCTTGTAGCGGTGGCACTTTCAGTGCTGCTGGTGGCCGGCTGCGGTGCGGAGTCCGCGAAGGAGTCGCAGCCGCCGTCATGGACCGACACCGACGTCACGTTCGACGCCGACGGTCTCACGATCCACGGGACCTACCGGCACCAGGAGACGCCGGGCCCGGCCGCACTGCTGATCTCCGAGAGCGGTCCCACCGACCGCAATGGCGACAACAAGGTCGTCGGACCCGTCGGCAACATGCGCCAGCTTGCGGAAACGTTGTCGGACAAGGGTGTTGCCAGCTTGCGCTACGACAAGATCGGGACCGGCGCGACCAAGCTCGGCCCGTATGCGAAGAAGCCCGCCGACGTGGTCAGCGGCGTCTACACCAGCGGGGCGCGTGCCGCGCTACGTTTCCTGGCCGGCCGGCCGGATACCGACGCGGCCCAGCTGTCGATCTACGCGGTGGGCGAAGGCGCCGTCCACGCCATGACCCTGGCCGGCGCCGGCGATCCGAAGGTCCACTCGCTGGCGCTGTTCCAACCGTTGTCCGGCCGCTACCTCGACATCATCACCAACCGGGTGCGTTCCGGAGCCACCCCCGAGGTGCTGACGGCGTGGTTGGCCGCCGTGGACGAGATCCGCACGAAGGGCGTCGTGCCCGCCAACCTCCCCGAGGGCCTGAGCGCGATCGTCAACAAGGACAACCTCAACGCCATCATCGAGGCCGACAAGATCGACCCCGTGCAGCTGGCCGCCGCGCTGCCCGCCGGCATGCCGGTGCTGCTCACCTGCTCGGATTCCGACTCCCAGGCCAGCTGTGCGATCGAGCGTCCGCTGATCGACGCGCTCAAGCACACTGCGCTGACCCTCGTCGAGCTCAAGGGCGTCAATCACGTGCTGCGCGACGATCCCACCGACAGCATCGCCAACTACGGCAAGCCCGGGCCGCTGTCTCCGCAGGTGGTGGACGCGGTCGGCAAGTTTGTCGGTGCCGATGGCTAGGTTTGTCGCGTGAGCGACGACAAGATGTTGGCGCGTATCGCCGCACTGTTGCGTCAGGCCGAGGGCACCGACAACACGCACGAGGCCGAAGCATTCATGGCAGCGGCCCAACGGCTGGCCACAGCGACATCCATCGACCTGGCGCTGGCCCGGTCCCACTCGGCCGAACGCACCAAAGCGCAGATGCCCGTGCAACGCACCATCACCATCGGGGAGGCCGGCACCAAGGGGCTCCGCACGTACGTGCAGCTGTTCGTCGTGATCGGCATGGCCAACGACGTGAAATGCGACGTCGCGTCCAACTCGACGTTCGTCTACGCCTACGGGTTCGCCGAGGACATCGACGCCACCAACGCGCTCTACACCAGCCTGGTGCTGCAGATGGTGAAAGCGTCCGAGAGCTACATCGCCTCGGGTGCGCACCGCCCGACGCCGACCATCACAGCCCGGCTCAACTTCCAGTTGGCGTTCGGGGCCCGCATCGGGCAGCGGCTGTCGGAAGCCAAGGAGGAGGCCCAGCAGGAGGCCGATCGCAATGATCGGCCCGGAACGGCAATCGCGTTGCGGAACAAGGATGTCGAGCTGAAGAGCTTCTACCGCTCGGCGTCGCAGGCCCGCGGCACGTGGCGGGCCACCAGTGCATCGGCCGGGTACTCGTCGGCAGCCCGCCGCGCCGGGGACCGCGCCGGCCGGCACGCGCGGCTCGGGCCGCAGCAGGGGATCTCGGGCGCGCGCGGCGCCCTGGAGACGTGAGCGCACGCGACAGCCAGCGGGCCCGCGTCTATGCCGCGGAGCAGTTCGTGCGGACGATGTTCGACCGTGCGGCACAACATAGTTCGCGGACCATCGACTTCTTCGGCACCGCACTCACCTTGCCGCCGGAGGCGAAGTTCGGTTCGGTGGACTCGGTGCAGCGCTACGTCGACGACGTCGTCGCCACGGTCGGGGCCGATCCGCTCGCTGTGCGTTCCCGCAGGGGCGCGACGGCTGCGCACTACGAACTCATCGACGGCAAGGCCGTCATCGCCGTGCCCGAGCGTGACACCTGGGCGCTGCGAGAGTTGGTGATATTCTTTGGACACTTCACAGCTGTTTACAGCACCATACCCTCAATTCCGTAGTGGATGTCGGTCGCGACGCGCGCCCTCTGCGCTGGCGCACCGTCGACCTCGTGGTTTCAGCAACGCCGGCACGGAGGGCATGGTCCGTATGGACCACAGACCACCACCGCGGGCAATGCCTACGTCGGCATCCCGGAGTGGTGCGACCGGCTCATCCGACTTCAGCGCACCTCGTGCCCACGGGTGGTGACTCTGGCGTCGTGTCGAGGCAGCGCCGGACGAAATTCGGGATGTGACGTTAGACCTCGGTAGGGCCGTTTCACCCAGGCGCGGCTATTACCGAAGGAGACGGTCCGCTGTACCCCATCGACGCCCGCCGGCGAGCGAATGCGATTCGCCAGCCACCCACTTCTTCGCCGACCGCGTCGCTCGAGAAGAGCGAGAGCGATCCCACCCAGTCCGCCGCGGCGACACCTTCTGCGCATTTGGCACACGAGCTGGCAGACCCGAATCCCGAATCGGGCGCGGTTGATCGGTGCGGGCTCCCCTCGGCCTCCGACCGCTTTCAGGTGCTGGCACTGGACGGCGGTGGCGCGAAAGCACTGTTCACCGCCCATGTCTTGGCGCGGTTGGAGGCCGATTTGGGTGTCCGTGTAACCGACGCGTTCGATCTCATCGCAGGCACGTCTGCCGGCGGCATTATCGCGCTGGCGCTAGGAGCAGGGGTTCGCCCTGCCGAAATCGTCGAGCACTACGCGGGTCTGACCACGCGCATCTTCCCGTACGGCTGGCGATCCAGGCTGCACTACCTGTCACGTCCCTGGAAGCACGCGTACTCGGGAGCGGCGCTTCATGAGGCGTTGAGCGAGGTTCTCGGCTCACGCCTGCTTGGGCAGAGCCAGAAGCGCCTCGTCATTCCTTCATGGGACGTGCAGCGCAGCGAGGTTCATCTGTTCAAAACGCCGCATCATGAGCGACTTCGGCGTGACTGGCGGATCCCGATGGCCGACGTGGCGATGGCCACCACCGCGGCACCGAGCTACTTTCCGGCGGCGGTTGTCGACGGCCAGCGGCTAGTAGATGGCGGCGTCTGGGCCAACAACCCGTCGGTGGTGGCCATCGGCGAGGCCGTCAGCATGCTTGGCGTCCCCTTGAGCGGCGTGCGTGTACTCAACATCGGCACCGTGGATCAGCGCAACCCCCACCCGAAGCGTTTCGACGTGGGCGGCTGGGCGACCTGGGCAACCACCGCCACGTCACTGATGCTTACGGCGTCCAGCCGAGGTGTGCAAGGCACTGCGTCACATCTGGTCGGAGCGCGCAACTTCGCCCGCTTCGACGTGACCGTGCCGGGGTCACTCTTCACGCTGGACCAGGCCGATGCCGAAGCTCTCGCCGGCCTGGCTGCAGGGCAGAGCCGCGTCTTGAGCCCCATCTACTGCGAACTGTTCCACGGGCACCAAGCAGGCACCTACACCCCCATTCACGGCCCCGGCCTCGGTGCCGCGTATCCACAAGGAGATGAGAAGTGAAGCACAACAACTACTTCCAGTACTTTCTGGATAACACCGTCAACTTGTCCAAGGCCAACCTCGAGCTTCTCAGTCGTCGGGTCGACACTGTCTACGGAGTGTTGAAGGACGACGACGAGCTCGGCCCGTTGATCAAGAAGAAGATCCCGCAGGGGTCGTGGCCGCAGAAGACCATCATCCGGCCGCAGAACGGAAATGCGTTCGATGGCGACTTCATGGTTCAGATGCTCGAGAACGTCGAGTGGGAAGCTGAGAAGAAGAAGTACGGCGACGCGGTGTACCGGGTCCTGCATAACACGTGGCCGTACAAGGACATGCCGCACGGGCGAAAGTGCAGATGCGTGTACCTCAACTACGCCGACAATGCCATGCACCTCGACATCGTTCCGTTCGTGCTGCGCGACGACGGCACACAGTGGATCATCAACCGGGACAACAACACTTGGGAGCGCACGGACACCGACGGCTTCACCGCATGGATGAAGGCTCAGGACGCGATTGCCAACAAGCACCTTCGCGAGGTCATCCGCATCATCAAGTTCTTGCGAGACCACCGAAACTCCTTTACCGGCACCAAGTCGATACTGCTCACCACGATGCTGGGAAATCAGGTCAAGGAGTGGCACACGATCGGTGACCCCGGCTACTACGCGGACCTTCCGACTGCCCTGTTGCACATCGTGTCCGATCTCGATGAGTGGTTACAGCTCAACCCAAGTAAGCCGATGATCATGGACCCTGCCGGAACTGGCACCAGTTTCGACCACCGCTGGACCCAGGAAACCTACGCCTACTTCCGCGACCGGATCCACGTGCACGCCGCCGAGATCGAGGCTGCGTACCACGAGACCGACTTCGACAAGTCGGTGAAGAAGTGGCAGACCCTGTTCGGCGACGGGTTCTGCGCTCCGGACTCATCCGGTGCCTCGGGCAAGTACAGCGCGCTGGGTACCGGTGTCGGCGGGGCAGGTTCAACGAGCCTGACCCTGCCCGGCCGCGCAGGATGACCAAGCCCTCGGGGTCTGAATGGCAGCGTCAGGTCCTGCAAGATCTGGGCGCCATCGTGAACGCTTTCCCAGGCGACGTCAGGGTGATCGGCGGCCACCGATTCGTCGGCAAGGACGCGCATCTGTTGCAATTGCAGCTGCGGCTGCGCACTGCTGAGATTCCACGTGTCGCCGGCGGCCTCCCGCTAGCCTCCCACGAGGACGTGACGGTATGGGTCGGCCCGACCGACCTGGCGCCACCGCTAGTTGAAGTCAGCCACGATAGGTTCGTCGGTTACCCACACGTACTGCAGGGGCGTCGACTCTGCCTGTACCTCGATGTAGCGCGAGAGTGGGACCCGCTCAACGGATTTGGGGGCTTCCTCGACCGCCTGTTCAGTTGGTTCGCAGACGCAGCAGGTGCCCAGTTCGATGCGCAGAACGCCCTGTACCACGCCGTCGGTGGCGTGATTCACGCTACCGACGGCGCGCCCACAGTAGTGGTGAGGCAAACGCTGCGGCCTTGGAGGCATGCGCGGCACGGGTGGCTGATCTGCCGGACACCTCACCGGTGGGACCTGGAGTTGGAAATCCCCGCCGATAGCGCAGGCGCCGACCACGCTCCGCTCATCCTGCTCGACAGCGACCTCCCACTTGGGGGAGGAAGTTCGCTCAGCGACCTGCTGATCCATATCGGCAGCCGGATGTCGGCACCCTTGAATCCCGACAACCCCTACACGCTGCTACCTGCGGAACGCAGTACCGCCACATTGCTTGCGGTCCTGGGGGCGAGTGCGATCAGAAAGCCTGACGGCAGCAGCCAGCGATTTGTGCTCGCGGTTCCCCACCCCAGCGGCGGTCCGCCACATCTGCTGGCCGCCTGCCTTCCCGCCGCGGGCGCCGATCACCTCCGAGCACTTGTCCGAGCCAACCGAGGTAGGAGCGCCATCATCGACATCGAAACGTCCCAAATCGATCCCGCCACTCCACTGCACTGGTGGCCGGTGTCCGACGAGCGGCCCGAGATCACTGAACGACGAGATGCATCTCGGCCTGTAGCCAGCTACATGGGCAAGACCATCGCGGTGTGGGGGTGCGGGGGATTAGGGTCTTGGATCGCCGAGTACGTGGTGCGGGCTGGTGCGACGAAAGTACTGCTCTGTGATCCCGGCACCATCACCGGAGGTCTCCTGGTACGGCAGAATTTCGTAGAATCCGACGTGGGCGACAGCAAGGTGGCCGCGTTGGCTCGACGGCTGCGTGCAATCAGCGACGCGGTCGAGATCGCGGTCTACGATGCGCTGTCGCCCTCGATCGAGGACCTGCTTGTGACCGACGTCGTGATCGACGCTACGGTCAGCGTCGCAGTTAGTCGGCTGCTAGAGGAGATCGCGCAGATACGCAGTAAGAGAACAGTACTCGCGCAAGTCGCGACTGACTCGCGCACGTCCACACTGGGAATGCTGGCTGTATCGGCACCGCCGCTGCAGGTCGGTCCGCTCACCATCGATCGCGCAGCCGGCGAAATGATCGGCCACGACGCGGCGCTCGAACCGTTCCAGCAACTTTGGGACTCTTCGGCACCTGGCAGCCAGGTCATCCCTACGCGCGGGTGCTCAACCCCAACGTTTCACGGCTCGGCGGCTGATCTGGCTGCGGTTGCTGGCTGTCTCACAAGCCTGTTGGGTACTCATCTCCGGCCTGCCTGCGGATTGTCGGGCACCCACCTGATCTCCCTACCTCACGGGGAAGCCGGGCCCCTCTGAGGGGGACCCATTCAGTGGTCCAATCGCTATGCGGCTTGGGGTTGGTGGGTCGTGGTCCACTGTAGGGCGAACTCGGCTGGGCTGAGTCCGCG
>JAZBEZ010000009.1:0-327939 GCA_036235365.1 Mycolicibacterium sp. 050232 | reverse complement strand
CCGTTCGGATCGAGTTTGGCGACCCACTGATCGATCCGATCCCGCAACTGTCGTTCCGAGAACCGCATCCACCGATGCGCCCGGGCGGACAGTTCAGCATCCAGGCTGGCCCACACCGCGCGGTCCGCGGTGGTGGTGCGCGCAATCAGCATCCGCACCACCCGGTAGTCGATGTCACCGACGGCGAACCGTTCCGCCACCAGCGGCAGCTTGTCGCGCAGCACCCGGGCGTGATGCACCTGGGTACCGGCGCGGTGCCGGCTGATCCGCATCGCCACCGACATCTCGGCGCACACCTCCTCGAACGGATCGGTGCGCCACAAAATGCTATCGATCAACTCCTGTTCGCGCAGCGAGTCCAGGGCGCCGACGGCGGCCAGCCGGGCCGCGATCGCTATCGACTCGGCCCGCGCCGCAGCGCTGATCTGGTCGATCAGCTCCACATCCGACGCAGACTCGGTATCGAACATACGTTCGAGTGTAGCACGTTCTAGTGGTTCATACTTTTTGGCAGGGTTGCAGGTTGTGGATATATCCCGGTCGCGTCGGATGAAGGTTCCTGCCGAGGAGAAGACCCATCGCCCCTCGGTCCAACGCGAACCCGACGCCTGAAGTCGGGCCCGTCGACATGACCCCAAGACCGGACAACCGTCACCAATGTCCTCAGACATCAGCGGGGCGCATCAGACCGAACGGGCCTAGGTGTAATCCCCGATCGGGTGTTCCAGGCGCTTGTCGCCGTCCCAATGCCGTAGCCCTGTCACGTGGCCGACGATCTCGCTGGGGCGCCCGGCAATCCGCACGGCGGTGGCCAACCTGGCCGGAGCGATCCGCCGGGCCAGCGTCACATGCGGTGTCCAGTTCTCCGGTTCGGCGTGCGGCATCGGCGCCGGTTCCATGAACGGCAGGCACAGTCGATACACGTCGGCCTGCACATCGAGCAGTTCAGGCGTCGGGACCAGCAGCCGCGCCAGAACCCCCGCGGACCGCCCGAAGATCAGGGTCGCGCCGAGGCGGCACGGCAGTGGGAACCGGTCGACGAGTTCGGCGAGCACCCCATCGGCGGCGGCGTCGATGCGCTGCGCGACGGTCAGCGTGGCATGTGGCCGGCTGGCCGGCGCCTGGCTGGGAATGTCCGCGTCGCGCAACGCATCCCAGATTCCGCGGACCACCGATTCGGTATCGGGGTCGAAGACCAGTTCCACGGAGTGCACCACGTCAGATCAGACCGATCAGCCAGTCCCGGTCGAACGCGTCGGCGCATATCTTCTCGAACTCGGCAGCACTCGCATCGCCTGCACCGGCCGGCAGCACCGCCCGCACGGGCGCCAGTCGAGCCAGTGCCTCCCGGTTGCCCGACTCCGCCACACCGGGGCTCTCCGGCCAGGAGCCGATCACCAGACCGGCGCAGGTAATACCTTGTCCGGCAAGTGATTCCAACGTCAATGCGGTGTGATTGAGGGTTCCCAGCCCGGGCGACACCACCACCAGAACGGCTGCGGACAGATCCGCTGCCAGGTCACGAAGGGTGACACCGTCGACTCCAAGTTCGACCAGCAGGCCACCGGCGCCCTCGACCAGGGTCAGCCCGCCGGCGATCTCGGTAGCGCGCACCGCGTCGACCAATTCAGCGCGGCTGGGCAAGGCCAGACCGGCCCGGTATGCGGCGGCGACCGGGGCCAGCGGCTCCGGATAACGCCATCCCCCATGCAGGTTCGCGACGCCGGACAACCGGTTCACCTCACCGAGGTCGTTGTCACCGTCGACGGTTCCGGTCTGCACCGGCTTGCACACCGCGACGTCGAGCCCGGCCAGGCGGGCCGCGCACGCCAGCGCGGCGGTCGTCACCGTCTTGCCGACACCGGTGTCGGTCCCGGTGACGACCAGCGTGCTCACAACCGGGCCTTCGACAGCACCTCGGTCAACACCTGACGGGCCAGATCCATCTCGTCGGCGGTCAGTGATGCCCGCGCGGTCAAGCGCAGCCGCGAGGTGCCCTCGGGCACGGTGGGCGGACGGAAGCAGCCCACTCGCACGCCACGGTCCAGGCACGCGGCCGCTGCAGCCACCGCCACCTCGGGCTCACCGAGGATGACCGAGACCACCGCGGAGTCCGGCACCGCGGCGTCACCGGAGATCCGTGCGAGTTCGGCGGCATGGTCCAGCACGGCTCGCGCCCGCTGTGGTTCCGCGATCAGGACGCGCAGGGCGGCCCAGGCGGCACCGACGGCCGCAGGCGCCAGCCCCGTGTCGAAGATGAACGGTCGGGCCGCGTCGATCAGGTGGGCCCGGATCGGTTCGGGGCCGAGCACCACGCCACCCTGGCTGCCGAGCGCCTTCGACAGCGTCGTCGTCATCACCACGTCCGGCGATCCGGCCAGGCCGGCCTCGTACAGCAGGCCCTGCCCGCCCGGGCCGCGCACCCCGAGCCCGTGCGCCTCGTCGACGAGCAACAGCGCGCCGTGTCGGCGGCAGACCGCGTGGAGTTCTCGCAGCGGCGCCAGCGCGCCGTCGGTGCTGAACACGGATTCGGTCAGCACCACCGCGCGTTCCTCGGTGCGCGCCGACAGCGCGGCGTCGACCGCGTCGACGTCGCGGTGCGGTGTGACGGTCACCCGGGCGCGCGACAACCGGCACGCGTCGACCAGGGAAGCGTGTGTGAGAGCGTCCGAAACGAGCAGCGAACCAGGCCCGGACAATGCGACGACGGCACCGAGGTTCGCGGTGTAACCCGAGGAGAAGACCAACGCCGATTCGGCGCCGACGAACGCCGCCAGAGCGGTTTCGAAGCCCTCGTGCAATTCGGTGTTACCGGTGACCAGCCGTGACCCGCCGGCACCCGCGCCCCAGGTCCGCAGCGCTTCGATGCCACCCCCGAGCACATCCGGATGCTGCGACAACCCCAGGTAGTCGTTGGAGGCCAGGTCCAGCTCGGTGGCCACCGCGGGGCGGGTGCGCAGTTCACGGCGCAGTCCGGCCTGCCTGCGCTGCTGCTCGACATCGGCGAGCCAGGCCAGCGGTGAAAGATCCGTGCGCGTCACGTGCGTGCTCCTCTGTGGCCGGCCATTGAACACCGTTCAGGTTAGTGCACGAGCCACACCGACCATGCCGGCGGTGATCTGTTCCACTTCCTCCGGCGTGCAGATGAAGGGCGGCATGGCGTAGATCAGCTTGCCGAACGGGCGCAGCCAGACGCCGTGCCGCAAGGCGGCCAACGTGGCCACCGGCATATCCACCGGCTCTTTCATCTCGATCACCCCGATCGCCCCGAGCACCCGGACGTCGGCGACTCCGGATAACGCGCGGGCCGGCTCCAGCCCCTCCCGCAATCCACCCTCGATCTCGGCCACCCGCGCCGGCCAGTCGCCGCTGATCAGCAGTTCCACCGCAGCGACGCCGACGGCGCAGGCCAGCGCGTTCGCCATGAACGTGGGCCCGTGCATGAGGGCGCCCGGCTCCCCCTCGCTGATCGTCCGCGCGACCCCGCGCGTGCAGAGCGTGGCGGCCAGGGTGATGTAGCCACCGGTCAGCGCCTTGCCGACGCACATGATGTCTGGGCTCACCCCGGCATGCTCGGCGGCAAACAACTTGCCGGTGCGGCCGAATCCGGTGGCGATCTCGTCGAAGATCAGCAACACGTCGTGGCGATCGCAGATGGCACGCAGATCTGCCAGGTAACGCGGGTCGTGAAAGCGCATCCCACCGGCGCCCTGGACGACGGGTTCCACGATCACCGCCGCGAGTTCGTCTGCGCGATCCGCCAGTTGCCGCTCGAAAGCCTCGCTGTACGCCGGCTCGTAATCGGCGGGCACGGGCGGGGCGAATTCCTGCGCCACGAGCACGTCCGTCCACAGCGAGTGCATCCCGCCGTCCGGATCGCACACGCTCATCGGGGTGAACGTGTCGCCGTGATAGCCGCCGCGCCAGGTCATCAGCCGATGTTTGGACCCCCTGCCGAGGCTGCGCCAGTACTGCAGTGCCATCTTGACCGCCACTTCGACGGATACCGAACCGGAATCGCTGAAGAAGACCGTCTCGAGGCCCTCGGGGGTGAGCTCGACAAGCAGTTGAGCCAGCCGTGCGGCCGGTTCGTGGGTCAGACCGCCGAACATGACGTGGTTCATGGTGGCGAGCTGGTCGGTGATGGCACGGTCCAGCACCGGGTGCCCGTGTCCGTGCACCGCAGTCCACCAGGACGCCATCGCATCGATCACCTCGATGGATGCGCCGTCGGTAGGGTCGATCACAGTCAGCCACGCGCCTTTGGCACCCACCGCCACCACCGGCGGAAGTGCGTCGGAGCCCATGGCGCTGTAGGGGTGCCAGATATGGGCCGCGTCGATGGCATTGATCTGCGCTGGGGTCAGCTCAGCCACAGTCGGGCAGCCTAGCCCTTTGCTCACAGACTGTGACGCGTGCATCCGAAATATGAGCGGCAGGCCGATGTTAGGTAAATTGGCCTCGATCATGAGAACCCTTGATGCCCCCCGGACGGAGCCCGGCACCGAATCCGGTTCCGTTTCGCGCGCCGTCATGGGTAGTCGCGCATCGGGTTTCTACCGCCACGATCTGGACGGATTACGGGGTATCGCGATCGCCCTGGTGGCGATGTTCCACATCTGGTTCGGTCGGGTTTCCGGTGGTGTCGACGTTTTCCTGGCCCTGTCCGGATTCTTCTTCGGCGGCAAGATCCTGCGACTGGCACTCGACACGGAGGCGCCGCTGCGGCCCTTCCCCGAAGTGGTCCGGTTGATTCGGCGCCTGCTTCCCGCACTGGTCGTAGTGCTTGCTGCAGCAGCGGTGCTGACGATCCTCGTGCAGCCTGAGACCCGCTGGGAAACATTTGCTGACCAAAGCCTGGCAAGCCTGGGCTACTACCAGAACTGGGAGTTGGCCAACACGGCCGCGAACTATCTCCGCGCCGGTGAGGCGGTCAGCCCGCTGCAACACATCTGGTCGATGTCGGTCCAGGGGCAGTTCTATGTGGCGTTCCTGTTGGTGGTGTTCGGGTTCGCTTTCCTAGGCCGGCGTGTGTTCGGCCGGCACCTGCGCACCGCGTTCATCGTGTTACTGAGCGCGCTGACCATCGCCTCGTTCGTATACGCGATCATCGCGCACAACACAGACCAGGCCACCGCCTACTACAACAGCTTTGCCCGCGGCTGGGAGCTGATGATCGGTGCGCTCGCCGGGGCGTTGGTGCCCGCGGTGCGCTGGCCGATGTGGCTGCGCACCGTTCTGGCCACCGTCTCGCTGGCCGCGATCCTGACGTGCGGCTGGTGGCTCGACGGAGTCAAGGAGTTTCCCGGGCCGTGGACGCTGGTGCCGGTCGGCGCCACCGTCATCTTCATCTTGACCGCGGCCAACCGGATCGACGATCCGAGCGCCGGCCAACGGTTACCCGCGCCCAACCGAATGCTGGCGACCAAGCCTTTCGTGTCGCTGGGCTCCATGGCGTACTCGCTCTACCTGTGGCACTGGCCGCTGCTGATCTTCTGGTTGTCGTACTCGGGCCACGCCCACGCCAATTTCCTCGAGGGCACGATCATCCTGCTGATTTCCGGGGTACTGGCCTGGCTCACGACCCGCTACATCGAGGAGCCGCTGCGTTCACAGAAGGCCAAGTCCGTAACCACCCCCGCGCCGGTCCTTCCGCTGCGCGTGCGCCTGCGCCGGCCGACCATCGTCCTCGGCTCCATCGTCGGCCTTCTCGGAGTCGCGCTGACGGCCACCTCGTTCACCTGGCGTGAGCACGTCACCGTGCAGCGGGCCAACGGCAAGGAGCTTTCGGGGCTGTCGGCGCGCGACTATCCGGGCGCACGCGCACTGATCAACCACACGCGGGTGCCCAAACTGCCGATGCGCCCCACTGTGCTCGAGGCCAAGGACGATCTGCCTGCGTCGACCAACGACGGCTGCATCAGCGATTTCAGCAACACCGACGTCATCAACTGCACGTACGGCGACAAGGACGCGGCCCGCACCATCGCAGTGGCGGGCGGATCGCACGCCGAACACTGGATGACCGCCCTGGACCTGCTGGGTCGCCTGCACAACTTCAAAGTGGTCACCTACCTCAAGATGGGCTGTCCTCTGACCACCGAGCAGATGCCACTGGTGATGGGCGACAACCGCCCGTACCCGAAGTGCCATGAGTGGAACGAGAAGGTGATGGCCAAGCTCATCACCGATCGCCCCGCGTATGTGTTCACCACGTCGACCCGGCCTTGGAACATCAAAGACGGCGATGTCATGCCCGGCACGTACATCGGAATCTGGGAAACCCTCTCCCAGAACAACATTCCGGTCCTCGCGATGCGCGACACCCCCTGGCTCACCCGAAACGGCGAGCCGTACTTCCCGTACGACTGTCTGGCCAACGGCGGCGATTCCATCTCGTGCGGCATCGACCGGTCCAAGGTACTCTCCGACCACAACCCAACACTGGATTTCGTCGGAAGGTTCCCCCTGCTCAAGCCACTCGACATGAGCGATGCGGTGTGCCGTAAGGACTACTGCCGCGCGGTGGAGGGAAATGTGTTGATCTATCACGATTCTCACCACATCTCTACGACGTACATGCGCACGATGACAGGTGAACTGGGCCGTCAGATGGCGGCGGCCACCGGTTGGTGGTGAGGCGATGCCGCCATCCGCAGTGCCTCCTTCTTCGGTTCCCACGCCGATGTCGACTGTCTGGCCCGGTGAGCCCTACCCACTCGGCGCGACCTATGACGGTGCGGGCACCAACTTCTCGTTGTTCTCCGAAGTCGCCGAACGTGTCGAGCTGTGTCTGATCGCCAAGGACGGCACCGAGCACCGGATCAATCTCGAAGAGGTCGACGGCTACGTCTGGCACGCCTATCTGCCGACCGTCACGCCGGGCCAGCGGTACGGGTACCGGGTGTACGGCCCATGGGATCCCGGCAGCGGACACCGGTGTGACCCCAGCAAGCTGCTGCTGGATCCCTACGGCAAGTCGTTCCACGGCGACTTCGATTTCAGCCAGGCCCTGTTCTCCTACGACCTGACAGCCGACCCGCCCGGCACCGGAACCCCGCCCCAGATCGACTCTCTGGGGCACACCATGACCAGCGTGGTGATCAACCCGTTCTTCCAGTGGGGCTCGGACCGCGCACCCAAGACCCCGTATCACGACACCGTGATCTACGAGGCGCATGTCAAGGGGATGACGCAGACCCATCCGGGGATCCCCGAGGAACTCCGGGGCACGTACGCGGGCCTGAGCCACCCCGTGGTGATCGAGTACCTGCAGTCGCTCAACATCACTGCGATCGAGCTCATGCCGGTGCATCAGTTCATGCACGACCACCGGCTGTTGGACCTCGGGCTGCGAAACTACTGGGGCTACAACACCGTCGGCTTCTTCGCCCCGCACTTCCAGTACGCGGCCACCCGGCACGCCGGCGGCGCGGTGGCCGAGTTCAAGACCATGGTGAAGGCGTTCCACGACGCGGGTATCGAAGTCATCCTGGATGTGGTCTACAACCACACCGCCGAAGGCAACCACCTCGGCCCGACCATCAACTTCCGCGGCATCGACAACGCCGCCTACTACCGGCTGCTCGACGGACAACCCGAGTACTACAAGGATTTCACCGGCACCGGCAACAGCCTCAACGCCCGGCACCCACATACCCTGCAACTGATCATGGACTCGCTGCGGTACTGGGTGCTCGAGATGCACGTCGACGGGTTCCGGTTCGACCTGGCATCTACGCTGGCCCGCGAATTCTATGATGTGGACCGGCTTTCGGCGTTCTTCGATCTGGTCCAGCAGGACCCCGTGGTCAGCCAGGTCAAACTGATCGCCGAACCTTGGGACGTCGGCGAGGGCGGCTACCAGGTCGGCAACTTCCCAGGTTTGTGGACCGAATGGAATGGGAAGTATCGCGATACTGTGCGCGATTACTGGCGGGGCGAGCCCGCGACCCTGGGCGAGTTCGCCTCCCGGCTGACCGGCTCCTCGGATCTGTACGAGGCCACCGGCCGCCGTCCCGGTGCCAGCATCAACTTCGTCACCTGCCACGACGGCTTCACCCTCAACGACCTGGTGTCCTACAACGAGAAGCACAACGAGGCCAACGGCGAGGACAACCGCGACGGCGAGAGCCACAACCGCTCCTGGAACTGCGGTGTCGAGGGACCCACCGACGATCCGGAGATCCTGGCCCTGCGCGCCAAGCAGATGCGCAACATCATCGGGACACTGATGCTGTCCCAGGGCACCCCGATGATCGCCCACGGCGACGAGATCAGCCGCACCCAGCTCGGCAACAACAACGTGTACTGCCAGGATTCCGAACTGTCCTGGATGGACTGGTCACTACTCGAGACCAACGCCGACCACCTGGAATTCACCCGCAAGGCGCTGGCATTCCGCAAGCGCCATCCCGCATTTCGGCGCCGCCGGTTCTTCGAGGGCAAACCGATCCGCAGCGGGGACCAGGTTCGCGACATCGCCTGGCTCACTCCCGGCGGTACCGAGATGACCCCGGAAGACTGGGGCACCGGCCTGGGCACCTGTGTCGCCGTGTTCCTCAACGGCGATTCCATCCCGGCACCCAACGCCCGTGGTGAACGCGTGGTCGACGACACGTTCCTGTTGTGCTTCAACGCAAATGACCACGCGCAGGATTTCGTCACCCCGAACGGCGACTACGCCGGCGAATGGACCGGCGACCTCGATACCGCCAGCCCGACGGGCGACTCCGACCTGGTGGTGGCCGCGGGCGAGAAGATCTCCATTCAGGCCCGCTCCCTGCTCGTGCTGCGCAAGACGGCCTGACATGCCCGGCCCGGTCCTGTCCACGTATCGGCTCCAGATGCGTGGCGACTGCTGCACATTCGATGATGCGGTGAACCTGCTCGACTATCTGGACCGGGTGGGCGTCTCGCATCTGTACCTGTCACCGATCCTGACCGCCGCCCCCGGCTCCACCCACGGATACGACGTCACCGATCCCACGACGGTGTCGGCCGCGCTCGGCGGGCCGGAAGGCCTGCGAAAGCTTTCTGATGCCGCCCGCAAAAGGAACATGGGCCTCATCGTGGATATCGTGCCCAATCACGTCGGTGTGGCGCAGGCCGAGCACAATCCGTGGTGGTGGGACCTGCTGCGCCGTGGCCGCGCCTCGGCCTATGCCGACTACTTCGACATCGATTGGGATCTCGACGACGGGCGGATTGTGTTGCCGGTCCTGGGATCCGACGACGACGTGGACGATCTGGTGGTCGACGGCGAACAGCTGCGACTGGGCGACCTCACCTTCCCCGTCGCACCCGGAACCGGCCGCGGCACCGGCCGCGAGGTGCACGACCGACAGCACTACCGCCTGACCGGTTGGCGCAACGGCAGCTGCGGCTACCGTCGCTTCTTCTCGATCACGTCGCTGGCGGCGTTGCGCCAGGAGGCCCGTGCTGTCTTCGACGCGAGCCACGTGGAGATCAAGCGCTGGTTCGACGAAGGCCTGGTCGACGGATTGCGCATCGACCATCCGGACGGATTGTCCGACCCCGCAAGCTATCTGCGATGGTTGCGCGAGATCACCGGCCCCGAAGCCTGGATCGTGGTCGAGAAGATCCTGGCCGCCGACGAGAGCCTCGATGCGTCGCTGCCCGTCGACGGCACCACCGGATACGACGCGCTGCGCGAGGTCGGTGGACTGTTCATCGCCCCGTCCGGCCAGGACACCCTCACCGGAGTGAGCGGACGCCCCGAACCCGGGGCTGAGCGGACGCTGAAGTCGGCAGCCGTCACCGACACCCTGGCCAGCGAACTGAGCCGGCTGTGTCGGGCCATCACGACCGTCACGACCCGGCGCGACCCCCAGCTTCCTGCGGCGGTTGCAACGCTGATCAGCAGGATCGGCGTATACCGCAGTGACTATCCGGCGCTCGACGCGATCCTCCCGGTGGCGATGCAGGAGACATCCTCCGCCGCACCGGAACTCACCGATGCACTGTCCACCATTGCAGTGGCTCTGTCCCTCAGCACCGAGGTGGTGTCCCGGTTCAACCAGCTGTGTGGGGCCGCCACCGCCAAAGCGGTCGAGGACTGCCTGTTCTACCGCGACGCCCGACTGGTGTCGCTCAACGAGGTCGGCGGCGCACCCGAGTTGTTCGGGGTGTCGACCGCCGAGTTCCACCAGCGGACGGCGACGCGGATGCGCGCCTGGCCGAACACCATGACCACGTTGTCGACCCACGACACCAAGCGCGGAGAAGACGTCCGCGCCCGCATCGGGCTGCTGTCCCAGGTGCCGGTGACCTGGGCCGATTCAGTAGAGCGGTGGACGGCATCGTCCACTCCCCCAGACCGTGACACCGCACTGTTCCTGTGGCAGAACATCTTCGGCGTCTGGCCGGTCGACGGCGTCGTCACCGACGAGCTTCGATCCCGGCTGCACACCTACGCCGAGAAGGCGATCCGGGAGGCCGCCACCAGGACCTGCTGGCACGACCCGAACGTGGAGTTCGAGAATGAGGTGCACGCTTGGCTGGACCGGGTGCTCGACGGACCGGTCGCCATCGAGCTGACGGCGTTGGCGAGCCGGCTCGAAGCCCATGCCCGCAACGACATCCTGGGCCAGAAACTCATTCAGCTCACGGCACCCGGGATCCCCGACGTCTATCAGGGCACCGAAACCATCGAGGACAGTCTGGTCGATCCGGACAACCGGCGCCCGGTCGACTATGCGGCACTGCGTGGCGCTGTGGAGCGCGGGGACGACGACAAGCTACGAGTCACCATGGCCGCCCTGGCGCTGCGCCGGGCCCGGCCGCAGACATTCCTGACCGGCGGCTACACCCCACTACCGGCCAACGGTAGCGCTGCGACACACCTGGTGGCGTTTCTGCGGGGCCAGGATGTGGTGGTGGCTGCCTGCCGGTGGACCGTGGAGCTGGCCGAAAGCGGCTGGGACGACACAGTATTGCCGCTGCCCGAGGGCCGTTGGCTGGATCGGCTCAGTGGCCGTCAGTGGGCGGGTCCGGTGCCGCTGACCGAGCTGCTCGCCGATTCACCGGTGGCGCTGCTGGAGCGCACCGATGACTGAATTCGCCGTGTGGGCGCCGGTCCCCGACCGCGTCCGGGTCGACGTGGACGGAACGCTGCACGACATGGTGCGCTCCGAAGACGGCTGGTGGCGTGCCGAGGTCGCGAGCCGTAGCGACGCGCGATACGGATTCGTTCTCGACGACGATCCGACGGTGCTGCCGGATCCTCGCTCGGCGCGCCAACCCGACGGTGTTCATGAACGTTCTCAGCTGTGGCAGCCATCGCCGGACGCGTTGACCGACTCCGGTTGGAAAGGTCGGTCGATCTGCGGCCGGGTGATCTACGAGCTTCACATCGGAACCTTCACTCCTGGTGGCACATTCGATTCCGCCATCGAGAAACTCGACCACCTGGTCGATCTCGGTGTGGATTTCGTGGAATTGATGCCGGTCAACGCCTTCAACGGCCCCCACGGCTGGGGTTATGACGGGGTGCTCTGGTACGCGGTGCACGAACCCTACGGCGGCCCGGACGGCCTGATCCGCCTCATCGAGGCTTGCCATGCACGTGGACTCGGTGTCCTGATCGACACGGTGTTCAACCATCTCGGCCCGTCGGGCAACTACCTGCCGCGTTTCGGCCCGTATCTGTCCACCGGCAGCAATCCCTGGGGCAGTTCGATCAACCTGTCCGATGCCGATGCCGACGAGGTTCGGACCTACATCATCGACTGCGCGCTGCGCTGGATGCGCGACTTCCACGCCGACGGCCTGCGTCTGGATGCGGTGCACGCGCTGGTGGACACCACCGCGATGCATGTGCTCGAAGAGCTGACGGCCGCAACCGACGCCCTGTCCGACGAACTGGGCCGGCCGCTGTCATTGATCGCCGAGAGTGATCTCAACGACCCCCGGCTGATCACCCCGCGCGACCGTGGCGGCTATGGCCTGACCGCGCAGTGGGACGACGACGTCCACCACGCCATCCACACCGCGGTGTCGGGGGAACGGCAGGGCTACTATGCCGATTTCGGATCGCTGGCTACGTTGGCACAGACGCTGAAACACGGATACTTCCATGCCGGCACGTATTCGTCGTTCCGCCACCGCCGGCACGGCCGTCCGTTGGATACCGCCACCATCCCGGGGACTCGCCTGTTGGCCTATACGCTCACCCACGACCAAGTTGGCAACCGGGCGGTCGGCGACCGGCCCTCTCAGCTGCTGACTTTCGGTCAGCTGGCCGTCAAAGCCGCACTTGCACTCGGATCTCCCTATACGGCAATGCTTTTCATGGGCGAAGAGTGGGGGTCATCCTCACCGTTCCAGTTCTTCAGCTCGCATCCCGAGCCGGAACTGGCCCGCGCCACCGCCGAGGGCCGCAAGGCCGAGTTCGCCGACCACGGCTGGGATGCCGACGAGATCCCAGACCCGCAGGACCCGGAGACATTTCTGCGGTCCAAACTGCACTGGGACGAGGTCACCGACGGCGACCACGGACGCCTGCACAGGACCTACCGGGAACTCATCACGTTGCGGAGCACCGAACCCGACCTCGCCGATCCATGGCTGGATCACATGTCGATCGATTTCGACGAGGAGCAACGCTGGATCGTCTTGCACCGCGGCTCCCTGGCGATCGCCTGTAACCTCGGTACCGATCCGGCGTCGGTGCCCGTGGCCGGTGACCTCGTCACCGCGTGGGACGTACCCGACATCGGTTCCAGCGAAACCAGATTGGCCGGTCATTCCTTCGCGGTCCTGCGCACCGGCTGAGCGATCTACCCGAGCGGCGCACCGAACGCAACGATGAAGGCCACCACCGCCAGTACGGCAGCGAAAAGCCGAAGGTGGTCCACACCTTTCGTCAACAGCTTCTCCCCCGCGACGACCCCGAACAGGACCACCATCAGCCACAGCGCGTGCGGGGCCAGCACCATCGGCAGCATCATCGGACCGCATGCGCCGATGCACCGCAGACCGTTCCTCAACCCCTCCGCGGCGCAGGCCCGGTCGGCGCGCCACCCGTCGGCAGGCAGTGCCCGCACCCGGTGGCAGGCTCGCAGGAAATATCGCTTCCTGCGGGTGATTTCCCAGACCGCCGCCACCGCCAAGAGGCCCGAAACCGCCAGGGCACCGGTGGCCTGCGGCCGGACCAGCCAGGCAGCCGCGAGCGCCAGAGTCCCGAACACGGTCCACACCGCGAGATAGCCCACCGCGAACAACGCCTGCCCGCGGTGCCGCCGATTCCACCTGCCGTTCAATGAGATCGACCGTGCGGCGGGCAGTGTGGTCGGGAGCATCATCGCAGCTGCCATCACCGTCCACACCGCGGGTGCGACTGGGAATTCCGTTGCGCCCGAAGGCATCGCAGGACAATGAACTGCCAGGAAGCCCACACCCGACGCGCCGTGGTGGTGGGTTGCCGCCTGCGGCAGTGTCGAACAATGCCCCGGTCCGCTGTGCGACGACATCGACAGATGCATGATCACGACCACGACCCAGGCGGCCACCGCGGCCGCGAGCAGGGACAGCTCGGGATGCGCCCACCACAACCGCCGCCAGGCCGATGGCTGTGCCACGCGGCGGGTTACCGCGGTCAGCGTCATTGCAGGAAGACGCTCACTCGCCCGACGCGTGCGTTCCCCGACTGCTGTGGTGCCGAGGCCTGGGCGCCCGGCAACCGAATCGGATCGGCGGCCGGTTCCACGTACTGAGGTATGAAGGTGACGCTGACCTGATCGCTCCACCGGCCTTCGGCACTGAATCGTCGATACAACCCGGTGATGTCGAAGGCGAGCCGCATCCCGCCATGACCATTGTCGGGATTAGTGGTTTCCTCGATCCCGAAAAAGGCTGCGACGCCGACGAAATGCTCGTCATCGATCGCAGGCTCACCGCCGCCCACAGTGAGGTACACCTTGTAGGTCACCCCCACCGGGGCCGGCGACGTCACGTCCTCGATGCGAAGGAAGGCGCGGGACGCCGGTGTCGCTTCCTGTGCCAACGGACCGATAGGCGGCGCGATGCCGAACGTGACGTTGGTGGTCTCACCGGCGAGGGCGATGGCGTTCTCTGTTGCTCCGACGAGTTCCGGCGGGTTCTCGGGCGCGGGCGCGGTCGGCATGAGAGCCTCCAGTGCGACAGGGGCAGTGATGTCCTCATAGGAGTAGCTGAGCTGGGACGTGGTGTCGAGCACCTCTTGGACCGTCTCGTTGAGCGTCGCCCGGTTCTCGTCGTGGAAGTGGAACGTCACGCCGGTCAGCCAGCGAGCCTCCGTGGTGTTCGCGCGGTCGGGCATCGACCGCCAGATCTCCCAGATCCGGTCGATGTTGGCATGGTGCAGCCAGAAGATGGGGTCCAGTGCGGCGGTGTTGAACGATCCAATGAGTCCACCGACTCCGACGTGAACGGCACCGTGAGGGGTTCCCTCGAGCGGTCCCATCGCGGAGCCCGGGTCCTCACCACCATGGCTGAAGCCGGTCCGTCCACCGGCGAAACCGCCGATTCCGGCGAAGTCGACCGGTGCCAGGGCACTTGTCAGATCGACATCGGAGGCCGGCAGCGACGAGCCGTCGTTGAGGTTCCGCCCGGGCACCCACAGCGGGTTGGGCGTCACACCGTCCGGCAGGGTGGTATCGAGGAAGGCCCGCGGCAGGCGCCTGTGGGCCGGATCGTCGCTGCTGTAGTCCCAGTAGGGCAATGCCCACGCCGCCTTCGTCTGCTCGTCGACCTCGTCGAGATCTGCGATGGCGGCCCGGACGATCCGTTCGAACCACTGCAGATACATCCGGTGCCACGGCAGGAAGTACCAGCAGAAGTGCTGGCACTGGTTGCGAAAGTTATCGGGATCCACTGTGGTGCCGTGGATGTCGGACTGGTACTGCCAACCGATCGGGTCCAGCTGATCCACATCGGACCGGTCGATCAGTACCTGCACCGCGCGGGCGTAGGCGTGGATGATCGGGTGCCAGTGATCGATCTCGTCGAGCGTCCAGATGTTGTGCCGGACCCGGGTGGCCACCTCGGCAACCGTGACCCCGCGCGGAGCTGTGGTGGCACGGACAGTGTCACCGGAGTCGATGAGGTTTTCGGCCATGGTTGGACGGTAGGTACCTGCAGGCGCGGAAGCGCGCGTAGATCACTACCTGTATTCGGCGCAATTTTCGAGTAGGCGACTACGCAGGAATTCGAGTCGCCCGCGACGCATGATCAGGCCATGAACGACAACGGGTTAGAGAGCTTCGCACTGCACAGCGCGGACAAGTACCAGGGCCCGGCGGTCCAGGCCATCAATGACGAGGCCGTCCGGACCGACGCGGCCCCGTCCGTCGACGTGGCGACACTCGATCCGGAATCTGCTGCCCGCCGCTATCTGAACCAGATGATCGCCAGCCCTGAGGTGCCGACCATCACCGACAGCAACGCGGGCCCGGGAACCGAATACCGGTCCTTGGGCACCGAGTCCATACCGCTGACGGACTCCACGGTCGTCAAGTTCGCCCAGTACCGTCAGCGCATCCCGATCTACGGCTCACTCGTCACGATCGAGCTCGATGACGACAACAACATGTTGGCCGTGAATTCGGCGATCGGCAATCCTGACGGCGTCGACGCCGTCGCGACCATATCGCCGGCCCAGGCTCAGGACGCGATCGTCAAAGACGCCGGCAAGGACGCGTTACCCCTGCCGGAGCCGCCCCGGCTGTACTTCTACTTCGACAGCAGTTCCGAGCCCGGTGGGTGGCGACTGGTCTACATCGCCAAGAACGTGCAGCGGCACCGCAAACGCACCTCGGACGGTCATCCGGAGACACTGCCGGAACTCTTCGACTACGTCGTCGACGCCCATTCCGGTGATCTGGTGACCAAACTTCCCCGCACTCAGACCATTTCGTGGACCCTGGAAGAACTGGATTCCACCGACGCGCTCGGACAGACGCGGCGTATCCGGGCCGAGCGCGATGAGAACGACAACAAGCGGCTGGTGGACCCGACCCGGCGCGTCGAGACCTACGATTTCGGGTTCCGCAGGATCGAGTCGCAGTTCCGTTCTCTGCCGGGCCCCGGGCCGATCACCAATCCGCCGGCTCCGTGGAGCCCGGCGGCGATCAGCGCGCATGCCAACGCCCAGGAGGTGGCCGATTACCTGCTGAACACGCTGCAACGCAACGGTCTCGACAACCAGGGCGCCCCGTTCATCTCTTCCATCAACTGCACGTCGATTCAGGATCCGACGCCCCAGGAATGGCGCAATGCCGCCTGGATCGGCACCCAGATGGTGTACGGCCAGCGCAGCGTGAACGGTGAGTTGCGGTCGTACGCGGTGGCCGTGGACGTGGTCGCCCACGAGATGACGCACGGATTGACCGACAACACAGCCCGGCTCGAGTACAAAGGTGAATCCGGTGCCCTCAACGAGTCCTATTCGGACATCATGGGGACGATCATCGCCAACTCCCAGAAACCCGACATCGACAGCTGGAACTGGGAGATGGGCGAGGAACTCGACGGCACCGGGGTGCCGCTACGCGATCTGAGCGATCCGGCCCGGCGAGGTCAGCCCGCCCATATGCGCGATTACGTGAACACCACCCGAGACAACGGCGGCGTGCACACCAACAGCGGCATCCACAACAAGGCGGCCTACAACGTGATCAGCGCGACGAACGGCCAAGGCCACCTGTTCACACCGCAGGATGCTGCGACGCTGTTCTATCTCGCTCTGACCCTTCACCTTTCGCGAACATCAGGATTCAGCGACAGTCGGCGTGCCGTCGAACTCGTGGCCAAGTCCCTGTTCCGCAAGGATCCGCAAGACGTGCTGGACGAGAAAATCAACGCCATCAGTGCCGCGTTCGAGGACGTCGGGATCCAAGCCTGAGGCTCAGGTCAGATACCGGTACGTAGGCGACCCCGGCTCGAGCAGCTCGACGTGGATATCGGAATCCTGCATACGGGCCAGCAGACCTTCGAGGTCCGTCGCCGCGCTCAGCTCGACGCCGCACAACGCCTCACCGGTCTCCCGGTTGTTGCGCTTGACGTACTCGAACAAGGTGATGTCGTCGCCCGGTCCCAGCACTTCGTCGAGGAAACGGCGCAGCGCTCCGGGTTCCTGCGGGAAGTCGACCAGGAAGTAGTGCTTGAGGCCCAGGTGCACCAGCGACCGTTCGACCACCTCGTTGTAGCGGGAGACGTCGTTGTTGCCGCCCGAGATCAGGCAGACCACCGTGGAACCGGCCTCGATGTCGGCTTCCAGTAATGCCGTCACCGACAGCGCACCCGCGGGCTCGGCGATGATTCCGTCGTTCTGGTACAGGTCGAGCATCGTGGTGCAGACCGCGCCCTCGTCAACCGTGGTGAGGGCGACCATGTCGCCGGCGGCGGCCAACGCGGCGTAAGGCAGCGCTCCGGCCCGCGCCACCGCCGCACCGTCGACGAACTGATCGACGTGCTCGAGGGTCACCGGCTCGCCCGCGGCCAGGGCGGCGATCATCGACGCCGCACCTGCGGGCTCCACACCGAGCACGGAGGTGTCCGAGGCACGCTCGGCGAGATACGTGGTGATACCGGCGATGCAGCCGCCGCCACCGACCGGGACGATCACCAGGTCCGGCTCTTCGTCGAGTTGTTCGAGCAGTTCGGCGGCGATGGTGCCCTGGCCCGCCATCGTGCGCACATCGTCATACGGGGGTACGAGGGTGGCACCGGTGCGTGCGACGTCGTCCAGCGCTGCAGCGGCAGCCAGGTCATACGTCGACCCGACCGCGATCAACTCGATGAACTCACGACCGTGATACCGAATGCGGTCCCGCTTCTGCTTCGGCGTCTTGGCCGGTACGTACACCCGACCGTGGGTGCGCATCGACCGGCACGCCATGGCGAAGCCCTGGGCGTGATTACCGGCCGACGAACACACCACACCGGCGGCCAGCTCTTCGGGCGAGAGCTGGGCCATCAGGTTGAAGGCCCCGCGCACCTTGTAGGAACGCACCGGCTGCAGGTCCTCACGTTTGAGGTAGACGTTGGCGCCGGTCGCCTCTGAAAGGCGCTCGTTGAACTGCAGCGGGCTGCGGGTGACCACCCCGGAAATTCGCTCCGCGGCCTCGTCGATGTCGGCGGCAGTCAGCGGCGCGGCCAGCGGGGACACTCGGGAGCCTTTGCTCAGATCGGCAGTCACCGTTCAATGGTGCCACTGGCCAGCGGTTTCACCGCAGCTGGGTGGGCCGACCCGGTGGATCGACACCAAATCGCGAAAATTCGTCATATGTGGTTACTCGGGACGCGGAACTGGGAAAATAGCCACTATGCGGCACATCCAGCGGCGGCTGGCGACGTGCACGGTGGTGGTCACCGCGCTTGCGACGTCCGCATGCACGACGCACACCAGCATCCCGGCCGACGCCTACACAGCACGGGTCGTCATCGACAACGAGGAGCTCCCGACGACGTACTCGGTGGACTGCACGCAGGTGAACTGGTTCTGGACCATCGAAACGGTGCCGAAATCTCCGGGCTTCACCGCGATCATCGAGGCCGGCGCCACCGTCGCGCCGAAGGTGTTCCGGATCGACGACCTCGCCGGTTTCACCGGCAGCTCCTATCGCGCGACGTCGGACAGCCAGGCCGGCATCAAGGGCACGACATTCCACATCAGCGGGACCGCGCTCGGGTCGTTCGCCGATCGTCCTGCCAGGCAGGCCGAGGTCCAGTTCCGCATGGACGCCACCTGCTGAGCACTCGGGACCGATAAATCGACACGCCTGATCCGAGGTTTCGGCTGGCCGAAATCATTGTTGCGAGCTATCGTCAACATATGACCACCGCCGGGAACTTTCGCAGCGTCACCTCCCGGGCCGATCACCAGGTCGACATCGCCGGGGTGCCCTGGCCGACCTACAAGCTGATCGCCCTGGCGATCGGTGCCTTGGTGCTGGTGGTCGTCGGTGTGGCCACGATGGACGCGGCACCGGCGGTGCTGTCGGCCGCGGCGGCCACCATCGTGGTGTGGCTGGGGCTGGGCCGCTTTTCGCCGTCTGATCAGTGACGTTCCAGTAGCCCCCGCAGCTTCTCCAGATCGGCCGCCACGGCGGCCACATCTGCCTCGAACTGCTCATCGGTCATGCCGGTGCGTTGCCGGACGGTGAACACGACTTCGCACGCGGATGCGTCGACCCCGGCCGGTATCACCCGCATCGGGTTGTAGACAGCCTCACCCGAGGGCAGACGCACGACGTGATCGAGCACGCCCAGCGTGTTCGTCGCCGTGAATTCGACGGTGACCTCGCCCATCGGGGAGTCCGCCACCCAACCCTGTGAAGTGAGGCGCAACCCGCCCTCGGCCAGCCCCGCCGCCCACGTGGCCAACTGCCGCGGATCGGATGCGTACGCGTACACCGCGTCGGGGACAACGTCGATCCAGACGCTCACATGCCTGCTCCGCATGGTTCCACCGTAGGCCATGCCGCGTACCTACCGGGATCGCAAGGGCGGTAAACGTTTTCGCGCAACTGTTCAGCCGGGCAGCGGGTGTACCGTCGCGTTCGTGGGTATTGCGACGACGGGACTCTCCCCGGTGGAGGAAACCGCATTCCTTACGCTGTACGCCAGGGCGCTCGACAGCCGGTGGGCTCGCCCGATCCTCGGCGACACCATGGCCGACGAAACGGTCGGACAACTCGAGTACGACTTCGCCGGTCTCGGGGTGCAGACCAGTGTGGTCTGCCAGTCGGCGCTGCGCGCCAAGATGCTCGACGACCGGGTCCGGGCGTTCGTCGCAGTCCACCCCGACGCCGTGGTGGTCGATCTCGGCGGAGGCCTCGACAGCGGCGTACATCGGATCTCACCGCCGGTCACGGTCGACTGGTACAGCGTGGATCTTCCCGGAATCAGCGAACTGCGCGATCGCGTCATCCCACCGCTCCCCCAGGCGCACACCGTTGCCGCATCGCTGGCCGACGCGGACTGGACCGACCCGATTCCCTCCGACCGACCCACGATCTTGGTGGCAGACGGGCTGTTCGCGTTCCTCGCCGAACCCGTGGTCGCGGCCATCTTCCGGAGGATCACCGAACACTTCGATTCTGGGGAAGTCGCGTTCAACGACTACGGTCGCATCGGGTGGATGAGTAGGGCCGCTCTCAAGTTCTTCCCTGCCAAGATGTTCAAGGACGTTGGAAGCCAGTGGGGCTACCCGGGTTTCAAGGACGCGCGTCATCCCGAAACCTGGACCCCGCGGCTGCACCTCGTCGAGGAGGCCAGCCTGACCCGTCAACCCGAGGTGGATCTCTTTCCGGGCCTACTGCGCATCGCCACGCGCGCCAGCGGCCTCAGCAAGGCCACGGCCCGCAAGGCGCGCATCCTGCGGTACCAGTTCTGATCCACCGCGTCAGGCTGGTAGTTCGTGATGAATCCCGCATGTGCACAACTCGATCGACGGGCATGTGCACCGCATGCCCCACTCGATGATGGCCCGCGCCCGGGCCAGCGCCTCCAGTTGCTCATCGATCTCGGCCAGCTTGGTCTGCGCCAGCTCACGAGCCATCGGCCGGCCCGGAGAGTCGTCCTCCAGCAGCAGTCCGATCTCGGTCAACGAGAATCCGGCCGCCTTGCACAACCTGATCACTTCGAGACGCATCAGCACCGACTCCTGATAGCGGCGCTGCCCACCGATGCGCTGCGGAGCGGGCAACAGTCCGACCTGCTCGTAATAGCGCAGCGCGGTCTGTGCGACCCCGCTCCGCTGCGTGACGTCCCCGATCGTCAGCATCGCGTCCATCTGCCCTCCTCGCCGAGCTTGACTTAGAGTCAACTCTAAGTCGTTGACTGGCTGCATGCCGCACACCGACACCCCACTCGAAACCCTCGGCCGCTCCCATTACGCGCTGCTGCGCAGCTTCCGCCGCGACGGCACCGCTGTCGACACCCCGATCTGGTTCGTCCTCGACGGCCGAACCGCCCTGTTCCGCACCAAGATCGGCCCGAAAACCCGCCGACTCACCAGCCGGCCTGATGTCGAATTGGTGGTTTGCGACTACAAGGGCCGGATCACCGGGAGTAGCTGGCTGACCGGTCGGGCCACGGTGCTGGGCGGCGACGAGGCCGAAGCGGCCAACCGTGCCCTGCACCGGCGCTACGGATGGCAGTGGAACGTCATGCCGCTGTTGAAGATTCCCGGCGTCACCAACGTGCACAGCAGCCTGCCGCTGCGGGAGAAGCTGCGGCGAGCACGCGATCGCGCCGTTTGGCCCGACACCGTCATCGTCCGTGTGGAGTTGGGTGCTACCCCAGGCAACCAGGACCGAGCAACGCCTTGAGGTCACCCATCAAAGCCGACGACGGAGTGACCCGCAGCGACTGATCCAGTTCGAGGGTGGTGATCCGCTCACCGCTGATCAGCCGCAGATGCACCTGGGAGGTACCGGGATGATTGGCCAGCACCTGCTTGAGCGCGGTCACCTTGTCGATCGTGCACTGGCGAGTGGGCAGGCTGACCGCCAGCGGGCGGTCTGCCTGTGCGCTGCTGAAGTCGGGCACCACCAGTTCGTGGGCGATCAGCGAGATCCGGTCGTCGCGGGCAGCCACCTTCGCCTTGACCAGTACCACCACGTCGTCGGCGATCTCGTGACCGAACAGTGAGTAGGTCTGTGGGAAGAACAGCACCTCGATACCACCGGTGAGATCTTCCAATTGGGCTGAGGCCCATGGCAAGCCGTTCTTGTTCACGCGCCGGTTGACCGAGGCCAGGATCCCGCCGACCACCACCTGCGCGTCGTTGGCGATGTCGCCGTCGAGAATCGCCGGGATCTGTGTGTCGACCTGGTTGGCCAGCAGGTGGGCTATCCCGTTGAGCGGATGACCGGACACATACAGGCCCAGCATCTCGCGCTCGAGGGCGAGCTTGTGCTTGTCCTCCCACTCCTCCTCGGGCACGCGGATGGTGAACACCGCGTCTGTGCCGCCGCCGTCGTCGGCGCCGCCGAACAGGTCGAACTGCCCCATGGCCTCGGCCTTCTTGGTGCCGAGCACGGAATCGACGGCGTCGGTGTGCACCAGGAACAGCCCCTTGCGGGGATGGCCGAGCGAATCGAATGCGCCTGCCTTCACCAATGATTCGGTGACCTTCTTGTTGCAGGCCGCGATGTCGATCTTGTTGAGGTAGTCGGAGAAGTCGGCGTATTTACCCTTCTCGGTACGCGTACTGATCAGCGACGAAACCACGTTCGCGCCCACGTTGCGGATCGCGCCCAGACCGAATCGGATGTCGTCACCCACCGAGGCGAAGTTCTGCACCGACTCGTTGACGTCGGGCGGCAGCACCGTGATGCCGAGTCGGCGGCAGTCGGCGAGGTAGACCGCGGCCTTGTCCTTGTCGTCACCGACCGAGGTGAGCAGACCTGCCATGTATTCGGCGGGGTAGTTCGCCTTGAGGTAGGCCGTCCAGTAGGACACCAGGCCGTAGCCGGCCGCATGGGACTTGTTGAACGCGTATCCGGCGAACGGAAGGATGGTGTCCCACAAGGCTTTCACCGCAGCCTCGGAGAACCCGTTGGCGGTCATGCCCTCCTTGAAGCCCTTGTACTCCGCCTCGAGCACCTCAAGCTTCTTCTTGCCCATGGCCTTCCGGAGCGCATCGGCCTTACCCATGGTGTAGGAGGCGACCTTCTGCGCGATGAACATGATCTGCTCTTGGTAGACGATCAGGCCGTAGGTCTCGGCGAGAATCTCCTTGAGCGGTTCTTCGAGCTCGGGGTGGATGGGCTTGATCGCCTGACGGCCGTTCTTGCGGTCGGCGTAATCGTTGTGGGCGTTCATGCCCATGGGGCCGGGACGGTACAGCGCGAGGACGGCCACGATGTCGTTGAATCCGGTGGGCTGCATACGCCGCAGCAGGTCACGCATCGCACTGCCGTCGAGCTGGAACACACCCAGCGTGTCACCGCGGCCGAGGAGCTCGTAAGCTGCCGGATCGTCGAAGGGCAAGGTGTCCAGATCCAGGTCGATCCCCCGGTTGGCCTTGATGTTCTCCAGGCAGTCACCGATGATCGTCAGGTTCCGCAGGCCCAGGAAGTCCATCTTCAGCAGGCCGATGGCCTCACACGACGGGTAGTCCCAACCGGTGATGACCGCGCCGTCCTGGGGCCGCTTCCAGAGTGGGATCGCGTCGATGAGCGGCTCGGAGCTCATGATCACCGCGCAGGCGTGCACGCCCGCGTTACGCACCAGGCCCTCCAGGCCACGCGCCGTCTCGAAGATGGTCCGCACATCCGGATCGGTGTCGATCAGGGTGCGGACCTCTGCGGCTTCCTTGTACCGCTCGTGGTTGGGGTCGGTGATCCCCGACACCGGGATGTCCTTGGCCATGATGGGCGGCGGCAGCGCCTTGGTGATCCGGTCGGCGATCGCGAAGCCCGGCTGGCCGTAATGCACGCGGGCCGAATCCTTCAGCGCCGCTTTGGTTTTGATGGTACCGAAAGTGATGACCTGGGCCACCCGGTCGCTACCCCACTTGTTCGCCGCGTACCGCAGCATCTCGCCGCGGCGACGGTCGTCGAAGTCGATGTCGATATCGGGGGCCGACGGGCGTTCCGGGTTGAGGAAGCGCTCGAACAGCAGGCCGTGCGGGATCGGGTCGATGTTCGTGATGCCCAGCGCGTAGGCCACCAGTGACCCGGCGGCCGATCCACGGCCCGGCCCCACCCGGATCCCGACCGAGCGGGCGTAGTTGATCAGGTCGGCGACGATCAAGAAGTAGGACGGAAAGCCCTTCTCGCAGATGACCTTGATCTCGTAGGCCGCACGGTCGGTGTACTCGGATGGGACCGCCGCTCCGCCGGCGACGTGGGAGAACCGGCGCTCCAGTCCCGCCTGCACCTCGTGCGTCAGCCATGACGCCTGGTCGTGGCCGTCGGGAACCGGGAACACCGGCATCCGGTCGGTGGGTGTCCAGACGTCGGCGTAGGACTGCACCCGCTCGCCGATGAGGACCGTGGAATCGCACGCGCCCGGCACCTGGGAGTCCCACAGCGCCCGCATCTCGTCGGCCGACTTGAGGAAGTAGCCGTCGCCGTCGAACTTGAACCGGTTCGGGTCCGACAGGGTCTTGCCCGTCTGGATGCACAGCAGAGCCTCGTGGTTCTGCGAGGCTTCCCGCGTGACGTAGTGACAGTCGTTGGTGGCCAGCGGCGGGATGTTGAGCTTCTGCCCGATCTCCAGCAGGCCCTCGCGAACGCGGCGCTCGATGTCGAGGCCGTGGTCCATGAGCTCGAGGAAAAAGTTTTCGGGACCGAAGATCTCGCGCCATTTGGCCGCCGCCTCCAGCGCCTCCTGACGGTGGCCCAGCCGCAGCCTGGTCTGCACCTCACCCGACGGGCAACCCGTGGTCGCGATGATGCCCTCGGCGTGCTCGGCGATGATCTCGGCGTCCATGCGCGACCACTTGCCGAGCTGACCTTCGAAGGATGCCAGCGAGGACAGCTTGAACAGGTTGCGGAGACCGGTCGCGTTCTCCGCAACCATGGTCATGTGGGTATAGGCACCGCTACCCGAAACGTCGTCACTCTTCTGGCTCGGATCGCCCCACTGGACCCGCTTGGTCTCGAACCGGGAAGCCGGAGCGATGTATGCCTCGATGCCGATGATCGGCTTGATGCCGGCCTTGGTGGCCGAGTTGTAGAACTCACTGGCGCCGAACATGTTGCCGTGGTCGGTCATCCCGATCGCAGGCATGCCCAGACGCTGTGCCTCGGCCAGCATCGGGGTGATCTTCGCGGCGCCGTCCAGCATCGAGTACTCGGTGTGGTTGTGCAGGTGCACGAAGGACCCAGAAGATGAACCGCTCATAGGGCTGTCAGTCTATGGCGCCCCACCGACACCGCCGCGCGTGTCGCTACGCGTGTCTTTGCCGACGAATCTGAGATCACGATCGGCAACAGACAGCAACCCATTACCGATTACCATCTGAAGTTGCTTAGCAATCACGGACACCTCGACCGGCCGGCGTTGCCAACCACAGTAGGCACCCATTCCCGACAGCATCGCATACAGCAGTTCGACCAGGCTCGCCTGCTCCGTGTGCGGCGGTAGCTCGCGCCGGGCGACCGCCTCGGCGACCAGTTCGCCGAGGAACCCGCGGGTGGCCGCGACGGTGGCGGCGGGTAGGTCGGGATGCCGGTACGACTCGAGCCGTGCATTGACCAGAAACCCCACCACGGCGCCGTCCCGATGCCACACCGCAACCACGGCATCGATATACGCATGCAACCGATCTAGCGTTCCATCATGCTGTTTCGCGATGTGAATACACGACGTGACGACCTCGTGCGCCTGCTGGAGCAGGGCTCCGTAGAGATCCTCGCGACTAGCGAAGTAGTAATTCAGCGTCGGGCGGCTCAGGCCGCTGCGCTTGGCGATCTCCTGGAATGTGGTCGCCGCGTAACCGCGCTCGTTGATGATTTCGTAGGCCGCCTGCACGATGCGCTCACGGGTTTGCGCGGCATCGGCACCGACCGGGCGACCCGGCCCTCGACGGGCGTTTCGAGACCTGCCACGCGGAGTCATCTAGCAAACCATATGGCATAGCCACAAAGAGGTCAAAGGGCCACTCCGCAAAGTAGTTTTTCACCGGGGTGGCACCGAAGGTCTGTCACCCGCTCGAGCAGGTAGGCCCGCACCGCATCGTCGGTGGTCAAATCGATGGCAAGGCGGTAGGCCGCCGCCTCATCGACCCGCCCCGCCTCGGCGAGGAGATGTCACGGCACTTCGCCGCCCGGGCCACGAATCTGCGGCCTTTCCGCGCAGTGCACTCGCTGTCATGATCACCAACGCCACCCAGATCAGGGCGAATCCGACCCACCGGCCGGGCGGCATCGGTTCATGACCGATGAAGACACCCCAGGCCATCTGCAGGCCGGGGTTGAGATAGAAGAGCAGCCCGAGCGTCACCATCGGCAGTCGCTGCGCGGCCGCGGCGAACAGCAGCAACGGCACGGCGGTCACCGGCCCGGCGAGCAACAACAGCACCGCATGCCAGGGGCCGTGGTTGAGAAAGTTCCCCTGCCCCAGCACCTCCAGCGTGATCACGTAGCCGGCGGCGACCGGAAGCGCCACCAAAGTTTCTACGGCCACGCTCACCCGCGGATCGGCCCGCACCACCTTCTTGACCAACCCGTACACCCCGAAAGACAGCGCCAGGACAACCGCGATGTAGGGCGGTGCACCCACCTCGACGGTCAGGATGGCGACCGCGATGACCGCGAGCATCAATGCGACTGCCTGCCATCTGTTGATCCGCTCACGGAACACCAGCACGCCCAGCAGCACGCTCACCAAGGGATTGATGAAGTATCCGAGCGCCGCATCCACGACGTGACCGGTCGTCACGGCGTAGATGTAGGTACCCCAGTTGATCGAGATCAGGGCCGACGCGGCCAGCAGTTGCAGCCAGGTCCGCAGCGACAGGCGCCGCAGATCGCCGAGACGGCGGGCGACCGCCAGCACCAGGAGCAGGAACAGCGCGCTCCACACGATGCGGTGGGCGAGCACCTCCGGCGCGCCGGCCGGGAGTAGCAGCAGGAAGAAGCCCGGGCACAAGCCCCACCAGACATAGGCCCCCGCGCCGTAAAGCACCCCGGCACTGCCCGCCCCGGCCCGCGGCAGAAGTGCCTGCCCGCCCACAGCTAGTGGCGACGCAGGACGTCGAGGGCGGCCTGCAGGTCAGCCGGGTACGGGCTGGTGATCTCGACGCGCCGGCCGTCAGCCGGATGAGCGAAGGCCAGGGACCGCGCGTGCAGCCACTGACGTTCCAGCCCAAGCTTTTTCGCCAATGTGGGATCGGCGCCGTAGGTCATGTCGCCACAGCACGGGTGGTGCAGCGCGGCAAAGTGCACGCGGATCTGATGAGTGCGGCCCGTCTCCAACTCGACGTCGAGCAGGCTCGCGGCCTGGAACGCCTCGAGGGTGTCGTAGTGGGTGATGCTGTGCCGGCCACCCTCCACGACGGCGAACTTCCAGTCGTGTCCACGGTGTCGCCCGATCGGGGCGTCGATCGTCCCGCTCGACGGATCCGGGTGGCCCTGCACCAGCGCGTGGTAGCGCTTGTCGACGGTGCGCTGCTTGAACGCGCGCTTGAGCACCGTGTACGCGCGCTCGGACAGCGCCACCACCATGACGCCGGAGGTCCCGACATCGAGTCGGTGCACGATGCCTTGGCGTTCGTGGATACCTGAGGTGCTGATGCGGAACCCGGCGGCAGCCAGGCCGCCCAAAACCGTCGGTCCGTGCCAACCGACCGTGGCGTGTGCGGCCACCCCCGGCGGCTTGTCCACCGCCACGATGTCGTCGTCGGCGTAGAGGATGTCCATCCCCTCGATGTCGACCGGGGTGTTCTCGACGGGGGCGGGCGCCTCCGGCAGCCGGACCTCCAGCCAGGCTCCGGCGACGAGTTTGTCGGACTTCGCGGCCGGGGCACCGTCGATGTCCACGCCGCCGTCCTCGGCCATGGCCGCCACGGCCGTGCGTGACAGACCGAGCAGCCGGGACAGTCCGGCGTCGACTCGCATTCCCGCCAGGCCCTCGGGCACCGGCATCGACCGGGTGGTCACTATGACGTCTCGGCCTGGCGACCGACCGCGCTCGACTCGTCGGACTCGGTCGCCGAATCGGCGTCACCGGCCTCGTCGGCTTCTGCATCCTCGGCCGACACATCCTCGGCGGGTTCCGGCGTGACCTTGTCGTGCGCCGGATCGTCGAGGCGCCGGCGCCCGACGGTATCGAAGTCGAAGCCGAACAACGACAGCGCCACCAACAGGATGGCGCCGCCGACCACCGCAGGATCAGCCACGTTGAACACGGGCCACCAGCCGACCGAGAAGAAATCCACCACGTGGCCGCGCAGCGGTCCGGGTGCACGGAAGAAGCGGTCGATCAGGTTTCCCGTCGCGCCGCCGAGGATCATGCCAAGGCCGATCGCCCACCACGGAGAAACCAGCCGGCGACCCATCCACACGATTCCGATCACCACGCCGGTTGCGATGAGCGTCAGAACCCAGGTGTATCCGGTTGCCATGGAGAAGGCGGCGCCGGAGTTACGCACCAACGTCCAGGTGACGGTGTCACCGATGATCGACACCGGCTGGCCGGGTGTCAGCAGCCGGACCGCCAGCACCTTGGTCACCACGTCGACGAACAGCACCACGGCAGCAACGGTGAGCAGCAGACGCAGCCGCCGCCGAGGCTTAGCGGCGGTCGCAGAGGACGATTTCCCGTCCTCGGTAGCGTCGGTCACCGGCTCGTCCGGGCCTGACGTTTCATCAGTCACTCTCCCATCATCCCAAACAGTCGGTGCGGGACAATCTGCACCGTGATGGAGTCCACGAACCCGCGCAGGCGCATCGTCGTCATCACCACCGGCGGCACCATCTCGACCAGCACCGACGAGGCCGGCATCCGGCGCCCGACACACACCGGTGCCGAGCTGACGGGCAGACTGGCCGTTGACGTCGACGTCGAGATCATCGACGTGTTTGCGACCGACAGCGCACTGCTGACACCCGCCGACTGGGACCGGATCGCCGGCGCGGTCGGTGCCGCGGCGGCCCGGGCCGACGGCATCGTCGTCACCCACGGCACCGACAGCATGGAGGAAACCGCGCTGTGGTTGGACCTCACTTACCGCGGCGCCGTACCGGTGGTGCTCACCGGGTCGCAGCGCAGTGCGGACGCGCCCGACGCCGACGGCCCCGACAACCTCCGGCACGCCATCACGCTCGCGGCAAGTCCGCAGGCCGGGGATCTCGGGGTGGTCGTGGGCTTCGCCGGCACCGTGTGGCAACCACTTGGACTGCGCAAGCGACACACCCACGAGTTGAATGCCTTCACCGGAACGGCGCTCGGAACGGTCAACGACGGCGGCTGCGCGATCACGGCGGCGAAAGCTCACGCTTTCCTCGGTGAGCTGGTTGCCGCGACGGCGCCGCGGGTCGACATCGTCGCCGCGTATCCCGGCGCGGACCCGGCCGCCCTGGACGCCTGCATCAGAGCCGGAGCGCGGGGCATCGTGATCGAGGCGATGGGCTCGGGCAACGCGGGCACCGCACTGATCGACGGGGTCCGCAAGCACTGTCGCGACGGCGTGGCGGTCGCAGTGTCGAGCCGGGTGCCAGACGGCCCCGTCGCTCCGCAGTACGGACCCGGCCGGCAGTTGGTCGACGCCGGCGCCATCATGGTCCCGACCTTGCGTCCGGCCCAGGCCCGCGTGCTGTTGATAGCCGCACTGGCTGCCGGACGGCCCGTCGCGGACGTCATCGACGCCTGGGGTTGACGGGCTGGGGTTAAATAGCGAACGTGCGTTTCCACATTGCGGCGGCGGCTGCCGTCGGCCTATCGGTGTTCGTCCCGCTTCCCACCGCGCAGGCTTGGCCGTGGCCGCCGCCACCTGGAATCGAGGACATCAACGGCTACCCGATCGCCGAGGGCAACTACACCTCGCCCACCGATTTCTACGGGCTGTACTTCCAGACCCCGGACGGTCGGTTCTGCGGAATCCTGCCCAACCGCGGTCCGGTCGGTTGCGACGCGGTGCCCGCGGATGCGCCCGAAGGGATGAACCAGACCTTCGTCGAGGCCGGAGCACCGGCTTCGTACCGGTATTCGGGGAGCAAACTGTTCACCCGAGATGTCGACGTGCTGCCCGCGGGCTATCGACTGGAGAACTGGGAAGCCGCCTGCGCTGTCACCCACGAGGGCAAAGTTATCTGTAAAACCTCTGGCCGCCATGGCTTTTCACTCGATCCTGCCTCCGGCGTGCTCTGGTAGCAGACCAACGGGGTTGACGGTGCGGGTTCAATGGAACGTATGCGCCACACCATGGCAATCGCCGCGCTCGGCTTCCTGGCGCTCGGCGCGGCCCCGACCGCGACGGCCGAGCCGCCGCCCGGCGCCGACGACATCGACAGCTATCCGATCGCCGAGGGTCACTACAGCTCACCGACCGACTTCTACGGCGTGTTCTTCCGGACTCCCGACGGCAGGCACTGCGGGATCGGGCCCAACGGCGGTCCGGTGGGTTGTGACGCCGTGCCGATGGACGCACCGGCCGGCAGCAACCAGATCTACGTCAACAGTGGCGGTCCGGCGTCATACCGGCACTCCGACACCGCATCGTTCACCCGCGATGTCGACGTGCTGCCCGAAGGCCACCGACTGGAGAACTGGGGCGCCAGTTGCGGTGTCGGCTATCAGGGAACGGTGACGTGCAAGACCTACGGCGAGCACGGCTTCATCCTGAACGCCACCTACGGCGTGCTCTGGTAGTCGGCCAACCCGCTGAGGTAGTCGGCCCAGTCCAGGCTGGCGACCGGGTCGGCCCGACGGAAACCCGGGGTGTCGTCGGGAAACGTCCTGGCCGGCCCCGGCCCGCTGGCCCGGGTTTCGAAGCGCACGGTCATCACCCCGTGCCCGGCGCCCTGAACCCAGCCGTGGCCGTGGTCGGGGTGGGTCACGTCGTCGCCGATGCGCCAGCCGGTTTGGGTGACCTGGGCTGTCTCGGTGGGCTCATGGTGGGAGTCGAAGCTCTCGTCCGGCTGCTCGAGATCCGGGAACAACGACTCCTGCCTGCTGTCTGACAATCCTGAAAAGCCCACGCCGACAAGGCGAATAGGCCCGATCTCAACCGGATCGAGCAACAGCCGGCGGGCTGTGCCGATCAGGGTGGCAGCCTCGGTGGTGGCGTAGGCCAGCGTCGCCGAACGGGTCAGTGTGCTCATGTCCGACTTCTTCAGCTTGACGGTCACGGTGCGGGCTCCGCGGCCGTCCTTCTCCAGACGCCGGTGCGCGTGTTCCCCGATCGGTCCGATCGCATCCTGCAGCTGACGCAACGTGGTGAGGTCCTCGGGGAAGGTCGACTCCGCGCTGATCTGCTTGGCCTCCGCGCGCTCGGCGACCGGGCGATCATCGATGCCGCGGGCCAGCCGATGCAGCGCAGCGCCTACCGCCGTGCCGAGCACGCTGGCGGCCTCGGCATCCGACAGCGCGGCCAACGCGCCTACCGTCTCGATGCCCAGCCGGTGCAACTTCTCCTCGGCCACCGGGCCGATTCCCCACAGCTTGCGTACCGGCAGACCGTCGAGCAGCCGCGCCTCCTCGTCGCGGCGGACCACCCGGATGCCATCGGGCTTGGCCAATCCGGAGGCGATCTTGGCGATCTGCTTTCCCGATCCCGCCCCGACGGACGCCACCAGCCCGGTCTGCTCACGCACCTTGGCGCGCAACCGCTGGCAGAACTCCTCGACATCGGCCGCGGTGGCGCCCGCCAGTTCGACCGGCTCCCCGAACGCCTCGTCGAAGGACAACTGCTCAAGCACCGGGATCACGCCTCGGACGGTGTCCAGCGCACGACGGCTGGCCACGCCGTACACCGCGCCACGCGGCGGCAGCACCACCGCAGGGGCACCGACGAGCCGGCGAGCCTGATGCATCGGCATCGCCGAGCGGGCGCCGTAGCGGCGGGCCTCGTAGCTGGCCCCGGCCACCACGCCGCGCCCTCCCAGACCGCCGACGAGCACGGGCCTGCCGCGCAGGGTGGGTCGGGTCAACTGCTCGACAGATGCGAAGAACGCATCCATGTCGAGGTGCAGAACCCAGCGTCCGCCCGCGCCCGTGACCTCGGCGCCGTTCATACCTGCAAATGCTATGGCGCTAGCCTGACGTTCATGGACCCGGTTGACGTACCGATCAGGGACGACTCGATCCGCCTGGGGCAGTTCCTCAAGCTGGCATCGCTCATCGACAGCGGCGCCGACGCCAAAGCCGTCATCGCCGACGGCCTGGTCAGCGTCAACGGCGAGGTCGAGATCCGCCGCGGCCGCCAGCTACACCCGGGCGACACCGTCGCACTCGGCGACCACGCAGCGCGGGTGGCCGGCGACTGATCCGGGCCGCTCACGCCTTGGCGATCGCGACCCGCACCCCGTCCCCGATCTCGGCCCCGTCGGCGACGTCACCGAATTCGAAACTGGTGGCCAGGATCTCACCAGCGATCAAATCCCGGTGGGTGCTCGCCCACGGCGCGTACTGAGCCGGAACCGACATCTGCACCGAGATGCGGTCGGACACCTCCAGGCCCGTCGACTTGCGCAGTTCCTGAAGCTCGCGGATGCGGTCCTTGGCCCAGCCCTCGGCTTCGAGTTCCTCGGTGACCGTGCCGTCAAGGACCACGAGCCCCGCGCCATCGGGCAGGGCGGCGGTCCACTCCGGGTCGGCGGCAACCAGTTTCGAGGTGTACTCCTCGGGCTGCAGCACCACCGGCCCGGCGGTCAGGGTGCCGTCGGGATTGACCACGCCCTCCCCCGCCTTCACGGCCTTGATCGCGGCCTGCACGTCCTTGCCGATCCGGGGGCCGGCGACGCGAGCGTTGACGGCAAGGTCGAACTTGCCGTAGGCATCGATGTTGTCGGTCAGCTCGACCGCCTTGACGTTGAGTTCGTCGGCGATCAGGTCGCCGAACTGCTCGAGCGCCGATGGATTATCCACCGCCACAGTCAGTTTCAGCAACGGCAGACGCACCCGCAACTTCTTCGCCTTACGCAGCGAGGAACCCACCGAACACACCTCGCGCACCTGGTCCATCGCGGTCACCAGGTCGGCATCCTTGGGCAGCACATCGGCTTCCGGCCAGTCGGTCAGGTGCACCGAACGCTCACCGGTCAGGCCTCGCCAGATCACCTCGGTGGCCAGCGGCAACAGCGGCGCGGCGAGCCGGCAGGTCACCTCCAGGACGGTGTGCAAGGTGTCGATGGCATCGGCATCCTCTTCCCAGAAGCGCGAACGCGACCGGCGCACATACCAGTTCGTCAATGCCTCGGTGAACTGCCGCAGCTCGTCACACGCCCCGGAGATGTCGCAGCTGTCCAGGGCACTGGTGAGATCATCACGCAGCTGTGCCAGTTTGGCCAGGATGTAGCGGTCCAGCACATTGGTCGAATCGGTCCGCCAGGTGCCCTTCTGCGGCGCGTAGAGCGCCAGGAAGCTGTAGGCGTTCCACAACGGCAGCAACACCTGACGCACGCCCTCGCGGATGCCCTGCTCGGTGACGATCAGGTTGCCGCCGCGCAGGATCGGCGAAGCCATCAGGAACCACCGCATGGCGTCGGACCCGTCGCGGTCGAACACCTCGCTGACATCGGGATAGTTGCGCAACGACTTGCTCATCTTCTGACCGTCGTTGCCCAGGACGATCCCGTGTGCCACACAGGTTTTGAATGCCGGCTTGTCGAACAGCGCGGTGGCCAGCACATGCATGGTGTAGAACCAGCCGCGGGTCTGGCCGATGTACTCGACGATGAAGTCGCCCGGGAAATGTGCGTCCTCACCAGACTGTCCCCCGTCGAACCATTCCTGGTTCTCGAACGGATAGTGCACCTGTGCGTACGGCATCGACCCGGAGTCGAACCACACGTCGAACACGTCCTCGATCCGGCGCATCGTGGACTTGCCGGTCGGGTCGTCGGGATTCGGCCGGGTCAGCTCGTCGATGAACGGCCGGTGCAGATCGGTCGGCCGCACCCCGAAATCGCGTTCGAGTTCGTCGAGGCTGCCATAGACGTCGATGCGCGGATAGGCCGGATCGTCGGACTTCCACACCGGGATCGGGCTGCCCCAGTAGCGGTTTCGCGATACCGACCAGTCGCGGGCATTCGAGAGCCACTTCCCGAACTGTCCGTCCTTGACGTGTTCGGGGTACCAGGTGATCTGCTGGTTGAGTTCGACCATCCGGTCCCGGAAGTCGGTGACCTTGATGAACCACGACGATACCGCGCGGTAGATCAACGGGTTACGGCACCGCCAGCAGTGCGGATACGAGTGCTCGTAGGTCTCGTGGCGCAGCAGCACCGCGCCGTTGGCCGCAGCCGGCCCGTCGCCGTTCTTGAGATCACGGATGATCTGGGAGTTGGCCTCGAAGACGTGCTGTCCCGCGTAGTCGGGCACGGTGGCGTCGAAGCGGCCCTTCGAATCCACCGGGGTGACCGCGACGATGTCCGCGGTATCCGCGGTGGCCTTGTCGTCCTCGCCGTAGGCAGGGGCCATGTGCACGATGCCGGTGCCGTCCTCGGTGCTGACGAAGTCGGCGGCCAGAACCTGGAACGAGTTGGTCGCATCCATGAAGTAAGGGAACGGCGGCAGGTAATGAGTCCCGAGTAGATCCCGCCCGCTGTAGCTGCCGAGGACTTCGGGCTCTTCGCCGAGCTCCCGCGCGTAGGCGGCAAGCCGCGCCTGGGCCAAGAC
This sequence comes from Mycolicibacterium sp. 050232, assembly GCA_036235365.1. GTDB lineage: Bacteria > Actinomycetota > Actinomycetes > Mycobacteriales > Mycobacteriaceae > Mycobacterium. The sequence goes on along the minus strand of JAZBEZ010000009.1, from coordinate 293,640 downwards.
ATAGCGGCGCCCGTCGGAACCCTGCACCAGCACGTAGTCGATGTCGGGATTGACGGCGACGGCCTGGTTGGACGGCAAGGTCCACGGCGTCGTCGTCCAGATCAGCAGGTGCGCACCCTTGAGCGGGCCGTCGGTCACGGTGAAACCGACCGTCACCGCCGGATCCTGGCGGCTCTGGTAGACGTCATCGTCCATCCGCAGCTCGTGGTTGGACAGTGGGGTCTCGTCGTTCCAGCAGTACGGCAGCACGCGGTTGCCCTCGTAGGCCAGACCCTTGTCCCACAGCTGTTTGAAGGCCCAGATCACCGACTCCATGAATGTCGGATCCAGGGTCTTGTAGTCGTTGTCGAAGTCCACCCAACGGGCCTGGCGCGTGACGTAGGCGCGCCATTCGTCGGTGTACTTCAGCACCGAGGTACGGCAGGCCGCATTGAACTTCTCGATGCCCATCTCTTCGATCTGGGCTTTGTCGGCGATGCCCAGCTGGCGCTGCACCTCGAGCTCGGCGGGCAGGCCGTGGGTGTCCCAGCCGAACCGACGCTCCACCTTGTAGCCCCGCATGGTGCGGTAACGGGGCACGATGTCCTTGACATAGCCGGTGAGCAGGTGGCCGTAATGCGGCAGTCCGTTGGCGAACGGCGGGCCGTCGTAGAAGACGTACTCTTCCGCATTCTCGCGGCGGGCGATGCTGGCCCGGAAAGTGTCGTCGGCGGCCCAGTAGTCGAGCACCTCAAGTTCCCGTTCGGGGAAGTTGGGTGCAGCCGGCTTGGGGTAGGCGCTCACGTCTCGTCTCCTGTGCCGGTGTCGAACTCGGCAGCTCGACACGCATCTGGCACGGGGACGACGTCGCGCGGGTGCGCAAGCGCCGCGGTACCACCCCGCTTGCGCGCTGCACCGCAGCGCGCCGCTCGACTTTCGGGCGATCACGGGCCCACCCGTCCGGTTCTACTGAGCTACGCCGAATCCGAGATCCGATCCGCAGCTGTTCTTCCGAAGGCTCCCCGGTGATGGCCGGATCAGCGCCGCTGCGCCCAGTCTAATGAGCACTGCAAATCGTCCGGAAACACACCTACCCCGACGTGACCTCGATCAGTGCCAGCGGAAACTGCTCGGCCAATTCCTGGACCGTGCACTGGTCGAACCTGCGGCTGTCGAACCGCCACAGCACGCTCGTGGTGGACTCGGCGTCGCCGTCGATGCGCACCACCAGCGGATGCTCGGATTGCCCCGCGCACGTCCCGACACCGTAGGCCAAGCTGACGTCCGCCGAAGGATGGTCGTCCCTATCGATGCGCGGCCGTGCCGCCGCCAGCAGTTCCGCCCCTGACAAGCCACGATGCCCCAGGCAGGCCACCGCAACCCGGCGGGAACCCGCCCGCTCGGGCCCACTCGCCACGTCGACCGCCAGTGTGCCTTCGCCGATCGTGCGGGCAACCGTGCGTCCGAGGGCGGCCAGCAACAACTCCTCGGCAGTGCAATCCATCGCGATTGCGGCTCCGTGCAGCTCGGCGGACAACACGTCGTCGAACGAACTGGACACCGTGGCGATGTCCGAGGCAACAGGTGGCCCGACCGTGCCATAGTCGGCGATCCACGAGCCGGTGCCGTATGCGTCAGGCAGCACGGAAACAGACATGTCTGTAACGGTAGCCAGCGATTCCCAAAAATGGGAGAGCTGTGCCAAAAGTCTGACACCGTTGTCAATTACGTCATTGCTGAGCTCGCTGTGGTCCGTTGTGACCAAGCCCGGGTTCGGGGTCTATTGTGTTCTGATGCCGCGAACCGACGAGAACGGCAGGCAGCTCAAGGCCCTGCTCGACTATCTGCTGGACGGCGAGGTCGACGCCAAGGCCGTGTACAGCGCGCTGGGTGTCTCCAGCAGCACGTATTACCGGCGGGTGAAAGAGGCGGACTATCCCAACGCCGAGGAACTGCGGCAGGTGGCCGACCGCTTCCATCTCAGCTACCCCGACCTGCAGATCAGGTTCGGGCTGATGAGTCGCCAGGAAGTGTGGCACTACATGGAGTCGGCACCGGTGACGGTGGCGCCTGTAGACACCGCCACCCGCGTCCGCCACGCCATCCACCGACCCAAGAAACTGTCCGAACTGACCCCACGACCCGACGCGCCCCCGCTGTAGCAATGGCGCGCCTGTTCCCCGCACCATCCGAGGCAATCGTTATGTCCGTCGCCATCCTCATCCTGATCACACTGGGCTGCATCGCGTGGAGCCTGTGGATCAGAAGGGTCACCTGGTCCTGCCGGTGGGAAGTCGCCGCCACCCTGAACATCGCACTCCAGGGCCTCGCAGTGCTGCTGATGTCACCGTGGGCCTCGGAGACCATCGGACACGTTCTGTACGAGCTGACCGGTAAGTGGAACGTCGAGGACTACCTCGGCCACGATGCCTACATCGTGGCCGCATCGGCCATCGTCTACAACTCCCTTGGCCGCCTTCAGGACGACAACGCCATGCAGCGCTCCTTCAAGCAGTATGTCGAGCGTCCGGCCACCATCTGTATCCCGGTGCTGCTGGCGACCTTCTCGATGGGCAACGGCGCCACGGTGTACCGGCCCGACTTCTTCCAGGTGCCGACGGATTTCTGGCTCAGCGCGTACTGGATCCTGCTCTGCGGCACATTGCTCTACCTACTGGGTTACGGAGCCCGCGCCATGCTGGTGCTGCGCCGGGACCCGCAGTCCCGCCGGATCGCCAACATCTATCTGTTCGCCTCGGTCAGCGGAATGCTCGCCTGCACAGTTCGGATCATCACGTCGCTGGTGCCTGCCCTGCAGCCCATCGAGAACGGCCGACTGGTGTGGGTATTCGCCTGCGGCTGCGGTGCGATATTTGCGCTGGCATCCGCGCATTCCTGGCGGATCAAGACGCGGTGGCTGACCTCGAGTCGGCACTGAGCACAGCCGGCGCACAGGCAGAGCGAGGCCGCCCGACCACTCCGGGTCACCGCATACACTGGGCGCACTGAGGGGCGCTCGTCACACCGAGCGCCGGTCGACAACCACCAGTGCGCTCGGTTGCGGAGAAGGTAAGGACATGCAGGATCAGTAGGGCAGCACAGTTGTTGCAACGCCTGCACGGCACCGCGGACAACTCCGACAGCGGCACATTCCATAAGTTGGGCGGTGTCGTCGTTCGGTGGCCCTGGCTGGTGATCGCGTTCTGGGTCGTCCTCGCCGCCGCCCTGCCGCCGTTGTTCCCGTCGTTGACCGAGCTCTCGCAGAAAACCCCGCCGGCCATGTTGCCGGCCGATGCGCCGGGGTCGGTTGCCGCGCAACAGATGTCGAAGGCCTTCCACGAGTCCGGCTCGGACAACATCCTTTTGGTCGTTCTCAGTGACGAGAAGGCGCTCGACGGCGCCGATGAGAACGTCTACCGCGAGCTCGTCGGCAAGCTGCGTGCAGACACCGAGAGTGTCGTGACCATGCAGGACTTCATCACCACACCGCCCCTGCGCCAGGTGATGACGAGTCAGGACGGTAAGGCGTGGCTCCTGCCGGTCAGCCTCACCGGCGAGCTGGGCTCGCCACAGTCCTACACCGCGACGTCGAACGTGGTCCGCATCGTCAAAGACACCGTCGGCAGCAACGAAACCGGCATCACCTCACATGTCACGGGGCCGGCCGCCACGCTTGCCGACCTCGCCGAGGTGGGCGAGCGCGACCGGGTGCACATCGAAATCGCCACTGTGGGCATGCTGCTGGCGATCTTGATCATCATCTATCGCAATCCACTCACGATGATCCTGCCGCTGCTGACCATCGGGGTGTCCCTGGCGACCGCGCAAGGTGTCGTCGCCGCGCTGGGCAGTCTCGGTCTGGCCATCTCAGGCCAGACCATCGTGTTTCTCACCGCGATGCTGGCAGGCACCGGAACCGACTATGCCGTCTTCCTGATCAGCAGGTATCACGACTTCCTGCGGCTGGGCCAGAGTTCCGACGACGCCGTCAAGAGCGCATTGAAATCGATCGGCCCGGTGATCGTCGCATCGGCAGCCACCGTCGCCATCACCTTCATCGGGATGATCTTCACCAAGCTGACGATCTTCTCGTCGGTCGGCGTGGCGCTCGCAGTCGCCATCGCGATCGGCTGTCTCGCCGCCATGACGTTCCTGCCCGCGGTCCTGACCCTGGCGGGTCGCCGTGGCTGGGTGTCGCCGCGCCGCAGTCTCACCGACACATTGTGGCGGCGATCGGGTGTGCGGATCGTCCGTAACCCCCGGCGCAACCTGATCGCCAGCCTGATGCTGCTGGTGATCCTCGCCAGTTGCGCGGGTCTGGCAAAGTACAACTACGACGACCGAAAGGCGCTGCCCGGTACGGTCGAGAGCCTCCAGGGGTACGACGCGATCGCCGCACACTTCCCGGTGAATTCCAGCCTGCCCCAATATCTTCTGGTCGAATCACCGCACGATCTGCGCGGCCCGAAGGAGCTCGCCGACCTCGAGCAGATGGCACACCGGATCAGTCAGCTCCCCAACATCGAGGCGGTTCGCGGGATCACCCGCCCCACCGGAGAGTCGCTGGAGCAGGCCAGGCTGTCGTTCCAGGCAGGCGAAGTCGGTTCCAAACTCAACGATGCCTCCTCGCTGGTGTCCGAGCGCGGCGGCGACATGGACAAGCTGGCCAACGGCGCCACCCAGATCGCCGATGTTCTCGGTGGGGTGAAGGGACAACTGGGACAGGCTGCGGTCACGGTCAGCGGGCTGATCGATGCATTGAGCTCGATGCAGAAGCAGTTCGGTGGCGACAAGGCGCTCAACCAGTTCGACAGCGCCGCCAAGCTCGTCCTCGCGATGCGGTCGCTCGGCGATTCCATCGGCGTGACGATCGATGATGCGGCCGACTCTGTCCAGCAGGCGCGGCCGGTGCTCACCGCGTTGAATGCCAGCCCGATCTGCGAGGCGGATGCGTCCTGCCGCAACTCCCGTGGGCAGTTGCAGCGCATGGTCGACGCCGGTGACAACGGCACCCTGGCCGGTATCGCCCAGCTGGCCAGGCAGCTGAAGGCGACCGAGGGAAACCAGACCCTGGGTGCGACGACCGACAATCTCCGGGGCGCCTTCGACACCGCCACCAGTGCATTGAAGTCGGCGGGCCTCGACAACCCGTCGAGCATGCGGCAGCAGATGGCGACGCTCCAGCAGCACGCGGACACCCTCGCCGACGCCAGCAGGCAGGTCGCCGAGGGGGTGACCCTTCTGGTCAACGAGACCAAGAAGATGGGCGGCGGCCTCGGCGATGCCTCGGCGTTCCTGCTGGCGATGAAGAACGAGGCCAAGACGCCGTCGATGTCGGGTTTCTACGTGCCGCCGCAGTTCCTGGCCACCGATGACTTCAAAAAGGCTGCGGCGCTGTTCTTCTCCCCCGATGGTCACACCGTTCGGTACATGATCCAGACCAAGCTCAACCCGTTCAGTACCGACGCGATGGATCAGATCAACGCGATTCTCGATGTGGCTCGCGACGCGCAACCGAACACGACGCTGGCCGACGCGAAGGTCTCGATGACGGGATACTCGGTCTCGCTTCGGGATACCCGTGAGTACTACAACGAGGACATCCGATTCATCATCCTGGTGACGATCGCCGTGGTGTTCCTGATCCTCGTGGTCTTGCTGCGTGCCCTGGTGGCACCCTTGTATCTGATTGCCTCGGTGGTGATTTCATATCTCTCCGCACTCGGCATCGGCGTCCTGCTGTTCCAATTCGGGCTCGGCCAGGAATTGCACTGGAGTGTGCCAGGACTGACGTTCATCATCCTGGTCGCCGTCGGCGCTGACTACAACCTGCTACTGATCTCACGAATCCGGGAAGAATCGCCACATGGTTTACGCACCGCGGTGATCCGTACCGTCGGCGCCACCGGTGGTGTGATCACGGCGGCAGGCCTGATCTTCACCGCATCCATGTTCGGCATGCTGTTCGCCAGCATCAGCACGCTCGTGCAGGCCGGCTTCATCATCGGCGTCGGAATCCTACTGGACACGTTCCTGGTGCGTACCACGACCGTGCCGGCCATCGCCGTTCTGGTCGGGCGGTTCAACTGGTGGCCGTCACGCTGGCAGCCGGAAGCGAAAACGTCTGCGAAGAAGACCGGCAATCCCGAGTCCGACTCCGACCAAGAGTTGGCGACGGTCGCGGAGTAGCGCGTAACAAACCGGCCGTTACTCGACCGTGGCGGGTAGCTCGAATTCAGCGAGCGTTCGGCGCACCGCCTCGGAAAGCGCTGCGCGCGTGTTGGATCCGCCGACGGTCCAGGCGGTCACGCTGACGAACACCTGCCCATGATTGCGACCCGAGGCCAGGTAGAGCAGGCCTCCCAGTTTTGCCAGCTCCCCCGCCGTGATCCCCGGTTCCACCAAGCGGAACGACACGTAGTCGGCGTCGTTACCATCCGGCCGGCCGGCCGCCGCCGGCAGCTCACCGAGGTTCGAACAACCGATGGGGCTGCCGACTTTCAGCACCATGCGTTCCAGCCGGCGCACCAGGAATTTCGGCACGTACGGCGTCAACGGCAGCGGCGCCAGGTTGGCGTCCGGTGCGGTGCCCAGCTCGGTGAGCACTCGCTTGAGTTCGCCGCGGATACCCGTGAGGTCGACGCTGGCCGTGGCCGGGTCCACGATCGCAGTGACGGTGTTCAGGGCATTGGCCCGGGTATCGCCCTCGCTGCGATCACTGACCGGGTATGACAACATCGCCTGCCCGTCGGCATCGACCCTGCCGAGCAGTTGCCCGAGCCGAGCGGCGAATCCGGCGAACAATGAATTGCTTGTTCCACCAAGGCTTTCTACGCGTGAATCCCATTCCTCCAGATCGACGTAGGCCGTGACGGTCGGTGGGATGACCGGGTCGAGAGACCCTGGCCGTTTCACCGGGGCAGCCGACTTCGCCGAAGTGGCCAGATCCTCGCTCTGCTCACGGGCGACCCGGACCGTTGCAACCACGGCCCGGCCGACCGCGGGAAGATCCCTGGCCGCACAACGGATGTCGCGCAGCAGTGCTTTCCCGCGGGAGACCGATCCCGGCGGCGGATAACCCAGATCGCGCTGGATTCCCGCAGCAGCGTCGGCGATCGAGAGCGTCAGACCCAACGCGTCGGCGACGGAGTGCGAGACGACCAGCGTGACCGCATCGCCACCTCCGGTCAACGGCTGGACACCCAGGTGCCAGGCAGGTCCGTACTCGGGATCGATGGGTACGGTGATGCGTTCGTCAGCCCATGCGGTGACCTCGTCGCGTGGGCGCTCGGCGGCGGCGACGGCGATATCGGCGGGGCCGGACGACGAAATCCAGCGATGGCGGCCGAACGGCAGCGGCGACCGCTCGATGCGCCGTCCCAGCAATCCGTGCCCGAGGTTGCGGTGGAATCGCCGCAACCCGGCGATGTCGACCCCATCGCGATAGATCCAGGTGAACTGCATGATCGGCGCGCGGCCCAGCGCCCGCAGTCCCAAGAATGACCCCTGGTCCATGTACGTGAGGGTGTTGTCCACGTCGGCATGGTAGATCGTCGCGTGGGCGGGTCTTCCAGAGCACCATCAGGGGTTTCGGAGCCGGGCCACCCTGGTAGTGGATTCGAGTAAGGTCCGTTGATGTGTGGATCACCGTGTTGGGCCTTGCCATCGCGGTGAACTTCGAGCCGATGCGGCTCGGTCTGATCACGTTGGCGCTGGGCAGACCCAGGCCCGCCCTGCAGCTCATGGCCTTTCTGTCCGGCAGCTTTCTGATGAGCATCACGGCCGGCCTGATCGTGTTGTTCGTAGTGCGTCCCGGCATGCTCGGGGCTCCCCAATTCAGCACTGCCAAAGTCCAGATCGCGTTCGGCGTGCTCGCAATGTTCACGGCGGCCGTACTGGCGAGCAAGCTCCGGCTCGGCCACTTCTCCCGTGCGCCCGATACCGCGCTCGCCCCCGGGGGCGGCCCGCCGCCACCAGGCCTGCCACGTACGGTCGCGTTCGTACAATCCCGAGTAAAGGGTTTGGTGCACAACGGCTCACCCTGGTTCTCGGGAGCCATGGGTTCGGCAATCGCCCTGCCGTCCATCGACTATCTGGCGCTGCTGGTCCTGATCGCCACATCCGGGGCCACACCGTCGATCCAACTGGGATTGCTCGTCACCTTCGTCGTGGTCGCCAACGCCATCGTGGCCATTCCCATCGCCAGCCTCCTGGTGGCGCCGGCTGCGACCCGCGCCAAGTTGGAGAGCATGCGCGCGTGGGTCCTTACCCGCAGCCGTCGGGACGTCGCGCTCATCCTGACAGTCGCCGGTACTGCCCTCGTCGGCCTGGGCGTGGCCGGGCTTTGAACACTCGAAAGCACTATGATGAAACGACATTCCGATCGAGGGAGCACTCGGTGAATTTCCCGCACAGGCTGGTGAGAACGGCCGGGGTCGCCACGCTGACCGCTGTCACGTACGCGCTCGCCTCCGGCGTCGCATACGCCGACCCGGTCGATCCGTCGGTCGACGAGAGCGCCGAGAACCGCGGTGCACAGACCGATGCGCCGATGCTGCAGTGCCCGACGTGTACGCCGGAAGTACAGCAGTTGCTGGCACAGGTCGGTCCGGTTCCCGAGCCGGGTCCGTGGCCGTCCGATTTGCCGGCGCCGGTCCAGGTGAGCGTGCCGGTGTCGGTCGGCCCGCCGGGGCTACCGCTGCCCGCGTTGCCCGGTGTCGGGTTGCCGGGACCGCAATTGCCGTCGCCGCAGGACCTGCCGCCGCCACCGCCGCCTCCGGGATTGCCGCCGCCTCCACCGCCGCCGCCGCCGCCGGGATTGCCACCGCCTCCGTGGCCGTTCGGTTAGTCGGAACGAACGACTATCGCGTAGATCCGCCGCCCGGCGCCAGGCCCAGCGGGATCAGCATGAACCCGAGAGCGACGAGCGGGAACAGGCGCACCGCCCGCGCCGATGGCTTCGTGTCGATCTCGGGCTGCTGATCGGCATACAGGACGTAGACGACCACCACGTCGAACGCGACGACAAGAAGCCAGCGTGTCCAGTCGACGCCGGTGATGAACAACGGCAGGAGCAACAACGCTGCGAGGCCCGGCAGAGCGTACCGGCCGTCGAGCCTGCCGACGAAACTGCGCAGCGACACCCCCGAGAAATAGCTCATCGCCCGCAGTGTGAGGGCAACCCCGACAACCCCCAGCACAAACGACCCGACCAGCGCAGGTAGCCCGACCGCGGCCACCTCTCTGATTCCGTCGGTGACGGTGTGGTCGAAGGTGGACAGATACCAACCGCACACCCAGTCGTGGTAATCGGCGTCGCTCCGCACGGCGCCAGTGACGTAGTTGATCAGATCCGGGAAGGATTTGATCGACGCGAACGGAGTCTCGATCATTCGGTGCGGGACCGTGCCGCACACCTTGCCACTGACGTCGTGATTGGCGAAGGCCGCGACGGTCAGCGCGACGATCAAACCCGGACCGATCGCCAGGGCGGCGCAGAGGCGTTGCAGTTCTGCGCTCAATCCTCGCGCCAGAATCAGGATCGCCAGGGTCGCACCGAGGCCGAACTCCAGCGCCATGCCCTCGTGCATCAGGGCCAGCACGGCGATGGCGGCTCCGAAGAGCCCACAGCACAACACCATTGACCGTGGCCTCGTGGCCGCGGTGAGTCCGAGGCACAAGATGATCAGGGCGACCGCCCCGAACAGATCGGGACGTGCCGAGTACACGGCATACGGGACTCCGAACGGCAGCACGGCGAGCAGCAGCGCCACCATGATTCGGCGTTCAGAGCGACGCTTCTTGAGCAGCTTGTACGCCAGGGCGCCCAGGCCGAGCAGGTACACGGCCGTCGAGATCCACCGCATGAGGTAGGCGTTGGTGAAAAAGTCTGCGTCCGAAACGTTTCCGACGATCTCACCGGCGAGACCACGCCGGGTGAAACCAAACCGGTAGTCGACCACGTAGTACGAGATCAGGTAATGGTCAATCGGTACGACGGACACCGCGATGTAGACGATGGCCAGCGTCCACGCCGTGATCAGCAGTGCGACAGCACCGTAGACGGCCGCCCGCCGACGGCTCAGGCCCTGCCGCACCGCCTGAGATACCGCTGTCTCCACCGCTAGCTGACGCCCACTTTGGCGTCGACACGGCCGAAGCTGCCGTCCCGGTACTTCTGGACACACGCCGAGCGCCTGGTCTTACCGCTCGTGGTGATCGGGATCGAGCCCGGCGACACCAGTACGACGTCGGCGACCGCCACACCGTGTGCGGTTGAAATCACGGAAGTGACTTCGCCTTTCACGGTGCGATAGTGCTCGGCGACGTCGTCGGCGCCCTCGCCCTTCTTCTTCACCTCGGCGACCACCACCAACGTCTCCGTCGCGTCGTCCGGGACCGCGACCGCGGCTACCCGACCACGCGTGATGGTCTGCACCGATGCCTCGATGTCGTCGGGGTAGAGATTACGTCCCCGGATGATCAGCAGATCCTTCATCCGGCCGATGATGAACAGCTCGCCATCCGATACGAAGCCCAGATCGCCGGTACGCAACCACCTTTCCTCCGGAACGCCGGCCGGTGCGTCGACGATGCTGCCGCCGAAGGTCTGCTCGGTCTCGTCTGGCTTGTTCCAGTAACCGGCGGAGACATTCTCACCGTGCACCCAGATCTCACCGATCGTGCCTGCCGGGCACTCGGTCCGCAGCTCGGGTTCGACGATGCGCACCAACGGCGAATCCGGTGTGCCGTAACTGATCAACGCGGTTCCGTCGGTGCACCGCTCGGCGTGGCCGGCCGAGAGTTTCTCCGGCTCGAACTGCACGACCTGCGGAGGCTGTCCGGGTGACCTCGTCGCCACGTAGAGCGTCGCCTCGGCAAGGCCGTAGGACGGACGGATCACCGCCGCGCGCAGGCCGAAGCGTGCGAAGCGATCGGCAAAGCGCCGCACCGTGACGTCGTGAACCCGCTCTGCGCCACTCATGATGCTCAGGACGTTGCCCAAATCGCATCCGGCCAGATCCTCGTCCGTGGTGCGGGCTGCGGCCAGATCGAAGGCGAAATTGGGGGCTGCGGTGAGAGCGTGCGGATGGCTGCCCACCTGCTGCATCCATCGGGCGGGCCGCGCCAGGAACGACAACGGGCTCATCACCACTGTCCGCCAGCCACCGAGGATGGGAGCGCAGACGCCGAGCAGCAGCCCCATGTCGTGATAGAAGGGCAACCACGACACCACGGTGCTGTCGGCGGGCGGCACCCGGTCGTAGTCCGAGTAGAAGCCACCCATCATCTGTTCGAAATTGGCGGTGAGGTTGCGGTTGGACACCATCACACCCGCCGGGGTCCGGGTGGAACCCGAGGTGTACTGCAGATAGGCGGTCTCGGGCAAGGTTTCACGCTTGAGGCGGCCGCCGCTGCGCGCATCGAGGTCGAGCGAATCGACCTCGACCACCGTGGGGACGACGCCGTCAATTCCGGCCTGCGCATACGGCGCCACGTCGGCGGCGACCGCAGAGATCGTGAGCAGCACCGTCGGCGCCGCATCGCGCAGCACCGCGGACACGCGTTCGTCGTGGGCACCGGCCATCGGCGTCGACAACGGCACCGCGATCAGTCCCGCCTCCATCGCACCCAGGAACGCCACGATGTATTCCAGGCTCTGCGGGGCCAGGATCAGGGCCCGGTCCCCCACCGACGCATGCTCACGCAGCTGGACCGCCAGGTTCTTCACGCGCCGATACATCTGCGACCAGCTCAGCGTCTCCTCGACACCGTCCCAGTCGTGGTCGTAGTCGATGTAGGTAAACGCAGGTTCGTTCGGCTGCACACTTGCGCGCTCCCGCAGCACGGCAGTCAGAGAAGATGCGATCACTTGCAATACCTTTCGTGCTCGACGGAATGCAACAGCAGCCCCGCCGATGTGATGAGATCCAGACCGCGACGGCACGTCGCGGCGATTGACACGTCGTTCATCAGATGACCATCCCGGTGAGCTCGAACTCACCCAGCACGTGTGTGGCCAGCTCGCGCAGCCAGTCCTTCGTGTTCTCGGCACCGGGCTGGTAGCCGACCACGGATATCGAGACCTTTCCGCCGAGCCGGCCCGAGACCAGGACCAGATGCCCTCCGGCGCGGACGATCTCGCGCTCGATGACATTCTGATCGACCCCGCGCATCACCACGAACTCGGCGTCGGTGCCGTCGACTCTGCTGAATGCCGGGTCCAGCTCCCCCATGTTGGAGCAGGACACCGGCAACCCGGCCGCTCCGACGAACGCATCCGACAGCCGGGTCAGGGCCCGTCGGGGGACGAACGGGATCAACGGCAGGAACAACGAGGAGTCATCCGGTGTGTCGCGGCGAGCCTGAATGGCGGCTCTGATCGACGTCCGGGTGGACGACAGGTCGGAGGTCACCCCGGTGGAGTCCAACCCGACATTGCCGATGGTCATCGCGTTGGCGCGGGTGTCGTCCAGGCCCCGGTCACTCAACGCGAGGAGCAGGTTGACCTCGCCGTCCGCGCCGCCGCACCGCCCCATGCGGTCACCCAGTCGGGCGGCAAATCCAGCGAGCAGCGAATAGGTATTTCCACCAAGGGTTTTCGCGCGAGCATCCCACTGCTCGACATCGACGAAAACCGATATCGCGGGCACGGTCACGACGCGGTCGCTGCCGGCCTCACCGATGCCCTCGGCCACCGGCGCGGGCGCGGCCAGTTCGTCCCGACGCCGGATGAGCATCCGCGCCGCAGCACCGATCGTCCGGAACACCTCCGGCAGATCACGAGCTGTCGCCACGACATCCTCGCGGGCGGCGCGCAGCCGCGCCCGCACAGTACTGGCACGAGGCAGCGGGTAACCAAAATCGAGCGATTCGCCCTTGGATGCGCAGATCACCGAGACGATGCCGGCCACGCCGTCGGCCATGCAATGCGAAGCCACCAGGCTGACCGCGGTCGAACCGTCGGTCATCGGAAGCACCGCAAGTCGCCAGCCGGGTCCCCGTTCGGGGTCGATGGGCCGGGCTGCCTGCTCGTCGGTCCAATCGCTGAGCTCAGCTCGTGTCCTGGGCTGCGCCTCGACGTCCATCGGGAACTCTGTGCCGGGGGCGTGGACCCACCGGTGCCGGCCGAACGGCAGTGGCGACCGCTGGATCAGCCGGCCTGCGAAGGTGCCACCCAGGTGATGGTGGAAGCTTCGCAGGGCCTCGACATCGACGGGATGTTCATAGATCCACAGACACTGCATGAGTTGCGCGCGGTTGCCCGCCCGCATCGCATCGAACATGGCCTGATCCAGATAGACCAGCCGATTGTCTTTTCGGACCCCGGAATTCGCCTTCGACATCGCTCAGCCCTCGGCCTGCCGGACGCTGGTCAATCCGAACTCGCCCAGTACATGCCTGACGTGCTCGAGCAGACTCTGCTTGGTGTTGACCGCGCCAGGCTCGTAACCGACCACGGTGATGGAGATCTGGCCGCCGAGCCGGCCCGACGCCACGGTCAGCAGGCCGCGCCGTTGTTCGAGCAACTTGCGCGGGATCCGGCCGTTGACACCCCGCAGCATCAGGAACGCGCAATCGGTGCCGTCGGGCCGACCCATGGCCGGGTCGAGGTCGCCGAGATTGGTGCAGGACACCGGTAGGTCGGAGAAGCCGAACAGCACGTCGGCACCGCGTCGCACGGCGATCTTGGGAACGTACGGGATCAGCGGCAGCAATTCCAGCGACTCGTCGGGCTCGTCCCGGCGCTTCTTGAAGCCGGCTCTGATCGCGGCGCGCGCGGCGGTCAGGTCCTTCGTCACCGGCACCGGGTCGACGGCGATGCTGTCCAGGGACACCGCGTTGGCCCGCGTGTCGTCATCGGTCCGGTCCGCGATCGGGATCAGCAGGCTGACCGCACCGTCGTCGATCCGCTGGCGCCCCAGGCGCGCACCGAGTCTCGCGGCGAACCCGGCCAGCAGCGAATGCGAGTTTCCCTGCAGGGCCTGCGCTCGACCGTCCCAGTCCGCCAGATCGACGAACACCGAGACGGCCGGCACCAGCACCTCGGCGTCGGGATCGCCGTCGTAGGACACCGCGGGCGGCGGGGCCGACCGGGCGATGTCGTGACGGCGTTGATACGCCAGCCGAACGGTTTTCGCGACCGTGCGCGCGACCTCGGGCAGGCTGTGAAGCGCTTCGCGGCCATCGGTTCTCAGCGCACGGGACCTGACGCGGGCTTGTGGCGACGGATATCCGAGCTCGCGCCGGATCCCCTTCATGGCATCGGTGATCGTGAGCACCGCACCCATGCCGTCGGTCAGGCAGTGCGAGATCTCAAGACTGATTGCGGTAGATCCGTCCGTCATCGGAAGCACACCGAGCCGCCAGCCCGGGCCGGTCTCCGGATCGATCGGCAAACCGGCGCGCTCATCGGCCCATTCCGTGAGTTCGCTTCGCGGACGGGCGCACTGCTCGATGTCCAAGGGTGCGGCCGGACCGGTGGCAGCCACCCAGCGGTGCCGGCCGAACGGCAGCGGCGAGGTCTCGATGCGCCGGCCGAACAGGCCGAAACCGAGATTCTCGTGCAGCTTCCGGACCGCGTCCAGGTCGACCGGGTGTTCGTAGACCCACACCAACTGCGCCAGCGATTCCTCGCCCGTCGCGCGCAGCGCCAGGAACATCGCCTGGTCGGTGTAGCTCAGCCTGTTGTCCGGCTGCACCGATAAATCAGATGCCGCGGAACCGACGTTCGTGTCCTGCGAGCCGTTCAGCACTGCCACTGATCGATCCTCCTGCCCCACCGATCAGCTCGCCGTCGAGCCCAGCACCGCGAGAGCGGGCACCGGACTGCTCGAGGCGACGCCAGCCCGACCGGACACGACGTCGAGGTACTCGGCCTTCATCGCCTCGATGTAGCGCAGCGCGGACTGCCGGGCGACCGCATTGTTCGGGTAGGCCACCGTCACGGTGGTTCCCTTGCCCAACCGGTTCACCCACATCCCGATCTGGTGGGCATCCCCGGCATCGCTGAAAACGCGACCGTTGAGCTGATTCCACTCGGCGATGATCGCAGGCGACAGCGGTGGCAGACCCGCGTCGAGGTAGGACAGCATGGGGACACCGGTCGTGGGCTTGCGGACACCTACCTCGGCGCCGAGTTCCACCACCCGCTCGAACGGTACGTTCGCCAGGTCGACCCGGGAGTCGAACGATGCCTGTGCGGCGCGTGCGATCTCGCCGAACGACGACCCAACGACCGGCACGCTGATCGGGACCAGCCCGGTGAACCAGCCGGTGGTCATGTGCTCGGCCGGCGTGCTGCGGGTCGTCGTAGGCGTGATCACGTGATACATGTCCGCACCGGTGATCTTGTGATCCGCCATTGCCGCACAAGCAAATACGCCACCGCTGAACCGGGTGCCCTCGGCCTGGCACAAGGCCTCGAAACGCCCCGTCGCGTCGTCGTCGAGCAGTTGCACCGTCAGCAGTGCACCGCCGCGGGAGTCGGTGACCTCGCCGAGCGGCAGCGGGAACTTCGGCAGGGTCCCGGAATTGTGCTCGGCGAACTCAATCCACGCCCGCACCTCGGGCGAATCCACGGTGAGTGCCGAGGTGTATTCGTGCTGGCGGATGCAGTAGTCGTGATAACTGCCGGCCTCGGGAAGCTGCAACGGTGCGCCACCACCCACCAGAGCCGCGTACATCATGTGGATCTCGACGAACAGGGCACCCATGAACATCGCGTCGGCGTGAACATGGTCGACGCTCAGGTAGAACGTGAAGTGGTCCGCTCGCTGGATGATGCCGAACCGAAAACAGTCCCACTGCAGCGGATCCGGGGTGGCGAGCAGATGCGTGCGCCACTCCTCGGCGGCCATCTCCGTGAGCTTCTTCGGGGTGAACCTGATGTCGCGGGCGTTGGTAAGTGTGCGGCGGACGAACCCGCCGGCACCGTCGTCCTCGAACCGGCTGTGGAACGTGTCATGTCGGCGCAGGTAGGCGTTGATGACGTGCGTCATGGCGCGAATGTCGCACTGTCCGGCGATGTTCCACGACGGAATGTTCAGCCGGGCCATGTTGCGGCCGTGCGCAGCGTGGTCGCGATAGGCGTGCAGATGCTGCGCCTGCTGATAGCTGACGGGAACCGTGCTGATCGGAGCCTCGGCGATCTTGGCGAGTGTCGCCGCCGAGG
Organism: Mycolicibacterium sp. 050232; assembly: GCA_036235365.1. Taxonomy (GTDB): domain Bacteria; phylum Actinomycetota; class Actinomycetes; order Mycobacteriales; family Mycobacteriaceae; genus Mycobacterium. The sequence goes on along the minus strand of JAZBEZ010000009.1, from coordinate 277,487 downwards.
GCTCCCACGAGACAACCGTGCCTGGGGCATCGACCCAGTCGTGGATTGCTTCGAAGGCAACCATATGTCTCCTAGCTCTTACTTCCGGATCGTCATGATGGTGTCGCGGCGCTGACGTCGTCGTCGGCCAACGTCTCGGTCAGACTGTCGGCGAGCGCCCGGATAGTGGTGATGCCCATCGGACTGATCCGAATACCCGTCTCGGTTTCGATCCGGGTACGCAGTTCGAGGTTGCCGAGGGAATCGAGCCCGTACTCCGACAACGGACGGTCGGGATCGACCGAGCGCCGCAGAATCAGGCTGATCGAATCCGAGATCAGCCTGCGCAGCCGTGCTGACCATTCTTCGGTCGGCATCGACCGCAATTCGGCCAGGAACTGGCTGCGTCCGGTGCGCCCCTTGTCCAGGTTGCGGAACGCCTCCGCGAACGGGCGGGTCTTCGCGAAGGAGGCCAGCCACGGCGCACCGGCCACCGGTGCATAACCGGTGTGGGTGCGGTCATGCCTAAGCAGCGTGTCGAACGCGTAGGCCCCGTCGTCGGGCTGGATCGCCATGGCCTCGTCCTGGGCCAGGTTCTGGCCCTGACCGATCTCCGACCAAGCGCCCCAGGCGATCGCGGTCGCGGGCAGTCCCTGGGCCTTGCGCCAGTGCGCAAACGCGTCCAGCCAGCTGTTGGCAGCCGCGTAGGCACCCTGACCCGGAGAGCCGACCAGAGCCGCGGCCGAGGAGAACGAGCAGAACCAGTCCAGCGGTTGCCCCGTCGTCGCCTCGTGAAGGTTCCACGCGCCGTGGACCTTTGGCGACCAGTCCCGCTCCACGAGTTCATCGGTGATCGAGCTCAGCGTCGCGTCCTCGACCACCGCGGCGGCGTGAAGGACGCCACGCACCGCCAGCCCCGTTGCCGTCGCGGCGGCCACCAGGCGGCGGGCGGTCGCGGAATCGGCGATATCACCGTGCTCCACTTCGACCTCGACGCCGTGCGACCGGATCCGCCGCAGCGCGGCTTGTGCCGCCTCTCCCGGCGCCGACCGACCGTTGAGAATGATGCGTCCGCAGCCCGCTTCGGCCATCTTCTCGGCGAGGAACAGGCCCAGGCCACTCAGACCACCGGTGACGACGTACGCGCCGTCGCCGCGGAAGGTCCTGGCCTCCGACGGCGGAACCACCGCCGGGTCGTGCCCGGTGCGCGGCACGTCGAGCACGAGTTTCCCGGTGTGCTCGGCAGCCCCCATGACGCGGATCGCCGTGGCACCGTCGGCCAACGGGTAGTGCGTGGTTTCGGGTGCGGGCAGGATGCCGTCGGCAATCCGCTGATAGATCGTCGTCAACAGGTCACGCACGGTGTTCGGATCGGTGAGCGTCAACAACGCCAGGTCCACCGCATAGAAGGCGAGATTGCGCCGGAACGGGAACAGTCCGAGCCGGGTGTCCCCGTAGATGTCGCGCTTGCCGATCTCGACGAAACGTCCTCCGAAGGACAGCAGTTCCAGGCCTGCCCGCTGAGCGGCTCCGGGCAGCGAGTTGAGCACGATGTCAACCCCGTAGCCGTCCGTGTCCTTTCGGATCTGGTCCGCGAAGTCGATGCTTCGGGAGTCATACACGTGCGTGATTCCCATGCCGCGCAACAACTCCCGCCGATGCGGGCTGCCTGCGGTGGCAAAGATCTCCGCGCCCGCGGCGCGGGCGATCGCGATGGCGGCCTGGCCGACACCACCGGTGGCCGAGTGGATCAGCACCTTGTCGTGTGAGGAGATCCTGGCCAGGTTGTGCAGGCTGTACCACGCGGTGGCGTGCGCGCTGGGCACCGCCGCGGCCTGTCCGGCGGACAGCGCCGGCGGCAGGGTGACCGCGAGGTTCGCGTCACACGTGATGTACGTGGCCCAGGCGCCGTTGGTGGAGATTCCGGCCACCAGATCGCCGACCTGGTGTTCGGTCACGCCCGGTCCTACTGCCACCACCTCACCGGCGTAGTCGGCGCCGAGCTGGGGCATCCGCCCTTCGAAGCTGGGGTACCGGCCTAGCGCCACCAGGACATCGGCGAAGTTCAGGTTCGACGCCCGTACCGCGACCTCGATCTGCCCTGGTCCCGGTTCCACGCGATCGACCGCAGCCAGTTCCAGCGATTGCAGGTCGCCGGGTGTCCGGATCTGCAGCCGGACGCCGTCACGCTGGTGATCCACCACGGTGGAGCGGAAGTCGTCCGCCCCCAACGGGGTCAGGTTGAGGCGCGCCGCGTAGAACTCGCCGTTGCGCCAGCCCGTCTCGTCCTCGTCCAATCCGGCGAGCACCTGGGTGGCCAACTGCTGGGCATCGGTGTGACCGTCGGTGTCGATCATCGTCGGATGCAGGTGAGGGTGCTCGACCCCGATCACCCGGACCAGGCCACGCAATCCGGCCTGGGCGAGGTTCGCCACATCGCCTGCGACGACCGACTGCGCGTTGCGGGTGATCACGTACAGGCGGGGCGCACCAGCGGCTTCGGGCAGTTGACGGGCGATGTGCACCAGCCGGCGAACCTCGTCGGCGCCGTGCGACGCCGCAGCCGAGTCCGAACCGCCGGGCTGTGCGCCGCCCGCGAATACCACTACGGCACCGATGTTCTCGTTCTGCAGGTGGTCTTCGAGCGCCGCCTCGGCGGCGGCATCGTCAACACCGGACGGCCATACCATCGGGCTGGCGGTGACACCCTGGGCCCCGAGGGCAGAAACCAGCTCACCCGGCAGCCGGCCCTCGGCGTCGGCCGTATCGATCACCAGCACGGAACGGTTCCCGAAGTCATCGGCCTCCGGCAGCGTCTGCTGAATCCAGTTGACGGTCAGCAGGCGGTTGTTGAGCGTGTGGTCGCGCTGCGCGGGCCCGGCATGTGAGCCGAGCCGCAGTCCCTCGACCGTGACGAGTACGGCCCCCTGCTCGTCGAGAATCTCCAGGTCCGCCTCGACCAGCGCCTGCCCGATCTTCATGACATGGGCAAGGCAGTAGTGCGCCTGGCGAGTCGAGGCATGGGCGCGGATCCGGCGGACCCCCAGTGGCAGCAGCAGCGCCTCGGTCGAGTCCTCTCGGATCGCGGGATGCACGGCAATTGCCTGGAAACACGCGTCCAGAAGAGCCGGGTGGACGGCGTAGGCCGATTGCTGCGAACGCAGCGCAGGCGGCAGCGCGACCTCGGCGAATACTGAACGGTCCGGTCCGGTGCCCGCGGCGGACAGACCGGCGAAGGCGGGCCCGTACTGAATACCGTGCGCCGCGAACGATTCTCGCAACTCGGCACCGTCCGTGCGATCGGCATGGCCGGCCAGCAACGCGTTGATGTCCCGGCTCTGTGGCGCCGGTTGGTCACCGATCTGCAGGCGCGCGGAAGCGCGGCGCACCCGTTCGCCGGCGCCGGTGGTCTCGACCCCGAATTCGGCAAGACCGTCGGCGAGAGCCGCCGCGACGGTCGACACCACGGTTTCGTCGTCGAGCAGGAGCATGTCGTGGAACGCGAGATCGGTCACCTCGGCACCGTCACCGAACACGCCCGCGGCGACCGTCAACGCCATCTCGCAGTACGCGGCGCCGGGCAGGGCCGCCACATCGTGGACGCGGTGGTCGTCGAGCCAAGGCTGCGCCGCCGTGCCGACGTCGGCCTGCCAGACATGGCGTTCCTGGTCTTCGGGCAGCCGTACGTGCGCGCCGAGCAACGGGTGCACCGCGACGGTGTGGGCGCCCGCCTGGTCCCGCCCGTCCCGTGCCAGCAGCAGGGTGCGGTGCGTCCAGGCCGGTAGCGGCGCGTCGACCAGGCGGCCATCGGGATACAGCGCCGAGAAGTCCACGGCCGCACCGGAGTTGTGCAGATCACCGACGAAACCGCGCAGCCCGGACGGCATTTCCTGTTCGCGCCGCATGCTCGCCAGCACTGCCATGGACATATCCAGGCTGCGGGCCGTCTGTTCGACCGCGTGGGTGAGCAGCGGGTGCGGCGCGAGCTCGCCGAAGACCCGGTACCCGTCTTCGAGTGCGGCCTGCACCGCGGCGGCGAAACGCACTGTGTACCGCAGGTTGTCGGCCCAGTAGTCGGCGTCCCACATGGGTTCTTCACGCGGGTCGTACAACGTGGCCGAGTAGTAGGGAACCGTCGGTTCCATCGGGGTCAGGTCAGCCAGTTCGTCGGCCAGGTCATCGAGGATCGGATCGACCTGCGGTGAATGCGATGCGACCTCGACCGCGACCTCGCGGGCCATCAGGCCTCGCTTCTCCCAACCTGCCACCAGGTTCCGGATCGACTCCGTTGCGCCGCCGACCACGGTCGACTCCGGCGAGGCCACCACCGATAGCACGACATCGCCGACGCCCTGGGCGGCGAGTTCGGAAAGTACCTGCGCTGCAGGCAGTTCCACCGAGGCCATCGCACCTGATCCGGCAATCGTCGCCATCAACCGTGAGCGGCGGCAGATCACCTTCACGCCGTCCTCGACGGACAGTGCGCCCGCGACCACGGCCGCGGCGGCCTCCCCCATCGAATGGCCGATCACCGCACCGGGTTTCACCCCGTACGCCTTCATCGTGGCGGCCAGGGCAACCTGCACCGCGAAGACCGTCGGCTGCACGCGGTCCATCCCGGTCACGACCTCGGATGCCGACATCGCCTCGGTCACCGAAAACCCGGACTCACGAGCGATCAGCGGCTCCAATTCGGCCACGGTCGCTGCGAAGACCGGTTCGGCGACCAGCAGCGCGGCGCCCATTCCGGCCCACTGCGAGCCATGCCCCGAGAACACCCACACCGGCCCTCGCCCGCCCGCGGCGACCGCAGGCGGGTACGGAGCTTCGCCGTCTGCCACCTCGCGAAGCGCCTTGACGAGTTCCTCGGAGGTTTCGGCCAGCACCGAGGTCCGCACGTCGCGATGCCCACGGCGACGGGCCAGGGTGTAGCCCAGATCGGTGAGTCCGCCGTCGCGCGCCGGGTCGGCGACCCAGTCTGCGAGCAGTCCCGCGGTCTCTCGCAGGGCCTCCGCCGACGTCGACGAGATGGGGAACAACTTCGGGCCGTCGGCGAAGGGACTTCCGGCGGCATCACCGTCGACGATCGTGGCTGCTTGCGGCTGTGCCGGTGCCTGCTCAAGGACCGCGTGGACGTTGGTTCCGGACAGCCCGTACGACGAGACGGCAGCCCGCCGGGGATGCCCATCGACGGCGGGCCACGGCACATTGGCCTGCGGGACGAACAGATTGGTGTCGATCTTCGCCATCTGATCGGGCAGTCGCTCGAAGTGCAGGCTCTGCGGAACGATGCCCTCCTGCAAGGCCAGAACCGCCTTGATCAGGCTGACCGCGCCGGACGCCGACTGCGTGTGGCCGAAGTTGGTCTTGGCCGAGCCGAGCGCACACGGCCCGTCGGCCCCGTAGACGTGGGCCAACCCGGCGTACTCGATGGGGTCGCCGACCGGGGTACCGGTGCCGTGCGCCTCGACCATGCCGACCGTGGCGGGGTCGGTGCCGGCGGCGGCCAGGGCAGCCTGGTACACCGCGGTCTGTGCTTCGCGTGACGGCGTCGCGATGTTGACGGTGCGCCCGTCCTGGTTGGCCGCGGTGCCGCGGATCACCGCCAGCACCCGGTCGCCGTCGCGCAGCGCGTCGGGCAGCCGCTTGAGCAGCACGATCGCGCAACCCTCACCGGAGACGAAACCGTCGGCGGCGACGTCGAAGGCATGGCAGCGCCCGGTCGGTGACAACATTCCCTGCGCCGAACCGGATGCCATCTTGCGCGGTTCCAGCACGACATGGACACCGCCGGCCAGTGCGAGATCACTTTCGCCGTCGACGAGGCTTCGGCAGGCATTGTGAACTGCGAGCAAGCCCGACGAGCAGGCAGAATCGACGGTGTACGCAGGTCCGGTCGCACCGAGCGCGTAGGCGATCCGACCCGAGGCCAGGCTGAAGTTGCTGCCGGTGAAGCCGTACGGCCCGTCGAGTACCTGGGCGTCGGCGGCCACCAATTGGTAGTCGGCACCGGTCATACCCACGAAGACACCGGTCAGCGATCCGGCGAGGCTGGTCGGGTCGATGCCGCCGTGCTCGAGCGCCTCCCACGACGTCTCGAGCAGCAGTCGGTGCTGAGGATCGATCGCAATCGCCTCGCGCTCGCCGATCCCGAAGAAGTCCGCGTCGAAGCCGCCGACATCATCGATGAAGCCGCCCCACTTCGACACCGAACGGCCGGTAACTCCCGGCTCGGGGTCGTAGAACTCCTCGGCGTCCCATCGGTCCAGCGGAACCTCGGTGACCAGGTCAGCGCCCCGCAGCAAGGCGTCCCACAACTTGGCCGGCGAGTCGATGCCTCCGGGTAGCCGGCATGCCATGCCGACCACGGCAATCGGGGTCACTGGAGTTTCGGCCAAGTGGGCTCAACCTCTCTAAGTGCGATCGTGAGCAAAGCTCCGATCAAGGTACTAAGACACCGCAAACGAATGTTCGCTACGTCATCATCGACGCACGGTACCGAATGTCGATATCCGGCACGAGTCGTTGCCAACGCGGGTCCGTAGCCTAGCGCGTAGCCCAACGTCAATGTTGGAAACATATGATCGCAAAAACGGTCAGACGTTCGCTGTGTTGCACTTTTTTGAAAAACTGACCGAGTCTGACGATTTCGCTAGCGAGACGCATCGAAACACACGACCACGTGGTCTACGGAGTTCTGTTCCATTGTGCTGCAATGTATTTCGAGTCATTGCTACGCAAATCGGGTCGGTGGTACTAATTATTCGGCTAACCAGTGGACCATCCGAATGGGGCACTGCCTAGTTCATTTCCAAGGTTGTCCAGGACTTGATATTGATGTCGAGTTCTTCATTCACAGTCAATTCATAGGTACGCTACAAAAAGTTAGCTAGTCACCGGCACGCAAACTACCGATTCAGTAGTTGAACCTCATTCACGTTCCGCTTCCCGAGGCGGCGATAATGGTACGAATGTGTACCTCGGTTTCCCATCAGCTAATGGGTTCTGTTCCCATCGCAACGTAATAACCAGCGTTGATCGGGAGTGCGGACAAAACTGTCGCAACCGACAACGACCCAGTCCGGCCCGTCGAGGCCCAATCCCCTCCACCTCTGAGACTCAGCGCACCCCAGCCCCGGATGCGTGACAGATCGCACAAAATGTATTGAAAGCAAACTGACCTGGGTTAACGGCGAATAGGCGCTGCATGTTCAGGAGAGGTATCCCAAATTTGGGACATAATGTGACGTATTTCACTGCAGCTAGAAGGGGTGCAGCCGGGTCCGCGGGCGTACCCGAAGCCCACCGCAACGAATAAAGCCGACCTGACGGCATCCGTCAGGTCGGCTCCCGCCGATAAATGCAGAGCTATCCCGCGGCGGGCTTGGACACCTCGTGCGGCGCCGCCCCGAGATCGGGTACGGCCGCGTATCCGCGCTCCCGGGCGCGAGCCACGTCCTTGCGAATCAGTGCGTTCAGCCCCACGAACGCGGCCATGTCGAGCACCATCGGGGTCAACAAGCGGTTGTGCACGAAACCGATCGCCAGTCCGCTGGCCGGATCCGCCCAACCCACCGAACCGCCGAGCCCGACGTGCCCGAATCCGGGCATGATTCCGAACGGCACCGAGTGATACCCGAGATGGAAACCGAGCGGCACCCCCAGATTGCGGTCCGGACGTATGCCGGATGGACCGGCCAGCCCGGCCACGGTGTGCTCAGAGAGGTATTCCAGGCCATTGAGCCGGCCCCGGTTGGCGATCGCACCGTACATCCTGGCCAGCCCGCGGGCCGTTGCGACGCCGTTGACCGCGGGCGCCTCGGAGTCGAGGAACGGGGTATCGCCCTGAACCAGCGACATCACGCCGGGGAAATACATGGAGCCGAACGCACCGGAATAGTTGAGCGCGGCCACCCGCGGTGCCACGAAGTCGAAGAGATGGTTGGGCCACCGCAATTGCGGTACGAGGATCTGTGCGGCCCGGGTCGGGGCCTGCATCGGTGGACGCCCCAGGTGCAAGCCGTCGGTACCCAACGGCTCTGCCAGTTCGGCACGGAACAGTGCGCGCATACCGTGCCCGGTCACCGCGCGGGCCAGCCCCGACAACAGCCAGCCGTAGGTCAGCGCGTGATACGCCGACTTGCCGTACAGAAGTGAGTTCACCGGTGCGGCGGCAACCCGGCTCTCCATCACCATCGGGTCCAGCAGGTCGGCTTTGCTCACTCCATTGAGCTGGGACAACCCCGCTTCGTGCGCCATTACCTGCCGCACCGTGATCGAGGATTTGCCATTGGCCGCGAATTCAGGCCAATACGCGCTCACCGGGCTGTCGTAGTCGATCAGGCCGCGGTCGACGAGCCGATGGATGACCGTCGAGGCCATTCCCTTCGTCGCGGAGAACACCATCGCGCCGGTGTCGGCCGTCCAATACTGCGTGCCTGCACGGTCCGAGTAGCCGGTCCAGATGTCGACGACGGGCTCACCGTCCTGAAGGATCACCAGCGCTCCACCGCCGTACTTACGGCCGGGGAACAGCTTCGAGAACCCGCGGACCGTGCAGGAGAAGTTCCCGTCCGCCGCGCCTTGGACACCGTGTGGGAGCGCCGCGTCGCGCTCGCCGTCGTGATCGGTCACACACTTGAATTTACCTGTACCCCCGGCAAATTCCAGCAGCGTTACCTACCTGTTAGCCATGACTCGGGCCCCCGGCTCACGAGCTCGGCTTGTCGTCCACCTTGAAGTCGACGTTGACCTTGCCGGACTCGACCGCCTTGACCGTAGCCGTGACACCGTACTTGGTGCCGTCTTTGGCTGTCAGCACACAATGCTGGGTCGTCCCCACCTTGCCGACGATCCCATCGTCGCAGGTCACAGACTTAGCCTTCCGATTGGCGGCGGCTTCCAGCTTCTCCTTCGCCATGGCCTGCAGCTTGGTCTTCGCCACAGTGGGCGCTGGAGTGGCCGATCCGCCGCCACCGCAGCCGGTCAACACCGCACCGCCGGCCATCGCGGTCGCCACGAGCACACGCAGTTTCGCCTTCACGTCCCTCATCTCCGGGTCAGCCCAGCCTTTCACTGTCATCCGGCCGCGTCGAGAATCTCCTGGGCGGCCAGGGCCGGGGTCAGCTCACCCTCACGCACTCGGCGTTCCACCTCGTCGCGGATACTGCGCACACCCGGATGTGACATCACCCGGTCCAGCACGGTGTCACGCACCATCGACCAGGTCCAGTCCACCTGTTGGGCACGGCGCCTGGCTTCGAACTCGCCGGCCTCGGTGAGCACCTCACGGTGCTTCAGCACCGTCTGCCACAGCTCGGCCAGACCGTTACCTTCGAGCGCGCTCATCGTGAGAACTGGTGGCCGCCAGAGTGTTTCGCGCGGGTAGATCAGCCGGATGGCACCGGTAAGTTCCCGGGCGGCAGCCTTGGCCTCGATCGCGTGCTCGCCGTCGGCCTTGTTGACGACGATGACATCGGCCAGCTCGAGCACCCCCTTCTTGATGCCCTGCAGCTGGTCACCGGTGCGGGCGAGGGTGAGGAACACGAAGGTATCGACCATGTTCGACACCGTGACCTCGGACTGCCCCACCCCGACCGTCTCGACCAGGATGACGTCGTAGCCCGCCGCTTCCAGCAGAACGATGGTCTCCCGGGTGGCCTTGGCCACCCCGCCGAGCGTGCCTGAGGTCGGTGACGGCCGGATGTAGGCATCGGGATGCACCGCCAGCTGCGCCATCCGGGTCTTGTCACCCAGGATCGAGCCGCCGGTCCGGGTCGACGACGGGTCGACAGCCAGGACCGCGACCCGGTGGCCGGCCTCGATCAGGTACATGCCGAGGGCTTCGATGGACGTCGACTTGCCCACACCCGGGACCCCGGTGATACCGATGTGTTGGGCTTTGCCTGCATCCGGCATGAGCTCCAGCAGCAACTGCTGGGCCTGGTCACGATGGTCGGCCCGAGTGGACTCCACCATCGTGATGGCCCGCGCCAGGGCAGCTCGGTCGCCGCCCCGGATGGCCTCCGCCAGTTCCTGAACTGCCTTCATGTCCCGGGTCGCTCCGCTCCTGCCCGCCGAACGGAGGCCACTACTGGCTCAGCTGGTAACCGAGCCGGTCCGCCAGCTTCTGCAGCAGGCCGATGGCCGCATCGGCGATCACGGTGCCCGGCGGGAAGATCGCGTTTGCCCCGGCCTCGTAGAGCTCGTCGAAGTCCCCGGGCGGGATGACCCCGCCGACGACGATCATGATGTCGGGCCGGCCCACCTCGGCCAGCGCGTCGCGCAGCGCGGGCACCAGGGTGAGATGCCCCGCAGCGAGCGAGGACACTCCGACCACATGCACGTCGTTGTCGGCGGCCTGACGGGCCACCTCCTCCGGGGTGGAGAACAGCGAGCCCACGTCGACGTCGAAACCGATGTCGGCGAACGCCGTGGCGATCACCTTCTGGCCACGGTCGTGACCGTCCTGGCCCATTTTGGCCACCAGGATGCGGGGCCGACGGCCATCGGCCTCGGCGAACTTGGTCACCAGCTCGGTAGCGGTAGACATTCCCCCGACCTTCCCAGCTCCCCCTATTTCGTCGCGGTAGACGCCCGAAATCGTACGGATCTCGGCCTGGTGGCGTCCGTACACCTTCTCCAAGGCGTCGGAGATCTCGCCGAGGGTGGCCTTGGCCCGGGCCGCGTCGATGGCCAGGGCCAGCAGGTTGTTGCCCAACCCGTCCTCCCCTGCGGCACCGGTCGCCTCGGCGGCGCGGCTCAGCTCGGCCAGCGCGGCCTGCGTCGCCTCTTCATCGCGGTCGGCCCGCAGCTGCTGCAGCTTGGCGAGCTGCTCGGCCCGCACCCGGCTGTTCTCGACCTTGAGGACCTCGATCTCCTGGTCCTCTTCCACCTGGTACTTGTTGACGCCGATCAGCGGCTGGGCACCGGAGTCGATCCGCGCCTGGGTCCGGGCGGCCGCCTCCTCGATGCGCAGCTTCGGAATGCCGTCGCTGATGGCCTGCGCCATGCCGCCGTGCTCGTTCACCTCGTGGATGTGGGCACGAGCCTTTTCCGCCAACTGATGCGTCAGCCACTCGACGTAGTACGAACCGCCCCAAGGATCGATCGGCCGCGTGGTGCCCGACTCCTGCTGAAGCAGCAGCTGGGTGTTACGGGCGATCCGCGCCGAGAAGTCGGTGGGCAGCGCCAGCGCCTCGTCCAGGGCGTTGGTGTGCAGCGACTGGGTGTGCCCCTGGGTGGCCGCCATCGCCTCGATGCAGGTCCGGGCGACGTTGTTGAACACGTCCTGTGCGGTCAGCGACCAGCCCGAGGTCTGCGAGTGGGTACGCAGAGACAGCGACTTGTCGTTCTTCGGGTCGAACTGGGCCACCAGCTCGCTCCACAGCAGACGGCCGGCACGCAGCTTGGCCACCTCCATGAAGAAGTTCATCCCGATGCCCCAGAAGAAGCTGAGCCGCGGGGCGAACTTGTCGATGTCCAGCCCGGCGTCCAGGCCGGCCTTGATGTACTCGACGCCGTCGGCCAGCGTGTAGGCCAGTTCCAGATCGGCTGTCGCACCGGCCTCTTGGATGTGGTAGCCCGAGATCGAGATCGAGTTGAACTTGGGCATCTTGGCGCTGGTGTAGGCGAAGATGTCCGAGATGATCCGCATCGACGGTTTGGGCGGATAGATGTAGGTGTTGCGGACCATGAACTCTTTGAGGATGTCGTTCTGGATGGTCCCGGCCAGCTTCTCCGGCGGCACCCCCTGCTCCTCGGCGGCGACGACGTAGAGCGCCAGGATCGGCAGCACCGCGCCGTTCATCGTCATCGACACGCTGACCGTCGACAGATCGATACCGTCGAACAGCTGCCGCATGTCGAGAATGGAATCGATCGCCACACCGGCCATTCCGACGTCACCCTGAACACGCGGATGATCCGAGTCGTACCCGCGGTGGGTGGCCAGGTCGAAGGCCACCGAAAGGCCCTTCTGTCCGGCGGCCAGGTTGCGCCGGTAGAACGCATTGGATTCGGCGGCGGTGGAGAACCCGGCGTACTGGCGGATGGTCCACGGCTGGTTGACGTACATGGTCGGGTACGGCCCGCGCACGAAAGGCGGTGCGCCGGGGAAGCTGTCGAGCGGGTAGCCGGCCTCGGTCACCTCGTCGCGGTCGGCCGCCACGTAGACCGGCTTGACGTCGATCCCCTCGGGCGTCGACCAGGTCAGCTGCTCGGCGGCGTAGCCGTGCGCGGCGGCGGCCGCCGCAACGTGCGTCTCGACGGCTTCTGGAGTGGCGGGCTCACCCGTGCCTTCGCCGTGCAGCGGTACGTCCGCGAAACTTCCGATTCCAGTTGTGGCAGTCATGTCAGGCCCCCAGTTCGGTGAGCAGGTTCGACAGTGCTTCGACCGCATCGATCTTGGCGGTCAGGTACCCGTCGGGTTTCGAATCAGCTTCGGCCACAGCCTTTTCCGGCCCGGCCAGGAACACCTCGCGGACGCCGGCGGTGCGGGCGGCCGCCACCGCGCCGGAGGCCTCGGCGCCGTAGCGGGCGTCGGTGCCGCAGAGCACGGCCACCGTCGGTGCACCGGCTTCGGCCACCGCCCCGGCGATCGCGGCCGCGTCGAGGGGTCCGGGGTTGATCGCCTCGATCCCACCGGAAGCCAGCAGGTTCGACGCGAACGTGGTGCGGATGTTGTGCTCGGCCAGCGGCCCCAGCGGCAGCAGCAACACCTTCGGGCGGGCTCCCGTCGCCGCCAGGAACGCATCCGAGCGGTCGCGCAGCGCCTCGAAACCGGCCGCGTAGCGGGCGATCGACGACGCCGAAGCTCCCTGCGGGAGCGGCTTTTCGTCGAGGTTCGGGAACTCGTTGACCCCGGTGATCGCGGTGCGGCGGTGCGCGATGTCGTCGCTGCGCCGGGCGGCGACCTCGGCGATCTGGGCGGCGACGTAGTCGCGGGCCGCGACGAATCCGCCGCGTGCCTCGATGTCCTGGAAGTGTTCCCAGGCCTGTTCGGCGAGTTGTGCGGTGAGGTCCTCGACGAACCACGAGCCACCGGCCGGGTCGAGCACCTGACCGATGTGCGACTCCTCGAGCAGCAGCAACTGGGTGTTGCGGGCGATGCGCCGCGCGAAGCTCGTCGACGTCCCGTCCAGTCCATCCGGAATCGCGGCGTCGAAAGGAAGCACCTGCACGGTGTCGGCGCCCCCGACGCCCGCCGAGAAGGCGGCCAGCGTGGTGCGCAGCATGTTCACCCACGGGTCGCGCTGGGTCATCATCGGCAGCGAGGTCACGGCATGGATGCGGGCGGCGCCGGCATCCGCGGCGCCGACCACCTCGGCCACCCGTGCCCACAACTGCCGGGCGACCCGCAGCTTGGCGATCGTCATGAACTGATCGTCGTCCGCGGCGTAGCGGAAGCTGATCTGCCGCAACGCATCCGGTGCCGCCACCCCACCGTCACCGAGGATCCGCAGGTAGGCGACCGCCGCGGCGATCGATCCCGCGAGCTCCCAGGCCGCGCTGGCACCGAGGTTGTGGAAAGCCGGGCCGTCGACGGTGATCGCGCGGACGCCACCCGCGTGGCCGGTGAGCTTGGCCACGGTGGCCGGCAAGTCGGCCTCCTCCGTGGCGGCCTGCCCCGATAGCGGTGCGGTCAACGGATCGGCGCCGAGGTCGACCGACAGCCGCGAGCGCTGATCGTCGTCGAGGTCTTGGAGCAGGGTCAGCACCGCGTCGGCCGCTTCGGCCAGGTCGGCTCGGGCGCCTGCTCCGGTCCATTCGAAGATCACCGGCACCAGGTCGAGGAACACGCCGTCCAGCAGCCGGTCCAGCTCGCCCAGGGCGATTCCGCCGTCGCCGACCCGCAGGGTCAGCGCGCTGGCGCCCTCGGTCAGCGCCACCAGCACCGCGCCGTTGACCGTGCCCACGGCGGTACCCGCTACAGCCGGAAAGCTTTCGACGACCTTCCAGCCGGACTTCACGTCGCGAAGGGCGTCGCCACCGCGCACGAACGGCCACTGCCCCGGCAGGCTGGGCTCCGGAAGCGCGTCCAGGCTCGTGTACAGCGGCCGGATCGCGAAGCCCTCGTAGGTCTGCGAATCCAGCAGGCGTTCCGGCTCGGCCGGCATGTCGGCCACATCGCGCCGACTGCTCTTGGCCAGCACACCGGCGACCGCCGTCCGCCACTGCTGACGGTCCGACTCGACCGCACTAGTCCCCTGTAACGACACCCGCATCTCCTGTTATCGCAGCGTGTGACCTACCCACTCGCCCATCAGGCTAAATGATCGCCATCACGGCCCCGACCGGCGGGCAGGCCGACGCGTGGCCTCGCAGCAGGCGGTTGGTCGCCCGGGGCACGTAGTCTTGGTAACTGTGAAACCCGTCGTCAGCACCATGCGCACCGTGCGCGCTGCGGTAATCGCGACGGCTTCGCAGTTACCTCCGCGGCGCATCGTTGCCATCCTGGCCGGCATTGTGATTCTCGTCGCAGTCGCGGTTCTCGTGCCGCTGCCCACCGCCATGCAATTGCGCGATTGGGCCACCTCGGTGGGCCCGTGGTTCCCGCTGGCTTTCCTGTGTGCCCACATCGTCGTCACCGTCTTCCCCTTTCCGCGCACGGCATTCACCCTGGCCGCGGGCCTGCTGTTCGGGCCGGCCCTGGGAGTAGCCATCGCCGTGGTGGCCAGCACCGTCAGTGCGGTGCTCGCCCTGCTGTTGATCCGGGCCGCCGGTTGGCAGCTCAACCGGCTGGTGTCCCATCCCCGGGTCGATTCGGTCGATGCGAGGTTGCAGCAGCGCGGTTGGCCGGTGGTGCTGTCGATGCGCATGATCCCGGCCGTGCCGTTCTCGGTGCTGAACTATGCAGCCGGCGCGTCGGCGGTGCGGCTGCTGCCCTACACCCTGGCCACGATGGTCGGCCTGTTCCCCGGCACCGCCGCGGTCGTCGTCTTCGGCGATGCGTTGACCGGGAACATCAGCCCGCTGCTGTTCGTGGTGTCGGCCGCCACCGCGGGTCTCGGTGCGCTGGGCCTCGTCTACGAGGTTCGTATCCACCGCCGCGAGCAGCGGGCGGCCCGGGCCGTGGCCGCACGGGCCGCCGAACCCGCGACTACCGGCTGACGGATCCGCCGACGCCCCTGAGGCCACCCCGGCACGTCAAACCTTGCGCGAACTAAACAACTGTTTACAATTGTAAACGTGAGTTCACCTGTCCCGGACGACCGGACCGCACGGGCACGGATCCGCGACGAGGCACTGCGCCTGTTCGCCGAACGCGGTGTCGACGCGGTGACCATGCGCGACATCGCCGCTGCGGCGGGAGTCTCGCCCGCGCTGCTGGTGCGGCACTACGGCTCCAAGGACGGCCTGGTCGAAGCGGTCGACGATCACGTGGTGCGGACCCTGGAGGCGGTGCTGAATCAGGTGACCGAACGTGCCTCGGACGTCGGCCTGGGGCCGTCCGCGGTGCCGAGCATGCTCGACGGCCTCGCAACTCACCTGCCGCCCGACTCCCCCCTCCCGGCTTACTTGAGCCGGCTCGTGACGACGGGCGGTCCGATCGGGTCGGCCGTGTTCCAGCGGCTCTACGGGATCAGTCGCACCACGCTGGACGCGATGATCGCGGCGGGTATCGCCGGCCCCGGGGAGGACCCCGCAGTGCGCGCGGCCGTGCTGATGGTCAACGACCTGGCGGTACTCACGCTACGCACCCGCCTGACCGAAGTACTCGGCGTCGACCCGCTGTCCGAAAGCGGGATGAAGCGTTGGGCGGCAGAAGTTTTCACGATCTATCGGGACGGGCTTCGGTCCTGACCGGAAGGAGATGCGTCATGTCCACCGCCACCATCGGAGCACGAATTCTCCGTAATCGCCGACTGGTTCGGGCGCCGATCTGGATCTACCGGGCCCGGGCGGGTGCACTGCTGGGCTCGCGGATGCTGATGCTCGAACACATCGGCCGCAAGTCCGGCGCCCCGCGCCACGTCGTGCTGGAGGTCATCGACCATCCAACGTCCGACACCTACGTCATCGCGTCCGGATTCGGGGCAAAGGCCCAGTGGTTCCGCAACATCGAGGCCAACCCGAACGTCCGGGTGTACATCGGCAGCCATGCGCCCGCCCCCGCCACCGCACGCGTCCTCACCCAGCAGGAAACCGATCGCGCCCTGGCCCGTTACCGCGACAAGCATCCCAAGGCCTGGGCGCAACTCCACACCGTCCTCGAAGAGACACTCGGCCGACCGATCACCGACACCGATGCGCCGCTGCCGATGGTCGAACTGCGCCTGAACCCGGTCTAGGTAGGACGCCGGCCCAGCAGCGGGAAGCGCATTGAGCGGCCCTACTACGCGCGGTGCGCGCCACCCTCCAGTTCGTCGGGCAGCTGTGGCGGGGTCTCCAACGACGGCTGCGGCACCCTGGCACTCAGCGGCGGCGTGGTGGCCCGGGCCTCGGCCTCGGCCTTCGCCACGGCCTGAGCGATCGCGGGGTCGGTCTCGGTGGAGAACCACTCTGCGACCTCGTCGCTGTCGTCCTCGGGCTTGGGCAGATCCTCGTCGACGGGTGACGGCGTGTACCGGAACACACCGTCCTCGCCCGGCGCACCGAGCAGCTTGGTGAAACCCTGCAAGGCCGAACCGAAGTCGCTGGGCACCAGCCAGACCTTGTTGGCCTCACCCTTGGCCATCTGCGGCAGCGTCTGCAGGTACTGGTAAGCCAGCATCTCCGGCGTGGGCCGGCCCGCCTTGATCGCGGCGAAGGTCTTCTCGATGGCCTTGGCCTGTCCCTGCGCCTGCAGGTATTGAGCCGCGCGCTCACCCTGGGCCCGCAGCATCCGGGACTGCCGGTCGGCCTCGGCGGCCAGAATCGCGGCCTGCTTGGCACCCTCGGCTGCCAGGATCTGCGACTGCTTCTGACCTTCGGCCTGCTTGATGGATGACTCGCGCACACCCTCGGCGGTCAGGATCATCGCCCGCTTGTCGCGATCAGCCTTCATCTGCTTTTCCATCGACTCCTGGATCGACGGCGGCGGGTCGATGCTGCGCAGCTCGACGCGCGCCACCCGCAGACCCCACCGTCCGGTGGCCTCGTCGAGCACACCGCGCAGTTGCTGGTTGATCAAGTCTCGCGAGGTCAGGGTCTGTTCCAGGGTCATTCCACCGACGACGTTGCGCAACGTGGTGGTGGTCAGCTGTTCCACACCGACGATGTAGTTGCTGATCTCGTAGACGGCGGCCTGCGGGTTCATCACCCGGAAATACACCACCGTATCGATGGCCAGCGTCAGGTTGTCCTCGGTGATCACCCCCTGCGGCGGGAAGGACACCACACGTTCGCGCAGGTCCACCCGGGCACGGATCCGGTCGATGAACGGCACCAGCAAGGTCAGCTGGCCGCTGACCGTGCGGCTGTAGCGGCCCAGGCGCTCGATCACCGCGGCCTCGGCCTGGGGAATGAGCGCAACCGATTTGGCCACGACGATGATCGCGAACACCACCAGCACGAGCAGCAAGACCAGCCCGACTACGGCACCGTCCATAGTGAATCCTCCCTGGTACTACATCGATTGATAGTGGCGCTACATCGCTTTGAAAACCACCGCGGTCGCTCCGTCGATCCTCACCACGGTCACGTGGTCACCGGGTTCGTACACCTCGTGGTCGTTGAGCGGCCGCGCCGTCCAGACCTCTCCGTCGAGCTTGACCTGCCCCTCGTCCTGCGCAACCCGGTCCAGCACCAGGGCCGACTTGCCCTCGAGCGCCTTGGCGGGTTCGGGCAGCCCCCGCCCGATCTCGAAACGACGCCGCAGCGCGGGTCGCACCAGGACCAGCAGAAGCACCGACACCACGAGGAACACCACACCGTCGGCCCAGAGCGGCAGATCGAACAGCCAGCTCGACCCGCTCGCGGCCAGTGCACCACCGGCCAGCATCAGCAGGAACATGTCGCCGGTCAGCGCCTCCGCCCCGGCGAGTCCCAGCGCCAGGATGAGCCAGATCAGCGGAAGGGGCATACACCCACCCTATCGAATAAGGCCTGATCGGCGACCGGCAATTACACTGCCAACATCATGTGGTGTCCGAGTGCAACTCTTTCGATCTGGGCCAACGCCTGGCTTGCCGGCGCGGCCGCGCCTGACGACGTCCTCGACGCGTTATCTCAGTGGGCACCAATGCATTCTGTGACCGCCTACGACTCACAGGCCGCGGTTCGGACCGGGCTGCCCTGGCCGGAGTTGGAGGACTCCGGTTCGGTGTCGCTGCTGCAGACGCTGCGCACCGCCGTCGGCAGATCCGGCACCAGACCCTCGATCAGGGTGGCCCTACCGGTTCCCGGCGACGTCCGCGGATTGCCCGCAGGGTCGCAGTTCCAGCGGGACGCGCTGGCGGTCGGCGAAGCGGTGCTGGTGACCCACGACGAGTTGGACGGCGTCGGGTTGGTGCCGGAGTTCGAGTACTTCGAATTCGACGACGTGGAAACCGAATCCACGTTCGAGCCGGAGCCGCGGGCGCTGTCGTGGACCGTGTACTCGCTGCCCGTGTTGCCTCCGCCGCAGCACTACGACCTCGGTGACGCCGAATTCCAGTTGCGGTCCGCGGTGCGCTCGGCCGCCGACACCCTGGTCACGTTACGGGCGGGCGTCGGAGTCGGTGTCGACGATCCCCGTGGCATGGTGGAAGACATCCTCGAGGCCGGACGCCTGCACCCGGTCCCCGATCATGCCCCGACCCGAGCGGTACGGGTGCTGGAGAACGCCGCCCACGTGGAGGCGATCATCACGGTGAGCTCAGGGCTCATGCCGATCGGTCTGCAGAGTTCCTCCGAGGTGCAGATCGCCGGTGACGCCATGCGGCCTCTGGCTGAGGTGGTGCGCTCGGCGCGGTTGGTCGCGCTCGAGTCCATCCTGCAATCGGCTTGGCGGGATTAGCTTTTCACCCGCACGCCGCTAGGACGGCGTACCGCAGCAGTGCGGTGAGCACGGCTCACCGTTGACGCTGTATCCGTAGCCGGGGACCGGGTCCGGGCCCGCAACGCGCTGTGGTGCCGCGCCCGTGCGCAGCTCCTCGATCAGGCCGGCGGCCAACCGGGCGAAACGCGGGTCGGCGTTGGGAGTGCTGGCTCGCGCGAAGGCGATACCGGCTTGTTCGGCCTGGAGCCGCAGCTCGTAATCGAGATCCCACACCACCTCGATGTGGTCGGCGACGAACCCGATCGGACACACGATGACCGCTCGGGTTCCCTTCTGCCCCAAGGCGGTCAGATGGTCGGCGACGTCGGGTTCCAGCCAGGGGATCCGGGGCGGGCCCGACCGCGACTGCCACACCTGGTCGAAGTCCTCGTAGCCCGCGGCGCCGGCCACCAGCCGCGTCGCGTAGCCGACCTGGCGACTGTAGAGCCTGGGGCCGTGCCGCTCATCGGCGGCGATGGGTACCGAGTGGGCGGTGAACACCAGCCGGGCCTCGTCGCGCAGTTCGGCAGGCAGCGTGGCCGCGGCCGCCGTGATCGCGTCCGCGAACATCTCCACCAACAGCGGATGGTCGAAGTACTGTCGCAGTTTGACCAGGTCCGGCGCGTCGTCGCCCGCCGCGGCCCGCGCCCGGGCGATGTCCTCGACATACTGGGTGCAGCTGGAGTACCCGCCCCAGGCCGACGTGGTGAACACCGCCGCCCGTCGAATTCCGTTGTCCCGCATCGTCGCGACCGTGTCTTCGACGTACGGTTCCCAGTTCCGGTTGCCGAAATAGACCGGAAGGCCGGGCAGCTGCGCACGCAACTGCTCGATCAGCGCCCGATTGATCCCGTTGATCGGCGACACCCCGCCGAAATGCAGGTAATGCTCGGCGACGTCGGCCAACCGCTCGGCAGGGATGCCGCGGCCGCGGGTCACGTTCTCCAGGAACGGCATCACCTGATCGGGCGCCTCCGGCCCGCCGAAGGACAGCAGCAGAACGGCGTCGAAGCCTGTTTCATCGCCGGCCATCATCTCGCCTCCCTCATACGGCGAAACCGCATTCCGGCAGGAATTGTGCGAGTGCACGCCTGCCGGAATGCGGTTTCGGCGGAAAACAAGTCAGATCAGAGCAGCTGGGTGCTGGCGCCGCCGTCGGCGTAGATGATGGTGCCGGTGGTGGCGGGCAGCCAGTCGGACAGCAGCGCGCACACGGTCTTGGCGACCGGCGTCGGATCCTTCATGTTCCAGCCGATCGGTGCGCGCTGATCCCAGCCCTCCTCGAGCAGCTGCATCTGCTTGCCGGCCTCGTCGCCCAGGGCACCGCCGACGATCGCGCTCATGGCCAGGGTCCGGATCGGGCCCGCCGCAACGAGGTTCGACCGCACACCGAACTTGCCCGCCTCACGCGCCACGAACCGGTTGACCGATTCGAGGGCGCTCTTGGCCACCGTCATCCAGTTGTAGGCCGGCATCGCCCGGGTCGGGTCGAAGTCCATGCCGACGATCCCGCCGCCTTCGTTCATCACCGGCAGCAGGGCCTTGGCCAGCGACGCGTACGAGTACGCCGAGATGTGGATGCCCTTGGCAACATCCTCGTAGGGAGCATCGAAGAACGGGTTGACACCCATACCGCTCTGCGGCATGAAGCCGATCGAGTGCACCACACCGTCGAGCTTGTTGCCCGCGCCGATGACCTCGGTGACCCGGTCGGCCAGGCCCGCCAGGTGCTCCTCGTTCTGCACGTCGAGCTCCAGCAGCGGCGCGGGCTTGGGCAACCGATCGGCGATGCGCTGGATCAGCTTCATCCGGTCGAACCCGGTGAGCACCAGCTCGGCGCCGGCCTCCTGGGCCACCTTGGCGATATGGAACGCGATCGACGAGTCCGTGATGATCCCGGTGACGAGGATGCGCTTGCCTTCGAGCAAACCTGCCATTGTCCTGACTCCTACCTGGGTGAAAAGTTACGCGTAAGTTGTTGCAATCCAGAGCTTTTGGATCAGTGCCCCATCCCCATGCCGCCGTCGACGGGGATCACCGCACCGGCGATGTAGCCGGCGTCCTCGGAAGCCAGGAAACTGACCGCACCGGCGACCTCCTCAGCGGTGCCGACGCGCTTGGCCGGGATGAATTCCAGGGCACCGGCCTGAATCCGCTCGTCCAACGCGCGGGTCATCTCGGTGTCGATGTAGCCGGGTGCCACCACGTTGGCGGTGACGCCGGCCTTCGACAGTTCCCGGGAGATCGAGCGGGCCATGCCGATCAGACCGGCCTTGGCGGCCGCGTAGTTGGCCTGGTTGCCGATGCCCCACATGCCCGAGACCGAACCGATGAAGATGATCCGGCCGAAACGCTTGCGCTGCATGCTGCGCGAGGCCCGCTGCGCCACGCGGAACGCCCCGGTGAGGTTCGCGTTGATGACGTTCTCGAACCGCTCTTCGGTCATCCGCATCAGGAATGCATCCTGGGAGATGCCGGCATTGGAGACCAGCACCTCGACCGGACCCTGGTGCTCCTCGACCTCTTTGAACGCGCGGTCGACGGCCTCGTTGTCAGTGACGTCGCACACGACACCGAACAGGCCGTCGGGGGCGCCCGATCCGCGGTGCGTTACCGCGACCTTGTGTCCGTCGGCGGCGAGCCGCTGCGCAATCGCCAAGCCGATCCCCCGGTTACCTCCGGTCACCAGCACGGAACGGGGAACGAACGCCGGGCGGCCGGCGGCTTCTGCGGCGGCGCCTTCGGAGGTGGATTCGGTGTCGGCTTTCGCGACAGCAGCGTCACTCATGCCCGCCAACTTATCTGGTCACCAGCATGGTCTGAAAATCGCATCGCCGGTGCGGACCGCCGTCCGCACCGGCGCGATCGTGTTCTAACCGGGCAGTCTGCGGTTGATCAGCAGAGCCGCCACCCCGGCCACGGCCAGCACCAACGCGCCGAGCCGCAGCCAGCCGAGGCTGGCGTCGCCCTTGATGGTCTCGTAACCGATCTGCTGCTGCAGCGAGGTGAACACCTGCTTGAGCTGCTCCAGGCTGGACGCGGTGAAGGCGTCGCCGCCGGACAGCTTGGCGATCCTGCCGAGCATCTCGTCGTCGACCGGCACCGGCTGGCGCTGATCGTTGATCTCGACATAGCCATACGGCGTGCCGAAAGACACCGTGGAGATCGGCACTCCCTGGTCCTTGGCGGTACGCGCCGCGGTGTACGCACCCTTGGGGTTGTCCGGATTGGACGGCACAGTCTCCTTGCCGTCGGACATCAGCACGATGCGCGCGGGCGGCTTCTCGTCACCGCCGCCGATCACCGCACCGACGGTGGCGATCGCCTGCAACGCTGTGAAAACGCCCTCACCGGTGGCCGTCCGGTCGGCCAACTGCAGTTTGTCCAGGCCGTTCTTCGTGGCCTCGCGGTTGGTGGTCGGCTGCACCAGCACCGTGGCGGTACCGGCGTAGGCGATCAGGCCGAGGTTGATCCCGGGGGTGAGCTGATCGGCGAACTGTTTGGCGGCTTCCTGCGCGGCGGCCAGTCGGCTGGGAGCAACGTCGGTAGCACGCATCGACTGCGACACGTCGATCACCAGCATCACCACCGCCCGGTTACGCGGAATCCGCACGTCGTGGGTGGGGCCGGCCATCGCCACCGTCAGGAGCACGAGCGAGACCGCCAACAGTGCCGCCGGCAGATGGCGCCAGCGGGTGGGCTGTTTGGGCGCCACACTTTCGAGCAGCTCCATGTTGGCGAACCGCAGGATCCGCTGCTTACGCGCGCGCTGAACGAAGACGTAGAACGCGATCAGGCCCAGGACCACGAACAGGAACAGGAACCACCACGCGTGCGCGAAGCCCGTCAGGCTCATCGGACCGAGAATCGGTAATGTCATGTGCTAGAAGTCATTTCGGTTGATTTCTGATCAAGCTTTCCGCTACCTGCTGCTACCTACCGGCCAGGGCGCCGCGCCGCCGGGTCGCCACGAACCGGACCACATCGGCGATCCAGTCGCGGTCGGTGCGCAGGCTCAGCAGCGGCGCATCGCAACGGCGCAAGGTGCGGGCCACTTCCTGACGATGGGCCGCTGCGGCCCGCTCGAAGTCACTGCGCAGCTGTTCGTCGATGGTGAACTCCCGGGTGACGCCGGTCTCGGTGTCCTGCAGCACCACATCGCCGACCGCGGGCAGCTCGACGTCGCGCGGATCGAGGATCTCGATGCCCAGGACCTCGTGACGCCCCGCGATGGCCCGCAGCGGGCGCATCCAGTTGATCGGCCCGAGGAAGTCACTGATGATCACCGCCATACCGCGCCGGCGTTCGGGACGGCGCAGCCCGTCGATGGCGGCCGCGAGGTCGCCGCGCACCCCGGTGGGGGCCTTCGGCGTGGTGGCGATCGCCCGCAGCAGCTCCTGCTCGTGCACCCGCCCGCTCAGTGCCGGAACGCGGCGCACGGTGTCACCGTTGGCGATGATCGCGCCGATCCGGTTCCCGCCCCCGCTGTTCAGAAATGCGATTGCAGCGGCAGCCGCCACAGCCAGATCACGCTTCTCACACCCGGTGGTACCGAAGTCCAGACTCGCCGACATGTCGACAACCAGCCAGGTCTCCAGTTCGCGGTCGGCGATCATCTGCCGCACGTGCGGCGTCTGCGTCCGCGCCGTCACCGACCAGTCCATCCGGCGCACGTCGTCGCCGGGTTGGTAGATCCGCGAGTCCCCCGGCTCTGATCCCGGACCCGGGATCAGACCGAGGTGGTCGCCGTGCAGAACCCCGTCGAGCTTGCGCCGCACCGTCAGCTCAAGCTTGCGCAACGCCGCCGTCAACGCGGGATCCCGAATCTCCCCGCGCTTCAGTGACGGCAGGTCGACGGTGCGTCGGGAAGTGGTCACCGACCACCCGCCGCGCCGGCCGCGGCAGGTACGGCAGACGGAACCGAATGTCCTTGCTGCGGAAGCGCATTCACCTGAGGCAGGGCGACGGTCTGCAGGATCCGGTTGACCACCGTCTCCGCCGAGACCTCGTCGGCCAGCGCGTCGTAGGTCAGCACCAGGCGGTGCCGCAGCACATCGGGGATGACCTCGACGACGTCCTGAGGGATGACGTAGTCACGGCCACGCACCAGGGCCAGCGCGCGGGCGGCCGAGATGATGCCGAGCGAGGCACGCGGCGAGGCGCCGTAGGCGATCCATGCCTTCGCGTCGGGCATACCGAACTTCTCCGGCTCGCGGGTCGCGGTGACGACGCGCACCACGTAATCGACCAGCGCGTGATGCACGAAGGTGTTTGCCGCGAGTTCCTGCAACCGCAGCAGATCGCCGGTGTTCAGGATCTGCTTGGGCTCCGGGGGCTTGACGCCCATCCGGTAGATGATCTCGCGCTCTTCCTCGGGCGTCGGATAGTCGACGTTGAGCTTGAACAGGAAGCGGTCGCGCTGGGCTTCCGGAAGCGCGTAGACACCTTCCTGCTCGATCGGGTTCTGGGTGGCCATCACCAGGAACGGGCTGGGCAGCGGGAAAGTCTTGCCGCCGATGGAGATCTTGCGCTCGGCCATCACCTCGAGGAGGGCGGACTGCACCTTGGCCGGCGCGCGGTTGATCTCGTCGGCGAGCAGGAAGTTGACCACCACCGGGCCGAGCTCGATGTCGAAGTCTTCCTTGCCCTGCCGGTAGATGCGGGTACCGATGATGTCGGTGGGCACCAGGTCAGGGGTGAACTGGATGCGGGCGAAGGTGCCGCCGACGACCTTGGCGAACGTCTCGACGGCCAGGGTCTTGGCCACGCCGGGCACGCCTTCGAGCAGCACATGGCCCTTGGCGAGAAGCCCGACGAGCATCCGCTCGACGAGCTGGTCCTGGCCGACGATGATCCGCTTGACCTCGAAGATGGCGCGTTCCAAGGTGTGCACCTCAGCTTGCAGACTGCCGTTGGTCGCTCCTTGCGGCGCTGCCGGCGCGGCATGGGAGCCGGTCGATCCGGGCGGGAAGCCCGGCGCCGGGCTCGAGCCGGGATAACCTCCGGCGCCCTGCGGCGGTCCACTCGGTGACGTCATCAACTTCCTCCCACGGTATTCGACTACAAACGCTGGTCTTGCTTTTTGCTCTAGCGGGCAATCGGGTGCCCGCCGTCAACTATTCCAGGCACTTCGAGATCCGTCGACGCTGCCCGGAAGACTTCAGGTTCCCCTCAGGATTCGATGATGCGGGCCGCATAGGGCTGAATGCCCGCGGTGCGAACCGGGCTCACGGTCACTTTTTCCGCGCTGCCCGACGCCTCCAGCATCTTGCCGCCGCCGAGGTACATCGCCACGTGCTGGCTACCACCGGGCCCCCAGAACAGGAGGTCACCGCGCTTGGCCTGGGCCACCGGCACCTTGCGACCGGTGTTGTACTGGTCGCCGGAGTACTTGGGGATCTGCACCCCCACGCCCGCGAACGCGTACCGGGTGAAGCCCGAGCAGTCGTAGCCGATCTTGCCGGCGTCATAGTCCACACCGGGGCCGGGGCCGTTCAGCTTGCCGCCACCCCACGAGTACGGCACACCCATCTGGGAACCGCCGCGCCGAATCACGTATTCGATCGCCTGCGGGCCGCGGACCCGACCGCCGGGGAATGCCGAGGCTGCCTGTTTCGGGGCCAGCCCGATGGTCTGCAGGAACTGCTGGCCGAGGTTCTGCGTGGTCTGCAGTGCGATCTGGCTGACCTGGAACGAAGCATTGGCGATGGCGACCGGGTCGCCCGGGGCCCCGGAGCTGACGATCTTCGGGAGGGTGGGATCCCACTGGCCGTCGTCAGGTGCGGCGTTGGCCGGCGCGACCATGCTGATCGCCGCGAACGCGGTCGCGGCGATCAGGATCAGGCAACGTAAGACGAAGGAGCGCAATGTTTTCCCATCAGTATTCGATGTAGCGGACGACGTACGGGGTCATGCCGCTGGTCCGGACCGGCGAGATCTTGACCTGCGACCCCGTGTAGGGCGCTTCGAGCATCTGGCCATTGCCGAGGTAGAGCGTCACGTGCTGGCTGCCGCCGGGTCCGTAGAAGATCACGTCGCCGCGCCGCATCTGCGAGGACGGAATCTTGCGACCGGCGTTGTACTGCGAGCCGGAGTAGTGCGGAAGCTTGATGCCGACACCGGCGAACGCGTAGAGGATCAGCCCCGAGCAGTCGAACCCGACCGTGTTGGCCCCCGAGTCGATGCCGCGGCTCGGACCGGCCGCGTTGCCACCGCCCCACGAGTACGGAACGCCCATCTGCGATCCGGCCCGCTGGATGACGTATTCGGATGCCTGCCTGCCGTAGACCCGCGGGATCGCGCCGTTGGTGTAGCCGGTCGGCGTGGGCAGGATGCCGAGCTTCTGCAGGAATTGCCGTCCCATGTTCTGGGTGACCTGGGCCGAGGTCGACGAGATCCCCAGAATTGTGTTGATGATCGCGACCGGATCGCCGCTGACGAACGCGCTCGGAATGGCGGGCAGTGTCGGATCCCATTCGCCGGCCCACTTCTGGCCCGCTTGCGCCGGCGCCCGATCCCAGTCGTCAGCCGCGACCTGTGGCGCCTGCCCCTGTGCGGGTGCCGCCGGGGCCGTTGATGCCGAGGCCTTGTTCACCTGAGCGAGTTGGGCTGCCGCCGTTGCGCGTTCAGCGGTCAGCCGGTTCAGCTCACCTTGCTGGGCGCTGAATGTCTGCTGCGCCTGTTGCAGTGCCGCCACCGCGCCGTCTTGGCTGGTCTGAGCCTTGGTCGCGGCCTGATCGGCATTCTGCTTGGCCAGCCGGGCCGCGGATTCACGGTTGACCTGCTCGGTGCGGGCCCGCTGCAGATCGGCGATCACCTTGTCGGTGCTGGCGACCAGGGTCTGGCCCGTCGCCGCGGTGTTGACGATGTCGGCGGGATCGGACGCGGTCAGATAGGAGCTCGACGGCCCGTTGACGTAGCTCGCCGCCGCGAAGGTGTCGAACCGCTTCTGCGCCTCGTCTATGGCGCGATTGGCGTCGGCGATGCCCTGCTGGCTGGCGTCGACCTCCTGCTGCGCGGTCGCGGCGGCATCGCGGGCGTCCTGCACGTCGACGATCGCCTTGTTGACGGCTTCCTGCTGCGTCTGGATGGCAGCGCCCAGCTCCTGCAACTTCTGGTCGGCGTTGGCGACTGCCGCAACGAGAGTGGCTACCTGATCCGGTGCACCGGGATCCGCCGCAGCCGGAACGCCGCCCGACAAAGCCGTACCCACCAGCATGGCCGCGGTCAGCGGCACCGCCCAGAAACGAAAGGACAGGCGCGGCACCGTGACCCGGCCTGCTCCTCGCGTGCGCGGAACCCTATCTGCTCCTCGCATGCGCGGGACGCCAACGGTGCGTCTCATTCGACTCAAGTCTCCTATGGCTCAACGTCGGCGTGCCGGCGTTTGCTCGGGGCCTTTGCACAGAAGTCACATCAAGCACAACTGCAACAATGGGTACCGATTGCACCGTACGTCACATCTGAAGCCAAAGAAACTTTAGTCACGAATTACAGGATTGTAATTGCGAATAGTGTGACCTATTAGTGATATTGGATGAAATACCGAACTAATGTTCGACGGGTTTTTCAGTCCTCGGCGGACGGTGCGCTCGAGGCCCCTGACCCGGCCAATCGTTTGCTGCGCAGCTGCAGAACGCGAGTCAACGCGGCGGCCGCGGCCACCCCGAGCGTCAGCACGATAGCGAGCGCAGTCCAGGGAAAGTCCGGGGTCGAAATCTCCCCCACGAAATTCTTCGCCGACAACACCGGATTACCGGTCTTGGCCACGTCCTGTCCGGCTTCCAGAGTTACCCGGTCGATTGTCGGGCTGTACGTTCCGGCGAACGACGGGCTCAGCGCGAGTACCGTCGCGCCGGGATTGGCCGCCCCGACCTCGCCGGCGATGTCACGCAGTGGCGTGTCAATACCGGGATTGGCAGGCAGCACCACGATCTTCAGGTCGACCCCGCCTTGGCGGGCATCACTCACCACCTGGCGCAGGGCATCGACATCGGCTGCGGGGGCACTCACTCCGTCATCACGGACGTCGGCCTGCACGGCCGCCATGCACTTGGCCACTCCCTCGGGTTGCGCCGGATCCATCCCGACGGTGTCGCACACCTCAACCGGGATGTAGGCCGGCAGGAACGGGATGACATGAGGTCCGGTCACAGACGCACGGTACGCCGAGCCCGTCGGCCCCTGTGAAGCGACACGGGAATCGTCACCGCGTCGACCACATATCGTCACGCTGGAGTGACGCTCACGGTCCGGCGCCACGCCGACGTGACAAATGAACGTCGGTCGGGCGTGGGGTGGCCGCCGGGCAGCCGGATCACACGGATCAGCCCGACGGGGTAGCAACGCGCACGCGACAAGGGAAGACTGGACCCCGGCCCACAGGGCATTGCAGGACAAGCGTACTGTTAACATCGGAACGCCGCCGACACAGCCCGTCGCGGCGAGGTCTAGCCGGGAGTTGATGTGAGCAGCGAGAATACGGAAAATTCGTCCCTTAACTCATTTGGTGCCCGCGACACACTGACTGTCGGGGACCAGAGCTACGAGATTTACCGCCTCGACGCGGTGCCCGGCACCGAGAAGCTGCCGTACAGCCTCAAGGTGCTCGCGGAGAACCTCCTGCGCACCGAGGACGGCGCCAACATCACCAAGGATCACATCCAGGCCATCGCCAACTGGGATCCCTCGGCCGAGCCGAGCATCGAGATCCAGTTCACCCCGGCCCGCGTGCTGATGCAGGACTTCACCGGTGTGCCGTGCATCGTCGACCTGGCCACCATGCGCGAGGCCGTGGCCGCCCTCGGCGGTGATCCGAACAAGGTCAACCCACTCTCCCCCGCCGAGATGGTCATCGACCACTCCGTCATCCTCGACGTCTTCGGCAATGCAGGCGCCTTCGAGCGCAACGTCGAACTCGAATACGAGCGCAACTCCGAGCGCTACCAGTTCCTGCGCTGGGGCCAGGGCGCGTTCGACGACTTCAAGGTCGTCCCGCCGGGCACCGGCATCGTGCACCAGGTCAACATCGAGTACCTGGCCCGCGTCGTGATGACCCGCAACGGGGTCGCTTACCCCGACACCTGTGTGGGCACCGACAGCCACACCACCATGGAGAACGGCCTGGGCGTGCTGGGTTGGGGCGTCGGCGGCATCGAGGCCGAGGCCGCCATGCTGGGCCAACCCGTCTCGATGCTCATCCCCCGCGTCGTCGGCTTCAAGCTGACCGGTGAGATCAAGCCCGGCGTGACCGCCACCGACGTGGTGCTCACCGTCACCGACATGCTGCGCAAGCACGGCGTGGTCGGCAAGTTCGTCGAGTTCTACGGCAAGGGCGTGGCCGAGGTGCCGCTGGCCAACCGCGCCACCCTGGGCAACATGAGCCCCGAGTTCGGTTCCACCGCAGCGATCTTCCCGATCGACGACGAGACCATCAACTACCTGCGGCTGACCGGGCGCACCGAGCAGCAGCTGGCACTCGTCGAGGCCTACGCCAAGACGCAGGGCATGTGGCACAACCCCGACCGGGAACCGGTGTTCTCCGAGTACCTCGAGCTCGACCTGTCGACCGTGGTGCCCTCCATCTCCGGCCCGAAGCGCCCGCAGGACCGCATCGAGCTGTCGGACGCCAAGAACGCGTTCCGCAAGGACATCCACAACTACGTCGAGGAAAACCTCCCGACCCCGCACACGCAGCTCGACGAGGCGGTCGAGGAGTCGTTCCCGGCTTCGGACCCCGCCAAGCTGTCGTTCGCCGACGACGGTGCGGTCGATGTGCGTCCGTCTGCCGCCAACGGCGCCGAGGGCCGGCCGACCAAGCCGGTGACCGTGCGCTCCGAAGAGCGCGGCGAGTTCGTGCTCGACCACGGCGCGGTCGTCGTCGCAGGCATCACGTCCTGCACCAACACCTCCAACCCGTCGGTCATGCTGGGTGCGGCCCTGCTGGCCAAGAAGGCCGTCGAGAAGGGCCTGACCAGCAAGCCGTGGGTCAAGACCAACATGGCGCCGGGCAGCCAGGTCGTCACCGACTACTACAACAAGGCCGGCCTGTGGCCGTACCTGGAGAAGCTCGGCTACTACCTGGGCGGTTACGGCTGCACCACGTGCATCGGCAACACCGGCCCGCTGCCCGACGAGATCTCCAAGGCCATCAACGACAACGACCTGTCGGTGACCGCGGTGCTCTCGGGTAACCGCAACTTCGAGGGCCGAATCTCCCCCGACGTCAAGATGAACTACCTGGCCTCCCCGCCGCTGGTCATCGCCTACGGCATCGCGGGCACCATGGACTTCGACTTCGAGACCGACCCGCTCGGCCAGGATCAGCAGGGCAACGACGTCTTCCTCAAGGACATCTGGCCGTCTGCCCAGGAGATCGAGGAGACCATCGCGTCCTCGATCAACCGGGAGATGTTCACCGACTCCTATGCCGACGTCTTCAAGGGCGACGACCGCTGGCGTTCGCTCTCCACCCCCGAAGGCAACATCTTCGAGTGGGACGACAGCTCGACCTACGTGCGCAAGGCGCCGTACTTCGACGGCATGCCCGCCGAACCGGAGCCGGTCGGCGACATCAAGGGCGCCAGAGTCCTTGCCCTGCTTGGCGATTCGGTGACCACCGACCACATCAGCCCGGCCGGTTCCATCAAGCCGGGCACCCCGGCTGCGCAGTACCTGGACGCCAACGGCGTGGAGCGCAAGGACTACAACTCGCTGGGGTCGCGCCGCGGCAACCACGAGGTGATGATCCGCGGCACCTTCGCCAACATCCGGCTGCGCAACCAGCTGCTCGACGACGTCTCCGGCGGCTACACCCGCGACTTCACCCAGGACGGCGGCCCCCAGTCGTTCATCTACGACGCCTCGGTGAACTACAAGGAGGCCGGCATCCCGCTGGTCGTCCTGGGCGGCAAGGAATACGGTTCGGGCAGCTCGCGTGACTGGGCGGCCAAGGGCACGGTGCTGCTGGGCGTCAAGGCCGTCATCACCGAGTCCTTCGAGCGCATCCACCGGTCGAACCTGATCGGCATGGGCGTCATCCCGCTGCAGTTCCCGGCGGGCGAATCGGCAGCGAGCCTCAAGCTCGACGGCACCGAGACCTACGACATCACCGGCATCGAGGAGCTCAACAAGGGCAAGACCCCGAAGACCGTCAAGGTCACTGCCACCAAGGAGGATGGATCAACGGTGGAGTTCGACGCCGTGGTTCGCATCGACACCCCCGGTGAGGCCGACTACTACCGCAACGGCGGCATCCTGCAGTACGTGCTGCGGAACATGCTGAAGTCGAAGTAATCCTGTCCGGACTGACCGAAGCAGGTAAGGGACAGCGCCAACGGGCGCTTGCGCGAGGAGTGGTCTGAATGCCCCGGGTGACGGACGACCACCTCGCGGCCCGGCGCCGTCAGATTCTTGACGGCGCTCGGCGCTGCTTCGGTCAATACGGCTACGAGAGTGCGACCGTGCGGCGGCTCGAAGAAACCATCGGGCTGTCGCGCGGCGCCATCTTTCACCACTTCAAGGACAAGGACACCTTGTTCTTCGAACTGGCTCGGGAGGATGCCGAGCGGATGGCCGAAGTGGCCGCCCGCGAAGGCCTGATCCAGGTGATGCGGAACATGCTCGCCGCCCCGGAGCAGTTCGACTGGCTCGCCACCCGGCTGGAGATCGCCCGAAAGTTGCGCAACGATCCGGCATTTCACCAAGGCTGGGCGGAACGGTCGGCAGAGCTGGACGCCACGGTCACCGAGCGCCTACGTCGACAGAAGCAAGCCGGCCGTCTGCGTGACGACGTGCCGAGTGCGGTCCTGCACATCTATCTCGACCTGGTCCTGGACGGCCTGGTGGCGCGCATCGCCTCCGGCGAGGACCCGAAGAATCTCACCGCGGTACTCGATCTGGTAGAAGCCAGCGTGCGGCAGCAGACGCCGGCGGACAGCTGAATCCGGCTACCGCACAGCCGTTGTGCTTGTCAGGCCCTGGCCCGGGTGCGGTGATTTGGCCCACCGCGGCTGCGCATCGTCGTTCCCGACTCACGCAGCAAGCTGTGGATCGAGCCGTAAGAACGTCCCGTAGCAGCCACCAGCGAGCGGATACTGGCACCCCCCTCGTACGCCTTGCGAAGCTCTGCCAGCAGTTCGCCGCGATTCTTGTTCATATCCCTCATCGACATCTCCCCGCTTGTGATGTCCCGACGGGTACCCACACTAGAAACCCCACACACACCGATGGGCCGATTTGTCCAACGTCTTATATTGACGTATCCGAAGATGCGGCGGTTCTTGAGGTTTCGCGGTCAGGCGAGTTCGATGAGATCCCGGTATTCGGTGGACCAGAAGTCCTCCGTGCCGTCCGGCAACAGGACCACGCGCTGCGGGTCGAGGGCCTCGGCCGCGCCCGGATCGTGGGTCACCAACACCACGGCACCCTGGTAGCTGCGCAGCGCGTCCAGAACCTGCTCTCGCGACGCGGGATCGAGGTTGTTGGTCGGCTCGTCGAGCAACAGCACATTGGCCGTCGAAGCAACCAGACCCGCCAGCGCAAGGCGCGTCTTCTCACCGCCGGACAGGGTGCCTGCGGGTTGTTCCAACTGCGGGCCGGTGAACATGAAGGCGCCCAACAGACCTCGAAGATCCTGCTCCCCGGTATCCGGTGCCGCGTGACGGATGTTCTCCCAGACCGTCGCCTCGTTGTCGAGGGTGTCATGTTCCTGGGCGAAATACCCGATCTTGCAGCCATGGCCGGGTTCCAGGACTCCGGCGTCGGCGGTCTCCACTCCGGCGAGCAGCCGCAGCAGCGTCGTCTTGCCTGCACCGTTGAGGCCGAGTACCACCACCCGAGAGCCCCGGTCGATGGCCAGATCGACGCCCGTGAAGATCTCGAGTGATCCATACGTTTTCGTCAACCCCTTGGCCACCAACGGGGTTTTCCCGCACGGCGCCGGCGTGGGGAACTTGATGCGGGCCACCTTGTCGGCCACCCGCTCGGCATCCAGTTCGGCGATCATGCGCTCGGCCCGGCGCAACATGTTCTGTGCGGCAACGGCTTTGGTGGCTTTCGCGCCCATCTTGGCGGCCTGGGCCCGCAATGCGCCGGCCTTCTTCTCCGCATTGGCGCGCTCGCGGCGACGACGTTGTTCGTCGGTGGCGCGCGCGTCGAGGTACTTCTTCCAGCCCATGTTGTACACATCGGCCTCACCGCGGACCGCATCCAGGAACCAAACCCGGTTGACGACCTCGTCGAGCAGGTCGACATCGTGGCTGATCACGACGAGGCCGCCGGTGTGGTTATGCAGGAAGTCGCGCAGCCAGCCGATCGAATCGGCGTCGAGGTGGTTGGTCGGCTCGTCCAGTAGCAACGTGGTCGCCGAGCCGGAACCCGTCTCGGACGCCGCGAACAGGATGCGAGCCAGCTCCACCCGGCGGCGCTGACCGCCGGACAGGGTCCGCAGCGGCTGGGTCAACACCCGGTCGGGCAGGCCGAGGCTGGCACAGATGCGTCCGGCCTCGCTCTCGGCGGCATACCCGCCGAGCGCCGAGAACCGCTCCTCCAGCTGCCCGTAGCGCCGCACCGCCTTGTCGCGGGCGGCGTCGTCGGCCACCTCAGCCATCAGGGCCTGCTGCTTCTCCAGGTCGGCCAGCAGCGTGTCGAGGCCGCGTGCCGACAGCACCCGGTCACGGGCCAGCACATCCAGATTGCCCTCACGGGGATCCTGGGGCAGATAGCCGATCTCACCCGTACGCGTGATGGTGCCAGCGTAGGGTTCGCCCTCCCCCGCCAGGATGCGCATGGTCGTGGTCTTGCCTGCGCCGTTGCGTCCGACCAGACCGATCCGGTCGCCTGGCTGCACTCGCAGCGCAGAGCCATCGATGGACAGCAGCGTGCGCGCGCCGGCGCGGACCTCCAGGTCCGTTGCGGTGATCACGCTGCGGTCCTCCTAGTTTCTGGTCGTTACTTCTCGCGGTGCCAGTCGGCTCCTCGCGCTAGCGCTCGTCGGTGAATACCGCGGGGCGCTTCTCAGCGCGCGCGGCAACCGCTTCCTCAAAGTTTGCGGTGAGCAGACGCACAAAGAGTTGTCCCAGGCCCTCGGCCTGCATGTGCCCCTCCAGGCTAGCGGCGTCCAGTCCACTCCAAAGTGTGCGCTTGGTCAACTCGATACCGGGCCGGGAGAACGCCGCCATCCGATCCGCCATCGAATAACAGGAGTCCAGCAGCGCGTCCTCGGCCACCACGCTGGACACCAGACCGATGCGTTCGGCCTCCCGGGCGTCGACGTCACGGCCGGTCAACATGATCTCGAACGCCCGCGACGACCCGATGGCCCGCGGCAGCAGGTAGGACAAGCCCAGCTCACTGGCGGTCAGACCGTTGTTGATCCCCGCGGCGCGGAAATACGCACCCTTGGCGGCGACCCGGACGTCACACGCCAGGGCCAGGCACAGCCCGCCTCCGATGGCCGCGCCGTTCACCGCGGCGATCACGGGCTGATGCAGCCGCCGTAGGGCGAGAATCACATCGTCGAGGATCTCCATCGAGCGCAGGGCGTACGTCGGCCTGGTCAGCCCGGCGACGTGCGGCACCGACCCGGCCGACTTGTGATCGGCTCCGGACGAGAACCCTCGGCCGGCCCCGGTCAGTACCACGACGCGCACGCTGTTGTCGTAGCGCAACTCTTCCAGCACGGCTTTGAGCGGGACCATGACGTCGAACGCCATCGAGTTCATCCGCTCAGGGCGGTTGAGGGTCACCAGGGCCACGTCCGGCCGCGGACGGTCGACCAGGACGAATTCGTTCTGCGCAGTCACGAACAGCACGCTATCGCGTGCCGGACGTCAGACTTGGTCGGCGTCGCCCTGAGCGGCCTGCTCTTTCATGGCCGCGTCGATGTCGAATTCCTTGATCTTCTGCACCAGATCCTCAAGCGCGGCCGGCGGGAGCGCTCCGGCCTCGTTGAAGACCAACTTGCCCTTCTTGAACGCCATGAGGGTGGGGATCGACCGGATGTCGGCTGCGGCGGCGAGCCCCTGCTCGGCCTCGGTGTCCACCTTGGCGAACACGACGTCGGGGTGCTGCTCGGAGGCGGCCTTGAACGTCGGCGCAAACGCGCGGCACGGCCCACACCATGACGCCCAGAAATCCACCAGCACGATCTCGTTGCCGTTGACGATGTCATTGAACTGATCTGCGGTGATGTCTTGCGTACTCACACTTTTCCTAACGTCGGGGCTTGACGGCCTGTTCCCACCATATTTCAGTGCAGGGCAGCCAACGCGGTTTCAGCGTGGTAACCGGCGAACGTCGACGCCGGCGGCCCGAAGCCGACCCGTGGTCGTGTACGGCGGCGGTAACCGCACGCCGGCCGTCGAGCACCCTCTCCCCGGACAGAGTCGGAATGCTGAACGGCCAGCCGGACCCCTCGGTGATGATCAGGCAGACGAAGGCAGGTCACGGCGCCGTCCCGACTCGAGCCGCCAGAGTGCGTTGTGCAGCGCGGCGAGGTCCCACCCTGCGGAGTCCGACACGGCACGCAGCGCCGCGGCCGGGTCGGCGGCGCCTGCCTCGCGAGTCACATAGCCAGCCACCGCGGCGTCGACGCTGACCTCCGGCACCTGTGCCAGGAGCACGAGGTAGGTCCACGTGAAGCCGGACCGTTGCCCGGGTACCCCACACCAGGCCGCTCTGGCCGGCCCGCAACGCTCGGCGTCCTCGGCGGCCGCACGCAGTTCCACGGTGGTCCCGATGCCCAACGCGACAAGTGCCTGGGTGGCCTCCACCAGTGCGGCTGCCCGCAGCGGCGCGTTCTTGGCGGTCGACGTAGGACGACGATTGCCGATCTCCGACGCCCACCGCTCCGGACCCCCGAATTCATGGACGGTAGCCAGGAGTTCGGCGGCCCCGTCGGTGTCGGCGTCACCTCCCTGACCTGCCCGGTGCGCGCGGTAACGCGCCACCACCTTCTCGACGGTGAGATGCCGCGCGCCGGTGACAAACATCGCATCGATGATGCACAGCGCCAACGACTTCGGATATCCCCCCGGCTGTGCCCATCCCGCCGGGTCTCCCAGGTCGCGCTCGCAGGCCGCGCGTAGCCGCTCGATTTCGGTGTTCATGACGGTGCCTTCCCGTTCAGCGAGACCACTTTGGTCCCTTTGCCCGGAAGCTAACGAGGGCACCCGACAGGTCCCGACGGAAATCGCCCGAAATCGGGAGTTATCCACAGGCTTGATCGACCTGGGCCAGCAGCTGGGCCTGGCGCTTGGGCCACCAGGCCACCTCCATCACCAGCGCCGTCAGGTAGATGACCGACGCCACGGCATTGCCGACCGAGCCGAACACGGCGTCCCACACCGCACTTGCCGCGGCGACGATGAGCACCACGGGCAGCAACCATCGGAACGGGCGGGCAGCCTCGGCAGCATCACGCACACCTCGTCGGTAATCACCTGCGGCCTCGGCCAGGCGCGGAGCGTCGATCGGTTCACCGGCGCGCGTGGCGCGGACCACCGCCACCCGCTCGGCGCCGGACAATCGCTGCGCCGCCGGCCAGTACCGCGCCATCCTGCGGGCCATCCAGATGCCGTAGACCGTGCCCACGACGACGAGCACGATCACGCCCGAGATCCAAAATCCGGAATCCAACCAGGCCAGCACGCCCAGCACCGAGCCCACCGCGGCGCCGACGATGAGCGCACGGCCGACGAAGCCGCCCCGCCAGACGAAGGCCGGAACGGTCAGCACCCTCGGCTACCAATCTCCATCCGCAACAGCGTCGCCCGGTGCACCCTTCAGCGTCACGACTTTCTCCGGATCCACAGCGACAAAGGGCTTTTCGCTCACACCGAACCACTCACCGACGCTCTTGACGTTCGTCAGCACCCCGGGCGCGGTCAGGTCCCGGGCGTCGGCGTCGTAGTAGTCGAACCAAGGCAGACCGGCCTCGACATAGGCATCGCGGTCCACCGGACTGGGCGGCGGCACCTCACCGGTGATCGCCGTCCACTGAGCCGCACTGCACAGATGGACGAACACCCGCCAGCAACGATCCTCGTCGTAATCGGACAACGGACGGTCGTCGGCGTAGACCTCCTGCCGCATCCTGCCGCCGGCGCCCAGACCCATCGCCGGTGCCGCGGAAGGTGCGGGGAGCGGATCGCAATCCTCGAAGACCGCCATCTCATCTTCGAAGCTTGGGCGCGCCTGCCACGCCTCCAGGGCCTGCGCCGTCAGACCGACAGCACGTAACTGGACCCCGCCGTGCACTTCCTGCCCGGTGACCTGGCCTTCGACCGTTGCGCCGGAACCCAGTGGCACCGCCACGAACTGGCGGACGAAGCCGTCGCCCGCGTTGATGCCGTCCAGCCACGGCTGCTCGGGCAGCGCGACGTAGTTCTGCGGATCCCGGGCCAGGCGGTCCCGCCAACTCTCGCCACTTACCGCACACACCTTCCCGATGCCGACCTGGAGCGCGGCCGCTTCGGACGAGCCGAACGACAGCCACATCGCCTCGCGCTGGTAGATCGGCAGCATGATTCCGCCGTGCGCCAGCCACTCGGACGGCACCCGATCGGCATAGTCCTGAACCCGGCGCAGCGGGAAGGAATCGAGCCCCGGCGGGAGCGGGTGCAACCCGGTCTCGGGAATGCGCAGTGTCCGTGCGAACTCCACCGTGACCGGCCCCAACACCAACCGGTCACCGACGACCTTTACCTCAGGACTGTGCTCCATGCGTGCCTCCGATTTAGTCTACCGACGAAATTGGTAGCACCAAGCACCGACAGAGTCGCCTCAGACGGTGAACCCGAGGGCGCGCAGCTGCTCGCGGCCGTCATCGGTGATCTTGTCCGGGCCCCACGGCGGATTCCAGACCCAGTTGATCTTGATCTCGTTGACCAGGCCGGCGCCCACCAACGCGGTACGTGACTGATCCTCGATGACATCGGTCAGCGGGCAGGCCGCCGAGGTGAGCGTCATGTCGATCAGCGCGACCGCGCCGTCATCGCCCTGCTCCACGTTGAGGCCGTAAACCAGACCGAGGTCGACGACATTGATGCCCAGCTCGGGATCCACCACGTCGCGCATGGCTTCCTCGACGTCGGCCAGCAGTTCGTCTGAAGCGGTCTCACTCATCGCTTGTCCTCCACGTCGTCGCTGGCCTGCACCAGCGCGTCTTTAAAAGCCATCCAACCCAGCAACGCGCACTTCACGCGGGCCGGATACTTGGCGACACCGGCGAACGCGATGCCGTCACCGAGTACATCTTCGTCCCCCTCCACGTTGCCGCGTGAGGAAATCATCTCGGTGAATGCCTCGACCGTCTTGAGCGCGTCGCCGACGCTCTGGCCGATGACCTGATCGGTCAGCACCGAGGTGGCGGCCTGGCTGATCGAACAGCCCTGCCCGTCATACGAGATGTCGGCCACCGTCTCCGCGTCCTCGGACAGCGCGACCCGCAGCGTCACCTCGTCTCCACAGGTCGGGTTGACGTGATGCACCTCGGCGGCGAAGGGCTCCCGCAGTCCGCGATTGTGCGGATGTTTGTAGTGATCGAGGATCACTTCCTGGTACATCTGTTCCATCTTCACGAGAAGAACTCCACAGCGCGTTTGATGCCGGCCACCAGGCGGTCGACCTCGTCGAGCGTGTTGTAGACCGCGAATGACGCGCGAGCCGTGGCGGCGATTCCGAAGCGACGGTGCAGCGGCCACGCGCAATGGTGCCCGACGCGCACCGCGACACCCTCGTCGTCGAGCACCTGCCCGACATCGTGGGCGTGGATCCCGTCGACGACGAAACTCACCGGCGATCCGCGGTGTTCCATCGTCGTCGGACCGATGACGCGAACCTGCGGCAGCCCCGACAGGCCTTCCAGTGCAGCGGCCACCAGCTCGGCCTCGTGCGCCTCGACGGCGTCCATGCCGATGTTGTTCAAATACCGTGCGGCAGCAGCCAATCCGACCACCTGCGAGGTCATCGGGGTGCCCGCCTCGAAGCGCTGCGGGGCCGGCGCGTAGGTGGTCTGTTCCATCGTGACGGTCTCGATCATGGAACCACCGGTGATGAACGGAGGCATCGAGTTCAGCAGCGCGAGCCGGCCGTAGAGCACCCCGATGCCCGTCGGGCCGAGCATCTTGTGCCCCGAGAACGCCGCGAAATCGACGTCAAGGGCATGAAAGTCGACCGGCTGGTGCGGCACCGACTGGCAGGCATCCAAGACCGTCAAGGCGCCAACAGACCTAGCCCGCCTGACGATTTCGTCCACCGGTGCGATAGCGCCCGTGACGTTCGAATGATGACTGAACGCCACCACCTTCACGCGCTCGTCGAGCTGCAGCGAATCGAGGTCGATGCGGCCGTCATCGGTGACGCCGTACCACTTGAGCGTGGCACCGGTCCGCTGGGCCAGCTCCTGCCACGGAATCAGATTGGCGTGGTGCTCCAGCTCGGTGGTGACGATGACGTCACCGGGGCCGACGGCATGCTCGAACCGCTTGTCCCCCAGCACGTATGCGACGAGGTTGATCGATTCGGTGGCGTTCTTCGTGAACACCAGCTCGTCCGGCTCGGCACCGACGAAAGCCGCGATATCGGAGCGGCCCTGCTCGTAGGCGTCGGTAGCCTCTTCCATCAGCTGGTGCGCACCGCGGTGCACGGCACCGTTGGAAGTGGTCAGGAAACGCCGTTCGGCGTCGAGCACCTGCAGCGGCTTCTGCGACGTCGCTCCGGAATCCAGGTACGCCAACTGCTTTCCACCGCGCATGACCCGGCTCAGAATCGGGAAGTCCGCCCTGACCTCAGCCAGCACGGTGGGGTCGATAGTCCGTGCGACGGTCACTGTCTTGCTCCTCGCGTCCGCGCTATATCAGGCACCAACCGCCTGCGTGAAGCGCACGTATCCGTTCTCTTCGAGCTCGTCGGCGAGTTCCGGTCCGCCCGATTCCACGATGCGGCCGCCCACGAACACGTGCACGAACTGCGGACGGATGTAGCGCAGGATGCGGGTGTAGTGGGTGATCAGCAGGATGCCACCGTGCTCGGCCTCGGCGTAGCGGTTGACGCCCTCGCTGACGATGCGCAGCGCGTCGACGTCCAGACCCGAGTCGGTCTCGTCGAGGATGGCGATCTTCGGCTTGAGCAGACCCAGCTGCAGGATCTCGTGGCGCTTCTTCTCACCACCGGAGAAGCCCTCGTTGACGCTGCGCTCACCGAACGCCGGATCGATGTCCAGCTCGTCCATCGCAGTCTTGACTTCCTTGACCCAGTGGCGCAGCTTCGGCGCCTCGCCACGAACGGCGGTGGCCGCCGTGCGCAGGAAGTTCGACATCGACACCCCGGGCACCTCGACCGGGTACTGCATGGCCAGGAAGAGGCCCGCGCGCGCCCGCTCGTCGATGCTCATCTCGAGGACGTCCTGCCCGTCGAGGGTGATCGAACCGGAGGTGACGGTGTACTTGGGGTGCCCGGCGATCGCGTAGGACAGCGTCGACTTTCCGGAGCCGTTGGGCCCCATCACCGCGTGGGTCTCCCCCGACTTCACGGTGAGGTCGACACCCTTCAAAATCGGGATCTCGGTGTTCTCAGCGCCTTCGGCGGCGTTGACCGAGACGTGCAGGTCCTTGATTTCCAGAGTGGTCATGAGTGCGATGCTTTCGATTCGGTGATGGCAAGTTCTTTTTCGATGGCGGCGGTCAGACGCTCGCGCACCTCGGGGACAGCGATCTTGGCGATGATCTCGTTGAAGAATCCGCGCACGACCAGGCGCCGGGCCTGATCCTCGGGGATACCGCGGGCGCGCAGGTAGAACAACTGCTCGTCGTCGAAACGCCCAGTGGCGCTGGCGTGCCCGGCGCCGACGATCTCGCCGGTCTCGATTTCGAGGTTGGGCACCGAATCGGCGCGGGCACCGTCGGTGAGCACCAGGTTCCGGTTCACCTCGAAGGTGTCGGTACCGGTGGCCTCGGCGCGGATCAGCACGTCGCCGATCCACACCGTGTGCGCGTCGGGCTTCTTGGAATCCGGATCCCCTTGCAGCGCACCCTTGTAGAGGACGTCGGACTTACAGTGCGGCTGGGCGTGGTCGACCAGCAGCCGCGACTCGAAGAACTGACCGTCGTCGGCGAAGTAGGTGCCCAGCATCTTGGCGTCACCGCCGGGCCCGGTGAATCGCACGGTGGCCGAGGTGCGCACGACATCGCCACCGAGGGTGACGTTGACGTGCCCGAGCACCGCGTCCTTGCCAAGCTTGGCGTGGTGGGCACTGACATGCACCATGTCGTCGGCCCAGTCGGCGATCCAGATCAGTCCGAGGCCGGCCGCATCACCGACGATGATCTCGACATTGTCGGCGTAGGTTCCGCTGCCGCGCAGGTCGACGACCACGATCGCCCGGGACAGTTCCTCGACCCGGATCTGCAGATGCCCGTAGCCCACGGTGTCCGCGCCGGGCCCGTCGATCACGATCTCGATGGGCTCGGCCACCTCGGTGTCCCGCTTGACCGTCACCACCGTCGCGGTCTCGAACGACGAGTAAGCCTGGGCGGCAACACGATCGGTGGGCGTGCCGCCCTCACCGAGGCGCTTGTCGTCACGGCCGACGGTCTCCACGGTCACACCGGGCCGCTCGGTGACGGTGACGCCGGCGCTGCCGTTCGCGACGGCCGAGCCGTCGTGCAGCCCGCGCAGCCGCTTGAGCGGGGTGAACCGCCACAGCTCGTCGCGACCGCCGGGCACCTCGAAGGCGTTGACGTCGAACGATGCGAACAGCTCGCCCTTATTGTGTGCGACCCCTTCGACCGCTTGGGTGAGATTCTGCGTCACTTAACCGACCGCGCCTTCCATTTGCAGCTCGATGAGCCGGTTCAGCTCGAGCGCGTACTCCATGGGCAGTTCCTTGGCGATGGGCTCGACGAAGCCGCGCACCACCATCGCCATCGCCTCGTCCTCGGTCAGACCGCGGCTCATCAGATAGAAGAGCTGATCCTCGCTGACCTTGGACACCGTGGCCTCGTGACCCATCGTGACGTCGTCCTCGCGGATGTCCACGTACGGGTAGGTATCCGAGCGGCTGACCGTATCGACCAGCAGCGCATCGCATTTCACGCTCGACTTGCTGCCGTGCGCGCCCTTGTTGACCTGGACGAGCCCGCGGTAGGACGCGCGGCCACCGCCGCGGGCCACCGACTTGGACACGATGTTGCTCGACGTGTTCGGGGCCAGGTGCAGCATCTTGGCGCCGGTGTCCTGGTGCTGACCCTCACCGGCGAACGCCACCGAGAGCACCTCGCCCTTGGCGTGCTCACCGGTCATCCAGACCGCGGGGTACTTCATGGTGACCTTGGAACCGATGTTGCCGTCGATCCACTCCATGGTGGCGCCGGCCTCGGCCCGGGCCCGCTTGGTGACCAGGTTGTAGACGTTGTTGGACCAGTTCTGGATCGTCGTGTAGCGCACCCGGGCGCCGGGCTTGACGACAATCTCGACGACTGCGGAGTGCAGCGAATCCGACTTGTAGATCGGTGCGGTACAACCCTCGACGTAGTGCACGTAGGAGCCCTCGTCGGCGATGATCAGCGTCCGCTCGAACTGACCCATGTTCTCGGTGTTGATCCGGAAGTAGGCCTGCAGCGGGATGTCGACGTGCACGCCCGGGGGCACGTAGATGAACGAACCGCCCGACCACACCGCGGTGTTCAGCGCGGAGAACTTGTTGTCGCCGGCCGGGATCACCGTGCCGAAGTACTTCTGGAAGATCTCCGGGTGCTCACGCAGACCCGAGTCCGTGTCGAGGAAGATGACGCCGAGCGCCTCGAGGTCCTCGCGAATCTGGTGGTACACCACCTCGGACTCGTACTGTGCGGCCACACCGGCCACCAGACGCTGCTTCTCGGCTTCCGGAATGCCGAGGCGGTCATAGGTATTGCGGATGTCCTCGGGCAGTTCCTCCCAGGAAGCCGCCTGCTTCTCGGTGGAGCGCACGAAGTACTTGATGTTGTCGAAGTCGATGCCCTCGAGGTTGGAGCCCCAGTGCGGCATGGGCTTCTTGTCGAAGGTGCGCAGTGCCTTGAGCCGGGACTCCAGCATCCACTCCGGCTCGTTCTTCTTGGCCGAGATGTCACGCACGACGGCTTCGGACAGGCCGCGCTGCGCACTGGCGCCCGCGACGTCCGAGTCCGACCAGCCGTAGCCGTAGTTGCCCAGCGACGCAATGGTCTCTTCCTGGGTCAATGGCGTTTCGGGCGTGATGGTCATGTCGCCGCTCCTTGTTTGATCGTTGCGGTCGTCCGGGCGCGGGCTGTGCTCCGAACCTTCTCTGTGCTGTCTGTGTTCACTTTGTGTTCGATGCCGTCGGCATCGAGTGGGACGTGAGTGGTGCAGGCGCAGTCACCGTTGACGATGGTGGCCAGCCGTTGTACGTGGGTGCCCAGGATCTCGGCGAACGCCTCGTTCTCCGTCTCGCAGAACTCCGGAAACTCTTCGGCCACATGCGATACCGGGCAGTGATGCTGACAGATCTGCACCCCGTGAATCGGCCCGTCCACCGGAGTCGTGGTGGTGGCATACCCGGCCCTGCTCAACGCATCGGCGACCCGGTCGGCGGTGTCGCAGACCCCGTCGGACCCCTCGGTGACCCCGGCCAGGATGGTGTCCATCCGGCGCCGGGCGAAAGTCCGCACGGCGTCCTTGCCGCCGATCTCACGCAACTGCCGTATCGCGGCAACCGCGAGGTCGTCGTAGGTGTGGCCGAGCTTGGCCCGGCCCGCCGCCGTCAGGCGGTACCGCTTGGCCGGGCGCCCCCGGCCGTTGTGCTGCCATGCCGCGGCAGCGCTGGCCTGTGCATCGCCGGCTTCGATCAGGGCATCGAGGTGACGACGCACGCCGGCAGCCGAAATCCCGAGCCGCTCGCCGATCTGCCCCGCCGTGATGGGACCCTCCAA
Organism: Mycolicibacterium sp. 050232; assembly: GCA_036235365.1. Taxonomy (GTDB): domain Bacteria; phylum Actinomycetota; class Actinomycetes; order Mycobacteriales; family Mycobacteriaceae; genus Mycobacterium. The sequence continues at coordinate 233,639 of JAZBEZ010000009.1, read as the reverse complement.
CAGGAGGTGGATGATCGCGCGCCGAGTGTGCCCGTCAGAGGCCGGCACCACGTCGTTGACCTGCTTCGGCCCACTGACCGAAGCTGGGCTCGAAGCCGAGCCCGCAGCCGTCCGACGCATTTTCACAACACCATTGTGACGGAATTCCTCGCGGGGTTCTAGCAAGGGCACCCTTACGTGACCTGGGCCACCGTCGTCTGGCGAGGACCGCGTCCGAGGGCGGTTAGGCTGCCCTGATGGCAAGCCGCCTGTCGACCTTCAGCTCATCGATCGCCCGGTGGCACGGCGATGAACGCACCGTCGGATCCCCACTCAACCCCGCCGAGGTCGTCGCGCAGCGCCGGACCCGCCTGTTCGGGGCCACCGGAACCGTCCTGATGGCGATCGGCGCCCTCGGCGCCGGCGCCCGCCCCGTCGTGCAGGACCCCACCTTCGGGGTGCGGCTGCTCAACCTGCCCTCGCGCATCCAGACGGTGTCACTGACGATGACCACGACCGGTGCGGTGATGATGGCGCTGGCCTGGCTCATGCTCGGGCGCTTCGCCCTGGGCCCGCGCCGGATGTCGCGCAGCCAGCTGGACCGCACGCTGCTGCTGTGGGCGATTCCCCTGCTGGTCGCACCGCCGATGTACAGCAAGGACGTCTACTCGTACCTGGCTCAGAGTGAGATCGGATACATCGGGCTCAATCCCTACCAGGTGGGTCCGGCCACCGGCCTCGGGCTCGATCACGTGTTCACGCTGTCGGTGCCCAGTCTGTGGCGCGAGACCCCCGCGCCGTACGGGCCGCTCTTCCTGTGGATCGGCGAGAGTATCTCGGCCCTGACCGGCGAGAACATCGTCGCCGCCGTGCTGTGCCACCGCGTCGTTGTCCTGCTCGGCGTCGGACTCATCGTGTGGGCGACACCGCGACTGGCCCGGCGGTGCGGCGTCGCCGAGGTGAGCGCTTTGTGGCTGGGCGCATGTAACCCGCTGCTGTTCATGCACCTGGTCGCCGGAATCCACAACGAAGCCCTGATGCTCGGGTTGATGCTGGCCGGCACGGAGTTCGCACTGCGCGGTATCGATGCGGCCGCCCCACTGATCCCCCGGCCACTGACCTGGCCGCACACCCGCGAGGACTGGCAACACTGGTACCCCTCGGCGATGCTGCTGGCCGGCACCGTGCTCATCACGCTGTCCTCGCAGGTCAAGCTGCCGTCGCTGCTGGCGTTGGGATTCGTCGCGATGGCCCTGGCCTGGCGGCTGGGCGGCACCATCAAAGCGTTCTTCGCAGCCAGCGTCCCACTCGGCGCGGTGTCGCTGGCAGTGATGGCCCTGATCGGCTGGGCCAGCGGCCTTGGCTTCGGATGGCTGGGCACGCTCGGCACCGCCAACGTCGTCCGCAGCTGGATGTCCCCGCCGACACTGGTGGCCCTGGGCACCGGCCAGGTGGGCATCCTGCTGGGCCTCGGCGACCACACCACCGCGGTTCTGGCCCTGACCCGCGCCATCGGCGTCTTCCTGATCGCGATCCTGGTCAGCTGGCTGCTGCTGGCCGTGCTGCGCGGCCGGCTGCACCCGGTGGGCGGTCTGGGTGTCGCGCTCGGTGGCACGATCCTGCTGTTCCCGGTGGTGCAGCCGTGGTATCTGCTGTGGGCGGTGATCCCGTTGGCAGCGTGGGCAACCCGGCCGGGGTTCCGCGGCTCTACGATCGCGATCACCCTGGTCGTGGGCATCTTCGGTCCCACGGCCAACGGCGACCGTTTCACGTTGTTCCAGATCGTGATGGCAACCTTGGCCAGCACCCTGATCGTGTTGATCTTGATCGGGTTGACCTGGCGCCGGCTGCCGTGGCGCGCGTCACCTCTAAGGGATATAAGCCCACCGCCGACACCTACGCAGTCGCCCGACGCCTACGCTGAATCCCCGTGACCTCGCGTTCTGATCTACCCGTGCTGCTCCGCGGCGTCAGCAAGCGCTACGGCGCGACGACGGCGGTGTCGAACCTCGACCTCGAGGTGCAGCGCGCCGAGGTGCTGGCCCTGCTCGGCCCGAACGGCGCAGGCAAGACCACCACCGTCGAGATGTGCGAGGGATTCATCCGCGCCGACGACGGCCACATCGAGATCCTCGGCCTCGACCCCGTCGCGGACAACGCCCAGCTGCGCGAGCGGATCGGCGTGATGCTGCAGGGCGGCGGCGGGTACCCCGCGGCCAAGGCCGGCGAGATGCTGAATCTGGTCGCCTCCTACGCCGCCGATCCGCTCGATCCCGCCTGGCTGATGGACACCCTCGGCCTGACTGAATCCGCCCGCACCACCTACCGACGGCTGTCGGGTGGTCAGCAGCAACGCCTGGCACTGGCCTGCGCCGTGGTGGGCCGCCCCGAACTGGTGTTCCTCGACGAGCCCACCGCCGGGATGGACGCGCATGCCCGAATTGTGGTGTGGGAGTTGATCGATGCGCTGCGCCGGGATGGGGTGACCGTGGTGCTGACCACCCATCACCTCGCCGAGGCCGAAGAACTCGCGGACCGGATCGTGATCATCGACCATGGCGTCGCGGTGGCCACCGGCACACCGGCCGAACTGACCCACAGTGGCGCAGAGAACCAACTGCGGTTCAGCGCGCCGCGCAAGCTCGACCTGACCCTGCTGGCCGACGCCTTGCCGGAGAACTACAAGGCCACCGAGACCGCACCCGGCGAGTACCTGATCGAGGGACACATCGACCCGCAGGTGCTGGCCACCGTGACGGCCTGGTGCGCGCGACTCGACGTGTTGGCCACCGGCATGCGGGTGGAGCAGCGCAGCCTCGAAGATGTATTCCTCGACCTGACAGGACGGGAGCTGCGGTCATGACGAGCGCTCCGAACCGGTTCGCCCCGGGCACCTTCACCCCGGACCCTCGCCCCGCGAAGGTGCCGGCCATGCTCGCCGCCCAATTCGGGCTGGAACTGAAGTTGCTGCTGCGCAACGGCGAACAGCTGCTGCTCACCATGTTCATCCCGATCACGCTGCTGGTCGGGATGACGCTGCTGCCGCTGGGCTCATTCGGCGACGACCGGGCGGGAACCTTCACTCCGGCCATCATGGCTCTGGCGCTGATCTCCACGGCGTTCACCGGGCAGGCCATCGCGGTGGCCTTCGATCGCCGCTACGGCGCATTGAAACGGCTCGGCGCCACCGCGCTTCCGGTGTGGGGCATCATCGCAGGCAAGTCACTGGCAGTGGTGACGGTTGTGTTCCTGCAGGCAATCCTGTTGGGCGCCATCGGTTTTGCACTGGGCTGGCGCCCGTCGGTGATCGGGCTGGCGCTGGGCGGGGCGATCATCGCGCTGGGAACGGCCACCTTCGCCGCGTTGGGGCTGTTGCTCGGCGGCACCCTCAAAGCCGAGATCGTGCTGGCCCTGGCCAACCTACTGTGGTTCGTCTTCGCCGGGCTCGGTGCGTTGACCCTGGAAGGCGGCCCGGTTCCGTCGGCCCTGCGCTGGGTGGCCCGGCTGACACCATCGGGAGCGCTCACCGAGGCGCTGACCCAGGCGATGACGGTGTCGGTGGATTGGTTCGGTGTGGCCGTGCTCGCGGTGTGGGGTGTGGTGGCGGCGGTCTGCGCGCTGCGCTGGTTCCGCTTCACCTGATCCACACCGGCCCTACTACGGGCTGTAGTTACTGATCAACTACGATCAGGCCGTGCCCGTCGGAACAGCTTTCCAGCGACTGGTCGATGTGCTGCCCATGCCTAGCCTGCGGGTCCAGCGCCTGGTCGCGTTCCTGGTGATCCTCACCCAGGGCGGCATCTCGGTCACCGGAGCGATCGTCCGTGTGACCGCCTCCGGTCTGGGTTGCCCCACCTGGCCCCAGTGCTTCCCCGGCAGCTTCACGCCCGTCCCGCACGCCGAAGTCGCCGTCGTGCACCAGGTGGTCGAGTTCGGCAACCGGATGATCACCTTCCTGGTGGTGCTGACCGCCATCGCCGCTGTCCTGGCCGTGACCCGCGCCCGGCGGCGCCGCGAGGTGCTGATCTATGCCTGGCTGATGCCGGCCTCCACCGTGGTCCAGGCCATCATCGGCGGCATCACGGTACGGACCGGCCTGCTGTGGTGGACCGTGGCCATCCACCTGCTGGCATCGATGGTGATGGTGTGGCTCTCGGTGTTGCTGTTCGTCAAGATCGGTCAGCCCGACAACGGCGCACCCACGGCCACCGCACCGAAACCGTTGCGGCAGTTGACCGTCCTGAGCGCCGTCATCCTGGCCGCGGTCCTGGTGACCGGCACGCTGGTGACCGGGGCCGGCCCGCATGCCGGGGACAAGAGCCTCGATCGGGTGGTGCCGCGACTCGAAGTCGAGATCACCACGCTGGTCCACATGCATTCGTCGCTGCTGGTGGCCTACCTGTCCCTGATCGTCGCGCTGGGATTCGGTCTCGCCGCCGTGCGCGCCCCCCGCCCGGTCATGATCAGGCTCGCCGTCCTGGTGGTACTGGTGTGCGCACAGGGCCTCGTCGGGGTCGTGCAGTTCTACACCGGCGTTCCCGCCGTCCTGGTCGCCGTGCACGTCGCCGGTGCGGCCACCTGTACCGCGGCCACCGCGGCGCTGTGGGCCTCGATGCGCGAACGGGTCCGAGCCGGCGACTAGCTGGGCGTCGTCAGTACGTCCACCCCGCGGCGGTCTGCGCGTCGAACGTCGCATCGATCCGATCGAACCTGCGGCGAATCGACGTTCGTGACACCTCGTGCGGCAGCACGTACAACCGATCGGCAAGGACCGCCTCGGCGGTGAGCCGGGCGACCTCGTCGACGTCGAGCACGTCGTCTCCGGCGATCAGTTGGTCCTCGACGTCATGCCCGCGGGCTCGCGCCGACGTGGCGAGAAGGTTGGTGCCCACCATCATCGGGCACAGCACCGAAACCCCGATGCCGTCGTTGCCGACCTCGCGGGAGAGCACCTCGGCCAGCGCGACCACACCGTATTTGGCCACGCAGTACGCGCCGAGACCGACATTGGGGACCAGTCCGGCGAAGGACGCGGTGAACAACAGATGACCGCCCTGGCCCTGCTCGATCAGCCGGGGCAGAAACGCCTCGACACCGTGAATCGGCCCCCAGAGGTCGACATCGAGCACGAAATGCCAGTCCTCTTGGGTCATCTGCGCGATCGGACCGTCGACCGCCACCCCGGCATTGTTGAACACCACATGCACGGCGCCGAGCAGCCGGAACGCCTCATCGGCGAGGTGAGTGACCTGTTCGAGTTCGCGGACATCGCACGGCACGCCGTGTGCGTCGTGCCCTTCGGAACGCAATCGCGCTACAGCTCGGTCGAGGGCCGCTGCGTCGTAGTCGGCAAGCACAACACGAGCGCCCCGTGCGGCGAACTGCCGCGCAGCCGCCAAACCGATGCCGCTGGCCCCGCCGGTGACCACGGCGCCCCGCCCTTCGAAGGTGTCCACCGGGCCGACTCTAGGGCGGCTCGGTCAACCCGTTCGCCGATTCGGCCCGGTCCCTCACAGACCCCGGTGCGACAGCGGGCCCAACCCGAACCGCTCCAGGGCACCCTCAACGGCGACGGCGAACCGCCGCTCGGCATCCTCGCGGGCGGTCCGATCCAGCTGCCGGAATCCGAGTCCCGGCTCGACCAGTTCCAGCTCGAGCAGGCGAGGATCCTCGGGGCCGCCGATCACGTCGACCCGGGCGTAGACCAACTCCTCAGGCTCGAGATCGAGCACCCGGACCACCGCATCCACCGCCTCGTGGCCGACCCGCCAGACTTCCTCGTCGGGATCCGCGGGCGACAACGATTCGTGGGCGTAGGTGCCGGTCTCCTCGAATTCCGGTGACTGTCCGGCCGCCGGCAGGATCGGCCCCTTCGTGAAGGCGTGGGACTGCTTGCCCCCCAGGAACACCAGTGCGGTCTCACCGTCGGCGATCCGCGGGTCGTACGGCTGCACCAACACCGCGCGCCCCTGGGCGTGCAATGCCGCGGCATGGGCCAGGGCCGCCGAGGCGTCGACGAACCGCTGCGCCCCGCTCGAGCCGGCCGCTACCGCGGGCTTCACCACGACTTCGCCGTCCGGCACGATAACCCGCTCACCGACCGCGAAGTATCCGGTCGGAACCACCGGAACGCCCATGCGGTGCAGGTCGTCGAGATACCGCTTGTCGGTGTTCCACTGGACGATCTGCGCCGAGTTGATCAGGTGAGGTACGGATCGCGTCCAGGCCAGGAACTCGTCGAGCCGCTCGGAGTAATCCCAGGTGGCCCGCAGGATCACCAGGTCGGCGTCGAGTGTTGCCGGATCGTCCCAGGGCAGCCAGTGGGCGTGCAGACCGCGTTTGCGCAGTGCCATGAGCAGGCCGGCATCGTCGCCGTCGCCGTCGGGCAACGCCGCGCAACCGGCCAACACGATGCGGGGATGGAACACATCCGGACGGGCAAGCTTCACCTCCGCGATGATAGGTGTGGATGATGGATGGCGTGTATGCCATCGAAGTTGCCGAGACCGGCGGACCCGAAGTCCTCAGCTATGTCGAGCGGTCCGAGCCCGCCCCGGGCCCCGGCGAAGTACTGATCAAGGCCGAGGCGATCGGTGTCAACTTCATCGACACCTACTTCCGGTCGGGGGCGTATCCACGGGAGCTGCCGTTCATCGTCGGGTCCGAGGTGTGCGGCACCGTCGCCGCGGTCGGTGACGACGTGGCCGCCCTGGCTGTCGGCGACCGGGTGGTGACCGCGAACGCGACCGGTGCGTACGCCGACTTCTGCATCGCCCCAGCCGATTTCGTCGCGTATGTGCCCGACGGCGTGGCCCCCGACGCGATCGCCTCGGCACTGCTGAAAGGTATGACGGCGCATTACCTGATCAAGTCCACGTATGCCGTGCAGCCGAACGACACCATCCTGGTGCATGCCGGGGCCGGCGGGGTCGGCCTGATCCTCACCCAGTGGGCCACCAGTATCGGCACCCGGGTGATCACCACCGCCTCGACACCGGAGAAAGCCGAACTGTCCCGGCAGGCCGGTGCCATCGAGGTGCTCGACTACCCGGAGGAACCGGCCGAATTCGGCGACAAGATCCGCGATCTCACCGGCGGGGAGGGTGTGGCCGCGGTCTATGACGGCGTCGGCGCTTCGACGTTCGACGCCAGCCTGGCCAGCCTTGCGGTGCGCGGCACCCTGGCCCTGTTCGGCGCCGCCAGCGGGCCGGTGCCACCGGTCGATCCGCAGCGACTCAATTCGGCGGGTTCGGTGTTCCTGACGCGGCCGACACTGGCCCACCACACCCGCACGCCCGATGAATTCTCCTGGCGCGCCGGCGAACTCATCAACGCCATCGCTGACGGATCGATCACCATCACGGTCGGCGGCCGCTACCCGCTGTCTGACGCGGCCCAGGCGCACACCGACCTGCAGGGCCGCAAGACCGTCGGCTCGATCGTGCTGGTGCCCTGAGCTTTTCCGCCGCGCCCACGCCGATTTCTACCCCGGGGCAGTGCTGACGGCCGATCAACGACCCGGGCGTAGAAGTCGGCGACGGAGCCGGGGCTAGATCGGCACGGCGGCCGGGAACGTCCAGGAACCGTCGAGGATCTCGGGCCTCGGCCGGTACAGCCGCACGATGTAGTTCCAGCCCTCGGTGACCGGCAGCAGGTTGGCCGCACCGCTCCCGCCGAACTGCACCGTGGTGGAACCGTCGGAGTCCGTCACCGCGGTGACGTTGTTCACCGAATAGGCATTCGCGGCGTTCGGGGTGAAGTACCCGTCCTTGTTGTAGACCGTGATCGACCAGAACCCGTCCACCGGGACGTCTTTCACTGTCAGACGGTGCACGGTGGAGCCGTCGTTGTGGGCCGGCACGACGGTGAGATACAGCGCGTCGCGCTCCGGGTTGCCGCCCCAGGCGAACGCCGAGCCGATCAGGTGACGCACCGGTTCCACCGCATACCGAGGGCCGAACATCCCCTTGGTGTCTGCCACCGTGGTCGACAGCGTGACGAGCGCATCCCGAACGGTCTTCTGACTGACCGGATCCCACTGCGGGATCTCGAAGAACCCGGGTTGGTCCTGTGACACGCCGATCGCGTCCTGCAGCGCGTGCACCGCGGCCAGGTCCGCGGGATCGCCCGGATCGACCAAGGTACGCACCGCTGCGATCGCGTAGCGCGTGTCGACGGAGTCCCGGCTGAACGTCAGTTCGGCCGGGGCGTAGGCGACGTTGGTGGTGTAGTGGTCCTCGCTGATCACCTGCAGCGACATGAACCGGCCTGCACTGTCCGGCAGCGTGATGGTGACGGGGCCGCCGTCGAGATCGAACACCGCCGCGGAGTACAGGGTGTCACGGTTCTGCCGGATGACGATCTGGTGATCGATGGGGGTCAGCTCGCGGTTGTGGAAGAATTTGCCGAAGCCGCCGTCCTTCACGGCACCGGCGAAGTACAGGTCGGATTCGGCTCGCGCGAAGTTGTCGGGGCTCACCAGTTCGGTCATCCCACAACGCTGCCACACCGGCGCCGTCGAAGCGGCCGGTCCGGATGAGTGAGGGCGGCTAGTTGCCGAAGATCGTCGGCAGCGCGAGCGCCGAATCGATGGCCAGCGCGCAGAACACCACGGCCAGATAGTTGTTCGACTGCAGGAACAACCGCAGCGGCTTCACCGGCTCGCCGCGCTTCACCCCGGAGTACAGCTGGTGCGCCATCACCAGGAACCACGCCCCGGCCAACAGCGCCACCGCCCCGTAGAGCCAACCGGTGGCCAACGCCAGCACCAGTGTGGTGAGCACCGTCAGCCAGGTGTAGATCAGGATCTGGCGGGTGACCTCACGCTCGGTGGCGACGGCGGGCAGCATGGGCACGCCGGCCGCCTTGTAGTCGTCCTTGTAGCGCATCGCCAGGGCCCAGGTGTGCGGTGGTGTCCAGAAGAAGATGATCAGGAACATCACCAATGCCGGCCAACCGATGGTGCCGGTCACCGCGGACCAGCCGATCATCACCGGCATGCAGCCGGCCGCCCCGCCCCACACCACGTTCTGGGAGGTGCGGCGCTTGAGCAGCAAGGTGTAGACGAAGACGTAGAACGCGATCGTCGCCACTGCCAGCAACCCGGACAGCAGGTTCGAGGTCCACCACAGCCAGCAGAACGACGTGACGGAGAGCACCAGACCGAAGATCAGTGCGTGCCGCGTGGGCACCGAGGCCTGGGCCAACGGGCGACGGGCAGTCCGCTTCATCACCTTGTCGATGTCGGCGTCGACCACGCAGTTGAGCGTGTTGGCGCCGGCCGCCGCGAGCCCGCCACCGATCAGGGTGTTGAGGATCAGCAGTGGATCAATGGTGCCGCGGTCCGCCAACAACATCGCCGGGATGGTGGTGACCAGCAACAACTCGATCACGCGCGGCTTGGTCAACGCCAAATACGACAGGAAGGTGGATCGTATTCGGCTCGGCGCCCCATTGATGAGCCGGCGCTCGCGAATGCTCACGCAAATAACTCCTCGGGTGGCGTCACGCGGCTTCTACTACACACGATGGTAGACCGCCGCCTGAATGCCTCAGCACCGCAGGGTCTGTTCTGGGGCAACTACGGGTAAACGACCGGGTATCGGTGTGAGAACCAGTCTGCATCTGATGAGTCCGCCCCACTAGGGTGTTTGTCGTAGCAGCATGGCAACTGCGTGCACGTGCCGGCAGATAGAAGACGAGGAAGTGAGCTTAGTGACCACCGCCGAAGAGATCACCGCTCTCACCCAGCCCAACCACCCAGATGACTGGACCGAACTCGACAGCGTCGCTGTCGACACCGTCCGGGTGCTCGCGGCTGACGCGGTGCAGAAGGTCGGCAACGGCCACCCGGGCACCGCGATGAGCCTGGCTCCCCTCGCCTACACGCTGTTCCAGCGGCAACTGCGCCACGATCCCAGCGACACGGAATGGATCGGCCGCGACCGCTTCGTGCTGTCCTGCGGACACTCCAGCCTGACCCTGTACCTGCAGCTCTACCTCGGCGGGTTCGGTCTCGAGCTGGCCGACATCGAGGCACTGCGAACCTGGGGTTCACTCACCCCGGGACATCCCGAGTACCACCACACCAAGGGCGTCGAGATCACCACCGGTCCGCTGGGCCAGGGCCTGGCCTCGGCCGTCGGGATGGCCATGGCCGCCCGCTACGAGCGCGGCCTGTTCGACCCCGACACCGCGGCGGGCGAGAGCCCGTTCGACCACTACATCTATGTGGTGGCCTCCGACGGTGACATGGAGGAAGGCGTCACCAGCGAAGCGTCCTCGCTCGCGGGCACCCAGCAGCTGGGCAACCTCATCGTGTTCTGGGACGACAACAAGATCTCCATCGAGCACAACACCGACATCGCCCTGAGCGAAGACGTGCCCGCGCGCTACCGCGCCTACGGTTGGCACGTCCAGGAGGTCGAGGGCGGCGAGAACGTCGTCGGCATCGAGCAGGCCATCGAGGAGGCCAAGAAGGTCACCGACAAGCCCTCGTTCATCGCCCTGCGCACCATCATCGGCTACCCCGCGCCCAACAAGATGAACACCGGTGGCGTGCACGGTTCGGCACTGGGCGCCGACGAGGTTGCAGCCACCAAGAAGATCCTCGGATTCGACCCGGAGAAGAGCTTCGAGGTGCGCGACGACGTCATCGCCCACACCCGTGAGCTGGTCACCCGCGGCAAGCAGGTGCACGACGACTGGCAGGTCAGCTTCGACGCCTGGGCCAAGCGCGAACCCGAGCGGAAGGCGCTGCTGGACCGGTTGCAGGCCAAGGAGCTGCCGGCGGGCTGGGACGCCGATCTGCCGCACTGGGAGCTGGACTCCAAGCCGGTGGCTACCCGGGCCGCCTCCGGGGCCGTGCTGGCCGCCGTCGGTCAGACGCTGCCCGAGCTGTGGGGCGGTTCGGCCGACCTCGCCGGCAGCAACAACACCACGATCAAGGGCGCGAACTCCTTTGGGCCGCCGTCGATCTCGACCGAGGACTGGAATGCGACCTGGTACGGACGCACCCTGCACTTCGGCATCCGTGAGCACGCGATGGGCGCCATCCTGTCGGGCATCGTGCTGCACGGCCCCACCCGGCCCTACGGCGGAACGTTCCTCCAGTTCTCGGATTACATGCGGCCTGCCGTGCGTTTGGCAGCACTGATGAACATCGATCCGATCTACGTCTGGACGCACGATTCGATCGGCCTCGGCGAGGACGGCCCGACGCATCAGCCGATCGAGCACCTGGCAGCGCTGCGCGCCATCCCGAACCTGTCGGTGGTGCGCCCAGGTGATCCGAACGAGACCGCCTACGCGTGGAAGACCGTGCTGGAGCGCACCGCCAGCACCGGCCCGGTGGGCCTGATCCTGACCCGCCAGGGCGTTCCCGTGATCGAAGGCACCAGCGCCGAAGGTGTCGCCCACGGTGGCTATGTGCTCGGCGGCACCCCGGACGAGAACCCCGACGTGGTGATCATCGCCACGGGCTCCGAGCTCCAGCTCGCCGTCGCGGCACAGAAGCTGCTGGCGGACAAGGACATCAACGCGAGCGTGGTGTCGATGCCGTGTGTCGAGTGGTTCGAATCGCAGCCCAAGGAGTACCGGGATTCGGTGCTGCCGCCTGCGGTTTCGGCCCGGGTGGCGGTCGAGGCCGCAGTGGCGCAGAGTTGGTACAAGCTGGTCGGGGACACCGGCGAGATCGTTTCGATCGAGCACTACGGCGCCTCGGCCGACGACAAGACGCTGTTCCGTGAGTTCGGTTTCACCCCCGAGGCCGTGGCGGCCGCGGCGGAACGCTCTCTGGACAACTGACGACGACTGGCAGGAGAAGGCGAACATGACTCAGAACCCGAATCTCGCGGCGCTGAGTGCCGCGGGGGTATCCGTGTGGCTCGACGATCTGTCGCGCGAACGGTTGCAATCAGGAAATCTGACGGAGCTCATCAATACCCGCAGCGTCGTGGGGGTGACCACCAACCCGTCGATCTTCCAGGCTGCGCTGTCGAAGGGCACCGCGTATGACGCACAGGTGAAAGAACTCGCCGAGCGGGGCGCCGACGTCGATGCCACCATCCGCACCGTCACCACCGACGACGTCCGCAACGCCTGCGATGTCCTGGCCAAGCAGTACGAGGCCTCCGACGGCATCGACGGCCGGGTGTCCATCGAGGTCGACCCGCGACTGGCCCATGACACGGACAAGACGATCCTGCAGGCGATCGAGCTGTGGAAGATCGTCGACCGCCCCAACCTGCTGATCAAGATTCCCGCGACACTCGCCGGGCTGCCGGCGATCACGGCGGTGATCGCCGAAGGCATCTCGGTCAACGTCACGCTGATCTTCTCGGTCGAGCGGCACCGCGCCGTGATGGACGCCTACCTGGCCGGCCTTGAGGCCGCCAAGGAAGCCGGCCACGATCTGTCCAAGATCCACTCGGTCGCCTCGTTCTTCGTGTCCCGGGTGGACACCGAGATCGACAAGCGGTTGGAGAAGATCGGCTCGGACGAGGCGCTGGCGCTGCGCGGCAAGGCCGGTGTGGCCAACTCGCGCCTGGCCTACGCGGCGTACGAGGAAGTGTTCGGCGGTGAACGATTCGCCGCGCTCAAGGGCGACGGTGCGCGCGTGCAGCGTGTGCTGTGGGCATCCACCGGCGTGAAGAACCCGGATTACTCCGACACCCTGTACGTCACCGAATTGGTGGCACCGCACACGGTGAACACCTTGCCGGAGAAGACCCTCGAAGCCGTCGCCGACCACGGCGAGATCGCCGGTGACACCATCACCGGGACCGCGGCGGCATCGCAGGAAATCTTCGACAAGCTCAGTGCCGTCGGCATCGACCTGGTCGACGTGTTCAAGGTGCTCGAAGACGAGGGCGTGGAGAAGTTCGAGAAGTCGTGGCAGGAACTGCTCGACGCGACACAGGGCCAACTCGACGCCGCCACGCGATGAGCGCCCGCGCGAAGAGCCGAGGACGTCGATGAGCCCGGCCGGCGCCGATACAACTGCCTGGCGTAACCCGTTGCGGGACAAGCGCGACAAGCGCATGCCCCGCATCGCGGGCCCCTGTGCGGTAGTGATCTTCGGTGTCACGGGTGACCTGGCCCGCAAGAAGCTGATGCCGGCCATCTACGACCTGGCCAATCGCGGCCTGCTGCCACCCAGCTTCGCCCTGGTGGGTTTCGCACGCCGCGACTGGGCCGACGAGGACTTCGGCAAGATCGTCTACGACGCGGTCAAACAGCACGCACGTACCCCCTTCCGCCAGGAGGTCTGGGACCGCCTGGCCGAGGGATTCCGGTTCGTGCAGGGCACTTTCGACGATGACGCCTCGTTCGAGAGGCTCAAGGACACCCTGCACAAGCTCGATGAGGAACGGGGCACCGGCGGCAATCACGCGTTCTACCTGTCGATTCCGCCGAAGGCATTCCCTGAGGTGTGCGAAAAGCTGTCGAAGTCGGGTTTGGCGGACAAGCCGGACGGCTGCTGGAGCCGGGTCGTCATCGAGAAGCCGTTCGGGCACGACCTCAAGAGCGCCGAGGAACTCAACGCCGTGGTCAACAGCGTGTTCCCGGAGTCGTCGGTGTTCCGCATCGACCACTACCTCGGCAAAGAGACCGTCCAGAACATCCTGGCGCTGCGCTTCGCCAACGAGCTGTTCGAACCGGTGTGGAATTCGCACTACGTCGACAGCGTGCAGATCACGATGGCCGAGGACATCGGGTTGGGCGGGCGCGCAGGGTATTACGACGGCGTCGGGGCAGCCCGCGATGTCATCCAGAACCACCTGCTGCAGCTGCTCGCACTGACCGCGATGGAGGAGCCGGTGAGCTTCTCCCCCGCCGAACTGCAGGCCGAGAAGATCAAGGTGCTCTCGGCCAGTCGGCTGTCCGAGCCGCTCGACGAGACCACCTCGCGCGGCCAGTACGCGGCGGGCTGGCAAGGCGGCGAGAAGGTCGTCGGCCTGCTCGACGAGGAGGGGTTCTCGTCGACCTCCACCACCGAGACGTTCGCTGCCATCACGGTCGACGTCGACACCCGCCGGTGGGCCGGAGTGCCGTTTTATCTACGCACCGGGAAACGCCTGGGCCGCAGGGTCACTGAGATCGCGTTGGTGTTCAAGCGGGCGCCGCACCTGCCGTTCGACGCCACGATGACCGAAGAGCTCGGCCAGAACGCGCTGGTGATCCGGGTACAGCCGGACGAGGGCATCACCCTGCGCTTCGGCTCGAAAGTGCCCGGCAACGTGATGGAAGTCCGCAACGTGAGCATGGACTTCTCCTACGGGTCGGCCTTCGCCGAGGAATCGCCTGAGGCCTACGAGCGGTTGATCCTCGACGTCCTGCTGGGCGAGCCATCGCTGTTCCCGGTCAACGCCGAGGTCGAATTGGCTTGGAAGATCCTGGATCCGGCACTGGAGTACTGGGCTACGCACGGTAAGCCCGATTCGTACGAGTCCGGAACATGGGGCCCCGATTCGGCATTCGAGATGCTGCGCCGGTCGGGCCGGGAATGGAGGCGGCCGTGACGAGCGCTCGCGCGAGGAACCGACCGGCACTGACGAGCGCTCGCGCGAGGAACCGACCGGCACTGACGAGCGCTCGCGCGAGGAACCGAACGATATGATTCTCGACCTACCCGACACCAACACCGGGGCCATCAACAAGAAGATCGTGTCGCTGCGCGAAGAGGGCGGCGCGATCACCCTGGGTCGCGTGCTGACCCTCGTCGTCGCACCGGACAGCGAAGCGCTGCTGGAGGATTCGATCGAGGCGGCAAACGCTGCCAGCCGCGAGCATCCGTGTCGCGTGATCGTGGTGGTCCCGGGAGACCGGTTCGCCACGGATGCACGTCTCGACGCGCAATTGCGGGTCGGCCGCGACGCCGGGGCCAACGAGGTCGTGGTGCTGCGGCTGTCCGGTCCGCTGGCCGGCCACGCCAGCAGTGTGGTGATGCCGTTCCTGCTGCCGGACACCCCGGTGGTCACGTGGTGGCCGGATGTCGCGCCGGCCGTGCCCGCACAAGATCCGTTGGGCCAGCTGGCCGTTCGGCGGATCACCGATGCCACCAACGTCGAGGACCCGCTGGGCACGATCAAGAGCCGGCTGAAGGGTTACACCCCGGGCGACACCGACCTGTCCTGGAGCCGCATCACCTACTGGCGTGCCCTGCTCACCGCCGCGGTCGATCAGGCACCGCACGAACCGATCACCTCCGCCCTGGTGTCCGGGCTGAAAGAGGAGCCCGCGCTGGATGTGCTGGCGGGGTGGCTGGCCAGCCGGATCGACGGTCCGGTGACCCGCGCGGTCGGCGAACTCAAGGTCGAGCTCACCAGACCGAGCGAAACCATCACGTTGAGCCGCCCACAGGAAGGGGTGACCGCGAAACTCACCCGGACGGGAAAACCGGAGGCTTCGATCCCCTTGGCCCGCAGGGAAGCCCGTGACTGTCTGGCCGAGGACATGCGTAGGCTCGACTCCGACGAGATCTATCTGGCCGCCCTGCAGGGCATCGACAAGGTGAGTTATGTCTGAACGCATCATCGAGACCTATGCCGGCGCAGAAGAATTGGCGGCCGCGGCGGGCGCGCGGCTGATCGGGGCGATCACATCGGCCGTCGCCACCCGCGGCGTGGCGGACATCGTGCTGACCGGCGGCACCGTCGGGATCGCGCTGCTGCGCCATGTGGCCGGTGCCGAGATCGAATGGTCGAAGGTGCGGCTGTACTGGGGTGACGACCGTTTCGTGCCTCAGGGCGATGCTGAACGCAACGACCAGCAGGCGTACGACGCGCTGTTGGAGGGCGTCAACATCCCCCCGACGAACGTGCACCGGATGGCCACCAGCGACGGCGAATTCGGTGACGCCATCGATGACGCCGCCACCGCATACGAACAGCAGCTGCCCGCACAATTCGACGTGCACCTGCTGGGCATGGGTGGTGAGGGACATGTCAATTCGCTGTTCCCCGACACTCCGGCGGTGCGCGAGACCACCCGGTTGGTGGTCGCGGTAACCGACTCCCCCAAGCCACCGCCCCGCCGAATCAGCCTCACCCTGCCCGCAATCCAGCGGTCGCGGGAAGTGTGGCTGGTGGTTTCCGGCGAGGCGAAGGCCGATGCGGTTGCCGCCGCGGTCGGCGGCGCCGACCCGGTCGACATCCCGGCCGCCGGCGCCATCGGGCAGGAGAAAACCGTGTGGCTGCTCGACGAGGCCGCCGCCGGCAAGCTCTGAGACAGGCGGCTATTCGTCGGTGACACCGCCGTGCCGCTCGGTCGTCGCGTCAGCCAGCGCCTCGGCGTAGCCGGCCAGATAGTCGGCCACATCGTGGTCGCGTGTGTCCTGGTCGGCCGCCACGGCCGACCAGGCTCGGTGTTCACAGAAATGCCGCACAGCCATTCAGACGCAGTTCGTCCCCGTTCGGTTCCGTACCGGCCATACTGTTCGGCATGGCAGACAAAGGTGACGGCCGCGCCCGCCCGAACTCCGGGCGGCAGAGAATCCGGACATTGACGCAGGCCGCGCTCAACGCCGACATGACGGTGGAGCAGGTCGACACCCTGCTGACCGATCTGAGCACCACGCTGGTCGATCTCAACAAGTCGACCGGCGGCCTGGACGTCACCCTGGACCGGTTCAACGACACCATCACCCGTATCGATGAGCTCGCGCCACGCCTCATCGGCATGGTCGACCGTCTGGAGTCGATCGTGGACCGCGTCGAAGCCATCGTCGCGATCGGCGAGGCGGTGATGTCGCCACTGGCCGCGACGGAGAGCGCGGTGCGCGGGGTGATCACCCGAGTCCGCAAGAGCGCGGGCCTGTAGCGCCGGGCCACCCCCGCCCTCGGTTACAGTGGTCGTCATGGGTGCCGGATTCGATCGCGCAGATGCACGTCCCGTGCATGCTGCCCCATCGTTCGCACCTAGTTTGCTGGCGTCGATCTGGAACCGTGCTCGCCTGGCACCGCTGAAGAGGATCTCGGGTTAGCTCGCGCTGCCCACCTGGTCCTGCTATCAGCTTCGAGGCGTCATGAAGCCGTCCCTCTACGCCGTTGCGGCGTCGCTCTACCTCACCGAATACACCCTCTACTCCAACTCGTCGTCGGCCGTGCTGTTGAACTCGGCGATCGCCGACTACTTCGGCATCCCGTTCTCGCAGGCCGCCTACATCGGGGTCGCGTTCCTGGCCGGATTCTGTCTGGCGTTGCTGCCGGCGGGCTTGCTGTCGCACCGCTGCCGGCCCGACGCGGCGTTCTTCGCCAGTTCGGCGGCTCTGGTCGTGCTCGGCATCGCTTGCGGCCTCAGCCCTGAGTTCTGGGTCCTCATCGCATTGCGGTTCCTCCAGGGCATCGCCTCGGCCGTACTGGCGCCGCAGATCTTCCGGATCATCCGGGCGCAGTTCTACCCGGACCACCACTCGGCCGTCCTGGGCGCGTGGGGCCTGGTGGTGTCGGCGTCTGCGCTGTGCTCCCCGCTGATCACCGCCCTGCTGAACGACCTGTGGGGCTGGTGGTCGTTTCCCTATGAGACCGTGGTGACCACCGTCGCGGCGATGGTGCTGCTGGCCCTGGCACCGGGGCGGGCGGACGATGCCGGCGAGCGCGCCACGACGGGCCGGGTGGCGCTGCCGATCGTGGGTCTCGCCGTGGTGCAGTTGACGATCTTCCTGGCGATCGGCTGGTCCAACGCACTGCATACCAAGGTGGTTCTGCTTGCGGTGGCGGTCCTGCTCGGCATCGCGGTGATCGTCGTGCGGAGCCGTTCACAGTCACGTGTGCTGTCGGGAAGCCTGGGCGTGGTGTTCGTCGCCGGTATCGCGACCAACGTGTTCACGCTGTCGCTGGTGTATCTCGTGCAGCAGGTGCGCGGACTGAATTCCTATGGGGCGGCACTGTTTCTGTTACCCATGGCGTTTTTCGCCGGGCTGATCCCCATGCTCAGATTCGGCAGGCCGGGAGACGATCGGAAGAACACGGGGCTGGTGTGCATCGGGTCGGTGTTCCTGATCGTGGCCGGTCTCAGCCTTCCCGCCGAGCTGCTGTGGGTCAACGCCGCGCTGATGGGCTGCGCGATGGGGTTCCTGTGGAGCGCCCTGGCCAACAACGTACTGACCAACTCGACTGACGTCCCGTTCGATTCCAGCCTGTACCACTACCTTCGGGCGCTCGGTGCTGCGATCGGGGTGGCAACCGGAGCAACTATGGTCGACGGCCTTGGCTCGACACTGTTCGGCGGGGCCGCCGTACTGGTCACCGCAGCCGGCTTGATCGCCACACTGGCAGCCCGTTCGGCATGGCGGGCAACGCGATTGGCACAGGTGCGATAGTGGGCGACTTCACGTTCGGCTGGCCGACTCACCAGCTCACCACCGACCCGCGGCTCGCCTACAACAGCATCTCGAAAACGTACTGCCGGCTGAGCTTTGAGAGCCTGGTCGACATCGCTCCCGACGGCGGACAGCTGTTGCCATGGCTGGCCGGTTCGTGGCATTACCGCGACCCGCTCACCCTGGACCTGACCATTCGGCCGGGCCGGTGTTTCTCCGACGGGGCACCGCTCACGCCTGAAGCGGTTGCTCAGAGCTTCTCCGACATCGCTGCGATGAAACAGGTTTCACCGCTTCCGGCCGCGGTGACCATGCTCACCGGACTCGGCCATATCGAGGCCGGGATCGACACCGTCACCTTTCACTTCGTGCATCACAACGCGGCGTTCCTACGGTCGCTGGCCGGCGTGAACCTGGCGATCCGAAGCCCGGCGGGGCTGGGCACCGGCCGGTGGGTGCAGACCGAGCAAGGGGTGACCGACGGTGAACGCCGACTGACCTTTCGCGAGGCCGACACCGGCGACCTGTACGCCGGGTCGATCGACGGCTACCACATGGCCGAAATTCACAACCCGGGCATCAGTTACGGGTTGTGTCCCAATGCTTCCCGCGGTCCCCTGACCGACCCGAGGGTCCGACGCGCACTCTCGCTGCTGATCGATCGCGCGGCCTTGCAGCCGATCCTGGACGCCGCCGGGTACACGGTCGCGTCCTCGGTGCTCACGCCGACGACGGAAGGTTACCGCGACTGCTCGGCCGAACTCACCTACGATCCTGCGGCCGCCCACCGGCTACTCGCTGCCTCAGGCGCGCAGCGACTTTCGTTCGAAGTGCTGTTCAACAGCACGTTCTCCCCCGTCGACGCGTCACTGCTGGCCGCGGTCGCCGCACAGTGGCAGCAACACGGAATCGAGCTCTCCCTCGCCGACGTCGACTTCCCGGAGTTGCGTCGTCGCCAGCAATCAGGCGCTTACGACTTCCGGTTCTTCTATTTCACCGGCAGTGACCCCGATCTGTTGCGGTACCAGCTCGCCGTCGACCAGCGGAACATGAACCGCCGCACCCGGGCCGACGACCTCGATGCACTGCTCTACACCCAGCTTTCCTGCACCGACCCAGACGCTCGCCGCGCGATCGTGCATGACATCCAGCGGCGGATCCTCACCGGCGGCCTGTGGCTGCCGCTGTGCAATATCCGCACTGTCACCAGCTATCGGCCCGACAGGCTCTCTGGTGTCTACCTCGACACCGAAGCCCTGGCCCGTATCCCCTGAATCCGAAAGGCTGATCATGGATATCGCCATCGTCGGCGCCGGGCTCGGCGGGCTCGCCGCCGCGGTAGCCCTGCAGCACCGCGGGTGTCGTCCCGTCGTGTTCGACAAGACCCGTGTTCTCGGCGAGGTCGGCGGCCCGCTCGGCATCTCTCCGCAGACCCTTCGACTGTTCTCGCGGTGGGACATCATCGGTAACTTTGACGAAATCTCCTCGGCCACAGGATACTTCGAGAACCGTGACCAGCTCGGCCGGCTCGAGAAGATCACCGACTACGCCGCGACGCCAGAGGCCGGTGGCGAACACGGCCGGTTCGGCTATGCCGATGCCGAGGTCTCCCCTCGCACCGTGCACCGCGCCGACCTGCACAGTCTGCTGGTCTCGACGGTCGGCTCGGACAACGTCCGACTCGGCCACGAACTCGCCGGGATCACCGAGCGTGACGATCATGTCGAGCTCGATTTCACCAACGGCGAGGTTCAGCGGGCCGGTGTGGTGATCGCCGCCGATGGCCTTCGCTCCAGAGTCCGGAAGATGTTCAGCAGCGACGACATCCACTACTGCGGCTCCGTGATCTTTCGGGCCGTCAGCCCCGCCGCATGCGTCGCGGGTCCCAACGACCGGCTCCGGTCCTGGCATTCCGCGGACTACGCCAAGCACGTGATCTCCATGCCGGTGCGGGCGGGCAGACAGGTGGCGGTCGACGCCACGCTCGGGGTGGACGAGCCACCTCGGCACCTGTGGTCCGCACAGGCCGACCTGGAAGCGCTGGCCCGACAGTTCGACGAGTTCGATCCTGCCGTCGGACGCATGCTGCGTGCCGCGACCAGTCCGGTCTACATGCATCCGGTGTACGACCGGGATCCGATCGACCGGTGGACCAGCCCACGGGTTGCGCTGCTCGGCGACGCGGCGCACCCGATGACACCGTTCGGTGGCCAGGGCGCCAACCAGGCCATCCAGGATGCCGCGGAGCTGGCCGCGCAGATCGCCACAGTGGACGACAACGACCTCGGCCACGCACTGCGGCGTTACCAGCGCATCAGGACGACGCAGACGGCCGAGATCCAGCGTGCGGCACGGAGTTACGCTGACCGCCGGGCCACGGTGTCACTCCGGCTGGCAGACATCTTGGTGACCTAGCCGCTGTTGCGCAGGGCCGTCGCCAGACCGCTCATGGTCAGCAGAATTCCCCGTTGCACCCGTTCGTCGGTATCCCCTGCACGGTAGCGGCGCAGCAGCTCGACCTGAAGGTGATTGAGCGGTTCGAGGTACGGGAACCGGTTGAACACCGAGCGGGCCAACGCCGGATTGTCGGCCAGCAGGTCGTCCTGGCCGGTGATCAGTTTGTACATGGCGATGGTGCGATCGTGCTCGGCGACGATCTTGTCGAACACCCTGGCTCGCAGTTCCGCGTCGTCGACCAGCTCGGAATACCGTGCCGCCAGGCCCATATCGGACTTGGCCAGCACCTGTGCCATGTTCGACAGCACGGTGCGGAAGAACGGCCAGCGCTCGTAGAGATCCTGCAGCACCGCTACCCGGGTCTCGTTCTCGCCGATCCACTGTTCGAACGCGGTGCCCGTGCCGTACCAACCGGGCAGCATCACCCGCGACTGGCTCCAGGCCAGTACCCATGGGATGGCCCGGAGATCGGCTATCGACGTGGTCGGCTTGCGTGAGCTGGGACGGCTGCCTATGTTGAGCGCACCGATCTCGCTGACCGGTGTCGACGCCTTGAAGTACTCGACGAATCCCGGTGTCTCGTGCACTAGTTCGGCGTAGGACCGCTGCGCCAGGGCGGCCAGCTCGTCGAGCACCTGATAGGCGGGCTCGGCTTCGTCGCCCAGACCCTCGACGTCGAGCAGGGTGGATTCCAGCGTCGCGGCCAACAGGGTCTCCAGGTTGCGATGCGCGATCCGCGGCTCCGCGTACTTGGCCGCGATCACCTCACCCTGTTCGGTGATCCGCAACGAACCCTTGACCGCTCCGGGCGGCTGCGCCAGGATCGCGTCATAGCTGGGTCCGCCGCCGCGGCCCACCGTGCCACCACGACCGTGGAACAGCCGCAACCGAATGCCGGTCTTGCGCGCGGCTTCGACGAGGTCCAGTTCGGCCCGGTACAGCGCCCAGTTCGCCGCCAGGTAGCCACCGTCCTTGTTCGAGTCGGAGTACCCCAGCATCACTTCCTGATGCTGACCGCGCGCGGCGACGATGCTGCGGTACACCGGCAGCGCCAGCGCCTCCTGCAGAATCGTCGACCCTCGCTGCAGATCGTCGATCGTTTCGAACAGCGGCACGATCCCGACGGGGGCATACACGTCGTCCCCGTGCGCCGCCCCCGAAACATCCAGCAGACCGGCCTCTTTCAGCAGAATCGCCGCCTCGAACAGATCGGACACCGACTGGCACATGGAGATGATGTAGTTGGGCACGGCCGCAGCACCGAAGACGGAGACCGCCCGCGCCGCGGCGCCGACGATATCGAGTTCCTTGCGAGCCAATTCCGACAGTTCGGCGCCCTGACCGATCAACGGGCGACGGGTCGAGATCTCTCGCGCGAGCAGTTCCACCCGCTGCGGCTCGGGTAGCGACGCGTAGTCGGGATGTACCCCGGCCCAGGCCAACAGCTCGGCGACCACCTGCGCGTGCACCTCGGAGTTCTGCCGCATGTCCAGGCCGCACAGATGAAATCCGAAGACCCGCACCGCTTCCCGGAGCCTGGCCAGCCGATCGTCGGCCACCACCGCACTGCCGTTGCCGCGTAGCGAGGCGTCCACCGCGTCGAGGTCGGACAGGAACTCCCCTGGCGCCCGATAGGGTTCGAGGCCCAGGTCGAGTTCGTGTTCGGGTTGCTCGTCGAGGATTTCGCGACCGGTTGCGGTCAATCGGGCGTGGATCACGCGCAGTGCGCGCCGGTACGGCTCGTCGGCACGCGCCGGCTCGTGACAGGCCTCCGCCAGCGCGGTCAGGTCGTCAGTGACCGCAACCAGCCGCGCCGACATCGACAGCTCTTCCTCCAATGCGGTGATCTCGGTGAAGTAATGGGCGAAGGCCACGTGAGCGGCCCGCCCGGTGGCCAGCCGCACCACTCCTGCGTCGACGTTGGGGTTTCCGTCGCGGTCCCCGCCGATCCAGCTGCCCGGCCGTAGGATCGGCTGCTCCAGCAGGTGCGCCCCGGGCCAGCGGGCCTGCAACGCGGTGCGTATCTCGGCGTTGACCTGCGGGATCACTTCGAAGAACGCCGCCGGGTAGTAGCGCAGGCCGGTTTCGATCTCGTCGGAGATCTTGAGCCGGGACAACCGCACGAGGGCCGTCTGCCACAGCGTGAGGATGTGGCGGCGCAGTTCGACCTCGATGTCGCGGCCGTCGGCGGTAAGGGTCAGCCCGTGCAGCCGCAGCCGCATCAATTCGGTGACCCGGTGCTGGGTATCGAAGACGGTCCGGCGCCGGGTTTCGGTCGGATGTGCGGTGATCACCGGCGCCACGAGAGCCCCGCTCAACGCATCGGCGACGGTGGTGGCATCGAGGCCGGCCGACGAGATCGCCTGATCGAGTTTGCGATACGTCGCGGCCAGGCTGCTGTCCTGGGGCGGCTCGCCGGCC
Organism: Mycolicibacterium sp. 050232; assembly: GCA_036235365.1. GTDB lineage: Bacteria > Actinomycetota > Actinomycetes > Mycobacteriales > Mycobacteriaceae > Mycobacterium. The sequence goes on along the minus strand of JAZBEZ010000009.1, from coordinate 210,460 downwards.
GCCTCGTGCACTGCCCGGCGCCGCTCGCGGTGGATGTCCTCGGCCACATTGGCCAGCAGGGCGAAATGTGTGAAGGCGCGGATGACGGGGATGGCCTGATGGACGTCGATATCGAAGAACAGATCGGCGAGCTCAGCCCGGTCGATTTCCGAGCGCCGAACCCGGAAGGATTCCACTCGCGCCCTCTCGACCAGGTCGAAGACCTCCGCGCCGTTCTGCTCGCGCACGGTGTCGCCGAGGATCGCACCGAGCAGCCGGATGTCCTCGCGCATGGGCTCGGTGGCCTCACGGCCTACGGGAGTGCGCTGAACCGCGCCGATCGGGTCGAGCGCGGTGTCGGGACCGTCAGCCATGTCCCCAGTATCGGCGTAGCCACGGTGCGCCGCATGGCGACCACCGCGTGACCCGGTAGCCCCTCGCTGATCGTCAGTATCCGAACAGCCAGACGATCGCGGGTAGGCCGAAGATCACCCCGAGGAACCCCAGCATGAACAATGCGCCGGCGTAGTTGAGCACTCCCGGGTAATTCTGCGGCACGGGTCCGAGTGCGCCGCGCGGGCTGGCGACGCCTCGCAGTATCGGTTCGGCCAGCGGAGCCAGGTATTCGAGTTCGACGGAACTTCCCGGATATACGTCGATCACGGTGTCGGCAAGCCCGCGGGCGGAGCCGAACCAGCGTGGCGGGATCTCGATGTGCAGAAAGTGTCTGCCGGGCAGGACCGGGAGCACGGTACGGCCCCATCCGGCAGACGGCACAGCCTGTCCGTTGAGGATGAACCGCGGCTCAGGCAGCCCGAAGAGTGCGGCAACGCGAAGAAACCGGGCGTTGACGGCGATCGCGCCGCCCGGCGGAGGGTACGGGCCGGACACCCAGCGCTAGCTGTATTTGATCAGCAGCGCGACGCCGACGATCGACACCAGCCAGATGCCGGTCACGAACAGTGTCAGCCGGTCGAGGTTCTTCTCGACCACGGTGGAGCCGGACAGGCTGGACTGGACACCGCCACCGAACAGGGTGGACAGACCGCCACCCTTGGCACGATGCAGCAGCACCAGGAGCACAACCAGCACGCTGGTCACGACCAGAGTGATCTGCAGAGCCAATTCCATGGCTGTAAGACTACCGAACGCGGTGTCCGGCCCAGGCCCCCGGGGTTACGGCAGCGGACCGCCCGCGGCGATCGCCGACAGCGTGGCGAACTGCTCGCCGTCCAGCGAGGCCCCCCCGACGAGAGCACCGTCCACATCGCCCTGGGCCACGATCTCGCCGACGTTCTTGGCGTTGACCGAGCCGCCGTAGAGCACACGCACACCCGCCGCGAGCTCAGCGGATGCCAATGCCCCGATTTCCTTACGGATGGCTTCACATACCTCCTGGGCGTCGGCCGCGCTGGCCACCCGCCCGGTGCCGATCGCCCACACGGGCTCGTAGGCGATGACCGCCTGACCGATCTGCTCCTTGCTCAGCCCGGCCAGCGAACCGCGCAACGAGTTCACGTTGAACTCGACGTGGTCGCCCGCCTCACGCACCTCGAGTTGTTCGCCGATGCAGATGATCGGGGTGATGCCGTGCTTGAACGCCGCGGCGGCCTTGGCGGCGACGAGTTCATCGGTCTCACCGTGGTAGGTGCGACGCTCGGAGTGACCGACCACCACGAAGCTGCAGCCCAGCTTGGCCAGGAATGCCCCGCTGATCTCCCCGGTGTAGGCACCCGAATCGTGCCGGGACACGTCCTGGGCCCCGTAGGTGAGCCGCAACTTGTCCCCGTCGACCAGGGTCTGCACGCTGCGCAGGTCGGTGAATGGTGGGATGACCGTCACATCCACCTTGTCGAAGTACTTGTCCGGCAAGGCGAATGCGATCTTCTGCACCAGCGCGATGGCCTCGAAATGATTGAGGTTCATCTTCCAGTTGCCGGCGATCAGCGGCTTACGGGCCATGGTTCTACGACTCCAGGATTTCGATGCCGGGCAGGGTCTTGCCCTCCAGGTATTCCAGCGACGCGCCGCCACCGGTCGAGATGTGCGAGAAACCGTCCTCGGGCAGTCCGAGCTGACGTACCGCAGCCGCCGAGTCACCACCGCCGACGACGCTGAACGCGCCCTTCTCGGTGGCGCCGATGATCGCCTCGGCCACTCCCCGGGTGCCTTCGGCGAAGGCCGGGAACTCGAACACGCCCATCGGGCCGTTCCAGAACACGGTCTTGGCGTTGGACAGCAGAGCGGTGAAACGCTTGACCGACTCCGGACCGATATCGAGGCCCATCTTGCCTTCGGGGATCCGGTCGGAGGCCACGGTCTCCGGCTCGGCATCGGCGGCGAACTTGTCGGCCACCACGATGTCCACCGGAAGGTGGATCACGTCGGCGTAGGTGTCGAGCAGTCGCTTGCAGGTGTCGATCATCTCCTCCTGCAGCAGTGACGTTCCCACCGAAACACCTTGGGAGGCAAGGAAGGTGAAGCACATGCCGCCACCGATGATCAGGCTGTCGGCCTTGGTGGCGAGATTCTCGATGACCGCCAGCTTGTCCGACACCTTGGAGCCACCGAGTACGACGGCATAGGGCCGCTCGGTCGAGCTGGTGAGCTGTTCGAGCACCTTGACCTCGGCGTCGACCAGCGTGCCTGCGTAGTGCGGCAGCAGGGTGGCGACGTCGTAGACCGAGGCCTGCTTGCGGTGCACCACGCCGAAACCGTCGGAGACGAAGGCACCCGGCGAGCCGTCCGCACCCTCGACCAGCGCGGCCAGCGCCTTGGCCAGCGCCAACCGCTCGGCGTCGTCCTTGCTGGTCTCGCGCGGATCGAAGCGGATGTTCTCCAGCAGCAGGACGTCACCGTCGGTGAGTCCTTCGGCGCGCGCCAGCGCGTCGGTGCCGACCACATCGCCGGCCAGCTGCACGTGGCGCCCGAGCTTCTCCCCCAGCGCCGTGGCGACGGGCGCCAGCGACAACTTGGGGTCCGGGCCACCCTTCGGGCGGCCCAGATGCGCGGTGACGACAACCTTGGCACCGGCCTCGGCCAGGGCGGACAGCGTCGGGACCGAGGCGATGATGCGGCCAGGGTCGGTGATCTTGCCGTCGTCGTCGAGAGGGACGTTGAGGTCGGAGCGCACGAGTACGCCCCGCCCCGCAACCCCCTCTGGACCCTCGGCCAACAGGTCAGCGAGTGTTTTAACAGCCATTGTTATTAGAGCGACTTCCCTACGAGAGCGACCAGATCGACGAGGCGGTTGGAGTAACCCCACTCGTTGTCATACCAGGAGACGACCTTGGCCTGATTGTCGATGACTTTGGTCAGGCCGGAGTCAAAGATCGAGCTGTGCGGATCGGTGACGATGTCACTCGACACGATCGGCGCGTCATAGTACTTGAGGATGCCCTTCATCGGTCCCTCGGCCGCGGCCTTCATCGCGGCGTTGATCTCGTCGGCGGGCGCCGGCTTCGCCAGCTCGGCGGTCAGGTCGGTGACGGAACCCGTGGGGATCGGCACCCGCAGGGCGTAGCCGTCGAGCTTGCCTTTCAATTCAGGTAAGACGAGGCCAATGGCTTTTGCGGCCCCGGTGGAGGTCGGCACGATGTTCAGCGCGGCAGCGCGGGCGCGACGCAGATCCTTGTGCGGGCCGTCCTGCAGGTTCTGGTCCTGGGTGTAGGCGTGGATGGTGGTCATCAGGCCCTTGACGATGCCGAACTCGTCGTTGAGGACCTTGGCCAGCGGGCCGAGGCAGTTCGTGGTGCAGGAGGCGTTGGAGATGATGTTCTGGCTGCCGTCGTATTTGTCGTCGTTCACCCCCAGCACGATGGTGATGTCCTCACCGGAGGCCGGCGCGGAGATGATGACTTTCTTGGCGCCCGCGTCCAGGTGCCCCTGCGCCTTGTCGCGCTTGGTGAAGATGCCGGTCGACTCGACGACCACGTCGACTCCGAGGTCGCCCCAAGGCAGGGCCGCCGGCCCTTCCTTGACCTCGAGGGACTTGATCTTCTTGTCCCCGATGACGATGGTGTCTTCCCCCTCGAGACTGACGTCTTGAGGCAGGCGGCCCAGGATCGAATCGAACTTCAGCAGGTGAGCCAGGGTGGCGTTGTCGGTGAGGTCATTGACCGCCACGATCTCGATGTCGGTGTTCTTGCCCTCGGCCTGCTGCGTCGCCAGGGCCCGGTAGAAGTTTCGCCCGATGCGGCCGAAGCCGTTAACGCCTACCCGGATGGTCACGTGATTCTCCCTACAGTTGCCGTTAACTGAACTGCCCGTCGCCAGCCTAGTGGCGTCAACGCCTCGCCGCGCGGTCCGGCCAGTGCATCAGATTTCGCGGTCGCGTAGGGCGAGTTGGTCGACTTCGTGCGGATCCTGGCCGACCAGGTCGGCGATCAGTCCGTCGTCTGACAGGTCCATCGGCTCGGAGTGTTTCCAGTCGTGATGGGCCACCTCGTTGAGGCGTTTGATGATGTGGTGGTCGGTCACCGCGATGGCCAATTCGCGACGATGGTCGAAGCTGCCCGGGGAGAAGTTGATCGAGCCGACGATGGCGCGTTCGTGGTCGGCGAGAATCATCTTCGCGTGCAGCTTCATGTGCTTGAGGCGGTGGATCTTGATGCCGACGTCGTCGAGGATGCGCATCCCGCTGACGCCCTCGAGGAGCTTGCCCGACTTGAGGTGATGCGCCGCGCGGGCCATGACGTGGACCTTCACCCCACGATGCGCGGCACGGACCAGGCGCTCGATGATCACCGGATCCTGATAGCGCTCGTTCTGGACGAACAGGGTGTGCTCGGCTTTGTCGATGAACTCGGCGATGCGATGTCTGCCGTTCGTAGGGCACCAGATCAGGTGTGCGCCGCCGCCGGGATCGAACTCCTCACGCGCCCAATCGGCTTCGAAGCAGTCGATGATCTCGGCGACTTCGTAGGCGCTGGGGGTGACAACGGCGTAGTCCCGCGTCACCGTGAAGTTCTCTTCGGTCCAGTTCAACGACTCGACAAACGCGTACTCGTCGTCGACGACCATGGACTTCTCGTGGGTCAGGTCGAAGGCGGGGTTGCTCTGGCGGACCTCGATCCCGAACCGCTGCAACATCTCCCGCGCGGTGTCGTTGTCGGTCTCCCCGTCGCGCCGCTCGGGGTTGAGCATGACCTTGACGTCCACGCCGCGCCGGTGGGCGGCCACCACTGCCTGCAGCAGCGGCAGGTGGTTGAAGGCGAACATCTTGATCCGCACGGACCGCTCGGCCGCACCGATCGCGTCGAGCACGGGCTGCGCCGAGTCGTCGGGCAGGATGATCAGCGAACGGTTCACGATGTCTCGTCCTCATATTGGATGCGGTGCAGCTCGGCATATCTGCCGCCTGCGGTCAGGAGCTCGGTGTGCGTGCCCTCCTCCACCACCCGGCCTTCTTCGAGCACGACGATCTTGTCGGCATCACGAATCGTGCTGAGGCGGTGGGCGATCGTGATCACCGTGCGCCCGTTCATCAGTCGCTGCAGCGCTGACATCACCAGGTGCTCGGACTCCGCATCCAGGGCGGCGGTCGGTTCGTCCAGGATGAGGATGGGGCTGTCGCGGATCAGGGCGCGGGCGATGCCGATCCGTTGACGCTGACCGCCGGAGAGGGTCAGACCGCGCTCACCCACCGGACTGTCGTAGCCGAGGGGCATCTCCGAGATGAACTCGTGGGCGTTGGCCAGTTTGGCCATCTCGACGATCTCGTCGTGATCGGCGTCGGGCCGGCCGAAGGCGATGTTGTCGCGGATGGTGCCCCGGAACAGCACCGTGTCCTGCAGCACGTAGGCGATCTGGCTGCGAAGTTCATGGAGTTTGTAGTCGCGCAGGTCGACGCCGTCGATCCGGACCGTGCCCGCGCTCGGGTCGTAGAAGCGCGGAATCAGGCTGACCAGACTGGATTTTCCGCTTCCGGTGTGCCCGACGACGCCCACCAGTTGACCCGCGTTCACCTCGAAGGTGACCTCGCGCAGCACGGAGGTTTCACTGTCATAGCCGAAAGCCACCCTCTCGAAGCTGATCGCTCCGGTGAGCTGCTCGGGCTCGACCGCGTCGGGTTTCTCCTGAACAGATGTCTCGGCCGTCAGCAGAGCGTTGACGCGGTCCACGCCGACCGAGGCCATGGCGATGGTGTTGGTGAGCTTGGCCAGATCCTGCACCGGTTTGAAGAACGACGCGAGATAGGAGATGAACACGGTCAGCGTGCCTGCCGTCATCGCGCCGGCCAGGATGAGCGCCGAACCCCGCCACAGCACCACTGCGGTACAGGCGGCCACCACGACGCCGACAATCGGTGACACCACGGACTTGACGCGCCGCGCGTTCAGGGCCGCATCGACGGCCTGCTGGCCGGCGATCGCCAGTTGACGTTCCTGCATGTCCTCGCGGTCGAAGGCCTTGACCACGCGGATCGACTGCAGCCCCTCCTCCGCCACCGCGACGATGTCGGATTCCCGCTTGCGCACTTCGTGTGTCGCCGCCTTGACCGCCTTGCGGATCCGGGACACGAACAACAGCAGCAGCGGCGCCACCGCGAGGGCGATGAGCGTGAAGTCCCACTGCAGCCACAACATCATGGCCAACATGCCGACGATGGTCAGCAGGTCGGTTGCGATGCCCAGCGTCGAGGACGACGCGAAGCTCTGGATGGTGTCGACGTCGTCGGTGAGCGTGCTCAAGATGGGGCCCACACGGTGGGTGTCGAAGTAGTTCAGCGACAGCTGCTGCAGGTGGTGGTAGGCGCGGGTGCACAGGTCGTTGCCGATCCGTTGGCCGACGGTTTCGGTCAGGTAGTTGGCCGTATAGGACGCGATGGCTGCCACCACCGCGATGACGAACACCATGATCGCCGCCAGACCGGCAATGTGCATCTTGCCCTCGCCGCCGAGCAGCGGCTGCAGCATCCCGTGCAGCCAGCCCGGCAGCGGGTGATGGCCGACCACACTGTCCAGCACGACCTTCAACGGCCAGGGCGCGGCCAGGCCGGTGGCGATCTGCACCAACAGGACCGCGAAGATGCCGGCGACCAGCAACCGGTACGGGCGGATCAGCTCAAGAATCAGTCTCACGCGACCGCTGCCTCAATCGTGGGGGTTGACGTCGAAGTTTGTCGCAACACACTACAACGCCGCGACGGCATCGGCGTGACACCAGGACGACAACCCGGCAAGTCCGGGCAACGGCGAAGACCGCTGGGGCTAGCCCATCGCGCTCTGGACCGACAGCTTCTGCGTTTCGTGTTCGACAGTCGTTGCGGTATCGGCGTTTTCACTCCACCCGGGCGGGCCGAACAGGTACCCGAGCCTGCCGCGCCAGGTCTGCGCCCGCCAGACGTCGGTGACCATGGCGGCGAACTCGTGATAGTTCACCTTGATCGGGTTGTGGGTATCGATGTTCTTCGTCAGGCCGTAGCGGACGGGTTCACCCTCGGCGACGAACGTGCCGAACATCCGATCCCACAGGATGAAGATGCCCGCGTAGTTCTTGTCGAGATAGGGGTTGTTGGCTCCGTGGTGCACTCGATGGTGCGACGGGGTGTTGAACACGTACTCGATCGCGCGGGGCAGCCGGTCGATGCGCTCGGTGTGAATCGGGAATTGGTAGAGCAGCACGATCGCCTGGGAGAGGAAGACCATCCAGGCCGGGATACCGATCAATGCCAACCCGACGTAACCGATGGTGGACAAGAACGATCCGGGAATCAGCCACGACAACCGCAGCGCGGTGGACAGGTTGAAGTACTGGCTCGAATGGTGCACGTTGTGCGCTGCCCAGAACAGACGGATGCGGTGCGACATCCGGTGTTGCAGGTAGTACGCCAGGTCGGCCAGCACGATCGCCAGCACCCAGACCCACCAGTCCGATGCGGACAGGTGCAGCGGCGTCACGCTCGCGGCGATCGCCACCATCGGCACCGCGATGAATTTGTCCAACGGCCGCAGGACGAAACCCAGCGCATAGATGGACAGGTTGGTGGCGCTGTCGCGCCATGAGACCGCGGGACGGGGCCGGGCCGCGCGGTCCTTGTCGAAGTGATGGCTCAGGAACTCGACGGCCATCAGGACGAAGAAGGCGGGCATCGCGTAGAGCCCGATCCGCAGCGGATCCATCGGGTTATCCCTCGTCTTTCTTGGGCATGCCGGCCAGTTGCCAGGCCAGGGCCTGGCCGAACAGTTCCTCGGGCACCCGGGCGGGATCGATGCGACGCTGCCGGATCAGGCCCTGGAAGAGCGCCAGAACCACCACGGCGAACCCCTCCACGGAGACGCTGTCGTCGACGTTGTTGCGCTCCAGCGCCCCGGCCAGGATCTCGCGCAGCGAGGCCAACGTGCGCGCCGAGCGGTCCTGCAGGATCTGCATGGCGTCCGGATTGCGCACCGCATGTAACCAGAATTCCGCCTGGATGGCTTCGAACCCGATGTCATTGTCGGCGATCTCGACGAGCATGCGGCCCAGGGCCGTCAACGGTCCCCCGTCGGAATCCTGGGACACGGCCCGCACCACCTGGTCGATCCGGCCGGAGGCACGTTCGTTCATCAACTCGGAGAAGAGCTTCTCCTTGCTGGAGAAATTCGAGTACACCGCGCCGACCGAATACCCTGCCGCGGACGCGATCTCGTCGACCGATGCCGCGGCGTAGCCCTTTCGGGCGCAGGTCTCGGCGGCCGCGTCCAACAGTGCCGCTCGCGTTCGTGCCTGGTTCTCCGCGCGCGTCAGCCGTACCGGCGTCGCGCCTTCGTCACCTCGGTCGTCAACCATATTTCAGATAGTAACCGTTATTCGGATAATAGTCACTATCTGAATTGTCGACGTCGCCCCACTACACGACCGAACCGACGCACCCCGGGCAGCAGGCACCAGCACCACATCATCAGAAGGTTTGCGGCAGGCAGCGTCGGTCGAGCCCGACATGTACCGCAATCGCTTGCAGTACGGGTGATTTCGTCTGGATCAGGCGTCGTCGAGCAGGTCCGGGGTCACCGCAGACTCGGTGTCGGGGACCCCTTCTTGCTTGGCCTTTCGATCGGCCATCGACAGCAGGCGCCGGATACGGCCGGCCACAGCGTCTTTCGTCATCGGCGGCTCGGCGAGCCGGCCTAATTCCTCCAGGGACGCCTGCCGGTGTTCCACCCGCAACTTGCCCGCCGCCGCGAGGTGATCGGGCACGCCCTCACCCAGGATGTCCAACGCACGCTCCACGCGCGCGGCAGCGGCGACCGCGGCCCGCGCCGACCGGCGCAGGTTCGCATCGTCGAAATTGGCCAGGCGATTGGCGGTGGCGCGAACCTCGCGGCGCATGCGCCGTTCCTCCCACGTCAACCGGGTGTCCTGGGCTCCCATCCGGGTCAGCAGGGCGCCGATCGCCTCGCCGTCACGCACCACAACCCGGTCACTGCCGCGCACCTCGCGGGCCTTGGCACTGACGCCGAGCCGCCTGGCCGCACCTACCAGGGCCAGCGCCGCCTCCGGACCGGGGCAGCTGACCTCGAGGGCCGACGACCGTCCCGGTTCGGTCAACGAGCCGTGGGCGAGGAACGCGCCGCGCCACGCAGCCTCGGCATCACCGACGCTGCCACCGACCACCTGCGCGGGCAGGCCACGCACGGGGCGCCCACGAAGATCCAGCAGACCGGTCTGCCGGGCCAGCGCTTCCCCATCGGCGGCCACCCGCACCACATAGCGGGTGTTCTTCCGGATCCCGCTGGCCGAGAGCACGTGCACCACCGCGTTGTACCCGTACAGGTCGTAGATGTCCTTGCGCAGGCGGCGCGCGATGATCCCGAGATCCACCTCGGCCTCGACCACCACCCGGCCGGCCACGATGTGCAGGCCGCCGGCAAAGCGCAACAACGAGGCCACCTCCGCACGGCGAGCGCTGACCGAGTTGACTACGAGACGGCTCAGCTCGTCCTTCACCTCGGCTGTCATCGCCACGGATCGTCCCCTCTCGGTGTATTCGGCGCCGGCTCCTGGCGCGCCACGTCGACCGACCTAGCAGCGGGCGTGGGAACGGTGTGCTCCTGCACGGCGCCGGGCGCCATCGCGCGCAACCGGACACCCTCCAGCACCGCGGCCAACTTCGCCGGGTCATGTAAAGGTGTACCAGGCCGGGACACGTCAGCAAACTCAACGCGGGCATTGAGGATGTTGGCAGTGCGGCTGAGTTGCTCCCGTTCACGGTCGCTCGGCACCCGGCTGGCATCGACGATGATGTCATGCACGCTGAAGTCCGGAGCATGCTGGGCCAGAACGTGGATGTGCCGCTCGGCCGAGAACCCCGCCGTTTCACCCGGCTCCGCCGCGAGATTCAACACCAGCGCCCGCCGCGCAGTTGTCGCCCGCAAGGCCGCCGCCAACTGGGGAACCAACACGTGCGGGATCACACTGGTGAACCACGACCCGGGTCCGAGCACCACGAGATCGGCGCTCATGATGGCCTCCACCGCCTGCCGGGTGGCCGGCGGATCCCCGGGCAGCAACCGCACCCGGCGCACCTTGCCCACCGTCGTCGCGATCGCCACCTGGCCGCGGATCACGCGGCTCATCCGCGGATCGGTCTCCAGACCCGCCACGTCGGCCTCGATCTGCAGGGCGATCGGACACATCGGCAACACCCGGCCCTTGACGCCCAGGATGCGGCCGAGCTCGTCGAGCGCGGCGACCGGATCGGCCAGCACCTCGCTGAGACCCGCCAGGATCAGATTGCCGATCGGGTGACCGGCCAGGGCGCCGCTGCCACCGAACCGGTGCTGGATGATCGTCGCCCACAACCGACCATGCGGACTGTCAGAGGCCAACGCCGCCAAGGCCATTCGCAGATCACCAGGCGGCACCACGTCGAGTTCGCTTCGCAGCCGACCCGACGATCCACCGTCGTCGGCGACCGTCACCACCGCCGTCACGTGCGGGCTGAGGCGCCGCGCCGCGGACAGGGTGGCGTACAACCCATGCCCTCCACCGAGGGCCACGATGCGTGGGGTCATTCGCGACCCAGATCCCGGTGCAGCACATGCACGGTGAGCCCGTCACCGCCCTGCAACCGCTCCGCAAGCGCCTCGGCAATCGCCACGCTGCGGTGTTTGCCGCCAGTACAGCCGATGGCGACGGTCATATAGCGCTTCCCCTCCCGGCGGTATCCGGCGATCACCACGTCCAACAGACGATGGTAGGTGTCCAGAAATTCCCTGGCCCCCGGTTGACCCAACACGTAGTCCCGCACATCCGGGTGTTGACCGGTGTGCGGTCGCAACTCGTCGACCCAGTGCGGGTTCGGCAGGAACCGAACATCCATCACCGTATCCGCGTCCATCGGCAGGCCGTATTTATAGCCGAACGACTCCACGGTGACATTCGTGTACGCGACGGTCTCACCGCCGAACGCACGCTCGATGCTCTCCCGCAACGCCGGCACCGGGAGCGCCGACGTGTCGATCACCAGATCGGCAGCCGCACGCACCGGCGCCAGCAACGCTCGTTCCGCAGCGATCCCCTCCGCCAGGGTCTGCGTACCCTGCAGCGGGTGGCTGCGCCGGTTCTGCTCGTAGCGGCGCACCAGGATGTCGTCAGACGCCTCCAGGAACAACACCCGGGGTGTGATGCTGCGGGCCGCCAATTCGTTGCGCACCCAATCGAGATCGCCGGTGAAACCGCGCGACCGCACATCCATCACGACGGCAAGCTGAGTGATCCGCGATCCGGCGGCCAGCCCCAGCTCCACCATGCGGGCGATCAGCTCCGGCGGCAGGTTGTCGGCGACATACCAGCCGAGGTCCTCCAAGACCTTCGCAGCGGTACCGCGCCCGGCCCCGGACAAGCCGGTGACCAGCACCACGTCGATTCCCGAATCCGCGTCCGCACCGCCCACGATGCCGCCCTCGCGCAGATGTTCGTTCATGCGCGATCCGCCTGGCTACTCATGTCCCCGTTACCCGTCATCCCGACACCCTGCGTCGATCATCGTCGATAACCGTTGCGGACGCCCCTGAATCGCCCAGTCCGGCACCGTTCTCCCTTCGCGGCAGCTCGCCGGGCGGCTCGCCGCCGTGCTGGATTGGCGGCTCGCCGCCATGCTGGATTGGCGGCTCGCCGCCATGCTGGATTGGCGGCTCGCCGCCGAGCGCGGCCAGGACGGCCTTCGCCGTCGCCACCCCGATCCCCGGCACCGCGGTGATCTCCTCCACGGTGGCCTCCTTGAGCCGCGCCACCGAGCCGAAGTGCGTCACCAACGCCTTGCGGCGCTGCTCCCCCAACCCACGCACCGAGTCCAGTGCCGACGCGGTCATCCGCTTGGACCGCTTGCTCCGGTGATAGCTGATCGCAAACCGGTGCGCCTCGTCGCGCACACGCTGCAACAAGTACAGCCCCTCACTGTTTCTCGGGAAGATGATCGGATCGGGTTCCGATGGCACCCACACCTCTTCCAACCGCTTGGCCAGCCCGATCACCGCGACATCGGTCACACCCAGTTCCTCGAGCACCGCAGCCGCCGCATTGACCTGAGGGGCGCCACCGTCGACCACGAACAGGTTGGGCGGATAGGCGAACCGGCGCGGTCGGTGCTCGGCGCCCGGCTCGGGCTGGACATCGCTCATGTGGCGCAGGAAACGGCGCCGGGTCACCTCGGCAATCGACGCCACGTCGTCCGAGCGTCCTTCCCCTGCAGCCTCGCGGATCGCGTAATGCCGGTAGTCCGACTTCCGCGGCAGCCCGTCCTCGAACACCACCAGCGAGGCGACCACGTCGGTGCCCTGGACGTGGCTGATGTCCACGCACTCGATCCGCAACGGAGCATCGGCCAGCCCCAGGGAATCCTGAATACTCTGCAGTGCTTCCGATCTCGCGTTGAAGTCGCCGGCGCGCTTGAGCTTGTGTTGGGCCAGGGCCTCGTGGGCATTGCGGGCGACGGTCTCGGCCAGTGTGCGCTTGTCCCCTCGTACCGGTACCCGCAGACTCACCCGCGAGCCGCGCAGCCCCGACAACCATGCCGACAGTTCATCGGAATTGGGCGGCAACACCGGCACCAACACCTCCCGCGGCACCGGGTTGGTCGCCTCGTCGGCCGCGCCGCCGAGTTCGGCCTGTTCGCCGTAGAACTGCGTGAGGAACTGCTCGACAAGGTGCTCCTGCCCGGATTGTTCCGGCTCCGAGGACTTCTCGACGATCCAGCCCCGCTGACCCCGCACCCGGCCCCCACGCACGTGGAACACCTGAACCGCCGCCTCGAGATCGTCGTCGGCGAACGCCACCACGTCGGCATCCGTACCGTCGCCCAGCACCACGGCCTGCTTCTCCAGGGCACGCTTGAGCGCCGCGATGTCGTCGCGCAGCCGGGCGGCCCGCTCGAAGTCCAGGTCCTCGGCAGCCGCGGTCATCTGCTGCTCCATGTCGCGGGCCAGCCGGTCGGTCTTGCCGGACAGGAAATCGCAGAAGTCCAGCACGATGCGCCGGTGTTCCTCGGCGCTGACCCGGCCGACGCACGGCGCCGAGCACTTGTCGATGTAGCCCAGCAGACACGGACGGTCGATCTGCCTGTGCCGCTTGAATACTCCCGCCGAACAGGTCCGGGCCGGGAACACCCGGGTCAGCAGGTCGAGGGTCTCCCGGATCGCCCACGCATGCGAGTACGGGCCGAAGTACCGGACACCCTTGCGCCGTGGCCCGCGGTAGACCATGAGCCGGGGGTACTCCTCGTTGAGCGTGACCGCCAGCACCGGATACGTCTTGTCGTCGCGGTAGCGGATGTTGAAGCGTGGATCGAACTCCTTGATCCAGTTGTACTCCAACTGCAGCGCCTCGACCTCGGTGCTGACCACGGTCCACTCGACACTGCCCGCCGTCATCACCATCTGCCGGGTGCGCGGCGCGAGGCCCGCGATATCGGCGAAGTACGACGTCAGCCGGCTGCGCAGGCTCTTGGCCTTGCCGACGTAGATGACCCGACCGTGCGGGTCCCGGAACCGGTACACGCCAGGTTCCACGGGGATCGATCCGGGCACCGGCCGGTACGTCGCTGGATCGGGCACGGTTTCCAGGTTACTGCCGCGATCCGACCGAACTCCGCTACCGTCGAACTGTGCGGTTGCTGGCGTCCACCCGTTCGGTCATCGCGCTGCTCAGTGTCGTCGCGGTGATCCTTGCCGGATGCGCCGACGGAAATCGGCGCCCGGCCAGGACCGATGCCGGTCCGTGCCAGATCGTTTCCAATGGGACACCGTTGCCCAAGCCCCCTCGTGCGCCGCCACCGGCCGCCCCATCCCCACCGCCGACTTCCGCTGCACCGCCGGCCGCGTCGCCGGCGCCGCCATCGCCGACCCGGGACCTCGCGACCAACCCCGAGGTCGGCACCGGCTACCGCACCGACATGACCGCCGTCCGCACCGCGACCTACGCGGTGGCCACTGCCAATCCACTGGCCACCGAGGCTGCCTGCAAGGTGCTGCGCGACGGCGGGACCGCCGCCGACGCGCTGGTGACCGCCCAGGCGGTCCTCGGTCTCGTCGAGCCCCAGTCCTCCGGGATCGGCGGTGGCGGGTTCCTGCTGTACTACGACGCAGCGGGCAACGCGGTACGCGCGTTCGACGGGCGAGAGACCGCGCCGGCCGCGGCGACCGAGAACTACCTGCGCTGGGTGTCCGAGGCCGATCGCACCGTCCCCAAACCCGATGCCCGGGCATCGGGCCGCTCCATCGGGGTGCCCGGGATTGTGCGACTGCTCGACGACGTCCACCGTCAGTACGGAAAGAAAGCCTGGCGCGATCTGTTCAACCCGGCCGTCTCGCTGGCTGATCAGGGGTTCGACATCAGCCCGCGCCTGGCGGCCGCGATCGACGATGCCGATACCCAACTTCGGGTGGACCCTGCCGCCGGCGGTTATTTCCTCAACACCGACGGCAGCCCGAAGCCGGTAGGCACCCGGATGACCAACCCGGCGTACGCGAAAACCTTGGGCGCCATCGCATCCGAGGGGGCCAAGGCGTTCTACACCGGCGACATCGCCCGCGCCGTCGTGGCGGCCGCAGGCGATGCGAGCGGCGGCCGCACCCCAGGTGTGATCACGGAACAGGACCTCGCCACCTACGCCGTCAAACAACGCGACCCGCTGTGCACCACCTACCGCGGCCGCGAGGTCTGCGGCATGCCGCCGCCATCCTCCGGCGGCCTCGCGGTGGCGGCCACCCTCGGCATCCTCGAGCACTTCCCCATGAGCAACTACAAGCCGACCCGCGTCGACCGCAACGGCGGTCATCCGGCGGTGACCGGCGTGCACCTGGTCTCGGAGGCCGAACGCCTCGCCTACGCGGACCGGGACCGCTATGTCGCCGATACCGATTTCGTCCCACTCCCCGGCGGATCGCCTGAAACCCTGCTGGACGGTGCCTACCTCACCGGCCGGGCTGCCCTGATCTCCAAGAACCACACCATGGGCGTGGCCGCGCCCGGGGAC
The DNA here is from genome assembly GCA_036235365.1 of Mycolicibacterium sp. 050232. GTDB lineage: Bacteria > Actinomycetota > Actinomycetes > Mycobacteriales > Mycobacteriaceae > Mycobacterium. The sequence continues at coordinate 195,024 of JAZBEZ010000009.1, read as the reverse complement.
TTCGCGCCGCCGATGACGATCCCGCCCGCGCCCGAACACGGCACCAGCCAGGTCAGCATCATCGACAGCTTCGGCAACGCCGCATCGCTGACCACCACGATCGAGTCCGCCTTCGGCTCGTTCCACATGGTCGACGGCTTCCTGCTCAACAACCAGCTCACCGACTTCTCCGCCGAGCCGGTCAGCGCCGAAGGCCATCCGCTGCCCAACCGGGTGCAGCCGGGCAAGCGTCCGCGCAGCACCATGGCACCGACGCTGGTCTTCGACAAGGCGGGAACCCAACGAGGCCCCCTTTATGCCGTCCTGGGCTCCCCCGGCGGCGCGCTCATCATTCAGTTCGTCGTGAAAACCCTTGTCGGCATCGTGGATTGGAACCTGGACCCACAACAGGCCGTGTCCATGATCGATTTCGGCGCTGCCAACACGCCCGTGACCAATATCGGCGGCGAGCATCCGCTGGTCGACACGGTAGCCAACGGAGACCGGGATCAACTGGTCGAGGGCCTGCGGGCACTCGGGCATCAGGTATCGCTGGCCGAGCAATCCAGTGGCCTCTCGGCCCTGGTACGCACGTCCCCGGGCTGGATCGGCGGCGCCGACCCGCGCCGGGAGGGCGTGGTGCTGGGCGACGTCGGTTGACGCCGCGGTGTCAGGCGAGCTTCGAGCGGTACTGGTCGATCAGGTCGCGGACCTCGTCCATGGCCTCGACGGCACGCCCCTTGTCGATCGCCTGGATCGCCATCACCGGGATGTACTCGTCGTCGGGCAGGTCCAGCCGGGCCCAGCGGGCTCCGACAGGGAACGACACACCGAGCGCCTCGGACCAGGGAATCACCTTGAAACTGATCAGATTCCGGACCGCAACACCGGCTGGGCCGACCTTCAGCCGCGGCCGTGCGAACAACAGCACCACTGCGCCGATGATCGCTCCGAGCAACGCGATCGCCACCTGATCGGAGGTCTGGAACACCACGCCGGTGGACCCCACCTTCAGCAGCACGCCGACCGCGACGTGCGCCAGAAAGATGATCAGCGCGGCACCATAGGCGAAATACGGTGTCCGGTAAGGCCGGATCTCAAGATCCCAGCTGTCCCTGGTCTTCTTGTCAGTCATCTTTCGGTCACGCCTTGGCGCGCAGTTCCCGCAGGGTCAGCGCGGTGGACAGGGCGGCCGCCGCCGCCTGGGCGCCCTTGTCCTCGGTGGAATCCGGCAGACCGGCGCGGTCGAGAGCCTGGGCCTCGTTGTCAGTGGTCAGAACGCCGTTTGCGACCGGGGTCGACGCGTCGAGCGATACCCGGGTCAAGCCCTGCGTCACCGCGTCACACACATAGTCGAAATGCGGGGTCTGCCCGCGGATGACCACACCGAGCGCCACCACAGCGTCATGGGTGGCCGCCAATGCCTGTGCGACAACAGGGATCTCGATGGCCCCGAGCACGCGTACCACCGTCGGGTCGTCGATGCCCGCTTCGGCGGCGACCTTGCGGGCACCGTCGAGCAGTGCGTCGCAGATCTGGGTGTGCCAGGTGCTGGCCACGATCGCCAGCTTCACGTTCGAAGCGTCCACCTGGGGCAGATCGGGGACTCCGTGCCCGCTCACAGGCTCGAACCCGAGTCGGTAGCACTGGGCGGCCGGCGGTCACCGAGCAGGTAGACCGCCTCGTCGTAGTCGTCCATGCTCACCGCTTCGTCGTAGTCCTCGAGGCCGACGAGGTCGTGGCCCATGCGGTCCCGCTTGGTCATGAGGTAGCGGATGTTCTCCGAGTTCGCCCGCACCGGCAGCGGTACCCGCTCGATGATGTGCAGGCCGTACCCGTCGAGACCCACCCGCTTGGCCGGGTTGTTGGTCAGCAGCCGCATGGACCGGATGCCGAGGTCGACCAGGATCTGGGCGCCGATGCCGTAATCGCGGGCGTCGGCAGGCAGGCCGAGTTTCAGGTTCGCGTCGACGGTGTCCTCACCGGCGTCCTGCAGCTGATACGCCTGCAGCTTGTGCATCAGACCGATGCCCCGGCCCTCGTGGCCGCGCATGTACAGCACGACGCCGCGGCCTTCGCGCGCCACCATCGCCATCGCGGCGTCCAGCTGCGGACCACAGTCACAGCGCCGCGAGCCGAACACGTCGCCGGTCAGACATTCGGAGTGGACCCGGACCAGGACATCGTGACCGTCGCTGGCCGGACCGGAGATGTCGCCGCGAACCAGCGCGACATGCTCGACGTCCTCGTAGATGCTCTTGTAGCCGACCGCGACGAACTCGCCGTGCCGGGTCGGGATCCGCGCCTCGGCGATCCGCTCGATGTGCTTCTCGTGCTTGCGGCGCCACTCGATCAGGTCGGCGATCGAGATCAGCGCGAGGTCGTGGTCGTCGGCGAAGACGCGCAGTTCGTCGGTGCGCGCCATGTCGCCTTCGTCCTTCTGGCTGACGATCTCGCAGATCGCGCCGGCGGGCTGCAGACCCGCAAGCCGGGCCAGGTCGACGGCGGCCTCGGTGTGCCCGGGGCGGCGCAGCACGCCGCCGTCCTTGGCCCGCAGCGGAACCACGTGGCCGGGCTTGGTGAAGTCGTCGATGACAGAACCGGGATCGGCCAGGGCCCGCATCGTGGTGGCCCGGTCGGATGCCGAGATGCCGGTTCCCACATCCTTTTTCGCATCCACCGTGACGGTGTAGGCAGTGCCGTGCTTGTCCTGGTTGACCGCGTACATCGGCAACAGGCCCAGCCGATCGCAGATCTCACCGTCCAGCGGCACACACAGATAGCCGGAGGTGTAGCGGACCATGAATGCCACGAGTTCGGGGGTCGCCTTCTCGGCGGCGAAGATGAGATCGCCCTCGTTCTCGCGATCCTCGTCGTCGATCACCACCACGGCTTTGCCCGCCGCGATATCGGCTATCGCCCTCTCGACGGAATCGAGCCTGGTCATCTGCGCCACCTTGCCTGTTCTCATGCCAGGTCCCCAATGCGGGACCATATGCCGACTCCAGTATGAACCACCGAAATCCAGCGGTTATTGCCAGCTCTTACTCACCGGGACCGGCCATGAGCCGCTCCACGTATTTGGCGATGATGTCCACCTCGAGATTGACCGTCGTCCCGACGGCCGCCTGACCCAGCGTGGTGAGCTCACGTGTGGTGGGAATCAGCGACATCTCGAACCAGTCGTCACCCACTGCGGACACGGTCAGCGAGACGCCGTCGACGGTGATCGAGCCCTTCTCGACGACGTAGCGCGACAGCGCGGCCGGCAGACCGATGCGCACCACTTCCCAGTGGTCGAAAGGCGTGCGAGAAATCACAGTGCCGGTGCCGTCCACATGACCCTGCACGATGTGGCCGCCGAGGCGACTGTTCACCGCGGCGGCCCGCTCCAGGTTGACCTGGCTGCCCACCCCCACCCCGCCCAGGCTGGACCGGTTCAGCGTCTCCCCCATGACGTCGGCGGTGAACGCTCCGTCGGGCAGTACGTCCACCACGGTCAGGCAGACCCCGTTCACCGCGATCGAGTCGCCGTGTCCGGCGTCTGCGGTGACCACGGGGCCGCGGATGGTGAACCGGGCGGCATCCGTCAGCTCCGCCTTGTCGACCAGGACACCCAGCTCTTCAACGATTCCGGTGAACACGTCGACCAGAGTATTCAGTCATCCGGGAGTTGGAGAAAACGCCCGACCGCCGCGAGCCTCTACGATGCAAGTCATGCAGACGCGCCCACGCTTCGCAGTCCAGTCCTTACTCGCAATCCTCTTCGCAGCGGTCGCCCTCGTCGCAGGTTGCTCGTCCTCCTCGGAGAAGTCGAACGCCCCGCTGCCCGACGCGGCCGAGCTGCTGCAGCAGTCCACCGCCGCCACCAAGGCCCAGCAGAGCGTGCATCTGCTGCTGACGGTGCAGGGCACGATCAAGGGCCTCCCCATCGAGAAGCTCGACGGGGACCTCACCAACACGCCCGCCGTGGCCGCCCAGGGCACCGTCGACCTCAACGCGTTCGGCCAGAAGATCTCCGACGCCAAGTTCGTCGTCGCCGACGGGATCCTTTATGCCGCGCTGACCGCAGGCGATCCGCTGTCCGATTACGGGCCGGCCGAGAAGATCTACGACGTGTCGACCATCCTGAACCCTGAGCTCGGGCTGGCCAACGTGCTGTCGAACTTCACCGACCCCAAGGCCGAGGGCCGCGAGTCCGTCAACGGCACCGAGGGGGTCCGCGTGACCGGCACCGTCAGCGCCGACGCGGTCAACAAGATCGCCCCGCAGCTCAAGGCCGAGGGCCCGGTCCCCGGCACCGCGTGGATCTCCGAAGACGGCGACCACGCTCTGCTGCAGGCCAAGCTCGAGCCCACTCCCGGTAACAGCGTCACCATGACCCTGACTGAGTGGGGCAAGCAGGTCACCGTCGCCAAGCCCGCTTCCTGATGCCGGCCGCCGGGTCGGTGAAGACCGGCCGCAACCGCCACATCGCGATCAGCGCGGGCAGTCTGGCCGTGCTGCTGGGTGCCCTCGACACCTACGTCGTGGTCACGATCATGACCGACATCATGTCCGACGTCGGTATCGCGATCAACAAGATCCAGCAGGTCACGCCGATCATCACCGGCTACCTGCTGGGCTACATCGCGGCCATGCCGCTGCTGGGCCGGGCCTCGGACCGGTTCGGGCGCAAGATGCTGATCCAGGTCGGTCTGGCCGGTTTCGCGATCGGCTCGGTGATCACCGCGCTGTCTGGCGACCTGACCATGCTGGTCATCGGCCGCGTGGTGCAGGGCACCGCGAGCGGCGCGCTGCTGCCGGTAACCCTGGCGCTGGCCGCCGATCTGTGGGCAGCCCGTAACCGGGCCGCAGTGCTCGGCGGCGTCGGCGCCGCGCAGGAATTCGGTAGTGTGCTGGGCCCGCTGTACGGCATCGGCGCCGTGGCGGTGTTCCATCACTGGCAGGCCGTGTTCTGGATCAATGTGCCGCTGGCCGTGATCGCCATGGTGATGATTCATTTCAGCCTGCCGGGCAAGCAGCCGAGCGATCACCCCGAGAAGGTGGACGTGGTCGGCGGCATCCTGCTGGCGATCGCGTTGGGCCTGGCCGTCGTCGGCCTCTACAACCCGGAACCGGACGGCAAGCAGATCCTGCCCGAGTGGGGCCTGCCGCTGTTGATCGGTGCCCTGGTGGCGGCCGTGGCGTTCTTCGTGTGGGAGAAGGTTGCTCGCACCCGGCTGATCGAACCCGCGGGCGTGAAGTTCCTGCCGTTCCTCGCTGCGCTCGCCGCTTCGTTGTGCACCGGCGCCGCGTTGATGGTCACGCTGGTCAACGTCGAGCTGTTCGGACAAGGCGTGCTCGGCAAGGACAAGTACGAGACCGCATTCCTGCTGCTGTGGTTCCTGGGTGCGCTGCCGATCGGCGCGCTGATCGGTGGCTGGATCGCCACCCGGATCGGGGATCGCATCGTCACGTTCGTCGGCCTGATGATCGCGGCCGGAGGCTTCTGGCTGATCACCCAGTGGTCGGGCGACGTGCTCGACTCCGTCCACGACCTGGTTCTGTTCCAGCTGCCGGTGCTGGACACCGATCTGGCGATCGTCGGCCTGGGACTCGGCCTGGTGATCGCGCCGCTCACCTCGGCCACGCTGCGCGTGGTGCCGGCCGCACAACACGGCATCGCCTCGGCATTCGTCGTGGTCGCCCGGATGATCGGCATGCTGATCGGCATGGCGGGCCTGTCCGCCTGGGGTCTGTACCGGTTCAATCAACATCTGGCCGGCCTGTCCGCGGCGGCCAGCACCGGGGAGATGTCGCTGCAGGAACGGTTGGCAGCAAAAGCGATCCACTACCGCGACGCATACGTCTCGATGTACGGCGACATCTTCGGCATCACCGCGATCGTCTGTGTGGTGGGTGCGGTGCTCGGCCTGCTGATCGCCGCGCGCCATGTGCACGCCGACGAACTCGAGGGTCCTCCGCCCGCCGGTGATGACAGGGAGGACGGTGACGCCCAGACCGGCCAGCTGTACCTGCCCACACAGGTACTGCCGGTCCAGACCGCCGACGACACGGCCCAGCTACCGCGACAGCAACCGCCGGGGCGGCACCGATCCGGCTGATCCGTTCAGCAGCGCTCGACCCCAGGGCTGAGCAAACGTGGTGCCCGGTCGGCCTCAACCGGCCGACTGGGCAACACGAGGCGTAGCGGGGCGCGCACCAGCGCCCGGATCAGGCGAGGAGTCGGTGGTGCGATGGGGAGCCAGTCCTGCAGTGCAGTCATGCTCGCATCCTTTGCTGGTGTTCACCGGGCGCAGGTTCGGCAGTGAACGCGCTTTGGTACGAGTGTACCGATCACCACCGACGCCGCCCGGCATTTCACGAGTGTAACTTAGGTAACCCTAACTAGATCTGGCTACCTACTGCGCGCCCACTGTCAGTTCGGCACCAGGCTCAGGCGAATATCCGGCCCGATCGCCGTGATGGCGTCGAACCGCCAACGCTGCGCGTGCACGATGCTCGGCACCCCGATGTCGTCGACCGCGGTGATCGGCCCACCCAGCAGCATCGGCGCCACATAGGCCAGAATCCGGTTCACCACACCGGCTCGCAGGAAGGCCCCGGCCAGGGTCGGCCCGCCCTCCAGGAGCACATCCGTCCGGTCCCCCAGCGACCGCATCACCTCATGCGGATCGTGTGTCCGGATCAGCATCGTGTGCGAATCGTCGTTGAGCACATTGGCATCCAGCGACACCTCGCGCATACCCACCACGACCCGCAGCGGCTGATGATCAGCGAGCGTGCCGTCGGCCCGGCGTGCCGTCAGTGTCGGGTCATCGACGAACACCGTCCCGGTACCGACCACGATCGCGTCGGCGGCGGCCCGCTTGCGATGTACATCCGCGCGGGCGGCCTCGCTGGTGATCCACTGGCTGGAACCGTCGGCGGCGGCACTGCGGCCGTCCACGCTCGTCGCGAATTTCCATGTGACATGCGGCAACCCGGTGCGCTGCTTGTGCAACCACTCCCGCAGCGGACCCTGCTCGACCTCGTCGGCGAGCAGACCGGGGCTCACCGTGACGCCGGCGTCGACCAGCCGTTGCGCACCGCCCGCCGCCTCCGCGTTCGGATCGGAGACCGCGTAGGTGACCGACGAAATCCCTGACGCCAGAAGCGCATCCACGCACGGCGGGGTGCGACCGTGGTGATTGCACGGCTCCAGGGTGACCACAGCCGTGCCGCCCTTGGCCCGGTCCCCCGCTGCCTGCAGGGCCATCACCTCGGCGTGCGGGTTTCCGACCGGTTGCGTCCCGCCGACGCCGGCGATCTGCCCGTCACGATCCAGGATCACCGCGCCGACCGGCGGGTTGGGATACGTCGACCCCTTGACCAGTTCGGCTTGCTCGATGGCCAGCCGCATCACGGCCTCAGGGGTCATAGCGTCAGGTGTTGCGAGGCACTTGCCGCCTGCTGACGCAGGGACTTCACCGCAGCGGCCGGATCGGCCGCGCTGTACACCGCGGAGCCCGCGACGAAGCAATCCACGCCGGCCTCCGCGGCCTGCTCGATGGTGTCGGCATTGATGCCTCCGTCGATCTCGACGACGATGGTCAGCTCACCTGAGTCAACGAGGCGGCGCACCGTGCCCACCTTGGCGAGCACCTCCGGAATGAACTTCTGTCCGCCGAAACCGGGCTCGACCGACATCACCAGCAGGGTGTCGAACTCCTTGAGGATCTCCAGGTACGGCTCCAACGGGGTGCCGGGCTTCACCGACAGGCCGGCCTTGGCGCCGGCGGCGCGGATATCGCGGGCCACGCCGATCGGGTTGTCGGTTGCCTCGGCGTGGAAGGTGACGTTGTAAGCACCCGCCTCGGCGTACGGCGGCGCCCAGCGCTCGGGCTGGTCGATCATCAGATGGCAGTCCATCGGGATGTCGGTCACCTTGAGCAGGGACTCCACCACCGGCAAACCCAACGTGAGGTTGGGCACGAAATGGTTGTCCATGACGTCGACGTGCAGCCAGTCGGCCCCTGCCACCGCGGCGACCTCATCGGACAGCCGCGCGAAGTCAGCGGACAGGATGGACGGGGCGATCAACGGAGTCTTGTGCTCCTCGCGTGCGCGGAGGTCTGCCATGGCGGTCAGCCTATCTTGACGGTCTTCGCGCAAGCGCTCATCCAACCTTCAGGGCGGCGGCGAACATCGCATCGGTGCCCTGCCGGTGCGGCCACAGCTGGACGTGCGGCCCGTCGCCGAGGTCATCGGCCGGGGCAAACAACTCCCGGGCGTCCAGTTGGGTCACCGAATGGCGGCGCACGGCGTCGGCCACCACCCCGACCGTTTCGGCCAGGTGCGGCGAGCAGGTCGCGTAGAGCACCACGCCGCCGGGCCGGGTCAGCCTGATGGCCGCGGCAAGTAGCTCACGCTGCAGTTTCGCCAGGCCCGGGACATCGTTGGGCCGGCGTCGCCACCGGGCCTCCGGGCGCCGGCGCAGCGCGCCCAGTCCCGTGCACGGGGCGTCGACCAGAACCCGGTCGAAGCCCGGTTCCAGACCCGATTCCCGCCCGTCTACGCGGCGCACGTCGACGTCGAGGCCCCGGGTGTTCTCCTCGACCAGCTCGGCGCGGCGGGGCGCGGGCTCGACCGCGGTGACCCGGGCACCCGAAGCCGCACCGATGGCGGCCAGGAGTGCGGTCTTACCGCCCGGGCCGGCGCACAGATCGAGCCAGCGACCGTTGTCCGGGCCCTCGAGCTCAGCCAGGGTCAGCGCGCGGGCCACCAGCTGGCTGCCTTCGTCCTGAACCTGGGCGGCGCCGTCGCGCACCGCGGCCAGCTGCCCGGGGTCACCACCGGGCAGATAGACCGCATAGGGCGAGTAGCGCCCCACGGTGCCGTCGACCTGGGCGGCCAGCTCAGCTGCGGTCAGCGCGGTGGGCCGGGCCGCCAGGTGGACCACCGGACGTTCGTCGTCACTGGTCAGCAGGGCGTCGAGTTCGCCGGCCCGGGCTCCCAGTGCATCGGTGAAGGCCTGGGCGATCCACCGCGGGTGGGCGTGTAGGAAGGCCGCGTGCCCCACCGGATCGGTGGCCGCCGACGGTGCCAGCTGCTCCATCCACTCGGCCTCGGTGCTGCGGGAGATCGTGCGCAGCACACCGTTGACGAAACCGGCTCGGGCCGAGTCGAATTCGATCCCGGCCTGCTCGACGGTGGTGGACACCGCGGCGTGCGGTTCGACCCGGGTGCGCAGCAGTTGGTAGGCGCCCAGGCGCAGCAGGTCGAGCAGCACCGGGTCGATCCGCTCGGGCGGACGCCCGGCGGCTGCGGCGATGACCGCGTCAAGCAGTCCCCGGGTCCGGCAGGCGCCGTAGGTCAGCTCGGTGGCGAAGGCCGCGTCGCGGCCCTCGATCCCCCGCTCCCGCAGCAGCGCGGGTAGGGCGAGGTTGGCGTAGGAATCGCGCTCCGACACGGCACGCAGCACGTCGAACGCCGCCCGGCGGGCGGGATCCAGCGGGGTGCGCCGGTACTGGCGGTTGCGTTGCGGTTCCCGGTTCGGTCGGTGGGACCGGTTGGGTCGGTTGGGGGAATTGCTCATGATGCGCGCACCGATTCCGCCAACCGCGCACCGCGGGCCCAGTCGGCGGCGTTCATGAGTTTCTTGCCCGGTGGCTGGATCTGCCCCAATCGCAGCGGCTGTGAACCCGTGCCGACGAGCACCGCGTTGCGTTCGACCCGGATCTCGCCGGGAGCCAACGGATCTTGCGACTGGTCCACCGTGACCGGACCGACCTTGACCCGTAGATCCCCGATCATCGTCCAGGCGCCGGGATTCGGGGTGACCGCACGGATCTGCCGGTCGATGACGTGGGCCGGCAGGTCCCAGCGCACCCGGGCCGACTCCACGGTGATCTTGGGTGCCAGGCTCACGCCGTCGGTCGGCTGCGGCACCGCGGTCAACGCGCCTTCGGCGACGGCGTCCAACGTGGATTCCAGCAGGGTCGCACCCGAATCTGCCAGCCGCCCAAGCAGATCGCCCGCCGTATCGGTGTCACGCACCCGCTCGGTGACCACTCCGTAGACCGGGCCGGAGTCGAGCGCCGGTTCGATCAGGAACGTGGTGGCACCGGTGACCTCGTCACCGGCCGCCAGCGAGGCCTGCACCGGCGCGGCCCCGCGCCAGGCCGGCAGCAGCGAGAAGTGCAGATTGATCCAGCCGTGCCGAGGCACCGCGAGCAGCCGCTCGCTCAGCAGAGCGCCGTAGGCGACGACGGGACAGCAGTCCGGCGCCAGCTCGGACAGCTCGGCGATGAACTCGTCGGAGTTGGGCTTGGTCGGCCGTAGCACCGGTATGTCGTGCTCGAGAGCCAGCTTCGCGACCGGCGACGGTGCGGGCTTGCCGCGCCGCCCGGCGGCCGCGTCGGGCCGGGTCAGGACCGCGACCACATCGTGGCGGGGCGAGTCGATCAGCCGCTGCAACGACGGGAGAGCGGGCTCTGGGGTTCCGGCAAAGACAAGGCGCACCGAAACAGTCTAGGTATCCAGCCCGCCGCTCCCCTAATGCGTCGACTCATCGATGTCGGGTCGGCGGTCGTGCATCCGGATGTTCTCAGCGCCACCGCAGAGCCGCGTTCACGGGCACGATTCCGCACATGGGTCATTTGAATCATGTTGTGTGTCAGCGTGGTTGTGATTGGGCGGGTGGGTTTTGGTTGTCGTCGGTTTCGTCGGGTGGGATGAGGAGTTCTTCGGGGTGGAAGTGGTGGTTGATGGTGTCTTGGCCGGTGTTCATCAGGGGTGGTGGGTGCCAGTGGATGCGGCCGGTGTCGGGGTCGATGGTGGTGGTCCAGCCGAGTCCGACCAGGCGGTTGTCGGGTCCGCAGCTCAGGCCGAGGTCGGGGGCGTCGGTGTGTCCGCCGTGTTGCCAGTCGGCTTTGGCGTGGTGGACCTGGCAGTCGTCGGCGGGTGTGGTGCAGCCGGGGCGGGTGCAGCCGCGGTCGCGGTTGTAGAGCAGCAGGCGTTGGGCTTTGGTGGCCAGTCGTTTGGTGCGGGCCATGTAGAGCGGTTCGGCGGTGTGGTGTTTGTAGACGATCAGGTAGTGGTAGCTGTGGGAGGCCAGTCGGATCAGGTCGGCCATCGGCATCCACAGCCCTGAGCCGGTGACGGCGATGCCGGCGCCGGCTTCCAGTTCGGCCAGGGTGGTGGAGACCACCACGGTGACCGGTAGCCCGCCGTGTTGGCCGAGGCGTTTGGACATCAGGACTTCGCGCAGTGCGGCTTTGAGGGCGTCGTGGTTGCGTTGGGCTTGGGTGCGGGTGTCCCGGTCGGCGGCGGCCTGCTGGTCGTGTTGGGCTTGAGATGGGTTGGCCTCTGGGTCGGTGCCAGCGGCCTGCGTATCGGTGGCCTCGGAGTCGGGCACGTCAGGCCCGGGCACGTCAGGCCCGGGCACGCCGGGCTCAGCCTCGGGGTCGGGGGTGTCGGTCTGGTCGTCGAGTGGGTTGGGTGTGGGGTTGTGGACCGGTTCGGCATCGGCGGGGTTGTTGATGCCCGGGGCACCCCACACGCCGGTGACCGTGGTCAGATACGCCGCGGTCTCGGGGTCCAGCCAACCCTGCACATGCACCAGCCCGTCGGCGTCCTGTGTGCCGATCCGCAGCCCCCGCAGATGCGCGGCGACATCGGGGCTGTCGCCGTCCTGGTTGAGCAGATACAGCAGTTTGTCGGCGGCGGCTTTGAGGGTTTCAGGGGTATCACGGGTCGCGGCGGTGACCAGGTCGGATTCGATCTGGCCGCGTTCAGCGGTGTTGACGTATTTTTCGGCCTTGGCCACGGTGTCACGGATGATCGTGATGTGCTCGGTGTTGATGGCGCCGGCCAGCAGCGCCTCGGCACAGGCCGGCAGCAGCGGCTCCAACACCTCACCGCCGATGGCGTAGCGGGGCCCGAGGGCGGCGGCTGCGGCCACCCGGCGGGAGGCTTCCCTGCCGCTGATCCGCATCCGGGTGGCCAGGACGTCTTTAAAGGATTTGCCGCCGATCTCGTGCGGGCTGGCCTGCGCCATCAGGGCGGCCTGGATCCGGTGATCGATCATCGCCTCGGTGCGGGCGAGCTGTTCGCGCGCGGACTGCAGTGCCAACAGTTCTGCGGTGTCGAACCCGGTGAAATCGACAGCGGTCAGCGAGGCGGTCGCGGCGCGGTGACCGGCCAGCACGGCCTGCACCGCGTCCCGGTCCTGCACCACTGCCGCCATCACCATGATTCGAACACTAGTTCGATAGGCTGACAGAAACCCGCGAAATGGGACTGAAGTGGCCAAAGTGACCAAAGTTTTTCGGCGAGCTCAGGCGGGTCTGCCTGGGGCCTCGAAGCTTATTGGGGCGAGCGGTAGTACTCCCGCTCCGATACCCCGGCCAGCGGCGCCAGATACACCCACGGGATGGTTCCGACCAGCCGGTTGAGGGTGGCGACCGCGTCGTTGTAGTACTGCCGGGCGAACGCCAGCTTGTTCTCGGTGTCGGCGAGATTCTGCTGCAAGTTCAGGAAGTTGTTCGACGAATTGAGTTGCGGGTAGGACGATCCCAGCGCCATCACCCCGGTCAGCGCCGAGTCGAGATCGCGTTCGGCGGCGCTTCGCTGAGCCACAGACCCTCCGCCGGTTGCCGAGGCCAGCGCCGCCTGGGCGCTGCTGACCCGGCCGAGCACCGCCGTCTCGTGCGAGGCGAACGTCGCCACGGTCTGCACCAATGCCGGAATCAGCGCCGCGCGGCGGGTCAGCTCGACATCGATGCCGCTCAACGCCTCGGCGACGTGCACATCGGCCGCCCGCAGTTTGTTGTAGCCGACGACGAAACCCACCAGTACCGCGACCAGGAGTGCCAGCACCACGATCAACAGCAGCCTCACCACGATCCGCCTCCTCCCCCTCCGCCGCCTCCCCCGCCGCCACCGGATGACGACGACCCGCCGCCCGACGACGAGGAAGACGATGACTGCGAGGCCGTGTATGCCCCGATCGATGACGATAGTGCCGATTCGAAGCTGTCGAAGTCCGCGCCGCCGGATCCGCCGACGAAACCCTGGCCGGTGTCCGACGAGGACGACGAGTGGTACCAATCCGGTTGAGGTGCAGGCGCGCCCAAGGTGTCCTGATACTTCTTCGCCCACAACGCGGCGGTGCCTCCGGCCACCGCGAACGGAACGTACGCCAGATAGAGGTCCTTACGCGCGGCGAAGTCGAACCTGGTCTCCGCCGAGTCGGTTGACAGCAGGCGATGGAATCCCTCTGCCCGCGACCACAGTTCCCGCCCGGCGGGAGTCCGGCGGGTACCCACACCGCCACGCCAGCCGCGCAACGAGCACAGAAAGAACACCGCGAAGGGCAGCCCCCACAACGTGATACCGAACCACAGGAAGAAGCCGGCCAGTGCAGCGAAGAATGCGATCACACTGGCGACGCGGACCCACAGTTCCTTGCGCCGCTTGACCATGAAGCCGCCGTCAAACGCCCACTTGCGTACAGCCGCAGACATGTCAGCTTTGGCCTTGCTCAGCTTCTTGCCCGATGTCGCGGTGTTCTTGGCGGAGAACTCGGCACCCACCGACATCACCTTGAGCGCCGCGGCCACATCGATCCCGACCGGATCGACGTCCGCCCATTCGGCGGGCTTCACGAGACCTTTGATCTTCCAATGCTTGTCACTGACCTGCCGCAGCTCGACGAGTCCCCGCTCGGCGAGGTGGAACAACGTCGCGCTCAGCCCGTTCTTGGGGACGGTCTCGGTGCGAATGAACTCGGTCTGCACCGGCCCGAGCCCTTCGGGCGGCACGTATTGCACCGGAAAACCCGGTGACGGTTCGACCGTGGTCCGCGACCAGAAGTAGGCGAGCGATCCCATACCGACGGTCAGCAGAGCGATCCAGCCCAACGTGGGCATCGACCGGCCGAGGATCCGGTCCCACGCGTAGGACCATGGCAAGGTCGTCTGCGGCGGTGTCGCCACGTCGACGCCTGCGCGCAGCGTCACCGGGGTGTGGGGTTCGAGGCCGGTTGCCCCGAGTCGCACGGTGTTGCCGGCGATGCGCAGATCCGTGCAGGCGTCGCCGACGCCGTATCCGACACTGCACCCGGCCCCGGTGACCTCAGCCGGCAGGGTGACCGAGATATCGGCCCGATCGATGGTGTTGTTCCACGCCGGCGCGACGACATTCCAGTAGAAGGCAGACCGGGCGTCGGGATTGCCGGTGTTCGCGGCGAACTGACGTTGCGCGCCGATGCTGCCCGGATCGAGGACTCCGTCGATCGTGTAGCGCAGCTCGAATACGTGGCTGCCCCAGTCCAAGGTGGTGGCGGGATCACCGATCTTGGCCACCCGGAACCGCTTGCCGCTCTCCCACAGCAGTTCGTAGGGAATCGGCGATCCGTCCATCGTGATCGACGTGATCTCGGGTACCTGCCGGACACGCGAATTGTTCTGATTCTGTACGTCCCAGTAGCGGAAGATGCCGTGCCGCCCGCCGGGAAAATCTCCGGTGATGGTCTCGACCGCGTCCATCCGCCCGTCGGCACCGACGGTGAAATCAGCCCGGTAGTCGGTGATCACCACCGGATCAGCCGGACCCGTCGCGGCGCCCGACCCCGAGCCGGTGAACACCAGCGGCCACAGCAGACCAAACGCGATGAGCGCCAACGCAAACAACCACGAGCACACCCGGCGCATGGCAGCCTCCTGATTCGGCACTCACCGACAACGGGAGAAGTATCCGCCCTACCCGATGTGCAGAGGGTCGATTTGGATGCGACACGGTTGCTGATCCTTGCGGGCGCTGAGCACAGCCGTGGCCCGGCGCAGCGCGGCCGCCAACTCCGGGCCCCCGTCGCGGGGCACTCGAACCAGCATGCGGCTCACCTCGACATCGGCGTCCAGGCCCGGCGGGCGACGGGCGCCCAAGGGAAGTTCGACCGGCCCGAGAGTTTCTGCGATATCGGGCAGTTGCGCGGTGTCGAGTAGCGCCACGACTGCCTCCGTCGTCCCGTCGATGGCCGCCATGTGCACCGCGGGGGGCAGTCCCACCTCGCCGCGGGCGTCGAGTTCGGCGTCGGCATGCGCCACCGGATCCCACCGGATCAGCGCTTGCACGGTGGAGATCGCCGACTCCGCCACCACGGCCACCACCCCGCCGTCGGTGCGCGGCCGGACCAGGGCCGCGGCGGCCATCCAGCGGCGCAGCGTGTCCTCGGCCGCGCGCAGGTCCTGCCGGCCCAACAGTGCCCATGCGTCGAGCAGCAACGCGGCGCCGTAACCGCCTGCCGCGATCGGCTCCGCGCCGGGCGTGCTGACCACCAGGGCCGGCCCGTCGCCCACCGCATCAAGCACGGCGTCACCGCCCGAGGTGATCACCGAGGTGCCAGGAAACGCCCGGCCCAACTCTTCGGCGGTGCGGCGGGCCCCCACCACGACCGCCCTTACCGCATCGGAACCGCAACGGCCACAACGCAATGCGGGTTCAGCTCGGCCGCACCACCGGCATTCGGCGGCAGCACTGCCCCGGTCCGGCAGGGCCAGCGGGCCGGTGCAGTGCCGACACCGGGTGACGGTGCGGCACCGCGCGCAGGCCAGTGCGGGCACGTATCCGCGCCGCGGGACCTGGATGAGCACGGGGCGGTTCGCCTGCAGCGCCGTTCGGGCCGCCTGCAGAGCCATGGACGGCAACCGGGCGGTGTGAGAGGCAGGGTCGCGTTCCTGGGCGTATCCACTGTCTTCCAGCGCGATCACCCGCGGCGCGGCAGCGCGGACCACCGGCCGGGCCGCCACCACGTCGTGGGCCCAACGGGTCCGCACCAGCGCCTGCGCCTCTGCGGTGCGCGCGTAGCCGCCGATGATCGCGGCGCACCGAAGCTGATGTGCACGCAGCATCGCGACGTCGCGGGCGTGCGGATAGGGCGCGCGCGGCTCGGCGAGGTTGTCGTCGCCGTCGTCCCACACCAGCACCAGGCCGAGGTTGGCCACCGGGGCGAACACCGCGCTGCGAGTGCCGATCACCACCTGGGCCTGTCCGCGCAGCACCGCCAGCCAGCGGCGGTAGCGGGCCGACGGGCCGAGTCCGGCCGACAACGCGACCACCCGCGACTCGGGCACCCGTCCGGTGGCCGCGGCGTAGAGCACGTCCACGTCGCGCTGATCGGGCACTACGGCCACCACACCCAGTCCCGCGTTCACCGCCACGGCGGCCGCCTCGGCCAGCCGGTGGGCCCAGTTCTCCCCCGGCAGCGCCTGCCACACCGCCCGAGCGGCACGGCCCTCACCGACCGCGGTCAGGAATTGTTCGCCGCGGCCGTAGCGAGCCCAGGCACTGGTGTCGACAGGGACAGTCGCAACCGGTTCCGGGTCGTCCGGGGTCTGCTTCTCGACCCTGGCGTGGCGCGGCGGCACCGCCAGTCGCAGCACGTCCGCGCGGGTGCCGGCGTAGCGTGCCGCGACAGCGTCGACGAGTCGGCGGATCTCCGGGGTGAGTACCGGCTCGGGCGAAACCACGCGGTCGAGCCAGCCCAGCTTGCCGGTGTGGTCGGTCTCGGATCGCCGCTCCAGCAGGTACGCGTCCACCAGCCTGCCGTTGAAGCGCACCCGGACGCGCACACCCGGCTGGGCATCGTCGGACTGCTCCTCCGATACGAGATAGTCGAACTCCCGGTCCAGGTGCGGAACGGTGAGAAGGGGAAGCACCCGCGCGATGGGCTCATGCTGGGCGGCGCGGCGGGTGATCGTCACTGCACAGCTTCAGCAGACTTGTCTGATGCCCGGCCGAAGAACAGGCCCGCCGTGATCAGCAGTAGCGATGCCGCGTAGGCCCACCAGATCGGAACGGCGAGCAGCTGGTCGCCCCGCACGAACTGGCTGATGCCGATCATCGAGTCCGACACCGCGAAACACACGGCCCCCGCCGCGGTCCACGGCGTGGGCAGCCGGGCCAGCAGCGCCGTGCACACCATCGCTCCGAGCACCGCGATGTAGGCGACCACGGGAACGGCCATGCCCTGTTCGACGAGCCGGGGCCAGAACCAGGTGAGCAGCGCCAGGCAGGCCAGCACGGTGACAGCGACGGCGATCAGCCGCGGCGTCGAGTGGCGCGCCAGCGGCAGCAGCGCGCCGAGGAAGCACAGGTGCGCGACCAGGAAGGCGGCGAGCCCGAGCACGAAGGACGGCTGCCACCACGGGATGGCGAGCAGGAAGTCGCCGAGCGCGGAGAACACCAGCGCACCGACCAGCCAGCGGCGTTCCC
Organism: Mycolicibacterium sp. 050232; assembly: GCA_036235365.1. Lineage (GTDB taxonomy): Bacteria > Actinomycetota > Actinomycetes > Mycobacteriales > Mycobacteriaceae > Mycobacterium. The sequence goes on along the minus strand of JAZBEZ010000009.1, from coordinate 177,786 downwards.
GCACGATCGGGTGCGACCACGCGGCTGCCGCCAGTAACAGGGCGGGCAGGGCTTTGACGGCCGGCTGGGCGAAGAACTGGCCGGTGAGATCGGAACCGGCAGGCAGCCGCAGCGCCACCACGAGGAGAAACAAGCCGTAAGCCGCGCCGATGACCGCGGCGGCGCCCCACAACCACACCGTCCGGCGGTGTGCGTACGGTGGCGGAATGTCCGTTGCTGATGAGAAACCGGCTGTTGATGCCATCCTGCAGAAGGTACTGGAGGCGGTGCCCTTCCAACTATCGACCGACATCGGTGTCGAGGAGGCCCGTCGCCAATTCAGTGAGATCCCGCGGATCCCGGTCCACCCCGAGGTGCAGACCGAAGACCGCGTGATCCCGGGGCCGGCCGGCCCGGTCCCCGTGCGGGTGTACCGACCGCCGACGGCCGACGGCGCGACGCTGCCGGTCGTGGTGTTCATCCACGGCGGCGGCTGGGCGCTGGGTGACCTGGACAGTTACGACGGCACCGCTCGCCAGCACGCCGTGGGCGCCGACGCGGTGGTGGTGTCGGTGGATTACCGGCTTGCCCCCGAGCATCCGTACCCCGCCGCGGTCGACGACGTGTGGGCGGTGACGCAGTGGGTGGCCGCCAACGCTTCCGAGCTGGGCGCCGACGCCAGCCGGACGGCCGTGGCCGGCGATTCGGCCGGCGGCAACCTCAGCGCGGTGGTGGCACTGCTGGCGCGGGACGCCGGCGTCCCGTTGCGTCTGCAGTTGCTCTGGTACCCCGCCACCACGTGGGACACCAGCCTGCCGTCGTTCACCGAGAACGCCACCGCACCGATTCTCGGGCTCGATGCCGTGCAGGGGTTCTCCCGCTGGTACGCCGGGCACGTGGATCTGTCCGACCCGCCGGCCACGCTGGTGCCGGCCCGCGCGGCCGATCTGTCGGGTCTCGCGCCGGCCTACATCGCTGTGGCCGGGCACGACCCGTTGCGCGACGACGGCATTCGCTATGCCGAGATGCTGGGTGCTGCAGGCGTTCCGGTGCAGCTGGACAATGCCGAGACCCTGGTGCACGGCTACCTCGGTTATGTCGGCGTGGTTCCGGCCTCCACCGAAGCGTTCGATCGGGCCATGGCCGTGTTGCGCGAGGCGCTGCACAGCTGACGGCTCACTCCCTACTCGTCGGGATGGTTTCTGCTGGACCACAACGACATTCGATGCAGAATGCCGTCGCGCAGCCCCAGCGTGTGGAACAGCACCGCGCAGATGTGTGCGGTGAAGGTCGCGAACAGCAGGTAGGCCGCCACCGTGTGGGCCGTGCGCAGCCCCGCGTAGAGGGTGAGGTTGTGTGGGGCGATCGCGGGCAGGTGTATCGCCCCCACCATCACCACCGGGGACTGGGCGGCCGAGAGCATAGCCCAACCGATCAGCGGCTGCACCAAAAGCAGTGCGTACAAGAGGTATTCGGAGTAGCTGGCAACCCGCCGCTCCAGTGGACCCATCGTGGCCAGGAACGGCGGCAACCGGTGGGTCAGCCGGTTGACGAGTCGCACGATCGCGAACACCAGGATCGCGATGCCCAGCGGCCGGTGGATGGCCAGCAGCAGCGGGTAGTAGCTGAGCGCGGCGATCATCGTGACGCCGATGAAGAACTGCGCGATCACCATCACCGCCATGGACCAGTGCAGCAACCTGGCCGGCAGGTTGAAGCGGGTGATCGCCTGCTTCGTCTCGGTGCTCATTGCTCACCCGCGGGAACGACGACTGCGCTGGGCGACTTGGGTTCTCGGGCCCGCCGGTTGAACGAGCGGGCATAGACCGCCGACCGCGCCCTCAGCACCGGATCGTCGGAGGCGGTGAGTCCGTCGGGCAGCACCAGCGGATCGAAGTTGATGTCGCGGGCATTTCCGGGTGCCTCGGTGTGGACGGCGTCGATGGTGATGGTGCCCGCGTCGATGGTCGGGCGGTCCGCCGGCCACGGCAGCGTCGGGTCGTTGGTGGGGTCGCCCGGATCGGCCAGGGTGAGGACCAGTTTCCAGCTGATCGGTCCGCGCGCCGCGGTGTCGATCAGTGCGTCGAAGAGGCCGTTCTTGCCGGTGGTCTGCGGCGGCTCGGTTGCTTCGGCCGCGTGCGCGGGCACGGCCGTCCACCGGACGAACGTCGACCGGCCCTGATCGTTGGTGGCACGGAAGGCATGGAGCCCGCGGTAGGTGCTGTCGGCGAATCCGGCGCTGGGCGGGTGCTGCTTGATGATCTTCATCGCCGCAGCGGTTTCCGGATGCGCGGCCAGGAAATCCGACATCGCCTGCGGGTCCGGCTTGCCGGTCTGCGGTTGCGGCCGGGACGCGAGCATCCGGTCGTAGAAGCCCTGTGGGGTGTTGTCGGTGAACACCGGAACGTTGACCATCGCGATGCGCCACTGCTCGCCGTCGGGCAGCCGGAACATCAGGCCGAGCCCCCGAACGGTGTCGGCCTTGTCAGGTTGGTCGGGCAGTCCGCCCGAGAGTGAGAACCTGCCGACGACGGGCACGGTGCCGGGCCTGAACACCGTGGCCCGGCTCACCTGTGCGCCCGCCCCGGTGCTGGTGAACGTTCCCGTCGCGGCCAGGCCTTTGGCGTGGTTGCGACGGAAGCCGTCGTGCCGGCCCGCGATCTGCTCGAACCGGTCGGCGAAATCGGCGGGCGTCAGCGCGTCGGGCCGCAGCCAGCCGGCCGCCTCGGCGATCCCGCCGACACCGACTGCAGCGACACCGCCGACCGCGGCCAGACCGAGCAGCGCTCTCCTGCGATTTAGCTCCGGAACGTCATCGGATTCCATCGTGATCGCACCTCATTTCGCCGTTGGATCCCTCCAGTGTGAAACGGAGTGCCGTCCCGGGCGGTTCAATCGGACGACGCCGGTTTCCGTGCCGGGGTGTATCCACGCCACCGCGAAGCACAGAGTCTTCCACACTGGAGTTGACCTTCGAATCTACTGTGTCCCAACCCATAACGTGCCGAGTTTCGAGGTAGCATCCAAGTTCATGCCTATGGATCCGGCACCAGGCTGGGATGCGATCGACACGGCACTGGGCCGGCTGTATCCAGGGCTGGGCGACGTCGCACCGCATTTCGCGCGCTCGGATACGCGTCTGCCCGGCCAAGGAATCTGGGGGATCACCGCCTACCCGAACGCCTCGTCTCCGCAACCGCACTGGCACCTGGTCACCTACGGATTCTCCAACGTATTCGAATCCCACCCGAGCCCAGATGACGATGACATCTGGACTGACTTCGAATGGACCTTTCGAGTTGCCGCGGACATCGACCTCACCCAACCACTGCCGGCACAAGTTCCCGCATGGCCCGTGCTGCTACTGCAACGGCTCGGAGACCTGGTTTTCAGCGGCAGCGCCGCGCTGGACGTCGGCCACCGCATCCAAGTCGGCGGCCCCATCACGCTTGGCTCGCCCCAAACCGACCTGACCGCAATCATGTTCGGTAAAGACCCTGAGCTCAGCCAGATTGACACCGGATTCGGCCGCTTGCGCTTTGTTCAACTCGTCGGGGTCACCGCCGACACCGTCGCAGCCGCACAATCACTGGACAACGGCGTGGTCGGCACACTTCAGATACTCGAAAGCATGGCCAAGACCAATCCCCTGCTCATCACTGACATCAATCATTCCAGCTCGAAGTGAGCCAGCTTCCCGTCAGCGTGCCTGCGAGAACGCACTGGGCGGCACGCCGTGCCAGCGTTTGAACGCATGGCAGAACGTCGAGGTTTCGGTGTAGCCGAGCCGGCGCGATACTTCGTCGACGGTCAGCCCGACATTGCCCAGCAGGTCACGCGCAAGCGCGGACCGCGCCTCGCTCACCAGCGCACGGAATGAGGTGCCCTCATCGGTGAGCCGGCGCCGCAGGGTACGCGGATGCATATCGAGCTCGGCTGCCACCTCGGGCAGGGATGGGAAGCGTCCGGTATCGCGAAAAAGCTTGCTACGCACGACAGCAGTGATTCCGCGGCGCTGCTCGTAGCGCTGCATCAGCACGTCGCACTGGGCGATGCACAGATCGAGCGTGTATGGATCGGCTTGCGGGAGCGGCTCGTCGAGCATGGCGCGGGGAAAGTGCAATCGGGAGTGGGCACGGCCGAAAGCCATGTTCGGTAGCGGCATCAACGTCAGTAGCGGCTGCAGCACGTCCTCGTCGATCGACACCTCGGCGGACATCCGATCGGCATACCGCGCCACCACTGGATAGGCGAAACTCGCTGTGGTGGACACAATTCCGGCGACGTCACGTTCGATGAAGAAGCGCTGGACATCGCTGGGCAGGTGGCCGACGTTGAGTTCCAGCACGCACTCGTCGGCGCCCTCGAACAACTGCAGATCGATCTGAAGTGTGGTCAGGGCGAAGTAGCGCATCCCGATGCTGAACAGTTCACGCAACGTGGCACATGACATGACCGCGAACCCGAACAGACCCATGTGCGTCAGCGCCGACCGGCCACCGACGTCGACACCCAATCCGGGTTCGTCGGGCAGCCGAGCCTGCAGGTTACGGACCGCCAGGATCTCGTCGTGCGCGCTGATCACGCCGTCGGGATCGTCGAGGTCCGCCGGTGTGACGGCGGTTCCGGCCAGGACCTCCGCTGCCGGCACGCCCCTCTCGACCGCCACCTCGCACAACACACGGGTGGCATGGATCGGATGACACACATCTGCCGACCACGATGAACCCGTTCTGGCCATGGCTCCCAGCCTTGTCCCAAAATCCCAACTCTGTGTCCGATAGTCCCATTCCTCGCCGGCCCTGTCACTCATACGCTGAATTCATGGCGGCGCCGGCGGCACGACTGAGCACGTGGACCATGACCCGCGAGGCCATCACGGTGGGATTCAGCACCGACCGAGGCTTCCTGGCCCGGACACAGGGCCGGGACATCACCAGATACCGCTGTGCAGGAAGACGTTTCGTATCGATCACGCATCCCGACTACGTCGACCACGTTCTGCACCGGGCGCGCCTTCGCTACGTCAAATCGGACGAGTACGAACCGATTCGGGCCGCAGCGGGGATCAACTTGCTGACCGACGAAGGCGACTCCTGGGCCGGTCACCGGACAGCACTGAATCCGACGTTCGCACGCCGTCACCTCAACACACTCGTCGACCTGATGATTGACCCGATCGAACGGGCGACGAACGAACTCACCGAACAGGGCGACGGCGTGCAGGTCGACATGCACACCGCCATGGTGGAAACCACTCTGCGGGTCGTCTCCAATGCACTGTTCAGTCAGGATTTCGGGCCGATCGTGCACAGCATGCGAGACCTCACCACGCGAGGGCTCCGGCGCACCGAACTACTGGGCCGGCTCGGCCTCTTGGGCCTGCTTCCCCGTCCGGTCTACGCCGCGCTGGCATCGAGCACGTTCTCCGGAATCCGCCTGCCCCCACCGCTGCGCGAAGGACAGCGGATCGCCCTGGCCCTGGATGCCGCGGTGAACACCGTGCTGGACGAACGCATCGCCCATCCCACGCAATCGGTTGACCTGCTCAACGTGCTGTTCGGCGCCGACGACGGGACCTGGCCCCGACAGCGCGTCCGGGACGAGGCGCTGACCTTCATGCTCGCCGGGCACGAGACGACCGCGAACGCGATGGCGTGGTTCTGGTATCTGATGGCACAACATCCCGACGCCCGGGACCGGATGCTGGCCGAAGTCGACGACGTGGTCGGCGGACGGCGCCCAACGGCCGCCGACCTGACCCAGCTGCCGTGGACCACCGCATGCCTGCAAGAGTCGCAGCGGTACTACTCCGCGGTGTGGATCATCGCGCGCGCGGCCGTCGAACCCGATGACATCGATGGCCACCACATCCGGCCGGGCACAACGGTGATCATCCCGATCCACCATATCCACCATGACAAACGGTGGTGGCCCGATCCGGAAGTCTTTGACCCCAGCCGATTTCTCGGCGACGCCGCGAAGGACCGCCCACGCTCGGCCTATCTGCCGTTCGGCGGCGGACGCCGTATCTGCATCGGGCAGAGTTTCGCACTGATGGAGATGGTGCTGCTCGCCGCGATCATGAGCCGGCGCTTCGTGTTCGACCTCGATCCTGGTTACACGGTGGAATTGGAGGCTACGTTGACATTGAGACCCAAACACGGCGTCCACATGATCGGACGCAGCCGGGAGGTGGCTTGATGCCCGACTTTCACACCCTCATCGTCGGCGCCGGATTTTCCGGCATCGGTGCCGCCATCGCCCTGGACAAGGCTGGGCTGCACGACTACCTGATCCTGGAGGCAGGTGACGGAGCGGGCGGCACCTGGTTCTGGAATACCTATCCCGGTGTGGCGGTGGATATTCCGTCGTTCTCGTATCAGTTCTCGTTCGAGCAGTCACGGAAGTGGTCGCGTACCTACGCGCCCGGCGACGAGTTGCGCGCCTACGCCGACAACTGCGTCGACAAGTACGGCCTGCGGCCCCGGATCCGGTTCAACACCACAGTTGCCCGCGCGGTCTTCGACGACGACGAGAACCTGTGGCGGCTCGATCTCGAATCCGGTGACTCGCTCACGGCCCGCTTCCTGGTCAACGCCAGCGGGGTGCTGACCATCCCGAAGCTGCCAGAGATCGACGGCGTCGACTCCTTCGGCGGGATCACCGTGCACACCGCCCGGTGGGACCACGCCCAGGATTTGACGGGCAAGCGCGTGGCGATCATCGGCACCGGAGCCTCCGCTGTCCAGGTGATCCCCGAGATCGCCCCGAAGGTCAAGCAGCTCACTGTGTTTCAGCGCACACCCATCTGGTGCTTTCCGAAGTTCGACGTGCCGATACCGCCGATCGCCCGCGGGCTGATGCGGCTGCCCGGCGGCCGGACGCTGCACCGGCTGATCAGCCAGGCGTATGTGGAGTTCACCTTCCCGCTGGCCGCGCAGTACTTCACCATCAACCCATTCGCCAAGCGCGCGGGGGCGGCCGGCCGGGCCTATCTACGCCAGCAGGTGCGCGATCCGGAGGTGCGCGACAAGCTCACACCTCGGTATGCGGTGGGATGTAAACGACCCGGCTTCCACAACAGCTACCTGGCCACCTTCAACCGGGACAACGTGCGGTTGGTCACCGAGCCCATCGACAAGATCACCGGCTCGGGCGTCGCCACCACCGACGGTGAGAGCCACGATGTCGACGTGCTCATCCTGGCCACCGGCTTCAAGGTGATGGACGTCGATGCCCTGACCTTCGAGATCGTGGGGTCGGGTGGCCAGTCACTGAGCGAGTTCTGGAAGCAGCACCGGATGCAGGCCTACGAAGGCGTCAGCGTTCCCGGTTTCGCGAACTTCTTCTCGGTGATGGGCCCGTACGGGTACGTCGGGTCGTCGTACTTCGCGTTGATCGAGGCCCAAACCCGCCATCTGGTGCGGTGTATCGCCCAAGCGGACAAGAACCAGGCCCGTCGCGTCGAGGTGCGTCAGGAGGCCAACGACCGGTATTTCACCGAGATGATGCGCAAGCGGCACCGCCAGATCTTCTGGCAGGACAGCTGCAACCTGGCCAACAGTTACTACTTCGACCGCAACGGGGACGTCCCGTTGCGGCCCGCCACCACAGTCGAGGCGTACTGGCGCAGCCGCCGCTTCCCGCTGGACGACTACGCATTCACCTCGTAGCGCGGGCGCCGAGCGCGCCGAGATCGACACAGTGGTTGTTCTGCCCGTTGAATCACGACCACAGCGTCGATCTCGCGGTGGTTCGCGCCCCAGGACGCACAACAGCCCCCGATCTGAAGTGATCGGGGGCTGTTGACCGAAGATCTAGACGGAGGCCTTCAGGTCCTCGACCTTGTTCAGCTGTTCCCAGGGCAGCTCGATGTCGGTGCGCCCGAAGTGGCCGTAGGCCGCGGTCTGGGCGTAGATCGGCCGCAGCAGATCGAGGTCGCGGATGATCGCGCCGGGACGCAGATCGAACACGCTGCTGATGGCCTTCTCGATGCGGGCCGGGTCGACGGTCTCGGTGCCGAAGGTCTCGACGAACAGACCCACCGGGGCCGCCTTGCCGATCGCGTAGGCGACCTGGACCTCGACGCGCTCCGCCAGCCCGGCGGCGACAACGTTCTTGGCCACCCAGCGCATCGCGTACGCGGCCGAACGGTCCACCTTTGACGGATCCTTGCCGGAGAAGGCGCCGCCGCCGTGACGGGCCCAGCCGCCGTAGGTGTCGACGATGATCTTGCGGCCGGTCAGACCGGCGTCACCCATCGGACCGCCGAGCACGAACTTGCCGGTCGGGTTGACCAGCAGGCGGAAGTCGGACGTGTCCAGGGTCTCGTGGTTGAGGTCGGCCAGCACGGTGTTGACGACCTTCTCCCGGATGTCCGGGGTCAGGGTGCCGTCGAGGTCGATCCCGTCGGCGTGCTGGGTGGACAGCACGACGGTGTCCAAGCGCACCGGGGTCTTGCCGTCGTAGGCGATGGTGACCTGCGTCTTGCCGTCCGGGCGCAGGTAGTCGAGCACGCCGTTCTTGCGGACCTCGGTCAGCCTCCGGGACAGCCGGTGGGCCAGTGCGATGGGCAGCGGCATCAGCTCGGGGGTGTCGCCGATGGCGTACCCGAACATCAGGCCCTGGTCACCGGCGCCCTGGGCGTCCAACGGATCGCCGGCTCCTTCGACACGCGCCTCGTGGGCGGTGTCCACGCCCTGGGCGATGTCGGGCGACTGCGCACCGATGGCGATGTTCACACCGCAGGATGCACCGTCGAAGCCCTTGGTCGAGGAGTCGTAGCCGATCTCCAGGATGCGGTCACGCACGATCTTCGGAATGTCGGCGTAGGCAGAGGTGGTGACCTCGCCGGCGACGTGCACCTGGCCGGTGGTCACCAGGGTTTCCACCGCGACCCGCGACTTGGGATCCTGCTCCAGCAGCGCGTCGAGCACCGAGTCGCTGATCGCATCACAGATCTTGTCGGGGTGTCCTTCGGTTACCGACTCACTGGTAAACAGGCGACCTTCGCTCACGGTCTGCTTCCTTCCTTGCCGATCTGAAAAAGTTCTCAGTCTCAAAACTACTTAGTTAGGCGAATAATATCCATGCCCTGTTGCACCCAAGCGCGTGGGACGCCGATGCGCAACCCTTATCCGCACATTGATGCGTAAGCAGATCACCCGTCGTGCTTGCCCAGGAACGCCACGATTGCGTCCACGATACGGGTGGCCATCAGAGTCTTCGAACCGTGCTCGAGTGCGACCTCGGCACCGTCGGCGCTCAGCAACCAGCCGTCGTTGTGGTCGACCTCGAACGCCCGGTTCTCCCCCACCGCGTTGACCACGAGCAGGTCGCATCCCTTGCGCTGGAGTTTGGCCCTGGCGTGGAACAACACATCGCCATTGGCGTCACCGGTCTCGGCGGCGAAACCGACGATGGCCCGCATGTTGGGCAGCTGCCCCTCGGCGCGGGCCCGCACCGCTCCGGCGAGCACGTCGTCGTTGCGGACGAGATCGATGGAGCTGGGCTCGGACGCGCCGCCCTTCTTGATCTTGGCGGTAGCCACCTGCGCGGGGCGGAAGTCGGCGACGGCCGCGGCCATCACCAGCACGTTGGACTCGGGGGCGTACTTGGTCACCGCGTCACGCAGTTGTGCGGCCGAACCGATGTGCACGACGTCGACGCCGGCCGGGTCGACCAGACCCGCGGTGTTGCCGGCGACCAGCGTCACGTCGGCGCCGCGCTGGGCCAGGACCCGGGCCACCGCGTATCCCTGCTTACCGGAGCTGCGGTTGCCGATGAACCGCACCGGATCGAGGGGTTCGCGGGTACCGCCCGCGGTCACCAGAGCCTTGACTCCGGCCAGGTCGTAGGTCAGTGCATCGCCCCGCTCCAGCAGGAGCTGGGCGAAAGTGACGATCTCCTCGGCCTCGGGGAGCCGCCCGGCGCCACTGTCGGCCCCTGTGAGCCGACCGGATGCCGGCTCCAGCACCACAGCGCCCCGTCGCCGCAGCGTGGCCACGTTGTCGACGGTGGCCGGGTGGAACCACATCTCGGTGTGCATGGCCGGGGCGAAAAGCACCGGACATCGCGCGGTCAGGAGCGTCGCGGTCAGCAGGTCGTCAGCCCGGCCGGCCACCGCACGCGCCAGCAGGTCCGCGGTGGCGGGTGCGACGACGACGAGATCGGCTTCCTGGCCGATCCGGACATGCGGAACCTCGTGCACGTCGGTGAACACACCGGTGTGCACGGGATTGCCCGACAGGGCTTCAAACGTGGCTGCTCCGACGAAGCGCAGCGCCGACTCGGTGGGCAGCACGCGTACCGAGTGGCCCGCCTCGGTGAGTTGACGGACCAGGGTGCACGCCTTGTAGGCGGCAATGCCGCCGGCCACACCGACGACGATTCGCTTACCCGCGCTCACGTCCCGGCCCTGGCCTGGCTACTCGCCGCCCTCGGTGTGCTCGAGCAGATCCTCGTGGATCTCCCGCATCGCGATCGACAGCGGCTTCTCCTGCAGACCCGGCTCGACCAACGGACCGACGTACTCGAGGATGCCGTCACCCAGCTGGTTGTAGTAGTCGTTGATCTGACGCGCGCGCTTGGCGGCGTAGATGACCAGCGCGTACTTGCTCGACGCGCGGTCCAGCAACTCGTCGATGGGCGGGTTGGTGATGCCCAGCGGCGTGTCGTAGGCGCTGGCGGCGGACGAATCGATACCCAAGTCGTCCGCAGCGGCCAGCTGCGCGTCGGCGTGCGGGGTGCTCACGAAAAAGTCTCCTGGCGGTTAGCGAAAATGCGTTTAGTGGACAGCCTGCGGGTGGCTCGCGGACCCGATCGAGTCGGTCCCGGCACGTGAGTCATCGACTGGCCACCAGCAAGGATACCAATTCCGCGCATGCGGTATCCAACTGGCGGTTCACGACAACCTGGTCAAAGTCGGACTTCGCGGCCATTTCGGCCCGCGCCGTCTCTAATCGCCTGGCCATCACCTCGGGCGTCTCGGTGCCCCGACCGGACAATCGGCTGACCAGTTCGTCCCAGCTCGGCGGTGCCAGGAACACCGTAGTCACCTCGGGCATGGCCTGCTTGACGGCTCGCGCCCCGGCCAGGTCAACCTCGATCAGGACAGGGTGACCGGCCCTGGTGGCGTCGCGCACAGGCTGGGCCGGCGTTCCGGAGCGGTGCAATCCGCCGTGGATTTCGGCCCATTCGAGCAGCTCACCTTCATCGATCAGCTGCTGAAAGCGTTCCGCGGACACGAACGTGTAGTCGACACCGTCGACCTCTCCCGGCCGCGGTGCCCTGGTCGTGACCGAGACGGAGAAATACAGGTCGGGAAGCCGCTCCCGCAGACAGCGGACCACGGTGGACTTGCCGACAGCGGAGGGGCCGGCCAACACGACGACCGGAGCCGTCGTTGTGTGTTGTCCGGCCCCTCTACCAGCGCTCAATGCGGGCGTCTCTACTGGTCGAACTTCTCCAGGAGGGCCTTGCGCTGACGATCACCGAGGCCGCGCAGACGGCGGGTCGGGGCGATCTCCAGCTCGGTCATGATCTCCTGCGCCTTGACCTTGCCGACCTTGGGCAGGGCCTCCAGCAGCGCAGAAACTTTCATCTTGCCCAAGACCTCATCGGTCTCGGCGTCGGTGAGCACCTGCTTGAGGTTGGTGCCGCCGCGCTTGAGTCGATCCTTGAGCTCGGCTCGCGCTCGACGTGCGGCAGCAGCCTTCTCCAACGCTGCCGCGCGCTGTTCGTCGGTCAACTGGGGAAGGGCCACGGGTTCCTCCGTCTCCTGGCGATTCTTCTTCGGCCATTCTTGTTTTGTACGGCTGGAGTGCAAACCAGCCAGCGACGACGAACCTACCCACGCGGGCTGACGAATGCGAACGCCACCCCCTGGTTACGGCGCTAAAAGCCCAGCGTGTAGTGCGCGCACGTGACGGCCGGTTTGCCTCCGAAAACGCCGCCCGGCATCGCCGCGACGACCAGTTGGGGCCGGATATTCCTGCAAGTCAATGCTTTTCGGGCGACCGCCAGCTAACTCCTCAGGAGTCCGGCACGGGTTCCGACGCCACCGGACCCGGTTACCGCCGGGTATTCGAGAAAATTTTCGCTGGTCACGGCGTGTCGGGCGTGTCGGAGCCGGTATGGCGCACGCCAACCGGGTGCGTTTCACGATGCCCAGCCCGCGCCTAATTGCCACAAAGCGATTACACAGCTTGACTAAATAGCCTCCCCTGGTCGGGTATCCATGACCCCCGAAGGGAAGCTGGACATGAACATCAAGCGTCTGACCTGCGCTTCTGCTGTCGCCATCGGGCTCGGAACCGCCTCCTTGGCGGCGGGAGCCGGCGTGGCAGCAGCCCAACCCGGGCCGCCGTGCGGCTTCGGCAACTGCCAGGGACCGGGCGGACCAGGGCCAGGTGGGCCTGGAGGACCGGGGGGACCCGACCGTCCTGGCGGCCCAGGAGGCCCAGGAGGGCCCGAACACCCCGGTGGGCCGGGTGGACCAGGCGGACCCGGTGGACCGGACCGTCCCGGCGGCCCAGGAGGCCCTGATGGGCACGGCTGGCCGGGAGGTCCAGGTGGTCCGGGAGGTCCAGGTGGTCCCGGATGGCCGGGCGACCGAGGCCCCGGTGGCCCCGGTGGCCCCGACGACCATGGCCGGCACTGGGGCCCGCCACCCCCTGACCTGGCTTGGCGCGGCGTGGACCAGGGCCGGTTCGACCACCAGCCGTTCAACTACAACGGCAGCTGGGTGACGCCCATTTTCGATCCGGGCTACAACGCGTGGGGTTTCTGGTTCTTCGGCATCTGGATCCCGCTGTGAGCGGCTGCGCTGCAACACATCTGACGGTCAACTGATCAATCCGACTGCGCTCGACCGCTTCTCGAACCGGTCATCGCTTTCTACGCCTGGGCCGCGCCACCGCGGCGACGTCCGCGACCCGGGTGTGGAAAGCGGGCCGCGCGGTCAGCTGAGGTAGGCGACTTCGTCGCGCAGGCGCTCGGCGGCCGCACGCAGCTCGGCCACCGCCGGACCGGCCCGCAGCACCTCACGAGACACCGTGGGCAACACGAGTCGGGCACCGCCGAACCCGCCCAGCGCATCGGCGCGACCGCCCTGCGCCCCCACCCCGGGGGCCAACACCGGACCCCCCAGCGCGCTGAGATCGGGCGGGTCGGTCACCGTCGCCCCGACCACCACGCCGACCGATCCGGTGGGCCGGCCGGCGTTCCGATTGACCTCCGCGACGGAATCGACGACGGACTGCGCCACGGTGCGCGACCCGGCCATCGCGCGCTGCACGCTCGCCCCCTCCGGGTTGGAGGTGGCGGCCAGCACGAACACGCCCCGGCCATGGGCCTCAGCGGTGTCCAGCAGCGGCTGCAACGACCCGAAACCCAGATACGGCGATGCCGTCACCGCGTCCGCCGCCAGCGGCGAGTCACCGGCCCACGCCGCGGCGTAGGCCGCCATGGTCGACCCGATGTCCCCACGCTTGGCATCGGCCAGCACCAGCACCCCGGCCTCGCGCAGCGCGGCCATCGTGCGCTCCAGCACCGCGAAGCCCGCCGAGCCGTACGCCTCGAAGAACGCCACCTGCGGCTTGACCATGGCGAAGCCGGCGAAGGCCGTCACGCAGATGTCGCTGAACGCGGCGAGTCCGTCGGGATCAGCAGTCAGACCCCAGGACCGCAGCAGCTCCGGGTGCGGGTCGATGCCGGGGCACAGCGGCCCCCGCTCCGACACCGCGGCGGCCAGCCGTTGCCCGAACGCCTCCATGGTCAGCGCGATTCCAGCTCGCTGTGCAGCTCCTGCAGCGACATCACGCCGATGTCGCCGCGGATGGCCGCCTCGATGCCCTGTACCGCGGCCGAGGCCCCCTGCACCGTTGTCACGCACGGGATATTCATCGACACTGCGGCCGAACGGATCTCGTAACCGTCCACGCGCGGCCCGGAGTTCCCGTACGGCGTGTTGATCACCATGTTGACCTCACCGGCCTTGATGGCGTCGACCGACGACAGACGATCGTCGGTTCCACTGGGCAATTCTGAGTGCTTACGCACTTCGTCACACGGAATACCGTTGCGGCGCAGCATCTCTGCGGTTCCTTCGGTGGCCAGCACCCGGAACCCGAGATCGGCCAGGCGCTTGACCGGGAACACCAGCGAACGCTTGTCGCGGTTGGCCACCGACACGAAGACGGTTCCCGAGGTCGGCAGTGACCCGTACGCCGCGGTCTGGCTCTTGGCGAAAGCGGTGCCGAAGTCGTGGTCGATGCCCATCACCTCGCCGGTCGACTTCATCTCCGGTCCCAGCAGCGAGTCGACCTGGGCGCCGTCGGCCCGACGGAACCGATGGAACGGCAGCACGGCTTCCTTGACCGCCACCGGGGCATTGCGGGCGATGGTGGCCCCGTCACCGTTCTGGTTCAGCAGGCCTTCGGCACGCAACTCGGCGATGGTGGCGCCCAGCATCACCCGGGCACAGGCCTTGGCCAGTGGCACCGCGGTGGCCTTGGAAACAAACGGCACGGTACGGCTGGCGCGCGGGTTGGCCTCCAGCACGTAGAGCACGTCGTCCTTGAGCGCGTACTGCACGTTGAGCAGTCCGACCACGCCGATGCCGTGCGCGATCGCCTCGGTGGCGCGCCGCACCGCTTCGATGTCGCTGCGGCCCAAGGTCACCGGCGGCAGTGCGCACGCCGAGTCGCCGGAGTGGATACCGGCCTCCTCGATGTGCTCCATGATGCCGCCGATATACACCTCGTTACCGTCGCACAGCGCGTCGACGTCGATCTCGATCGCGTCTTCGAGGAACCGGTCGACCAGCACGGGGTGTTCCGGGGACAGCTGGGTGGCACGGGCGATGTAGCCCTCCAGGGTGGCCTCGTCGTAGACGATCTCCATGCCGCGCCCGCCCAGCACGTAGGACGGACGGACCAGCACCGGATAGCCGATCTCGGAAGCGATCCGCCGGGCCTGCTCGAAGCTGGTGGCGGTGCCGAAGCGCGGTGCGGGCAGGCCCGCGTTGACCAGAACCTCGCCGAAAAGCCCACGGTCCTCAGCCAGATCGATGGCATCGGGGCCGGTGCCGACGATCGGGACGCCGGCCTCTTCGAGGCGCTTGGCCAGGCCCAGCGGCGTCTGGCCGCCGAGCTGGACGATCACGCCGACGACACCGGGACCGGAGCCGTCCTCCCCCTTACCCGAGGCGTCCTCGGCGTAGTAGACCTCCAGCACGTCCTCGAAGGTGAGCGGCTCGAAGTACAACCGGTCGGCGGTGTCGTAGTCGGTGGAAACCGTCTCCGGGTTGCAGTTGACCATCACGGTTTCGAACCCGACCGCGCTCAACGTCGTCGCGGCATGCACACAGCTGTAATCGAATTCGATGCCCTGACCGATCCGGTTCGGCCCGGAACCCAGGATCAGCACCTTGGGTTTCTCGGTCTGCGGGGCGACCTCGGTCTCTGCGGCGGGGTCGAGCTCGTAGCTGCTGTAGTGGTACGGCGTCTTGGCATCGAACTCGGCCGCACAGGTGTCGACGGTCTTGTACACCGGGTGGATACCGAGCCGGCGGCGCAGCGCGCGCACGCCCGCTTCCCCGGCCAGTTCCGGTCGCAGCGCGGCGATCTGGCGATCCGAGAGGCCGCTGTGCTTGGCCCGGCGCAGCAGTTCGGCGTCGAGCACCGGCGCCTCCAGCAGTTCGACCCGCAGGGCGACCAGGCCGGCGATCTGCTCGACGAACCACGGGTCGACGCCGGATGCCTCGGCCACCTGCTCGACGCTGGCGCCGAGGCGCAGTGCGTGTTCGATGTCGTAGAGCCGGCCGTCCACCGGCGTACGCAGGCCGGTGAGTATCTCGTCCACCGTGACGTCGGGGTCAGCTCCGGTCCAGAATCCGGCCCGGCTGGTCTCGAGCGAGCGCATCACCTTGCCGAGCGCCTCGATGAAGTTGCGGCCCAACGACATCGCCTCACCGACCGACTTCATCGTGGTGGTCAGCGTGGCGTCGGCGCCGGGGAACTTCTCGAACGCGAACCGCGGCGCCTTGACCACGACGTAGTCCAGCGTGGGCTCGAAGCAGGCCGGGGTTTCCTTGGTGATGTCATTGAGGATCTCGTCGAGGGTGTAGCCGATGGCCAGCTTCGCCGCGATCTTGGCGATCGGGAAGCCGGTGGCCTTCGACGCCAGTGCCGAGGACCGCGACACCCGCGGGTTCATCTCGATGACGATCAGGCGGCCGTCGCTGGGGTCGATCGCGAACTGGATGTTGCAGCCGCCGGTGTCGACGCCCACCTCGCGCAGGATCGCGATGCCCAGGTCGCGCATCTTCTGGTACTCGCGGTCGGTCAGCGTCATCGCCGGCGCCACGGTGACCGAGTCGCCGGTGTGCACGCCCATGGGATCGAAATTCTCGATGGAGCAGACCACCACGACGTTGTCGCGGCTGTCGCGCATCAGCTCGAGCTCGAATTCCTTCCACCCGTAGATGGATTCCTCGATCAGCACGTTCGCCGACGGCGAGGCGGCCAGGCCGTCGCCGGCCATCCGCTCGACATCCTCGGCCGAGTACGCCATGCCAGAGCCGAGCCCACCCATGGTGAACGACGGCCGGACCACGACCGGAAGACCGAGGTCGGCGACCGTGTCGCGGACCTCGTCCATCGTGTAACAGACACGGCTGCGGGCGGATTCGCCGCCCACCTTGGCGACGATGTCCTTGAACTTCTGCCGGTCCTCGCCCCGCTGGATGGCTTCGAAGTCGGCACCGATCAGCTCGACGCCGTAGCGCTCCAGTACACCGTTCTCGTGCAGCGCCACCGCGGTGTTCAACGCGGTCTGCCCGCCCAGGGTGGCCAGCACGGCGTCGATCTTGTTGCCGCGCTCGGCCTGCTGGACGATGACCTTCTCGACGAATTCCCAGGTGATCGGCTCGACGTAGGTGTTGTCGGCGTACTCGGGATCGGTCATGATCGTCGCCGGGTTCGAGTTCACCAGGCTGACCTGGATGCCCTCGGACCGCAGCACCCGGCAGGCCTGGGTGCCCGAGTAGTCGAACTCGCAGGCCTGGCCGATGACGATCGGGCCGGACCCGATCACCAGCACGTGGTTGAGGTCAGAGCGACGTGGCATCTACTTCTCTCCTGCCATCAGGTCGACGAACTGGTCGAACAGGTACTCGGCGTCGTGGGGCCCGGCTGCGGCCTCGGGGTGGTACTGGACTGAGAACGCCCGGCCGTCGGCCAGCCGGATGCCTTCCACCACACCGTCGTTGGCGCAGGTGTGGCTGACCTCGGCGGTGCCGAAGGGAGTGTCGAACCGCTCCCCCGCTTCGCCCTCAAGTGCGAAGCCGTGATTCTGGGCGGTGATCGCCACCCGGCCGGTGATGTGGTCGACCACCGGGATGTTGATGCCGCGGTGGCCGAACACCATCTTGTAGGTGGACCTGCCGAGCGCACGGCCCAGGATCTGGTTGCCGAAGCAGATGCCGAACAACGGGATTCCGGCACCGAGCACCTCGCGGGTCACCGCGACGATGTGGTCGGCGGTGGCCGGGTCACCGGGGCCGTTGGACAGGAATACCCCGTCCGGTTTGAGGTCGGCGATCTGATCAAAGGTCACCGAGGACGGCAGCACGTGGCTGCGGATCCCGCGCCGGGCGAAGTTGCGGGGGGTGTTGGTCTTGATGCCCAGGTCAACCGCCGCGACGGTAAACCGGTGGCCGCCTTCGGGTTCCACAACGTAGGACCTCTGCGTGCTGACCTGACCGGCCAGATCCGCACCCAGCATCGAAGGCTGGTCCAGCACGCGAGTCACCAGCTCGTCGGTCCCTGCCAACGCGTCTCCCGAGAACACCCCGGCCTTCATCGAGCCGCGGGTGCGCAGGTGGCGCACCACCGCGCGGGTGTCGATCCCGGCGATACCGACGATGCCCTGGCGGACCAGTTCGTCGTCGAGGGTGCCGCTGGCACGCCAGTTCGACGCGCGCGGCGAGGGGTCGCGCACGGCGTAGCCGGCCACCCAGATCTTGTCGTCGCGGCTCTCGCCGTCCTCGGTGTTCCAGCCGGTGTTGCCGATCTGCGGTGCGGTCGCGACCACGATCTGACCGTGGTAGCTGGGATCGGTGAGGGTTTCCTGGTAGCCCGACATGCCGGTGGAGAACACCGCCTCGCCGAGGGTCTGGCCCACCGCTCCGAAGGTGGTACCGGTGAAGACGCGCCCGTCTTCGAGTACCAGGACCGCTTGATCACTTCGTGTATTGCTCGTCATGCCTCTTCCTCCAGCCAGCGGTCGTACTCTGCGCGATTGTCAGCGCGGAACCCGGTGTCGATCTCGGTGCCCGAGGGCAGCCGCCATCTGATGGCCAGAATTCCGTCGTAAGTCAGTGCCTTGCCTGCGATTCCACGCTCAGTCCTGATCGCGGTGACCGACTCGGCGGGGATCCAGACCGGGCCGGCCCCGCTGCGCTGCAACATGATTCCCTCGGGGTAGCGGGTCAGCGCAGCCTTGGCCCGGAAGCCCAGACTGCCTGCGGCCACCTTGTCGTTCCAGTGCGGCACCACGGTGCTGCCGACGTACATGCCTTTCATGGGCGGGATGATCGCGGCGCTGACGGTGTCGGGCAGCGGCGGCAGGGTGCCGATCATCTCCGCCTGGCGCTGGGCGCGATGCAGCCAGCCGCGCATCATCTGGCGGATCAGGAATGCGATCAGCACCGCCAGTACGGCCGCCAGCACCAGCGACGCGATCAGAGTCGGAGTGTTCACGGTGCCGATCCCCGGGTCGCTGCGCTCCTGCCCGCCGAGGGACACTTCCCGTCCAAAGCGGTGATCTTGCCGCGCAGCAGGGTGGCCGTGACAGTCGCAGGCAACGTCATCGATTCGAAGGGCGTGTTGTCCGAGCGGCTGGCAAGCGTGTCGCCTTCCACCGTCCAGGTCGCGTCGGGATCGATCACCGTCAGGTTGGCCGGCTCCCCCACTTCCAGTGGCCGGCCCTGATCCGGCAGGCCGACGATGGCGGCGGGAGCCTCGCTCATCACCTTGGCGACACCGCGCCAGGTCAGCAGGCCGGGGCGCACCATGGTCTCGGCCACCACCGACAGCGCGGTCTGCAGGCCCAGCATGCCCGGCCGGGCCACCGAGAACTCGCAGCACTTCTCGTGTTCGGCGTGCGGCGCATGATCGGTGGCCACGCAGTCGATGACACCGTCGGCCAGTGCCTGCCGCAGCTCCTCGGCGTCGCCGGCTTCCCGCAACGGCGGGTTGACCCGGTTGCGCCCGTCATAGCTGGCCAGCCGGCCGTCGTCGAGCAGCAGATGGTGCGGGGTGACCTCGGCGGTGATCGAAATACCCTGCGCCTTAGCCCATTTGAGCAGTTCAACAGTGCCCGCGGTGGAGGCGTGGCAGATGTGCACCCGGGCGCCGGCATCGCGGGCCAGGATTGCGTCGCGGGCAACGATCGACTCCTCCGCCGACCGCGGCCAACCCGCCAATCCGAGCTTGGCCGCATTGGGTCCCTCATGGGCCACGGCGCCGACGGTGAGGCGCGGCTCCTCGGCGTGCTGGGCGATGAGCACCCCGAGACCGGTTGCGTACTCCAGGGCCCGCCGCATGACCAGTGGATCGTCGACACACAGTCCGTCATCGGAGAACATCCGGACCTGGCCGACGCCGTCTGCCATCAGGCCCATCTCGGTGAGCTGCTTGCCCTTCAAGCCCACGGTCACCGCACCGACCGGATGCACGTCGACCAGGCCGACCTGCTGGCCGCGGTTCCACACGTGGTCGGTGACCACCGCGGAATCGGCGACCGGATCGGTGTTGGCCATCGCGAACACCGCGGTATAGCCACCCAGCGCCGCTGCGGCCGAACCGGTTTCGATGTCCTCGGCGTATTCACGGCCCGGCTCACGCAGGTGGGTGTGCAGGTCGACGAAGCCCGGCAACAGCACCTGGCCGGTCGCATCGATCACCTCGGCATCCTCGGGAGCGTCGAGGGCAGAACCCATCTCGGCGATCTGGCCGTCGGCGATCAGCACATCCAGCGCGTCACCTTCGCCGTAGAGGCGTACGCCGCGGATCAGCACCGGCGGGTTCGAGCCGGCGATGTTGTTCGTCATACGCTGAGTGCCTCCCGATCAGCGCCCACCAGCAGATGGAACAGCACTGCCATCCGCACGTGGACACCATTTGAAACCTGTTGCAGGACAGCTGATTGCGATGAGTCGGCGACCGGGAACGCGATCTCCATGCCACGCAGCATCGGGCCCGGATGCAGCACCACGGCGTTACCCGGCAGCATGGCCTGACGCTTCTCCGACAGCCCGTAGCGCACCGAGTATTCGCGCGCGGACGGGAAGAACGCGCCGTTCATCCGCTCTGCCTGGACCCGCAGCATCAACACCGCATCGGCTGCGGGCAACTCGGCGTCGAGATCGTGCGACACAGTGACCGGCCACCCGGACACCCCGATCGGCAGCAGCGTCGGCGGCGCCACCAGCACCACCTCGGCGCCGAGGGTGGCCAGCAGCGTCACGTTCGACCGGGCCACCCGGCTGTGCAGCACATCGCCGACGATCACCACGCGCTTGCCCTCGATGGAGCCCAGCCGCTGGCGGATGGTCAGGGCGTCGAGCAGCGCCTGGGTGGGATGTTCATGCGTGCCGTCACCGGCGTTGACCACGCTGGGTCCGCCACCGCCGTCCTCGGCGGTCCACTCCGCGAGCTGTTGTGCCGCACCCGACGCGGGGTGGCGGATGATCAGCGCGTCAGCCCCGGCAGCGCGCAGGGTCAGCGCGGTATCGCGCAGCGACTCCCCTTTGGCCACAGAGGACCCCGAGGAGCTGACGTTGATCACGTCAGCGCTCATCCACTTGCCCGCGACCTCGAACGACACCCTGGTCCTGGTGGAGTTCTCGTAGAACATCGTGATGACGGTGCGGCCGCGCAACGTGGGTAGCTTCTTGACCTCGCGGCCGAGCAGCGCCTCGCGGAAGCGGTCGGCATCGTCAAGGATCGCCGTCGCGTCATCCCGGCTGAGGTCACCGGCCGACAAGAGATGACGTGTCGTCACTTTGAAATCACCACCCCATCACGGTCGTCATCCTCGGACAGCAGCACATGGACACTCTCGGTGCGGGAGGTCGGCACGTTCTTGCCGACGTAATCGGCACGGACCGGCAGTTCCCGGTGACCGCGATCGACCAGCACCGCCAGCTGCACCACCCGCGGGCGGCCGATGTCGCGCAGCGCATCCAGCGCGGAGCGAACCGAACGCCCGGAGTACAGAACGTCGTCGACGAGGATCACCACGGCGTCGTCGATACCGCCGGGCGGGATCGACGTGGCCGCCAGCGGTCGCGGCGGCTTGAAGTTGAGGTCGTCGCGGTAGAGCGTGATGTCAAGGGCACCGACCGGCAACGCCACATCGGCGAATTCGTTGATCTTGGCGGCCAACCGCTTGGCGAGGGTCACTCCGCGGGTTGGGATACCCAGTAGGACTACGTGCGCCCGCTCCGCGGGATCGTCGAGCGCGGTCTTCTCGATGATCTGGTGGGCGATCCGGGAAACGGTTCGGCCGACGTCCGCCGCAGACAACAATTCCCGGTCGGCACTTGAAGAGCCCATGAGGTGACTCTGACCTCCTTCTCCGCCTCTCTGGACGGATCGTTAAAGGACGTCGAACTGCCACGCAGCTTAGCAGGCCGCAAACCTCCGACCGGCCACGGTCAGCGCGCAGACGCACTCATCACGGCGTCCAATTCGGTTCCCCTGGTCTCGGGTAACAGCACCGTCGAAACGATGCTGACGACGACGAACGCCGCCATCATCGCCCCAACGGCCCAGCTCCCCAGTGTGGCCACCAGGACTCCGGCGACCAACGGCGGGATCGCCCCGCCCACGATGCCTGCCAGATTGAACGCGAGACCCGCCCCGGTATAGCGGTAGCGGGTGGCGAAGATCTCAGGCAGGAACGACCCGATGGGGCCGTAGGACAGGCCGAAGATGCAGAAGATGCCCGCGATCGCCACCGCGAAACCCACCGGGGAACCGGAATCGATGAGCGGCATCACCACGAACGCCCACGGCAGTGCCAATCCGAAGCCGGCAAGGATGACGCGCCGTCGGCCGTACCGGTCACACAGCACCGCCGAGATCGCCGAGAACGCCATGAGCGCGAGGCCGGCGAGCACCCCGACTCCGAGGATCAGGCTGCGCGGATGCCCGACGCGGGTGCTGGCGTAGCTCATCAGGTAGGTGCCGCCCAGAAAACTCATGGTGAAGATGCCGACCATGCAGCCCGCCGCGAGCGCCACCTGCCTGGTCTGGGTGCGAAACAGTTCGGCGAGCGGCGCCTTGGGCACGCCACCGGCCACCTGCTCGCGGGCGAAGACGGGCGTCTCGTCGATGCTCAGCCGCACATACAGCGCCACGATCAGCAGCGCGGCGCTGAACAGGAACGGCAGTCGCCAGCCCCACTCGAGGAACACCGCGCTCTTCTCGCCGATGGTCACGCTGACAATGAAGACCACGAGGTTGCTCACCGCCAGCCCGGCGCCTGCACCGAGCTGGGTGAACATCCCGTACATGCCGCGCTTGCCGACCGGCGCGTACTCGGCGCTCAGCAGCGCCGACCCCGCCCATTCCCCGCCGACCGCGAAGCCCTGCAACAGCCGGAGCACCAGCAAGATGATGGGTGCGGCGATACCGATCGTCGCGGCACTGGGCACCAATCCGACACAGACGGTCGACAGACCCATGATCAACAGCGTGGCGATCAGAGTCTTCTTGCGGCCCAACCGATCTCCGAAATGGCCGAACACCGCGGCGCCGATCGGGCGGGACAGGAAGGCGACCGCGAAGGTTCCCAGCGAGGAGATCGTCGCCATCGTCGGTCCCATGTTCGGGAAGAACACATGAGGGAAGATCAGCGCGGCGGCGGTGCCGTAGATATAGAAGTCGTAGAACTCGATCGCGGTGCCGACGAAGCTCGCGAACGCCACCCGCTTCATCGGATTGAGCTCGGTGCCGGTTGCCGGGCTCGGTGTGTCCTCGAGCTGCTCCTGCTGGGTCATGTGCCTCTTCTCACGCCATGTTCGCCAGAGAAGTATCACCCACTCTCGGAGTCAGGCCAGCTCGAACCCGTGATAACCCGCCACGGCCACGCCGTCGCCGATCTGCTTGTAGACGCCCACACCGGCGACGAAAGGCAGGAACACCCGTCGCTTGCCGGGGACGTTGGCGCCCATGTACCACGATGCCGCCTGCGGCAGCAGCGTCAGATCAGCGGTGTCGTTGGTGATGTTCACCCAGTTGTCCACGGCCTGCGGCTCGGGCTCCATCCGTTTCAGCCCGTGTTCGCGCAGGTACGCCAGGGCCGTACTGATCCACTCGACGTGATACTCGATCGAGGTGAGCATGTTGGACAGCACCGAGGGGCTCTGCGGCCCGGTGACGGTGAACAGGTTCGGAAAGCCTGCAGCCATGAGACCGAGGTAGGTCCGCGGCCCGTCGGCCCAGGTCTCGCGCAGGGTATGGGCCACACCGGTGTCGTCGACGGCGCGGATGTCGATCGCATTCAACGCCCCGGTCATGGCGTCGAACCCGGTGGCGAGCACGATCACGTCGAATTCTCGCTCGGTGTCGCCGGCGAGGATCCCGCGCGCGGTGATCCGGTGCAGCGGTTCCTCGTTGAGGTCGACGAGTTCCACGTTGTCCTGGTTGTAGACCTCGTAGTAGCCGGTGTCGACACACATCCGCTTCGCCGCGATCGGATAGGTCCGTGGCGTGAGCTTCTCGGCAAGCGAGGGGTTCGCGACCTTCTTCCGGATCCGGTCGCGCACGTACTCGGCAGCCGTCTCGTTGGCGTCGGGATCCAGCAGCAGATCATAGAACGACTGCTGGAAACACAGCCCGCCGTCGTCCCAGCGCCGGGTGAGCTCGGCCCGCGCGGCGTCGCCGTCGAGGTCGACGAAGAACGGCGGCAAGGCAGCACCGTCACCACACTGCGCGCCACCCCGCGACAGCCGACTGATGTCCCGGAACTGCGGGTAGTGCCGTTTGACTTCAGCCAGTTCCTCGGCGATCGGGCGGTTCTGCGCCGGGACGGCATATGACGGGGTCCGCTGGAATACGGTCAGGGCTCCGACCACCGGCGCGATCGCGGTGATCGTCTGTACGCCAGAGGATCCGGTGCCCACGACGGCGACGCGCTTGCCCTCGAGATCCGCCCCGTCCGCGGGCCAGTCCCACGTCCACAGAATGTCCCCGGTGAAATCCTCCAGGCCCTCGAACGTCGGCACCAGAGGCTTGGACAGGCATCCGGTCGCCGCGATCACGAATGTCGCGGTGACGAAGTCACCAGATTCGGTGGTGACGGTCCATTCGTTGTCGGCATCGTCGAAATCCAGTGCGACAACCCGGGTCTCGAAGGTGATGTCGGGGCGCAGGCGGTAGCGGTCGGCGACATGCTTGGCGTAGGCCAGTAATTCGGGCTGTGCGGCGTAGCGCTCGGTCCAGTCCCACGACTGCTGCAGCTCCGGGTCGAACGAATAGGAGTACTCGATCGATTCGATGTCGCAGCGCGCGCCCGGGTAACGGTTCCAGTACCAGGTACCGCCTACTTCGGGACCGGCCTCGAGGATGTGCGCGTCGAATCCGAGCTCGCGCAATTTGTAGAGCTGGTAGAGGCCGGCGAATCCGGCGCCGATGATGATCACGTCGTGGTCGGCCACCACTCACACCGCCTTTCGGTCTGGCCGGTACGTGTCGATAAAGGTCCCGATGTGGTTGGCGACCAAAGACATTCCGGTCTGGTAACCGGGCAGGATGTTCGCCATCTGGAAATACCCGTGCATCTCGCCGGCGGCCTCCTCCAGGGTCACGCGCACGCCGGCGTCGGCCAGCGCGGTCGCGTAGTCGACACCTTCGTCGTGCAGGGGGTCGTATTCGGCGACGTAGACCAGCGCGGGCGGGAGGCCGGCGAGGCTGGGTGCCCGCAGCGGGGAGGCATCCGGGTTCGTGCGCGCGGCCTGATCGGAAAGGTAGTGCGACCAGAACCAGATCATGGTGTCCCGGCTCAGCATCAGCTGGTTTTCCGGCGCCACGTACGACGGCCGATCGAAGTCGCAGTCGGTGACCGGGTAGATCAGCGCCTGGTAGTCGATCTTCGGGCCTTGCCGGTCGCGGGCCCACCGTGCCATCACGGCGGCGATGTTGCCGCCGGCACTGTCCCCGGCCACGATCAGCGGCGCACCGGTGGGCACGAACTCTGCTGAATGTTCTGCGGCCCAGCGTAATCCGATCCAGCTGTCTTCCAGCGCGGTGGGGAACGGATGCTCGGGCGCCTTGCGGTAGTTCACCAGGACCACGGTGGATGCGGTGAGGTTCGCCAGGTGCCGGCCGAGGTGGTCGTATTGCAGATCGATGTCGCCGATCACCCAGCCGCCACCGTGGAAATAGACGATCACCGAACGGGATTCGCCGTCGGGGACGAGCACGCGGACCCGGAACTTCCCGCCGTCCTCGCCCTCGAGCTTGAGGTTGCGTACGGCGGCCACCTCGGGTCCGCGGCCGCTCATGCCCGCGAAGATCGGTCCCGCCATCCGCGCCATCGCCGGCGTGCCCTCGTGCATCGGTGGGTCGCGGGTCTCGGCCAGTTGCGCCAGCAGGGCCTGGGTCACCGGTTCCAGCGGCATCAGGTCACCGCTGAATCGACTTGATCTCGAGGAACTCCTCGAGACCGTAGATGCCGGCCTCGCGTCCGTTGCCCGATTGCTTGTATCCCCCGAAGGGGGCATTGGCATTGAATGCGCCGGCATTGATCTGCACCTGGCCGGCCCGGATCCGGCGCGCGATGTTCTCGGCCCGCTCGGCTGAGCCAGACCAGACCGCGCCGGCCAGGCCGTAGTCCGTGGCGTTGGCGATCCGTACCGCGTCGTCCTCGGAGTCGTAAGCCTCGATCGCCAGAACCGGTCCGAAGACCTCCTCCCGGTGGATCGTCATGTCTTCGGTGACGTCGGAGAAGACGGTCGGCCGTACGAAGGCACCGGGCGTGGCCGTTTCGGTGTCGCCGCCGGTGACCAGCCGCGCACCTTCGGCCACCGCCGTGCGGATATGGCCGAACACGCGCTCCTGCTGTGCCCGGGACGACAGCGGGCCGAGTGCGGTTCCCTCGTCGGCGGGATCGCCCACCGGTAACGCGTCGGCGGTCGCCTTCGCCAGTGCCTCCACCTCGGCCAGTCGGTCGCGCGGGACGATCATGCGGGTCAGTGCCGAGCAGGTCTGCCCGGAGTTGAGCATCATGGTCGTGACCGATGCGGGAACCACTGATTCCAGGTCGGCGTCGTCGAGAATGATGTTGGGGCTCTTGCCGCCGAGCTCCAGCGAGACCCGCTTGACGGTGCGGGCCGCGACCTCCTGTACCCGCCGACCGGCCCGGGTGGAGCCGGTGAAGCTGACGATATCGACGTCGTCATGTCCGGCGATCGCCTCGCCGACATCCGCCCCGGTTCCGAACACCAGGTTGAACACGCCTTGGGGCAAGCCGATCTCGTCGATTATCTCGGTCAGCGCGTGCGCACACAGCGGCGTGATCTCGCTGGGTTTGACCACGACGGTGTTCCCCGCGGCCAGCCCGTAGGCGACCTTCAGGGCGATCTGGTGCAGGGGGTAGTTCCAGGGCGTGATGGCTCCCAGCACGCCGAACGGCTCCCGCACGATCGTCGATCCGCGGTAGTCGCTCTCGAACTCGTACCCGCGCACGATGTTGGCGGCCTCGGCGAAGCTGTTGAGCGGCAGACCGAGCTGAACTGCCCGGGAAATCGAAATGGGGCAACCCATTTCGGACGAGATGGTGCGCGCCAGGTCCTCGGACCGCTCGGCCAGCTTGCCTGCGATCGCGGTGAGGTAGTCGGCCCGTTCTCCGGCCGGCGTCGCCGACCAGGCCGGGAATGCGGCACGGGCGGCCGCAACCGCTGCGTCGACGTCCGCAGCGGTACCCGCCACGACCTCGGCGATCACCTCGTCGTTCGCCGGGTTGATGACGGGTATGCGGGTGCTGCCGCTGGAAACCGCCCACTTGCCGTCTATGTAGTTGCTGTCGTGGATCTGCATTGATGCCCCCTTGTTCGGTTCAGTAGTCGGCGTCGGAGTAGACGACGAGCCCGCGAAGGTTCTTGCCGTCGAACATGTCCCGGTAACCCTGGTTGATGTCTTCCAGGCGGTAGCGGGCGGTGACGAGTTCGTCCAGCTTGAGATTGCCGGCGCGGTAGAGATCGAGGAGTCTCGGGATCTGGGTGCGGGGTCCGACGCCGCCGAACACCGCCCCTTGGACCCGCTTCTGCAGCAGGGTCAGCTCGAACAGATTGAGGTCGACGGTCGACTGGGTGAAATCGCCCATGCCGGTGACGATTACCTGTCCACCCTTGCCGGTGAGGCTCAGCGCCTGCTGGATGTGTTCGCCCTTGATCTCACCGACCGTGATGATCGTGACCTCAGCCATCTTTCCCCAGGTGAGGTCGGGCAGTTCGGCGGCGGCGTCGGTGACCGAGGCGTACGTATGGGTGGCGCCGAACTCGAGCGCCTTCTTGCGCTTGAAATCGACCGGGTCGATCGCGACGACGAACCGGGCACCCGCGAACTTCGCACCCTGCACGGCGTTGATGCCGACGCCCCCGACACCCATCACCACGACCGTGTCGCCCGGACGGGTGTCACCGATCTCGGTCGCCGAGCCCCAGCCGGTGGAGACGCCGCAGCCCAGCAGGGCGGCCACCTCCAACGGCACATCCTTTTCGATCTTGACGACCGAGGCCTGGCTCACCGTGACGTACGGCGCGAAGGTGCCGAGCAGGCACATCTGGATGACCGGTTGGCCGTCGCGGGTCACCCGGTACGTCTTGTCGGAGACAGCCTGACCGGTCAGCAGCCCGGCGCCCTCGTCGCAGAGGTTCTGCAGACCGGTGGCGCACGACGGACACGTGCCGCATGCCGGGATGAAGGCGAGGACGACGTGGTCGCCTTCCTCCAGTCCGGTAACCCCGGGCCCGACCTTGGTGATCACGCCGGCACCCTCATGCCCACCGAGAACCGGCATGAACGGCACCGGGCTGCTGCCGGCGACGACGTGGGCATCGGAGTGGCACAGGCCGGATGCGGCCAGCTTCACCTGGACCTCGCCGGCGGTCGGGTCACCGAGGTCGACCTCGCAGATGGTCCAGGGTGCACCGATCTCTTCGACGACCGCAGCCTTTACCTTCACAGCGACCTCTCTTCACGTGTCTCCTGACACAGTTCCGGGCGGATTGAGATGTGAATCACTATGCGGAAACCGTAGAGCTGTGGCTCGCCGTCCGACAGCACCGTCCCGGCCACAACTCGACATTTCCGGCCACTTCGAAGGCTTCGGTGCTCGTTGACCCGGCTTCGCGGGTCGGCAAAACTGGCCATCATGACGTCGGGCTACGCCGAATCCGCAGATCAGAGCTCACTGCCCGGCTCCCCGGTCCTCCAATCGACCAACCGTGTCATAGCGGCCATGACCGACCCGTGGGACCACCCGCGCACAGCGATTTCGGTCGGAATCATGTGTGAGTGGGCGGCCCGGCGCGGTATCGCCGCCGAGACGGTGCTGGCGGGTTCTCACCTCGACGTCTCCTCGTTGTCCGATATCGACACCGTTGTGGAGGCCAGCCAGGAGCTCGCGGTGATCCGCAATCTGGCCGCCGCGACAGGGAACCGTCCTGGTTTGGGAGTGGAGCTGGGCGCCCGGTACCACCTCACTGCCTACGGCTACCTGGGCTATCTGCTGGCCGCCTCGGCCAGCGTCCGGGACACGGTCCACCGCGGGCTCTACTACGCGATGCTGACGTTCGCCTTCTCTACGATGACGGCCCGCATCGACGACGACCGTTACGTCCTCGCGTTCGACGCCGCTGACATGCCCGAGGACATCCGGCGGTTCGTCATCGAGCGCGATCTGACCGCGGTCATGCAGATCCAGCGAGACACCTTCCCCGACTTCGAGGCGGTGCCGCTGCGCGAGGTCAGGTTCGCATTCCCGGCCGCGTCAGTGACAGGCTCGGTCGATGCCTATCGGCATTACTTCCGGGTCCCGGTGTCGTTCGAGTGTGACCGCAACGAAATCGTTTACGACGCAGCGTATCTCGATCTCGCACCGCCGATGGCGAACGCACACACCGCCGAGCTGATGGTCGCCCATTGCGACCGCATCCGCGCCGAGCGGTTGCACCATACCGGCGTCGCTGCCCAGGTACGCGCACATCTGCTGGATCAGTCTTCGCTCGACCTCACGTTGGAAGATGTGGCGCTGCACCTGCACTACGCATCTCGGACATTGCGCCGGCATCTCGAACACGAGGGCACCACGTACCGGGCGGTACTGGACGAGGTACGCCGCAGTGTCGCCGACAATCTGCTGCGCGACCGCACGATTCCGCACTACGAGATCGCCCACCGGCTCGGCTACCAGGACTGGTCCAGTGTGGTCAGGGCACGCCGGCGCTGGCGCCGAGGGGTGTCGCCCGGAGGTAGCGCCGAGGACGCCCGCGGTGCTGGATAGGCTGAGCCGGATGAATCTCGACGGCAATCAATCGTCCATCCGCGAGGCGATCGACGCGGGTCTGCTGGCCGGTGCGGTCACCCTGGTGTGGCAGGCAGGACAGGTGCTCCAGGTCAACGAACTGGGTCACCGCGATGTCGACGCCGGGCTGCCGATGCAGCGCAACACCATCTTCCGGATCGCCTCGATGACGAAGCCCGTGACGGTGGCCGCGGCGATGGGGCTGGCCGAGGAGGGCAAGCTGGCGCTGAACGAGCCGGTGACGAAATGGCTGCCGGAACTGGCGGACATGCGGGTGCTGCGCGAGCCCCGCGGACCGCTGGACCGCACCGAGCCCGCGCGCCGGCCCATCACGTTCGACGACCTGATGACCCACCGCAGTGGCTTGGCCTACGTGTTCTCGGTCCTGGGTCCGCTGGCATCGGCGTACGGCAAGTTGTCGCTGCGTCAGGATCAGGACCGCTGGCTGACCGAGGTGGCCAAGCTGCCGTTGGCCCACCAGCCCGGTGAGCGGATCACCTACAGTCACTCGACCGACGTGTTGGGAATCGCGCTGTCCCGGATCGAGGGTAAGCCGCTGTCCCAGGTGCTGTACGAGCGCATCTTCGGTCCCCTCGGCATGGTCGATACCGGATTCTCCGTCGACGCGGCCGGTCGGCGGCGCGCGGCGACGATGTACCAGCTGACCGCCGACAACCAGCTGACCCACGATGTGATGGGTCCGGCGCCGATCACCGATCCCCCGTTCTGCACGGGTGGCGCGGGGCTGTTCTCCACGGCCGACGACTATTTGAAGTTCGCCCGGATGTTGTTGGCCGGCGGCACGATCGACGGGGTGCAAGTGCTGTCCGAGGAGTCGGTCCGGATGATGCGGACGGACCGGCTCACCGCCGAACAGAAGCAGTTCCAGTTCCTCGGGGCACCGTTCTGGATCGGCCGGGGCTTCGGACTGAACCTGTCGGTGGTCACCGACCCGGAGAAATCGCGCCAGTTGTTCGGCCCGGGCGGGATGGGCACCTTCAGTTGGCCCGGCGCTTATGGCACCTGGTGGCAGGCCGACCCTTCGGCGGACCTGATCCTGATCTACCTGATCCAGAACCATCCGAATCTGTCGGTGGACGCCGCCGCCGTCAGCGGCAACACCTCGACGGCGAAACTCCAGACCGCACAACCGAGATTCGTCCGGCGCACATATCAGGCGCTCGAGATCTAGCTTCTCGACTGCCTTGTCGACGTGGGCACCGAGGCCGTTCCCACTTCATTTCCCCGTCGCGGCATCCACCTCATGAGCGCTGCGCGGCTGCCAGTTTGGCCTCGGCGATGCGGTAGAGACCGTCGAGTGCCGAGTCTTCGATGCTGAGGTACTCGCACACGACATCGCGTGCCACCCCGGCATCGCGCAGCCGCAAGGCCAGCGAGTAGGGCAACGGCAGTGCCCGCAGTGCCTGCTCGCGTATCTCGCCCTCATCGGCCATGCGATCCAGAATGCGACGACCCAGCCGAACCGGAGCGAGTAACCCGATACTCGAATCAGCGGTGCCGCCGGGGTAAGAGGGCGATCAGCTCGGCGCGGGTGGACGCTCCAGTTTTCGCCATGGCGCGGTAGATGTGCCCCTCGACGGTGCGGACCGACAACCGCAACCGCTCGGCGATCGCCCGACTGGACAGTCCCGCCCCGATCAACATGGCGATCTCACGCTCCCGGTCGGTCAACGGCAGGCGTTCCGCGGCGGCCAGCAGCGCGGGGGTGGCCGCACCGCCGCAGGTCTCCGCGAGCGCCGTGGCCCGCGCGGCCGCGGCCAGCGCCGAGCCGCGCA
Organism: Mycolicibacterium sp. 050232; assembly: GCA_036235365.1. Taxonomy (GTDB): domain Bacteria; phylum Actinomycetota; class Actinomycetes; order Mycobacteriales; family Mycobacteriaceae; genus Mycobacterium. Next base: position 146,410 of record JAZBEZ010000009.1, on the reverse strand, counting down.
TGTCTTTGCGCCGGTATGCCGCAGCCGCCAGACCTGCTGCGTCGGCCGCCGCGACCAGATCACCGAAATTCTCGAATTCGGTTGATACCGTTGCCAACCCATCTCCGTCGTCGCGGGCGAGAGCGCGGGACAGCGCGGCGGCGGCGTCAACCCGCGGGCCCTGGACCAGCCCGGCCAGTTGATCGAGCCGGCGCGTGTGTGAATGGTCACCGAACTGCGCTGCGATCTGCAGGCACCACACTTCGGCGGCCAGTTGCCCGTTGGCCCGGGCGGTGTCGGCCGCTGCGTGCGCGATCTCGATGGCCTCGGAGACCGCACCCTGGCTCGCAGCGACCCAGGCCCGAACCAGCGTGTGCTCGTAGTCGAGATAGCGCCAACTGGCGTGACGGCGTTCGTCGAGTTCGGCCAGAGCGCCGTCGCCTGCGAGGCCTCGGATGGCCAGCGCGGTGACCCGGGGCAGGTGAAAGCGGTAGCCGAACCCGTTCGACTCCCCCGCAGACCGCATCATCTCGACCGCGGGATCCAGCAGTTCGGCCGCGACGCCGAGGGCTCCGGCTCCAGCGGCGGCACGACCTGCCAGCGCGGCGCCGAACAGTTGTGCCGCACCGGGTCGCTCAGCGGCTCGCCGGTTCAACTGCTCGGCCTCGTCACGCGCCTCATGAATGCGGCCGGCCAACAGCAGCGCACCGATGTGTGCGTCGGCGATGACGAACCGGGTATGCGCCGCATCAAAGGAACCGTCAGTGATGCGGTACCCGGCGTGCGCCGCCGCAACAGCCTCGTCGGCGCGACCGGCATCGCCACGCGACGCCGCCACCGCCCAAGCGGTCACCGCGCCCACGATGGCAGGCAGCGAGTCCAGATGCACTCCGTCGGAGGCGGCGCCGGCCCGTTCGGGATCGCCCATCGCGGCCCAGTACACCGTGTAGAACGCGTCGATGGCGGCGCGGGACTCCGCCGGGATACCCGCCGCCGCATCGTCGACGTGCTGCTTGGCGCCGTCCGGATCGGCGAGCGACCACAGCATGTTCGACGCGCGCAGGAACGCCAACCGGGCCCGGCCGTCGTCGGTGAGATCGGATTTGTCGATGGCGTCGAGCACAGCGTCCGACTCCTCACCGCGGCTGAGCCACGACAAGGCATGGGCACGAATGAAATACGCCTCCGCGTCCGCGTCCGCCGCGATCGCGCCCTGGGCCAGCCGGTCGGCCAGGGCGAGATCGGACAACCACACCGCGCCCTGTGCGGCGCGGGTCAACAATTCGGGATCGGGCGGCAGATCCGAGTCGAGCATCAGGGTGGCCCGGCGGACCACCACCCGCATGGCGTCGCGGTCTTCCCGGTCCCCGAGGGCGTTGGCCACCATCCCCCGCAGCCGACGCAGCCGAGAACCCGGCACCCGGTTGCGTCGCACCTCCGCGTACAGCGGGTGGGCCACGCGGACCTCGCGGTCGGCGGCATCAATCGTGATCAGGCCGCGAGACTCGGCCGCAGCCACTGAATCGGCATCGGTGATCGCTGTCAGCCGATCCAGCTGAATCGGCTCGGCCACCGCCAGGACGTCGACGACTTCACTCACCGCCGGCGGCAGCGCACCGATCCGCATCTCGATCAGTTCGACCAACCCTGGGGGCATCACCGGGTCTCCGGTCCACTGCCAGGAGCCGTCCCGACAGGCGAGGCGGCCCTGGGTGACTTCCTGTTCGACGATGTTTCGCAGGTAGAGCACGTTGCCCCTGGTGAGCCGCCACAACCGTTGCGCCGCATCGGTATCGAGTGGGCCGCCGAGCGCGGCAGCCAGCAAACGGGTCGACTCGTCCCGGGACAGCGGCTGCAGGTCCAGCCGCTCGAAGCTCCCGCGGTCGCACGCCACCTGAACCTCTGCGGGCACCGGCGTACCGGTACGCACGGTCAGCAGGAGTTTGGCGGCCCGGCGCTGCACGATCTGCTGCAACACGAAACCCGACAGACCATCGAGAAGGTGCGCGTCGTCGACGCAGACCAGCACCGGCCGGTCATCGGAAGCCGAGGTAAGGCCGTCGAGCACCCGGGCCACCAGCGCCACGCTGTCGGCGTCCGAGGTTCCCACCCACCGCGCGAATGTCCCCAACGGGAGCGCGCGGGCCGCTGATGTCCCGACCGTCCAGCGGGTTTCGTAACCGTTGCCGCCCGCTGCCGAGAGCGCTTCACGGGCGATCCGGCTCTTGCCAACCCCGGCGGTCCCATAGATCACGATGCCGGACAGCTCGGTGGAGTCCAGCGCGGCGTCGATCAGCCGGGTCTCCTCCAACCGCCCCGTCAGCGGCCAGGCGAGTCGCACGCATCGAGATTAGGCCGACGCCCGGTCGTTAGCAGCGTTAACGACGAACTTCGGCACTGCCGCTCAACCAGCGAGCGCCTGACGCGCGTACGCACGCACATCGGCGTCAGTGTCGTCCAGCGCCACGGTCAGAGCATGACGCGCCGTCTCCGAATCCGCCCACCGGCTCAGGCTCAGCACCGCGGCCTTGCGGACATCGAGATGCTGATCGTCCAGCGCCCGCGACAGGGTGGGTACCGCCACTTCCGGAAGTGCCCCGGCCAGCGCCTTGGCCGCGCCCTGACGGATCTGCCAGGCCGACTCGGTGAACGCCTTCTCGACACTGACCATGTCGTCGTCGGTGCAGCCGACGGCGCCGAGCGAGGCCAGGGCTGCCGCGCGCACCAGCGGGTCGGGGTCGTCCAGTGCCACGCGCACCGCATCGGCACCGGCGCGCAGGGTGGCCAGCCCACCCACGGCGGCGATCCGCACTTCCCGGTTCTCGTCCGAGGTGGCGGCCGCCACGCCGGTGTGATCGTCGACCGACACCATGGCCCGCACCGCCTCGATCCGTACCCGGTGGTCGGCGTCGGTCGACGCGACCCGGTAGGCCTGGCCGCTACCGACGCGCCGGGAACTCAGCAGATAGACCGTGACGGCCCGCACCACCGGGTCGGCGGACTGCAGTCGGTCGGCAAGAGCCTCCGGATCGGGAAGGACCTCGACGAGTTCACGTACCGCGTCCGCGGTTTCGCGTCGCACTCCGGCGTCGTCGTCGGCCAGTGCGGCGACCAACGCGGGTTGGTACCCGTCGGGAAGATGCTCGACCAGGGTGGCGACCGCAGTTCGACGCACGCCGGCATCGGCGTCGGCCAGGTAGGTGCTCAGATCCTCCAGCGACGGCTCCTCCAAGGCCAGGACCGCGGCGATACGTGGTGACGGCGGTTGCCCGGACCCGGTATCGCGGACCCGGGAGTGTTCGGCGGCTGGAGCGCGGCCACCGTGCAGGTGGGGCTGTTCGACGGAGATCACCGGGTCGTGAGAAGTCAGGTGGTCCAGCTCGGGCACCGCGACGAAATACGGTGCCACCGGGCGCTTCACGAACTTCATGGCGCCGTCGGCGTCCTTATAGAGGTTGAGGTGGTAGCGCCACTGTGCGTCGTCACGCTCGGGCAGGTCGGCCCGTTCGTGGTAGAGACCCCAACGCGATTCAGTCCGGGTCAGCGAGGATCGGGCCGCCATCTCCGCGCAGTCTCGGATGAAGGTCACCTCCGCGGCGCGCATCAACTCGTGCGGTGTGCGCGCCCCGATGCCCTCCACCTCGGTCGCCATGCGCTCGAAGGTCTGCACCGCGATCGACAGCTTGGTAGCGGTTTTCGGCGGTGCCACATAGTCGTTGACGAAGCGCCGCAGCTTGAACTCGACCTGTGGTTGCGGTGGACCGTCCGGGTGCCGCAGCGGACGGTAGATGAGTTCGTGGGCCGCCGCCACCTGATCGGCCGGAAGGTCAGCAGGCGCAGCCACTTCCGACAATGTCGAGGCGGCATGTTCACCGGCGAGATCGCCGTAGACGAAGGCACCGATCATATAGTTGTGCGGCACGCATGCCAGGTCTCCGGCCGCGTACAGCCCCGGCACCGTGGTGCGCGCGTGCTCATCCACCCACACCCCGGATGCGGAATGCCCCGAGCACAGACCGATCTCGGAAATGTGCATCTCGATGTCGTGGGTGCGGTAGTCGTGGCCGCGATTGGCGTGGAAGGTTCCGCGGGTGGGACGCTCCGTCGTGTGCAGGATGTTCTCCAGCGTGGTCAACGTCTCGTCGGGCAGATGGCTGACCTTGAGGTAGATCGGTCCGCGGGCCGATTCGATCTCCTCCTTGACCTCGGCCATCATCTGGCCCGACCAGTAGTCGGAGTCGACGAACCGCTCCCCCAGCGCATTGACCTGATATCCGCCGAACGGGTTGGCGACATAGGCGCACGCCGGACCGTTGTAGTCCTTGATCAGCGGATTGACCTGGAAGCACTCGATTCCGGAGAGCTCGGCGCCCGCGTGGTAGGCCATCGCATAGCCGTCGCCGGCGTTGGTGGGGTTCTCATAGGTGCCGTACAGATATCCGGAGGCGGGCAGTCCGAGGCGCCCGCAAGCACCGGTGGAAAGAATCACGGCCTTGGCCGCGACGGTGACGAATTCTCCTGTGCGAGTGTTGAATGCGGCCGCACCCACGGCCCTGCCGCCTTCGGTCAGCACGCGCACCGGCATGAACCGGTTCTCGATGCGGATCTTCTCGCGCATCGACCGTTGCCGCAGCACCCGGTACAGCGCCTTCTTGACGTCCTTTCCCTCGGGCATCGGCAGCACATACGAGCCGGACCGGTGAACACGCCGCACTGCATACTCGCCGTGCTCGTCCTTCTCGAATTTCACCCCGTACCGTTCGAGCCGCTGAACCATGGCGAACCCACGGGTCGCGGTCTGATAGACGGTGCGCTGGTTGACGATTCCGTCGTTGGCCCGGGTGATCTCGGCGACGTAGTCCTCGGGCTCGGCCTTGCCGGGGATGACGGCGTTGTTGACGCCGTCCATGCCCATCGCCAACGCACCGGAGTGCCGCACGTGCGCCTTCTCCAGCAGCAGCACCTGGGCACCGTTCTCGGCCGCGGTCAATGCCGCCATGGTGCCCGCGGTGCCGCCGCCGATCACCAGTACGTCGCAATCGATCCGGATCGCGTCGTCCACGTCGGGAATCTCGGTCCGTTCGGTCATGATTGCTCCAGGGCGGCAATGATCTCGGCGCGCAGCGCGGATCGTTCGGGATGGTCGGTTCTGGGCTGGGCCACCTCGATGAGGGCACGCAGCGGGCGCCCGGCACGACCGAGCACCGCAACGCGGTCGCCGAGTGTGAGTGCTTCGTCGACGTCGTGGGTGACGAACACGATCGTCGTCGGATGGGCCTGCCAGGTGTCGATCAGCAGCCGCTGCATGGCCGCCCGGGTCTGGGTGTCCAACGCGGCGAACGGCTCGTCCATCATGACCGCACGCGGCGCTCCGGCCAGGCCGCGGGCCAGCTGAACACGCTGCCGCATACCGCCGGACAGGTTCTTCGGCAGGAACTCGGCGAACCCGGTCAGACCGACCTCGTCGATCCAGCGCTCGGCCCGCTCGCGGCGCGTCGCCTTCGGTTCTCCCCGCAACTGCAGGGCCAGTTCGATATTGGACCGCACCGTGCGCCACGGCAGCAGCGCACTGTCCTGGAACACCATGCCGCGATCACGGGACGTGGTGGTGACCAGGTCGCCGTCGGCCAGCACCCGGCCGCCGTCGGGTCGCAGCAGTCCGGTCAACGCACGCAACAACGTGGACTTACCGCATCCCGACGGACCGGTGAGCACCAGGATCTCGCCGGGTTCGACGGTGAGGCTCAGGTCGTCGATGACCGGAGCGCCGGTGTAGGACAACCTGATTCGGTCAAGCTCCAGTCGCATGCCGGTGGCGGTCCGCGTGGCGGTGTCGGTGGCGCTCATCGCGTTGTCTCCTCACCGCGTGGCAACCAGCGGGTAGCCCGGCGGCCGATCAGCTCGACCGCTGCGGCAGTCACGAAACCGAGGACACCGATCGTGATGATGCCGACGAACACGTCGGGATAATTCAGCACCGTGTACGCCTGCCAGGTGCGGTAGCCCACACCCAGGCGGCCCGAGATCATCTCGGCCGAGACCACGCAGATCCAGGCCACCCCCATGCCGACCGACAGCCCACCGAACAGCCCGGGCAGGATGCCCGGCAGCACCACCTGGCGCAGCACGTCGAGGCTGCCACCACCGAGCGTGCGCACCGAGTCCTCCCAGATGGTCGGCAGGGCCCGCACCGCATGCCGGACGCTGACCATGATCGGGAAGTAGGCCGCCAGGAACGTGATGAACACGATCCCCGCTTCATCGCTGGGGAACAGCAGGATCGCCACCGGCACCATCGCGATCGCCGGGATCGGTCGGGCCAGTTCGGTGAGTGGCCCGAAGATGTCGGCGAACAACGCGGTGCGCCCCAACAGGATTCCGGTGATCACACCGACGACCGCGGCGATCCCGAACCCGGTGAGAATCCGGATCAGCGACTGCCCGAGGTCCAGCCAGTACTCCGGCGTGCCCAACCGGTTCACCAGGGCCGCAGCGATTTCGGTGACCGTGGGCAGGGTGTCGAACCGCAGGCCCAGTCGTACGTCGTTCGCGGTCAACACCTGCCACAGGACGATCGCGCTGACCACCGACGCGAGCCGCACCAGACGATGGCGCCAGACCCGCGGTGTGGGCCGGGTGTGCTCAGCCTCCGATGCGGCGGGAGGGTCGCTGACCGTGACAGTCGGGGTGTCGGTGGTGGTCATACCGCACCTGCCAGCGCTTGCCGGTAATCGACGATCGCGGTGCCGGGATGCGCAGCGGCGTAGCGGTCGGCGCCGGCCTGGGTTCCGAACGGTAGGAATCCCTCGGCGCCTGCGCCCGGTAGACGCACCCACACGGACTTGTCGGCGAACCACCGGGTGCCGAGTTCGGCATCGGCGACATACGCGGCGCGGACCTTCTTGCCCTCACCTTCTGCCTGCCGGATCGCCTTGAGCAGGCAGACCGGCGTGGCGGCAGCCGTCGTGGTGTCCGATCCGTCGAGCCAGAGTTCGCCTGCGGTGGCGGGATTGTCGACGGCGGTGTGGCACACCGGGTCGGTGCCGCTCAACGCCGACGGGTTGGCGTTCGAGTTCAGCGCCGTGTCGTAATCCTGACCGCGCGCGGAGAAGGCCGCCCGCAGCGGGCCGTCCTGCACGAAACCGGCCACGTCGAGGTCGGCGAAGTTGTCGATCGACTTCAGGTAGGGCACATCGCCTTTGAGTGCGTCGACCAGCGACGGCTTGAGGGTGGTGTCGAATGAAGTGCCGCCCGGACCGTTGTACAGGTAGACAACCTCCTGCGGCAGCCCACTGCCCTCGGCCACCAGGCGGGCTGCCTCCAATGGCTTGGTGTTGAGGAAGTCGGTGGCATCCAGTTGCGCCTGCAGGAACGCGTCGAGCACCTCCGGGTGCTCAGCCGCATACGCCCGGCGCACCACCACACCGTGCAGGGTCGGGTAGTTCAGTTCGGCACCGTCGTAGAGCAGCTTGGCCTTGCCCTGGTGGACCAACAGACCCGGCCAGGCGACGAACTGCGAAAGCGCCTGGACCTGACCAGATTCCAGCGAGGACGCGCCAACCTGCGGTTGCTGGTTGAGCACCTCCACGCCAGTTTTGGCGTCGACTCCGGCTTTGCCGAGGGCCTGCACCAGCATGCCGTGGCCGGCCGATCCGACGCTGGCCGAGACCTTCTTGCCGGCCAGATCGGTCAGCGTCTTCGCCGGCGAATCCGGAGCCACCACAACCATGTTCAGCGCGCCCTTCGGGTTGTACCCGGTGACCGACACGATCTCGGTCTCGGCACGTTCGTTGGCCTGCGTCTTGGATCCGTTGATGAGCATCGGGTAGTCACCCATGGAGCCGATATCGATCTTCTCAGCCACCATCTGAGCGGTGATCGGGGCGCCGGTGTCGTAGTCCTGCCACGTCACGTTGTACTTGGTGCCGGTGCGGGTGGTGATATCGGCCAGCCGGCGTTCCAGGTATCCCTGGGCGCGCAGCAACGTGCCTGCGGTGACGGTGTTGATGGTCTTGGACTGGTAGCCGACGACGACGTCGACAGTGTCCGCGGACTTCGTCGCCGAATCGAGAGAACATCCGGCCGTGGCGAGGGTCAGGCCGGCCGTCAGAGCGATCAGGGCTGTTTTCACTTGGGTCCTCTAGCGGATGAGGTAGGGCATGTTGACGGTGACAGCGCCGGTGGGACAGCGGGCCGCGCACGGACCGCAGTACCAGCACTCGTCGACATGCATGAAGGCCTTGCCATTCGCGGGATTGATCGCCAGCGAATCGAGCGGACACACGTCCACGCACAACGTGCAGCCCTCGATACACAGGGACTCGTCGATGGTCACCGGGACATCGGCGCGTTGATTGACCAGCGTCATGCGTCACTCCTAACGAGGTTGCCGCGCATGGTGATTCGATCACCACGCATCCTGATGTACTCCAGGTCGACGGGTGTTCCGTCGTCCAGACTCGTGAGCCGCTCGGCCATCAGCAGCGCCGATCCGGCCGGCACCTGCAACGTCGCGGCGGTATGGGGGTCGGCCGAAACTGCCTCCAGCGCAAGGCTTGCTCCGCCCAGGCGGTGCCCGCTGACCCGTTCGATGAGCGCGAAGATGTCGTTGCTCTCCAGCGCGTGACCGATCACCTGCTCGCCGATCTCGGGAGCCAGGTATGTCAGATCCAATGACAGCGGTAGATCGGCGAGATAGCGCAGCCGCTCGATGAACACCACCTGGGCGCCGGGCTCGATGGCCAGCTTGCGAGCCACCGCGGGCGGGGCCGAGAGGCGCTGCACGGCACGGACTTCGTTGCGGACGTCGCCGTAGTCCTTGAAGGTCTCCTTCAAGCCCACCAACGCGTCGAGGCCGTGATCGTACTTACGGGCCGCCACGTGCGTGCCCACCTTGGTGCCACGCTCGATCAGGCCCTCGGTCTTGAGAACGGCGAGGGCTTCGCGGATGGTGTTGCGGGACACGAAGAACTCGGCAGCCAGCTCGGCCTCGGCAGGCAGGGCGTCGTCGTACGCGCCTTCGTAGATCTGGTGGCGCAGCACATCGGCCACCTGGCGGGCCTGATCGGCACGCGCGCGGCGACTCGGCAGCGATACGGGATGGGCTTCAGGCTGCGACACGCACTCAAGGTAAAGGGCTTCTCAGGGCCCTCGCAGTGCGGCGGATACGCCGTCGACGCAGGTTAACTGATTGCGCCGCCGACCGAGCTCTCGTACCTGGCAAAACCGCCGTTGCAGGTCGCATTGCGCCACCTCGGTCCGGGCAAGAATTTACAAATCGCGATGATCTAAACGTCGGCGAGGTCCGATTGGCAGCGATTCCGGGGGCTCGAAAAACTTTGGTCACTTTGGCCACGTCAGTCCCAAACCCGCCGTTTCTGTCAGTTCATCGAACTAGTGTTCGAATCATGGTGATGGCGGCAGTGGTGCAGGACCGGGACGCGGTGCAGGCCGTGCTGGCAGGTCACCGCGCCGCGACCGCGTCGCTGGCCGCTGTCGATTTCACCGGGTTCGACACCGCAGAACTGTTGGCACTGCAGTCCGAGCGCGAACAGCTCGCCCGCACCGAGGCGATGATCGATCACCGGATCCAGGCCGCCCTGATGGCGCAGGCCAGCCCGCACGAGATTGGCGGCAAGTCTTTTAAAGACGTCCTGGCCACCCGGATGCGGATCAGCGGCAGGGAGGCCTCCCGCCGGGTGGCCGCAGCCGCCGCCCTGGGCCCGCGCTACGCCATCGGCGGTGAGGTGTTGGAGCCGCTGCTGCCGGCCTGTGCCGAGGCGCTGCTGGCCGGGGCGATCAACACCGAGCACATCACGATCATCCGCGACACCCTGGGCAAGGCCGACAAATACGTCACCACCGCCGAACGCGCCCAGATCGAAACCGACCTGGTCGCCGCCGCCACCCGCGATACCCCCGAAACCCTCAAAGCCGCCGCCGACAAACTGCTCTATCTGCTCAACCAGGACGGCGACAGCCCCGATATCGCCGCGCATCTGCGGGGGCTGCGCATCGGTACACAAGACGCCGACGGACTCGTGCACGTGCAGGGTTGGCTGGACCCCGAGACCGCGTCCTACCTGACCACCGTCACCGGGGTCTGGGGCCAACCCGGCATCAACAACCCCGCCGATCAAGAACCGATCCACAACCCCACCCCCAACCCCCTCGATGACCCCGAAACCGAGCCTGCGGCAGCGCCGCCCGGGACCGGCGACTGGCCCGAAGCCGAGGCCGACCCGGAGATTCCCGACACCGACGGGACCGACGTGGCCGGTGCGGCGGACGAGACCGGTGCCGATACTGACGAGACCGACCCTCAGACTCCCGATACCGACACCGATTCAACTGATCCGCAGGGCTGCGTCACCGATGCTGCCGGAGATGAATCCGATACCACCGCTACCGAATCCGATACCCAGGCCGAGCCCGACGCTGCCCAAGTCCAGCGCGACCAGGAGCAGGCAGCCGCCCGCGACACCCGCACCCAAGCCCAACGCAACCACGACGCCCTCAAAGCCGCGCTACGCGAAGTGCTGATGTCCAAACGCCTCGGCCAACACGGCGGGCTACCGGTCACCGTGGTGGTCTCCACCACCCTGGCCGAACTGGAAGCCGGCGCCGGCATCGCCGTCACCGGATCAGGGCTGTGGATGCCGATGGCCGACCTGATCCGACTGGCACAGCACAGCTTCCACTACCTGATCGTCTACAAACACCACACCGCCGAACCGCTCTACATGGCCCGCACCAAACGACTGGCCACCAAAGCCCAACGCCTGCTGCTCTACAACCGCGACCGCGGCTGCACCCGCCCCGGCTGCACCACACCCGCCGACGACTGCCAGGTCCACCACGCCAAAGCCGACTGGCAACACGGCGGACACACCGACGCCCCCGACCTCGGCCTGAGCTGCGGACCCGACAACCGCCTGGTCGGACTCGGCTGGACCACCAGCGTCGACCCCGACACCGGCCGCATCCACTGGCACCCACCACCCCTGATGAACACCGGCCAAGACACCCTCAACCACCACTTCCACCCCGAAGAACTCCTCGTTCCCCCGGACGAAGCTGACGAAGGGTAGAACCGGCCCACCGCTAGATCGTCGTCCGGCTGACCGTCACCGGGATGCCATTGAGCGCACCGTTTCCGGACGGCTCGTCGATGAAGTCGGGCAGCGACAAGATGTTGGTGTTGACCCCGGGTGACGCGTTGGCGACACCGAGCCTCGTACCGGGCTGCCCATGACCCCAGCCGTGCGGCATCGACACGACGCCGAGCTTGATCGCGTCGGTCACCTCGACGGGAACGACGATCTTCCCGGCACCCGAGGCCACTTCCGCGTTGTCGCCATCGGCGATACCCCGCGATGCTGCATCCCGGCTGTGCATCAGCAGGGTGCACCGGTCGCGGCCCTTCATCAGCGAGCCGACGTTGTGGAGCCAGGAATTGTTGGACCGCAGGTGCCGCCGGCTCACCAACACCAATTCGTCGGGCGCTCGATCGAGCCGCTCGGCCAACCGCGGCAGGTCGTCGAGCAGATACTGCGGTGCGAGCCGGATCTTCTGGTCAGCGGTGCCCAGCACCTCGGGAACCCGGGGCACCATGGGGCCGTAGTTGATTCCGTCCGGATGGGCCTTGAGCTTGTCCAGCGTGAGGCCGTCGGGGTTCTCACCGTATCGGTCGCCGAACGCGGCGGTGCGCAGCGTCAGATCGAGCATCCGCTCCGGCCCGCCGTGCTCATAGTGCTTGCGGATCTCGGCGCCGTCGAGTCCCTGGGTGAAACACAGGTAGTCGAACCAACCGTCGTCGAGCGCGGCGATGTCGACATCCTCGGCCGGGGTCCCGGTGCACAGCCCGGTCAGCCGGATCAGGATCTCCCATTCCTCCGGCGCGTCGGGGTCCTCGCGATGGAAAACCGGCAGCGAGTAGCGGGCGAAGCTGTTGATCGCCGCGCCCAGCAGCAGGTCCGCGGAGTGCGGCTGCTCCAGCGCCGAGGCACCGGGCAGGATGACGTCGGCATGCCGGGTGGTCTCGTTGAGCCACAGATCCACCGAGATCATCGCGTCCAGCTGCGGCAGCGCCTCGTCGAGTTTGTCCCCACCGGGGGTCGACAGCACGGGGTTGCCTGCCACCGTGATCAGGGCCTTGAGCTGCCCTTCGCCGGGGATGACGATCTCCTCGAGCATGCAGGACACCGGCACCTGCCCCAGCACTTCCTTGGCCCCGCGAACCCGGGTGCGGTAGCGGCCGAAGTTCGGCGCGCCGTCCTCGAGCCCGGGGATCGGCTGGCCGGTGACCGTCCATGCCGTCGGGGTGGCGAACATCGCGCCGCCGGGCGTGTCGAAGTGCCCGGTGACGATGTTGACCACATCCACCAGCCAGCTGGCCAGGCTCCCGAACTCCTGGTTGCAAGTGCCGATCCGGCCATAGACCACCGCGCGCGGCGTACCCGCCAGCTCGCGGGCCAACTCCCGGATCCGACCGGCGTCGATACCCGTTGCGGCAGAGACTCTTTCGGGCGACCAGTCCGCGACGACCTGCTGGAGTTCAGGCACCCCGTCCAGGTGCTGCTCCAGGTCGCCGAGATTGACCAGGCCTTCGTCGAACACGGTATGGACGATCCCGAGCAGCAGTGCCGCATCGGTGCCAGGCGTGATCGGCAGCCACTCGTCGGCCTTGGCGGCCGTGGCGGTGCGCACCGGGTCGATGACGATCACCTTGCCGCGCTTACGGATACCGCCGATGATGCCCATCACGTCAGGCGCGGCCAGCAACGAACCCTGTGACGCCGCGGGGTTGGCGCCCATGACCACCAGCAGGTCGGTGCGCTGGATGTCCGGTGTTGGGAAAGCCCACCAGCTGCCGTACATCAGGTGCGACGACAGGTTCTTCGGCCACTGGTCGATCGTTCCCGGCGAGTAGGTGATCGGCATGCCGGACAGGCCCAGCAGAATCGCCGAGTAGCGGGACAGCGAAAACGAGTGCGCCAGTGGATTTCCGGTGTACGCCGCAACCGCGCCGATTCCGTACTTCTCGATGACGGGCGCGAGCAGCTCGGTGCAACGCCGGAACGCGGTGTCCCAGTCGACCTCCTGCCACTGGCCGTCCACCTTGATCATCGGCCGGCGGATCCGGTCGGGATCGTCGTGCAACGCGGCCAGCGACGCACCCTTCGGGCAGATGTGCCCCGCACTCCACTGGTCGGACTTGTTCGGCCGAACGCTCGCCACCTTGCCGTCGGAGACCTGGATCTCCAAGCCGCACATGGCCTCACACAGCGGGCAGGCATGCAAGTGCAGGCCGTCCTCGCCGACCCCCGCGATCGTTCTCGACTCGTGTCCCATCAGCGGCCTCCGAATGTCGGTACGTGTGATCACACACGTAACAACATCGTGGCACCGAACGCACCGACGATCCCGATCTCCGGGACACGAACTTACTGCTCGGGGCGGTCCTGAATCGCGCCCTGTACAGCCGCCGCGGCAGCGCGGATCTGCGGGGTCACCAACATGACCTGGCCCAGCACGCCATTGACGAATCCGGGCGACTCGTCGGTGGACAACTCCTTGGCGAGCTCGACGGCTTCGTCCACGGCGACGGGCTCGGGCACGTCCTCGGCATGCAGCAGTTCCCACACCGCCACCCGGAGGATGGCCCGGTCGACGGCGGGCAGCCGCTCCAGCGTCCAGCCCTGCAGGTGCGCGGAGATGAGGTCGTCGATGTGGGCGGCGTGTTCGGTGACACCGCGCGCCACCGACACCGTGTAGGGATTCAGTGGCGTGACGTCGGGCTGGTCCTCGGCCAGCGCGACGCGGCCATCGGCCACCGCCTCCGGCGTCAGACCGCGCGCCTCGGCCTCGAAGAGCAGATCCACGGCGCGCTTGCGGGCCTGGTGACGGCCCCGGTCACCACGGCGGTCAGGCATGGTCAGCCATTCACGCGGCCGAGGTAGCTGCCGTCGCGGGTGTCGACCTTGAGCTTGTCACCGGTGTTGATGAACAGCGGAACCTGGATCTCGGCGCCGGTCTCCATCGTGGCGGGCTTGGTGCCGGCGCTGGAGCGGTCGCCCTGCAGGCCGGGCTCAGTGTGGGAAACCTCGAGCTCGACCGACACCGGCAGTTCCAGATACAGCGGAACACCGTCGTGGAACGCGATCTGCACCGGCAGACTCTCCAGCAGGAAGTCGGCCAACCGGCCGACGAGCCCCTCCGACAACGGATGCTGATTGAAGTCCTCGGAATCCATGAAGACGAAGTCGCTGCCGTCGCGGTACAGGTAGGTGGCGTCGCGGCGGTCCACGGTGGCGGTCTCGACCTTCACGCCCGCGTTGTAGGTCTTGTCGACGACCTTGCCGGACACCACGTTCTTCAACTTGGTCCGCACGAAGGCCGGACCCTTGCCCGGCTTGACGTGCTGGAATTCGACGATCTGCCACAGCTGTCCGTCGATCTGCAGGACGAGCCCGTTCTTGAAGTCGGCAGTCGATGCCATGAGGGTGTAGCTCCTAAGCTTTTGTCACAAAATGGCCAGTTCCTTGGGGAACCGGGTAAGCAGGTCGGGTGCCGCCTCGCCGACGACCAGGGTGTCCTCGATCCGGACACCGCCGCGATCGGGCAAGTAGACACCTGGCTCAACGGTGACCGCAGAGCCAGCAAGCAGTGTACCGGCGGCAGCGGCATTGATTCCCGGCGCTTCGTGGATCTGCAGTCCGACGCCGTGGCCGAGGCCGTGGCCGAAGTTGTCACCGTAGCCGGCATCGGCGATGACCTGGCGCGATGCGGCGTCGACTGAGCTCAGCGACACCCCGGGAGCCAGCGCTTCGCAGCCGGCCTGCTGTGCGGTGGCCACCAGGTCGTAGATGTCGTGCTGCCACTGGGCCGCGGGGCCCAGCACGAATGTGCGGGTCATGTCGGAGTGGTAGCCCTCCACCAGGGCACCGAAATCGATCTTCACGAAGTCGCCGGCCGCCAGTACCGCATCGGTGGGCCGGTGGTGTGGAATGGCCGAGTTCGCGCCGGTCGCCACGATCGTCTCGAAGGACGGCCCGTCGGCGCCGTGGTCGAGCATCAACGCTTCCAGCTCGTTGCGCACCTCGCGCTCGGTCCGGCCGGGGCGCAGGCCGCCACGCTCCAGCAGATCCGTCAGCGCCGCGTCGGCAGCCTCGCAGGCCAACCGCAGCATGGCGATCTCCCCCGCGTCCTTGATCTCACGCAGCGCCTCGACGGTGCCCGCCGCGCGCACCCAGTCCACCGTGTCACCCGCCGCTTTCTTCAGCGCGGCGAACGTATCCACGGTCACCACGTGGCTTTCGAAACCCAGCCGCAGCGCCCCGCAGCGCGCCGCCCGCCCGGCCAGATGCGATCCGCAGGCCCGCTCGATCACCACCTCGGCGTCCGGGGACTGCTGCGCGGCCTGCGTGCGGTAGCGCCCATCGGTGGCCAGCACCGGAGTGGCGTCCTCGGCGAGGATCAGCAGGGCTGCGTTGGAACCGGTGAATCCGGACAGATAACGCACGTTGACCAGGTCAGTTACCAGCATCGCGTCCAGGCCCGAGTCCGCCAGCCGACGGCGCAGCCGCTCCCTGCGCTGGGAAATAGTCACGGTCTGTGACGCTACTCGCTACAGTGTGCCCCCATGAGCAAGTGGTTACTGCGCGGAGTGGTGTTCGCAACAGCGATGGTCATCGTGCGCTTACTGCAGGGAGCACTGATCAACGCCTCGCCGGGTAATGCCACCTGGTTCAGCCTGGGGCTGGTCACGTTGTTCGGTATCGGGGTGTTGATCTGGGGTCTGTTCGACGGCCAGAGCGACGCCCGCGCCAATCCGGATCCGGATCGTCGCGCCGACCTGGCGATGACGTGGCTGATCGCCGGCCTGTTCGCCGGCATCGTCAGCGGCGCCGTGGCGTGGTTCATCGGGCTGTTCTACAAGAGCCTCTACACCGATGCGCTGCTCAACGAGGTCACCACGTTCGCGGCGTTCACCGCGCTGCTGGTGTTCCTCCTCGGCGTGGGTGGTGTGACCGTGGGCCGCTGGCTGGTGGACCGCAAGGCCCCGCCGATGCCGCGCCAACGCCACCACGGCCTGGCGGCCGACGATCGCGCCGACACCGATGTGTTCGCCGCGGTGTCCGCCAATGGCGCCGCCGAGAACACCGACGACACCACGCAGACCATCGACTACCCCGAGCAGCCGAAGCAGTAGCGGGCGCTGCCCGCGAGGGCAGTCAGAGATTCAGGCGCGAGTGGCGCGGGCAGTCAGGCCCGCGCCACTTCTGCGTATGCGGCCGCCAGCAGTGACGGATCAGGGCCTTCGAGCCGACCCGGCTTGGCCAGACCGTCGAGGACGACGAATCGCAGCACACCCGAACGGTTCTTCTTGTCGCCCGCCATGTAATCCATCAATTGGGGCAGCGCGTCGCCGTCGTAGGTGATCGGCAACCCGAGCGCGGTCAGCACCGACCGGTGCCGGTCGGCGGTCTCGTCGTCGAGGCGTCCGGCGAGCCGGCCGAGTTCGGCCGCGAACACCAGTCCGACCGACACCGCGGCGCCATGACGCCACTTGTACCGTTCGCGGCGCTCGATGGCGTGGGCAAGGGTGTG
Organism: Mycolicibacterium sp. 050232; assembly: GCA_036235365.1. Classification (GTDB taxonomy): domain Bacteria; phylum Actinomycetota; class Actinomycetes; order Mycobacteriales; family Mycobacteriaceae; genus Mycobacterium. Next base: position 129,820 of record JAZBEZ010000009.1, on the reverse strand, counting down.
GCCGTAGTTCAGGATCTCGCGCAATGCCGATTCCTTCTCATCGGCAGCAACCACTTCGGCCTTCACCGCGATGGCCCGGCGGATGAGTTCGGGCAGCACCGTTCCAGTGGGATCGAGTGCCGCTTCCGGGTCGGCCTCGATCAGGTCGAGGATCACCGGGTCGGCGATGAATCCGGCCTTCACGATCTCGGCCATCCCGGCAACAATCTCGTTGTGCGGCAACGTTTCCAGCGTCGCAAGGTCCACCAGGACCGCGGCCGGCTGATGGAACGCACCGACGAGGTTCTTGCCGGCGTCGGTGTTGATCCCGGTTTTTCCGCCCACCGCGGCATCCACCATGCCCAGCAGCGTGGTGGGCACGTGCACGATGTCCACGCCGCGCAGCCAGGTGGCCGCAGCAAATCCCGCCACGTCGGTGGCCGCTCCCCCGCCCAGGCTGACGACAGCGTCCTTACGGCCAATACCGATGCGTCCCAGCACTTCCCAGATGAAGCCGACAACGGGCAGCTCCTTGCCCGCCTCGGCATCCGGGATCTCGATCCGGTGAGCTTCAATTCCCTTGTCGGCCAAGTGTTGCCGGACCACCTCGGCGGTCTGCGTCAACACCGGCTGGTGCAGGATCGCCACCTTGTGCCTGCCCGCGAGGGTATTGCCCAGTTCGCCGAGCAGGCCGGTTCCGATGATGACCGGGTATGGCCGGTCCACCAGTACCTCGACGATTACCGGGTCAGTCATCATTACGCTCCGCGTTGCGAGCGGCCAGGGCCGCGGGGGTGGGTATGGCATTGGGTTCGGCGTCGGGGGCGGCAGTGACGGTGGTCCCGCCCTTGGCCTCCGAACCGGACGAGGACTGTGGGGATGCCTGGCCGCGGCGCCACGGCGGGCGACGCCGGCGGCGTTTGCCGGCCCGCGGCTGCTGAGCCTGTTTCTGGGCCGGTTTCTGGGCTGGCGGGTTTTCCAGTCGTGTCACGATCGTGCGCACGACCGCCCCCGGGTTGCGGCGGTTGGTGTTTATCCGCATGGTCGCGACCCGACGGTACAGCGGTACCCGCTCGGACATCAGGGCGCGGAACTTCTCGGCCCGGTCAGGCCCGGCCAGCAGCGGACGGACGGTGGAACCGCCCGTGCGCCGGACCCCTTCGGCCGCGCTGATCTCGAGATAGACGACGGTGTGTCCGGCCAGTGCGGCGCGCACTCCCGGGGTGGTGACGGCGCCGCCACCCAGGGACAGCACGCCGTCGTGGCTGGCCAGCGCCGAACGAATGACCTCTTCCTCGATCCGGCGGAATTCCGCCTCACCGTCGGTGGCGAAGATGTCGGCGATCGTGCGGCCGGTGGTCTCTTCGATCGCGACGTCGGTGTCGAGCATCGTGAGGTTCAGCGCCTTGGCCAGCCGGCGGCCGATGGTCGACTTGCCCGAACCCGGCAGGCCGATCAGTACCGCCTTGGGGGCCATCAGCCCAGGGCCTGCGCCGCCGGCTCGCGCTCGGCGACTGCCCGCAGGTAGGCGTCGATGTTGGCGCGGGTCTCGGCCAGCGAGTCCCCGCCGAACTTCTCCAGCACGGCGCGGGCCACCACGAGCGCGACCATGGTCTCCACCACCACGCCGGCGGCCGGAACGGCGCAGACGTCGGACCGCTGGTGGATGGCGACGGCTTCTTCACCGGTCGCCATGTCGACGGTGGCCAGCGCCCGCGGAACGGTCGAGATGGGCTTCATCGCGGCCCGGACCCGCAGCGCCTGGCCGTTGGTCATGCCGCCTTCCAGGCCGCCGGCCCGGTTCGTCGAGCGCAGGACTCCGTCGGGGCCGGGGTACATCTCGTCGTGGGCCACGCTGCCACGACGGCGCGCGGTCTCGAAGCCGTCGCCGATCTCCACGCCTTTGATCGCCTGGATTCCCATGACCGCGGCGGCCAGCTGGCTGTCGAGGCGGTTGTCACCGCTGGTGAACGAGCCCAGCCCGATCGGCAGACCCTCGACCACGACCTCGACGACACCGCCGAGGGTGTCGCCGTCCTTCTTGGCCGCTTCGATCTCGGCGATCATGGATGCTTCAGCGTCTTTGTCGAATGCCCGGACCGGGCTGTCGTCGATCGCCTCCAGGTCGGAGAACTGCGGCGGCGGGCCGTCATAGGGCACCGACGCGCCGATGGAGATCACGTGCGAGACCACCTCGACACCGAGCGCGGCGCGCAGGAAGGCCCGCGCCACGGTGCCGGCCGCAACGCGCGCGGCGGTCTCCCGGGCACTGGCACGTTCCAGCACGGGGCGGGCATCGTCGAAGCCGTATTTGAGCATGCCGGCGTAGTCGGCATGTCCCGGGCGGGGCCGGGTCAGCGGGGCGTTGCGAGCCACGTCGAGTTCGGTGGGGTCGACCGGGTCCGGAGACATCACGGTCTCCCACTTGGGCCACTCGGTGTTGCCGATCTCGATGGCGATCGGCCCGCCCAGGGTGGTGCCGTGACGCACCCCGGCCAGCATGGTGACCTGGTCCTGTTCGAACTTCATCCGGGCGCCCCGGCCGTAGCCGAGACGACGACGCTTGAGCTGTGCCCCGATCTCCTCGGAAGTGATGGGCACGCCGGCAACCATCCCTTCGAGCATGGCCACCAGGGCGCGGCCGTGGGATTCACCAGCTGTGGTCCAACGCAACACGGGTGTCATTCTCCCACGTCAAGGTTTGCCTCCCGAAATCCGTGGTCAATCGTGACGCACGCGACCTATTGCCGTTGAGACCGCTGCGGTGCGGCTAGGCCAGAACCAGGGCCACCGCGGCGGCACTCGCCGCACACATCGACGGTCCGTGCGGCACCGTCCGAATCCCGCGCAAGGCGGCACCCAGCGCCAGCGCCGCGGTGCACACCGGTGCCGCGAGCGCCGCCAACAACCACACATCCGCCCCGAATGCCCCGGTCATCGCGCCCAATCCGATCGCCAGTTTGACGTCCCCGCCACCCATGGCCCGCGGGGATACCAGATGCACCGCCAGGTACAGGGCCGACAGCGCCAAGCCCCCGGCTATGGCTGCACCACCGTGCCCGGCCAACACCGACACCACCAGGACCAGCACCGCGCCCGGAAGCGTCAGCCAGTTCGGCAGCCGGCGTTCGGCGATGTCGTAGCCGCTCATCGCGAGCAGCCAGAGCGCGCCGACCACCGTTACCCCCGCCCCCATCAACCGAGGCTAAGCGCGGCCGGCGGGGCGGAAATGCACTTATTCGGCGGATCAGCCCGCGCTTCTCCGCTTCGTCGTCGAGACCTCGCCGTCGCGTCGACCCCGGCGCCACCCGGTAAATCGCTTGCGCCGGTATGACAGGCGTCGACGTGGTGCTTCACACCGCGACGCTGCACAAGCCCCAGCTGGCGTTCGTACCGGGGCAGGCTTTCGTCGACACGAATGTCAGCGGAACCCTGGCACTCCTGGAGGCAGCTGCGGACGCAGGCGTGCGGGCATTCGTGATGTCTTCTTCCACAACGGTTTCGGCGATGCACTAGTGCCCGATATTCAACGCCCGGCGGCCTGGATCGACGAGTCGGTGTCGCCGGTGCCCAAGAACATGTACGGCGTCACCAAGGCCGCCGCCGAGGACCTATGCCAGCTGGCCCACCGAAATCACGGGTTGCCCAGCGTCGAGCTGCGGGTGGCCCGGTTCTTCCCGGAAGGCGACGACCGGCCTGATGCCCACGAGGGCCGGGCCGACGCGGCCGCTGTCTTCGCCCGACGGGCTCCCCGGGTTGCGGAAGTTTGGGCGCGGCGCGGTTGGCGCTTTCCCACCCGCATCGACCGCGTCTACGACAACACCAAGGCTCGTGCCGATCTGGGCTGGCACCCGCGGTACGACCTGACCTCGATCGCCGAACTGGTGGACACCGAGGACACGGTCCAGACCCCGCTGGCCCGTCTCGTCGGATCCAAGGAGTACCTCCACAGTCCCTACCACCGGGGCACGTTCGTCCCGTGACGGCTCAGCCCAGCGCGGCGCGCATCGCCTCTTTGGGCGCGGACATCCCCGTGAATTGCTCCACCTGGGCGAACGCCTGGTTCAGCAGCATCTGCAGCCCGTTGATCGCCTCGCCGCCTGCCGCCTCGACGGCCGCGGCCAGCGGTGTCGGCCACGGGTCGTAGATGGCGTCGAGGACCCGCGGCGCCGCAGCCAGCGTGTCCGCGTAAGGAGCGGCCGCGTCCGCCGGGATGGTGCTGACCGCCGCATCCGCGGTGGCGACCGCGTCGGCCAGGGCACTGCTGCCGATGTCGCACCAGGTGGCCTGCGCTCCGCACCGGCCGGCCAGCTCGACCAACCGTGATGCCTTGGCCTCATCGCGAGCGACGATGGTGATCCGCTGCACGCCGAGTTCTGCCAGGGCGACCACAGCCGCCGGGGCGGTGCCGCCGGAACCGATCACCAGTGCCGAGTCGCCGGCCGTGCCGAGTGCTCCGATCACTCCGTCGACATCTGTGTTGTCGGCGCGCCAGCCGCCGGTTGGCATCCGGACCAGCGTGTTGGCCGAGCCCACCAATTCGGCGCGGTCGGTGCGCTGATCGGCGAACTCCAGGGCGGCGAACTTGCCGGGCATCGTCACCGACAGTCCGACCCATTCCGGGCCGAGCCCGCCGACGAGGCCCGGTAATTGCTCAGCCGTGCACTCGATGCGTTCGTAGGTCCAGGATGTCAGCCCCAATGCCCGGTAGGCCGCCAGATGCAGTTGCGGCGAACGCGAGTGGGTGATCGGCGAGCCGAGAACGGCCGCTTTCCGGCTATCCGGCACGGCGGCGGGCCGCCTATCGGGCACGGCGGCGGGCCGCCTATCTGGCACTGTCGAGGACACCGTTGTGCTGCGCCTGTTCAATGTTGGCCAGGTGTTCCTCGTAGTCACGGGTGAACAGCGTGGTGCCCTGCATGTCGATGGTGACGAAGTACAACCAGTCCCCCTCCGCCGGACGCTCCGCGGCCGCCAGGGCATCGGTGCCCGGCGAGCAGATCGGGGTCTGCGGAAGTCCTTGGCTCATATAGGTATTCCAGGGCGTGACCTTGGCCCGGTCGTCATCGGTGGTCGCGACTTCCTGGCGGTCCAGCGGGTAGTTCACGGTCGAGTCGAACTCCAGCTTGCGGTGTTCGGCCAGCCGGTTGTAGATCACGCGCGCGACCTTGGCGAAGTCCTGCGGCTTCGCCTCACGTTGCACCAGGGATCCGACGGTGAGGATCTGATACGGCGACATCTGCATTGCTGCGGCGGTGTCGAGCAGACCGCTCTGCGTGTAGAGGGTGGCACTGCCCGCAATCAAGGTGGACAGAATGTCCTGCGCCGTCCCCGCTGGGTCGACGTTCCAGGTGCCCGGCGCGATCAGCCCCTCCAGCCGCCGGTGGTCGTTTGGCATCGCCGCGACCGGAGCGGCCGCCCAGTCGGGCACCGCCAGCGCCGCCGCCGGTGCCGTCTGCGCCGCCGCCCGCAGTTGGTCGACCGGCACGCACCGCTGCTTGCCGTCGAGTTCGACGCAGGAGGCCTGCGAGATCAGGGTGAAGACGCCTTCGGTGACAGCCTTGGTTCTGACGTCGGCCGTGTCGTCGAGCTGACGTCCCTCCGGAATGGTGAGCTTGCCCACCCGGCTTTCCGGATCTACCAGGCGCTCAACGGCATTGGCTGCCGGGATTTCGGTGCGGAGCTTGTAGAAGCCGGGCTGGATCGCCGAGATCTCGTCGTTCTTGTGTGCCGCGTCGACAAAAGCCTTGACGGTGGCGACCACCTTCTTGTCCTGCAGGGTTTTCGCGATGGCGGTGGTGGAATCACCGTCGTGGACCTGGATGACGACATCGGCCACCCCGTCACCCGCGTAATCGTTGGCACTGCCGGACATGCTGTGCCACAGCTTGGAACCCAGGAACACCGCACCGATCACCACGACGATGAGCGCCGCGATGGAGAAGCCACGGGTGACGCGTCGCTTCCGGTCGTTGCGCGCTTTGCGGGCCCGCTCGGCCTTGCTCAGTCCGCGGCGCGGCGGTCCGATCGCCTCGGGCTTCACTTTGTCGGCGCCCCACTTCTCAGCCATCCATGCCCTCTCCGCGCGCAGCCAGGGCCGCACGTCGCTGATCCAGCCAGCTCTGCAGAATGCCCACCGCAGCGGCCTGGTCGATCATCGCCTTCTGTCCCTTTGCCCGAACCCCCGCCTCACGCAACGACCGCTGAGCCGTCACAGTAGTGAGCCGCTCGTCGGCCATCCGCACCGGTATCGGAGCGATCCGACGGGCCAGCAGATCGGCCAGTTCGACAGCATCGACGGCTGAGCTTCCGGCCCGGTCGGCGAGCGTGCGGGGCAGCCCGACGATGACCTCGACCGCCTCGTACTCGCCGATCAGCTTGACCAGTCTGCGCAGGTGCTTGCCCGACCGGTCCCGTTTGTCCCGCAGAACGGTCTCGACGGGGGTGGCCAGTATCCCGTCGGGATCACAGCTGGCCACGCCGATCCGCACGGTCCCGACGTCGATGCCGATGCGCCGCCCACGTCCGGGGTCGTCGTCCCCTGGGCGGTCCGGTAGCCGGTCGTCGACCGTGTCGGACACGAAGCTAGCCTCGGCCGATCTCGGCGCGCAGCGCGGCCAATGCCGCGTCGATACCCGCCGCCCCCTTACCGGAACCTTGTGCCATGTCCGCTTTGCCGCCGCCGCGGCCGTTGACCGCTGCGCTGAACGGTTTGACCAGGTCGTTGGCGCGAAGCCCCAGATCCTGAGCGGCCGGGTTGACCGCGACCACGAACGGCACCGCGTCGTCCTCGCCCTCGGCGATCAGTGCGATCACCGCCGGGTCGTTGCCGAGCTTGCCCTTGATGTCGCCGACCAGGGTGCGCAGATCGCCACCCGACATGCCGCCGGCCATCCGCTGTGCCACGACCCGGACCTTGCCGATGGTCTCGGCGCCGGCGGCCGCGTTGGCGGCCGCGGCCCGGGCGTTGGCCAACCGGGCCTTGTCCAGTTCCTTCTCGGCGGCCTTGAGCCGCTCGACCAGGTTCGCCACTCGGGCGGGCACCTCTTCGGAGGGCACCTTGAGCGAGGAGGCCAGGCCTGCCATCAGCGCGCGTTCCTTGGCCAGGTGCCGGAAGGAATCGAGGCCGACGTAGGCCTCGACCCGGCGAATACCGGATCCGACCGAAGATTCCCCGAGGATGGTCACGGGACCGATCTGGGCGGAGTTACGCACGTGCGTACCGCCGCAGAGTTCCAGCGAGAACGGGCCGCCGATGTCGACCACCCGCACCTGGTCGGGGTAGTTCTCCCCGAACATCGCCATCGCGCCCATCGCCTTGGCCTTGTCCAGGGCGGTGACGAAGGTGTTCACCTGGTGGTCGGCCTCGACGGCCTCGTTGGTGACCTCTTCGATCTGGGTGCGCTGGTCGTCCGTCAACGCCCCCTGCCAGTTGAAATCGAACCGCAGGTAGCCGGGACGGTTCAGCGAACCGGCCTGAACGGCGGTGGGGCCCAGTACCTGTCGCAGCGCGGCGTGCACCATGTGGGTGCCGGAGTGCCCCTGGGTCGCGCCGTGGCGCCACTTGGGATCCACTGCGGCGGTGACGGTGTCGCCCTCGACGAACTCGCCGGACTCCACATTGATCCGGTGCGCCCACAGGGTTTTGGCGATCTTCTGCACATCGGTGACGGCAGCCTTGGCCGCGACCGAGGAGCCCGTCCCGGAAATCGTTCCTTCGTCGGCGATCTGGCCGCCGGACTCGGCGTAGAACGGGGTGCGGTCCAGGATCAGCTCGACCCGATCGGCATCCAGGCCTTCGTGGGTCACCACGGGCACCCGCTTGCCGTCCACAAAGATACCGAGAATCCTTGCCTCAGTGGACAATTCGTCGAAACCGGTGAATTCGGTGGGACCGGAGTCGACCAGCTCGCGGTAGGCGGACAGATCGGTGTGGGCCTGCTTACGGGCGGCGGCGTCGGCCTTGGCGCGCTGACGCTGCTCGGCCATCAGCGTCCGGAAGCCCTGCTCGTCGACGGAAAGACCGGCCTCGGCCGCCATCTCCAGCGTCAGGTCGATCGGGAAGCCGTAGGTGTCGTGCAGGGTGAAGGCGTCGTTGCCGGACAACGTGGATTTTCCGGCGGCGCGCGTCGACTTCGCGGCGTCGTCGAACAGCCTCGAGCCCGCGACCAGGGTCCGGTTGAACGCGGTCTCCTCGGCGACGGCGATCCGGTTGATGCGCTCGAAGTCGGTGACGAGCTCCGGGTACGACGGGCCCATCTCGTCGCGCACCGTGGTCATCAGCCGGCCCATGATGGGCTGCTCGACGCCGAGCAGCTTGGCCGCCCGGATGATGCGGCGCAGCAGGCGACGCAGCACGTACCCGCGGCCCTCGTTGCCGGGGCTGACCCCGTCGCCGATGATGATGGCCGCGGTGCGGCTGTGGTCGCCGATGATGCGGTAGCGGACGTCGTCCTCGTGGCTGCCCTTGCCGTACCCGCGGGGAGCGATCGAGGCGACCACGTCGATCACCGGACGCACCAGATCGGTCTCGTAGACGTTGTCCACGCCCTGCAGCAGGCAGGCGATGCGTTCGACACCCATGCCGGTGTCGATGTTCTTGCGCGGCAGCGGGCCGAGGATCTCGAAGTCGTCCTTCGAGGTGCCCTCACCGCGCTCGTTCTGCATGAACACGAGATTCCAGATCTCGATGTAGCGGTCCTCGTTGGCCTCGGGCCCGCCTTCGATGCCGTATTCGGGCCCGCGGTCGTAGTAGATCTCCGAACACGGTCCGCACGGCCCGGGGATGCCCATCGACCAGTAGTTGTCGGCCATGCCGCGGCGCTGGATGCGCTCGAGCGGCAGCCCGGCGACTTCCTGCCACAGTTGGATCGCCTCATCGTCGTCCAGATAGACCGTTGCCCACAGTCTTTCCGGGTCGAATCCGTAGCCACCCTCGCTGACCGGGTTGGTCAGCAGGGTCCAGGCCAGCTCGATGGCGCCCTTCTTGAAGTAGTCGCCGAACGAGAAGTTGCCGGCCATCTGGAAGAAGGTGTTGTGCCGGGTGGTGATGCCCACCTCGTCGATGTCGGGGGTGCGGATGCACTTCTGCACGCTGGTGGCGCGGACCCACGGCGGCGTGCGGGCACCGAGGAAGTAAGGCACGAACTGCACCATGCCGGCGTTGACGAACAGCAGGTTGGGGTCGTCGAGGATCACCGAGGCGCTGGGCACCTCAGTGTGGCCCGCCTTCACGAAATGATCGAGGAAGCGTTTCCTGATCTCGTGTGTCTGCACGTTGCTCGTGTCCTCGTGTTCGTGGGTGGCTGGGTTGCGCGAGCAATCACCAGTTCGACCGCTTTACATTACCGTTCTGCGCGTTCACCCCGGAAAAGGGCGACGGGCGTCATGTCCCCAGAAAGCTGAGTCGCACCGAACGCTGCGGGTTGTCGCGGTTCAGATCGACCAGCACCACGCTCTGCCAGGTTCCCAGCAGTGGCCGGCCGGCCTGGACCGGCAGCGTGACCGACGGCGACACCAGGGCGGGCAGCACGTGATCCGCACCATGCCCGAACGATCCGTGTCTGTGCCGGTAGCGATCGTCGCGCGGCAACAACCGTTCCAGGGTATCGATCAGGTCGTCGTCGGACCCGGCGCCGGTCTCGATGACGGCCACACCGGCAGTCGCGTGCGGGACGAACACGTTGCACAGACCGTCACGATGCGTGCCGCAGAACTCGCGCACCGAGTCGGTGAGATCGACGATGCGCCGCCGCGAGGTGTCCACGTCGATCACGTCGGTATCCATCTGCCCAGCCTACGAGGCGCCCGACACACCATTGCCACCTGCGACACAGCGGAGGAAGGTTGGGGGTGGAACCGGTGGCGCCACCGGGCGCCGCCCTGGCAGGAAGGGGTGGATCGTGTTCGCACGTTCAACCACGATCGCGGCGCGCACCCAGGCCGTCAATGCCGGCATCGCCGTTGTCCGCGACGAGGTCATGCCCGCCCTCGACAACGTCGACGGCTGCGTGGGCCTGTCTCTGATGGTGAACCGGGAATCGGGCGAGTGTGTCCTCACCACGGCCTGGCGGTCCGAAGACGCCATGCACGGCAGCGCCGCCGCGATAGCGCCGATGCGCCATCGGGTGGTGGAGGCCTTCGCCGGCACTGCCACCGTCGACGAATGGGAGATCGCGGTGGTGCACCGCGAGCAGTACTCGGGCCCCGGCGCCTGCGTACGTGCGACGTGGCTGCGAACCCGCCCCGAACTCTTCGACCGGGCGGTGGATTTCTACCGCGCCTCCGTCTTGCCCGCGATGGAAGACCTCGAGGGCTTCTGCAGCGCCAGCCTCATGCTCGACAGGGCCTCGGGACGGGCGGTGTCCTCGGCCACCTTCGACAGCGCTGAGGCGATGGACCACAACCGCGATCAGGCGCGGGCGCTGCGCACCGCTCGGCTGCGCGATCTGAGCGCCGATCAAATCGATGTCGGAGAGTTCGAACTCGTGCTCGCCCACCTGCGCGTACCCGAGATGGCCTGACCCGCTGGCGAAAAGGAATTGACGGCACCGTTTGGGCGGTGCGAGCCCGGGGTATCTCACCTCCAGTCCAACGCAGTCCTGGAGGAGAAATGACCATCACCGGCATAGTCAGCGCGATCTTGATCGGCATTGTCGTCGGCCTGATCGGCCGGCTGATCGTCCCCGGCAGACAACCTATCGGGATCCTGGTGACGATCCTGGTCGGAATCGTGTCGGCATTCATCGGCAGCGCCATCGCCCGTGCCCTCGGCATCCCGACGATGACCAACGGCATCGACTGGCTCGAATTACTCGTCCAGGTCATCGTCGCCGCCATCGGCGTGGCACTGGTGTCCGCCTTCATGGGGCGCAGGAGAACGGGCCTCTTCGGCCCCAGGCGGTCCGGCCTGCTGCGCTGATCAGTTACCCCCGCACCACGGTTCTGGTTGAACGTTCAACCAGAACCGTGGTTTTCGTCTGGGCCGGTCAGCGGCGGGCGCGACGGATGATGGCGCGCAGCTTGTCCACCCGGCTGACCAGCTCACGTTCGAAACCGCGACCGGTCGGCCGGTAATAGTCGACCCCCACCAGCTCATCCGGTGGATACTGTTGCGGCACAACACCATCGGGATGATCGTGGGCATATTTGTAGCCGACCGCATTGCCGAGCTTCTGTGCCCCCGAGTAGTGCCCGTCCCGCAGGTGCGGAGGTACCAGACCGGCTTTCCCGGCCCGGATGTCGTTCATCGCCGCCCCCAGTGCCGTGGTCACCGCATTGGACTTGGGCGCGGTGGCCAGATGCACCGTGGCATGCGCGAGGGTCAACTGCGCTTCGGGCATTCCGATCAGCTGCACGGTCTGGGCCGCGGCGACCGCGGTCTGCAACGCGGTCGGATCGGCCATGCCGATGTCCTCGCTGGCCAGGATCATCAACCGGCGCGCCACGAACCGGGGGTCCTCCCCCGCCACCAGCATCCGGGCCAGGTAGTGCAACGCCGCGTCGACGTCGGATCCGCGCACCGACTTGATGAAGGCGCTGACGACGTCGTAGTGCTGATCCCCATCCCGGTCATAGCGCACCGCGGCCTTGTCCAACGATTGCTCGATGGTCTCGACAGTCACCGGTTCGCCGGGCTCGGCCGCGACTTCCAGCGCGGTCAGGGCGCGGCGCGCATCACCTGCGGAGAGTTGCACGAGGAGAGCGACGGCCTCGTCGGTGACCTCGACCGCACCACCAAGGCCGCGCGGATCGGTGATCGCACGGCGCAGCACGGTCTCGACATCCTGCGCGGTCAGCGGTTGCAGCTGCAGGATCAGCGACCGCGAGAGCAACGGTGCGACCACCGAGAATGACGGGTTCTCCGTGGTGGCGGCGACCAACAACACGACCCGGTTCTCCACCGCGGCCAGCAGCGCGTCCTGCTGGGTCTTGGAGAAGCGGTGCACCTCGTCGATGAACAGCACGGTCTGTTCGCCGTGATGAACGAGAGCCACGCGTGCCTTTTCCAACACAGCGCGGACCTCTTTTACCCCGGCGCTGAGCGCCGAGAGGGCTTCGAACCGGCGGCCGGTGGCCTGCGAGATCAGCGAGGCCAGGGTGGTCTTGCCGGTGCCGGGCGGCCCGTAGAGGATGACCGACGCGGCGCCGGACCCCTCCACCAGGCGGCGTAGCGGCGATCCCGCCTGGAGCAGGTGGGACTGGCCGACGACCTCGTCGAGGCCGGCGGGGCGCATCCGCACCGCCAGCGGAGCGGTGCCGGGTGCGGTGAGCGACCCGGGATCACCCGGCCCCGGGTCGCCTGGCACGTCGAACAAACCGTCGGACACGCCTTCTGCTTACCACGCCGACGCGACGAGCTACGCCGGTGCGGTGACGAAGTCGATGAGCTCCTCGACCCGGCCGATCAGCGCGGGCTCCAGGTCGTTCCAGTCGCGGACCCGGCCGCGGATCCGCTGCCAGGCCCGCGCGATGTCTGCCTGATCGTGGTGCGGCCAGCCCAGCGCCTCACAGATGCCGTGTTTCCACTCCATGCTGCGCGGGATAGTCGGCCAGGCCTTCATCCCGAGCCGGGCCGGCTTGACGGACTGCCAGATGTCGACGAACGGGTGCCCGACCACCAGGGTGTGCTCACCGCCAGGGCCGCGACGCACGGCCTCGGCGATGCGGGCCTCCTTGGAGCCGGTCACCAGGTGGTCGACCAGCACGCCCAGCCGACGGCCGGGCCCCGGCGCGAACTCCGCGACGATGTCGGCCAGGTCGTCGACGCCACCGAGGTATTCGACGACGACACCTTCGATGCGCAGGTCGGCGCCCCAGACCTGCTCGACGAGCTCGGCGTCATGGCGGCCCTCGACGTAGATCCGGCTGGCGAGCGCGACGCGGGCCTTGGCATTCGGTACGGCGACCGATCCCGACGCCGTGCGGGCCGGCGCCGCGGTCCGTTTGGGCACCACGAGGCTCACCGGCTTGCCGTCGATGAGGAAGCCCGGGCCCATCGGGAAGGCCCGCACTTTGCCGCGGCGGTCTTCGAGCTCGACCCGGCCGCCCTCGATCCGCACCACCGCACCCACGTACCCGCTCTGGGCGTCCTCGACGACCAGGCCCTTTTCCGCGGGTTGTTCCTTCGATCGAGTCAGCTTCGGAGTGTGCGGGTTTCGGGACAGGATGTCGGAACCGTAGCGATCAGTCACGCGGCGATCCTAGAAACGCCTGCGGCGATACCGGGGTTGCGACATACCATCGTGATCGTGCTGTTAACTCGCACGCTCGCTGCCGCATCAGCGCTGGTGTTGCTGGCTTCGGCGAGTGCGTGCAGCCCGCGAACCGAGCCCGACTGCGGGGTCGCGGGAATGACGGTGTGCCCCAAGCCGTTCGATCATGAACTGCCGAATGTCGCGGACATGCTGACCTGGGACCAGTCCCAGCGGGTGGTCGGATTCCGGAACGACTACCGGGCCTATCCCGGTGACCTGTTCCGCCACGGCGAGCCGTTCCCGCTGCCCAGGGCCGAGCGTCAACTGACCGACGCGTCCTACACCGTGGGCGGTGTCACCCATGATCTCGGCGACTACCTGAACCGGCAGAGTGTCACCGGGATGCTGGTGCTCAAGGACGGCAAGATCGCCTACGAGCACTACGGCGCGGGCAACGACCCTGCCACGCTGTGGACCTCGCGGTCGGTCGGCAAGTCCGTGGTCTCCACGCTGGTGGGTGTCGCGATGAAGGAGGGCAAGATCGCCTCCCTCGACGATCTCGTCACGAAGTACGAACCCGACTTCGTCGGCACTGCGTTCGACGGTGTCACTCTACGTCAGCTCATCACGCACACCTCGGGCGTCGACTGGAACGAGGACTACACCGATCCCACATCGGATTTCGCCAAACTCACGGCGTGCGAGGCCGCTGACGACACATACCGGTGTGTGTTCGGCTTGGTGCACGGCCTCAAACGGAAACCGGGTGTCGAGCCGGGCGAGGTGTGGTCGTACACCACAGGTGGCGCCTGGTTGCTCGGTGACGTGCTGGAGAAAGCCACCGGCACCAATCTCGCCACGTATCTACAGGACAAGATCTGGAAACCGTTCGGCATGGCCGACGACGGGGTCTGGCATTCCTACGAACTGGGACGTCACGACATGGGCGGGCATGGGTTCAACGCCACCCTCACCGACTGGGGACGCTTCGGGCTGTACGTGATGCGCAACGGTGAACTGTCCGACGGCACCAAAACCCTCCCCGACGGTTGGGTGCGAGACGCGCGGACCTGGACGACTGCGCGAGGTTCGGTAACCGCAGCCCACCCCGAGGGCACGTACGGCTATCAGTGGTGGAACAACAGCATCGCGGCGGACGCGCGTGACGTGACCCCACCCCGCGCCGCGGGGATGGATGAAAACCTGTGGGCGTTGGGCATATTCGGTCAGATGATCATGATCGACCAGCCGCACAACCTGGTGATGGTCCAGTGGTCGACGTGGCCGCAGGCCGAACCGCCCTTCGATACGCTGCCACTGGAGACGTCGTTGATGTTCAGCGCGATCGCTGCCGAACTCAGCCGGCGGTGACCTCGTCGACGACGGTGTGCACGAACCGCATCTTCTCCAGCACCGCCGGGGGCAACACGAACGGGTAGAGATAGTCGCGGCCCATCGACCGGTTCACCATGTTCAACGACCACGCCAGTGGCAGCCACATCTCGATGATCGTGCCGAAACCACTGGGGCCCAGCAGGCGGCGCCCGAATGTTGCTCCGGCAGGTGCGAACCCGAATGCCGCTGCGGTGTCCAGGGTGTCGCGGATGTGCAGATAGTGAGCGAAGGTTTCAGCCCAGTCCTCGGCGGCGTGCATGGTCGCGTATGACGAGACGAAGTCGTCCTCCCAGCCCGGCGGAGGACCGTCTTCGTAGTGCCGGTCCAGCGCGGCCTGGTAGTCGGCGTCCGGATCTCCGAACAACTCGGAGAACCGCGCAGAGTAGTCCGCCGACGGCGCCACCAGACGATAGAAGTAATAGTGCCCGATCTCGTGACGGAAATGACCGAGCAGGGTGCGGTACGGCTCGTCCATCGCGATACGCAACTGCTCGCGGTGCACATCGTCGCCTTCGGCGAGATCCAGTGTGATGACGCCGTTGTGGTGGCCGGTGAACACCTTCTCGGATTCGCTGGAGAGCAGGTCGAAGGCCAACCCGAATTCAGGATCCTCGTCGCGACCGATGATCGGCAGCTTCAGTTCGTGCAGTTCGGCGATCAGCCGGCGTTTGGCCCGCTCGGCCTCGGCGAATGCCCTCATCGCCGGGGTGTCGTTGTCGGCCGGGCGGGTCCGGGTGAGCCTGCACGACACACAATATGGGTCATCGCCGATGCGAACCAGCCAATTGCATTCGGCCAGATGCATATTCGCGCACAAGCGGTATTGATCCTCGTCGACCGCGCCGGCGTGGCTGCCCTGTTCGGTGTCGGTGATCACCAGCAGCGCCATGTCACCGAGGGAGAAACCCAGCGCACTGCGGCACGCCAGGCACAGGGAGTTCTCGAACGCCAGCCGCTGGCCACAGTTCGGGCAGTTGAAATCACGCATGCAGCAACCGCTCTCGATCAGGTGGGCAGGGCGCCACATCCACCGACACCTCGATCACGCTGCTGAGGGAATCCGTGTAGATGATGCCGCGCAGCGGGGGTATGTCGGCGTAGTCGCGACCGAATCCGGCCACGATGTAACGCTCGTCGACCATCTGGTCGTTGGTGGGATCCATGCCGAGCCAGACGTTCTGCGGCGTCCACACCGACGCCCAGGCATGGGTGGCGTCCACCCCGATCATGCGCTCCTTACCCGGCGGCGGATCGGTGGCCAGATAACCCGAGACGTAGCTGGCGGCCAGTCCGTTGGCCCGCAGACAGGCGATGGCCAGGCGGGCGAAGTCCTGGCAGACCCCCTCGCGCGCCGCCAGCACATCGGCCACCTGGGTGGACACCGTCGTCGAACCCGACCGGTAGGTGAAGTCGGCGTAGATCCGTGACGTCAGTTCGCGGAGTACCTCGATCAACGGCCTTCCCGGCACGAAACTCGGCGCGGCGTACTCGCGTACCGCATCGGTGATCTCCGGCGGCGCGAGGTCGAAGGTGAACTCGGAAGCCAGCGCGCCGTCGCCGCCGACCGGCCGGGCCAGCTCCCACGGCGCCTTGGCCGATGCACCGGAATAGTGTTCGGGCGTGGGCGGATCCACCTCGACCACGGAATGGCTCGTGATGCTGAGCGTGCGGTGGTGTTCGGTGACATGGAAATACGAGCTGATGTTGCCGTAGGCGTCGCGGCTGGTGGACATGTCGGCCGCTTCCGGGTCGATGACCAGTTCGTGGGAAACGCAGCGCTGCCAGGCCAGGTCACGCGGGGTGAGAAACCCACGACCGTAGGAGCTGGTGACATCGTCGGAATAGCGATACACGGTGCGGTGGGTGATCTCGTAGCAGCGGGTTGCAGCCGCTCCGGCGGTTCCGGTCATGGCATCATCCGCCGTTCGTCGGGCCCCCACAACGGTTGCATGCCACCGGGCAGCGACAAGTGCGCCGCGGTGACGACCTCGGAGAGGTCCCGTAGACCGGCATGCACTCCCTCGAGCAGATCGGTCAACTCTGCCCGGCTGCCGTCCTCGGAGACGGCCTCGAGATCTGCAGGGTCGAGGCGACGCAACCGGGTGGCCAGTTCGTCGACCAGGCGTTCCGACCGCGACGAACCCGATGATCCGGGTAGCGGCTTGAGGTCCGAACGGATGCGCTCGAGCTGGTAGATCAACGATCGGGGGTTCTCCGCATCGAACAACAGCAGTTCGGCGACCGCGGCGATACTGATCTGCCCCGGATTGCGCCGCCGGTAGATCACCGAGGACTCACAGACCACCAGTGCCGACTCGGTCACCGCGCGTTCGACCGCGGCACCGCGCACCGTGGCAACCGTGGCGCGCAGCAGCGCGGTCAGCGCAAGCCCGCGCTCGATGCGCTTGCCGAGATCCATCATGGTCCAGCCGACGTCCTGCACCATCGACTCCGCTGCCACACCGGACAGCGCCAGCATCCCGGCCAGGGTCTGACTGTGCGCGGCCGCGAGATAGGCCTCTGCGGCGGCGGACGACTGAGGCGGCGCGGCCGAGGGCCGTAACACCGCGCGTTCGACGCCGGCCAACACCATCCAGGTGTCGTTGGACATCTGGTCACGCACCGCCCGGGCGGCCAGTCCCAGGCGCTCCACCGACTGGGCGATCGACCCCGGCCGATGCCGGTCGGCAGTGACCGACCACAGCGTGGTCGGGGCGATCGCGACCAGTTCGTGCGCGTCGGCGGCGTCACCCGTGTCGGTGCCGGTGATCGAGCCGACCGCGGCCAGCAGCACCGGAACGCATTGGCTTTCCTCAAGATCCCAGCGGTAGCGGAATTCGTGGTAGCGCTCCCGGGTGACGGTCAGCAGCCGTGCCGTACCCTCGGCGCGTTCGGCGTACCGGCCCATCCAGAACAGGTCCGCGAGCACACGCGGCGAGCTGACCGCCCGGGTCGGGCTGGGTATCGCCGCCGGCGAGACCAGCTCGACCGAAACCGTCGGTGTCCGCTCGGCCGTTACCCGCTGCGGGGTGTGCACCCAGACGTCTTTGGCGGCAAGGGTGTTCATCCGATAAGCAGCGCTGCCGGGCGCGACGACGTAGCCGAGACCTCCGACCATCGGCGCGTATCCACCGCGCTGCGCCACGCTGAACAACCTCATCCCGACATTGCCCGGCGACAGTCCCTTGGATCGGTAGTTTGTTGGTGCGGTGGAGAACTGAGGCAGCTCCTGCCCCACCCACCGCGCGGGGTCAGCCTCGATACGTGCGGCCAGGTCCTCACGGTCCGCGGCCGCCAGCATCGGCCCGACGATCGTCGCGCCGCCGTTGACCGGCCGGATCAACAACGAGGACAGCTTGGTGAGCAGGTGGGACCGCTCGATGTCGACACCACCCCAGTACATCGCGGCGGTTGGCAGTCGCGGTGTCTCATCCAGCAGCAGCTCGGCCAACTGCGGCAAAAACCTTGCCAGACCGGGACTTTCCAGAATTCCGCTGCCCAGCGTGTTCACCACCGTGACCGACCCGCGACGCAACGCCTCGACCAGACCCGCGACCCCGAGCCTGGAATCGGGGCGCAGGTCCAGCGGATCGACATAGTCGGCGTCGACGCGGCGCAGCACGACGTCGACACGTTTGAGGGTGCCCAGCGATCGCATCCACAGGGTGCCGTCGCGAACGACCAGGTCGGCGCTCTCCACCAGCGGGAAGCCGAGCACGCCGGCCAGGTACGCCTGGTCGAAGGCGGTCTCGGAATGGATGCCCGGGCTGAGCACCACGACCGTCGGCTCTTCGGCAGCCTCGGGAGCCGCATCGAGCAGTGCCAGGCGTAGTGCCTGAGCCCACGGCGAGGAGGGCCGGGGGCCGATCCGCTCGTAGAGGTCAGGATCCGCGTGGGCGATCACGCGGCGGTCAGCCAGCGCGTAGCCGGCGCCCGAAGGTGCCTGTGTCCAGTCCGCGTTCACCATGAAGGCCCCGTCGTCGCCGCGGCTGACATCGCAGGCGTGCAGGAACAGCTGGTGCCGTCCGGGCACCACGATGCCGCGGGCGGCCCGCAGATATCCGGGATGGGCGAACAGCAACTCGGCCGGAAACACCCCGCTGGTGATGCAGCGCCGGGCGCCGTACAGATCGGTGAGCACCGCATCGAGCAGCCGCGACCGCTGCACCAGACCCGATTCCAGATCGTCCCAGTCGGCCGCCGAGATCACCAGGGGCAGGGTGTCGAGATGCCAGGGGCCCGGTACCGCGGTGCCGTCGTCGTCGGTGACGACCTCTCCGTGGCGGTCCACCTGGATGTAGGTGATGCCGTCGTTGTCGACGAGGCTGCGCACCATGGTGCGCAGCCGGTCCAGCCCGTCCCGTCCACACTCGCCGATGCCCGCGGCCAGCTCACGCCAGGCCGGGCGGACATTGCCCGAGGCATCGACCAACTCGTCGTAGCCGGCGCCGAAACCGTCGTCGCGGATTTCGAACAACGCCCGCTGCGCCCCGGCTCGGCGGTAGGCGGCCAGCACACCGTCCACATCGGTCCCTTCGGCACCAATGCCACTCACACCGGTGGTGAGGGCGGCACCGGTGGCTTGGGCGGACTCCGGTGAGCCGTTCGCGCGAAGAACCATCAGTGAAGAACGGTACGCAACCGGCGAAGATCCGGGCTCGCTGGCGCACCGAGATGCAGCGAATTCGGCCGAATTCGGTCAGCGCTGGTTGAATTCAGCGGTGAAGCAACTGGCGTGAAGGGATGTGGCCGCCCACGATGTGGAGCACCGTGCTGGTGATGGCCGCCGTGGCGGCAATCGACCCCCTGAGAATCGGGGTCGTTGCCTTCATGCTGTCGAGGTCACGACCGGTGCGGTTGCTGCTCCCGTTCTTCCTGTTCGCCTTCACCGCCAACGTCGCGGTGGGCGCGGCGGTGGTGTTCGTGTTCAAGAAGGCCACCAGCGCCGGTGGAAGCACGATGTCGCCGGGTCTGGAGATCGGCATCGGCGCCGTGGCGCTGGTGATCGCCGTTCTTTCCATCACCGGTGTCCTCGAACGCCTGGTCAACCGGGTGCGGGCACGCAGGAGGGTGCCGGCGGCGGTGGGCGACGGCACCGATGCGCCCACGACGGACGCCGTGCCGGGTCTGTCGAAACTGCCGGGCGGGCTGCAGGCCGCATTGCGTGGCGAGGCGCCGTGGGCGGCCGGACTGCTGGGCCTGATCAACGGTTTTCCCACCCCGTACTACCTGGCCGCGATGGCCGCCGCCCTGACCTCGGGTGCCGCCGTGACCGAGCAGATGGCCGCGATGGTCGTTTTCAACCTGGTCGGCTTCCTCGCAGCGATCATTCCGATCGTCAGTTTCTGGGTCGCGCCGGCGGCCACCCGCTCCGCCGTCGAGCGAATCTACGAATGGATGGGCGTTCACCATCGACTCGTGGTGGCTGTGATCGCCGGCGCGGTCGGCGGGTACTTTCTGGCGATGGGCGTCAGCCACTTGTGACGGCACGGCGTACGTTCGTGCGACGGTAAATCGCAAGCGTCAGCACCCCGGCCAGGGTGATCCCCAGCAGGTTCACCAGCAACTGCAGTACGGAATTGGCGGCGACGCCCCAATCGCCCACGGTGGCGGCCACTACTGCGAAACCGGCGGCGGGCACGGTCGTCACCGAGATGAAGACTCCCACCAGCGCCTCGGATTTCGACGACACGAGCGACAGCATTCCGGCAGCGCCGGCCAGTAGTGCGACAACGAATGAGAACGGTCCCACGCGGAAGATGAAATCGACCTCGGTGAGTTCGCTGAAGGTGGTCAGTTGCACCCAGCCCAGCGCCTCGAAACCGAGCGTCGCGACCGCGGTGACGACCATGGCCAACGGGAAACCGACCAGCAGCGCCGCCCCGGCCCGCCGTGCCAGCGACATTCGGCGTTGGACGAGCGCGACGGCGAGTGCGGCCAGTGGGCCGAACTCCGGGCCCACGACCATCGCCCCGACCACGGTGATGGCCGAATCGGTCACCACACCGATGGCGGCCAGCAGGCACGCGATGCACAGGAACATCAGGTACGTCACGCTGAGGCTGGACTCCTCGCGGGTCCGCGACACCAGCTCATCCCAGATCACCGCATCGGCGCCGTCGCCGCCGGCCACGTCCTCCGCGTGGTAGGCCGCACTCGACAGCACGGTGTCGAGCGGTTCCAGGGTGATGGCGCCGAAGTGCTGCACGTCAAGAGATTTCAGCCGTTGAACGACGTCGTCGGCCGCTTCTCTGGCGACGTCGGCCGTGATCTGGTCACCGGCTGGATCGACCGCGGCGCCGGGCAGCAACACGACGTGGGCGACACCGGGCTGCCCCTCCAGGACGCGAAGGATCGGTTCACGCAGATCGGCGGGCGCGATGACGCGTAAGTGCAGCACGGGCCGAGACTAGCGTTCTTCGGCCGGCGCCAGCCCCGCCAGCGTTGACTTGGAACAGGCGCCGCATTTGTGCGGGTAGCGGTGTGCGTGGATTCAAAGTCAACGCTCGTAGCGGACCACGAGCTCCTCCGGCGGCACCTGGTGTCCTTCCTCACAACGGATTTCGACGCCGGCCAGTGCACCGCACTCGTCATGGGCAAGGCGCAGCCCCGTGTCGCCGAGATGTTTGCGTCCCCACTCGAACATGGCCCACACCACCGGCATGAAGTCGGTTCCGGATTCGGTGAGTACATATTCGTCGCGTTCCCGCTGACCAGGCTCGCGATAGGGCCGTTTCGCCAGCAGTCCGGCGGCGACGAGGTCCGACAGCCGTGCCGAGGTTGCCGCCTTCGTAATCCCGACCCGGCGGGCGAAGTCGTCGAACCTGGTGGTGCCGTAGAAGGCCTCGCGCATGATCAGCATCGCCGACTTGGTGCCGGCGAACGCCATGGTCCTCTCGATCGGGCAATGGCCGACGGCCGACCAGCCGTCCCGGTCGGCGAGCTTGCCCTGCAGCATTCCCACGGAATCAAACCCCATCCCTGAGTTGTTCTAACTATACCCAGGTGCTATACCTGGGTAGCCATCACAATACTCAGCGTGGAGCATCAGGAGGCCCAGATGACCGGATATTCAGACCGCGACGCAGTCATCGTCGGAGCGGTCCGGACCCCGATAGGCAAAGGCAAGGCCAACGGCGCGCTGCACGGCGTCCTGCCGGCGGACCTACTGGCCCACAGCCTGCGGGAGCTGATCACCCGCACCGGCGTCGACCCGGCACTCGTCGACGACGTCATCGCCGGCGCAGTGACCCAGGTTGGCGACCAGGCCGTGAACATCGCGCGCAACGCCCTGCTCGGCGCAGGCTTTCCTGAAACCGTCCCCGGGACCACCGTGGACCGCCAGTGCGGCAGCAGCCAGCAGGCGATCAGCTTCGCCGCCCAGGGCGTGCTGGCCGGGGCCTACGACATCGTGATCGCCGCAGGCGTGGAGTCCATGTCGCGGGTACCCATGGGCAGCTCGGTGTTGCCGGGCAGCGACCCGTTCGGCCTGGCGTTCGCCGAGCGCTACTCCGAAGGCCTTGTCCCCCAAGGCATCAGCGCGGAGCTGATCGCCGCCAAATGGGGTTTCTCCCGCGCTCAGCTGGACGAGTTCTCCGCGGGCAGCCACGAGAAGGCCGCTCGGGCAACCAAGGACGGATTGTTCGACGCCGAGCTCACCCCGATTGCGGGACTGAGCACCGATGAGATCATCCGGCCGGGAACGACGGTCGAGACGCTGTCCGGGCTGAAGCCGGCGTTCTTCAACGAGGCCTACGCCGCCCGCTTCCCGCAGATCAACTGGGAGATCACCCCGGGTAACTCGTCACCGCTGTCCGACGGCAGCGCGGCGGTGATGATCACCAGCGGTGCGACCGCGCGCAAGCTGGGTTTGAGCCCGCTCGCGCGTATTTATACCACCACCGTGGTGGGATCCGATCCGCTGTACATGCTGACCGGTGTCATCCCGGCCACCGAAAAGGTATTGGCGCGTTCGGGTCTCACGCTGGCGGACATCGACCTGTTCGAGGTCAACGAGGCGTTCGCTCCCGTGGTGCTGGCCTGGGCACACGATGTCGGCGCCGATCTTTCCAAGACGAACGTCAACGGCGGGGCCATCGCGATCGGACATCCGCTGGGGGCCAGCGGGGCACGCATCATGACCACCCTGGTCAACGCCCTCGAGCAGCGTGGTGGGCGCTACGGCCTGCAGACGATGTGTGAGGGCGGCGGTATGGCCAACGCCACCATCATCGAGCGGCTGTAGCCTGCCCTGCCCTGCCCTGCCCTGTCGGCTTGTCACGCTGGAGTGGCACTCGACTGCCACTGCCACTCCAGCGTGACAATCGACGGGTGACCAGCGCGCCAGCGCCAGGTGCTAGGCGCGGACCAGCTCGAACAGCGGGATCGCCCGCGTGGTCTTGGCCTGGTATTCGGCGAAGACCGGGGCACGCTCGACGATCTTCGGATAGGTCGCGTCCCGCTCTTCGGCGGGCAGTTCACGGGCGGTCGCGTCGTAGGACTCGGTGCCCACCTCGACGTGCACGTTCGGGTTCGCCCGCAGATTGTGCACCCATGCCGGGTCCTTCGGCCCGCCGGCATAGGAACCGACGATCAGCACGCGGCCGTCGACGGTCAGATAGGCCAGCGGGGAAAGCCTCGGCTGGCCCGACTTGGCGCCGGTGGTGTGCAGCAGCAACAGGGTGCCGCCCTCGAACGGGCCACCGACCTTTCCGCCGTTGGCCCGGAATTCCTCGACCACATTGCGGTTGAAGTCATCGAGGGCCGCCGCGTCGGCGACCAGCTGGCCCTTGTCGAAGTCAGGATCGATATCGGTCATGACTTCTTGAGCTCGTCGGGCTTGGCGTCTATTCCCGATTCCTTGCGCTGCTGCGGGGTGATCGGCGCCGGCGCATCGGTCAGCGGGTCGACGCCGCCACCGGACTTGGGGAACGCGATGACCTCGCGGATCGAGTCCACCCCGGCCAGCAGTGCGGTGATGCGGTCCCAGCCGAAGGCGATGCCGCCGTGCGGAGGGGCTCCGAAGGCGAAGGCGTCCAACAGGAATCCGAACTTGTCCTGGGCCTCGTCGTGGTCGATGCCCATCATGGCGAACACCCGCTCCTGGATGTCGCGCCGGTGGATACGGATCGACCCGCCGCCGATCTCGTTGCCGTTGCAGACGATGTCGTAGGCATCGGACAGCGCGCTGCCGGGATCGGTGTCGAAGGTGTCCTCCGATTCGACCTTCGGCGCGGTGAAGGCGTGGTGCACGGCCGTCCAGGCACCCGAACCAACGGCCACGTCGCCCGAGGCGGTCGCCACGTCGGCAGGCTCGAACATCGGGAAGTCCACCACCCAGGTGAACGCCCAGGCTGCCGGGTCGATCAGGTCCAGGCGCTTGGCGATCTCGATGCGGGTGGCGCCCAGCAGCGCGCGCGCCGTGCGGGCCGGGCCGGCCGCGAAGAACACGCAGTCGCCGGGCTTGGCGCCGACATGGGCGGCCAGCCCGTCACGCTCGGCGTCGGTGAGGTTCTTGGCCACGGGGCCACCCAGCGTGCCGTCCTCGGCGATGAGCACGTAGGCCAGACCCTTGTGCCCGCGCTGCTTGGCGAACTCCTGCCAGCCGTCGAGGGTGCGACGCGGCTGCGACGCCCCACCCTCCATCACGACCGCGCCCACATACGGGGCCTGGAACACCCGGAACGGGGTGTCCTTGAAGTACTCGGTGCAATCGATGAGTTCGACGCCGAACCGCAGGTCTGGCTTGTCGGAACCGAACCTGCGCATCGCCTCGTCGTAGCTGATCCGCGGCAATGGCAGCGGCAGTTCGTAGCCGATCGTCGACCAGATCGCCCGCAGGACCTGCTCGGCGATTCCCATCACATCGTCGGCGTCGACGAAGCTGAGCTCCATGTCCAACTGGGTGAATTCTGGCTGCCGGTCGGCGCGGAAGTCCTCGTCGCGGTAGCAGCGCGCAATCTGGTAATAGCGCTCCATGCCCGCGACCATGAGCAGCTGCTTGAACAGCTGCGGGCTCTGCGGCAGCGCGTAGAACGAGCCGGGCTGCAGACGTGCGGGCACCAGGAAGTCGCGGGCGCCCTCGGGGGTCGAGCGGGTCAGGGTCGGGGTTTCGATCTCGACGAAGTCATGCTCGGCCAGTACGCCACGGGCGGCCGCATTCACCTTGGAGCGCAACCGGATTGCGTTGCCCGGGCCCTCACGGCGCAGGTCCAGGTAGCGGTACTTGAGCCGGGCTTCCTCGCCCGCGGTCTCGTCGAGCTGGAACGGCAGCGGGGCGCTCTCGGACAGCACGGTCAGCGAGGTGGCGTTCACCTCGATCTTGCCGGTCGGGATCTCGGGGTTCTCGTTGCCTTCGGGACGGACCTCGACGACTCCGGTGACGGCGATGCAGAACTCTGCGCGCAGGCGGTGGGCGGCGGCGAGCACATCGCCTTCGCGGAACACCACCTGCGACACGCCCGACGCGTCGCGCAGGTCGATGAAGATGACGCCGCCGTGGTCGCGGCGACGCGCCACCCATCCCGCCAAGGTGACCGTTTGACCGGCATCCGCGGCCCGCAATGAACCGGCGGCATGACTGCGCAGCACGAAAACTCCCGAATGTTGAGTCGATAAAGACTGGTGGTGACGAGTGACCAGTCTAGAG
Source organism: Mycolicibacterium sp. 050232 (assembly GCA_036235365.1). GTDB lineage: Bacteria > Actinomycetota > Actinomycetes > Mycobacteriales > Mycobacteriaceae > Mycobacterium. The sequence continues at coordinate 104,602 of JAZBEZ010000009.1, read as the reverse complement.
AGTCGCCTGCGCCGGTAACTTGGCGACATGACGTCCCCCATCGCGGTCATCGGTCCGGGCGCCATCGGCTCCACCGTCGCGGCGCTCCTGCATGCCGCCGGCCGGCCGGTCCTGCTGTGTGGACGCACCCCGCGCGACGGCATCGAGGTCCGGCCCGACGACGGGAAACCGATCCGGGTACCGGGGCCGGTGCACACCGATCCCGACAGTGTGGAAGGCCCGCTCGGCGTCGTGTTTCTCGCCGTCAAGGACACCCAGAACACCCAGGCCGCGGCCTGGCTGGATCGGCTGTGCGACGAGAAAACCGTGGTGTGCGCGCTGCAGAACGGCGTCGAACAGGTTGAGCGCGTCAGCGCCGTCGGCCCGCACACCGACGAGGCCCACGTCGTTCCCGCCGCGGTGTGGATCTCCTCGGAGATGCAGCCCGGCGGCTGGGTGCGCCTGCGCAGCGAGGCCCGACTGGTACTGCCCGACACCCCGGCGGCGACGATCGTGGCCGACGCACTGGACGGCACCGCGATCACCGCCGAACGGGATCCCGATTTCCGAAGCGCCGCCTGGCGCAAGCTGCTGGTCAACGCCGTGGTCGGGTTCATGGTGCTGGCCGACCGGCGCGCCGGCATGTTCCGCCGCGACGACGTGGCGACACTGGCGCGGCGCTATCTGGCCGAATGCCTGTCCGTGGCCCGAGCCGACGGCGCCGGTCTGGGTGACGAGGTGGTCGACGAGATCGTCGGCATGCTCGCCGCGGCACCCGAAGACCTGACCACCTCGATGCTGACCGACCACCTGGCCGGCCGGCCGCTGGAATGGGACATCCGCAATGGGGTGATCAGCCGCAAGGCAGCCGCTCACGACCTGCCCACCCCGATCAGCGATGTCGTCGTCCCGCTGCTCGCGGCCGCCGGCGACGGGCCGGGCTGACCCGCCACTAGACACTTTGTCCTAGGGTGTCTACCCATGGCCCGGACCTACCAGTGCGAACGCGTCGAGTTGGACTTCATCGACCGTGCGCCGTTCCGCTTCGTCAGCACCGTCGACCTCGCCATCACCCCCGAGCAGTTGTTCGAGGTGCTCAGCGACGAGACCTCCTGGCCGCACTGGGCCACCGTCATCACCAATGTGCAATGGACCAGCCCCGAACCCCGCGGCGTCGGTACCACCCGCACGGTCACGATGCGCGGGCACATCGTCGGCGACGAGGAGTTTCTGGCCTGGGAACCCTTCTCCCACATGGCGTTCCGATTCAATACCAGCACCTCGAACGCGATCTCGGCCTTCGCCGAGGACTACCGCGTGGTGGAGACGGCCGACGGCTGCCACCTGACCTGGGTGATGGCCATGAAGCCCAGCGGGCTGGCCGGGCGGCTCGGGATGACCATGGGCCAGCCGGTGATGGCGTGGCTGTTCCAGCGCTTCCTCTACAACCTGCGCCGTTACAGCAACGAGCGGTACGGCAAGTAGGCCGCTAACCCAGCCGCTCCCACGCTTCGCGCCGCACCTCGTCAGGGTCGGCGACGGTCTCGTCGCGCGTGGAACGGATCACCCGGGTCAGGCGACGCTCGACGTCGTACTCGGGCCATTCGGCAATCTCGGCCCGGGCGAAATCCAGCCAGGTGCGTTGCATCCGCCTGCCGACCGACGGTTGGACCCGGCGACCCAACGGATGCAGCTTGCGCCCCAGATACGAGCTGTAGCTGTGCTGGATGTGCACGATCTCGCTGCCGTGGGTGGCCCCGAGCCCCAGAACCTTCAGCGTCCACGTGGTGTGGTCGAACCGGTACACGTGAGTCGGTGCGTGCGAACTGTAGGCGTCGGCGAAGGCCCAGGTCGGCGCACCGAACATGACGTCGGAGCCGAATGCGATCAAGGCGCGACGGCGCGGGAAATCGGGATAGGCGGCCAAAATGCGGTCGCGGTCGCGCGGGGCGCGGCGGCGGAGGTAGTCCTCGACACCGGCCAACGTGGTCGGCAACATCGGCGGTTTGCCCCAGGCGAACATCGACGCCTCGTGGCTGTTGGTGCCGATGATCAACGGCACCGCGGACACCGCGCCCGCGCGCGCCGCCTCGATCGGATGGAGTGGCAGCAGGTCGACGCCGTGGGTCAGCCCGTAGGCCAACGTCGGTGTCTGCTGCGCACTCTCAAGCTGAAGCTGGCCGGCGGCGCGGCGCAACTGGCGTTGCGGCAGCACCTTGAGTTGCTCGGCCCCTACCCCGAGCAGGTGCATGAAGCGCCGCGACTGACGAGCCCGGTCCTCACGGTCGGCGATCAGCGGCAATGCCGGGCTTTGAGCGATGGCCCGCGCGAACAACCCATCGGCGGCCGGACTGGCCAGCAGGGCCAACACCGAAGTGGCACCGGCCGATTCGCCGAACACCGTCACCTGGTCGGGGTCGCCGCCGAATGCGGCGATGTTGTCGCGCACCCACTGCAGCGCGGCGATCTGGTCGCGCAGGCACAGGTTGTCGTCGAATCCCTCACCCAGGTCACCGAGTTCGAACCCGCCGAACACGCCGAGCCGATACGTGACATTGACGACCACCACGTCGCCATTGGCCGCGAGTCGCGAACCGTTGTAGAGCTGCAGCTGGCCGGCGCCGTAGACGAAGGCGCCACCGGGGATCCACACCATCACGGGCAGCGATCCGCCCGTGTCGGGCGACCACACCGTCACGGTCAGGCAAGCCTCGTCCCTGACCTTGGGGTCGTCGCGGCCTCCCCCGACGAACGAACGCCCTTGTGGCGGCAACGGGCCGTGCTCGACGGCGTCGCGGACCCCGGACCAGGGCACGACGGGCCGCGGCGCCAGGAAGCGCAACGCGCCGACGGGCTGCTGGGCGTATTCGACACCTCGCCATACGCTGACCCCGCCTTCACGGGTGCCACGTAACCGCCCCAGCGAGGTGTGGGCGATGGTCGAATGTTCCGCAACGACGGACACGTCTGAATCGTAGTGTGACAAGCTTAACGGGCTGTTGAGAACGCACCTACCGGCGAATGCGATGGAGTGACGGGATGACCTTCAACGAGGGTATGCAGATCGACACGAGCACCACTTCCAGTTCCGGTGGTGGCCGCGGCCCCGGTCGCGGCATTGCGGTCGGCGGAGGTATCGGCGGTCTGTTGATCGTGGTTCTCGCGATGTTCCTCGGCGTGGATCCCGGCACGGTGATGCCCCAACAGCAGCCGATGGACACCAGCGGCGTCGGAGGTGAAGGTTTCGACCTGAGCCAGTGCAAGACCGGTGCGGACGCCAACTCCAAGGTCGAATGCCGCGTGGTCGCCACCGGAAACTCCGTGGACGGCGTGTGGCAGCAACTGCTCAAGGGATACAGCCGTCCGCATGTGCGGCTGTTCAAGGGCCAGGTCCAGACCGGCTGCGGTCCTGCCACCAGTGACGTCGGGCCGTTCTACTGCCCCGTCGACAAGACCGCGTACTTCGATACCGACTTCTTCCAGGTGCTCGTCGACCAGTTCGGTTCCAGCGGAGGCCCGCTCGCGCAGGAGTATGTGGTGGCCCACGAATTCGGTCACCACGTGCAGGACCTGCTCGGCGTCCTTGGCCGCGCCCAGCGGGACCCCGAGGGCGCCACCGGCGCGGGCGTGCGCACCGAACTGCAGGCCGACTGCTACGCCGGGGTCTGGGCGCACTACGCGTCGATCACCCGGCAGGAGGGCACCGATGTGCCGTTCCTGGAACCGCTGAGCGACAAGGACATCACCGACGCCCTGTCGGCAGCCTCGTCGGTGGGCGACGACCGCATCCAGAAGCAGGCCACCGGCCGGGTCAACCCCGAGGCCTGGACCCACGGTTCCTCCGAGCAGCGCCAGAAGTGGTTCACCATCGGTTACCAGACCGGCGATCCCAACAAATGCGATACCTTCGCCGCGAACGACCTTGGCTAGGGCCGCCACCGCCGTCGACGCGGTAGCCGAGCGCTACCTGGACACCTATGCGCGTCTCGACCCGTGCGCCGCAACAGAACTGGGCATCACCGGGCACGATGACGACGTCACCGACTACTCCCCTCAGGGAGTGACGGCGCGCGCCGACGCGGCCCGTGCCACATTGCGAGAACTCGACCGGGTCGAACCGGTCGACGACGTCGACGTGGTCACCGTGGCCGCCTTACGCGAGCGCCTCGGTGCGATCGTCGACGTCAACGACGCCGCCCTGGACCTGGGCGAGCTCAACGTCATCGCATCGCCCTTGCAGACCATACGCGACGTGTTCGACCTGATGCCCACGGAGACCGAGGACGACTGGGCGCAGATCGCCGCCAGGTTGGCGAAGGTGCCCGAGCGAGCCGCGGGCTATGCGGACGCTCTGCGCGTAGCGGCGCACAACGCCCACTCCCCGGCCCTGCGTCAGGTCACCCGCGGTGTCACCCAGGCCCGGCAGATCGCCCAGTTGTTCGCCGAGATGGGCACCGGCGCGGTACTCGCAAACCCGCGGCTCCAGGCCGAGTTGCGGCAGCGCGGCGAGGCCGCGGCCGACGCCTACCGGCAGCTGGGCGATGTGTTGCGGGAGGAGATCGCGCCGCACGCCCGGCCTTCCGACGCCTGCGGGCGCGAGGCCTACGGGCTGATGTCACGGTTGTTCCTGGGTACTTCCGTCGACCTCGACGAGGCCTACGAATGGGGCTTGGGATTGCTCGATGCCGTTGTGGCCGAGCAGGAATCGATCGCCCAGCAGCTCTACCCGGGTGCCACCGTCGCCGAGACCCTGCGCCGGCTCGACGAAGAGCCGCGATACGTCATCCACGGCACCGATGCCCTGCAAGCGTGGATGCAGCAACTCTCCGATCGCGCGGTGGAATCACTGGCAGGCACCCACTTCGACATCGACGGGCCCCTGCGCACCCTTGAGTGTCGTATCGCACCGACCCAGACCGGCGGCATCTACTACACCAGTCCGTCTGAGGACTGGTCACGCCCCGGACGTATGTGGTGGTCGGTGCCGCCCGGCGTCGAGCAGTTCCACACCTGGCAGGAAACCACCACGGTGTTCCACGAAGGAGTCCCAGGCCACCATCTGCAGATCGGCCGCGCGGTGGCACTGGCCGATCAGCTCAACCGGTGGCGCCGGCTGGGCTGCTGGGTGTCGGGTCACGGTGAGGGCTGGGCGCTGTACGCCGAGCGGTTGATGGCCGAGCTGGGCTGGCTCGACGATGCCGGCGACCGGATGGGAATGCTTGACGCGCAACGTTTCCGCGCAGCCCGAGTGGTGCTCGACATCGGCGTGCACTGCGGTCTGACCGCGCCTGACGGTGAGGTATGGGACGCCGAGCGGGCGTGGAACTTCCTGACCTCACACTCGGCCATGGCCGAAGAGAACCTACGCTTCGAGCTGGATCGCTACCTCGGCTGGCCGGGCCAGGCACCGTCGTACGCCATCGGGCAGCGAATCTGGCACGAGCTCCGCGACGAGACCCTGCGCAAGGGTTCGTCGTTGCGCGAATTCCACAGTCGTGCAATCGATCTGGGTGGGCTGCCACTCGACGTGCTCAGGTCGGCGTTGTCGGGTGACTGACCGGCGGCCACACTGGTGATGGAACCCGACCTCGAGCCCGATACCAAGGACTGGACCTGGGTACTGTCCCGCTCGTGCCAGGAGTGCGGGTTCGACCCGAAAGGTGTGCAGCCGCGCGAAGTGGGCTGCCTGATCCGCGACGATGCGGCACATTGGGCGGCCCGGCTGAACCGGCCCGGGGTCGCCGCCCGGACCCGTTCGGACCGCTGGTCGGTCCTGGAGTACGGCTGCCACATTCGTGACGTGCACCGAATCTTCGAGCATCGCGTGCGGTTGATGCTGACCGAGGCCGACCCCCGGTTCCCCAACTGGGACCAGGACGCCACCGCGATCGCCGACGACTACGGATCACAGGATCCAGGAACCGTCGCCACGGAGCTGTTCGAGGCGGCGAGCGTCGTCGCCGACACCTACGACCACGTGCCGACCGATGCTTGGTTCCGTCGCGGACTCCGTAGCAACGGTAGCGAGTTCACCGTATCGACGATCGCGATCTACCACTTGCACGACATCGTTCACCACGCACACGACGTCTCCACCATGTGACGCGGTTCACAGCCTGCGGATGTCACGGTTCGGCGGCCCAGCGGTGTCTGAGAGTGTGACGACCATGGGAAAAGGGGGACGAACTGAACGCAACCGAGGTATTCGCCGAGCACCGGCCGCTGCTGTTCACGCTGGCGTACGAGATTCTGGGTAGCGCTGCCGACGCCGAAGATGTGGTGCAGGAAAGCTATCTGCGCTGGATCACCGCCGGCGAGGTCACCCACCCGCACGCGTATCTCGTGCAGATCGTCACGCGGCAATCCCTCAACGCACTGCGCACGAGCAGACGCCGACGGGAAGATTACGTCGGCAATTGGCTTCCCGAGCCGATCCAGACCGCATCGGACCTGAGCGAGGACGCCGTCCTCGCCGAATCCGTGTCCATGGCGATGCTGCTGGTCCTGGAGACGCTGAGCCCCGACGAACGCGTGGTGTTCGTCCTCAATGAGGTGTTCGGGTACAGCCATCCCGAGATCGCGCGCGTCGTGGGCAAGTCCGACACCGCCGTGCGCCAGATCGCCCATCGCGCACGCGAACACGTTCAGGCCCGACGGCGACGCTTCACGCCGGACCCGGAACTGGCGCGTGCCACCGTCACGAAGTTCCTGTGGGCCGCTCACACCGGGGACATCGAAGGCCTCGTCGCGGTGATGGCACCCGAGGTCGTGGCGCTGTCCGACGGCGGCGGACAGGTCTCGGCCGCCCGTCGTCCGGTCGTCGGGTCGCGCCGCGTCGCGCAGTTCATGGCGGGACTCGCCCAGGGCGACATGGCCGGATTCGACGTCACCTTCGGCAGTTACAACTCGATGCCGGCCGTCCTGTTCCGCCAGGACGGAGCGCTGGACTCGGTCCTGCTCATCGAGGTCACGGACGGACTCATCACCGCGCTCTATGCGATGCGCAACCCCGACAAACTGCGCAGCGCCGACGCAACGCGCACCCTGATCAGACAGCAGGAGGACTGATGCAGACCATCACCGTCGAACGAACGATCGCGGCACCGCAGGATCAGGTGTTCGAATTCATGAGCAACGCAGCCAATTTCACGCGCTCGCCGCTGGTGCTTCGACAGCGACTGGCCGAGCCAGGACAGCAGGCCCCTTACGGGCAGGGTGCGGTGCGGATCCTGCTCTGGGTGATCGGCTGGTTCCGGGAACGCGTCACCGCCTACGACGCGCCGCGTTCCTTCGACTACGCCGTAGAACGCAGCTTCCCGCCGTCGGAGCATCGGCACGGTCGAGTCAGCTTCGCCGCAGTGGAGGACGGAACTCGCGTCGTATGGACCACGACGTTCCGGGTGAAGTTCCCCCTCATCGGCGGGGCGCTGACCCGGTGGATCGGCCGACCGATGCTGACCAGGGTGTTCAACGACGTGCTGGATGCCGCGGCCGCAGATCTGCCAAAACGCTGACCACTTTGAACACATTTCGTTAATGTGTTCAAATGCGCGAAACGGACCGGGCAGTGCCACCCGCACTGCTCGCTGCCACCGCCGAGACGCTGAGAACCTTGGGCCCAAGGCAATTCAGTCTTACCGCCGTCGCCGAACACGCGGGAGTGTCCCGCGGCACCGTGCACAACGCACTGGGCAGTCGCGACAACGCGATCAAGATCGGCCTCGACCACCTGGCCGGCGCGTTCATCGAGACCATCGCCGCCCAAGCCGGCCGCCACGACACCTTGGCCGATCAAGTGGCCGCGGCCGCGGTCGTCATCTGCGCGCACCGCCGACAGTCGGACTCTGTCGCACCACGCGGCATCAACGAGAGCATCCTGGTCCTGCTGCTGCGTAACACTGGCGACGACCTGATGCGCCGGTCGATCGACCTGTGGGGACCGTTCGTTCGGGCAGCCCAGAACCGTGGCGAGGTCGGACCCGGTATCTCACCGGCACGGGCCAGCGAATGGATCGTGCGCCTGCTGCTGAGCTTCGAACTCCTCCCACCCATCGGCGTGAACCTCGACAGCCCACGCGCGGTGAAACGATTCGTGTCCGACCACATCGTCGTCGGCCTGACCGAGAGGCACCAATGACGGAATATAGGATTGCTCCTCGCGTGCGCACGCCCGACTACGAGGTGGCCATCATCGGCGCCGGCCCCGGCGGGATCGCATCCGCACACCTGTTGCGGCAGAAGGGTATCCGCGACTTCGTCATCATCGAACGCGGCAACGACTTCGGCGGTACCTGGCGCGACAACCACTACCCCGGCCTGGCCGTCGACATCCCCACCCTGTGGTACCAGCTGTCGTTCGCCCCCAACCCGAACTGGACCAGGTTCTTCGCGCCGGGCCCGGAAATCCATCGTTACCTGCAGGACACTGCCGCAAGACTCGGGCTCTACGAGAACCTGCGCCCCGACTCGGAGGTGATCCGTCAGCAGTGGGACGACGCGAACGGCCTGTGGAGACTGGAGATCCGCGACGGCGCACCGGTAACCGCGCGTTTCCTGATCAGCTCAGTGGGCGGGTACGTCAACGCCAAGAACACCGTCGACATCGACGGCGTCGAGGACTTCACCGGGACCATCCTGCGCCCCAACGCCTGGGACGACAGTTACGACACCAAGGGCAAGCGCATCGCGGTGATCGGGACCGGGTCCTCCGGCGTCCAGATCACCGCCGCCCTGTCCGGTGAAGCAGCCAATCTCGATGTCTACCAACGGACCCCGGCCTGGGTGTTGCCGAAGGTCGACTTCGACTTCGCACCGTGGATGCGCAGACTGCTGCGGCTGCCCGGTGTCGTCCCGGTGGTCAACGCGGCCGGCCGGGTGGCGATGGACATCTTCATGGTGGCGCCCATCGTCCACGTCTTCTCCCGGCTGCCGGACAGCTGGTTGCGCCGCCTGATGCCGCTCTACGACGGCTGGTCCCGGCTGCTGTACCGGCTACTGCTGCGCGTGGTTGTCGACGATCCGGCAACGCGCCCAAAGCTGGTGCCCCGCTACGGCATCCTGGCCAAGCGTCCGGTGATCTCCAGCGCATTTCTGCCTGCGCTGAACAATCCGAACACGCACCTGATCACCACGCCGATCGAGCGGATCACCGCGACCGGGGTCCGCACCGCCGACGGCGTCGATCATCCGGCCGACCTGTTGGTGCTGGCCACCGGCTACGAGCTGTGGATCGATCCGGAGACCTACCGGCCCGACACCGTAGTGGGCGCACACGGTTTCGATCTCGCGCAGTACTACCGGGCCCACGGGCTGCACAGTTATGCCGGTACCGCCCATCCGCGGCTGCCCAACCGCTGGGAGATCGTAGGTCCGCTCGGTTTCGTGGGTTTCGCTTGGCTGGACTACGTCGAGACCGTCGCCGCGCACGCCGTGCGGATCATCGACGAGGCCCGCCACCGCGGCGCGCAGGTCGCCTCGATAAGTCAGGACGCATTCAACTCGTGGAACACCCGGATGCGCCGCGACGGCCGCGTCGCGCACCTCTACTACACCGCGACGTCGGGTCTGAACACCTATTTCGTCAACTCTCAGCACGAAACCCCGTATTACCGGCCGCAGACCATCACCGGTTCCAGGCAGTTCGCCCGTAACTCCCCGCTGTCCGACTACGCGTTCACCAGTGTCCGAGTCACCGCACTATCTGAGGAGCAACCCGCATGAGCCATACCGACACCCCGCTGGCCGGTCGGGTCGCCTACGTCACCGGGGCCGCGCGCGGGCAGGGCCGCTCGCACTGCGTACGACTGGCCCGCGCCGGCGCCGACATCGTCGCGCTCGATGCCTGTTCACCTGTGGCCGTGCACAACGGCTACGCCGCCGCCACCCCCGAGGATCTCGCCGAGACCGTGGCGTTGGTCGAGGGCGAGGGCCGCAAGATCCTGGCCCGCGAGATCGACGTGCGGGATGCCGAGGGCCAACAGCGGCTGGTTGCCGATGCGGTCGAACAGTTCGGCCGGCTCGACATCGTCGTGGCCAACGCCGGCGTGCTCAATTGGGGCCGGCTGTGGGAGATTCCGGCGCAGCAGTGGCAGGACACCATCGATGTCAATCTCACCGGGCTGTTCCACACGGTCCAGGCGGTGGTACCTCCAATGATCGAGGCGGGCAACGGCGGTTCGATCATCACCGTCAGCTCTGCCGCTGGCATCAAGGCCGTGCCCGGCTGCGGTCACTACTGCGCCAGCAAGTTCGGCGTCGTCGGACTCACCAATTCTCTCGCCGTCGAACTGGGCGAGTTCGGCATCCGGGTCAACTCGATCCACCCGTACGGCACCGACACCCCGATGGGCAACGACCTGTCGATGTACCAGATGTTCGCCGACCATCCGAACTACATCCACAGCTTCTCCCCCGGCGCCCTGCCGACGGATTCACTCGCCCCGCCCGACACCATCTCGGACATCGTGCTGTGGCTGGCCGGCGACGCGTCGTCGTTGGTCACCGCCGCCCAGATCCCGGCAGACAAGGGATATCTCAAGATCTGAGCGGCGGCGCCGGCCCTACAGCCGTGAGTGCTCCGAGATGTTGGTGTCGGTGGTGCGCAGCGGGCGGATCAGCGCGTCCTGGCTGAACGACGCGATCAACTCGCCTTCCTCGGTGTGCACCGCGCCGCGCACATACGACATGCCAGAGCCGACCTGGGTGCTCTCGTGGCTGTAGAGCAGCCAGCCGGCCCACCGGACCGGCTCGTGGAAGCTCACCGTGACGGTCATCGGCGCGGTCGAGACCGTGAGATGCGCCTGTGCGGTGCCGATGCCCTCGTGCGCCCGCATGGTCGTCGAAATACCCAGGTGCCCGGTGAAGTACGCGATCAGCGCCTTGGCCAGGTCGTCACGGGCCGGGACGGGGTCATAGTGCAGCCAGGCGTAGAGCTCGGGCGGGCCGACCTCGTCGGGGCTGTTGACGTCCACCACGTCTACGAGCCGCAGCTCGCGGCCGATCATCGGCATGTGCGAGACGTTCGAGTCGGCCGGACCCGCGACCTCGGGCCGCGGCAGGTGATGCCGGATCACGTCACCGGAGGGCACATCGGTGAACACCGTGATGGTGATGCAACGCTTTCCGTTCTGCGACGCGGCGACCACCGCGGTGGCGGTGGACCGGCCTTCACTGATCACATCGATGTCGAGCTCCACCGGCGGTCCGACCATGACGGCACGGGCGAACACCGCGTGTGCCGACCGAACCGACTTGTCCGGAAAGCGTTTCGCCGCAGCGACGATGGCCGCGCCGACAATCTGGGTCCCTTCCACCACCTGACGCTCGTCAACTCCGGCGATGCCGGTCTGCACGGTGAAGCGGTTCTCCCCCGCGGGTTCGGCGTCGAACAGGTCGAGCAGCATCTGCAGCGTCCACTGCGTCGGCTCGGCCTCTTTGGGTTCGGCTGTCATCTTCCTGGTTCCTTTCACGCGTTGATGACTGTCTCGGCGAATTCCGAAATGGTTTGGGGTGCGGCGAAATCGGCGAACCACACATAGAAGCGCTCGACGCCCTGGGCCGAAAGCCCGGCGAAATGGGCGGTGAGTTCGGTGGCGTCGCCGCACACCAACCCGTCTCCGAGGTGTCCGAACAACCGGGCGCTGCGTTCGGTCACCGCCGAGCGGTCGGCGTCGCGCCCCACGAAGCCGACCATCTGCTGGAGTGAGACGCGGGCCGAGCCCACAGTCGGCGACAACGCGGGCAGCCGATCGAGCTGATGCGACGGGATGTTCCACCAGTCGGCATGGGCGCGAACCAGTTCCATCATGCGCTTGCCGGTTCCCCCTAGTACCAACGGAATCGGATGGGCCGGAGGCGGAGTCTGCGCTCGTTCGTCGTCACCCCAGTACTGCTGGAGCAGCTGCAGGTTCTCGCCGAGCCTGCGGACCCGCGCTGCCGCGTCACCGGTTTCGATGCCGAACCGCTCGAACTCCTGCGGCCACGAACCCGAGCCCAGCCCGAGCTCGAAGCGACCACCGCTGGCCGCCGACAGCGTCACGGCCTGCTTGGCCAGCACCGCCGGATGACGGAACGCGTCGCACAGCACCAGGTGCCCGATCCGGAGGCGTTCGGTGCGGGCTGCCACCCACGTGGCGACAGTCATTGCCTCCCAGATGCTTTGATGCGTCGCGCCGGGAGCCTCCAGGTGGTCGATGAACGCGATGCCGTCGAATCCACTTGCTTCTGCCACCTGCGCACGCTCGACGACGTCGTCGACGTCCAGCCGGACCTGGGGCAGGAACAGGAACCACTCACTCATCGATCGAACACAGTAATCACAAGCCGCCTATTGCTTCTACAGAAACGGTAACGTCATTCTCGCAAGTGCAGCATGACGGAGGTGATGGCGCAATGGCTAGGCCGGCCGAACGAACGTCCGACGGCGCACGCGCCGAGGCGCAGGCGGACCGGGCCCGCCGATTCATGAAATCCGCGCTCGCAATCCTGGGCGAGACGGGACGCACCGACTTCACGGTGCTGGAGGTCGTGGAGCGCTCCAAAACCTCATTGAGATCTTTCTACCAGCACTTTTCCACCAAAGATGAGCTGTTGCTGGCACTCATCGACAAGATCATGGCCGAATCCACGCAGCGGTGGCGCTCCGATACCGACGGACTGGCCGGGACCGAGGCGCTGCGGCTACTGATCGAGCGCATCACCATCCCGGCATCGTCGAGCACCCAGGACAGCATCAACCGGGGTCTGACCTTCTACAACGACCATCTCGCCGAGTCGCTGCCCCGCGAGTACGCCCGGGTACTGGCCCCGTTGCACGAGCTCATCGGCGACATTCTGCGGCGCGGCATGGATTCGGGCGACTTCCGGGCCGACATCGACATCCAGAGCACCGCGGCCCTGATCATGCAGTCGGTGCTCGGCGCGATGCGCCTGCGCTCACTGGGCGTCGAACTCAACGGTGCGCCCATCGACGGCAAGCACATCTACGAGTTCTGTGTACGCGGTCTGCTGGCACCCGGATCCCCCGCCTGACCAGCGCCTTCCACCCGTTTTGAGCGATCGCCCGAATGGGCTCGTCCGCGTTGACCATCCCGTGGTAACGTCATTACCAGTTTCGAAAACCACACTCTTCCAGGAGGCGAACATGCCCTCACGCGAGCTTCCCTACCCGGTGTTCGACGCCGACAACCACTTCTATGAGCCCAAAGAAGCGCTCACCAAGTTCCTGCCCGAGAACCGAAAGGGCGTCATCGATTACATCGATGTGCGCGGCCGCACGAAGATCGTGGTGCGCAACCACATCAGCGACTACATCCCGAACCCGACATTCGAGGTCGTCGCCCGGCCGGGTGCGCAGGAGGAGTACTTCCGTCACGGCAGCGGCGGCAAAAGCTACCGCGAGGTGATGGGCAAGCCGATGAAGGCGATCCCGGCGTTCCGCAATCCGGAAGCGCGCCTTGAGGTTCTGGACAGCCTGGGCCTGGACTACACGATCATGTTCCCGACATTGGCCAGCCTGGTCGAGGAGCGCCTGAAGGACGATCCGGATCTGATCCTCGACATCATCCACGCGCTCAACGAATGGATGTACGAGACTTGGCAGTTCAACTACTCCGACCGCATCTTCTCCACCCCGGTCATCAACCTCGGCGTGGTCGACCGCGCCCTGGAAGAGCTTGAGTGGTGCCTGGAACGGGGGGCGAAGACCGTGCTGGTCCGTCCGGCGCCGGTGCCCGGCTACCGCGGCACCCGCTCACTCGGGTTCCCCGAGTTCGACCCGTTCTGGGACGCCTGCGTGAAAGCCGGCATCCCGGTCTGTATGCACGCTTCGGACAGCGGTTACGCGCAGTACCTCAACGACTGGGAGCCGGCCGACGAGTTCCTGCCGTTCAAGCCCACATCGTTCCGGATGGTCGCGATGGGCAAGCGTCCGATCGAGGACACCATGGCCGCGCTGGTCTGCCACGGGGCGTTGACCCGCAACCCCGATCTACGGATCCTGTCGGTGGAGAACGGCGCCTCGTGGGTGCCCTACCTGTTCTACCAATTCAAGGACGTCTACTCGAAGATGCCGCAGGAGTTCCCCGAGGATCCGATCGAGGCATTCAAGCGCTGCGTGTACGTCGCCCCGTTCTGGGAGGACGACTTCAAGAAGATGGCCGATCTCTGCGGCATCGACCGCATCATCTTCGGATCCGACTGGCCGCACCCGGAGGGACTGGCCGATCCGATCAATCTGGTCGACGACCTCCAGGCCCACGGCCTCGACGAGGACGGTGTCCGGAAGGTGATGGGCGGCAACCTGGTCGACCTCTTCAAGGTCGAGAACAAGAAGGTCTACCGTCCCGATGTCCCGGCGCTCGTCCTGAACTGATCTAGTCCTCCTCACACAAGAAGCTGGGCCGACTCCATGACCGATGTGGCAAACCCCGAACAGATGCTGTTCACCTCCACCGCGCAGGCCTTCCTGGAAAAGGAGGTACCGCTGACCCGGGTGCGGCAACTGCACGCCGAGGGTGTGGCGTTCGACTCCCAATGGTGGGGCCGGGCAGCAGAATTGGGGTGGGCCAGCCTGCTGGTTCCCGAGGAACTGGGTGGCGGCAGCCCGTCGGGAGACGGCGTCACCGACCTGGCCCTGCTCGCCGAGCAGGCCGGGCGGACGGTGGCGCCGGGGCCACTGCACCCCGTCAGCATCGTGCTCGCCGGCCTGGTCGAGGCACCCGGCGGCCACGAGGAATTGATCGAATCTCTGGTGGCCGGCGAGACCGTGGCGTCCTGGGCGGCCTATGAGCCGAACCGGCCCTTCGGGGCCCTGCAGTCCGCCACCGGCGTCGGCACCACAGCCACCCGTACCGGATCGGGCTATCGGATCGACGGCGTGAAGGACCGCGTCGAAGCCGGCGAGCAGAGTGGAGCGGTGCTGGTGGTGGCCGTCTGCGACGGCGAGATCAGACAGTTCGTGGTGCCCACCGACGCTGCGGGGGTGACGGTCACCCCGCAGAACTCCGTAGACCTGGTCAAGCGTTACGCCCGAGTGCAATTCGAGGGTGTCGAGGTCGACGAATCGGCTGCGGTGGGGTCCGCCGAGCAGACACCGGCCGTCATCGAACGCCAGCGTCAGGTGGCTCTGTTGCTGCAGTGCGCCGAGATCGTCGGAATCCTCGACACGGTGCTCACGATGACCAATCAGTGGCTCGCCGACCGCCACAGTTTCGGCCGCCCGTTGGCGTCGTACCAGGCCCTGAAGCATCGTGCCGCCGACATGAAGATGTGGTTCGAGGCCGCGCGAGCCACCACCGCCGGGGCCGTCGCCGCGGTATCCGAACGCTCGCCGGACGCGCCGAAGCTGGTCAGCGTCGCGAAAGCCTATGTGGCCGAACGCGCTCCCGTGATGCTTCAGGACTGCGTGCAGTTGCACGGCGGCATCGGCGTGACCTGGGAGCACGACCTGCATCTGTACCTGCGCAGGGTAGCTCTGTACCGGGCGCTCTACGGCTCACCCGAAGACCACCATCGCGCGGTGTACGCACTGAGCCGCAAGACCGACGCAGCCGAGGAGATCGGGGCATGACCGACACCGTGAGCACCACCGCCACCACAGAGTCAGTCGAAGAGTTCGCCCTGCGCGCCCGAACCTGGCTGGCAGAGAACATGCCGTCGATCGATCCGGACAACCCCCCGTTCGCGGTGCGCGCAGAAACCGAATCGTGGGAGCGCGCAAAAGAACTGCAAAAGCGACTCTACGAAGGCGGGTTCGCCGGCATCTGCTTCCCCCGCGAGTACGGCGGCCTCGGTCTCGACTATGCGTACCAGAAAGCGTTCAACGACGAATGCGTCGCCTACGAGATGCCGTTGATCCTCAACACCCCGTCGTTCACCATCTGCGGCGCGACGATTCTCGACATGGGCAGCGAAGACCAGAAGCGCGAACGTATTTCGGCTGCGATCCGAGGCGACGAGGTGCTCTGCCAGTTGCTGTCCGAACCCAGCGGCGGGTCGGACCTGGCGGGTGTGATCACCCGCGCCGAACTGCGGGGCGACACGTGGATCATCAACGGCGCCAAGACCTGGAGCACCAGCGCGTTCGCGGCCGACTACGGGTTGATGCTGGCTCGCACCGATTGGACCGTGCCCAAACACGAGGGCCTGACCATGTTCCTGGTGCCGCTGAACGCACCAGGTATCACGATGCGCCGCATCACCGAGGTGAACGGTAACGAGGAGTTCTGCGAGGAGTTCTTCGACAACCTGGAGCTCCCCGCGGACGCCGTGGTGGGCGAGGTCAACGACGGCTGGACGGTCGCCTCCCGCCAGCTGCATCACGAACGTCGCGCTGTCGGTGGCGGTTCCGAGTTCGCCAGTGGCACCGGAGCAGAGAACGCCAACGAGATGCCGCCGGACCACATCGGGTTGGCCGAGGCCACCGGTCAGGGCGACGACGCGCGCGTACAGGATCTGGCAGGGCGCGCCCTGGTGCGACGCATCGTCAAGAAACAGCTCATCGACCATGTCGGCAAGGCGATCGGGAACGGCTCGCTGCCACCGAATGCCGGCACCTTGATCCGGCTGTTCCACGCCGAGACCACCGAACTCGAAGTAGACACCGCGTTGGCCATCGCAGGCACCGCCGGTGTGATCGACGAGGGAACCGACGAGGTCCCCGGCCTTCTCGACATCGGTGTGCGCTACCTGTCCCGCCAGACCGGATCGTTGGGCGGCGGCAGCTCAGAGATGGCACGGAACGTGATCGGCGAGCGGATCCTCGGCTTCCCGCGCGAGCATGCGGCGGACCGCGGCGTCCCGTTCAATCAGGTCAAGCGCAACAAGAGCTGACGGGCTGTCAGTCGCCGGCCGCGTACGGTGGGGGCCAGACTACGAAGGGGGGGAACCAGATGCCCACAATTCATTTGGAACGGGTGATCGCCGCACCGCTCGCGCAGGTATTCGACTGGATGGCCGACCCGGCGGCCCTGGCCACTGCACCCTTGGTACTCCGCTCCGGATGGGCGGCAGGCTGGTCAGAACCCGCCGTCGGCGCCGTCCGGGCGGTGACCGGGGCCGGCATGTGGTTTCGGGAGGAGATCACCGCCTACGACCGCCCGAACAGTTACTCGTATCAAATCATCGGGTCCTTCCCGCCGTTCGATCATGACGGCGGCACACTGACCTTCACATCCGACGGCGACGGCACGCACATCGACTGGACGACCAGCTACACCCACCCCGCGCGGGTCGGCGGGAAAGCGTTGGAGGCCATCAGCTCACGGCTGCTCCCGTGGAATTTCCGCGCCATCCTTGCCAACTGCGCCAGGGCCCTGGAGCACTAGGGAGAGCGTCAGAACAGCGTCGGCTGCGCCACCGCCGGCTCCCCCACAACGGGCGACGACGGCACCGGCATCATCCGTGCCGTCCGCGCCAGGCCGTGTCGGGCAACCAGCGGTGCGACGCGCGACCGCAGCATGTCGCGGTACTCGGCGGGCAGGTAGGCCCCGCGCCGGTACAGCCGCTGGTATCCAGCGACCAGGTCAGGG
Organism: Mycolicibacterium sp. 050232; assembly: GCA_036235365.1. Taxonomy (GTDB): domain Bacteria; phylum Actinomycetota; class Actinomycetes; order Mycobacteriales; family Mycobacteriaceae; genus Mycobacterium. The sequence goes on along the minus strand of JAZBEZ010000009.1, from coordinate 87,095 downwards.
CGCGAGCGCCTCAGCCAGTCCATGAACCAGCCGCGGGTCGAACCGCGCAGATGCAGACCGAACACGGTCACGCCGCTCGCGCCGGCCGCCGCGATCCGGCCGAGCAGCGCGTCGAGATGCTCGATGGAATCAGTCAGATACGGCAGTACCGGCGCGACCATGACATGACAGTCCAGGCCTGCGTCATGGATCGCCGAGATCAAGCCGAGGCGGGCCTGCGGCGACGGCGTACCCGGTTCGACATCACGGTGCAGGTCGTCGTCGCCGACGGCCAGGGACACCGCCACATTCACCGGCACCCGGTTCGCCGCATCGGCGATCAATCCGAGGTCCCGGCGCAGCAGCGTGCCCTTGGTGAGGATGGAGAACGGGGTGCCCGAGTCCGCCAGCGCCTCGATGATGCCGGGCATCAGCGCATACCGGCCCTCGGCCCGCTGATACGGGTCGGTGTTGGTGCCCAACGCCACCGTCTCGCGAACCCACGACGGGCGACGCAGTTCGCGGCGCAACACCTCGGCGACATTGGTCTTGACCACGACCTGCGTGTCGAAGTCCGACCCGCAGTCCAGATCGAGGTACTCGTGGGTGGGCCGGGCAAAGCAGTATCGACAGGCGTGACTACAGCCGCGATAGCCGTTGACGGTGAAGCGGAACGGCAGCGCGGAGGCGGCCGGCACCTTGTTGAGGGCCGACTTGCACAGCACCTCGTGGAAGGTCATCCCCTCGAATTGGGGCGAGCGGACGCTCCGTACGAAGCCGACCCGTTGCAGGCCCGGCAGGGCACCGTCGTCGACTCCGACTCCCTGCCCGTCCCAGCGCATACCATCATCGAACATCTGTTCGAACTAGATGTCAAGGTAATTCCACCCGTGTCGAACAACGGAGAGGAAGGAAGTGGCGGAGCCTGGGTGCGCCGATGCCGCGGTTTCGGGTACGGCATCGGCGCGCGCCGAGGGCGCTTGCCCAGTCAAACGTGCGTCGGAAGTCGGAAGCGGAACCGCCCCGGGCGCACTCACCTATCGAACAACAGTTCGACAGGTGCCGTCAAGGCGATTCTCAATCCGTGGGATGGCCCGGGTCAAACTGCCACACCCGCGGGCGGGTCAAACTGCCACACCCGCGGGCGGGTCAAACTGCCACACCCGCGGGCGGGTCAAACTACCACTGACCGAGCTGGCACCGCGGGCTGTACGGATGATCGTTCTGGACGGCGATCTGACCGTCGACGGCGATCTCGCAGTGCGCGTTGGGCTCAGCCCGGCCGCCGTGCGTGGTGCTCGCGACGGTGAAGATGGCCCACTGCGGATCGGCGAGCGTGGTTTCGAACACCCACGGCGCGTCAGGACCGACGTTGACCGTCGCCTTCTGCAGGTACTTGTACGCGTCGGCGTTGTACGCGTCTTTACTCGCAGGCTGCGTCGTCAGGTAATAGAGGTCGAACTCGTAGGGTGCGCCAGAGGTGAGCGTGTACTTGACCTTGTGGCCCTGGGCGTCCGGTTCCGCATACGACGTTGCGTTGGAGACCGCCATACCCGCAGCCGCCAGAACCAGCGCCGCACCGACCGTGGTTGTCGCTTTTCGCATGTTCCTCATATCGACGCAGGCTACCGCCTTGTTACAGGTGCGACTAATGAGTGTCACGGTGCCCTCCGAACGGCAAACCAACTCGGCCTAGCTTGAGGTTAATTTGTTTGTCACACACAGACATTTCCCAGTAACAGCGGCGCTCTAACGTCCCGATTCGACACCTGCACCCCGGTGTTCAACCTCTTGCACCGCCGCCGACACCGATCGGCCGAGAAGCGCTGCAATTCAAGGGAAAGGTCGCCCATGCGAGTTCCAGGACGTGCCCCGTTGCGTCGATCCGCACTTGCCGCAGGGAGTTTGATCGCAGCCACCAGCCTGCTCCTTGCCGGCTGCGGCAGCCGGGCGAGCGAAACCGACGCAGCAAATGCCGCTTCCTGTGTGGACACCTCCGGCCCGAAGATCAAAGTCGGATCGTTGAACTCGCTGTCAGGCACGATGGCCATTTCCGAGGTGACGGTGCGCGATGCGATCAAGCTGGCGGTCGAGGAGATCAACTCCAACGGCGGTGTTCTGGGCAAACAGATCGAGCTGATCGGCGAGGACGGGGCCTCCGAGCCCACGGTGTTCGCCGAGAAGGCCGAGAAGCTGATCAGCAGCGACTGCGTGGCCGCGGTGTTCGGCGGCTGGACCTCGTCGAGCCGCAAGGCCATGCTGCCCGTGTTCGAGAGCGCCAATGCCCTTCTCTACTACCCCGTGCAGTACGAAGGTCTGGAGTCGAGCAAGAACATCTTCTACACCGGCGCCACCACCAACCAGCAGATCGTGCCGGCGCTGGACTACCTCAAGGAAAAGGGCGTCAAGTCGCTCTATCTCGTGGGCAGTGACTATGTGTTCCCGCAGACCGCGAACCGGATCATCAAGGCCTACGCCAAAGAGAACGGCATCGAGGTCAAGGGCGAGGACTACACCCCGCTGGGCTCGACCGACTTCTCCACCATCATCAACAAGGTCCGCAGTGCCGACGCCGACGCCGTGTTCAACACCCTCAACGGCGACTCCAATGTGGCGTTCTTCCGTGAATACAAGAACGTCGGCCTGACACCGCAGGCGATGCCGGTGGTCTCGGTCTCGATCGCCGAGGAAGAAGTCGGCGGGATCGGTGTGCAGAACGTCGCAGGCCAACTGACCGCGTGGAACTACTACCAGACCATCGACACCCCGGTGAACAAAGCTTTCGTCAAGGCCTACAAGGACTTCGTCAAAGATCCCAAGAAGCCCACCTCCGACCCGATGGAGGCCGCCTACGTGTCGGTGTACCTGTGGAAGAACACCGTCGAGAAGGCGAAGTCGTTCGACGTGGCGGCCATCCAGGACAACGCCGACGGCGTCAGCTTCGACGCCCCCGAGGGCAAGGTCACCATCGACGGCGAGAACCACCACATCACCAAGACCGCCCGGATCGGCGAGATCCGGCCCGATGGCCTGATCTACACCATCTGGGAGTCCAAGGGGCCCATCGATCCGGATCCGTACCTGAAGTCCTACCCGTGGGCCGCGGGGCTGTCCGGCTGAGGCGGGCCATGGATATCCTGATCGGCCAGCTGGCAACAGGATTGAGCCTCGGTTCAATCCTGTTGCTGGCCGCACTCGGCCTGTCCCTGACTTTCGGCCAGATGGGCGTCATCAACATGGCGCACGGCGAATTCATCATGGCGGGCTGTTACACCGCCTATGTGGTGCAGCAGCTCATCACCAATGCCGGTGCCTCACTGTTGATCTCCCTTCTGGTCGGGTTCCTCGTCGGCGGCGCCATGGGCGCCCTGCTGGAAGTGACCCTGATCCGGCGGATGTACCACCGTCCGCTGGACACCCTGCTGGTCACCTTCGGCGTCGGCCTGATCCTGCAACAGGTGGCCCGTGACATCTTCGGCGCACCCGCGGTCAATGTCGTTGCCCCGGACTGGCTGTCCGGTGGCGTCGAGATCCTCGGCGCGGTGGTGCCCAAGACGCGGCTGTTCATCCTGGTACTGGCCGTCGTATGCGTGGCGGTGCTGGCCACCGTGCTCAAGACCAGCCCGATGGGGCGGCGGATCCGGGCCGTGGTGCAAAACCGCGATCTGGCTGAGACCAGCGGTATCTCGTCACGGCGGACCGACATCACCACGTTCTTCATCGGATCAGGGTTGGCGGCGGTGGCCGGCGTGGCACTGACACTGATCGGCTCCACCAGCCCGACCATCGGCCAGAGCTTCCTGATAGATGCCTTCCTCGTGGTCGTGGTCGGCGGCCTCGGCCAGATCAAGGGCACCGTGATCGCGGCGCTGGCCCTCGGTTTCCTGAACTCGTTCATCGAATACAGCACCACGGCGTCGCTGGCCAAGGTGATCGTGTTCGCCATCATCGTGGTCTTCCTGCAGGTGCGCCCCCAGGGATTGTTCACGGTACGGACCAGGAGTCTCGTATGAAAATACCGGAGCGATGGCAGTCCCATGCCTATCCGCTGGCCGGATTCGACGCCGCGGCGGTGGTGCTGTTCGGTGTGGCACCGGCGGTGCTGTCGGACTTCCGACTCAGCCTGCTGGGCAAGTTCCTGTGCTTCGCCATCGTGGCGGTGGGCATCGGATTGGCCTGGGGCCGCGGCGGAATGCTGGTGCTCGGGCAGGGCGTGTTCTTCGGCCTCGGCGGCTACATGATGGGAATGCACCTCAAGATCGCCGACGCTCAGATCCGCGGACACGACGTGCCCGACTTCATGCAGATCGCCGGAGTGCGGCACCTGCCCGGTTATTGGGAACCGTTCGCCTCCCCCGCGTTCACGTTGTCGGCAATCGTGGTGCTGCCGGCGGGAATCGCAGCCCTGTTGGGCTTCGGTATGTTCAAACGCCGGGTCAAGGGCGCCTACTTCGCGATCCTGTCGCAGGCGCTGGCGGCCGCGCTGGCGATCCTGCTCGTCGGCCAGACCAGTCTCGGCGGCAGCAACGGGCTGACCAATTTCCGGACCTTCTTCGGGTTCAACCTCAACGATCCGGTCAACAAGCGGATGGTGTATTTCGTTGCGGCAGCGACCCTGTTGATCGTCGTCGCCCTGGTGCGCCAGCTGATGTACAGCCGCTACGGCGAGTTGCTGGTCGCGGTGCGCGACGGCGAGGAGCGCGTGCGGTTCCTGGGCTACGACCCGGCCAACATCAAGGTCGTGGCCTACACGCTGGCCGCGTTGTTCGCCAGCATCGCCGGTGCCTTGTTCGTGCCGATCGTCGGGTTCATCGCGCCGTCGCAAGTCGGCATCGTGCCGTCCATCGCGTTCCTGATCGGGGTAGCGATCGGCGGGCGCACCACCCTGCTCGGGCCGGTCCTCGGCGCCATCGGCGTGGCCTGGGCGCAAACCCTGTTCTCCGAACGGTTCCCGTCCGGCTGGATCTACGCTCAGGGCCTGTTGTTCATCGTGGTGGTCGGATTCTTCCCCGCCGGCCTGGCCGGGCTCGGTGTGCTGTTGTCCCGGTGGAAGCGCACCCGGTCCACAGCGCCGAAAGCCGAGGAATCCCAGCCCCAGCCGGCATCGGACACCGATACCGAGAAAGTAGGTGCCGCGTCGTGACCGAAACCGAGCAGACCACAGAGCTGCCCGAGCCGGTGGCCGGCGGCAACGCCGGAATGGGTGCCGAGTATCTTGAAGTCCGCGGTCTCACAGTAGATTTCGATGGTTTCAAGGCAGTCAGCGACGTCGACCTCACGCTGTTTCAGGGCGATCTGCGCTTTCTCATCGGACCCAACGGTGCGGGTAAGACGACGGTCATCGATGCCATCACCGGCCTGGTGGGCGCCACCGGTTCGGTGAACAAGTCAGGTGTGGAGCTACTCGGCAAGAGAGTGCACCAGATCGCCCGGTTGGGCGTTGGCCGGACATTTCAGACCGCGAGCGTGTTCGAGCAACTGACGGTGTTGCAGAACCTCGACATCGCCGCGGGAGCCGGTCGTTCGCCGTGGACACTGCTGCGCCGGCGGCGCGGCGTCCTGCCCGCCATCGAAGAGGCGCTCGAGACCACGGGGTTGGCCGAACTCGCCGACAAACCCGCCGGCGTGCTGGCCCACGGCCAGAAGCAGTGGCTGGAGATCGGAATGCTGTTGGTGCAGAACGCCGATGTCCTGCTGCTCGACGAGCCGGTGGCCGGGATGAGTCACGAGGAACGCGAGGAGACCGGGAACCTGTTGCGCCGCATCGGCGGAACTCGCACGGTGGTCGTCGTCGAACATGACATGGATTTCATGCGGGCGTTCGCGACCTCGGTGACGGTGCTGGCCCGCGGCCAGGTCATCGCCGAGGGTTCGGTGGCCGAGGTGCAGGCCAACCCCAAGGTGCAAGAGGTCTACCTCGGCACTGCCGCGGCGGGTGCGGAAGGAATCGTCTGATGCTCGAACTGCTCGATGTCCGAACCGGTTACGGCCGCTCCGAAGTGATCCACGGCGCCAGCATCGCGGTACCGTCCGACGGTGTCGCCGCGGTGATGGGGCACAACGGCGCGGGCAAGACAACCCTGCTGCGCGCGGCCGTCGGGCTGCTCAAGTGCACCGCGGGCAAGGTGCTTTTCGACGGTGAGGACATCACCCGGCTGCGCCCCAGTGCGCGGGTGTCCCGTGGCCTGGCGTACGTGCCGCAGGGCCAGCAGTCCTTCGGCCAGCTGACCACCGCCGAGAATCTTCAAGTGGTGGCCGATGGCCGGCGCAACGGCAAGGCGCTGATCGACGAGCAACTGGACCTCTTCCCCGCCCTCAAGGAGCTGCTCAACCGGCGGGCAGGCCTGCTCTCGGGCGGGCAGCGTCAGCAGCTCGCGATCGCCCGGGCGTTGATCACGAGCCCCAGGTGCCTGATCCTCGACGAGCCGACCGAAGGCATCCAACCGTCGGTGGTGGCCGAGATCGAAGCCGCGATCACCTCGCTGACCACGCGGGGCAATCTGGGCGTGTTGCTGGTGGAGCAGCACATCGGGTTCGCGCTGGAATCCGCTCAGCGCTACTACATCCTGGAAGCCGGCCGCATCACCTCGAGCGGCTCCGGCGGCTCGACGTCGGAGGCTGACGTCCGCGCCGCCATGGCGATCTGACGGCACCGCCGTCGCGGCCATCTGATCCCCCTGCACCGCGAGCGCGCGCGTCTGCTGCCCGGCACGCCGCAAAACGTCGGCGTTTCCGGCACGCTCGCGGTGCAAAGGGTCAGCTACTCGGCCAGGCGGGAAAGCACCTCGGCGACAACGGAATCGGCGGCGATGTCGACCTGCTCGCCGGTCGCGAGATCCTTGAGCCCGACGGTGCCGGCCTCGATGTCGCGGTCGCCGGCCACGAGCGCGTACTTGGCGCCCGATCGATCCGCCGCCTTCATCGCGCCCTTGAGCCCGCGGTCGCCATAGGCCAGGTCCACCCGCACCCCGCCGGCCCGTAGCCGCGCGGCCAGCTTGGCCAGCTCCAGCTTGGCGGCATCGCCGAGCGGCACCCCGAACACCTCGACGCCGCCGACACCGGTCACCGACTTGCCCTCGGCCTGCAGGGCCAGCAGTGTGCGATCGACACCGAGCCCGAAGCCGATGCCCGACACGTCCTGCCCACCGAGCTGGCTCATCAGGCCGTCATAGCGGCCACCGCCGCCGATGCCGGACTGCGCACCGAGACCGTCGTGCACGAACTCGAAGGTGGTCTTGGTGTAGTAGTCCAACCCGCGCACCATCCGCGGATTGATCACGTACGGCACGCCCAACGCGTCGAGGTGCGCCTGCACCACCTCGAAGTGGGCCTTGGCGCTGTCGGACAGGTGATCGAGCATCAGCGGCGCATCGGCGGTCATCTCGCGCACGTGTGGCCGCTTGTCGTCGAGTACCCGCAACGGGTTGATCTCGGCGCGGCGCCGGGTTTCCTCGTCCAGGTCGAGCTTGAACAGGAACTCCTGCAAGAGCTCCCGGTACGCCGGCCGGCAGGTGTCGTCACCCAGCGAGGTGAGCTCGAGACGGAACCCGTCGAGGCCCAGTGAGCGGAACCCGGCGTCCGCGATCGCGATCACCTCGGCATCCAGCGCGGGATCATCGACGCCGATCGCCTCGACCCCCACCTGCTGCAGCTGGCGGTAGCGTCCGGCCTGGGGGCGTTCGTAGCGGAAGAACGGACCCGAGTAACAGAGCTTCACCGGCAGTGCGCCCCGGTCCAGCCGATGCTGGATCACCGCGCGGATCACGCCGGCGGTGCCCTCGGGCCGCAGCGTCACCGAACGGTCGCCCCGGTCGGCGAACGTGTACATCTCCTTGGACACCACGTCGGTGGACTCGCCCACGCCGCGGGCGAACAGCGCGGTGTCCTCGAAGATCGGCAGCTCGATGTCGCCGTACCCGGCGCGACGGGCCGCCGTCAGCAGCCCGTCCCGGACCGCGACGAACTGCGCCGACTCCGGCGGGAGGTAGTCGGGCACGCCCTTGGGCGCCTGGAATGCAGATGTCACAGAGTCAAACCTTCGAGAAACGGGTTGGTGCGGCGTTCGTGCCCGATGGTCGTGCGCGGGCCGTGTCCTGGTAATACCACGGTGTCGTCGTCGAGTACCAACAGCTTTGTCACGATCGAGGTGAGCAGGTCACGTCCGCTGCCACCGGGCAGGTCGGTGCGGCCCACCGAGGACCGGAACAGCGTATCGCCCGTGAACACCGTGTCGGCGCTGGATCCCGGGAAGCTGCGGTCCCCCGAGACGCGGAACACCACCGATCCCCTCGTGTGACCCGGCGTGTGGTCGACGGTCACCGCCACCCCACCGAAATCGAGGGTCTGGCCGTCTCGGTTCAGCTCGACGAGCTGTTTGGGTTCGGAGAACAGAACGCCGAACGCCAGCTGGGCCAGCCGGGGCCCGAATCCCTTGATCGGATCGGTCAGCATGAACCGGTCCTCGGGGTGGATGTACACCGGGCAGCCATAGGTGTCTGCCACCTTCTGGGCCGACCACATGTGATCGACGTGACCGTGGGTCAGCAGGACCGCCGCCGGGGTCAGGCGGTTCTCGTCGAGAATGCGGCGCAGCCGGTCCGTGGCCCGCTGGCCCGGGTCGACGACAACCGCGTCGGTCCCGGGCCGCTCGGCCAGCACGTAACAGTTGCACGCCAGCATCCCGGCCGGAAATCCGGTAATGAACACGGCCCCAGTTTCCCACGGCCGGTCCGCCACCTGCGGTTCCCGCGGGTCGCAGACCCGGAGTCCAGGTTCGCCTGGCAGACTCGTCAGCGATCCCGACCGCTCACAAGGAGGACTGCTGCGGTGCCGACCAACCAAGAACGGCGTGAGACGGCCAAGCGCAAGCTGGAGCAACAGCTGGAGCGCCGTGCCGCCCAGGAACGCAAGCGACGCATCCTGACCATCGCAGGCACCGTCGTCGCGGCCCTCGTGGTCATCGGCGCCGTCGTGGCCACGTTCGTGTTCACCAGCAAGGACTCGGGCAGCACCACCGCCTCGGCGGAGACCACCACCGCGACGTCGGGCGCACCGGCCCAGCCCGCCGCCGACGGCCAGCTGCCGGCCTTCGCCGCACCCGCCGACCTCGGCGCCAATTGCCAGTACCCGGCCGCAGCCGCTGCCAGCAAGCAGAACACCCCGCCGCACACCGGCAAGGTTCCGACCGACCCGGCCATGGTCAGCGTCAGCGTGGTCACCACGCAGGGCAACATCGGGCTCCAGCTCGACAACGGCAAGGCCCCGTGCACGGTGAACAGCTTCGCGAGCCTGGCCGGGCAGAACTACTTCAACGACACCCCGTGCCACCGGCTGACCACGGGCGGCCTGTCGGTGCTGCAGTGCGGTGACCCGACCGGTCAGGGCACCGGCGGCCCCGGCTACCAGTTCGCCAACGAGTACCCGACCAACCAGTACCAGCCCGACGACCCGGCGTTGCAGAATCCGGTGCTCTACCCGCGCGGCACGCTGGCCATGGCCAATGCCGGGCCGAACACCAACGGCAGCCAGTTCTTCCTGGTGTACCAGGACTCGCAGCTGCCCCCGAACTACACCGTGTTCGGCAAGATCGACGACACCGGGCTTGCCACGCTCGACAAGATCGCCGCAGCCGGTGTCGCCGGCGGCGGACCGGACGGTAAGCCGGCACTCGATGTCCAGCTGAAGTCCGTGGCCCTGGACTAGGGCGGGAGCCATTTGACCGTCCCGCCCCCTTACGGCGGCTACCAGCCGGACCCTGTCCATTTCGCGCCGGGTCACCCGGTGGGATATCCGGCCGGCTATCCCCCGTCTGCCCACACCAACGGCATGGCGGTCGCGTCACTGGTGTGCGCGGTCCTGTTCGCGCCGCTGGGCATCCTGTTCGGGCACATCTCGCTGTCACAGCTCAAACGCAGCGGCGAACAGGGCCGCGGCATCGCGATCGCCGGCCTGGTCATCGGATACGCGATGACAGCCCTGGCGGTGGTGGCGGTGGTGCTGACCGTGGTGCTCGGCCTCGTCGTGATCAGGGCCGCCGAGAACATGCCGCGTCAGGATCGCTACCCGGCCGCCGCGGGGTCGAGCCGGCAACTGCCTGCGTTCGCGCCACCGCCGAACCTCGGCGGCAACTGCCAGTACCCGGCCACCACGACACCGGCGGCCAAGCCTGCCACCCTGCCGCGCTCCGGCCCGGTGCCGACCGAACCGGCCGCGGTGGAGGCCGGGATCGTCACCGATCGCGGCAGCATCGGACTCAACCTCGCCAACGGCAAAGCGCCGTGCACGGTGAACAATTTCGCCAGCCTGGCCTCCCAAGGGTTCTTCGACGGCACCGAGTGCCACCGGCTGAGCACCGGAACCCTCGCGGCGCTGCAGTGCGGTGACCCGTCCGGCACCGGAACAGGTGGGCCCGGTTACCGATTCCCGAATGAATACCCGACCAACCAGTACCGGCTCTCGGACCCCGCGGTGAAAGAACCTGTGGTCTATCCACGCGGCACGGTCGCGATGGCCAACTCGGGACCGGGCACCAACGGCAGCCAGTTCTTCCTGGTGTACGAAGACTCCATGCTGCCGCCGACATATACGGTGTTCGGCACTGTCGACAAGACCGGCCTGGCCACCCTCGACGCGATCGCCGACGGTGGGGTTGCCGACGGAAGCGACGACGGCAGGCCCGCCGCACCGGTCACAATCAAATCGGCAAGCGTGGGCTGAGCCGACGAGGAGGTTGCGGTGTCCTATCCGATTCCAGTCCAGTACCCGCCTCCCCCACCCCAACCCAGCGGCACCAGCGCCCTGACCCGCGTTCTCGGGGTGCTGTTCCTTGTCGTGCTGGTCGCCGCGTACGCCGCCGCGGTGTTCTTGACCCGGGGCATCTGGGCGGACCGTGAAGCCACCCGCATGACGTATTCGACCGCGACTCCGGGCGGCTCGCCGCCGTCAGCCGATGCCCTGGCGAAAACGCGGGAGGTCGTCGAGAAACGCCTGCACGGCATGGGCTTCTCCGGATCGGAGGTCGCGACCGACAGCGACAGCGTGGCGGTCACCGTCCCGAGTCGTGACCCAGACGTGGTGCGGGACATCACGATGCCGGGCCAGCTGATGATCCGTCCGGTGATCCACGCGATGCCGGCCAAACCCGGGTCCCCACCGGTTCCATCGACACCCACCCCCAGGGTGGCGAAACCCGACCAGGCACAACGCATTTCGGACGAGAAGACACTCCGGCAGGCCACGGACCCCTCGATGCAGATCCTGGCGCTGCAGTTTCAGGCGACGCGCTGCGGCGACGATGATGTGCTCGCCGGCCACGACGACCCGAACCTGCCGCTGATCACCTGCTCCGAAGACGGAGAAACCGTCTACCTGCTGAGCAAGTCGATCATGAGCGGCGCGGAGATCGACGAAGCGGACTCCAGGTACGACGAGGACGCGGGCCGGTACGTCGTCGACGTGGGGTACACCAGCGCCGGCACGAAGACCTGGGCGGACTTCACCGAGGCCAACATCGGCACCCAGACCGCGTTCACTCTCGACACGCGGGTGGTCAGCGCCCCGGAAATCCGTGAGGCCATCCCGGGTGGCCGGGTCGAGATCACCGGCGATTTCACCGCCGAGTCGGCACACGCACTCGCCGGCATCCTGACATCGGGATCGCTGCCCTTCTCGTTGTCGCTGGAGTCCTCCGAGGACGCGACCCTGCCCGCAACGCTGCTCGTCAAACTGCTGCGCGTGCCCGTCGTCGCGATAGGGCTCTGCGTACTGGGGATCACCGTGGCCGGTGTGGTGTACCTCGCCCGGCGCAGGGCGCCGGCGCAGTCAGCGGTCGTCAGGCCGCCGACGTGACGCGGTAGACGTCGTACACGCCTTCCACGTTGCGCACCACGCTCAGCAGGTGGCCCAGGTGCTTGGGATCGCCCATCTCGAAGGTGAACCGGCTGATCGCCACCCGATCGTTGGACGTGGTCACCGACGCCGAGAGGATGTTGACCTTCTCGTCGGCGAGCACCCGGGTCACGTCGGAGAGCAGCCGGTGCCGGTCCAGCGCCTCGACCTGGATGGCCACCAGGAACACCGACGACGGCGACGGTGCCCAGTTCACCTCGATGATGCGTTCCGACTGTTGTTGCAGCGACGCCGCATTCGTGCAATCGGTGCGGTGCACGCTGACCCCGCCACCGCGGGTCACGAAACCCATGATGGTGTCGCCGGGCACCGGGGTGCAGCACTTGGCCAGCTTGGTCAAGGTTCCGGGAGCTCCCGGCACAGCGACACCGGTGTCGTCGGTGCTGCGTTGCCGCACCGGCATGGTCAACGGGGTGGACCGCTCCGCGAGTTCGTCCTCGGCCGCATCGTCGCCACCGACCTGGGCGAGCAGACGCTGCACGACATGGCGCGCCGAGACGTGGCCCTCACCGACCGCGGTGTACAGCGCCGAGACGTCCGCGTACCGCAACTCGCGGGCCAGCGCACCCATCGAATCGGCATTGATCAAGCGCTGCAACGGAAGTCCGCCACGGCGGACCTCGCGTGCAATGGCGTCCTTGCCCGATTCCAGTGCCTCTTCGCGGCGTTCCTTGGCGAACCACTGCCGGATCTTGGCCTTCGCCCGCGGCGACACCACAAAGGTCTGCCAGTCGCGCGACGGCCCGGCGTTGGGCGCCTTCGAGGTGAACACCTCGACGACCTCACCGTTCTCCAGCTTGCGCTCCAGCGCGACGAGCCGGCCGTTGACCCGGGCGCCGATACAGCGGTGGCCCACCTCGGTGTGCACCGCATAGGCGAAGTCGACCGGGGTCGAGCCGGTCGGCAGGTTGATCACGTCGCCCTTCGGGGTGAAGACGAAGATCTCTTGCACCGCAAGGTCGTAACGCAACGACTCGAGGAACTCGCCGGGGTCGGCCGCTTCCCGCTGCCAGTCCAGCAGTTGGCGCATCCAGGCCATGTCGTCGATCTCGGTGGCGGCGCCGCTATGCGGAACTCCGTTGCGGCCCTTGGCTTCCTTGTAGCGCCAGTGCGCCGCGATGCCGTACTCGGCGGTACGGTGCATGTCCCGGGTCCGGATCTGCACCTCCAGGGGCTTGCCCTCGGGGCCGACCACCGTGGTGTGCAGTGACTGGTAGACGCCGTAGCGCGGCTGGGCGATGTAGTCCTTGAACCGGCCCGCCATCGGTTGCCACAGAGAGTGCACGACGCCGACGGCCGCGTAGCAGTCCCGGATCTCGTCGCACAGGATCCGCACGCCGACCAGGTCGTGGATGTCGTCGAAGTCGCGCCCCTTGACGATCATCTTCTGGTAGATCGACCAGTAGTGCTTGGGTCTGCCCTCGACCACCGCGTTGATCTTCATCGCACTCAGCGCCACGCCGATCTCGGCGCGCACCTTGGCCAGGTAGGTGTCGCGTGACGGCGCCCGGTCGGCGACCAGCCGCACGATCTCCTCGTACTTCTTCGGGTGCAGGATCGCGAACGACAGATCCTCAAGCTCCCACTTGACGGTGGCCATACCGAGCCGATGTGCAAGGGGAGCAATGACTTCCAGTGTCTCGCGGGCCTTGCGAGCCTGCTTCTCGGGCGGCAGGAACCGCATGGTGCGCATGTTGTGCAGCCGGTCGGCCACCTTGATGACCAGCACCCGGGGATCGCGGGCCATCGCGATGATCATCTTGCGGATGGTCTCGCCCTCGGCGGCCGAGCCGAGCACCACCTTGTCCAGCTTGGTGACCCCGTCGACGAGGTGGCCCACCTCGGCGCCGAACTCGGCGGTCAGGGCCTCCAGGGTGTAGCCGGTGTCCTCCACGGTGTCGTGCAACAGCGCAGCCACCAGCGTGGTGGTGTCCATACCGAGCTCGGCCAGGATGTTGGCCACCGCCAGCGGATGGGTGATGTAGGGGTCACCGGACTTGCGGAGCTGGTCGGCATGACGCTGCTCGGCGACGTCGTAGGCGCGCTGCAACAGCTGCAGATCGGCCTTCGGATAGATCTCGCGGTGTACCGCGACCAAAGGCTCCAGGACCGGGTTGACCGCACTGCGCTGCGCGGTCATCCGGCGAGCGAGCCGCGCGCGCACCCGCCGTGAGGCGCTGGTCTTCGTCGCGTCGGGTCCCGTGGCGCCCGGCGACGCCGGCGGCGACTGCACCGCCTGGCCCGCAGTCGCGTCCGTACCCGTATCGCCGGCCATCGTCACCTCCGCTCAACCTCCGAGAGTTCGAGGATATCCCTCACACCGTGTGCAGGCTGGTGACCTGTAGCGGTGCCACCACGTCCCGGCCGCCGAGGGCCGTCAATTCCAGCACCACCGCGGCGTTCAGCACGTTGGCTCCACTCGCCTCAAGCAGCTGTCTTGCCGCTCCCAGGGTTCCGCCGGTGGCCAGGACATCGTCGATGATCACAACGTTGCGGCCGGCGATATCAATCCCGTCTGCCGGGATCTCCAACGTCGCACTACCGTATTCGAGCTGATAGGTGACGCTGTGCACCGGGGGCGGCAGCTTCCCGCCCTTGCGTACCGCGAGCACACCGACACCGAGTCGGGTCGCGACCGCGGCACCCAGCAGAAACCCGCGCGCGTCCAGTCCTGCGACCAGATCCGCGCCGGCCGCGGTGGCGGCCAGGGCGTCGGTGACCGCGCCCAGGCCCTGCGCATCGGCCAGCAGCGGCGTCAGATCCTTGAACTGCACGCCGGGCTCGGGAAAGTCAGGAACCTCCCGGATCAGTTTCTTGACCAGCTCCGAGACCCTGGTGACGTCGCCGCTCATGTGGACAACTTCCAGCGGTCCATATTCCACCCTGCGCCCCAGCGGGTCGGATTGCTGCTCACGGCATACATCTTGGTCGACGTCAGCACGGTGCGCTGCTGGCGATACAGCGGCAGGGTCGGCATGTCGTTCCACAGGATCGGGGCGCCCTCCCCCGCCAGCCGGGCCAGTTCCTTCGGATCGGACGTGACAGCCTGCGCGTCGATGATCCCGTCGACCCGCTCGTTGTAGTAGCCGGGCAGGTTGGTGCCGTTGCCGGAGTGGAACGCGTAGGCATCGATGGCTGAAGAACCCGACGACCCACTGCCGGCGGCCCCGCCGGTGCTGGCCAACAAGCCGTCGAACTCGTTGTTGCGCAACGCCACCGGTCCGGCCGTCGCCGATCCCGCGTCCTGAACGGTGATGCCCGCCGCGGCGCACGACTTCGCGATCGCACCCACGGTGGCGGCCAGTCTGGCGTTGGGCGTCTGATAGCCGATACGGACTGTCAGCGGCTTGTTGTTGAGGGCGGCGCGGGCCGCGACCGGGTTGGCCACACCGAATTGTGCGGCCTCACCGACATTCTCGGCCGCACTGAATGCGTCGTCGCTGACCGGGCTCAACCGGGAGTTGATGACAGGCGCCGCGGCGTTGCGCGCGATCACGTCCCGCGGGGTGCACAGCGCAACAGCCCGCCTTGCCGGCGGGGCGGCCAGCGGACCACCGGGCGCGAAGATCAACTGCTCGACACCGGCCGACGGGCTCTCCATGCTGACGTAGTCGTCGGGCAGGTTGAGCAGGCCCGAGGATCCGGACTCGATGTCTACGACGTCGAACGATCCCTGATTCACCCGCTCCTGGATGTCGGCCCCACGCGGCCACACCGCGATCCGGTTGGTGACCGCCGGGGTGCCCCACCATTTGTCGTTGGCAACCAGGACCACCACACCGTCCTTGGACACCGAGTCGATCCGGTACGGACCCGACGACGGGAACCGTTTGAGGTCGAGATCGGGCTTGAGATCCCAGATGGTGTTCCACGCCTTGGCGATGCGGTCGATGGTCGGCTGGTCACCGGACTGCAGTGCGGTCGCAACGCCGCCGTCGCCCAGACCGAGTTCGTCGGCGATGACGTGTGCCGGCATCAGTGCGGTCGCGGCGAACAGATGGCCGTAGTCGACGAACCCGCGGTCCTGCGCGAACGAGACCCGGGCCCGTTTCTGCCCGGGTGCGCAATCCACGGACGCGATGTCGCGGTAACCCGCCTGGCTGGCTGCGTCGAACATGCGGAACCGGCCGGACTGTGCGCTCCATGCCAGCACGAGATCGTCACACGTGATCGGCTTGCCGTCGGAGTAGACCGCCTTGTCGCTGATCACGTAATCGAGGATCAGCGGGGCGCGACCCACCACCGACACCGAGCCGAAGTCGTTGTCGGCGACGACCTGACCCTCGGGGCCGTGATAGGCGAAGCCCGTCAACGCCCGTGCGAACGCCTGGGGCCCGGCCGACGCGGCTCCGGCCACCGTGTTGGTGTTGTAGGTGGTCAGGGTGCCGTCGACGGCGTAGTCGATCTCGTCGGCCGAGCTGCCCGAACACGCCGTCAGGCCCACCGCGGTGACCACGGACAGCGTCGCCGCCGCCACTGCCGTCCGTGCCCGGGCGATGGCCCGCCACTGAACCATGCCGGTTTACCGCCGGGTGTTCCGCTTGCCCGACGGACGTCCGGTCCGCGCGGTCGGTCGCGCGCCGGGAACCGGCTTGGCCGGTGCGGGCTCGGCGACGACCGAGGCCGACACCGTCTCGGCACCGCTGTCGCCGGCGTCCGCATCGGATGTGTCCGCTGCGCCCTTGGTGGCCGTCGACGCCTTGGCGCCCTTCTCCCGGCGATTCATCACGCGCTTCGTGTGCTTGCGCACGAGTTCCGTACGTTCGCGCAGCGACACGAGCAGCGGCGTGGCGAAGTAGATCGACGAATAGGTACCGACGATGACGCCGACCAGCTGGACCAAGGCCAGATCCATCAGGGTCCCGACGCCCAGCAGCCATACGGCCACCACCATCAGCGCGATGATCGGCAACACCGAGATGAGGCTGGTGTTGATCGAGCGCATGAAGGTCTGGTTGACGGCAAGGTTGGCCTGCTCGGCGAACGTTCGGCGCGTGGTGTGCTCGAAGCCGTGGGTGTTCTCTTCGACCTTGTCGAACACGATCACCGTGTCGTAGAGCGAGAAGCCCAGAATCGTCAGCAGACCGATGACCGTGGCCGGGGTGACCTCGAATCCGACCAGCGAGTAGACACCGGCGGTCACCACCAGGTCGAAGACCAGGGTGGCCATCGCCGCCACCGCCATGTAGCGCTCATAGCGCCACGCGATGTAGATCGACGCCAGCACGATGAAGACCACGAGCGCGATCAACGCCTTCTGGGTGATCTGTCCACCCCAGGTCTCGGACACCGCCGAGTCGCTGATCACCTGCTTGCTGGGCTGGCCGTCGGCGCCCTTGGGATGGAACGCGTCGAACAGCCCGGTCCGCAGCTTCTCGGTCTCGTCGTTGGACAAGGTCTCCGAACGGATCTGCACGGTCGCCGAGGCGCCGCTGCCGACCAGCACGACCGACTCGGGGGCCTTGTTCAGGGTCTTGTTGAAGACGTCCTCGACCTGTTGGACCGAGACGATCCCCTCAGAACCGGCCGACGGCATCGACACCTTGGTGCCGCCCTCGAAGTCGATGCCGAAGGTGAACCCGCGAAGCACCATGCTGGCGACGCAGATCGCGACGATGATGCCGCTGATCGCGTACCAGAGCTTGCGGCGGCCGACCACCTCGAAGGCGCCGGTGCCCGTGTAGAGCCGGACGAAGAAGCCGTGCTTCGGCATTGCCGCCGACGTGGATTCGATGTTCGGCGCCTCCACCGCGGTGTCCTTGACGTCTTCCGCGGTCGTGTCGTCGGCGGTGTTCTTTGCTGCTGCCATGTGCTTATCCCCGTCCCGCGGTCGCATGCGAAGCCTCTCGGCGCTCCCGCGCGATCTGCTGCACCGCGCCGAGACCGTTGAAGGCAGGTTTTGCCATCGTCGGAGACTTGGAGGCCAGGTACACCAGCGGCCAGGTCACCAGGAACACGACCACGATGTCCAGGATGGTGGTCAGGCCCAAGGTGAACGCGAAGCCCTTGACCTGGCCGATCGCCAGGAAGTACAGCACCGCGGCAGCCAGGAAGGTCACGGCGTTGCCGGACACGATCGTCTTGCGGGCGCGGGCCCAGCCTCGGGGCACCGCCGACCGGAAGGACCGGCCCTCACGGATCTCGTCCTTTATTCGCTCGAAGAACACCACGAAGGAGTCGGCGGTGGTACCGATACCGATGATCAGACCGGCGATACCGGCCAGGTCCAGCGTGTAGCCGATGTATCTGCCGAGCAGCACGAGGATCGCGAAAACCATTGCGCCGGCGGCAACCAGCGACAGCGCCACCAGAAGCCCGAGCACCCGGTAGTACAGCAGCGAGTACAGCAGCACCGCGGCCAGGCCGACTGCGCCTGCGATCAGGCCGGCCCTCATCGACGACAGGCCCAGGGTTGCCGAAACCGTCTCAGCTTCAGACGATTCGAACGACAGCGGCAGCGAACCGTACTTGAGCACGTTGGCCAGTTCCTTGGCCGTGTCCGAGTTGAACTGGCCGGTGATCTGGGTGTTGCCGCCGGGGATGGCTTCGCGTATCTCGGGGGCGCTGACCACCTGCGAATCCAGGGTGAACGCCGTCTGCGTGCCCACATTCGCCGCGGTGAAGTCGGCCCAGGTCTTGGCGCCCCCGCTCTTGAAGGTCACGTCGACGACGTACTGACCCTGCTGCTGGTTCAGCCCGGAGGTGGCGTCGGCGATCTCCTCGCCGCTCATGATCGACTTGCTCAGCAGGTAGACCGTCTGGCCGTCCTGCGAGCAGGTGATCAGCGGCAGGTTCGGGTCGTCGTTGCCGGCCAGCACATCTTCGTCACCGCAACGGGTGGCCTGGTACTGCAGCGCCAGGATCTGGATCGACGGGTTGGCGCTCTGCCGCAGTTCCTTCTCGTCGGCGATGCGCTGCGCCAGGGCCGCCTTGGCGTCGCCCGGCTTGGGCGGCGCCGGAGCCGGGCCCGGCGCGGGAGCGGGCTCGCCCGGGGCAGGAGCCGGCGCGGGCGCACCCGGGGCGGGCGCCGGGGTCGGTTCGCCCGGCGTGGGCGCGGGGTCCAGCGGGTAGGGACGCGGCTGGGGTGCCGGGACCGGCTCACCGGCCGGCGGTGCCGCCGGAGCCTCGCCCGGCATGCCCGGCATGCCCGGAACGGCACCCGGTACACCCGGTATGACGCCAGGCGCCGCGGGGGCACCAGGGGCCGCAGGCGCACCCGGGGCCGCGGGGGCACCAGGAGCGCCGCCCGGCTGCTGACCCTGCTGGGCCGGCGGCTTGGCGGGCATCGCGTGCACGACGGGCCGGATGTACAGACGCGCGGTCTGGCCCAGGTTGCGGGCCTCGCTGCCGTCGTTGCCGGGAACGGTGATCACCAGGTTGTCGCCGTCGATGACGACCTCCGAGCCCGAGACGCCGAGTCCGTCGACGCGGGCACTGATGATTTGTTGGGCCTGGTTGAGTGCCTCTCTGGTCGGCGTCGAGCCGTCCGGGGTGCGCGCCGTCAGCGTCACCCGGGTACCGCCCTGCAGGTCGATGCCCAGTTTGGGCTTGGCCTGCTTGTCGCCGGTGAGGAACACCAGCAGATAAACGCCGATCAGAAGGACCAGGAAAAGTGTCAGGTAGCGCGCAGGATGCACCGGCGCCGTAGACGATGCCACGTTTCTAGGGTCTCCTCGAGATCAGTTCGTCAGCACCGCAAAGGGTACGTGCTTGTCCTGGGTGCTCTGCGGTCAGTCTTTCTTGAGGCCGTCGGTGTCGGTGACACCGGTGCTCTCGGTCAGTTCAGTCGCGGTCGAGGTCGAGCCGTCGGCATCACTATCACTATCGGTGTCCTCCTCGATGCGGTCACGCACCGCGAGCTTCATCCAGGTGGTGACGACGCCGGGGGCGATCTCCAGGTCGACGTTGTCGTCGGTGATGCCGGTGATCGTGCCCTGCAGGCCCGAGGTGGTGTGCACGCGATCGCCGATCTGCAGCGAGTTGTGCAGGTCGATGGTCGCCTGCATCGCTTTGCGCTGACGACGCGACGCGAAGAACATAAACGCGCCCATGACGATCAGCAGGGGCAGGAAAATGACGAGATCCATGTCAACTATGTCTTTCGTGTTGTGTCAGATGTCAGGGCGACCGAGGCCACGATACCGCCGCGGACCCGGACCACCCCATTCGCCGCCGACAGCCGGGCCGCGCGGCTAGGCTCAGAACGCGTTGTTCCCGGCGTCCCTCTTCCATATTGAGGAGGCAGTGTTGAGCCATCCAGAGCAGTCCCGCCTTCTGGCCACCGCCATCCCCGGCCCCAAATCCGAGGCCTTGATCGGCCGAAAATCGGCGGCCGTCGCCCGTGGTGTCGGTAACACCATGCCCGTATATGCCGCCCGTGCCGGAGGCGGCATCGTCGAGGACGTCGACGGCAACCGGCTCATCGACCTGGGCTCGGGCATCGCCGTCACCACCATCGGCAACTCGTCGCCGCGCGTGGTCGCGGCGGTGGCCGCGCAGGCCGCCGACTTCACCCACACGTGCTTCATGGTGACGCCGTACGAGGAGTACGTCGCGGTCTGCGAACACCTCAACCGGCTGACGCCGGTGCGCGGCGAGAAGCGGTCGGCGCTGTTCAATTCCGGTTCCGAGGCCGTGGAGAACTCGGTCAAGATCGCGCGGTCCTACACCCACAAGTCTGCCGTCGTCGCCTTCGACCACGCCTATCACGGGCGCACCAACCTCACGATGGCGTTGACCGCCAAGTCCATGCCGTACAAGCACGGCTTCGGTCCGTTCGCGCCCGAGATCTACCGGGCGCCGTTGTCCTATCCCTTCCGCGATGCCGAGTTCGGCAAGGAGCTGGCCACCGACGGCGCGCTCGCGGCCAGGCGGGCCATCGACGTGATGGA
This sequence comes from Mycolicibacterium sp. 050232, assembly GCA_036235365.1. Classification (GTDB taxonomy): domain Bacteria; phylum Actinomycetota; class Actinomycetes; order Mycobacteriales; family Mycobacteriaceae; genus Mycobacterium. Next base: position 66,318 of record JAZBEZ010000009.1, on the reverse strand, counting down.
CAAGCAGATCGGCGCGGACAACCTGGCGGCGGTCATCATCGAGCCCATCCAGGGTGAGGGCGGGTTCATCGTCCCGGCCGACGGCTTCCTGCCCGCGCTGCTCGGGTGGTGCCGCGACAACAACGTCGTGTTCATCGCCGACGAGGTGCAGACCGGATTCGCCCGGACCGGCGCGATGTTCGCGTGCGAGCACGAGGGCATAGATCCCGACCTGATCGTGACCGCCAAGGGGATCGCCGACGGCCTTCCGTTGTCCGCGGTGACCGGGCGGGCCGAGATCATGGACTCGCCGCACGTATCGGGGCTGGGCGGCACCTACGGCGGCAATCCCGTCGCGTGCGCGGCGGCGCTGGCCACCATCGAGACCATCGAGGCCGACGGATTGGTCGAGCGGGCGGCCCGGATCGAAGTGCTGATGAAGGACCGACTGGGCCGGCTGCAGGCCGAGGACGACCGGATCGGCGACGTGCGCGGCCGCGGCGCGATGATCGCCGTCGAACTGGTCAAGGCCGGCACCACCACGCCCGACCCGGAGCTGACCAAGGCGCTGTGCGCCGGTGCCCATGCGGCCGGGGTGATCGTGCTGTCCTGCGGCACCTACGGCAACGTATTGCGCTTCTTGCCGCCGCTGACGATCAGCGACGAATTGCTCATCGAGGGGCTCGACGTGCTCGAGCTGATCCTGCGCGACCTCTGAAGCGCTAATGAGCGTGGGTGTGGCGACGGCCGAACAGTCCGCCCCAGTGCCGGTGCTCGCGCGCGGGCACCGCTTCGGTGGGCTGCGCGTCGGCAACCGCGACGGGTTCGGCCGACACTGGATATGCCGCGGGCCGTTGCGCGTATTCGACGTCACGCACGGTGCGGACCGACAACCGGCCCACCGCGACCGCTCCGAGGAACACGATCAGCGCACCGAGCCCCGAGAAGTACGCCAACTCCAGCGTCACGCGCTTGGCGTCGGTCACGGCGATCGGCATGCCGGCGTCGCCGAGACCCAACGGCCCCGCGAGCGCCCGGCCCACGACGAACCAGGCCCCGGCCAGCACCGCCAGCCATCCGCCGAACGCCGCGGTGGCGCGATTCCCCGAACCAAGGAGCAGCAGGCCACCCAGCGCCGTGACAGCACCCGGAAGCACCTCCAACCAGCCGCGCGCCGACGTCCACGCCCAGGCTTGATCCGGGCTGAAGGCGAAGTCGAAGTACGGGCCGACGAACGGGATCAGGGCACCCCAGATTCCCAGCAGGACCAGCAGGAACCCGCTGGCGGCCCCGCGGCTGCGGGACATGCGCAGACGACCGCCGCGGTTATCGAATTCGGTCATGATGCCTCCTTTGACACTCCGGTGGGTACCCAAACTCGGTGGCAGTAACGCTCCTACCCTGAGGGGATGCGTCTCGTCGGAAACGCCCTGCGCGATGAATTGGCCGACGCCTGGGACCGGTGGGGGCACCGGTGCGCCGGCCTCACCGCGGCACAGTGGCGTACGACAACCCGTTTGGAGTCCTGGGACGTTCAGTCGCTGGTTGCCCATGTCTGCCCGGAGGTCACGACGTTCGACGACCTGGCCGAGGCCCGAGAGGACGGCGCGCCCGCGGTGACGGACGCTGCCGAGATGCTGCGTATCTTCAACCGGCCCGATGGCGTCGCCAACACCACGGCGGACCAGATCGCCGAACGTGCCGTGCTTGAGGGCTCGACGTTGACGCCACCGGCCGCGGCGGCACGATTCCTCGAAGCCGCCACCCACCTGCGCCGCATGCCGGAGATGGCCCGCGCCGGCGAGACGGTGATCCGCTACCCGATTGTCGGCAGCACCACGCTCGGCGTGGTCGCCGAAGTCGCGCTGATGGAGGCCACCGTGCATCTACTCGACCTCGCCGACGCCGTCGGCGGCGTGGCACCGTCGCCCGCCGCGCTGGCCGCCACCCGCGACCTGTTGATCGCGGTGCCTGACCCGGCCGCGGCGGTGGAGGCGCTCGCCGGGCGGACGCCGGCGCGAACGGCCGTCCCGGCAATCCGTTGAGCCTGATATCAGGCGGTGCCCGGCAGGCATTCGGGAACGACCAGACTCACAGCACATTGACAGCGAGGAAGCTGGCTTTCCGGAAATAAGTTTAGTTTCACTAACGTAGTAGTTCGGTAGCGCAACGTTGCGCCGGTGATTAATTCAGCTATCTGTAAAGAGGGTTCTTGATGTCGTTTGATACTCGTGATGAGCAACTGGCGAGCCGTATCGCCGATCTGACCGCCACCGATCCACAGTTCGCCGCCGCGATTCCCAGCGACACCGTCACCGCCGCCGTCGACGTCCCCGGCCTGCTTCTGCCCGAAATCGTCCGGACCGTCCTGGAGGGCTACTCCGAGCGCCCCGCCCTCGGCGAACGCGCCCTCGAGTTCGTCGTCGACCCTGCCACCGGACGCACGATCGCGCGCCTGCTCCCACGCTTCGACACCATCAGCTACGGCCAGCTCTGGCAGCGGGTCCGCGCCCTCGCCGCAGCCCTGCACGCCTCCGACGTCACGGCCGGCGACCGCGTCGCCATCCTGGGATTCACCAGTGCCGACTACACCGTGATCGACACCGCTCTCAGCCAGATCGGCGCGGTGTCCGTCCCCCTGCAGACCAGCTCCTCGCCCGAGGCGCTGGCACCGATCGTGACCGAGACCGAACCGCGGGTGATCGCCGCGAGTGTCGACCACCTCGCCGACGCCGTCGAGCTGGCGTTGACCGCCCATGCTCCGGCCCGGGTTCTCGTTTTCGACCACCACCCCGAGATCGACGATCACCGCGACGCCGTCGCGTCGGCCGCCGAGCGACTGATCGGCGCCGCTGTTGCCGTCGACACCCTGGCCGAGTTGCTGGACCGCGGCGCTGAACTGCCGGCACCGCCCGCGCCGGAGTCCGACGGAACCGATCCGCTCGCGTTGCTGATCTACACCTCGGGCAGCACCGGCGCCCCCAAGGGCGCGATGTACCTGCAGAGCTCTGTCGCCAAGTTCTGGCGGCGCAACAGCAAGGCCTGGCTCGGACCGGTCAGCTCGGCGATCAACCTGAGCTTCATGCCGATGAGCCACGTGATGGGTCGCGGCATCCTCTACGCCTCGCTGGCCGCCGGCGGCACCTGCTACTTCGCGGCCCGCAGCGATCTGTCGACGCTCCTGGAGGACCTCGCGCTGACCCGGCCCACCGAGCTGAATTTCGTTCCGCGCGTGTGGGAGATGATCCACAGCGAGTTCCAGAGCCGGGTCGATCAGCGCCTGGCCGAGGAAGGTCAGGACCGTGAGGCCGTCGAGGCCGAGGTGCTGGCCGAGGTTCGGGACAAGGTCCTCGGCGGACGCTTCGTCGCGGCGATGACCGGCTCGGCACCCATCTCACCCGAGCTGAAGACCTGGACCCAGGACATGCTGGGCATTCACCTGCTGGAGGGGTACGGCTCGACCGAGGCCGGCATGGCGCTGTTCGACGGCGTCGTCCAGCGTCCCCCGGTGATCGACTACAAGCTGGTCGACGTCCCGGACCTGGGCTACTTCAGCACCGATCAGCCGCACCCCCGCGGTGAGCTGTTGATCAAGACCGAGAACCTGTTCCCCGGCTACTACAAGCGCCCCGAGGTCACGGCTTCGGTGTTCGACGAGGACGGCTTCTACCGGACCGGCGACGTCGTCGCGGAGCTCGGCCCGGACCAGCTGCGCTACGTCGACCGGCGCAACAACGTGCTCAAGCTCGCCCAGGGCGAGTTCGTCACGCTGGCCAAGTTGGAGGCGGTGTTCGGCAACAGCCCACTGGTGCAACAGATCTACGTGTACGGCAACAGCGCGCAGCCCTATCTGCTGGCCGTGGTGGTGCCCTCCGACGCAAGCGTTTCCAAAGAGGCGATCAGCGAATCCCTGCAGGAGGTGGCCAGGGAAGCTGACCTCCAGTCCTACGAGATCCCTCGCGATTTCATCGTTGAGACAACACCTTTCAGCCTCGAGAACGGCCTGCTGACCGGTATCCGCAAGCTGGCCTGGCCGAAACTGAAGGCGCACTACGGCGAGCGGCTCGAGCAGTTGTACGCCGATCTGGCCGAGACGCAGGCCGCCGAACTTCGGGAGCTGCGTGCCTCGAGTGCCGACGCCCCGGTGCTGCAGACCGTGAGCCGGGCCGCCGGCGCGCTCCTGGGCGCCGCGGCATCCGACCTGGGACCCGATGCCCACTTCACCGATCTGGGTGGAGATTCCTTGTCGGCGTTGACTTTCGGCAATCTGCTCCGGGAGATCTTCGATGTGGATGTCCCGGTCGGCGTCATCGTCAGCCCGGCCACCGACCTGGCCGGTATCGCCCAGCACATCGAAACGCAGCGCAGCGGATCCAAGCGCCCGACCTACGCGTCGGTGCACGGCAGGCACGCCGCCGAGGTCAGTGCCGCCGATCTCACACTGGACAAGTTCCTCGACGCCGACACCCTGGCCGCGGCGCCGAACCTGCCCAAGGCTCCGGCCGAGGTGCGGACCGTGCTGCTGACCGGCGCCACCGGCTTTCTGGGCCGCTACCTGGCCCTGGAGTGGCTGGAACGCATGGATCTGGTCGACGGCAAGGTCATCGCGCTGGTGCGGGCCAAGTCCGACGAAGAGGCCCGGGCCCGGCTCGACGCCACCTTCGGCAGTGCTGGATCCAACAGCGGTGGCGACGCGAAACTCCTTGCGCACTACCGGGAATTGGCCGCCGACCACCTCGAGGTGATCGCCGGTGACAAAGGTGAGGAGAACCTCGGCCTGGACCAGCAGACCTGGCAGCGGCTGGCCGACGAGGTCGACCTGATCGTCGACCCGGCCGCACTGGTCAACCATGTGCTGCCCTACAGCGAGCTGTTCGGCCCCAACGCCCTGGGCACCGCCGAGCTGATCAAGATCGCGCTCACCACGAAGATCAAGCCGTACACCTATGTGTCGACCATCGGCGTGGGCGATCAGATCGAGCCCGGGAAGTTCGTCGAGCAGGTCGACGTCCGGGAAATGAGCGCGGTCCGCAAGATCAACGACGGCTACGCCAACGGCTACGGCAACAGCAAGTGGGCCGGCGAGGTTCTGCTGCGCGAGGCCAACGACCTGTGCGGGCTGCCGGTGGCGGTGTTCCGCTGCGACATGATCCTGGCCGACACGACGTACTCGGGTCAGCTGAACCTTCCCGACATGTTCACCCGCATGATGTTCAGCCTCGTCGCCAGCGGTATCGCGCCGAAGTCCTTCTACGAGCTGGATTCCGACGGCAACCGGCAGCGTTCCCACTACGACGGGCTGCCGGTGGAGTTCATCGCCGAGTCGATCTCGACGCTGGGTGGGCAGTCCGTGGAGAGCTTCGAGACCTACCACGTGATGAACCCGTACGACGACGGCCTCGGCATGGACGAGTTCACCGACTGGCTGATCGAGGCCGGCTACGCGATCGAGCGTATCGCCGACTACGGGCAATGGGTCCAGCGCTTCGAGAGCACCCTGCGCGCCCTGCCGGACCGGCAGCGCCAGGCCTCGCTGCTGCCATTGCTGCACAACTACCAGCGGCCCGAGCGGCCCATGCTGGGCGCCCTGGCCCCGACGGACCACTTCCGGGCCGCGGTGCAGGAAGCCAAGATCGGGCCCGACAAGGACATCCCCCACGTCAGCCCGGCAGTGATCGTCCAGTACATCACCAACCTGCAGCAGCTCGGCCTGCTCTAGTCCCCCGCGCGCCCGTCCCACACCGGAGTGGGACGGGCGTGCGTCCGGGCGTGACGAATCTCGCAGCCGATGGACTGGCATCTCGAAATATAATTAGTTTTACTAACGTAGTAATTAGTAGGCGCGGCAAACGCGCCGACCATAGTTATTTTGATTTGCTCAGGGGACTTGAAATGACCACCGAAACACGCGAGGACCGGCTCCAACGCCGTATCGCACACTTGTATGACACCGATTCACAGTTCGCCGACGCCCGCCCCAGCGACGCCGTCAACACCGCCGTTGCCCAGCCCGAACTGCGGCTGCCCGCCATCGTCAAAGGCGTGCTCGCCGGGTACGCCGACCGCCCCGCGCTGGGACAGCGCGCTGTCGAGTTCGTCACCGACGCCGGCGGCCGCACATCGGCCCAGCTGCTTCCCCGTTTCGACACCATCACCTACCGGCAGTTGGGCGACCGCGTCCAGGCTGTCACCAACGCCTGGCACAACCATCCGGTGAAGCACGGCGACCGCGTCGCCATCCTCGGATTCACCAGCGTCGACTACACCACCATCGACACCGCCCTCATCGAACTCGGTGCCGTGTCGGTGCCGCTGCAGACCAGCGCCCCGGTCACCACACTGCGGCCCATCGTCGCCGAGACCGAGCCGACCGTGATCGCGTCCAGCATCGACTTCCTCGACGACGCAGTCGAATTGGTGAAGTCCGGGCCCGCACCGCGCCGCCTGGTGGTCTTCGACTACCGGCCCCAGGTCGACGCTCAGCGCGAGACCTTCGAGGCTGCCAAGTCTGCGTTGGCGGACACCGACGTCGTCGTCGAACCGTTGGCCGACGTGCTCGACCGCGGCCGCTCCCTCGCCGATGCACCGCTGTACACCCCGGGTCAGCCCGACCCGCTGGCCATGCTGATCTACACCTCCGGCAGTACCGGCACCCCCAAGGGCGCGATGTACCCGGAGAGCAAGGTCGCCAACATGTGGCAGCTCGCGTCGAAGGCCACCTGGGACGAGAACCAGGCCGTGCTGCCGGCGATCACCCTCAACTTCATGCCGATGAGCCACGTCATGGGCCGCGGCATCCTGATCGGCACGCTGAGCTCCGGCGGCACCGCGTATTTCGCTGCGCGCAGCGACCTGTCGACGTTCCTGGACGACCTCGCCCTGGTGCGGCCCACACAGTTGAGCTTTGTGCCGCGCATCTGGGACATGCTGTTCCAGGAGTACCAGAGCCGGCTGGACCGCTCCGGCGGCAGTGAGGACGACGTGCTCGCCGAGGTCCGCGAGGACCTGCTGGGTGGGCGGTTCGTCTCCGCGATGACCGGTTCCGCGCCGATCTCTGCCGAGATGAAGGCCTGGGTGGAACGCCTGCTCGACATGCACCTGCTGGAAGGCTACGGCTCGACCGAGGCCGGTTCGGTCTTCGTCGACGGATACATCCAGCGTCCGCCCGTGATCGACTACAAGCTGGTCGACGTCCCGGATCTGGGCTACTTCCGCACCGACCAGCCCCACCCGCGCGGTGAGCTGCTGGTGAAGTCCGAGCAGATGTTCCCCGGGTACTACAAGCGCCCCGAGATCACCGCCGAGATGTTCGACGAGGACGGGTACTACCGCACCGGTGACATCGTCGCCGAGCTCGGGCCCGACCACGTCGAGTACCTCGACCGGCGCAACAACGTCCTCAAGCTTTCGCAGGGCGAGTTCGTCACCGTGTCCAAGCTGGAGGCGGTCTTCGGAGACAGCCCGCTGGTGCGCCAGATCTTCATCTACGGCAACAGCGCCCGCTCGTATCTGCTGGCCGTCGTGGTGCCCACCGATCCCACCGCCTCAAAGCAGGCGATCGGTGATTCCCTTCAGGAAGCTGCCCGCGCCGCCGGGTTGCAAAGTTACGAGGTTCCTCGGGATTTTCTTGTAGAGACCACACCGTTCAGCCTGGAGAACGGACTGCTGACCGGCATCCGCAAACTGGCCCGCCCCAACCTGAAGAGTCACTACGGCGAGCGGTTGGAGCAGCTGTACACCGAACTGGCCGAAGGACAGGCCAACGAACTGAGCGAGCTGCGGCGCAACGGTGCGAAGGCTCCCGTGCTCGACACCGTGAGCCGGGCCGCCGGCGCGCTGCTCGGCGCCGCGGCATCCGACCTCGCCCCCGAGGCCCACTTCACCGATCTGGGCGGGGATTCGTTGTCGGCCTTGACCTTCGGAAACCTGCTGCAGGAGATCTTCGACGTCGAGGTGCCCGTGTCGGCGATCGTCAGCCCGGCATCGGATCTTCGGACCATCGCCGAGTACATCGAGGCTCAGCGTTCCGGTACCAATCTGCGGCCGACCTTCACCTCGGTGCACGGCCGCAACGCGACCGAAGTCCATGCGTCCGATCTGACCCTGGACAAGTTCATCGACGCCGCGACGTTGGCTGCCGCACCGAACCTGCCGGGCCCGGTCAGCGAGATCCGCACCGTACTGCTCACCGGCGCAACCGGATTCCTGGGTCGCTATCTGGCCCTGGAGTGGCTGGAACGCATGGATCTGGTCGACGGCAAGGTCATCTGCCTCGTGCGCGCCAAGTCGGACGAGGAAGCCCGCGCCCGGCTCGACAAGACCTTCGACAGCGGGGATCCCAAGCTGTTGGCGCACTACCGCGAGCTGGCCGCCGACCACCTCGAGGTGATCGCCGGCGACAAGGGCGAGGCCGATCTGGGCCTCGACCTGGCGACCTGGCAGCGCCTGGCCGACACCGTCGATTTCATCGTCGACCCGGCCGCACTGGTCAACCATGTGCTGCCCTACAGCGAACTGTTCGGGCCCAATGCGCTTGGCACTGCCGAGCTCATCCGCATCGCGCTCACCACGCGGATCAAGCCGTTCGCGTATGTGTCGACGATCGGCGTGGGCGGCGGTATCGAGCCAGGAAAGTTCGTGGAGGATGCCGATATCCGCGAGATCAGCGCGACCCGAAGCGTCGACGACGGCTATGCCAATGGCTACGGCAACAGCAAGTGGGCCGGTGAGGTCCTGCTGCGTGAAGCCCACGACCTGGCCGGCCTGCCGGTGACGGTGTTCCGCTGCGACATGATCCTGGCCGACACCACCTATGCCGGGCAGTTGAACCTGCCGGACATGTTCACCCGCATGATGTTCAGCCTCGTCGCCACCGGTGTCGCGCCGAAGTCCTTCAACCAGCTCGACGCGGACGGCAAGCGACAGCGCTCGCACTACGACGGTCTGCCCGTCGAGTTCATCGCCGAAGCCATCTCCACCCTGGGCGCCCACGTCCAGGACGGCTTCGAGACGTACCACGTGATGAACCCGCACGACGACGGCCTCGGCATGGACGAGTTCGTCGACTGGCTCGTCGATGCCGGCTATTCGATCCAGCGCGTGGAGGACTACCAGGAGTGGTTGTCCCGCTTCGAGACCACGTTGCGGGCGTTGCCCGACAAGCAGCGTCAGGCCTCACTGCTGCCCCTGCTGCACAACTACCAGCAGCCCGGTATGCCGGTGAACGGCGCGATGGCGCCGACCGACGTGTTCCGGGCCGCGGTGCAGGACGCGAAGATCGGTCCGGACAAGGACATCCCGCATGTCACCCGCGAGGTCATCGTCAAGTACATCAGCGATCTGAAACTGCTCGGATTGCTGTAACAGGCTTCCCCACAAGGGAAGATCCCCCTGAGCGGCCGCGGTCCCACCAGGACCGCGGCCAATCAGTTTCCAGGGCGGCCGCGGAAGCTGTTGTCGCGTCAGCGATCAGCTCGGTCCGCGTTCGCATGAATCGCGTCGCGACAGAATGCCGCCAAGCCCGGCAGCGCGAAGGATTCGTCGTACTTTGCGACGTATGCCGGATCGCTCACGTACAGGTCACCCAACTTGCGGTGGAATTCGCTCGGGCAGTCGTAGAACCAGCGGTTCACGTGGAGCCGGTGCCGCTCGGCTGCATCCATTGCCGCGTCGGAGTCGGCCGGAAGTCCGTTGCGGAAAGCGTCGGACAGGGCCTGCTCGACGGCTTCTCCCTCGGCTTTGATCTGGATCCACTCGTCCTTGCCGTAGGCCTTCGTTCGACGCTGCGACTCCTTCCACTCCGCCGTCTCGCCCCACTTCTGTTCGACCTCCGCCTGATAGTCGTCGAACTCCTCGCCGAAGAGTTCGCGCATATCGTCATCGGTCATGGGGGTGTTCGTCATTGCCTTCTCCAATGCCTGATCGATGGCCTCGACGAGGTCCTTCATCTCGTCGAGGCGGGTCATGACGCACTCGCGCTGACGGACCAGGTGACTGACCTCATCACCCTCGTCCAGCAGCATCGCGATCTCATCAAGAGAGAACTCGAGCCGGCGGTAGACGATGATCTGGGACAACCGCGTCAGGTCTGACGACGTGTACACCCGGTATCCCGAGGCGCCACGCCGGGTCGGGGTCAACAACCCGATCTCGTCGTAGTGATGAAGTGTCCGGACCGTGATGCCAAATCGCTCAGCCACCTGGCCGACGGTGAGCTCGTCCACCGGCAACTCCTGCGTCATGTCGAACAGACTGGTGCCTCACGCGGCGTGAGGGTCAAGTGCTCATGCTCCAACCTATTGAACGCCGCCCCCGAATCCGCGCGCCGGGACTGACGATGCCGACATCCCGGCGGGGGCGCCTCGGGTGACGGCCTAGAGCAGGCTGATCACGAGCAACGCGACCGCGATCAACGGGAATATGCCCTGGGTGACGGCCGCGCGTGCCTTGTCGGGCGAACTGGTCAGCAGCACCACGGCGGCGGCCAGCATGGAGCCCACGCCGGCGAACACCAGAGCGGCGCCAACTGCGTTGTGCCCCATGCCAATCGCGACGATGCCCACCACCGTGACGATCGCCAGGAACAGGTTGTAGAAGCCCTGGTTGAAGGCGAGCTCCTTGGTGGCCTGCGCCTCCTCCTCATTGATTCCGAAGGTGGCGCGGGTACGCGGCGACGTCCAGGTCAGCGACTCCATCACGAAGATGTAGACATGCAGGACCGCGGCGAGCGCGGCGAACACCAGACCGGCGATGACCATGCGGTCTATTCAAACAGGCCGGGCTGTCCCAGGCCGGTAACCGGCGGATGCATACCGAGATGCGTCCACGCCAGCGGCGTGGCCACCCGACCCCGCGGCGTGCGGGCGACCATGCCGGCACGGACCAGGAAGGGTTCGCAGACCTCCTCGACCGTGGTCGCCTCCTCCCCCACGGCCACGGCCAGCGTCGACACCCCGACCGGGCCGCCACCGAAACTACGGGTGAGCGCGGACAGCACCGCGCGATCCAGGCGATCGAGCCCGAGCTCGTCGACGTCGTAGACCTCCAGCGCGGCCTTCGCGATATCGCGGGTGATCACACCGTCGGCGCGAACCTCGGCGTAGTCCCGAACCCGGCGCAGCAACCGGTTGGCGATGCGGGGCGTGCCGCGGGAACGTCGGGCGATCTCGGTACCGGCCTCTCCACCCAATTCGATGCCCAGGATGCCGGCCGACCGGGCCAGCACCCGCTCGAGCTCCACCGGTTCGTAGAAGTCCATGTGCGCGGTGAACCCGAAACGGTCTCGCAGTGGACCGGTCAGTGCCCCGGACCGGGTGGTCGCTCCCACCAAGGTGAAGGGCGCGACTTCGAGCGGGATCGACGTGGCGCCAGGGCCTTTGCCGACCACCACGTCGACGCGGAAGTCCTCCATGGCCAGATAGAGCATTTCCTCGGCGGGCCGGGCGATGCGGTGGATCTCGTCGATGAACAGCACGTCGTGCTCGACGAGGTTGGACAGCATCGCGGCCAGGTCACCGGCCCGCTCCAGCGCCGGGCCGGAGGTGAGCCGCAACGACGAGCCGAGCTCGGCCGCGATGATCATCGCGAGCGACGTCTTACCCAGGCCGGGCGGACCGGACAGCAGGATGTGATCGGGTGTGCCACCGCGGTTCTTGGCGCCCTCGATGACCAGCTGCAGCTGCTCACGCACCCGGGGTTGACCGATGAACTCCCCCAGCGAGCGCGGGCGCAGGCTGGCGTCGATATCGCCTTCACCGACGGTCAGCGCCGGTGAGACCTCCCGCTCATCGGGTTCCTCGGCATCGTCGAAGCGGCCCATTACTTCTTACCCAACATGGACAGCGCGGACCGCAGCGCGGACGCCGTGGTGGCCTCGGGATCGTTGGCCAGCACCTTGTCGGTGGCCTCCTCGGCCTGTTTGGCCGCGAAGCCAAGTCCGACAAGGGCTTCCACCACCGGTGCGCGCACTGCGTGGCCGGTGAACCCGGAGCCCCCTGGGGTGACCGGACCGATCTTGTCGCGCAATTCGAGCACCATCCGCTCGGCACCGCGCTTGCCGATGCCCGGAACCCGCGTCAACGCCGTCACATCGCCGTCGGCCAGAGCCTGCCGCAGGGCCTGCGGGTCGTAGACCGCCAGCGTCGCCAACGCGATCTTGGGGCCGACACCGGAGACCCCCAGCAGCGTGAGGAACAGATCGCGGGCCTCGCCGTCGGCGAACCCGTAGAGCGTCATCGAATCCTCGCGCACGATCATCGCGGTGATCAGCCGGGACTCGGCGCCGCGGCGCAGGTTGGCCAGGGTCGACGGGGTCGCCATCACCTTGTAGCCGACACCCGCGGCCTCGATCACGGCGTGGTCGAGGGCGATGTCGATGACCTCACCGCGCACCGACGCGATCATGCCCGGGCCGCCTTGAGTTTCGCCGTGTACTTGCGGCGCTGTTCGGCGGCCATCGCCTCGGCGGCCGCCATCCGGGCGATCATCGGCGCCCGCCAGCAGTGGCAGATGGCCAGCGCCAGTGCGTCGGCAGCGTCCGCCGGGGTCGGCTTGGCTTGCAGGGCAAGAATTCTGGTGATCATCTCGGTCACCTGCGCCTTGTCGGCGCGACCGTTTCCGGTGACCGCCGCCTTCACCTCGGACGGGGTGTGAAAATGCACCTCGATGTCGCGCCGGGCCGCGGCCAGCGCGATCACCCCGCCGGCCTGGGCCGTACCCATCACCGTCGACACGTTCTGTTGGGCGAAGACCCGCTCGATCGCGATCACGTCGGGCCGGTGGGTGTCCATCCAGTACTCGGCGACATCGCTGATCTCCAGCAGGCGTTTCTGCAGCGGCGCGTCGGCCGGGGTGCGGACCACGTCCACATCCAGCGCGGTGACCTGCCGACCGCGACCGCTCTCCACCACCGACAGGCCGCAGCGTGTCAACCCGGGATCCACTCCCATCACCCGCACACGAACCCCTTCGTCAGAACATCTGTTCGAGAGCCTAGCGCGAGCCGGCGACAGCAGGCCGCAGGGACACGCTCAGATCCGTAGGGTCGGAACCATGCGCGTAGTGATAGCCGGCGGCCACGGCAAGATCGCCCTGATCCTTGAACAGTTGTTGTCTGCACGCGGGGACGAGGTGGCCGGGCTCATCCGTAACCCGGACCAGGCGGCCGATCTGCGGGCCGCCGGGGCCGAGGCCGTCGAGCTGGACCTGGAACGGGCGTCGGTGGACGAGGTCGCCACCGCCCTGCACGGCGCCGATGCCGTCGTGTTCGCCGCGGGCGCCGGGCCCGGCAGCGGGGCGGTGCGCAAACAGACCGTCGACCGGGATGCCGCGATCCTGCTGGCGGAGGCGGCCGAGGCCGCGGGGGTGAGCCGGTACGTGATGGTCTCGGCCATGGCCGCCGACGACCGGTCGCTCGACGCGAACTACGACGAGGTGTTCCTGGCCTACATGCGGGCCAAATCCGAGGCTGACGCAGATGTCCGGGCCCGCAGCGGGCTGCGCACCACGATCGTGCGGCCCGGCGGGCTCACCGACGAGCCGGCCACCGGGAACGTGACGATCGCGGAGTCGACCGGCCGCGGCACGATCCCGCGCGCCGACGTCGCGCGCGTGCTGCTCGCCGTCCTCCACGAGCCGGACACCGTAGGACGGACCTTCGAGGTGATCTCAGGCGAGACGCCTATCGACGCAGCGCTCGCACCGTCCACTTGACGCCCTCAGGGTCGAGGACGCTCGCCACTACTCCTCGTCGAGCTGGGCGGCGACATCGTCAGGGATGTCGATGTTGGTGTAGACCTCTTGCACGTCGTCGCTGTCTTCCAGCGCGTCGACGAGCTTGAGGACCTTTCGGGCACCTTCGAGATCCACGGGCACCGTGACCGACGGCTGGAAACTGGCCTCTGCCGAGTCGTAGTCGATGCCGGCCTCCTGCAGCGCGGTGCGCACCGCGACCAGGTCGGTCGGCTCGGAGATGATCTCGAAGGAGTCGCCCAGGTCGTTGACCTCTTCGGCGCCGGCCTCCAGAACAGCCATCAGCACGTCGTCCTCGGTCAGGCCGTTCTTCTCCAGCGTCACCATGCCCTTGCGGGAGAACAGGTAGGCCACCGAGCCCGGATCCGCCATGTTGCCGCCGTTGCGGGTCATCGCGACGCGGACCTCACCGGCGGCACGGTTGCGGTTGTCGGTCAGGCACTCGATGAGCACGGCGACCCCGTTGGGGCCGTAGCCCTCGTAGGTGATGTTCTGCCAGTCGGCGCCACCGGCCTCTTCGCCGCCTCCGCGCTTGCGGGCACGCTCGATGTTGTCATTCGGCACCGAGCTCTTCTTGGCCTTTTGGATCGCGTCGTAGAGGGTGGGGTTACCGGCCGGGTCTCCCCCGCCGACACGTGCCGCGACCTCGATGTTCTTGATCAACTTGGCGAACATCTTGCCGCGCTTGGCGTCGATGACGGCCTTCTTGTGCTTGGTGGTGGCCCACTTGGAATGGCCGCTCATGCAGGTACGCCCCTTTTCCGGTTAAAACTCCGGCTCTCCAGTCTACGTGGCCGGTCCCACCGCACTCGATACGACGCCTACAGTCCCTGCAGCAAGGCGAACGTTCTCGCCGCCACAGCAGTGCACAGCACCGGCCAGAACCAGATGTGCCAATGCCGCCAATGCCCGACCGCCATGCCGATGGGCGCGAGCACAACGGTCGCCCAAGTGAGCACAACCCAGACGCACAGGGTGCCGGCCTCATCGGCTTGATCGGGATACGCCCCACTGAACCCCAGCGGGAAGATCGCGGCGAACGTCAGCAACACGGCAGCCAGACCGTTCGCGGCCCAGACTGCCCAACTGGTCACCGACTCGACCACACCTGGCCGCCGCCGGACCGACGCTGGCGGCGAGGCAGACATGACGGCAGCGTACGCCGATAGGGCGGGGCTACCCGGCACCAATCGGCAGCGCCGCATTGGCGTCAGCCATGAGAATGTCGTCGTCACCCATCCAGTGCACGAACCGGGCCAACGGGTACATCGCGTCGTGCGGCCCACCGGCCACGTGGCCGTTGGCGGTGCCCACCCGGCACACCCGCTGAGCCCCGCCGCCGGCCACTGCGTCACGCAGTTCCGCCTTGCGCCCGTACGGGTAGACGCCAACGGTCTGGGTCGCGACGTTGACGTAGCGGACCGCGTCCTGGAGCGAAGGCACCATCACGACGTTGGAGATCTTGTTCGACGGGTGGAAGTCCACCGGCACGTCGGACAGCAGCACCATTCCACGGCCGTCGAAGCGGCCGAACACCTCGAGTTCGTCACCCATCGCGCCCATCACCTCGACCTCGTCGCGGATGTCGGCAGGCGGTAGCGGCGCCTGCGCCGATCCGAATATCCGGTCGGCACCCAGCCGCGGCAGGAGCTCCGCGCAGAACCGCCGGGCATCGGCCCGGTCCGCAACCTCCAGGAAGACGAATCGACTTGCCAGACAGGCCTCCTGGTTGAAGACGCAGGTGTCGGCGGCCACCCGCTCGGCGACGTCTGCCAGCACCTCGTCGGAGGCGAATGCCTCCCGTCCGATCATCGATACAGAACTCTTGGGGTCGAACGACACCAGTTGAATTCCGGGCCCCAGATAGCGGATGACGTTGCTGATGGCAGGTCCCCCGCCCCAGGCCACGATCTTGTCGAAGTACTGCGGCCGGTAGACGGTCCGCTCGATCGACTCGTCGCCGCCGGCCCAGTACACCGCTGACATCGACTGCACCACAGGGTGTTCCGGATCGATCTCGGCCATGGTACGCAGCACCGCGACCGTCGTGAAGGGGTCCGAGGACGGCATCTTGAACAGGCTGACGGCCTTGACCAGGGCGCCCTGGGCGATCGAGGCGATGCAGCCGGCAGGGGCGTTGCCGGCCAGCATGTGCACCATGCGGGGCGGGAAGGCCCGGACCGCACCCGTGTTGCCGGCCGCATCCGTGCGGCTCACCCAGCCGTCGAGCACTGCCGGATCCGCGAAGTTCGATTCGACCTGCGCCCAGAGACTGTCGCGGCGCAGCAACTCCGGAGCTGTGCGGTAGAGGTTTTCCACCACCCGGCGCGGCAGCGGGTTGGTCTCGGCCACCAGATCCAGGCAGCGTTGCAGGTGCGGATTCTTGTCGAGCGCCAGACGCTCGCCAGTCTCGACCAGGAACTCGACGATCTCGGCCAGCGGCACGTTCAGCAGTGGCGGCAATTGCGTGCGAGGGAGGATCAGGACATCGAGATCGATTACCGGCGTGACGAAGTCGATGCCGAGATCGCGGGAGGTGTGCCGGACCGCGTCGCCCTCGACGAGCTCGCCGCGGATCATGAACGGGGCGTGCAGCGCGCTCATGCCTCACCCCGCACGTAGGCGTCGATGGTGCCCGAGCAGGTGATCTTGTCTCCGCCCAGATCGGCGTAGCGGCTGATGTCCGGACCGATGGTCGGACCCTGATGACCGCACTCGCAGGCGCCGAAGTCGACGTCGATACGGTCTCCGGAGATCACCCCGCCCCATCGCCCGTCGAGCGACAGGTCGAAGAACGCTCCGCGCGCTTGCACTGCCCCGGCGGAGGTGTCGACGAGATTCTCGCCGGGTTCGTCCAACGGCAGCAACAACACCCACGGCGGCACGTGGTAACGGCCGGCCCGGCATTTGGGGAACGGAGTGTTCAGTTCCTGCATGGTGTAGAAGTGGTACACCCGTTCGTCGGCGATGTTGAAGGTGTCGAAGATGAACTCCCGGTAGTCCGATGGCAGCGCGGCACCTTTGAGGCCGCCGGCGACCAGCAGCGCGGTGTCGTCGCGGAAGTCGCTGCCGGACAGACCTTTTGCACGCACCCCCTGGGCCACCTGGTACAACGAGGCGAACATTCCGGTCAGCAGCAGTTGACGTTCGCGGCTGGCGATCAGCTCGTCGACCGCCTCGGCGGTGGCAGTGTCCATCGCGCCCTGCCTGGCCACACTGGTGGCCTCGAAGGCGGCGATCTCCGAAGGACCGGCAGTGCCGTCGGCGATGCGGCGGCGCAGGTCGATCATCCCCATGATGGAGCCGACCGAGATGGGGTCGACGGGCAGCTGGTACGTGTCGGCCTCGGTCGAGAACGCCTCCACGAGCGCGATCCGGGTGCGTTCGTTGCGTTCGACGTTGGTGCGCGGTCCCAGCCCGAACAGCTTCCGGCTGCCGTCAGCGGGAATGCCAGTGGCCCAGGTCAATCCGGTGACGTTGGCCCGTGAGGCAACATCCAGGTCGGATTCCGAGCAGGCGATCATGGCCGGCTTTCCGGTCGTGCCGCTGGAGCAGGTCAGGTAGCACCCGACCGATTCCATCCGGGCGACGAATTCGTCGAGCCCGGAGACGTCGGCGACGTCGACTCCCGCCGAATCACAGGTCGAGACCGTTCCCACCCACTTGGCCATCCGGTCCCATCGGCCGTCGGTGAGCCAGTTCTGCGCATAGCTCTTGTAAGCGCCGTGGGCGAACAGCAGCGGAACCAGGTCGTGAGCCTCCACCACCTTGGCGACCTCGGCGGATTGAGAGCGATTGCGTAGCAAAGGAATTTGTTCGACGTGCACAGCGAACCGCTCGTTGACCGCATCGATCTGCAGCTGCCGTACGTCGGCGGGTGCGATGTCGTAGCGATCGGGCGCGGTCTGCAGGGCGAGGAGTTGGTCGGCGGCGGTCATGGCGGCTCCTGAAGAAAAGGGAGAACTCCGAATTAATAGCACCTAGATCGTTTCATTACTGCTACTGTGACGCCGTGGACCGAATTCGTCAAGTGGGCCGACCTACCCGGGAACAGGCCGCGCAGCGCCACGACGAGTTGCTCGACTGCGCACTGGAAATGTTCCTGGAGAACGGATTCGAACGCTCGACCATCGACGGCATCGCGGCGTCCGCCGGGATGGCCAAGCGAACCATCTACGGGCTGTACCCCGACAAGGCAGCCCTGTTCGAGGCGTCGGTGCAGCGGGCGGTGGACCGGTGGCTGGTCCCGATCGAGACGCTGCGCGCGGCCGAGACCGACGACCTGGAGGAGACCCTGCTCGCCATCGGCCAGATCCGCCTGGCCGGCATCACCAGTCCCGCCGGTGTCGCGTTGCAGCGCATCCTCAACGCCGAGGGCAACCGCTTCCCCCGGCTGTTCCGGCTGCTCTACGAACAGGGCACGATGCCGGCGCTGACGTTCATCGCCGAGGTCCTCGCCCGCCACGCCGAGGCCGGGGTCATCGAGATCGACGACCCCGACGTCGTGGGTGGCGCGTTCCTGAGCATGGTCGTCGGCGGACCCGCCACCGGCGCCCTGTGGGGCGTGGCCTGGGATCCCGACCACCTCGACCAGCGGATGCGGACCTGTGTGCGACTGTTCCTCGACGGAGTGCGGCCACGAAAATGACGACCGAATCGTTCATCGACGGTGTTTCGGTGCCGTCGCCCCAGCAGTACGACAACATCGACCCCGCCACGGGCCGGTCCATCGGCGCGGTGGCACGCGGCGGCACCGACGAGGTAGATCGGGCGGTCACCGCCGCACGCCGGGCCTTCGCGGGATGGCAGAAGACGGCACCGGCGCAGCGATCCGAGGCGCTCGGCGCGATCGCCGATCTGCTCGACGGTCACCGGGAAAGACTGGCGCTACTCGAGTGCGAGGACACCGGCAAGCCGCTGAGCCAGGCCCGTACCGACATCATCGTGGCCGCAAGGTATTTCCGGTTCTACGCCCACGCCATCGACAGTTACTACGGCCACACCATTCCACTGGGCGACGACCTGCACGTGTACACGCGACGGGAGCCACTCGGCGTCACCGGGCACATCATCGCCTGGAACTACCCGATGCAACTGCTCTCCCGCGCGGTGGCGCCGGCTATCGCCGCGGGCAACACCGTAGTCGTCAAGCCCGCCGACGAAACACCGCGCACTGCAGTCGAACTCGCCCGCCTCGCGGTGGAGGCAGGACTGCCTGCCGGCGTCGTCAACGTGGTCACCGGCATCGGAGCCGAGGCCGGTGCCGCACTGGCCGCGCACCCCGGGGTGGATGCCATCGGGTTCGTGGGATCCACCCGGATCGGCTCTCAGATCGCCCATGCCGCGGCGGATCGGGTGGTCCCCGTCGTGCTGGAACTGGGCGGCAAGTCACCACAGATCGTGTTCGGCGACGCAGACCTGCCTCGCGCGGCGGACTTCATCACCAAGGCCATCCTGCAGAACGCCGGTCAGACCTGCTCGGCCGGATCGCGACTGCTCGTCGACGCAGCCGTCCACGACGAACTGCTGCAGCTTGTT
The DNA here is from genome assembly GCA_036235365.1 of Mycolicibacterium sp. 050232. Taxonomy (GTDB): domain Bacteria; phylum Actinomycetota; class Actinomycetes; order Mycobacteriales; family Mycobacteriaceae; genus Mycobacterium. Next base: position 47,052 of record JAZBEZ010000009.1, on the reverse strand, counting down.
CTCGACCGGTTCCGGCAGGTCAGCATCGGGCCCGGGATCGCCGATCGCGATCTGGGTCCGCTGATCTCGCGCAAGCAGCAGCAGCGTGTGACCGACCTGGTGTCCGGCCACACGGCCGGTGAAATCCTGTGCGGTGGAACCCCGCCCGTGGACGACGAGCTCGGCGACGGCGCCTACTTCAGCCCCACCGTGGTCGACGGCGTCGACCCGGCCTCCGAGATCGCCCAGCAGGAGATCTTCGGTCCGGTACTGACCGTCAACAGCTTTCACGACGAGCAGGAGGCAGTCGCACTGGCCAACGGGACCGAGTACGCATTACTGGCGGCGCTGTGGACGCGGGACCTGTCCCGGGCACACCGGCTGGCTGCCGAGGTCCTCGCCGGCCAGGTGTACGTCAACACCTACGGCGCCGGCGGCGGAGTCGAGCTGCCGTTCGGCGGATTCAAGAAATCCGGGTACGGCCGCGAGAAAGGCTATGAGGCACTCGATGCCGTGACGGCCACCAAGACCGTCGTGGTGGCGCTGTAATCCACGAACTACGGGAAGAGACGCATGGATCAAGACACGTACGACAAGGGATTGGCGATCCGCACAGCGGTGCTCGGTGAGGAGTACGTCCGCAAGGCGGCCGGCAACGTCGACGCATTCTCCAAGCCGCTGCAGGACCTGGTCACCGAATACTGCTGGGGTGCGGTCTGGGGCCGTGAGGGTCTGGAACTGAAAACCCGCAGCATGCTGAACCTCGCGATGATCGCGGTGCTCAACCGGCCCAACGAGTTGAGCACACACATCCGCGGCGCCCTCACCAACGGCGTCACCCGGGACGAGATCTGCGAGATCTTCTTACAGGTGGGCATCTACGCGGGCATCCCCGCCGCGGTCGACAGCAACCGGGCGGCCCGCGCCGTGTTCGCCGACCTCGATGCGGAGCACCCGTGAATCCCGCGATCGGCTTCATCGGGCTGGGCAACATGGGGTGGCCCATGATGGCGCGGCTGCTGACGGCGGGATTCCCCGTGGTGGCCTTCGATGTGCGCGAGGATGTCCTGGCAAAGGCGACCGCGCTGGGCGCACAGTCCGCCGATTCGGTGCGCGCGGTGGCCGACCGGTGCGAGACGATACTGGCCAGCCTGCCCACTCCGCAGGTCTCCGAGTCCGTGGTGGCCGAAGTCGCAGCCGGATCGCGGGTTCAGCGCTTCGTCGACCTGTCGACAGTGGGAGGTCAAGCCGCACAACGCAATCACGAAGTCCTCGGCGTGCACGACATCGCGGCGCTCGACAGTCCGGTCAGCGGCGGGATGCACGGCGCCCAGGCCGGCACCCTGGCGATCATGGTGTCCGGACCGCGCAGCGAATTCGACTTGCTGGCACCGGTCTTCGAGGTGTTCGGCCGGGCGATCTTCGTGTCCGAACAGCCCGGCGCGGCACAGACCATGAAGCTGATCAACAACCTGATGGCCGCCACCACCCTGGCCGCGACCGCCGAGGTGATGGTGATGGGCGTCAAGGCCGGGCTGAGTGCCGACGTGATGATCGACGTGCTCAACGCCGGATCCGGCGGCACGCACGCCAGCCGCGACAAGTTCCCGCGGGCGGTACTCCCCCGCACGTTCGACTACGGGTTCGCCACCGGCCTGATGACCAAAGACGTCCGGCTCTACCTCGACGAGGCCACCACCCTCGGCCTCCCGGTGGAGATGGCCGCGACCGTGCAACGGATCTGGGAGCACACCCTGCACGCCGAGGGCCCCGAGTCCGACTTCACCTCCGTCATCAAACCGATGGAGGAGGCGGCGGGCGTGATCGTCGAGGGCGGACAGCGATGAGCATGAGCGGCAAGACCTGTGTGATCACCGGCGCGACATCAGGACTTGGCAAGGAATCTGCGCGGGCCTTGGCGGCTGGCGGGGCGCACGTGGTGTTGGCGGCCCGCAATGCCGACGCACTTGCCGGCACCCGTGATTGGGTCCGTGCCGAGGTGCCCGGCGCGCAGGTGTCCAGCGTGGTCGTCGATCTCGCCAGTCTCGGCAGTGTCCGCACCGCCGCAGCTCAGATCGCCGCGGTCGCACCCGCCATCGACGTGCTGATGAACAACGCGGGGGTGATGTTCACCCCGTTCGGCCACACCCGGGACGGCTTCGAAACTCAGTTCGGGACAAACCATCTGGGTCACTTCGCGCTGACCGCGCTCCTGCAGCCCCAGTTCGTCGAGGGCACCCGCATCGTGAACCTGTCGTCGGAGGGACACCGCCTCGGTGACATCGATCTGGACGACCCCAATTGGCAGCACCGCGGCTACGACAAGTTCGCCGCATACGGTGCAGCCAAGACCGCCAACATCCTGCATGCCGTCGCACTCGACCAGCGACTGCGCGGCCGGGGCATCCGCGCGTACGCCGTGCATCCCGGCATGGTGGCCACCAATCTGGCCCGGCACATGTCCCGCGAAGACGTGGTCGCTGTCAGCGGTCGGGCCCGCTCGCACGCCATCGAAGTGCTGACCCCCGAACAGGGTGCGGCCACCCAGGTGTGGGCAGCCGTCAGCCCTGACCTCGCCGGCCGTGGCGGGCTGTATCTGGCGGACTGTGCGGTGCGCTCCGACGCCGAACCCTATGCGACGGACCCGGTTCGGGCCGAGAAACTCTGGGAGGTATCGGAATCGCTGTGCGCCGCCGCTATTTCCTGAGCGGTGCCCGCAGGTCGTACACGGTGTCCGAACCGACCTTGGTCGAGATGAAGTTCGCTTTCACCCAATCGGAGATGTCGGTGTGGGAGTTGTTGCCGAAGAAGCCGCCGTGGTCGTTCTTGGACTCGGGGAGGATGTAGTAGGTGATCTGACGGTCGGCAACGTAGGTCTGGAACTGCTCGAGCGTCGGCGCCGGATCAGTACCGGTGAAGCCACCGATCGCCATTACCGCGGTGTCGGTGGACAATTCGAGCGCAGCTGCCGCCCCGGAGCGGTTGATGGCCGCCGACCAGATGGTGGTGGTGCCGCGCAGCATCGCGTTCACCTCGGGATTGTCCGAATTCCATCCGTGCCCGTGGTTGTCGTCCGGATCGGCCGGCCCCACGCTCGGACCACCTCCGGTGTGCGGCTGGCCCAGGGTGGCCACGGTGTAGGCGGTAGATCCGGCCAGGCCCCCGATCAGCGCGACAGCCAAGGCCACGGTGGCGGTCGCGCAGGTTCCCTTCCGCAACGCCCACAGCAGGGCGATCGTGGCCGCTACGGCCACCACCAGGATCGCCCACCGCAAGGGTGGCAGCCACGACGCATTGCCCAGGACCCAGAAGCCCCACACCGCGGCGCCCAGAAGCATTGTGGCCAAACCGGTCTGACCCAGTCGGTCGTCGCGCCGGTGCCACATCTCGGCGACGCCGATCGCGAACATCGCCGCCAACGCCGGCGCCAGCGACAGGCAGTAGTACGGGTGGACCATGCTCTTCATGAAACTGAGCACCACGCCGTCGATCAGCAGCCAGCCGCCGAACAGGATGGTTCCGGCACGGACGAGGTCGGTTCGGGGCCGGCCGCGCCGCGAGATCAGTACCAACACCACGGCGAGCAGGCCGGCCGGCAGCAGCCACCCGATTTCGAAACCGAACTCTCCGGTGAACAGACGTGGCAGGCCCCGAGCCTGGTTGCCGAAGCCGCCGTGATGCTGGGCAGCGGGGCCCACCGGATCGACGTCGACATGCGCGCCATAGTGGTTGTGGCCGAGGACGCGGCCGAATCCGTTGTAGCCCAACACCAGGTTCATGAAGTTGTTGTCGGTGGACCCGGCCAGGTAGGGCCGCGAGGAAGCCGGCCACAGCAGGGTGAGCACCACGAACCATCCGGCGGAGACGAGGAACGCAGCCAGCGAGCCCGCCAGGTGCAGCAACCGCACACGCATCGGCACCGTCGCGGCGACCAGGTAGACCAAGGCGATGGCCGGCATGACCATCAGGCCTTCGAGCATCTTGGCCAGGAACGCGAACCCCAGCGCCACGCCGGCCAGCGCCATCCATCGGGCACCAGCGCCCTGCAGCGCGCGGACCGTGCAGTACGCGGCGGCCGTCATCAGCAGCACCATCGCGGCATCGGGGTTGTTGAATCGGAACATCAACGCCGCCACCGGCGTCAGCGCCAGCACGGCACCGGCCAGCAGGGCCGCCCGCGGTCCGCTGATGCGGCGGACCGCACCGTAGAGCAGGGCCACCGAGCCGACGCCCATCAGCGCCTCGGGGATCAGCATGCCTGCGCTGCTGAACCCGAACAGCTGGCCCGACAGGCCCATCACCCACTGGGAGACCGGCGGCTTGTCCACGGTGATGAAATTGGCCGGGTCCAGCGATCCGAACAGCAACGCTTTCCAATTGAGCGACCCGGCCCAGGCAGACGCGGCGTAGAACTGGTTTCCCATGCCGTTGACGGTGATGTTCCACAGGTAAGCCGCGGCCGTGGCGATGAGCAGTGCGGGCAGCGCCAGGCGCTCACGAGCGATCCACGGGCTGCTGCGCGGGGCTTCGAGGGCAGGCTCGGCGGAGGCATCCTCCAACGTCGTCGTCACACGACCATTAAGTCGGTGCCGCCTTTGTCTGAGCTATGTCTGCGCCGTGGGTTTGCTGGACTCAGAGCGAATCGACAAAAAGCTTGTGGATGCGGCGGTCCCCGGTCATCTCCGGGTGGAACGACGTCGCCAGCATCGAACCCTGGCGCACTGCGACGATGTGGCCTGCGGCGCGGGCCAGTACCTTGACGCCGTCACCGACCCGCTCGACCCACGGCGCCCGGATGAACACCGCATGCACCGGGGTGTCGAGGTCTTCGAAGTCGATATCCCCTTCGAAGGAGTCGACCTGACGACCAAAGGCGTTGCGCCGCACTGTCATATCGATGCCCTTCAACGGCACCGCGGCCCGGCCGGCCACGCCGGCGTCGGCGATCTCGGTGGCCAGCAGGATCATGCCGGCGCAGGAGCCGTAGCACGGCAGCCCGGCGGCGATACGTGCCCGCAACGGTTCGAGCAGGTCGAACTCGCGCAGCAGGTGGCTCATCGCCGTGGACTCCCCGCCCGGGATCACCAGGGCGTCGACCGCGTCGAGTTCGGCGAGCCGCCGCACCGTACCCGCCTCGGCGCCTGCCTCACGCAGCGCAGCCAGATGCTCGCGAGTGTCACCCTGCAACGCGAGTACCCCGACGCGGGGACTCACGCGCCGTCCTGCGGGGTGAAGTTGCGCTGGTAGCGCGTCAACCCCTCCTGCATCACAGCGGCCACCATCTCGCCGTAGCGGTTGAAGATCTTGCCCTGGGTCAGCGAACGCCCGCCGCACGCCGAGGGTGACGACTGGTCGTAGAGCAGCCATTCGTCGGCGCGGAACGGCCGCATGAACCACATTGCGTGGTCGAGTGAGGCCACGTTCAGATGCTTGCGCACATCGAGGTGGTTGACCTGGGCCGAACCCAGCAGGGTCAGATCGCTCATATAGGCCAGCGCGCAGATGTGCAGCACGTGATCGTCGGGCAGCGGGTCGCGGTGGCGGAACCACACCTGCTGCTGCGAGGCCTTACCGGGCAGTCGGGCCACCTTGTCCCTCGGCACGATCCGGACATCCCATTCGGCGAACTGCGCGAATCCGGCGTCGTCGAACGCTCCTCCGGACCGGAACCCGGGCAGGTCGTCGGGTCCGGGCGCATCGGGCATCGCATCCTGATGTTCGATGCCGGTCTGGTCGGTCTGAAAGGACGCCGACATCGTGAAGATCGTCTCGCCGTGCTGGATCGCGCTGACCCGCCGGGTGCAGAACGAGCCGCCGTCGCGGATGCGCTCGACGATGTACACCGACGGTGCCCGGGCATCGCCGGGCCGCAGGAAGTAGCCGTGCAGGGAATGCACCTGGAACGTCGGATCGACCGTGCGAACCGCGGAAACCAACGACTGCCCGGCCACGTGTCCACCGAAGGTGCGCTGCAGGAAACCCGACTCCGGGCTGAACACCCCACCGCGATAGATATTGACCTCGAGCTGCTCCAGATCGAGGATCTCTTCAATCGCCATTCGAGATGCTTACCAGCCGCGCTCGGCGAGCCGGTGCGGCTGGGCGATCTCCTCGACGTTGATGCCCACCATGGCCTCGCCCAGCCCGCGCGAAACCTTGGCCAGCACGTCGGGATCGTCGTAGAACGTGGTGGCCTTCACGATCGCCGCGGCACGCTGCGCCGGGTTTCCGGACTTGAAGATGCCCGACCCCACGAACACGCCCTCGGCCCCGAGTTGCATCATCATCGCCGCGTCGGCCGGGGTGGCGATACCGCCCGCGGTGAACAGCGTGACGGGCAGCTTGCCGGCCCGGGCCACCTCGGCCACCAGCTCATACGGCGCCTGCAGTTCCTTGGCCGCGACGTACAACTCGTCCTCGGACATCGAGGTGAGCCGGCGGATCTCGCCGCCGATCTTGCGCATGTGGGTGGTGGCGTTGGAGACATCGCCGGTGCCGGCCTCACCCTTGGAGCGGATCATCGCCGCGCCCTCGGTGATCCGACGCAGCGCCTCACCCAGGTTGGTGGCACCGCACACGAACGGCACGGTGAAGCGCCACTTGTCGATGTGGTTGGTGTAATCGGCCGGGGTCAGCACCTCGGACTCGTCGATGTAATCCACACCCAGGCTCTGCAGGATCTGCGCCTCGACGAAATGCCCGATCCGCGCCTTGGCCATCACCGGGATGGTGACCGCTTCGATGATGCCCTCGATCATGTCGGGGTCACTCATCCGCGACACCCCGCCCTGGGCCCGGATGTCGGCGGGGACCCGCTCCAGGGCCATGACGGCGACGGCACCCGCGCCTTCAGCAATCTTCGCCTGTTCAGGGGTGACCACATCCATGATCACGCCGCCCTTGAGCATCTCAGCCATGCCGCGCTTCACGCGCGCGGTACCGGTCTGGTTGCTAGAGCCGTTCTGCGCCGCGGTATCCACTGCAATCTCCTCCAAATTCCTACTGATTCAGTCTAGTGGAGCCGCCAAATCCATTAAATCCGCAATCAACGGATGGCTTGCAGCTCGCGATACGCAGATCCACGCGTATTCGCCAGTGTCGCAGCCGGCTGTTCGGCCAGTTCATTGGCCTGCGCCAGCAGCTCGCCCAGTTGAAGCGGATAAACGGCCTCCCCGCCGGCAACCAACTCGGCGATCATTGTCGCATCGCACCAACGGTGCCCGTGAATGTAGTGCCGTTCCAGGGTCGTGCGCCCCGTCGCCGACGGTTCGAACCTGGCCGTCCGATGGATGAAGAAGAACTCCTCGCTACGGATCACCGAGGCATTGAAGTCGATGACGGCGTCGCGCCGCCACACCGGCCCGACAAGATCGGCCGGCGCCGCCCGCAACCCGGTCTCCTCGGCGAGTTCGCGGACCGCGGCGGCGGTCAGATCCTCGCCGGGCTGGACCGCGCCACCGACGGTGAACCACCACCGCGGCGCGGGCTTGTCCGGATCGTCGATCGCGGGGTCACTGCCGCGCAGCAGCAACACCGCACCGGTCTCGTCGAGCAGCACCACCCGCGCCGAGGTACGGCGGGTCACGGGGTTGGCCTCAGCTTGGGAGTCCGGGCGTTCGACGATCTCGAAATAGGTTGGCAGCGCCGCGGTTCCGCCCAGCCGCAGCACGCGCACCGCGCGACGTTCCCGTAATGCGAGGGTGTCGCGGACGGCATCGTTGTGGAAGCGCCGGGCCAGCAGCACCCGGGCTTCGGCGTCGGCCAGCTCGGCGACCAGCGCCACGGGCAACCCGGCCGGATCGACCGCGGCCAGCGCGGCAGACAGGTCGTTCTCGGCGGCCTCACGAGCCGGCCGTGGGGCACGTTCGGCGGTATCCGCCAGTGCCGCGAGCCGCTTGCCCGCCGGCGCGCCCGCATAGGCATCGACCGCGACGGCCCGGGCCACGACGGCCCGGCGGGCCAACGCACCGTCAAGCGCCTGCCACGACAGGTCGTAGCGCACGTGGAGCCGGTCGAGGCGATTGGCGGTCTGGTATGCCCACCCTGCGATGAGCAGCAAAACCACCAGCACGGCAAGCGCCGTGATCACCAACCAGATCGGCACGCCTAGTCACCCACCTGAACTTTGACGCCGGGGCTGGCCACGGTCTCGTACACCCGCATGATCTGACCGGCCACCACCGACCAGTCGTAGCGGGCGACCCGTTCGGTGGCCCGGTCGATGTACTGCTCGCGCAGCGCGTCGTCCTCGAGCACCTCGAGCAGCGCATCGGCCAGCGCGTCGGCATCGCCGACCGGAACCAGCCGGCCGGCCTGCCCCTGATCCAGAACGCGGTTGAACGCGTCGAGCTCACTGGCCACCACCGCCGTGCGCGCCGCCATCGCTTCGACCAGGACGATGCCGAAGCTCTCGCCGCCGAGGTTGGGCGCGCAGTAGACGTCGGCGCTGCGCATGGCCGCGGCCTTGCCGTCGTCGTCGACCTGCCCCAGGAAACGCAGGTGCCCGGCGAGGTCGCCGGCCTCCTCCCGCAGCGCGTCCTCGTCGCCGCGGCCCACGATCAGGATCTCGATGTCGGGGAACCGCCGAGCCAGCTTGCCGAGGGCACCCAGCAGGACCGGCATGCCCTTACGCGGTTCATCGAACCGCCCCAGGAACAGCACGCTGCGCCCCGGCCGCGGATAGCCATCGAGGCGGGGCGCATTCGCGAAGGACGGGACGTCGACCCCGTTGGGGATCTCGACCGCATCCGAGCCGAGTGCCTCCATCTGCCAGCGCCGGGCCAGGTCCGACACCGCGATGCGGCCCACGATCTTCTCGTGGAACGGACGCAGGATGCCCTGAAACACACTGAGCGTCAACGACTTTGTGGTCGACGTGTGGAACGTCGCCACGATCGGCCCCTCGGCGGCCTGCAGGGCCAGCATGGACAGGCTCGGCGCGTTGGGCTCGTGCAGGTGCAGCACGTCGAAATCACCCTCGGCGATCCACTTCTTCACCTTGCGATGGGTGGCCGGCCCGAACCGCAGGCGCGCCACCGAGCCGTTGTACGGAATCGGGACGGCCTTGCCGCCCGACACCACGTAATCCGGGAGCTTCACATGCGGCGACGACGGCGCCAGCACGCTGACGTGATGCCCGCCCGCGCGCATCACCTCGGCCAGTTGCAGCACATGGGATTGCACACCGCCCGGCACATCGAACGAATACGGGCACACCATCCCGATACGCATGGCTAGCTCCGTCGCCTCTTCGCGCAAGCGCTCATCAGGTGGTACCCAGTCGGGCGCGACGTTCGTCGGACAGGTCGACCAGCCACTGCGGTTGCAGCATGTGCCAGTCGGCGGGGTGCGCGGCAATGTTCGCGGCGAACCGGTCGGCCAGCTGCTGGATCATCACGCCGACGTCCCCCGAGGACGCGTCGATCGCGTCGAAGATCTCCACCACACAGTCGTCCCCGTCGTAGTGGACGTGCGCCGGGTGCAGCGGCGCACCGGTTTCGATCGCCAACTTGGCCGGCCCGGCGGGCATCCGGGTGGGCTCACCGAAGAAGTCGACCTCCACGCCATTGCGGGTGAGGTCGCGGTCGGCCATCAGGCAGACGAACTTGTTGTCCCGCAACCGCTCCGAGAGCACCTCGAACGGCGGACGCTCACCGCCGGACAGCGGGAACACCTCGAATCCGAGACTCTCCCGGTAGTCGATGAAGCGACGGTACAACGATTCGGGTTTGAGCCGTTCGGCGACCGTGGCGAAGGTGCCGAACTGTTGGGCCAGCCACACCCCGGCCATATCCCAGTTGCCGCTGTGCGGCAGGGCCAGCACTGCGCCGCGGCCCGCCTCGCGAGCGGCCCGCAGCTTGTCCGCGCCGACGAACACCTCGTCGAGACGCTTGGCCACAGCGGTCAGATCCATCGACGGCAACCGGAACGCCTCCCGCCAGTACCGGGCGTACGAGGCCAGTGAAGCACGCATCAGATCGTCCGGCACCTCGGCCGGTGCCACCCCGATCACCCTGGCCAGGTTCTTCCGCAACTGCTTCGGCCCGCCGCCCCGGGAGGCGTACAGGGCACCCGCGTCGAAGACGTTGCGCGCCACCACCTCCGGCATTGCGCGGACCAGCTGCCAACCCGCCGCATAACCCAGATCGGTCACCTGCCCGGACAGCGGAATGTTCACGAGGCTCCCGGCGGTTGTATGGGGTCCATGGCGCCCGGCGACGTGCGCACCGCATGGATGCGCTGTGCCACCGTGACCACGCTGGCCAGCGCCAGCAGCCAGACGGCAACCTGCAGCAGCCAGGGGGCATGCAGGAACGGGACACCGGAGAGCCCCGCGCCGACCAGCACTATCACCAGACGCTCCGGGCGCTCGATGATGCCGCCGTCGCCGCGCAGTCCACTGGCCTCGGCACGGGCCTTGATGTAGGAGATCACCTGCGAGGTGACCAGGCAGATGAGGATCGCGACGACGAGGGCCGGGTCGTGCAGCCCGAACGCCGCCCACCACAGCAGGCCGGCGAAGATGGCGCCGTCGGCGATCCGGTCGCACGCCGCGTCCAGCACCGCGCCGAACCGGGTGCCGCCGCCGCGTTCGCGCGCCATCGCTCCGTCGAGCATGTCCGCGAGGACGAACAGGAACACCGCGAACGCACCCCACCACAACTGCCCGATCGGAAACAGCGTGAGCGCGGCGGTGACCGACCCGGCGGTACCGACGATCGTGACGATGTCGGGGGTCAGGCCCGCGCGCAGCGCCGCCTTGGCCACCGGCTTCGACAGCTTGGCGTAGGCCGCCCGGCTCATCAGGAACAGGTTGCTCACGGTTGGCGGGCCCATTCCGTGGCGAGCAGCTCCCGGGTCTCGCTCAACAACTGCGGGATGACCTTGGCACCGCCGATGATCGTGATGAAGTTCGCGTCGCCGCCCCAGCGCGGCACCACGTGCATGTGCAGGTGTTCGGCCAGCGACCCGCCGGCCGAGGTGCCCAGGTTCAGGCCGACATTGAACCCGTGCGGACGCGAAACCGCCTTCATGACGCGAATCGCCTTCTGCGTGAACGCCATCAGTTCGGCGCTCTCGGCCTCGGTGAGGTCTTCCAGCTCCGACACCCGCCGATAGGGCACCACCATGAGGTGGCCCGGGTTGTACGGATAGAGGTTGAGCACGGCGTACACGAGTTCACCGCGGGCCACCATGAGCCCGTCCTCGTCGGACATCTCGGGGATGTCGGTGAAGGGCTGCGACGAACCGGCCGAGCCGGCGGAATCCTCGGAGCCGGCCCCCTTCACCGCATCGACGATGTAGCTCATCCGGTGCGGTGTCCACAGCCGCTGCAGGTGGTCGGGTTCACCCACGCCATGGTCGATGATGGCGTCTCCGCCGCCGTGGTCGATGATGGCGTCTCCGCCGCCGTGGTCGACGATCGACCGCTCGTCCCCCGTCATTCGCTTACCCGTCGGTTCTTCGCGCGAGCGCTCATCACAAGCCCACCGGTACCAGGTCAGCCGTCGGCACCGCATTGTTGCGATCGGCGATCCACTTGACGATCGCCTCCACCGCCTCGTCGACGGGCACGCCGTTGATCTGGGTGCGGTCCCCGAAACGGAAGGACACGGCGCCTGCCTCCTTGTCCTTGTCCCCCGCCAGCAGCATGAACGGCACCTTCAGGTTGGTGTGGTTGACGATCTTCTTCGCCATCCGGTCGTCGCTGCCGTCCACCTCGACCCGGACCCCGCGCGACTTCAGTTGAGCGGCAACGTCGTACAGGTAGTCCAGGTGCGCGTCGGCGACCGGGATGCCGACCACCTGCACGGGCGCCAGCCAGGCCGGGAACGCGCCCGCGTAATGCTCGGTGAGCACGCCGAAGAACCGTTCGATCGAACCGAACAGGGCGCGGTGGATCAGCACCGGGCGTTGACGGCTGCCGTCGGCGGCGGTGTATTCCAACTCGAAGCGGTCGGGCATGTTGAAGTCGAGCTGGATCGTCGACATCTGCCAGTTGCGGCCCAGCGCGTCCTTGACCTGGACGGAGATCTTGGGTCCGTAGAACGCCGCGCCGCCCGGGTCCGGCACCAGGTCCAGGCCCGACGCCTCGGCGACCGACCGCAGAGTCTCGGTGGCCTCGTCCCACATCTCGTCGGAGCCCACGTACTTGTCGGGATCCTTGGTGGACAGCTCCAGGTAGTAGTCGTCCAGGCCGTAATCCGACAGCAGGTCGAGCACGAACTGCAGTAGCGAGGTCAGCTCGTCGCGCATCTGCTCACGCGTGGTGTAGATGTGCGCGTCGTCCTGCGTCATGCCGCGCACCCGGGTCAGCCCGTGCACCACGCCGGACTTCTCGTAGCGGTACACCGAGCCGAATTCGAAGAGCCGCAACGGAAGTTCGCGGTAGGAGCGGCCCCGCGCCCGGTAGATCAGGTGGTGCATGGGGCAGTTCATCGGCTTGAGGTAGTAGTCCTGGCCGGGCTTGCGCACGGTGCCGTCCTCGTTGTACTCGGCGTCGATGTGCATCGGCGGGTACATGCCGTCGGCGTACCACTCCAGGTGGCCCGAGGTGATGTAGAGGTGTTCCTTGGTGATGTGCGGGGTGTTGACGAACTCGTAGCCTGCCTCGGAGTGCTTGCGCCGTGAGTAGTCCTCGAGCTCCTTACGGATCACGCCGCCCCTGGGGTGGAACACCGGCAGGCCGGAGCCGAGCTCGTCGGGGAAGCTGAACAGGTCCAGTTCGACGCCGAGCTTGCGGTGGTCGCGGCGCTGCGCCTCCTCGATGAGCTCCAAGTGCTTGTCGAGGGCCTCCTGCGACTCCCAGGCCGTGCCGTACACGCGCTGCAGGCTGGCGTTGTTCTGGTCGCCGCGCCAGTACGCGGCGCTGCTGCGGGTCAGCTTGAACGCCGGGATGTACTTGGTGGTCGGGATGTGCGGACCGCGGCACAGATCTCCCCAGACCCGTTCCTTGGTGCGGGCGTTGAGGTTGTCGTATGCGGTGAGCTCGTCGCCGCCCACCTCCATCACATCCGGATCACCCGACTTGTCGTCGACCAACTCGAGCTTGTAGGGCTCGCCGGCCAGCTCCTCGCGGGCCTGATCCTTGGAGTCGTAGACGCGCCGGGAGAACAGCTGCCCGTCTTTGACGATCTTCTGCATCCGCTTTTCGAGCTTGTCCAGGTCTTCCGGAGTGAACGGCTCGGCGACGTCGAAGTCGTAGTAGAAGCCGTCGGTGATCGGCGGGCCGATGCCCAGCTTGGCCTGCGGGAACAGGTCCTGCACGGCTTGGGCCAGCACGTGCGCGCAGGAGTGCCGGATTACGCTGCGGCCGTCCTCGGTATCCGCCGCCACCGGCGTCACCTCTACATCGCCGTCCGGGGCCCAGGACAGGTCACGCAACCGGCCATCGGCGTCGCGCACCACCACGATTGCGTCCGGGGTTCCGCGGCTGGGCAGACCCGCCTCGCGCACCGCCGCGCCGGCGGTAGTCCCGGCCGCGACCCGGATCGGGGCAGCGGGGGCTGGGCTGGGGGCGGCGCTCATCGGGGAGTCTCCTACCATGCGTGGGCTGATGCGAACGCTGTCATGTTATCGGTGGCCTGATCAGGACCCCATCCCGATAGGGCTCTTGAGCCACTCCTGCTCCAGCCCGACGAGGCCCGCGACGAGGCCGATCGCACCGAACAGCCACAGCGTGGCCACCACGATCAATGCGGTGAACGCGGCACTGAGCCCCTTGACCGCGATGTGCTGGCGATCGAACCAGGCCATGACCGCGTCGTAGCGGACCCGGACGTAATGCAATGCCCGCTTGGCGAAGGCGAACTCGCTGGCCAGGATCGCCAAGCCGAGGAACACGATGGCCCAGCCGGGGCCGGGGTACGGGATGGCGATGATGCCGACCGCGAGCACGATCGTGCCGAAGATGCCAATGGCGATCCGGTAGGCGAAGTCGGCGGCCGGGCGCGCGCGAAGTTTGTCCCGCCACGCCGTCCAGCGCCGCTTCACCTCGGCCAGGTTGTCCGAGAGGCTCATGGCTGCCCCGGCTTGAGTCGCACGAACAACGCCTCGGCCTCGGCGAGCACGTCGTCGCCGTCGAGCAGGCGTCCCTCGACGAAGATCTTGCGTCCCTCGATGCGGTCGATACCGGCCTGCACCTGCAGGTCCTTCTCGATGGGGGCGATCTTGCGGTAGTTGACATGCAGATATGCAGTGCGCTGGTACATGCTGCCGGTCAGTTTGGCCGCGGTGTAGCCGAGCAGCGAATCGAACAGCAGGGCCAGCGAACCACCGTGGACCGCGCCGTTGCGGCCGAGGTGAAAGCGCCGGAAGTGGGCGGTCCCGGCGATCTGGTTGTCGCCCGTCCGTTCCAGGTGCACCGGCACGTTGTTGACGTTGCCACGGTTGGGCAGGTCCATGCGCCGACCGGACGGTGAATTCCACTCGTCGGCTTCGTACGGGGCCAGCAGTGCCGACACCTTCTCGATCAGGTCGGCGGCCTCGGTGATCACCTCGTCCGGGGCGTCGGCGCTGCGGGCATGGTCCTGCAGGGTGCGCACCGCCTCGATGAACCGGCCGTAATCGGGACCGCCGCGATCGGTGGGATCGGGCGGGTTGAATCCTCCGCCGGGGTGCGCGCCGGCGGGGTCGATTTCTGGGGCCACGAAGCAACCGTATTAGTGCCATGGTGGTGAGGTGAAACTGCACGACCTGGAGCAGCGCTCGTTGACCTATTCCGAGGTGGGCGCCACGGCAGGCGAGTTGCCCGCCGGATACCACCACACCCGCGCCTCGGCAGTGATCGGCACCGGTCGCGACCGGTTCGAACAGGCCGGTGCCGACGTACTGCGGTGGGGTATGCAGCGCGGCGCGGGCCTGCGGGTTAACGCCGGCACCGAGGCGGCAGCGGTGGGCACCGAACTGGTGGTCCGGCTCGGACCCGTTCCGGCACCGTGCCGGGTGGTGTACGTGCTCGACGAGGCCGACCGCCGCGGCTTCGCCTACGGCACGCTGGCCGGCCATCCCGAGTCGGGCGAGGAGTTGTTCTCGGTCCGCTACGACCCGGCCACCGACGAGGTGCACGCCGAGGTGGTCGCGTTCTCCCGGCCGGCCACCTGGTGGAGTCGGCTGGGCGGACCGGTGACACGACTGCTGCAGCGCGTGGTGACACGCCGGTATCTCGCCGGCATCTGAGATTCAGTACCACGGCGATTCAGTACCACGGCCCGCCGACTGCGCCGTAATGCGCCGGCGACGGATCGGCGTTCGCTAGGCTCCTATTTGCCCCATGACGGGGTGCTGCCGCCCAACTGAATGGAGGCGCCGCGTAGTTCATGGGCTTTTTCGAGTTTGTGCGAGACCGCTGGTCGGTCCTGTCCTTCCTCGCCTATCAGCACATGAGCCTGGTGGTGCAGACGCTGCTGATCGCAACGGTAGCCGCGCTGCTCGTCGGAGTACTCATCTATCGCTCACCGTGGGGAAACGCGCTCGGAAACACACTGACGTCTGTGGGCCTGACGATCCCCTCGTACGCGTTGCTCGGTGTACTCGTCGGCATCGTAGGTATCGGGGTGTTGCCGTCGGTCATCATGCTGGTGTTCTTCGGTTTCCTGCCGATCCTGCGCAACGTATTGGTCGGACTGGCCGGTGTGGACCGCACCCTCATCGAATCGGCCCGTGGGATGGGCATGGGTCGACTTGCCACCCTGGTCCGCCTCGAACTGCCGCTGGCGTGGCCCGTGATCATGACCGGGGTGCGGGTGTCCGCACAGATGTTGATGGGCATCGCTGCGATCGCCGCGTACGCCCTGGGACCGGGGCTGGGCGGCTATATCTTCTCGGGAATCTCCCGCACCGGCGGGGCCAACGCGACCAACTCGATCGTGGCCGGCACCGTCGGCATCCTCATCCTGGCAGTCGTTTTGGACACCGTCCTCAATGTCATCACCCGCCTGAGCACACCAAGGGGGATCCGTGTCTGACCCGGCTACCGATGAATCCGACACCGCCGAGACCAGTGGCGTGCGGATCCTGCTCGACGGGGTGACCAAGCGCTACGACGCGAAATCCGCTCCGGCAGTGGACAACATCACGATGGAGTTCCCGGCCGGCGAGATCGTGATGCTGGTCGGCCCGTCCGGTTGCGGCAAGACCACCACGATGAAGATGATCAACCGGCTGATCGAGCCAACCAGCGGACGCATCCTGATCGGCGACGACGACGTCACCCGCCACGACCCCGACCAACTCCGGCGCCACATCGGCTATGTGATCCAGGGCGCGGGTTTGTTCCCGCATTACACCGTCGCGGAGAACATCGCGATCGTCCCGCGGCTGCTGAAGTGGGACAAGAAGCGGATCTCCGCTCGTATCGACGAGTTGCTCGACCTGGTGAATCTCGACCCGACCCAGTACCGCGACCGCTACCCGCGCGAACTGTCCGGTGGACAGCAGCAGCGCGTGGGCGTGGCACGGGCGCTGGCCGCCGACCCGCCGGTGCTGCTGATGGACGAGCCGTTCGGTGCTGTCGACCCCATCACCCGCCAGCGACTGCAGGACGAACTGCTGCGCCTGCAGGACGAGCTGCGCAAGACGATCGTCTTTGTCACCCACGATTTCGACGAAGCGGTCAAACTCGGCGACAAGATCGCCATCTTGCAGCAGGGTTCGGAGATCGTGCAGTACGACACACCCGAACAGATCCTGTCCAACCCGGCCAATGACTTCGTCCGTGGCTTCGTCGGACACGGTGCAGCCCTGAAACAACTCACCCTGACCCGGGTCCGCGATGTCGAGTTGCACGAGGCGGCCGTCGCCCACGTCGGCGGCGATCCAGCTGAAGCGATCCGCGCCGCACAGGCCATCGAGCGCGAACATGTCATCGTGTTGGACAGCCAGGACCGCCCTCTGCGTTGGATGTCGTTGGCCGAGCTTGACGACCCACGATCACTGCAACGCGTCGCCAGGGACGAGGACCTCGAAAAGGTCAGCCTCGCTTCGACGCTCAATGATGCGCTCGACGTCATGCTGACCTCATCGCACGGCGTGGTGGTGGTGACCGGGCGGCGCAGCGTCTACAAGGGCGTGATCCGGGTGGAAACCATCATGGATGCGATGGCCGACGTGCGCAGCGCAGGACACTCCGCGGAGCCCACCACATGACGGCCACCGCACCGGAATTCGAAGCCTCGGCGCTACCTGCGGAGCCGTCGGCCCGGCTGGGGCTCGGCCGGTGGCTGGTGCAACCGCTGGCCTGCTTTGCGGCAGTGGCAGGTTCGCTCGTCTACGTCAACGTCGCACACGTGTCGGAATCTGAGCAGCGGTCCCTCGGCGTCAGCCAACTAATGACGCTGCTGCGGCAGCACATGATGATCAGCCTGGCCGCCACGGTGCTGACCTGCCTGGTGGCGATCCCGCTCGGGATCGCGCTGACCCGCGGTCCGATGCGGCGCTACGCCAAACCGATCGTCACCGTCGCCGGTTTCGGCCAGGCGGCACCCGCAATCGGTTTGATCGCGCTGGGGGCGGTGCTGTTCGGGATCGGGAGTCTGGGGTCGATCGTCGCCTTGACGGTCTACGGTGCACTACCGATCGTCGCCAATACCGTCATCGGCATCGACGGTGTCGACCGACGACTCGTCGAGGCGGCGCGCGGCATGGGCATGTCGGCGTTCGCAACCCTGGTCAAGGTGGAGTTGCCGCTGGCGCTGCGGGTGATCGTCGCGGGTGTCCGCACCGCGTTGGTGCTCATCGTCGGGACCGCGGCGTTGGCGGCATTCACCGGCGGCGGCGGGCTGGGCCAACTCATCACCACCGGCATCAAGCTGCAGCAGACAGTGACGCTGGTGGTCGGCGCAATCCTGGTCGCTGCACTGGCCCTGTTCATCGACTGGCTGGCCCGCATCGTCGAAATCGTCGCCGCGCCAAAGGGACTCTGATGCGGGGCACCCTGCGCATTTCGGTGCTGGCCATGGTGGCGGCGGTCGTGATTGCGGGTTGCGGGTTGCGGTCGGCGAGCGGCGCGGTGCTGGAGGCGCGGCCCGGCACGATCCAGCATTACGACTCGCTGGAAGGTGTCGCGGTGACAGTCGCCGCGAAGGACTTCACCGAGCAGCTCATCCTGGGCAACATGGTGTCGATCATCCTCAACGCGGCCGGCGCCGACGTCACCAACATGACCAACACCCCGGGCAGTTTCGGTGTGCGCCAGGCGATGCTCGACGGCACCGCGAATATCTCGCCGGAGTACACCGGGACCGGCTGGATCAACTACCTGGGCAACGAGCAGCCCATCAAGGATCCGGTGGCGCAGTGGCAGGCCGTCAACGACGCCGACAGGGCCCACAACCTGACCTGGCTGCCGCCGGCGCCGATGAACAACACCTATGCCTTCGCCATCCGCGAATCGGAAGCCGAGCGGCTGGGGGTGACCAAGCTCTCCGACCTCAGCCGGCTCCCCCGCGGCGACCTGACGTTCTGCGTGGAAAGCGAATTCGCCAACCGCAACGACGGATTCGTGCCCATGCTGCAGACCTACGGCCTGACCCGAAGCGATCTCGGCCGGGTAACCCACCTGGACACCGGCGTCATCTACACCGCAACCGCCAACGGCGACTGCAACTTCGGTGAGGTGTTCACCACGGACGGGCGCATCCCCACTCTGAACCTGCGGGTGCTCACCGACGACAAACAGTTCTTCCCGTTGTACAACCTCACCCAGGTCATCGCCACCGACCTGCTCGACGCCCATCCCGAGCTCGCCGAAATCTTCGCCCAGCTCAACCCGAGGCTCACCAACGAGACCATGATGACGCTCAATGCGAAGGTCGACAGCGACGGCGACGATCCGGCCATCGTGGCGCGGGAGTGGCTGATCTCCGAAGGGTTGCTGACGTAGGCCAATTTCGCCGACCGCCGTACATCGGGGCGCAAACTGGCTAGCCTGACGAACTGTCTCCGGCGGCGATATTGAGGGCGGAAATCCATGGCATATCGGGTGATTCAGTGGGGCACCGGCGCGGTCGGAATCGAGGCGCTGTCGGCGGCCCTGGACGACCGCCCCGACCTCGATGTGGTCGGGGTCCGGGTGTACTCGGACGACAAGGACGGCGTCGACGTCGGCGAGCTCATGGGCCGGGCGCCGATCGGTGTCCGTGCCACCACCGACGTTCAGGCCATCCTCGACCTGGACGCCGACTGCGTTGTCTACACCCCGCGGACCACCAACCTGGACGACGTGTGCGCACTGCTGGCGGGCGGCAAGAACGTGGTGACGACGGCGTTCCTGTTCCATCCACAGCGGATGCCGGCGCCCGACCGAGAGCGGCTGCTGGCGGCGTGTACCGCGGGCGGAACGACCGTGCACGGCAGCGGCCTGAACCCCGGTAACCTGTCCGGCGCCCTGCCGCTGGTGCTGTCGGGAATGAGCCGGCGGATTGACAAGATCACCCTGCAGGAACGCGCCGACTGGTCGGACTACGACAGCACGCACATCACCTTCGACAACATGTCCTTCTGCCGTCCGGTAGACGAGATCCGCGTCGACGCCACCGAATTCCTGGCGTTCAACAACGAACTGTTCACCGAGCAGGTGTGGCTGCTGGCCGACGCCCTCGGCGCCGACATCGACGAGGTCAGCTCATCCGTCGAGGCCGTCGCGGCCCGCCACGACCACCAGATCTTCGACCACCTGCTGGCCGCTGGCACCACCGCCGGACAGCGGTGGAACTGGGTGGGTGTGCGTGACGGCGAACCGCTCATCGAGATCGAGACCCTGTGGACGGTCGGCAACGAATACCCCGATCACTGGCCGCGGCCCAAGCACGGCTGGACGCTGACCATCGAGGGTGACCCGTCCATGCAGACCCATTTCTTCAGCCTCGCGAGCTTCACCCGCGAGGCGACGATGGCCGAGCATGTACGGGCGGCTAACGTCGCCACGGCGATGCAGGTCCTCAACGCGGTACCCGAGGTGTGTGACGCCGAGCCCGGTTTCGCCACGCTGGCGACGCTGCCCCTGATCCGCAGCCACACCGGTTTTCGCCGGTAGCGACCTACCTGACGATCGCCGAGCTGGGTTCCCTCGGCGAGCCCAGCATGTCCCGGTGTGACGGCGGCACCCGTCCGCCTTCGTCGGTGATCCCGTAGCGGGCCGCGAGTTCGGCGCCGATCACGGTGTGCCCGGACAGCTGCGCCAGGTCCGGGTCCCGGTACAACGCGTCGATCAGATACCCCGTGAACTCGGGGGTTTCGGCGTGCTCAGCGGTCTTGGCGAGGGCGTCGGGGTGGCCTGCGAAGGCGGCCTTGAATTTCTCGGTGAGCAGGATGCCCATCCAGATCGACACCGTCGAAACCCCGGTGCCGGCGAAGTCGACCGCCATGTCCGCGGCCAACTTGTCCACCCCGGCCTTTTGCGCCCCGTAGGCGGGTCCGTGCATGTAGCAGACCGATCCGGGCGAGGAGGTGAACGCGATCAGTGCACGCTCAGCGGCCAACAGCAGCGGCGCGGCGTACCAGGACGCCACATAAGCCGAGCGCAAGCCCACATCGAGTACGTCGGCCAGCTCGATCGGCTTCTCCCAGAACGGTTTCGGGTTGACCAGGTCGTCGTGGACGGCGGCGGCGTTGTTGACCAGGAGGTCCAGCCGGCCCTCCTGCTCGCCGATCCGCTCGAACAGCGCACCCACGGCCGCGTCGTCGGAGTGGTCGACCTGAACGGCGATGCCGCCCTCCCCCGGATCGGTCACCGTCCGTCCGGTGAGGTAAACCCGCCAACCCGAGGCGAGCAGGGCCGCGGCGATCCCACGGCCGGCGCCGCGACTCGCGCCGGTGACGACGGCGATAGGAGTGTCCACGGGCATCAACCTACGGTGTAACGCTCGGCCGCCCGGCAGGCACTCAGTTCGGTAAGCATCCGAACTCGAAGGGACCGACCATGAGCGTCATCCATCAACCCCTGGGCCCGAGCGCCGCGCGCGCCCGATCGATCCTCACCAGCGCCGGCACGCTGTTGCCGCGGTACGGACTGGTGGCGGTCATCGCCTGGATCGGGGCGATGAAGTTCACCTCGTACGAGGCGCACGGGATCGAACCACTCGTCGCCAACAGCCCGTTGATGAGCTGGATGTACGGCATCTTCTCGGTCACCACCTTCTCGGCCCTGCTCGGCGTGCTCGAGCTCGCGACGGCGGCGCTGCTGGCGGTCAAGCCGTGGTTCCCGCGGGCGTCGGCGGTGGGCAGCGTGCTGGCGGTCGGACTGTTCGTCGCCACCATCAGCTTCATGTTCACCACGCCGGGCGTCAGCGAAGCGTCGGCCGGCGGCTTCCCGGTGCTGTCGGCGACCGGCCAGTTCCTCGTCAAGGACCTCGCCCTGCTCGGCATCTCGGTGTGGACCTTGCTCGATGCGCTGTCCACCCGGGCCGCCGAACCCCGTTGAGTCGTTACGATTCAGCAATGGCCACGAGCGCGGCCGAAACCGAAGCCGTCGTCATCGCAGCCCTGCGCACCGGCGATGAGGCGGCCTTCGCCGCTCTCGTCGACCTCCACACGGCGACCATGTTGCGAGTGGCGCGTGGCTACGTCTCGACGCATGAACTCGCCGAGGAGGTCGTCCAAGAAACCTGGATCGCCGTACTGCGGGGCATCGACCGGTTCGAGGGCCGATCATCGCTGCGCACATGGCTTTTCACGATCATGGTCAACATCGCCAAAGCTCGCGGCGTGAAGGAGCGACGCCACGCCGACCTCGAGGTGCTCGCGGCCAGCGGCGGCACCGTGGACCCGGCCCGGTTCCGGAAGGCCGGGGACACGTGGCCGGGCCACTGGCAAGAGAACGAGGCGCCCGTCGCCTTTCCGGACACCCCGGAAGGTTCGGTGCTCGGCGGGGAACTGATGGAGGTGGCTCGCCGCGAACTCGACAAGCTGCCGCCACGCCAGCGTCAGGTGGTGACACTGCGGGATGTTCTGGGCTTCGAATCCGCCGAGGTCAGCGCCCTGCTCGCGATCAGCGCCGCCAATCAGCGGGTGCTGCTGCACAGGGGCCGCGCCGCCGTGCGCCAGGTGCTGGAGGATTACCTGAAGGAGAAGGTGTGACTGCGATGAACGGCTCGATGAACTGCAACGAACTCGTGGAACTGGTCACCGCCTATCTCGACGGATCCCTCGATCTGGATACCAGGACACGCTTCGACCTCCACCTGCTCGACTGCGACGGCTGCCAGAACTATGTCCAGCAGTTGCAGGCCACCGTCGAAACCCTGGGACGGATCCGCGGGGACGATCTGGACCCGGCGTTCCGCGACCGGCTGCTGTCGGCGTTCCGTGACTGGAAATGACGCCGCTGCTAGGCCACCGCACTCCACGCGACGGGTAGATGTTTGACTCCGTGCACGAACGCCGAGCGCAGGATCGACGGTTCACCGACCGCCACGATGTCGGGCACCTGGCGACGTAGTTCGTCGAAGGTCACCCGGATCTCCCGGCGGGCGAGATTGGCTCCCAGGCAGAAATGCACTCCCCCACCGCCGAACCCGATCTGCGGGTTGGGATTTCGTAACAGGTCGAACCGCCACGGATCGGCGAAAGTCTGCTCGTCCCGGTTGGCCGAGTTGTACCACATGGAGACCTTGTCGCCGGCCTTCATGCAGACGCCGCCGCGCTCCACATCCTCGGTGAGGGTGCGCCGCATGAAGATGATCGGTGAGGCCCACCGCACGATCTCCTCGACGGCCGTCGGCGATACCGCGTCGAAGTCGTTCCACCATCTCGCTCGTTCGTCGGGGTAACGGCTCAGCGCGACCATTCCATGGCTGATCGCGTTGCGGGTCGTGTCGTTGCCCGCCGCCGTCAACAGAATGAAGAACGACGCGATCTCGTTGGACGACAATCGTTCTCCGTCGACTTCGGCTTCGATGAGACTGGTCGTCAGGTCGTCGCCTGGACGCTCGCGGCGCTGCTCGGCCAAGGCAACCCCGTAACCGGCGAGCTCGGTGGCCACCTGCAGATAGTCGCTGAATTCATCGGGTGATATTTCGTCGTCGCCGGCCCCCATGATGACGGATGTCCAGTGGAAGAGCTTGGCTCGATCTTCCTCCGGGACGCCCATCATGTCGCAGATGATCTGTAGTGGCAGCGGCGAAGCCACCTCGTCGACGAAGTCGGCGGTGCCGTCCGGATGTGCCTCCACCATCGCCGATACCAGCCGACGGGCCCGGTCCCGCACACTCTGCTCGATCCGTGCGATCACCTTGGGGGTGAAGGCTCGGTTGACGATGCACCGCAGCCGGGTGTGGCGGGGATCGTCCAGCGTGATCATCGATCCGAAGAACTCGGCGATCTCGGCGGGAACGTCATTCAGCGTTGTGCTCGTGGGGCTGGAACTGAACAGCTCGGGATGTCGGCTGGCGAAATGCACGTCGTCGTAGCGGGTCATCGCCCAGTGTCCGGAGCCGGCGGGGAAGCCGGCGAACTCGGCAACCTCGAAGAACGAGATCGGGGCATCGCGACGCAGGGTGGCGAAGGCGCCGTCACGCACGTCGTCGTCACGACCCCAGAAATCGAGCGACCCGAGGTCGATGTCCGTAAGTGGCACCTGCGGTGGCGCTGTGCCGTTGGCGCGGTGGGCGATGCCGGTGATTGCTGTCATCGTGGTCCTCCCCACGTTCCCGGCGACGCGGACCACGATGATCGGTCTCGCCGCTCTATCCGCAGTCTGACATCCCTCACAACAAGGGTCCAGCATTGTGAGCCCAATCGTGCTGCAGCTATTGGCGTTCGCAATCAATCCCTTCGGTTGCCGCGATCTCGTCCGTGGTCATCACCCTGCCGCCGGCGGCCGAATCCGCACGCAGCTGCCCGTATTGATCGATCACCATTTGCACGAATTCCGGTCCGGTGGAACCTTTCCCGAAGATCAGGAGTTCGTTGCGTTCCACTCAAAGACTGTCGAGCGCTGCGCGCAGGCGCCGGCCGACTTCGGCGGCGATATCAACCAGCGCGCGCTCATCGGTGACCTCGGCCATCAGGTTTGGGTTCATCGCCTCCACGACGACCACCTCGTCACCACCGCCGCCGGTGCGCAACACCACGTTGCACGGCAACAGCACGCCGATCTGCGGATACGCCTTGAGCGCCTGCTGGGCGAACTGGGGATTGCACGCGCCCAGGATCAGGTAGTCCCCCACCTCGTCACCGGCGTCACCGCCGAGTTTCGCGTTGAGCGTCGCCCTGATGTCGATCTCGGTCAGCACGCCGAACCCCTGACCGGCCAGCGCTTCTCGCGTGCGAGCAACAGCTTCGTCGAACGGGCCCCGTGTGGTGGCCACCAACGCGATATCCATCTCGTGGTTCCTCTCGCCTCGCCGTCGCACACCACGTTACCGCCGAGGTCTCACCCAGACAGGGATGTTCGCGCGCCTCGCACAGCCGGAATAAATACCCCCAGGGGTATGTTGGAGAGAACGAACGCAGAAGGGAGAACCCAATGACCACCCGCAGCATCGGCTACGCGGATTTCGAATCCACGGTCCGCGACAACGACATCGTGCTCGTCGATTTCTGGGCATCTTGGTGTGGTCCGTGCCGGGCCTTCGCACCGATCTTTGAGAGGTCGGCCGCCAGCCATCCCGAGATCGTGCACGCCAAGGTCGACACCGAGCAGGAGCACGAACTCGCCGCGTTGATGGACATCCGGTCCATCCCGACCATCGCGGCGTTCCGCGAAGGCGTCCTGGCTTTCAGCCAACCCGGCGTGCTGCCACCGGCCGCGCTGGAGGACCTCATCTCTCAGGTCGCCGCCCTCGACATGGGCAAGGTCCGGGCCACCATCGCAGCCCGAAAAACGACGAGTTCGGCTACCGCGAACTGACAAGGGCCAGACGATGCGGTGACCGCGTCAACCGACGGTGACACGGCGGTAGGGAACAATCGGGTGCGCGATGACTGACGAAGACGATGCCCCCGCCACCAACCGGCGACCGCACATCCTGCGGCTCGTCGCATTCGCGGCGTTTCTGTTCGTCCTGTTCTATCTGGTCGCCGTCGCCCGCGTCATCGACGTCGGCGACATCCGGGGCCTGGTCAGCTCGACCGGGCCCGTGGCTCCGCTGGCGTACATCGTGGTGTCCGCCTGCCTCGGGGCACTGTTCGTGCCCGGCCCGATCCTGGCCGCGGGCAGCGGCGTGTTGTTCGGTCCGGTGTTGGGCACTTTCGTAACCTTGGGCGCCACCGTGGGCACCGCCGTGGTGGCCAGCCTGATCGGTCGGCGCGCCGGCCGCGACAGCGCCCGGGCCCTGCTCGGGGCGCAGCGCGCGGATCGACTGGATCACCAGATCGAGCGGGGTGGCCTGTGGGCGGTGGTCGGGCAACGTTTCGTACCCGGACTGTCCGACGCGCTGGCCTCCTATGCCTTCGGCGCCTTCGGTGTGCCGTTGTGGCAGATGGCCGCCGGGGCGTTCATCGGCTCGGTGCCGCGCGCGTTCGTCTACACCGCGCTCGGCGCGTCGATCGGTGACCTGTCGGCGCCGTTGGCCTACACGGCGATCGGCGTCTGGTGCGTCACGGCGGTCATCGGGGCGTTCGCCGCCCACCGCGGCTACCGGTCCTGGCGGCGCCATCACTCCGGGGCCGATCAGACCCCGGAGCAGACCTCGTAGGCGCTATTTCCCGAAGCCCGCGTTGCGCAGCGCCTCGGCCATCGAACCCATCGGCTGGCCGGAATCCCGGCGGCCGGAGTTGTTGCCGCGGTTCTGGTTTCGTCGGTCCCCGCCACGCCCCTGGTTGCCGCCGCCACGGCCTTGATTGCCGCCGTCACGACGGTTCTGGCCGCCCTGACCGCCCCGGTCGGGCCGCTTACCCTGTTCACGCTGCGGGGTGTCGTTGAGCCGCAGGCTCAGTCCGATCCGCTGCCGTTCCACATCGACGTCGACGACCTTGACCTTGACCACCTGCCCGGACTTCACCACCTCGTGCGGGTCGGAGATGAACCGGTCGGCCATTGCCGAGACGTGAACGAGACCGTCCTGGTGCACGCCCACATCGACGAAGGCGCCGAACGCGGCCACGTTCGTCACCACGCCTTCGAGCACCATGCCGGGCTTGAGGTCGGCGACCTTCTCGACGCCGGCGGCGAAGGTGGCGGTCGAGAATGCCGGACGCGGGTCGCGTCCCGGCTTCTCCAGTTCGGCCAGGATGTCGGTCACCGTCGGGACACCGAACCGCTCATCGGCGAAGTCGGCGGGCTTGAGCCCCCGCAGGGTGCGCTCATCACCGATCAACTCGGCCAGCGTCACATTGGAACGGTCCAGGATGCGTCGCACCACCGGGTAGGACTCCGGGTGCACGCCGGAGGCGTCCAGTGGGTCCTCCCCGTCCCGGATCCGCAGGAAGCCCGCGCACTGTTCGAAAGCCTTGGGGCCCAGCCGCGGAACGTCCAACAGCGCCTTGCGGCTGCGGAAGGCGCCTGTGCTCTCTCGGTGCGCCACGATGGCCTCGGCCAGGGATTCGGTCACCCCGGACACCCGGGCCAGCAGCGGCACCGACGCGGTGTTGAGATCGACGCCCACCGCGTTCACCGCGTCCTCGACCACTGCGTCGAGGCTGCGCGCCAGCGAGCCGGGAGTCACGTCGTGCTGGTACTGCCCGACGCCGATCGACTTGGGATCGATCTTGACCAGCTCGGCCAGCGGATCCTGCAGCCGGCGGGCGATCGAGACCGCGCCGCGCAGCGTGACATCGAGGTTCGGCATCTCCCGGGCCGCGTACTCGGAGGCCGAGTACACCGACGCGCCCGCCTCGCTGACCATCGCCTTCGCCGGCGCCTTGGCCCCGGCACCCCGAATGTCGGCGATCAGCTCAGCGGCCAACGCATCGGTCTCACGTGAGGCGGTGCCGTTGCCGACGGCGATCAACTCCACGTTGTGCCGGGCGACCAGGGCCGCCAGCGTGGCCTTGGCCTGGTCCCATTGCTTCTGCGGCTGGTGCGGGAAGATCGCGCACGTATCGACGACCTTGCCGGTGGCGTCGACGACGGCGACCTTGACGCCGGTGCGGAATCCCGGGTCCAGACCGAGCGTGGCGCGGGTGCCGGCCGGTGCGGCCAGCAGCAGGTCCTTGAGGTTGCGGGCGAACACCGCGACCGCTTCCTCCTCGGCGCGCTGACGCAGCCGGATGCGCGCGTCGACGGAGGCCGAGATCATCAGCTTGGCGCGCCAGGCCAACCGCACGGTGGTGGCCAGCCACGGGGTGGCGGGCGCCTTGGCGGTCATGTCGATGCCGAGGGACTGGGCGATCATCGCCTGGTACTGCTCGTCCTCGCCGCCGTCGAAGTTCAGCGACAGCGCCTGCTCCTTCTCGCCGCGCAGCACCGCGAGCACCCGGTGCGACGGCATGTTCTCCAGCGGCTCGGAGAATTCGAAGTAGTCCCGGAACTTCTGGGCGGCTTGGCTTTTCGCGGCCTCTTCCGACCAGGGGCCGGTGCGCAACGAGCCGTCGGCCCAGAACTTCTCACGGGTGGCGCCGACCAGCTCGGCGTCCTCGGAGGCCCGCTCGATGATGATGTGGCGAGCGCCTTCCAACGCCGCGAGCGCGTCAGCGACGGCGTCGTTGAGAAACTCACCCGCCACCTCGTCGGGCACCAGCGTCGGATCGGCCAGCAGCCGCTCAGCCAGCGGTTCCAGGCCGGCCTCCTTGGCGATCTGGGCCTTGGTACGGCGCTTGGGCTTGTACGGCAGGTATATATCTTCAACCC
This sequence comes from Mycolicibacterium sp. 050232, assembly GCA_036235365.1. GTDB lineage: Bacteria > Actinomycetota > Actinomycetes > Mycobacteriales > Mycobacteriaceae > Mycobacterium. The sequence goes on along the minus strand of JAZBEZ010000009.1, from coordinate 19,346 downwards.
TCGACTTCGTCTCGGCCGCCATGAGCGCGGCCCTCAACTCGTCGGTGAGCTTGCCCTGCTCCTCGATCGAGGCGAGCACGGCTTCGCGGCGCTGGTCGAGCTCACGCAGGTAGCCCAGGCGTTCTTCCAGGGTGCGCAGCTGACCGTCGTCGAGGCTGCCCGTGACCTCCTTGCGGTACCGGGCGATGAACGGGACCGTCGAGCCCTCGTCCAGCAGCTGGACGGTTGCGGTTACCTGCCTCTCGGCCACGCCGAGTTCCTCGGCCAGACGGGCGGTTACGGATTTGATGGTTCCGACGGTCACGCTCTGAGTCACGTCGGAGGACCCTACCGAATCGGACGGACAACACCCGGTCACGGTGAAGTGTGTGTCCCGCCACGAAAAAACGGCTCCGGATATCTCCGAAGCCGTCTGTGGTGATGGTGGTCCCGGCTGGGTTCGAACCAGCGACCTTCCGCGTGTGAGGCGGACGCTCTCCCACTGAGCTACGAGACCGTGGGAACGACGTCGAACACTAGCACGCATACCCGGCCGGCCCCGAATCGGTATCCGCCCGATCGACTTGTTTGATTTGCCAAATATGCACGCCGACGTGGGCGTATGGTCACCCGTCATGGTTCACCTGCGGGTCCGTCGGCCAGTGGTCTGCGGCGCGGTTTTTGCTGCTAGTGCGCTATTTTCCGGCTGCCACAGCGCCCCGACTCCCGTGACAGAACCGGCTCCGGCCGTAACGCCGAACTTCCGCAGCGTCTCCGACGTGGTGAACCGGCAGGTCAAGGAGCCGACTGCGTTCAGCTCGCCGTCGGGCAACGTGGGGTGTCACCTCGACTCCTCCATGGCGCGCTGCGATATCCGCGACCGTAGCTGGGCGCCACCATTGCGCCCCGCCAGTTGCGCGTTCGCCTACGGCCAGGGCATGACGCTCCGCCCGGGACGGCCCGCGGAGTTCGTCTGCGCGGGAGACACCGCCCTGGGGCCCGGCGCCGAACTGGGATATGGGGATTCGATCACGGCCGGGACCCTGCGATGCGAGAGTGCCGACACCGGCATCACCTGTCGCGACACGAAAACCCGCCACGGGTTCGCCATCTCACGCCAGGCCTATCACCTGTTCTGAAACACCGTTTTTGGCCGCACGTTGCCCTCCCGTAATGGGGATTTGTGTCTGCGCACATCGGTGGACTAATGTTCTGCATCGCGACGGGCGACGATCTCGCTCGTGGCGCGCGGATGTAGCGCAGTTGGTAGCGCATCACCTTGCCAAGGTGAGGGTCGCGGGTTCGAATCCCGTCATCCGCTCGAAGGTGCGATTGTGGCATCAACCCCAGTGGTGGAGTGGCCGAGTGGTGAGGCAACGGCCTGCAAAGCCGTGCACACGGGTTCGATTCCCGTCTCCACCTCCAAGAAAGAGTTACAACCCGCGCGATTAGCTCAGCGGGAGAGCGCTTCCCTGACACGGAAGAGGTCACTGGTTCAATCCCAGTATCGCGCACCATATCAATGCAGGTCAGGCCCGGTTTTCGAACCGGGTCTTTTCTGTTGTCTGCGGAATGACAGAACGGGCGGCCGGCCCAAGACGGACCGACAGAGAAAATGACCTCGCGGTCTGCGCAGGGCAACTCGACGACGGTTCGTGAATTCACCAAAATTGGCGGGCCAGTCACAACACGTAGGGAGAGGGACTGATGAGCTTTGTCCACGCGCAGTTCCTTCCCGAATTCATGCTGGGCGATGACGTCGTCATGCTGGCAATGGACACCGCAGGAGCCGCTTTCATCCATGCCGCGTTGAATGATGCAGTGCAGCATAGGTGCTCGCAGTTGGAACACGACGGAGTCACCCACGAGTTCCGGATCGAGGCCGGCGCAGCCGATATCGAACTGGGCAATGGCCGCGTCGAATGGCGCCTAGACCGGTCAACTGCGGTTGAAATCCTCGATGACCTGGCGGAGCCCACCGACCACGCTGGACATCGATACGTCGACATCCGCACGCCTGCATCCACCCTGGTTCTGTCGTACGACGAGCACACACCCGAGTATTTCGAGCAGCTCCGCGACGAATTGCGATAGCCAAGCCGAGCGAAAACTCCGCCTAGACAGGTCGAATCGCGCTCTCCGGATTTCGCGGCCATAACGCCACCCGAAGGCGGGGCGCTTATGCCGGCGGAGCGGGTGGCGGCGGCACGATCGGGCCGATTGACGGCGGCGGGGGCGGCGGAGCAAGAGGCGGCGGCGCCAACGGAGGCGCGGGCGGCAGCGCAGGTGGAGGCACGGCAGGGCCGGGTGGCGGCGGGGGCAGCTGAGGAGCTGGCGGCAACGGGTCCGGGACCGCGACCGGATCGGCAATCGGGCTGCCCGGTGGAACCTCGTCGAACCGGGTGGCGAGTACGGGCACGGCGATCACCGCGCCCTGCAGCCCGCACTCATTGGATTGGATGGTGGTGGTTTGCGCGCCGGCCAGCGCGCCGTCGGGCTGCGGCGTCAACGACAACGCCGTATCCATCGCCTGCGCCTGCCCGGCGTTCGGCGCCTCGCAGGGCAGTGAGCCGGGCCCCGGCTCGCCCTGCCACGCATCGTTGACGAAACGGAACACCGCAGTCATGCCGCCACCTTCGGTGTACGCGACCGCATGGTTGGTGCCGTCCATCCGCGTCGACGTCGCAACACATCCCGAGGGTTTGCAGGCTGACCGGAATGCCCACCAGTAGCTTGCGATCTGGTTGCCCGCCGCCGGCCAGGGATTGCCGTTGATCGTGGCGTGGGCATTGTCGTAGTCGAGGCGGTAGAGGCCGTCGAAGACCGGGGCGACGGGCGACGGGGCGACCGCCGCGTTCGTAGCGCTGGCGATCGCAGTGCGGGGTGCCTGGCTAGGCTGCGCACTCGCTGCGCCGTCAGAGGACGGCCACAGCTGCCAGGTGCCGATACCGACGACGACCCCGGCGGCGGCAACAGCGGCTACGGGCGCCCAGCGCGGCATCTCGGGTAACCGATATCCGGACGTCTGGTGACTGAATACCGGTGCAGCCGGCGCCGGCGTCAATGTCAGTGCGGGCATCGGGGTTTCATCAGCCAGGGCGTAGGCAAAGGCGCCGCAGCTGGCGAATCGATCTGCCGGGTTCTTGGCGAGGGCTTTGGCGAACACCGGATTGAGATCGGCCAACTCCGGTCGGGTGTCGGCCAGCGCCGGCGGTTTGGAGTTGACGTGGCGGCTGACCACGACGGCGGGATTGAGGTGCGCGAACAGTTGAGCCCCGGTCAGCAGGTGGTACGCGAGGCAGGCCAGGGCGTATTGGTCTGCGCGGCCGTCGATGTCCTCCCCCACCAGTTGTTCCGGTGCTGCGTAGCCGGGGCTGCCCGAAGGCTCGACGGCGCGTGCGACACCGAGCCCGACCAGAACGGCTCGGGCCTCCGCCTCACCGTCGACGTCGGCGAGGATGACGGTGCCCGGCCTGACATCGCGATGAACCAGACCGTGTTTGTGCGCATAGTCGAGCGCCCCGGCAACCGCGGTGACGATGCGGCAAACCTGTTCGCGCGGCAAGCCGTTGGGATACCGCTGATCGAGAAGACCACCGAGATCGGTGCCCTCGGCGAACTCCCTCGACATCCAGAGCAGACCGTCGTGTTCCCCGTGACCACTGACCTTGGCGATGCTGGGATGCCACAAGGTCGCGGCCACCTCTGCCTCGCGGCTGAACCGCTCCCGGTACCCGGGCTCGGCGGACCAATCCGTGGGCAACAACGTCAGCGCATCATGGCCATGGCGCCGGGGATGCTGAGCGAGGTAGACCTCCCCGGTCCTGCCTGAGCCCAGCGGTCGCACGATCCGGAACACGGAGAACGCCTCACCGACGTTGAGCGGCATCCACGAATCTTACGAACTGGACTCTGACGCCTGCGTCCGGCATCCGGATCACCCGGAACCCTTCGGTGGCGTGGGCTGGTTTTGTTGCCCCACAATGCAAGTCAAATCCGAGGGATTTGTGTCTGCGCGCATCGGTGGGCTAATGTTCGCCTTCGCGACGGGCGACGATCTCGCTCGTGGCGCGCGGATGTAGCGCAGTTGGTAGCGCATCACCTTGCCAAGGTGAGGGTCGCGGGTTCGAATCCCGTCATCCGCTCAACGGACTGGTACCTCAGCCGCCGGTCAGACCGATACGACCGTGCCGCCCCCGTCGATGTGCACGGAGTCGAACCCGTTCTCGATCGCCGCGATCTCGTCGTCGGTGAAGCCTTGGTCGTGGGCCGTGGCCACGACCGCGTCGCGCCCATCGGAAAACTTCGCGCCGTCGTCGAGCATCGTCATCGAGACGTAGTACAGCTGAGCCCACTGTTGGTCGGTGACGCCGGCGGTGCGCTCGTCGGTCATCATCCGGTAGGCGGCGTGGCTGAAGATGGTGCTGTTGTAGTGCTCGCCGCCCTCGTCGTCAGTGCCGGTGTACAGATCGGCGTAGTCCGTGCGGTACCCGGGCGTCGATCCCGGGTCGGCCAGGCTGCGGATCGCACCCGCGCTCGTATCCTCACCGATCAGCCAGCGCCCCGGGTCGTCGCGGTCCTTGCCCTCGATCAACACGCCCATGATGTCGGCGTAGGCCTCGTTGAGCGCGCCGGACTCGCCGTAATCGAGGGTGCCGCCCTGATGCTCCATCACGGCGTGGGTGTATTCGTGGCCGACGACGTCGAGTGCGGCCTCGAAGTCTCCGGTGTCACCGAACGCGAACTGCTGGCCGGCCGAATCCCAGAACGCGTTCTCATATCCGCCGGTGTAGTCGTCCAGGCTCTCGTGCGGGTTGTAGTCGGTGCTGACCACGATCGGGGCGCCGTCGTCATCGAACGACGTGACACCGAGCTGGGTGGCGTAGTAGTCGTAGACCGTGGCCATGTTGGCGTGGGCCGAGACCGCCGACGCGTCCCACCCGGAGAAGCCGCGGAACACCGGGAAGCCCGGAGTCTGCGGCGGCCCCAGGAACACCAGCAGGTACGTGGTCTCGTAGGTGGAGATGTCCCGTCCTACGTCGTTGAGGCTGTCCAGATCGAAGATCACCAGGGAGAGCCGGGTGATTCCGATGTCGCGGCTGTTGCCCAGCACATCGTCGGCGGTGGTGCTGGTCGGTGATCCGATGGCCAGCGGCTGGGCGTTCGACGTGGTGCGGGTGACGGTGCCGGCCTCGGCGCCACCGGCCGAGATGTAGTACGTCGAACCGGGATTCACCGTGCGCGCACCGGTCAGGTCGGTGTCCGGCGGGTCGATCGAGACCTTCCACACCAGTTGCGGTCCGGCCGCGTCGTCGGTGGCATCGATCATCAACTGGGGCCGCACCGTTCCGCCGGCGACCAGAGGCGCCGCGGCAAGCAGGTACAGCGGTGAATTCGGTGTCCCGGCATAAGCCGCGAGTGCCGTTGCAACGGCCCCGGTCTCGGTGTCGACGCGGCGGTCGGGCGTGGTGTTCATGGCGTCGGCGCGAGCGTCGTAATAGTTGAACAACCCGGTGACTTTGCCGTCGGGATCGGTCACCAGGACGACGTCGCTGCCGACCACCTCGATGCCCTCCACGCTGTGGTGGACGCGATAGATGGTGCGGGAGTAGCCACCGGCGGTGTCGACCTGCTGCACGGTGATGTTGTCAGGGTCGGCGAATCCCGCAGGGGCGCCGATCAACCCGGACATGTCGTTGACCACCTGGGCGGCCCCGGCGGCACCTTCGACCTTGGCGTCGGTGAAGGTTCCGCTGATGACGCGAACGGACCGTCTGATCACCGACCGACAGCTAAGGCTGGACTAACAGCTTCGGATTCCGTGGCGGGCGTTAGAGTCGAGCGTGCCCAGGATCAGCGCCTCATCGGTCGAAGAACACCGCGAGCTGGTCCAACAGCGCATCTTCGAGGCTTTCGCCACACTCATGGCCGAGCACAGCTTCGACGCAATCACCATGGCCAAGCTGGCGGCCGAGGCCGGCATCGGCCGGACCGCGATCTATCACCACTTCCCGGACAAGGAATCCGTGGTGATCGCCTTCGCCTCCCACGAGACGACCCGCTACCTCGACGGGCTACGCGCCGCGCTGTCCGAGGTCGACGATCCGGTGGCATGCCTGGGCGTCTACATCCGGCATCAGCTTGAGGCCGGGCAGGAATTCCACATGGGCATGGGCATGCAGCTCTACGGCGCGTTGTCGACCGAGACCATGCTGGCCATCCGCGACCACGTGGTGGCGGTCGAAGACGTGCTGCGTGAGATTCTCGCCCAGGGCGTGGCCACCGGGCAGTTCGTGGTCGACGACGAGCCCGCCACGATGTCGTTGATTCATGCGTGTCTGGCGCCGCGGCACCTTCCGGTCGAGGCAATCGAACGGTTCGTCCTGCGCGCGCTGGGCGCGACCGCCTAGTTGTCGCGACCCGCGATTCAAGAACTGTAGGCCCCCGAACCCGTCGGCACCGTGTTAGGTTTCAGACAGGTTGTCAGCATCATGCTGACAAGCTGTCAAAGTTGAGCCCTACCAAGTGGAGCCGAGTATGCCGCCAAGCGCCGCCGTCGCAACCGAGTCCGTCCGTTCGCTGTCCGCGGCGATGCGTCAGGACTCGACGGACCAGCACGACGCCGCCGAGCAGTCGCCGTTCGTCACCGAACTGCTGAGTGGCCGGGTCAACGAGCAGGGCTACGTCGACTACCTGCTGCGGTTGCGGGCGATCTACGCCGCGCTGGAGACCGCCGTCCGGGAGCACCGCGACGATGACCTCGTCGCCGCGGTGTACGACCCCGCGCTCGAGCGGCTGGACGCCATCGACGCCGATCTCGCCCACTGGGCACCCGGCGCGGATCGCGAGGTCGATTCCCCCGCCGTGCGCGCCTACTGCGACCGGTTCGCCGAATCCCCCTGGGGCGGTGCCCTGGTGGCGCACCACTACACCCGCTACCTCGGCGATCTGTCCGGCGGCCAGGCCATCGGCCGCATCTTGGGGCGCTCGTTCGATCTCGACGGCAAAGGTCTGGCGTTCTACGACTTCCCGATGCGGCCCAAGCCGTACAAGGACGCCTACCGCGCCCGCCTCGACGAACTCGGCCTCGACGGGGACGAGATCGACCGCGTGGTCGACGAGGTGAAACTGGCCTTCAGTCTCAACCAGCGCGTCTTCGACGAACTCGCCGAGAAGCTGCCCGCCTACCGGCGCTGACCTCACCCCCGAACCTGAATTGACGATTCCGCCGAGACATAGGAACTTCATACCCCAATTCAGCTGAAGTTAGCTTATGCTAACCATACTTGGCTGCTGGGGGGGCAAAGCGATCGAAAGGAGATGCCGGGCCGCCTGCATGCACTGCACCCCGGACAACGCCGATGACCATCTGCACTCCCAACCCCAAGCCAGCAAACAGCGACGCCACGCTGTCGGTCAATCTCTTGGGCGGTCCGCGATGACCGCCCCGGTGTGGATGGCCGTACCGCCCGAAGTGCACTCGGCGCTGCTGAGCAGCGGCCCCGGCGCCGGACCACTACTGGCGGCCGCCGGGGCGTGGAGCTCGCTGAGCACCGAATACTCTTCAGCGGCAAGCGAATTGACTGCCCTGATGGGCACCGTGCAGGCAGGGGCCTGGGAGTGCCCGAGCGCCGAGCGTTACACCGCAGCCCACGTTCCCTACCTGGCCTGGCTCAGTGAGACGAGCGCGAGCACCGCCGGGGTGGCCGCACAGATCGAAACCGCCGCCGCCTCCTACACCGCCGCACTGGCGGCGATGCCGACGCTGGCCGAGCTCGCCGCCAACCGCACGACCCTCGGTGTGCTCGTGGCCACCAACTTCTTCGGGATCAACACGGTCCCGATCGCCGTCAATGAGGCCGACTACGTTCGCATGTGGATCCAGGCGGCGACCACGATGACCGTCTACCAGGCCGCCACCGAAGTCGCGATCGCGACCACGCCACCGTCCACCACGGCGCCGCTGCTCGTGGCGCCGGGGGTCGCGGAGGCCGGGTCCGCGTCGGCCACCATGACGCAATCTGCGACCGTGGCCCGGGCTTCCGAATCCGGCGCTTCCCTGAGCCTGAGCGACTTGATCAGTTCATACCAGGAGTTCGTCGAGTGGATCGAAGCAAACGATCCGATCGGGAACTGGCTGGCCGGGCAATCCGAACATTTCTACGGAATGTACGACCAGCTAAGGCAATTCATTCTCGAGCCGTGGAAGATTCCACAGGTCCTCGCCGAGATCATCGCGGACCCGTCGTTGTTGTTCAGCACCTACATGAACGTGTTCTTCCTCGGTGCCTACACCGCAGTGTTCGCCGTGCTCGGAACCCCGTTGTACGCCGCGGCGGTCGCCGCCGCCTCCCCTGCGATGCTCGGCATGCTCGGGATCATCGGGCTGGCACAGGCGTACGACGTTCCGATCGACCCGCCGGCCGAGGAGATCGCCCCGCGCGCCGAACAACCCGCCCCCGCCGCGCTGCCCGGCTCCCCCGCACCGGCATCGGTGACCGCGGGCGCCGCACCGACGAGCGCACCTGGCTCCGCGCCTGCCGCGCCTGCACCGTCAACTCCCACTCCGATGCCGGCCGGGGCCGAGACCACCCTCTATGCGGTGCCGGGCGGAGGTTCGGGATTCGGTTTCGGCTCGACATCGAAGTACAGCGCGACCGCCCAGGCCTCAGACTCCGTCGGCGCATCTGCCGCTGCCGCCGCGACCGCGGCCGCGATCAACAAGCGACGGGCGCAGGCCCGCAAGCGTCGTGCCGGAACGGCCAAGGACCGCGGCTACCGCTACGAGTTCATGACCGCCGACGGCGACGCCGCCGTGCCCCCGCCCGAGCAACCCGCCACCCCCGCTTCCGGAAGCGGGGCGGGCAACCTCGGATTCACCGGCACCACAGTGAAATCCGCCGTCGCCGGTCCGGCCGGGATGACCACGCTGGCAGATGACACGTTCGGCAGCGGCACCACGACCCCGATGATGCCGGGAAGCTGGCAGAGCGAAGTAGACGAGCGGCCCGCCACGGAAGACAGAGCCGGCGGCTAACCGATCTGTGTTGAAGCCGTGAACATTTGGTGAGAACCGGCGCCCCCGGTCGTCCGTGACGCCCGGTGCCGTGTTCCTGACGGCGATACTGGTGGCTCCTAGTGAGGGGAGCACCGTATGACCGTCGATACCGCGCAGCAGTCGGGCAGCTGGGAAAGCACCCTTCCCCACTTCTCGACGGTGGAGAAGCACGGCGGCATCACCGTGCTGATCTGCCGGCCATCGGAAACGCTGCGGTTCTTCGCCGGGCTCACCTTCGTGCTGTGGGTGCTCGTCGCTGTCGGGGCAGCTTTCTGGATACACGGCATGCAGACCCACGACCCGTCGCCATGGCTCGGTGTGGCAACGATCGTCGGTTCGTACCTGCCCGCCATCCTCTCGACCATCGTCGCCGACGAAGCCCGAGATACGTTCGGGCAACGCCGGACCGGCAATTGGATCGCACTGATACCTACCTTGTCCGGTGCCGCGGTCGGGTTGCTCGGTGCCGCCGTCTGGCTCAGAGATTTCACCGGCGGAGTCATCGCCCTGGCCAGCGCGGTGTGTTCGACCGGCGCGGCGATCGCCACCTTCACGGCATGGCGGGGTGTGCGTTACATCCGGCGACGCCGGGACCGGCTGGCGGCGCTGCGGGGCCACGGCCTGCGTGCGACGGGCACCCTGCGCAACGTGAAGTTCCTGAAACGCTGGACCGCGGACGACCCGCAATTCAGCGTCACCGTCGCATTCGAGGGCCCGACCGGACACCGGGTGGTCACTGCGAACATGGTCGCCGCTCACGCCCGGGTTCCGCTGGCCGGATCACGCGTCGTTGTCTTCAGTGCGCCTCACGACACAGATGACGACGTCCTCATCGAACTCGACCCGGCCGAACCGCCCAAGTTCGACCGCGACCCCGGCGGCCGGTACCGCAAGCCGAGCGGAAACTAGCCCGCGCGCCTGGCAAGCTCGCGCAGCACCAGATCGGTTGCGTCCCAATCCATACACTTGTCGGTGACCGACTGGCCGTAGGTCAGCGGCCGGGCATCGGGCGACTGCGCCCCGGCGACCAGGAAGCTCTCCAGCATCACACCGCTGACCGGCAGCCCGTCACGCACCATCTGAGCGACCTCGGTGGCCACCACTGCCTGGCGGACGTGATCCTTGCCGGAATTGGCGTGGCTGCAATCGATCACCACACGGCCGGGCAGCCCGGCGCCGCTCAGCTTGGCCGCGGTCGAGGCCACCGCGTCGGCACCGTAGTTCGGTCCCGCGGTGCCACCACGCAGGATCACGTGGCAGTCCTCGTTGCCTGCGGTGTTCACCAGCGCACCACGGCCCATATCGTCCATCCCGAAGAAGACATGCTGAGCGGCAGCGGCTTTCACGCCGTCGACCGCGACCTGGATGTTTCCGTCGGTGCCGTTCTTGAACCCGACCGGCATCGACAGGCCCGACGCCAACTGGCGGTGTACCTGCGACTCGGTGGTCCTGGCGCCGATCGCACCCCAGGCGACGGCGTCGGCGATGTACTGCGGGCTGGTCGGCTCCAGGAACTCACACCCGACCGGCAGGCCGATGTCGATGATGTCGAGCAGCAGTTGACGCGCGATACGCAATCCGCGGGCGACGTCGAAGGTGCCGTCCATGCCCGGATCGTTGATCAGGCCCTTCCAGCCGATCGTGGTGCGCGGCTTCTCGAAGTACACCCGCATCACGATCTTGAGCTGGTCTTTGAGCTCGTCTGCCACCTTGACCAGCCGGCTGGCGTATTCCAGCGCAGCAGCGGGGTCATGCACCGAGCAGGGGCCGACCACCACCAGCAGCCGGTCGTCACGACCGGCCAGGATGTCGGCGATCTCGTCGCGATCGCGGGACACTCGCTCAGCCCGGCGCTCTCCCAGCGGGAACTCGGTCAGCACGTCGTGCGGGCTGGGGATCGCGCTGAAACTGCGGACCCGTCGGTCCGATGTGGCGGGGGCGTTGGCGATCTGCGCCAGATTCATTTTTCAGGTGCCTTCCTGGTGGTGGGCACCTGCGAGAATTCCGGCGCCCTGTAACGACGAAAGGCAGCGACCGATGGTCACTGCCTGGGCTCCGGGTGGATGCGTGCTTTAGTGCTGCGCTTTATCGGCTCCGCCCGGAGCCTTGATAAAGCGCCAATAGCTGGCACACACACCGATAGTCACGTCGGCCAGGCTACACGACCACCGACGCCGGACCACAACCGGGCAGTTCACAAACGGGATTTGTGGCCACAACCTACGATCCTGAACATGCCGCTCAGCGCAAGAATGCCCGAGCTGGCAGCGTTCGAAGTGCTGCTGGCGATCGCGCGCACCGGCAGCCTCGGAGCCGCCGGCCGGGAACTCGGGCTCACCCAGCAGGCGGTGTCGGCGCGCCTGGCCTCGATCGAATCCCAGACCGGGGTGCGGCTGGTGCAGCGCAGTCCCCGTGGATCGCGGTTGACCGCGGCCGGCGCAGTGGTCGCCGAGTGGGCCGACCAGTTGCTCGACGTCGCCGGGCGCGTGGACGCCGGACTGGCCGCGATGCGCAGCGAAAGCCACAGCCGGATCACCGTCGCGGCCAGCCTGACCATCGCCGAACAGCTCATGCCGCGGTGGCTGGTGTCGCTGCAGGCCGATGCGGCACGCCGAGGTGTCACCGCACCGCAGGTCATCCTCACCGCAGCCAACAGCGACCAGGTGATCGCCGCGGTGCACGACGGCTCGGCCGACCTCGGCTTCATCGAATCCCCCGGTGCGCCGGCCGGTCTACGGAGCCGGGTGGTCGCGCGTGACGAGCTGGTCACGGTGGTGCCCCCGGAGCACAAATGGGCGCGGCGGTCGGGTCCGATCAGCCCCGCCGAACTCAACGAGACTGTGCTGGTATCACGCGAACCAGGTTCGGGCACACGGGAAGCCCTCAGCTCCGCACTGCGGTCCGCGTTGGGACCGTCGAGCCGGCAGGCCGATCCGGCGATCGAATTGTCCTCTGCGGCAGCGATGCGCGCCGCGGTGCTGGCCGGCGCCGGGCCGGCCGTGATGAGCCGGCTGGCCGTAGACGACGATCTGGCTCTCGGCCGGCTGCGCGAAGTGCCCGTCGCCGGGCTGGATCTGCGTCGCGAACTACGCGCGATCTGGTCGGGAGGGCGCACCCCTCCGGCGGGAGCAGTGCGCGAGCTGCTGTGCCACATCTCGTCCCATCGCCAAGCGTCAGCCGCGCAATAGCCGGCCGGAACGCACACCGCGGATGGTGTTGGTGGCGACCGTCGCCCAGGCGCCCAACAACAGCACGTACAGCGCGACCGCCAGCCAGGAGACGGCCACCGCACCGGTTGCCGCACCTAGCGCCGAGGCGCCCGTCACGCAGGTACCCACCGGGAAGGTGAAGCTCCACCACGTCAGGCTGAACGACAACCCGCGCCGCGCGGCATGCACCGTCAGCGCCGCCGCGAGGCAGAACACGAATGCTCCGAAGCCACCCATCACCAGGCCGTACACGATGCCGAAGGCGTGCAGGGCCGAGACCGTGGCGGCATCGGTGAGCACCGAACCGGCATGGGCGGCCAGCAGATTGGCCGCCGTGATCGACTGACCGACGACACCGAGCACGATCCACACCGTGGGGACCGCCTGCACCTGGCTGAAGCCACCGTGCATGAGCCGCGAATACACCATGGTCGTGGTGATCAGACCGGCCAGCAGGCTCAGGCCGAACATGGCGTAGCAGGCCACCAACAACGTCATCCCCGCCTGGCCCGGCCCGAGGTGCGACAGCAGCAGGGCGCCGGTGGAGGCCGAGACCATCGGCGATACCACCGGCATCATCCAGGCCGGGACCGCCTCCACGTCGGTGTGATCCTCACGGGTGATCATCACAAACGGAAGCCACAGGGCGACAACCAGTCCCAGTGCCGTGCCTGCGATCCACAGCATCACGTCGAGGGCCAGCGCCGCGGACGGACCGATGATCGGCGGGCCGAAAAGCAGCGCCCCCGCGCCGACGGTCAGCAAAGCCATGGCCGGCGCGCCGTAGAACTGACCCACCACCTGGTGCGCGGCGTAGGCTTTCGCCTGCTCCCGATGCCGGATCCAGTGCGTGGCGAAGGCCGCGGTCAGCACCACCAGCGCTGTGCCGGCGAGAACCCATACCGCGGTGGCGAATTCATGCAAACCCGGCAGCTGCAGCGGCAGGGTCGCCGCAGCCGTAGCGACGATGCCGGTGCCCATGATCGAGGCGAACCAGTTCGGCGTGATGTGCCGGAAGGCCGAACCCGCACCGTCCAATTCGGCCAGCAGCGCGGTGTGGAACGGCCTCTCGGCGGTATAGGCGGCGGTGTAGGTGGTCACCTCACCAAGGGTGGTGGGCCGCGCCGATCACCGGTAGACGCCACGATGTTGTGGCCTCACAACCCGCGCTTGTGACTCAGACGTAGCGGTTACGGCCGGCCAGCGCACCTGCCACCATCTGCACCAGGTAGACCACCAGGACCATGACGAACGGCGCAGTCCAGCCCGCGGTCATGTCGTGAAGCAACCCGAACGTGAACGGCCCCACGCCGGCGAGCAGGTAGCCGAAGCCCTGCGCCATCCCGGACAGCCTCGCGGTGTCCTCGGCATTACGTGCCCGCAGCGCGATCACCGTGAGCGCCAACGAGAACACACTCATCCCGATACCGACGAAGAAGCTCCACAGCAGTGGCGCCGCACCCGGATTGACGAGCAGACCGATCATGCCGACCATTCCGATCACACCGAGGCCGACGATCCACCCGCTCTGATTCTTCTGCTTGGCGGCCAACGGCGGCACGATCAGGCTGATCGGCACCGCGAGGATCGACACCAGCCCGAGCAGCAGCCCGGCGTCGGTCTTGCTGACCCCGTTGTCGATGAACACCTCGGGCAGCCACCCCATCACGACATAGGCCAGGAACGACTGGCAGCCGAAGAACAACGTGATGGTCCAGGCCAGCGGACTGCGTAGCAGGGACCGCGCGGAGCCACCGGAGGCAGCTGCCTCGGTGCGGGCCTGGCTGATACCGCGCGCGCCGACCAGCCAGAACAGCAGCGCGACGACAGCCACCAGCGCCCAGGAACCCAGCGCCCCGCGCCAGCCGCCGAGCAGGGGCTCCAGCGGAGGGGTGACCGCGGATCCCAGCGCGCCGCCGCCCTGCAGGGCCGCGGTGTAGACACCGGTCATCAGACCGATCTGGGCCGGGAACGAACCCTTGATCACGACCGGGATGAGCACGTTGACCAGCGCGATCCCGCCCGTGGCCACCAGCGTTCCCCCGATCACGACATAGGGGCCGTCCAGCACGCGGGTGACCAGGCCGATGCTGAGGATCACCAGAGCAATCGAGATCGCCCGGCCCAACCCGATCCGGCGGGCCAGCCACGGTGCGGTCAGACCCGCTGCGGCGAAGCACAGTCCGGGCAAGGTGGTCAGCACCCCGGCCCAGACCGCCGAGGCCCCAAGGGATTCACGCATCTCCCCGAGGACCGGCCCGATGCTGGTGATCGCCGGGCGCAGATTCAGAGCGGTCAGGATCACCGCGACGACCAGGAGCGCCCCGCCTGCTGCCATCGTCCCTGGGCGGACCTCTACGGCACCATCCAGCTCGAGCTCCAGATCGTGCTCGTAACCGTTCAGGGATTCATTGCGCAGGGTCCTACTCACCCGGCTATGATGCCATACATCCCATGATTGGATGAAAGGACTTAAGAGTGCCGCTCGCCACAACGCGACGCACGGGCCTGGTCGACCAGGTCATCGAGCAGCTGCGCACCCTCGTCACCTCCGGCGAATGGCCGGTCGACAGCCGGATCCCCACCGAGCCCGAATTGGTCGAGGCGCTCGGGGTCGGGCGCAACACCGTGCGCGAGGCCATCCGGGCGCTGGCACACAACGGCATTTTCGAAGTCCGACAGGGTGACGGCACCTACGTACGCGCCACCAGCGAGGTATCGGCGGCACTGCGCCGGCTGTGCGGATCTGAGCTGCGCGACGTGTTGCAGGTCCGGCGCTGCCTCGAAGTGGAGGGCGCCCGGCTGGCCGCCACCGCGCGCACCGACGAAGACCTTGCCGAACTGCGCGCGCACCTGGCGCACACCGACACCACCGACCATGCGCGGTTCACCCACTCCGACACCGAGTTCCACCTGGCGGTGGTGCGCGCGTCGCACAATCCGGTGCTGATCGAGATCTACCGCGGACTTCTCGAGGCGATCACCGCCAGTGTCGCCACCACGAGCGCCGCCCCGGGCGGCATGTTCCCGCACGACGAGTTGGTCGAGGCGATCGCCGCAGGCGACGTCGAACGCGCTGCGCGCGAGGCCGCGGGCTTCCTCGACGAGATCCTGGCCCGGTCGCCGATTCAGGACTGCTGAGCAGGGCTCAACCTCAGAACGGGGCGTCCTCCACCCGGGCCCGCCTCAGCGGCAGCCGCAACAACAACCGCGCCCCGCCCAGCGGACTCTCCAGCAAAGCCGCTGTGCCACCGTGCAATTCGGCCTGTTGGGCTACCAAGGCCAGGCCCAGCCCAGATCCAGAACGCGACGCGGTCGTGCCGCGGGCGAACCGCTCGAACACCTCGGCCCGCTCTGCTTCGGGCACCCCGGAACCGTTGTCGTCGACCACGATCTGCACGTCATCGGCCGAACTGACCGCGCTGAGCCGGAGATCGGTGGCGCCGCCATGTTTGACGGCGTTGGCGATGGCATTGTCGATCACCAGACGCAGGCCCGCGGGCATGCCCAGCATCAGCACCGTCGGCGACGGCATCAGCGTGGCCCGCAAGCCCGGATAGGTGCGAAGCGCGTCGTGGGCCGCGCGGTCGAGCAGTTCGGTGACATCCATCGGCACGAAGTCCTCGACCGTGGTCAGCTCCCCCTGAGCCAACCGCTCCAGGGCAGTCAGCGTGCCCTCGATGCGACTCTGCGTGCGCAGGACGTCCCCGATGACCTCCTGGCGCTGCTCGGCGGTCATGTCCAGGGTGGACAACACTTCCAGGTTGGTCCGCATGGCCGTCAGCGGTGTGCGCAGTTCGTGGGAAGCGACCGCGGCGAAGTCGCGAGCCGACTCCAGGGCGGCCTTGGTGCGTTCCTGTTCGTTGCCGATGCGGGCCAGCATGCCCTCGACGGCCTCGGCGATCTGCACGGCCTCGCGCACACCGCGCACCTGCACCTCGTCGGGCTTGGACTGGGCGTTGATGGCCCGCGCCTGCTGCGCCAGCAGGCGGAACGGCGTGATCATCACCAGCGAGATCATCCAACCCACCACGATGGTGCTGCCGATGACACCGCCGCAGATCAGCAACACGCGCAGATGCAGCTCGTCGATCCGCCGCTGGGTCTCGGCCAGCGGCGCTCCGAGCGCGATGCTGGCCGGACCCGCGGTGAACGTTCGCACGCGGTATTCGACCCCGTCGATCGTGGTGTTGGCGTAACCGTTCTCCAACCTCGGCAAGACGATGTCGCTGGGGACCGAGACACTGACGCCGCCGATGTGCGCGGTGCGGACCAGACCGCCGTCGTCGGGCGCGGCCTGGTCCGGCCCACCCTGCTTCGTCGCACTGAGCAGCGTGCTCACGTCGCCGAGGCTGCTCAATGAATCCAGGCGCCGGTCCAGCTGGCTGTACTGGTCGTTGGTGACGCCGATCCACACCCAGGTCCCGAGCGTGATCACGGTGACCACCACCGACAGCGCACCGACGATGACGATGGTGCGCAGCGACAGCACCCGCATCACCGGCCGCAGCACGGGCCGCAACAGATTGAGCACGCGCTCTTCGAGATTCACCGGCGCTATCTTGCCCGATCCGCACCGGCGGATGTCCGGCGCTCCGCCCGCCGCCGCGCGGCCAGCGTCAACTTTTGGTTGACGATCCACCATCGTCAACCTAGAGTTGACGCATGACCAAACCCGTGACTCTCACCAACCCTGTCCGTCTCGACGACCTCATCGGCGCGATCAAGAAAGCGCACACCGAACCGCTCGATCAGTTGATCGACGCGATGATCGCCGCGGACGCCCTCGGCGACATCGCCGACCACCTCATCGGACATTTCGTCGACCAGGCGCGGCGCTCGGGGGCCTCCTGGACCGACATCGGCACAGCCATGGGCGTCACCAAGCAGGCAGCCCAGAAGCGTTTCGTACCAAAGGTTCCCGATTTCGATCCGGCCGCCCTCGACCCCAACGCCGGATTCGGGCGCTTCACCCCGCGCGCCCGCAACGTGGTCGTGGTCTCCCAGAACACCGCGCACGCGGCAGGCAACGCCGAAATCACCCCCGAGCACCTGTTGCTGGCGCTGTTCGCCGAACCCGACGGCCTCGCCGCCAAACTCCTTGAGGGTCAAGGCATCACCGCTGAGGCCGCTCGTGCCGCCATCACCCTGCCGCCGCCCGCCGGTGAGGTCCCGGCCCTGATCCCGTTCAACGGGGGCGCCAAGAAGGCGTTGGAACTGACTTTCCGCCAAGCACTTCGACTGGGCCACAACTACATCGGCACCGAGCATATCCTGCTCGCCCTGGCCGAGGCCGAAGCCGAGGACGGACCGCTGCACCGCCTCGGCGCCGACCCGCAGCGGTTCGAGACCGACCTGGCGACCGCGCTTGCGCCGTTCCTCAACAAGGGCGAAGGCACCAAAGCGGAGTGAGCCGGGAATGAAAGCGACCGCGCATCCGTAGAACCAACCGTGATACTCAACGACGCCGCACGCGAACTGATCGGCGCGGGAGCCGACGCCACGCTCGTCACGCTGAACCAGGACGGCAGCCCGCAGGTCACGCTGGTCTGGGTGGCGTTGCAGTCCACCCCCGAGGGCGACGAACTCGTCACCGCCCACCTGGCCGAACACCAGAAGGTCCGCAACGTCCGCCGCGATCCGCGGGTCGCGGTGACGATCGTCGACCCGGGCCGGGTGGGCGAGGCGATGCGCCCGTACCTGGCCATCACCGGCACCGCCCGCATCGTCGAAGGCGGCGCACCGGAACTGCTCAAGGATCTGGCTCAGACCCTGGCCGCCCCCGACGTTCCGTTCCCGCCGAAGGACGCCCCGCCTGGGTGGCTCACCCGCATCCGGATCGACAAGGTGGGCGGCGTCGGGCCCTGGGTGTCCTGACCCATCCGGCTGTAACACGTTTCACTCTGTGCGATCATGCCTGGCATGCCTCGCTGGTTTGCGCTCATGTTCACGGCCATGGTGGTGGCGGTCGCCGCCCTGGTGGCCCCGCCAGTGGCCTCGGCCGACGAAGGCACACCCATCGGCAACATCGGCCAGACGCTGCGGGTCCAGACCGCCAACGGCATCGTCGCCGACGTCACCGTGCACGACGTACTCGCCAGCGATGTTCCACCCGGCTGGGGCTGGAACGGCTCGCCACGGTGGCGCGCCCAGGGCGGACCGTGGCGGGTCCCGATCACGGTGACCACCATCGCCGCCCCCAACCCGTACGCGATGGCGCTGGCCTTCACGTTCAACGGCGTCACCCCGTACGCGGACGCCTACGCCCCCAAGCACACCGACGCGCCCAACCGGCTCGAAGCGGCGCTGCGCAACGCACCCCCGGGTGCCACCGTCAACGGCGACGTCTACTGGGACGTCTACCGCGCACTGGTCACCAACGTGGTGCTGACGGACACCAAGTCGGGCAAGCACCTGGCGCAGTGGAATCTTTGGCAACCGGGCGCGCCCCTGCCTTGATCACCGACGAGCGCTCGCGCGAGGAACCATGGATGTAGCGCCCGCTTCAGCCTCTGACCTTCCGGAACTCGCCGCAGTCGCGGCCGCCACCTTTCCCCTGGCCTGTCCCCCGTCGGTGACCCCGGACAACATCGCCGCGTTCATCGCCGAGACCCTGTCCGAGGAACGCTTCGGCGAGTACCTGGCCGACCCTGGCCGGATCGTGCTGGTGGCGCGGCAGGACTCAATATCGGGATACGCCATGCTGATTCACGGCGTCCCCGAAGACGACGACGTCCAGCGGGCCGTGACATTGCGTCCCGCGCTGGAGCTGTCGAAGATCTATGTGCTACCCGATCAACACGGCGGCGGTGTGGCCCGGGCCCTGATGACCGCTGCCCTGGACGCCGGGGCCCGATCCGGCGCGAGCTGCGTATGGCTGGGCGTCAACCAACTGAACCGACGCGCCCAGCGCTTCTACGCGAAGAGCGGCTTCACCGTCAGCGGCACCAAGACCTTCCGGCTCGGGACCCGCATCGAGAACGACTACGTGATGGTCCGACCGGTCTAGGGCGTGTCTGACAAATATTTCAGGTGTTGTGCCTGAAGCTTGAGGTATGTCGCGGTTTCAGTTGCTTTCGGATGCTCAGTGGTCGTTGATC
>JAZBEZ010000008.1:0-393117 GCA_036235365.1 Mycolicibacterium sp. 050232 | reverse complement strand
TATTCGATGCCATGTCGTCGTCGATTCTTCCTGCCCAAACACCTGGGCAACAGAGTCGCACAACGACTGGACCACTACGACGGGCTCACCTCACCATGTCGATGTCAAAAAGCTTGGCCGCATCCCCCAAGGGGGAGGCTGGCGGCTGCACGGACGCCACGCCAAAGCGTCAATGATCAACCTGCACAAGAAGATCAAGATCGGCTACGACTACGTCCACACCGCCATCGATGATCACAGCCGACTGGCCTACAGCGAGGTGAACTCCGATGAAAAGGACCCGACCTGCGCGGCATTCCTGCACCGGGCGTTGTCCTGGTTCGCCGGCCACGGCGTGCGCGTACGGCGACTGCTCACCGACAACGCCTGGGTCTACCGCCGCGGCACCGACTGGGGTGGGTGTGTTCGGCCTGGCAGCTCAAACGCCGATTCATCAAACCGGGCTGCCCATGGACCAACGGCAAAGCCGAACGCTTCAACCGGACCCTGCTCACCGAATGGGCCTACGCCCGTCCCTGGTCATCCAACAGCCAGCGCACACGAGGCCTTGACCGATTCCTTGACCACTACAACACTCGGAGAGGCCACTCCGCCCTCGGCGGCCGACCATCCATCAGCCGGCTCGCCGCCTGACAACAACGTGTCAGGTCACGACACCTAGACCGCCCGCCGCATCCGCTAGCCACAGTCACCACACACCAGTCACCGACAATTGCATCCCGCAACTGCAGAACCCCGCCGTGCGACGGGCATCCCGAGACCGCTTACTCCCGTGATGCACCCGGGTGATCGGATGCTCGACATACCAAGTCCCCTTCCGCGAACTGGGTGCACGCCCAACACCACCGCCCGCAACCCGAACGATCTCGTCTTCGGAGGTGAATCCGTTCGTGTATCCGTAATGGATGTGGAGATCGGGCAGTCCATCGCTCCGCGTCGCAACGACGTACGGGCGATCTGTGCTCTCCGCTGCTCGGAAGTCCGAGATACCAACGGCGGACGTGAACTCCCGAATGAACTGGTGGTTTTCCACCGGAATGCGCGTCTTCGACAACGCGCCAAGTAGCGAGTCAGCCAGTCCCTCAGTGCTCATGTCGGGAGGATAGGTACGGATACCGAAATCCGCGTCAATAGTCCGGAACAGGAGTGGCCTTGCTGGCCCGCAGCACACACAGACCAGTCGAACGAACCGCATTTACGGACAGTCCTCGGAAGCCCGAACCACCCCGAAGTCGATCTGGGTGCTCACGGTGACCTTCGCCCCGGCAGCGGAGTCGAACTGCACACCTGCCAGTTGCGGTCGCTGACCTGCGCCCGCCCCTTACCAGTGAGGTCCGTTGAACTGCTGAACCACACCTCACCGCGGGTCAATGACTGGACCGCATTCTGCGCACCCTGCAGATCCATCCCGATCAGATTCGGCATCGTCCATGACGGTTCAGCCGATGCCACCGGGCTCAGAGCCAGGGCCAGACCAACCGTTACCGCAGCCACCGATACGCGCTTCAAATCAACCTCCTGGTTCTGAAGTGAACCGCGCATCGTGACATGACGCACCGACAATCCAGCTACCCAGGGTTCTGGGCACACATCGGTGGTCCGACGCCGTCAACAATCTTGACGAACTTCCACAACACATATCGCCCAGACGTGTTTCGAGCCCAGCCCCGCCGCCTCAATCCCGCACCGACACCGGCACCGGCATATGCAGCGCGAGTTGACCTTCCGTAACGACATCGAGCTGAATGATCTTGATCGGCCTGAGCGCCCGCAGATCGTCCGCCATCCTTCCCTGCCCGATCTGCAGATCCACACCCCGAGGGAACCGCGCGGTCCCCGCGGAGAGCATATTCGTCTGGCTCAGCGTGGAATGCCAGGCACCGCCCATTGAGGTGTACGACGTGAGCGTCGAAACCCGCTCCCCCGTCTCGTACTTCGCCTGGCGCGGGGTGACAGCGGAGAGCGCCAGGTCCACCCCTCCCGCGTCATTCCCGACGCGCGCAGAAGTACGAGCCGCGTCGATGGAGACATCCAGATCCGCCACCCACTTCGGAAAGCCGTACCCGTCGTGCCCGCGCACCTGGGCGATCTGTGTACTCACCGGCAGGGACAGCACGTACGAGTACAGGTGATCGTTGGCCAGGCTGCTCGCGAGGTCGGCAAACCCGAGCTTGCCGTGCCGGGCCGGCCGGACCGCCACCCCGACGGCGGCCTCGGTGTAGAAGTCGATATCGCACACGTCGTAGCGGAAGAACATCACCGAGACTATCCCGAGCCCGGGCACAACCTCCAACGGCGCAAGCTCTTTGGGCAGCCGCGTGCGGATGTCACGGGACCGGGCCAGCATGACCAACCGGGCCGTCGAGATGCGGTAGTAGAAGTTCGGGGTCAGCGTCGGCCCGATCGCCGAGTTCACCTCGGTCTTGGGCAGCTTCCGGAAGAAGTCCACACTGGACACCCGCGGATCGCGCTCGACCTCGTCGAGATCGGTCCGCATCCGAAACCGGTCATACAGGCCGCCTTTGGGCACGGTGACCAGGTGTCCGCCGAGGTCAACCTCAACCACATCGGAAGCAACCATCAGACCCTCCCCACGTCAGCCACCAACCGCTCCGCCAACTTCTCCGAAGACTGCGGGTTCTGCCCGGTGTAGAGATTTCCGTCGACCACGACGTGCGGACGCAGCGGCAGCGCCGCCTTGGAGTAGTCCACGCCGGCCTCTTTCAGCTTGTCCTCCAACAGCCATGGCGCCTTGCGAGCGAACCGGTTCAGCAGTTCCTCGCGGTTCGACAACCCGGTCATCCGTCGCCCCGCGAATGGTGACACCCCGTCCGGCCCAGAAGCGGCCAGGATCGCTGCAGGCGCGTGGCACAGCAGTGCCAGTGGCTGGCCGGTCTCGAGCCGGTGCGCGAGCAAAGCGCCGGAGACCGGGTCGTAGGCCAGGTCCTCCATCGGGCCGTGCCCGCCGGGGTAGAACACCACGTCGTAGTCGTCGGCGTTCACGGTGTCCAGCGAGACCGGATGGGCCAGGACGTTGGCGATGCTGTCCAGGTAGCTCTTGACCTCCCGACGCTTCCACGGCATGCCGCCGGAGATGCCGAGGCTGAGCTTGTCCAGCGTCGGCGCCTTGCCGCCCGGCGTCGCCACCGTGATCTGCCACCCGGCCTCGGTGAAGATCTGGTGCGGCCGTGCCACCTCCTCGGCCCAGTACCCCGACGGATGCACCTCCCCGTCGCTGAGTGTCCAGCGGTCCGCCGCCGAGATCACCATCAGAACTTTCGTCATGATCCGTCTCCCCTTAAATGTGTTGGGTACCAACAACGCGAGCCAGCCGCGGCCGAGCCTTCAACCACCGTGAGTACCCACGCAGGGCACGTCGCGACACCAGCTGATCGGCCACCAGCGCGAACGCCGGGCCGACGCCCAGCGCGGGCTTCTTCCCCGCGCCGAGCCGTCGCATCTGGTAGCGGACCATCGCCATACTGGCGATGGAGGCCAGCGGCTTGTCCGACCAGGTCACCGGCTTCAGCCGACCGGTCGCTTCCCTCCCCTGGCGCCACCGCGCGGGCAGGTCCGGGGTTTCGGCCAGCGCGGTGGCCATGCCGACCACCGCGACGCCACTGGCCAGCACCCGTTCGGCAGTCTGGTGCCGGGTGATCCCACCGGTCAGCATGAGCGGGATCGGGCTGCTCACCGCGAGCTCGGCCGCCAGCTCCAGGAAGTACGCCTCGCGGGCCGCGGTGCGATCATCGGTCGGGCGGCCGGTCATGGCCGGGCTTTCGTAGCTGCCGCCGGACAGTTCGACCAGGTCGACACCCAAGGGCGCGAGCAGTTCGATCACCTTGCGGGCGTCGTCGGCGTCGAAGCCGCCGCGCTGAAAGTCCGCTGAATTCAGTTTCACCGCAACGGAAAAGCCCGACGAAACCTCGGCGCGGATGGCGCGGACGATCTCCAGGAGCAGTCGGGCTCGGTTCTCCAGCGAGCCGCCCCACTCGTCGGTGCGGGTGTTGACGAGCGGAGACAGGAACTGCGACAACAGGTATCCGTGCGCGGCGTGCACCTCGACGCCGTCGAACCCGGCCTGCTCGGCGCGCCGCGCGGTGGTGGCGAAGCGGGTGATGGTGTCGGCGATCTGCTCGGCCGTCATCGCCACCGGCTGCCCGAACCGCTTCGAGTGCCGGCCCAGCTCGACCGCGACGTCTGACGGTCCCCAGACCACGCCCGGCATGTTGGCCTGGACCTGACGACCGGGGTGGCTGATCTGCATCCACATCGCTGCCCCGTCGTCCTTGCCGGCGCGCGCCCAGGCCGCGAAGGGCTCGAGCGGCGAGTCCGCATCCAGCACGACGCCACCCGGCCCGGTCATCGCTTCGGCATGCACCATGACGTTGCCGGTGATGAGCAGGCCGGTGCCGCCGGCGCCCCACTGCCGGTACAGCGCGATCAATCGCTCATCCGGCAGCTGCGCCCGCCCGGCCATGCCCTCTTCCATGGCCGCCTTGGCGATCCGGTTGCGCAAGACCTGGCCGGACTTCAGCTGCAAGGGCGCGAACAACGCCTCCGACGCGTTCGACATGGGAACTCCTAGCAATGTTGACGGTGCTTACTTCTACTGGCTGCTAACATACGATCAACATGTAAGCGGTGTCAACACTTGTGAGGTAGATCCCGAATGCCCACGTCAACGAGGTCGTATCACCACGGCGACCTGCCCAGCGCGCTCGTGCAGGCCGCGCTGGAGCTGCTCGAAGAGGGCGGCGCGACCGAGCTGTCGCTGCGCGCGGCGGCCCGGCGGGCGGGGGTCTCCACCGCCGCGCCGTACCGGCATTTCGCCGATCGTGACGCGCTGTTGTCCGCGGTCGCCGCGGTGGGCTACCGCGACCTGGCCGCCCAGTTGGCCACGGCGAACCCGTCACCGAAAACGACGGACGACCTCGCCGACATCGCCATCGCCTATGTGAACTTCGCGCTGAAACGCCCCGGCCTGTTCCGGGCCATGTTCGCCGAACCGTGCGACCCCACCAGCCCGGAACGGGTCGCCGCGGTCGAGGCGATCAGCGAGTACCTCAGATCGATTGTGCGGCAGGCGATTCCCACGTCGGATCCGGACGCGATGGCCAATGCCGTGTGGGCAGTCGTGCACGGCCTGGCTTTCCTGCATCTCGACGGCAAGTTCGACGCGTCCTCCCCCGAGACCGTCGCCACCACGGTCCGCGCGGCGGTCGCGGCGGCGCTCGGACAGCTCGCCTGACGCAGGTCGCTAACCTCTGCAGCATGGAGCGACGTCAACGCACGCTCATCGAGTGGGCGCATGAGTACAACGGCTACCAGCGACTGGCGGGTGATCCGGCCCGCCTCACCGATGTCCTCCGTCCAGCCATGGATGAATTTCGCAGCACCCGCGCGATCCCCGAGTGGGCGGGAGTTGACTTCCTGCGCGGCTGGGCCTTCTGGTGTGTCCGCGCCCATCGTCACGGTGGCGCCTATGGCCCCATCGAAGAAGAGTTTCCCGAGTTCAACGCGATCGTCGAGGCGCTGCGTCATCACGCCGGGGCAACGGACTCCGACCGTCCGCCACTGCGAGCGACGCCTTGGCCGCATGACGACGTCCTTCACGCGTGGTGGGTCGAGCCGAACCGGCTACTGGCCGGCGAATACCCGGGTGCCACCACACCCGAGAGCGCGGAAGCCAAGATCCGCGTCCTGCTCGACGCCGGAATCGACACCGTCATCGACCTCACCACCGACGCCGACCAGCTGACCCCATACCGAGCGCTTCTGGGCGCGGCAGCGGAGAATTCCGGGCGCATCGCGCGGTACTTCGCGCATCCGATTCCCGACTTCGGTGTCATCGATGACGCGGGCTACGACGCCATCCTGGCGCGCATCCACTCCGAGTTGGATGCCGGCCGCAACGTCTACGTGCACTGCTGGGGCGGGAAGGGCCGGACCAGCACAGTGATCGGGTGCCTGCTCGCCGAAGCCGGGTTGAGCTACGACGACGTCATCGCCCGCATCGCCGAATTACGCGCAGGGACAAGGAAAGCCGCATACACCTGCCCAGAGTCCACTGCGCAGCACGACCTTCTGCGAGCCCGCTGCGCTCGGTAGTCATCGCCGCCGTCAGACTCGACACTGCTTGTGTTCCAACGACTGAACGGCCCGCGACGGGCAGAGGAACCGACAGTGGGTTCGATCGGACTATTGCTGAACCGAATCCAGAGTTATCTGACTCATCTCGTTTGATACATGAAGTATCCGCGGAGTCGTCCCGCTGCCTCTTCCGACAGGTACGGATGGCGATCCCTCATCGTGTCTCGAACGTAGTCGCCCGCCTCCTGCCAGGATTTCGTCTGCCAATCCACCGTAATTCCCATCAGCTCCTCGACGAGGGACCTAATTTCGCCAAGAAGCACATCAGTTCGTTCCGGCCCATAATGATTAGCCATCTTTTCCATGCTCACGACCGGTGCGCCTTTGGGGCTGCCGTTCGCGAGAGCCCATACGATCGCTTCATTGATCTCGGCGTGGCTGATGTTGCTGTCGCTCATCGACCCCTCCCAAACCTTCGCCGCTCGAATATCACTGTCTCAGTGCGGATTCAGGATTGACAGTGTTGAACTCGGCACATCTGGACTATCAACGCATCAGATACGTGAAGTAGTTGCCGATACAGTCCAAGGACTTCCTCGAAAGCTCAGGATGGCGATCCTGCATCACTGATTCAACATGATCACCGGCCTCGTTGAGGTCCATTGAGTTCCAGTCGGGCTCGATACTCATCGCCTCGTCAAGTATCGCGCGTACCAGCCCTCTGGCAACTCCGGCCGCAGCCGGACCGAAATATGAAGCAGAATCTAGTCACATCACCCCGGAGCCAACACGTTCTCGACGCCGTGCACGTTCGTCAACCGATTGGAATCCACAATCAGTTCATAGACGCCAGGTTCAACGAGTCCGGCTCCGACCTGCTCCGCATCGGCGGGATCATCGGAGAGCAGAAGCAGTTCGGCTGCCCCTCCGCCAGAACGCAATACGCGCACCGGAACACCTTGTAACTCGGCGGTGTAGACCCGCTCGAATACCTCGCATTCCGACAGAGGCGCTGTCGCAGACCAGGCCCGGGGATGAACCTGCGAGAAACCTGCGGGGCCCTCCTCAACCGTCGCGGTCAGCAACACGCTATCGCCGACCACGTCGGCGAAATACTCTCCGCCGCGCCAGCGCGCCATGTTGCCCACCAGAGGACTCGGCGGTCGCCATTGCTTGGCGCCAACCCAGCCTCGAGCAGCGCCCTCGTAACGCGACAGACGCTTCTGCTCACCATCGGAACGAATCCGCCAATACTCAGCGCCATATGAGTACCGGGTCCGTCCCATAACCCACACCTGCGCCAACGAGTCGCCATGCAGGAAGCCATGTGGGAACACCGCCCACGGACGTTCAGCTTCGCTCGGGGACGTGAACGTTGTCAGCCTCGGCTGCTCGAAACGCACGACGTCCGCGAATTCGGGAGCCCCGTCAACGCCGTAGGCAGCCAACAGTTCTGCGGGCGTCCGCAGGCCGACAGCCGCCCGCGCGTCCGTCACAAAGCCGCCAACTTGATCTTCCCCTGTCTCCACGATGGCGGAAGAGATCGGACTAGCAAGGAGCTTCTGCAGAACGAGCCGTTCAGCCACGGCGGGTTTCCTCAACTTGGATGTCTTTCAACTCCTCTGGGAGGACCAGACCAGTCCATCCCATGTATTGGTCACCGTCTAGTCCGAGGTCCCGAGCGACGGCCGGAGGACCTACGAATTCCACGCCGATCCGGCCGTCCGGCAACTGCCGCCTGAGCGACACCGTATGGCCCCCCAGGGTTCCGCTGACACGAACTTGTACGACGCCGTCCAGAGCAGATCTCGGTACTTTGACCCACGTTTCATAATGCCCAGGTCCTGTGGGAACCTCACCCCGAGCAAATGCATCGGGCAACTCATCGGTGGATTCAACGCGCACCGCTACCCAGTCGCCACCACTGAACAAGATACGGAAACGCTTGCCTCGGTACTCAGCTATCGCACCCGTCACCGGCATTTCACCCATTAGTTCCCCTGAGGAACCCACTCGCCGTTCTTGAGAACGGCGACCAAACGTTGTGTACCGTCATCGAGCACCTCCCACATCTCGGCTCCATCTCGCATCGTGACGTTCTTGCCGATGTATTCGGGAATTACGTCGTCACCTGCCTTCGTGAACCCGTTTCCGGTGAATGGCTCACCCCACCCGTCATATGCTCCCGTACCTCCCATGTCGGAGTTGCGCGGCACTTCATAGCTGCCCGGTGAATCCGGGTCAGCTTGAAATCGAATGACGTGGGTTCCAGGGTCGTGCCTCTCGAACGGCGAATCTGTGTAGTCAAGGCGTAGACCGTCATAGATCTTCGCTGGTGCAGAGAGATGGGAAGTGTCGTCGGCTACGGTAACCGCGCCCCCCACTTGATCAACTGCCACACGCGGGTCGTTTCCCATGATGTAATCGTCTGCCCTGCCACGCGCAAATATGCCATCCTCATCGAAATGCCCCGGCGGAATCACCTTCTGCATCACCGTGTCGTCGGTTGGATGGGGTAAATAGTCCCGCACGTCGTTGACCAGATCCCGCTGCGCGGGAGTGAGGCTGTCGGTCGGCGTGTTGATCAAGTCGACGAAGTCACTCTTCCTGACCCCATGGTCGGCCAATGCGCCGTCGATGCGCTGGACATCCGATAGTTGTTCCGGGGCAAACCCGGTGCTATGGGAGCTACCGTCCATCAACGAGTAGGTACGCACCCCGTCAGGAGGCCCGCCATGGCTACCACCGCCTTGGTCACCGCCGCCGCCGTGCGAACCACCACCATGGTCTCCATAACCGCTATGCGTTTCACCCGTCTCGTGCGGTAGAGCAGCCTCATGCGGACCAACGCCTCCCGGGTTTGCTTCGTTTGTCCACGCGTACTCCGGTGGTGTCGTGCGCGTGGCATTGCCAAAGCCATGGTGCGCGCCTGCGGCGCCCTCTCCGTCATGCGCACCCGCTCCCGGTCCATGAGTGGTGGGCGCCGTCTCTCCACTCGGCCGCACCCCAGCGTCTACCGGGGCCTTTCCAGCACCGGCGTCGCCTGCCGCTGCGCCGTCACCGGCGGGATTTGCTCCCGGCACAGGGCCCGAGTCCGCCGGCCGCGCCACCGGTTCAGGGCCCTTCGGCGCCTCCACCGGGCTGACGCTCAGCGAGTCGAGGTCTTTTCCGATTTTGCCGGCCTGGCCGGCGATTTCATCAACACCGGTTTTCCCGAATGCCTCCACCCCACTGCGGGCCGCCGCCCCCTCGGCACGTGCTAACTGCGCCCCTTCCTCGCCCACCTTTCCCGCTGTAACACCGGCCTTGGCCTCACCCACACCGGGAATCAGCACCTGCGCAATGTTGCCGAGGTTATCGCCCAGCCCGACCAACGGGCGATCACTGGACCAATCCTTGTAATCGACAACGCCTTTGACGGTCTCGAGAAGGTGCTCGCCGGCTTCTTTCTGCCCCTTCGGATCAAGCATCGGCCCCAACGGATTGAAGAACTCCGCCAGGTTCTTGTCGATCTCCCAGACACCCTTTGCTGTTTCTACCGGATGGGCGAGCATCGTCGGAACCGACTGCGCGACTTCCAGTCCCGACTTCGCCACGCCCTCTTCGATATCCGCGAAAGCATTGACATGGTTAGCCAACGCGTTGCCGACGTCATTGCCGAAGAACCGGGTGAACTCCTTGCGGTCCCATTCCTCGAACTCGCGAACCAGCCCATCCATGCCATCGATGAGCATCTGGAAACCGGAAGCAGCGGTGTCCAATTCACCGCTGAGCGTGTGCAGGATCTCCGAGATATCGTGGCCGATCTGTTTGAGGTCATCGATCGGGTTATGCCCGGTGAAGATCCTGCCGATCTGGCTGACAATTCCGGAAGCACTCAATCGGTGGAGCAGATCCCGGATCGCGTCCTGCGCGCTTTGCACTTCATCAGCGAACGAATCCAGCTTCTCAGCAAGGGAACTGCACTTGCCGGCCAAAGCACTGGTGCCACCGGTCAACGTGTTCAGGGCCTCAGTGATGTGCGTCAACTCGGGGATATCGTGACCCGACACGCTCGACAGACAATCCCCCGCATCGCCTGCTGCAGTCGATATCGCCGACCCAAATGCACGCCACGCGCCCGCGACCGCGCGCATCGTCTCCGGATTCCCGTTCGGCCAAGCACGGCTGACGAACGGCTGAACCAAGGACCACAAGCTCGGTTCCGGAATCTCCGGCCCCGACTGCCCGCCCACCCCCGAGGCCGTGTACTTGGTCGGCTCCGCCGGCACCGGAATCGACTCGCGTCCGCCGCCGACGGTCGAGGCAGCGTCACTGACCGCGTAGTTGTGCGCCGAAACCTCGACGCCGTAGCCGACGTTACGGAACGCGTTCACGGCAGACTCGGCCGCCGAGATCACCGCTTGCCCGCTCTTGCTGTACTCCGAGAAGAATTGCAGACCCGCCGCATCGGTTCCACACATGAGCCCCGATCCCGCCAATGCCGAGTCCAACGTGTTCAGCGCAGCGATCAGCGCGTCACCTTGCGCACCAACAGTTTTCCCAGAGCCCGCCAACTGATGCGGATCGACCTCGTAGCCGCCCACCGACTAACCCCAGTTGCGCAGGTTCATTTGCGCGGCGCCGTGATAGTTCTCGTGTGCGCCCTCAGCTATCGCGCGCAAATGGGCCAATGCTCGCCGCATTTCTGCCACGCCCTCGGTCCACTGCTGCTGGGCGGCAGCTTGAGCGTGCCCAC
Organism: Mycolicibacterium sp. 050232; assembly: GCA_036235365.1. Lineage (GTDB taxonomy): Bacteria > Actinomycetota > Actinomycetes > Mycobacteriales > Mycobacteriaceae > Mycobacterium. The sequence goes on along the minus strand of JAZBEZ010000008.1, from coordinate 382,286 downwards.
CCTGGCCATCCCAGGCGGTGCCCAACTGATGCTCGATGGCCTCCAGCTGCGCCACCGTCTGCTCCATGTGCTGCTCGAACTGCGTCATCCGATCGGCAGCGGCCAACAACACCGCTGGATCCACCTTGAAAGCGGCCATGTTCTAGAGGCCCGATCCTGAGATGGACACGCCACCGTCACGGTCAGTGTCCGAATACCGGGCGGCTGCCGTCGCCAAGAGTTCCGACATTGCCGTCAACCCCTGAACGACTTTCGACGACCCCGCATGCCACTCGCGCCAAACCGCGTCGTAGGCCGATGCCGCGGTCCCGGTCCAACTCGGTCCGAGCATCTGTGCGACCTCGCTGTCGAGCGATCCCAGGCTCGCGTGCAACTGCTGCGCCGCCGTCCCGAATTCCGTCGACACCTCTCGAAGCACTTCCGGTGTCACATGCAGATCTGCCATAGTTCCCCCCTGGGCCCTCGCCCTAACTGCAGCAATTATCTCAGGCCCGTTCTGCGCACTTGCTGTGAATTTGCTGTCAATGGTCAAGGCCCGAATCGGAAAGTCACCTCCGCGGGGCCAGCAAATTAGTACGACCAGCTACAGGCCAACAAACCCAGACGCCGCCGACTGTCAGGGACACTCCTCCGAAACCCCGCACTACCCCGAAGTCGATCTCGGTGCTCACGCCGGCGTCGACGCCCTAGGCGCAATTCCCACCAGGTTACGAACGCAGAGCCAGCCCAGGTGTGCGGCGGCGCTATGCAGCAGCTGGCGCAACTTGTCGGACCGTTCCACCAGACTCCAGACATGAGCCGCCGCAACCGCCAAAAGCGCGCCGCCAAGCACAAGGATCGCCGCCGCGCATCGTCCCAACGAGAACGCTCGAGCACCGATCCCGGGTACGACCGGGTCGCCATCCTCGACCACCTCACCGCGGCGCTGTACAACTCAGCGTTGTGTCCCGACCACGACCCGGAGTTCCACGCCGCTGATCTGCTCGACGAATTCCCCTGCTGGGAACATGATCTCAACCTTGCCGCCGAGGGCACCTTGGCGGGTGCCATCAGCAGAGCATGGCAAGCGGGTTGGTCGCCGAATGACCTGCACGAGTTCGCTCGTCGCCGTCTCGACACATCCGCGGCCGGTTACCTGGCCGAGGCCGTCGTCCGCGAATCCCGACACTATCCTGTCACCACCCTGCATCCACGATGGCGCGCCGAGCTTGCCGCATTGCCTGCGGGCTTCGATCATGGAGCTCCGCAGATGTGGGACTGGGCGGACAGGAATGCCGTCGACCATCACGCAGCGTTGACGGTCGTATTGAAGGTGCTGCGACTGCTGGCCACCCTTCCGGTCCTCGAGCCGTTGCTGCCGTTGCCCGGCGCGCACCAGCATTCGGCGGTCGCGGTGAACCCGGCCGACGCGAAAGCGCTCAGCCGAGTGCGCGGGCTGCTCGCCAAGGCAGAGGCCACCAAGTATCCCGAAGAAGCTGAAGCGCTTTCGGCCAAGGCCCAAGAACTGATGAGCAGATACTCGCTGCACCATGCGATCCGAGATCACGAGAGCGATCGCGCAGCGGAGGCGATCGCCCGGCGGATCTGGATCGACAGTCCCTACGTCACCGCGAAGGCAGCACTCGTGCAGTCCGTGGCTACGGCCAACCGGTGCCGCATGGTGTGTGCGGAGAAGCTCGGATTCGTCGCCGTCATCGGCGTCGAGTGCGATCTGGAACTCGTTGAACTGCTTTCGACTTCACTACTGGTCCAGGCCAACCGGGCCATGCTGGCAGCGGGCCGCACATTAAGTGACGGACGGTCCCGGACCCGCTCCTTTCGCCAGTCATTTCTTCTCTCGTACGCGGAGCGCATCGGTGAACGCCTCACTGCCACTTCGACGTCGGTAGCCACCGAGGTGGACCGCGGCACACTGCTTCCGGTACTCGCAGCACGCAGCCAGGCAACCGATGACCTCACCAACCGGCTCTTCCCGGCCACGATTGCCCGCATGATGTCGGTGTCCAACGGCGCCGGCTGGTCGGCCGGACGTATCGCAGCCGACCTGGCACAGCTGGATGTGCGTCGCCCGATCGCGGGGTGACGCGGCTGCCATCGAATCGGTTGATCCCGGACTTCATTTTGGACAGCGCGCTGGAGAGTGCCGAGCGTGTTCTCGCAGACCGCAAGTGGTTTGTCGCCAGCGAAGAGCAATGGGTCGAGTTCCAAACCCTGCTCGATGCACCGCTGGAGCCGATGCCCAAACTTCGACGGCTTCTCCCACGTGAGAGCCCTTTCGCCGACAACGATTGACGCGACGGGTGGCAGACACCCAACCAACACCAACTTGACCCGAGAAACTCACGAAGGTCCACGACCGATCCGCCTTCAACGGACGATCGATTCTGGTTCGGCCATCGCCGGCTCAAGGTGGTGTCCCTACGACTGCCCCGCCGTCTTACAGTTGACATCCGTGGGGGAAACTATCGAGGTCAACAATGCGGGACTGCACCAACTCGCCAGTGCGCATGACACCGCCGCTACCGCCCTGTCCGGCACAGCCGTGCCGCCAGTGGCCGCGTCTCCGGTGTGGGCAGCCACCAGCGCTGTCAGCACCGGGCACCGTCTGGTCGCCGCCGCCTCAACCACGCGGGCCAAACGCTCCCGCGCGACCGGGACCAAAGTTCGTGCCGCCAGCGGCTCTTACAGCAGCACCGACGAGGGCTCGGCGGAACATGTCGCCGAAGTCGGCCAGACCTTGCAGGTCTGACCATGGCCGCCGTCACCGGGGCCTCGACCCTTACCCGCGCCGACATCGAAGCCCTCGACGTAGTCCATCTGGAAGACGCTGACACCCACTGGACCACCACGGCTCAACTGTGGGAATCCACCTTCGAGTCTTTGCATACCCAAACCCTCTCTCCTGGTGCCACGGTGTGGACGGGCAACGGTGCCGACGCTGCGGCCGACCGCGCCTGGGGCGATGTGGTCAAAGTGCGCGGTGGGGCTGACTGCCTCCACGCCGCGGCCTCCGCCGCCCGCCACGGTGCCGAGGACCTGATATGGGCCAAACGCGAAGTCCTCGACACCATCGAAGAAGCCGAGGCGGCGCGTTTCACTGTCGCACAAGATTTTTCGGTGGCTGAACGGATGTGGAGTCCGTTGATGCGGGTATCGGCGACTCGGCAGGCCCAGGCTCAGGAGTTCGCCAGCGAAATCGCCTCCAGAGTGCAGCGACTGGTCAACATCGACGGCGAGGTCGCAGCCAGAATCACCACCGCATTGACACCGCTCGATGACCTGAACTTTCACGAGAACGGCACGGTCAAGGCGGTGGATTTCAAGACCGCGCCTGCTCCCGACGACCCGCGACTCATGACCAAGGAGCAGGCGCTGGCGGCGTGGGAAAAAATGAACCTCGACATCGCTTCCTACAACAGCAGATGTTCCGTGGCAATCGTCGGACCACTCCCAATACCCCGATACAACGCTTGCGTCGCAGAGCGAGAATCTCTCGACATCCAGCAAGCCGCACTACGAGCCAGACTGGCCGACTTCGGGATCTACCCCGATGGGGCACCTCCCGGTAGCTCAGGGCATCCGCAACCTGAGACAGTACTTGGCCCTGGAAACGAGTCCTTGCCCGTTGTCCCACCCGGCGCGATAGGAACAGTCACCGACAACGGCAAGGGCATGGTTTATGAGATCCCTCCGGGGAGCCAGGTATTAGACCCGCGAGTGGTTCGAGTTCGCGTCATGGACCCAGTAACCACAGGCAACTACCAGTATCCGAACGGATACGTATCCTACGAAAATAGCGCAGGCCAGGCAGTTAATCCCATCACGGGCCAGACAATAAGCCGCGCAGACCCATACTGGCACATACCTTTAAGTTAGGATTGAAACATGCCGACGTTGGACGAATTATTCTTCCTTGAGCCCGGACAGCCAGTAACCAACGGCACCATCGCAAGTAATCCATTTTCCGAAGACGATGCCCTTGTAGAGGCGCAGATTCTTGAAATAAGATACGACGGAATTCGGTCCGTACTGGGCGTTGCTTTAGAGATGCGTCTTGCGGAGAGAATCACAGAGACAAGTACCGCACTACTGTTGGCACACAACGTAATCCACTACTCCTGGAATCAAACTGACCGTCGAGGCGGGAGAACTGCCTGGACGATTATTAGTTCAAGTCCATTGCGTACCGAGACAGGTTTCGGGCTTGAATTAAAGACGTCTCCCAGTGGCGCTTTGTCGATCACTGCCAATTCGGCATCGCTGTACTCTGTACGGATAAGCGAGCTTGAAGGGACCGCACCGCCTGATTATGGCGACCGAAACTACGCCGCAATACGGCGCGGAATTGCGAACTGGGCCTCAGATGTGGAGGTGGTTGGGGTCTCACACTCCTGAGGCAGCCCGGCCCAGCGTCGCCGAAAGAGCCCAATGAGTTACCAACTCGCCTTCGCGTAATCCTTCAAGAAGCACCCATACAAATCCTCGCCCAACTCCCCGCGCACGATCGGGTCATACACGCGCGCAGCACCATCCACCAGATCCAGCGGTGCGTGGAAGCCTTCTTCGGCCAGCCGCAGCTTGGTCGGGTGCGGACGCTCGTCGGTGATCCACCCGGTGTCGACGGCGGTCATCAAGATCCCGTCCTGCTCCAGCATCTCCCCAGAACTGGTGCGGGTCAGCATGTTCAGCGCGGCCTTGGCCATGTTGGTGTGCGGGTGCCCGGGCCCCTTGTAGCCGCGGCCGAACTGGCCTTCCATCGCCGACACGTTCACCACGTACTTGCGCCGGGCCGGTGAGGCGGCCAGCGCCGGGCGCAGCCGGCTCACCAGAATGAACGGCGCGGTCTGGTTGCACAGCTGCACTTCGAGCAGCTCCATCGCGTCGACCTCGTGCACGCGTTGCGTCCAGCTGTTCACCGACGCGGTGTCGGGCAGCAGCCCACCCGCGTCGATGGCGGTCCCGGCCGAGATCCGCTCCGGCGAGGCACTGCGCGCGGTCAGGGCCAGCTCAGTGACCGCGTGCGGGGACGGGTGCTCGCCGAGGCTCCCGGCCAAGGCGTGCGGATGCGCGTCACTGACGTGGTCGAAGGTGACCACGTCCACCAACGCCGGCGGCGGGGTGCGCTCGGCCTCGACCAGCGCGGCGTACGAGCCCGGCGGGCGGCGCACCGTCTGCGCGGCGTTGTTGATCAGGATGTCCAGCGGCCCCTGCGCGGCGACCTCGTCGGCCAAGGCCACCACCTGGGCCGGGTCCCGCAGGTCAATCCCCACCACCCGCAGCCGGTGCAACCAGTCGGCACTGTCCTCCATCGCGGCGAAGCGGCGCACCGCGTCGTTGGGGAACCGGGTGGTGATCGTGGTGTGCGCGCCGTCGCGCAACAGCCGCAGCGCGATGTACATGCCGATCTTGGCGCGCCCGCCGGTGAGCAGGGCCCGGCGCCCGGTCAGGTCGGTGCGGGCGTCGCGCTTGGCCCGGTTGAGCGCGGCGCAATCCGGACAAAGCTGGTGGTAGAAGGCATCGACCACGGTGTGGTGCTGCTTGCAGATGTAGCAGGCCCGCGAGCGCAGCAGCGTGCCCGCACTGGCCCCGACCGCGGTGGACACCAGCGGCAGACCCTGGGTCTCGTCGTCGATCCGTCCCGGCGCACCCGTGGCCGTGGCGGCGATGACCGCGCGGTCCGCGGCCGCGATCGCGTCTCGTCTGGCGGCCCGACGGACCTTCTTGAGCGCCTTGAACATCTTCGCGGTGGCCTGGCGCACAGCAACGGCATCGGGGTGCTCGGGAGGCAGCTTGTCCACCTCGGACAGCACCCGAAGGCATGTGCTGAGCTGGTCGGGGTCGATCGCGTTCACCATGGAAGGGTACGGCGGGTGGGCGCAAATCCCCGTATCGAGCGAACCGGCGGGGTCTGGAGAGATCAGTCGTAGATGACGTCCAGCCCCTGCCGCCGAAGGTCGGCCAGGGTGTCGCGCATGCCCTGCAACTGCTCGGGTGAATGCCCGACCCAGTCGGTGATCTCCCCGACGATCTTCACCGGCTCGCGGGTTCGGTAGGAGTGGGTCGGGTTGCCGGGGAGCTTCTTGTCGGTCACGTTCGGGTCGTCCTCCAGCGCACCTTCGGGTTCGACGACGTAGATGCGGCCCCGGCCCTCCCCGACGGCCATCTCGGCACCCCACACCGCGGCATCCAAGGTGCGGGTTACGTACACGTGGTTCATGATCCGTCCCGCTTGGTAATTCGACTCGCGTCCGGGCACCAGGCGATCGCCCACCGCCAGGTCGGCCTTGGTGCCGTGCAGCAGCGCACCGGACTCGTGCACCTCAAACGGTGTCGGCGTACTCGTCACAACATCCCCCATCTCGTCACGGACCGGACGATTGTGCAGCACGTCAGGGGCCTTGCCGCAAGCCCCACCCCCGGCCGTATAGTGAGAGTGGGAACGGATCGAAAGTTCTTCGCGCCCAGCCTAACCGCTTCCGGCCGTGACGATCAGAGTTGGTCGAGCAGCCTGTCGACGATGCCGCGTAGTTTCACGAAATGTGCACCGGCCCAATAAATCTGACCACAGTCCGGGCAGTGACTGAATTCGTCGTAGTAGCGGCGGGTCAACGGCTCCAGCCGATCCGCCACTTCTTCCTTCGGCACCGCGGCCAGCTGCCCGTTGCATCGCACGCACCGGGTGAACGGCTCCACCCGGCGTCGCAGATCCAGCCTCCGCAGCACCTCCAACGCCTGCTCCTCCGGCTGCTGGGAGTGGACGAACAGGCCGTGGGTGATCGCGCGCCGCTTCAACAGGCCGCGGTCGCGGGTGAGCAGGATCCGCTGCTGTTCGACGCTGATATCAGCCAGGGCCTGGTCGTCGGCGTCGTTGGACCACCACACGTCGAACCCGAGCAGGCGCAGCAGCCGCGCCAGCCGGCCGAGGTTGACGTCGATCACGAACCGCGGATGCCGCAGCGGCTCGGGCCGGACCCGGGCCGTCGACCCGACGTCGAGCGCCTCGAACATCGGGTACACCGCGATCCGGGCGCCGGTGGCAGGCCGATGCTCGAACCCCACCGGGTCCCCGTTCACCAGGATCAGGTCGATCTCGGTGTGCGGAATGCCCATGGCCTCCAGCACATCCTTGACGGTCTGGTGGCTCTGGCAGGGTCGACGCAGGGTAGTGCTGCGCGAGTCCGCGTCCAAGAAGTCGTTGAGCTCGGCGTAGGCCCGGACGGTGACGAAGCCGGCCATACCACCATGGTCGTGCGCAGGTTCGTTGACCGCAATGCGCCGACATAGCTACCAGGGCTCCTGGCTTATATCGGTGGTCGGAGATCGTCAAGAATCTTGACGGGTTCCACTCGCACATGTCACCTCATTGGCCTTGGCGGCGAGTCCAGGCACAATCGCGTTGTGGCGGAGATGGTCATAGCCCTCAATCCAGACGAGGGATCCCGACTGCCCTATCTGCTGCGCATTCCACAGCCCGGCGGCGACCTCGTGTTCCGGACTTCGGGGACGTGGCCGCGGGCCAAAGCGTTGTACTGCCATCCGGTCGGCCTCGACGAGTGGCCCGCAGATGCGGAGATCGTCGAACGCGTCGCGCTGCGGTCGTGCCAGCGCCGGGGTGCTGCCATCGACGTGATCCTGCAGCGGGCCCGGGAGAACCGCTCACAGTTGGTGTTCACCACCGCGCGAGGCAGGGACGTGGTGTTCTGGCAGTCGCCGCGCACCCGCAAGCAGGCGCGTCCGAATGTGCGGACCCCGGTGGCACGCGCCCAGGGCATCGACGACCTGCAAATCGTCGTCGACAGTCACGAGCGGTACGCCTACAAGTTCGCGAGCCAGCAGGCCGACACCATTCAGCGCGCGCTGCCATGCGGCGACTACGGGCTGCTCATCGATGGGACGCTCGTCGCCAGCGTGGAGCGCAAATCCCTCGCTGACCTGGTCTCCAGCCTCACCAGCGGCAAGCTGCGCTATCAAGTCGCTGACCTGGCCGCGCTTCCCCGCGCAGCAGTGGTCGTGGAAGACCGCTATTCGCAGCTGTTCAAGCTCGACTGGGTCCGTCCCGCCGTGGTTGCCGACGGGCTGGCAGAACTACAGATCCGGTGGCCGAACGTGCCGATCGTGTTTTGCGAGGCCCGCCAGCTCGCCGAGGAATGGACCTACCGGTTCCTTGCCGCTGCACATGCCTGGTCGACGACTGAAGAGGCTGCGATACAACGCATTTCCACAGTCAAGGTCGACGTCGCCATTGTCGAACAGCGCACCGAGGCGCCTGGACCGAGTACCGCCGATGTTCGCGCCTGGGCCCGCGAGGTCGGCCTGGAGGTTCCGGCCCGCGGTCGTCTGCGTCCGGAGATCTGGCAAGCCTGGCAGGACGCGCACTGACTACCACCCGGGTGGAAGTAATCTAGGAATAGCAACTTCCTGGGGGGCACATGAGCGGATTCGTCCGATTCCTTGACGGCGACTGGTCATGGAATTCGTCGGTGACTCACTTCTTGTTCGACTTTCTCGCCGAGCAGCTCCCCGAGGGACCGAAAAGATCAGAAGTGGTTGAGCTGCACGATAATAACGTCCTGATGCTGGACTTACGCGAACCGTCGAACAACATGATCGTTACTACGATCATCGACAAGCTGCCGGCGCACCTCGAAGCACTGGATGCGGATACTCGTTCGGCGTTTCAGCCAGCGCTGGCGAAACTGCTACGCCTGGCAACGTCCCAGCGTCGCCACGCTGAGAGCTCAGACACGATGACGAGGAGTTTCCTGGAGGAAGTTCAGGCGATCGTAGAACCACTCCTGGATGGGCTTGGGTTCGCCCTCGACGAGGTCGACGACAGTCCCGACCGGGGCGGCAGCCGTCACATCGTCTACTACCGATCCAGCGACTGCAAGGTCCAGATCTACACCTCTTCCCGGGAGGGTGAAGTGAACGGCATGATCGCTCCCCTCGACGCTCCCAACGACTTTGGTCTGCGTGCCGACAAGTGGCAGTACTTCACGCGGTTCTCGGAGCGACCCGACCTACCCCTGGAGGAGTTGGTCCGGGCCGCGAGAACCGAATACGAGTCGTACGGCAATCCGCTGGAGTGGGTGCGCGATCGTATCGCCGCCAACTTCGAACGAGCGCACGCGGGAGTACTGAAAATGTATGGGAAATAGCAACTTCCATGACAGGCCAAGTTGACGACGTAGACAAGTACCTGGGATCCACGCTGGCCAGATTGGGGTTCAGACTGGACGCGGTCGACAGCACGGTCGCATACGGTGACCGGCCCGCGTGGGCGGTCTACTACCGCAGCATCGACTGCAAACTGCAGGTCTGCGGGTCAGCACGCGACGGCGGAATCGACTTCATGCTTGCCCCACTCGACGCCCCGAACGAATTCGGTCCCTCCGGCGGATCGCAAGGGTGGCGGTACCTGTTGATGCTGAGCACATCGGATGACGGCCTGACGACCCCGCCGCTTGAGGCGAGCGACGACATGTGGTGGAAGTGGCGGGAGGCCCTGCTGCTGGCGCATGTCGATGGGGCGTGTACTGCGTTGTCAGCCGAGCACTGACAGCCCATGCCCAACGACGACGCGATCGCCCGGCTCCGCCGGCGCATCACCGAAATCGAGGCGACGGGCCCGGTCGAGAAAGGCGCGGCAGCTGCGGCACGAAAAGCCCGCAAGCAGAAGCCCAAACGACCCGCACCGACGACCGACTATCCAGGCATGCCCGAGGGCGACGATTGGATGGACCACGTACCGACCAAGTACCGGCACGGTGAAAACGGCTTCGACCGTCGGCTGATGGAAGATCTGAATGCGGTCGGGTTTCGTTGCTACACAATCAATCAGCTGCCGCTGCGCACCGTCCCGAAAGCCATTCCCGTGGTGCTCGACTGGCTCGAACACCTCGAAGAGCGAATTCCTGGGCCGGAGACGCGCCACCGGGAGCTCATCCGGTGCCGGCTGATCCACCGCCTCAACGACCCCGCCATCCGCGGGAATCAGCGCGCCATCGACGTGGCGACCGTCCAGATCCGTCGCCAGCCGCCCCGGTCATCCCCGTGCTCGGGCCTTGCCGGGCAGGTGCTGGCGCGCGCCGCGACGGCCCGCCACTTCGACCACGTCGTCGGGGTGTTCCGTGAGCTCGACGACGACAACGGTGACAAGTTCTGCCTCACGGCCTATTTCGGCAAAGTAAAAACCGACGAGTCCCGCGACATCGTCCTGCCCTATCTCGATCGATGGGCCAGCATCGTGATTCCGGTCCTGATCAAGATGAATGCCACCGGCGTCCGCGACCTGATCGCACCCCACCTGAAGGACAGCTGGCCGCCCACGCGCCGGTACGCGCGCCGCGCGATGGAACGCTTGACCTGATCGAGAGGAGACCAATCCGGTGTGGGTTCGGTACAACATGGCACCGTGGTGGGCCCGTTGGCTCGTCACTTCGGCGTGGATGGCGTTGTGGTTCTTGTTGTTCTGCTGGGCCGTAATCCAGCCTCGACACCACTGGTGGACGCCATGGCCGATGTGGGTCGTGATCGCCGGTCTGGCCGGATTCGGACTCCTGGCTGCCGTCCCGATCACCCTGCTCACCCAGCCCGTCGTGAACACCTACGCCACCGTGCTCGACGGACTCACCCGACCGCAGCGCACCGCTGTGGCCCGCGCGCTCCGTACCGAGCCGATACCCACGGACCCGGCCGTCCTGACCGCCGCCGTGCGCGCCGCTGATCTCGCCCGCGCATACCGAAACAAGGTCACCCCAACCCGCCGCCGCCTCGGCTGGGTGCTCATCGGGATTTTCGCGATCGCACTTCCCGTCCTCGAGTTCCTCGCCGATCGTCCCCAACTCGCCCTGCTGTATCTGGCCCTCGCCCTGGTGATCCTGGTACTGCAGGCCGGGCCGGAATGGATCCGGCGTCGCCGTGCGCCACATCTGGCTCGGTTGCGCGCCGCGGCCGCGGCCGACCCGCAGGTCGCCGCGGCGGTCGCTCAAACCGTGTCACCCGCGGTGCCGACGCCCCGGGAGCGCTGGCTCCGAGTCGGCCTGGTGGTCATTCTGGCGATCGGCGCCGGCGTGGCGGTCGGCTTCCTCAGCCACACTTCCAACCGCGATTGCCGTACCGCAACCGCGGCCGCTCGCTATATCAGCGACCAAGAAGATCTCCTCGACGCGCGTCGAATCGGGCCTGGCGGGCCAGACCTGGCCGAGTATCGAGAATGGTCAGATCACTTGCAGCGCTATGCCGATCGCGTCAGCGAACCAGGTCTGGGCCGGCACCTGCAGCAGATCGCCGACCTGTCAGCCACTGCCGTCAGCATCGTCGAACATGCCCGCACGCCCGCAGCAGCCAACGACACGACGGGGATCCTGCCGAGGAGCTACCTCACCATCGTTCGACGGCTGATCGACACCGACACGCAGATGCTCAAGGAGTGCACGAGGTGAAGCGCAGTTGCCTCGCGCAAACGAAAGCCACCGACCACCTGCGAAACGCCCTGTGACCGGCATAGCGTGAGGCTATGACAGAGCCATCACCTGCGGTCACCGTGGCTCATCCGCCGAAAGCGATGCTGCGCGTCATCAACCCGGCACTGCGGCTCATGCTGCGGACGCCATTCGCCGGCTCCGCACGCAAGCAATTCATGGTCCTGACCGTGCGCGGCCGCAAGACCGGGCGGCAGTATGCGATTCCGCTGAGCGCGCACTTCATTGACAACACCCTCTACGCGATGACCGACGCCGGATGGAAACACAACTTCCGCGACGGTGCCACCGCCGAGGTCCTCCATGATGGCCAGACATTGGCCATGCGGGGCGAGCTCATCGAGGACCGCGCGACTGTGGCCGATCTGTTCCACCGCTGCGCCGAGTCCTACGGCGTCAAACGCGCCCAGCGGATGATGGGTTTGATCTTTCGCGACCAGCGCATACCCACGCTGGAGGAGTTCACCGAGGCGGTTGATCGCGAGCACCTAGCTGCCATCAAGCTGACGCCCGGCGGCTAGAGGAGTTTGTCGGCACCCCGCGCTACGTTTGCCGGTTCGCCAGTCGAGGAGGCAGAAGATGGTCGAGAACAATGCGCACGTGGGCGGCAGTTTCGGCAAATACGAGCTGACCGCGCTCCTCGGCCGCGGCGGCATGGGTGAGGTGTACGCGGCTCACGACACCGACAAAGGCCGGACCGTCGCCCTGAAGATCCTCCGTGAGCAGTACGCGGACGATGAGCGGTTCCGAACCCGGTTCCTGCGCGAGTCCCACGTGGCCGCGAATTTGGAGGAACCACACGTCGTGCCGATCCATGACTGGGGCGAGATCGACGGGAATCTCTACATCGACATGCGACTGGTCCGCGGGCAGACGTTGCACGACCTTCTGCGCGCCGCTCCCCTCGCGCCACTCCGCGCGGTGTCGATCATCGAGCAGATCGCGGCCGCACTCGATGCCGCCCACGCCCAAGGATTGATCCACCGCGATATCAAACCCCAGAACATCATCGTCACGGATGCGGACTTCGCATACTTGTTGGACTTCGGTATCGCTCAGGCCCAAGGTGATTCGAGCCTTACCCAGTCAGGCATGTACATCGGCTCGTTCGGCTACATGGCCCCGGAGCGGTTCAGCGGCGCGACGTGCTCGCCGGCCGCCGACATCTACTCGCTCGCTTGTGTACTGCACGAGGCGCTGACCGGTAACACGCCTTTTCCGACCAACAGCTACGAACAGGCCATCGCCGCGCACCTGACTACCCCACCGCCCAGGGCAAGTACGGTCCGCCCCGGCATCCCGACGTCGCTGGATGCGGTGGTGGCGCGGGGCATGGCCAAAGAACCCGACGACCGCTACGGAAGTGCCGGCGCCTTGGCACGTGCCGCGCGGCGTGCGCTACATACAAGCCCCGAAGAGGCGATCGCCGCAAGCGCCGAAACCATGGCAGCGCCGCATTTTTCACCGTCGTTGCCCTCTGCCGCCGTTACGCCTCACGACGCCGGTACCAGCTCGCGACAGACGTTGATGCCCTTGGTCATCGTCGGGGTGACCGCGGCGCTCCTGCTCGGCGCGGCGGGCCTGGTCATCGGACTTCTCATCCCGAAAAGTACAGCACCGCACGACAACTCCACTTCCGCGCAGACGGTGCCGACCGTCGCGGCACCTCCCCCGAGCGTGACTGTTGCCGCCCCAACCGTCTACAAGACGGTGCCGGCGCCGACACCGACGCCGACGTATACCGTCACAGCGGCTCGCGATCCCGAGGCCACGAGTTTTCAGCAGCTCCGCCAAATCGCCGACGAAGACCACGCCGTCGTGAGCACCGAGGGCGCCGATCTCTGGGTGCCACAACTGAGTTCGAAGCGGCCAGGAGTTGTCGACGAGGGTGTCACGTGGGACAACGTTTTGACCTTGCAGGAGCATCTACGGCTGCGCGATCGCTACGGAGCGAAACTGCTGTGGTCGGGCGACTGGTCGACCTTCGACGCCCCCAATTTCTGGGTCACCATCGCCCCGTTCACGTATCCCACCGCAGCTGGAGCCTTGTACTGGTGCAGTTCGAACGGCTTCGACTCCGACCACTGCTACGCCAAGCTCATCAGCAAGACCCACGCCGTGTCCGGAAGCACCGCATTCAACTGACCGACGTGTCACGCTGGGAAACGAGTGTGGGTTTGCCCGCCTGTGAGCGACTTTTCAGCGACAACCGCCACATGTGCACCGTACGCATCTGTGATCACGGGCGCGATCACTGCTTACGTCACTCTGGTTAGCTTGCGCCTCGTGCGCATCAGAATTTGAGCTGCCCAGCTACCAGCGACAGTGTCGCTAGGAGGCGGGCACTTGACTGGTGAGACTGATGGGGCGTGCGGTGATGGATTGGCGAAAGTTTGCCGCGACAATGGGGTTGGCGAGAAAGTTGTTGCCGGTGTGGCGATTGTCGCTGGAAAGTCGCTGACAGGTGGGCACGTCACATATCGCTCGGAAATCTGTGACGGATGTGACTGGCACCCACACCAAATGCCCCAATAACCACCACCAGCAACATCCACCTCGGTAACGTCGGACGCGATGAGCGGGGCACCGACGTGTTGATCGCGGCGTTACGCGATCTGCAGTGGCGCCGACGGCGATTCATGATCGCCGCAGTCGGCACCGCGTTGGTTTTCGCCATGACCTTGGTGTTGACGGGTCTGGCGAACGGTTTCCGCGTCGAAGCCGAACGCAGTGTCGACGCCCTCCACCTCGACGCCTTCATGATCAAGGAGGGCGCGGCCGGCCCGTTCCTCGGCTCGGCACCCTTGCCGCTCACCGACGTTCAGCGGGCGGCAAAGCTGCCGGGCGTCGTCACCGCGGTCCCGCTCGTGTATGGCTCGTCGACGATCCCCGCCGGCGGCACTCCGCGGAACGTGAACGTGTTCGGGGTCCCGGAGCAGGGCCCAGGCGCCCCGACCTTGAAGGAAGGCCGGGCGCCGCGCACCCCCGACGAAGTGGCGGTGTCGACGACGATGGGCCGCCCGGTCGGCGCTGACGTCGACGTCGGCGCCTCCAAACTGCGGGTGGTGGGCCTGGTCGATGACCTCACCGCCCTGGCCGCCCAGGACAACATCTACCTGACGGTGCCCGGCGCCCAACAACTGCTGTTCTCCGGGCAGAAGCTGATCTCGTCGGTCGGCATCGTCGGCACCCCGGGCGCGGCGCCACCGGAATTCCGCATCGTCGACCGGGCCGGCGCCATCGACGACATGGTCCGCCCACTGCGCGGCGCCAACCAGGCGATGAGCTTGATGGCCGGCCTGCTGTGGGCGGTGGCGGCGCTGATCGTCGGCTCGGTGATCTACCTGTCCGCCCTGGAACGCACCCGCGACTTCGCGGTGTTCAAGGCCGTAGGCGTCGCCACCCGGTCGATCATGGGAGGCCTCGCGATGCAGGCCGTCGCCGTCGCTCTGCTGGCCGCACTGTTGGGTGCGGGGCTGTCGCTGGTCCTCGGGCCGCCGTTCCCGATGCGCTGCGACGTCCCCACCGTGGCGTTCGTCGCGCTGCCGATCGTCGCCGTCGTGATCGGCTTGCTCGCCAGCGTGGCCGGGCTGCGCCGCGCCGTCACCATCGACCCTGCCCTGGCGTTCCGAGGACCGTGACATGGCCGACCTGCTCGTCAAAGACCTCGTCGTGGAGTACTCCAGCGGCGGGTACGCGGTGCGTCCGATCGACGGCCTCGACCTCGAAGTGCCCGCCGGTTCGCTGGCAATCCTGTTGGGCCCCAGTGGTTGTGGAAAGACGACGCTGCTCTCCTGCCTGGGCGGGATCCTCAAACCGACCGCGGGACGTATCGAGTTCGGCGACGTCGACCTGACCACCCTCAACAAGAAGGCGCTGTCGGACTACCGGCGCGACACCGTCGGGATCGTCTTCCAGGCCTTCAACCTGGTGCCCAGCCTGACCGCGCTGGAAAACGTGATGGTGCCGCTGCGCGCGGCCGGCATGAGCCGCTACGGCTCCCGCGAGCGCGCCATGGAGCTGCTGACCCGCGTCGGGCTCAAAGACCGATTGCACCACCGCCCAGGCAATCTCAGCGGCGGGCAGCAACAGCGCGTCGCGGTGGCCCGAGCGATCGCACTCGACCCGCCGCTGATCCTGGCCGACGAACCGACCGCCCACCTGGACTTCATCCAGGTGGAGGAAGTGCTGCGACTCATCCGTGAACTCGCCAGCGACGAACGCGTCGTCGTCGTCGCCACCCACGACACCCGCATCCTGCCACTCGCCGACCGGGTGGTGGAGCTCGTCCCGCACGTCGCCGTCGAGCATCAAGGCCCCGAGACCGTGACCATCGAAGCCGGCGAGGTGCTGTTCGCCCAGGGCGAGATGGGCGACCTGATCTACATCATCACCGCCGGAGAGATCGAGCTCGCCCGCGAATTGGCCAGCGGTGGTGAGGAAGTCATCAAGACGGTCGGGCCCGGCGACTACTTCGGCGAGATGGGGCCGCTGTTCAGCCTGCCCCGCTCGGCGACCGCGCGAGCCAAGACCGACGTCACCATCGTCGGCTATACCGTGCAGGCGTTCCGGGAACTGCTCGGCCCGACCGGAGCCAAGAACCTGATCGGCCGATCCGAGACCGAGGACTGATGACCGAACCTGACACCCGCGTCGCGGTATACCTCGACTTCGACAACATCGTCATCTCCCGCTACGACCAGGTCAACGGCCGCAACTCTTTCCAGAAGGACAAGGCCAAAGGTCTGGAAGCTGACAAGCTCACCAAGGCCACGGTCGACGTCGCGGCCATCCTCGACTTCGCCTCCTCCTTCGGCACATTGGTGCTCACCCGCGCCTACGCGGACTGGTCAGCCGACGTCAACGCCGGATACCGCCAGCAGCTCGTCGGCCGCGCCGTCGACCTGGTGCAGCTGTTCCCGGCAGCCGCGTACGGCAAGAACGGCGCCGACATCCGGCTGGCCGTCGACGCGGTCGAGGACATGTTCCGTCTCCCCGACCTGACCCATGTGGTGATCGTGGCCGGCGACTCCGACTACATCCCGCTGGCCCAGCGCTGTAAACGCCTGGGCCGCTACGTCGTCGGCATCGGGGTGGCAGGTTCGTCGAGCCGGGTGCTGGCGGCGGCGTGTGACGAGTTCGTGGTGTACGACGCGCTGCCCGGCATCCCGACGCCCACTCCCGAGCCAGAACCCAAGCCGCAGAAGCGCACCCGTAAGAAGGAAGAACCCGACCCCCAGGCCGAGGCCACCGCACTACTCACCCGGGCCCTGCAGATCGGCCTGGAGAAAGACGACGTCGAGTGGCTGCACAACTCCGCGGTCAAGGCGCAGATGAAGCGGATGGACCCGTCGTTCAGCGAGAAGTCGTTGGGCTTCAAATCGTTCAGCGATTTCCTGCGGTCGCGGTCCAGTGTCGTCGAGTTGGACGAGAGTTCGACGACACGCATGGTCAAACTCAAGTAGCGGGCCCCGCCCCTCCCCCAGCATGCGTCCGGGTGATGACCGGCGCCGGATGCCCGGCCTCCCGCACCGTCCGGGACACCGCCGCGCTGACCGTCTGCTCACGATCGAAGGGCAACAGTGCGATCACGCAGCCGCCGAAGCCGCCGCCGGTCATCCGCGCCCCGAGGGCACCAGCGGTCACCGCGGTGTCGACGATGAGGTCGAGGTGCGGTGTGGTGATCTCGAAGTCGTCGCGCATCGAGGCATGCGATGCGGTCCACAACTCACCGACCGCGGCGAATTCCGACGACTCCAGCGCTGCAACACAATCGAGCACGCGCTGGTTCTCGGTCAGCACATGGCGTGCCCGCCGGGCATCCACCTGGTCGTTCACCGCCGTCAGCCCGGACACGGCCGAGACCTCCCGCAGCGAGGCCACCCCGAGATCGGCGGCGGCCCGCTCACACGCCGCCCGCCGGGCGGCATACTCGCCGCCGGCATGCGCGTGCCGGGCCCGTGAGTCGATCAACAGCAGGGCCACCCCGGCTGCCTCGGGATCGAACCGCACCGGTTGCACGGTGAGATCGCGGAAGTCGATCAGCATCGCCGTCCCTGGAGCGCCGTACAACGCTGCCAGCTGATCGAGCAGTCCCGTTGGTGCGCCGACGTACTCGTTCTCGGCGCGCTGAGCGATCCGGGCCTGCTCGACGCAATCGAGCTCGACACCCGCCGCTGTGAGCAGCGCACCGAGCACCGCACATTCCAGGGCGGCCGACGACGACAGACCCGAACCGATCTCGACGTCGCTGGTGATCGTCATAGCTCCGCCCGGCGCGGCAACGCCGGCGGCCCGCAGCGCCCACATCACCCCGGCGACATACGCCGCCCAGCCCGTCACCTCTCCTGGCGCGGTGTCCACACCGAAATGCACATCACCCAGCGCACTCGACACCGACAGCACATCTGATGAGTCCGGGTCGAAACTGACAAAGGTCCGCTGCGGCAAGGCGATCGGCAGTGCGAATCCCGCGTTGTAGTCGGTGTGCTCGCCGATCAGGTTGATCCGGCCCGGGGCGGAGTATCTGATACTCACCGGCGCCGGTCCACTCGATGGGCGCGACGGAAGCGGTCCAGATAACCGGGCCAGTCCCAGGTGGACAGGAACTCCGTCGTCGCGGCGTAGCCCTTCTCGTACAGGGCCTGGGCCTCGCCGCGGGTGATGTCGAAGTCCAGGACCCCGACCTCGGTCGAATCAACCTGTATCGCACGCACCTTCACCCACGGCAGACTGAGATGGGCCTGGTCGTGGCCGACCAGCATCGTGGTGATCAGGCTTTCCAGCAGGCTGGGACGGCCGAGGCTCAACATGCCCAACCCGGGGATGAGCTGCTCGGCCGACGGCGCGGGCAGATACGGCACCACCGTCACCCCGAAGGTCGGCCAGCGGGGCTCGGCGCCGTCGGGACGGTCGAAGGTGTCGATCGGGAAGTTCGATAACACCCCGCCGTCGACGAGCGTGCAGGCCTGTCCGTCAGAGGTTTTCAGCGTCACCGGGTGGAACAGGAACGGGATCGCCATCGAAGCCCGCACCGCATCGGCGACCAGCTGCTCGTCGGGATCCAACCCATAGACCCGCCGGTAGTCCCACGGCAGGCGCACCAGTTGCCCGGTGGTCACGTCGGTCACCGTGACCGTCAGCCGGTAGCGCCGCTCAGGCAGCAGGTTGGTGTCCTTGATGGCGAGATCGCCAAAGGTCTTGACGCCCAGGTTCTTCAGCTCGCTGCGAATCCAGTCGTACGCGAAGTCGCCGCGATAGATACCGGTTTCGCGCAGCAGCCCCCACGCCGTGCCCAGCACGGGGATGCGCTCGATCGGCCCGCTGTCCCGGAACTTGCGGTACGGCACGCTCAGCGCCAGCTCGCGCAGTTGATCGCTGGTCAACTCGTCGCGATGCACCGCCGCGGCCACCACCGCGCCGACCAGTGAGCCGGCCGAGGTGCCCGAGATCCGCTCGATCGCGTACCCCGCGTCCTTGAGCGCGACGACGGCACCCACCAGACCGATACCCTTGACCCCGCCCCCGGAAAGTACGAGGTCGGCACGGCGCGGGGAACGCTTCGCAGCCATGACCCCAGCTTGGCACGGCTGCCTGACAATCAGCCGTGGTTCCCGACGCCGATTTCTACCGCAGGGCGGCGTGCCGGGCCGAGGACCAGCCCTGACGTGGAAACCGACGCGCACAGCGTCACAACCGGCACCTCAACAGCCCGCGTAGCATCGAATTGCTATGCGTATCGCCATCAGTGGGGCCGGGGTCGCCGGGGCGGCACTCGCGCACTGGCTGCACCGCACCGGCCACACCCCCACGCTGATCGAGCGGGCACCGGCGTTCCGCACCGGCGGCTACATGATCGACTTCTGGGGCATCGGCTACCGGGTGGCCCGGCAGATGGGCATCGAGCCGGCCATCCGCGACGCAGGCTATGACGTGCAGTCGGTGCGCACATTGGGGCCTGACGGTGCGACCCAGGCAGAGCTGCGGGTCGACGTGTTCCGGCGCATGATCGGCAACGATTTCACCAGCCTGCCGCGCGGCGATCTGGCGGCGGCGATCTACCGGACCGTCGAGGGCCTGGTGCCGACCGTGTTCGGCGACAGCATCACCGGCATCGACCAACACCCGCACGGAGTGCGGGTGACGTTCGAGAACGGTCCGGCCGCCGACTTCGACCTCCTCATCGGCGCCGACGGCCTGCACTCCAACGTGCGCGCACTGGTGTTCGGTCCCGAGAAGCGGTTCGAGCACTACCTGGGCTGCAAGGTCGCGGCCTGCGTGGTCGACGGCTACCGCGGCATGACCAATGCAGACGCGTACCTCACCTACAGCATCCCGGGCCGTCAGGTCGGGCAGTTCACGTTGCGCGGCGACCGCACCATGTTCCTGTTCGTGTTCCGCGACGACCATGGCGACCACGGCATGACGCCAAAAGAGCAGTTACACAATAAGTTCGACGATGCCGGCTGGGAATGCCGCGAAATCCTGGCCGCGGTGGACGACGTCGACGACCTGTTCTACGACGTGGTCAGCCAGATTCGCATGGACCGCTGGTCGGACGACCGGGTGCTGTTGATCGGCGACGCCGCAGGCTGCATCTCGCTGCTCGGCGGTGAGGGCACCGGGCTGGCGATCACCGAGGCCTACGCACTGGCCGGGGAACTCGCCCGCGCCGGCGGCGAGCACCGCCGGGCCTTCGCGAGCTACGAGTCGCTGCTGCGGCCGTTCATCGAGGGCAAGCAGGCCGGTGCCGAGAAGATGCTCGGCTTCTTCGCCACCAGAACGCGATTCGGGCTGTGGTTCCGCAACGTGGCACTGCGGGCGATGAACCTCAGCCGCCCGGTGGCGGGCCTGTTCACCGGAAGTGTGCGTGACGACCTCGACCTTCCCGACTACCAAATCGGCTAGCGGTGCGCCGCCTCCGCCTGGTCGTGCTTGAGCTCGGGCACCTCCCGAACCGCCCGCACACAGATCCGCGCGCCACGGTGCGGGACCAACGTCACGTGCTTGACGCGCTGACGTTCGCCGGCCGCCGTCGTCGTGAAAAGATCGACCCGTCGCAGGATTTCCCGCAGTACCACCCGTAACTCGACCATCGCGAAGGTCGCCCCCAGACAGCGCCGGTTGCCGCCGCCGAACGGGAACCAGGTGGTGGGTCCGAGTGGCACGCCGAGCATCCGGTCCGGGTCGAACCGGTCGGCGCCGGGATACACGTCGTCGCGTTCGTGCACCAGGCCGATGCCCGGCGCCACCATCACCCCGGCAGGCAATCGGTAGCCGGCCAACTCGACCGGTTGCTTGAGCTTCCGGCCCACATCGAACACCACGGGCCGGATCCGCAGGGTTTCCTTGGCCACCGCGTCGAGGTAGTCGTCATCGCCGTCGCGGGCGGCCCGCACCGCCTTGTCCAGCACCGCGGGATGACGGGTCAACCGTTCCAGCGCCCACGACAGTGCCGTCGCGGTCGTCTCATGGCCGGCAACCAGCAGGGTCATCAGCTGATCGCGCAGTTCCCGATCGGTCATGGTGTGCCCACCCTCGTCGGCGGACCGCACCAGCATGGCCAGCACATCGGTGCGGGTCGCCACCTCTGGATCAGCCCGCCGGTCCGCGATCTCGGCATACAACAGTCGATCCGCCTCCTCGACGTTGCGCTGCAGGGCCCGCCACGGGCGTCGTCGCTGCAGGTCGGGGACGGCCAGGGCCAATGTCTCCCAGGGACCCACGCTGAGCAGCCTCGGCATCACCGACCGCAACGCAGCGAGCCGGGCCGGATCCGAGGCCCCGATCACGGTGCGCAGGATGACCTCGAGGGTTATCTCGGCCATCTTCGGGGCGACTGGGAAGGTCGTGCCCACCGGCCAGCCCGCGATGTTCGCGGCGGCGATCTCGGTCATGATCTCGGTCTGGCGGGCCACCGCGTCGCGGTGAAACGGCGGAAGCATCTGCCGCCGGCGTTGATGGTGTTCATCCTCGTCGATCACCAGCACCGAGCTGTCGCCGAGCAGCGTGCTCAGCACCGAGTTCGCTTCTCCGGCATGGAAGATCGTCGGATCCCCGGCGAACACCACCTTGATGTCCGCGGGATCCGCCAGATACACCATGGTGCCCATCGCCGCGACCCTCAGCGTGAACACATCGCCGTAGCGGCGTCTGCAGGCCGAGACGAATCGTGGCCAGTAGTGCAACATCAACGCGGCCTGCACCGAAGGGGGCAACGGAGGCCCCGGAGGCAACCCCATTCCTCTACCCTACGAGCCCGGAGCGTCCGGTGTAGCGGAAGTTCGCACAGTCCAGGGGCCCGAACGCTGGCTGCGTCCGGGCCCCGCCTCCCCCTGGCCTACTTGGCGTGGTTGCGCTGGTGGTGGTGATGGGTCGCGGACCCGGGCTGCGGCATGTTGTGCTGGTTCGGGAAGGCCTGGTGCGCGCTGACCGACGGGCCGTTGTTGGCGACGGAAGCGTCGGCGTGAGCGGTGGCGGCACCCAGGGCGATCAACGCGGGGGCGGCGATAGCGGCGAAGGCGAAACCGAAGGCGCGGGTGATGGTGCTCATGTCGACTCCTTTGTCGGATAAGGCTTTTGGTGTATTCTCCGGTGTGTTCCGGCGTTGAAATAAGAATGCGCCGTCGAGGCCCGCGGCTGTATCGGCCGACCGGCCCATCCACCGGACGAATCCGGTGTCCCCCGATCGGGGGAACGACTTGGTTGGTGCGGGGGCAGGCTGCGGCAGCGGCAGGGGCTGCGCCGTTTCCTACGCCCGGGTCGCGGCTGCTCGACCATCACGACCCAGGCGTAGAAACGGGCGCGAATGCCTGACAGAGCAGCTCGCCGCTTTCCACGCCCGGGTCGTCGACCGCGTGGATGAGCAGCCGTGGGGTAGAAAACGGCGGCAGAAAGCGGCGGCAGGGGCAGCGGCAGCGGCAGGGCGGCAGTGGAACGTCACCCATTGGCCATCGAATTGCCGTCGGGCATACCCCACCGCTGCGTCTAGGATCAGCAAACAGATCCAAGGGGGACCTGATGGGCATCGATCTCAAGGCGGCCGGCGTCGCACTGAGCGCGGTCCTGCTCGTGGCCTGCACCCCTACCCCGCCCGACGCCGATGGCCCGCACGTCGACGTCCTGGGCAGCATGATGGCCAGCGAATCCGAGATCAACTCCTTGATGAACGCCGAGGTGCGGCCCAAAACCGCGCTGCGCAGCCCGATGACCAACGCCAACTTCGAGCCGCTCTCCCGCCCGGAGTGCATCGTCGTCATCGGCAACGGGATGAAGTGGGTCTACGGCGACAGCGGCTACCGGGAGTTCCGTGAAATCCAGCTCGCCGACGACAACGACGACGTCGAGGTGGACCAGGTGATCGCCAGGTTCGACAACCCCAAGGCCGCCGAGGTCATGGTGGCCCGCACTCTCGACATCTGGCGGCGCTGCGGCAACGACACCCTGACCTTCAGCTATGACGGCGGCAAAACTAAGGACGCCCGCCGAATGGCCGTCCCGACCGTGCTCGACGGGGTCGACCTCACCCACGACGAACCACTGGACGTCACCGACCGCATCACCCACCGCGCAATCCTGGCCGTCGACGCCTACGTCGTCGATCTGCGGATCAGCGGCTACGACATCACCGACCGTCAGACGGTCCAGCTGGCGAAAATCATCGCCGGACGCAACGCGCTCTGACCGCCTACCCTGGTTTCAGGAGTGAGCATGGTGAGCCCCAAGACCCTGCGTTCCCGGTGGATCGTGCGCAGCGCCGCCGCCATCACCGACACCCTGTTCGCCGACGTCTCCGAGTGGCAACGCCCGGTCGATGACGCCTACCCCTACCCGGTGCTCTCGATTCGGGTCAGCGACGGCACCTATCGCGACCACAACTTCGCGGCCAACTACGCCTGGATGCGCGGCGCTCTGGATTCCGGGCGGCTGGTGTTCGGCATCGTCTACACCTACTGCCGGCCCAACTGGGAGGCCAACGCCGACACCGTGCGCGCGATGATCGACTCCAACGGGGGCCTGCACCCACGCATTGCGCTCATGCTCGACGTCGAGCAGGGCGGCAACCCTCGCGGCGACGGCTCGGACTGGATCAACCGGCTGTATTGGAACCTGGCCGATTACACCGGCAACCGCGCACGGATCATCGGCTACGGCAATGTCGGCGACCCGAACAACATGTGGCTCACGAAGCCGAGCGGCATCAGGCTCGTCGTCGCGGCCTACGGCAGCAACCCCGACTATCCCGGCAAGGTGGCCCACCAGTACACCGACGGGCGCGGCTTCAGCCCGGGCCTGCCGCAGGGTGCCCCACCGTTCGGCCACTGCGACATGAATTCGGCCGACGGTCTCGATCCGGTCCAGTTGGCTTCGGCCTGCGGCGTCGCCACGCCGGCAGCAACAGGCACCGAACGGACCTGACTGACGCCGTTCAGTCTTACGTCACAGGAGTAACACGCTGTGCTGCAACGGATTACAACTGATCATGGGGCCGCGTTGACACGGCGCACCCAACGGCGTGTACTGGACGTTCAGGGCGCGCCACTCGCTGATCGACCGCTTCTCCCTGTACGGCATTTCGTCGCACGGGGACCGTAGGAGTGATGTTCCTTTTCGGGATCCCCGATCAGGCGAGTGGCGCCGCTCCGAACATTGCGCGCCACCCCGCATTGGGTAGAGCGAGTTTGAAGATGGTCCGCAGAGTCTGCAGGTACTGGCGGGCCAGGGGTCCGCTGGTGTAGGGCAGGTTGTACTTCTCGCACACCCCGCGCACCCGGACGCTGATCTCCGCCAGGCGGTTGCTGGGCAGATCCGGGAACAGGTGATGCTCGATCTGATAGCACAGGTTTCCGCTTGAAAATGCCAGCACCGGACCGGCTTTGAAGTTCGCCGCACCCAGCATCTGACGCAGGTACCACTCGGCGCGGCTCTCCTCCTGCAGCGTTTCCGGACCGAACCGTTCCGCGCCGTCAGGGAAATGCCCGCAAAAGATCACCAGGTACGCCCACAGGTTGCGCAGCACATTCGCGCCGAGGTTCGCGGCAAGGGTTCGCCTCCAGCGCCGCCCGCTCAGCGCCGGCAGGACGACGAAGTCCTTGGCGAGCTGGCGGCCGATCTTGGCGCGCAACAGCTGTCGTGCGGCGTTCTTGCCGTCCTCGGTGTCCGCCCGGTCCCGGGCGGAGTAGAAGTCGTGGAGCGCGATTCCCCACTCGAAGATCATCGCCAACAGCACATTTCGTAGCGGCTGCACCAGGTGTTGAGGCTCCCATTGCTGATCGCGACTCATCCGCAGGATGCCGAAGCCGAGGTCGTCGTCCACGCCAAGCACGTTGCTGAACACGTGATGGTGGTAATTGTGCGAGTAGCGCCATTGCGCCGACGGGCCCACCATGTCCCACTCCCAGGTGGCGGAGTGTATTTCAGGATCGTTCATCCAGTCCCACTGGCCGTGGCAGACGTTGTGCGCGATCTCCATGTTCTCAACGGATTTCGCGTAGGCGAGTACAGCTGTCCCGGCCAGCACGCCGGTCTTCGAACGGGTGCCGACGATCAACAGCCGGGCCGCCACCTCGAGCACCCGTTGAAAACCGATCGTGCGCCGAATGTAGGCGGCATCCCGCGCACCGAGCGATTCCTCGACATCGCGGCGGATCGCGTCGAGCTCGGCGCCTATCGCGTCGATCTCCGCGCGGCTCAACTTCGCGTATGTGGCGATATCTCTGACTGTCAGTGTTCCCGGTCCGTCTGTGTACGGCGGCATGGTCCGGGCCACCTCGGGTGAAATTACGTTCAGCCTAGGTGGCGATACGGATCCCCGCCACATACCCACCCACCGTCCGCGTTGCTGCTGTGACCGGTGAGGTTCCAGATCCGCAGAGCAACGCCCGAGCGCTGCGCCCGACCCCCCTTACCGTTTACGATCAGCAAACACGATCAAGGGGGTTTCATGGACGCGAAGTGGGCGGCCATCCCGGCCGTCGCGGCCATTGCGCTGGCGGGAATCGCACTCAGCGGGTGCGGCACCAGGCAAACCGACGAGGACGCCGGCCCACAGATCGACGTCCTCGGCAGCATGCTGGCCAGCGAATCCGAACTCAACACGATCCTGGCCACCACGGGTTTGCGCTCCAAGACCGCGCTGCGTCAGCCCGCCAGGCTCGACGCCGATGAGCACGCGTCGCGCCCGGTGTGCCTGGCCGTCATCGGCAATGCCATGGACGAGGTGTACCGCGACAGCGGATTCCAGCAGTTCCGCGAGTCCCTGTTCGCCGACGAGGGCGACGACCTCGAGGTCGACCAGGCGGTCACCGCCTTCGATACCCCCACGGCGGCAAGGGCTCTCGTCGGCCGCACGGTGGACACCTGGCGACAGTGCGCCGGGGACAACCTCACGATCAAATACGACAGCAATCGCCAGCCCAGCACTTTCGTCCTCGGCAACCCGAGCGTCGTCGATGACATCGATGTCACCTACGAGCAGTCGCCGACCAGTCCGCAACAGGGCAGCCGCCGCGCGATCGTCGCTGTCGACAACCTCGTCGTCGATGTGCGGATCACCGGAACCAACCTGACCGACAACCAGGCGGTGCAGCTGACCAAGGCCATCGCCGGCCGCAACGCGGTCTG
This sequence comes from Mycolicibacterium sp. 050232, assembly GCA_036235365.1. Classification (GTDB taxonomy): domain Bacteria; phylum Actinomycetota; class Actinomycetes; order Mycobacteriales; family Mycobacteriaceae; genus Mycobacterium. The sequence goes on along the minus strand of JAZBEZ010000008.1, from coordinate 356,181 downwards.
AGAAGCGAAAACCTTTACTGGAAGGCGCCATTGATCACCGGCTGGGTGATCATGCCTTTCTCCACACCCCACATGGTGGCGATCGTGCGGTACTCCCCGGTGTCCATCACGTGCTCCAGCGCCAGCCGCAGCGACTCGGCCAGCCCGGAGCCCTTGGCCACCGGCCAGCCGTAGGGTGCGGAGTCGAACACCTCACCCGCCGGCTCCAATACCGGGCCGCTGAGTTTGATCGCGAATCCCGTGACGGGTGAATCGGCGGCCATGGCGTCGACCTCGCCCGCGACCAGCGCGGCCGTCACCTCGTCCTGATGAGTGCGCACCACCTTCTCGACGGGCGGCAGCCCGGCCGCCACGCAGGCGTCCGATTTGGCCGGGATCCCAGCGGTGTCCTGAATCGTGCTGTACGCCACGCCTACTCGCAGTCCGCACGGTGATCCCGGATCGGCCGTCGTGCCTGCCCGCCGCGCCCACAGCGTGCCCGCCTGGAAATAGGTGACGAAGTCGGCCTGCTGTTCCCGCTCGGCGTTGTCGGTGATCGAGGACATCCCGACGTTGAAGTTGCCGTCCTGCACCGACGGCAGAATCCCCTCGAACCCGGTCTCGCGGAAGTCCGGCACCAAGCCCATGGTGCGGGTCACGGCCTTCATCAGATCGATGTCGAACCCGACGATCTCGCCGCTGGAATTCTTGAACTCGTTGGGCGCGTAGGGGGCGTTCACCCCGATCACCAGTCGCCCGGAGTCGCGGATCTCCGACGGCACCGTCTTGGCGATCGCCTCCACCGCGCCCGCCGGCGCCTCCACCGGACCGGAACCGGCCGAACCGACCGCATTGGCGACGCGGTCTGACCCGTCGTCGCGCAACTGCCACACGCCCACCGCGCCCAGCGCCGCCACCAGAACCGTCGCGCCCGCAATCGCGGCCACCTTCTTGGACACCCGCGGCCGGGTCGAAACGCGCTGCGCCGAATGCCGGCCCGACCGTCCGGTCGCCCGCACCGGGACCGCCAGCGCTGCCCGCGCCGCCGCGGCCAGGGCCCCGGCACTCTGATACCGCTTGGACGGCTTCTTCGCCATGCCCTTGGCGATCACCTCGTCGAAGGCCGCCAGCCGCGGATCCTTGTCGGAGGCCCGCGGCGCCGGGGACACCATGTGCCCGGCGATCTGCTGCTCGAGGCTGTCCCCCGGATACGGCCGCACGCCGGTGAGGCATTCGTAGAGCACGCACGCCAGCGCGTAGATGTCCGAGCGCGGATCGGCCTTGCCGCCCTCGAACCGCTCCGGGGCCATGTAGGCCAAGGTGCCGACCGTGCTGCCCGCCGTGGTCACTCCCACGTCGTCGGCGCAGCGGGCCAGCCCGAAATCGATGAGATAGACGAAGTCATTGTCGGTGATCAGGATGTTGGACGGTTTGACGTCCCGATGCACCAGGCCCACCCGGTGGGCGCCGTCCAGCGCCATGCCCACCTGCTCGACCAGGCTCACCGCAAGAGCCGGCTCCATCGGTTTCGCGGTGTTGGCGAGCATGGCGCCGAGGTTGCGGCCCTCGATCAGCCGCATGTCCAGGTAGAGCCGGCCGTCGATCTCGCCGTAGCCGTGAATCGGCACCACATGCGGATCGTTGACCCCGGCCGCGGCGTGCGATTCCTGCCGGAACCGTTCCTGGAAAGCCCGGTCCTGTGCCAGGTGCGGGGGCAGAACCTTGAGCGCGACGATGCGGTCGGTGTCGGAATCGTAGGCCTGGTAAACCTCACCCATCCCGCCCCGACCGATCAGCTTCTGCAGCTGATAGTGCCCGAATGGGGTCGAATCCACAGGCATGGTCGCGAAGTTACATCACGTCTGCCGCATACGTCGGCCTAGATCACATCCGACGAGCAAAAATTGTCGCTCGCGGTGACAGATGAGAACGATGTGAATTCGTAACGGTCCAGATCACCACCAAATGCCGATATCGGTGTCCGATCCCGCTACCTTGGTCGCGGGCTTGGATAGCGAGTCTTGATAACGGGTCAGGAAGGGGGAACATGCGCGTTGACGGACGGGAGATCACCGTCACCGGCAGCCTCCTGCAACCGCCGACCCGACGCACCAACGACATCCTGCGTCTGACGCTGGCCGCGATCTTCCTGGCCACGGTCATCACGAGCTCACTGATCACCCGCTACGAATGGGTCGCACTCGAGCGCTCCATCTCCGAGATCGTCGGCGTGCTGACGCCCACCCAGTCCAATCTGGTGTACCTGGCGTACGGCATCGCGATCCTGGCCCTGCCGTTCGTGATCCTGGTCAGCCTGGTGCTGGGGCGGCAATGGAAACTGTTGGGCGCCTACGCGGCTGCCGCTCTGATCACCATGCTGTCGCTGTCGATCACCGCCAACGGCATCGCCGCGCCGAAGTGGCATTTCGACCTGTCGGACCGGCTCAGCTCCCAGCTGTCGCAGTTCCTCGACGACCCGCGCTGGATCGGCATGCTCGCCGCGGTGCTCACCGTCTCCGGACCGTGGCTGTCGCGCCGGCTGCGCCGCTGGTGGTGGACCCTGCTGCTGGCCTTCGTCCCGATCCATCTGGTGGTCAGCGCCGTCGTCCCGGCCCGCTCACTGCTGGGCCTGACCGCGGGCTGGTTCGTCGGCGCCCTGGTGGTGTGGCTGGTCGGCACCCCCGCTCTCGAAGTCCCGCTCGACGGCGCCGTCCGCGCGCTGGCCCGACGCGGGTTCGTCGTCTCGGCGTTCAACGTGATTCGCCCGGCCGGCGCCGGCCCGCTGACGCTGACCGCGCAGTCGCCCGATCCCGACTCCAGCGCCGTCGTCGAGCTCTACGGGCCCAATCAACAGAGCGGCGGCGCGGTGCGGCAGGTCTGGCGCAAGCTGCGGCTGCGCTCCAATGAGACGGCGCCGCTGCAGACCTCGATGCGCCGCGCCGTCGAACACCGGGCCCTGATGGCCATCGCCATCGGCGACCTGGGGCTGGCGAGCACGTCGACCATGTCGGTCGCGGCTCTGGACCGCGGCTGGACGCTGTACGCCCACAACCGCAAACGCGGCATCCCGCTGGACCAGAGCACCGACGAAACCACCGTCGGGCGGGTGTGGAACGCGCTGCGCACCCTGCACGACCACCAGATCTCCCACGGAGACCTGCGCAGCAAGGAGATCACCGTCGACGACGGCGCCGTGCTGTTCGGCGGGTTCGGCAACGCCGAATACGGCGCCACCGACGCACAACTGCAGTCCGACATCGCCCAACTGCTCGTCACCACCACGGCGCTCTACGACCCGAAGTCGGCGGTCGCCGCGGCCATCGACGCGTTCGGCCGTGACACCGTTCTCACCGCGTCACGACGGCTGACCAAATCCGCGGTGCCGTCGCGGGTCCGCGACGCCGTCCCCGACGCCAAAGAAGTGATGACCGCCGCCCGCGACGAGGTGAAACGCCAGACCGGCGCCGACCAGATCCAGGCCGAGACCATCACCCGGTTCACCCGCACCCAGGTGATCCAGCTGGTGCTGCTGGTGGCGCTGGTCTACGTGGCCTATCCGTTCATCAGCACGGTGCCGACGTTCTTCTCCGAGCTGCGCACCGTCGACTGGTCGTGGGCCTTGCTCGGGTTGACCGTCTCGGCGCTGACGTATGTGGGTGCGGCGGCCGCGCTGTGGGCCTGCGCCGACGGGCTGGTGAGTTTCCGCAACCTCTCGATCATGCAGGTGGCCAACACCTTTGCCGCCACCACCACGCCCGCAGGCGTCGGCGGCCTGGCCCTGAGCACCCGGTTCCTGCAGAAGGGCGGGCTGAGCACGGCGCGCGCCACCGCGGCGGTGGCGCTACAGCAGTCGGTGCAGGTGATCGTGCACGTGATCCTGCTGATCCTGTTCAGCACGATGGCCGGGGCATCGGCGGACCTGTCGCACTTCGTGCCCAGCTCCACGATCCTGTACCTGATCGCCGGCCTTGCGCTCGGGCTCATCGGGGCGTTCCTGGCGGTGCCCAAACTGCGCCGCTGGCTGTCGTCCTCGTTGCGCCCCAAGCTCGAAGAGGTCGGCGACGACCTGATCAAACTGGCCCGCGAACCGCAACGGTTGGCGCTGATCGTGCTGGGCGCCGCGGGCACCACGCTCGGTGCGGCCCTGGCACTGTGGGCCAGCGTCGAGGCGTTCGGTGGAACCACCTCATTCATCACCGTCACCGTCGTCACCATGGTCGGCGGCACCCTGGCCTCGGCGGCCCCCACCCCCGGCGGCGTGGGCGCGGTCGAGGCGGCCCTGATCGGTGGTCTGGCCGCGTTCGGCGTGCCTGCCGCGATCGGGGTGCCCGCGGTACTGCTCTACCGCGTGCTGACCTGCTGGTTGCCGGTGTTCATCGGCTGGCCGGTGATGCGCTGGCTCACGAAGAACGACATGATCTGAGGTCGGTCAACGGCGCGGGTTGGCGTGTGGCTCGCGCGCGGCGAGTGTCGAGTTGCCCGCCTACGAGCGACAACTCAGCGACAATCGCCGCATGCGCACCGTGAGCACCAGATGTCACGCGCACACTCTGAACTTGCGTCACTCTGATGCGCATCGGCCTCGTACGTCACGGAATCTGAAGTGCCCGCCTCTCAGCGACACGGTCGCTAGGAGGCGGGCACTGGACGCATGGGGTCCGTGCGCCCAGTGGTACTGGTGTTTCAAAGATGGGCAGCGACAAAGGGATTGGTGATCAGCGTGTGGCTGATGTGGCGATTGTCGCTGGAAAGTCGCTGACAGGCGGGCACATCGACCATTGATCCGAACCGGTTAAATCGGCATCCGGTAGCCGAAGTACTCGTGGTCCTCGTTGTACCCACCGCGGCCCCAACCGATTTCACTGAAGTCAGAGACGAATTCGACGGCCTCGACCCACTTGACCTGTTTGAAGCCGAGTTCCAGTTCATTGCGCAACCGCAGTGGCGCGCCGTGGGTCTCGCTGAGCGGTGCCCCGTTCATCTCGTAGGCCAACAATGCCATCGGCTCGCGCATGTGCTCGATCCGATGGCAGTCGTAGTAGCGCCCGTGGCCGGGCTCGGCCCCGTCGGCGAACGAGTAGAACACCACCCAGCGTGCCTGCGGCAGCGGCCGCACCAGTGCCAGGATGTCGGCCATCCGTACCCCGCCCCACTTGGCCACCCCGGACCAGCCCTGAATGCAGTAGTGCTGGGTGATCTGCTCATGTTTGGGCAGGGCCAACAACTCTCGATAGGACAGCTCGACCGGATTGACAACCAGGCCCTCGATCCGCAACGCGTACTGCGACCAACCGCCGTCGCGCAACCGGCGATACTCGTCGCTGTCCGGCGGCCGGCCGTTGGCCCAGAAGTACGGGGTGATGTCCTTGTCCCGATACGACGCCCGCGGATGGGTCCGCTCCATCCAGGCCTTGGCCCATCCGACGGTGCACCGCCCGACGTTCTGCACCAACCGCGGATAGCGGAGCGTCAATGGCGTTGCCGTGAGCCACAATACGAGCACGATCACGGCGGCCGCGCCGAAAACTGCCAGCGCCCAGGCAGACCTGGTGTCGCCGCCCAGCGTGATGTGGTTGAGATTGGCGAGAGCACCGGTGGCGAAGACCATGCTGACGTGGGCAACGATGAAACCGACCATCCACAGCCACACGACGAAATGCACGGTGCGCGCCACCTGGCGGTTGAACGGCCCCCGACCGGTGCCGAACCGCGCGGCCACGGCGGGCGCTTGCAGCAGGCCGGTGACGAACGCCAGCGGCGCCGCGACGAACACCGTGACGAAGTACGCCAGCACCTGCAGACCGTTGTAGACGGTAAAGCCCTCGTTGGCCGGGAAATTCAGCGACGCGTACTGCACGGCTGCCGATACCGCGTTGGGGAAAACGTCCCACGACCGGGGCACGATCCGCTGCCACTGCCCCGTGCTGAACAGCAGCACGTAGAACACCGCCCCGTTGACCAGCCAGAGCAGGTCGAAACTGAAATGCCACCACCGGGCCAGTCCGATGGAGTGGCGAATACCAGGTAGTCCCAACCACTTCGGCAGAGCAACCGCATCGTCCTTCGAGGTCCATACCCGCGATGGGTCGGCCTTGTTCATCCGCTCGGCGGGAACCGCACCGCGCAACCGAAGCCACTCCGTGCCCGGGCGACAGCCCGAGTTCAGGTAGAGCCGCGGATGGTCGACCAGGATCTGCAGCCCGGAGCGCAGGATCAACATCATGAACACGATGTTGAAGAAGTGCTGCCAGCGCAGCCATGCCGGAAACCCGGTGGTCACCGCCGGGGCGTAGGTGGTCGACGTGCCCGGATACCGCGCGATGAAATCCTGCATCCAGCCGTACCGGCGAAGCTGTTGGGCCAGCGCGACGACTACGAGCAGCCCGACGGCGCCGAGGGCCAGCAACCACAATGCACTGACCCACCGCCGCCCCAGGCGCACCGATGGGAACCGGGCGGGCACCTGAGCGATGCCGCCGGCGAACTGCGCGGCATCGACACGTTCACGCAGCACCCCGACAGGCCGGTGGTCGTCCAGCAGCGCCGCCAGCCGGTTGTCGACGGACATACCCCGACCTCCTAGGAACGGTGCGGGTCACAGAATCCAGGGGAACGCCCCGTACATCGGGAACGTGTTGACGAACGGCGGAGAGTCGTTGATCTGCGCGTTTCCCGGCGAGATGCACTCGCTGCCGGCGTTGGTGGAGGTACACGACTGCGGGGCCGGCGCGATGTGCTGACTGCCTGCCGGCGCACCTGCCACAGCGGCACCCGCCAAGGGCGCCAGGATGATCGACGTTGCGGCGCCGGCGGCGGCCAGCGCGGCGACTGAGACTTTTCGCATGATCCGCACCTCTCATACGTCTATGTACGGCCATCTCAAGCTAGCGCTGTGACCTGGGCATATCCGATGACGAACCTGAGCGGACGCGAGATTCTGACGAAGAATTCCGAACAATCCGTGCATCCGGCAATCCTGATCAGGTGCCATGATGATGTGTCATGGACGGCGCCGATCTCACCGAGTTGATCCGCCACGCCGACTCCGCTCTCGCCGGTGTCGGCAAACTCCGCGCCGCGATCGCCGACCGTATCCGTGCCCGCACCGACGAGGTGGTGACGCAGACCCTGCAGTCGGCGCCGTTGCAACACCTGCGCCCGTATCTGGCGCGCGGCGCGCGCCTCGGCGGGCTGGCGAACTCGGACTACCGAACCGTGCACGACATCCACACCGTGCCGGCCCGGATGTTGACCCAGGTGCCCGGTGTCGACATCGAGGCCGCGCAGGCGGTGCAGGCCGCGGCCCAGGCCATGTCCGACCACATCCGCACCACCACCCGACCCCGGCTCCGCGCCGGGGAGGACACCGAACTGCTGACCTCCCTGTTGACGCTGGTGCAGGCCGACGTGCCGGTCAAGCAACTGCGCCGGCTGATGCCCCGGCTGCGCAGCCACACCGCCTCAGAACAGCTGCTCGAGTCGGCACACGGGCTGCTCGACCGCATCGACGACGCCCACCATCACGACGGCGACGTCTGGGCGCACTACCGCGCCGACCCTCGCCCGATCGATCGGCTTCTGAGTGAATTCGCCTCCGGGACAACAGATGTAGATGCCGCCCAGGGCTTCGTCGGCGCCGAGGTGGCCGCACTGGTGGAGCAGACCGTGCTGAACCGCACCCTGCTGCGCACCGAATTGCGCGGGTACCAGGAATTCGGCGCCCGCTACGTGCTGGCCCGGGAGCGGGTGCTGCTGTGCGACGACCTGGGCCTGGGCAAAACCCTGCAGGCGCTGGCGGTCGCGGCGCACCTGGCCGCCGCCGCGCAACTGCGCCACACCCTGGTGGTGTGCCAGCCCAACACCGGAATCCATTGGGCCGCAGAGACGGCCAAACACACCGCGCTGCGGGCAATCGAGATCCGCGGCAGTGAACGCGATGCGCGCCTTGAGAATTGGAAGGCTTCCGGCGGCGTCGCCATCGTCTCCTACGACACTCTGCAGCGCATCAAACTGCCCGAACGCCCCACGCTGGTCATCGTCGACGAGGCACACCTGCTGCGGGACCCGAAATCCGACCGGTCCCGGGTCGTCCGGAACGTACTGACCTCCGACAACCGCGTGCTGTTTCTGTCCGGCGTACCGATGCACCAGCGGATCGGCGGCTTTCGTCATCTCGCCGACTTCCTGCAACCCGACGTCGCAGGCAAGGTCGCACCCAACGCGGGCGAACGCGGATCGATCGCCTTCCGCCGCGCGGTGGACCGCGTGTACCTGCGGCGGGACTACCGCGATGTGGTGGACGAACTGCCGGTGCGGATCGCCACCGAGGAGTGGGTGCGGCTCAGCCGCGCCGACCGTGAGCGCTACCGGCAGTCCGTCTCCAGCGGAAACTTCAGCGCGATCCGACAGGGGGCCTGGCCGTCGGGCTCACCGACACCGGGCGCCAAGCTGGACCGGCTCATCGAACTCACCAACGAGGCCCACATCAACGGGGCCCGGGTGGTGGTGTTCTCACACTTCCCGGCAGTTCTCGATGTGATCCGGAAAGCATTGCCGGGCAACATGTTCGGCCCCGTGGATGCATCGGTACCCGATCAGCAGGCCGTCATCGACGCGTTCGCGACCGGCCGCGGTCCGGCCACGCTGCTGGCTCACCTCGGTGCCGGTGCCCTGGATCTGCGCCGGCTGAACGATCCGGTGGTGTTCATCGTCGCCGAACCCCAGTGGAAACCGCGCACCGAGCGGCAGGTGGTCGGACGCACCCAGCGGCTCAGCGAACTGCACACCGTGCGGGTGTACCGGCTGCTGGCGAAAGGCACCGTCGACGAGCCGATCCGGCGCCTGGCGCATCATCCCGATCAGGCCCCACCACATCAGGACGAGGTGGTACGGGCCGAACAGGCCCGGCTGGCCCGGGCCGGGCTGACCGCCAAATTCAGTGGAACCGGTTGATGATCGGGATGCGCTCGATGATCCGGTCCCGCAACCTCGGCTGCGGGTAGGTCACCGGCGGGGGAACGTACGGCGGCGGCGTATAGACCGGCGCGGGCGGTGGGGTGTACGCCGGTGCCGGCGCGGGCGGAACGTAGGCGGGCGCAGGTTCGGGTGCCGGAGCCGCCGGAGCCGGCGGGATCTGCGCGGGCGGCTGATGCACGGGCGGATTGGCCGCCTCGACCGCGTGAGCCGGCGGCGGAGCCGCGGGGGCGGGTTTGACGGCGGGCTTGTCGACCGGCTTCCGCACCGGTTTCGGGGCCGGCCCGGCCTCGGGCGCCGATTCCTGAATACTCGCGGCCTGCGCGGTTTCCGACACCGCACCCGGGTGCAGGTGCAGCCCGATGGCGGCCGAGCTCGCGACGACCAGCGTCACCAGGGCTCCGCCGACGACGGACGACAAGGCACCGACCTTGGTCCAGTGCACGGCCTTCTCCGGTGTGGCAACGGTATTCACCGCGAGCGCCGCCGCGAGCCCTGCGCCTCGCGCGAACGCCAGGTCGGATTCGGCTGCGGTGATCACCGCAGCCGGGACGGACTCGGCGAGCTCGGTCACGACCGGACCGTGGGCGTCGGAGCCCAGGATGAACATCCCACTGATCGGCCTGCCGGTGAGCGCCAACAATCCGGTGATGTCGGCGACGAAGGTGTCGGACCGCTCGATGCGGTCGGCGCTGACGTCATCAGGGGTCACGATCGCCACGACAGCGGCGTCGGGTTCGACGATGCACACCGCGATGTCGTCGTGCTCGGTGATCTCGGCGATGCCACTGGCCAACATGCCGGCCGCCTCGATCTCCGAGACCGCGAAGACATTTCCGTAGCCGCGGTTGTCCAGCGACTGCATGATGTGACCGGCCAGCGGAGCGGCATCATTCGTCCACGTCACGCCGATGGCATGGATGCGGTGACCGCCCTCGAGCTCGCTGTCGTCCACCAGGCCCCGCAGCAGGCCGTCGGGGTCATAGCCGGCGGCATCCTCGAACGAGATTGCGCCGCGGTCGAACGGACGCCCCTCGCCCGTCGTTCCTTCGACGAGCACCCACCGAACGGCTCTCGAAGTCATCGCGAGGCCGAGCACGAGATCCATACCGATCCCCCGATCTGCCTAGTCAGTCGTTGATCAGGTTACCGGTGTGACGGCGCTTACACGTGGGTGCGCTGATCTACGCGCAAACTCTTACGGCCGGCATAGGGACCGCACTCATGCGGCGCACACCATAAGCTCGCTGCATATGAGGTACCTCGCCGCCGTCCTGGCCACCACGTCCGCGCTCGCCGGGTGCGCTGTCGCGGGCAAGCCCACCGCGGCCCCGGTGACAGCAGAATGGCGGCAGGCCGTCACCGACGCGGTCGCCGGGCTCGGCACGCAGATGGGCCCGATCGCCAACGCCATGGTGACCCCCAATCACCAGACCGACTTCGGCGCACTGCACAGCGCCTGCAACGACCTGCGCAACTATGTCGACTCGGTCCGGAACAAGGTCCTGCCCGGGCCCGACGTCAAGGTCAACGACTCCCTGCGGGAGGGCTTCGACGGCTACCGCAGCATGGCCGATCAGTGCGTGGTGCTGACCCCGGAGAACAGCGACGCCCGACTCGGCAAGCTGAGCGCCACGATGGATGAGGCCCACCTGCACATCATGGACGCGCTCAAGCTGCTCGAGGTCGACGTCCCGAAGCGCTGAGTTTTCCGCCGGCCCTCCGGCTCGCGACGTGATGGAGACCTCAGCCAGTTAATTAGGTTTTCGTAGCGATTGTGTTCAACAATTGTTCACCGTGTCGTTACAGTTTCTCCTGCTGTGCATTGTGGTCTTCACCGCGTTGATATTCGATTTCACCAACGGCTTTCACGACACCGGCAATGCGATGGCGACGTCGATCGCCAGCGGAGCACTCAAACCACGCACAGCTGTAGCGCTGTCCGCGCTGCTCAACCTCGTCGGCGCATTTCTGTCCACCGCCGTGGCCGCGACGATCGCCAAAGGGCTCGTCGACGCGAATCTGGTGACCTTGGAGCTGGTGTTCGCCGGGCTCGTCGGCAGCATCCTGTGGAACCTGCTCACCTGGCTGATGGGAATCCCGTCCAGCTCGTCCCACGCCCTCATCGGCGGCATCGTCGGCGCCATGATCGCCGCCGTCGGTGGCCACGGCGTGATCTGGCACGGCGTCGTCTCGACCGTCATCGTGCCCGCGGTGTTGTCACCGCTGATCGCAGGTGTGGTGGCCTGCATCGCCAGCTGGCTGGTCTACCGGCTGATCCGCGGCCTGCCCGAGGACCGCACGATCGCCGCGTTCCGTTACGGACAGATCGGCTCGGCCTCCCTGATCTCCCTGGCGCACGGCACGAACGACGCGCAGAAGACGATGGGCATCATCTTTCTCGCCCTGATCTCATACGGCGCCGTCGACGACTCGGCGACCATGCCTCCGTTCTGGGTGATCGCGGCCTGCGCCGTCGCCATCGCACTCGGCACGCTTTCCGGTGGCTGGCGGGTGATCCGCACCCTGGGCAAGGGGCTGGTCGACACCGAGGCTCCGCAGGGCATGGCCGCCGAAGTCTCGTCGGCGGCAACCATCTTGCTGTCCAGCCACTTCGGCTACTCACTGTCCACCACGCACGTCGCGACCGGGTCCATCCTCGGCAGCGGACTCGGCCGTCGCACCGAGGTGCGCTGGGGCGTCGCCCGCAACATGGCCACCGCGTGGCTGATCACTCTGCCGGCCGCGGGACTGGTCGGCGCACTCACCTACGTCCTCGTGCACGGGATCGGCGGCTTCGCCGGGCCGCTGATCGGGTTCGTCGCCCTGATCGCCTCCACGGTGCCCATCTGGCTCAAATCACGTAAGCCGCCCATCGACCACAAGAACGTCAACGACGCGTGGCAGGGCAGCCTCACCGCGGTCGAGAGCAAGTAGGGACGGGAGACATCACATGAGCAACTGGATCAATCTCGTGGCCGTCGGCAAGATCCTGCTCTTCGGCCTGGCCGTCGGCGCATCAGTGCCGACCCTGTTCGCGGTCGGCGTGCGCCTGCACATCGCCGCAGCTGTCCCCGATGGCCCGTCAGGCACCGGCCGTCGCCGCCTGCTGACAGGCCTGAGCTGGGTGATGTTCGCCTTGGTGCTGGTCGTGGTGGTCACGGGCGTGCTGTTCATCGCCAACAACTTCATCGGCCATCACACCGGTGTCTACGTGTTCGGCAACAACGCGCAGCACTAGGACGCGCGGCAGCTCAGGCCAACGGTGCGACGGGCGCCGGTGCGGCTGAGGTCGGCGCGGGAGGACTCTGCGCCGGTGCCGGACCGGGAAGGTTCTGCGGAGCCGGGCCCATGTGCTGGGCAGGCTGAGCGGTCTGCGGCGACTGCGCAGGCTGGACCCGCGACGGCTGCGACGGGCCTGCACCCACCAGCAGTGCCGGCGGACCGGGCGGGGGTGCCTGTTGCGCCCAGTCATCCTGGAGTTTGCTCGCAGCGAACGCGGCGCCCTGATTCACCAGGCCGGCTTCCGCGTACTGCGTATGGATACCGAAACTTCTGCCCTGCGGGTCGCACACCAGGTCGTTGTCCACGCAGAGGTCGATGGACTTGGCCGTGTAGTTCGGCCCGACGACGACCGAAGGGTTGTTGAGCACCTTCATGAATCGCGACGACGGCTTCCCGAACAACGCGACGGCCGCCACATGGTCAGCAACATCCGGCGGCATCGGCGCAGGCACGCTGTCCGGTGAAATCCCGTCCGGCACAACGCTCGCAGTTACGAAACCCATGACCGCCGCACCCTGAGAGAACCCGCCGAGCACCATCTTGGTGTCAGGGCAATTGGCAGCCATGGTCATGATGCGTGCCCGCGCATCAGCGATTCCCTGGACCGCAGTCGGGAAGTCCGTGGTCGCCGGGTAGTCGACGGGATAGACCTCCACCGACTTCGGCGCGACGTTGGCGCGCAACGAGTTAACGAATGCCTCGCCGGTGTCCCCTACGCCGGGCGCTTCCATCGTGCCGCGGGCGAATATCACCTCGGCATCCGGACACGGTGCCGCACTGGCGGACGGCATCGTCACACTGCCCATCACGGAAGCCGCCCCCGCCATGACGGCAACCAAACCGGCACTTCCGAGTTTCCCCACTAAAACACTGTGGCACAGCACAGCATTGAGCGCGCTCCGAGCCAGCGGAGGCATAGAGTTCCCTCAAGAACCAGAGAGAATTCTCAGGAAACGCCCCGTTGCCGGGCCACCCGCGCCGTCTTCGTTCTTATCCCACAGGTCTGCGAATTATTGTTTGCTCCAACCATTCTCGCCTCGGCCCGACGCGGCTCGTAGCCGTACGCCAAGCACGAGAGTGCCGGCCGTCCCGCAATGTCCGGCAAACCCGCCTCGAACGACACGTCTCACTGGTAACTTTCGAGCCCTGTGACCCACACGTGACAGGCGTCACATTCCCTTGTTCGCGGCAGCCGCGGGCCACAGACGTTGCGGCGCGCCGAATCACCACGATCACCGGACCACCACGGTGGAGAAAGAAGGCATGAAAAATGAAGGGTCGGGGGCAATCGGGAGCGTCTCGCTGGGGTCCGATGGTGTTGGCCGGGGGCGTCGTTGCGGCATCGGTGGGGTTCACGGCGAGCACGTCTACTACCACCTACCGCGGCGAGGTTCGCCTGGCCGGCACGACGATCGGCGTAGGGCCGTCCTTCGACGGTTTCGGACTGACCATCCCGATGATGTTCTTCGGAAGCACCGTCCCCGAAGGGGACTCGTACCACACCGTCCCCTACCCGGCGCAGATGACCGTCAGCATCCCGATCATCTCGGATCTGCCGGTGCTGTCCGACCTTCCGTACTGGCCGCAGTCGCTCAAGAGATCCGAGCAGATCGGCGCCGGTTACCTGCTGCACGACATCGCCAATATCCTTGCCGGCGAGAAAGTGACGATCATCGGATCGTCGCAGGGCACGATGGTCGCCGAGATAGCGCGTGCCGTCATGGCCAAAGACCCGAAATATGTTGTCAATGCCGACAATTACCAGTTCGTGATGATCGGTACCCCTTATCAACCCAACGGCGGCCTCCTCACGCGCCTCACCTCGTGGAGCGATCTGCCGATCCTGGGCGACCTCTTCCCCCTCGGGCGTCCCGGGCCATCCGACAGCCCGTTCAAGACGACGTACTACCAGAACCAGTACGACGGCAACGTCGACTTCCCGGCCTACCTCAACCCGCTTTCCATCGCGAACGCCTTTGTCGGGATGGCTTTCCAGCATGTCTTCCCCGGTTACGTGCTGGAGCACCCCGACGCCCCGAACGCCGTCACCACCCAGGTCGGCAACACCACCTACGTGACGTTCCCCCAGTACCTGCCCCTGCTGGCGCCCCTGCGCATCCCCGCCTCCGTCATCGGCGCGGAACGATTCGTCGACGCCATCGACCCGGTGCTGCGGGTCTTCGTCGAGATGGGCTACGAGCGCACCGCGGACCCCAGCCGGGTCAAGGAATTCAGCTGGACGATGCCCGAGGAGAAGGTGACCGAAGCGCTCGACGCTCTGCCCGGCGCGTTCGAGCAGTCCGTGGCGATTCTCGGCGGCGAGAAGTACGTCCCCACGCTGCCGCAGCCCGTCGTCTCCGACGCCGAACCGGACGCACCGCTGCCCGAGCATCCGGCCGATCCAGTGGGCACCTCGCCGGCAGAGCAGAGGCTGCGCAAGGCGATGGACGACATCGCGGCAGCGTTGTCGAACGCCACCCGGCCACTGGCCAAGGTGTTCCAGGCCTTCGGCGGCCGGACTCCTGCGGCCGAGGTGACGGACACCACGGATAAGCCGGCCGCCCCGGTTCATCGCGTGAACCGTTCGGCAAGAACGCGATTGGATCCGCCACGTTCCGCTCCGGTGCAGCGGTTGAAGATGGTCCGGGACTCCCACAAGTCCGACGAGAAGCCCGCTCGCGCCACGAAGCGTGCGGCCAAGCAAGCGACGAAGCAAGCCGCCAAGCAGGCAGCGAAAACCGGACACGATCAGCGCCACGATCGGCCGAAGCGCAAGAGCAATCGCGCGAGCTGACCGTCCGACGGCGGGCAGGGCACGGGCCGGATTACACTCCGGGCCATGGCCAGACCGCCGTCGGCTCCCGGCCGCACGATCCGTGGGCTCGACGCCGAACAGCGTCGCTCCCATCGTCGTGAGCAGTTGCTGACGGCAGCCTTCGACCTGATCGCGCGCGACGGCTACGCCAACACCTCGATCGAGCAGATCTGCCAGACGGCGTATGTCGGCAACAAGGCGTTCTACGAGGTCTTCGACAGCAAAGAGGACTGCTACCTGGCCCTGCTCACCCAGATAGCCGGCCGGATCGAGCAGCAAGCCGTCCAAGCCCTGGCGGATGCGCCGGACGATCCCGACGAAACCGTCCATCGGCTGCTGTCGGCGTTCGCCCATGCTCTCGTCGACGATCCCCGGGTGGCCGTGGTGGCGTTCGGGGAATGCGCGGGCATCTCGCCGCGCGTCGAGCGGCTGCGCCGCGAGAACCGCCGCTGGACAGCAGCCTTCCTCGAGAATCTGTGGCGGCACCGCGAGTTTCCCTGCCTGCCGGATACCGGTGCGGTCGACTATCACGCGTTGGCGGTGTCGACCGTGGGCGGGCTGTTCGAGAGCGTGGCCGACTGGCTGCACCAGCGGGAGACCGACAGCGATACACCGCCGACCATCGACACGTTGATCGGCAATCTGGCGAGCTTTGTCGGGGTGGTTCGCGCCGGGATCGCGGCGTCCACCCGCTGAATCGACAATTTCCAACAAGAGCTCTTGTTTCAAAAAGTGACTCTTGTCATACGCGGCTACCCACTGGTAACTTTCCGGCAGCACGCGACGTGGCGTCCGTCACATTTCCCGGTTGACGCGCTGGTGGCGGGCCCAGATGTTCGGCCGCGCCATCCGGGCGGCCGCTCACCACGATGAGGAAGCGGGAACAGCATGAGGGGTCGGGGGGAGTCGTCGCGCCGTGCGCGACGGGAGCGCGGTGCACGGCGTTGGGGATCGATGTTGCTGGCCGGCGGCGTCGTCGTCGCGGTATCGGCGGGCGTCACGGTCAGCACGCCGACATCCACCTACAGCGCCGCGGTGCGGCTGATCGGCACGACCATCGGCGTCGGGCCCTCGTTCGACGGATTCGGGATGAGTGTCCCGCTGTTCTTCTACGGGAGCACGGTGCCCGAAGGCGACTCGTTCCACACCGTGCCCTACCCGGCGCAGATCGCCCTCGACATCCCGATCATCTCCGACCTGCCCGGACTGTCCGACATTCCGTACTGGCCGCACTCGCTGAAACGTTCCGAACAGATCGGGGCGGGCTACCTCCAGCAGGACATCGCCAACACCCCGGCCGACGACAAGGTCACGATCATCGGCATGTCACAGGGCACCGAGGTGGCCGAGATCGTGCGCGCCGAGATGGCCAAAGATCCGAATTACGTTGCCAACGCGGACAATTACGAATTCGTCTTCATCGGCGATCCGTATCAGCCCAACGGCGGCATCCTGGCCCGCTTCACCTCATGGAGCGATGTCCCCGTACTCGGCGACATCTTCCCGCTCGGCCGGCCGGGGCCATCCGACAGCCCGTTCAAGACGACGTACTACCAGAACCAGTACGACGGCTTCGCTGATTTCCCAGCGTATTTCAACGTGCTGTCCATCACGAACGCCGTCGCCGGGATCCTGTTCCAGCATGTGTTCCCGGGCTACGTACTGGAGCACCCCGACGCCCCCAACGCCGTCACCACCCAGATCGGCAACACCACCTACGTGATGCTGCCCCAGCACCTGCCGCTGCTGGCGCCGCTGCGCATCCCCGCATCGGTGATCGGGGCCGAGCGGTTCGTCGACGCCCTCGACCCGGTGCTGCGGGTCTTCGTCGAGATGGGCTACGACCGCACCGCGGACCCCAGCCAGGTCAAGGAATTCGGCTGGGTCACACCGCCGGAGAAGTTTCAGGAAGCGCTCAACGAACTACCGGCGGCGTTCGAGCAATCCTTGGCGATCCTCGGCGGCGAGAAGTACACCCCCACGCTGCCGCAGCCTGTCGTCTCGGGCACCGAACCCGAGACGCCAGTGACCGAACATCCGATAGACCCGGTGGGCACCTCGCCATTCGAGCAAGGAGTGCGCCACTCGGTGGAGGACGTGGCGGCGGCGTTGTCGAACGCCACCCGGCCGCTGGCCAAGGTGCTTCAGGCCATCGGCGGGGCCACCGCGCCCAAGACCGTCGACCCCGGCGACAGCCCGGCTCCGTTGGACACCAAGTCAGACAAGGGCGTCAAGGCTGACAGGGCTGACAAGGTTGACACCGAAGTCGTCAGCAAGGTGACCGCCGACGCCAAGACCGACGCGAAGGCCGCCGACGAGCCGGAGTCGACGCCGCTCGGCCGTCACCCTCGGACCCGTGCGGACTCCATGAGCACCGATCCGGCGCCGCGGCTCAAGGTGGTCCGGCACGCCGACAAATCCGACGAGAAGCCTGCCCGCGCCACGAAGCGCGCGGTCAAGCAGGCGGACAAGACGTCCGCGAAGTCACCCAACGCTCAGCACGACCGGCCCGCGAAGCACCGGAGCAAGCGGGCCGGTTAGTTCTCCGTCGGCGGGCGCTGCGGACGACGCTGAATCCGCAGCGCCTGCGTCGGCACCTGAAGGTCGGTGGTCGGCGGGGCGGCCAGCACCGTCGTCGAATCCTCTTTCAGGCGGACGATTCTCGGCACCGACGCCGCACGGGGTTGCCGCGCGATGGTCGGCGGGGCGGACTCCTCGACGGCAGGCTTCGACGGCACCACCTCGGTCGGTGGTTCGGGCGCCGGCTTGGCCGAACGGGTTTCGCGTCGCACCAGATAACCGGCGAACGGCCCGGTGAACACCATCACCGCCAGCACGAGCAGGCTCAGCACACTCACGGTGACGTCGAACGTGCTGGTGATCTGCTGGGCCAGATTGTTGCCGTAGATCGCCGCGGGCGGGGGCCCGGCGTAGCGCGGCGCCAGGGCCACCCCGATGGCCACGTTCGCCACCGTGAAGACGAACAGCACCGCGCTGAAGGCGGCGGCGACGGTCGTCGACGTCACTCCCCTGTCGAGCTGACGGTGCAGCCACCGGGCCACCAGTGCGGTGATCAGGTTGAACACCGTCATCGCGACGGTGTCGTAGAGCGCCCGTGGGAGATCGAGCGACAGGGCGATCAGGAAGTCGACGACCCGCAGCGCCGCCGCCGCGAACGCCCAGAAGGCGATGAGGGTCAGGCACTTCTCCGCGGCGCCGCGGTAGGCGCCGATGGTGGGGGGCTTGATCAGGAAGACGGCGTACAGCGTCGTCGGCGCCACGATCGCGGCAGCGGCGGCCCAGGCGAGGTAGCCCTCGTAACCCACGGCCGCGGTCGAGGTGTTCTGGGCGATGCCGTGGAAGGCATCGATGTCGCGGCCGATACCGGCAAGCCACACCAGCGTGGCAGCGATGGCCCCCGAGACACCGATGGCCGTGGTGGCCAGCCGTGCCGCGCCGGTGCGCTCGGTCAGCCAGCGTGAGGCGATGACCAGCGCGATCATCGCCTCCGCCCCGTAGAGCAGGGTGGTGACGATGACGGCGATGTCGTGGCCGCCGAACTCGACCTGGGTGACGAACAGGTACCGCAGCCGCCAGTAGAGGTTGAAGGCGACCGACAGCGTCGCGAGTGCGATCGAGAGGAAACCGATCACCCGGGCTACGGCGTACCACCGGCGAAACTTGTTGTCCTCGACCGTGATCGACGTGATGGGTGGCTGACCGGCCAGCAGGGCACCCGCGACGCCCAGCAGCATGCCCGGTCCCACCCCCGGAGGCACGGCGCCGGTTCCGCCGCTGCTCACCGTCTGCGCCAGGTGGTAGCCGACGAAGCAGACGACCACCACGAGGTAGGCGGCGCTGAGTGCGAGCCGGATCCGGCTGGTGCGGCGGACGTCGGACCTGGCGGCGGCCAGCCGGAACGGCCCCGCATGGGGTGCCAGCGCGGCACCGATCGCGAGCAGCGTCACCACGGCCAGCAGGACGAACGTCGACCCGGCACTGCCGGGGACACCGAGGCCGAATTCCAGGTTCCACGGGAGCAGCATCGCGACGACGAGCAGCACCACGGCCAGACCGTCACGCACCCGATTGGTTCGGGTCGGCACGTAGCCGACCCGTTGGGGACGCTCGACGGACCGCGCGGCCATCGTCGCCACCTCGACGGTGGCGGACGCGTCGTAACGCTCGTCGGTCACGGACCGATTCCTCTCTATGAGTGACAACGCAGCGGGACTCAACCAGCGTGCTCACTTTTGCTCCGGCGCACAAGCAGCGCTGGCAGCCGCATCGTTTGACCACCAAGGTCCGTCGCAGCTGTGCGGTAGCTTGGATTTGTCTGTCGGGGCTCGGACAACATGCAAGAAGCAAGGAGTGGAACCGTGGACGTAGTCCTCGGGGTGGCGGTCACCGGGCGTGTGGCGCGCTTGGCCATGATCGGATCGCCCGCGAGTGGCGGCCAGGTTCTCGACCAGTACGCGCTCGACCTGCCCGACGACCTCGTGGCCGAGATGTCGGAACTGGCCGAGACCATCATCGGCACCTTCCGTGCGGTGACCGAATCGGGTAACCAGATCGCCGCGACCCGGCTGTGCGTTCCTGACGAATCAGCCGCCGACACGTTGCGTCAGACAGTGCTCGACGCGGGAGTGCCGAACGTCGAGCTGGTGACCGAAGCCGAGGCGGCCGCTGCCCTGGCCCGAAGCGTGGGTGCCGACGCCGCGTTGCTGCTCGCCGATGACGACACCGTGTCGCTGACGACGGTCGGCGAGAGCAGGGAGGCACCGACTTCCACGCTGGCCACCATGCCGATCGGCACCGCCGGGCCCGCGGCCGCCTGCGCGGCAGTGCTGCAGCGGGTGCCCGCCGGCGAAGTCCCGACCCGCGTGCTGTTGGTCGGCCAGCGCCTCGATCTTGATTCCGTTGCGGCAGAGCTTCGTTCGGCAGCACCGGTGGAGGTCGCGCCGGATGCGGGCTACGCGATCGCCCGCGGTGCGGCTCAACTGGTCGGCGATGTCGCACCGGCAAGCGCGTCCACTCAGATGGCACCCGTCGTCGCTGTGCCGCAGGATCCGACCCAGATGGCTCCCCTGTCGGAGGCCACGCAGATGGCTCCCGCCGCCGGCGATGCGACGCAGATGGCGCCTGCCGCCGACGCCACCCAGATGGCGCCCGCCCCTGCCGACTCCGCTGCTGTGGGACCGGATCTGGCGTACTCACAGGAACCAGGGGACGAGCCCTGGGCCGACGAGATGCCGATGGACGCGGTCAACGAGTTCGTCCCCGAGCAAGAAGACGACCAGGATTACACGACGGTCATCGCACCACCGCCGCCGCGGATGCTGTTGATGGGCAGCGCCCTGGCCTTCGTGGTGGTGAGCTTCGCCACGCTGGCCACCGCGGTCGCGATCAACGTCCGGCCGACAGCCGACGTGCGAGCACAGCCCGCGCCCACCGAGCAGGCCAACACCGTGCCCGGCAACTACCTGCCGCCGGTGCCGCACGAGCCGGACCCGGTGGCCCTGCCCGTGTCTGTGCTCACGCCGCCGCCCGCCGCTCCGGCCGCACCCAAGGTGCGCTCCGGCACCGGTAACCAGCCGGTCAACCAGCCACCTGCGGTGGTGCCGCCGGCCGCACCTCCCGCCGTACCGGCGCCCCCGCCGGTCGAGGTTGCGCCTGGGCCGGTCCCGGTGCCCGTCCCGATCCCGGTGCCCGTTCCGATCCCGCTCCCACCGGTGGTGTGGCCGACGGTCCCGACGTGGTCGCCGACCACCCCGCCGACAACCACCGCACCGCCCACCACCACGACGACGAAACCGCCGACAACCACCACGGCTCCCCCTACGACCACGACGGCTCCGCCGACGACGACTACGGCACCACCCACGACGACGGCACCACCCACGACTACCGCGCCGCCCACGACGACGGTTGCGCCGCCGACCACCACCGTGGCACCGCCGACCAAGACCTCGGAACCTCCCATCGAGGTGCCGACCCACACCGTGCCGACGTACACAGCCCCGGTCGAACAACCGACCATCGAGGCTCCCGCGACGCAGGCTCCGGTGACGACGATGCCGCAGTACCCGTCGGGCGGCGGCTCCTCGTCGAGTGAAGGCGGATCGTCGGGCGGCGGATTGTTCGGCGGCGGCGGGTCAGGTAGCGGATCCGGCAGCGGCGGTGGGCTTTTCGGTGGCGGCAGTGGCAGCGGCGGTGGGCTTTTCGGTGGCGGCAGTGGCAGCGGCTCCGGTGGCTCGCCGGTGACGACGATGCCCGTCAGCCCGTAGCTCCCTTCCGAAAGGAACGCCGCAGTGCCCAAGAAGCGTTGGAATGACCTCTCCCCCACCGCCAAGACGGCCGTCATCGTCGTGGCCGCGGCCGACGCCGGGCTACGCGCCTGGGCGCTGCGCGACCTCGCCGGCCGCGATGCCAGCCGGATCAACGGGCCGAAGTGGTTGTGGGGCAGCGCACTCGGCGTGCTGAGCACGTCCGGCGTGCTCCCTGTGGTCTATCTTGCCGTCGGACGTAAGTCCTGACCTGGTGGCCAGGACCCTACGTGCCCTTGACGTTCAAGACCTGACGCAGCTCATGCTCGATCTCGATGAGGCTCGCGGCGTCCGCCATCACCACGTCGATGTCCTTGTACGCGTCGGGAATCTCGTCGACCCACTCCGCACCGTGGCGATACTCAATCCCCTGCATCCGCTGCGCGAGGTCGTCGGCGGTGAACCGACGGCGTGCCTCGTTGCGGGAGAACCGGCGGCCGGCGCCGTGCGGCGCTGAGCACAACCCGGCAGGGTTGCCCTTGCCGCGCACCACATACGACCGCGTCCCCATGCTGCCCGGGATCAGCCCCACGACGCCCCGGTGCGCGTCGATCGCGCCCTTGCGTGTCAACCACACATCCCGGCCGCCGTGGTGTTCCTTGCGGGTGTAGTTGTGGTGGCAATTCACCCGCTCGACCTCGAAGTCGCCGGCGGTGTGCGTCCGGCCCACATCGGCATAGCCCATCCAATCGGCGAAGACGGACATGTAGCGATCCATCATCTCGGCGCGGTTCTCAAATGCGAATCGCTGCGCCCAGTTCAGGTCCCGCAGATAGTCGCTGAACTCCGGAGTGCCCTGGGGCAGATAGGCCAGGTCCGGGTTGGGCAGCTCGATCCACCATCGCTTCATGAGCTTCTGCGCGATCTTGATGTGCTTCTGGGCGATCTTGTTTCCCACCCCACGAGATCCCGAATGCAGAAACAACCACACCCGGTCGGCTTGATCCAGGCACAGTTCGATGAAGTGGTTGCCGCCGCCGAGGGAGCCGAGTTGCTCGCGCCACTTGGGCGAGTGCGACAGGTCGACCCCGCCGTCGGTGGCCAGGTGCTCGAGGTCCGCGATGCGGCCCTGCGTGAACGGGAACCGGGCGAGCGTGTCGTTGTAGTTGCCCGGCGACAACGGAATCGTCGCCTCGATCGCCGTACGCAGTGCCGCCAGATCACGGCCCTGAAGGTCGGCGGCGGTGAATTCCGCGCGGGCAGCGATCATCCCGCAGCCGATGTCGACACCGACCGCCGCCGGGATCACCGCGTCGATCGTCGGGATCACCGTGCCGACGGCTGAACCCTTGCCACTGTGGGCATCTGGCATCAGCGCGACATGGGGATGCACGAACGGCATCGAGGCGGTCTGCTTGGCCTGTTCGATGGTGTTGTCGTCGATGTGGCTGGCGAAGTTCACCAGCTTGTGGTCGGCGACGTGGTGGTGCGCGGTCATGACGTCGATTCTCCCGACGATGTCGACTTCTTTGTTCGTCCTGACTACACCGCACTCTGTTGGGAGACAACGTCCGCTCGGGATGCCGAGTTGGTTTACCCCGGCGGGCCGCCGGGAATCACCAACCGGCGGGTTCCCGGATTTTCCCTGGGTAAGACCGATCACCCGTTTTCGAGAGTGTTGCGTGGCGCAGTACTTGCGTCACGATTTGACGAGAAGCGGTACCGGCGCGCCAAAATATAGTTCGAAACGCTTAGTAATCGTCGGCACCCGGGGGCCCGATGAAACTTGGATGGTATGTGTTCATGCACCGCCGTGACGGTGGCGTGATGCCGATCGCTGGATTCTGGCGCAAACGGACCGCGCTGCGGTGGGTCGAGGAGCATGCCGAACCAGACCACCACCTTGAGGTCCACCGGTTCAACTGGTGGTCGGCCGACGCTGCCGGCCAGCGGAAAGCAGCGGACCCGGCAAGCGGATGCCAGGGGTCTGACGAGCACCGATAGGCGCCGACCTCGGCGTTCAGCCCGCAGAAACCAGACAGGCCCCCTCGAAAGGGGGCCTGACTTGGGTGGCAGATGCAGGATTCGAACCTGCGTAGGCGTAAGCCGACGGATTTACAGTCCGCTCCCATTGGCCGCTCGACGCGTTCGGTCAATCCCGACCTGTTTTCGCAGTTCAGGCAGACAGCGCCCGCACTTGATCGTCGCCAGCCGGAATGTCGTTGCGCCGCCATCGATCCGGCTCGCGCACCAACAAGCCGCCAGCCAGATTCTTCTCACTCCAATGCGTCGTCACCAAAAATTGACCCGCCCGGATACACACGTCGACAACTTGCCCTGGAATTTGTCCAGAACGCATTCGCGGTGCGCCTTCGAACGCGCCTACGCCGCATCCTTCTACCGGGCCATTGACGACCATCGCGTCGGAACGGCATCTAGTTATACGTATTAAATGTTGATACATTACCGTTCAATACGGTATCTTTGGGTGCAACCTCAATCAGGAAGGAGGTGGGCGCCATGACCGATAGCGCGTGGGAACTCAGATACCGGGAACTCAAGCCTGCATCGCGCCAACTCCGATCCGAGCACGACACGCGTGAAGAAGCAGTCGGCCGACTCACCGACTACCTCGTCGACGCTGGCATCACGCTGTTCGATGATCCATCAATGGCGGACCGCAACAAGACCATCGGCGACTTCCGCGCGACGTTCACAACCACCGACGGCAACGAGATCAGCTACGTCATCTGCGAAGTCAAAAGGCCCGACCGATACTTGTCACAGAGCCAGGTTGAGGAGTACCTCAAACTCGCTCGCGGGTCTCTATCCCGCATCAAGCTTCCCCCGCCCGACGCCGTTATAGGCCCCATCAATGAAGACGGCACCGTACCCCGAGGATCAATCCGCGGTTGGCTCCGAGAAACGATCGACGAATGGCAGCGGAACCGCCCTGGACGGGGAAGCCGCACAGACCTCCAATGAGCAGCGAAACAGACCACGCAAGGACCCCGCAGTGCTGACAGCATGGGCCGACGAGAGCGGATCCCGCCCCGACCTCGACCCCGGCGCTTACCTGCTCGCAGCGGTCCTCTGCGAAGAGGACGACACTGCCGAGCTGCGCAAAGCCATGGAAGGTCTGCGAATTGGCGAGAAGAAACTGCACTGGCACGGGAGCAGCAGCGACCGACGAGCCGACCTAGTCCGCGCTGTCGCCGAGCTGCCCGTCACTGGATTGATCGTCGTTCACTGCGACAGAGACGCAGACGACCGGCGCCACCGACGCAAATGCATGGAATTCCTGCTGCCTCACCTCGCCGATATGCCCTGCTCCACCATCACGTTCGAATCTCGCGGCACCGTAGACCACAGTGACCTCGCGACCATGCAAATGCTGCGCTCCCGGCGGGCAATCGACGCAACACTCCGAATTGAGCACGCCGTCGGCCTAGTAGAACCTGCCCTTTGGGCCGCCGACATCGTGTGCGGCGCCGTTGTCCAAGCACGAATCGGCAATTCCGACTATCTGGATGTTCTCGGCAGTGGAGTCGAACTCCACGCCATCTGACTCAGAAAGATCGCGAGCCACAGGCCTCGTCGTCCGGCGAGTTATCCTGTGGCTCACTTCCAAACCCACCGCAATGGGCTGGCTACATCATGCAGTCTACGGCCACCGTGCATTTACGTGCAACAACGCTGGGTCACCGTTACCCGTTCTCAGCCGGCTCCTCGCGGAGCTTGCTCGATGATCGAGCAACCTACTCTCGACATGGTCGCCCTGCTTGGGTGAGCCTCCACCTCGCCCAACGGCTGCTCGTAGGCGACAGTACGTGATAATTCTGGCCCACAAAACCAAACAGGCCCCCTCGAAAGGGGGCCTGATGTGGGTGGCAGATGCAGGATTCGAACCTGCGTAGGCGTAAGCCGACGGATTTACAGTCCGCTCCCATTGGCCGCTCGGGCAATCTGCCTGGTTTCGCGCCGCCCCGTTTCCGGCTTGGTGCGAATAGCAGGGTACAACGAGGACCTACCCAAGTTACAAACCGGCAGTTCATGTGCGACGAGGGCCACATCCCGCGGCGCCGCCGGTGTGTGCCTTCCACCGCCGCAAATAGATGTACCTAAGCTACAAGCAGGCACTATTCACCGAGGGAATGAGGAGGGGCGTCCAATGGCGGATTCCAGCTTCGACGTCGTCAGCAAGGTCGACCGTCAGGAGGTCGACAACGCGCTCAACCAGGCGGCCAAGGAACTGTCCACCCGCTTCGACTTCCGCGGCACCGACACCACCATCGCCTGGAAGGGCGAGGAGTCGATCGAACTGGTCAGCTCCACAGAGGAGCGCGTCAAGGCCGCGGTCGACGTGTTCAAGGAAAAACTGGTTCGCCGCGACATCTCGATGAAGGCCTTCGACGCCGGCGACCCGCAGCCCAGCGGCAAGACCTACCGGGTGACCGGCGACATCAAGCAGGGCATCACCAGCGAGCAGGCCAAGAAGATCACCAAGATCATCCGCGACGAGGGCCCCAAGGGCGTCAAGGCGCAGATCCAGGGCGACGAGATCCGGGTCAGCTCGAAGAAGCGTGACGACCTGCAGGCCGTCATCTCGCTGCTCAAGGGTTCCGACCTCGACGTGGCGCTGCAGTTCGTCAATTACCGCTGACGCCGAGCGTGAACAAGATCGCGAGATTTTCGACAAATCTCGCGATCTTCTTCACGTTGGGCGCCACACCGGGATGAACCGGTGCATGGTGGCCGCCCCGGCACACGACACCGCGCCCAAGGCGGCCGCCGCAACCCCTAGCGGCGCCACCGCTGCCACGCCACCGACCGCCAGCGGGCCCAGAAACATCCCACTGTCGTGCATGAGCCGCCACGCGGCCAGGAACTCGGCCCGGGTCGCCGCGGGCGCCACATCGGCGCCCAGCGTCATGATCACGCCGTTGCCGAGCCCGTTGCCCACTCCCATCAACACCGCCACGGCCGTCATGCCGATCACCCCGGCGGCGAACGGCAACGCGAACAGTGACGCACCGATCACCAACAGCGACGGCACCGCCATCGCCCGCCGCCCATAGCGATCCATGACCATCCCGGACGGGTACGAGCACAGCAGGTCGGCCAGGGCCCCGATGCCGAACACCAGCGAGGCCGTCGCCGCGTTCAACCCGATGTGGTCGGCCCACAGCGGCAGCACCGCATCCCGGGACGCCCGCGCCGCGCCCATCATCAGCGCACCCAGGCCGAGGGTGCCCAGCAGCGTGCGATGCGTACGCACGATCTCGGCGAGCCGCACCCCGCCGGGCACCGCTCCCTCGGCACGCGGCGGATCGGCCAGCCGGGCCATCAGATACCCCGACACCACGATGCCGACCAGCTGCACCAGGAAGCCTCCGCGAGTCCCGACGGCCAGGATCACCGCCGCGCCAATCAGCGGCCCCACGAAATAGCCGAGCCGCCACGTCAGGGCGAAGGTGGCCATCGCGCGGGCACGTCTCGCCACGCCGACGGCCTCGGCCAGATAGCTCTGCCGCGCCAAACCCCATACCGCACTGGAGAACCCGGTCAGCAACACGCCGATGCCGAGAACCAGTGGATTCCAGGCGATCAGGCACAGCAGCACGCCCGCGGTACCGAGCGAAGACCCGACGATGATGGACCGGCGCTCGCCGAACCGGGCCACCATGCGCCCGGCCGGCAGGTCACCGAAGACGGCACCGAGCCCGACGAGCGCGACGATGAAGCCGGCCGCGCCCACCGAGGCGCCCAGATCCCGTGCGATGAGCGCGATCACGGGTGCGCCGGCACCCTGCCCGATCCCGAAGATCGCGGACGGCAGGAAGACCGTGGTGGCCAAGGAACGGAGCGGGACGCCCTCGCTCACGCGCTGGTTTCGGCCGCCGTCACCGTGTACCGGCTCGGCCGGTGCGTCAGCCCGTAGTGCCCGCGCAGCGTCGTGGCGGTGTAGTCGGTGCGAAACAGACCGCGCTGCTGCAGGATCGGCACCACCTGCTCGACGAAGTCCTCCAAGCCGCCGGGCAGATACGGCGGCATGATGTTGAAGCCGTCGGCGGCCCCCTCGGTGAACCACAGCTCCAGGTTGTCGGCCACCTGCTCGGCGGTGCCGGCGAAGGTCCGGTGTCCGCGACCGCCACCGAGTTTGGCGATCAGTTGCCGCACGGTCAGCGATTCACTGCTGGCCAGATCCTTCACCAGTTGATAGCGGCTCTTGTTGCCCTGGATCTGCTCGATGGGCGGCAGCGCGGGCAGCGGCGCGTCGAGCGCGTGTGCGGTCAGGTCCACACCCACCATCTGCGACAGCTGACGCAACGAGTACTCGGGTGAGATCAGTTCGGTGAATTGCTGTTCCAACGCTGCCGCGGCTTGCTCGGTGGGACCGATGAACGGCACGATGCCGGGCAGGATCTTCACCTCGTCGGCGCTACGTCCGAACTTCACCGCGCGGGCCTTCACATCACGGTAGAAGGCCTTACCGTCGGCCACCGAGCGCTGCGCGGTGAAGATCGCCTCGGCGTATCGCGCGGCGAAATCCCTGCCCGACTCCGAGGACCCGGCCTGGACCAACAGCGGCCGGCCCTGGACCGAGCGCGGGGTGTTCAGCGGCCCGCGGACGGTGAAGTGCTCGCCATCGTGGTCGATCCGGTGAACCCGGTCCCGGTCGGCGAAGATGCCGGTGGACTCGTCGAGGACCAGGGCGTCGTCTTCCCAGCTGTCCCACAATGCCGTTGCCACGTCGACGAATTCGGTGGCTCTCCGATAGCGCCCGGCGTGGTCCGGGATGCCCTCGACACCGAAGTTGGCGGCCTCGTCCTCACCCGCCGAGGTGACGATGTTCCACCCCGCGCGGCCCCCGCTGATGTGATCCAGGGAGGCGAAGTTGCGGGCCAGGGTATAGGGCTCGATGTAGCCGGTGGTCGCCGTCGCGATGAGGCCGACGCGCTCGGTGACCGTCGCCATGGCGGTCAGCAGCGTGATCGGTTCGAAGATCGCCTGGGTGTTGTGTTTCACCCGCGGACCCACCGCCAGCCCGTCGGCGAAGAACACCGAATCCAGCTTGCCACGTTCGGCCAGCTGGGCCAGCCGCTGGAAGTGCTTGACATCGGTGAGGTTTCGCACATCGGTGCGTTCGTGGCGCCACGCTGCCTCGTGGTGGCCGACACCCATCAAAAATGCGTTGAGATGCAGTTGGCGGGGCAATTCTTTTTCCCTTTCCTAGGTGGTGGCGCGCCAGCCCGACAAGCGCCGTTCGACGGCCACCACGATGCCGTTGAAGATGACGCCAACCAGGGCGATCGTGACGATGCCGGCGTACATGTCGGGGATCTGGAAGTTCAGCTGCGAAGCGGTGATCAGATAGCCCAATCCGGCTTTGGCGCCGACCATCTCGGCCGCGATCAGCACCAGGATCGACGATGCCGCCGCCATGCGTAAGCCGGTGAAGATGGTCGGCACCGCCGCGGGCAGGATCACCTTCTGGAACAGCCTGATCGGGGAAAGGCCCAGCGAGCGTGCCGATTTGATCAGCAGCGGGTCCACCGTGCGCACCCCGGAGATGGTGTTGAGCAGGATCGGGAACGACGCGGCGTAGATCACCAGCGCGACCTTGGACGTCTCGCCGATCCCCAGGATCAGGATGAACACCGGCAGCAGCGCGAGTGCGGCGGTGTTGCGGAACAGCTCCAGGATCGGGTTGAGGAACTCGGCGACCGGCCGGTACCAGGCGATCGCCACCCCGAGCGGGATGCTGACCGCGATCGCGATGGCCAGCCCGGCCAGGGCACGCGACAGGCTGGCCGAAACATGCTCCCACAATTGGCCGTTGTTCAACAAGGCGAACCAGGCACTGACCACCTCCGAGAGTGGCGGGAGAAAGACCTTGTCCACCAGTCCGATCCGTGGTGCCACCTCCCACAGCGCCAGGAACGCGGCGACCACGACCGTGGGGCGCAGCAGACGCCACGTCAGAGCCTGCAGCCGGTGGCCGCGGTGCTCAGGTTCCGTTGTCGGCGTCTCGACCGGTGTTTCGACGGGCGCCTCGACGGGTGCCACGGCGACGGCGCTAGACATGTTGAACCTCCTCGGACCGGGCGCGTTCCACCTCATCGTGCAGAAGCGACCAGATGTGGTGGCGTTGCTCCCGGAATCCCTCGCTGGAGCGGATGTCGTCGGTGCTGCGGTCGATGTCGACGTCGACGATCTGCTTGATCCGGCCCGGCCGTGACGTCAGCACCGCGACCCGCTGACCGAGGTACAGCGCCTCGTCGATGCCGTGGGTGATGAACAGGATGGTCTTGCCGGTCGCCTGCCAGATCCTCAACAGCTCGTCCTGCAGGGATTCGCGGGTTTGGGCATCCAGCGCCGCGAACGGCTCATCCATCAGCAGCACCTCAGGGTCGAAGGCGAGGCTGCGGGCGATCGCGACGCGCTGCTTCATTCCACCGGACAGCTCGTGCGGATACCGATCCGCGAACCCCTGCAGCCCCACCAGCTCGAGGTACTCCTCGGCGCGCCTGCGCCGTTCCGCGGCGGGTAAACCCTTTGCTTCCAGCCCGAATTCGATGTTCTTGCGGGCGGTGCGCCACGGCAGCAGTGCGTATTGCTGGAAGACGATGCCGCGATCCAGGCCGGGACCGGTGATCGGCTTGCCGTCGAGCAGGATCTCCCCCGAGGTCGGTTGGGTCAGCCCGCCGAGCAGGTCCAGCAGGGTGGACTTGCCGCAGCCGCTCGGCCCGACCAGCACCAGGAACTCACCTGCCGTGACGTCGATACTGATGTCCTGAATCGCAGTGAAACCGGTTTTCTCACCGCGGATCGGGAACTGCTTGGTCACGTTGCGTAGGCGCAGCTTGGTCTGCGCACTCTCGGTGTGCGTACTCATTCGTGCGCCAGCGCTTTCCCGTCCGGACCGCTGCCGTCGGGATAGGTTCCGTTGGCATACGGGTTGAACTCGTTGGTGTAGAGGTCTTTCGCCTTGAACTGGCCTTCCTTGAGCTCGCCGTTGCGCACCAGCCAGTCGATCCACGTCTGTAGTTCACGCTCGGCGACCACCCCACCTGCCACGGGAATTCCTGAGCTGCGCCAGTATTCGATGGCCTTGGTGTCCTCGTTGCGGTGGCGCTTGTTGATGGTCTCGCGGAACTTGGCCACCACCTCGTCCCGCGGGGTGACCTGCGTCCAGCGGATGGCCCGCGCGGTGCCCTGGACGAAATCGGCCACAGCGTCTCGATTCTCGGCCAGGAAATCGTCACGCACCACATAGGTGCCGTAGCTGAACGCCCCGAACAGCGACTTGTCGGTGAACAGGGGCCGGATGCCGCCCCGTTCCAGTGCGGACTCGCGGTAGATCTCGTTGAGTGCCGCGACGTCGATCTGCCCGTCCCGCAACGCCTGCTCGGTGTTGACCGGCGGCACCACCGTGAGCGTCACGGTCTTGATCTCGTCGCTGGTCAATCCCTGTTGTGCCAACCACTCCCGGGTGAGGAACTCGTGGTGGGCGCCGAGAGTGTTCATCCCAACCTTCTTGCCGATCAGGTCGCGGGCCGACCGGATCGGGCTGTTCTCCAACACGTAATAGCCGGTGTACTCGTCCTCGTCGGCGCCGTAGGAGCTGAGCACCGAGGTGATCGGCGCGCCGGCGGCATTGAGCTTGACCACGGCGCCGTTGAACGCCGAACCGAATTCGATGTCGCCGGTGCCCACCGACTGGATGTCCTGCGGCCCGCTCGTGGTGTTGCCGACCCAGTCCAGCTCGACGTTCTTGAAATAGCCGAGCTCCTCGGCGAGCTCGTGGAATTCGACCTCACCGGTCCACCCCTGGTAGCGCAGCACGGTCTTGCCGTCTGCGGTGCGGGCCGCCCCACCCGACGAGCCGCACGCGGTCAGTACCAGCACGAGTGCGCTGAGCATCGCGAGTACCGAACTGAATAGGCGCATGGCCGTTGTCCCCCATGGAGTCGCACTGATTGGTGCGGCTCATGGTGGCAACAAACTCAGGCCGGGTAACCCTTTAGCCTCGCGAAGAATCGAAAGGTCTACGCCTGCCGGCCCGATGTGAAGAAGATCGCGACATTTTCGAGGAATCTCGCGATCTTCTTCACATTGGGCGCAGAGGTCAGAGGTACTCCGGCTGCAACACCGGGGCCAGCGCGGAGAGCGGAATGTGCGCCTGCACGGTCCCGCCGTCCATCGACCACTGCATCCTGGCGGGCGTGAAATCGATCGGGGAATCGCGGCCGACCGGATAGTCCGGCATGTAGAGGATCAGCTCGTCCGGTGTCAGCGCCCACGCCTTGTAACCGCCCGAGTACACCTTGTCCGGGGTCCAGCGGTCCGGGGTGAACGGATAGGTGCCGGGCTGGTGTGGCGGCGGCGCGGCATCGAGTGCGGCGACGATGAACGGCTCACCCAACCGCGGGATCTCGACCCGGTGATCGACACCCGGTTTGAACAGGTCGGCCAGCTGCACCTGTCGGCCACCCGCGAACGTGAAAGTGCGGTAGGCATCGCTGACGATGGGTGCGTTCGGGTGCGAGAGAGCGTCGGTACCCCAGGTACCCGAGTACATCTCGTGGAAGACCGCCGTCATCGCACCGCCGTGCTGGAAGATCTCGAACTGCTCCTCGCCGAAACTGTCCTGGACCATCTTTGCGGCGGCGGTGCGCCAGTTGTTCATCAGGTTGGTCAGGTACTGCCTGATGACGGGGTTGTCCACCAGATCGCCGGGCAGCGCCATCGTGATGTCGCGAGTCGCATTTCGTTCTGAGACCACCGACGTGCGGCAGGCCTGCCCGTCCCACTGTCCGGCCAGTTCGTCACAGAACGATGCGGCCGACGCCGCGGCGCTCGGAGCGGTCGCGATGGCCATGAAAGAGCCTGCGACCAGGGCCGCCGTGCCGATCAGCTTGCCGATGCGCATCATGGGCCCGCTCAGGCGAGTTCCACTTTGCTTGCCCGCCATTGCCCGTCGACCTTCTCCATCGTCATCTTGATGCGGCTGCGGTCCACCCGCGGGTCGGGAACCGTGGTGTTGGACACCGACTGGTCGACGAACAACAACACCACGACCTTGTCCTTGCTCGCCGACTGCACGGCCGACTCCACCACCACGCCGTGCGCCGAGGCCTTGTTGTCGATGAGCAACTGCCGCAACTGCATGCTCGACTGCGAATACATGTCCTTGAACTCGCCTGTCGCGCCGGCCAGCACCTGGTTGAAGTTCTCGTCGACCTTGTTGGAATCGATGCTCGTCAAGATCTGGGCATAGCTCACCGCGGCGTCCTGCGCCTGCTTTCCGGCCTGCGCCACCTGCTGACCCTGCCAGACCTTCCACCCGAGAAAGCCCGAAAGTGCCAGTGCGGCAACGAACACCGCGACGAGTGCACCGACGAGCACCCGTCGGCCCCAGCCCGATTTCCCGGCCTCGGTCTCGGTCGCCGCTACATCCTCGTCTTCGGCATCCGCATCGGCCTCGTCGGCCTCGGATTCGGGCTTGTCCTCGGCATCCGCCTCAGTCGGCTCCACTTCGGACTCGACGGCCTCGTCGGCCGTCTTTTCGGCACCGGTGGCATCGTCCACGGTCTCGGCCTTCTCGTCGTCTGCGCGCTTGTCAGCAGTCACGGTCACCGTCATCTCCTTTTGGTGAGGTTGGGTGGTTTAGCGGGGCGGTTCGATCGGCAGGGTCGGACCGCCGTAGGGCGTCGGAATGGTGTAGCGCCCCCTGGGTGTCGGGTCGGTGGTACGGCCGAGATCAGCGCCGGGCGGCGGGCCCGCCGTGTCGTCATCTGCCGGCCGCGGCGCGTTCTTGGCGCCACGCACCAGGACGCCCGGATGATCGTCCCGACAATAGGTGTACATGTAGGGCTCCGGGTAATCGGCCGCTGCCGGTGGCCGGCGCGGTGTCCCATAGTCGCAGCTGTACCGCGGGTAGATGTCGGCGGTGGTCCACAGCCCGTTGTCATGCATGACGCTGCCCAGCGCGTCGAGCACCGAGGTGCGGTAGTTCGGGAAGAGCGCATTCAGGGCAGGCACCCGCAGGTAAAGCAATTGCGAAGTGCTCGCGAGGCTTCCGAGCAGCTGCACCATGGTGTCGGAGTTGTCGGCGAACAGGTTGTCGACGGAGTTCAGCGCTCCCGGGGTCTGATTGGTGAGGCGCCGGAAGCCCTCACGCATCTTGTTGATCCCGTCGAATGTCGAGTCGAGATTGTCCGACGCCACCGCGACGCCTGCGTTCTTCTCTGACATCAGGTTGAACACCACACGGCTGTTGCGCAGCACGCTCACCGTCTCCGGCAGCACCGAATCCAGGGTGGAGAGAAGGAATGTGCCGCCGTCGATGACGTCGCGAAGCTTGCCCGGACCAGCCTGCGACATGCTCAGTTCCTTGCGGATCACCTCGAGCTTGTCGGTATCGACCTGTGCCAGAGCGCCGTCGGCGTCGGCCAGCAGCTGGGCCAGGCTCACCGGTACGGTGGCCTTGCCCAGGCCGATCACGCTGCCGTCGGTGAGGAACGGGCCGTCCGCCGAGTTCGCCGCGAAGTCGATGTACTGCTCACCGGCCGGCGACAGCCCGGACACCCGCACATCGCTGGACTTCGGAATCGGCACTGCCGAATTCACGTTCACCACCGCCTGAACTCCGGTGGGGGTGATGTTGAGTCGTTCCACCTTCCCGACCCGCACGCCGCGCAACGTGACGTCCTGGTTGGGCAGCAGGCCGGCCGATTCCGGCAACTCGATGGTGATGCGGTAGCTGGAGTCGAACGGCTTGACCCGCAGTGCCCCGATCATCAGGTAGGCGCCGGCCACGACCAACGTCATCACCAGCGCGCCGGCCGAGAGCCAGGCGCGACGCCGGTAACCGGCCCGGACCACGCCGACCACGAAATCCGCGAGTGTGTTGATCATCGCGGCGCCTCCGCCGGTGCAGGAACAGGAGCCTCAGGAGGCGGCACCGGACCCGGCGCCTCCGGTGGGGCCGCCGGTGCCGGAATGATCTCGCCGGGCTCGGTGGGGCTGGGGATCACCGGCATCTGCGGCACCGAGGGGCCACGGCCGACGACACGCTCCTGCAGCCTCAGCAGCGTGTACTGCAGCGAGCCGACCAGCTGATGCCAGTTGTACCGCTTGGGGCCGTGCAATCCTGAGTCACCGGCGAACCCGATATCGGGGATCGAGCCGAGAATCAGTCGGTCGATGCTGGCGCGCACCGAAAGGCCGCTGCCGGACGTCGCTTTCACCAGCGGCGGCATCAGCCGGTTGAGCGCGTACAGCGAGGCATCCGGAGCCAGCGCCACGTCATTCCAGGCGCCCGCGACCTTGTTGGCATCGCCGATCACGCTGCGGCCGCTGGCGTCGGTGCCCGCGATCGACGGGAACTTGCGCAATTGTGCTGAGGTGTCGCCGATCTGGGTGATCAGGTCCGCGATCTGGGTGGTGTGCTCAGCCAGCGTATCGGTGGCGGGTCCTGCGGCGTCCATCAGCTCACTGACCGTCTGGTTCTTGTCTTCGATCTGCTGCAACAATCGCGACGTCTCGGTCATGGCATCCGAGAGCTGATCGGAGCGCGCGTTCAGGGTGCCCAGCGTGTGGTTGGTCTTCGAAATCAGCGTGCCAAAAGCCTGGCCCTGGTCACCGGTGGCCTTACCGAGGCCGTTGATGATGTTGGTGAAGTTGCGGACCGCGCCGCCGTTGACCAGGATCGCCGCCGACCCCAGCAGGGATTCCACGGTTGCGGCGGCCCGGGTGTCGTCCAGGCCGATGGTGTCGCCGTCCTTGAGCAGTGGCGCGCTCGGGTCGGCCGGGGTGGGCGGCCGGACCGAGACGAACACGTCGCCCAGCGGTGTCGCCGAACGCAATTCGGCGGTGGTCCCACGGGGCAGCCGGACACCGTCCATGATGCGCAGCGTGGTCACGGCGGTGTAGTTGCTGGCCACCATCGAGTCCAGCTCACCCACGTCGGCACCGGCCAGCTTCACCTTGGCATTGGCCGGCAGGTTCAAGGCGTTGGAGAAGATCGCGGTCAGCTTGTAGCCACCCGAGCCGACGCCGGGTGCCGGCAACGGCAGGCTGGCCAGGCCTTCGGAGGCACATCCCGAGATGGTCAGGCAGGTCGCCATCACCACGGGCAGAACGTATTTGCGCACCGGTCTGATCATCGCTGTCCCATCGCCGCCATGCCGTCGAGCATGTAGGACAGCCCGAAGTCGGGGCCGAAGTCCTGCACCGTTCCGGTGCTGCATCCCAGCTGCCGCAGCCCCATCATGTTGCACACCTCTTTGACGGTCTGAGAATCGAACAACACCTTGTCCACCAGGACGTGTGCCCGCGCCGAGCCGTTCTTCTGATCGACGATGTTGTAGATGTTGTCCAGTGTCATCGGAGCGAGGTCGAGGAACTCCGCCAGGTCACGCCGCTGGTCCACCGAGGTGGTCAGTGCGGTGTTGCCGTTGAGGACAATCTGTTTCACCTCGTCGCGGTGGGACTGCAGCACCTCGCCCACTTGGGTGATGACCTGGTTGATCTTGTTGCCGGTGGTGCCGCTGCCGAAGTTCTCGTCGGCCAGGATCTGGCTGAGCTGACGGACCGTCGAACCGAATTCGCGCAGGGTGGCGTCGTTGCGGGAGGCGGCGTCGAACAGTGAGCTCAGGTTGCGCACGATCGTGGTGAGCTGATCGCGGGTGACCGCTCCGCGATCGGAACTGAGCCGCAATGCGTCTGACAATTCACCGAGGGCGTCCTTCATCTGCTGACCATTTCCGTCGGCGATCGCGGCGCTGGCATTAACCACGTCGGCGAGAGGTCCGTTGCCCTTGCCGTCGCCCTTCAGGGAGGAGGACAACTTGTCCAGCACGTCGAGCACCCGGGCGAACTCGACCGGGGTCTTGGTCCGGTTCAGGCCGATCGTGTCGTGGTTCTGCAGGGTCGGCCCGCCGTGGTAGGCCGGGGTCAGTTCGATCTGGCGGTCGGTGAGGATCGAATTGGAGATGGTGACCGCCTGCGCGTCGGCCGGCACCGAGACGTCCTTGTCGACGGTGAACTCGACCTCGACGTAGTTGCCCTTGGGCGTGATCTTGGTGACGCGGCCGACCTGCATGCCGAGCACGGCGACCGTGTTTCCCTCGTAGAGACCTGCCGCGCTGTCGAACTGGGCGGTCACCGTGATGGTGTTGGTGCGGTCCTTGAGGAACCACCAGCCGGCGCCGGCCACCGCGGCGACCAGCAACGCACCGGCCACACACACGGCCAGCAGCTTGCTACGGATCAGGCTCATTTGCAGTCCTTGTAGTACTGGATCATGTTGAACTGCTTGGCGCGGCCGCTGATCGCACACATCCAGGAGTCGATCAGCAACCCGTTGCCGACGTGCATCTCGCCTGCGTTGCCGTTACCGGTGGCGTTGGCAAGTCCGCGCAGGGCGACCGGGCCCGACTGCAGGACGCTGCGCAGCAGATCGTCGTGCTGGCCCAGCATGTTCGACAGATCCTTGAGATTCGTCAGCAACTGCTCGAGCTGCGGCCGGTCGTCGACCACGATGCCGGTGAGGGTCTGGACCAGATTGGTCAGGGCCGCCAGCATGGCCTGAAATGAGGCTCGGCGCTGGACGAATTCGCCGACCAGGTCATTGCCCTGGTTCACCAGGTTGCCGATGGTGGACTGCTGGCGACGCAGCGTGTTACCCACGATGTCGGTGGTCTCCAGCAGAGATCCGAGTTGGTCGCGCCGGTCGGCGATGATGGTCGCCAGCGTATGGGTGTTCTGCAACGCCCGCGGCACCACCGCGGGCAGACCTTCCATCTGCTTGCCGAGGATGCTCAGCGTCTGGGCGAACTTGTCGGAGTCGACCTGCTCGAAGGTGGTGGTGACATCACCCAGCGCCTCCTGCAGGTCATACGGAACCTCGGTGTGGTTGATGTCAAACGTGTTGTCCGGCAGCGACTCTGAGCCCGCCGGCTGCAGCGCCAGATACCGTGAGCCCAAGATGGTGGTGATCTTGATTACGGCCCGGGAGTCCTTGCCGAGCGGAACATCGTCGCGCACCTTGAGTTTGGCCTCGACATGGTCGCCGGCCAGCTTCATGCTCTTGACCTCGCCCACCGGCATGCCGGCGACGGTGATCGGGTTACCCGCCTTGAGGGCGGCGGCCTGCTGGAACCGCGCGGTGTACTGCCGGTAGCCGACGTCGGCGACCTTGACGATCAGCATCGCCCCGATCAGCACGGTCACCACGGCGACCGCGATGATCCCGAGCCAGGTCCGGTTGTAGCTCTCCAGGGGACGACGCGGCTTCTTCCGGGGCTTCGGCACCGCCGGTGCGTCCGACTTCGCGAGTTGGTCAACCATTGGCCATGTTCCTGCACTTGGGGGTGTACTGCGCCTTGTTCCCGGGCGTGGCCGCGTCGACGATGATCGGGGTGACGTCGTTGAGGCCCGGGAAGAATCCCGTCGCGTTCAGGTCACACGCATAGGTGGTGGCGTACGCGCCTTCATTGGTCATCCGGGCGAATCCCTTGAGCAGCAACGGCAGATTCGCCCCGGTGAATGCGAGCTGCGGTTCGATGCCCACCATGTGCGAGACGAAGCCGGGCTGCCGGGTCACGAGCTCGTTCAGCGACGGGTAGACCCCATCGCTGATGGTCGACAACTGCTGGACCACCTTGGAGATCGAACCCAGCGAGTTCACCATCTCGGGCCGGCGGGCGTCGAATGTGGAGACCATTCCCCGGGTTTGGGTGATCACCTCGTCGAGACTGTCGTTGTGCTGGGCCAGATTCTTGGCCACGGCGTTCAGGTTGTTGATCACCTCGCCGAGTTCCTGATCCCGGCCGGCGAAGGAATCGGTCAGCTGGGCAGTCTGGTCCACGAGCGCGACGATGGACGCGTCGTCACCCTGCAGCGACGCGATCACCCCTTTGGTGAGGTTGTCGGCATCGCGCGGGTTGAGCACGCTGAACAGTGGCTCATATCCGTTGAGCAACGTGCCGACGTCGAACGACGGATCGGTCTGTTCGACCGGGATGACACTGCCGGCCTTGAGCCGGCCCGGGTCGCCGAGGCTCCCCAGCGACAAGCCCAGATAGCGCTGGCCGACGATGTTCTGGTAGGTGACCGAGGCGACGGTGCGGCCGTACATCGGCTGGTTGTCCTGCACCACGAACGAGACCTTGGCCAGGGCACCCTGCAGCTCGATCTTCTCGACCCGGCCGACCCGCACCCCGGCCATCCGGACGTCATCGCCCTCACGCAGGCCGAACACATCGGAGAACAGCGCCGCATACGGCACCGTCTTGCCCGCCACGTCACGGCGCAACGTGACATAGACGAGCCACGTCAGCACCAGCGCAACCACCATGAACAGGGAAAGGCCTATCGCCGCACCGCGGTATTTCATTGGCCTCCCTCTCCCGAAACGGACTGTGCGGCAGCGGGTGCGGCCTCGGCGGGCAACAACGGAGCCGCGGGTGCCGGCGCGGGTGCGCCGCCCGGCGGCGGTGCCGACCCCGGCACCGAGGCCGCCGGAGGCGCACCTTCGGGCCGTGGTGCCACCGGGGCGACCGGCGACAGCGGTACCGGCGGGGGCGGTGTTGGCGCCAGCGCGGGATTCGCCGTGCCCGGCACCGGACCGGACGGCGGCATCCACGGCGGCAGCGGTGGATTCGGATCGGCCAGGTTGGGGTTCGGATTCACCAGCGGCGGACCGACGGCGACCAGGTTCCCGTTCGCGCCCAGCGCCGTTCCGGGTGGTGGCGCGAGGTCGGCCGGCGGCTGATAGTTCTCTGGCAGCAACACATCCGGCAGCGAGGGGCGGGTGGGCACCAGCGGTGCGGTGAAGCAGCTGGGGCCCTTGAGGCCGGCGTACTGCGGGCAGTCGGCCCGGGTGTAGGCGTAGCTCGGCGTCAGCGACAGGTTCACCCGCAGGTTTCCGAAGTCATGGTCGGGCATCCAGACGTTCTCGAAGAACTTGCCCGACAGCTGATTCAGCTTGACGAAGGCCGGAACCCAGTTGTTGGACGTGTCGGCCAGCACGCCCAGGGCCGGCGTCAGGTTCGAGGTGGTCTTGACCAGCTGATCGGTGTGGTTGTCCAGCGCGGTGTGCGTCGTACCCACGGTGTTGATGCCGCCGTTGATCATCGTGTTGAGCTGTGAGCGTTGCTCGACCAGGGTCTGCATGGGCTGCACTGCCTTGTGCAGGGCATCGAGCAGATCCGGCGCGGTCTGCTGCAGCCCGTGCGTCGCGTCGATCAGCGCGGAGACCGTGGTCGAGTCGGGTTCGGTGGCCACCACCGCGTCGAGCTGATCGATCAGCCGGTTCAATTGCGCTCCGCTGGTGAGCAATTCGTTACGGCGGTTCTCGGTCGCGGCGTTCACCGCGGCCAGGATGCCCACCGTCTTGTCCTCGCGACCGCGCCCGGTCGCGGCCAGCACGTCACG
The DNA here is from genome assembly GCA_036235365.1 of Mycolicibacterium sp. 050232. Classification (GTDB taxonomy): domain Bacteria; phylum Actinomycetota; class Actinomycetes; order Mycobacteriales; family Mycobacteriaceae; genus Mycobacterium. The sequence goes on along the minus strand of JAZBEZ010000008.1, from coordinate 316,416 downwards.
CAGCTTGCTGATCGTGGTCTGGAACAGCACCGTCGGCAGTTCGGTGTCCTCGGGAATCTGGGCGCCGGCGGAAATTGCGGAGCCCGGACTCACACCATTTGCCGGCTCGCCGGCGCCGTCGACCAGCTGCACCGACGACACCGCGAACACGTTGCTGGGCACCACGCGTGCGGTCACCGTGTTCGGAATGGAGGACGCGTATTCAGGTTTGAGATCGATGTGGACGAAGTTCGGGTCACCGTTGGCGGCCGGGACGACGTCGTCGACCATTCCGACGAGAACGCCGTGGTACTTGACGTCCGAACGCTGCGGCAGCCCGTCGCCGACGTTGACCAGCGCCGCCACCACCGGCACCCGGGCATCCAGCCGGCCCGTCGCCTTCACCAGGAGGAACGTCGAAACCAGCACTGCCACAACGAGTACCGCGGCACCGCAGCCGAGCAGTTGACGGTCGCTCGGGCCGCGTCCGTCCATTTCCAGCGAGTTGCCCATCTAGCCGCCGAACCTCGCTCCTGAATCGACCGTCCACAGGGCCATGGTGAGCAGCATGTTCACGATGACCACCACGGTGATGCTGGCGCGCATGGCATGGCCGGCGGCCACGCCCACACCCACCGGGCCGCCCGAGGCGTAGAACCCGTAGTAGCACTGCACCGTGGAGGCGATCCACACGAAGATGACCGCCTTGAGCACCGAGTAGAGGATGTCTTGCCCAGACAACATGAGGGTGAAGTAATGCAGGTAGGACCCGCTCGAGCCGCCGCTGATCAGGAAGACCACCACCTGGGTGGTCAGATAACTCACCGCCAGACACAGGGCGTAGAGCGGGATCACCGCGATCACCGCGGCCATCAGCCGCGTCGTGACCAGGTACGGGATCGGGCGAATGGCAATGGAATCGAGCGCGTCGATCTCCTCGGCGATGCGCATCGATCCCAGCTGCGCGGTGAACCGGCAGCCGGCCTGAGTGGCGAAAGCCAGCGACGCGGCGATCGGCGCCAACTCACGGGTGTTCACCAACGACGAGATGATTCCGGTTGCCGGGCCGAGACCCAGCAGATCGAGGAAGTTGTATCCCTCGATGCCGACGAGCGCTCCCATCGTGATGCCCAGCACCACCGCCACACCGATGGTGCCGCCGCCGACCACGAGTGAGCCATTGCCCCACGCGATGTCAGAGAGCAGCCGGACGAATTCTCCTCGGTAGTGCCGCAGCACGACCGGCACCGCGGTCAAGGCCCGGACGAAGAACACCATCATGTGCCCGAGCCGCATCACCGGCTTGGAAGCCCGCCGGTAGAGCCGGACCCACGGAGCCAGCAGCGGTGGGACGAATGTCGAGGCCGTCATGTCACAGCCCCACTCGGGGGAACAACATGATGTAGAGCTGGCTGATCGCCACGTTGACCACCATCAGCAACAGAATCGATTCCACTACCGCCGCGTTCACAGAGTTCGCGACGCCGGTCGGGCCGCCCTTGGTGGACAGCCCCTTCTGACACGACACCACCGCCACGATGGCGCCGAAGATCACCGCTTTCACCAGAGCCACGATCATGTCGCCGGTCGTGGCGAACGAGGCGAAGGTTGCCACGAAGCTGCCGGGGGCACCGTTCTGGAAGTAGACGTTGAACAGGAAGCTGGCCAGGAAGCCGACGAAGCACACCACTCCGGTGAGCGCCACGCCGATCATGATCGCGGCGACGAAGCGTGGCACCACCAGCCGCTGAATCACCGAGACGCCCATGACCTCCATGGCATCGGTTTCCTCACGCATGGTCCGCGAACCAAGGTCGGCGGTGATCGCCGACCCGACCGCCGCGGCCATGAGAACGGCCGCGACCAACGAGGCGGCCTGCCGAATCACTGCCAGGCCACTGGCCGCGCCGGCCAGGGACGTCGCACCGACCTGTCCGGCCAGCAGGGCGAACTGGATCGAGAGGGTGACACCGATCGGCAGGGCCACGAGCACCGTGGGGAGCACAGCCGTACCCGCCATGAAAGCGCCCTGGCGGATGAACTCCTGCCACTGGAAGCGTCCCGTGACAAGGTCGAGGAAAAGGATCTGGATGGTCCGGACCCCGAGCACGAACTGGTCCCCGACCGTGGTGAGTGAAGCCAGCGGATGACGCCTGGCATAACCGGTGGCCCAGTCCTCGATGGCGTCGATTCCCCGCTCCGACTCGACCCCATCAGCCACACTCTCGGGCGGCGCCGTCATCCTCTCTCATTAAGCAGCAGAACGAACACAGTGCAATCCCTCCCCAGGCCGAGATACGGCCACCGCCGGCCGGATAACTCGCAGTGGTTGGCACGGTAGCGTCGGCGCTCATCCCTCGTCAATGTTTTGCCGAATTATCATTCACTTAGCGAGGTTGGCTCATCAATTTCCGGCAAATCCGCAGCCGTCGCCGGCCTCGCCGCCGGTCCCGTCCGGTCACGCGGGCGCCGACTTGTCATTTCCCGTTTCACCTGTAAATCCGGTGTATTCGGGTCGCAGTCGACGCCTTTCGCGGTTGACGCCGCCGTAAGGGCCACCCTCCGGCCCGGCCGGGATGCGCACCATATGGACGAACTCGCCACGGAATCAGTGCCCGGCACGCACGTTAACTTTGCCGATCACGCCCAAACCGCGGAAAAGGTTGCCAGATCTTGCCGACGCGGTGGCGTCCGATGCCCGGCGCGCCGCTGCGCCGAAGTCTACTGACTACGGGCGATGTCAGCCCGGTTTCTCCAACATCTCGTGACGCTCAGCGACGGCCGGATTCCCGGTTCGCCTGCTCCACGATCGCATCCAGCAGTCCCGGCATCGCGGCGTCCACGTCCTGTACGCGCAACCGCTGATAGATATGGCCCTCACTGACCACCCGATCGGTCAGCCCGGCGTCGCGCAGGATGTTGAAGTGGTGCGTGGCCGTCGACTTGTTGATGCCGTCGTAGAGCGCAGCACACTGCACCGGCTCACCGGCCTCGTGCAGCCGGCGCACCATCTCCAACCGGACCGGGTCCTGTAAGGCAGCCAGCAGCTGGGGCAGTTTGGCGACCGGACCGACCGGCATCTGCGCCCCGACCACTGCGGCAGCTGCCATGCGTGTCCTCCGTCACCGGGAAATGAGTTTGATGAATGTCAAACCGAGCGTAGGCTCGGCCAGGTTCGATGAACATCAAACCTACCGGACGGGGCGTGACGATGGCGCGGATTTCGGCGGATGGCGCGTTGAGCCTGGCACCCGAGCACGCCCAGCGCTGGGCGTACCCCCTGCTGCTCATCTTCAGCGGGGTGGCCCTCGGAGTCTCGGGCCTACCTGCGCCGCTGTACGGGATCTACGAAACCGCCTGGCATCTCACACCGCTGGCAACCACGATCATCTTCGCCGTCTATGCGCTGGCCGCACTGGCCGCGGTTCTCGTCTCCGGCCGAGTCTCCGATGTGATCGGCCGCAAGCCCGTGCTCGTCGGTGCACTGATCGCGATGCTCATCGGACTCGGCGTCTTCCTGGTCGCCGACAACATGGCCCTGCTCCTGCTGGCCCGCACCATTCACGGCGCGGCCATCGGCTCGATCGTGGTGGTGGCCGCCGCCGCGCTGCTGGACCTGCGTCCGCACCGCGGCGTGCGGTCGGGACAGCTCAGCGGCGTGGCGTTCAACATCGGCATGACCGTCGCGATCATCGGCTCGGCCGTGCTGGCGCAGTACGCGCCGCACCCCCTGCGCACCCCCTACGCCGTGGTGGCGGTGATCTGCGCCCTGGTCGGCGTCGGCGTCCTCGCACTGCGCGAAACCCACACCACCCGCTCCCCCGGCCCCATCCGGATCTCGAAACCCGCTGTGGCCAAGGAAATCCGGTCGGACTTCTGGTTCGCCGCCCTCGGCGTGATGGCATCCTGGTCGGTGCTGGGGGTGCTGCTGTCGCTGTATCCGTCGCTGGCCGCCCACCAGACCCACATCGAGAACCTGGTGTTCGGCGGCGGCGTCGTGGCCATCACCGCGTTCTCCGCAGCGATGGCCCAGCTGGCCGCCACCCGCATCCCGGCACACCGCGCCGCGATCGCCGGCGACGTGGGCATGGCCATCGCGCTGGGCCTGACGGTCCCGGTGCTGCTCACCCAGTCCTGGCCGCTGGTGTTCGTGGCGGCAGCAATGCTCGGCGCGACCTTCGGGCTCGGGTTCGGCGGTTCGCTGCGGCACCTCTCGCACGTCGTACCTGCCGACCAGCGCGGCGAGACCATGTCCGCGTTCTACCTGCTGGCCTATACCGCGATGGCCGTCCCCACCCTGCTGGCCGGCTGGGCCGCCACGCGCTGGGACCTGGCCACGGTCTTCCCGTGGTTCGCCGCCGCGGTGTCGACAGCCTGCCTGGTCGCCGCGGGCATCGGCACGCTGAGCCGGCGGCGAACCATGACCGACTGAGTTCGACAACTTGGGCTCAGCAACGGCGTCGCGGCAATACTCTGATCGCCATGGCACCAGCGCAACGCGAACCCAACGTCGTCGTCCTCGGCGGAGGATCCTGGGGCACCACCGTCGCCTCCATCTGCGCTCGGCGCGGGCCGACGCTGCAGTGGGTGCGCTCGGAAGAGACCGCCAAGGACATCAACGACAACCATCGCAACTCGCGCTATCTCGGGAACGAAGTCGTGCTCCCCGAAAGCCTCAAGGCCACAAACGATTTCAGCGAGGCAGCCAACTGCGCCGATGTGATCGTGATGGGCGTGCCGTCGCACGGCTTCCGCGGGGTACTCACCGAGCTGGCCCGCGAACTGCGGCCGTGGGTCCCAGTGGTCTCCCTGGTCAAGGGCCTGGAGCAGGGCACCAACCGGCGCATGAGCGAGATCGTCGACGAGGTGCTGCCCGGACACCCGGCCGGGATCCTGGCCGGGCCCAACATCGCCCGCGAGGTCGCCGAAGGCTATGCCGCCGCCGCCGTGCTCGCCATGCCCGACCAACACCTGGCCGCCAAGCTCGCGGAGCTGTTCCGCACCAAGAGGTTTCGCACCTACACCACAGACGACGTGGTCGGTGTGGAGATGGCCGGCGCGCTCAAGAACGTCTACGCCATCTCCGTCGGCATGGGCTACTCACTGGGCATCGGCGAGAACACCCGCGCCATGGTGATGGCCCGCGCGGTCCGAGAGATGGCGAAACTCGGTGAGGCCATGGGCGGGCAGCGGGACACGTTCGCCGGACTGGCCGGCATGGGCGACCTCATCGTCACCTGCACCAGCCAGCGCAGCCGCAACCGGCACGTGGGCGAGCAACTGGGCGCCGGAAAGAAGATCGACGAGATCATCGCGTCGATGAATCAGGTCGCCGAAGGCGTCAAGGCCGCCAGCGTGATCATGGAGTTCGCCGACAAGTACGGGCTGAACATGCCCATCGCCCGCGAGGTCGACCGCGTGATCAACCACGGCGCGAAAGTCGAGGACGCCTACTACGGATTGATGATCGAAAAGCCGGGCCACGAAGTACACGGCTCGGGGTTCTGAGCACGCGGAAAGACGTTGGGGCTCAGCCGATCTTGAAGGTCGGTTTGAAGTCCGACTCCTGCTCACCGATGACGAAGCTGCCCGCCGGGCTGATCACGAAACCGGACTGGTTACGCCCGTCGATGCACGACGTCGACACCCCGTCGGTCCCGCAGCTGATCGTCTGATAGCTGATCCGCGAATTCGGCGGCAACGGCTTGGGATTCTCGACCACGCCGAACACCGGAGCCGGCGAGCTGGCGAACCCGGGCACCCCGGGTCCGCCACTGACGAGGTTGGCCGCGTTGGGAGCGGCCGGGATCGGTCCGCTGCAGCCGTAGCTGCCGCTGCGCTGCAGCACGCAGGTGATGCCCTCCGGGATGCTGAACGCGTACCAGTTGTTGTCCATCACCGCGTACTCAGAGGTCTTGACCGGCGGGTACGCATTCACGTTGGGGAGCGCAGGTGCCGGTTCCGGCTCTGCGACCGCCACCGACGGCACACTCATCAGTGCCGCCCCCGCGGCGCTCACCAGGCCAATCACCACTCTGCTCAGCACGCCGTCACCCTAACCCGGGGCGATGGTGCGGTCCACCGCACCGGGATGACGCTACTTGTCCTGGCCGCAGGCGAGGTCGACGTAGACCGTGGTGTAGCGGACCCGCTCCTCGGTGTTGCCGCGCGGCGCCGCCTTGAGTTCGGTGATGTCACGACCCGGACGGACCGCCTTGACGTTGCAGTCGTTGATCGAGCCACTGCCCACGCGGGACAAGATGACGCGGTAGCCCTCGTCCTCCAACTGCTTGATGGTCTGCTGAGCCGACCCCGACCCACTCGGTGCCGCAGCGGCCGGGCCGGCCAGCGCCAGCGCGCCAACGGCCAAGCCGGTTCCGACGGCGGCGACAACGGTGTTTTTGACGGAGTTCCTCATTGAACTACCTGCCTTCCTTGGCTGAATTAATTTCAGCCTATGCAGCTAATTCGGCGGGGTCCATCAACTCATATTGAACACATACGAATGGCCGAATATGAATGACCGCACATTGGAAATTCAGGCCGGATTCATATGTTTCGAATGCCCACCGATAGCGTCGGGAGCGGCCTCGCCTGCCAGCGGTATCCGCACAGTAAACACCGTCTCACCTGGTTTCGAGGCAACCGCAACGGTCCCGTGGTGCGCCTCGACGATCGTCGCCACGATGGCGAGCCCCAATCCGGTGCTGCCCAATTCACGGGACCGCGATTTATCGGCCCTGACAAATCTGCCGAAAAGATTCGGCAACAATTCGGCATCAATTCCCGGCCCGTCATCGGTAACCGTCAATTCCGCGAATTCATCACCCTCGGTAAGCGCGATGGTGACCGTCACTCCGGGCGGCGTGTGTATGCGGGCATTCGTCAACAAATTGCTGACCACTTGATGCAGCCGGGCCAGGTCGCCCCGCACCCACAGCGGATCATCGGGCAGCTCCGCCACCCAGTGATGCTCGGGCGCACCCACCGCGACGTCGTTGACCGCGTCGACCACCAGATCACTCAGGTCGATGTCGTCGGACTCCAGATCTTGGCCCTCACTCAACCGCGACAGCAGCAACAGGTCACTGACCAGACCCGTCATCCGGCGCGCCTCGGCCTCGATACGGGCCAGTGCGTATTCGGTGGTCGGCGGCAGATTCGCGCTGTCCTGCCTGGTCAGCTCGGCATAGCCCTGGATCGCCGCCAGCGGGGTGCGCAGCTCATGGCTGGCATCGGTGAGGAACTGCCGGGTGCGCCGGTCGGATTCGGCCAGCGCGGCCAACGCGCTGTCGACGTTGGCCAGCAGCTGGTTGAGCGTCTCCCCCACCAGGCCGACCTCGGTGTCCGGATCGGTGTCCTTGTCCCGCACCCGCGTCGTGATGCGGTGATCGCCACCGTCCAACGGCAACTTGGCCACCTTCGCCGCGGTGGCCGCCACCCGGCTCAACGGCCGCAGCGCGTAGCGCACCACCGCGACCGTGCCCAGGGCGGTGACGATCAGGGCGATGACGATCATCACCCCGACGGTCACCGTCTTACGGGCGATCACCAGGTTCGCGCTGTCCAGCGACACCCCCGATACCAGCACGTCACCGTTGTCCTCAGGCTGACTGGCCAATCGATAAGAGCCCAGCACCGGAAGCTTCACCGTGCGGGGGTGCTCGTCGTTCCAGTTGTACTGGTCGAGGGCGCGGGTCACCGCCGCCGGCGCCGGATGCGGCTCACCGTCGGAGAACACCGCCGACTGGATCACCTCGCCGTCGTGCAACACCGCGATCAGGTTGCCCGGAGCCTGCCCGACGAACGCCGTAAGCGCCTCGGTGTCCGACTCGAGCTCGTGCCCGTTCCGAGTCTCCTGCCACTTCTCAAGGGAATGGCTGAACGCTGCCAACGACCGCGACACCTCGGTATCGCTCATCGTCGTCACATACGTGTGCAGGCTGTATACCGACAAGGCGCCGACCGCGAACAGCGCCACGGTGACGATCGCGCTGACACCCAGCACCAATTGCCGGCGCAGCGACCGCGGCCCCCACCGCCTGACAGGCATCAGCCGGTCACGACGCAGGCCGCAGCATGTACCCCACCCCGCGCACGGTGTGGATCATCGGCTCGCGGTCGGTGTCGACCTTCTTGCGCAGGTAGGAGATATAAAGGTCCACGATGCTGGACTTCCCGCCGAACCCGTAATTCCACACCCGGTCGAGGATCTCCGCGCGGCTCAGCGCTCGTCGCGGGTTACGCATCAGGTAGCGCAACAGCTCGAACTCGGTCACGGTCAAGTTGATCGGTTCACCGGCCCGGGTGACCTCACGGCTGGCCCCGTCGAGCACCATGTCGCCGACCTTGAGGGTCTCGTCGGCCGGCGGCGTGGTGTGGCTGGACCGGCGCAACAGCCCGCGCAGCCGGGCCACCAGCTCCTCGAGGCTGAATGGTTTGGTCATGTAGTCGTCAGCCCCGGCGGTCAGCCCGGACACCCGGTCGAGCACCGAGTCCCTGGCGGTCAGGAACAGCGTCGGCGTGTAGCCGTCGGCCTCACGAACGCGCTGCAGAATCTGCAGGCCGTCGATGTCGGGCAGCATGATGTCGAGCACCACGACATCGGGTTCGATCTCGTCGAACTTGGCGACGGCGTCGTGGCCGTTGTGGGCCACGTCCACCTCCCAGCCCTCGTAGTGCAGGGCCATCTTGACGAGATTGGTCAGCGCCGGCTCGTCGTCGACCAGCAACACCCGAATGGCCGACCCGTCGGCACGATGGATCTTCGGCAACTGCCCGAGGATGGCCTGCCGCGGTTGCTGAGCTCGGGGAGAAACCGACATCGTCGTCATATTCCCATTGTGCGGAGTACACAGACCGTTGTCACGGAGTTCATATGGAGTTCTAAGGGAATGCTCTTCAGACCAATACTTGGTATGACGCACATCACCTTCACATCTGAAGGTGATGCAGCCAGAATTGGTGCGATACACACCTTTTCGAAACGGTGAGATGAACAGTTGGTGTCGCCAGTTTCGATTTCGCACCGATTTGCCCTGCATACCAGACACATTCGCCGCGTGATACTTCGGCGAAACATTTGGGTTCTCTATGCATGGCCCGAACTTCCTTGCGCCAGTTCACAGCGACAAATACTCTCGCCCACAGTAATTGAGTGTTGACCAGCCACGCATGAGCCATAAGTCGACTTGTGTCGCACTGCGCTCCAACACCTTTCGAAGTTGTCCACCGACAACGACGTCAATAACTTTGCGCGGACCGCAACGACGCGGGTCCGCGCATCACCGATTCCAGACGGAGGCGAGCCATGCAGCAAACCACCCAACTCGCGGAACGGGCCAGATCGGTCCTGCGATACGACCTGCCCGCCTCACTGGTGGTGTTCCTGGTCGCCCTGCCGTTGTCGCTGGGTATCGCCGTGGCGTCGGGCGCTCCGGTGCTGGCCGGCATCATCGCCGCTATCGTCGGCGGCATCATCGCGGGCGCCCTGGGCGGATCACCGCTACAGGTCAGCGGCCCCGCGGCCGGATTGACCGTGGTGGTCGCCGGACTGATATCGCAGTTCGGCTGGGCCGTGACCTGCGCCATCACCGTGGGCGCGGGCATTTTGCAGGTGCTGTTCGGACTGAGCCGGGTGGCACGGGCCGCGCTGGCCATCTCCCCCGTCGTCGTGCACGCGATGCTGGCCGGCATCGGCGTCACGATTGCGCTGCAGCAGGTTCACGTGCTGCTCGGCGGCAGCTCCAACAGCTCGGCCTGGGCCAACATCTCTGAGCTGCCCGCACAGCTCATGAGTGCCCACTGGCCCGCCGTGCTGCTGGGCTTGCTGGTGATCATCACCCTGGTGGGGTGGCGCTGGGTTCCTGCCCCGGTCAACAAGGTGCCGGCCCCGCTCGTGGCGATCGTGGGTGTGACGGCCCTGTCGGTGCTGGCCCCGTTCGACGTCAGCCGCATCCAGATCAACGAATCGCTGATCGATGCGCTGGCATTGCCCAGCCTGCCTGACGGCAATTGGGCAGCGTTCGCCGGCGGCATCTTGACCATCGCCCTCATCGCCAGCGTGGAAAGCCTGCTGTCAGCGGTGTCCGTCGACCGCATGCACAACGGTCCGCGTACCAACTTCGACCGCGAGATGATCGGCCAGGGCACCGCCAACATGGTCTCCGGCGCGATCGGCGGCCTGCCGATCACCGGTGTCATCGTGCGCAGCTCCACCAACGTGGCCGCCGGCGCCCGCACCCGCGCCTCGGCGATCATGCACGGCGTGTGGGTGCTGGCGTTCGCCGTGCCCTTCGCCGGCCTGGCTCAGATGATCCCCACCGCCGCCCTGGCCGGCCTCCTCATCATGATCGGCCTGCGGCTGGTCAACCGTGCGCACATCGAAACGGCAAGGCTCACCGGAGATCTGGCGGTCTATCTGATCACCATCGTGAGCGTGGTGTTCCTGAACCTGCTCGAGGGCGTGGCGATCGGCCTGGTGTTGGCAATCGCGCTGACGGTATGGCGAGTGGTGCGCACCAAGATTCACGCCGAGCGCACCGGCCAGAACGATTGGCTGGTCACCATCGAGGGCTCCTGCACCTTCCTGTCGCTGCCCAAGCTGACCAAGACTCTGGCCACCGTGCCCGCCGACGCCGACGCCACGGTGGAACTGTCCGTCGACTTCATCGACCACGCCGCCCATCAGGCCATCGAGGACTGGTGCCGCCAGCACCGCGCCGCCGGCAACAACGTCGAGCTGCACGACCTGGGTGCCGTCGAGATGGACAGTGCGGTGCTGGGACCGCCGATCCGCAGTTTCACCCCGTTCGACAAGCGTTCGGGCGTGGTGCCGTGGAGTTCCTGGCAGCCGCAGGACACCCCGTCGGTGCTGCACGGGCTGGCCGCCTACCATCGTCGCACCGCCCCGGTGCTACGCCCACACATGCAAGATCTGACGGAGAGCCAGAATCCGGAAACGCTGTTCCTCACATGCGCCGATTCGCGGGTGGTGCCCAACGTCATCACCAGCAGCGGCCCGGGTGACCTGTTCACGGTGCGCAATGTCGGCAACATGGTGCCCGCGGGCCAGGCCGACGCCTCGATCGAAGCGGCCATCGCGTTCGCCGTCGACAAGCTCAACGTCTCCTCGATCGTGGTGTGCGGGCATTCCAGCTGCGGCGCGATGACCGCGATGCTGGGCACGGCCGATGCGGGCGACAAGCACCTGGAATCCTGGCTGGCCCACGGCGATCCGTCCGTCGCCGCCTTCGATGACGGCAACCACCCGGTGGCGCTCTCAGCCGCCGAGGCGGGCTTCGGCAAGGTCGATCAGCTGTCGATGGTCAACATCGCCGTGCAGGTGCAGACCCTGCAGTCACACCCCCTGGCGCGGCGGGTCAACGTGATCGGCCTGTTCTACGACATCGCCAGCGCCGGTGTGCTGCGGGTGACGCCCACCCACGTCGAAACCCTCGCCGACGCCGCGTAGGTTCCTATTTGCACCGCGAGCGCGCGTGTCTGCTGCCCGCCACACCGGATTTCGGCAGCAGTTCACGCACGCTCGCGGTGTCTGGTCAGGTAGCGCCCGGACGCGATCCGTCTCGGCCCGCCATATCCTCAAGCCGGCGGATCCGGTCGGCGATCGGAGGATGGGTCGAGAACAGCTTGCCGATCCGCTGACCGGAACCGAACGGGCTGGCGATCATCAAATGCGCCTGATCGGCCAACTGCGGCTGCGGCGGCAACGGGGCCGCCTCGACCCCACCGGAGATCTTGCGTAAGGCCGAGGCCAGCGCCAACGGATCACCCGACAGCTCAGCACCTGACTCGTCGGCTTGATATTCCCGCGACCGTGACACCGCGAGCCGCACCACCGTCGCCGCAATTGGCCCCAGCAACGAAACCAATAGCAGGGCAATCGGATTGACACCACCGCCCTGGCGACCGCCGCCCGACATCCCGGCGAACATGGCCATGTGGGCCAGCCCGGTGATCACCGATGCCAAGGCGCCGGCCACACACGAGATCAGAATGTCGCGGTTGTAGACATGCGAAAGCTCATGACCCAGCACTGCACGCAACTCACGCTCGTCGAGGATCTGCAGAATGCCCGTCGTACAGCACACCGCGGCCTTGCGCGGATTACGGCCGGTGGCAAAAGCATTCGGATTGGCGGTGTCTGCGATGTAGAGCCTGGGCATCGGCTGATCGGCGGTAGACGCCAATTCGCGCACTATCTTGTATATCTCGGGCGCCTGCTGCTCGGTGATGGGCTGCGCGTGCATCGCCTTGAGCGCGAGTTTGTCGCTGTTGAAGTACGTGTACACGTTCATGCCGACGGCCATCAACACCGAGATCCACAGGTACACACGCGAACCTGTGGCATTGGTGAACAGCCCCCCGATGAACACGATCAGCGCCGACATGCCGATCAGCAGAATGAATGTCTTCACCGTATTGCCGGTGGGATGCCAGGTCATCGAAGTTCCTCCCGCGAGGTGACCGTGTGCGTCAATTAAACGCCGCCGGTCCGCCCGAGGACAGCGGATTCGAAGCTATTCGCGAAACCTGTGTAGCCAGACCTCACTGCCGAACGTGCGCAAAATGCGCGCAGAAAGGAACCGCGAGCGGAGTGTCCAGCAGCAGACACTCACGCTCGCCGGGCAGAAGGTGAGCTAGAAGCGGCCGGGACTCGACCCTCCATAGCCTGCCATGTCCTCCAGGCGGCGAATGCGGTCGTCGATCGGCGGGTGCGTCGAGAAGAGCTTGCCGATGCGCTCGCCGGCCCGGAACGGGCTGGCGATCATCAAATGCGCCTGATCGGCCAACTGGGGCTGCGGGGGCAGCGGCGCCGCCTCGACACCGCCGGAGATCTTCCGCAGCGCCGAGGCCAATGCCAGTGGGTCACCGGTCAATTCGGCGCCGGACTGATCGGCCTGGTACTCACGCTGGCGGGACACCGCCATCCGCACCACGGTGGCCGCGATCGGGCCCAGCAGCGAAACCAACAGCATGGCAAGCGGATTCGAACCTTCACGGTTTCCGCCGAACATCCCCGCGAACATGGCCATGTTGGCCAGGGCCGTGATCACCGACGCCATCGCGCCTGCCACGCACGAGATCAGGATGTCGCGGTTGTAGACGTGGGACAGCTCATGGCCGAGGACCGCGCGCAGCTCGCGCTCGTTGAGGAGCTGCAGAATGCCGGTGGTACAACACACCGCCGCATTGCGCGGATTACGACCGGTGGCGAAAGCGTTCGGGTTGGCGGTGTCGGAGATGTACAGGCGCGGCATCGGCTGATGCGCCGTGGTGGCCAACTCCCGCACGATCCGGTAGATCTCGGGCGCCTGCACCTCGGTGATCGGCTGGGCGTGCATCGCGCGCAACGCCATCTTGTCGCTGTTGAAATACACGTAGACGTTCATGCCGACGGCGAACAGCACCGCGAGGTACATCACATTGCGGCCGAACAACGAACCGACGAACACGATCAGCGCCGAAAAACCGACCAACAACAGGAATGTCTTGATCCGGTTCGCGTGCGGGTTCCACGTCATCGCAGTTTCCTCCTAGGCAACTACTCGGCAACCATCGCTGATTAAACGCTCAGCTACCGCCCGTGGTTCCGGAATCAGCCGTGACGGTTCACCGTGTAGTCCACGAGGGTGGCCAGCGCGTCGCGCCCGGGCCCGGCCGGAAGGCCTGCCAGCTCGGCACGGGCCTGTGCCGCGTACTCGGCCACCGTCTCCTTGGCGCGTGCCATACCGCTCGACCGCCGCAGCAGCGTCAGCGCCTCGGCGACGTCCTCGTCCCGCTCGACCGGGCCTGCCAGCAATTCGCGCAACCGGTCGGAGTCCGGGCCAGAGTCGCGCAGCGCATAAAGCACCGGCAGGGTGTGCACGCCCTCGCGCAGGTCAGTGCCCGGAACCTTGCCCGATTCATCAGGATCGCTGTCGATGTCGATGATGTCGTCGGAGATCTGGAACGCGGTGCCCACGATCCCCCCCAACCGGTGCAGCCGGTCGATCTGATCGGCGTCGGCACCCGAGAACGTCGCACCGAACCGTCCCGAGGCGGCGATCAGGCACGCGGTCTTCTCGTAGACCACCTTGAGGTAATGGTCGACGGAGTCGACATGCTCGGCCGCGCCGCGAGTCTCGCGCATCTGGCCGGTCACCAGTTGGGCGAATGTGTCAGCAATCACACGTACCGCGTCCGGGCCGAGCAGCGAAACCAGCCGGGACGCCGTGGCGAACAGGTAGTCGCCGGCCAGGATGGCGATGTTGTTGCCCCACCGGGCGTTGGCGCTGGGCGCCCCGCGCCGCATCTGCGCCTCGTCCATCACGTCGTCGTGATACAGCGTGGCCAGGTGCACCAGCTCGATGACGGCTCCGGCGATCGCGACCTCCGGATCGTCGGGCCGGGGGCCCAGCGACGCCGAGAGCACGGTAAACAGCGGACGGAACCGTTTTCCACCGGCCTGGAACAGGTGCTGGACGGCCTCGGCCATGAGCTCGTCGGCTTTGCCCAGCTCGTCAGACATCAGTTGTTCGATCCTGGCGACGCTGTCCCGGACGTCGGCGGCGAACGCCGCGTCCCCGAAATCAACGCCTGCCACCACAGTCGCTGGTGTCCTCATTCGTCCAACATACTGGGGGACATGGATGCACCGGCGGGCAGGAGCGCAGCGACCCGGGGATATACACAGGCAGACGTGGTCGTCGTCGGCGCCGGACCGGCCGGGTCGGCGGCCGCCGCGTGGGCGGCTCGAGCCGGTCGCGACGTGCAGGTGGTCGACGCGGCACAGTTCCCACGGGACAAGTCCTGCGGCGACGGGCTGACCCCGCGGGCGGTTGCCGAGCTGGAACGGCTCGGCATGGGCCCGTGGCTGGACACCCGGATCCGGCACCACGGCCTACGGATGTCGGGGTTCGGCGCCGACGTCGAGGTGCCGTGGCCCGGGCCGTCGTTCCCGTCCACCGGTAGCGCGGTTCCGCGCACCGAACTCGACGACCGGATCCGTTCGGTCGCCGCCGACGACGGCGCCAAGATGCGCCTCGGCGCCAAAGTTGTTGGGGTCAGCCATGACTCACGCGGACGGGTCGAATCCGTCCAGCTCGACGACGGCGCCACGATCGGCTGCAACCATCTGATCGTGGCCGACGGGGCCCGGTCCACCCTTGGCCGCCTGCTGGGCCGCACGTGGCACAAGGAAACCGTCTACGGCACCGCGATCCGCGGCTACCTCACCACTCCGCGCGCCGACGAGCCGTGGATCACCTCACATCTGGAGCTGCGCTCCCCCGAAGGTGAGGTGCTGCCCGGTTACGGCTGGATCTTCCCGCTGGGCAACGGTGAGGTGAACATCGGCGTAGGCGCCCTGGCGACGGCTAAGCGCCCGGCCCACGCCGCCCTGCGCCCGCTGCTGTCGTACTACACCCAGCTGCGTCGCGAGGAATGGGGATTTTCCGGGGAGCCGCGAGCCGCCCTGTCCGCGCTGCTGCCGATGGGCGGTGCGGTGTCCGGGGTGGCCGGACCCAACTGGATGCTGGTCGGCGATGCTGCGGCGTGCATCAACCCGCTCAACGGCGAGGGCATCGACTACGGGCTGGAGACCGGCCGGTTGGCGGCCGAGATGCTGGGGTCCGGCGACTATGCGCACGCCTGGCCCGCGCTGCTGCGAGACCATTACGCTCGGGGCTTCTCCATTGCCCGGCGGCTGGCGACACTGCTCACCCTGCCGCGCTTCCTGCCTGCCACCGGCCCGGTCGCGGTCCGCTCGTCGTTCCTGATGCACATCGCCGTGCGGGTGATGGGCAACCTGGTCACCGAAGAGGACGACGACTGGGTCGCCCGGGTATGGCGGACGGCCGGGCTGGCCTCACGCCGGCTGGATCAGCGCAAGCCGTTCAGCTGACCGGCGGTCGATCGCGGTTGAGCATCCAGATCCGGGTGGACAACGCCGTCGCGAAGGCACACCACAGCGGATAGGGAGTCAGGATGGCTCCGGGGGCGCCCTGGGCCTGTACCGCCCGACGAGTCAGGTCCGCACTGCTGGCGGTCAGCGCGGCGGCGGTGACGGCCGCGGCGCCGAGTTGGCGGCGGGAGAAGAACACCCATGACCACGCGGCGTTGACGGCGAGGTTGCCGGCCAGCGCGACCGTGTAGCCACGGGCTTGGGCTTGGTGACCCTCGGTGCGCAACCGGTCGATCGTGCGGGCCGAGACCACTGCGATGCCTGCGTACAGGATCGGCCAGACGATCGGAAAGGCTTGTCGCGGAGGCTGAAAGGACGGCTTGCGCAACTGTTCGTACCAGTTGGACTGCGCGGGCCGGCTGGCCAGCCCGCCGACAAGCGCGGTGGTCAATGCCGCAGTGGCCGTCTTGGCCAGGGTGATCGGTCGCATGGGCTTCTACATACCCGGATCGGGTGGTTCGCACACGTAGGCGCTGCGCGTCGCTTTCTACACCAGGGGTGCGCTTCTCGCGTTGGGACAGCCCAGAGGTGGAAAACGGCGCACCGGAGGCCAATAGAGCCTCAGCTCAGCGGTACTCGCACAGGTAGGCCGTCTCGGTCTCGACGCGCACCTGGAACTTGCTGTCCGCGGGCACGGTGAATTGCGTTCCGGCCGCGAAGGTTTCCCACTCCTCGCTACCGGGCAGCTTGACTGTGAGAGCACCGGAGACCACCTGCATGATCTCGAGCGCCGACGTGCCGAACTCGTACTCGCCGACGGCCATGACACCCACGGTCGCAGTCCCCTCCGGCGTCGTGAAGCCGATCGAGGCGACGTCGCCACCGAAGTACTCGTTGACCTTGAACAATGCGGCTCCTTGAAGTCGGGTGAGCGGTCAGGATACCGGGGCGAGTATCAGCCGTATCCGGCTACACCACGTACTTGAGCACCCCGAGCATCGCGTTCTCGTCGGCCGGCGCACCGGTGCACCGCTGCAGCTCGTCCAGCACCGCCGACGTGTCCATCCCGGTGCCGATCAGCACCAGCTCGGTGCCGACCGAGCGCCGCTTCTCGAAGCGCAGTGAGCTGCCGACCAGCTGCAGCAGGAAACGCTGCCCACCGAAGTCGACGAAGCCCTTGGCGCGGTACAGCCCCTCGGGCCGGTCCCGCAGAAACTCCATGAACAGACGTGGATTCAGCGCGGTATCGGTGCGGAACTCGACGCTCTGGTATTCCGGATGGTCGTGGTCATGCTCGTCGTGCAGCAGCTCGTCGAAGGACAGCTGGGCCTGCGGTGCCCGCTGCGGCGAGTCGATCAGCAGCTCGGGATCGATCCGGGCAAACTCGGTGGGCAGCACCGGAACCCGGGGATTGAGCTCCCGGATCCGCGCGGTCAGGGCGTCGACGTCGGGGCACGAGGAAGCCTTGTTCAGCACCACCAGGTCGGCGACCGGCACCCCGTGACCGAGGTCGGGTTGCAGCCCGTCGAGCACCAGGACCAGGCCGGCGTAGTGGAAGCGGGAATCGTCGGCGGTGATGATGGTGCGGGCCACGGCGGCCGGTTCGGCAACGCCGCTGGCCTCCACCACGATCAGGTCCAGCCGGGGTTTGACGGCCGCGAGCTTGCCCAGCATCTCACTGACCTCGTCGTCGTCGACCGCACAGCAGATGCATCCGTTGGACAGCGAGGCCATCGCATCGACCTGGCCGGCCACCAGCATGGCGTCGATGTTGACCGCGCCGAAGTCGTTGACCAGCGCCCCGATGCGGACCCCGCGGCCGTTGCGCAGCAGATGATTGAGCAGCGTGGTCTTGCCGGCGCCCAGGTGCCCGGCGACCGCCAGCACGGGGACTGATCCGGTTGACGTCACCGGGCCATCGTAGGGTTGTTGGGAACTGTTTTCAGTAAGCGGGTCAGGTCGGCCAGCGGGTGTCGATGATGTCCAGCGCGTTGGGCAGCTTGGCCCGGTACCGTGCCTTGTCCGCGGCCTTGAACGGCGCCCACCACGGCGCCTGGAACAGCTCGACGATCTTGACCTTCGGCCCCTGGTAGCCCGACGCCAGCAGCACCCCGTTGGCGGCGTAGCGCCCGCCCTCGTTGGCGCCCTCCATCGTCGTGACGTTCTGGTCGGTCTTGATCCACTCGCCGGCCAGGAACAGATTGTCGATCCCGGTCGTCGCCTCCGGCCGGCGCGCCCACGAACCCGGATCCTGGATGAACAACGGCTCGTCGTTGCGCACGTTGGGCGTGCCCGAGTCGATGATCGACGGGTCGAGGAACCACGAGTGCAGCATCGCATCGGTCAGCACGGTGTCCGTGTCGTTGAGGTGGGCCTTGATCTGTGCCCAGGCCTCGGCCGCGATCTGCGGAGGCGTGCACTGCCGGGCGCTGAGCCCGTTGAAGTTCCCCTGCGTGGACCAGTCCGAGATGATCGCCGACAGACAGTCCCTGACGGTGCCGTCCCCATAGGAGGTCAGCGGGCGCTTCCAGAACTGTGCCTCACTGATCGAGGTGAGTCCCCACCCGGAGTCGACGTAGTTGACGTGTCCCTTGGTGACGTCGACGCGTTCGCGCAGGAAGAACATCAGCCCGTTCATCCACTCGGTGCGCAGCGCGGCCACCGAGGCCAGCTTGGGATCGGCGGCGATGACGTCGGGGGTGAGCACTGCCGCGAGCTTCTCGCACGGCACCGCCGAGATGTACCAGTCGGCCACCACGGGCTGGGCCACCCCGTTGCCGTCGACCACCGTCGCCGAGGCGATGTGGCGGCCGTCGGGGGTCAGCCGGGACAGCGCCTGCCCGACCCGGAACGTCACCCCCAGTGACTGCAGGTGTGCCACCCACGGGTCGATCCACTGCAGGCTGGTGGGCCCGTTGAGCACGCGGTCGAATCCCTTGTTGTCGATGTCGTTGCCCAGCAACAGGATCGACCAGACCGAGGCCTCACCCACCAGCCCGATCGAGTGCGCACTGGCGTCCTTGGATTTCGAGGCAGCCAGGTTGCGGATGATGCCGTCGGCCAGGTACCGGTTGTACTCCTTCGACTTCTTGTCGGCGCCGATGTAGCGCTCCCAGGTCATGTTGTCCCACTGGCCGAGCTTGCGTTCGTCGCAGCTGGTGACGTACACCGCGAGCTTCTGCGCCGCGTACACCGCCTCGGGCGGAGGCAACCGGAACAACGTCTGGAACACCGCGGCCACCGACTCGATGAACGCCTTCGGCGTAATCGGGTTGGGCAGCGTCGGGATCGGAAACGGCAGTGGGATGGTCAGATCCGCCCGGCCCAGTCCCGAGTGCAGGTACGACGTGGCCCGGGTCAGGTTCTGCCACACCCCGAACGTATTGCCGGCGAACGGAATACGCCGCATGGTGTCGGTGACGTTGCGATAGAACCCAGGAAAGAACCGGAAGCCGTGCTCGGCCGGCAGCGGACTGCCCGTCGGGCTCGGCGCAGCTATGGAGCGTGCCTTGCCGCCCAACGCTTTTCGTTCGAACACCGTGACGCGGTACCCGCGTTCGGCCAGTTCGTGCGCGGCGGTCAGGCCGGCCACCCCGGCCCCGAATATCGCCACGGTGGACCCTGGTGCCGACCGTGCAGTGGCCGGTCTCCCCAGCGCCGCGGCGGCCACTCCAGCCGTCGCCGTGCCGGCCAGAAACGACCGCCGTGAAATGTGACGTTCCCCAACCCCACCCGACATACCGATACCGCCTCAGCTCGGCAACCCCTGTGGACGATAAGTTAACGACGATTCTCGATCCCGCACGCCCCGACACGCCGATTTGAATTCAGTACGTCTCGATCTGATCGACTGATCACTTCAAGCCGTATCGAACCACTACAGACCGCCCGCGAACGCCGTGACCACTCGAGAATGACCATTCACTTAATTGTTGCGATGACGTCAGGAAATGTGACATGCTCCACAAGCGACCGGGGGGTCGAAACGGTGCTTCAGCACAGCCGGTGCCACCGGCCGGCCCCGCGCATGCCACAACACGCGCGGAAGGAACTCGATGACCTACGAGCTACCAGCGTCCAAGGGCCCCGTACGGGACGTCCTGGTCCAGGGCGGCTATGTGCTCGGCTTCTCGGTGCAGGCGCTCGTCAGCGTCGTCACCGCGTTGATTCGCCGACGCCTGGTGCTCGACGAGGTCGTCACCCAGACCCTGTTCATCGGCCGGGTCTGCACCGGACCCGCCCTGCTGCTGATGATGCCCATCGGCGTGTTCATCGCGGTGTCGGTCGGTGAGCTGGCCGGCCGCATCGGCGCCGGCGGTTACTCGGGCGCGGTGGTGGCGTTCATCATCGTCGGCCAGGCCGCGGCGCTGGTCTGCGCCTTGATGATGGCCGGCGTGGCCGGTTCGGCGATCTGCACCGATCTGGGGTCGCGCACCATCCGCGAAGAGATCGATGCGATGGAGGTCATGGGCCTCGACGTGATCGAGCGTCTCGTCGCACCCCGACTGGTCGCCGCGGTCATCGTGGCCCTGGCCCTGTGCTCGATCGTCACCTTCGGCGGCGTCATGGCCTGCTACCTGTACCACATCAGCGTGCAGCACCTGCCCGCCGGAACATTCCTGGCCACCTTCAGCCAGTACGGTCAGGTCTCGGATTTCGTTATGGCACTGATCAAGTCGGCGGTGTTCGGGCTGACCGCCACCCTGGTCGCCACCTTCAAGGGCCTGCACGCCAAAGGCGGCGCCGGCGGGGTGGCCAATGCCGTGAACGAGGCCGTGGTGCTGGCCTTCGCGCTCGTCTTCATCCTCAACACCACCATGTCGGCGCTGTACACCGTGGTGGTTCCGGCCGTGGGTAGTTACCGGTGACGGCGATCGCCAGCAGCGCTGCCCTGCACAGGATTTCGAGACCCGCGGTCGCCGGGTTCGACGCGCTCGCAGTGGCCGGCCAGCACGTCACGTTCTACGCCAAGGTGCTCGGTTCTCTGCCGTACGCCCTGGTGCGTTACCGCAAGCACACCCTGGGCCAGATCGGCGAGGTCACCTTCGGCACCAGCTCACTGCTGTCCGGCGGCGGCACCATCGGCATCGTGTTCGCCATGTCGCTGGCCGCGGCCATGATGCTGGGCGTCGAGACCCAGCGCGGCCTGGACCTGGTCGGGATGAACACGCTGTCCGGCATGCTCGCCGCGATCGCCAACACCCGCGAACTGGCGCCTGTCGTGGTGGCGATCGCGTTGGCCGCCAAGGTCGGAACGGGCTTCACCGCCCAGATCGGGGCGATGCGGATCTCCGACGAGATCGACGCGATCGACGCCATGGCGCTGCGGTCGATCCCCTACCTCGTCGGCACCCGCGTGCTGGCCTCGGTCGTCTGCGTCATCCCGATCTACATGATCGGCCTGCTGGCCAGCTACCTGTCCACCCGGACCGTGGTGGTGATCTTCAACGGCGCCTCCCCCGGCACGTACGACTACTTCTTCCACCTGGCCCTCGGCCCGCAAGACCTGCTCTACTCCGGGATCAAGGCCATCGTCTTCGCGATCGTCGTGGCGCTGGTGCACTGCACCTACGGCTACTTCGCCTCCGGTGGTCCCGCCGGGGTCGGACAGGCCGCGGGCCGGGCGCTGCGCACCGCGATCCTGGCGGTCGGCATCCTCGACGTACTGCTCACCTTCGCCCTGTGGGGCCTGGTCCCCGAGATCCCCGGGATGGGAATGTGAAGCTGCTCAAGAGGTCTCACAGGCGTACGGAACCCAGCCGGGCGAAACTGGCGTTGCGCGGCCTGGCCGCGGCCACCGTGGCGGTCGCGGTGGCATCGGTGCTGGTGGCGCGAGCCTCGGGCCATCTGGAACGCAGCGCCGATGTGTTCGTCGGGATTCCGGTGTCGGCCGGGCTGATCACCGGCGGATCCCCGGTCCGCTACCACGGCGTCAACGTCGGGCGCATCGCCGACATCGAGTCGGGCACCCGCACGTCGCGGGTCCGGCTGGCGATCGAACCCGACAGCCTCGGCATCATCCCGTCCTCGGCTGTAGCACGGATCGTGCCCCGCACCTTCTTCGGCGACATCTACCTGCAACTCGTCGACCCGCAAGGCAGCCGGTCTGGGATGGGGCTGAAGCCCGGTGACACCGTGGCGATCGACGACAGCCCCGACGCGATGGCGCTCTACGACGTGTTCACCAAGATCGTCGAGCTGTTCTCCCAGATCAAGCCGGAACGCATGCAGACCGCCCTCACCGCGATCAGCCAGTCACTGCGCAACCGCGGCACCGAACTGGGCACCACGATCGACAACCTGAGCGCCAGTGCCCAGGTGCTGACCCCGTCGCTGGTGCGGTTCCTCGACACCACACCGCAATTCCGGGACGTGATGGCATCGCTGAACACCGCGACCCCCGACATCATCTCGACCCTGTCGGCAGCGACGTCGGTGTCCAACCGGATGGTCGATGACCAGAAGAAGTTCACCTCGGCGATAGACGGATTCGCCCGGTTCTCCTCGGTCCTCACCTCGTTCATGTCCGATCATCGCCAGCAGTTGATCACCGTCGTCGACTCGGCGGGCAAGATCATGGCGACCACCGCCGCCCAACCGCTCGGGTTGGTCGACACCCTGGCCGGCGCACAGTCGTTCGGCGAGGCCGGCGCCAAGGTGTTCGCGACGGGCAAGTTCAACATCACCGCCGTGGCGACGTTCGCCGGGCCGATGCCGTACTCGATGCAGGACTGCCCGGTCTACGGCGCCACCCAGGGTGCGCGCTGCGCCGAATCCGCACCGTCAGGCCAGGTTCCGGATCAGCCCGCCGACGTGCTGGCCCGCCCGGCGGCCGATCTGCCGGTCACGCCGTTCACGGCACCGGCCCCGCACCTGCCCACCAACTCATTCCTGCCCCCGGGCCCCGGACTACCGCAGTCCGCACCGATACCCACGGAACCGCTTCCCGCCGAAGCAGTTCCGGGTGGGCCTCCGGTCGCACCCGCATCCGCTGTCGTCGACGCCGACGGCCAGGCCCACGCCCTGGCGGTGCTGCAGGACGAACTGGTGCCGCCCGTCGGCGCCCCGTCAACCCAACCGAACATCGCCACCGTGCTCATGCTGGGCCCGCTGGTGCGCGGCACGGAAGTGCAGGTCTCATGAACCGCAACGGTCGGTGGCAGTCGTGGGCCAAGGTGGGCGCCTTCGGCACTGCCGGGATGCTCAGTGCGGTGTTGGTGATGAACACCCTGTCGGTGCCGGTGCGCGGTAGCACGGTCACCTACCAGGCGCAGTTCACCAGCGTCGAAGGGCTCAACGTCGGAAACCCGGTGACCATGAACGGCATTCGGATCGGCCGGGTGGATTCGATCCGGTTCGCCCCCAACGACGACGGCACCAGCCGGGCGGACGTCGACATCGAGGTCAACTCCGACTTCACCCTGACCAGCAGTGTCACCGCCGCGGTGCGATACGGCGACATGCTCGGCGCCCGGTATGTGGCGCTGTCCGATCCGGGCGGCGCGATCATGGACGTCTCCACCGACGAACCACCGGCCCGTCTGGCCGCCGGTGGCGTCATCCCCCTGGCGCAGACCTCGCCCGCAGTGGATCTGACCGCGCTGCTCAACGGGTTCAAGCCGCTGTTCGACGCCCTGGCCCCCGAGCAGGTCAACACCCTGACCCGAGGATTCGTCGAGACGTTCAGCGGCCAGGCGCAGACCTTGACGACGCTGCTCACCCAGATTGCCACCATGACATCGAGTTTGAGCAACAACGCGGGGATTTTCACCCAGCTGATCGACAACATGTCGGCACTCATGCGCACCATGAACACCCGTCAGCCGCAGCTGGAGCAGATGCTGCACGGGCTCAACCGGCTCAGCGCCGCGGTGACCTCCGGTGACCGGCAGTTCGAGACGCTCATCGATCAGGGCAACGCCGTGCTGGCCACCCTGGCCAACACGGTCAACAACTCCAGCGCCGCCTACGGAGACACCATCACCAACCTCAACTCCATGCTGCAGACCTGGCAGCCCAACACGGAGCAATTCACCACGCTGCTGGCGCGACTGCCCGAGTTCGGCGATGCGATCAACCGCACGTCGAGCTACGGCGGGTTCATCAGCCTGTACCTGTGCAACTTCACCCTCAAGATCCGCAGCCACGAAGCCAACATCTTCGGCTACACGCATTCAGAGGTGTGTCAGTAGATGTTCCTCGTCAAACTGATCGACCTCTTCGTCGGCGCGGTGATCTTTCTCTTCGTGAAAGATCAGCGCAAACACAACCCGTCAATCCCGTTGGCGCTCGGCATGATCGGCACCGTCACCCTGGTCGCCATCATGGTGGTCTCGATCGGGATCCCCCGCGCGGTGTACCACGTCCGGACCAACGCATACGTGGCCGAACTGGCCAACGCCAGCGGACTATCCGGCGGCGACCCGGTCTATGTCGCCGGGGTGCCCGCCGGACGGGTCGAAGACGTGGCCCTGGCCGGCGACCGGGTCCGCATCGGCTTCCGGCTGGACAAGGCCCAGGCCCTGGGCAACCGCACCACGGTGACGGTGCGGCTGCGGACCGTGCTGGGCAAGCGGTTCCTCGACGTGATGCCCGCCGGGACCGTGAACGGTTTGGACTCCAACGTGATCCCGTTGTCGCGCACCACGGTTCCCTACAGCCTCGACGAGGTGGGACGCAAGGCCGCCGACACCGCCGAGCACGTCGACCAGCAGCCGCTGACGGCGATGATGACCACCCTGACCGAGACGATGCCGGGCAACAGCACCGAGCTCGGCAAGGCTCTGGCCGGGATCAGTGCCGCCAGCTCGGCCTTCGCCGACAACGGCGACAAGATCGACGAGATCCTGCGGATCAGCCGGTCGATGGCCGAAATGCTGTCGCATCAAACCGATTCACTGGCCGACACCGCAGCCAACGCACAGTACATCGTGTCCTCGCTGGCCGCCCGTCGCCAGGCACTGACCGACATCGTCACCAACCTGACCGCGATCATGCGGCACGTGGCCGCGATCTATACCGAGAAGCAGGCCGACTTCAGCAGCCTGATCGCCGGCCTCACCGCGGTCACCGGAACCCTGAAAGCCAACGTGGACAAGATCGATCAGACTCTGCTGCAGATGCCCCCGGCGATCCGCGCGGTCACCAACGCCACCGGCAACGGCAACTGGGCCGACGTCAACTCGCCGTCGGTGGTGATGCCCGACAACCTGCTGTGCTTCCTCAACGTTCAGCGGGAGTGCCGATGACTCGTAAAGCTGCGCTCGCGATCCTCATGGCCGTGGCCCTGGCAGCCGGCGGCTGGTACGTGTTCGGCCGCACCGACCGGGCCCGCACCGTGCACGCCGACTTCGGTTACATCAACGGCATCTATCCCGGCAGCAAGGTCACCGTGCTCGGGGTCCCGGTAGGGCGGGTCACCGCGGTGACCCCGCAGGGCACCACTGTGCGGGTCACCATGACCCTGCCCGACGACGTGGCGCTGCCCGCCGATCCGGACGCCTACGTGATGAGCCCGGCGCTGATCAGTGACCGCAGTGTCGAACTCGGCCCGGCATACAGCGGATCCGGCCCCACTCTGACCGACGGGCACGTCATTCCCGCCGACCACAGCCACTCCCCGATCACCTTCGACACCATGCTGGGCAGCCTGAGCACGCTCACCTCGGCGATCGGCCCGCAGCAGGGCGACATCGGAACGGTGCTGGCCCGGGGCGCCGAACAGTGGCACGACCAGGGCAAACAGTTCAACTCCGCGATGCGCAACCTCAGCGCCGCCAGCGGCGTCCTGGGCGCCCGGGCCGAGGATATCGGCACGTTGGTGGACAACCTCAGCACGCTGATGGCCGCGTTCAACCAACGTCAGGTTTCGCTGGACCAGATGGTGACCGAACTCGGCCAGGTCGGCGGCAGCTGGGCCGACGCCAACGTCGATATCGCACAACCGATGCAGGACCTGAAGGTCGTCCTCGATCAGGTCGACAGTTTCGTCGCCAAGCACGGCGACGACCTGGGCACCATCGCGGCCAACCTCAACGCCGTCGGCGACGTGCTTACCGCCAAGCAGCCGCAGCTGGCCGAATTCATGGACCTGGTGCCGCTGATGATGCAGAACCTGTCCAACACCATCGGCCAGGACCGGCGCGGCCGGATCCGGCTGAACGTGTCGACGGTGCTGACCCAGTTCGCTGCGGCGCAGAACTTCTGCGACCGCAACATGTTGCCGATGTGCGTCGGAGCCGGGATCACCAACCCCATCTCCTATCCGATCAGCCGCTCCGACCCGCTGGGCATCGTGTCCGCCGTCACCGGCAACGCCCCCGCGCCGAACCCGAAATACCCGAGGTGACCGGTCATGCCTAGATCCCTGCCCAAACCCACCTTGCGGAGCGCGGCCGTCGGTTGCGCGCTGGTGGTCGCCGCCGCGAGCGTATGGGCGTTGAGCGACATCGGGATGCAGGACCTGCCGCTGGGTCGCACCTCCCCCACCGACACCATGGCCGTCACGGTGGTGCTCCCCACCGCCGACGGCATCACCATCGGCGCCGATGTCCGCAACGGGCAGAAAGTGGTGGGCCGGGTCAGCGGAATGAGCCTGGCCGCCTCGGGCGCCTCGGTCCAGTTGAGCCTGGCCGACGCCGACGGTCTCGACTCCGGAACCGTGGCCAGCGTGGAACTGCCCTCGGCCCTGGGCAATCCGTTCGTGAGGCTCAGCAGCGCAGAACTGACCCCGCAGCGCGCCCTGCGCGACGGCGATGTGATCCCGCCCAGCCACACCGAACTGGGACCGCAGATCGAAAGCGCGCTGGCCACATTCGGCGCGCTGTTGTCCCGCAGCGGCGTCGACCAGCTGGCCACCATCGTCACCGAACTGGACAAGGCCTTCGGCGGGCGGTCCGACAAGATCCGCGGTCTGATCGACTCGATGTCGCTGCTGGCCGCCAAGGCCACTGAACACCAGGATGAGTTCGACCAGGCGATGAGCTTGGCCGCCAACATCACCGGGCAGTTCGACCGCGAGCAGAAGACCGTGGCCGGATACCTCGACGCGGTACCCAAGGTGGTGGCGATGCTCGACACGCAGCGCGCGAAGCTACAGACCCTGTTCTCCTCGACCACCGCACTGGCCGCGACCGCCAACAACGTGTTGTCCTCGACCGACCTCAATGCCATGGTGACCGACGCCGGCACCGTCGTCGGGATGTTGGGCACCTTCAACGACCGGCTCGGAGGAATGCTCACCGCGATGAACACCTTCCTGGAGAAATTCGGTAGCTCAGTCCACGGCGACTACCTGATGTTCGATGGCGCCCTGGACATCCCGGGCACGATCGACAAGCTCCTCACCGGAGGGCTGATCGTCAACGGCACCCCGATCACCGGGGACGTCGCACTGGAGGGGTTCTTGTCGGGAGGTCTGAATTGAGACGCCTGGTAGTAGTTCAGCTGGCGATCTTCGCGGTGATCGCCGCGATCGTCATCCCGTTCGGGATCCGCTATGTGGCTGGGCCGCAGGGCTTCCGGACACCGATGACCCTGACCGCGACCATGGCCGACGCCTTCGGTCTGACCGCCGGAACCAGCGTCACCGTGCGCGGCGTGCAGGTCGGCACCGTCGACGACGTCTGGCTCTCCCCCGACGGCACCGCCATGGTGCGCCTGGCGATCGACCCCGACACCCGGATCCCGCGCGACGCGATCCTGACCGTCGGTATGGGCACCGCCGCGGGCATTCAGAGCGTCGACATCATGCCGCAGTCCGACGCCGGGCCCTACCTGGCCTCCGGGGACACCATCGCCGCACCGGCGGACCGGCAGCCGATCCAGATGGACCGGATCATGGGCGACACTGCGCAATTGGTGAAAGGCATCGACACTCAAACGGTCCAGTCGGTCGGCACCGAACTGGCGAACGCCTTCGAAGGGCTGGGGCCCGACCTGGCGATGCTGATCGACAATGCGGCGGACATGTCCACCCGCATCCGCAACCAGACCGGCCAGCTGCAACCGCTGATCGACGGGACCGCCGAACTCGTCACCACCATGGCCGGCCAGGGCGATCCTTTCGTACGCGGCATGGGCGCCAGCGCGCGTCTGGCCAACCAGCTCGACGGCAGCGGTCCGGCGTTTCTCTACCTGACCGACCGCTCGCCAGGGGCACTGAAGTCCCTGCAACGGGTGCTGGACACCTATCAGGGCACGTTCGGGGCCACGCTGGCCAACCTGGCCACTGTCACGCCGATCATCGGGGATCGCACCGACTCGCTGCAGACGGGGCTGTCGACGATCCCCAAGGGTTTGCAGGATCTGACCTCCATCGTGAAGCTGGACGCCACCGGCCAGACCCGGGCGGATTTCTCTTTGATCGCGACCCAGGGGCCGGTGTGCAACTACGACGTCGACCGCCGGGCCATCGGCGATGTCAGCGCGAAACAACCGAACCTGGTGATGTACTGCCCGCCGGCACCCGACATGCTGATGCGGGGCGCCGTCAACGCGCCCCGCCCCAACGATCTCGGCCTGCAGAACTCGCAGACCCCCGGGCATCCGATCGGACCCGAGGTGGTCACTGACCCGGTCAAGATCCCGACCCTGGCCCAGCTGGCCTACAAATGGCGCAGCATCCTGAAAGGTGGCCCGCAGTGAGCAAATCGGACGACGACACTGCCCATGACCCCGTCGACGACCGCAGTGAAACGGTGCTGACGTTGGAGGATCCTGCAGAAGTCACCGCAGACGAAACCGACGAAGTCGAGACCGAGGTAGCGGATTCCGAATCCTCCCGGCGCCCCAAGCGCCGGGTGCTGGCGGCCCTTGCCGCCCTGGTGGCCATCGCCGCGGCAGCCGCGCTGGTGGTGCTGTCGATCAGCGAGTACCGCCACCGCCAAGACGACGCCCTGCGGGCCCAGGCCGTCCAGACGTCGCGCGACTATCTGGTGGCCATGGCCGCGTTCGACTACCAGAAGATGGACGCCAACCGTGACCACATCGTCGCCAATTCCACCCCCGGCTTCGCGGCCAAGTACGACGAGATGGTCAAGGCGCTTCGCGACATCGTGGTGACCAGCAAGGGCGTCGCCACCGCCACCGCCGATCGCGTCGTGACCGACACACTCGACGACGACACCGCAACTGTCATCGCATTCGTCGATCAGCACGTCACCAATGTGACTGCGCCGCAAGGAAGTAACCAGAAATACCGGATGGTGGTCAAGCTGGTGCGCAGCGGCGACCGCTGGATCGTCGACGACGTGCAGACCGTGTAACCCAACCGTTAGCCGAAGTTCGCCCCGAGAGGAGTCCCATGCCCGCGACATACGTGGATCTGGCTGCCGAGCCGCGCCTGACCACTGCCGAGACCCGCATCACCGTCACGCAGCGGGTGCCGCGGTGGATCAGAAAGAAGGAGGTCGACCTCTCGGATGCGTTGGACTTCTGGTCCGCCGCCGGGGCGGCCGCCAACGTCATCATGCAGATGAGCTGGCCCGAGGTCGGCTACGGTGTGGCCGAAAGCCGGGTCGAGTCAGGCAGTTTGGTGCACCACCCGTGGAAGCGGTTGCGTACCACCGCGCAGTATCTGACCGTGGCGATCCTCGGCACCGACGAGGAGAAGAACGCCTACCGTGAGGCGGTCAACGTCGCGCACCGGCAGGTCCGGTCCACCGAGGACAGCCCGGTCAAGTACAACGCCTTCAACCGCGAACTGCAGTTGTGGGTGGCGGCCTGCCTGTTCATCTTCTACGAGGACACCCATCAACTGCTCTACGGCACCATGACCGAGGAGCAGGCCGAAGGTTTCTACCAGAGCGCCATGACCATCGGCACCACGCTGCAGGTGCTCGAGGAGATGTGGCCGGCCACCAGGGCCGACTTCGACGCGTACTGGAACACCGCGTGCGAACGCGTCGAGATGACCCCGTTCGTGCGGGATTACCTCATGGTTCTGGTGGATCTGCGGATGATCAACTGGCCGATGCGGAAGATGCTGGCGCCACTGCTGCGGTTCTTGACCATCGGCTTCCTGGCGCCGGTGTTTCGCGATGCCATGGAACTGGAGTGGACCGAGACCGACCGGCGTCGCTTCGAACATCTCTTCCTGTTCGTGGCTTTCGTCAACCGCTTCCTGCCGAAATCCCTGCGCACCGGCAACTATGCGGTGCTGATGAAGGATCTGCGCCGCCGGATCCGCCGTAAGAAGGCACTGATCTGACGACCGTGGCGGCCGGACTCGGCCCGGATACCCTGCTGTCGCGGTATCTGCAGGACCGACGATTCCTGTTCGTCCTGCCGAGGGCGGTCTGCCTGCAGTCACTGCATCCGACCATCGCCACCGGGATAACCCAGCATGCACTTCTGCACCGACGAGTCTGGTTGCACCACAAACGCACAGTGACCCAGGCGATCAGGATCGCGTTCACCGACGTCGACATGCGCCCGTACATCCGGTTCGCGCACGAAGAGGTCAAGGGCCGTGATCCGGCCGGGCACAAGTACCACGCACTGAACCCAGACATCTTCCACTTCCAACACGCCACCTATGTGGAAAGTCTTGTGATGATGGTCAATACGTTCATCCGGAAGCTGGATGACCGCGAGCACGAGCAGCTCTACCAGGAGTGCTGCTCGTGGTACCGGCGCTACGGCATCTCGACGCGACCCATGCCGGGAAGCTGGACCGAGTTCGGCGAGTACTTCGAGGATGCGTGCCGTACCCAGCTCTCCGCAGGTGAGCACTTCGAGCCCTTTCGCCGGCAGATGTTCGCCCCGACGGACTGGTGGCCGCGCGCCGTGCCGCACCGGGCGATCCGGGCCATGCAGCATCCACGCGCGGCCGAGTTGACGGGCACCGAGGTCAGCGCCCGCGATCGGCGCTCCCTGCGCCGGTTCACGGTGGCTGCCCGCGTGCTGTCCTGACATTCCGCCGAAACGGCATTCCAGAAGGCGGCTACTCGAACAAATTCTGCTGGAATGCGGTTTCGGCGGAGGAACAGGCAAGAATGACCGGGTGGGCAGAACTCGGATGTGGTGTGTGATTGCCGTAGCGACAGCGCTGATGGGGCTGACCGGGTGCACGAGCACCGTCTCGGGCACCGCCCAGACGAAGACTCCGTCGCCCGAGGAGAACAAACTCGAGCAGATCATGCTGCCGATCGAGGAACTCAAGGCGATCACCGGGGCCGACAACTTGGCGTTCACCAGCAAGACCGCGGACATGAACAACAACTTCTGGCGCATTCGCGACGAAAAGTGTCTGGGTGCAATGTTTCCCGCCGAGGATCTCGTCTATCTGTTCAGCTACTGGGACGCGGTACGGACCCAGGTGGCGCAGGACCCCGATTCCGACCATCGCCACTGGGTACAACAGGCCGCCGTGCTGCTCATGTCGGAGGACGAGGCCCGATCCACGCTCGACGGCTCCAAGAAGTGGTGGGGAAAATGCGCCGGATCCGCGATTCCGCTGCGCGAGAAGTCGGGTGACGAGAACAGCGACCGGGTCTGGCACATCGGCGATCTCGTCGTCGACGGCGACCTGATCACCCAGACCACCACCCGGACCGGCACCGACGGATGGGCGTGCCAACGTGCCCAGTCAGTGGTGGGCACGATGACCGTCGATGCCAAGGTGTGTGGCTATGCGATCCACGGCCAGGCCGCCACCATCGTCAACAAGCTGGTCGCCAACGCGCGGCGCTGAATGCCTATCGCCCCACGGCCACCAGGTGATAGCCGAGCTTGATGATGGAGTAGCCCCGACCGCCGCACATCCGGAGATCGACCTTGAGGCGGATGCGTTCCAGATCGCTCTGGTCGCCGGTCAGGCCCACCGTGTCCCAGGTGCAGCTGCGGACTTCCCATCCCGACGAATCGGCGGAGTCGTTGTCCATGAACGCGAACCCGGCCACGCTCACGATCGGTGACACATCCCGCACGCTGCGCCACGTCGGACCGACAACCATGTGGACCTCGTAGGCCCGCCACTTCTTGTCGTCATCCTCGGGATAGAAATCACCGGAGAGCGGTAGCGGCTGCAGGACGTCATCGCCCGGCAGCGGCTCGAGCCCGATCGGTGCGCCGTAAACGTTGGTGATGTTCTTGTCGAAGAAATTGGCGTAGCCGGAAGTCACCCGACAAGAGACTCCGCTACCCGCCACCGGAATGTTCATGAGCTCTTCTGGCTCAAACGATTCCGGCGTGATGATTCCAGCCATGGTGTTCCTCCCCCTTCGCGGACGTGACCGAAGGGTAGGGCGCGCGCACGCGGAAAGGCTGGGGTAGTCCAGTACCTCATTTTGTGGCGAGTGGCCTGCGCGAGCGACCACTGCGGTACGCAATTTGCGGCGTGTCGTCGTACAGACACGGTCGCTCGCGGTGCTTAGGGGATGGGGCTCTCTCAGGGGGCAGGCTTGGTCGCCGCGTGCAGCGCCACGATCCCACCGGTCAGGTTGCGCCACTTGACCTGTGACCAGCCCGCGTCTGCGATGCGCCGGGCGAGATCGGCCTGATCGGGCCAGGCCCGGATCGACTCGGCCAGATACACATAGGCATCCGGGTTGCTCGACACCGCGGTGGCCATCCGCGGCAGCGCCTGCATCAGATACTCCTTGTACAGCGTGGCGAACGCCCGATTGGTCGGCGTGGAGAACTCACACACCACCAGCCGGCCGCCGGGCCGGGTCACCCGGGCCATCTCCCGAAGGCCCGCCACATGGTCGACGACGTTGCGCAGCCCGAAGCTGATCGTCACGGCGTCGAACACGCCGTCGGCGAACGGCAGCCGGGTGGCGTCGGCGCCCACCTTGGGCACCGGACGGGACGCCCCGGCGGCAAGCATGCCCACCGAAAAGTCCGCGGCCACACACCACGCACCCGACGACGCCAACTCGACCGTCGACACCGCGGTGCCCGCCGCCAGGTCCAGCACCTTGTCGCCCGGGCCGATGCCCAGCGCCGCCCGGGTCTGCCGACGCCAGAACCGGTCCTGCCCCAACGACAGCACAGTGTTGGTCAGGTCGTAGCGCCGCGCCACGGCATCGAACATCGATGCCACTTCGTGGGGGTTCTTCTCCAGGCTCGCTCGACTCACGCCGCCGACGCTACCCGTAGCCCTTCCTGTGAACTTCCTGCGACCGGGAATTGGAGCTCGACGGGGCAACTTGAGAATGATCATGAGCGAAAAAGTGTGGTTCATCACCGGTGCATCGCGGGGCTTCGGCCGGGAGTGGGCGATCGCTGCCCTGGAGCGCGGCGACAAGGTCGCCGCCACTGCGCGCGACACCGCAACGCTGGCCGATCTGGCCGACAAGTACGGCGACGCGCTGCTGCCGATCAAACTGGACGTCACCGACCGCGCGGCAGATTTCGCCGCCGTCACCCAGGCCCACGACCAGTTCGGCCGGCTGGACATCGTCGTCAACAACGCGGGCTACGGCCAGTTCGGGTTCATCGAGGAGCTGTCGGAGGCCGACGCCCGCGATCAGATCGAGACGAACGTCTTCGGCGCCCTGTGGGTCACCCAGGCCGCGCTGCCGTACCTGCGCGCGCAGGGCAGTGGGCACATCATCCAGGTGTCCTCGATCGGCGGCATCACCGCGTTCCCGTTGGTCGGCATGTACCACGCGTCGAAGTGGGCGCTGGAAGGGTTCTCGCAGTCACTGGCCCAGGAGGTCGCACCGTTCGGTGTGCATGTGACGCTGATCGAGCCGGGCGGGTTCTCCACCGACTGGGCCGGCTCGTCGTCCAGACATGCTGCCCCGCTTGCCGATTACGACGAGGCCCGCGCGGCCGCCCAACGCGCCCGCGCACAGCGCAGCGCCAAGCCCGGTGACCCCAAGGCCTCGGCCGAGGCGGTTCTCAAGATCGTCGACGCCGAGAACCCGCCGCTGCGGGTGTTCTTCGGCGAGCTGCCGCTGCAGCTGGCCAAGGCCGACTACGAGAGCCGGCTGGCGACCTGGGAGCAGTGGCAGCCGGTGTCGGTGCTGGCGCAGGGCTAGCAGCGGTTTCATCCGGCAATCCCCGGGGAAGCCTCTGTGGATGCCGGAAAGCGTCACAC
Source organism: Mycolicibacterium sp. 050232 (assembly GCA_036235365.1). Classification (GTDB taxonomy): domain Bacteria; phylum Actinomycetota; class Actinomycetes; order Mycobacteriales; family Mycobacteriaceae; genus Mycobacterium. Next base: position 282,484 of record JAZBEZ010000008.1, on the reverse strand, counting down.
AAAAGTTGATCGGGTCCCACCTCGTCTCCGGGTCGATGACGCCCGGGGAGGAGATCGCGATCCGGATCGACCAGACACTGACGCAGGACGCCACCGGAACCCTGGTGATGCAGGAGCTCGAGGCACTCGGGCTTGACCGGGCCCGGACCGAGGTCAGCGTGCAGTACGTCGACCACAACCTGCTGCAGACCGACGAGAAGAACGCCGAGGATCACGAGTATCTGCGGACGGCCGCGCAACATTTCGGGCTGTGGTTCTCCAAACCCGGCAACGGGGTCTCGCACCCAACCCACATGCAGCGCTTCGGCATACCCGGCAAGACCATGGTGGGATCGGACTCCCACACCCCGGCCGCCGGATCGCTGGGCATGCTGGCGATCGGTGTCGGCGGGCTCGAAGTGGCGCTGGCCATCGCCGGCGAACCGCTGCACCTGCGCGCACCCGAGGTGTGGGGCATCCGGCTGGAAGGCGAACTGCCGCAATGGTGTTCGGCCAAAGACGTGATCCTCGAGATGCTCCGACGCCATGACGTCAAAGGCGGCGTCAACCGCATCATCGAGTACTACGGACCCGGGCTGGCAGGCCTGTCGGCGATGGACCGGCACGTCATCGCCAACATGGGCGCCGAACTCGGGGCGACCACCACCGTGTTCCCGAGTGACGACGCGGTGCGCGACTTCCTGGTGGGCGAGGACCGCGGCGACGACTGGGTGGAACTGGTCGCCGACGACGGCGCGCAATACGACATCGACGAGGTCATCGACCTTTCGGCACTCGAACCGCTGATCGCCAAACCGTCGTCCCCGGGCAACGTCGTCCCGGTGTCCGAGGCGGCCGGCGAACCCATCGCCCAGGTCGTCATCGGCTCCAGCGCCAACCCCGGCCTACGGGACTTCGCGATCGCGGCGGCCATGGTGCGCGGCCACCAGACCTCCCCCGACGTCAGCTTCGACGTCAACCCCACTTCCCGCGAGATCCTCACCGACCTGACCAGGATGGGCGCCACGACCGAACTCGTCATCAACGGCGCGCGCATCCACCAGGCCGGCTGCATGGGCTGCATCGGCATGGGTCAGGCCCCGGCCACGGGTCGCAACTCGTTGCGGACCATGCCCCGCAACTTTCCCGGCCGGTCCGGCACCAAGGAGGATTCGGTGTGGCTGTGCTCGCCGGAGACCGCTGCGGCATCGGCCATCACGGGCGTCATCACCGATCCGCGACAGTGGGCAGCCGACAACGGGATCGAGTACCCGGAGCTGGACCTGCCCACGCACTTCAGCGTCAACACCGCCATGCTGGTGGCTCCCCTTGAGCCCGAACAGGCTCAGGCTGTCGAAGTCATCAAGGGCCCCAACATCTCCAGCCTTCCGGAGCTGACCCCGCTGGCCGATCTGATCGAGGCGCCGGTCCTGCTGAAGGTCGGCGACAACATCTCGACCGACGAGATCTCACCGGCCGGTGCCCGTGCCCTGCCGTTCCGGTCGAACATCCCGAAACTCGCCATGTTCAGCTTCACCCAGATCGACGAGACCTATCCGGACCGAGCGCAGGCGGCGCGATCCGGCCACATCATCGTCGGCGGAGAGAACTACGGCCAGGGCTCGTCCCGCGAACACGCCGCGATCGCGCCGCGCTACCTCGGACTGCAGGTGGTGATCGCCAAGTCGTTCGCGCGCATCCACTGGCAGAACCTCGCCAACTTCGGCGTGCTCGCAGTGGAATTCGCCGATCCCGCCGACTACGACGGCGTGGCGCAGGATGACGTACTCACCCTCACCGGCCTGCGACAGGCGTTGATCGGCGGAGATCCCATCATCGTCACCAACACCACGCAGAATACGACTTTCCCGGTGCGGCACAGGCTTTCCGAGCGACAGATCCAACACGTGCTGGCCGGTGGCCTCATTCCGTGGCTGGCCGCGCGGCGCTAACCGTCCCGCGGGGAAAATCAGGCCGCGCGCAACCGACGCAGGCCCTGCACGGCCTCGTAGTGCCCGATCAGCTCGTCGCAGATGGCCGGCCAGGTTCGGCTCAGCACGCTACGCCGCGCCGCGACCGAGTACCGCGAACGCTCGGCGATCAGATGATCGACGGATGCCGGCAACGCCGACTCGAATTCACCGACCGGAAGCAACAACCCGGTGCGGTACGGCGCCACCAGATCCCTGGGCCCGCCGGCATCGGGCGCGATCACCGGCAGGCCCGAGGCCATCGCCTCCTGCACGGCCTGGCAGAACGTCTCATGCTCACCAGGGTGGACGAAGACGTCCATGCTGGCGTATGCCGACGCCAGGGCCGCTCCGTGCAGTTCACCGGTGAAAACGGCTGTGGGCAGCACAGTGCGAAGCTTGGCGCGGTCCACCCCGTCACCCACCACCACCAGCTGCAGATCGTCGCGCCCGGCCAGCGCGGCCAACCGCTCCACGTGCTTCTCCGGGGCCAGCCGGCCGACGAACCCGACGACCGGCTTGCCCTCCGGCGACCACGTGGCACGCAGCTGCTCATCGCGGGCCGACGGCGCGAAACCGGTGATGTCGACCCCGCGCCCCCATTTGAACACCCGGGGAATGCGGTGGGCTTCAAGGTTTTCCATCGCCGAGGTGGACGGGGCCAGGGTGCGGTCGGCCTTGCTGTGCAGGCGACGGGTCCAGGCCCACGAGGCCCGCGACAGGATACCGACGCCGTAGCTCTCGGCGAACCCGGCGACATCGGTCTGGAACACCGCGACCGTCGGCACACCGAGGTGGCGGGCGGCGTGCACGCCACCCCAGCCGAGCAGTGCCGGTGACGCGAGGTGCACGACGTCGGGGTCGAAGCCGCGGAGCACATTCACCATCCGGGGCCGCGGCACACCCAGCGGCAGCGAGGTGACCTTGGGAAACATTCGCGAAGGCACCCGGTGCACCCGCACCCCGTCATGCACACGCTCGGCCGGCGGCTGACCCCGCGGGGTGTCCGGGGCGATGACGAGTACCTCGTGGCCGGTGCGGCGGAGATGCTCGATCACCCGAAGCACCGAGTTGGTGACGCCGTTGACATTCGGGAGGAAGGACTCGGCAACGATCGCAACGCGCACACCCGAATGGTCGCAGCGGCACCTGTCCCCGAGGTAGCGTCCGGGGATACGACACGCTAAAACCTGATGCGCCGGTCTAGTGTTGCCACATGCGATTGTCCCGCGTTGCTGCAGCGATGCTGGCCGTGCTGGCCTTGTCGGTTGCGGGCGCGACCACGGGCTGCACCCGACTCGTCGACGGCAGCGCACAAGCCAACGGAAACAAGCCCGGCACCGAGATCACCGAGGACGGCGCCGGCATCCTGATCGGTTTTCCGGATGCGCCCGCCCAGATCGAGTTCTTCACCGAACCGCAGTGCCCGGCATGCGCGCACCTGCAGCACGAGTCCGGCGACGCCATTGCCGCCGCTGTCGGCCAGGGCCGTCTGGCGGTGACGTACCGGCCGCTGACCTTCCTGGACCAGTCGGTCACCGAGTACTCCACCCGCGTCGCCAACGCCCTGTTCCTGGCCGCGGGCCCCAACACGACCGGGACCGCTTTCCAGGCCTTCGTGCAGGACCTGTGGGGCCATCAGCAACCCGAGGGCTCACCCGGCCCGACCGACGACGCCATCGCCGCCATGGCGTCGGCGAGCGGGGTCGGCTCCGAGCACACCGACAAGATCGCCGCCGGTGAGCAGATCATCGACCCCGACGAACTCAATGACGCCAACGCCGAACTGCTCAGCGAAACCCAGTACGAGGTGTCCACCCCGGCGATCTACGACCTCGTCGGCGAGCAGGTGGTCGATACCAGTGACCCTGACTGGCTGGCCAAACTGCTGGCTACGCCGCAGAGCTGACCCGACTCAGCCGTCGCTGCAGGAACGCCAGCAGCGCCAGTGCCGCGGCCGCGACCAACCAGCCCACCACTGCGATCGACCCGGCCGGGATGATCGCCAGTGACGCGTCGCGGTCGCGGACCCGCACCAGATCGGGATTGTTCTTGTCGTACTCGACGTAGATCCGCATGCCGGTGTCGAGTTCGGACGGATACAGCACACCCAACTCGGGGCGATAGGTCACACGGTCGGGTGTCACGAACTCGACGGTCGAGCGGCGGGGCCCGGCGCTGAGCACCTCGGCCGCGGCCACACCCATGTTGCGTTCGATCTGCTGGTCGTTGCGCCAGGCGCCGACCACCAGCAGCACCGACTGCAACGTGACGAGACAGGCAGCGATCACCACACCGATCCGTACCCGGCGGATGATCCGCTGCGCCCGAGTCTCACCCGGCTCGCCGTACAGATGCGGAATCAGCGGCTGCACCAGCGCCCGCAGCCGGGCCGCGATCTGTCCAGGCCTCACAGGGCGGCCTTGATGGACGCATGCAGGGCCCGCAGCGACGACCGGTCGGCCTTCACCTCCAGCACCCGCATGCCTTCGAAGGGTTCGGCCAGCGCCGCCGCGAGATCGCCGACATCCAACTGCCGGCTGTCGACGTGATATGCGCGGCACAACGCCGCGACATCCACGTCGTGCGGGGTGCCGAAGATCCGCGACGAGACGTCGGCGAACCGTGGATCGCCCTGCTCGAGCAGCTCGAAGATGCCGCCACCGTTGTCGTTGGACACCACGATCGTCAGATTGCGCGGCGTCGGCTCGGTGGGCCCGATCAGCAGGCCCGAACTGTCGTGCACGAAGGTCAGATCCCCGATCAGGGCAATCGTCCGGCCGTCATGCGCCAGCGCCGCGCCGATCGCCGTCGACACCGTGCCGTCGATACCGGCCACCCCGCGGTTGGACCGCACCTTGACACCCTCGGCGCTCAGCCCCACCAGGGCGGCGTCGCGCACCGGGTTGGACGCCCCGAGCACCAGCTGGTCCCCCGGGCGCAGCGCGTCGGCCACCACCGCCGCCACGTGCAGGCCGGTGGTCGACGGATGCGACGCGAGTTGCTGCCGCACCGCCGCGACGGCGTGCTTGTTGAGCTCGGTGCAACGGTCCAGCCAGGCCGGGTCCGGGCTGCCGGTGGTCACCGCACGGGTGCCGGTCGCCATCGAATTGCCCGAGACGTCGGGCCAGCGCGGGCCGGTCGTCAGTGCGTAGACCGGCACCGCCGGATCGGCCAGCAGCGCCGAAACCGGCCGATGCAGGGTGGGACGGCCCAGCATGATGACCTGCTTGGGGTGCACGAGACGCAGCGCCAGCGGGTGCAGCGGGTTCTCCGGACGTGGCGCCGTGGGCTCGGCCACCGTCGGCAACCCGGCCAGATTCGGGTGCACACCGGCACCGTGACCGGCGATCACCACGGTGTCCGGGGTGAGGTCGATCTCCAGCGGCTGGTCGAAGCTCACCGGCGGGGTGTAGGTCCAGGGCTTGCCGTCCGGGCGGCCTTGCGACGAGCGCTCGCGCGAGGAGCCGACAAACCCAGGCAATGACGCGTCCCCGTGTGCGTTGTCGGGCACCAGTGGTTCGCGCAGCGGGATGTCGAACTGCACCGGCCCCGCGTTGGCCGTGCGCGATCCGGTGGCCGCCGCCAGCACCCGGCAGGTCGCCGAGCGCCACTGGGCATTGAGCGAGTCGAGCTGTTCTGGGCGGTCTTCAGCCAGGCCGAGGCTGATGTTGGCCCGCACCTGGGTCCCGAAGTACCCCAGCTGCTCGAAGGTCTGGTTGGCGCCGGTGCCCAACATTTCGTAGGGCCGGTTCGCGCTCAGCACGATCAGCGGCACGCGGGCGTAGTTGGCCTCGACCACCGCGGGCCCGAGATTGGCCACCGCCGTGCCCGACGTCATCGCGATACACACCGGCGCCCGCTCCGCCACCGCGAGCCCGACAGCCAGGTACCCGGCCGTGCGCTCGTCGATACGGACGTGCAGGCGGATGCGACCGGCGCGGTCGGCGTCGGACAGGGCGAACGCCAGCGGGGCGTTGCGCGAGCCCGGGCACAGCACGACATCGCGGACACCGCCGCGGATCAGTTCGTCGACGACTACACGCGCCTGTGCCGTCGAGGGGTTCACCACTCCACCTTATTCGCTAGTACTGACCGGTCTGGCCGGCCTGACCGGTGAGAAACTCCAGCAGCGCGGCGTTGACTTCCTCGGGTTTCTCGATGAAACCCAGGTGCCCGGTGTCGGGGATCTCCAGATACCGGGCGGTGGGGATCGCGTCGGCGACCTCGCGACCCAGGTGAGCGGGCAACACCACGTCGTCGGCGAACCCGATGACCAGTACCGGCGTGGTGATGGACCGGTAGGCCGGAAGCCGGTTGTCCTCCGGCCCGACATCGAGCTGCGTGAGCAGGCCCGGGGTCTGCTTGGTGGGCCACATGGTGAACATTTCGGCCCAGTCGCGCACCAGGCGGTCGTCGTTGAGCGTCTTGGGCGAGAAGCTCTCCAACATCCGCATCTTGGCGTCGAACTTCGGTGGCAGCTGAACACCCGAGGTCGCGAAGTCACGCTCGGCGTCGCGGAAGAACTCACGGGCCCGGTCGTGACGGCCGCGGGTCGCCATCAGCACCGCCGAGCGCACCAGGTCAGGGCGGGCCAGCATCAGTTCCTGGGCGATATAGGAGCCCATCGACACCCCCACGACGTGGGCGGGTGCGGCCCCCAGGCTCTCGATCAGCTCGGCGGTGTCGGCCACCATCTGCGCGGTACCGAATCCCGCGGCGTTCTCCGTCGCGCCGACCCCGCGGTTGTCGAAGGTGATGACGCGGTAGCCGGCCCGCTGCAACGCCGGGACCTGATGCAGATGCCAGGTACGGCCCGCCCCACCACGTCCGGCGATGAGCAGCACCGGATCGCCCTTGCCTCGCTCGTCATAAGCCAAGTTCACCCGGCCGACGCTACTTCATGGACCTCAGTGCAACAGATCACGCGGGGCGACGCCCCCGCACCTTCCGGATCGCCTGATCCCACGCCAGCAGCACCCCGGCCTTGAGCGGCTCGGGTTTGATCATGTCCTTGCTCAGCAGCGCGGTGGCACTGGCCTTCGTAGCCGCGCTCGCCTTCGACATGTGCCCGGAGTCGAACGGCGGCTGCGGGTCGTACTCGATCATCAGCTGAATGGCCTTGGCCTTGGCCTCACCGGCGATCTGGCCGGCCAGCCATACCGCCAAGTCGATCCCCGCCGAGACGCCGGCCGCCGTGATCACCTTGCCGTCGGGGTCGGCGCGCACGATGCGCTGATCCCCCACCGGCTTCGCGCCCATCACCTTCAACACGCTCAACACCGACCAGTGCGAGGTGGCGGGCTTCCCGTCCAGCAGGCCCGCGGCGGCCAGCACCACCGACCCCGAGCACACCGACGTCGTCCACGCGGTTCCGGGATACACCTGCCGCAGCCAGTCGAGCACCTTCTCGTCGCGGGCCGCCATGGTGGTGCCGGGCCCGCCGGGTACCAGCACCACATCGGGCGACGGGGTTTCGTCGAAACTGTGAGTCGCTCCCACCGTCAGTACGCCGGAGTCGGCGGTGACGGGGCCCGGTTCGTGCCAGACGAACCGCACCTCCGCGTCGGGCAGGTTGCGCAGCACCTCGTAGGGCCCGATGAAGTCGAGCGCGGTGAAGCTGGGGTACAACACGATCGCGATCTGCATGGCATCTCCTCTAGGCGAAGGTTTTTCGATATTGATCGGGCGAGATGCCCAGACGTCGGACGAAGTTGCGCCGCATGGTCTCGGCGGTGCCGAAGCCGCAGCGTGCGGCGATGACGGTGACGGTGTCATCGGATTCCTCGAGCTGGCGGCGCGCGGCATCGGTGCGGATGCGTTCCACGTAGGTGCCGGGCGCCTCGCCGACCTCGTCGGTGAACACCCGGGTGAAGTGCCGCGGGCTCATCGCCGCACGCCGGGCCAGATCAGAAATGCTGTGTGTCCCACCGGGTTCGAACTCGATGGATTCCTGCACCGCACGGATCGGCGCGCGTTTTGCCCGCGGCATCCAGACCGGCGCGGAGAACTGCGTCTGCCCGCCGGGCCGGCGCAGGTAGAGCACGAGGTACCGGGCGACGGTCTGGGCGACATCGGTGCCGTAGTCGTCTTCGACCAGAGCCAGCGCCAGGTCAATTCCTGCGGTGACCCCGGCCGCGGTCCACACCTGCTCGGAACTTCTGACGAAGATCGGCTCGGGATCGACTGCCACCAAAGGGAATTCGTCGGCCATCCGGCGCGCCGAGGACCAATGCGTGGTGGCCGGGCAGCCGTCGAGCAGTCCGGCCTGTGCGGCGAGGAACGCACCCGTGCAGACGCTGACGACGCGACGGGCGCGTTGCGCGGCGGTGCCGATCCAGTCGACGACGGCGGGGTTGGCCCGAGCAGCATCTGCACCGATGCCACCGGGGATGACGATCGTGTCGATCGGATCGTGGGGGTCGGGCAACGGTGCGGCGACGAATTCCAAGCCGGTGAGCGTGCTGACCGGGCTGCCGTCCACGGAGGTCAGGGTGACGGCGTAGCCGTCATCGGACCGGCCCTGACCGGCCAGGGCCAGCGTGGCGGTGGAGAACACGTCGAATGGCCCGACCAGGTCCAGCGCCTGCACCCCGGCGTAGCCCAGGATCACCACCGATCGCCTCACGTCTTCAGTGTTCGCGACCTCGGCGATGGCGTCTATGCCACGTACCCCACAAATCAGGACATGGGCCGGGTTTGTCGGACCGCGGGGTGATGATCGGCGGCATGACCGAGTACACCTACCGCGCCCAATGGTCGTATGAGGACCGCTGGTACCGAGGGTTGTGTCTCGAGTTCCCGAACCTGTCGGCGAACGCAGTCACGGCGCACGAAGCGATTGCGGCGGTGGAGAAGATGGTCGCCGAAGAGGTGGCGCTGATCCAGGCGGCCGAGGAGACTCCGCCGGCCTCCCTGACCGACCATCGCTACAGCGGCAAGTTCATGGTGCGAGTCTCGCCGTCGCTGCATGCCCGGCTCGTTGTGGAGGCTGCCGAACAAGGAGTGTCGTTGAACCAGTGGGTGGTTCAGAAACTTGTCAGCCGGCCTTCGGTGTCACTGGCCGATATGTACTGACCCATCACCGTTTCCGAAGGCATAACCGATCTCGAAACCTGGTACTGCGGGCGGTACCACATTTCCAGAGCACACCTCGCCCGGCCGAGCGGTACTGGTGTGACGAATGTGGCGCGCCGCCGTCCGCGCCGCTGGAAGCAATAGCTGATCTCGAAACCTGATATCACCGGCAATACCACATTTCGAGACAGCCCCCGAGTTCCTGGTAAGGCCCTACCCGAATAACAGCGGGTAGCACTCGCGCACCCGGTCGATCCACCATTGCCGCCGCTCCGGCGTCGCCGCCAGCGCGGACAACCGTGCCGGATCGGGCACCACCGCACCGACGGGCAGATACCCGTCGACCGGCGCCGGCACGTCGGCGACATCCTCCACGAAAAATCCGCCCGTGCCCAGCCCGCAGGCATGTCGCAGCTCCGGTAGCGCGGCGGCGGCCAGCAGTCCGCGGGCGATGCCCACTGCGGAATCCAGCGCGCTGGACACCACGATCGGGATGTCGATCTGCGCAGCGATGTCGAGCATCCGCGATACCCCGCCCAGCGGCGCCACCTTGAGCACCGCGACATCAGCGGCGCGGGCCCGCACCACCCGCAGCGGATCGGACGCCTTGCGGATCGACTCGTCCGCGGCGATCGGCACCGCCACCTGCCGGCGCAGCGCGGCCAGGTCGTCGACCGTCGCGCACGGCTGCTCCAGATACTCCAGGGGTCCGTCGGCGGTCAACGCCGCCGCGGCGGCCGCGGCCTCTGGCAGCGTCCAGCCGCCGTTGGCGTCCACCCGCACCACCGGAACCTGCGCGCGCACGGCGTTGACCCGTGCGACGTCGTCGGCCAGCGTCTGCCCCGGCTCGGCCACCTTGACCTTGGCCGTGCGCGCGCCGGGGAACCGCGCCAGGATCTCGGGCACCTGCGCGGCCGGCACCGCGGGCACGGTGGCGTTGATCGGGATCCGATCGCGACGGATCGCAGGCCGCGGTTGGTACGCCGCTTCCACGGCTGAGGCCAGCCATGCCGAGGCCTCGGCCGCCTCGTATTCGAGGAACGCCCCGAACTCACCCCAGCCCGCCGGACCGTCGATCAACGCCACTTCACGAACGGTGATGCCGCGGAAGCGAACTCGCATCGGCAGGGCCACGACGTGAAGGCGCTCGAGAATATCGTCAAGGCCTGCCATCGTGTCAGTCACGCTGTCAATGATGCCCAAACGGTCAGGCCGCACCCAACGTCCGCTGGATATCGGGCTTCATCTGGTTCAGTTGCGCGCCCCAGTAGCCCCAGGTGTGGGTTCCGGTCGGCGGGAAGTTGAACATCGCGTTGTTCCCGCCCGCGGCGACGTACTGGTCGCGGAAGTTGAAGTTGCTCTGCAGCGCCGTACCTTCCAGGAAGGTTGAGGCGACGTCGTTGCCGCCCAACTCCCCCGGCGTGCCCGACCCGCAGTACACCCAGATGCGGGTGTGGTTCGCGACCAAGCGCCCCACCTGAAGTGTCGGATCGTTGCGCGCCCACGCCGGATCACCGGGTGCGCCCCACATCGCCGCCGACGAGAAACCCCCGGCGTCACCCATCGCAAGCCCGATCAGCCCGGGCCACGGGCCGGCCGAGGGATTCAAGAACGCCGACAACGACGCCGCGTACCGGAACTGCTGCGGATAGTAGGCGGCGAGAATGAGCGCCGAACTGCCCGACATCGACAGCCCGACCACCGCATTGCCGGACGAGGACACCCGCTTGTTGGCCGCCAGCCACTGCGGCAACTCGCTGGTCAGGAACGTCTCCCACTTGTACGTCCAGACCCCGCCGTTGCCCGCGGCGGGCTGGTACCAGTCGGTGTAGAAGCTCGACATGCCGCCGACGGGCATGACCACGGACAACCCGGATTGGTAGTACCACTCGAACGCAGGGGTCTCGATGTCCCACCCGTTGAAGTCGTCGCGGGCCCGTAGGCCGTCCAGGAGATACAGCGCGTGGGATCCGCCGCCCTGGTACTGGACCTTGACGTCGCGGCCCATGGCTCCGGACGGAACGGTCAGCATCTCGACCGGTAAACCGGCTCTTGACCAGGCACTTGCTGTCGGCGGCGGGCCCAGTAGTCCGCCGGCTACCACCAGGACCAGGGCCGTCAGGATCCCGAACCCGCGGGAGATTTTCTGCAATCTATGCGCATGTGCCATGTCCGCACCCCACATCTCCGCGCACACGTATGGAGCCGAAACTACTCCGCCCGGAACGGGAAATGAAGAGCTGGCAGGCAATTCCTACACGGTCGCGCGGTCGCGGCCCTCCCAGTACGGCTTGCGGAGATCCTTCTTGAGGATCTTCCCGGTCGGATTGCGCGGCAATTCATCCACGATGTCAACCGATTTGGGGCACTTGTAGGTCGCCAGGTGCTCGCGGGCGAACGCGATCAGATCCCGTTCGGAAACATCTCCGTCAAGTGTCACAACGGCTTTCACAGATTCGCCCCATTTCTCGTCGGGCACCCCGATCACCGCGACCTCGGTGACGGCGGGATGCTCGGCCAGCACCCGCTCGACCTCGATCGAGTAGATGTTCTCCCCACCGGAGATGATCATGTCCTTGAGCCGGTCCTCGACGAAGATGTACCCGCCGTCGTCGACGCGGCCGATGTCCCCGGTGCGGAACCAGCCCTCCGGCGTGATGGACTCCGCCGTGGCCTCCGGCCGGTTGAGGTATCCCTTCATCAATTGCGGTGAGCGGAACCACAATTCGCCCTGCTCACCGACCGGCACCTCAGCACCGGTATCCGGGTCGACCACCTTGACCTCGGAATCGGGAACCACGGTGCCCGCACTCATCAGCCGCGCTTCACTCGCGCCACGGTGATCGTCCGGTCCCAGTCGGCTGATCGCGCCGGACACCTCGGTCAGACCGTACACCTGGATGAATTCCGTCTCCGGCCACGCCCGCAACGCAGAACGCAACAGCGGCAACGGCATTGGTGATGCACCGTAGGCGAACGTCTTCAACGCGCCGAACAGCTTCACGGCATCCTCGCCGGTGTCGAACACCTTGGCCAGCACTGCGGGCACCAGGAACGTCCGGTTCGCCCCGGCAAGGATCCCACCGGCCAACGCCATCCCGTCGACATCACGCGTCATGTACGTCGGCGCCCCGTGGTGCAGGCCCCACTGCATGTACGACGACCCGCCGACGTGGAACAGCGGCATGGCCACCAGGCTCTTGTCCCCGGCGCTGAGCGTCCAGCCCTCGAACGCGTTGATGGTGTGGGCGATGACGTTGGCATGGGTCAGCGCAATGCCTTTGGGCCGGCCGGTGGTGCCCGAGGAGTACATGATGATGGCGGTGTCATCGGGCTGCACGTCCGGCGGCCGACCCACCGGCGACGCACTCGCCAGCAGCGCCTCGTACTCGTCCCCGTCGCCACCCTCGGGCGTCACCGTGACGATGTGTTCGACGGAGGTGAGCCGGTCGACGATCGCGTCGATGCCTGGCCGGAGTTCCTCGCCGACCACGAGCACCTTGGCCCCGCAGTCGTTGAGCACGTAATCCAACTCGTCGGCGGCGAGCCGGAAGTTGATGATGGCGGTGGCTGCCCCTAGTGACGCGGCGGCGATCGTCGTCTCGACGCAGGCCGGGTGGTTCTTGTCCAGGAATGCGACGGCATCACCCCGCCCGACACCCCACGCGCTCAGCGCGCCGGCCAACCGCTGGATCCGGTCGAACCACTGTGCCCAGGTCCAGGTGCGGCCGAGATAGGCGACCGCCTCCTCGTCAGGCTTTGTCGCCGCCCAGTGGGCGACGCGTTCGTCGAGAAACTTCGGTGCCGGCAAATCTGACATGCCCCGAGCGTGCCACGGCGCGCGAACGGTCAACCGGCTTTCGGGTAAACCTGCCGCCCGGCCAGGAATGTGGCCCGTACTTCCAGGTCGGCGATGGCTACCGCGGCGGTTTCGCGCGGGTCTGCCGAGACGATCACCAGGTCGGCGTACTTGCCGACCTCGAGCGATCCGATCACGTTGTCGGCGAACAACTGCCACGCCGCATCGATGGTCTGCGCCCGGATCCCCTGTTCCACGGTCAGCCGCTCCTCGGGCGCGAGCACACTGCCGCTCGGGGCGGTGCGGGTGACCGCGACGCTGATGTTGCGCAGCGGCTCCTCCGGGGTGACCGGCGGATCGTTGTGCAGGGAGATCCGCATGCCGGTGGCCACGGCCGAACCCGCGGGCATCCAGCGCTCACCGTGCTCGGGCCCGAACAGGCCGTCGACGAGCACATCGCCCCAGTAGTGCAGATGGTCGACGAACAGGCTGCACGTAACGCCCAGGTCGTGCGCCCGGCGCAACTGCTCGGGCGTGATGGCGCCGACGTGTTCCAGCCGCAGCCGGTGATCTTTTCGTGGCCAACGCCCCAGTGCTTCCTGGTAGACGTCCAAGATGGTGTCCACGCCGGCGTCGCCGTGCACGTGGCAGGCCAGCTGCCAGCCCTGCGGGAAGAACGTGCCGACGATCTCGCTGAGTTGCTCCCTGGTGTAGTTGGCATGCCCGCACGAACCGGGCACCACCCCGATGGTCCGGGTGGCCTCGGTATCCAGATACGGGAACGTCAGGTCGATGTTGCCGATCCACGGCGACCCGTCGACCCAGATCTTGATGCCGACCTGGCGCACCATGTCGTCCCCTTCGGATGGGCTGGCGTCGGTGTGCAGGGCGGCGGTGGACATCTCGTAGGTGCGCAGTCGCACCGTCAGCTGGTCGTGCATCTGGGCCAGCAGCGGGCGGAACATCGGATCGAACGCCATCTCCGAGCAGGTGGTCAGCCCGGCGCGGTTCAACCGCGCACACTCGGCGGCCAGCATGGCCGGATAGTCACTCACCGAGATGGCGTCGCCCAGCAGCGGGAACACGGCTCCGGTCTCTTCGGCCGTCCCGTCGAGGTTGCCGTCGGCGTCACGGCCGTACTTGGCGCCCTTGGGATCCGGGGTGTCCTTCGTCAGCCCGACACGCCGGGCCGCAGCGGAGTTGAAGAACGCCTTGTGGCCCGAGTTGTGCACGATCACCAGCGGGGTCTGCGGGGCCACGCTGTCCAGCCAGGCCAGGGTGGGGTCAGGCAACCCGTTCTGCAGCAATGGATCCCAGCCGTTCAAGAACGCGCCGTCGGCCCCGCGTTCGGCCACCTCGGCGTTGATCGCGTCGAGCACCGCCTCGGCCTTCGGCAACGTGACCGGCCGGATGTCGACGATCCGCCCGGACAGCGCCACCGCCTCCATCAACGGATGACCATGCGCCTCAACGAAACCCGGCATGACACAGCCGTCGACCTCGCGAACGTCGGTGCCGGGCCCGACCCAGGCGGCCACCTCGGATCTGGACCCGACCGCCACGATGCGGCCGCCGGACACCGCGAGCGCCTCGGCGGTCGGCTGTGCGGCGTCGACGGTCAGGATGGTTCCGTGCAGGACGAGATCAGCTGGCGCAGCAGGGCTGGTCATGCTCGCGATGCTAAGGCGTGGTGACGTTCGCCCGGGTGCGTCCCCAGAAATCCGTGTCGCCGATCTGAGCCATCGTGCTCCGGCCATCCGGATGCACGACGATCGTCCGGTCTTTGTCCAGGCCGGAGCCCTTCGCGGCGCCGATGATCAGGATCGACCCGCACGGGGTCGCGGTGGTGTCTAAGACCTGCCTGGCCTGCGGATTCGAAAAATTTCAAAAGTTTGTCGAGCCATGTCGATTTCGCCCGGCTGCCGTTCGACGTAGTAACGAGGGCCGCCGCTCAACAACAATGGACGCGCCCTTCCCGACACCAGAAGGAGACACACAATGTCGCGCTACATGCTGATCATGCGTTCCACCCCCGAGGCCGAGGTCGCGATGGCCGAGCAGAACATCGACTTCGACGAGATCATCGCGGCGATGGGCCGCTACAACGAAGAGCTCATCAAGGCCGGCGTGATGCTGGCCGGTGAGGGATTGACCGATCCGGAGGAAGGCTTCGTCGTCGATTTCAACGCCGATCCCCCGGTGGTCACTGACGGGCCCTACACCGAGGCCAAGGAGCTGTTCAACGGGTTCTGGATCCTCGACGTGTCTTCCAAGGAGGAGGCCAAGCAGTGGGCGCGGAAGTGCCCGCTGGGCAGCGGCGTGAAGCTGGAAGTCCGCCGGGTCAGCGAGACCGACGAGTTCCCGCAGGACAACGAGTGGATTCAGAAAGAGATCCAGTGGAAAGCCGAGTTGGCCGAGAAGCTCGCCCGGCAGGCCCGCGAGGCCGCCAACCGCTGATCGGGGCACAGGCCCCGGCGGTCCCTAACCCGCCGGGGTCTGGCTCCCACCCCCACAATCAGTCACATTAGGCAGCCCCGGTCACACCGGCATGAGTAGTGCACTACCTAGTTTTCGTTCTTCATATCTACCCGCGTCGACCTCGCGTTACACCGGGGATTACGCCGACATCGGGGGATCGGCTCAACACTTTCTGGAACACGTTCTAATCTGTTGGGTATGAGTGATGCGTTACTGCACCATCCCATCCATTCCGGCCACCTCACGGTCGGCGCCCTCAAGCGCAACAAAGACAAACCCGTGCTGTTCCTCGGCGACACCACCCTGACCGGTGGAGAGCTCGCGGAACGCATCAGCCAGTACATTCAGGCCTTCGAGGCGCTGGGCGCGGGCACCGGTGAAGGCGTCGGCCTGCTGTCGCTGAACCGCCCCGAGGTGCTGATGATCATCGGCGCCGGCCAGACCCAGGGCTACCGCCGCACGGCACTACACCCTCTCGGTTCGCTGGACGACCATGCCTACGTACTGACCGATGCCGAGGTGACGACCCTCATCATCGATCCCACCCCCGCGTTCGTGGAGCGGGCCCTGGGACTGCTGGAGAAGGTGCCCTCGCTTCGCCAGGTGTTGACGATCGGTCCGGTGCCCGAGGCCCTGGACGGTGTCGGGGTCGACCTGACCGCCGAGGCCGCCAAGTACTCCCCCGTGCCGCTGGCGGCCGCCGAGCTGGAGCCCGATCACATCGGCGGGCTGACCTACACCGGCGGCACCACCGGTAAGCCCAAGGGCGTGATGGGCACGGTGCGGTCGATCTCCACCATGACGACCATTCAGCTCGCCGAATGGGAGTGGCCCGAGAATCCGCGCTTCCTGATGTGCACGCCGCTCTCGCATGCCGGTGCGGCGTTCTTCGTGCCGACGATCGTCAAGGGTGGCGAGATGATCGTGCTGCCCAAGTTCGACCCGGCCGAGGTGCTGCGAGTGATCGAGGAGCGCCGCATCACCGCGACCATGCTGGTGCCGTCGATGATCTACGCGCTGATGGACCACCCGGACTCGCACACCCGCGACCTGTCATCGCTGGAGACCGTGTACTACGGCGCCTCGGCGATGAACCCGGTGCGACTGGCCGAGGCGCTCAAGCGATTCGGGCCGATCTTCGCGCAGTACTACGGCCAGTCCGAGGCGCCGATGGTGATCTCGTACCTGGGCAAGAAAGATCACGACGAGAAGCGGCTGACCTCCTGCGGCCGGCCCACGCTGTTCGCCAGGACGGCACTGCTGGACGCGTCCGGTCAGCCGGTTGCGCAGGGCGAGGTCGGCGAGATCTGCGTGTCCGGGCCGCTGCTGGCCGGGGGCTACTGGAAGCTGCCAGAAGCCACCGCCGATACCTTCAAGGACGGCTGGCTGCACACCGGCGACATGGCCCGCGAGGACGAGGACGGCTACTGGTTCATCGTCGACCGGGTCAAGGACATGATCGTCACCGGCGGCTTCAACGTCTTCCCGCGTGAAGTGGAAGACGTTGTGGCCGAACATCCTTCGGTGGCCCAGGTGTGCGTGATCGGTACCCCCGACGAGAAGTGGGGCGAGGCCGTCACCGCGGTGATCGTGCTGCGTCCCGACGCTGACTCCGACGACGAGGCCGTCGCTCGCGTGACCGCGGAGATCCAGGCCGCGGTCAAGGACCGTAAGGGTTCGGTGCAATCGCCCAAGCAGGTGATCGTCGTGGACTCCGTGCCGGTGACCGCGCTCGGCAAGCCTGACAAGAAGGCCGTTCGGGCCCAATTCTGGGAGGGCGCAGCCCGCGCGATCGGCTGATTTCCGGGCCCGTCTGCCTCTGTTGTCACGCTGGAGTGGCGCTCGAGCCTGAGCGCCACCCTGGCGTGACAGTCGGCAGAATGGCGGCGTGGCAGACAACCCGGCAGCCGGCACCGACATGCGAGAAACTCTCGACGCGGTGTGGCGCATGGAGGCCGCCAAGATCCTGGCCACACTGACCCGCACCGTCGGTGACGTCGCTCTGGCCGAGGACCTGGCCTCCGACGCCCTGCTCGACGCACTCACGCAATGGCCGCAGACCGGTGTCCCGCGCAACCCCGGGGCGTGGCTGACCACGGTGGCCAAACGCAAGGCCATCGACCACTGGCGGCGGGCGGAGAACCTCGACGCCAAGTACGCGGTGCTGGCCCGCGATCTGGCCGAACACGTCGAGGAAGCCTGGGACCCCGACCGGATCGACGACGACGTGCTGCGGCTGATCTTCATCGCCGCCCACCCGGCGCTGTCCCGCGAAGCCCAGATCGCGCTGACGCTGCGCATGGTCGGCGGGTTGAGCACCGACGAGATCGCCCGGGCGTTCCTGATCTCGACCGCCACCGCGGCCGCCCGCATCACCCGGGCCAAAAAAGCCCTGGCCCAAGCCAATCCGCCCTTCGAACTGCCACCTCGCGACGAATACCCGCTGCGGCTTTCGGCCGTGCTGTCGGTCATCTACCTGATCTACAACGAGGGCTACTCGGCGTCGTTCGGCCAGCGCTGGATCCGTGCCGAATTATGCACCGAGGCATTGCGATTGGGCCGCGTGCTGGCCGCACTGGTACCTGACGAGCCCGAGGTGCACGGTCTGCTGGCGCTGATGGAGTTCCAGTCCTCGCGGTTCGCGGCCCGCACCGACGCCGAGGGCCGGCCCATCCTGCTGGAAGACCAGAACCGGGCCCGCTGGGACCGCGCGCAGATCCAACGCGGCGTCACTGCCCTCGAGCGCTCCAGTGCCGCACGGCAACAACGGGGCTGGGGCCCGTATGCGCTGCAGGCTGCGCTCGCCGAATGCCACGCGGTGGCCCCGACCGCAGCCGACACCGACTGGACCCGCATCGTCGCGCTCTACGACGCCCTGCTGCAGCTCTCCCCCTCCCCCGTGGTGCAGCTCAACCGCGCGGTGGCCGTCTCGATGCGCTCGGGCCCGCAGGAGGCGCTGGTGCTCGTCGACGCCATCGAGGGGCTGGACGGCTCTTACCTCCTGCCCAGCGTCCGCGGCGAGCTGCTGTCCCGGCTGGACCGCCACCACGACGCGGCCGAGCAGTTCGACCGGGCCGCGGCCCTGACCGACAACGAACGCGAGCGACAGGTGCTGGTGGACAAGGCCATCCGCGAACGCGGCTGATACCGGCCGGCGTCGTGGCACCATGGCACACATGGTGGCGGCCGTGTTGTTCGACTTCTCCGGGACCCTTTTCCGCCTCGAGGAACAGGACAGCTGGTTCGCCGGAATGGCTGTCGACGAACAAGAGGTCGACGGCCACGTACAAACCGAATTGATGCGCCGCCTGACCGCCCCGACCGGACGGTCCGTGGCGATGACCGACGAGCAGTACCGGGCCTGGGCCAACCGCGACCTGGCGCCCCATCTGCACCGCGAGGCCTACCTGCATGTGCTGCGGGAATCCGGGCTGGCCGACCACCACGCGGAATCGCTGTACAACCGGGTGATCGACCCGGCCAGCTGGACCGCGTACCCCGACACCGCGCGGGTGTTCAAAAGCCTGAAGGCACAAGGCATCCGGACGGCCGTCGTCTCCAACATCGCGTTCGACGTGCGGCCGGCGTTCGCCGCGATCGGTGCCGCCGAACACGTCGACGCGTACGTGCTGTCCTTCGAAGTCGGTGCCGTCAAACCTGACCCGGCCATCTTCACCGCGTCGCTGGACCGCCTGGGGGTGGCCGCGCAGGACACGCTGATGGTCGGCGACAGCGAGGAGGCCGACGGCGGCGCCCGCGCCGTGGGCTGCCAGTTCGCGTTGGTCGACCCGCTGCCCACCATCGAACGGCCCGACGGACTGATCACGGCTCTGCAGAGCGTCGGGATCCGCGCCTAGTCTTGAGCCATGGCTGACGACCGCATCCGGCCCCCGTGGTGGCTGAAGTACGTCAACAAGGTGATGATCGGGCTGAACAAGCTCGGCGTCGGCGGCGATAAGGGCCCGGTGGTGCTGACGGTGCCGGGCCGCAAGACCGGGAAGCCCCGCTCGACGCCGGTCACCCCGATGACCGTCGACGGCCACCGCTACATCGTCGGCGGGCTGCCGAAAGGCGACTGGGCGGCCAACGCCCGCGCCGCCGGCGAGGCCACCGTGCACCAGGGCCGTCGTGACCAGCGGGTGCGTGTCGTGGAGATCCCCGTCGAGCAGGCCCGGCCGCTGCTGCGTCAGTTCCCGGTCCTGGTGCCGACCGGTGTGGGTTTCATGCGCAACGCCGGCCTGGTGACCGGGCCCAATCCCGACGAATTCGAGGCCCTGGCCGGGCGCTGCCCGGTGTTCCGGCTGGACCCGATCTGAGCGTCAGCGTCAGCTCAGGTGCGGGGCCTCCTTGATCTTGGAGTCCTGCTTGCCGACCGTCTGACAGAAGGTCTGCACCGCCAGCCGGGTCCCGGTGATCTCCAGCTGCGCCGCATCGGTGCCCTTTTCGTCCTTGAGCATCTTGGACACCGCTTCGTTCTGCGTCTTCTCGTCCTGGCCGATGAAGTCCTTGCACTTGGTGTCACCACCGGTGATCGCGGGTGAGCATCCGACGAGCACCATGCCCGTCACCAATCCCGACATCAACACACTCACTGAGCGCTTCATCGTGCTCCCCTCTGATCTGGTGATGCGCGGTACGCATCATCGCGCCGGGTTTCGTACCCTGCGACGGTACCTGTGAAACATCCGGATTCGTTCGCTCTACAGTCGACCACGTGAGTGCAGACAACCCGTTCGACCCGACAGTCTGGGAGCCGGTGTCCGGCTTCGACGATCTGACCGACATCACCTACCACCGCCATGTCGCCGATGGCGCCCGGCAGCCCACGGTGCGGATCGCGTTCGACCGGCCCGAGGTGCGCAACGCCTTCCGGCCGCACACCGTCGACGAGCTGTACCGCGTCCTCGACCACGCCCGGATGTCCCCCGACGTCGGCGTGGTCCTGCTGACCGGCAACGGCCCGTCGGCCAAGGACGGCGGCTGGGCGTTCTGCTCCGGTGGGGATCAGCGCATCCGCGGCCGGTCCGGCTACCAGTACGCGGCAGGCGAAACCGCCGAGACCGTCGATCCCGCGCGGGCCGGACGGCTGCACATCCTCGAGGTGCAGCGGCTCATCCGGTTCATGCCGAAGGTGGTGATCTGCCTGGTCAACGGTTGGGCGGCCGGCGGTGGACACAGCCTGCACGTCACCTGCGATCTGACCCTGGCCAGCCGCCAGCACGCCAAGTTCAAGCAGACCGACGCCGACGTGGGCAGCTTCGACGGCGGATTCGGCAGCGCGTACCTGGCCCGCCAGACCGGGCAGAAGTTCGCCCGCGAGATCTTCTTCCTGGGCCGGGCGTACGACGCCGAGACCATGTACCAGATGGGCGCGGTCAACGAAGTCGTCGACCATGCCGAGCTGGAGTCCGTCGGCCTGCAGTGGGCCGCCGAGATCAACGGCAAGTCGCCCCAGGCGATCCGGATGCTCAAGTTCTCGTTCAACCTGATCGACGACGGCCTGGTGGGTCAGCAGGTGTTCGCCGGTGAGGCCACCCGGTTGGCCTACATGACCGACGAGGCCGTCGAGGGCCGCGACGCGTTCCTGCAGAAGCGCGACCCGGACTGGAGCGGTTTCCCGCGCTACTTCTAGAGCGATTTGTGCACGATTATCGGCGGTCAGCGCGGGTAATCGTGCACAAGTCGGAAGACAGTCTGGCCGTGAGGCGACTTCGCGAACGCGAGCACCTTGGCCGGGGTGACCTGGTAGACGATCGCGGCCTCACCCTGCGGGTCGAAAACCTCGTCGTCGCAATCGAAATCCCAGTCGTCTCCGTACTTCGCGCGGTAGGCGTCGGCGAGCGCGCTGAGCCGGTCGCGTCCGGTCACCCGCGCCGCCGTGCCCTCGACGACGACGTCGAGGCCGGCGTTCCAGGTGTTGGTACCGGTGGTGACGGCGACAGCCGTGCCGGCCCGCAGATTGCGCGCCTTCTGCTCGGCGGACCCGGTGCAGAACACGAACGTGTCGTCGATCCACACCCCGACCAATGGGGTGACGTGCGGGCGCCCGTCACCGCGCACGGTGGTGAGCCAATACAGCCCGGCAGCACCGAGAGCGGCTGCGGCGGCATCCCAACTCGTCGCTTCGGTCGCCTCGCTGAAGCGCTGGTCAAGCTTGCCGGTGATCGCCATACCCGTACCGACTCGGCAGCGGCCCACAAGTCATCGCGGAAATCTAGGCGACCTAAACTCGGCGCATGAGCAAGAGCCCGCTGCGCCGGCTGTCCGAACAGCTGTTGCTGACCAGCATGCGTCCGCCGCTGACCGAACGGCTGCAGGCCCGTGACGACATCGACGTCGCAGGCAAACGAATCCTGCTGACCGGTGCGTCGTCGGGCATCGGCGAGGCCGCCGCGGAGAAGTTCGCCGCGAAGGGGGCCACCGTCATCGCGGTGGCGCGCCGTCAGGAGCTGCTCGACGACCTGGTCGGCCGGATCTCCGCCAACGGCGGCGACGCCCGCGCCCACGCGGTGGACCTGTCCGACATGGACGCCATCGACGAGCTGGTCGCCACCGTGGAACGCGACCTGGGCGGCATCGACATCCTGATCAACAACGCCGGCCGGTCGATCCGCCGCCCGTTGGCCGAATCCCTGGACCGCTGGCACGACGTCGAGCGCACCATGACGCTCAACTACTACTCACCGCTGCGGCTCATCCGCGGCCTGGCCCCGGGCATGCGGGAGCGCCGCGACGGGCACATCATCAACGTCGCCACCTGGGGCGTGATGAACGAATCCTCCCCGCTGTTCGCGGTGTACAACGCCTCCAAAGCCGCCCTGGCCGCGGTCAGCCGGGTGATCGAGACCGAATGGGGCGCCGTCGGTGTGCATTCCACGACGCTGTACTACCCGTTGGTGAAGACCCCGATGATCGCGCCCACCCGGGCCTACGACGGGCTGCCCGGACTGACCGCCGCCGAGGCCGCCGACTGGATGCTGACCGCGGCGCGCACCCGCCCGGTGCAGATCGCCCCGCGCATGGCCGTGACCGCCAAGGCGGTGAACACCCTCGCACCCGGGCTGGTCGACGCCGTGATGAAACGGCAACGGGTCCAGCCGGTCTGACGTGTCGTCCCGCGGCCGGTCCGGCCGCGGTGGTAGACAAGGGATATGGAAATCCTGGCCAGCCGGATGTTGATCCGGCCGGTCGACTACCCGAAGTCGGTCGAGTTCTACCGCGACGGGATCGGTCTGGCCATCGCTCGCGAATACGGTGCCGGCACAGTCTTTTACGCCGGGCAGTCACTGATCGAGCTGGCCGGGCACCACAGTCCCACCGAGTCCGGGATGTTCCCCGGCGCGTTGTGGCTGCAGGTGCGCGACGTGTACGCGACCCAGGCGGAACTGGAAGGTCGCGGGGTGGCGATCGCCCGGGCCGCGGCGCAAGAGCCGTGGGGTCTGCACGAGATGCACGTAACCGACCCCGACGGCATCACCCTGATCTTCGTGCAGGTTCCCGACACCCATCCGCTGCGCCGGGATTCACGTTGACTTAGAACTGACGCTGCACTTGTGCGAGTAGCGGTGTGCGTGGATTCAAAGTCAACAGACCGGATTCAGCGTGCCGGAGTCGACAGCGGCCAGCCCACCGAGGCCAGCCGCGCGGCGACCTGGTTGATCTCTTCGGGGTTCGGGTCCTTGTCGATGACATTGCGCACCGCCAGGCGGATCTCGACGTCCGTGACGGGCCTGTCGCCGGTGCTCGACCGCAGGATGTCGTGCGTGGCCTTGACCACCTCGTCCTCGGACAGAGACCGGGTCAGAAGTGCCAACAGGGCGAACTGGTCGGTGTGGGGCACACCCTCTGGGTAGCCCGCACGCAGCCAGTTCAGGACGTTGTCCAGGAAGCTCGTCGTCTCCGTCACGATGCTCAGCTCACTTCGTGGGCAGGAACGGGAAGAGGTCGACACCGGTGTGGTGGATGATCGTGGTCCGCGTGATCCACGCGATGGCAACCAGGATCACCAGACCGACGAGGGCGAACAACGCCAGCCCGAGGAACTTCAGTGCCGGGTTAGGGGCGTGGGTGGTGCCGTCGGCGTCCGCACCGCCGGCCCCGTTGGAGTAGGCCACGAGTCCCGCGGCGAATACCGCGGGCAGACCGGCGCCGAGGATCAGCCCGACCACGAGCACCTTGAGAATGGCTTCCAGATAAGTCATTGCGATTCCTTGTGTCAGACGCTGGCTTTGTCGACGCCGGGCTTCTTCTCGGCGGTCGTCGCGGCCTCACGCAGGTCGGCGGGCACCACCGAGTTGGTGGAGTGGTCCCAATCGGCGTTGACGTTGCTGTGGTCGACCTTCTGCTGCTGGGCGCGCCACCACATGTATCCGGACAGGGCGACCAGGACCAGGAAGATCAGCCCGTCACCGGCGAGCGACGAAGAGGTCAGCGACTCGACCCCGTGCGACAGCCAGAAGGCCAGCGCGCCGACGATGCCTGCGGCGGGCAGCGTCACCAGCCAGGCCACGGCCATGCGTCCGGCAACCGCCCAGCGCACCTCGGCTCCGGGCTTGCCGACGCCGCTGCCCAGGATCGAACCGGTCGCGACGTGGGTGGTCGACAGCGCCATACCGGCCGCGCTGGAGCTCAGGATGATCGCGGCCGAGGAGGCTTCGGCGGCCAGGCCCTGCGGCGATTCGATCTCGACCAGGCCCTTGCCCAGCGTGCGGATGACCCGCCAGCCGCCGATGTAGGTGCCAAGGCCGATGGCCAGCGCGCAGGAGGCGATGATCCAGAACGGCAGCCCGTCGTTCTTCACGTCCCCGCTGAGGTGGCCGGTGGTGATGAGCGCCAGCGCGATGACGCCCATGGTCTTCTGCGCGTCGTTGGTTCCGTGCGAGAGCGCGACCAGCGACGCAGTGGCGATCTGGCCCCAGCGGAATCCGGCCTCGCGGCGCTTCTGCGCGACGTTGCGGGTGATGCGGTAGACGAGCCAGGTGCCGCAGCCGGCCACCAGGCAGGCGATCACCGGGGCCGCCACCGCCGGGATCAGCACCTTCTGGGTGACGCCGGTCCAGTTCACCCCGGCCAGTCCGATCGCCGCCAGGCCGGCGCCGATCAGCCCGCCGAACAATGCGTGCGAGGAGCTCGACGGGATACCGAACAGCCAGGTCAGCAGATTCCACAAGATGCCGCCGATCAGGCCCGCGAAGATGATCGTCAGCCCCGTCGAGGCGTCGATCGACGGAATCAGCGATCCGGACTTGGAGTCCTGGATCTTCAGCACCGAGCTCGTGACGGTGATGGCGACCTCCACCGAGAGGAACGCACCGACCAGGTTCAGCACCCCCGCCAGGAGCACTGCCGTCTTCGGCTTGAGAGCGCGGGTGGCGATCGAGGTGGCCATGGCGTTGCCGGTGTCGTGAAAGCCGTTTGTGAAGTCAAAAGCCAGTGCTGTTGCTATCAACAGCACCAGGACGATCAGCTCAGCGCTCATGGCGGTAATTCTGTCGGACCACTGGCGATTTTGACCAGCCGGAAACACCTAGCTGAGCTGGGAATTCGAATAGGCTACGAATGAGTTCACCGAGTGTTCATCTGTCCACCCCGGATTGTTCGCCGGGGCGGTTTGCCGATCCCCGAGCGGGCTATAAGTTCACTGCGAGCCAGAGTCGGCGGACAGCACTAACATCAATGCGGTCTTCCGGCTCAAACTCGTCTGTCCGGAGGAACCTCGCTCGGGTGCATCAGGAGTAGGCACAGTGAACGCTTTTCTCGCGAAGATCGCGGCCTGGCTCAATGCCGGGTACCCCGAGGGGGTGCCCGGGCCAGACCGGGTGCCGCTGTTGGCGCTGTTGACGCGGCGCCTGACCAACGACGAAGTCAAAGCCGTCGCACAAGATCTCATCGATCGTGGTGAGTTCGATCACATCGACATCGGGGTGCTGATCACCCAGATCACCGACGAGCTGCCCCGCACCGAGGACATCGAGCGGGTGCGGGAACGGCTGGCCGCCAAGGGATGGCCACTGGACGATCCGCGCGACGCCGAGGACACCCTCGACGCCGACCGCCACAACGGGGACGACCCGAAAGAGCCAGGGGGCCCGGCATAGCCGTCCTCCGCCCCGTCGCCGTCGGTTCCGCGACGGACGAACTGCTGACCATGCTCGACGACATCCTGACCGGGCGCGCGTCGGCGATCCTGCCCGTACCCGCCGACGACGAACGTCAGAGTTCTTTGCTGACAAGCACTTTGCGCGCCGGCGAGGACATCGACGACGACGTCGCCGTGGTGATCTCGACGTCGGGCACCACCGGCAAGCCCAAGGGCGCACTGCTGACTGCCGCGGCACTGCGGGCCAGCGCCACCGCCACCCACGCCCGACTGGGCGGTGACGGGCGGTGGCTGCTGGCCCTGCCCGCGTATCACATCGCCGGCCTGCAGGTCCTGGTCCGCAGTGCACTGACCGGCACCGGGCCCGTCACCGTTTCGCCATCCTTCGATCCGGCCGAGTTGCCTTCCGCGGTAGCCGCTTTGGGCAGTGGGCGCCGTTACGCCTCGCTCGTGGCGGTACAGCTGGACAAGTGCCTGCGCGACGCGGCAGCCGCGGATGCGCTGGCCGACCTCGACGCCGTTCTGATCGGTGGCGGCCCCATGCCGGCCGGGTTGGCCGAACGCGCGCACGCGGCGGGGGTGCGCGTGGTGCGCACCTACGGGATGAGCGAGACCGCGGGCGGATGCGTGTACGACGGCGTGGCCCTCGACAGGGTGCAGGTGCGTATCGACAACTCGCGCATCCTGCTGGGCGGCGCCACCGTGGCCAAGGGGTATCGCAACCCGATCAGCCCTGACCCGTTCGCCGAGGCCGGCTGGTTCCGCACCGATGACCTTGGTGCCGTGGATGATTCGGGTGTGCTGCGGGTTCTGGGCCGCGTCGACGACGCGGTGAGCACGGGCGGTTTGACGGTGCTGCCGCAGCTGGTCGAATCGGCGCTGGCCGGCCATCCGGCGATCGCCGACTGCGCGGTCTTCGGAGTCCCCGACGCGCGGCTGGGCCAGCGGGTGGTGGCCGCACTGGTGCTGGCCCCGGGTGCGTCGGCCCCCGGCGTGGCCGAGTTACGCACCCAGGTGGCTCAGACCCTCGACGCCACCGCAGCGCCGCGCGAAGTGCACATCGTCGACGAGTTGCCCCGGCGCGGCATCGGCAAGCTCGACCGGCGCGCGCTGGCCGCCCGCTACAGCTGAGCGCGGCGACCACGGAGCAGAAATTTCACTTGTCGGCTTCGGCATGATGGAGACATGCGCCGAGAAGTGACTTCCGCAGATGAGCTGCGCGCCATCGTCGGGCAACCCACCGCTGCCGTCGCCAAGAAGGTGACCGACCGCCTGTCGGAAGCCCAGCAGAGCTGGCTCAAACAGTCACCGCTGGGTTTCGTGGCGACCACCGACGCGGACGGACGCGTCGACGTGTCGCCCAAGGGCGACCCGCCGGGGTTCGTCCAGATCATCGACGACACCACGATCGCGATCCCCGAACGCCCCGGCAACCGGCGCGTCGACGGGTTCCTCAACGTGCTGCAGCGCCCACACGTGGGCACGGTGTTCGTCATCCCCGGCCGCGGCGACACCCTCCGGATCAACGGCACCGCCCGGATCCTCTCCGATGCGGACTATTTCGGCGCCATGGCAGTGGACGGCAAGCGACCGATCCTGGCGCTCGAGATCGCCATCGAAGAAGTGTTCTTCCACTGCCCCAAGGCGTTCCTGCGCTCCGACGCCTGGAAACCCGAGAGCTGGAATCCGACGGCAGTGCCGTCGGTGGCGCAGATGGCCAAGGCGTTCAAGCCCGATCAGAGCCAGGCCGAACTCGACGCGTATTACAGCGAGGACAATCTGCGCAAGATCCTCTACTGAACCGCCTCGGCGGGTTTCACCAGGATCGCCCGCGTGTAGAGCAGCTGGAAATCCCGGCGCTGCACGTTGTGCTGCGATTTCGAACCGGGAGCCGTTGTCACCACGGCGATCTCGCATCCGGTGTCGGCGGCCTCGGCGAGCCGGGCCGCCAGTAGTGCGGCCTGCACTCCGCGGCGGCGGTAGGCCGGCGCCGTCGCGGCGCCGGCCAGCTGGGCGATCCCGCCGGCCAGCCGCATCATCCCGCCACCGGCGACCACTCCCTCACACAGCGCGACATACGCTGTGGCCCCGGCCTTTTCCATATCCCGCTCGGCTCGCTCGATGATGTCGGCGGGGAACTGCTCATGGCTGACCGGCCCCTCACCGTCGGGATGGGCAAAGCCCTCGACCACGACGTTCACCCAGGCCGTGAGATCATCGGCGCGGCGCACCTGCACATCCGTAACCGACGGGGGTTCGTCGCCCACCGGCCTGCCGAGCACGTTCTCGAACTCGTCGAGGCGATAGCCGCGTCCGGACAGCAATGCGGTGATCTCGGGATCGGCGAGGTTGGACAGTTCCACCCGCGTGGCGCTGCCCCTGGCCGCGAAGACGCGCTCGATCTCACCCAGCACCGCCTCGTCGGGCAACCCGTCGAAACCGAGACCGACCACCTTGTTCATCGGTGAATCGGGCTCGGCAAAACAGGCGTATCCGCCGGCGACTGGCAGCACCAGCCCGTCCGCGCCACGACGACCGGCGGCGTGCGTCGCCGCCGAGATCAGGTCCGCCTCGGCCTTCTCGATACGCCGGGCCATATCGACACCGCAGAACAGCTGCTCCGAGTTCACGCCTGCTTCATCTTTGATAGCCACGTCGATATTGTGCCCACACAAGCGTTTCCGAAACGTCGGTCAGCGGGGCGGCCCGGCGGGCTCCCACGTCTGCATCGCCGTATCAAGCTCATCTCCGTCGAGCGCCTTCACCGGAATCGGTTCCTGGTCATCGTGGTAGCGCATGCCCTCCAGAAGGATGGCCACGTACCGGCGCCAGAGATCGGGGTCAACATTGCCCGCGAATTCGCTCACCGTGCCGGACAACAGACCGAAGAGCGGCATGTCCGTCGACGACACCTCGGGACGCAGATAACCGTCGCCCTGCGCCCGTTCGACCAGCTTGGTCAACACCGGCACGAGCCGCTCCTGGCACGCCTTCACCCGGTCCCCGCCATAGCACTTGCTGAATGCGATTTCCCGCAAGCCTCGGTCAGTCGCCGTGATCTCGCACATGCTCTCGACGTACCAGGCGAACCCGAGCCATGAATCTTCGTGTTGCAGTGCGGTTTCGGCCAGCGCGGTGAGCTGGTCCATGCCGTCGACGAAGATGGCCTCGATGAGCTCTTCCTTCGTCGCAAAGCGCCGGTACACCGTGCCCACCCCGACGTTGGCGTGCCGTGCCACATCGTTGAGCGTTGCCTCAAGACCTTTCTCGGCAAACAGTTCGCGCGCTGCAGTGAGCACGCGCTGCCGATTGCGCTCGGCATCCCTGCGCAGCACCGGACGTGTTTCCTCGGTCATATCCCTCAGTTTAAGTGAGCGGCGTCATAAGTGGATTGATCCTATCCACTTCTTCGACTAACTTTACCCTTCGAACTGCGAAGGCTGCCTAATAACCAGGTCGTCGTGAACGCAACAAACGTCGGGAGGCCCATCAATGACAGCCGTCCAGGCGCGGCATCACTTCGCCGCACTCCCCTTCCAGCCACAATGCTGAAGGCCATCCGCCGAATCTGGCTCCCCGTACTGATCGTCATCGCCATTGGGGCCGGTGCGCTGATCGTGATGAACGTCCGCAAGGTCTTCGGCGCACATCCCGTGATCATCACCGACACCACGTCGGACAACGCCGAGGACTTCAACCCGAAGTTCGTGAAGTACGAGATCTTCGGTAACGGCGGCACTGCCGTCATCAACTACATGGACCTCGAAGGCAAGCCCCAGCGCACCGGAACCGTCCCGCTGCCTTGGACTTTGACGCTGCAAACCACGTTGCCATCGGTCCAGCCCAACATCATGGCCCAGGGCGACGGGGACAGCATCAGTTGCCGAGTCACTGTCGATGACCAGGTCAAAGAAGAGAGAACGGCTACTGGCTTGAACGCACAAACCTTCTGCTTTGTGAAGGCAGCATGAGCGCGCCCACCGACGACACCCCGACCGACGCCATCGCAACCGGGCGCCACGCAGCGCCTCCGCGCCCGGCGATCCCGCGATTCATCCGGGCATTCGCCCTGCCGATCATCCTGATCTGGATCGTGATCGTCGCACTGCTCAATACCGTTGTGCCGCAACTCGAGGTCGTCGGCAAGATGCGCGCGGTGTCGATGAGCCCCAACGACGCGCCGTCGATGATCGCGATCAAAGAAGTCGGCAAGAAGTTCCAGGAGTACGACACCAGCAGCTCGGTGATGGTCGTCCTCGAAGGCGACAAGCCGCTGGGCCTCGAGGCGCACATGTTCTACGACCAGATGGTTCGTGACCTGCGCGCCGATACCACCCACGTGCAGCATGTGCAGGACTTCTGGGGCGACACCCTGACCGCCAAGGGCGCCCAGAGCCGCGACGGCAAAGCCGCCTACGTGCAGGTCTACATCGCCGGCGACCAGGGCGAGACACTGGCCAACGAGTCGGTCGAGGCGGTGCGGCGCATCGCCACCGAAAGCCCCGCACCCGACGGCGTGAAGGCGTACGTGACCGGGTCCGCGGCGTCGAGCACCGACCAGAACATCGTGGGCGACGAGAGCATGCAGCTGATCGAGCTCGTCACGTTCGGGGTCATCGCCGTCATGCTGCTGGCGGTCTACCGATCGATCATCACCACACTGATCGTGCTGGTGATGGTGGTGCTCGAATTGTCCGGCGCCCGTGGACTCGTCGCGCTACTGGGCTTCCACAATTTCTTCGGTCTCACCACGTTCGCGACCAACATGCTGGTGACCTTGGCCATCGCCGCGGCCACCGACTACGCGATCTTCCTGATCGGCCGATATCAGGAAGCACGAAGATCGGGCGACGACAAGGAAGCGGCCTACTACGACATGTTCCACGGCACGGCCCATGTCGTGCTCGCGTCGGGCCTGACCATCGCCGGCGCGACGTTCTGCCTGCACTTCACCCGCCTGCCGTACTTCCAGACCATGGGCATCCCACTGGCGATCGGCATGACGATGGTGGTCGCGATGGCGCTGACCCTGGGTCCGGCCGTCATCTCGGTGGCCAGCCGGTTCGGCAAGACCCTGGAGCCTAAGCGGCATTCGAAGTCCCGCGGATGGCACCGGGTCGGTACCGCAACCGTCCGTTGGCCGGGCGCAATCCTGGTGTGCGCCATCGTCGCTGCGTTGGTCGGCCTGCTGGCCCTGCCCGGCTACCACACCACCTACAACGACCGCATCTTCCTGCCCAAGGACGTGGGAACGAACGTCGGATACGACGCCGCGTTCCGACACTTCTCGCAGGCCAAGATGAACCCGGATCTGATGATGATCGAGTCCGACCGCGATCTGCGGAACCCGGCCGACTTCCTGGTAATCGACAAGATCGCCAAGGCACTCAAGAACGTGCACGGCATCGCCCAGGTGCAGACCATCACCCGTCCCGACGGCGATCCGATCAAGCACTCGACGATCCCGTACACGCTGGGCCAGAGCGGCACGACCCAGCTGATGAACAACGATTACGCGCAGACCAATCTTCAGAACATCCTCGATCAAGCCAACGATCTGCAGACCAGCATCGACTCGATGACCGAGATGATGAGCATCCAGACGGATCTCGCTGCGGTGTCACAGCGCATGGCCGACAAGATGAAGACGACGTCGAGCGACATGAACGACGTCCGGGATCACCTGGCGGACTTCGACGACCAGTTCCGGCCGCTCCGCAACTACCTGTACTGGGAACCGCACTGCTTCGACATTCCGATGTGCTGGTCGATCCGGTCCATCTTCGACGCCCTCGACGGCATCAACACGATGTCCGACGACTTCCAGGACCTGGTTCCCGAGATGCAGCGCATGGCGGACCTGATGCCTCGCATGGTTGCCGTGTTACCGGCACAGATCCAGACCATGAAGAACCAGAAGCAGATACTGCTGAACCAGTACCAGGTGCAGAAGGCACAGCAGGACCAGACGATGGCGATGCAGAACACCGCCACCGCCATGAGCGAAGCCTTCGACACAGCCAAGAACGACGATTCGTTCTACCTGCCGCCCGAAGCTTTCGAGACGGATGACTTCCAGCGGGGCCTCAAGCTGTTCATGTCGCCTGACGGACATGCGGTGCGGTTCACCATCATTCACCAGGGTGATCCGCTGACGCCCGAAGGCACCGCACGCATCGAACCGTTGAAGATCGCGGCGACCGACGCGATCAAGGGCACACCGTTCGAGGGATCCAAGATCTACCTCGGCGGCAGCTCGGCGACGTACTACGACATGCAGAAGGGCGCCGACTACGACCTGATCATCGTTGCCGCAGCGGCACTGATCCTGATCTTCATCATCATGCTGGTGCTCACCCGCGCCGTGGTGGCCTCTGCGGTGATCGTGGGCACGGTGGTGTTGAGTCTGGCTTCGGCCTTCGGGCTGTCGGTACTGCTCTGGCAACACATCGTGGGTATCCCACTGCACTGGATGGTGATGCCGATGTCGGTCATCGTGCTGCTGGCCGTCGGTGCGGACTACAACCTGCTGCTCGTCTCACGAATAAAGGAGGAGATCCACGCCGGGCTGAAGACCGGAATCATCCGGGCCATGGTCGGTACCGGCGCCGTGGTCACCTCGGCAGGCCTGGTGTTCGCCTTCACCATGGGATCGATGGCGGTGAGCAGTTTGATCGTTATCGGTCAGGTCGGAACGACGATCGGCCTAGGCTTGCTGTTCGACACCCTTGTGGTCCGGTCGCTGATGACACCGTCCATCGCCACGTTGCTCGGGCGCTGGTTCTGGTGGCCTCAGCGGGTGCGTCAGCGTCCGCTGCCACAACCGTGGCCGAAGCCCGTCCAGCGAGACCCCGAGGAGGCCCTGGCCTGATGAAACGCCTGTTCATTGCCCTGTCGATCTGCGCCGCAACCGGTCTCGCCGTCGCGGCACCGGCCGCTGCCGATCCGGACACCGATTTCGCCAACGAGCTGCACACCTTCGGTATCTACGGGCAGCGGGACTACAACGCCTGGATCGGCAAGATCATGTGCAAGCGGCTGCACAACGGCGTCGACCACACCGCGCAGGACTCGGTGAAGTTCGTGAAGAAGCAACTGGCCAAGGACAGCACCGACGCGCAGTCCTGGCAGTTCACCGGCACCGCCATCAACTACTACTGCCCCGATCAGCGCTTCGTGTACGAACAGGCCGCGCACTAACCAACCGTGGGAGCACCATGTCCAACCGCACCGTCAAGAACCTGATCCGCACCGGCGTGGCCACCTGCGCGGTGGCCGCCAGCCTGGCCGGCGCAGGCATCGCAAGCGCCGACGCCACCGACGACTACCCGATCCCCAACCGGATCCTGCGCACCCCCTGCACCGCCGAACAGATCATGGCCGCCGCCCGCGACGTCGAGCCCGTGTACTACGAGCGCTACATGATCGACTACAACAACAAGCCCGCCGCCGACCAGCAAGGCGCCCAGGACCGCATCCACTGGTTCTTCTCCATGGACTACGCCGGCCGCCGCCAGTACTCCGAGAACATGGCCACCAACGCCTTCTTCGAGAACATGTCCTGGCGCTGGCCGAACTGGGCCAAGCTGTTCTTCAACAACAAGGGCGTCGCCGCCAACACCACCGACGTCTGCCAGAACTACCCACCCAACGACATGTCGGTCTGGGACTGGCACTGATTCACCGGGCGCGCCGGCTTGGCGCCGTCGCCTGACCTCCGCGGTTCAGTCACACGCGTCACACCCGACCCAGATTTTCGGGCAATGGTCGGTGTGCCCGACTGTTAGCGACTTTTCAGCGACAATCGCCACACAGGTAACACCCGTATCGCCGATCGCATTGTCGCTGGCCGTTTTCAACACTTCAGCATCACTGACCTCACTGGCCTCCTCAGTCCAGTGCCCGGCTATTAGCGACTCTGTCGCTCACAGCCCGGGCAGCCTGAAAACTGTTGCGAAGGGGCGGGTCGGCTGTCACCGCTAATCCGGCAGTGAGTTACTCAACCGCTCGGTGGCCGCGAGGTAGTCCTCGATGAATTCGCGGACCACCTCGCGGGCCGGCTTGACCTTGTTCATCAACCCCACGCCCTGCCCGACAAAGTAGGTGGCCAGCGCCTGCGCGCCCGGATGCCCCTGGGCGGCAAGCACATCCACGCGACGGATGACCGGCTCGGCGAGCATGTTCTGCAGCGGTAGCGGAAGTGTCTGGTGGCCACTGGGATTCGGCTGCCAGGCATCGGTCCACTCCGACTTGAGCTGGCGGGCAGGCTTGCCCGTCCGCCCGGTGGAGCGGACAGTGTCGCGCGACGTCGCGCCGAGCATCTTCTGCACGGTGTGCGGCGCGGTCTCCGCCTCCTCCGTGGTCAGCCACACCGACCCGGTCCACGCGCCGGCCGCACCCATCGCCACTGCCGCGGCCATCTGCCGTCCGGTGACGATGCCGCCTGCGGCCAGCACCGGGATGTCACTGCCGGCCTGCTCCAGCGTCTCCAGCACTTCGGGCACGAGCACCAGCGTGCTGACCTCGCCGCAGTGCCCGCCGGCCTCGGTGCCCTGCGCGACGATCAGGTCGACGCCGGCCTGCACCTGCTTGAGGGCATGCTCGCGGGCCCCCACCAGGGCCGCGACCGGGACGCCGCGCTCACGGCCGGCGTCGATCATGTAATCCGGCGGCACCCCGAGGGCGTTGGCGATCAGCTTGATCGGATGGCTCATCGCCACGTCCAACAACTCCCGCCCGGTGTCCCCGGACAACGACGATCCGCCCAGACGCTGCTTTTCCTCGGGCTCGATGCCATGGTCGGCCAGCAGTTGCGCGACGAACTCGCGGTACTCGGCCGGGATGCGATCGCTGAGCTGGCCCCGGGACAGGTTCTCACCCTTGCCCTCGAACTTCGCCGGCACGATGATGTCGGCGCCGTAGGGCTTTCCGCCGACCTGCTCATCGATCCAGGACAGCTCCTGATCCAACTGCTCAGGGGTGTAGGCCGTGGCGCCGAGCACGCCGAAGCCCCCGGCGTTGGTCACCGCGGCCACCACGTCACGGCAGTGACTGAAGGCGAAGAGCGGAAAGTCGATACCGAACTGCTCACAGATCGCGGGGTTCACCCCGTCAGTATTGGCACCCCTACTTGACGGGTGTCAAGAGGGTGTCCGATCTCAGGCTGTCACGGCAGTTCGAACGGCAGCTTCACCCCGTCGTGGGCCAGGCAGTGCGTGCAGGCACGCTCGGTCTCGACACCCTCCAGCGCCTCGTGGACGAGCTTCTTGAACGGCACCAGATTGCGCTCGAATTCGGCGAAGACGTCCACCGTCGTCACCCCCGAGCCCGTCTCGATTCCGGCATCCAAATCGGTCACCAAAGCGATTGCCGCATAACACATCTCAAGCTCTCGAGCCAGCACCGCCTCGGGGTAACCGGTCATGTTGACCAGGGTGAAGCCCTGATCGGCGAACCACCGGCTCTCGGCCCTGGTGGAGAACCGCGGGCCCTGGATCACCACCATGGTGCCGCCGTCGACCACGCCCGGCAGACCGGCGGCGGCCGTGCGCAACGCGGGGCAGTACGGATCGGCGAAGCCGACGTGGATGCCGCCGGAATCGAAGTACGTGTCGGCCCGGCCGCGGGTGCGGTCCACCAGTTGATCGGGCACCACGATCGACCCCGGACCCAGCTCGGGGGTCAGGCTGCCCACGGCGCACGGGCCGAAGATCCGCCGCACCCCCAACGAGCGCAGCGCCCACATGTTGGCCCGGTACGGGACCGTGTGCGGCGAGTACTCGTGGTCGACCCCGTGCCGGGGCAGGAAGGCCACCTCGTGGTCACCCACCGCACCGACCGTGATCGGTGCGCTGGGCGCACCGTACGGGGTGTCCACCGTGACGGTGTGAGCCTCGGGCCCGAAGAACGAATAGAAGCCACTACCGCCGATGACGCCGAGCATGCAGTGCTATTCGCTCTCGTCGGCTTTCGCGGCCTCCCCGGGGACGTCCGCCGGAACGTCGACGTCGACGTCCTCGAAGCCCTCGTCGTCGAAGTCGTCGTCGTAATCCTCGTTGGCCTTACGGGCGCCGTCGGCGATCTCGAAGACATCGGTGGCCAGGCCGCCGATGACCGTCGCGACGTCCTTGACGGCCGTGGTGATGATCGAGGTGACCTGCCCGACCGTCGAGGCCACGGCCTCCACGGATTCCTGCAGCACGTCCTTGCCGATCTCGGTCTTGCTGAGCTGCTCCTTCATGAGGCTCAGTGTAAGGCGGCATGAAACGATGGCGCTCGTGGCCAGTTTCGCGCAATGGATCGAGGGCGCTCGTCCCCGCACCCTGCCCAACGCCGTCGCCCCGGTGCTCGCCGGTACCGGCGCCGCCGCCTGGACGGGTTCGGCGGTGTGGTGGAAAGCGTTGCTGGCGCTGGCCGTATCGCTCGCGTTGATCATCGGGGTGAACTACGCCAACGACTACTCCGACGGCATCCGCGGCACCGACGATGTGCGGTCCGGCCCCTTGCGGCTGGTGGGTTCCAAACTCGCCTCACCGCGGGCCGTCCTGACCGCGGCGGTGGTGAGCCTGACGGTCGGTGCCGTGGCCGGGCTGGCGCTGGCCGCGGTCAGCGCGCCGTGGCTGATCGCGGTCGGCGCCGTCTGCATCGCCGGCGCCTGGCTCTACACGGGCGGCAAGAAGCCCTACGGTTACCTCGGCCTTGGCGAAGTGGCGGTGTTCATCTTCTTCGGGCTGGTGGCGGTGCTGGGCACGCAGTACACCCAGGCCCTGCGCGTCGACTGGGTCGGACTGGTCGCGGCGGTGGCCATGGGCTCGCTGTCGTCGGCGGTGCTGGTGGCCAACAACCTGCGCGACATCCCCACCGACACCGAGTCGAGCAAGATCACCCTCGCGGTGCGCCTCGGCGATGCGCGTACCCGGCTGCTGTATCAACTGCTGGTCGCCGTCGCCCTGGTGCTCCCCCTGGTGCTGATGCTCGCCACGCCGTGGTGCGCGGTGGGCCTGCTCGCCGCGGTGCCCGCGGTGCGGGGACTACGGCCGGTGCGTGACGGCAGCACAGGCGCCCAGCTGATCCCGGTGCTGCGCGATACCGGTCTGACCATGCTGGTGTGGGCGATCGCGGTCTCGCTGGCGCTGTTCCTGGCTTAGGGCTTTCGCCGGATCGCCGATTTCTACCTGCGGGTTGCGGTTCGTCGACGTCCACGACCCAGGCGTAGAAACCGGCGAGCTCCAGCTCAGGCCGCGGCCTCCAAGAGGCCCACGATGCCGCTGCGGAGCTCACCGACACCGACATGCTCGGTGATCAGGCCGACCGCACGCTCGTCGCCCCCACGAAGAATTCCGAGCAGGATGTGCTCGCATCCGATATAGCCGTCCTTGTGCGCCAACGATTCCCGCAATGCCAGCTCCAACACCTTCTTCGCAGATTTGGTGAAGGGCAGGTGTGCGCGGCGCCTGCGCCGCCGGCCGGTGCTGCGCAACGCGTTGTCGAAGGCACCGTCACCGAAGGTGCGGTCGACGTTGGCCCGCACGGCCCGCAGGTCGATCCCGATCGACTGCAGCGCCTCGGCATCGTCGTCGAACGCTTCGTCCGCGGGTGCGTCGGCGTCCGCCAACTCAGCACGGACCACATCTGAAGTCAGGCCGAAAGCAGCCAGGAGAGCGGCCAATTCGCGTCCGGAGCTCTGCAGCACGCCGACCAGGATGTGTTCGGGCCGGATTTCGTTGGCCTCCAGTTCGCGGGCCTCTTCCTGGGCCAGAACCACCGCAACGCGCGCATGACGACTGAACCGTTCGAACATGTCATCCCTTCCGATTGTGCTTCTGGTGCACGGCCTGACGACTGACCTCGAGTGCCTCGGCAATCGCCTGCCAGCTCCAGCCCTGTTCCCGGGCATTGGCGACGTGTATGGCCTCGAGCCGCTCCTGTAGCCGCTGCAACGCCCGCACCGCGCGCAGCCCCACGGCCGGGTCGGGGCTGCTCACACCCTCGGCGATCAGCTCGTCGACTTCGCTCATTCTGTCAAGGTAACTTGACAGCCTCGACCCGTCAAGGAAACTTGACAACTTCTATCGGGAGGCCGCAAGCCGATTCCCTGCCACGCACCAGCGGTTGCACTAACGTGGCCGTCGGCCTGCCACGCCAATCACCCTGGGGGATGCGCATGACGACTTCGACCGAGGCGCATCAGCCCGCACCTTCGGGTCGTGCCGAAACCCGGCGCGCCATCTGGAACACCATCCGGGGATCGTCGGGCAACCTCGTCGAGTGGTACGACGTCTACGTCTACACGGTGTTCGCCACCTACTTCGAAGCGCAGTTCTTCGACAAGGCCGACAAGAACGCGACGGTCTACGTCTACGCGATCTTCGCCGTCACCTTCCTCACCCGTCCGATCGGCTCGTGGTTCTTCGGCCGCTTCGCCGACCGGCGCGGCCGCCGCGCCGCCCTGACCGTCAGCGTCTCGCTGATGGCGCTGTGCTCACTGGTGATCGCGCTCGTGCCGTCGCGCGAAACCATCGGTGTCGCAGCGCCCGTCATCCTCATCCTGTGCCGGCTGGTGCAGGGCTTCGCGACCGGTGGCGAGTACGGCACCTCGGCGACCTACATGTCCGAAGCCGCCACCAGGGAACGGCGTGGCTTCTTCTCATCGTTCCAGTACGTGACGCTGGTGGGCGGTCACGTGCTGGCGCAATTCATCCTGCTGATCATCCTGACCGCCTTCAGCACCGAGCAGGTCCACGAATTCGGTTGGCGCATCGGCTTTGCCATCGGCGGTGTGGCCGCGATCGTGGTGTTCTGGCTGCGCCGCACGATGGACGAATCGCTGTCCGAAGAACAACTCGAAGCGATCAGGGAAGGCAGGGACAAGAGCGCCGGATCGCTCGCCGAGCTGCTCACCCGCTACGCAAAGCCACTGCTGCTGTGCTTCCTGATCACCATGGGCGGAACGCTGGCCTTCTACGCCTACAGCGTCAACGCCCCGGCCATCGTGAAGACCACCTACAAGGACCAGGCGATGACCGCCACCTGGGTAAACCTGATCGGGCTGATCTTCCTGATGGCGATCCAACCCGTCGGCGGACTGATCAGCGACAAGGTCGGCCGCAAACCGCTGCTGGTGTTTTTCGGCGTCGGCGGGGTGATCTACACCTACATCCTGTTCACGTATCTGCCCCAGACACATTCACCGCTGTTGTCGTTCCTGCTGGTGGCCGTCGGATATGTGATCCTGACCGGCTACACCTCGATCAACGCCCTGGTGAAATCCGAGCTGTTCCCCGCCCACGTGCGCGCCCTCGGCGTGGGAATCGGTTACGCACTGGCGAATTCGATGTTCGGCGGGACCGCACCGGTGATCTACCAAGCCCTCAAGGAGGGTGGCCACGTGCCGTGGTTCATCGCCTACGTGACGGTGTGTATCGCCCTCTCACTGGCGGTGTACGTGTTCTTCCTCAAGAACAAGTCCGAAACCTACCTGGACCAGGAAAAGGGGTCGGCCTTCATCCGGTAGCGCGACCGGACCACGTTCTGGGAAAAGAACTGCCCTATGCGGATTTCGGCGGCTCGTCGCCACGCAACCGGGCCTGCAACTGCTCACGGTCCTTGCGCCGCCGCTCGTCGACCAGGGCGATGGAAGCCGTCGCCCGTTCACGCAGCGGCCGGAACAGCCAGATCCCCAACGGCAGCGCGATCACGATGGCGAACAGCAGCGCCACCACGACCGGAAAATTCTCTACGACCAGCTGCCCCACCCCATAGATCGCCGCAGCCAGCACAGCGACCAGCACCAGCCGGGCAACGAGGTAAACCACGACATCGGTGACCATCCGGGAGGTCGAACCACTTCCTGACACGCTCCGAGCCTACCGACGACGCGTATATTCAGATCAAGGAGGTTTCGAGTGGCATATCTACTCCTGGTCATTGCCGCGGCAAGCCTGGTGTATCTCGGCTGGCGGCTGGCGCGGGTCTCTGGCAGTCGACCCAAAACCCGTGTGATCGGCCCCGACGACGATCCGGAATTCCTGCGTCGTCTCGGGCACGGCGACAACCCCCGCAACTAGCGTGGGTCGGGTGCGCGGTTCGCTGAGCGACGTGCCCCGGCGAAGTCGGACGCCACCACGGCAGCCAGCTCGATGAGCGCCTCACGGGTACCGGGCTTGAGCCGTTCCAGGCTGATCTCGGCGCCCTCCTCCAGATGCGGGTCGAACGGCACCAGACGCACGGCGCGGCAACGGCGGGAAAAGTGGTCCACCACCTTGGACAGGTCCACCTTGCCCGAGCGCGGACGCACCGCGTTGATCACCGCGATGGAGTTGCGCACCAGATCCTGATGTCCATGGGCGTCGAGCCAGTCCAACGTCGCCGACGCGCTGCGCGCCCCGTCCACCGAACCCGAGCTGATCACGACCAGCACATCGGCCTTCGACAGCACCGCCGACATCGCCGAGTGCATCAAACCCGTCCCGCAGTCGGTGAGCACCAGGCTGTAGAACCGCTCCAGCACCTCCAGCGCGCGCAGATAGTCGTCCGAGCTGAATGCCTCCGACACCGCCGGATCGCTTTCGGAAGCGAGCACCTCCAGCCGGCTCGGCCCCTGCGAGGTGTACGCCCGCACGTCGCTGTAGCGCTCGATGCCTTCGGCGTCGCGCAGCAGGTGCCGCACCGTGGCAGCCGTCTCCAGCGGCACCTTCTGGCTCAGCGTGCCCCGGTCGGG
Organism: Mycolicibacterium sp. 050232; assembly: GCA_036235365.1. Taxonomy (GTDB): domain Bacteria; phylum Actinomycetota; class Actinomycetes; order Mycobacteriales; family Mycobacteriaceae; genus Mycobacterium. Next base: position 242,363 of record JAZBEZ010000008.1, on the reverse strand, counting down.
GTTGGCGTCGACCGCCACCACCCGGTCACCGCGGATCGACGCGAACGTGGCTCCCAGCGTCGCGGTGATCGTGGTCTTGCCGACGCCACCCTTGAGAGACATCAGTGCGATCCGGTAGCAGCCCTGCAGCGGCTGGCTGACCTCGCCGATCAGGTTGTTGTGATGGGTGGCCTTGGGGCTCTCCCCGACGTTGATCTGTTTGAACGACGCGACATAGAGGGCCTTGCGCCAGCCCGCCGTGGGCGGGTTCTTGCGCTGGCCCAGCAGTGCGTCGGTGGACAGGTCGCGGTAGGGCGTGGCGAAGTCGGCAACGCCTCCAGCGGCGGGCCGCCCGGGTGCCACGGGCTGCCCGGGTGCGACGGGTTGTCCGGCTGCCACGGGAGGTCCGAGCACCGGGCCGCCGAACGCTCCGGCAGGTGGTCCGTCGAAACTTCCGGGCACCGGCGGTGCGGTGATCACGGGGACACCGTGCGGTGGTGTCGGGGCGGTCCACTCGGCGGGCAACGGTGTGGAGACACCGGGCTCGGCGGGATTGCTGAACCGCTGCTGACCGCGGAATCCGGGTATCGGGGCGAACACCGACGGGACCGGCGGGGGCTCGGACACCGGAGCCGGTGGGACGGCGGAGGCCGGGGCGATCGGGGCCGGGGCGCCGACCACCGGGGCCGCAGGCGGCGGGTCGGCGGCAGACGGGGTGTCCGGACCGACCGAAGCAGGCTCGTCTGCCGGTGCGTCCGCCGATGGTTCGCTGATGTCCTGCGGTGCGGGATCCTGCGGTTCGGACGGCTCGGACACCGGCTCCGACACTGACTCAGACACTGACTCGGACACGAATTCCCCTCTTTCCCACACGCTTCCGCACGGTCATCTCACCAACCGGACGGTGCCTAGCCAACCCCCGCATACGAATGCAGACCCACGGTCACCAGGTTGATGAAGAACAGGTTGAACACCATCGCGACGAAACCCACCACGTTGATCCAGGCCGACTTGCGGTCCCGCCAACCCGCGGTCGAGCGCGCATGCAGATAGGCCGCGTACACCACCCAGGCGATGAACGACACCGTCTCCTTGGGATCCCAGCCCCAGTACCGACCCCAGGCCTCCTCGGCCCAGATCGCACCGAAGATCACCCCGAAACCGAAGATCGGGAACGCGAAGATCGTGGTGCGGTAGGCAATCCGGTCCAGGGTCTGCGCGTCGGGCAGCCGCTCGATGATCCGCGCGACGGCGCCTTCCCGGCCCGGCTCGCCCAGCGGCGACATCTTCAGCAGGAACAGGATGCTGGCCACACCAGCGACCAGGAACACCCCGGAGCCGAGGCTGACCACGGACACGTGGATGGGCAGCCAGTAGGACTGCAGCGCGGGCATCACGGGCGCGGCGTTCGAGTACAGCCAGCGTCCCGACACCGTCAACAGGATCAGCACCGGAACCAGGACGAACACCCACAGCGCGCGGTACTGCGGCTTGCGCAATACCACCGCGGCGGCGATCAGGCCGCAGAAGCTGGTCAGGTTGATGAACTCGTACATGTTGCCCCACGGCACCCGCGAGGTGGCCAGGCCACGCAGCACGATGCAGATGAACAGCATGCCGATGCCGACGTAGGTGAGCGCCAGACCGGTCTTGCCGACGCGCTCGTCGAACGAGCGCCGGGGTTCCTCGACGACGACGCCGGGGGTGGCGCTGTCGGCGCCGACGGTCGCGCCGACGAGCTCTCTCGACTCGACGCGACGGCCGCGACTGTAGGCAAGTTCGACGGCGAGCAGGATCAGCGCCCCGACCAGGACCACGACCGACGACGTGAACGCCCAGTCGGAGTACCTGGCAAGCCCGATGTCGATGTGCTCGGTATTCACTGCTCCGCCTTCTCTCCTGCCGCCGGCTGCTCGTAGCCCTCCAACAACCGCTCCGTCAGCTTCTCGAACTCATCGCCCCAGCCGGAGTTGTCGGTACGGGCCAGCCCGCCCAGCTCGACGTTCACCGTACCTGCTGGAGCAGCTTGGATCCGAACCCAGATCCGGCGCCGACGCACCACCAACGACACCAGCAACCCCGCCATCATGGACATCGCGAACACCAGCACCCAGACCTGGGCCGGGTCGTGCGAGACCTGCAGGTTCACGAACGGGACCGCACCGTCGAAGCGGACCTTGGTGCCGTCATCGAGCCGGGTGTCCTGGCCTTGCACCAGGTTCACGCGGGCCGCCTTGGTCAGCTGCTTGCGATCGATCAACCGCGGATCGAGGGAGAACAACGACTGCGGCCGCCCGGTGTCCAGGCCGGTATCGCCGCGGTAGATGTCGATGGCGACGGCCGGGTCGTTGAGTGCCGGGAAGCTCGACGAGAGCAGCGTGCCCTCGAGTTGCTTGGTGGGCGCAAAGAGGCCCTGGATCGCGATCTGGTGTTTGCGACGCTCGTCGGCGTCGGGGTAGGTACCGGCCGGCGGGTCGATACGCACGACGCCCGAGGACAGCAGCGTCGTCTGCTCTTCGGGGCGCCACTGGATGGTCTGGCTGCGTTGCTGGCCATCGGGGAACGTGACGGTGAACGACGGCGCGTACCCGTGGCCCTGCAGATACACCCGGTCGCCGCCGATGCGCAGCGGATGGTTGACCTCAAGGCGGTAGGGCCGCCAGGTGTTCGCGGCCAGGTCATCGCCGGACTGGTAGTCGATGTCGGCGGCGAACGACAACGCCTGCCCCGTGGGCAGATAGTCGGCGTCGAAGCTGTTGACCCGCAGGCAGACCGGGCTCAGCGAGGTGCCGTCGACGGTGTTGCCGGCCCGGAAGGAGTCGAAGGCGGCAGGCGAGGCGGTGCAGAATCCGGGCCCGCTGTCGGCGATGACGATGACGTTGCCCTCGTAGCCGAACAGCTTCCCCGCGGCGACTGCCGCCAGCAGACCGAGCAGAGAGAAGTGGAAGACGATGTTGCCGAACTCGCGCAGATAGCCCTTCTCCGCTGATATTTCGGTGGTCCCGTCCTGGGTTCGGGTGACCGTGCGCCAGCCCTTCAACCGTCGCGTGACGGTGGTGGCGACCTCCTCCGCGTCGCCCGTCAGCTGCTCGGCGTGGTGTTTCGGCAGTCGGCCGAGGTTGCGCGGCGCGGGCACAGGTACCGCGCGCAGGCTGCGGAAATGCTCGATCATCCGCGGTGTCAGGCAACCGACCAGCGAGATGAACAGCAACACGTAGATCGAGGTGAACCAGAAGCTGGAGAACACGTCGAAGGCCTGCACGCGGTCCAGCCACGGCCCCAGAGTGGGATGGGCCGCCAGGTACTCGTCGACCTTCGATTCGTTGAGGCTGCGTTGCGGCAACAGCGCGCCGGGGATGGCGCCGAGCGCCAGCAGGAACAGCAGCACCAGCGCGGTGCCCATCGAGGTCAGCGTGCGCCAGGTGTTGCGAACCAGCGCGAGCAGACGCGAAAGCACCCCGGGGCGCCGGGTTTCGGGGACCGGCACGTCGGTCCGAGTATCGGCGTCGGTCATATCGGGAGCCTCACATCACTGACGAAGGCGTCGCGCACCCACGACACGAACTCGTTCCACAGGCCGGTCACCAGCGCGGTACCCACCAGGATCAGCAGCACGCCGCCGAAGATCTGGATGGTCCGGGTGTGCCTGCGCAGCCAGCCCAGGCCGCTCACCGCCCGCGCCGAACCAAGGGCCAACAACACGAACGGGATACCCAGACCCAAGCAGTACGCCAGCACCAGCACCACCCCGCGCGCCACGGTGGCACCGTCGGTGGCCGAGGCCACCGCGATCACACCGGTCAGCGTCGGGCCAAGGCACGGGGTCCAGCCCAGTGCGAACACCGCGCCCAGCAGCGGCGCCCCGGCCATCGTGGACCACTGCCGCGGGGCGAACCGGGCCTGACGCTGCAGCGCCGGGACGAAGCCGACGAACACCAGGCCCATCAGGATCGTGACGACGCCACCGATACGTTGCAGCAGAACCTGATTGGCGATGAGCGTGGTGGTCATCCCCAGGACGGCCACCGCGCCGAGCAGAAACACCACGGTGAAGCCCGCGACGAACAACGCGGCCGCGCCGGCCACCCGCAGCCGGGCGGTCTTGACGCCGACGGCACCCGACGCGGCGTCGGACTCGTCGACCCCGACCACCGCGGCCAGATACGACAGATAGCCGGGTACCAGCGGCACCACACACGGCGAGGCGAACGACACCAGCCCGGCCAGCACGCTGATCCCCAGCGCCAGCAGCACCGGCCCGGCGGCGGCGATCTCGGCGAATCCGGTCATGGCTGCTGCCCTTCGGCGGCCAACCGCTCGACGACCGGCTGCAGATCCTCGGCCAGCAGCTCACGCAGGAACACCGCGGCCACTCGATGCTGACGATCCAGCACCACCGTCGACGGGATCACCGTGGTCGGGTACTTGCCGCCGAAGGCGATCATCGTGCGCATTGCCGGGTCGTAGATGGACGGGAACGTGACCTTGCGGTCGGTGACGAAATCGACTGCGGCGTCACGGTTGTTGTCGCGCACGTCGATGCCGAGAAATGCCACGCCCTTGTCGCGGGTCGCGTCGTACACCTGCTGCAACTGGCCGATCTCGGCCCGGCACGGCCCACACCACTGGCCCCACACGTTGATCACCACGACCTTGCCCGCGAAATCCTCCAGCGAGAGGGTCTTGCTCGGGTCGGTGAGTTCCGGCCCGCTCAATTTACCTGGGGTGCCCCGCTTTTCGGGTGGGTCGTAGTAGATGTCGGTCTTGCCACCGGGGGCGACGAACTCGAAGGTGCCACCCTGGGCCACTGCGTCGTCGCCCGTCGAGCAACCGGTGAGCAGCACCAGCCCTGCCAGCACCGCCGCACTCACCCGGGCGAGAGACGACCTCATTCAGATTCCCCAGGGCTCCGTGTAGCCCCATCGGATCAGCTTGTCGTCATCAAAGGTGAACGACGTGATCGAGGACAGATCACACAGCCGGCTGTGCGGCAACGGCAGATGCGCCAGCTTGCGACCGGTCATCGCCCGGCGCAGCGTCTCGACCGGGAGCTGATGGCTGACACAGACCGCCTCGTGCCCGGCCGCCTTCTCACGGGCCCGGTGCATGGCCGCCATCATCCGCGGCGCGATCTCGGCGTAGGGCTCGCCCCAGGAGGGTTTGGCCGGGTTACGCAACTTCGGCCAGTTCCTCGGGTCGCGCAGCGCCCCGTCGCCCGGGGCGACCCGCTCCCCTTCGAACATGTTCCACGACTCGATCAGGTCGCCGTCGGTGTCGATCGGAAGGCCGTGGCTCTCGGCGATCGGCGTGGCCGTCTCCTGCGCGCGCTCCAGCGGGGAGGCCACCACATAGACGATGTCCTTGCCGGCCAGCCAGTCCGCGGCAGCCCGTGCCTGCGCCTGCCCACGCTCGGACAGGTGATAGCCGGGCAGCCGGCCGTACAGCACCTTCTCCGGATTGAACACCTCGCCGTGCCGCATCACGTGGACGGTCGTTCTGGTCGTCACGGGCGGGCCTCCGCGGCGGCGCGGGCCGCGCCGGGCAGCGCATCGGCGATGCGCTCGAACGCCTCGTCATCCAAAATGCTTGACACGAACCAGGTTTCGAAGGCACTACAGGGCGGGTACACCCCGGCCTCCAACAGTGCGTGGAAAAACGGTGGGAAACGCCAGGTTTCGGTCGCCTTGGCCGCGGCGAAGTCGTTGACCGGCTCGTCGGTGAAGAACACGCTGAGCATGTTGCCCGCGCGCTGCACGCGATGGACCACACCCGCATCGGTGAGGGCACCGGTGAGCAGGCCGGCCAACCGGTCGGCGTTGGCGTCCACCCGGGCGTATGCGGCGTCGTCGGCGTGGCGCAACGTGGCCAGGCCCGCGGCCATCGCCACCGGGTTACCGGACAGGGTTCCGGCCTGGTAGACCGGCCCCAGCGGGGCCAACCGGCCCATCACCTCGGCACTGCCGCCGAACGCTGCCGCAGGCAGGCCGCCGCTCATCACCTTCCCGAACGTGAACAGGTCGGCGTCGACGGGATCGAGCCCGTACCAACCGGCCCGGCTCACCCGGAAGCCCGTCATCACCTCGTCGAGGATCAGTAGCGCACCGTGGGCCGCGGTGATCCGGCGCAGCGCCGCGTTGAACCCGGGCAGCGGCGGCACCGTGCCCATGTTGCCGGGGCTGGCTTCGGTGATGACACAAGCGATCTCGTCGCCGAACCGGCCGAAGACCTCTTCGAGGGCCTCGACGTTGTTGTATGGCAGCACGATCGTGTCGGCAGCGGCGGCACCGGTGACACCGGGCGAGGACGGCAAGCCCAGGGTCGCGACGCCGGAACCGGCATCGGCCAGCAGCGCGTCGCTGTGGCCGTGGTAGCAGCCGGAGAACTTGATGATCTTGGCGCGGCCGGTGTAGCCGCGGGCCAACCGGATCGCGCTCATGGTGGCCTCGGTGCCCGAGTTGACCAGACGCAGCCGCTCGACCGGGGCGACCCGGTCGATGATCTCGGCAGCCAGCTCCGTTTCCGACGGGGTCGGGGCGCCGAAGCTCAGCCCGTTGACCGCCACCTTCTGTACGGCCTCCACGACCGCCGGGTGGGCGTGGCCGAGCAGCGCCGGGCCCCACGAACAGACCAGATCGACGTACCGGTTGTCGTCGGCATCGGTCAGCCAGTAGCCCTCGGCTGAGGTGATGAACCGCGGAGTGCCGCCGACCGAGGTGAAGGCACGGACCGGGGAGTTGACCCCACCGGGGATCACTGCGCAGGCGTCGGCGAACAGTTGGGCCGATCGCTGAGTCTGCGGTTCGTCAACACGCATGGCCACCAGTGTCCCAGCCGGGGCAAATGCGTCAACTACGGGGTGTAGTGGGCGCGGTCACCCCGCCGGCGTCAGCGCGAACACCGGGTGATCGGCGTCGTCGGGCAGATCGCGGAAATAACCCTCCACCACCTTCCCCGCCAGCGGACGGTAGGCGGCGATCACTGGCGCCCGCTGCGGGACCGGGACCTCGGCCGCGACGTACTCCACAGATCCGAGACGCACCTTGGGATCGGCCCGCACGTTGCGTACCCATTCCGATTCACCTCGCGTGGAGACCAGGTATCTGACCCCGTCGACCACCGGGACGACGACAGGAATCTGCTGCGGCTGTTTGCTGGTCCGCCGGGTCACGGTGAGCGTCTCGCTATGCCCCACCCCGGTCGCCATCGCGATGCGGTTGAACACGTTGCGAACGAACCACGGCGGTTTGAGATAGGCCATGCGCTCAGTCTCGGCGCTCGCCGCCCGCGGCGCCACCGGATTCCGCCCTGCAAACCACCTGGGCGGTTCCCTGGACAATGCTCGCCGGGGTGGGTTACCCAGCATTTGTCGGACCGCGCGACGGTTTCACACCCGGGTGGCGACGCAGTAGCAAAGCCGGTATCGATTTACCGCAGTCCGCGCCGAGCGACGCCGCTGGGGATCCGGATTTCGGCCCTGGACTGCGACCTGGCGTCGCATCATGAGCCCATGCAACTCCCGCAATGGCTGGCCCGATTCAACCGGCACGTGACGAACCCGATCCAGCGACTGTGGGCGGGCTATGCCCCGACGTTCGGGATTCTCGAGCATGTAGGACGCAAGTCCGGCAAGGCGTACCGGACACCCCTGACGGTCTTCTCCACGGACACCGGTGTCGCGATTCTGTTGACCTACGGGCCAGATCGGGACTGGCTGAAGAACATCAGCGCGGCCGGCGAGGCGAAGCTCAAGCGGCACGGCAGGACCTTTGTCGTCACCGATCCGCAGCTGGTGAGCCGGGAGGACGCCGCGGCCCACGTGACAGGGCTCGGCCGCATTGCATTTGGGCGGTTGCCGTTCGACAACGCGGTCTTGCTGCAACGAGGATAGACCGCCACCGGCGAGAACCGAGTCCACGACTCCGACGCCACCCGCCCCTGCGAACTGATCACCAGTGCAGACGCGTGTCCCTGGTCCCGTATCCCTAGTTCGTGGACGGTGGTGGCTGGGGTTGGAAGGGTTCGTACCACCACCAGTCGGCGCGCTCCCCTGTCGGCCCGGGGCATGGCGGGACATCGGGTGGGGGTGTGGTCGGTGGGTGGGCCAATGATCCGTCGTCTAATCGGTTGCCGGCGCGGTCGGTGACGACCAGTCGGTCGGCGGGCCCGGTGATGGTGATGCCGCCCCGATGATGCAGACGGTGATGGTACGGGCAGACGAGGACGAGGTTGTGCAGTTCGGTGGGTCCGCCGTCTTCCCAGTGCACGATGTGGTGGGCGTGCAAACCGCGGGTGGCCCCACAGCCCGGCACCCGGCAGCACCGGTCGCGGTGTTCGAGGGCGCGACGCAGTCGGCGGCTGATGGTGCGGGTGGTCCGCCCGGCGCCGATCACCTGCCCGCGGCGTTCGAACCAGGCCTCGCAGGTGGCATCACAGAGCAGGTAGCGGCGGTCCTCGTCGGTCAGCAGCGGCCCCAGATGCAATGCGGCCACCGGGGTGTCGCCGTCTTTGTCGAGGTTGACATGCACGGCCACGTGGGTGTGCTGCCCGTGGGGGCGGCGCGCGGCCTCAACATCCCAGCCGGCCTCGACCAGACTCATGAACGCATCCACTTGGTCGGGGAACGGCGGCGCCTGCGCGCCTTCGACCTCACCCGCGGAGTCGGTGTCGTGATCGCGTTTCCAGTCGGCGATCAGTCCGTCGTGATGCGACTGCAGGGCGGAGTCGAATTTCGCCGCTTCCAACCGCGGCAACCGGATCCGCCAGGTGGTGTACTCGTCCTCGACGATCTTGGTGATCGAACGCTCAGGTTCGATCCGCGGCTTGGGTTCGGGGCGGGGCTCGAGCTTGACCGCGGTGCGCAACTGTTCAACGGTCGCTACCGCGGCCAAATCGGCGTAGTGCTCATCGGAGCCGTCGGCGGCCTTCTCGGCGATCACGCCGACCTGATCCAGCGACAGGCGTCCCTCACACATCCCTTGCGCGCAGCGAGGGAACTCCTCGAGCCGCCGCGCTACCGCGACGACCGTCTCGGCGTTGCGGGGTGTGATGCCGGTCTTCCAGGCCACCAAGGCCCTCATCGAGCGGGCACCGGTAGCCCCGCACAACTCGTCACGGTCGAGCTCGGCGACGATTTCCACGATCCGGCCGTCGATCGCATTACGCTGACCGGTCAACTCCGCCAACTCCCCGAACAACGCCTCCAACCGCTGCGCAGGACTCACCTCGTCGGCGAATGCGGCTGCCGTGGAAGACATGACGCCATTGTCTCAAGGGGGTACGACAAGTTGGCGATGGGCGAGCGTTGCCGCAGGTCGTCACTCTGGCCATGACTGACGCCCTGCTGGGTTTCAACTCGATTTGTCCGGCCTGCATGGTTTTCGTGTCTTGTTCACACCGGACAGGACGGACCCGTGACGCTGGAGCTTTATGTCGAGTTGGCCAGTCAGCTCCGCATGCCGCTGCTCACCGTCGATCGCAAGCTCGCACGCGTGTCTGGTATCGCTGAGGACCTCACGGCCTGTTCCCGGCCGACGCACTCGAGAACGCTTCAACGCACCGCGCGGATCAACCGCACCACGCCGGCCAGAGTGCTGAGCACCAGGGTGCCTCGGTGTGTGACATGCAGCTTCCGCAGTGATTGGCTCGGTTCAACCGCCACGTAACTAACCCGATCCAGCGCCTCTGGGCCGGGTTTGCCCTGACATTCGGCAGCCACATGTCGGCCGGGAATCCGGGACGCCGTACCGGACTCCTCTGACCGTTTTTTCCACCGATACCGGCGTGGCGATTTTGCTGACCTACGGACCGAACCGCGACTGGCTGAAGAACATCACCGCCGCCGGCGGCGCCGAGATGCGCCGGCACGGGAAGACTATCCGGCTCGCTGACCCGCAGGTGGTGTCCAAGGCTGAGGCCGCACCCCACGTCAAGGGCCGAGCGCAGAAAGTTTTTGCGCGGTTGCCTTTCGAGCAAGCGGTACTGCTGCGCCGGACCTGAGTCACTGCGCGGTGCCACTTGAATACGCACCCGCCTCCAGGATTTTCGGCTCGTGGTCACTGCTTTGACGCCGCGGATGCCGGACTGTAGCGCCGGTCCGGCGAGGACCAGAACGCAAGGCGGATGGCCCGTTTCCCCCATACCGTCAACACGACTCGCTTAACATCACGCTATGCAGCGTCGCCCGCCCCGCCGCACCGCCGGCGACCTTCCCGGGCTCGACCTCGCCGAACAGAAGTCGTGGCAAAGCTATTTGGATGCCGCGATCCGCTTTGACGCTGCGATGAACCGTCGTTTGACCGACCAACATCGCCTCCCCGTTGTCGATTTACGGGTGCTCGACGCCCTGTCCAAATCAGCCGACGGCGAGGCACAGATGGGTGATCTGGCCGCCATGGTGGATTCGCGGCGCGACCGGCTCTCCAAACGCATCCATCGCTTGGAGGAACGCGGCCTGGTGAGTCGCCGGACCAGACCGGAGGACCGACGGAAGATCATGGCCGTCATCACCGAGGCCGGTCTGGAATTGGTCAGGCTGGCCACGGACACCTATGCCGAGGGAGTTCGCCACGATTTCCTCGGTTCGTTGTCGCGGGCACAGGTCAGTGCCATCGAGGAGAACTGCCGGCGCATCAACGATGGCCTGATGGCATCTGAGCCGTCCCCGTAGCCGACACATCGAGCAAACATTCCCGCTGACGCCGGAGGGATCAGGGCGTCGCGATATCGCCCGGGCCTCACCACAGATCCCACCGCCGATGGAACGGGTTCACTCAGAGGGCATTTGTAAACAATTTTGCAAACCTCAGCGGGCCCGCCGTTCACTGGTTAGCATCGCCGCCCATGACGGGGCTACCAAATCCCGAGCTCGCCTTGTGCAGTCTGCCAGAGGTAACCGAGGCCGAAATACAGTGCTGGAGGCAGTTTTTCGATGCCTCGACCGGCATGTTGGCCGCATTCAACGACAGTCTCATGGCCGCTCACGGGCTTCGCTTGTTCGACGTCCTCATGCTCGACATGTTGGCCAAATCCGACAACGGGTCCGCCCGGATGTCCGACCTGGCCAACGCATTCATGATGACCTCTAGCCGAGCGACTGAACAGGTTCGCCGCCTGAAATCACAGGGGCTTGTCCACCGCACACCTGACCCCAATGATCGGCGGGGGGTGCTCGCCACCATCACCCCGGCGGGCCGAGCACGGCTCGGACCTGCACTTTTTACCTATGCCCGAAACATTCGCGCGCACTATCTGAACCAGATGTCACGCCAGCAGATGATCGCCCTCGGCGACAGCTGCCGCCGAGTCGGCACCGAAGATGACCCCGAATGAACGTGTTCTAGTAGACAATAAATCGATTGACGATTGAGGCAAATCGGCTAGCCTCACCGTTTGCCACAGGAGAACATATCCGGCACTTACCTGCCCAATTCCCATCTTTTGCCGGTTACCGCTCAGCAGAGATGTCGATGGATTCAGTGCCCGATTGCCAATTGTCGGCGACACTTAGATTTTTCTCAGTTACGTTCATCGCTGGTCAGGGTCGCCAACTCATCAGCAAAGGAGAATCCCTTGCAACTCTCACTCCGCCCGTACGTGACAGCCGGTGTCGCCATCGCCGGCGCCGGCGTCATCGCGGTCACCCCTATCACACCGACACCCACCGCGCTCGCCGCTCAAACCCCCGCAATTCACAGCTCGTCGGCTGCGGTGGAACTCACCGCCCTCGCCGACGCGCTCGACACGTCGTCGTGGGTCGACCCCATCGGATACTGGGGGGAAGTGCTCGCGACGACGCAGACGAATCTGTCGATGATCGCCGAGGCCTTAGCAGCGGACCCATTCCCGGTATTGAGCCAGGTCATCGAAAACCAGGCGGGGTACGCGGACACGATCAGCACCGCGCTGTCGTCGGGCGCCGATAATCTCGTCCAATTCGTAACGGGCGACACCGCCTCGGATCTGCCCGCATTACTTGCGAAGGCTCAAGACGCGCTCAACCAAGGCGACGTAAACGGCGCTGCACAGCAGATCACTTACATCCTCACCGAGATTACGTTCGCACTCGCTCCGATGTTCCCGATCCTCTCCATCCCGGGCCAGATTGCCGAGAACTTCGGGAATGTCATACAGACATTGGGTCCACAGTGGGTTGACGGCAGCCTAAACTACGGCATCATCGCTCTGCCGATCACTGGCCTACTCACCATGGCGCAAAACGGTGTTCAAGCGCTCGGAACTTTCGGGCAGGCGCTGGTCGACGCGGCGACCACCGGAGATCCGGTAGCGGCGCTGAGCACAATCGTCAACGCTCCTGCCTTCTTTACGGATTCGATACTCAACGGGAGGGTGATTATCCGACGTCCCCCTTGGCCGCCTGGCAGAGGACTGGGCATTCTCAATTTGAACCCAAGCAACTGGCCCAATTGGAGCCCGGCGATGGCCTTCGTGTACATCCCGCGGGTAATTGCTGAGGCGATCACCCCGCCCGAGGATCCGGCCGCCACCGCCAAGCTCGCAAGTGCTTCCACCGCAAGCGATATCGCTTTACCGGCCGCGGCGACCGACGTGGACACCGCACCGGAAGCGAGCACGCAGACGGATACCGTCAAGGCACTCACAAGCGGTATCACCGACGCGGTCAACAAGTTCACCGGTACGCCAACCTCAGTGGTCGACGCCGTGAAGTCCGTGACATTGGACGTCGCCCCACAGGCCGGGGCGGACGAAACCGCCCCCGCTGCAACGTCTTCGACGGATGTCGCCGTCGCCGGCGACACATCCGGCACCACCAACGAACCCTCGGCCACGTCGACAACCGCGGCCGACAACGAATCCGACACCAGCGCCGAGTCGGCAAAAACATCACCAGTCAAGGCCGACAAGGAATCCAAGAAGGAGACCCGAAAGGAAGCCCGCGCAGCCAAACGCGAAGCACGCCAACAAGCCCGCACCGAACGCCAGCAGGCCAACCACGAAGCCAAAGCCGACAAGCACACCACCAAATCGGCGAAGAGCGGCAGCAAGCATCGCGCCGGCAAAAAGACCAGCGACAACGACTAAACCACCACTGCAGTCACGAACCACACCATGACGGGTGGGCCCTCTCCCAATCCTCCGGGGAACCATCACCTCCGGGGAGGGGGCCCACCACCCACGGCGTGGCACCAAAACCCACCAACACATAAGGGCCCGGCAGTGGCTGGCGATAACTGTGCCGATTCGACCCACCCCGTATTGCCGCTGAAGCGGCCTTGATCCCCGGCTGCGGCGCGAACGGAACGTGGTCAAACTCGGGGCTTCAGGTGAGAAGGCGGCACGGTGAGGCGGGCAGATGCGCACCGCGTTTCCCCACGCGGCCGTAGACGGTTACCCGGATCCCGTGCAGGATGCGCACAGATCCGAAAGAACGCAACGTTGCCGCGACTGCGGTCCAGGGCCGCAATGCATTGATCGTGACGATGTCACGCCAGCAGATGATCGCCCTCGGCGACAGCTGTCACCGAGTCAGCACCCCCGAATGAACGTGTTCTAGTAGGCCTATAAATCGAATGACGATTGAGGCAAATCGACAAATCTCGACGTTAGCCGTAGACGAATTTATTAGGCAATAATCTGCATATTTACGGCGAATACAGATTGCCATCCCGCAGAGATGTCGATGGATTCAGTGCTCGATTGCCAATTGTTGGCGACACTTAGATTTTTCTCAGTTACGTTCATCGCTGGTCAGGGTCGCCAACTCATCAGCAAAGGAGAATCCCTTGCAACTCTCACTCCGCCCGTACGTGACAGCCGGCGTGGCCATCGCCGGCGCCAGCGTCATCGCAGTCACCCCCATCACACCGACACCCAACGCGCTCGCCGCTCAAACCCCCGCGATTCACAGCTCGTCGGCCGCGGTGGAACTCACCGCCCTCGCCGACGCACTCGACACAACCTCGTTCGTCGACCCCATCGGATACTGGGGAGAAGTACTCGCGACGACGCAAACGAACCTGTTAGCACTGGTGGATGCTGCATCTGCAAACCCATTTCCGGTGTTGAGCCAGGTCATCGAAAACCAGACAGGGTACGCGGACACCATCGGCACGGCCCTGTCCGCAGCAGCCCAGAAGCTGGAAACGTGGGCAACTGGTACCGGCAACGGCACCCTGTCTAACAGCCTCGAGCAGGTGACGCAGTACCTCGAAGCTGGCAATGTGAAGATGGCGGCAACCCGGATCGGGGGCATCCTCACCCACCTTGGGACAGCTCTCATGCCTATGCTCCCCGTCCTGGGAATCCCCTACCAGGTGGCACAAAATGTCGCGAATGTTTGGCAGACGGTCGCAGCACCGTCGTATTACAACCCAGGACTTATCGGTAAGCCGGTACTTGGTTTCATGAACGTCGCAAGTGCCCAGATGACGGCGCTCGGCACGCTCGGCCAAGCCCTTTATGACGGCATCAACGCCGGAGACCCCGTCGCCGTACTCAGTACAATCATCAACGCCCCCGCATTCCTGACCGATGCACTGTTGAACGGCGAACTCATCATCCGCCCCGGGAGACCTACAATAAGGGCATATGGGGTCCTCAGACTCACTGAGGATTCCTCGCTGTCCTGGTCGCCCGCCAGCGCGTTGTTCGTCAACATCCCCCGAGTAATCGCTGCTGCGATCACGCCGCCCGAGGAACCTGCTGTACCCGCTACCGCCGAGCTCGCAAACGCTTCCACCGCAAGCGATATCGCGTCGCCGCCCGCGGCGACCGACGTGGACACCGCACCGGAAGCGAGCACGCAGACGGATACCGTCAAGGCACTCACAAGCGGTATCACCGACGCGGTCAACAAGTTCACCGGTACGCCAACCTCAGTGGTCGACGCCGTGAAGTCCGTGACATTGGACGTCGCCCCACAGTCCGTGGTGGACGAAACCTCCCCCGCTGCAACGTCTTCGACGGACGGGGCCGTCGCTGGCGACACGACCGGCACCACCAGCGAATCCTCGGCTACGTCGACAACCGCGGCCGACAACGAATCCGGTACCAACGACGATTCGGTAACAACATCGAAGGTCAAGGCCGACAAGGAATCCAAGAAGGAGACCCGAAAGGAAGCCCGCGCAGCCAAACGGGAAGCGCGCCAACAAGCCCGCGCCGAACGCCAGCAGGCCAACCACGAAGCCAAAGCCGACAAGCACACCACCAAATCGGCGAAGTCCGGCGGCAAGCATCGTGCCGACAAGAAGGCCAACGACAACGACTAAACCACCACTGCAGTCACGAACCACACCATGACGGGTGGGCCCCCTCCCATTCCTCCGGGGAACCATCACCTCCGGGGAGGGGGCCCACCGCCCACAGCGCAGGATCAAAACCGCCAGCCCATGACGACACCGGTATCGCCGCTGAAGGCGCCTCAAGCCCGGACGCCTCGCTGGATCTTCGCCCACTATCAGCCCGAGTCGTCGTGTACTGCTGGCCGATGTCCTCGACTATCGAGCAACGTACCCGCACTCGTCGGAGCGCCGTGCTGGCCGAAATGAGTGCCGACGCCGCTGAGGACGACGCCTACGGTCGGCGGTCCGAGTTCACCGAGACCCGGTGATCGGTGGCCAGAATCCCACGCGCCCAGCCTTCGGCCTCACCGAGTACTACCTCGGGCTACAGAGAACCGTTCCAGGCTTCGCCGCAGCGGTCAGCACCGCCGAGCTACCCCCGGCTGGGTCACCGCGGTATCGGCCGAGCCTTGCGCGATCATGACCGGATTGCGGTCGGCACAACGGAGGCCCACCCGCGCAGGTACGCGGGTGGGCCGGTTGGTCATTCGATGGAGTTAGGCAGCGTTACCGCTTTCTGAGCCACTGTTACTGCCCGACCCGCTGTCGCCGGCGTTCTTGGACTCCGACGGCTTGGGCGCGGCGCTCGAACTATCGGAACCCGACGATGACGAATTGCCTTCTGCCGAACCTGAATTGGATGCACCCGCATTCAGGCCGCGCTTGCCGGGGGCGGCACGCAGGCTCTCACGGATCTTTTCGGCCAGCTTCTTGGGTGCGGCCTTGATCTTCGAGGCGGGCTTCGGCGCTGTCCGCACGGCGGTGGTGGCGCCGGCGTCCGACTGCGGCGCGGTGGCGCCCTCCGCAGCAGCACCGCCCGAGGTGTCGGTGTCAGTCGAGCTCACGCGCTGTGCACCAGAATCCGCGTCAGGCACCGCCAGCGTGGCCACCGCACTCGGCGCCGACGGCAACTCCGCCGGGCCCGCCGGGGCAACGGCCGACTGGGCACCCAGCGCGGTGGCGGTCGGCGTGGTGTCGATCGTGGGGAAGGTCAGCTTGGTCAGCGGGTTACCCGTGCCGCTCCAGCCGATTGCACCCGCGAGCATTCGCGACAAGTTCACCAGTGCCCCGATCGGCCCGACCGCCTGACCGGGGGCATTCGAGGTCAGCGGCCGACCGTTCACCGTACCTGTGATCGACACGTCGACGGAATTGAAAATCGAACCGCCGATATTGCCCATCTGGAATCCTGGGCCGGGCTTCAAAAGCGTGGAACCCGGGCTGAGCAGCCCGCCGAACGCGATCCCGAGTCTATTGACAGTGGTTCCCTCCGGCAGGACGCCGGATCCGTTGATTGCCGGCAACACTGCATCGAGGTTGAGAGTGGCGCCGTTGAGGAAGCCATCGACGACATTGGCGGGCAGGTTGAGCAGATCCCCGGCCATGACCGTGTTGAGGGCCGCTACCGCCGGGCTGATTGCCGGCCCCACCGCGGCAACAAGAAGGCCGCCCAATGGTGAAGCCAACAACCGGACGGCCTGGGTGATGAGTTGCTTTTCCTGATCGTCCATGTCCGCCGGCAAGAACATCGGCAGAAATGCCACGATCTGAGCGTGCGCGGTGTCGTTGCTCTGCGTCAACCAACGGTTGATCTGAGTGGGGTTGTCGTTCTCGCCCAGCAGCGTGGCAGCCTGCAACGCGTTGCGCATCGCGGCGCCCATCGCCTCAAACACGTCGCCGATGCTGGCCGGATCGTTGAGCAGGGTCTGCAAGTAGGCCGCCTGGTTGACGATGGCCTGCTGCACGTCCGCGCTCGGGGCTTCGAAGTAGAACTGGGAGATCTTCGTCGCGTTGGCCGAGGCGGTATTGAACGTATCGACCCACGGGGTGAGCAGATCAGCGGCGGCGGTCAGTTCAACCGAGGCGCTGTGCGGTGCGGCTACCTGGACGTCGGGGGGTGAAACCGGTGCCAGAGCGATCGCGCCGGCGGCGGTCAGAACCACCCCCGCGGTGACGTAGGGCCGAAGACTATCTGTGAGCAAAGCGACTCCCATGGACTGCTTGTGATGTGGACAACGCAGACACTAACTGAGAAAACACTGAGCACCAGACCCTTTTTGGAACAAGTTCTCATCTTCGATAACGCGGTTCTCGTAGTTAGCTGAACCTAACCGTTTGCCTTTTGAAGCACGTCGAACCCCGGGTGTGGGAGCCGTCGCGATACCACCGGCTAATCTTTGCCCTCCCTCGCCTGCAATGAGCAACTCACGGTTGACGCCGAACCCGATTCGGGCGGACTATCTGCGGGTAACCTGCACAGTGCGCTGAGATGGTACACGCGGATACCGTGAGTATCGGTTAACCCCTCCTGCCCATTCGCCACACCCACGCCGCGCTGGCAAATACATGTCTGACGCTGCCGTTATTTTCGGCCGCCGCAAGGATGGGTTTGCTGTATCTGACCTAATCCAAATTGGGCGAGGAAAAATTTGACGCCTGTTAGTTCAGGATCTGAGGGGTGCGCGGCCCAACATGCAGTCCCCCGCAGCCCCGTGCCGGCGGCGCACACCAGGCATGGTGGTCAGCTCGTGAGTTGTTCGAGTTCACCCATCAGGTCGGTGATTACGGCTGATGAGAACGCTGGTCGAGCCGGCCGCGGAAGTGGGAGCCCGTGTCGTGGAATTTGCTCCTACCGCAATGGCCTCTGCCTCCATACGAAGGCAGAGGCCACCATTGTTGCGGGGTAAGACTATTCGCTGCTGGAGCCGGATTTCGCGGCACCGGAACCGGCGTCGCTACCGCTCTTCTTCTCCGACTTGCCGAAACCCTTCTTCAGCCCGTCGCTGACCTTCTTGACGGCCGAACTCACCTGCTTGCCCACAGAATCCGCGGACGACTTCAGCTGACCGCGAACCTTCTGGCTGGACACAGCAGCCTTGCCGGGCTCGGCCTTGACGCTGTCACGGACCAGCTTTCCTGGGGCGTCCTCACTGGCGGTCTTGACCGCGGCCTTTTCCTCGGAAGTCGCCGAAACCGTTGTCTTATAGGCGGTTTCGGTAACTACTTCGGTGACGGTCTCGGCCGTCTGAGCCTTCTTGGTCGGAGCCTCGGCGACCGCGGTGTTGACCTCGGTGCTGCCGGTGAGGCTGACCGTGACCGTGTCGGCAGCGGCAGCGGGCAGTGCCGCCGGGCTGTCGGCAACTGCCGTGTCGACTGTCGCCGACCGCAACGCCATGGTGCCGGCCGGCGCCGGGGCGCCGATAGCCTGGGCGAGGGCTTTGCGGACCTGCACCAGTAGACCGGCAATCGGCCCGGGGGCGTTCAGAAACTTTGCTGTACAGGTTGTTTCCGGCCGGAGGCCAGGACAGCAAATTATGGGTATTTGTCTCGAATGCCATGCGCGTGGCGTACCTGGAACGAGGCACTTCGATGCGGCACCGGCGGATCACCGAGGAGCTATCCGATGTTCTTGAGTCGCGAGCCCATGCGGGTTGTGGACATGCGCGGACCGGACCGCCCGCCGGCAGCGGCCATAGGTTCTCACCGACAGTGCCTGCTGATATCCGCAGCGTTGTTCGACCCGTTCCGTTCGGCGCACACTCGGTCAACGCGCGCCAACTGCAATCGGTACGGCGCCCAGTTCCGATGTCATGGAATCGGATTCGTCCATGGGTGACGACGGTCCCAGCGCGCATCGCGCCGTCGACGGGGAACAGCGCCACACCAGCCGCCGTAGGTTCCGCGTCGGCGACGAGTTCAGGCCACCAGAGCACCGCCGATCGGCAGTGCGAACCACGAATTCCGGATACATTGACCGCCAAGCTATGTCGGCACCCGACGACCGCCTGGCAGACAAGGAACCGTCCCGAATGTTCCGTACGCGATGACCGACTGGATCGTCCGCACCCTCGAATCGACTCCCGAGATCGCGCTGTTCGTGTGCCTGGCAGCCGGGTTCGCGGTGGGCAAGGTGCGGATCTGGAAGATCTCCCTCGGCGGGGTGGCCGGAACGCTGGTGGTGGCGATCCTGATCGGCATGGTCGGTGACATCACGCTGAACGACGAAGTCAAGACGATCGCCTTCGCGATGTTCATCTTCACGCTCGGCTACGTCTCGGGTCCGACCTTCGTCGCCAGCCTCAATCGCAAGAGCCTGAAGTACGCCGCGTTCACCGTGATCGAAGTCGTCTCCGTGCTGGGCATCACCGCCGCCGCGATCCTCATCATGGACCTGGATGTCGGTACCGCGGCCGGCCTGCTCGCCGGCGGCGCCACCGAATCCGCCGTGGTGGGCACTGCGACCGACGCCATCGCCAGGCTCCCGCTCTCGGATGCCGACATCGCGACACTGCAGGCCAACGTCGGCACCGCGTACTCGATCTCCTACATCTGCGGGCTGATCACCATCGTGGTCCTGTCCAGCCAGATCTTCCCGCTCATCATGCGGGTCAACCTGCGCGACGAGGCCGCCAAGCTGTGGAAGCAACTCGGAGGCGGGTCCGACGAGGACACCGCCACCCCCGCCGCACCGCGGGTCGTCGGACGCGTCTACCGGGTCGACACCTCGGACGGCAAGACGATCGCGCAGGTCCTGGACAGACTGGGTGACGAGATCACCATCGAGCAGGTCTCCCGAGCCGGCAAGGTTCTCGACGTCCAGCCCGACCTCGTATTGGCTCGAGGTGACGAAGTCCTCCTCGTGGGCCTGCGCGACAAGGTGGTGGGAGTGTTACCCACCCTCGGGACGGAAGTCGCCGGGGACGACCTCCGGATGGACATCGACGTCGCCGATGTCGTCGTCACCTCCGATGAGTACCGGACCACGACGCCCGGCGAGTTCAAGCGCCACGTCGACATCAAGGATCGGCGCGGCGTGTTCCTGCAGCGGGTCCGACGCGGGGACCAGGACCTTCCGGTCAACGACACGACCGTGATCCAGCACGGCGACATCGTGCGCCTCGCCGGCTCCTCCCGCGACCTCGAACCCGTGATCAAACGCATCGGGTTCCGGCTCGACCCGACGGTCAAGATCGACCTCGTCTTCATCTCGGTCGGAATCGTCGCCGGCTTCCTCGTCGGGCGCCTGGTGCTGCCGATCGGAGGCATCCCCCTCACGCTCGGCACCGGCGGAGGCTGCCTGCTCACCGGGCTCCTGTTCGGGTGGATCCGCTCCAAGCAACCCACCTTCGGGCAATACGACTCGGACGCGGCCGACGTCATCAAGACGATGGGTCTGGCCGTGTTCATCTGCGCCGTGGGCCTGTCGTCGGGTCCGCAGGCCGTGACACTCGTCAAGCAGTTCGGCATCGGCCTGCCGATCGCCGGTATCGCGATGACCGCGATACCGGCGCTCATCTCACTGTTCGTGGCGTGGAAGGTCATGCGCCTACCCGCACCGCTCGCGCTGGGCGCACTCACTGGCCAACAGTGCTCGACGCCGGGCGTCACCGCGGTGCAACAAGCCGCGGGCAACGCCACTCCGCTGATGGCCTACACGATCGTCTACGCCTTCTCCAACGTGACGCTGCCACTTCTGGGCCCGGTCGTGGTGGCGATGGCCCACGCGCTGGGCTCCTGACCCGACCGGAAGGACAACCAGTGAACCTCAAACACATCTCCCGCGAGGAAATCGAACAGCTGCAAAAGCTTTCGCCCTTCGAGCTCAAGTCCAAGCTGATCGAGCTGGCCGGCGAACACGAGCAGCGCACCACATTCCAGATGCTGAACGCGGGGCGCGGCAATCCCAATTTCATTGCGCCGACGCCCCGGGAGGCATTCTTCGCACTGGGCGGTTTCGCGTTGGAGGAATCGCGGGCGAACCGTCAGTGGGATCCCGAGCTCGTCGGCGTCCCTCAGAAAAACGGTATCGCACAACGGTTCCGCGACTGGCTCGGCCGGCACGAGGGCGAACCGGGTGTCGAATTGCTCAGCCGGGTACTCGAATACGGGATCGAGCAATGCGCCTTCAACCCCGACTCGTTCGTCTGGGAACTGGCCGATTCGATCATCGGCGATCACTATCCGTCCCCGGACCGGATGCTCGTGCACAACGAGGAGATCACCAAGCGGTACCTCATGCAGGAACTCGCCCCGGGCAAGGACCTCGGCCAGTACGACCTCTTCGCGGTCGAGGGCGGGACCGCGGCGATGTGTTACATCTTCGACAGCCTGATGCTCAACCGACTGGTGCACCGCGGCGACAAGGTCGCCCTGATGACACCGATCTTCACGCCGTACCTCGAGATCACCGAACTCGACGAGTTCGCCTTCGAGCAGGTCCACATCCAGGCGTCGGGCACCTACGAAGACGGCAGACACAACTGGCAATTCCCCGATTCGGAGATCGACAAGCTCCTCGATCCCGACATCAAGATCCTGTACTGCGTCAACCCCACGAATCCGCCGTCGGTCCGGATCGCCGCCGAGAGCCTGCAACGAATCGCCGACATCGTGAACACCAAGCGTCAGGATCTGATCGTCATCACCGACGACGTGTACAGCACGTTCATCGACGGCTTCGAATCCCTGATGGGCGCGGCCCCGCGCAACACCATCACGGTGTACTCGTTCTCCAAGTACTTCGGTGCGACGGGCTGGCGCCTGGGGACCATCGGGATCGCGCGCGACAACATCTTCGACGAACTGCTTGCCGCACTCCCCGAGGAGGACAAGCAGGCGCTCGACAAGCGGTACAGCCCACTGACCCTGGAACCGAGGTCGATCAGGTTCATCGACCGCCTCGTCGCCGACAGCCGCAACGTCGCCCTCAACCACACCGCGGGGCTGTCGCTGCCGCAGCAGTGCCAGATGCTGCTGTTCAGCGCCTACTGCCTACTGGACCGGGAGAACCACTACAAACAGCAGGCCCAGGCACTCATCGCCCGCAGGTTCAAGGCGCTGCAGGACGGCATGCAGATCGAGCTGGAGAAGGATCCCAACCGGGTGGGCTACTACGCCGAGCTCGACTTCCTGATCTGGGCCGCCGAACGCGCCACCCCAGGGTTCATCGAGTTCGTGAAGGCGAACTACGAACCGACCGACATCCTGTTCCGCCTCGCCGAGCAGACCGGCGTTGTGCTGCTCAACGGCGGCGGATTCGAGGGTCCCGAATGGTCGGTCCGGGTTTCGCTGGCCAACCTGCGCGACGTCCAGTACGAAGAGATCGGCAAGGCCATGATCGCCGCCGCCAATCAGTACGCAGCCGAGTTCGAGGCCTCGAAAACGTAAGTCCGGCAATGTGGTTCAGCCCATGACACGGGAGAGCCCGGCGTCGGGGATTCCCGAGGCGCAAGAGTAGGGACGAAACAGCGCCGAGCAGGCGCCGCTCACCCCATAAACCCCTGTTCACCTGGGGATACAAGGTCTACCGTAGATAAGCCACTACTGCGGTCGGCAGCAGGGCGCGGCATCTGTCCCATCGGTGGCAGGAGGTCACCATGAAGCGCCTACTCATCATCGGCTACGGCATCGCGAGCTATCTCCTGTTCGTGGTGTCGTTCCTCTATGCGATCGGGTTCGTCGGCAATTTCGTGGTGCCACGCACGGTCGATTCCGGCATCGCCGCACCCGTTGCCGAGGCGGTACTCGTCAACCTGCTGCTGCTGGCGGTGTTCGCCGTCCAGCACAGCGTGATGGCCCGGACGTGGTTCAAGGACCGCTGGACGCGGATCATCCCGCACGCCATCGAACGCAGCACATACGTGTTGCTGTCCAGCCTGGCGCTGTTGCTCCTGTACTGGCAGTGGCGCACCATGCCCGCGATCATCTGGAACGTGGAATCCACTGCGGGACAGGTGATCCTGTGGGCGCTGTTCTGGATGGGCTGGGCCACGGTGTTCGCGTCGACGTTCATGATCAACCACTTCGACCTGTTCGGTCTGCGGCAGGTGTGGCTGAACTGGCGCGGTCGGCCCTATGAGGAACTGGGATTCCAGACGGTGATGTTCTACCGGGTGATCCGGCACCCGATCATGGCCGGATTCATCGTCGCGTTCTGGGCCACCCCGACCATGACGGCCGGCCATCTGCTGTTCGCGGGTGTCAGCACCGTCTACATCCTGGTGGCGATCCAGCTCGAGGAACGCGATCTGGTGGACGCCCTGGGTGACCAGTACCGCGACTACCGGCACCGCGTGGGAATGCTGGCTCCGGGGCTGCACCTCGGGCACGACAGCGCCACCCCGAACGTCAGGCACCGGCCCGCGTAGCGGCGCTCGCATGGGCGTGTGGCGGTCGAAAAAACACCGACTGGCTTTTAATTTTTTCTGATGTATGGTCGGGCTCAGTGATTGTTTGCGAACAAAAGGAGCAACGATGGCTGATAAATCCCAAGGTCGCGCGCCCAAAAAACCGGCGATGACGATAAAGGAGCGGCGGGCAGCGAAACGCGACAAGGCCGCCGAGTCCGGGGAGATCGTACCCAGGAGGAAGCGCCCCGACCGCGCCTAGCGGTCTGGAGTGTAGTTTTCACGGGTCGTATGCCGTCGAAGCACCCGGGTGGACACTTCCACCCGGGTTGCACGGAAATTGATTCGCCCTGAATCGGTGCCGTTGAATTAACACGTTCAGCACTGCGCGCCGATCGGAAATCCAATTTATTGATCGCTGCGGTAATTGGTGTGAAAAAAGGGTTGGATACCCGCATGAAAAATTGCGGCCGGGGCTGAGAACGGCGGGTGGAATTGCAGTGGCGGATCGAGAGGCCGCCGGCCCGCAGGTACTGATGCTCGGTTGGCTGACGGACCTTTCCGGGTCGGTCACCACATCGCTGAGGCGCGCCGAGATCCCGGTCAAACACGCGCACCCGCCGTGTGCCCAGGTGCCGATCCGGACACGCTGGCGCACAACCGATTCTGCGGCACCACCACTGAGCGCGACCGAGATCGACTCGATCGAATCGGTGATCACGGTTTTCGACGGACACTGGGTGCGAGCACGGTTCGGGGGACGCCGAACCTTCGCGTGGCGCAGGCGATTACGCGCCTGCGCGAACGAAGCGTGCGAGTCGGCGACCACGACGGCCCTTACCGTGGGGGCACGTCGGGTCCTGTTGATCTGCGACGCCCGGCGGCTGCCTCCTGGCCGCCGGGCGATCGCGCTGCGGTGGACCCGTAACCTGGCACACCGCATCAGCTACGAATGCCTGGTCAACGGACTGCCCGGCCACGCTGCGGCCTACGCGGTGATCGACACCGACGACGATGTGCGCGAGGTCGCCGCAGCTGTCGTGCCGTGGCACGCCGGCCACGACACCAACCGGCAGCGATGGCCGCTGCATCCGGTCGTGAGGGGTTCGGGCGTCACGCCCGCCAGTTCAGCACCTCACCGGACCCCGCGGTCATGACGGTGCCCGGCATCACCCGCAGCCGGTAGGGAGTCAGCCGCAACGCGGCGAACTGGTCGGACGTCGGCCCGTCGCTCCACTGCGGGATGATGTACGGGTCGTAGCCCACCGGCGCCGGGCCGTTGGCGAAGCGGTCCCACACCTGCGTGCAGGTGTCGTCGTCGGTGTACCACTCCACCAGGCAGTCCGCGGCGCAGGTGTCATGGTTGGTGGTCCAGTAGCTGACCGATACGTGCGGGTGGACCGCCAGGTGCGCGCGCTTGACCGGGCTGGGCACCGTTGCGACCCAACCGAACAGATCGGTTCCGTCCCACTCCCAGATCGGGTGCAGGATGCGGGTTCGGGGTTGACCGTCGGCGTCGACGGTGGCCACCGAGGCCCACACGATCTGGTGGGCCATCGTCACGAAAGCAGGGGCAATTCGTTCGAGCGGGGTCGCAGTCACACCAGCCACAGTAGGCAAGGACGGGACCGCGACGGCGCGGGTTCGCGGTTACTGCCGGTCCTCGCGCCGGCCGTAGATCGGGTTGCCGTCGTCGTCGACCCAGTCGTTGACCGCTGTGCCGGAGACCGTGCCATGGCTTCCTGGCAGGGTGACGGTCGGGCGGGAGTCGTCATAGGACTTCATGACGCGCTCGGCTTCCTTGCGGTTCTCTTCGCTGACGGGCGGGGGCTTGTCGGTGGTCATCCCTATCGGCTGCCCGAAAACCCGCACCGCCAAACGCTTCGCGCCCCGGATCAGGCCGAGACGGTGCGCAACGACGCAGGCAGGCTGGGCAGAAAATGGCGGGTGGCGAACGCCCGGATGTCGTCTGCCGTATCGAGCGGCTCGACACTGGGCAGCAACAGAACCATCCCCGCGTAGCGGAGGATGGTGTCGGCGAGGTCGTTGACCGCCTGCTGACCGATCCGGTCGGCGAACCCGGGCGGGAAGATCACCTTGAGCGCCGCGGCCATCCGTTCGATCGCCGCACCGTAGTGGGTGTGCAGCAGCTCCATGACCAGAGCCGGCTCATCGGCGATCAACTGGTTGAGCACGTGGTGACGACGGAACCGCAGAATCGAGCGCGTGAACGCCTCGACATAGTAATTCGATTGCGGCGCTGCATCTTTCAACTCGTTGGCGATGTCCGCGAACAACGCGACGTTCTCCCGCTCGATCACCGCGGCCACCAATTCGTCACGATTGGCGAACCGGCGGTAGATCGTGGTGCGGCTGACCCCGGCCCGGCGCGCGACATCGTCGAGCGCGACCCGGCGCAGGCCGTGCCGCTCGAACTCGACGAGGGCCGCGTCCAGGATCCCCGTCACAGAATCAACTGCGGGCATAGCCCTTTTGCGCAAATTTGTTGTAGCGCACGCTCATCGGTAGATGATCCCACACCCAGTTCACCGGACGGGTCCGCCAGAACGCCGCGAAACGCTGGTAATTGCGCTCCTGACGCTCGCTCCACGGCAGATCGAGGAGGTCACGGGCGCGCGGCGGCAGGCCCCCGGCGGTCAGGAATGCCGCGACCGGGTCGAACACCGTGGCCACCAGGCGCCATACGGCCGGGTGCACCCCCTTGGGGCAGGGGAAACCCTTGGTGACATAGCCGACGCCGTAGCGGGCGGATTTATGCGGGACGGCGACTTCGTTCAACATCCGGTCCCAGTACTGCTCGAACTCGGCGTAGGTGGCCGGCATCGGCCGGTCACTGACCCCGTAGCGGCGGTACCAGGTCTTGGACTCCAGGTAGATCTGTTCCTTCTCGGCGTCGCTGAGCCGTTTGACGAAGGTGTCGGCGAAGTAGAGAACCTGCTCGACGAACGTCGCGTGTGCCCAGAAGTAGGTGTCGGGATCCAAGGCGTGGTAGCGAGAACCGTCAGGCATATCGCCCTTGACGTGGTGATGAAAGTCGCGCACCTGGGTGCCGGCGTTCTCGTCCTCGGTGCCGTACACGGTTCGGAAGATCGGCGGGATGGTGCGCTTGAGCCGCTCGGCGGTGTCGGAGAAGAACGTCGAATGATCGAGCACGCCCTGGCCGAGCTCGGCCAGCATGTTCTGCAGGACGGCCGGCCGCGGGCCGATCAGGTACATCCGGTTGTCACCGAAGTACTTCCAGACCAGCGATTGCGGACCAAGGGGCAGGGCATCGGTCTGCTGGGGCTGCTGCGCCAATTCGGTCATGGACACAGTGTTACAGATTTCGCACTTTGTACCAAGAGGTCTGTGACGCCGCTCACGGCCAGGCGTGGACGGCGTTATCGCGCTGTTGCCGGACCGTGTCCCGTGCTGAGACCCGTCGTTGGAATGATGCGCAGGTGACCTCGCTGACCCGCCGTGACGCCCTGCGTCTAGGTGTCACCGGTGCCGGTGCCGCGGGACTGATGGCATTGGGCAGCGTGCTCGGTCCGCCTACGCCCCGCGCCTCCCCGAGCCCCAACCAAACAGGCCCCAACCAACCGGCCTCCGCGGGCGCCCCGTTGCCGACCCGCGATTCGGGATCGTTCACCTCCGCGGCCCGCGGCGGTGTGGAAACCAACTGGATCATCGCCCGCCCGCCAGGCCAGCACGGCCCCTTGCGACCGGTGATCGCCCTGCACGGCATGGACAACGATGCCGCCGGCGTGATGAACCTGGGCATCCCGGACGCGCTGGCCCGACTGACCGCGGCCGGCCGCCCGCCCTTCGCCGTCGTCAGTGTCGACGGCGGCAACTCGTTCTGGCGCCGTCGAGCCTCCGGCGAGGACTCGGGGGCGATGGTGCTCAACGAGCTGATCCCGATGCTGGCCACCAAGGGCATCGACACCTCACGCGTGGCCTTCATGGGCTGGTCGATGGGCGGCTACGGCGCCATGCTGCTGGGCGCCAGACTGGGCGCCGCACGCACTGCGGCAGTCTGCGCCATCAGCCCGGCCCTGTACCTGACGTACTGGGGCGCGCCGCCCGACGCCTTCGACAGCCTCGAAGACTGGCAGCAGAACTCAGCACTGCGACTCCCACCGGCGCTGGGGTCGATCCCGCTACGCATCGACTGCGGCACCGGCGACGGCTTTTACGCAGCGACCCGAATGTTCGTCAACCAACTGCCCCGGACCCCGGCCGTCGGCTTCTATCCCGGCGGACACGATCAGGACTTCTGGCGCGCGCACCTGTCCGACGAGCTGGCCTGGCTCGACTCCTGAACCGCGCCTTGGGGGTTCAGCCCCAGGTCAGCGGATCGAGCGCGAGATAGAAGTGCAGACGCTCCGGGTCGACTTCCGCTGGATAACCCGCCGCCAAGCCCGCCGCAGCGTCCTCGGCGAATCCCGGGAAGCTGTCTGCGGTATTGGCCAGCAGCAGCGCCAGATCCGCGTGCCGGTCCGCGATGCCGAGACGGCCCAGGTCGACGAAACCCTCGACCGTGAGCCGGTCGGGGTCGATGAGGATGTTCGGCAGACACAGGTCGCCATGGCACACCACCTCGTCGGTGGCCTCCTGGCGCCGGCGCAGACCGGCCTCACGTTCGACGCGGGCCAGCAGCTCGCCGGCCGGGACATCCCGATCCTCGTCGCACAGGAATTCCGGGTTGACCGCGCCCGCGGCGACCACCGAGCGGGCCCGGTCCAGCATCTCGTCGAGATCACGCCGGTAGGGACAGTCGGCCGCGATGCCGTGGAGGTCGCGGACCGCCTGCACAATCGAGGGCCATGCCGTCCGCAGAGCCGTCTCCGTGAGCCGATCGGCCGCGACACCGCCGACGGCACTGGTGACCAGGACGGCGCCGCCGTCCTCGGTGGTACCCCAGTCGATCACCGAGGGAACCGAAAGACCGCGGCCGTGCGCCCAGGCCACCCGGTCGCGCTCCGCTACCAGATCTGCGACCGCCGCCGGACCGACCACCTTGGCGTAACGGGCACCATCGGCACTGCGGAACACCCCGGCCCCGGATTCACCGTGCGAAACAGGATGCCAATCGGTCACGGCGTCAGCGACGCAACCGGGCGATGCCGAGCACCGTCAGCACGCCCGCCAGACCCGCCAGCACCAGTGCCAGCACCAACAGCGGCGACGAATAACTGACCGCCGTGGTGGCCGGCTCACCGTCGAGCACCGGTGCGACCTCGATCGTCGTCGCCGCGGCGATCCAACTCAGCACGCAACCCACCGCGGCGACGACGGCCACCACGAGCTCGACGACTGCCCGACGCTTCACGGGGTGCGTTCCTCGACCAGGGGCGTCAGCACCTCGCGCAGTCGCCGGTGCTTGCGCGCCCACGCCTGCGCGGTGCGGGCGCCGGTCAGTTTCAGCCCGATGCCGGTGCGGCCGCGGGGCACCCCGGAGAGCTCACCGAGGGCGCGGGCAGACTGCCATTTCGGCACCGCCGAGCCCGACGCCTCGGGGTAGATCGAGACGATCTCGTCGACCTGAATGGTCTCGGCGCCCTGGCGCAGCGTCTCGGCGGTCAGCTCGACCGAGGTGTGGATGCGCGCGGCCTTGATCTGGATGGCCACGAACACCGACACCAACACCAGGAACACGATCGGGATCCAGAGGTCCCGACCGTATCCGCCGGTCATCTGCAGGATCGCCATGCCGATCCCGGCGAACGGTCCGAGCAGGAGCCAGGCCCAGCTGGCGCCCTGCTCGTAGAACAGCACTTCAGCGGCAACCTTGTTCACCGGTTCACTCTCCATGGTCACCTCTCCGCAGTGGCAGCGCGCTCACGCCGGTTCCCACCATGAGTGGGAGCAGCGCGACCAGCACGAGGACGTTGAGGCCGGTCAACAGCACCAGGACCACGATAGCCAGCGACAATGCCACCGCCGCGCGCCGGTAGCGCGGATCGTCGGAGCGGCTGCGACCCGCCAGGAAAGCCATGCCGAGGCCGGCCAGCGCGGTGAGCGCTCCGATCCCGCGGTACAGCATCGGGTTCACCGGAGGGCTCGCCGAGACCGCGAGCATGCCGCCGGCGATCAACAACACCGAACCGACCAGCCAGCAGCCGAACCCGATGGTCGTCCGTCGCGACGGGGATGAGTGTGAAGACATTGTCGGGAAGCGTAGCGATTCAGCGGGTGAAGAAACCGTCGGCATCCTTGCGGTGCAGCAGGTACAGCCCGCCCGCGATCAGCACGGACCCGACGATCGCGGTGACCGCGTAGCCCATCGCCGTCGCGTCCTGACGTTCGCCGGTCAGCAGGCTGCTGATCGCGTGCAGCACCGAGACGATGCCCCCGGCGGTCAACAGCGTGCGGGCCCAGCGATACCCCTGGCGCATCAGCAGCAGAAACGCCACCACGATCGACGACAGCACCGCCACGAACATCACCGAGAAGACGGCCGTCATCGACCGTTGCACACCGGTACCGGATCCGGTCAACGCGTCGATCAGATATCCGACCACCATGAGCACCAGGGCGGCCACCCACAACCAGAATCCGGTGTCGACGTCCTCGGGACGACCGGTCGGGCTCGGTTGCTGTTCGGTCACCTGATCGGTCACGCGAGCCAACCGGCCACATCGGCCGCCCAATAGGTGAGCACGATGTCGGCCCCGGCCCGCCGGATCCCGGTCAGCGACTCCAGCGCCGCGGCCTGCAGATCGATCCAGCCGTTGGCCGCCGCCGCGCAGATCATCGAGTACTCGCCCGAGATCTGGTAGGCCGCAACGGGTACCGGGGAGATATCGGCGGCGGCGCGCACCACGTCGAGATAGCTCATCGCGGGCTTGACCATCACCATGTCAGCACCCTCGTCGATGTCGAGTTCGACTTCGTGCACGGCTTCGCGGATGTTGCCCGGATCCTGTTGGTAGGTACGACGATCCCCGACCAGGCTGGACGACACCGCCTCGCGGAACGGGCCGTAGAACGCCGAGGCGAACTTGGCCGCATAGGCCAGGATGGCCACGTCGGTGTGCCCGGCGGCGTCCAACCCGTCGCGGATGGCGGCCACCTGGCCGTCCATCATTCCACTGGGGCCGACCACATGAGCGCCCGATTCCGCCTGTGCCACAGCAAGATCCACGTAGCGCAGGTTCGTCGCGTCGTTGTCGACCCTGCCGGTCCCGTCCAGCACCCCGCAATGCCCGTGGTCGGTGAACTCGTCGAGGCAGGTGTCGGCCATCAGCACCGTCGCATCACCGAGGTCCTTGGCC
The DNA here is from genome assembly GCA_036235365.1 of Mycolicibacterium sp. 050232. Classification (GTDB taxonomy): domain Bacteria; phylum Actinomycetota; class Actinomycetes; order Mycobacteriales; family Mycobacteriaceae; genus Mycobacterium. The sequence continues at coordinate 211,658 of JAZBEZ010000008.1, read as the reverse complement.
AGATCGCGCAACGCGACGTTGAGGATGCCGTCCGGGTCGGTACCGACGCTGCCGACGGGGTCCTTGTCCTCATCGCGGGGTACCCCGAAGAGCATCAGCCCGCCCACACCTGCGGCCACCGCATCGTCGGCCGCCTGGCGTAACGAATCCCTGGTGTGTTGCACCACGCCGGGCATCGAGGAGATCGGCCGTGGCTCATCGATGCCGTCGGCGACGAACATCGGCAGCACCAGATGGCGGGGCTCCAAAGAGGTTTGGGCCACCAGCCGACGCATCGCCGGTGTGCTGCGCAACCGGCGCGGACGATGCCTTGGGTACCCCACTACGCCTCTCCCATCCTCGAAACGGCATTCCAGCAGGAAAAGTTCGAGTAAGGCCCTGCCGGAATGCGGTTTCGGCGAAACTCTCGCTTACCTGCGGCGGCTCTTCTTGCGCGGCGGCGGCAGCGCCCCCTCGGCACGCAGCCGGGCGGCGTGTTCGGCCAGCGCATCGACCAGCGGTCCGACCGCAGCCGACTCGGGCTGCACGTCCACTCGCAGGCCGAATTCCGCTGCGGTTTCAGCGGTCTTGGGTCCGATGCAGGCCACGATGGTCCGGGCATGCGGCTTGCCGGCGATACCGACCAGGTTGCGCACCGTCGAGCTCGAGGTGAAGCAGACCGCGTCGAACCCGCCGGTCTTGATCATCTCGCGGGTCTGCGCCGGCGGCGGAGCCGCCCGCACGGTGCGGTAGGCGGTGACGTCCTCGATCTCCCAGCCGCGTTCGCGCAGGCCCTCGGCCAGCGTCTCGGTGGCGATGTCGGCACGCGGCAGCAGCACGCGGTTCACCGGATCGAAAACCTCGTCGAAGGGCGGGAACTCGTCGAGCAGGCCGAGCGAGGACTGCTCACCCGACGGCACCAGCTCGGGGTTGATACCGAATGCCCGCACCTTGTCGGCAGTGGCCTGTCCGACACAGGCGATCTTCACACCCGAGAACGCCCGCGCGTCCAGACCGAACTCGTTGAACTTCTCCCAGACCGCACGCACGGCGTTGGTCGAGGTGAACACCACCCACTGGAACCGGCCGTCGACCAGGCCCTTGACCGCACGCTCCATCTGCGCGGGGCTGCGGGGAGGCTCGACGGCGATGGTCGGCACCTCGATCGGCAGCGCGCCGTGGCCCACGAGCTTCTCGCTCATCTCACCGGCCTGATCCTTGGTGCGCGGCACCAGCACGGTCCAGCCGTACAGGGCGCGGCTCTCCCACCAGTTCAGCTTGGAACGGTTGGCCACGGTCTTGCCGATGGTGACGACCAGCGGACCGGTCAGAGGCCCGGCCAGCTCGCTGCCGGCCGGCTTCTCCAGCACTGCCTTGTCGAGCAGGCCACCGAGCGTGGTCTCCACCGAGCGCTGCTGGCAGGTGGTGCCACTCGCGGTCACCACCGCCGGGGTGCCCTCGACCAGCCCCTGCTCGATCAGGGTGCGGGCGGCCTCCGGCAGGTGCGACGCGGTCGCGTGCAGGATCAGCGGCCCGGGCGCGGCGGCCAGCGCCGCCCAGTCCACGTCACCGCGGACATCGGCCACGGTGTGCGACGAACCCAGCGGCAGGCCCGCGTAGGTGGGCACCGCACTGGTGGCGGGCAGCCCGGGGACGATCTCGAAGTTCACGTGGGACTTCGCCAGCGCACCGATCTCGGTGATCACGGCGTCGACCGACAACGGATCACCGGCGACCAGGCGCACCACGTCGTAGCCGTGGCGGGCCTCGGCGACCAGCGTCTTGGCCACCTCGGCGGGGTCGCCGAGGGCGGGACGCACCTCGGGCCCACCGGAGATGACGGCTGCCTGGGCAGCGTCAGAGTTTGCGTCGGCGTCGGACGCGGCGGCGTCGGCCTTCGCCGGGGCGGCCGGGGCCGGACCGGAGGCCGGCGGCAGGTCGGTGCCGATCAGCGCCAACACAGCTTCCGGGACGTCAGGATCGGTGAACACCAACTCGGCGTGCGCCAGCACGGATTGCGCCCGTGCCGTCAGCAGCCCCGGATCTCCCGGGCCTGAGCCCACAAATGTGATGCGGCCGGGCTTCGCCTTGCGACCTCGCATGGTCATTCTTCACTCCCGCGCTCTACCAACAGCTCGCGTGCACCCAGCTCGAAAAGCTCCGCGGCCACCGAGACACCCAAGTCGGCGGCCCGATCGGGAGTTCCGATGCCGGACGCACGGATCACGTCGGATCCGTCCAGCGTCGCTACGCAGCCGCGCAACGACAGCTCCTCGAAGACATTGCCGTCCTCATCGATCGACTCGACCACTTCTGCGATCGCGCCCACCGGTGCGGAACAGCCCGCCTCCAGTTCGGCGAGCAGGATCCGTTCGGCGGTGACCGCGGCGCGCGTATCGGCGTCATCCAACTCCGACAGCACCGAAATCAGCTCGGTGTCGCCGGAGCGGCATTCCACCGCGAGCGCACCCTGAGCCGGAGCTGGCAACATCTGCACCGGCTCGAGCGACTCGGTGACCTGATCGAGCCGTCCGATACGGGCGAGACCCGCACGGGCGACCACGATGGCGTCGAGATCACCGCTCGTAACCCTGTTCAACCTGGTATCTAGGTTGCCTCGTAGGGGGCGGATTTCCAAACCGAGACCCAGTGCTCTAAGCTGTGCCGCCCGTCGCGGGCTCGACGTGCCGATCACTGACCCCACCGGCAACTCGCCGAGCACCAATCCGTCCCGCGCCACCAGCGCGTCACGGGGGTCCTCACGGGGCGGGACGGCGGCGATCACGAACCGTTCGTCGCGCGCAGTGGGCAAATCTTTGTAGGAGTGCACGGCCATGTCCACCCGGCCGTCGTGGATCGCCTCCCGCAGGGCCGCGGTGAAGACCCCGACGCCGATGTCGGCGATGGGCCCCTGGTTGCGGTCACCTTCGGTCGAGATGATCACCAGCTCGCAGGCGTGGCCGGCGGCCAACAAAGCGTCCCTGATGGTGCCGGCCTGCGTGGTCGCCAGCAGGCTACCCCGGGTGCCGATCCGGATTACCGTATCGCGCGTTTCTACCAAGCTCTACTCAGACTTATCGAGATCTGTTGTCATGAAGGGCAATTCGCTGGCCGCCACAGCTTCGACGGCCTGCGGATCGAGTTCGAACAGCTCACGCAGGGCCTCTGCGTAGCTGTCCCCGCCAGGCGCGCTGGCGAGCTGTTTCACCCGCACCGTGGGTGCGTGCAAAAGCTTGTCGACGACGCGGCGGACCGTCTTGGCCACCTCGTCGCGGTGCGTCGCATCCAGCCCCGGCAGCCGGTTGTCCAGGCGCAGCAGCTCGGCCTCGACCACGTCGGCAGCGCGCTGCCGCAACGCGGTGACGGTCGGGGTGACCTCGGCCATCCGCTGACCGGACAGGTAGTTGGCAACCTCGGTGGCGACGATCGTGCGGGCGGCGTCGGCGTCGGTGGCCGCGGCCCGCGCCGACGGCTCGCGCTGGATCCGGTCCATGTCGACGACCCAGACCCCGGGCAGCCCGGCCACCGCCGGATCCACGTCGCGCGGCATGCCGAGATCGCAGATGACCAGCTGCCGATCGCCACCGGCGGCGGCGTTGCGCTGCGCCAGGGCATGGTGCACGTCGGCCAGGGAGACCACGGGGCGCACCGCGCCCGTGCTGCTGACCACGACGTCGGCGTCGGCCAGAGCCTCTTCCAGATGGTCCAGGGAGAAGGCCTGCGCCTGGACGCCCTGCTCGGTGAGGTTCTCGGCGAGGCGCTCGGCCCGCGGCAGCGAGCGGTTCACCACGTGGACCCGCTCGATTCCGGCCCGGACCAGGTGCGCGCCCGCCAGCGCGCCCATCGAGCCCGCGCCGATCACGGCCGCGGTGCGCCCGGCGATCCCGCCGTTGAGCTTGGTCTCGGCCATCCCGAGGGCCACCGAGACGACGGATGCGCCCGCGGCGTCGATCCCGGTCTCGGAATGCACCCGCTTGCCGACGTTGAGGGCCCGCTGGGCCAGCTCGTGAAGGGTCCGCCCGACGGTCTGGTGTTCTTCGGCCGCCGCGTAGGCGCGACGCACCTGGCCCAGCACCTGGGCTTCGCCGATGACGGCCGAATCCAGGCCGCTGGTCACCGCGAACAGGTGCTCGACGGCGGCCTCGGCGTACCGGACGTAGGCGTATTTGGTGAGGTCGTTGAGCGACATGCCGGAATGCTCGGAGAGCACCTGCCCGATGATCGACAGACCGCCGTGGAAGGCTTCCACCACGGCGTAGATCTCGACGCGGTTGCAGGTGGACAGGACCATGGCCTCGGTGACCAACGAGGATCTGAGCACCTCGTCGATGATCTTGGCCTGATCCGACTCGTCAGTGCTCAACTGCTCGAGAACAGACACCGGCGCGCTGCGGTGCGAAACCCCGAATAGCAGCACACTCACGGCTTCATCACCACGTCACCAAGGTAATCGTTTCCCGCCCGCCCACCAAATTTCATCTGGTCGAGAGGTCGGCCCGAAGCTGCTGCTCGTCGACATCCCAGTAGCTGTGTTCGGTGCCGTTCAGCAAAACCACGGGCAACAGGTCGCCGTAGCGGGCCCGCAGCGAGGCGTCACCGGCCGCGACGGCTTCGTCCACGTCCGTGGTCACCAGCTCGAAGTCCAGCTCCTCGCGCAACACGGCCAGCTGCCGGGCCGCCCGCTCACACATGCTGCAACCCGCCCTGGTCAGCAACGTCACAGTGTTCCCCCCGCCGGCCCGACTGCCGCCACCCGCCTGCTCGCGCTCCACACCGCCAGTATCCCGCCCGCGTGACTTAAAGCGTGTCGGACAACTCGTTGAGTGCCGCCACCGCCCTTCTCGGGCGTCGTCGGTTCAGCCCGCTGATGCAGTGTGAACGTCGGTTCCCGTTTCAACCGGGCTGGTTTCACCGGCACACAAAGGGTGCTGGTCAGTGCCGTCCCGTCGGCGGGCATTGGTAGCCCGGCCCCATCGCTTGGGGGTCCGGGGATCTGGTGATGTTTCGTAATGGGTGCGGCCCCAACACGCCAGGTTGATCGCCGCGTTGGTGTCACGGTCGCAGGAATGGCCGCAGGCACAGTTGAACATTCGATCGGCCAGCGTCAGATCATCATTTTCGACACCGCAGACCGCACACAGCCTGGTTGACGGAAACCATCGATCCGCCGCGAGCAGTTCGCCGCCTCGCCACGCCTGCTTGTATTTCAACTGCCGGGCGAAATCCGTCCAGCCCGCATCCGTTATGGCGCGGGCGAGGCGGTGGTTGGCCAGCATTCCTAAAACGTTGAGATCCTCGATGACGAGCCGGTCGTGGGTTTTGACCAGTGCGTTGGTGACCTGATGCAGGAAATGCCGCCGGATGTTGGCAACCCGTTGGTGGTGTCGCCCCAATTTGGCCGCGACGCATTTACGGTTTCGTGATCCTTTCTGCTTGCGCGTCAACGATTTCGCCAGCCGCCGTTGCCGTTTCATGCCCCCGGCCAAAGCCCTAGGTGCGTTGGCGATGCGGGCCACCTCAGTGCCGTCGCAAGTAGCAGCGACCAGGAACGCTGAGAGGCCGCGATCGACACCGACCCAGCCATCTCCGCGGTCGGAGTGGTCGCGGACCGGGTGCTTCTGCGCCGGATGCAGATCGTCGGCCTCAATATTTAGCGCTACCCACCAGCGGCCTGCATGGTGGCTGACCGTGGCGAACAGAATCTTGGCTCGCTTCTTTGTGAGCATGCGCCGCAACTGACGCGTGTCGTCATGCACGCCGACCTGTCCGATGCCCGGCAGAGTGATCGAGCGGGCACGGCCTTTGTCCCCGATGCGGATCGCCGGGAGACCGTTCATGGGATTTCGATTTCGCAACCGAAACGACGGTATGCCGGTGGCCTTCTTCTTAAACCGTGGGAACCCGACCCGCCTACCCTTATGTTTTCCGGAGCGCGAATCTGACCACGCTCTCAGCCCTTTGCTCAAGTCGACTGCGGCTTCCTCAAACACTTGCTGGCACACCTCAGTGCGCCACTGCAGCCCCGTCACGATTACTTCGACGGTGCCCTCGGCATCGACGGCGAGGACCCGACCGGCGTCCTCTGTCTTCTTCCAGGCGTTAAACGCATTGATCAAGTCAAACCCTGTCCACGGCACCGGAAGATCCGGGGCGGCCCTACGCTTGGCGAGCCCAGATTTCACCATCCGTAAGCACTCGTTGAACGCAAACCGCGAAGCACCGGCATGCCGAGCCAGCACCTCACGCTGCTCGACCGTGGGGTCCAGGCAGAATTTGAACGTCGTGTACCGGGACATCAATCGCTAGCGTCCCACGCGCCACCGACAACACCCTGACCAGCGGGGGCCGTCGGTGGACCACCGGCGCCCTCACGTGACAGCCACGCCGTCAGGTCGCCAAGGCCACCCACCAATGCCGCCGACTCGGCCTGCCAGGGCGAGTCACCAATCACTAAAGCGCGCGACAATCTGAGCCAATCGCCCGCTCAACTCTTACGAGTCGACCGCACCGAGTTGTACGGCACGCCTTAGGGTGAAAACGTGCCCGAACCCGGTAGTGCCGATGCGCTCGAACAGGAGCTTGCCGCCGAGGCCAGCGCCGAACTCGCGATCACCGAGCTCGAGTCCGACACCGACCCTGTCGGGACGCCGGCGCCGCCACCGGATCTGACGGCCGCCGCCTTCTTCGACGTCGACAACACCCTGGTGCACGGATCGTCGCTGGTGCACTTCGCCCGCGGACTGGCCGCGCGCAAATACTTCACCTACCGCGACATCCTGGGCATCGTGTATGCGCAGGCCAAGTTCCAGTTCACCGGCAAGGAGAACAGCGACGACGTCGCCGAAGGCAAGCAGAAGGCCCTGTCCTTCATCGAGGGCCGCTCCACCGCCGAACTCGTCGAACTGGGCGAGGATATCTACGACGAGATCATCGCCGACAAGATCTGGCCAGGGACCCGGGCGCTGGCCCAGATGCACCTGGACGCCGGGCAGCAGGTGTGGCTGGTCACGGCGACCCCTTACGAGCTGGCCGCCACGATCGCCCGGCGCCTGGGCCTGACGGGCGCGCTGGGCACCGTCGCCGAGTCGGTCGACGGGGTGTTCACCGGCCGACTGGTCGGCGACATCCTGCACGGCACCGGGAAAGCCCACGCGGTGCGGTCACTGGCCATCCGGGAAGGCCTCAACCTGCGCCGGTGCACCGCCTACTCCGACAGCTTCAACGACGTGCCGATGCTGTCGCTGGTCGGCACCGCGGTGGCGATCAACCCCGACGCCGCACTGCGCGACGTGGCCAGGGAGCGCGGCTGGGAGATCCGTGATTTCCGCACCGCCCGCAAGGCCGCGCGCATCGGTGTTCCGTCGGCCTTGGCGCTCGGCGCACTGGGCGGCGCACTGGCGGCTGCCGCCTCCCGCCGCCACGACATTCGCTGAACGGGCGAGGTGCGCTGATAAGCTGCCGCGGCGGGCCGCGCCAACGGGTACCGCAGCCATGCACGCTGGTGCGCACACGCACCGCATACCGAACAGCGCAGGGAATATGAGTATCGCCGCAAACATCATCGGAACTCACTACCGGTACCCCGACTACTTCGAGGTCGGTCGGGAGAAGGTCCGCGAGTTCGCCCGTGCGGTCAAGGACGAGCATCCGGCGCTCTATGACGCCGAGGCCGCCAAGGAGTACGGCTACGACGCGGTGGTGGCGCCGGTGACCTTCCTGGCCGTGGCCGGCCGACGGGTCCAGCTCGAGCTGTTCGACAAGTTCGACATTCCGATCAACCTGGAGCGCGTGCTGCACCGCGACCAGAAGCTGATCTTCCACCGGCCGATCCTGGTCGGCGACAAGCTGTGGTTCGACTCGTACCTGGACTCGGTCATCGAGTCGCACGGCACCGTGATTGCCGAAGTGCGGGCCGAGGTCACCGACGACGACGGCAACCCGGTTGCCACGAGCATCGTCACCATGCTGGGTGAGGCGGCCATCGACGAGGCCGACGAGATCAGTTCACAGATCGCCGCGGCCCGCGATGCCGCGATCGCCAAGATGGTTGCTGGGCAAAAGTCCGGCGCCTGATTTTTCTTTGCGCGAGCAGACACTTAGGCACCCGTCTGGCGTTGTTCCCGGGTACCTGACTGTCTGTTCGCGGTGAAAAACTCAGCCGAAGAACATGTTTCGGCGCCCCGCCAGCAGCTGATAGAGCGTGTGCTGGATGGTCTCGCGGACCTGATCGGTGAGCTCGAACGTGATCATCGGATCGTCGGCCGCACTCTCGTCGTAATCGGTCGTCTCGATCGGCTCACCGAACTGGATGTGCCACTTCGACGGCAGCGGCACCAGGCCGAGCGGGCCGGCCAACGGGAACAGCGGGGTCACCGGGAAGTACGGCAGCCCGAGCAACCGGGCCAGCAGCTTGACGTCGGCCATCATCGGGTAGATCTCCTCCGACCCGACGATCGAGCACGGCACGATCGGCGCCTGGGCGCGCAGAGCAGCGGAAACGAAACCGCCCCGGCCGAACCGCTGCAGCTTGTAGCGGTCTTTGAAGTTCTTGCCCAGCCCCTTGAAACCTTCGGGGAACACGGCGGTGAGCTCACCGTTGGCGAGCAGTCGGTGCGCGTCGGCGGTGCAGGCCATGGTGTGCCCGGCCTTGCGCGCGGCCTGCCCGACCATCGGCAGGTCGAACACCAGATCCGCGGCCAGCAGGCGCAGATCCCGGTTCCCGGGGTGGTGGTCGTGCACCGCCACCTGAGTCATCAGCCCGTCGAAGGGCAGCACCCCGGCGTGGTTGGCCACCACGAGCGCCGCACCGTCGGCCGGCAGGTTCTCGATGCCGGATACCTCGACCCGGAACCAGGATCGGAAAAACGTTCGCAGCAAAGGCAAGAAGATTGCGTTGTTGATGTGCGGGTCGAACCCGAACTCGTCCACCGGGTAGGCACCGGTCATGCGGGTGCGGACGAATTCCGAGACCGCCGCGATGCCCTTGACGAGTTCGCTGGGGCCCGTATCGGCCGCCGATTGACCCGAGGCACCGTTGCGCCGCTGATCGATCTCCCGAACTACCGCGGCGATCTGCTCGGCAGAGGCCCGACTTCCCGGATCGGCCAGAACAGATGGATGCCTACGGGCACTGTCGGACCGGGCCGCAGCCCGGCGCGCAGCAGAGGAACGGCTCGAGTTCCCATGTAGCGGAATAACTTTCGCCTTGGATTCAGCCGCCACGTCGATACCTTCTCCCACCCCGGATAGAGCCAGTCCTAATATCCCAAACGCTGCGCCACCCCCACGGCGCGACTCTCCATTGAGCGTACCCATCGTGGATCGAGTATCGGAGTCAATCCACGACCGCGGACGTAATCGTCGAATGCTTCGGCGGTCGTCCACTTGGGACTGTAGCCCAGATCCCTGTGCATTCGCGTGGTGTCCATGACCCTGCCGTAGCTCAGATAGTTCATCTGGTCTCGGTCGAGTTCGGTGTAACGCGTTGCGCGACTGAGGGAATTGATCGCCGACAGCGCCCCGCGAGGGACCGGAACCCGGATACGTCCGGACCGCCGAATTGCTTGACTCATCATGATGATGCCCGAAGCGCCGATGTTGAACGTGCCTGCCTTGCCGGCCATGGTCGCGCGCTCGAGGACGCCGAGCGCGTCCTGTTCGTGCAACAACTGCAGCCGGGCGTCGTGCCCGACCACCGACGGGACCACCGGCCCGGCCAGATACCGCGACAGGGCGGTGTCCATCGCCGGCCCGATCATGTTGGCCAGCCGAAGGATGGTCAGGTCGATGTCCGGACGACGCCGGGCCAGACCGCGGGCATAGCCCTCGATGTCGATGCTGTCGCGGGCGAACCCGTCGCCCGGCGGACGCCTGGCGCTGCTCTCCTCGCTGAACATCACCGGATCACGGGAGCTCGAGCCGTACACCTCCGAGGTCGACTTGAGCACCACCCGGCGGACCGACGGGGCCTTCTGGCAGGCGGCGAACAGTTGGATCGCGCCCATCACGTTGAGTTCCTTCAACGTGGCCCGGCCCCCGGACCGTGGTGCGTAGGACGCTGCCGCGGCATGCACGACGGTGTCCACGTTCCCGTTTCGGATCACCTTGGCGATGAACGGGTTGCGGATGTCTGCCCGGACGAACTCGGCCCGCCCCATCCGACGCATGAGGTCCTTGCTCGGCACCACCGCATCCACGGCGATGACATGCTCGATCGACGGGTTCTGTGCCAGCCTGGCGGTCAGATAACCGCCGAGGAACCGGCACGCACCCGTGACCAGAACCACTTTCGGAGCGGGCGCCGCACCTAGCGACTGCCCGGAATGCGTTCCACCGGAGGAGTCCGCATCAGACCCGGGGACTCCCGTCGGGCGTCCCCCCGAACGACCATCAGAATCCATCGGCTCAGCCTAGCGGCCGCAGCAGTTGGCTACTTGCCGAGTTTTCTACGCTGCACCCGAGTACGGCGAAGCAGCTTGCGGTGCTTCTTCTTCGACATACGCTTACGCCGCTTCTTGATGACTGAGCCCATAAAGTCTGGTGTCTCCGCTACTTAGCCGATGGTTGACCCGGTTACTTTACCCGGGCCCACCACCGAAACGGAAAACGCCAGCCTGCTCAGGCGGCCCAGCCCGGCGCGGCGGGTGTCTAGCCGGCGTCGAAGTACGAAGACTCCAGCAGATCGTGGACTGCCTTGGCGTGGACCCGGAACGATCGGCCCACTCGAACCGCAGGCAGTTCACCGTTGTGCACCAACCGGTACACCGTCATCTTCGAGACCCTCATCAGGCTCGCCACTTCGGCGACCGTCAGAAATTGAGCTCGAGGCTGACCGTCGCCAGCATCCCGCGCCGATGGCCCGTTCATAGACGTCATCGCAACCCAATCAATCAGGCACAGGCAGTTCCAGCGGCTTCCCCACCGCTGGCACCGACCCGCGCATACAAAGGGAGAATAGCGTGGCGGGTGGGGTTACTGCGACGGGTGTGGGCTAATCAGTTGGAATTAATCTAATTACTCAGATGTAATTCCGAGCTGCTCAGAGCGCGTTTTCGCGGCCTGAACGGCATTGGAGACCGCGGCCCGCAGTCCCCCACGCTCAAGTTCCCGCAGCCCAGCGGCGGTGGTCCCGGCCGGCGAGGTCACCATCGCCCGCAATTGGGCCGGTGTGGTGTCCAGCGCTGCGCCTCCGGCCGCCTTCACCTCATCGAGGCGTTCCAGCAGCATCGCCGCCGAGCCGGCCATCGTCTGCACCGCCAGATCGGTCGCCACCGCACGCGACAGACCCGATTCCACGGCCGCATCCACCAGCGCCTCAACCATCAGGAAGAAGTACGCCGGGCCCGAGCCCGAAACCGCGGTCACCGCGTCCAGCTGGGACTCGGCGACAGTGATCACGCCGCCGACCGCGTCGAAGATCGACGAGACCTCCTTGAGCTGCTCGGCGGTGGCGAACCGGCCCGCCGCCAGGGCGCTCACGCCGCCGCCGACCACGATCGGCGAGTTGGGCATGACCCGGACCACCGGCGATCCGGCCGGCAGCTTGTTCTCGAAGTACGAGGTGGCCACGCCGGCCGCGATCGAGACGAACACCTGCTCGGCGGTGTCGCTGTCGGCGCGTACCGCCGCGTCGGCGATCTCGTCGATCACCTTCTCGACGTCGCCCGGTTTCACCGCGATGACGACGTAGGCGGCGTTCTCGGCAGCGGCGGCGACCGAGGTCACCTGAACCGAGTACTTCTCCGACAGATACTTGGCCCGGTCATCGAACTTCTCCGCGACCACCATGTCCTTGACTTGCCTGCCGGCCCGTAACAGCCCCGACAGCAGCGCCTCGCCCATGCTTCCGCCGCCGATTATCGCGATTCTCGACATGGGCGACAGCATTCCATGTCCTGGCACAGGGGCCGCATTCACGCCTCCGGCTCAGGACCGGATGATTCGCCTCCGGCTCAGCTCGGCGCGGGGACCATCGCCAACTGGCGCGTCTGCACGATGATCCGGCCCTCGCAGTCGACCACGATGTGGTCCTCGTCGAACCAGTCCTGGCCGATCTGAACCGAGGTGCACATCACCCGCAGCCAGCCGTCGGCCGGCAAGGCCCGCAGATAGGCCGTCAGCTGGACCGTGGGCGCCCAACCGGTGCGCTCCACGGCAAAGGTGACCGGAGCCGACACATCGCCGCACAGGAGCGCGAACAGCACGTCGGGAGCGACGCCCTTCGGACGCACCCAGTACTCGAACACCGGTGGGCCGCCGTCCGTGCGCGGGCCCATCGTGTGCAGCGCCGGGCGGATGTCGCAGCCGTGCGCCAGGTGCACGACGTGCTCCATGGGATGCCCCGGCCCGATCGGTTCCAGCCCCGGCGGCGGCTCCGGCGTCATCAACGGCACCACCGGGTTGAACGACAGCAGCGGCGGCACGTGATGCTCGGGTTCGCCGAGCGTCACCGACACCGTCACCGCCGTGCGCTCCCCCTGCCGGAGCTCCACTTCGACCAGGCCGATCCGGCGGCCCCGCTTACGGACCGAGGTGACCACCTGCATGGGACCGGGATCGGGTGCCCACAGGAAGTTCCCGGACACCGCAAGAGGCTGCGCCGACGTGCCCAATTCCGTGCGAGCGGCATTGGCGCACAGCGCGAGCATCGCGCCGCCGTGCACCTTGGGCCCGATCGTCCAGTGCTCGTTGAGCTCACCGTGATAGACGCCGTCGCCGGCCGGCGTCAGCGCCATGGCATCGGTGAACAGGGTGGAGCCAGTCATGTGCGGATCTTTCTGCAGGGGGTCGGGTTCAGCGCAACAGGTGCTTGCGGGCGAACTGCAGCGACTCGGTGAGCAGCGCCTCGCGCTCGGCCGCGGTCTTGGCCGCCGAGGTGGTGACCTCCAGGACAACGTGGCCCGAGAAATTGCCCGCGGCCAGCAGCTGGCACACCTCGGCGGTGGGCTGCGTGCCGCGGCCGGGCACGAGGTGCTCGTCGGTGGAGGCGCCCTTGCCGTCGCACAGGTGCAGGTGCACCAGGCCGTCGCCCATACGCCGCGCCATATCCATCGCGTCGGTGCCCGCCGTCGCGGTATGGCTCAGATCGAGCGTGTAATGCGCGTGATTGCCGTCCAGCGGATCGTAAGACGGGGCGAACGCCGAAATCCCCGGCCCGGGCCCGCCGCCGCGCTTGCGCATCCGCTCGACCGATGTGCCGCCCGCCCCGAAGAACCGATCGGCCCGGAACGGAAACATGTTCTCCACCGCCACCAGGACCTCGCTGTCGGCCTCCAGCCGGGCGACCTGGTCGCTGAACCCCTCCGCGTAGCGACGCTGCCAGCGGAAGGGCGGATGCACGACGACGGTCTGCGCGCCCAACTGTTCGGCGGCACGCACGCTGCGTTCCAGCTTCGGGATCGGGTTGGCGCCCCACACCCGCTGCGAGATCAGCAGGCACGGTGCATGCACCGACAGCACCGGCACGCCGTAACGAGCGGACATGGCGGCAATGGCTTCTACGTTCTGGCTGACCGATTCCGCCCACACCATCAGCTCGACACCGTCGTAACCGAGACGGGCGGCGTACTCGAAGGCAGCCTCCGTCCTCAGCGGATAGACCGAGGCGGTGGACAGGCCGATCTTGATGGCTGGGCGCACAACCCAATTGTGTACTGAGGCTGCTTCGCTCCTCGCGCGCGCAGGCGCTAACTCGCCTGCAGTAGCGCCAGCGGTCCGAAGGTCACCAGGGCCCCGACCGCCACCGCGGTCAGCGTGCTGCCGATGTCCTCGGTCTTGCGGACCACCCGCACGCCACCGGCCAGGCCGAGGATGACCAACACCCCGAGCACCAGCGCGACGATGGTGTTCCACTTCCACAGCTGATCGAAGGCGACGAACAGACCGGCACCGAAGGCCACCGCGATCACGCACTGACCGACGATCCACATTCCGCGGACCAGTGGGGAGGCGGGCGGCTGGTCGTCGTCGTATTCGTCGTGCTCGTCGAAAGCGTCGGCCTCGCGGACGCCCTCGGACAGGTCTTCGTCGTGCTCGAGGTCGAGGGCGCCGCGGCCGCGGGACCGGTCGTCGACATCGGAATCGCCGCCGAACAGCGATGCGTATGAGCTGTTCCCGAACCCGTCGTCGTAGTCGTCGAAGGCGGCGCCGTCGGTGTCCACGTCGCGGACGTCGTGAGCGTCGGCTTCGACCAGTTCGTCGGCCGGGTCCGCCGCAGCGTCCTCGTCGAGGTCGTAGAGCGGATCAGGGCTCATGCGCTCGGCGCCGGTGCCCGACGGCCGGTAGTCGCGCGTCGGGGCCTGGTACGGGGCGCGGCGCGGGCGCGGCCGGAACTCGACGGGTTCCGGATCGGCGTCGCGGGCGGCCAGGTGGGCGTCGTAGTCGTCCTCGGCCTCGGTACGCACCTCTTCGGGCTCGGCAGGCCGGACCGGCGGCTTGACCCGAGGAGGCCGGGCGCCGCCGTTACGGCTGCCGCTACGGACCCGCGACTCGTCGCGCGGTTCGCGCGGTTGCTCACGCGGCGCGCGGGGTTCGTCCGCGCGAGGTTCATCCAGGATCGGTGCCACGACGGCGGTGTCGACCAGTGGATCGGGGGCGGGCACCGACGCATCGCTCGGTTCGAACTCGATGTCGTCGGTGATGATCGGGATCTCGCCGGTGAGTTCGGCGACGGTTACCGCGTCGCTGTTGCCGCGACGGCGCCGACGGCGACCGCCGACCGGCGGCGCGCCGATCGTCCCGTTCTTCGCCAGCAACTCCGCTACCGAGATCGGTCGGGTGCCGGATGGGTTGTTCTCTGGTCCTGTCATACCTATGTTGCCTTTGGGGCTAGCTTTTCCTTAACGTCCGGCATCCCGCGCCGACGTCTCTACCAAGGCTGTGCCGTCGGCCTCGCTGTCGAGTTTCCGCAGAATCAACCCCTCCCGCAACGCCCAGGGGCAAATGTCGACGGAATCGATCTCCAGTGCTCGCATACTAGCTTCAGCTACCAAAGCACCGGCCACGATCTGTGGTGCCCGCTCGGCACTCACCCCCTCCAGTTCGGCACGGTCAGCCGCTGTCATCCTAGAGATGAAAGCTATGAGCTGTCTTAATCCAGCCGCGGTGAGCGTCCGCTTGACCCGCGGGCCTGCACCCGAGGGGGCCGCTCCGGTGAGTCGGGCCAGCGACCGGAAGGTCTTCGACGTCGCGACCGCCAGGTCCGGGTTCCCGGAGCGACGCATCGTCGCGCCGGCGTCCGCGAGCTCGGTGGCCAGCCAGTCCCGCAGCATCGCGACCCGGCGCCGCCCAGGTGGGTCTTCGGCCAACCACTCCCTGGTCAGGCGGCCCGCACCCAGCGGCAGCGACAGCGCCACCTCGGGCTCTTCGTCGACCCCGCTCGACAACTCCAGCGAGCCGCCGCCGATGTCGATGTTGATGATCCGACCTGCGCTCCAGCCGTACCAGCGACGTACCGCCAGGAACGTCAGCCGGGATTCGTCGACGCCGCTGAGCACGCCGAGGGACACCCCGGTCTCGGCCCGAACCCTGGCCAGCACTTCCTCGGAGTTCGTGGCGTCGCGCACAGCGGAGGTGGCAAACGCCATCAATTCGGCGCAACCCGAGCTGGTGGCGATTTTGGCGAACTCGTCAACGGTGGCCACCAGGCTGTCGGCGCCCTTGCGGGTCAGCTTGCCCGAGTTGTCGATCGCCTCGGCCAGCCGCAGGGCCGCCTTCGTTGAGCTCATCGGGGTCGGATGCCCGCCACGGCGCGCATCCACCACGAGGAGATGAACCGTGTTGCTACCGACATCGAGCACGCCTAACCGCACTGCACCAACCTAACCGCAGCCGACCAGCACTTCGTGGCCGGACCTCCTGCAACCTTCGAGACGGGCCGGCCCGGGTTGTGGTGTGGGCGACCGCGCGTCGTACCGCGGTTGGGAAATGCGTTCCGCCATATGCGAGTACCGTTTGCGCCGTGACAGATGTGCATCCCGGCGAAGTCGAGCTCGACTTTGCCCGCGAATGGGTGGAGTTCTATGACCCGGAGGACGCGACACATCTGATCGCGGCCGATATGACGTGGTTGCTGTCCCGCTGGACGTGTGTGTTCGGCACACCCGCATGCAAGGGCACCGTCGAGGGCCGCCCCGATGACGGCTGCTGCTCGCATGGCGCGTTCCTTTCCGACGACGACGATCGGGCCCGGCTGGACGACGCGGTCAAGCAACTGACCGACGAGGACTGGCAGTTCCGCGAAAAGGGCCTGGGCCGCAAGGGCTATCTGGAAGACGACGAGTACGACGGCAAGCCCAACCTGCGCACCCGTAAGCACAAGGGAGCGTGCATCTTCCTGAACCGGCCGGGTTTCGCCGGCGGAATCGGGTGTGCACTGCACAGCAAGGCGCTCAAGTTGGGTGTCGAGCCCCTGACGATGAAGCCGGACGTCTGCTGGCAACTGCCGATCCGGCGCAGTCAGGAATGGGTCACCCGGCCCGACGACACCCAGATCCTGCGGACCGTCATCACCGAATACGACCGGCGCGGCTGGGGCGAGGGCGGTGCCGACCTGCACTGGTACTGCACCGGTGATCCCGCCGCCCATGTCGGCGCCCGCCCGGTGTTCGAGTCCTACGCGCCAGAGCTCACCGCGGTGCTCGGCGAGAAGGCCTACGCCGAGTTGGCCGCGATGTGCCGGCGCCGCAGCGCACTGGGCCTGGTCGCGGTGCACCCGGCGACCCGCGCGGCCGAGCACACCGAGTGAGAACTCAGCCCTCCAGCTTGTAACCGAGGCCGCGCACCGTGACGAGGTGCACGGGGTTGGCCGGGTCGGCCTCGATCTTGGAGCGCAGCCGTTTGACATGTACGTCAAGGGTTTTGGTGTCGCCCACATAATCGGCGCCCCACACCCGGTCGATGAGCTGGCCACGCGTGAGCACCCGACCACTGTTGCGCATCAGGTACTCCAGGAGGTCGAACTCCTTGAGCGGCAACGTGATCTGCGCCCCGTTGACGCTGACGACGTGCCGTTCGACGTCCATCCGGACCGGGCCGGCCTCGAGCACGCCGTCGCCGATCGCATTGTCATCGGTGTCCGCGCCGCGGCGCAGCACCGCCCGGATCCGCGCGATCAGCTCGCGGGCCGAATACGGCTTGGTGACATAGTCATCGGCGCCCAATTCGAGGCCGACGACCTTGTCGATCTCGCTGTCGCGGGCGGTGACCATGATCACCGGCACGCTGGAACGGGCACGCAGTTGCTTACAGACGTCGGTACCGCTCATCCCCGGCAGCATCAGGTCCAGCAGGACGATATCGGCGCCGGAGCGCTCGAACTCGGCCAGTGCGGAGGGACCATCGGCCACCACGGTGGCCTCGAAGCCTTCCTTGCGGAGCAGGAATGCCAGGGGATCGGCCAGCGACTCCTCGTCCTCAACGATCAACACGCTGGTCATCGGTCTCGCTAATCCTCTCGGTCGTCTGAGTCACTCGTCGACTCATCGGTTTCGGGATAGGCCGGGATCGACAACGTGAATGTCGACCCGGTGCCCGGCTGACTCCACAGCCGGATGGTTCCGTTGTGGTTGGCGGCCACGTGTTTGACGATCGCCAGGCCCAGCCCGGTGCCGCCGGTGGCGCGCGACCGGGCCTTGTCGACCCGGAAGAACCGCTCGAAGACCCGTTCCTGATCGGCCTTGGCGATTCCGATACCGCGGTCGGTGACCGCGATCTCGACGCTGCCGCCCCGCCGGCGCCGGCTGACGGATATACCGGATCCGTTGGGCGAGTACGCGATTGCGTTGGACACCAGGTTGGCGACGGCGGTCACCAGCAGGGTCTGGTCACCCAGCACCCGGTAACCGGTCGGCGCATCGGTGGTGATGGAGATGTCGGCCTTGTCGGCGGCCACCTTGTGCCGCGACAGCGCTTCGGACACCACGGTGTCGACATCGACGGCGCCCAGGTCCGGTAGCCGCTCGGCGCCCTGCAGCCGGGACAGCTCGATCAGCTCGCCGACCATGTCCGCCAGCCGTAACGATTCGGCGACCATCTTGTCGGAGAAGCGGCGCACCATGTCCGGGTCGTCGGCGGAGGCCTGCAGCGCCTCGGCCAGCACCCGCATCGCACCCACCGGGGTCTTGAGCTCGTGGCTGACATTGGCGACGAAATCCCGCCGGGTCGCTTCCATCCTGGCGTGCTCGGACTGGTCGTCGGCATAGACGACGGCGAACCGGCGGTCCTCCCCGGACAGCAGCCGCACCCAGCCCCGCACCGAGATGCCCGAGCGACCGGGATGCGGGAGCTTGCGCGGGGACAGGTCGACGTCGATGGGCTGGCCCGTGGCGAACACCTGCTCGGCTGCCCGCCAGGCCCGGTCGTCGAGGAGCCGGTCGCGCACGACCCCGAGCTCCGAGGCCCGGTCGTTGGCGTAGACCACGTCGTTGAACGTGTCGACGACGACGATCCCGTTGGGTGATGCGGAGACGATGTGCTGCAGCATCTGCGACACCGTCATCCCCGCCTCATCGGCTTGGCGACGCTGCCGCCTGGCCATGAGGCGGGGTACGACTGCGGCAGCCACACCCGCACCGACGATCAGCGCGAGCAACGACACGACTGCCGTCAGCAGTAACGCCGACACCAAGCTCACGCGAAAATCGTACGCACCCGGTGAACGTCATCCCAGCAGCGTGCGGCCAAAACGGGACATGTCACACCATCAAATACAGGAGTTCGGCCGTCGTTAACCCTCGGTAACCTGCTGTTTGCCCGCAAGTCCGGGTGTCCAGCGAACTATTTCTTGGCGCCCTGCGCGGCGACCGCGGCGGCCCCGGCAGCGGCGGCCTCGGGGTCGAGGTACTCACCTCCGGCGACCAGCGGCTTGAGGTTTTCGTCGAGGTCGTAGCGCAGCGGGATGCCGGTCGGGATGTTCAGGCCGACGACCTCTTCGTCGGACATCCCGTCGAGGTACTTGACCAGCGCCCGCAGCGAGTTGCCGTGGGCCGCGATCAGGACGGTCTTGCCGGCCTTGAGGTCGGGCACGATCGTGCTCTCGAAATAGGGCACGAACCGCTCCACCACGTCCTTGAGGCATTCGGTCAGCGGGCCGCCGCCGATGTCGGCGTAGCGCGGATCGGAATCCTGGCTGAACTCGCTGCCCTTCTCGATGGGCGGCGGCGGGGTGTCGTAGCTGCGCCGCCACGCCATGAACTGCTCTTCGCCGTACTTCTCCTTGGTGGCGGCCTTGTCCAGGCCCTGCAGCGCGCCATAGTGCCGCTCGTTGAGCCGCCAGTCGCGGTGCACGGGGATCCAGTGCCGGTCGGCGGCATCCAGGGCGAGGTTGGCGGTGGTGATCGCGCGGCGCAGCAGCGACGTGTAGACCACGTCGGGCAGCACGTCGTTCTCGACCAGCAGCTTGCCGCCGCGCACGGCCTCGGTGCGGCCCTTGTCGGTGAGGTCGACGTCGACCCATCCGGTGAACAGGTTCTTCTGGTTCCAGTCGCTCTCACCGTGGCGGAGCAGGATCAGCGTCGGCATGGGTGATTTTTCCTCCTCGCGTGCGGGTCCGGTGATCTTCTCACGAACGCTCAGTCGTCGATGAGGTGCTCAAACGCTTCGAGGTTCTTCAGCGACTCACCGCGGGAAACCCGCCACTCCCACTCTTTCTGGATCGATGAGCGGAAACCCAGCTCCAGCAAGGTGTTGAAGTCGGAGTCGACCGCTTCGAGCACCTGGCCGAGTACCCGGTCGATCTCGTCGGCTGTGACCGAGTGCAGGGCCATCCGGCCGACGAGATAGATGTCACCGACGTTGTCGAGGGTGTAGGCCACCCCGTAGAGCCTGCGGTTGCGCTTGAGCAGGAACCGGTAGACGCCTTCGAAGTTCTCGTCGGGCTTGCGGCACACGAACGCCTCGACCCGCACCGAGTGCTCGCCGACGCTCAGGATGGTGTTGGTCTTGAGCTTCCGTTCCCCGGGCAGCTCGACGACGATGCCGGGCAGCCCGCCGTGGGCGCCCTCGTGCCGGTGGTAGACCAGCTCGTGCTCGTCGAGGGTGGCGGTGATGATCTGTTCGATGCTGGTGCCCATGGTTATGCGCGCACCCCCCGGCGCAACGCGAACCGCCGCCCGGGCCGGCGACCCGAGGGCCTGCGATGGCGGGACCGGTAGTCGGCCATCGCGTGGGCGTAGCTGTTCAGCAGGGCATCGACGGTGTGCCCCCAGGAGAACTGCGCGGCGTGGGCCGCGGCGGCCACGCTCAGCGGACCTGGATCGCGCTGCAGCACGTCGTCGATCGCGGTGGCCCAGTCGTCGACGTCGTGACCTTCGACCAGGGCCCCGCTCACCCCGTCGGCCACCGCGACCGGCAGACCGCCGACGGCCGCCGCCACCACCGGGGTCCCGCAGGCCTGGGCCTCGATGGCGACCAGGCCGAAGGATTCGGAGTAGCTGGGCACGGCGACCAGGTCGGCCGCGCGGTACACGTTGACCAGTTGTTCGCGGGACTGCGGCGGCAGGAATGTCACGCGGTCTGTGATACCCAGTTCGTCGGCCAGTCGAATCAGGGTGTCGGGTTCGGCCAGGCCGCTCCCCGAGGGTCCACCGGCGATCAGCACCCGGACCCCGGGCAGTTTGGCGGCGGCGCGCAACAGCACGTCGGGCGCCTTGAGCGGCTGGATCCGGCCCACGAACGCGACCACCTGTTCCCGGGGCGCGATCCCGAGCACCGCCCGCGCGGCGTCCCGAGCCCCCGGGGTGAAGGCGTCCAGATCGACACCCGGATGCACCACGTCGATGCGCTCCGGGTCGGCATGATGCAGTGAAACCAGTTGCTGGGCTTCATGTTCGGTGTTGACGATGAGACGGTCTGCCTCGTCGACCACCTGCTGCTCCCCCACCGCGCGCAACGGCGGCTCGGGCGAGTCACCGGCGGCCAGGGCGGCGTTCTTCACCGCGGCCAGCGTGTGCGCGGTGTGGACCAGCGGCACCGCCCAGCGGTCCCGGGCCAGCCAACCGACCTGGCCCGACAGCCAGTAGTGCGAGTGCACGACGTCGTAATAGCCGGGTTCGTGAGTCGCCTCGGCGCGCAACACCCCTGCGGTGAACGCGCACAGCTGGGTGGGCAGATCGTATTTGTCCAGGCCCTCGAACGGCCCGGCCACCACGTTGCGCACCAGCACGCCGGGCGCCACCGGCACCACCGGGGCGTCCGACGACGAGGTGGCCCTGGTGAAAACCTCCACTTCGACACCGCGTTTGGCCAGCTGCAATGCGGTCTGCAGCACGTACACATTCATCCCGCCGGCATCACCGGTACCCGGCTGCGCCAGCGGCGAAGTGTGTACGGATAGCACCGCAACGCGGCGCGGAATCTCGAGGTCCGTGGCTAGACGCACACAGACATGTCTACACCGCTGCGGATCGGCGGGTTTGAGCGCGGCGGATGGCGCCGACCGGATCGGCGTACAGACCGCCCAGCGAAACGATGCCGGCACTGGCCTCCTGGACCCGGTTACCGAACGCTGTCAGCCGGATATCGCGGGGCCCCAGCACCGAGCGCCGCGTGACGGCATCCTCCACGACCGGCATGCCCTCGGGGTATTCGGTGAAGGCCTGGCCGCCGAGCACCAGGTCGTCGGGGTTGAGCAGGTCCCGAAGGAGCGCGACGGCCTCGCCGAGCACCCGGGCCCGGTCCGTCAGCAACTCGACCGCCTTGTCGTTGCCCTGCCGGGCCGCGCGCAACACCGTCGCCAGGTTCGAGGACGGGCCCTCGGCCGGGATGATCCGCTGCTTGCGGGCGGCGTTGAGCACCGCCTCGTCACTCACGGTCGATTCCAATTGTCCCGAGCCACCGAGCAATTCAGACTGCGCGGGCAGACCTGCGATGGTTCCTGGCCCGCTGGCCGGAGTGTGCACGCGACCGTCGATGGACAGCGCGTATCCGACGGTCTCACGGGCGTACACGTAGAGGCTGGTCCGGGCCGGGGCGCCGACGGCCTCCGGTGAGGAACGCCGTCCGCCCAGCAGCAGTTCGGCACCGGCCATCGCGTCGACGTGCGAGGCCACCGACACCGGCAACCCGAGGGTTTCGGCGAGCACAGGGCCCACCGGGGCGTCGGCCCAGCCGAGCCGGGGATGGTCGAGATACCCGGTGGCACTGTCGACGACGCCACCTGCGGCGATCCCGACCCACAGCGCACGACGGCGGTGCCAGCGGCTCAGGTAGCGGCGGGCGCTGGAGGCCAGCGTGGCCAGCGCCGCGGACTGGGGGCCCGACGGGGTCGGCGTCTCGACCACGTCCAGGGTGCGGCCGAGCAGATCGGTGGCGACGATGCTGGTGGTACGCGCGCCGATGTGGATGCCGAGCGTGAGATAGGGCTCGTGGTTGACCTCGACGGGCACGCGGGGCCGTCCGATGGCTCCCGAAACTGCGAGATCGGCACGCTCACGCAGGATTCCGGCGTCGAGCAGCGCGGTGACCTGACGGTTGACGGTCGCGATGCTCAGCTGGGTGAGCTGCGCGATGGCGTCCCGGGCGATGGGACCGCGGGTGCGGACCGCACTGAACACCGACGCCGCGGCGGCATCGGGCACCTTCAGCGACGGGGCGACGATGTGCAGGAGCCGCGACTGCGGATAACGCGAGGCGGCAGCCAGCGACCGGGCCGGCCGGGCCAGGTTTCCTGTGCCGGCGGACGAGACGGAGGTGGGGCGTGCGGAGTTGCGGCGGGGAGCGGCAATGACGGTGGTCACGTGAATGGTCCTTACTGGTTGTCGGCAGGTGGGGAGAGACCACACCTGGCGACTCAGCAGGACGAAAGAACGGTGTCCGAGGTCTCCTCAGGCGCGGCGGGGTGCGCAACAACAACACGCACGCCGCACGAAGCGGGACTGGAGGTTTCCGGACACACGAAGAACTTAGCACGCCATCTAATGTTGGTGAGGTGACGAAATCTCAGTCAGACAAAAGGGTGGCAGTGGTGACCGGCGCCAGCGCCGGGATCGGTGCCGCCACCGCGAAATCCCTTGCCGCCCTGGGTTTTCATGTGGTCTGCGTGGCCCGCCGGGCAGATCGGATCCAGGCCATGGCCGAGGAGATCGGGGGCACCGCAATTGTGGCGGACGTCACTGACCAGGCCGCCGTCGACGCCTTGGCGGCCCAGCTGGACCGGGTGGACGTGCTGGTGAACAACGCCGGCGGGGCCCGAGGGCTGGAGCCGGTCGCCGACGCCGACATCGACCACTGGCGCTGGATGTGGGAGTCCAACGTGCTGGGCACTCTGCGCGTCACCCGCGCGCTACTGCCCAAGCTCATCGACTCCGGCGACGGGCTGATCATCACCGTCACCTCGATCGCCGCCGTCGAGATCTACGACAACGGGGCGGGCTACACCTCGGCCAAACACGCCCAGGGCGTCCTGCACCGCACGCTGCGCAGCGAATTGCTCGGAAAACCGGTGCGGCTAACCGAGGTTGCGCCCGGGATGGTGCAGACCGACTTCTCGCTGAACCGCTTCGACGGAGACGAGCAGCGAGCCGAGAAGGTCTACGAGGGGGTCACCCCGCTGGTGGCCGAGGACATCGCCGAGGTGATCGGTTTCGTCGCCTCCCGCCCGTCTCACGTCGACCTCGACCTGATCGTGATCAGGCCTCGTGATCAGGTCAGCGGGGCCACCGGGTCCCGCTTCAACCGTCAGGCGTGATGCGCCGAAGGCATCTCCGTCATCCGCGGCCCGCCGATTTCGACGTCCCGGCTGCACTTCGTCAATTGCCACGACCGGTGTGTCGAAAACCGCGACCCGTAAGCGGGCCTAGCCACCCGTAGAGGTTCAGCCGCCCGGCTCGGGCGCGGGCTTGGGCGGCGTGGTGGTCGTGGGTGTGCCCGACAGCGTGGGTGCGTCCGTCGGTGTCGCCGGCGCACTGGCGGGCAGATTCGACGGCGAATCCTCCGAGGACAGCGCCGACATGGCCTTCCACTCGCTCCAGTCCACCGTCCAGTCCCAGAGGTCGCCGTCGGCATAGGACAGCTCGATGCGGGTACCGGTGACCTCGACGGGGTCGCCGTATATCGCGCTGTTGAAGTACTGCTGCGAGTTCTCCAGGTTGAGGTTGATGCAGCCGTTGGTGACGTTCGTGTTGCCCTGCGAGCCAATGCTGTTCGGGTTGCAGTGGATGAACTCGCCGTTGTTGGAGATCCGCACCGCGAAGCGTTCGTGCACATTGCTGTAGCCCGCGGCCGGGTTGGTCATCCAGAAGTCCTCGTACTTCTCGGTGACCACGTGGATGCCGCTGCGGGTGACGTTGCGGTCCAGATCGCCTTCGCCGTAGCTGCAGGGGAAGTCCATGATCACCGCGCCGGACCCGTCGAGCACCTGGATGCGGTGGCTGGACGCCTCGGCCTTGACCACCTGACGCCGCCCGATCTCGATGTCGAGCGTGGAGTCGGCCGCGCCGTAGGCACCTTCACCGAAGCTGACGCCGTAGAGCGGGGCCTTGACGCTGACCTTGGTCCCGGCCGGGTAGTACTCCCGGGTGCGCCAGTGCACGCGCGAGCCGCCGGCCTCGTCGGGCAGCCAGGCCCAGCTGCCCTCGACCGGCGGCGTGGTGGTGACCTGAAGGGCCTTTTCGACGGCCGGGCGGTACTTGTCGTCGATCGCGGCGTCGAACTGCAGGATGATCGGCGCGGCGACGCCGACGACCTGGCCGTCGGCGAGCTGGAACTGACCGTTGACCTGTTTCTGCGGGGCGACGGTGGTGAACTTCCCCTGTACGGGCTGGGCCTTGCCGTCCTGGCCCACGACCGAACCGGCCCAGGTGTACGTGGATTCGTAGCCGAGGGGTTCGATGACAGTGAACGCGGTGCGGTCGCTGTTGAATTTGCCGGCGACCAGCTTGCCGTTGGCGTTGGTCAGGCTGACGCGCTGGAACGAGCCGTTCTCGACCTTGACCCCGACCGGCGCGGTCGGCAGCACATCCTCGGAGTCGGCGGCAGGCTCGTAGGTCACCGTCGGTGCGGGCGGCTCGTCCGCATCCGGCGCAGAGATGGGTGATTCTCCCGAGCAGGCAGCCAGCAGTCCGGCTCCCACGCCGACAGTCAACACCGTCAGGGCACGGCGCCGATTGAACATCGGCGCATCGGCCTCCATATCACCGGCAGTGCTCACGTGGACCTAGGGTACTGATAGATCGCACCCAAGCAGAATCGGCTCGGGCTGCAGAGTGATGCCGAAGCGGTCTTTGACACCTGTTTGCACCGCCCTGGCCAGGGCAATCACGTCGGCACTGTTCGCCTCGCCACGATTGGTCAGCGCCAGCGCATGCTTGGTGGAAAGCCGCGCGGGAGCTCCGGCACCCGGGTAGCCCTTGGCGAATCCGGCGTGCTCGACGAGCCAGCCGGCGGCCAGCTTGACCCCGTCCGGCGCAGGGTAGTGCGGCACCGGTCCGGCCTCGGCCGGCCCGGCGGTGGCCAGGAAGGTGGCCTGCAACCGCTCGAACTCCGCCTGCGACACCACCGGGTTGGTGAAGAACGACCCGACGCTCCAGGTGTCGTGGTCGTGTTCGTCGAGCACCATGCCTTTGCCCGCACGCAACTGCAGCACGGTCTGGCGAACCCGCTGCGGGTCGGCGCGCTCGCCCGGCTCGACGCCCAGCGCGTTGGCCAGCTCCCGGTATCGCAACGGGGCGCTGCGGCCCGTGGCGTCCAGGGCGAACTCGACCTCCAGCACGATCACGGCGTCGGAATGTTTGAGGATGCTGGTGCGGTACCCGAACTTGAGTTCTTCCGGTGCGGCCCAACGGACTTCACCCGTGCGGCGGTCGAGCAGCCGCACCCGGCTGATGGTGTCGGCCACCTCGGCCCCGTAGGCACCGACGTTCTGCACCGGGGTGGCTCCGGCCGATCCGGGTATCCCGGACAGGCATTCGAGCCCGCCGAGTCCGTGTTGCAGCGCGGCGACGACGACGTCGTCGAACACCGCGCCGGCCTCGGCGCGCAGCAGGCTGCCCTCGACCGTGATGGCGGTGTTGGCCACGCGCACCACGGTGAGGTCGGGCATCGTGTCGGCCAGGTCGTCGGCGAGCACCACGTTCGACCCGCCGGCCAGGACGAGTAACGGCTCGTCTCCTGCGCTCAGGGCGCGCAGCACGTCGATGAGCTGATCGGTGCTGGTGCAGGTGAGCACCCTGGGTGCCACCGGACCGACCCGCAGCGTGGTCAGCGGGGCCAGCGCAACCGCCTCGGCAATTGCGACACCGGCAACATACGAACTGACCACGGCCCGTAACGGTAGCCTGACCAGCTATGCCGCGATCATTCGACATGGCCAGCGACTACGAAGGCAGCGTCGAACAGGTCCATCGCGCATTCGCCGACGAACGGTATTGGCGGGCCCGGCTGGCCGATTCAGGGGCCGACGAAACCACACTGGACGCCCTGAACGTGACCGGCGACGGCGGCATCGAGGCGGTCACCACACAGATCCTGCGCGCAGACCGGCTGCCGGGGCTGGTGTCGCAGTTTCACCGCGGCGATCTGAGAATCCGGCGCGAGGAGACCTGGGAGCCGATCCGCGACGGCTCGGCCCACGGTACGGTCGAGGGCTCGATCGCCGGGGCACCGGTGTCGCTGTCCGGGTCCGCGACACTCACCGGGACCGATGCCGGGTCCCGATTGTCGGTGCGCATCACGGTCGAGGTGCGGGTGCCGCTGGTCGGCGGCAAGATCGAGAGTTTCATCGGCGGGCAGCTGGTCGATCTGCTGAAAGCCGAGCAGCGCTTCACCTCGGTGTGGATCGCCGATCACGCCTGAGGGCACCGGTACCGTCGTTATCCGTGAGCAGGCGCCTGGAGTACACGCTGGCCTTCGACGCCCCCGCCGAAGCGCTGTATGCCGTGTACGCGAGCGACGAGTACTGGCAGGCCCTCATGGACCGGTACGACGAGCTCACGCCCGGCAAGTCCGACATCACGGGGTTCAGGGTCGACGAGCACGGGATCGAGGTCGAGTTCCGGCAGGTGCTGCCGCGCGCGGAGCTGCCGCCGATCCTGCGGCCGGTGATCCCGCTCGACATGGCCATCACCCGCACGCAGTGTTTCGGCCCGTTCGAGGGGGACGGCGCGACCGGCCACTATGAGGCTTCGGTGTCCCACGTCCCGGGCCGGCTCGACGGCCGCTACGTACTCAGCAGCGTCCGCGCGGGCAGCCGGCTGCAGGTCGACAGCACGTGCAAGGTCTCGATGCCGCTGATCGGAGGAAAGCTCGAGGACATGGTCCTGCATACCGTCAACGATGTGTTCACCGTCGAGGAGGCGTTCACCGCTGACTGGATCGCCGAGCACGTCTAGACCCGTCGGCGCGGTCACCCGGGGCACCACCGGGTACAACCGGCTGCGCCGCAGTGACCGTTGGCTGGTGCACTCACCGCGCGTGCGCAGCGTGCTGCGGGGCGCGGCAGACCCGTTGGTGGTCGACCTCGGGTACGGGGCGCTTCCCGTCACCACCCTGGAATTGGCGGCACGGCTGCAGGCGGTGCGGACCGATGTCCGCGTTGTCGGCCTGGAGATCCACCCGGAGCGGGTGGCCACCGCGCGGGCGGTGGCGGGCGCCACCGATGTACGGTTCGAGCTCGGTGGGTTCGAGTTGGCCGGGCTGCGCCCGGTGCTGGTGCGGGCGTTCAACGTGTTGCGTCAGTACCCGGTCGAGGCGGTGCCGGAGGCCTGGGCCACGATGTCGCGCCGGCTCGCGCCCGGCGGGCTGATCGTCGACGGAACCTGCGACGAGCTGGGCCGCCGGTGCTGCTGGGTGCTGCTGGACCAGGCCGGGCCGGTGAGCCTGACCGTGGCCTGCGACCCGTTCAGCATCGAGCGTCCGTCTGATCTGGCCGAGCGGCTGCCGAAGGTGCTGATCCATCACAACGTCGAGGGCCAGCCGATCCACACGCTGCTGGGAGCCGCCGACCGGGCCTGGGCCAGTGCGGCCGGGCACGGCGTGTTCGGGCCGCGGGTGCGCTGGCGGGCCATGGTGGAGCTGCTGCGTGCCGAGGGTTTTCCGGTCGCCGCACCGCGCCGCCGGCTGCGTGACGGCGTGCTGACGGTGCCCTGGGCGACCGTGGCGCCGGCCACAAATTAGGCCCGTGGCGAGCCACGCATAGGGCCCTGTGGCGCCACTAAGCTGAACCGCATGCGAATTGCCCTGGCGCAGATCGCCACCGGCACGGACCCGTCGTCGAACCTGAGGCTGGTCGACGAGTTCACCCGGCGCGCGGCCGATGACGGCGCCCGGTTGGTGTTGTTTCCCGAGGCCACGATGTGCCGGTTCGGCGTTCCCCTCGGCCCGGTCGCCGAGGGCCTGGACGGCCCGTGGGCGACGGCGGTGCGGGAGATCGCCGCACGCGCCGGGGTGGTGGTGGTGGCCGGGATGTTCGTCCCCGCCGACGACGGACGGGTCACCAACACCCTGATCGCGACGGGCCCCGGCGTCGACGCGCACTACCACAAGATCCACCTCTACGACGCGTTCGGGTTCACCGAATCACGCACTGTGGCACCAGGTTTCGATCCCGTGACGATCACCGTGGACGATGCCACCGTCGGCCTCACCACGTGCTACGACGTCCGGTTCCCGGAGCTGTACGTGGAGCTGGCGCGGCGCGGCGCCCAGCTGATCACCGTGCATGCCTCGTGGGGTTCGGGGCCCGGCAAGCTCGTGCAGTGGACCCTGCTGGCCCGGGCCCGGGCGCTGGACACCACCGGCTTCGTCGCCGCGGTGGACCAGGCCTACCCGGGCGACGAGATCGCCAAGGTCGGGCCCACCGGCGTCGGCGGCAGCCTGGTGAGCTCCCCGACCGGGGAGGTTCTCGCTTCGGCAGGCGCCGAGGAGCAGTTGCTGGTCTTCGACGTCGACCTCGACGCCGCCAACCAGGTCCGGGACACCATCGCGGTGCTGCAGAACCGCTCACAGTTCGCTCAGTTGGGTAAGGCACAATCGCTGGGGTGACCGATCCCTGGGCTCGCCCAACCGACCAGTCCCCGCCGTCGCCGACGCAGGAGCTGCCTCCGCAGCCGCCGTCCCCCGATCAGCCGGTTCAGCCTGGTCAGGTCGAACAACCCGCACCTGCCGCGCCCCAGCCGCAGGACACTTCGGTGCTGGCGAAGGTCAAGAAGCTGCTCTCGGACCCGCTGTCGGTCGTCCTGGTCTTCGTGATCGTGGTGGCCCTGATCGCCGCCGGGGTGCTGGGCGGTGAACTGTATGCCCGCAACCGCGCCGACCAGATCGTCGCGTCCACGGTGGAATGCGTCGTCGGCGACGGCGCGAAGGCGTCGTTCGATCCGCTGCCCCCGTTCCTGATGCAGCACGTGAGCGGGCACTACACCAACATCAACGTCGAGACCGCGGGCAACCAGATCCGCGAGGCCAAGGGCATGAAGGTGAAGCTGGGCATCAAGGATGTCCGGATCAAGGAGACCGCCGATTCCAGCGGGACCGTCGGCTCGCTGGTCGCCGACATCGACTGGAACACCGATGGCATCCGCCAGACCGTGGCCGACATGGTGCAGCTGCCGTTCATCGGCTCGGCGATCTCCGACGTGAAGACCAATCCGTCCAACGGGACGATCGAACTCAAGGGCCTGCTCGGCACCATCACCGCCAAGCCCACGGTGGTGAACAAGGGCATCTCGCTGCAGATCATCGACCTGAGCGCGATCGGCCTGTCCTGGCCGCGGGAGACCCTGCAGCCGATCCTGGACAAGTTCACCGCCCAGATCACCGAGAACTACCCGATGGGGATCCACGCCGACAGCGTGCAGGTGACCGAGAGCGGCGTGTTGGCGAAGTTCTCGACGACGAATGCGTCGATGCCCAAGCCCGCCGACGACCCCTGCTTCGGCAAGATCTGACGAGCCCTAACCGGTGAGGCCGTCGAGCACCGCCCGGGTGCCCGACAGGCCGAGCCGGGTGGCCCCGGCGTCCAGCATGGCCACAGCGGCCTCGGCGGTACGGATACCGCCGCTGGCCTTGACCCCGACACCGGCACCGGCCACCTGCGCCATCAGTTCGACGGCGCGGACCGAAGCGCCCCCGCTGGGGTGAAAGCCGGTGGAGGTCTTGACGAAGTCCGCCCCCGCGCCGACGGCGGCGCGGCACACGTCCTGCAGTAACGCCTCACCCGCGAATTCCAGCAGCGCCGCGGACTCGACGATGACCTTGAGGGTGGCGCCGGGAATCGCGGCGCGGACGGCGGCCACCTCGGCCGCCGTCGCATCCAGATCGCCGCTCAGCGCGAGCCCGACGTCGATCACCATGTCGATCTCGGCGGCACCTGCGGCCACGGCCAGCTGCGACTCGTGGGCCTTGATTTCGGCCAGGTGTTTGCCCGACGGGAATCCGGACACCGCGGCCACTGCCAGGCGGGGCGGGGCCGCCGCAGCCGCGGCGGACACCAGCGTCGGTGACACGCACACCGAGAACACCCCGAGGTCGACGGCCTCTGCCACCAGTTTTTCGACGTCAGCCGAGGTGGCCTCGGGCTTGAGCAGGGTGTGATCGACCAGGGCCGCCACCTGGGCCCGTGAGTAGCTGCCCATCAGAACGGTTCCTCGCTGCCGCCGGGATTGCAGCCACTGGCCAGCATCACCTCGGGCGTGACCTCGGGACGCCAGGGCTCCAGGTTCCAGCTGGTCTTGCCGGGCTCGGTGAGTTCGGCGAACGTCCAGTGGCACAGGAACTGTTCCCGCATCCCGGGCAGGTCGGCGTCCGGGGACTGCGCCAGAACCTCGGTCCAGGCCTGATCGGCCTGGACCGCGCTGCCGGGCTGACGGGTCAGGGCGCGGGCCGCGTCGGTGGGATAGACGCGCAGGCTCGACAGGTCGCCCCATTTGGCCCATTGGACGTGGTCGACGTACATGTGGGCGCCGGAGTCCTGGCCCGGATCGGCGGCTGCAGTGGAGGCAGAGAACAGTGTCGCGCCCAGCGCGAGACAGGCCGCACCGAGTGCGGCCAGAGATGAACGCATCAGGTCAGTGCGACTTTCCCTGGATTTCCAGCAGTTTGGGCCGCACGTCGACGAGGTAGACGCCGGCGGCGCAGGCCGCGATGACGGGGATGAACACGCCACCCACCAGCAGCGTCAGCACCGCGCTCACGCCGAGGATGGCCAGCCATACCGGCTTGGTGAGCTTGCCGGTGGCCGTATAGGCGTCCGGACGCTGCAGGGCCGCATGTACGAAGGCGTAGATGCCCACGACAACGACCAGGTAACCGAGTACCGAAATGATGACGCCCGCAAGGTTGGCAAGTTGCACCTCACCAGCCTATGCGGGCGTCATCGTCAGCGTCGACCGACGGGGCTGCGGCCCCGCCGGTCGGCACCGGAATTACTTCTGGGTGACCTTCTTGGCCGGGGTGGCCGTGGTCTTCTTGGCGGCCGGAGCAGCCTTCTTGGCGGCGGGCGCCGGCGCGGCCTTCTTGGCCGGGGCCTTCTTGGCCGGGGCGGCGGCCGGCTGGGCAGCCTTCTCGGCCTTCTTCGGCAGCTCGACGCCGACGAGCTTGGCGGCGCGCTCGCCGACCGCACGGGTCTGCGAGGCAACGGTGCCCAGCGCGTCCTGGGTCAGCTCGCTGACCTGGTCGGTGTAGCCCTCGACCCGGCTGGCGGCTTCCTCGATGGCGGGCTGGTTGCGCAGGCGCTCCAGCGCGGCCTCGCCGCGCTCGACCAGCTTGTTGTAGGTCGCGGTGGCCTGGTCGGCGTAGCCCTCGGCGGCCTTGCGCAGCTCGTCGGAGGTGAGCCGGTCGCGCAGCTCGTCGAACTGGGCCGGCAGGTCTTCCTGCAGCTTGGTCAGGCGGGCGCGGCCTTCCTCGACGCGGGCCTCGGCGTCGGTGCGCGCGCCCTCGGCACGCTCACGCAGGCTGGCGACGATCTCGTTGACCGTGGCCAGGGCCAGGTCGGCGGCACCGACGGCGGCCAGCAGCGGGGCCTTGAGGTCTTCGATGGTGGGCTGAGTCTTCTCGGTCATGCGAATTCCTTTCTCTCAGGATGGCTTTTCGTGCGAGTGGTTATCGGGCAGCGGGTGAGGTGTCAATCAGTTGTCGGCTCCTCACCTGCTTCGGCTTCGTTCTGCTGCCGAAACGATGTGTAGATGTCGAGCAGCACCTGCTTCTGCCGCTCGGTGATCCCCACGTCGTTGACGATGGCGTCGCGGACCTCGCTGGGCTCGCTGGGTTCCAGGATCCCGGCGCGCACATAGAGGACTTCCGCGGACACCCGCAGCGCCTTCGCGATCTGGTTGAGCACGTCGGCGGAGGGTTTCCGCAATCCCCGTTCGATCTGGCTCAAGTAGGGATTGCTGACGCCGGCCTTCTCGGCCAACTGCCGTACCGATACCTGCGCCGCCTCACGCTGGGCCCGGATGAAGCTTCCGATGTCCTGCGCAGCGTTGGAGACGACAGCCGCGAGATTTTCGTCTTGCGCCATGTCATTCCCCCTCGTAGGCCGTGTATCCGTTAACGACAAAATTCACGCTACGACGGGGTGCTAACTTTTGCAAGCACTAGTTAGCGCAGGTCAGAAGAGTAGTTGGGCTATCGAATAGATGATCAGGCCGGCCAACGAACCCACCACCGTGCCGTTGATCCGGATGAACTGCAGGTCACGACCCACATGAAGCTCGATACGACGGCTCGCCTCGTCCGCATCCCAGCGTTCGATGGTCTCGGTGATGATTGCTGTGATCTCGGTCCCATACTCGGCGACCAGGTGTTTTGCGCCCCGGATGATCCAGCTGTCCACCTTGTCGCGTAGCTCGGCGTCGTCCCGCAACGACTCACCGATCCGCATCACCGAGTCGGCGATCCGGGTCCGCAGCGCCGAGGACGGATCGTCGACCGACTCCAGGATGATCCGCTTGGCGGCCGCCCACGCCGTCTCCGCCGCCCTGGCCACCTCGTCGCGACCCATGATCTGGTCTTTGACGTTCTCGGCACGCTGAATCGTCGCCTCGTCGTGCTGCAGATCGTCGGCGAACTCGAACAGGAACCGGGTGGCCGAGCGCCGCAGCTCATGGTCGGGGTTGCGGCGCACCTTGTCCGTGAAATCCATCAGCTCCCGGTGAATCCGCTCCCCGACCAGGTGGTCCACCCAGCGGGGTGACCAGGTCGGCGAATCCCGCTCGATGACGCGCTCGATGACCTCACCGGAGTTCAGCGACCACTGGAACGCCCGGTCGCACAGCAGCTGGATCAGAGCTTCCTGTCGGCCCTCCTGCAGCAGGGTCGACAGCACCCGGCCGATCGGCGGGCCCCACTTGGGTTCGGCGATGCGCTTGACGATCATCCGGTCCAGCACATGCTGAACGTCCTCGTCGCGCAGCATCTCCACCCCGACCCGCAGCACGGTCGACGCCTCCGCGGCCACCCGCTCGGCGTGCGAACGGTCGCACAGCCATTTCCCGAACCGGCCGGCCACCTGGGCGTCCTGCAGCTTGGTCGCGATCACCTCGGGAGACATGAAGTTCTCCCGGACGAACGTGCCCAGGCCCTCGCCCAGCTGGTCCTTCTTGCGCTTGATGATGGCCGTGTGTGGGATGGGCACCCCGAGGGGATGCTTGAACAGCGCGGTCACGGCGAACCAGTCGGCAAGCGCGCCGACCATGCCTGCCTCGGCCGCCGCCCGCACATAACCGACCCAGCCGGCGGCCCCTCGCGACTGTGCCCAGGTGCACAGCAGGAAGATCACCGTGGCGCCGACCAGGAAGCTCAGCGCCACCAGCTTCATCCTCCGCAAACCCCGGAGGCGTTCGGCGTCCGCGGCGCTGTCCGCCCCGGCCAGTGTCTCGGCAAAACTTGGCCGCGGACCCGCCTTTGCGCGGACTCCTTCGTCGGATCGATGTGCCACCTTTCCATCTTGCGCTATCGCAGCGACTGACGGTCTGACCCACAGGCCGGTATCCGCAGATTCGCCGTAGTATCAAGTGGAACTAGGGAATGGGACTACTGCGACTGTGGCACAGCAGACTCCGCCGGTGACGGTGAAGACCGATGGACGCAAACGGCGCTGGCACCAACACAAGGTGGAGCGGCGCAATGAGCTGGTAGACGGCACCCTGGAAGCGATTCGGCGCCAGGGCAGCAACGTCAGCATGGATGAGATCGCCGCGGAGATCGGCGTGTCGAAGACCGTGCTCTACCGCTACTTCGTCGACAAGAACGACCTCACCACCGCGGTCATGATGCGGTTCGCCCAGACCACCCTGATCCCGAACATGGCTTCCGCCTTGTCCTCCAACCTCGACGGGTTCGCCCTGACCCGCGAGATCATCAAGGTGTACGTGGAAACCGTTGCGGCCGAACCCGAGATCTACCCGTTCGTGATGGCGAACAACTCGGCCAGCAAGAGCAAAGCCGTCGCCGATTCCGAGCAGATCATCGCCCGCATGCTCGCCGTCATGCTGCGCCGTCGGATGGCTGCTGTCGGCATGGACACCCGCGGCGCGGAAGCATGGGCGTTTCACACCGTCGGCGGCGTCCAGCTGGCCACCCACTCCTGGATGTCGAACCCGCGGATGACCGCCGACGAGCTGATCGACTACCTGACCATGCTGTCCTGGAACGCGCTGTGCGGCATCGTCGAGGTCGGCGG
Organism: Mycolicibacterium sp. 050232; assembly: GCA_036235365.1. Taxonomy (GTDB): domain Bacteria; phylum Actinomycetota; class Actinomycetes; order Mycobacteriales; family Mycobacteriaceae; genus Mycobacterium. The sequence continues at coordinate 177,070 of JAZBEZ010000008.1, read as the reverse complement.
CTCGCTGGAAAAGTTCAACTCACTGCCGCACCCGTCGCCGGTTCTGCCGCCGCAGCTGCTTGACTGAGCGGGTGAGCGACAGAGATCTGCCTGCCCTGTGGACCCACGAACCACACGTCCAGCTGGCCTTCCGCCCGGGTGACGAGGTCGCGCGAATCGACGCCAACAGCACGCCCGGATTCCGCGGGAACAAGAGCGACGCACCGACGTTGCAGACCGAACGGAATCTGCGGCTCGCGTCGCTGCAGGAAATGCTCTACGCCCGCAGCAAGAGTGGTGACGACAACCGTTCGGTGCTGCTGATCCTGCAGGGCATGGATACTGCGGGCAAAGGCGGGATCGTCAAACATGTTGTGGGAGCCGCGAATCCACAGGGCGTCCGGTACACCAGCTTCGGCAAGCCGACCGAGGAGGAGCGTGCCCACCACTACCTGTGGCGGATCCGCAACGCGCTGCCGCCGGCCGGACACATCGGGGTGTTCGATCGCTCGCACTACGAGGACGTGCTGATCGTCCGCGTGCACAACCTGGTGCCGCCGGACGTCTGGGGCGCCCGCTACGACGAGATCAACACCTTCGAACGCGAATTGGTCGACGCCGGCACCACATTGGTGAAGGTGGCGATGTTCGTCTCACTCGCCGAGCAGAAGGCGCGTCTGGCTGAACGACTGGAGCGGCCCGACAAGTACTGGAAGTACAACCCGGCCGACGTCGACGAGCGGCTGCTGTGGCCCAAATATCAGGAGGCCTACCAGGCCATGCTGGAGAAGACGTCGACCGACTACGCCCCCTGGCACGTCGTGCCGTGCGACAAGAAGTGGTACAGCCGGCTGGCCATCACCGAACTGCTCATCGAGGCGCTCAAAGGTCTCAACATGTCCTGGCCGCCGCCGGACTTCGACGTCGAGACCGAGAAGAAGCGGTTGGCTGAGGCCTGAGCTTCGGTGCCAAGTGCGCAAAAAGAACTGCCCCCGACGAGTTGTCGGGGGCAGTTCTTGAAAAGAACCTACTTGACCAGCGTGAACTGGCCGATGTTGGTGATGCCGCGACGGAAGAAGTCAGCGCAACCGGTCAGGTACTTCATGAACCGGTCGTACACTTCCTGACCCTGCAGGGCGATGGCCTCGTCCTTCTTGGCCTCGAGGTTGGCGGCCCACATGTCCAGCGTGCGCGCGTAGTGCGGACGCAGCAGGTGAGTGCGCTGCAGGTCGAAGCCTGAATCGGCGGCCAGCTTCTCGATGTCCTCGACCGCGGGCAGCTGCCCACCGGGGAAGATCTCTTCACCGATGAACTTCATGAACTTCAGGTCGCTGATCGTCAGCTTGATGTTGTTCTCACGGAAGAACTGCTGGGTGTGCGCCAGGATCGTGTGCAGCAGCATCCGGCCGCCGTTGTCCGGCAGGATGCTGTAGGCCCGCTCGAAGAAGATCGGGTAGCGCTCCTGCTTGAACGCCTCGAACGCGCCGATCGAGACGATGCGGTCGACGGGCTCGTTGAACTCTTCCCAGCCCTGCAGCCGGATCTCGATATTGCGGTTGGTGTCGACCTTGGCCAGCCGCTTGCGGGCGTAGTCCGACTGTTCCTTGCTCAGCGTGATCCCGATGACGTTGACGTCGTGGTTGATCAGCGCCCGCTCCAGGCACCCGCCCCAGCCGCAGCCGATGTCGAGCAGGGTCATGCCCGGCTTGAGGTCGAGCTTGCCCAGCGCGAGATCGAACTTGGCGTTCTGCGACTCCTCGAGGTTCATGTCCTCGCGCTCGTAGTAACCACAGGTGTAACCCATGGTCGGCCCGAGAAAGAGTGCATAGAACTCATTCGAGATGTCGTAGATCGACTGCGACTCCTCGTAGTACGGAGCAAGATCGGACTCGACGTTGGACATGCGAAAAATTACCTCTTTGCGTTTTCTGCTGCTGACGACCGACGGTTTGGGGCCGACGCGTGATTTTCCACGCAGACTCTATAGAGCGAGCCAGCAGGCCCTACTGTGGGTAGACTAGCTAAGCCTCGGCCATAGTGCCAGCGCGGGTCGGTTCAGTACTTGTAGAAACCCTGGCCTGATTTTTTGCCCAGTTGTCCCGCCTCCACCATTCGCAAAAGAAGCGGCGGCGCGGCGTACAAAGGCTCTTTGAACTCGTCAAACATCTTGTCGGCGATGAGCTTCAGGGTGTCCAGACCGACCAGGTCGGACAGCCGCAGCGGCCCCATCGGGTGGGACAACCCGGCCACCACCGCCTTGTCGACATCGTCAATTGTGGCAAAGCCACCTTCGACCATTCGGACCGCCGCCAAAAGGTACGGCACCAGCAACGCGTTGACCACGAAACCGGACCGGTCGGAACAGCGGACAACCTGTTTTCCGAGAACCGTGCCGGCGAATTCCTCGACACGCGTGGCGGCGGCCTCGTCGGTGGTCAGGGCGGTGATCAATTCGACCAGCGGCAACACCGGAACCGGGTTGAAGAAGTGCAGACCGAGCACCCTGGCAGGATTCTGGGTAGCTGCTGCGAGTTTCATGATCGGGATGCTGGAGGTGTTCGACGCCAGCACCGCATCGGGGTCGGTGACGATGCGATCCAGGTCGGCGAAGATCTGGGTCTTGACGGCCTCGTCCTCGATCACGGCCTCGATGACCAGCTGCCGATCAGCCAGATCGGCGAGCGAGGTGGTGAACTTCAGCTTGCCCAGCGCGGCGTCCTTCTCCCCCTCGGTGATCTTGCCCGCACTGACTCCGCGCTCGAGGGACTTGGTGATCCGGTTGCGTCCAGCGGTCACGAAGGCGTCGGCGGTGTCGAACACCAGCACGTCCACGCCCGCGCGCGCGGACACCTCGGCGATCCCGCCACCCATCTGGCCGGCACCGATCACACCTACACGTTCAATTTGATTGCTCACGACTTCACTTTCTCAATACGCGGACATGCGACAGGCCCCGCCCAAGAATTCTGAGCGGGGCCTGCTGCTGTCAAGCCACTGGATCTAGTGGAACTGACCCTCTTCGGTGGAACCGGCCAGCGCGGTGGTCGAGCTGTTCGGGTCGACCGTGGTGGCGATCCGGTCGAAGTAACCGGCGCCGACCTCACGCTGGTGCTTGGTGGCGGTGTAACCGCGCTCCTCGGCGGCGAACTCGCGCTCCTGCAGCTCGACGTAGGCCTTCATCTGCTCGCGGGCGTAGCCGTGAGCCAGGTCGAACATCGAGTAGTTGAGGGCGTGGAAGCCGGCCAGCGTGATGAACTGGAACTTGAAGCCCATCGCGCCCAGCTCGCGCTGGAACTTGGCGATGGTGTCGTCGTCCAGGTGCTGCTTCCAGTTGAACGACGGCGAGCAGTTGTAGGACAGCATCTGGTCCGGGAACTCGCTCTTGACGCCCTCGGCGAACTTCTTGGCCAGCTCGAGGTCCGGGGTGCCGGTCTCCATCCAGATCAGGTCGGCATACGGCGCGTAGGCCTTGGCGCGGGCGATGCACGGCTCCAGGCCGTTCTGCACCCGGTAGAAGCCCTCGTTGGTGCGCTCACCGGTGATGAACGGGCGGTCGCGCTCGTCCACATCGGAGGTGATCAGGGTGGCGGCCTCGGCGTCGGTACGGGCGATGACCAGAGTGGGCACGTCGGCGACGTCGGCAGCCAGGCGGGCCGAGGTCAGGGTCCGGATGTGCTGCTGGGTCGGGATCAGCACCTTGCCACCGAGGTGGCCGCACTTCTTCTCCGAAGCGAGCTGGTCTTCCCAGTGCGAACCGGCGACACCGGCGGCGATCATGGCCTTCTGCAGCTCGTAGACGTTGAGCGCACCACCGAAGCCGGCCTCACCGTCGGCGACGATCGGGGCGAGCCAGTTCTCGACCGAGGTGTCGCCCTCGACCTTGGCGATCTGGTCGGCGCGCATCAGCGCGTTGTTGATGCGGCGGACGACCTGCGGCACCGAGTTGGCCGGGTAGAGGCTCTGGTCGGGGTAGGTGTGGCCGGACAGGTTGGCGTCACCGGCGACCTGCCACCCGGACAGGTAGATGGCCTTCAGGCCGGCGCGGACCTGCTGCACGGCCTGGTTACCGGTCAGCGCGCCCAGCGCGTTGACGAAGTCCATGTCGTGGAGCTGCTCCCACAGCACCTCGGCGCCACGGCGGGCGAGGGTGTTCTCCTCGACGACGGAGCCCTGCAGGGCAACCACGTCGGCCGGGGTGTAGGTGCGGGTGATGCCCTTCCAGCGGGGGTTGTGATCCCAGTCGTGCTGGATCTGCTCCGGTGACTTGGGGGTGCCCACGGTCGACATAGGACTGCTCCTTCGGGTTGTTTCGACCGCTGCGCCGAGCCTCGTTACTTGCTAACGCCGCAGCAGCTTCACTGGTGTGCTAATCCGAAGATGGCACAACCCATATCCGCAGGTCCACCCGTTTCAGTTGCCAAGTTTCGCCAAAGCGCTTAGTTAACTTGCAAAGGTTGCGAAGAAATATGATGGCTGTACCGGTTCAGAAGCTACTCGCGAGTAGCCCAAAGGTGCAGGTCAGTACGCTCGTACTGTTAAACCGGCCGGGGTCAGAGCGAGAACAGTGAGGCGATCGCTTTTGTCTCGTCGCCGACGGCATATGTGAGCGTTCTAACAGTGCGGTCGGAGAGCTCTTCGCCGAATTTGTCGGTCGATCCGGCCGGGTGAACATGCGACAGGATCTCGAGCTTCTCGCCCAGGGCCACCGCGGCGTCGTGCTCGATGGTCACCCGCAGCGGCTTCTCCAACAGCTCGGGATGGGAGTACAGGTAGTCCTCGATGACCGTCCAGTAGACCGAGTTGTTCATGTGGTCGAACAGGTCGATGTCGGACACTCGCACCGGGTATTCGCGGATCTCGGCGGCGTCGTCACGCCCCCCGGCCTTGAGGTAGGACTTCCAGCGCAGCCGGGCCTCGTCGGTGGTGCGGCGCAGTCCGGACAGGAAGTCGTCGGAGATGCGCGCCGGCCCCTGGGTCTCGCGGTTGATGTTGATCCAGAACGCCTCGGATTCCATGAGGCCGCCCTTGCGGCCGTCGATCCGCACCCGCATCTCACACCACCGGTTCGACGTTCCAGAACACCAGCGCCGCATCCGCAGCATGTCCTGGAACTCGATCGGCCTGATCAGATCGATCATCGTGCGCCGCACGATCCACAGCGGATGAGTCTCCTCGAAGCCGAGTTCGCGGAGGTGGTCGGAGCCGATGTCCTGGATGTGGCGGGCGGCGGCGTCGAACCGCAGCCGTCCCACCCGGTCGATGTCGCCCACCCGCAGCGGCCATTCCCGGTCGAAGACGTCGGGATGGGGATCGGGCACCGGCATCATCACCTTGTTCAGCCCGGTGGTCGAATTCTGCGCGGTTCCCGTCATGATTCATCTCCAGTCGCTGTCGCCTGAGCCGATCATGCCAGGCAGCCCGATCCTGCCAGTAGGGACTGAACTGCCAAGAATGCGAAGGTCGCCTTCACACCGTTGTTAGGCTGTTTGACGTGGCAAAAACGTTCGTCGGATCGCGGGTGCGACAACTCCGGAGCGAGCGTGGACTGAGCCAGGCGGCGCTGGCCCAGATGCTGGAGATCTCCCCCAGCTATCTCAACCAGATCGAGCACGACGTGCGCCCGCTGACCGTGGCGGTGCTGCTGCGTATCACCGAGGTGTTCGGGGTGGACGCCACGTTCTTCGCCTCCCAGGACGACACCCGACTGGTCGCCGAGATGCGCGAGGTGGCGATGGACCGCGACCTCGGGGCCGATATGGACGCCGCCGAGGTCGCCGACATGGTGGCGTCGTATCCGCACTTCGCCCGGGCGATGGTCAACCTGCACCGTCGTTACCGGCTGACCACCACCCAGTTGGCGGCCGCCACCGAGGACCGGTACTCCGACGGCAGCGGCAGCGGGTCGATCACCATGCCGCACGAGGAAGTGCGCGACTACTTCTACCAACGGCAGAACTATCTGCACGAACTCGACACCGCCGCCGAGGACCTGACCGCCAAGATCCGCATGCACCGGGGTGATCTGGCCGGCGAGCTGGCCAACCGGCTGACGACCGAGCACGGGGTCCGGATCGTGCGGCGCATCGACCTGGGCGACACCGTGCTGCACCGCTACGACCCGGCCACCAAGACCCTGGAGATGGGCAATCACCTCTCCCGGGGCCAGCAGGTGTTCAAGATGGCGGCCGAGCTGGCTTTCCTGGAGTTCGGCGAGCTCATCGACAAGATGGTCGACGAGGGCAAGTTCACCAGCGACGAATCCCGCACCCTGGCCCGGCTCGGGCTGGCCAACTACTTCGCCGCGGCCACCGTGCTCCCCTACCGCCAATTCCACGATGTCACCGAGAATTTCCGCTACGACGTGGAGCGGCTGTCGGCGTTCTACTCGGTGAGCTACGAGACCATCGCGCACCGGTTGTCCACCCTGCAGCGCCCGTCGATGCGCGGGGTGCCGTTCTCGTTCGTCCGGGTGGATCGCGCGGGCAACATGTCGAAACGGCAGTCCGCCACCGGCTTTCATTTCTCCTCGTCGGGCGGTACCTGCCCGTTGTGGAACGTATACGAGACGTTCAGCAATCCGGGCAAGATCGGGGTGCAGATCGCCCAGATGCCCGACGGTCGCAACTACATGTGGGTGGCGCGCACCGTGGAGCGCCGCGCCTCGCGCTATGGACAGCCGGGCAAGACCTTCGCGATCGGGCTGGGATGCGAACTGCGCCATGCACATCGGCTGGTGTACTCCGAGGGCCTGGATCTCTCCGGCGAGGTGGCAACCCCCATCGGGTCGGGCTGCCGGGTGTGCGAGCGCGACAACTGCCCGCAGCGCGCGTTCCCGGCGCTCGGCAAGGCCCTTGACCTCAATGAGCACCGTTCGACGGTGTCGCCGTATCTGGTGCGGGAGCCGTAAGTCGGGAGCCGTAGGTTCTGAGCGGTCCTGCGCCGATTTCCACCGCAGGGCAGTCGCGCCGGCCGAGAAGCAACCGTGGGGTAGAAACCGGCGGCCTTGACCTGTGCCAGACTCGGCTGGGTGAGTGCACTCGAGCCGGCCCGCATCGCGCCGGGCGGATTCCGTGAGCTGGGCCCGGTCAACTGGGCGATCGCCAAACTGGGCGCCCGTGCCATCCGCGCGCCCCGGTTCACCTTGATGAACGTGCTGGGCCAGCACAAGCTGCTGTTCCTGGCGTGGCTGCCGTATTCGGGCCTGCTGCTCGGCCCGCTGGGCAAGCTGCCGCGTCAGGACGCCGAGCTGGTCATCCTGCGGGTGGGCCATCTGCGCGATTGCGAATACGAGCTGCAGCAGCACCGCCGGCTGGCCCGCAGCCGCGGCGTGGACGCCGAGACCCAGGCCCGCATCTTCGAGGGCCCCGACGCCGAAGGGCTGACCGACCGGCAGCGGGTGCTGATCACCGCGACCGACGAGTTCGTCGTCACCCGGTCGATCTCGGCCGAGACCTGGGCCGCGCTCTCGGTGATGTTCACCAAGCAGCAGCTCATCGAATTCTGCATGCTGGCAAGCCAATACGATGGCCTGGCCGCCACGATGACCACGCTGCGGATCCCGCTGGACTTCCCGGACTAGCCACCGCGACGCCGTTGCGCGACGCCGTTGCGCCGTTGCCGTTGCGCGACGCCGTTGCGCCGTTTTCTACCTCCAGGTCGCGGTTTTCGCCGCGCAACAGCCCAGGTGTGGAAAGCGGCGCGGCCCAAAAGGCTTGAACCGCTGGACCTCAGAGGTAGGTGACCCCGAGCAGGACGAGCGAGAACACCACCGGCGACACCGGCAGCGTCCACAGGAACGCCGCCCAGGTGTGGGATTTCTGCTGGTACTTACGCCAGCCGAAGTACCCGCCCACGGCGCCGCCGATCAACGAGAGGGCGGCCACCAACAGCACCCAGATGTTGACCCGCGAGCCCTCGGTCGCCAATGTGATGGCGGCCAGCCACAGGATGTGGCCGACCACCAAACCGGCTATGCCGGCGACGATTTCGTTTCTCAAAAGTTGATCATGTGGCCGGTCAGACCGTGGAAGCACTCCTGCAGCGCCTCCGACAGGGTCGGATGGGTGTGCACGTTGCGGGCCAGTTCGTTGGCCGTCAGGTCCCACTTCTGGGCCAGGGTCAGCTCGGGCAACAGCTCGGAGACGTCGGGTCCGATCAGGTGCCCGCCGAGCAGTTCGAGGTGCTTCTTGTCGGCGATCAGCTTCACGAAACCGGTCGGGTCGGCCAGGCCGTGTGCCTTGCCGTTGGCGGTGAACGGGAACTTGGCCACGACGACGTCATATCCCTCGGCCTTGGCCTGCTCCTCGGTGAGCCCGAAGCTGGCCACCTGAGGCTGGCAGAACGTGGCGCGCGGCATCATGCGGTAGTCGCCGAGCTCGAGAGTCTCTGCGCCGCCGATGGTTTCGGCGGCAACCACGGCCTGGGCCTCCGCGACGTGGGCCAGCTGCAGCTTGCTGGTGACATCGCCGATGGCGTAGATGCCCGGCACGTTGGTGCGCATGTAGTCGTCGATGGCGATGGCGCCGCGGTCGGTGAGCGCCACGCCGGCGGCCTCCAAGCCGAAGCCCTCGACGTTGGGCGCAAACCCGATGGCCTGCAGCACCTTGTCGGCTTTGAGCTCGTCGGTCTTGCCGTCCTTGCTGACCGTGACCTTGACCGTCGACCCATCGTCTGAGATGCCCTCGACCTTGGTTCCGGTGAGGATCTTCACACCCAGCTTCTTGTACTGCTTCTCGATCTCCTTGGAGACCTCGGCGTCCTCGTTGGGCAGCGCGCGCGGCAGGAACTCGACGATGGTGACGTCGACGCCGTAGTTCTTCAGCACGTAGGCGAACTCCATGCCGATCGCGCCGGCACCGGCGATGATGATCGAGCCCGGCAGGTCGCGCGAGAGGATCTGGGTTTCGTAGGTGACCACGTTGTCGGACAGTGCGGTGCCCGGCACCAGGCGAGTCGACGATCCGGTCGCGATGATCGCGTTGTCGAACGTGAGCTCTTCGGTGCCGCCCTCGTTGAGCTTCACCGACATCGACTTGGGCCCGGTGAAGGTGCCGTACCCGTGAACCTCGGTGATCTTGTTCTTCTTCATCAGGAAGTGCACGCCGGCGACGCGGCCGTCGGCGACCTTGCGGCTGCGGTCGAAAGCGGCACCGTAATCGAAGGTGGCCTCGCCGGTGATGCCGAAGACCTTGGCTTCCTTGTTGAAGATGTGCGCGAGTTCCGCATTGCGCAGTAGCGCCTTGGACGGGATGCACCCGACATTGAGGCACACTCCGCCCCAGTATTTGGGTTCGACAATTGCGGTGTTCAGCCCCAGTTGGGCGGCACGAATGGCCGCGACGTATCCACCGGGACCAGCTCCGAGAACGACGACGTCAAAGTGGGTCACGACCCCACCCTAATGGGCGATGCAATGGTGCTACCGGGCGATCCAGCCGAACACGTAGGCGCCGTAGAAAACCGCCGCGGCGGCCATCGCGGCGAGCGGCGCCGACATCAGTGCGATGGCCAGGGCCGATAGCAGGGGTTTGCGTTGCGCCGTCGACGCCACCAGTGCCCCGACCGTGGTGGCGACGACGTAGGCGAGCGCGGCGAACACCGGCCAGGTCTTGTCGGCTGACTGATACCAGTAGTAGTAGAGGCCGGCGCCTGCCGCGGCGGAGACGAACCACACTCCGGCCAGCACGCCCACGAACGTCCACCACTTCACCGACAGGTAGGACCCCTCCACCACGATGGGTGGGACCGGGGCGGGCAGCGGTGCCGAGGGGGCGTGGTCGGTGGCCGTCCCGTCGGGGGTCATGTCCTCCGCGGACGGCGCGTCGGCCGACCATCCCTCGGCCGAAAGCTCCTCGTCGAGGGCCTCGTTCTCGCCGGTATCGAACAGCGGGGTGAAGTCCGCGGTGGAGGTGTCGAGGTTCTCAGCCATGGGATGCCACCTGAACGATCGCCAGGGCGCCGAACCAGCCGGGCGCGACGGCCAGGGCACACGCACCGAGCGTGGTGACCCACCGTCGTCCGGACACCAGGACCATCACGATCCCGAGGACGCCGGGTACCCCGAGGACGAGTGCAATCACCACATCGGGCCGGACCGTGGCCGTGACCAGCAGTGTCGTGGCGATGCCTGCCAGCAGCCCGACCGCTACGCCGACCAACATCGCGCTGGTCAGCAGCCACGCCCGTGGCAGCGGAATCACCCTTCGACGATAACGCCGCGACCCGCGACGACGGCGGCACCGACACGGCGCGCCCCGGCCGATATCGATTCGTAGCAATCCGGGGCCGGGTCGGCTCCGAATGTTCTATGAGGATCGCGGCCGCGACCTGTCCTTCGACCGATGAGCAGCAGAAAGGCGCCCCTGTGCCGAAATCCCTGACTCCGCATTTCGCCGACGTCCAAGCTCACTACGACCTTTCCGACGACTTCTTCCGGCTGTTCCTCGATCCGACACAGACCTACAGCTGCGCGTATTTCGAGCGCGACGACATGAGCTTGGAGGCAGCGCAGATCGCCAAGATCGACCTGGCGCTGGGCAAGTTGGGGCTAGAACCGGGGATGACGTTGCTCGACGTCGGGTGCGGTTGGGGTGCCACGATGCGACGCGCCATCGAACGCTACGACGTCGACGTGGTTGGGCTGACGCTGTCGAAGAACCAGGCCGCGCACGTCGGCCAGATGTTCGACGATATGGAAACCGAGCGCAGCAGGCGGGTGCTTCTGCAGGGCTGGGAACAGTTCGACGAGCCTGTCGACCGGATCGTCTCGATCGGCGCATTCGAGCACTTCGGCCGTGACCGCTACCCGGCGTTCTTCGACAAGGCCTATCGGGCGCTGCCGTCCGATGGCGTGATGTTGCTGCACACCATCTGCGGGATCGATCCCCGCAAGGCCCACGAGATGGGGGTGCCCATCTCGTTCGAGCTGGCCAGGTTCATCAAGTTCATCCTGACCGAGATCTTTCCCGGCGGGCAGTTGCCGTCGATTCCGATGGTCAACGACCATGCGACCGCAGCCGCGTTCACGGTCACCCGGGAGCAATCGCTGCAGCCGCATTACGCCCAGACCCTCGATATCTGGGCGGCCAACCTGCAGGCCAACCGTGAGCAGGCGGTCGCGACCCAGTCCGAAGAGGTCTACGAGCGCTACCTGAAATATCTGACCGGCTGCGCGAAGCTGTTCCGCCGACGCCAGACCGACGTCGTCCAGTTCACCCTGGCGAAGTAGGGGCAGCCCGTCCCGGTATCGGGCAGGCGTCGGCGGCTTCGTCGACGATGTGGCTGCCGATATCGGGCGGGCGGGAACCGGCGCTGTATTGCGCGCCGGTCACCGGAGGCTGAGCGGCCAACGCGTCGTTCTCGGCCTCGGTGAAGGCGCGGCCACGGGACAGGAACCGCATACCTTCAGGTGCTTCCAGGCTGAAGCCGCCGCCGCGGCCGGGAACGACGTCGATCACCAGCTGGGTGTGTTTCCACGCCTCGAACTGCGGCCCGGAGATCCACACCGGCACGCCGTTTCCGACGTCGAGGACCGCCAGCAGGATGTCGCGGTCACCGATGATGAACTCGCCGTCGGGGTAACACATCGGCGACGACCCGTCGCAGCAGCCGCCGGACTGATGGAACATCAGTGGCCCGTGGCGCTCCTGAAGCCGCGCCAGCAGTTCGGCGGCGGCCGCGGTGATCAGGGCCCGCGCCGGTGCCTGGCCCATCGCGTCCTCGCTTCTCCTCGGCAGTGGTGTGTTGCCCAGCTCACATTACGCGCGCGGTAACAATGTGGGTGTGGCGAAGGACCCTTACCTGTGGCTTGAGGACATCACCGGCGACGACGCGTTGGCGTGGGTGCGGGCGCACAACGAGCCGACGGTCGCCGAGTTGAGCGGTGACCGTTTCGAGGCGATGCAATCCGAGGTGTTGGAGATCCTCGACACCGACGCACGGATTCCGTATCCGGGCCGGCGCGGTGAGTATCTGTACAACTTCTGGCGCGACGAGGCGAATCCGCGCGGCCTGTGGCGGCGCACCACGTTGGAGAGCTACCGCACCGATGATCCGGACTGGGATGTGATCCTGGATCTCGACGAGTTGGCCCGCGCCGAGGACGAGAACTGGGTGTGGGCCGGTCCCGAGGTGATCGAGCCGGACCACACGCTGGCCATGATCAGCCTGTCCCGGGGCGGCGCCGACGCCACCGTGGTGCGCGAGTTCGACATGCAGACACGGGAATTCGTGCCCGGCGGGTTCGAGCTGCCCGAAGCCAAGTCCTCGGTGTCCTGGGAGGACGAGGACGCCCTGCTGGTGTGCACCGACTTCGGCGAAGGTTCGATGACCGAGTCGGGTTATCCGCGGATCGCCAAGCGCTGGCGCCGAGGCCAGCCGCTGGCCGAGGCCGAGACGGTGTACGAGGCGGAGCCGACGGACGTCCGGGTGATCGCGTCGATCGACCGGACCCCGGGGTTCGAGCACACCCGGTTGGGCCGCTACACCGACTTCTACAACCGCATCCGGTACGAGGTGCGCGACGGCGAGCTGATCGAACTCAAGGTTCCGACCGACTCGTCGTTGTCGCTGCACCGCGAGTGGCTGCTGATCTCCCTGCGCACCGACTGGCAGGTGGGTGACGTCACCTACCCGGCAGGCGCGCTGCTGGGCACCAAGTTCGACGATTTCCTCTCCGGCACAGCCGATCTCACGATGATCTACGAGCCCGACGAGCACAGCAGCCTGTCGAGTGTGCAGTGGACCAAGGAGAAGCTGATCCTGATCTCCCTGCGTGATGTCGCCAGCCATGTCGAGGTGGTCACTCCCGGGACGTGGGAGCACCGGGACGCACCGGACATTCCGCCGGCGACGGACACCATCGTCGTCGACATCGATCACGAGGGTGACGAGGTCTTCTACAACTCAAGCGGATTCACCACCCCGTCACGACTGCTGTACGGCAGCGCCGGCGGCCCGCTGGTTGAGGTCAAGTCGGCACCGGCGTTCTACGACACCGACGGCATCCGCGTCGAACAGTTCTTCGCCACGTCCAAAGACGGCACCGAGATCCCCTATTTCGTAGTCGGGCGCCGTGACGAACCGAGTCCCACCCACCTCTACGGCTATGGCGGATTCCAGAACTCGTTGACGCCCGGCTACATCGGTGGCGCCGGGCGCGCCTGGCTGGCCCGCGGCGGCACCTACGTGCAGGCCAACATCCGCGGTGGTGGCGAGTACGGCCCAGGCTGGCACAAACAGGCGATGCGGGAGAACCGCCATCTGGTGTACGAGGATTTCGCCGCGGTCGCGGCGGATCTGGTGCGCCGCGGCATCACCACGGTCGAGCGACTCGGCGCGTCCGGCGGCAGCAACGGCGGGCTGCTGATGGGTGTCATGCTGACTCACTACCCGGAGCTGTTCGGAGCTGTGGTCTGCAGTGTGCCGCTACTGGACATGAAGCGCTTCCATCTGCTGCTGGCAGGTGCGTCCTGGGTGGCCGAGTACGGCAATCCCGACGATCCGGCCGACTGGGAGTTCATGTCGAAATACTCGCCGTACCAGAATATTTCGGCTACGGCGAAGTACCCGCCGATCCTGATCACCACGTCGACACGCGATGACCGAGTGCACCCCGGCCACGCCAGGAAGATGACCGCGGCGCTGGAGGCGGCCGGTCACCGGGTGCTGTACTACGAGAACATCGAAGGTGGCCACGGCGGTGCGGCCGACAACAAGCAGGCCGCGTTCAAGGCGGCGCTGACCTACGAGTTCCTCTGGCAGACCATCGGGGCCAACCGCGATTGATCCTGCGAGCAGGGCGCGGCCTTCTCACACTTTCCCGCCCTGACCGCAGAGTGAACAGGCTCCGAGCCCAGCACTCGCCGGATCTCGGTCAGACCGCCACCTCGACCGGCCCCTCGATGTCCTCGCGCACCGGTTGTCGCTGCCGCGCCAGCAACGAATGCGAGCGTCCGTACACGAGGTACACGACCGCACCGATCCCCATCCAGATCACGAAGCGCAGCCAGGTCTCGACTTCGAGGTTGAGCATCAGCCACAGGCAGGAGCCCGCGGCCAGGATCGGAATCAGCGGTACGAACGGGACGCGGAAGCCGCGCTTCAGATCGGGCCGGGTCAGGCGCAGGATCGGGACGCCGATCGCCACCAGCACAAACGCCACCAGGGTGCCGATGTTGACCATGCCCGCCAGCGTGCCGAAGTCGACGAACGCCGCGAGTACGGCGCAGACGGTGCCGACGACGAGGGTGAGCCGCACGGGTGTGCCCCGCTTCCCGGTGCGCGCGAGTCCGCGGGGAATCAGGCCGTCGCGGGCCATCGCGAACAGCACGCGGGTCTGGCCGAGGAACATCACCATCACGACGGTGGAGAGGCCGGCCAGCGCCCCGACGGCGATGATGTTCTTCACCCAGGTGGCGCCGTGGAGGGCGAACGCCGTTGCCAGGGTGACATTTTCGCCCTGCAGCTGGGTGTAGTGCACCATGCCGGTGAGCACGATCGATACCGCGACGTAGCAGACGGTGACGATGGCCAGCGAGGCGAAGATGCCGCGCGGCACGTCGCGCTGCGGGTTGCGGGTTTCTTCGGCTGCGGTGGCCACCACGTCGAAGCCGACGAAAGCGAAGAACGCGATGCTTGCCGCCGACAGCAGGCCGAGCCAGCCGAAGCTGGTGCCGCCGGATCCGGTGAGCCAGGCCAGCATCGACTGGTGCACGCCGTCCACCTTGGCCGACGGTTCCGCCGGCGGGATGAACGGCGTCAGGTTGGACGCCTTGAAGTAGGTGACCCCGACGATCACGATCAGGAGGATCACCCCGAGCTTGATCGCGACCGCGACGGCGGATACCCGCGACGAAAGCTTGGTCCCGGTCGCGAGCAGGAACCCGACGATCGCGATGATCGCTACCGCGCCCCAGTCGAACGTGACCGACCCGAAGTGCACAACCGGTGCCAGTCCGCCGAGCACGTCGCCGAGGTATTGCGACCAGCCTTTGGCGACAACGGAAACCGCGAGCGCGAACTCGAGAATCAGGTCCCAGCCGATGATCCAGGCGATCGCCTCACCGAAGGTGGCGTACGCGAAGGTGTAGGCGCTGCCCGCGACGGGGACCGTCGAGGCGAACTCGGCATAGCAGAGCGCGGTCAGCCCGCATGCGATCGCCGCCAGGATGAAGGCCAGTGACACCGAAGGCCCCGCCATGGTGCCCGCGGTCCGCGCGGTCAGGGTGAAGATGCCGGCGCCGATGACGACCGCGACACCGAAAATGGTGAGGTCCCGCGCGGTCAGGTCCCTGCGCAGCTTCGAGTCCGGCTCGTCGGTGTCCCGGATCGACTGCTCGACCGATTTGGTGCGGAACATCCCGCCGGCGGCCGGCATCAGATGGCCCCGTCGAGTCGCCGCTCGGCGAACAGGTTGGCCGCCGCGCCGGTGCCGATGCCCGCGTCGCGGGCCGCGGCGATGATGTCGCGGCAGCGGTCGAAGATGCGGGTCACGTCGGCTTCGACGGCCGCCCGGTCCGCTCCCTGCAATTCGCCACCGACCTGGATGAGACCGCCTGCGTTGGCGACGAAGTCGGGCACCCAGGTGATCCCGCGTCGGCCGAGCACCTGCTCGACATCGACAGTCGCGAGCTGGTTGTTGGCCGCACCGCAGATCAGCTTCGCCTCGATGGCTTCGGCACTCGCCGGCGTCAGCGTCGCCCCGAGGGCGCACGGGGCATATACGTCGACCGGGGCGGCGGCCACCGAGCTCAGCAGCCGGACCGACGGGTGGTCGGCCGAGAGACGTTGCAGTGCGGCGTCGTTCACGTCGGTGGCACACACCTCCGCGCCGTCGGCGAGCAGCAGGGCGATCAGTTCGCGGCCGACCTTGCCGACGCCCTCGACACCGACGGTCCGGCCCGCCAGCGATGCTGTCCCCCAGACGGACTCGGCACCGGCGCGCATCGCGTTGAACACGCCGAGCGCGGTCAGTCGCGCGCTATCGCCGGACCCGCCCGCGGCGACGCTGCGGCCCGTCACGTGCGCGGTGTACTTGCCGATGACGTCCAGGTCGTCGGTGTTGGTGCCGACGTCGCCCGCGGTGACATACCGGCCGCCGAGCCCGTTGACGAACCGTGCGTAGGCGGCGAACAACGCTTCGCTCTTGTCGGTCGCGGGGTCGCCGATGATCACCGCCTTGCCGCCGCCGAGGTTGACTCCGGCCGCCGCGGCTTTGTACGACATGCCCCACGACAGCCGGAGCACGTCTTCGAGCGCTTCGAATTCGTCGGCGTACGGGTACATCCGGGTGCCGCCGAGTGCCGGGCCGAGTGCGGTCGAGTGGATGGCGATGATCGCCTTCAGGCCGGACTTGGCGTCCTCGCAGAACACGACCTGCTCATGGGCTCGTGCGCTCAACTCCTGCGAACGGCCGAATACTCCCGACGCGGTGGGCATAGCAGTCACTACGGATTCCTTTCAGGCTGCCGCATGTTCGGCGGCATGGGTTGGGCTGCCGCATGTTCGGCGGCAGCAGACTCAGCGGTGGCCGGTCAGGCCGTGATGCCGAGGTCGCGCAATCGGGCCCGGTACAGCTCGACGTTGCCGAGCTTGACGTCCTCGTAGCCCCGAACCAGGTCGGGCAGTCCGGCTACCTCGACCGCTTGCGCGTAGTTGTCGGTGCTCAGCTCGGCGGCGAGCCGACGCACCATGCCGGTGTAGTGGACCAGCAGCTCCCGCTCCACTTTCCGGACGTGGGCGTAGCCGAACGGGTCGAGCTTGGTGCCGCGCAGCACCTTGCCCTTGGCGAGCAGCTTCAGTGCCGCATGCGATTTCGGGCCGAAACCGACCTTCTTGGCGCGGCCCATCGCTCGCAGCACCGGCGGATGCAGCCGATAGGTGAGGTTCGCCCCGCCGGGCACCTGCGCCTGCACGTCGGCCAGGAAGGCCGGATCGACCAGCAGGCGGGCGACTTCGTACTCGTCCTTGTAGGCGGTGAACTTGTGCAGCCCACGGGCCACGGCCTCGCTGAACGCAGTGTTCTCGGTGACCGCACGCTCGGCCTGCCACACGGTGTGGACCGTTTCGACATAGCGCCGAGCCACTTTCGCGTTCTGGTAGCGGACCAACTCGCAGGCCCGCAGTTCGACCAGTCTGCGGACTTCGCCGTCGAAAGTGGTGCCCGCCAGCAGTTCCCGGTCCACGACGGCCGGCGCGGGCTGCGGTTGCCCTGCCGACACGGCCGCGGTAAAGGCCGCGGGATCGGCGACCGCGACGCGGCCCCAGCGGAAGGCCGCGACGTTGGCGGCGACGGCGACCCCGTTGATGCCGATGGCCTCTTCGATGCTGGCCTCGGGCAAGCGCAATCCACCGTTCTGGAACGCAGCCCCCACGACGAGGAAGTTGGCCGCCGCGGTGTTGCCGAACAGCGCCTGGGCCGCGGCGAGCGCGTCGAAGTGGGTCAGCGTCCGGGTGGTCGCCGTGAGCCGGTCCAACAACGACTGGGCATCCGGGTAGGCAACGGACTTGTCGTACACCATGTCCCCGGTCGGGGTTTGGCTCGTGGAGGCAACCGCGACGGTACGTGCCGGGTTGCCGTAGGCCAGGTTCCTCGTGTCGGTCGCGGTCAGCAGGTCGATCGCGATGACACAGTCGGCGCTGCCCGGCGTCAACCGGTTGGACGGCTCCAGCGAGGTGGTCGAGAACCGCAGGTGCGACACCACCGGTCCGGCCTTCTGGCTCAGCCCGATCTGGTCGAGGCTCTCCACCGCGTAGCCGGCCCGCAGCGCTGCGGTGGCCAGCACCTGGTTGACCGTCACGATCCCGGTCCCGCCGATACCGGCGAGCAGGATGTTCTGGGTGCCCTTCGGCGCGGTGAAGCCCGGATCGGCGACGCGCGGCGGCTCCGCGGCGCGGCCACGTCGGGAGGCTTTGCGCCCCTTGGCCTCCGGCGTCAGTTCGACGGTGACGAATGACGGGCAGTCGCCGTCCAGGCAGCTGTAGTCGGTGTTGCAGGAGGTCTGATCGATGCGGGTCTTGCGCCCGAACTCGGTGTCGACCGGCTGCACGGACAGGCAGTTCGACTTGGTGCCGCAGTCGCCGCAGCCTTCGCAGACCGCCTCGTTGATGACGACGCGGGTGTTGCGGGTGGGCAGGGTGCCGCGCTTGCGCTGGCGGCGGGCGTCGGCGGCGCAGTGCTGGTCGTAGATGAGCACGGTGACGCCGGGGATTTCGCGGAGCAGCTTCTGGGCCTCGTCGAGCCGGTCGCGGTGCCACAGCAGCGTGCCTTTGGCGAGCGCTTTCCTGTTGTGCCGCTTGGGTTCGTCGGCGCAGACGATGATCTGTTTGACGCCTTCGGTGGTGAGCTTGTGGGTGAGCTTCGCGACGCCGAGCCCGCCTTCGACGTCCTGGGCGCCGGTCATCGCGACGACCTCGTTGTAGAGCAGCTTGTAGGTGATGTTCACCCCCGCGGCGATGCAGGCCTGAACGGCGAGCTGCCCGGAGTGGAAGAACGTGCCGTCGCCGACGTTCTGGAACAGGTGCGGCACATCGGTGAACGGCGCCTGCCCGATCCACTGACTGCCCTCGCCGCCCATCTGGGTCAGCCCGACCACCGCGCTGTCACTGCGACCGGACATCGTGACCAGGGTGTGACAGCCGATGCCGCCGCCACCGATCGAGCCGTCGGGGATCGCCGTGGAGCGGTTGTGCGGGCAGCCGCTGCAGAAGTAGGCGGTTCGCTTGGCGGACAGGACTTCCAGCGACAGCGGGGGCGGCGGCGTCCGTTTGAGTTCGACATGATCGCGCAATACGCGACGCAGGGGCGCCAGCAGTCGGCCTGCGGTGAGCTCGCCACCGACCGGGAACAGCGGGGCGCCCGCCGCGTCGTACTTGCCCACGATCTGCGGGGTATCCGTTGACCCGTAGAGGATTTCACGGATCTGGGTCTCGATGAACGCGGTCTTGTCCTCGACCACGAGGACCTGCTCGAGCCCGCGGGCGAACTCCCGGACGGACTGCCGGCCGACCGGGTACGGCATTCCGATGCGCAGCAGGCGGATTCCCGCCCGGTGTAATGTCGCGTCGTCGGCGCCGAGGTCGAGCAGTGTCTGACGCACCGCGTCGAACGTGGTGCCGGTCGCGGCGATGCCGATCTTCGCGCGGAGCGGGGCCACCTCCAGCACGTCGAGGGAGTTCACGTCACCGAAGGCGCGCACCGTCGCCCAGCGCGGTCCGTAGAGGTCGGCCTCGGCGAGCAGGCTGTCCGCCGGTGCGGCCATCGGGCGTTGACGGTAGGTGAACGGCTTTCCGTCCCAGGTGATTTCGGGCACGGTGATGGCGAGGTCGGCCACCTCGGCATCGACGGTCCAGGCGCCGTCGGCGACGTCGGCCACGATCTTCATCGCCACGACGCAACCCGACGCGCGGGACAGCGCGATCCCCTGCATGCCCATCGTGATGATCTCTTCGGCGTTGCGCGGGAACAACACCGGGATGCCGAGGGCCGCGAGGGACCGCTCGCTGACGGCCGGGACGGTAGAGGATTTCGAGGCCGGATCGTCGCCGACCAGCAGCAGCACGCCGCCGCGCGGGTTGACGCCGTACATGTTGGCGTGCCGCAGTGCGTCGGTGGCGCGGTCGACGCCGGGCCCCTTGCCGTACCAGATGCCGACGACGCCGTCGTGGGTCGGCGTACCGGCCGGGAGATCGGTCTGGCTGCCCCAGACCGCGGTGGCGGCAAGCTCTTCGTTGAACCCGGGCGTGAAGACGATGGCATGCTGGGTCAGGACGCCGGGCATGCCGAGCAGCATCTTGTCGACGCCGCCCAACGGGCTGCCCTGGTAGCCGGAGACGAAGGTCGCGACGCGGCGCCCGGCGCGGGTGTCTCGGACGTGCTGCTCGACCATCATTCTGGCGATGGCCTGCACTCCCGTGAGGAGCACCGGGCCGGCGCCGGAGCGATACCGGTCAGCGAGGTCGTACGGCGCGGAGGGTTCGACCACCGCGAGTTCGGAAGCGCTCAGAACGCTTGTCACGTCTAACCACCGCACCTTCCACAACCCAGATCGTGAGCTGCAAAGCGAGGAACATCTAGCAATCGGTGCAGCGAAATCTGCCGTGAAGTGTGATCTGCGTCAATAGTGGACGAAAATGTTGATCAGATTGCTCAATTGTGACGTGGCCCACTGTGACCTACGCATCATTTTGTTCGGTGCTGCGTCAGCTGCTGCACGAGAGGCAGTGACCGGTATTCGACCGGCGTCGCCATCGCCAGCATCGTTTCGGAATGCTTCACCCCGTCGATCCGGTGCACCTGCTGGATGATGTCGAGCAGTTCCTGCTGGGTCTGAGCGGCGATCCGGACCAGCAGATCCGCTCGCCCGGTGGTCGCATGCACCTCGAGTACGTGCGGGTACGCCCGCAGGGCCTCGATGATGGCGTCCATCTTGTTCTGGTCCGTCTCGATGCCGACGAAGGCGTGCACCGTGAACCCGAGCTCGGCCAGGTCGATGTTCGGTGGATAGCCACGGACCACTCCGGATTCCTCCAGCCGCTTCATCCGTGCCTGCACGGTGTTGCGGGCGACCTTCAGCCGCGATGCCAGCTCAAGGATCGGCAGGCGCGGTTCAGCCGCCAGCATGGACAGCAGTGCGGAGTCCAGGGCGTCGAGCTTGATGGCCATGGGGCATTCTCCCACCAGCGCACGAATCAGCCCGACTTGCCGCGCAATCCGCCCAGCAGCGCCACGACGACCCCGAAGACGACGAGCGCGCCGCCGGCGGCCAGCGTCAGGTTGAGCCACTGGTGCAGGCCGTCGATCGCGTGACCGGCCATCGCATCGGCGATCTGCCGGATGTCCCCGCTGGTGTGGTTGAGCGCCTCGTTGAGGTAGCGCCGCCCCACCTCCAAGCCGGCCCAGCCGGCGGCGCCGACCAGCAAGGCTGAAATCCCCAGTGCGGCAAGGGCTTTACCCCGGGCGCGGGCGACGGCCAAGGTCAGCAGGGCGAAGACCCCGGCCAGTACCGTCACCCCGACACTGACCCACGGCCCCCACACCGCCAGCGGGCGCAAGATCCCGGGCCGCAGACTGTCCGGCGCCGACGACGCGATGGGAACCGTAAGTGTTTGCGGCACTTCGACACCGAAGCCGGACAGGGTTTCGCGGAACGAGGCGTCCGAGAGCATCGGGGCCAGGTCGATCACCCAGCTTCCGTCCTCGTTGCGGGCCAACCGGTCGGTGAACATCCAGGTGTGGGCGACCTGGTTGGCCAACGCGAACTGACCGGGGAAATCCTGACCCGCGGTGTAGGCACCTGCCACGGCGCGGATCCGGCGGGAATCCACGTCCGCCCCGTTCTGCGCGGCCAGGGATTGGACCTGGGTGGTGAGCTCACCGGCAACGGCCTGCTGCAACTGCGGGTCGGCGGCCGCGGCGGCGGCGAAGGCCGAGTACCCCTGCTGGTCGATGATGTTCTTCTGCACCCAGGCCGACGGCACGGCGGCCGCCAGCAGGACCGTCGTCAGCACCCACAGGAACAGCGTCATGACGAATCGCACGCCGTCCTCCTAGTTCTCGGGCGGCGGCCAGACTGCTCAGTCCGACAGGGCACGCCCCACGATCAGCGGATCGGCGTGGCCGACCACTTCAAAATCCTTGTTGTCGTAATCGAACTTACCGAGCACGTGACGCATGGCGTTGATCCGGGCGCGTTTCTTGTCGTTGCTCTTGACCACGGTCCACGGCGCCATTTCGGTGTCGGTCCAGGCGAACATGTCTTCTTTGGCCGCCGTGTAGTCCTCCCATTTGTCCAGCGACGCGAGGTCGGTGGGGGATAGTTTCCACTGCCGCACCGGGTCGACCTGACGGATCGTGAAGCGGGTGCGCTGCTCGGATTGCGTGACGGAGAACCACAGCTTGGTCAGGCTGATGCCGTCGTTGACCAGCATCTGCTCGAACAGCGGGGCCTGCCGGATGAACTCGGCGTGCTGTTTGGGCGAGCAGTAGCCCATCACGCGCTCCACCCCGGCGCGGTTGTACCAGGAGCGGTCGAACAACACGATCTCACCGGCGGCGGGAAGGTGCTGCACGTAGCGCTGGAAGTACCACTGGGTGCGCTCTTTCTCGGTCGGCTTTTCCAGCGCGACGACGCGGGCCCCGCGGGGGTTGAGATGTTCCATGAACCGCTTGATGGTGCCGCCCTTGCCCGCTGCGTCGCGGCCCTCGAACACAATGACGTGCCGCAGCCCGTTGCCCTGGCTCCACTTCTGCAGCTTCAGCAGCTCGATCTGCAGCAGCCGCTTCTGCTCCTCGTACTCCTGCCGCGACATCCGGTCCTCGTACGGGTAGTTCTCCCGCCAGGTGTCGACCACCTCGCCGCCGGGTTCCAGCAGCAGGACAGGGTCGTCATCGTCGTCGTCACGGACCGCGTATCCGGTGATGTCGAGAGTCACCGGCGCACCGTAGCGGCCCGGGCGGTCGAGACGGTGATGACCCGGTGAACGTCAGGTAGCCGGAAATTGCAGTAGGGCATTACTCAGTCCGGCTGATACCAAGGGCGCGATCATCAGTGACGTCAATATTCATGCTCGACATCCTGGGAGAAGGGCACCCATGTTCATGAAGCTCGTTGTTCGCCGGTTCGCGGCCGGTTCGGTGATTGCCGCTGGAGTGTGCTCAGCGGGGCTGATCGCCGCGGGGACGGCAGGTGCCGCGCCCGGGATCTCCTACGACGGAGGCCGCGGCGATCCGGTGGGAATCGGCGACAACTCCCCCACCGGTGCGCAGGCCAATGCGTCCGACGGCAACCGGGCGCTGGCGATCAGCGTGTTCCGGCCCGCCACGGCAACGGCGGTCGGCCAGAACCGGACCGGGAACAAGATGTTCGCGCTCGACGGCGCGGCCGGGTTCCACAAGGACTACGTCGACCCCTATACCGGCGACCACGACAACACCGTGGTGGCCATCAACGGCACCGCGACGGTGCACGGCGAGTGGACCAACGTGCTCGCCGTCGGCAGCAAGGTTTCGAACCGGCCGATCGCCACCTATCCGGACGGCTCCCAGGCGTTTGCCTACAGTGGCCCGGCAGCGACCTTCCCCGTCATCGTCCCCAGCTCCGTGGTCGTGGTCTGCGGACAGCGGATCACGGGAAGCGACGACATCTTCGAGACGTCCGGGAAGATCACTTGTCGTTGACAACTCGTCGCGCCCTGACGTCGGGGAGGTGACGCTGAGCAATTTCGAAATCGGCATCGTCATGTAGGACCACCAGCCCTTTGGCCGCCGCGGTACCGCAGACCAACAGGTCGACGACCGAAAGAGCACGAACCGCGCCTGCGCCGGCGAGCCGGTGTTGCGCCGAATCGATCCACCGCCAAACGGATTTCGGGACCGCCACCTCGGGATAGATATCGCGGAACATCTGGTTCATCTGATCGAATTCGGCAGTGTTTCGCGCAGATCTACGAAACTCGGCCCGTTGCGGCTCACAGGATCCGACGCCTCCGCTCACAAGCACGGGGCCCCACGCCTGGGCGAGTTCCGGTTGCCGCAGCAGTCGCCAGATGGCTGAGGAATCCGCCAGAAATGAGATCACTTGCCGACGGACTTCTCGTCCGCGCGCGCGGCGAGCCAACCTTCGTAGTCCCAGTCACGTGCGTGCTCACGCGATCGAGCCAACGCCTCGATACGCCGGAACCGGTCGACGTAATCACGCATCGCGAGGTTCACGGCCTCTTTCTTGGTGTGCACGCCGGCGATCCGCATCACCTCGACGAGTGCGTCATCGTCGAGGTCGATCTGTGTCACCGCCACGACAACCTCCCATGTTGGTGATGTATGTCTTCATCATATGTCACCAACATGGCAGCAGCTCCGTTACTTGGCCTTGCGGCGCGGACGCGCCAGCGCCAGCTTGGTCAGCAGCTTGTTCATCCTGGCGATGGCCTTCTCCGAGTTGTTGTAGTAGCTGCCGCCGGCACCCACGTTGGTGCGAGGCACCACCACGGTCTCCTGCTTGCAGAACTTGCGCACCCCGTCGATGCCGCCGAAACGTGCACCGATGCCCGAGGTCTTCCAGCCGCCCATCGGGGCGGTGGTGCACATCAGGTTCGAGATGACGTCGTTGACGTTGACCGCGCCGCAATCAAGCTGCAGGGCAATCGCTTTGGCGCGATCCACGTCCTTGGAGAACACCGAGGCACTCAGACCGTAGGGGCTGTCATTGGCCAGCCGAACGGCTTCCTCGACCGAGGACACCTTCATGATCGGCAGGGTCGGCCCGAAGGTCTCCTCCGCCATACAGGCCATCGAGTGGTCGACGTCGACGAGCACGGTGGGCTCGAAGAAGCTGCCCCCGCCTTCGGCGCGCTTGCCACCGGTCAGCGCCTTGGCACCGGCGGCGACGGCCTCGTTGACGTGCCGTTCGGTGATCGCGACCTGGCTGTCGTCGATCTGGGCGCCGAAGTGGTAGCCCTCGCCGGCCCCCATCTTGAGGTTCTCGACGGCTTTGACGGTGGCGGCGACGAACTGGTCGTAGACCGGCTCGAGCACATAGACCCGCTCGACGGACACGCAGGTCTGCCCCGCGTTGAACATCGCGCCCCAGACCGCGGCATTGGCGGCCAGCTCGACGTCGGCGTCTTCGAGCACGATCATCGGGTCCTTGCCGCCGAGCTCCAGGCTCACCGGGGTCAGGCGGCGCGCGGCGCGCTCCATCACCTTGGCTCCGGTCGCGCAGGAGCCGGTGAACTGGATGTAGTCGGAGTTGTCGATGACGGCCTCGGACACCGCACGCGCGCCCTGCGCGAGGGCGAACACCTCGGGCGCACCGGAATCCAGCCAGCCGCGCAGCAGCACCTCGGCGGTCAGCGGGGTGCGCTCGGACGGCTTGAGCAGTACTGCGCATCCGGCAGCCAGGGCGCCGATGGCGTCCATCATGGCGTTGGCCACGGGGTAGTTCCACGGCGCGATGATCCCGACGACCGGACGAGGCCGGTAGTGCACCGCGATCTTCTTGATGGACATCACGGGCAGCGCGGCCGGCCGCGAATCCGGCGCCATCGCCTGCTCGACCACCTTGATGTAGTACGACAGGATCATGATCAGCAGCGGGACCTCTTGCGCGGCATCCATGGCCGACTTGCCGGTCTCGGCGATCAGGAGTTTCTCGATCTCCTCGCGGTGGTCTCCCAACCACACCGCATAGCGGGACAGCACCTTGGCGCGGCCTTTCGCCCCGCGGGCCTCCCACTCCTTCTGCGCTTCGCGCAGCCCGGCCGCGATACGCGGCACGTCGGCGGCGTCGGTCCAGGTCACCTGGCCGGCGACGGCACCGGTCGCGGGGTTGTGGATAGGGCCGGAGCCCGTGAACTCTCCGGTCCGAGCTACATCTGGCGTCGCAGTCATGCGGCCTATGGTAATCACCGTGTGTGACCCACGTCGCACCGGGGTTGACACCTGTCAAGTGAGGGCGCGGCCCGAGCTGGCGCCGAGCGTGCATCCAGATCGCCCAAACGTCCGAAATCGCGATCTACCTGCACGCTCGACGGCCAGATCAAAAGGCGACGGCGTGTGACGACCCCTCATGTCGCCACACGCCGCCTCTCCCCCGAAACTCAGTCCTCGGAGCTCGACTTCTTGGCGCCGAGCTTCTTGGCTGTGCTGCCGGCCGCCTCCTTGACCTTCTTCACGACGTTGTCCACGTTCGCCTTGGCCTTGGCCCGGCGTTCCTTGGCCTTGTCCTTGGCATCGTTGAGCGCGGTGTTGAGGCTCGTGACGTGCGGCTTGAGGTTGTTCACCTTCGAGCCGCCGTTGTCGTCGTTCGTGGCGGACAGCGACTGCGTGCGGTTGAGGCTGTTGTCGTTGTCGTCGTCGGACAGCACATTGCCGGTGCTGTCCACCTTGTCGCGGACATTGAGAATGTTCGCGGCAGCCAGTCGCACCTGATCCCGCGCACCGATCAGCTGCTTGTTGCGGAACTGCATGATGGTGCCGTCATCCGAGACGCCCGGCCCGGTACTTTCCGAGGTCTCCTTGACATGGTTTGTCCCGCCACCGAGCTCCTCCGGCAGAGCGTCGGCGATACCCTCAATGGCCGGATCGATCGCCCACATCGGAGCATCGATGTACTCCTTGACCGCCTTGTAGACCGCAAGGTTGTCGCCGCTGGCCATCGCCTGCGCGACGGCGACAAGACCGACGGCCCCGAGCGCGGTGCCGGTGACAGTGTTTTCAGCCGACTTCAACAAACCCTCGGCAAGTTCGGCAGCGTAGTTCTCGTTGGGCCACGACGTGTTGACGCCGAGCGCGTCAGCGAACTGGGCGTTGATGTCGTCGCGAAGGCCGAGCAGTTCGTTGTTGCGGAACTGCATGATGGCGCCGTCACCATCAGCGCCCCCTGGGATGTTGTTGTTCGGCGAGCCATTCGATCCGCCGCCCAGCGCTTCGGGCACGGTGTCGGCAATGGCCTCGATGAGCGGATCGGCGACATACACCGGGGAGTCGACGATCTGCCGGATCTGAGAGAACAGCCGCACGTTGCCGTCGTTGGCCGCCAACTGTGCCGCAAGGATCAATGGCAGCAGCGGCGCCTGCGCAACCTGCTCGACGAACCGCTTACCGAACTCGGCGGCCAACTCGGCCTGGTTCATATCCCCGAAGCTGGCCATAAGCGTGCTCGAAGCGTCAACCAGACGCGTCGGCGTCGGCGTCGTCACCGGAGTGATGGCAATGACGCCTGCGGTGGCCGCGGCAACACATGCGGTCAGACCGCTCGCGACACGACTGTTCATAGAAAATCCCCTCGATTAACTGGCTGTTTGGGCTGGCAGATTGCTTAGCTCGCGCAGAAAATTACCCTTTCTTAATCAAGATCTCAGCAATTTCTCAGGTGAGATTTTCAAGTCTTTGCGTTTGCAACTAGTTAGTCGCCCAGCGCCGTTGCCGCAAAGCATTCAAAGTAACCATCCGCGCAGCTCGCAGCCCGTCATGGAGTTTGCTCAAGATCATCAGTTCGAGCGAAAGTCTTGCGGAATGCAACAGCGCGGCCGTCGCAGCCAAAGTCAATGATGAAGTGGTAGTTCACGGTTGACAGGCCCGGTCGGCACAGCCCCGCCAGTGGGCTCGGCACCGCCCAGGCCGCCTGCCTGGAGGGTGTTGCCACCGCGCGAAATGCATGCGTCAGTCACATGATCGCTCAGCGAAGATCAGCCGGCGCGCTGCTCGACTGGCCTGATGGCTCGTCATGGGCCAACCACGCAACCAGGCACACCGCAGACGTGGCCAGCAACGCGCCGCCGATGGTGTCGGTGAAGTAGTGAAAGGTCATCGACAGGCCGAGCATGCCGAGCAGGCACACGCAGACCGCAGCGATCAGCGCCCACATCCCCACCCCCGCCAGCAGCACCAGCAGGCCTGCCACCGTCACCAGGAAAGTGGTGTGGCCGCTCGGATAGGCCAGGGCGCCCTCTTTCTCCCGGCCGAAAATGTGCTTGCCGGCCCGCATCATCGCGAAAGTCAGCAGCGGCGTCACGGCCATGGCGATCGCCAGGCGTCTCCGATGCTGACGCAGGGCCACGACGATGCCGGCGGCCCAGGCGACAGCCACCAGTGGTGGCTTGCTGAACACCAGGAACACATCCCGATACGACCCCATGTCGTGGCCGGCCTGCTGGAACCAATCGTCGACCGGGATCGGTCCCCCGCGCACCGCCCAACCGAGCAGCACCATGGCGGCCAGGCCGACCGGCGGCCACCACCGCGCGATCAAGGGACGATGCCGCGCAGATAGGCCGCCTGGCCGAGGTGCTGTGCGCAATCGTCGATGATGCTGACCAAGCGGGCGCTCGCCGTCACCGGCGGATCCCAATGCGTGTCGACGATGCGGCCGAGCTCATCAGAGGTCACGCCGGCGATGTAGGCCAGCGTGTCCTTGTGCACCGCCCGGTAGTAGCCCGCCAGCAGTTCGGCCGGTGCCTGCACCTTCGCGACATCGGCCGGGGTGTGTCCGTACCCGATGTCGTTGGCAGGCAGGTCGAGCCCGAAGCGGTCCTTCCAGCCGTCGCGAATCCACACCTGCTCGGTCCCGGCGATGTCACACAACTGCAGGTCCTGGCAGCGGGCGCTGTGCCAGATCAGCCACGCGATGCTGTTGGCCTGCGGGGTGGGCCGGTAACTCGAAACCTCCTCGGTCAATCCGTCGGTGAGGTCGTCGACGTGCTCGATGAGCCTGGTGAACGCGTCGCGCAGCAATTCTCGGACGGCATCGGAATCAGCGTCAGCCATGCCCTCGACGCTACTCGCGAGCCGCCCCGGAACCGTCCCGACTACGATCACGGGCATGCCGTTGAATTCCGGCGACGTGTTCGCCGGGTACACGATTCAGCGTCTACTCGGCTCTGGCGGCATGGGCGAGGTCTATCTGGCGCAGCATCCGCGCCTCCCCCGCCAGGACGCGCTCAAGATCATGCCCGCCGCGCTGACCGGTGACGCCCAGTACCGCGACCGGTTCAACCGCGAGGCCGACATCGCTTCCTCGCTCTGGCACCCCCACATCGTCGGGCTGCACGATCGCGGCGAGTACGAGGGGCAGCTGTGGATCGCGATGGACTACGTCGACGGCACCGATGCCGCTCGCTACGTGCGCGAGCGCTACCCCGAGGGCGTGCCCCTGTCCCAGGCCGTAGAGATCGTCACCGCCATCGCCGAAGCGCTCGACTACGCGCACGAGCGCCACCTGCTGCACCGCGACGTCAAGCCCGCCAACATCCTGCTGACCAGCCCGGAAGCCGCGCGCCGTCGAATTCTGTTGGCCGACTTCGGCGTTGCCCGCCGGATCGACGACATCAGCGGGATCACCGCCACCAACATGGCTGTGGGTTCGATGGCCTACTCGGCCCCCGAACAGCTCCTGGGGCAGGCGATGGACGGGCGGGCCGACCAATACGCCTTGGCGGCCAGTGCATTTCAACTCCTGGCCGGCCATTCGCCGTTCCACCATTCCAATCCCGCCGTGGTCATCAGCAAGCAACTCAACGAGCTCCCGCCCAGCCTGCGCAACGTCCGTCCCGAACTGGCCTACCTGGACGAGGTGATGCTCAAGGGCATGGCCAAGGACCGCGGCGGCCGCTACGCACGGTGCAGCGACTTCGCGAAGGCACTCGCCGACGCGCGGGCGAGCGCCCCGGTCCCGCAGCGGCCTCCCCCGGTGCAACCGGTGTCGCCGCGACCGGTCTCGAACGAGCCGCCGCGGGTCATCGCCGCGCCGACCTTCGCCGCTCCCGCTCCCCCGGTGGTCAGTGCGCCGCACCAGTCGCCCACCTGGTCGGGGCCCAGCCCGATCCCACAACCTCGCAGTCCCCAGAAGCGCAGCCCCGCAAGGGTTGCGGTGCCGAGCGTGCTGGCGGTCCTGCTGGTCTGCGCGATCGTCTTCGCGATCAGCCAGTTCGTCCGCGCCGACCCCGCGCCGCGCACCACGCCGTCGTGGCAGCCGTACCTCGAAGCGGCCCAGACCTTCGCGCTGCATACCGTCACCGTCAGCGCGGACACCGCTGACAGCGATCTCGCGGCGATGATGGACGGGGCCACCGATGAGTTCCGCGCCGACCTGAAGAGCCAGGCACCCCAGATCAAACGCAAGGCCCAGGAATTGGGCGTCAAGACCGAGGGAACGGTCACCGGGGGCGGTGTCGAAGCGTTGTTCTCCGATGAGGCGGTCGTTCTCGTCACCGTCGACACGAAGGTCACCGTCACCACCAATCGGGTCGGCGTCGTCTCGCTGCAACGCGTGCGGGTCACCGTCGAACACATCGATGGCGCCTACAAGGCCTCGAAGCTGGAGTTCGTGAACTGATGCCCACCCGCACGCGAGGCTGGACGCTGCTCGTCGGCGCCCTCATCATCGGCATCGTCGCGGCCATCGGCCTGGGTTCCTGGCAGCTGTCGGTCAAGAGCCGGCCGGCGCCCGCCCCCGTCGCCGACGACGACCATGCGCGCGACCAGGTCAGCGAGTTCGTGGCCACCAACGTGGTCAAGATGCTGAGCTACACCCCCACGACCAGCCGGGCCGACACCGACGCGGTCACCGGGCTACTGACCGGCTCAGCGGTCGACGAGTACCGGAAGACCATCCGGACGAAGCCGGAGAACGTCACCCAGACCGCGACCGTCCGCAACACCGGCGTGGAGTCGCTGACGGTCGACGAGGCCAGCGTGGTGGCGTTCGTCGACCAGAAAACCGAGACCGCGGGTGCCGGCGGCCAGTCGACCAAGGATGCGCTGGCCTACCGGGTCAGCCTCACCCGCGTCGACGGCGACTGGCTGATCGCGGAATTGGAACCGCTCTAACGGTTACTGCGCTGCGGGAGCCGCCCCGTGGAACACCGCCTCGACATTGTTGCCGTCGGGATCACGGACGAATGCGCCGAAGTAACCCGGGTGGTACTCGGGCCACAGCCGCGGCGCGTGCAGGGACTCGGCTCCCAGCTTCAGCGCGGTGTCGTAGAAGGCCTGCACGGCATCGGCGTCGGCGGCATGGAACGCCACATGGATTTCCCGGTTGGGCCCACCGGCATCGCCCGCACCGGCGTCGGCAATCCAGAAGTCGGGCTTGCCCTCACTGCCGTAGCCGATGGCAACCTGGTAGTCCAGCTGTCGGCTGTATCCGAGCACGCCCAGCACCGAGTCGTAGAACTCTTTCGATTTGGCCCAGTCGGTGCAGTTGATTCCAAAGTGATCGATCACCGGTCCATATTCACACAGTTCGGTCGGCGCACCCGGCGCGGCCTCAATTGGACACGTGCACAACAAAAGG
The DNA here is from genome assembly GCA_036235365.1 of Mycolicibacterium sp. 050232. Classification (GTDB taxonomy): domain Bacteria; phylum Actinomycetota; class Actinomycetes; order Mycobacteriales; family Mycobacteriaceae; genus Mycobacterium. The sequence goes on along the minus strand of JAZBEZ010000008.1, from coordinate 146,300 downwards.
GAATACGATCTGGAAAGTTGCGATACAAAGAGGAATGATCCACGCGGTGAAAACCGTAGATTGCCACAGCTTGTGCACGCGAAGCGGGTATATCTCAGCCTTGCGACAGCGGTCAACTTCTTGCAATACCGTCAGCAAGTTGGAATTTCGATCCGGATTGTCGATATCATACTTGCTAATACCGTCCAGAAGTTGGTTTATGCGATTCCTTTTTGCCGTTTCGGCGACATCTCGCCAGATAAACCTGGGGAGCACGACGAAAAAAGGTGCGACGCAGACGTAGAGAATGACCGGAATCAACACAAACGTAAAATTTTGAATGCCGAGCATCACCAACATTACGGTGACGGCCACCCCAAGCAGAGAAACCGCCTGAAGGACTGTCCTATAGACCTCGGCCACTGGACGCCAGCCATAGCACCCGTCGTCGTTTTTCCAATCCGCATTCCACTGCGTCGTATACCGCATTGCCACAATTAGATACAGAACCGAAAACCCAACAGGTTGGAAGGACAGAACGATCAGAAATGCCACTATCGCATACACGAAGTACACGACGGCCCCAACGGGGTGATCGAGTGAGGCCCACCAACTCCCGTAGGCTGACTGAGCCCATTCATTGCGAGCAGCCTCACTGGCAAAATCTGGGGACAACGACAGGAAGAAACCTCGTGTCGGTCCAATAAGCAACAAGAGTCCGATCACCGCAGCCGCAACAAAAGGTACTAGAGAACCAAAAATTTTTGTGAGCCGAACACAAAATGCAGTGACTTGCTGAACAACGGAGTCGAATGCATCTTCGGCGGAAGCGGACTTCACAAGGCGATTTATCAAAAGTACGCGAGAAATCCAGTCCAGGTTGAACGTCCTGTTGCGATCGATTGATCCGTCCGTTCTGGTCATAGCCTCTCGGGCAACTATCGCCCCATTATCTGCCAATTGCGATAAGCAGCGAGACATCAGCTGAGCTTGACGATGCAGCAGGAACAAGCCAATTATGATCGCAACTAAAAGCAACCAACTGGCGAAATCGCGGATGAAGGGGAAGTATTGGTCGCCGTCAGGGGCTGGCTCGATGCCCATTACCGTACGAAAATCGTCATACAGACGAAAATCCTCGCGCCTACCGAGGGTGCCCTGCCAACTATTCGCCGCCAAGACCACGGCAATAAGGACGATGCCAAACGGTACCGTGACCAACCACGTGTTCCACGACGCCACTCGCTTAAGGGCCCGATTGAACACAAATGCGTCGAAATCACGCGTAACAATCCTGCGTACGACCAACCAGATCCCCTAACCGCGATTGGTGACGATCCCACTAATATCTGGGCAACCAACTTCGCGGCACGAGACTCGTTAGTTGTGATATAGATCACAACTAACGGGGCACGCGTACCCAAGACGGGGACGGGGTATAGCGCCGATCCGCCCCGGCGCCAAAGTCTAGATTTGAGGTCATGAACTACAACGCCACTACATATGACCTGTGCATCCGTGGCGGCACCATCGTCGACGGTCTGGGCGGCGCCCCATACGTGGGAGACGTCGCCGTGCGCGACGGTGTCATCGCCCGGATCGGCACCGGAGTCGGGTCCGTTGACGCCGTTGCCGAGCGTGAGATCGATGCCACCGGGCTGTTGGTCACCCCGGGCTTCGTCGATCTGCACACGCATTACGACGGTCAGGCGATCTGGTCGGACCGGCTCAACCCGTCCTCGGCGCACGGGGTCACCACCGCGGTGATGGGCAATTGCGGCGTCGGGTTCGCGCCATGCCGGCCTGACGATCACGACGTGCTCGTCGATGTGATGGCCGGCGTGGAGGACATCCCCGGGGTGGTCATGGTGGACGGCCTGCCGTGGACGTGGGAGACGTTCCCCGAGTTCCTCGACGCCTTGTCATCGCGACAGCTGGACATTGATGTGGCGGCGTTCCTGCCGCACTCCCCGCTGCGTGTGTACGTGATGGGCCAACGCGGCGTCGACCGCGAGCCCGCCACGACCGAGGATCTGGCGCTGATGCGCAAGCTCGCCGCCGAGGCCGTGCAGTGCGGCGCACTGGGTTTCGCGTCGTCGCGGCTGACGATCCACAAGACCGAGAGCGGCAAACCGATTCCCAGTTACGACGCCGGCTATGCCGAGATCGAGGCGATCGCCCGAGGTGTCGACGACGCCGGCGGCGGCCTGATCCAGTTCGTGCCGGATCTGGTCGCGGGCGACTACGAACCGGCGCTGCAGACGGTGTTCGACGTCGCCGCCGACGTGGGCTTGCCGGTCACGTTCACGCTGGCGATCGGCAATGCCGGACCGGCGTTCTTCGAGGATGCGTTGCGGATGGTGGAGAAGGCCAATAGCAACGGCGGCAGCATCTCTGCTCAGATCTTCCCCCGCCCGATCGGCCTGGTGCTCGGCCTCGAACTGTCCGGCAACCCGTTCGTCCTGTACCCGAGTTACCGCGAGATCGCCCACCTGCCGCTCACCGAGCGGGTCGCCGAGATGCGCAAACCCGAAGTCCGCCAACGAATTCTGAGTGATTCAGCGGCCAGCGACGGACATCCGCTGATGTTCGCCGTGCAGGCTTGGGACTACATGTATCCGATGGGTGAGCAGCCCGACTACGAGCCCGACCCGTCGAACTCGATCGGTGCGCGGGCCCGGGCCCGCGGCGTGGACCCGCTCGAGGAGGCCTACGACCGCCTGCTCGACGACGACGGGCACGCCATGCTGCTGGTCACGCTCGCCAACTTCCGCGACAACTCCCTCGACACCGTCGCCGAGTTGATCCGGCGCGACGACGTCATCCTCGGACTCGGTGACGGCGGCGCCCACTACGGCATGATCTGCGACGCGAGCTTCCCCACCTATCTGCTGACGCACTGGGTGCGCGACCGGGGCGTGGGCATGCTGAGCGTCGCGGATGCCGTCCGGGAACTGACCTCGGTGCCCGCTCGGATCGCCGGGCTGGCCGATCGCGGTCGAATTGCGTTGGGCTACAAGGCTGATCTGAACGTCATCGACCATGCAGCGCTGCGGCTGCACCGGCCGGTCGTCGCCTACGATCTGCCCGGCGGGGGCCGCCGGCTCGACCAGACCGCGGACGGTTACGTCGCGACCGTCGTCTCTGGTGAGGTCATCGCCGAGCACGGCGTCCCGACCGAGGCGCGCCCCGGTCGTCTGGTCCGTGGCAAACAATCCGCACCCATGTGACAGGTCGGCCACGATGCGGGGGCCACGCAACAGACCTGCCTGGTGAAACTGGATCACCCAGTTTGATTTCACGGCAATCACGTATCTCGCATCACCGCGGCGCGCGGACCAGGCAGGTGTTTGCAGAGACCAAGGCCGGGAGTGCTGACACGGTGGTCAAACGCGCCTCCACGTGTCCGACGGGACATAGACGAGACCTCGTCGGCGCTGAACCGACAGGAAATCCCAAGCCATTCCACACCTTCGCAGGTAGACGGCGTTCGACCCCTTGCTCTTCACCCGGTAGCCATCCCATGAACGTGTTTCAGTTCTGGAAAAACCGTCTGCCATGGCAACAATTTGCGTAGCTGTCTAATATTTGCTGGACCTCCACCTCACTGGCGGTGAACTGTAGGTAAGCGTGGCGACGCTGGTAGCGGCAGGCTTGCCGGATCACTACAGATTAGGGCTCTGCCAGCAGAAATGATGGCGCCTCAGGCCCTTCTCAGGTACGTTCTGCCGTGTCCAAGATCACACGCAGACATTTGCCGAAGGGGAAACCTGCAATGGAAGTATCTGTTCGTCCATATCTGGCCGCCGGGACCGCGATCACCGGGGCATGCGCGATCGCGCTGGCGCCGATCAATCCGGTGTGTCCGGACGGCCCCACGGTGGCAATTCCGGCCGCTACGACTTCGTCGGTTTCCGTCGAGTTGGCGGCGGCGGTCAATCCGATCGACACGTGGGTGAATGCATTCACCGCGGCTGCGGCAAACTTAGAGGCGCTGGCAACAAACCAGTTGAACATGCCTGCACCTCTGGCACGTCAGGTCGTTGCCAATGCGATCCACTACGCCTCGATGTTCGTCGGGGCGTATCAGGACGCCGCGGCGGGCGCAGTCACCTTTTTCGCGCCCGGCGGCGTCGCCGCATTTCCGGTCAGGATGCAAAATGTCGTCAACGCGCTGAATGCAGGCAATATCAACGGTGCAACCAGCTTGATGTTCGGCACCTTGGGGCTCACTACCGCGTTTTTCCAGCAGGTGCTGTTGAAGATGCAGACGTCCCTGGACATCCCGAAACTGATCGTCGCAGACATCTCCAAGACGGTGGACTTCGTACTGTCCTACAGGCAGGCGCCTCCCACGGGCATGATCGCCTATCTTGGTGCGTGGCTTATCGCCGGCACGATGGGTCCGATGTCGCAGCAGGTGGGTCCGGACCTACAAGGGGCGTATAACTCGGCGGTTGCCGGAGACTTGTTGAATACGCTGGCTTATCTGGCCAATGTGCCGGCTTCGATGACCAACGCTTTCCTCAACGGTGCCGGCGTTAGCGGTTTGACCGGTACGAGCTCGGGCCTTTTCCAACCTGGCCTGTTGGCGGGTCTCGCCAACTTGGAGAGGCAGCTGGCCACCTCGCTTGTCGACCCGGGTGCCGCGAACATCGTTGCCGGCGGCAGCGTGGGTGACGCAGCGCAGGCTTTCCTCGACCAGCTGACCGGGGAGTGGCCGACGGCGGAGGAGTTGGCCTCGATTGCGGAGGGGATCAGCGCCGGGCTCGACGGGTTGCCGCAAGCTGCGGCGGGGGCGATAGTACGGGCGATTCAGGGGTTGGCCACCGGGACCGTGCCGGAGGCCCAGGCGCCGTCCGCAACTGGTCTGTCGGATGGCGCCTCTCGCACCTCCGGGGCGTCGCCCGGTGGTCTGCCCAATACGGCGGCGGCACTGGACCTGCCGAGTTTGGGCGGTGTGGATCTGGGTCGGGGTTTGATCGGGACCTTTGTCAGCAACGGCACCGCCGACAATCCCAACGGCGGTTTGTTGATCGGCAACGGCTACACCTATACCGCTGCGGATTGCACCAGTACCTGCGACGGCGGTAAGGGTGGCTTTTTGTTCGGCAACGGCGGCAGCGGATTTGGCGGCGGCAACGGCGGCAGCGTCGGTTTGATCGGTATCGGTGGTGCCGGTGGCGCGGCGAAGGTGACCAACACCGATGGCGGCAACGGTGCCAACGGAGGCCTGTTGTGGGGCAATGGCGGTGCCGGCGGCAACGGGCTGGGAACCGGTAACGGTGGACAGGCCGGCGATGCCGGACTGCTCGGCATGGGCGGTACCGGTGGCAACGGCGGTCCCAGCGGCATCGGTGCCGACGGCGGAGCCGGCGGGTTCCTCGGAGGCAGTGGTGGAGACGGCGGCAACGGCGGCGGCAACGGCGGCGACGCGCGCGGTCTGTACGGCGACGGTGGCGCCGGAAAGCTCGGCACCACCGGCAATATCAATGGCGGCGACGGCGGACGCGGCGGACTGGTATTCGGCAATGGCGGTGCCGGGGCCAACGGTGCTGCGGGCAACGCCTCCTCAGGCGGCAAGGGCGGCGAGGCCGGTACGGGCGGCTCGGCGGGGCTGGTCGGTAACGGCGGCAAGGGCGGCGTCGGCGGCGCCGGACAGGCCGGCAGCGGTGCCGATGGGGCGTCCGGCGGCGACGGTGGCAAAGGCGGCATGGTCGCCGGCACCGGCGGTGCGGGCGGCGCCGGCGGCGCTGGTGGTACCGGTGCGGCCGGTCAGGTCGGTGGCAAGGGCGGCTCCGGCGGGGCCGGCGGTTCCGGCGGTGCGCTGGGCAGCGGCGGTAGCGGCGCGGCCGGCGGCAGAGGCGGTAACGGCGGAACGGGCGCCGACGGCGGAACAGGCGGCGCAGGTGGCAAGGGCGGCAACGCCGGCATCAACGGCGGCGCCGGCGGTGCCGGTGGTGCGGGCGGCACGGGCACCGGTATCGGCAAGGGCGGCTCGGGTGGCCCCGGGGGCAACGGCGGCAACGGGGTTCGCAAGGGCAGTGCCGGCAAGCCGGGCAGCAGCAGCTCTACGGCCGCCGGCGGCGCCGGTGGCGAGGGCGGGTCCGGTGGTGGGCTGTGAGTCACTCAGCCAATTTTGTTGTGGCCAAACATCATTCGTGGCTCGGAAGTACATTCCAGGTATGACGATCCGCCACTAGCCGCCCAGCGGCAGCAATCCGCCCCCGTCGGGACTTCACGGTGGGGGCGGATTGTGCTGCACCCATGTGACAGGTCCGCCACGACGCGGCGCCAACAGAACTATCCTCACGTCATGAGCGTGAAAGTGGATCTCAACCAGCTGGCCGACAAGCTGGCGGACTACACGTTCGCCTACCTCGTCACGGTCGACGACAACTACCACGCACACACCGTCGCGGTGGAGCCACACCTGGTCAACGGAGTCATTCACGTCGGCCCGGTCGGCGGGCACACCCGGAGAAATCTCGCCTCCCACGAACACGCGACGCTGGTTTGTCCGCCGCGTCAGCCCGGTGGCTATTCGTTGATCGTGGACGGGCGGGGCCAGGCCGGCACGACGGAGGATGAAGCGCATCAGATCGTGCCCAGCCGCGCGGTGTTGCATCGCAAAGCGGCGCAGCCCGGCCCGCCCGGGCAGTGCGACAGTGACTGCATCGTGTTGTCGGAGAACTGACGGACTGTCTTGGTCTCGGCCGCGCGGGCGTCGTACGTTTGTCGGGTGAGTTATGACCTGGTGGTCGGCCGCCCGACGCGCGAGTCAGTCGGATGACTCGCGCCGAGCCGCTGGCCCAGCCATGGAGCGACGAGGACGCCGCGGGCATCAACAGTTGGGGTCATCCCGATCGCACCTACGAACCGCTGCTGCTGGTGCGGTGCCTGCAGCGCCACCCAAATCTGGCAGCCCGGCTCCGGAAATTGGGCGAGTCGCTCTACGTCGATGCGAGACTGCCACCGCGGTTACGCACCATCGCGATCTTGCGGATGTGCGCGCTGGTGGGCTGTGAGTACGAGTGGGGCGGGCAGGCAGCGTTCTGGGGACCCATCGCGCGGGTCAGTGACGAGGAGTGCGATGCGCTTGTCACCGGGGTCGATTCGGGATGGAGCGATTTCGAGCGTGTGCTGATTGCGGCTGTCGACGAACTGGAACACACCGGCTCCTGGACACCTGACGTATGGGATGCGCTGGGGCACAAGCTCGACGACGAACAGCGGATGGAACTGCTCGTCGCCCTCGGTTGGTACCGCACCATCTGCACGTTGTGCAACGGGCTGGACCTGCCGGTCGAAGGGTGGATGCGACGGTGGCCGGTTAAATAGCGGGCCGGTCACGGCGCAACGCCGGGTGTTGGCGGGACAGCATTGGTAACAGGATCCGTCGCGGAATCATTTGGGCCACACGGGTCATCACCCTGCTGGGCAGACCAGGCAGCACCATGTCGCGGTCGTCGGCGAGCGCGTCGACACCGGCTCGGGCGACGTCCTCTGCCGGCATCCACAACACCTTCGGGAACGCCGCGGCGAACTTTCGCTCGTCCATGCCCGCTGTCTTGAGAAATTCGGTGCGCACCGGCCCGGGACACAACGTCGCGACGGTGACGCCGGTGCCGGCAAGCTCGGCACGCACACCAGCGGTATAGGTGTGGACGAACGCCTTGGTGGCGGCGTACCCGGATTGTCCGGGGAACGGGTGGAAACCGGCCGTGGAACCGACGTTGAGGATCGCGCCCCGCCGGCGAGGCACCATCTGCTGCACCGCTCGGGTGGTGAGGTCGATAACCGCTTCGACGTTCACCCGCACCTGGGCGATCTCGTCGGCAACCGACGACTTCACCACCGAGCCGATGGTGCCGATACCGGCGTTGTTGACCAGGATGTCGACGGTCAGTCCACGCTCGGCGATCGTGTCGAAAAGTGTTGCGCGAGAGTCGGGATCGGCAACGTCACAGGCGATCGCCTCTGTCCTGGTGGCGAGTTCGGCCGCCAGCTCGCGCAACTTGTCTTCCCGGCGGGCGACCAACGTGACGCCGTAGCCGCGGCGGGCCAGTTCGCGGGCGATGTCGACGCCGATGCCCGAGGAGGCACCGGTCACGACGGCGGTGGTGGTCGGTGACGGCGGTGGTAACGGCATGGGTCGACGTTACTTCGTCGCCGAGTGGCCAGTTATGTCACGCGTCTGGCCTGTCCGCGTGCGGTAACTGGCCACTCGACATGAAAAAGGCCCGGCTCGCCAAGCGAGCCGGGCCTCCTTCAGGCGACTTCTTAGAAGTCCATGCCGCCCATGCCACCGGTCGGGTCGGCCGCGGGGGCCGCCTTCTCCGGCTTGTCGGCGACGACGGCCTCGGTGGTGAGGAACAGCGCCGCGATGGACGCCGCATTCTGCAGCGCCGAGCGGGTGACCTTGACCGGGTCGGCAACGCCGGCGGCCAGCAGGTCCTCGTACTCACCGGTCGCGGCGTTCAGGCCGTGACCCGCGGGCAGGTTCGACACCTTCTCGGCGACGACGCCCGGCTCCAGACCACCGTTCAAGGCGATCTGCTTCAGCGGGGCCGACAGCGAGACGCGCACGATGTTGGCGCCGGTGGCCTCGTCACCGGTGAGCGACAGCTCCTCCAGCGACGGAGCCGACTGCAGCAGGGCCACGCCACCACCGGCGACGATGCCCTCTTCGACGGCAGCCTTGGCGTTACGCACGGCGTCCTCGATGCGGTGCTTGCGCTCCTTGAGCTCCACCTCGGTGGCAGCGCCGGCCTTGATCACCGCAACACCGCCGGCCAGCTTGGCCAGGCGCTCCTGCAGCTTCTCGCGGTCGTAGTCGGAGTCGCTGTTCTCGATCTCGGCGCGGATCTGGGCGACACGGCCCTGGATCGCGTCGGCATCGCCGGCACCCTCGATGACGGTGGTCTCGTCCTTGGTGACGACGACCTTGCGGGCCTGGCCCAGCAGCGCGACATCGGCGGTCTCCAGCGAGAGGCCGACCTCTTCGCTGATGACCTGGCCACCGGTGAGGATGGCGATGTCCTGCAGCATGGCCTTGCGGCGGTCACCGAAGCCAGGAGCCTTGACGGCCACGGACTTGAAGGTGCCACGGATCTTGTTGACCACCAGGGTCGACAGGGCCTCGCCCTCGACGTCCTCGGCGATGATCAGCAGCGGCTTGCCGGACTGGATGACCTTCTCCAGCAGGGGCAGCAGGTCCTTGACGGTCGAGACCTTGGAGCTGACCAGCAGGATGTAGGGATCCTCCAGGACGGCTTCCTGACGCTCGGCGTCGGTCACGAAGTAACCCGAGATGTAGCCCTTGTCGAAGCGCATGCCCTCGGTGAGCTCCAGCTGCAGCCCGAAGGTGTTGCTCTCCTCGACGGTGATGACACCCTCGTTGCCGACCTTGTCCATGGCCTCGGCGATCAGGTCGCCGATGGACTGGTCACCGGCGGAGATACCGGCGGTGGCAGCGATCTGCTCCTTGGTCTCCACCTCCTTGGCGCTCTTCAGCAGCGTCTCGGTGACCTTCTCGACAGCCTTCTCGATGCCGCGCTTCAGGCCGAGCGGGTTGGCGCCGGCAGCGACGTTGCGCAGACCTTCGCGAACCAGGGCCTGGGCCAGAACGGTGGCGGTGGTGGTGCCGTCGCCCGCGACGTCGTCGGTCTTCTTGGCGACCTCTTTGACCAGCTCAGCGCCGATCTTCTCGTACGGGTCCTCCAGCTCGATCTCCTTGGCGATGGACACACCATCGTTGGTGATCGTGGGGGCGCCCCACTTCTTCTCCAGGACGACGTTGCGACCCTTGGGGCCCAGCGTCACCTTTACCGCGTCGGCGAGGCTGTTCAGGCCCCGCTCGAGACCGCGACGGGCCTCTTCGTCATACGCAATTGTCTTAGCCATTGCGAAGTGATTCCTCCGGATAGGGGATCGCACGTTCTGTGGTCGGGTTCAGTGCCCGCGACGGACGACTAGGGTGTGCTCCCGCAGGTGCGGCCCCGGTCTCACCGTCCCGACCTAGCACTCACTGATCGAGAGTGCCAACTGCATTCTTAGCACTCGACCAGGGCGAGTGCAAGGTTGAGGGGGGCTTGCTCAGGCTTCCCGGCTACGCCCATGGCGAAACCCACGCGGTCCGCCCCGCCGCCACCCATATGGCTACGCGTTCCGTATCGACGATGCGACGCCGATTTCCACCTCAGGGCTGTTCCCGGCGCGGCCTGGCGACCCCTGCGTAGAAACCGGTGGCGGTCCATAGCGGAGAAACAACGCGAGTGGCCAGTTATCACACGCGGAACGTGAAGATCCGTGACACGACTGGCCACTCGACGGGACTCTCAATTACGCGCCCGCGCGGTACCGCTCCACCTCTGCGGCGAATTCATCGAGCAGACGTAGCGACTCGTCCTTGCCGACGGACGGCAGGAACAGTCCCAGCTGGCCGAAGCCGAGATCCTCAGCGGCACGCCAATAGTCGGCCTTGATGGGTGCGCCGAACATCATCAACGGCACGTCGTGCGCACCGCCGTCACGCATCTGCCCGATCCGTTTGGCCAGCACGTCCCGCGGCAGCGGATTCGAAATCCAGCCTGCGCCATGGCGAATGACTCGTTTGACCGTGGCGGCGGAGTTGCCGCCGATGTAGATGGGCGGGTGCGGCTGCCGGACGGGCTTCGGTCGGCAGTACGACGATTCGAAGTTCACATACTTGCCGTGATACTCGGCAGGCTCCTCGGTCCACAGCGCCTGGACCGCCTCGATGCTCTCGTCCAGTAGTGCGCCACGGGTTTTCGGGTCGGTGCCGTGGTCGCGCATCTCCTCCAGGTTCCAGCCGGCTCCGACGCCGAGCACGAACCGGCCGCCGGAGATGAGGTCGATGCTCGCGGCTTCCTTGGCGGTGTGAATCGGGTCGCGTTGGATCAGCAGCGCGACGCCGGTGACGAGGTCGATCGTGGAGGTCACCGCGGCCGCCGCGGCGAGCGTGACGAATGGGTCCAGCGTGTTGTAGTACCACGGCGGCAATTCGCCGCCGTTCGGATACGCAGACTCGCGGCTCACGGGAATGTGGCTGTGCTCGGCAACGATGAGCGAGGCGAACCCGCGCTCCTCGATCGCACGAGCGAGTGACACCGGGTCAATGCTGTCGTCGTCGACGAAGGTGGCGATGCCGAACTTCATCTGGCCGACGCTACTCCCGGCGGGTGCGCCGTCGGCCGGCGAAACGTGTGGCGCGCGGGCCCGGCCTTCGCTGAACGAACCGGCGGGCTTGGGCCACACGCATACATCGGCGGAACTGGCCAACTCGGCGCTGTACGTTTCCCGCTCAGCGTTCAGTCCGCAGTGATCGTCCACATAATCGCGCGGCGCCAAGTTTCCCCCAGCCACGGGGTTGTTCAGGCGGATCAAGGCAATGCGAAAGCCAGGCCCGACCCCAGGATTTTGTCCACGGCAACAAATCTCTGGCAAATCCCAGAATCTTGATCTATCTGCACATTTGGTCGATGCAAGAACTTTGCGGCAATCAAGCCAACCGCTTAATTGCTTGCAAACGCAAACTACCTGAGGACCGCCTGAGAAAAAGCTGAGATTTGTCGGCCACAGTGCGTAAGTTTCTCCGCGAAACCGGGGGAATCATCCCGCCGGAATCGAGGGGTCTCACTACTGGAGCAACGTCGTCAGTCGCTGCTGCTCGCCTGCCGAAAATATTGACGGTGGCGTCAACAACACTGCCGGAGAAGGGCGTAATCGTGGGAAAGCACAGCAAGGCGGGCGGCCGGGGCCGAAAGAACGCTGCAGGTCCAATCGCAACGGCAGGCCTGGCGAGCATCGCGTTGGCGGGGGCCGGCGTCATGCTTCTGTTGGGACCTGACTCGCCGACGATGCGATCGGTGACCGCCGATGTGCGGCTCGTCAACACCGAGGGCCCGTCCGGCGACGGCAACTCCGACGCGGGCAACACTCCGAAGGCCCCCGGGAACAAGGCCAGCGACAAGCCCAAAGCCCAGAAGCCACAGCTGCCCAGCCTCAAGCAGGTGCAAGACCGCTTGAACGAGCGCGCCGACGAAGCCAAGAAGACCCTCGACGACATCGTCCGGGACTCGGGGCTCAAACGCGCCGCCGACCACGTCACCGCAAAGGTCAACGACGCCAAGGAGACCCGCGGCACTCTCCGGCGCCATAAGTCGCCGGCAGTGCCGAAGAACGACTCGACCGACACGGCGGGCCCCACCGACGCGCCGACCCCCAGCGCGACCAATCAGGACTCAACCCCGGGGCATCGCTTGCGCGAGGTCACCGGACGGCTGACAACCGCCCTGACCGACCCCGCTGACAAGCCGGAAAGCGCCGCGACCGCCGACGTCGTCGACCGCACATCCGGAAGTTCTTCCCAGGACGCACCGCGCGCGACGACCTTCGCCGCCCCTGCGCCGGCCCCAGCACCCGTCGCGCCGGCCAGCCCGATCACCGGGCTGCTCTCAGCGATCACCCTCGGCACGTACCTGTCCCCCAACGCGCCTCAGGCACCGGGAGATCTGCCGGCAACCTGGGCGGTGCTGGCGTGGGTGCGTCGCCAGTCGGCCTACCTGCCCAACCAGACCACTGCCCCCACCGACCGGGTGCGAGCCCTCACCTCGACCTCCCAGACTCTGGCCACCCCGGCCAACCTTGAGCCCGGCTCGCTGACCACGGCTTCGATCGTCAACTGGCTGGTCTACAACCCGGCACACGACATCGGGCAGCAGTTCTGGGTGGTCAGTCCGATCGGCTCCGCGATCGGCGGTGCAATCAACGATGTTTCCGGGCAGTACCTGATCGGCAACGGCGCTGACGGCACCTTGGACAACCCCGACGGCGGCGACGCCGGAGCCTGGTTCGGTGACGGTGGCGACGGCTACGACGGCGCGGCCGACGGCGTGGAAGGTGGCGACGGGGGTGACGCCGGCTGGTTCGGCAACGGCGGCGAAGGCGGCGACGGCTGGGCCGGCCTCGATGGAGGTGACGGCGGCGACGGCGGCAGCTTCATGGGTCTCGGTGGCATCGGCGGTGGCGGCGGTGCCGCCACCGATGGCGTCGTGGCAGGCAACGGCGGTCGAGGCGGCGACGCCAACGGCTGGTTCTTCGGTGTCGCCGGTGACGGCGGCCAAGGCGGCAAGGGCCTGACCGGCAGCACCGGCAAGGACGGCGACTGGGACGAAGACTGGGGCAACGGCGTCGGCAACGGTCAGGACGGCGGTGCCGGCGGGTCCGGCGGCAACGGCGGCGACGGCGGCAACGCCACCGGGTTCTTGTTCGCGGTCGGCGGCAACGGTGGTGCCGGCGGCCAAACCGGCGACGGCGGGCTTGGCGGCGCGGGCGCCCTGGGTGACATCACTGACACCGACAGCAACGGGGACGGCGGCGACGGCGGCAAGGGCGGCGCCTCCGGCACCGGCGTAAGCATCGGCGGTGCGGCCGGAACCGGTAACACCGGATTCTTCGGCCTGCTCGGACGGAATGGCACCGCGGGCGCGCCGGGCAGTGCCAGCGGCATCGCCGGTGACGGCGGCCGCGGTGGCGACGGTGTCGGCGGAGGCAACTCCGCGACCGCAGGCAAGGGTGGCCGCGGCGGCGACGGTGGTGACGGTCCGACCGCCGGTGACGGTGGCGACGGCGGTAATGGCGGAAACGGCTCCGGCATCTACGCGGCAACCAACGCCCCGCAGGCCGGTGGCACCGGCGGAACTGGCGGTACCGGTGGCATATCCACAGGCGCCCAACACGGAGACGGTGGTGCTGGCGGCGCAGGCGGCAAGGGCGAGGAAATCGGCGACGGTGCAACCGCCGGCGCAGGCGGCGCGGGCGGCAGCGGCGGGACAGCCTCCAGCAGCGCACCCGGCATGGGCGGCGGCGGAGGCGGTGGTGGCGGTGGCGCCCTCATCGGCGACTCCAACGACGGCTCGGCGACCGGAACCGCTACCGGCGGTCAGGGCGGCAAGGGTGGCGACGGCACCACTGCTGCAGCCGGCGGTGAAGGCGGAACCGGTGGGGCAGCAGTCATCTGGAGCAGCGGCACCGACTCCACGGCCGACGGCACTGCGACTGGCGGCAAGGGTGGCGATTCGATCGGCACAGGCATGGGCGGCGACGGCGGCGCGGGAGTTATCAAGGCCACGGCCACGGGCAGCAAGGCCAGCGGCACGGCCACCGGCGGTGCTGGCGGGGTCGGCAGCAACAGCGGCAAGGGTGGCGCCGGCGGCACGGGTGGGGTTGTTGCCCAGCGGGCAGACAGCACCGCCGATGGCGACGCCGTCGGTGGTGTCGGCGGGAACGCCGACGGTGCCAGCAGCACCGGCGGTAAGGGTGGCAACGGCTGGGTTCAGACCGGCTATTACGCCAACCTCGGCGATGGCAGCACTGCCACCGGCTATGCCCGCGGCGGTGCCGGCGGCGACGCGACCACTGGCGGCCACGGCGGTGCCGGAGGCTTCGCCACTGTGCTCACCTCCGGCACCGACTCCACGGCCGATGGTTCCGCGTACGGCGGCGCCGGAGGTGCCGGGTCCAACAGCGGAACCGGCGGCGGAGGAGCGCGGGCTCAGATTGTGTCCAAGGGCAACGACTCCGATGCCAGCGGCATTGTCACCGCCGGAGCCGGCGGCAGCGGCACCGGTGCCGGCATCACCGGTGGTGCTGGCGGACAAGCGGTTATCAGTACCGGAGCGTCGACCGGGTTTGGCACCGGTAGCGTCGCCGAGGGCACCGCGACCGGTGGCGACGGCGGCGCAGGGCAGTACGGCGTCAATGGCGGCAAGGGCGGTGGCGCCACCATCACGGCCCGGCGTACCAACGACTCCATCACCGACAGCACTGCAACCGGTGGCCACGGTGCCACGGGGGCCGCCGGTGGTGATGCCACCATCAATGCGGCCGGTGCTACCACCTCGGGCAGCTCCATCACTGGCTCCTCGGCAACCGGCGGCAACGCCGGTGCGGGCGACGCCAACGGCGGTCTCGGTGGCAACGGCGGGGCGGCGACCGTAACCGCCTCTGGCGACGGCGAAGTCACCGACGGCCACGCCAACGGCGGCAACGGCGGTGGCGGCACGAACGATGGCCAAGGCGGCAGCGGAGGCACTGGCACGGTCCAGGCCATCGCAGCCAACAGCAACGCCACGGGCACTGCCAGCGGCGGCGAAGGTGGCAGCGCGGACGGCATCGGAAGCATCGGTGGCAACGGCGGCGCCGGCACCATCACCGCATCCGGCGTCAACAGCGAG
This sequence comes from Mycolicibacterium sp. 050232, assembly GCA_036235365.1. Classification (GTDB taxonomy): domain Bacteria; phylum Actinomycetota; class Actinomycetes; order Mycobacteriales; family Mycobacteriaceae; genus Mycobacterium. The sequence continues at coordinate 131,061 of JAZBEZ010000008.1, read as the reverse complement.
GCCGGCGGTACCGCGCAGGGCGGCAAGGGCGGCATAGGCACCGGGGGTGGACTCGGCGGCGCCGGCGGCGCCGGTGGGGTGTATGCACAGCGGACCGGAAGCGAGGCTTCGGGCACTGGCACCGGTGGTGCCGGCGGTTCCGCCGACGGCACCGGCAGCACTGGCGGCAAAGGCGGTGGCGGCTCCATTCAGGTCGGTTACACCGGCAGCCAGGGCGACAACGGCAAGGCCACCGGCACTGCGACCGGCGGCAGCGGCGGCAACGCCGTCGGCACCAACAGCACCGGTGGATTTGGCGGTGCCGGAGTCATCCTCGTCGGTGGCAATAATGCGACAGCCGATGGCGACGCGTTCGGCGGTAACGGCGGCACGGGCTACAACGGCGGGACCGGCGGTGGTGGAAACGGCACTCCCGGCAACCTGGTGACGAGCACCGGTCAGGTCGCTGCCTTGGGCGAAAATTCGCACGCCAGCGGCACTGCCAGGGCCGGTGACAGCGGCAACGGAACCGGCGCAGGCGTCACCGGCGGCAAGGGCGGCCCCGGCTACCTGCAGGCGGTCGGCAAGGGCAGCACGGCCGAGGGCGATGTCACCGGCGGCAACGGCGGCACAGGCATCGGCGGTGTCAATGGCGGCAACGCCGGCGAGGGCACCATCCAAGCCAAGGGAGTCGACGACGAGATCACCGGCAGTTCCGCGGTTGGAGGTGACGGCTACACCGGCGGCCAAGGCAACACCAGCCAGATCGTGACCACCGGCGGCACTGTCACCAATAGCACTGTCACGGCCGGCGACACGACCGATAAGGCAGCCGGTGGCGGCGCCAGCATCACCGTCACCGGGGGAAGCGCCGTCAGCGGTACCCACCTCACCGGCGGCGACGCCGGGACCGGCAAAGCCGGCGGAAACGCGTCGGCGACCGCCACCGGCGGGGCCGAGATCGTGAGTAGCTCCGCCACCGGCGGGAACGGTTCCGACTCCGCTGTGGGCGGCCACGCCAAGCTCACGGCAGCGGGCGCTGACAGTTCCATCACCGATTCGTCGGCGACCGGCGGAAACGCCGGAACCGGCGACGCCAATGGCGGTATCGGTGGTGGCGGAGGTGCGGCCAACGTAAACGCCAACGGCGGAGGCAAAGTCACCGACGCAACCGCACAGGGTGGCAAGGGCGGCGATGGGACCAGCGGCGGCCAGGGCGGCGTCGGTGGAGAGGGCGTTGTTGAGGCCAGCAATACCGGCAGCACCGCGAGCGGCGACGCGACCGGTGGTGCCGGCGGTGACGGCACCGACGGCGGCCAGGGCGGGGCCGGCGGTAAGGGCACCGTGTGGGGCGGCTACGAGAACACCACCGCCAGCTCGGCCAGCGGCAGCGCGACCGGCGGGGCGGGCGGTGACGGCACCGACGCCGGCAGCACCGGCGGTAACGGCGGCAACGGCTGGGTAGTTGCCGCCACCGGATACGGCCACGACACCGCCACCGCGAGCGGCACCGCCACCGGCGGCGCCGGCGGCGACGGCAGCGAGGGAGGCCACGGCGGGGCCGGCGGCACCGGCATCGTCGGGGCCGGCACCGGCGGCAGCCCCAGCGGCGGTACTGCCACCGACGGCACCGGCATCGGCGGGGCTGGCGGCAACGGTTACGACGGCGGCACCGGCGGCAAGGGCGGCACGGGCTTCGTCATCGGCCAGTACGGTGCTGTCACCACGGGTGGCACCGCCATCGGTGGGGCCGGCGGCAACAGCGGCACCGGCATCGGCAACGGCAAGGGCGGCAACGGCGGCTACGGCTACCAGAATGCCTCTGTCAACACCTCCGGCGGCACCGCCATCGGAGGCGCCGGCGGGGTCGGCGGTAACGGGGGCGACAATGGCGCTCTCGGCGGTGCCGGCGGCGACGGTGGCAACGCGCAAATGTGGATTGGCACCGGCAACACCTCCACCGGCGGTGCCGGTGGTGCGGGCGGCAACGGCGGAACCGGTGCGGGCCACAACGGCGGCGCCGGAGGCAATGGCGGCTACGCCACCATCACCGGCTACACCGACGCCGACGCAGTGACCGCCAGCAGCGCCACCGGCGGCAAGGGCGGCAAGGGCGGCAACGGTGACAACGCGAACGCGGGCGGCACGGGCGGCGACGGCGGCACCGCCACCCTCAGTGCCAACGGCACCGGCACCACCGTCACCGATGCCCACGCCACCGGCGGCAAGGGCGGCGATTCGATTGGTACAGGTACCGGCGGCGACGGCGGTGCGGGCACGGTCCAGGCGCTGGCCAGCGGCAGTTCGGCCAGCGGTGACGCCACCGGCGGCGCGGGCGGGGTGGGCAACAACGGGGGTACAGGTGGCACCGGCGGCGCGAGTTCGCTGACCGCCCATCAAGATGGCACCGCCAGCGGTGACGCCACCGGCGGCAACGGCGGCAGCGGCACCGGATCGGGCAGCATCGGCGGCAACGGCGGCTGGGCCGAGATCCAGGCCGGGTACGCCGGGCTCACCGGCGGTGAGGCCAGCGGCACCGCAAAGGGCGGCAACGGTGGCAACGCCACCAACGGCGGCCATGGCGGCGGCGCCACTGCCAGCAACCCCAACGCTGGTGCCGCACTGATCATGGCGGCAGGAACCGGTCAAGCGACCGGCATCACGGCCACCGGCGGTAACGGTGGCGAGGCCAGCGCGGCCGGCGCCACCGGAGGAGCTGGCGGATTCACCAACGTCTACGCCCAGGACGCCAAGATCACCGACAGCACCGCAACCTCGGGTAACGGCGGCAAGGGCAACGGAGGCGACGGCGGCGCCGGCAACCAAGGCTGGATCCAGGCCTACGGCGCAGCCACCACCGTGAACGACGTCATCGTCAAGGGCGGCGACGGCGGCAACGGCGGCTTCAACGCCAGCAACAAGACGGGCGGCAACGGCGGCGACGGCGGCCAGGCACTGGTCTACGCCGATGGCGGCGGCTCGGTCGACGGCGCCACCGCAACCGCTGGCAACGGCGGCCTGGGCGGCAACGGCACCGCTGCCGGCGACGGCGGCGAAGGCGGAGACGGCGGTAAAGCCGAGGTCGTTGCCGGCGGCGTTGGCGGCAGCAAGGCCGACGGCACTGCAACCGGCGGCCAAGGCGGCAACGCGGTCGGCACCGGAACCGGCGGCGACGGCGGTAGGGGCTACGTCCTGGCCCAAAACGGCGGGCACGCCTCGGCCACCGGTGATGGTGCTGTCGGTGGCGACGGTGGTGAAGGCACCAACGGCGGCAAGGGCGGCGCCGGCGGTGAGGGTGCCGTCCAGGCCACCGCCACCGGGACCAAAGCCAGCGGCACAGGAACAGGCGGTGCCGGCGGTGCCGGCAAGAATGACGGCATCGGCGGAGCCGGCGCACAGGGCGGGGTATTCGCCCTGTACCCCAATAGCACCGCGACAGGCACCGGTACCGGCGGAGCCGGCGGCGAGGCCGACGGAGCCGGCAGCGTCGGCGGCAAGGGCGGAGGTGGCTGGGTTCAGGCCGGGTGGTCGTACTACAACCGGGGCGACAACAGCAGTGCCGACGGAACCGCGATCGGTGGTGCGGGCGGCAAGGCGACCGGCGGCGGGCACGGCGGACAGGGCGGCAGTGCCAGCTTGCTCACCGCAGGAACCGGCGCGACAGTGTCGGGTGGTGCCTACGGCGGCGCCGGCGGCGCCGGCTACACCGGCGGCACCGGCGGCACCGGCGGCCAGGGCCAAATTGCGGCGGTGGGCAACGACACCCACGACAGCGGCACTGCCACCGGCGGCGCCGGTGGCAGCGGCACCGGCGCGAACGTCTTCGGCGGAGCGGGTGGCCGAGGCCTCGTCTACTCGGGAACCTCGACCGGTGGTGGTATCAACTCCACTGCGGAGGGCACGGCAACTGGTGGTGACGGCGGCGCGGGCCAGAACGGTGTCAATGGCGGCAAGGGCGGCAACGCCGGCATTGTCACCAAGGGCGACAACAACACCAACACCGGTGGCACCGCCGTCGGTGGCCACGGCGCCACCGGCGCTGCCGGCGGCGAAGGTGAGGTCAGGACTACCGGCACCGGGAGCACGATCACAGGCGGTTCCGGCACAGGTGCTGACGGTAGCGCCGGTGGTGCAGGCAGCTCCGGGAAGCTGCTCGCCAGCAACGGCGGCACGATCACGAACAGCTCCGCCACCGCCGGACTCGGCTCCGACACCGCTGTTGGCGGCACGGCGATCGTGACTGCCGTCGGTACCGGTAGCACCGTCACCGCCAGCCACGCCACCGGCGGCAACGCCGGGTTCGGTGACGCCAACGGCGGCATCGGCGGGGCCGGCGGTGCCGCGTCGGTCACGGCGACCGGCGGCGGCGCCGTCACCGACGGCGTCGCCAAGGGCGCCGATGGCGGCAAGGGCACCGACGGCGGCAAGGGTGGCGCAGGCGGCTCGGGCAATATCGAGTCCCTCGCCGCGGGCAGTACCGCCACCGGAACGGCCACCGGCGGCGTCGGCGGCACCGGTGACGGCACGGGCAGCATCGGTGGGGCCGGCGGCGACGGCTGGATCAGCGCCAGTGCGGCCGGAGCCCACGCGATCGGCGTGGGCACCGGCGGCACCGGCGGTGCCGGTGGCAACGCCACCGACGCCGGCAAGGGCGGCGCCGGCGCGGAAGGCGGAATCTTCGCTCAGCGGGTCAACAGCCAGGCCACGGGCACCGCTACCGGCGGTGCCGGCGGCACCGCCGACGGTCTGGGCAGCACCGGCGGAAATGGTGCCGGCGGCTGGATTCAGACCGGTTACTACGCCACCGGAGCCAACAGCACAGCCGAGGGCACAGCGACCGGTGGTGCCGGCGGCGCCGCGACCACCGGAGGTCACGGCGGGGTCGGCGGCATGTCGGTCGTACTCGCCACCGGTGACGACTCCCACGCCACGGGCACCACGATCGGCGGCAAGGGCGGCGCCGGCTCCAACGGCGGAACCGGCGGCAAGGGTTCCCTCGGGCAGGTAGTTGCGCTGGCTGACCACTCGAATGCCGACGGCACCGGCACCGGCGGTGCCGGTGGCAGCGGCGACGGTGTCCTCGGCGGCAACGGCGGTCAAGGTGTCGTCTCCGCGGCAGGTGACTACAGCACCGCGCAGGGCGATGCGACCGGCGGCAGCGGCGGCGCGGGCCAGGGCGGTGTCAACGGCGGCAACGGCGGTGCGGCCAATATCACGGCGAAGGGTGACAGCGTCTCCAGCGTCGGTGCCGACTCCATCACCGGCGGCACTGCCTCCGGCGGCGACGGCTCCACCGGGGCCTCCGGCGGTATCGGTCAGCTCAGCACCAACGGCGGCACGATCACCAACACCAAGGCTTTCGGTGGCAACGCCGGCGCGGGCGATGCCAACGGCGGTCTCGGCGGCAACGGTGGAACGGCGTCCGTCTCGGCCACCGGCGGCACCGAGGTCGAGGGCAGCCGGGCCAACGGCGGCACCGGTGGTGCCGGCGTGGACGGCGGCAAGGGCGGCGCCGGTGGTACGAGCACCATCTCGGCCACCGCCTCGACCGGCGACTTCAGCGGAGTCATCACCACCGGTGGGGCCGGCGGGACCGGCACCGGGATCGGGGCCACCGGTGGCGCCGGCGGCGCGGGCACCAATGGTGGTACCGGAGGTGCGGGCGGTAACGCCGCAATCACTGCCGACCCGACCGGAACCGCCAGCGGCACTGCGAAGGGTGGGGCCGGCGGAACCGGCACCGGTACCGGCAGCATCGGCGGCAACGGCGGCTGGGCGGAGATCCAAGCCGGGTACGGCAGCCTCACCGGTGGCACGGCCGGCGGCACCACCACCGGCGGTAAAGGCGGCAACGCCACGAACGGCGGCCACGGCGGTAACGGTGGCGGCTCGCTGATCATGGCCGCAGGCACCGGCAGCGTTGCCACCGGCAACACCGCCAAGGGTGGTGACGGCGGTGCAGCCACCACCGCCGGTGCCACCGGTGGTGCCGGCGGGTTCACCAACATCGCAGCCCAGAACGGCAGCATCACCGGCAGCACCGCAACCTCCGGAAACGGTGGCATCGGTAACGGCGGTAACGGCGGTGACGGCGGGATGGGCTGGATTCAGGTCTTCGACCCGTCGGCACCAGCCGGTACCACCATCGTCAACGGCAAGTCGACGGGCGGCAACGGCGGCAACGGCGGCCTCAACGGCACCGGCGGAGCCGTCGGCGGCGAGGGCGGTGACGGCGGCAACAGCACCTTCTGGAAGGGCAACGGCCAGACCTCGACCAACCAGGTCAATGCCGGCGGCAAGGGCGGCAACGGTGGCAACGGCGGCAACGCCGTGGGCGACGGTGCGGGCGGTGCGGGCGGCAACGGCGGCATCGGCGGCAGCTTCAACTTCACCACCAACACGGGCACGACCGGCACTGGCGGCAACGGCGGCAACGGCGGCACCGGCCAGCCCGGCGGGGTGACCGGCACCACCGGTTCCCCGGGTGCCAACAACCCCTGATCGCCTGCACTAAAAGAGAGAGGCCCGCTTCGGCGGGCCTCTCTTTTTTTGTCGCGTCAGCTCACACCACGCGCAGGCCGTCCGGGATCTTGCTCGGATCCCGCCAAAAAGCATCGTGGACAAAGCGATTGAACAAGTCCGGAGGCAACACGGTGTCACGTGGTTCGGCCTTCACCTCACCGCGCACCGTGTGAAGACCTGGGGTCCCGGCCCGCTGGTCGAACTCGGTCACGTCGTAGTCGACGTGACCGAAGTCGTGCTCGAAGTCCGGCTCGCCGATGAACTGGTAGATGGCCCGCAGGACCTCGGCGGGCTCGGTGGTCAGGGTTTCGTACTGCACCACCAGCAGACGGTCGCGTTGGGCTCCGTAACACGCCTGCTTGAGGGCGTCGTAGGGGCCGCCGACCATACCGTCTTGTGCGGCAACGTCATTGGCCCTGGTGTAGACGGTGCCACCGGGGCTGTAATTGAAGATCGACGACGGGCTGAACACGTTGCGCTGGACCAGGCGCTCGATGCTGTCGATCACCCACGGCAGATCACGCACGCAGGCAATGACTTTCGCGTCCGGGAACAGCTGCGCGATCGCCGGCATCCGTGCACACCAGGCCCGGTTGGTGTCGAAGACCACCTCGGCGGCGCAGTCGGCGTAGTAGCTGTCGAACAGACCGCGGAGGATGCGCTCGCGTTTGGTGTCGTCGAGGAACACCGAGAACTCGTTTCGGGCGCTCATCTGGGCAAGCAGGGCGTCGAACAAGCCGGCCAACGGGCCCGACATCCCCGCCTGGAAGCGCGGATTCTGTCGCAGCAGCGCCGCCAGCAGCGTTGACCCCGACCGCGGCAGACCCGAGATGAAATGAAGCGCCGTCACCGTTTTCCTTTCGCACGTAGCCCGTCGAACACCACCGACGTGACCCGCTCGGCCACATCGTCGTTGTAACTCTGCATGGCCTGGCACCCGACCAGGAGCGCTTTCACTTCCGGCACGGTGACGTCGGAGCGCGCTGTCCCCGCTCGTTGCGCAGCGGTCAGGAGTTCGCCGAGGACGGCCAGATATTCGTCCTCGGCTTCGGGCATCACCGCGTCGACGTCGATGCCCGATCCCGCAAGCGCGTCGACCAGTCCGCGGTCGGCGGCACCCCACTGCAGCACCATCGACCGGAGGAAGTCGAAGAGGCCTTCGTCGGGATTCTCTTCGAGCAGGGCCCGTGCCTCTTCGACGACGCCGCGGATTCGCTCGGCGATCACCGCCTGGAACAACGCCTCTTTGGTCGGGAAGTGTCGGTAGACGGTGCCCGCCCCTACCCCGGCACGGCGCGCGATCTCGTCGATGGGCACAGACAGTCCGTCGGCCGCGAATGTCTCGTAGGCGACCTCGAGCACCCGGGCACGGTTTCGGGCCGCATCCGCACGCATTCGGACCTCACTTCAACACCATCGACAGAACCGTTGACAAAGCGGGGCGCACGTTCCGTATAGTCGGACGCAACCGGAGCACTCGCTCCGCTTAGCCTCGCTAGGAGTCTCTCATGGCCAACTGGACCACCGCCAACATTCCGGACCAATCCGGACGCACGGCCGTCGTCACCGGCGCCAATACCGGCCTAGGGCTCGAGACGGCCAAAGCCCTGGCCGCCAAGGGCGCCCATGTCGTCCTCGCCGTCCGCAACCTCGACAAGGGCCGCGACGCCGCCGACTGGATCGCGCACACGGCCCCCGGCGCGGACGTCGCGCTCCAGGAACTGGACCTGACTTCGCTGGATTCAATCCACGCGGCCGCCGATCAGCTGAAGTCAACGCACAGCACCATCGACCTGCTGATCAACAACGCCGGCGTCATGTTCACGCCCCGCGAGAAGACGAAAGACGGCTTCGAGCTGCAATTCGGCACGAACCACCTGGGACACTTCGCGCTCACCGGTCTGCTCATCGACCATGTGCTGGCAGCGCCGGGTTCGCGTGTCGTGACGGTCAGCAGTCAAGGCCATCGCATGGCCCGCGGCATCCGCTTCGACGATCTGCAGTGGGAGCGCAGCTACAACCGGGTCGGCGCGTACGGACAGGCCAAGCTGGCCAACCTGCTGTTCACCTACGAGCTACAACGGCGACTTGCCGGTACCCACACCATCGCCGCCGCCGCGCATCCCGGCGGTTCGCGTACCGAGCTGACCCGCAACCTGCCAACGGTGGCCGGCGCAGTGTTCAAGCCGTTCGAGTTCCTGTTCCAAAGCGCCGACATGGGCGCGTTGCCGACGCTGCGAGCCGCCACCGATCCAGGCGTGCTCGGCGGCCAGTACTTCGGCCCCGACGGGTTGGGCGAACAGCGGGGCTACCCGAAGGTCGTGGCCTCTAGCACGGCATCACACGACACCGAGGCACAGCGCCGGTTGTGGACAGTGTCCGAGGAGCTCACCGGCGTGGCGTACCCACCCTTGGCGGACAGGCCCGCCTGAAGCTCGACGCCCGTCCACTTCTGGCGGAGCTATCCCTCGGCAGACTCCGGGGAGTTCAGCGACTTGGGGCGTTCCGTCATCCGCTTCTTCAGCTGCCCGAGCCCGGCGTCGACCCGTTCTCGCAGATCGTTGCGGACGGCCTGCCGTAGCTCGCTGCGCGACTCTCGCCGCTCCTCAACGGCAGCACGCACCTTGTCGACGCGCTCTCGCAACGGTTTCCGCACCTGCTGCTGGCTCTGGACATTGCGATGGATCGATCCGTCGTGCAGATAGGGCCGGGTGTCGCCGGGTTGATCGTGCCGAACGTATCCGGAGTCGATGACGGGACGAAGCACCTGATCGGCCTTGTCCACCAACGCATCAGGCATGCCGACATCCCGAAGCGGCTGCGTCAGCGGGAGGTTCTCGGTCGGGACGAAAATATTCGTGACGGACCCGCCCGCTTCGTTCGTGTAGGTCGTTGTGTTCTCGCCGGGGACAGGATCCGCGGTGAATATCGCCGGACCGTGGATGTAGGCAATGCCCAACACTGCGTTCGCGGAGGCGAGCAGGTTCCACGGACGATCCGGCGGATCGGCCCAGCCGTCGTACTCGCCAGTCACGATCGTGGTGGGATACGGAGACTCCGCGAGGCGGCTGACCCGGTAGTTCAGGACGGGAATGTAGGTGCCCTCCTTGAAGTATTCGGCTAGGCCTGCCTCCGGCGGGGCAATCAGGACGATGCTGACGTCGTCTGTCGACGGCGGAGCATCGCTGGCGGCCAGCTCTGCCGCGAGTCTGGCAGCAACCATGGAGCCCATCGACTCACCGATGATCACGACCTTGCCGTCGGCCTGCCGCACGACGATTTCGGCTTTCTTCACGCCGTCCCTGATGGCCCGGTCTGAGGCGAGCGCATTCTGCGAATAGTCGACCAGTCGAAGGTCGGCGTCTTCTTCGCGAAAATGCAGTCCGATATCCGGATAGGTCTTGGCGACCACCGGATAGATGGGGTTGATCGGCTTGAAGACCGTGGCTCCCGGGATCAGAACTGCCACTTCGGCCCGACTGTCTCCATGAGCCAGGAACACGGACGCCAAGAGCGTCGAAGTCGCCGCAATTCCAGACAGAATCGATTTGCTCCAGCCGACCATTCCACTGCCCCCCTTATGCGGAATATCAGTTGCCCTCAATCATCTGGACACCACAACACGCAGGATGACATGGCAATAGTCAACCGGTGGCTAGTTTGCGACAGATCAACTGGACAAGCCACCACGACTGTTTGCTTCAGGAAATTCAGCGCTGCCGCGCGCGCCTGAACCTCACCGCACCGCGGCTAGGCTGGCGGACGTGTCGTTCTGGGATCCCAGGAATGTGCCGCCCTATCCCCCGGTCCGCTATACGAAGGACGAGCCGGAAGTCAGCGCCTGGCTGAAACGCGGTGACGAGCCGCCCGATTACGACTCGTTCGGCCTCGTCAAGTACCACTACCTGGCCAACCAACAACAGACCAACGGCGACTACGGGCTGTACCGCGTCGACATCAGTCCGCAGGGCGGCGGGCCCGGTCCGCATTTTCACCGGACCATGTCGGAGGCGTTCTTCGTCCTGTCGGGCACTGTCAGGCTCTATGACGGGAACGACTGGCGCGACGGCAGCGAGGGCGATTTCCTGTACGTCCCGCCGGGCGGCATCCACGGTTTCCGCAATGATGCCGACGCGCCGACGTCCCTGTTGATGTTGTTCGCGCCCGGGGCCCCGCGCGAAGCCTATTTCGAGGGGTTCGCCCAGTTGGCCGACCTCAACGACGACGAACGCGCCGAGTGGTTCATCAAGAACGACAACTACTTCATCTGACTGTGAACCGCCGGCTGACACTCGCTTGGGCCGCGTTGGCGTCCACGGTGCTCGCGGGGTGCGTGGACGACAGGGGCAGTGAAGCCCGGGCGATCGGAACAGAGGTCCGCGAGCTGCCCGGCGTCGCTACCGTCGAGGTCGACTACAAGAACGACTTCACCCACGGCGAGTTTTTCGACCTCGACGTCGGGCTCGCTGCCGCAGCCACCGCCGAACAGGCCCAGGATGTGGTCCGCACGTTCGTATCGGCGGCGGACGGCGTCGAGTTCGACACCCACTACGCCGTGCTGACGATCGGCAACGACAAGGGCAACGTAACGCTGCGTCCGCTGTCCGGCACGGGTGCCGATGTGGTGGCGCAGTGGTTCGGCGTGATGTCCTCCCCGGTGGTCGAACGCGTCGCGATGGGGGCCGACCACCCGGCGATCGTGACGCTGCGCCAACCGGTCGATTCCGGCGCAGCAGAGGAGTTGCTGCGTCGGCACCCGGAGCTCGACGGCGCGCAGTGGCTCTTGCAAGTGCCGAAGACGAGCGAATTCGAGTCGACCAGTACGTACACCTCGTACGGCGTGATTCCCGACGCCGCCACCCAGCAGGCGTGGACCGAGATCGTCCGGCTCGCCGGTCCGCATCTGATCACCGGCAAATTCGGCACCGACCCGACTACCGACCGACCGGTCTCCAGCATCGAGATCAGCATGAAGCCCAACACCAAACCCCGCGACAACGAAATCGCCACGTCCGTCGCGGCCGTTCTGGCCGGGATCGGCCGGCCGGTCGATCTGATCCTCAAGGGCGGCCACCGGTGGGTGGAGATCACGATCGGCGGCTGCTTCCAGCACGAGAAGGCACACGTGGCGTCCGTACTCGAGGCCGAGCTGGCCCGCGAGTACGAACGATGCTGAGCGTTTGCTCCAGCGACACGCCCGGCGGGCTCCTGCGGATATGCGCGGACGTAACCCACTGGCCTAGACTGCTTTCCGACTGAGAGGAGTCCTCGGGTGCGGGCTGATGCAGCGCCCAGCACCCAGGCACTTCGGGGCTGGCAGCGCAAGGCGCTGGTGAAGTATTTGACTGCCAAGCCGCGGGATTACCTCGCGGTGGCAACCCCTGGCGCAGGTAAGACGACGTTTGCGCTGCGGATCGCGGCGGAACTACTGAGCGACCGTACGGTCGACGCGATCACGGTGGTGGTGCCCACCGAGCATCTCAAGATCCAGTGGGCCCAGTCGGCCGCGCGTAACGGCATCGCGCTCGACCCGAAGTTCAGCAACTCCAATTCGCAGACCTCAGCCGAGTACCACGGTGTCGTCGTCACCTATGCCCAGGTGGCCAGCCACCCCACCAGGCACCGCGTGCGCACCGAGAATCGCAAGACGTTGGTCATCTTCGACGAGATCCACCACGGTGGTGACGCGAAGAGCTGGGGCGACGCGATGCGGGAGGCGTTCGACGACGCGACCCGACGGTTGGCCCTGACCGGTACCCCGTTCCGCAGCGACGACAGCCCGATCCCGTTCGTCAACTACGAACCGGACGAGGGCGGGTTCCAGCGCTCGCAGGCCGACCATGTGTACGGCTATGCGGATGCACTGGCCGACGGCGTGGTCCGGCCCGTGGTGTTCCTGGCCTACTCGGGTGAGGCCCGCTGGCGGGACAGCGCCGGCGAGGAACATGCCGCGCGCCTCGGCGAACCGTTGACCGCGGAGCAGACCGCGCGAGCCTGGCGCACCGCACTGAACCCCACCGGGGAATGGATGCCCGCGGTCATCGCGGCCGCCGACAAGCGGCTGCAGCAGAAGCGGCAGCACGTGCCCGATGCCGGCGGCATGATCATCGCCACCAACCAGACCACGGCCCGCGCTTACGCGGACCTGCTCACCAAGATCACGGGTGAGGCGCCGACGGTGGTGCTCTCCGACGATCCCGCTGCCTCCGACCGGATCAGCCAGTATTCGGCGGGCACGAGCCGGTGGCTGGTCGCGGTGCGCATGGTGTCCGAAGGCGTCGACGTGCCGCGGCTGTCGGTCGGTGTGTATGCCACGAGTGCGTCGACACCGCTGTTCTTCGCTCAGGCCATCGGCCGGTTCGTGCGGTCCCGCCGCACTGGTGAGACCGCCAGCATCTTCCTGCCGTCGGTGCCGAACCTGCTGCTGCTGGCCAGTGAGATGGAAGCCCAGCGCAACCACGTGCTGGGCAAGCCGCACCGGGAATCGGACGGGCTGGACGACGAGGCGCTGGAGGCCGCCGAGAAGCGCAAGGACGAGAAGAGCGAGCTGGAGAACGGCGTCGAGTACCTGGGTGCCGACGCCGAGCTGGACCAGGTGATCTTCGACGGCGCTTCGTTCGGTACCGCGACACCCGCCGGCAGCGACGAGGAAGCCGACTACCTGGGTATCCCCGGGCTGCTCGACGCCGAGCAGATGCGAGACCTGTTGCGCCGCAGGCAGGATGAGCAACTCACCAAGCGCACGGCCGAGGCCGCGGTGTCGGGGGGCCCGCCGCCGCCGCGCACCACACACGGCCAATTGCGGGAACTGCGTCGTGAACTCAACGCCCTGGTGACCATCGCCCACCACCGCACGGGTAAGCCGCACGGCTGGATCCACAACGAGCTCCGCCGCATCTGTGGCGGGCCGCCGGTGGCCGCGGCCACCACCGATCAGCTCAAGGCCCGGATCGAGGCCGTGCGGGATCTGAAGGCCTGACAAGGGCCGAGCGCGCACGAATAAATTCAGAGTCCGCCAAACTCGCCCGAGACCGAACTGCAACTTGTTACAGTCGGCCAATTGCGTTCTGTAACAGTCAGAACAGTTGGGGGAGGCGAAATGACGACGACGTCCGCTACCGCTGGAGGCGCGCGATTCATCGGAAGAGTAGGTGCTCTGGCCGTCGCCCTGGGCATCGGTGTGGCGGTTGCCAACGGCACCGCGATCGCCTCCGCCGAGACCGGCGGCTCGGACTCTTCAGGCACGTCCTCCGGCTCGTCGTCAGGCACTACCAACAGTTCCAAAACAGATAGCTCCACCCCGAAGAAAGGTCCTCGCAAGCCGTCGTTCTCCGGCCCGGACAAGCTGGCCAAACGGGTCAGCGAGGTGACCGCGAAGGTGGAGTCCGCACTCGGTAGCTCGAAGCTCGGCGAGCGTAGATCGTCTGCAGTATCAACGGCGCCGACCGCGTCGACAGACCGGAAGTCAAAGGACGACAAGGGCAGCAAGTCGTCGACCACTGTCACCGGGGTGGTGGACAACGCCGTCGACAACGTCCGGAAGTCGGTGTCACAAGCCATCGGCACGACAACCGATGCGCCACGCAAACGGCAGCCCGCACTGGACACCAGGTCCCGGGATGCGGTCGACGCCGACAAAGCCGCGCCACTGGAAACCTTGACCGTCGTCACCAAGACGGTGGTGAAAGACGTTGCGGATCAGCTGATCCCGGTATCGAAACCGCGCGTCCAGGCGCCGGTGGCGCAGCCCATCCCGGAGATGGTGGCGGCGGTGACGGAACGACTCAAACCGCGCCTGCCGGAAACACCGGTGAGCCCGATCCAGGATCTCGGCCTGGCGGCACTGCTGGGCTGGTCCCGCCGCGACGGCCGGCAGGCGATCGTGCCCATCGGGCGGGTCGGCACACCGGAAGCGACGTCGCAGGTGACCTCCGAGGTGACCTCCGACGTGACCGAGGAGCCGACCAGCATCCTCGCCACCGAGGAGCAGCTCGCGGCCGAACAGCAGGTCAGCCAGATCGTCAACACACCGATCGTTCAGGTGGCCAAGGTGGTGCTGATGGCGACCTGGTACGCCGAGGCGCTCAAAAACTTCTCCGCCGTCGGCGGTCCCGACTGGACGAACCTGTCCCAGCTCAACGAGGCCGCATCCGAGTACGCCAACCAGTCGGCGACCGAGTTCCTGCTGCTGAATTCGAACGATCCGAAGCTGCTGCTTCAGGTCAACCCGCCGCACAGCTGGAACGGGCAGGACGCCGGCGGAACCCGGATCTGGTACGACAACCCGGACACCGTCTACCGATTCACCGGAATCAACGGCGCCTCGACCTACGAGATCCAGGGGAAGATCGAGGGGTACGACCCAGACGATCCGAGCACCTACCCCACTTCTGCCAACACCAATTTCAGTGTGCTGACGGGTATCAACGGCGTCACCGCGGCGAACCTCGACGGTGAGCAACTGAGCATCCGCGACGACGGGTCGTTCACGATCGTGGTGAGCCCGGACGCGGCGCCGGAGGACGCCGAGCAGGGCATGAACTACATCCAGGCCCCGGCCAACTCGACCATCCTGGCCACCCGAAACACCTTGGGCGACTGGAACACCGAGACGCCCATGACGCTGACCATCGAGAAGACCGAGGGGCCGCCCAGCAGCTTGTTCAGCCAGATCGGCGGGTTTGCCATCCCCTTCATCGGTGAGACGGTGGTGAACAACCCGGCGTTGATGAACCTGGTGTCCATCATCCCGGCGTTCGACAAGGCACCGCTGCTGTTGTCCTCCACCGAAACTGCACTGCTGATGCTGGTTACCGGCATCAGCGGCGAGAACACCTACATGTCCGTGGCCACCGGCGCCACCGGCGAACCCAACACGCTGTCCCAACCGCAGCACAACGCACAGTTCCTCTCCACCCAGTTGCAGAGCGCCGGCTACTTCCAGCTCAAAGACGACGAGGCGATGATCATCACCGTCGATCCCGGTGACGCGGAGTACTTCGTGGTGCCGGTGACCAATGACTGGACCATCACCAACGACACCCGCAACCAGCAGACCAGCCTGAACAACAGCCAGGCCATCAAGAACGAGGACGGTACGTACACGATCGTGGTGTCAAAGCAGGATCCGCGAGTGGCGAACTGGGTGTCCACCGGAGGGCTGAATCAGGGCACCATCTCGTTGCGGTTCCAGGGTGTGGACCCGGATTCCACCAACAACCCGACGGTGACGACGCGGGTGGTGAACGTCTCCGAGGTCGAGGGCATCGTGGCCAGTGACCCCAACACCACGCCGGAGCAACTCGACTACGACCGCGCGCAGCAGATCGCCGACCGCCAGGCCGGGTACGACCGCCGCTACACGGTGTAGTTGCGGCTCATCGCTCGCCGATTTCTACACCCGGGTCGTGCTCGTCGAAAATCACGACCCCCGTGTAGAAAACGGCGCAAGCGCGCCAAGGACCAAAGCCCCTACAGCCCCAGCAACTCCGGCAGATCCGCCACCGAGTCGATGACGTGATTAGGCTGCATCGCGAATTCGTCTGCGGCCCAACGGTCCAACGTGGCCTGGCGGAACTTCCCGGTACGCACCAGCACCCCGGCCATCCCCACCACCTGGGCGGCCAGCACGTCGTTGTTGAGGTCGTCGCCGATCATGTACATCTCTTCGGGGTCGACGCCGAGACGGTTGGCGGCGGCCAGGAACCCTTCGGGTGCAGGCTTGCCGACGGCGGTGGCCTTACGCCCCGAGGTCTCCTCCATACCGGCCAGGTACATACCGGTGTCCACCCGAAGTCCGTCGGTGGTGTTCCACGCGGTGCTGCGATGCATCGCCACGACCGGCACCCCTTGGGCCATCCAGTCGTACACCCAACTCAGGGTGAGGTGGTTGTACTCCGGCCCGGCCCCGCCGAGGAGCACCACGTCCGGGGTCTCGGGCGCGGCCGGTCCGGTGAAGTCGCTCGAGTACACGACGTCGACGCCGGGCATGTCCTCACCGATCTGCCCACTGTTGACCAGGAAACATCGGGCGCCGGGATAGCGGTCGCGCACGTACTCGGCAGTCAGCGCCGCCGCGGTGATGACTTCGTCGGCGGCGACTTCCATACCGGCTGCGGTCAGCAGATCGGCGATCTGCGCGCGGGTACGGGTGGTGGTGTTGGTCAGGTAGGACCGGGCGATCTCGTTCTCGGCCAGGACCCGCAACGTGTGCGCCGCGCCGTCGATGGGCTGCCAGGAGGTCACCAGCACACCATCGATGTCGAAGAGCACCCCACCGATAGCCATGCAGCGACAGTAAACGCCCGCACATTCAGCGCAAGTCGGGGCCTGCCCGGCCGGACGCCCACAAGTTGTCGGCCACCCACGGCGTGGCGGCCATTGCCACCGACCAGGCCTGCTCGGCCGGCACGTCGAGCACCTGGTAGCGCTTCTCCCCCGCGGCCGTCGCAGCGATCAGGGTGGCCACCCCGGCACGGCGTTGAAAGTACGTCTGCCGCACCGTCCATCCGATGATTCCGGCGGCGTCCAGGTGATCACGGCGACGCTCAAGACATCCGGCGCGGGCCACCAACCAACCGTCGCGCACCAGATGGCCCAGGGACCGCGCCCGGTCCGCGGCCACCAGGCAGGCGCACCCGAGGAACAGCGCCCACAGCACCCACACCCATGCCGGCACCCCGACCACCGCCAGCGCCACACCGGCCAGGACCGGCAGTGCCAGCGCACGAGTCCAGCGCCGGCGCACCGCCGCCGTACCGTGCGCCTGTAGCGGGCCATCCACCGCCTCCGGGTTGTCGATCAACTCGGCCAGCACGGTCCTTGCGGTGGCGGCAGGGCACGGTGGCAGGAGCAGCGACGCCTCCCCCTCGCCGCCGACGCCGGTCATCACCGCATCCAGTCGCGCGCCGCCGAAGGCCCGCACCAGCAGCGGCTCACGCAGAGTTCCGCCGCGCATCCGCCGCATGTCGTAGGTGTGCTCGCGCAGCCGCAGCAGGCCGTGCTGCAGATGCAGTACGTCGGAATCTCGACGCAGCACCAGATTTCCGTAGGTCAGCAGGGACCGCAGCACCGAGAGCACCACCGAGGCGACCAGCACCACCACGACGCCGACAACCACGCTGACTAGGACCCCGAGCCGTTCCGCGACCGCGATCCCCGATTGGGCCAGCTCCGAGTTCCGCAGTGCCGCACCCACTCCGGCCTGGTAGATGACGCCGGCCGCAGCGGCGATCATGGCCAGGCCCGTGAAACTCAGCGGGCTGTAGCGCAGCCAGGCCGGCTGCCAGCGGGCCAGCTCACGACCCGCAGGCGCATCGGCGACGGGTACGGCGTCGGCGAGCAGGATCGCGCGCAGCCTCGGTACCTGCTCCGCCTCGACTGCGTCCAGGGCGAACTCGGTGTCGCCCTTGGCTTCCTGTCCGGTACTGATCCGCAACACGGTCAGCCCGAGCATCCGGTGCAGCAGCCGGGCGTCGGTGGATACCGACCGGATCCGGTTGCGCGGCACCGACAGCACCTTGCGCTGCAACAGCCCGGTGCGCAGCCGCACCTCGTCGGGTTCGATGCGGTAGCTGGTGGTGAACCACCGGGCGATGCCGACGGCGACGGTAAGGCCGATGGCCGCGATCGTCCACCCCTGGTTGCCGGTTGCCGAGCCCAGCACCACTGCGCCGATCAGCAGCGGAATCTGTTGCAGGACTTCATGGACCGGGTGGACCAGCAGCATGCGCGGACTGAGCCGCTGCCACTGGAGTTGGATGGCCGGCTCGGCCGGCGTGGCCGGCCCGCCCGGCACACTCACGTGGCGTCCTGTTCGCCGATCGCCGCGATGTCGGTCAGCTGGGCCACCACCCGCTCGGCGACGTCGTCGTCGAGCGCCACGATCCGCACGGCCCCGGCCGAGGACGCCGTCGTCACGGTCACGTTGGCCAGCCCGAAGAGCCGATCCAGCGGGCCCCGGTAGGTATCCACGGTCTGCACCCGGGAGATCGGCGCGATGCGACGCTCCTGCACCAGCCAGCCGGTGCGGGTGTACACCGCCGGAGTGCCGGATCCGACGTTGATGTCCCACCGGTGCACGCGGTAACGCCACATCGGGACCACCACGATGAACAGCACCGCGCCCAGGACCGTGACGATCGCGGCCGCGCCGTGCAGCCACGGCATCCGGGTGTCGATCGCGAACCAGACCACCTGGGCGAAGGCCAGCACCACCCACGGGATGGCCGAGCTCAACGCCCAGACCAGCGGCGCCTTGCGACTGGGCGGCTGGGCCGGATCGACCAATTTCACTGGGAGAACACCGACTTCCAGTCGTTCTTCATGTCGACGACGGTCCAGCCGTTCGGCCCGGCGGCCTGCAGCGCGGTGACCAGTTTCCCCGAAGACGGCGGGTTGGCGTCGTAGGCGTATTCGCGGTCGGCGTCGGTGTGGTGGATCAGTACGCCGAGGCTGGGCCGCGGGTTGTCGATCGTGGTGTACTCGAGCATCGCCTGGTCACCGTCGCTGTTACCGACCGCCAGAATCGGGCGACGGCCGATGAATTCGTGGATCCCCGATGGCTTACCGGTCTTGTCGTCGACGAACACGTAGTCCAGGGTCTTGACCAGCACGGGCTTGCCGTCGCGCAGTTCGTATCTGGTGGTGCCGGTGGAGCCGATCACCTGCTCGGGCGGGATGCCGTACACCCGCTGTGCGAACACCCGCATGAAGTCGGCACCGCCACCGGAAACAATGTAGGTACGGAACCCGTTGTCCCGCAGATAGTTCAAGAGCTGTTGCTGCGGCTCATAGGTCAGCTGGTCGTAGGGCTTGTCGAATCGGGGATGCCGCGCGGTCGCCATCCAGTCGGTCACCCGCTGGTTGAACTCGTCGGTGGTCATCCCGGTGTGGGTGAGCGCCAGGACGCGCAACAGCCCCTCATGCCGGTCGCCCGCGAGCAGGGCCGCGACATCGCCCTTGAGTGCCGCCTGCACCATCGGGTCGGCGGCCAGCGCCGGCTCCTGCGGTGCCCGGCGTTTGAGTTCGTCGATGACGAACGCCGCCTGGAACGGCAACGGCGCCTCGGCCCACAACGTGCCGTCGTTGTCGAATACCGCGATGCGGTCCTCGGGCGGGACGAAATCGGGGTTGTCCGCCGTGGTGACGCGCTCGACGTACTCGGTGATCGAATCCTTCGCCGCCGCGTCGTTCCACGCGGACAACGGATCTGCGGCACCGTCCTTCGACGAGCATCCGGCGAGGCACAGCAACACGGTGACGAGGACCGCCAGCAGATTGCGCATGGCTCCCACACTGCTATGACGCAGGGGCGCCGTCCAGCACCCTCGCTTAGCGCGCCTGATTCTCGGCCGTCATCTTCCGCAGGTACGGGCAGTCCTCGGCGGGGTTCTCGTCCGACTACCGCATCCTGCCCGCTCACGCGCTCGACGAGACCGGGGCGCCACTTCACCGGGGCGGCGTCCTGGGTGCCCTGCCAGGCCTGTACTTCGCGGGTCTGCCCGACGGCGACTCGCTGGCCCGGGCGGGTCTGGCCGCTGTCGCGGAAGTCGGGCGGTTCATCGCGAGCCAGATCCATATCGACCATGTCATGCGGGCGCAGTCGTCAGGATCCCTGATCGCAGCGGTGTGAGGCACGACGGCACCCCCGTAGAGTTCGAGCCATGAGCGCCAATTCCAAGTGGACCGAGGCCGACGTCCCCGATCAGTCCGGCCGGATCGCTATCGTCACCGGCTCCAACACCGGTCTGGGCTATGAGACCGCGCGTGTGCTCGCCGCCAGGGGCGCGCACGTCGTCATCGCGGTACGCAACCTGGACAAGGGCCGTGAAGCCGTCGACCGGATCACCGCCGCCGTGCCGAAGGCCGACCTCAAGCTGCAGCAGCTGGACGTCGGCTCGCTGGATTCGGTCCGCGCCGGCGCCGACGAACTCAAGGCCGCCTACCCGCGGATCGACCTGCTGATCAACAACGCCGGGGTGATGTACCCGCCCAAGCAGACCACCGTCGACGGCTTCGAGCTGCAATTCGGCACCAACCACCTGGGCGCGTTCGCGCTGACCGGTCTGCTGCTGGATCACCTGCTCCCGGTCGACGGGTCGCGCGTCGTCGCGGTCGCCAGCGTCGCGCACCGCATCCAGGCCGCCATCCACTTCGACGACCTGCAGTGGGAACGCAGCTACAACCGCGTCGCCGCCTACGGGCAGTCCAAGCTGTCGAACCTGCTGTTCACCTACGAGCTGCAGCGCCGCCTCGCCGCGAAGAAGGAGCCGACGATCGCGGTGGCCGCCCATCCGGGAGTCTCGACCACCGAGCTCACCCGCCACATCCCCGGGGCCGGGCTGCCGGGTGTCAATCAGATCGGCAGCCTGCTCGTCAACAGCGCGCAGAAGGGGGCGCTCCCCACGTTGCGCGCAGCCACCGATCCCGATGTGCGCGGCGGCCAGTACTACGGACCGGACGGATTCCGGGAAGTGCGCGGCTACCCGAAGCTGGTGTCCTCCAGCAAGCAGTCGCACGACGAGGAGCTCCAGCGCCGGCTCTGGGCGGTGTCCGAAGAGCTCACCGGCGTCAGCTTCCCGGTGTGACGATGCGTACCGTCGACGAACACCGCTTGGTGGTCGCCGGGTTGATCAAAGCCCGTGCACCGCAAGATGTTCCACTCAACGACAGCCTCGGGTTGGTGCTGGCCGCCGATGTGGTGGCCCCGCTGTCGCTGCCCGGCTTCGACAACTCGGCGATGGACGGCTACGCGGTCGTCGCCGACGACGTCGCGTCCGCCACCGAGGACACCCCGGTGCGGCTCCCGGTCGCCGAGGACATCCCGGCCGGCCGCACCGACCTGCTGACGCTGCGGCCCGGAACCGCGCACCGCATCATGACCGGGGCCCCGCTGCCGTCCGGCGCCACCGCGGTGGTGCCGGTCGAGGCCACCGACGGCGCAACGGACACCGTGACGATCCGCGCTGCCGCCCCGGCCGGCCGGCACATCCGGCGGGCCGGTGAGGACGTCACCGTCGGCACCACCGTGCTGCGGGCCGGTCAGGTGATCACCCCGGCGGCCCTCGGACTGGCCGCGGCTTTGGGACTGGCCACCCTGCCCGTGCTGCCGCCGCAGCGCGTGATGGTGATGTCCACCGGCACCGAGCTGGTGGCCCCAGGCACCGAGCTGCAGCCGGGGCAGATCTACGAGTCGAATGCGGTGATGCTGGCCGCGGCGGTCCGCGACGCCGGCGCACAGGCCACGATCGCCCCGATGTCCGCCGACGACGTCGACGCCTTCCGGGCCGCACTGGCCGAGCACGCCGCAGATGCCGACCTGATCATCACCACCGGCGGCGTCAGCGCAGGCGCATACGAGGTCGTCAAGGACTCGTTGTCGGATCAGGTGGAGTTCGTGAAGGTGGCGATGCAGCCCGGCATGCCGCAGGGCGCGGGCACCCTGGGAGGTCCCGACGGGGTCCCCATCGTGACCCTGCCCGGCAACCCCGTCAGCGCACTGGTGTCGTTCGAGGTGTTCGTCCGCTCGCCGCTGCGGGCCGCGATGGGCCACGCCGCACCGGACCGGCCGCGGCGCACGGCCAAGCTGACCGAGGATCTGACCTCCCCGCCCGGAAAGCGGCAGTTCCGGCGGGGTGTGCTGACCGGGGATTCGGTGAGCAGCTACGGTCCCCCGGCCTCGCATCATCTGCGCTGGCTCGCCTCGGCGAACTGTCTGCTGGAGATGGCCGAGGACGTCACCGAACTCACGGCCGGCTCGACGGTTCCCGTCTGGGACCTGACGTAGCAATCCCGACGCCACCCGCACGTAGAATCCTCCCGATGGCCAGACGCCCCGACCTCCAGCAGTCCGGACCAGAACGCCTTGTGGCCCTGGTGCGATCCAGTGTTCCGCCGATGCATTCGGCGGGCCTACCGTTCGTCGGCGCCAGCCTCGCCGTCGCGGCCCTGGGCCGCAAGCACAGCTGGGTGCGCCGGGCCGGCCTGCTGGCCGCCGGGGCGAACGCCGCGTTCTTCCGCCACCCGCCTCGGGTGGCACCGACTCGCCCCGGCGTGGTGGTCGCCCCCGCCGACGGGCTGGTGTGCCTGATCGAGGACGCGGTACCGCCGGCTGAGCTGGGCCTGCCCGATACCCCGCGGCCACGGATCAGCATCTTCCTGTCGGTGCTCGACGCGCATGTGCAGCGGGCCCCGATCGGCGGTGATGTGGTAGCCGTGCAGCACCGCCCCGGGCGCTTCCACTCGGCCGAGCTCGAAGCCGCGAGCGAGCACAACGAACGCAACAGCGTCGTCATTCGCACCCCGGAGGGCGCTGAGGTGATCGCCGTGCAGATCGCCGGGCTCATCGCGCGACGCATCGTGTGCAACGCGCACGTCGGCGACAAGCTCGACATCGGCGAGACCTACGGCCTGATCCGGTTCGGCTCCCGGCTGGACACCTACCTGCCCGCCGGTTCGAACCTGCTCGTCACCCCCGGCCAGCGGACGCTGGCCGGGGAAACCGTCCTGGCGGAGTTGCCATGATCAAGCCGCGCGTGAGGCCCCCGTCGTTGATCAAGGGCCGCATGAAGCCACCGCCGTTCTCGGTGCGGATGCTGCCGAGTGCGATGACGGTGGCCGCGATCTGCCTGGGCCTGTCGGCAGTCAAGATGGCGCTCGACGGCCGGCCCACCGAATCCATGGCGTTCCTGGCGGTCGCGGCGATCCTCGATGCGCTCGACGGCCGGGTGGCCCGGATGCTCAACGCCACCTCGAAGATGGGCGAGGAGATCGACTCGCTGGCCGACGCGGTGAATTTCGGTGTCGCACCGGCCTTCATCATCTACGGCACCATGCTGTCGCATTCGCGGATCGGGTGGATCGTGGTGCTGCTGTACGCGGTGTGCATCGTGTTGCGGCTCGCGCGGTTCAATGCGCTGCTGGACGTGGATCAGCCCGCGTACGAGAAGGAGTACTTCGTCGGGATGCCCGCCCCGGCGGGTGCCATCGGCGTGATCGGCCTGCTGGCCGCCAAGATGCAGTTCGGCGAAGGCTGGTGGACCAGCGAGTGGGCGGTGTCGCTCTGGATGATCGGCGTCTCGCTGCTGGTGGTCAGCCGGATCCCGATGCGCAAGATCCACACCTTCGCGGTACCGCCGAACATGGTGGCGCCCCTGCTGGCACTGGTCGCGATCGGCGTGGCAGCGTCGGTGTTCTACGGCTACATCGTCATCATGGTGATCATCGTGGCCTACGTGATTCACATCCCGTTCGCGATACGCACCAAGAAGTGGGTGGCCAGCCACCCCGAATCGTGGGACGACAAACCGCAACAGCGCCGCGCGACACGGCGCGCGATTCGCCGGGCACAGCCGCACCGGCGGTCGATGGCGCGACTGGGGCTGCGGAAGCCGGGCCGCTGACATGTCGCAGCTCGAGGTTGACGAGGATCATGCGCTCGGGCATCTGCGCCTGACAGCCCGGCTGAACACTTCCGCACTCGACTCCCGTCGCGGGGTGGTCCGGCTGCACCCGGAGGCCATCGCCGCCCTCGGACTCCGTGAGTGGGACGCGGTTTCGTTGACCGGATCCCGCACCACCGCGGCCGTCGTCGGCGTCGCACCCGGCGGCACCCCGACGGGAACCGCCCTGCTCGACGACGTGACGCTGTCCAATGCCGACGTGCGGGAATCCGCGACGGTGATCGTGGCGCCGGTGACGGTGTACGGCGCCAGGGCGGTGACGGTTTCCGGTTCGAAGTTGGCGACCGACTCGATCTCGTCGGCGACACTGCGGCAAGCCCTGCTGGGCAAGGTGATGACCGTCGGCGACACGGTGTCACTGCTGCCCCGCGATCTCGGGCCGGGCACCTCGACGTCGGCGGCCACCGCGGCGCTGGCGTCGTCGGTGGGTATCACCTGGACCTCTGAGCTGCTGACGGTGACGGGGGTCGATCCGTCCGGACCGGTGAGCATTCAACCGAATTCGGTGGTGTCGTGGGGATCCGGGGTCGAAGGCGGTGGGTCGGGTCCGTCGGACACCACCGGCGCACACACGATCAGCCCCGCGCGGGCCGAGCCGGCAGTGAGCTTCGACGACCTCAAGGGCTCCCATACCCAGGCCGGCAAGCTGACCGAATGGCTCAAGCTCTCCCTCGACGAGCCTCAGCTCCTCGAAACTCTGGGCGCCACACCGAATCTCGGTGTCCTGGTGTCCGGGCCGGCCGGCGTCGGCAAGGCCACCATGGTCCGGACGGTATGCGCCGAGCGGCGATTGGTGGAACTCGACGGCCCGGAAGTGGGGGCGCTGGCCGCCGACGACCGGTTGAGCCGGGTGTCCGACGCGGTCGCCTCCGTGCGCGACGGCGGTGGGGTGCTGCTGATCTCCGACGTCGACGCGCTGTTGCCGGCGACCGCCGCCGACCGGACGCCTGAGCCCGTAGCGGCACTGATCATCGCCGAACTGCGGGAGGCCGTGGCCACTCGCGGCGTGGCGTTCATCGCCACCTCGGCCGTTCCCATCGGGGTGGACCCCCGGTTGCGGGCGCCGGACCTGTGTGACCGCGAACTCGCCCTGACCCTGCCCGACGCCACGACCCGCAAGGCACTGCTGGAAGTGCTCGTGCGCGGCGTTCCGGCGGCCGAATTGGATCTGGGCCAGATCGCAGACCGCACACCGGGTTTCGTGGTGGCCGACCTCGCCGCCCTGGTCCGCGAAGGCGCGCTGCGCGCTGCGTCACGGGCCAGCGCAGACGGTAACGAGCCGGTGCTGTGGCAGGAGGATCTGACGGGGGCGTTGACCGTGATCCGGCCCCTGTCCAGGTCGGCGGCCGAAGAGGTGTCGGTCGGCTCGGTGACGCTCGACGATGTCGGCGACATGGTCGAGACCAAGCAGGCCCTCACCGAAGCCGTACTGTGGCCGTTGCAGCACCCTGACACGTTCCAGCGGCTCGGTGTCCAGCCGCCGCGTGGCGTGTTGCTGTACGGGCCACCCGGGTGCGGAAAGACCTTCCTGGTGCGGGCCCTGGCCAGTTCCGGACGGCTCTCGGTGCACGCGGTCAAAGGTGCTGAGCTGATGGACAAATGGGTCGGCTCCTCGGAGAAGGCAGTGCGCGAACTGTTCGCCCGGGCGCGCGACTCCGCGCCCTCACTGGTGTTCCTCGACGAGATCGACGCGCTGGCCCCACGGCGCGGGCAGAGCTTCGACTCCGGGGTGACCGACCGCGTGGTGGCTTCCCTGCTCACCGAACTCGACGGCATCGAACCGATGAACGACGTCGTCGTACTGGGTGCGACCAACCGCCCAGACCTCATCGATCCCGCGCTGCTGCGGCCGGGCCGGCTGGAGAAGCTGGTGTTCGTCGAGCCGCCCGACGCCGATGCCCGACGCGAAATCCTGCGTACCGCAGGTAAGTCCATCCCGCTGGCCTCCGACGTCGACCTCGACGCCCTGGCTGGCGAGTTGGACGGCTACAGCGCGGCGGACTGTGTGGCGCTGCTGCGGGAAGCGGCGCTGACGGCGATGCGCCGGTCCATCGACGCGGCCGACGTCACCGCGGCCGACGTCGCCAAAGCGCGCGAGACCGTGCGACCGTCGTTGGATGCGGCGCAGGTGGAATCGTTGCGGGAGTTCGCGGCCGGGCGCTGAGGTTCGCGGGCTGGTGTCCCCCGTCGCACCGGCTTCCCCGCGCGTTCTCCCGCCGCGTCTTCTCCCGCGTCCGCCCCCGCCCCCGTAGCCCACTGTCGCTCCGGCACGTCCGCGCGAGTCACAAGAACCCCAGGCGTCACGGCGTCGAGCCACCACTCGATCTGCCCGCCTACCAGCGACAATCGAGCGACAATCGCCTCCTGAATCGCTTCCGTACCACGGGCCCCAGATCGGGCATACTCATCCACCACTGGGACAACTGGAACCTCGACAGTCCCACCAGTCCAGTGCCCGACTCCGAGCGACACTGTCGCTGATAGGCGGGCAAGCCGAAATCTGTTGCAGACGAGGCGAATTGGCATCTACGTGACGCCGGTGAAAGTCGCAATGTGGTGGAAGGTGCCACCGGGATGCATGTGGCGATTGTCGCTCATCTGTCGCTGGTAGGCGGGCACACCCACACCCGCTCGCCGCGCCGTGATTATTGAGACGGGTGTGACTGACAGCTACTCGGCGATCGCGGCAAGCCGTTCGATCGATCCCTGCAGCCTGTCCGCGGTGGTCGCCTGTGCGCGCACCAGGCGCTTCTCATCCGTGAGCTGCGTCCAGTCGTAGGTGTGGGTGACCAGGGTTCGGTTGTCGCCCAACGGTTCCAGCTCCCAGCGCCACAGGTGACCGGGCGGCTCCTTCCCGACCTCCGACGGCCGCCAGGCTATCCGCCGGCCCTCCTCGAACTCCACGACGTGGTTTTCTCGATCGCCGCCCTGGCTGATCGTCATGACGAACACGTCTCCGACCGCGCGAACCCGCTGACCGGTCGGCGCTTCGGCCAGGTTCTCGTTGCCGTCCCAGCGGGGCTGTTGGGATGGATCCGCGATCATCTCGAAGATGACCTCCGCCGGTGCGGCGATCTCGCGACTGGCTGCGACAACCCTTGGAGCTCCGGCCTTATCATCCATAGGCCAGAAGCCTACCGACCATGTCCACCGACGCACGCAAAGGGCGAAATGGAAAAACTTGCGAGACGATCCGGGATTGCAGTGGCGCTGGTTTTTTTGGCCATGCTGGCGGTCTGGGGGTTTAATGCCGCAAAGCACTCATCATTCGTGACCGTAGCCGTTGCCCTCGGTTTGGCATTGACCGCTATTTATTCGACAACCATGATGACGCAATCGAGGTCGGTCGCATTCCAGGCATCATTCGACACCACTGGAACCCAACTGCGGCCCGACAAGCGAATAGAATACAATCTGCGAAGATTCATTGTCGCAGGCGGCCTGTCAACGTGGTTGATGTTCCTAGCCTGGGTTTTTGGCGTGCTATATCTACCCTTTGACGTCGGCCGGCATGTGTTCCCAATGTGCGCGGGAGCAGCCGCGGCAGTTCTGACGTGGTGCTGGATCAAATTGCGCCGGCAAGGCAGCCTGAGCTATCTCAGCCTGACCCCGGAAGGATTTGAATTCTCGACGCTGCGGGAACCCAAAACCGGAAAATGGGACGAGGTCGAGAACATCGCGGACAAACTGCCCGATGAGGAGCGCTTCTGGAACCCGATGGTGGTGACATTGGCCGGCGGCGAAACCCTGCTGATGGAGGCTCCCGGGATATACACACCCAAGGGCACCGCACTCGTGGACTTGGTCCGGTTCTACTGGCAGCATCCCGAACTGCGCGACGAGCTCACCGATGGGCGTGCCGTAGAGCGACTGCGCCCAGCCTAAAAGTCCCATCCCAACTGCGGTTTTAGCCGACATTTGGTGCGCGCCGTCGCCCCGATCCGGTGCTAGGCTCGTCGGAGCGAAGTTCGTCGACGATCGGAATTCGGTATGGGCGTAGGAAGCTTCTACTACTTACAGGGCAACTACGTCTATGGCATCGCCGACCACGCCAACGGGGCGAAGTCGAGCGTGCCGTGGGCCATGGCAGGCATCGGATCCGACTTTCTGTCGATGGGTCAGCTTGTCGCGACTGAGGGCGCGGGCGCACTCGCCAAATCGGCAGCCGCGAGTGGCGCGACATCGTCGGCCAAGGCCCTGGGCAATATTGCGAAGGGCGCCGGTACGCCAATTATCAATGCCGGTCTGATCGTCCTGACAATGGAAAGCAACATGCTGGGGTTCGGCCGGCCCGAGGACGGCGCGCGATTCACCGAAGGGGCCAACCACTTCGTCGACGCTCACTCAACCCTTTTGAGATCGGCACCGCCCGGCGACTGGACAGGCGACGCATCGAAGGCCTACGGCGATAGAAACAAGGAACAACAAGCGCGCGCTGCCGATATGTCGTCCACCGACTCCGCGATTCAGAAAGTCGTCGCCGACGAAGCCCGCCAAGTCGGCGATACCCGCGATTTCGTTTCGCAAATGCAGACGATACTGAGCCTCAGTATTGTTCCAGCCCTCCTCGCCAAAGCTACCCCTGTCGTCGGTCCCGCGCTTTCGACTGCAATAGAGGTGGCGGCTGTTGCAGGCACCGTGCCCGCCGCAACGATCCAATGCCATCAAATGGCCAGTCGTTCCGGCGAAAATGCGGGCAAGATCAAGGACCTGGCCTCTCGGTACGAATCGACGAACGCGAACGCCAAGATTCCCGGCGGCGGTTTCGGCCAGAGCTAGCCCGCCCACCCGAATCCGACCAAGGAGCTTCCATGACGCAGCCGCCACTTACCGTTTCCGACCAGATTCGGTCGACGGCGACCGTGCAGGGCGAAGCCGCGTCGTTGATCGAAGCGGCCAAGTCGGCGCCGGATGGAACGGCAGGCCATGTCTTCCAGACACACGGCCTGGTGTGCTCCCCCACAGCGATGGCGCTCAAGTCCGCAGAACTGTCCCGCCGCGAAGCGGCCGGGAAGATGCACGAAATCTCGACTGACCTCTCCGTCAAGCTGAGATCCGCAGCGACCGACTACACCACCACCGACCACCTAGAGGGCGGCAACCTCGACGGCCAGATGCATCCGCGCTGAGCCAAACCGCTACACCGCCAACAACTTCCGGATCGCATCGGCCAGGTCTTCCTCCAGCCAGGCCGGCAGTTCGGCATCGTTGGCGTGGCGGCGCACCATCGCATAGGGCAGGTCGACGACCGCCCGTGACATGGCGTCCATGGTGCGCGCGTCGTCGTCGCCGAAAATCCCCCGGGCCAGCTCGCGTAGCCGCTCGATGAGTGGGGCGTTCATCGCCGCCAGCGTCGCGGTGAACTCCGCGTCGGGGGCACCGTCGAGCAGGTCGCTCGGCCGGATGGTCAGCAGCAGCCGCGCATCCTCGGGAACCGAACGCGCGAAGTCCACGGCGGCGACACCCATCGCCACCGCCGCCTCGACAGAGTCCTCACCGGTCGCCGCCATCGCACGGGATTGAAACCGTTCCAGCGCCCGCAACCACGCCGCCGTCAGCACCCCATTGCGATTGCCGAACCGGTGATACAGCGTGCCCGCCGGAGCCCCGCTGACCTTGGCAATCGCCGCAACGCTTGCCGCCCTTGGCCCTTCGCCGAGCACCAGTGCCCGCGTCGCATCCAGGATCGCGTCGGTTTCATGCTTCCGCGGAGGCGCCATGATCTAGTACAGTCCTTCTATATGGAACGTTTACCCTATATCGATGAGCATGCCATAACCGTCGACGCCGACGCTGCCACGACATGGGCAGCCGTCCTGCGCACCATGTGCGGCGACCCCGCCGAACCCCGCGCCCCGTTCGGATTCGCGATCGGCGAGTGCGCGCCGCGCCAACGCCTGGTCCTCAAGGGCCGCCACCCCTTCTCGATCTACGAGTGGGTCTTCGAGCTGGACGACCTGGGCCCGCATCGCACCCGGGTGCGTTCGCAAACCTGGGCAGCTTTCCCGGGCCTGCACGGAAAGATCTACCGCGCCCTGGTGATCGGCTCCGGCGGTCATAAGGTGGCGGTGCGCCAGACACTCAAACGTATTGCGGGACACCTGCGTCCACGTCCGGACGTGATGGCGTGATCCTGAACTGGGGCGCCACCACCCAGGAGCGCAACGCGGCGCTGCCGTGCGACGCCCTGGCCCCCGCCGCGTTCTCCGCCGACCGGGCGATCAGCATCGACGCGCCGTCCTCGACCGTGTTCGACTGGCTCTGCCAGCTGCGGGTCGCGCCCTACAGCTACGACCTGATCGACAACTTCGGCCGACGGAGTCCGCGCACCCGGGACCCGAATCTGGCTCAGCTCCGCACCGGTCAACGCTTCATGCAGATCTTCACGCTGCAGTCGTTCACGGACCACGAACACATCACGTTGCAGTCCGGCAAGGTCGCAGTCACCTATGCCGTGCGCGCCGAAGCCGGGCGCACCCGCGTCCACGTACGGGTGTGCTTCGGCGGGCCCCGGCTCATCGGGTGGGCGATGGCCGTGGGCGACGTGGTGATGATGCGGAAACAGCTGCTCACCTTGCGTGACCTTGCCGAACAGGAAGCGGCCAGAACTACATCTTGACGTTGACAAGTTCTAGTGGAATAGTTCAACTTGTCACTGACTAGATTCACGGAGTTGAGATGGCCGACACCGCCCTACACACCGTCGAAACCACCCGCGCCGGCGACCGCGAGCGGCCGATCATGGGCTGGGGTATCGGCGTTGTGTCACATGCCATTCCGATCTGGACTCAGGGTTCGATGAGCCCGGCGCGGATCGCGTAGCGCGTCAACGCCAGCCGGTCCCGCAGGCCGAGCTTGGCCAGGATGTTGGTTCGGTGCCGATCCACCGTCTTGGCGCTGATGGTCAGCGTCGCGGCGATCTCCCGCGTCGAGTAGCCCTCGGCGATCAACTTGAGCACCTCTTCCTCCCGCGGCGTGAGGATGGTGTCCGGCAACTCGCCGCCCTGACGTGACCGGTGCAGATAGTCGCGGATCAGTGCCGTCACCGCTCCGGCGTAGAGGAACGGCTCGCCGCGCATGGTCGCCCGGCACGCCTCCAACAGGTCGCGGTCGGCCACCGACTTCAGCACGTAGCCCGACGCCCCGGCCTTGAGCGCCTCGAAAAAGTACTGCTCGTTGTCGTACATCGACAGGATCAGGATCCGCACGGTCGGATGGGTCCGGTTGATCTCCCGCGCGGCTTGCAGCCCGGTCATCCGCGGCATCGCGATGTCCAGGATCGCCAGGTCCACCGGCGTCGTGTCCAGGGCGCTCAGCGCCTCGTACCCGTCGGCGGCCTCGGCCACCACCTGCAGGTCGGATTCGGCATCGATGATCATCCGCAGCCCGCTACGGACCAGCGCGTGATCATCGGCCAGCAGGATGCGGGCGGGCATTCACGTGCCCCGCACCGGGATCACCAGCCGCACTTCGGTGCCGCCGTCCTGCGGTGAGCTGATCGTCAGGGTGGCGTTCACCAGCAGGGCCCGCTCGCGCATGCCGTTGATCCCCGCGCCCTCGGCATCCACGCCGCCACGCCCGTCATCGGCGATCCGCAGCGTCAACTCCGTTGCGCCGGTGTGCAGATCGAGCCACACCTTGCGCGCGCCGGCATGCCGTGCCACGTTCGTCAGACTCTCCTGGGCGATCCGGTAGCACACCAGCTCGATGTCGGGCTTCATCCGGTCTGATTGCGGCGCAATGTGTTTGACCACCGCAATGCCGGATGCCTGCGCGAAGTCGTTGCACAGTGCGTTGAGCGCGCTGTGCAGCCCGAGGTCCTCCAGCGCGTCCGGACGCAACCGCCGGGCGATCTCGCGTACCTCGTCGAGACTGGATCGCACGATCTCCTGGGCATCGGCGAGTTCAGGATGAATCGACTCAGGGGACCGGTCGACCGCACGCTTGAGCGTGAGCAGCGCGACGGTGAGCGTCTGACCGATCTCGTCGTGCAATTCCCGTGCGATGCGCTGACGTTCGTTCTCCTGGGCCGCCAACGCGGACGCGCTCGCCGTGGTCCGTTCGGTCTCCAACCGATCGAGCATGGCGTTGAACGACTCGATCAGGTGCTGCAGATCGCCACTGCCACGGTCATCGACGCGGTCGCTGCGCTTGGGCGGATCGACCCGCCGCATTGACGCGGCGAGCCGATCCAATGGGGCAAGACTGGATCTCAGGAGTAGTGCGTTGGCAGCCAGGATAACTGCCAAACCTATGACCAAAACTGGGATTTCGGTGAGTTTTATCCGTGAAGACACCGAGGCGGGTGACAGCGCGAGGATCAGGGTGCCCAGCGTGAAGATCAACCCGTTGATCAGGAACACCCGGCGGAACAACGCGGCCGCCGGGGTGCGCGCCGGTTTCACCACACCAGCGTGACCCGTGAGACCTGCTCTTGTCCATACAGGCAACAACCCCCACGGAATGGGTGTCAGCCCCGATGGTCCCCGACCAGCATGGCAGCCACACTGGCAGCCACCGCCGGAGCCGACGTGAACTGCCGACGTGAACTCGGACCGTCGTTGCGCACAGCCGTCCCCAATTGATCGGAGAACGAGGACGATGACACTAGCGACGCATTGGAACGAGCTTATGCAGGCACACGAAATCGCGGCCCACCTGCCGACCGTGCGGATCGACGACCCCGTCTCGAAGGCCGTCCAGCTGATGGTGGTCAACCGGCTTCCCGGCCTGGTGGTGGTCGATGACGACGACCGCCCGGTGGCGGTGCTGCCGGGCACTCAGGTGCTGCGACTGGCCATTCCCGAGTCATACCAAGACGATCCTGCGTTGGTCCGCACCGTCGACGAGATTCATGCCGATCTGTTCTGGCACGGCCCGGGCAAACTCACGGTCGGTGACTGTCTGCCTGGACCTGCAACGAAGCCGGCGACCGTGACACCTGACGCCACGTTGTTGGAGATCGCCACCGTGATGGCCAACAAGCGCAGCCCGCTGATCGCGGTCGTCGACCGAAGCGGACGGCTCACCGGGGCGGTCACGCTCGAACGGTTGCTGACCAGCCTCGCGGTCGCCGGGCCCGGCGACTGACCGCCTCAGCTTGTGCTGGCTCCGGCCCTGGCGCTGACGATATTCGTCGTCGCCTTCTGGTTCATCGCCACCGAGCGAGCGGACAAGGTCAAGACCGTCCTGGTCGCCGCCGGCCTGATGGCCCTGCTCGGGCTGATCCCCGGCGCCGAGGTGTTCCACTCCGAACACCAGGGCATCGACTGGAACGTCATCTTCCTGTTGCTCGGGATGATGGTGATCGTCGGCGTCATCAAGCAGACCGGGCTCTTCGATTTCCTCGCGATCTGGGCCGCCAAACGCTCCCGTGGCAACCCGTTCCGGCTGATGGTCATGCTGATGGCCATCACCGCGTTCGCCTCACCGGTGCTCGACAACGTGACCATCATCCTGCTTATCGCGCCGGTGACCCTGGTGATCTGCGACCGGCTGCAGATCCCGCCCCAGCCCTATCTGATCGCCGAGGTGCTGGCCTCCAACATCGGCGGCGCCGCAACCCTGATCGGGGACCCGCCGAACATCATCATCGGCAGCCGCGCCGGCCTGACCTTCAACGACTTCCTGATCCACATGGCACCGATCGTGGTGATCATCTTCGCGCTGTTCGTCCTGTTCACCCGGGTGCTGTTCCACAAGGACCTGCGGGCCGACAAGGTGCACATCGATGAAGTGATGGCGCTGCAGGAACGCCGCGCCATCAAGGACAAGCGCTTGCTGCTCCGCTCCCTTCTGGTGCTCAACGTGGTGATCGTCGGGTTCGCGCTGCATTCGGTGTTGCACGTGGCGCCGTCGATCGTCGCACTGCTGGGCGCCGGGGCGATGCTGCTGGTCACCGACATCGATGTGGCCGAGGTGCTACCCGAGGTCGAGTGGCCCACGCTGGTGTTCTTCATGGGCCTGTTCGTCATGGTCGCGGGGTTGGTCCACACGGGGGTCATCGGCGCGCTCGGCTCGGTGGCCGAATCGGCGTTCGGCGACAACTGGTTCGGGGCGGCGACGGCCCTGCTGTTCGGTTCGGCGATCGTCGGCGCATTCGTCGACAACATTCCCTATACCGCGACCATGACGCCGGTGGTGGAGGACATGGTGGCCCAGGCCCCGGAGGCGCAGACCGGGCAGGCGCTGTGGTGGGCGTTCGCGCTCGGCGCGTGTTTCAGCGGCAACGGCACCGCCATCGCGGCCAGTGCGAACGTGGTGGCCATCGGCATCGCCAAGCGGGCCGGGCATCCGATCAGTTTCTGGCGGTTCACCCGTTACGGCCTCGTGGTCACCGCCCTCAGTACCGTCCTGGCCTGGGTGTACGTCTGGCTGCGGTACTTCTGAGGTGCGCTGCGCAGCGACAGGGCCCCGCCACGAGCAGTTCGAGGGTCCGCGCATGTCCCCCGACGTCGCCGATCAGCTGATGGTAGCCAGAATCGGCCCACGTAGACTGACCTCAACCCAAAGCCACTCATGCCGGTGTTCTTCGCGCAAGCGCTCATCGGTAGCCGACACCCCGACCCCAACCCGATCGGAGTGCCATGCTCGCCGTTCTGCTCGCCCACGCGGTCGCCACCGCGCTGGCGCCACTTCTGGTGGCCAGATGGGGACGACGAGCGTTTTACCCGCTGGCCTTGGTGCCGCTCGGCTCCCTGGTCTGGGTCGGTTTGAACTGGCCGAGCCACGACCGCGTCCCGACGGTGAGCATCCCGTGGGTGCACGAGTTGTCGATGGACATCACGCTGCGGTTCGACTCGCTCGCAGCCATCATGAGCGTGCTGGTGCTGGCCATCGGGGCGCTCGTCCTCTTCTACTGCGGCGAGTACTTCCACCACCACGACGGGAAGATCGAGAAGCGGCTGCCCAGCTTCGCGGCGGAGCTCGTGGCCTTCTCCGGGTCCATGTTCGGCCTGGTGGTCAGCGACAACATGCTGGTTCTCTACATCTTCTGGGAAACCACGACGGTGTTGTCGTTCCTTCTGGTCGGCCACTACGCCGAGCGCTCGACCAGCCGGCGGGCAGCCACCCAGGCGCTGCTGGTTACGACGTTCGGCGGGTTGGCGATGCTGGTCGGCATCATCGTGCTGGGCCACCTGTCCGGCACCTATCTGCTCTCGGAGTTGATCGCCGCTCCCCCGGGCGGCACAGCTGCGGCGATCGGGATAGCGCTGATCCTCATCGGTGCGCTGTCCAAATCGGCGATCGTGCCGATGCACTTCTGGCTGCCAGGCGCGATGGCCGCGCCCACGCCCGTCAGCGCGTATCTGCACGCCGCGGCGATGGTCAAGGCCGGCGTCTACCTGGTGGCCCGGATGGCCCCGGGCTTCGCCGAGACCCCGCTGTGGCGGCCCATGGTCATCGGCCTCGGGTTGCTCACGATGCTGTTGGCCGGTTGGCGCGCCGTCCGTGAATACGACCTCAAACTGATCCTGGCGTTCGGCACGGTCAGTCAGCTCGGCCTGATCACCGTGATGGTTGGCACCGGTGGCAGCGACATGATGCTGGCCGGGCTGGCCATGCTGTGTGCGCATGCGATGTTCAAGGCTGCGCTGTTCATGGTGGTCGGCATCATCGACCACACCACCGGCACCCGCGACATCCGGCGCCTCGCGGGCCTGGGGCGCCATCACCGGCCGCTGTTGATCATCGCCGCGTGCGCCACCGCGAGCATGGCCGCGCTGCCGCCGTTCTTCGGCTTCGTCGCCAAGGAGGCCGACCTGGAGACGGTGCTGCACAGTCCGGCCCTCGGCTCCGCGGCACCGTGGGTGCTGACCGGCATCGTGGTGGGCTCGGTGTTCACCACGATCTACAGCCTGCGTTTCATGTGGGGCGCGTTCGCTGACAAAGGGCTGCCGCATCCGAGCACCCGGGTGCTTGAGATGCACCGTCCTTCAACGGGTTTCCTCGCTGCGCCGGCGATCCTCGCCGGTGCCGGCCTCGGCTTCGGGTTGTGGCCCGCCGGGATGGACTCCGTGCTCGACGAATACGCCGACACCATGCCCGGCGGGTCGGGCTACCACCTGGCCCTGTGGCACGGATTCGGCCTGCCACTGCTGCTCTCGGTGGTCGTGCTGGCCGTCGGTACCGCCGTGTTCTTCGGACGGAACCGGTTGCCCCGCACCCGGTTTGCCTACCAGCCGCTGGGCAATGCCGACCGGATGTACGACGCGGTGATTCGCGGTCTGGACATCACGTCGGTGCGACTGACGGGCGAGACGCAGCGCGGCTCGCTGCCGGCCACCCAGTCGGTGATCCTGTCGACGCTGGTGGTGCTGCCCATCGTGATGTTGGCGCTGGGCGCCCGCGACCGCCCGGACTTCCAGCTGTGGGATTCCCCGCTGCAGGTGGTGATCGGGCTGCTGATGCTGGCCGCCGCGATCGGCGCGACGGTGATGCGTAACCGCCTGGCCGCGGTGCTGCTGGTCGGTGTGACCGGCTACGGCTGCGGTGCGACGTTCGCCTTCCACGGCGCCCCTGATCTGGCGTTGACCCAATTCCTGGTCGAGAC
This sequence comes from Mycolicibacterium sp. 050232, assembly GCA_036235365.1. Taxonomy (GTDB): domain Bacteria; phylum Actinomycetota; class Actinomycetes; order Mycobacteriales; family Mycobacteriaceae; genus Mycobacterium. Next base: position 94,545 of record JAZBEZ010000008.1, on the reverse strand, counting down.
ACTGGTTTTGGTGATCTTCGTGCTGGTCCTCCGGATCCTGCCGGCCGAGGCCGACGCCACCAACATCAACCGCTACCGGCTGCCGCGTGCCGCGCTGGCGCTGGCGGTGGGCGCCGCGGTCACGACGCTCGCGGTGTTCGCGATGGCCGCGCGCAACGGTGTGGGTATCGCCGAGCTGATCCCCGATGCCGCCTACGACCGCGGGCACGGCGCCAATGCGGTGAATGTGCTGCTGGTCGACATCCGTGCCTGGGACACCATGGGCGAGGTCATGGTGTTGCTGGTGGCCGCGACGGGTGTGGCGTCACTGGTGTTCCGGAACCGGCGGTTCGGTTCCGCGCCGCGCGTCAGCTCGGCGGTCGGCAGTACGGCCGTCGGCCAGCCCGACATCGGTCCCATCGGGGCCTACAGCCCCGCCGTCGGCGACGTCACCTGGCTGCGCGGCAGCGAGCTGCGCGACCCGCGGCACCGCTCCCTGGTGCTGGAGGTCGCGACCCGCGTCATCTTCCCGCTCATCATGGTGCTCTCGGCGTACTTCTTCTTCGCCGGCCACAACACCCCGGGCGGCGGCTTCGCCGGCGGGTTGACCGCGGGCCTGGCCCTGGTGCTGCGGTACCTGGCCGGTGGCCGCTACGAGCTGGGCGAGACGCTGCCGCTGGACGCGGGCAAGATCCTCGGCACGGGCCTCGGTCTCTCGGCGGGGACGGCGGTCGCCTCGATCCTGTTGGGAGCGCCCGCGTTGTCCTCGGCCGTCCTGCAGTTCGACGTGCCGGTATTGGGTTCGGTCAAGATGGTGACCGCATTGTTCTTCGACTTGGGGGTGTATCTCATCGTTGTCGGTTTGGTGCTCGATATCTTACGCAGCCTCGGCGCCCGCGTGGATACGGAGATCGCCCGATGACGACATTCCTGGTCCCGCTGATCATCATCGGCGGCCTCACCAGCGCAGGCGTCTACCTGCTGCTCGAACGCAACCTGACCCGGATGTTGTTGGGGCTGTTGCTGATCGGCAATGCCGTCAACCTGCTGATCCTGATGACCGGTGGCCGGTCGGGTAATCCGCCGATCCGCGGCCGCACCAGCAACGGCGCCGGCACCGACGCCGATCCGCTGGCCCAGGGCATGATCCTCACCGCGATCGTCATCAGCATGGGGCTGGCGGCGTTCGTGCTGGCACTGGCCTACCGCTCGTATCGACTCACCACGGTCGAAGAGGTCAGCAACGATCCCGAGGACACCCGGGTCTCCCAGCAGTCGGCGCCGGAGGAAGAGGTCATTCCGCAACCAGACCCGAACCGCGACACCGACGCACCCGACGAGCTCGATGCGCTGCCGGGATTCGAGGGGTCGAAGTGAACCAGCGAGAAGCGAAGGCGGATCGCGCATGAACGCCGCACAGGCCCTGATCCCGCTGCCCGTGCTGATCCCGGCGCTGGCCGCGGCGGCGACTCTCGTGGCCGGGCGTCGTCCCCGGTTGCAGCGGGTCATCACCCAGTTCGCCCTGACGGCGGTGGTCGTGGTGTGCGCGGCGCTGGTGTACCTGGCCGACCGCGACGGCACCCTGGTCCTGCATGTCGGCGGGTGGGGCCAGAGCGTGCCCGGTATGGGGCCGTTGGGCATCACCCTGGTGGTGGACCGGCTTTCGGCGCTCATGCTCGTGGTGTCGGCCATCGTGTTGCTGGCAGTGGTCGCGTACGCCATCGGGCAGGGTATCCGCGACGGCGACGAACGCCAGCCGACGTCGATCTTCCTGCCCACCTATCTGGTGCTGTCGGCCGGTGTGTGCACGGCGTTCCTGGCGGGTGACCTGTTCAATCTGTTCGTCGGCTTCGAGGTGCTGCTGGCCGCGAGCTTCGTCCTGCTGACCATCGGCGCCAGTGAGGACCGGGTCCGCGCGGGCATCTCCTACGTGCTGGTGTCGATGGTGTCGTCGCTGATCTTCCTGATCGGCATCGCGCTGGTGTACGCCGCGACCGGGACGCTGAACATGGCCGAGTTGGCGTTGCGCCTCGACGACATCCCGGCGGGCACCCGCACCGCGCTGTTCGCGGTGCTGCTGGTGGCGTTCGGTATCAAGGCCGCGGTGTTCCCGCTGTCGACGTGGCTGCCCGACTCCTACCCCACCGCGCCCGCGCCGGTCACCGCGGTGTTCGCCGGCCTGCTGACGAAAGTCGGCGTGTACGCGATCATCCGGGCGCATTCGCTGCTGTTCCCAGGCGGCGAGCTGGACGACGTACTGCTGGTGGCGGGCCTGCTCACCATGGTCATCGGCATCCTCGGTGCGATCGCCCAGAGCGACATCAAGCGGCTGTTGTCCTTCACCCTCGTCAGCCATATCGGCTACATGGTGTTCGGCGTGGCACTGGCCAATCAGCTCGGCATGTCCGGTGCGATCTACTACGTGGCCCACCACATCGTGGTGCAGACGACGCTGTTTCTGGTCGTCGGTCTGATCGAGCGCCAGGCCGGGGCGTCGACGTTGCAGCGGCTGGGTGGGCTCGCCGCAGCCAGCCCGGTGTTGGCGTTCGTGTTCGTGGTGCCTGCGCTGAACCTCGGTGGTATTCCGCCCTTCTCGGGCTTCATCGGCAAGGTGGCGCTGCTGGAGGCGGGCGCCGCGAACGGTTCGGTACTGGCCTGGATCCTGGTGGCCGGCAGCGTGGTGACGAGCCTGCTGACGCTCTACGTGGTGGCACGGGTGTGGACGAAGGCGTTCTGGCGGGCCCGCGCCGACGCCCCCGAGGGGCACCTGGCCGGGGCGGCGCCGGCGGTGCTGCTCGACGACATCGAGGTCATCGAGTTCGCCGACCGCAACAGTGTGGGGCGCATGCCGGTGGGAATGCTGGCTCCGACAGGCCTTTTGATCGCGGTCGGGCTGGCGTTGACCGTGGCGGCCGGGCCGATCTTCTCCTACAGCGAGCGCGCCGCGGCCGAGGTGCTGGACCGTGGGCAGTACATCTCGGCGGTGCTCGGGGGTGATGAGCGATGAGGTGGCTGCTGCTTCGGGCCTGGATCCTGTGCTGGCTGATGCTCGTGTGGGTGCTGTTGTGGGGCAGCATCTCCGCGGCCAACATCCTGTCTGGTCTGGCCATCGCCGTACTGATCACGGTGTTACTGCCGCTGCCCGCCGTCCCGGTGGAGGGCCGGATTCATCTGCTCTCGCTGGCGCGGTTGGTCATTCAGGTCACCGTCTGGCTGGTGATGTCGTCCTATCAGATGGCGTGGCTGGCGGTCCGGCCTGGGCCGCTGCCGGTCAACGCGGTGCTGCGGGCGCACCTGGCGATCAAGTCGGATCTGGTGCTGGCCCTCGGCGTCAACATCATCAACCTCACCCCGGGCACCATCGTGCTGGAGATCGACCAGACCCGCCGGCTGATCTACGTCCACGTCGTCGACGTCGGGTCCGACAAGGCGATCGACCGGTTCCACAGCCAGATCACCACGCTGCAGCGGCTTCTGGTGGCCGCTTTCGAGCGTGAGTCCGATTGGCGCCCCGCGGTGAACAAGGAGGGCGCCTGACATGACGGACCAGCGAGAAGCGAAGGCGGATCGCGCATGAGCACCGTATGGACGATCGCGGCGGTCATGTTGACCGCGGCCGCGGCGATCACGATGTTTCGTCTACTGGCCGGGCCGAGCACGCTGGATCGGCTGGTCGCGTTGGACACCCTGGTGGCCGTCACGCTGTGCGGTATCGGAACCTGGGCGGCATACAGCCTCGACACCACGGTGACCTACAGCCTGACGGCGTTGGCGTTGATCAGCTTCGTCGGTTCGGTGAGCGTCGCACGATTCCGCGTGCCCGATACCGATGAACCGCGACGGAAGCGGGCGCCATGAACCTGCTCGACATCGTCACCGCGGTCCTGATCCTGGCCGGGTCGACACTGGCCCTGACCGCCGCGATCGGCATCGTGCGGTTCGGCGACACCATGTCGCGGATGCATTCGGCGACCAAACCCCAGGTGCTCGGGCTGCTGCTGGTGCTGGCCGGCGCCGCGATCCGGCTCCGCGGCCACGCCGATATCGGCATGGTGATCCTCACCGGCTTGTTCACGTTGATCACCGCGCCGGTGATCGCCAACCGCGTCGGGCAGCTGGCCTATCGGGAGCAGCGCAACCGGGAGAATCTGCTGACCCGAGACGAGATGGCCGAGTTCGGGGAGACTGAAACTGATGGCCAGAACTAACGACGACAGCTGGGACATCACCGAGAGCGTGGGTGCCACCGCGCTCGGGGTGGCGATGGCCCGAGCCCACGAGACCGCATCCGACACCCCGCTGTTCACCGACCCGTATGCGCGGATGTTTCTCGACGCCGCGGCTGCGCGGGGCTGGCGCCCGCCCGAGGGCGCGATGGCCCAGCGGATACGCGCGATCGGCAATTACGCCGCGTCCCGGACCAAATGGTTCGACGAGTTCTTCCTCGCCGCCGGCGCGGCGGGTATCCGGCAGTCGGTGATCCTGGCGGCCGGCCTGGACGCGCGCGCCTGGCGGTTGCCCTGGATCCACGACAGCGTGGTGTTCGAGATCGACCAGCCGCAGGTGCTGCGGTTCAAGGAGGAGGTCCTCGCGGCGCACCGGGTTACGCCCAAGGCACGGCATGTCGCCGTCCCGGTCGACCTGCGCCAGGATTGGCCGAAGGCGTTGCGGGATGCGGGTTTCGACGCAACCCAGCCGACGGCGTGGTCGGTCGAAGGCTTGCTGCCCTACCTGCCCGCCGAAGCGCAGGACCTGCTGTTCGAGCGCATCACGCAGCTGTCGGCACGCGACAGCCGGATCGGGGTCGAGGCCTTCAGCGCCGGGTTCTTCTCCGAAGATCAGCTGGCCCGCCGCCGTGAGCACATCGCGAAGATGCGGGCCGAGGCCGCTGAAGCCGGCGACGACATGCCGGATCCGGAGCAGCTGTGGTTCATCGAGGACCGCGCCCACGTGCCTGATTGGCTCGACGAGCACTGCTGGGACGTGTCGGCCCTGCCTTCCGACGACCTGATGGCGCGCTACCACCGCGCCATGCCGGCCGACCTGACCGAGGGCACCATGTCCACGGAGTTCGTCGAGGGTGTCCTGACCGAACCCTAGTGATATATGGGGTGCTGGCTACTGTGGCGAGCGTGTAGCTTCTCAAGGTGGATCGTTGAATCTGCCCGAAAAACCTAGACATTCGCCACAGTGTCCGGCAGAGCACATCAGGGCCGGACTCGGCACGCGAACTTCGTTCCCTCACTCCGAAAGCTGAAACTCCACCATCGCGGTGACGGTGTCCACGGCCTCGCTGAGCACCTCGACGCGGGCCGCTTCCGAGGGCGCGGCCAACAGCGAGTAACGGTCGGCCTGCCCCATCGGTAGCCGAGCGGCCAAGGCGTACAAGTGGTTCTCCGGATCGACTCCGGCCGACTCCACGATCTCGCGGCTGCGGATCGGGGTGCCGCGGGCCTCCCCGATCCGGTCGAGCAGAGCCACCATCCGGTCTTCGACATCGCTGACGCGGGCGGCTTCCGCCTGACCGTCGGGTTCGTCGGGCCAGAGTTCGATCTCGGCGCGCGGATACGGGTCGTCGTCGAGCCAGCGCTGCACCCGGATGCGCTCGCCCATCACACACAGCAGCCGGTACTTGCCCACTCCGAATTCCTGGCAGTCCACGATCTTGGCCAGAGCCCCGACGTCGCACCGGCGGTCACCGCCGCCCACCTCGCGGCCGGCCGAGATCAGCACCACCCCGAAAGACGGCTCCGACATGGCCATACAGTCGCCCACCATCGCCACGTAGCGCGGTTCGAAGATCCGCAGCGGCAGTTCCTGGCCTGGCAACATGGCCACTTCGAGTGGAAACATCGGTGAGACCGTCATGTGGCCAGGATCGTCCTCGCCTATGGGGTTGGCAAGCACCGACAGCCGGTAGCCTCGGGTGATGCCACCGTCAGCGGAGCTTGAGGCAGCCCGCACGCTGCTGTCCGATCCGGGCTACACCGACCTCGACGCGGTCGACCGTCAGCTCATCGAACTGCTGCAGGCCGATGGCCGTATCCCCTACGCGGAGCTGGCCCGTCGGGCCGATGTCACGGAAAAGGCTGCGCGCCGCCGGGTTTCGCGATTGTTGAGCGAGGGCTACATGACCATCGCCGCCATCACCGATCCGGCGGTGCTCGGGTTCGGTTCCCTGGGGCTGGCTCTGCTGACCGTCGACGGATCGCGCACACCGGTCGAGCTCGCCGCCGAGCTCGCGCAACTTCCCGAAGCCGATTACGTGACGGCGACGACGGGACCGTACGGGGTGGTGCTGGAGCTGGTCTGCACCGATGCCCGCGAGCTGCACGATGTCGCCTTCGACAAGATCGCGACGCAGCCCGGGGTCCGATCGGTCGAGCTGCTGCCCTTCCTCCGGCTGCATTATCAGCAGGCCCGGTTGTCCGGGGTGCTCGCCGACGGCGCGGTGCGCCCACGCCCGCTCGACGACATCGACCGCGAGATCCTGACCCGCCTCGCCGTCGACGGCCGCGCCGCCTTCCGCGACTTCGCGTCCGCGCTGGGCTTGTCCGAGACCACGATTCGGGTCCGGTACAACCGGATGGTGGAAGCGGGCGCGGCCCGGGTGATGTGCATCGCCAACCCGTTGCGGCTCGGCTACCGCCACAGCAGCTGGGTGGCGCTCCGCACCGACGGCCGGTCCGGCGCCCAGAAGGTGGCCGAGGCGCTGACCCGCGTGGAGCCGGTGTCGTATGTGGCGCTGACCGCCGGTCGCTGGGATGTGCTGGCCGAGGTGGTGACTGCGCGCGGCGAGGATCTGCTGACCGTGCTCGACGAGAGCATCCGCGGCCTGGACGGTGTCACGGCGATGCAGGCCTGGCCGTACGTCGCGGTGCACTACAAGGCAATTCATCCTCGGAACACCGAAGAGGCGCCGCGTTACGGCACCGATATGCGGTTGGTCTGAGGGTTACAGCCGGAGTTCGCCGACGAGGGCGTCGACGACTTCGCGGAGGTCGCCGTCACTCTCCTCGGCCACCCGGCGCTGCCGCTGGTACGAGCCGCCGCCGTGGTAGATGTCGGTGACCGAGGCCAGCTCGTCAACGCACCCCAGTGACTTGGCGACCGGCTCAAGGCGATTCAGCAGTTCGTCGAGGTCTTCGGTGACCAGCCGCTCATTGCTGTCCGCGTCCAGGATGATCACCGCGTCCAGCCCGTAGCGGGCGGCGCGCCATTTGTTCTCCTGGACATGCCACGGCGGCATGGTCGGCAACTGCTCGCCCGCGTCGAGCCTGCGGTCGAGATCGACGATCAGGCAGTGGGTCAGTGCGACCAGCGCACCGAGTTCCCGGACATTGGACACTCCGTCGAAGATCCGCACCTCGATCGTGCCCAGATGTGGCGACGGCCTGATGTCCCAACGGATCTCGTTGAGGTGGTCGATGATGCCGGTCTTCTTCTGATCGTGGACGAATCCCTCGAACTCCGACCAGGTCTGGAACTGGAAGGGCAGGCCGGCGGTGGGCAACTGCTGGAACATCATCGCCCGGTTGCTGGCGTACCCGGTGTCCTCGCCTTCCCAGAACGGGGACGACGCCGAGAGCGCCAGCAGATGCGGGTACTGGTTGAGCAGCGAGGAGATGATCGGCATCACCTTGTGCGCCGAGGAGATCCCGACGTGTACGTGCACGCCCCAGATCGTCATCTGCCGGCCCCACCACTGGGTGCGCTTGATCAGCTCGGCATACCGCGGCGCGTCGGTCAGCTGTTGCGCCGACCATTTTGCGAACGGGTGAGTGCCCGCGCAGAACAGCTCCATGCCGCGGTCGTGCACGATCTTGCGTACGGAGCCGAGCGTGCCGCGCAGATCGTCCATCGCCTGACCGGTGTTGTCACAGATTCCGGTGACGATCTCGATGGTGTTGCGCAGCAACTCCTTGTGCACGTGCGGGCTCTCGCCGACCTCGGCGATCACCTCGGCGGCGCCGTTGCTCAGGTCACGGGTGTCGGCGTCGACGAGAGCGAACTCCCATTCGACGCCGACGGTTGGCCGGGGCGACCCGGCGAAATCGATGCGGCTGTCAGCCTGCGCCGATAACACCGCACGCCACCCGACTTCCGGCGTCGCCGGTGGCCAAGGTCGCCTGATCGGGGCCGGGTGCGCCGCCGATGACCTGCTGGTACTTCTCCGGCGGGATGTTGGCGAAGTTGTCCGACTTCTCGTGGATGATGATGGCCGTCTTTGCGCCACCCAGCAGGTCCTGCGCGGTGAACGCGTCGGTGGTGGTCACCAGCTTGCCCGAGCCGTCAGCGCGGATCTGCAGCGAGCTCAGGTCACCGCTGGACGGGTGACCGCTGTGTCCGGAGACCTGGAAGTGGCCGCCGGCCGAGTTGAAGTCACCGGGCGCACCGCCGGTGGGGGCCACCGAGTTGGCCTCGCACTTGCCGGCCGAGTGGATGTGGAGGCCGTGGAATCCGGGGGTCAGCTTGCCGGGGGCGGTGGTCTCGACGGTGACGGTGGCGAAGCCGTCGGCGAACTGGAAGTCGGCGGTTGCCACGGAGGTGCCGTCTGCGGTCTTGAGCTCCGCGGTGAGGGTCTCGCCGCCGCTGGTGGCCGGTGCACCGTGCCCGCCGCCCTCACCGGGAGCGGCCGAGGGAGAAGGAGATCCGGTCCAGATCGCCGGGGTGGTGCCGGGCGCGTCGGACGGCACCTGTCCGGGCGGACTGCAGGCGCTCAGCGCGACAACGGGGGCAGCGAACAGGGTGGCAACACTGACGGGCTTCAGCATGGCCCAAAGCCTAGCCGGTGACTACCACGATCACGCCCGGTGGTTGCTCGAGAAGTTCCGCACGCCGGGGTTCGACAGGTGCCTGGATCGCCTTGCCCACGGCTTCGGCAGCTTCCTTCTCGCCCGCGGTCTCACCGAAGAACACCGTGGTGCCGGCGACACCTTCCAACGCCAGGTTGCCGGTCTCGGTCACATTCCAGTGGGCCTCGCGCAGCCGGTTGGCCGTGGTCTCGGCCGCACCGGCGACATCGGAAACGTTGTAGACGCGCACGTCGGCCTTGGCCTCTGGTGCGGGTTCGGCCTTTGCCGAGGTCTTCGTGGTGGTCGTCGTGGTGGTCGTGGCCACGGACGACGACTGATCCGAAGAGTCGTCGTCGGAGCCGAGCGCCTGGAAACCGACCAGCAGGAACACGACCCCCAGGAACAACAGCACCATCACCATGGCACGCAGGGGCAACCCGGAGGAGTCTCGCTGATTCATCGCCACCACTGTATCGAGCGAACCGCCCGATCCCGCATTGCGTGACCGTTAGGTAGTGATATCGAAGCCGAGCCGCCGCGCGGCGCGCGCCTTCTGCCGGCTGGCCCGCATGCGCCGCAGCCGCTTGACCAGCATGGGGTCGGCAGCCAGCGCCTCGGGGCGGTCCACCAGCGCGTTCAGCACCTGGTAGTAGCGGGTGGCCGACATCGAGAAGAGCTCTTTGATCGCGTCTTCCTTGCTTCCGGCGTACTTCCACCATTGGCGTTCGAACGCCAAAATATCGTGCTCGCGCCTGGTGAGCCCATCGCTCAGTTCAGAGTCGTCCCCGGATTGCTCAGTCCGCGCCATGGCGCCGTCCATATTGCTCCTTGGACCCTTCCGACACATGAAAAATTACATCGCTGTGGTTCGCCGATTATTCAACCACGGCTTGCTGGGTCCGGCTGACACATAAACCCGCGAGTCGGGGGAGAAGGATTGCCACTTTAAGCTTCCCCCATGGCCGTCGTACCGATTTGCATCGTCGGGGATCCCGTTCTGCACACGCCGACCGAGCCGGTGCCCGTCGGCCCGGACGGTTCCCTCCCCGCGGACCTGCCCCAACTCATCCAGGACATGTTCGACACCATGGACGCCGCGAACGGGGTTGGCTTGGCCGCCAACCAGATCGGTGTGGGCAAGCGGTTGTTCGTCTACGACTGTGCCCCGACCCGTGGCCACACCACCCGCCGACGCGGGGTCGTCATCAACCCGGTGCTGGAGACCTCCGAGGTTCCCGAGACGATGCCTGACCCCGACGAGGACGAGGAAGGCTGCCTCTCCGTGCCGGGCGAGAATTTCCCGACCGGCCGGGCTGACTGGGCGCGGGTCACCGGGCTGGATGCCGACGGTTCGCCGGTCACTCTCGAGGGCACCGACTTGTTTGCCCGGATGCTGCAGCACGAGACCGGGCACCTCGACGGATTCCTGTACATCGACCGGCTCGTGGGCCGGCATGCGCGGGCGGCCAAGAAGACCGTCAAGCGCAACGGCTGGGGCGTGCCCGGCCTGTCCTGGATGCCAGGCGAGGTTCCCGACCCGTTCGGTCACTGATGCCGGTCGCCGATGTCTGAGTTACCCGCACTCGGGTCCCGGGTCAGCCTGCGTTACCGGCTGCCGGCCGGGTCGGAAAAGCCGATGACCGACGTCATCGGTCATTTGGAGTCTCTGAAGCCGACGGTCCTGATCCGCACCAAGGACGGCGCGCTCGTCGACGTCGCACCTGCCGACATCGTGAACGTGCGGGAACTGTCCCACGCCCCGGTGCGCGCCTCGGCGATCCGCGCGCTCGAACATGCGGCGGCACTGGCCTGGCCGGGTGTCGAACAGCAATGGTTGGGAGGTTGGCTACTGCGTGCCGGGCACGGCGTCACCAGCCGCGCAAATTCGGCGATTCCGCTGGGCGTGTCGGCACAGATCGCCGATCTGTCCGCGGTGCGCGACTGGTACCGCGCCCGCGACCTGCCCACCTGGCTGGCCCTGCCCGAGCGGCTGCTGCCGATCCGCACGCCGGGCATCAAGCCGGCGCGGGTGATGGTGCGTGAACTGCCTGAACTGCCGGCAACGCCCGCCACCCCGCCGGATGTCACGCCAGCGCAACCCTCGCCGCCGAGCGTCACGCTGGCGCAGCAACCAGACGCGCGGTGGCTGCGGGTCTACGAACGCGACGTACCCGTGGACGTGCTGACCGCGGTGCTCGACGGAGCGCTCACCTTCGCCGCCGTGCCGGACAGAGCAGTCGGCCGGGGTGCGGTGACAAGCACCCCGGACGGGACGCCCTGGCTGGGCATCTCGTCGGTCCGGGTCTCCCCCGTCCATCGCGGGCAGGGCCACGCCCGGGCGGTCTGCGAGGAGCTGCTCGCCTGGGGCGCCGGGACCGGTGCGCGGCAGGCCTACGTCCAGGTGGAGGTCGACAACCACGCCGCCATCGCGCTGTACACCGCACTGGGTTTCCGGCTGCACCACCAGACCCGTTATGTCGCGGCCGAGGATGTCCTCGGTTCGCGCTGACCGTAACCTCTAACCCCATGCGCCTGGCCACCTGGAACGTCAATTCGATCCGCACCCGAGCCGACCGCGTGGTCGACTGGCTGGAACGGGCCGACGTCGACGTGCTGGCCATGCAGGAAACCAAGTGCACCGACGCGCAGTTCCCGATGATGCCGTTCGCCGCACTGGGCTACGAGGTGGCCCACGTCGGGCTCAACCAGTGGAACGGCGTGGCCATCGCGTCACGCGTCGGCCTCGACGACGTCGAGATCGGGTTCGCGGGCCAGCCCACCTGGAGCAGCAAGCCGGAGGAAGAGGCCACCGCTGAGGCCCGCGCGCTGGGCGCGACCTGCGGTGGGGTGCGGGTGTGGAGCCTGTACGTACCCAACGGCCGCACGCTGGCCGATCCGCACTACGCCTACAAGCTGGATTGGCTTGCCGCGCTGCGCGATACCGCCGCCGGTTGGCTGAAGGACGATCCGGAGCAGCCCATCGCGCTGGTCGGCGACTGGAACATCGCCCCCAAGGACGAAGACGTCTGGGACATGGCCGCGTTCAACGGCAGCACCCATGTGTCCGAACCCGAGCGCGCTGCCTTCCAGGCCATGCACGACGCCCAATTCACCGATGTGGTGCGGCCTTTCACGGAAGGACCGGGGATCTACACCTACTGGGACTACACCCAACTGGCCTTCCAGAAGCGCCGCGGCATGCGCATCGACTTCATCCTCGGCTCCCCCGGCCTGGCGTCGCGCGTCACCGGCGCCGAGATCGTGAAGGACGAACGCCGTCCGAAGAAGGGCACCACCGCACCCAGCGATCACGCTCCGGTCGTGGTCGAGCTCGGCTGAGCCCTCTACCCGGTTGAATCTGCGCCTCGGCGGCGGGGCACGACGGTTAGCATGGGCGCGACGGGAGGGGGCCTGATGAGCACCAGGTGGAGTGCGGTATCCAAGTCGCCGACATTGCCCGTGAACCACGCGCCGGCCGCCAGTCTCACTGCCGCGGACCTGTTCACCCCGCCCACCGCGCCGACAGTCACTCTCGACGAGAAGCTGCGCCGCGCCTACTTCTGGCTGATCAACAAGGCCGTCATCTCTCCCTTCTACGACGTCGAATTCGGCTCGGACACCACGGTCAGCTACCCGCTGGGTGATGCCGGCGCGTCCCTGAGCCTGCCCAGACAACCGGCGTACTCGTCCAATGTCCTTGTCCCGCTGCTGACTTTCGCCGTCGGTGGGAGATGCCTGCTGATCGGCGGACCGGGTCGTGGCAAGACCACCCTTGCGGTGTTGATGGGGGTGCTGGCCGGTTCGGCGCCGGCCGATGTGCGCCGCCACGTCCAGCAGGGCCAGCCGCAGTTGACGGTGGGCGACCTGGTCGGGATTCCGCTGCCCCGCGACCTGGTGCAGGCCGGGAGCCTGGCCGAGATCACCATCGCATGGAAGAGCTGGTTGACCGCACCGGTCAAGATCGTCGACGAGTACAACCGGATTCCGACCAAGACCCAGTCCGCGCTGCTGACCATGGTCGCCGAGGGCTACGTCGAAAGCCACGACCAGATGCACGTCACCGCACCCGAACACGGCGTGCAGAGCTGGTTTTTCACCGCCAACGACGACGGTGGCGGCGGCACCTTCCCGGTGATCCAGGCACTGCGCGACCGGATCGACGTGACGGTGCAGGCATTCGGGTTCAACAGCCGGTTCCTCGACGAGCTGGTGAGCCGGGTGGAGGCGGGTGACCGTCCCGAGGACAACGTGCCGGGCGAGTTGGTGTTCACCGCTGCCGAGCAGGCCGCGATGGTCGACGCGATCCGCGCCGTGCCCGTGCCCACCGAGGTACGCCTCCGGCTGGAGTTCTTCGTCAGCCACTTCGAGTTCGTCCAGCACGGCGGCCGCCGCTTCGAATACCGGACCAAGGATGTGGTGGCCACCGCCGGTATCGATGTCGAGCAGATCATCGACGCCAACTCAGGCGCCGATCTGCAGGTCGATCTCGGCGCGCAGACCGTCAACGGGGTCTCCGTGCGCTCACTGCAGAACCTGGTGCTCTACGCCAAGGCGCTGGCCTGGTTCCGCGGCAATCACGCCGTCACCCTCGAAGACGTGCGGGCCATGGTTCCGTTCGCCTTGCGCGGCAAGCTGTTACCGAACACCGCCCATCCCCGGTTCGACACCGGCGCGGACCGCGAGCTGGCGTCGGATGCGGCGAGTTGGCTGACCGACCTGTTCGACACCTCGTGCCGGCAGTTCGTCGCACTGGCCCGCGAGGACGAGGATCCGGTGGCTGAACTGCTCGCCGAGTTCGGGCGCGGTCTCGACGGCTTGGACGCCCTCGAGGTCTCACGACGCCTCACCACGATCGAGTCCCGGATCTCGGCGGTCTCGGGCGTCGGCAAGGTATACGGCCGGGATTTCGATGACCTGGTCGCGTTGAAGTATCTCTACCAACGGTATTCGAACTATCTCCACTGGCTGGAGAGCGGCCGGTGATTGCCCGGGCTTACCACCAGGTCAACCTCGACCTACCCGCGGCCACCGCCGACCTTCCGCCGATGGCCGGCCTCGATCTGGCCTTGTCCGCCGACAACGTGGCCCGCTTCGGCGGGGACCCCCATCGCTACCGCCGTGCGCTGCAAGGTATCTCGGCATCACCCGAGACGATGGTCAGCGTCGCCGCGGTGGCCGCGTGGCGGGCGGGAGTGCTCGGGATCCGCGCCGACGCGTTGTCCCGATTGCAGCTACTGCCCGTCGACGTCGCGGCATCCGCACTCGGACTGCCGGTCGACGCGGTCACACCCTTCGCCGAAGGGCAAGCGGTCGACCGGTTCTACTGGCCCTTGCGCCCTGCGAGCCAGTTGATCGCGCGGATCGGCGGTTTCACCGGTCTGGGCGGCAGATGGGACCACCCGCCCACCGCTCCCACGCCCTGCGGGCCGGGCCGATGGACGGTGGATGTCGGTGCGCAGCGTTGGCAGATCGACGCCGACGTGTTCGGGCACGTCCTGTCCCCCGCACCCGTCGACAGCGTTCCGGACGACGGACCACGAACGGGTCAGCTGGTGGTGCGCCCGACCTCCTACCTGGCCGAGATCTGGCCGGCATGACCGGACGGGCAGCCACCGACGCCGAGCTGATGGCCTGGCGGGCCGCGCTCGACTTGTGGAATGTGCAGCTGCACCCACCGAACATGGTGCGGGACAGTGCAACCGGAACCTTCGCCTGGTTCTCGTTTCCGCCGTCGATCTCGATCGACGTCGACGAGCTGGCTCGCCATGGGGCCCAGCAGCATCTGGTCAGCGTCTTCGCGCACGAGATCGGCCATCACGTGCTGTCCCCGAGCACGCGTGTCGTTTCGTTCAAGGTGCTGCAGCAGATGGCCCGGGCGATCGTGGCGAGCGATCCGCGACAGGCCATTCCCGTCACCAGCACTGCCCGCAAGCTGTCCAATCTGTGGTCGGACCTGCTCATCAACGACCGCGTGGTCCGGATGCAGCGCCGACAGCACCCTGGCACCGAGCCGGACATGATCACGTTGTGGCGCACGCTGACCGCCGGGGAGCCGGTGACGAACGCGGCCTGGTGGGTGCTCATGCGGGCCTACGAGCTGCTGTGGTCGCTGCCGTCGGACACGCTGTGCCCCAACGACCCTCCGGTGATGCCGGATTCGGCGCGGGAGGAGGCGCGGGCCCGCCAGCACGTCGACCCGGCCACCCTCGATGTGTCGATGGTCCGGAAGGACCTGCAGGAGAAGGAACGCGCCCACCGGGCGGCGGCACTGCGGGTGCGCGCGCTACAGGACGAACTGCTGCTGAGTCAGCCGGTCCAACCGGTCGCCGACGCCGAGTATGTGGCGCAGGCAGTCCGCACCTTCGGGGCCGACCCGGTAGGCGGCGCGCTGACCTTCGGCATGGTCCTGGTGCCCTATCTGGTACTGGAATCCATGCTCTCCGACGGCGCGGGCCTGCCGGGCGGTGGATGCGCCGAGCAGGACGGCGCACCGGCCACCGCAGCCGAACTCGCCGAGGTACTGTCCGACCCGCGGCTCGGCGAGACCCCGGTGCACCCGGCGGCGGCTGCCGTCGGCGGACCGTCGCAGGTCGCAGGGCCGGGCCAACAATACGGTGTCGCACAGACATTGGCCCTCTTCGCCGGATCCGATCCGAACGCCGTGATGCTGGCCTGGTACGAGGCGCAAGCCCAGCGGTGGGTCCGACCGATGCGGCAGTCCGGCTACGGCCCCGCCGAACCGGGGATTCCCGGGCCGCTGGAGACGTGGGAGCTCGGCGACGACGTCACCGAACTGGACTGGCCGGCAACCCTTGCCGCGAACCCCGTGGTGGTACCCGGGGTGACGACGCGTCGTCGCACCCAGCTACCCGACGATCCGGTCGCGACCACCGAGGCGGTGATGCTGGATCTCTACATCGACTCGTCCGGCTCGATGCCGCGCCCCGAGCGGGGCTCCCCGGCCGTACTGGCCGGCACAATTCTCGTCTTGTCGGTGCTCAAAGGTGGTGGGCGAGTGCGGGTCACCTCCTGGTCGGGCCGCGGGCAGGTGGCCGGCGACAGTGTGTATACCCGCGACCGCCTGGAGATCATGCGGCAATTGACGACGTTCTTCAGCGGCGGCACCGTGTTTCCCCTCGATCTGCTGGCCGGCCGCTATCTGCCCGGCGACGCCGCCCACGATGAGCTGCGCCACCTGGTGGTGCTGTCCGACGACGGCTTGATGTCGCTGTTCGGGGCAGGCCAGCAGGAGTACGCCGGGGTGGCAGCAGCGGTGCGGCGGCAACTCGACACCGCCACTCTGCTGGTGCAGAACCGGTCGCGTTCGGTGGCCGGGCCCGCCGCCGAGGCTGGTTACGCGGTCGACTACCTGGACAACATGTCCGATGCCCCGGCAGTCTGCGCGCGACTGGCCGCGCACATCGCCGGTTATCGGCGGGAGGTGCTGCGTGGCTGAACAACTGGCGAATTGGTTCGCCGAGGGACTGGACGAGCAGCAGGTGTGGACGAGCCTGCGTCCCGGCCCCACCGTGGACGAGGTCGCCGGCAGGATGGCAAGCACGCCGCAGTCGTTTCTCGCCGATACTGTCGACGTGGTGGCGCTCGCCTGCGACGTGTTCAACCACACCGGTTGCGCGGCGGCCGCGCAGCGCATCACCGAGCGGGGCGCACCGGCATCCCGCCGTGGCGCGGCCATCGGATTGTGGTTGTTCGCCAGTGCGGATCTGATCGGCCCGTTCGGCGCACCGCTCGACGAGCGCAGGGCTGCGACAGCATTGCTGGCCTTGGCTTTTCGGTTGGCCCCGCTGGTCGACCCCGGCCGCTGGCTCAGCGATGCGGAACGCCGCGACGAGGCGGTGCGCACCTTTCTGCTCTGGAATGGTCTGTTGCCGCATGGCGAGGATGCCGTGCAGGCCCGCTCGTTGTTCGAGATGCGGGATTCTGTACGTCGCGAAGGTGCGCTGGCGCAGGCACTGGCCGATCACGAGCACCGCATGGCCGTGCAACGCCGCCTGGCCGACGCCAAGGCCAAAGAAGCTGCGGCACGGTACAACAGTGAGTGACGATCCGCTGCGGCTCGACGACTACGTTCCGTTCGGTCAGGTGGCGCTGACCGACGAGCAACGCTGGCCGGGCCTGTCGGCGGCCGGGCGGGAACGGCTGACCCGCCTGGAGCACCACCCACTGGCCCCGGCCTGGTGTCACCGCGTCGGGCACCGGCTCACCCCTGACCAGCAACAGCAAGCCACCCGGCAACTGCCCCTTGACGATTGGCTACCGCGGCATCTCTCGCTGGCCCGCACGCTGACCGCCTATCGCCGCCACCCGGGCCCGCTGAACGACCTGGCCGACTTCCCGCTGATCGGCCGCGAAGATCTGGTCGACGACATCGCGGCGTTCGTTCCGCCCGGTGCCGACCTGGGCCGGATGCTGCACGGTACGAGTTCGGGCAGCACCGGCGCCGCCCTGGTGATGCCCGACGATCCCGATGAGCTGGCCCGCGGATTTCACTGGCTGCGCGGGCTGGTCGGCGCCGACTGGGAGCCCGTGCACCATCGAGTCGCCCTGCTGCAGACGGTGTTTCAACGGCAGGCGTTCACCTACACCTCGGTGATCCCGGGCTTCGACGAGGCACTGATGGCCCGGCTGAACCTGCACCCGGCCGCCTGGTCAGGCGGCGGTGCGCAGCGCGACGCGTACCTGCGGGACATCAATCCGCAGGTGATCAGCGGAACGCCGACGTCGCTGGAGGTGCTGCTGGACCCGGCGCTTGCGGCCGAGCTGCGCCCATTGGCGCTGATCTCCGGGGCGATGACGCTGACCATCCCGCTGCGTCGGGCACTCGAAGCGGCCTATGACTGCCCGGTCCTCGATGTCTACGGCCTGCACGAGACTCGGCCCATCGCGGTCAGCGACGACGGTGGTCCGTTCGTGGTGGCCGAACGCCGTGTGCATGTCGAGATCGTGGCGGGTGAGGTGGTCGTGACGTGCGGGGAGAACCAGTTCCTGCCGCTCGTCCGCTACCGCACGGGCGACTATGCGCGGCTGGTGACCCACCGTGGCCGTCCCGCGCTCGCCGATCTGGAGGGCAGGGAGGCAACGGTTTTCGTGTCGGCGACGGGTGACGTGGTGCCCTGCGTCGACCTCACCCAGCAGCTGCAGGCCGCGGGCGCCCGTGGGTGGAATGTCACCCAGGCCGCGGACGGGCGCATCGCCGCGGTGATCGCGTCCGGCGACCGGCGCCGGGTGACCGAGTCACTGTCGCTGTTGCTGGGACGCCCCGTCGAGGTCACCCGGGTTGCGACGCTGGCGGAGTTGGGGCCCGGCAAGCCTCGTCGCTACTGCTCCGCTACTCCGCCGACGCGGCAATGAGGTCGACGGCTTCGGCCACGCTGTCGGTGCAGTGGATGAGTGCCAGGTCGGACTCATCGATCTTTCCGCCGGGCAACACGGTGTTGCGGATCCAGTCGATCAGGCCCGACCAGTAGTCGACACCCAGCAGGATGATCGGGAACTCGGTGACCTTGCGGGTCTGCACCAGGGTCAGTGCCTCGAAAAGTTCGTCGAGGGTGCCGAATCCGCCCGGCAGGCACACGAATGCCTGCGCGTATTTGACGAACATGGTCTTGCGGACGAAGAAGTAGCGGAAGTTGATGCCGAGATCCACCCAGTGGTTGAGGCGCTGCTCGAAGGGCAGTTCGATACCGAGTCCGACGGAGTAGCCACCGGACTCACTGGCCCCTCGGTTGGCGGCCTCCATCGAGCCCGGCCCGCCCCCGGTGATCACCGCGTAGCCGGCTCGCACCAGCGCGATGCCCAGTTCCTCGCCCAACCGGTACTCCGGCGAGTGCGGTTGCGTCCGCGCCGATCCGAAAACCGTGACCGCCCTGGGCATTTCGGAGAGGGCATCGAAACCGTCGACGAATTCACCCTGAATGCGCATCACTCGCCACGGATCGGTGTGCACCCAGTCAGTGGGGCCGCGCCGGTCCAACAGTCGCTGATCGGCGGTTGAGGTGGCACAGCGGTCACGGCGCAGTTGCACCGAACCGCGGATCTGGAACTGGTCGTCGTTCTCGGTCATGCGGGTTTGACGCCCACCGTGATGACGTCGGAGATCGGCGTCCACACCGGCCGGCGTACCCGGTGCTGTTCGGCGACGGTGAATCCGGCCGCCTCGAACAGCGCGCGCATCTCCTTCTCGGTGGGGCTGTGCGCGGGTGCGCCCAGGTCAGCTGACAGCGCGTGCAACGGCAGGAAGGTACGACGCGGGCTCATCGTCGTCACCGCCACCATTCCCCCGGGCGCCAGCACCCGATGGAACTCCGCGAGGGCCGCGGGCTGGTCGAAGAAGTGGAATGCCGATGTGGTCACCACCGCGTCGAGGAAGCCGTCCTGGAAGGGCAGCTCCTCGGCCGGGGCGGACTTCCACCGCACCTGATCCGAACGCTTCCGCGCCTGGGCGAGCATCCCGTCGGACATGTCGAGGCCGTACACCTCGTCGGGCTGCAGTTCTCGCTGGATACGGTCGGCCATGATGCCGGTACCGCAGGCGATGTCGGCCACCGTACGGGCGCCGCGCTGCCGCAGTTGCGCGATCACCTCGTCCTGAGCGGGCCGGTACACCCACCGCTGCAGGCAGCCCTGGTCATAGGCCGGCGCGGCAAAACTCCAGAAGCTCGTGACGGCGTCGTTGAACCCGCGGCGTTGTGTGGTGGTCACGAACCCGAGTCTAGGTCGGCCGTTCAGGCCTCGTTGTCGGCTCCCGCCGCTCAGGCCTCGTTGTCGGCTCCCGCCTCCGTGCCATAGCGGCCGGCACTGAACATCGACGCCACGGCACCGATCACCATCATCACCGCCGCGGCGGTGAACACCACCGTCAGACCGGAATGGAACGGCTCGGTGATCAGCTGGGGGAAGAACGTCTGCCCGGTGATCACGTCCGCGTTGACGCCCGGCTGATGCAGCGCGTGGTAGGGCGCGAGCAGTTCTGCCATCGGGTTGTAGCCCAGGAAGGCCGCGAACAGGCTGCCGACCGGAGGCAGGTTCGCCACATCGTTGGCCACCGAGGCCGAAACCCCTTGCTGCGTCAGGCCAGTGGTCAACGCCGCGGGCAACGTGTTGGCCAGACCGATGATCATCAGCGAGAAGAAGATGCCGATCGACAGCGAATTGCCGGCGTTGAAGAAGGTGGATCGCACACCCGAGGCGGCGCCGCGCTGGTCGGCCGGCACGCTCGACATGATCGCCGCCGTGTTGGGGGCGGTGAAGATGCCGCCGCCCAGGCCGTTGAGGAACACCAGGATCGCGAACACCCAGTAGTCGAAGTTGACCGGGATCATCAGCAGCGCCACGAAGGTGGCGGCCATCAGCAGCATGCCGCCGACCGTCAGCGGCCGCGCGCCGATGCGATCGGACAGCGATCCGGCGATCGGCGCGGCGACCAGGAACCCGATGGTGACCGGCAACAGATAGATACCGGCCCACAGCGGGGTGGACTCGAAGCTGTAGCCGTGCAGTGGCAGCCAGATGCCCTGCAACCAGATGATGAGCATGAACTGCAGCCCGCCGCGGCCCACCGAGGACATCAGACCGGCGAGATTGCCCATCCCGAACGCCGCCGATTTGAACAACCGGATGTCGACCATCGGCGACGACACCTTCAGTTCGACGACGCAGAACGCGACCAGCAGCAGCAGGCCCACCGCGATGGAACCCAACACCCACGGGCTGGTCCACCCGGTGGTCGAGTCACCGTAGGGCTGGATCCCGTAGGTGATGCCGATCAGCAGCACCGTCAGGCCCAGCCCGAAGGTCAGCGTGCCGGCCCAGTCGAGTCGCCCGGCGGTGCGGACCCCGAGTTCTTTCAGCGAGCGGTAGCTCCAGATCGTGCCGAGGATCCCGATCGGCACGCCCACCCAGAAGACGGCCTTCCAGTGCCACTCGGACAGGAAACCGCCGATCAGCAGGCCGAGGAACGACCCGGCGACGGCGGCCACCATGTTGGTTCCCAGCGCCATCCCGCGCTGGTTGGCCGGGAAGGCATCGGTGAGGATGGCCGACGACGAGGCCATCAGCATGGCTCCGCCGACGCCCTGGACCACACGCCAGCCGATCAGCCAGACCGCACCTCCGCCGAGTTGGAACGGGTCGAAGGACAGCGCGATCGCGGCCACGGTGAAGACCACGAAGCCGAGGTTGTAGATGCGGACCCGGCCGTACATGTCGCCGAGGCGTCCGAACGGCACCACGAGCACGGCGGTCACCACGAGGTAGCCCATCAGCATCCACAGCAGGTAGCTGACGTTGCCGGGGGCCAGCGGGTTCAGGCCGATGCCGCGGAAGATCGCAGGCAGCGAGATCAGCACGATCGAGGCGTTGATGGACGCCAGCAGGATGCCCAACGTGGTGTTGGACAGCACCACCCACTTGTAGAACGGGTGGTCGTGATCCATGCGTTTGCGCCGGTCGGCGGTCTCGGCCAGGGCGGCATCGACGCCGCCGGCCGCGTTCGTCATCTCAGTCGTCATTCCGTCTTCGCTCTAGTCGCAATCAAAGGGCAGCTGGGCCCAACATGTTCAAAACACATATATTAGCTATACAAATCATGTGCGGGCAATCTGAGCGGGCTTCTCGGCCGCGCCGTTTTCGACCCGAGGGTCGCCAAACCACGCGATCGGCCCACCCTGGAGCCGAAACGGCAGCATCGTCCAACGCAGCTCAAACCCCGCAGACACTGTGGGCCGGCGATCGCGCCGTGAACGACCGGAGAATCCGCCGGTCTCGGAACCGTCTGGACCAGTGCTGCTATTTGCGGGCGTACAGCTGCGCCCGTGTCGAGTCGCGCGAATAGGGCCTATCGGGCGGCAAGCCAGGTCTCCCATTGGGTCGCAACACTATTCACATTGTTTAGACATGCTCTAAGTGTCGGGTTGCAGCCATCTGGTGACTGCAATCCGCGGCGTAAGTGCCTCGGGGTCCAGGGTCCGGTGTGAACGCGCACTCGCAAGTAAGGCCTGTCCACACGAAACATGACCGTTACTACCCAGCGGAGTACATCTGCGCTACGTTGGGGCCTGCAAACCACACACGCGGGAGTGCGCACGAGCGCGCTGAGAGGACGGGTACGCCCGTCGACCGTACGAACCTGACCGGGTAATGCCGGCGTAGGGAGATTTTCATGAGTAGTTCTGTTTTTGTCGACCCGTCCGTGACCACCGGTCCGATCACCGGAAGCACCAAGGTCTACCGCGACACCGACGGGATGCGGGTGCCGTTCCGCCGGGTGAATCTCACCAACGGTGAACACATCGACCTGTACGACACCTCCGGCCCGTACACCGACGACGATGCCGTGATCGATCTGACCGCGGGCCTTCCGGCGCGGCCCAACGTGATCCGTGACCGCGGCACCCAGCTGCAGCGGGCCCGGGCCGGGGAGATCACCGCCGAGATGGCGTATATCGCTGAACGTGAAGGCGTTTCCGCCGAGCTGGTGCGCGACGAGGTGGCCCGTGGGCGCGCGGTCATCCCCGCCAACCACAACCATCCCGAGGCTGAGCCGATGATCATCGGCAAGGCGTTCGGCGTGAAAGTCAATGCCAATATCGGCAATTCGGCTGTCACCTCCTCGATCGGCGAGGAGGTCGACAAGATGGTGTGGGCCACCCGCTGGGGTGCGGACACCATCATGGACCTGTCCACCGGCAAGGACATCCACCAGACGCGCGAGTGGATCCTGCGTAACTCCCCGGTCCCGGTCGGTACCGTCCCGATCTACCAGGCGCTGGAGAAGGTCAACGGCGACCCCACCAAGATGACGTGGGAGATGTACCGCGACACCGTGATCGAGCAGTGCGAGCAGGGTGTCGACTACATGACGGTGCACGCCGGGGTGCTGCTGCGCTACATCCCGCTGACCGTCAAGCGGGTCACCGGCATCGTGTCCCGCGGCGGGTCGATCATGGCGGCCTGGTGCCTGGCGCACCACACCGAATCGTTCCTGTACACCCACTTCGAGGAACTCTGCGAGATCCTGGCCCGCTACGACGTGACGTTCTCGCTCGGCGACGGGCTGCGCCCCGGGTCGATCGCCGACGCCAACGACGAGGCCCAGTTCGCCGAACTGCGCACTCTGGGCGAGCTGACGAAGATCGCGAAATCCCATGGCGTGCAGGTGATGATCGAGGGGCCGGGCCATGTCCCGATGCACAAGATCGTCGAGAACGTCAAGCTCGAAGAGGAGCTCTGCGAGGAGGCGCCGTTCTACACGCTGGGCCCGCTGGCCACCGACATCGCCCCGGCGTACGACCACATCACCAGCGCGATCGGCGCGGCCATCATCGCTCAGGCCGGCACCGCGATGCTGTGTTACGTCACGCCCAAGGAACACCTGGGTCTGCCCGACCGCAAGGACGTCAAGGACGGGGTGATCGCCTACAAGATCGCCGCGCACGCCGCAGACCTCGCCAAGGGACACCCCCGGGCGCAGCAGCGTGACGACGCGCTCTCGAAGGCCCGGTTCGAGTTCCGCTGGCACGATCAATTCGCCCTGTCACTGGACCCCGATACAGCGCGTGAGTTCCACGACGAGACGCTGCCCGCCGAACCGGCCAAGACCGCGCATTTCTGCTCGATGTGCGGGCCCAAGTTCTGTTCGATGCGCATCACGCAGGACATCCGCGACGCCTACCCCGACGGTGTGCCGGACGACATCGCCGAGGGCATGGCCGCCAAGTCCCAGGAGTTCGCCGACCACGGCAACCGCGTCTATCTACCCTTGACGACGTGAACTACTTGCCGTTGCCGCCCGCGGGTGACACCCCGCTGCGGGTGATGACCATCGCCGGGTCCGATTCCGGCGGTGGGGCCGGGATTCAGGCCGACATGCGGACCTTCGCGATGCTCGGTCTGCACGGCTGCGTCGCGATCACCGCGGTGACCGTACAGAACTCCGTCGGCGTGAAGGGTTTCCACGAGATCCCGCTCGACGTCGTGGCGGGCCAGATCTCGGCGGTCACCTCTGACATCGGCATCCAGGCCGCCAAGACCGGCATGCTGGCCTCCTCGGAGATCATCACCACGATCGCCGAGACCTGGCGGGCCGAAGGGCTGGCCGGAACCGTGCCGCTGGTGGTCGATCCGGTGTGCGCATCGATGCACGGCGACCCGCTGCTGCACCACAGTGCCCTCGAAGCGCTGCGGACCGAACTGTTCCCGCTGGCCACACTGGTCACCCCGAACCTCGACGAGGTGCGGCTGCTGGTCGATATCGAGGTCGTCGACGAGGCCTCACAGCGGGACGCGGCACGCGCGCTGCATGCCCTCGGCCCGCAGTGGGCGCTGGTCAAGGGCGGGCACCTGCGCTCGTCGTCGGCCAGCCCCGACCTGCTGTTCGACGGTACCGATTTCCACGAGTTCGCTGCGCCGCGGGTCGACACCGGCAATGACCACGGAGCCGGCGACACCCTCGCCGCTGCGACGGCTTGTGCTCTGGCACATGGCTATTCAGTTCCGCAGGCGGTGGAGTTCGGCAAGGCCTGGGTGACCGAATGCATCCGGGCCAACTATCCGCTGGGCCACGGCCACGGCCCGGTGAACCCGCTGTTCCGGTTGCAGTCATGAACCTGGAGGCGATCGCGGGCGTCGCACATGAACCCGAAGGACCGGCGCAGGGCGTCGTCGTCCTCACCCACGGGGCGGGCGGCAACCGCGACTCGGCCATGTTGGTCAAGCTGTGCGACGAGTGGGCCTCCCGCGGCTGGCTGGCCGTCCGCTACAACCTGCCGTACCGCCGCCGCAGGCCGAAGGGCCCGCCGTCGGGATCGTCGGCCGGTGACCAGGACGGGATTGCCGAGGCGATCGCGCTGGCCCGCACGCTGGCCGGTGGCCCGGTGGTCGCGGGCGGGCATTCCTACGGCGGCCGGATGACGTCGATGGTGGCGGCGGAGGGCGATAAAGACGCGCCCGACGTCCTCACACTCTTCTCCTACCCGCTGCATCCGCCGGGCAAGCCGGAGCGCGCCCGCACCGAGCATCTGCCCCGCATCACGGTGCCCACGGTGTTCACCCACGGCACATCCGATCCGTTCGGCACCATCGAGGAGCTCACGGCAGCCGCCGCACTGGTGAGCGGACCGACTGAGCTCGTCGTCGTCGACGGTGCTCGCCACGACCTCGGATCCAAGCGGGTGGACGTCCCCGCCCTCGCGGTGGATGCGGCGCTGCGGGCTGTCGATATCGTCGAACCATGACCTACCCGCCCGGTCCCGGCCCGCAGGGCCACAACTACCCACCACCGCCTCCGCAGCCGTATTCCACCGGTTCCGACCAGTTCTCGGCTGTGCCCAGGAAATCTCCGGCACTCAAGTGGGTGCTGCTGGGCGTGGTGGTGTTGGTGGCGATCGTGGTCGCCGCGGGCGCGGTCTTCTACCTCGCCCGGGACCGCGGCGCCACCGAGGCCAGCCAGGTCCGCTCGGGTGATTGCCTGACCGAGATCCCCGACAGCAGCCGCGTGCTGTACGTCAAGACGGTGAGTTGCGATCAGCCGCACAAGGGTGAGGTGTTCGCGGTGCTGCCGCTGCCCGACGGGGACTTCCCCGGCGATGCCGCGGTGGTCAAGTACGCCGACAAGTGCGGGCCGGCCCTCACCGAGTACGCCCCGAACGCCAACTCGGAATCCGGTATCCAGCTGTTCGTCCTGTACCCCACAGCGGACTCCTGGCAACGCGGCGATCGCACCGTGACATGTATCGCTACCAGTAAGAATCCCCGCACCGGAAAAATAGAGTAACGCGCTACTCTAGGCCGGCCGGGCCGCGCGAACACAGGCTCGATGCATGGTCGAGATCGATACGCGGGCCGCCACAGCCACCTTGCCGCTCGCACCGCGCAATCCGCTGTCCTACCGACAGAAGCTCACGTCGCTGCGGGATTTTGCCGTAGGCCAGCAGCGGCTGCACGAAGCCGGCGGCCCGGTGACCCGGGCCGTGTTGGGCCCGCGGTGGCTCATTCCCCCGCTCGTGCTGGTCGCTTCGCCGCAGGGTGCACGCGACATCCTCAGCCGGCGCGACGGGATCGTCGACCGCGGCGGTGTCACCACCATGGTGCAGATGCAGCGTCTGATGGGCGGCAACCTGCTCGACCTGCCGCACGACCGCTGGTTGCCGCGGCGTCGCACGTTGCAGCCGATGTTCACCAAGCAGCATGTCCCTCGGTACGCCGGGCACATGTCGGCTGCGGCGCAGTCGTTGACCGACGGATGGACACACGGCGACACCGTTGACCTCGACAACGCTTGCCGTATCTTGACTTTGCGCGCACTGGGCCGCTCGGTATTCGGGCTGGATCTGGATGCGCGTGCGGAGCAGGTGGGGCCGGCCCTGCGTACCGCGCTCTCGTGGGTGGCAGACCGCGCGGTGCGGCCGGTCAATCTCCCGCAATGGTTCCCCACCGGTGCGCAACGCCGCGCCCGGACTGCCAACGCCAAGCTTCACCGACTGGCCAACGAAATCCTGGCCGAGGTGCGCAGCGATCCAGATCGCGACGCACCTTTGGTGCACGCCCTGGCGGACGCCCGTGACCCGGACACCGGGTTAGCGCTCACCGACGACGAAATCTGCCACGAATTGGTACTTTTCATGCTCGCCGGCCATGACACGACTTCGACGACGCTGTGTTACTCATTGTGGACCCTGGGCCGACACCCGGAAATTCAGGACCGGGTATTCGCCGAGGTCTCCGCGCTCGGCGAACGCATGCTCACCCCCGAGGATGTGCCGCACCTCGGCTACACGGTGCGGGTACTACACGAGGCGCTACGGCTCTGCCCGCCGGCCGCGGGAATCATTCGTCAACTCAACGAAGAGTTGACAATCGATGGCTATCGCGCCGAGGCCGGCTCCATGGCGAGCGTCGACATCTACGCCATGCACCGTGATCCGGCGCTGTGGGACGATCCGCTGACCTTCGACCCGGACCGGTTCAGCCCGGAGCGGTCGTCCGGCCGAAACCGTTGGCAGTACCTGCCTTTCGGTGGTGGTCCGCGGTCCTGCGTCGGCGATCACTTCGCCATGCTGGAGGCCACTTTGGCGCTGGCGACCATCGTGCGCGAGGTCTCGGTGACCTCCCTGCGCGACGACTTCCCGGTGGAGACCCCCTTCACCGTCATCGCCGCCGAGCCGGTTCCGGCCCGCGTCACCAGAAGGGGCGGCTAGGCTGGCGTCACCGAGGTTGGAGATCGACGAATCGTCAGCGGCGGAAGGTGGCACCGGTCCCATGAGCACTCCCACCGACAACCCCTGGCCCGCGCTGCGCGTATCGGACTGGGAACCCACCCGCGACACCCTTCACATGTGGACGCAGATCGTCGGGAAGATTCGCCTGACGTACTCGCCATTGCTCAACCACTGGTGGGAAGTGACGCTGTACGTGAGCCCGCGCGGACTGACGACGTCATCGATTCCCTATCGAGACCGGTTGTTCGACATGGAATTCGATTTCATCGACCACGTGCTCGCCATCCGGACCAGCGACGGCGGATCGGCCACGGTCACGCTGGCCCCGAAGCCGGTCGCGGAGTTCTACACCGAAACCCTTTCCGCACTGGATCAATTGGGCATCGAGGCACGAATTCACGCCCGACCCAACGAGGTTGATCCCGCCATACCGTTCGCCGAGGATCGCCAACACGCGTCCTACGACCCGCACGCCGCCAATCTGTTCTGGCGCCAGTTGGTGCAGGCACACCGGGTGATCAGCGACTTCCGGGCACATTTCATCGGCAAGGCCAGTCCTGTGCACTTCTTCTGGGGCTCGTTCGACATGGCCTGCACCAGGTTCTCCGGGCGCCCCGCGCCCGAGCACCCGGGCGGCGCACCCAACTGCCCCGATGGCGTGATGGTGGAAGGGTATTCGCACGAGCTGAGCAGTTGCGGTTTCTGGCCGGGCGGTGGCGAGGAGGGTGCGTTCTACGCGTACGCCTATCCCGAGCCAAAAGGGTTCTCCGACTTTTCCATCGGCCCGGACGCCGCGTTCTACAGTCCGGACTTCCAGCAGTTCCTGCTGCCGTACGAAGCCGTGCGGACATCCGCCGATCCCGACGCTGCACTGATGCAGTTCCTGCAGTCCACGTATGCGGCGGCTGCCGACCTGGCCGGCTGGGACCGCGCCGGGCTGGAGTGCGACCCCCAGCGCTGGGACTGATTCGAGGTCTCGACAAAGTACCCGGTACCTGCGGTACTGTCTGCAACATGAGCCCGGGGACCTACGACGCGGTCATCGTCGGCGCCGGATTCGCCGGCATCGGCGCCGCCATCCAGCTCAAACGGCTGGGCATCGAGAACTTCGTGATCCTCGATCGCGAGGACGACCTGGGCGGCACCTGGTACGTCAACCACTACCCCGGCCTGGCCGTCGACGTCCCCACCACCACGTACTCGTACTTCTTCGAGCCGAATCCGAACTGGTCACGGCTGTTCTCCACGGGCACCGAAATCAAGCAGTACGCCGACGAGGTCGCCGACAAATACGACGTGCGCCGCCACATCCGGTTCAACACGACCGTCGAAGGTGCCCGCTGGGATGAGGAGTCCTCACGTTGGCGGGTGAGCCTGGCCGGCGGTGAAGCGCTGACGACGCAGTTCCTGTTCACCGCCACCGGCTTCCTGTCCCAGCCGCATACGCCTGACATCCCCGGCATCGGCGACTTTGCCGGCAGGGTCATCCACACCACCGACTGGGATGACAGCTACCGGCCCGACGGCCGCCGGATCGCGATCATCGGCACCGGCGCCACGGCCGTCCAGCTCATCCCCGAGCTGGCCCGGACCGCAGCAGACCTGACCGTCTACCAGCGCACCCCGATCTGGGTCGTGCCCAAGATCGACCTGAAGTTCGCCGCGCCGGTCAAAGCGCTGTTCGCGCGGGTTCCGCTGACCCAGCGCGCCGTGCGTACCGTCACCGACGCGATCTATGCGTTCATGGTCGACACCGCGGTACTCAAGCACCGGTACTTCCGGCGGTTCAACATCGCGGCGGCAGATCTGGCCAAACTGCACCGGTTCGCCTCGATCCGCGATCCGGAGCTGCGTCGCAAGCTGACCCCGGACTACGACTTCGGTTGCAAGCGTCCGACGTTCTCCAACGGCTACTACCGCGCATTCACCAAACCGCACGTGCACCTGCAGGCCGAGGGGATCGACCACATCGAGGCCGAGGGCATCGTCAATGCCGACGGCACCAAGACGAACATCGACACCCTGGTGCTGGCCACCGGGTTCGATCTGTGGGACGCCAACTTCCCGGCCATCGAGGTGATCGGGCGCGACGGCCGCAACCTCGGGAAGTGGTGGCGCGAGACCCGCTTCCAGGCCTACCAGGGGGTGTCGATGCCGTACTTCCCGAACTACCTGAGCCTGGCCAGCCCGTACGCCTTCCTGGGTCTGAACTTCTTCAACACGATGGAGTATCAGATGCAGTTGATGGACCGCTTGTTCGGCGAGGTGAAGCGCCGGAACGCGACGACGTTCGAGGTCACCGAGCAGGCCAACAGCCGTTATCTCGACCTGATGACGGAGCTGCTGGGCGACTCGTTGTTCACCCTCGGGAACTGCGCATCGGCACGGTCGTACTATTTCAACCCGAGTGGCGAGGCAACGCTGCTCCGGCCGATGACGACCCGCCGGGCCGTCGCCGAAGCTTCACGATTCCCGTTGAGCGACTACACATTTGCCTGATCAGAGAGGATCACACATGGCAGAGGGCAAGAACTCCACGCTGGTTAAACTCGTTGGCCTCAGCGTGGCCGGCGCGGGTGTCTCACATTTCGTGAAGCCGCAGCTGTTCGAGTCGATCACCAAGCCGGCATTCCCCAAGGACACGCAGAAGCACATCTACACCAACGGCGGCATCGAGACCGCGATCGGCCTGGGCCTGCTGCTGCCCAAGACCCGCAAGCTGGCGAAGATCGGAACCCTCGGCTATGTGGCCTACCTGGCCGGCAACGCCGTCCGTAACCGGTAGCGGCCCAACAGGGTCAGATCGATCATGGCGGCGACGACGGCTCGGGCCTGCTCCGAATTCTGATAATTCATGAGCCGGCCCAAGTCGATCACCAAGGCCATCGCGGCATGAACCGCGAAACGCGCTTGGGCCGCACTCCATCCCGGGCGCACCGGCATGACTACCTCGACCCACGATTCCACGGCCGCACGCTGCAGGTCACGGAGAATCTTCTGGTCGGCGGGCGTCATGTTCAGGCGTTCGGTGTAGTAGACGTAGTCGAGCTCGGGCCGGTCGAAGGATCGCGCCACGTAGCCGTCGATGAGGGCGCCCAGCGCCTGTTCGGGGTCATCGGTTGCACTGAGCACGTCCGACATGTCCGCCGACAGCCGGTCGGCGGCGCGGCGGAACCCGGCGGCCAGGATGTCGGATTTGCCCGAGAAGTACCGATAGATCCCCGAGGCAGGCATTCCGACCGCGGCGGCGATGTCCTCCATCGTGGTGTCGCGGTAGCCGTTCTGATTGAACAGGCGCATCGATTCGGTCAACAGCGCTTCGTACTTAGTGGTGTTCACGGCCGCCGGGGGCGCCGCCACCGGGTCGTCCGGATTCGGAAACTCGGGCAGTTCAGCACCCAGCACGGTGTCGCAGATCTCGGCGAGCAGGGCGCGGATCTGACCCGCGGGCAGTTTGGACCGGTGGTCGACGACGCTGCCGATCACGCCGAGGACCGCAGTCGACAGGGTCCAGCGGGCCCGCGACCCGAGTTCTGGCCGCAACTCCATCAGCGGGCGGTGTATCCGGCGGTGCACCGTACGCACCTGGGCGTCGAGCGTGCTCTGGTCATCGCCGCGCAGATAACGCGCCTCCCAGCGGTACAGGCCACCGGATTCCCGGTTGACCAACGCGGTGTCGCTCAGCGCGGCGACGATCCTGCGCAACTGCTCACGCGGGTCCGCGTCGGCCTCGTCAGCGAACGCTGTCCCATCGACAAGTTGCTGGCTCAGGTTGAGTACGGCGTCGCGAAACAATTCATACTTGCTCGAATAGTGCCGGTACAACGCGGCCGCGGAGATTCCGACGCGCGAGGCGATGGCCTCCATGCTCACGCCGTGGTATCCCAGAGCACTGAACGACTCTGCCGAGGCCCGCGCTATCTGGGCCTTTCGGTCTTTCGGGCGGCGTCGCACACCATTGGCACCACTGTCGATCGACCGGGGCGAGATGCGCGCCATTCCGTCACACTAACCGACCGAACAGCCGGGTCAAAATGGTAGTTCGACAGAGAATGGGTATTAACATAGAGGCCATCGAGGCCGGACGGGGGTCGTGTGCTTGCCAGGTTACGGAGGTTGCTGGCCTACCGTGTCACATTCGGCGAACTGATCGTGGTAGCTGTGGTCCTCGGTGTGCCGTACCTGTTGATCGGCACCTTCTGGTCCGGCACGCACACCGACCATCTGCAATCGATGGGCGGCCTCGACGCGGTGGCGTCCTTCTTGGGGGCGATCGTCTCGTGGCCGGTGTTGTTGTTCACCGACGTTTGTATGACATGAAGGGGGCTCCTTGAGTTTTCGCGCCGTCTATATCGGGATCGCGGGGGCAGTCGTGCTCGGCATCGGGCTTTACCTGTTGAGCCTGCCGGTGTACCTCGACGACTTCGATCAGTTCGGCATGCAGATCCCCTGCGGTTCGGGATACGGCGCGCACCTCGTCCAGGCCGGCGCCGCCGGTCAGGAGTACGTGGACAAGTGCGGGTCGGCCCTGACGATGCGCCGGCTGTGGACCATTCCGATCGCCGCGGTCGGTGCACTGGCTTTGATCGCGGTGTTGTTCCGCGCCGCAACCTCTTCGGCGCACGAGACGCTGCTACCGAATCGCGATACGCACTGAGGTCCCGGGGCCACCGGATTTGTCGGTGGTCGAATGTATGTTCGAAGTATGGCAGGTCCGGTCGCAGCGGTAGCGGGGTTACGGGCCGCGTTCGACGCGTTCACCGCCTGCGATATGGGCTCGCTGTCGCGGGCCGAGCTGATCTCGGTGCTCGACGAGTACGAAACGCTGCTCTGTCAACTGCCCTCCCCGCTGCACCGCATGCTGGCCCAGTTACAGGCCGACACCACCCCGCGGGAGTTGGGCGCCAAATCCTGGAACGAAGTGCTACGGATCCGGTGGCGACTCTCGACGGCTGAGGCCGGCCGCCGGTTGGGTGAGGCCGCCGAGCTGGGGCCCCGCCGCGCGTTGACGGGCGAAGCCTTGCCGCCGGTGCTGCCGGTGACCGCCGCCGCGGTGGGTGCGGGTCTGCTCACTACCGATCACGTCAAAGTGCTGCGTGATGCGATCCATCACCTGCCCGGGTTCGTCGACCAAGCGACCCGGGAACAGTTCGAAGCCGACCTGGTGCGCGTCGCGGTCGGGGTCGGCCCCAAAGAGTTGAAAGAGACCGCCGACCTACGACTGTTTCTGCTCGATCAGGACGGACCCGAACCCGACGACACCGAACGCGCCCGCAAACGCGGGGTGACCATGGGTAGGCAGGGACGCGACGGCATGACCGCGCTGACCGCCAACCTGAGCCCGGAAGCGGCCGCGGTGTGGGAGGTGTTGTTCGCCAAGTTCGCCGCCCCGGGGATGTGCAACCCCGACGACGAGGAGCCGTGCACCTGCGGCACCCCCACCCAAGCCCAGATCGACCATGACCACCGCAGCCTGGCCCAACGCCAACACGACGCGCTGATCGTCGTCGGGCGGATCGCGTTGATGACCGATCTGGGTCAACTCAACGGGCTGCCGGTGTCGATCATCATCCGCACCACCCTGCAAGACCTGGAATCACGGGCCGGGATCGGGGTCACCGGCGGCGGCACGAAACTGCCCATCCGCGACGTGATCCGCATCGGTGGGCACGGCAACCACCACCTCGCGATCTTCGACCAAGCCACCGGAGCCGCCCTGAACTATTTTCGGGCCCGCCGCACCGCCAGCCCCGCCCAACGCATCATGATGATCGCCCGCGACGGGGGCTGCACCAAACCGTGCTGCACCGTGGGGGCCTACGGCTCGCAGGTGCATCACGCCGTGGCCGACTGGGCCGACGGCGGTAACACCAACGTCGACGAGATGGCCCTGGCCTGTGGCCCCGACAACCGCATGGTGCACACCGACGGCGGCTACACCACCACCATCAACGAACACGGCGAAGTCGAATGGCACCCCCCCACCCCGGCTCGACCACGGCCAACACCGCATCAACTACCATCACCGCCCCGAACTGCTACTCACCCCACCCGAACCCACCGGACCCGAACAGAACCCAGAGCCGCAACCGAAACCGGAAGCGGAGTCGGGATGGGAACCCGAGGCAGAACCCGAGTCGGAGTGGGAACCCGAGCCCGAGCGCGACCCTGATTCGGAGCTGACGCCGGACCCGAAGTGGGGCAAGATGCCGGACCCGGACTGGGACGCGACGCCGGAACCGGACTCAGCGCAAGACCCCGAACCCGAGTACCAGCGGCAGCCCGAGCCAGAACTGGAACACGACGCCGAGCCAGACCACCCACCGGAACCGGAGTGGGACCGGGCACAGGAGCCAGAATGGGACGAGACACTGGACCCGGAGTGGCAACCACCATGGAACCCAGACTGGAACCTGGACTGGGACAACGACTTCAACCAACCGATCGCACCCAACGTGGAACACCTCCGGGACACCGAACCGTTCAACGACGCAGAACCGTTCAACACAGACCCGCCCCACCTAGAGCCCACCGACCCCGGACTCCCACCCGGCTGGACCCTGCTCGACAACACAGCCATGACCCGCAAGGCAGCACGCGGACCCTAGCCAGGCGCGATGTCCGGGGGCTATCGGCTGCGTGTCGAATCCGCCCGGTGAATCCCTGCCAGCCCCAGCGTCATACGCGTGGGCAGGTGATCTCAGCTCTCGGCGATACCGTCCAGGCGCTTGGTGGCGGCCTCGAAACCGCTGACCAACTCACCGATGATGTCGGCGACGGGACGGATCTCGTTCATCCGGCCGACGATCTGTCCGACCGGCATGGACACGGTGTCGGGGTTGTCCGACTCGTTCATCCGCTGATGAGCCTCGCTGACCAGGATGTTCTGCAGCGGCATCGGCAGCGGCTCCGGTGCGTCCGGGGCATCCCAGGCGTCGGTCCACTTGGTCTTGAGGAGTCGGGCCGGCTTGCCGGTGTAGATCTTGCGGCGCACGGTGTCGGCGGTGGTCGCCTTGAGCAGCGCCTCCTGGATCGTGGAGGTGCCGCCGGGCAGTCGGTGCCCCAGGTCGTACTCGGCCGCGGTCAGGAACGCCGAGCCCATCCACACACCCGACGCGCCGAGCGCCAGCGCGGCCGCAACCTGCTTGCCGGTACCGATGCCGCCGGCGGCCAGCACCGGAGCCTTACCGTCAAGGGCGTCGACGATTTCCGGCCACAGCACCATCGAGCCGATCTCGCCGGTGTGCCCACCGGCCTCGTGGCCCTGGGCCACGACGATGTCCACACCGTTCTCGACATGGCGCAGCGCATGCTTGGCGCTTCCGGCCAACGCCGCCACCGGGACGCCTGCGGCATGCGCCTGCTCGATGACGTCGTTGGGCGGTGAACCCAGCGCGTTGGCGATGAGCTTGATCGGGTGCTTGAGCGCGACCTCGACGTGGCTGCGGGCCACCGAGTGCAGCCAGCCCAGCACACCCTCGTTGCGCTCCTCGTCCTCAGGGAGCGGCGGAACCCCGAGATCGGCAAGGGTTTTCGCGACGAAGTCGCGGTGGCTCTGCGGGATCAGCTTGTTGATGTCGACGGCCGTGCCCTCGGTCGGGACCTTGGCCGGCATCACGATGTCGACGCCGTAGGGCTTACCGCCGGTGTTGGCGTCCATCCACTGCAGGACCTCTTCGAGGTCGTCGGCGTCGTTGAACCGCACGCAGCCCAGCACGCCCAGACCACCGGCCTTGCTGACGGCAGCGGCCACCTTCTCCGACGGGGTGAAGACGAAGATCGGGTATTCGATCCCGAATTTCTCGCAGAGGTCAGTCTTCATTATTGCTTCGCTCCCACATGATTCGCGTGCACCTCGTCGGCTGCGCGCTCCTCGGTCTGATCCTTGGCCCACCGGTAGTCGGGCTTGCCTGCGGGCGAGCGCTTGACCTCGTCGACCAGCCACAGGCTGCGCGGCACCTTGTAGCCCGCGATCTCGTTGCGCACGAACGCATCGAGATCGGCCAGGGTCGGGCGCGCACCCTCACGCGGCTGCACGACAGCAGCGACGTGCTGACCGAAACGCTCGTCGGGCACACCGACCACGAGCGCGTCGAAGACGTCGGGGTGCCCCTTGAGCGCCGCCTCGACCTCTTCGGGGTAGATCTTCTCGCCACCGCTGTTGATCGACACAGAGCCGCGGCCGAGCATGGTCACGCTGCCGTCGGCCTCGACCTCGGCGTAGTCACCCGGGATGGCGTACCGAATCCCGTTATAGGTCCGGAAGGTCTCGGCGGTCTTCTTCTCGTCCTTGAAGTAGCCGACCGGGATGTGGCCGCACTTGGCGATGATGCCGCGCACGCCCGAGCCTGGAACCACCTCGTTGCCGTCCTCGTCGAGGACCTTGGTGGTCTTGTCGATGGTGACGCGCGGGCCGCCGGTATGACTCTGCCCCTTGGCGACGATGCTGGTGCCGCCGAAGCCGGTCTCCGACGAGCCGATCGAGTCGGTGATGATCCGGTTGGGCAGCAGCTCCAGGAACTTCTCCTTGAGGCTCGTGGAGAACAGAGCGGCGGTGCTGGCCAACAGGAACAGCGACGACAGGTCGTACTCGTTCCCTGCGTCCTGGTGGGCCAGCAGTGCGTCGAGCAGCGGGCGGGCCATCGCGTCACCGGTGAAGAACAGCAGGTTCACCTTGTGCTCGTGGATCATCCGCCACGCGGCATCGGCGTCGAACTCCGGCATCAGCACCACGGTGTGGCCGGTGAACAACGCCATCCAGGTGGCCGATTGCGTCGCGCCGTGGATCATCGGCGGGATGGGCAGCCGGATCATCGGCGGGTTGGCAACCGCCTGCTTGGACAGGTCGTATTCGTCGGCGACGGGCTCGCCCGTGGCGAAGTCGGTGCCGCCGAACAGCACTCGGTAGATGTCCTCGTGACGCCACATGACGCCCTTGGGGAATCCCGTGGTGCCGCCGGTGTAGAGCAGGTAGATGTCGTCTTCGCTGCGCGGGCCGAAGTCACGCTCGGGTGATTGCTCGGCGATGGCCGAATAGAACTCGACGCCGCCGTAGCGCTGGTAGTCGTCGTCGGATCCGTCTTCCACGACGAGGATCGTCTTGACCAACGGTGTCTCCGGGAGCACGTTGGCCACCCGGTCGGCGTAGCGACGCTCGTGGATGAGCGCGACCATGTCCGAGTTCTCGAACAGGTACTTCAGCTCGCCCTCGACGTAGCGGAAGTTGACGTTGACCAAGATCGCGCCGGCCTTCACGATGCCCAGCATCCCGATCACGATCTCGATGCGGTTGCGGCAATACAGGCCGACCTTGTCGTCCTTCTTCACGCCCTGCGAGATCAGATAGTGGGCCAGCCGGTTGGCCTTCTCCTCCAACTGCGCATAGGTCAGCTGCTCGTCGCCACAAATCAGGGCGACACGGTCAGGCACAGCGTCGATGGCGTGCTCGGCAAGATCCGCAATATTCAGAGCCACAGAACCTAAACTAGAACGTGTTACATTTCGATACAAGTCTGGGTCGAAAATGTAGAGAGGCAGACACCAGTGACTGAGTCTGAGAAGGGGCCTGACGCCCTCATTGAGCAGCGCGGACACACTTTGATCCTGACGCTGAACCGGCCGGAGGCGCGCAACGCACTTTCCACCGAGATGCTCTCGATCATGGTCGAGGCCTGGGACCGCGTCGACAACGATCCGGAGATCCGCACCTGCATCCTCACCGGTGCCGGTGGGTACTTCTGCGCGGGCATGGACCTCAAGGGCGCGACCAAGAAGCCGCCGGGCGATTCGTTCAAGGACGGGAGCTACGACCCGTCGCGTATCGATGGCCTACTCAAGGGCCGGCGCCTGACCAAGCCCCTGATCGCCGCGGTCGAGGGCCCGGCCATCGCCGGCGGCACCGAGATCCTCCAGGGCACCGATATCCGCATCGCCGGTGAGAGCGCCAAGTTCGGCATCTCCGAGGCCAAGTGGAGCCTGTACCCGATGGGCGGTTCCGCGGTGCGCCTGGTTCGCCAGATTCCGTACACCATCGCCTGCGACATGCTGCTGACCGGACGGCACATCACAGCCGCCCAGGCACTCGAGTACGGCCTGATCGGGCACGTCGTCCCGGACGGCACCGCGCTGGAGAAGGCCCTGGAGATCGCCGAGGTGATCAACAACAACGGCCCGCTGGCCGTGCAGGCCATCCTCAAGACCATCCGCGAGACCGAGGGCATGCACGAGAACGAGGCGTTCAAGCCCGACACCGCGAACGGCATCCCGGTGTTCCTGTCCGCCGACGCCAAGGAAGGCCCGCTGGCGTTCAAGGAGAAGCGCGCGCCCAAGTTCCAGATGAAGTAGGACGTTCTACCGGCGGCTGAGGCGGTCGCGGAGCCTCGCACTGCGGGCCAGGGTCATCGAACTGTTGACGTTGGCCGCGGTGAAGTCCGCGGCCGTCAGCTCACGACCCACCCGGCGCTCCAGACAACCGATACACAGATGCCCCTGGGGAAAATCCGCCGCGACCTGCCGCCAGAGCGCGTCGTGCACCATGTAGTACTCGTCGATGGCGTCGGTATCGGTCTGGCAGTCTGCGCACCGCCAATCGAAAATCATCGACTCCCATCGACATTCGAGAATGGTGCCGTCGTCGAGGTGGAATTCACGGCTTCCCAGCGCGTACACGGTCCTGGTGACACGCTCGTCGTAGGGCCGAACAGCCTCCGCGATACGTTGCTCGACGCCGACCAGTGAATCGACCAGCTGCGGTTCCGAGTCGATCGTCAGGAGCCACGCCGCGTTCACACCGGGCGCACGGATGATCTCGAAACTCATCTGAGCAATCTAACCCTGATCAGAAACCGAGGCCCTGCTCGATATTTCGAGCAGGGCCTCAGTTCTTTCAGGCTCTCAGCGCCAATGTCCGGGCGGTGGCGGGCCCCAATGCCCTGGGGGCGGCGGGGGCGGACCCCAGAACGGCGGGGGCGGAGGGGGCGGACCCCAGAAGGGCGGCGGGGGCGGAGGCGGTGGTCCCCAGAACGGCGGTGGTGGCGGTGGCGGAGGCGGCGGGCCCCACGGCCGCAACGGCGGAGCGGGCATCGAAGACAACGGGGCCGGTCCGCCAACCTGCAGGCTCGCCGGCGCCGGACCCGGTGCTGCACCGGCACCGGCGGCCAATCCGACGGATCCGGCCAACAGTGCCCCACCCAGTACCACTCCGCTCAACACTCTTCGCCCAGTTAAATGTCGTGCCATCTCGTGCACTCCTCTAATCGTCGCGTCATATCCCCCGATGTCGCGAGACTATCTAATTAGATTCGCTATGCGAAACCTGTGAGCGGGCTTGCACAGCGAACACTTATGTAGGACATAGGAATACACAGCGCCACAAAGACTCGGGCGGGACGCGGTCACGCCCTGCCTGGCAGATCGGGCCAGATCATTTGGGCGTCGAGCAGTGCTTATGCAGAAGGTTGTGGTCAGTACGTGACCGCAATCTTCTGCATAGAGTGTGTCTACTGAAAGTTAGGCCCCCAGCGGCGCCGTGGGGGTGAAGACCACCGGCATGGCCTCGGGGCCGCTGACGAAGTTGGCCGGACGCAGCGGCAACGCCTTCTCGTCGGCCAACCGCAGGTCCGGCAGGCGGGTGAGCAGGCGCTCGAGCATCAGCCGCAGCTCCAGACGAGCCAGCTGATTGCCCAGGCAGAAGTGTGTACCGAAGCCGAAAGCCAAGTGGCTGTTGGGGTTCCGGTCGATCCGGAACTCGTCGGGGTTCTCGAAGACAGCTTCGTCGAAGTTGGCCGATTCGAACATCAGCATGATCTTCTCGCCGGCCTTGAGTTCGGTTCCGTGGAAGGTCGTGTCGGCAGTGAGGGTCCGGCACATGTTCTTCACGGGAGAGGTCCAGCGCAGCGTCTCTTCGATGGCGCCGGGCAGCAGTGACTGATCAGCCACCAGACGATCCCACTGATCGCGACTACGCAGCAGCTGGTCGGTCCCGCCCGACAGCGTGTGCCGCGTGGTCTCGTCGCCGCCGATCAGGATCAGCAGGGTCTCCATGACGATCTCGTCGTCGCTCATCCGCTGTCCCTCGACCTCGGCGTTCACCAGGATCGAGAAAAGGTCGTCGGTCGGCTCGGCCCGGCGCTTGGCGATCACCTCCATGGTGAACGCGGTGTAGGCGGCGAACGTCTCCATCAGCATGTTGATGGCCGTCTCGTCGAGATGCGAACTCAGGCCGCAGACCAGATCGTCCGACCATTTCAGCAGCATCTCGCGCTCGGTGGGCAGCACTCCGAGCATGTCTCCGATCACCGCCATCGGCAGCGGCGCGGCGATGTCGCGGACGAAATCGCACTCGCCGCGCTCACAGACCGCGTCGATCAAGGTGTCGCACAGGTTCACGATCGACGGCACCTTGTCCATCACCCGCTTGCGCGTGAAGCCGGAGTTGACCAGCTTGCGGCGCAACACATGTGCCGGATCATCCATGTCGATCATGTAGGGCATGCCGGGCTGATCGGGGCGGATGCCGCCGGAGCTGGAGAACAGCTCGGGGTTGCGTTCGGCATCGAGGACGGCCTGATAGGTGGTGGCCGCCGCCAGTCCGTTGCGGTCACGGAACACCGGCTCGTTGGCCCGCATCCAGCGGTAGGCCTCCCGTGCACCACCGTCGGCATAGAAGTTGCCGTTGGTGAAGTCAACGTCGGGCCTGGACAGTATTTGGGTCACGAAATCTCCTTGGCGTCAGCAAACGTCATCTGCACATTGCGGACCGAGCTGGACAACAATGCCCGTCTGGGCAGGCCCAGGGCCGCGAGCTCTGCGGCGTACGGGTGGTCACCGAGCCGGATTCGGACCCCGCCCGGCCGGTAGCGCACACCGGAAAGCTGCATCTGGCCTTCGGTTTCGCGAAGCACGCCGTCGAGGTAGGAGAA
Source organism: Mycolicibacterium sp. 050232 (assembly GCA_036235365.1). GTDB lineage: Bacteria > Actinomycetota > Actinomycetes > Mycobacteriales > Mycobacteriaceae > Mycobacterium. The sequence goes on along the minus strand of JAZBEZ010000008.1, from coordinate 54,615 downwards.
GGTGGACTGCACCTGAGGCTTGGCGGTGAACGCCGACGGCACCGGCAGGCCGGGGTTGAAATCCATCCCGACCGCCAGCCGGCCGTCGATGTTCACCTCGAAGCCGAACGGGCTGCCCTCATGAAGGGTGAAGTCCGCCAGGATTTTCGGATAGCCCCAGATCTGCCGGCCGGCCTGCAGCGTGAACTCGCCGTCGACCGGGAGGTGATGCACGAAGGCACCCGCCGAGCCCAGGCCGCGCAGACCCGAAGCCTGAGCTCCGGGCCGGTTCACCATGACGTTGGTGCCGTACTCCAGGTACGGGCCCAGGTCGCCGTCGATGTAGCGCATCAGCATCAGCACGACGATCGCCCGGTGCGGCCGATGCCGGTACACGCGCAGACCGCTGTAGTCGATCATGCGCTGTGCGGCATCGGCGTCCACCGAGAACATCGCCACGTGCTGTTCGGCGGTGCGGATCTGCACCGGCATCGTCAACACGGTGCCGAGCACAGTGTGCTGCGAGGGTCCGGAAGCGGGCGCGCTGTGACTCACGCCATAAATCTAGAACCTCGAGTAGACACGTTGCAACAAAGTGTCTACTCATCGGGAGCGAACAGACGGGCTTACACGAGGGCGGCGAGATCCTTGATCTGTTCGACGGAGCGGGCGCCGACGACCATCATGGTCACGCCCGAGGCCTCCCAGGCCTTGATCTGCTCCTTGACGTAGTCGAGGTTGCCGACGATCGCGGAGTCATCGACCAATTCGTCCGGAATGACCTTGGCGGCTTCATCTTTGCGATCGCTGCGGAACAGCTTGGTGACGTCGTCGACGACCTCGGCATAGCCCATCCGGCGGTAGACCTCGGCGTGGAAGTTGGTGTCCTCAGAGCCCATTCCGCCCATGTACAGCGCCAGGTGCGGCTTCATCAGCTCCATGATCGCGGGCCGGTCGTCGGTCACCACGACCTGTGCGGTCGCGCAGATCTCGAAGGTCTCCCGCGTGTGCCGCGCGCCGGGCCGGGCGAAGCCCTCGTCCAGCCATTCGTTGTACATGCCGGCGATGCGCGGCGAGTAGAAGATCGGCAGCCAGCCGTCGGCGATCTCGGCGGCCAGCGCGACGTTCTTGGGCCCCTCGGCACCGAGCATCACCGGGATGTCGGCGCGCAGCGGATGGGTTATGGGCTTGAGATTCTTGCCCAGCCCCGTGGTGCCCTCGCCGGTCAGCGGCAGCGGGTAGTGCGGGCCGTCGCTGTGCACCGGGGCCTCCCGCGCCCAGACCTGACGCAGGATGTCGATGTATTCACGGGTGCGGGCCAGCGGCTTCGGGAACTTCGCGCCGTACCAGCCCTCGACCACCTGCGGCCCGGACACACCGAGACCGAGGATGTGGCGGCCCCCGGAGAGGTGGTCCAGCGTCAGCGCAGCCATCGCGCACGCGGTCGGGGTACGGGCGGACATCTGGATCACCGAGGTACCGAGCCGCATACGGGTGGTTTCCCGGCCCCACCAGGCCAGCGGCGTGTAGGCGTCCGAGCCCCAGGCTTCCGCGGTGAAGACGGTGTCGAAGCCTTCCGCCTCGGCCGCGGCCACGAGTTCGGCGTGGTTGGTCGGCGGCTGTGCGCCCCAGTATCCGAGTTGAAGACCCAACTTCATTAGCTCGCCTTTCCACACACGGTTGAAACCATTCTTAGAACCTGTTCTACTCGATGCTGTGACCACAGGCCAAAGCAGCTCGGTGCAGATCGACAAGCATGAGCGGCCCCTCTCAGCGCCGCTGAAGCTCTCATTCGACTACACCCGTTCAGTCGGACCGCTCCTGTCCCAGTTCTTCACCGCCCTGCGCGACCGACGCATCGTCGGCGTACGCGGGTCGGATGGGCGGGTGCACGTACCACCCGCTGAGTATGACCCGATCACCTACGCCGCTTTGACCGAGGTCGTACCCGTCAGCGCTGTCGGCACGGTGCAGTCCTGGACCTGGCAGTCGACCCCGCTGGAGGGTCAGCCGCTGGACCGGCCGTTCGCCTGGGCGCTGATCAAACTCGACGGCGCGGACACGGCGCTGTTGCACGCGGTTGATGCCCCCGAAGGCTCGCTCAAGACCGGCGACCGGGTGCATGCGCACTGGGTCGACGAGCCGGTCGGCGCGATCACCGATATCGCCTACTTCCTCCCCGGGGACACCGAAGAGTCGGCAGAAGCGTCCTCCAGTTCCGACGACCGCGAGCCCGTCACGGTGCAGGTGACGCCCAGCTTCATCGAGATCCAGCACACCGCATCGCTGCCCGAGACCACGTTCCTCAAGGCTCTCCAAGAAGGCAAGCTGCTCGGCGGTCGGACCAAGAAGGGCCGCGACGGACAGCCGGGCAAGGTGTACTTCCCGCCGAAGGAGGCGGATCCCGCGACCGGTCTGGCGCTCGACGAGTTCATCGAGCTGCCGGACAAGGGCACCGTCACCACCTTCGCCGTCATCAACATCCCGTTCCCTGGGCAGCGCATCAAGCCGCCCTATGTCGCGGCGTATGTCTTGCTCGACGGCGCCGACATCCCGTTCCTGCACCTGGTCACCGAGATCGATCCAGCGGACGTGCGGATGGGTATGCGGGTGCAAGCCGTGTGGAAGCCCAGCGAGGAATGGGGCCTGGGCATCGACAACATCGACTACTTCAAGCCCACCGGCGAACCCGACGCCGACTACGACTCCTACAAGCACCACCTCTGAGAGAGCACCTGATGACTGATGTAGCAGTGGTGGGCTTCGCACATGCGCCCCACGTCCGCCGGACCGACGGCACCACGAACGGCGTCGAGATGCTGATGCCGTGTTTCCACAAGCTGTACGAGGAGCTCGGCCTGAAGCAGACCGATATCGGCTTCTGGTGCTCGGGATCTTCGGATTACCTTGCCGGCCGGGCCTTCTCGTTCATCTCGGCGATCGACTCGATCGGCGCGATCCCGCCCATCAACGAGTCGCACGTCGAGATGGACGCGGCCTGGGCGCTCTACGAGGCCTATATCAAGCTGCTGACCGGCCAGGTGGAGACCGCGCTGGTGTACGGCTTCGGGAAGTCCTCGGCGGGCGTGCTGCGCCGGGTGCTGGCCCTGCAGACCGATCCCTACACCGTCGCGCCACTGTGGCCGGACTCGGTGTCGATGGCCGGACTGCAGGCGCGCGCAGGCCTGGACGCCGGAAAGTGGACCGCCGAGCAGATGGCCCAGGTGGCACTGGATTCCTACGCCGCAGGCGGCCGCACCGACAAGGAAGAGGTCACCGGGAGCATCGACGACCTGCTCTCGCGGCCCTTCTTCGCCGACCCGCTGCGCCGCCACGACATCGCCCCGATCACCGACGGCGCGTCGGCAATCGTGCTCGCCGCAGGCGACCGGGCCCGCGAACTGCGCGAAAACCCGGCCTGGATCACCGGTTTCGAGCATCGCATCGAGACGCCGATCCTGGGTGCGCGCGACCTGACCGTCTCGACCTCGACCGCCGCTTCGGCGCAGGCCGCCACCGGTGGCGACGCGAGCTCGATCGAAGTGGCCGAGATCTACGCTCCGTTCACGCATCAGCAGCTGATCCTCACCGAGGCCATCGGGCTGGGGGCCTCGACGAAGGTGAACCCATCGGGTGGGGCCCTGGCCGCCAATCCGATGTTCTCGGCCGGGCTGGAGCGCATCGGCTTCGCCGCTCAGCACATCTTCGAGGGCTCGGCCCAGCGCGTCCTGGCACACGCCACCAGCGGCCCTGCGCTGCAACAGAATCTCGTCGCCGTTCTGGAGGGCAAATAATGGGCAAACAGCTCGCCGCGGTCCTGGGGACCGGGCAGACGAAGTACGTAGCCAAGCGCCACGACGTGTCGATGAACGGCCTGGTGCGTGAGGCCATCGACAAGGCACTCGCCGATTCGGGCTCCACGTTCGACGACATCGACGCTGTCGTGGTCGGCAAAGCGCCCGACTTCTTCGAGGGCGTGATGATGCCCGAGCTGTTCATGGCCGACGCCACGGGCGCGACGAACAAGCCGCTGATCCGCGTGCACACCGCGGGCTCGGTGGGTGGCTCGACCGCGATCGTGGCGGCCAGCCTGGTGCAGTCCGGCAAGTACAAGCGCGTGCTGACCATGGCCTGGGAGAAGCAGTCCGAGTCGAACGCCATGTGGGCGTTGAGCATTCCGGTGCCCTTCACCAAGCCCGTCGGCGCCGGCGCGGGTGGTTACTTCGCCCCACATGTGCGCGCCTACATCCGGCGTTCCGGCGCCCCGAACCACATCGGGGCCATGGTGGCGGTCAAGGACCGGCTCAACGGCGCCAAGAATCCGCTGGCTCATCTACACCAGCCCGACATCACCGTCGAGAAGGTGATGTCCTCGCCGATGCTGTGGGACCCGATCCGCTACGACGAGACCTGTCCGTCCTCGGATGGCGCCGCGGCGATGGTGATCGGGAACGAGGAAGCAGCCGAAGCCCATGTTTCCAACGGGCATCCCGTGGCGTGGATCCACGCCACGGCGTTGCGCACCGAACCACTGGCCTACTCCGGTCGCGACCAGGTGAACCCGCAGGCCGGGCGCGACGCGGCCGCCGCGTTGTGGCGCGATGCCGGCATCACCAGCCCGATCGACGAGATCGATGCGGCCGAGGTGTACGTGCCGTTCTCCTGGTACGAGCCGATGTGGTTGGAGAACCTCGGTTTTGCCGCCGAGGGTGACGGCTGGAAGCTCACCGAGGCCGGCGAGACGGCGATCGGCGGCAGGATCCCGTTCAACGCTTCCGGCGGTGTGCTGAGCTCGAACCCGATCGGCGCATCGGGCATGATCCGCTTCGCCGAGTCGGCGATCCAGGTGATGGGCAAGGCCGGCGACCATCAGGTCGAGGGTGCCCGCAAGGCACTGGGCCATGCCTACGGCGGCGGCGCGCAGTACTACTCGATGTGGGTGGTGTCGAGCGACAAACCCGGCACGCCGGCGTCATGACGCCGACGAGCGCTCGCGCGAGGAGCCATCGATGATGAAGTACACGCTCAGCGTGGCCATGGGCCCGCTCGAGCATCTGACCGGATTGGCCCGCACCGCTGAGGAAGTCGGGTTCGATTCGATCGCGCTGCCGGATTCGCTGTTCTACATGGAGAAGCAGGCCGCGGACTATCCGTACACCCCGGACGGTTCGCGGATGTGGAATGCCGAGACCCCGTGGGTTGATCCGCTGATCGCGGCGGCCTCGATGGGTGCGGCGACCTCGACGCTGCGGTTCTACACCAACGTGATGAAGCTCGGGTCGCGTAATCCGCTGCTGCTGGCCCGCCAGGTCGGTTCGGTGGCCAATCTGACCAACAACCGGTTCGGGTTCGGTGTCGGGATCGGCTGGGCACCGGAGGAATTCGAGTGGTGCGGAGTTCCGTTCGCCAAGCGCGGCGCCCGCGTCGACGAGATGATCGAGGTGCTCAAGCTCGTACTCGGCGGCGGCATGGTCGAGTTCCACGGCCAGTTCTATGATTTCGAGCGTCTGCAGATGAGTCCGGCTCCGTCGGAACCGGTCCCGTTCTACGTCGGCGGGCACACCCCGGTGGCCCTCAAGCGGGCCGCTCGGGTGGGTGACGGCTGGACCAGCGCGATGATGACGTGCGCGCAGCTGGCCGAGACCGTGACGGCCATCAACCAGCTGCGGGCCGAATACGGCCGTGCCGATGAGCCGTTCGAGTTCCAGTCGGTGTGCATCGACAAGTTCGACCTCGATGGGCACCGCGAGCTGGCCGAGGCCGGCATCACCGACAACATCGTCATCCCCTGGATGCTCGAGGGCCTTGGCTTCGACGCTCCTCTGGAGAAGAAGCAGGATTCGCTCAAGCGGTTCGCCGACACCTACATCCACTCCGGCTGGCAGGACTGACATGGCCATCACCAACCCCGAGCACCCAGCGCACCTGGCAGGCAAGCGATCCCGGGACGCGGTGGCGGCCCGGGACAAACAAGCCTGGCTGGACAACTTCGCCGACGACGCGATCGTCCAGGATCCCATCGGGCCGTCGTTCTTCGACCCGGAGGGCAACGGGCACCAGGGCAGGGAAGCCATCGCGGCGTTCTGGGACAAGGCCATCGCCCCGACCGACAACCTCGAGTTCAAGTTCCTCGACACGTTCCAGTGCGGCAGTGAGGAAGCCAACGTCGGCAGCATCGTGACCACGATGGGCGGGCACCGCATCACCACCCCGGGCGTCTTCACCTACCGGGCGAACGAAGCGGGACAACTGGTGGCCTTGCGGGCCTATTGGGAAGTGGATCGCGCGAGCGCCGAGAAGATCTGACACCTCCCGCCGAAATGCGCTAGAGCTCGGCGAGCCCCGTCAGATAACGCTGGGCCAGTTCGCGGTACGCCGCGGGGTTGGTCTCCACCCACATTTGTGCGCCGGTGCCCGCGATGGGTCCCCGGATCTTCGCAGGCGCACCGGTGACCAGAACCTCGTCGGGAATCTTGGTGCCCCCGACCACCAGTGAATGCGCGGCGATCAGGCTGCGCCGGCCGATCACCGTCCCGTCGAGCACGGTGCAGTGGTTGGCGATCAGCGCCTCCTCCCCCACGTGTGCACCGTGCACGACGCACATGTGGGCAACCGTCGCGCCGGGACCGATGTCCACCGGGATACCCGGCGGCGCGTGCAGCACCGACCCGTCCTGAACGTTGGCACCCTCGCGGATGACGATCGGCGCGAAGTCGCCGCGCAGCACGGCGTTGAACCACACCGAGGCGCCCGCCTCGACGGTCACATTGCCGATCAAAGTCGCCGTTGGGGCCACGAACGCACTCGGGTCAACCACGGGCGAACGGCCCTCGAACGAATACAACGGCATCGTCCACATATACCGCAGGAAACGGGCCCCGGCGCAGCGACGCGTACCCTGAACAGTAACTATGTCGCTCACGACAATTACCCGCCCCAAGTTCCTGCTCACCATCGGTCTTGCCACGGCCATCGTCGGCACGGCCGCAGCGTGTTCTCCGGTCGCTGATTCACCGAGTTCGCCGTGGGTGGCCACGCCGTCCACCTCGTCGTCGGCGGCGGCGCCGAAGTCGCCGAAATCGCAGGCATCCGACTACAGCCACCTGCTGCTGCAGGCCGAGGATGTCAGCATTCCGCCGGACACCTTCACGGCCCGGTCCAGCAACGTCAACCCCGACGGCCAGTCCGGGGCCAGTGCGTTGTTCGTCAATACCGACGACACCCGGGCGATTGCCGACACGATCCTGATCTACCCGGATGCGGAGACCGCGTCGGCGACGCTCAAGCAGGCCGCCGCGGCGGTGAGCACCATGGTGACCGGAGGCCAACCGGAGCCGGTGCCGGTGGGGACGAACGGCACCGTGATCTCGGGGATGGCGCCCGACGGGAAGAAGGCCGTGACGCTGCTGATGTACACCCAGGGGCGCGCCGTGGTGCGTCTCGAGTTCGACAGCAACCCGGACGATCCGGTGTCACCGCAGACGGTGGCCAGTGTCGGACGGATGCAGCAGATCGCGCTCAGAATTGGCCTTCCGGAGCGGGAGTAAAGGCCGTTCACGCCGGGTATGCCCCAGGTCACGCCTGAATTATTGCCATCCGGGCTCTAAAAACTGTAACGTGTTCTAGTTAAGAGCACCGATACGGGAGGCCCACCGTGACTACCGAACATGCCGGCATCAGAGAGATCGACACCGGCGCCCTGCCAGACCGCTACGCGCGGGGTTGGCACTGCCTGGGACCGGTCAACAATTTCGTTGACGGTCAGCCGCATTCCGTGGAGGCATTCGGCACCAAGCTGGTCGTGTTCGCCGATTCCAAGGGCGACCTGAAGGTCCTCGACGGTTACTGCCGGCACATGGGCGGCGACCTGTCGCAGGGAACCATCAAGGGCGACGAGGTGGCCTGCCCGTTCCACGACTGGCGCTGGGGCGGTGACGGCAAGTGCAAGCTCGTCCCCTACGCCAAGCGCACCCCCCGCCTGGCCCGTACCCGCGCCTGGCACACCGACGTGCGCGGCGGCCTGCTGTTCGTCTGGCACGACCACGAGGGCAACGACCCGCAGCCCGAAGTTCAGATCCCGGAGATCCCCGAGGCCGCCAGCGACGAATGGACCGACTGGCAGTGGAATTCGATGTTGATCGAAGGCAGTAACTGCCGCGAGATCATCGACAACGTCACCGACATGGCGCACTTCTTCTACATCCACTACGGGCTGCCGACGTACTTCAAGAACGTCTTCGAGGGGCACATCGCCTCGCAGTACCTGCACAACGTCGGCCGTCAGGACATCGGCGGCATGGGCACCCAGTACGGCGAGTCGCACCTGGATTCCGAGGCGTCCTACTTCGGCCCGTCGTTCATGATCAACTGGCTGCACAACAACTACGCCGGTTACAAGGCCGAGTCGATCCTGATCAACTGCCACTACCCCGTGAGCCAGGACGCCTTCATGCTGCAGTGGGGCGTTATCGTCGAGAAGCCCAAGGGCATGGACGAGAAGACCACCCAGAAGCTGGCCAACGCGATGACCGACGGCGTCAGCCAGGGCTTCCTGCAGGACGTGGAGATCTGGAAGCACAAGACCCGCATCGACAACCCGCTGCTGGTCGAGGAGGACGGCGCCGTCTACCAGATGCGCCGTTGGTACCAGCAGTTCTACGTCGACGTCGCGGACGTCACGCCCGACATGACCGACCGCTTCGAGATGGAGATCGACACCACCGCGGCCAACGAGAAGTGGCATGTGGAGGTCGAGGAGAACCTGAAGGTCCAGGCCGAGCAGAAGGCAGCCGAGAAAGAAACAGCGCAGTCCAGCTGATGACCACACGCAACGAGCGGAGCCAGGCGCCGGATGTCGACGACCTGGCCCGCTCGATGCTGTTGTTGCACGGTGGCCATGACGATCATGAGGATGGAGCTCATCACGTCGGCTCCGATTCCCCAGGCGGATCGTGGGCCAAGGCACCGAATTTCGCCTCCGACCCGCAGCGCGCCGCCGCGGTCCGCGAATCCAGCGCACGCGACCGCGAGCGCTACCTGACTTCAGGCCTGGTGTCGGTGGACTGCCGGTTCTGCCATGTGGCGGTCCAGGTCAAGAAGCTCAGCGCGGAACACACCTCGGTGCAGTGGAATTCCGAGGCGGTGCGGCGTTGTGCGACGTTCGAGGAGATCCGCTCCGCCGGAGGCGATCCGGCGCGGGCCCGGTCATGCCCGCGGCTGACCGACAGCATCAAGCATGCGATTGCCGAGGGGTGCCTGGAAGAGGTGTCCTCGGCCCCCTCCCCCGGCGACGGCTGACTTTCCTCCCGAGCGATTTGTGCACGATTTTCCGCGGCTGCCGCGGAAAATCGTGCACAAGTCACATGAATCCGGGCTAGAGCCCCTGGAACCGCTCCTGGACCGTCTCGGAGGTCAACCCGTAGTCGGCCAGTGAGTAGGTGTGCTTCGGCGCCCGCGGTCCCTGCTGGCTGGCGGTGTGACTGTCGACCATCGCCTGGCGGGCGGCGTCGGTGAACTCCAGCCCGAACGTTCGGTAGATGCCTTCGACCGCGCCGATCGGGTCCTTGATGAACTCGGAGTAGTCCACATCGCAGAACTGGGCCGGACCATGCTTGGCCCGTTCGGTATTGAACAACTCCAGGCCGCGCGACCAGGTCTCCATGGCGTCTTCGCCGATCACGTTCCCGGTGAACGTGTTGGACCAGCCCGCGGTCGTGTGCTGCGACAGCGAGCACATCGACGCCATGATGGTCTCGGCCGGCCGATGGCACTGGACCACCAGCGCATCCGGATACACCTTGAACAGTGCATCCAGCGCGAACAGGTGGCTGGGGTTCTTGAGCACCCAACGCTTTTCGGGCTCGTTGAGTCCGATCAGCTGCAGGTTCTTGCGATGCCGCTGGTAGGACTTGGTCCAGTCCTGACGGGCCAGCCACTGCGAGTAGGTCGGAACATGAGCCAGGGTCTCGTAGGACACCGAGTGCAGCGACTGGCGGAGCAACTGCCAGCATTCCTCGACCTCGTCCGCGGTCATGAAGTGCAGGCCCGTGTAATCCGGATTCTCCTCGTGCGCCTGCTTGAACCGGGCATCGAGTGCGCTGAAAACCGGGTTGTCCGACCAGGTCTCGCGCGGTGGCCGTGGCTGCGGGAACTCCGCCAGCCACATCTCCAGGCCCTGGTGCATCGGGTCCGCGGTCAGCAGCCGGTGGATCACCGTGGTCCCGGTGCGTGGCAGACCGGTGACGAAGATCGGCCGCTCGATCGCCACGTCGGCGTGCTGCGGGTATTGCTTGAACGCGGCTTCCGAGACGAGACGGGCCACCAGAGCGTTCCGGGTGAAGAACCGCTGCATCTTGCTGCCGAGCTCGGTCAGGTCGGCGTCACGCTGGTAGGACTCCAGCAGCACCCCAAGCGCTTCCAGGTAGTTGTCGTCGTCCGTGCCGAAATCCTCCAGGCCGCAGGCCTTTACCGCCGAGGCGTGCAGGTCCTCGACCGTGCCCACATTGGTGCGTGTCATGCCTTGTATTCTCCGCAGTTCACATCGAGGGCCTGGCCGGTGATGCCGCTGGACAGATCGCTGGCCATGAACAGGATCGCCGAGGCCACCTCATCCTCGGTCGGCAACCGCTTGAGGTCGGACCCGGCCGCCGACGCGTTGTAGATCTGTTCCACCGTGGTGCCGTACTTCTGCGCCTGATGGTTGAAGTACCCCTCCAGAGTTTCACCCCAGATGTAGCCGGGCAGCACCGAGTTGACCCGAATGCCCTTCTCCCCCAGTTCGGTGGCGAGGGTCTGCGACATGGACAGCAGGGCCGACTTGGCCATCTTGTAGGCGCCGTACTTGGCCTGCGAGTGTCGCACGACCATCGAATTGACGTTCACCACTGAGCCTTTGGCGGCTTCCAGGGCCGGCGTGAAGCCCTGGGTCATCCGCAGCGCACCGAACACGGTCAACTCGATCGCATCGCGCATGTGCTCGAAGGTGGTGTTTGCGAACGGCTTCATGGACGGCACCCGGAACGCGTTGTTGATCAACACGTCAGCCTTGCCGTACTCCTCCGTCGTGCGGGCCACCACGTTGGCGACCTGCTCCTCGTCGGTGATGTCGGTGCCCACCGCGAGCGCGCGACGCCCCAGCGCCGTCACCTCTTTGGCCACGTCCTCGAGCCGCTCCACCGTGCGGGCGGCCAACACGAGGTCGGCGCCGTTCTCCGCGCATCGGCGGGCCAGCGTCGTCCCGAGCCCGGGCCCGACACCGCTGATGACGACAACCTTGTTCTCGAGCAGTCCGGCCATCGGTCAGCCCACCATCCTTTCGCCAATAAGTTTCTGACGCAGCGCGATCCGCGCTCGCCAATCATCGTCGGAGATCTTGTTGCTCTCGTAGTACGGCAGCTTCTCGGCCACCGAACCGATGTCCACCAGCTCTGCCGTCGGGCCGTCCTCGGCGGTCAACTCGCGCGAGACCCGCTGCCAGCGGAACTGGAGATACCCCTTTCCGTGGCCCAACGTCTCGCACCAGTTGGTGACGCCGGGATTGTTCTCGGACACCACGATCCGGATCTTGCCATCAGGGTCGGCCTGCGCCTGCGTGCCGTTCAGCGAGGTCTGGTGATTGATGTAGTCCAGCGAGATGTACCAGAGGCTGCCCAGCTGGAAGCCCAGGTACGGCGCGTCCGACACCGGCAGCGTGATGACCATCGCCTGGTCCGGCGTCATGTCGTAATGCCCGACCGACGAGTACTGGGTGGCCAGCCCACCTGGGGTCAGGCGAGGCGCGGTCAGCGTGTTGACCGGCAGGTTGTCGTAGAACCACTTCGGGAACTGCAGCCAGGTCTTGACCCGTTGCACGAGTTGCTTGCCGGCAGTGGCGTAGCGCTTCTCGATGAGTTCCTTGGTCAGCGGTGCGGGCGCCGTTCCTGCGGTGTCGGTGCGCGAGATTGCGAACGAGCCGCGCTGGGCCGACCAGTCGTTGTAGACCTCCCGAATCACCAACTGCGACGGCGCAGCCGGGGTGAACCGCCACTCGAACGTTCCGTCGGCCGCGATGTCCAACTTGCGATCGTCGAACGCGGTCTCACTGTCCGGCACGTTCTCGTCGGTGTACTCGCCGCCGAGCAACTGGAAGCTGACGTCGGTGGTGGTCCCCCGCTTGCCGGTGACGACGTACTCGTGCCCCGGTTGAACCCGCGTGCCGAAGTACATGGTGTCGGGATTGTCCAGGCCCATCTTCGTGAACGGCCCCGTTCCGCTGTGCAGGAACGGGTGCTCGCGGTCGTAGTCGAATGCGACGTGCGTGCACGCCGCGATGCATCCGGCCAGGTACTGCAGGCCTTCGAGGAGGTCGGCCTCGGATTCGATGAATGGGGCCGCGGTCACCAGGTGTTCCGCCTCGGCGATGGCGTCGGCAAGTGGTTGTGAGTACATCCGGCATCTGCTCTCTCGGTCCAATATTGGACCGCAGTGGTAGAGTTTCCTACCTGACACTAGAACGCGTTCTAAATCGAGTCAACGGCGGCTTTAGTCCAGGGAGGTCCTATGCCAGACGACGAGCCGGCCGGTCGCGCCTCACCGCCCACTGCCCGGGTGGTGGCCATCCTGGATTTCCTGTCCCGCCATCCGCAGCAGCGGTTCGGACTGTCCGAGCTCACCCGCCGCGTCGGGCTGAGCAAGCCGACCTGCCTGGGAATCCTCAGCACGCTCACCGATTCGGGCTACCTGATCCGGGATACCACCGACAAGACCTATCGCCTCGGACCGAGCCTCATCTCACTCGGCCACGCGGCCCAGGAGTCCATGCGTGTCAACCCGGCGGCCCGCGTCGAATTGCGTGCGCTGTCAGCGGCTTTCGACACCTCCGCGGGCCTCACCGCCGTCGTCGACGACCGCATCACGGTGCTGGAACTCGTCGGTCCGCCGGGCCGTGACCCCGGGGTGCGGGTCGGGCAGAGTTATCCGTTCGCCCCGCCGGTGGGCCTGATGTTCGTGCTGTGGGACGACGAGGCCCTGCGCACCTGGCTGGCCAAAGCGCCGACCATCCCACTGCGCACCGAATCCGCCCGGCTGCACCGGGTGATCGAAAACTGCCGCGACGACGGGTATCTGGTGGAACGCCTGACACCTGGGGGCCGGCGGCTCTACGCACTGATGGCCGGGATGTCGACCAACCTTCCCGACGAACTACGCGCGCTGCTCAGCGAGCTGGTCTCCGACATCGGAGAGCGGGTCTATCTGCGTGACGAGGGGTCCGGCGGCCGCACCCGACATGACATCAGCGTCATCTCAGCGCCGGTGTTCGACCACTACCAACGCCAGGTGATGGCGGCCTCACTGCACATCGGAACGGCCCTGACGGACAAGGAGATCGCCGACCGCGCCCGGGCGCTGGTGGCCACGGCCGACACCTTGACCGAGCAGCTGGGCGGGGTAAAGCCGACGCTCTGACGCCCGGTCAGTAGTTGTTGCAGGTGTCGAAGACCGTCTGCAACAACCCGAGGTACGGCTGGTTGGCCGGTTGGGCGGCGATACCCTCGGCCATGTTCTGCCGTTGATCCCGCGACGAGCCCAGGAACTGGCGCAACACATCCTGAACCGCCGGCGAGGCGCCCGCCATGGGACTCTGTGCATTCAGCGCCCCCATCACCTGCGGATAGCTACAGGTGGTGTTGACGGCCGAATCCAGCCTGGGATCCGCGGATGCCACACCGGCTCCGACGGTAAACAAGGTCAAGCTGCCGACGGCGACAGCCAATGTGGTCAGCGAACGCTTCGTCATGTGAGGACCTCCTCCCCCGAGACCGGACTCTACTCGCGCAGCGCTGATCCCCCAGGGTTTTTGCTATTTGCTACGCCGCTCGAACGTCAGGTCTCGTCGGACCGCAGCAACAGCGAACGGGCGACCGCCCGGGGCGCGGTTTCCCGCAGCATTGCACTGGCAGGCCTCTGTCGCACCCGCTGCGGCCACCAGAACCAGCGGCCGAGCAACGCGGCGATCGCCGGAGTCATGAGCGCACGTACCACCAGGGTGTCCAACAGCAGACCGATACCGATCGTGGAACCCACCTGGCCGATGATCCGCAGGTCACTGGCCACCATCGACATCATCGTGAACGCGAACACCAAGCCCGCTGCCGTCACGACCTTTCCGCTGCCGCCCATGGCCCGGATGATCCCGGTGTTGATCCCCGCGCCGATCTCCTCCTTCATCCGCGACACCAGCAGCAGGTTGTAGTCGGAACCGACGGCCAGAAGAATGATCACGGACATCGCCAGCACGAGCCAGTGCAGGTTGATGCCCAGGATGTGCTGCCAGATGAGCACTGACAAGCCGAACGCGGCGCCCAGCGACAGGGCCACGGTGCCGACGATGACCAGCGCGGCGATCAGGCTGCGGGTCACCAGCAGCATGATCACGAAGATCAGGCAGAGCGCGGCGACTCCGGCGATCAGCAGATCGATCGTCGACCCGTCGCGCATGTCCTTGAACGTGGGGGCGGACCCGGCCAGGTAGATCTTGGCGTTCTCCAAAGGAGTCACCTTGAGCGCCTCTTCGGCCGCCCGGTTCACCGCTTCGACGCGTGAAATCCCTTCGGGCGTCGCGGGATCCCCCCGGTGCGAGATGATGAAGCGGACCGACTTCCCGTCCGGCGAGAAGAACAGATTCATCGCGCGTTTGAAGTCCTTGTTCTCCAGGACTTCTGGCGGAAGGTAGAAGGAGTCGTCGTTGCGGGCCGCGTCGAATGCCCGACCCATCGCGGTGGCATCCTCGCTCACCTCGTCCATCAACGCGAGCGAACCGGCCATGGTGCTGTGCAAGGTCTGGATGGAGGCCCTCATCACCTTCATGCTCGAAATCATCTGCGGGAACTGGGCGATCATCTGGGGCATCAGGGCAGCAAGTCGATCGGTTCCCAGACTGAGGTCACGCACGCCGTCAGTCGTTGAATCGATCCCGTCGAGCGCGTCGAAAAGGGATCGGAACGACCAGCAGATCGGGATGTCGAAGCAATGCGGTTCCCAGTAGAAGTAATTGCGGATGGGGCGCCAGAAATCATCGAAATCTGCGACATGGTCGCGTAATTCGTCGGTGATCTCATACAACTCACGCGTATCTTGCGTCATCTGATTGGTCGTGTTGACCATCGTTACGCCCACATCGTTGAGACGCTGGGTGATGTTGATCATCGTGGTCAGGTCGTTCGCCTGCTTCAACAGGTCATTCATGCGATCCCGCTGGAACGGCAGCACCTCCTTCTGGCTGGCGCTCTGCAGGCTCAGTAGAAACGGGATCGAGGTCCGGTCGATCGGGTTGCCCTCGGGCCGAGTGATCGCCTGTACCCGCGATATTCCTGGCACGGCGAAGATTCCTTTGGCTACTTTGTTCAGTACCAGGAGATCCGCCGGATTGCGCATATCGTGATCGGACTCGAGCATGAGGATGTCGGGTGTCATACGGGACTGCGGAAAGTGTCGCTCGGCGGCGGCATATCCGACATTGGCAGGAATATCGGCAGGCACATAGAGGCGGTCGTTATAGCTGGTCTGATAGGCCGGCAACGCCAACAACCCGATGAGTGCGATCACACAGGCCGTGACCAGAATCGGTGCGGGCCACCGCACGATCGCCGTCGCCAGTCGTCGCCATCGCCGCACGATGATCTTCCGCTTGGGCTCGAACAGCCCGAAACGACCGCCCACTGCCAGAACGGCCGGCACGAGGGTGAGCGCCACCGCGACCGCGACGACCATGGCGACGGCGGTTGGAATGCCCATCGTCTGGAAATACGGCAACCGAGCGAAACTCAGACAGAAGATCGCTCCGGCGATCGTCATCCCGGAGCCCAGCACCACCTTGGCCACACTTCGGTACGTGGTGTAGAAGGCGGCTTCCCGGTCCTCCCCGGCTTGCCGCGCCTCTTGATAGCGCCCGAGGAAGAAGATGCCGTAGTCGGTTCCCACCGCGATGCCGAGCGATACCAGTAGATTGACCGCGAACGTCGACAGGCCGATCACCTGGTGCTCACCGAGTAGTGCGACGACTCCGCGAGCCGCCTGAACCTGCACTCCCACCATGAGCAGAAGCAGGATCGCAGTGACGATCGATCGGTAGACCAACAGCAGCATCGTCAAGATCACCACGAGCGTGACGATGGTGATCTTGATGATGGATTTGTCGCCGGCGTGGTTCATATCCGAAACCAGCGGCGCGGGCCCGGTGACGTAGGCCTTCAGGCCGGGCGGTGGCGGTGTCCGATCCACGATGCCCCGGACGGCCTCCACCGACTCGTTCGCCAGCGATTCACCCTGGTTACCAGCCAGATTCAGCTGAACATAAACGGCCTTGTCGTCTGCGCTCTGGACGGCGGTTGCCGTCAGGGGGTCACCCCAGTAGTCCTGCACGTGCTGTACATGGCGGGTGTCGGCTTTGAGCTGCCGGATCAAATCGTCGTAGTAGCGGTGCGCCTCGTCTCCGAGAGGCTGGTCCCCCTCCAGGACGACCATCGCCACGCTGTCGGAATCGGATTCGCCGAAGCTCTTGCCCATGCGCTGCGCCGCTTGGAACGACGGGGCATCCTTGGGAACCAACGAGACCGAGTATTGCCGTCCCACCTGTTCGAGCGACGGAACGGCGAAGGTCAGCACGGCGACGATCAGCAACCATCCCACGATGATCGGCACCGCGAGCAGATGGATCAGCCTGGCGGTCAACGGTGGCTTGTTGCTCACCAGGCTCAACGTTCGTCGGGTTTGAGCAACAGGGAACGGACCAGCGGGCGAGGGCCGGTCGGCCGGAGCAACGCGCTGGCAGGCCGCTGACGAACCTGCAGCGGCCACCAGAACCACCGGCCCAGCAGGGCCGCAATCGACGGCGTCATGAACGCACGCACAACCAAGGTGTCGAAGAGCAGGCCGATACCGATCGTGGAACCCACCTGGCCGATGGTCCGCAAATCGCTGGCCAGCAACGCAAACATGGTTGCGGCGAACACCAGACCCGCTGCCGTCACGACCTTTCCGCTGCCGGCCATGGCGCGGATGATGCCCGTATTGACCCCGGCTCTGATCTCTTCCTTCATCCGCGATACCAGGAGGAGGTTGTAGTCAGAACCGACCGCCAACAGGATGATGAGCGCAATCGCGAGCACGATCCAGTTCAACTGCATGCCGAGGATGTGCTGCCAGATGAGCACCGACAGCCCAAATGCCGCACCGAGCGAAAGTGCGACCGTACCGACGATGACCAGGGCCGCGATGAGGCTACGGATCATGATCAGCATGATGATGAAGATCAGGCACAGCGCAGCGATTCCCGCGATGAGCAGGTCATAGTTCGACCCGTCCACCTGGTCTTTCGCCATCGCCGAGGTCCCCGTGAGATAGATCTTGGCGTTCTCCAGCGGAGTCCCCTTGAGCGCCTCCTCCGCAGCCGTTCTGATCGGGTTGACGCGGGCAATACCTTCAGGTGTGGCCGGGTCTCCCCGCTGGGTGATGAGCAGACGTGCCGTTTTCCCGTCCGGTGACAAGAACACGTCCATGACCCGCTTGAAGTCCGCGTTCTTGAAAACGGTGGGAGGGATGTAGAACGAATCGTCGTTCTGGGCATTGTCGAAGGCTTTACCCATGGCAGTGGCGCCATCGGACATCTCCTCCATCTGCGCCATGATTCCCCCCATGGTGCTGCGCATCGTCAGCATCATGGTCCGGGTGCTCTGCATCGTGGCGATCATGGCCGGGAACTGGGCAATCATCTGCGGCAGAAGCAAATTCAGCTGATCGAGGTTCCCGATCAACCGGTGCATGGTCACGGTCAGCTTGTCGACTCCGTCAAGCGCCTCGAACAGAGATTTCGTCGACCAGCACAGCGGAATGTTGAAGCAGTGGGGCTCCCAATACAGGTAGTTGCGAACAGGTCGCCAGAAGTCGTCGAAATCTGCCATGTGGTCCCGCAGCTCGAGCGTGACGTCTTCCAGGTCGTGGGTCTTGCTGACCACGTCGCTGGTCGCGACCGCGAGCTGCTGCATGAGCCCGTACATGCGTTGCATCACCGCGATGGTTTTCGAGATCTCGTCGGCCTGCGCCGCCAGGTCGTTCATCCGGGCCTTCTGAAACGGCAACAGCTGGACCTGGCCGGCGCTGGAAGAGCTGATGATGAACGGAATCGTGGTGTGCTTGAGGGGAATACCCTCGGGCCGGGTCGCCGACTGCACCCGGGCCACCCCTGGGACGGACAGCACACCCTTGGCCAGCTTGTTCAGCACCAGAAAATCTGCCGGATTACGCATGTCACGGTCAGCCTCGACCAACAGGATGTCGGGCGAGGCCATCAGTGACTGTTGAAAATGCCGGGCCGCAGCGTCATACCCGGCATTGGCGGGGATGTCCTTGGGCAGATACTCCTGGTCGCTGTAACCGGGCTGGTATGCCGGCAACGCCAACAAACCGATCAGCGACACCGCGCAGGCCGCAACGAGGATCGGTGCGGGCCAGCGGACGATCGCAGTGCCGATCCTGCGCCATCGACGAACGATGATCTTGCGCTTCGGTTCGAACAACCGGAGCCGACTACCCAGCGCGAGAACCGCCGGGATCAGTGTGAGTGCCACCGCAACTGCCACGATCATGCCCAACGCACACGGAACACCGAGGGTCCGGAAATAGGGCAATCGGGTGAAGCTGAGGCAGAACACCGCGCCGGCAATCGTCAGACCGGACCCCAACACCACCTTGCCGACGCTGCGATAGGTCGTGTAGAACGCCTGTTCTTTGTCCTCGCCTGCCTGTCGCGCCTCCTGATAGCGCCCGACAAAGAAGATGCCGTAGTCGGTTCCTGCCGCGATGCCGAGTGTCACCAGCAGGTTGACGGCGTAAGTGGAGAGGCCGATCACGCCGCTGTCGGCGAGAAGTGCGACAACCCCTCGCGCCACCTGTAATTGGATGCCGACCAGGAACAGCAGGATCACGGCGGTGAAGATCGAACGGAAGAAGATCAGGAGCATCGCCAGGATGACCGCAAGGCTCAAGCCGGTCACCAGTAGGACCGTCTTGTTGCCGCTCGCGCTCAAATCAGCGACCATCGCTGCGGGGCCGGTCACATAGGCTTTGACCCCCGGCGGCGGTGAACTTCGGTCGACGATCGCCCGGACCGCTTCCAGCGATTCATTCGAAAGCGGTTGGCCGAGGGCACCCGCGAGACCCATCTGAACGAAGACGGCCTTGCTGTCGGCGCTCTGCGCCGCGCCCGCCATCAGCGGATCGCCCCAGAAGTCTTGGACATGTTGTATGTGCGCTGGGTCGGCCCTCAACTGACGGACCAGATCGTTGTAATACCGGTGCGCCTCGTCACCGAGGGGCTGATCACCCTCGAGGACGATGATCGCCGAACTGTTCGAGGTGGCCTCGCCGAAGTTCTTGCCCATCCGCTCGACCGCCTCGAACGAAGGCGCATCGTTGGGGATGAGCGATACCGAGTGCTCTTTCTCGACCTGCTCCAGCGGGGGGACGAGCGCACTCAGGACATAGGCGATCAGCAACCACCCGATGATGATCGGCACCGCCAGAACGCGGATCATCCTCGCTACGAATGGCGGTTTGTCGCCGGTCATCTGGCTACTCATGCGGCCTTCAGGAGGCAGTAGGTGAACGCGCTTACCCCGGTCTCGACCTTCTCCGACTTGACCTCGTCGTCGACGATGATGCGGCAGCCGATTCTGTTGCTATCTCCCTGCGCGATGACGTTGACCATGGATGTGGCCTCGGTCATCGGGAACTTCAACGACCATGGCAGGCTTGCCCCTTCGACAAACCGCGGTTCCGCATCGACGTCGAAGTAGCTGATGTTCGCCACTGTCCCTGGCGGGCCGAACACCTCGTATACCAGTTGTTTGGGGTCGTACGGCTTACGTTCCTCGAGCTCTGTGTCGGCATACGCGGGGCGAGTCTGGGAGCCGAAAACGCCGTGCAGCCGCATAACGGTGAATCCACCGGCACCGAGGACCACCAAGATGAGCAGCGGAATCCATACCCGCTTCAGAACCCCCAAATCACCAACCCCCTGAATCCGTGGCCTAATCCGGACTATCCGCGCCGCAGGAACGTGCGGAGCGCATAGACCGCCACCCGGAAGAGGCCGGCGACTCATCTACGGCAGCGCCCTCACGGTTGCCGCGAATGGATGTCACGGCAAGCATGCAATGGCTCGGGCAGGACGATCCGAGCCTGACCAGTAGAGCATTCAGGCGACCTCCGTATCTGTCCATTCCCAAGGTGATACGGGATCGTAATCCATTTGGCGCGACCTTCGCCGGGGAACGGAATTTAACGCGACTAACAGTTCTCACGGCACGGAATGGCCGTTTCGTGATTCTGCAAAGAAATTCAAGATCGCCGAATTCACCGTATTCGGCCGTTCCAGGAAGCCCAGGTGGCCCGCGTCAGCGATCTCGAGATAGCGCCCGTTCGGCAAGGCATCTGCCACTTCCGCTCCGAGATGCGGGGGCATCACCAGGTCGTCGGCGAATCCGATCACGAGCACCGGAGTGGCGACCGTCCGGTAGGCAGGTCTCCGGTCATTCAGCGGGGCTACGCCATACTGAGCCCGGATGCCAGGAGTGAGCTTCGCAGGCCATCTGGTGAACGTGTCGATCCAATCCTGCACGGAGCCGTCGTTGTTCAAGGTCTTCGGCGAAAAGCTCTCCAGCAGACGCAATTTCGCCTCGTATGTGGCGGGTAGCTGAACGCCGGCATCTGCCAGGTCCCGCTCGGCGACACGAAAGAGCTCACGCGCGCTGTCATGTCGACCGCGGGTGGCCATCAGTACGGACTGGCTCACCAGCCCGGGCCTGGCCAGCATCAATTCCTGTGCGATGTACGAGCCCATCGACACCGCCACCACCCGGACGGGCGCGATATCGAGTCGCTCGATCAACTCCGCCGTGTCTGCCACCATCGTCGCCGCTGTGAAGCCGTCGGCCTCCGACGTCGCGCCAACTCCCCGGTTGTCGAAAGTGATGACCCGGTAGCCGGCCGCGCGGAATGCGGGCACCTGATATAGATCCCAGGTACGTCCAACGCCGCCCTGACCGGCGATGAACAGCACGGGCTCGCCGTCACCCCGGTCTTCGTAGGCCAGATTCACTTCCACCCGCACGCAGGATTGCCTAGGCGTCCAGGCGGGCAAACTCGCCCTGCCGGTACTGATCGACGCACACGGCCCGGCGGACCTTGCCGCTCGTGGTGATGGGAATCGAACCGGGCGGCACCAGAACCAGATCCGCGACGCCGAGGCTGTGGGCGTTGAAGATCGCGGAGGCCACCTCACGTTTGACCGTGGAAAGCGGATCCTCCGGCGTCTCGGACGTGGCGGCCCGCTGTTTGACTTCCATGATGACGACGAGCTTCTCGGTATGGCCGTCCGGGACCGCAATGGCCACACACCGACTCCGGCTGATCTCCTGGACCGTGGCCTCGATGTCGTCGGGAGAGTGGTTACGCCCGTAGACGATCAGCAGGTCCTTGATGCGACCGATGATGAACAACTCGTCGTCGAAGATGAATCCGGAATCTCCGGTGCGCAGCCACGGCCCCTCGGGCGTGCCCTCCGACGGTGCGGCGATTTTCGCTCCGAAGGTTGACCGGGTCTCCTGAGGTCTGTGCCAGTAGCCGCTCGCGACATTGTCGCCGTGTACGCAGATCTCGCCGACAGTTCCGTCCGGACACTCGGTATCCGTTTCGGAATCCACGATCCGAACCATCGGCGAGACCGGGACGCCGTAGCTGACCAGGGGCGTGCCCGCTCCGTTCTGGCAGCGCCGCGCGGTGCCCGCTGTCAGCGGTTCGGATTCGAAGCGCACAATCGCCGGCGGTTCGCCCGATCGGCGAGTTGCGATGTACACCGTCGCTTCGGCCATCCCGTAGGACGGGCGGATCACCTTCGGGCTCAGGTTCTGCCGCGCGAAACGCTGAGTGAACCGCTCGAGCGTTGCCGGGTGCACGCGCTCACTGCCGGTGATGATGGCGAGCACCTCCGAGAGATCGAGCCCGGCCATGTCGTCGTCGGAAGTCTTGCGCACCGCAAGTTCGAACGCGAAGTTCGGTGCGGCCGTGTAGGTACGGCCGTTGGTGGCGAGCATCTGCATCCACCGGGCGGGTCGCTGCAGGAAGGCCACGGGGCTCATGAGCACAGCCGGAACACCGGCGAGCACCGGTCCGCACACCCCCAGATACAGACCCATGTCGTGGTAGAACGGCAGCCAGGACACGATGGCCGAGCCTTCCGGGATGACATTGCCGAACTCCGCGAAATACCCCGACATCAGTTGCTCGTAGTTCGCCAGCAGGTTTCGGTGCGACATCATCACTCCGGCCGGATTCCGCGTCGATCCCGATGTGTACTGCAAATACGCTGTGTCCGTGCCACTTTCACCCTGGATCCCAGAGGCTGCCGGAGCATCGAGAGGTAGCGAGTCGACCTGGATGATCGCCGGTTCGGGTACACCTGTCTGTGATCTGACGAAATCGGTCACCGCGCCGGCTACCGCAGAAGTGGTGAGGACGACCGTCGGCGCCGCGTCCTGCAGCACTGAGCTGACCCGCTCATCGCTGACCCCTCCGAGCGGAACCGCCAACGGAACCGCGATCAGTCCCGCCTGCAACGCACCGAAGAAAGCGACGATGTAGTCCAAACCCTGTGGCGCCAGGATGAGTGCGCGGTCGCCCGGCGAACCCCTGCGATCGAGCTCGCGCGCAACATTGCACGCCCGTCGATACAGCTCGGAGTACGTCAGGTTTTCCGTCGAGCCGTCCCAATTATTTTCGTAGTCAACAAACGTCGCCGCTGTCTCGTCCCCTTGCAGGCCAGCACGCTCTCGCAGCAACGTCAAAATGGATGCCTCGCCCACGAAGGTCAGAGTATCCCGGTGAGCGTCACTACATATCCGGAACAATCAGCAAATTCTATTTTGGTGACCATATGAATCACACCAACGTCATTCCGACCCACCCACACGTGCGTGACGAGGCACTGACCCGCCGACGCCGACACCCTCTGATCTTGAATGTCATGGAGTTTCCCGTTGATCGGCATGAACTATTTGAAATCGTTCGCATCTCATCGACGGATTGATCAGATTCTGAGACAACCTTCTGCAGCGAACATACTGTTATTGATTGTGACCGCCCTTGGCGGGCGCTGAGCCACTAATGGCCGCGTAACTGCGCCGGCCCATTTCACGGCCCGACGCACGAATACAGGGCATCAAGCCTGACAGCGGCCGACCCGCGGAAAGGCCTGCCGGCAGGAGGGGGCAATTGACCGCATCCGAAATCGCGCCCGGAAGGCTTCCGCATTTGGATCCCGGCCTCGACGCATCTCGCGTACGCGCCACCCCAGTTACTCCGGTTGCCGTCATCGGCATGTCATGCCGACTCCCCGGCGGCATCGACTCCCCCGAACTCTTCTGGGAGGCATTGATTCGGGGCGACGACTTGGTCACCGAGGTCCCGCCCGACCGCTGGGACGCCGACGAATACTACGACCCGGAACCCGGCGTGCCTGGTCGATCGGTGTCGAAGTGGGGCGCGTTCCTCGACGACGTTGCCGGCTTCGACGCAGACTTCTTCGGCATCAACGAACGCGAGAGCGCCGCTGTCGACCCCCAGCACCGACTGCTGCTGGAAACCGCCTGGGAAGCCATGGAGAATGCCGGCCTCACCCGGGACGCGCTGGCCGACTCGCTGACCGGTGTGTTCGTCGGATTGACACATGCCGATTACCAGATGCTGGCCGCCGACGCTCAGTCCCTGGAGGCTGCGTACGGCTTCAGCGGCAACAACTTCAGCCTGGCATCCGGACGGATCGCCTACGCCCTCGGCGTCCACGGCCCTGCCCTCACCGTTGACACGGCGTGTTCTTCCGGCCTGACCGCGGTCCACCTGGCGTGCCGCAGCCTCCACGAGGGCGAGAGCGACTTCGCCCTGGCCGGTGGCGCCACACTGGCGCTGGATCCGCGCAAGTTCGCTTCGGGCTCAGCCGAGGGGATGCTCTCGGCGACCGGACGCTGCCATGCCTTCGATGTCGCGGCCGACGGCTTCGTCGCCAGCGAAGGTTGCGTCATGGTGTTGCTCAAACGGTTACCGGACGCCGTGAGGGACGGGGACCGGATCCTGGCCGTGGTACGCGGCACGGCCGCCAATCAGGACGGCCGCACCGTCAACATCGCGACGCCATCGGATGCCGCACAGACCGCGGTGTACCGCGCAGCACTGGCCGCGGCCGGTGTGGATCCCGGCACAGTCGGCATGGTCGAAGCGCACGGCACCGGCACACCGGTGGGCGATCCGATCGAATACTCCAGCCTGGCCAAGGTTTACGGTGTCGACGGCCCCTGTGCGCTGGCATCGGTGAAGACCAATCTGGGGCATGCCCAGGCAGCTTCCGGAGCCATCGGCTTGATGAAGGCAGTGCTCGCCCTGCAGCACGGCGAGGTGCCACAGAACCTGCATTTCACCCGCCTGCCGGATCAGCTCGCCACGATCCGCACCAATCTCTTTGTGCCCCAGGAGACCACACCGTGGTGTACCAATGGGCATCACCCCCGGAGAGCCGCGGTGTCCTCCTACGGCCTCTCTGGAACCAACGTGCACGCCGTACTGGAACAGCCGCCCGAACAGGCGGCGACACCCGACGAGGCGAACTCGGCCCCCCGCCCGACAGGGGCACCCATGTTGTTCCCCTTGTCGTCGACGTCGGCCGAGGAACTGCGTAACACGGCGGCCCGCCTGGCCGACTGGGTGCAGGCGCACGAGGACGTGGCCCTGCCCGACCTGGCCTATACCTTGGCTCGCCGGCGCGTACACCGCCCGGTGCGCACCGCGGTCAGTGCGAACAGCCGACCGGAACTCATCTCCGCCCTTCGCGAGGTGGCCGACAACGACACGCCGTACCAAGCCGCGGTCGGACGCGACGACCGTGGCCCGGTCTGGGTGTTCTCGGGTCAGGGTTCGCAGTGGGCCGGAATGGGCGCCGAACTCTTGGCGACCGAACCGGTATTCGCTGCCACGGTGGCGCAGGCTGAACCGGTCATCGCGGCCGAGTCCGGATTCTCGGTGACCGAGGCGATGTCGGCGCCGGACGTCGTCACCGGTCAGGACCGGCTACAGCCGACGTTGTTCACCATGCAGGTGGCCATGGCCGCCGCCATGAAGGCACAGGGGGTGCGCCCCGGTGCAGTCATCGGCCACTCCCTCGGCGAGGGCGCGGCTGCCGTCGTCGCGGGAGCTCTGTCGTTGGAGGACGGGCTGCGGCTCATCTGCCGCCGGTCTCGGCTGATGTCCCGGATTGCCGGGAAGGGCGCTACGGCGGCCGTGGAATTACCTGCCAAACAGGTACTTTCGGAGCTGACCGGCCGAGGCATCAACGATGTCGTGGTCGCGGTGGTGGCGTCGCCACAGTCCAGCGTGATCGCCGGCACCACACAGACGGTCCGCGATCTGGTCGCAGATTGGGAAAAGCGCGGGGTCCTGGCCCGCGAGGTCCCGGTCGACGTCGCCTTCCACTCGCCACAGGTGGAGCCGATCGTCGATGACCTGGCGGCAGCGCTCGCCGACCTCAACCCAATGACGCCGGAGATCCCGTTCTATTCGGCGACCCTGTTCGACCCGCGCGAGCAACCGGTATGCGATGCCGACTACTGGGTGACCAACATGCGCCGGATGGTTCGATTCGCCACCGCTGTACAAGCCGCGCTGGAGGACGGCCATCGGGTGTTCGCCGAGCTGTCCCCGCACCCGCTGCTCACCCGCGCCCTCGAACAGACCGCCGGCAGCAGGCAGACGCCGATGGCCGCGCTGGCTGCGATGCGTCGACAGCAGTCGATGCCGAATGGCTTGCGCGGGCTGCTCATCGACCTGCACAGCGCCGGCGCCGCGGTCGACTTCTCGGTGCTCTGCCCAGCGGGCAGGCTGGTGGACGCGCCACTGCCGAGCTGGACACACCGCCGGCTGTGGCTCAGCGGTGGCGGTCACGAATCCCCCACCCACGGCGGCTGCAGCATCGCGGTCCACCCCCTGCTGGGCGCCAACGTTCGGCTGCACGAGGAGCCGGAGCGCTACGTGTGGCAGGCCGATGTCGGCACCGCCGCGCAGCCGTGGCTCATCGATCACCAAATCCGTTCTGTCGCAGTTCTTCCTGGATCTGCCTACTGCGAGATGGCGCTGGCCGCGGCTCGGGCGGTGATGGGTGACAGTTCCGAAGTCCGCGACATCCGGTTCGTGCAGGCGCTGCTGCTGGACGAGCAGACGGTCGTCGGAGCCTCCGCAGAGATGTCGGCTCCCGGGGTCGCCGCCTTCACTGTTGAGACCGATGGAGAAGGCCAGCAGGTGCGACACGCCACCGCGCTCCTGTATGCCGTAGCGGATGAGCGACCGCCCGCGTACGACATCTCTGCACTCATTACCGCCCACCCGTGCGACGAGGACGGCACCGAGGTACGTAATCGTGTGGGCCAGCATGGCATTCAGTACGGTCCGGCATTCACCGGCCTGGTCACCGTGCGTACCGGTGAGGCCGAAGCCCGCACTGCGCTCGCCGAGATCGCGCTCCCCCGCTCGATCCGCTCACAGCAGGACGCATATGGCGTACATCCGGCACTTCTCGACGCCTGCTTCCAATCAGTCGAGGCGCATCCTCAGGTTCAGGCACTCGGCGGTGACGTGCTGGGTTTGCCTCTGGGAGTGCGGCGGCTGCGCGCGTACGACTCTGCCCGCAACGCGCACTACTGCTACACGCGGTTGATCAATGCCGACGCCACCGGTATCGAAGCCGACATCGACGTGCTGGACAAAGACGGCGCCGTCGTGCTGACCGTTGAAGGACTTCGCCTGGGCACCGGGGCCTCTGGACACGACGATCAGGTCTTCAGTGAAAGACTGCTGACCGTCGAATGGCGACAGCGGGATCTTCCGGAGGTGGAATATCCCGATGCCGGATCTTGGCTGCTGATCAGTGCCGGTCAGGACTCGGTGACCACCGAGTTGAGCGGTGCCCTGAAAGACAGTGGTGCGCAATGCACCACGATGTGTTGGCCGGATCAGATCGACGATGCGCCGACCTGCCAGGAGTTGGGCGGCCTTCTGGGTGCCGGCCGATTCACCGGCGTGGTGGTCCTGGAGGGGCCGAGGAACGGCAATGCCGCGGATCAGTCCCCCCTGCGGGGCCGCGACTACGTGCGGCAACTCGTACACATCGCCCGCCAATTGCCGGATCTGAGCGGAGAACTACCCCGGCTGTTCGTGGTCACCCGCAACGCCCAGACCGTGGTGGCCGGCGACGTGGCCAATCTGGACCAGGCCGAGCTACGAGGTTTGATCCGGGTCATCGGCACCGAGCATCCGCACCTGAGCGCCACCCAGATCGATGTCGACGAGGCCACCGACGTGGAGCAGGTGGCACGGCAGCTTCTCTCTGGGTCCGAGGAGGACGAAACCGCCTGGCGCAACGACCGCTGGTACACCGCGCGCTTGTGCCTCGCCCCGCTCCGTCCCGAGGAGCGGCAGACGACCGTCGCGCATCTCGAACGCGACCGAATGAAGTTGCAGATCCGCACCCCTGGCGACCTGGAGTCGATCGAACTCGTTGCCTGCGAGCAGGTTCCGCCAGGTCCTAGCCAGATTGAGGTCGCGGTTACCGCGTCCAGCGTCAACTTCGCCGACGTGCTCGTCGCCTTCGGCCGCTACCCCGCTTTCGATGGTCACCTTCCACAGCTGGGCATCGACTTCGCCGGTGTCGTCACCGCGGTCGGGCCCGATGTGACCGACCACAAAGTCGGTGATCGCGTCGGCGGCTTGTGTGCCAACGGCTGCTGGGGCACCTTCGTCACCTGCGACGCACGCCTGGCCGCCACGTTGCCGTCCGGCCTGACCGACGCCGAAGCGGCCGCGCTGACCATTGCCACCGCCACCGCCTACTACGGGCTGAACGACATGGCCCGGATCAGGGCCGGCGACAAGGTGCTGATCCACTCCGCGACCGGCGGGGTCGGTCAGGCGGCGATGGCGATCGCGCGCGCCGCCGGTGCGGAGATCTTCGCCACCGCGGGCAGTGAGCAGCGTCGGCAGCTGCTGCGCGACATGGGTGTCGAGCATGTTTACGACTCGCGCAGCCTTGAGTTCGCCGAGCAGATCCGCCGGGACACCGATGGGTACGGCGTGGACATCGTGCTGAATTCGGTGACCGGCGCCGCCCAGCGGGCCGGGCTCGAATTGCTGGCGTTCGGCGGGCGATTCGTCGAGATCGGCAAGCGGGATATCTATGGGGATACCCGGTTGGGACTCTTCCCGTTCCGGCGCAACCTGTCGTTCTACGCCGTCGATCTGGCCCTGATGTCGGTCAGCCACCCGGACCGGCTCCGGGAGTTGCTGGAAACGGTCTACCTGTTGACCGCCGAGGGCGATCTACCAATGCCGACGGTCACGCACTACCCGCTCGCCGACGCCGCCACCGCGATCCGGATGATGAGCGGTGCGCAGCACACCGGCAAGCTCGTGCTGGACATTCCGCATACGGGCTCCAGCCGGCTCGTGGTTCCGCCTGCCCAGGTTCGGGTGTTCCGGCCCGACGGTGCGTACATCATCACCGGCGGTCTCGGCGGACTCGGATTGTTCATGGCCGAGCGGATGGCGGCCAACGGATGCGGACGTATTGTGCTGTCTTCTCGCTCGCAGCCGACTGCCCAGGCCGCACAGACCGTCGAGAGACTCCGCGCCGGCGGCGTAGACGTTCTCGTCGAGTGCGGCGACATCGCCGAGCCGGCCACCGCGGAGCGGTTGGTGGCTGCTGCAACCGCCGATGGACACCCGGTGCGCGGAGTCTTGCACGCAGCAGGCGTCATCGAGGATGCCGCGCTTACCAACATCACCGACGAGCTGATCGAGCGGGATTGGGCGCCAAAAGTTTACGGCGCCTGGAACCTACATCGCGCCCTGCAGGAGGCCGGCGTCGAACAGTCGTTGGACTGGTTCTGTTCGTTCTCATCGGCGGCCGCGCTGGTCGGTTCCCCCGGGCAGGGCGCGTACGCTGCCGCCAACAGCTGGCTCGATGCCTTCAGCTTGTGGCGCCGATCCCAGGGGTTGCCCGCCACCGCCATCGCGTGGGGTGCCTGGGGACAGATCGGCCGCGGCACCGCCCTTGCCGACGGCACCGGCGTCGCCATCGCACCCGACGAAGGCGCGTATGCGTTCGAAGTGCTGCTGCGTCATGATCGCGCCTACACCGGATATGCGCCCATCACCGGCGCACCGTGGTTGAGTCTGTTCGCCGAACGCAGCCCCTTCGCCGAGGCCTTCCGATCGACCGGCCAAGGCGCAACGGGCACCAGCAAGTTGCGCGCCGAACTCGACGAGCTGCCACCAGAAGAGTGGGCCGCCAAGTTGCGGCAGGTGATCTCGGATCAGGTGAGCGTGATCCTGCGCCGCACCGTCGACCCGGACCGCCCGCTGTCTGAGTACGGCATGGACTCGCTGGGAGCGCTCGAACTACGCACCCGTATCGAGAACGAGACCGGCATCCGAATATCGGCCACCGGTATCACCACCGTGCACGGTTTGGCAGACCTACTGTGCGAAAAACTACTGCCCGCAGGAGCCGCTTGAAATGCAGGTGGCCACCAGTTGATTGTCTGCAGCAAATTCGGCAACTTGCATCGGAATCGGGACGACCGCGGACCGACCGAGCTCCCACCGCAGTGGCGCACTGGGATGTCGGCCGGCCGCGGCGGCGACGCCCCTTGCGTCTCGGACCACCCCCGAGCCAGTCCGCAGTTTTGGCTGCCGCGTCCGGCAGCGAAGGACACGACTGACCCAAAGGAGTTGTTGAACAAGCGAATCTGAGCGTCCCGAGGTCGACGGACATCAGCAGAGACGTGCCGCATCCGCGGGGCCGATACGCGATGGGCCCGCGCAGTCCGAATTCGCCTGACCATGACATGGACAGCCCAGTGGACTAGCCCAACCAAATGCGCCCAGAATTATCATTTTCATGTTTCAAGAACTTACGTAGCAAATAACACACAAGGTAGGATCTCGGTCATGTGGGGTTCGTTGCTGGTACTGGCACTCTTGACGACGATCAATCCTGTGCGCCTGGGAATCATTCTCCTCGTGCTCTCCCGGCCGCGGCCCGTGCAGAACCTGCTCGCGTATTGGGCGGGCGCAGTGCTGATCGGACTCGCGAGCCTCGTCATTCCGCTGATCGTGCTCCACTCCAATCCGGCATCGTCTGCGTTTGCGAAGAGATTTGCCCAACCCACGGCAGACCCGCTGACGCAGCGCATCACCATCGGAGTCGGAGTGGCGCTCCTGGCGATCGCGGCATACCTGTTGACCCGCAGCGCGCTACGGAAACCTGTCGCCGCAGGCAGTCGCCAGAGGCCCGCGGCAGACAGCGGCGGTACCACCTCGACACTCGTGGATGATTCCGGTGCGCCGCCGGCCCTCACCAGGCTGTTGTACTCGACCTCAGCCGATGGCGACGCTGATCCCAAATCTGGGCGGTTGACCGATCGCGTCCGCCAAGCGTGGCAGAACGGGTCTGCGTGGATCTCCTTCTTCATCGGGGTCATCGTGGTCCCGCCACTCGACGGGCTTCTGTTCGCTCTCGCCATCGTGGTGGCCTCGGGCGCCTCGTTCGAGATGCAGTTGATCGCACTGATCGTATTTGTCTTCGGCGTACTGCTGGTGGAGGAGGTGATCCTCGTCAGCAACCTGGTTGTGCCGTCGAGAACCCAAGCGGCACTGCGTAAGTTGCACGAATGGGCCAACTCGCATCGCCAGGCGTTCGGGGCAGCCATCTGCGTGGTGGTCGGGGCGTCCTTGGTGCTCCGGGGGCTGGGCAGCCTCTGATCGGCCGATCGGTATGATCCGGCTGTCCAACGTCGGTTGAGCTGTGGGATGGAATCACATGTCTACACGCGTCGAGCAGTTGGAGTTTCAGGCGGAGGCACGCCAGCTCCTGGAATTGCTGATCCACTCGGTCTACTCCGACAAGGACTCGTTTCTGCGAGAGCTGATCTCGAACGCGTCCGACGCCTTGGACAAGCTCCGCCTCGAAACATTGCGAAACAAGGACCTCACGGCCGACACCTCCGATCTCCATATCGACATCGAAGTGGTCCGCGATCCGCGGACACTGATCGTCCGCGACAACGGAATCGGTATGACGCACGAGGAAGTCGTGGACCTCATCGGCACACTCGCGAAGTCGGGTACCGCACAGCTCCGTCAGCAGTTGCAGGACGCGCAGAGGGCGGATGCCACCGAGGATCTGATCGGGCAGTTCGGCGTCGGCTTCTACTCGACGTTCATGGTGGCGGACAAGGTTGAGCTGCTCACCCGCAAGGCCGGCGAGAGCGGGGCCACCCGATGGGTGTCGACCGGGGACGGCACCTACACGATCGAGTCGGTCGACGATGCACCGCAAGGCACTTCGGTCACCCTGCATCTGAAGCCCGAAGATGCCGAGGATCAACTTCACGACTACACCGCAGACCGGAAGATCAGAGAGCTCGTCAAGAAATACTCCGACTTCATCGCCTGGCCGATCCGGATGCAGGTAGAACAGCACTCCCCCGGTGGCGAGGACGGCGCGCCCGATACCGTCACAGTCGAGACGCACACGCTCAACTCGATGAAGGCGTTGTGGGCCAAACCCAAGAACGAGGTTTCGGAAGAGGAATACCACGAGTTCTACAAGCACATCGCCCACGCCTGGGAGGATCCGCTCACGGTCATCTCGATGAGAGGCGAGGGCAGCTTCGAGTACCAGGCCCTGTTGTTCATTCCCCCACACGCCCCTTTCGATCTGTTCACCAGGGACGCCAGGACCGGGGTCCAGCTCTACATCAAGCGGGTCTTCGTGATGGGCGACTGCGAAGAACTCATGCCCCGTTACCTGCGCTTCGTCAAGGGCGTGGTGGATGCACAGGGCATGTCACTCAATGTCTCTCGCGAGATCCTGCAGCAGGATCGGCAGGTCACGGCGATCCGTCGCAGGCTGACGAAGAAGGTCCTGTCAACTATCGCGGAGCTGCAGACCGGCAAGCCCGAGGACTACCGCACCCTCTGGACGCAGTTCGGAGCTGTCCTCAAAGAAGGCCTGATGTCGGACCTGGACAACCAGCACACGCTGCTGCAGGTTTCATCGTTCTCCTCGACGTTCTCCGACGCCGACGGAGGCGAGGGCCTCACCACGCTGGCCCAGTATGTCGAGCGTATGAAGGAAGGTCAGGAGCAGATCTTCTATGCCACGGGACCATCTGCCGACCAATTGATGAAGTCACCACACCTCGAGGCGTTCAAAGCCAAAGGGTACGAGGTGCTACTGCTCACTGACCCGGTCGACGAGATCTGGGTGAGTTCGGTGCCGGAGTTCGACGGCAAGCCGCTGCAGTCGGTGGCAAAAGGCGAGGTCGACCTTGACTCCGATGAGGACAAAGCCGCGCACGAGGCCGAGAGAGAAGCGCAAAAACAAGAGTTCGCCGACCTCCTGCTCTGGTTGAAAGAGACATTGGCAGAACGGGTATCGGACGTGCGGTTGTCCAGTCGTCTGACCGACTCTCCGGCCTGCCTGATCACTCCCACGTTCGGCATCACGCCCGCGCTGGCTCGTATGTACCGGGCCTCCGGACAGGTGGTTCCGACCGGGAAACGGATACTGGAACTCAACCCGAGCCACCCAGTGGTCACCGGCCTACGACAGGCGTACGCCGCTGAAAAGGACGACCCGAAAGAGAGCGCACCCCAGATGCGCCGTCTGGCAGAGAACGCCGAATTGCTCTACGGAACCGCCCTTATCGCCGAAGGTGAAATCCCCGAGGACCCGGCCAAATTCGCCGGGCTACTCGCCGACCGCCTGGCACAAGCCGTGTAAGACACCTCATTGAAACCGATTTCGCAGTCGGCGCTGGCCGTATTCTGGATCACTGACAGGTGCCGGTGAGCGAGAAATCGCTCAGCGCATTCGAAAGGTCCTGTCTCAAGCTGTCATTGGAGTTGGGGCGGCCTGGTTGATAGGCGATAGCCGAGATGAAAACCTTTCCGTTCGCCGTTCCGGAGAGCACAGATTGGATCCCGCCGAGCTGGTGCATCCTCGCCTCGGTCACCCCCAGGTGGAGAACCCTCAGGGTGAAGTGGTTGGCGTCCGTGCCATCGGGTCGGCCGACAGCCGGGTTGACCACACGGAGGTTGGACGAGCCGACTTGGTTGGATGGCGCGACAGTGGTCGCGTTGCGAGCGGCCTTGAGGAGCCGCAGAGGAAGCAGGGGAACGATGGCGTTCACCGCCATCTCGTTGTCGGCCGCCTCCCGGTTGCTCGTCAGCGCTTGTTTGACCGCGGCGCGGATGTCGCGCAGGTCGGTTGTCGCAAGTTCAGGATCGACCGTGACGGTGGCATTGCCGATCGCGTTGGCACGAGTGTCGCCGTCGGCGCGCTGTTCGACCGGCATGATCACGACGACCGAACCGTCCGCGGCAACCCGGCCTGCTCGTTGTGCGAGCCGGGACGCCAATCCCACGAGCAGCGAGTTGCTGGTCCCGCCGAGCGCGTTTGCACGGGCGTTCCATTCGTCGGCATCGACCAGGACCGTTGCCATCGCGTGTGTGACGAATCTGTCGGTGCCGGCGGCCATTGCAGGTCGGTTGGCGGTCGGTGCGGTGACAGCTCCGGCACCACGGCGGCTGCGTCGGACCAACCGGACAGCGGCCACCACGGCCCGACCCGCAGCCGGGATGTCACGCAGGGTTTGGCCGGCGTCTTCACGGAGGGCCTGCCACCGCCCACGCGATCCGGCGGGCGGCCAACTGATCGGGTCGTCACGGCCGAGCGCGGCATTCGTCAGCGCCTCACACAACCCGACGCCGTCGGTGAGGAAACGGGAAAGAACAAAACTGACCCCGGTCCCGCCATCGGTGAACGGGAGTACCGCAAGGTGCCATCCGGGACCGCGCTCGCAATCAAGCGGAAAATTGATCTGTTCGTCGAGCCAAGCATCGAATTCTTCACGCGGGCGCGCCGTCTCGACGATCTCGAGGTCGGATGAACTGTCGGGCGCCACCCATCGGTGCCTGCCGAACGGCAACGGTGACTGCTCGATGCGACGGGACAGCCGACCCCGCTGAAGGTGTTCGTGGAAACGCCGTAGACCATCGAGGTCAACCGGGCGGTCGTACACCCAGACACACTGCAGCTGGCTCGCGCCTCCCACAGCTTGCCCGACGTCATACATGGTCTGGTCGAGCACATCGAGTACGTTGCTCATTTTCCAACCGCACTT
Organism: Mycolicibacterium sp. 050232; assembly: GCA_036235365.1. Lineage (GTDB taxonomy): Bacteria > Actinomycetota > Actinomycetes > Mycobacteriales > Mycobacteriaceae > Mycobacterium. Next base: position 20,317 of record JAZBEZ010000008.1, on the reverse strand, counting down.
TCCAAAATCGATGAATTGTCGGACCGGGCTTGCTGCCGAGCAGTCACCAAACCAGTGGCACGAGCCGGTAGTGCACCCTCTGCGTGTACTCTCCATATCCGGCGAGCTGCTGTCGAAGCAGCTTCTCCTCGTCCTGGATCCGGAAGGCGTACAGGATCAGGACCGGAACGAGAACGGCCAGCGCCCACCAGGAACCAAGCGCCAGCGGCATTCCTGCAACCATCAGCAGCGCCCCCATGTACATCGGGTGTCGGACCAGTCCGTAGAGACCGGTCGACACCAGCTTCTGCTCCGACTCCACGGTGATGTTGGCTGACGCATAATTGTTCTGGATGATCACGAACATCGTGATACCAAGGCCCACAACGAACATCGCGAAGCCGACCAGAGATATCACCGTCGGCACCGGAGACCAGCCGAAGCGGTGGTCGAAACCACAGAACACCGGCGTCGCAACGGACAGAACTGCGATGACGGCAACAACCCCCTTCTGCACCGGCCTCGTTTCGGCCTTCTGCCCGACGCGCATGCGCCGCTCGACGATCGCCTTGTCCTTCCTCAACAGGTAAACGGTGAAGTACATCGACAAACCCGCGTAAACGGCCAGGAAAGCCCACGCCTGCCAGTAATTGAACGTCCCGGCCGGCAAGAACAGCAGTGCGCCCAAGGCCACCAGACCCAGAACGGACTGGATGGCCACCCTCAGTTCGATTCCCACGTCATCCTCCTACGCGAGTCGGAGCGCCCCTAGCTGCGTTCCAGTGAGCGAAAAGTCCTTCAAAGTGCTTGAAAGATCTTGTTGCAAAAGATCGTTCGTGTTGACCCGACCCGGCAGATAGGAATGGGCGCAGATAAAGACCCGTCCATTCGCTCGTCCGGACGCCAGCGAGTGCGTTCCGCCGAACCGATTCAGCATCGCCTCAGTCAGCCCCCGGTGAGGAAAGCCTCTGATGACGAGGTGGTCGGACTCCGTTCCGTCCACCCTGCTGGCGGCCGGATCGACAGCACCGAGGTTGGACGAACCGACCTGGTCGGTTGCACCGACCCGAGAGGTGGCCCCGAGGAACCGCTTGGGCAACAGGGGAATAATGGCGTTCACGGCTTGCTCCTCGTCAGGCACCTCCCCGTGACGCATCAGCGCTTGTTTGACCGCGGCCCGGATCTCCCGCAGGTCGGTTGTCGCAAGCTCAGGGTCCACTCTGACCGTGGTTCTGCCGATCGCGTTGGCTCGAGTGTCGCCGTCGGCGCGCTCGTTGACCGGCATGCCCACGACGACCGAACCGTCCGAGGCAACCCTGCCTACGCGCTGCGCCAGCCGGGCCACGAATCCTACGAGCAGCGAGTTGCTGGTCCCGCCGAGAGCATGCGCGCGGGCATCCCACTCCTCGGCATCGACCAAGACCGTTGCCGTCGGGACCGCGACGGGTTCGTCCGCGCCGGACAGTACCGTTGGTGTGGTGGTTGTTTCAGTAGGCCCGGCATCAGCGCGACTGCGTCGGGCCAACCGGATGGCGGCCACCACGGCGCGGCCCGCAGCAGGAATGTCACGCAGGGTTTGGCCGGCGTCTTCGCGTAGGGCCTGCCACCGCCCACGCGATCCGGGGGACGGCCAACTGATCGGGTTGTCACGGCCGAGCGCGGCCTCTGTCAGCGCTTCACACAACCCGACGCCGTCGGTCAGGCAGTGCAAGACGACCAGGCTCACGCCGGTGCCGCCGTCGGTGAACGGGAGCACTGCAAGGTGCCATCCGGGTCCGTGTTCGCCATCCAGGGGGATGTCGACCTGTTCTGCGAGCCAAGCATCGAATTCTTCACGCGGGCGCGCCGCCTCGACGATCTCGAGATCGGACGAGTTGTGCGCCGCAACCCAGCGGTGCCGACCGAACGGCAACGGTGACTGCTCGATGAGTCGGGACAACTGCCCCCGCTGAAGATGTTCATGGAACCGCCGTAGACCATCGAGGTCAACCGGGCGGTCATACACCCAGACACACTGCGCCAGGCTGGTGATTCCTATTGCTCGCCCGAGGTCGAACGCGCGCTGATCGAGCACATCGAGTACGTTGCTCATCTTCGACTGGCACTTTCCAAAACGGACTTGAGCTGATCCACATATCCACTCAGCGACCCTGGGGTGAACATCTCGAAGTGTGTGCAGTTGACCGGCAACACGGAAATCTCACCTGAGGCGTATGGCCGCCAACTGTGCAGAAGCGATCGGGCGGCACTTCGGTTTCTCCGGCGCGTCCACCACGATTCGATTCCAGCGCCACCACTGTCGTCACACCGACGTCGCGCTGCGGAGAACATCACGATGTCGCCGTCGAACACATCGGGCGCATGGTCGAGGAGGAGCAACTGGCCCGAGCTCACACTTCGCACCATGAAGTCCACCAGCTGTCTGGAGGGCGGACTTGACCCCTGTTTCTCCATCAACTCCGCCACCCGCGGATAGGTCAGCGGTTTCCAATGCGCCGGAACACCAACGTCATTGGTTCGCAGGACATAGTCCAGAACCCAGCTTTCGACAATTGCCCGATTTGTCCCGATAACCCTGGTGAGACCTTTCCAGAATCTGTTCGGGTTCAACAAGGCGTCGAGCAACACCAGGCGCTGAACTTCACATCCTCGTCGCTGAAGCTCAACCGCGAGCGCGTGGGCGACTACGCCGCCGAAGGACCATCCGAGGATCCGGTAAGGGCCGGCCGGGTGAAGAGCCTGGATCCTGTCTGCATAGCTCGCCGCCATACTCTGTATCGATCGAGGTTCGGGTTCACCACCGTCCGGAACATGGTTGATCCCGATGATCGGACCGTCCACGTAGTGCCCCAGCGCCCGATACGACCAACTCAGCCCAAAGCCGTCATGGACACAACACAGTGGCACCCCGCTGCCCCGCTTGAGGACCTCGACGGGGATCACTTCCTCCGCGCCTTCAGCTTTACCCACCTGCCGGGCCAGGCTCCGTACCGTCGGCGCATCAAACATGATGCGCACCGGCAGGTCGGTATCGAGTCTGGAGTTGGTCGCAGCGATCACCCGCATCGCAGACAGCGAGTCTCCACCCAGATCAAAGAACGAGTCCTCGACGCCAACCCGCTCCAAACCAAGGACTTGAGCGTAGATGCCGGACAGGATCTCCTCGGTAAGCGTTGCCGGGGGAAGGTATTCGTGACCGTCGGTGTAATCCGGCGCCGGCAGTGCGCGACGGTCCAGCTTGCCGTTGACCGTCAACGGCAAGTTCTCCAACGGCACCACCGCCGCCGGCACCATATAACCCGGTAGACGCTCGGCAAGCAGGGTGCGGACCTGGGTGGGTTCGGCAGTGCCCGTGACGTAACCGACCAGGCGTTTTTCACCGGGACGGTCCTCGCGAGCGATGACCGCCGCCTGATCGACACCATCCACATCGGCCAGAGCAGCTTGGATCTCGCCCAGTTCGATGCGGTACCCGCGGATCTTGACCTGCTCGTCGGCCCGGCCGAGATACTCCAGCTGCCCGTCGGCTCTCCAGGACACCAGATCCCCGGTGCGGTACATGCGTGACCCCGCCGCGCCGAACGGGCACGCCACGAACCTGGATGCCGTCAGCCCGCCCCGGCCCAGATACCCACTTGCCAATCCGGCGCCGGCCACATACAACTCCCCGACCACCCCGGCCGGCACCGGACGCAACCACACGTCCAGCACAAAGAAGGCCGCGCCCGGCACCGGCGTACCGATCGGCACCGTCGCCGACCCTGCTGTCAGCGGCGCACTGAACGACGTGTACCACGTTTCCGTCGGGCCGTAGCCGTTGATCATCACCCGATCGGGTGCCCAGCGATCCACCAACTCGGTCGAGCAAGCTTCACCGGCCACCACCAGCGCCGTAGACTCCAGCCCGTTGATCGCGAGAGCCGCTGCAGCAGACGGTGTTTGATTCAATACAGTGACGTGCTCGGCAATGAGCAACGCGTGCAGGTCATCCGGAGAACCCGCCACCGCATCCGGCACCACCACCAGCCGCCCACCACTCAACAATGCACCGAAGATCTCCCACACCGACACGTCGAACGCGTACGAATGCCATTGCGACCACACCCCGGCTTGCGGCAAACCCAGCTTCAGAGAGGTGAGCAACTGGGTGACATTGCTGTGCGGTACCGCCACCCCCTTCGGAACTCCCGTAGTACCCGAGGTGTAGATCAGGTACGCAATATCGTCGGAAGCCGGACCCGGCAATGCGGTAATCGGATAAGCGTCGATCCGCGGATCGGCCACATCGATGACATCCACCCCGCACACGCGCAACCGCTCGGCCATACCTGCTGTGCTGAGCGCCGCGATCGGACCGGCATCGGCGACGACGACCCCGATCCTGGCGTCGGGATGGGCGGGGTCGATCGGCATGTACGCCGCACCGGTCTTGAGTACGGCCAGGATTGCGACGATCGCCTCAGCCGAGCGATTCAGCAATATCGTCACGCACTCGCCCGGACCCGCGCCGTGTTCAACCAGGAGGTGCGCCAGCCGGTTCGAGGCTTCGTCGAGCTCCCGGTAGGTCATCGTCCTGCCGTCGCATGTCACCGCTTCCGCATTGCGGACACGGGCAACCTGCTCGGCGAACAGCATTGGTACCGATGCCTGCGGAGCGGCGGGACGGTTCGCCGCTGCCCGGTTGCCGACCTCGTCTAGGCGCGCATGTTCGACGGCGTCCAGCACATCGATCGACGACAAGCGCTGTGTCGGATCGACGGTCATCGCCTCCAGTACCCGCGCCAACCGTTCGATCATCGCCGCGACAGTTCCGGCGTCGAACACGTCGGTGCGGAACTCCACCGACCCGCCGATCCCGGCCGACTCGCCCCCCGCGTCGAATCGCTCCCCCAGGGAGAACAACAGATCCATGCGGGCGGTGTGTGTTTCGGCGATCATAGGTGCGACCTGCACGTCACCCAATCCCGACTCGGCAGCAGAGGCAGCGGTGGAATTCTGCCAGGCCAACATCACCTGGATCAGCGGGTGGTGGGTCAGGCTGCGGGTGGGATTGAGACGCTCGACCAATGTCTCGAAAGGCACATCCTGGTGTTCATAGGCGGCCAGGCTGCGCTGTCGCACCTGCCCGACAAGCTCGCCGACTGTGGGATCACCGCTCAGATCGACCCGCAACACGAGGGTGTTCACGAAGAACCCGACCAGTTCGTCGAGCGCAGGATCGCTACGTCCTGCGATCGGGAATCCCACCGCCACATCGGGACTCGCACTGAGTGTGGACAGCAGGACCGCGAGGGCGGCCTGTACCACCATGAAGCTGGTCGCATTGTGCTCACGCGCCACCCGTGCCACCTGCTGCTGCAACTGCACCGGCCAGATCACTTCCACGACCGCACCCCGATGATCGGCGACCATCGGATACGGCCGGTCCGTGGGCAGCTCGAGGCGATCGGGCAGACCCGCCAGGGCATCCTGCCAATAGGTCAATTGCCCGGCGATGCGGCTCTCGGGGTCGGACAACTCCCCCAGCTGGTCACGCTGCCACAGCGTGTAATCCGCATACTGCACCGCCAACGGCGACCATCCTGGCGCATGCCCGCCACTGCGGGCTGTGTACGCCGCACTCACATCACGGGCCAGAGGGGCGAATGACCATCCGTCCCCGGCGATGTGATGAACGACCGCGACCAGTACGCGCTCACTCGCAGAAACACGGAAAAGCCTTGCCCAAAACGGAATTTCGGCACTCAGATCGAACGGGTGCCGCGCCGCTGCGTCGATCGCGTCCGCCAGTCGGTCCGCCGGCCAACCTGAAGCGTCGATCTCCTGCCAACCGATGTCTGCCTCCTCGGCAGGGATGACGAGCTGCCGCGGCACTCCGTCGAACGCCGGGAACACCGTGCGCAACGACTCGTGCCTGGCCACCACATCGGCCAGTGCCGCACCGACGGCGTCGACATCCAATCCGCCGCTGATCCGATACACGATTGGCATGTTGTAGATCGGTGACGGCCCCTCCAACTGATCGAGGAACCACAACCGCTGCTGGGCATACGACAACGGCACGACATCCGGCCTCGGCTGGGCCACCAACGGCTCACGCCGACCGGAACTCTCATCGGCACGCGCCGCCAGTTGCGCCACCGTCGGCGCCTCGAACACCGACCGAACCGCCAGATCAATATTCAGACCGGTGTTGACCGCGTTGATCAACCGCATCGCAGAAAGCGAGTCCCCACCGAGATCGAAGAACGAGTCATCGACCCCGACCCGCTCCAGCCCCAACACCTGAGCATAGATACCCGCCAGGATTTCCTCGGTAGGAGTACTCGGGGCGCGGTAATGGTCAGCATCGGTGTACTCCGGTGCCGGCAGGGCCCGCTTGTCGAGTTTCCCGTTGACCGTCAACGGCAAGCTGTCCAGTACCACGATCGCGGTGGGCACCATATAGCCCGGTAGACGCTCGGCAAGCAGAGTGCGGACCTGGGCCGGTTCGGCAGTGCCCGTGACGTAACCGACGAGGCGTTTTTCACCAGGCCGATCTTCCCGCGCGATGACCGCCGCCTGATCGACACCGTCCAGATCGGCCAGTACAGCTTGGATTTCGCCCAGTTCGATGCGGTACCCGCGGATCTTGACCTGCTCATCAGCACGCCCGAGATACCGCAGCTGACCATCAGCACCCCACGACGCCAAATCGCCGGTCCGATACATCCGGGTGCCGTCCCCACCGAACGGACACGCCACGAACCGCGACGCGCTCAGTCCGCCCCGGCGCCAGTACCCACATCCCAAACCGGCACCGACCACATACAACTCACCCACCACACCGACCGGCACCGGCCGCAACGACGAATCCAGCACGAAGAAACCGAGATGAGCCAGCGGCACACCAATCGGACTGACGCCGCCCTCAATATCCGCGGCCACGATCTCCCGGAATGACGCATGCACCGTCGTCTCGGTGATCCCGTACATATTGATCAACCGGGTAGAGCTCCCATGGCTCTCGAACCAGGTTCGAAGGCGCTGCGGCTCAAGCGCTTCCCCACCGAAGACCACCGTCTCCAACGTCAACCGACGGCCCAGTTCAGGTTGCAACGCGTCAGCCGACTGCAATGCGTAGAACGCCGACGGAGTCTGACTCAACATGGTCACCCGCTCGGCAACCAGCAACCCCAACAAATCCTCCGCAGACCGCGTCACCGACTCCGGCACCACCACCACCCGGCCGCCATACAGCAACGCACCCCAGATCTCCCACACCGAATAGTCGAACGCCAACGAATGACACTGCGTCCACACCTGACCCGCCAGCCCCAACTCCGCATCCAACGTCCCCAACAACCGCACCACATTCGAATGCGTGACCGCCACACCCTTCGGACGACCCGTCGTCCCCGACGTATAAATCAAATACGCGACATGGTCGGCAGTATCCACACGCGGCGGCAACGCAGAACTGGGCTGGGCCGCGACATCCGGATCGTCGACATCGACAACAGCCCGACCAGCCCCGTCCAGCCGTGCCCGCAACTCAGCAGTCGTCACCGCCGCCACCGGCCCGGCATCGGCGAGCATGAACTGGATCCGCGCGTCGGGATGCATCGCATCGATCGGCAGATACGCCGCCCCCGACTTCAACACACCCAAAATCGCGACGACCGCTTCCACCGAGCGAGGCAACAACACCGCCACACACTCGCCCGGGCCCGCACCAAGATCAACCAGACAGTGCGCCAACCGATTCGACGCCTCGTCAAGCTCGTGATAGGTCATCGAGCGGCCCTCGAACGACACCGCCACCGACTCAGGCACATGAGCCACCTGCGCCGCGAACAGTCCCGGAATCGACGTCACCGGGACCGGCGCCTCGGCCAGCACCGCCCGGTTGCCGACCTCGTCGAGACGCGCATGCTCGACTACGTCCAGCACATCAATCGACGACAACTTCGCTGCGGGATCGGCGGTCAGAGCCTCGACCACCCGAGCCAGCCGGTCGATGAAGGTCTGAATGCCGGCGGCGTCAAACACGTCGGTGCGAAACTCCACCGCTCCGGTGATACCGGCCGGCTCACCGGCGCTCCAGCGTTCCGCCAACGAGATCGTCAGATCCATGCGGGCGGCTTGGGTGTCCGCTTCCAGCGGTGTGGCCTGCATACCACCCAAACTCGAATGTGCGGCCTGGTCACCATCCTGTCTGGTGAGGTTCTGCCACGCCATCATCACCTGGACCAACGGGTGATGGATCAAACTGCGGACCGGGTTGAGCCGGTCGACAACCATCTCAAAGGGCACATCCTGGTGTTCGTAGGCTGCCAGGCTGCGGCTGCGCACCTGGGCTACCAGATCGGCGACACTGGGATCACCTGTCAGATCGACCCGCAACACCAATGTGTTGATGAAGACTCCGACCAACTCGTCCAACGCCGGGTCACTGCGTCCTGCGATCGGGAATCCCACCGCCACATCGGGACTCGCACTGAGCGTCGACAGCAAGACTGCGAGGGCGGCCTGTACCACCATGAAGCTCGTCGCATTGTGCTCACGCGCCGCCCGGACGATCTGCTGTTGCAACTCGACCGGCCACTCCATCGCGAGACTCGCACCGCGGTAGTCGGCCACCGGCGGATACGGCCGGTCCGTGGGCAGCTCCAGCCGCTCCGGCAGACCCGCGAGCGCCTGCTCCCAATACTCCAACTGACTGGAGATCCGACTGTCTGGATCGCCCACATCACCCAGAAACGAGCGCTGCCACAACGTGTAATCCGCATACTGCACCGGTAGCGGCGACCAATCCGGGACTCGCCCTGCACACCGGCTCGCGTAGGCAACCCCGATATCTCGCACCAACGGTCCGATCGACCAGCCATCTCCGGCGATGTGATGAACCACCGCCACCAGAACGTTCTCACCCTCGCCCAGTCGGAAAAGGGCTGCTCTCAAAGGGATCTCGGTGGACAGCTCGAAGTTGTAACCGGCGACCGCACGGATCGCGTCCTGGAGTCGATCTACAGACCAGCCCGCGGCATCGACGACCTGCCACCCCACATCGGGCTGCCCCGCAGGCACCACAACCTGTCGAGGTACACCGTCAACCGACCGGAACACCGTGCGCAACGACTCGTGGCGGTCAACCACATCGGCCAGTGCCGCACCGAGGGCATCGACATCGAGCCCGCCAGTGATCCGATACGCCACCGGCATGTTGTAGATCGGTGACGGCCCCTCCAACTGATCGAGGAACCACAACCGCTGCTGGGCATACGACAACGGCACGACATCCGGCCTCGGCTGAGCCACCAACGGCTCACGCCGACCGGAACTCTCACCGGCACGCGCCGCCAGTTGCGCCACCGTCGGCGCCTCGAACACCGACCGAACCGCCAGATCAATATTCAGACCGGTGTTGACCGCGTTGATCAACCGCATCGCAGAAAGCGAGTCCCCACCGAGATCGAAGAACGAGTCATCGACCCCGACCCGCTCCAGCCCCAACACCTGAGCATAGATACCCGCCAGGATTTCCTCGGTAGGAGTACTCGGGGCGCGGTAATGGTCAGCATCGGTGTACTCCGGTGCCGGCAGGGCCCGCTTGTCGAGTTTCCCGTTCACGGTCAAGGGCAATGCATCGAGCACGACCACGGCCGCAGGCACCATATAGCCCGGCAACCGCTCCGACAATGCGGCACGCACAGCGACCGGATCCGCACTGCCGGTGATATAGCCGACCAACCGCTTGTCGCCAGGGCAGTCTTCCCGCGCAATGATCTCGGCCTGCCGCACCCCATCCAGATCAGCCAGTACAGCTTGGATTTCGCCCAGTTCGATGCGGTACCCGCGGATCTTGACCTGCTCATCAGCACGCCCCAGATACCGCAGCTGACCATCAGCACCCCACGACGCCAAATCGCCGGTCCGATACATCCGGGTGCCGTTCCCACCGAAAGGACACGCCACAAACCGTGCTGATGTCAGGCCGCCACGACGCCAGTAACCCACCCCCACACCGGAACCCGCGACATAGAGTTCTCCGACCACACCGACCGGCACCGGACGCAACGACGGGTCCAGCACGAAGAATCCCAGGTGGGCCAGCGGCACACCAATCGGACTGACACTTCCTTCGGCGTCGCCGGCCACGATCTCCCGGAACGACGCATGCACCGTGGTCTCGGTGATCCCGTACATATTGATCAACCGGGTAGAGCTCCCATGGCTCTCGAACCACGACTGAAGGCGCTGCGGCTCAAGCGCTTCCCCACCGAAGACCACCGTCTCCAACGACAACTGACGGTCCAACTCAGGACGTGCCCCATCCACAGCCTGCAACGCATAGAACGCCGACGGAGTCTGACTCAACATGGTCACCCGCTCGGCAACCAGCAACGCCAACAAATCCTCCGCAGACCGCGTCACCGACTCCGGCACCACCACCACCCGGCCGCCATACAGCAACGCACCCCAGATCTCCCACACCGAATAGTCGAACGCCAACGAATGACACTGCGTCCACACCTGACCCGCCAGCCCCAACTCCGCATCCAACGTCCCCAACAACCGCACCACATTCGAATGCGTGACCGCCACACCCTTCGGACGACCCGTCGTCCCCGACGTATAAATCAAATACGCGATGTCACCGGCTGTGGGCGACGGCGGTAAGGGCGTGCCGGGCTGAGTTGTGACATCGGCGGCATCGATATCGAGGACCGCCACACCGGACCCCTCCAGTCGTACCGCCAGTGCCGACGTGCTCACCGCCACGACCGGGCCGGCATCGGCGAGCATGAACTGGATCCGCGCGTCGGGATGCATCGCATCGATCGGCAGATACGCCGCCCCCGACTTCAACACACCCAAAATCGCGACGACCGCTTCCACCGAGCGAGGCAACAACACCGCCACACACTCGCCCGGGCCCGCACCAAGATCAACCAGACCGTGCGCCAACCGATTCGACGCCTCGTCAAGCTCGTGATAGGTCATCGAGCGGCCCTCGAACGACACCGCCACCGACTCAGGCACATGAGCCACCTGCGCCGCGAACAGTCCCGGAATCGACGTCACCGGGACCGGCGCCTCGGCCAGCACCGCCCGGTTGCCGACCTCGTCGAGACGCGCATGCTCGACTACGTCCAGCACATCAATCGACGACAACTTCGCTGCGGGATCGGCGGTCAGAGCCTCGACCACCCGAGCCAGCCGGTCGATGAAGGTCTGAATGCCGGCGGCGTCAAACACGTCGGTGCGAAACTCCACCGCTCCGGTGATACCGGCCGGCTCACCGGCGCTCCAGCGTTCCGCCAACGAGAACGTGAGGTCCATCCGGGCCACGTGGGTGTCGACCGACAGCGGACTGACTTGTGCCTCACCCAGGGTCGACTCGCTCGCGGCGTCGGCAGTGAAGTTCTGCCAGGCCAATGCCACCTGCACCAGCGGGTGGTGGGCCAGCGACCGGGTCGGCTTGAGCCGATCCACCACAACCTCGAATGGCACATCCTGATGCTCGAGGGTAGCCAGGCTGCGCTGACGCACCTGCTCCAAAAGCTCAGCAGCGGTAGGGTCGCCCGCCAGGTCCACCCGCAACACCAACGTGTTGACGAAGAACCCGACCACTTGATCCAGCGCGGCATCGCCACGCCCTGCGATCGGAACCCCTACCGCCACATCCGAACTCGCACTCAACTTCGACAACAGCATCGTGAGCGCAGCCTGCATCACCATATACGTGGTGACGCTGTGTTCCCGCGCGACTTCGCGGATCTGCTTGTGCAATTCGACCGGCAACGACACCGGAACGGTGGCACCGCGGTGATCCGCCACAGGCGGATAGGGTCGGTCAGTCGGAAGTTCCAGCCGCTCCGGCAGCCCGGCCAAGACCTGCTCCCAATACGCGACCTGCCCCGAGATGCGGCTGTCGGCATCGGCCAGGTCGCCCAGGTACGACCGCTGCCACAGAGTGTAATCCACATACTGCACCGGCAGCGGCGCCCACTCCGGCGTTCGTCCCGCAGACCGGCCGAGATACGCCATCTGCAGGTCCGCGATCAACGGGGCTACCGACCAACCGTCGGCAGCGATGTGGTGCACAACGGCGACCAAGATATGTTCATCCGCAGACTGCCGGAAAAGCTCTGCCCGCAAAGGTATCTCACTGCCCAGATCGAAGGCATGGCCAGCGATCACTCCGATGCCCTCACGCAATTCTGTCGGCGACCACCCAGCGGCGTCGATCACTCGCCAACCGCAATCAGCTTCCTCCGCCGGCAGCACCACCTGCTCCGGAACGCCGTCGACCGACCGGAACGCCGTGCGCAACGACTCGTGGCGCTCCACCACATCGGCCAGCGCCGCAGCGAGCGCGTCGGCATCCAGACCCCCGGCGATCCGTAATGCCACCGCCATGTTGTAGATCGGTGACGGGCCCTCCAGCTGATCGAGGAACCACAACCGCTGCTGGGCATACGACAACGGCACGACATCCGGCCGCGGCTGAGCCACCAACGGCTCACGCCGACCGGAACTCTCACCGGCACGCGCCGCCAGTTGCGCCACCGTCGGCGCCTCGAACACCGACCGAACCGCCAGATCAGCACCGAGCGCTGCGTTGACCGCATTGATCAACCGGGTCGCCGACAACGAATCCCCACCGAGATCGAAGAACGAGTCATCGACCCCGACCCGCTCCAGCCCCAGCACCTTGGCGAAAGTCCCGGCAAGCACCTCCTCGATCGGAGTGGACGGAGCACGATATTGCTGACCGTTGACGTAATCGGGCGCAGGCAGGGCCCGCCTGTCGAGTTTCCCGTTGACCGTCAACGGCAGGCTGTCCAATACCACGATCGCGGTGGGCACCATATACCCCGGCAGCCGCTCCGACAATGCGGCACGAACAGCGACCGGATCCGCACTGCCGGTGATATAGCCGACCAGCCGCTTGTCGCCGGGCCGGTCCTCCCTGGCGATCACCGCCGCCTGGTCGACACCCTCGAACTCCGCCAAAGCGGTCTGGATTTCCCCCAACTCGATGCGGTACCCACGGATCTTGACCTGCTCATCAGCACGCCCCAGATACCGCAACTGCGCATCAGCACCCCACGACGCCAAATCGCCGGTCCGATACATCCGCGTCCCGTCCCCACCGAACGGACACGCCACAAACCGCGACGCGCTCAGGCCGCCCCGGCGCCAGTACCCGCATCCCAAACCGGCACCGACCACATACAACTCACCCACCACACCGACCGGCACCGGACGCAACGACGAATCCAGCACGAAGAAACCGAGATGAGCCAGCGGCACACCAATCGGACTGACGCCGCCCTCAATATCCGCGGCCACGATCTCCCGGAACGACGCATGCACCGTGGTCTCGGTGATCCCGTACATGTTGATCAAACGCGGCGAACCCGGATGACGATCCAGCCAGCCTCGAAGGCGCTGCGGCTCAAGCGCTTCCCCACCGAAAACCACCGTCTCCAACGTCAACCGACCGCTCAACTCCGGTTGCAGTGCGTCGGTGGTCTGCAACGCATAGAACGCCGACGGAGTCTGGCTGAACATGGTGACTCGCTCGGCAACCAGCAAGGAATACAAGGCCTCTGGTGCCTGAGTCACCGACTCGGGCACCACCACCAACCGGCCGCCATACAGCAACGCACCCCAGATCTCCCACACCGAATAGTCGAACGCCAACGAATGACACTGCGTCCACACCTGACCCGCCAGCCCCAACTCCGCATCCAACGTCCCCAACAACCGCACCACATTCGAATGCGTGACCGCCACACCCTTCGGACGACCCGTCGTCCCCGACGTATAAATCAGATACGCGAGCGCGTCAGCCATCGGCGCCGGTATCAACTGCCGCTGACCGGCGCACTGCGGCGCGTCGTTGAAATCGATGACTTTCAGATCGCACCCGGCGAACCGTCCCATCAAGTCCGTTGTCGTGACTGCCACTGTCGGTTCAGCATCAGCGAGCATGAACTGGATCCGCGCGTCGGGATGCATCGGATCGATCGGCAGGTAGGCCGCCCCGGACTTCAGCACCGCGACAATGGAAACAACCGCTTCAACGGAGCGGTGGAAGAGCAAAGCTACCCGTTTACCCGGACCTACCCCCAGACTGACCAACCAGTGCGCCAACCGGTTCGACGCCTCATCCAACTCCGCGTACGACATCGAATGACCGTTGAATGTCACCGCCGGCGCCTCGGGCGCACGAGCCACCTGGGCGGCCAACAACCCGATGATCGACACCGACCCCGACACGAGCTCGGTCAACACTGCCCCGTTGCCCCACCCGAACAGCTCAGTGTGCTCATCCTCATCCAGGAAGTCCATCGACGACAATCGCCGACTCAGGTCGGCAGTCACGACGATGCCTCTGCCTCAGCCGTCATCGCCATCAACACCTTTCGCAACCGATCGATCAACCGCACGACAGTGGTCTCGTTATAAACGTCGGTGCGAAACTCCACAGTCCCTGCGATCCCGTCAGGTTCCCCGGTCGCAGTCCAGCGTTCACCCAATGCAAAAGTCAGGTCCGTACGCGCGGTGTGGGTCTGCGCAGGTAGCGGTGTAACCTGCACATCCCCCAGCCTCAGGCCACCGACGGCATCTGCGGCGTGCTGCCATTCCAGGTTCTGCCAAGACAACATCACCTGCACGAGCGGGTGATGGGTCAGGCTTCGCGTCGGATTGAGCCGATCCACCACAACCTCGAACGGCACGTCCTGGTGCTCGATGGCCTCCAAGCCGCGCCGACGCACCTGCTCCAGCAGCTCACCGATCGTCGGATCTCCGGCGAAGTCGACCCGCAGTACCAACGTATTGACGAAGAAGCCCACCAAGTTGTCGAGCGCAGGATCGTTGCGTCCCGCGATCGAAATTCCCATCGCCACATCAGAACTCGCGCTGAGCTTCGACAGCAGCAGCGCCAGCGCGGCCTGCACCACCATGAAGCTGGTGGCATTCTGCGCACGTGCCAACCGGGCGATCCGCTGCTGGAGCTCGGCGGGCCACTCCACCACCAAGCTGGCTCCCTGGTAGTCCGCCACCGGCGGGTACGGCCGATCCGTCGGCAACTCCAATCTCTCTGGCAGGCCGGCCAACGTTTGCTCCCAATAGGCCAGCTGCCCGGATATACGGCTTTCCGGATCGGCGAGGTCGCCCAGATATGAGCGTTGCCACAACGTGTAATCCGCGTACTGCACCGGCAACGGTGACCAATCGGGAGCCTGGCCCGCGCACCTGTTGGCATAGGCCGCGCCGAGATCCGCCACCAGCGGGGTCACCGACCAGCCGTCAGCGGCAATGTGGTGTACCACCGCAACCAGCACGTGCTCGTCTTCTGCAACCCGGAAGAGGGTTGCCTTCAACGGCAATTCGGTCGACATGTCGAATGGGTGGCGCGCGACCATCCCCGCGGCCTCGACCAACCGGTGTGCCGACCAGTCGATCGCATCGACCACTTGCCAGGGCATCTGAACACTCTCGACCGGCACCACCAGTTGCTGGGGCACCTCACCTGCCAGGGTGAACATGGTGCGCAGGCTCTCATGGCGGCCCACCACATCCAGCAGCGCCTGTCCGAGTGCATCTGGATCGAGGTCCCCGCTCAATCGCAAACCCACGGCCAGGTTGTAAACCGGTGACGGACCGTTCAATTGGTCGAAGAACCACAATCGCTGCTGTGCGTAGGACAACGGGATGATCTGTGGGCGCGGCATAGCCTGCAGGGATAGGCGCACCGTGTCGCACTGTTGACGGTCCAGGCAGGCCGCCAGCCGTCCGACGGTGGGCGCGTCGAACAGATACCGGACCGGAACGTCTTTACCGAGGGCGGACTGAAGGCGCGCGCTGACCCGGATGGCGATCAACGAATCCCCGCCCAGGGCAAAGAAATCGTCGTCGAGCCCGACGCGATCGAGGCCCAGCACCTCTGCGAACACCTCAGCGACGGTCTTTTCCGTCGGTGTCTGAGGCGACCGGAAGGTGGCGACGGTGAAAACCGGCTCCGGCAGAGCCCTCCGGTCGATCTTGCCCGAGGAAGTCAACGGGAACTCCTCCAGCACCACGATCTGGTTCGGCACCATGTATTCCGGCAGTCGACCGGCCAGCCACTGCCGCACTTCGCTGATCTTGCTGTTGGTGTCAGGGTCATTGGCATAGGCGCTGCGCTCGTGCGACCCAGCCGGGGACAGATAGAGATCGGTCAGCACCGGGATTTCCCCGTCGTCTGTGCCGTCGATGAAGACCGCGTCGACCGTGCCCGGTTGGGGCCCCCAGGTGACCGCAACCCGGTAACCGGCGGCCTCACCGAGCCGGTACAGCAGTTCGGGCGTGACGGCCTTCTCGGGACTGGACACCACCTCCGACTCTGCCAACGCATCGGCTACCGAATGCCCCTCGGCAAGGGCTTGTTCCATGACCACGTCGGCGATGACGCCCGCACGAGGAATCGCGCTGACTCGCACGGATGGCGGCCGCTGAGCTGTCAACTCGGCGTGCAGTCCGCTCAGGCCCGCGCAATCAGACCAATCCCACCTGGGCGCGTGTTCGAGCGAACGGACCCGGGACGCTGATTTGTGAATGGCGACGTCGTAGCGATACCGGGTCAGCTCGTTGTCGGCTTCACCACGCTTGACCTGGATACCGATACCGCCCACCGACGGGTGGCCGGCTGCCCAGGTGGTGAAAAACTCCGGGGCCAGCAGCAACTCGGGCTCGCCGAGGATCGCACGTTGCACGCGCTGGCGGATCTCGCCGGCTTCGGTGTCGGAGCCGCTGCGCGCCAGCGCGATACCGGTCTGGAAGGCGCTCTGCAGGCTGTGGTTACGCACATCGCCGACGAATAACGTGCCGCCCGGGGCCAATAGTGCCACGGCGTGGTCGATGACCTCGGTGAGATAAGCCGCATTGGGGAAGTACTGGACGACCGAGTTGATGATGATCGTGTCGAAGTATCCCGCCGGCAGCCCGTCCACCACATCCGCCGGCTGCACCCGCAACCGGACGCGCTCTCCCCACGGTCGCCCGGCCACCGCCGATTCCAGCTTCCGGATGGTCGGCGCGGAAAAGTCCGTCCCCCAATACTCCTCGCACTTCGGAGCCACCTGTGACAGGACGAGGCCCGAACCGACGCCGAGCTCGAGAGTCCGCTGCGGATGGAGCGCCAGAATCCGATCCACGGCACCGGAGCGCCATTCCTCCATCTGATCGAGCGGAATCGGATCGCCGGTGTAGCTGCTGTTCCACCCGCGGAAGTCGCTACCGAAGTCCGCCACGTCGATGTCGGCGTCATAAAGCTCGTCGTAGATGCCTTGCCACTGGTCGACGACTTCCGCATCATGATCGGCACTGCTGGCTCGCTCCAATGCGACATACGCGACCAGGTGGTCAGCGGTTTCGTCGTGGTAGACAGCAACAGCAGCGCGATTGACCTGCGGGCAGGTCAACATGGTGTTCTCGATCTCGCCCAGTTCCAGGCGCTGCCCCCGCAGCTTGATCTGCGCATCGGCCCGGCCCAGATACTCCAGACACCCCGTATCAGTCCAGCGCACCAGATCACCAGTGCGATACAACCGCGTCCCCGCAGCACCAAAGGGATTGGCCACGAACCGATCCGCCGTCAAGTCGGGACGGCCCACATAACCCCGAGCCACCGTCGCACCAGCCAGATACAACTCCCCCACAACCCCAACCGGAGCCGGATTCAGCCGCGCATCGAGCACGAACGCATGAGTACCCGCAACCGGCGCACCGATCCGCACCGGCTCCCCCGCCGACAACACACTCCACGTCGACCAGATCGTCACCTCGGTCGGCCCATACGCATTGAACATCCGCCGACCCGGAGCCCACGCCGCCACCAACTCAGCCGGACACGCCTCACCACCGGTCACCAACGTCTTCAATCCACCCAACCGGCCACGGTCGAGCGTTGCCACCACTGACGGGGTGATCAGCGCCGCATCGACCCGCTGGTCCTCGATCACCGCCGTCAGCGCGTCGCCGGCGTAGGAATCCGGAGGTGCCACCACCAGTGCGGCACCGGACGCTACTGCCCACAGCCACTCGAAGATCGAGGCATCGAACGTCGGCGCAGCCACCATCAGCACGCGTGCGCCTGCACCCACCCCGAACAGCTCGCGATGAGCTGCTGCCACACCCAGCACACCGGCATGGCTGATCGCCACACCCTTCGGAGTGCCCGTGGAACCCGAGGTGAAGATGGCGTATGCCGCATCGTCAACACTCAACGGCGCCAATCGATCCGCATCGGTGACCAGCGCTGGGCTTGTCGAAAGATCCAGTGCCTCGATATCCATGACCGGGCGCGTCCCGGCTCCGTCCACGGGATCGCTGCCACGAGTCAGTACACACACCGCTTCGACGGTGTCCAGTACCGTGGCGATCCGCTCGGCCGGGTGGGTCCGGTCAACCGGCACGTACACCCCACCGGCCTTGAGTACTGCCCACCAGGCGATCACCAACTCCGCGCAGCGCCCCATCGCCGCACCGACCGCACGCTCGGGGCCAACCCCCGCCTCGATCAACGCCCGCGCCAACCGGTTCGAAACCTCATCGAGTTCCCGGTAGCTCAGCTCCCGCGGCCCATCCACCACCGCCAGCCCGTCAGGATCCGCAGCCACCGCCGCAGCCAACAACTCCGACGCCAATCCCACCGGCGCGCTCAACTCGGCGCCAGACCACCTGTGCAACACCAGATCCTGCTCATCGTGATCCAGCAGGCCCACTTCGCCCACGACCACCGACGAATCGGCCACCACCGCGTCGACCACCCGGCCGAACCAACCCACCAGCCGCTCGATCGTGGACCGGTCGAACAGGTCCGTGGCGTACGTAAGTACACCGGCGGCCATCGGGGCACCCGACCGTTCGTCGGGGACCTCCCTGATGTCCACATCGAGGTCGAACTTGGCGGTACGGGTGACCATTGACATCGGGTCGATGCCTGCACCCTCCAGTGCCACCTCGGGACGCACGTTGTTCTGGAAGACGAGGGCCACCTGGAAGAGCGGATGGTGGGAGGTGGACCGGGTCGGGTTGAGTTGCTCCACCAGCAACTCGAAGGGCACGTCCTGGTTGGTGTAGCCGTCCAGCGCCTTCTGTCGTACCTGGTCGAGCACATCGCCGAATCGCTGCTGAGAGTTCAACCCGACCCGCAGCACCCAGGTGTTGACGAAGAACCCGACCAGCTCCTGCAGGGCTTGGTCGTTGCGTCCGGCGATCGGGGTCCCCAGTGCGATGTCCTCACCGACGCCGGCTCGGTGCAGAACAACAGACATGATGGCCTGCAACACCATTGACGTGGTGACGTTGTGTTCTGCGGCGACGGCTTTGATGCCCGCCCAGGACTCGGGATCGATGTGCAGCCCCACCCCGTCGCCGCGGTAGCTGGGTACGGGCGGACGCGGCCGGTCGGTCGGAAGCGACACCACCTCCGGAAGACCCGCCAGCTCCTTACGCCAATAGGCCAACTGTTCGGTGATTCGACTACCCGGCTCGTCCAGGTCTCCCAGATGATCCCGCTGCCACAGCGTGTAATCGGCATACTGCACCGGCAGCGGTGACCACGCGGGAACCTGCCCGGCACAGCGGGCTGCGTAGGCGATCCCGACGTCCTTCACCATGGGGGCCATCGACCAGCCATCGAAGGCGATGTGGTGCAAGACGATTCCGAGGACGTACTGCTCGGGTCCCACGGCATAGATCTGGGCCCGGATCGGGATCTCACTGGCCAGATCGAACCGGTACCCGGCCAACGCCACCAACTCGGCCATGACAGCATCGTTTTGGTCCTCGGCGACCCGCACCAGGGCTGGGCCGCCGCGCCGCCACAGCCCCGGCTGCGCGGGCAGCACTTTCTGTGAGGGCACGCCGTCGACGTCGGGGAACACCGTACGCAACGATTCGTGCCGGGTGATCACGTCGTCGAGGGCCGCATCGAGTGCACCCAGGTCGAGCGCGCCGTTGATCCGGAACGCGATCGGCATGTTGTATGTCGCAACTCCACCCTCGTACCGGTTGAGGAACCACAGCCGCTGTTGCGCGTAGGACAACGGGATGACGGCTGGGCGCTGCTGCGGAACCAGCGGCCGACGTTCGCTCGAGCCTGAAACGAGGCGCAAGGCGAGTCGGGCAACGGTCGGTGCGTCGAACAAGGTACGTACCGGAAGGTCGACGTCGAGGTGGCTGTTGACGGCGGCGAGCAACCGCATCGCCGACAGGGAGTCGCCGCCGAGGTCGAAGAAGGAGTCGTCGATGCTGACGCGTGGCAGACCCAGAACCTGAGCGTAGATACCGGCCA
>JAZBEZ010000007.1:0-434025 GCA_036235365.1 Mycolicibacterium sp. 050232 | reverse complement strand
CCGGTCCCATCCCGAACCCGGAAGCTAAGCCTGCCAGCGCCGATGATACTACCCAGTCGGGTGGAAAAGTAGGACACCGCCGAACACAAATTAAGAATCGCCCCCCACGTTCTACGTGGGGGGCGATTCGCTTTTGATTTCCAATTCTCATTCTCGAATTCAGTCGATATTCGAGCGATTTACTCGCTGCGTCGGCGCTCACATAATTATGTCGGCCGTGGCTACTGCCAGTATCCTTTGCGGGAAGGGCGGGTAGAAAGGCACACGTGGTCGGAGACAGACAAGGCGACGCAGAGCGGCGCCCGCGGCGTGCATCCAACGACCGCACATCGAGCAACAATTCGGGTCCTCGGCGGCACTACGACCAGCGCGGGCGGGATCAACGTTCCGGCGCGCCCAGGACTTCCGGGCCGGGCCGGGCTCGTCCGGCGCAGCCGAGTGCAGATGGCGATACCAGGCCCGACGGCCCGAGGCTGCCTGCCGATGTCGAAGCCAAGGAACTGGCCCCTGACGTACGTCGGGAACTGGTGACGCTGGACAAGACCACGGCCGATTTCGTGGCCCGTCATCTCGTGATGGCCGGCAAGCTGCTCGATGAAGATCCCGATGCTGCGCTCGCTCACGCCCGCGCCGCCCGCAATCGGGCCGGCCGGATCGCGGTGGTGCGTGAGGCCGTTGGCATCGCTGCCTATCACAGCGGTGACTGGGCACAGGCTCTCGCCGAGCTGCGCGCCGCCCGCCGGATGGGCAGCAAGTCGGCGTTGCTGCCGATGATCGCCGATTGTGAACGCGGCGTCGGACGGCCCGAACGGGCGCTGGAACTGGCCCGCAGTAACGAGGCCGCCGCGCTCACCGGCGAGGATGCCGACGAGCTGCGCATCGTCACCGCCGGGGCCCGCACGGATCTCGGGCAGCTCGAGCAGGCGTTGGCGATCCTGTCCACACCCCAGCTCGACCCGACCAGCGTGGGCCCGACCGCGGCCCGGCTGTTCTACGTATACGCCGACACCCTGCTGGCGCTCGGACGCACCGATGAGGCCCTGCAGTGGTTCGTCCACGCCGAGCAGGCTGATATCGAGGGAATCACCGACGCGGAAGACCGGATCACGGAGCTTTCCTGACGTGTCCACGCTTGTGCGGCAACATGATTGCCTGCTGCTCGATCTCGATGGCACGGTATTTCGGGGGCACGAACCGACCGTAGGCGCAATCGAGAGCCTCACCGGCCTCGACGCTCGGGTCCTCTATGTCACCAACAATGCGTCACGGGCTCCAGGGCAGGTCGCCGAGCACTTGCGTGAACTCGGGTTCGCCGCCGCGTCCGACGATGTGGTGTCCAGCGCGCAGAGCGCGGCGCACCTGCTGGCCGTTCACCTGTCGCCCGGTGCACCGGTCCTGGTCGTGGGGACTGACGCGCTTGCCGATGAGGTGAGCAATGTCGGCCTGCGCCCCGTCCGCACTTTCGACGAGGGGCCGGTCGCGGTGGTGCAGGGCCACTCGCCGGAGACCGCATGGCCGAATCTGGCCGAGGCTGCGCTCGCCATCCGGGCCGGGGCGTTGTGGGTCGCCGCGAACGTGGATCTGACGTTGCCTTCCGAACGTGGGCTATTGCCGGGCAACGGCTCGATGGTCGCCGCGTTGCGCGCGGCGACCGAGCAGGCGCCCCTGGTCGCCGGCAAGCCCCAACCGACGCTGATGAACGACGCATTGAGCCGTGGGTCGTTCGCGTCCCCGCTCGTCGTGGGGGATCGGCTGGATACCGATATCGCGGGCGCCGTCGCGGCCGGGTTGCCCAGCCTGATGGTGCTCACCGGCGTCAGCACCGCCCGTGAGGCGGTACGTGCCGTGCCGGCCGAACGTCCGGGCTACCTGGCCGCGGATCTGCGGGGCCTGCACGCCGACGCCGACACGCTGCGTATCGGGCCCAACCCGGCCTGGCGGATCGATGTCGACACCGTCACCGTCACCGTGCACGCGACCGGTCAGGAACCCGTGGACGACCTGGCGGTCGTGCGGGCCACGGCGCATGCGGTGTGGAGCGCGGAGCTGGACCGGGGCGACGTCACGGTGTGCGCCGGCGACGACACAGCGCGCCGGGCGCTGCAACGTTGGTCGTTGCTGTCGGCACCGATCGACTAGCGTGAGTGTCGCTATGACTACCGATCCCGACCAGTTGCGTGCGCAGGTCGCAGAAGTGCTGGCAGGCGTGCCAGACCCGGCGGTGGACCCGTCCGCACTCGAAGGCATGGACATCGACGTGGTGGCTGCCCGGCTCGAGCAGGCCCACGATCTCCTCGTGCAGGCTCTCGAATCCGTTGACAGGGGGCAGCCGGGCGGACCGCAGGCGACCGGAAGGTGAGCGCCGGTGGCGCGGCGCGCTCGCGTTGATGCCGAGCTGGTGCGACGGGGTCTGGCCCGGTCTCGCCAGCAGGCGGCCGAACTGATCGAGGCAGGCCGGGTCAGGATCGACGGCATGCCTGCGGCCAAACCGGCTACCGCGGTCGCGCCGGACACCAACATCACCGTGATCGCCTCCGAGGAACGCACATGGGTTTCACGCGGTGCGCACAAGCTGATCGGCGCGCTCGACGTGTTCGACGTGGCCGTCGAGGGGCGGCGCTGCCTGGACGCCGGGGCTTCCACCGGAGGCTTCACCGAGGTCCTGCTCGACCGCGGCGCTGCCGAGGTGGTGGCCGCCGACGTGGGCTATGGCCAGCTGGCCTGGCCGTTGAGGTCTGATGAGCGGGTACACGTGCTGGAGCGCACGAATGTGCGGGAGTTGACCCCCGAGGCGATCGGCGGCCAGGTGCAGCTGATCGTGGCCGACCTGTCGTTCATCTCACTGGCCACCGTTCTTCCGGCGCTGACGGCCTGCGCGGCAGCCGACGCCGATATCGTTCCGATGGTGAAACCGCAGTTCGAGGTCGGCAAGGACCGCGTGGGCGCGGGCGGGGTGGTGTCCGATCCCGAGTTGCGCATCGACGCGGTGTGCACGGTCGCCCGCAAGGCGGCCGCGTTGCAGTGGCATGCTGTCGATGTGACGGCCAGCCCGCTGCCCGGACCATCGGGCAATGTCGAGTATTTCCTGCACCTGCGTGCCCAGAGTGACCGCCTGCTGGCCGGCGAGTCGCTGGAGCAGGCGGTGCGGCGGGCGGTCGAGGAGGGGCCGCAATGACGGCTGAACGCACGATCCTGCTGGTGGTGCACACCGGCCGGGATGAGGCGACCGAGGTTGCCCGCCGGGTGGAAAAGGTGCTCGGCGACAACGGGATTGGTCTGAAGGTGCTCTCGGCGGAGGCCGTGGACCGTGGCCCGCTGCATCTGGCGCCCGACGATATGCGCGCGCTCGGCGTCGATATCGAGGTGGTCGACGCCGACGAGCGCGCGGCCGAAGGGTGCGAGCTGGTGCTGGTGCTCGGCGGGGACGGCACGTTCCTGCGGGCCGCGGAGCTCGCGCGCAATGTCGAGATCCCGGTGCTGGGAGTCAATCTGGGTCGGATCGGATTCCTGGCCGAGGCCGAGGCCGAGGCCATCGACCATGTGCTGGAACGCGTCGTCGAACGCGACTACCGCATCGAAGAGCGCATGACTCTCGACATCGTGGTGCGGGTCGGGACCGATGTGGTCAACCGCGGCTGGGCGCTCAACGAGGCCAGCCTGGAGAAGGGCCCCCGGCTCGGGGTGCTCGGCGTGGTGTTGGAGGTGGACGGCCGTCCGGTCTCGTCGTTCGGCTGCGATGGAGTGCTGGTGTCGACCCCGACGGGATCCACCGCCTATGCGTTCTCGGCGGGCGGGCCGGTGCTCTGGCCGGACCTCGAAGCGATCCTGGTGGTACCCAACAATGCTCACGCCCTGTTCGCCCGCCCGATGGTGACCAGTCCGCTGGCCAGTATCGCCATCGAGATCGAGGCGAGCGGCAACGATGCCCTGGTGTTTTGTGACGGTCGCCGCGAGATGGTGGTGCCGGCCGGTGGTCGGTTGGAAGTGGAACGTTGCGGCACCCCGTTGAAGTGGGTACGGCTGGACTCGGCGCCGTTCACCGATCGGCTGGTGCGAAAGTTCCGGTTGCCGGTCACCGGATGGCGGGGACAGTAGATACCTGTGCTGTCTGAGATTCGTATCGAGTCGTTGGGCGCGATCAGTGCCGCCACCGCGGAGTTCGACCGCGGATTGACAGTGCTGACCGGTGAAACCGGTACCGGTAAGACGATGGTGGTGACCAGCCTGCACCTGCTCGGCGGAGCGCGTGCGGACGCAACGCGGGTCCGTTCGGGCTCTGACCGGGCGGTGGTGGAAGGCCGTTTCAGCACAATCGAACTCGGCGAGGACGTGACCGGACGGGTCGAGGAGATCCTGGATTCCTCCGGCGCGGAGCGCGATGACGACGGGAGCGTGATCGCGGCCCGCTCGGTCAGCCGGGCCGGGCCGTCCCGGGCGTATCTGGGCGGGCGCAGTGTGCCGGCGAAATCCTTGAGTAGCTTCACCGCCCAGGTGCTGACGCTGCACGGCCAGAACGACCAGTTGCGGTTGATGCGCCCCGACGAGCAGCGGGCGGCGCTGGACCGCTTCGCCGAGGTGGACAAGCCGCTGACCCGCTACCGGAGCATCCGCGACGAATGGCTGACTGCGCGTCGTGACCTGACCGACCGGCGGCGGCGGGCCAGGGAGCTGGCCCAGGAGGCCGACCGGCTCAGCTTCGGGATCCACGAGATCGACGCGGTCGCACCGGAACCCGGTGAGGATGAGGCGATCGTCGCCGACATCCGTCGGCTGTCGGAACTCGATGCGCTGCGGGACGCCGCACAGACCGCCCGCTTCGCGCTGGCCGGCGAACTCGACGAGCCCACGCCGGAGTCCACCTCGGCGGCCGACGGTGTCGGCCGGGCCCAGGCGGCGCTGGAGGGCACCGATGATTCGGCCCTGCAGGCACTGGGCGCCCGGCTGGCCGAGGCGATGGCTGTCATCGGCGACGTGTCCGGCGAGCTCGGTGACTATCTGTCCGAATTGCCCAGCGATGCCAGCACTTTGGAGACCAAGCTGGCGCGGCAGGCTGAGCTGCGCACCCTCACCCGTAAATACGCCGCAGACATCGACGGGGTACTGGCGTGGTCCTGCGACGCCGCCGGACGGTTGGCGCAGCTCGACGTGTCCGAGGAGAGCCTGGCTGCCCTGGACCGTAAGGTCGCCGAGCTCGAGACTCAACTGGTCGCGGCGGCAGGCGAACTCACCAAAGCCCGGTCCAAGGCCGCCAAGGGGCTGGCCAAGGCGGTGACCGCGGAACTGGCCGGACTGGCCATGGCCAACGCGGTGTTCACCATCGGGGTGGCCCCGATGCCGGCGCGGGCCGACGATGCGGCACCGGTGACGATGTCCGACGGCGTGGTCCTGCACGCCGGTCATGACGGTGTGGACGCGGTCGAGTTCGGGTTCACCGCGCACCGCGGCGCAGATGTGCTGCCGTTGGCCAAGAGTGCCTCCGGTGGTGAACTGTCCCGCGTCATGCTGGCCTTGGAGGTGGTGTTGTCGGCGTCGACCGCGGGCACCACGATGGTGTTCGACGAGGTCGACGCCGGGGTCGGCGGGCGGGCCGCAGTGCAGATCGGTCGCCGGCTGGCCCGGCTGGCGCGCACCCACCAGGTCATCGTGGTGACTCACCTGCCTCAGGTCGCGGCGTTCGCGGATGCGCACCTCGTGGTCGACAGCGGGAACGGCCGGACCAAGTCCAGCGGTGTGCGCCGCATCGACGACGAGGACCGGGTGGCCGAGCTGGCCCGGATGCTGGCCGGACTGGGGGAGTCCGACAGCGGCCGGGCCCACGCCAGGGAGCTGCTCGAGGCTGCCCAGCAGGAGCGCGGCGCACCTTAGGGCGGCTTCGCGCAACCCGTGGTTACCCTCAGGTATGCGTGATCCGCGCCCGCATGTCGGCGAACCCCTAGCGCTGGATCTGCTGAACACCCGGTGGATGTCAGCGGATGGGCCGCAGGACCTTCTCGCGGATGTCGACGGGCTGAAAATCTGGTTGCTGGCCAACGGGCTGGCCGATCGTTGCGAGGCCGACGAGACGGCGCGGACGGCGCTGGTCTCCGCTCGTGAGGCGATCCTTCAGGCTCTTCAGCCTGGGTCCACCGATGAGCTCAACGAGGTGCTCGAACGGGGTCGGATCCGGCGCACTCTGACGGCATCGGGCCCCGCGGAGGTCGCGGAGGTCGAGCAGCCGGAATGGCTTGCCGCCTGGTTGGCTGCCGACGGTCTGTTGAGGTTGCTGGGCGACGCCCCCGGTCGGATCAAACAATGCGCGCATCCGCACTGCATCCTGTGGTTCCACGACACCTCGAAAAACGGCGCTCGACGCTGGCACTCGATGGCCACCTGTGGCAACCGCGCCAAGGCCGCGCGGCACTATGCGGCGAAGCGGGATTGAGACCGTACTGCTGTTACTGATGTGACTAAAGCCAACTTGTGAGGCTGGTGTTACGGCGCGCCTCCGCCGTCTGACCGACGATGCCCGACAGAATCGGCGCATGAAGATGTCCACGCTGCTCACCCGCAATGCCAGTACGCGTCCGGGAGTGACCGGCACTGCACGAGTGGACCGCGATATCGACCGACTGCTGCGGCGCGTCGGCCCTGGCGACATCGTCGTCCTCGATGCTCAGGATCTGGACCGGATCACCGCAGATGCGCTGGTCGAGGCTCAAATCTCCGGTGTCGTCAACGCCTCCCCGTCCATCTCGGGACGCTACCCGAACCTGGGGCCCGAGGTGCTCGTCGCCAACGGAGTGGTGCTCATCGACGAGGCCGGGCCGGATGTCTTCAAGAAGATCAAGGACGGGGCGCGGATCCGCCTGAACAACGGTGGCGTCTACTCCGGCGACCGACGCATCGCGGTGGGCACCGAGCGCAATGATCAAGAGATCCACGAGTTGATGCACGACGCCAAGAGCGGCCTGGTGGCGCATCTGGAGGCCTTCGCGGGCAACACCATCGAGTTCATCCGCAGCGAGAGTCCGCTGCTCATCGATGGCATCGGAATCCCGAACATCGACGTGGACCTGCACCGCAGGCACGTGGTGATCGTCGCCGAGGAACCCGACGCCGCCGAAGACCTCAAGGCGCTCAAGCCGTTCATCAAGGAGTACCAACCGGTGCTCGTCGGCGTCGGGGCAGGCGCGGACGTGCTGCGCAAGGCCGGGCACCGGCCCGCGCTGATCGTCGGCGACCCGGACAAGATGAGCGTCGAGGTGCTGCGGTGCGGTGCGCAGGTGGTGCTGCCTGCCGACGCCGACGGCCATGCCGCAGGACTGGAGCGCATCCAGGACCTCGGAGTCGGCGCGATGACCTTCCCGGCCGCCGGATCGGCGGCGGACCTGGCCTTGCTGCTGTGCGACCACCACGGGGCGTCGCTCATCGTCACGGCCGGTCATACGGCCTCGATCGAGGAGTTCTTCGACCGTTCGCGCCAGCGCAGCAACCCGTCGACGTTCCTGACCCGGTTGAAGGTGGGGGAGAAGCTCGTCGACGCCAAGGCGGTGGCGACCCTGTACCGCAGCCGCGTGTCGGGCGGCGCGATCGCGCTGCTGGTGCTTGCCATGCTGGTCGCGGTGGTCGTGGCGCTGTGGGTGTCGCGGGCCGACGGTGCCGTGCTCGACTGGGTCGTCGACTACTGGAACCGGTTCACGCTCTGGGTCCAGAACCTCGTCAGCTGAACAGGTCGGTGAGTTGTGATCACGTTACGTGCGCATGCGATTTCGTTGGCGGCCGTGTTCCTGGCGCTGGCCATCGGGGTCGCCCTGGGTTCGGGGTTGCTGTCGAACACGGTGTTGTCGGGACTTCGTGACGACAAGTTGGACCTGCAGCACCAGATCGAGACCCTCACCGACGGCAAGAACGCGCTGAACGAAAGGCTCAATGCCGCGGGCGAATTCGATGCGCAAATGGCGCCGCGGATGGTGCGCGACGCGTTGAAGGACAAGTCGGTGGTCGTGTTCCGCACGCCCGACGCGGTGGACGGAGACGTCGACGCTGCGTCGCGCTTCGTCCGCGACGCGGGAGGCACCGTGACCGGCCAGATCGCGCTCACCCAGGAATTCGTCGAGGCGAATTCGGCGGACAAACTGCTCTCGGTGGTCAATTCACCGATCGTGCCGGCCGGCAAACAACTGAGCACCGCGGCGGTGGATCAGGGGTCGCAGGCCGGCGATCTACTCGGCATCACGCTGCTGATCGACAAGAACCCGGCCGCGGCACCCGTGGACGACATCCAGCGTCAGACCGTGCTCACCGCGCTGCGCGACACCGGCTTCCTGACCTATGACGATCCACACATCGGTGCGGCCAACACGGCGCTGATCGTCACCGGCGGCGGCCTCGGCGAGGACGGCGGCAACCGGGGCGCGACCATGGCCCGCTTCGCGGCCGGGCTGGCACCGCACGGTGCCGGCACCGTGCTCGCCGGCCGCTCGGGCTCGGCGTCCGGAACCGGTCCCGTCGCCGTGACCAGGTCAGATGCCGGTCTGACCGCTGTGGTCAGCACCGTGGACGACGCCGATTCGAGCGCTGGTCAGATCACTGCAGTACTGGCCCTCGGCGACCTCGTCCGGGGCGGCAAGCCTGGCAGGTACGGAACCGGGCAGGGCGCGACGTCGGTCACCGTCCCGCAGTAGCGAGACTTCGCCCCGCAACTGCTCCTCAGGTGAGCGGCGCGCCAGCGACGGCTTGTCGGTGTCGGTGTTAAGGTGAGATTCCGTGGGTCGGCAGGCCACAGCAGTTTCTCGATTCCCTGCCCGTCGTCACGGAGGATGCTTTTGCCCGCCTTACGCAAGCACCCGCACACCGCCACCAAACACCTCTTCGTCACCGGTGGTGTGGCGTCATCGCTCGGTAAGGGGTTGACCGCATCGAGCCTCGGTCAGCTGCTGACCGCGCGAGGGTTGCAGGTGACGATGCAGAAGCTCGACCCTTACTTGAACGTCGATCCGGGCACCATGAATCCGTTCCAGCACGGTGAAGTGTTCGTCACCGAGGACGGCGCCGAGACCGACCTGGACGTCGGCCATTACGAGCGATTCCTGGATCGCAACCTGTCGCAGTCGGCCAACGTGACCACCGGCCAGGTGTACTCAAGGGTGATCGCCAAGGAACGCCGCGGCGAGTACCTCGGCGACACCGTGCAGGTGATTCCGCACATCACCGACGAGATCAAGAGTCGGATCCTGGCCATGGCCGAGCCCGATTCATCCGGACAGCGCCCCGACGTGGTGATCACCGAAATCGGCGGCACGGTCGGCGATATCGAGTCACTGCCGTTCCTGGAGGCTGCCCGTCAGGTGCGCCATGAAGTCGGCCGGGACAACTGCTTCTTCCTGCACGTGTCGCTGGTGCCCTATCTCGCCCCCTCCGGTGAGCTCAAGACCAAGCCGACGCAACACTCGGTGGCCGCGTTGCGCAGCATCGGCATCACCCCCGACGCGCTGATCCTGCGGTGTGACCGCGACGTCCCCGAACCCCTCAAGAACAAGATCGCGCTGATGTGCGACGTCGACGTCGACGGCGTCATCTCGACCCCGGACGCACCGTCCATCTACGACATCCCCAAGGTGCTGCACCGCGAGGAACTCGACGCGTATGTGGTGCGCCGGCTCAACCTGCCGTTCCGCGACGTGGACTGGACCGAGTGGGACGATCTGCTGCGCCGCGTGCACGAGCCGCACGAGACCGTTCGAATCGCCTTGGTGGGCAAGTACATCGACCTGTCGGATGCCTACCTGTCGGTGGCCGAGGCGCTGCGCGCCGGCGGCTTCAAACACCGGGCCAAGGTGGAGATCCGGTGGGTCGCCTCCGATGACTGCGAGACCGACGCCGGCGCGGCGGCCGCGCTGTCCGATGTGGACGGCGTGCTGATTCCCGGCGGATTCGGCATCCGTGGCATCGAGGGCAAGCTCGGCGCCATCTCCTTCGCCCGCAAACGCCGACTGCCGGTCCTTGGACTGTGTCTGGGCCTGCAGTGCATCGTGATCGAGGCGGCCCGGTCGGTCGGGATCACCGGCGCCAACTCGGCCGAGTTCGACCCGAAGACACCGGATCCGGTGATTTCCACGATGGCCGATCAGCAGGATGCGGTCGCCGGCGAGGCAGACCTGGGCGGCACCATGCGATTGGGTGCCTACCCCGCCGTGCTCGAATCGGGATCGATCGTGGCCGAGGCCTATCAGGCCACCGAGGTGTCCGAACGGCACCGGCACCGCTACGAGGTCAACAACGCCTACCGGGACCGGATCGCCGAGAGCGGGCTGAAATTCAGCGGCACCTCGCCCGACGGTCACCTGGTCGAGTTCGTCGAATACGACTCGAAGCTCCACCCCTTCCTGGTCGGCACCCAGGCCCACCCCGAGCTCAAGAGCCGGCCCACGCGGCCACACCCGCTGTTCGCGGCCTTCGTCGGCGCGGCGCTGGATTACAAGGCCGAGGAGCGGTTGCCCGGCATGGACCTTCCCGAACATTTCGAAGACGAGGCCGGGGACGTCGAAGCCGGCGAAACCCCTGTCGACGACGCCGAAGCCGCTTCACTTGGCTGAACACGAGTTCGAGACCCTGTCCAGTGAAACCATCTATGTCGGAAACATTTTCGCGCTGCGCTCGGACGAGGTCAGCATGCCCGGCGGTGATTCGGCCCGGCGCGAGGTCGTAGAGCACTACGGTGCGGTGGCCGTGGTGGCCCTCGACGAAGACGACAACGTGGTCCTGGTGTACCAGTACCGTCACCCGCTGGGGCGTCGGCTCTGGGAACTGCCCGCGGGTCTACTCGACCTCGGCGGGGAACGACCCGAGGTGACCGCGGCCCGCGAACTCGCCGAAGAGGTCGGCCTGGCCGCCTCCCACTGGCAGGTGCTGGTGGATCTCGACTCGACTCCGGGGTTCTCCGACGAGAGCGTGCGGGTGTTCCTGGCCACCGGCCTGACCGATATCGGACGGCCCGAGGGCGAGCATGAGGAAGCCGACATGGTGGTCGAGCGGGTGCCGCTGAAGGAAGCGGTACGGCGGGTGTTCTCCGGCGAGATCGTCAACGGCATTGCGGTAGCCGGAATCCTGGCGGCACACGCGATGACCGGTACGCAGTCCTTACGGCCGGTCGAGGCGGAGTGGATCGACCAGCCGACAGCGTTCAGGCGGCGAAAAGGCCTGTTATGAGAACTCCGCCACCGCCCCTGAAGAACGTGCTGGACGGACAGCTTCGGGGCTACCTCGATCACCTGACGATCGAGCGGGGCGTGGCGGCCAACACCTTGAGCTCATACCGGCGCGACCTGCGCCGCTACGCCGAGCACCTGGCCCAGCGCGGAATCGACGACCTGGCCAAGGTGGCCGAGGTCGACGTCAGCGACTTCCTGATCGCGCTTCGCCGCGGTGATCCCGAGTCGGGAGTGGCTGCGCTGTCGGCGGTTTCGGCGGCCAGGGCGGTGGTCGCAGTCCGCGGTCTGCACCGGTTCGCCGCAGCCGAGGGCATGACCGAACTCGATGTCGCCCGCGGGGTCAAACCGCCCACGCCGAGCCGGCGGCTGCCGAAGAGCCTCACCCTCGACGAGGTCGTGGCACTACTCGAGGCCGCAGGCGGGGACAGCGAGGCCGACGGTCCGCTGACGCTACGCAACCGGGCGCTGTTGGAGGTGTTGTATTCCACCGGCGCACGCATTTCGGAAGCCGTGGGTCTCGACGTCGATGACATCGACACCCATGCGCGCTCGGTTCTGCTGCGCGGCAAGGGCGGCAAGCAGCGGCTCGTGCCCATCGGCCGTCCCGCCGTCAGCGCACTCGACGCCTACCTGGTGCGGGGGCGTCCGGATCTGGCCCGGCGGGGCCGGGGCACCCCGGGAATCTTCCTCAACGCCCGCGGCGGACGGTTGTCGCGGCAGAGCGCCTGGCAGGTGCTGCAGGACTCGGCCGCGCGCGCCGGGATCACGTCGGCGGTGTCACCGCACACGCTGCGGCACTCGTTCGCGACCCACCTGCTCGACGGCGGTGCCGACGTGCGCGTAGTACAGGAACTGCTCGGCCACGCGTCGGTGACCACCACGCAGATCTACACCATGGTCACTGTGCACACGCTGCGCGAGGTCTGGGCCGGCGCGCACCCTCGGGCGCGTTAACCGCCCAGGTACTCCGACTCCAACACCAGGTCCGGCAGCAGGGTCTGGTACTCGGCATGCGTCTTGTGATGCGTGGTGTCCCACCGCTCGCCCTGCTGCTCCTGCATGTAGGCCAGGTACTTCGGTGCTCCCGGCAGCTTCACGTTGTCGGCGACCACGATCGAGCCACGGTGCAACCAGCCACGGTCCAGCAGGCTCTGCAGGTCCGTCAGGTAGGCGTTCTTGTCGTGATCGAGGAACACGAAATCCAGCCCGCCGGTGTCGAACCCAGCAGCCGCCAACGCATCGAGCGTGCGTCCGCCGTCGCCGATCGTGCCGACCACGCACGTGATCCGGTCGGCCACCCCGGCATGTGCCCAGATGCGTCGCGCAATGTCGGCATTGGTGGGGGAGAACTCGACTGAGAACACCCGCGCCACCGGCGCTGCGCGGGCGATACGCAACGCCCCGTACCCGCAATAGGTGCCCAGTTCCAGGGCTCGTCGGGGATTGGCCCGGATCACCGCGGCGTCGAGCAGCGCACCCTTCTCGTCGCCCACGTTGATCAGGAACGACTTCTCATAGGCGAACTTGTCGATGGTGGCGATGACGTCGTCGAGGTCGCCCGCGCGGGCGTTGGCCACCACATAATCGGCGGCCGCGGCCTCCCGTCCGTCACCCCATTGCCCGGTGCGGGCGAAGTGTCTGGCGCCGATTCCCATCCGGATGAACGACCACCGCAACAGCGGCACCCGCTGTTTGAGACTCATGACGCACACCATATGCGTCTGATTGCCCGCGGGTCTGCCCGTCCTGGCTGCGTACCGACGTTAAACTTGCCGGGATGTGCGCGAATACTGCGGGATGCCTGACCAGCGGTGGTCGGGTATGAACGACGACGGCGCACACGACGGCCTCTTCGAACACAACGCCCCCGAGGTCGGCCTGACGGGGCGGCCGCCGCGCGACATTCCCGAACCGCAACCGCGTTCGACCCATGGTCCGGCCAAGGTGATCGCGATGTGCAATCAGAAGGGCGGGGTCGGCAAGACCACGTCGACCATCAATCTGGGCGCCAGCCTGGCCGAGTACGGCCGCCGCGTCCTGCTGGTCGACCTGGATCCGCAGGGCGCGCTGTCGGCGGGTCTCGGGGTCCCGCATTACGAACTCGAGCACACGGTGCACAACCTGCTGGTCGAACCGCGGGTGTCGATCGACGACGTCGTGATCAAGACCCGGGTCAGCGGCATGGACCTGGTGCCCAGCAACATCGACCTGTCGGCCGCCGAGATTCAGCTGGTCAACGAGGTAGGCCGGGAACAGTCGCTGGCCCGCGCTCTCTACCCGGTGCTCGACCGCTACGACTACGTGCTGATCGACTGCCAGCCGTCATTGGGGTTGCTCACGGTCAACGGATTGGCCTGCGCCGACGGCGTGATCATCCCCACTGAATGCGAGTACTTCTCACTGCGCGGGCTGGCCCTGCTCACCGACACCGTCGACAAGGTGCACGACCGGCTCAATCCGAAGCTGTCAATCAGCGGCATCCTGGTCACCCGCTACGACCCGCGCACGGTCAACGCGCGCGAGGTAATGGCCCGCGTCGTGGAGCGGTTCGGCGACCTGGTGTTCGACACCGTGATCACCCGGACCGTGCGGTTCCCGGAGACCAGTGTGGCCGGCGAGCCGATCACCACCTGGGCGCCGAAGTCCGGCGGCGCCGTGGCCTACCGATCGCTGGCCCGCGAAGTCATCGACCGGTTCGGCGCGTGAACGATGTCCTGAACACCCCGACCACCGATGGTTCCGAAGCGGATGTCGCCGGCGGGGATGAACAGACTGCCGGTGAGCAGCAGAACCGCTTCCAGGTTCGGCTCACCAACTTCGAGGGACCGTTCGACCTGCTGCTGCAGCTGATCTTCGCGCACCGCCTCGACGTCACCGAAGTGGCGTTGCACCAGGTCACCGACGATTTCATCGCCTACACCAAGGAGATCGGCGCCCGCCTCGAACTCGACGAGACCACGACCTTCCTGGTGATCGCGGCCACCCTGCTGGACTTGAAGGCCGCCCGGTTGCTGCCCTCCGGCGAGGTGCACGACGAGGAGGATCTGGCCCTGCTCGAGGTCCGCGACCTCTTGTTCGCGCGGCTGCTGCAGTACCGCGCGTTCAAACACGTCGCGTTGATGTTCGCCGAACTCGAGGCCGCCGCGCTGCGCAGCTACCCGCGTGTGGTGTCGCTGGAGGACCGGTTCTCCGACCTGCTGCCCGAGGTCATGCTCGGCGTCGATGCCGGCAAGTTCGCCGAGATCGCGGCCGCCGCCTTCACCCCGCGGCCGGTGCCGACGGTCGGCATCGACCACATCCACGCACCCAAGGTGTCGGTACCCGAACAGGCCCACCGGATCATTGCCCTGCTGGAACAGCGCGGGATCGGCGAATGGGCGACTTTCTCCGAACTCGTGGCAGAGTGCACCGACGGACTGCAGATCGTCGGCCGCTTCCTGGCGCTGCTCGAACTGTTCAGGGCCAGGGCGGTAGCATTCGAGCAACCAGAACCGCTTGGAGTGCTCCAGGTTTCGTGGACCGGAGATAGGCCGACCAGCGAACATCTGGCAACCGCTGATGCGGAAGAATAGCGAGAACAATGACTGACGAGATCTCCGATTCCGGAGAGCGGTCCGACGATGCCCCGGGTGATGTGACCCCGGTCGGAGATGACCTGGGCATCGATGTGGCGACGGTTCCCGAGCTCGAAGACGGTGAACTGGGCGCCGTGCTGGAGGCGTTGTTGCTGGTAGTGGACACGCCGGTGACGGTGGACGCGCTGGCCTCGGCGACCGAACAGCCCGCCTACCGGGTGATGGCCAAACTGCGCCTGATGGCCGAGGAGTTCGCCGCCCGGGACAGCGGCATCGACCTGCGTGAGGCCGCGGGCGGCTGGCGGATGTACACCCGGGCGCGCTACGCCCCTTATGTCGAGCGGTTGTTGCTCGACGGCGCCAGGTCCAAGCTGACCCGCGCCGCGCTGGAGACCCTGGCCGTGGTGGCCTATCGGCAACCGGTGACCCGGGCGCGGGTGAGCGCGGTGCGCGGCGTCAACGTGGATGCGGTGATGCGGACACTGGTGGCGCGCGGGCTGATTACCGAGGCGGGCACCGATCCCGACTCCGGCGCGGCCGCGTTCGCCACTACCGAGTTGTTCCTGGAACGGCTCGGCCTGACCTCGCTGGCCGATCTGCCCGACATCGCGCCGCTGCTGCCCGACGTCGACGTGATCGACGACCTGAGCGAATCACTCGGTGACGAGCCGCGTTTCGCCAAACTCAACGGCGGCTCGCCCGGTGGCAACCAGCCGATGGCCTTCGACGTGGACAAGGACTGACATGGCTGACGATTTTGGTCCTCCTCGCGTGCGGGAAGAAGGCGTAAGGCTGCAGAAAGTGTTGTCCCAGGCTGGAATTGCGTCCCGGCGGGTCGCCGAGCGCATGATCACCGACGGCCGCGTCGAGGTGGACGGCCGGCTGGTCACCGAGCTCGGTACCCGCGTCGACCCGGCGGTCGCCGACATCCGGGTGGACGGTTCGCGCGTCATTCTCGACGACACCCTGGTGTATCTGGCGATCAACAAGCCGCGCGGCATGCTGTCCACGATGTCCGACGAGCGGGGCCGCCCGTGCGTCGGCGACCTGGTCGAGCACCGGGTCCGGGGCAACAAGAAGCTGTTCCACGTCGGGCGGCTCGACGCCGACACCGAGGGGCTGCTGCTGCTGACCAACGACGGGGAGCTCGCCCACCGGCTGATGCACCCGTCCTACGAGATCCCCAAAACCTACGTGGCGACGGTGATCGGCACGGTGCCGCGCGGACTCGGCAAGAAGCTGCGCGCCGGCGTCGAACTGGACGACGGCCCGGCTCATGTCGACGACTTCGCGGTGGTGGACACGGTTCCCGGCAAGACCCTGGTGAAGGTCACCCTGCACGAGGGCCGCAACCGCATCGTGCGACGGATGCTGGCCGCGGTTGATTTCCCGGTGCAGGAGCTGGTCCGCACCGACATCGGTTCGGTGGCGCTCGGCGAGCAGCGACCGGGCAGTATCAGGGCGCTCAGCCGCAAGGAAATCGGCGAGCTTTATCAGGCGGTGGGAATGTGAGCGGATCTCTGGTGGTGTCGGTCGACGGACCGGCGGGAACCGGAAAGTCTTCGGTTTCAAGGGGTTTGGCGCAGGCCCTGGGTGCGAGCTACCTGGACACCGGCGCGATGTACCGCCTCGTGACGTTGGCGGTGCTGCGGGCAGGCACCGATCTGGACGATGCCGAGGCCATCGACGCGGTGGCTTCGGGCGCCGTGATCGGCGTGGGTTCGGATCCCGGCGAGGATCGTGCCTACCTCGGGGGCGAGGACGTCTCGGCCGAGATTCGCGGCGACGAGGTGACCCGCGCGGTGTCGGCGGTGTCCGCGGTGCCGCCGGTGCGGGCCCGGTTGGTCGATCTGCAGCGCGAATTGGCGTCCTCGGGTGGGCGTGTGGTGGTCGAAGGCCGCGACATCGGCACCGTGGTACTGCCCAAGGCCGACGTCAAGATCTTCCTGACCGCCTCCGCCGAGGAACGGGCCCGGCGCCGCAACGCCCAGAACATCGCGAACGGACTGCCCGACGACTACGAAACGGTGCTCGCCGACGTGCAGCGGCGCGACCACCTGGATTCGACCCGGGCCGTGTCGCCGCTGCGGGCGGCCGACGACGCGCTGGTGGTCGATACCAGTGATATGGACCAGACACAGGTTGTGGCACACCTTCTCGACCTGGTGACCCAGCATGCGGGGGTACGGCGATGAGCGCCTCTGACGAAGACGGCACCTGGTCGGACGAAAGCGACTGGGAGCTCAGCGACGAGGTCGCCGAGGTGCTGGAGGAGGCGTCCGCGCCGCCGCCGGTGCTGGCGGTCGTCGGCCGGCCCAATGTCGGGAAATCGACTCTGGTGAACCGGATCCTGGGGCGTCGTGAAGCCGTCGTGCAGGACATCCCCGGGGTGACCCGCGACCGGGTGTCCTATGACGCGAGCTGGCTCGGTCGCCGGTTCATGGTGCAGGACACCGGGGGATGGGAACCCGACGCCAAGGGCCTGCAGCAGTTGGTGGCCGATCAGGCGCTCGTGGCGATGCGCACCGCCGACGCGATCATCCTCGTCGTCGACGCGGTGGTCGGTGCGACCTCGGCCGACGAGGCGGCGGCCCGGATGCTCCGCAAGTCCGGTAAGCCGGTTTTCCTGGCGGCCAACAAGGTTGACACTCAGCGGGGCGAATCCGATGCCGCGGCGCTGTGGTCGCTGGGCATCGGTGAACCGCACGCGATCAGTGCGATGCACGGTCGCGGCGTGGCCGATCTGCTAGACACGGTGATGGAGAAGCTGCCCGAGGTCTCGGAAGTGGGCGGCAGCGGTGCCGGCGGTCCACGCCGCGTGGCGCTGGTGGGCAAGCCGAACGTCGGCAAGAGCTCGCTGCTGAACCGGCTGGCCGGCGACGAGCGATCGGTGGTGCACGACGTCGCGGGTACCACGGTCGATCCGGTTGACTCGCTGATCGAATTGGGCGGCAAGACTTGGCGTTTCGTCGACACTGCCGGTCTGCGGCGCAAGGTGGGCCAGGCCAGCGGGCACGAGTTCTACGCCTCGGTGCGCACCCACGGCGCCATCGATGCGGCCGAAGTGGCGATCATGCTGATCGACGCCTCCCAGCCGCTGACCGAGCAGGATCTGCGGGTGCTGTCGATGGTGATCGAGGCCGGACGTGCCCTGGTCATCGCGTTCAACAAATGGGACCTGGTCGACGAGGACCGGCGGTATCTGCTGGAGAAAGAGATCGACCGGGAACTGGTGCAGGTGCAGTGGGCGCCCCGGGTCAACATCTCGGCCATGACCGGCCGGGCCGTCCAGAAGCTGGTGCCGGCCCTGGAGACGTCGCTGGCGTCCTGGGACAAGCGCATCTCGACCGGTCAGCTCAACAATTTCCTCAAAGAGATCGTGGCCGCGACGCCGCCGCCGGTGCGTGGCGGCAAGCAGCCCAAGATCCTGTTCGCCACCCAGGCGGCCACGCGGCCGCCGACCTTCGTGCTGTTCACATCCGGGTTCCTGGAGGCCGGCTACCGCCGGTTCCTGGAGCGCCGGCTGCGTGAGCAGTTCGGTTTCGAGGGCAGCCCGGTGAAGATCAACGTCCGGGTCCGCGAGAAGCGGGGCGCACCCAAGAAGCGCCGATAGCCCGCGATTTCGGTGCATCTGGTAACGCCTGGCGTTACCCAGCGCACACAAGTCGGGCCGATAGGGTGGCCCGAGTGTCCGTCACCCACATGATCCTGATCGCTCTGGCCGGCGTCGGCGCAGGCGCGATCAACGCCATCGTCGGGTCCGGCACCCTGATCACCTTCCCGACGCTCGTGGCATTGGGCATTCCGCCGGTCACCTCGACGATG
The DNA here is from genome assembly GCA_036235365.1 of Mycolicibacterium sp. 050232. Lineage (GTDB taxonomy): Bacteria > Actinomycetota > Actinomycetes > Mycobacteriales > Mycobacteriaceae > Mycobacterium. The sequence goes on along the minus strand of JAZBEZ010000007.1, from coordinate 415,436 downwards.
TCCAACGCCGTCGGACTGGTCGCCGGCGGGGTCTCGGGAACCTGGGGCTATCGCCGTGAATTGCGCGGGCAGTGGAAGCGGCTGCGCTGGCAGATTCCCGGATCCCTGATCGGCGCCCTGCTGGGTTCCTGGCTGCTGCTGCACCTGCCCGAAAAGGTGTTCGTCACCGTGGTGCCGGTGCTGCTGATCCTGGCGCTGATTCTCGTCGTCGTCGGACCCAAGATCCAGGCCTGGGCCCGGCAGCGGGCCGAGGCGTCCGGCCAGTCGGCCGACCACGTCAGCCCGCGCCGGATGGCAGTGCTGGTGATCGGGACTTTCGCCGTCGGTGTCTACGGCGGCTACTTCACCGCGGCCCAGGGAATCCTGCTGATCGCGGTGATGGGTGCACTGCTGCCCGAGTCGATGCAGCGCATGAACGCCGCCAAGAACCTGCTGTCGTTGCTGGTCAACATCGTGGCCGCGCTGGCGTACACGCTCGTCGCGTTCGACCGGATCAGCTGGGAGGCGGCAGGACTGATCGCGGCCGGTTCGCTGATCGGCGGCTTCCTGGGCGCGCACTACGGCCGGCGGCTGTCGCCGAACGCGCTGCGGGCGGTGATCGTGGTGGTCGGCCTGATCGGGCTGTACCGATTGCTCACTGTTTGAGGCCCGTCGGCGGGATCCCGTGCGGAATCTTGTAGGCTTGCTCAGTCTGTCTAACGACGAGGGAGAGGGGTGACCGGTGGCCGCACTTGCGTACCGCACCGCACCGTCCGCCCTCGCTGCTCTCGAGCCGTTCTGGCCCTCGCGCCGGTTGATGGCTTTCGACGAATGGTGTCGCGCGCGCATCTGATCCGCGCCCGTCAGTCACCAGGTCGTCCAGCGACCACAATCGAAAGCAGCCGAACCCATGCGTTCGCTCCTCATTTTCACGCTTGTCGGCGTCGGGGCTCAGCTCGTCGATGGCGCGCTCGGGATGGCCTTCGGTGTCACCGCCTCGACCCTGCTGGTGCTCAGCGGGGTTGCCTCGGCACAAGCCAGCGCCGCGGTGCACCTGGCAGAGGTGGGCACGACGCTGGCGTCGGCGGTGTCGCACTGGCGCTTCAAGAACATCGACTGGCCGATGGTGGCCAAGCTCGGCCTACCGGGCGCCGCAGGTGCCTTCGCGGGTGCCACGGTGCTCTCGTCGTTGTCGACGGAGTCGGCCGCCCCGCTCATGGCCGCGATCCTGCTGGGCATCGGACTCTACGTGCTGTTGCGTTTCTCGCTGGGCAAGCCGCTGACTCTGGGGGAGCACGGCACCAGTCACAGCGCGAAGTTCCTTGCCCCACTGGGATTGTTCGGTGGGTTCATCGACGCATCGGGTGGCGGCGGCTGGGGCCCGGTGACCACCAGCACCCTGCTGTCACAGGGTAAGACCGCCCCGCGGACCGTGATCGGTTCGGTCAGTGCCTCGGAATTCCTGGTGTCGGTGTCGGCATCGATCGGCTTCCTGATCGGGCTGCGCCAGGAGTTCCTGGAGAACTGGCCCGTGGTGCTCGGCCTCATGGTGGGCGGCGTGATCGCGGCGCCCTTCGCCGCGTGGCTGGTCAGCCGGGTGAATCCCGGCCTGCTCGGCACCGCCGTCGGTGGGGTCATCCTGCTGACCAACAGCCAGAAGCTGGTGCATTACTTCGGCGTGCACTGGCCGTGGTCGACCGGGATCTACGCCATCATCGTGGTGGGGTGGGCGACGTTGGTGGTCCGCGCCTGGCAGACGTCGCGGGCCCCGCGAGACGTCGACGATTCGGTTGTCACTGCGGTCGAGGAGCCGGTGGCGCGGGCCTAACCAGACCCGGCGCCGGGCTGCGGCAAACCGACGTACATCGTCTTGTGCAGTGACAGCACGTGATTGCGGGCGATCTCGGATGCCGTCCGGCTGTCGCGCAGGCGCAGGGCCGTTACCAACTGGGCGTGCTCGCGGTTGGACTCGTGCAGGTAGCTGATCGGGTACGGAATGAAGTAGCGGTACAGCCCGTGCAGCACCTCGCAGTACGTGTTCTGAGCCCAGTCGAGACCGCTTGCCGCGGCTACTGATTCGTGGAATCGCTGATCGGCGCCGTGGAAGCCGGTCCAGTCGGTGGTCGATTCGGCTTCTGCGACGATCGCTTCGAGCGCATCGAGTTCCTCCTCGGAGGCGGCCTGCGCGGCGGCGGCGCTGAGGGCGTCCTCGGCCAGCGCGCGCAAGTCGATGAGGCGGTGCACTTCCGCGGCATCCGCGCGGAACGCGGCCGATGGGCGATCACGGCCGGGCGCGGCGCGGATACCGCTGCGGGCGACGAATGTCCCGCCGGCTCGGCCGCGGCGGCGGATCACCAGCCCCTCGTCGGCCATGGACTGCAGGGCACGGCGGACGGTGGCGACGCTGACGTCGAGGGCTGTGGCGATGTCGGTCTCCGCGGGAAGCCGTTCTCCGCCCGCCATCAGCTCCAACTCCATCGCCAATTCGAGCCGGGCTCGCACCGTGTCGGCTGCACTGAGGCGGGTGATGCCGACGACCGCGGGCGCACTCAACACTGGGTGCGCGTCACTGACCTGCGGCGTCATGGCACCAGGGTACGGCAGCTATTGCCTTATTTGTTCATGCTGAACTAATATCGCGTTAAATTCGCTCACTCTGAGTGATTAATGCTTCGGAGGTTCCCGGTGTCCGGATCGATCACGGTGGCCGCGGTCCAGGCGGCACCGTTGGACGTGGCCGGCCTGCCGGTATTCGGTCGGGAGGACACCATCGCGCAGTTCGCCGCTGACGTGCTGCGGGTGCGGTCGACGGTGACGGGCCCAGCGTTGATCGTGTACCCGGAGATCCACTTGTTCGGCACCGAGAGCTCCGACACGTTGGCCGTCGCGGCCGAGCCGCTCGACGGCCCGCTGATCGCGGCCCTCGGGCAGGTGGCCCGAGATGCCGATGCCTGGTTGATCCCCGGGTCGGTGTGCGAGCTGGGGAGCGACGGCGAATTCTTCAACACCGCACCAGTTCTGGCGCCCGACGGACGACTGGTGGCGTCCTATCGCAAGATCTTCCCGTGGCGTCCGTTCGAAAAGTACACGCCGGGAAGCCAATTCGTGCTCGCGGATATTCCCGACGTGGGCCGGCTCGGACTGTCGATCTGTTACGACGCCTGGTTCCCCGAGGTGAGTCGCCATCTGGCCTGGATGGGCGCGGACGTGATCGTGAACGTCGTCAAGACCACGTCCGAGGACCGCGGCCAGGAGCTGGTGCTGGCGCGCGCCAATTCGATCGTGAATCAGGTATTCACGGTGAGCGTCAACTGTGCCGGCCCGGTCGGTAAAGGACGCAGCATCATCGTCGACCCGGAAGGTGCTGTACTGCAGGAGAGCTCGGACGAGACGCCGGGAGTGCTCTGTCAGCACATCGACTTCGGAGCCGTCGCCGCTGTGCGTGAGCGGGGCACCGCGGGTACCAACCGGATGTGGGATCAGTTCGGGCCGTCCGACCGCCCGATCCCGCTGCCACTGTACGAAGGCCGCATCGAGCCGCGGCGGTGGTCACCGTCGAACGACCACGCCGAATGAAAGGCACCGCCATGTCATCACCATCCGCAGGGCAACCGACATTGGTCCGCGCCCTGGGGTTGCGCTCACTGGTGCTCTTCGGCCTGGCGTACATGACGCCACTGATCGTGCTCGGCATCTTCGGCGTGATCGCGTCCACCACCGCAGGCGCGTCGGCGTCGGCCTACCTGATCGCGTTGGCGGCCATGCTGTTCACCGCATCCAGCTACGGCAGAATGGCGGCCGCGTATCCGGTCTCGGGATCGGCCTACACCTACGTGCGCCGCACCATCGACTCGCGGGTCGGGTTCCTCACCGGGTGGGCGGTGCTGCTGGACTACCTTTTCCTGCCGATGGTCATCTGGCTGATCGGAGCGGCATACCTGGAAGCTCAGTACCCCGCGGTGCCTGGTTGGTTGTGGGTGCTCGGGTTCATCCTGATCACCACCGTCCTCAATGTCATCGGCATCAAGGTCGCCGACAAGGCCAATTATCTGCTGATGGCGTTCCAGTTGCTGGTCATCGTGTTGTTCGTGGCAATGTCGGTGGCCTCGGTCGTCCGCAGTGCGGGCGCCGGCGGGCTGGTCAGTGCGGGTCCGTTCACCGGCGTAGGCGCCGGTATCGGGGGAGTGACGGCCGGTGCGGCCATCGCCGCGTACTCGTTCTTGGGATTCGATGCCGTCACCACATTCACAGAGGAAGCCGTCGAACCGCGCAAGAACATGCCGCGCGCCATCATGCTCATCGCCTTGATCGGCGGATTCATCTTCCTGGTCATCGCCTACACGACCCAACTGGTACACCCCGGTGGGGAATTCGCCGATTCGTCGTCGGCAGCGCTGGAGATCGCCAAGCAGATCGGCGGCAATCTGTTCGGGGCGGTGTTCCTGGCCGGCCTCATCCTCGCGCAGTTCGCCTCGGGTATCGCCGCGCAGGCGTCGGCGTCGCGGCTGCTGTTCGCGATGGGACGCGACGGCACGCTGCCGCGTCGGGTGTTCGGGACCCTCAGCGCGAAATTCCGTACCCCGGCGGCCAACCTGATGATGGTCGGCGCGGTGGGCCTGCTCGCGATGTTCCTCGACGTGGCGACCTCGACGTCGTTCATCAACTTCGGGGCGTTCGTCGCCTTCACTCTCGTCAATGTCTCGGTCGTCGTCTATTACTTCCGCCGGCGCGCGGCCGGCGAGTCGCACAACCCGCTGCTGTATGTGGTGGCGCCGGTGATCGGGGCGATCGTCACGTCGTATCTGCTGTTGCAACTTGACACCCGCGCGATCATCCTCGGCCTGTGCTGGCTGGGGCTGGGGATCGTGGTGCTGGCCGGCACGAGTCGCGGTTTCAAGGTGTTGCCACCGGAGATGGCGGTCGACGGGGCCGAGGCATCGATTACCGAGCCTGCCGCTCGATGAGCGTCCACCTGTGACCGGTGGGGCGGATTAGAAGAAGGGCGGGCGGCTACGGTAAGCTTTCGACTCGCTGCCGGTACAAGCCGGAAGCAAACGGGCTGTGGCGCAGCTTGGTAGCGCACTTGACTGGGGGTCAAGTGGTCGCAGGTTCAAATCCTGTCAGCCCGACCAAGATTTACGCAGGTGGAGAGTGGTTCCGGTGAAATCCGGGGCCGCTTTTTTCATACCCGCTGTCAGGCCGATCGGCGCGAGGATCAGTTCGTGTGCGGTTTGGTGAAGAGGTAGATCCGGTACGCGAAGCCTCCGGTTTCCAATTCGTGGTAGACCTTCCCGTTCTGCATGTCCATGTCATCGCGTAGACCGAACAACTGCTTCAGTGCTCGCTGGTCGCCCTTGCTCATGTCGGCCAGCTCCCATCGGGTCTGCATCCCGCGCATCACCTCGACCCTGATGTCGCGTTGCGAGACCATCTGCAGGGGTGCTTTGGCCAGCGCCGCATCCCAGTCGTCGAGCAGTTCTTTCGGTCGGGAATCCGCGTAGAGGAAATGTCCTCCCGGGGCCAACACCCGCGCCACCTCATTCAGGAAAACCCCGAGGTGCGGATAGCAGTGCGAAGATTCGACATTGATTACCGCGTCGAATGATTCGTCAGGGAAGCGGAGGTCTTCGGCGTTACCGCGGACGAAGTCCAGGTTGGGTATCTGATGGCGTTTCTGGCAGAACTCGATGCCGGCAGGGTTCAGGTCCAACCCGGTGTACGAGGCGGGCCGATGCGTGCGGGTGAGGTAGGAAGCGCCGCCGCCGTGGCCGCAACCGACTTCCAGCACTCGCTTACCGGTCAGGTCGCCCGCTTGTGTGGCAGTGGCATGGTAGAGCTGGAGTGGGTATCGGTTGGGTTCGTCGGATTCGTCCAACCTCAGCCCCAGCGGAGGGTCCTCTTCGTAGCCGTTGTTCATCATCACGATGTCGTGGGCGGAGAGTCGGTGGGTCATCCAGGGGTAGCTGTACCTGGTCATCGTGGGCACAAGCTTCCAGCCGATCGGGTTGTAGAGCCTGCCTATGTAGAGCCGTTCTTTGAGAGTCATGGGCTGAGTGTCCCAGATGCGGAAGTTTGCTGAATATGGAATGTGTGATTAATTCTTTCCGCGCCATGGCTGAAGCCTGAGCCGCGGTAGCGGTGGCGCTGCCAGTGCACGCGGCGAGGCGATCGACGACCACCAAGAGTTTGCCAGTCTGGCGCGTCTTTGCGCGGTTCGACGGTGCCGGTCGCAGCTCGTCTCGAGATTGCCCAACCGGGGGTTGAAAGCGGCAGTGGGACAACCGTTCACCTCATCGCCTCACCCATTCTGGGTGAGGACATAACAATTTTGGCAGTGTGCCGCAACAACCTCGGGCAGTTGGCGTTGCCGCCGGCGAATTGATGGCAGGGTGGCGACTGTGACCCAGACAAGGAGCGTCGGCTCGCCATCGCCGATACTGCGGCTGGGTCCGCTCACGAGTTCCTCGTATCCACGCCGTCATCGATCGACCGAAACCAATTGCGGTCTGCGAGTTGACGGCACGTCACCCGGAGGTACACATGGCAGCGACGTCAGACAAGACCAAGCCGAACATCGTCCTCATCGTCTCCGACGATTTCGGTTACGGCGACGCGGGCGTGTACGGCGGTGGTGAGAACCGCGGCATGCCCACCCCCAATCTCGACAAATTGGCCGCGGATGGCATGCAGTTCCTGTCGTTCTACGCCCAACCGAGTTGCACGCCGGGACGCGCGGCGATGCTGACCGGCCGCATCCCGAACCGCAGCGGCATGACCACGGTGGCCTTCCAGGGCCAGGGCGGTGGACTGCCCGCGGCCGAGTGGACGCTCGCGTCCGTCCTCAAGACGGCCGGCTACCAGACGTTCTTCACCGGCAAGTGGCACCTCGGTGAGTCCGACTACGCACTGCCCATCGCGCATGGCTACGACGAGATGCGGCACTGCGGTCTCTATCACCTCAACGCCTACACCTACGCCGACCCGGAATGGTTCCCGGACATGGACGACGAGCTTCGGGAGATGTTCGCAAGCGTGACCAAGGGGGCGCTGTCGGGCAAAGCCGGCGAGGAGGCCACGGAAGACTTCAAGGTCAACGGTCAGTACGTCAACACGCCGGAGAAGGGTGTCGTCGGTATTCCCTTCTACGACGAGTACGTCGAACAGGACGCGCTCGAGTACCTAGACGCCAACGCGAAGTCGGAGAACCCGTTCTTCCTGCACGTCAACTTCATGAAGGTGCATCAGCCGAACATGCCGCACCCGGATTTCAAGGGCAAGTCGCTCTCGAAGTCGAAGTATGCGGATTCGATCGTGGAGAACGACACCCGGATCGGCAACATCGTGGACAAGATCCACTCGCTCGGTCTTGCCGAGAACACCTACGTGTTCTGGACGACGGACAACGGTGCCTGGCAGGACGTCTACCCCGACGCTGGCTACACGCCGTTCCGTGGGACCAAGGGCACCGTTCGTGAGGGTGGAAATCGCGTTCCGGCGATCGCCTGGGGTCCGGGGATCAAGGCCGGCGCCCGTAACTCCGACATCGTCGGCGGCCTCGATTTCATGGCGACCTTCGCCTCGTTGGCCGGTGCGCAACTACCGGACAAGGACCGTGAGGGTGAACCGACGATCTTCGACAGCTACGACATGTCCCCGGTGTTGCTGGGCACGGGTAAGTCAGAGCGCAAGTCCTGGTTCTACTTCAGTGAGAACGAACTCACGCCGGGTGCAGCGCGGGTCGGCCACTACAAGGCGGTCTTCAATCTGCGCGGTGACAACGGTGCGAGCACCGGAGGGCTCGCCGTCGACACGAACCTCGGCTGGAAGGGAGCGGAGGCCTACGTCGCGACCGTGCCGCAGATCTTCGATCTCTGGCAGGACCCGCAGGAGCGCTACGACATCTTCATGAACAACTACACCGAACACACCTGGACGCTGGTGAGCATCAACGAGGCGATCAAGGAGCTGATGCAGACCTATCTGAAGTACCCGCCACGCAAGCTCCAGAGCGAAGGCTATTCGGGTCCCATCACCGTCACGCAGTACCAGAGGTTCCAGTACTTGAGAGAACAACTCGCCGAAGACGGGTTCAACATCGCGCTGCCCACCGGCAACTGAGCGCAGTCTCTGGAGTCGGGTGCTCGGCCGGTTGGTCGCCGGCCGAGCTCCCGAATTCGATCGGGACTATCGGGCCGCAGTACGGCCGGACTCGCTTGCGGCAGGTATTAATTCGAGACTGTCGCCGACGTCGACCGTGACCACGGCCGTCGCCTGGAACAGGCCGTAGAAGTCGTCGGTCCTGGCGAACGTGTGGGCGCGGGAGAACAACGGCTGCACGTCGAACACCCGCACTCGAAGCTTCTCGCGCGTGAGTCTGCCCAATTCCCGGCCGGATTCGGGATCAGTGATCACCTGATCCGAGTCGGAGTGCACGGCGAACACCATGCCCGGCACCACACCCGCCTCGGCGCCACGATTGATGATCAAGGTGTAGTCGTCCTCGATGAGCGCGACCTGACCCGAGAGGCGGTTGTTCATGACGCCGCCAGAGAGTTGCTTCCTCGCAAGGATTTGGGTGACGATCCTGCCCTGATGCGCGGCCGTGCATCGAGGCTGTCCACAGCCAGCAGCGCCTCGATATGACTCGCCTCGTCCTGCTCGGTCCCGAGGGTGAGTTCGACAGCCGTCTTGGCCTGGAACAGGGCGATCATCGCGTGTTGCTGACGCTCGGCGCCGAACGCGTTGAGGGCGATGGCGAGTTTCTTGTCGACGTATTCGACCGACCGCTGCAGTTCCGGCGCCGTGGTTCCCCGGCTTTCCCCGTGCGGTGCGGGCTGAACGCCGAGGCCGCTGTACCAACGGTGTCCGAGCGCGCCGAGGGCGAACGAGCACACCGGGACCACCACGACGATGCAGACCAGTCCGAGGGAATTCTGCAGCGCGATCGCGCCGGCAATGCCCAGGAGCACGGCCACGCTCACCATGGCCACCAGGCGCACGGCGGGCGGCACTGCCGCGATCGCGCCGGACAGCTGGCTTACCGCGCGGGCGCCGGAGCGAGCGACGTCGGCGACGAACTTGATCGCGGCCGCGCAGGCATCACGGGCGATTCGTCCGACCTCGTCGGCCTGTTTGCGCGTCACTGCGGGCTTGGGCATCGACCACACGCGTTGCGGTTCACCCTCTGCGCCGTCGGCTTCCGGCGCGGACGTCGACGGATCCTGCGCGTCATTTGTCACATTCGCATCAACAACCACATCTGCATCATCGCGCCGTTGCTGTCGTTGACGGCGCTGGCGCGCCGAAGATCAGCGATTCGGGTGAGGGGTGTCTGGACGAAGCCGGAGTCGAGTCCTGAATTACGTCAGGTACGTCTCGTGCCCGGTCGGGAATCCGCCGCCGTTGGTGGCGATGTGCACGTGGTCGTAATGATTGGCGGTCGCCCCGCCGCGGTCCGACATCATGCGGGGAGCCCTGCCGTGGGAGTAGATCTGCTGCCGGAAGATCACGTGGTTCACGCCGAACCGATCGGCGTTGTCGAGGACGTAGGCGACGATCTTGTCTCCGAGGGCCTTGCCTTCCGGCGTGCCGTAGTTCGGGATCATCACGTCGATCGCCAACCCGTTGGGGTGCCATTTCATGGAATCGGCCCGGACGCCGCCGATGTCCAGAATTTGCGGGAACCGGGCACTGACCGCACGTGCGGCCAGGATGGTCTCGATTTGAAGGCCCTTCTCCGAGGCCCGGCCTGCGGGGAGCGGGAACCTCATGTTCCGGCGCACGGCCCGCTCGGCGGGTACGGCCGGTGCGATGGGTGCGGCCGCGGGCTGCACGGCTGCGGCCGGCACGACCTCGGCGTCGGTCTTGGTGGCCGGCCCGGCGTCTGCGCCGACGACGATGAGTGCGGCGGCAGGCGCGACGACCGCAGCGATGGCTGCAGACCGGCGGCGCCGATCCTTTTTCAATCGGTGTCTACCCACGAGGACCGGACCCTACCGGCGGGGTGGAACATCTCCGGAATCGCGAAATTGTCTGGTGCTGCCGATGGCAACCAAAACCACACTCAGGCGTCAACCGATAATTGACGTGGGCGGGGCCGGGGAACCGTGAGATGAACGATCGGTGAATCCCGGCGAATCAGCAGCTCAGAAATCATCGCACACGCCGCTGCGGCTCCCGGTTTCAGGGGTGGGCAGATCGTTCGACGCCGGCAGGAGCCGGCCCGATCGTGGTGACCTGCGCCTGCCGGAGCAAAATTTATGGCCTTTACCACATTTGTCTGCCAACAGTGCCTACAGGGCGGTTGACGACGGCGTAATTTGGGCAAATCTAACCCGTAAAAACGGGAGGCGAGCCATGACAGATGTCGACTGTTGCGTGGTGGGTGCGGGGTTCGCGGGCTTGACCGCGGCCTTGCGGCTCAAGCAGGCAGGCCGCTCCGTAGCCCTGCTGGAGGCGCGGGATCGGGTCGGTGGCCGGACCTTCACCGAGGTGCTCGATGACGGAACCTGGATCGACCGCGGCGGGGCCTGGATCGGGCCGGGCCAGGACCGCATCAAAGCCCTGATGGCCGAGTTCGGCGTCGAGGAATACAAGGAGTACGTCGACGGCGACGCCATGATGGTCCTCGACGGCAAGCAGCACCGCTATTCCGGCACGATTCCCTGGGCGATGAGTCCGTGGGCGATCGCCAATCTCGGCGCGGGGTTACTCGAGGTGGAACTCATGTGCCGAACCATCCCGTTCGAAGCCCCGTGGGAGGCGAAGAAGGCCGTCGAGTGGGATCGGATCAGCTTGGGGGAGTGGATCAATCGCCATATGCGTTCGAAGCAGGCGCGGGAGATGCTGGACATGGCTCTCGCCGGCATCTACACCTCGGCGGGATCCGAGGTGTCGCTGCTGTGGGCGCTGCATCAGATGGGATCGGGCGGCGGCCCGGTCTTCGTCATCTCCAGCAGCGGCGGGGCCCAGGATGCGCGGGTGCGCGGCGGCATGGCGGCCATCTACGGGCCGATGGCCGCTGAACTGGGTGGCGCGCTGCATCTTTCGCGACCGGTGCACTTGATCGCACACGACGACGTCGGCGTGACGGTGCACGGTGCGGATGTGACTGTGCGAGCACGGCAGGCGATCGTCGCCGTCCCGTTGGCCGTGGCGAACCAGATCGTCTATGAGCCAATGCTTCCCGTGGATCGCATGTTTCTGCATCAACGGATGCCCAGCGGCGCTGTCTTCAAGATCGCGATCGTCTACGACACGGCATTCTGGCGTGAGGACGGCCTGTGCGGACAGTCCGCGGCTCCCGGCAGCCCTGCGACGTTGACCATCGACGCCTGCACCGACACCGGGACACCCGGAATCATGTGTGTCATCACCGAAGGTCCCGCGGCCCGTCGGCTCGGGCTTCTCGACGCCGCCGAGCGCAAAGCCGTGGTGATCGGTGAGTTGATCGACCGGTTCGGGCCGAAGGCCGCGTCCCCGGTGAGCTATCACGAGCAGAACTGGACCGTCGAACGGTATTCGGGTGGCGGGATGATCAGTCACGCCCCGCCCGGCGTGCTCACCGAGTTCGGGCCCGCACTGCGGGCCCCGTGCGGACGGATTCACTGGGCCGGCACCGAGAGTTCGGCCATCATGTGCGGCTGGATTGACGGCGCGGTTCGGTCCGGTGAGCGCGCCGCCGCGGAGGTGGTGGCCGCGGAGAGTGTGGTGGCCGCGTAATAAAGCCCACGTGGCGCGTTGCCGGGGGCTACCGTGCAAGTCGTCGGCGTTCGATCGAGTCCGGTTCCGCTGGTCCGGGCCAGCCTGCGGCGAGGTGATGTCGAGTGCACAGCGGTGAGTCGGAGAGTCGGCAGACCCTCACGCTCGACGAGTCCGTGCTGGTCGACGTCGAGGGACCGGACCGTCCGGTCGTCGACTTCCTGCGCGCCACCCCCGGCCGGTTGGTGGTGATGGCCGTCGTTCTGATCGCGGCGGTGCTCGCCGTGGGAGTGACATCGTCGGCGACGACGGCCAATCGGCAGCGTGAGCTCGAGACTCTTCGGCTGCACACAGAACCGCTGGCCGATGCCGCGCAACGGATCTACAGTGCCCTGTCGTCGGCCAATACGACCGCGGCCACCGCATTTCTCGCCGGCGGCGTCGAACCGCGCGAGGTCCGCGAACGCTACGACGCAGCCGTCGGAGAGGCGTCAGCCGGCCTGGTGACCGCGTCAAATGGGGTATCGCCCAATGATATCCACTCGCTGACATTGCTCACCGACCTGTCCAACCAGCTGGCGGTCTACACCGGCATGATGGGCACCGCTCGTGCGGCCAACCGCGACGGCCGTCCGATCGGGGTCGCGTATCTCAGTGAATCGTCCACTCTGCTGCAGGAGTCCATGCTCCCGGACGCCGAGCGGCTGTACCGGACGCAGGCCCATGGCGTCACTGCATCGGGACGATCCGCGGCGGCGCCACCCGCGTTGGTGGTGGGAGCAGCGTTGGTGGTCGGGATGTTGGTGTTCGCACAGGTCTTCCTCGCCAGGCGCAGCCATCGTCGCCTCAATCCCGGCCTCGTGGTGGCATCGGTGCTGATGACCGTGCTCGCGGTGTGGCTGACGGTGGCCGGACTGGTTGTGCTGCATGCGGTCAACGGTGCCCGCACCGAGGGCGGCGAGCCGCTGGAATCGGCGGTGACGGCGCGGATCCTGGTCCAGCAGGCCCGTGCCGACGAAATCCTCGGGCTGCTCAAACGTGGTTCCGACACCTTCTCCGACATCCGATTCGAGGAGCGGACCGCGCAGGTCGGGCGGATCCTCGACACGCACTCCGGCAACGGAGCACAGGACGCGCTGCGTGGTTGGAGAGCCGCTCATGGTGAGCTTCGCGGCAAGCTGGGCAGCGGTGATTATCCGGGCGCCGTGGCCATCGCGCGCAACGACGGGCAGCAGGGCTCGACCGCGCAGTTCACCCGGCTGGATCAGGCGTTGGGCGACGACATCGCACGACTGCGTGATCGGCAGCGTGACGGGATCACCCGTGCGTATACGGCGTTGAATGCCCTGCCCGCCGGCGCGGCAGCCATCAGCGTGCTGGCCGCCCTCGCAGTCGCCGCAGGCGTCGCCCCGAGGCTGAGTGAGTATCACTGATGCGAGCTGTCGCCGGACTTCTTGCCCTCGCCACCATCGTCGTGGCGGGTTGTTCCACGACGCAGCCGCTGGTTCAGGTGCCGGCTTCGCTCACCACGATGCCGACGCCGAGCGGAGCCGCGGTGGCGTCGCGGGTGCATGGCGGCCCCGTCGAGAGTTGTGATGCCACAGCCAGTTTGCGCCCATCGGAGCTGTCCGGTCCGGCCGTGCAGGCGATCCGGCAGCGCGGCCGGCTGGTGGTCGGTATCGACCAGAACACCAATCTGATGAGTTTCCGCGATCCGGTGTCGGGTGAATTGAGGGGATTCGACGTCGACATCGCGCGAGAGGTGGCCCGCGATCTGCTCGGCGACCCCGGGAAGGTGGAGTTCCGTCTGCTGACTTCGCCCGAGCGCATCACCGCATTGCAGGATGGCACCGTCGACATCGTCGTGAAGGCGATGACGATCACCTGTGCGCGTGCGGAGCAGATCGCCTTTTCCACGGTGTATTTCGCTGCGCACCAACGGCTCCTGGTTCCCACCGATTCGCCGATCCGCGGACCGGCGGATCTGGCCGGGAAACGGGTGTGCTCGCAGGTGGATACGACATCGCTGGCCACGGTCGCCCGGGTCGCACCGGCAGCGATCCTGCTGGCCGTTCAGAATTGGGACGATTGCCTGGTGGCGCTACAGCAGGGGCAGGCGGACGCGGCCAGCACCGACGATTCGATACTGGCCGGAATGGCCGTGCAGGATCCATACCTGCACCTCGTCGGTCCCAGCCTGGAGGACGAGCCCTACGGCATCGGCATGAACAAGTCCCGCGAGGATCTGGTGCGGGCCGTCAACGCGAGTCTGGAACGCATGCGCCGGGACGGAACCTGGTTGTCGCTGTACCGGAAATGGCTCACTGTGCTCGGCCCGCCGCCCACCCCTCCCGCGCCGAGGTACCGGGACTGACATGGCGGGGCAGGAAGGAACGCGAGCGGTGCTGGTGACCGAATCGGCACCCGTCAAGGTCGAGAGCACCCCGACCCGCCCGCGGCTGCGGACCGGGCGCAGGCGGATCGGGGACGGTCTGGTCGAGATCCCGATTCGGCAGGACATCGAACCGGCCAGCGCGATCCTCACCAATCCCGTTGTCGCCGAGTCCAAACGGGAGTGTGCCGGCTGCGGGCGACCGGTGGGCCGGGGGAGTGGCGGCGGACCCGGACCGAGCGAAGGGGTGTGCCCGGAGTGCGGCGCACTGTTCTCCTTCTCGCCGCAATTGGAGCCCGGTGAGCTGGTTGCGGGCCAGTACGAGATCCAGGGCTGCATCGCCCACGGCGGTGTCGGCTGGATCTATCTGGCCATCGACCGCAATGTCAGCGACCGATGGGTGGTGCTCAAAGGCCTGCTCCAGCCCGGCGGGCAGCAGGCACAGGCGATCGCTGTCGCAGAACGGCAGTTCCTCGCGATGGTGAACCACCCGGGCATCGTCAAGATCTACAACTTCGTCGAACATCCCGGGTTCGACGGCCGCCCCGTCGGCTACATCGTGATGGAGTACATCGGCGGGACCACCCTGGAGGACATCGCCGAGAAGCAGCAGGCGCCTGGTGCGGCTGTGCAGATGATGCCGGTGGAGCAGGCCCTGGGTTACCTGCTCGACGTCATGCCATCGCTGTCCTATCTGCACTCACTCGGCCTGATCTACAACGACCTCAAGCCGGACAACATCATGCTCACCGAGGACAACATCGAGTTGATCGACATGGGCGCGGTCTCGGGTGTCGGGGATTTCGGGTACATCTACGGCACCAAGGGGTTTCAGGCCCCCGAGATCGTCCGGACCGGGCCGTCCGTCGCCACCGACGTCTACACGGTGGGCCGCACGCTGGCCAAGCTGACCGTCGACCTGCCCAACGACCGCCATGCCGAGACGTTGCCTGCCCGCAACGAGGTGCCGTTGTTCGAACGATACGAATCCTTCTACCGGTTGCTGGTCCGCGCAACCAACTCCAGACCGGCACAACGTTTCTCGTCGGTCGATGAAATGGCAGACCAGTGCCGGGGCGTGTTGCACGAAATCCTTGCCGAGCAGACCGGCACGCCGTGCCCACGGACGTCGACGCTGTTCAGCGCGCCACGCTCCACCTTCGGCGCGGACCTGGCGTTACAGGGCACCGACGTGTTCGTCGACGGCCGTCGACGAACCGTCGAGCTGAACGCCCGCGACGTCGCCGGCGCGCTGCCGGAACCGGTACCGGTCGAGGAGCCGGACGACGACTGGCGAGAGGACTGGGAAGACGGGATCTCCGGCCTGGCGACCGGTGATCTCGACGCGGCGCTGGCGTGTTTCGAGCGGATCATCGCCATGCTTCCCGGCGAGGCCGCCCCCAAGCTCGCGGCGGCCGCGACAGCTGAACTGCTGCTTGCCGCGGAGGATGCGCCGAACGCGGAACGCTTGCGGCAGTTGGCAGAACGGTCCTACCGAACGCTGTGGCGTACTGACCACGCGATGGTCAGCGCGGCGTTCGGCCTGGCCCGGCTGCTCGCCGGTCAGGGCGATCGGCCCGCCGCGATCGAGGTGCTCGATCAGGTTCCGGTGACCTCGCGCCACTACGGGGAGGCGCAGCTGACCTCGGTGGTGATCCAGCTCGACGACCGTGCGGAGATCACCGAGGCAGACCTGCGTGACGCCGCCCGGCGCGTGGGTGCGCTGCCGGATACCGAGCCGCGCGTTCTACAGATCCGCGCGTTCGTCCTCGGCATCGCCCTCGACTGGCTCCGGTCCGGCGCTGTGTCATCTGCGGGCGCCCCGATTCTCGACCGTCCCTTCGACCAACGGGGTTTGCGTGTCGGCATCGAGGAGGTCCTGCGGGAGCTTGCCCGGCACTCGCCACGGCGACGTCATCGGTACCGACTTGTCGACGTGGCGAATTCGATCAGGCCACCGACTTGGATGTGAGCCCGACCCGGCACCCGGCTAGGTCGTGTCTGACAAATCGGGCAGCCCCAAGGCCCCGGCCACGGTGTGTCGCAGCGGACTCTGGCACAGGCATAGCTCATTCAATCGTGGAGGCACTTACGCCGAGGATTCCTGTCAGCATGTGGCTGCGATCCTAGACGTAGAGCATATCTAATCAACATGAATGGTGTTGTGGCACAAAGGGAGACCTGACGTGTCGCGGACAAGATCCGATTCGCGAGACTCGGCACGGGCACAGCCAGGACTGAGGATTCGACACCGCCTTCTACCGCGTCCGCAATTAACAGACACGACCTAGTCGCCCGACCGCGTGATCCCGCGTACCACGGCGACGCAGAGGTCGGCGCACTCCGCGGCGAGTTCCTCGGTGGTGTCGGTGGGCTCCGCCAGCCAGGCTTCGATGATCTGGTTCACTCCACCGACCATGAACTGTGCGCCACGGCGCAGGTCGGCGGGGCTCGGGGTGGCCGAGGGCAGAACGTTCGGCGCGTGCTGGACAATCAGGCCGGTGATCATGTCCAGGATGTGCGTGCGGTGCTGTGCCAGGCCGGGAACACTGCTCACATCGCCGGTGGCGATGCGGTGGATATGTGGGTCAGCCGCGATGGTGTCGAGGAATGCGGTGAGCGCGGACCGCAGTTTGTCGGTCAGGGTGCCCGGGTGTCCGACCCCGGCGTTCACCAGTGCGGTGAGCAACTGGTCCCGCACATCGTCGGAAATGGCGAACAGCAACGCGTCGCGACTTTCGAACTGCTCGTAGAAGTATCGCGACGTCAGCCCGGCGGCGGTGCAGACCGCGCGCACGGTCACCTCGGTGATCCCGGATTCGCCCCAGATCTGTCGCCCGGCGGTGAGCAGCTTGCTCCGACGTTCTGTTCGGCGGTCGGCCGCACTGACGCCGCCGTACCCGCGCACGACTTGTACGCGCTTCATTGACAGCAGCCTACCCGGCGCCTAGATTTTGACTACGGGCGTAGTCAATCATTGGCGCGGTTCTGTCCAGGAGGTCACCGTTGAACATCCCGGCTCGCCATCCCGAGCGGCCAGTTGCCGTTCCCGGTGCCATGCATACGTTCGCGACGCTGCTGGGCATTCGCAAACCCGATGCACGGCAATGGCGCCGGCTCGGCGAGCGGCTGACCGTCGGGGACGAGCCGATGGACCGCCTGGTCGAGTGGATGTCGTCAGCGGGGATGGCACAGCTGCGTCCGCTGTTCGAAAAAGCGGTCGCCGAAGGCATCGGCAACGTGCCCGACGCTCCGGAACCGTTGCGCGAGTTCTTCGTCGGCGTCGAGACCACCCCGGCGTGGGTGGACCGCGACAAGCTGCGCAAGGCACAGCGTGCGCTGCAGCGGGGTGGTTCCGACGGCATGTCGATCGCGCGCGACGTGTCCCTGCTGGGCGGTTATCAGTTCTCGGGATTCAACAAGACCCTGCTGCGCACCGGGGCCCTGGAGAAGGGCTCCAACCAGCGGTTCGCCGAGACCATGCAGTGGGCAATGGACGTGATCTCCGACGGCGGTCTCGAACCGTTGGGTGTCGGATACCGATCCACCCTGCACGTGCGGCTGATTCATGCCTTCGTGCGAAGGCATGTGGCGGAGATGCCGGACTGGCGTGCCGATCAATGGGGCCTCCCCGTCAATCAGACCGACATGGCCGCGACCCTGGTCGGCGCGCTCGTCGCACCTCCGGTCGCCTCGCTTGCGATGGGAATCCTGCCTGCGCCAGGCGAACTCGACGCCATCGCACACCTGACCCGGTATGTCGGCTGGCTCATCGGTGTCGAAGACGAATGGTTGCCCCGGACCTTTCGCGACAGCGTCCGCGTGCTCTACCACACGTCGACCGCTCTGGCGGTCCCCGACGACACGACACAGCAGCTGTCGGTGCCGATGGCCGCGGACCCGCTGGCGTGGCACTATCGCGGCATCCGGGGTCTGCGTCGCCGCTTGGCATGGGCACAACACCTCTCGATCACCAGTGCGTTCCTCGGGCCGAGCGCGATGCGTGTGCTGGGCCTGCCGGCTTACATGCCGCCGTGGTACCCGCTCGTCAAGATGCCGGTCAATCTGATCCGCAGTGCGGCGGCGATGACACTGCCCGGCGGTATGGAACGTGCCGTCAGCCGGGGGCGCCGCGAGCAACAGGCCTTGCTGCGAACCATCATCGGCGACACCGCGGCGACCATCGGCGAGTCCGCGGTGCATGTGAGCAGCGCTGCGTAGTAGCTGCCTACTTCGACATCGAGCCGATGAAGTATGTCTCGTGACCCGTGGGATAGCCGCCGCCATCGGTGGCGATGTGCACGTGGTCGAAGTGGTTGAGGGTCTCGTTGCCATAGTCGGCGGTCCAGTGGGGCGCGCCGATCCCCGGATAGAGGCCCTGCCGCCAGATCACATGGAGCACACCCCAGCGCTTGGCGTTGGCCAAGGCGAAACCGGCGATCTGGTTACCGAGCTCGATGCCTTCTTCGGAGTGGTACTTCGGGATCATCACGTCGATCGCCAGACCGTTGGGATGCCACTTCAGCGCATCCTGCCGGTAGCCGCCGATGGTGGTGATCTCAGGGAACATCACCGCGATGGCGCGGGCCACCCAGATGGTCTTGACCTGAAGGCCGCCTTCTGGTGCCGGGCCCTTCGGTAGGGAGAACTGGAAGTCGCGGGCCACGACGGGCGCGCTCGCTGCGACGAGCTCGGCTTGAGCAGGAACCGGCGCCGGCTGTTGCCGGCTGGTGGGCGCCGCGGATTCAGGGACTTCCGTGGACAATTTCGGCTCGGTGTTCTGCACGTAGATCATGCCCGCGGCAACGGTCACCGAGGCTGCGAGCGCCAGCAACCGGCCCCTGGTGCCTGCCAACCGTCTTTTCCCCACGCCAGCAATTTACTGCGCTCGCAAGTCCGGCGGGACAGGAACCGCGTCCGGCAACCTCAAGTCTTTCTCTGTGCCCCCGGAGGTGGCTGAATCCCCGGCCGGTCAGGGACTGGTTTCCGGGAACTGGCGGTGATCCGCCGTGGCGCGGCTTATCCGTCGTCACCCGTGGAGTTCCTAAACTGCCAGGATGCTCACACGGGCGCGGGTGGTGGCCGCGACACTGGTGACTGTGCTCGGACTGGTGTCCCTGGCCCATGTGCTCTACACCGGGTTCGGCCCACTGCCCGACCGCGCCGAACGTCAACTCGGATTCCTCGATGCGGCACTGGCCTCCGGTCGTGACACCGAAATGCAGGACCTGTTCCCGGAAGGCGAGTACTTCACCAGGGTGCTGACCGGTCTCGCCGAGGCCCAGGTCGCCGCGCAACTGGGCGCGGGCCCTGGATCCGCCGGGTATCTCGACCGCGCCCGGAGTCGGCTCGCCGCCATCGAAACCCCGCAATCCGTAGCGGTATTCGGCAGCGGAATGGTCCCGGAACACGGGATGTTCGCGGCAGCCTGGTCACTTGCTCTGGCTGTCGCAATCGCGCGGGCCTCGCACTCCGACGCGGACCGCGAGGCGGTGCGGGAGCGGGCTGCCGTCGTGCATTCAGCCCTGGGACAATCGGATTCACCCTTCCCGGCCAGCTATCCGCGCCAGTTCTGGCCGTGTGATTCCGTGGTGGCAGCGGGAGCACTCGCCGAAGCGATCTCGCTGCTCGATCTGCCGTGGCGCGAGGATCTCGCCGCCTGGCGGGAGCGGGCGCTGGCCGCCGCCGACCCGGACACCGGCCTGCTGCCGCACCAGGTCGATGACCGGGCCCACGCTGTGACGGGGCCCCGGGGATCTTCCCAGGCCATCATTCAGACGTTCTGGCCCGCGGTCGATCGCGTGGCCGGAGTGAAAGACGATCAGTGGCAGCGATTCTCCGACAGGTTCGTCACCACCAAGGCCGGGCTGGTCGGAATTCTGGAGTATCCGTCCGGCACCGGCGGCGACGCGGATGTCGACAGCGGTCCGTTGATCTTCGGGGTGAGTCTGAGTGCGTCGGCGGTCGGGCTGGCGGCAGCGCGCGCCAACGGCGACCATGACCTGGCCGGTCGGCTGATTCGACAGGTCGAGCTGATCGGGCTGCCGGTGGGTTTGCGCACCACGCGATACCTGTTCGGTGTGCTCCCGGTGGGAGACGCCTTCATCGCGTGGGCGCGCACGGTGCCCGTGAATGACGTCGCACTCAATACTGGCTCGGGGCGTTCGGCCTGGTTCGTGGTGTGGGCTCTGCCCTCGGTACTGCTGCTCGCGGCAGGCGTGGCGTTGTGGCCACGCACCCGAAAACAAGGTAGGACTACGCATCCCTACCCAGCGCATCGCCCGGCAGACTGAAGCCATGCCAAGTCCCGATGTGGTGCCGTCGGCGGACGCCGTCACGCCCGACACCAAACCCGACCGCGACCGTGCGGTGGATGTCGCACGCCTCGGTGCGCTGCTGGTGGTGATCTTCGGGCACTGCGCGCTGCTGTTGGCCACCATCGACTCCGGGGGCGTGCGGGTCGGCAATATCCTCGGCGCGCTGCCCGGGCTGGCCCCGATCACCTGGGTACTGCAGGTGATGCCGCTGTTCTTCATGGCCGGCGGTGCCGCGGGTGCGTACAGCTGGCGCGCCGGACGGTCTTGGGGCGGATGGTTGTTCGCCCGCGCCCAGCGACTGTGCCGGCCGGTGTTCTGGTACCTGGCGGTGTGGTCGGTGGCCCTGATCGCGGTGCACGCGACCATGGGCGCGGCGTCGGCGGCAGCGCTCGGGCGCGAATGTGTGGCGTTGTTGTGGTTTTTGGGTGTCTACCTGGTCGCACTTGCCTTCATTCCCGCGCTGATGCGGCTGCGCAACGGGCCGACACTGGCATGGGTGATCGTCGGACTGATCGTGGCCTCCGGGGCGGTGGACGCCCTCCGTTTCGCGGTCGGGACACCCGAGGCGGGGACCGCCAACCTGATCATCGTCTGGCTGATCCCAGTGGTGATCGGCGTCGCGTACGCGCGGCAGCTGATCTGCGCGCGCCGGGCGCTGGGTATCGCGATCATCGCCTTCACCGCGCAGGTCGTCCTCGCGCTGACCGGAATCTACGACGTGTCCCTCGTCGTCACCGGAACCGAGCAGGTCTCCAACGTGTCGCCGCCGACTCTTCTGCTGGCACTGCACTGCACCTGGATGCCATGCCTTTTCATCTCCGCGGCCGACCCGATCCGGCGCTGGGCAACCCGTCCGCGGGTCTGGTACGTGGTGGCGACGGGCAACGGGGGAGCGATGACGCTCTATCTGTGGCACATCCCGGTGATCGCTATCGCCGCATTCAGCCTGCACGCGGTCGGGCTCGACGCGTTCGATCCGCACGCTCCCGGTTTCTGGGCCCATCTGGCCTTGCGCGCAG
This sequence comes from Mycolicibacterium sp. 050232, assembly GCA_036235365.1. Lineage (GTDB taxonomy): Bacteria > Actinomycetota > Actinomycetes > Mycobacteriales > Mycobacteriaceae > Mycobacterium. Next base: position 394,029 of record JAZBEZ010000007.1, on the reverse strand, counting down.
GCGTTTTCGCGGTTCTCATGGCGGTGGCTTTCCGGCTGCTGTCTCCGTTGGAACATCGCCCGCTGCCGTGGTGGGACGACGCGGTTCAGGTCAGCGGCATCCGGTCGGTCTTCACCGGCGTGCTGTTGTGCATTGCCGGGGCGGCTCTGACGCTGATGGCCAAGAACGGCCTCGACGGCGTGCTGGGATGGTCGGCGCTCGGCGGATTCGTCGTCGCCGTGGTCGCCGCCCGGGTCAGTGTGGGGCAGCTTGTCAAGGGTTAATTCCCTTGTGGGGCAGGATCACCCGTGCATCGGATTCCACGGCCGGGTGGCGATCAGCTCTGCGTTCCAGGTACCCGTTCTGACCAACGCCGCCACTTCCTCACGGATGGTGTCACCGATCTTCACGCTGAGTTCGCGCGGCAGGTCGAGTTGCCCCGTCGCGGCGACACCGAGCCGATGATTGGGCATCGGCTCGCCGATCGGAGCGAACCGTAAACGGCCACTGTCGATTTCATGGTGGCAGGCCGAGAGAGGAAGGACCCCGTAGGCGAGGCCCGCTTCGATCATGTTCTTCATCACCGCAACGGAATCGGTCGTCGTACGGTGGTTGAAAGTGACCTTCGCTCGCAGTGCTGCGTTCTGCAGTGCCATGCCGATGCCCGACGATGACCGTGGCACCACGAGGGGTAGCTCTACGACGTCGCCGAATCCCATGGTGCGAGTGGCGTCGAGGTCCGTGTCGGGGCCGCCGATCACGAACAGCACTTCGGTCAACAATTCTCGGTAGAAGACCCGGTCATCGGGCACGGGATTGATGAGCGCCACATCGACCGCACCTTTGAGCATGGCCTCCACGAGCTGGTCGGTGCTCCCGACGGTCACCGAGAACGTCGCCTCCGGGAAGACCGTGGTCAGGCTGGCGAGTAGGGGTGCGGCCAGTAGGTCGACGGTCGTCTCGGGCAGCCCGAGGCGCAGGGTGCGGTCGAGTCGGGCCAACGGTGTGCCCGCGTACTGCACGGCCAGTTCCAACTGCCGGAGGGGTCCGGCGGTCGAGGCCCGCAGCCTCTCGCCGGCCTCGGTGAGTTCGACACCGCGCCGGGTGCGAGTGAACAGAGCGACGCCGAGGTCTTCTTCGAGCAGCTGGAGCTGGCGGCTCAATGCCGGTTGTGCAATGCCCAGGAGGCCCGCCGCGCGCGTGATGGAGCGCTCCTCGGCGATGCGCAGGAAGTATTTGAGCCGGTGGGTGTCCATCGCTTCGAGGTATACCAGCCATCGAATATCGGCATGACTGGATCCCGAAATCGGTATTACCTCACCACCGATCACCGGCCATAGCGTTTTTCACCGAAGCCATGGTGAGAGGAGACACCCCATGACGGTGCACGACGACGCCGAGGCCATCGCGGCCCTGAATCTCGACAGCCTGCCCCGCCACATCATCGACAAGCGGGTCACCGAGCTGATGGACCTGTCGGGCAAGAAGGCATTTGTCACGGGAGCCGGCGGTGACGGCCTGGGCCAGGCGATCGCCAACCGCCTGGCGGGGCTCGGCGCCGACGTGGCCTTGATCGGGCGCACTTTCGAGAAGGTCGAGCGCCGTGCCGCCGAGATCGAACAGCGGTGGGGCGTCCAGGCCCACCCGGTGAAGGCCGACATGTCCGACTGGGATCAGGTGCACGACGCGGTACAGATGGCACACGAACAGCTGGGCGGCCTGGACATCATGGTGAACAACCCTGTCATGGTGGTGGGCGGCCCGTTCGAGAAGCACACCAAGGCTGACATCGACCACACCGTGCTGGGCAGCCTGACCATGATGATGTATGGCGCTCATGCCGCGCTGGAATTCCTGCTCCCGCAAGGGTCGGGGAAGATCATCAACATCGGGTCGGTGGGCGGACGTATCCAGCAGCGCGGTCTGGTGGTGTACAACTCCTGCAAGTCGGGCGTCGTCGGCTTCACCCGGAACCTCGCCCACGAAGTGGCCCCGCGCGGGGTGAACGTGCTCGGCGTGGCGCCGGGGATCATGATCAAACCGGAGATGATGGAGTACCTGCTCGACCCGAAGACCCCGGCGCATTTCGCGGGCCGGGGCGCCATCCTGGAAGCCATCACCACCCAGGTGCAACTCGGGCGGGCATCGCTACCCGAGGAGGCGGCCAACATGGTGGCGTTCCTGGCATCGGAGGCCGCAGATTACCTGTGCGGGCAGACGATCGACGTCGCCGGCGGGCAGTGGATGAACTGAGATATGCCCACCGTCGCAGACATCAAGGCGAAGGCCGTCGAGCAGACCGGCCTGAGGGACTTCGGCGATGACTCGTTCGAGGAGGGCCTGGCCATCCTGCTGTCCTCACTGGACACCGAGGCCCGGCTCAACGCCCGCGGAGAGGCATTCCTGTACCCCCGGATCACCGGATACCTGGCCCAGCGACTGCAGGTCGAAGACTGGTACCGGCGCCACCCGGAGATCGACGCGACCCCGATCGTCGCACCCGTGATCGGATTGGGCCTGCCGCGTACGGGTTCCACGGCGTTGTCGATGTTGCTCGCGCAAGATCCGGACGTCCGATACCTGCGGCGGTGGGAATCCTCGCAGCCATGCCCGCCGCCGTCGACCGTTGTGGGGGTGGATCCGCGGATCCCGCCGGACAAAGGGGAGATGGTCGGCACCCGCTACCACGTTCCCGCGGACACGCACGGCCCGATGGAATGCCACGAGCTGATGGCTCTCGACTTCAAGTCGCACCTGTTCCAGTCATTCGCCCAGGTGCCCGCGTACTCCACCTGGCTCGTGGAAAAAGCCGACCTGACAACCACCCTGGCATATCAGCAGCGCGTCATGAAGCTGCTGCAATGGGGTGAAACCACCCGGCCGTGGCGGCTGAAGTGTCCCTCGCACGTGCTGTGGCTGGACGCGGTCAGCCAGGTCTTTCCCGACGCCAGATACGTGATGACACACCGGGACCCGACCGATGTCATCCTGTCGGTGGCAGACCTGTACGCCGACATCATCAGCACGTTCACCGATGAGATCGACCGGCCCTACATCGGCAGGCTCAATGTCGAACACTGGTCGCTGGGCGTGGACCGAGCCCTGCAGTTCCGGGCGGCCGCCGGTCAGGACCGCTTCTACGACATCGACTTTCGGGCCATGCAGGACGATCCGATCGGCGAGGTCACCGGCCTCTACACGTGGTTGGGGCAGCCGGTCACCGACGAGTTCGCCGCGCGGATGGGGAGTTGGTGGACCCAGGCTGCCGCCGAACGCGAAGCCAGTTCGCACGCCGATCCGGCGACGTTCGACATCGACCTGGATCAGGTCCGGCCTCGCTTCGCCCGTTACACCGACCACGCCGCCCGCTGGACCACCCGCGCCGGCTAGAACAGGAGCACACCCATGGCAATCGACCTCACCGGGGGCATCGACCCGTCCCGCGAGTACGTGTTCGCCGAGCGGCCGGACAACCCGGAAATGCGAGACTCGGTGAGCTTTTGGACCGTCGACGACCGCGGCCGGATCGGGTTGCCGCGCATCGGGATCGAGGCGGTCGGCGCGAATTGGGACAACCACGAGATGCAGATCAATCTCGCGTTCCCCGACGGGCGGGTGTATCGCCTGCGCGACGGTGCGCCGTCCCTTCCGGCCGACGGACCGGACGGCAAGCCGACTGTCCTCGGTGCGGGCGGGTTGGCCTTCCGCTGTGTCGAGCCGTTCCAGACCTGGACCATGACGTACGAAGGCAAGGCGGTTCAGACATCGTCGGCCGATCTGGTTGCCGGGAAGTCGGACGGTTCTCGCCTCGACGTGGCATTCCGTGTCGAGGCGACGATGGCCGTCCCGCCGTGGATCCAGGGGGCGCTACAGCGCGACGCGGGCGACCGAATCAAGAACTCGGTGGAGGGGGCACTGATGGGTGGTCCCCGTTACGAGCAGCTGTTCCGGGCGCGCGGATCGGTGACGATCGACGGGGACAGCCAGGACTTCACCGGCAGCGGTCTGCGGATCCGCCGGCAAGGAGTACGCAAGCTGGGCAGTTTCTGGGGGCACGCCTGGCAATCGGCGGTGTTCCCGAGCGGCAAGGCTTTTGGCTATATCGCCTACCCGCCACGTGAAGACGGCCAGCCGACGTTCAACGAAGGCTACCTCTTCGCCGGCGATGGTGAGCTGATCCCGGCCCGGGCAGTGCAGGCGCCGTGGCTGACCAAACTGCAGGCAATCGGTGAGGACGTCTCCGTGGTGCTGGAAACCGCCGACGGCACGGTGCACATCGAGGGCGAGACGGTGTTCTCGACCCACGACATCCACCACAACGACAACACCTTCTCGGTGCGGGAGATGAAGAAGGAGAACCCGAACTTCCCGGCCCTGCAGCAGGCCGGCGTGCGCTACCGATGGGACGGCGAGGAAACCTACGGCATGCTCGAGCGCTCGAACCCGATCGAGAAGATCGATCTCGATGTTCGGGCTTGAGGGCAAGACGTTCATCATCGCCGGGGGAGCGACCGGTATCGGAGCCGGCACTGCGACACGGTTGGCTGCCGAGGGCGCGTCGGTGGTCGTGGGCGACGTCAACGTGCGGGGCGCCGAAACCACCGTCGAGACCATCACCGACGCGGGTGGTGCCGCGATCGCAGTCGAATTCGATTTGGCCGACGACGAATCCGTCCGTCACCTCGTCGACGCCGCGATCGCGGAATTCGGCGCGATCCACGGACTGGACAACGTCGGTGCCGACCTGTCCGAGCACAACCTCGGACGCGACACCACGATCCTCGACACCCCGTTCGAGGTGTGGCACCGCACCCTCGACGTCAACCTGCTCGGCTTCGTCCGCACCATCCGCGCCGTGCTGCCGCATCTGCTCGACAACGGCGGCGGCAGCATCGTCAACACTTCGTCGGGCGGCTCCCTCGGCACCGATCCGATGCACGTCGCGTACAACGCCTCCAAGGCCGCGGTCAACCAGCTGACCCGCCACGTGGCGAACAACTACGGCGGCAAGGGGATTCGCAGTAACGCCGTGATGCCGGGCCTGGTGATGGGCGAGACCCAAGAACGCCAGAACGATCAACAGATCCAGCAGATGTTCCTGATGGCGGCCAAGGTCACGCGCCTCGGTAAGCCCGCGGACCTGGCCGCCGTCACGGCCTTCCTGTTGTCCGAGGACGCCGAATGGATCAACGGCCAGACCTGGTACATCGGCGGTGCGTCGCACATGCGCCAGTGACCCGTTACGCCGCCCGCTACTGCGCGGTGATGGCTCCGTAGAGATCGGCCATTTCGTCGGCCGGTCCGGCGGGCACCGTGTAGCCGGTCTGATCCCTGATCTCGTCGAAGTGGCCGGCGACGTCCTCCTCTACGGACAGTGCCGGATTGTAGTAGCCGACTGTCCTGCCGATGAAGAACCGCGCGACGTGGCCGGCGCCGACGGTGTAGATCTCGCCGGAAACCGGACAGTCGGCGTGGGCGAGAAACGCCACGACCGGAGCCACCTGTGCGGGATCGAGCCGATCCAAGAAAGGACGCATGACTTCTTGGGCGGCCGCGGCGGCGACCGGATCATCGAGCGCCGCAACGTTACTCAGTGAGTAGTCCAGCATGCGTGTTGCCGCGATCGGAGCGACCGCGTTCACCTTGATGCCGAGCTCGGCGCCTTCGGCGGCCAGTACCCGGGTGAGACCGATCAGCCCGGTTTTCGCGGCCGCGTAGTTGCTCATTCGCTCAGAGCCCAGGATGCCCGCCGCCGAGCAGGTGTTGACGATACGGCCGAAGGATTGTTCCCGCATCGCTTTCCACGCCGGGCGCGTGACGAAGAAGGCGCCTCTGAGATGGACGTCCAGCAGGGGTTCGAATCGGTCTGCGGTCATGTCCTCGAACGGCGCGTCACCGACGATACCGGCGTTGTTGACCAAGATGTCGAGCCGTCCCCAGGCTTGAAGTGCGGTATCGATGATCGCCTTGCCGCCATCCGGAGTCGTGACACTGTGGCTGTCCGGGATTGCTTCTCCGCCCAGCCCGTTGATCTCGTCCGCCGTCGCCTGCGCTGCGTCGACCCGCGCGCCATCGCCGGTGACCGATCCACCGGTGTCATTCACGACGACACGGGCCCCCGCCGGGCCAACAGCAGAGCGTGTTGTCTGCCGAGACCGCCACCGCCGCCAGTGACGACAGCGGTCCGTCCATCGAACCGGAGTTCTTCCATCGGAGGCCTCACAACCATTCAGACGGGCCAATTTTCGGAGTCGGTCATATCGCGAAACGCGGGAGCCGCCGGCAGCGTTCGCTTTTCGCTGCCCGTCGAGATCGCATCGAGTATCAGTTCGAAGTAGCGGCGCCAACCGCCGCTGGCCGGGTCCATCGTCCACAGCACGCTATGGAGCATGGCGATGATGCGGGGTAGGTCGTCAGCCACCAGGTCGGGGCGCAGCATGCCGCGTTGTTGCGCCTGCTCGGCAAGTTCGTTCAGGGCTGCGTAGAGGCGAGTGGGCACCTCATCGGTCAGGGCCCCGGTCTGGCGGGCCACCCTGAGCAGGCTGTGCTCCCTGGCGGCGAGCGAGATCGAGGCGTCGATCAGTTCCGAGAGTCCGACCAACGGGTCCCTGCGCCGTAGCGCGCGGTCGATCGCGGGCGTGATGTCCTCGCCGATGCATTGATCGAGCGCGGCGCGGGCCAGGTCCGCCTTGGTCGGAAAATGGCGGTAGAGGGTGCGTTCGCCAACCCCCGCCCGTTGCGCGACGGCACTGATGTGCGCGTCGGGCCCCAGTTCGGAGTAGACGGCGCGGGCGGCACGCAGTATCCGGTCGACGTTGCGCGCCGCGTCGGCGCGCAGATGCCGGTCGGCTGCTGTTGTCACCAGGCAAGGGTAGCAACTGGCAGTTGACTGTCACTATGCTCAGCCTTACGCTCGCTAATTGTCAGCTGACTGTCGATTCTGGAGGCACCTTGTGACCGCCGGCGTGAACACCGCACCGCCCGTTATCCCAGCGGCGAGGGATACCCGGTGCCCGCTGGCGCCGCCCGCTGAATTCGCCCGCTGGCGCGACACGCCGGGCATCCAACTCGCGTTGTGGCGGGAGCGGCCGACGTGGGTGATCAGCCGTTACGAGGACATCAGGGCGGCGCTGGTCGACCCGAACCTGAGCGCCGACTCGATTCCGGACAGCATCAAGGTCGACGCGGGCGAGAACATGCCGGTGATCTTCCCGCGTATCGATGACCCGGAACACAACCGATTGCGCCGAATGATGACCAGAGACTTCACCTTTCGGCGAGCCGAGGCGATGCGTCCGCAAATCCAGGAGTTCGTCGACGGCTTCCTCGACGAGATCGTGAGCACGGGTCCGCCGGCGGACATCGTCCGGCAGTTTGCGCTCCCGGTGCCCTCGTTGGTCATCTCACTTCTTCTCGGGGTGCCCTACGAGGATCACGAGTTCTTCCAGGAGAACAGCACCAGAGGACTCGACTCACGGCTGCCGGCGGAGGAAAAGCAAGCGGCGATAGGCGCGATATTCGGCTACATGTTCGAGCTGGTGGCCCGCAAGGAGCGCGAGCCCGGCGATGACTTGTTGAGCCGTCTCATCACCGACTACGTGGCAACCGGGCAGCTCAGCCGCGAGACCGCCGCGATGAACGGGGTGATCATGCTGCAGGCCGGTCACGAAACCAGCGCCAGCATGATCGCACTCGGCACGCTGGCGCTGCTTCAGCACCCCGAGGCGTTTCAGCGCCTGCGTGAGACCGATGACCCTGCGGTCATCGCCAACACCGTCGAAGAGCTGATGCGCTATTTGAGCATCGTGCACAGCCTCGTCGAGCGTGTCGCAATACAGGACTGCACAATCGCCGGCCAGCAGATCCGGGCCGGCGACACCGTCCTGATGAACCTGCCGGCGGGGAACTGGGACCCCGCCTATGTGGACCGCCCTGAGCAACTCGATCCCGACCGCAACACCAAGGGACATCTCGGTTTCGGCTATGGCGTGCATCAGTGTATCGGCGCGAACCTCGCCAGGGTGGAAATGCAGATCGCACTGACATCGCTGGTGCGCCGGCTACCCGCACTGCAGTTGGCAGTCCCCTTGGAGGAGCTGCGATTTCAGAACGAACAGGAAATCTTCTGCATTGCGGAGCTGCCGGTCACCTGGTGATCACCGAGAACCTCAGTCCTCCTTCCGGATCAACCGCCCCAGCGCCTCACGATCGGGCGCCAGTAGTTCGTCGATGCGGGCCTGATTCACATCGGCGACGATGATCTCGCCGACTTCCTGGTACACATCGCTGAAGATGCCGTGCGCCTTCATCTTCTCGGTCTGGTAGACGTTGTCTTCCGTCGGCGTCACGTAGTAGACGATCTCCGGCTTGAATCGGTGGATCAGCCACACGTGGATCAGATCCATCAGGCGCTTCTTGCGAAGCTTCTCGGCGAAGGTGTTCTGGTCGCGCACCGTCAGGATGTTGCGGCCGTGCCGGTCCTTGATGGGATCGACCACGACGTTGGCCAGCGGCTCCGCACTGTCGCCGTAGATGCCCAGATCGAGCACGTCCGACCCGGCGCGACGGGGCCGGAGTTGCACCCGCAGATTCTCGCCGATCTTGTAGTAGTCGCCCCACATCGCCAGCCACTCCTCGAGCAGCTTCTTGGGCACCTCGGTCTGCACCAGATGCTGGTGTTGCGTGGACCCGGCGCCCATCGCCTTGGTGGTGGCGGTGCGGCCCGACGAGGCGGCCAGCGCCGCGTCGCTGCGCGGTCCGCCGACCAGGGTTTGCGGTGTGCGGTAAGGAGATTCGACCAGCCGCATCTTGCGTTGCAGTCGGGCCAGTGCCAGCATGCCCTCCTGTTGCAGGGACGTCGCGAACTCCTCGCAGGCCACGCCGTCGACCTGATGTCCGCCGTAGGTGATGAAGTTGAAGACGAACCCCATCTTTCCGAGTTCAGCTGGGAACGCCCGCATTTCGTCATCTGTCATCCCGGTGGTGTCCCAGTTGAACGACGGTGAGAGGTTGTAGGCCAGCATCTGGTCGGGGAACTCGGCGTGGACGGCATCGGCGAACTGCTTGGCATCGGCCAGGTCAGCGGTCTTGGTCTCCATCCAGAGGATGTCGGCGAACGGCGCGGCCGCCAGCGACTTCGCGATCGCGTACGGGATGCCGCCACGGACCTGGTAGTAACCCTCCGGGGTCTTGACGCGCTCGCAGTCCCAGGCCACATCGGCGCCCAGCTCGTGCGCCTTCTCCTGCGCCGTGTACAGCGACGCGCGAGCGGCGAAGGCGCGCCAGTCGGCCGCACTCATGGCGACCGGTTCGCCTTCCCTCGCGCGGTACTCCAGCAACTCGGCGACGGCCTCGCCGTAGGTGTTGAGGCCGGCGTCGTCCTGCCATGCCTCGACGAATGCCGACTCGACCTTGTCGAACATCGTGTCCACGGAATCGCCTGGGCGGTGGCCCTTGACCGCGTCGGCGATGGTGTTCGCGATGCCCTGCCGTTCCAGCCAGGCCTCGGCGGTCGCGTACTCGCCCGCGGGCAGTGCATACAGCAGGTGGCCGTTGAGGTCGGTGACACCGAGGTCGTAGAACCGGCGCACCATTGCCAGGAAACACGACTTGTAGGTCGGTACCGAAAGGTTCGTCGCCCCCAGCAGGAACGGTTGATCCCGCTCATCGGCACGGCTGTCGATCAGGTTGGCCGCCTCGGCATCCGTGCGCGCGACGATGATGCCGGGCACCCGCATGATGTCCAGCTGGAACCGGGCGGTGTTGAGCCGCTTGATCTGCTCATCCGAGGGCACCAAAACCTTGCCGCCCTGGTGCCCGCATTTCTTGGTGCCCGGACGCTGATCCTCGATGTGGTAGCCGGGCACCCCGGATTCGACGAAGCGGCGGATGAGGTTGCGGACGTGCGGATCGCCGCCGTGTCCGGTGTCGGCGTCGGCGATGATGAACGGCCGATAGTCGACGGCTGGGGTGGCGGCACGCTGTTCGGGCGTCATCCGCAGCCGCAGATACTGCTGATTGCGGTCGGCGGTCAGCAGGGCCCGCACCAGCCCGGCCGCCTCGTCCGGTACCTGGCTCAGCGGGTAGCTGGCCAGGTCGGGCCCTGGATCCTCACTGATCGAGCCCTTGGCCGAGGTGGCCCATCCACCGAGGTAGATCCCTCTGATCCCCATCCGCTTCATCACCACGGCCTGACCTGGCGAATACGGGCCGAAGGTGGTGATGCTCAGCTTCTGGGCGAACAGATCGCGAAGATAGAGGAAGAAATCCGTGGCGGCCTCGCGGGCCACCGGATAGTCCGACGGGATCGTGCCACGCTGTTCGGCGACCTGCCTTGCCGAGTACAGCCGGGTGATGCCCGCGAACCGAGGGCTGTCGAAATAGGCCTGCGTGGCCTCGACATCGCTGTCGAACGAGTTGGTCTGTGCGTTGGCTTCGATGGTGGCCATGTGTTTGCTCCTCTTCGAGCTCGGCTTCCTCGATTATCGCGGCGTAGACGGTTCGCGGGACCGGTTGCGGAAAAATCGTCGCGACATCGGGCGGCACCGGTGGCTGGGCATTGTCGAAAAGCTCTGTATTCCAGCCGGTTTGACAAGCGGATTCGCCGGCTTTGCCAAGTGGCGGTCGTCGACTCCGTTCACCTCTACGATCGGGGTATGCCGAAGCTGACCAAAAAGGTGAAATCGCTGTTCAGTAGGCGTCGGCCGGTCACGCGCGAAGATGCCGCCGAGATCGCCGATTGGCTCAACGAGGGTGGCGCGTTGCATCCCGACGGACCACCGACAGTCGTCGATCCGAAAAAGGACAAGAAGGCCTGACACTGGGCCTGATCCGAAGATAACGGGCCCCTCACTTCCGCCCGGACCCTAGGCTGCACGGCATGTCGATCGACCGGGCCGCGCTGGCCGCCGGTGCCATCCGATTCGCGTCGGGCGTCTCGTTTCTCGTCGACCCACATCGGGCCGACCGGCTGTGGGGCGGGCGGGAAACACCAGACGCCACTGCGCAGCTGATGTGGCGGTCGATGGGTTACCGCGATGCGCTGATCGGTGGCCTGCTGCTGGCGGCAGGGCTGCGCGGCAAGGACACCCGCGGCTGGTTCCTGGCCTCGGGCGGGGCCGACGCCGCCGACCTGCTCGGCGGCCTGGCGGTACACGATCAGCTGCCGCGGTCGCAGCAGGTCGTCGGTCTCGGAGGCGCGGTGGTCGGCATCGCGGTCGGCCTGTGGGGTGCCACCCGCCGCAGACAGCGCGCCGCGGACCCGGCTGTCGGCTAGGCCGACTACGAATCCGCCTCGACAATGTCGCTGCGGTACCACCGGGTGCCCATCAGATAGCAACCCATGGCCATCAGCTGCAGCGTCGGCACCAGGATCAGCAGGGCACGGCCCAGTGCGTGGGGGCCCAGATCGGGGGTCAGCGTGTCGCTGATCAGGCCGGTCACGAACGGGCCTACCGCACCCAGTGTCGCGTTGAAGAACAAGAAGATCGCCGACGCGGTCGCCCGTTGTTCCGGCACCACGAGCCGCTGGATGGCCGCGATCGACGGGGCCAGGTACGACGTGCCGATGATATAGCTGAGCGCCAGGAACCACACGCAGGCCACGCGACTGGAGACCGTGAACGCCAGGACCGAGGCGGGCAGCAGCAGTGCCGTCGTCAGCACCACGATCCACAGCAGCCAGCGCGGGTCGCGCACGGCCAGTCGGTCCGCCAACCGGCCCACGATCAGCAGTCCCAGGACGCCCGCCAGTCCGGTGGCCAGGCCGTACTCCCACCCGACCTCACTGAGGGTCATGGAGCGGGTCCGCATCAGGAAGGCCGGGGTGAACGTGGTCAGTGAGTAGCCCGCGGCCGCGATGCAGGCAGTGCCGCCGACCAAAGACAGGAAGCTGCGCTTGCGCAGCAGCGCCCACCACTTGGCTTGCGTGCCGGGTTCCCGGGACGTCACTTCCGGCAGTGACTGGCGCATCCCGACCAGCAGCAGCACCAGCGGCGCGAACAGCACGCTGACCGCGCCCATCACCACGAAAGCCGTTCGCCAGCCGAGGTTGTCGGCCAGCAGCCCGCCGCCGATCAGGCTGGCGCCGCTGGCCAGCGGGATCGCGAAGGTGAGCACCGCCAACGGTGCCGCACGGCGCTGCGGGGAGAAGTTACGGGCCACATAGGCGTGCGCGGCCGGGGTGCTGCCGGCCTCGCCCACCGCCACACCCACCCGGGTGAGGGCAAGCTGGAACCCGGACTGCACGGCGCCGCCGAGCATGGTCATGCTGCCCCACAGCGTCAGGCAGGCGGCGACCACCGCGCCGTAGGTTCCGCGGTCGGCGATCCTGGCCACCGCGATGCCGAGCACCGCGTACACGATCAGGAAACCGAACCCGTTGATCACCCCGATCGCGGTGTCCGAGAGGGCGAGGTCGTGTTTGATCGGCTCGGCCAGCACCGCGGGCAGGAACCGGTCGACGTAGTTGAGGGTGCCGACCAGGGTCAGCAGCGCGACCGCGGCCCACGCGCGGCGCGGCCCGTGCGCGTCGGAGCGACCCGGCGGCACGGTGGCCAGCGGTGCCGGCCCGGTCTCACTCATGGCGCACGCCGCGGGCGAACCGCCACAGATACTGCGGCAGATGCCGTAGCGGTACGGCCTTCGGCCAAGCTTGCGGCCGGAAGAAGGCGTCGGTGCCACCGTCGACGAAAACCACACTGCCACAGAGGAAATCAGCTGAATCGGACAGCATGAAGCAGATCCAGTCGGCGAGGTCGCCGGCGTCGCCGTAGCCGCCGACCGGCACCGGGAAGGAGCGGACGGCGCGGCCTTCGTGCGGATCGGCGAGCTGGGCCTCCAGTAGCGGGGTCAGGATCGCGCCGGGCGCCAGGGCGTTGAGCCGGATCCCGGCGCCCGCCCAGGCCGCGGTGACCGCGTTGATCCGCAGCCAGCGGCTCAGCGCGATCTTGGACGCCGCGTACATCAGCGCCGACCCGTTGCGGCCCAGCAGGCGCAGTGAGCGCACCGCCTTGTCGGTGTCCCGCGCCAACAGCGCTCGGATGGTCCGCCGCGGCACGATCGGTACGGTGGTCGTCGAGTTGCTGGAGATGACAACGACTTTGGCGCGGTCTGCGTCGGCCAGGGCGGGGCGCCAGGCCTCCAGCAGCTCCACCACGCCGAGGAAGTTGACCTCGGCGATCAACCGGTTCCGGTCGGCGCCTGGGCCGGGGCCCAGTCCGGCGGCCAGCACCGCCCCGTCGAGCACTCCGCCGCACGCGGCCAGCACTCCGTCGGCCGCCGTCCGGCGCCCTTGCGGGGTCGACAGGTCGGCCATCACTTCACCGGACGTGAGGTCCACCCCGATCACGGTGTGCCCGAGTTCTCGCAACCGCGAAGCAGCCTGCAATCCCATGCCGGATGCGGACCCGGTAACCGCGTAATTGCCGATGATCGCCTCCTAGCGGCCCGATCGTGGGCCGGTCCGGCGGCCAAAGATAGCATCCGGGACATGACCGACCTTGCCAAATACGGCCCGTGGGCCGTGATCGCCGGAGGCTCCGAGGGGGTCGGCGCGGAGTTCGCCCGGATACTCGCCGAGCACGGGTTCAATCTGGTCCTGCTGGCGCGCAAGACCGGTCCGCTGGAAGCCACCGCGCAGCGCTGCCGCGACCTGGGCGTGCAGGTCCGCACGCTGGCGGTGGATCTGGTGGACGTCACTTCGACCGCGCAGATCGTGGACGCCACCGCCGACCTTGAGGTCGGGCTACTGATCTACAACGCGGGCGCCAACACCTGCAGTGAACGGTTCCTGGACGCACCGCTGGCCGAATTCCAGAGGGTCGTCGAGCTCAACGTCACCAGGATGATGGAGCTGGTTCAGCACTTCGGCCGGCCGATGGCCGCGCGTGGCCGGGGCGGCCTCCTGCTGGTGGGGTCGCTGGCGGGTTACGCCGGATCGATGCGGCACACCGTCTACGGCGGGGTGAAAGCGTACGGCCGGCTGTTCGCCGAGAGCCTGTGGCTGGAGTTGCGCGAGTACAACGTCGACGTGCTGGAGCTGGTGCTCGGGGTGACCCGCACCCCGGCGATGGAGCGCGCCGGCCTGAACTTCGAGGCCCCGGGCATGCGGATCAACGATCCGGCCGAGGTCGCCGCCGAAGGCCTGAACCATCTCGGTGCGGGCCCGGTCCATGTGGCCGGCGGCAACGCCAAACGCGCCGAGCTGAACAGTGCGCCGGATCGCGCACAGGTGGTGCTCAAGTCCGATGCGGCCATCCGCAACCTGATCAATCAGCGGGCCCCGCAATGACATCCGAGGTGGCGGCACTTGAGGCACGGCTGCGCCGGCTCGAGGACGAACGCGACATCGCCCGGTTGATCGCGTCCTACGGCCCGCGGGTGGACGCTGCCGACGCCGACGGCACGGCCGCGTTGTGGGCGCCCGACGGGCGGTACGAGGTCGAGGGCTGGGCGATGGCCGGCCGTGCGGACGTCCACGCGATGGTCAGCTCGACATCGCACCGTGATCTGGTGGCCGCGGGCTGCAGCCACTTCCTCGGGCCTGCCGTGGTGACGGTCGACGGCGACACTGCGGTGGCGGTCTGCGAATCGCTGGTCCTGGTGCGCCGCGAGGCCTCCGACGGGTCCGGCGAATATGTGGTGTGGCGGGCAACGGCCAACCATTTCGAACTCGCCCGCACGGACGGGTGCTGGCAGATCGCCCGGCGGTCCAGTCGGTTGCTCAACGGCGACCCGGCGGCGCACCGGCTGCTGACGGCAGGCGTGGCCGGGCAGCCCGCACCCTGACGCAGATGAATTCTCGGTGCCCGTGCGGTTACCGATTTCTTCTCCGAGATGCCGATGCAGGCGGGGCGACTTACGCTCGTCGCGGTCGGGTGTTGACCGCACGAGGGGAATCGAGGTCGCAGGGTGAAGACAGTGCTCGGGCTGTCGGTGACTTCGCACGGCATCGCCTGGGCACTCGTCGACGGTGACGGCCGATCCCCGGATGTCACCCCACTCGACGACGACGCCTTCGACGTTGACTTCGCTGATCAGCTGGCCGTCCGTGCCGCTGCCGCGGCCCGCAGCGCCAGGGCGATCGCCGCGTCCAGCGGTCAGGATGTCGCCTCGATCGGCGTGACCTGGCACGGGCTCGACGCCGGCGATGTCGACGATCAGCTGACCGAGCTCATCGACCGACTTGCCACCGCGGGATTCGACGATGTGCGCGTGGTCGCCGAGCGGGCCGGCTCAGATGGCCCCGGCGAGGATGACGCGCAGGTGCGCGACGCCCGGGCCGCTGCACGAGCTGTCGTGACCGACGCGGTTGCCCGAACGCCCAGACCTGTCGCGGTGCGGTCTCCGCAACCCCGTAGGTACGTCGCGGCGCGGGCCGTGGCCGCCACCGCCGCGGCGATCGCGGCCGGCCTGCTCACGGTGGGCTCGCAGCACGTCGAACCCGTACCGGCCCCGGCCGGCGACGACGGCGACATCACCGCGGCCGCGGCCCCACGGATGGTGACGGTCGCCGCGCCGCAGCTGACGGAGCGTGCGGTGACGGCGCCGCCCGCGGAGGAGCCCGTCCCGATGCAGGTCGCAGAGCGGGCCGAACGGGTGCCCGTGGCCGAACCGATCGTGTCTGCCCACGCGCCGCCGACTGAGCCGGTGGCCCCGGTGCAACGCGCCCAGCCCGTGGTCATGGTGCAGAACGCTGCGCCCCAGGCAGTTCCACGTGTGCAAACGGCGGTTCCGGCGCAGGCGCCGGTCGTGCTGAACCTGCCGGCGCAGCAGTCGGCCGAGGTCCCCGCCGCGCACCTTCCGGCTGCCCAGCCCCACCTGCCCGCGGCTGAAGTCCATGTTGCGGCCGATCCTTCGCCCGGGCCTGCGCAGGCATCGGTACCGGGTCTCGTGTCTGCTCCCGCACCGGCACCCATGCCGACACCCGCACCGCCGCCTGATCCCATCAGCGGGTGGCTGCTCGCCGCGATGCCGTAGCGCGGAACCGTAGGTCAGGAGGCTGCTTTTCCTTCGCCCTGAGCCAGATAGCGAAGCCCCGACATTCCCGGCAGGAAGAAGTAGGCACCGCCCCGCAGCGTGGTGAAGGCCGGGATTCCCTTGTGCACTTTGCGTATCGGACGCTTGGGGACGGTGAAGTCCAGAGTTCCGTCCTGGGTTCCGCAGATGGGGTCGTGCTCGTTGCCCAGTTCGTGGAACGTCTTGTCGTTGATCCAGACGTTCTGGGCGAACTCGAACTGGCGCACCAGGTCGGCACAGATGATGAACGCCGCGATGCCGCGATCCACGCCGTCGTCCGGCGCGCCGTCGGGCAGGGCGGGTCCGTAGGTGGCGCCGCGCCGGATCATCCGGCGGCGATTCATGTAGTGCGCGGTATCCCGTGGATTGAGCCGGCGGGCGTGTGACCCCAGCGGGCAGGCGTAGCCGAAGGGGTCCATCTCCTTGTAATTGAAAGCGTTGTTGCGCATGGGATCCGCACCGAGTTCCGGATCGTCGTGGTCGGGCGCGAGCACCAGGGGAGCGCCGCTGCGCCACCGGCCCATGAACTTCGCGGCCAGCAGCTCCTCGGCCTCCGGTGAATCCGACCGCTCGCGAAGGTAGTCGCGGAACAGCGCGACGTGCTCCTCGAGGCGGCGATAGGCCACGTAACTTCCGTTGCGCGAAAGTACTTCCGGCTTCGGCAGATTGGCGACCGGCCCATCTTCGTCTGGGTAGCCGAGGATGAACTCGCCGGGCTCCAGCGGGTCACCGGAACCCGGCGTCGGCTCCTCCCCGGAGCCCTTCATCACCGGCTGGGAAAGCCGGTCCCGGAAACCGAAATGGTCATGGGCGTAGTTGAACGGCGGGGTCGCGTTCAGGTCCAGGTAGGACAGGCTACGCACCCCGGGGGTGCGGTCCAGCAGTTTGTCGTGCTCTTCGATGGAGCGGCGGCACTGCTCGTCGGTGCGGGAGAACAAGATCGCGATCGCATGCAGATCCTCACCGGCCAGACCGCCCAACCAATGTTCGGGGGCGGCCTCTCCGGTGTCACCCAGGATCGAGGCGCGCTGCGCCATGCCTTCCCGGAACGCCGGGGGGAAGCTTGCCAACGATTCCTCGTCGACGCCGAGCGCCCGCAGCCCGGTCCAGGTGAACGCCAGCGTGACCCACCGGTCGGATTCGGCCATGGTGGCCGTCGCCTCCGAGGCCGAGGACACCTTGTCCAGCAGCTCGGTCAGCCAGGCCCGGCCGCCCTCGGGAGTGTCGAACGTCAGGAACTCGTAGCGCCCGGTGAGGGCGGGGGTGCGGGTCAGCAGGATGTGCTGAATCTCGTCGAACTCGAGCACGGCCGCCTACTGCATCTGGTCGAGCATGGTGGAGAACGCGGCCTTCAGGCGAAGGGCCTTCTTGATCTCGTCGGCCGTCACATACGGGTACTCGCCGTATTCCAGGAAGCTCGGCACCTGGTGCGCCCGGACGAACTCGATGAAGGCCGCCGGGTTCTCCTTCCAATCCTCGGGGAACCCTTCCAGATTGGTGAACACCGTGGTGATGCCGGTGCTGCTGAACAGTTGCACCGCGTCCTCGGTGTACTTGTCGAAGTCGGTGTCGAAGATGCCCTGGTACTGGAAATGCAGTCCCGAACCGACATCGAAAAGCTGCCAACGCAAGTAATGCAGCCGTAGCGGCGCAAGCACTTCCGGGCTCGCGGCGACGGCTTCCTCGATCTGTTTGCCGTACGCGCGGACGGCCTCTTCGCGACCCTCCTTCACCTTCGCGATGATGGAGAAGCCATGGCAGGCAGGGGTTCTCGGATAGGTCGGCCCGTAGCGGCCTTGCTCGAGCTCGAAATACCCTTCCGGTGGGATCGCCATCGCGGCGGGCTTGGTCCAGTCAGTATCTTCTGCAGTCAATTTCGGGAACCCCCTATGCGCTCTCGGGTAACGCGGAACGCTAGCACTCCCGTTCGGTCGCGAACGGAGATTACGTTGACGGGTCGGAAAATTCGTCCTGCATTTGGCTGAAAGCCTGGAAAACGCGCCTACCAGGCGTATTGTCCGCTGTGTCGGGGCCGTTCGAGGGGTTGGCCGCGGCAGCGCGAGCGAAGGTACGAACCCGGTCCTTGGCGATCTTCCCGTTGCTGGTCAGCGGTAATGCCTCGGTGAAGAGCACCACGCGTGGCCGCTTGAAACCCGCGATCTCCTGTCGGACATGCTCGATCAGCTCGTCGGCGGTCGGCGGCGGTCCCGGCACCGGGACGACCACGGCGCACACCGCCTCGCCCCAGTAGTCGTCGGGGACCGCCACCACGGCCACCTGGTCGACTCCGGGATGGCCGGACAGCACGTCCTCGACTTCTCGTGAGGAGACGTTCTCACCGCCGGTGACGATGATGTCCTTGAGTCGGTCGACCACGAACAGCCTGCCGTCGGCGTCGGTGCGGCCCATGTCGCCGGTGTGCAGCCAGCCGTTCTCGGTGCTGGCACCGTCGGGCCAATATCCCGGTGTCACCTGCGCGCCGCGCACCACGATCTCGCCCACCTCGCCGGATGGCAGCAGATCCCCGGACGGGCCGGCGATACCGATCTCGACGTCGCGGTGCGGATATCCCGCACTGGTCAGCAAATCGGGCCGGTCCGCGGCACCGGACCGATGATCTTCGGGGCCCAGAAACGTGATGTTCCCACCGGTTTCGGTCATCCCGTAACCCTGGTGGAAGTCGACACCGAGCACCTCGATCGCGCGGCGCAGCAGGTTGAGCGGCATCGCGGCGGATCCGTAGGCGATCGCACTGAGGCTGGGCAGGCCGGCCCCGGAGCGATCCAGATAGCCCAGCAGAGAATGCAGCATCGTCGGCGCCAGGGAGCACGAGGTCACCCCGTGGGCGCGGACGAGCTGCGTGAAAGACTCCGGCCGGAACTGCGCGCACAGCACGACGGTGGCGGCGACCGCATGCTGGACCAGCATGTTGTAACCGGCGACGTGGCACATCGGGAAGGGCAGAAGGTACACCCCGCCGGGCTGCACCGAGCGGCCGGTGACCGAGCCCCACACCGCGGTGAGGATCGAACGATGGCTGTGCACAACGGCTTTGGGTACTCCGGTGGATCCGCTGGTGAACAGCAGCCAGGCCGGATCGTCAGGACCGGCGATATCGTCGAGGGGGAGATCGGCCGCCTCCGCGGACCGCCACTGCTCGGATTCGAACATGACCACCGGCGCCGCGGTGCCGGACAGGGCGGTCAGATAGCGCTCGTCGCCGAGCAGCAGGGCGGGCGCCGCGGTGGTCAGCTGCGCGGCCTGCTCGACGGGGCTGAGGCGTTGGTTGATCAGGGTCAGTACACGCCCGCTGCGCGGTACGGCGTAATACAGCTGGGCGTAGGCGGCACTGTTGTCGGCGACCACCGCCACCCGGTCGCCAGGAGCGGTCCTGGCTGCCACCCAGGCCGCGACGTTGCGGATCTGACGGTCGAATTCGACGAAGGTCGCGGTGGCGCCGTCGTCGGTCACCACGGCCTGCCGCTCGGGCGCGGCGGCGGCCGCTGCCGAAATCAGCTCGTGCAACAGGGTCACTCCGGACCACCTGGGGGAAGCTCGAACCGGTCCAGATGGCGCCGCACGAAATCCTGCGCCTGCTCATGGCCGCGACTGATGCCCAAGCCCTGTTCGAGTACCAGGATTCGGGCCAGGCTCGCCACGATCATCGACATCACCACAGGCGGAAACTTGTCGGTGTCGACGCCGTGGGCCTGCAACGCCGAGGCCATCGCGGCCTCCTCGAGCTCCCGGAACCGGTCGGCGTAACCGGCGATCTCACTGCGGATGGCCTTGCGGTGGTTGGCCAGGGCCATGAACTCCATCCACAACGCCGCACCCTGGGCGCTGTTGAGCTCCCACAGCGCATGCAACGGGGTGTCGTCGGCGAAGGCTTCCCGCTGGGTACTCAGATTCGACTCGGCTCCGGCCTGCAGCACCGCCACGAACAGGTCGTCCATGCTGGGGAAGTAGTAGTGCACGAGCGCCGGTTTGACCCCAGCCTGCGCGGCCACCCGCCGTGACGTCGCCGCGGCATACCCTTCCTCGAGCATGACCTGGGCGGTGGCCCGGATCAGGGCCCGGCGGGTGGACGATTCGCGGCCGGACGGGGCTTTTGGCGTACTCATCGCACCCTTGACCACGCGTGGCGGCGGCTGCTAGACATGGCCCGAGTGTAGTTATTGGGCGATCGCCCAAAGTCGGAAGGTGGGCAATGACAGGACGGGTCGACGGCAAGGTCGCGCTGATCACCGGCGCGGCGCGCGGACAGGGGCGCAGCCACGCGGTGCGGCTGGCGGGCGAAGGTGCGGACATCATCGCCATCGACATCTGCGCGACCTTCGACCGGTCACCGGCCTCGGGCGCGACGGCCGAAGACCTCGCCGAAACCGCGAATCTGGTCAAGAACCTCGGGCGACGTATCGTCACTGCCGAGGTCGACGTGCGCGACTTCGACGCGCTCAAGGCGGCGGTCGACAGCGGCGTCGAGCAACTCGGCCGGTTGGACATCATCGCCGCCAACGCGGGCATCGGCACCACCGGGGTGAAGCTGGACCGGATGGACGAGGACCTCTGGCAGGAGATGATCGACGTCAACCTCAGCGGGGTGTGGAAGACGGTGAAAGCCGGTGTGCCCCATATGCTCGCCGGCGGGCGCGGCGGTTCGATCATCCTGACCAGTTCGGTTGCCGGGTCGAAGGCTTACCCGTTCACCGGCCACTATGTCGCGGCCAAACACGGCGTCGTCGGCCTGATGCGCAGCTTCGCCGTCGAGTTGGGCCAGCATTCGATCCGGGTGAATTCCGTGCATCCGACCCATGTCAACAGCCCGATGCTGATGAACGAGAAGACCTACCGGATGTTCCGGCCAGATCTGGAGAATCCCGGACCGGACGATCTCGCACCGATCTGCCAGACGTTCCACATGCTGCCGATCCCGTGGGTCACGCCCGAGGACATCAGCAACGCGGTGCTGTTCCTGGCCTCGGACGAAGCCCGCTACATCACCGGGGTCACCCTCCCCGTCGACGCAGGCAGCTGCTTGAAATGACGGTCTATTACGACCCGTACGACATCGGCATCGTCGCCGATCCCTACCCGGTCTACACCCGGCTGCGCGACGAAGCGCCGATCTATCACAACGAGCGCTACGACTTCTGGGCGCTGTCCCGGCACGCCGACGTCGAAAAGGCGTTGTCGGACTGGGAAACCTTCTCCAACAGCCGAAGTGACATCCTCGAACTGGTCAAATCCGACTTCGCCATGCCGCCGGGCGTGATGATGTTCGAAGACCCACCCATGCACACCCTGCTGCGCGGACTGATGTCCCGGGTGTTCACGCCGCGGCGGATGGCCGAGATCGAGGACCAGATCCGGCAGTTCTGTGTGCGCTGTCTGGATCCGCTGGTGGGCTCGGGCGGATTCGACATCATCGCCGAGCTGGCGTCGATGATGCCGATGCGGGTGATCGGCATGCTGCTCGGCATACCGGAATCCGAGCAGATCGGGGTTCGGGACGCCAACGACGCCAACCTGCGCACCAAACCCGGTGCGCCGATGAAGGTCGTACAGGCCGACCGCATCGCCGACGGCCGGATCTATGCCGACTACGTCGAATGGCGATCAAACAATCCGTCCGACGATCTGATGACGGCGCTGCTCAACGTCGAGTTCACCGACGAGTTCGGGGTGACCCGGAAGCTTGAGCGCAAGGAGGTGCTGCACTACACCCAGGTGGTGGCCGGCGCGGGCAACGAGACCACCGGACGGCTGATCGGCTGGCTGGCGAAGGTGCTCGCCGAACATCCCGACCAACGTCGTGAAGTGGAGCAGGATCGGTCGCTGCTGACCCGAGCGGTCGACGAGACGCTGCGCTTCGAACCCACCGGCCCGCACGTGGCCCGTTGGCTGGCAAGAGATTTCGAATATGACGGCACCACGGTGCCGGCGGGCAGCGCGATGCTGCTGCTGTTCGGCGCGGCCAACCGCGACCCGCGTCGCTACCGTGACCCCGACACCTTCGACATCCATCGCGACAACATCAGCCACCTGACCTTCGGCAAGGGCCTGCACTACTGCCTGGGCGCCAATCTGGCCCGGCTGGAGGGCCGCGTCGCGCTCGACGAGCTGCTCAACCGGTTCCCGCAGTGGGAGATCGACTACGACAGTGCGAAACTCGCGCCCACCTCGACTGTCCGCGGCTGGGAGCAATTGCGCATCGTGGTGAACTGACTGTGGTGAACTGAGCGGCGTGAGCATCTGGATCGGACAGGCCCGGCACAGCGTCAGCGGTGAGGTGCCCGCACCGACGGACCAGGTGCGGGCGTTCTACGTCGACCTGGACAACATCTCCCAGGTGCATCCGCTGGTGCAGTGGGTGCGCAGCACGTCGCGGGTGGCGCTGGCTGACGGATACCGGCAAGACTACCAGGTGCGCGACCGAATCCCGTTGGGGCCATTCGCTCTTCCGATCACGTACCGGGCCCGGCTCATCGTTCCCGCCGCGGGTGTGGTGACCGCGCAGGCCCGGCAGTTCCCCCAGGTGCGGCTGGACAGCCGGGTGGACTTCGTGCCCACCGAGACGGGGACCCGGATCACCGAGGACCTGACCATCGCGGCGCCGCGGCCCTTGCTGGCGATCACCGTGGGGCAGGCGGTCGAGGCCCACACCACGATGCTTGCGGCGATCGGGAAACTGTTCGCGGCCTGAGCCTTCGAAGCTACGAAGCGCTGACCGCCCCGGCGTGCTCGGTGGCCACCGACTTGGCCCACCGGTAATCGGCCTTGCCCGCAGGCGAGCGCACGATCTGCTCGGACCGGACGAAGGCCTTCGGGATCTTGTAGCGCGCGATCGTCCGCTCGCACACCGCGGTGAGTTCCTCGTCGGTGGCCGAGGCGCCCTCGGCGAACTGCACGACCGCGACGACCTCGTTGCCCCAACGCTCCGAGGGCCGGCCGACGACGACCACGTCGTAGACGGCGGGATGCGCGGCGACGGCCCGCTCGACCTCTTCGACGAAGATCTTCTCTCCGCCGGAGTTGATGGTCACGGAGTCACGCCCGAGCAGCTGAATACGCCCGTCGTCCAACACGTTTGCGCGGTCGCCCGGAACCGCCCAGCGGATTCCGTCGATGGTGGGGAAGGTGCGGGCGGTCTTGGCTTCGTCGCCCAGGTAGCCCAGCGGGATGAGGTCGCGTCGTGCCAGCCAGCCGCCGCCCTCGCCGGGACCGAGGACCCGGGACATGTCCTCGGCCACCACCGCCGTGTCGGACTGGGCGTTGAAGGTGGCCGCCTCGGAATCAGTGCCCGCGGTGGAAGCGGTGCTCATCTGGGTGCCCGACTCAGAGGAACCCACCGCGTCGAGCAGCATCAGGTGCGGTAGGGCGGCCAGGATGCGTTCCCGCACAGTCGGTGAGAGCGGCGCTCCGCCGTTGCTGATCGTGAACAGACCGGACAGGTCGTAGTCGCCCTTCTCGATCTCGTCGATCAGCGGCCGGGCGATCGCGTCGCCGACGACCGGGATGCTCAGCACCCGCTCGCGTGCGGCGAGCGTCAGCACGTTGTCGGGGCGCATCCGCACCACATCGTCGGGGATCACGAGCTTTCCGCCCATGGTGATGGCGTTGTAGGCGGCCCACTGCGCGGCACCGTGCATGAACGGCGGGATCATCAGCAGAGACAATCCGCCACCCGCGGTGCGGGCCCGCTCGGCGAGTTCCTCGTACGACGCGATGAACGTGTCACTGCCGAACGGCCGGCCGCCCATCGAGGACAGGAAGATGTCGTGCTGGCGCCACAACACGCCCTTGGGCATGCCGGTGGTGCCGCCGGTGTAGAGGACGTACAGATCGTCACCTGACGGGGTCGGCATCCCGGTTTCCGGTGCCGGAGTTTTCAGGATCGTCTCGTAATCGACCGCGCCGGGCAGCAGTTCGTTGCCCGATTCGTCGGCGACCTGGATGAGCACCTTCAGGTTCGGCAGCTCGTCGCGGATCGCGGCCACCCGGGGCGCGAACTCGGCGTTGTAGATCACCGCGCGGGCATTCGAATCCTTGAGCAGGTAGAGGAGTTCCTCCTCCACGTAGCGGTAACTGACGTTGAACGGTGCCACCCGGGCGCGGTAGCTGCCGATCATCGACTCGAGGTACTCATTGCCATTGCGCAGGTAGATGCCGAGGTGGTCCTGACCCGATTCGTGTCCGGCCAGGCCGTCGCGTTCGGTGTGCACGCCGAGACCGGCCGATACCAGATAGTGGGCGAAGCCGTCGACGCGCGCGTCGAATTCGGCGTAGTTCAATCGGCGGTCCCGCCACACCAGGAAGGTCTGATCGGGCACGGCTTTGGCCACCGTGGAGAACACTGTGGACAGATCGAACTTCACGTCGGCGCTCATGGCACTCCTGATGTGCGCGGATTCGGGCCCCACGACCATACACGGACCACATCACTGTATGGCCGAGGGGATGTGACCCGCGCCTCAGGGCCGGATCAGACCGGGAAGAACCCGTCGCCGGTCAGCACACCCGGCTGCCAGCCCTGCTCCCCGAGGCACAACATCGGCCGGCCGTCAGGCGACTGAGCGGCTTCCTGCGGCCCCGGGCACGGCGAACCGATCTCCTGCACGCCGTTCAACGGGTAGGCGTAGGTCCAGAAGCCCGTGTACACCGGCGGCCACTGGTTCGGAATCCACCGGCACTGCATCGCCGTGCCGCCCGGGCCGCGGCCGAAGACATTGCGTTCCCAGCTGAAACACGGCGCGCCGTTGGAAGCCTCGTAGCTCATTCCGGGAACATCGGTGGGATAGCGGCCCGGATTGTCCGGGTACATGTTGCTGTTGTCGTCGGCAAGAGCGCCCGGCGCCGCCGTAATGGCTGTTGCCAGTGCCGTCGCGGCGACCGCCGTCGTGGCGAAGAGTTCGCGAATCATGTCCCACCCTCAGCATTGCCGGCCGCCGGTCGAATCAGGCCGGGCAGTTCGTTGACTTTGGGCCAGAATCCTAGCCGGTCGCCAAGCTCGGCAGTCGGCAATTCGGGCCGTTGTTACTCACCGGTATCGGTGTCGAGCACGCTGACCGCGATGCCGTAGGGCAAGAACCGCACCCGGCGACCCGGATCGGTGTTGCCGGCGTTGGCCCGCAAGGCTTCGAGCTCACTGGGATAGACCTGCTCGATGTGGGCACCGCCGGCGTCGTCCACGGTGTAGATCGCCCACACGCCGTCACCCTTCTCACCGGTGGTCTCCGGCTCGGTCCTGGGCCGCGAGAACCGGGCCACCTCATCCAGCAGGCCCGCCCAGCCGACGCCCTGACCCGGGTTGCCCAAGAATTTGCCCAACCCGTCGAGGGCATCGCGCAGTCCCTCGCCGGCCTCGCGGGCGACGCGGTCGAAGTCCTCGGGGTCGAACCCGAACGGTCCACTGCCACTCATTGCGCTCTCCTCGAATGGTCGTGGGCCTGCCCCACGTGTCCAACACCAGTGTGCGCGCACGAGCGGCGGGGTGGGATGGTAAACGATCCATATGGCATTCACACGGGACGAGCTGCTGGCCACCGTCGAGTTGTCGCCGCAGGCAGCGGGTGCACACGACCGACAGGGATGGGTAGGGCTGTTCGCTGCGGGCGGACAGGTCGAGGACCCGGTGGGCTCACGGCCACACCGCGGCGCGGCCGAGATCGAGCGGTTCTACAACACCTTCATCGCCCCGCGGGACATCACCTTCCACCGGGATGTCGACATCGTCAGCGGGTCGACCGTGATCCGCGATCTCGAGCTCGAGGTCGCCATGAGCCCGTCGGTCACCATGCGAATTCCGGCTTACCTGCGCTACGCCGTCTCGCCCACCGCGGATGCCGCAGGTATCACTGCCCTGCAGGCGTACTGGGAGTTGCCCGCCATGATCGGGCAGTTCGCCCGGGCCGGCCTCGGTGCGGTCCCGGTCGGACTTCGCCTGTCCGCAGCGTTGCTGCGCAACCAGGGGCCGGCCGGCGCCCTCGGTTTCGCCAAGGGAATGGCCGGCGCAGGCCGGGCCGGCAAGCGCCTGGTCGCCGGACTGCTCGACGACCTGTGCGCCGGGGACGCGGTCGCGGTACAACGGCGGCTGGGTGCCGACACCGTCATCTGCGCCGGTGACGACGGACCGCTCGGCACGTCCGGGTTGGTGGAAAGGACCTCGGGCGCGTCGTGGCGCAAGCTGATCGCGTCCGGGTCGAGTGTGGTGGCCGGCCTGGACCGCGACGGACGCAGGGCCGTGCTGATCGCCGATCTCGGCCGCGGGGCTCGCGCGATCACCCGGTTGCGGTACTACGCGGATGTGACGTGACGAGGCAAACCGGCCCGGCTGCACCGTCCCTGCACGTCGTCGTGAGACCGTAGAGGGACCATGGCTGATCACGCTTACATCACCTACGAGGAATTCGGTCGCCGGTTCTTCGAGGTGGCCGTATCCGAGGAACGGGTCGGCGACGCCATCGGCGCGATCGCCGGCGACGCATTCGAGATGGGTCCGATCGCTCAAGGGCCGGGCAAGATCGCCAAGGTCACCGCTCGGGTCAAGATCCAGAAGCCCCGGGTGAGTCGCATCGTGGGCGAAACCATCACGTTCTCGATCCGCATCCCGCTGGAGATCGACATGGTGATCGACCTGCGCATCGACCGGCCCAAGTTCATGGTGTTCGGCGAGATCGCCTTGCGCGCCTCGGCACTGGCCGCCGAACCACTGCTGCTGATCCTCGATGTCAAGAAGCCTCGGCCGTCCGACATCTCGATCCACGTCACCTCCAAATCGCTGCGCGCCGAGGTGCTGCGCATCCTGGCGGGCGTGGACGCGGAGATCAAGCGATTCATCGCCGCCCATGTGGCCGGCGAAATCGACAGCCCGGCATCCGAGCAGGCCAAGGTGATCGACGTCGCCAAGGAGCTCGACTCCGCCTGGGGTGGGGTCTGACACCGGGGCGGGACCTCGGCACAAGTTGACCCGGTCGGGCCCGTACGATTACGGCCATGCAGCGCAACGTGATCCGGTTCTCCAGCGTGCTCGCCGCAATGGGAGCCACCGTGGCGACCGGGTTCGCGGCTGTCGTGAGCGCGGCGCCGGCCCAGGCCGATCCGGTTGATCAGACGTTCGTCGACGCGCTGGGGCAGGCGGGCGTAGGCGCCGTTGATCCCGCCCAGGCCGTGGCGCTCGGACAGTCCGTGTGCCCGATGCTGTCCGAGCCGGGCCAGAATGCCGCCGACGTGGCTGCCAAGGTCGCCGACGCCGGCGGGATGTCGCTCGGCCCGGCCACGATGTTCACCGGGATCGCGATCTCCACGTTCTGTCCGGCGATGGTAGCCAAGGCAGGCGAGGGCAACCTGACCGGCGGCCCGGCCGACCTCGCCTGGTCGATTCTCGGCTTCAGTTAGGCGCTGAGGTACATCAGGTCGGGGCGACGGGGGGAGCGGCCCGCACCTCTCGATTGCCCGCGCAGGTGACGCCACAGCCACGGCATCAGCATGTTCTGCGTCCACAACACCTGGGAGTAAGCCCGGGACCGGAACGACTGGGTCTGGTCCCGGCCTGTTGCCTGTGCCCAATCATGGTTGCTGCCAGGCAATCCGAGTGCCTCGGCTGCCGCCGCGGCGAACAGCTGGTGACCCTTCGCCGAGCCGTGTACCCGATCGGGGCTCCAGGTTCCCGGTTCACGCATCGAGGGTGCCGAGTACAGGTCGACCAGGTGGAATCCGTACCGGACGGCGGCGTCGTTGATCGCCTCGTTGATCTGGACCACTCGCTTTCCGAGCAGCCGGCCCACCGGAAGGATCTGGGTGATATCGGGGAATGTGGTGGTGACGACGGTGGCGCCGGAGTCCGAGAGCATCCGGTAGATCTGTTCGAGATCGTCCAGCGCGCGGGCGAACGAGCGTCCCGGCCGGGTCACGTCGTTCATCCCGATGCAGACCGTCACCAGGTCGGGGCGCATGGACAGGGCGGTGGGCAGTTGAGTGTGCAGCACATCGCCGATGCGGTGGCCGCGGATCGCGAGATTGGCATAGCCCAGTCCCGGATGCAGTCCGTCGAGTCGCATCGCGAGCCGATCGGCGAAACCCATCAGGCCGACGGTGTCGTCGCCATCCCACAGGCCTTCGGTCTGGCTGTCGCCGAGGGCGACATACCTGGTGAAACGTCGCACGCTGGCGACTCTAGCGCGCGCCTGATCGGGTTCCGTACCCGGACACAACGGAGGGGCGCCCGAAAAGGGCGCCCCTCCTTGATGTTTCGCGCAGTTCGGGCTTACTTCACGTCCACGTAAACAGTCTTGTTGACAACATTGGTCTGCAAGCTGTCGCCCGGGTTACCGGAATCTGTCCGGGTGTAGGTCTGCCCCGGTCGTACGGCCACCACCGACGCCTTGTCCAGTGGTGTGGAACCGATGTGGTTGACGACGACCTTGTAGCCCTGGGCCTGCAGGTCGCTGATCGTCTGTTGGGCATTGCCCGGCCCGGTGGGCGCGGCCTGGGCGGGGGCGGCCAGGCCGATCACCGCCGCGGCTGCTGAGCCTACGAGTGCTGTGGCAAATCCGAGCCTCATCATCTTTGGTGCCTTCTTTCTTGTTCTGTTATGCCGAATGCGGCGCGTCGGCAGCGGGGAATCCGCCGGGCGCCGTAGTCGGTTCGTTTAGGTGTTACTCAAGAATTAACCGGGAGTTCACAACTTAAATTCCGGCGGACCGAAAACTCTTGACGAGGGCTGCGTCACATTCGGGAACCGGGACGGAGCCGCCGCGTAGCGTGCGACTCGTGGCAAAGCTGAGCGCCGGTGTCCTGCTGTACCGCTTCGCCGGGACCGATGTGGAAGTCCTGATCGCCCATCCGGGCGGGCCGTTCTGGGCGCGCAAGGATGCCGGGGCATGGTCGATTCCCAAGGGGGAGTACGCCGACGGGGAGGACCCGTGGGTGGCGGCGCAACGAGAGTTCACCGAGGAACTCGGCGCCCCGCCGCCCGCCGGTGCGCGCATCGATCTCGCGCCGGTACGCCAAGCGGGCGGCAAGGTGGTCACCGCGTTCGCGGTGCACGGCGACTTCGACGCCGCGGCGGCCGTCAGCAACACGTTCACGGTGGAACTGCCCAGGGGATCGGGCCGGTTCGTCGAGTTTCCCGAAATAGACCGTGTCGCTTGGGTTCCGGTAGCGGTAGCCCGCACCAAGCTGCTGAGCGGTCAGCGTCCCTTGCTGGACCAGTTGATGACCGCGCCCGAGCTGGCCGGGTATGGCGAAGGTCAGCCGGAAGCCAGGTGACGAGTCAGAGGTCGAGGGTCAACCGGTGACCGGCCTCGGCGCGCGACACACAGGTCAGAAGATATCCCGCATCCCGCTCCGGGTCGGTCAGCAACGTATCGCGGTGCTGCACGGTCCCGTCGGTGGCCCGGATCCGGCAGGTGCCGCAAAACCCTTGCTGGCATGAGTACGGCGCGTCGACCCCTGCCCGGCCCAGTGCGGCAAGCAGGGTCTCGTCGGCTCCGACGGTCACCTCGGTTCCGGTCGAGGCGACCTTCACGGAGAACTCCGCCCCGTCCACAACCGGTGGCGCCGCGAACCTTTCGAAATGCAGCTCGACGTCGTCACGGCCGATGAGCGCGGCCCGGATGCCGGTCAACATCGGGGCCGGACCGCACGCGTACACCGTGGTGCCGTCGCGGCAGTCGCCGAGAAGATCCTCGGCCGTGGGCAGGCCGTCGACATCGTCGGTACGGATCTCGATGCGGTCGCCGAACCGGGCGAGTTCGTCCAGGAACGGCAGGCTGTCGCGGCTGCGGCCGGCGTAGACCATCGACCAGTCCACACCCAACCGCTCGGCCAACCCCAGCATCGGCAGGATCGGGGTGATGCCGATTCCACCTGCGATGAAACGGAACCGCTGGGTGGGCGACCCGTAGCCGGGCACCGTGAGGGCGAACGCGTTGCGGGGGCCGTGCGTGCTCACCCGGCTGCCGACTCGCAGGCTGTCGTGCACCTCGAGGGAGCCCCCGCCTCCATCTGGTATGCGCCGCACGGCAATTCGATAACGGTCCGCGAGGCCGGGATCTCCGCACAGTGAGTACTGCCGTACCCGGCCGCTGTCCAGGTGCAGGTCGATGTGCGCACCCGGATACCACTGCGGCAGCCTGCCGCCGTCCGCTGCGGCCAGGGTCAGCGCGATGACGTCCTGATCGTGGGCGACCACCTCCCGGTTCGTCACCGTCAGTTCGATGGTGCGATCCAGCTCCGGTGGCGGACTGGGGCGCCGCACGAGCCGGCCGACCGTCCAGATCGTGGCGATGGCAGCACCGGCGGCACCCAGCATCGGATCATGGCGGAAACGGCCCGAAATGCTCGGCGGCAGGCGGCGGTATCGGGAGATCAGTGACAGCGTCGGCATACCGGCGCCCGTCACAGGTGGGCGGCCCGCGCCGCGGGCGAACTCGCCAGGTATGCGACCGCCTGGGCCGTCGACCCCATCTCCTCCGGGGAGAAGCCGGGCCGGCAGTAGGCCAGGGTGTTGGAACCGAACATCCGGGAGAACTTCGGCAGCAGTCCGAGCTTGGAATCACGCATGCGCATCTTGTTCATCCGCCACCAGCCGATGTCGAGGGTTGGGTCGCTCTTGACCATCGCCCAGCAGCCGCGCTGGAAGAACAGGTACACCGCCGTGGCGGCGATCGACATCGCCCGCACCCGGCTGAAATAGCTGTCCTGGAAGTACACCGCGACGTCGTGGGCGACACTGCGGTGCTCGACCTCCTCTGCGCCGTGCCAGCGGAACAGGTCGGTCATCGTCGCGTCGGCCTCGTAGTCCTCCCACGCGCAGTTCAGCACGAAGTCGCCCAGCACCGCCGTGTAGTGCTCGATGGCGGCGATGAGCCACAACCGGTCGCACAGGTTGGCCAGCCTGCGCCGCGGGTCAGGAGAATCCGACGGGGCCAGCGTCTTGGTGAACACGTGCTCCACCAACGACAGGACCGGTTGGTAGTCCACCCCGTGGTTGGTCAGGAAATCGTCGAGCACCTGATCGTGCGTCTCGGCGTGGGTAGCTTCCTGCCCGATGAAACCGCGCATGTCATCGGCGAGCTTGGGATCGCGCACGTACGGCAGGGCTTCGTTGAACGTCGCGACGAACCAGTGCTCGGCCACCGGTAGAACGATGTTGAACAGGTTCACCATCGACGAGGCCACCGGATGGCCGGGGATCCAGTGCAACGGGATGCCGTCGAGATCGAAGTGCACCTTCCGGGCTTGGATCTGTACCGGGCCCGGGTCGATCTCATGGTCGAACCGCAACGGACGCAACATCGAGAGCCTCCCTGGGATGAGTGGACTCTCAGCAGTGTACGGATTTAGGTGGGAACGGCGGTACCGGGTTGCCTGTTTTCGGGCGGACCCGCCTCGGATCAGGCCGGCGGCGGCGTACCCGCGCCAGGCGCTCCGGCGATCGGGACCACCGGCGTCGGCGTCACCGTGGTCACCCCGTTGCTCCCCACCCTGGGTCCACCGGGGACGGCCGCATCGGCACCCTGTTCGGCCGCGGCCTCGCTGCAGTCCAGCATCAGGATCATCTTGCCGCTGGAGTTGACCTTCTGAGAGTCGACCAGGCACTCGGCCTGCGGCAGCGCGCTACCGAACGAGCCGCCGAAAGTGGCCTTGATGCCCTGGCTCTTCAGGATCGCCAACGCCTTCATGTAGGGCTCTCCGACGACGTTCACCGAGGCGGAGGTCGGCTGCGAGGTGGCGGTGCCTGCGGCCAACAGGGCGAGCGAACCGGCGGCAAGCAGGCCACCGCCGAGCGCAACAAGCTTCTTCACATGAACTCCGTCAGTCGGGTGCGGTTGCGAACATATCGCAGCTGAGACGTTTGTGAAACCGGAGAAGGCGCCCCGCGCGTTACATTCCGGACCGGCCCGGGTGGGCGGTGATCGTCGCCATCACCTCGCACAACGCCGTCGCCCGCGGGTCGACGAACACGTCCTCGAGGAGAAGGCGCCGGCCGTCCGGACCGGCCAGCTGGATGCGCCAGTTCGGGTACTCGTCCGTGGTGCCGGGCTGGTTCTGGGTGCGCACGTCGCCGACCGCGTCGGCCAGCGACAGCGCCAGCAGCCTCGACGGAGTGCGGCCCAGATAGCGGTACAGCGCCGCCACGACCTGATCGGTATCCGCATCGGGTCCGAGCAGCCCGACCCGGCGCAGCTCGTCGAGCCAGGCGGCCTGGGCGGTCCGGTCCGCGGCCAGTTCCTGGTCCAGCGGACGGGTGAGCAACCCCAGTTGCTCCCGCAACCGCACATGCTCACCGGCGAGATATCCGGGTGTCGGCGGCAGGTCGTGCGTCGTCACCGACGACAGGCAGTACTCGCGCCAGCGTTCGGCGGGCAGGGGCCCACCGGACCCGTCGGACTCGAACCACAGGATCGAGGTACCGAACAGGCCCCGCTCGTGGAGGTAGTCACGTACCCACGGTTCGACCGTGCCGAGATCCTCGCCGACCACGAGGGCGCCGGCCCGGTGCGCCTCGAGCGCGATGATGCCGATCATCGCGTCGTGGTCATAGCGCACATAGGTGCCCTCGGTGGGTGCGGCGCCCTTCGGGATCCACCACAACCGGAACATCCCGATGATGTGGTCGATGCGGACTCCGCCGGAATGCCGCAGCGCCATGTTGACCACTGCCCGGAACGGTTCATAGGCCTGCTCGACGAGGCGGTCCGGCCGCCACGGCGGCTGGGACCAGTCCTGACCGAGCTGGTTGAATTCGTCCGGCGGTGCGCCCGCGGTGACGCCGAGCGCCAGCACATCCTGCAGCGCCCAGGCGTCGGCACCGTCCGGATCGACGCCGACGGCCAGATCGCTCATGACGCCCAGCTCCATGCCGGCCTGCACCGCGGTGGCCTGGGCGGCGGTGAGCTGCTCGTCGAGCAGCCACTGCAACCACCGGTGGAAATCGACAGCTCGTGGATTGGCGGCCGCGAACGCTGCCACTTCGGGGTTCGCCGGATGCTGCAGTGCGTGGGGCCAACCGTGCCAGTTCGCACCGTGCCGCTCGGCCAGCGCGCACCAGATCGCGAAATCGTCGAGGCTGGAACCCTGCCTGGCCCGGTAGGCGGCGTACGCCTTCTCGCGTCCCGCTGAGCGTTCCACCCGGTACACCTGCTCGAGCGCGGAGCGCTTGGCCTGCCAGGCCGCGTCGCGGTCGATGGTCGGGCCGCGGTCGGCGCGCTTGTTGAGCGCGGTGCGCAGCGCCCGGATGCGCCCGCGGTGACGAACCGAGGCGAACTCCGGGATGGCCTCCACCCGCAGGTAGAGCGGACTGCCGAAGCGCCGGGAGGTGGGCAGATACGGCGAAGGCTCCATCGGGGCGGTGGGGGCGGCCGCATGCAGCGGGTTGATCAGGATGAATCCGGCGCCGTGCTCGGCTGCCGACCACACCGCCAGATCGGTCAGGTCTGTCAGATCACCTGTACCCCAAGAGTTTTGCGAGCGAACGCTGTAGAGCTGGGCGGCCAGGCCCCAGGCTCGCCGCCGGCCCAGTCGAGCGGGCAGGCTCAGGGTGGCGGGGGAGATCACCACCGGGGTCTCGGCATGAGACTCGCCCACCCGCATCCGCAGCCGGTGATAGCCCAGCGGCAGGTCCGCAGGCAGCTCGAACGTGGCCTCGCCGACCATCCGGTCCCCGAGGTCGTACGGTGGCCGGTTGTTCTCCAGCTGCCGCAGGCCGCTGCGCTCGGTGCCGTCCTCGAGGAGGAGTGTGAGGTCGACCGGATCGCCGTGGGTGACATGCACCCAGAAACTCGACGCCACGCCTGCCCGGCCCAGCACGATGGGCGGCAGGCAACGCTGCCAGTACCGGCGGTCATGGGCGGCGAGCGCGTCGGCGCGTTCCCGCTCGCTGCCGGCCGGAACGCCGAGGGCTTCCAGCACGGCCGCCAGTGTCGACTCCGCGACAGCGGTGCGCCGACCGGTCCAGTCGTCGAATTCGGCGGCCACGCCGTAGCGGCGGGCCAACTCCAGCAGGGCCGATGACGGTGGGGTCATGAGATCAATCTTGGTGCCCAGAGCGCGATCGTGTCAGTCGACATCGGGGCCGGCAGGTCGCACCGGGTACTGATTCGACATGGGGTCGCCGATCGTCACCGGCTCAGCGTGCGACTGGCGACGCGCTCGCGAGTGCTGCTAGCCTGTCTGTAACGATCCTTACAGAGGCGGGGTTCCAGTGACCACTGCATCCACCAGGCGACAACAGCAGGGCGCGGATTCCCGCGAGCAGATCCTCGACGCCACCGAGCGACTGATGGCCACGCGTGGTTACGCCGCGACCTCGATCAGCGACATCCGCAAGGCCTGCGGCCTGCCGGCCAGCTCGATCTACTGGCATTTCGGGTCCAAGGACGGCGTGCTCGCCGCGGTGATGGAACGCGGAGCCGACCGCTTCTTCGCGGCCATCCCGAGCGGCGCGGGCATCGACGACCAGCTGGCGGTGCTCTCAGACCTGCAGTCGCAGCGCCCCGAGTTCCTCCGCATCCTGTACCTGCTGTCGCTGGAACGCGGCGACGACCCGACGGTGACCGCAGTGGTGCGCCGGGTGCGGGACACCGCGATCTCCCGGTTCTCCGCCGCTGTGCGTGGCCAGTTGCCCGCCGACGTCCCCGCCCGCCGTGCCGAACGGGTGGTGGCCGAACTCACCGCCTTCGCTGTCGCGCAGTCCGACGGCGTGTTCTTCGCCGGGCACCTCGAGCCCGGCAGCGCCGACGTCGCACGCATGTACCGGCGGCTGTGGCAGGCCGTCACCGCCCTCATCCCGATACTCCTGGAGGAAAAGTGACCGGCAAGACCGCGATCATCACCGGCGCGAACACCGGTCTGGGGTTCGAATGCGCCCGCGCCCTCCTGGTATCCGATCCGGGGTGGCATGTGGTGCTGGCGGTACGCGACTCCGAGCGAGGCGCCGAGGCGGCAGCGCGGCTCGGCGGCGCCGGACGCGCGACCGTCGGCGAACTGGACCTGGCTTCGCTGCGGTCGGTGCGCGACTTCGCCGATACCGTGGCGAGATTGGACGTTCCGCCGGTGACCGCCGTGGTGTGCAACGCCGGGCTGCAGCTCGTCACGGGTGCCCAGACCACCGTGGACGGTTACGAGATGACCTGGGGTGTAAACCATCTCGGTCACTTCGCGCTGGTGCAGCAGTTGCTCGACGCGTTGACGCTGCCGGCGCGGATCGCAGTGGTCAGCAGCGGCACCCACGATCCGGACAGGTTCACGGGTATGCCTGCGCCGCAATATGACTCGGCCGAAGACTTGCTGCGCCCACCGACGGACGGACTGACGGGCGAAGAGGGGCGGCGTCGCTACACCACCTCCAAGCTGTGCAACATGCTCTTCAGCTATGAGCTGGACCGGCGGCTCGGCCACGGGGGCCGCGGAATCACGGTCAACGCATTCGACCCTGGCCTGATGCCCGGTTCGGGACTGGCCAGGGACTACGGGAGCATCCAGCGACTGGCCTGGCGCCTGCTCATGCCGGCACTGCGGATGCTGCCCAACGTGAACAGCACCAGGCGTTCGGGAACCAACCTCGCCGCGCTCGTCGCCGACCCCGCCCTCGAGGGTGTCACCGGGGCGTACTTCGAAGGCACCCGCCGGATCCGGTCCTCGCGCGATTCGTACGACGAGGCCAAGGCCGCCGAGCTGTGGCAGGTCAGCGAGCGGTTGGTGGCGGCGGTCGGCTAGCTTCCCTCCGAGCGCAGTAGTGTCGCCTCAGTGGCATCCAGGTCGGTCTCAGAACAACGCGACACCGCCGCGCTGCGCCGAGCCCGGATCGCCGTGGGCGCGCTGTTCCTGACCAACGGGGCGATCTTCGCCAATCTGCTGCCGCGCTATCCGGAGATCAAGACCGATCTGCACCTGAGCAACGCGGTGTACGGAGCGGCCGTCGCCGCCTTCTCCGGAGGGGCACTGGTCGCGGGATTGACCGCGGCGACCCTGATCCGACGGTTCCGCAGCGCACGCGTGGCGGTCATCGGTACGGTCGCGCTCGCCGCGTTCGTCGTCGGCGCCGGTGTCGCGGGCACACCGCTGCTGTTCGCCGCGGCACTGTTCCTGGCCGGGGCGTGCGATTCCGTCGTCGACGTCGCACAGAACGCACACGGGCTACGGGTGCAACGGGCGCACGGCCGCTCGATCATCAACTCGCTGCACGCGGTGTGGGCCGCCGGCGCAATTCTCGGCGGGCTCACCGGTGCCGGGACGATCGCCCTTGGCATCCCGCGCGGCATCCATCTGGCGGCGGTGGCCGTGCTGTTGGGCGCGGTGGCGTTGATCGCCTGCCGCTACCTGCTTCCCGGCCCCGACCATGACGACCATCCGGCCGCGCACCCCGCGGCGCGGACCGAAGCCGGACCGCGGGTGTACCTGATCCTGCTCGCCCTGGTGCTGATCGCGATTGCGGGCGCCACGGTCGAGGACGCCGGAAGCTCTTGGGCCACCCTGTATCTGCGCGACTGGCTGCATGCACCACCGGCACTGGCGGTGTTCGGGTACATCGCACTGGTGGGGTTCATGTTCGTCGGCCGGCTGACCGGCGACCGGCTGGTCGACCGGTTCGGCGAGGCCACCGTGGCGCGCGCGGGCGGCCTCATCGCCGCCGCCGGGATGGGGGCCGCGCTGGCGTTCCCGACCATCACGACAACGATCGCCGGGTTCGCGCTGGCGGGCCTCGGGGTGGCCACCCTGGTACCTGCCGCCATGCACGCCGCCGATCAGCTGCCCGGACTGCGCCCCGGCACCGGTCTGACCGTGGTCACCTGGCTCATGCGGGTCGGCTTCTTCGGAGCACCGCTGCTGGTCGGATTGGTGGCCGATGCCGCCGGATTGCGGACCGGTCTGCTGGCCGTGCCGGTCGCCGGGGTGGTG
The DNA here is from genome assembly GCA_036235365.1 of Mycolicibacterium sp. 050232. GTDB lineage: Bacteria > Actinomycetota > Actinomycetes > Mycobacteriales > Mycobacteriaceae > Mycobacterium. The sequence goes on along the minus strand of JAZBEZ010000007.1, from coordinate 357,129 downwards.
GCAGTGCTGCTGGCCGGGGTGCTGCCGCGGAAGGATTCAGGGCGTGGGTCCGACGCCGGCGAGCTCGATCGTGAACACACCCGACACGATTAGCGCGATGCCGAGCATCATCACCGGGGTCAGCGGCTCCTTGAACAGGAACCTGGCGATGATCGCGACCAGGGCCACCCCGCACGCGGTCCAGATGCCGTAGGCGATCCCCACCGGGACGCCCAACGACAGCGCCAGCCACAGCAGGTAGAACGACATCACGTACCCGGCGACCACCGGGGCGATCCAGGCCTTGCGCCGGAATCCGTCCGAGGCCCGCAGCGCCAGCGTGGCGAGCACCTCCACCAGGATCGCCCCGGCCAGCGCCGCCCACATCATGATTCCGTCTGCCGTGGGTGCGACCCCAGTTCGACCAGTAGCACGCCTGAGATGATCAGGCCGATGCCGACCACGATCGGCCAGGTGAACGGATCGCGGAACAGCATGGCGGCCAGCACGGCCGTCGCGGCCGTACCGAGCGCACCCCAGATGCCGTACGCGACGCCGACCGGCATGCCGGCCCGCAGCACCAGGGTCAACAGCACGAATGCGGCCAGATAGCCGGTCACCACCAACACCAGCCATGCCGAGTGGTCCTGGGACGCGCGCAGCGACAGCGTGGCGCTGACTTCGGTGGCGACGGCCGCGATCAACAACGTCCAGGTCCGCACCCGATCAACCTATCCGATCACAGCACCGGCCCCGGCCGCCGCGGGTGAGTACCGTGGGGGAGTTCGCCAGATTCGCCGAGGAGCCCGTATGACCGATCCGACCCGCGCTCGCGCCGGCGGCGGCCCGGTCGTCGACACCGGGTACGGACCGGTCCGCGGGTCCGACGACGGAACCGTCAAGCAGTGGATGGGTATCCGCTACGCCGCCGCGCCGGTCGGTGAATTGCGTTGGCGGGCACCGCAACCGCCCGCCCGTCAGCAGGAGATCGTCGACGCGACCGTAGCCGGCCCGGTATGCCCGCAGATCACCGATCCGCGGCTCCCGCTCGACCTCGGCGGCCGCCATGGCGAGGACAGCCTGGTGCTCAATGTCTGGGCGCCGAGCGGAACCGAGCCAGGCGATGGCAAACCGGTCATGGTGTGGGTGCACGGTGGGGCCTACGTGCTGGGCTCGGGTAGCCAGCCGCTGTACGACGGGTCGGTGCTGGCCGCCGACGGCGATGCCGTGGTGGTCACGATCAACTATCGGCTCGGCCCGTTCGGCTTCCTGGACCTGTCCGAGTTCAACGGGCGTCCCGGTGCGAGCGGACTGCGTTTCGACACCAACCTCGGCCTGCGGGATGTGCTGCTCGCCCTCCGGTGGGTGCGCGACAACATCGCCGCCTTCGGTGGCGACCCAGAACGGGTGACCCTGTTCGGCGAATCGGCCGGCGGCGGGATCGTCACCACCCTGCTGGCCAGCCCGGCCGCCGAGGGGTTGTTCAGCGCGGCGATCGCGCAGAGTTCGCCGGCGACATCGGTATACGACGCCGATCGGTCCCGGGCGGTGGCCGGCCAGTTCCTCGAGCGTCTCGGTATCTCGGGCGACGAGATCGGGCGGTTGTCCGGCGCGCCGGTGCCCAGCATCCTGTCCGCGGCCAAAGACGTGTTCGACGCGGTCCCGACCCAGGCACCGGGCCTGCTGGCCTTCGCGCCCATCGTCGACGGCGACGTGGTTCCGGACTACCCGGTGGCGGCGGCCAGGGCGGGTCGCACGCACCCGGTGCCGCTGATGATCGGGACCAACGAGCACGAGGCCACGGTGTTCCGCTGGATGAAGTCACCGCTCATGCCGATCACCCCAGGCGCACTGCGGTCCATGTTCGCCGCGATCGCTGCTGAACAGCCGGGCCTACAACTGCCGACCGAGGCCCAGATCACGTCGGCCTACGCGGGTTTACGGCCCAAGGCGATCGGGTTGGGCATGGCGCGCGACATCGGGTTCCGCATGCCGACCCTGTGGTTCGCCGAGGGGCACAGCGCCGTCGCCCCGGTCCACCTGTATCGCTTCGACTTCACCACCCCGATGCTGCGGCTGCTGCGGCTCGGCGCCGCCCATGCCACCGAGCTGCCGTACGTCTGGGGCAATCTGGTCGCCGGTCCGAAAGATCCGACGTTCAAGCTGGGCGGCCTCAAGCACGGACGCGCGGTGTCGCAGCGGGTGCGTCGTCGGTGGGTCAACTTCGCCGCCACCGGGCAACCCTCGGGTGGCGTCGGGGAACCGGTGTGGCGGCCGTACCGCCGCGAGGACAGGGCCGCCCTGGTGATCGACAAGCAGGACAAGACCGTCGCCGACCTGGACCGCGATCTGCACGCGGCCTGGGGGAGCCAGATCCTCAACTTCCGCTGACGAGAACATCGAGATTGACATGGACATGATCAGGTCTGTTCTGGACTTTCTGCCCGCGCCGATGCGGGACCCGGTGTTCTTCGCGATCCCGTTCTTCCTGGTGTTGCTGACCGTGGAGTGGACGGCGGCGCGGCGCCTGGAACATCTCGAATCCGACCGGGCACCTGCCGGAGCGTTCCACACCCGCGACGCGTGGGCCAGCATCTCGATGGGGCTGGTGTCGATCCTCACGACCGCCGCATGGAAACTGCTGGCCCTGTTGGGATATGCGGCCATCTACGCCTACCTGGCACCGTGGCACCTCCCTGGGAATCGGTGGTACACCTGGGTGATCGCGATCGTCGGGGTGGACCTGCTGTTCTACGCGTACCACCGCGTGGCCCACCGGGTGCGGTTGATCTGGGCGACGCACCAGGCCCATCACTCGAGCGAGTACTACAACTTCGCCACCGCGCTGCGGCAGAAATGGAACAACAGCGGCGAGATCCTGGCCTGGATTCCTTTGCCGCTGCTCGGCATCCCACCGTGGCTGGTGTTCGCCAGCTTCTCGGTGAATCTGGTCTATCAGTTCTGGGTGCACACCGAGCGTATCGGAAAGCTCTGGTGGCCAATCGAATTCATCTTCAACACGCCCTCGCATCATCGCGTGCACCACGGACGGGACCAGCTGTACCTGGACCGCAACTACGGCGGCATCCTGATCATCTGGGATCGGATGTTCGGCACTTTCCAGCCGGAGGTGTTCCGGCCGCATTACGGGCTGACCAAGCCGGTCGGCACCTTCAACATCTGGAAGCTGCAGACCCACGAATACGTGGCGATCGCCCGCGACGTGCGGCGGGCCGGCCGGCTACGGGACCGGCTGGGCTACATCTTCGGCCCGCCGGGCTGGCAGCCCGCCGAGGCCTCCGAACCCCAAGCGGTCGGGTAGCGCGCCGCCGCCCCGACGCCACAATCATTGGCCGACATGAGAATTGACGCCGTCCGTTATTCGGAATAGCGTCGATTTGCGACACGCCGCGCCGGTGTGCTCTGGGTCTTCTGCTGGCGAAATTCCCGGTGTTCCCCACTGTTTGTGTGACGTTTGAATTCGGGCCGAGCCGAATGGCACCAAAGCAAACCGCAAATCAGTAAGGTCGACTGAACCGGGTGGACAACCCGGATCACGGTCGAGAAAGGGGCAATGCGTGGGAGACACACTGACCGAAGGACAGAAGCTGGAGAAGGGGGGGTCGCTCACCTCCAACAACGGCGCTTACACGCTGACGTTGCAGGATGACGGCAACCTCGTGTTGGAGGCGCGTGGCCAAGCGGTCTGGTCGACTTCCACCAACGGCCAGGACGTGGTGCGGGCGGAGGTGCAGACCGACGGAAACTTCGTGCTGTACACGTCCGAGAAGCCCGTGTGGCACACCGACACCAAGGGCAAGAAGGACGTCAAGCTCGTTCTCCAGGATGACCGCAACCTGGTGCTGTACGCGGCGGACGGACCGGCCTGGTCGTCCAAGACCGAGACCTCCGAGCCGCCGCCACCGGCCCCCGAGGCCGCGCCTGAGCCCGAGGTGGCACCCGCCGCTGTGGAGGAACCCGCACCGGCCGCCGCGCCCGAGCCGGCTGCACCGCCGCCACCCCCGCCGGCGCCTGAGCCGCGGACCTACACCGTGGTCTCCGGCGACACCCTGTGGGCGATCGCCGAGCGGTTCTACGGCGACGGCAACAAGTACCAGCAGATCGCCGATGCCAGCGGCGTCGCCAACCCTGACCTGATCCACCCGGGCCAGGTTTTGACGATTCCCTGACCTGTGAACAGATGCGCGGCCCGGACCATTCGGTCCGGGCCGTCGTCGTTTTCGGCACGTCGTTACGGGTACCCCCGGTAACGAAGTTGCCGTCTGACCGATATTGATGTCGGTAGGGTGACGTTCACCACGTCCGAAAACGAGGGAGGCCGGCCGTGAACAGTTGGCTAGGTGGGGTGATGCGGACGCTGGCGGGGGTTCCGGTGGCAGGGCTGCTGGTATGCCCGGTCCCCACGGCCGCGGCGGCGGGTTCGCTGGTGTACCCGGGCATGGAGATCCGCCAGGGCACCAATTTATGCACGCTGGGCTTTGTCGATCCGGTGAGCCGGGTCGGATTCACCGCGGGGCATTGCCGCGGTAGTGGGCCGGTGAACGACCGGGACGGCAATTTCATCGGGCACATGGGGTCCTTCCGGGACAACACGCCCGACGGGGCCACGGTCGACACCAATCACATGATCTCCGACTGGGAGACCATCCACCTGGCCGGCGACGTGGTGGTGAACAACATCCTGCCGGGCGGGCGGATGCTCGTGGAGGATCCCGCTGTGGTGCCGACGTCCGGCGCCCCGGTCTGCCATTTCGGGGTGGTGACCGGGGAGACCTGCGGCACCGTCGAAGCCGTCAACAACGGCTGGTTCACCATGGCCAACGGCGTGGTCAGCCAGAAGGGCGATTCCGGCGGCCCGGTCTACGTGGTCACACCGGATGGCCGGGCTGCCATCGTGGGAATGTTCAACAGCACGTGGGGCAACCTTCCGGCGGCCGTATCGTGGCAGAACGCCAGTGGCCAGGCGCGTAGCGCGCCGCTCGCCGGCGAGGTGTCGAATCTCGTCGGCCAGCCCTGACCGGCATGAATCGCAGAACTAGAACACGTTCTAGCTTTCGTGCCTACTGGGCGATATTCTCATGGCGATGCTTGATCAGACACCTGTCCAGATTGCCTGGGTTACCGCCGATCTGGATGCCACCGAACGGACGCTGACCGCCCTGCTCGGGGCGCGCCGCTGGGTGCGCATGCCCTCGGTGCACTTCAGCCCCGAAACCTGCAGTCACCGCGGCCGGCCCGCCGATTTCGTCGCCGACATCTCGCTGAGCTATGCCGGCGACACCCAGCTGGAGCTCATCGCTCCGGTGCGTGGTGAGAGTGTCTATACCGAGTTCCTGGACCGGCACGGGGCCGGCTTGCACCACATCTGCATCGAAGCGGCCGACGAACACGCATTCGACGAGAAACTGCGGGACGCCGGAGATGACGGGACACCCGTTGTCTGTCAGGGCGTCATGCCCGGAGGCATGAGATTTGCCTACCTGTCGGCCGCCGCGGCCGGGGTGCCGTATCTGGAGATCGCTTACATTCCGCCCGAGATCCGGGCGTTCTTCGAGTATGTGAAACAGGAGCAGCAGTGAAGGAAATCCCCGAGGTCCCCGAAGCCTTAGTGGCCGCGGACGTCGAAACCTGGTCCGACGAGTTCGACGTCGTGGTGGTCGGGTTCGGCATCGCCGGAGGTTGCGCGGCGGTCAGTGCCGCGGCGCAGGGCGCGCGCGTGCTGGTGCTGGAGAAGGCCGCGGCGGCCGGCGGCACCACCTCGATGGCCGGCGGGCACTTCTATCTCGGCGGGGGCACCGCCGTGCAGGAGGCGACCGGGCACCCCGACACCGCCGACGAGATGTACAAATACCTCGTCGCGGTGTCCCGCGAGCCCGACCTGGACAAGATCCGCGCCTACTGCGACGGCAGCGTCGAGCACTTCAATTGGCTTGAGGCACTGGGCTTCCAGTTCGAGCGCAGCTTCTACCCGGGCAAGGTGGTGGTGCCGCCCGGCACCGAGGGACTGTCCTACACCGGCAACGAGAAGGTGTGGCCGTTCACCGAACAGGCCGAGCCGGCCCCGCGCGGGCACTCGGTGCCCGTGCCGGGGGAGTTGGGCGGCGCCGCGATGGTGATCGACCTCCTGCTGAAGCGCGCCGAGACGCTGGGCGTCACGATCCGCTACGAGGTCGGTGCCACCAACCTGATCGTCGAAGGTGATCCGCAGCAGCGCACGGTCGTCGGCGTGAAATGGAAGCACTTCGGCGAAACCGGTTGTGTCAAAGCCAAATCGGTCGTCATCACGGCGGGCGGGTTCGCGATGAACCCCGAGATGGTCGCCGAGTACACACCCGCGCTGGGCAAGAAGCGCCGTACCAAGCACCACGGCGAGGTCGAGCCTTACATCCTGGGCAACCCCAACGACGACGGCCTGGGGATCCGGATGGGTGTCGCCGCGGGCGGCGTCGCCAACGGCATGGATCAGCTGTTCATCACGGCGGCGGCCTACCCGCCGGAGATCCTGCTGACCGGCGTCATCGTCAACAACCAGGGTCAGCGATTCGTCGCCGAGGATTCCTACCACTCCCGTACCTCGGCGTTCGTCCTGCAGCAGCCCGATCAGCAGGCGTACCTCATCGTGGACGAGGCGCACATGGAGATGCCCGCGATGCCGCTGATCAAATTCATCGACGGATACGAGACGATCGCCGAAGTCGAAGAGGCGCTGGGTATTCCGGCCGGGAACCTGGCGGCGACGCTGGAGCGCTACAACAAGAACGCGGCCGCCGGCGAGGACCCCGACTTCCACAAGCAGCCCGACTACATCGCCGCGCAGGACACGGGCCCGTACGCGGCCTTCGACCTGTCGCTCGGCGTCGCCATGTACTCGGGTTTCACCATGGGTGGGCTGACGGTCTCGATCGACGGCGAGGTGCTGCGGGAGGACGGCAGCGTGATCGGTGGCCTGTATGCCGCCGGCGCCTGCGCGTCCAACATCGCCCAGGACGGCAAGGGATACGCCAGCGGCGTGCAACTCGGTGAAGGATCCTTCTTCGGGCGCCGCGCCGGTACGCACGCGGCCGGGCGTTAGGTCGGCGAGCCGACCGACTCGAGGCTCCACCGGCCGTCGCCGTGCAGTTCCAGGCGGCGGTCGTGGAGTCGGTTGACGCTGTCGCGGTGGCTGATACTGACCACGATGCAGTCGGGTAGCTCGGTGCGCAGCGTCGTGTAGAGCGCATGCTGCTGACCGGCGTCGAGTGCCGAGGTGGCTTCGTCGAGGAACACCGCCGCCGGCTTGGCCAACAGGACCCGGGCGAACGCGATCCGCTGCTGCTCACCCGGGGACAGCACCTTTCCCCAGTCGGCATCCTCGTCCAGTCGGGAAGCCAGATTGCCCAGGGCAACCGCGTCGAGTGCGGCCCGGATCTCGTCATCGCCATAGGTGCCGGCGGGTGCGGGGTAGCAGGCCACGGCCCGCAGTTCGCCCAGCGGGGCGTAGGGGAGCTGCGACAGGAACATGACCTCGCCCTGCCCGGGATAGCGCACCGTGCCCGACCCGTACGGCCACAGCCGCGCCAGGCTGCGCAGCAGCGTCGTCTTCCCGGTGCCGGACGGCCCGGTGATGACCAGTGAATCTCCGGGCGCGAGTTGCATGTCGAGGTCGTGCAGAAGCAGGTCGCCGTTGGGTGACCGCACTTCGACGTCCTCGAGCTCGACCCCGCCGTTGGTACTCACCGCGGTGTCCAATCGTGGTAGCGCCCTTGCCTGTTCGTTCGCGGTGACGAGGCCGTCCAGGCGGATGATCGCGGCCCGGTATCCGGCGAACGCGTCGTACACCGAACGGAAGAAACTCAGCGAACTCTGCACCCGATCGAACGCGGCGGACGATTGCGTGACATCGCCCAACTGCAGCTCGGCCGCGAACAGCCGGGGCGCCTGGATGATCAGGGGCAGTGGTTCGATGATCCGGTTGATGGAGCGGTTCCAGCCGAGGAACGCCACGCTGCGCAGCACCAACCTGCGGAAGTTCGCGATGATGTTCGCGAAGAGCACCTTCAGCGTTGCGCGCTCGGTATGTTCGCCGCGATAGAAGCCGACCGCTTCGGCACCGTCACGGATACGTACCAGCGCGTACCGGAACGCGGCGTTGGTGAGTGAGTTGCGAAAGGTCAGGCGGATGATCGGCTTGCCGATCCAGATCGCCACCACCGTCGTGACCGCGACCCACAGCAACGCGATCCAGAACAAGGCCTTCGGGATCGTCACGCCCAGAATCGTCAGTGGCCCTGCGAGATTCCACAGGATCGGGGTGAACGCGACCACGGACACGATCGCGTAGACCGATCCGAACACCAGGGTCTGCGACGTGGCGACCGTGCCGGTATTGGTCTCGGGCCCGGTGCCGGTGGTGAAGACGTCGATGTCCTGCTGGATACGCTGATCCGGGTTGTCGATCGGAGTTCCGCCGAAACCGCCGATGAACCGGCCGCGGTAGTAGGCCCGCTGATCCAGCCAGTCGCCGGTGAGCCGGTTGGTGAGCCAGATCCGCCACCGAACGATGAAGTACTGCATCAGAAGCAGGTCGAGCAGCGTGAGGGTTATCTCGGCCGTCACCAGCAGTACGAAGATGACGATCGACTTCCAGAAGCCGGCGATGCCCGAATCGCGCACTGCATCGTTGCCCGCCCCCGCCCCGGTGAAGGCCACCTGCAGTGCCGTGAACTGATCGTTGGCGTAGTAGCTGAACAGCACGTCCATGCGCACCGACAGCATCACCGAGAACAGCAGCACGCCGAGCAGTGCCCATACCGGAATGCTTTGTCGCCCAACGAAATAACCACCGGTGACCCGCCAGAACTGGCGGCCCCAGGTGGTGACGCGCGACAGTGCCGCCAAGGCTGCGACCAGCGCCACCGCGCCGATCGCCCACGCCTTGAGGACCCAGACCAGCGACGCGAGGATCGCGTTGCCCCAGTCCAGTGACTGGGTGAACATCTCCATACCCCGGGAAGTTACCGGGAATTACCGCCCGATCAGGGTTGCTTGACCAGGCCGGCCGCGTCGTCCTCGATCCGGCCGAGGCGCCATTCGCCGTCACCGAGCAGCTCGAGTTCGTGGGTGTGGTGCTGCTCGACCGTGGTGCGGTGGCTGACGCTGACCAGGATGGTGTCCGGCAATTCGGTGCGAACCCGCTGATACAGCATGAATTCCAGACCTTCGTCGAGAGCCGACGTCGACTCGTCGAGGAAAACCACCTTGGGCTTGACGAGCAGGATCCTGGCGAATGCGATCCGTTGTTGCTCACCGGGAGACAACACCTTGGCCCAGTCCTGGACCTCGTCGAGCCGATTGACCAGATGCGCGAGCGCGACGTCGTCGAGTGTCCGCCTGAGCGTCTCGTCGTCGACGGCGCCTTCCTCACCCGGGTAGGTCACCACCGCGCGTAGGTCGCCGAGCGGGACGTACGGCAACTGCGAGAGGAACATCGTCTCGTTGGGCCCGCACGGGCGGGTCAGCGTGCCCGACGTGAACGGCCACAGCTCGGCGAGGCTCCGCAGCAGAGTGGTCTTGCCGCTGCCGGACGGCCCGGTGATCACCAACGTGTCGCCCACCTGCAGGTGCAGGTCGAGCGGATTGATGAGCTGCCTGCCGTCGGGCGTGCGGACCTCGATGTCGGTGAGCTTGACCGTGCCGTCCACGCAGGGCGTGGTGGTCACCTCGGGCAGCTCTCGGGCCTGCTCGTTCGAGATGACCAGGCCGTGGAGGCGGATGATCGCGGCGCGGTAACCGGCGAAGTTGTCGTAAGCGCCGCGGAAGAACGACAGGCCGTCGAGCAGGCTGCGGAACGCGCTGGCGGTCTGGGACAGCGCGCCGAGGGTGATTTCCCCGCTGTAGAACCGCGGGAACTGCACGACGTACGGGATGAGTTCCTGGGCCTGGTCGATCGTCAGGTTCCAGCCGAGGAACTTCGTCATCCGGTTCACGTAGTGCTTGTAGTTGGACACGACCGGTTCGAAGAGCCGCCGCAGGCCGGTGCGCTCGGCGATCTCGCCGCGGTAGAACGCCACCGCTTCCGATGCGTCGCGCAGTCGCACCAGGGCGTACCGGAACGCCGCGTTGAACTTCTCGTTGTTGAACGACAGCGTGATGATCGGCCGGCCGATCCAGAACGCCACGACGGTGGCGAACAGGACGTAGGCGATGCCGATCCAGAAGATCGCCCGCGGAAGCTCGATGCCGACCAAGGGCAGCGTGATCGCGCCGGACAGGTTCCACAGAATCGCGGTGAACGAAATCATCGAGGCGATGGCGTTGATTGCCCCGAACAACAGGGTCGCGGTCGACGTGTTGTTCGGCCGGTTCGGCAGGGAGTCCGTGCTGCCGGTGAACGTATCGATGTCGGTCTGGATGCGCTGGTCAGGGTTGTCGATCGTGGCGTCGATGAAGCGGGCCCGGTAGTAGGCCTTCCCGTGCAGCCAGTCGCCGGTCAGCCGATCGGTGAGCCAGGCGCGCCACCGCAGCATGAAGCGCTGGGTCATGTAGAGGTCGAGCATGATCCGTGCGACGTTGAGCGTCGCCAGGATGCCGAAGACCGTCATCGCCATCCAGAAGCCGTCCTTACCCGACTGCTTCACGGCTTCGTTGCCGCTGGAGATGCCGCCGGCGATGACCTGGAAACTGGTCATCAGGTCGTTGCCGTAGTAGCTGAACAGCACGGTCAGGCGCACGCTCGTGATCACCGAGAGCAGCAGAGCGGCCAGCCAGGCCCACACGATCACGCTGTCGCGGCCGGTGAAGTATCCGCGGGTGATCCGCCAGTACTGGCGGCCCCAGGTGGTGAACCTGGCGAGCAGGACCAGGATCACCAGCGTGCACACCGCCGCGATCAGCCAGCCCTTGGCGATCCACACCAGCGATGTCCCGAGCTCGTTGCCCCAGTCCAGGGTCGGGGTGAACATCTCCATGCGGGCAAAGTACCCGCATCAGCTGGCATGAGCCCGGCCGGACGTGTTCAGGCGTGGCTGCGGCCGATGCGGTTTTCGGGACACCCGGCGCGCCCGCGTACCGTGAACATGTGCCGAAGACGTCCAGCGCCAAACCGGGCCGTGTGAGCAGCAAGTTCTGGAAGCTATTGGGTGCCAGTACCGAGCGGAACGAGGCCCGGTCGCTCTCAGAGGTCAAGGGAGCAGCCGCCTTCGAGGACAAGGCTGCCAAACTCGACGACGAGCAGCTCACCAAGGCCGCCAAGCTGCTCGAACTGCAGGAGCTGGCCGCATCGGCGGACACGCCGCAGTTCCTGGCGCTGGCTCGTGAGGCCGCTGAACGGACCACCGGTCTGCGTCCCTTTGACGTGCAGCTGCTCGCCGCGCTGCGCATGCTCGCCGGCGACGTGGTCGAGATGGCGACCGGTGAGGGCAAGACCCTGGCCGGTGCGATCGCGGCGGCCGGCTACGCGATCGGTGGCAGGCACGTGCACGTCATCACCATCAACGACTACCTGGCGCGTCGCGACGCCGAGTGGATGACCCCGCTGCTGGAGGCGCTGGGCCTCACGGTCGGCTGGATCACCGCCGACTCGACCGCCGAGCAGCGCCGCGTTGCCTACGAGTGCGACATCACCTACGCCTCGGTCAACGAGATCGGCTTCGACGTGCTGCGCGATCAGCTGGTCACCGACGTCGCCGACCTGGTGTCACCCAATCCCGACGTGGCGCTGATCGACGAGGCGGACTCGGTGCTCGTCGACGAGGCGCTGGTGCCGCTGGTGCTGGCCGGCACCAGCCACCGGGAACAACCACGCGTCGAGATCATCCGGATGGTCGGTGACCTGATCACCGGAACCGACTCCGACGAGAATTTCGCGACCGACGAAGACAACCGCAACGTGCACCTCACCGAAGTAGGTGCGCGGCGCCTCGAAGCCCGCCTGGGCAATATCGACCTGTACTCCGAGGAGCACGTCGCCACCACGCTCACCGAGGTCAACGTCGCATTGCACGCCCACGTGCTGCTGCAGCGCGATGTGCACTACATCGTCCGCGACGGAGCAGTGCACCTGATCAACGCCTCCCGTGGGCGTATCGCGTCGCTGCAGCGGTGGCCCGACGGCCTGCAGGCCGCCGTCGAGGCCAAGGAAGGCATCGACACCACCGAGACCGGCGAGGTGCTCGACACGATCACGGTGCAAGCGCTGGTCAACCGCTACCCGACGGTGTGCGGCATGACCGGTACCGCGTTGGCCGCCGGTGAGCAGCTGCGCCAGTTCTACAAGCTCGGGGTGTCGCCGATCCCGCCGAACAAGCCCAACGTCCGCGAGGACGAGACCGACCGGGTGTACCTCACCGAAGCAGCCAAGAACCACGCCATCGTCGAACACATCGCCGAGGTACACGCGACCGGTCAGCCGGTGCTGGTCGGCACCCACGACGTCGCCGAGTCCGAAGACCTGCACCGCAGGCTCGTCAAGGCGGGCGTCCCCGCCGTGGTGCTCAACGCCAAGAACGACGCCGAAGAGGCGGCCGTGATCGCCGAGGCCGGCAAGTTGGGCTCGGTCACGGTGTCCACCCAGATGGCCGGTCGCGGTACCGACATCCGGCTGGGCGGATCCGACGCCGCCGACGACTCGGAGGACAAGAAGAAGGTGGCCGAGCTCGGCGGGCTGCACGTCGTCGGCACCGGCCGCCACCACACCGAACGACTGGACAACCAGCTGCGCGGGCGTGCCGGGCGTCAGGGCGACCCCGGCTCGACGGTGTTCTTCTCCAGCTGGGAGGACGAGGTGGTGGCCTCCCACCTCGACGACACCAAGCTGCCGACCGAGACCGATGAGGACGGCCGCATCCTGGCGCCCAAGGCGGCGGGTCTGCTCGATCACGCGCAGCGGGTCGCCGAGGGTCGACTGCTCGACGTGCACGCCAACACGTGGCGCTACAACCAGCTGATCGCACAGCAGCGCGCCATCATCGTGGACCGTCGCGAAACCCTGCTGCGCACCGACACCGCACGCCAGGAGCTGAAGGACCGGTCACCCGAGCGCTACGCCAAGCTGGCCGAGGAACTGGGGGAGGACGGCGAGGAGAAGCTGGAGAAGATCTGCCGGCTGATCATGCTCTACCACCTGGACCGCGGCTGGTGTGATCACCTGGCCTTCCTGGCCGACATCCGGGAGAGCATCCACCTTCGCGCGCTGGGCCGGCAGAACCCGCTCGACGAATTCCACCGGATGGCCGTCGACGCGTTCGCTTCTCTGGCCGCCGACGCGATCGAGGCTGCCCAGCAGACCTTCGACACGGCCGAGGAGATCGAGGAGGAGCCGGGCATCGATCTGTCCAAGCTCGCGCGGCCGACGTCGACGTGGACGTACATGGTCCACGACAATCCGCTCAACGACGACACCATGTCGGCGCTGAGCCTGCCGGGTGTGTTCCGCTAGGTTTCAAGGCATGGACCACGCGCCTGCTCCCGAGGGCAGAAGCGCACCGCCGCCACCTGGCTCCCGCGACCGGGTACTCACCGTGCCCAACGCGCTCAGTGTGCTGCGCCTGGTGCTGGTGCCGGTGTTCCTGTGGCTGCTGTTCGGTGCGCACGCCAACGGGTGGGCCGTCGTGGTCCTGATGTTCAGTGGCTTCTCCGACTGGGCCGACGGGAAGATCGCCCGCCTGGTCGACAATCAGTCCTCGCGACTCGGCGAACTGCTCGATCCGCTCGTCGACCGCATCTACATGATCACCGTCCCGGTCGCCCTGGCGCTGTACGGCGTGGTGCCGTGGTGGCTGGTGCTGACCCTGCTGGGCCGCGATCTGTTGCTGGCGGCGACGCTGCCGCTGATCCGCAGCCGCGGACTGACCGCGCTGCCGGTGACGTATCTGGGAAAGGCCGCCACCTTCGCGCTGATGTCGGGCTTCCCATGGGTGCTGCTCGGCCAGTGGGACGCGACGTGGAGCCGGGTGGCCCTGGCCTGCGGATGGGCTTTCCTGCTGTGGGGCGTGGCGTTGTACCTGTGGTCGGCGGTGCTCTACCTGATCCAGGTGACGATGGTGGTGCGACAACTCCCCGCCAGGTCATGAGCACGCTGGGCGGCTTCGAGTCGGGGGCCGGACTCAACGACCATGAGGCCAACGCCCCCAAGCGCATTCCGCTGCCCTCGCTCCTGCGGTCGTTGCTCTCCGAGCACCTGGATCCCGGTTATGCCGCGGCAGCTGCGGCCCGGGAATCCGGTGACCGGCCGCGCCGCCGGGGCACCGACATGGCGTGGCTTCTGGTGGGCGCAGGCGCGATCGCCACGGTGTTCGCGGTCGCGGCCGGTCAGGCACAGTCGGCGGCCCCGGCCGCCCGGGAGGCTCAGCACACGCTGGCCGGGCGGGTTCGCGCGGCCCAGATCGGTGCCGACCAGGCCAGTGCCGAACGCGACGCGCTCGGAGATCAGCTGGACGCCGAGCGGCGCAGCCGGCTGGGAATGGATGAGAACGGTCAACGCCTGCTCGGCAGCCTTGACACCGCCAACATCGAAGCCGCCGCCGTTGCGATGATCGGCCCCGGGCTCACCGTCACCGTCACCGATCCCGGGCTGTCCAAGGATCTCAGCGACGTGTCCAAACAGCGGGTGGCCGGTGGTCAGCAGATCATCCTCGACCGGGACCTGCAGTTGGTGGTGAACTCGCTGTGGGCCAGTGGGGCAGAGGCGGTTTCGGTGGGCGGCGTGCGGGTCGGCGCCGGTGTCACGATTCGCCAGGCCGGTGGCGGGATTCTGGTCGACAACCAGCCGATCACGAGTCCGTATGCCATTGTGGCCATCGGACCGCCGAAGGGGATGGCCGATACTTTCGATCGCACTCCGGGTCTGCAGCGGCTGCGGTTGCTGGAGACTTCCTACGGGGTCGGGGTGAACGTGAGTTCGGGCGACGGTCTGACCGTGCCCGCGGTATCGGTACGGGATGTCAACTTCGCCAAACAGATTGGATAGGGCTGACGTGCACAGGATTGACCGTTAGATGATCGGGATCGTCGCTCTGGTCGTCGGGATCGTATTGGGATTGGTGTTCCACCCGAGCGTTCCCGACTTCGTCGAGCCGTACCTTCCGATCGCCGTGGTGGCCGCACTGGATGCGGTCTTCGGCGGGTTGCGGGCCTATCTGGAACGGATATTCGACGCCAAGGTGTTCGTGGTGTCGTTCGTGTTCAACGTGTTGGTGGCGGCGCTGATCGTGTACGTCGGCGATCAGCTGGGCGTCGGTACCCAGTTGTCGACGGCGATCATCGTGGTTCTGGGCATCCGGATCTTCGGTAATGCCGCCGCATTGCGACGCAGGTTGTTCGGCGCCTGACATGAACGAACCCGACTCCGAACCCCAGGCCGAACCGGACGACCCGGGAACGCCGACCGTTCCGGAAACGCCGGCCGGTACCGCCGAGCCGGACCAACCCGAAACCCCGCAGACAACTCAGCCGGAGACCCGGCCCGAGGCGGAGCACAAGCCCGAACAACACGCCGAGCACCACGGCCGCCACGAGATGCCCGCGGATGTCTCGCCGCGCCGATTCCGGAACCTGCGGATCATGCGCCGCAGCCGTTCGCAGCTCGTGTTCGGCGGCCTCGGGGTGCTGCTGTGCATCCTGCTCGGCATGGCGATCGTCACCCAGGTTCGCCAGAACGAGTCGGGGGATTCGCTGGAGAGCGCACGGCCGGCCGATCTGCTGGTGCTGCTCGATTCCCTGCAGCAACGTGAGGGCTCGCTCAACACCGAAGTGGCCGATCTGCAACGGACCCTGCAGCAGCTGCAGGCCTCTGGCAGCAGTGACCAGGCGGCGATCGAGAACGCCCAGGCCCGGCTGGAGGCGCTGTCCATCCAGATCGGAACGGTGGCCGCGACCGGTCCCGGAGTGACGCTCACCATAGAGGACAACGCGCCCGGGGTGCCCGCCGAGACGATGCTCGATGTGATCAACGAGCTGCGCGCGGCCGGCGCCGAGGCCATCGAGATCCGCGGCGGCGATCAGCAAGCCGCCGTCCGGGTGGGCCTCGAGACCTGGATCATCGGCCCTCCAGGGGAGCTCAAGGTCGACGACGCAACCTTGCGACCGCCGTATTCGGTTCTGGCGATAGGGGATCCGCCGACATTGGCGGCCGCGATGAACATTCCCGGCGGGGCAATGGACAGTGTGAAGCGGGTCGGCGGCACGATGGTGGTACAACAGGCCGAGCGCGTCGACGTCACCGCCTTGCGGCAACCGAAACCACGCCAATACGCTCAGCCGGTCAAGTGAGCGTCAAATGAGCAGAGCAACCAACTCCACGAACTAAGGAGCACCGTGAGCGAGATCCCAGCCGACCTGTACTACACCTCGGAACACGAGTGGGTCTTGCGTACCGGTGACGACACGGTGCGCGTCGGCATCACTGATTACGCGCAGTCCGCACTCGGCGATGTGGTGTTCGTCCAACTCCCCGACGTCGGGACCCAATTGGCCGCCGGTGACGCGTTCGGCGAGGTCGAGTCCACCAAGTCGGTGTCGGACCTGTATGCGCCTGTGGCGGCGAAAGTCGTTGCGGTCAACGGTGATCTGGACGGCAGCCCGCAGCTGGTCAATTCCGACCCCTACGGCGAAGGCTGGCTGGTCGATCTGCGGCTCGAGGAGGGCACGCTGGAGGACGCGCTGGCCGGTTTGCTCGACGCGGACGGCTACCGCGCCGCCGTGACCGACTAAGGAATTGTTAGGGTTTCGAGGGCCGGTCGCCAAGACCGGTTGGGCCGTACCCGGCGCGCAGATATCTTCCCCATCGGATCCGGCGGTGGTGGACCCAATGATGCCTGATGCGCGGTACGGTCGACGTGAGACCGACGATGGGCTGGGGCCACGCCGGGCAACGCCACAGCAGCCAGTGAGGAGCAGCGGGTGACGGACAAGGACAGCAATTTGGGGGCCGACCAGTCGGAAGACGTGACGGTGGAAACCACATCGGTTTTCCGCGCGGACTTTTTGAACGAACTGGATGCGCCCGCAACGGCCGGTACCGAAGGCGCCGTTTCCGGTGTCGAGGGACTGCCCGCGGGCTCGGCATTGCTCGTCGTCAAGCGCGGACCGAATGCCGGATCGCGTTTTCTGCTGGATCAGCCGACGACCTCGGCGGGTCGTCACCCGGACAGCGACATCTTCCTCGATGATGTGACGGTGAGCCGTCGGCATGCCGAGTTCCGGCTGGAGAGCGGAGAGTTCCAGGTTGTCGACGTCGGCAGCCTCAACGGGACGTACGTCAACCGCGAGCCGGTCGATTCTGCCGTCCTCGCCAACGGCGACGAAGTGCAGATCGGGAAGTTCCGCCTGGTGTTCCTCACGGGCCCCCGGTCTGACGACGACAGCGGCCAGACCAGCTAGCCGATGACTGCCCCCGACAGACCTGCACTGGCCGGGATGTCGATCGGTGCGGTGCTCGACCTGCTCCGGGGCGACTTTCCGGACGTAAGCATCTCGAAGATCCGGTTCCTCGAGGCCGAGGGGCTGGTGACGCCGCAACGGACCGCGTCGGGGTACCGGCGGTTCACGGCATACGACTGTGCGCGGTTGCGGTTCATCCTGACCGCGCAGCGCGACCAGTACCTGCCGTTGAAGGTGATCAAGGCGCAACTGGACGCGCAACCCGACGGGGAGTTGCCGCAGGCGGTGTCCGCCTATGGCGTGCCACGTCTGGTCCCGGTGTCAGCGGGCGGGGATGGGCCGGACGGTGCCGCCGGTGTTTCGGCGGTCGCGCCGACCCAGGTCCGGCTGTCCCGGGAAGACCTGTTGGCCCGGTCGGGCATCGATGAAGAGATGCTGGGGGCGTTGGTCCGCAACGGCATCATCACCGCCGGACCGGCCGGGTTTTTCGACGAACATTCCGTGGTGATCGCCCAGTGCGCACGGGCCCTGGGCGACTACGGCGTGGAGCCCAGGCATCTGCGGGCGTTCCGCTCCGCGGCTGACCGGCAATCCGATCTGATCGCCCAGATCGCGGGCCCGGTGGGCAAGGCGGGCAAGGCCGGAGCCCGCGACCGCGCCGACGACCTGGCCCGTGAAGTGGCCGCCTTGGCGATCACCTTGCACACGTCTCTCATCAAGTCCGCCGTACGCGACGTTCTGGATCGCTGAGGACTAGACTCGTTTCGACGGCCAGTTCGTCCAGCGGACGGTGCGACGGACGAAGATTCGACGAGACGGCACGGCGGTGCGGAGGGCAGGCACAGATGGCTGAGGTTCGCGTGGTCGGCATTCGGGTGGAACAACCGCAGAACCAGCCCGTTTTGCTTTTGCGGGAGTCCAACGGTGACCGTTACCTGCCGATCTGGATCGGGCAGTCGGAGGCCGCCGCGATCGCGCTGGAACAGCAGGGCGTCGAACCCACCCGGCCGCTCACTCACGACCTGATCCGAGATGTCATTGCCGCCCTTGGCCATTCGCTCAAGGAGGTGCGGATCGTCGACCTGCAGGAAGGCACGTTCTACGCCGACCTGATCTTCGACCGCGACATCAAGGTCTCGGCCAGGCCGTCGGACTCGGTGGCGATCGCCCTGCGCGTCGGTGTCCCGATCTATGTGGAAGAGGCGGTGCTGGCAGAGGCCGGCCTGCTCATCCCCGACGAGAACGACGAAGAGGCCGCGGGCACCGTCCGAGAGGACGAGGTGGAGAAGTTCAAGGAGTTCCTGGACAGCGTGTCGCCGGACGACTTCAAGGCGACATGACCGTCCCGCGCGCCGCTGCTCAGTCGCAGATCACGGGTACGTCTCAAGTGGGTATACCGGTGTCGACACGCGGCGCGGGAGACAATCGGGCGGGATTTCGGGCGCCATACTTTCTTCGCAGCGGGCAATCAGGGCCCGGCGGGGAGCGTATGCTCGACACATTCGAGCTCGCAGCAAACCGTCGCGGCAGAGAATGCGCCGCTGCAGGACATAGCGGTACGGTGCGGGCGAGTTCGATCGGCGAGAGGATTCACAGTGGGTGACACGCCACGGCAGGAAGAGCTGGATCTGACCACCCGGAGCGGCGCGGAGCCGCCCGTCAGGCCGGCCGGCGAACCCGTCCAGGGTGGCCTGTTCCCCGACGATTCGGTGCCCGACGAACTGGTCGGTTACCGCGGTCCCAGCGCATGTCAGATCGCCGGCATCACCTACCGGCAGCTCGATTACTGGGCGCGCACCTCCCTGGTGGTTCCCTCCATCCGGGGCGCGGCCGGATCGGGCAGTCAGCGCCTCTATTCGTTCAAGGACGTCCTGGTCCTCAAGATCGTCAAGCGCCTGCTGGACACCGGTATCTCGTTGCACAACATCCGCGTCGCGGTCGACCACCTGCGGCAGCGCGGTGTCCAGGATCTGGCCAACATCACCCTGTTCTCCGACGGCACCACGGTCTACGAGTGCACCTCGGCCGAAGAGGTCGTCGACCTGCTGCAGGGTGGTCAGGGCGTATTCGGCATCGCAGTGTCCGGCGCGATGCGCGAGCTGACCGGCACCATCGCCGACTTCCCGGGCGAGCGTGCCGACGGTGGCGAGTCCATCGCATCACCCGAGGACGAGCTGGCGTCGCGTCGCAAGAGCCGCGACCGCAAGATCGGCTGAGTCTCTCTCGCGAACAGACACCCCAGGTACCCCGCATCCGGCGATGTGGGGTACCTGCGCGTCTGTTCGCGAGCCGGTGGAAGCCCGGTAGAATGATCGGCGCATCGCCCTTGTGCGGGAGAGTTTCGTGGCAGCCAGCCACGGACGCCGAAGGAGCAATACCTCTCCGTCAACCTCTCAGGCACCCAGGACCGCGCCAGGCCCCGATGCCTCTGGAAAGTGGTGCCCGCTCGGGTACCCGCCCATGGGGAAAAGTCCTGTAGCCGGGGCTGAATCTCTCAGGCGCCCGGACCGGGTCGACGACAGAGGGAGAGGGACGCCTACGACGTCCGAGCACGTCTGCGCCTCAGGAGAGTGTCGTGTCCGACCAGCATCAATCGCGTTTCGCCGATCGTCACATCGGCCCGGACGCCGCCGCCGTGGCCACCATGCTCGAGGTGGTCGGCGTGGCATCGCTCGACGAACTCGCTGCCAAGGCACTGCCGGCAGGCATTCTCGACGCGCTGGGCGCCGCCGGGATCGCTCCGGGTCTGGAGGGACTGCCCGCCCCGGCCACCGAGGAGGAGTCACTGGCCGAGCTGCGTGCGTTGGCGGACTCCAATACGACCGCAGTCTCGATGATCGGCCAGGGCTACTTCGACACATTCACCCCCGCCGTGCTGCGGCGCAACATCCTTGAGAACCCCGCCTGGTACACCGCGTACACGCCGTACCAGCCCGAGATCAGCCAGGGCCGCCTCGAGGTGCTGCTGAACTTCCAGACCATGGTGTCGGACCTGACCGGCCTCGAAGTGGCCAACGCCTCGATGCTGGACGAGGCCACCGCTGCCGCGGAGGCCATGACGCTGATGCACCGCGCGACCAGGTCCAAGACGAACCGGCTGCTGGTCGACACCGACGTGTACGCCCAGACCGCCGCAGTGCTGGCCACCCGCGCGGAGCCGCTCGGTATCGAGATCGTCACGGCGGATCTGCGTGAGGGGCTGCCGGACGGTGAGTTCTTCGGTGTCGTCGTGCAGCTGCCCGGCTCGAGTGGTCGGGTCGATGATTGGGCGGGCCTGATCAGCGCCGCCCACGAGCGTGGCGGGCTCGTCGCCGTCGGCGCCGACCTGCTGGCGCTGACCGTGATCACCCCGCCGGGGGAGATCGGGGCCGACGTGGCCTTCGGAACCAGCCAACGGTTCGGTGTCCCAATGGGATTCGGCGGCCCGCACGCCGGTTATCTCGCCGTGCACGCCAAGCATGCCCGGCAGCTGCCGGGCCGGTTGGTCGGTGTCTCCGTCGACGCCGATGGTGCCCCGGCCTACCGCCTGGCCCTGCAGACCCGCGAGCAGCACATCCGCCGGGACAAGGCGACCAGCAACATCTGTACCGCACAGGTGCTGTTGGCCGTGATGGCCGCGATGTACGCCAGCTACCACGGAGCCGAAGGGTTGACGGCGATCGCCCGGCGCGTGCACGGCCATGCCTCGGCCATCGCGGGCGCGCTCGGCGATGCGCTGGTGCACGACAAGTACTTCGACACCGTGCTGGCCCGAGTTCCCGGACGGGCCGACGAGGTGATCGCGGCGGCCAAGGCCAAGGGCATCAACCTGTGGCGCGTCGACGCCGACCACGTGTCGGTGTCCTGCGACGAGGCGACCACCGATGAGCATGTGGCCGCGGTCCTTGCGGCGTTCGGGGTTGCGGCCGGTGAGCCGGCTGACGCAGATCCGATCGAGCGAACCGCGAGGACGTCCGAGTTCCTCACGCATCCGGCATTCACCTCCCACCGCACCGAGACCGAGATGATGCGCTACCTCCGGGCGCTCGCGGACAAGGACATTGCCTTGGACCGCAGCATGATTCCGCTGGGCTCGTGCACGATGAAGCTCAACGCGGCCGCCGAGATGGAGCCGATCACCTGGCCCGAGTTCGGCCGGCAGCATCCGTTCGCGCCTGCCTCCGACAACCCGGGGCTGCGCAAACTGATCGCCGACCTGCAGGACTGGCTCACCGGGATCACCGGCTACGACCAGATTTCATTGCAGCCCAACGCCGGTTCGCAAGGCGAGTACGCCGGCCTGCTGGCGATCAAGGCCTACCATGTCTCCCGCGGTGACACCGCCCGCGACCTCTGCCTGATCCCGTCGAGCGCCCACGGCACCAACGCGGCCTCGGCGGCGCTGGCCGGCATGCGCGTCGTGGTGGTGGCCTGCCGCGAGAACGGTGACGTCGATCTCGACGACCTGCGCGCGAAGATCGCCGAACACGCGGATCGGGTTGCGGCGCTGATGATCACCTACCCGTCGACCCACGGGGTGTACGAGCACGACGTCGCCGACATCTGCGCGGCGGTGCACGACGTGGGCGGACAGGTGTACGTGGACGGTGCGAACCTCAACGCGCTGGTCGGGCTGGCCCGGCCGGGCCGCTTCGGCGGTGACGTCAGCCACCTGAACCTGCACAAGACGTTCTGCATCCCGCACGGCGGCGGCGGGCCCGGTGTGGGCCCGGTCGCGGTGCGCTCGCACCTGGCGCCGTTCCTGCCGGGCCATCCGTTGGCCGACGAGCTTCCCGACGATCACACGGTCTCGGCCGCGCCCTACGGATCGGCCTCGATCCTGCCGATCACCTGGGCCTACATCCGGATGATGGGTGCCGAGGGCCTGCGCGCGGCGACGTTGACCGCGATCGCGTCAGCCAACTACGTGGCCCGCCGGCTCGACGAGTACTACCCGGTGCTCTACACCGGCGAGAACGGCATGGTCGCCCACGAGTGCATCCTGGACCTTCGCGGGATCACCAAGGACACCGGCGTGACCGTCGACGATGTGGCAAAGCGGCTGGCGGACTACGGTTTCCATGCCCCGACCATGAGCTTCCCGGTGGCCGGCACGTTGATGGTCGAGCCGACCGAGAGTGAGAGCCTGGCCGAGGTCGACGCGTTCTGCGACGCGATGATCGCGATCCGCGCCGAGATCGACAAAGTCGGAGCCGGTGTCTGGACTGTCGAGGACAACCCGTTGCGCCACGCCCCGCACACCGCCGAGTGCCTGCTGGTCGCCGAGTGGGATCACCCGTACACCCGCGAGCAGGCCGCCTACCCGCTGGGCAAGGGGCACCGGCCCAAGGTCTGGCCGCCGGTTCGTCGCATCGACGGCGCGTACGGCGACCGGAATCTGGTGTGTTCCTGCCCGCCGGTCGAGGCGTTTGCCTAGCGTCAGCCCAACGGCTGGAGCGCTCGTAGCGCGCCGGTTTCTACCCCAGGGCTGTGCTCGCGCGCTGCGAGCAACCCTGAGGTAGAAAGTGGCGCGTCACAGCCGCGTCACTTCGGACCGGTGGGACAGCGGGCCGCGGATCAGCCCAGCATCGTGTTGACGGCGGTGGTCAGTTCGGGCGAGGTCGAGTTCGAGACATGTTGGTACGTGCCGCTACTCGCTTGTGCGACGCCTTCCCAGGTGGTCCGGTCCGAGCCGCTGCCGAAATCGATCACGTTGACCGCGATGGGGCGGGCGGGGTCGAATGCGCCGCGGATGAACTCCTGCAGCCCGGGCCCATCGAGGCTCTGGTCGGTGTGCGGCCCGGTGGTGATGACCAGAATCGAATTGGTCTGGCCCTCACGATATTTCGACAGCGCCTCGTTGTAGAGCATCCGCAGCGTGGTGAACGACACCGCACCGCCTCCCGATGCGGTCTGTTCGTCCAACGTCGAGGTCAGCGCATCGGAACGACGTTGACCGGTCACCGGCTCGGCCAACGGCCCGGTCGAGACTTCCGAGCGCCCTTCGGTGCCGTCGAAGGTCCACAAGCCGACCGCGGCGGTGTCCGGCAGCGCCTTGAGCCGGCTGTCGAGCGCAGCCACCACGTTGGCCAACCGGGACTTGCCGCCCTCCTCGGTCGGCATCGACTGGTCGAGCATGATGGTGACCGCGGGGCTTCCCGTCGGTGCGGCGGTGGCGTTGGCCAGCGTCACCCGCATGGCGTTGTCGCCGACCGACAACGGCGCGGCCAGTTGGCTGAAGCTGGTGACATCGCTGGACGGCGGTGTCGTCCCTTCAGCCCGGAAGCCGACCTTGGCCAGTTCGGCGAGCTGCTCGGGCTTGCGCAGATAGCGGGCGAACTCGCTGGCCGCGGTGACCTGTTCCTTCTCCAGCCAGTCGCCGGCCAGCAGGACGGTCGGGTAATCGGCCGTGGCCGTCGGGCCGGGCGGCACCCAGCCGGCCAGCGAGGCCTTGGCGTCGTCGAGCGAAGTGCCCCGCTGGAAGATCTGCTGC
Source organism: Mycolicibacterium sp. 050232 (assembly GCA_036235365.1). GTDB lineage: Bacteria > Actinomycetota > Actinomycetes > Mycobacteriales > Mycobacteriaceae > Mycobacterium. The sequence continues at coordinate 333,302 of JAZBEZ010000007.1, read as the reverse complement.
TCGGTGGTGGCCACCGCGTGCACCGGCGCGGTCGCCGGATCTGAGGCGTTGAGCAGCGCATCCAGAGCCGTTCCGAGCTCGGAGTCATCGAGCTTGGGCTGTCCCCGCAACAGGCTGTTGACACCGCTCATGCCCGAGGTCGCCGGCGCGCCGGAGGGGGCGGATGCCGAGGCGACGGCCTCGGCGGCCAGGGAAGCGGAGTCGCCGTTGCTGTGGGTCGGCAGCGTGAGTTTGAGTGTGCCCCAACCAGGTAGCTTGAGGGCGTTCATCGCGGCCGGACTGCTCTGCAGTTGCGGCAGGGTGGCCCAGGTCTGTTGTGCCAGTGCGTCCTTGAGTTGCGGACGGACCGCGAGCAGAACCGGTGAGGTGACCAGGGAGCGGCTGTCGCTGACGGCCTTGGCGCCCGCCGTCGCCTCCAGCCGCGCCTCGGCGATGCTGCTGGCCGGAATCCACAGGGCCGGGCGGTCGCCGAGTTCGCTCGGCCAGGTGTTGGCGAAACCGCCCACCACCCGGTCGGATTCGGCGGACTGCACGCGCACCTTCACGCAGCGGTCACCCACCGGGCTGACCGACTCGTTGTACTTGTTGGCCAGTCCCTCGATGTGCGTCGAGATGGTCGGGTCGGCGATGACGGCGACCCCGAGTTCGCCGTCCACGCACCGCGCGGCCGCGGCGTCGCTGCGGCCGGCGAGGACGTCGCCGAAGAACTTCCACAGGATCATCGCGCCCACCACGGCCACCACGGTGACCAGGGCGACGATTACCCCGACGCTGACACCGCGGCGTCCGGACTCCACGGCCCGATGGCTGCCGGTCCACTCGCCGCCGTCCCAGTCGCCGCGCTGGCGGCTCGTCGGCGTGGACGGGGGTGGCGGTTCGGAAACCGCGCCGAACTGTGCGGTCGGCTGGTCATCGGCGTAGTCGTCGGCTGCGAATTCGTCCGAGTACGTGGCGTCGTACTCCGAGTCATAGTCGTCGGCGTCGTCGGCGTACTTGCCGCGGTAACCGTCGATGTACTCGTCGTCGTAACCGTCGTCCTCGACGTAGTCCGCTTCGTCGTAGTCGGCGTATTCAGAATCGCGATAGTCCGACTCGTAGTCGTCGTCACCGTCGGCGTACTGGGGCGCACGGTAATCAGGCTCGGCCCGGTGGCCCCGGTCATCCCGGTAGTCGGGCTCCCGGTACGCGGGCTCATCCCGGTACCCGCGACCGGCCTGAGGAGCGGGCGCGTCGAAATCGTCTCCGGCGCGCCGTGACTGCTCGCGGCGGGGAGGCTCGTAGTCGTCGGAATACCCGGACTCGCCGACGTGCGGCTCATCCGGGGCATCCTCAGGGTCGGGAATGCTGTGCCTGCCCATTCCTAACCCCTGTACGTCTCGCGCCGACTAGTCATCCGGACCCGCCGAATTCTAATCACTTCCCGGCGGTGCTCGCTTTGAACTCGCGGCGGCGTCGGTGCAGGATCGGCTCGGTGTAGCCGTTGGGCTGCTGGGCCCCGGACAGGATCAACTCCTGCGCCGCGCCGAACGCGATGCTGTCATCCGGGTTGGGCGCCATCGCCAGATAGTCGGGATCCCCGGCGTTCTGCTCGTCGACGACCGCGGCCATCCGGCGCAGGCTGGCCTTCACGTCCTCTTCGGTGATGATGCCGTGGCGCAGCCAGTTGGCCAGCAGCTGGCTGGAGATCCGCAGTGTCGCGCGGTCTTCCATCAGCGCGACATCGTGGATGTCGGGCACCTTCGAGCAGCCGACGCCGGCGTCGATCCAGCGGACCACATAGCCCAGAATCGACTGGCAGTTGTTGTCCACCTCTTCGTGGATCTCCTCGGGCGACCACGTCAGTGATGAGTCCGCGAGCGGGATCGTCAGCAGCTCTTCGATCGTGCTGCGCTTCTTGCCGGCCAGTTCCTTCTGCACGGCTTCGACGTCCACCTGGTGGTAGTGCATCGCGTGCAGGGTGGCTGCGGTCGGCGAGGGCACCCACGCGGTGGTGGCGCCGGCCTTCGGCTGGCCGATCTTCTGCTCGACCATGTCGGCCATGAGATCGGTCATGGCCCACATGCCCTTGCCGATCTGGGCCTTGCCGGCCAGGCCGGTGGCCAGACCGACGTCGACGTTGTTGTCCTCGTACGCCTTGATCCACGGCTGGCTCTTCATGGCGCCCTTGCGGATCATCGGGCCGGCCTCCATGGAGGTGTGGATCTCGTCGCCGGTGCGGTCCAGGAAGCCGGTGTTGATGAACACCACACGGTCGGCCGCGGCCTTGATGCAGGCCTTCAGGTTGACCGTGGTGCGGCGCTCCTCGTCCATGATGCCGACCTTGAGGGTGCCGCCCGGCAGCCCCAGCACGTCCTCGACGCGGCCGAACAGCTCGCAGGCGAAGGCGACCTCGTCGGGGCCGTGCATCTTGGGCTTGACGATGTACACCGAGCCGGTGCGACTGTTCTTGAGGGGCCCGTTCGCCTCTTCGTCCTTCAGCCCGTGCATGGCGATCAGGCCCGTGAACAGCGCGTCCTGGATCCCCTCGGGGATCTCGTTGCCGTCAGCGTCGACGATCGCGTCGTTGGTCATCAGGTGCCCGACGTTGCGCACGAACAGCAGGCTGCGTCCGGGCAGGGTCAGCTCGCCCTCGCCGTCCGGGGTGGTGAACGTGCGGTCGGGGTTGAGCACGCGGGTGAAGCTCTTGCCACCCTTGCTGACCTCTTCGGCGAGGTCGCCGCGGTTGAGCCCCAGCCAGTTGCGGTAGCCGAGCACCTTGTCGTCGGCGTCGACGGCGGCCACGGAGTCCTCGAAGTCCATGATCGTGGTGATCGCGGATTCCAGCACGACGTCCTTGATGCCTGCGGCGTCGGTCGAGCCGATCGGGGAGTCGGGGTCGATCAGGATCTCGATGTGCAGGCCGTGGTTGGCCAGCAGCACCGACCACTGCGGCTGACCCAGCTCGCCGGTGTAGCCGACGAACTGTTCGGGGGTGGCGAGTCCAGTCGAGAGGTCGTCGCCGTACTCGACGAGCAGTTGACCGTCGTCGATCTTGAGCCCTTTGGCCTCGCTCCAGCCGCCTGCGGCCAGCGGCGCGGCCTCGTCCAGGAAGTTGCGCGCGTAGGCGATCACCTTGTCGCCACGAACCTTGTTATAGCCCGTGCCCTTCTCCGCGCCGTCCTCCTCGCTGATGACGTCGGTGCCGTACAGCGCGTCGTACAGCGAGCCCCACCGGGCGTTGGCGGCGTTGAGGGCGAAACGGGCGTTGAGGATCGGCACCACGAGCTGCGGACCGGCGGTCGAGGTGATCTCGTCGTCCACACCGGAGGTGGTGACGCTGAAGTCGGCGGGTTCGGGCAGCAGGTAGCCGATATCGGTGAGGAACTGCTTGTACGCCTCGGGGTCGACGGGCTCCAGCACGTGGGCGCGGTGCCACTTGTCGATCTGCGCCTGCAGGTCGTCACGACGGGCCAGCAGTTCCTGGTTCTTCGGGGTGAGGTCGGCGACGACCTTGTCCACACCGGACCAGAAGCTGTCCGGGTCGACGCCGGTGCCCGGCAGTGCCTCTTTCGTGATGAAGTCGTGCAGCACCTGCGCGACACGCAGGTTTCCGACAGTCACGCGATTGGTCATGCGCGTTTCCTCCCTCGGCTCCAGGCACCGTGCGATGCCTGCCGTTTGTCCAGCTTACCCATTGGTAACGTCGGCCTTTCAGCCGTCCAGCCTGCTGAGCAACAGCTCACACCGGTTTGCCAGAGTGACCCGCAACGGGGCCGCCCGCTCGGCGATGCGCTGTTGGGCCCTGACGTATTCGGCACGCCCGGCCGGTGTTTCGATGGCGATCGGCTCGAAACCATACTGCTTCAAGTCGTATGGGCTGGCACACATATCGACTGCCCGCGCGTCGGCCGCCAGATCGAGCGCGTCCATCATCAACTCCGACGGCACCAGTGGTCCGAGTTTGTAGGCCCACTTGTAGGTGTCCATCGCGGCGTGGATGCAGCCGGGCTGCTCGGTGTCGGTCTGTTGGTCCCGGCTCAGTTGCCGGTCGTTGCGCCCGACGGCGGCGTCGGTGAAGAAGCGGAAGGCGTCGAAGTGGGTGCACCGCAACGGCATTGACTCGACGACGGCATCGGTTCCGGCAGTGCCGAGGCGCAGTGGCACCTGGTCGTGGCGTTGCTGGGGAGTTCGGTAGACCATGGCCCATTCGTGTAGGCCGAAGCAGTTCATCCGGGGTGTCCGCGTCGCGGTCGCGCGCATCAGTCGTGCGACGAATCGGACCGTCTCGGCGCGCGAACGCAGGTAGTCGTCACGGACCGTGACACCGTGCGGGTGCGGTCCGTACCCGGTGCGTTGCAGGTACTCGGCCGCCCGCTCGCCGGCGAGCACCACGCCGTACCCCGGATGCCATCGCCGTAGCTGGCGGGGACGCAGGCTGTAGTAGGTGAACAGGAAATCCCACACCGGATGAGGTTCACCGGCGTGTTGGCGGCGCAGGTGTGGTGTGAGGAAGTCGTCGGCGCGGAGCCGGTGTGATTCTGCCCGGGACGCCCAGTCCGGGGCCGCCAAGACCTCGTCGGCTTCGGCGACACCCGGAAGGGTCAGTCCAGCCGCGCCTGATCCAGCGCGTCCTTCCATGTCTCCTCCACTGGGTGGCCCGTTGCCGCCATGAGGCTCGAGCCTACCTGTGGAGCTGCGGGCTCAGTCGTGCGCGCCGGTGCTGACCACCAGGCGTCCGGTGGTCAGCCGAGCCTGCATCCGCTCCAGCTGTGCCGGCAGGTCCGACCACGCCACCTCGGCGCCGATCACGGTCCGGATGGCCCCGGTGCGCAGCATTTCGAGCAGTTTGACGTGCGCGTCGAGGCCTTCGGACCGCGCGGGCCAGTTGAACCCGAGGGTGCGGCGGACCGCGACCGGGTCGGTGACGTACACCAGGCAGACTCCGCACACGTCGAAGTTGCCGTAGGCGATGGGTCGCGGCGACAGGTAGTCACCGTCTTCGAGGGCGATGTCCTCGGCGAAGCCGGCCATCAGGTGGCGCCCGTTCAGCCCCATGCACTTGAACGTGTTCGTGGTGACGCTGCCGCCGACCGCGTCGAACGCGACGTCGACGCCGCGGCCGTAGGTGAGGTCCATGACCTGCTCCACCCAGTCGCCGTTGCGGTAGTTGATGGCGTGGTCGGCGCCCAGCTCGCGACAGAACTCGAGCTTCTCGTCACTGCCCGCGGTCGCGATCACGCGGGCACCGAGCGCTTTGCCGAGCACCAGTGCGCCCGATCCGGTGCCGCCGGCCGCCGCGTGCACCAGCAGCGTCTCGCCGGGCTTGAGCCGGCCGCGCTCGTGCAGCGCGAACCAGCCCAGGTGGAACGGGTAGTGCAGGGCGGCACCGTCGGCGTCGCTGATCCAGGACGGCAGTTCCAGGGCGGTCGCCGCGTCGACGATGGCGTACGAGGCGTACCCGCCGAAGGCCATCGACGGGATACCCACGATGCGCCGGCCCACCAGGTGCTCGGCACCGCGCCCGGCGCTCTCGACCACGCCGACGGCCTCCATGCCGGGGATGAACGGCGGTTGCAGCGGCATGGTCGTGTATCGGCCACCGATGACGTCGATGTCGTTGAAGTTCAGGCAGAAGGCCCGCACCGCGACCCGGATTTCACCGGGCCCGGGTGCGCGCACCTCGACGGTCTGGCGTTCGAGCACCTTCGCCGGATCCCCGAGGGCGGTGGCCACCCACGCTTCAGCCGAAATTGGTTTGGCTGCAATGTCGTTCACTGAGTCACACCTCCACGGAGAATTTGTTATTACACGTTGTAACAACAAACCCGGCATGATGGCAACAGTGAGTTCCGGTGGCAGGGACACCGTGTGTCAGACTCGGCTGACCTTGCCCGGCGACGTGAGGAGACCGCGTGGAGACGCGTTCGGCGGGCAGTCGCCATCGGCGGCAGGGCTCACGGCCCGACCCGTCGATCGACCAGGCCGTGCTGAGCGCCACCCGCCGGTTGCTGGTGCAGCGGGGGTACGCGGCGACCTCGATCGACCTGATCGCCGGCACGGCCGGCGTCAGCCGCCCGACCATCTACCGCAGGTGGAAGTCCAAGGCACTGCTGGTACACGAAGCCGTCTTCCCCGATCTCGACCCCGCCGCGCCGAGTGACGACGTCGCCACCGAGATCACCCGGCTGTGTCGCGGTGCGTACCTGCTGTTCCGCGATCCCGCTGTGCGGGAATCGATTCCGGGCCTGCTGACCGACCTGCGGGCAGACTCCGACATCCGCCGGCTGATGACGGAACGGCTCGACGCTGCCGCACGCACCCAGCTCGCGTCGCTCGTGAACGACGCCGCCTCACACGGGCAAGCCCGTCGGCAGGTCGACATCGACACCATCATGGACGCGATCGGCGGCGCTGCCATGTACGCCATGTGTGTGCGCGGGATCGACGACACGGATCAGGCTGTCGAGCGTGCGGCCACCGATCTGGCCGACCTGATCCTGCGTGGGTTGCTCGATCAGCCCGGGGGATAGCCCGACCGCTCAGATGCGGTGCGTGCCGTCCCGTACCGTGCCGACCAGGTCCTCGACCAGGTCCTCCAGCGCCACCATCGCGGTCACGGTGTCGTCCGCTCCGGTCACCAGCGCCAGGTGACTGTTGCTGCGCCGCATCCGCGACAATGCGTCGGGCAGCGGCGTCGAGGCCGGGACCCGCGGCAACGGCCGGACCATGGACTCGTCCAGCACCGCATCGGGGTCGTTGATCTGCGGCAGCACGTCCTTGATGTGCAGATACCCGATGAACTCGCCGAAGGCATCGGCCACGGGAAAGCGTGAGTAGCCGGTCTCGGTGAGGGCCCGCTCCACATCGCCCACGGTCGGCCCCGAGCCCGGCGCGGCGGCCTGGATCGCGTGAATGTCTTTCAACGGCATCGCCACGTCGTTGACCGTGCGGCTGCGCGTCTGCAGCGCCCGGGTCAACCGGCCGTGCTCCTCGGTGTCGAGCAGTCCTTCCGACACCGACTCTGCGATCATCTCCGACAGTTCGACGGTCGACACGGCCGATTCCAGTTCGTCCTTCGGTTCGACCCGAAATGCTCGCAGGGTGACGTTGGCGCACCAGTTGTAGAACGCAATGAACGGCCGGGCCGCCCGGATATACACCAGGTACGGCGGAATCAGCAGCATCGCGGCGGTCTCCGGTCCCGCGATGGCGATGTTCTTCGGCACCATCTCGCCGAGCAGCACGTGCAGGATCACCACGATGGCCAGCGCGACGAAGAACGAGACGGTGTGCAGCACGGCATCGGACACCCCGACCAACGCGAACGGTTTCTCCAGCAGATGCGCGACGGCCGGCTCACCGACCCGGCCCAGCAGGATCGAGCAGATCGTGATGCCCAGTTGCGAGCCGGCCAGCATCAGCGACAGGTGCTCGCCCGCCCGGATGACGGTGACGGCGCTGCGTTTACCCTGTTCGGCCAGGGCCTGCAGCCGATCCCGCCGGGCCGAGATCAGCGCGAATTCCGCGGCCACGAAGAACGCGTTGGCTGCCAGCAGCAGCACGGTCAACAGCACACCGAGGATGTCACCCATGGCTGTTCTCCCGATGGCCGAGACTGGTCAGCTCAAGCAGGTCGATCCGGCGGCCGTCCATCCGCACCACGGTGGCCAGCCAGTGCGTCGGCTTGTCGGGATCGCCGTCGGGATCGAAGGCGGTGAGCTCCACGGACTCGCCGCTCTCCGGTATGTGACCGAGTTCCTGTAGAACCAGCCCGCCGATGGTCTCGTATTCGCCCTCGGCAGCACGGAATCCGGTGCCCGCCGCCACCTCGTCGATGCGCAGCAGCCCGGACACCTGCCATCCTTCTCCGGCCGGCACCACGTCGGGAGTGGCGTCGTCATGCTCGTCGCGCACGTCGCCGACGATCTCCTCGATCAGATCCTCGACCGTCACCATGCCCGCGGTGCCGCCGTATTCGTCGACGACGAGCGCGGTCTGCAATCCGTTGGCGCGGATCTGGGTCATCACGGCGTCGCCGTCGAGGGTGGACGGCACGGTCGCCACCGGCAGCGCCAGGGCGGCCAGCCGGGTCTTGTCCCGATCTTCGCGTGGAATCGTGAACACCTGCTTGATGTGGACGACGCCGATGGTCTCGTCGAGGTCGCCCTCAACGATCGGGAAACGCGAGTAGCCGGTGCGGATCGCGGCGTTCATCAGGTCGGTGACCGAATCGCCCGCATCGAGGACCTCGATCTTGGAGCGCGGGGTCATCAGTTCCTCGGCGGAACGCTCGCCGAACTGCAGTGAACGGTGCACCAGCAACGCGGTGGACGCGTCGAGCGACCCGCTGCGGGCGGAGTTGCGTACCAGTGATGCCAGCTCCTGGGCCGACCGTGCCGAGCGCAGTTCCTCCGCCGGTTCGATGCCCAGGCGGCGCAGGATCCAGTTGGCGGTGCCGTTGGTCAGCCGGATGACCGGGGTGAACAACATCGAGAACAGCAGCTGGAACGGGGCGGCGGCGCGGGCCGTCGGCACCGGGCGGGCCACCGCCAGGTTCTTGGGCACCAGCTCGCCGAACACCATCGACAGCGACGTCGCGATGAGCACCGCCAGGAACAGGGACAGCCCACCGGCGAACCTGGTAGGGATCCCGAGGGCGTCGAGGCCGGGCCGGATCAGTTCACCGACGACGGGTTCGGCCAGATAACCGGTGGCCAGGGTGGTGATCGAGATGCCGACCTGGGCGCCCGACAGCTGGAAGGACAGCGTGCGGTGGGCCCGGCGGACCAGTTGGTCGCGGCGGTCGCCGGTGCGGGCGTTGGCCTCGACCGTGCTGCGCTCGAGGGCGGTCAGAGAGAATTCGGCGGCCACGAACACCGCGGTGCCGAAGGTGAGCAGGACGATCGCCAGGATCGACAACACGGACAGGATCACGTCCGTCGAACTGCCCATCAGATGCTCACCAGTGCTGCGCCGGGCCCGGGGCCCGGCCGACTAGGAGAGGGGTCGTCAGCTTCGGCGCTCAGAAGTGACTGGTGTTCCACCCCGAAGGCCGGTTCAGAACCGGAGGCCTCGGTGGGTGCCTGCGGCACGTGAACCCTTTCGTTCGATCTGACCGGGCGGACGAAAGGGCGATGTGCCACCGTCCACCCGATATACAGGAAACCCAATAGTATCGCGGCTCGCCGGATTACCAGCCCGTTGGGAGCGGATGCCCTTCGGCGAAACCGGCGGCCGACTGCACGCCCAGCACCACGTTCTCATGCAGCTCGGCGAGGTTGGTGGCGCCGACGTAGGTGCAGGTGCTGCGCACTCCGGAGGTGATGTGGTCGAGCAGGTCCTCGACACCGCCCCGGCCTGGGTCCAGGCTCATCCGCGACGACGAGATGCCCTCCTCGAACAGGGCCTTTCGGGCCCTGTCGAACTGGCCGTCGCCGGCGGTACGGGCGGCTACCGCGCGCTTGGAGGCCATCCCGTAGCTCTCCTTGTACGGGCGTTCCTCGCGATCGTGCAGCAGGTCGCCGGGGGACTCGTAGGTTCCGGCGAACCAGGAGCCGATCATCACGTTCGACGCGCCCGCGGCCAGCGCCAGTGCCACGTCGCGCGGGTGCCGGACTCCGCCGTCCGCCCACACGTGTGCACCGAGTTCCTTTGCCGCAGCGGCACATTCGACGACCGCGGAGAACTGCGGCCGGCCCACGCCGGTCATCATCCGGGTGGTGCACATCGCACCGGGGCCCACGCCGACCTTGACGATCGAGGCGCCGGCGCCGATGAGATCGCGGGTGCCCTCGGCCGAGACCACGTTGCCCGCTGCCAGGGGCAGGCCGAGATCGAGGGCGGCCACCGACTTGATCGCGTCGAGCATCTTGACCTGATGCCCGTGGGCGGTGTCGATGACCAACAGGTCGACCCCGGCCTCGGCCAGGGCGCGGGCCTTCGCGCCGACGTCACCGTTGATCCCGACGGCCGCGGCGATGCGCAACCGCCCTGCGGAGTCGACGGCCGGACTGTAGATGCCGGCCCGCACCGCGGCAGTGCGGGTCAGCACGCCGGCCAGCGACCCGTCCGCCGTGGTGAGCACCGCCAGATCGATCGGCGCGTGCTCGAGGAGGTCGAACACCTTTCGCGGGTCGGTTCCGACCGGCGCGGTGACGAAATCTGTCACCGCGACCTCCCGGATCCGGGCGAACCGGTCCACCCCGGCGCAGCTCGCCTCGGTGACCAATCCGATCGGGCGTCCCTCGAACACCACCACCGCTGCGCCGTGTGCACGTTTGTGCAGCAGCGCCGCGGCGTCGGACACCGAGTCGTCAGGACCCAGGGTGACGGGCGTGTCCACCACCAGGTCGCGGCTCTTGACGAACTGCACCGTATCGGCGACCACGCTGCTCGGCAGGTCCTGCGGCAACACCACGATGCCGCCGCGGCGGGCGATGGTCTCGGCCATGCGCCGGCCCGCCACCGCCGTCATGTTCGCCACCACCACCGGGATAGTGGTGCCGGAACCGTCGGCGGTGGACAGATCGACGTCGAACCGCGATGCCACATCTGACCGTCCGGGCACGACGAAGACGTCGTTGTAAGTCAGGTCGTACGGCGGGATGTGACCGTTCAGGAATCTCACACCAACGAATCTACTCAGGCAGGAACTTCGCTGCGGTCTCCGCTCCACAGCGTGTGGAACTTCTGGCCGGGCTCGGCGTCGGTGCGTCCGTAGGTGTGCGCGCCGAAGAAATCGCGCAGGCCCTGGGTCAGTGCTGCGGGCAGCCGCTCGGTGCGCAGCGCGTCGTAATAGGACAGCGCCGACGCGAAACCCGGGACCGGGATACCCAGCCGGGTAGCGGTCACCACCACGCGGCGCCAGCTGTCGATCGCCGCCTCGATGGCGTCGCGGAAGTACGGGTCGACGATCAGGGTGGGCAGGTCGGCGTTGTTGTCGAAGGCCTCTTTGATCCGGTTGAGGAACTTGGCCCGGATGATGCAGCCGCCACGCCAGATGGTGGCCATGTCGCCGGGAGTGATGCCCCAGTCGTACTCGGCGCTGCCCGCCTGGATCTGGTTGAAGCCCTGGGCGTAGGCGATGATCTTCGAGGCGTACAGGGCCTGGCGAATATCTTCTGTGAACTGAACTGCGTCCGTGGGCTTTTCGCCGAGGTCGCCAGAGGCCAGGCCAGTGGTGGCCTTGCGCTGGGGGACCGAACCCGACAGGGCGCGCGCGAACACGGCCTCGGCGATACCGGTGACCGGAACCCCGAGGTCCAGTGCGGACTTCACGGTCCAGCGCCCGGTGCCCTTCTGCTCGGCCTCGTCCACGATCACGTCGACCAGCGGCTTGCCGGTCTTGGCGTCCACCTGCTTGAGCACCTCGGCGGTGATCTCCACCAGGTAGCTGTCCAGGTCGCCCCTGTTCCACTCGGTGAACACGTCGGCGATCTCGGGCGCGGACTTGCCCAGACCGTCGCGGAGCAACTGGTAAGCCTCGCCGATCAGCTGCATGTCGGAGTACTCGATGCCGTTGTGCACCATCTTCACGAAGTGCCCGGCGCCGTCCGGGCCGATGTGCGTGCAGCACGGCACCCCGTCCACGTGGGCGGAGATCTCCTCCAGCAGCGGGCCGAGGGACTTGTAGGACTCGGCCGGGCCGCCGGGCATGATCGACGGGCCGTTGAGCGCGCCTTCCTCGCCACCGGAGATGCCCGCGCCGACGAAATGCAGGCCGCGCTCGCGAATCGCCTTCTCGCGGCGGATGGTGTCGGTGTAGAGGGCGTTGCCGCCGTCGATGATGATGTCGCCGGGTTCCATGGCGTCGGCCAGCTCGTTGATCACGGCATCGGTCGGATCGCCGGCCTTGACCATGATGATCACGCGGCGTGGCTTCTCCAGGGCGTCAAGGAATTCCGCGATCGTCTCGCTGCGCACGAACTTGCCCTCGGAACCGTGCTCGGCCAGCAGTGCATCGGTTTTGGCGATCGACCGGTTGTGCAGCGCAACGGTATAGCCGTGGTGGGCGAAGTTGCGAGCCAGGTTGGAGCCCATCACGGCCAGGCCGGTGACTCCGATCTGCGCCGTGCCGGAAGTGCTGGTTTTGCTCATGCAGCAGCCTTTCGTTGTTTTGTTGTGTCAGAACGCCCGTTGGACAGGGGCTTATCCCAGTCCGGCGAACAGGCGGTGCAGCTCGGTGAGCCAGGGGACGGCGACGGCCACGGTGGGCACCACCAGCACGGCGGCGGCGGCCAGATACGCGGTGACGGCCATGGCCACGCTGTTGGGCTTGCCGCCCAGCCGGCGCACCCGGATCACGGTGGTCGGACCGCCGGCGGCCAGCGCACCCGAGGGGGTGCGGCCGCTCGCGCAGGCGACCAGCGCCCGGGCCAGGGGAGTGGGGCCTGCAGTCCGTACCGCGGCGTCGTCGGCGAGCAACTCGATCAGCAGCCGGACCGCGTCCAGGGCGTTGGCGCTGCGGACGAACCGGGGGAAGGCGGCGTGGACGGCGGTGAACATCTCCAGCACCAGATCATGTCGGGCCCGCAGGTGGGCCCGCTCATGGGTCAGGATGGCGGCGACTTCGTTGTCGGACAACGTGGTCAGCGTTCCCTGACTGACCACGACGCGACTGCGGACACCGGGCAGGCAGTAGGCCAGTGGCTGCGCCACGTCGAGGATGCGAAGCTCGTCGCCGGCGAGCGGGCGGTGGGCGGTACAGAGGTGGGCCGGGACCGCGTCGCGGGACTTGCTGAGCAGGTCGACCATCATGCGGTGATGGGCGCGCCGGCGCCGGGTGGCCACCGCCACCTGGATCACGGCCACACACAGCCGTCCGCCGATGAACAGGGTCAGGGTGAAGACGACGACCAGCAGCAGCCACAACGGCCAACCGAGAGCCTCGATCTCGCTGGTGATGGTTGCCGTCGGACGGCCGTCCGGACCAGGGACGAAAAGGCGGCTGGCGATCGCGATGCCGGCAGAGAAGGCCGAGAGCACCGCGGCCAACGCGATCGACTGCCACAGCACGATTGCGGCACGCGGGGCGCGTAGGGGCCACGCTGCACGGGCCAACACCGCGGGTACCGGTCCCACCAGGGCCAGTGCGACGAGGGTGAAGGCCAGCGCGGACACGCCGTAAGTCTCCCTCAGGCGGTACCCGAATTACCAGCCGGTGGGGGCAGCTGGTGCTTGCTCTCCAGTTCGGCGAGCGCCCGGCGTAATGCCCGGGCTTCGTCGATACCGACTTTCTCGACGAAATGAACCAGCGCGGCCTGGCGGCTGCCGGAGTCCGAGGCCTGGTCGAGGGCATCGACCATCAGTCCGGCAACCAGCTCGTCGCGCCCATGGGTGGGCGCGTAGCGGTGCGCGCGGTCATCGCGGTGCTGCACGACGAGGTTCTTCTTCGCCAGTCGTTGCAGCACGGTCATGATCGTGGTGTAGGCCAAGTCGCGGCGGGCGGCCAGCGCCTCATGGACTTGGCGCACAGTTTGGGGTTCGGGTGCGGACCACAGGTGATCCATCACCTCGCGCTCAAGCTCCCCGAGACGCGTCAATTTGGCCATGTTCCGTTCTCTCCTGAGCAGTAAAGCCAGCGTACTACGGGTTTACTACCGCGTGTCGTATGCCTTTGGCGATGGCACGCGGACCGGCCTCCGCCGTCGTTTAGGTCAAGGTCAGCGCCATATGTCGGGGTGTTTGTGAATCGAGTCACAGGGGGTAGCTCTCATCCTTCACGTGACTATAGTAAGGCTAACCTAAGTCAAACTGGAGCCTTCGGAGGTGACATGACGGTCTTGATCGAAGATCCGCTGATCGCGGGTATGGCTATCGAGCGGACGCTGCCGCTGCACGAGTCGAGTCGGCGTTTACGTGAGCTGTATCCGGAGTGTCCGCGGGTCTACGGCGTGGCCGTGGTGGGCGACCTGTCCCGTCGGCGCTGGTGGCCGCTGGCCGAGGCGCTGTCCGCCGACCGGCTGCAGGGCATGTTCGACGCGGCGATGGCCGAGACGGGCAATCGCGCCGCAGTGGCGCAGCAGCTGGCCGCCACGTTCATCCACGTCGTGATCGGCCGGGTGGTGCCGCTGCTGGCGCTGGAGGGGCGCGCCTGGGATACCGGCCTGGAGAACCTGTGGGTCCACGTCGACTCCGAGGGCGCGATCGACTGGGTCGGCGTCGTCGATCCGACCCTGCGCGGACTGCCCGAGGATCCCCATTACTCCGGCCGGGTCACCCGGTTCGCCAATGCCTGCCATGACGGGATCGTCGCGCTGCCCAGTGAGGCCGCACTGACCACCTGGGTGGCGCACCGCAGTCATCGTGCGCTGGAGCCGCTGTTCGCCCGGTTGGTCGAGATCAGTGACGGGGCCATGTCGATCGCGGCCATGTGGCACATGGTGGGCGCGGCGGTGGTCGGCGCGGCCACCCAGGTCCCGCTCCTGGCCGGCTCCAGCGAGGTGGTGAGCATGCGGCGCAGTCAGGCGGTGCTGGACGCCCTGGTGGGCTTCGGTCTGCCGGTTCGCGGCTGCGGCCGCGCGGGGAAGGTCTTGTTAAATTAGGGCAGCCTTGCCTATTATGTAGATACGAGGCTAACGGACCGAGCCGGAGTCCTGAGGGCTGCAGAGACCCCCGGTCCACTCGAGGGCGGGTCCCGCGTTCCATACGCGGGACCCGCCCGCATCTTTGTGGCAATACGGCGTGTAGACACGAGGACTGTGACCACTGATTCCACCGAACGCCTGGGCCAAGGGTTCGACTCCGAACTGGGCCTGACCTATCTCGAGCTCACTCCCGACGGCGGCCGCGCGCAGCTGACGATCCATGACAAGCTGCTGCAGCCCTGGGGCATCGTGCACGGCGGCGTGTACTGCTCGATCGTGGAAAGCCTGGCCAGTGTTTCGGCTCATGTGTGGCTCTCCGAGAACGGCGGCGGCACCGTGGTCGGGGTCAACAACAACACCGACTTCCTGCGCGCGATCGGATCGGGAACGGTTACGGCGGTCTCTCAGCCCATCCACCGGGGCCGCCGCCAGCAGCTGTGGCTCATCACCATCACCGACGAGAACGACAAGCTGGTGGCCCGGGGACAGGTGCGGCTGCAGAACATCCCCGAGTAGCGTCCCGGCACGGCCGCGAGCGCTGCCGAACCCCGCTCGCCGTGGCAGGATCGCGCACTATGCGTTTGACCCCGCATGAGCAGGATCGACTGCTCATCTCGTACGCCGCAGACCTGGCACGGCGCAGGCAGGCCCGCGGTCTGCTGCTCAACCATCCCGAGGCCGTCGCGGTGATCACCGATCACCTGCTGGAAGGCGCCCGTGACGGCCGGACGGTCGCCGAGTTGATGGTGAGCGGTCGCGATGTGCTGACTCGCGACCAGGTCATGGAGGGGGTGCCCGAGATGCTGGACGACGTGCAGGTCGAGGCCACTTTTCCCGACGGCACCAAGTTGGTCACCGTCCACCACCCGATCGCCTGAGCGATGATCCCCGGCGAAATCGTCTTCGGTGACGGTGTCATCGCGCTCAATCCCGGTGCGCCACGGCTGATTCTGGACGTGGTCAACACGGGTGACCGGCCTGTACAGGTCGGCAGCCACGTGCATCTACCGCAGGCGAACTCCGCGCTGGACTTCGACCGGGACGCCGCCCGCGGGCATCGTCTCGACGTCCCGGCGGGTACCGCGATTCGTTTCGAACCCGGTGTGGCCCAGCGTGTTTCGCTGGTTCCGCTGGGTGGAACACGCGAGGTCCACGGCATCAGCCTCGATCCGCCCGGACGATTGGGGCCCCGATGACCGAATTGACCCGTGCCCGTTACGCGGCACTGTTCGGCCCTACCACCGGTGACCGGATCCGACTGGCGGACACCGACCTGTTCATCGAGATCACCGAGGACCGCAGCGGTGGCCCGGACCTGGCCGGCGACGAGGCGGTGTTCGGCGGCGGCAAGGTGCTGCGCGAGTCGATGGGCCAGGCGAGGGCGACTCGCGCCGACGGCGCACCTGACACCGTCATCACCGGTGCGGTGATCCTCGACCACGGGGGAATCATCAAGGCCGACATCGGGATCCGCGATGGCCGCATCGCGGCCATCGGCAAGGCCGGCAACCCCGACATCATGACCGGCGTGCACCCGGATCTGGTCGTCGGCCCGTCGACCGAGATCATCGCCGGTAACGGACGCATCCTGACCGCAGGCGCGATCGACTGCCATGTGCACCTGATCTGTCCGCAGATCATGGAAGAGGCCCTCGGCGGCGGCATCACCACGATCGTGGCCGGCGGCACCGGACCGGCCGAGGGCAGCAAGGCCACCACGGTCACCCCGGGCGCCTGGCACCTGGCCCGGATGCTGGAATCACTGGACTCCTGGCCGCTCAACGTCGCGCTCCTCGGCAAAGGAAATACCGTCAACACGGACGCCTTGTGGGAGCAGTTGCGCGGTGGCGCGGCGGGATTCAAGTTGCACGAGGACTGGGGCACGACGCCGGCGGCCATCGACGCCTGTCTCACCGTCGCCGAAGCCGCCGGTGTGCAGGTCAACATCCACACCGACACCCTCAACGAGGCGGGTTTCGTCGAGGACACGCTGGCCGCCGTCAAGGGCCGTGGCATTCACGCGTACCACACCGAGGGCGCCGGCGGCGGACACGCACCCGACATCATCACCGTCGCCTCGCATCCGAATGTGCTTCCCAGCTCGACCAATCCGACGCGTCCGCACACGGTCAACACCCTGGACGAACACCTCGACATGCTCATGGTGTGCCATCACCTGAACCCGAGCGTGCCCGAGGATCTGGCGTTCGCCGAGAGCCGGATCCGGCCGTCGACGATCGCCGCAGAAGACCTGCTGCACGATATCGGGGCCATCTCGATGATCGGCAGCGATTCGCAGGCGATGGGCCGGGTCGGTGAGGTGGTGCTGAGGACGTGGCAGACCGCGCACGTGATGAAGCGCAGGCGTGGGGCTCTCGAGGGGGACGGTCCGGCTGACAACAACCGCGCCCGCCGGTACGTCGCGAAATACACCATCTGCCCGGCCATTGCGCACGGACTCGACGATGAGGTCGGTTCGGTCGAGGTCGGCAAGCTCGCCGACCTCGTGCTGTGGGAACCCGCGTTCTTCGGCGTGCGGCCGCACGCGGTGCTCAAGGGCGGCATGATCGCCTGGGCGGCGATGGGTGATGCCAACGCCTCCATCCCCACCCCGCAGCCGGTACTGCCGCGGCCCATGTTCGGCGCCGCTCCGGCTGCCGCAGCCGCCACGTCGGTGCACTTCGTCGCACCGCAGGCGATCGAGGACGGACTCGCCGGCCGCCTCGACGTTCGCCGAAAGCTGGCCGCGGTCAAGAACGTCCGGCGGGTCGGCAAGGCGCAGATGCCGCTCAATGATGCGTTGCCGCACATCGAGGTCGAGCCGGACACCTTCACCGTGCGGATCGACGGGCAGGTGTGGCAGGAACAGCCCGCGGTCGAACTGCCCATGGCCCAGCGATATTTCCTGTTCTAGATGAGCAGCCTGGCAACGCTTCTGACCCTGGCCGATTCCCGCTTGCCGACCGGCGGTCACGTGCACTCCGGCGGCGTCGAGGAGGCGGTCACCAGCGGCCTGCTGACCGACGTCGGCACGTTGCGCGCCTTCCTGGTCCGGCGCATCCGGACCAGTGGCGTGGTGGCTGCCTCGATTGCGGTGGCGGTGCACACCGGGACCCTGGACCTCGAGGTCGCCGACGCTGAAACCGATGCCCGCACACCGGCACCGGCAGCCCGCGAAGCCTCGCGAGCCCAGGGGCGGGGACTGGTCCGGCTGGCCCGACGGGTGTGGCCACAACAGTCGTGGGACACACTCGGGCCTCGCCCGCATCTGCCGGTCGCCGCCGGGACGGTCGCGGTCGCCGCCGAACTGGATCCGGACCAGACCGCGCTGTCGGTCGTGTACACCACCATGACCGGGTCCGCCACCGCCGCGCAGCGGTTGCTCGCGCTGGACCCCGCCGATGTCGCGGCGCTGACCTTCGAGCTGTCGGGGTTGTGTGACGCGGTGGCGGCCGAGGCGGTCGCCGGACTGGCCGACCTGTCCGATCCCTTGCTCGACGTCCTGGCACAGCGGCACACCGAACGCGACCGGCCGTTGTTCGTCTCGTAGATCTCATCGAAAATGCTCTCGAAAGGTTCACCATGCCACCACATTTCATCGACGGCGAGCCCCACACCCATGTCGAGCGGCCCAAGCGGGCCCGCCGGCCGGGCGAACCGTTGCGCATCGGTATCGGCGGTCCGGTCGGGTCCGGCAAGACCGCGCTGGTGGCCGCACTGAGCCGGCAGTTGCGGGACGAGCTGTCGCTGGCCGTGTTAACGAACGACATCTACACCACCGAGGACGCGGACTTCCTGCGCAGGCACGCGGTGCTGCCGGACCAGCGGATCGCCGCGGTCCAGACCGGGGGATGTCCGCACACCGCCATCCGCGACGACATCACCGCCAACCTCGATGCGATCGACGACCTGATCGAGTCGAACCCGCCCCTGGACCTGATCCTCGTGGAGTCCGGCGGTGACAACCTCACCGCGACGTTCTCGTCGGGCCTGGTGGACGTACAGATCTTCGTCGTCGACGTGGCCGGGGGAGACAAGGTGCCCCGCAAGGGCGGACCCGGCGTGACCTACTCGGACCTGTTGGTGATCAACAAGACTGACCTGGCGCCGTTGGTGGGGGCCGATCTCGAGGTGATGCGGCGCGATGCGGCCAAGGCCCGGCAGGACAGGCCGACGGCGCTGATCTCTCTGACCGAGGATCCGGCCGCGGGTCCGGTGCTGGCCTGGGTGCGCGAACAGCTGAAAGTCGCCCAGGCGTCGCCGGCGTAATGCATGCGCATGTCGTGATAGCGGCTTCGCCGGGGCGGTTGCCGCGGATCGAGGCGCACGGTGGGCTGGCCGGGCGGTGCACCGAACCCGACACGGTGCATCTGATCTCCACAGCGGCCACCCCGCTCGGCGGCGACACCCTGACGGTGCGGTTGGTGGTGGAAGCCGGTGCCCGGCTGCGGATCCGCACCGCCGCGGCGACGATGGTGCTTCCCGGCCGACGTACGCCGCAATCGGGCGCGCAGTGGGAACTCGAGGTGGCCGGTGAGTTGGACCTCGACCCACAACCGACCGTCGTCGCTGGTGGTTCTGCGCATCGAGTGACGACGCGGCTGTGGATGGCCGACGCCGCGAAGGTGCGCATCCGGGAGCGGGTGCAGATCGGCAGATCCGGTGAGCGGGACGGATTCTGGTCGTCGGCATTACACGCCGACGTCGGATCGACGCCGTTGCTGCGTCATCGCATCGAACTCGGCTGCGGGGCGGTGGGTGACGACGTACTGACGGCCCCGCGGGCGTGCATCAGCGAACTGCGTTATCCGGCACCATCATTCGAAGCGCACGGAATCGTGCTGGCTTTGGCTCGCGGCGGCAGCCTGGCCACCTGGCAGGGGGACCGGCTGCCGCCTGAGACCGCAGTGGGCTAGGAGGCCGCTTTCTCGGTTTCCTGGACGGAAGCCGCGATCTCCTCGAGTTCTTCGATCCTGGTGCGGGCGTAGGCCTGCTGCTCGGTGATGGTGAGCTGCCCGCGCTTGGTGCTCAGGAACGTCACGCCCCAGGACAGCACCGTGACCAGCCGGCTCTTGAACCCGACGATGTACACCAGGTGCAGCACCAGCCAGCACACCCAGGCGAAGAACCCGGAGAACTCGACGGGGCCGACCTTGGCGACCGCCGAGAACCGCGACACGGTGGCCATCGAGCCCTTGTCCCAGTACTCGAACGGGCTTCGGATCTTCGGGCTGGTGCCTGCGACCTCGCGCTTGATCAGCTTGGCCGCGTAGCGGCCGCCTTGGATCGCGCCCTGGGCGACGCCCGGCACCCCTTCGACGGCGGCCATGTCGCCGACCACGAATACGTTGGGATGACCGGGGATCGTGAGGTCGGGCTCTACCTTGACCCGGCCGGCACGGTCCAGTTCGACTCCGGACTGCTCGGCCAGATCCTTGCCCAGCGGGCTGGCCGAGACGCCTGCCGACCACACCTTGCAGGCCGATTCGATGCGGCGCAGCGTGCCGTCGGAATCCTTGACGGTCAGGCCGTTGCGATCGACGTCTGTCACCATGGCGCCCAGCTGAACTTCGACGCCCATCTTCTCGAGCCGTTCCTGGGCCCGCTTGCCGAGCTTCTCGCCCATCGGGGGCAGCACGGCCGGTGCGGCGTCGAGCAGGATCACCCGAGCCTCGGTGGGATCGATGTGACGGAAGCTGCCGTGCAGGGTCTGATCCGACAATTCGGCGATCTGCCCGGCCATTTCGACCCCGGTCGGGCCGGCGCCCACCACGGTGAAGGTCAGCAGCTTGGCCCGGCGCACCGGATCGCTGGAGCGCTCGGCCTGCTCGAACGCACCGAGGATGCGGCCGCGCAGCTCCAGCGCATCGTCGATCGACTTCATGCCGGGAGCGAACTCGGCGAAATGATCGTTGCCGAAGTAGGACTGGCCGGCACCGGCGGCGATGATCAGGCTGTCGTACGGAGTGGAGTAGGTGTGTCCGAGCAGCACCGAATCCACCGTCTGGTTCTCCAGATCGATGTGGGTGACGTCACCCAACAGCACCTGGGCGTTCTTCTGCTTACGCAGGATCACGCGGGTGGCAGGCGCGATCTCGCCCTCGGAGATGATGCCGGTGGCGACCTGGTACAGCAGCGGCTGGAAGAGGTGGTGGGTGGTGCGGGCGATCAGCTTGACGTCGACGTCGGCACGTTTGAGGGTCTTGGCGGCGGTGAGACCGCCGAAACCGGATCCGATGATGACTACCCTATGCCGATCCGATGCCGTAGCTCCGGGATGGCTCATTGCTGCTCCTCGCGGACGTGTTTGCCACTCGTAATAACCGTTAGGTTAGTCGGCGCGATTCCCGCCTGTGCGGTGAGATCGCCAACCGAACCGAATGTCTACCCGGAAATCAGCGGTTTCAATGCTTCTGCGACCTCAGTGATGCCGCCCGGCCGGTAACCGGTGATGTGGGTGGTCGGGCTCAAGATCACTCCGTCGATGCCGGCGTCGAGGATCTTGGTCTTGATCTGTTCGGCAACCTGATCGGGACGACCGAAGACCACCTGCTGTTTGACCTCGTCGGGAATCATGTCCGCGGTGATGTTCTCGTCGATCATCGTGAATACCAGCATGCTGGTCTCCAGCGTCGCCGGGTCGCGGTCGATCGCCTCGCATTGCTGCTTGGCGACCTGAACCTTGCGGGGCAGTTCGTCGAAGCCCGCGATGACGTTGAGGTGGTCGAAGTGCCGGGCCGCCAGCGGGATGGTCTTCTTCTCGCCGCTGCCGCCGATCATCAGCGGAATATGGTCGCGGAAGCGAGGTTCGGCGAACGCTTCCTCGGTCCGGTAGTACGTGCCGCTGAACGTCGTACGCTTACCCTCGAGCATCGGAAGGATGATCTGCAGTGCCTCGTCGAGCTTCTTGAAACGTTCGGTGAAGGTGCCGAACTCGAAGCCGAGGCTGTCGTGCTCGAGTTCGAACCAGCCGGTGCCGATGCCGAGAATGGCGCGGCCGGCGCTCACCACGTCAAGGGTGGTGATGGCCTTGGCCAGCAGCGTCGGGTTGCGGTACGTGTTGCCGGTCACCAGCGTGCCGAGTTGAACCTGCTGCGTCGCGGTCGCCAGTGCGCCGAGCGCGGTGTAGGCCTCCAGCATCGGCTGGTCGGGAGTACCGAGACCCGGCAACTGATAGAAGTGGTCCATCACGAAGACGGAGTCGAAGCCGGCGGCCTCGGCTTCCTGAGCCTGGGCGATGACGGTCGGGAAGAGTTCGGAAACGCCGGTGCCGTAGGAGAAGTTCGGGATCTGGAGTCCGAGTCGGATTGTCACTTCTCCGACCTTAGCGCGCTACCCCAGGGTGGCGAGCGTACCGCGGCTGACGTGCATGGTCTGGCCGGTGATGTGGCGGGCTGCCGGCGTGCTCAAAAACACTGCGAGCCGGGCGAATTCGTCGGCGACCGACGGCGGCGTGGTGCCGAGACCGTCGTAACCGGGCTCGGCCGAGAGGCCGGGGGCGATGGCGTTGACGGTGATGCCGCGGGTGCCGAAGTACGCGGCCTGACCGGAGGTCCAATCGCCGAGGGCGGCCTTGACGGCCGCTTCGGCGCTGCCCTCGCGCGGGCTCGCGGGCACGACGTTGATGATGGAACCGCCCGAGCGCAGGTGGTCGCCGACGATCTGCACGGTCAGCACCGCCGAGACGACGGTGGCGTCCAGCGCGTTGCGCCACGCGGTGGCCAGGTCGCTCAGCGTGAAGGTGCGGGGGTCCTTGGATTCGAACAGCGGAGCCGGGACGTTGACCAGCGTGTCGAGGTGATGCGGGAACAGCGAGCGGGCGCTCTCGAGGCTGGCTGGATCGGTGTTGTCGAACACGATCGACGCCACGTCGAGCTGCTTGGCGGCCAGCTCGAGGTCCTCGCGGCGGGCGCCGGCGATGACCACGTTGTGGCCTGCGTCGAGGAAGCCTGCCGCAATGGTGCGGCCGAGTTCAGTGTCGCCGCCGGTGACCAGCACCTCCGCCATGATGTACCTCCATGTACCCGGGGATCGCCGCGCCGGACGGGGGCGATAACGGCCAATGTTACTGGACAGTAGCTAGGACACGAAACTAGGCGCGCCAAATGTCGGCTCGCATATGGTTGCGGGGATGATCCGACCCAGCGCTCTCACCTGCGTCGACATGGTCGGCGAGGCCGTATTGTGACGAATCCGCCACGGCTGCCGCGCTGGATATACCTCCCTGCCGCGGCGGGGGCGATGTTCGTGGTCCTGCCCCTGGTTGCGATGGTCGTGAAGGTGGACTGGCCCCGGTTCGGGTCGCTGATCTCCAGCCCGTCTTCCACCGCGGCGCTGAAGCTCAGCTTGGAGACCTCGCTGGCCAGCACCCTGTTGTGCGTGTTTTTCGGGGTTCCGCTCGCGCTGGTGCTGGCCCGCACGGACGGGCTGATCACCCGGATCGTCCGGCCGTTGATCCTGTTGCCACTCGTGCTGCCGCCGGTGGTGGGCGGTATCGCGCTGCTGTATGCCTTCGGCCGGCTCGGGCTGGTCGGCCGGTATCTGGAGGCTGCCGGGGTGCAGATCGCGTTCACCACGGTGGCGGTCGTGCTGGCCCAGACGTTCGTGTCGTTGCCGTTCCTGGTCATCTCGCTGGAAGGGGCGGCCCGTACCGCCGGTGCCGATTTCGAGGTGGTGGCGGCGACGCTGGGCGCATCCCCGGCGACGGTGTGGTGGCGGGTGACGCTGCCGCTGTTGGGCCCCGGCCTGATGTCCGGGGCTGTGCTGGCCTTCGCGCGCTCCCTCGGCGAGTTCGGCGCCACGTTGACGTTCGCGGGCTCGCGCCAGGGCGTCACCCGCACCCTTCCTCTGGAGATCTACCTGCAGCGGGAGAGCGACGCCGACGCCGCAGTGGCGTTGTCGGTGCTGTTGGTCGTCGTGGCGGCAGTGGTGGTCATCGGGCTAGGTGGACGTCGGCTGCGGGCGGGTGGTTGGACGTGACGTCAGACTGGGCGCTGCAGGTGCACGCGGTCGTCGAAAACCGGGGCCTGGACCTGCAATTCGGTGTGCCGGCAGGGGAGGTGCTGGCGGTTCTGGGTCCCAACGGCGCGGGCAAGTCGACGACCCTGCATTCGATCGCGGGATTGGTCGGTCTGGACGCGGGGCGGGTCCAGGTGGGTGATCGGGTGCTGACCGACCCGGCCGCCGGCGTGCAGGTGCCGACCCACGCCCGCCGCGTCGGGTTGTTGTTGCAGGACTCCCTGCTGTTTCCGCACATGAGCGTGGCGGCCAACGTGGCATTCGGGGCCCGCAGCGGGCGCAGGCTGGGGCATCGCGCCGCGCGTGAGAACGCGCGCCGGTGGTTGGCCGAGGTCGATGCCACGGACCTGGCTCACCGACGGCCTCGCCGGTTGTCGGGAGGGCAGGCCCAGCGGGTGGCGCTGGCCCGGGCCTTGGCCGCAGATCCCGAGGTGCTGTTGCTCGACGAACCGTTGGCGGGTTTGGACGTGGCGGTGGCGGCGTCGATGCGCAAACTGCTGCGGCGGGTGCTGGCGACAAGTGGCCGGTGCGCCGTGCTGATCACCCATGACCTGCTCGACGTGCTGACCCTGGCCGACCGGGTGATCGTGGTGGAGGACGGACGGATCATCGAAAGTGGTTCCGCTGCAGAGGTGTTGACGACGCCCAAGAGCCACTTCGGTGCCCGGTTCGCCGGGGTGAACCTGATCGGCGGCACGGCCGGCGCCGATGGTGTCGTGACCACCGCGTGGGGCGGGAAGTGGCACGGCACGCCGGCGGCCGAGGTGGTGTCCGGGGCGCCGGTGGTGGCGGTGTTCTCACCGGCGTCGGTTGCGGTGTACCGCGAGGAACCGCACGGTAGTCCGCGCAACACTGTCGCGGTGACGGTGGCCGAACTCGACAGCCGTGGGCCCGGCATCCGGGTCCGGGCCGATGAGCAGCCCGACGGCGCGCCCGGCCTGGCTGCCGACGTCACCGCCGAGTCGGCCGCCGAGCTGCGACTGGCTCCAGGGGACACGGTGTATTTCTCGGTGAAGGCCCAGGAGGTTGCCGTCCACGCAGCGGGCGCCGGAAGCAGGTGATCCGCCGGTGGTAACGCAGGTGTGCGCACGTCCGAATCACGTGTTGAGGGCTCTGACGCCGAGGGTGTCGGAGGTGGGTTGCCAGGTTCGGCGTGGCGCCCCGCGCGCCCGCGTGCCAGCAACTATGTAGATTGCTGCCCAACTGGATATATCCCATCTGTCGCAATCGCACTTTTTGGCACTCTAAGAGCAACTCACACTTGCGTCACGGCCGTAACACGGTAGTTTCTTCCCCATGGACGAGTCGGATGCGATGTCACATCGGCGCAGAGGTCTGTCGAACAAGCTGGCGCTGGTCGCGATGACCGGTGCGACCGCCGCGGCCGTTGCGCTGCCGGCGGTGGCGTATGCCGATCCCGTGCCGCCGGCGCCCCCGGCGCCTGCGCCTGCTCCGGCTGTGCCCGGTGCGCCGGTTCCCGCCCCTCCCGCTGCGCCCGCTCCTGCGCCTGGAGCGCCTGCCCCGGTTCCCGCGCCTGGAGCTCCCGCGCCGGCTCCCGCTCCCGCTCCGGGAGCGCCCGCCCCGGCTCCTGCTCCTGGAGCTCCTGCGCCGGCTCCGGTCGACCCGAACGCGCCCGCACCCGCCCCTGCCGACCCGAATGCCCCAGTCCCGCCGCCTGCGGCTCCGGCGCCGGAGCCCGGCCGCGTCGACAACGCAGCGGGCGGGTTCAGCTACGTCGTTCCCGGTGGTTGGAAGGTCTCCGACGCTACCCAGTTGTCTTACGGGCAGGCGCTGTTGACCAAGATCCCACCGGAGGGCACCCCTGAGCCGCCGAACGACACGAGCGTGCTGCTCGGACGCCTGGACCTGAAGTTGTTCGCCGGTGCCGAGGCCGACAACGCCAAGGCGGCCGTCCGCCTGGCCTCCGACATGGGTGAGTTCTTCATGCCGTTCCCCGGGACCCGGGTGAATCAGGAGACCGTGCCGCTCGACGCGAACGGGCTCTCCGGCGTCGCCTCGTACTACGAGGTGAAGTTCACCGATACCAACAAGCCCAACGGTCAGATCTGGGCCGGCGTCGTCGGTGCGCCGCCCGCACCCGGAACCCCGCGCGGGCAGCGCGCGCCCGAACGCTGGTTCGTGGTGTGGCTGGGGTCGGCGAGCAATCCGGTGGACAAGGCCGCCGCCGTGACACTGGCCAACTCGATCCGCCCGTGGACGCCGCCTGCGGCCCCGGCAGGGGATCCCAACGCGGCGCCGCCGCCGGCCGACCCGAACGCTCCGCCCGCCCGTCCGGGCGTCGGGGTGCCGGTGCCGGTCACCGACGCTCCGCCGGAGATGCAGCCCCCGGCCTGATGCGGCGAACGCTGATCGTTCCCAAACAGCCAACCGAATCGTTACGTTCGGGAGGTACATCTGGGGGGATGCTCAGCGAGCCCGCTGGGCATGGCCAGTGACAGGCAGGAGACCTGCAATGGACGTAATGGCGGCTACCGAAATCCTGGCTCGTTCCTCCACGCTGACAAGCGTCGGCTGGATCGGCTACATCATCATCGGCGCGATCGCCGGGTGGATCGCCGGCAAGATCGTCGATGGCGGCGGCCAGGGCATTCTGATGAACATCGTCATCGGTGTGATCGGCGCGCTCGTCGGTGGATTCCTGCTCAGCTTCTTCCTCGACACAGCGTCCGGCGGGTGGTGGTTCACCCTGTTCACCGCGATCCTCGGATCGGTGATCCTGCTCTGGCTCGTCGGGATGGTGCGTAAGCGCGGCTGACCGGCACCGGACATGACCGCCGGGACCACCGGGACAATGACGGCCTGGCAGGTCGTCAGCCCGGGCCCGGTGAGTTCGCATCCGCTGCAACGGGTCAGCGTGTCCACCCCGCAGCCGGAACCTGACGAATTGCTCGTCGCGGTCCTGGCCTGCGGGGTGTGTCGAACCGATCTGCATGTGGCGGAAGGCGATCTGGCCGTACACCGGCCTCGCGTGATACCCGGGCACGAGGTTGTCGGCGAGGTGGTCGCGGTCGGTGCCGATGCCGGCGGCGGGTTCGCTCCGGGCGATCGCGTCGGCGTGGCCTGGCTGCGGCACACGTGCGGGCGGTGTTCTTATTGTCTGCGCGGTCGGGAGAATCTCTGCCCTGCTTCGCGGTACACGGGCTGGGATGCAGACGGCGGCTATGCCGAATTCACCACCGTGCCCGCGGCGTTCGCGCTCCGGCTGCCGACCGGTTACTCCGACGTCGAGCTGGCGCCGCTGTTGTGCGCGGGCATCATCGGCTATCGGTCGCTGTTGCGCACCGACCTACCATCGGGCGGGCGGCTCGGAATCTACGGCTTCGGCGGTAGTGCGCACCTGACGGCGCAGGTGGCGTTGGCGCAGGGCGCTCGCGTGCACGTGATGACCCGTGGTGAGCGCGCCCGCGAACTGGCCCTGGCACTGGGGGCGTCGTCGGTTCAGGGCAGCGCCGACATGCCGCCCGAGCCGTTGGATGCGGCGATCCTGTTCGCCCCGGTCGGGGATCTGGTGCTGCCCGCGATGGCGGCGCTCGATCGGGGCGGTGTGCTGGCGATCGCGGGCATCCATCTCAGCGACATCCCGCCCCTGGACTATCAGCGCCACCTGTTCCAGGAACGTGAGATCCGGTCGGTCACCGCCAATACCCGTGCCGATGCCCGTGATTTCCTGGCGTTCGCCGGTGGACACCGGATGGCGGTCAGCACCCCGGTGTACGGCCTGGACCGTGCCGACGAGGCGCTGGCCGATCTGGGCGCCGGCCGCATCGCGGGTGCCGCGGTGCTGCGGGTGTAAGTCAGAGAGCGGCGAGCGCGGCGCCCAATCTGCCGTCGAGGTCACCGTGACCGAACGCGTACATCGGTCCCAGGCCGTCATTGAGCACCCGGGTCAGCCGGGCCATGCCACGCACGTCCACCGGCAGCGGTGAGTGCAGCCGCAGGGCGATGGCGTCGATGGTTTCTTCTGCCGCGGCAATGTTCTTGCGGTGCAGTGGGATTCGCGATGACCACAGCACGCTGTCGGTGGCGGCCTCGCGCACGCAACGGCGAAGCACGCGGGCGATGGCCTCCCGCTCGGCGGTCGACGTCAACCTGGTCGCGCGCGCGGCGATGGCGCTGCCCGGGGGAGTCGGCGCACCGACGGCCAGCATCGCGTCGAGGCGACCCGACCGGATACGTGCGGTCAGGCGGGCCCGGATCGAGTGGCGGCAGGGGATGGGGGCGCGGCGGACTGTGGTCGCTGGTGTCGCGGAAATTCGGTTGTCGTTCATGCCGATACCTCGTAATTTTTCGTAAGCAGCCCAGCCGGAGATCGTGACTGTCTAAAAACCTACGCTGGTCATCAATGACTAGTCAAGTCGATTCAGCGGTCACGGACGGTATGCTGGGGTGATGACGACGACGTGGGCCGGTGACACCGAGTCCAAACCCGCGCCCGGGTCACTGGCCCGGATTCAGGCCCTGGTCAACACGATCGAGTTGCCTGCCGGACCCGACCGTCTCGCAGATGCCGACGACGCGGCGCCCTGGCTGGCGGCCAACGGATTGCTCGCCTCAGGCGCGAGTCCGACGGCTGTCGACCTCGGCCTGGTGCGCCGGGTGCGTGAAGCGTTGCGAGCGCTGCTCGTCCACAACACCGGGGGTCCGCCACCTGCCGCCGACCACCTCGCCGCACTGCGCGAGCTCGCCGACGCGTCCACCGCACGGGTCGAACTGGCCCCCGACGGGCAGGTGCGGTTGGCGGCCGCCGGAGACGGGGTGGGCGAGCGTCTGCTGGAACTGCTGCTGGTGATGCGCGACGCGCAGCGCGACGGCACGTGGGCACGGCTCAAGGCATGCGCGAACGACGAATGTACGTGGGCGTTCTACGACCGGTCCCGCAACCACGGCGGCACCTGGTGCGATATGGCCAGCTGCGGGAACATGCTGAAGAACCGTGAGTTCCGGGCGCGGAGACGCGCCGGAGGTTAGGTCGACAGGTGCCAGACCAGCGCGGCGGCCAGGGCGCCGACGCCGTTGAGTGACCAGTGCAGGGCGATCGGGGCGATCAGGCTGCCGCTGCGCCGCCGCAACCAGGTGAACACGAAGCCCGCGATCCCGGTGGCGGTCACGGCCAGGATCACACCGGCGATCATGCCGAACACGCCGCCGCCGAACAGCCGGGTGAAGCCGACGTTCTCACTCGTCAAACCGAGCGAACTGGCGATGTGCCACAGACCGAACAACAGCGAACCGCCTGCGGCGACGCCGCGAAAACCCCAGGCCCGGTTGAGGGCTCCGTGCAGCACCCCGCGGAACGCGAGTTCTTCGGGGATCACGGTCTGCAGCGGGATGATCACCATCGACGCCAGCAGCGCGCCCGAGATCGTCGCGTAGTTGTCGTTCATGAACATCGGCCGGGTCCACGGCAGTGCCAGCCCGATCGCGATCACCGAGACCACGAGCGCGACGGCGCCCAGGGCGTACCCGACACCGGAGCGCCAGTGTTCGCGGCCCAGCCCCAGCTCGGCCCAGCCCAGGCCGCGGGCGCGCACCAGAATCAGCAGGCCGACCGCGGCCGCCGGGACCGTGGCGATACTGGCCCACGGTGTGGTGAAGTGCGCGATCAGATTGGTCAGAGTGAGGATGACGACGACGATGCCGATGTCGGCGTAGATCCGGAAATGATGCAATGCCGAGAGCTGGGCGACCACCGGATGAGGATGCGCGGCCACGGCGCTCTGATCAGACATAACTTGGCAATCGTACCGGCGCGGCGCAATTACCCAGGTCACACTGCTCCCCAGGTCCAATTGGCGATCGCCGGATCGTCTTCGCCGTGTTCGCGGGTGTAGCGCCGGGCGGCGAGTCGCGCGTCGACCATTTCCTGGCGAAGTCCCGCGGCGCTCGCCGCCAGCCCGTCGACCCGGTCGATCACATCCATGACCAGGTGGAACCGGTCGAGGTCGTTGAGCATCACCATGTCGAAGGGCGTGGTCGTGGTGCCCCGCTCTTTGAACCCGCGGACGTGGAGTTGAGCGTGGTTGGTGTGCCGGTAGGCCAGCCGGTGAATCAGCCACGGGTAGCCGTGATAGGCGAAGATGATCGGTTTGTCCGTGGTGAAGATCGAGTCGAACTCGCGCTCGGACAGGCCGTGGGGATGTTCGGACTCGGGTTGCAGGCGCATGATGTCGACGACGTTGACCACCCGCACCTTCACGTCGGGCAGGCGGCGGCGCAGGATGTCGGCTGCCGCCAGGGTTTCCAGTGTCGGGATGTCCCCGGCGCAGGCCAGCACCACATCGGGCTCGCCGGTCGTCGTACTGGCCCACTCCCAGATCCCCAACCCGCGGGTGCAGTGTGCGACGGCCTCGTCCATCGTGAGGTACGTCAGCGCCGGTTGCTTGCCGGCCACGATGACATTGATGTACTGCCGGCTGCGCAGGCAGTGGTCCGCGACCGACAGCAGGGTGTTGGCATCCGGCGGCAGGTAGACCCGCACCACCTCGGGTCGCTTGTTGGCGACGTGGTCGATGAAGCCCGGATCCTGATGCGATGCGCCGTTGTGGTCCTGGCGCCACACATGCGAGGTCAGTAGATAGTTCAGCGATGCGATCGGCCGGCGCCAGGTCAGCTGGGAACTGCTGAACAACCATTTGGCGTGCTGGTTGAGCATGGAGTCGACGATGTGGACGAACGCCTCGTAGCAGTTGAACAGCCCGTGCCGGCCGGTCAGCAGGTAACCCTCGAGCCAGCCCTGGCACAGATGCTCGGAGAGGACCTCCATCACCCGGCCGTCGGGGGCCAGGTTCTCGTCGACGGGCAGGGTCTCGGCCTGCCAGGCCTTGTCGGTCTTCTCGAACACCGCGGCCAGGCGGTTCGAGGCGGTCTCGTCCGGCCCCATCAACCGGAAGCGGTCCGGATTGTCGGCAATGACGTCACGCAGGAACGTGCCGAGCACCCGGGTGGCTTCGGCGGTCTCGGTGCCGGGGCTCGCCACGGTGACCGCATAGTCGGTGAAATCGGGCAGGTCGAGGTCGCGCAGCAGCGATCCGCCGTTGGCGTGCGGGTTGGCGCTCATCCGCCGGGTGCCCGAGGGGGCCAGCGCGCGCAGATCGGGCCGCAGTGCCCCGGTGGCGTCGAACAGTTCCTCGGGCCGGTAGCTGCGCAGCCAGGTTTCGAGCTGCGCCATGTGGGACGGGTTGGTCCGGGTCTCGGAAAGCGGCACCTGGTGGGAACGCCAGGTGCCCTCGACCAGTTTTCCGTCCACCTCGTGCGGCCCGGTCCAACCCTTGGGCGTGCGCAGGATGATCATCGGCCACAGCGGACGGCCCGGTTCACCATCGAGGCGGGCCGCGCGCTGGATCGCCGCGATCTGGTCGAACGCCTCGTCCATGGCCGCGGCCAGTTCCTGGTGGACGTTGGCCGGGTCGTCACCGGCGACGGTGATCGGCCGATAACCGTAACCGTAGAACAGTGATTCGAGCTCTTCTTGCGGAATCCGGGACAACACTGTGGGATTCGCGATCTTGTAGCCGTTGAGGTGCAGGATCGGCAGCACCGCACCGTCGGCGACCGGGTTGAGGAACTTGTTCGAATGCCAGCTCGCGGCCAGCGGGCCGGTCTCGGCCTCGCCGTCGCCCACCACGCAGGCCACCACGAGGTCCGGATTGTCGAATGCGGCGCCGTAAGCGTGTACCAGTGCGTACCCGAGTTCGCCGCCCTCATGGATGGATCCGGGTGTCTCGGCGGCCACGTGACTGGGAATCCCGCCGGGAAACGAGAACTGGCGGAACAGTTTCCGTAGGCCGTCGGTGTCCTGGCCGATCCCGGTGTAGACCTCGCTGTAGGTGCCTTCCAGGTAGGCGTTGGCCACCAGGCCCGGACCGCCGTGGCCGGGCCCCGTGACGTAGATGACGTTCGCGTCGCGTTCGCGAATGATCCGGTTCAGGTGGGCATACAGCAGGTTCAGGCCCGGGGTGGTGCCCCAGTGACCCAGCAGTCGCGGTTTGACGTGCTCGGCGGCCAGCGGCTCGGCGAGCAACGGGTTGTCCAGGAGATAGATCTGGCCGACGGACAGGTAGTTGGCCGCGCGCCAGTAGGCGTTGAGCTGCTCGAGTTCCGTGTCGGTCAGTGCCGGGGTGAGGGTCGCGTCGCTCATGTTCTCCATATTGGCCGCTGTCGGTGAATGGCGCCGGGGATGCGGGTACCCGAATTCGGACCGGTCAACCAACGTCACGCGAAATCGGGCTAGGTTCGTGAGCATGGGCGTGCCCAGGACTCTCGACCCGCGAACGCCGGTCCTGGTCGGCTACGGCCAGGTCAACCAACAGCAGGAGACGCCGGACGTCGAACCGGTCGATTTGATGGTCGCGGCGGCCCGGGCCGCCGCCGACCCCCGGGTGCTGGAGGCGGTCGACTCGGTGCGGATCGTCAATCTGCTGTCCTGGCGGTACCGCGATCCGGGTTTGCTGTTGGCGCAGCGCATCCGGGCCGGCAATGCCGCGACGAGTTACACCGGGGTGGGTGGCGATGTACCGCAGTCTCTGGTGAGCCAGGCCTGCCTGGATCTGCAGGGGGGAGGTGCGGAGGTGGTCCTCATCGCCGGCGCCGAGAGCTGGCGCACCCGCACCCGGCTGCGAGCGGCCGGGGCAAAACCGGACTGGACCCGCCAGGACGATGCGGTTCCGGAGGCGCCTGGCGCGCATGACGGGGTGCCGATGGCCGGTGAGGCCGAGCTCCGGATCAATCTGGACCGTCCTGCCTACGTGTACCCGTTGTTCGAACAGGCGCTGCGGATCGCCGGCGGCGAGTCCATCGATGAACACCGCAGGCGGATCGGCGAACTGTGGTCGCGGTTCAGTGCGGTGGCGGCAGGCAACCCGCATGCCTGGAGCCGGAAAACTGTTCCGGCCGAGCAGATCTGGCAGCCGGGCCCGGGAAACCGGATGATCAGCTGGCCCTACACCAAGCTGATGAACTCCAACAACATGGTGGACCAGGGTGCGGCGCTGGTCCTCACTACCGTCGAGAAGGCGATCTATCTCCAGATCCCCACCGACCGTTGGGTTTTCCCGTATGCCGGCACGGACTCGCACGATACGTACGCGATCGGCGAGCGGGCCGAACTCCACCGGTCGCCGGCGATCCGGATCGCCGGGCGCCGCGTCCTCGAGCTGGCCGGTGTGGGGGTCGACGAGGTCGACTTCGTCGACGTGTACTCGTGCTTCCCATCGGCGGTGCAGGTGGCGGCGGCCGAAATCGGATTGCCTTTGGCTGACCCGTCGCGGCCCTTGACGGTGACCGGCGGGCTGACGTTCGCCGGCGGGCCGTGGAACAACTACGCGTCCCATTCGATCGCCACCATGGCCGAGCGGCTCGTGGCCGATCCCGGGAGCCGGGGCTTGGTCACCGCCAACGGCGGCTACCTCACCAAGCACAGTTTCGGGGTGTACGGCACCGAGCCGCCGGGCCATGAATTCCGTTGGCAGGACGTGCAATCCGAGGTAGACGCCGAGCCGGTGCGGCAGCTGCAGGTGGACTTCACCGGCACCGGCACGGTGGAATCCTGGACCACGCCGGTGGGTCGTGACGGCACCCTCGAGCGGGCATTTCTCGCGGTGCGCACCCCGGGTGGCGGCCGCACCCTCGCCCGGATCGTCGACCAGTCGCAGGCCGAGGCGACCATGTCCGAGGACATCGCCGGGGCCCAGGTACGGGTGCAGGCCGACGGTAGCGCGACCCTGCTCTAGCGTGCGGCCAGCTCGCGCTGCGCCAGGGCGAGGACCTCGTCGGTGGTCGGCGGGCTGGGCGGATGATGGGACAGGCACCAGGGCGTCTGGATCTTGTGAAAAGCGTTGCCCTCCAACGCCACATAGAACTGACCCGACCGCAGCTTGCTGATGTCGGGAACATGGCCGCCCTTCACCCGGGCCATCTCCCGGGCCACCGCGATCTGGGCGGGGGAGTTGAGCAGACCGTAGAACTGCGTGGTGGCATTGCCCGGGATGTGGTTGTGCAGGCCGCGTGGGGACTGCGTGGCGAACACCAGTCCCAGCCCGTACTTCCTGGCCTGCGAGGACAGCGCCAGGGTGCTGTGTGTGGCGGCCGTCGTGTGACTGGACGGTGCGAAGTTCTGCGCCTCGTCCATCACCAGCAGGCCGCCCAGCGGGCGGTCGCCGGCCGGGTTGCGCTTGATCCAGGCGAACAGCGCCATCTGCAGCTGGTTGACGAATCCTTCCCGCTGCTGATCGCTGGTCAGACCGACCATGCTGATCACCGACACCCGCGCGCGGTAACCCGGCGACGGCGTCAGCAACACCCCGGGATCGGCCGCGACGCCCGCGCCGCCGAACAGCGGATCGTTGACCGTTGCGGCGCGCAGGTTCTGGGCCAGTTCGGCGGCCAGCTTGTTCGCCCCGCCCAGCGCGCTGACCTCGGTGGGCAGATCGGCGAGCAGGTCGATGAAGCCGTCGAGGCTGATCGACGGTCTTGCCCCGTAGAACCGCAGCGCCTCGCGTAGCACCGCGCGGGAGCGCTCGGCCTTGGCGGTGTTCCCGGCGATCAGGGCGCGGGGTTCGAGTGCGGCGACGGCGGATTCGACGGCGTCGGAGAACTCGTCGTGGTCGTCGATGACACTGGCGAAATCCGGCAGTGGCTGGAACGACAGCGGGCGACCCGTCGACCGGCGCGGGGTCCAGACCACCACCTCCGCGTTGTCGAAATAGGCGTCGGCGCGCTCGTCGTCGGCCGGGTTCCATCCGGGCGGGTGCTCGGGCCAACGGGCGCCGAGCCGCGACAGGTCGTTGTTGGGATCCAGCACGATCGACGACACGCCCCGCAGCGCACACTCCTCGACCAGGCGCCGGATCAGCACGGTCTTACCCGACCCGGAGCCCGCGAAGATCGCCGTGTGTTTACGCAGCGCGGCCAGGTCCACCGACACGGGCCGTCCGCCGGGGCTGTCCAGACCCAGGGTGATCGCGGTGGGCGAGTGCTCGATCACCGGTGCGGGCGGCTGCGTACGAATCGGTCCGGTCGCGAGTTCGGCATCCACATCGATCTGGGCCGGGGGCGGGGGATCGCCCGCGATATCGCCGAGTGCGGCGCGCAGCCAGCCGATCCCGTGCGCGGGGCGACGGCGGCGCAGCCACTCGGGCAGGTCGGGGTGGTTGTCGTCGATCAGATCGCGCAGCGCCGTCATGGTGCGCACGTCGTCCTCGCTCATCGGCAGCACCCGGCCGCCTGCCGCCTCGAACTCCGCGATCATCACGGCGGTTTTCGCGCCCTTCGGCCACGCGGTGTTGCGCAGCAGGAACAGCCGGCGCCGGTCCGGATTGAAACCCGTTGCCTCCCAGGCCTTCCGGATCCTGTTCTGCACCGCGACCGCATTGCCGGACGAGACCGCGCGGAATGCCCAGTGTCGCTCGTCGTCGGTCGCCGCATCGAGCGTCTGGCGCAGTCGTCCGTGCAGCACCACCCGTTGGCCAGGGAGCGGATCTGGACGGAACGCCTGCCCGGCTTCGCCGAGCTCGGTGATCCAGGCATCCAGTGCGGCCGACATCAGGCCGGGCATCGTGGTGTCCTCGCCGTCGGGGTCCAGCGCAGCGACGGTCACCGCCCGGCGCCGGTAGTCGGTGAAGCGGCGGTCCAGTTCGCCGGTGTCGCCCGATGCCGCCCCTCCCGCGGAGGTTTCGTGCGTACCGGTCTCCTCGGCGGTGAGGCTGGCGAGCTCTTCGACCGTGTCGCGTTCCAGGCACCGGCGCACGTGGGTGTCGGCGCGCTTGAGCAGCTGGCGCGGCGTGTACTGGGTGGCCTCGTCGAACGCCGTGGGCAGGATCGGCCAGCTCGGGTACGGCGCGGCGAATCCGATCGCCGAATAGCTGCCGGTGAACCGCCGTTCCAGGATGGCGCGGCCGACTTCCGGTGTCGGCAGGCCCTGCAACAGCGCGGTGGTCCGGAAGCGGTCCTGCACGGTCGCGGTGGCCCGGTCCTGGATCGCCTCCCAGGCCGCGGGCAGACAGGCCACCACGCCGACGGTGCGGCGCATGGTCTGGCGGATGGACATCAGCCCGTGCGCGATGTGCTCGAGGTCGTTGTTGCCCGGTCCAGATCCGGCGCCGGCGCTGTCGGTGCGGTCGACGGACTGGGCCAGCAGCGTGTCGATCTGGTCGAGGGCCAGAACCGACGGTCCGGCCAGTGCGATCAGCCGGGAGATGTCGCGCACCGATTCCTGCGGGGTGAGCACCGGTGCGGGCAGTCCCCAGGCTTCCCTCTCGCCGCTGCCGGTCAGGAAGGCCTCGCCGATCTCCTGCAGCTCGAGGTCGCCGGCGCCGAGCAGCACCAGGGCGCGCAGGGTGTGGTGCGCGCGTTTGACGGTGTGGCGATGGACCTTGTGCAGCGAGTTGACGAAGTCGGTGAGGATCTCCGGGGTCAGGTCGTCGTCGCCGATCACGGCCCGGCGATTGGCCCGGGAGATGTGGGCCACCGAGGACAGTTCCCACAGCAGGTCTTTGAGCTGGGTTTCGCGCTCGCTGCCCGGCCGGCCCAGGCTCTCCAGGATGCCCGCCCGGGCGGACTGCCAGAAGCCGGCCGCATCCAGCAGTTCGACCAGGAAGAAGAAACCGCCGCCGGTCTGCACCTGCTCGCGCACCTGGCCGAGCAGGTGGGTCTTGCCGGATCCGGCCGGGCCGCGAACCACCACGCCCAGCGGGCTGGAGTCGGTTTCCCGTTCGGCATCGCCGAAGGCGGCCATCACATCGGCCATCGGCCGGTCGTGCAGGCCGCGCACGTGCAGCGCGCCCTGCGAATGCCACAGATCGTCGGCGGTGGGCGCCCAGGTCAGGCGGAGCGCGCTGAGCGCTTCGCGGTGCAGTAACTCCATCAGGACTCGATCGCGATCAGGTGCTTGTCCTGGTTACCTATCTCCACCGCGGCTTCGCGGTCGGCGGGGGTGAGCACCTTCTGGTTCTCCTCGGGGATCAGGCTGACGCCGGGTTGCTGGTAGAGACTGATCAGCGCGGCGTCGACGGTGGGTCGGGGCAGCCCGGGCACGGCCTGGCGCAGCCGCAGCAGACTCACCCAGCCTCCGGGCCGGGCAGTCAGGCCGGCATAGGCGGTACGCAGCTGGATTTCGGGGCCTGCCCCGGCAATCTGGGCAGGCGGCTCGGCGGGCTCCTCGGGCGGCAGGAACACGTCGGCGGGAACGAGTTCGGCGTGCGCGAAGTAGCGGTTCAACGCGCCCAGCAGCGTGTACAGGGCCTTGCCCTGCCCGGTGGACCGCGGCGGTGCGCCGGCGCCGAACAGCGACCGGCACAGGGCCCATCCCGCGTCGGTCAGTTCGTGGACGACGGGGCGGGTGCCGGTGGACTCGATCAGGCCCAACCGGTTGAGCCGGTCGCGCTTGGGCTTGTCGAGTTTGGGCCCGAGCCGTTCCAGTTCGGCGTTGGGTACCGGGCGGGACTCGGCCATCAGAACCAGCAGCACAGCCTGCTCGGTGCCGGTCAGCTCATCGAGCGCGACATTCACCGGATGCTCACCTTCCTGCCGTCATGTTTGTGGCACGCGGGCGGGGCGATACCGGCACGTGTCTCAAGCACGTTAGCGCGTACCGGTGACCCCGCGAGAATGTTGTTGCGCCACACGGTTTTCGCCCACCTGGTAGGTGGGGCGTCCGCAGCTACCCGATCGGCAGCGGCTGCGCCGGGTCGGCGATGCGTTCCGGGTCGACCGGGGTTGCCGACCGGATCAGCGCCTTGACGTCGTCAAGGACATCCCACACGTTGACGTTCATCCCCGCCAGAACCCGGTTGGCGCCGTCGAGCCAGAACGCGATGAATTCACGTCCAGCAACGTCGCCACGGAAAACCACCCGTTGATATTCGGGTGCATGGCCGACGTATTCCATGCCGAGGTCGTACTGATCGGTGAAGAAATAGGGCAGCTCGTCATATTCCGCGGTTTTGCCGAGCATCCCCGCAGCGGCCACCGCGGGTTGCTTGAGCGCGTTGGCCCAGTGCTCGGTGCGGATCCGCACCCCGAAGAACGGATGCTGCGCGGCGGCGATGTCGCCGACGGCGTAGATGTCGGGATCGCTACTGCGCAGCGACGCGTCGACCAGCACGCCGCCGTCTCCGATGGCCAGCCCGGCCTGCTCGGCCAAGCCGATGTTGGGCGCCGCGCCTACGGCGACCAGCACCGTGTCGGCGGTGACGGCGGAGCCGTCCCCGAGCCGCAGTCCGGTGGCGCGGCCGTTGTCGGTGGTGATCTCCTGCACCGACTGGTCCAGGCGCAGATCGACGCCGTGCTCGCGGTGCAGTTGCGCGAACACCTCACCCACCTCGGCGCCCAGGGCGGCCAGCAGCGGCAGGTGGGCGGCTTCGACGACGGTGACGTCGACGTCGCGGCCCCGGGCGCCGGCGGCGACCTCCAGCCCGATCCACCCGGCGCCCACGATGGCCAGGGTGGACCCGGGGGTCAACGCCGCGCTCAGGGCCGCGGCCTCGTCGATCGTGCGCAGATAGTGCACACCCGCGGCGTCGGACCCGGGAATCGGCGGTCGGCGTGACGAAGAGCCGGTGGCCAGCAGCAGCTTGTCGTAACCGACGGTGGTGCCGTCGGGCAGTGCGAGCGTGTGCTCGGCGGCGTTGACGGCGGTGACCTCGGTGCCCAGCCTGAGGTCGACGTTGTGGTCGCGGTACCAGGACGCCGGATCGACCGTGAAGTCGTCGAGCTTCTTCTTGCCGGCCAGATACTCCTTGGACAGCGGCGGACGCTCGTAGGGGAGTTGGTCCTCGGCGGCGAACAGCACGACATGGCCGCCAAAGTCGTTGTCCCGCAGTGCTTCAGCAGCCTTGGCGCCGGCCAGGCCACCGCCGATGATCGCGAATGTGGACGACGTGGTCATGTCGATTCAGCCTACTCGCCCGTCAACAACTGCTTCAGTTTTCGGGCATTGCGTACCGCGTGACCACCGAGATCGTTGTTGAAGTACACGACCACGCGGTGATCGTCACGGTCCCACTCGCGGATCTGGGTTGCCCAGCGGCGCAACTCGTCATCGGTGTAGGAACCGGCGTACATGCGCTCGCGGTCGTCGCCGGGGCCGTGCATGCGGAGATAGACCAGATCACTGGTGGCGACCGGGCGGCAGGTCAGCCCGGGCCCGCTCATCACGACGTTTGCCGCACCGTAGTGGCGCAGCACCTCGTACACCGCCTCCTCGTGCCAGGACCGGTGGCGCAGCTCCATCGCCACGCGGATCCGGCGGGGAAGTTGCGACAGGAAACCGGCGAGTAGTTCGTCGTCGCGTTCGAGTGCGGGGTGCAGCTGGACCAACAGCGCCTCGTTGTGCGCGCCGAGCAGCTTCCAGTACTCCTCGAACCGCGGTGTCCAACTCTCCGGCGAGCGCAGCCGCCGGTAGTGGGTCAAACCGCGGTGGGCCTTGACCGACATCGTGAAACCGTCGGGCATCTGTTCGCGCCACCCGGTGAAAGTGGTGTCAGCCGGCCAGCGGTAGAAACTGCCGTTGAGTTCGACCGTGTCGAACTCGCCGACGTAGTGGGCCAGCCGGGACTTCGCCGGTGTGCCGCGGGGGTACAGCACGTCGGTCCAGTGGTCGTATGACCAACCCGAGGTGCCGATCTTGATCATGTGCCATCGCTAGGGGACGTCTGTGTAGTGCGGGGTGTAGCCCTCGGCGGAGAAGGTGAAACCTCGGCCGGTCAGCTCTCGCACACAGGACACCCCGGACTGCTCCTGTACGTTGCAGCGGAATCCCGCCACTGCCAGCACCTTTCCGAACGGCAGCACGACGGCGGTCGGCTGCGCGAATTCGGGCTGCGCCAGGTTGACGAACTGGGGGTCGTTGTCCCGGTCCACCACAAGGGCATTCGGTGCGGCAGTTCCGCCGGTCGCGTCGGGCACCTCGGTCGGGGCTCCGGTCACCGCCATGGCAGATGTACCGCCTGCGGTCTGGCAGCCCGCACGATCGCGGGGCAGTATCGCGCACTGCCACCGCCCGCTCGGCGTGCTGAAGTAGTAGGCCTTGTGCCCAGGGGCGCCAGTCACGTCGAGCGCGTACTCCGCCGCGTTGACCAGGTGGGCGGTGCCGAACGACGGAGGCGCCGCGGTGGTGCTTGCGGGCGGCGGTGAGGCGGCCTCGTCGGTGTTGACGACGGTTCCGGACGCGCATCCGGAAAGCGCGGACGCGGCGGCTCCGAAGATTGCACAGCGGACGAGGCAGGCCTTCACGACGCATGACCCTAGTCAATCGATGTGCCGCCCGGACGGTAGCGTCGAGTTTCCGTGACCCCTGAAGCGCGTCCTGCGGCCGGCCGACTCACCACGGCATTGCTCACCGCGGGCGTGGTGGGCGGATCGTTGATCGCGACGGTGTCGCTCACCCTGGCGTTCGTGCGGCCCGGCTTCGACCTGGCCCGGCATGCCAATTCGATGCTGGTTCTTGGGGATTGGGGTTGGATTCAGACGGTGAATTTCATCGTCTGCGGGCTGCTGTTGATCGCCTTCGGGGCGGGGATCTGGCGCGTGGCCCCGGGCGTCCGGGCCGGCCGGGCAGCGGCGGTATGCATGGTGCTCTACGGGCTGCTGGCCGGTGTGGTGGTGGGGCTCAACCCGACCGATCCCGGCTTCGGATTCCCGCCGGGTGCACCCCAGGGCTATCCCGGCGCGGAGGGGCTGAGTACCTCGGCCAAGATCCACGGCGTTGCCGGTGGGCTGGGCTTCCTGGCCGCGACCGTCGGATGTTTCGCGCTGGCACGGTATTTCGCGTACCTGGGCGACCGTTTCTGGATGGCGGTGTCGGTGGTGGTCGGCGTCGCGGTGCTGGCGGTGGGTGGGTATCTGGGCCTCAACGCCGATGCGCAGACCGATGCGTTCAACTACGTGCCGGCGTGGGTCAGCGGGGCGGCGCTGTGGCTGTTCATCGTGGCCGTCGCCGCGCGCCTGTTGCACTCACATCGCGACGCACACGTCGGCACCGAGTAGCAGCACCGGCCACAGCAGCGTCACCTGGCCGAAGGCCACCAGATCGGCACCGGCCGGGAATTTGGTCAGCAGGCTCGACTCGATGAGCTGTACCTGCTCGGGGTGGAAGAAGGTCCACACCAGGCCGATCACGAGGTAGGGCAGGGACAACCACATCAGTGTCTCGAGCAGCTGCTCGACGCTGAGCTTGTAGCTCAAGGTGCGGCGGATCCGGTCCATCAGATCAACGCCTTGTCTGCGGCCACCCGCCGGCGGACATCGGCCAGCAGTAGGTAACTGCCGCCCTGGCGGATGAAGACCGGCAGGAAACGGTTGCCGAATGCCACAGCCAGGAACAGCCATTCGAACAGCCGTTGCCGGCCGCGGCCCCAGCCGAAGCCGACGGCGTCGCGGAACACCGGGGCCAGGAAACCTGCCGTGAGGAATTTCAGCAGCGGCCGGAACGGTAGCCGTAGCAGCGGGTTGATCATCCGCAGGTCCACCAGATCGTGGAGGTACTTCCTGACGACCTCGTCCATCTGCACCTTGCCGCACGCGGCGTCCCAGTACGAGTCGAAATCAGCCCGCGTCGCGGGCCACTGCTGCGGGTCGACCTGCAGGGTGGTTCCCAGCGTGGCGGCGGATTGATAGAACTGCTCGGCCTGGCGGTCGGTCATCTCACCGCGCAGCAGCTGGTAGACATCCTCCAGCCCGACGAACAGGCAGGCCGCCACCCACAGCTGCAGATCGCGATCGAAGGCGTTGTACTGCACGGGACTTGCGGGCCCGGACCGTACCTGACGGTGAGCGGTGTCGACGGCCGCGCGAAACGCCTCGCGATCCTCTGGTTTGCCGAGGATCGCCACCGCAAGATAGCTCAGGGTGGTGCGGGCCCGCTTCCACGGGTGTTTGAGCAGGTTGCCGGAATCCACGGTGCTCTCGACGACTCCGTAGCCGACGCCCGGCGAGGACAGCTGCATGATGACGTTGGCCGCGCCGGCGGCGAAACCCCAGAGGTCCATCGCATCGGCGATCGTCACGTCCTCGTCGGACCAGCGCGCGGTGCGCCTGGTGATCGCGATGCGGGTGGCGGGGGTGGAAGACATCCGTCGGCTCCTCGTCAGCTCATGCACACGTTGGTGAACAGCAGGACCGGCCAGGAGACGATCGAGCCAAGAAAGGACACCACGGCATCGGCGCCGTGCATGCCGGCCAGGTGTCCGGTGTGGGTGAGCGACCAGACCAGGCCGATGAGCAGATAGGGAACCGCGAGGATGATGGCGGTGCCGATCCACTCGGCAATGGTCATCTGGAAGCCGAGAATCTTGCGTACTGCGGTCAACATGTGAGTGCGCCCCCGTCGTTGTCAGGCGGGCTCTATGTTAATGGCGATTCTGGTTGGCCGCCCCGGAAATCACTTGGGCGGAAGACCCTTGGCGTAATCGATGCCGCGTCCGACCCAGGACTGCAGCTGGCGTTTGGTCTTGATACCGGGTCCGGCGATCCGCAGCCATCCCCGCATCTCGCGCCCGCCCATCACCATCGGCTCGACATGGTCGCGCTGCAGCAGCTTCTCGCCGTCGTCGCGCGAGACCCGGACCATCAGTCCGCCCTCGCGGGTCGCCGCGACGGCCATGTTGCCGTTGATCAGGAACGCCAGCCCGCCGAACATGCGCTTCTCGTCGAGGCCGCTCTCGGATGCCGTCACCTCGCGGATGCGGTTGGCCAGGTCGGGATCGAAGGGCATGTCAGTCGAGGTCGATGCGGAGCGTGAGCAGATCGCTGCCCACGGCCCGGACCACCGCACTGTTGAGTGTCGGCAGTTCTTTCAGCCGCGTGACCGGGTCGTCGTCGGGTAGCAGGTGCGCCGTCCCGGCCCGCCACTGCCCGTTGATGCGCAGTCGCACAGCGGGATCGGCCTTGATGTTGAGCACGTAGTGGGAGCGGTCGCCGTGTTCGGACACCATCCAGAACTGGTCGCCGACCAGCTGGCCGCCGATGGCGGTATGCCGTGGCCGGCCGGACTTGCGGCCGACGGTCTCCAGCATGGTAACGGGCAGTTGACGCCCGACCGGGTTGACGATGCGGCGTTGGGCGCCATGGACGATGCGTCGCTTCAGATCGCGAAGATCCACCATGGCGCCACCCTACCGAGCGTCAGTCGGAATCGGTGGACTCAAGTTCGGCGCGGAACTCGGCTTCCCGGTCGAGATGCCGTGGGCGACGCCGCA
This sequence comes from Mycolicibacterium sp. 050232, assembly GCA_036235365.1. Taxonomy (GTDB): domain Bacteria; phylum Actinomycetota; class Actinomycetes; order Mycobacteriales; family Mycobacteriaceae; genus Mycobacterium. Next base: position 290,509 of record JAZBEZ010000007.1, on the reverse strand, counting down.
ACACCAGCCAGGCGATACCGAGGGCCAGGAACCACAGCGGCGTCACCAGCTCGGCCTGCAGGGTGTCTTCCTTCTGGGTGAACGCCCACAGCAGGAAGGCGAAGAACGCCAGCACGACGTAGCACATCACGACGCCGCCGGGCATCTTGAACTTCGACGCCTCGTGCAGTTCCGGCCGACGCTTCCGGTACACCAGGTAGCTGACCAGGATGATCGTCCAGACGAAGATGAAGCACAGCGACGAGATCGTGGTGACCAACGTGAACGCCGCGACGATCGAGTCGCCGGCGGCCACCATGACGACACCCGACAGCAGGAACACGCCGGACAGGAACAACGCGTTGGCCGGCACCCGCCGCGAGGTGAGCTTGCCGAACAGGCTCGGCGCGTCACCTTCGGCGGCCAGGCCGTAGACCATCCGGGAGGTCGAATAGATGCCGGAGTTGGCCGACGACGTCGCCGAGGTCAGCACCACGAAGTTGACCACCGAGGCGGCGATTCCCAGGCCGGCGAGGCTGAACATGGCCACGAACGGGCTGAGTTCGGGATCGATCTCGCGCCACGGCGTGACCGCGATGATGATGGTCAGGGCCGCGACGTAGAAGAGCAGGATGCGCACGGGGATCGAGTTGATGGCCTTGGGCAGGTTGCGCTCGGGGTCCTTGGCCTCGGCCGCTGTGGTGCCCACCAGTTCGATGCCGACGAACGCGAACGTGGCGATCTGGAAACCGGCCACGAATCCCATTGGGCCGGTGGGGAAGAAGCCACCGTCGTTCCACAGGTTGGCGAAGGACGCCTGGGCGCCGGTGGGCGCGGTGAAGCTGGTGAAGATCATCACGAGGCCGACGACGATCAACGTCAAGATCGCGACGATCTTGATCATGGCGAACCAGAACTCGGTCTCGCCGAAGGCCCGTACAGTCGGCAGGTTCAGTCCGATCAGCACCACGACCGTCGCGAGTGCCGGGATCCACAGCGGCAGGTCCGGCCACCAGAAGGCCACATATCCGGCGATCACCACGACGTCGGCGACGCCTGTGACGATCCAGCAGAACCAGTAGGTCCACCCGGTGAAGAACCCGGCCCACGGGCCGAGTAGGTCAGCCGCGAAATCGGCGAAGGACTTGTAATGCAGGTTGGACAGGAGCAGCTCGCCCATCGCCCGCATCACGAAGAACAGCATGAAGCCGATGATCATGTAGACGAACAGCACGGATGGACCGGCCAGCGAGATGGTCTTGCCGGACCCCATGAACAGGCCCGTGCCGATCGCACCGCCGATCGCGATCAGCTGGATGTGCCGGTTCGCGAGCTGGCGGGAGAGATGGCGTTCGTCTGTGGATGTATCTGACGTCACACCGTGAAGGATTGCAGGCGTGGAGATGCCGGCTGCAGCCAGCCCGGCATTTTTTCCTCGGCAGGTCAGCCGAGTATCGGGAAACGGCGCTGTGCGGCGAGCCGGTTCAGGGCCGTCTGCATGACATCTCGGATGTGCGAGTCGACGGCGCCGACATCAGGGTCGGCGCCGAAGCGTGCCGTGATGTCGATCGGAGGCAGCACTTCGGTGACGATCTTGGTCGGCAGCGGCAGATTGGGCGGCACGAGGACGCTGAGGCCGAACGGTAGCCCGATGCTCACGGGCAAGATGTCCAGGCGGATGCGCGGCAGCCCGAGGCGCTTGGCCAGCCAATTGCCCCGGGTCAGGAACAGCTGGCTCTCCTGGGCGCCGATCGAGACGGTCGGCACGATCGGGACCTCGGCGGCCAGCGCGGTCCGGACGTATCCGGTTCGCGCGTTGAAGTCGATGATGTTCGCCTCGGCAGTCGGGCGGTAGGCGTCGTAATCGCCGCCGGGAAACACCAGCACGACCGCACCGGAGTTCAGGGCGGCCGCGGCGTTCTCCCGGCTGGCGTGGACCACCCCCAGCCGCCGGAACAAATCCCCGGTCGGCCCGAGCAACACTCCGTAATGGGCCAAGGTGTACAGCGGACGGTCGTATCCGAAGTGGCGGTAGAACTCCGGTGCGAAGACCAGGACGTCGGGCGTCAGCATCCCGCCGGAGTGATTCGCGACCACGAGTGCACCGCCGTGGCCCGGAATGTTCTCCAATCCGCGGACCTCGGAGCGGAACCACCACTTCGCGATCGGTCCCGCCAACGACCTCATCTGTCGGGTGACGGCGGGATCCCACTGGTCGAGCTCGCTTTCTTCCATCGCCGCAAGATTGACCCGAATGCCGGACAAATAAACCGTCCGCCGTTGCGAGGTGTCACAACGGCGGACGGTATTTCACGGCGAGCCAGTCGGCTCCTCAGGCGGCGACCGACGCGCCCTCGCGGACCGGTTCCAGTGCCTCGGCGATGATGTCGGCGACGTCGGTCATCGGTTTGACCTCCAAAGCCTCCAGCACCTCGGCCGGAACCTCGTCCAGATCGGGCTCGTTGCGCTGCGGGATGAAGACGGTCTTCAGCCCGGCCCGCTGCGCCGCGAGCAGCTTCTGTTTGACGCCGCCGATCGGCAGCACCCGGCCGTTCAGCGTGACCTCACCGGTCATGCCGACATCGCCGCGCACCTGCCGCCCGGTGGCCATCGACACCAGCGCGGTCACCATCGTGACACCGGCGGACGGGCCGTCCTTGGGCACCGCGCCCGCGGGAACGTGCACGTGGATCTGGCGGTCCAGTGCCCTGGGATCGACCCCCAGCTGCTCTGCGTGGGCCCGCACGTAGGACAGCGCGATCTGCGCCGATTCCTTCATGACGTCGCCCAGCTGGCCGGTCAGGATCAAACCGGACTCGCCCGCCCCGTCCGATCCGCCGATGTTGGCCTCGATGTAGAGCACGTCGCCACCCAGGCCGGTGACGGCCAGGCCGGTCGCCACGCCGGGCACCGCGGTCCGCTCATCGGATTCCGGGGTGAACCGTGGACGGCCCAGGTACTCGACGAGATCCGGTTCGTCGATCACGATCGGGGCCTCGGTGGAATCCAGTTTCGTGGTCACCTTGCGCAGCGCCTTGGCCAGCAACCGCTCGAACTGCCGGACGCCCGGCTCGCGGGTGTAGTCCGCGGCGACCTTGCGCAGCGCCGCGTCCGTCACCGTCACCTCGGAATCGGTCAGGGCCGCGCGTTCGGTCTGCCGGGGCAGCAGGTAGTCGCGCGCGATCGCGACCTTGTCGTCCTCGGTGTACCCGTCGATCTGCACCAGCTCCATCCGGTCCAGCAGGGCCGACGGGATGTTCTCGATCACGTTGGCCGTCGCCAGGAACACCACGTCGGACAGGTCCAGATCCAGGTCCAGGTAGTGATCGCGGAACGTGTGGTTCTGCGCCGGGTCCAGCACCTCCAGCAGCGCTGCCGACGGATCGCCCCGGTAGTCGGAACCCACCTTGTCGATCTCGTCCAGCAGCACAACGGGATTCATCGAGCCCGCCTCGCCGATGGCCCGCACGATGCGGCCGGGCAGCGCGCCGACGTAGGTACGCCGGTGGCCACGGATCTCGGCCTCGTCCCGCACGCCGCCCAGGGCGACGCGGACGAACTTGCGGCCCAGGGCACGCGCGACGGACTCGCCGAGCGAGGTCTTACCGACCCCGGGCGGACCGGCCAGCACCATCACGGCACCGGAGCCACGGCCACCGACGACGGCCATGCCACGCTGGGCGCGACGGGCCCGCACGGCCAGGTACTCGACGATGCGGTCCTTGACGTCGTCCAACCCGTGGTGGTCGGCGTCCAGGATCTCGCGGGCACCCTTGAGATCGGTCGAATCCTCGGTGCGCTCGTTCCACGGCAGGTCCAGCACGGTGTCCAGCCAGGTCCGGATCCAGCCGCCCTCGGGGCTCTGGTCGCTGGAGCGCTCCAGCTTGCCGACCTCGCGCAGCGCGGCCTCCCGCACCTTTTCCGGAAGCTCGGCGGCCTCGACCCGGGCCCGGTAGTCGTCGGACCCTTCGGGCTCACCTTCACCGAGTTCTTTACGGATCGCGTTGAGCTGCTGGCGCAGCAGGAATTCCTTCTGCTGCTTGTCCATGCCGGACCGGACGTCCTCGGCGATCTTGTCGTTGACCTCGACTTCGGCCAGGTGCTCGCCGGTCCACTGGATGAGTGAGCTCAGACGCTCCGCCGGGCTCTCGGTCTCCAGGAGCTGACGCTTCTGCAGGTCGGTCAGGTACGAGGCGTAACCGGCGGTGTCGGCCAGCGCGGACGGATCGGTGATCTTGTTGACCACGTCGACGATCTGCCAGGCCTCGCGCCGCTGCAGCATGGCCAGCAGCAGCTTCTTGTATTCCGCAGCCAGGGCCTTGGTCTCGTCGGTCGCGGTTTCGGTCTCGGCGGCCTCTTCCACCTCGACCCACAGGGCCGCACCCGGGCCAGTGGTTCCGGAGCCGATGTGGGCGCGGCGTTCACCACGGACGACGGCGGCTTCCGCGCCTCCGGGCATGCGTCCGACCTGCACGATCGACGCGATCACCCCGTGGGTGGGGTAGCGGTCGTCCAGGCGCGGCGCGATCAGCAGTTTGCCCGATTCGCTGGCCTGGGCGGCGTCGACCGCCGTACGGGCAGCATCGTCGAGTTCGACGGGCACCACCATTCCGGGCAGCACGATCGGCTCACTCAAGAACAGCACGGGCACTGCGATTTGTTCAGGCATCAATACCTCCAAAGTTCAGTCTGATGCGCTCAACCTTGGCGGGCCTTGGTTTGTTCCCGCAGGCGTTCCCCCCTGGCTCTGGCCCGCTTGCCGAGCACGAACGTTGCCACCATCAGCAGTGCCGTCAACGTCAGCGAAACGACCGTGTTCAGGCCGTTGGCGGCGTCCACGGGCAGGGAGAAGATGATCGCCAGGCTGATCAACATTCCGGTCAGCAGGCCGATGCCCCACATCGCTGAGAGCGAAACGTGGACGCGGCGGACGAAGGCCGCTTCCCTGGGCCCGGGTGTGTCATCGGTGCCGGCCCCGACCCGTTCGGCGACGATCTGGGTCAGCGGTGTGCCGATGACGCAACTGCCCAGGAACAGCAGTGCTCCGATGCCGCCGACGAGGGTGTTGCCCGCCATCAGCATCCGGGCGTCGGACGTCGCCAGGCCGACGGCGAGGCTCAGGCCGAAATTCAGCATGAGATAGCCCGCGAACGGGTCGAGCCGGCGGGCCCTGATCGCGTCGTAGCAGACCTTGACGCCCGCCAGCACGGTGGCGCTCAGCAGCGCGACGTATTCCGAGACCCCGGCCGCGCGCAGCCCGTAATAAGCGATCAGGGGTGGTGCGACATCGAGCAGGATGCTTTGAACGACGGGGCGTAGTGAGTGTTCTCGGCTCACCACGGCGAAGATATGGGCCTATCCTGTGAATGTCCTGCCAGTGGTTCGCTCGGATCAGAACCGCTGGGCGTCAACCTAATTGACGCACGCGAATGTCATCGCGCGCGGGCATGATCTGCGGTTGTCAAATCGAACCGGTCCTGATCTGATCGAATCATGGGGGAGCGAAGGGTTTCGCGGTGGCTGTCTTCCAACCCCGCGGTGCGCCTCGGTGCGCCGGTAGCCGCCGTGGCCCTGGGGATTTCGGGTCTGTTCGGCGGGCTGGCGCCGCAGCCGCTGGCTGACCGTGTCGACTCCGTGCAGCCGGATGCCGAGGTGACCGTCGAGCCCTTCAAGCTGAGGATCAAGCAGGCCGTCGTCGTCGACGAGATCGCGGATGTGGTGAAGGCGCGCACCCCCGGAAGCCACCTGATGGTGGTGCGCCTGGAGGCCGCGAACGTGAGTTCGGAGTCATTGGGCAGCCAACTGCTGATGCCGGTATCGCGGGCCAGGTCGTATCTGAGCCGCAACCTGGTGGTGCTCGATGACCGGCTCGTGCCCACCGCGGCATCGGTCTACGACGCGGATTCGGATGTCCAGGTGTCGCTGCTGAGCCCGGGGCTGACCTACCGACTCGCAGTGGTGTGGGAGTTCGGTGGGCCTGTACCGCAGCGGTTGCCGCTGGGGCTGTCCGAGCTGACCCTGCGCGGTGACGTCATCTCCGCCGAGGACCTGCGGTGGCAGGACCCGAAGGAGGCCGCAACGCTGACCTTGCCGGTCCGCGACGCGACGGGGGAACCGGCATGAGCTGGCCGGTGCGGATGGGGCTGGGTCTCGCCGTGCTCGCCGCGCTGGCGGTCGGCCGGTCTGTCGACGCCGCGCTGCCGGTGGAACACACCGACGAGCGTCCGTTCGTACATACGGCGACGGTGGGTGAGCGCGTCGGTATGACATTCGCCGACGTCACGGTGGATGGGGTGCATACCGCAAAGGCGTTGGACTCGGTTCAGGGTACGGTCGGGACCCCGGGCCGATGGTTGGTCGTCGACCTGACGGTGGTGGCACGTGGACGTCCGTTGTCGAAACCGGGAATCTCGTTGGTGGACAACGCCGACCGGACGTTCCGCAGCGATCCGAGGTCGGGGTACGACTGGTCTGCGGCCCCGACCGGGGTCAGGTGGCGGGCTCACATCCCGTTCGAGGTGCCGCGCGACAGCCTGGCGGGAGCCACCCTGGTGTTCAGCCGCAACGCCACCGACGACCGGCGCGACGACGTGGCAAGAATCGATCTCGGCATCGCGGAGGCCGACGTGGAGGCATTGTGGGCCACCGAGGACACGATCGAGCTCGGCCCGGCAGGGATGGTCGAGCCGTGACGGCCTGGCTGCGTCGAAACCGCTGGGGACTGCTGGCGCTCCCGCTTGCCACGGTGGCCGCGATTTCCGCCAACGCACAACGCCTGCACGACTATTGGTGGGATCAGGATCTGCGGCGCGCGGCCGCGACGGGCAGCGCGGGCCAGTGGGTCAGCTGGACGGATTCGTTCTCGGATGCCATGGGGCCCGGCACCCGGACCTTGCAGGTCAAGGTGACTGACGCCGGACCCACCGACGTGGTGCAGTCCAGGCGGGGTCCGAAGGCCGTGTCATTGCCGTCTGATCTCACCGGGTGGGGTGTCACCCTGGACTTCAAGGCCGCCGGGGACCAGGTGCTCAGCGGCTGCCGACTGGCGCTGCTGGACACCGAAGGCAACCGGTACCTGTACCAGATGACGATCGGCGATGCGTCGCAAGAGCTCTCGCCCTGTCTGCCGCCGGACCATCCGGGACCGTCGGCCTCGATCACGGCCGGTGAGCCGCGGTCGGTGCTGCCCGGCGAGGAACGACCGCCGCAGTGGACCACCAGGCCGGTGATGCTGGTGCCGCGCGATGCCACCATCACGCAGGTTCTGCTGTGGTGGGAAGATCCGGACTACCTTGCGGTGCAACTGGATTGACACGGCTCAGCATGCGGTCGACCCCCGCGGCCAGCAGTGCGGCCAGCACGGTCATCATCACGGCATCCGCGATCGCGCCCTCGATCGGTGCCCACGCCACGTAGGTGTCGCCCGGCACCGGGCCGACCACCAGTCGCCAGACGGCGCTGACCAGATAGGGGACGCGCAGCGCCAGCAGGGCGGCGAGACCGAACAACAGCATCGGCACGAGGCCGGCTCTGGCCATCAGCCGCAGCCCGGCGAAGAACGCGCTGAACCGCGAGGCGACGTCTTCGGTGAGTCCGGCCACGGAGCGAACGACGGGCTTGGGTATCGCGTTGGCCCGGGTGAGCCAGGGATGTTCGAGCTTCGGTGCGGGCGCGAGTTTGTGGCCCAGTACCACTGCACCCACGGTGATCCAGGCCAGCGGCACGATGATCACCGAGTCGACCACCCCGAGTAATTCCGACAGCCATGTCGTTGCCACCTTGGCAGGTTCGCCGAGCGGTCCCATCCGGTCCAGCGCGGTGTCGTACAGCTCGGTGGTTCTCGCGACCACGACCCGAGTCTGCAGCCAATTCCATGCCGCCGCCTTCTGGCCGTCGATGTAGCCGGCCACGTTGGCGGACCAGTACACCTCGACCAGTGCACCCAGGACAGCGAAGCCGAGGAAGCTCCACCGTTTCTCGGCGCGTCCCAGCGCAAACCTGAGCACCCACGCGACCAGTACCAGGCCCACGACCAGGGTGATGCTGTTGATGAAGACGCGACTGAAATCGGGTCCGTCGCCGGTTCCGTAGAAGTCGACCTGGTTGATCTCGTCGGCGCCGGCCTCGTTGAGGAATTGGGCGACATCGTGGGTCAGCAGGCCGGCGCTGACGTAGACGGCGAAGAAGGGCACCACCATCGACGTCGTCACGTCGATCAGCCTGCGTTCCCGCCCGGTCGTGGCGTCGGCGGGCGCGGTGGCCGAACCGGCCCGGGCGGTGTTCGGCAGGTCCTGCCGCAGTACGCGCAGCATGGCGATCATGGCCAGCAGAAACCCGAGTGGGGCCAGGATGACCAGACCGTGCCCCAGCCAGTTCACCTGGTCGCTGACCTCGACTGCGGTCCAGAGCGCCGCACCTCGAAACGCCATACCTGCCAGGCTCAGAGCCAGCAGGACGGGCCAGTGCCGCACCAACATCCGGCCGGCGCTGATGAACATGTCTGCTGCGTCCCGCCCGAACTCCCGCACAACCCCCATGTCAAAGGAGCCTAACGACGCGGCCAGCCCCGCGCGTAGCATCCAACTATGAACCGGGGATTCGTCGTAACCTTCGCGGTCGGTGTGATCGTGGCGCTGTTCGGCCTGATCTGGGCGCTGCAGGGATTCGGTGTCCTGCAGGGCAGCCCGATGAGCAACACCACCACCTGGTCGATCATCGGCCCGATCACCGTGCTGATCGGCGCGGTGATCGCGGCGGTCAGTTGGCGCAAACTCAAGTCACGGTGAAGTCCACCGAATGCCAGCCAGTGGCCCCGTCGGGCACGGTCGGAGCTTCGTCTGAGGTTTGGACGGCACCGCTGTTGTCGGTGGCCCGCACCGTGATGGTGTGCCGCCCAGGGCTGCTGGACCGCCATCCGAAGCTCCACAGCCGCCACGTCTCGTTGGTATAGGCGTCGCCGAGTTGCGCAGGTTGCCAAGGGCCGTCATCGATCCGGACCTCGACGCCGCGCACGCCGCGGTTCTGCGCCCAGGCGATTCCGCCGAAGGTCGTCGATCCCACCGGCACCTGCTGGCCACGCCTGGGAACGTCGATGCGTGACTCGGTCTTGATCGGGGCGCGCGGTGCCCAGCCCTGCCTGGTCCAGTACGCCTGCGCGCGGTCGAAGCGGGTCAGTTCGAGGTCGGTGACCCACTTGGTGGCCGACACGTAGCCGTAGAGTCCGGCCATCACCAACCTGGCCGGATAGCCGTGTTCGACGGGCAGCGGCTGCCCGTTGAGGCCGATGGCCAGCATCGCGTCCCGGCCGTCGGCGAGGACTTCCACCGGGGTGCCCACGGTGAATCCGTCGACCGACTTCGACAGCAACATGTCCGCATCGGGGGAAACCCCGGTAGCCGCGAGCAGGTCGGCCAGCCGATAGCCCGTCCACATTCCCGTCGAGATGTATTCGCCACCAACCGGATTGGATACGCACGTCAGCGTGACGGCCTTCTCGATCACTTCGAAACGGTCCAGGTCGGCGAAGCTGTAGGTGATCTCCCGGTCCACCATGCCGTGGATGCGCAACCGCCACTCGTCGCGGCTCAGCTGCGGCACGGACAGTGCGATGTCCACACGATAGAAGTCGGCACCGTCCGTGATGAAGCTCGGCAGGGCAACGTCTTTCGGCTGCACGCCGGTCGGTATCGGGGGAGCTGGGACCCGCGGACGGGGAATGGCCAAGGTGTCGCGTTCTGCCGCCACCGAACTCGTCAACCGGTCGATCACCACGCCCAGAAGGCCGCTTGCCACACCGAAACCCAGCAGGCCGCCGGTCGTCAGCCACATTCTCCTGGTGACGTCGACGCCGTCACCGTCACCGGCGTCCGCATCATCAGGCGCCGACCACAGCCGCAGCGCCAGCACGCGGAGCACCGTCACCCCCGCCGCGGTGCCCACCACCGTGGGCACGACGTCGGACAGGGTGGCATCGGGCCGGGTGAGGACAGCGGCACAGCCGAGTAGTCCCGCGGCCACGAAGATCGCACTGCCGACGGGACGGCGCCGGGTTTCGTAGGTCGCCGCCAGAGCGGCGATGGCGGCGATCACCACCAGGACCACCACGGCCAGGAAGAGCTTGTCCAGCCCGCCCAGGGCTTGAATCACGAATTCCTTGACCGGGACCGGGGTCAGGTCGACGATCGCCGATCCGACCGCGCCGCGTGGATCTGCCTGCGGCGGGAACGGGATGGCGATGAGCGCGGCCACGCCGAGTGAGACCGCGGCGGCGGCGATTCCGCCGAGCATCCGCGCATTCGGTGACGTATCCGCCGAGGACTCAGCCATCGTCACCAAACTACTCCCACGCACGAAGCGGGGAGCCTGTCGTTGGGGGGTGACGACAGGCTCCCCGGGTGGGTGGATCTCTAGGTGGCGGACTGTGCGCCCAGCACCCGCTGGATGTCGGGCTTCATCTGCTGCAGCTGCTGTCCCCAGTAGCCCCAGGCGTGCGTGCCGTTGGCCGGGAAGTTGAACACCCCGTTGGTGCCGCCGGCGGCGACGTAGTTGTCCCGGAAGGTGACGTTGGTCCGCAGCGTCAGTCCTTCGAGGAACTGGGCTGCCATCAGGTTGCCGCCGTTGGTGCCCGCGTCGAGATCGGACGGGGTTCCGGTGCCGCAGTAGATCCAGATGCGGGTGTTGTTGGCGACCAGCTGGTTGATGTTGACCATGGGGTCATTGCGCTTCCAGGCCGGGTCGGTCGACGGGCCCCACATACTCTCGGCGTTGTAGCCACCGGCGTCGTTCATCGCCAGCCCGATCAGCATGGGCCACCAGCCCTCGGACGGGTTCAGGAAGCCCGAAAGCGTTCCGGCGTAGATGAATTGCTGCGGGTGGTGGATCGCGTAGGTCAGTGCCGCGCTGCCTGCCATCGAGATGCCGACGACGGCATTGCCGGTCTGTGACACCCCGCGGTTGGCCGCCAGCCAGGTGGGCAGCTCGTTGGTCAGGAAGGTCTCCCACTTGTAGGTGTAGTCCTGACCGTTGCCCTTCGAGGGCTGGTACCAGTCGGTGTAGAAGCTGGACTGTCCGCCGACCGGCATGACCACCGACAGGCCGGAGTCGTTGTACCACTCGAAAGCGGGGGTGTTGATGTCCCAGCCGTTGAAGTCGTCCTGGGCGCGCAGGCCGTCGAGCAGGTAGACCGCGTGCGGTCCGCCGCCCTGGAACTGGACGCGGATGTTGCGGTTCATCGACGGCGAGAACACGTCGAGGTACTCGACCGGCAGACCCGGACGGGAGAACGCGCCAGCTGTCGCCGAACCTCCTGCGAGACCGATCAGCGCGGGCAGGGTGGCGGCTGCCATTGCCCCCGCCGCCAGTCGGCGAGTCCACGCTCCGCGAATCTTGTTGAGGAACTTCATAACGGCAACCAACCGTCCTTTCTGCACATGTCTCAAGCAGTTTGCCGCTTGCCTCGGTAGTGAATCACGCGCATCATCAGTCACACGCGTAACAACACCGCGCACGCGGATCGCGGTTTGCTAACGGTTGGAACTCGGCGTCGAGACCCTTACTCCCCGGCGGGCGCGAGCGCGGTCTGGACGGTTGCCTTTCGTTCCTCGATGGCGCGGCTGATTTCTTGCAGCAGCGAGGGGTTTCGCAGCACCAGCGCCTCGATATGTTCACGATCGACCTGCACGACGAGGACTTCGTCGAGCGCTCGGGCCGCCGCGATCACCGGTTCACGGGTCAACGTGGTCTGGCCCAGGTAGTCGCCACGCTCGAGGGTACGAATGCCGACGGTCACATCCTTGTCGGTGGTGGCGGTGAGGCGGACCCGTCCGGAAACGACGAACATCATCTGCGTCGGCGCTTCACCGGCGAATTGCAGCGTTTCGCCAGTGCCGTAGCGGACGATCCGGATGTGGGGGAGTAGCACCTCCTGGTCGGTGCGCCCGATCCGCAACGCCTGCCGCATGACGGTCAACGCATCCTCGGACACCTCGGAGTCGGGGAAGGAATCGTCGGCATCATCGAGGTGCAGCTCGGCCCGCCGCGCTGCGTACCACAGCCAACGCAGGAACGTCGACCGTGCTGCGGCGTCCTCGCCTGCACTGCGCAGCGGGATCGTCGTCGTGTACTCGCCTGCGGCGCCCTTGGTGACCTCGGGTGCGGCATCGGCCCGCAACTGCGGCACCAGCTCGGCCACCTGGGTCAAGACCGCGCACACCCGGTCTGGTGGATCGGATGTGGAGAAGGTGGTGACCACTTCCGTCGAGCGGCCGTCGCGCGGCATGCTCAGGTTGATGAACCACTCCGTGGCCAGCACTGAGTTGGGCAGGACATACACGCCGCTGCCGGAGTCCAGATGGGTTGCCCGCCAGTTCACTTCGACCACGCGGCCGCCCGGCAGCCACCGGGTGGCCACCAGATCGCCCAGTTGGAACGGCTGCTCGAACAGCACCAGCAGACCGGAGATGATCTGGCCGACGGAGTTCTGCAGCACCAGCCCCAAGACGATGGATCCGACGCCGAGCGCGGCGAACAGTCCGCCGACGTTGGCGCCCCAGATCCAGGCGAAGATCAGCGCGATACCGACCGCGATCACCACGAACCGCGCGACGTCGAGGAAGATCGACGGGACCCGTTGCCGCCAACTGCCTTCCGGTGCGCCCTGGAACAGGGTGGCGTTCAGGCCGGACAACAACAGGACCAGGACGACAAAGCCGAACCCGGTCGCGACGATCCGCACCGCCGTCGCCTCGGTCGCCACCTCTGTGGCCTTGACCAACAAAACCAGCAGTGCGCCCAGCGGCAGCACGTAGTTGCGGATCAAGTTCACCGGCCGGGCCAGGTAGCTGTTGCGGCGAACCAGCGCGTTGTGCAGCTCGGTGAGGCAGACCAGCGCCGTCGGCAGTCCGATCGCGATGACAACGGCCCACCAGAACCACGGCGCCGCGAACACCTCGCTCATCATTGCCGCTCCGACAACTGCCAGACCGGTTCGTTACGCCCGTCCACGGTGATCTCGCCTGCCGCGGTGAATTGTCGTGAGTCCCGCATCGTCTCGTGCACCTTGGCGGTGACGTACACGCCCGGCTGGGAGAACCCGCTCTGCACCTGGTAGGCGAGATTGACTGCGGCGCCCCACATGTCGTAGGCCAGGCTGGTGCGGCCCACCAGCCCGCTGGTCACGGTCCCGGTGTTGATGCCTGCACGTAGTTGCAGGTGGTTGCCGCTCTCCCCGTTGAATCTGTCGATGATGTGCTGCATTTCGATCGCGAAGTCGACGGTGCGGCGCACGTTGTCCAGTCGCGGCACGTTGAGTCCGCAGCTGGCGAGATAGCCGTTGTGGAGCGTACGGATCTTCTCCACGCCCAGATTCACCGCTGCTGCATCGAACTGCCGCACCAGGCGATTGACCATGGACACCGATTCGTCGGAGGACAGGTTGTTGGCCAGCGCGTCCAAGCCGACGATGTCGGCGAAGATGACCGTGACATCTTGATGGTCCTGCGCGATGGTCTCCTCGCCCTCGCGGTATCGCCGCACCACCTGTTCGGGCATCAGCGACAGCAGCAACCGGTCGTTCTCCTGGCGTTGTTCGGTGAGCAGATCCTCCTTGATCCGCAGGTTGCGACTCATCTCGTTGAACGCGTGAGTGAGATCGCTGAACTCATCGCGTGAGACGACGGGCAGCGTGACGTCGTAGTCGCCGGCACTGATGCGCCGCGCACCTGCCTCGAGCTGCCGGACGGGCCGCACGAAAAGCCGCGCGAGCAGCAGCGCGGCGATGCAGACGATGAAGATGATCACCGCGGTGGACAACACCAGGGTCCGGGTGAAGGTCGCCACCGGGGCGAAGGCTTCGGAGGTGTCGAGCTTCGCCACGATCGTCCAGTTGAGGCCTGGCAGGTTCACCGGCGCGTACGCCTGCAGGGTTTCGTGGCCCTCGTAGTCCTTGCCGATCAACGTTCCGTGCTGGCCCTGCAACGCCAGGCTCGCCGATTCCGTGGCGACCGGTTGCACCAGTGTCGTGCCGTGCTGACGGACCGCCTGATCGGCGACCTCGGCCGGTGTACCGGCTTTCACGGCGACACCGCGGTAGGCGGCAGGGTCCTCGATGAACAACCGGGAGTTCGACCGCATCAACTCGTCGGGCCCCACGATCAGTGTCTCGCCTGTTCTGCCGAGGCCGGCCGCGCCCCAGTTCCCGTTGAACGTCATCACCCGATTGAGCTTGGAGATGGGCAGTTGCAGCGCGAGCACACCTCGGATGTCGCTTGCCGGACCGATCGGCGACACCATCCAGGCAGCGGGCTCCTCAGAGGGTTGGTAGTTGCCGAAGTCGGTCACCGACACATGGTCGAGCGAATTGGAGTTCATCGCCTCCCGGTACGCATCGGTCAGGTTGCTGCCGCGGTAGGGCCCGTTGAGGATGTTGGTGCCGAGGTCGACGCCCTTGTAGGCGGAGTAGACGACGTTGCCTCGGGTGTCGATCAGCAGGGCGTCCACGAATTCGAACCGGTTGACGATCTCCCGGAAGTAATCGTTGTACCGGGCGTTGGCCGCTGACCAGGCGCTGCCGTCGCGGGCGTCGTCGCGTTTTATCGCCGCGTCGCGGTCGTCGACCGCGGTGGTGTAGTGCGCCTGCAGGTACCGCTGCGGATTGGATTGCGGCAGCAGCGCGTCGACGTCGACCTGGGGCTCGCTTCCGCCGTCGCCGGATGGGGCGAACCTGTCGGTGTAGTAGTCGGTCAACGATTGTTGCTGCGGCGGGGTGATATTCGCGTCGCCGAGTTCGGCGAACCCCGCGGCAAAGTCGCGCATGGCCCCTTCCGGGGTGGCGCCGCGGGTGTAGATCGCCATCGAATTGGTCAGGTTACCCACGGTGGCCTCGAGATGGCGGGCCTGCGATTCACGGATCTGGGTGAGCCGGTCGAACACCGAGTCGCGCAGCGAGTGGCGGCCGGACTGGTAGCCGATGAATCCCACCACCGCGGCCGAGAACACGCTGGTCAGCAGCAACATCACCAGCAGTTTCGACTGGATGCTGATCCGGGACAGTACACCGCGCCGCGGGCCCTTCGGTTTCGGCGCGGTTTCGGTTTCGGTGCGGGGTTTCGGTTCGGTAGGCGAGGTCATAGACCTTTTTCACGTTAGCCTGAGACACCTGGCGACAACACCGGTAGGGAGAACTCCGTTGTGATGACAGAGGTTGATCCGTACCACCTGCAACGCTTCGTGGAGGCGCAAAACCCCGTCTACCAAGGGGTTCTCGCAGAGTTGCGCAATGGCAGGAAACGCGGCCACTGGATCTGGTTCATCTTCCCGCAGTTGCGCGGGCTCGGCAGGAGCCCGACCGCCGCCCATTACGGCATCGCGTCGGCCGAGGAGGCGCGCGCCTACCTGGCCCACCCGACGCTGGGGCCGAGGCTGCGGGAATGTACCCGGCTGGTGGGCCAGATCGACGGTCGAACCGCCGAGGAGATCTTCGGCTGGCCGGACTGGCTCAAGGTGCGCTCGAGCATGACGTTGTTCGCCGAGGTTGCCGCGGACCCGGCCGGGCGCGCCGATTTCCAGGCCGTGCTGGACCAGTTCTATGACGGGCTGGAAGATCAGATGACGCTCGAAATGCTCAGTGCGGCTGGATGATCAGCCATCCGTGTGGTGGAACCTCGGTGTGGCTGATGTCCTCGTTCGGCGGCGCCCCCGAGCCCGCGATCACCCGGCCGGGTCCCGCGCCGAGGTCGGGCAGTGACAAGGGCAGCGGCGCGTCGTCGATGTTGAGCACCACGATCAGGGAGTCGGGGCCCGCGCTGGTCCGGTAGACGTACCGGGTGTTGGTCAGCAGCAACGGGGACGTGGTCGCGGTGTGCAGCCACGGATGCCTGCGGCGCAACCCGATGAGGTACTGATGCAGCCGTAGCGCGTCGGAATCAGCTGGTGCAGTGGTGAATTCCGGCCGTACGGCGTCGTCGCCACCGCGCCGTTCCTCCTTGACGCCGCGGTAGGCGGACTCGTCGCCGGCATAGATGCTCGGGGTTCCCCCGGTGGTCAGCAACAGCACCAGCGCGTGCTCGAGGTGCGCGGGATTCTGCAGCCGGCTGGCGATTCGGGTCACGTCATGGTTACCCACGAAGGTCAGCGGCACGAAGGTGTCGAGGAAGTCGTTGTGCCGCTTGAGTGCCCAGTCCAGTTCGTGGAAGTTGCCGTCGTTGAGGCCGCTCCAGATGGCCTTCCACAGCTCGTACTGGGTCACCGAGTCGAAGGTGGCGGCGCGCACGGTCGCCGAGTAGTCGCCGTGGATCACCTCGCCGACGATCCAGGCGTCGGGGAACTCCCGGCGCACCGTCGGCAATACCTGGGCCCAGAACTGGTCGGGCACCGCATAGGCGGCATCGAGGCGCCAGCCGTCCGCGCCGCGGCGCAACCAGTGCGCCATCACGTCGGCCGTGTAGGACACCACCTCGGGGTTGGCGTGGTTGAGCGTGATCAGCTCGCCGTGCCCTTCGAAATTGTCGAAACCGTTGCCCCGCTGGTGAAACCATGAGCTGTCCCCGTCGCGGTACCGGGCGAAGTCGGTGCCTACGTGGTTGAACACACCGTCCAGCAGAACCCGGAGCCCGCGCGACCGGGCCTCGGCCATCAGGTGGTCGAAGTCGTCGTCGTCACCCAGCCGTGGGTCGATGCGGAAGTGGTCGGTGGTGTCGTAGCCGTGGGTGCGTGACGCGAAGATCGGGCCGAGGGCGATGCCGGAGGCGCCCAGCCCGACGGCGTGATCGAGCCAGCCGACGATCCGGCGCAACCGGTGTTCGTCGGATGACGGCGACGGGTCGGCGGGAAACGCGCCGACGAAACCCAGCGGATAGACCTGCCACCAGATGGCGTGTGCGACCCAGGCCGGCTCAGGCACGAAACTTCGCCGCGTATAGGTCTTTCATGGTTTCGGCCAGTTCCCGGGCCGGTCCGTCCACCTCGACACCGGGAGCCACGGTGGTGATGGGCAGGGGTGCCACCGGAGCAGCAGGTACGTCCCACTCCGACAGCCAGCCGCTGAGCTGTTCCGAGGACGTGGCGTAGACGATCCGGCCCAGGCCGACCCAGGCGTGCGCGGCAGAGCACATCGGGCAGTGCTCACCGGAGGTGTACACCGTGGCGCGGGCCCGGTCCTCGGGGCTCAGGTGCTCGACGGCCCAGTGGGCGATGGCGAATTCGGGATGCTGGGTGGCGTCGCCGTCCTTGACCCGGTTGCGATCGGCGAACACCGTGGTTCCGGCCTGGTCGACCAGGATCGATCCGAACGGTTCGTCGCCGTTGTCAAGGGCTTCGCGGGCCAATTCGACACATTTGCGCAGCTGATCGAGGTCGTTCTCGGTGATGGCCACGGTGGCGAGTTTACGCCCGCGCCCACCGCCGGGACGTCAGTCGCAACACGGGTCGGCCACGTCCAGGCGGCAGGCGCACGAGGCGCGGACCGCGACGTCGGCGCGGGCCCGCGCCAACTCGAGTTGCCGATCGATGATGACCGCTTCGGCGTCGCGGCCCAGCCGGCGAAGGCATTCGTGATAACCGTGCAGACTCCACACGTTGTTCGGATGGTGGCTGGAGCGGCTCAGGGCGGGGTCGAGGCCGAGGTCCGCGGCGTAGACGCGGGCTGCCTCCTCGACATGGCCCTGTTCCAGCAGCAACGCGCCGTAGGCGTGGCGGGTCGGCTGCATCCACCCCCATGGTTCGTCATACGGTAGGGCATCGTCGAGTTCGACGGCCCGGCGCAGGTAGCTGAAGGCCGCCTCGTAATCGCCTTCCCGGTAGGCGATCTCACCGTTCAGCATCTGCTCGGCGATGGCCAGGATGTCCAGGCAGGTGTTGTTGAACAGGTAGCGCGTATCGGGGATGCCCCGGTACGCGGCCAGAAATTTGTCCCGCTCGGCGTGGGCCTGCTCGACCCGGCCGGTGGCCGCGTACGCGACGCCGCGGCCGTAGTGGATGGTGGCAGTGGTGGTGCAGTACAGCTCGGGATCGGCGGGCAGCGGTTCGGCGATCAGGTCGTCCCAGCGGCCGAACCGCACCAGCACGTGCACCCGTAGCGGAACGAAGGCTTCGAGCCAGTCCGCCATCGGCGGTGAGGAGACCGACAGCAGTTCAGGGGTCAGTTGGGCGCCCAGCTCATCGGCAGCGTCCAGGGCGATCTGCGAACTGCCCTCGAACATGGCCGAATACACCACGAAATGCAGATCGTGCGCCCGGTAGAGCGAGTAGAAGTTCAGCGCGCCCTCGCGTTCGACGAATTTTCTGTCTGCATGTACGGCAGCCAGATTCGCCGTCACCGAGTTGCGGTAGTCGCCGCACAGCACGTCGATGTGGCTCGCCATGTGCTGCAGGTGCCCGGCATCGGGCACCAGCCCCCGCAACAGATCTGCGGCGGGCAGGGCGGCCTGAGGCGTCGTCGACATCTCCATCGCGTGGATGTAGAGGTGCAGCACCCCGGGGTGCTGCCGTCCGGCAGGGGTGGCCAGCGCCGCATCGAGGATCCGCTTGGCCTCCACCACACGAGATCCCGGGGCGGGATCACCGGTGCGCCCGTCCCACAATGCCCACGCCGTCACGTTGAGCAGCGCGTCGGCGGCCAGTGTCTGTACGTCGATGTCGTCGGGGTGGGCGGTGGCCAGCGCCGCCATCGCGTCGGCGTAGGCGGCATGCCCGGTGGTCAGGGCTTCGGCGTCCCCGGGGTCGTCGGTCGGAAACCGCTGGTGCAGAGCGCTGATCAGACCGCGGTCGAGTGCCGAGGTGCGGCCCGTCGCGGCACGCTCGAGTTCGGACCGGGCCCGGGCGAGTGATGTGCTGAGGTCGGTCGGGTCGAATGCGTCCCAGGCCTTGTTGTAGTTGGGGCCGACGGCGTAGGCGATACCCCAGCGGGCGAGCGCGAAGTCGGGATCGAGCTGCAGCGCCCGCTCGAAGCAGCGCACGGCCTCCTCGTGGTTGAAGGCGTAGGACCAGACCATGCCGCGGTCGAACCAGACCTGTGCCGGCGGCGAGGGCGTGTCCGTCGGCCGGTGGTAGCTCCCGAGCCGGTAATACGGTTCGGTCTGGGCGGGATCCGTCACGCAGCCGACGCTACTCGGGGCGGCTCGACACCGGCGTGCCGAACGTGTTCTAGTTCACCCATGCCGGGCTATACCCATGTCGAAGGTCTCAGTTCTGCGGATGTGCAGCGTCTGCGGGAGGTGTGGGCGCCGCTGGCCGACTCGGTACGGGCCCTGATCGACGCGAGCATCCGATCGGAGGTCGACGCCGACGCGGTCGCCGCGGTGCGGGCCCTGATCGACGACGCGACCGCGCGGCTGCGGGTCGATCAGATCGACGGGCCGTTCGGTGTCCGGTTCACCTCGGACGGAGACCGGATGCCGTGGGGCAACCCGGCTATCGGCATCCGCAACCCGATCGCGCCGCCGCTGGTGATGGTCAAGGACGCCGACGGCGGTGTCCACACCGACTTCCGTCTGGGCGCGGCCTACGAGGGCCCGCCCGGCCACGTGCATGGGGGCATGGTGGCCATGGTGCTCGATCACGTGCTGGGGGAGGTGGCGGCCAGCGACTCGGACCGTCCGCGGTTCACCGGCACGCTGACCATCCGCTATCTGCGGGCCACCCCGTTGGGCGATCTGCACGCCGAAGGCCGGATCACCCGCACGGACGGCATCAAAGCCTTTGCCTCCGGCCATGTTTCCGATGCCGAGGGAATCACCGCCGAGGCCGAAGGCGTTTTCATCCTGCCGAAATGGGCGCGCGAGTGAACTAGCGCGAGTCGCCGGCTGTCTCGACGCGATCGACCGCGATGTCCTCGAGGCTGCGGGTGATCGTGGTGAGTTCGCCGATCAGGATGCGGGCCGCGCCGTTGTCGGCGGACAGCGTCGAGGCCACGTTGTGCACGCGGCGCAGTGCGGTCGACAGTTCGGCGGTATCCAGGCTCCAGGGCACGGCGGGGCTCGGGGGCGCTCCGCGCAGCGCCTCCACGTAATCGTCTACCGCTGCGATGAATTCGCTGTGCAGTGCCGACGACGGGTGGGTCGGAAGGCTGTTCTCCAGCGTGGTGCAGGCACTGGTCACCGAGTTCAGCGCGGTGCGGTAGGACCGCAACCACCGGCGCAGGATCGGTGGGTCCAGGCTCGTCGCGCCCCACGCGGCCTCGAACGCCGCACGCGCGCGGAACGCCCGCTGCCAGGCCGCCGACAGGATCTCGGCCGGGTGGTCGACCTCGTGCACGAACGCCTTGATCACCAATGCGGCGTAGTCGATTTCGGTCATCAGCAGTTCTCCGGCCCGCTGGCGCAACCGGATCAGGGCGTGATCGGGTAGCGCCACGTGCGCCATCACGGCCAGTGCGCCGCCGATCAGCACCGCGAACAGCCGGTCTGCGTTGCCCGACCAGGGTGCCGAGGCGCTCACGCCGACGGCGAACATGACGATCGCACCCACTACCGCGCCGACGGCCAGATAGCCGAACTGTGCGACAGCGTAGGCCAGGCCGACGAACAACAGGGCGCAGACCGCTGAGCCGACCGGGCCGGGTTGCCACATGAAGGTGAGCACCGAGGCGAAGATGATGCCGACACAGAGACCGGCTATGCGCCCGGCGCACCGGGTATAGGTGTGTGCTGTCTCCGGGCGCAGCACCACCACGACGGCCAACGGCATCCAGTAGGCGTGTTCAAGCCCGCCGTAGCGGGCCGCGGCCACCGCCAACGCCGTCGTCACCGACAGTCGGATGGCGTGGCGCAGGATCGGGGAGGTCCAGGTCAGATGTGAGCGCACCACGGCGGGCGCCGAGGCCAGCGAGCCGATCAGGTCGGGCCGGTGCAACTGGCCGAACCGCAGGACCGCGGCCTCGCGCAGCTGTTCGCAGAATCGTTGCGCCAGTGCCGCTTCGGGACCCGTCACGGCGGCCGCGGCAGTGTGGACGCGGACCAGGGCATGCTCGGCGTCCCGTCGCGCCGTGTGACCGTGATCGGCGATGGCGTCGAGCAGTACGGCCGCGGCGGTCAGCAGTTGCGGCAGCCCGTTGGGGGTCCCGTCGGCCGCGGATCCGTCGGCTTCGTCGTCACGATCGTCACGTTCGGCGCTGGCGTGCAGCGACGCCAGGGTGCCGGCCAGGCGTTCCGGCAGCCGGTAACCGCCGTGGTAGGCCCGCGGCCGCTGGCTGACCTGACTGTCGGCGAACACCTCACGCAGCCAGGTCAGCGGTGCGTCGTCGACGTCGGCGGCGCTGTTCGCCGCGACATTGCGGGAATCGGTGGCCAACGACCGGTAGGCCCGGGTGAGCCCGTCGCGCTGGGCCCGCCAGCGTCGGGGCGGCCAGACGGCGATGAGCGCTGCCTGCACCACGCCGGCAAGCACCACCAGGATGGGCGCCAGCACGGCCTGCCCCACTGTCGGGGCGACCGGTGGTGCCAGTACGAGCAGCGCGCTGGCCGCCGAGGCCACCAGGCCGGCGTTGGCCCCCAGCGACCACTGCATGCCGGCGGCGAAGCACCACAGCGCCACCGCGGCGATGAACACCGGACTGTGCCACCCGGTGAGGGTGCCGAGCAGTACCGCGATGGCCAGTTCCACGGATCCGGTGACGACGAGTGGGACCCGGCCGCCGGGGCTGCGCTGTAGCGCGATCGCGCCGGCGATCACCCCGCCGCTGAGCGTCCACATCGCGGTCGCGCCGGAACCCCATGCGAGGGCGACAGCAGTCACTGCCAGGACGCCGATCAGGCTGCGAGCCACCGCTCCGGCGTCGGGGGTGCTCAGCCGGAGCGCATCGGCTGCCTGTCCACCCGTGTGCACCCCTCCATTCTCACTCGCTGCGGGCTGCCGGTGGGGCATCCACCCACGCGTGGCGTGGATCGGTGCACCGGTAGGTTCTCCCACCGTGGAGAAAGTCATCGTTCTGCTGCGCGCGACACATTCGGATCAGCAGTGGTGCGACCGCTTGCGCACGAGTGTCGCAGACGAGCTGCTGGCGCTCGGGCTCCCCGGCCTGGCGGTCAACGTCCGTGACGACGCGGTGCGGGAGTCGCTGATGACGTTGACGACGCTGGACCCGCCGGTGGTCGCGGTGGTCAGCCTGTGGGTTCAGCAGTATTACGGCGAGCAGGCCGGCCGGGCATTGGAAGTGCTTGCTGCCGAATGTGATTCGCTCGCGGCGTATCTGGTCACCGAATCGGTTCCGATGCCCGCGCCGCGCACCTCGGTGGGCGAGCGGACCGACGGCCTTGCCAATATCGCGTTGCTGCGCCGGCCGGCTGACCTGGATGAGTCGACCTGGCTGCACCGCTGGCACCTCGACCACACGTCGGTGGCCATCGAAACCCAGGACACTTTCGGCTACACGCAGAACACGGTGGTCCGCGCCCTCACACCGGATGCCCCGGCGATCGACGGCATCGTCGAGGAGTTGTTCCGCCAGGAGGCGGTGTCGGATCTGCACGCGTTCTTCGGCGCCGCCGACGACGACGATTTGGCGGACCGCATGCGCCGCATGGTGGCCAGTACCGACGCCTTCGGTGCGAGCAGCAACATCGACACCGTGCCGACCAGCCGTTACGTCTACGCCGGCCTCTTCGCCGGCGGGCTCGCCGCACCCGCCCCGCAATAGTGAAACGTGTTCTAGTTAGGCTGCAGCGGTCACGGCGCGAACGCGAGGAGTGAGAGATGACCCTGCTGATCGAGGACACCAACCGGGTTCGCACGCTGACCCTCAACCGTCCGGACGCACTCAACGCGTTCAACGAGGCGCTCTACGACGCGACGACCGTCGCCCTGCGTGCCGCCGCCGAGGATCCCGACGTCGCGGTGGTGCTGTTGACGGGTGCGGGCCGGGGATTCAGCGCGGGCAACGACCTCGTCGAGATGCAGGAGCGCATCACCAACCCGGAGTCCACGCCGGGGGAGCACGGGTTCTACGGGATGCTCGAGGTGCTCGCCGATTTCCCGAAGCCGTTGATCTGTGCGGTCAACGGGGTCGGCGTGGGCATCGGCGCCACCATCCTCGGGTTCGCCGACCTGGCGTTCATGTCGTCCTCGGCCCGGTTGAAGTGTCCGTTCACCAGCCTGGGGGTGGCGCCCGAGGCGGCCTCGTCGTATCTGATGCCGCGGCTGCTCGGCAGGCAGAACGCCGCCTGGCTGCTGATGTCGTCGGAGTGGGTGAGTGCGACCGAGGCCCGTGAGATGGGCCTGGTGTGGAAGGTCTGCGAGCCCGACGATCTGCTGAACGAGGCTCGCCGGTATGCCGAAACCCTGGCGGCCAAGCCGATTTCGAGTCTGATCGCCGTCAAGCAGGCCATGGTGGCGCCGATCCGGGACCAGATCTCTGCGGCTGTGGAGCGGGAGAAGGCGTTGTTCGTCGAACTGGTGGGCGCGGTGGCCAACGTCGACGCGCTGGCTCAGTTCGCCGATCGCAAACGTTAGCGGGTGACGCGCGAGGGGCAGCCGTTGTGCTCCGACGGGCGCCCCTCGGCTGCCTGATGGGCGGCGATGATGGCACGGATGGTGCGTCGGCACCGTCCGCAGTCGGCGCCCGCGCCACAGGCTTCGGCGACCTCTTTGGAGGTTCTGGCCCCGGATTCCACGATCTCGTTGACGACCTGGCTGGTCGCGCCGGTACAGAGGCAGACGAACATCAGTCGTCCTGCTCGTCGACGTTCATGATGTAGGCCAACTTGCCCACGAACAGACTCGGGTACGCACCGAAACCGGCCGTGGTCATCCATTCGGCGGCAGCGTCGGGGTGGTCGATCCACTGCCGGGCGCTGATCTCGTCGGAGACCTCCTGCAGGATCATCACTTCCTGGCCGTCGTCGAGCGCCTGGTAGACCCAGATCTTGCGAATGCCGCCCTGCTCGAAGCGGTCGAGACCGTCGTGCACCTTGCGCATCAGGGTTCCGACGTCGTCGACGGTGGCCACGGCGCCGACGATCACCCCGGCCACATGGCCTTCCGGAGACGGCTCGGTGAGGTCGATTTTCTCGACCACTTCGCCGCCGAATATCGGCGGGATATCGTCGACGCCGGAAATATCGAACCACTCGAAAATCGCTGGTGAACGCAACACGTCGCGGATGGACCGGGCGTGCCGAATGCCGATAGTCACCAATACCCGGCCAGGTTCCCAAATTGATTTATAGAGAACCACGTGATGGGCACCGATAGACAAAAGGCCGGACCGGTGTTTTTTCATCCATTTCCACATTTGTTCGACGTCGTCGACGCGGAAATCGCAG
Source organism: Mycolicibacterium sp. 050232 (assembly GCA_036235365.1). Classification (GTDB taxonomy): domain Bacteria; phylum Actinomycetota; class Actinomycetes; order Mycobacteriales; family Mycobacteriaceae; genus Mycobacterium. Next base: position 266,279 of record JAZBEZ010000007.1, on the reverse strand, counting down.
GAGAGAATGAGCGAGTGTAAGTCGTACTCACTCATTCGTTACCGACCTTTCTTTCGCGGTGCACCAGCGGATTAGCGCAGTCTAACCTTAGTTAGGACAGCCAGTCCACTCTTCGTGGCCACGCCTCGGCCCGAGTGGCCACGCGGGTCCGACAATGTGACCCGAACACGCCGAATTAGCTGCCAACTATTGCGCCGCACAGTGCTTTCTGCACTAGATTGGATGTGCACGGCACACGGCAACACTTGACCAGCCCTCAAGGTGCTTAGGAGTCACGATGCAAGGCGATCCAGATGTTCTGAAATTGCTCAATGAGCAATTGACGAGCGAACTCACCGCAATTAACCAATATTTCTTGCACTCCAAGATGCAAGACAATTGGGGATTTACCGAACTGGCCGAACACACGCGGTCCGAGTCTTTCGAAGAGATGCGGCACGCGGAGACCATCACCGACCGAATCCTGCTTCTGGACGGTCTGCCCAACTATCAGCGGCTGTTTTCGCTGCGGGTCGGCCAGACACTTCGGGAACAGTTCGAGGCGGACCTGGCGATCGAGTACGAAGTGGTCGCCCGCCTCAAACCGGGGATCATCATGTGCCGGGAAAAGCAGGACGCGACATCGGCGGGGATCCTGGAGACGATCCTGGCCGACGAGGAAGGTCACATCGACTACCTCGAAACCCAGCTGGAGCTCATGGAGAAGTTGGGCGACGCGCTCTACGCCGCGCAGTGCGTGTCCCGGCCGCCGCAGTAGCGCTGCCAGTTTCGGTTCAAGCCGCCCTGGGTAGCCGGTGACCGCCGGTTTCCCGGGGCGGCTTTGTCTGCGCTGTAACTTTCATAGCTTGTCTAACGATATCGTGGTTGAACTGGCAGGCCGGTGAAAGGAAGACATGTCGAGCCCATCAACCACCGTCGAGCAGACCGTTGGCCCGGCGGTGCTGGGTGTGCGCAGGCGCAACCTGGTATTCGTCGCTGTTCTGCTCGGCATGCTGCTGGCCTCGCTGAACCAGACCATCGTCGCCACCGCCCTTCCGACGGTGGTGGCGGATCTGGGCGGTGCCGGCCATCAGGCGTGGGTGGTGACGAGCTACCTGCTCGCCTCCACCGTCGTCACCGCCGTGGTCGGGAAGGTCGGCGACATCTTCGGCCGCAAAGTGGTGTACCAGGTCGCGGTCCTGTGTTTTCTCGTCGGGTCGGTGCTGAGTGGCCTCTCCGGTTCGATGGTCATGCTGGTGGCCGCGCGGGCGCTGCAGGGCATCGGCGGCGGCGCGATCATGGTGACCTCCTCGGCCCTGATCGCCGAGGTCATCCCGCTGCGCGACCGTGGGCGGTATCAGGGTGCGCTCGGCGCGGTGTTCGGTGTCACGACCGTGGCGGGCCCGTTGCTGGGCGGCTTCGTCACCGACCACCTCGGCTGGCGGTGGGCGTTCTGGCTCAGCATCCCGGTCGGCCTGGTGGTCCTCGTGGTCGCGGCCGCCACCATTCCGGCCCTGACGTCCCGGCCGGAACGTCCGGTGATCGACTACGCCGGAATCGTCTGGGTCGGAATCGGGGCGTCCGGTCTCACCCTGGCCACCAGCCTCGGCGGCGAGTTGGCTTGGACGTCACCGACCATCATCGGTCTGGTGGTCGGGTCGGTCCTGGCCCTGGCGATGTTCGTGCGGGCGGAAACCAAGGCGGCCGAACCGATTCTGCCGATGCGTCTGTTCCGGAACCCGGTTTTCACCATGTGCTGCGTGCTGTCGCTGGTGGTCGGCTTCGCGATGCTCGGTGCGCTGACGTTCATGCCCACCTTCATGCAGTTCGTGGACGGCGTGTCACCGTCGGAATCCGGACTGCGGACGATGCCGATGGTGATCGGGTTGCTGATCACCTCGACCGTCAGCGGCAGTCTGGTGGGTCGCACCGGCCGCTACAAGATATATCCGGTCGCCGGCACCGCGATCATGCTCGTCGGCTTCGTGCTGCTGTCGCGGATGAACGCCGCGACACCGATCCCGCTGCAATCGTTGTATCTGTTGATCCTGGGCGCCGGTATCGGCATGTGCATGCAGGTGCTGGTCCTCATCGTGCAGAACACGTCCGATTTCTCGGACCTGGGTGTCGCGACGTCCGGGGTGACGTTCTTCCGGACCATCGGGAGTTCGTTCGGCGCGGCCATCTTCGGCTCGCTGTTCGCCGGCTTCCTGTCCGACCGGCTGCCGGGGGCGCTCGCGGCCAGTGGCGCCCCGCCCGTTGCGGGCGCGTCGCCCAAGGCGTTGCACGAGCTGTCGCCAGAAGTTGCCGCCCCGATCGTGAACGCCTACGCGGATTCGCTGGACCTGGTGTTCCTGTGTGCCGCGCCGGTGGCACTGGTCGGCTTGATCGTGGCGCTGTTCCTCAAGGAAGTGCCGTTGGTCGACGCGGAGGCGACGCTGGCCGTCGATCTCGGCGAAGGTTTCGGCATGCCGAGCGCGGAATCCTCGGATCAGGTGCTGGAGACGGTGGTCAGCCGGCTGATGCGGAGTTCGCCGGAGATCCGGCTGCGCAACGTGGCAGGCGGGCCGGGTTGTGAGCTGGATGTGGCCGGGCTGTGGGCGCTGCTCAAGATCTACCGGCACGGGCAGATATTCGGCTCTGCCCGACTGCACGAGATCGCCGACCGGCTGACCGTGCCGTACGAGGTCCTCGAGCCGACTTTCAACCGGCTGGTGCAGGACGGCTATGTGCTGCGTACGGGCGACCGGCTGTGGCTGACCCAGAGCGGGGTACGTCAGGTCGACGGTGTGTCCGCGGCGCTGGTGGGCCGGATCGTCGACAAGCTGGCCGAATCGCCATCTTTCGAAGGCCGCCCGGACCGGGCCCAGGTGGAGGCCGCGCTGGAGCGCATCGCCCACCGGGCCGTGGTGCAGCGGGACTGGGGTGACGACCGTGAGGCGGAACTGACCGGCCCGGGAACCAAAAACTAGAACTTGTTCCAGAAGGGCTGACGCGCGCGTACGATTCGGCCATGAGCCGTATCGGAGAATTTCCCGACGACGACGTGGCCGGCTGGATCCTCAGGTCTCCCGAGATCGGCACCGCCATGGCCAACTACACGAACGCGGTGTACACCAAGGGGCGGTTGCCGTTGCGGGTTCGCGAGCTGGCCCGGATGGTGATCGCGCTCGACAACGAATGCGTGGTGTGCCAGAACACCCGTGACTCCGAGGGTGCCGCTGCCGGGGTGGACGAGGATCTCTACGACCACGCCGCCGAGTGGCGGACCTGGCCGGGCTACAGCCCGCAGGAGCGCATCGCCGCCGAGTTCGCCGAGCGTTTCGCGAGCGATCACACCGGACTGCGGGACGACGAGGACTTCTGGGAGCGGGCCGGTGAGCAGTTCGATGCCGAGCTCCTGACGGACCTGGCGTTGTCGTGTGCGATGTGGCTCGGAATGGGCCGGATGCTGCGGACGCTCGACATCGGCCAAACCTGCAAGATCACGCTCTAGCTCGCCGCGCCCCGGCGCACAATGAGCTCGTGACAGCTGGATCGTCGGGACCGGCGAAACCCCTGGCTGCGGCCGCCATCGCGCAGCTGGAATCCGACGGCGTCGCGACGCTGATCGGCACGGTGGTCAGCCCGGCCGGGCTGACCCACGCCAAAACCGTTCCGCTGCGCCGGATGGGCATCTTCGCCGACCCCGGTCTGGGGGCCAGCCCGGTGTTCCACGGGTTCACCATCGACCAGACCGGGATCGCGATGGGCGGGGACATCGGCGTCGTGGGGGATCAGCGGATTCGCATCGACCTCGGTGCGCTCCGGATTCTCGGTGACGGATTGGCATGGGCCCCAGCGGCTTTCTACAACCAGGACGGTTCCGTCGATCCGTACTGCAGCCGGGGTGTGCTGCAGCGGGTGCAGGACCGGCTGGAGGCCGCCGACCTGACCGCACTCGTCGGCCATGAGGTGGAGTTCGTCCTCGTCGGGCCGGACGGCAGCCGGCTGCCGTCGCTGCTGTGGGCGCAGTACGGGTTGGCCGGCGTGCTCGAGTTCGAGGGATTCGTCCGCGATGTCACCGATGCGGCCAACGGCTCCGGAGTGGCGATCGAGCAGTTCCATCCCGAGTACGGGTCCAACCAGTTCGAGATCTCGCTGGCGCCGCTGCCGCCGGTGGCCGCCGCCGACCAGCTGGTACTCATGCGGATCATCGCGGCCCGGGTCGCCCGGCGCTACGGATTCCGGGTCAGCCTGTCCCCGTTGCCGTTTGCCACCGGTGTGGGTTCTGGTGCCCATCAACATTTCTCGCTGAGTCGGGCGGGGGTGCCGTTGTTCTCCGGCGGGACGGGGACTCGGGGAATGACGCCGGAGGGGGAGTCCGCGCTGGCCGGGCTGCTCGCCGGCCTGCCCGCCGCACAGGGTGTGCTGTGCGGATCGGTGCTGTCCGGGCTGCGTATCCAGCCGGGGTACTGGGCGGGGGCCTACAACTGCTGGGGCACCGAGAACCGGGAAGCCGCCGTACGTTTCCTGATCGGCGGTCCGAGCAACCCCTACGGCGCCAATGTCGAGGTCAAGGTGATCGATCCGTCGGCCAACCCGTACCTGGCGACGGCGACCATCCTCGGGTTGGCCCAGCATGGGATCAGTCAAGGATTGGCACTGGGACCCGAGGTGCGGGTCGACCCGGCCTCGTTGACCGACGCCGAGCGCGCCGATGGCGGGATCGTGCTGCTGTCGAACCAGCAGGCCGACAACCTTGAGGCACTGCGCTCCTCGACGTTGATTCGCGGCATCCTGGGTGACCAGGCGGTGGATGCCGTTCTCGCCGTGCGTCTCTACGAACAGGAGCACTTCGGTGATCTGGACGCCGAGCAACTCACCGATCGGTTCCGGATGGCTTGGAGTATCTGACTGTGCATGTGCCTGTGAGTGTTTGCGTGCTGCCCGCGCCGGCAATACCGATCCGATGATCGGAACACTTCGCTCCATCGTGCTGGACTGCCGGGATCCTGGGACACTCGCCGCGTTCTACGCCGAGCTCCTCGGCGGAGACGTCACCACCGAGGACGACACCTGGGTGGTCGTGACGGATCCGGCCGGCCGACGGGTGGCGTGTCAGTACTCACCGGAACACGAGCCCCCGGATTTCCCTGATCCGAAGGGGTCTCAGCAGATTCATCTGGACATCCAGGTCGAGGATCCGGATCTGGCCCAGCGGAAGGTGCTGGCGCTGGGTGCCACCCGGGTCACCGATGCCGTTGGCGAGCAATACTTCCGGGTGTTCCGGGACCCGGCCGGCCACCCGTTCTGCCTCGTCTGGGGCATCGGTTAGTCGGTCACACGACCCCGGTGGCGTCGAACACCCAGGACATGTCGGCGGTGGCGAAGTTCTCCAGCCAGTCCGGCGGGGCGTGGTTGGCCAGGGCGCCCATGTCCCAGTAGTCCTTCCACAGCGTCACCTTGCCGTTCTCGACCCGATGGACGGTGACGAACTTCAGCACTGCGGATTCACCACTGGTCCAATGCCATTCCTCGTGATGCTCGTACATGGCGTCGCGACCGTTGTCCACGAGCAGGCCCGGGAAGTTCTCGTAGGATGCCAGCGGTTCGAGGCCGATCTTGAGGCGCTTGACGATGTCCTCAGGTCCCTTGGCCGCAGCGGCCGGGCCCACCGGCATGTCGAGGTAGATGCAGTCGTCCGACAGGTACGTCTTGAGCAGTTCCCAGTCGCGCTCCGAAAGCGCTTTCCACATGCCGTGGACGGTTTCTTCGATGGAGACGTCTTCAACGGGCACTGGTCAGCTCACTGTCTTCGGCGGAGATGGACGGGGTCTGATGTGCGGCTCGGAGGAACCGGCCGGTGCGCTGCTTGCCGACCAGGTCGGTCAGGTGGCCGTCGGCGAACACGGTGCGCCCGCCGACGAGCACGGCGGTGACGGTGTCGTCGTTGCGGTTCACCATGCGGGACAGCCCGCCGTAGTGGTCGACGGTCTCCTCGGCGTAGGCATCGAGGGAGTCGTCGAGCCGCTCCGGGTCGATGACCACGATGTCGGCGCGGTCCCCGATCCGCAGGTGGCCGGCGTCGATCCGGTACCAGTCGGCGAGCTCACCGGTGAGCCGGTGCACGGCCAGCTCGATCGACATGAACGGCGTGCCTGCGCGCTCGGCGTCGCGGACATGCCGAAGCAGCCGCAGTCCCATGTTGTAGAAGGCCATGTTCCGCAGGTGGGCACCGGCGTCGGAGAACCCGAGCTGGATACCGGGATCGCGGGCCAGCTTCTTGAGCACCTCGGGCCGGTGGTTGGAGATGGTGGTGCGCCACCGGAGCGCGGTGCCGTGCTCGAGCACCAGATCCAGGAAGGCGTCGACGGGATGCAGCTCGTCCCGCTCCTGACCGACCTCGCCGAACGACTTGCCGACCACGGATTCGTCAGGGCAGGCCACGATTTCGGCGTCGAAGAAATCCCGGTGCCAGACCCGGACCCCGAACTTGTTGTCGTAGTCCTTGCGGAAATTGCGCCGGTAGGTTTCGTCGCGCAGCAGCTCGTTGCGTTCGACCTCGTCGCGTAGGTGCAGAGCTGCTGCACCCGAACCGAATTCCTCGAACACCACCAGGTCGATTCCGTCGGCATACACCTCGAACGGCACGGGCAGGTGCTGCCAGCGGAAGTTCCCGCCGAGCTTGTTCACCAGCCGGGCCACCGGACCCATGATCATGATCGAGTACGGGTTGGCCTTGATGTCGGCGGCCGAGAGCAGGCTGGTTTTCAGGTTGTTGCGGAACAGCCCGAGCGACTGAGCCAACTGCGAGACGAGGTTCAGCGGATTCTGGATGTCCGGACCGGACTGCAGGACCCGGCCCGAGCGGCGCAGCATCGACTTGAGGCGGCGCAGCTCACGCGGTTTGGCGTAGGTCGACGGCAGGGTACGCGAGCGGCAGATGTCGCCGTCGATCTTGTCGAAAAGCAGCTGTTGGGAAGACATTCCGACAAAGCCGGCATCCAGCGCCTCTTGGAGCATCTGTTCCATGCGCGCCTGCTCGGCGGCGGTCGGCCGCTCATCGTCGCGGGTGGCGCGGTCGAGCCCCATCACCGCGGTGCGCATGTCGGAATGCCCGATGAAGGCGGCGATGTTGGGGCCGAGCGGCAGGCTCTCCAGCGCCGTCACGTAGCCGTTGCAGTCGGTCCACGTCTTGTTGTCGTCCACTGCGGCGATGACCTGGTCCCGCGGGATCGCCTCGACCCGGCCGAACAGGTCGCCGGCGTCGATGCCGCCGACGTGCACGGTCGACAGTGAGCAGGAACCGAGCATCGCGGTGGTCACGCCGTGGCGCAGTGACTCCGACAGCGACGGGCCACCCAGCACCTCCACGTCGTAGTGCGTGTGGATGTCCAGCATCCCGGGCAGAACCCACTTGCCGGTGGCGTCGATGACCTGAGGGCAGTCGGCCTCGTCGAGGGGGTCAGGGGAGACGGCGACCACATGCCCGTCGCGAATGCCGATGTTGCGCACCGCCGAGGGGGCGCCGGTGCCGTCGAACCACCGGCCGTTGCGAATGATTGTGTCGAAGCTCACTCAGCCATAGAACAGGCCCGGTCGCGCCAGTGTCAATGGAAATAGTGAACAGATTTGAAAAAATGTCTACCGAGCGGGACGAGGGTGGAATCACCTGGGGTTATAGCGGCGCCCAGACGTCCGGTACCCGCCCGTCGAGGTCGCTGAATCCGTAGTGGCGGGCCAGGGCGGCCGAGCTGACGGAATGCTGGTTCCAGCGGGTCCGATCCGGGTCGGCGGCCACCGCGGCGACGCCGCGACCGACGAACCTGGGGGATTCGGACTCGGCGAAGCCCGGCGGCGCTGCCGGGTAGCCGTCGGTGCGGGCCAGGTCGAGAGCGGACCGCCAATTGGCCTCGGTGACGCCGTAGTTGTCGAGCATCATCTCCGAGCGAAGCCAGCCCGGCGTGATCGAGACGGCGGTGCTGCCGAATGCGGCGAGCTCGTGCCCATGGCTGAAGGCCAACCGGTTGACCGCGGTCTTGACCAGATCGTAGAAAACCGAAAGCCGGGGGTTGTCGGCATTGAATTCGGTTGTCCCATCGGTGATCTCGACCAGGAGCCCGCCGGGCCGATCGGCGAGCAACGGTAGCACGCAGTGCGACGTGATCAGGTGCGTGTCGAGTCCGAGTCTCAGCATCCGTAGCCCGTCGTCGAGGTCGTGCTGCCACATCGGGCGCCCCCAGGTATCGGGTGGTCCCTTGAGCACCTCGGCGCCCCAGATGTCGTTGACCAGGATGTCGATGTGTCCGTAGTCGGCCTTGAGTCGCCCGGCGAGCATGCGTACCTGTGTCACATCGAGGTGGTCTACCTTGACGGCGACACCGAACCCGCCCAGTTCCGTGACCAATTCGGCGGTTTCCTCGATGGTTTCGGGCCGGTTGTAGTCAGAGTCGCGGCTTCCGCACCGGCTACTGCGCCCCGTGCACACGACGGTCGCACCGGCTTCGCCCAGGGCCGTGGCGATGCCCCGGCCCGCGCCGCGGGTGGCACCGGCAACTACCGCGATGCGTCCGCGCAGCGCGTCCGGGTCCGGTGTCCAGCCCATCCGATGAGTATCCCGCCGCAGGCAGTTCTATAGCTGTAGTTCGGGATTTCGGCGCATACTTGCGGAGGTGACTCCGCTGCAGCGCTATATCGCCGAGGAAATTGCGACCGACCACCTCGACGGGCTGTTGTCGCGCCGGGAGGCCCTGCGTCGCCTCGGGCTGCTGGGAATCGGCGCCGCTGCGGCAGCCGCGTTGATCGCCGCGTGCGGGGACGCGCAGGAGCCCGCGCCCGGTGCGGCACCGGAATCGGCCCCGAAACCGACTGCGCCGCCCGGGGCCGAGGGTGCGCTGCCCACAACTGAGGTGACCTGGACCGGCCCCGGCGCGGAGTTACGGGGCGCCTGGGCGGCCGCGCCGGAACCCCGGGGTGCCGTCCTGGTGATCCACGAGAACAAAGGACTCACCGACCACATCCGTTCGGTGGCGGGCCGGTTCGCCGGCATCGGGTATTCAGCGCTGGCGATCGACCTGCTCTCCGCTCAGGGCGGGACCACCGCATTCTCTGATCCTGCCGCCGCGACCGCCGCGCTGAGCCGGATCGAACCGCCGCAGTTCATCGCCGATCTCAATTCGGGCATCGAGGAGTTGCAGCGGCGAGTGCCGGGCCGCAAGGTCGCCGCGGTCGGTTTCTGCATGGGCGGCGGGCTGGTCTGGCGGCTCCTGGCGGCGGGCACCCCCGTGCTGGCTGCCGCAATCCCGTTCTACGGTCCGGCGCCCGACGACCCGGATTTCGCGGGCTCCCGCGAGGCCGCGGTGCTGGCCTTCTACGGGTCCTTGGACCAGCGGGTGAACGGAGGAGAACCGGTGGTGCGCGCGGCGCTCGAGAAGGCCGGGGTGGTGCACGAGTTGGTCACCGAATCCGATGCCAACCATGCGTTCTTCAACGACACCGGCGACCGCTATCAGCCCGCGGCCGCGGCCGACGCCTGGCGCCGCATCCAGGACTGGTTCGCGAAGCATCTCGCCTGAGCCTCGCTCGGGCTTGTTCAGCGGCTGTTCAATTCTCGGTTGCGGCCTCGTTGTTGACCGCACACGCGGCCCGGTTCTGATCGTGACATGCGGGTTGTCCAGGTAGCGAACTTCTACGGCCCGCGATCGGGTGGTCTGCGCACTGCCGTGGACCGCCTGGGCGCGGAGTATTGCGCCCTGGGTCACGAGGTGTACCTCCTCGTACCGGGGGCGCGGCCGCGGCACAGTTTTCTCGCCAGCGGCGTCGTGCGAATCTCCCTGCCCGCCAGGCTCATCCCGTTCACCGGTGGTTACCGTGCGGTGCTGCCGGGTCCGGTGACCACGTTGTTGCAGCAGTTGGGTCCCGACGCCATCGAGGTGTCGGACCGGCTGACCCTACGGTCGCTCGGGCCGTGGGGCCGCAGGCACGGCGTCGCCACGGTGATGATCTCCCACGAACGCCTGGACCGGCTGGTGGGACAGGTGCTGCCAAGGCCGGCCGCGGTCAAGGTGGCGGACTTCGCCAACCGGCGCACCGCGGCCAACTACGACGCCGTGGTGTGCACCACGGGATTCGCGCGCGAGGAGTTCGACCGGATCGGTGCGGACAACGTAGCGACCGTCCCGCTCGGAGTGGACCTCGAGCAGTTCCATCCGCGGCGCCGGTGCGCCGCGATGCGCAGCCGCTGGGCCGCTCCGCAGCAGACCCTGCTGGTGCACTGCGGCAGGCTGTCGGTGGAGAAGCATGCGCACCGCAGCATCGACACCGTTGCCGCCCTGCGTGATTCGGGTGTCGATGCCCGATTGGTGGTCGTTGGGGAGGGGCCGTTGCGGGCCCGGCTGGAACGGCAGGCCAGCGGACTGCCGGTCGCCTTCACCGGGTACGTCGGTTGCCGCGACACCGTGGCCACAATCTTGGCCTCGGCCGATGTCGCGCTGGCGCCCGGTCCGCACGAGACCTTCGGCCTGGCCGCATTGGAGGCGCTCGCCTGTGGGACCCCGGCGGTCGTGTCTCGGACTTCGGCGTTGGCCGAGATCCTCACCTGCGACAGCGGGGCGACCGCCGACAACGACCCGCACGCCATCGCGCGGGCCGTCACCTCCGTGATCGGCCGGCCCGAACCACTGCGACGCAGCAGTGCCCGGCAGCGTGCCGAGCAGTTCACCTGGCCGCGGTCCGCCGCCGGAATGCTCGATGTCCTGGGCGCCCGGTAGACCTGATCGCCGGAATCGGGCACATCACACCGTGGCGGGGCCGATAATTGTCTGCGGTCAGGACGAACCTCAGGGGGCTCCGGATGTTTCGACTTGCAGCGTTGGTGGCGTCGTTCTTCTTGCTTGCGGGCGCGAGTGTCGCTTGCGGGCAAGCTAATTCCCCGGCCGGCCACCGCGAACATTCCGAGACGGCCGCCGCCGAACCCGGTTCGTCCGTCCCGGCCGGGCCCACCATCACGATCGAGGGAATGGGATTCGGTTCGCTCGGGCCTGTCGCCCCGGGGACCGAGATCACGATCATCAACAACGACGAGGTCGAGCATTCGGTGACGTCGCGGACCAAGGGACTGTTCGATGTCTACGTCGAAGGCAAGGGGCGGGCGACGCTGAAGGCTCCCCAGGACCCGGGCGAGTACGCCTTCTACTGCCTCTACCACCCGGCGATGCTGGGCACTCTCACGGTGCAGTAGACCGTCAGCGCGTTGTCCAGGCCACGGGCATGCGCTTGATGCCGTGGATGAACTGCGACTGCAGCCGGTCGGGTTCCTCGGTCACGGCGATGTCGGGCAACTGACGGTGCAATTCCTCGAACGCCACGGTGATCTCCCGGCGCGCCAGGTTTGCCCCGAGACAGAAATGTGCACCGCCACCACCGAATCCGAGGTGGGGATTGGGATGACGGGTGACGTCGAACATCCACGGATCGGCAAACTTCGACTCGTCCCGATTCGCCGATCCGTACCACAGCGTCACCTTGGCCCCGGCGGGCAACGGAGTCCCGCCGAGCACCGTGTCCTGGGTGACCGTACGGCGCATGTAGCTCACCGGGGACGCCCAGCGCACGATCTCCTCGACGGCGGTGGGCGCCAGCTCCTCGTACCGGGACCACCACTTCTGGCGCTGCTCGGGGAATCGGGTGAGGGCGAGCACGCCGTGGCTGATGGCGTTGCGGGTGGTCTCGTTTCCGGCGACCACCAGCAGGATGAAGAAGGACGCCACCTCCGCGGAGGTCAGCCGTTCGCCGTCGACCTCGGCTTGCACCAGGCTCGTCGTCAAGTCCTCGGTGGGCACTGCACGGCGCTCGTCGGCCAGGGTGGTGGCATATGCGCCGATGTCGATGGCCACCCGGAGGAACTCGTCGAAGTCGGTGGTCAGATCGGGATCGCCGAATCCCAGGATCACGTTGGTCCAGTGGAAGATCTGCTGATGGTCGGGCTCGGGGATGCCCATCATGTCGCAGATGATCTGCAGCGGTAGGGGGCCGGCGAGCTCGGTGACCAGTTCGGCGTTGCCGTCGGGATTTCTGGCCACCATGTCAGCGACCAGCCGCCGGGCCCGATCACGGACGGAATCCTCGATCAAGGCCACCACCCGCGGTGTGAACGCGCTGCGCACGATGTTGCGCAGACGGGTATGACGGGGATCGTCCATCACGATCATGGAACCGAAATACTCCGCCAATTCCGCGGTTTGGTCGCCGATGGTGATACCGGACGCCGAACTGAAGATGTCCGGGTGGCGGCTGGCCTGGAAGACATCGTCGTACCTGGTCACCGCCCAGTGTCCGGGGCTCTCCGGAAAGCCCTCGAGGACGCATGCCGGGTGATACGAGATCGGGTCGTCGCGGCGCAGGGTGGCGAACGCCCCGTCCCGGATGTCGTCGTCCTCGCGCCAGAACTGCCAGGACCCGAGATCGACCTCGGAGAGTGGTACTTCGGGAGGTGCTGCGCCATTGATCCGCGGTGCGATACCCACCCCGCCAGGGTAGGTCCGGAGCTGCCCGCACAACGGGTAACGCTCGGATCGGTTGTGGCGATACCTCACTGGGGTGAACGTTTCGCCGCTCGCACAGGGCTGAGTCTGCAAGGCGTTGCGGCGCCGGGCCGTTGGGGGACGGCCGGCGCCGGGGTCACGACTGTAGGAGGTCCAGCAATGAGATTGACCAAGTTCGTGGCGGCTGCATTGACGGTCGGTGCGTTCGGGATCGGCGTCACGGGAATGGGGACTCCGTTGGCGTCGGCGTCCCCGGCAGTGCCCGCACCGCTCAAGCCGGGGCACGGCAATGACGACTGCTTCCCGTTCTGCAACGGCGGGCCGCCCGGCCATGGCCGCGATTTCGACAGTCGCGGTCGCGGGCCGGATCGCGGCCCTGACTTCGACAACCGCGGTCACTGGGACGACAAGGGTCCGTGGTGGGCCAACAACCGGCACGACTGGTGGGACGACCGCCAAGGCCCGCCGCCGTGGGGCTGGGGTCCGCCGCCACCGTACCAATGGCGGGGCGGACCGCTTCCGCGGAGCATCAACTACTGGGGTTACAACTTGAACCCTGTGTGGGACAACGGGTTCCGGCAGTGGGGTGTGTGGCTGTTCGGCGTCTGGATTCCGATCCTCGGCGTCGTCGGCTGACGCCGCTCAGCCGCTCTCGCGCGTGGGGCCGCGGTCGCCGTCCTGATCGGGATCATCCTGGTCATGGCGGACGACGCGGACCCGCCCGTGGGGCAGGCATGCGGCATAGCCGTGGTACTTCCCGTACAGCTCCCACGAGGTATGGCCTTCGTCGGGCCGGACGTCGATCCGGTGCCCGTCGGAGAAGCTCAGGTGGAGACTGCCGTCCTTCTCCCAGTCGGCATGCGTACAGCGTTGGCCGGCGAAATCGAACAGCGGCTTGACCTCATTGCGCAGTGCCCGCGGGTCCAACGACACCACTTCGGAATCGTCGGTGCCGGTCGCAGGCAGGGTCAGTTCCAGCGGAACCGAGATGACCAGCTCGTTGTAGTCGTCGAGGTTGAGCACCAGGCCATCACGAAACGTGATCCGCTGGACCAAGCACCCTTGAATCCATTGTTCGCTCATTGTCTTACTCTGTACCGCCGGACGACCGGGCACAAGAGGCGCCTTCCGGGCGTTACGCCCACTATGGATGGCATGGGAGAGCGCCGATGAAGGTTCGATTCGGCGTGGGGCTCGGCGCTGAAACCGGCCCGGACGAGTTGGGCGACATCGTCGATCACCTGGAGAGTTCCGGTGTCGACTCGGTGTGGTTCTCCGAGCTGGTCTACACCCCGGCGGTGGATCCCTTCGTCGGCATGGCCTACGCCCTGGCCCGCACCCGGCGGCTCAAGGTCGGGACGTCGGTCGCGATCCTGCCGGGCCGTCATCCGGTTCTGGTGGCCAAGCAACTGGCTTCGCTGGCGGCGCTGGCGCCCAAGCGGGTGCTGCCCGTGTTCGGTCTGCATTCGGCCCTTCCCGCCGAGCGGGACATCTTCGTCGTGCCCGACGGGCGCCGGGCCGCGGTGTTCGACGAGTCGCTGGCCCTGCTGCGATCAGCGCTGCGCGGCGGCGACGCGTCGTTCCAGGGTGAGTACTTCACTGTCCGCTCCGCCCAGGTACAACCGCTGCCGGCGACACCGATCGACATCTGGGTGGGCGGATCGGCCCAGGCGGCACTGACCCGCATCGGTAAATACGGCGATGGGTGGCTGGGCAGCTTCCTCACCCCCGGCGAGGCGGGCGCGGCCCGCCGGCGCATCGAAGCCGAGGCGGTGGCCGCGGGCCGCACCATCGAAGCCGACCACTACGGCATCAGCCTCGCCGTCGGGGACGGCACGCTCCCGGCCGAACTGCTGGCTGCGGTCCGTCGCCGCAGGCCCGACGTCGACCCCGGGGAACTGGTCGCCGCCGATTGGCCCGACCTGCACCGCCAGCTCGACGGCTATCTCGCCGCCGGCCTGACCAAGTTCGTGATCAGGGCGGCAGGCCCCGCCGACCGCGGCGCATTCCTGGACCGTTTCACCGCCGAGCTGCTCCCGCGGCAGAACTGAGGCGTGCGGGAAAGTCCAGGTCGTTTGAACTTCCGCGTGTCGACCGCCGTGTTAGGGGGTATGCGCAGGCCACGCGTGTGCTGCGCCTTGACCGAAGGAGACCGACATGAGGATGCGAGGCCTGTTTTGTGCGCTCGCGATCGTATTCGCACTGGTCACGGCGCCAACAGCGGCCGCAGACGATCGGTTGCAGTTCACCGGCACTACCTTGTCGGGTGCCCCGTTCAACGGGTCGAGCCTGGCCGGTCGGCCCGCGGTGCTGTGGTTCTGGACGCCGTGGTGCCCGTTCTGCAACGCCGAAGCACCGTCGGTGAGTCAGGTCGCCGCGGCCAATCCGCAGGTCAGCTTCGTCGGTGTGGCGGCGCACTCCGATGTCGGGGCCATACAGGGCTTCGTCGACAAGTACCACCTGAACTTCCCCAATCTCAATGACGCCGACGGGTCGATCTGGGCCCGCTACAACGTGCCGTGGCAGCCCGCGTACGTCTTCTACCGGGCCGACGAGTCATCCACGTTCGTCAACAACCCCACGTCGGCGATGCCGCAGCAGGAGCTGGCCGATCGGGTTGCGGCCCTGAAGAGCTAGTTACCCGGCGTGCCAGACAACCTGGTGGGGTTGGCGTTCGGCGCCGGACTCGTCGCGGCACTCAACCCCTGCGGGTTCGCTTTGCTGCCGGGCTACCTCACGCTGGTGGTGAGGGGTACCTCGCCGCGGGGGCCCCTGCAGGCACTGGGCCGGGCGCTTGCCGCCACCATGGTGATGACCGCTGGGTTCGTCGCCGTGTTCGGCGCGTTCGGGCTGCTCACCGTCGCGGCCGCGAGCACGGTCCAGCGCTACCTGCCCTATGTGACGGTGCTGATCGGGGTGGTCCTGGTCGTGCTCGGTGGCTGGCTGCTGGCCGGACGAAGGCTCGGGTTGCTCCTGCCGGACGCTGTGGCACGGCACACCGGCTGGGCGCCGACCGCGCGGCTCGGCTCGATGGCCGGCTACGGCGTCGGGTACGCGCTGGCGTCGCTCTCGTGCACCGTGGGGCCGTTCCTGGCGGTCACCGGAGCGACCCTGGAATCGAATACGGCGCTGCATCGGGTAGCCGTGTTCGCCGCGTACGCGGCGGGTTTCGCACTCGTGGTCGGCGTACTCGCCGTCGCAGCGGCGCTGGCAGGCACGGTGGTGGTCGACCGGTTGCGGCGCGTCGTCCCCTACATCAGCCGGATCAGCGGGGCACTGTTGATCGCCGTCGGCGCGTACGTCGCGTACTACGGCTGGTATGAGATCCAATTATTCAGCGCTGCAGGCAATCCCAGTGACCCGGTGATCGCCGCCGCCGGACGCGTGCAGGGCACGCTCGCGGGGTGGGTGCACCGGCACGGGGCCTGGCCGTGGGTATTCGCCCTGCTGGCACTGGTCGTGCTCGGACTCGGGTGCCGCAGATGGTGGTTCAGAGTCGCCGCGAGAACTCGCCGCGCACGTCCGGCCACGGCGGACGACGCACCATAGCGGCCGTGGCCAAAGTTGCTGCCACCAACCCGATCAGTTCACCCATCAAGGCGATCCGCGTGTTGTCGATGGCGGGAACCCAGGTGGGTTTGCCGTCCTTGACGACGAAAATCCCCAGCGGTCTGGAGCTGGTTCGCCCGCTGTCGGGCCGGTGCCGGACCTTGCTCACCGGTATCACCGTCGCTCCGTCGGGTGTCACATACGGGTCACCGAACACCCGTGAGGTGGTGGCGGTATCAGCGGAGATGCTGTCGAGGGCATCGGGTAGGCGCATGCCGGGCATCCTTTCTGTCAGCGGTCGAAGTCGGAATCGTCGTCCAGTGGTGCCACGATGGCCTGATCGATCAGATCGGCTTCGGCGGCTTCGGTATCCGTCGAGATCCGCACCCGACGCAGATCGGACAGCGCGTCGTCCTCGTCGTCGACCCCCACCGGTATCAGTTGTTCGACGGCATCCGCCTCTGGGGCGTCGTCGTCGAATTCACCACGCTGCGCGTGCGTCATGATCGTCCCCTCACTGACCGGCATCGCCATCCACACCGATTGTGCTACCCCGCAAGTGGTGATTCAACGTGAACTTCGGGCCGCCGTTACCGCCGTGGGGTCGCGGGGACGGAAGGTTCATTGCCCGGCAACGGAATTCAATGCGGTGCGAACGCGTTCTGGCACTGGGCGCTTGGACCAGTCGTCGGTCGAGACGACGACGTAGACGTTGCTTCCGCATACCCTGGCCCGCTCGTCGCCGGCGGAGTCGGTGCCGAGCACCGTGAAGCCGAGGGTGAAGCTGGTGGTGCCCATGCGTTCACACCGCACGGCGACCCGGACCGGCTCCCGCCACCGGACCGGCGCCCGGAAATCGATCTCGGTGTGCACCACCTGCATGTCGAGGCCGTCGGCGATCAGGTCGGCGTAACTCACCCGCAGGTGGTCGAAGAGCCCGGTGCATGCCTCGTCGAACCAGGTGAGGTAGTGACCGTTGAACACCACACCCTGCTGGTCGATCTCGGCGTACCGGGGAACGATGCCGAAGCTGTACTGGGTCACGGTGAGCACTCCAAGGCCGGCGGGGTCTGCGGTTCCACGGTAACGGGTCGCGGTGTGGCCGGACTTTCGCCGGTTCGGTCCGCGGGAGAGACTTGTGCCGTGAAGCTGGTGACCCTCGACGACATCGCCGCCGCGGCCCGGCGGATCGACTCCGAGATCGTGCGAACCCCGCTGCTGGCGGCCGGGTGGGGGGATCCTGACCGGCCGTTGTGGCTCAAGCCCGAGAATCTGCAGCCGATCGGCGCCTTCAAGATCCGCGGTGCGTTCAATGCCATCGGCCGGCTCGCCCCCGACGTCCGGGCCAGGGGAGTGGTGGCCTATTCGAGCGGCAATCATGCCCAGGCGGTGGCGTATGCGGCCGCGGCGTTCGGCGTTGCCGCGCATATCGTGATGCCCGAGGAGACTCCGGCCGTCAAGGTGCAGGCGACCCGGGATCACGGTGCACAGGTGGTGTTGTGCGGCGCCGGACAGCGTGAAGCGGTGGCCGCGGAGTTGGTCGAGCGCACCGGCGCGGTGCTGGTGCCGCCCTTCGATCATCCCGATGTCATCGCCGGGCAGGGCACCATCGGATTGGAGATCGCGCAGGATCTGTCCGACGTCGCTTCCGTGTTCATCCCCATCAGCGGTGGCGGACTGGCCTCGGGTGTGGGCACCGCCATCCGCGGGTTGTGCCCGCACGCCAACATATTCGGAGTCGAGCCCGAACTCGCTGCGGACACCGCCGAAAGCCTGGCGACCGGGCACCTGGTGGACTGGCCTGTGGCGCAACGCAACCGGACGATCGCCGATGGGCTCCGCTCGACACCTTCGGAGTTGACGTTCGCCCATCTGCGACGCGTGCTCGATGACGTCATCACGGTGAGTGAGGATGAGATCCGCTCAGCGGTAAGGGAACTGGTGCTCAAGGCGCACCTGGTTGCCGAACCGAGCGGCGCGGTGGCGCTGGCGGGCTACCGCAAGTCGGCGGCGCCGGCGGGCCCGGCCGTGGTGATCGTCTCGGGCGGCAACATCGCACCGCCGATGCTGGCCGACATCCTGTCCGGGGGTCAGTGAACGCCTTCCATCAGCCGGCTTATCCGCGGCGACAGCACCAGCACCACGACGCCGGCGAGGATCGCCACCGCCCCGAGGATGCCGAAATAGGCGAACTCGTTCGCGGGATCGTAGTGCTGCGCGAGGACACCTGACATCGACGTACCCAGCCCGACCGAGAAGAAGAACAGCGCCATCATCTGGGCCCGGAACGCTTCTGGCGCAAGTTTTGTCGTCACCGAGAGCCCGATCGGCGACAGCAACAACTCGGAAACCGCGAACACCACCATGATGCCGGCCACCAGCAGTGCCGGTACCACCTTGCCCGTGGTCGCGGCGGTCGGCAGGAACAGCAGGAACGCTGCACCCATGCCGATCACGCCGTAGGCGAACTTGTGCGGGGTGGTCGGTGCCCTGTTGCCCAGCCGGGTCCACAGGATCGCGAACAACGGTGAGAGCAGGATGATCCAGACGGGTTCGATCGACCCGATCCAGTTCGACGGCGCGGTCCAGCCGAACACGGACCAGTTGACGCGTTCGTCGGAGTAGACCGCCAGCACCGTGAAGGTCTGCTGGAACAACGACCAGAACACCGCGTTGGCGATGAACAGCGGGATGAACGCCCTGATCCGGGTGCGTTCGAGGTCCGACACTTTGGCACTGGTCAGCATCACCACGAAATACATCACGGAGGCCACGACGATCACCCCGGTGGTGAACTGCGACAGGTTGGCCAGGTCGACCAGATGCATCATGAACAGCGCGGCCACGGCCACGGCCAGCGCGGCGACAATACCGATGACCTTACCGATTGCCCGGGGCGGCAACGGGTTTGCCACGATGCGCCCGTGGCTGCCGAGGTTGCGCCGAAACGCGACATACTGCGCGAGCCCGAGTGCCATGCCGACAGCCGCGGCGCCGAACGCGTAGTGGAAGCCGGCACGGGTCTGCAGCAGCCCCGTGGTCAGCGGTCCGATGAAGGCGCCGAGATTGACTCCGAGGTAGAACAACGTGAACCCGCCGTCGGCGCGCGGGTCGTTCACGGCGTAGAGCGTGCCGAGCAGCGAGGATGCGTTGGCTTTGAGCGCACCGGAACCCAGGGCGACGAGGACCAGGCCGGCGCCGACGCCGGACAGGCCCGGAACGACGGCGAGTGCGATGTGCCCGGCCATCACGACCAGTCCGCCGTAGAACACGGTGCGTTCCATACCGAGCAGGCGATCGGCGATCCACCCGCCGAGGACGGTGGACAGGTACACCAATCCTCCGTACGCGCCGACGATGCCGGTGGCGGTGCTCTTCGGTAATCCCAGGCCACCGTCGGTGGCCGTGTAGTACAGGTAGTAACCCAGGATGGTGAGCATCCCGTAGAACGAGAAGCGCTCCCACAATTCCACCCCGAACAGATTGGCCAACCCGATGGGATGGCCGAAGAACCCGCGGTGGCGTGGTGAGTCCGGCACCTGCTGCATGGGTCACCACCTTGCCATGGGACGGGCCCGGTCGGCCGATATTGACGGCGATGGTGGCAAACTAGAGCGTCGTCTGTGTACTGGCGCTTCTGTGGCACAGCATATTTCGGCCCGCACCATCGCAGGTAATCGAAGGTGCGGGGGATGGCGGGGATGCTGCCACCCGGTAATGTCACCGTGAAACGTTTGGACGACGGCCACACATTTCGGGGGTGAGCGTGGACGCGGTGCTCGGTGTTTCGTTGACACCGTCGACCGTCGGCCTGGTCCTGGTCGAGGGCGGCGAGGCGGACGGGGCGACCGTCGACCACAACGCCCTTGATATCCGCGGCCTCGCGCCCGCGCGGACCGATGACATCTGCGCCGACGCCGTGAAGGCGGTTCGGCGCGCCGAAAGGGTTGCGGCAGAACACGGTTTGCGGCTGACGACGATCGGTGTCACCTGGAGTTCGGGTGCGGCCACCGAGGCGGCGGTGTTGTTGAAGAAATTCGCCGATGCCGGGTTCGCCGACGTGGTACCGGTGCGTTTGCCGCACGCGACTGATGCGCTGGCGCGCCGCGTGGCCGGCATCGTCGGATTCGACACGACTGGTGTGTGCGTCCTGGAACCCGATGTCGTGCAAGCGATGACGGTAGGCGGCGACCAGCCGGTCCAGACCACGGTGAGCCGTGGCATCGAAACCGTGGCCGGCCTGACCAGTTGGTTGTCCGACATCTTCGACACGGCTGATCCACGTCCGGACGCACTGGTGGTGGTGGGCTCTGCCGTCGATCTGGACTCTGTGCTGCCGAAGGTGGAACAGGCACTGGCGGTGCCGGTGTTCACACCTGCCGAACCGGGATTGCCGTTGGCCCGGGGCGCCGCTCTGGCCTCGGTACGCCGGAGCCGGTTGACCGCCGCCGATCGTCCTGGCCCCTTCGGTTGGCGCTGGCCCACTAGGCAATTGACGCCGCTGGCGATATTGGTCGGTGGCGTGCTGGCGTTCGGGGTGTCACTGGCACTCGCCGTCGGCCAGCAGCTGCTACCGGGTTCGGAGACGACCCCACACCGGAGCACTCGTCCGGTGGTGAGCACTTCGGGCGACTCAGGCGCCGTACAACAGCCTTCTGCGGTCCCGCTACCGGTCGCTCCGGCGTCCGAAGTCCCGTCCGTACTCGAACCCGTGGTGCAGGACGCCGTGCCGGAGCATCCGGTCGACCAAAGCCTCCCAGCCCCTTCCGAGCACACCGCGGTGCCGAGCGAGCAGCTCGCTCCCACCGAGTCCGAGCCCGCACCGGTGGTGTCGGAGCTCCCCCCGGCAGTGCCCGAGGAGGCCCCCGGTGTGCCCCCGCCCGACGCCGGAATACAGCCGCCGCTGGCAGACCCCGCTGCGCCACAGCCACCCTCGCCGATATCGGAGGTGCCGCCTCCTCCGCCTCCGGCCCCTGAGGTTGCGCCGTCACCTCCGCCGAGCGCGCCGCAAGAGACGGCCCCGATTCAGCAGACGGCTGCGCAGGCTCCGGCGGCCGAACCGACAGCGCCTGCGCCGGAAATGGCGCCGCCCGCGCCTGAGGTGGTGCCGCCCGCGCCGGAGGTGGTGCCGGAAGCGCCAGAGGTGGTGCCAGACGCAGCCGAGCCGGTTCCGGTCACGCCCGAGTCGCAGCCGCCGGTTCCCGCCGCGCCCTGATCTCTGTGACGTTGCTGAGACGCGGGGAAGTCCGCCGATCTTGCGGTGAAACGTTCTGACGAGTCGCGTCGATGTGTTCACCATGGGCAACTCACCGCGCTACCGCCGACACCGTCCTGCCGCTGTCACGCTGCGCCTGAGCAGCGCAGTCCCGGCGAGCACCTACACTGGAGGAATGCTGAGCGCCCCATCGTCGTCATTCGGAACCGTTCGAGCGTCGGTACTGAAAGTGTTTGCGGCGATTGGTGTCGCCACCTTGGCTGCTGCGAGCACGGTGAATGTCGCGTCAGCCGCAGTGAGCACGCCCACGCCGGGCGCGACCATCGCGCCTGCCGCCGGTTCGGTGGTCGGTGTCGCGATGCCGCTGACCGTGACTTTCGACAACCCGGTGTCCGATCGCAATGCGGCACAGCGCAGCTTGCAGATCAGCTCATCGAAGACCCCCACAGGCACTTTCACGTGGCTCAGTGACGACGTGATGCAGTGGAAGCCGGATCAGTTGTGGCCGGCTCACTCGAAGATCTCGGTATCCGCGGGCGGCGCCAAGACCAGCTTCGAGACCGGGGCCGAGGTGCTCGGGGTTGCCGATATCGACGCTCACACCTTCACTGTCAGCATCGATGGCGCGGTGGCCCGTACGATGCCGGCCTCGATGGGCAAGCCCAAGCACCCGACACCGATCGGTACCTTCAGCGCACTGGCCAAAGAGCCTGTCGTGGTGATGGATTCGCGCACCATCGGCATTCCGCTGAGTGACCCGGAGGGGTACAAGCTCACCGTGTACGACGCGGTCCGGGTGACCTGGGGCGGCGTCTATGTGCACGGAGCACCCTGGTCGGTGGGGTCACAGGGCTACTCCAACGTCAGCCACGGCTGCATCAACTTGAGCCCTGACAACGCCGATTGGTACTTCAACACGGTGAGCCTGGGCGATCCTATTGTCGTGCAGTCATAGCCGCGTGCAGGTTCCTCGACGTCGGTGACGTGGAGACCGTCGCCGGATCGGGACAGGTGCCCAACACCCGGTCGGCAGTTCCCGCGGTGGTGACCGTGAACCAGTAATGCTCGTTCTTGTAGTGGTGTTGCCGATGGTTGCGCCAAACTGCACGGTAGGCACGGGTTTTCGGTTTGTAGTCGCTGTGGATCAGGTAGTGGCACCACTCGTAGGCCAGGCCCAGCGCTGTCACCAGTGACAGGAACGTCAGGCCGAGGCCGAGGCGGGGGAAGGCCAGAAGAGCGATGGCCACCGCGCCGGGCAGGATCCACAGCAGGGCCCGCCACGGTATGAAGATCAACGGGATGTCGCGTGGGTCGACGTGGTGTCGCCGGTGGTCGCGGGCCAGCAGTGAATCCAGCGTGATCGAGCCGAACCGCCTTGGCCGCCAGTGTAGTACGAACACATGGACGATCCATTCGAAGAACGGGAATGTCACGAGGATCGCCGCAGGCACGATCAAGTCGGTGAGCTGCCAGTCTCCGGCCGCGCATCGAGCGGTGACGCTGAGGACCAGTGCGGTGCCGAGCACCCAGGGGGAGGGGTGCCTGACGAATTCGCGAGCCGCGTCTCCCAATGTGAAAGCGTTGCGCGTCATCGGGTTTCCTCCAATGCGGCGAGGGCGCCCATGAGGGCGTCGGTAGCCGGCCCGAGCAGGTCCTCAGCGGCTCGGGCGGCTGCTGCGGGATCGCCCGCTTCGATGGCCTCGACGATCCGGCGGTAGGCGTCCGGACGGCCGACCTCGGCGGCCATCATGGTGGCCAACGCGGGTAGCGCGGGCTCATAGGTCTGGCGAAGAGTGTTGTACATCAAGCGGAATGCGATCGAGTCCGCGCCGTCGACGACGAGATCCCAGAAGGCCAGCGCCTGGCGCTGTTGTGCTACCGGATCCGGTTCGGCCGCCAGGGCGTCGACGGTGTTGCCGAGTTGCGTGACCAGCGCGGCAGGGGCCCGCTGGGCAGCCAGTGCGGCAACTTTGGGCCCGTTGTGCAACCTGGTTTCCAGGATGCTGCGCACGACGCTGACGTCGAGTTCGCCTGCGCGCAACAGCAGCCGCGGCAGCAGGTCGAGGCCTGCGTGCCTGCGGAAGTCGCGCACGGTGGTGGCGTCGCCCTGCCGAACCTCGACCAGGCCGGCCTCTGTGAGGCGCTTGATCGCTTCACGGACGGCCGGGCGGGACACCCCGAGCACCTCGGCCAGTCGGCGTTCGCTGGGAAGCGGTTCACCGGGCTGCATCTGGCCGCTGAGTACCTCGGTGACGATCTGCTCGAAGACATCCTCGGGTACGGATCGGCGGTTGACCGGCTGTAGCGCCATACCGCCATGCTGCCCGTTTGGCGGCCAGTGGTCAAGTGGTCAGACCAGTGGCCGCAGGGCGGCGGCTGTCTCGGCGTCGGCGGGCAGAAACGCCTCGATGCTCAGTTCCGCGGCGGTCAGGTCCAGCGCGGTGCCGAACGTGGTAACGGTGCTCAGGAAGGTGAGCACACTGCCGTCGGGGGCGGTGAGTTCCAGTGGGACGACGACGCCGCCGAGATCGCGGACAGGTTCCATGCCTCCCGGGTAGGACTCGATCTCGGCGAGCAGTTCAGCCAGTTCGGCAGATCCGCTCACGGTGACCTCGCGGCGCAGCCGGCCGATCAGGTGGTGACGCCACTCCGCCAGGTTCCGGATGCGGGGGGCCATGCCGTCGGGATGCAGTGTGATCTGCAGCGCGTTGGGCTGGGCCAGCAGGTGCGGCGCAACGCCTTCCAGCATGACCGCGGTGCCCGCGTTGGCCTGCAACAGGTTCCAGGTGCGATCGACGACTACACAGGGAAAAGGGTTGTAGGCGTCCAAAACTCGGGTCACCCCGTCGCGCACAGCGGCCATCTCTGGATCTTCCAGGGTTCGTTCGGCGTACACCGGTGCCAGCCCGGCGGCAAGCAGCAGTTGGTTCTGATCCCGCAACGGCACCGCCAGGGCTTCCGCGAGGCGCAGGACCATGGCCCGGCTCGGCACCGAGCGCCCGGTCTCGATGAAGCTGAGGTGCCGGGCCGACACGTCGGCTTCGATGGCCAGATCCAATTGACTGATCCGGCGGCGCAATCGCCAGTCCCGCATGAGTGAACCGATCGGTGTCTGGGTTGCCGCACTGGTCACCGTCCAAGTCTCACCCAGACGACGCCACCAGACCACTACCTGAGGGGTAATTGCGCCGATTACCCGACCGGCGGCACCGTGGATCACGTCCCCATCAAGGAGGCAAGGATGCGCACTTCACCTCAATGGCCCGAGTCGATTCCACGTTGGTTGCACTTTGTGATGGCGGCCGACCGGGCCGGGTCGTCCGCCTACATCGGAACCGGGTTCTTCTTCGCGCCGGTGCTCGCTCTGGTGTCGCCGTGGCCCACGCTGACGACCGTGCTCTGGATCGTGATCGCGCTGGCCGGCCTCTGGCTGGGGCTTCTCGGTATTGCCATGGCAACCGGTCTGGCGATCGTGCTGCGGTCGAACACCGAAATCCCGGAAGACTATTGGCGATCCATCATCGACTACCCGAGCGGCCGCGGTAGTCCACCTGCCAGTGTTTGATTCCGTTCAGCCAGCCCGACCTCAGCCGTTCCGGTGCCGAGAGCGGGGTCAGGTCGGGCATCCCGTCGGCGATCGCGTTGAAGATCAGGTCGATGGTCATCCTGGCGAGGTTGGCGCCGATGCAGTAGTGCGCGCCCGTGCCACCGAACCCCACGTGCGGGTTGGGATCGCGCAAGATGTTGAAGCTGTAGGGGTCGTCGAACACATCCTCGTCGAAATTCGCCGAGCGGTAGAACATCACCACCCGCTGACCCTTCTTGATCGGCACACCGGCCAGCTCGGTGTCCTCCAGCGCGGTCCGCTGGAATGACGTCACCGGCGTGGCCCACCGCACGATCTCGTCGGCGGCGGTGCCCGGGCGCTCCCGTTTGAACAACTCCCACTGGTCGGGGTGGTCGGCGAACGCCATCATTCCCTGGGTGATGGAGTTGCGGGTGGTCTCGTTGCCCGCCACGGCGAGCAGGATGACGAAGAAGCCGAACTCGTCGTCGGAGAGCTTGTGCCCCTCCACATCGGCCTGCAGGAGTTTGGAGACCAGATCCTCACCGGGGTTCTTCGTCCGCTCGGCCGCCATCTGCATCCCGTACATGATCAACTCGACCGAGGCGCTGATCGCATCGTTGGAGGCGAACTCGGGGTCCTGGTCGCCGACCATCTGATTGGACCAGTCGAACAGTTTCTTGCGGTCCTCCTGCGGAACCCCCATGAGACCCGCGATGGCCTGGAGCGGCAGTTCGCACGACACCTGCTCGACGAAGTCTCCTGAGCCCTCGGCAGCGGCCGTCTCGACGATCGTGCGGGCCCGTTCGGCCAGGTCTGCGCGCAGGCGCTCGACGGCTCTTGGTGTGAAGGCCCGCGAGATGATCTTGCGCAGGTGCGTGTGGTGTGGGGCGTCCATGTTGAGCATGACGAACTTGCCCTGTTCGATCTGCTGCTGGACGGTGCCGTCGCGGTAGCGCGGGAGGGCGGTCTTCTCCTGGCTGGAGAACACGTCACTGCGCAGTGATACCTCTTTGACGTCCTTGTGCTTGGTGACGACCCAGAACCCGCCGTCGTCGAACCCCCCTTGACCCTCCGGTTGCTCGTTCCACCAGATCGGCGCGAGCCTGCGCATCTCCGCGAGTTCCTCGACGGGCAGCCGTTCGGCGTAGATGTCGGGATCGGTGAAGTCGAATCCGGGCGGAAGGTTCAGAGTCGGCATGGCGTTGGCGCTCCTCGCGACGACGTTGTGTAGTGGCGTAAAGCCATTGCTACACCACAGGTGGGGCCCCTCGGAGCGGGTTTCGGAAACTCGTGTATCGCGAGTATTGGAACGTGTTCCGGTTCTTGCGTTGTAACGATTGAACGAGCGCGACGAGGCACCCAGCGTTACCATCTGTCCCTGGAGCAACAGCAGGAGGCTAACCAGTTATGCGAGTCGACGTCCGTAGGTTCGGGATCGTGTTGACGGGCTGCGTGTCGGGTCCCGTCGTCGCGTTGGCCATGGCCGCCGCGGCGGCCGCGGAGCCACCCAATCCGGCGCCCGCTCCCGCGCCTGCACCTGCTCCCGGCCCGGCGGCACAGGCCGCGGCCGGAGATCCGGGGGCACCGGCGGCGGCCGCCGCCCCGGTGGGCACCCCACATCTGGCGAGCCCCGATGCCCTGCCGCCGGGGGCGACGATGGATCCCACCGGGCAGGGAACCGAGACGCCCAACCTGAGCTATCTCAAAGATCTGTGGCATGCCGTGCAGAACCAGGAGATCAGCGGCAAGGAAGCGCTGGTCCTCGGGCTCGCGCAGCGCGGCATGAACACGCCCGTCCCGGGCCAGGTGCCCGGTCCTAACGTTCCGACCGCGCCTGCGGCGCCGGGAGCGCCGACAGCGCCTGTGCCCGGCGGGCCGGCGGCCGTAGCCGAGCCCGGCGCTCCTGCCGGGCCAGCTGTCGCGGTGCCCGCCGGTCCAGCCGCCCCGGCAGCACCGGCTCCGGCACCCGCGCCCTGAGGGCCGGGAATCTGATCAGACCGGCACGCTTTCGACCGGAATCCGGTCGACTCGGGCAGGCACGTGCTTGTGCCACGGTGTGCCCGCGTACTCATCGCGCCACTGCGACGAGGTGAGCTCGTTGGGGGCGACTCCCGGCACGATCGACTGTCCCGCGCCGTCGGTGTAGTCGAGACCGAACCCGTTGGGCAGTGAGATGTGCCCGGGCAGCATTGCGTCGTTGACCTCCACGGTCACCTCCGCGCTTCCCGTCGCCGTGGTGAGCCGGGCCCGGCCGCCGTCGTGTAGGCCGATGGATGCGGCGTCGTCGGCGCTGATCCGCAGCGCGCCCTCGGTGTCGCGCTTGCGCCACGCCGGGTCGCGGAAGATGTCGTTGGCGGTGTAGGCCCGACGCTCGCCGGCCGAGAGCACCATCGGGAAGTCCTCGGTGGTGAGCGCCGTCCGCATGGCGGGCAACGCTCGTACCGCGTCGAGCATCTCGGGCATGTCCAGCGCGATCTTGTGATCCGGGTGGCTGATCAGAGCGAAATCGTCCTGATATTCGTGCACGGTGAAGGTCAAGCCGGACCTGCCGGCCAGGATCGCCTCGAAGAGGCCGTTGCCGTCGGCGTGGCCGGCGCGGTGCACCGCATCGGGATAGGTCATCGCGGTCTTCTGCGCCAGACCCCACAGGGCCGCGGCACCGGCCAGGCCGTCCGGAAGCGTGGGTCCGAGCGTCTCGTAGAGCACGTACGGCAGCACCTTGCCGAGTCCTGGATTGGCGCCCACGGCGGCGAGAAAGGCTGTGGCGTAGGCGTTCAGGCCTCCGCGGGCGGCGCGTCGCAACGGATCCAGTTCCGCGTCGTCGACCGCGCCGATCGCCCGTACCAGGCGGGCCCAGATCTCGGGCTCGGGCAGCGTTCCCGGCAGCGGGTCGAACAACGGGTGGCGCAGGTGGAAGTTGTTGTGCGGGAACTCAAGGTTGAAGAACGTCGCCTCGGGCTTCTCGAACTGGTTGGCGGCGGGCAGCACATAATCTGCCAGCCGCGCAGTTTCTGTCATCGCGACGTCGATGACAACGAGCAGTTCGAGCGATTCGAGGGCGGTCCGCACAGCCGCCGAATCGGCGATCGAGTGTGCCGGATTGCTGCTCTCGACGATCATCGCGCGAAAGCGGTCGGGGTGGTCGGTGAGGATCTCCTGCGGCACCGCGTTGGACGGCACCAGGCCGGCGATCACCGGGGCGCCGGTGACCGGACTGCGCCCGACCCCACCTGAACCGAACAGCGGGGCGAACGACGAATGTAGGTGCTGCCCACCGCGTTTGGCGAAGTTACCGGTGAGGATCCACAGCATCTTGTTGAGGTAGGAACACAGCGTGCTGTTGGGCGCCTGCTGGATGCCGAGATCCTCGAACACGGCCACACTGCCGGCTGCGGCGAGGCGGCGCACGGCTTGGCGCACGAGGGTTTCCTCGACGCCACATCGGGCGACGTAGTCAGCGATCGGAACCTGGCGCAACACATCCCGGACCGGTTCGGTGCCGTTGACGTGAGCGGCCAGGAACTCTTCGTCACAGAGGTCCTCCTGCACCAGCACCGCGGCCATCGCGGCCAGGCACCAGGCGTCGGTTCCCGGCCGCACCCGCAGGTGGAAGTCGGCGAGCTTGGCGGTGTCGGTGATCACCGGATCGATGACGATCATCGCGCGGTCCGGATCCTTGGCGATCTCGTTGAGCACGACGCGGGCCCGCGGGAAACTCTGCGACATCCACGGGTTCTTGCCGACGAACACCGAGACCTCGGCATGTTCGAACTCGCCGCGGGTGTGGCCACCGTAGAGGTGGGCATCCACCCACGCCTCACCGGTCTTCTCCTGCGCCAGGGCATTTGACCGATACCGCGACCCGATCGCCTTGAGGAACGCCCCGCTGTAGGCCCCGCCCAGGTGATTGCCCTGACCGCCGCCACCGTAGTAGAAGATCTTGTCCCCGCCGTGGGTGTCCCTGACCGCCAGGACCTTCGCGGCGATCTCGGAAATCGCAGTGTCCCAATCGATCTCTTCGTAGCTGCCGTCCGGCCTGCGGCGCAGCGGTGAGGTCAGCCGGTTGGTGCTGCTCTGGTAGTGGTCCAGTCGCAGTGCCTTGTTGCACGTGTACCCCTGCGACGCCGGGTGGTCCTTGTCACCGCGGATCTTGATGATGGCCCGGCCTTCGGTCTGCACCACGATGCCGCAGTTGCATTCGCACAGGATGCACGCGGTGGGCTCCCACTGATCGACGGTCATGACGGTGTTCCTTCCGGCAGGAGTGCGCGAAGTTGGCGGTGGATCTTCTCGAGCGGTTCGACGTCACGCGTTGCCCGCGCCATCACCACCGCGCCTTCGATCGACGTCATGATCAGCGTCGCGAGTTCCTCGGCACGTTCGGCGGGCACACCGTCGCTCTGCAGGCGGCGGGTGATCTGTCCGGTCCAGCGCGTGAAGGCGGCTCCTGCTCGGTCGAGCGCTGCGGTTTCGGTCGTTCCGGATTCACCCGCCTCGACCGCGACCGCCACGATCGGGCAGCCGGCCCGGAAGTCGGTGGCGGACAACTGTTTACGAAATCCGGCGATCATGGCGTCAAGCAAAGTCCTGGCACTGTCGGCCTTGTCGATCCGCGCGGCCACTTGATCGCTGGCGTAATCGATGGCCTCGCAGACGAGTTGGCTGCGCCCGCCGGGGAAGTAGTGGTAGGCCGATCCGCGCGGTGCGCCGCTGTGGGCGAGTACGTCGGCGATCGCGGTGGGGTGCGCCCCGCGCTCCCGGATCAATAGTGCGGCCGAAGCCACCATGCGTTCACGAGGACTGGTCATCCAAAGCCCTTTCGCCAATTCTATGTATGCAACCATACATAATCGGCGGGCCTGGGTCTATCGGTCATCGCCTACGACTTAAGCGGCGGGTTCCTGCTTGATGCTGACTGCAGTCCGCCGCGTTGATGATCTAAGCGGCCGTCACCACCCACAGCACGAGGAAGGTCGACATGCTCGTCAGGCAGAGCAGGTGGTCACGGCAGATGGCGCGGGCCAACCGCGTCTGCTCGGCCGGGCTGCCGGTGCGGGCGCCCAGGGCCACGGCATTGGGGACGGTGCGCAGCAGGGCCAGCAGCACGGGGGCGCCGGCCAGCGCCGAGAACAGCGCTGTCAACCAGCCCGGGTCGGCGCCGTCGAATGCGTGAAAAGCCAATGCCGCCAACAGGATCGCCATGACAACGGCGATCAGGAGGCTCATCGGGCGCGATGTGGTGGTCGCGCGGCGGTAGTAGCCGGCGATGGACGCCAGCACGGGTTCCGGCAACACGACCGATCTGCGGTGGGGTAGGACCTGAACGTCGAAGATCAGGTCCATCCACAGCACGGCGATGAGGAACCCGCTGCCGGCGGCCTCGATCACACCCCGGCGGCCTCGTTCAGGGCGTTGAGGTTGCCCGTCGCTTCCAGGTATTCCTGCACCCAGCGTTCGATCACGGCGGAGGTCTTCTCGACCTTGGTGAACTGGCCGACCACCTGGCCGACCGGGTTGAAGGCGACGTCGACGCTCTCGTTGGGGTACTTGTGCGTGGCGGCCACCGCCATCCCGGACACCATGTACTGCAACGGCATGCCGAGCGGCTTCGGGTTGTCCGGGTTCTCCCAGGCTTCGGTCCAGTCGTTGCGGAGCATGCGGGCCGGCTTGCCGGTGAACGAGCGGCTGCGCACGGTGTCGCGGCTGCTGGCCTTGGCGTACGCGGCATGCTGCTGCGCGGTGTGCTCGGACTCCTCGACCATGACCCACTGGGATCCGGTCCAGGCGCCCTGCGCGCCGAGCGCCAGGGCCGCGGCGATCTGCTGACCGCTGCCGATACCGCCGGCGGCCAGCACCGGCACCGGAGCGACCTCCTTGACGACCTGGGGCCAGAGCACGATCGAGCCCACCTCGCCACTGTGTCCACCGGCCTCGCCGCCCTGGGCGATGACGATGTCGACACCGGCGTCGGCGTGCTTGCGGGCCTGTGACGGCGAGCCGCACAGCGCCGCGACCTTGCGGCCCTCGGCGTGGATGTGCTTGATCATGTCGGCCGGCGGGGTGCCGAGCGCATTGGCGATCAGCGTCATCTTGGGGTGCTTGAGGGCGATTTCCACCTGCGGTGTCGCGGTGGCCTCGGTCCAGCCGAGCAGCTGCAGCGCATCGTCGTCGCTGTGCTCGACGGGCACGCCATGGTCGGCCAGGATCTTGCGGGCGAAGTCCAGATGCTCCTGGGGCACCAGGGACTGCAGCATGCCCTTGAGCTCGTCGGCGGACATGTTCGCGTCCATGCCCTCGTACTTGTTCGGGATGACGATGTCCACGCCGTAGGGGTGGTCGCCGATGTGCTCGTCGATCCAGTTGAGCTCGATTTCCAGCTGCTCGGGCGTGAAGCCCACGGCGCCCAGCACGCCGAAGCCGCCGGCCTTGCTGACGGCGACGACGACGTCGCGACAGTGGGTGAACGCGAAGATCGGGAATTCGATCCCGAGCTCGTCGCAGAGTGCGGTATGCATTCTCCAGCTCCTTGATGTGACGGTGCGGTTCGAGAGTCCTCGGCCGGTCCGGCCCGGGACAGAAATGAAACGTGTTCTAGTTTAGTACCACGATGGGCTGTAGTGGGCCGGGACCCGGCAGATTCACGCGAGCTCGGCCACGAACGACACTTCGTTTCCGTCCGGATCGGCGACATCGACGACGGCGACCATGTCGGCGATGACCTGCGGTTCCGGGACGCTGACGCCATTGTCGCGCAGCCAGGCGACGGTGGTACCGAGTTCGTCGACCCCGAATCTCACGGCCGATCGCCCGGCGCCGTCAGTATCGGTGACGACCTGTAGCCACGCGGTCGCGGTCAATTGCCATTCGGCGACTCCTGGAACCGGTTCCAGGTCGGGTTCGCGGTCGAGCAACCGCGTGTACCAGGCCTTCGCCTCCTCGAATCGTCCGGTGGCAATGACGGCCGCGACGTCCTTGATCCCGATGTGGTGTGTGGTTGGGGTCATACCCCATTTCTAGTGTCGACTGGCCGAGTGTCGTAGTGGCTTGGTTTAGTAGCCCCATGGGCCGCACGTTGTCGCCACCCGAGTCTCTCGAGGAGATCGGGGCCGGTCGGGGCGGCCCGCAGGTGGGCGCCTTCTTCGACCTCGACGGCACCCTGGTGGACGGATTCACCGCGACGGCGCACGCCGGTCATCGCATCCGCAGGCGGCAGGCGGCTGCCGGTGAGATCCTCGGAATCCTCGAGGCCTCGGTGCGCTACCGGATCGGCCGGATGCCGTTCGAGCGGCTCCTGGTGCGGGCGGCCGGGTACCTGCGCGGCGAATCCCTGCTCGAGCTCGACGAGTTGGGGGAGTACCTCTTCGAGAGCCGCATCAACCAGCGGGTCTACCCGCACATGCGTGACGTGGTGCGTCGTCACCAGGACCGCGGCCACACTGTCGTGATGAGTTCCTCGGCGCTGACCATTCACGCAGAGCCGGTCGCGCGGCACCTGGGGATCGACCACGTGCTGTGCAACCACTTTCTGACCGACGACCAGGGCCGGCTCACCGGCGGGATCGTCGCACCGATCATCTGGGGATCCCGCAAAGCCGATGCGGTGCAGGCCTTCTGCCGGGCCGAGCAGGTCGATCTGGCGCACAGCTACTTCTACGCGGACGGCCCCGAGGACGGCGCACTGATGCGATTGGTGGGCCATCCGCGGCCGGTGAATCCGCGGCCGGGCCTGGCCTCGGCCGCCACCGAACAGGACTGGCCGGTGCTCAGCTTGCCGCGTCCCGGTGGCCGGCGTCGTGGCGAACGTCGGCTCCGTCCCGGCGCCTAGCCCAGCTTGTGCAGGCCCTTGCCCGTGACGAGCGGCATGTCCAGGGTGGTGCGAATGCCCGGCGCGGCGGCCACCACGTCGGGGATGGCGTTCACGATGCGACCCGCTGCGGCCAGGATCGCGGCGTAATTGTGGTCACCTCGATCGCTGGTCGGGCAGATGTCCACGACATACGAAGGCTCGCCGGTGATCTCGACGCGGTAGGAGCCGCCGGGCTGGGCTGGTTGCGCCCAGTCCGGTCGCAGGTCCGCACGCACCCGGGTGACGTGTTCGACGACGATCACCGGCTTACCGCCGACCATGCCGTTGATCTGGAAGCGCATCGCCGCCACCGTGCCCTTGGCGATGACGCCGGTCGCGACCTCGATGTCCTCGGGCGCAGGCTCCAACTCGTAGTGCTCGGTGATGTCTTCGACCTCGACGCCCAGTCCGGCGGCGAGCATCCGGATCGCGGTTCCCCAGGCGGCGCCGAGAATTCCGGGGAGAAACAACATGCCGGGCTGGTCGATCGGATTGCCGAATCCCATGACGATCGACATCACCTCGGTGCCGTCATAGGTGGCGTAGTCGGCGATCTCCATGGTCTTGATCTGATCGATGCGCTGACAGGTACCGGCGATCGCGAACGGCACCAGGTCGGTGGCGAACCCGGGGTCGACACCGGTGATGAACACGCTTGAATTGCCCGCCTGAGCAGCTTCTTCGACCCGTGCGATGACCTTCTCCGGCATGGCGCCCCAGGGGAATTGCAGGCCGCCCGGGGCCGAGCCGACCACATTGATCCCGGCGGCCAGTGCGGCCATCACGTCGCGGGTGGCTTCCACGGGGCGGGTGTCACCCATCGCGCAGTACACCAGGCAATCCGGTTTGGCGGCGATCGCGGCATCGATGCCCAGCGTGGCAGTGACCCCGGTGACGCCGCCCAGTCCGGCCAGTTCGCCTGCGTCCAGGCCGACCTTCGCCTCGGTCGAGGTGCCTACCGCGACGAGTTCGAACCGGGGGTCGTCGATGAGCTGGATCAGGGCCAACCGGCCGCAGTTTCCGGTGCCGACGATCGCCACGCGAATGGCCATACAGGTCTCCTCATGTGTTCGGTCTGATCGCAGTATGCCGATCCGGCGTCAAAATTGAAACAGGTTCTAATTTGATCGCGCACGCGGTAGCCTCCTCCGTCATGGGACGGGTAGACGGAAAAGTGGCACTCATCAGTGGCGGCGCGCGCGGTATGGGCGCCGAGCACGCCCGGGCGCTGGTCGCCGAGGGCGCCAAGGTGGTGATCGGGGACATCCTCGACGACGAGGGCAAGAAGCTGGCCGCCGAGCTCGGAGATTCGGTCCGCTATGTGCATCTCGACGTCACCGACGAAGACCAGTGGAACGCCGCGGTGGAAACCGCCACGTCGGAGTTCGGCCTGCTCAATGTGCTGGTTAACAACGCCGGGATCGTCGCGCTCGGCCAGATCGGCAAGTTCGACATGGCCCAGTGGCAGAAGGTGATCGACGTCAACCTGACCGGCACGTTCCTGGGGATGCAGGCCTGTGTCAAGGCGATGAAAGCCGCGGGCGGCGGCTCGATCATCAATGTCTCGTCCATCGAGGGGCTGCGCGGCGCGGCCATGGTGCACCCGTATGTCGCCTCCAAGTGGGCCGTGCGCGGTCTCACCAAGTCCGCGGCGCTGGAGCTCGGTTCCAAGCAGATCCGGGTCAACTCGATCCACCCCGGCTTCATCCGCACCCCGATGACCGAGCACTTCCCCGAGGACATGCTCAGCATTCCGCTGGGCCGGCCCGGACAGCCCGACGAGGTATCCACCTTCGTGGTGTTCCTGGCCAGCGATGAATCCCGTTACGCCACGGGCGCCGAGTTCGTCATGGACGGCGGCATCGTCAACGACGTCCCGCACAAGCTCTGAGTCGCACCGGCCGCACGCGGCGGTACGGACCACGGCAGAATGACCCGGCAGGGCATCGACTCACCGACCCGGTGCCACCAGACCGGCCTGTGAGGAGCTGCCAATTTCCGCCCGGAACCGCCGCGCCGGCCTGAGCGTCACGGGGATCCTCGGCCTGGTCGTTGCCGCAGTGCTGCTGTTGTCACTGTGTGCGGCCGATTTCCCGCCGTTCGCCAAGCCGGAGCCGCCGTCCGGGCGGATGGAACTGGCGCAGGGCTGGCAGCTGGCCTCGGCGCGCACGGTGACTGCTGACGGCGCGGCCATGTCCACACCCGGGGAGGTCAACGCCGACTGGCACCCGGTCAAGCAGATGCCGTCCACGGTGCTGGCGGCGCTGCAGGACGACGGCACCTATCCGAACCTGTACGCGGGTGACAACCTGGCCGATGTACCCGACGACCTGTTCCGGCAGGACTGGTGGTACCGCACGACGTTCACCGCGCCGCAGGGCAGCTCCAGTTACCGGCTCGATTTCCCCGGCATCAACTACCGCGCGGAGGTGTGGCTCAACGGGACCATGATCGCCGGCAGTTCGTTGTTGGTGGGCATGCACACGATCCACGAGATCGACGCGACCGAGTGGATCAACCCCGGCGGGGTCAACACGCTGGCAGTCAAGGTGACTCCCGAGCAGGCGCTGCAGGACATCGACGGGGTGGAGCTGGCCGACAGCTGGTGGGACTGGCTCAACTGGAACCGCATCGGCTACCAGGGCCCCGACAAGAACCCGCTGCGTGGCAATTCCTATGTGGCCGACCGCAATGCGGGCATCTTCAAACCGGTCTACCTGAGCTACTCGGGTCAGGTCGTGCTGAGCGACCCGCTGGTCACCACGGAGCTGCCGCTGCCGGCCACCGACTCGGCCCGGCTCACCGTGTACTCGGATATCCGCAATACCGCCGACGTCCCGATGCGCGGCGTGGTGCGGGCCCGGATCAGCCGGCCCGGGAAACCGGCCATCTCGGTGGATCAACCGGTCAGCCTGGCGCCGGGGGAGAAGCGTGAAATCCGGTTCGATCCGGACACTTTCGCGGCCCTGCGGGTCAGCAACCCGGACCTGTGGTGGCCCTACACCATGGGCAGGCCGGACCTGTACGACCTCCGGCTGGAATTTCTGCGGTACGGCCGGGCCACCGACACCGTGGATTCCCGATTCGGCATCCGCACCGTGGCACAGCACCGCGACAACGACGAGCAGTACCCCGACCTGGGCCGCGGCGGGAGCTTCTACCTGACCGTGAACGGGCGTGATTTCCTCGTCCGGGGCGCCGCGTACACACCCGACCTGTTGTTCTCCTACGACCCGCAGCGTGAGGACGCCATCCTCGGATACGTCCGGGACCTGGGCCTGAACATGCTGCGGCTGGAGGGAAAGTTCCCGGGCGACAACATCATCGAGCGGGCCGACGAACTGGGTATCCCGCTGATGTACGGCTGGATGTGCTGCAACCAGTGGGAGAAGTGGTGGCAGTGGGACGACGAGGATCGGCGGGTGGCCGACGAGAGCATGCGCTCCCAGATCCTGTCGCTGCGTGGGCACCCGTCGGCGTTCCTCTGGGCCAACGGCAGCGACGGCAAGCCGCCGGCGCCGGTGCTCGCGGGCTATCACGGCATCCTGCGCGATCTGCACTGGCCCAACACCGTCGTCGACACCGTGTCGTCCCTGGCCCGCGACGCCAACGGGGAACCCGACTGGGACGGCATCCACATGGCAGGGCCCTACACCTGGCGCCCGCCGAGCTATTGGTTCAGCGGCCGGTACCAGGCGACCCGCGGCTCCAACGCCGAACAGGGCGACAACGAACACATCCCGCCGTTCGCCAGCCTGCAGAAGTTCATCCCGAAGGACAAGCTGTGGCCGATCAACGAGGCCTGGTACTTCCACGCCGGGGCCAACCCGAGCAACGCCGCCCTGGAGAGCATCCGCACCGCGGTGATGCAGCGCTACGGATCGTCGCGCAGCGCAGAGGAATTCGCCCGCAAGGCCCAACTGGCGCATTACGAGTCCACCCGCGCGCAGTTCGAGGCGTTCGCGGCAGGCGGGTGGGACAACCACAAGATGACCATCTACTGGATGCTCAACAGTCACTGGCCGTCGTTCTTCGGGCACCTTTTCGACTACTACCTGCGGCCCGGCGGCGCCTACTTCGGGGCCAAGAAGGGGCTGCGCCCGCTGTCGGTGGTGTTCGACTCCTACGCCACCGGTGATCACGACACCGCCCACGTGAGCGTGGTCAACCAGTCCCCGCAGGAGCGGACCGGCCTGCGGGTGCGCGTGCGGACCTACGACCTGACCGGCCGGATGCGCGACGACCGGAGCGCCGAGGTGCCCGCCGTGTCGTCCAACGGCGTCGTGCCGGGGTTGTCGCTGCCCCGGCTGGCCCTCGACTCGCCGGTGGTGTTCGTCCGAGCTGAACTGCTCGACGAGAACGGCGGCGTCGTCGCCGACAACACCTACTGGCAGTCGCAGCGCCCCGACGACGTCGGCCCGCCCGTCAACGATCAGGCGTTCGACCTCGTGCAGAGCAGCTGGGCTGACATGACCTCGCTCAACGCCATGGCGCAGGCACCGCTGGAGGTGACCGCAAACCGGACCGAGTCGGCCGACGGCGGCGCCGGCGTGCAGATCCGGCTGCACAATCCCGGCCGCCAGATTGCCTTCTTCGAGCGTGCCGAGATCACCACCACCCATGACGGTGACGAGATCCTGCCGATCGAGTATTCCGACAACTACGTGACGGTGTATCCGGGGGAGACCGTCGAGGTGACCGGCACAGTCAGCGAATCCGAGCCCGCTGCGAACTGGGTCCGCGTCAGCGGCTACAACAGCGCACCGACGGTGGTAGCGATCGACCAGCGGGCACGACGATAGGATCGCCTGATGACCACAACCGATGAGCGCCATGAGATCAGCCAGCTGGCCGAGACCGCCGGATGGCTGCACCGTGACCTCGACCGGGTGGACGTTTACCAGCGTGGTGCGAACCGCATCAGGGTGGTGTGGCAGGGCCCGACCGCACTCAGCGGGGCGACGCTGTATCAGGACGACATCATGACCACGTACACCCGCGAACTGGCGACCTTGAACAACTGGCTCAAGCGCTGAGTCGCCGAACGCGCCGAAATTCGGTCGCATCGGCGGGTGATGGTGTGGCACCGTCGGATTCCGTGACCGACAACGCGGATTCCCCGGCAACGCCTCTCACGCTGCACACCGTCACGGATTCCGACTGGGCAGGCATGGCCGTGCTCGGCAACACCGCGTTCGGGGAGTTGATGCACCCGGATTCGCTGGCGGCGTGGCGGCAGATGGTGCCCGCCGACGGCGGCGTGGTGATGCGTGCCGGCGGCGACGACGGCGACATCGTCGGACAGGCGAACTACTTCGATCTCACCCTCACCGTTCCGGGTGGCGTCGCGCTGCCCGCGGCGGGCCTCAGCTACGTGGCGGTCGCGCCAACCCACCGGCGGCGCGGAATCCTGCGCTCGATGTACACCGAGTTGCACCAGCGGATCGCCGATTCGCGGTATCCGATCGCCGCACTGACCGCGAGCGAAGGCGGTATCTACGGCCGGTTCGGCTACGGCCCCGCCACCACCGTGCATCTGATGACGATCGACCGCCGGTTCGCCCAGTTCCATGCCTCCGTTCCCGACCCGGGCGGGGTGCGCCTGGTCAAGCCCGCCGAGCACCGCGACGCGTTCGCCGAGATCTACGACCGCTGGCGGCTGCGGACGCCGGGTGGGCAGGCGTGCCCGACGGCGCTGTGGGACGACGTCCTCGCCGATCGGGAGAACACCCGCGACGGCGGATCCGAATGGTTCGCGTTCCTGCATCCCGACGGCTATGCGCTGTACCGGGTGCGCGGCGAGGAATCCAGGACGCTGCGGGTGCGCGTCACCGCAGCGACCACGGATGCCTACATCGCCCTCTGGCGGGCGCTGCTGGGGATGGACCTCATGGAGAAGGTCAGTACCTGGACCCATCCCGGCGACCCACTGCCGTACCTACTGACCAATCCACGGCTGGCGCGGGTGACATCGAGTAGTGACGACCTGTGGGTCCGGATCATGAACATACCGGCTGCCCTTGAGGCCCGCTGGTATCAAGCCGACCTCGACACCGTGCTGGACGTCACCGATGGTTTCCGCGAAGACGGTGGGCGCTTCGCCCTGCAGATTCGAGACGGGCGGGCCCGGTGCACGCCGACCGACGCTCCTGCTGACCTCGAGCTCGGCCTTGACGTGCTGGGCAGCCTATACCTGGGCAGTCACCGTCCCGAGCCCTTCGTCACCGCAAACCGATTGCGCGGCAAGGACTCAGAGGCGGTGCAGCGGCTCGGTGCGGCCTTCGCGAGCGATGTTCCGGCCGAACTGGGCTACAGCTTCTGAGCCTGGGCGCGAGCCCGCTGCGTAGTGTTCATCTGGTGAGCGCACGTGCAGGCATCGTCGTTACCGGAACCGAAGTACTCACCGGAAGGGTTCAGGACCGCAACGGTCCGTGGCTGGCAGACCAGCTCCTTGAGCTTGGGGTGGAGCTCGCCCACATCACCATCTGCGGTGACCGTCCTCGTGATATCGCGGCGCAGTTGCAGTTCCTGGCCGCCGAGGGGGTGGACCTGATCGTGACCAGTGGCGGGCTCGGGCCGACGGCCGACGATCTCACCGTGGCGACGGTTGCCGAGTTCTGCGGTCGTGAACTCGTTCTCGACGAGGCCATGGAGGAGCGCATCGCCGCGATCCTGCGCAATCTGATCGGCGACCGGCCCGGCGTGGATTTCGACGCGGTCCGCGCCGCCAACCGCAAACAGGCCATGGTGCCCGCCGGTGCCGAGGTTCTCGCGCCGGTCGGCACCGCTCCCGGTGTCGTCGTGGGCGGCAGCCCGACGGTCGTCGTGCTGCCCGGCCCGCCGCGGGAGTTACAGCCGATGTGGCATACCGCTGTCGCGACCGACGCTGTGCAACAGGCTATTTCGGGCCGCACCCGGTACCGGCAGGAGATGGTGCGGATGTTCGGCCTTGCCGAGTCCGGCCTGGCCGAGACCCTGCGTGACGCCGAGGGCACGATCCCGGGTTTCGAGGCCCTCGAGATCACCACCTGTCTGCGCCGCGGCGAACTCGAGATCGTCACCCGCTACGAGCCCGACTCGGCCGGCGCCTACCAGGATCTGCTGAGGCTGCTGCGCGACCGGCACGGTGCGGCGCTCTACTCCGAGGACGGCGCGACCGTGGATCAGCAGGTGGCCGGACTGCTGGCCGGGCACCGGATCGCCACCGCCGAATCCTGCACGGCCGGACTGCTGGCCGCGCGGTTGGCCGACATCCCCGGCTGCTCGGACTACTTCGCCGGCGGGGTGGTCAGCTATTCGAACGAGGCCAAAGCTGAACTGCTGAACGTGGATCCGCTTCTGATCACCGAGTACGGCGCGGTGTCCGAACCGGTGGTCGAATCGATGGTCACCGGTGCGCTGCACCATTTCGGCGCCGACACCGCGGTGGCCATCAGCGGTATCGCGGGCCCGGACGGCGGCAGCCCGGAAAAGCCCGTCGGCACCGTGTGTTTCGCGGTCCGGTCGGGATCGGCGGCGATCACCCGCACCCTGCGCCTCCCGGGCAATCGTTCCGACATCCGGGAGCGGGCCACGACGGTGGCGATGCACCTGCTGCGCCGGGCCCTCACCGACGGCGGCGACTAGGTTGTGTCTGCCATGTGGGCGTGGCAGAACATGACGACCAAGTCGGGCCTCCCCGTGGGCTGCAACACTATTCACATTGATTAGACATGCTCTAGGTAAAGGTCTGCAGCTACCTGGTGGCAGCAATCCGCGGCGTAAGTGCCTCCAGGGTTCGAACGTCAGCGGTTCACCGGTATCGAGGCCAACGCCTGCTCGACGCAGGCCGGCCAGGCACCCTCGTCGAGCATGGTGACCGCACGCGCCCCGTAGGCGCTCGAGATGACGACATCGGGCCGCAAGCTCGCCAATACGTGCAGGCTGTCGGCCATCGCTGCGGCATCGCCGACACCGGGGATCACGAACGTCGACCATCGGCCGTCGGTGCCAACGAACATGGTGTCCCCGGTGAACAGGTACCGGCCCTGGGCACCCTGGACCAGATAGCTCGTGCTGCCAGGAGTGTGACCTGGGGTGGGGATCACCTCGACGCCGCGGTCATCGACCTGGCGGGACGACAGCGGTACGTCGATCGGGCGGTGCCGACCGATCGTCTCGCGTTCGGCGGCGGGCGCATGTAGCCGGGAACCGAACCGTTCGGCGATTCGGGTCAGCATCGGGCCGGCCTCGTCCTGGTGGGACAGATAGTGGTCGTCGACCCCGCCGAGGGACTCGAGCGTGGCGAAGTCCGCGTCGCCGGCCGGGCAGTAGAACAGCGCATTGTGCCCGCCCGACGTCCACAGGTAGGCGTGGGTGGTCAAACCGGGAAACGGTGTGTCGGTACGGGTTTCCCACAGGTCGGACCGGATCTGGGTCATCGAGGTTGTCATGACGACAGCCTCGACCCTCAACAATGGTTGAGGTCAATCCCCGGGCGTGCTCAGTCTGTCTTCGCCTTGTCCCACGTCGAGATCATGGTGCCCATGATCTCCTCCGCGCAGCCCAGTCCGCCGAGGTGACTCTCGTAGGGCAGTTCGGTCATCACCGCATCGGGCAGGCGGGAGACGACATGCTGACCGTGGGCGAACGGCACGATGTGGTCGTGGTCGCCGTGCCACCAGTGCACCGGAACCTTGACCTCGTCGAGCCGGAAGCCCCAGTCCCGCTCGAACACCACGATGTCGTAGAACGGGGCGGCCAGCTGCTTGCGGCTGCCGTTGAGCAGGTCGTCGAGGAACATGGCCTTGAACTCGGGGCGGCCCAGCATGCGCCGGTCGCCCTCGGGGGAGATCCGGGCGTAGATCTCCAGGGCCGGCGAGGCGACGGGACGGATCAGCCGGATCAGCCCGGAGGCGGCCAATCGGATCGGTGCGCCCGCCACCTCCAGGATCGGGGCGACGGCCGCGCCGAGCTGCATCAGCGGACTGCTGATCGCGTCGGGGCCGATCATCGGGGCCACCCCGCCGAGCACCCCGGCCGCCACCACCCGGTCGGGCATGGCGGCCGCGGTGGCCAGGGTGTAGGGCCCGCCACCGGACAACCCGATGACGGCCATCTTGTCGATGCCGAGCGTGTCGGCGATGGTGCGCAGATCGTCACCGAAATCCAGCACCCGGTCGTATTGATGCGGGGTGGAGGATCCGATGCCGGGGCGGTCCACCCCGATCAGCCGGATGTGGTTCCGCTCGGCGTAGATCCGGGCCTCGGTCGGGATCTGCCTGCGGGCACCGGGGGTGCCGTGCAGCCAGAAGACCGCGCGGCCCTGCGGATCACCGAACTCGGCGAACCCGAGCTGCCGGCCGTCGCCCACGGCGACATTGCCCTCCAGTTTGGGGCGATCGATCGGGATGACCATCTTTTCGTCTGCCTCGCCTGGCCGGGTCTGCGACTAGCCCGCGACAGAGGCGTCGTAGATGGACTGGATCGACTTGTCCAACGTGGCGTTGAACTCGTCGTCGCTCTGCTGTGCCGAGAGGCCCTCGGTCAGGGCACGGCTGAAGCTGGCGATCACGCCGGTGTTCTCGGCGAGCTTCTTGTTGGCCTCGTCGCGCGAGTAGCCGCCGGACAGTGCCACCACCCGCATCACCTTGGGGTGCTCGACCAGCGACTGGTAGTGGTTGGCCTGAGTCGGCAGGGTCAGCTTGAGCATCACCTGCTGATCGGCGGGCAGCGCGTCGAGGTTCTTGGTGATCTCGTCGCGCAGCAGGTCCTCGGCCTCGGCCTTGTCGGAGATCGAGATGGTGACCTCGGGCTCGATGATCGGGATCAGACCGTGGGACAGCACCTGCTTGGCCACCTCGAACTGCTGGGCGACCACGGCGGCGATGCCTTCGGCGTTCGCAGCGCCGATCACCGAACGCTCCTTGGTGCCGAAGATGCCGTTCTTCGCCGCGCGGGCCAGCAGATCGTCCAGGCCGGGCATCGGCTTCATCACCTGCACACCGTCGGCGGCGTCGGCCAGGCCCTTGTCGATCTTGAGCAGCGGAACCACGCCCTTGTCCTCCCACAGGTAGGTCGCGGTGGGCTTGCCGTCGATGGTGCGGTCCATGGTCTGCTCGAACAGGATCGCGGCCAGCACGCGGTCACCGCTGAACACCGGGGAGGTGATGATGCGCGAACGCATCTGGTGGATGAGGTCGAACATCTCCTCTTCGGAGGAGTAGGCGCTCTCCTCGACCCCGTAGAGACGCAGGGCCTTGGGGGTGGACCCGCCACTCTGGTCGAGCGCGGCGATGAAGCCCTTGCCCGTGGTCATCTTGTCGGCCTGCTGCTGGTTCACCATGAGGTTGTCTACTCCT
Source organism: Mycolicibacterium sp. 050232 (assembly GCA_036235365.1). Taxonomy (GTDB): domain Bacteria; phylum Actinomycetota; class Actinomycetes; order Mycobacteriales; family Mycobacteriaceae; genus Mycobacterium. The sequence continues at coordinate 223,258 of JAZBEZ010000007.1, read as the reverse complement.
TTGAAGACGGGGTCCTGCTTTGTTCTGCTGCTGAGGCGCACACCACAGTTGCGCAGAGTTCGACTCAGAGGATATGCGGCTACGTCCCGGCGGTAGCGGCCACCCATCGGGGCGGGGTGCGGGCAGCCCACGGGGCGGTCTGCTCGAGCTGACCGGCCAGGCTGAGCAGGACTGATTCGTCGGGAGCCAGCAGCTGCACCCCGATCGGCAGACCGTCGGAGGTCTGCCCCAGTGGCAGCGAGATCGCCGCCCAACCGGTCACGTTGGCCAGGGCCGTCCATCCGGTGGTGGCGAACTCGACGTCGAAGAACGCCCGGGTGGTGCCCCGGGGCTGGTTCAGCAGCCCGTACGGCGGCGGACCGGTCAGCAGGGTCGGCGCCAGCAGCACGTCGTGACCCGCCATTCCCGCGGCGAACCGCCGCGTCTGGGCGTGGATGTCCGAGATGGCGTTGGCATAGGCCAGGCCCGTCGTGGTGAAACCCTCGCGGATCATCACCCAGGTGCTCGCCTCGAACTCGTCCTCGCGGGGTTCCCGGCCCAGATGCTGCCGGGCCAGCTCGTGCAGCTCCGCATTACTGACGGTGTGCAGCACCGCGACGGCATCGGCGACGACGTCCGGATCGACCGTGGGAGCCCCCGGCGTGAGGTGGTGGCCGAGGTCTTCCAGCAGCCGCCCGGTGGCCTCGACCGCCGACACCACCTCGGGGTCGATCCGGTCGGTGGGAAACGGCGACGCGGTGGCGATCAGGATGCGCTGTGCGGAAGGTGTCTGCGCGGCTGCGTCCAGGAAGGAGACGGCCGGGACGGCGGCGCTGTATGGATCACCGGGTGCGGTGCCGGCGATGACGTCCAGTAGTGCCGCGCAGTCGCGCACGGTCCGGGTCAGAGCATGGTTGTTCACCAGACCTTCGAGTCCGTGGCCGCCGTCGGGGGCGAAGGAGGCCCGTCCGCGTCGTGGTTTGAGGCCGACGACGCCGCAACACGAGGCGGGCACCCGGATGGACCCCGTACCGTCCCCACCCGAGGCCGCGGGCACCACCCCGGCGGCCACGGCTGCCGCCGAACCACCGCTGGAGCCGCCGGGGGTGACCGTCGGGGACCACGGGTTCACCGTGGGGCCGGACAGCTTCGGTTCGGTGGTGCAGTGGTTGCCCCACTCCGGGGTGTTGGTCTTCCCGAACACGACGAGGCCCGCATCGAGGTAGCGCTCCACCGTCCACGCGGTGTCGGTCGCGACATGGTCGCGCAACGCGCGGCAGCCCATCGATTCGCGAGCGCCCGCCAGGGCCGCACCGAGGTCCTTGAGCAGGAACGGCACGCCGGCCAACGGTCCGGCCCGCTCGCTGCGCAGCACACCGGACTCGTCGAGGGCGGCGGCCTGGGTCCGGCCCCTGTCGAACAGGTCGGTGATCACGGCATTGAGACCACGGGTCGCCTCGACGCGGATGATCGCCGCCTCGAGTAGTTCGACGGCGGTCAGTTCACCGGCGGCGGCCAGCGCCGCCTGCCCGATCCCATCGGTGCTGGCGAGTTCGAATGCCGACGACGAATCCATGACACTTCACTCCGGGCGATCGCTGGTGGTATCGGCGGGCGTACTGATGCGGGTCAATTCGAGCGCGATGAGGACCTCGACCGCGGTGACGATCAGACCGGTGAAGTACATCCATCTGAGAGTCGGATCCGGTTGTGCGGCAAAGTAAACGATCAGGAAGATCGGTCCGACGATACCGACCACGAACACCATGGCCTGGATCCGGACGTACCGCCAGAATGTGGACATCGATCTCCCGCCGCATGGCCGATGAGCGGCCAGCTTAACGCGGTTACCGCGGCGCGACGACGACCGGCGTGGACAGGATCTCCCGGTACTCGACCATCGGTTCGCGTTTGAGCACCGAACTGCCCGAGGTGACGAGCAACTCGGTCGGTGAAACCGCGTAGTTCACCTGGTAGTTGCGTGCGACGAAACGGCGGCCCGCACCGACATCGGCCGACGCCGCCAGCGCGGCCTTGTCGGACAGCCGGACCCCGTGATACTCCAGCCGGCCGGTGCGGTCCAGGCAGATCACCACGAGTGACGCCTCGGTGCGGCCGATGGCCCTGGCCGTCTGGGTGTCACGGCACCGTGCCGCCGAATCGACGAAACCCGAGCCGTCGGAGGCGAACGCCGCGGCGGTCGGGGCGGTGGCCCGCGCGGAGAAGCTGCGCTGCAGCGGCCGGTTCGGTTTCACCTCGTACATCCTGGCGCCGACCGCATACACCGGTTCCTTGGACGAGAACTTGGAGGCCAGCGTGGTGAGGATGACGAACGCGGTGAGCATGGAGCTGACGACGGCGGCGGCGGCCACCCCGATGCCTACGGGCAGCCAGCGTCGTTCCGGCGCCTTCCGATGCCGTCCACGACGAACCGGCTGATACGGCGGATGCGGTGTGGAAACGAGGCAGGTGACCAAGCTTGCTCCCGGGGAACGGCGGTGTGATGGGGCGTGGCAGAGGCGACGGGCGCGCTGACGCGAGCTCATATTCTGCACGACGAGGCAGGGCACCGTGGGCAACACCCGGGAATTCGCCGAAACCCGCCTGCTGTGAGCGACGGTCGTGCAGCTGCTCTGAAATTAGCTCGGCAACAGCCAGATTCGTGCTCGTCCACCGGCTGTGGGCCAGCACGCCGCAGGCAGAAGCGATTTGGGTGATGTGCACGGCCCGCGGCCGGCAACGCCGGTTCGGTTTCGCGGGCGTCGAGGACCATTCCCGTCACGGCGATTCAAACCGGTAACCCTCGAGGCGAACCTCGTTAGCGTCGAATTTCCGATACAAGCAGCCGCTTTCGAGGGGAGCGTGGGTATGTCTACTGCTGAACTGTCTACTTCTGAACTCACCATCAGTCCGTTGTCGGGACACACCGGGGCGTTGATCGACGGGATCGATCTCGGCGCGCCGCTGTTACCGGAACAGGTCGCCGCGATCCGTGCCGCACTCAACCGGTGGAAGGTGGTGTTCTTCCGCGGCCAGGAGCTCGACCATGCATCCCAGATCGCGTTCGGTGCCCAGTTCGGTGAGGTGACTCCCGGCCATCCGTACGAGGGGGACTCTGCCCCAGCCGGATTCCCGCAGATTCACACGGTGTCACCGGCAGCCTATGACCACCGGTACGGCACCAGGTACCGCAAGCGGCAAAGTCCGAACGGCCCCGGCTGGCATGCCGACGTCACTCCGCTGATCAACCCGCCCTCGCATTCCATACTTCGGGCAGAGCGCGTTCCCGAGTACGGCGGCGACACCCAGTTCACCAATGTCGCCGCCGTGTACGCGGGTCTGTCGCCATCGGTGCGGACGCTGGTCGGCGAACTGCGGGCCGAGCATCGCTTCGGTTCGACGACGTCGGCCGAACGCAGCTCCGAGAAGATCGGCGATCTGGTCCGCAGCAATCCGCTCGCCACCGTCCACCCGGTGGTCCGGGTGCACCCGGAGACGGGGGAGAAGGTGCTCTACGTCAACCCGTCTTTCACGCGCGAGATCGTCAACCTCTCACCACGGGAGAGCCGGCACCTGCTGGACCTGCTGTTCGAGGAGATCGCGCGTCCCGAGTACTCGGTGCGATTCAAGTGGGAGCCGGGCAGTGTCGCGTTCTGGGACAACCGGGCCGCACTGCACCTGGCTCCGCGCGATTTCGAGCACGTCGAAGGTGACCGGGTGTTACACCGCATCACGCTGGTCGGCGACATTCCGGTGGGCCCCGATGGCGTTGCATCCGAGTCCATTTCGGGCGATTACTTCGGGGCCGCCTGAGATGGCCATTCTGCTGTCACGGCCGGCCGCGGTCGTGCGGGCCGATGCCCCGATCCGGCTCGTCGATCCCCGCGCGGTGGTCCGGCGGGCACAGCGCAAACCGGTGGTGCCGCGTCCGGTGCAGCGGCTGACCGGCCCGATCCTGTTGGTGGGCCTGTGGCAACTGCTGTCCACTGTCGGCATTTTCGACGAGCGTACGGTGCCGCCTCCGACTCGGGTGCTCAGCGCGGCCTGGGCACTGATCGCCGACGGCACCTTTCAGGAACATCTGACCGCGAGTCTGCTGCGGGTCGGATATGGCCTGGCATTCGGGATCGTGCTGGGACTCGGCCTGGCGCTGGTCTCGGGTCTGTCCCGGATCGGGGAGAACTTCGTCGACGCCAACATGGAAGTCCTGCGCGCGGTTCCGAACTTCGCGCTGGTGCCTCTGCTCATCGTGTGGTTCGGGATCAGCGAGGTACCGAAGATCCTGCTGATCACGCTGGCCGTCGCCGTCGCGATCTACATCAACACCTTCAGCGCGATCCGGAGCGTCGACGCCGCGCTGGTGGAAGCGGCCCGATCCTTCGGCGCCGGCCGCGCCGAGATGATCTACCGGGTCATCATTCCCGGCTCGCTGCCCGGGTTCCTGGTCGGCCTGCGCCTCGCGCTGACGGCCTCCTGGTTGTCGTTGATCTTCGCCGAGACGATCAACGCGAAGAAGGGCCTCGGCCGGATGATGACCGACGCCCGCGAGTACTTCCAGATCGACATCGTCTTCGTGCTGATCGCGGTCTACGCGATTCTCGGGCTGATCTCGATCCTGGTGGTCCGGTTCCTCGAAGGCCGCCTGCTCACCTGGAGACGTGCCTATGACGGCGACTGACACGCTGGCGGCCACAGCCGGCACCTCATCGGTGGTGATCGCCCGCGACATCCGGAAGCGGTTCGGGGACAACGTCATCATCGACGGCCTCGATCTGGAGATCAGCGCAGGCCAGTTCGTCGCGCTGTTGGGCCGCAGCGGTTCGGGCAAGAGCACCTTCCTGCGGGCGCTGGGTGCGCTCGACAGCGACGTGGACGGCTACCTCCAGGTGCCCGAGCGGCGCGCGATCGTCTTCCAGGATGCCCGGCTACTGCCGTGGCAGCGGGTGCTCGCCAACGTGACGATCGGATTGCCGTCCACCGGCGTCGTGCAACAACGCGCGCTGGCAGCGCTGGGCGAGGTCAACCTGGCGGACAAGGCAAAGGCGTGGCCCCGCACGCTGTCCGGCGGCGAGGCGCAACGGGTCGCCCTGGCCCGGGCCCTGGTCAGGGAACCGCAGCTGCTCCTGCTCGACGAGCCCTTCGGCGCACTCGACGCGCTCACCAGGATCAAGATGCACGGTCTGCTGATGGACCTGTATCGCAGGCACACCCCGGCGGTCCTGCTGGTGACCCACGACGTCGATGAGGCGATCCTGCTCGCCGACCGTGTGATCGTCCTGACCGACGGGGTCATCTCGCTCGACGTCGACGTAACGGTGCCCAAACCGCGGGCCCGCGACACCCACGAATTCGCCTCATTGCGTAAGCGATTGCTGTCCGAACTCGGTGTATCCGAAGACAAGGAATGAGTCACATGCCTTTTGGTGGTCGAGCGCGGCGGCGTTCCGCGGCACTGCTGCTGATCCCGTTGCTGCTCAGCGCGTGCGGATTGTCCGACGACGAGGCCGACACCGCCATCGACACGGTGAAGATCGCGGCCAGGACCGAGGTCCCGGCGGGCACCAAGCTCGTCATCGCCGAGCAGAACGGGACGCAGTCGCTGCCCTGGAATCTGGCCAATGCCGGCCGGGGCACGCCCTACGAGGTCGATTTCGCCGATTTCAGCGGCGGTGCCGCGGTGATCGAGGCACTGCGGTCGGGGGCGGCTGACGTCGGATCGATCGGAGAGGCGCCGGTGCCCATTGCGGTGGACAGCGGGGTGACCGATCTGGTGACCGTTGGGCTGCAGGCGAACCCGGGAACCAGCGGGGGCTACTACCTGGTGGCCCGCCCCGGCAGTGGGGTGACGACGATCGAGGATCTCCGCGGTAAGCGGGTGGCCTACCCGCCGGGGTCGGGTCGTCACATGGTCACCGCCGGGCTGCTCAAACGCCACGGCCTGGACTTGCGAACCGATGTCCAGCCCGTGGAACTGGCCGGGGCAGAGGTGGTTCCGACGTTCGCCGCCGGCGCCGTCGACGCCGCGATCGTGCTCGGCAACCAGTACTTCCAACTGGGCGAGCCGCCGATCCTCGGTGACGGCAAGGGCATCAACACGGGCATCCAGACGCTGATCGTGCGCCGCGACGTGCTCGACGACCCCGCCAAGACCGCGGCGATCGGTGACTACGTCGGGCGGGCCGTTGCGGCGAACAACTGGAAGGACACCCATGCCGATCAGTGGATCGACCAGTACTACGTGAAGGTGCAGGGCATCACTTTCGAACAGGGCAAGAAGCTGTACGACGAGGACGGAATCGCCTCGTACTACCCGATCGACGAGCAGTCCACCGCGCTGTTCCAGACCGTCGCCGACGGTCTGCACGAGACCGGAACCATCAAGGGCCGCGTCGATGTGACGCCGCATGTGGACGGCCGCTACAACGACATCGTCACGGCCCAGAACGAACTCGACGGTGTCACACCGAAATCACTGAAGTCGTAGGGACTTCAGGCGTACGAGCACAGGGGAATACAGATGACGCAATTGGCATCCGCACTGAGTATCCGGCCGCAGTCCGGATGGACCGGCGCCGAGATCCACGGGATCGACCTGACCGCACCGCTCCTCGAGGAACAGGTGGCCGAAATCCGTGCCGCTCTGCTGAAGTGGAAGGTGGTGTTCTTCCGCGGCCAGTTCATCGGTCACGAGGATCATCTCCGGTTGGCCCGGGCATTCGGGTCGCCGACCCCGGCGCACCCGCTGTTCGATTCGATCCCGGACCCGAATTACCCGACGATCTATCCGATCTTCGCGGACAGGTTCAAGGCGCGCTACGGCAGCAGCCGCGGCTACGACAGGGCGAATTGGCACGCCGATGTCACCGCGGCAGTGAATCCTCCTGCGGCGTCGATACTTCGGGCCGAGGCTATCCCGCCGTACGGCGGCGACACCCAGTGGGCCAACACCGTGGCCGCATACGAAGGGTTGTCTGCCCCGTTGCGGCGACTGGCTGACCGGCTGCGGGCAGTGCACCGATTCGCGCCTCCGGACGGCACCACGGCCACCGAGGATTACCAGCGCCGGGTCAAGCGACGTCCTCTGCTGAGCGAGCACCCCGTGGTGCGAGTCCATCCCGAGACGGGGGAGCGCGCGCTCTACGTGAATCCGGGTTTCACCAGTCACATCGTCGATGTCTCACCGCACGAGAGCCGCCGGCTGCTGGGCTTGTTCTACGACGAGCTGGTGCGCCCCGAGTACACCGTGCGGTTCAAGTGGGAGCCGGGCAGCATCGCGTTCTGGGACAACCGCGCGACCGTTCACCTCGCCCCGTCGGATCTCACCGGCGAGCACGACCGCCGGTTGTACCGCGTGACGCTGGTGGGGGATGTGCCGCAGGGGCCCGATGGCCGACCCTCGCGGGCGTTGGACGGCGAGCCGTTCGAGGCGGTCTAATCGCTCACCCTTTTTCGACATCTGGGTCGTGATCGCGAACCCGCTACCACCCTGCGGTGGAAAACGGCGAAGTCAACCGGCCGGCACCACGACGGTCAGTTCGTCGCCGTCGCGCTCTACGTTCATCCCGGCGCGGCGGGCAACCGCCGCCACCGCGGCCGCATCGCCCGGTTCGGCTCGGGAGCCGGCCAGTGCACGTGCCAGGTGACCCTTGTGGGCCTTGTTGAAGTGGCTGACCACGGTGCGGTGTCCGTCCGGGTGTTCGGCCAGCACCTGCACGCGGACCGCGCCGGGGATACGGCCCAACCCCGCGTAGGAGCCGGAGCGTAGGTCCACGATCAGCTCGTGGGCGGCGATGTCCGCCAGCACCGGCTCCAACAATGGCCGCCAACGCTTGGCCAGGCCGGGCTGTCCGGGCAGCTTCGAGGAAGCCGAGAGCCGGTAGGCGGGTACCGGATCATCGGCCCGAAGCAGACCGAACAACGCCGAACCGACCGCCAGCCGGGCACGGGCGCGGGCAGCGGCGGCGCCACGCAGGGATCCGATGTCGAGCGCGTCGTACAGCACCCCGGTGTACCGCTCGATGGCCGGCATCGTCGGCGCCTGCCAGAGCGCGGCGTTGCGCTCGATCTCTACGTCCTGACTGGCCGAGATGCCAAGGGCCTTGCGGGACGCCTCGGGGTCTGCGGCGAGATCGACCAGCTCGTCGATCAGCGACTGACGAAGCGGGGTGAGCTTCGGAGAGCTCAGAATGTCCAAACGCACCGGCGGGCCATCCCCGCCGGTGCGTTTGGTCTCCGACGGTGGCAGGAGCACGATCACATCCAGACGTTATCCGAACGATCGGGGCCCGCTGACCACCGACAGGTGTGATGTCAGATGGCGACCGGAGCCGGTTCCTCGGGAGCCGGGGGAGCCGGAGGCGGCGGCACGTCCAGCACGATCGGTGCCGGACCGTCCATCGGGGGCGCTGGCGGCATCGCGTCGGCCGGCGGCGGGGGTGCGAAGGGGTCCATCGGGGCCGGCGGCATCGCGTCGGCGGGCGGCGGCGGAGCGAAGGGGTCCATCGGGGCCGGGGCGGCCATGGGGTCGGCCGGCGGCGGGGGTGCGAAGGGATCGATGGGAGCCGGGGCGGCCATCGGGTCGATCGGGGCCGGCGGGGGCGGGGGCGCGAACGGGTCGATCGGCGCGTCCACAGGTGCGTCCTGCGGAGCCTCTGCTGCCATCGGGAGGTACATGTGGTGGCTGAACTGGCGCTGGTAGGCGCCACCGCCGCCGATCCGCACGCCGTGGCCACCCTCACCCGAGGAGACGGGCGTGCCGTCCGGCAGGGTCACGGCGGTGTGGCCGCCGTTCCAGCCGATCACCAGGGCACCGGGCTGGGTGCCGTACTTGAAGCCGCGGGCCAGCAGCGCACGCTCCTGGTTGCCCGTGTTGAAGCGGTCCCCGTAGACCGGCCGGCCGGTGGCCATGTTGCTGACCCAGGAGGCCAGGCCCGAGCAGTCGGTGCCCGCAGGGGAGTCTCCACCGGAGATGTACGGCGTGCCCGAAACCTGCTGGACAAGCGCCATAAGCGTCGCGATAGCAAACATGCGGCGGGACGCTAGCAGAGCAGATTTTGGGCGGGCAAAATATGTGACTCCCTTCACAGGGAGTGCCTGGTATGGACTGTTTCACGCATCTTCGGATTGAGTGCGGTTGCCTGCGCAGGTGATTCGGTTGCCAGCGGAATGTGTTTGCCCGAGGTCGATGGACGTATCGGACAATGGCCAATAGTGCTGTGGCACTGGGCTTGTGCTGATGGATGAGGCGTCGACAATTGACTTGTTCTTTGCAAGAGATGGTCGAATTACTTTGATGCGAACGGTATTTCGAACGCCGGCTGAAGACACTTAAGGCCGGACGGCGTGATGGGCGGCCTCGAGCTATTCCCTGCCGAGGCTCTCGCGCGCGGATGGACGGGACGCGGTAATTCCGGCAACGGCGGCGCCCGCTGGATGGTGGCTGGCGCAGCCCGATCGGGCGCGTGGATTCGCGGTCCAGGCGGCGATCTCCGGCTTCGCCGGCGTTTGACATGCAGCCTGATGGCTGCATGATTGATCGAGGAGCCCGGGGCGTCCGGGCTACGAGGGGATGGCGAGGGTGGACGAGGTCTTCAAGGCGCTGGCGGACCCGAGCCGGCGGCTGCTCCTGGACAGCCTCAATGACCGGGACGGGCAGAGTCTGCGCGAGCTCTGCGGCCGTCTGTCGATGGCGAGGCAGTCGGTCAGCAAGCACCTCGCAGTGCTGGAGGCGGCCAACCTCGTCACGACAATCCGCCAGGGCCGGGAGAAACTGCACTATCTCAATGCCGAGCCGATCAACGCCATCGCCGACCGCTGGATCGACCGCTACGACTCCACGAGGGTGCAGGCACTGGCCGACCTCAAGACGGTCCTGGAAAGCCCCGCCAAACTGAGCGAGTTCGCCTACACCACGTACATCCGGACCACGCCGGAAAGACTGTGGCAGGCGATCACCAACCCGACGTTCTCCGACAGCTACATGGGCCATGCCATCGAGTCCGACTGGCAGAAGGGATCGACCTATACCTGGATCGAAGAAGGGTTACGCATCGACGACCCTGAGCAGGTGGTGGTCGAGTCCGATCCCTATCAGCGATTGGCCTTCACGTTCCACACCTTCAGACCCGAACTGAATCAGGTCGACCCGGACCTGAGCGAGGAGGACATCGCCACTGCGGCATCCGAACCCAGGTCGCGGGTGTCGTTCGACATCGAACCGGTGGGTGACCACGTCAGGCTCACCTTGATCCACGACGGTTTCGATCCGGCCGGCGCCGTGCGAGAGATGATCTCGCACGGCTGGCCGATCAAACTGTCCAGCCTGAAGTCCGCGCTGGAACGGGCCGGCTAGACCAGCGAGTCCTGCGGATCGCGCTGGACGGGTGTGGGCCACGGTGCCGGCAGCGGACGCTGACGCACCTGTTGCGGCCACCAGAACCACTTGCCCATCAGCGCTGCGATCGACGGGGTCATGAACGACCGGATGACCAGGGTGTCGAACAACAGGCCCAGGCCGATCGTCGTGCCCACCTGGCCGATCACCGCCAGCTCGCTGACCGCCATCGACATCATGGTGAAGGCGAACACCAGGCCCGCGGAGGTGACCACCGAGCCGGTGCCGCCCATGGCGCGGATGATGCCGGTGTTGAGGCCCGCGTGTATCTCCTCTTTGAATCGGGAGACCAGTAGCAGGTTGTAGTCCGCGCCGACGGCCAACAGCACGATGACCGCCATCGCGATCACCATCCAGTGCAGTTCCAGGCCGATCAGGTGCTGCCAGATGAGTACCGACAGGCCGAAGGAGGCGCCGAGGGACAGCACCACGGTGCCGACGATGACTGCGGCGGCCACCACGCTGCGCGTGAGGATCAGCATGATGATGAAGATCAGGCACAGTGCCGCGATTCCGGCGATCAACAGGTCGAAGTTGGCGCCTTCCTGCATGTCCTTGAAGGTGGACGCGGTGCCGCCGAGGTAGATCTTGGAGCCCTCCAGCGGGGTGCCCTTGATGGCTTCCTTGGCGGCGTTCTTGATTCCGTCGATGTGTGAGATGCCCTCGGGGCTCATCGGGTCGCCCTCGTGGCTGATGATGAACCGCACGGCGTGCCCGTCGGGGGACAGGAACATCTTCATGCCGCGCTTGAAGTCCGGATTCTCGAAGGTCTCCGGTGGCAGATAGAACGAGTCGTCGTTCTTGGCCGCGTCGAACGCCTGGCCCATGGCGGTCGCGTTCTCCATCGACGCTTCCATCTGATCCTGCAGCCCGCCCATCGTGGCCTGCATGGTCAGCATCATGTTCTTCATGTTCTTCATGGTCGCGATCATCGGCGGCATGATCGTGAGCATCTGGGGCATGAGCTGATCGAGACGATCCAGGTCCGGCATCATCTTCTGGATGTCGTCGGTCATGGTGTCGATGCCGTCAAGGGTGTCGAAGATCGACCGGATCGACCAGCACATGGGAATGTTGAAGCACTTCGGTTCCCAGTACAGGTAGTTGCGGATCGGCCGGAAGAAGTCGTCGAAATCCGCGATGTGGTCCCGCATTTCGGCCACATCGGCGACCATGGTGTGCATTTTGCCGACCATGCTGTGGGTGGTGTCGGACATCTGCTTGACCAGTACGAGCATCTGCTGCATGGTGTCGACCGTCGTCTGCATCTCGTCGGCCATCTTCAACATGTCCTTCATGCGGTCCTGCATGTATTTCATGTTCATCATCTGCGTCGTGCCCTGCATGCTGATCTGGAACGGGATCGAGGTGTGCTCGATCGGCGTTCCCTGCGGGCGCGTGATGGCCTGGACCCGAGAAATGCCGGGCACCTGGAAGATTCGCTTGGCGATGCGGTCGACGACCAGGAAGTCCGCGGAATTGCGCAGATCGTGATCGCTTTCGATCAACAGCAGTTCGGGGTTCATCCGGGCCTGGGAGAAGTGTCGGTCGGACGCGGCGTAGCCGGTGTTGGCCGGCAGGTCGGCGGGCAGGTACTTCCGGTCGTTGTAGTTGGTCTTGTACCCGGGCAGGGTCAGCAGACCGATCAGCGACAGCGCGATGGTGGCGATCAGGATCGGTCCGGGCCAACGCACCACGGCAGCACCGAGCTTGCGCCACCCACGGGTCCGCATGGCCCGCCGGGGTTCCAGCGTCCTGCCGAACTTGCTGGCCACCGTGATGATGGCCGGTCCGAGAGTCAGCGCGGCGACAACGCCGGTGACCATGCCGATGGCCAACGGGATACCGAGTGACTGGAAGTACGGAAGATTGGTGAAGTGCAGACACAGCGTCGCGCCGGCGATGGTCAGACCTGAGCCGAGCACCACGTGCGCCGTGCCGTGGAACATCGTGTAATACGACTGTTCCCGGTCCTCACCGACACTTCGGGCCTCTTGATATCGGCCTATCAGGAAGATCGCGTAGTCGGTGGATGCGGCGATGGCCAGCGTCACCAACAGGTTGGTGGCGAACGTGGAAAGACCGATGACGTTGTAGTAGCCCAGAGCGGCGACGACGCCACGGGCCGCCGACAGTGAGAGCACCACCATGACCAGGGTCAGGATCACCGTGACGACCGACCGGTAGACCAGCAGCAGCATGATGATGATGACCGTGAAGGTCAGCGCTTCGATGATCCGCACACTGCGGTCGCCGGCGATGTGCTGGTCGGCGGCCAACGCGGCCGGGCCGGTCACATATGCCTTGACGCCCGGCGGCGGCGTGACACTCTCGACGATCTGCTGGACCGCTTCGACCGACTCGTTGGCCAGCGCCTCGCCCTGGTTACCGGCGGTGTAGACCTGGACGTAGGAGGCCTTGCCGTCGGAGCTCTGCGCGCCGGACGCGGTGAGCGGGTCGCCCCAGAAATCCTGGACGTGCTCGACGTGCTTCGTGTCGGCCTCGAGCTTCTTGACGACCTCGTCGTAGAAGTCGTGAGCCTTGATGTCGAGGGGCTCCTCGCCCTCGAGGACGACCATGACCGAGCTGTTGGACTTGAACTCCTGGAACACCTCGCCGACGCGCTTCATCGCGATCATCGACGGCGCCTGGTCGGGGCTCATCGACACCGAACGCATCTTGCCCACTTCTTCGAGCTGGGGCACGGCGGTGTTCAGGACGGCGATAAGTGCGATCCAGCCGATGATGATCGGGATGGCCAGACGCCGGATCCACTTGGCGATCCCCCCATGCTGGGCAGGCCTCGGCCCGGTGACCGGAATCGACTCGGTCGGGGCGTCGTGGTTGCTCATGCAGATTTCACCAAGCAGAAGGTCTGGGCGTTCACGCCGTTGGAGGTTCTCTCGTCTTTGAGTTCGTCATCGACGGTGATGCGGCAGCTGATCGTGTCGCCGTTGCCCTGCGCGACGATGTTGGGGAACACCGAGGGGGCGGTGGATTCCAGCCGCAGCGTCCACGGCAGGGTCACCCCGTCGATGCGCTGGGGCTGGGCGTCCAGATCGAGGTAGTTCACGTCCGCGGTGGCCCCGGGCACGCCGTAGATCTCGTAGACCACGACCTTGGGGTCGAACGGTTTGGTGTCATCGACCTTGGCGCTGGAAATACCGGAGCCGTCGCCTGCGCCGAAGAACGTGCGTACCCGCATCACCGTGAATCCGCCGACCACGACCACCACGATGATGATCAACGGAATCCAGAACTTCCTGGCCAGGCCTGAAATTGAAAACTGTTTCCGGCGAGAGGTTTTCGTCGCGTTGGTCATCGTGAAATGGCACCGGTCCGTCGATTGTGGGCGATATGGGCAATGGGGAGGCAGGGCGGTGTCGACATGCCGGTGGCACGGCAGCCGATGGGGCAGTACCTGTGCACCATGTTCACCTCGATCACGCCTCGCTGTCTAGCCGAATGGCTAACTGAAAGTTAGCGAGATATTAGCCTATTTAAATGAGTGGCAAAACGGTGACACAGCCGTGATCGTGCGCCCGGGGCGCTCCCCGGTGGCCGTGTGAGGCCCAGCTTCCTAACCCGCGATGCCGTCGCAGGTCAGGCTGGTTTTACGGCGCCGTCAGGCGCGAGCGCACTGGGGCGCGGGACCCTGATTGTGATGGAGCTAACGAAATGGGCTGGGCCTCGCTGCCGTGTCGGCCGCCAGACCCAGCCCCGGTGGAATCCCTCGGACTAGTGCCAGTTCCAGACGGACATGTCGTTGGGCGGGTAGTTCTGGCAGACATCGGTGGTGTTCGCGGCGACGCCCTTGTTGTTGAAGAACAGCTTGGCCCAGTTCGGCCAGCGCCACGACATGTTCTCGAAGAACGCGTTGGTGGCCATGTTCTCGGAGTACTGGCGGCGGCCGGCGTAGTCCATCGAGAAGAACCAGTGGATCCGGTCCTGGGCGCCCTGCTGATCGGCGACCGGCTTGTTGTTGTAGTCGATCATGTAGCGCTCGTAGTACACGGGCTCCACGTCGCGGGCGGCCGCCATGATCTGCTCTGCGGTGCACGGGGTCTTGAGGATCCGGTTGGGGATCGGGTAGTCGTCGGTGGCGTCGGCGCCTGCGATCCCGGCGCCGGCCAGGCTGCCTGCCACTGCACATGCGGCCACGCCGGTGCGGATCACCGTATTGAGACTCTTGCGGTTCATCTCACTCCAAAACTCGTCAGATCGGCGTCGGGAATCAGACTACGACGGCGTGGCGGCCTGTTCGTAGATAAAGCGCTGATCGGGGCAGTAGTAGTTGATGGCGGTGCCGAGGAACTGCCACGACTGGGCGTCGCTGCTGTCCTTGGCCAGTTGCTTCTTCACGAAACCGACCGAGTCCTGGGCGTTGTGGTCGACGCCGTTGTGCAACCGCTTGCACATGATCTTTCCGATCCAGGCGTTGTAGTCCTTCTGCCCGTAGATCCCGAAAGTGTGCAACTCATTCGCGAAATCCGTGTCCGGATCGGCATGTGCGGGAGCGGCGAAGGCGATAGCCGCCGCGGCGCCAATTGCTGCCAGCCCTGCAAGCTTCATGCGGTGAATCTTAGCCCATCTAAGCCTGTTCGGGGTGTGCGGTTTACTCAACTGATCGCGGCCAGCAGCGGGACGTACTGCTCGGCACTCGTCAGCGAACCGTGCTGGCCGATCAACGCCGACTCCATAGGCTCGACAGTTCGCCGCAGCAACGCGGCAGACCCGCGGGCAGCGGCGACGACATCGCCGATGCGGGCCCTGACGTCATCTCGCACCTGTGGGCCGAACCAGCCCGCCGCGATGGCCTCATCCCGTGACATCACCCAGGCGGTATCGGCCAGCGTGCTGCGCCACGCCGCGAGGACGTCGTCACCCGCCCCGACGGCGGTGTACACGTGGCGGGCGCGAGCCTCGCCGCCGACGGCGGTCACGCCTTCGAGCAGCGGTTCGCTTTCATCGATGTCGGTGACGGCGGCCTGGTCCACGGTGACCATCCCGTGGTCGGCCACCACTGCCAGTAGGCACTCCGCGGGCAACGTCGCCAAAACCGACTCCACCAGGCGATCGACCTGCCGCAATTGCATGCGCCAGGCAGGGGATCCGGGTCCGTGCAGGTGGCCCACCAGATCGAGGTCGGCGTGGTATCCGTAGCAGAAGCCGTGGCCCGCCACGGCGGCGACGATTCCGGCGGCCAGATCGCCGAGGGCGTGGACACCGACATAGCGCGCGCCGCGCAGCAGCGCCCGGGTCAATCCCGAACCCGCGTGCTGTGCGCCCGAGACAACCGAGATGTCGAACCCGGCCGCCCGCGCCCGCTCGAACGTCGTCGGCCCCGGCTGCACCTGTTCCGGCACCACGCGGTCGCGCAGGTCGGGACCCCACGGGTGCGGGCGCCAGCGCAACGCATTGATGACGTCGAAATCCGGGGCGGCTTCGGGAATCCGGAAGGAGTAGCCGACAAAACCGTGCTCACCCGAACGGCAGCCGAGGCCGATCGCCGCCAACCCCGCTGCCGTCGTCGACGGAAACCCGACGTGCAGTTTTCCGGATAACGACTGGCCGGCCAAGGTCGTCAGGACGGGCGCGTCGCCGGCATGCGCGGCGAGCAGTTCGGCGCCCAGCCCGTCGATCAACAGGACGCATGCGCCGCGGATCGGGCCGGGCCACGGGATCCGCGCCTCGAACCCGGGTGCTCCCATCGCGGCGAGGACCGAGGGGACGACGTCGGCCAGGTGAGGTACACCGGGATCGGGACGCGGAGGCTCCACATCGCGAGCGTGCCACAGATCACGCCAGTGGGTTTCGGCAATGCAGACCTCCCCGCGAGTGTGCCCGACCACTCGGTCGTACCCGGTACGCTGGGTTTTCATGAAGCCGATGAAAGCCGTGATCTTCGCTGCCGCTCTGGCGGTGTCCGCAGGTGGGGCGTTCAGTGGCATCGCCAGCGCCGATCCGGAGACGCCGGCACCGGTACCCGCACCGGGTCCGCCGCCAGGACCGGTCGAGCCGGCACCTGGTGCCCCGGCACCAGGTGCACCTGCTGCGCCCGCGGCGGCCAATGTCATCGACCACGACGGCCTGTTCATGGTGGGTACCGACATCCAGCCGGGCAACTACGCGTCAGCCGGCCCGGTCGAGGGCGGCACCTGCTACTGGAAACGGATGGCCGATCTGCACGGCGGCGACATCATCGACAACGCGTTCACCAAGAAGCCACAGGTCATCACGATCGAGGCCACCGACAAGGCGTTCAAGACGAGCGGGTGCCAGCCGTGGCAGCCGACCGACGCGGTGCCCGACACCCCGGCCAACGGCCCCATTCCGGCGCTGGTCGGTCAGGCCAAGCTCCGCGCGTGGATGAATGGGCTGAACAACAACGCCCGTAACTACGACGGCTCCTCGGTGCCCGTGCCGTGATAACTCAGCCCTGAGTCGACACGTTTGAGTGATCAGCCGGGCGGGATCAGCGGCGGCCGGCAGGCATTGCCGACCGGGTCCCACCACCAGCCGTTGTCGCACATCGGTGGCGGCGGAACGACCGGCGGGCGACAGGTGTTGGCCACCGGGTCCCACCATGCGCCGTTCTCACAGCCCAGGGGCACGACCGGCGGCCGGCACACACTCGCCACCGGATCCCACCATTCTCCGGCTCCACAGTCGGCCCAGCTGACCGCCGGCGCGGCCACGGTCACCACTGCCATCAGGCCGAACGGCGCCAACACAGCGCCGACGCCTGCAGCACAGCGGCCAATGATGCTGGTCATCTCAAACCTCCCCGAGAGATCACATCTTCGAGCCTATCCGGCTGTTCAGCCGGCTGCCAGGAAGTAGACACGCCGCGTCATCCCTGCGCACGGCGGTCCGGTGCGACGATGCCGGCGCTGCAATCCCTTTGCTGCACAAGATCACCCGGGTCCGCCTCGTCCGGAACTCAGCTGGCTGCCAGGAAGTGCACACGGCGCGGCCAGCGGCCCCTCCAACGGCACGCTGCTAGTCTGCGAGGGCTGCCGGTTGCGCCAATCGCCGGCCGAGTCGCCCGGCCAGCCGCGGCAGTGACATGACAAAACAGCGAAGTGACGAATCAGCTGAGTGGATACGGAAAAGGTGTTGTGCGCGGCGCAGAGATCAAGGCCCTGACGGGACTGCGCATCGTTGCAGCGGTGTGGGTGATCCTGTTCCACTTCCGGCCCCTCCTGTATGAAGTAGCACCTGACTTCACCAAGGCGCTCGCCCCGGTACTGGATCGCGGTGCCCAGGGCGTCGACCTGTTCTTCATCCTCAGCGGATTCGTCCTGACCTGGAACTACATCGACCGGATGGGGCCGACCTGGTCCACCCGGGCCACCTTGCACTTTCTGTGGCTGCGGTTGTCGCGGGTGTGGCCGGTGTATCTCGTCACGCTGCACCTCGCCGCGCTGTGGCTGATCTTCACACTCAACGTCGGACACATCCCGCCCGAAGACACCAGCGGCTACAACGCGGTCAGCTATGTGCGCCAGCTCTTCCTGGTCCAGCTGTGGTTCGAGCCCTACTTCGACGGTTCGAGCTGGGACGGGCCCGCCTGGTCGATCAGCGCGGAATGGTTGGCCTACCTACTGTTCGGGGCGCTGATCCTGGTGATCTTCCGGATCGCGCGGGCGACCCGGGCGCGGAGCCTGGTCCTGCTGGCGATCGCCGCGGCGGTGCCGCCGGTGGTGCTGCTGATGGCCACCGGTCACTTCTACACGCCGTGGAGCTGGCTGCCCAGGATCGTCATGCAGTTCACCGCGGGCGCCCTGGCCTGTGCAGCGGTCCGCAAGCTGCACCTGAGTGAGAAGACCCAGAAGCGCGCGGGTTATCTGTCGATCGTGCTCGGCGCCGTCATCGTCGGCGGGCTGTTCTTCTTCGACAAGCACCCGATGAACACCGTCGGCGACGCCGGCGGCATCGTCGACATCCTCTTCGTCCCACAGGTGGTCGCCCTGGCGGTCGGTGTCGGCAGTCTCCCGGCGTTGTTGTCCACCCGGTTGCTGGTCTACGGCGGACAGATCTCGTTCGGCCTGTACATGGTGCACGAGTTGGTCCATACCGCCTGGATCTGGACCACCCGGCAGTTCGAGCTGACCCTGACGCCCACACTGTCGGGCAAGGCGACGCTGCTCGGCCTGTTCGCGATCTCACTGCTCGGCGCGATCGCGCTCTATCACCTCGTGGAGGAGCCGGCCAGGCGCTGGATGCGCAGAATGGTCGACATCCGGCCCGTGGAGCAGGCCAACACCAAGCTGCACCGGATCGATACCGAGGACCGGTCCGACGAGGTCGCAGCCCGCGCGGGCTGACCGTTGTAACCATCCAAACCCACTGTGCGACAGGTTGTTATGCCCTTGTTATCGCTGTGTCACCGGCCGCCTATCTATGGCCGAGGTCCACACCATAGGCTGTTCGCGTATCGCGGTCCGGGACGAATTGTGTCTCGCCGGCAGTGGAGGTTGCAGTGAGTCGTCTGACCACTTTCATCGTCTCGCTCGCCCTCCTGGTGGGGCTGTTCACGCAGGCTCCGTCTCGACGCTATGTCACCTCGGGGCTTGATCCGCAGATCAGCCACATCGCGGTGATCGGTGACTCGTACACCACCGGCATGCTCGTAGAGGGTGGGATGGGACCGAGGAACTGGGCCCCGCTGGCCTGGAAGGAACTGGCGGACCATGGCGTGCAGGTGGATGCCGATGTGGTGGCCGAGGGTGGTGCCGGCTACGAGGCGCGCGGCAACCACGGCAGCGTCTTCGCGGATCTGACCGCGCGGGCAGTGCAACCCGACGACGCGTTGATCGTCTTCTTCGGGTCGCGCAACGATCACGACTCCGACCTCGGCGTGTTCACCCGGCTGAGCCACGACGCCCTGACCAGGGCCCGGCAATCCGCTCCGAATGCGCGAATCCTGGTGATCGGGCCGCCGTGGGTGAATGCCGCTGTGCCGCCGAATCTGCTGGGCGTTCGTGACATCCTGCGCGATCAGGCTCATCAGGTGGGCGCGACGTTCGTCGATCCGATCGCCGAGCGCTGGTTCTTCGATCGCCCGGAGCTGATCGGAGCCGACGGCATCCATCCGACGGACGCCGGCCATGCCTACATGGCCGACAAGATCGCACCGCTCATCGGCAGCGAGCTTCCGCGCTGGGTCTGATGCGCCGGTTCAGCCGCCGGCCGTGGTGCGGAAACGGTCCCGGTAGGCCTTCGGTGAGACGCCGAGGTGGCTGACGAACACACGTCGTAACGTCTCGGCGCTTCCGAAGCCGGCAATCCGGGCGGATTCTGCCACCGGGCGTCCCGCGTCGAGGGCTGCCCGCGCGACATCGATCCGCACCGTCTCGACGTAGCGCGCCGGTGTGGTGCCCAACTCGGCCTGAAACAGTCGGGTCAGCTGTCGGGTACTCAACGAGGCTTGGGCCGCAAGGCTTTTCACACTGTGATCGGCGGTCGGGTCGGCAGCGATCGCGTCGATGGCCCGGCGCAACGCTGACTCCGCGGGTGCGTCCGACTCCACCAGCGTGGAGAACTGCGACTGGCCCCCGGCCCGCTTGAGGTACACGACCAGTGACCGTGCGACGTCGCGCACCAGATCGGTTCCGTAATCCGACTCCACCAGCGCCAGTGCCAGGTCGATGCCCGCCGATACGCCCGCAGAGGTGTAGACATCTCCGTCCCGGACGAAGATGGCGTCGACCTCGACCGAAATCGTGGGGTATGCACGAGCCAGCAGCCGTGCGTGCCGCCAGTGCGTGGTGGCCCGGCGGTGGTCGAGCAGGCCCGCCGCGGCCAAGATGAAGGACCCCGTACAGATCGACGCCAGTCGTCGGGTCTGGGTGGGTAGGTCCCGCACCGCCGCCACGAGAGCGGGATCGATCGGCCGGCTCACGAGATCGTCTCCGCCGGAGACCAATACGGTGTCCACCTCGTCTATTTCGGAGATCCGATCGGTCACCGCGAACCGCGTCCCGATCGAGGTGGTGACGTCGGCGCCACCGACCGAGGCGATTCGCAGGCGGTAGTCGGCGCCGAACCGGTTGGCCTCGGCGAAAACCTCGGCCGGACCCGCGGCGTCGAGCAGTTTCATTCCGTCGAACACGACGATCACGACGTCACGCGGCCCCGCACCCTGTGCCATTTCTCCATTGTGTCGCTTTCTGTGGGAAACGTGGCGCATCGGTCATGGTCGATGCCGTGGGCGGCGTCGCAGACTGGTGGCACAGCGACAAGGAGGTTCACATGTCATTCACCGCAGGTGCAACCCTGACAGTGGTCCGGCCCGGGGCCGGGGATACCGCTGAAATCCCCGGCTTCGGTGCGGTTTTCAAGCTCACCGGTCGCACCACCGGTGGCTTGGTCTCGATTGTCGAGCACCCCTTCGCGGTCGGGATGATCACCGCGGCCCACCGGCACACCAACGAGGACGAGCACTCGATCGTGCTGTCCGGCGAGATCGGCTTCCGCTCCGATGACAGTGAGGTGGTGCTGGGACCTGGTGGCTACATCACCAAACCGCGGGGACAGATGCACGCCATGTGGAACGCCGGTACCACGCCGGGCCGCATCATCGAAGTCATCACGCCGGGAAACGGTTTCGAAAACTACTTCCGCGAGCTCGGCGAGCTGCTCGCCTCAGCCGGTGAACCCGGCCCGGACAGTCCGGCGCTGCACACCACGGCCGAATTCGTCGAGCTCTCGAACCGGTACGGCCTCAGCTACGGCAAGCCGCAGTGGTTCGACGACATCGTGAGCCGTTACCACCTGAACCCGCCCACCCATTGATCAGAGATCGAAGGAGAACAACCATGACGATTTCACTGACCGGCATCGCCGGGATCGATCTGCCGGACACCGCGCTGGTGCGGGAGACCACCGAGTACATCCGCGACGTCGAGGATGACCTGCTGTTCCACCATTCGCGCCGGGTGTTCTACTTCGGTGCGCTGCAAGGCCTGCGGAGGGGGCTGCAACCCGATCTGGAATTGCTGTACGTCGGTGCGATGTTCCATGACCTCGGGTTGAACGAGCCGTACCGCACGACCTCGCAGCTGCGTTTCGAAGTCGACGGCGCCAATGCCGCGCGGGATTTCCTGCTGGAGCGCGGGGTCGACGAGGCCGCGGCGCGCAAGGTCTGGCTGGGCATTGCGTTGCACACCACTCCCGGCGTCCCCGAGTTTCTGGATCCCGAGATCGCACTGGTGACAGCGGGTGTCGAAACCGATGTGCTCGGCATCGGCCGCGAGGACCTGTCGCCCGACGACCTGCGGGCCGTCACGACGGCGCATCCGCGGCCGGACTTCAAGAACCAGATCCTGCGGGCATTCACCGACGGGGTACTGCACCGGCCGGGGTCGACGTTCGGCACCGTCAACGCCGATGTGCTCGCACACTTCGACGATTCATTCGTCCGTGAGGACTTCGTCGAGGTGATCCTCGCCAACGGCTGGCCGGAATAACCTGTCTCGCAAGAGGTCCCGGTATCAGCTGTCGCCGGAGCGACGTGCGGCGAGCTCCCGCAGGGGTTCGGGCAGGGCATCGGCCCGCAGGATCGCGGGCAGGTGCTGCGGCTCCAGCGTCAGGGCCCGGAAGACGAACCCGATGGTGATGCCGTGGTCGGGCCGATCGGTCACCACGATCTCGTCGCCGGCAGCCACCGATCCGGGTGTCACGAGTCGAAGGTAGGCACCCGGAACCGCCGTTCTGGTAAAGGTTTTGACCCATCCGTTGATCTGCAACCAGCTGGCGAACGTCCGGCACGGGATGCGCGGCCGGGACACCTCGAGCTCCAGTCCGTCGGAGCCGACACGCCACCGTTCGCCGATGACGGCGTTGGTGAGGTCGATACCGGCGGTGGTGAGATTCTCGCCGAACACGCCGTTGGCGATCTCCCGGTCGAGTTCGGTCTGCCAGGTGTCGAGATCCTCCCGCGCATATGCGTACACCGCCTGGTCGTCCCCGCCGTGGAACTGCTGATCGCCGATCGTGTCGCCGACGAGACCGCTGCCGAGCCCGCCGTGCATCGGCCCGGGAGCGCGTACGGCGACCGCCCCTTCGACGGGGCGCTTGTCGATGCCGGTGACGGCACGCCCCTCAGCGGTATTGGGACGTGGATGGGCCACGTTGACCGTGAGTACCTGCGCCATGACGCCCAGCGTAATGGCTTAGAAGAGAGGTGTCGCAACACCATTCGGGGCGGCAGATGGTGGTGGCGCCGGGAGGCACAGCCCGGTCGCGACGTCGAGTTGCCGGCCCGGGATGCAGAAGGGCGAACAACCGTTGGTGACACCGGTTTCCCCGGGCGGACACGCCGAGCTCGGAGCCGGGCTCACAATCGTGGCCACTGCCATCGAACCGGCCGACAGCACCGCGGCCGACACCACGGTGAGAACCCCGCGCCACACTGCCCTCGCCATCGGCTGTCTCCTCATGAGCGGCATCTGACTGACCTATGGCGCAGTCTAGGCCGCGTGCCCCGGCGGCACCCGCAGTTACCCCGTTGTCGGGCCGGGACCGGTTCGGTCCGCTAGCGTCACGTGGTTGTGCAGACCCTGATCGACTTCGACCGTGCGCCCGTCTTCGCCATTCCGACCATCGAACCGGTCGGCGGGCTCACGGTCCGCGAGGGCCTGCTGCTGGAGGGGCCACAGGGTTGGGGGGAGTTCAGCCCGCTGCCGAACGAGCGTGCGCTGGTCCGCTGGCTCACCGCGGCGACCGAGCCGGGAACCGTCGGCTGGCCCGACCCGGTGCGCGGGCGAGTGCCGGTCGCGGTCACCGTTCCCGCTGTCGACGCCGACCGTGCTCACCAGATCGCCGCGGCATCGGGCTGTCGGACCGCGGCGGTCGAGGTGGGCGCCGGGGGACTGGCGCAGGACGTCGAGCGGGTGCAGGCCGTACGTGCCGGGCTCGGTACGGGCGGCGCGATCAGGTGCGATGCCAAGGGTCGATGGGATCCGGATGCCGCGGTTACCGCGATCGCGGCCCTCGATCGTGCCGCCGACGGGCTGGAGTTCGTCACGCAACCGTGCCAGACGCTCGACGAGTTGGCGCAGGTCAGGCGGCAGGTCGAGGTGCCGATTGCGGCCGGCGACCCGATAGGCCTGCACCTCGGCGAGGCAGCTGATATCGCGGTGCTCGCCGCCGGTCCGCTGGGCGGGGCCCGCCGCGCGTTGCGGGTGGCCGAGGCGTGCGGGTTGCCCTGTGTGGTCAGCGGGACGCTGGAGACGACCATCGGGCTGGCGGCGGGACTCGCGCTGGCCGGGGCGTTGCCCCGGTTGGAGTTCGCGTGCGAACTGGGAACCAGGGGACTGCTCGCGGGTGACCTGGTGGCGGATTCGCGTTCCCTCGTCCCGGTCGATGGCTACCTACCCGTGGCACCGATGCCGCCGGCTCCGCAGGCTGATCGAATCGAACGGTACGCGCTCACCGACCCGGCTCGGGTGGCCTGGTGGCGCGAGCGTCTGCAGAGTGCCATATCTGCGTCTTGAACTGCCCTGATTCCGCTATTGGGCGCTCATCGAGGGGTGTGACCCGGAACCTGGGGCGGAACAGATTCAAGTAGCGCACTACGCATGTGTACGGCGACCCGGCAACTCGAGAATCGACTGCGTCAGCTACCGCTGGCCGGAAGATCCAACGGAGGATGCCATGTCGTTGTTCGCCAAGCTGTCGGAACTCCGGGCCGTAAAGACCCAGGACTCCGGTGGGACCGACGAGCTCAGTATCAGCAGAGCTGATGGATTCCAGTTCAAGGCTGTGTCGATGTGCCAGGGGGATGTGGTGGATCTGGACCGACTGCTGCCGTTCGACGGCCAGCTGGAGATCGTGTTGAGGGAGGTGGATGTGCGCACCGACGAGATGCAGGATGTGGGCTCGATCTTCATCCGCTCGGACGAGTTGGGGCGGGGAGAGCTCACCCAGCAGTTCAGCGGCGCGGGCGCGCAGTACGACCTCACCTACAAAGTCATCTGAGTATTCAATCCTGCACGGCCTTGGCGATCGCCACACAGGTCGTCAACCAGTCCGCGTCGGGTTCGGCCGAGTCTGTCAGCTCCCACATCGCGTTGTGCAGCATCCGGACGATCACCCAGGCCCTGGACCGGTCGGCATCAAGGCCGGCAGCGTCGACCAACGCAGCCAGCCGGCGCCGGACGCCGTCGCGGACGTACCCGGTCAGCTCGTCCCACCGGTTCCACAGCATCGGCGCGACTTCGTAGTGTGGGTCCCCGTTCATCGGCTTGGGATCGATCACCAGCCACGGCTCGCGGTCAGCGGCGAGGACATTCTCGTAATGCAGGTCTCCGTGGATCAGCGTGCCGGTGGTGGCCGGATCGCCGGCCAGATCCTGGCCGAGCGTGATCGCCTGCTCCACCAGCCGACGCGGAACCGGGGCATTGCGGGGGAGCCGCGTCAGGTCGGCGGTCCACCGTCGGGTGCATTCGGCGAGTGACCGCAGCTGCGGCAGTGCCGGCACGTGAAGCCGGT
Source organism: Mycolicibacterium sp. 050232 (assembly GCA_036235365.1). GTDB lineage: Bacteria > Actinomycetota > Actinomycetes > Mycobacteriales > Mycobacteriaceae > Mycobacterium. Next base: position 198,387 of record JAZBEZ010000007.1, on the reverse strand, counting down.
CGTAAAGTCCCGCGACGATCTCACACGCCTCGATGTCCCACAGCTCATTCAGGTTTCGCTGTTGCAGGCGCTCCAGCAACATCACCCGGCGGTGTGGGTCTGCGCGCATCAACCGCACCGCACCTGCGCCGGCCCACCGGCGCAGCGCCAGGTGCTCGTGCTCGGACTCGTCATCGGGAAAGGCGGCCTTGAGGACTGCCGGCACCCGCTCGCGGGTCCGCACCGGCAGCACGATCGAGCAATAGCCATGGAAGGCGGGCCCGTCGGTGCGCAGATCCCACTCGTCGAGTTGGGTTCGAATCAGTCTCGGCAGATCATCGACCCACGATTGCCAATGCGGTCCTCGGGTGCCCATCGTGCGCACGGCCTCGGGCAGATCGATCATCGCCACCATCGTCGCACCCCGGGCGGCCCGCGGGACATCCGGTTTTGACAGACTGTGCCCCATGGCACAGATCACCTTCAAAGGAAACCCCATCAACACGGTCGGCGACCTGCCGGCAGTCGGTAGCGCGGCCCCCAGTTTCTCGGTCACCGGCACCGATCTCGGCGCCGTCACCAGCGACCAGTTCCAGGGCAAGTCGGTGCTGCTGAACATCTTCCCGTCGGTGGACACCGGGATTTGCGCCGCCAGCGTGCGCACCTTCAACGAACGGGCCGCCGGCGCGGGTGCGACCGTCTTGTGCGTGTCGAAGGACCTGCCGTTCGCGCTGAGCCGTTTCTGCGGAGCCGAGGGGATCGAGAACGTCGTCACCGCGTCGGCGTTCCGCGACAGCTTCGGCGAGGATTACGGGATCACCATGACCGACGGTCCGCTGGCCGGCCTGTTGGGTCGCGCCGTGGTCGTCATCGGCGCCGACGGCAAGGTGGCCTACACCGAGCTGGTACCGGAGATCGCCCAGGAACCGAATTACGACGCGGCGCTGGCTGCGCTCAAGTAGTCGTCACCGTTCCTCACCGGCGTCGCCCGCCGGTGAGGAACGGCGGCCGTCAGATCGGCCACTGCTCGCGGTGATAGGCCGCATCGAAGAACATCCACTCGTATTTCGCCGTGACCACGAAATGGGCTCGCGAGGCGGCCTCGTCTGCCCCGCCCAGGGTCGGTCCGAGCCGATCCGTGAGCTCGAGCACCTCGGCCACCGTCGCGGCGAACTCGTCGCCGCCATAGCTGTCGATCCACCGCTGATAGCGCCGATCCGGCGATCCGCGTTCCACCAGCGCCGCCCCGACCCGGGCATAGATCCAGTAGCAGGGCAGTACCGCCGCCAACCCCTCGGCGAAGGTGCCGCCGTACGCGGCGGCCAGCAGGTAACTCGTGTAGGCGAGCGCGGTCGGTGAAACCGGCGTCGCGTCCAGGGCCGCGACATCCAGCCCCAGTTCGGGGAGCAGTTCGTTGTGCAGACTCAACTCGACATCGAAGACCTCGGCGGCATGCCGCGAGAACATCGCGGTGTCGGCAAGCGAGGGTGCCTTCGCGCCGACGATGGCCAGCGCGCGGGCATAGTCACGCAGGTAGTGCGCGTCCTGGGCCACGTACTGGGCGAAAGCCTCCTCGTTGAGGGTGCCGTCGGTCAGGCCGGTGAGAAACGGGTGGGCCAGAATCGCTGCGAACGTGGGCTCGATGTCCTGCCACAACCGTGCAGACCAGGATTGCTGAATCATCCCGCCATCCTCTCAGCTCCGCCGAGGGCTGCGATCGCAAGCTTTCGCTCCAACCGTGCGTTGGTAACGGATAGCGATATGTCGACTGAAAGGCCCTCGGTTGTCAAAAGTGTTGCAAGGCCCGCAAACCCATCTCCCGCAGACTCCCGAAGACGTCCTCACTCGGGTCGACACACTGGTGGACGAACTACGCGCACGTGCGCCCGAGACTGAGCGGCTGCGCCGCATGCATCCGGACAACCTGCGCACCCTGACCGATGCCGGTCTTTTCCGGCTGGCAATGCCGGCCGACGTCGGCGGCTACCAGGCCGACGAACATGTCCTCGCCGAAGCCCTGGCACAAGTCGCGAGAGGCTGCCCGTCCACCGGTTGGATGTGCACGATCATGTCGATTTCCAACCTGATACCGGCGCTACTCGCCGACGAGGCAGCCGACGAGATCTATGCAACGCCCGATTTGAGAATCAGCACAGCTGTTGCGCCGAGTGGGCAGGCGACGCCCGTGGACGGCGGCTTCCGGGTGACCGGCCGATGGGCCTGGAATACCGCAGGCGTCCACAGCAATTGGCTCGCCGGCGCGTGCGTCGTCGTCGGCCAGGAGGAACGGGGCCCGCGATTGATGCTGATACCGGCCACTGCCGTCCAGCATCACGACACCTGGCGCGCGGCCGGAATGGCAGGGACGGCAACCAATACCGCGGAGGTGAACGACCTGTTCGTCCCGGCCGCGCGCAGCATCCTGTTCAAAGACCTTGCCAACGGCGACTATCCACTGCGGCGCTACTCGGACCTGTCCTATTTCAACCGACCGTTCGTCATGTTCATCAACGCGTGCAGTGCCCCCGCCCTGCTGGGGATGGCGCGCGGAGCGATGGATTGTTTCATGACGACGCTGCAGACGCGGGGTGCCATCACCTATACCGCGTGGTCAAAGGCAGCCGAGGCGCCGCTGCTTCATCACCAGCTGGCCGCGGCGCAATACAGCCTTGAGGCCGCCGAGATGTTCACCGACCGGCTGACGAGGCTGTACGCCGGAGCTCTCGACAGCGTCCCGACGATGCTGGAACGGGCTCGAGCGCGTGCCTATATCGGACACATCGCCAGCCTGTCCCGGGCCTGCGTCAACCAGCTCTTCGAAGCGAGCAGCGCCTCACAGACGCTGTTGGCCGCCGATATCCAACGGTACTTCCGCGACATCAACGCACTCCATCAACATGCCGCCATCCAACCCAACAGCGGCGACGAAGTGTACGGGCGCGTGCTGACCGGACTCGATCCACGGTCCGAGATCGTTTGAGGGACTGCAGGATCACCGTTCGGTCACAGTGTTGCATCTCATTGACGCTGTGCCCCACTGAAATTGGGCAAACCACTGCCCAGCAGGTACAAATGGTTGACTCGACTGACGACGACCAGCAGTCGAAGTCACCGCCTGGTGGTCGAGAGAGTTGATGTTCGATGAGACGTACCTTTGCCCTTCTGTTCAGTCTGGCATTTCTGGTGGCGGCTCCCGGGCTGGCCGGTGCCGCCCCGATCGAACGCCCGACCGGCAACCAACGCTTTGTCGATCTCGTGATCGCCCGCGCGATGTCGCAGCGCGGAGTGCCCTTCAGCTACGGCGGTGGCGACGTCAACGGGCCGACTCGCGGCGTCGCCCGCACCCTGCCCGCCCCTGGCCTGACTCTGACGGCCCCGCCCGCGCTGGGCGGCGGCCTGACCCCGGGCCTGTCCACCCCGGCGGTGACGGCCCCGATGGTGACCCCCGGCGCCGGTCTCGTGCCGGATCCCTCGTCGAATGTGGTCGGGTTCGATGCCTCCGGCTTGATCGTCTACGCCTTCGCCGGGGCCGGCGTGAAGATGCCGCGCTCCTCCGGCGAGCAGTACAAGGTCGGACAGAAGGTGCTTCCGGCGCAGGCGTTGCCCGGTGACCTGATTTTCTACGGCCCTGAGGGCACCCAGAGTGTGGCGCTCTACCTCGGTAACAACCAGATGATCCAGGGCACCGAGCCGGCCGTCGCGGTCACGCCGGTGCGCGCCCAGGGGATGACGCCCTATCTGGTCCGCATCATCGCCTGACCGTTGAGATCTGGTGTGCCCGAGGCGGCTCAACCCTCCGTAGGCTTTGAGCTGTCTACGAGGAAGGGTGCACAGCATTGACGGACCAGACACCTGCGACCACGCGGACCCTGTTTCCCGGTATCAGTTCCCGCGCCTGGGAACATCCGGCTGACCGGACCGCGCTGACCGCCTTGCGTCGGCTCAAGGGATTCGACCAGATCCTCAAGGTGCTGTCCGGGATGTTGCGCGAACGCAAGCACCGGCTGCTGTACCTGGCCAGTTCGGCCCGGGTGGGGCCTCGCCAGTTCGCCGACCTCGACGCATTGCTCGACGAGTGCGTGCAGGTGCTCGACGCTCCGGTACGCCCCGAGATGTTCATCATCCAGTCGCCGGAAGCCAATGCCTACTGCATCGGCATGGAGGACCCGTTCATCGTCATCACCTCGGGCATGTACGAGCTGATGACACATGACGAGATGCGCTTCGTGATCGGTCACGAACTCGGTCATGCGCTCAGTGGCCACGCCGTCTACCGCACGATGCTCCATCACCTGCTGCGGTTGGCCTCGTCGTTCGGCTTCGTCCCGATCGGTGGCTGGGCGCTGCGGGCGATCGTCGCCGCCTTGCAGGAATGGCAACGCAAATCCGAACTTTCGGGGGACCGCGCGGGCCTGCTGTGTGGGCAGGACTTCGACATGGCGATCCGGGTCGAGCTGAAGCTGGCGGCCGGCCGGCACCTCGACAAGCTGGACTCGCAGGCGTTCCTGGCGCAGGCCCGTGACTATGACGCGACCGGCGACATGCGCGACGGGGTGCTCAAACTGCTCAACCTGGAGCTGCAGACGCATCCGTTCTCGGTGCTTCGGGCGGCGGCACTGACCAAGTGGGTCGATACCGGCGGCTACGGCGCGATCATGGCCGGCACCTATCCGCTGCGGTCCGAGGACACGACGGCGAGCTGGGCCGACGACGTCAGCGCGGCGGCCCGCCATTACAAGGATGGTTTCGACCAGTCGAACGACCCGTTGATCCGGGGAATCCGGGACGGATTGGGCGGCGTCGTCGACGGCGTGGGGCAGGCCGCGACGAGCGCGGCCGACTCGATGGGCCGCAAGATCTCCGAGTGGCGCCGCAACACCAGGCAGGGCGAGGACTGACGCCGCGGCGGGGGATTGCCGTCGGATCAACGGTAAGCCCCTAGACTGGGCGCTCGTGGGCATCCTGTTTGGCTTCGCGCCGTGGATCATCTATTGGGTACTCGTCGGCAACGTGCCGTTTCTGGTCGCCGTGCTGGTGGCCTTGGCGACGGCCATCGCCACATTCGCGATCAGCCGGGTCTCCGGGGCGCCGGGGCGCACATTGGAGGTCGGCGCACTCGCCACCTTCATCGTGCTGACGATCCTCACCCTGGTGCTGAGCCAGGACGTCATGGAGCGCTGGATACAGCCGCTGAGTACCGCGGGCATCTTCCTGGTTGCCCTGATCGGTCAGTTGATCGGCAAGCCGTTCGTGATGGAGTTCGCCGCGGCGGGCCAACCGCCCGGAGTCGTGGAAAGCGATCTGTTCCAACGGATTGTCAAGATCCTGACCTGGATCTGGGTGGGCGTGTTCGCCGGGATGACGATCTCCGCGGCGATTCCTCCGATCGTGCAGGGCGACGCCACGATCCTGGACACCAAGACGCCGTTGTCGTTCATCTGTTACTGGGTCATCCCGTTCATCCTGCTGGGTCTGGCCGCGCTGGCTTCTCGCGTGCTGCCCGATCGCATGACCGCGGGCATGAACGACATCGTGCGCAAGACCACCTTCGTGGCGTTCTCCGAGGCCGAGATCGACCAGCTCTACTACCTGGCCCAGGAGCATGCCAATCGGGAGGTCGGCGCCGGGCAGGAAGCGTACGACGTCCGGGTCGGCGGATCGGGAACTCCGTTGGTGGGCGATGAATCCCGGATGTCGTGGCCCTCGACCTACAAGGTGCGGGACCGCAAGAGGTAGCACCCTCAGCCGGTCGGCATCATCCCCAGCAGGCTGAACATCATCACCAGACCCGGCAGCAGGTTGGTCACCTGGTGTGCGACGATGCCGCCCCACAAACTGCCGGAATACAGCCGGGCCAACGCGATTGGGATGGCCACCACCAGCAGCAGGGGGGCCCGCTGCGGTTCGAGATGGGCCAGGGCGAACACCAGGGTGGACACGATCACCGCGACCGTCCGTCCCCAGCGTTGCTCCAGGGCACCCCACAGCAATCCGCGGTACACCACCTCTTCGCAGATCGGTGCGATGAACGCGACCAGGAGCAGGATGGCCACCGCCAGCGGCCAGGCCGTCCGCACGCCCTCGTAGACCCCGCCGACCGCCGAGGTCGCGTCGGGTCCGACGATCGATTGGTACAGCAACGCGGCGGGCAGCGTGATGAAGAGCCCGCCGATGCCGAAGGCCAATCCGAGGCCGACGGCCCGCCAGGACCAGTGCCATCGAAAGTCGATGCGGGCACCGTTGCCACGCCATTTCGCGATCGCGATGGCCAGGGCCGCGGCGACCAGTGTCGGCACCCCGATCGCCAGGGTGATCAACCAGGGCGGCGGCGGGCCCGGGGGCGCGAACACCCCGAACGCCGCCGCGGTCAGCAGATAGACGGCCTCGACGACGACGAAGGCGCCGAGACCCCAGCGATGAGCGGTCACTTGGTTCCGAAGATGCGGTCGCCCGCATCGCCCACGCCGGGGACGATGTAGCCCTGCTCGTCGAGTTCCCGGTCCAGTGCCGCGGCGTAGATGGGCACGTCCGGATGCGCCTGCTGCATCGCCGCGACGCCCTCCGGGCATGTCAGCAGGCAGACGAACTTGATGGAGCGGGGTTGGTATTCCTTGATGCGGTCGATCGCCGCGACCGCCGAATTGCCCGTGGCCAGCATCGGGTCGACCACCACCACGTCCCGTTCGTCCAGGTCGCTCGGGAGCTTGAAGTAATACTCCACCGCCACCCGGGTCTTCGGATCGCGGTACAGGCCGATATGGCCGACTCGGGCATTCGGCATCACGCTGAGCATGCCGTCCAGGATGCCGCTTCCGGCTCGCAGAATGGACACGAACACCAGTTTCTTGCCGTCAATCACGGCGCCGGTTGTGGATTCCAGGGGTGTCTCGATGTCGATGTCGTGTACCGGGATGTCGCGCAGCACCTCGTAACTCATCAACATCGAGATCTCGTTGAGCAACTGGCGAAACCCTTTGGTGGACACGTCCTTCTGCCGCATCAGCGTCAGCTTGTGCTGTACCAGCGGATGGTCGATGACATGCAGGTTGCCCATGGTGCCCTCCTAGAAAACCGTCCCGTCGCTGATGATGGACAACGGAGGACGGCCATCGCGCAGCCGCGCGGCCAGTGCCCGCCCGGTCGCCCAGGTTCCGCCCTCAAGCACGCAGGCCAGCGGCAGTTGCGGGGCCGCCAGATCGTCGCGGACCAGCGGTGCCAGCTCATCGAGGAGCGCGACGGTCAGCGCCCGCCACTCGACCACGAGCTCCTCGTCCACTGCCCAGTCCGATTGCGCGAGTTCGGCATCGCGCAGCCGCAGCACGCCGGTGTCCAGCAGCAGGCCGCCGTTGCGGTACTCGGGCAGCCCGGTCAACGCGTCGAGGTCGGTGACCGCGACTCCTGCCCACTCGAACGGTTCGAGAAGCGAGTACGTCAGCCACTGGGACAGCTTGTGAAACGGCATCCATCCCTGCGACGGGCCGGGACCGATGACGGCCTGATGCCGCCAGCAGTCACCGAGCGGCTCACCGTCGATGGCGTTGTCGGCGAGCCACACGCCGGACAGCGTGTCCAACAACGTCGAGAGCAGGACGTGGGCCTCGACGGTCGGGCCGCTAACCGTGTCGAACAGGCCGCCGGGCCGGCCGTGTGGACCGAACACGTCGGGCCGAGCGGCGAGTTGGGTGCCGAGCCGGTGCAGCAGCCGGACGCGGCCCGCCAGCCCGAGCAACGGATTTCCGGCACCCACCTGAAAGGCGGCCGCCAGATCGTCGGCGCCGAGGCGACGCAACGCGGTGGCATCGGCCCGCAGCCGATCGTCTCCGTCGCTGGAGAACAGTCCACCACAGAAGGCATGCCAGCTGGCCACCCCCAGTCCCTCCGAACGCGTCAGGTGCAGGCCAGTATCGGATTCGACGTAATGCCAGTCAGTTCCGGCGCCGGCATCCAGCAGTACACTCACCACGGCCAGGTCGATCATCGAGCGGGCCTGCGTCGCGGCGTCCACATCGGTTGTGCGCGTGGCCAACTCCGCGCGGCGGTCCACACCGCCGGCTTCGAAATGGCGCCACCGGCTGTGGTAGGGGATGGCGAGCGTGGGGTAACGGGTACGGGTCAGTTCCGCGACCTCGGCGGCCGCGCGATCCAGGGCGTCGTCGTCGACCAGGAACCAGGGCGAGTTGCCGGCCCGGGCGCGCTGCAGAAGATGTTGGGCGCGTTGGCGTATCGCAGTGGTCGTGCGCAGGGTGGCAACGGCCGCCGCGCCGGCCGAGGTGACGGTCATGGAGTGAACCCGCGGCCTTTGGCGATCTTGAGTTCGTCGACGCCGGGAACCGGTCCCGGGGTGAAGTATCCGGCGGCCATCTTGGCGTCGATCTCGACCCGGGCGTCGGCGGGGATCAGTTCGTCGGGAATGTTGACCCGCTCGCCGACCTCGATGCCGGAACCGGTGATCGCGTCGTATTTCATGTTGCTCATCGAAACCAGGCGGTGGATCTTGCGAACTCCCAGCCAGTGCAGGACATCCGGCATGAGCTCCTGGAACCGCATGTCCTGCACCCCCGCCACGCATTCGGTGCGGGCGAAGTACTGGTCGGCGGTGTCGCCGCCGTCCTGGCGCTTGCGTGCGTTGTACACCAGGAACTTGGTCACCTCACCCAGTGCACGACCTTCTTTGCGCGAGTAGGCGACCAATCCGACCCCGCCACGTTGCGCCCCGGCGATACATTCCTCGATCGCATGCGTGAGATAGGGCCGGCACGTACAGATGTCGGATCCGAAGACGTCCGAGCCGTTGCACTCGTCGTGCACCCGCGCGGTCAATTCCACGCTCGGATCGGCCAGATCGCGTGGTGCACCGAAGATGTACACGGTCTGCCCGCCGATCGGTGGCAGGAACACCTCAAGGTCCCCGCGGGTGACGAGCTCGGGGTACATGCCGCCGGTCTCCTCGAACAGCACCCGGCGCAGCGCCGTCTCGGTGCAGCCGAAGCGAGTGGCCACCCCGGGCAGGAACCACACCGGTTCGACCGCGGCCTTCGTCACCAGGGCCGCACCGTTTTCCAGGAGCACCCGGCCGTCGGGGCGCAGCCGGCCGGCGACGATGGCCGTGACGATCTCCGGCACCATCACGTGGGCCTTGGTGACCGCGATGGTCGGCCGGATGTCGTAACCCGCGGCCAATTCGGCGGCGAACGCGTCGGAGACCATCGCGCCCCACGGATCCAGGCTGACGATCGCCTCCGGTTGGCTCCACTGTGGATACGGCCCGATCACATCGGTCGGGGCGGTGTTCGTGAGGTCGGCCCGGTGCTCGGGGGAGAGGGCGCCCGCGGCGACGGCCAACGCGCGGTACACGCTGTAGGAGCCGCTGTGGGTACCGATCACGTTGCGGTGCGCGCGCGTGGTGGTGGTGCCGATCACCGGACCGCGCTCGGCCGCACTAGGTGCCGCCCACTGGACGGTCGGGGTCCCCGCGACGGCACTGTGTGACGTCAACCGGATATGCCGGGCCTTCGTGGGCTCCGCGGGCGCACCACCTGATTCGGCGACCATGTCGGTGCTCCTTCCTCCGCGCATGTGCCCGGCTGAGAGATTCCAGTCAACCCCTATTCGCCGGGTTGTGCATGCGGTGTGCCAGTACCGTCGATTCCGTGCGCTGGATCGTGGACGCCATGAACGTCATCGGCTCCAAGCCGGACGGGTGGTGGAAGGACCGTCGCGGCGCGATGGCCGGTTTGGTCGAGCGGCTCGAGCGCTGGGCCTCGGCTGGGGGACACCCGGTGACGGTGGTGTTCGAAGGGCCGACGACACCGCCGATCGAATCCTCGGCCGTCGAGGTGAGGCACGCCCCGCGGGCCACTACGAACTCCGCCGACGACGAGATCGTACGACTGGTCGAAGCTTCCCCTTGGCCCGGCGAGATCACCGTCGTGACGTCAGACAGCGGGCTGGCCGCCAGGGTCCGCGCCGCGGGCGCCGTCGTGCAACCGGCGGCAGGGTTTCGCAGGGTGATCGACTCGTTCTGAACATTCAGGCCGAGCCGGCGACGTCGTGGCCGAATCGGTATCGCGCCGCGGGATGCTCGGCGGGCAGGCGGTCTCCACGAGCGGTGAGTTTGTTGCGGTAGGACCCGGGGGCGTAGCCGCGCTTGTAGACGCCGCGGCTGCGCAGTTCCGGAATGACATGGTCGATGAAATCCGTGTAGGTGCCGGGCGTGGTCGCCGCGATGAGATTGAAACCGTCGAGATCTGTTGCATCAACCCAGGACTGGAGTTCGTCGGCAACGGTCGCCGGCGATCCTATGATGGTTTCGGCGCCCAATCCGATCGACGCCGTGACCGAAAGGTCGCGGATGGTCCACTCCGAGCCGTCTGGCTTCTCCCGGATGAAGAATTCGATTGGGAGCTCGACCTTGCCGCGCAGCTCCTCGACCGGCATGTCCCAGTCGAATTGGGTGAGGTCCAACGCCATGACGGTGGAAACGAAGAACCGGCCGCCCTCGGCATCGGCGTAACGGGTGTACTGCTGGTATTTCTGTTGGGCGAGTTCATCGGTGGCGGCGGTGATCACGAGAACCGCGGCGAAGCACTTCACCGCATGCGGGTCGCGCCCCCACTCGGCAGCTTTCTGCCGGACGTTGGCCACGTACATCGCCACGACTTCTCTCGGGACGCTGCCGATGAGGATCGCTTCGGCGTGCCGGGAGGCGAAGTCCCGTCCGGGTTCGGAGACGCCGGCCTGGAACAGCACGGGCGTACGTTGCGGTGACGGTGCGCACTGGTGCAGGCATTGGAGCTGGTAGTGCGCGCCTTCGTGGTTGATGTCGACGATCCGATCGGTACGGGTATGGACCCCGGAGTCGTGCTCGCGGACGACGGCATCGTCGGCCCAGGATCCCTCCCACAACCGGTAACACACCTCGGCGTACTCGTCGGCATGTCGGTACCGGTCGATACTGCCCGCCTCGCCCGCCACACCCTTGTCTTCGGTGAAAAACGCAGAGCTGGTGACGATGTTCCAGCCGATCCGCCCCTTGGTCAGGTGGTCGAGAGTCGACATCCGCCGCGCGAAGAGAAACGGATGCTCGTAGCCGACGTTGCCGGTCACCACGAAGCCGAGGTTATCGGTCACGGCGGCCATCGCAGAGATCGTGGCAAAAGGATCGCCTGCCGGTACGCCGACACCGCTGCGCAGGCCCGCCTCCCTGCCCTCGAGGTTCGGTGCTGCCAGCACATCGGCGAGGAAGAGGCTGTCGATGCCGCCTCGTTCAAGGACTTTGGCGAGCTCGATCCAGTACGAGAGGTCGGTGCAGTTGGTGGATCGGTCCTCAGGATGTCGCCACAGTCCCGGCGCGTAGTTGGCGACGCCGAAGTTGGTGAATGCGTTGAACAGCATTTCTCTGGACATCCGACCCATCCCCTAATGTGTCTTCTCGGCTGCCTCCATCGCGGGCAGCGCTCGGTCCTCCACTTCGCAATGTAGGTCAGAATCAACGAGATTGGGGGCGCTCGTTGTGGTGACATCGCTTCAGACGTCGAAAACCTCAGCGGTACCGTGATTTCCACGACTGCTCTCGACCTGGCGACGTAACCCACTTCGGAAACGATTCCGTCGCTACACTCCTGTGGGCATGTCAACCGTGAAGAAGACAATGCGTTCGGGAGCAACTCGAGACTGGTGGGTCCGTAAGTGGATCGAGGAAATTCCCCTGCGCGCTCAGCGATTTACTTTCCCGTACATGACCCGCAAGCTCAAAGACGATGATCTTGTGTTCATCAACTACGGCTATGAAGAAGATCCGCCTCTGAACCTGCCACTTTCTGCGGACGACGAGGCCAACCGGTATTTCATCAACCTGTACCACGTCACGGCCGGCCAAACCGATATTCGGGGTAAGCGCGTGCTGGAGGTCGGTTGTGGCCACGGCGGCGGAGCCTCCTACCTCATGCGTACCTTCGGTCCGGCGTCCTACACCGGGCTGGATCTGAACGCCGCCGGCATTGACTACTGCCAGAAGAAGCATGACGTGCCGGGCCTGGACTTCACTGCGGGCGATGCCGAAGATCTCCCGTTCGCGGACCATTCGTTCGATGTGCTGATCAATGTTGAATCGGGATGCCTCTACCCACGATTCTCACGCTTTCTTTCCGAGGTGCAGCGAGTCCTCCGTCCCGGTGGGGATTTTCTTTATGCCGATCATCGCGCTTCGTACAAGATCCCCACGTGGGAGACAGAATTGGCAGAGACGCCGATGCGGATGGTCTCGGAACGGGTGATCAATGCCGAGGTGGCCCGCGGCATCGAGAAAAACATGGATTGGGCGCGCTACGCGGCCGAGCGCACCGCGCCACCACTACTGCGGCAGCTTGCTCTTCGTGGACACAAGGAGGTGCAGGCGCGCCTGGAGCGGGGAAGCGTGGAACCCGACAGTGTCGGTTCAGCGGATCCGCGAAATGGTTCCTGGGATCACTTCCGCATGTACCACTTCACCACCGCTGACTGACCGGCCTCACCGTCTCCAGGTCACCGTCGATGACCAACTGCCGCAAGGCTTTCCGGTCGAACTTGCCGCTGGGCAGGGTCGGTATCCGGTCGCTGGTGGTGAGAGCCCATCGGGTCGGCACCTTGTAGGCGGACAGTTGTTCGCGGCAGTACGCGGCGAGGGCGGCCAGGTCGAGCGCCGCAGTCGGTACCACCACGGCGCAGACCTCCTCGCCGCGCTGCGGGTCGTCGGTGCCGACGACCACACACTGGGCCACGTCGGCGGACTCGGCGATGACGGCCTCGACTTCCAACGGAGAGACGTTGGCGCCGGCGGCCTTGATCAGGTCGGTGGTGCGCCCGACGTAGAACAGGCGCGGATCGCCGTCGCGCCGGTACACCTTGTCGCCGGTGTGGTACCAGCCGTCGGCGTCGAAGGTCTCGCACCGTTCGCGCTTGTTGTAACCGGCCATCACTCCGATACCGCGGACCAGTAGTTCGCCGGTGTCGCCGGGGGAGACGGGGTCACCGTCCGCGTCGACGATGGCCATGTCGGTGAACACGAATCCGCCCGCTGTCTCAGACATGGTGCGGTGCACCGGAAATCCGTCGGGGACGTCGGTCATGGCGATGTCCAGTGGTCCGTCGCGCAGCATCGGTGCACTGCTGAGGTCGCGGTCGGCGAACGACGGATGCTCGCGCAACTTCTGGGTGAAGGCGGGCCAGCCCACGATCCCGGTGATCCGTTCCCGCTCGGCAAGATCCAGAGCGGTCTCCGGGTCCAGTTTCGGCATCACCACGAGGGTGACCGGCTCGTGCAGGGCGCCGGTGACGGCGAGCAGTCCGCCGATCCAGAAGAACGGCATGGCGCACAGGATGCGGGACTGGTCAGATGCTCCCGTGATCGCCCGGATGGCGGCGGGCCAGGTCGAGGTCTGACGCACCAGCGTCCCGTGAGTGTGCAGGACCCCTTTCGGGTCTGCGGTGGATCCGGACGTGTGCACCATGATGGCGAGGTCGGCGGGGGAGACCTCGGCCTCCGCGGCGGCGAGCACATCGACCGGCACGACGTCGGCGGCGTCATCGCACCCGCGTGACGCCCACGGCCGGTTGACGGTACCGATCAGGGCGATGCGGCGCAGGTAAGGGGCGGCGCGCAGGGCAAGCCGGCTCGTGGATTGGTCTGCCAGTTCGGGCAGCGCCGCTTCCAGCCGGTCGGCGACATCGATGTTCAGCACCGTTGCGGGGGCAACGAGTAGCCCGATGTCGGCCAGGCGCAACACCTTTGCGATCTCGGCGGGGGTGTACAGCGTGCTCAGCGGCACCGCCACCGCCCCGATCCGCGACACCGCGAGCCACCACGTCACCCACTCGGCGCCGTTGGGGAGGAACAGGCCGACGCGACTGCCCTTGCCGACCCCTTCGTGGAGCAGCCACCGCGCCAGGCGCGCGGATCGTTGCTCGGCCTCGCGGTAGGTGAGTCGGTCGGCCGGGGTGACCAGGTAGGCGGACTCCCCGAACTCGGCGACACTATGCCGCAGCAGGGCGGGGACGGTCAGCGGGGATGACGTCACCCGCCCATCTTCTCCAATGGCTGTCGCGGGTCTGCCCGGGGTGGGTCAGTTACCGCCGCAGGTGCAGCCGTCACGTGGCGGGCGCGGATCGTGGGGGTCCTCGGGGTCGGGGTCGCCGAACCACCGCGAGGGCTCGTGCTCGACGTAGGTGTCGTGCCAGGACCACCACTCGTAGGCCTTGGTCTGCGGGTATCCCGGTGGGGAATCTTCCCAGGTCTCCTGCCTGCCGAGTGCGGTCATGTCCAGGAAGTTCCACGTGTTGACGAAGGCCTCGTCGCCCCGGTTGTCGATGAAATAGGTGCGGAATATCCGGTCACCGTCGCGGATGAACGCGTTGGTGCCGTGCCACTGGTCGACGCCGAAGTCCACGTCGAACTCCGCGCCGGGCCGGGGGACCATGGTGTACCAGGGATGGCTCCACCCCATGCGCGCCTTGATCCGGGCGATGTCGGCCTGGGACCCGCGCGAGGCGTAGACCAAAGTGGTGTCGCGGGCGTTGAGATGGGCCAGGTTGCCGATGTGGTCGGCCATCAACGAGCAGCCGACGCAGCCGTGTTCCGGCCAATCGTCCACACCTGGATCGAGGAACGCCCGGTACACGATCAGCTGACGTCGTCCGGCGAACAGGTCGAGCAGGGTGGCACTGCCGTCGGGGCCTTCGAACGCGTAGTCCTTGTCCACCGGTGTCCATGGCATGCGTCGGCGCAGCGCCGCGAGCCGGTCGCGTGCGCGGGTGAATTCTTTTTCCTTGACCAGCATTTCGTCGATTGCGGCCTGCCAATCGGCGGCAGGCACGATCGGTGGATTCTTCATGGTTGCTCCCGTCGTCAGTCCGTTGCAACGCTCTTCAATCGTTCAACAAATCAGTTGAATAACGTTCCTCGAGGTAACCACGGCTCGCGGCTATAGTCAACAAGGTGGTTGAAGATCAAGTTCTGGACCGCGCCTATTCCGCCCTGGCCGATTCGACCCGGCGCCGGTTGCTGGAGGCTTTGCGCGAGGGCGAGACCCGTATCAGCGACCTTGCTGCCCCGCTGCCGATGACCTTCGCCGGTGTCTCGCGGCATATCGGGGTGCTCGAGGCCGCGGGGCTGGTGCAGCGCGAGATCCGCGGGCGAGAGCACTGGGTCTCGCTCAAACAGGACGGGTTGACCATGGCCCAGCAGTGGATGACCGAGCAGACGGACTTCTGGTCGACCCGCGCCGATGCCCTGGCCGCCCGGTTGCGGCGGAAGGCGGAGCCCCGATGACCGACGCGCCGACCGTCCGCGTGCGGCGACTCATGCCTGCGGCCCCCGATGTGGTGTTCGACGAATGGCTCGATCCCGAGTCGTTGCGGGAGTGGATGTGCCCGCGACCGGTGTACTGCGTCGAGGTGGCGGTCGAACCTCGGGTGGGTGGGCTCGTGCGGTTCGACATCGACGATTCTGGTTCGAGCGTGCTGATCACCGGACAGTTCCTGACGATCGACCGGCCCCGGGTGCTGCGGTTCACCTGGAGCAACTCGGACTGGGCCGACCCGACCGTGGTCAGCATCGTCCACGTCGAATTCGAGCCGGCCGGCGATGGGCAGACGATGATGTCGATCGAGCATTCCCTTTTGCCGCCAGAGGAATTCGACGGCTTCCACAATGGGTGGACCCTCACGTTCGAGCAGCTGGCGGCCCGCCTCGAAGGCGCCTCGACCTAGACTGCGGGCATGGACAGCGGCTCTCAGGTTCAGTACGAGGCCCCGGCAGGCCTGCTCCGCATCGAGGACTGCCTGGACGAGAACGGCGGCATCGTGCTGCCTCCGGGTACCACCCTGATATCGCTGATCGACCGCAACATCGCCCACGTTCCGGACCTGGTCGCCTACCGCTATCTCGATCACAGCCACGCCGAAGAAGAGGTCATCGAGCTCACGTGGACCCAGCTGGGTGTGCGGATGCGGGCCGTCGCGGCGCGGCTGCAACAGGTGGCCGGCCGCGGCGACCGCGTCGCCATCCTCGCGCCGCAGGGCCTCGACTATGTCATCGGGTTCTTCGCGGCGATCAAGGCCGGCGACATCGCGGTACCGCTGTTCGCGCCGGAACTGCAGGGGCACGCCGAACGCCTCGAGACCGCGCTGCTGGACTCCCGGCCGGCCACGGTGCTCACCACCGCCGCGGGCGACGCCGCGGTGCGGGAGTTCCTCGCGAAGATGCCGGACACGCTGCGGCCCCGGGTCGAGCTCATCGATGAGATTCCGGATTCGGAGGGGGACGGGTTCACCCCGATCCCGGTCGATCCCGACGACATCTCCCACCTGCAGTACACCTCGGGTTCGACGCGTCCACCGGTCGGTGTGGAGATCACCCATCGCGCGGTCGGCACCAACCTGCTGCAGATGATCCTGTCGATCGATCTGCTGAACCGAAACACCCACGGGCTCAGCTGGTTACCGCTCTATCACGACATGGGCCTTTCAATGATCGGGTTTCCCGCGGTCTACGGCGGGCACTCGACGCTGATGTCACCGACAGCGTTCATCCGCCGGCCCCAACGGTGGATCCGCGCGATGTCCGACGCCTCGAAACACGGCCGCGTGATCACCGCCGCCCCGAACTTCGCCTACGAATGGACCGCGCAGCGCGGTGTTCCCGCAGCGGGAGAGGACATCGATCTGAGCAACGTGGTGCTCATCATCGGTTCCGAGCCGGTGATCCCCGAGGTGATAACGGCATTCAACGAGGTGTTCGCGCCACATGGGCTGCCGCCGACCGCGTTCAAGCCGTCGTACGGCATCGCCGAGGCGACGCTGCTGATCTCGACGATCGCCCCGGCCGAGCAGGCGTCGGTGGTCTACTTCGACCGCGAGCAGCTCACCGCCGGGCGCGCGGTGCGCGTCAATGCTCACGCCGAGGGCGCCGTCGCGCACGTGTCGTGCGGCCACCCCGCGCGCAGTCTGTGGGCCGTGATCGTGGATCCCGAGACCGCCGACGGGCCCGCCGAGGAAGTCGCCGACGGCCGGGTCGGGGAGATCTGGCTGCACGGCGACAACATCGGTCGCGGCTACTGGGGCCGGCCGGATGAGACGCGGAAGGTGTTCGGGGTGTCGCTGCACTCGCGGCTGGCCTCGGGCAGTCACGCCGAAGGGCTTCCGGAGGACGCCACCTGGCTGCGCACCGGCGATCTCGGGGTGTATTTCGAGGGGCAGTTCTACGTGACCGGCCGGATGGCCGACCTCGTCCTGATCGACGGGCGCAGCCACTACCCGCAGGACATCGAGGCCACGGTGGCGGACGCGTCGCCGCTGGTGCGGCGCGGCTACGTCACGGCGTTCACCGTGACCCCCGACGGCGACGGCGCCGAATTGGTGGTGATCGCCGAACGCGCGGCCCGCACCAAACGGGCCGATCCGGAGGAGGCCGCTGAGGCCATCCGCGCGGCGGTGGCCGCCCGGCACGGACTGACCGTGGCGGATCTGCGGTTCCTTCCCGCGGGTGCGATCCCGCGGACCACCAGCGGCAAGCTGGCCCGGTTGGCCTGTCGCGACGAGTATCTCGCGGGTGCGCTGGGCGTGCGCTGATCGGCTGCCGCGGGCATGCTGCTGGTATGAGCAGAGACGAGATCACCGCCGCGATCGTGGAAGCCCGCCTGACCAAGGGCCTGACGTGGCAGCAGCTGGCCGACGCCATCGACAAACCTGTGGTGTGGACGGTGTCCGCGCTGCTCGGGCAGCACCCGGTACCGCCCGAATCCGGCAGGATCATCGTGGACCTACTCGGATTGGACGAGTCGGTGATACCGGTACTGGCCGCGGTCCCGATGCGCGGTGGACTGCCGACAGCCGTGCCCACCGATCCCACCATCTACCGGTTCTACGAGGCGCTGCAGGTCTACGGCGGCGCGCTCAAGGAAGTCATTCACGAGCAGTTCGGGGACGGCATCATGAGCGCCATCAACTTCAGCGTCGACGTGCAGCGCAAGTCGCACCCTGCCGGTGACCGGGTGGTGGTGACCTTCGACGGCAAGTTCCTGCCATACGACTGGACAGCGGCCGAGCGAGTGGTCCGCTGCTAGTTTGCAGTCGTGGGCCAGTTCTCGGATTCGTGGGCGGCGCTGCGTGCGGCGGTGGCCGGGCTGGGGCCCGAGGACTTCGACCAGCCTTCCGGGTGTGCCGGTTGGCTGGTTCGAGATCTGGTGTGCCACCTCGTGATTGACGCGCAGGATGTGCTGATCACGCTGGCGACCCCCGCCGGTAGGGAACCGACCCGCAACGCGCTGACGTACTGGGCCGTGTCCGGCACGCCTCCCGATGTCGAAGGTCCCTTGGCGGCGCTGACCGTCCGGCTGGCCGCCGCGTACGAGGATCCGGAGCTGCTCAAGTTCCATCTCGACGATGTGGGTTCGGCCGCGGGTCGGGCGGCCGACCTCGCCGACCCGGGCCTGCGGGTTGCCACCCAAGAGCAGGTGCTCACCGTCGGGGACTACCTGGACGCCTACGTTCTGGAATGGACGCTGCACCACCTGGATCTGGTGGCGCGCCTGCCGGGCACGGCCGGACCGCCCGCAGCCGGACTGGCCCGGGCGCGCGAAATGCTGTGCGGCATCACCGGGGTAACGTTCCCCGCCGAGTTATCGGACAGCGTTGTGCTGCGCGTGTGCACGGGCCGGCGGGCTCCGACTGATTCGGAGCGCGCAGCGCTAGGGGAGGCTGCGGCGCGGCTGCCGTTCGTCCTGGGCTGACATCTGCCTCTGGCCAACTGGGCGGGTGACGGTTCATGATTGCGAGACATCCCGACGGCGACGGTAAGGATTCTCATGGCTACCCATCGAGCTGTTCAAGTCCAGTCCTCGGGCGGCGCGCTGGAACTTGTTGAAGCCCAGACACTCTCACCGGATCGCGGGCAGGTGCGGGTGGCTGTTGCCGCGTGCGGTGTGTGCGGTACCGACCGGGCCATCGTCAACGGCGGGTTTCCCGGCATGACCTGGCCGGTGACCCCGGGGCACGAGGTCGCAGGCACCGTCGCCGAAGTCGGTGCGGGTGTCACCGATTTCGCGGTGGGGGACCGCGTCGCGGTCGGTTGGTTCGGCGGGCACTGCGGGGTCTGCATCCCGTGCCGCAAGGGCCTGTTCATCCACTGCGTGCAGGGGCAGATTCCGAGCCTGCATTATCCGGGGGGCTACGCGGAGTCGGTGACGGTGCCTGCCAATGCGCTCGCCCGGATCCCTGACGAACTGTCGTTCGCCGAGGCCGCCCCGATGGGGTGTGCGGGTGTGACGACGTACAACGCGCTGCGCCACACGCGGGCACTCCCCGGCGACGTCGTTGCCGTGCTCGGCGTCGGAGGACTGGGCCACCTCGGGCTGCAGTTCGCCGGCGCGATGGGTTTCGAGACCGTCGCGATCGCTCGTGGCCCAGGCAAGGAGGCGGATGCCCGTTCGCTGGGGGCCAGGCACTACATCGACTCGACCGCCGGGGACGTCAGCGCAGCCCTGCGTGACTTGGGCGGTGCGGCAGTGATTCTGGCAACAGTGGGTAATTCGCAGGCGATGGCAGACACGGTCGGCGGGTTGGCCCCGCGTGGCGAACTGGTGGCGATCGGAGTGTCGGCGGATCCGTTGCCGATCAGTCCGGTGCAGCTGATCCAGCCCGCTCTGACGATTTCCGGGCACCCTTCCGGAACCGCGCGTGACGTCGAGGAGACGATGCATTTCGCGGTGCTGTCGGGGGTGCGCGCACTCATCGAGGAGCGTCCCCTCGATGATGCGGCGGGTGCGTATGCGGCGATGGAGCAGGGGCAGGCACGTTACCGCATGGTCTTGACGATCTGATTTAACCGACCCCGCCGGTCGTCGCAAGCAGGTAGCGTCGGTACTTCGTTTGCTGGACGACGAATCGGTGGGGGCCGGATGGCGCGCAAGTGGAGGGCAACTGTTGCCGGGAGGAACTTCTCCGGCCGGTCACGTGGGGTTGCCCGGAAGTTCGCCCGTGAGATCTACTCTGCCCCGGTGCGTTTCACGCCGGGCCGGCTGAGAACGACGGTATTCGCGACGCTCGTCGCGCTCTCGTGGTCTGCGGTAGGCGCGACGCCCGCGGTGGCCGCCCCCGTACCGTCGGCGCAGATCGACTTCGGCGGCACGATGCGCACCTATCGGGTGCATCTGCCGGCCGGCGGTGCACCGTCGGGACTCGTCGTCAATCTGCACGCCGCCGGATCGACCGGAGGCGACCAGGCGGCGCTCACCCATTACGACGCCGTGGCTGATGCCTACGGGTTCGCCGTGGTCTACCCCGATGGCATCGACTACAGCTGGGCCGACGGCCGCGGCGCCTCGGTGCCGGACCGCCAAGGGGTCGACGACGTGGGGTTCATCTCCACCCTGGTCGATCGCCTGGTCGCCGAGAACGGCATCCCCCGGGGCCGGGTGTACGCCACCGGACTGTCGGCCGGCGGGTTCATGGCCAACCGCCTGGCCTGTGACCGGGCGGACCTGTTCGCGGCAATTGCCCCGGTCGCCGGCACGCTCGGGACGAATGTGGGCTGCAGCCCGTCGAGACCGGTCTCGGTCCTGGCCACCTACGGCACCGCGGACCCCATCGTGCCGTTCAACGGCGGGCCGATGACGGGACGCGGTGGAGGCAGCACGGTGGTGGCGGGGACCGCGATGGTGGATCGGTGGCGCCAGATCAACAGCTGCCCCGCCCCGTCCGAAGAGGTGCTGCCCGCCACCGGTGACGGCACCGAGACCCACCGCATCGCCTCGGACGGGTGCGCGGCCGGCACCTCCGTGGTGTTCATGCGGGTCGACGGGGGCGGACATACCTGGCCGGGCGTGCCCGAGATCCTGCCGGTGCAGGCCGTAGGGGCGGCCAGTCGGGCATTCGACGCCTCGGACGCCTCCGCACAGTTCTTCGCCTCTCACGGCCGATAGTCGCCGCCAATATTCATCACGACGCGGTTAATCCCGCCCAAGTTCCCATCGGTACCTTTCGGCTTCTCGAATAGGGTTCTACCCCAAATGAATTCACGATGTGGGGCGGAGGTGCCCGGTCAAGTGCGGCCCCGCCGGCCGGGCCCGCCCGCGCGCATCGGAAACTGTCGCGGCCATATGGTTTCCCGCGTGGTGGATTGGCACAGCTGGCACGAAGACTACGACCGACCCGATTCGGCACTGGCGCACCGGCTTCGCGCGGTGCAGACCTTGATCAGGCAGGCGCTGGACGAGGCTCCGGCGGGCCCCCTGCGGGTGGTCAGCCTGTGCGCCGGCCAGGGGCGCGATCTACTCGAAGTGTTGAGCGACCATCCGCGGCGCGACGACGTCCGGGCGCGCCTGGTCGAGCTGGATCCGCGCAATGCCGCGGTCGCCGCCGAGACTGCGGACAAGTATCGGCTGACCGGCGTCGAGGTCGTCACGGGCGACGCCGCGCTGATCGACCAATACCAGGACCTGGTCCCCGCCGACATCGTGGTGGCGTGCGGCATCTTCGGGAACATCACCGATGAGGACATCGAGCGGATGATCCGCATCCTCCCGCAGCTGGCCAAAACCGGGGCCACCGTGCTGTGGACTCGCGGACGCACCGACCCAGACCGGATTCCGCTGATCCTCAACTGGTTTGAGGATCAGGGGTTCGAGCTGATCTGGGTGTCGCCACGGGATGTGAGCTACGGCGTCGGCGCCCATCGCTTCACCCGGCAGCCTGAGCCTCTGGTGGTCGGGGCCCAGATCTTCGATTTCGTCGGCTCTGACGTGATCCGGGCCGCCGACCTCGCTCGCTGACGACACCGCAGGCCGTGGCGTAGTTCCACCGGGAGCGGACGTTTCATCAGTACGCTTTTCAACGATGGCTGAGGAAGGACTGAACGGTAGGGATCGCTTGCGCGGAGGGCTGCGGATGGCCCTGCGCGGGCGCCGTGACCCGGCACCGGTCGCCGGCCGGCGCAGTCGTGCGTCGGCCGGGATGGGCGACGTACATACCCGTAAGGTCCTCGACCTGACCATCCGGCTCGCGGAGGTCATGCTGTCGTCGGGCTCGGGTACCGCGGACGTCGTCGCCACCGCCCAGGACGTCGCACAGGCCTACCGGCTCACCGACTGCGTCGTCGACATCACCGTCGCGACGATCATCGTGTCGGCACTGCCCACCGCTGACAGCCCGCCGGTCACGATCATGCGCGCGGTACGCACCAGATCGACGGACTACACCCGGCTGGCTCTCCTCGACCGACTGGTGCGCCGTATCACCGCCGGCGGTATCACCGTCGACGAGGCGCACGAGGCCATGGACGACCTGACCGAGAGCCCACATCCGTTCCCGCGGTGGCTCGCGACCGCGGGTTGGGCGGGTTTTGCGCTCGGCATCGCGATGATGCTGGGCGGCAACTGGTTGACCTGTCTGCTGGCCAGCCTCACCGCCGCGCTGATCGACCGCGTCGGTCGCCTGTTGAACCGGATCGGCACGCCGTTCTTCTTCCAGCACGCGGTCGGGGCGGCGATCGCCACCTTGATCGCCCTGGGCGCCTACCGCTACGCCGGTCAGGGGCTCAGTGCGCTGGTCGCCACGGGGATCGTGTTGTTGTTGTCCGGCATGACCCTGGTCGGTGCCGTCCAGGACGCGTTGACCGGGTACATGCTCACCGCGCTCGCCCGGCTCGGTGACGCGGTCTTTCTCACCGCCGGGATCGTCGTCGGCATCACCGGGGCCCTGCAGGCTGCCACGCTGCTCGGGTTCCAGATCGAACTGCATGTCAACGTGGCGGGCACCTTCATCACCCCGAGAGGTCTACTGCCGATCGTCCTGGCGGTTCTGGGCGCGTCGTTGGCCGGGATGTGCCTGACCATGGCCAGCTATGCGCCGCTGCGTTCGCTGCCCACTGCCGGCCTGGCCGCCGGTCTGGCGGAGCTGACGTTGATCGGGCTGGGGACCGCAGGGTTCGGCCAGTGGGCCGCCACCGGGGTCGCGGCGATCGGTGTCGGATTCCTGGCCACCCTGATCTCCATTCGCCGGCAGTCTCCGGCGCTGGTGACGGCGACCGCCGGCATCATGCCGATGCTGCCCGGTCTCGCGGTGTTCTGGGCGGTGTTCGCCTTCGCCGTGGACGAGAACTTCGGTGAGGGACTGGCGCACCTGCTGACCGCGGCAGCGACGGCGTTGGCACTGGGCAGCGGCGTGGTGATGGGTGAGCTCCTCGGTTCGCCGCTGCGCTACCGCGCCGGACGGATCGGTGAGTTCTTCCGCAAAGAAGGGCCGCCCGGGCTGCGCCGGGCGGTGGGTCAGGTGGTCCAGTTGCAGCCGGCCGACAACACCTCTGCGGTCAGCCCGCCCCGGGCGGAAAGCGTCCCGCTGGAGCCTCCCTCGGCCGACGAGTCGGACGTCGACGAGAGCGAGGAGCCGGGTCAGCGAGGCCAGTCGTCAGGGTGATCCCACGCCGGGGACGTCGACGCGCGCCTGCAGGATCCGCCCCGTCGAGTTGCCCGCCAGCAGGCCTTCGTGGCTGGTGTCATCGACCACGAGATAAAGCGTTCGCCCGTCGGGGCCGCCGAGCGCCGGTGCCACCGCCCATCCGCGGTCGATCTCGATGCGGTGGGTGATCTCACCGCCGGCGACCACGCGCAGAAACTCGCCGGTGTCGTAGCAGCCGACCCAGATTCCTCCGCCGGCGTCGACACACAATCCGTCGGGGTGCCGGTCCGCACCGAGGTCGGCGAACACAGTGGGTGCGCCGAGGTCGCCGTCGGCAGCTGCGGCGAAGGCCAGCAACCGTGAGCCGTGGGTCTCGCTGACCACCAGAGTCGAGTCGCCGGGCAGGAAACCGAGGCCGTTGGGCATCGACAACCCGGTAGCCACGACCCGCACGGTGCCGTCGGAGCCGACCAGCCCGATTCCGCCGGTCAAGCTGCGGCCGTCAGCGATGTAGAGGTCGACATAGGTCCGGCCGTCCGGTGCCACCAGCAGATCATTGGTGGACCAGGCGATGTCGCTGACGTCGTAGGAGGCCGTCACGTTTCCGGCGGCGTCGGCGTGGTGCAGCTCGGCGGCGAAAAGCGTTGACACCACGAGAGTCCCGTCGGGCAGCCAGCCGAGCCCGGAAGCGCGAGCGAGTTCGACCTCGACGGTGAGTTCACCGGTTTCGCCGGCAGAGTAGACCCGGCCGGCCAGGCCGTCGGTGAACCACAGGCGGTCACGGTGCCAACGGGGCCCCTCGCCGTAGACGATCCCGTCGACGAAGGGGACCGCGGCGATCGCTTCGACCGAGGTCATCGGGCACTCAGGTCCGGTTGGGCGATCAGGTGAAGGGCAGGAATTCGCCGTTGATCCAGACGCCCCAGTGGCCGCCCGCGGGCAGGTTCCACCAGACCATCGGGTGACCCTGCCACGTCTCGGCCGGCTTCTTCGGCGCGTTCGGGGGCGGCGGGAGGCTCGGATCCGGGTCCGCGCTCGCGATGGCGGTGCCCAGGCCGAGGGCGGCCCCGATCATGCCTGTGGCGGCGATGGTCGCCAGGGTTGCCTTGCTTCCGAACATGAATGTCCACCTCGGTGCTTGACGAAGAACTTGGATACCCGAAGCTTAGCCAATCGAATTGATTGATTGCGCACTTGAGGTAGCCGACGGTCTCACACGCCATCCTCAACCCCCGTGACGTGGCTTGACAACGAGTTGGGAAATTTTTCTGTCCACGATGTCGAGAACGCCGCGACGGTTCCGTCCCAGAGGTGAGCGACCAACTAGGGTCGCAAAACTGAAGGGAGAACCCCATGGCCAAGTACCTGTTTCTCAAGCACTACCGAGGCGCGCCGGCTGCCGTCAACGACGTTCCCATGGACCAGTGGACACCCGACGAGATCCAGGCCCACATCCAGTACATGAACGACTTCGCGGACCGGTTGAAGGACAGCGGCGAATACGTCGACAGCCAGGCCCTGGCCCCGGAGGGGGCCTGGGTCCGTTATGACGGCGCGGGCAAACCGCCCGTGACCGACGGTCCGTTCGCCGAGACCAAGGATCTCATCGCGGGCTGGATGATCGTCGACGTCGACTCCTACGACCGTGCCGTCGAGTTGGCGGGCGAACTGTCGGCGGCCCCGGGCGCCGGTGGCAGGCCCATCCACGAGTGGCTCGAGGTGCGTCCGTTCCTGACCGCCGCGCCGACGGTCACCGAGTAGTTGGATGCCGGCGCGGTGGACGAGGACCGGTTGCGGGATCTCATTCCGGGTGTCCTGGCCGCCCTCGTCCACCGCGGGGCCGACTTCGCAACGGCAGAGGACGCCGTGCAGGAAGCTGTGGTGCGGGCCTGGGAGACCTGGGCGAACCAGCAACCCGACGATCCCAAGGCCTGGCTGATCACCACGGCGTGGCGACGTTTTCTCGACATCAGCCGGTCCGACGTGGCTCGGCGCGATCGCGAGGTGCGGGTCTGGGCCGAACCGGCCGCAGGACCGGCTCCGGCCGCCGACGACACGCTGCAGCTCTACTTCCTGTGTGCGCACCCGAGCCTGTCGCCGTCGTCAGCCGTCGCGCTGACGTTGCGCGCGGTCGGCGGCCTGACCACGCGTCAGATCGCGCAGGCCTATCTCGTGCCCGAATCCACGATGGCGCAACGCATCAGCCGGGCCAAGCGCACTGTGAGCGCGGTTCGACTGGATCGCCCCGGCGACCTGGGCACCGTGCTACGCGTGCTGTATCTGGTGTTCAACGAGGGCTACAGCGGCGATATCGACCTGGCGGCCGAGGCGATCAGGCTGGCCCGCCAACTATCCCGGACCACCGACGATCCCGAAGTCGCCGGCTTGCTCGCGTTGTTCCTGCTGCACCACGCCAGGCGCGGAGCGCGGATCCGCGCCGACGGGACCCTGGTTCCCCTGGCCGAGCAGGACCGCACGGTGTGGCGTCGCGATCTCATCGCCGAGGGTGTGTGGGTGCTGCAGGCCGCACTGGCGCGTGACCGGCTCGGGGAGTACCAGGCGCAGGCCGCGGTGGCGGCGTTGCACGCCGACGCCCGGTCCGCCGAGGAGACCGATTGGGTGCAGATCGTCGAGTGGTACGACGAACTCGTGGCGCTCACCGACAGCCCGGTGGCACGACTCAACCGCGCTGTCGCCGTAGGTGAAGCCGAGGGGCCGCAGTCAGGTCTGGCGGCGCTCGCCGAACTCGACCCCGCGCTGCCGCGCCACACCGCCGCAGCGGCATATCTGCACGAGCGTGCGGGCGACATCGCGACGGCCGCACAGCTCTATGTGCGGGCGGCGGCCGAGGCGCAATCAGTGGCCGAGCGCAACCATCTCACCCTGCGGGCATCGGTTTTGCACGGTCGCATTTCCGGGGAGGACGGTTAACCTCCTAGTTGTGGGCAACAGTCGAATGAGGGTGTTGATCATCGGTGGGGGATTCGGCGGTCTGTTCTGTGCCCGTCGGTTGGGTGGAACGGACGTCGACGTGACGCTGCTGGACCGGGCGGCCGGCCATGTGTTCCAGCCGCTGCTCTACCAGTGCGCGACCGGAACGTTGAGCTTCGGACAGATCAGTCGTCCGCTGCGTGAGGAATTCGCCAAACACCGCAACGTCACCACGCTGCTCGGGGAAGCGGTCGACATCGACCCCCGGCAGCGCCAGGTCACCGCTCGCCGGCCGGATGAGACGACGTTCACCATCGACTACGACGTGCTCGTGGTGGCGGCCGGGATGCAGCAGTCCTATTTCGGCAAAGAGCACTTCGCGCAGTGGGCCCCGGGGATGAAGACGCTCGACGATGCGGCCAACATCCGGCAGCGGGTGTTCACCGCCTTCGAAATCGCCGAGACGCTGCCGCCCGGCCCCGAGCGGGACGGTTGGCTCACGTTCGCGGTCGCCGGCGGTGGTCCCACCGGGGTGGAGTTGGCCGGGCAGATCCGCGAGATGGCAACCCGCACCCTGGCCCACGAGTTCCACAGCATCGAGCCCGAGGAAGCCCGGGTCCTGCTGTTCGACGGTGGTGAGCGGGTGTTGAAGGCCTTCTGTCCCGAGCTGGGCGACAAGGCGACGCGGTCGCTACAGCGGTTGGGGGTCGAGCTCCACATGGGTGTGCACGTGACCGACGTCAACCGGGACGGGGTGACGGTCAGCCCGAAGGCCGGGGGCCCCGACGAGCAGTATGTGGCACGAACCGTGTTGTGGACCGCTGGTGTCGAGGCCGTGCCCTTCGCCCGGCACATCGCGACGGTGCTTGGTGCCGAATCGGATCGCAGCGGGAGAATCGCTGTGGGGCCCGATCTTTCGGTGGCCGGGTATCCCGAGGTGTTCGTGATCGGCGACCTGGCGGGTCGCGACAACCTGCCGGGGGTTGCCGAGAACGCCATGCAGGGCGGGCTGCACGTCGCGTCGTGCATCCGCCGGGAACTCGCCGGGAAGCCGCGCCGGCCGTTCCGCTATCACGATCTCGGTTCGGCGGCGTATATCGCTCGGGGACAAGCACTTCTGCAAGTCGGACCGGTCAAGGTCGCCGGGGTTTTCGGCTGGCTGGCGTGGGGATTCCTACACATCGCGTTTCTCACCGGCATTCGCAACCGCCTCAGCACCGTGACCACCTGGATGGGCACCATCGCGCGGGCCCGCCGCGCCCACCGGGCGTTCATGCTCGGCGCGACCGGCCTTCCCGAGCAACGCTATACGTGGACCGCGTGGGACGCGCTCACCCCGCCGCCCGAGCCGCCCCCGGAGGCAGGCAACCGTTAGGTGCCGGAGCCTCGGGCCGGCCGGTTCTGCAGTTCGGGAGCAGCCGCTGTCAGGAGGGCCTGTCGATCACCGGACAGCGGAGGGTAGATCCGTTCGGTGTTGATGGTCTTCTTGGTGGCCTTGGCCACTGCGCCGGTCGCCACGACGTCGCGGTCCCAGCCCTCGGTGTAGACCGCACCGGCCGGGCCCAGATCGAGAACCGTGACATACCAAGGGATTCGAAGAGCGCGCATGGGCCGCCCGAGAAGGTCTCCGATCACGTTGTACCCGGCATAGCGGCCCATCGGTCTGCCGTGCTGACACGACATCACCGAGAGGTGGCTGTCGTCCACCCGTGCGGCAGCCACGTCGCCTGCCGCGAACACCGCGGGCACTCCTTCGACGCGGAGATAGTCGTCGACCGGCAGGCGGCCGAACCGATCCAGCGGTACCGGCAGCTGCGCTGTGAGTGGGTTGGCCCGCATCCCCGCGCACCACACCACGGTGGCCGCGGACACCGTGGTCCCCGATGACAGGGTCACGGCACCGATGTCGACGGCGGTCACGCTGACACCGGTCATGACGTGAACTCCATTGTCGGACAATGCAGATTCGATCAGGGGGCGTGCCGATTCGCCCATGTCCGAGCCGACCTGCGGGTTATGGTCGACGAGCAGGACCTTCGGAGCCAGGGAGCCGTCGAAGATCGCGGCTAGTCGTGCGGGCAATTCGCAGGCGGTCTCGATGCCGGTCAGTCCTGCTCCGACGACGACGACCGTGTCCGCACCCGATACGCCGGGATTGGCGGCCAACGTGTCGAGGTGGGCGGCGAGGCGGTTCGCGCCGTCGAACGTGTCGACGTCGAAACCGAACTCGGCCAGCCCGGGGACGTTCGGCCGCGCCACCCGACTGCCTGCGGCCAGCACCATGCGGTCATAGCCGATCTCCACCGTTCGCCCGTTCTGCTGCGCCGTGACACTGCGAGCCTCCACGTCGATCGCGGTGACCTCAGCAATGATGTGGTCGACGCCGACGGGATCCAGCAGGTGGTCCAGCGGGATTCGGCAGTCGGAAAGATCGGTTTCGTAGTTGCGGACCCGGATGTCGTGAAAGGGGCGCTCGCTGACCACCGTGATCCGCACGCCGTCGGCCACCGTTCCGAGTTCGTCGACGCGTCTGGCCGCGCCGAGCGCCGCCCACAGCCCGGCGAAGCCGGATCCGACGATCAGTACCCGAGGCACGAATTCAGCCTGCCACCCGGGACACCTTGGGGTCGCCGATATCACCGGGCAGTCGTGTCGTGTTCGGCCTGCGGTGTACAAGCGCGAGGGTTGCCAGGGCGGTGACGACGAACAGTATCGGATTGGTGGAGACCACCAGCAGTTTCTCCGACTTGGTCATCGTCGCGATGGCCGCGTCGAGTGCCTCGACATAGGTGTTGTAGCCGGCGCTGAGTCGATGTGACGTCCGGTAGAGCCAGGCGGCGAACCACATGAACACCGCCAGGTAAACGACCAGCGCACCGGCCGCCCAGACACCGCGAGTCAGGCCGGTGGACCGCACCGCCCCGTCGACCACGATGGCCAGCAGCGGAACGGTCCACACCCAGTGATGCCCCCAGGCCAGCGGTGGCACCGTGCACGACAGCATTCCGATCAGCGTGATCGCCAGCAAGGGGTGGCCGAACCGCTGTGCCCGTTGTGCGGCAAAGAAACCCAATAACGCCGCGACGCCGATCGCGATCAGCCACCACAGTGTCGGCATGGGTGCCGGCGCTGCCAGGGTGGCCAGGATCCCTCCGATCGAGAAGTTCCCGGGATGGGTGAGCGGGCCGATGCGGTCGGTTTGGAATACCGCGTGCAGCCAGTAGGCGGTGGAGTCGGTCGGCAGCACGCACCAGGTGAGTACGGCCGTGGCCAGCGCAGTGCCCAGCGCGGTGAAACCCGCACGCCACTGTCGGGTGAGGAACAGAAATGGGATGAACACGACGGCGGTGAGCTTGATACCGGCGGCGATACCGACTGACCATCCGCGCAGCCGAGCTGACCGGCGCCGGGTGAGGTCCCAGACGATCACCGCCATCAGGAGGAGATTGACCTGACCCTGCCACAACGTGCCCCGCACCGCCTCGATGTCCACCGCGACGAGGCTCAGCGCGATCGTGAGCAGCCACAGGCGAAGATCGGTCCGGTACCCCAGTACTGTCGCGGATCGCCAGATCGTCATGGCCAGCGCGGTGAATGAAATGGCCATCCAGAAGGCCTGGGCTGCAGGAAAACTCATCAGGGCGAGCGGAATGAACGCGATGGCGGCGAACGGTGGGTAGGTGAACCAACCGCCCCCGGGAAGTTCCGTGGCGTACAGGGCGCGGCCGTCCAGCAGCTGCTGTCCGCCGTGACGATAGACGTCGAGATCGCCGCCGTTGGTGAACAGCCCCATGTGCGAGCCCGCGGTAAACGGTTCCAGGATCTGGTGAACGACCAGCATCGCTGCGGCCCCCAGCCACGCGATCACCACCGCCTGCGTCGAAACGGCGTGGACCCGGTGTGGCGCAGTCACGATGCCAGCCCCTCCCGTGCGCGTCAGCCGACCCCTCGCTGTGAACGAAGTTCGTTCGGGCGCAACACCCAACGAATATATGAAGCATTTGTTACAGTCAAGCGTGGCTCGCGAGATCGACCAGGAGAAGCGTGACCGGCTACTCGCCGACGCGGCGTCGGTGTTCGCGCGTGCAGGTGTGGTCGATACCTCGCTGCGCACGCTGGCCACCGAATTGGGAACCAGCGCCCGGATGCTGGTCTACTACTTCGGGACCAAAGATCAGTTGATCCTGGAAGTGCTGAACCGCCAACAGCGTCAGGCTATTCCGGAGACCGACGACGTAGAGTTGCCGGGGTCCGTAGCGGCACACCGGCAATGGTGTTTCGACGATTGGTACGCCTGCACGCGCGGTGAGCGGAGTGAAAGCCTGCGCGTGGTCCTACAGGTGTTCGGTGCCGCCTGCAGTCGCGACAGCCCGTACCGCGAATACACCTGGGACACGCTCTCACTGCTCACCCGCAATTCGAAAGCCCGGTTGACGGCGCTCGGGATGTCCGACCACGTCGCCGAGACGCGCTCACGCATCGCCCTCGCGGCGTTCCAAGGGTTCATCATCGAGTTCTTCACTGCCGAGGACTCCTCCTACGTCGATGACACGTTCGGCCGTTTCGTCGACGAGTTCCTGCTGGCGCCGTTCTGACCGAGCGCGTCCTCAGGACCGTGTGCGACGATGCACGGACCGCGTGCATCGAGAGAGGACCGCCGGACAGATGACCGAAGCGCACCGAGCGACGCTCGCCATCAACGGAGCGAAGCTCGCGATCGCGGGCCTGGCCGCCGTCGGTGCCGTGCTGGCCGCCGCAGGCCAGGCCACGGCGGACCCCGTAGTGCCTGATCCAGCGCCTGCGCCGGGGGATCCCGCGCTGGCGGCACCCCCGCCGCCGGCCCCGGCCGGTCCTCCTCAGGTGCCCGAGATCGCCAACCCCGTGTACGGCTCCGGCCAGTACGGGTCCGGACCCGTCGGCACCCTGCGGGACCTCTGGCATCAGGCCCACGACCCGGGCGGCTTCCAGACCGGCGGGGGAGCGCCCGAGGGCGTCGCACCACCTCCCGGCGCCGGGCCGGCTCCGCCGTTGCCGCCCGGCTACAAATCGATCAATGCCCCGGGCTCCGAGACGCCGGTCACGGCGCCGGCGCCCGGCAGCGGTCCGGCCGGTCCGCCGCTGCCACCTGGTTACTACTCGCTGAACGGCCCGCCACCGCCCGGATACGAGTACAACTCACCGGGACAGCAGCCGGCCGCGCCGCCGGCAGCGGCTCCTACCCCGTAGCCGCGCGTCCCAACACGTGCCGCAGCGCCTGATCCAGGCGCGGATGACGGAATCGGTGATCGGCGGCGGCCAGAACCGCGGGAATCGCCCGCTGGCTGGCGCACGCCAGTTCGCGTGCGCCCTGCTCGCCGAGCAGCAGCCGTGGCCCCAGGGCGGGCACCGGCAGAATCGTCGGACGGTGCAGAACCTGGCCGAGCGTGTCGGTGTAGTCGGCGTTGCGCACCGGCTCCGGCGCCACTGCGTTGACCGGGCCGGACAGCTGCGTGTCCCACAAGGCGCGGTGATAGATGTCCACCAGGTCGTCGATGCCGATCCAGGGCAACCACTGCTGCCCGTCGCCGATACGGCCGCCGAGTCCTGCGGTGAACAGTGGCCGCAGCAGCCGTAACGTGCCTCCGCGCGGGGACTGGACGATTCCGGTACGGATCGGCACCACCCGCGCCCCGGATCGTCCGGCCGGGGCCAGCGCGTCCTCCCAGTCGGTCACGACATCGGCGAGGAATCCGTCACCGCGTTCGCTGTCCTCGGTGAGAATCTCGTCGCCGCCGTCGTATCCGTAGAAGCCCACCGCCGACGCGCTGACCATCACCCGCGGACCACGTTCGGTTTCGGCGATCAATTCGGCCAGCCGGCGGGTCGGCTCGATGCGGCTGTCGCGGATCGCGCGGCGGTGCCCCTGGGTGAACCGGCCGGCGATCGACACGCCGGCCAGGTGGATGACGGCATCCACCCCGGTGAACAGGTCGGGGTCGGGGTCGTCTGGGTTCCATTGCCGTTCATCGGATTTGGTTGCTTCGTGACGGACCAACCGGATCACCCGGTGGCCGCCGGTGCTCAGGAACGCGGTCAACGCCGAGCCGACCAGGCCGGACGCTCCGGTGACCGCAACGGTCAGCGGCGCCAGGCCCCGGGTGCGGGCCAGCTGGTGCGCCGCGAGGTCATCGGCGAGCTGGCGGTGACGGTAGACGAACATCGGACGCAGGAAACGGCCGGGCACCGGCGTCTCGACGCGGTCGGTCATCCGGGTGTGGGTGGTATCGATCGCTTCGAATTCGTGAATGTGCTTCCAGCGCACTGCCAATGCCGCGGCCAGCGAGGCCGGTCCGTCACTGGCGATCTGGTCGACGAAGCGCCGTGGTGGCTCGTAGCCGTCAGCCTGGTGCTGAGCCACCCACCGCAATCCGCCGGGCAACGCGAGTGCGGCACGGCCGTCGCGCAATGAGGCCGCTTCGGAGTCGAGCTTCATCGGCTGCCACGGTGGCGACAGCCTGGTGAACGCGCCCGGTCGGCTGTGCCAGGCGAAGACTTCTTCCTGCGGGGCGTCGATGACGCTGGAGTACACCAATCCCATCTGCCGACGTTACCCGCAGAATCCGCACCTACGCCGCGGCTCGCTTGGCCCGCATGCCCGCATACGCAAACAACAGTCCGGTGCCGATCTCGGAAAGCGCTGTGCCCCAGGAGAACCAGGTGACGTTGATGCGGGGACCGCTGAGATAGCTGTCCTGGAAATCGGGCCAGAAATTCGGCAGCAGATGTGCGTAGGTGAACACGACGGCACTGCCGACACCGGTGAAGATCGCGAGGTCGGGTGCTCGGGGATGCCCACGCAGGGTGATGGTGATCGCGATGATGACGATAACGCCCTGAATCATGCCGCCGGCCATCACGAACATCGGTGACGCCGACATTCCCCGGAGCAGGTGGTCGATCACGTGCAGTCCCCAACCCAGCAGGAACGTCCATGCGGTCAGGCGCAGAAAGCGTTGTGCCTGAACGATTGTCGGTGCCGTCATAGGAGCCCCAATCGATGTACTACAGGCGATAGTAGAGCTGTCGGGCGGGTGGCGCAATAGCCGGGCACGCCGGAGTGAACCTTGCCGCATGCGGATTCATGTCCGTTCCGGCCGGAGCGTCAAAGCCAATAGGGCACCGGCGAGTTCGTCTGCGAAGTCGTGATCGAGGGGTCCGCTGTGGGCGAGCAGGCGGTACCACAGGGTGCCGAAGAACATCTCGACGACAAGGTTGGTGTCGACGCCGTGGTCGATTGCTCCGCGGGATCGAGCGCGAGCTAGCAACTCGTGGAGCACCGCTCGGCGCCGTTCGAGGAATTCGTGCCGGAAGGACGGGGCGAGGCCCGGATTGCGTTGTGCCTCGGCCATCAACGCGACGAGCAACTTCGCACTGTTGTGTGCGCCATCGACGCTGCGTCGTACGAAGGTACGCAGATCGTCTTCGAACACGTCGGTCTCGACAAGAGGGGCGGCGCGCTCGGCGCCTTGGTTGATGGTTTCGAGCACGATCTCCATCGGAGACGACCACCAGCGGTAGACCGTCTGTTTGGAGACTTCGGCTCGCCGGGCGATCCCCTCCATCGTGACTGCGCCATAACCCAACTCGTCAACGAGGCCCAAGGTCGCCTTGATGATTGCGCGTCGCGCCGATTCGCTGCGGGGTCGTCCGGGACCTCGGGCCGTCATGTGTCCAATTTACTGGACGGACCGTATGATATTAATTCGAGACGGTACGTCCATTATTTGTCGGCATTCGGGAGGGATGACGATGGCGAACGCAGCGCCAGGCAGTGAGGCAGGGGCGATCTCGAAACTGACGGGGGTGCTCGGCGGTGACCTGGGAGTGATTCTGGCCCAGGTCACTCCGCTGAAGGGTGTGGTGCTGGCACCGGTGAACAACTTCGGCTGGGACTCCGACGCCCGCATCATGACCTTCACCAGTGACTTCGCCGCCTTCAAGAAGTTGCGGCGCCTCGAGCAGAACCCGCAGGTGACCGTCGTCTTTCACGCGCGCGAACATGGGACGGGGAGCGGAACGGAGTACGTCTTGGTCCAGGGGACGGCCGACTTCTCGTGGGCGGCCGACCGGCAGCGGTTGGCGGAGCTGTTCGACGACTGGCGCGAGCGGGTCAACCGGGGAGGGCGACGCGACATCACCCTGGGGCCGGCCGATCTTGGTGGCCGGTTCTGGAACTGGTGGTTGGCCCCATTCTTCTGGCACCGCGCCATCGTCAGAGTCCACGCCCACCGGATCATCGCGTTTCCGGACTCGGAGTGCCTTGGTCCACCCACGGTGATCGGCCCGCAATGGCCCGTGACGCCGGCGGGATCGCAGAAACCGCCGGCGAACGGAGCCGGTCCGCGAGTGCCCGCTGCCCGGGCGGCCGGCGCGTTCAGCGAGCTGCCGCATCGACTGCTCGGCTGGGTGGGCAGCGACGGATATCCGATCGTGGTTCCGGCCGAGGCCGTGTCCGCCGATGAGGACGGGATGACGTTGATGGTCCCGCCAGGGCTGGTACCTGACGGGCAGCGGCGTGCCGGACTCACGGCCCACTGGTTCTCGGAAGGCACGTTGGGTCAACGGCAGATCGTCATGACTGGTTGGCTGACCGACGGCGACCGCGACGGCAGGCTGCGATACGCGCCGCACACAAGACTGAGTTACCGCATACCGCCGTCCCGCACGCTCTGGAGGGTCTTTGGGGGTGCGATCGTCCGGGTTGGGTTGTGGCGGGCGCGCCGCGCGGGTGTCCGGCTCGGTGATCCGGCCACGGTCTGACGTTGCCGCATGCGACAAGGCGTGAGCAGCTCCCGGACACTACCGTCGCACCAACTGTAGTGACCTCTGTAATAGGGTCCGTACTTGCCCGATGTGCCGGACGAGAGGTGGACCTGTGGAGCGTACTGCGATGACGCCGTTCTTTGTGAGCGGTGACGACGGGTTCGTGCCGAACGAGATCGCGCACGGCGGGTGGGGTCCCACGCTGGGTGGCCAGGTCGTCGGCGGTCTGCTGGCCCGAGCGGTGGAAGCACTCGTCACCGACGACGGCCTGCACCCGGCCCGGTTCACGGTGGAGATACTGCGCCGGGTCGCCAGTGCACCGGTTCGCGTCTCGGCGTCGGTCGTCCGGTCCGGATCTCGCATGCAGGCGCTCGATGCCGTGATGACCCAGGGCGGCGAGCTGGTGGCCCGCGCGTCTGCGCTGTACCTGCGGCGCGGCTCCCAGCCCGACGGCGAGTTCTGGTCGACCGCGATCGACCTGCCCCCACTGCCGGAGGAACCGGCCGAATTCGACGACACCACACCCATGTTCATCCGCGCCTACGGCCCGGACCCGGAATGGCGGGGTGAGGGTTTTCCGTGGCAGCAATGCGGCCCCCGGTACGCGTGGCTGCGCGAGGTCCGCGAATTGGTTGCCGGTGAAGAACTCTCGCCGTTCGTGCGGGCGGCGCTGGCGGTCGACGTGACGAGTTCGATGACCAATTTCAGTTCGGCCGGGTTGGCGTTCATCAACGCGGACTACACGTTGGCGCTCAGCAGACTCCCGGTCGGGCCCTACATCGGCATGGCGGCGATGACCCACACCAGTGCCGACGGTGTGGCGACCGGCAGCGCCTGCCTCTACGACGCGTCGGGCCCGATCGGCACCGGATTGTCCACCGCTGCAGCCAATTTCAATTTCAGTCCGAACGGCTCACGCTAGGCCGGCCGCAGGATCGCGACGAGGAAGTCCGATTCTTCGGTGAAGGGCCGCACGTCCCATGTCGACAACAGCAGATCACGGGTGAAGCCGGCTGTTGCCGCGTCGTCGAGGAACTGTCCGAACTCGTATTCGCGGCCGGCCCCGAATCCGATTACTGCCCGGCCGTCCTCGGAGAGGTGAGTACGCAGGCGCGTCAACACCTGGATCCGGGTGCTCGGGGCCAGGAAGGTCATCACGTTGCCGGCCGACACGATGATGTCGAACGGGTCGGCGATGCCTCGCGCGGGCAGGTCGAGCTCGGCGAGGTCGCCGACGAGCCATCGCGGGCCGGGGTGGTCGTTTTCGGCCGCCTCGATCAGTGCCGGGTCCACGTCGACGCCGACCACCTGGTGGCCGGCACCGGCCAGATATCCACCCACCCGCCCTGGCCCGCAGCCGGCGTCCAGGATGCGGGCGCCGCGCGGCGCCATCGCATCCACCAGGCGAGCCTCACCGGCCAGGTCCTCTCCGGCGCGCGACATGGCACGAAAGCGTTCGATGTACCAGTGCGAATGCCCGGGATCGGCCGCGACCTTTTGCATCCAGATGCTCCGCTCGACCATGTGAGCATTGTTGCAACTGGGCGCCGGGCGCCTGGTGGGCGGTACGTGCTTACTGCTGGGCGTCGAGAATCTTGATCGCGAAGATCAGCGTGTCACCTGGCTGGATACCAGCGGCGGGCTGTCCCTGCGGGTAGCCGTCAGCAGAAGTGACCGCGACACCCACCGTGGAGCCGACCTTCTGTCCCGAGATGGCCTTCTGGAAGCCGGGCACGACACCGTTGAGCGGGAAGTCGACGGTCTCGCCACGCTGGTAGCTGCTGTCGAACACCGATCCGTCGCGCCCGTTGACGCCCATGTAGCAGACCGTGACGTTCGCCGTCGGCGCGACCACCGGACCGTCGCCGGCCTTCAGGGTGTGCACCTGGGTCTCGGACACACTGAACGGTCCGTTCACCTTGACCGCGGGCGCCGTGGTGTCGGTGGAGCCGGTGACCTCGGCGCTGCCGGTCGCCCCGGAAACGGTCCACTCAGGAGTGCCGGCGTTCTGCGGCGCAGCGGTGGGGCAGGTGCTGGCCTCGGTCGCCGTCTCGGCGATGGAGGGGGTGAGTACATCGGCGACAGACGGCGTGCTCGCCGAGGACGTGGCCGAGGAGGTTTCGGTGTCGGAGCCGCACGCGGCGAGCGCCATGGTCAACGACGCGGCGCAGGCCACGAGCGCAACGGAGGAGGGCACGCGAAAGGAGTTCATGCTCGTCACGCTACAGCCGCAAGTCGATACGGTCGGAGGATGGGCCGAACGATCTACGTGGTGACCCATCCGGAGGCCACTCACCATGTCGACGGGTTGGTCGGGGGTTGGCATGACTCCGATCTGACCCGGGGCGGGCTTCGCGATGCCGGTGCCATCGCCGAGGCGCTGGGCGAGCGAGTTCCGCCAGGCGCCGCGGTCGAGGTGTACTCGTCGGATTTGCGGCGTGCGCGCCGTACCGCTGACGCGATTGCCGAAGCCCTGCACTCGGGCATCGTGTTGGATCCGCGGCTCCGGGAGAAGTCGTACGGGGAGGCCGAAGGCCGCGCACAGGCATGGCTCGACGAGCGCTTCCGGGTCCCGCCGGTCCGTGGTGACCGGATGGGGCATGACGAAGGGGTACGTGGCGCCGAGACCAAGGAGGCCTTCGCGAGCCGGATCTACGCGGCGATGGACGCGATCACGGCCGGCAGTGCGGGGTACCAGGTGATCGTCACGCACGGATTCGCATTGACGTTCGTGATCGCGGCCTGGATCAAGATGCCGATGCCGGCGTTGGGTTACGTCAACTTCTCGACCAAGCCGGGCAGTATCACCACGTTGCGCGAGGACGACCACTTTCACAACCGTCAGGTGGTGGAACTCGCGGACACCCGGCATCTCGGCGCCGGCTAACCGGGCCAGCGCGAACTCAGCACCGTCGGAGTCCATTTCGGCCACCTCGGCGACCCGACGACAAATCCGCCGGCGAGCTGAGCGACGATGCGCGGGCCGGTCACGGTGCTGTTGTCGTAGAAGGTCGCCGCATCGGCATGCATCGCGGCGATGGCGACCAGCTCCCAAAGTCGTTGGTAGCGTTCGCGGATCTTCGCCTCGGGGACGTTGTGTCCACCGGCCAGCACGCGGTGGCGCACCCGCTGCACGGCCAGGTCTTCGGGGATCAGGACGCAGTGCAGGATCACGGTGTACCCGGCGGCGCACGCGTCGTCGATCAGCTCGAGCTTGGAGGGGTGGGAGAACACCGTCTCGGCGATGAAGGACTCACCGAGTTCGATGAGTTTGGCCCGGGTTTCGGCGGCGACCAAGGCCGCCTCATAGGAGTGCGGGGCAGGGTCTTCGGGCCAGCGTCGCTTGGCGATCTCGTCCGCGTTCACGAACGGACAACCGGGGAGCAGAGGCGAGAGGGTGAGTTCGACGAAGGTCGACTTGCCGGCACCGTTGCAGCCGACGACGAGATCGAGGCGCTTCACTGCGCGGCGGCGCGGTCCATGTCAGCGCGAGCCACTATCACTGCGGGTGTGCCAGCACCGCGGTGGTGCCGTCGGGGCGGTACTGCACGATCTCGCCGTTCTCGTCGAGCGCCACGGTGGTGATCCCGCGTCCGGCCAGGATCTTGCCGTAGTCGGCACGCGCCAGGCTCTCCTCGATGGAGGCGGCGATCTCGGCGTCGAACACCGCACCTTCCTCGGCGGACAGCTCGCGCAGGGGAGTGTTGCCCGCCAGAGCGGACTCCACCTTGCGGCGGGCGGCGCTGTGCTGGCTCGACACCGCCCGTCCCACGCGGGCCCAATGGTCGAGTTGCTGCTTGGCGGACCGGCTCTGACGTGCACCTTCCGCGGCGGCACTGTCCATGAGATCGGCGGCGAACCGGGTGACCCGATCTGCGGTCTCAGTCATGACGGACCTCCGTTGTAGCAGTCTGAAACCAGCGTAGCAGAATGCTACAGAACTGGCCTTGTGCTGGAGCTATGCCGCAGACAACTGCCTGGCGATCTCGCCATACCGCTCTAACCGCTCCGGCCCGCCGAGCGCGTTGTAGAGGACGATGCGGGTCGCGATTCCCGCATATTTGGCGGTCAATGCCTCGGCCAAACCGTCCCAGGTCGATTCGGTGGCGAAGGCCGTGATGTGGTCGTCGGTGATCTGGGCAGCCATCCCGGCGATGTCGCCGGCCTTCTGTTTCTCCCGCAGGCGAGTGGTGGTGCCGTCGAAGCCCGCCTCATCCCAGATGAACGCGTAGTTCGGCGTGCTCCCGTAGAAGCTCATGCTGGCCCGCACCAATTCGCGTTCGTTCGCGCGTTCCTCGTCGTTGTCGCCGACGATCGTCATGACGGGGATGATCTTGGCGATGTCGGCGGGCGAGCGGCCCGCCTTGGCCGCACCCGCGGCGAGGTTGGGCAGCACGTGGCGTTCGATGTAACCCGGCTCGCCGATCGGGTGGATGTGCACACCGTCGGCTACCTCGCCGGCCATGCGCAGCATCCACGGATTCACCGCCGCGATGTCGACCTTCGGATCCGGTGCGTCGATTGGGCCCGGGCTCCACTGCGGCGTGATGAAGTCGAGGTCATAGAAGTCGCCGTGATGATCGAGCTTGCCGGTCCGGAACGCGGCGAAGCACGCCTTCACGGCCAGCACGTAATCGCGCAGGCGTGGCCCAGGGGGTTCGAACGGCATCCCGTAGCGCCGGACCACATGGGTACGGACCTGAGTGCCGATGCCGAGCCGGAACCGGCCGCCCGTTGCCTCCTGAAGCTCCCAGGCCGACGCTGCCGTGATGAACGGGCTGCGCGGAAAGGCAACGGCCACACCGGTCGAGAGCTCCAGCCCGGGAGCGGACTGCGATGCGACCGCCGCGTTGAGATAAGCGGTACGGCCGGTTTCGGTGAGCAGAAGACCGGAGAATCCTGCGGCCTGGGTGCGGCGGGCAAGGTCGCCGATTTTTGCCAGGGGCCGCGGAACGGTCATCACGTCGACGTACACGTGGGGAGCGTACGTGAGCGCGGCGCCGGGCACCTGTAATCCCTTAGAAGTCAACCGTTTCACGCCACCGGACGCCTAGACTCGGAGAGGGGAATCAGGGCAGCCGGACTCGTCGTAAACCCGAGCTCGTCGCAACTGAAGGAGGGGACCATGGTCAGGATTCACACGGTGGTGGCGGGGGAAACGCTGTCGGCATTGGCGTTGCGCTTCTACGGCGACGCGGAGCTGTACCGGCTGATCGCGGCAGCCAGCGCAATTCCCGATCCCGATGTCGTCAACGTCGGACAGAAGCTGGTCTTTCCCGATTACACCCGGTATACGGCCGCACCCGGGGACGCGCTGCCGGCCGTGGCTTCGCGTTTCTACGGCCGGCCCGAGCTGTCCCGTTTGATCGCCGCCGCCAATGGCATCGGCGAGGGCTCCGGCCTGAATCCGGGGCAACGGCTCATCCTCCCGGAGCTCAAGAAGTACACGGTTTCCCGAGGGGATACCTTGTCCGCGTTGGCATCACGGTTCTACGGCGACGCCTCGTTCTATCCGCCAATCGCCGCCGTCAACAACATTCCTGACCCCGGCCACATCAACCCAGGGCAGGCCCTGGTCATCTTCAGTGGTCGCAGCGACGGGTTCGGCTTGCGGATCGTCGACCGCAACGAGAGCGATCCGCGCCTGTGGTACTACCGATTCCAGACCGCGGCCGTCGGATGGAACCCGGGTGTCAATGTTCTGCTTCCCGACGACTATCGGGCCAGTGGCCGCACCTATCCGGTGCTCTACATGTTCCACGGCGGCGCCGACGATTTCCGTCAGTTCGACTTCCTCGGGATCCGCGACTGGACGGCCGGCAAGCCGATCATCGTGGTGATGCCCGACGGCGGGCACGCCGGCTGGTACTCCAACCCGGTCACCTCCTTTGTCGGACCGCGCAACTGGGAAACCTTCCACATCGCCCAGTTGCTGCCGTGGATCGAGGCGAATTTCCGGACCTACGCCGAGTACGACGGCCGGGCGGTCGGCGGCTTCTCGATGGGCGGTTTCGGTGCGCTGAAGTACACCGCCAAGTACTACGGCCACTTCGCATCGGTCAGCGCTCATTCCGGCCCCGCGAGCCTGCGCCGGGACTTCGGCCTCGTGGTGCACTGGGCGAACATCACCTCGGCGGTTCTGGATCTGGGTGGCGGAACGGTCTACGGAGCGCCGTTCTGGGACCAGGCCAGGGTCAGTGCGGACAATCCGGTCGA
Organism: Mycolicibacterium sp. 050232; assembly: GCA_036235365.1. Taxonomy (GTDB): domain Bacteria; phylum Actinomycetota; class Actinomycetes; order Mycobacteriales; family Mycobacteriaceae; genus Mycobacterium. The sequence continues at coordinate 157,032 of JAZBEZ010000007.1, read as the reverse complement.
GCGGATCGAGAGCTACCGCAACAAGCGGATCTTCCTCGTCGCCGGTACCAGTCCCGATCCGCTCAACTGGTTCGACAGCGTGAACGAGACACAGGTGCTTGCCGGTCAGCGTGAGTTCCGTGACCTGCTCGGCCGCGCCGGTATCCCGTTTGAGGCGCACGAGGCGCCTGGGGGCCACATATTCCGTCCCGACATGTTCCTGCGCGACCTCGATGGCATCCTCGCCCGCCTGAAGCCGGCTGCGGTCGTGAACAACGTCCTGTAACACCAACCACATGTTTCTCAGCTGTCACATTTGCACCAGAATTCATTTCTTTCACTACCATCTCATCAGAATCTGAATTCACGGTAGTAATAAATTGCCACAGCGGTGACGGCTGAATCTTATGAGGGCGGTGCTGCCTGCCGCGGGGCCGGGCCGCGGTGGCGAGCGAAGCAATGACCTGCGCTTATATGCGAGCCGACGTGAAATCTCACCTTCCTCACTGGCCTCAAAAGGCGCATAACTATTAAATAAACTCAAAGAAGATAATTAGACTCTCTAGCACGGCTATTTTACTTTCGCCTCATCGGTAAACTCTGTATCACGATGGGCTGCAAATAGCCTTTCGCCCCGCCATTACCGGCGGGCACGGGCAGTGCCCGCCGCCATGAAGGGATCGACATGCGCGTGCGCAGGGTCGTCACCGTGCTCGGGTTCATCGGTGCATTCGCCTTGGCTCAGACCCTCCTGACTGTTCCGAACGCCGGCGCAGAACCGAATTGGGATGCGATGGCGCAATGTGAATCGGGTGGTAACTGGGCAGCTGACACCGGCAACGGCTTCTACGGTGGGCTGCAGTTCACTCCAGCCACCTGGGCCTCCCACGGAGGCATCGGATCGCCTGCTGCGGCGAGTCGCGAAGAGCAGATTCGCGTGGCCCGCAACGTATTGCAGACTCAAGGCCTGGGTGCGTGGCCGGTCTGTGGCGGCCCGATCGGCCAGGCCACCGGAACCTGCCGCCAGGTGATGGTCTTCATCCCACTGAGGAACCTGCCGCGGCTGTGCACCTTGGTGCTCAATCCGTTGGGCTGATGCGCACATTCACCCGCGTGGGAACCGAACAGTTCTGCGCCGAGCAGATCTTGGCAACTGCTCAGCCGGCGACGTTCCTGCCGCAGTAGCGCTTTCGGGTTCGCCGCAGCGCGATGTGACCGCGCCCACGCGTGGCCCGGTAAAGTCTTGGGCCGCACCGAGCTGAATCTCAGCAAACCCTCAGTACGAGACTGCAACATGTACGTAGGCGCCGGCACGGCGCAAAATGTCGGTGTCGCAAGGAAAGAAGCCAGCGCAATGAATCAGTGGTCGGGGACGTCGCCGTACAACAGCAATCAGCAGTGGGACGCGAAACAAGCGGCTGATCAACGGAATCCGAGCCCGTGGAGCCGGAAGGGCTATCAGCAGCCCTACCCGCCGTACGGGGTGCATCCCGAGATGACCCAGAAGTTCGATGCGCCTGTCGCGCAGGAAACTTCACAGCCGAAGAAGAAGTCGCGAGTCGGTGTGCTCGTAGCCGGCACGGCCGCCGTCGCCATGGCGACGGGCGCCGTTGCAGCGGTCGCGGTGGTGGACCAGGGCGGCGGAAAGCCCAACTCGGTGGCTCAGGCGCCGGCGGCTGACCGCATCGGTAAACCTGCGCCCGCGGCCGGTGCGGCGCCGGTGCAGCCGAATGGTTCGGCACCGGTGGGATCCGTCGAACAGGTCTCGGCCAAAGTCCTGCCCAGCGTGGTGAAACTGCAGGTCGAAACCGGGCAGGGGCGTGAGGAAGGCTCCGGCATCGTCCTAAGCGAAGACGGACTCATCCTTACCAACAACCATGTGGTGGCCTCCGCGGCCCGAGGTGCCGGTAGTCGGGGGCCGATGGCCACCGAGACCTCACCCGATGACCAGTTCCCCGGGTTGCCGCGCGGTCTTTTCCCCGGCGGCCAGTACCCCGGCGACGACCAGTATTCGCCCGACGGGCCGCCGGCCAACCGTTCCGGAAGTATCACCGGCGGCATGCAGGCGACGGTGACGATGTCCGACGGACGTACCGTGCCGTTCTCCGTGGTCGGCACTGACCCCGACGATGACATCGCGGTGGTGAAGGCGCAGAACGTCACTGGGCTCACCCCGATCACGCTCGGTTCGTCGAAGGATCTGAAGGTGGGGCAGAACGTCGTTGCGGTCGGCTCGCCGTTGGGCCTGCAGGGGACGGTCACGACCGGCATCATCAGCGCGCTGGACCGCCCGGTCGCCACCGGCGATGGGCAGAGCGGCCAGCAGTCGGTGATGAGCGCCATTCAGACGGATGCGGCGATCAATCCGGGGAACTCCGGAGGTGCGCTGGTTGACATGAACGGCGACCTTATCGGGGTCAACTCGGCGATCGCCTCGCTGGGCGGTGGCCAGGGCTCGCAGGGCGGCGGCCAGGCGGGGTCGATCGGTCTCGGCTTTGCCATCCCGGTCGATCAGGCCAAACGTATTGCCGACGAGCTGGTTTCGACCGGTACCGTCCAGCATGCCTCGCTGGGTGTTCAGCTCTCCGGTAACGCTGGCAGCGGCGCCGCGGTCGCCGGTGTTGTCAAGGGTGGTCCGGCGGCAGCTGCGGGCCTGAGCGAAGGCGCCGTGATCACCAAGTTCGACAACAAGGTGATCGACGGTCCGGATGCCCTCGTCGCCGCCGTGCGCTCCAAGGCGCCCGGCGACACCGTGACGCTGACCTTCGAGGACTCCTCGGGTGCACCGCGCACCGTCGACGTCACCCTGGGACAGCTGCAGGCGTAGCTGTCTGCCAATACGAAGGCGTAGGTCTCGGCGCGCTCCGGGCAATGGGGACGCAGTGCGCCGGTGGGGAGGGTTTAGATGGCGCCGGGTGTGCCGGGCGGGCTCATCGACCCGTCGACATTGGGCACCATTGCCGGGGCCGGAATCCCGCCCTCTGCGGCGTTATCCCCGGGGATCCCGTCGTCGGGTGTTTGGTCGTACATGCCGCCGAAGCAGGCTGGGTTCCACCCCTCCGTCGCGCATGCCGGATCGTCCGGACTCATGGGTTCGAGGGCCACGGGTACGCGGGGTGCGGCCGAATCGACGGGAGCTACACCCGCGGGGATTGTCGCGGCCAGCACGGACGCTCCCGCGACTGTCGCCACGGCGGCTCTCGTCAGGATGCTTCGTACGTCAAAAGTCGCCGTCCAACTCATCTGCTGCTCCTTCGTCCGGACTCCGACTGAGTCGGTTTGAGTTTGCCGGTGCCGACTCGATCGCCCTCATACTCGCAGTTCCGTACCGGCCACGCGCGGAAACGGCAACTTCGCTGAGCGAAAGCTCCGCTGCCGCTTGGAGTTTGACGGATATGTCAAAAACGCGGACGGGGCCGGCGCCCTCCGAGGAGCGCCGGCCACCGATGAAAGCGATCAGTAATCCCAGGCTGCCGGCACGCACCGGAACACGTCACCGGCAGTTGCCACGTGGCAGACGGACGGAAACGGCAGGTGGGTGGCCACCAGTGATTCTCCGGTCGCCGCCAGCTCGCGCAGGAGGCGGACACGAACTCGAGCCGCCTCTTCGGGGTCGTGCTCGAATCCGTTCTGCCAGTCGGGATTATCGAATCCGGGTGCGAACACTGCGTCACCGGCGAACGTCAGCTTGTCGCCGCGGGACTCGAGACGGACGACGCTGTGCCCGGGGGTGTGGCCACCGGTGCGCGAGATGAGCACGCCCGGAGCCACTTCGTACTCGGTCTCGAACGTCCGCAGTTGGCCCCGGTAGTCGTCCAGGAATTGCGTCGCGACCCTGCGCAGCACGTCGGGAATCGGCTGGGGCATGACGGTGCGGGAGAAATCGGGCGACTCCCAGAACTCGGCCTCCGCGGTCGCTGCGTGGATCTGAAGGTCGGGGCGCAGGCGGGCCTTCAGCCCCTCGGTGATGAGTCCGCCGACGTGGTCCATGTGCATGTGGGTGAGAACCACGTCCGTGACAGATCCGAGATCGATACCGGCGGCCTCGAGGCGCTGGACGGTATTGCCGGCGCGTGGGAAGTCCGGGAATTCAAGTCCCAGCCCCGCGTCGACGAGGATGGTCCGATCCCCACTGCGCACCACTACCACGTTCAGTGGCCAATCGATTACGTCGGGCGGCAGGAAGTTGTCGCCCAGCCAGCCCGCCAGCTCGGCCGGCTCCGCGTTGGTGGCCAACGTCGAGGCCGTGATCGGCAGCACCCCATCGCTGATCACCAGGACCTCGATATCGCCGACCTGCACCGCATAGCGCGACGGCACCAACTCGTCGACCTGACTTCCGAGTCGTGAAATGTTGTCCAAGCTCATGGGTTCTCCTCCTGAGGGCTGTACCGGAAGACATGGTGAAATGACCTGTCTTTCCCGGGGAACGCCCTCCGAAGGCGAGATTCATCCGAACTCCGCTCGCCTGGCCGATACGGTTGAGCGATGGCGTCGGTCAGGCATTTTCAGGTCACGTTCGACTGTGAAGAACCGGAGCGCGTCGCTCTGTTCTGGTGCGCGGTGTTGGGGTACGCCGTACCGCCACCACCGCCGGGGTTCGAGGCATGGGCGGATTTCGATCGAACGCTGCCTCCAGAGAGTCAGGGTTCGATGTTCGCCTGCGAGGATCCGGCCGGCCTCGGACCGAGGCTGTTCTTCCAACGCGTGCCGGAGAACAAGGTGGTCAAGAACCGTGTGCATCTCGATGTCCGGGTGGGCGGCGGACTGGTCGGTGATGAACGTCTCCAGACGCTCGAGGCCGAGTGCGCACGTCTGGTCGCTCTGGGTGCGGTGCGCGTGCGATTGCTGCCCGCGGATGGGATCAACGAGTCGTGCATCGTGATGCAGGACGTCGAAGGCAACGAGTTCTGCCTCGACTGAACGGCAAGCGGTTCAACCCGGAGGCGCATCGATCTGCTCTCGCAGGATGTCTCCGTGACCCGCGTGCCTGGCGAATTCGTCGATCATGGCGAGCAGCGTCCATCGCATGCTGACTGTTCCTTCGCGGGGATTGTCCTTGGTGTCATCGAGCGCGAAGCGGGAGGCGATCTCGCGCGATCGCTGACTGGCGTTCTCGAACTCGGCGATGACGTCGTCCAGCGACTCGCCATCGGCGACGGCGAACGTGCCCTCGTCGCGCTCGGAATAACCGTCGCACTCGGTCTCGTCGAGTCCTGCCCAGAACCGTTGGAACCAGATCCGTTCCGCGGCCGCGGCATGCTTGATCAACGAGATAGGTGTCGTCAACGACGTCACGAGCCGTCGGCGGGCGGCTGACTCGGACAGGCCGCGTGCGGTTTCGATAAGCGCTTCGCGGTTGCAATCGAGCACGTTCTCGAGGAGCTCTCGCTCAGTGCCGATGGTAATTCGATTGGTGGCCATGTGTTTTCACTCCATTCGGAACGATTTTGCCGGTGAGTGGTATCGGCGACCCCGCCGGGATCGGCCGCCGATACCCATTTCACGTCACTCGGTGGCAGCGCTGACCGCCGGTCCGAGGTGGCGAGGGAAGAATCTCGTGTCGATCCGGCCGTCCGTAGGCACCTGATGATGCCCGCCCGGGAAGGCATGCATCACCTTGTCCACCGAGGCGAACGCGTCGAACAGCTCGAGGCCGAATTCGCGCGGGATTTCCTTGTCACCCAACGGGAGTAGGTACTCGATCGGGATGGTGATCCGTTCTGCCGCCTCCAGCAGCGAATCGTGTGCCGACACCCAACCGAAGACCGCAGCGGTGATCCGCGGTTCGACCGCCGCCAGCCGTATCCCGACAGCACCGGACAGAGATGCCCCCGAGTAGCCGATGGGTGCGTGCTCACCGATTTCAGGCAGCGCTTGCAGGGCGTCGATGGCCCCCCGCCATTCCGGGATTGCGCGCTCAGCCACCGATTGGCAGTAATCGGCGAGGAGCGGACCGAAAGCGGGACTGCCTTCTTCGCGTGCCCGGCGGAAGTCGGCGATGCGGCGTTGGTCTTGCGAGCTTCTCGGTCGATCACCGTGACCGGGCAGGTCGATGGACGCGACATGGAAACCGTCAGACGTCACGGCGGAATGGGCGCGGGCTACGTGCCCGGGAGCTTTCTTGTCCAAGCCGCCGGGGTGGCCGGCCAGGATCAGGGGCGCGCCCGGAGAACCGGCGTCCGGTGACCACAGCACACCGGTGACGTCGTCGAGGGTGAAAGTGCGTTCAATGACACCGTTAGAGGTTGTCTGCGAGGTGAAATGCATGGTGTTGCCTTTCGGGAGTGCCGTTGTTCAGGCGCTCCCGGCGACACCTTCGCCGACCTCTCAACCGTGAACACGAGTGGGGAGCACCCACATGGTTGCTGCGTACATGGGTCTCACCTCCTCGCGTGATCTCACGGTTCCTGGGCACGGTATCAACGCGGACGCGGACCCGTCCAACGATTTTCCTGGTCACCAGGCGGGAGGGCCGCGGTCAGGTCCGCGAGTGCGTCGGCGATCGCCTCAGCCATGGCGGGGCTGCCGGTGTGACCCGCGTCGTCGATGATCTGCAGCGTCGCCGCGGGCCACACCTGGGCGAGTTCCAACGCGGTGAGCAGCGGGGCCGACAGGTCGAGACGTCCGTGAATCAGCACCCCGGGAATGCCGGCCAGGCGGTGGGCATCTCGCAGTAGTTGTCCGTCGTCGAGCCAGGCATCGTGAGCGAAGTAATGCGTGCAGATCCGGACGAACGCCAACTTCGCCGCATCCGGCTTGCCGCTGTATTGCCCTGGTTTGCCGAGGGTTTCGTGTGCGATCGCGGCGTCTTCCCAGGCGCACCAATCGTGGGCGGCCTGCTCCCGCGTGGAGAGATCGGGGCTTTCCATCAGCCGCCGGTAGGCCTCGACCAGGTTTCCGTCGCGGTGTTCGGCAGGCACGCCGAAGCGGAATCGTTCCCATTCGACCGGGAGCAGCAGACGGAGGCCGTGGTAGAGCCAGTCGATCTCTTGTGGTCGGCTCATCGTCACACCGACCAGGACGATGCCGGTGACGAACTCGGGATGCCGCTGCGCGTAGGCAAGGATCAGCGTCGACGCCCACGATCCGCCGTATAGCAGCCACTGATGAATGCCCAGATGCTCACGGAGGCATTCGATATCGGCCAGCAGATGATCGGTGGTGTTGCAGCCCATGTCGGTCGTGGGATCAGCAGCGCTGGGGACACTGTCGCCGCATCCGCGCTGGTCGAAGCTCACGATGCGGAACTGCTCGGGATCGAACGACTTGTGGGCATTGCGCGAGCGTCCCGATCCCGGCCCGCCGTGAACGATGAGCACCGGGCGCCCGTCCGGATTGCCTCTGCACTGCCAGTACACGCGGTTGCCGTCACCGACATCGAGCAGGCCTTCGTCGTAAACCTGAGCCTCGGGGAACGGTTGGGCAGCCACGATTTGTGACGGTACTGCGTGCGCCTCTGACACGTCCCGTCGAAGTGGCCTGGGACTCACCACCACCCGCCGCGTGGTCGCGGGCTTGGTTCGCCGGCAACTGACGGTTGGAATCCGCAGTCACACGTGGCCGGTGAACGCGCGGAGCGCCTGAACGGGAACGTCGGGTCCGGTCATGCTGATTTGGTCTGGCGCCGAACGCCCCGACAGCCACCGGATGAGGTCCCGGGGAGCGCCGTCGACGGATACTTCCGGGCCTGATTCGGTCCCGACCGACCATCGGTGGAAGCCGTCATTGGTGCTTACGGTCATCCGAACGCCAGCGGGGAGTTTCTTGAATTGATAGCGCAACACGAGTGGGATGGATTCAGTCAGCGCTGCCGGCGCTGCGTGGCCTCCGTTGTTGGATCCGATGAGATCGTCGTGATGCGTCCAATACTCGAAGAGGGTCAGTGGCGCCACCAGCGGTCGCAACAGCAGCGGTGGAATGGGCCGTCGCAGCCGGTCGACCAATGCAGTAAATCCGCGGCGTCGCTCCAAGCGCATCGCAGCATCAACCATCCGTGGTGTACCGACCACTGAAACGCCATGTGCCACCAGGGATCGTGCGACGAAGGTCGTGAAACCACCGTAGCGTTCCTCGCCCGCCAAGTGGGCCGCAAGCTCGAATGCCGTCCAGGTACCGCACGCTGTGGGAGCCGACGAGCCCAGCGCGATCAGCGATTCCACGAGCGCCGCCCGTTCAGCTTTGATGTCCTCACCGAGCGTCATGCCCAACAGTGTTACCGGTCATCCGGGCTGTGCATCGAGGTTCAGCTGATTTACGAGACCTGGGCGGCAGACGGGTCAGTCCTTCCAAACCACCTTGTCGGTACCACCGGCGTCCCGGTAGACCACGCTGTCGGGAGCCGTGCCCCCGCGAACGTCGAAATAGATCCGTCCGGTTGTCTGGGTCCCCGGTGCGAGCGGCTGATTGGCCAGGCCGTCCGTCTGGTTGCCCTTCATGTCCGCGTAGGTGGAGCTGTTGACAGCTCGCGCGTTGAAGTCAGAAATATTCGGAGTCGGGGAGCCGCTCACGGATCGGGCCGTGACATCCGAGTACCAGATGCCGTCGTTGTGCCCGCTGGGCTGCAGCGTGCTCACGGTGTAGTCGATGGCGCCACCTGGGCTGGGAATCTCGGCCGTTTGGCCGAACTGGAGTACTTCCGGGTCGGCGAACGCCAATGGAGCCGTCAACACCCCGGCTGCCGCGATTCCAGCGGCGGCTGCCGTTGTTTTCAATGCGATGCGCGAGAACGTCATGTCACACTCCCTCCGCCAGGTTCCTGCTGATCAGGAATGACTTACGTTCTGTTCCGCTGAGTGCGTATCCGAACTCGACGATTCCAAACCTCCGTAATATCGGCTCGGTGAGTGAGGCACTTGACGAAGGGCCGTTCTTTCACGGCACCAAGGCAGAACTGCACCCGGGCGACCACCTGACGGCCGGGTTCAACTCGAACTACCGGCCCGAAGTCGTCATGAATCACATCTACTTCACCGCGTTGCGCGACGGTGCGGGGCTCGCGGCAGAAGTTGCCGCGCTCGACGGGTCGACACCGCACGTCTACGAAGTGGTTCCCACCGGGCCCTTCGAGAATGATCCGAATGTCACCGACAAGAAGTTTCCCGGAAACCCCACACGGTCCTTTCGGAGCCAATCACCGCTTCGCGTCGTGCGTGAAGTGACGGACTGGACGCGGCTGACTCCTGAGGTGCTGCAGATGTGGCGGGACAGGCTGGCCTCGATCCGCGCCGACGAACGAGCCGACATCATCAACTGATAGAACCAGTTCGTAAGTCCGCCAGATGTTTTCCGCGGACCGCCGGGTGATCGGCATCAACACCGTGCCGCCGGTCTACCGGGATTTGAGCGACGTGCTCATCAACCTCGGCGCCTGACGCTCCAGCGACATTCGTACCGGGCAAACGGAAAGACGGGGATCGTTGACGCCTGCGCGTGCTTCCCGTCGGCGAAACTGTACTGGCGTTTTGCCATCTTGGGGATGTTCCAATACAGTTCCCGGCTAATAACTACGGTGCCGTAGTACCAGGCAAGATGGCATAGATCACATTTTGGCAACCGGGGTGGTGGTTGCCACAACATGTGGCGTGTCGGCGGCAGGCCAACTCCTGCTTCGTCACAGCTGTAATTCACGCAGCAAACTCTTGCTGGCGCGCATCTGATCAGGCGGTGCTGGTCGCCGCATTGTGACCGGTGTGCAGTCCAACGCTGTTCTCTCGCATCGCGAGGCGGGGTTGGAGGGGGGCGTTCGTGTCCGCCACACGAATCCACAAGTTCAAACCCCCACAGAGGAGAGCAAGACCATGCCGGGAGTCGACCGACCAATGGAGACATTGGGAAAAACGAAACATGTCAAGAAGATCATCACCAGCGTTCTCGTCGCTTCCGGTCTCGGCGGCGCCACGCTGCTTTCTTCGCCGATGCACCAGCATCCCTCCGTCGCAGTTCAGCAACAGCCGGAGGCCGGCTCTCTCCCCAGGCCGGCCGCAGCCGTCGTACCCGCGCCTGCCCCCGTGCCGGTGATCGTGACCAAGGACTCCAGCGCCCAGGACATCGTCAAGGCCATCGTGAGCCAGGGACGGGCGGCCCGGCTGAGCGAAGACCAGATCAAGACGGTCATCGCCACGGCGAAAATCGAGTCCAGTTTCCGGCCGGCCGCATCGGGCGGTGTGCAGGCCTACGGCGGTCCGGGCGGCGCTGCTGACGAGGTCATCGGCCTGTTCCAGGAGAAGGCCAGTTTCGGCACCGTGGCCGATCGTCAGGACCCCAACAAGGCGATCGCCCGGTTCATCGCCCGATTCACTGACGCATTCAAGAAGTACGGCATCACGAGTGGCGACGCGGTGTTGGCGGCCACGCTGGCGCAGAACCCGCAGCTGTTCAAGTTCCGCCACGGTGGGGTCGGCACGCATTACTACAACACGATCAAGGCCGCGATGAGCCCGGCCGCTGACTTGTACCGGGTCGCCGGTGCGTCGCTGCAGCCGGTGACATAGCGCCGGAAACTACGGCTACCTCGCGGCGCAGAATTTCGTATCGGTTGCAATCGAGCAATAGTTCGGCAGCGTACCGGCGCCGCCAGGGCCGAGATTTTCCTGTCGACCTTAGTGTCGACTGCTGTGGCCGGACTGAACGATCACGTGAAGCGCTGGCGCACAGCGCTTCACCTCACCGTGTCGGCGCTGATTGTCGCGATTCTCGGACTCGCCGTCACGCCTGTGGTCCATGCTGCCGCGCCCGTGGCGACGTTGGCGGTGACATCGACCTGGCAGACCGGATTCATCGCCCGTTTCGTCATCACCAACACAAGTGCGGTGCCGCTGACCGATTGGAGGCTTGAATTCGACTTGCCGCCAGGCGAATCCGTCTCGCACACGTGGAGTAGCAACATCGCCCGGTCCGGTACGCACTACGTGCTCACGCCCGCGAATTGGAATCGCATCATTCCGCCCGGTGGCTCGGCGAGAGGCGGCATGCGCGGCGTCCTCAGCGGTTCCTATACGCCTCCGTCGAACTGTGTGCTCAACGGCCAGTATTACTGCACCTGAGGCCTACGCCGGTGCCTGGAACCCGCCGAGCTGTTGCTCGAGCAGTTCGGCCAGCCGCAGCGGGGTGCGGTCCTCGAACATCGGACCGATGAGCTGGACGCCTACCGGCAGGCCTTCGGGGGACCGACCTGCGGGGATCGCCGTCGCGGGCAGCCCGGGCATGGTGGCCAGGCCAGCCCAGACGAGCTGGTCGAAGTACGGGTACTCAACTCCGTCGACGTCGATCCGACGTCCCAACACGTCAGGGTTGTGGTCGTGAGGGAACGCGGGAGTAGGCGTGATCGGACACACCACGACATCGAACTCACCGAATACCTGCCGCCAGCCGTGGCGATGGATCTCGCGACGGTTGTTCAGTTCGATCCAATCCCGGTGACTCAAGACCATTCCGCGCAGCCGCGCCGCGTCGAGGCTGTGGTCGTCTGCGCTCAGTCCAGCGGCTCGGATCTGCAGCTGCTCATATGCATCGACGGGGAATCGCGCCACGGCTCCCGAAAACAGCAACTGCGCGTACAGCGATGCGGCTTCGGCAAGATCGGGCAGCAGCGGGCTGTGCCGTTCGACGCGGGCCCCGCCGGCGACGAGGGCGTCGGCCGCCCGGTTCACGCCGGCGCGCACCGCGGCTCCGGTGGCGATGAACGGGTGCCCCTCGAGGACCAGGACCCGGAAGTCGCCGAGTCTGTCGTGGCGCGCCGGCGGCAGCGTCACCTCGTGTGCCACGCCGAACGTCAACGGGTCCGGTCCGGTCATCACGTCGAGGAGTAGAGCGAGATCAGCGGCGGTGCGCGCCATCGGTCCCACAACGGCGAGGTCGGCCTCGGTCGGCAACGCCGGTGCCGGTGGCGGGGTCATACCTCGCATGGCGGCAAGCCCGAGTGTCGGCTTGTGGGCGTAGATGCCGCAGAAATGCGCGGGGGTGCGCAGTGAGCCGGCCAGGTCGGAGCCGACGGACAGCGCACCGAACCCCGATGCCAGGGCGGCCGCCGAGCCACCGGAAGATCCGCCCGACGTACGACGGTGGTCCCACGGGTTGCACGTGGTGCCGTAGATGTCGTTGAAGCTCTGGATGTCTTGCAGCCCCAATGGCACGTTGGTCTTCCCGAGTATCACTGCACCGGCGGCCCTCAGCCGCGACACCTGTACGGCGTCTTCGGCGGGCACGAAATCCCGGTACTGCGGCATGCCCCAGGTCGTCGGCAAGCCGGCCATGTTGTACGACTCTTTGACCGTCACCGGAATACCCAGCAGCGGACGATCCTCACCCCGGGCACGCGTGTGATCGGCTTGCCGCGCAGCCTCGCGCGCACGATCGAAGTCCGGCACACACATCGCATGGACCGCCCCGTCGTTCCGCTCGATCTCAGCGATGGCCGACTCGGTCAATTCCATCGAGGACACTTCACCAGCGCGGAACGCGGCCGCTACTTCTCCAGCCGGCCGAAAATTCCACTCCATCAATCCGACGCTAACGACCCGCGGCGGAGGCCATAAAATCTCGCTTCCCGCAACGGAAAATCAGTGGAAACTGTCGCTGAGGAGCGACGATGAAGCCGGGTCTGCATTTTCGCGGAAGTACGCCGAAAAGCGCTGATGGCGCAGGTCGGTTCGGAGCGACGAAGACCATGACCCCCTGCGCCACTCAAGTGTTTCCGTTATAGTCCGGCCGGGCGCGGGTTCAGCCACAGCCTGACCCCACACCACAGGAAACGCGGGAGGGAAAACCCATGAGGACGAACGCATACCGCAACACAGCAGTTGTCGGCCTGGCTGCCGTCGCGCTGAGCATTGCGGGCTGCAGCAATGGCAACAGCGCCGACACCTCGATGTCGCCTCAGGTCGGATTGATCGCCACCTCCTCGACGGAAGCCCCTGCGCAGCCCAAGGAAGTCAAGCTCATCGGGGAGAGAGACGTTGAGGTGACGCTGACCGGCCCGATCGCTGCCAAGTACGCCTCGGCAACCGAGGAACAGAAGAAGGCTCTCGGCAAGCCGCTGACGGGTGACCGGAATGCGGGACGGCGGGAGGGCGGCGTGTTCTTCCAGCAGTTCCAGGGCGGCGTGATCACCGCCAAGAGCGACGAGGCGGGCACACCCGCGTACATCACCCGCGGCACGATTCGGGAAGCCTGGAACGTCCCGCGCGACCCGGCAGGGTTGCCCGCGGTGACCGGCGATAACGGCTCGGTAGGTCCGCTGGGTGCTCCGACCAGCGACGAGCAGCCTGACGGCGATCTGGTTGTGGAGACCTTCGAGCACGGCAAGGTCACCTACAACGCGAAGACCGACCAGGTCGAGGTGACGATCAACGGGAAAGTCGTGCCCTCCGGCCTGTAGGAGCGCCCACGCGCCGCCAGCGCGCATATCCTGGTTGATAGGACCACAAGTCCCAGCCAGATGGCAGCCGTGACGGCACACCGACGCGGCGGCCACCCACGAGCGACGCCGCTCTCTGCGACGCCCGGACACCCGGGAGGCAGCGATGTTCGAAGAGGCGAAGCTGTATGCGCCTGTGACGCGCTCGCAGGATGGCGTCACCGTTCATCTGGCTGCTGATCACCCGGGCGCGGTCGACCCGGAATACCGGGCCCGTCGCAACGCGATCGCCGCGCTCGCGATGGATTGGCAGCCCGGCACACCGCCACCGATCGCCACCTATACCGACGCCGAGCAGGAAGTCTGGCGCATTGCGTGCGCCGAACTTCGCAAACTGCACCAGCGCTTGGCCTGCGCCGCGTACCTGCAGGGCCGGGAGCGGCTCCAGCTTCCCGAGGACCGGATCCCGCAACTGGTCGAGGTCAACGAGATGCTGAGGCCGCTCACTGGCTTTCAGTATGTGCCGGCGGCCGGGCTGGTCCCGCTGCGTGATTTCTACGGACTTCTCGCAGATGGAATCTTCCACTCCACCCAGTACATCCGGCACCACTCCGTGCCGCTGTACACCCCAGAGCCCGACCTGATCCACGAGGTGATCGGCCACGGAAATTGCCTGGCCAATGAGCGTTTCGCGACTTTGTACCGGCTGGCCGGACAGGCGGCTCGGCGCGTGGAGACGACCGAGGCACTCGAGTTCGTCTCGAAGGTGTTCTGGTTCTCCCTGGAATTCGGCGTGGTACGTGAGCATGGTGAAGTGCGCACCTATGGCGCAGGGCTGCTGTCGTCATACGGGGAGATCCAGCAGATCGAAGCCGCCGATCTCCGGCCGCTGAACATCGGCCGGATGGGCGTGCAAACTTACGACATCACGCATTATCAGCCGGTCCTTTTCTGCGCCAACGGATTCGACGAAATCGAAGACGTGGTCGGCGTGTTCTTCGCCGATGTCGACGACGACATGGTCCAGCACCTGCTGCAGGACGCGGCTCACGTCACGGGTCGGTGAACGCCGGTTGTACGACGGCGACGCATTCGCCGAATCCGATGGTGGCTGCGCCCCCGCGACATGCCCTGGCAGTCAACATGACTTCGTCACCGTCTTCGAGAAATGTGCGGGTTTCGCCGTTGGGCAGCGTGATTGGTTCATCTCCGCCGTGACTCAGCTCCATCAGGCTGCCTTCGGAGCCCGCGTCGGGGCCAGACAGGGTGCCGGTGCCGAGCAGGTCGCCGGGCTGCAGGTCGCATCCATTGCTGGTGTGGTGGGTGAGCATCTGCGCGACACTCCAGTACATGTGGCGGCTCGACGATCGCGAGATCATGTGCGGCGGGTCGCCATTGCGGCGCATCTGCGCCGTGGTGATCAGTGCCTGCAGGTCAATGTCGAGTCCACCGCTGCTGCGATTCCAGGGGCTGTCGAGATAGGGCAGGGGAGTGGGGTCGCCGGCAGGTCGGTCAACTGGAATCCGGTACGGCGCCAACGCTTCTGGAGTGATCACCCATGGGGAGACCGTGGTGCCGAAGCTCTTGGCGAGAAAGGGACCCAGCGGCTGGTATTCCCAGGCTTGCACGTCACGGGCCGACCAGTCGTTGAGCAGGCAGTACCCGGCGACGTGGGATTCGGCGTCATCGAGCGTCACCGGGGCGCCGAGACGATTCCCCGGGCCGATCCACACTCCGAGCTCGAGTTCGAAATCCAGCCGCCGGGTGGGTGCCAGCACCGGAGCGGGTGCATCGCCAGATTTGAGTTGTCCGTGCGGGCGGGTGACGGGGGTACCGCTGACGCGCACGCTCGAGGCGCGTCCGTGATAGCCGATCGGGACCCATTTGTAGTTGGGCAGCAGCGGGTCTTGCGGCCGGAACAGGGCACCGACATTGCGCGCATGGTGGATCCCGACGTAGAAATCGGTGTAGTCACCGATACGGGCGGGCAGCAGGACGTCGACGTCGGACAGCGGGGTGAGGAACGTGGCAACCGAGCGCCGGCTTTCGGCCCCCTCGACGAGCAGTGAGTGCAGCGCCCCGCGCAGCGCGACTCGCGGGCCAGCCCCTAAGGCGAACAACGCATTCAACGTTCCGTGGGCGGCAGCCTCGGCCGCCGCCTGTGCCGCGTCGGTGAGCAGGCCCGACTCGGCCAGTCCCCGCAGATCCAGTACCTCGTCCCCGATACGGACCACGCCGTGAGGTTCGCCGGCGATACCGGCCACCACGCCGAACGGCAGGTTCTGCAAGGGGAAATCGCTGTTGGCGCCCGCGGAGGCAACCCAGCTGCGCGCACCCGGTTCGTGCGTGAAATCCAGTGCGGGGCCTGCCTCGGTCACGGGGTGTCCGGATGGAATCGCTTGGTCAGACCGCTCCAGCAGTCCGCATAGTCCTGCTGCCGCTGGGGGAGTTCCGCGGCGTAGGCGGTGACTTTCTGGGGGAACCGGGTTTCGAACATGAACGCCAGCGTGTTCTGCTGTTTGACAGGTTTCAATTCCTCGGTGCTGGCGGACTGGAATGCGTTGGCGTCGGGTCCGTGTGGGGTCATGCTGTTGTGCAGGCTGAAGCCGCCGGGGACGAATCCGCCTGGTTTGGCGTCGTAGACCCCGTGCACGAGTCCCATGAACTCGCTCATGACGTTCATGTGGTACCACGGTGGCCTGAACGTGTCCTCGGCGACCATCCACCGCTCGGGGAAGCAGACGAAATCGACGTTGGCGGTTCCCTGGTTCTCGCTGGGCGAGGTGAGCACCGTGAAGATGGACGGGTCGGCATGATCGAACAACACCGGACCGACCGGGGAGAAGCGCCGCAGGTCATATTTGTACGGAACGTAATTACCGTGCCAGGCAACAACATCCAGCGGCGAATGGCCCAGATCGGCCTGCCACAGTGTGCCACCCCACTTCACATACATCGTGGCCGGGCCTTCGTGATCCTCGTAGCTCGCGACCGGACTGAGGAAGTCACGCTGATTGGCCAGGCAGTTGGCGCCGATCGGGCCGCGCTCGGGGAGAGTGAAAGGGCCACCGTAGTTTTCGCACAGGTAGCCGCGAACCGGACCCGCGGGCACTTCGATGCGAAGTTTCACTCCGCGCGGGATGACGACGATCTCTCCGGGTTCGGCGTCGATGATCCCGAACTCGGTCCAGAACCGGACGCCGCCGTGCTCCAGGACGAACAACATCTCGGCGTCACCGTTGTAGAAGTAGGCGTCGACCATCGACGACGTGACCGAGTAGACGCTGCAGGCAAACCCGGTACGGGTACCGGCATCCCCGCCGGTCGTGATGGTGCGGACGCCGGTGACGAACGTGGTGTCCTCGACTGCGGGATCCGGGACAGGCAATGGGTTCCAGCGCATTTGGGCAATAGGCACGGGCACCGCATCGTCGGGAGCCGAGCGCCAGCATTCGACCCCGTCAGCGTGAACGGCGGTGAACTGGCCCCAGTGCGCCACGCTGGGCCGAATCCGGTACAGCCAGGACCGCTTGTTGCTGGCTCGCGGCGCGGTGAACGGTGAGCCGCTGAGCTGCTCGGCGTAGAGGCCGTAAGCGCACTGCTGCGGCGAGTTGCGGCCGACGGGCAACGCACCGGGCAGCGCCTCGCTTTCGAAGCTGTTGCCAAAGCCGGACAGGTATTCGGTCATCACAGGTTCCCGCGCCTCTCCTGCTCACGCTCGATCGACTCGAACAGCGCCTTGAAGTTGCCCTTGCCGAATCCCAGCGAGCCGTGGCGCTCGATGAGCTCGAAGAAGAGCGTCGGCCGATCTCCCAACGGTTTGGTGAAGATCTGCAGCAGATACCCGTCCTCGTCACGGTCGACCAGGATGCCGCGCCGTTGCAGTTGCTCGACCGGCACGCGCACCTCGCCGATGCGGGCACGCAGTTTCGGGTCTTCGTAGTAGGCGTCCGGAGTGTCGAGGAACTGCACGCCCTCTTTTCGTAGCTCGTCGACGGCACGCAGGATGTCGTCGGTGGCCAGCGCCAGGTGCTGGACGCCGGGTCCCTGGTAGAACTCCAGGTACTCGTCGATCTGAGACTTGCGCCTGGCGGCCGCCGGCTCGTTCAGCGGAAACTTCACCCGGTGGTTCCCGTTGGCCACCACCTTCGACATCAGCGCCGAGTAGTCGGTGGCAATGTCATCGCCGATGAACTCGGCCATGTTCAGGAACCCCATGACCCGGTTGTAGAAACCGACCCACTCGTCCATCTTGCCGAGCTCGACGTTGCCGACGACGTGATCCAATGCCTGGAACAGGCGCGGGGGAGCTCCGTCACGTTTCACGTAGCCGCTCGTCGCCGGCTGATAGCCCGGCAGGTACGGACCGTCGTAGCGGGTGCCGTTGACCGCCCGCTGCACCAGCGAATGTCGCGTCTGCCCGTAGGTCGCGATGGCCGCGACTCGGACAGTGCCGTGATCGTCAGACAGGTTGTGCGGTTCGTCGAGCACCGTAGCGCCGCCGACCTTCGCCTGCTCGACGCACTTGTCCACGTCGGGAACCTCCAACGCGACATCGACAACGCCGTCACCGTGTCTGGCGTGGTGAGCCACGAGCGGGCTGTCGGGACTCACCGCGCCCTTCAGGACGAACCGGACGGAGCCCGAGCGCAGCACGAATGCCTTGTGGTCGCGATTACCGCTCTCGGGCCCCGAGTACGCGACCAATTCCATGCCCCATGTGGATTGGAAATAGCTTGCGGCCTGGGTGGCGTTTCCGACCACGAAGACAATGGCATCCCAGCCGGTTACGGGAAACGGGTCGTTGCTCAGGTCGTAATCCACCAGGCCCACCAATTGCCTGAGCTGGCTGACGTCCAGTTGGGCCTGCTTCTCCTGATCGGTCAGGGCGATCTGGTTCGTCATGTTGTCATTCTTCTCTCCGCTGCTCTCTTTCGGTCGTATCTGGGATTTTTCGACAAATGCCCTGGTAGCGTGGGGTATGAGCGCACAACCATTGGCATTCCACCCTGTCCGTTGCGCCGACGAACTCATCGACGCCTATCTCGAACACGAAGATCGGTTACTCGCCGAAGCCGCAGGCGACGCCACCGGCGCCGGCGAGTATCACAACCGCGGTGATGACGACGTAGTCGCGGCGCTCATCACCTGGAAACTGAAGGCGGAAGATCGCGGCAGGCCGCTGACCGAACAGGACTGGACAAGCCTGGTCGTAGAGCTCGTGCACCGCGCTGCCGCGCAGCGGCGATAGCAGGAGTTACGCGCCGCCGCCGTGTTCGTGTGCGAAGTTGCGGATGCAGGCATTCACCTCATCGGGAGCCTCTGCGGGCAGGCAGTGAGAGGCGTGCGGCCAAAGGCGATGCCGCCACGCTGGTACCACCGACCGCATCCGGCTGATGGCCCTGCCGGAGTCATGAATTGTGTTGCCCGCCAAGAAAACCTGAACCGGGAGGTGCAACCGTAGCAGGCGATCGGAGGCGAAAAGCAGGAGAGCGGTGTGTCGCGGTGGCCCAAAGGCTGCGAAACCGGCCCGGAAGAGCCGAGTCAGCAGGTCGATGGGACTGCCCGGCTCTGGCTGCCCGGTTACCCAAGCCGCCGCACGTTCCGCAGCGGAGGAGCGCGGGCGCGTCATCAGCAGCGCGAGACTTCGCCAGAACTGAGGCGAGAGTCGAGTCACCGTATGCGCGGGATCGATCAGGGTAAGCGTCCTCAGTCGGCTGGGCACCACCGCAGCGGTGTGGGTGGCGAGCCAACCGCCGTAGGAATGTCCCACCAGATGTACGCTTCGTAGGTTGAGGACCTGCAGGACCGAGTCAATGCTGCGTGCGCAATCTGCAGGATTAGCCATGGTTTTCGTTTGGGCGCTCGCCCCTGGCTGGCCCAGCATATCCAGCGCGTAGACGGTGAAATCGCCTGTCAATCCAGTGATTTGCTCCCACCACATCGCCGAGGTCAGGAAGAATCCGTGTATCAGGACGACGGGGGTACCGCCTTCGGGACCGTGCTGATAGACCCGAACGTCGCCGAAGTCTGTCGGAACGTCGAGTTCGACATCGGGCCGCGGAGTCAACGCCCGCACCTCGTTGTACACGGCCATGTACTGCTGGCGTTCATGCGCGTTCTTGAACCCGCCGTCCGCAAGTCCCATACGCCCCCGATCGCCGCGCCTACGTATCGATTCGGATAAATGTAGCGTCGAATACGTTGGTAGCCATCCGAGCTCTTTGATGACCGGCTTGCCGAGAACTCTGTGGCACAGTGGAAATGTGGCGGACGCGGGTGCCGTGCGTGAGTGGCGGATTCCATTTGCCGGTAGCGCGCTACAGCGAGGCCGGTGTCCAACGGCCCACCGATCCGGCCATGAGACTGAACACGGGGTCTGGCGTGAGCCGCAAGGCGAGGTTGCGGCTGGCCTCCAGCCCGGCGAGACGCGGGGTGGCGAAGTATGCGCCTGCTTTCGAGATCCCGTAAAGCGCGAGCATTCTGGGCAATCGGCGCGACAGCGCGGTGGGTCCGTGGTGGGCCAGGGTAACGGCGTCTTCCATCGCGATGGCAGCACCTTGGCCGAACGTGGGCTGCATCGTATGTGCGGCGTCGCCGATCAGTGCCACCTTCCCGCGTACGAGGCGACGTGGGGGGCGGGCCTCGAAGACGGCCGGCGTGATCATCTGGTCTGGGCGAGCGTCGTCGATCAGCTCCGGTAGGGGGTCGGGCCAGGTGCTGAATGAAGCCAGCTCGATGTCAGGCAGGCAGGTTCCGCCGTAGACGTAGGTTCGTCCGTCAGCGAGCGGAAGAATCCCGAACTGGGAGGTGCGGCCCCAGATGGTGCCGTACCCGCTCGACGGTTGGCGGTCAGTGATCCATGCCCACCCCGTATTCCCGGTGAAACGCAGTGCGGGGGCCTTCGGCCACAGCGTTCGACGTATCACGCTCTTTGGGCCGTCAGCCCCTACGACCAGATCGAACTGCCGGACGCTGTCGCCGAAGTTCAACGTCCCGTCTGCGTGGCTGCCGAGTACGGCAGTGGAGTAGCGCACACAGTCTGGGGGAAGCTGTTCGGCGAGCCAGCTCAGCAGCTGGTGGCGCGGCACGGTCGCGTACTCCTGTCCGCCGGTCAGTTGAGCCAAGGTACTGCGCACGAGGACCTGGCCGGCGGAATTGCGGACGGTCGCAGGGACGTTCGACTTGGCTTGGTCGAACAAGTGGTTTCGCAGTCCGAGCGTCGCTAGGCATCTGAGTGCGTTCTGCGCCAGCGAGATCGCGCCACCCGCCGTGGAGGGGCCGGACGCTTTCTCGAACACTGTGACGTCGTGGCCCATGTCGCGGAACGCAATTGCGGCCGCCAGGCCAGCGAAACCCCCACCCACGATTCCCACCCGCATCCCAAGATACTACGGCCCGTAGTAGATATTTGGAAGGTGTCGGCCAGTCGCCTCGGGATGGCCGACCCGGGCGGTGGTGTCGAGCCCTTACCCCAGGATTGCTCGTGCCGCGCGCTCGGCGACAAGCATGACCGGCGCGTTGGTATTGCCGGAGGTGATGGTGGGCATCGCCGACGCATCGACCACCCGAAGGCCCGCGACGCGATAGACGCGGCAGTCGGTGTCGAGCACCGTGGCGGCCGACCGCGGAACACCTTGAGGGTCAAAGGCTCCCATCGCGCAGGTGCCCACCGGGTGAAAGATCGTGGTACCCAGTTCGCCGGCCGCCTGCTGCAGGTCGTCGTCGCTCACCAGTTGCGGGCCGGGAAGCAACTCTTCCGGACAGTAGCGGGCCATGGCCGGCGCGGCCATGATCTGCCGGGTCATCCGGAGGCCGCGCACGGCGATCTGACGATCGGCCTCGGTGGACAGGTAATTGCAGGAGATCTTCGGGTTGATCAGTGGATCTGCGGCGGCCATCCGCACGTGGCCACGCGAGCTGGGGCGCAGATTGCACACCGACGGTGTGATCGCTGCATAAGGGTGCAGAGGTTCGCCGAACTTGGGTAAAGACAAGGGCTGCACATGCCACTCCAAATCCGGACTGGCCAGTGCCGGGTCGCTTTTCGCGAAAGCCCCCAGCGTGGAGGGCGGCATGGTCAGCGGTCCCGATCGCAGCGTCAGGTACTGAAGTCCCATGCCTCCGCGGGTAATCCAATTGCGGTACAACGTGTTGACGGTCCGCGCGCCCCGTACCCGGTAGATGGTTCGCAGCTGCAGATGGTCCTGGAGGTTTTCACCCACTCCCGGCAGATCGACGGCCACCGGGACTTGATGCTGGGTAAGCAGCCGCGCGGGGCCCAGACCCGAGGCCTGCATGAGATGCGGCGAGCCGATCGCGCCGGCGCTCAGGATCACCTCCCGACGGGCCTGGACATCCACGGTCTGGCCGTCTTTGAGCAGCCGCACACCGGTGGCGCGGTGCTGAGCCGAGGTCCAGGCGCCGCGACGCTGATCCTCGCGGACCTGGTCGTCCATCAGCAGCCGTAGCACCTGGGCGTTGGTGTAGACGGTGAGATTGGGTCGGTGGGCGATGGGATGCAGGAAAGCGTCGGCCATCGACCAGCGCCGGCCACGCCGCTGGTTCACGTGAAAGTACGCGCTGCCCGAGTTGTCGCCCCGGTTGAACTCGTCGATGGGGGCGATACCCACCTCGGCCGCCGCCGCCTGCCAGGCATCCAAGATCTTCCAGCGCACCCGTGGCCGCTCGACGCGGATTTCGCCTCCGACGCCGTGCCATTCGTCGGCTCCGCCGAAGTAGTCTTCCAGCTCTTTGTAGATCGCCAGTGTCTCGCCGGGACCGCCCTGGCCACCCCAAAGCCATCGATCGTCACCGGTGGCCTGTGCCCACAGGTCGTAATCGCTGGACTGCCCGCGCATGTGGATCATCGCGTTGATCGACGAGCAGCCGCCGATCACGCGGCCCCGGGCGTAATGAATGCTGCGGCCGGCCAGACCTGGATCGGGCTCGGTGGTGAAACACCAGTCGGTGCGGGGGTTGGCAATTGTGTACAGATAACCCACCGGCACTTTGATCCAGAACCAATTGTCTTGGCCGCCGGCCTCGATCAAGAGCACCCGGTGGTCAGGGTTGGCGCTGAGCCGATTGGCAAGCAGACAGCCGGCACTGCCTGCCCCCACGATGACGAAGTCGAACTCGGCGACGGGGCTCATTCCGGGATCGTTCCTCCATGACATCGGATGCGAGTGCCAGATTCGCTTGGGAGGCTTACTGATTCGTATTGGGATCGAGGATGTACAGCCCGGCAATCGTCTGGTCGTCACGGAAGGTGATGCGAGCGACGAAATCGCCGGCCTCGAAGCTCAATGGTGTGTTGGTGGTGGTGAAGTCGCCCGCGCGCACGGCGTCGGTGCCCCCGTGACTCGTGTAGGCCCCAGCCAACCCCACAATGTGCGCCCATGCCTCGGCAAGTCCTTCCACAGTGAGGCGGTCGCGCATCGTGGCATCAAAGCGCGCGCTCACATCGGTCCACCGGGCATGCGCCAGATCGTCGATGACCGCCCTGGCCAGCTCGGCTGCCCCAGGGAGTGCATTGGTATTCATGGCTTCTCCCGTTCGCGGATCAATCGGCTTGCCGTAACGCTGAAACACGGCTTGACGGGATACTCCGAGCACCCCGCCGATCTCCTGCCAGGTTCGGCCCGCGTCTCGCGCCTGCTGCACTGCTGCGGCCATCAAGGCCTCAGCCTGGTCCTGAGCCTCGTGCGCTGCACTCACCAATTCGAGCGGATCGTCCCGGCCACCCAAGACCGGAGCCGCGAGAATCTCACCGAGTTGCCGGTGAAGCTGCTGACCGATCACGGTGAAGGACGTCGACACGCGTCAATGATGTCTTGACATACAGACTTGTGTCAAGAATTCCTTGACATCCGGCGCCAGACTATTCCAACCTCCCGATATTCAGCGTTACATGTAACATGTTGGCATGGCGGTAAGGGAAAGGGTCAGCGAGTACCGACGGCGCATGCGGGAACGGGGCCTGCGGCCGCTGCAGGTCTGGGTGCCTGACGTGCGTACTGAGAGTTTTGCCGCCGAAGCGCATCGTCAGGCTTCGTTGGTCGCACGAGCCGACGAAAGCGCCGATGACCAGGACTTCATCGAGGCCATTTCGACGCCGTGGGACGAGGAGTGAACCGAGGGGAGATCTGGACCGTTGCGGGTGGCGTCTACGCGACGAAACCGCGTCTGGCGGTGATTGTTCAGGATGACCTGTTTGATGCGACGAGTTCTGTATCGGTCGCGCCGATGTCCAGCACGTTGGTGGATGCGCCATTGATGCGCATCCGCATAGCCGGTGGAGACGGTCGGCTATCCGGACTTGACCACGACAGTGACGTGATGATCGACAAGCTCACAACCGTCAAGAGGTCGAATGTCCATACCCGAGTCGGTCGGCTGACGGCGGAGCAGGTCGTCGAGGTGGAGCGAGCGATGATGGCATTCCTCGGCCTCGCGCGATAGCCGAGGACTGTTGGGGCACAGCCGTGCTCGTCGATGGTGATTGCGACTATGGAGCCGATCCCGGTTACCACGCGAGGGGCGGTATCTTCTCAGGGGACTGATAATTCAGGGAGGTGCTGGTGAACTTCCGGACCGGATCAGTGGTGTCGGCCGATGGGACGGAGGTCTCACACCGGGTGGTCGGTGAAGATGGCCCATCGGTGGTCTTGGTGCACGGAGGAATCCAGGCGGCGCAGAGCTTTCGCCGCCTCGCCGAGTTACTCAGTTCGAAATTCACGGTCTACGTACCGGACCGGCGGGGCCGCCGACCCGATGTGCCGGCCGGCGAAGACTACGGGCTCGCTCGGGAAGGCGAAGATCTCGACGCACTGTTGCGCGCGGTCGGTGCACGTCGGGTCTTCGGTTTGAGTTCTGGTGCGATCGTGGCGCTCTACACCGCAATTCAGTTCGGCGGCATCGACAAGCTCGCGCTCTACGAACCACCGCTGACCATCGACGGCGCCCAGCCGGCCGCCTGGCTACCTCGGTTCGAAGATGCGCTCACCAGGTCGGGCCCTGCGGCCGGTGTGACCGCGGTATTGAAAGGCACCGGCGATAACTCGCCGCTGATGGCGTTGCCGAACTGGGCGCTGACAACGTTGGCGCGGATAGCTCTTGCGATAGACGCGAAAACGCACGCTCCTGAGGACCTCGCGCTTCGCGATCTGGTTCCGACCATGCGCTTGGACGGTATCGCCACTTTGCAGTCCGTGGCGTTGGTGAATCCGCGCATCGAAGAACTGCGCTCGGGGGTGCTGCTGCTGGGCGGGGAGAAGAGCGCCCATCAGCTCCATCTTGGACTTGATGCGCTGTCCAAGCGGCTGCCGAACGCCAAGCGCATCGAACTGAAACGCATCG
This sequence comes from Mycolicibacterium sp. 050232, assembly GCA_036235365.1. Classification (GTDB taxonomy): domain Bacteria; phylum Actinomycetota; class Actinomycetes; order Mycobacteriales; family Mycobacteriaceae; genus Mycobacterium. The sequence continues at coordinate 132,335 of JAZBEZ010000007.1, read as the reverse complement.
GGCATATCGCAGCCGATAATCGCGGTGCTCCGCAAAGGGTGGCGCAGCTGTTGGAAAGCTTCTGGCAAGAGTAACCATCGGGCGTGGAGTAAGGCTGAAGGCTACGGTTCCCTCGCCCCGATCAGGGCTTCCGAGATCGCGCCGGTCGCCTTCTTCAGTGCGGGAACGGCTCGGGCGATCAATTCCTCACTGAAATGAGCCGAGGGACCGGAGATGCCGATCGCCATCGGAGTCGGGGCGCCGGGCACCGCCATCGCGACGGAGCGAACGCCGACCTCGAATTCCTCGTCGTCGATCGCATAGCCGTCGGCCCGCACGCGTTCGACGTTCGCGAACATCGCAGAGAGGGTGGACGCACTCTTCTCGGTCGGTGCGGAAAGTCCGGACTGCGTGACCAGTTTCAGGATGCGCGCATCATCCAGCTCGCCCAAGACAGCCTTGCCCACACCGGACGTGTGCAGGCCGACGCGCTTGCCGACCTCGCTGTTCGTCTGCGTCAGCTTCGAGGGCAGAACCTGCCCGGTGTAGATCACCATGTCACCGTCAAGTACCGCGAGACTCGCCGTCTCCGACAGTTCGTCTGCCAACGACTGCAGCACCGGAGCGGCGACCGCACCCAACTGGCGGTTCGCAACTTCACCAAGCCGAATCAATCTGGGCCCCAGGGCGTAGCGGCGATTGGGCAGTTGACGCACGTAGCCGATTGTGACCAGCGTGCGCAGGAGGCGGTGAATCGTCGGCGGTGGCAACGGAGACTCCGCCGACAACTCCGTCAGCGAGCACTCACCTCCCGCACGTCCGATCAATTCCATCAACTCGAACGCCCGCTCCACCGACTGCACGCCACCCGACTTCTCCGCCATACAGTCCACTTCCGGTCGATGATCTTCGTTCCATCCAACATGCACGACACTGTTTCCGCAATATGGAAAAAGTGTTTCGACAAGGAAACCCACATCGGGCGCCGATTACACTCGCGTTAAACTCCACAATGTGGAATTCTGTCCCTAAGGAAAGTTCCAGACAGGGGAGGCACATCTGTGACACGACGCCTCGACGATGCGGTACTGGCCGATGTCGCCCGCCGCCTCTCGGCCGCCGACGCGCAGCTGGTGGACCGATACCCCGGCGACGACGGCCGTCGGCAACCTGTCCACACGGTCTACATCCCGGGCAACCGGTATACGGCGACGATGCCCGCCGACTGGGGATCGACCGCTCTCGCAGCCGCGAAGGACGGGGGCGGGCTGGACGCCGTAGCCGCACTCGTCGGCGCGAGCAGCGGAACCGACTGTGAACCCGAGACCCTTGCGGCCCTCGTCGAGAACAAGCTGACCACCGAGCCGATCGAAGACCTCCGCATCGACTTCGAGGACGGTTACGGCACCTTCGACGACGCGACCGAGGACGCCGATGTTGCAGAGGCGATCGCCGCGCTGCGGATCGCGCTCGACGCGGGCACCTCGACGCCGTTCGTCGGCACCCGGTTCAAGTGCTTCGAGGCAGCCACCCGTGCGCGCGGACTGCGCACGCTCGACATGTTCGTCAGCGGGCTCGTCGAATCCGGCGGCCTCCCGGACGGCCTCACCCTCACCCTGCCCAAGGTGACGTCCGTCGACCAGGTCGAGGCGATGGTCATGGTGGCGAGCGCGCTCGAAGGCGCGAACGGACTGCCGGCCGGCCGCATCCGCTTCGAAGTGCAGGTCGAAACACCGCAGGCGATCCTTGGCGCTGATGGCCGCGCACCCGTTGCCCAGTTCATCCACGCCGGCCAGGGCCGCGTCAGCTCACTGCACTACGGGACCTACGACTATTCGGCGTCCCTCGGCATCGCGGCCGCCTACCAGTCGATGGAGCATCCGGCGGCAGACCACGCCAAGAAAGTCATGCAGCTTGCGGTCGCAGGCACTGGCGTGCACATGTCGGACGGCTCGACCAACATCCTTCCGGTCGGTGACCCCGCCAACGTCGCCATGGCGTGGAAGCTGCACGCGCGCCTCGTCCGGCGCCACCTGGAACGTGGCATCTACCAGGGCTGGGACATGCACCCGGCCCAACTCGTCACCCGATACCTGGCGACCTACGCGTTCTACCGTGGCGCCTTCGCGCCGGCCGCGACCCGCCTGCGCAACTATGTCCACCGGCTCGACTCGACCGTCATGGACGAGCCTGCCACCGCCCGCGCGCTCGCCAACGTGATCCATCGCGGCAGCGTGTGCGGCGCCCTCACCGTCGACGAGATCGAGACAGCCACCGATCTGTCCATGTCCACCGTGCGCGACCTCGCGCTCGGCCGCACAACCAGGAGCAATCAGTGACCACTGCGTCGTACTACACGCCCCGCGGCGGCCTGCCCCCGCAGACCGATCTGCTGACCGATCGCGCCATCGTCACCGAGGCCTACACGGTGATCCCGCGCGGCGTCCTCTCGGACATCGTCACCTCGGTGTTCCCTGAGTGGACCGATACCCGCGCGTGGATCATCAACCGGCCGGTCGCCGGTGGTGCGACGACGTATTACCAGGCGATCGTCGAGGTCAAGCCGGGCGGCGGGGCACAGCGACCCGAGCCGCAGCCCGAGGTGCAGAGCTTCCTGTTCGTCACCTCCGGTGCGCTCACCGTCGACGCGGCAGGCCAGTCGCAGACACTCACCGAGGGGGGCTTCGCATACCTTCCGGCGGCCACCGACTGGTCGGCCCACAACAACGGCGACGCCGACGCGACGTTCGTGTGGATCCGCAAGCGCTACGAGGCCATCGAGGGACACACGCCCTCGGTGAAGTTCGGAAACGAGCAGGACATCGAACCGTCAGCGATGCCGGGAACCGACGGCAAATGGCGCACGACACGCATGCTCGACCCGCAGGACCTTGCGTACGACATGCACGTCAACGTCGTCACCTTCGAGCCCGGCGCGACGATTCCGTTCGCCGAGACCCACGTGATGGAACACGGGCTGCTGATGCTCGAAGGCAAGGCCGTCTATCACCTCAACGGAGACTGGGTCGAAGTTCAGGAGGGCGACTTCCTCTCGCTCCGGGCCTTCTGCCCGCAGGCGTGCTACGCGGGCGGGCCGTCCAACTTCCGTTACCTGCTGTACAAGGACGTCAACCGCCAGATCATGCTCTGAGACAACGAGACCGGGCGCCCACATGGGGCGCCCGGTGTCGTCTATGTCGTTGTCCTACAGCTGAAAAGGCCAGCCGATGACCTTCTTCTCGCGCGGCGTCGCGTAGGTACGGACCTTCGATGTGGACAGGCCCATCCGGACCAGCCCTTCGGCGATGGTGACCGCTGAGCGGACGCCGTCGACGATCGGGACGCCGGTCGCGGCCTTTACCTTCGCTTCGAGCTCGGCCATACCTCCGCAGCCGAGACAGATCACTTCGGCGTGATCGTCCTCGACCGCCTCTCGTGACTGGCGGACGATCGCCTCGACCGCGCGCTCGGGATCTGATTCGAGTTCGAGCACACCGAGGCCCGAAGCCCGCACCGACGCGCATCGTGCGTCGAGTCCCGCGAGCTTGAGACGGTCTTCGATCAGCGGGACGGTGCGGTCGAGCGTGGTGACGACCGAGTACTTGTGTCCCAGGTACATCGCGGTCGACGCGGCCGCCTCGGTGATGTCGACGATGGGGACGTCGAGCAACTCCTGCAGGCCTTCCCGACCGTGCTCGCCGTAGCCGGCCTGAATCACCGCGTCGAACGGCTCGGGGTACGAGGTGATCGCGTCCATGACCGCGATGGCCGCGAGATAGCTCTCGAAGTTTCCTTCGCACGAGTCCGCGCCGAAACGCGGTGTGATTCCGACGATCTCGGTGCCTGGTGACGCGACGCCGCGCGCTGACTCGGCGATCGCATCGGTCATCGACACCGTCGTGTTGACGTTGGCTACGAGGATTCTCATGGCGGTCCCTGTCTAGTGCGTGCTCGCCACGGCGATGGGCTCGCCGGAGATGTCGTGGAACGGACCACGGCGGTCTGCGACCGCCAGGTACACGATCGCACCGAGTCCCGCGCCGATGAACCAGGAGAACTCCGAGACCACTCTGAACGCCGGAACGAACGCGAGCAGCAGTGCCACCACCGCGGTGATGACGAGGGCGACCACGGCACGCACGTTGATGCCCTTCGCGTAGTGGTATTCACCCAGCGCGTCGGCCGAGAACAGGGCTGGAACGTTGATGTTGGAACGACGCACCAGCCAGTAGTCGGCCATGATGATGCCGAACAGCGGTCCGAGAATGGCGCCGAGCCCGCCGAGGAAGTAGTTGATGACGGCGGGGGAGTTGTACAGGTTCCACGGCAGGATCACGAGCCCGATGACAGCCGAGATGAATGCCGCGCGACGGAAGTTGAGGTGCTTCGGGAACAGGTTGTTGAGCGCATAGATCGGGGCGACGAAGTTGGCCATCAGGTTCACCGCGATGGTCAGGATCAGCAGCGCGAGCCCTGCGAGCACCAGCAGCATGGTGTTCGGCACTTCCTTGACGATGTCGGCGGGCGACTCGATGACGTGTCCGTCGATGCGGAACTGGGCGCCGGCCAGAGTGATCACGATGCTGCCGAACACCAGCATGTTGAGCGGGATGCCCCAGAAGTTGCCTTTCACGATGGCCCGTTTCGAGGTTGCGTTACGGGTGAAGTCGCAGAAGTTGAGGACGAACGTGCCGTAGATCGCGACCCACAGGCTGGCGCCGCCAACGATCTTCAACCACATGTCGATGCCGGTCAGCGAGTCGGGCGTGGTCCACGCGATGGTCCAGTCGGCGCTGCTGAGCATCCAGATCGCGAGCGCGACCATCGTGATCAGAATGACCGGACCGGCGACCGCCTCGTACTTGCGGATCATCTCCATGCCGTAGCTGACGATGACCACCTGGACCACCCACAACCCGACGAACGAGATCCAGCCGAGCGTCGACAACCCGAGGAACCTGTTCGCGTCGAGGGACTGGGCCGACGGTGCGAGCGCGATGATCAAGATGCGCAGCACTACGGACGCGAGGTAGGTCTGGATGCCGAACCAGGCGATCGCGACGGCGCCACGGACGACGGCCGGGATCTGCGCGCCGCGGGTGCCGAACGCGATGCGGCTCATCACCGGAAACGGGACGCCGGTCTTTTCCCCCATGAACCCGGACAGGCTCAGCAGCAGGAAGAGGAAGGCGCCGCCGAGTCCGAGCACCAGCAGGATCTGCCACCCACCGAGGCCGAGGGCGAACAGACCGATGGCGAACGAATAGTTCCCCAGGCTGTGTACGTCGTTCGCCCACAAGGTGAAGATGTTGTACGCGCCCCACCGTCGACCTTCGCGCTTCGTGGGCGCCAGATCGGCGTTGTAGAGATGCGCGCTGACGTCGGCGAACGGGGTCGCATCGTTACGACTGGTGTCGCCGATGAGCCCGGTGGACTCTGTGCTCATGGATGCGCCTGTCACGGGTCGGTGCGACGGCGCTCAACGCCGGCGCAGTATTCCATCATGTGGAAGTAATATTCCACGACTTTAGTAAGTAAGTCGCATGCAGACACCGGCTGTCAAGCTTTTGGCCCGATTGACTGTGTCGGCGCTCACATTTAGAGTTGCCCGAAGGGTGGAGTGTTACTTCCACGATGAGGAATTATGCTGCTAGTCATGGAGAGCTGCCGATGACCGCCGACGCGCCCGAGACGTTGAACCACCCTGAATTCGACCTGGTTGTCCGCGGCGAACGCACGCTGACGACGGCGGGCATCGTCGCCCGCGAGATCGGTATCCGCGATGGTCGCGTCGTCGCGATCGAGCCGCTGGGGAGTGGCCTCACCGGCACGGAGATCGTCGAACTCACCGCCGAGCAGGTCATGATTCCCGGCTTGGTCGATACGCACGTGCACGTCAACGAGCCGGGCCGCACCGAGTGGGAGGGGTTCGACTCCGCTACCCGCGCAGCGGCGGCCGGCGGTGTGACCACGCTCATCGACATGCCGCTCAACTCGATTCCGCCGACGGTCAACGTCGAAGCACTCAATGCCAAGCGGGCGGCCGCATCGGGCAAGACACACATCGACGTCGGTTTCTGGGGCGGCGCGATCCCGGGCAACACCGACGATCTGCGCGGTCTGCACGACGAAGGCGTGTTCGGCTTCAAATGCTTCCTGCTGCACTCCGGCGTCGACGAGTTCCCGCATCTCGATGCAGATGAGATGGAGAAGGACATGGCCGTGCTGGCCGACTTCGACTCCATGATGATCGTGCACGCCGAGGACTCCCGCGCCATCGACCACGCCCCCACGGCTGAGGGGGACCGGTACGAACGCTTCCTGGCGTCGCGGCCGCGCGGCGCCGAGAATGTGGCAATCGCCGAGGTCATCGAGCGCGCTCGGTGGACCGGTGCCCGCGCCCATATCCTGCACCTGTCGTCGTCGGACGCACTGCCGATGCTCGCGACCGCGAAGCGCGACGGCGTCAAGATCTCTGTCGAGACGTGCCCGCACTACTTGACGCTTCTGGCCGAGGAGATCCCCAACGGCGCAACGGCATTCAAGTGCTGTCCGCCGATCCGTGAGGCGTCGAACCGCGAACTTCTGTGGCAGGGCCTGCTCGACGGCACGATCGACTGCATCGTCTCTGACCACTCACCGTCGACGGTCGACCTGAAGGACGTCGAGAACGGTGACTTCGGTGTTGCCTGGGGCGGTGTCGCCTCGCTGCAGCTCGGCCTGTCGTTGATCTGGACCGAAGCCAAGCGTCGCGGGATAAAGCTCACGCAGGTGCTCGAGTGGATGGCGGCCAAACCCGCCGCGCTCGCCGGCCTGAACAACAAGGGCAAGATCGCGCTTGGCTACGACGCCGACTTCGCGATCTTCGAGCCCGAGTCCGCGCAGGTCGTCGACGTGCACAAGCTGCACCACAAGAACCCGATCAGCCCGTACGACGGACGTGCACTGGCCGGTGTCGTGACGAGTACCTGGTTGCGCGGCAAGAAGATTGACTTCAAGACCGCACAGGGGCGGATGCTGCGCCGCGGTGGCGTGTAGCGGGACCTGAGCGAGCCAGCGGGCGGGCGGGATTGGCAGCGGAAACTACCGCGTTTCCACTACTGATTTGGGAACCAAGGGCGTAATCGGGGAAGTCAGGCCGAGGCTGGACCAGTACCCTGCGGTTGACGTGTACGCCTATCGGGCACACAGTGGATTCGTGGCTACGAAATCTGAACGTTTTGCGGTGCGCCTGACGCCTGAGCAGGACGCGCTGATTCGCCGTGCCGCCGAGGTCGAAGGGACGGATCTAACGACCTTCACTGTGTGTGCCACCGTCGCGCACGCTCGCGATGTACTCGCAGACCGCCGGCATTTTCTACTCGATAACGCGGCGTGGGCGTGGGCTGAGTTCAGCGCCCTGCTCGATCGGCCGGTCCAGTACAAGCCAGCGTTGGCAGAACTGTTCGCCAAGCCGTCGTTGTTTGATCCTGACGAGTGAGTGGATGCAGGCGTCCGCGGCCGATCAGCGAGTCCGATGACATCGCGACGTTCGACAGCGACGAGCCCAGCCTGGATGACTATCTGCGAACCAGGCACTGACTAACCATGCCGGCGGCGCATCACGTTGCTTCGTGACGTGCCGGGATGGGAGCGTCGTCGGTTACTACGCAATCGCGTCGGGAGCGGTGGCACACGCCGACTTGTCTGGCAAGTTCCGCCGGAACATGCCCAACCCAGTGCCAGTGATTCTGCTGTCACGCCTAGCCGTCGACCGCAAACACCAGGGCTGCGGGCTGGGGGAGAACCTGCTGCGTGACGCTACTGCCCGCAGCGTGCAAGTCGCCGAGCAGATCGGTGTCCGCGCCATCCTTGTGCATGCCCTCCATGACAACGCGCGCCGGTTCTATCTCCGCTTCCAGAACGAACCGTCGCCTACCGACCTGCTGCACCTGATGCTGCTGATCAAAGACGCCATAGCGAGCGCGGCGGCGCTGCAGGGCGAAGGGGATGCCTAGAAACGTCGCCGTGAGGTGATCGATGTAATGGTCGAAATCGGTGCCGACCGTGACCACCTCGAATCGCTGACCGACGAACAACTCCCGCGGCTGATTGCCCTCGCGGCGCTCAAGTGTGGTGGAGCGCAATTACATTAGTTGTCACTCCAATGGCTCGGGCGTGAAGGTGACGTCGACTCCGCCTACGGTCATCGTCACCTGACCTTCGATCACCATCACCTGCGCCGAGACCCGTCGATCGACAGTCTGGGCCAGCTGCTGCACCGATGTGTGCGGTATCTGCACGACCGACAGGTTCGGCAGCCCCGCCACTTTGGGGCCGACGGTGCGCCACCAGGTGGCCACGCCGGCGGCAAACGGGAACAGCAGCACCTGGTCGGCCTGGCTGGCCGCTTTGCCCAAGACGCGTTCGTCGGGCTGGCCGACGTTGATCCACTCCAGGATCCGGCCGGTGTAGTCGGCGAGCCGCAAGTCGGGTACGCCTGGGGTGGACAGGCCCGGACCGAACGCCAACTCACCTTCGACGTCGCTGAGTCGGTGTGCGCGTAGCCCAAACGCCAACAACCGCACCACCATCCGCTCATCGTTCTCACTGGGATGACGCGCCACGGTCAGCGAGTGATCGGCGTAGTAGCCGTGGTCGACATCGGAGACGCCGAGTTCGACTTTGAATACTGTTGCAGAAAGGGCCACGTCATAGTGTGCACCCAGGTGTGGTGCCCCCGAGCAGTCGGGCCGGTTTGAGTGGTCATGGCCAGGGGATTCTTACCAAGAAACCGGGAGGAAACGCTCCTGATGTGTGCACCACATAGGATCAAGGCTCCGATCAAGAATGCAAGGTGTCTGGCAACAGCGCGAACACGATGGAGGAGCGCAGCGAGGTGAGTCAGGCATTGCTTAGAGGCTGGCAATGGTAGCTGTTTCGGTGCTGGTGCTTTCGGGTAAGGGCGGTACAGCGAAAACGCTATGGCAGATGATGCTGGCGGGGGAGGCCTCGCGGGCCGGGATCTCCGCGTTGTTAGTCGACGCAGACCCAGAGCGAAACCTGTCGAATCACTTTGGAGTGTCGCAGCATTCGACCGGCTTGGGTTCAGTGCTTGAGGACGCCGATATCAGTTTTTGGGGGAACCCCGACAAGGGCGCGAAGCGAATCGATGAGGAGATCATTGAAACTAGATGGCCCGGCATCGATTTGCTGCCTGCAGGTGCTTCCTTAGGCCGTGTTGCGGGCTTCGGCGTACCGGACACCGGATTGTTGCGGGCCATCTTTGACGCTGCCGGCATCTTTGGCCGTTATGACGTTGTTTTGATCGACACCGGCGGCCGCACTGGCTCTCTGGAAGCCCTGGCAATGCATCTCGGTGATGTTGCGTACGCGCCGATCACCCCGACCCTTGATGCGGTACGCAAAGCCCGCGAGGCCCGTGACCGAGTTGAGCGTATCCAACGAACACATCCACTCAAATGGTGTGGTGTGGTTCTATCCGGTTTCGACCGTAGAAACGGCATCGACCAGTCGATCAGGGAACGGGTAGAGAAGGAATTTGGCGACGAGGTCCGTGCTGAAGTGCCACGGCGGGCCGTTGTCAATGAGGCCTTTCAACTCGGAAACCGACTCGGTGATTACTCCGACCCGATCGCGATGAATCTCGCGAGAATCTTCCGAGACTTCCTGGAACGCGACTTGCTGGGGCGAAACGCGAGCGACCGGTGACGGGGAAATGCGGAGTGCCCGTAGCGTAGGGGACTGTCCGGGAGGTGCGCCCACCGGCCGACTCAAGCCAAAACGATTGCAACGCAGATGATCGCGATCCACGCGATGCCGAGTACCAGCAGCACGCGGTCTTTCAGAACGATGTCTTCCGGCTCACCCGCTACGCCGCCGTCGACGTCGACGGCGTAGCGCAGGATTGCGATCGTGATCGGGACCATGGAGACGGCGAACCACGACGCGGAATTCCCATCGCGCTCGAACGCCCACAGTCCGTAGCACACAACGACGGCGGTGGCGGACATCGTCCACACAAACCGCAGGTACGTGCTGGTATAGCTCTCCAGCGATTTGCGGATCTTCGCACCTGTCCGCTCAGCGAGCTGCAGTTCGGCATAGCGCTTGCCGGCGACCATGAACAGCGACGCGAAGGCCATCACCAACAAGAACCACTGCGACAGCGGGATGCCGGTCGCCGCACCACCAGCAATCGCCCTCATCAGGTAAGCCGAGGAGACGATGCAGATATCAAGCACGGCTTGATGTTTGAGGCCGAAGCAGTAGCCGAGCTGGATCGCCAGATAGACCCCGATCACGAGCGCGAGGGATGGTGCAATCGCCGCTGAGATCGCCAGCGTGGTCGCGGCGAGCGCGATTGCCAGTGCGTAGGCGAGCGCGGGGGAGATCACCCCGGCGGCGATAGGCCGGAAGCGCTTGGTGGGATGCTGGCGGTCGGCTTCCACATCACGGGCGTCATTGACTAGATAGATCGAGGATGCAGCCAAACTGAACGCCACAAACGCGACACCTACTTTGAAGAAGAGATCAGAGTAGTCGTAGTGGACATTGCCGCCGAGAGTCGCCAAAGGCGCAGCCACCACCAGGACGTTCTTGATCCATTGCCGAGGTCTTAGTGCTTTGATGATGCCGACGACCAGGTTGGGAGGCGGCCCGACTTGGGTCGATGCTTGTTCGGTCACAAGTGGTGATTATTGCCGGGGCTTCCAGTGCACGTCCTATGACGCGCCTGGCGATCGGGTCGCTGCCCGGCGGGGAGTCGACAGTGACGTTGGCTTGCATGTACGACGACATGGGGCGTCCTCTCTGCCCTGTGTCTACAATTCGTCTACATTGGTCCCATGGCAGCAGAAACCACAACTGTCCGAGTCCGCCGTCCCGATTCTGAGCGGCTGCAATCTCTAGCCAAGGCTCGTCAAACCTCTGTCGTCGACGTCGTACACGCAGCCATCGACGCTTTGGAAAGACAGGAATTCCTGCGCGGGCTCAACGGGGACTACCAGCGCTTGCGCAACGACCCCGAACTGTGGGAGCAATACCTGGCCGAGCGTCACGAGTGGGATGCACTGGGTTGATCTGGCGAGGGGAGGTCTACCACGTCGATCTCGGCCAGCCAGTCGGACACGGGCCGGCCTTTCGTCGCCCGGCGGTGGTGGTGTCGGTCGACATTCTCAACAACGGACCGGGCGGTCTGGCGGTCGTCGTCCCGATCACAACCGCTGGTTACGGTCTGCGAGGCCACGTCGAACTTGAGCCAGCGAGCGGCGGGCTGGACCATGTTTCCTACGCACGCTGCGACCAACTGCGAGTGGTCTCCGTCGAACGACTGTCATCTCGCCAGGGAATGATTAGTCCAGAAGAGATGCAAGCCGTTGACCAAGCGCTGCGCTTCGTCCTAGATCTGTAGTGCCCAGCTCTCGCCGTAGATCGCTGTTGTCGGATGAAAACAATTGGGGTGCAGCGCAATAGGACGCACTTTACCGGTAACCCTCCATATTCGGTCCCGCCGTGTTTCTCCGCGGTCCGAGCGGTGGGTCAGCATCGGAACTGCCTCCCCGATCCGTGCTGATCGTCAAATGTGGGTAGGCCTGGCGATCTGTCGAGCGGCAGTCGGCGGTGGGCTATTTGTTAGCTGGCTTGCCAGATCTGAATTCTCCAGCTCCCGAGAACCTGCGTTACATGTAACATAGTGACATGGCGGTGAGAGAAAGGGTTGGCGAGTACCGACGGCGGATGCGAGAGCGGGGCCTGCGGCCGTTGCAGGTCTGGGTGCCTGACGTTCGAACCGACACTTTTGCAGCCGAGGCGCACCGCCAGGCTTCGCTGGTCGCACGAGCGGACGAAAGCGCCGATGACCAGGACTTCATTGAGGCCATCTCGACGTCATGGGAAGAGGGGTGAACAGAGGGGAGATCTGGACCGTAGCGGGCGGCGTCTACGCGACCAAACCGCGTCCCGCGGTGATTATTCAGGACGATCTCTTCGATGCTACGAGTTCCGTAACTGTCGCTCCCATGTCCAGCACTCTGTTGGATGCGCCGTTGATGCGCATCCGGATAGCCGGCGGAGACGGCCGGTTATCCGGACTTGATCACGACAGTGACGTGATGATCGACAAGCTCACGACGGTCAAAAGGTCGAACGTCCACGCCCGAGTCGGCCGACTGACGGCGGAGCAAGTCGTCGAGGTCGAGCGAGGGCTGATGGCATTCCTCGGCCTTGCGCGATAGGCGAGACTCGGTGGGCCACAGTGCAATACAGCATCCTTTACTGGGAACCCGCCGTATTCGATCCGGCCGTATTCCTCCTCGCCGACGACGCGGTGCAGCGAGTCCACCGGACCGAGCGGAACCCCTGAACCGCTGTAGCAACGGCGGCGTGGCTTTGCGGCGATGTGCATCAGCGCCGCATGTGGCTCGATTCGTTTGCTGTCGCAGGATTACGGCGTTCAACTGAAAATCGGCCACTGTCTTACAAAACGTCGTACACTGTTGCCATGGCTGACACGATCACCTTCCGGCCGGACGAAGACACCTCGAAGGCGCTGGAGGTCTTGACTAAAGATGGCACGGCGGTGTCCGCGGCTGTTCGGTCCGCACTTATCGATGCCGCGCGACGGAAGGCCGGCGCGGCGATTCGCGCCGAGGCGGAAAGGCTTGCCGAAGACGAGTCAGACCGTGCTGAGGCCATGCAGGTGCTGCGCGATATGGAGACGCTGCGTGCGTGGTGAGGTCTTTAGGCTGAATGCGCCGCGGGGGAATCGTGGCCACGAACAGGCCGGTTCCCGATATGCCGTAGTCGTCCAGTCGGATCAGTTGCCGCTGTCGACCTGGCTGGTTGCGCCGACGTCAACGTCGGCTCGTGCCGCCAGCTTCCGGCCCGAGGTTGAGATCGGTGGAGTGAACACCCGGGTGCTTGCGGAGCAGGCCGCAGCGGTCGACCCGGGTCGGCTGGGTAAGAGCGTAGGGTTCCTGAGCTTCGAGGAAATGCGGCGGGTTGATGCGGCCCTTCGCGTGGTCCTCGATCTATGAGCGAACGAAAAGAATTGACGGACAGAGCAATACGACGCACTTTAGTTGACATAATGTAGCTTATCGGTACATCGATAAGCTGGGCTGAGACCGCAGGCGCTGCGTAACAGTCGCCTTACCTGCAGAGTCGTTCACAGAGCCACTTGCGCCCAACCATCATCGATCTCGTTCATGGCTGTGCGATGTGTGAACGCATGGGGGCGTCGGCGTGCTGCCCGTGCCGCGAAGGACCCGGTCGCAACATGTTCATGCGCACGCCGGTACTCGCGTCGGTCCGTCGGCGGCGACGGCCACTAGCGCCCCCACTCCCAGGGCCAGTCCTATACTTACGTCACGGTGACGAATTGTAGACGGGTGCCTGGCCGCATATTCTGTTGCCGTACAGGCACTTTCGGGAGGAATTGTCAGGACCTGTGGATGGGTTCCTCTCCGATCCATCGCTGATAGGCGTCGATGTCGACGTTGCTGCCACACACGATGGTGACCACGTGGCGGCCGGCGAAGCGGTCAGGGTCTTCGATGATCGCCGCGATGCCGAGGGCGGCTGATGGTTCGACCACAAGGCCGGCATGCTCGAGAAGCATTCGCATCCCGGCGATGATCGATGCCTCCCGGACCAGAACTGCATCGTCAGCAACCAGAAGAAGGTCATCCAGTACAGCCGGGATGGGACGGCGACCGGCGACACCGTCGGCGATGGTGTTGGTCGATTCGGTGGTGACGACGCTGCGTTGGTGCCATGAGTGCGTCATGGCTGGTGCGCCCAACGGCTGGATGCAGACCACCTCGATGCTGGGGGCGAAAGTCTTGACGACGTGGCCCACACCGGTGGCCAGCGCCCCACCGCCCAGGGCAACCAGGACAGTGTCGAACGACGGGGCGGCCTCCAGCAGTTCTAGGCCGATGGTCGCCGCGCCCTCACAGGTCTCGATGTCCAGGCTGTCTTCGAGCAGCCGGATTCCCTCGCGCCGGGCGATGGCTGCTGCCTGCTCGCGCGCCATCTCGTGGTCACCGTCGACCAGTTCCAATGTGGCACCCAGTGCGCGAATGCGATCAAGTTTGACCCGGGGTGCAAAGCGCGAGGCGACGACGGTGACGTCGAGCCCCCGACCGCGGCCGGACCAGGCAAGGGCTTGACCCAAGTTGCCCGCACTAGCGCACACTACGGCCCGTGAGCCGCTGTCGGCGAGCCCGCTCGCGACGATCTCCGTGCCGCGGGCCTTAAAGCTGCGGATCGGGTTCGCTGTTTCGAGCTTGATGCTCACCGTGCACCCAAGGATGGGCTCCAACGCCTCGCACCGATACAGCGGTGTGTTGAGAAAAACCGGGTCGATGACCTGACGCATCGCCTGGATCCGAGCGGTGTCGAGGCGTGTCTGCTGCACGGAACAGCAGCGTAGCGTCACCCGGTGGCGCTGTCGCCGCGTCGTGAGATATCCGGCGACGAAAAGTAATACGCGACTTTTGGTGCCGGCTGGGCTCAGGCCGAAGCACCTCGCCGGTGATAGCGTCGTTGGTGAATCGCAAGGGGCTGATCGGATGGTTGTTTGCGCGGGTCGGAATGGGTGGCGAGCAGGCCTGCTGCTGCCGCTAATGGCCGCGATGACAGTCGCCGGCTGCGGTGCCGATCCGGGCCGATCTATCGCATCGGATGATCCCGAGACGACACTGCCGGTTCCAGCCAACCTGCCGCCGTTCCCGTTTCCAAGCGATGTTCCACCGGTACCGCTACCTAGCGCCGTTCCCATTGTGCAGTTGCCGAGCGAGATCCCGCGGGAGCCACTTCCGGCCGACGTGCCCCAAATCGAGTTGCCTGCCCCGATCCCCCAGATCCAATTTCCTTCCGCGATCCCTCCTATCCCCTTTCCGTGAAACGGAGCCACCACACCACTATTCGTCACGGTGACGAATAGTGGTGTGGCAGAGGGAGATTTAGCACTGCGTACTTGCGTGTGAGTAACTACAACCAGGTGGTAGGCCGCGGGGGCCTGATGAACCGGGTTGGGCGAAGGACCCACGCCCAAACGGTTTCGAGTAACCGACCGAGATCGGGCCAAGGATTGTGGTCGCTGTCGGGTCGCCAGCCAATCACGCTGACGTAGTCTTGCTCGTAGTTCGTCAGGTACACAAGTTCTGCGCCCGGTTGTACTGCCAGATCCATAATCCAGCCGCCTGTTTGGACGGTGCCAACGATCTTGCCGGCACCGGCATCCACCACCGTGAACACGTTCTTCCCGCCGGCGTAGAGGAAAGTGGCTTTCGGGTTGAGCGCGATCGTGAGGGCGGGAGGGCTGAACTGAATGGACCAGATCCGCGCATGGTTGCCGACGTCGAACGCATTCAACGGGCCGGCATTGCGGTTCGTATTGAGGCCGATGGAACCGACATAGACGCGGGTGTTGCTGGAACTGACCGCGATCCCCGCCGGTTCGTCGCCGACAGCGATCGTTGACGTCACCGCATAGATGGTGGTGTTGACCACCGACACAACATTGTCTTCATCGTGGCCGACATACAGTTCGTCGCCGCTGGGGCTGAGTGCCAGATACCGGTCCGCATAGGTGAATTGGATGGTGGCGATGTTCACCCGTGTAGCGATGTCGATTACCCGTACGGTGTTGTCGTCGAAACAGCTCAGAAAAAGCCGGGTTCCGTCCGGGTGGACGAGTACGGTCGCGGGCCGGGCAGGCAATGCGGCAGCGGGACTGGCCGTATTGGTGGCAGTATCGATCACCGACAGCGCGCCACCATCATCCGTTTCGAACACCACATACGCCGAGGATCCGCTGGGGCTCATGGCGATATCGCGAAGATTCGGCCCCACCGCGATGGTGGCGGTCACGGCGTAGGTCGCGGTGTCGATCACCGACACCGAACCGGCTGAATTGCACACGTAGGCGTGCCTACCATCGGGTGCGAAGGCAATGCCCGTCCCGGAACCGGGCAACGGGACTTTCTGCAAGATCTGATACGTCATGACGGCCCACCGGGGAAATTGATTGGTCGCGGCGGTTTCCCGAAAATTCGAGGCAAGACGATCTTCAGCCGCCACAGCACCCTGGCGATCGCCTCCTCGAGGTCGAGCGGACGTCGCTCTTCGATCACCGCCACGACGTTGTTGCTCCCGTCGGCGACGTAGATACTCTGCCGATCCGGGCTGACGGCCACACCTGTCACGGAGTCGGCAACCTGCACGGTCTGGAGAACACCGTTCGTGGCAGTGGCGATGACCGACAGCGCACCTCCGTTGCTGACATAAAGGTGGTGGCCATCTTGGCTGAAGACGGCGCCAAGGGGTGGTCCTGCCATGGGGATGGTCGCCGATATGCCATTGCTGGCGGCATCGCACACGCATAACTTCCCTGCATGGGAATTCAGTTGGCCGACACCGATATAGACATGTGCGCTGTCCGGGCTGACACCGATCGCCCATGGCACCTCGGGCACCGGGATTTCCGCGGTCACGAGATTGGTTGCGGTGTCGACGACGATCACCTGGTTGATGTCGAAACCGCCGACGTAGAGGCGAGAACCGTTAGGGCTCACTGCGAGCCAGTAGCCCGCCGAGTCGACGTCGATCGTCGCGGTCACGCTTGCAGTGGCCAGGTCGACGACTTTGACCGAATTGTTCTCCAGACAGCCCACATATAACCGGGTCCCATTCGGGTGGATGGCCACGCCGACCGGGAAATCCCCGATCGGGATATTCGCGGTCAGTTTGTTTGTGACGGTGTCGATTACCCTAACTGCCCCAACGGTTTCCGCGGCCGCGGGCCCGTTGTTCTTCGGTGTGACAACGTAGAGTTTGGTGCCGCTCGGATGGATCGCCATCCCCGCAGTGGTGGTGGCGACGTGAATCGCGCCGATCATCTTCTTGGTGGCGGTATCAATTACCGACACCGTGCCGGAATCGTTGTTGCATGTGTACACACGTGCGCCGTCGGGACGCATGGAGATGAACATCGGCCGGTCATTTATCGCGATGGTGGCGACAACGTCCTTCATCGCGGCCCCCTCGTCGAAGCTGACGGGGCCGAATCTGCCGATCTGCGTCCAGACAGCTTCCGCCCCGTGATTCTTTCGCGAAAGTATGCGCCGGAAGGTGCCGAGTGCACATGAGTACCCGACTACTCGATTAGCCTGCGGATGCCTTCACCAAGGCATCACGACTGGGGTTGCGGCGGGCGCTCTGGGGTGGTCAAGCCACGCTGACCGCTTGGCGATCAGGTTCATCAGGCCGGTGTCTTCGGCGAGCATCCCAGGCATCTCGATATCCGTGCCGAGACCACCGGAGGGCTTGATGAACCGGGTTCGCCGCAGTCGTGGTCTGGGAGCCGAGCGCCGTTGGTCTTTGCAGACGGGTCAGCCCACGGTGATCGAGGACTGGTCGAGAGCTGGGACGTACGCGGATCCAGCATGAATGCGAAAGATACCGTCAACCCAGAAATCCAGTTGCGGGTGGGAATGGGCAAGTATCGGCGCGTCAATTCAAGCCCGGGCGAATAATTATCGTTTGCACATCAGATCGACGTACGCGGTGGTGTAGCGCACGAGATTGTTCACCCTGCCCGTCGGGCCGCGCTGCACCCAGGAATGCTTGACGTCGGTGCCCTGGCGCACCGCGGTCACCGTGCATTGGTCCATGGGCGCGTTGCCGACCTTGTTGAGGATCACCCGGAAGCCCTGGGCCTCCAGTTCACTGATGGTCACTTGCGCTGAGGTCGGGCCGGTCGGCGCTGCCAAGGCCGGCGCAGCTGAGCACAGTCCCACTACCGCCGCGGCTGCGATGGCGACGATGCTTCCCACGATCCTGCCGCTCGACAATTTACGTTCCTTTCCAACATTAAATTGGTCAACCCCGAGTTTTTCGTAGGGGGTTTTGTGTCGAGTTTAGTTTTGGTTGAATAAATAGCGAGGAATTCATATGCGACGCATATATATTCGCATAGAAAGCACTGACCCAATACATATGGGTTTCTGACGCAATTGCTAAATGCCGAGGTTGGGATCGGGCCTTGTTGCTCTTGTAGCGGGGCGACGCCTGCATCAAACCTGTGTTCGCCGCCACAACACATGTTCGCGCTCGATTTGCCCTGGTTTGTAGGCTTCGAACATGCCGTTCAATACCGGTGACGTCTTTGCCGGGTACACCATCAAGCGGCTCCTCGGCGCCGGTGGCATGGGCGAGGTCTACCTCGCCGAGCATCCTCGCCTTCCCCGGCTCGATGCGCTCAAGATCCTTTCGGTGAGCACCACGCGCGATGAGGAGTTTCGCGCCCGGTTCAACCGAGAGGCAGAGTTGGCCGCAGCTCTGTGGCATCCGCACATCGTCGGGGTGCACGACCGAGGCGAGTTCGACGGCCGGCTGTGGATCTCGATGGACTATGTCGAGGGCACCGATGCCAACCACTTGATCGAGCAGTACCCGTCTGGGATGCCGTTACAGGACGTGGTGGAGATCGTGACGGCCGTCGCCGAAGCCCTCGACGTCGCACACGAACGGAACCTGTTGCACCGCGACGTCAAACCGGCGAACATCCTGGTCACAACGCCGTCGGGAAGTGCCCGGCGGCGCATACTGCTCACCGATTTCGGCATCGCCCGGGAGGCCGACGACGCGAATGGCCTCACGGAGACCGACATGGCCATCGGGACCGTCGCGTACGTAGCGCCCGAACAGCTCACCGGGAAGGCGCTCGATGGCCGGGCAGACCAGTACGCCCTCGCTGCGACCGCCTTCCACCTGTTGACCGGCGCGCCCCTGTTCGACGAAGCCAATCGCATCGTCCTGGCCGGCCACCACCTCTATACGCAGCCGCCCCGACTGTCCGAGCGGCGTCCCGACCTGGCACACCTCGACGCCGTGATGGCGAAGGCGCTGGCCAAGCAACCCGACAAACGCTACGAACGGTGCCTCGACTTCGCTCGAGCCTTGAGCGGGAGCACGAACGTGTCGACCGCGCCCCAACCGGTGCAGGAGCAAGATCCGCAGCCGACGCCCCGTGGTGCGGGCGTCCACACCGCTCCGTTGGAGTTTCCCGACGACCTTGTGCCGAGCAGCTCTCCGGAGACCAAGCGGTTGGCCATGCTCACGATCCTGGGCACCGCCCGCAACGTGCAGAAGCGCGCGCCCGGGCCAGGCAGCGAGGAAGAGGTCTGGACCTTCCGCGTGGAGCGGTACGAGTCGACCGGTCAAGCACACACCGTCGTTCCGGTCGAGTTACGTGGCAACTCCGTCACGGGCGAGCTCTCCGACGGAGATGTGGTGGAGGTCAGCGGCTTCTGGGATGACCGCACTCTGTTCGCCGACTCGGTGATGAATCATTCGACCGGGACCCGCAGACGGCGCCGCCGCAGTTCGGTCGAAGTGCGGCCACGTAAGCGCCGCGGTGGGTTGGCGTCGCGCCCGGTGCGCATCCTCTTGGTTCTGGCCGTCATCGCCACGATCGTTGCCGCGTCGATCTTCCTCATCCGCGGTTCGGGCTCGTCGTCGCACAGCGGCCCGGGGCCGATCGTGACGCCCGAGAGTGCGACGGTGTTCTCCCCCGGTGGCTCGCCAGACCATCCGGATCAGGCGGGTCTGGCCATCGACGGCAAACCAGACACGTCGTGGCCCACCGACATCTACCAAGATGCCGCGCCGTTTCCGGCATTCAAAGAGGGCGTCGGATTGATACTTCAGCTTCCCTCGCCGACGGCGTTGGGCGAGGTCACGATCGAGGTGCCCAGCACCGGAACCGAGGTCCAGGTTCGTGCGGCCGACAGTGCCCACCCGAACAGCTTGTCCGACACCACCGAGCTGACGCGGAATGTGGCGTTGCAGCCGGGCGAAAACACCATCACTGTCGACAATCAGACGAAAACCTCCAATGTGCTGGTGTGGATTTCGAAGCTGGGCACCCTGGACGGGCAGAGCCGCGCAGCCATCTCAGAGATCACACTGCGGGCCGCCGGCGACTGATCAGCTTCCCTGTTCGAGCAGACGCTTGGGGTGCATGCCGTCGACCTGGCCGATGAACGGTGGATGGATGCTGTAGCCCAGCATGCGGCGGATGTCCTCGGATACGGCGCGGACCGTGTCGCGCGTCATCGACAGGGTGAACGCCTCCTGCGGGCGCAGCCACGGTTCGCAGTACTGGGCCGTAAGCGCCAGTCGTGCGTTCGAGGATCGGTTGGCGCCGCCGCCGTGCCACAGTGTCCCGAGGAAGAACACGCAGGAGCCTGCCCTCATGATCACCGGTTCGCGTTCGGCGGGGCGGGGCTGCCGATCACCCCACTCATGGCTGCCCGCGACGATATCGGTAGCGCCGTTGTCGGCGGTGAAATCGTCGATGGCCCAGATCGTGGCGGCGCCCAAGGCCTTTCGCGGTCTGGGTAGCGGATAGAAGCTGTCGTCGGTGTGCAGCATCTGCGCCTGCTCCCCCGGCAGAATCTTGATCACCTGCAGCATCGACAACAGATAGTTCGGCATGAACAGCCGGTCCAGTAGGGCCAGCACACGGGGATGATCGGCGATCCGGTCACAGCTGCGGGTTTTGTTCAACACGCTGTACACCCGCTGGGTGGCGTGGCCCTCGAAACCGTTGCGGCCCCGCTGATCCAGTAGCGGCCCAACCGAATCCCGGATCGCGTCGAGTTCTGCGGTGCTGAGCAGATCAGGCAGGATCACGTAGCCGTCGCGCAGCACCGCCGCCAGGTCTGCCTCGGCCACCGCGGGGTCCACCTGTTCCCCGCTGCTGCGGGTCCGCCGATAGGTACCGGCGAGGTCGCCGGTCAGCTCCGTCAACGATGTCACTTCAGTGCTCATGATCGCCTCACCGAAACATAACTGACTTCTGTTATGGTTCGGACTATGGCACGCGCCCCGGTCGGACGTCAACAACTGATCGACGCCGCGCGCGCCGAACTCGTCGATGGAAACGGCGTCTTCGAGCTCAGCGGGCTGACTCGTCGCACCGGGCTCAGCACAGGGGCGCTGTACCACCACTTCGGATCGAAAAGTGGGCTGCTGACCGCGATCTATGACAGCTTCTACAACGGCCTGCGCCACGCGATCGGCGATGGCCACCTCCCCCACGGCGACTGGGGCACTCGTGAACGCGACCGCACTCACCGGTTCGTCGCCTACCATCTCGCTGACCCTCTGGCACCGATCCTGCTCAACCGCACCGCAAGCGACCCGCAGCTGACCGAACTCGAAGCGGCCTACGTCCACGACCTGATCGACCACGCCGCCGCAAATATTCGCCACGGACAGCAATCCGGCGAACTGCCAAAAGATCTGGATGCCGACAGCGCGGGCGCCTACGTCATCGGCGGCCTACGCCACGGCATCGCACAACAGCTCCGAGTGACCCCGACACCCAGTGCCGACCAAGCCACACAAAAACTTTGGCGCTTCACCGCAGCAGTTCTCGGCATCGCCTAGCCTGGGTCCCGCTCCTCGCGACCGCGGCCGGTGATCCGGTTGAGCGTGGAGATGCCCGGAAGGCTGGTCAACAGCCGGAAGACGTCGTTGCCGGTGTTGATCAGCGATTCGAGTTGCGGCAGTAGCCGGTCCAACGTCCGGAACATCGGGTCGGCCATGGCCATATACCGTTCGGTCCGATCGATCGTGGTGTTGAGCCGCTCGGTCGCAACGGCGAGATTCTCCAGCAAATCGGGTAACTGCGCCGCGAGCTGAGCCGAGGCCGGAGGGATACGCATTGCGCCACTGGCCACCGACTGCGCGGCTCCCACGGCTGACTGCGCCGTCTCGACCGCTGCTTGAGCGGCCGATTTGAGGTCACTGGGTTTGGGGACTTTCTGGCTACTCATAGTGGCAACTGTCCCCCACATCGGCCGCACCGTTGCCATATCCAGCAAAATTCAGCGCTGCCCGTCATGGTCGTGGCTGGGCACGATGGCGAGGCGGTCTCGTATTGCGTGCAGGCGGTGCAACGTCGCCCAGGCCGCGTCCCGGTCCGCGTCGGCGAGCAGACCGGGGTAGGAAGCCTTTTGGCGCAGCCGATCGATCTGGATCCGACTCCAAACGGCGTCGCCGGCAAGAAGTGTCGGGCCCGTCGACGTTTGCACGAGTATCCCGATGCTGCCGGGAGTATGGCCGGGCAGGCCGACCAGCACGACGGATCTGTCGCCGAAAAGGTCGTGACTGCAAGGGAACGTCAGGATCGGTGGACCGTCGAGGTCGTATAGCGTCACGGGCCGATCGCGCACTGCCGAACGCACGCCGCCTTGCGGCGCGACCGGTCCGCTCATCGCCCAGGAGTGCTCGAGCCGATGCAGATATGCCGGCAACCCAGGCAGGTCGAGCAGGCCGGCCACGTGATCCCAGTGCAGGTGGGTGGGCAGTGCGAAGTCGATATCGGCGACATCGATGCCTGCCAGCGCCAGAGCCTGCCGGATGTCGACAACGTCGCGCGGGGGCGTCACGGCCACCCGGAGGAGCCAGGGCAGTTCGGCCACCGCACGTCCGACGACATCGACACAGACGCCAGGGTCAACCAGAAAAGTGGCCATGGGGTGACGGATCACGAACGCATTCACCGCATTTACCGTCCGCAGCGGTCGCCAAACACCCTCGGCGATCGCCGGAGTGGGCACCATCCGGGCTCGCTGCGGCAGCGTGATCACCTCGACGGTTGTGCCGAACGCGGGTAAGCCACGGTCGGCGAGAGACGCCAAGAGGCGTTGATCTTTGCGCCGCGGGCGCACGACGCCCACCGGCAAGCCACCCAGTGCCCGGCAGCAGGTCACGAAGCCGGGCTGAGCGACGGCATCGGCATGGTCATCACGCACTCCGGTCATTGTTCCCCTCACGTCGCAATCGAACGCTGCGCCCCGCTGAGACAATTGTTACCGGTTCACCGAACCTCAAGCCCGGTAGCTAGCCCGCGGGCTCCGGAGGCAGCCCGTACTGCACCGCAATGCCGTTGAGCAACATCGTCATTCGTTGCTGAAAGCTGTCCTCGCCAAACGGGTCATACCCGGACTGGGCGATCGCACGCAGCGTCGGATAGTCGGACGTGGGACGTTTGGCGGTGAGCTTGAAGATGCGGGCCAGCCAGGGCTGCCCGTTCTCGGCGTGCAGGTGTTCGCGGTGCGCCTCGGTGACGCTGCCGATCGCCATCGCGCTCACCGCCGCCCAGACCGCCATCGCGTCATCGGGAGCCAACCCGTGTTCGGCGAGCGCCTCAACCGCATCGCCGTTGCACTGCATCTCCATCTCGTCGCGCACCCCACCCGTGACGAACTTTTCCACCAGCGCCGGCTCGGAAGCCAGCACAGTCCGGATGTAGGACGCGTAACTGCGCATCCAGGTCGCCCAGTGCTGACCGGTGTACCGCGGCGGCGGTGAGTTCACCAGAGCGCTCTCGGTGACCAGACGCAGCAGGTCATCTTGATTCTTGACGTGGTGGTACAGCCCGGGCAGGCTGATTCCGAGATGCTCGGCGACCCGCCGCATGGTGACGCGCTCACTGCCGATCTCCCGCACCGCGGCGATGATGGCGCTCTGGTCGATGCGGGGCGGCCGACCGCGGCGCGGCGCTATGTCGTTGGAGGTCACGGAATCCTCCTACCAAGCGGGACATTGTCGATCCGGGGGTTGACGCTAATCGATGCGAGTTCTAAGAATCAATATGAAAATTCTGATGACCACGGGAGATATGAATTGACTGACGCCGCGCCTCGCCAGAACCGCCAGATCCTGTTGCGGCGCCGCCCGGACGGGCTGGTCTCCCCCGACGACACCGAGATGGTCACCACGCCTGCGCCGACGCCGGCCGACGGTGAGGCGCTGTTGCGGACCACCTATGTCGGCATCGACGCGGCGGCGCGCACGTGGTTGGACGGTGAGCCCGGCTACCTGCCGCCCCTGCAGCTGGGCGAGGTGGTGCGGGTTGCGGGCATCGGCGAGGTCGTCGAATCGCGTTGCGACGCCTACAAGGTCGGTGATCTCGTGACCACCCTGACCGGACTGCAGGACTACGCGATCATTCGAGACGATCTCTTCAGCACGCCGGTGGTCGGATACACCGATCCGCTGGCCGTGATGTCGATCTACGGGCCCACGGGTGCGACGGCCTACTTCGGGATGAAAGGCGTCGGCAACCCGCAAGCCGGCGAGACCGTGGTCGTCTCGGCGGCCGCGGGTGCCACCGGGTCGGTGGCCGGTCAGATCGCCAAGATCGCCGGTGCCCGGGTGGTCGGCATTGCGGGCGGCCCCGAAAAATGCCGGGTCGTGGTCGAGGAATTCGGCTTCGACGCCTGCGTCGACTACAAGGCCGGCGACCTGACCGCAGCACTCAAGGAAGCGTGCCCGGGCGGCATCAACGTCTACTTCGACAACGTGGGCGGCGACATGCTGAATGCTGTGCTGGCCAACCTGGCCCACAAGGCGCGCGTAGTGATGTGCGGCATCATTTCGAGCTACTTGAACGGCGATCATCCGGGGCCGTCCAATTACGTGAACCTGCTGGCCACTGCCTCGACGATGCAGGGGTTCATCGCCCTCGAAGAATGGGCGCGCTTCGACGAGGCGTTCGCCGCACTGCAGGGTTGGGAAAAAGAAGGGCTACTGGTGCACCGTGAAACCGTATACGAGGGACTGGAATCCAGCATCGATGCCCTGAACGGTCTGTTCAACGGGGCCAACATCGGCAAGATGCTGGTCAGGATCAATGAGCCCGGCGGAGCGTGACGTCAACCGTTGCGGTGAACGGGAACAGGACCGATGCTCACTCCGTTTGACGACTACCCCATCCACTCGACGGCCGAGCCGGTCGCAACGCCGGCCAGCGCCGACCCCAACCACTATGACCGCTACTGGTTCAACGGTCATCAGCGCGACGGGGATTTCTACTTCGGCGCGGCGATGGGTCACTATCCCGTGCGCGGGGTGATCGACGCGGCGTTCAGTCTGGTCAAAGACGGTGTGGAACATTCCGTCTTCGCCTCCGGGGCCATGCCGTTGGACCGCTCGGCGAATGTGGGCCCGTTCCGCATCGAAGTGGTCGAACCGCTGCGCGCCCTCCGCTACATCGTCGATTCGAACGAACACGGCATCGCCTGTGACCTGACGTTCCGGGCGACCACTGTCGCGATCGAGGAACCCCGGCAAACCCGCCGTACTGCCGAGGGCATCGTGCTGACCGACCACACCCGCCTGACCCAATGGGGCAGTTGGGAGGGAACCATCAGCGTCGACGGCGAGGACATCACCGTCGACGCCGGTTCTGTGCCGGGGACCCGTGACCGCTCCTGGGGCATCCGGCCGGTCGGCGAGCAGGTGCCGGTGCTGCGCCAGCCCATGCCGTTCCAGGTGTTCTGGCTCTGGGCCCCTTTGCATTTCGGAGATCGATTCACCCACTTCGCTTTTCACGAGCACGAGGATGGACGGCGGTGGCTGGAAACCGCGCAGATCCTCGATCCGCTACCGGCGGGTGTCTCGCCGTGCAGCCGGGTCGGTGTGCGCGAGTGTTACCACCTCGGCTACGAACTCGAGTGGGAGCCGGGACGACGCGAAATCCGCCGGGCGCACCTGTGGTTCACCGATCCCGTCGAGGGCGAGACTCACATCGAGGTGGAGAAGCTGTTCACGTTCCGGATGCGCGGGATCGGGTACTGGCATCCGCACTGGGGACACGGGTCCAACCACGGACAGTTCGAGATCGGCCGGGAGTCCATTCGTCTCGACGAATTCGACCCGACCGACTTCGCCTCGATACACCTGCAGAACGTCGTCAAGGCCACGATGGGTGAGCGCACCGGGATCGGCGTCGTCGAGCAGATCGCCATCGGCCCGCACGAACCCTCTGGGCTGACGGGATTTCTGGACGGCTACCGAGCGTGAAATGGGAGCCCGGAACTCCGTTATCCGATGGGTAGATCGGTGTCCTGATCGACGAGTTCATTCGTCGACGGATCGAGGCGCTGGAGCCGCGATACCAGATCGGCGTCGGTCGTCACTTTCATGATCAGATTTGCCGAATCCATTCCCAGCGATATCAGTGTCGCCCTTGCGGTTTCGACGGCCTCGTGCTCACTGATGTCACGACCACCGGCATACACCTTGGTGGTGTGGGCGTAGGCGGTCGTTCCGTTCATCGGGCGGTGGAATGAGACTCGCCGGACACTGACCGGCGGCACCGGCGGGCCGGAGAATGTCCCGGTGGTGTCGAACTGATTGATCACCGCCATCGACGCGCCGTTGTCGGTCAGTAGGTCGAAATGTAGTTCCGTTACGCCTGCTGAGACCAGGGACGGTCCGTTCACGGTGACAGTTGTCCCGTCGACAACCGCGGTCCGGAAAAACCCGAAGCTCCGAAATATCGGTCTGGGTGGCAGGTTGACGTTGAACTCCGAGTGCAGCGCGAGGCTCGATTGAGCGACCACCGCGCGCGGCGCATGCGAGTAGTGCACGGTGGCCGTGTGGCCCCAAGTTTGGACGGTGTCCGTCAAGACGATCATTGCCGCGTCCCCTCCTGCAGCCCGACTCTGCTCAAGCGTATGGAGCGGCAACGTGGAGGCCATGAGTAATCCGGTACCTGTTCTGCGTCGCGAGGAGACCACCATGGACACCCGAACCCGTGCCCCATTCCGGCGACGAGTTCGGGTTCCGCGGGGCGGGACTGACGACGTATCCGAGTAC
This sequence comes from Mycolicibacterium sp. 050232, assembly GCA_036235365.1. Classification (GTDB taxonomy): domain Bacteria; phylum Actinomycetota; class Actinomycetes; order Mycobacteriales; family Mycobacteriaceae; genus Mycobacterium. The sequence continues at coordinate 105,668 of JAZBEZ010000007.1, read as the reverse complement.
CGGTACCCCGTAGTTTGGTCGGCATGACCGAGCTGGAACTGAAGCAGATCGAGACATCCGCCGGAGAGTTGCGGTATTACGACACCGGCGAGGGGCCGGCGCTGCTGTTCCTGCACGGCTCCGGCCCGGGAGTGACGGGCTGGCGGAATTTCCGGGGCATCCTGCCCACCTTTGCCCAGCAGTTCCGTTGCCTGATCCTGGAATTCCCGGGTTTCGGCGTCACCGACGATCTCGGTGGTCATCCGATGGTCACCGCCCAGAGCGTGGTGGCTCCGTTCGTCGACGCTCTGGGCATCGACCGCGTGCACATCGTCGGAAACTCGATGGGCGGAGGCGTGGGCATCAACTTCGCGATCCGCCAGCCGGCCCGCATCGGCAAGCTCGTCACCATCGGAGGCATCGGCACCAACCTGTTCAGCCCGGGGCCGAGCGAAGGTATCCGGCTGCTGCAGGAGTTCACCGAGGACCCAACCCGCCAACGCCTGGTCGATTGGCTCAACTCGATGGTGTTCGACCCGGCACTCGTCACCGACGAACTCATCGAACAACGGTGGGAGCTGGCGACGGACCCCGCGACGCTGGCCGCGGCCAAGCGAATGTACGGCAAAGCGGCGTTCGCGGGGATGATGGCGGCCATGCGCGCCTCTGACGCGCCGATGCCGTGGGCCCAGATGCACAAGGTGGCCGCACCGACCTTGCTGACCTGGGGTCGCGATGACCGGGTCAGCCCCCTCGACATGGCGCTCATCCCCATGCGGACGATCCCCAACGCCGAGCTGCACGTGTTTCCCAAGTGCGGACACTGGGCGATGATCGAAGCCAAGGAGGCCTTCGAGCAGACCGTGCTCGGGTTCCTGACCCGGGCTTAGTCGCGTTTCCGAAGCGGCGGGCATCCCGGAGAATTCATCATTGAATCTGGGATACACATCTGTATATTACTTTGTGTGCGCCACGCCACATGATCCGCTGGCCTGGCTCTACCGCTCCCCCAATGGATAAGGACCGCAATGGATCTGGTCGATCGCATCGCCAAACACCGCCGGATGGCGGAGAGCTACCGCGACAAGTACGTGCTGCGGAAGGTCCAGGAAGGCGAGTCATACGACGAGTGGGAATTCACCGACGACGCCGTATACACCTCGCCCTACTTCGTCGCCGGCCAGGAACTCGTGCTCAAGGACGTGGCAACCTCCTTCGACGTCGCTGCAACCGTCGAGGCCAAGGCCTACTCGGTGGTCTTCCCCGATTGGAAACCCGTCGACCACAAGTTCTGGCCCGCCGAGAACGGCCTCGTCATGCGCTACCGCTGGGAGGGCACCACGGCTGACGGCGAGACGATGGGCTTCTATTCGATCAGCTTCATCGACACCAATGACGATGGTCAGATCACCCATTGGTCCACCTACGTCAACGACGAGGAGTACGGCCCGTTCCTGGAAAAGGCTATCGGCGCCCGTGGGCCTTTTCACGGTGACGAGTACATGGAGGCGCTGGCCCGCCACTTCGAAAAGCACAACCTGACCTGGTAGCGCGGCCCGGTTTCAATTCGTTACCGATCCCACAGCCCGCCCCCACAGGGGGCACAGGGCAAACACATCTGGCCGAAATAGCTTTGCTCTCCGTGCGGCACCGTCGTCGCACAGTTCAGAAACGGAGTAAAGCAATGGGTTTCAAGAAATCCGTGGGCGTATCTGCGATGGCGGCAGGAATCGGCATGGCCGGCTTACTGGGCCTCGGCATCGGCACGGCCGGTGCCGATCCGGGTCCGGGCTGTGACCGACCCGGCGCCCCGTGCGACCACCGCGACGACCGGGGTCCCCGGGCCGACGACTGGCACGGCCGCAACATCGACGCGGGACGCCACGATCACCAGCCGTTCGAATGGAATGGCCAACGGGTCACTCCGATGCCGGCCGGCGACGGACGCGGCTGGGGCTTCTGGTTCCTCGGAACCTGGATTCCGCTGTAGCCGAGCCGATTTCTGGTGGGGCGCTCATCCCCTAGCGCCCCACCAGAGATCGGGACGAGATGCTCAACGCGGTGTTGAGCAAACCGCTTTCACCGCACCGTCCATGGCGGTGGCGGCAGTCCAGCTCGCATGGTCCGCGGGCTGGAACTTCGGCAGCTTGTCGGCGTAATTGTCCACATACCGCGACTGGGCCCGGAGCAGGCCCGCCAGGAGCGGATCGGTGGACTCGTCTGCCAGACGGCGCAATTCGACGGCTTCCCGGCGCATCACGGGGATGACGGCCATCGTCACCGACCGCTGCTTGGGCGACCAGCGCGTGGCAGCCACCCGGTGATCCGTCTTGGCCCAGGTCTGCTGCTTGCCGTCATACCCTGCGCTGACCCGCTGCCACTGGGTGCAGACCGGATCCGGCTTCGCCGCGGCGAACGCCTGGGCAGGCTTGGCCGGCTCGTCACGTGCAGAAGACGCAACTACTTCGGCGGGAACAGGTTTCGCGGCCGTAGTGCGTGCCGGTGCAGCAGCGGTTGCCGTGTCGTCGTGCCCCGACAGGGTGACGGCCATGACGCCACCGACGAGCAACGCGGCGGCGGTGGTCACGCCGATCACCGTTCGCGTCCGGGGACGCCTCATCGGTCCGGTGTGCAGCCTGGAATTGAACGGCCATCGACTACCGTTGCCGGAACCTCGAAGCGCGACATTGAACGCCGCGTCCGGGCGGGCCCGCAGCTCGGCGACAGCCACCTCGATGGCAGCGGCCGGCGTTCCCAGATCGGTGAGTACCTTGACGAATCGGGCCACCGAAACAAGATCACGTCCGTAGAGGTTCTCTTGCGGTTGCGCGGCCGGCAGGAACCGCTCGACCAGATCCTCCCGCAGCTGCGACGACCGCGCCACTTCCGCGGCGGTCAGCCAGTGCCCTGGAACATCTTCTGCCCCAATACCGGTCATTCAGATGATCCTTCCCGCGCCCACCTGAAGATTGGTACCGCAATCTGTGTACGCGCTGCAACCGGTCAGGCGGCAGAGGGCCGCCACGTTGCTGTCACAAGTTGGCTACCGGAAGATCACGGGCGTCGGGCGCAGCTTGCGCGCGGGATCGACTGGCAAACAACCACTCTCGCCTATGCGGCCATCCTCAGGACGGGAAGTACACCACCTGACCGGAGAACAGGTTGTGCGGATGGCCGATGTAGTTGGCCGCGCCGGCTACGGCCGCTCGGGTCGCCACATCGTGATCTCCGTATTCCTCGACGCACAGTGATTCGAGCGTGTCACCGGCGACGTGCCGACGACGATTGAGTCCGGGCACGATCAGCACCTGGCCCGGACTCGGATCGCTGGACGGGTCGAGGTTGTTCGCATTGGCGATGACGATCGCGAGGTGTTCGTCGCCGTACCACCGCGCGGCCAGCACCGCGAAGCTCTCCCCCGCGACCACGGTGTGGTGTCCGACATTCGCCATATCCGGCAGCAGCAACCAGGTACCCCGGCGGATCTCGCGTTGCGCCACACCGTTGACCACTTCCCAGAGCAGCTGGATGACCGGGCTCTGCGTCCCGTAGAAGGACTGGGTGAGCTGCTGTCGGGCGGCGGTGCTGTCATCGGTGGCGAACAGGTGCCGATAGGTGACATAGGGGATCAACAGCTCCTGGTCGATGTTGATCAGCCCCGGGTTGCTGAGGTGATTCTGCGCGGCGATCACGGGGTAGAGACCGCCGTCGCCGTATTCGCGCTGGGCTATCCCGAACAACGTGTCCCCGAGCGCCACTGTGTAGTTCTTCATCTGCCGCCGCCTTTCTGATCGCATGAGGCTCAGACCGGCTCAGTGTCGGGTGCGGTTCTGACGGCAGTCGCGCGTAGCGGACTACCTGAAACAGACCGGCAGATTGAGGTAGCCCGCTACTCGTGTCGACCCGCGCCGATCCGGCGATGCTGGGATGGCTCGACCTCTCAGTTCAGCTGGCGGACGGTGATGACGATGACGCATGTGGTGCGAACATGACCTCGGTGGCCTCCTCGCGCTCCGCAGCAGGCGACCGCCCGGCATTGGCCATCGCCGGCGCCGAGTCGCCCTCTGCCCGAGATCGGCCCCGCAGCGCGAGGCTTCGGGACAAACTGCGTCCCCTGCCCTCGTCGGTGTGGCGCGAGGTGGCGCGAGGGCGGCTCGCCGATCTGCGGGTCGAACTCGACGGGCTCCCGGCCGCCTGCCGCGACGACCCGCGGTACACCGACGCGCGGCGCAGGCTCAAGGAAGCAACGGAGATCGTCGACGCTCCGCGCTGCCTGCTCGGCGTGCTCAACGGAGCAGCCGTGGAAGCCGCCTGGCTTCGAATTCACGCCGTGGACGTGACGGTCATCCGGCTGGCGACACCCGCCGTAGTCCGGGCGCGGTTGCCTGAGATCGTCTCCACCGGAAAGGAACTGCTCGGCGAAAGTCATGATTCGGTCACGACGATCCGGGAACTCGTTAGCCACACCAAATGGAGCGAGCACGATCGGGAAGCGCTGGCGCACAGCGTAAAGGCGGTACACGCCGCGTCCGACAGCGAGAGCATGCGATTGCGCAGTTTTCGCAACATCCTGCTCGGTGCCACCGCGGTGCTGGCCCTGCTGGCGGTGTGCTTCGGCATCGTCGGCGCATATCGACCCGACACCTTCGGTCTCGTCACAACGGGCGGCTCGCTGTCGCGTGCCGACATCGCGATTGCGGAATTGCTGGGTCTGGTGAGCGCGAGCCTGGTTGGTGCGCTGGCCATCCGGAACATGAAGGGAACGTCCACCGCGTATGCGGTGCCGATGGCCTCGCTGCTGCTGAAGCTGCCCACCGGCGCACTGACCGCGGTCGCCGGACTGCTGATGGTCAAGGCGGGCATAGCCGGGGATGGCGTGAGCGTGACCACCAGCGCCCACGTAGTCGGCTACTCGCTGCTGTTCGGAGCGTCGCAGCAAGGCATCACCGGAATGGTGGACCGACAGGCGCAGACCCTTCTCAACAACATCTCCTCGAAAGACAACGCCTGAGCCGCCCCTCTGCCGGGCTTGGCATGATGCAGCGTATGGATCAGTATCGCCGCGGGGAATTCGTGTTCGACGTCATCGACGACGGCCCCGCCGACGGCCCGGTGGTCGTGCTCCTGCACGGCTTCCCGCAGCAGAACAGCAGCTGGACGCCGATCATCTCGCTGCTGACGGCCGCGGGTTACCGGTGCCTGGCGCCCAACCAGCGCGGGTACTCCCCCGGCGCCCGCCCGCCTCGGCGCCGGGACTATCGCGCATCGGAATTGGTGAAGGACACCCTCGCGCTGATCGATGCCAGCGGCGCCGAACGGGTGCATCTCGTCGGCCACGACTGGGGCGCCGCGGTGGCGTGGGGTGTGGCCGAGCACGCGCCCGAACGGCTGGCCTCGTTGTCGGCGCTGTCGGTTCCGCACCCGCGGGCCTTCCTGCGGTCCATGCTGACCAGCCGCCAGGGGCTGGCGTCCTGGTACATGTACGTCAACCAACTGCCCTGGCTGGCCGAACGATTCATGCTCGGGCGCGACGGTAAGGGCAAGGCGATCGCGAGATCGCTGATCCACAGCGGGCTGCCGCCCGAGGCAGCCGAACGTGATGCTCGGGCCATGACCGAAGCCGGGGCCTTCACCGCGGCGCTGAACTGGTACCGGGCCATGCCGATGAACCGCTTGCCGAGGACCCGCTCGGGCGGGGGCACCGCCCGGAAGATCACCGTTCCGACCCTGTATGTCTGGAGTGACCGCGACATCGCCATCACCGCCAAACCGGCGCACGACACCGCGAAGTACGTCAGCGGTCCGTACCGCTTCGAAACCCTGCGCGGGGCCTCACACTGGCTCCCGGAGGAGAAGCCGGCAGAGGTGGCGGAACTGTTGCTGCAGCGGTTCGCCACCCATCCGATCTGAGCGGAGGACACGCATGCTGACCCTGGGGGTACTCCTCGGCGACGGGATCGGGCCGGAGATCGTCGACTCGGCCACCATGGTCGCCGGACGGGCCCTGGCGAGTGTTTCGGTGGAAGTGCAATGGCGCGAGTTGCCGTTCGGTCTCGAGGCGATCGGTGAGTTCGGCACCCCGCTGCCGGAACCGACGCTGGCCGAACTCGACGGACTGCCCGGATGGATCCTTGGCCCGCACGACAACGCCGGATACCCCGAGCAATTCCGGGGCACACTGTCCCCCGGCGGGGCAATTCGTAAGCGCTACAACCTGTTCGCCAACATCCGGCCTGCCCGTGCCCTGAGTGCGTCTGTGGCTGCCGTGTGCCCCGATCTCGACGTGGTCATCGTGAGGGAGAACACCGAGGGCTTCTACGCCGACCGCAACATGTACGACGGCGCAGGCGAATTCATGCCCACACCCGATGTCGCGCTTGCCGTCGCCGTGTTCACCCGCAGCGCCTGTGAGCGGATTGCCCATCAGGCGTTCCAGCTGGCGACGAAAAGGCGCAAGTCCGTCACCATCGCGCACAAGACCAATGTCCTGGCCAAGACCACCGGGCTGTTCCGTGATGTCTGTCTGACGGTGTCCGAGGGTTACCCCGATGTCGAAGTCCGCGGCGAGCACATCGACGCACTGGCCGCGCGGTTGGTGAGCCACCCGCGCGATTTCGATGTGATCGTGGCGGAAAATATGTTCGGCGACATACTGTCCGATCTCGCCGGCCAGTTGAGCGGCTCGCTGGGGATGGCTCCGTCGATCAACGCCTCGCATACTCACGCGATGGCGCAGGCAGCGCACGGGTCCGCGCCTGATATCGCCGGACGCGACATCGCCAACCCGGTCGCGATGATCCTGTCCACCGCCATGCTGTTCCGCTGGCTGGCGGGCCGGGGCACAAGCGCGCCTGCGCTCGGCGTCGCCGCGGACCGCATCGAGCACGCGATCCGGCGGACCCTCGATGCCGGTGTGGGCACCGCTGACATCGGTGGCAGCGTGTCCACGTCGTCGTTCACCGAGCACGTGCTGGCGACGCTGCCCTGACCACTACGGTCGATCCACCCGTCGCGTCAGCAGCCGGTAGGCTCCGTAAAGCACCAGCGCCACAACAAAATTGACGAAGTAGGCGATGTCGGCCCCGTGCCACGCGGTCGCGACCGCACCCTGGATCAGGGTGGTGTTCATGAACGGCACGGCGATGGCGTAGGCCACCAGGAAGGCGACCAGCGCCGCCACTGCGTCGCGATGCCGGGTGGTTTCGGCACTCGGATCGATAGTGGCGCGTCCGCGGGCTCGGATCGCCCAATCGACCACGACCACCGCGACAAACGCCGGAATCCAGTAGCTGACCAACAGCAGGACATCGGTGAACCGGGTCGCGGTGTCCGCGGCGTGCAGCCACAGGATCAAGCCGAAAGCCAGCGCCGTCACGATGAGCGCCGACACCGGTCGGCGCACCCGCACCCCGATGGTCTGCAATGCCAAGGAGCCGCTGTAGTCGTTCATCACCCCCGACCCGATCGCCGCGAGCGCGATCACCAACAAGGCCAGGCCGCCGAGCAGGCCCCCGCCCATGACGGCGTGAACACCGTCCGCGGTGTGCTCACCGATGACCGACGCGGCCGCGATCCCGATGCCTTGAACGAACACGTAGCCCAGCACGATCCCGGCGAACGAATACCCGAACACCTGCCGCCGCGGCGAATCGCTCGGGAGATAGCGACTGAAATCCGCGGCGTAGCTGGCCCACGAGATCGCCAGGCTCAGGGCGATGGTGACCTCGAAAACGAAGGCGCCGGCCAGGTCGGCTCCGCCCACCGACGGTGCCACCACGATGTCGTGTCCCGCCACGAGCTTGACGGTGAAGACCGCGAACGTGATCAACAGGATGACCGTCAACACCGCCTGCAGTCGGTGGATCAACTCGTAGCCGAAGAACCCGACGACTCCCTGCACCGCCAGCACGATCAACACCGCGCTCCAGAACGGGATACCCAGCAGTGCCGCGAGCGCCTCACCACCGAACAATCCGACGAGCGCATCCCAGGCGATCGACGACCCCCACTGCAGAATGCCGGGCACCACGACCAATCCGCCGAAGGCCATGCGCGCGTTGGGAAGCTGACCCGCCCCGGTGCGCGGCCCCCACGTCGACAGGTAGGCGACGACGGCCGAGCCCAACACGGTACCGATGACCATGGCCAGCAGGCCCAGCCAGAAGCCCAGGCCGAGGGTGATGGCCAAGGTCCCGGTGAAGACACCGGTCATGTTCACCTGCGGGGCGAACCACACGGTGAACAACCGGGCGGGATGTCCGTACCGTTGGTCGGCGGCCAGCGGCGCGATCCCATGAGTCTCCACACTCAGATCACCTGAGCCGGTCGGGCGACGCCCGCTGAACGTGGACGCGTTGAGCGCACTGACTCCGAAAGCCATTCGTCTATTCGACCATGCACCCGGTGTGCGGGCATGTGCCCCACCATGGCCATAATCGAGAAACACAAAGACTAGCTATGGATCGGAGCGGGACGTGGCCAGGACCGAAACCGACCGGTCCGCCTCCCCCGCGGTACCCGGCATGCCACGTCGCCCCGGCGTCCTGATCGCCGGCCTGAGCCTGGTGGCTCTCACTGTCGCCATCCTGCAGACCGCGGTGGTCCCGATCCTGGGCATCATCGCCCACCAGCTCAACACCTCCTCGGTCGCCGTCAGCTGGGCCGTCACCGCCAACCTGCTGGCAGCCGCGGCGTCCACCCCGCTGATCGGCCGGCTCGCCGATCTCTACAGCAAGAAACGTGTCCTGCTGGGTGTGCTGCTGGTCGTGCTGGCGGGTTCGGTACTGGCCGCAGTCACCGCGTCGGTGCCGCTGCTGGTGGCGGCACGCATCCTGCAGGGCGCCTCGTACGCGCTCTACCCGATCAGCATCGCGATCTTGCGCGAAGAACTCGCCGAGGACCGCCTGGTCGGCGCGATGTCGGTGTTGTCCGGAACGCTGGGTTTCGGCGGTGGCGTCGGCCTCGTCGTCACCGGCCTCCTGATGTCGGGCGATGCCGGGTACCACCGCGTCTTCTGGCTCACCACCGCCTTCACCGCCATCGTCATCGTGGTGGCGGTGGTAGTCGTGCCGAACCGCCGCCCGGACGCCGGCGGCGCGATCGACTGGCTGGGCGCGGCTGGTCTGGCGATCGGCCTGTCGGCGGTGCTGCTGGCGATCACTCAAGGCAACTCGTGGGGTTGGACCCACCCCGGAACGATCGGCTTCCTCATCGGCGGCGCCGGCGTGCTGATCGGCTGGTGGTGGTGGGAGCGACGGGCAGCCGATCCCCTGGTCTCGACCACGATGCTGGCCCGGCGGCCCATCCTGCTGACCAACCTCGCCACGATCCTGGTCGGAATGGGGCTGTACTTCGCCTTCCTCGGCCTCACCCAGTTCGTTCAGATGTCACGTCAGGCTGCCGGCTACGGATTCGGGGCGACCGTGCTGCAGGCCAGCGTCTACTTCCTGCTCCCCGGTGCACTCACCGGATTTCTGGTGGCACTCGTCAGCGGCCGATACATCGACCGCTACGGCGCCCGCAGAGTCCTGGTGGTGGCCGCCGTCGCCGGTATCGCCGGGTTTGCCATGCTCGCCGTCGCGCATGACCGCCCGTGGCAAGTCGTTCTGGCCGGCGTCCTGGCCAACGCCTACATCAGCCTGGGCTATGGCGCGCTGCCCGCACTGGTGGTCAGTGAGGTCGACACCAGCGAGACGGGCATCGCCACGAGCATGAACGCGATCGCGCGAACGATCGGCAGCTCCGTGGCGGCGGCCGTCGTCGCCGTACTGCTCGGGCACCGCATGGTGCCCTCGGAAGGCAGCTTCGTGACGATCTTCGTCGCCGGTGCTGTGACCGCCGCCCTGGCGATGGCCCTCATCGCGGTGTCCCGCGTACCGGACCGGCACGGCGAGTCCGTGCACACCATGTCGGAGTCCCGCGCGATGAATCACGAGTGGGGCTGACTCCTCCAGTCGCCGGTTTCCCGCCGTGACCACCAGCTGAACTGCGAAACTTGAGTTCAGCCAGTCACCGCCCCTCCAGGCCTTGGACCCACCACAGTCGCCGTGGCCGTTCGCCCGCCGCGCTATGGAATCGCGCTGTCAAGCCGGTTCAAACAAAGGATTCCATTGAAAAATTGTTAATTCATTGCGGAATCCCTTGCGAAGGTGGCCGGAATCCGCGATTGTTTACCGACAGCTTCCAGGCTGCACCGGAGGAGGAGACCGCTGACCGGCCCAGATATCACCGCCGTCGACACATCGACGGGACAAGACGGTGCGCCACGAACCGGCGCGCCCGTCATCGAGATCGACCACGTCACGAAGCGGTTCGCCGACTACGTGGCCGTGGCCGACGCCGACTTCTCCATCGCATCGGGAGAGTTCTTCTCGATGCTCGGCCCCTCGGGCTGCGGGAAGACCACCACGCTGCGCATGATCGCCGGATTCGAAAGCCCCACCGAAGGCGCCATCCGGCTCGAGGGCGTCGACGTCTCACGTGTGCCACCGCACAAGCGCAACGTCAACACCGTATTCCAGCACTACGCGCTGTTTCCCCATATGACTGTGTGGGACAACGTCGCTTATGGGCCGCGAAGCCAGAAGAAAGAGAAGACGGAGATCAAACGCAGCGTCGACGAGCTGCTGGAGATCGTGCGGCTCACCGACTTCGCGAAACGCAAGCCCGGCCAGCTCTCCGGCGGCCAGCAACAGCGGGTGGCGCTGGCCCGCGCCCTGGTCAACTACCCGAGCGCGCTCCTGCTCGACGAGCCACTCGGTGCCCTCGATCTCAAACTGCGCCATGCGATGCAGTTCGAGCTGAAGCGTATCCAGCGCGAGGTAGGCATCACGTTCATCTACGTGACCCACGATCAGGAAGAGGCGCTCACCATGAGCGACCGGATCGCGGTGATGAACAACGGAAACGTCGAGCAGATCGGCAGTCCCACCGAGATCTACGACCGTCCGGCCACAGTGTTCGTCGCCAGCTTCATCGGCCAGGCCAACCTGTGGCCGGGTCGGCAGACGGGGCGGGCCAACCGGGACTTCGTCGAGGTCGACGTACTGGGCACCACGCTGAAGGCCAAACCGGGCGATACCACGATCGAACCCGGCGGGCATGCCACGCTGATGATCCGGCCCGAGCGGGTACGCGTCTCACTCGACCAGCCGTCGGGCGATATCGCGACGGTGCCCGCCACCGTCAAGGACCTGACGTTCCAGGGTCCGGTGCTCCGGCTTTCCCTTGCCGCACCGGATGATTCGACGATCGTCGCCCATGTCGGGCCCGAGCAGGACCTGCCGATGCTGCGTCCCGGCGATCCGGTACATGTCAGCTGGTCTCCGGAGGCTTCGCGGGTACTTCCGGCCGCGGACATCCCCACCGCCGAGGACCTCGAAGAGATGCTCGACGACGACAACCCCTAGACGCTCTCGAACCGTCACCCCCAGTAACGGAAGCGCCCGAATTCCCCGAAAGGTCGCCCATGCCCGACAACCTCGATCCCCGACTGCTCGCCCGGCTGACTGCGAACCGCACGTCACGTCGCCGATTCCTGGGCGGTGGCGCCGCTGCCGCTGCTGCACTGGCATTGGGCCCCTCGGTCCTGGCCGCCTGTAGCTCGGGTGAGAAGTCCAGTTCCCCAAGCACTTCGGCTGCCCCCGACGACGGGTCACCGGCCACTGGCACCGTCCGCATCTCGAACTGGCCGCTCTATATGGCTGACGGATTCGTGGCGGGATTCCAGACCAAGACCGGGCTGACGGTGGACTACAAGGAAGACTTCAACGACAACGAGCAGTGGTTCGCCAAGGCGAAGGAACCGTTGTCGCGCAAGCAGGACATCGGCGCCGACCTCGTCGTGCCCACCGAGTTCATGGCGGTGCGGCTCGCCGGACTCAAGTGGCTCAACGAGATCCGCGGCTCGCGCGTGCCCAACATGAAGAACCTGCGCGAGGACCTGCTCAACTCGAAGGCCGATCCCGGGCGCAAGTACACCGCTCCGTACATGACCGGCATGGTCGGTCTGGCCTACAACCGTGCCGCCACCGGACGCGACATCACCAAGATCGACGATCTGTGGGATCCCGCCTTCAAAGGCCGGGTCAGCCTGTTGTCCGATGTCCAGGACGGCCTGGGCATGATCATGCAGTGGCAGGGTAACTCCGTCGAGGACCCGACCACCGAATCCATCACGAAGGCCGTCGATTTCATCCGCGAGCAGAAGGACAAGGGCCAGATCCGGCGCTTCACCGGCAACGACTACGCCGACGACCTCGCGGCCGGCAACATCGCTGTCGCCCAAGCCTATTCGGGTGACGTGGTGCAGCTGCAGGCCGACAATCCGGACCTGCAGTTCATCGTCCCCGAGTCCGGCGGCGACTGGTTCATCGACACCATGGTGATCCCCTACACCACCCAGAACCAGAAAGCCGCCGAGGCCTGGATCGACTACGTCTACGACCGGGCCAACTACGCCAAACTCATCGCGTTCACCCAGTTCGTCCCCGTCTTGTCCGACATGACAGACGAACTCGCCAAGATCGATCCCAAGATCGCCAGCAACCCGCTGATCAACCCGCCCGCCGACATCCTCGCCAAGCTGAAATCGTGGCCGGCGCTGTCCGATGAGAAGACCCAGGAGTTCAACACCCTCTACGCCGCAGTGACCGGAGGCTGACGCCGATGGCGGGTGTGGCCACCAGCAGCCGGCAGCGGAGCAAGATCGCTCCGTACCTGATGATCCTGCCGGCATTGGCGTACCTCGGGATCTTCTTCGTGGTGCCGTTCTTCTCCCTGGCGCGTACCTCGTTGTCGACCTCGGGCGGCTCGGTGTACTTGCCGACGCTGGAGTTCGATTGGAACTTCGGCAATTACGCGCACGCATTCAGCGAGTATCAGGATCAGATACTCCGGTCCTTCGGCTACGCCCTCGTGGCTACCGTGGTGTGCGCGATGCTGGCCTTTCCCTTGGCGTACGTGATCGCGTTCAAGGCCGGCAGGTACAAGAACCTCATCCTCGGATTGGTCATCCTGCCGTTCTTCGTGACATTCCTGATCCGCACCATCGCCTGGAAAACCATCCTGGCGGATGACGGCGTGGTGGTCAGTGCGCTCGGCTCGATCGGCCTGCTGCCCAGCGAGGGGCGGCTGCTCTCGACGAGCTGGGCGGTGATCGGTGGCCTGGTCTACAACTGGATAATCTTCATGATCCTGCCGCTGTACGTGAGCCTGGAGAAGATCGATCCGCGACTGATCGAGGCGTCCAAAGACCTGTATTCGTCCAACCGGCGCAGCTTCACCAAAGTGATTCTGCCGCTGTCGATGCCGGGCGTCTTGGCCGGCAGCATGTTGGTTTTCATCCCCGCGGTCGGTGATTTCATCAATGCCGACTATCTCGGCAGCACGCAGACCAGCATGATCGGCAATGTGATCCAGAAGCAGTTCCTGGTGGTCAAGGACTATCCCGCCGCCGCGGCGCTCAGCATGGTGCTGATGGCCATCATTCTGGTGGGCGTGCTGCTCTACACCCGGGCATTGGGGACGGAGGACCTGGTTTGACCACTCAGGCCATGACCGAGCCGCTCGAGAGGCCGGTAGTCAAGTCCGTCAAGGGTTCTCCGAGGTGGGGCGACCTGGTGCTCCGGCTCGTCGCCGGACTCGTGTTGTTGTACCTGTTCCTGCCGATCTTCGTGATCGTGCTGTTCTCGTTCAACAAGCCGGCAGGCAAGTTCAACTACACCTGGCAGGGGTTCACCCTCGACAACTGGGCGAACCCGTTCAAGTACCCGGCGCTCACCGAGGCATTGAAATTGAGCCTCAACGTCGCCGCGGTCTCAACCGCGGTTGCCCTGGTGCTGGGCACGCTGGTGGCGATCGCCCTGGTTCGTCAGCGATTCCGCGGCCAGAAAGCCGTCGACACGTTTCTCGTGCTGCCGCTGACCGCCCCAGAGGTGGTCATGGGTGCCTCGCTACTGACGCTGTTCCTGGATCTGGGCTGGGCCACCGGCTACATCACGATCGTGCTGGCCCACATCGCCTTCCAGGTCAGCTTCATCGCGATGACGGTGCGTGCCCGGGTCCGCGGATTCGACTGGACCCTCGAAGACGCGTCGATGGATCTCGGCGCCAGCCCCACCCGCACGTTCTTCAAAGTGACTCTGCCATTGATCGTTCCGGGCATCGTTGCCGCGGCGATGCTGTCGTTCGCGTTGTCTCTCGACGACTTCATCATCACCTACTTCGTCAGCGGCTCCACGGTCACTTATCCGTTGTATGTCAACGCGGCGGTCAAGGCCGCCGTGCCGCCGCAGATCAACGTGCTGGCCACGGCCATCCTGGTGGTGAGCCTGTTGTTGCTCATGGCCGGAACGCTCTACCGGCGCAAGCGCATCGACGTCTGACGTCAGGGTGCGTCGAGCTGCACCGTGACGGCCACTTTGCCCCGGCCGTCACGGTGGGCGACGGCATGCCCCGTATGGTCGCTGCCGTCCAGGTTCAGCAAGGTGAGCTCACCGCCCTCGTCGAGGAAGTTGCGCCACCAGTTCTTGCTGTCCGGTGCCATCACGTTGATGGTCGCCTGGTTGCCGTCGCGCCGCACGGAGACCGGAGTCTCGAAGGTGCGGCCCGACCGGCGGCCGGTGTAGCGGATGACCACCACACCGTGACCGATCCATCGGCCGAGCACCGGAACTCGGGTGAGTCCCACTGCGGCCGCATTGAACCACCGGCTGATGGGGGAATTGAAGATTCCACGTGCCATTGGCGCCAGCGTAACCGCGTCAGCCGATCTCGGCAGGGACGGGTGTGGCGCGCGCTCCGGTGCGCGCCGCGCCGATCCCGGCAGCCACGACGAGGCAGATGCCGACCACGGCCGCGGGGGCCGGAATCTGGTGCAGGAGGACAAGGCCGACGAGCATCGCGAACGCCGGCTCGAGCGCCATCAGCGTGCCGAAGGCCGCGGTACTCAGGTAGCGCAGTGCAGACATCTCCAGGGCAAACGGCACCACCGGCAACAGGATCGCCAAACCCACACCGATCAGCAGCAGCTGCGGGGTCAACTGCGGAAATACCGACGGCCCGACCACTGCGGTTCCGACCAGCCCTGCCACGGGCATGGATACCCCGAGACCTTTGATTCCGGCCACTTCGTCTCCGACCCGTTGGGTCAGCAGGATGTAACAGGCCCAGCACAGCGCGGCGCTCAGTGCGTACAGCACTCCGATCAGGTCGACGTCGCCCGTCCATGGCTCGGTGAGCAGGACGACGCCGGCGGCCGCCAGCCCGGGCCACAGAATCCGGTTGCGCCCCTTTCCGTGTGCGATCGCAACCCCGAGCGGGCCGAGGAATTCCAGCGCGCTGGCCGTGCCGAGCGGGATCCGGGACAGTGCCGCCATGAAGAGCATCGTGACCCCGGCGGTGACGACGCCGAGTGCGACGCAGGTCCAGAATGCGGATCTGGTGAAGGCTGATGGACGAGGCCGCACGATCAGCAGCATCAGAACGCCGGCCCACGCCAGGCGCAGCCACGCCGCGCCCTCTGCGCCGATCTGGTCGATCAGGCCGACAGCGACCGCCAGGCCGATCTGCACGCACAGCATGGAGGCCACGGCCATCAGCGCGCCGGTGCGCGCCGGATGCCCGGACTGCGTCACAAGTTGTTCCCCTTGGGGACAACGATGTTGGCCAGAACCATCCGGAGGAACGGTCGGTAGACCGCCTGGTCGTCGAGCAAGCTGTTGAGGGTGACACCGTCGTTGGCGGCCAGGATGACCCGGGCCAGGTCCACCGCCGGAATGCTCACATGGCCTCCCAGCCGCGCAGCGCCTTTCGAGATGTAGTCGGCGAGGGCACGCACCGTCTCCTCCCGCTGTGCGGACACCCGCTCGCGCGCCTCGGGATTTCGCAGCAGGAACAGCGTGTACTCGGATCCCAGGACGGCGCGGTCGGGTCCTTCCGCGGCAACAAGGTCCCGCCAGCGGTCACCGAGCTCGTCGGCGTCGAGATCCTCGAGCCGGTGAAACGTCGCGATGACGTCGGCGAATCCGTCGAGGAACTGTTCGCGCTGCCGTTCGACCACCGCGAGGAACAACTCGGCCTTGCTCCCGAAGTGGGAGTAGATCGCACCGCGCGTGTAGCCCCCGACCTCGGCGATGTCTTCGAGTGCGGCTCCGTCAAATCCCTTGCGGGCAAACACCTCCTCGGCGGCGTCCAGCAGGACGTTGCGGGTGTGCTCCAAGCGGCGTTGCTTGGTCCAGCGTTCGGCCATGGATCCATCCTGTCAAAGGTCGGCGCACTTGTGTTGACGTGGCCTTTCCGCCACGGATTCCAACCGGGATCACACCCGGACCATGTCAACGACCAGGCGGCTTCCCATCCCTGATATTCATACTTGTATTGGATATACGTCTCTGTATAGTAGTGATCGCAGTCACAAATGACACCTCACCGCCCACCTTTCGATCGAGGAGGTCCGCCCGTGCAGACAGCACGCCCCGGGGATTGGGTCGACAACGCCACCACCTTGGACGACATCGCTCCCGACGCGTACCGGATGGAGATACCGACCAGTCGCTACATCGCTCCGGAATTCGTTGCCCAGGAGCGCGATTCGATCTGGACGAAAGTCTGGCAGGTGGTCGGTAGGGTCGACGAGTTGACCAAGGCGGGCGATTGGAAGCAGTACCAGATCTTCGACCAGTCCTACCTCATCGTGCGCGGTAAGGACGACAAGATCCGCGCATTTGTCAATGCGTGCCGGCACCGCGGCAACGTGCTGTGCCGCGAAGCGCGCGGAAACGCCAAGCGCGGCTTCCTGTGTCAGTACCACCTGTGGTCCTACGACCTGGACGGCCGCCTCAAGGGCATGCTCCGCGAGGCGCTGGCCGGGCCGATCGACAAAGACACCCACGGCCTCATCGAGGTCTCGGTGGGAACCTTCGCGGGGTTCATTTTCCTCAACCCCGATCCGGACGCGGCGCCGCTGGCCGACTTCATCGGCGAGGAGGTCGCGACGATGCTGGCGCCGTATCACCTCGACGAGATGGTGACGGTGATGGACGTGACCGAGGCCATCGACTGCAACTGGAAGGTCGTCCTCGACGCCTTCCAGGAGGGCTACCACATCGACGGCATCCACCCGCAGTTGCTGCGGGTGATCAACATCGACCCCGCCACGAGCCGGTACCGGTTCTTCGAGCAGCACAGCGTGTCGATGGCACCGTTCGATGTCGTCGGAGCCACGCCGGAGCATCAGGTCGACGGCATCATGGATCTACCCGAGACCTTCCCGTCGACGGTTGCGGTGCTCCCCCGGTTCTCCGAACTCGTCGCCGAGTACCGCGCCGATGATGGCTCGTTGAACTTCCCCGACGGCGTCACCGCCCGCACCCTGATGCAGCGGGCAACGCGAGACACCCTGACCGGCATGGGACTTGACGTCAGCGAACTGACGGACGCCCAGATGAGCGACAACCACGGCTGGGTGTGGTTCCCCAATTTCTTCATGACGATCCGGGCCGGGGAAGCCACGATCATCATGTCGCTCCCGCATCCCGACGGTGACCCCAACCGCTGCATCTGGCACGTGGCCAGCTACATGTGGCTGCCCGACGAGATGAAAGCCGCGTTCACCGCCGAGCCGATCGTCGTCGACGAGGCCGGCAGCTACAAGTATTTCGAAGCGCTGCAACAGGATTACGAGCAGATGCCGCGCCAGCAGATCGGCTTGCGCAACACCGCACTCAAGCACATGGCGCTGGTCAAGGAGGAAGTCGTGATCGCGCACTTCCATTCGGTCGTCGACAAGTACCTGGAATCGGCCGGCGTCCACTCCTGATCGATCCTGTCTCGAAACCACCACGGAAGAGGACTTTTCGTTGAAGCATGTCAGTGAGGCCGTCGACGATTACTCCGGCCGCAGCCGCGCGGCGGTGCAGTATGCGGTCACCACGAAACAACTCGTCGACGCCGCCAAGCGGCCCGGGTTCGGGGTCGAAGGCTGGGCGCCGCTGGCGGACCTGGTCTCCGTCGACGAGTTCGAACGGGTCGGCAACTTCAAAGAGGTGATGGACTGGCGCCAGTACACCGACTTCCTGACCAATTGGGCCGCTGCCTCCGAGTGGGACGGCTTGTTCAAGCGGGTCAGCGAGGTGGCCGGAGTGGTGTTCCTCGAGCTCGAGGAGCGCACGAAGATGGGCGATTTCGAGTCCGTGGTCAACTCCCTCTCGGTGTACGAGTTCACCGCTGACGACAAGATCCGGCACATCGACGTCTACTTGCAGATGGCGTTGCCCAACACCGAGATGCTGACCAGCTACGAGGGAGTCGAGATCTCGGACTGAGCATCGCATGAAGTTCGCTCAGCGCTCACGGACCCGACATGTTGCGATGGCACGGTGGCCAGGTGCGGAGCGAACCCGGCCGGGTGTCGACGGCCGATCGGTTTCACCAGATCTGCGTGCTGGTGGTTCGGCGCCTTCCCGCGCCGCTCGATTCGCTTGTGGCCCCGACCTTCCTCGGCTTCGTGGTGATCAACACCTTCACCTTCGGCGTGGATCTGGCGATCCTGACCGCCCTCCACAGCGGGCTCCGGATAGCCCTACCGCTCGCGGTGACCGTCGGATACGCCGGGGCCTTCGGACTGGCTTACTACCTGAACCGGACACTGAACTTCCGCTCGCACGCAGCCGTCGGCCCTCAGGTCACGGTGTACGTGGTGGTGGTCGTGATCAACTATCTGGCGTTCATTCTCGGGGTATCCAGCGGACTGGCGGCCATGGGTGTCGAGTACCACCTGGCCCGAATCGTGGCCGGCGGCTGCGAGGCGCTGTTCATGTACAGCGCCATGCGGTGGATCGTGTTCCGTCGCTGACCGCGGCGAAACGAGGAACCAGCGCCAGTACGTCGGTCACCTCGGTGCGGTGCGCTCCGGAAACGGGTCGTTCGAGAAATCGATCTGAGCCGCGGGGTTGCTGATGGCCGTGACGAGGCCCGTGCCGAACGCCCCGGCGCTGTCGAACAGAGTTGATGCACCTACCGCCACGCCCTCGGCGGCCCAGTGCGAATCCGCCTGGACGCCGATCCACTCGTCTCCGGGCAAGCGGGACAGGGCGACCGTCAGGTCACCGTTGATGTAGCCGACGCCTGCGGTGCCCAGGTTTGTCACCAGGCTCGTGCCCTCGGCAGCCATCGCCGCGCGCACGAACGGTGAGTTCGGCTGCCCCTGCACCACGGTGATGGTGCGGTTCATGAACCGCTTGCGGGACGCATTCTGGTGCTCGGCAATGGCACGACTCCAACCGCCCTCGTCACTGCCCATATACGTCGTCCGGTCCCCCTCGAGTGCGGCCGGCGGTTCGAACCGGGCCGGCGCCGTCCACTCCTCGCCACGCGGGGGTGCGCTCAACCGGTACTGCACCAACGTCGCGCGTGCGACGGTGACACCGTCCTGCACGAGCTCGCATTCGGAGTTGCGGACCCGCCGCCCGTCCCGGACCAAGGCCACCTTCGTGGTGGTGGGAAGCCCGCGCGCGGCTTTGAACAGGTCGACCGTCAGCCGGGCCGGCAGAAACTCTGGCAGTCCGAAGGCCGACTCGAGCGCCCGTGCCGCCAGCCCGACCAACGCGGGGCCGTTGAGGTGGTCCGCACCCCAGTGGCTCTGCGCAAAGCGGGTCGGCTGGAATCTGTCCTGCTCGGACTGCACGAAATGGGCGTCAACCTCGGTCATCGGCGAATCGTCGCATATGGGCTAACTAAATCGGGCGGCGGGGATCAGGAAGTGCGTCGGGCACTCAGCCAGCGCTGCTGCAGCCGGATGAAATGGGCGTCGACCACAGCGCCGTGTCCGGGAACGAACACTCCGTCCGGTCCGCCTGCGGTCAGCACGGCCTCCAGCGTGGCCGGCCAGGCTTCGAGATCTGAATCGGCGTCGATGACCGGATCACCGGACTGTTCGACGAGATCACCGCAGAACACCACCGGGTGCTTGTCCGGCACCGAGACGATGAGATCGTGGCCGGTGTGGCCTCGGCCGGGTCGGCAGATGCTCACCGTCCGGCCTCCGAGATCGATGTCGCCGCCGGACAACTGGTGCGGGGGCACCGGCAGTGCCGCGATCGCCTGATCGACTTCGTCGACATCGGCACCGTGTCCGATCGCGTCCGAGCGCAGGTGCGTACGACCGGAGGCCAACGTGTCGGCAACCTCTGGCGCGCAAAGGATTTCGGCGTCCTGGAACCATGAACAGCCTAGAACGTGGTCAAAGTGGTTGTGCGTCAGGACGATATGGCCGACACGTTGCCCGGTCAGAGTCGCTACGTCGGACTCGATACCGCGGGCTTCGGCCAGTGTGGTGCCGGAATCGACCAACAGGGCTTGCTCGCCGCCGCTGACCAGCCCGACCGTCACGTCCAAGAACGGTAGGCGGGTGCGCCATACACCGGCGCCCAGCTCTTCCCAGTCGTAGTTCATCGCCCACCGCCGATGCCGACAATGCGAAGCACGCCTGCGAAGCTACTCCCACGCGCCGCCTCCTGTTCTGTGTTTGTGCACTCGATCAAGCCCGGCAACAAGGACGGCTGGTCACTCGACGAGGGCGGATACGACGCCGGCGTCCAGACCACCACTCACCTGAGCGAAGTAGCGCTGGCCGGGCGCCGGTGACCGCATAGGTTTGCCGTGGCGGGCTACGGGAACTCATAGTCCATGTTGATCAGACGAATCGCCCGTCCCATGTTGTCTGCGACCTTCATCGCCCGAGGTGTCGACACCCTGCGCGACCCGAGCACCTCCACCGAGACGACCCGCCGAACACTCGGCGCACTCAGTGCACTCCCCGGTCCGGTGGGGGCCGGGGTTCCGAACAACGCCCAGACGGTGGCGCGCGCCAACGCGGCGGTTCAGGTGGCAGGGGGGCTCCTCCTGGCGCTCGGCCGGGCCCCGCGGCTGACCGCGGCGGCACTGGCCGTGACCATGTTGCCAAGAAGCATTGGCTCACAGGCCTTCCTGAAGGATTCCGACCCGGCACAGGCTGCGGCGCAGCGCCGCGAATTCTTCACCGACGTGAGTCTGCTGGGTGGGTTGATCATCGCGGCCGCCGACACCGCGGGCAAACCGTCGCTGGCCTGGCGCGGACGCCGTGCCGCGCAGCAGGTCTCGGCCAGCATCGCGGCCGCCGTTCCGGGCGCTGCGGCGAGCGGTGACTCGCTCGCCGACAGCGCGATCGCCGAGAAGATCGGGCACGGCCTGGCGGTCGGGGCCGAGCGCAGCCGCGAGCTGGCCGACGCGGCGGTCGAGCGGGCGAGTGACTTGGCCACCGAGTTGGCCCAACTCGCGCGTGAGCACGGGCCGGAGGTGGCCGACGCCGCCCGCGCCCGCGCCGGCGAATTGGCGCTCGTGGCCCGCGAGCGTGCCCCGGAGCTGGCCGAAGCGGCCCGCGAACGCTCCGCCGCACTGGCTGATCTCGCACGAACTCAACTCGACCAGCGCCTTGATCGGTAGCGTTGTGGCATGAGCACGGGTGACTATCAACCGGAATTCGGGCAATACGGACAACCGGGCGGCTACCCGCCGCCCTACGGCGGGCAGGTACCGGGTGGCTATCCCCCGCCCTACGGCACCCAAACCCCTGGCGGCTTGGGCCGGCGTTTCTTCGCCCGTGTGATCGACGGCATCATCGTCGGGATCGTGGCGTTCTTCCTGTCGTTCATCACCGATTCGCTGTCGAATTACTGGGTGACCGGTCTGTTCAGCGGATTGCTGATGTTCGTCTACTTCGTCGGTCTCGAAGTGGCGACGGGCGCGACACCAGGCAAGAAACTGCTCGGGCTGGCGGTACACGGCGCGGGCAACACACCCAAGCCGACTGCCAAAGAATCAGCGATTCGCAACGCCTTCACCCTGTTGCCGATCATTCCGTTCGTGGGCGGCTTCCTGGGCATCATCGCGATGATCGTGATCGCGGTGACCATCAGCGCCAGCCCCACCAAGCAGGGCAAGCACGACGAATTCGCCGGCGGCACCCAGGTGGTCCGAGGCTGAAACCCGTTGCGTGAGGTGCCCGTTCGGTCGGGCACCTCACGTCGGGGCTCGGTTACTCAGATCACCAGCCCCAGCAGCAGCACGAAGATCAGCCCGGCCACCGACAGCGCAGTCTCCATCAGGGACCACGATTTGATGGTCTGACCGACGGTCATCCCGAAATACTCCTTCACGAGCCAGAATCCGGCGTCGTTGACGTGTGAGAAGAACAGCGAGCCGGCACCGACGGCGAGCACCACCAGGGATACCTCACCGGTGCTCATCCCCTCGACCAGGCCGAGCATCAGCGACGACGCGGTGATGGTGGCCACGGTGGCCGATCCTGTCGCCAACCGGATCAAGACGGCCAGCACCCACGCGAGCAGTACCACCGACAGGTTGGCGCCCTTGGCCCATTCGGCGAGCAGAGTGCCGATTCCGGTGTCGACCAGGACCTGCTTGAACCCACCGCCGGCCGCGACGATCAGGATGATCCCTGCTACCGGCGGAAGCGACGACTCGATGCATTTCACGATCTGGTCGCGCGTCATCTTCGCGCCGCCACCGAGAGTGAACATCCCGACCACCACCGCGATCAGCAGCGCCATCAACGGCTGGCCGAGAATGTCGAACGTCTGACGTACCAGGTGCGACTTGTCGTCGACGAAGATGTCGACCAGTGCCTTGCCCATCATCAATGCCACCGGCAGCAACACGCTGAACATGGTGAGGCCGAACGTCGGTCGCGTCTTCGTGGCGGTGACCGTTCCCGTAGTGCCGGCGGAGCCATCGCCGTTCGGGTCCCCGCCCGTGGGGTCTGCGGCGTCGAACCGGTCCGGGACTTCGAGGACGACCCAGCGGCCGGCCAACTTGCCGAACAACGGGCCTGCCACCACGATCGTCGGGATCGCGACCAGCACACCCAGCGCCAGCGTGACACCCAGGTCGGCGTTGAGCAGTGAGATCGCTGCGACGGGTCCGGGATGCGGTGGCACGAAGCCGTGCATCGCCGACAGACCGGCCAGCGCGGGGATACCGACAGTGATCAAGGACAGTTGCGAACGGCGGGCCACCAGGTAGATCACCGGCATCAGCAACACGAGGCCGATCTCGAAGAACATCGGCAGCCCGATGATCGCGCCCACCAACGCCATTGCCCACGGCAACGCCCGCGGCGACGCGTGCCCGACGATGGTGTCCACGATCTCGTCGGCGCCGCCGGAGTCGGCCAACAGCTTGGCGAACATCGCACCCAGGGCGATCAGTATCCCGACGCTGGCGGCAGTGGAACCGAACCCGCTGGAGAACGAGGCGAGAACGTCGCTGATGTTTTCCCCCGCAGCCATCCCCACGGTCAGGGCGCCGAAGATCAGGGCCAGGAACGGATGCAGTTTGACGATCGTGATGAGCACGACGATCAGTGCGATGCCGGCCAGCGCGGCCAGGACCAGCTGTGCGCCGCCCGCGACCGGTTCGACCAGTTCCGTGCCGGCCGCGAGGTGAGTGAGCGCCGAGGTCATCTGTTCTCCTGTTCTGTTGTCGCAGTGTCGGATTGGGCCATGTACTCGTCGACGATGGCGTCGATGCTCTGATCCACGTCGATGGCGATACCGGCCTCATCTGGGCCGAGCGGCTCCAGCGTCGCGAATTGGGAATCCAGCAGGGCGGCCGGCATGAAGTGGCCCGGCCGGCTGGCCTGGCGTCGGCGGATCACCTCGTGCGAACCGTTCAGGAACAAAATCACCACATCGGGGCAGTGTCGCCGCAACTGGTCGCGGTACTTGTGTTTGAGTGCCGAGCAGCTCATCACGCCGCCGTCGTGGTGCTTGGCGAGCCACTCACCGATCGCTTCCAGCCACGGGTAGCGATCGTCGTCATCGAGGGCGTGGCCTGCCGACATCTTGGCGATGTTGGCGGCGGGGTGAAAGTCGTCGGCGTCGGCGAACGGCACCCGCATCCGCTGTGCCAACGCGGCCCCGACGGTCGACTTTCCCGACCCGGATACGCCCATGACCACGACTGGTGAACCCATACATCCGCCTCACAATGTGTGTCTGCCGTCACACATCATGGCGTAAAAAGCATACGTTTGCAATAGCGTCACGATTACATCTGATTTTTAATCAATCTCCGGACCATATGACAGGATGTATGCGTGTCCACGCCCTCAAACGTCGGCGCGCTGCACACCAGCCTGCTGACCGCGCTCGGCACCGGAATCGCCTCCGGTGAGTTGGCGGCCGAGCAGGTACTGACCCTGGACGGCCTCAGTGCCGAGCACGAGGTGTCCCGCAGCGTCGCACGCGAGGTGATCCGGGTGCTGGAGTCGATGGGCATGGTCGAATCGCGGCGCCGGGTCGGGATCACGGTCCAGCCCTCACGCAAATGGAATGTGTTCGACCCCAGACTGATTCGCTGGCGCCTGGAGGCCGGCGACCGTGCCGCCCTGCTGGCGTCACTGTCTGAACTGCGGAGAGGTTTCGAACCCGCCGCCGCCGCGCTTGCTGCCCGGCGGGCCAACCCGGATCAGTGCCGGATCCTGGCAGCTGCGGTCTCGGACATGGTGGTGCACGGCCGCTCCGGCAATCTCGATGCATATCTGTTGGCGGACAAGGTTTTCCATCAGACACTTCTGGAGGCCAGCGGCAACGAGATGTTCCGCGCACTCAACGACGTGGTGGCCGAGGTGCTGGCCGGGCGCACCCAACACGGGCTGATGCCCGACTCCCCCAACCCGGCCGCCATCGAGTTGCACGACGAGGTGGCCAGGGCCATCCGGCTGCGCGACGAGGACGCCGCGGAACGAGCCATGCGCGCCATCATCGACGAGGCTGCCACCGCGGTGTCCGACGGCGACGGGCCCGGTGTTTAACTAGCGGAATGGGTCGTTCTCCCGCGCTGGCGCGTCGCTTCTTCGATCGACTGGAACCGGTGCACGCAGTCACCTACTTCGCCCCCGAGTCGCGAGCAGCCCTCGACGCCCTGGGCTACCGCGGTTTCTGGATGGCCTACTTCGCCGCCCGGTCGGCGCCGCTGGGCATCGTGCCGGCCGACGTCGTCGCCGCCATGTTCTACAACTTCACCACCGAGCGGGTCGCCAAGGCCCTGCCCGCGGTCTGGGACACGGCAAGTCCGGCGACTCTTTTGCAGGTCCGGTCGGATTCGGCCGTTGCCGCACTACGTAGGTCCGGGGTGATCGACTCGGAGGACACCCGACTGGCGGCTGAGCTGACCGCCAAGGCCGCCCGCACCGCGCCTCTGGAAGGCCGGCCGCTGTACGCGGCCAATCGGGCACTGCCGTGGCCGGAGGACCCGGTCGCCAAGCTCTGGCACGCGGTCACCCTGCTGCGCGAGCAACGCGGAGACACCCACATCGCGGTGCTGGTCGCCGAGGGGATCAGCGGCAGGCAAAGCAACGTGTTGCACGCGGCGGCAGGCCGGGTGCCGCGCGAGATGATCATGCGCAGCCGCGATTACGACGACGAGCAGTGGGCCGGTTACGTCGAGCAGTTGCGCTCGCGCGGCTGGCTCGACGCCCAGGGTGAGATCACCGATGCCGGGCGCGACCTCAAGCAGGCGATCGAAGATCGGACCGATGCCCTGGCCCTGGGTGCGCTGGATGCCCTGACCGACGATGAGATCACCACCCTGTTCCGGGTCCTGACGCCGATCACCCGACTGGTGGTGGCCGCCGGTGACGTTCCGGCGGCTACGCCGATGGGTCTGAGCCGCGACAACCTCGATGACGACAGCGCACAGCTCGGCTGACGATTCAGCGCGGGGCGTACATGATCAGCCCGACGCCGGCGAGTGCCACCAGTGCACCGGTGACGTCCCACCGGTCGGGGCGGAAGCCGTCGGCGGCCATGCCCCACAACAACGATCCGGCGATGAACACCCCGCCGTAAGCGGCCAGGACGCGGCCAAAATGGGCGTCGGGCTGGAACGCGGCGACGAAACCGTAGGCACCGAGTGCGATCACCCCGGCGCCCATCCACATCCAGCCGCGATGCTCACGCACCCCCTGCCACACCAGCCACGCCCCGCCGATCTCCAGCACCGCAGCAAGGACGAACAGCGCGATCGATTTGCCTACCATCACCACCCCAGGGTTATGCGACGCCGAGATAGGCGGCGCGAATGCTGTCGTCTGCCAACAGTTCCCGGGCATCACCGGTGCGGGTGACGCTGCCGGTCTCCAGAATGTAGGCGCGGTCGGACCGGCTGAGCGCCTGCTGGGCATTCTGCTCGACGAGCAACACCGTGGTGCCCTGGGTGTTGATCTCGGAGATGATCCGGAAGATCTGCGAGATCACCATCGGTGCCAACCCCATCGACGGCTCGTCGAGGAGCAGCACCTTGGGCCGGGACATCAGCGCCCGGCCGATGGCCAGCATCTGCTGCTCCCCGCCGGAGAGGGTGCCGCCCACCTGCGAGCGCCGCTCGGCCAGCCGCGGGAACGTCGTGAACACCCAGTCCAACCGCTCATCGTGCTCGCCGCGGGACGCGAATTTGCGCCCATAGCAACCCATCTCCAGGTTTTCCACCACCGTCATACCTGGGAAGACCCCGCGCCCCTCGGGGGCCTGGATCAGCCCGTCGATCACGCGCTGGTGGGCCTTCACCCGGGAGATGTCGCGGCCCTCGAACCAGACCGAACCCGAGGTCAGCGACCGCAGACCCGAAATCGCGCGCATCATGGTCGTCTTGCCTGCGCCGTTGGAGCCCAGCAGCGTCACCAACTCGCCTTCGTGCACCACCAGCGAAACCCCGTGCAACGCCTTGATCCGGCCATAGTGGACCACCACGTCGCGCACCTCGAGCAGCACCGGGCGGTCGGTCTCAGCCGAGCTCGTCATCGGGCACCCCCAGATACGCGGCGATGACCTTCGGGTCCTCGCGGATGTCATGTGGCAGTCCGTCGGCGATCTTGCGACCGAATTCCAGCACCACGATACGGTCGGTCACGCCCATCACCAGGCGCATGTCGTGCTCGATCAACAGCACGGTGTATCCGTCGTCGCGGATCTTGCGGATCAGCTCGATGAGAGAGGCCTTCTCGGCCGGGTTGAACCCGGCCGCCGGCTCGTCCAGACACAACAGCTTGGGCTCGGTGGCCAGGGCCCGGGCGATCTCGAGACGACGCTGGTCCCCGTAGGGCAGATTCTTGGCCTTCTCCTCGCCGCGGTGGGCGATCCCGACGAAGTGCAGCAGGGCCGCGGCCCGCTCGATGGCCGACCGTTCCTCGCGGCGGTGCCGTGGTGAGCGCACCAGGGCTCCCGGCACCGAGGTCTTGTGCCGCGCATCGGTTCCCACCATGACGTTCTCCAGCGCGGTCATCTCACCGAACAGCCGGATGTTCTGGAACGTGCGCGCAATCCCGCGGCGGGTGATCTGGTGCCGCTTGATCCGGCCCAGCGGGGCGCCGTCGAAGACGACCGATCCCGAACTCGGCCGGTAGACACCGGTGATCGCGTTGAAGCAGGTGGTCTTGCCCGCACCGTTCGGCCCGATCAGCCCGAGGATCTCACCGCGGCGGATGTTGAAGCTGACCGAGTCCAAGGCGACCAGGCCACCGAACTTGACGGTGAGATCGCGTGTCTCCAGCAGGATCTCACCCTCGGCCGCCTGGATCTCGCGGTGCACCCCGGCCAGCTCTTCGACGCTCTCGGTCACGCCGGGCATGGGATCGGTCATCGCACCGGCTCCTTTCCGGTGCTGCCGCGCAACAACTCCCGGGCCGATCGGCCATAGGTCAGCAGCTGCTGGCGCACGGGGAACAGCCCCTGCGGCCGGAAGATCATCAGCACCACCAGGGCCAGACCGAAGAACAGGTACTTCAGGTCGCCGAGGTTGATCCCGAGGAACTCGACCCCGAGCAGGCGGTTGGGCAGATACACCACGACGAAGGCCCCGAAGATGACGCCGAGTTTGTTGCCCTGCCCGCCGAGCACCACCGCGCACAGGAACAGCATCGAGTTGATGATGTTGAACGTCGGCGGCGCCACGTACTGGACCTGGCCGGCGTACAGCGCACCCGAAAGGCCACCGATCGCGGCGCCGATCACGAAGGCCCACAGCTTGAACCGGAAGGTGTTGACGCCCATCACCTCTGCCGCGTCCTCGTCCTCGCGGACCGCCACCCACGCGCGCCCGACCCGGCTGCGTTCCAGGTTGCCGACCAGCAGCAGGATGCCGACCATCAGGATCAGGCCCAGCCAGAACCACCAGGTGCCGTAGTTCGCCGTACCCGCCGAGTTGCCGCTGGAGAACACCCCGTTGGGCAGGGTCTCGCTCTCCCCCAGCCGCGGGTAGGCAACCTGGTTGAGCCCACGGGACCCGTTGGTGATATCGGACAGGTTGTCGGCCAGCAGACGGATGATCTCGCCGAAGCCGAGGGTGACGATGGCCAGATAGTCGCCGCGCAACCGCAGGGTGGGAGTTCCCAGGATGAGCCCGGCCAGTGCGGTGACGGCCATGGCCAGCGGCACGCACGACAGCCAGGCCCAGTCCTTGCTGAAGAACCCGTTGGGCCCCACCTTGTTCCACGGGCTGTCGGGGCTGGTGAGCAGCGCGACCGTGTAGGCACCGACCGCATAGAAGCCGACGTAGCCGAGGTCCAGCAGGCCGGCCTGCCCGACGACGACGTTGAGTCCGATCGCGATGATGGCGACCATTGCGAACTGGGCCATGGTGCCACCGAAACTGATGCCGGTGGTGTTGAGGAAGCTGGGGGTGAGCAACGGCAGCAGGGCCAGCAATCCGAAACCCACCACGCCGACAAGCCATTTGGCCGTGCGCGGCAGGCTGGACCACCACTCACGAATGGCGTCGCCGGGGGCCAACAGCGTCTTGGCCAGCGACCCGGCGGACTGTGAACCGTGTTGCTCGCTCATACCCGCGCCTTCCCGAGGCTCTCACCGAGTATGCCGGTCGGCCGGAACAGCAGGACCAGCACCAGCAGAACGAACGCCACGACGTCACGCCACTGCGTCCCGAATACCGCCTGCCCGTAGTTCTCCATGATGCCCAGCAGCAGACCGCCGAGCAGGGCACCGCGAAGATTGCCGATGCCGCCGAGCACCGCGGCCGAGAACGCCTTGATGCCAAGCAGGAATCCGCCCGAGTAGATGATCCCCTGGGGCACTTTGAGCGTGAACAGCAGTGCCGCGACCCCGGCGAGCAGGCCGCCGATGAGGAACGTGCGCATGATGATTCGCTCGCGGGAGACGCCCATCAGGGTGGCGGTGGTCGGGTCCTGCGCGACGGCACGGATGCCGCGGCCGAACTTGGTCCGGTTGATGGCGATGTCGGTCAGCAGTGCGATCACCAATGCCGCGCCGATGATCACCAGCGTGACGTTGGTGACCACCGCTTCGAACTTCGTGCCTTCGAACAGGGTGAACTGGACCGTCGGTCTGACCAGCTTGATCGGCTGCTGGGCATTACTACCGCCGTAACCCTTCAAGATTTTCGGCAGCACGAAATGCACGAACTCCTGCAGCACGAACGACATGCCGATGGCGGTGATGAGAAAGGTCAGGGAGCGGGCATTTCGCTTTCGCAGCGGCCGGTAGGCGATGAACTCCAGGCCCACCGCGGCCGACCCCGAGACCAGCATCGCGAACAGCATGGCGACACCGAGATAGAGCACGGTCAGCGCCACGCCTTTGTCGTACGTCGTGCCACCCGGGGTGAAGCCGAGAATCACGTCGAGGCAGAAGTACGCCCCGAACATGCCGAGCATGAAGATCTCGGAATGGGCGAAGTTGATCAGGCGCAGCACGCCGAAAACCAGGGTGTAGCCCACCGCCACCAGTGCATAGATCGCTCCCCAGGACAACCCGTCGATCGTCAGTTGGAGGAATCGGTCCTGCAGTCCGTTCAGGTCGAAATTGATGTTGGCTGCCAGGCAGGCCGATTGCTCGACGCACTGATGGATCATCCGGCGGCGGCTCCTGACTTCGCGATGTGAAGCGAAACGCGTCCGAGTCCGGCTACGGTCTCGGACGCGTCTCGTCAGCGGACTACTTGACCTCGTACATCCAGATCAAGTTGGTGGTCAGCTCGCCCTTGTCGGTCCACTGGTACTTGCGGGCCACACCCTGGCCCTCGTACTTGCGGACGAAGTCGAGCAGTGCCGGCCGGGTGATGGCGCCCGAGTCGATGCCCTTGAGCAGGATGGTGCCCAGGTCATAGCCCTCGGTGCTGTACGTGCCCGGCGCCTGGCCGAACTTCTTGGTGTACTCGTCGGCGAACGTCCCGGTGGCCGGGCCGCACGGGCAGGACAACAGGGCGCCATTCGACGATTCACCGGCCTGGTCGACGAACTGCTGGTCCTTGGTGCCGTCGGCGCTGACGAAGGTCGCCGTAACGCCGCCGTCCTTGAGCTGCTGCACGAACGGTGCGGCCTCGGAGTAGTAACCGCTGTAGAACACCGAGTCGGGCGTGGCTCCCTTGATCTGGGTGACCGCTGCCGAGAACTCTTTGTCCCCCTTCTTCACCGAGATGTTGCACGACGAATCGGCCACCGGGCCAAGGGTTTCCCGCACGACCTCGGCCAGACCGAGCCCGTAGTCGGTGCTGTCGTCGACCACGCACACCTTCTTGTTGCCCAGCGTGTTCTTGAGGTAGTTGGCGACCGACGGGCCCTGGACGCCGTCGTTGGCCAGACCGCGGAAGAAGGTCCGCCACCCGTTCTCGCTCAACGTGACGTTGGTGGCCGACGCTGTGGCCGCGACCAGACCGGCCTGGTTGAAGACGTCGCCGGTGGCCTTGGTCTCGCCGGAGAACGCGGGCCCGATCAGGCCGATGATGAACGCCTCGTCGACGATCTGCGGCGCCACGCCGGTCGCCTTCTGCGGATCACCTTCGGTGTCATAGCTCTTCAGCTGCACCTGGCAGCCGGCGTTGGCGGCGTTGTGCTTGTCGATCGCGAGTTGCACGCCGTTCTTGATGTTGATGCCCAGAGCAGCGTCGGGCCCGTTGAGCGCGCCCATCATGCCGATCATCACCGGCGGGCAGGTCGCCTTCCCGTCGCCGGCAGGATCCGCGGGGGTGACGTCCTCGGCGGCCTTGACCTCAGCACCGTTCTCGTCGATCTGAACCTTCTCGACGATCTTCAGACTGGTCTGGGATGTCCCGCCTTCCGGCGAGGAT
The DNA here is from genome assembly GCA_036235365.1 of Mycolicibacterium sp. 050232. Classification (GTDB taxonomy): domain Bacteria; phylum Actinomycetota; class Actinomycetes; order Mycobacteriales; family Mycobacteriaceae; genus Mycobacterium. The sequence goes on along the minus strand of JAZBEZ010000007.1, from coordinate 74,531 downwards.
TGGTTGCAGCCGGCAATCGCCAGGGCAACCACACCCGCGCTTCCGAGAGCAAATGCTTTCCGTGCCACGCGACCGCGCACGCTTCACCTCCGGGTCAGAGTTGTCAGCGGCACCGGCGCCCTGACCTTACGAGGGCGGGCGCCGGAGCTTCGGGTAGAACATAGCCAACCACCGGCCCCAGTGCGGGATCTTGAGTGAATGGTTCTTCCGCGGGTCCTGGCTGAACGCGGAAATTCGGCCCGGCGGAAACCCACAATTAACAACCGGGCCCGCCGATCAGCTCTCTTGAGCGGGCGATTCCTCGGAATCCTCGAGGGTTTCCAGCACTACCTCGGCCACCCGTTTCATGGTGGTGCGGCGGTCCATGGCGGCCCGCTGAATCCACTTGAACGCCTCGGGCTCGGTCATCTGATGTTTGCTCTGCAGCAAACCTTTGGCCCGCTCTACCAGCTTGCGGGTCTCCAGACGGTCGCCCAGCGACGCCACTTCGTTTTCCAGCGCGGCGATCTCGCTGAACCGGCTGACCGCCACCTCGATCGCCGGCACCAGGTCGGTGATACTGAACGGCTTGACCAGGTAAGCCATCGCACCGGCGTCGCGGGCCCGCTCGACCAGCTCCCGCTGGCTGAACGCGGTCAGGATGACGATCGGGGCGATGCGCTTGCTGGCGATCTCGGAGGCGGCGTCGATGCCGTCGCGCCGCGGCATCTTGACGTCCATGATCACCAGGTCCGGCCGCAGGGATTCGGCGAGCTCGACAGCTTCCTGGCCGTCACCGGCCTCGCCGACGACCTCGTAGCCCTCCTCGCGAAGCATCTCCGCGAGGTCGAGGCGGATGAGCGCTTCATCCTCGGCGATCAGCACGCGGCGTGGTCTGTCAGCGTCGTTCGGTGACCCGGTCATGGGAGACATTGTGTCGTGGAGGCCGCCGTTCGGCGAGCGCGGGGGCATCCTCTATGGTGGTAGGCCGCAGTACAGATCGGCACGCCCTCGTATCCCAACTGGCAGAGGAAACGGATTCAAAACCCGTACAGTGTGAGTTCGAATCTCACCGAGGGCACCACGCGCGTTCACCCGAACGCGGTCGCATAGACAAAGAGCCTGGCGGGCAGGGGCTTGAATCTTCCAGTGTGACACCGCTTTCATGGGTCATTTGACTACATTCTGACTACATCTGCCCGGCGAACGATGAAGGCCCGTGGGCCGAGGCGCGTTGGCCCTCGGCCGCGCACCTGGCCCGGCCGAGATGCACCGGGCACTGGCGATCCATCGCGCCGAAGACCGCGCGCGCTGTGCGCAGCGGGAGGACCGCCCGCGGGCGCCGAAGTCGTTGGGCTATTGGAACGCTGCTGGCCTGCTGTCAAAGCGCTGACCACCCGGCTCTATTTTCACGGTCAGGTCGACCACGCCGATGTATGCGCGGCCCTGGGCCTGACCGACGGCGGTGGGCCGACCAGCCTCGGTTTAGCGCTCATCTGCAGCGGAAAAAGCGCCGGGTACTTTCATTGGGTCGTAGCTGGACTAGGGTAAGCGCCGCCTCTGTTTTCGCATCGTTGGAGCATGAATCTCTTGAGAAGCGTCCGATTCGTTGAATCCGTCTCGTCGCGCGGCGGACGACGATTCGAGCCCGTGGAGGAGCGGCATCTACACGGACTTGCCGGCCGTGTGGCGACTTCCATGCCCGGTCCTGCAGGGGACGTAATACTCGTCGCTGAGATGCACAGCCCTCTCGGTGTCCCCGACTTTGTGGCGTTGGTGGGCGGTCAAAGTTGGTTGGATTCGCGGCTGTCGGCCAACGTGCCGCCCGTGTTGTCTGCTATCGACTGCACGGTGCTCTCTGCATTAGCCGCGGGACGGTCGCTCAGCGTCGCATCACTGACACGTCGGCTCGAATGGCAATTTGAGCAAGTTGAGCGGACGGTTCGTCGGCTGCAGCAACTTGGTGCCGTTGTTGTAACTCCGTCCGGTGCCGTTCGTGCTGCACCGGGCATGCGACCGGCCGGTTCACTTTACGCAATCGAGGCCAAGGTCAAGAACTGGCAACGAGCTGTGATCCAGGGGCGCGGCTACCGAACGTGGGCCGACAACTACGTCATTGTGCTCGGGGAGTCCGGGCCGAAAGCAGCCGACCGCGCACGGTCTGCCGTGACCGCTGACGGCGCCGGCCTTTACAACGAGAGCGGTTGGGTTGTTCGTCCACGGAAGAGGCTGCCATCAGGTCCACGGCGCACGCTGGGCTTTGAGTACCTGTTCGCGGCTCTTGCCTCAGATCCATCCCTCGGCCGAAATGAATAGGTCCAGGCCAGCCAGAAACGGCGCGATCCACCTGGTGGGGCCAAGTCTCGTTCCAGTCACTCGCTGAATCTCTGGCCACTCGCCAAGCGCGGCTGAATATTGGTCGCGGAGATACTCGACTCTGTCACGTCCGCTCAGAGCCTGGAGCGCTCGGATCAACTCAGACAGCACAGTTGCATGATGGCGAAACGCGCTTTCTGGTTGTGGCGCGATTGTGCCGGGTGCCAGCCGTGCTGCAAGTTGGGCGCGTTCCGAGGTGAGGAGTTCGTATTCGTTTCCCGACAGGCCGCCGAGCAAACCGCGGAAAGTAGGTCGCTGGTACCACGCGCCGCCTCCGGCGTCGGCTTCCCGATCCTCGTAATCCTGGTAAGCGCAGAGCCGCTGGCGCATGTCCCATCCCGTACCGAGCGATTCCGCACCTGCGGCAATTGCCGGCAGGGCAGCAAGATCGCCAAATGCGACCCGCACCGGACGATCCTGACTCAACGCGAACGTCGATCGAACCAGGCCGTGTATCTCCTCGGCCGTCGATGCTGGCGGCATCGCCGTGTCATTTCGTGTCACCACGAATACCCACCCGCCCGGCTCACATTGATCCAGGGCACCGATATGCGCGTCCAGTTCGGCCCCGGCTGACCAAAATTGCTGGTCGCCCGCAACTGTTAGCCATGCCGTTGGGTCGACCTCTACGGCCGCTTCCGCGAGGTCAAGCGCTTGGCGACTCTTCGGAGTGTCCGGGTAAGACACCAGGCAGGTGGGAGCCAGGTGCGGACTTACCAGCTCGTCCTGCACTCCGAATACTGCCGAAACGTGTGCCCGCATGGCGGCTCGATTCGAGAGGTCGCCTCTGCTGCCGCCCCAAAGGGGCCAGCCGTCGTAGTGGCGGAAGTTCCCGGCACGAGGCATATCGAGGGCGTACGTCATCGAGTCGAACCAGAATTCTCCCCCTGCACCCCTGATTGCAGTCGAGGTCTCGCTCGCAGACTTCTTGAAGCCGTTAGCTTCTCGCGGCGAGATGAATGGTGAGAGAAATGCACCCCTTGCGTAGCCACCGCTGATTGCGTTACCGGCCCACTTGATGAGGTTATTCCTTGCGGTGTCCTGAATCATTACCGCCATCAGAGAGCCCCGAACGCCGCTGAGAGTGCCGAACCATTGCGATATCGGCGCGCGGGTTGGGGGTGCAAACCGCGCTCGATGACGTCAACCAACGGCGCGGCAAGGTCGCTCCGTGCTTGCGCAAGTGGGACATGTTGTGCAGTTCTCAGCCGGCGTAGGTACTCGGCATCGTCGCCCTTGTAGGGGACAGGCGGCTGACCCGTCGCCGCCAGGTACACCAACGCTGAACAGCCGAAAACATCCGACGCCGCGGTCGGAGCACCTGAATATGCCTGCAGGTGCTCGGGAGTCATAAATCCGGGCGTCCCGGGTTGGCCGCCGATCGTCAAACCGCTTCTCAGGGTGTGTTTTGCAAAGCCTGGATCCATCACCACAAATCGGCCACTGGAGAGCCGCTGCACATTGCCCGGGCTGAGGTCCCGGTGTATCACCTTCATCGCGTGAAGCGCCCCGAGGCCGGCCGATACATCTTTGCCAAGCGCTATCAACTGGTCTGCGGACCATCCCCCGCCGAAATATCTGAGATCCTGACCGTCGAGAAACTCTTCCAGCCAGAATGCCGCTAGAGGAGGCGAGCCGAGCTCGCGCAACTCAGACCGCACTTTGACCACGTTGGGATGATCGATACTCCGCAACAGCTCGACTTCGCGGCGGGCACGTTGAAGCGCTGCAGGGTCACTCGCGGCACCGAGGTCGATCAACTTCAGGACGCTCTCATTCCCAGATGCGTCGACCACAACATGAACCTGCTTCTGGCCGCCGGGAACGAGGGCACGCACCGCCGTGACTCCCAGAGCGACGCAAGCATCAGTAACGAAATCCCCCACAGCGATGAACCTAACCACAGCTCAACCGCGATTAGGGTAGGTCAGGCCGTGTCGTGCGTGGCCTCGTCCTGGTCCTTCCAGCAGGTCGCGCGAGCGTGTGATCGACTGACTACATTCTGGCTACATACTCGGTTCACACCAGCTAATCAGCAGTAATCGGGATTGAAGCCAAATGGCGCTCTGAACTGCCGCTACTGGCTACAGCCAAGGTCATAGCGACGACGGATTAGAGTTCGAATCTCAGCGAGGGCACCAGAAATAAGCTTCAGCGACGATTCTTAGCCAGACTCGACATTCTCACTCGCCATCAAATACCGCCGCCACGACCGCCTGGTTTTCAGTGCTTTCTTGCGGCCCGGGCCCGCTCCTGTTGCAGCGCGAAGGATTCAGAGCAGCAGGGGCCGCAATACAAATGATTGAAGATGCGCAAGCTAAGCCAGAAGGCGGCTAGACCGTTCTGTGAAAAATGCGGCGCCCCAACGAAACCCGTCGTTGTCCACACCCCACCAACGGGAACCGTCTGACCTGTCGGACGCGCACTGAACTTCCGGATGTATTGTCGGCCACGCAATTCGAACGCAACGACCTACGCCCCTAACGAAGAACCGCAGCAGATGCCACTGCTCCGCGGAGACGGCGTTAATCTCCTCTGTGGCCAGTCAGCGCTTTACGGGTTCGTTTGCGATGGTTCGCCGGAACAATTATTAAGGTCTTTCACATGCGTGATCAGTCGACGTCGAAGTTCACGTGTTTCTTGGCCACCGCAACGAACGTCTCAAGTTTGGGCTTTTCTGGATTATTTACCATGAATCTTGCTTCACCTATCTTGACCTGTACGTCAGGAATCTTCTTATCGTTGTACGCGTTGCCAATTTCATCTATAAGATCAAAGAGTTTGGAGTGGTATTCCACCAGAGAGTCCATGGAATCCAGCACGTCCTGGCGGTTAGAGACGATCGTAACATTCGCTGCGATAGTTTTAAATCTGCTATAGCAACTCTTATACCCATTTGCAATGCGACTCATTTCGGCATCCGACCATTGATCAGGCGATACGGGATTATATTCCGATACAAAATCCACGATTGCCTTCTCGCTGTCTTCTAAGCAGACTGCCGACGTCACGACTTCGGCATAAGCCAATCTCCGCACATCGGTGCGGTAGTGCGCGTCTTCGCTACTTCGACTAGCCGAATTATCGAGAACCGTAACTCCAATTCCCGCAAATGAGGCCAATGCCGCAACTGCGGCAGCACCCAGAGTCGCTCTAGGGTCGGTCCACCATGTCATGAGCTGGGACGTTAGCACAAGTCCGCCCAGTCCGCCCAAGAACGTACGTTCGCTTCCTATCGGTGATACTGAATTTTTATGGCCTGTCCCTGATGGGCTAATTACGGACGGGTACCCTCGCCACGCGCAAATAAAATTGCGCGTATCTAGCCGCTTCAAAGAAGTCAACATTCGGCCGGAGATCTAGTTCTATTCCCACTGATCGTAGAAGTTTATTTTCAAACCGGATGCATCGGTACAGCTCATCATCGCGAACAACATTGTCCTACTTGGCGCCGAGGCGTTCGGAGGACATCTGGACACGAGCAAGCATCAAACGTGCTAGCAAAATCTCTCGCGTAGTGGGGCAGATTAGCCACTTCCAAGTCGTTGACTAAACGAATATTTCCGACCAACTCTCGCAATTCAGGTAGCCGACGCGATAACCGCAGGTGTCTGCAGTATTTTTCACCGAAAACCGGATTTTCTTAGCTGCCGCCTATTGTGCTTCAGGCTTTGTCGCACTCGGCGTTCAAGGTTGCAAATCCGTGCGCCGAGTTGCAGCCGGCTGTCGGGATTGTGTACCTCCGCCGTGGCGATAGCGGCGGCAGTTCCACCTGCTGCAAGCGCCCGGCCCACGATGCCTGTCCAAACAGCTGCTTCCGTCAACATGCGAAGGAGTCTTTCATGCGATGGTCTTAAGCGTGCCGCTGACGACAGTGTGTTGTGGTTTCGCCCACTGTGGCCGCACCGGTATTAGCCGCATTCGGTAACCGTCAGTCAGACAACGCTCAGTTCTTCTCGACAAAGACCAACCCGCAGAGAGCGCAGCAATACCTCCCCACCGAGGTTTCTGTTGCCCTCCGGCTCAGATCGAGCCGCCACACCGGGTCATCACGAGCACAATACTGAGCACTGCCTCGCCCCGGACCTCTAAAAGACTTATTCGTTGACAGATAGCGGCCGTCCATCAGATTCGAGGTCAGCGCGTCGCTTCGCAAGCCGAGGTAGAGCGCCATGAATGACGCGACCAGGACGAGCGAGGAGACCACCGCGACGGTAGTGACGGGATTCCTGCTGCTGTCGGTCATTTCAGCCCACCTCGACGTCAGGGGCCAGGTCCTGGATGGTTCGGCGGATGGCCCGGGGACGCGGTGTCGCCCCGGCCGGGTAGACCACGACGATCCGTGAGATCGGGTTGGTGACCTGGATGACCCACTCGTGGGTGTAGACCACGTCCCGGACGTCACGCGACGAGTGCCTGACGGCGGTGACACTGTCCCAGCGCCGAAAACCAGGATCGCGCTCGGATGGCGGCGGATAACCGATCCCCTCATGAGACACCCACAAGTGAGTGCGCCCGTATGCGCGGATGATTCGCATTGGTATCGCGACAGCGACCAGAACCATCCCCAGCAAGGCCATTGCGACGGTGAGCGTCATGCCGATGGCGGCGAGACCCTTGACGTCAACCGCGTCGAGACCACCGGCTTGGATCGACCGACGAACGAACCTCGATGCGCCCGACACCGCGAACGCCGTAACGCCCGCCGCCAGTGCAGCAGACACCCAGAACACGATGCCGAGTGAATTCTGAACGGTGACAACGGCGCCGTCGGGTTCTGGCGGTTCGCCTTCCGGTTTTGCCGTGGTGGCTTCGCGGTACGCGACGATCCCGAATCCGGTCGCCAAGATCAACGGGCCCGCAAGTGGCCCCGACAACGAGCCTGTCAGTTCTCCCCGAGCCCACCCTGCCAATGCCAGCAATCCCGCCACCACCGAAGTCACCGCAGCGGCGATCAGCACGCAGACCAGCGGACCCATCCGATAGATCCCAGAAGTCGAGCTGCTGCGATCGTGCTCGCCCCGCATCGAGGTACTAGGGCAGGAACCGGGCGATCTGCGGCGACGGCAGCGTCTGCGCGGCCCGCGCCTGCCGGAAACCGACCACACCGCCGGCCGCTGTCATCAGCACGATGCCGCCGAGGCCGGGCAACACGGCGAACAAAAGGTCATAGGTGCTTGCCACCCGCAGGTAGTCGGCGTAGCCGATCCGGAAGGACTCCGGTATCGACGGCACCGAGAGTGGCTGAGCCGCTGGAGGTTCGGACCGGGGTACGGGCACACTCGGGGATGCCGGCGGCGCACCCACGGGCGGCGCCGATGGTGCCGGCGCCGGGATCGCCGGAGCAGGAGGCACCACCACCGGCGCGGGAGCGACGGGAGCGACCGGCGCCGGAGCGGATGGCGCAGACGGGGCTTTCGGCGGAGCTGACCGGATCACGATTGACCGGCTGCTCGGAGCGGTCGGCACCGGTGCCAGGTTGGGGGCCCGTCCGATGTTGCCGTTGGTGGACGCGCCGCCACCACCGCCTCCCCCGCCGCCGGACACGACTGCTGACGGAGCTTGGGCCGTCCCGCCGGACACGACCGCCGAGGGTGCCTGCCCGGTCGTGCCCGTCACGGCGGCCGACTGCGGGGCCTCGTCGGTCGAAGCCGTGCGGGCTGAAGACGCCGATGACTGGCCAGTGTCCACGTTCGCCGTGGGACCGCTCGAGGCCGATGACCGACCGGTGCCCACTTTCGCCGTGGGTGCGCTCGTGCCGACTTTCGCTTTCGGGCCGGTTGACGCGTTCGGCCCGGTGACGCCGCCGCCGGAATTCTTCGCCCCACCGCCGCGCTGATTGCCGACCTTGGCACTGTGGTCGGACTTCTTCTTCTTGTCCTTGTGATCGAAGATGTCCAGGACGTCGAAGTCGATCCCGAACAGATCGGCCGAGGCCACCGCGGTGCCGAGCATGCCCGGCCCCGCCACCATGGCACCACACGCGATTGCACAGCCAGCTGCAGTGTTACGCACCCATGACCGGTCCACGAAAAGATCCCCCCAGAAGAGATCGCGGCAGAATTACCGCACGCACTGGAACAAGTTCCCATTGTGACATACCGATAAGCCAGTCGGATTTGCTGGACCACGATTCGAAATAGCGGCCGCGTCAATGTCAGCCAAGCCGGTCACTTGCGGCGATACCCTTTGTTCGTGGTGGTCAGCGAGTTCCGCCGGTCAGTGTGCATTCCTGAGATGGCGTTGGACAACCGCGTTCCGGCCCGCACTCGGCACTACGCCGAGAGCGTGTCGAGTCGACTGCGGGTGTTGACCATCGCGACGTCCCTGGCCGCCGCGGTATCCGGCGGATTCGGGGTCTTCCAACTGTTCCTCGGCGGGCCGATGTGGCGGCTGGGTTTCGTCAACCTCGGATCCGCCGCGTTGTTCCTGCTGGTGCCACTGCTGTACCGGTTCGGTGGACTGATCGCGCCGTTGGCGTTCTTCGTGTTCGCGTACGTGTCGGTGTCGACGATGTGCTTCGCGGTCGGGACCGGTTCGGGACTGCAGTTCTACTTCATCGTGGTGGCGTCGCTGGCGGTGCTCGTGCTGGGAATCGAGCGCATCGTGCTGGCGGGGACGTTGACGGCACTGGCGGTGGCCGCCGCGATCGTGCTGGAGGTCCTGGTGCCCAAAGACCGGGGACTGGGGCCGACGTGGGCAATGACGGCGGGCTTCGTCCTTTCGGCGGTCTCAGCCGGAGTAATGGTGTTTGCCACGGTCTGGTTGTCGTTACGCGAGATGGCTCGGGCCGAAGAGGCGATGGAAGCCGAATATCAACGATCCGAGCAGTTGCTGGCCAATATTCTGCCGGCCACGATCGCCCAGCGACTAAAAGAACCGGCACGCACGATCATCGCCGACAAGTACGACGACGCCTCGATCCTGTTCGCCGATATCGCCGGATACACCGAACGGGCCAGCGACATCACCCCGACCGAACTGGTGCGATTTCTGGACCGGCTGTACACCGACCTCGATGCGCTGGTGGACCGGCACGGCCTGGAGAAGGTCAAGACCAGTGGTGATTCCTACATGGTGGTGGCCGGGGTGCCCAAGCCGCGCGCCGATCACATCGAGGCGCTGGCCTGCCTGGCTCTCGACCTGGCCGAGGCCGTCGCCGACCTCAAGGATCCGCGGGGCCGGGCGGTGCCACTGCGGATCGGTCTGGCCGCCGGTCCGGTGGTGGCCGGGGTGGTCGGTGCCCGCAAGTTCTTCTACGACGTCTGGGGTGACGCAGTCAACGTCGCCTCACGTATGGAGACCACCGATGTGGCCGGACGAATTCAGGTACCGCACAACGTGTATGAGCGGATCAGTGACACGTTCGTGCTTGAGGAGCGCGGCGACGTCGAGGTCAAGGGCAAGGGGCTGATGCATACCTGGTACCTGGTCGGTCGCCGCGACGACGAGGCGGTACGCACCCGGCTGGAGAATTCCGGCCAGGTCCGTAACGCCTCGATCGTGCCGCCGGCCGGCGGCTAAACCTTGCGGTTCTCCGACTTGATCAGCCACGCCAGCTTCTCCAGACCATCGATCAGCTGGTGCAGGATGTCGGCGGTGGTGGGATCGTGCTCATCGACCGGGTCGTGGACGCCGCGCAAGGTGCCCACCGTCGCGTAGATCCGCGTGGTGATCAGGTCGACCACCTCGTCGGTGCTGCGCTCGTAGGCGGGGAACTCCGGCAGCGTCGTGCTCGCCACGACGGTGTCCGACCGTCCGTCGGGGACAGCGTCCAGCGCGCGCATGCGCTCAGCGATCGTGTCGCTGCCCTCCCGGGCGAAATCGACCACCTCGTCGAGCTGCAGATGCAGGTCCCGGAAGTTGGTGCCCACGACGTTCCAGTGCGCCTGCTTGCCCTGCAGACCGAGCTCGATCAAGTCGACGAGCACCTGCTGCAGATGGCCGCCGAGCTCCGGTTCGGCCTGGTAACCCTGGATATCCGATTCGTTTCGACGTGTACTCATGCCATAGACAACGGCCAGTAATCTGGAATCAATCCAGATTAGGGAATCTGTGGCCACCCTCACATCGGCTGCCTACCGGCCAGCTGGTCCTGCTGATTGAGCAGGCGCGCATATCCGGCACCCATCCCCAGCAGCGCCAACCCGACGACGATGAAGACCGCCACGCGGAACATCCCGTCGAGCGTTCCCAGATCGAACAGGAACAGTTTCGCCATCGCCGCGGCCACGAGTGTCATCCCGCCGCCGATCGGTAGTGAACGTTGCGCTCGGGGGCGACGCGCCGCATGACCGAGGAGTCCGGCCGCGACCGCGATCCAGCAGATGGTCGCCGCCATGTGCCCGCCGAAGAAGCCGGCACCGGTCCCGCCGACGGCCACACCGGCCGAGACGGTGAACATCGTGACGGCGTACGCCGCCGCCATGGCCGCGGCCACCCACACCAAGCGGACCAGCTCCCGGTCCGCCTCGCCGTCCACCGACCAGGCCCATGAGATCGCAGCGGCCGCCGCGATCGCCAGGACGCTACCGATCAGCACCGAAACCGTCAGTCCTGCAGACAGTTTCGTGGCGTGCACCAGGCTCTCGGGCGTGGCCGAGTCGAGGTAGATCATGCCCCCGACCGTGGCCAGGCCGACGGCGATCCACCGCGTCACGCCCTGGCGACGCCCGGCGACGGCAACCGCCGCGGCCATCGCCAACACCACCGGACCGGCTACCGGACCGTCGAAGGCCACCAGCACCGCGACGAGAGCGGCGGCAGCGGCCAACACCGACCACACCCGACGGGCCACGACGTTCATCCCCGGTAGGCGGTCACCGAGGGCCACGATCGCCACCAGGGCCGCTGACAGTGCCGCCACCAGCAGAGCCGCAATGGTGCGATCGACAGCGGCGGCCACGCACAGCACCGGCAGTACGCCTACCGCCGTCCACACCGCCGTCGCCGCCGGCCGGGTGGACCCGCGCAGCACCAGCACGCCACCTGCCAGCGCCAGTACTGCCGCCAGCCCGCACGTCAGCGCGAGCGCGAGGTCATGGCGGCTGTTGATCGAGGCCGCCGCCAGCGCGATCAACAGCGGCAGTGTGGGCGCTGCCATGCGCGCCGCGTACAACCAGAGCCAGTCTCGACCGAACTGCACCGGCAGCGCGGCGGCCGACAGCGCCAGCATGAACCCGATCAGCAACAGCGTGATCCCGTCGGTGACCACGGGCGCCAGGGCGATCAGCGGCACCAGGACCAGCAGGCCCAGCGGTTCGGAGTTCCACCGCCGCGCGAGCATCAGACCGCCGCCGCCGACAGCCGCGGCCAAAACCAGACCGACCGGCGGCGACACCCAGTCATAGATCGTCGTCACAGCGATAACGTCCATGTACGCGGCCGCAATACCGGTCGCGGCCAACGCGATTGCCCCTACCCGGCCACCTGGCCGGCGATCGAGCCACCATCCGACGCCGACCAATCCCGCAGCCAGTGCCGCACCTGCGGCAACCCGGAACTCGGGACGCAGAAACCCTGCCTGCGCCGCGAGAACCAGGAGCAACACCACACCGGTGAGGGTCACGGCGACCCCGGCCACCGCGAGTGCCTTGCCGATCCAGCCTTCTGACCGTTCCGGACGGGCAGAAGGCACCGGACGGGGCGGGACTGGGGCGGCAACCGGCACCGGTGATGGCGACATCACAGGAGGTGCAGGCGGCAAGGCCAACGGTGCGGGTACAGGTGTTCGGGCCTGATCGAACATCCGGTGCAACTCCCCCAGGTCCGCCGACACCCGGTTCACATACGCCGAGATTGCAGCAAGATCTGAGGACATCCGGGCGATCACGGCGTGATGAGGTTCGCTCATACGGTCATCGTGGCAACCAAACCGGCCGCCGTGATGAGTAGGACTACTCGTCGAGGCCGTGTTCTATCGCGTAGCGGGCCAACTCGACCCGGTTGGCGACCTGCAGTTTGCGGAACGTCGCCTGGACATGGTTCTCCACCGTGCGGTGGCTCAGCGACAAGCGGGTGGCGATCTGTTTGGCCGTCAACCCTTTTGCCACGTACCGCAGCACCTCGGTCTCGCGCTCGGTCAGGCTCGGTGTGGCCGGCCCGTCCTCAGGTCTTTGCGCGATGCGCCGGTATTCGCCGAGGACCAGGCCGGCCAGCCCCGGGGTGAACACCGCACGCCCCTCGGCGGTAGCGCGCACCGCCGCAGTCAGCTCGGCTTTCGACGCGCTCTTCACCAGATACCCGGTGGCTCCGGCCTTCACCGCTTCCAGAACGTCGTCGCGCTCGTCGGATGCCGAGAGCACCAGCACCCGCGACGACGGTGACACCGTGAGCACCTCTGCGGTGGCCGTGGCGCCACTGCCGTCGGACAAGCTCATGTCCATCACCACTACGTCGGGTAGCACCACACCGGCCCGCGTGCGCGCCGTGGCCACGCCGTCGGCCGTGGCCACGACATCGAACCCCTCGTCGGAAAGATCACGGGCCACCGCGTCGCGCCAGATCGGGTGATCGTCGACGACCATCACGGTCAGTGCGGTCTCTGTCATGCCTGCCCCTTCTCGATGGTGGGACGGCGCGTGCGGGGCAGCGTCAGCTCCCATTCCGTTCCGCATCCCGGCGCGGTGTGCAACTGCGCCTGCCCGCCCAGCCAATCCATCCGTCCCACAATCGATTTCGCTATACCCACGTGGCCTTCACGGGCGGCCTCGGCCAGCCTGCCCTCGCCGATACCCACGCCGTCGTCACGGATACTCACCGTGACCGAATCCCCCAGGTCTTCCAGCAACACGAAAACCCGGGCGTCGGGCCCGGCGTGCGCTGCCGCATTGTCCAGTGCGTTGCCCGCCGCGGCGAACAACTCGTCGGCGGCTTCGGAATCGAGCAACACCGGCTCTGCCGGCAGGCTGACCGAGACCCGATCCGAAGCCCGGGCGCGCAGCAGCGCCCCGATGTCAGTGGCCCCGCCGGCGTGCACTTCGGGATCAGGTGCACTGACCAACCTGCGCAACGCACGCTCCTGCTCACCGGCGAGCTCAGCCAATTGAGCTGCCTCACCGCCGATCTCGCGTCCCCGACGGGACACCAGCGCCAGCACCTGGATGGCCCCGTCGTGCACGCGGCGGGACAAGCGCTCCCGCTCCTCCAACGAGGCGGCCAATCGCACCGCACGCTCCAACTCGGCGTGCGCACGACGTGCGGTCTGGGCGGCCATCCCCACCGCCAGTCCCACGGCCAGTTCGATGACGATCGTCGCGTTGCGGCCCAGGTTGACGCTGACATAGCCCTTCAGCGCGGCAGCCGCGGCCATCACCGTGAGCCCGGCCGCCATTCCCCCGACCGGGCCGAACTGCAGTGCCGCCGAGATGGTCGCATTCGTGGCCCACAGGGTGGTGGGCCACGACTGGTTGTCGGCGATCCAATGGTCGGACGCCACCAATTGGGTGGACAGCATCAGGGCCAGGACCACCACGATCTCGGCGATCACCCACGACGGACGGCGGCCGAAACCCTGCAGGTAGGCGATCCCGCACGCGATGCTCCAGGCGATCAGTACCGCGCACAGGACGCCCGCCAGTACCGGACGGGTCAGGTCGTCGTTGATCGCGATCTGAAACCCCAGCGCGTACAGGCAGCTCAGCAGCCGAAAGATCTGCGCGGCCCGCCACAACGGCGTGACCGGGTCCGGGTGGCGCGGCATTGGCCCAGCATAAAGTTGCGGGCCGGCTCCTGACCGCAGCGATTTCGCGGGTCGGGCTAGTGTTCGCCCTTGGCCACGGGGCGGTCCGGATGTGACGCCCACTCCGACCAGGATCCGGGGTACAGCGCCGCGTCCACTCCGGCCGCAGCCAGGCCGGCCACCGCGAGCGCCGCCGTGACGCCCGACCCGCAGTAGGTACCGACATCCGCGCCGCCGGCGACACCACGATCGGCGAGCAGCGCGCGGAGCCGAGCATCCGGAAGCAGCGTCCCCTCTGCGGAGAGCAGCTGGGTGCTGGGCAGATTGACGGCCCCGGGGATGTGGCCGGCCACCGGGTCGACGGGTTCGACCTCGCCGCGGAACCGTTCGGGCGCCCGCGCGTCCAGTAGCAGGTCCACCCCCGACTGTGTCTGTTCGGCGGTCAGGGTGCGCAGTGCCCCGTGGTACAGGTCGTCGTGAACGACGTCGACATCGCCGGACTCGGGCGTGAACCGGCCGGAATGCAGACCCTCGCCCGCCGCGGTCCAGGCCGCAAGGCCGCCGTCGAGGATGCGGACGCCGTCGACCCCGGCCGCCGTCAACACCCACCAGGCCCGGGCCGACCCCGCGCGGTTCCAGTCGTCGTAGACGACTGTCGGTACACCTTTGCGCACTCCCCAACGACGCGCCGCGGCCTGCAGATCGGTTCCCGATGGCAGCGGATGACGCCCGCGGCCGGCGACCCGGTGGTCGGTCAGTTCGTCGTCGAGGGAGACGTAGACGGCGCCGGGCAGATGACCGGCCAGATACGCCTGTTCACCGTCGGGCTTGGCCAGTGACCAGCGCACGTCCAGAACCACGACAGGATCTCCCGAGGCGATGCGCTCGCGAAGTTCACGGACCGTCACAAATACGTCATCTCGTGCGGAAACCACGCATTCGACGCTACATCACCTTCGACAGAAACTCCTTTGTGCGTTCATGTTTCGGGTTGGCCATCACCTCGCGCGGAGGGCCGCTCTCCACGATCACGCCGCCGTCCATGAACACCAGCTTGTCGGCGACCTCACGGGCGAAACCCATCTCGTGGGTGACCACCACCATGGTCATGCCCTCGCCCGCGAGTTTCTTGATCACTGCCAGCACCTCGCCGACCAGCTCGGGATCCAGTGCCGAGGTCGGCTCGTCGAACAGCATCAACTTCGGGTTCATCGCCAGGGCGCGGGCGATGGCCACCCGCTGTTGCTGCCCTCCCGAAAGCTGTGCGGGATAGGCATCGGCCTTGGCGGCCAACCCCACCTGGTCGAGAAGGTCCTTGGCCCGGGCCACCGCGGCGTCTTTCTTCACCTTCTTGACCCGGATGGGTGCCTCGATGATGTTCTCCAGCGCCGTCCGGTGCGGGAACAGGTTGAAATGCTGGAACACCATGCCGATGTCGCGGCGTTGGCGGGCGGCGTCTCGCGGGGCCATCTCATGCAGCTTGCCGCCGCGTTCGCGGTAGCCGATCAACTCCCCGTCGACGTACAGCCTGCCGGCGTTGACCTGCTCGAGGTGGTTGATGCACCGCAGGAACGTCGACTTGCCCGAGCCCGACGGGCCGACCATGCACAACACCTCACCCCTGCCGACGTCCAGGGTGACGCCCTTGAGGACGTGCAAGGCACCGAAGTTCTTGCATACGGTTTCGGCCCGCACCATCGGTTCGGCGGCAGCGGTCATGGATGCGGTTCTCCCATCTGCGCTTTGGCCAGAGCCTGAAGTTGTTTGGAGGTGAGCTTGCGCGACGCGCCGCGCGAGAAGTGCCTCTCCAGGTAGTACTGCCCGACCATCAGCACGCTGGTGATGGCCAGGTACCAGGTGGAGGCGACCAGCAACAACGGAACCGGTTCGAACAACGCGACCCCGATATCTTTTGATCGCCCATACAACTCGAAGCTGTACGGAACGGCTGTGACCAGCGATGTGGTCTTGAGCATGCTGATGAACTCGTTGCCGGTCGGCGGGATGATGACGCGCATCGCCTGCGGAAGAACCGTGCGGCGCATGGTCATTCCCCACGACATGCCCAGCGCCACCGAGGCCTCGGTCTGGCCTTCCGGCACCGAGATCAGACCGCCGCGGATGATCTCGGCCATGTAGGCGGCCTCGTTGAGGCCCAGCCCGAGAACCGCCAGCCAGAACACATTCGGATCGGACAGGCTGAACTCGAAAAGCCGCGGACCGAACGGCACCCCGATCTGAATATTCTTGTAGATCACCGGGACCAGACCCCACAGCACCAATTGCACGTAGATCGGCGTGCCGCGGAAGATCCAGAGATACGTCCAGGCCACCGCTTTGAGGACCGGGTTCGGCGACAACCGCATCACCGCGAGGAGTACGCCGAGAACGAGCGCCAGGACCATCGAGTAGATGGTCAGTTGCAGCGTGTTCCAGGCCGCTTCCGAAATGCGTTGGTCGAAGAGGTACTTGGCGTACGTACTCCACCCGTAGGCCTCATTGGTGGCCGCGCCGTATACGAACAGCCCGAGCAGCACGAGGATGACGATCGCCGCCACCCACCGCCACGGATGGCGCAGCGGAACAGCGTCTATGGCGGCCGGCGGCGAAGCATCAGTCATCGGCGGCTCAGTTGATCGCACCGTTGACGACGGGCTTGTCGATCATCCCGTTCTCCGCACCCCAGTTCGCGGCCACCTGCTTGTAGACGCCGTTGTCGATCAGGTGCTGCAGTGCCTGCTGAAGTGACGCCGCCAGTGGCGAACCCTTCTGCACCGCCCAGCCGTACGGGGCGGAATCGAAGATGTCCCCTGCCGCCTCAAGCTTTCCGTTGCTCTGCTTGATCGCGTAGGCCGTCACGGGCGAATCCGCCGACATGGCGTCGGCCTGCCCGAGCATCACCGCACTGGTAGCGGCGGTCTGGTCGTCGAACTTCACCACCTGGATCGCGGGCTTGCCGTCCTTGAGGCACTTCTCGTTGCGCGCCGGCAACTCCTCGGTGTCCTGGACCGTGGCCGTCTGGACCGCGATCTTCTTGCCGCAGGCGTCCTCGGGGTTGATCCCGGCACCGACCTTCTGCGCCCATGCCGAGCCGGCATTGAAGTAGGTCACGAAGTCGACCTGCTCTTCACGCTTCTTCGAGTCGGTGAACGAGGACATGCCGAGGTTGTAGTTTCCGCCCTGAACCGACGGGATGATCTTGTCGAACAACGACGCCCGGTATTCCGGCGTCAGGCCCAGGGTGGCGGCGATCGCATTCATCAAGTCGACGTCGAAGCCGATGATCTTGCCGGCCGGATCCTTGAATTCGTTGGGCGGATACGACGGGTCGGTACCGACGATGAGCTTGCCGCTCGATTTGATCGGCTCCGGCACGGTGGCGGCGATCGCGTCCACCTTCTCGACCTTTGCCGCGGTCGTCGTCTTGGTTTCGGATCCACCGGATTCGGTATTGTTCGCGCAGCCCGACATGGCGAGCGCACCGCTTGCGGCAACCACCACCGCGAAACGCCACACCTTGCTTCGTCGGGGACGACATCCAACGGTCACGGTTGCCTCTTCTCTTTCGTCTGCGGCTGTGGTCGGGCTATCCCAAATCGGAGACGTTAACGGCCTCCGGCCAGGGATGCAGTGCCGGTAACGGAACCTTAACGAGCATGCTTCGGCGCCACAGCCGTACCGTAAAATCCGTGTTCAGGGCCTCTGTGTGTGCCACACTGCGACCATGGAAAGCACCGCTGCCCCAAGCTTGTTGCCGCACCTTTGGAAGTCAGCATTGGTCGGCGGCATCCTCGCGATCCTCCTGGGCATCCTCGTCTTCATCCGTCCCGGAGCAGCAATCTTCGTCACCGCCATCTTCTTCGGCGCCTATCTGTTGATCACCGGCATCTCGCAACTCGTTCTGGCGTTCAGCATCCGGTCGTCGGTCGGCGGACGGGTGTTGTTGTTCATCGGTGGCGCCGCGGCACTCGTACTCGCGGTGCTGTGCTTCATCAACCTGCAGAATTCCATCGAGCTGCTGGCGATCTGGATCGGCGTCGGGTTCATCTTCCGCGGTGTCGCAACGGCGATGTCGGCCATCGGCGATCCGGCACTGCCGGGCCGCGTCTGGGAGATCATCGTCGGCATCGTCAGCGTCATCGCCGGCATCATCATGTTCGTCGCTCCGCTGGAAGGTCTGGTCGCTCTGACTCAGGTCACCGGCATCATCCTCATCGTCGTCGGGGTGTTCGAGGTGATCTCGGCCTTCGGAATCCGCAGCGACGCCAAGAAACTCGCGGCCGCCGTCTCACCTGAGGGCTCCGCGTGACGTAACACACCGGTCATGGCCAGTGGCTGGTTCCCGAGCATCTACTACACTTCGTCGTAGATTGGTCTGAGACCTCGGAAGTAGGGCCAGATGGACGCTTTGGACGTATCACGGTGGCAGTTCGGCATCACCACCGTCTACCACTTCATTTTCGTTCCGCTGACCATCGGGTTGGCGCCACTGATCGCCGTCATGCAGACGGCGTGGGTGGTCACCGGCAATGACAGCTGGTATCGCCTGACCCGCTTCTTCGGCAAGCTGTTCCTGATCAACTTCGCGATCGGTGTGGCGACCGGCATCGTGCAGGAGTTCCAGTTCGGCATGAACTGGAGTGAATACTCACGATTCGTCGGCGACATATTCGGTGCTCCGCTGGCATTCGAAGGTCTGGTCGCGTTCTTCGTCGAGTCCACGTTCATCGGATTGTGGATCTTCGGCTGGACCCGCCTGCCTCGGGCGATCCACCTGGTCTGCATCTGGATGGTGGCCTTCGCCGTCAACGCGTCCGCCTTCTTCATCATCGCGGCGAACTCGTTCATGCAGCACCCGGTGGGCGCCAAGTACAACCCGGTAAGCGGGCGCGCGGAGCTGATCGACTTCGGCGCCCTGTTGACCAACAACACCGCGATCTGGGCCTTCCTGCACGTCGTCGCGGGAGCCCTGCTCACCGCAGGTACATTCGTCGCGACCGTGAGCGCCTGGCTGATGGTGCGGGACCGGCGCAGGGCCGCGCGCGACGAAGCGCCGGAAAGTCCGGCCGCGGAGGCCGGGACCGATTCAGCCGGGATGTACCGGCCGGCAACGATTCTGGGCAGCCTGGTGGCGCTGGCCGCCGTGGCCGTGTTGTTCTTCACCGGCGATATTCAGGGCAAGCTGATGTTCGTCCAGCAACCGATGAAGATGGCTTCGGCCGAATCGCTGTGCGATACACAGACCGATCCGGACTTCTCCGTTCTGACCGTGGGCACGCACAACAACTGCGCCAGCGTGAGTCACGTCATCGAAGTTCCCTACGTGCTGCCCTTCCTGGCCGAGGGCAAGTTCAGCGGCGTCACCCTGGAAGGCGTCAACGACCTTCAGCAGAAGTACGAATCCAAGTTCGGGCCCGGCGACTACCGGCCGAACCTGTTCGTCACCTACTGGTCGTTCCGGGCCATGATCGGCCTCATGGTGGTGCCGTTGGCGTTCGCCCTGCTGGCACTGTGGCTCACCCGCGGGCGTCGGCTCCCCGATCAGCGGTGGTTCGGTATCTTCGCGTTGATCACCCTCCCGACCCCGTTCCTCGCCAATTCCGCGGGCTGGGTGTTCACCGAGATGGGCCGGCAACCCTGGGTGGTGGTACCCAACCCGACCGGCGACCAGATGGTGCGGCTCACCGTGCAGCAAGGGGTGTCGGATCACTCGGCGGGCACGGTGTTCTTCTCACTTGCCGTCTTCACCCTGCTCTACGGTGTCCTCGCGGTCGTCTGGTTCTGGCTCATGCGGCGCTATGTGACCGAAGGGCCGCTGGAGCACGATTCCGAGCCGGCACCGCCCACGCCTCCCGGCGAGGACGAATCCGCCCCCTTGTCGTTCGCGTACTGAGAGGACTGATCTCAGATGGGACTCCAAGAACTCTGGTTCCTACTCATCGCCGCGCTGTTCCTCGGATTCGTGGTACTGGAAGGTTTCGACTTCGGCGTCGGCATGTTGATGGCACCGCTCGGCAGCGTCGGCGAGGGCGATCCGGAGAGCCGCAGGCGGGCGGTACTCAACACCATCGGCCCGGTGTGGGACGGCAACGAGGTTTGGCTGATCACGGCGGGCGCGGCCATGTTCGCCGCATTTCCGAACTGGTACGCAACCATGTTCTCGGCGCTGTACCTCCCGCTGCTGGCGATTCTGTTCGGGATGATCCTGCGCGTGGTGGGTATCGAGTGGCGCGGCAAGATCGATGACCCGAAATGGCGCAAATGGGCTGACATCGGCATCGCTGCGGGATCGTGGCTGCCCGCCATCCTGTGGGGCGTTGCCTTCGCAATCCTGGTGCGCGGATTGCCGATTGACGCCGACCACCGCGTCGACGCCGCCGTCGGTGACGTGCTCAACGCGTACACCCTGCTCGGCGGGCTGGCCACAGCCTCGTTGTTCGCGTTCTACGGCTCCGTGTTCATCGCCCTGAAAACCGCAGGGCCCGTACGCGATGACGCCTTCCGCTTCTCCCGGGCCCTGACAGCGCCGGTGATCCTGTTGGCCGGCGGCTTCGGCCTGTGGACGCAGCTGGCCCACGGCAAGCCCTGGACCTGGGCGCCGTTGGCGGTCGCGGTGGTCGCTCTGCTGATCTCGGTGGCGCTCATGTGGTCGCGGTCGCGGGAAGGCTGGGCGTTCGTCGCCACTGTGGTGGCCGTGGCGGCCGTCGTCGTCCTGCTGTTCGGTTCGATGTACCCGCACCTGCTGCCGTCCACCCTCAATCCGGACTGGGGCGTGACGATCTACAACGGCTCATCGACGCCGTACACCTTGAAGATCATGACCTGGGCGTCGTTGACATTGCTGCCGTTGGTCCTGGTGTACCAGGGTTGGACGTACTGGGTGTTCCGCAAACGGATTTCAGCGGAACGGATCCCGGCCTCCATCGGACTGTCACGGCGGTCAGTCTGAATCTCTGGCGTGCACTCGGCGTCCGCGGCGCCACCGGGTCAACCTCGGCGCTGCGACGGCACCTCCTGGCGACAGTGGCCTGCGGCGTAACCATCAGTGCCAGCACCATTGCCGCGGCCGTCGTGCTGGCACATATCGTGGCCGGCATCATCACCGAGCCGAGTTCGGCGGCCCGCCACGGCACGGCCATCGTCGCGCTGGCCGCGCTGTGGTTGCTGCGCGCGGCCGCGCACTGGCTGCAGGGCCGGCTGTCGCAACGCGGCGCGACCGCGGTGATCGGCGAGGTGTCCAGCCAGGTGCTGCAGTCGGTGACTTCCTTGCCGCCAAGGAGATTGGCAGCGGAGCGCGATGCTGCCGCGGCAGTGGTGACTCGCGGCCTCGACGGCCTGCGTCCGTACTTCACCGCGTATGTGCCTGCGGTGGTGCAGGCCGCGGTCCTCACGCCGGTGGCAGTGCTCGTGATGGCCTGCTACGACCTGCAAGCCGCGGCGATCGTCGTGATCGCACTGCCGCTGATCCCGATCTTCATGGTGCTGATCGGCCTGGTCACCGCCGAGCGCTCGGCCGCTGCACTGGCCGCGATGACGACCCTGCAAGCCCGTCTGCTCGACCTGGTGGCTGGGATTCCGACCCTGCGGGCGGTCGACCGAGCCGCCGGATCGGTGCAACGAATCACCGAACTGGCCGCCGCGCATCGCCGTTCGGCGATGGCCACCCTGCGGATCGCATTCCTGTCCTCGCTGGTGCTCGAACTGCTCGCCACCCTGGGCGTGGCCCTCGTGGCAGTAAGTGTCGGTCTGCGGCTGGTATACGGCGAGGTCACCCTGACGGCCGGTTTGACCGTCCTCCTGCTGGCCCCCGAGGTATTCTGGCCGCTGCGCCGGGTAGGAGCTGCCTTTCACGCCGCGCAGGACGGTAAAACGGCAGCAGAACAGGCTTTTCGGCTGTGCGAGACGCAGCCGACGGCCCAGCGCAGTGGCCGGGTACCGCAGTCGGCACCGACGATCGAGTTGGACGGTGCGGGGCCGGAGATCGAACCAGGCCGGGTCACGGTGCTGACTGGGCCCAACGGGGCCGGGAAATCCACTGCGCTGCAAGCCATTCTCGGATTGGCCTCGCTGCCATCGGGACCGGTGCGCATCGACGGCGTCGACGTCGCTGATCTCGATCTGCAGGCGTGGTGGCGGCACATCGCCTGGCTTCCCCACCGTCCCGTACTCATTCCCGGCACCATCCTCGAGAACCTAGAGTTGCTGGGACCGCTGGACGATGTGGAACGCGCCTGCCGCGACGCCGGATTCGACGATGTACTCGACGATCTTCCCGACGGTCTGAACACCCGGATCGGCCGTACCGGTGTGGGCCTCTCCCTGGGGCAACGACAACGGCTCGGACTCGCCCGCGCCCTCGGATCGTCCGCGCGGCTACTCCTTCTCGATGAACCCACCGCCCACCTGGACGCCGCGTTGGAGCAGCGGGTGCTGCAGGCCATTGTCGCGCGGGCGTGGGCAGGCGCCACGGTGGTGGTCGTCGGGCACCGGGATCCAGTCCTGGCGATTGGCGATCAGGTGATCACGATTGGTGCCGCACATGTTTCGTCGTGATCCGCTGCTACGGCTGGCGCTGGAGCTGCTGCGGCCCCGGTGGAGTCGGCTGATCCTGGCCAGCGTCCTCGGGGTGCTGTCGCTGGGCAGCGCGTTGGCCCTCGCCGGCGTCTCGGCATGGCTGATCACCAAAGCCTGGCAGATGCCACCGATCCTGGACTTGTCGGTCGCCGTGGTCGCGGTGCGGGCGCTGGGCATCTCGCGCGGTGTCCTGGGGTACTGCCAGCGACTGGCCGCCCACGACACGGCACTGCGTTCGGCGGCCAATGCCCGCACCGGGTTGTACCGCAAGCTCGCCACCGGGCCGGAAGACGACGCGACGCGGCTGCCCAGCGGTGAACTGGTGTCCCGGGTCGGCAGCTCCGTCGACGAACTCGCCGACGTGGTGGTGCGCTCGGTGCTGCCGATCGTGGTGGCCACGGTGCTCAGCTGCGTATCAGTCGGTGTCATCGCGCTCATCTCGCCGAGCGCTGCCGCTGTACTGGGAGTGTGCCTGCTGATCGCCGGAGCGCTGGCCCCCGCGATCACCGCCCGCGCTGTGGCTGCAGCCGAATCCGTTGCGGTTCAATACCGTAGTGACCGCGACGCCGCGACGATGCTCGCTCTCGAGCACGCCCCGGAGCTGAGGGTCAGCGGACGTCTCGACGAGGTGATCGCGACCGCGCAACGGCATCACCGCGACTGGGGGCGGGCCGCCGACCGGGCTGCGGCACCCGCGGCGCTCGCCGCCGCCATGCCCAGCATCGCCATCGGGGCAAGCGTCCTGGGGGCCGTCGTTGCAGGCATCGCGCTGGCGTCCACCACGGCGCCGACGACCCTGGCCATCCTCATGTTGTTGCCGCTGTCCGCCTTCGAGGCCACCACGGCCCTTCCCGACGCCGCGGTCGGACTCACCAAGTCCCGCATCGCCGCTCGGCGCCTCCTCGAGCTCACCGAGGGCGACTCCGGGGCCCGCCGGCGGCCGACGGTTCCCGTGGTCGATCTTCCTGCCGGGGGTCGGCTTGCCGTAGTTGGCCCGAGCGGGTCAGGCAAGACCACGCTGCTGATGGCGATGGCCGACACACTCAATGGGAACTCCAGGCGCGCAGCATTTTTCGCCGAGGACGCGCACATCTTCGAGACCACGGTGCGCGACAACCTACTCGTGGTCCGCGGGAACGTCACCGATGCCGAATTGCTCTCCGCGATCGAGCGTGTCGGTCTCGCCGATTGGCTGGCGGGCCTCCCCGGAGGGTTGTCGACGATACTGGAAGGCGGCCACACCGCGATGTCGGCCGGGCAGCGCCGCCGGCTGTTACTCGCCAGGGTGCTGCTATCGGATTTCTCCGTCGTCCTGCTCGATGAGCCCACCGAGAACCTCGACGCCGCCGACGGCCAACGGATCCTCACCGAAATCCTCACTCCGGGCGATTGGTTCGCCGCCGAGCGGGCAGTCGTGGTGGCTACCCACCACCTACCGGACACGCTCGACTGCCCCGTCGTCCGTTGTCCGCAACCCGGCACGGCGATCGGCGAGTAGCCTCACAGACATGACCGACGAGCGATCCAACCCGCCCGGGTCTGACGAGCCGCGGCCGGCCGGACCTCCTCCGCCACCGGCGTACCCCTACGGGCCGCCCCCCGGCGCATATCCGGGGGCCTACCCGCCGCCCCCGCCGCCCTACGGCGGGTACCCCATGCAGCCCGCCGCGCGGGCACCGGCCAACGGGCTGGGCATCGCGGCGCTCGTGCTCGCGATCTTCGGCCTGCTACTCGTCTGGTCGGTGATCGGCGGGCTGATGTTCGGCATCACCGCGGTGATCCTCGGAATCATCGCCCGCGGGCGATGCCGACGGGGTGAAGCCACCAACTCTGGCGTCGCCGTCTCCGGGATTGTGCTCGGCGTCATCGCCTGCGTGTTGTCGCTGGTGTTCATCGGCATCTGGACCTACTTCGGCGCCCGGTGGTTCGACGACGTCGGCGGCCGGGACTACATGAGCTGCCTGCAGCAGGCCGGTGACGACACCGCGGCTCAGCAGCGGTGCGAGCAAGAGTTCGAACGGCGGGTAGAGGATTCGTTCGGCGTTACACCGACCCCTACCCGCTGAGGCGACTCACGGCTTGGCGGCACCGGGGAAGTACTTGACGATGCCCTCCTGCACCACGGTCGCCAGCAACCGGCCCGACGCGTCGAAGAAGTGTCCGGTACCGAGCCCCCGGGACTCCGCCGCTACCGGCGACGTGGTGGAGTACAGCACCCACTCGTCGAACTTGATCGGCCGGTGAAACCACACCGAATGATTCATCGTCACCGCGAAGATCCGGTCGAAACCCCAGGACAACCCGTGCGTGGTGATGATCGAATCGAGCACGGTGGTATCCGAGGAGTACACCAGGGCTGCTCCGTGCAGCACTGGATCGTCGGGCATCACGCCTTCGGTCTTGAGCCACACCCGGTTGTGGTCGAGCTTGCCGCCCTTGTCCCGCATCACCCAGGCCGGATCGTTGGTGTAGCGCCATTCGATCGGGCGCAACGCCTCGACGAACAACGGCACCGTCTCTTCGTAGCCGCGTAACAGCTCGTCGATCTTGGGCAACGTGTCCGGATGCGGAACCTCGGGCGCGGGCACGCTGTGCTCCAGGCCCCGGCCGGCGTTCATGTAGGACAGCATCACGGTGGTCAGCAGGTTGCCGTCCTGCATGACATCGACCCGGCGGTTGGCGAACCGCCGCTCGTCGCGCAGCCGCACGACGTGGAACTCCAGGTCCTTCTCCGGATCGCCACCGGCGATGAAGTGCGCGTTCAACGCGCTCGGGGAAAGTTTGTGCTCCAGCGTGCGGCCACCGGCGACGAACGCCTGCGCGATCATCTGCCCACCGAAGGTGCGCACCGGGTTCTTGCTCGGATGCGAACCGATGAACAGATCATCGTCGACGCGATTCAGATCGAGAACAGCCAGCAGCTCCTCGAAATCCGGGTGTGTCAAGGAATGCCTTTCGAGATCTTTGCCGGCGCTCTGGGGTCGAGGACCGCTAGACGTCGTCCTCCCCGATGCGGTGCACGTGGATCAGATTCGTGGAGCCTACTGTGCCCGGCGGAGCGCCCGCCACGATGACCACCAGCTCACCGCGCTTGTAGCGGCCGAGCTCGAGCAGCGATTTGTCGACCTGGCGGATCATGTCGTCGGTGTTCGACATCTGCGGCACGATGAACGTCTCGGTGCCCCAGGTCAGCGCCAGCTGGCTACGAACCTCGGGCAACGCCGTGAACGCGAGCACCGGAAGCGGGGTGTGCAGCCGGGCCAGACGGCGCACCGTATCCCCGGACTGTGTGAAGGCGACCAGCGCCTTGGCGTCCAGCCGCTCGCCGATGTCCCGGGCCGCATACGAGATGACGCCGCGCTTGGTACGCGGAGTGTGCGTCAGCGGCGGCACCGTCACCGAGTTGTCCTCGACCGCCTTGATGATGCGGGCCATCGTCTTGACGGCCTCCAGCGGATACTTGCCGACGGAGGTCTCGCCGGAGAGCATCACCGCGTCGGCACCGTCGAGCACAGCGTTGGCGACGTCGGAGGCCTCGGCTCGGGTGGGCCGGGAACTTTCGATCATCGACTCCAGCATCTGAGTGGCAACGATGACGGGTTTGGCGTTCTCCCTTGCCATCTGGATGGCGCGCTTCTGCACGAGCGGCACTTCTTCCAGCGGCAGTTCGACGCCGAGGTCACCACGCGCCACCATGATCGCGTCGAACGCCAGCACGATGGCCTCGAGGTTCTCGACCGCCTCGGGCTTCTCCAGCTTGGCGATCACCGGGACCCGTCGGCCGACCCGGTCCATCACCTCGTGGACCAACTCGACGTCGGCGGGTGACCGGACGAAAGACAACGCGACCAGATCCACGCCCAGCCGCAGCGCGAACTCGAGGTCGTCGATGTCCTTCTCGGACAGCGCCGGTGCGGTGACGTTCATGCCGGGCAGCGACATGCCCTTGTTGTTGCTGACCGGACCGCCCTCGGTGACCGTGCAGACCACGTCGTTGCCGTCGATCTCATCGACCTTCAGACCGACGTTGCCGTCGTCGACGAGGACCCGGTCGCCGGGCCGGGCGTCCTCGGCCAGACGCTTGTAGGTGGTCGACACCCGATCGTGGGTGCCCGCGCACTCGTCGACGGTGATGCGCACCGACTCACCGGCCGCCCAGTAGGTCGGTCCCTCGGCGAAACGACCCAACCGGATCTTGGGACCTTGCAGGTCGGCGAGGATACCCACGGCGTGGCCGGTGGAATCCGATGCCGCGCGTACCCGCTTGTAGGCGGCTTCGTGGTCGGTGTAGTCACCGTGGCTGAAGTTCAGCCGGGCGACATCCATCCCCGCCTCGACCAGGGCCCGGACGGACTCATCCGTGCTGGTAGCCGGGCCAAGCGTACAAACGATCTTTCCGCGTCTGCTCACGTCATGTCAGCATAGTCGTTGATCGATTCAGATGACGGCGAGAGGGAGGGTGCCGGGCCTCACGGGCGACGGCAGATCCGACTCGCCCATCAGGTAGGCGTCCACCGCGTGCGCCGCGCTGCGCCCCTCCGCGATCGCCCACACCACCAGTGAGGCGCCCCGATGCGCATCACCGCAGACGAAGACCCCGGGAGCGTCGGTCTGCCAGTCCGAACCGCAGGACACCGTGCCGCGCCGGGTCAGCTTGAGGTTCAGCCCGTCCAGCAGGGCCATGTGCTCGACACCCTCGAACCCGATCGCCAGCAGCGCGAGGTCACAGGGAATCTGCAGAGACTCGCCCACCGGGGTGATCTCGCGGCGCCCGTCGGCATCCCGGGTCACCCGAACCTCCGCGATCTCGATGGCCCGCACGTGCCCGTTGTCGTCGCCGACGAATCTCTGCACGGCCACCTCGAAGCGACGGGCACCGCCCTCGGCATGCGCCGGGGAGGTACGCAGCACCAGTGGCCAGGTGGGCCACGGAGAGAGCTCGTCATCGCGGGTCTCGGGCGGCTCGGTGTTGTAGTCGAGCTGGGTCACCGAGGCGGCACCTTGACGGTGTGCCGTGCCCAGACAGTCGGCACCCGTGTCACCGCCGCCGATGATCACCACGTGCCGGCCCGCCGCCGAGATCGGCGTGGACGAGTCGCCCTCACATTCCCGGTTGGCCGGCACCAGATGCTCCATGGCCAGGTGCACGCCCTCGAGTTCACGGCCCGGCACCTCGTTGTCGCGGCCCCGCAGCGCGCCGACCGCCAGCACCACGGCCTGGTGGCGCTGACGCAACTGTTCGACGGTCAGATCGACACCGACCTCGCATTCGGTGACGAATCGGGTGCCCTCGGCGCGCATCTGGGCCAGCCGCTGATTGAGTACCGACTTCTCGAGCTTGTACTCGGGGATGCCGTAGCGCAGCAATCCGCCCACCCGGTCGTCACGCTCGTAGACCGTGACGTCATGGCCGGCGCGGGTGAGTTGTTGTGCGGCAGCCAGACCCGCCGGTCCAGACCCGACGACCGCGACGCTCTTGCCGGTCGAGATCGCCGCCGGCTGAGGTTCGACGGTGCCGTTCATCCAGGCGTGGTCCGCGATCGTCTGCTCGATCCGCTTGATCGTCACGCTGCCGCCGGTCTGCTCCTCGGCGATCGACAGCACGCAGGCCGCCTCGCACGGCGCCGGACACAGCCGCCCGGTGAACTCCGGGAAGTTGTTGGTGGCGTGCAGGCGGTCACTGGCCGCATCCCAGCGGCCGCGCCGCACCAGGTCGTTCCACTCCGGGATCAGGTTGCCCAACGGGCAGCCCGCCTTACCGGAGTGGCAGAACGGGATCCCGCAATCCATGCAGCGACGCGCCTGTTGCGACACCTCGCCGGCCCGTTCGTTGGGATCCTCGCGCTCATACACCTCGCGCCAGTCCCCCACCCGTTCCTCGACGGGCCGCTTGGCGGCCTCGATCTTGGGCACTCGAAGAAATCCGGTCGGATCAGCCACGGCTGGCCTCCATGATCGCGCTGTCCACATCGCGTCCCTCGGCCTTGGCCATCCGGGTCGCCTGCAGTACACGCTCGTAGTCGGTGGGCATTACTTTGGTGAATTGCGCGCTGCGCCTAGGCCAGTCGGCAAGGATCGAGCTGGCCAGCGTGCTGCCGGTGTGGCGCGCGTGGTCGGCCACCACACCGTGCAACCAGGCCAGATCCTCGGCCTCCAGCCGTTGCAGCTCCACCATCTCGGTGTTGACCCGGGCCGGATCCAGGCCGAGCACGAAGGCGATGCCTCCGGACATACCCGCGGCCAGGTTGCGTCCGGTCTTGCCCAGGATCACCACCCGGCCACCGGTCATGTACTCGCAGGCGTGGTCACCCACGCCTTCCACGACGGCCAAGGCTCCCGAGTTGCGGGCGCAGAACCGCTCCCCCACCCGGCCCCGCAGGAACACCTCACCCGAGGTGGCGCCGTAGAGCAGGGTGTTGCCGGCGATGACGTTGTCCTCAGGCAGGAACAGCACATCGTCCGGCGGCCTCACGATCACCCGGCCACCCGAAAGTCCCTTACCCACATAGTCATTGGCATCACCGATCAGTTCCAGCGTGACGCCGGGCGGCAGGAACGCACCGATCGACTGGCCTGCCGAACCGGTGAGGCTGACGTGAATCGTGTTGTCGGGCAGGCCGGCCGCGCCGTACCGGCGGGTGACCTCAGATCCCAGCAGAGTGCCCACGGTGCGGTTGACGTTGCGCACTGGCAGCTCAAGTCGCACCGGATGGGCATCCTCCAACGCACCCTCGGCGAGTTGGACAAGGGTCTGGTCGAGCGCCTGGTCGAGCCCGTGATCCTGATCGCGCACCCGCCGCCGCTGGGTGATGTTGCCGTGCGCGTCCAGCGGAACCGTGAAGATCGGGCTGAGGTCGAGACCGCGGCTCTTCCAATGCGCCACACCGGGTTCGGTGTCGAGCACCTCGGCGTGGCCGACCGCCTCGTCGATGCTTCGGAATCCAAGCTCGGCCAGGTAGCGACGGATGTCCTCGGCGATGAACGTGAAAAAGTTCTCCACGAACTCGGGCTTGCCGTTGAACCGCGCCCGCAGTTCGGGGTTCTGCGTGGCCACACCGACGGGACAGGTGTCCAGATGGCAGACCCGCATCATGATGCAGCCCGACACCACCAGCGGTGCGGTGGCGAAACCGAACTCCTCGGCGCCGAGCAACGCCGCCACGATCACGTCACGGGCACTGCGCATACCGCCGTCGCACTGCACGGTGATCCGATCACGCAAACCATTGAGCACCAAGGTCTGCTGGGTGTCGGCAAGCCCGATCTCCCACGGAGCGCCGGCATGTTTGAGCGAGGTCAGCGGTGCTGCGCCGGTGCCGCCGTCGTACCCGGAGATCAACACCACGTCGGCATGCGCCTTGGATACCCCGGCTGCGACCGTGCCGACCCCCACGCTGCTGACCAGCTTCACGTGGATCCGGGCGTCAGCGTTGGCGTTCTTCAGGTCGTGGATGAGCTGGGCGAGGTCCTCGATCGAATAGATGTCGTGGTGCGGAGGCGGCGAGATCAGGCCAACCCCGGGCGTGGAGTGCCGGGTCTTGGCGATGTTGGGGTACACCTTGTACCCCGGAAGCTGGCCTCCCTCACCGGGCTTGGCGCCCTGCGCCATCTTGATCTGGATGTCGGTGGCGTTCACCAGGTAGTCACTGGTTACGCCGAAGCGGCCCGACGCCACCTGCTTGACCGCGCTGCGCCGCCGCGGATCGTAGAGCCGCTCGACGTCCTCCCCGCCTTCACCACTGTTCGACCGCCCACCGAGGTTGTTCATGGCGATCGCCATGGTCTCGTGGGCCTCCGCCGAGATGGACCCGTAGCTCATCGCCCCGGTGTTGAACCGAGCCACAATCGACTCGACCGGCTCGACTTCTTCCAGCGGGACCGGCGGCCGTAGCCCTTGCTTGAACTCGAACAGACCGCGCAGCGTCCCTCCTTCGCGGGACAGCCGGTCAACCTCCTCGGAGTATTTGGCGAAGATGTCACGACTCCCCGTGCGGGTCGAATGCTGTAGTAGAAACACCACTTCCGGGGTGAACAAGTGCAGCTCGCCCTCACGGCGGAACGCGTACTCACCACCGACCTCGAGCCGGCGGTGCACCCGCTCGGTGGGGTTCTCCGGGTAGGCCCGCCGATGACGCAGCTTGACCTCCTCGGCGATCACGTCGAGCCCGACCCCGCCGAGCTGGCTGGTCGTGCCGGTGAAGTACTCGTCGACGATCTCGCGGCTCAGCCCGATCGCCTCGAAAACCTGGGCGGCAGTGTAGGAAGCGACCGTCGAGATGCCCATCTTGCTCATCACCTTGACGACGCCCTTACCCAGCGCTTTGACGTAATTGCGCACGGCAGCGGCAGTTTCGATACCGGTGAGCTCACCCTCGCGAATCAGATCCTCGATCGACTCGAAGGCGAGATAGGGATTGACGGCGGCAGCGCCGTAGCCGATGAGCATGGCGATGTGATGGACTTCGCGGGCATCGCCGCTTTCCACCACGAGCGCCACCTTGGTGCGTTCCTTGGTGCGGACCAAGTGGTGGTGTACCGCGGAAACCGCGAGCAGCGACGGGACCGGGGCCCTGGTGTGGTCGGAATCCCGATCGGAGATCACCAGGGTGCGAGCACCTTTGGCAATCGCCTCGGTGGCCCGCATCTGCAGGTCGTCGAGCGCCTCGGCCAGCCCTTCCCCAGCACGTTCGACGTCGTAGAGGGCACGCAACACGGTGGTGCGCAGACCCGGATGCTCGCCGTCGTCGTTGATGTGGACGATCTTGCTCAGCTCGTCGTTGTCGAGAACCGGCCAGCGCAGGACGATCTGACGACAGGACGCTGCCGAGGGTTCCAGCAGATTTTCCTCGGGGCCCATCACGCGGGCCATCGAGGTGACCACCTCTTCGCGGATGGCGTCCAACGGTGGGTTGGTGACCTGTGCGAACAGTTCGACGAAGTAGTCGTACAGCAGCCGTGAGCGCTTGGAGAGCACCGCGACGGGGGTATCGGTGCCCATCGAACCGAGCGGCTCACCACCGGAGGCGGCCATCGGGGTCAGCAGGATCCGCAGTTCCTCTTCGGTGTAGCCGAAAGCGATCTGCCGACGCACCACGGAATCGTGATTCGGCTGGATGCGTGACCGGTCGGGCAAAGTTGCGAGGTCGAGCAGCCCGGCATGGAGCCACTCGCCGTAGGGCTCGGCCGCGGCAAGCTGCTCCTTGATCTCGTCGTCCGGAACGATTCGCCCGCCCGCCGTGTCGACCAGGAACATCTTGCCGGGCTGAAGCCGGCCCTTCGCGACGATGTCGCCCGACGGCACATCGAGCACACCGCTCTCACTGGCCAGGATGACCCGGTCGTCGACCGTGCGCCACCACCGTCCCGGCCGTAA
This sequence comes from Mycolicibacterium sp. 050232, assembly GCA_036235365.1. Classification (GTDB taxonomy): domain Bacteria; phylum Actinomycetota; class Actinomycetes; order Mycobacteriales; family Mycobacteriaceae; genus Mycobacterium. The sequence goes on along the minus strand of JAZBEZ010000007.1, from coordinate 42,549 downwards.
ACCGTTGCGGTCCAACACCGCACCCACCACAGTGCCGTCGGTGAAGGTGACGCAGGCCGGCCCGTCCCACGGTTCCATCAGTGAGGCATGGAACTTCCAGAATGCCCGCTCGGCGGCGTCCATGGTGCTGGCGTTCTCCCACGCCTCCGGAATCATCATCAGCACGGCATGCGGCAGGCTGCGCCCGCCCAGGTGCAGCAGCTCCAGCACCTCGTCGAAGGACGCCGAATCAGAGGCGTCGGGGGTGCAGATCGGCGACAACCGGCTCAGATCACCGGGAATCCGGGCGCTGGCCAGTAGCGCCTCCCGGGCGTGCATGCGGTTCCGGTTGCCGCGCACGGTGTTGATCTCACCGTTGTGGGCGACGAACCGGAACGGGTGCGCCAACGGCCAGGACGGAAATGTGTTGGTGGAGAAGCGACTGTGCACGATGGCGATCGCGCTCATGCAGCGTTCGTCGCGCAGATCCGGAAAGTATTGCGGCAGCTGCATTGTCGTCAGCATGCCCTTGTACACGATGGTCCGGCTGGACAGCGACGCGAAGTAGACCGCGTCGACCCCCGTGGCTTGTTCGGCCCGCTTGCGCAGCGGATAGACCTTGCGGTCCAGCTCGATTCCGCCCGCCCTGACACCGTCGGCTCCCGGTGACGCGACGAACAGCTGCGCCATCTGAGGCATACAGCCGAGCGCGGTCAAACCGATCCCCGCGCCATCCGGGTCGACGGGCACCTCCCGCCAGCCCAGCACCTCAAGGCTTTCCTCGGCGGCCAACGCCTCGATGCGGGCGCGGGCGGCGCTGCGCGCGTCCTCATCTTGGGGCAGGAAGCAGATACCGGCGGCGAAGGTGTTGCTGCCGTCCTCGGCCGGGCCCGGCAGGGCGAAATCGACCACGTCACGCAGCAGTTCGATCGGCAACTGGAGCAGGATCCCGGCCCCGTCGCCGCTGTTGGGTTCAGCCCCGGCCGCACCGCGGTGTTCGAGGTGCTCGAGCGCGGTCAGACCGTCAGCGACGATGCCGTGGGAACGGCGGCCCTGAATATCGGTGATCATGGCCACGCCGCAGGAATCGGCCTCATTGGCAGGGTCATACAGCCCCTGCGCTTCTGGCAATGCCGAGAACAGCACTTGATCGCACCTCCGCAGTCCGGAACATCCTGGTCCCGGGACTGCACCGGCCCGAATCTTCAGTGTATCAGCGCAGGTGGGCTACTACTGGGCGGTTAACGTCGGGACCAGCGGGAATCCCGGCAGATTCCGCACGACGGTCCAGACCACCACCGCCGCCACGATCGTCACCACCGCCGGCAGCGGGAACAGCGCCTTACCGAGCCGCCAACGCACCAACATCCAGACAACCAGTGCAGGCAGACCGACCAGCGCAAATACGTTGTCGACGATCGCTGCGGCCACGTCGCCGTGCAGCAGGTCGTGGGTCATCCGCAGACCACCGCACGCCGGGCAGTTCCACCCGGTCAGGGCCTTGAACGGGCATCCCGGGAACAGAAACCCCGGGCGGTGCGGATCGGCCAAACCGGTGTAGGCGAGCGCCCCGGCGGCGAGCCCGCCGGCGCCCACCAGCGAGAGCCGTCCCGCCGTCGTGGCGGCAGGGCCGCTACGTTCCATCGCGGAGCGGGCGCCCGGACGGGTCGCGGACCTTGTCTGTGAGGATCAGGATGGCGTCGACGATCCCCCAGATGATGGCGCCGATGCCGCAGGTGACCAATCCCACGATCAACTGGGCGACCCCCAGGCCGGTCTGGCCGAGGTAGATGCGGCCGATACCGACCAACCCGAAAAGCCCGACCAGCTGCAGCAGGCCGGCAACCACCTTGGACTTGTCGGAGAACGGTTCGCCGGTGAGCGGATGACGGCCGTACGGCGCGCTCGGATCTCCGTACGGCGACGGATACGGCGCATAGCCGGGCGGTGGCGGCGGATATCCCGCAGGCGGCGGAAAGCCGGCCGGCGGCAGGCCACTCGACGGGTCTGGGGACTGAGACGGATCAGTCATATAGCCAGGATGCCAGAGCGCGAGGCGTTACCGGTTACGCCGGAACCAGCGCCGCACCCGGCCGCCCTGCTTGGCCGGCTCGGGCTGCGCGGCGACTACCGGCGACTCGGCCTCGGCCACCGCTTCGTCTTCGTCTTCGTCCGCCTCGTCCGTCTCGTCGGACTCATCGACCTCAGACTTCGTGTCGTCGTCGGTGTCTTCGGTCTCGGCGTCAGCCTTGTCCTCGTCGGCGACGACTTCGTCCGCTGCCTCCTCGGAGTCACCGTCCGCCTCGTTGTCGGCGTCTACCGGCGCTTCTTCGGCATCATCGGCGTCGTCCACGGCGTCCTCGGCCTCAACTTCGTCTACGGGCTCTCCCGTGACAGCGGCTTCCTCAGCCTCGGGCTCGTTGTCGGGTTCGTCAGCATCCGCTGCGTCTACAGCGTCCGTGGACTCCTCGTCGGTGGCCGACTCGGGCTGCTCGTCGACCTCGTCGGCGGCGCCTTCGTCAGCCTCGATCTCAACCTCGGTCTCGGTGGCTACCGGTGCGTCTTCGGCCTCGGCGTCGTCCACGTCGTCGGCCGACACGTCGTCAGCTTCGGCCTCGGCCGCCGTCTCACCCTCATCTGTGGGCTCTTCCGTGACATCGGCTTCCCCAGCCTCGTCGGCGGCGTCTTCGTCAGCCTCGGTCTCGGCCTCGGTGTCGTCTACCGGTGCTTCTGCCTGATCGGCCTCATCGGCGTCGGCCGGCTCTGCTGCAGCCTCTATCGACTCATCGTCAGCTTCGGCCTCCGCCGCCGTCTCACCCTCGTCTGCGGGCTCTTCCGTGACATCGGCTTCCTCAACCTCAGCCTCGTCGTCGGGTTCATCGGCGACGACATCGTCCGCAGCCTGCTCAGAGTCAGCGTCCGCTTCGTCTTCGGTGGCCGGCTCAGGCTGCTCGTCCACCTCGTCGGTGGTTTCTTCGTCAGCCTCGATCTCAACCTCAGTCTCGGTGGCTACCGGTGCTTCTTCGGTCTCAGGGGTGTCGTCCACGTCGTCGGCCGACACATCGTCAGCTTCGGCCTCGGCCGCCGTCTCACCCTCGTCTGCGGGCTCTTCCGTGACATCGGCTTCCTCAGCCTCGTCGGCGGCGTCTTCGTCAGCCTCGGTCTCGGCCTCGGTGTCGTCTACCGGTGCTTCTGCCTGATCGGCCTCATCGGCGTCGGCCGGCTCTGCTGCAGCCTCTATCGACTCATCGTCAGCTTCGGCCTGGGCAGCCGACTCATCCTCGTCTGCGGGCTCTTCCGCGACGTCGGCTTCCTCAACCTCAGCCTCGGCGGCGGGTTCATCGGCGACGACATCGTCCGCAGCCTGCTCAGAGTCAGCGTCCGCTTCGTCTTCGGTGGCCGACTCAGGCTCCTCGTCCACCTCGTCGGCGGCGTCTTCGTCAGCTTCGGCCTCGGCCGCCGTCTCATCCTCGTCTACGGTCTCTTCCGCGGCTTCGGCTTCCTCAGCCTCGGCGGCGGCGTCTTCGTCAGCTTCGGTCTCGGCTTCATCGGACTCGTCCTCGGGCTCCTTGGCGATCGCCTTCAGTTCGATTGCCGCAGCCGCTTCGGCCCCGTCGTCCTCACTGGCGCCGACCTCGTCCGGATGCATGTGGTCGGCGTCTTCATCATCGTCTTGGCCGGCAACCGCGGCGGCCGCAACCAACCCCGTTGTCGCTGCCGCGCCGACGAGTTCCTTGCCGAGCTCGTCGACCGTCGACTCGTCCTCATCGCTCCTGCCGGCCAAGGTCGCCGGATCTTCGCGGCCCTTGGTCGCCAGCATGATGTAGACGACGGCACCGATGAACACGAATGTCGACGTGAAGGTGTTGACCCGGAAACCGGCAAATTCGGTCGCCGGGTCGGTGCGCATCAGCTCGACCACGAACCGGCCCACGCAATAGCCGGCCACGTAGAGGGCGAACAGCCGGCCGTGACCCAGCTTGAACTTGCGGTCGGCCCAGATCAGCAGCGCGAAAACCAGCAGGTTCCACAGTAATTCGTAGAGGAAGGTGGGGTGGACCACCTTGAGCACCTCGCCGGTGGACACGCCGTTGAGATCGTCGGGCACCCCGGCCGCATTCAGCCGCCGGTAGATCTCCAGCCCCCACGGCAGCGTGGTGTCAGCGCCATAGAGCTCTTGGTTGAAGTAGTTTCCGAGCCGGCCGATGGCCTGCGCCAGGACGATTCCGGGCGCGATCGCGTCACCGAAGGCCGGCAGCGGGATGCCGCGCGACCGGCAACCGATCCACGCTCCGACAGCACCCAGTGCGACGGCGCCCCAGATGCCCAGTCCGCCCTGCCAGACCTGGAATGCCGCACCGAGCCCCTTGCCCGAGGGGCCGAAATACGTGGGCCAGTCCGTGATGACGTGGTACAGGCGACCACCGACGAGGCCGAAAGGCACTGCCCACAAAGCGATGTCATAGATGACGCCGGGTTGACCGCCTCGCGCCTGCCAACGCCGGTCACCGATGACCAGTGCCGCGATGATGCCCACGATGATGCAGAGCGCATATGCGCGGATCGGCACCGGCCCCAGATGCCAGACGCCCTGTGACGGGCTGGGCAAATACGCGAGCACGGTAGTGGTCAAGCTGAAATCCTCTGCCTAACGCCGTTGGCCAGTTCTTCGGTGAGGCGACGCACCGCGTCCAAACCCTCGCCCAGGGCCGACACCAGGGCCGACCCGACGATGACTCCGTCTGCGTACGCGCCGATCTCGGCTGCCTGCGCTCCGGAGCGCACGCCCAAACCCACCCCGACGGGGATGTCGGAGACTTCCTTGACGCGGCGGACCAGTTCCGGCGCCGCGTTCGAGACCACATCACGCGCCCCGGTAACGCCCATCGTCGACGCGGCGTAGACAAAGCCACGAGACGCGTTCACCGTCGCGGCGAGCCGCTCTGGCGTCGAGGACGGGGCGACCAGGAAGATGCGGTCCAGGTTGTATTCCTCGGATGCGGCGACCCAGTCGACGGCTTCCTCGGGGATCAGGTCGGGGGTGATCAGGCCGTATCCACCTGCCGAAGCCAGGTCGCGGGCGAACGTGTCAACACCCTTGCGCAGCACCGGATTCCAGTAGGTCATCACCACAGCGCGGCCACCGGCATTGCTGATCGCCTCGACCGCGGCCAGGGTGTCGCGCACCCGCACGCCGCCGGCAAGCGCCGCCTCGGTGGCGGCGGCGATCGTCGGTCCGTCCATGCCGGGATCGGAGTAGGGCACCCCGACTTCCACCAGATCGCAACCGGATTCGACCATCGCCGTCATCGCCGCGATGGAGGTCTGCACGTCGGGGAACCCGGTGGGCAGGTAGCCGATCAGAGCGGCACGGCCCTCGGCGCGGCAGCCGTCGAACAACTCTGCCAGCCGGCTCATCCCACGCTCCCCTCGTCGAGCAGTCCGAACCACTTGGCCGCCGTCTCGACGTCCTTGTCACCGCGCCCGGACAAGTTCACCACGATGATCGACCCGCTGCCCAGTTCGGGACCGAGCTTGAGGGCTCCTGCCACCGCGTGGGCCGACTCGATCGCCGGAATGATGCCCTCGCGACGGCACAGCAACGAGAATGCGTCCATTGCCTCGGTATCGGTGACCGGGCGGTATTCGGCGCGGCCGATGTCCTTGAGGAAGGCATGCTCGGGCCCGACACCCGGATAGTCCAAACCGGCGGAGATGGAATGCGATTCGATCGTCTGGCCGTCCTCGTCCTGCAACAGGTAGGAGAACGATCCCTGGAATGCGCCGGGCGAGCCTCCCGTGAAGGTCGCGGCGTGCCGGCCCGTTTCGACGCCGTCGCCCGCGGCCTCGAATCCGACCAACCGAACCGCGGGGTCATCGATGAACGCGTGGAACACGCCGATGGCGTTCGACCCGCCGCCGACACACGCGGTGACCGCATCGGGCAACCGACCGGCCTGATCGAGGATCTGCGCCCTGGCCTCCATGCCGATGACGCGCTGGAAATCACGCACCATCAGCGGGAACGGATGCGGCCCCGCCGCCGTCCCGAAGCAGTAATAAGTGTCGTCGGCGTTGGTGACCCAGTCCCGGAACGCCTCGTTGATCGCGTCCTTGAGAGTCTTGGAGCCGGCCTCGACCGAGACGACGGTGGCTCCCAGCAACCGCATCCGCGCCACGTTGAGCGCCTGGCGGGCGGTATCCACCGCGCCCATGTAGATGATGCATTCCAGACCGAGCAGTGCACACGCAGTGGCGGTGGCCACCCCGTGCTGGCCGGCGCCGGTCTCGGCGATGACGCGGGTCTTGCCCATCTGCCGGGCCAGCAGCGCCTGGCCCAGGACATTGTTGATCTTGTGAGAACCGGTGTGGTTCAGGTCTTCTCGCTTGAGGAAGAGGCGTGCGCCACCGGCGAACTCGGCCAGCCGGGTGGCCTCGTACAGCGGGGACGGCCGACCGCTGTAGTGCCGCTGTAGTCGGTCGAGCTCGTCGAGGAAGGCTTGGTCCCCGCGGGCCTTCTCATAGGCCGAGGTGACCTCTTCGATCACCGCCATCAGCGCCTCGGGAACCAACCGGCCGCCGTAGGAACCGAAATGCCCCAACGCGTCGGGATCGTGAACGGTGGGTTCGGCAACGCCTGCGCTGGTACGGGGCAATTCAGGCCCCGCGAGATCCGCCATCAAAGTGTCTTTTCGTACAAGCGGCTCATTGATCGGTTCAGCGAGCCGGTTTCGGGCAGGACGGGTGCGTACCGGCGGTGACCAGATCGGCGACCGCGCTGCGGGGATCCCCGCTGGTCACCAGGCCCTCACCGACCAGCACGGCATCTGCACCCGCGCCGGCGTACGCCAGGAGGTCAGCGGTTCCGCGAACCCCGGACTCCGCGACGCGGATGACATCGGAGGGCAGCCCCGGCGCGATCCGGGCGAAGCAGTCGCGGTCGACTTCCAGGGTCTTGAGGTCGCGGGCGTTGACACCGATCAACTTGGCCCCGGCCTGCAACGCCCGGTCGGCCTCTTCTTCGGTGTGCACCTCGACAAGCGCCGTCATCCCGAGAGATTCCGTGCGCTCCAACAGCGATTCCAGCACCGGCTGCTCGAGGGCCGCCACGATGAGCAGCAGCAGGTCGGCGCCATGGGCCCGAGCCTCATGGATCTGGTACGGCTTGACGATAAAGTCCTTGCGCAACACCGGGATTGACACCGCTGCCCGCACCGCGTCCAGGTCGGCGAGCGAGCCGTTGAACCGACGCTGCTCGGTGAGAACGCTGATGATCCGCGCGCCGCCGGCCTCGTAGGCCTGCGCCAGCTGTGCCGGGTCGGCGATGTTGGCCAGCTCGCCCCGGGACGGGCTCGCCCGCTTCACTTCGGCGATCACGGCAATTCCCGGTTCCCGCAACGCAGCCATCGCGTTGAGCGGCGGAGGTGCGTCCTGGGCCCGCGCCTTGATATCAGCCAAGCTGATAACGGCCTCGCGGGCGGCAACGTCGGCGCGGACTCCCTCGATAATGGAGTCGAGCACTGTGGCCGAACTCATCGCCCGTCGGTTCCTTTCTGGTGCCTCCGGGCCGGTCCCGGTTGCCCTCCCTGGAAGGGTAGCCGTCGCCACACCTTCACCATTCACCGGCCCTTATTGTCTGGATCGCCGCCGTCGCCCGTCGGATCATGTCCTTCGTCCAGCGCATCCCAGAGCATCCGCTCCGACATCGGCTCGCCGGTGTCGTCGCTCTTGGCCGCCTCGCGCCGGGCCGCCGGCGCCGCGTATCGCCCTGCAATGCCGCGCTTCGTGCTGTTGGCCGCCCGCATGAGCATCACCGCACCGGCCAGCGCACACACCGCGGCGACCAGGGTCAGGACTGCGCCGCCGTAGGAACGGCTGGTCGCGGTCAGCTGCGCGAGCGGCACTTCTGCCAGGTCAGCGGCCCGGACGGCGACGTCCTTGACCACCCAGAGGCTGATCGCCAGGTAGCCCATGCCCGCACTCGCCACGGCGATGAGCAGGGCCAGCAACCGCAGCGCCCAGCCGTGCACGGCCAGTGCGGCCACCGCGGCGGCCAGCACCAGCAACGCCAGCGGAATCAACGCAGTAGACCAGGACGCACCGGTCAGCGTCGTGGTCTTGGGCTGGCCGAGCCCGTCTGCCGAACTCACCTGCACCCAGGTCATGCGCGATGCCACCCACAGCGCCACCGCGGCGACGACGAACGATGCCTGCGCCCCGCGCGTCACGGCTCTGCCAAGGTGTCGGCGGCGGCGATGGCGTTGAGTACGGCTTTGGCCTTGTTTGCCGATTCGTTGTACTCATAGGGGCCGTTGGAATCGGCCACGACTCCCCCGCCCGCCTGCACGTAGGCGGTGCCGTCGCGCATCAGAGCGGTACGGATGGCGATCGCGAAGTCTGCGTTGCCCGCGAAATCGAGGTATCCCAGCACCCCGCCGTACAGGCCCCGCCGGGTCTTCTCGACCTCCTCGATCAGCTCCATGGCCCGGACCTTGGGTGCCCCCGACAGGGTCCCGGCCGGGAAGCACGCCGTCACCGCGTCCAGCGCGGTCTTCCCCTCGGCCAGCTCGCCGGTCACCGTGGACACCAGGTGCATGACGTGGCTGTAGCGCTCGATGTGGCTGTAGTCCTCGACCCGCACCGTGCCCGGGCGGCACACCCGACCGAGATCGTTGCGGCCCAGATCGACGAGCATCAGGTGCTCGGCACGTTCCTTCTCGTCGGCCAGCAGTTCCTTTTCCAGCAGCACGTCTTCTTCCTCGGTGCTGCCGCGCCACCGGGTTCCGGCGATCGGGTGCGTGGTGGCCCGTCCGTCCTTCACGGTGACGAGCGCCTCGGGGCTGGAGCCGACGACCGAAAAATCAAGCCCGCCATCGGCATCGGGGACATTGAGCAAGTACATGTATGGGCTGGGGTTGGTCACCCGCAACATCCGGTACACGTCGATGGGATCAGCGGCGGTATCCATCTCGAACCGCTGCGACGGCACCACCTGGAACGCCTCGCCGGCCTCGATGTCGCCGACCAGTTTCTCCACGATTGCCGTGTATTCCTCCACCGTGCGCTGCGCCCGGTGTTCGGGCGCGGGCCGGCTGAAGGTGGCGACCGTCGACGGCAGCGGCTGGCCGAGGGCGGCGGTCATCACATCCAGCCGAGCCACCGCATCGTCATAGGCCTCGTCGACGCGCTCGTCGGTGCCGTTCCAGTTCACCGCGTTCGCGATCAGGGTGATGGTGCCCTCGTGATGGTCGACGGCGGCGATGTCGGTGGCCAACAGCAGCACCATGTCCGGCAGGCCGAGGTCGTCGACCGCCAGCTCCGGGAGCCGCTCCAGCCGGCGCACCATGTCATAGGCGAAGTACCCCACCAACCCAGACGACAGCGGCGGCAGGTCCGGCACCGCCTCGGTCTGCAGCAGATCCAGCGTGGCGCGCAGTGCGGCCAGCGGCTCACCGCCACTGGGCGCGTCCTTGGGCGCGGTACCCAGCCACACCGCTTCGTTGTCGCGCACCGTCAGCGCCGACGGAGCCCCCGCACCGATGAACGACCAACGCGACCACGAGCGACCGTTCTCCGCTGATTCCAGCAGGAAGGTGCCCGGCCGGTTGGCAGCGAGCTTGCGGTACGCCGACAACGGTGTCTCGCTGTCGGCCAGGACCTTGCGGGTCACCGGGACGACGCGGTGCTCGGCGGCAAGCGCCCGGAAATCCTCCCGCGATGTGGTGACCGCAAGCGATGAGCCGGCGCCCGAGGATCCCGGTGCGTGGGTGGCTGTGGTTTGCACGAGAACAATCCTCCCAGATCGGGGCCACCGTCCTGCCACGCAGACGGCGTAGCGTAGCCAGCCATGACATCCCTCAAGACGGGTGACACCGTTGCCGAGTTCGAACTGCCGGACCAGACCGGCACGATCCGCAGCCTGACCAGCCTGCTCACCGACGGCCCGGTGGTGCTGTTCTTCTATCCGGCCGCGATGACTCCGGGATGCACCAAAGAGGCCTGCCACTTCCGCGATCTGGCCGCCGAGTTCGCCGCTGCCGGCGCGAACCGGGTCGGCATCAGCACCGACCCGGTGACCAAGCAAGCCAAGTTCGCCGACATCCAGAACTTCGACTACCCGTTGCTGTCGGACGCCGACGGCAAGGTGGCCGCCCAGTTCGGGGTGAAACGTGGCCTGCTCGGCAAGCTCATGCCCGTCAAGCGGACCACGTTCGTCATCGACACCGACCGCACCGTGCTGGGGGTGATCTCCAGCGAGATCAGCATGGACACCCATGCCGACAAGGCGCTGGAACTGCTCAAGGCGCGTTGACCGCCCGCAGCACCGCCGCCATCGACGCCGCGAGCACCGAGTCGCTGCGCCCGCACGCCCAGCCGGTGCGACCGGCCGAGCGGTATTCGAGATAGCTCACGGCGGTGCTGCCGATCGATTGCTGGGTCAGGCTCAGCACCTCGACCGGACGGCCGATCTCCTCCAGTGCGGCGCACAGCGCGTCCACCGGTCCGATGCCGCGATGATTACTACTCACGGTCCGTTCGTCACACACCAAGGTGAGGTCGGTGACGGCGGCGGCGCCGTCACCGCCGGCGTGCCAGTCCTTGAGGTGTACCGGACCGGAGGTATCCAGATAGGTCGCCTCGAACAAGTCGAACAGTTCCGCGGCGGTGACCTCGGCACCGCTTTCATCGGTGTGTTTTTGGACCTGGTGGGCGAAGTCGATCTGTAACCGGCGCGGCAGATCCAACCCGTAGTCGGTGGCCAGCAGGTAGGCGATGCCGCCCTTGCCCGACTGCGAGTTCACCCGGATCACCGCGTCGTAGGTGCGGCCGATGTCGGCCGGATCGATCGGCAGATACGGTACCCGCCAATCGATTTCGCTTTCCGGCTGTCCGGTGTCGGTGGCCCGCCGGCGATGTTCGGCGAAGCCCTTCTTGATCGCATCCTGGTGGGTCCCGGAGAACGCGGTGTGCACCATGTCCCCCACATACGGATGGCGTTCGTGGATCGGCATGCGGGTGCAGTGCGTGACCGTGCGCGCGATCTCGTCGATGTCGGAGAAGTCGATCATCGGATCCACGCCCTGGGCATGCAGGTTCAGCGCCAGGGTGGCGATGTCGACGTTGCCGGTGCGTTCACCGTTGCCGAACACGCAGCCTTCCACCCGCTGCGCACCGGCCAGCACCGCCAGCTCGGCGCAGGCGATGCCGGTCCCGCGGTCGTTGTGGGGGTGTACCGACAGGATGACGCTGTCGCGGCGAGACACGTTGCGGTGCATGTACTCGATCTGGTCGGCATAGACGTTCGGGGTGGCGATCTCGACGGTGGCCGGCAGGTTGAGGATGACCGGGCGGTCCGGGGTGGCTTGCCACAGCTCGGTCACCGCATCGCAGAGATCCAGGACATAGTCGGGCTCGGTGAGGTTGAACACCTCCGGGGAGAACTCGAACCGCACGCCTGCCATGCCGTCGGTGAAGTCGAGGACGTCCCGAGCGCCGGCCAGGATCAGCTCCCGCAGTTCGGCTCGGTCCTTGCCCAGCACGACGTCGCGCCAGGTCGGCGCGGTGGCGGTGTACATGTGGATCACGACGTCGTTGCCGATACCGCGTACCGAGTCCACGGTGCGCTCGATCAGGTCGCGGCGCGCAGGCACGAACACCACGATGGTGACGTCGGGCGGGGCGAGGTCAGATTCCGCCAGCAGCCGCACGAAGTCGAAGTCAGTCTGCGACGCAGACGGATAGCCGACCTCGATCTCCTTGTACCCCATGGCCACCAGTAGCTCGAAGAAGCGGCGCTTGCGGGCCGGATCCATCGGCTCGGCCAGCGCCTGATTGCCATCACGCAGGTCAACCGGCACCCACAGCGGCGCGCGTTCGATCCGGGCCGCGGGCCAATCGCGTTGAACCAGTGGAACTTCGACACGGTCGTAGACGCTGGCGTAGCGGTGAGACGGCATTTGCGAATGCCGCTGCCGATTCCAGGTCGGTGCGTTGGCCGGGATCTCCCCGACCGGGGTGTTGATGGTGGGAAATGCAGAAGTCGTCATGAGGGTGCCTTCGGTCGGATTGGATTTCGACCGGCGCGACACAGCCCCACGGCAGGGGGCCGGTCGTTTCAGGCCCCGCCGCGGCGGCTAAGGAGAAGGACGCGCGTCATGATGAGTAGGCTATACACAACTCCTCAGACAAGTAGACAGGTTTCGATGACCTCCCAAGTTCAGCGTCACCCGCTGGCGGCCCAGACCGCCCAGCTTCTGCTGACGCGCATCCGCCAGGGCGAATGGCCACTCGGACATCGGCTTCCGGGCGAGACGACGCTGGCCGCACAACTCGGCGTAGGCCGCTCCACCCTGCGCGAAGCCATCCGCGAACTGTCCGGCAAGGGCGTATTGGAGAGCCGCCAGGGCGCCGGAGTGTTCGTCACGGCACTGGACGCCGCCGAAGACTGGGACACCGTGCTGCGCCGGGCCACCATCGTCTCGGTGATCGAGGCACGCATCGCCATCGAAGCCGAGGCTGCCGCACTGGCCGCGAGCCGACGTACCCCCGCCGATCTGCGCGCGATCCGCCGCACCCTGGCCGCGCGCGGGGTGACCGGACAGTCGGTACCCGACCACGTCGACGCGGACATGGCGTTCCACCGCACGGTGATCGCGGCGGCCCACAATGAGGTACTGATCCAGTTGTTCGACGCCTTCCTGCCCCGGCTTCGGTTGGCGATGATCGACATGCTCAAGATCCGGCCGATCGCCTCCGAACCCTGTGACCACGATCTGCACGAACAGCTGGCCGACGCGATCGTCGCCCGCGATCCCGAGGCCGCCGCGGCCGCCAGCAGAACCCATTTGAGCTCATTGAAGGAGTCTTTCGCATGACCCCGGTCCTCGACATCACCGATGTGACGTTCCGCCGCGACGGCAAGCAGATCATCGACGGCATCTCATTGACCGTGCAGTCCGGGGAACACTGGGCGCTGCTGGGACCCAACGGTGCCGGCAAGAGCACCCTGCTGGGATTCTGTGCGGCCGTGACGTTTCCGACGACGGGTACCGTGCACGTGCTGGGCGGTCAGATGGGTCGCACCGATCTGTCGGTGCTGCGCCGTTCGATCGGTCACGTGAATCCGCGGCACCGCCTGCAATATCCGCTCACCGTGCGCGAGGTGGTTCTTACCGGCATCACCGCCACCATCGACATCGCGGCGCACTGGACGCCCACTCCCGAGCAAGTGTGCCGGGCCGACGAACTCATCGACACCGTGGGGCTCTCGGCGCGCGCCGACGCGATCTGGCCCACGCTGTCGCAGGGCGAACGAGGCCGTACCCTGATCGCGCGGGCTCTGATCGCTGATCCGCAGCTGCTCTTGTTGGACGAGCCGACCACCGGACTGGACGTGGCGGCCCGTGAACAGCTGCTGGAAACCCTTGACACCCTGGATGTCTCGCACCCGGACATGGCTTCGATCCTGGTCACCCACCACCTCGAGGAGCTGCCCACCAGCACCACGCACGCCCTGCTGATCTCGCAGGGCCGCACGGTGGCCAGCGGGTTGGCCCACGAGGTGGTCAACACCGAGCACGTCAGCGAGGCTTTCGCACATCCGGTGGTGGTCGGGTTCCAGGATGGTCGGTGGAGCGCCCGGGCCAAGGCCAGCTCGCGGGTGCTCTAGCGGGGCTTCAGCCGTCAGCGGCGTAATTGCGCCGCCGGCGTGCCTCACGGTGCCGGGTCACCGGTGTGGTGTCGATGACGCGGTTGACCATGGTCGCCAGAAAACGCGAGGGCTGCAGCTCGGGCGGCACCGTGTCGTGCCGGATCGCGATATCCGGCAGGGCCGCGAGCGCCTCGTCGACGGCGGCCGTGGCCACATCCACGATCTCGAACAATGCGTCCGGCTCGGCTTTTTCGATGCTGTCGACTTCCTCGTCCGCGGACTCGGCGACCTCAGAGTCGTAGTCGATCATCACTAACGCTACAGCGTGATAGGCGTCGTCCTCGGTGCCGAGCTTGCCCAGCAGGTCGATGAGCCACTCGGCCTTGTCCGGTTCTGTGCTCAGGATCGTCGAGCGCAGGCCGTAGACGAATCCGAGCGCGGACAACGGGTGGCGCAGCCGCAGATTCTTGGCGTCGCCGTAGCTTTCCTCGACGCGGTTGGCGGCGTTCTTGCCGAAGCTGGAATCCATGCGCTTGGTGCTGATCAGCAATTCCGGACCGGTGTCCCAGTCCGACATCACCACGTCCACCTGCTTCATGTAGTGCTTGCCCAGCACGCTGGCGCTCGACGCGGCAACACCTTTCATCGACCGCTTCAGCCTTTGCTCGATGAGTTGCCGTTCTTTTTGCGGCAGCGCCTCGAGCAGACTGGCGATGGCGCTGGGCATGATCCGTGGATCTGTCGCCCTGGGCCACACCGCATCCTGATCGAATCCGGCGCGGCGCAGCTCGTAGGCCAGCCATACGTCGAGTGCGAGCGCCGGAACCCCGGTGGTCGACGGGGCGTCCAGGTACAACGGCACCCCGAGCAGCTTGCGCAGCACCCGGAAATCCGGAACGAAGCTCAACTCGCCGGCCACCCGCACCCAGGGATTGGTGTGCACGCCCTGCGGCGCCGCATCGGCCACGATCCGGTCGAAGATGGCCCACGCGGTGGCCTTGGTCGACGGTTCAGCGGGCACGCCGAGACCTTACCGTCCGGCGCGTCGCCAATGAATCGTGCGCCGTCCGAACGGGTTCCAGGGCAACGTGAGCCGCGAGGCCCAATGCGTCGTCGACCACGTGAGTCGCCTCGAGCAACTCGCCGCGCTCCAGCATCGTTCCGACCCGCCGTCTGACGGCCCGCAACTGATCGGCGCGCACGGTGACCAACTCCGGCGACGGGACCAGCCAGCGGTCCGCCTCACGCGGTTCGATCTTGAGGATGCCGCCGCCATAGGAGCGGCCGACGATCTCGGCGTGCAGCACCGTCACCGAGTTCAGCGCGGCCAGCCCGAGCAGATCCCGGCCCAGGGTCCGCAGCCCGTCCCGCAGGTAGACGCCGTGCACCGAATTCAGGTGATGGGCCTTGCCCCGGTTGCTGATCAACCGCGGAGTGTCGGCGTTCATACAGGTCAGCAGCAGGTCGGCCGGTTTCACCAGTGGCACCAGATACCAAGGCTGACGCACCCGGCATTTGTAGGCCAGATGCACGCCCGCGGCGTGGCCGGCGTCGATGTAGCGCTGCGCAGCAGCCGATGGGTTCCCGGCCGGACGGAACAGATGGATGGACCTGCCGTCCTCCCCCAGCCTGTTCAACTGGTCGGTCGTGAGCGTCAGCCCGCGCAGATGGGCGCTGCCCGGCGGCGACAACGGCAGCAGGTCGGCACTGCGCAGGCCCAGCTCGCGCACGCGGTCCCGGGACAGCGCGAAGAAGCTGTTGTTGCCGGTCACCATGCCCAGCGTGGTGTCACCCCAGGCCTCCAACATGGAGAAGTGACCGTCGTCGTGCAGACCGTGGAGGGCATCGACCGGCGCGTTGCCGATCAGGCCGCTGACCCATTTGTCCGAAGGATCGCGCGGCGACCAACGCCGTTGTGCGAGTTCGGATGTCAGCGAAGCGGCATTGCGAGCCCGATGGATGACGGCATGACTGGTTGGCCCGCCCCCGTAGCCGTCGGCCAGCAGCAGCACCACATCGGCCTCGGCCTCGGGAAACACCTGCTCGTCGAACATCACCAGCTCGACGCTGGCGAACCGGTCGAACAAGAACTTCCGCACCGCCGCCGCGTAATTGACACTGAGCAGCTCGGCGGGCAGCACCAGGGCCAGCCGACCACCCGGCTGCAGGAACAACGCAGCGTGCACCGTGAACGCGGCCCAGCTCGACGCCAGCCCCGACAACGTCACCCCGGCCTTGAGCGCGGCCCGGCGCGACTGCGCCCGGGTGGCGCCCCGGAAGTCCTGGTAGCGGATGTAGGGCGGGTTGCCGATCACCGCGGTGTACTCGGGCCGCGGTTCGACGGCGAAGAAGTCGGACGTCCTGATCCTGGCCGTGCCGCCGGCCTCGGTGACGCGCTTGCGGGCAGTGGTGGCGCTGCTCCGGTGAATCTCGATGCCGTCGAGCTCGGGGTGCTCGGCACCCAGTTGCTGGAGCCGGCGAGTAGCGGCCACCATGAAGGCCGCGTCCCCGGCGGATGGCTCCAGGACGCGCTCATCGGCGGACCGCACGGCCCATTGGGCGAGGTAATCGGTGATCTGAGCCGGGGTGAAGAACGCACCACGCGCTTTGCGGGCTTCGGCAGAATCGCCGTGGGCCGGCCCAGCGCTGTCAGTCACCCCGTTATTGTGCGATACCGCACCGACAAGCCTATGACCGCAACGCCCACTCAGAGCTTGAAGCTGGTGTAGACCACCCGGTGCCCGAGAAATCCGCTGACCTCTGCGATGAACTCGGGCGCAAGTGGTTTCCAATTCCAGACTTCCATGGTCAGCATGCCGAAGCCCCAGGCCGGCTCCCAATCCCACCCGTTGAGGTCGTTGGCGGCGCCGCAGGACGGGCAAGGCAGCGCACCGACACCACCATCGGCCCAATCACCGACGGCAGCGAACGCCACCTGCCAATTCTGACCATCCGGTGCCGGCAGCTCCCGGTGCCCGCAGTGTCGGCAAGTCAATACTTCAGGCTCGTAGCTATACGACACCACCCGGCCGACGCTGATTGCGGCCCCATTCGTCCAGAGCACCGGTGCCGGGTCGGTGCCGCCGACCGCGCGGCCATAGTTCGGTCCCGGCGGGTGACCAAGTGGCGTCCCGAGTACGCAGTCGGTTTGCTCTGCACTGACTACCCCGGTGTCGATGAGCCACTGCGTCAGGCGGGCACCCAACTCCGGCGCCGCCTCGGCCGACACCTCGACATCAACCAGTGACTGCGACCAATCTCCCATCGCTTCACCGTAATGCCGGGTCAGTCAGTCCACGGGCGGCAAAAGCACGTCCGCGTCGAAACACGTGTGAGCTCCGGTGTGGCAGGCAGCGCCGATTTGGTCGACCTCCAGCAACACGGTGTCGCCGTCGCAGTCCAGGCGGACCGAGTGCACGTATTGCGTGTGCCCCGACGTCAGGCCCTTGACCCACTGCTCTCCGCGCGAGCGCGAAAAGTAGGTGGCCTCACGGGTTTCCAGGGTGCGGGCCAGCGCGTCGTCGTCCATCCAGGCGACCATCAGCACCTGGCCGGTGGACCGCTCCTGTGCCACGGCACTGAACAGCCCGTCGGCGTTGCGCTTGAGGCGCTTGGCGATCTCGGGGTCGAGAGCCATTACCGCACCACGATTCCTTCGGCCGCCATCGCAGCCTTCACCTGACCGATCGTCATCTCCCCGAAGTGGAAGACGCTGGCGGCCAGCACCGCATCCGCGCCGGCCTGCACGGCGGGAGCGAAATCAGCGACCGCACCGGCACCACCACTGGCGATCACCGGGACGCCCACTGCCGCGCGCACGGCACGCAGCATCGGCAGGTCGAACCCGGCCTTGGTGCCGTCCCGGTCCATCGAGTTGAGCAGGATCTCGCCGACGCCGAGTTCGGCGCCGCGGGCGGCCCATTCGATGGCATCGATGCCGGTGCCGCGGCGGCCACCGTGGGTCGTCACTTCCCACCCCGAAGCGGTGGGCTGCTCGCCGGCCGGCACCGTGCGGGCGTCGACGCTGAGCACGATGCACTGCGAACCGAACTGGCGGGCCATCTCGGCGAGCAGTTCGGGCCGGGCGATCGCGGCGGTGTTGACCGACACCTTGTCGGCGCCGGCGCGCAACAGCACGTCGACGTCGTCGACCGAACGCACGCCGCCACCGACGGTCAGCGGGATGAACACCTGCTCGGCGGTGCGCTTGACCACCTCGAGCATGGTGGCGCGGCCCGACGAGGATGCGGTCACGTCGAGGAAGGTCAGTTCATCGGCGCCCTCGGCGTCATAGACGGCCGCGAGTTCGACGGGATCGCCCGCGTCGCGCAGGTTCTCGAAGTTGACGCCCTTGACCACCCGGCCGGCGTCCACATCGAGGCACGGGATGACCCTCGTCGCGACATCACTGATGGTGCTCACAGGTAGTCCTCCGGATTGCCAGCGGATTTCACGATTTCCAGCATGCGTTCGTGCACGCCGGGCGCGGCGGCCAGCGCCGACTTCGACTCGGCCGTCCACGGATCGCCGGCCAGGTCGGTCACGATGCCGCCAGCGGCCCGAACCAGCGCCACGCCGGCGGCGTGGTCCCAGATGTGGTGCCCGAAACTGATGGCCCCGCCGAGGATTCCCGCTGCGACGTAGGCCAGGTCCACGCCGGTGGCGCCGTGCATGCGGATGCGTGAACACACGCGGCTGAGTTTGGACAGCACCTCGACCCGGTAGCGGCCAGGAAAGCGGCCGCGGGAGTCGATGTTGAAGGTCTGGATGCCGACGATCGAGTCGGTCAACGTCGGCGCAGCCAGCGGCGGCAGCGCAGTGCCGTTGTCCCGCACCGGTCCTCCGGCGAGCGCCGAGTAGCGCTGTCCGGTGAACGGCAGCCAGGTCAGGCCCGCCACCGGTTCGCCGTCGGCCAGCAGCCCGAGCAGGATGGCCGCCATTGGCGACCCTGCCGCGTAGTTGAACGTGCCGTCGATCGGGTCGAGCACCCACACCAGCGGTGAATCGATGGGCTCACCGCCGAATTCCTCACCGTGAACGCCGATCCCGGTGGCTTCGGTCAGTGCCCGCACCACCTGGCGCTCGATCGCGAGGTCGACCTCGGTGGCGAAGTCGTTGCCCTGCTTGCTCACCGCGGAATCGGCACGGTGCCCGGCGATGAACGGCACCGAAGCAGCGTCGAGGATCTCGGTTGCCGCATCGACGAGTGCGGCCAACTTCGACGGGTCCAGGGCAGCCACCCCGCTTATCCGCTGACCGCGGCCAGTGCCTGCGGCAGAGTGAATCGTTCGGCGTAGAGCGCCTTTCCGACGATCGCGCCCTCGACACCGTGGCCGGTGAGGGTGGCGATTGCCCGGAGGTCGTCCAGACTCGACACGCCGCCCGAGGCGATCACGGGGGCGTCGGTACGGTCGGCCACCGCGGCCAACAGTTCGAGGTTGGGCCCGGTCAGGGTGCCATCCTTGGTGACGTCGGTGACGACGTAGCGCGAACATCCTTCGCGGTCAAGGCGGTCCAGGACCTCCCACAGCTCGCCGCCGTCGGTTTCCCAACCGCGGCCGCGCAGCCGCCAGCTGTCGTTCTCGAGCTGCACGTCCAGTCCGACGGCCACCCGGTCGCCGTATTCGGCGATGGCCCGGCGGCACCACTCGGGGCTTTCCAGCGCCGCGGTGCCGATGTTCACCCGCGCGCAGCCGGTGTCCATGGCGGCCTTCAGCGAGTCGTCATCGCGGATGCCGCCGGACAGTTCGACTTTCACGTCGAGCTTGCCGACCAGATCGGCCAGTAGCTCACGGTTGCTGCCCCGGCCGAAGGCCGCGTCCAGGTCCACCAGGTGGATCCACTCGGCGCCGTCACGCTGCCAGGCCTGGGCGGCCTCCAGCGCCGAACCGTAGTCGGTCTCGCTGCCTGCCTTGCCCTGCACCAGACGCACCGCTTTGCCGTCCACCACGTCGACAGCCGGCAACAGAATCAAACTCACAGTCCCTCAACCCAATTCGCGAGAAGCGTCGCACCGGCGTCGCCGCTCTTCTCCGGATGAAATTGCGTGGCCGCCAACGCGCCGTCTTCGACGGCGGCGATGAACGGCACGTGATGCGTCGCCCAGGTGACGCGTGCGTCCGGATTACCGGACCACTCCTGGGCGGCGTACGAATGTACGAAATAGAAACGCGTGGCGGCGTCGAGGCCCTTGAACAGGGTGCTGCCGGCCGCGGCGTCGACGACGTTCCAGCCCATGTGCGGAATCACCGGGGCGTCCAGTCGGGTCACCGAACCGGGCCACTGCCCACACCCGGTGGACTCCGTCCCGAACTCGACCCCGCGGGCGAACAGGATCTGCATGCCTACGCAGACGCCCAACACCGGACGACCATGGTGCAAACGGTCGGCGATGATCTTCTCGCCGCCGATCGCCCGGAGCCCGGTCATGCAGGCCTCGAACGCACCGACACCGGGCACCACGAGTCCGTCAGCCGCTGCGGCAGCCCCGGGATCGGCCGTGACCTCGACGTCGGCGCCGACGCGCTCCAGCGCGCGCTGAGCCGAGCGCAGGTTGCCTGATCCGTAGTCGAGTACGACGACTTTCTTGGTCACAGAGTGCCCTTGGTCGACGGGACACCGGTCACCCGGGCGTCGTACTCGACGGCCTGTCGCAGCGCGCGGGCCACCGCCTTGTACTGCGCCTCGGTGATGTGGTGCGGGTCGCGACCGTAGAGCGTCCGCACGTGCAACGCGATACGGGCATTGAACGCCAGCGATTCGAACACGTGCCGGTTGATCACGGTGTGGTACGGCGCGCTGGAGCCGGCGATGGTGAACTCCACCATGAACTCGGGCTCCCCGGTGTGCACGAAGTACGGGCGGCCGGAGACGTCGACCGCCGCATGTGCCAGTGACTCGTCCATCGGGATGAACGCATCGCCGAACCGGCGGATGCCCTTCTTGTCGCCCAGGGCCTCGCCCAGCGCCTGGCCCAGCACGATCGCGGTGTCCTCGATCGTGTGGTGTCCCTCGATCTCGATGTCGCCCTTGGCTTGCACCGTGAGATCGAAGCTCGCGTGGGTGCCCAGCGCGGTCAACATGTGGTCGAAGAACGGGACACCGGTGTCGATGTCGACGACACCGGTGCCGTCGAGGTCGATCTCGACGGTGATGTCAGATTCCCTGGTCTTGCGTTCGACTTTCGCGCGACGGGTCACGATGCTCCTACCGGGCTGTTGGCGGGCTGAAGTTCGGTGGCGGCCAGATCGGCGCTGGCAGCCAGGAATGCGTCATTCTCCTCGGCCAGACCGATCGTGGTGCGCAGGAAGCCAGGGATACCGACATCGCGGATCAGAATTCCCTTGTCCAGGTAGCGCTGCCACGTCGCCGGCGCATCGGCGAACTCACCGAACAACACGAAGTTCGCGTCGCTGGGGATCACGCGGTACCCGAGGCGGGCCAGTTCGGCGCTCACCCGGTCGCGCTCGGCGGCCAGGGTCGCCACGCTTCCCAGGGTGTCGTCGGCGTGGCGCAGTGCCGCAGACGCGGCGGCTTGGGTGAGCACGGACAGGTGATACGGCAGGCGCACGAGCAGCAGCGCATCGATCACCGCAGGCGCAGCCGCCAGGTAACCGAGCCGACCGCCGGCGAACGCGAAGGCCTTGCTCATCGTGCGGGTGACGATCAGCTTGGCCGGGAACTCGTCGATCAGGGTCACCGCGCTGGGCTGCGACGAGAACTCGCCGTAGGCCTCGTCGACGATCAGGATGCCGCCCGGCATGGCTTGCAGCAGCCGACGCAGGTCGTCGATCGAAACACTCTGACCCGACGGATTATTGGGGCTGGCCACGAACACCACGTCGGGCGAACGCTCCTTGACCGCGGCCACGGCGACATCTACATCAAGCCCGAAGTCCGCGGCGCGGGCGGCCTGTAGCCACTCGGTCTGGGTGCCATCGGAGATGATCGGGTGCATCGAGTACGACGGCACGAACCCGATCGCGGTGCGTCCCGGCCCGCCGAAGGCCTGCAGCAACTGCTGCAGGATTTCGTTCGAACCGTTTGCCGCCCAGAGATTGTCGACGGTGAGCGGCACGCCGGTGGCGGCCGTGAGATAGGCAGCCAGGTCGGTGCGCAACTGAATCGAATCCCGGTCGGGATAACGGTGAAGCTCGGCCGCGGCGTCGCGGACCGATGCGGCGACATCGTCGATGAGGGCCTGGGTCGGCGGGTGCGGGTTCTCGTTGGTGTTGAGCCGCACCGGCACCACCAATTGCGGTGCTCCGTAAGGAGATTTCCCGCGCAGGTTCTCCCGCAGCGGCAGATCGGCCAGCGTCACATCCTGTGCGCTCACCGTTCGAACCTCCGTCGAACCGCCTCACCGTGCGAGGGCAGATTTTCCGCCTTGGACAGCGTGATCACATGGCCGGACACGTCTTTGAGTGCGGCCTCGTCGTACTCGACGACGTGGATGCCGCGCAGGAACGTCTGCACGGACAGGCCGCTGGAATGCCGGGCGCAGCCCGCGGTCGGCAGCACGTGGTTGGAGCCGGCGCAGTAGTCACCGAGGCTGACCGGAGACCAGGCGCCGACGAAAATGGCTCCGGCAGAACGGATCCGGCCGGCCACCGCGGGTGCGTCCTCGGTCTGGATCTCCAGGTGCTCGGCGGCATACGCGTTCACCACCCGCACGCCGGCATCGATGTCGTCGACGAGCACGATCGCCGACTGCTTGCCCGAGAGCGCGGCCTTGACGCGCTCGACGTGCACGGTGGTCTGCAACTGGCGAGCGAGCTCGCGGTCGGTGGCCGCGGCCAGCGCCTCGCTGTCGGTGACCAGCACACTGGCCGCCATCTCGTCGTGCTCGGCCTGGCTGATCAGGTCGGCGGCGACGTGCACCGGATCGGCCGTGTCGTCGGCCAGGATCGCGATCTCGGTCGGACCGGCCTCGGCATCGATGCCGACCTGCGAGCGGCAGATCCGCTTGGCCGCGGTCACGTAGATGTTGCCGGGGCCGGTGATCATGTCGACGGGGGCCAACTCGGCGCCATCGGTGTCGGTGCCGCCGTAGGCCAGCAGCGCGACCGCCTGCGCACCGCCGACGGCCCATACCTCTTCGACGCCGAGCAGCGCCGCGGCGGCCAGGATGGTCGGGTGCGGCAGGCCCGCGAAATCAGCACTGTTCGAGGCCTGCGGCGGGCTGGCGATCACCAGCGAGTCGACACCCGCGGTCTGCGCGGGCACCACGTTCATCACGACGCTCGACGGGTAGACCGCGTTGCCGCCGGGCACGTACAGCCCCACCCGCTCGACCGGCACCCAACGTTCGGTGACGGTGGCGCCAGGCGCCAGCGTGGTCGTGGTGTCGGTGCGGCGCTGATCGGCGTGCACCGTGCGGGCCCGGTCGATCGCGACCTGCAGTGCGGCGCGAACATCGGGGTCGAGGTCGGCGAGGGCCGCAGCGAGTCGGTCCGCGGGCACACGCACGGTGTCGGGACGGATGCCGTCGAAGGTATGGCCGTAGTCCAGCGCGGCCGTCGCGCCGTGCTCGGCGACGGCCTCCACGATCGGGCGGACCTTGGGCACAATTGCGTCCACATCGACTCCGCCGCGGGGCAGCGCGGAGCGCAACTGCGCGGCGTTCAGCGCACGGTTACGCAGGTCGATACGGGACATCTGAAACTCGGCCATCGGTTCAATTGTCCCTGATCAGTCCAGTTGATAAAAATCCGTCGCCGGTTGCCGACGGCAGGACCCGCCGTAGGGTGGTTTCAGACTGCCGAATGGAGCCCCAGATGTCCGCGAAAGACCACCCGAACAACGCCCCCGGCGTACCGATGCTTGTGCCGCCCGCGCTGGAGCGGTTCCAGATCAAATACATCAACCCGCTGGTGAAGCCATTTTCCAAGCGCCTGCCGGGGTTCACCGTGATCAAGCATCGGGGCCGCACCTCCGGTACCCCGTACGAGACCATCGTCACCAGCTACCGCAAGGACAATGTTTTCGCGGTGACGCTGCTGCACGGCAAGACCAACTGGGTGAAGAACGTGATCGCGGCGGGCGGGGCCGACGTGCACCTGTTCCGCGACGACATCAAGATCACCAATCCCCGGGTGCTACCCGCGGGCACCGACGATCCGACGCTCCCCCGGATCCCCCGGAGCGCGGCCCGCCGGATGGGCGTCTTCGTCGCAGATATCGTTTGACACGCTCGCCAGACTGCATACATGACCTGGCAGATCTGGCTCGCGTTTCTCGGCGCGTCGATCGCCATCAGCCTGTCCCCAGGAGCCGGGGCGATCCAGTCGATGGCGACCGGCCTGACCCACGGTGTTCGCCGTGGGTCGTGGAGCGTGCTCGGACTCCAGATCGGGCTGCTCGCGCAACTGGTCCTGGTCGCTGTCGGCTTGGGAGCCGTCGTAGCCAAGTCGATGCTGGCCTTCCATATCGTCAAGTGGATCGGTGTGGCGTACCTGATCTACCTGGCGATCCAGCAGTGGCGCAGCGCCTCACAGGATCTGCGGGACCGGATGGGCGGCGCGGGTGAACGCGGCCGGCTGTCCCTGGTGATGCGCGGATTCCTGGTCAACGCCACCAACCCGAAGGGCCTGGTGTTCCTGGTCGCGGTACTGCCGCAGTTCGTGGTGCCCACAGCGCCGTTGCTGCCGCAGTATCTGGCGATCGGGGCGACCATGGTCGTCGTCGACGTGGTCGTGATGAGCCTCTACACCGGACTGGCTGCGCGGTTGCTCAACTGGCTGCAGACGCCACGCCAGCAGACCATGCTCGGCCGGGTGTTCTCCGGGCTGTTCGCCACCGCTGCGGTGGTGTTGTCGTTGGTCCGCCGCGGCGCGACCGCCTAAGTGTCCAGACCGATGTCGAGCACCCGCACCGAATGCGTGAGCGCCCCGATCGCGAGGTAGTCGACCCCGGTGCCGGCGTAATCGGCTGCGCTGTCCAGCGTCAGACCGCCCGAGGATTCCAGCAGCGTCTTGGGTGAGTGCTTGTCCCGACGCTGTACCGCGATCTGGGTCTGCCAGACCGGGAAGTTGTCCAACAACACCAGTTCCACGTCGGCTGCGAGCACATCGTCGAGTTGCTCGAGCGAATCCACCTCGACCTCGCACGGCAGATCCGGCGCCTCGGCGCGAACTGCCTTGAGTGCGGCCAGCACCGATCCCGCGGCAGCGACGTGGTTGTCCTTGATCAGCGCGGCGTCGCCCAGACCCATCCGGTGGTTGACCCCGCCGCCGACGCGCACCGCGTACTTCTGCAGGGCGCGCAGGCCCGGCAGTGTCTTGCGGGTGTCGCGGATCTTGGCGTTCGTGCCTTCCACCGCATCGACCCAGGCAGCGGTCGCGGTGGAGATCCCCGACAGGTGGCACATCAGGTTCAACATGGTGCGTTCGGCGGTGAGCAGCCCACGGGTCGACGCCTCGACCGTCAGGATCGACGACCGGGCGTCCAATCGCGCACCGTCCTCGACCCGGTCGATCACGCGGTAACCGTCGGCGCCGAGCACCTCGTCGAGCACCAGCAGCGCGATGTCGACACCGGCAACCACACCCGGCTCCCGATTGACCACCGCGGCGGTGGTCATGGCATCGGCGCCGACAGTGGCGAGAGTCGTGATGTCCGGGCCGTAGCGCAGGTCTTCCTCGAGGGCCCGCGTGATCGTCGCCCGCGCCTCCGCCAGCTCGATATCCGAAAGCGCCATCAGCACACCGCCGTTGCGGTGTCGAGGGCGGGACGGCCGGCTACGGCACGAATCGTCACGGAATGCTCCTGAGCTGGGTCGGTTTCGGGGTGATCGCCACGATGGTGGCAGCCACGGCTCTCGGTGCGGGCCAGAGCCGCGACGGTGATCGCGCGGGCGGTGACGGTGAGCGCCGCGTCCTCGAAGCTCTGGCGGTTGGCGGGCTGCACCGATCGCGCATCGGCCAGAACGACATCCAGCCGCCGCAACCCATCGGCATCGCGGACCACTGAAACGTGTTCGGACATGGCGTGCTGCAGGACATCTCGATCAACGCAGTCATGCCGGCGGTCCTGCGGCGCCTGTGCCCGCACCGATCCTGCCGAGCTGGCGTACTCGGCCGCGAGGCGTCCGGCCCGCCCGCCGACGACAAGTCCTTCCAGCAGGCTGTTGGAGGCCAACCGGTTGGCCCCGTGCATCCCGGTGCGGGCCACTTCACCGGCCGCGAACAGTCCGGGCAGTTCAGTGCGTCCGTGCACATCGGTGACCACACCACCGCAGCTGTAATGGGCGCCGGGAACCACCGGAATGGGCTGACGGGTCGGGTCCACACCGGCCGCTGCGCACGCCGCCGCCACCGTGGGAAAACGGTCGGCGAACCGCGTGATGCCCCGGGCATCGAGGTACACAAATGGGTCGCCGGACTCGCTCAACCGGGCGTTGATGGCTGCGGCCACGACGTCCCGTGGGGCCAGGTCCCCCATCGGGTGCACCCCGTCGGTCACCGAATTGCCTTGCGAATCAACCAGTATGGCGCCCTCGCCACGCAACGCTTCGGTGATGAGGGGGCGCCGTCCACCGCCATTCTCGGCGTACAGCATGGTCGGGTGGAACTGGACGAACTCGATGTCACGGACCGGGACACCGGCCCACATCGCCAGGGCGATGCCGTCACCGGTCGAGCCACTGGGGTTGGTGGTCGCCGCGTACACGTGGCCGAGGCCACCGGTCGCAAGGATGACCGACGGCGCGTGGATGATTCCCGCACCGTCCTCGTTGCGCACCAACACCCCGGTCACCGTGGCGTCGTCACGCAGGACCTGCAGCGCCACATGGTCGCGCCGGATGTCGAGTATGGCGGCCGCAGAATCGAGAGCCCGCTGCACCTCGGCCCCGGTGGCATCACCGCCGGCGTGGATGATCCGGCGCCGGGTGTGTCCGCCCTCGCGGGTCAGGGCCCAGCGCCCAGCGGCAGTCTCGTCGAACTGTGCGCCGTCGGCCACCAGATCGGCCACCGCGTCGTGGCCGGCCGCGACGATGGAGCGCACCGCATCCGGATCGCACAGACCGCCTCCGGCGGCGATGGTGTCAGCGACGTGGGCCTCGACCGAATCGTCCGTATCCGGCAGCACCACGGCGATACCGCCCTGGGCGTAGAAGGTCGCGGTCTCACGGGCCTTGCTGAGCACCACCACCCGGCGACCGCGCCGGTGCGCGGCCAAGGCCGCCACCAGACCAGCGACTCCGGTGCCGACCACGACGACGTCAGCGCGCTGCTGCCACAGCGTTGAACTGCCGCAGGCGAAGCGGCTCGATCCCCGGGCACTGCCCGTCGGGGTCATTCGCCGCCGCCGGGCTGGCCAATCGCAATCATCCGCTGCACGCTGGCACGACCCAGCCGGGCGGTTTCGGGATCGACGTGCACCTCGTCGGCGCCTTCGATCAGGCAGCGCAACAACGCGGCCGGCGTGATCATCTTCATGTAGGTGCACGACGCGCGGTCGTTGACCGCCAGGAAGTCGACTTCGGGTGCGGCCCTGCGCAACTGGTGCAGCATGCCGACCTCCGTTGCGACGAGCACCTGCCGGGCCCGGGTCTCGCGGGCGGCGTCGAGCATGCCGCCGGTGGACAGGATCTTCACCCGCTCCTCGGGGACCGCGCCCTCGCCGGCCAGATAAAGCGCCGAGGTGGCGCATCCGCATTCGGGGTGCACGAAGAGTTCGGCATCCGGATGCGACCGGGCCTGGTCGGCCAGCTCGTCGCCGTTGATCCCGGCGTGCACATGGCATTCCCCGGCCCAGACGTGCAGGTTCTTGCGGCCGGTGACGCGCCGCACGTGCGCACCCAGGAACTGATCCGGGCAGAACAGCACCTCTCGGTCCTCGGGAATCGAGGCCACGACCTCGACAGCGTTCGACGAGGTGCAGCAGATGTCGGTCAGCGCCTTCACCGCGGCGGTGGTGTTGACGTAGGAGACGACGACCGCGCCGGGGTGCTCGTCCTTCCAGGACTGCAGTTCGTCGGCGGTGATCGAGTCCGCCAGCGAGCACCCGGCCCGCTGATCCGGGATCAGCACCGTCTTGTCCGGGCTGAGGATCTTGGCCGTCTCGGCCATGAAGTGCACGCCACCGAACACGATGGTGTCCTCGGGAACCTCGGCCGCGATGCGTGAGAGTGCCAGGGAATCGCCGACGTGGTCGGCAACATCCTGGATGGCCGGCAGCTGGTAGTTGTGCGCCAGCAGCGTCGCACCGCGCAGATCGAGCAGACGACGGACCTCAGCGGCCCATTTCTCGTCGCCGTCGACCCCGGAATAGCCACCGGGGCCATCGACGATCTGATCCGCCAAGCCCCCCGCGAGGGTGTCATTGAGAGCGGTCACGCCGACCTCCTCCACTGGGTCAGGTTTTCGACTTATAATCGAAAACATGCCACATGGTAACACCGCGCACGAAGTGCTCGCCGTCGTGTTCCAGGTTCGCGACCTCGATTCCCGGCAACCCGCCCTCAACGTGCTGCTATGGCAACGCGCATTGGATCCCGAGCGAGGCAAATGGGCCCTGCCGGGTGGCCGACTGGACGACGACGAAGATCTGACAAGCTCCGTTCGACGACAGTTGGCCGCGAAGGTTGATCTGCAAGAACTGGCCCACCTGGAGCAATTGGCAGTGTTTTCCGATCCCGTCCGGGTTCCCGGCGTGCGCACCATCGCGTCCACCTTCCTGGGCCTGGTGCCCTCCCCCGCCACCCCCGCCTTGCCGTCGGACACCCGGTGGCACCCAGTCAGTGATCTGCCCCCGATGGCCTTCGACCACGCGCCAATGGTCGAACACGCACGTACCCGGCTGGTGGCCAAGATGTCGTACACAAACATCGGATTCGCTTTGGCACCAAAAGAATTCGCGCTGTCGACCTTGCGTGACATCTACAGCGCCGCACTCGGCTACCAGGTTGACGCCACCAACCTGCAAAGAGTCCTGGAACGTCGCAAAGTCATCACCCGCACCGGCACCACGGCGCGATCCGGCCGTAGCGGCGGACGCCCCGCGGCCCTGTTCCGCTTCACCGATTCGCGGTACCGCGTCACCGACGAATTCGCGGCATTACGCCCGCCCGGGTGAGTCGGACTAGCTTCTTAGACGCTTCTTAAGTAAGAATGCCCGGATGGACTTGGGCAGCGCGGCCACTATCTCCGCAGCCGAATGGATCGGGCGAGCACCTCACGAGGACCTCGATCCGGCCGCTCGACCCGAACTTCCCCACAAAGATGCGTTCTGCGTGCCGCCTGCGGGCTTCCAGCACGCCGAGCCGGGCACCGTCCTGCGCAGCCGCGACGTCGAACTGGCCTTCCTGGGGCTGATCCCGCAGCGTCTGCAGGCCACGCAGCTGCTCTATCGCTCCACCGACCGCAACGGCATCCCCGAAGCCGCCACCACCACCGTCATCGTCCCGGCCGACGCCGCACCGGACTGCCCGGTCGTGTCCTACCAGTGCGCGATCGACGCCATCTCGGGCCGGTGTTTTCCGTCCTACGCCCTGCGCCACCGCGCCAAGGCCACCGGATCCCTGGCCCAACTGGAGTTCCTGCTGATCTCGGCCGCCCTGGCCGAGGGTTGGGCTGTCTCGGTACCCGACCACGAGGGCATCAACGGCATGTGGGGCGCGCCGTACGAGCCCGGCTACCGGGTGCTCGACGGTTTACGTGCGGCGATCAACGCCGAGCACCTGTCGCTGTCAGCGGAGGCGCGGATCGGCCTGTGGGGCTACTCCGGCGGCGGCCTGGCCAGCGCCTGGGCCGCCGAGATGGCCGGCAGCTATGCACCCGAGCTCAACATCGTCGGCGCCGTCCTCGGCTCCCCCGTCGGCAATCTCGGAAACACGTTCCGCCGGCTCAACGGCACCGTGTTCTCGGGTCTGCCGGCCCTGGTGGTGGCCGCCCTCGCCGACATCTACCCCAACCTCAACCGGGTCATCGCCGAGCATGCCACCGTCGAGGGGCGGAAGATCCTCGATCGCCTGCACCGGATGACCACCGTGGAAGCCGTGCTGCGGATGTTCCGCACCGACATGGCGGACCTGGTCGACATGCCGTTGGAGGAGATCCTCGACGGACCTGAAGTCAGCGAGGTGTTCCACGACACCAAACTCGGTGTGGCCGTACCGGTTCCGCCGGTGCTGATCGTGCAGGCCGTACACGACGAGATCATCTCGGTCAACGACATCGACGAACTGGCCGACACCTACCTGGCCGGCGGCGCCGACGTGACCTACCACCGCGACATGTTCAGCGAACACCTACTGCTGCACCCGTTCTCGGCCCCCATGGCGTTGCGCTGGCTGACCGACCGGTTCGCCGACCGTCCGCTGACCGCCAACCTGGTGCGGTCCAAATGGCCGACTCTGCTGAACCCCATCACTTACATGGGCATGGCACGTCTGGCCGGAATCGCCGCCAAAGTCGCCATGGGGCGTACAGTGCGGCGAAACCCGCTCTGACCTGCCCGGGGCCGTCAAGCCCCAGGCGGACTGACCACCGGCGGGATGACCGGATAGGTCGGCGTTGCCACGGGCGGCCAGGCGCCGAGGTCGTCGCGCACCGCGGAGACCGCGATCAGGGCGTAAACCATGGCTGCGGCGGCTGCCGGGAACAGAATCGTGCCGGCGATCTGCAGCGGCGTGTGCCCGAAGAAGACAGATGCGGCTTCGACGACATAGTGGACACGATGTTCGGGGGTGACCGGTGCGCCCGCGATGTCGAGCGAGCCGAACCGCCAATGGGCAAGTGCCGCACCGACACCGGCGCCCGCCGCCGTGGCCACCGAAGAGCCGACGGCCAGCGCGGCGGCCATCACCGGCCCGCGATGTGCGGTCCACTGCCACACGGCCACTGCGGCCACCACCGCCATGACGACGAGCAGACCGACGAACATGAACGCCGACGTGAAGAAGTGGTCGGACTCGCCGCCCAGATAGGCATGCACCCGCTCGCCCGTACGAGTCAGCGCCACCACGCCGTGGACGCCGGGCGCCAGGAAGGCCCACAGCGCGCCGAGCACTGCGCCCACCACCACCAGCACCGCGATGACCGTCACCACGGCCCGCTCACGCGAAACGCGTGGCGCGCCGGGCACATTGGTGGGAGCCGGGCCGGCCGAGACCATCTGCTCTTCGCCCGAGAGGCTCATCGCCTGGTGTCCAGGTCCGTCGAATCCACCTGCCCATGCCGCGAGCACTTGGCCCACCAGCCGGTCGGCCGCACCTGGACGATCATCCGGCGGCCACACTCAGCGCAGAACCGGGGCGGCTCCAGGCCCAGCTGCGCCGCGGTGGGAACCACGGTTCCGTCTGCCGCGGCAGCCTGGACGCCGGTGTAGACGTTGTACAGGCCGGCGCCGACGGGCGCGGGCAGAGCCGGCGTTTCTTCGATCATCACCACCCTGTTCTACAGGCTGGCGTTGAGAGCCTTGATCGGCATCTGCAAATCGTCGAGCAATTCCAGATCCGACTCCGCCGGGCGGCCCAGCGTGGTCAGGTAGTTGCCGACGATGACGGCGTTGATGCCGCCCAGGATGCCCTGCTTGGCACCGAGGTCACCCAGGGTGATCTCGCGGCCACCGGCGAAACGCAGCATGGTGCGCGGCAGCGCCAGCCGGAACGCGGCTACGGCCTTGAGCGCCTCCGACGCAGGCAGCACCTCGAGATCGCCGAACGGCGTGCCCGGGCGCGGGTTGAGGAAGTTCAGCGGCACCTCGTGCGGGTTCAGCTGGGCCAGGTTGGCGGCGAACTCCGCACGCTGCTCCAGCGTCTCGCCCATGCCGAGGATGCCGCCGCAGCAGACCTCCATACCGGCCTCACGCACCATCTCCAGGGTGCCCCAGCGCTCTTCCCACGAGTGGGTGGTGACCACGTTCGGGAAGAACGACTGTGCGGTCTCCAGGTTGTGGTTGTAGCGGTGCACCCCCATGTCCTTGAGGCGGTCCACCTGCTCCTGGGTCAGCATGCCCAGCGAGCAGGCGATCTGGATGTCGACCTCGTTGCGGATCGCCTCGATACCGGCGGCCACCTGGGACAGCAGGCGCTCGTCGGGGCCGCGCACCGCGGCGACGATGCAGAACTCGGTAGCGCCGGTCTTGGCGGTCTGCTTGGCCGCCTCGACCAGGCTCGGGATGTCCAGCCAGGCGCTGCGCACCGGAGAGGCGAACAGACCCGACTGCGAACAGAAGTGACAGTCCTCAGGGCAGCCACCGGTCTTGAGGCTGATGATGCCCTCGACCTCGACCTCGGGGCCACACCACTTCATCCGGACCTCGTGGGCCAGCGCCAGCAGCTCCTCGAGCTTGTCGTCGGGCAGCTGCAGCACCTCCAGCGTCTGATCCTGGTCGAGGCCGACGCCACGCTCCAGAACCTGCTCGCGAGCTACGCCCAATACATCTACGGCTGCCTGCGTCACCGAAAGTCCTCCTGTGGATCGTGTGGCCGGTCGAGCCGACACTTGAACACGTCGGCGGTGCCGACAATTGAACACCGTTCAGGCTAGGGTAACGGTGTGCAACTCCACAAACCCGACGTGGTGGATGCGGCGACGGCCATCCTGGACAACTACGGCATCGCCGACCTGACGATGCGACGCCTGGCTCGCGAGCTCAATGTCAGCCCCGGCGCGTTGTACTGGCACTTCGCCAACAAACAGGAACTGCTTGGCGCCGTCGCCGACCGGATCCTGCAACCCGTCCGCGTCGAAGGCTCCGCCGTGGCATGGCCGGGCAGAATCCACCAGACCTGCGGAGCGTTGCGGGACGCGCTGTTGTCGCACACCGACGGAGCCGAGCTGGTCTCGTCCAGCTTCGCCGCAGGCCAGTCCCAGATCGTCGGCGAAATCGTGGCGCAACTGGCCGCCGCCGCCCGAGATGCCGGTGTGGTGTCCCCCGATGACGAGTTGGCCGCGCGCACAGTGCTCTATTACGTGCTCGGCTTCACGGCTGACGAACAATCCCGGCTGCAGTGGGACGCGGCGGGGGCACTTGGCGACGAGCAGTCCGTGCTCGACCGGGACACGTCACGACAATTCGCGTTCGGGCTGCAGTTGCTCGTCGACGGATTGGCCGTGCGGGGCGCCAGCACTCTCAGCTCCGGCCGCGACGGCTGGCAGCGGAGTTAATCCGGGTTGATCCGGCTGGCTCAGAAGGGTGGGGGTGGTCCGTATTCTTCGGCGAGCCAGGCTTGGTAGTGGTATTCGTAGGCGAGGTCGTTGTTGAGTTCGGCGCGCAGGCGTCGTTCTTCGGCGATGCGGTCTTGGCGGTCCTGTTCGCGGGTTCGTGAACGCTTGGGCATCTTCGCGGCCCGGTTCGGGCTGGGTGCTTCAGGCTCGGGCAGGTTGAGGTCCCCGGTCGGCTGCCCCAGGATCGGGAACATCCCGGCACCGTGGGGTTCGGTGGTGTAGGTGTGCCCGGTCGGTGTGGTGATTTCGACTGTGCCATCGGGTAATTGGCGATCCGACCAGTCTGGGCAGAACGTTTTCACCAAATGATGTCATCCGCTGGCCGAAATACTATTTGGGTTGATGTGCCGAATCTGCTGGTCAGCCAGCTGCCGCGACGTCGCCGAGCCGGTACAGGGTATGCCCGCACCGGTTGAGTCCCCGCCGGGGGATCCGGTTCCGGCTGATGCGCTTGCGGACGGCGCCGCCGGACATGTCGAGCTGGGCCGCGATGTCGGCGATGGTCAGCAGTTCGTCGTCGGAGACGTCGGGGTTTTCGAACAGCCAGTGCTGCCCGCTGGCTTTCATCGCGGTGTCCAGCTCGTGGCATGCGGCCGGGTCGGCGGCTTCCAGGGCGGCGCGGTACATGGTGGCGATGCGGGCGCGGCGTTCGGTCCTGGTGTCGGGCCAGGGCCAGCCGGTGGTCACGACGGTGACAATACTCCCGGCCGCTTTTCTTGACCTACCGGGTGTTTCACCAGGTCATGCCATCGATGGGCAGTTGTCCAACGCGTTCGACAGTCTAGCGGCGCTAGACTAATTAGGTTGTGGCACAGGGGTTCTCGAGGTTTCCGCTCCGGCGTGTCGCCGCTGAGATCGGGCCAGCCGGTCGTACGGTCCAGGTTCATGACCAATCACACTCAGTTCTGCGAAGACAACGGATACCCCTGCCAGGACCAGCGGGTCGACATCGTGTTCAACCAGCCCAGTTCGACGGCTGTCGGCGAGGCCTCGATGGAGTTCGACGAGGGCACGCCGTGGTGCATCATCCACGAACGCGCAGTCGAGATCGACCGCCATGACAACGGCGAAACCGGCGATGACGCATGACTTTTCGTGACGCTCAGCTCGATGCGATTGCGTTGGCCCGCCACGCAGGCGGCACAGACCCCGACAGCGACGCGGTCGAGGCGCTGATACTACCCATGCCGATCAGCCAGCTGCGACTCACGCTACTGGCCTGCTCTCGGTTGCTGTACGCAACGTGCAAAGATCTTGCTGCGCAGCGTGATTGCAGTGTCGATGATCTGCTGACAACGATGACCAGTGAGGCGGTCGCGGCGGCGGCTGCCGAGGCTGAGCGTGATTTCGATCTGCTGGAGTGGGTGCCGGGTGAGGGGTCGTTCGGGGAGGACTCCCGGCCCGGTTTCGTTGCGACCCACAGCCCCTATGTCTTTCACGTTAGCGGGCCGTGGGAACACTTCGGCGGTGACTGGGTGATGGCGTTCCTCGATGCCAGTGGGCCCCGTGGTGACGGCACCCGGTTCCCTGATGCTGAGAGTGCGATGCGGGCTGCGGAGTATCGGGCGCGGGAGCTGGCCGAGAACGGCGAGTGGCCCGACTAGGGACCCCTGTGGCCCGGGGCGGGCATCCCCCCTGCTCGATGCAGCCTGCCCCGGGTTCACAGGCCCTAACAGCGCAATGACTTCGGCCGGGTGGCCCGCACGCGCTCGACGGTTCGCGTGGGCCGATCCCGGCCGAAGCTCTCACCCATTCCCCTTACCCCGGGCTGAAGGATTAGGGCCCGGGGCAAGCCTGTGGTTACTTCTTCGCGGTGCTCGCGGTGCTCGCGGTCTTGGCCGTGGCGACGCGGGCTGCGGCACCCTCGACCTCACCGCCGGATCCGGCCTCACCCACACGCAGCTCGATGACCCGTTCGGGGTGAGTGATCGTGGCGCCGAGGCGCCAGGTCACGCGGGTGACGAAGGCGTCGCGGCGGAACGCGGCATGTTCGGACACCGCCAGCGTCACCCCGCTATACGCGGACAGGATGGCGCGGCGGTCGACGATCAGCAGCAGATCGTCGGGCACGCTGGCGGACACCGCTACCGGCACGGACAGCAGTTGCCGTTCGGCGGCGACGGCCGGAGGGCCCAGCAGGCTGGCATTACTGCCTTCGCCGGTCTTCAACTTCGACACGGCCGCCCAGCTGGCCGGTGACGCCACGATCAGATCAGCAGTGCCTGAGTGGCCTTCGATCAGGGCGATGGCGTCAGCGACGGCATCGAGGTTATCGACGACGCGGCCGCCAGCGGTGTGGTCCTGCACCAAGATTCCCGGCGGCGGGGTGATCGCTCCACCAGCGGGCATCGGCTGGGCCAGGAACGCGCCGTCAGCCTTCACGATCACGGCGCGCTTCATTTCGGTGCTCAGCAGGTTGCTCATTGCGGTCTGCTTGTACTGCTCGCGGGACACCTCGGCGATGGTCGCGACCTTGCCGGTCGCGATGATGGCCTCTCTGGAATCGACACCGCCATCAGGGATTTCGTCGCCTTCAGGGACGAAGCCCGCTTCGCCGACTGTCAGGAACGGGGCCCGCACGATGGGCTGGTCGCCCTCGACAGTTGGGGCGACAAGCGTTGTGGCCCTGATGATTAGAGCTTCGGGCAGCAGATCGCGGGGCGGGAAGACGTGAACGTTGGGCCGCAGACTCTCGACGGCCTGAGGGGTAGTGAATGGCGTGGACATGCTCGCGCTCCAAATTCGTGTTGTGTGAATTGGGTTGCGCTCACAGGGAATTCAAGAAGCCTGGGTCGTTCCAGGTGTCGCACCGCGCGGCGAAGGCCTCAACCAGTGAGTCAGGTTGTATGCGAGGCTTCGCGCCAAGCTCGGTGTGGAATTGTGCGCGACGTCGCGTCACGCTTGGGCATCGCGCCCAGGCCGGTTCGGTTGCGTTGGGCCGAGACCCGAAGCATCGCGCTTCACAGTCTCGGCCCAGCTGACGAAACCAACCGTTGCAGAACAGTCCCGAAGGAATTGAGCCGCACCGCCAAGTCAACACCGACCCGACCAGATCGGGCAAGGGGGGACCGCGCTTAGCGGGGCCGGACCGACAAGCCCCTACACACGAACCAATTGAACGGCGAGTTTTGATGCTCCCCGTTCTCACCCGGGCCGGGAATCCGAGCGCAGGGCGGCAACGGCCCACCGTGCACTGCGCGGCGGCAGGGCGGCCCGAACTCGCCCTCAGCGTTGGTGGTGTGGCAGGACGGGTACCCGATCTCCGACATGATGGCGCCGAACTGCATTGGCGGGCAGCCCGCCGGTACGTAGTGCTCGGCCACGGCCGTCTGGTAGAGGTCGGCGGGTTTGGCCACCGGGTGCTCGGGGGATGGTGTGGTGCAGCGGGTGGCGACGAACCGGCGGATCCCGTCGACCACCGAGGGGTTCGGCGGCGGCGAGGGCGGCAGCACCGGGGTGTAGTCCTCCATCGGCTGGGCGGCCAGCTTGCTGTCTTCTTCGAGGAATTCGGCCAACCAGTCATCAGCGCGCTGCTGAGCGGACCGGGCAGGGGGAGGTTGCCCGGTACGGCGGGGCGGCTGGTCTTTCGGCAGGCGGGCCATCAGGCGGTCCCTGGCCGTCCACGACGCACGCGGCGGGGCCGCTGCTGCGCCGGGGCATCGAGCCCGAAGTGCAGGCGGCCGATCAGCTCGGTGATCGTGTCCTCACAGTGCCGCACCTCGGCCGACAGACCGGTTAAGGTGCTGGGTCGTCGTGTCTTGGAACGTAATTCGGCGTCGCGGACGGTCTTGAGGTGTTCGACCCAGTCGGCCATCTCGACCGCTTTCTCGACAATCCGTTCTTCCAGTTCGGTGAATTCCAGTGCGGCATAACCGTTTTGGTTTGCTGCGGCGGTGAGGGCTCGTTCCAGGGTGGCGCGGAGTTTCTGCCCTGCGGTGCGTTTGGGGGTCATTTCCGGCCCTTTCTGACTAGTGGATTTTTCGGTGTTGTCGACTTAGAAACCGCCGGCCCCTATGCGGCCCGGGCGACGGGGTCGGGGGGGAGAGGGCATCCTCCCCAGGGGGCATGCTGCTGATTCAGCTGGCAACCAATCCTGTTCTAGCGCAACTAGACTGGTATCCAACGGTGTTGCAGTCTGGCCGCTATCGCGTCTGGTGAATCGTTCCCGTGGGAACGGTGCACCAAAGCTGTTGACTACACACATGTTTGGGTACCTCGGGTCAGTCGTCGTCAATGTCGTTGACCACAAACGAGTTCGGGACCTCGGCCGGATCGACGCCTGCAGCGCGGAGCACGGACAGCGGGTAGCACGGTGCGAACAGGCTGGCGGCCGGGTAGGTCGTGGGTTCCTTCAGGCCGATGATCTGGCCGTCGGGGCCGTCGACAATGCCGCCGGGCACGGTCATGGCGACCTGGCGGCCGACAACGGCGTCCAGCTCCAGGATCTCGGCTCTGGTTGGGTCGCGGCGCGGAACGATGTCGTTGGGTGTCTGGTCGTCGTTGAACATGTTGGTTCTCCTCGGTTTTGATGGTTACCCGTTTTTGGGTGCTCGTGGGCCGCCTGACGAACTTTGCGGGCCGGGCCGGACAAGGACACCAGCGACCATGCCGTAAGGCCGCAGCGACGGCGTGAGGCCGTCGAGCCATGCCTTGCAGGGCGCGAGCGCGGGGCAGGTGTGGCAGATGGCTTGGGCGCGGGCGATGGCGGTGGGGAGCGCGGTGCCTTTCACGTCGGCGTCCATCAGCTGCGGGTTGGCGCGGCAGGCGGCGCCGTCGAGGCGGGGTTGGTGGGCGCCGAGTTCGGCGAGCAGGTCGGTCGGGTTGATGTTCACCCTGGGGTACCCCCCTCGGTCTCGGGACCCCCTGGGGTCATGATGCCCCTGGGGGGTCGGCGATGGCTTTGCATCGAGGCGGTGTCTGCTATCTGGGGCCCGGGGGTGGCATGTGCTGGCGGATGGGCCGGTCGAGGGCCCGGTCCTGGTTCTGCAGTCGGCGGAATTCGGCCAGCTCGTGGTTGCAGTTGCCGCACCATCTCGGGTTTTCACCGCGTCGGGCGTCGGGGCCCAGCCGGATCCAGCGGCCGCAGCGGGAGCAGGGGTCGTCATCGAATCTTGAGGTGCCGGTGGTCATGCGGGTGCCTCCAGGCCGCCGTGCCAGCACAGGGCGCCGTCGTCGCGGGTGCCCCGGGTGTCGCAGAGTTGGCAGGCGTCGATGCCCGCGATGCGGTCGAGGTGGCGTTCCCGTTTGAGGCGGAACCGGGCTGATTCGGCGCGGTCACGTTCCCGCTCGCGCTCGGGGGTGTCGTTCAGCTCGTCGGGGTCGTCGGGGTTGGGTTGGCTGTTCGTTGTGGCGCGGTCGAGGTTGGCGCGCGCGGCGCGAATCTTCGCGGCGATGCGCGGATCCTGATCCGGCGTGGGTGCTGGCGGCCGGAAGCGCGGCGGCGTCGGCGGCGTCGGCGGCGGGTTGACGTCCTCGGTGCCGTTCTGGGCGAGGCTGGCCCGGATCGCCTCGGCGATGGCCTCGGGATCCTCGTCGTGGCTCGCGCCGTCAGGCGCAGCGTAGTGAGATTCCGACGATTGCGGGGAGGGCGTTGCCGGTGCCGGGGAACGGCTGGGCGGCTGGGCGTTTCGCGCGCCCGCGCGCCCACCTCCGTCAATAGAACCGTCAATAGAACCGTCAAGTGTCGGATCACCGCTGGTCAGCGGGGGGTGCTTGGTCCGATCCAAGTCTGATTTGACCCCATCCAAATCTGTTCTGACCCTATCCAACTCGGTGGATGGGGTCACTGGTGGCGTGATCCTGGGGGTGGTGGATGGGGTCAGTGGTGGCACCATCCTCAGCACGTAGATCGGGGCGTGACCGGCTTCGTGTTGGTTCGCCCAGCCGGGCTGAACAACGTCGATGAGTCCGGCCCCACGCAGCTCTCGCACCGCTCGCTTCGCAGTGCTCTTCGACGCCCCGTAGAGCCCGTCGCAGATGTGATCCCAGCGGATGCAGCCCTGTCCGGTCTCGTGATGGCATTTCTCGGCGATGGCCAGCAGCGCCAGGAAAGCGTTGCGGGATAACCCCTGGGCGCGTAGTCGCGGTGACGCGGTGTAGACGGCACCGACCAGCTTGCCGCTCATGGCGTCACCTCAGCGGGCTTCCAGCGGCCGAGGCAGCCGAAGCAGCCCCAGGTGCCGCCTCGGCGGGACATGAGATGCCCGCAGCCGTCGCAGCGGGGTTTGGCGTGGGTGCCGCACGGGTCGCCGGGGTTGCTCACTCTGATGCGGCAGGGCCGTCCGGCGCGGGTCGGCCGTCCACACCGCAGCAGGTCGCCCCAGATGCGTTCCAGGACATCGTGAGGCGCTCGGCCGAGTTGTTCGTGGGGGGCCTGCCGTTTGGTGTCGTAGTAGACGTTGTCGGTGCCGCCCCGGGCCATCAGATCTAGGTCAACCAGCACAAGGTCGGCGGTGCCGTCCTCGGTGATCGCGACGACGGCGTGGTAGCCGGGCAGGCCTGCCGGGCATAGGCAGGCCGACCGGGCCGGGTCGATCAAGCTGATACGCATGGGTTTTCGTGTCACCGCCCGTCGAGCTTGTCGAGGGCCTGCTGGCATTCGGTGATGGTGTCCTGCAGTAGCTCGCGGATGTGGTGGGCTTCCTCGGTGGTGACGTTGTCCACGCCGACCTTGTCCACCCGGGGGTTGAGGGCCATGACGGCGGGCATGATCTGGGTGAGGTGGTGGAGGATCACCGCGCCGGTCGGCTTCGGCTTGTCGCCGGGTGGCCGACGCTGGGGGCGTGGGTAGTGCTTGCCGTCGCGGCCGGTGATTGTGTTGATCGCGTCGGCGATGGACCTGTCGGGAAGCTGGCCGGTGCTCTCGGTGTCAGGTGAGTAGTTTCTACTCACCTGGGCGACATCGTCGCGGACAGTGGACTGGCTGACCCCGACCGCTTGGGCGATGACCCGCTGGCTCATGCCCTCACCGGCCAGCAGGGCGACGACCCGGCGGCGGTCGTTCACCGGCAGCGCGGTCATCTCGTTCGCGATCACGTCGGCGATGTAGGCCGTCCAGGATGGGAAGCCCAGCTGCTCATGCAGGTGCTGGATCTGGGCCTGCGCGATCAGTTCCTTGAACCTGATCATGGACTGGGCGACAGTGCGGGCCTCGCGGCGCAGTGTCTGGTCGAACTCCGTGGCGGCCACGGGGTTCGGCGCCGGGGCGGGCGCCGTGGTCGCGGTGGCTTTGGCCAGCGCAGCACTCACTGATGCGGGCAGTGGTTTGGTGTTCCCGCCAGGGACCAACGTCGGGTGGCTATCGTGGGTGTCGGCCTGCTGCTGCGGGTTCTGGTGGGCGGTGGCCTTCCCGGGCCGGGGGCCGCCGTTCCCCGCGATCACCGGGCCTTCTTGCGGCTCTGGGCGTCGAGTTCGGCCAGCCGCTTGCAGCGGATGTTCTCGCGGGCCGGTTTCAGCAGCACCCACAACTTGTCGTACTGCTCGGGGGTGAACTCGGGGGCCTCGGCCACCACCTTGTCGATGTAGGCCTCTAGCTTCGCGACAGCGAGATCGCGGCGGGCCTCGATGATTTCCTGCGCGTCCCGCTCTTTGCGCCGGTAGGCCACAGCCACACGGGACCGCGCCATGTTGAGATTGTCCTTGTGCGGCAAGTCATTACGCATAGGAAGAAGTCCTCCGATTTCCCGGGTTTCTTCCTATGGCGGTAACTGTGGACCGGACTAGTTCACGGTATTCACATGGCGCACAACGAGACAAGAGGCCGACACGAAACTACGGCGTGTCGGCCCCTTTTAGACCACTTATCGGCGTGTCGCACCGTCACCCGAATGCGATGGTGACCCGTTCCGCCTTGTATGCGCTGCCGCCCTTGCCGACTGGATCGATGGTGACCGTCAGGCCGATCATGTCGATCACCGCGCGGAACCGGTCGCCGGTGAGTGCTTTGACTTCGTCGGCGATCTCGGGCTTGCCCAACGACAGCCCGTCGAACACCCGCAGCCGTTCCTGGTCCTGCTGGCTGCGGTCGAGGACGGCCAGCTTCTCGCTGACGTGTGCGGTGCGGCCTTTCAGCCGTCGCCCGTCGATAAGGCCCTCGTCGTATTCGCGGTTGGCTTGGTCGATCTGCGCGAGCAGTGCCAGCCGCTCGGTGCGCAGGGCCTCGACCTCGGCGGGATCAGACAGCTCGGCGTTGAGCAGCGCCACGGCGTCGGGTCGGGCCAGCCGCTTGATCACGGCACTGTAGATGCGGGGTTCGATGAAGTCGGCGCGGATGCTGTTGCCCCGGCATTTCTTGCACGCGTAGGTGATCTTGTGCGCGGTCTGCCCGGTCGCGGGTTCCAGAGGCACACCGGCCTTGCGGCGGCCCGGTTTCCGGCCGGTCGGGTGCAGCATCACCCACTGGCCAGCCAGCCGCCCATCGCAACCAGGCTTACCGCAGTGCATGACACCGGTCAGCAGGTGCTTGCGGACTGTCTTGCGGCCG
Source organism: Mycolicibacterium sp. 050232 (assembly GCA_036235365.1). Classification (GTDB taxonomy): domain Bacteria; phylum Actinomycetota; class Actinomycetes; order Mycobacteriales; family Mycobacteriaceae; genus Mycobacterium. Next base: position 1,262 of record JAZBEZ010000007.1, on the reverse strand, counting down.
GGGGCCCGGCCGGGCGCGTTCAGCACGTCCTGGACGGCGTGCCAGGTGGATTCGTCGACCAGGCCGGGCCAGGTGCCCTTGCCGATGACGACGTCGTTGTGGCTGCGGAGTCCGGCGTTGCGGGCGGCCCGCAGGAACAGGGACATGGTGGACGCCGACCAGGGGTTGCCGTTGAGGCCGTACTTGCCTTTGGCGTTCCAGTCGCGGGCGATGTCGCTGATCGAGGTTCCGGCCAGGATGGCCTGGTAGGCATCGGCGACCATCGGCGCGGTGTCGGGATCGGGTTCGCGGTGGCCGTCGTCCTGTTCCTTCGGCCGGGTCTCGGGGAGGTAGCCGAATGCTTTGCGCCACTGCGGTTTACCACTTTCGGCTTTGGCGCGGGCGGCGCGGCGGATGCGGATCTTCAGCACTTTGGATTCGAGTTCGCTTGCGCTGGTGCGGTTCTGGGCGCTGTAGACGGCATAGGGGTCGTAGAGGTCGATGTCGCCGATCAGGCTGGCGTGTAGCAGGATGCGGCGGTCTTGGGCTTCGAAGAATTTCCGTAGGTCTTCCAGCTCGCTCATCTGGCGCCAGCCACGGTCCTGGTTCCAGACCGCGATGGCGTCGATCTTGCCTGCCTTGATGTCGGCCAGCAGCCGGTTCCATTCGGGGCGCACGGTGCCGTTGGAGGCCGACCGGTCGTTGTCGACGTAGTACTCGACCGGCTTCCAGTTTTTGGCCTCACAGACGGCGGTGGTGTCGTTGCGTTGCCGCTCGACGCCTGCCCGTTTGTCTTTCGGATCGGAGCTGATGCGCAGGTAGCAACCTGCTCTGACCTGGTCTTTTTGGGGGGAGGATGAAGGTGTCATACCCAGATAGTATTCCGGCCAGCCGAGGATGTGCACGACAATAAAGTTTGTTGTTCGACGGATGCGTCGGGCCGGCGGGCCACGGTGCGGTGTGGTCGATGTCGCAGCGGTCGACGGGGGCATCACACCCGGGGAACCGGCACGTCAGGTCACGCCAGCGGATGAATTCCGAGAGCGCCACCGACGGCCGATACCCCGGCTCAGCTGAGTCGGCGGGTGCGGTCGGCTCAGCCGTGTCCGCCGTGTCAGTGGGTTCGGCAGGCGCACTGGACTCGGCCGGCGGGGTGGGTACGTGCAGCGGTTTGATCTTGGCGTTGGCCGAGCGTGTCAAGTTTTCTGTGTAGATCGGTTGTCTGAAACCTTCAGTGATGGTGGTGCTTACAGATACCGTTCGATGCGGTCTGGGTAGACCAG
>JAZBEZ010000006.1:0-493234 GCA_036235365.1 Mycolicibacterium sp. 050232 | reverse complement strand
CCTGGTCTACCCAGACCGCATCGAACGGTATCTGTAAGCACCACCATCACTGAAGGTTTCAGACAACCGATCTACACAGAAAACTTGACACGCTCGAGACGATTTCCAACACCACCACGCGGGCTTTCGACATGAATCATGACTGTCACCTATGACGCGACTCATCGAGGTCCATCGCAGGTGTCACCCATGCCCCGACTCATGTGTCACCTATGTCGTGAACTCACACACCTCCGCCACCGCCATTGTGGTGGTTTCCGCCGCCGAGCCTGACTGCTGTGGAATCCCCGCCGCGAGGCGGACGGCCGCTGAGGCGGCGGAAGTGGAGCCCGGCTACGCGGTGCGCAGCACCTTGTTCATCGGCTTGCCGCGTGCGAGTTCGTCGACGAGCTTGTCCAGGTAGCGAATCTTCCGCATCAGCGGATCCTCGACCTCCTGCACCTTCACCCCGCACACGACGCCGGTAATCAGCGAGGCGTTCGGGTTCAGCGAGGCGTCGGCGAAGAAGTCCGCGAACGTGGTCTCGTGGTCGAGGTGGCCCCGCAGCGTCGTCTCGTCGAACCCCGTCAGCCAGCAGATGGCCTCGTCGAGTTCGGCCTGTGTGCGGCCCTTGCGCTGCATCTTCGCCAGGTAGTGCGGGTACACCGCGGCGACGGCGGTGCCGACGATCCGGTGCTCCATGCGTCGAGGCTACGGCGTGGTGGTGTCCCCGCGCGCCGTGCCAGACTGCGTTCGTGACCGGCAGCGTGGATCAGATCCCCAAGGCCACCACGGAGTGGACCGCTCAGCCCGGCGACGCGCGCCGGGCAACGCTTTCGATTCTGCGACAACCTGTGCTGTGGAAACGGCTGCTGACCTTCACGACGGTGGTCGCGGCGATCGCCGCTGGGGTATGCGTCGTCAACGGCAGCGGGTGGCTGGTCGGGTGCGTGATATTCGCGGGCGCGGCCGTGGTGTACGCGGCGTTCGCTGTCGCGGTCAGCCTGGTGTGCGCCTACATTCCGAACGGACGAGTCCTGCGCACCGGATCGCGGTGGGCCGCCGGCGGCGATGACACCCGCATCCGAATCGACACCCCGGCGACCACCCTGATCATCGACCGCAGCAACATCCTCTCGGTCCGCCCCGCCGGTGCGCTGATCGTGCTGCGAGTCCGCCCCAAACAAGTTCTCGGGATCCCGACGGGGCTGTTCGCCGATCCCGCATTGCAGAGCCTCATCGACTGACGCGACCGCCGGCGGCCTGATCGACGACGGATCACTGGTGTTCCCGGATGCCCTCGAACACTGCATCATCCAGGTTCTCCGGGTCGAGCGTGGTGTGCCGAAACCGCAGTGTCTGCCCGACCCCCGGGCGCGGGTGATTTCCGCCCATGGTGCAGTGCCTCCGGATGATCGGGCCACCTGCCACCGTGGCGGACACGGTGAGCATGAAGTAGAACGAGTTGTCCTCGGAGTCGCGCACCTCGGTGACATCTTCGATCAGCCCTTCGGACACATGCGCGTTCGTGAACGATGCGCGGTACCGCTTGTGGCCGCAGTAGATCGCACCGAGGATGCCCACCGGGATAAGAACGAAGACCAACGCCGTGCCCGTTGTCTGCGGCCAGCCGCGATCACCGAGAACGGCCAGGGGGACACCGCAGAGCACCCCGATCCCCGCCAGGACGATGCAGGTGATCGCCCCGATCCCCCACCAGCGGTACGCACGCCCGGGTGCCGTCGACGGGGCCTCGTGAACGCTCATCGACTACTCACTACCACGGCGGCGACACTTACCGGGCCCTGGATCCGGATGAGTTCTGAGGGGGACGTTAGTCTCGGCCCCAGACGACTGGCCGGTCGAGCAGGTGGTCGAGGCGATGATCGGGGGCTCGCGATGGTTGGGTACGTGCTCGCACAAGGTGATGGCGCGTCGTGGGTCGGCCCCGCGGTCCGCGCGGTCCTGTTCACCACGGTGGGTGTGGCGCTGCTTGTAGTGGGTATTCGCCGCCGCGTCGCCCGAGCTCGCTGGGACCGTGAAGATGACCGTCGCCTGCTGAATCCGGACGGGTCGGCGCGATCGGACGTACACCGCACATCAAACCCGCACTCTGGCGGGATCTGGTTGGTCGTCGCAGGTGCGGTGCTGGCGTTCCTGGGGTTCCTGCACATCCTCGACCTCGTTGCGACTCTCCATGTGGCGGGAGCGATCTGACCACGGGTCTGCGGAAGTTCCTGCAGCTGATAAGGATCGCCGCTGCCCTCACGTCAACACCAGCATCCGCCGAATGACGAGGTGTGCTCGTCGGTCTCGATCGACTCCTCGTGCACCACGGTGGAACCGCCCCGTGGGTCGAAGTGCAACACCGAGCTGACGGGGTCGTGCCGGATCCACACGGCCACCGACCCTCGGGCTCATGTCCGAATGTTTCCACAGCTGGACATGTGGCCCGCTGCGAAAGGTTGTCCCGGGCTTCAGTCGCGTTCCAGCGCATAGGCGCCGGTGGCGTCGTCGAAGCGTGCGACATCGTTCGGCGCCGCGGCGGTGAGGAATTCACGCACCCATGGGAACCTCGAGGCGAGTGACGACCGCGTCCAGATCTCGTGGTTCGCGGCGTCGTCCATGTACTCGGGAGACTCACGGCCCGTGACGGAGGTACACGTGCCGTCCTCCTCGGCGGTGATCCACCGGGGCGGATGCCGGTCGTGCAGTTTGGTGACGATGACGGGGCCGTCTACCTCGTCGAGCGTCGGCCGAGCCGCGTTCGACCGGGTGACGTCGAGCAGGTTGTCGGTCCCGCCCGCGGCGTCGATGAGACCGTCCCAGCCTCGGTTCGCGAGCACCCGGGACTCGGCGAAGGTCAGCATGCGGAGCGTGAGCACCTTCGCGATGGGGGCGCCGTCGTCGGAGCGGATGGTGTCGAAGGCGTCGCCGTGGCGCGATGCGGTGGCGGCGATGGCGAAGATCCGCGTGCCGGCCAGAATCGGTTCGGCGTTGCACCAAGGGATTTCGACGGGAGGCGTTCGGCGGTTCGTCGCGATGTCGTTGCAGACGATCCGCAGCGCCACGAGCGCAGCGCCCACCTGATCGGGCAGCACCTCGACGGCGAGTTCGACGGGGAATCCCTCGTCGATCGGCAGCCGGGAGGCGCCCGCGGTCATGACGGTGGTGAACGACGAGGAGCGCTTCTCCACGACCACCACAGAGCCGCCGATGCGCTCCTGGAAGACGAGTGGGTCGACGCCGAGGGAGGAGAACACGTGCTCGACGATCCGGTCGTCACCGTCCCGGAGTTGGCGGTCCATGGTGTGAGGTTAGCCCCTGCCGTTCATGGGCTTTCGTCACCGCATCGTCGGCTGACCTCTTGCGATTCGTTGTTGGCGTCAGCTCTTCTTCTCAGCAGCCTCCAGCGCCTCCATGATCTTCACCGACAGGAACGTCATGGGGCCCTTGTCTGCGAACTTGTCGGCCACGTTGCCGGCGATGCCGCCTTGGATCGCGAGCTCGCCGATCAGGTCGAGCTTGAGTTGCGGGCTGCCCTCGGAGAAGTCGAGATCCGCCAGGTCCACCCACACGATGTTGGGCCGGGTGGTGGACTCGTAGACGTAGCGCTTGTTGGTGAGGTCGAGCACGACCTGCCAGATGGTTTGCGAGGCATCGGGTTTCCCAGGATCGGGGATGCGGAAGGGCTGTGCTGCGTTGCGGATCACCGAGAACATCCCCGCGATGGCTTCCACCTGACTGGACGGCCTGGGCAGCCGGCCGACGTAGTAGCTGGCGCGGGCGAAGCGGTCACTGGCCAGGGTGGAGCCCGGGATCGGCTGGTCGCCGCCGAGACCGGTGAACGATTTCACCAGCTCCAGCTGCTGATCGAAGGTCGGTGAGTTGGTCATCACCCGGTAGTCCCGCGAGTGGTACACCCGGGCGTGGCCGTCGACGTACTCGATGATGGCCGAGTCTCCGGTCGCGTCGTCGAGGGCCAGGTGCAGTCCGGGGCGGGCGCCGCCGGTGGGATCGTCCATCTGCACCACCTGGACGTCGGTCTCGGAGATCCAGGCGACGGCGTCGGCGACGGTGGCGAAGTTGTCCAGGAAGTACTGCAGCCAGATGGCCTGACCGAGCTGGGTGCGTGAGGCGTCGGGTTCGCCGTAGGTCGATTCGGCCAGCCACAGGATGTGGCCTGCCAGGCCCGCCTCGTTCAGTCCGTCCACGGAGGTGATGTCGAATGCGGAGGCGACGACGCTGCCGTACCTGGAGGTCCAGGTGAGTTTGCCGGAGACCGCGTCGTCCCGCTCGACGCCGCGGGGTTGCTTCCACAGGTTGGTCATCAGGTCTTTGTGGAAGTCCATGTTCCTGCCGACCAGGACCGCCTCGCCGGCCTCGGGCCAGATGACTCGGGTGCACATTGGACCGAGCCTAGGTGTTCGCTGGGAAGGATTTCGGTGAGCACCCAAATTCGTATGACGATATGGTGTTTCGAAACTGAAAAGGAAACTGTATGAAGCAGATAGCTCGGGCATCGGTGGTGGACGCCGTTGTCGATCAGCTTCGCCAGCGCATCCACAATGGAACCTGGCCGATCGGCATGAAGATACCCACCGAGGTCAAGCTCATCGAGATGCTCGGTGTGAGCCGGCCGTCCTTGCGTGAGGCGGTGCGGTCGCTCGTTCAACTCGGCCTGCTGGAGACCAGGCAGGGCGACGGCACCTATGTCGTGGCCAAAGATGAGGTCAAGGTGGTGCTGCAGAACGTCATGCGCGCCGCCGATTCGGACGAGGTCACCTCGGTGCGCCAGTCCCTGGATCTGCTTGCCGCGGCCCAGGCGGCGAGCCGCCGCACCGATGACGACGTGGCCGACCTGCGTGCCGCCCTGGAAGGCCGCCGAGCTGCCGTGCAGGACGGCGATATCCAGGCCTTCGTCGACCACGATGTGGCGTTCCATCTCGGGATCGCGCGGGTGTCGCGAAACAGCTTGCTGTGCAGCCTGTATCAGAGTTTCGAAGGGGTGCTGCGGGATTCGCTCCGGCGCTTCAACTATCCGGTCGTCGTGGATGATCCGAGCAGCGAGTTGCACGAGCGGATCCTGTTGGCGATCGAGCAGGCCGACGAGTTGGCTGCGACGGAGGCCGCGCGGGACTTGCTCGAGGCTCACAAGCATGACGAAAGCGGGTCCGCAGCCGGCTGACGGTCGCCTTAATGGTAGATCCAAAAGGGCGTGAAAAATGGTCTGAGATGGCCGATATCAACGTTTAATGAGATTCGAAGCACCTGTTGAAAGGCCTAAATTCATCAGATGATATGCTCACCACCTATTTTGGGTGAGGAGGGAAATGGAGCGGATAGCCCGGGTGTCTCTGGTCGATTCGGCCGTGGAGCGCCTCCGTCATGAGATTTGCAGCGGGACGTGGCCTATCGGCAGCAAGATCCCGTCCGAATCTGAGTTGGGCGGAGTTCTCGGTGTCAGCCGGCCGTCGATTCGGGAAGCGTTGCGGTCGCTGGTGCATCTGGGTCTGATCGAGACGCGCCAGGGGGACGGCACTTACGTCATCGCCGACGACCAGACCACGGTCGCGATGGGTCAGGCGATTGCCAGGGCTCGCGATCGGGATAAGAGCGTGGTCTTCCGGTCCCTCGACATGCTGGCGGCCCGGGAAGCGGCGAGTAACCGTACGTCGGAAGATCTTTCGGCGTTACGTGGTCATCTCGACGCGCGCCGCGCTGCCAGCGTCGCCGCGGATGCCGCCTCGTTCACCCGTCACGACGTCGCCTTCCACGTCTGCGTAGCCCGGGCCACGCACAACAGCCTGCTGGCCGGGCTCTATCAGAGCTTCGAGGGCACGCTGCACGAGGCGGTCGGCCTTGCGGCTGGGGTGGGCTGCGCCGGCGATCCGCGTTTCGACTCCCATGAGCAGCTGTTCTGGGCGATTCAGCGCGGCGATCCGCGTTCGGCGATCAAGGCCGCGGGCGGGGCCCTCGACACGCACTGAGCCACGACGGTGACGAGATTCCACTCTTTCATCCAGATATAACCTACGGTCCCGTAACCTACGGTACCGTAGGTTACGTACGGCGCGTTGATGTCGCTGTGTCGCCAACACGTTGGGAGGATCTGGAATGGACGCGCAGAGCGGAGTGCTCCACGAACTCGAACCGGTTGTGGCGAGCAACCTCGACCGGCATCTGTCGATGGCGAAGGAGTGGTTCCCGCACGACTACGTCCCCTGGAGCCGGGGCCGCGACTTCGCCTTCCTTGACGGCGAGGACTGGCAGCCCGAGGATTCGCCGTTGGACCATGTCGCCAAGGTGGCCATGACGGTCAACCTGCTGACCGAGGACAACCTGCCGTCCTATCACCGCGAGATCGCCACGCGGTTCTCCCGCGACGGCGCCTGGGGAACCTGGGTCGGGCAGTGGACGGCGGAAGAAGGCCGCCACAGTATCGCGTTGCGCGATTATCTCGTCGTCACGCGCGGAGTGGATCCCGTTGCGCTGGAACGTCTTCGCATGGCGCATACAGTTGCCGGGTACGACTCCGGAGACAAGACGCCGCTGCAGGCGATGGCCTACGTGTCCTTCCAGGAGCTGGCCACCCGAGTGTCACACCGAAACACCGGGCGGGCGTCGGGTTGTCCGATCGCCGACCAGCTGCTGGCGCGGATTGCCGCCGACGAGAACCTGCACATGGTCTTCTACCGCAACCTCATGGCCGCCGCCCTGGACATCGCGCCCGACGACTCGATGAAGGCCATCCGCGACGAGGTGGTGAACTTCGCGATGCCGGGGCTCGGCATGGCCGACTTCGCGCAGAACGCGATCACCATCGCCAAGGCCGGCATCTACGATCTGCGCGTCCATCACGACGACGTGGTGCAACCGGTGCTGCGCTTCTGGCGGATATTCGATCGGACCGACTTCGGGCCCGAGGGGGAGAAGGCTCGCGAGGAACTTGCCCAGTTCCTGAGTGTGGTCGACGAACGGGCCCGCTACTACGAGGAGAAGCGTGAGCGCGTCGGGGCCGCCTCGTAGCAACTCGACGAGCCCACTCCGTCCGCTAAACGTGTCGGACATCACACCCTCGGAGAGATTCGTCCCGCGTTGATCTTGGGTATCGAGGAGGTGTTGGTACGGAACTTGGCGTGGGTCGGGACGAGCGTGGGTGGTCGGTTATGAATCGGGTTGGTCGGTGGTTGAGCGCGGTGGCGTCGGCGACGTTCGTGGCGGGCGGGTGCATAGCCGCCGCCGGTCAGGCTTCCGCGGATCCCTGTGCTGATGTGCAGGTGGTGTTCGCGCGGGGCACGTTCGAGCCGCCGGGCGTCGGCGGCGTGGGGGACGCGTTCGTCGATGCGTTGCGGGCCAGGACCGCCGGCAAGTCGGTCGACGTCTACGCGGTGAATTACCCGGCGTCACTTGACTTCGCGACCGCGGCCGACGGCGTGGCCGACGCGAGTGACAAGGTCCGCGCCATTGCGGCATCCTGCCCCGACACCAAGATCGTGCTGGGTGGTTTCTCGCAAGGTGCGGCGGTGGCCGCCTACATCACCGCCGATTCGGTCCCGCAGGGGTTCGTGCTGCCGCCGAGCATTACCGGCCCGCTTCCCGCGGACGTGGCCGATCATGTCGCCGCGGTGGCGCTGTTCGGAAAGCCGTCGAGCGGTTTCCTGCAGATGATCTACACCGGCGCGCCGCCGATCACGGTCGGCTCCCGCTACACCGCCAAGACCGATGACCTGTGTATCCCGGAGGATCCGGTGTGCTCGCCCACCGGTAGTGACAACAATGCGCACAACTTGTACGCCGCCAACGGGTTGACGGATCAGGCTGCGGACTACGTCGTCGGCAAACTGGGCGTCAAGCCGGCCGACCGCAGTGTCGACCAGGCTGCCGGGCGGTAGGAACTCCCGCGTCGACGCACGCTAGTGTTCGAGCACGTTCTCGGATAGGGGAGATTCAGTGACGGAGCAAGAGCAGCAGTTGACGGCGGGCCAGAAGGCCAAGCTGTACGTTCAGGCCGCCGGCGCGTTCGCGCGCAATCCGAAGGCGCTCGTCGCTCTTGTGAAGTACAAGCTGGCCGAGCGGAAGTCGGCCAAAGAAGCAGGCTGACAAGGCTTTTCGGTCAGGCCGCACCCAATTCGCGGGCGACCTGACCGAGCAGCTCCACACCTGTGGCGATCTGGGACTCGGTGACGTTGGCATAGCCGAGGATCAGACCGGGTGGCGCGTTGTCGGTGTCGGCGTAACAGGGGCCCAGTGGCTCCAGTCGGATACGTGACGCGGTGGCGCGCCGGGTCAGTTCCTCGATCGGAAAGCCCGCCGGGAACCGCACGGTCAGGTGTACTCCGGCGGCCGCACCGAGAACCTCGGCCTGCGGCAGGTGTTGGGACAGGGCGGACAGCAATGCGGCGCGCCGGGCCGGATAGCGGCGACGCATCTGCCGGAGGTGGCGGTCATAGCCGCCGGAGGTCAGGAACTGGCTGAACGCGATCTGGTCCATCACCGAACTGCCGGTGTCGGCAAGGCTTTTGGCGGTCCTGATCCGTTCGATCAGGTGGGCGGGCACCACCATCCAGCCGATACGCAGTCCGGGCGCCAGGGTCTTGCTGGTCGAGCCGAGGTACACCACCCGGTCGGGTGCGACCCCCTGCAGTGCACCGACCGGGGCTCGGTCGTAGCGGTACTCGGCGTCGTAGTCGTCCTCGATGATCAACCGCCCGGGTTGTGCCCATTCCAGAAGTTCGGTGCGCCGCGCCGCCGAGAGCACGACTCCGGTCGGCGATTGGTGCGCCGGGGTGGTCAGCACGGTGGACGCCCCGACGGCCGCCAGCGCGCCGACGTCGATACCATTCCCGTCCACCGGTATGGGCAGCGGATCGATGCCGTTGTGTCGCAGAACCATTCGGTGCAGCCAGAATCCCGGATCCTCTGTCGCCACCGGGCCGTCCAGGCCTTGGGCCAGCAATGCGACGGCTTGCGTCGCGCCCGAGCACAACACGACGAGCCGTGGGTCGGCGACCACGCCCCTGGTGCGCTGCAGGTAGTCGGCCACGGCGGTGCGCGCGGCCGGCAAACCGTGCGGGGCCACGTAACCGAATGCGCTGGACTCGATCTCGGCCAGGCCCTGCCGCATGGCCCGCAGCCAGGCCTGACGCGGGAAACTGGTGAGATCGGGTGAGCCCGGCGCGAAGTCGACGTCGAAGCGGGGGCGACCCCGGTCGGTCCGGACGCGGCTTGCGGGTGACGCGTCGACAGCCGCTACCCGGGTGCGGCCGCCCTGGTTGCTGTGCAGGAAACCCTCGGCGGCCAGCTGGCCGTAGGCCTCGACCACGAGCCGCCGTGACACCCCGAGGTCGGCGGACAGCACGCGGCTGGACGGCAGGCGGGTGCCGGGAGTGAGCCGGCCGGACCGGATCGCGTCGCGGAGTCCGTCGGCGAGTTGCCGATGCAAGGGCCGCTTGCTGCCCCGGTCCAGTTCGACGAGCAGTTCCGGGGCCGAACTGGTACCCGAAGTTGCCATGAAATTGGAGCCTACTCGGAGACCACTGCGGCATTAGCGTGATGACATGGCCAACGCTGCGGGCCCGGTGACGCAAACCCGGCGCTACCCCGAAGTGGTCCTCGCCGTGTTCGGCGTCTACTCGGTGAGCCTCGGTCTGTTCATGCTGCTGGCGCCGGGCACGTTTTTCGACACCCTCGGCGCCTTCGGAGTGCGCAACGATCACTACATCCTCGACAACGCGTCCTTCGAGTTGCCGCTCGGGTTGATGATGCTGGCTGCTCTGAGGTGGCCCCGGTGGCGCGTGCCCGCACTGGCCTTCGCCACCGCGCACTGGGCCCTGCATTCGTTGAGCCACCTGATCGACACCAACCACGCCGCCGGCAACTGGGTCGGTTGGCTGGAAGCCGTTGGCCTGGTGCTGACCACGGTGCTGCTGGCAATTGCATTGCGTACCAGCATGTCCGACGACAAGACAGGAGAACCCTAGATGCGTGTCCTGGTGGCCGGTGCGACAAGTGTCCCCGGAATCCCGTTGCTGCGTGAACTCGATGCGCGCGGCCACGAGGTGATCGGGGTGACCCGGTCGCCGGGCAAGACCGCCCAGATCTCAGCGGCCGGGGCCAAGCCCGTGGTGGCCGATGTTCTCGATGCGGGCCAGATCGACTCCGTGATGGCCGAATTCGCGCCAGAGACGGTGGTGAGCTTGCTGACGACGCTGCCCAAGCTGGGCCCCAAGCGGATGAAGGATTTCGAGCCGGCCATCCAGTTGTGGAGCCGGGGTGCGGGCAACCTGGTGGCCGCGGCGCAACGGGTCGGGGTCCGCCGAGTGGTCGCCGAGTCGGTGATCTTCGCCTACGGTTACGGCTCGACCGGGCCCCGACTGCTGGACGAGACCGACCCGTACCCCGGGCCGCCGCCCCGTGGCGGCGAGCCGATGCTGGCCGCGTTGCGGGGGATGGAACGCGACGTGCTGACGTCCGGGGAGCGCAGCGGCACCGAGGGAATCGTGTTGCGCTACGGCGCTTTCTACGGTCCCGGCGTCACCCACGACGACCTGTTCCGCCGGCTGGCGAAATGGTGGGCACTGCCTGCCCTGACCGGCCCCGGGATCGTGTCCTGGGTGCACATCGACGACGTCGCCCGGGCCACCGCCGATGCGCTCGACAAGGGGCGGGGCGGCGAGATCTACAACATCGTCGACGACCGCCCGCAGTCCTTCGGTGACTACGTCAGGGAGCTGAACCGCACGCTGCGTCGGCCGCCACCGGTGCCGATCTCGCATCGACTGGTGGGATTGGTGGCACCGTACCCGGCCACCGCTTTCGGCACGGCCTGGCTTCCGCTGTCGAACGCGAAGGCCAAGGCCGAGCTCGGTTGGACGCCTATTCCCCGGTGAACTGCGGCGGGCGCTTCTGGAACATCGCGGTGACCGCTTCGGCCAGATCCTTCGACGGCAGGAAGGCCGAATTCCAGGCGGCCACGTAGCGCAGGCTCTCGGCGACCCTGGCGGTGCGCTGCTGGTCGAGCACGTCCTTGACCCCGGCGACGGTCAGCGGAGGGTTGGCGGCGATCTCGGCGGCCGTCGCGTGCGCGGCCGCCAACGAGGCGTCGGCGTCGGCGTACACGTCGTTGACCAGACCAATTTGTGCGGCGCGTTGTGCGTCCACGTCCTTACCCGTCAACACCAGCTCGCGCAGATGTCCGTCGGACAGGATCAGCGGCAGCCGGGCCAGGCTGCCCACGTCGGCGACGATCGCCAGCTTGGTCTCGCGGACCGAGAACTTGGCATCGGTGCTCGCGTAACGGATGTCGACCGCGCTGATCAGGTCGACGCCGCCGCCGATGCACCAGCCGTGGATCGAGGCGATCGTCGGGGTGCGGCAGTCGGCGACGGCCGTGATGGCGCCCTGCATCTTCCGCAGCGTGGTGTGGAAGTCGGCGCGGGCCTTCGCGCCGGCGTCCAGGCCGGGCATCGTCGCGCCCATGGCCGGCAGGTCGAGGCCGTAGCTGAAGTTCTTGCCCGAGCCGGTCAGCACGATCGCACGAACGTCCGGGTCGGCGTCAAGGGTGCCGAACACGTCAGGCATCTCGGCCCAGAACGCCGGGCCCATCGCGTTGCCCTTGCCGGGACCCAGCAGCGTCACCTGGGCGACGTGATCCTTGATCTCGACGGAAACGGACTCGTACGTGTCAGACATGGAAGTCTCCCTAGACGCGCTGCAGGTAGAAGTACAGGTAACGGCCGTCGACCACGGCGCCCTTGCCGTTCATGATGCCCACCACGGTGTTGTCGTCGACCACCTTGAAGTGATCGTGCACGGGGCGGCCGTCGTAGACCATGGTCGCGGTCACCTCACCGCGGAACTCCTCCAGCCACAGGCTGGCCTCGCCGTTCATGGCCTCGGTGTTCGAGAACTTGTTGCCCTCGGCGTCCAGGCACACCAGCGGCTGGGCCTCGGCGGCTGAGCGGAAGGTCTTGCCGAACCAGTTGAGCTTGTTCATGAACCCGTTGGCCTTGTGCCCGGTCTGGAACTCGCCGCCCTTCCACTCGCCGAGCATGAAGTCGATGCTGGCGGGCCGCAGCAGTGCCCAGAACGCGTCGAGTTCGGCGTCGGGGATCTGCCCTTCGCGGCTGACGAATCCGTCGAACGTGCCCCGCACACCGTTCACTTCGTCTCTCCTGTCCGAGTCCCGGCGTCACCCGCGTTCCAGCGTGTGGCGAATTCGAGGAAGGCATCGTTCTCGTGCGGGGCTCCGATGGTGACCCGCACGCCGTCCTCACCGTACGGGCGCACGATGAGTCGGTTGTCAGCGGCCCTTGCCACGAAGTCGAGGGTGCGCTCGGCCAACGGCAGCCAGACGAAGTTCGCCTGCGAGGGCGGGAGGTCGAATCCGGCGTCGCGCAGGGCCGTGCTGACCCGGATGCGCTCGGCGACGACGGCGTCTGTGCGGGCCAGCAGTTCGTCGGCGGCCTCAAGGCTGGCGATGGCCGCGGCCTGCGACACGCTCGTCGCGCTGAAGGGCACGTAGACCTTGCCAAGCGCGGTGATGATCTCCGGGTCGGCGACGGCGTACCCGACGCGCATGCCGGCCAACCCGTAGGCCTTCGAGAACGTGCGCAGAACAACCACATTGCGGTGGGCGCGGACCAGTCCGAGGCTGTCGGGCACCAACCCGTCGCGGATGTACTCCACGTACGCCTCGTCGAGCACGATCAGGATGTCGTCGGGCACCGCCGTCACGAACCGGGCCAGCGCCTCGGGCTCGACCACGGTGGAAGTCGGGTTGTTCGGGTTGCAGACGAAGACCAGCCGGGTGCGGTCGGTGATGGCGGCGAGCATGGCGTCGAGATCGTGAGTCTGGTCACGCAGCGGGACCGGGACGCCCGTCGCGCCGGCGGTGCGGATCTGCAGCGGATAGATCTCGAAACTGCGCCACCCGTACACGACTTCGTCGCCCGCGGCGGATGTGATTTGTATCAACTGCTGGCACAGGCTCACCGAACCGCAGCCCACGGCGATGTTCTCGGGTGCGAAGCTGACGTGCTTGGCCAGGTGTTCGCGCAGCTCAAGGTACCCGTTGTCGGGGTAGCGGTTGATGTTCTCGGTGGCCTTCAGGATGGCCTCGCGCACGCTGGGAAGCGGCGGAAACACCGTCTCGTTGCTTGCGATCTTGATTGCGCCCGGAACTGTTTTGCCTGGTGCGTACGCCGGAAGGTCGGCCATTTCGGGGCGCAGACGGATACTCACTTGGCCAGAATAGGGGAGGCTGTGTACTGTGTGCCCTCGGCGGTTTCGGGCGACAGGACGGAGTCCGGTACCCTCACAGAAGTTCAAAGGAGGCGTGCCAGAGCGGCCGAATGGGACTCACTGCTAATGAGTTGTCCCCCTTACAGGGGACCGGAGGTTCAAATCCTCTCGCCTCCGCCAAGGTTGACTTGTCAACCGCACAACTGAATAACGCCAGGCGCCCGTAGCTCAACGGATAGAGCATCTGACTACGGATCAGAAGGTTAGGGGTTCGAATCCCTTCGGGCGCACTCTTAAAAAATCGAGGCGTGGTCTGCGGACCGCTGTTGGTGCATATTGGTGGGTCTTGGTGCGTCGAAATCGACGTCAGGGCTGTGATTCTTGCGGCGCAACGACCATGGTGTCGATCTCGGCGCATAGCCGCCGCCGGCCGGCGTCCGACGGCGGCCTAGTCAGAACCGACGGCAGTCGCGATGTCGATGGCCATCTCGCGCAGCACGTCGTCGGTGACGAACTGGCGCGCGGTCTGGCGGTTCAGCCGCAGCACGGAGACCAGGAGCTCGATGTGGCCGGCCACCTGAACCCGGGCCAGCTCCGGTGGCAGGTGCAGGCCGTGCAGCTCGGCCAGGTACCGGCGGAGCACGGTGACGCGATCGTTCATCCACGGTGACCGCCCGGCCACCGTGGATGTCGAGGTCTTCAGTTGTCCGATGTACCGGCGTCGCCGTGGCTGTTCGAAGACGCCGTGATGGTGTTGACGCGCGGAAGCCGCGGGACGCGGCCGCGTCCGCACGGCGACGTCACCGTGCGGTGAATCGCATCCGGTGAATGCCGCCGTGCGCATGACCTTGGCGGTTGCCATGGCGTGTCTGTGACCCATCGTTTCCCGTACCTGCCGACAAATGTTGTTTGCCAGTTAACTTTACGGGAATGTCTCAGGTTCAGCTCAGATTCGCGGTCTGGACCTCAGTTCCACAGCACCGCGATCGCCGACGCGAGCAGGGGCAGCACGCCCGCGGCGATGAACAGGCCCATGACCGGTTGGCCGCCCGCGCGCCGCTGGCGCGCGGTGCCGATGCCCAGTACCGCGCCGAGCGTGATCAGGATGACGAGCTTGGTGCCGATCTTGGGGTAGTTCAGCACGATCCCGGCCGGCCACGGCGCAGCCAGGGCCAGGCCGGTGATGAGTGACAGCGTCATGCCGTAGGTCATCACCGGGGTGATCAGGAAGCGTCGGGCTGCTGCCTCGGCGATCCAGGCGCCGACCATGACCGCGAAACCGATGAGATGCGCATAAACAACTACGTTGCGTAGTAGATCCATGGTCGGAGTGTAAGCGCAGCGCCGCTTCGGCGTGCCCGAACCCGCCGCTGTGCTTCCGGGGCACCTCGGCATCGGTCAACTAGGCTCGGCTGGATGCGGCTGCTGCTCATCGCCGATACCCATGTACCCAAGCGCGCCAAGGATCTCCCGGCACAGGTGTGGGATGAGGTGGACCAAGCGGATGTTGTTGTCCACGCCGGTGATTGGATCGATCCCGCACTGCTCGATGCGCTCAGCTCGCGGGCGGCGCATCTGGTCGGGTGTTGGGGCAACAACGACGGGGCCGAACTGCGGAGGCGATTGCCCGAGCGTGCCGACGTGACCTTGGACGGCCTACGGTTCACCGTCGTGCACGAGACGGGTGCGGCCACCGGTCGGGAGGCTCGGATGGCCCGGGACTACCCCGGGACCGACGTCCTGGTATTCGGCCACAGTCACATCCCCTGGGACACCACCGCGAAAACCGGCCTGCGCCTGCTCAATCCGGGATCGCCGACCGACCGTCGCAGGCAGCCGTACTGCACGTACATGACGGCGCGGATCGCCGCCGGGGTGCTGTCCGACGTCAGTCTGCACGCACTCGACCGGCCCGATCCGAACTTCGACATCGTCACGCCGTGAGGTGAACGGGACTTTACATATATAGACACGAGGTAAAAACTTCGAACTTGTATTGACAAGTTCTGGTGATGTGGACCACAGTGTCCGCATGGGAAATCACAGCTACGACGTCGTGGTGGTCGGCGCAGGCATCGTCGGCCTCGCGCACGCCTATCACGCGCATCAGCGGGGACTCAACGTCGCCGTTGTCGATCACGCCGACAGCGTCGTCGGTGCCTCGGTCCAGAACTTCGGCCACGCCTGCATCACCGCGCAGTCCGGCCAAGCGCTCGACTACGCCCGCAACGGTCGCCGGCACTGGCTCGACCTGTCCCGCAAGGCGGGGTTCTGGTCGGCCGAGTCGGGCACTTTCTGCGTCGCGCGCCACGACGATGAACTCGCGGTGATGGACGAGTTCGCCGCCACGCGGGGCGACGGCGAGGTACGAATGCTCAGTCGCGAGCAGATGCTCGAGCGGATCCCGGTGGTGGCATCCGGAGTCACCGGCGGCATGTACCTGCCCAACGACCTGCAGGTCGATCCGCGTACGGCTGCTCCGTCGATCGCGCGGTGGCTCGAATCCGAGGGCGTCGACTTCCATTGGCGTACTGCGGCTTCCGGGTTCGATCCCGGGGTGGTGCACACCTCGCGCGGGCCGCTGCGTGCGGGCACGACGTTCGTCACGGTCAACTACGACGTCGACCGGCTGTTCCCTGCGCTGGCTGAACGCGACGGTCTGCTGCGGTGCCGGCTGCACATGCTGCGGGCCCGGTTGCCGCTCGCATTCGCGCTGCCCGCGCCCCTGTTCACTGGCTGGTCGCTGTTGCGGTACTCAGGATTCGAGGGGCTCCCGAGTACCGACGCGGTGGCCGACCGGTTGCGGGCCGAGTACCCCGATTACGTCGCGATCGACCTGCATCAGATGTACACCCCGCAGCCCGACGGCTCACTGCTGATCGGCGACACCCACTACCGCGACATCTCCGCACCGCCGTTCCAGTCCGAAGAGGGCTTCGCCGTCCTCCTCGAAGAGGCCCGGAAGCTGTTCGGGGTCAACGACATCGAGGTCACTGAGCGCTGGCAGGGCGTGTACACGTCGGCGCCGGGGCAGGAATTCCTGATCGAACAGCCCGTCGAGGGCACCCACGTCGTCACCGTCACCACCGGTATCGGCATGACCACCAGCATGGGCCTCGCCCACGCCAGCGTCGGCAACGCGCTGGACCGACTCGTCGCCACCGTCTGAACGAACCAACTCGAAGGGATAAACCGATGGGCACCAAAGCAACTGATCAGATCAGCCTCGTCGTGTTCGACATGGCCGGAACCACCGTCGAGGACAGCGGGCTGGTCCAGCAGTCCTTCCTGGCAGCCGATAGCCATGCCGGCCTGTCGAAGACCGACGCCGACCGCGAGGAGATGCTGCGCTACGTCTCCGACACCATGGGACAGTCCAAGATCGTGGTCTTCCGGCACCTGGCCAAGGGAAACGAGGAACAGGCACAGGCCGCCAACAAGGAGTTCGAACGCTGCTACGCCCAGCTGGTCGCCGAGGGCAACTGCAGCCCCATCCCCGGCGCTGAAGATGTCATTACATCTTTGCGGTCCAGCGGTATCAAGACGGCGCTGACCACGGGGTTCGCCAAAGAGACCCAGTCGGCCATCATTGACGCGCTGGGCTGGCACAACCTCGCCGACGTGGTGTTGTGCCCCTCGCCGGGCGTGCGTGGACGGCCCTATCCGGACATGCCGCTGACCGCGCTGATGCAGACCGAAACCGATTCGGTGCGTTCGATGATTGTTCTGGGTGATTCCGCCTCCGATGTGATCAGCGGGCTGCGCGCCGGCGCACGGGCCTCGATCGGCGTGCTGACCGGGGCCCACAACCGGGCCCAGCTGTCCGAGGCGGGTGCCACGCACATCCTCGACAGCGTGGCCGATCTCCCCGCTCTGGTGGCAGCCCTCCGATAGTCCGCCGACCACAACAGCCCTGCGGCGGTCGGTCGTAGGCCGCGCCTCCCGACCGCCGCACCTCTTCTGCACCCGTTCTCGCCAGAGAAACCTGCCTTTGACGTTCGGCCACACTCGCTCGGCTATCTGCCCCGGCCCGTCAGCACACCGCCTGCAGCACGCCCACCAGAGGTGCAATCTCATGACTCAAACCGCGATTCCTGTCACTCCATCGACCATCCCGCGCTACCGCCATTGGCGTATCCAGATCTTCGCCGTCACCTGGATCGCCTACGCCGGTTTCTATTTCACGCGGCAGGCCTTCTCCGTGGCCAAGCTCGGCATCCTCGAAGACCCCATCCTGAGCACTCACCTGACCAAGAGCGTGATGGCCAACCTCGACGCCGCCTACCTGGCGGCCTATGCGGTGGGGCAGTTCGTCTGGGGCCAGGTGTCCGACCGGTTCGGTCCCCGGGTGGTGATTCTCGGTGGCCTGGCGATATCGGCGATCGCCACCGTCTTCATGGGGCTGCTGCCGGCGCTGGTGTTCCTGCTGCCGCTGATGATCGTGCAGGGCCTGGCCCAGTCCACCGGCTGGTCTCCGACGCTGAGCAACATGGCCCAGTTCTTCTCCATCGGAGAGCGTGGTCGCGTCCTCGGATTGTGGAGCACCAATTACGCATTCGGCGGTCTGGTGGCCGCTCCGATCCTCGGCTGGGTGGCCTACGACGTGTTCGGCACGTGGCGGGCGGCGTTCTTCGCCGGTGCCGCCGTCGTGGCCGCGGTATTCGTGCTCGTGCTGCTGTTCCAGCGCAACCGGCCGCAGGACGTCGGGTTGCCGCCGATCGAGGAGTACCACGCGAAAGAGCAGATCGCTGCGCTCGACGACTCGCCTGAGGCCGAGGCAGTCGCCGAACCGACCCCGTCGTGGCGGGAATCGCTGAAGGTGGTGCTCAGCGACCGCATGGTGAGAACCCTTGGCGCGTCGTACTTCCTGCTCAAGCCGGCCCGCTACGCGATCCTGCTGTGGGGTCCGGTGATCGTCGCCGAGCGACTGGTGGACGGGGACAAGTTCCAGGCCGTGACCATCCCGGTGGCATTCGGTATTGCCGGGGTCGTGGCCCCGATCCTGCTCGGCCGGATCTCCGATCGGGTGTTCAGCGCGCGTCGGGTGCCCGCCTGTGTGATCAGCCTGGGAATCCTGGTGGCGGTGCTGGCGCTGTTCGGCCCGCTCACCGCGACGGGCAGTCCCTGGATCATGGTGGCCGTGCTCGGCCTGATCGGCCTGAGTGTCTATGGGGCGGACGCGATGATCTCCTGTGTCGCCGCGGTGGACTTCGGTACCTCCAAGCACGCCGGTACCGCCGCCGGTTTGATCAACTGCTGCGGTTCGGTCGGTGCGATCCTCGGTGGGCTGCTGCCCGGCTACCTGAGTACGACGACGCTGTTCTACGGATTCGCCGGTGCCGCACTGATCTCGATGCTGCTGCTCATCCCGCACTGGAACCGGATGCCTGCCGCGGACTGATCCCGCGAACAGACAGAGAACTGCCCCTTTTCATGCGAAAGGGGGCAGTTCTATGTCTGTTCGGCGGAGGAGAATTTGGTGCGGGCGTTGACGATGCTGAACGTGACCACGTCGGGCCGGTAGCGGTCGTCGGCGCACTCGAACACCACGCCGTGCTGATCGCGGGAGACCCGTCGCTCGCGCAGCAGCGGGCTGCCGGGCGCGATCCCGAGATTGGCGGCGTCGTCCGGCGCGGCGGCCACCGCGTCGAGCACGTGTTCCATCGAGTCGAAATACACGCCGCGGCTGGCCAGATAATCGGTCATCGAGCCCGAGTCGGTGTCGAACTCGAACAGCAGCGAACCCACGGATTCGATGAACGTACTGCGCTCGATCATCGCGGGCTCACCGTCGAGCAGGCGCACCCGCAGCACCTCGACCACGAAGTCGTCGGCCGTCAAACCCAGTGCCTCGATGGCGGTTTCGGAGGCGCGGCGGCGTGCCACCTCGATCGTGCGGTTACCCGCGGTACGCCCGACGCGTTCGGCCCACTGGGTGAACGGGGTGAACGTGTCCAACGTCTGCGTGGCGTCATGACTGCGGACCACGGCGGGTTTGCCGCGCGACACCCGGATCAGGCCCTCGTTCTTCAGCGTGGCCAGGGCCTGACGGACCGGGCCGCGGGATACGTCGAACTCCGTGCACAGCGCACTCTCGGTCGGCAGCGGTGCTCCGATGGCGTAGTCCCCACGCGTGATGCGCTGACGCAGTTCGGCGGCGACGTGCTCGTGGCGCGAACGGGCCTCCGCCATCCGCATCACCTTCCGGTCAGGTTGTCATGACAAGTTTGCTACCTGGGCTACATTACCGTGCCGGGTTCAGGGCAGACCGCCGTCTACCCGCAGGATCGAGCCGGTGCTGAAGCTGGACGCATCCGACATCAGAAACAGTGCGGCGCCGACGATCTCGGGCGGGTTGCCGGCCCGTCGCAGGGCGAGGTGGCCGAACGGATCGCCGGCCATGTCCCAGGCCTTGCTGACATCGGTGAGGAAAGGCCCGGCCATCAGGGTGTTGACCCGCACGGAGGGCCCGAACGCCTTGGCCAGGCCTTCGGTCATGGCGTTCAGACCGGCCTTGGCCGCGGCGTAGGGGAGCATGTACTGGTCGGGGCGCAGCGATCCGGAAGAGCTGACGTTGACGATCGCGCCCCCACCGGCGGCCACCATCCGCTCACCGAGCAGGGCCGAAAGCCGGAACGGCCCTTTGAGATTCAGGTTGAAGACCGAGTCGAAGAGTTTCTCGGTGACCGAGCCGAGCGATTCGTACAGCGGCGACATGCCGGCGTTGTTGACCAGCACGTCCACCTTGCCGAACCGCTCGTATACCGCGTCCACCAGACCGTCGAGCTGATCCCACCGGCCCACGTGCACCTGATAGGGCAGGGTGGCGCGACCGGTGGCTGCGGTGATCTCCTCGGCCGCGGCGACGCAGGAATCCAGGTTGCGGCTGGCGATCACCACATCGGCGCCGCAGCGTGCGGCTCCCATCGCGATCTCCCGGCCCAGCCCGCGGCTGCCGCCGGTGACCAGCACCACCCGGTCGGTGAGGTCGAACAGTTCGTCGGCATAGCCCATGTCACAGCCCTCTCCGGCCGTCCGGCACCGCCGCCTATGGTGGCACGGTGCAACTGCTTCTCGTCCGACATGCTTTACCGCTGCGCAGCGAGCCCGGTCAAGGGTCTGATCCCGACCTGTCCGACGAGGGCATCGCCCAGGCGCAGCGGCTGCCCGCCGCCCTGGCCCGGTTCCCCGTCAGCCGGCTGGTCAGCAGCCCGCAGCGGCGGGCGATCCAGACCGCGGAACCGCTCGCGAAGGAGCTGGGGCTGCAGGTCGAGGTGGACGAGCGCCTCGCCGAGTACGACCGCGACATGTCGCACTACGTGCCGATCGAGGAGATCGCCAAGGAGAATCCCGAGGAGCTGGCCCGTCTGGTGAGCGGCCACCTGCCCAGCAGCGTCGACGAGAACGCATTCATGGCGCGGATCAACGCCGCGGTCGAGGACCTGGTGGCGGCCGGTGACCATGACGGCACCGTCGCGGTGTTCAGCCACGGCGGCGTGATCAACGTGCTGCTGCACAAGATCCTGGGCACCGAGCGGCTGCTGTCCTTCCACGTAGACTACGCCTCGGTGACCCGGCTGCTGTCGTCTCGCTCGGGCAAGCTGGCCGTCGCCTCGGTCAACGGCACCGAACATGTATGGGACC
Organism: Mycolicibacterium sp. 050232; assembly: GCA_036235365.1. Taxonomy (GTDB): domain Bacteria; phylum Actinomycetota; class Actinomycetes; order Mycobacteriales; family Mycobacteriaceae; genus Mycobacterium. Next base: position 472,366 of record JAZBEZ010000006.1, on the reverse strand, counting down.
TGCTGCCGAGAAATGCCCGGTGGTAAACAGTGACGGTGACAAATCTGGAGGGGCTCGACCTCACTGCCCTGGACCGGCATCTGCGCTCGGAGGGCATCGCCCGCAGCGGTGAACTCCGCGCTGAACTGATCGCCGGTGGCCGTTCCAACCTGACGTTCCGTGTGCAGGACGACGCATCGGCGTGGGTGCTGCGCCGTCCGCCGCTGCACGGTCTGACCCCATCGGCGCACGACATGGCCCGGGAGTACAAGGTGGTGGCGGCGCTGGCAGGCACCGCGGTTCCCGTCGCCCGCGCAGTGACGATGAGCAACGACGACTCTGTGCTGGGCGCGCCGTTCCAGATGGTCGAGAACGTCGAGGGGCAGGTGGTCCGCAGCGCTTCGGAACTTGCCGCGATGGGCGACGAGCAGGTGATCAGCGACAGCGTCGACGCCCTGATCCGGGTACTGGCCGATCTGCACGCGGTGGATCCGGAGGCGGTCGGTCTGGGCGACTTCGGCAAGCCGGCCGGGTACCTGGAACGTCAGGTGCGCCGCTGGGGTTCGCAGTGGGACCTGGTTCGGCTGCCCGACGATCCCCGCGACGACGACGTCAAGCGCCTGCATCAGGCACTCGCCGATTCGGTTCCGGCGCAGAGCCGCAACTCGATCGTGCACGGCGACTACCGCATCGACAACACCATCCTGGATGCGCAGGACCCGACGAAGGTCCTGGCCGTGCTGGACTGGGAGCTCTCGACGCTGGGCGATCCGTTGAGCGACGCCGCGCTGATGTGCGTGTACCGCGACCCGATGTTCAACCTGATCCTGAGCATGGAAGCGGCCTGGAGCTCACCGCTCATGCCGTCGGCCGACGATCTGGCCAACCGCTATTCGGTGCAGTCCGGCCAGGAACTCGCGCACTGGGACTTCTACATGGCGCTGGCCTACTTCAAGGCCGCCATCATCGCCGCGGGAATCGATTTCCGTGCCCGCCAGGGTTCCGAGGCGCCGGGTGGTACCAGCGTCGGCGCGGCGGTGGCCCCGGCGATCGCCTCGGGATTGCGCGCCCTGGGCTGACGGGTCAGCTGCGTTGCGCGGCCTTGAAGTTCTTCTTGGCCGCGCGGCGCAACTGGAAGATCCGTGCCGATCCGGCGGCGACGGTCAGCAGTCCGCCGGCCACCGCGGCGCCCAGGATGGCGACGCCCGTCGGCAACGACCAGTGCCAGGTCAGGAACGTCATCGGCACCGGTTCGGTGTTCTGTGCGATGAAGATCAGCAGCACGATGAGCACCAGGAAGCCCAGGATCAGTGCTGACCACAGTGCCCCGGCACGGGTGAGCTTCGGTTCGGTGGCCTTGCCCGGCTTGGGGGCGGACTTGTCCGCCTTGGCGGGGGCCTTGTCGGCATCGGGGATGTTGCCTGGGTCGGGCGACGGCGTCACCGGTACATTCGGCGTCGGCTCAGGCAAATCGGGCGATGCAGACGGATCGCTGGTCATACCCACATCTTTGCCCGTCGCGGCCTCAATGCAAACCACCGTGGGGTAAAGCGCGGCGGCATGTCGGGTGTGCCGTTAGGGTCGTCAGAGGCTGATCGTCCAGCTGCCGTCGCCGAAAGGATGCGCCTGTGCAGCGCAAAACCCTGGCAATCGCGATGACCCTGCTCGCCCTGATCGTGCCGCTGGCGGTGGGCTGCGGAAGCTCTAATCCACTGGGCGGTGGACCTATCTCGGGTGACTTGAAGTCCATCACGGTCGGTTCCGCCGACTTCCCGGAGTCCAAGATCATCGCCGAGATCTATGCCCAGGCACTGGAGGCCAATGGCTTTCAGATCCGCAGGCAGTTCGGCATCGGCAGCCGTGAGACGTATGTGCCTGCGGTGCAGGATCACTCGATCGATCTGATCCCGGAGTACACCGGGAATCTGCTGCAGTACTTCGATGCCCAGGCCACCGCCACCACGCCGGACGAGGTGCTGATCGCCCTGTTCAAGGCCTTGCCTGGGGATTTGTCGATCCTGTATCCCTCGCCGGCCGAGGACAAGGACACGCTCGCGGTCACCGCGGAGACCGCCAAGCGGTGGAACCTGAAGACCGTCGCCGATCTGGCCGCGCATTCGGCCGAGGTGAAAGTCGGTGGACCATCGGAGTTTCAGACCCGCCAGACCGGTCTGGTTGGGCTGAAGTCCAGGTACGGGCTGGACATCGCGCCGGTCAACTTCGTGGCGATCAGCGACGGTGGCGGGCCGGCCACCGTGCAGGCGCTGAACAGCGGCGCCGTCACGGCCGCGAACATCTTCAGCACCTCGCCGGCGATCGAGCAGCACCACCTGGTGCCGCTGGAGGACCCCGAGAACGTCTTCCTGGCCGCCAATGTCGTTCCGTTGGTGGCCTCGCAGAAAATGTCCGACGAACTCAAGACCGTGCTCGACGCGGTGTCGGCCAAGCTGACCACCGAGGCCCTGATCGAGTTGAACACCGCGGTGGAGGGCAACGCCGGCGTCGACCCCGACGAGGCGGCCGAAAAATGGGTCAGGGACCATGGATTCGACAAGCCGGTGCAGAAGTGATCACCTTCGAGAACGTCACCAAGCAGTACCCGGACGGGACGGTCGCCGTCGACAACCTCAATCTGGAAGTGCCGCAAGGCACGTTGACCGTGTTCGTCGGTCCGTCGGGCTGCGGCAAGACCACCTCGATGCGGATGATCAACCGGATGATCGACCCAACTTCGGGCACCCTCACGGTCAACGGGGAGGACATCAGCACCGTCGACCCGGTCAAGTTGCGGCTCGGCATCGGCTATGTCATCCAGAGCGCCGGGCTGATGCCGCATCTGCGGGTGGTCGACAACGTGGCGACGGTGCCCGTATTGCGGGGCGAATCGCGTCGCAGCGCTCGCAGGGCCGCGATCGGCGTGATGGAGCGGGTGGGGCTCGACCCGAAACTGGCCGACCGCTATCCGGCCCAGCTGTCCGGCGGGCAACAGCAGCGGGTCGGGGTGGCCCGCGCGTTGGCCGCGGATCCGCCGATCCTGCTGATGGACGAGCCGTTCAGTGCGGTCGACCCGGTGGTGCGGGAGGATCTGCAGACCGAGATCCTGCGATTGCAAAGCGAATTGCGCAAGACCATCGTCTTCGTCACGCACGACATCGACGAGGCGGTCAAGCTCGGTGACAAGGTCGCGGTGTTCGGCCGCGGCGGGACCCTGTTGCAGTACGCCGATCCCGCCTTCGTCCTGTCGAACCCGGCCAACGAACTGGTGGCGGGATTCGTCGGTGCCGACCGCGGCTACCGCGGGCTGCAGTTCTTTCACGCCACCGGACTGGAGCTGCACGAGATCGAACACGTCGACGAGGACGACATCGACGCGCTGGACCTGAGGCCGGGAGAGTGGCGGCTGGTCATCAAGTCCGGCCTCCCGTTCGCGTGGATCAACGCCGCGGGTGTCGAGGTGCATCGCAGGGGCAACGCACTCTACGACAGCACGATCGGCGGTGGATCGTTCTTTCCGCCGGACGGCAACCTGCGACAGGCGCTGGACTCCGCGCTGTCCTCACCGAGCGGGCTCGGGGTGGCCGTCGACGAGGACGGGAAGCTGCTCGGCGGGGTGCGTGCCGACGACGTGCTCGAGGCACTCAAGGAGCAGCGCCGCGTCCCGGAGCTGGGTTAGCCCATGCGATATCTGCTGAACCATCTCGACGACCTGTGGGTGCTGACCGGCGTGCACCTGCGGTTGTCGTTGGTGCCGATCGTGTTGGGGCTGTTGATCGCTGTACCGCTGGGCGCGGCGGTTCAGCGCACCGCCGCGCTCCGGCGGATGACGACCCTCACCGCGAGCATCATCTTCACCATCCCGTCGTTGGCGTTGTTCGTGGTGCTGCCGCTGATCATTCCGACCCGCATCCTGGATGAGGCCAATGTCATTGTGGCGCTGACGCTTTACACCACGGCACTGCTGGTGCGAGCGGTGCCCGAGGCGCTCGACGCGGTGCCCGAGCAGGTGCGCGACGCGGCGACGGCGATCGGCTACCGGCCGTGGGTTCGGATGCTCAAAGTGGAACTTCCGCTGGCCATCCCGGTGCTGATCGCCGGGCTGCGGGTGGTGGCGGTCACGAACATCTCGATGGTGTCGGTGGGTTCGGTGATCGGTATCGGCGGGCTGGGTACCTGGTTCACCGAGGGCTATCAGTCCAACAAGAGTGACCAGATCATCGCCGGGATCATCGCGATCTTCGTGCTGGCCGTCGTCATCGACACCCTGATCATGTTGGTGGGCAAGGCCATCACGCCCTGGACCAGGGCATCGGGCACGCCCCGCCGCGTCAAGGCGGTCGCATGAGCGAAGCTTGTGAGCGAATCATCGGCACCGAATGCGGCGGCCGAGCCTGCGAGGCGGCCGCATGAACTTCCTGCAGCAGGCACTGGACTTCATCTTCACCGCCGCCAACTGGGCCGGCCCGGCCGGCCTGGGCGCCCGCATCGTCGAGCATCTGGAGTACACCGTGGTCGCGGTGGCGGCCTCCGCGCTGATCGCGATTCCCGTCGGCCTGATCATCGGGCATACCGGGCGTGGCACGTTCCTGGTCGTCACCGGGGTGAACGCCCTGCGCGCCCTGCCGACGCTCGGCGTGCTGCTGCTCGGGGTGCTGCTGTGGGGGCTGGGTCTGGTGCCGCCCACGGTCGCACTGATGCTGCTGGGCATTCCGCCGCTGCTGGCCGGGACCTACGCCGGCATCGCGAATGTCGATCCCGCCGTCGTGGACGCCGCCCGGTCCATGGGCATGACCGAGCGCCGGGTGCTGTTCGGTGTCGAGGTGCCCAACGCGCTGCCGTTGATCGTGGGCGGGCTGCGCACCGCGACGCTTCAGATCGTGGCGACGGCCACGGTCGCCGCCTACGCGAGCCTCGGTGGCCTGGGCCGCTATCTGATCGACGGCATCAAGGTGCGCCAGTTCCACATCGCGCTGGTGGGTGCGCTCATGGTCACGGCGCTGGCCTTGATTCTCGACGCCGCCCTGGCCTTCGCGGTGCGGCTGTCGGTGCCCGGTAGTGGCCGGTTGGGGCCTCGGCGGCGGATGCCCCAGCCATTGCTCGACGACGAGGTGGCCCTCGAATCGCGTCCGGCGGGGAGTTCCGGACTCGACTACGAAGGCCGCGCGTCGTCGCATACGGTAGACGGGTGAGCGACGAGAAGGATCGTGCCTGGCCAGCGGTGTTGACCTGGCGGGCGCACGACGAGCCCCGGATGGAATCCGCTCGGGTTCAGCTGTCGGGCAACAGGATCAAGGCCTACGGCCGGATCGTGGCGGCTTCCACGGATTCCCACCCGGCGTTCTCGGCCTCCTATGACCTGGTCACCGACGAGAGCGGCGCCACCAAGCGGTTGTCGCTCACCGTCACCCTGGCCGAGCGGGAACGCCAGCTCTCCATCGCGCGCGACGAGGAGAACATGTGGCTGGTGCAGGATCACACCCAGACCAAGCGTTCGGACTTCGGCGGTGCGCTCGATGTCGATCTCGTGTTCAGCCCGTTCTTCAACGCCCTGCCGATTCGGCGGACGGGCCTGCATCAACGCGCGGAGTCGGTGACGCTGCCGGTGGTCTACGTGCGGTTGCCGGACCTGTCGGTGGAGACCGCGAACATCAGCTACAGCAGTCCGGGACCGGGAGCCGCGGTGAAGCTGCGTTCGCCCGTCGCCGACACCACCATCACGGTGGATCCCGACGGCTTCATCCTGGATTACCCAGGACTGGCAGAGCGGATCTGATCACCCCGCCGGCTCGGCCCGCCGCGGCCAGTTCGGCCCGCCAGTTGTCCGTGCCCACCACCGTCGTCATGATCTCGGGGCGGCTGAAGCTGTCGTAGCGCATCCGGGCGGCGTGGCCCGTCTCGACCAGGTCGGCTACCGAGCCCGTATCCGCCAGGGTTTTCTTGGCGCGGGTCAGCAGTTCGATGCCGTGTTCGAGCGCAGGTAGCAGCTGGTCGGCGTTGGCCTCACACATGGCCCGCACCAGGTCTGGTGCGGTGGCCGAGACCCGCGTGCCGTCGCGGAATGACCCGGCCGCCAAGGCGAAGGCCAACGGTACCTCGCCGGCTGTGACGGCCAGGGCTTCGGCGAACAGGTGCGGTAGGTGAGAGATCGCGGCCGCGGCCGCGTCGTGCTCATCGGAACGGGCCGGCACCACGACGGCATGGCAGTCCAGCGCCAGTTGAGTGACCAGTGACCAGACCCGTGCGTCGACGTGATCATCCACGCTGACCACCCACGCGGCGCCGGTGAACAGGGTGGCGTCCCCGGCTGACCAGCCGGAGTGGGCGGTGCCTGCCATCGGGTGGCCGCCGACGAAGTTCGGTAGTAGGCCGGCTCGTCGCACCTCGTCGAGCACCGCGCCTTTGACGCTGGTGACGTCGGTCAGCGGGCACAGCGGGGCGGTCTGCCGGATGTGGTCGAGCATCTGCGGCAGGGCCGGCATCGGAACCGCCAGCACGATCAACGCGCCGAGGTCGGCTGCCCGGTGTAGTGCCTCGTCGAGGTTCTCGGTGGCGTCGAACCCGTCGAACTTTGCGGCGGCAACGGCCTCCACCGACCGGTTGTACCCGAAGACCTCGCGGCCGGCTCCGGCGGCGGCCCGCATCAGCGACCCACCGATCAGGCCGAGGCCCACCACGCACACGGGTGTGTTCGTCACGCATCAAGACTGGCATACGGGCTGTGCCGTGGCCGAGGGTGATCCCTGTCGAAATCGCTGGTCGGCGACTACCGTAGGCGGGCATGGAGGCACAGCGTGCGCCGGCAGACCTGCCCGATGGCTTCGGGGTGGCCGTGGTCCGGGAGGACGGCAAGTGGCGGTGCGCCCCCATGCGGTCGTCCTCGTTGAAGAGCTTGACCGCGGCCGAGACCGAGCTTCGCGAGCTGCGCAGCGCCGGGGCGGTCTTCGGGTTGCTCGATGTGGACGACGAATTCTTCGTGATCGTTCGGCCGGCCCCGGCCGGAACCCGGCTGCTGTTGTCGGACGCCACGGCTGCCCTGGACTACGACATCGCCGCCGAGGCGCTGGAGAATCTGGACGCTGACCTCGAAGAAGAGGATCTCGAAGACGCGGATCCGTTCGAAGAGGGCGATCTCGCGGTGCTGTCGGACATCGGGCTGCACGAGGACGTACTCGGCGTGATCCTGTCCGAGACCGACCTGTACGCCGACGAGCAGATCGGGCGCATCGCCCGCGAGATGGGCTTCGCCGAGGAGCTGTCGGTGGTGCTCGACCGGCTCGGTCGGTGACTTCTGACGAAGCCGTGATCCGCGCAGCCCTGGAGGCTGCCCGGACGGCCGGTCCCCGCGATGTGCCGATTGGCGCGGTCGTGTTCGGCGCCGACGGGACCGAGCTGGCCCGGGCCGCGAATGTGCGTGAGGCCACCGGGGACCCCGCCGGCCATGCTGAGATCGTGGCGATGCGTGAGGCCGCGCGGGTGCTCGGCGACGGTTGGCGGCTCGAAGGCGCGACGCTGGCCGTGACCGTCGAGCCGTGCACGATGTGCGCCGGTGCACTGGTGCTGGCCCGGGTGGCGCGGGTGGTGTTCGGTGCCTGGGAACCCAAGACCGGGGCGGTCGGCTCGCTGTGGGATGTGGTGCGTGATCGCCGGCTCAACCACCGGCCCGAGGTGGTTGGCGGCGTGCTGGCCGACGAGTGCGCGGCACTGCTGGAGGAGTTCTTCAGTCTTCAGCGCCGAGCGTGAAGACGATTGCGAGTTTTCGGCCGATGTGCGCCATCTTCTTCACACTCGCGGGCGATTAGGGCTTGGGGCGCTCGCCCGGTAAGCTGCCACACGGTGGCGTGTCCGAGCGGCCTAAGGAGCACGCCTCGAAAGCGTGTGACGGGTAACCCCCGTCCGAGGGTTCAAATCCCTCCGCCACCGCCATAAACCCGCTTCCTGTTTTCGCAGGTAGCGGGTTTTTAGTATTCGGACCGGCGCGCTGTGGCGAGCGTGCACCCTGCCGTGGTCACCGCGCAGAAGATGCCCCGAGAAGCTACACACTCGTCACAGCGGCTGGAACATCACATTGCCGGCAAGCCGTCAGTTGGGCGACAACCTCAGCACCGGGATGGTCCTGATCCCGTCGGTGCGCTGCTCGTAGGTGTTCCAGCCCTTGTTCAGCCGGTCAGCCGCCAGGGCGTAGAGCCGGTCGCGGTCGGCGCCGGTGGCCTCATGCGCCACGAATCGTCCACCGCGCGGCCCGATGTGCAGTTCGCAGTCCGGATGGGCGAGCAGGTTGTGGTACCAGCTCGGGTGCCGGTCCCGTCCGTAGTTGGAGGCGATGAGCACGACGTCGTCGCCGTCGGTGAAGTAGGCCAGCGGCGTCTCGTACTGCTTGCCGCTGCGCGCGCCGGTCGCGGTCAGCATGAGCACCGGTATGCCCACGCTCAGGCGGGCCCGTCCGCCGGTCGCCTTCATCACCGTGCCTTCCAGCGGTGCGACCCGTCGCCGCCAGAACTTCGCGGCCCGCTCGGTGGTGAACAGCTTGCCCCCGAACAACCAGGACAGTTCCCGCTTCCACAACGGCCGCGCTGCCAGGTCGACACAGGGGATGCCGTTGAGGTAGCCGGCCATGACCAGCGCCTATATCCGCGCCCACGGCGCGAAGGCGTTGTGCTGCCCGCGCAGTGCCGGCTCGAGCTCGGGGTAGTGCCGCAGCAGGACCGAGGTCATGTCGTTGTGGTCGATCCAGTCCATGCCTTCGGGGGTGTAGACGCGCGGCGTGAAGTCCACGGTGTAGAACCGGTCGCTCTTGAGGCGCCGGGTCGCCATCAGCACGAAGATGCGGAATGCGGTGTCGCTGAAGCCGAATCCCTCGGGCAGCTTCTCGCCGAACATGCCGACCATGGTGTCGACCTTCTCGATGTCGCCGCCATAGATCTCGGCCATCACGGCAGCGGTCGAAGCGTCGCCGCCGCTGATCTGGTCGAAGCTCGTCACGGGGTTCAGTCGCAGCGCCCGACGGAAGTCGTTGTAGCGCGGTACCCCTCGTTCCCGGGAGCGCAGGATGTCGGTGGCGATCATGTCGAGCGTATGCTCGTCGGTGCGCTCGAAGTTCCGCATGAAGTTCGGGCTGTTGTGCAGGGTGACCGCACCGGGATGGGCGACGCCCAGCGAGTAGAGGCATTCGGCCACACCCATGCTCTTGAGGACACCGCGGGAGTTCGCACCGCCGTGGATCTCGTCGAAGGTGAGCGTCCGGGGCTCGACTCCGGTTGTGAGGCTGAGGAATTCATAGTCATCGGGCACCAGCGGGTGCATCCGGTAGACGGTGACGAAGTCCTCGGTGATCGAGTACGGCGCGGTGTGGTGATCGGTCGTCGAGCCCGGGATGCCGCTGAGCACGTCGCTGGAGCCCAGCCGCCCAAACAACTCCTTGACCCGCTCGCCGGCCAGGCCGAACCAGTTGGCCCGCATCGCGATCTGCAGGGTCGGATGCCCCAGGATCGCCGGGGTCCATTCGATGGTGTGGATCTTGGCGATCAGCGCGGCGTTGATCAGCCGAGCCTTGTTGAACAGCTGATCGTCGGACCAGTGCGGGTAGGCCGCCTTGAGCCGGTCGCAGATCGCGTTGTGTTCGCGCATGAAGATGGTGCCCATCAACTCCATGCCGAGCCACCAGCCGTCGGCGCCGCCGGAGGCACCGATGAGGGCCGGGTCGATGTCGATGAACCCGTCGGCGTCGATGCGGACCTTGCCGTCGTGGTGGCTGCGGATCGCGTTCTGGAAGTCCTGGTTGCTGCCATAGATTTGGGAGGCGTCCCACCAGTGGGTTTCGGTGTTGACAAAGGTCGAACCGCCCGGCGCGGCCGTGGGGTCTGCGGCTGTCGCGGGCACGTTGATGGTGTCTTCGGGCCAGTCGTCACCGTCGGGGCGGGGAATCTCGAGCATCCGGTTGGCGTCGGTGCCGTGGCTGAACCAGTCGCGGGTCTCGAACTGCAACCACGCCCCGGCGAGCACGTTGAGTGTGGTGGCCGGCCGGAATTCCCGGCGCTGCAACAGCTGGGTGCTGATCAGCCGGGGATTGGGGTCCATCAGCTGCGGCAGTGTCTCGGCGCGGCCCTCGGCCGGCGGCACGTTGCGCCCGAATCGGGTGTTGGCCATGCCCATCGAGGGCACCGAGAGGTCGTTGTACGTGCCGTCGGCGGTTCGGTTGGTCAGATACTCGGTCGGGTCCAGGGCCGGTGCCTCCGGTGGGTTGCCCTGGTAGGTGTCGTACAGGTTGTGTTCCCGCAGTGCATCACGGATCCCGACCAGCACCGAGATGCCCACTATCGGCGGCAGTTTGTCCCAGCCGATCCGTCGGTCGACCAGCTCAGCGGTCTTGAGGAACAACCTCGTGAGAAGCGATGGCATGACGGGATCCTTTCCATGCGATGACGGCGAGAGCGGTGTTGACGGCGGAGATGACAGTGGCCGTCACGCCGTGGCGGCGCGGCAGATCGCCGCGCGCTGTGGTGACGGCGGCCGACACGGTGTCGGTGGCGTGAATCAGGACGGCGAGGTTCTCGGCCCGACGCAGTTCGCTGCCCCGCAGGACGAGCAGATCCAGCCCGATCAGCACGGTCCTGATGCCGAACATCCGGAACGGATAGCTCGCCGAACGGTCCTGGGCGGTATCGACTCCCAGTCTGCTGAGCAGCCTTTCGGGCGCCACAAGGGCGACCGCGCCATTGATGATCCGGATCGCCGCGAGCGCGGTGCGTGCTGCTGTCGGGCTCAGCATGCCTCGATCTTGGGTGTTGGTGGGGGCCGGTGCATGAGTAGTCGGCTACTTGTTTTGCAGCCCCGGATCCCGGACGAGCGTTGAATGTGTCCATGGAGCTCATGTCGCCGACCGATTCGATGTTTCTGATCGCCGAGACCCGGGAGCACCCGTTCCATGTCGGCGGCCTCGCGCTCTATGAGCCTCCCGCCGGGGCGGGCCGCGACTTCGTGCGCGAGCTGTACGACGGGATGGTGGCCCAGACCGAGTTCGAGCCCGTGTTCCGGAAGCATCCGGCGACGATTCTGGGCGGCATCGCGAATGTCGGCTGGACCTATGACGACGACGTCGACCTCGACTATCACCTTCGCCGTTCGGGCCTGCCCTCGCCGGGCCGGGTGCGGGATCTGCTTGAGCTGACCTCGCGTCTGCACGGTGGTCTGCTGGACCGGCACCGCCCGTTGTGGGAGGCCCACCTGATCGAGGGCCTCGCCGACGGCCGGTTCGCGGTGTACACGAAGATGCACCATTCGCTGATCGACGGGGTCTCGGCGCTCAAGCTGTTGATGCGCACGCTGTCGGAGGATCCCGATGACACCGAGGTGCGGGTGCCGTGGGCGGTGCCGCGCCGGAAGCGGCAGCACCAGGGTTCGTCGTTGTTCCGGACGGTGACGGGTGCGGTCGGATCGGTCGCGGAGCTGGCGCCGTCGACGGTTCGGCTGGCTCGTTCGGCGCTGCTGGAGCAGCAGCTGACGTTGCCGTTCGCCGCTCCCAAGACCATGTTCAACGTCAAGATCGGTGGTGCCCGCCGGGTCGCGGCGCAGTCCTGGCCGCTCGAGCGGTTCAAGCGGATTTCGCGGGCCGCCGGGTCCACGGTCAACGATGTGGTGCTGGCGGTGTGCGCCGGTGCGTTGCGTGCCTACCTGCTGGAGCAGGATGCGCTGCCGGATCGGCCGTTGATCGCGATGGTGCCGGTGAGCTTGCGTGCCGAGCACGAGGCCGATGCCGGCGGCAACCTGGTCGGGTCGGTGCTGTGCAATTTGGGCACCGATCTGGACGACCCCGCCGAGCGGCTGAATGTGATCGGTGAGTCGATGCGCGGCAACAAGAGGGTCTTCTCCGAGCTGCCCCGGGTTCAGGCCCTGGCGCTGTCGGCGATGATGATCGCCCCGCTCGGCCTGGCTGCCGTGCCAGGTTTCGTCAAGGCCACCTCGCCGCCGTTCAACCTGGTCATCTCCAACGTGCCCGGCCCGCGAAACCCGTTGTACTGGAAGGGTGCTCGACTGGATGGCAACTACCCATTGTCGATTGCGCTCGACGGACAGGCGATGAACATCACCGTGGCCAACAATGCCGACAACCTGGATTTCGGGCTGGTCGGGTGTCGGCGCAGTGTGCCGCATCTGCAGCGCATGCTCAGCCATCTGGAGGACTCGCTCAAGGCGCTGGAGGTCGCGTCCGGGGTCTGACACCAAAAGGCATAATGGGTAGACCAAATAGGGTTCGTCACGCAAAATGGTCGGCGTGGCGGATGACGGCGGTGCCTACCTCGGCAGGATGCGGATCCTCGATGCGAAGCCGGTGAACCTCGACGGGTTCAGCGTGACCAACCCGGAATTGGGCCTGGTCGCGATGCGTAGCCCGCACGATCCGGAACCGTCGCTGGTGCTGCGTGACGGCCAGGTCGTCGAGATGGACGGCAAGGCCGCCGCCGACTTCGACGTGATCGACGAGTTCATCGCCCATTACGGGCTGGACCTCGACGTCGCGCCCGAGGCCATGGCGATCTCCGACGTCGAACTCGCCCGCAAGACCGTCGACCCCAACGTGCCCCGCGCCGAGGTGGTGCGGCTGATCGGCGGCACGACGCCGGCCAAGCTCGCGCGCGTCATCGCGGTGCTGACGCCGGTCGAGATGCAGATGGCGATGGCCAAGATGCGGGCCCGGCGCACCCCGAGCAACCAGGCCCACGTCACCAACCAGCTGGACGATCCGATGCTGATCGCCGCCGACGCGGCCAGCGCGGTGGCCTACGGGTTCCGCGAGGTCGAGACGACGGTGCCGGTGCTCGGTGATGCGCCCTCGAATGCCGTTGCGCTGCTGATCGGTTCGCAGGTCGGCGTGCCCGGGGCGATGGCGCAGTGTTCGATCGAAGAGGCCCTGGAACTGCGGCTGGGCCTGCGAGGCCTGACCAGCTACGCCGAGACCATTTCCATCTATGGCACCGAGCAGGTGTTCGTCGACGGTGACGACACCCCGTTCTCCAAGGCGATCCTGACGAGTGCGTACGCGTCGCGCGGTTTGAAGATGCGCGTCACCAGCGGCGGCGGGGCCGAGGTGCTCATGGGTGCGGCCGAGAAATGCTCGATCCTGTACCTGGAATCCCGATGTGTGTCGTTGGCCCGGGCCCTCGGCTCCCAGGGGGTGCAGAACGGCGGCATCGACGGGGTTGGCGTGGTGGCCTCGGTGCCCGAGGGCATGAAGGAGCTGCTCGCGGAGAACCTGATGGTGATGATGCGTGACCTGGAGTCGTGCGCCGGCAATGACAACCTGATCTCCGAATCCGACATCCGCCGCAGCGCGCACACGCTGCCGGTGCTGCTGGCCGGCGCGGATTTCGTCTTCTCGGGGTTCGGCTCGATCCCGCGCTACGACAACGCGTTCGCCCTGTCCAACTTCAACTCCGATGACATGGACGATTTCCTGGTCCTGCAACGGGATTGGGGCGCCGACGGCGGTTTGCGCACGGTGTCGCCCGAACACCTGGCCGCGGTCCGGCGCCGCGCCGCGACGGCCGTGCAGGCGGTGTACCGCGATCTGGGACTGGCCGATTTCGACGACGGCCACATCGAGGAGGTGGTGGTTGCCAACGGGTCGCGCGATCTGCCGCCGGGGGATCCGAAGGCGGTCGCGGAAGCGGCCAGCGCCATCGAGGCCAAACAGCTCACCGTGTTCGACGTGGTAGCTGCCCTGAAACGCACCGGGTACGACGACGAGGCCGAGGCCATCATGCGGCTCACGGCCGAACGTCTGCGCGGCGACCAGCTGCAGACCTCGGCGATCTTCGACGAGCAGTTCCGGGTGCTGTCCAAGATCACCGATCCGAACGACTACGCCGGTCCCGGAACGGGTTACACGTTGACCGAACAGCGCCGGTCCGAGATCGACGACATCCGCCAGCAGCGCAGCACCGCCGAGCTGACCGCTGATCAGGCCGAGCATTCCGGCCACCTCACCGTCACCGATCGGGAACCGGCGCGGCAGGGCAGTGATCCGCGGGAGGTGGTGATCGGGTTGTCACCGGCGCTGGGCCGCAGCGTGTGGCTGAGCCTGTGTGGCCTGCCGATCGGTGAGGTGATCCGTCAACTCTGCGCCGGGCTGGAGGAAGAGGGCTGTGTGCCGAGGTTCGTGCGGGTGCGCTCGACCATCGACGTCGGTTTGATCGGCCTGACGGCGGCCAAGCTGTCCGGATCGGGGATCGGAATCGGGTTGCAGGGCAAGGGCACTGCCCTCATCCACCGTCGGGACCTGGCGCCGCTGGCCAATCTGGAGCTGTTCAGCGTGGCACCGCTGCTGACCGCCAGGAACTATCGGGACCTGGGCCGCAATGCCGCCCGCCACGCCAAGGGCATGGCACCGGTGCCGATCCTGACCGGCGGTACCGACGAGTCGATCTCGGCGCGCTACCACGCCCGCGCGGTCGCCCTGGTGGCGTTGGAGCGTGACGCCAGCGAGCCGGGCCGGCCGTCCGTCACGGTGGAGGTGAGGAGAGCATGACCGAGAAATTCACCGTCGCCGCAGCCGTCGACGGCAAGTTGGACCTGTCAGATCTGCGGATGGACCCGGCAGCCCTGGCGCACCAGGCCGTGGTCGCCGAGGAGAACGGCAATCCGCAGCTCGCCGAGAACTTCCTGCGTGCAGCCGAATTGGCGACCATCGACGACGAAGAGGTGATGGGCCTGTACGAGGCGCTGCGCCCGCACCGGTCCACGGCCGCCGAACTCGAGGCGCTGCAGACGTCGCTGGAGACCCGCGGTGCCGCGCGCTGCGCCGAACTGGTGCGGCAGGCGGCCACCGTCTACGCCCGGCGGGGCTTGTTGCGGTGACCCCTCGTGGCCGGATCGTCGCGGGGATCGACGTGGGCAACCACACCACCGAGATCGTGCTGGCCCGCGTCATCGACGGCACCGTCGAGCCGGTTACCCACGGCCAGGCGCCGACCCGGGGCCGCAAGGGATCCCGGGATTCGTTGGAGGGCGCGGCGGCGCTGCTGCACCGCATCGAGGTCGACGCCCAGGTGCGGGCCGATGAGCTGGTGCTGTCGAAGATCCGGCCGGTCGACACCGAAACCGCTCCGCTGGCACCGGCCCCGTCGCCGCGCTCGCCGGTGCGCAGCCTGCGAAAGCCCGATGCCAGCACCCCGGCCGGTGCGGGGTACGCGGTGGGTCGGCACATGCCGCTGGGCGAGCTGACCGGTGCGCCGCAACTCGGCCCGGCGATCGTATCGGTCGACGGCGACACCGATTTCGAGGTCGCTGCGGCTGCGATCACCGCCGCCGTCGAGGACGGCTGGACGATCGTGGGGGTACTGGCCGCCCAGGACGATGCGGTGTTGATCCGCAACCGGATTCCGCTCGAGGTGCCTGTGGTCGACGAGGTGGTCCTCGACGGGTTGGCCCCTGGCGCGCTGGTTGCGGTGGAGGTGGTGGCCGAAGGACGCGCCTACCGGGCGCTGGCAGATCCGATCGCGCTGTGCGCGGCGCTGGAACTGGGGCACGAGCAGATGCACGACGTCGCCGAATTCACCAGGGAACTCGCGGATTCCCCGGCCATCGCGGTGACGGCGCGTACCGAGGCACCGGAGCCACCCGCGGTGGACGACGACTACGTCGAGTTCCGGATCGACGGGCAGGTGGTCCGCTATTCACCCGCAGAGGCGCACGCCATCCTGCGCCGGGAACCGCCGGGCAGCCTGATGCGGATCCGGTTGCGCTCCATCCCGACCGCCGACCATGAGATCGCCGTCGACGATGCCTTTTTCACCGATCTCGCCGCGCTCGACAGCGGTACCTGGCTGCGCCGCGGCGTGGCCGATGCCCGCGGCACGGTGGTGGCCCTGCTGGCAGCCGATCACGTCGAGGACGCGGCGACGACGCTTGCCGAGCTGACCGGGCGCCCGGCCCGCACGATTGCACGCGAGCCCGACGCCGCCGCACGCGGTGCCCGCACCACGCCGGGGCTACCGCCCGACTCGGTGGTGTGCGACATCGGCGGCGGCACCATCGATCTGATCGGTACGGATCGCACGGTCACGGCGGCGGGCGCGGGGGAGACGATCACCGTCGCGGTGGCACGCGTGTTGAACATCCCACGGGCACTGGCCGAGCGGGTCAAGCGCACCCCGGCGATCCGGGTCGAGGGCCCGCACGTCGCGCACGAGGAGGACGGTCGACGCCTGTTCCTGGATTCGCCGGCCCCGGCCGATGCGATCGGCCGGCTGTGCACCCGCGGCACGGCAGGGTTGGTGCCGTTCTCCACCAAACTCGCGGCCGAGGAATGGCGGAGCCTTCGGTTGGCGATCAAGCAGGAAACCGTGGCGGCCAACATCGCCCGTTGCCTGGCCGCCTTCGAGAAACCGCCGACCGCGTTGGTGCTGGCCGGTGGCGGCGCACTCGATGACGAACTGCTGCGCACGGTAGGCGAATCCCTGCGCGGCGTGGGGGTTGTGGTGGGGCGAGCCAACATCGACGGCGTGCACGGCCCTCGATTCGCGGTCGCCTCGGGGCTGGCGCACCTGGCCGCGGAAGCGGCAGGCTAGCCGGCGTCTGGCAAGCAGGCAGCCTCAAGGACTGGTCATGATGTGGGTTCGCCACCGCGTGTCACAAGCCTCGAGGCACTTACGCCGAGGTTTACAGCCACCAGGTAGCTGTAGACCTACACCTAGAGCATGTCTAATCAATGTGAACGGTCCTGCGGCCTAAACGAATATCTGACTTGCCGTCAACAACCTCTCGGGTCACGACACCTAACCGGCCGAGCGCAGGAAGTCTCCGGAGATCTTCACCGCGGGCGCTGAGGTGTCGCCGCCCACCACCAGGGTCGCGAACGCGATGTCACCGGCGATCCCGGCGAACCACCCGTGCGAGTGTGTATTGTCTCCGAATTCGGCGGTACCCGTCTTGCCGCCGAGGTCGGGGATGTCGCTCAATTGCTTTGCGGTGCCCTCGGTCACGGTCTTGCGCATCATGTCCCGCAGTGCCCCGGTGACGGCGGCCGGAATCGGCTCCGAAGGGGTATCGGCGGTCACCTTGTCGCCGTCGACCAGGTTGGGCAGGACGGTCGAGCCATTGGCCAGACTGGCCTCGGCGACCGCGAGCCCGAACGGGCTGACGGTCACGGTGCCCTGGCCGATACCGTTCTCCACCCGTTGGGCGGCGGTGTCGGCGGTGGGCACCTTGCCGGTCACCGTGGTCAGTCCCGGGATGGTGAAGTCCACACCGATACCGAAGGCGCGGGCCGTCTTGGTCAGCGCATCAGCGGGCAGCTTGTCCGACAACGCCGCCATGCTGGTGTTGCACGAATGGGAGAACGCCGACGTCAACGGCACTGTGCCCAGGTCGAAGTCGTCGTCATTCGGAATGGTGCGGTTCTCGATCGTCAACTGACCCGGGCAGGCCACCGGGGTGTCCGGGGTGGCCAGGTTGGCTTCGAGTGCGGCAGCGGTGGTGATGGTCTTGAACGTCGACCCCGACGGGTAGAGCCCCGAAAAGGCAATGGCACCTTGGGGATCCGCTGCGGTGTTCTGTGCAGCAGCCAGGATCCCGCCCGTCGAGCCGGAGACCGCGACCACCACGGCGGGCCGGGCCTCCTGAGCGACGGCCTGTTGCGCGAGCAGTTGCAGGCGCAGATCCAGCGTGGTGCGCATCGGGTCGGTCGGGGCGGGCGGCGTCGACGCCAGCCGCTGCGCCGCCGCGCCGTTGTCGTCCACCAGATACACCGACCACCCGGCGGCTTTGGTGATCCGGTCGTGCCACAGCTGGGCCAGCCCGTCGATGGCCGGTGAGGACAGTTGACGGTCCGTGGTCAACAGGTCACCCTGCTCGACCACCGTGACGCCCGGAACCTGGGCCAGTTGGTCGCGTACCGAGTTGAGGTCGTCTTCCCGCAGCTTCATCACCGTCACCCGGTCATCGGTGTTCGACGAGAACTGTGCGTTGATCGATTCCGCGGTGGTGGTGGCATCGAACGGCGCGAGCAGCGCGGCGAGTGGAGCGGCCGAATCCAAGTGGGCGCGTTCCAGGGTGATCACCCCCACGGTCTGCCACGTCATCAGCGGCTGACCGGTCCGGTCCAGCACCGGGGTCTGCAGATCGCTGTCGGTGCTGTACTGAAACCTCAAGCCGTCCCGCAGATCTCGCTGCAGCAGCGTGGGCGCCCAGGAGATGCGCCAGTCGTCACCGGTCTTCGTCGCGGTGCCGGCGGTGTCGTAGGCGAAGTCGCGGCCGTCACCCCAGGACCATTGATACTTCAGTGTCGAACCGGCCTCGTCGCCGTCCTCGGGTTCGGCGCTGACCTTGACTGCGGCGGCATCGCCCATCCCGTCGAACATCGACTTGATTGCCGCCTCGGCCGCCGCGGGGTCGCTGGTCTCCGCCGCCGCGGCAGCAGCGTCTTTGCGTTGCAGCGCATCGGCAAACGCCCCGAAGCGGTCAGCCGGGTCGGGGGACGACGAACATCCCACGAGCGGGAGCAACAGGCACAGCAGCAGGAACCAGGCGCGCCATTGAGTCATGCTCCCAGCATGACATCAGCGGCTATGCGGCCTTGCCTGCGTCTGACTCGGTGGATGACTCGGTCTTGGGCTTGGCCTCGTGTTTCGGCTTGGGCTTGAACGAATTCCTGACGTTCTTCGCCAGGTCCGACACCGGATTGCGGACGTCGTCGCGCCGGTGCGCGGGGGAGCGCTTGACGGGCTTCTTCGGGGTCTTCGCCTGATCCTTGGCCTCGTCGGTGGCCTCGGTTTTGGCTTCGGTTTTCGGCTCGTCGACCTTGGGGACGTCCTCCTTCGCCGCATTCCGTTCGGTGGGGCCTGACGTCGTCGAAGGTGATGCGGTAGAAGGCAACCCGTTCTTGAAGTTGTCCGCGCCCTCCTGGAAGGCATCGGGCAGCTGCTTGATGGTCTCGGCGACGCGTTGGGGCGGGGTGATCAGCTTGAAGCGGGTCGGGGTGGCGGGATCGGAGTAGTCCCGGTCGGTGTAGCCCATGTCGACGCCGAGTTTGAGCGTCGGCTCGATCGCGCCGAGTACCGGCTCGGTGAATGCGGTGGTGTTCAGGGCCGCCGACACGTCGCGGAACGGCTGTAGGAGCGGCAGGTGCTCGGTCTTGACCAGGATGTAGGTGTCGGTGCCGCCACCGGGCTTGTCGACCGGAGTCACGATGATGGCAGCCGGATCGTTGAGGTCGGTGGCATCGGGCGTCGGGTCGCCGTGCAGGTAGATGAACCCGGCGGCGGCGTTGGCCAGTGACAGCGGGTTCGCGTAGGCCGGGAAGTCGCCGATCGGGTCGTACTCGATGGTGATGAATGTTTGGCTGTATTCCGTCGGCGCTGCTGCCCCGGTGCTGGTGAATCCGAGAAGGCTCAGCGGTCCCGTGTTCGGGAAGCGGGCGTAGATGCCGCCGTTGGGAACGGTCGGTGCCGCGATGTAGACGAACTTCAGGGTGTCGACATCGAGGGCACCACCGGCATCAAGCTCGC
The DNA here is from genome assembly GCA_036235365.1 of Mycolicibacterium sp. 050232. Taxonomy (GTDB): domain Bacteria; phylum Actinomycetota; class Actinomycetes; order Mycobacteriales; family Mycobacteriaceae; genus Mycobacterium. The sequence continues at coordinate 452,891 of JAZBEZ010000006.1, read as the reverse complement.
GCTTGTACTTCTCGGCGACGATCGTTCCCTCGGAGTAACTGACGATGTAGATCTTTCCGTCTTCGCCGACGTCGTCGCGGGCAATGCCGACTTGCTCGATCAGTGGCGCACGACCACCCGCCACACTCGTGTCGATCGGCAAGGTGGCCGAATAGTGGACGGGGTAGTACCGACCATCCGCCGGTCCGGCGTACCCGCTCCCATACGGCACGTAGTTGCCTTCGAACTTTGGCGGGATCCGCGCACCCAAGGTGTCGTCTTTCCCTCCCACCCCGACCACGGCATAGCTGCCCGGCAGCGTGGCCGCAAGCGCGTCGGCGACGTACCCGAAGGTGAGGACGGCGGTCATGCCGACAGTGGCACCGGCCACCGCGACAGCGGATGAACGCGCGTGCTTCCGGTGACTGGCCACGGTGCACCTCCGAGTCGTGCGGGTGAAGCGACTGAGAACGGAGTGTGGGCCCGGGTCAGTCCGGGCCCACACTATGCCAGATGTTTGCTAGATGTGACGGGTTTTGTTAAGGACAGGCCACTTCGAGCTCGAATGGTTTGGTGACCGGGTTCATCCCGTCCACACCGGTTGCATTGCCCTTGATCGTGTACTTGTTGCCATCTTTGGTGGCTTCGGCGCTGCCGCCGGGCACCCCCGGGGTATAGCCGAGACTGACGCCGTCGATGTTGCCCAAGGCCAGGGCGGACACCGTCGGCTGGTCACCCTCGCTGAGGGTGGCGCTGACTCCGCTCATGCCTTGCCCGATGTTCACGCTGACATTGCCGGCGACGGTGGCACATACGACCGAGCCTTCGAGCTGGTGCTCTTTGCCGTCGATGGTGACCCTGGCGGTGCCGGAGCCGGTCGTGGCCGTGGTGTCGCCTGCTACGACCGAGGTCGTCGGCGCCGCCGATGCGGTGGCCGTTGCCTCGCTGGAGCTGTCATTCTTGTCGCTCGACGAACAGCCGGACAGGCCTGCGACGATGATCGCGGCGCCGCCGACGGCTACCAGGAACTCACGCTTCACCACTGCTCTCCTCACGGTTGCGCAGCCCGTCATGGGTGGCGGGCTGTCAGGCTGAAGTATTCGGGTTTGTGCAGGTCGTGGGCGTGAATTTGGGCGAATTGTTCCTACTCGCGGCTGGACGCTCGTAAGTTCGGCGCCATGCAGATACTGCGCACACCGGATGACCGTTTCCACGATCTGCCTGAATTTGCTTATCCGCCAGAGTATTCCGACATCGACGACGGCGACGGTGGCCGGCTGCGGGTGGCCTGGGTGCAGGACGGGCCTGCGGACGCCGATCCGATCTTGTTGTTGCACGGGGAACCATCGTGGTCGTTTTTGTACCGGCGGATGATCCCGATCCTGACTGCGGCGGGCCACCGGGTCGTCTGCCCCGACCTGGTGGGCTTCGGTCGGTCGGACAAGCCGACCCGCATCGAAGACCACAGTTATGCCAGGCATGTCGAGTGGATGCGGGCGCTGGTCTTCGACGTGCTCGACCTGCGGCGGGTGACGCTGGTCGGTCAGGACTGGGGTGGGCTGATCGGGTTGCGACTGGCTGCCGAACACCCGGACCGGTTCGCCAACATCGTCGTCGCCAACACCGGACTGCCCACGGGCGATATCCCGATGCCGGAGATCTGGTGGCAGTTCCGCACGGCGATCCAGAACTTGCCGACGATCGACGTCGGGCGGTTCGTGGAGTCTGGATGCCGGCGCCCGGTCAGAGCCGAGGTCCGAGCCGCCTACGACGCCCCGTTCCCCGACGACTCGTACTGTGCGGGCCCTCGGGCGATGCCCGGCCTGGTACCCACCTCGCCCGACGACCCGGCGTCGGCCGCCAATCGGTCAGCGTGGAATGTGCTGGCGGCCGGCGGGACTCCGATGCTGGTGGCGTTCAGTGACGGCGACCCGATCACCGGCGGTATGGCGCCGATCATGAAGCGGGAGATGCGCGGAGCGCAGGGCGTCGAGCATCCGGTGATCCGCGATGCCGGTCATTTCCTCCAGGAGGATGCCGGCGAGGAACTCGCTGAGGCGATCGTCGATTTCCTCGCCGGCCGTCCGCCTACGGGCAGGTGACCGCGATGTCGAACGGCATGTCCACGGGTGCGCCCGGCTGGTTGGGGTCGATGCCCATGCCGGTGCCGGTGATCGTGTAGCCCTTGCCGTCGCGGGCGGCCACGACCGGCGCGCCTGACAGCCCGGCGAGGTAGGTCAGTGATGCCCCTTCGCCGTTCACGTCGCCGATGTTCACCGACTGCACCACGGGGGCCTCGCCGTCGGTCAGGGCCACCGAGGCCGGCATCTTGCCTTCGATGCCGATGGTGGTCAGCCCGTCTTTGGTTTCGCAGCTGACGCTGGTGACGGGACCGGCGTCGTTGGGGCCGAAGGTGACCCGGCCCTCGCCGGACTTCGTTGAAGAACCCGATTCCTCCGACGAGCATCCGGCGACTGCAGCCAGACACACAGCAAATCCGGTGGCAATGACAATGGGGCGGCGCATGACCAAATTCACGTCCGCAGTATGGTCGCGTCCGCCCCCATGACGGAAATCGGACGCGCATCCGGTTGAATACCGGGTGTGGACCAGCCGTATTTCACCGTGGAGGCCGAGTTGCCCGGCCGATTCGGCCGCGTCGGCACCATCCACACTCCGCACGGCGATATCCAGACTCCGGCGTTCATCGCGGTCGGGACGGCGGCCACCGTCAAATCGGTGCTTCCCGAGACCATGAAACAGCTTGGTGCCCAAGCGATCCTGGCCAACGCCTACCACCTCTACCTGCAACCGGGCCCGGACGTCGTGGCCGAGGCCGGCGGGCTCGGGGCGTTCATGAACTGGCCGGGACCGACCTTCACCGACAGCGGCGGCTTCCAGGTGATGTCGCTGGGTGTCGGGTTCAAGAAGGTCCTGGCAATGGACACCGAGCGGCTGCAGGCCGACGACATCATCGCCAAGGGCAAAGAACGGCTGGCTCACGTCGACGACGACGGGGTCACGTTCCGCTCGCATCTGGACGGCTCGAAGCACCGGTTCACCCCGGAAATCTCGATCGGTATCCAGAACCAACTCGGCGCCGACATCATCTTCGCGTTCGACGAGCTGACCACCCTGGTCAACACCCGCGCCTACCAGGAAAGCTCGGTGCAGCGCACCCATGACTGGGCGGTGCGGTGTCTGGTCGAGCACCACCGGCTGCAGGGGTTGTCGCCGGAGCGGCCGCGACAGGCGCTGTTCGGCGTGGTGCAGGGCGCCCAGTACGAGGACCTGCGTCGGCAGGCCGCGGGTGGCCTGGCCAGGATCGGGCAGGAAACCGGGCGCGCCGAGGGGCTGAGCTTCGACGGCTACGGCATCGGCGGCGCGCTGGAGAAGCAGAACCTGGCCACCATCGTCGGTTGGGTCAGCAGTGAGCTGCCGGCGGACAAGCCCCGGCACCTGCTCGGGATCAGCGAACCCGACGACCTGTTCGACGCGGTGGCCGCCGGAGCCGACACCTTCGACTGCGTATCGCCGTCGCGGGTGGCGCGCAATGCAGCCGTGTACACGGCGACCGGGCGGTTCAACATCACCGGGGCCAGGTACAAGCGGGACTTCACCCCGATCGACGCCGAGTGCGATTGCTACACGTGTGCGAACTACTCGCGCGCCTACATCCGGCATCTGTTCAAGGCCAAGGAGATGCTGTCGGCGACGCTGTGCACGATCCATAACGAGCGGTTCGTGATCCGGCTGGTCGATCAGATCCGGGCGTCCATCGTGGCCGGTGAGTTCGATGAGCTGCGGGCGCATGTGTTGGGCCGGTACTACGGGGTGCCCATAAGCTGACCTGCCGCTTCTTCTACGCGTGCACAATAAGTAGATGACGACCGTCACCGACGATCAGTCCCCGCAGGCCCTGCTGATGCAGCTGCTGGACCCGGCCTGCCGGGCCGATCCCTACCCGTCGTTCAACCGGATCCGTGCGCTCGGGCCCCTGCACCTGCCCGAGTCCAACCTGACGGTGTTCTCGTCGTTCGCCGACTGCGACGCGGTGCTGCGGCATCCGGCATCCCGGAGCGACCGGACCAACTCCACCATCGCCCAGCGGCAGCTGGAGGCCGAGCCGGGGCCGCGTCCCCGTGGCACGGCCAGCTTCCTGTTCCTCGACCCGCCCGATCACACCCGGCTGCGCAAGCTGGTCAGCAAGGCCTTCGTGCCGAAGGTGATCCACGCGCTCGAACCTGACATCACCGAGTTGGTGAACGGGTTGCTGGACGACGTCGGGCGCAAGGGCACCTTCGACGTCATAGCCGATCTCGCGTACCCGCTGCCCGTCGCGGTGATCTGCCGGTTGCTCGGCGTGCCTGTCGAGGATGAGCCGAAGTTCAGCAATGCCTCGGCACTGCTGGCCTCGGCGCTGGACCCGTTCCTGGCATTGACCGGGCACACTTCCGATCTGTTCGACGAGCAGATGGCGGCCGGGATCTGGCTCAACGACTATCTGCGTGAGCTCATCGACGCCCGCCGCAGCGCCCCCGGCGAGGATCTGATGTCGGGGTTGATCGCGGTCGAGGAGTCCGGGGATCAGCTCACCGAGGACGAGATCGTCGCGACGTGCAATCTGTTGCTGGTCGCCGGGCACGAGACGACCGTGAACCTGATCGCCAACGCGACGCTGGCGATGTTGCGGCACCCGGACCGGTGGGCCGCACTGGGTAAGGACGCTTCCCGGGCATCGGCGATCATCGAGGAGACCATGCGGTATGACCCGCCGGTCCAGCTGGTGGGTCGAATTGCCGGTGAAGACATGACAATTGGCGACATCACCATCCCGGCAGGCGACACCATGCTGCTGTTGCTCGCCGCCGCCCACCGCGACCCGGCGGCCAACGCACGACCCGACGAGTTCGACCCGGACCGCGAGAACATCCGGCACATCGGATTCGGCAAGGGCCCGCATTTCTGCCTGGGCGCCCCGCTGGCCCGGCTGGAGGCCTCGGTGGCGTTGTCGGCGGTCACCGCGCGGTTCCCGCAGGCGCGTCTGGCCGCCGATCCGGTGTACAAGGCGAACCTGACGCTGCGGGGGATGTCGACGTTTCCGGTCGAGATCTGAGTCCGCCGATCCCCTCAATTTGTCACGCTGGCGTGGCGCTCGGCGACGGCAGCCACTCTGGCGTGACGGTCGGTGGCGGTGAGTAGTAGCGCCAACCCGATCGCCGCGGCGGTGACGGCTGCGGTGGCGGGCCAGCCCAGCCATCCGACGGCGGCTGCGCCGAAGGCGGTTCCCAGGCTGCCTCCCACGAAGTACACCACCATGTAGGCACTGTTGAACCGGGCTGGGGCGGCCGGGTCGATGGTCAGCACCGTGCTCTGGTTGGCCACCTGGGCGGCGAACAGTCCGGCGTCGAACACGGCCAGGCAGACCAGTGTCGCCGCGGTGTTCGACAGGCAGCCGGCGAGAACGATCGCACCGATGGCGGCGAGGGCGAGTCCGATCACCATGACGCGTTGCGCGCCCACCCGGTCGGTCCACGCCCCCGCGATGCGCGTCGCGACCATGCCCAGCAGACCGGCAAGCGCGTACAGGCCGATCCGCTCGGCCGAGTACGAGTACGGCGGCTGCGCCAGCGCGACGGCGAGGCCGGCCCACACCGCGCAGAAGGCGAAGAACCACAGCGCGCCGCGGACCGCGGCGAGGCGCAAGGTCGGGAATCGCAGGTACAGGCCTGGCAAGCCGCGCAGCGTCGCCAGGTAACCGTCCGTCGCCGAACCCGCCGTGGCGGGCAGGACCCGGAATGCGACGAGCCCGGTGACGGCGAATGCCAGCGCGAACACGAGCAGACCGCCCCGCCATCCCAACGTTTCGGTCAGCCAGCCACCGGCGATGCGGCCGCCGATGATCCCGGCCGAGATGCCCGCCGTGACGATGCCCAGTGCGGTGGCCCGGCGGTCGTCCGGGACGAAGCGCGCGGTGATCGAACTCAACTGCGCGCCAACGGTGGAACAGGCGCCGATCACCCCGATGGCGAGTCCCAGCATCCACAGCGAGCCGGCAGCGGCACTGGCCGCCATCGCTGCGGCCAATGCCCCGAGCTGGGCGGCGAGTACGTGTTTCGGCGGAAACCGGTCGACAAGCGGTACCAGCAGCGCCAGGCCCGACAAATAGCCGACGGGTCCGCATGCCAGTGCGATACCGACCTGGGCGATCGAGATGTCAAGGCTGTCAGCGACATCGGATATCGCCGGTTGCAGCGGATAGATCGCGGCGGTACCGAGGGCGGCGGCAATCGCCATGAACCACACGGTGATTCGATGCAGATCGGGCTGTGCTGTCATGTCGGTGACGCTATGGGCACACGCGTCGGGGCGCTGGCGGAAATCGGACGATGCGGTGACGCCGAAAGGTTGTTCGCCCATTCCGTAGCGCTCGTGCGGCCGAACGTCTAACTTACATTTTGTAAGTTGACGACGGACGGGGCGGCATGGGTGAGCATTACGTGGTGATCGGCGGTGGGCTGGCAGGCCTGGCCGCCGCGGTGTGGCTGAGCGAAGCCGGCAAGAACGTCACCCTGCTGGAACGCCGAGGTCAGCTCGGCGGCCGCACCCATGCGATGCGGGCCGAGACCGCGCACGACACACCCGACAACGGCCAGCACGTGGTGGCCAGCGGATACGAGCATCTGTGGCGCTACCTCACCAGTGTGGGCACCCGGCAGTTCATCGAGTTTCCCAAGAGCTCGACGCTGCGCTGGCCGGACGGACGCAGCACCACCATGCAGACGACCGGCCTCGGCGCGATCCGCACGCTTTTCGGGGTTCACCCCGACGCCAGTGTCATCGACCGGCTGCGAGCAGCCCGCGCCACGCTGCGCTTGGGTTGGCAGGCCCTGCATCAACCGGCTGACCTGGCGGACCTGAGCACCGAGCAGTGGTTCGAGCGGGTGGGCATGCCCGCTCCGGCTCGAGAAGCGTTGTGGGACTGGCTCGCACTGGGGATCGCCGCCGAACCGGTGGCCCGTGAGTCGGCCAAGGTGTTCGCCAACGTGATGGCCACGGGTTTCCGGCTCGGCGTCAAACACCGCACCCCGGTCACCATCGGCTATCCCACGGTCGATCTCGACACGCTCTACGTCGCCGGGGCGTTGCGAGTGTTCGAGGAGCGTGGTGTCGATGTGCGGTACCGCTCGGTGGCCCGAAAGATCGTGATCGACGACGGCAGGGTCACCGGCGTCACGTTGTCCGACGGCACGCAGATCCCCGCCGACGCTGTGGTCTGCGCAGTACCCAACTCGAACATCGCCGGCCTGCTCGACGACCTCCCCGAACATCCCGAAATCTATGCCGCTGCGGACAAACTCGGCTATACCCCGATCGTCAGCACCAATCTGTATCTGGACCGGCCGCTCGGAACCGAATCCGCGTTCGAGGGTCTGATCGGTGGCACCGGGGTGATCGACGAGGTCTTCGACCGCCAGATCATGCACGGCCGCAGCACTGAACGAGCCTGGTTGTACTGCCTGACCACCAGCGGTGCCTACGAGCAGATCCACAAGAGCAACGACGAGATCGTCGACGAGCAGCTGGCACTGCTGCGCCGCTACTACCCGGCGGCCCGGGACGCGCAAGTGGTTCAGGCGCAGGTGGTCAAGATGCCCAAGGCGACCTTCTCGCAGGTGGTGGGAACCGACGCGCTGCGCCCGCCGCAACGCACCTCGGTACCCACCCTGGTACTGGCCGGCGACTGGACCGCCACCGACTGGTCGGCCACGATGGAGAGCGCGGTGCAGAGCGCCGCCAGGGCCGTGGACCTGTTGCTCGGCCGGAAATGACCCGGCGCCGGCTCAGCGGCGCCGAGCGCAGGGCGCAGCTGCTCGACACGGCCCGCGACCTCGTGGCCGAGGGCGGATACCCCGCGTTGACCGTCGAGCAGGTTGCGAGCCGGTCAGGCGTCACCAGACCGGTTGTCTACCAACAGTTCACCGACCTGGCGGGTCTGACCACCGCGCTGCTGGACCGGGAGTCCGCGATCGCGTTCGCGGGAATGAGCTCCGTAGACCAGCCCGACCTCGATCCGGAGCAATTGGGCAGGGGCATTCTGGCCTACCTGCATGCGGCACCCACGAGCTGGCGCATCATCCTGCGCCCGCCCGACGGTGCACCGCCTGAGGTGCGCACCCGCGTCGAGTTGGGTCGCAGCTACGCGCGGAAAGCGGCCGCCAGATCGTTGTCGGCGGCCGTGGGTGGCGATGTCGATCCGGACGGGCCGACGACGCGAATCCTGTTGGCTGCCATCGAGGAACTGGCTCGCAGCCACCTCGAACATCCCGAAACTCACACCGATGAGGTCGTACTGGCGTACCTACGCTCACTGGTGGCATGGGCGGCAGGGGTCGAGCAAGCCACGATCACGGCGCTTGTTCGCGAACGGTAGCCGGGGCCAGGCGGGCCATCCCGCGCAGGATCCACGGCGCCCGCCGCACGATCAGGTTGACCGCGCGGTCGGCCCGGTGCATCGAGTCCGCAGGCCCGGGGGTCGGTATCGCCGCGAGTTCCGCCTCCGCCGATGCATCGTCGCGGCGTACCGCCAGTAGCTGCCAGTCGCCGGGCACGCCCCGCAACTCGACGGTGCCGCGGTCGTCGAAACTGGTACCGGAGCCCACCACCAGGTCGCGCACCGTACGCGAGACGAGGATCTCGCCGGCACCGGCCTGGCCGAGGATCCGCGCGGCGATGTGGACGGCGATACCCCCGATGTCGCCGTCCATCAGTTCGCATTCGCCGGTGTGGATCCCGGCCCGGATCTCCAGGCCCAGGGTTTCGGCGTCGGCGCGGATCGCCTCGGCGCAGCGGATGGCGTGCGTCGGGCCGTCGAACGTGCTCAGGTGGCCGTCGCCGGTGCTCTTCACCACCGTGCCGCCGAATCGCTCGGTGAGCTCGGCGGTGTTGGCACCGAAGCGCTCGAGGACAGCGCGCCACTGCTCGTCTCCGGCTGCCGAGGCGCGCGCTGTCGATGCCACCATGTCGGTGAACAGCACGGTGCGCAGCGCGCGATGGGCCTGCGACGGCGCCGCATGGGTGCCGGTGAGGAACTGCTCGACGGCAGTCAGGATCGTGTCGGGCTGGGTGAACCATGGCGCGTGGTCCCTGCCGTCGACTTCGAGGAAGCGGGCGCCGGAAATGTGATCGGCGAGGTAACGCCCACACTGCACGGGGAGGGTTTCGTCACGGGCATGGATGACGAGCGTCGGTGTGGTTACCGCAGGCAGGATCGGACGGACGTCGAGTTGGAAGGTCGATTCCGTCGCGGCCCGCATCATGCCGGGACTGGCGCACATCCGCTCCAGCATTGCGGCCTGCCTGGTGGAGCGCAGCGACGGGAACATGCATTTGGCCGCCGCGCCGGTGCCCCACCCGAAACGGGCAGCCCTCGCCAGCTCCTGGATGCGCACAATCTGCTCGGTCGACGGACTGTAGTTCTCACCGACCTCAGCAACGGCGAGGGCCCATATCTCGTCCGGGTCGGCGTCGGTGTCTTCCCAGACGGTGCTGATCATGGCGGCATACGAGCCGTAGAGGACCAGGGCGCGGGTTCGCTCGGGGCGTTTGGCCGCGAAGATGATGGACGCCGCCCCGCCCTCGCTCATGGCGAAGACTGCCGGTTTTATGAAGCCGGCAGCGGCCATGATGGCCTCGATCTCGGCCGCGCGTTCGTCGAGCGTGCGAACCTTCGGCACCGGATCTGACATCCCGACCCCGGCCTTGTCGAACATGGCAATCCGACAGAATGTCGCAAGCTGATCGAAGAACGCCTTGAACTCGGGTATGGCCCAGAACATCTCGATATGACTGACCACGGGCCCGACGAAGATGAGCTCGACGGGCCCGTCACCGAATACCTGGTAGGCCAGGCTGAGATCGCCGCAGGGCGCGTATGACGTTTCCGCCATGGGGATGAGCGTAATTGACGATTCTAGAGCGGGTTGAGGATCCGCTGCAGAAACTGGCGGGTGCGTTCTTCTTTCGGATCGCCGATCACCGCGGCGGGCGGGCCCTGCTCGAGGATCACTCCTCTGTCGGTGAACAGCACCTGATCGGAAACCTGTCGGGCGAACTGGATTTCGTGCGTGACGATCACCAGCGTCCAGCCTTCGACGGCCAGGTCCCGGATCACCGCGAGCACCTCGCCGACCAGTTCCGGGTCCAGCGCCGAGGTCGGCTCGTCGAACAGCACCACCTTGGGTTTCAGCGCCAGCGCCCGGGCGATGCCGACGCGCTGCTGCTGGCCGCCCGAGAGCTGGTACGGATACTTGTCCTGCTGGTCGGCCAACCCCACCTGACGCAGTAGCTCGGTGGCCTCGGCCAGCACCTGCTCACGCGGGCGCTTCTGCACCACCAGCGGACCCTCGGTGACGTTCTGAATCACGGTCCTGTGGGGAAAAAGGTTGTGGGACTGGAACACAAAGCCGCTCTGCGACCGGTAGCGGCGCAACTGGTCCTTGGGCACGGGTTTGGCGAAGTCGAGTTCGGTGTCGCCCACCCGGATCACCCCGGAGTCCGCCACATCGAGAGCGTTCAGGGTGCGCAGCAGCGTGGTCTTCCCGGAACCCGACGGGCCGATCACGGTGGTCGCGGTGCCCCGCGGCACGGTGAACGACACTCCCTTGAGTACCTGGAAGTCACCGAAGGCCTTGTGCACGTCGGTGGCGACGATCCGGTCTTCGCGTTCTGTGGTCATCGCGCAACGTGCCTTTCCAGTCGGCGTTCCAGGCGACTCTGGCCGAACGACAGCACCAGGCAGATCACCCAGTAGTAGATCGCGGCGGTGCCGTACAGGGCGAAGAACTCGAACGTGGGCGCCGCGACGATCTGGGCCTGCCTCAGCAGCTCGGTCACCAGGATCGTCGATGCCAGCGACGTGTCCTTGACCAGGGAGATCAGAGTGTTGGACAGCGGCGGTACCGCGACCCGGGCGGCCTGCGGCAAGATGATGCGCCGCAGCGTGCCGGTGTAGTTGAGCCCGATCGTTTCGGCGGCTTCCCACTGTCCCTTCGGGATGCTCTGGATCGCCGAGCGGATGATCTCGGCCGCGTAGCCGCCGACGTTGAGGCTGAACGCGATCACCGCGGCCGGGAACGGGTCGATCTTCACCCCGAACTCGGGCAGAGCGAAGAACACGATGAACAACTGCACCAGCAGCGGGGTTCCTCGGATGATCGAGATGTAGAACCTGGCGATATTGCTCAGCACCACGTTCGGCGAGAGCCGGGCCAGCGCCACCGCCAGCGCGATCACCAGGCCGATGGCGAAGCTGATGATCGTCAGCGGAATGGTCATCGTCAGAGCGGCTTTGGCCAGCGGCCACAGATTGTCGGCGATGAGCTGCCACGTCGACCTCGGTGCGGGGGCCTGTTCGGCGGGTGCCCCGGACGCGTTGGCCTTGAGGTATTTCTGCGAGATGGTGGCCAGCGTGCCGTCGGCCCGCAACTCGTCGAGCGCGGCGTTGAGTTCGGGCAGCAGGCCGCTGTCCTTGCGCGCGGCGAAGCCCTGTTCGCTCTTCTCGCCGACGGTGCCCGCGATCTTCACCGACGTGTCGTTGGTCTCGGCCAGATACGCGTAGACGGCGATGCTGTCGTTGACCACCACGTCGACCCGGCCCTGGTTGAGCAGCTTGATGGCCTGGGTGAACCCTTCGACCGCTTCCACGCGGGCCCCGGCCTTGCGGGCGATCTCCGACCAGTTGCTGGTGGCGTTCTCGGCGGCGACTTTGCCTTTCAGGTCGGCGAGGCTCTTGATCGAGTCGTCGTCGGCGCGGGTGACGATGACGCCCTCGCCGATCGAGTACGGCTGGGAGAGGTCGTATTTGGCTTGCCGCTCCGGCGTGATCGTGACCTCGTTCGCCACCACGTCGAACCGGTTGGCCTCGAGTGCGGCGAAGATCGAATCCCACGGGGTTTCGACGAATTCGACTCTGACACCGAGTTTGTCGCCTACTGCGCGGGCGACGTCGACGTCATAGCCGACGAGTTGACCCGTGGCCGTGTCGTGGTAGCTGAACGGGGAGTACACCCCCTCGGTGCCGACCCTCAGCACACCTGCCGATTTCAGCGGCTCATCAGTATTGCCGGCTTTCCCTCCGCACGCGGCCAGCATCACCGTGACGATCAGCAGAAGTCCGAACAGCGGAATTCGACGGGAGCGCACGGCCGGACGCTAACAGGGGCACGCCGTGTTCGGCAGGCTTCTGCTCAGCCCGGCTGATATATCCACGGATGCCGTGGCAGAGCGGCCGGGTCGAATCGGGCGAGCATGCCGTCAAGATCCAGTGCGGGCCAGCCCAGCGAGGTGCTGATCTGTTCCAGCGCCCGCTCGACGCCGATCTCGGCCAGGGTGACCGCTCCGTCGCGTTTGGCCAGCCGGGCACCGTCCTCGTTGAGTACCAGCGGGACGTGGGCGTAGCTGGGCTCGGGGTAGTCCAGCAGCCGGGCCAGGTAGGCCTGTCGGGGCGACGAGCTCAACAGGTCGTCGCCGCGCACCACCTGGTCGACGCCGGCGGCGGCGTCATCGACCACCACGGCCAGGTTGTAGGCGGGCACGCCGTCGCCGCGGCGCACCACGAAATCGTCGATGATCCCCGTGTAGCTGCCGTGCAGCAGGTCGGTGACGGTGCCGACGAAGGTGTCGGTGCGCAGCCGCAGCGCGGGCGGGCGACCGGTTTCGGCGCGACGCTCGGCACGTTCGGTCTCGGCGAGGTCGCGGCAGGTGCCAGGATATGCCCCTTCGGGGGCGTGAGGAGCCCGGGGTGCCTGGGCGATATCCTTTCGGCTGCAATAACATTCGTACAGCAGCCCGCGCTCGAACAGTTCGCCGATCACCGCGTCGTAGCGGTCCTGATGGCCCGTCTGCCATTGCACGGGGTCATCCCAGGTCAGTCCGATTGCGGCCAGGTCCTCCACCTGACGGTGCCCGATCTCGGGAAATGTGCGGTCGTCGAGGTCCTCGACCCGCAGCAGGAATCGTCGCCCGGTGGACCGGGCGAACAACCACGCCAGCACCGCGGTGCGCAGGTTGCCGATGTGCAGGTCGGCCGACGGGCTCGGCGCGAACCGCCCGGCGGGGGTTGGGCTCACGCCCGCAATCTAGCTAATCGCGGTCCCAGGGCGCCGTCTCGCCCATCTTCTCGTAGTACTTCGCGAGGTGGCTTTTCACCCGGTCGATGTCGTCCTTCGGGAGGTCGACGCCGCCGCGGGCGCCGTCCATGATCCCGCCGGCCGCCATCACCCCGCGCGGTACGACTTCCAGCTTGCCGCCGACGACGTCGGCGATCAGCAACTTGTAGCCGGTGAAGTTGTCCTTCGCGTCTTTGTCGTACCAGACGTGCGCGTCGCGGTATTTCTCATTGGGTTGGTCCTCCGCACCGGCCCATTTGCGGACCCGTTTGTCGGCGGCGTCGCCGTCCCACTCCCGGTCCCGGTCGGCCAGTGGCAGATCCTGAAATGCGGTTACAGACATGCTGTTGGCGTGCCCCGTTGCGGGCGACGGTAAACGCTAGCGTTGGGCTCGTGCGTGAGCGACACATCAGGGGCGGCACGATCCAGGTCGGCCATCAGGACGGGCTGGTCCTCGCACGAGGCGTGCGCTACGGCGCCGCCAGACGATTCGAGGTCGCCGAACCGCCTCCGGCCTGGTCGGGCGTGCGTGACGCGACACAACCAGGCCCGGCCTGCCCGCAGCGGCCGTCGCGTTTGGCGTGGGTCACCGGTGATGCGCTGAAGGGTTTGTCGACGGACGAGAACTGTCTCGTACTGTCCGTCACCGCCCCGGCCGACGCGCACAAGCTGCCGGTCATGGTGTGGTTCCACGGCGGTGCATATGTGGCGGGCAGCGGGGAGTCGGCCAAGTACGATCCCGGCGCCATGGCCCGTGCAGGCAACGTGGTGGTGGTCAACGTGAGTTACCGGCTCGGCATCTTCGGTTATCTGGCGCCACCCGGGGTCGGCGCGGACAACCTAGGACTGCGCGACCAGATCCTGGCGCTGCGCTGGGTCCAGGACAACATTGCGGCGTTCGGCGGGGACGCAGCCAATGTCACCGCGTTCGGTCAGTCGGCCGGTGCGCATTCAGTCTGGTCGCTGATGATGTCCGAGGAAGCCGACGGCCTGTTCCACCGCGCGATCCTGCAGAGCGCCCCGCTGGAGTTGGACGACGGGCGTGACGACATGGCACATGCCATGGGTGCGGCGATGGCCACCTCGCTGGCCGGTGCGGACCCCGCCGAGGCGAGCGTGGAGAAGCTGCTGGCTGCTGAGGGAGCAGCCGTTGCCGCCGCGCAGGGCTTCGGCCTGCTGGGCGGTCTGGCATTCGCGCCACGGCTGGGCCGGGGTCCGCTGCCGGCACCCGCGGACCTACCCGATGCCATCGCCGCCGCGGCGGGTCGCATCGAGCTGCTCATCGGCTACACCAGGGACGACGCGGCGCCGTTCGTCGCCATGGACCCTCGGGTGGCCCGGCTCAACCGGGTTCCGGTCCTCGGCCGGCTCTCGGTCCGAGCCGGTTCGAAGGCGGTCACGAAGCAGGCGTTCTCCGGTCCCGCCGAGCGGCTGGCGCAGGCCTGGCGGACCCACGGCGGCCGGGTCGGCACATATCGCTTCGACTGGACACCGGCCGATGCCCCGCTGGGCGCCTGCCACTGCATGGAGTTGCCGTTCCTGTTCGGTTCACCGCAGACCTGGGCGGATGCCCCGATGCTCGGCCCCCAGCGAGCGATCGATCCTCAGCTCTCCGCCGAGATGCGCACTCGCTGGGCACAATTCGCCCACCGCGGCGTCGAATCGCTACCCGCGCCGGCGCTGCGGTTCGGCTGAACCGGACATCGGCTGCCCAGCCTCAGCCGAAACCGCGCCCACTTGATAAGGTTTCGGCAAAAATTCGGACGCGGCGGTGTGATGGCGATGACGGGCGCAGGCCCACCCCTACGTGGCCGCGTCAGCGAATGTGCGGCACTTCGAGCACTGGTTTCGGGTGGCCGTTCAGGCGGCAGCTCGGTGCTGGTGGTGCGCGGCGAAGCCGGAATCGGCAAGACGGCGCTGCTCGACTATGTCGTCGAACAGGCGCCGGGCTTCCGGGTGACCCAGGTGGCCGGGGTCGAGTCCGATATGGAGCTGGCCTTCGCCGGGCTGCATTATCTGTGCGCGCCGCTGCTGGACCACCTCGATAAGCTTCCCGAGCCGCAACGCGACGCGCTGTCGGTGGCCTTCGGTCGCGGCGCCGGCCCGGTGCCTGACCGTTTTCTGGTCGGCCTGGCAGTGCTCAGCTTGTTGGCCGCCGCCGCCGACCGGAAGCCACTGCTGTGCGTGATCGACGACGCACAGTGGCTCGATCAGGTTTCGGTGCAGACCCTCGGTTTCGTCGCACGGCGGCTCCTGGCCGAACCGGTGGTGTTGGTGTTCGGGGTCCGGGACCATCGCGACGGCACCGCCACCGATGTCCTGCCCGGCCTGCCCGAGCTGTGGGTCGAGGGCCTGGCGGACAGCGACGCCAGGGAACTGCTGGAATCGGTGATGCTGGGCGGGATCGACGAGCGGGTCCGAGACCGTGTTGTCGCCGAAACCCGCGGCAATCCACTGGCGCTGCTGCAAGTACCGCGCAATGTCCCCGCTGCCGAGCTGTCCGGCGGTTTCTGGCTCGGCTCGGCGCACCTGTCGGTGGGGGAGGTCGAGGAAGGTTTCGTCCGCCACATCCAGTTGCTGCCGGCCGACACCCGCATGCTGGTGCTGCTGGCCGCGGCTGATCCGGTCGGTGACCCGACGCTGTTCTCCCGTGCCGCAGCGTATTTGGGGATCGGGATGGCTGCACTGACGCCGGCCGAGTCTGCCGGAGTGATCGAGTTCGGGTCCCGCATGCGGTTTCACCACCCGCTGATCAGGTCGGCCGCCTACCGGGCGGCCGATGCGGCCGACCGCCGGGCGGTGCACCGCGCCTTGGCCGGTGCCACCGATCCTGAACTCGATCCCGACCGCCGGGCCTGGCATGCGGCCAATGCCGCGTCCGGTCCTGATGACGCGGTGGCCGCCGAACTGGAAGCCTCGGCATGGCGGGCCCAGAGCCGAGGCGGGATCGCCGCCGCGGCGACTTTCCTCGAGCGGGCGGCGATCCTGTCCGCCGATCCGGCCCTGCGCAGCTCCCGAGCGATCGCGGCCGCCGAGGCCAAACGTGAAGCGGCGGCCCCCGAAGCCGCCTATGAGCTGCTCTCCCTGGCTGAACTGAATCCGTTGACCGAGTTGCAGCGGGCACAGGTGGGCCGGCTGCGGGCGCAGATGGAATTCACCCGCAGCCGGGGCGGGCTGCCAGGTGCACCACCGGTCCGGCATGCGGCCGGATTGCTGCTCGACGCCGCCAAGCGGTTGGAGAACCTCGACGACGAGTTGGCTCGCGAGACCTACATGGAGGCGCTGGCCGCGGCGATGTTTGCTTCGCGCAGTCAACCGGAAGCCCTCGTGGTGGCCGCCGAGGCAGCGCGCGCCGCAGTCGAAAGGGTGGAGGCGCCGTCTGGGCCCATCGATCTACTCCTCATCGGCATGGCGAACCTGATCACCGATGGACTGCCCGCGGCGGTCGAACCTCTGCGCACCGCTCTGGAGCTGTGGAGTGAGCACACGCGACGCCACGACGGCCGGGCGTTGCGCTGGTTGGCATTGGCTTTCCCGATCGTCCACGAATCCGCTGCCCATGAGATCTGGGACGACGACCTGGTCGACCGGCTGGCCACCGATATGATCGGCTATGCCCGTGCCACCGGCGCGTTGGCCATCCTTCCACCGGCAATCGCCTACCAGGCCGGTGTCCAGACGCACAAAGGTGAATTCGTCACAGCTGCAAGGCTTATGGAGGAGGCCGACTCCATCTCGGAGGCGATCGGCCACCGTCCGATGAAGTACCACAAAGTGGAATTGGCCGCTTGGCGCGGCGATCTGGCCGTGGCCGGCGACCTCATCGAGGCAGGTATGGCCGAGGGGACCGCCAAGGGCGAGGGCCGACTGCTCGGGGCGGCGGGCTACGCCGCCGCAGTGCTCTACAACGGCTTGGGCCGCTATGAGGAGGCTCTGACAGCTGCCAAGCAGACGTGCGAATTCCACGACATCGGGTTCTACTGCTGGACCCTGATCGAACTGGTCGAGGCCGCCGTGCGGGTCGGTGAGCGGGATGTCGCCGAGGACGCGGTACGGCGGTTGGAAATATGTACGGAGTCCAGCGGAACCGATTGGGGGCTGGGCGTATTGGCCGGGGCGCGGGCGCTCGTGGCCGACGACACCGAGGCGGACGTGCTGTTCAAAGAATCCGTCGAGCGGCTCAGCCGCACTCAGATCGGGGTGCAGCTGGCGCGGACCCATCTCCGTTACGGGGAATGGTTACGTCGCCAGAAGCAACGCACCAGTGCCCGCGAGCATCTCAACACCGCCTACGAGATGTTCACCAAGATGGGCGCCACCGGATTCGCCGAGCGGGCCCGGCGTGAGCTGACCGCCACGGGGGAGAAGGTACGTAAACAGCCCTTGGCCTCGGGTGATGAACTCACCGCGCAGGAGGCGCAGATTGCGCAGCTGGCCCGCGACGGCCTGACCAATCAGGAGATCGGTGCGCAGCTGTTCATCAGCACCCACACCGTCGAATGGCACCTGCGCAAGGTATTCGTCAAGCTCGGAGTCCGGTCCCGCAGGCAACTGCGGTCGGTGTCGTGGAGTAGCTGAGACCACGGGTTTTCAAGGGTCCCGAGCGTCTTTGCAGCGACGAGACTCGTCAGATGGCGACAATTTTGTTGCAGACCACGATCACGGAGAACACCGACGACTGGGATGTCGGCCGATTCTCGATGCTGGCAGGTGAGCTGCGAGCGGACGGCCACGAGGTGCTGGCACGTAACCGGACTGATCATGTCGGGGAGGATCCGGTGCTCAGCCATCTCGACGAGCTCGGGTTCGACCAGCTGTGGTTGATGGCCGTCGACGTGGGCAATGGTTTGACACCCGACGAATGCGCGGCGATCGGCCGGTTCCGCGGACTCGGCGGCGGGGTGCTCACCGCTCGTGATCATCAGGACCTGGGCAGCTGTCTGAAGGGACTCGGCTCGTTGGGGCAGGTCAACGATTTTCACGACCCCAGCTTGGACCCGCTGTCGCGGTGCGACGATCAGGACAATCCGAACATCTCGTGGCCCAACTATCACTCGGGCGCCAACGGCGACTATCAGCCGGTGCTGGCCGAGGAGCCGGTGCACCAGCTGCTGCGCACCTCCCGGACCGCCACTGGCCGCATCGAGTGGTTTCCGGCGCACCCGCATGAGGGTGCGGTCTCGGCTCGGGGGCCGTTCGCGACGGTGGTGGCTCGAGGCCGCAGCACGGCGACCGGCAGACAGTTCAATCTCGCAGTGGCACTCGACGGTGAGCGCACGCCGGACGGCAGGCCGATGGGGCGGGCCGTTGCCGAGTCGACCTTCCACCACTTCGCCGACTACAACTGGGATCTGGCGCATGGGGCACCTTCATTCGTCACCGATCGGCCCGGCTGGCAGATCGGGGCCGATCCGTCCCGTCTGGGGGTGTTCAAGGATTACGTGCGTAATCTCGCCACCTGGCTGCAGCCGCCGGACCATTACTAGCTGGGGAGCAGGCCCGGGACGATGTCGTTGAGCCCGAAGGTGACGGGCTGCTCCAGTTGGGCGTAGGTGCACGAGCGTGGATCCCGGTCGGGCCGCCAGCGATTGAACTGGGCCGTGTGCCGGAACCGCCTGCCCTCCATGTGGTCGTAGCGGACCTCGACTACCCGTTCGGGCCGCAATGGCACGAAAGACAGGTCTTTGCCGGCGTTCCAACGTGAGCCGCCGCCGTATCGGCGGGCGAGGTCCGGGTCGGCGGCTGCCTGGGCGGCCCAGTTCCACGGGTGGTTCTCGAAACTGGTTACCAGGGGCTGTAATTCGGTGAACAGCGCCTGGCGTCGCGCCATCGGGAAGGCGCCGATGACGCCGACGGATGCCAGCTCGCCATCGTCGGTGTAGAGCCCGAGCAGCAGCGACCCGATCGCATCGGGGCCCGACTTGTGGAGCCGGTAGCCGGCGACCACACAGTCGGCGGTCCGTTGGTGCTTGATCTTCACCATGACCCGCTTGTCGGGCTGGTAGGTGAGCGTCAGCGGTTTGGCGATCAGCCCGTCGAGCCCGGCTCCCTCGAATTCGTCGAACCACCGGCGTGCGGTCGGCAGATCGGTGGTAGCCGGGGTGACATGGAACGACGGGCCAGGACCCAGCGCGTCGAGCAGGGCGGCGCGTCGTTCACTGAACGGGCGCCCGGTGAGGTCGTCGTCACCCAGCGCGAGCAGGTCGAAGGCGATGAAGCAGGCCGGTGTCTGTTCAGCCAGCAGGCGTACCCGGGACGCCGCCGGGTGCAGACGTAGTTGCAGGGCTTCGAAATCCAGGCCGCCGTCGGTGGGCAGGACGATCTCGCCGTCGACCACGCAGCGCGGTGGCAGTTCGGCCTTGGCCGCCTCGACGAGTTCGGGGAAGTACCGGGTCATCGGTCGCTCGTTGCGGCTGCCGAGCTCGACTTCGTCGCCGTCGCGGAACACCACCGCCCGGAAGCCGTCCCATTTCGGTTCGTAGGACGCATCCGGCGGGATCACCGTGGCTGGCTTGGCCAGCATCGGTGAGATGGGTGGCATCACTGGTAGCAGCATGAATCCGGATCTGGGTGTGGATTGTGCGGGTTGTGGCTACTCAGTATGCGCGACACAGTCCGGCCGAGTCGCGAGACAAGAGCGGGAGCACCGGGTTTCAGGCGGCCCCTCGGGTATGCGTCAAGCAGAGCGTGACTGGTCCCACCCGCCGCCGGCATGCGCGTGTGAATAGTGCGCCTGAGGGGGACCCGTTTGGTGGTCCAGTCGCTATGCGACTTGGGGTTGGTGGGTCGTGGCCCACTGTAGGGCAAACTCGGCTGGGGTGAGTTCGTCGTGGGCGGAGTGGGGTCGGTTGGCGTTGTAATCACGACGCCAGTCCTCGATGATCACACGGGCTTCCAGCAGCGAGTCGAATCGCCACAAGTTGAGCAGTTCGTCACGCAGTCTGCCGTTGAACGATTCGATCCAGGCGTTCTGCCACGGCGAGCCGGGATCGATGAAAAGTGAACCGGCACTGTTGAATCGGCACCAATCAGCTACGGCGTGCGCCACGAACTCGGGACCGTTGTCGAACCGCACGTAGTGCGGCGCCCCGTGCATGAGCACCAGGCGATCCAACACGTCGGCGACACCGTCGGCGTCGATGGACCGATCGACTGCGATCGCGAGTGCCTCGCGGGTGAACTCGTCGATCACGTTCAGCATCTTGAGGGTGCGCCCATCAGCGGTGGTGTCGAACTGAAAGTCCATCGCCCAGATGACGTTCGGACGAATCGGTGACATTGCACCTACGGCGACACCGATGCCGGTCAGCCTCTTCTTGCGGCGACGCTGAGGGACCCGCAGGCCCTCCTCACGCCACAGCCGACGGATTCGCTTGTTGTTGACCTTCCAGCCAGCCCGGCGGGCCATCTTCGCCGCCCGTCGCCACCCCCAGCGCGGCCGGTCGGTGGAGAACCGGCGCAGCCAAGCTCGCAGCTCGGTCTCCTCGGTGGTGATCGGCACCGGTGTCAGGCGCATCGTTGAGCGGTGCAACCCCACGACCGAGCAGGCGCGGCGTTCAGACACCCCGAACCGCTCACGCAGCGCCGTAACGGCACTGCGCTTGCGGTTCGGGGTCAGAAGTTTCCCGCCGAGATCTCCTTGAGCATGTCGATGTCGAGGGCCTGGTTGGCGACCAGCTTCTTGAGTCGAGCGTTCTCGGCTTCAAGCTCTTTGAGCCGTTTGGCGTCGTTGGCCTTCATGCCGCCGTACTGGGCCACCCAGCGATGCCATGTCGACTCGGTGACCTCCAGGTGCCGGCACACCTCAGCCAATTCCTGCCCGGTCCCGAGGAGCTTGTTGCCCTCGGCCAGCTTGCGGATGATCTGATCCGGGGTGTGCCGCCGGCGCTTATTCGTTGCCATGTCGTTGGTGATTCTTCCTGCCCGAGCACTCGGGCAACAGAGTCCCATAACGACTGGACCACTACAACGGGCTCACCTCACGCCCATGCGCCGGGTGGTGACAGCGAACTCTGGCCGTCGGGTCCAACGTCTAGGATTCGAATCCATGCGCACCCACGGGTGGGGTGGTGCCACCCCCGCGAGTGACGACGAGGCCATCGAACGGATTCTCGATGCGGCAAGCGCGGCCATCGAAGAGCGAGGTGCGGCCATGCGCGTGGTCGATGTCGCCCGGACGCTGGAGATATCGCGACAGACTGTCTACAACTACTTTCCCGGTGATTCACTTCTCGAGGCCGTGGCCACCCGGTCGGGGTTGCGCTACCTCGAAAGCCTCGCCGAGCACCTGAGGGGTATCACCGATCCGGTCGATGCGCTGGTGGAGAGTTTCGCCTACACGCTGGAGTGGCTACCCAACGAAAAGCCGGTCCAGTTGATGCTTGCCAACGATCTCGGTCGTACATCCAACGAAGTGACTTCGGATATGGCCAAACAGTTCGGTCACGGCATCTTGGCGGGCCTGGACGTCGACTGGAAGGCGCTCGGCTTCGATGACGAGGGTATCGACGACCTGGTCGAGTACATGTTGCGGATGCTGCAGTCATTCATGATCGACCCGGGCCGTCCGGCGCGCACCGGCAAGGCACTTCGTAGCTACGTGCGTCGCTGGCTCGGCCCTGTCGTCACATCCGAGATCGCGAGGCATCACGGCGCAGGACGGTGACCGGCACGTCCAACTCCCACGGCTGCCTGTCCACCAGATCGGCGACCTCGAAGGTGCCACGTTCGAACTCGCCGGCGGCGGCGTCGACGA
The DNA here is from genome assembly GCA_036235365.1 of Mycolicibacterium sp. 050232. Classification (GTDB taxonomy): domain Bacteria; phylum Actinomycetota; class Actinomycetes; order Mycobacteriales; family Mycobacteriaceae; genus Mycobacterium. The sequence goes on along the minus strand of JAZBEZ010000006.1, from coordinate 430,988 downwards.
TCCGGTACTCGTGGCGCTGCCGATGAATCGGTTGTCCGTCGAGTATGAGCACGCGCAGCTCCTGCGGTTCGAAGTGGCACCGCCGCTGAAGGGCGTCGATCAACTGCTCGTTGTGCAGGTGCCCGTCCCCGAAACTCCACCCCACCGCGTAGCCGGCCACCGGCTCGCCGTCGATGACGGTGTAATCGGCGTCGCGGCCGGGCGGTATGACGTGGTCCCACAGCGTCAGCAGGCCCCGGCCATGGGCGTACATCCCCCGAAAGGCATGCCCGAGGGACAGGGAGGCCTGCGTGCCCTCCGGTGAGGACAGCTTCTCGATCTGCTTGTGCTGGACCAGCCCCAGGCCGATCCGGTGGTCGGCCAGCTTCTGGCTGGCGGCCTCGGTGAAGAACCATTGCGAGGTGTCCCAGTTGCCTGCGTAGTACCGCATGCCCGGCAGGAACGACACCTTGGGCGGGGCGATGTTCCCGATGACGATGCCGGCGACGATGACGGCCAGGAGTGCCGCGATCGGCCACGGTTGCGTCACGTCAGTCCAGCCGATGGCTGCCTTGTCCACGAACAGGGTGCCAATGCCGAAGAGCATGAACACATTCCACTCCAGCGGCACCCCGAGCGGGATCGAGGTGAGGATCACCAGGTGGAACACGATCATCACGAATGCGGCCAGGTAGGTGAGGGTGCCGCCGTCGGAGAAGAACAGCACCAGCGGCACGCCCATCTCGATCACCGTCCCGAAATGGGCGAGGAACCGCGCGATGAACCCGGGGCGCAGGTCGTCCGGAAAGCGGCGGAAGAATTTCCGTTTCATCCACTTCGCCCGCGCCAGCGGGTTGTTGGCCATCATGGTCGCGACCACGAAGGGAAAGTGCCGGTTGAGTTTCGACGTCGCGGCCCCTATCCAGATGGCGAGCATGACCAGCTTCGCGGCGACGATCATATTGGGTCCGGCGAACAGGAACGTCACCGTCAGGCTGCCGTACACCTCACCGCGGGTGGCCAGGAAGATCACCTTGTCGCGCAGGCCGAGGACCGCCAACAACGCCAGGATCGGCACGATCTTGCCGGTGGGGATGACGCCTACGGAGGTGTCCAGTTGGGCGATGGGGCCGGTGCCGTCGGACAGCAACGCGAACACCGTGGTCCCGAGCAGACCGGCGTAGAGCGCGACGTCGAAGATCGACCGACTGTCGCCGCCGGTGAGCGGAATCCTGTTGGGCCACGGTGCAAGTCGGATGGTTCCCGGGCGCAGCCAATACAGCGGTGAACCCATCGGCGGCGCGATCTTGCCGGTCAACGGCCCGAACCCGCACCCGAGGCCGAGGACCTCGAACAGTAGCGACCACAGCACCACCTTCTGGAAGACGATCGGCTCGCTCCACCAGGTTTCGATATCGCCCCATCGGTCGATGCCGGTGGTCGACAGCGCGAACAGCAGGCCGCCCAGGATGTAGAGCCCGATCTTCACCACGTACAGCAGGGTGAACACATCGGGGTTGCCCATCCCGTTCTCGGCGATGTGCTGTGCCATCGGCTTGATCCGGTCGGGGCGGCTGCGGGTTTGCCACTCGGCGATATCGATGTGCGGCATGTTGGGTTTGAGGAATCCCACGGCGAGAAGCTAACACATAGGATTGACGTTTTGAGTAAACTGTCCAGCCATGAGCTTTGACACCGCGATACTCAACGGCCGGTGGTTCGACGGGACGGGCGGTCCGTCGGCGGTTCGCAACCTCGGGATCCGTGACGGCCGTATCGCAGCGGTCACCACCGAACCGATTGACGGGGTCGAGGTCATCGATGCCACCGGACACTGGGTGATGCCGGGGATCATCGACATTCACACCCACTACGACGCGGAGGTGCTGGCAGCGCCCGCGCTGACGGAATCCCTGCGCCACGGCGTGACCTCGATCGTGATGGGGTCGTGCTCGTTGTCCACGGTGCACGTCAACGCGTCGGAGGCGGCTGATCTGTTCGGCCGGGTCGAGGCCATTCCGCACGAGCACGTCGTGCGCATCGTGGGCGAGTGCAAGACCTGGACCGGTGCGCAGGAGTATGTCGAGGCACTGGAGGCGCTTGCGCTCGGCCCCAACGTCACGGCCTTCATCGGGCACTCGGATATGCGGGTGGCGGTGATGGGCCTGGACCGGGCCACGCGTAAGGACGTTCGACCGACCCGCGCCGAACAGGCCCGCCTGGAGTGCATGCTGACCGAGGCTCTCGACGCCGGCTTGATCGGGTTGTCTTCGCAGCAGCTGCTTTTCGACCGCATCGACGGCGATGTGTGCCGGTCACGCACATTGCCCTCGACTTATGCCAAGCCCAGGGAACTGCGCCGACTCAAATCTTTGCTGCGCAGGCGGGACCGTGCGCTGCAGTCGGGACCCGACATCACCCACCCGCACAACATCGTGTCGCAGGCATTGCAGTCGGTGGGAATCGGCCGCCCGCGCCTGAAGACCAGCCTGCTCGCCGCCGCCGATATGAAGTCCGCACCCGGAGGTATGTGGATCACGGTGGTGCTGGCCGCGATCGCCAACCGGCTCGGCGGAGACTTCCGGTTCCAGCACCTGCCGGTCCCGTTCGAGGTGTACGCCGACGGGATCGACCTCGTCATCTTCGAGGAGTTCGGCTCCGGTGCGGCAGCCCTGCACCTCAAGACCCAGATGGAGCGCAATGAGCTGATCAAGGACGAGGCCTACCGCCGGGCGTTCCGTAAGGACTACGACAACAAGTTCGGCCCGCGGGCGTGGCACCGGGACTTTTTCGATGCCGAGATCGTCGCGTGCCCCGACGAATCCCTGATCGGCAAGTCGTTCGGCGACGTCGGCGTCGAGCGCGGCGGGTTGCACCCGGTGGACGCCTTCCTCGACCTCGTCCTGGAGCACGGTTCGCAATTACGCTGGCGCACCACGATTTCCAACCACCGGCCCAAGATGCTGCGACAGCTCGCGGTCAAGGGCGGTATCCAGATGGGTTTCTCCGACGCCGGGGCGCACCTGCGCAACATGGCGTTCTACAACTGCGGGCTGCGGCTGTTGCGTCACGTGCGCGACGCGCAGCGCGCGGGCCGGGAGTTCATGACGGTCGAGCGGGCGGTACACCGGCTCACCGGTGAACTCGCCGACTGGTATCACCTGGACGCTGGTCATCTCCGGATCGGGGACTGGGCGGACCTCGTGGTGGTGGACCCACAGCGGCTCGACGCGACACTGGACGAGTACCACGAAGCTCCGATCGAGGCCTTCGGAGGCCTGCGGCGAATGGTCAACCGCAACGACGCCACCGTAAAGACCGTCATGGTCGCCGGACACACGGTATTCGCCGACGGTCATCCGACCGAGCTGGTGGGCCGACAACGAACGGGTAGCTTCCTGCGGGCCGATGGGCGCCCGCGCAACGCGCCCCTCCCCCGTGACACCAAGCGCCCGAGCGTGGTCACGGCATGAACGAACCCGAACGACTGACCATCGACCTTCCCCATCTGCGGTTCGAGGCACTGGCCTGGGGGCCGCAGGACAGCCGGCTGATGCTGTGCCTGCACGGCTATCCAGACACCGCGTGGACATGGCGACATGTCGGCCCTTCCTTCGCCGCACAGGGATTCCGGGTGGTGGCCCCGTTCATGCGCGGCTACTCGCCGACCGAGCTGGCGCGCGACGGGGACTACGGAATCGGTGCCCTGATGTACGACGCGCTGGCGCTGCACACCGCGCTCGGTGGCGGCCCCGACGCGGTCCTGGTCGGCCACGACTGGGGTGGCCTGGCAGCCAACGGAATCGCCGCCCATCCCGACAACCCGTTTTCGAAGGTGGTCTCGATGGGTGTGCCACTGGTGGCCGGGCTCAAGCCGGGCGCCGGTCGCGGGCGCGCCCTGCTGCGGTTGCTGCCGGCGCAGTTGCGCATGAGCTGGTACGTCTTGTTCCAACAGATTCCGAGGGTCTCGGAGCGGAGCCTGGATTGGGTGCTACCGAAGTTGTGGCGGGACTGGTGCCCGCCCGGCTACGACGCGAGCGCGGACCTCGAACGGCTGGACGAGAGCCTGTCCAGCCCCGAACGCCGCACCGCCGCACTGTCGTACTACCGCGCACAGTTTCGCCCGCTGCGCCGCGCACGGCGCCATCGTGACCTCGACGAGTACGCGATGGGACGGGCGCCGATCGTGCCGATGCTGGTCATGCACGGTCGGGTGGACGGGGCGATCGATGCACGCATGGGGGCGCTGGGAACCCACGTGCTCCCGCCGGGTAGCAGGCACGAACTCATTGACGATGCAGGGCATTTCATGCATCTCGATCAGCAGGGCATGGTGCACGGGTTGATCAAGGAGTACGTGGCGTCATGACAAACGTGACCTTCCGGAAGATGCGGTTCGACGTGGACAAGTCGATTCCGTTCCAGTGGAATCCCGCCAACCCGGCCTCTGGTGTGCAGGCCAACATGATCTCTTTCATCGCCGTGGGGTTCGAGCGATACCTCGTGCTCGCCATACGCGAGACGCTGGAGACGATGACCGACCCTGGACTGCGCGAGGAGGCTGAGGTCTTCATCGCCCAGGAGTCGCAGCACACCGCCGCGCACCGCAAACACGTCAACGCGATGATCGCCCGACATCCCGGGCTGCGGCAGGTCCTCAGCGACGTCAACAAGTCCTACGAGGAGTTGTACGCAAGCCGGCCGCTGAAATTCCACCTGGCCTACATCGCCAGCCTGGAAGCCACCTTCCCTCCGCTGTTCACATTCATGATCGAGCAGCGCGAGCACCTGTTCAACGGAGACTCGCGGATCGCATCGCTGTTCCTGTGGCACTACATCGAAGAGATCGAGCACCGCAGCTCGGCCGAGCTCATCTTCGACGGTGTGGTGGGTGACCGCTTCTACCGGCTGCGTACGCTGCGCACCTCGATGGGACACATCGTCGGGCTCGCGCAACTGATCGCCGACGGTTTCCGCGCCCATGTCCCGGCCGATGAGATCGCGGTGTCTGTGGATGCGGCGACCCAGTCATTTTGGAGAGACGAATTCGCTTCGAGGGCACCGTTTTTTAGGCATCGACGATCCGCCTCGGCGCCATCGAGCATCTATGCCGGGATCCCATTGCGGAGACTGCTCAAGCTCGTCGGCGGCCTGGTGCGCTCGCAGCTCCCGCACCACCACACCGCGACGGTCGCCGTTCCGCCCTGGTATCACACCTGGATGAAGAGCTACCACGATGGTGAGGACATGGCGCATTACTACGGAACCACGGCTGTCGCCGGCTGATCGAGGGGAGCATTACCCATGGCAGGCCCCTGCCCGGCCGACTTCGAGCGGATGGCCGCCGAACTCGGCGGTTTCACGTGCGACGGTGCACAGCCGATCATCGGATTGCGCAACCCGTTCGGGTTGACCAACTGGACGCTGCCGGTACTGGAGGTACTCGTCGTCGCGTGCGCGGTGCTCGCGCTGGTGCACGCCGTGCGCAGGTACCGGGCTGGTGATCGGGTGCCGATGGCCCTGTGGTGGGCGCCGGTGGTCTACCTGTTGGTAATCGAGATCCCGGTGTACTTCCCGAATCTGGTCGGGGCCGAGGACACCGAGAACTCGATGGGTGTCGTGTTCGTGCACAACGTCTTCGCGGTCGAGTTTCTGTGGGATCGGTTGCCGCTGTACATCGTTGCCATCTACCCCGCGATGACCGTACTCGCCTACGAAGTGGTGCGCGCGTTCGGTGTGTTCGCGCGCCGCGGCATCCTGGCCGGCGCCGTTTCGGTCGGGTTCGTGCACCACTGCTTCTACGAGGTGTTCGACCACCTTGGGCCGCAACGCAGCTGGTGGTTGTGGAACACCGCCTCTGAGGCGAACCAGCCCGCGGTCGCCGCGGTACCGGCCAACAGCATCTTCCTGTTCGCCACGGTGGGGCCGATTCTGGTGACGGCCGTGATCCTGGCGATCACCCGACGCCGCGATGGCACCGGCCTGGACACTTTTCCTAGGCTGGTCGGGGCCATCCTGTGTGCGGGCATCGCGACGCCGATCGGGTTGATCATCGTCGGTGTGCCCGGGCGGATCGCGGGCGGCGGTGGTGTGCAGCCCAATGTGGGCGCGCAGGCGGTGGTGTTGGGATTGCTCACCGTGGCGTTCCTCGCTGTCGGCGCGTGGTTCTTGGCCGGCGCCTGGCTGCGGCGCGCCGACCAGCCACTGGCTTCGGCGGCGCCGTTGGTATGGCTCAGTGGCAGTGCTTATCTCGCTGTCTTCGCGCTGCTGTGGGCCGTGTCGCTGCCTGCGTACTTCGCCGCCGCGGAAGGGGTCACCGCGAGCGGCACCCTGACCGGGAGCCTGCCGTACGCGGTCGCGTGCTGGCTGGTGTGCGTACTGGTGCTCGCGGCGGTCCGCCCGCGAGGTACCGACGGGCCCGCCCAGGTGGCGGTGCCGGCGGACAGCGGCCAGGGCGGCGCCGAATGACGGTCACTGTCGTACAACCGGATACCGCACCGCGGGGTGTACCACGGGTGGCGGATATCTGTGGCGTCGACCTTTCATCCCCGGAGACGTTCATCGATGGGCCACCGCATGCGGCCTTCGATGCGTTGCGTGCGCGGGCAGTTGTCGCCTGGCAGGACGAGCGGGAGCATCGCTCCCGCGTCGCGGAGTTGCGAACCGGACTTCCGACACCTCCGTCACCGGGATTCTGGGTCATCACCTCACACGCCGAAGCGCAGGCGGTACTGCGCGATGCCGTCACCTTCTCGTCGGAGCTCGGCGGTGTGCTGATGACCAACGTCGACGAACTGTCCCTGGCCGGGCTGCGGATGATCCTGATCAACATGGACGACCCACGGCATGCCCTGCAACGAAAGCTGTTGTCGCCGTTCTTCACCCCGAGGCTGATCGAGGCGATGCGCGGCCACGTGGAGGGGAACGCACGCGATATCGCGCGTGAGTTCGTCCGCGCCGGCGGTGGCGACTTCGTGTCCGATGTCGCTGTCGAATTGACCGTGCGGGTGCTGGCCAACCTGCTCGGCATCCCGCACGAGGAGCGGGGCCGCGTGCTGCAGTGGGCCAAGATCAGCGACGTGGAGAGCCCCGGCCTCGAAGACGGCGGGGCCGCCGTAATCGCCTTGATGGCAGACCTGTTCGAGTACGCGAAGGGCGTCCGGGCTGGGCGCCGTGCACAACCCACCGGCGACCTGATGTCGTTGCTGGCCAGTGCAACCGTCGACGGCGTCGAGTTCACCGAGGACGAGTTCTGCTGGTTCTACCTGATGCTCATCATGGCCGGCACTGAGACGACCCGCTACTCCTTGGCCGGGGCGGTGAGGTCACTCGACGAGACCGGGCAGTGGGCCCAGCTTGCCGGCGGCACCGTATCGGCGACCGTCGTCGACGAACTGCTGCGCTACGTATCACCTGTGATGCACATGCGGCGCACCGCCACTCGGGATGTGGAATTGGGTGGGCAGCGTATCCGAGCCGGGGACAAGGTGGTGGTGTGGATGAATGCCGCCAACCGGGATCCGGCGGTGTTCGACCACCCGCATCGGATCGACCTTGCGCGAGAACACAACCCGCATTTGGTGTTCGGCCACGGCGCCCACTTCTGCCTGGGTACTCGCCTCGCCCGGCTGCAGCTGGCCAGCATGCTGGGTGAGCTGGCGCAGACTTGCCCCGGTCTGCGGGTCGTCGGGCCGGCCGAGCGGATGCCGTCGACATTCATGGACGCGGTGGTGAAGCTGCCCGTCGAAGTCTGACGTTCAGCTCAGGTCGTAATCGTCCGGGTTCGCGCGGCTGGTCCACTTCCAGTAGTCGGCGATGCGGAAGCCGTAGAGGCTGGGCACCCTACCCTCCGAGTTCTTGTAGTAGCTGGCGACATTCGGATAGGTGTAGACCATGGTCTGCAACCGGTCTTGATTGCGGCGGTTGTAGTCGTCGCACACCTCTGGCCGCACGGTTGCGCGGCGGGCCTCGCTCGCGATCACCATGTCGATGCAGCCCATGATGTAGCGCATCTGGCACTCGGAGTTGTAGATGATGCTGGTGCCGTTCACCGCATTGGTGCCCGGACCGTACATGCAGTAGAAGTTCGGGAATCCGGGAACGCTGATACCGAGGTAGGCATACGGGGATTCACCCCAGGCCTCGTTGAGAGTCTGGCCTTCCAGACCGCGGATGTCGATCGGGCCCAGCTGGTGATTGACGTCGAAACCGGTGGCCCACACCAGGACATCGGCCGGTCGGTGTACCCCCTCCACGGTCGTCACGCCGTTCGCGGTGAGCTCCGCGATGCCGTCACGGATCAGGTCGACGTCGTCCCGCTGCAGTGTTGTCAGCCAGGTTCCGTTGTCCTGCAGCATCCGCTTTCCCATCGGCGGGTAATCCGGGATGACCTTGGCCAGCAGGTCCTCGTCGTCGGTGAAGGCCCGCATCCAAGCGATCAGCATCTCGCGGACGGCATGGTTGGCTTCACAGCAGGACAGCCCACCGGTGTCCCACTCCGGGTCGACCATCACCCGCTCCTCGGCGGCGTCGGCCAGCGGCCACCACGAGATGAAGCGCAACCAACGCCCGTAATACGGCAGGTGCCGGGTCGCCCAGCGGGCACCGTCCGGGATGGCGTCGTGGTAGGCGATGTTGGGGGCCATCCACTGCGGGGTGCGCTGGTACACATCGACCTGCTCGGTGCGATCGGCGATGGCCGGGACGAGTTGGAAGCCGCTGGCCCCGGCGCCGATCACCGCGACCCGCTTGCCGGTGAGGTCGATATCCTCGCGCCAGTCCGCGGTATGGAACGACGGTCCGACGAAGGTGCGGGCGCCCTTGATATCCGGGATGACCGGATTGCTGAACTGGCCGACTGCGCAGATCAGTGCCCGCGCCCGCAACTCCTCCTCGGGGCCGTCGGCAGAACGAATGATCACCCGCCAGGTCGAGGAATCGTCGTTCCACTGTGCCTGGGTGACCTCGGTGGAGAACCGCACGTGCGGCGCGATGTCGTGCTTGGCCATCACGTTTTCGAGGTAGGTCAAGATCTCCGGCTGCTCGGAGTAATGATGGGTCCAGTGGTCGGTCGGCTCGAAGGAGAAGGCGTAGTACTGGTTGGCGATGTCGACCCGGCAGCCCGGGTAGCGGTTGGCGCGCCAGGTACCGCCGACTCCGTCCTGTTTGTCCACGATCGTGAACGGGATGCCCGCTTGCTTGAGTTTGATCCCGGCCAGCAGGCCGGCCTCTCCGCAGCCGATGATCACCACCGGGAAAGCGCTGCGCTGCTGGGCCGTTGAGGACAGCGGTGGACCCGACTGGTCGGAGTCGGACAGGCGAACGTCGGCGGCGACATAGTCGACGTAGTCCTCGGTGACCTGGCCGGCGGACATGACGTCGAGCATGACCCGCATCTGATCCTCGTTCGGCACGAATGGCGGCGGGCACCCGCGGTCCCGGTAATTGCGCACCACGTCGTACGCGCGGTCGCGCACGATCTGCTTGTCGGCCTCGTTCATGCCGCCCTGCAGGTCCATCGGGATGAGCATGAAGGGCTTGGGGAGATCGTCCAGCAAGGACATATCGCCGGTCATGTGCACCATCGACATCAGCAGGGCGGGCACGCTGGCCTCGTCGATCGCCGTTCGGATGATGTCGTCGGAGGCGTCGAAGGGCAGCCCGAGCAGTGCATCCGGCGCGTAGTGCTGCAAAAGGTCATTCTCCCGCATGACGGGCAATGCTAGCGGTAGACTGGACACATCACAATGAATGTCCAGTCGAGATTCGAGGGACGCGGTCGCGATGACAGACCTCCAAGTACGGCGAGTGCGGTTCGACTTCGCCGGTGACGATGTGCCGTTCAACTGGAACCCCGATCGGCCGGCGTTCGCGATGCAGTGCAACCTCATCTCGTTGTTCGCGCCGGGTTTCGAGAAGTTCATCGTCGACGCCACCCGAGAAGCGCTTCCACTCATCCGCGATCCCGAGATCGTGCAGGAAGCCAACGCCTATCTGAGACAAGAGGCGCAGCACTCCGCCGCGCACGTCAGCCACATCCGCGCCCTGACCCGCCGGTGGCCGGGACTGCGCGACACGATGGAGGAGGTGACGGCGTCCTTCGACCGCCTCACTGCCACCAAACCGCTGGCCTGGCGTCTGGCCTATACCGCCGTCGTCGAGGCGACGTTCACGCCGTACTTCAAGGTGTTCCTCGATCACGAAGACAAACTGTTCGCTCCGGGTGACGAACGTGTCGCGTCGCTCTTCCTGTGGCACTTCGTCGAGGAGATCGAACATCGCAGTTCGGCCCTGCGGGTGTACGACGCCGTGCACGACAGTTATCTGTACCGGCTTGCGACCATCGCCGGCGTCGTCAGGCACATCGATGAGATCCTCGGCATCGTCTCCGGCGGATTCCGCGCCCACGTGCCGAACGCCGACGGCGGTGAGTACGCGGCATTGATCCCAACGGGTCTGTCGTTCAGCGTATTACGTGCCGCACAACGCGCGACCCGCGAGCTGTCCAAGCCTGGCCACGCCACCTATGCGGGTGTCCCGCGGAGGGAGCTGCTGGCCATGATGATCGGCCTGATCCGCTCCCAGGGGCCCGGTCATGACCCGGCCACGGAGAGTCTGCCGGCCTTCGCGACCCGGTGGTTTCATCGGTTCCATGCCGAGCCCAAGAGCGTCGCCCGATGGTATTCGGCGGGGGAGCGGGTCGGCTCGTGACCGAACAGCGCACCGAAGGGTCGGCGTTCTCCTTCGAGACGGGCGGCGACATCGATGACGTACTGGCGCCGGTTCGCAAGGCGGCCGAAACGGCAACGGCACAGTTACCGTTTGTGCGATCGATGACGCGGCGGGTGCTTGGCCATGTCGAGGCCAACAGCCTCGACACCGCCGACGATGTGATGATCGTTCCTGCCGAGGAATTCACCGGCGCAGAGCGGCACGCTGCCGAAACCGCCATGCTGCGCGGGGTTCCCCATGTAGTCGCGTGGGGCGGGGAGATCGCCGAACCCGGTGACTACACCACGAAGGACGTCATGGGTACGCCGGTGCTGCTGGTCCGCGACAGGGACGGCAGCGCAAGGGCATTCGTCAACGTGTGTGCACACCGCGGTGCGCAGGTCGCCGAGGGTTGCGGACGTGCAACCCGGTTCACCTGTCCCTATCACGCCTGGAGTTATGACCTCAACGGCCGGCTGGCCACTGTGCCCGCCCGCCGGATGTTCGATGGGGTGGATCTGTCCGGGCTGCGGCTGCGCCCGTTGCCGGCAAACGAACAGGCCGGGCTGATCGTCGTCGCCCTCGACGAGTCCATCGGCGTCGACGGGTTCCTCGATGATGCCGGCGAGGATCTCGCGAGCTTCGGGTTCGGCCGCTATGCGCACGCGGTCAGTGCCGACCTCGAGCTACGGGCGAACTGGAAGTTGGCCGTGGACGTCAACTTCGAGGGGTACCACTTCCCGTTCCTGCACAAGGACACGCTGGCGCCGATCGTCACCAACAACTCGGTGTTCGACATCTTCGGCGCACATTGCCGGTGGGCCTTTCCTTTCCGCAACATCGAGGAACTCCGCGATGTCCCGGAACGGGATTGGCCCGAGCGGTTCAGCGGGTCGGTGGTGTACGGCATCTTCCCAAGCTGCGTCCTGGTCGAGTCGCCGGTCTCGACGCTCATGCTGCGGGTCTATCCCGGCCAGACAGCAGGGTCGTGCACCGTGCACATGATCGGCGGCGCCCTGCACCCGATGGTGACCGATGACGATCGGCTTCTGGCGCAAGCCGGATTCGACGGGGCGACCGCGGTCCTGCGCGATGAGGATTTCCCGGCCGCCGAGGCCTGCCAGCGGGGCATGGAGAACGGACTGGAGAATGCCATCATCGGTCGCTCGGAGCCGCTCGTTGCTCACCTGCACCGTCAGTGGGATGCGGCGCTCAAACCGTGAGCATGACCTTGGTGCAGTCAGCGGTGCGCGTCGCGATCTTCGCGTAGCCGTCCGCGGCTTGCTCCAGCGGCAGGCGGTCGGTGAAAACCCCACGGGTATCGAGCTTTCCGGCCTCGATCAACGGCATCGTCTCGCGCCAAGCCGACTGGACAGCTGCCATCGACATCCGCAGCGTGATCGACTTGTACACGCCGATGAGCATCGGCATCGGGTACGGCGCGAGATCGTGGATGCCGACCACCGATACGGTGCCGCCGGTGCGCACCGCACCGAAAGCGGTATCCAGCGACTTGTCGGTGGCCACCGCGTCAATGGCGACGTCGACGCCGCGGCCGCCGGTGGCATCGAGAAGGGCGTTCGTGACGTCCCCGTCGAGCGGAATGCCACCGCAGACTTCGGCATTCGACCGCCGTCCTTCGACCGGATCGAACACGAACACTCGTGCGGCGCCGAGTGCCAGCGCCGCCCGCACCGCACATAGCCCGACAGCCCCGAGGCCGAGTACCAGCACAGAGGAGCCGGGTCCGACCCCGCCCCGCCGTGCCGCGGTCCAGCCGGTCGCAAGGTTGTCGGTGAGCAGGAGTGCTGCCTCGTCGTCGATCGAGTCGGGCAGCTTCATCAGCGTGTAGTCAGCCCTGGGGATGCCAAGCAATTCGGCCTGTGCACCGCCCAACCCGGCGCCGAAGCCGAAGATCGTCGACCCGCTGTCGCACGTCGCCGGGTCCCCGGCCCCGCACCCTGGACAGTGTCCGCAACCGGCGATGCATGACACCATCACGCGATCGCCGACAGTGACTGTACTTGTGGCGCTACCGATTTCGACGACGGTGCCGACGGCTTCGTGTCCGATGGACAGACCGTCGACAGATGGGAGGTCGCCCTCGTAGAAGTGCAGATCAGATCCGCAGATCGCCGCGGCGTTCACGGCGATCACTGCTCCGTCGGGTCCTGGCAACTGAGGGTCGGGCACCGACTCGACACGGATGGAACCGCCGCTGTTCATGATCACCGCACGCATGAGCGCGATGCTAGCCTATGGGTGGACGGAAAATAATAAGTGTCCAATCTAAGGATGGGTGATGGCCGGGATCGGATCCGAACTCGCCAAGGTTGACCCCGAGCTGAGGCGAGCCGCCCGAGCCTTGCCCGGCGGATACGCCCTGCACCGCGGGTTGGGCCTGCCACGGATCTTGATGAACCTCGCGGGCCGTGCCGGCCGACTCGACGGCGTCGACACCGTCGTGGTCGATCGGGACGTCACCGCCCGCGTCCACCGGCGAGCCGACTTGGCGGTACCTGGCCCGGCACTGCTCTGGATTCATGGTGGCGGCACGGTAATGGGGTCCGCAGCGCAGGAGGACGGCTTCTGCCGAAAGCTGATGAACTTCACCGATGTGCCGGTGGTGGCCGTCGATCACCGGTTGGCACCCGAACACCCTTATCCGAAGCCGGTGGAAGACTGCTATTCGGCGCTGCGTTGGCTGGCTGATCAACCCTGGGTGGATCCCGCCCGGATCGCGATCGGAGGCGCGAGTGCCGGCGGCGGTATTGCGGCGGCCCTCGCGCTGCTCGCCCGAGATCGTGGCGAGATCGCACCCGTCTTGCAGTTGTTGGTCTACCCGATGCTCGATGACCGTACCGGCGCCGCGGATCGGTCCCCGCGCGTCATGTGGTCCGGGCGCGACAACCAGATCGCCTGGCAGTGGTATTTGGGTTCGGCGAACCCGGCAGTGGCTGTTCCGGCTCGTCGAACCGATCTCGCCGGCTTGTCACCGGCATGGGTGGGCGTTGGTTCCCTCGACCTTTTTCACGATGAATCGGTGGAGTACGCCGGCCGGCTACGGGATGCGGGCGTGCCGACGCATCTGCACATCGCCGCCGGTGCCTTTCATGCATTCGACATGATCGTGCCGAAAGCATCTGTATCGGAACGCTTCTTCGCCAGCCAGTGCAGAGCACTGCGGTCGGTGCTCATCGACGAGGTGCTGCCCTCCTAGTTCCTTCGCGAGCGTCCCCGCGCCAGTCCGATGATTTTCGGACCGTATGTCGGTCTAGATAGGTGTCGGCCGATCGATGCAGGATGGAGCCCGTGGACCTACCCGTTATGCCACCGCTGGAACCGATGCTTGCCAAAGCCCAGACCAAGGTGCCTGCTGACCAGGGCGTCTGGTCCTACGAGCCGAAATGGGACGGCTTTCTTCACTGAACTTGTCAATTCCGGCAGGCCCGCTATCAGGGGGAGGTGACTGCCGTTGGGTGTTGGTTTCGTGGCGCGCGGTGGGGCCACCAGCTGGCTTCGCGGAGGAGTGTGGCGATGGCGGGCACGGTGAGGGTGCGTACGAGGAAGGTGTCGAGGAGGAGTCCGAAGCCGATGATGAGGCCGGCTTGGATCATGATGGCGACGGAGCCGACCATGAGGCCGAACATGCTGGCGGCGAAGATGAGGCCGGCGGAGGTGATGACGGCGCCGGTGTTGGCGACGGTGCGTAGCACTCCGACGCGGATGCTGGGTCCGGATTCTTCGCGTAGTCGGGAGACGAGCAGCATGTTGTAGTCGGCGCCGACGGCGACGAGGATGATGAATGCCAATAGTGGTACGGGCCAAGCGATTTCGTGTCCGAGTATCCATTGGAAGACTAGGACGCCGAATCCGATGGAGGCGAGGTAGTTGAGCAGGACGGTGCCCAGTAGGTAGATCGGTGCCAGTAGTGCTCGTAGTAGCAGCACCAGGATGAGGCCGACGATGACGGTGGTGGCCAGGGCTAGTTGGGCGAAGTCTGCCCAGAGGAATCGTTGGATGTCGGAGTTGACGGCGGGGAAGCCGGCGACCGAGACGGTGGCCTCAGCCAGGGAGGTGTTGGGGCGTGCGGCGTTGGCGACGTCGGTGATCTGGTGGGCGAGGTTCATGGCCTCGACGCTGTAGGGGTCGTAGCTGCTTTCGATCATGAACCGTGCTGTTTTGCCGTCTGGGGAGAGGAATTGTTTGGCGACGTCGGTGAATTGGCGGTTCTCGAAGGCGTTGGCCGGCAGATAGAAACCGCTTGCTGAGTCGGAGTCCTGGGCGGCGCGTGAAGAGTTCTGGAGTTGAGTGGCGATTTGGCTCATCCCGGAGAGCATTTCGATGTTGCTGTCGGCCAGGGTGCGCACACCGGTGGCCAACGCTTGGGCTCCGGAGGCGAGTTGGCCGATCCCGTCTTGGAGGCGGCGCAGGTTGCTGGCCAGGTCAGCGGGGTTTCCCAGCGCCCCGAAAGCCTTGTCCAGTGAGGTGACGGCGTTTTGGACGGTGGTGAGAGTGCCGGCGACGGTGGCGTTGCTGGCGGGGTTGTAGCGGTCGCCGAGGTCGGCGATCTGGGTGAAGAATCCGTTGTTGCGCAGGGTGGTCAGGATCTGTACTTGGTCGCGGATCTGGGCGCATTGGGGTGTGGTGGCACACCACGGCGAGGTGTTGAGGGCACCCACGAGCGGGTCCAAGGTGGTGACGGCGTGTTGTGCTTGGTCGGCCAGGGGACGTAGGCCGGGGCCGGCTTGGATGGCCTGATCGACTGCAGGGGCGGTCGCTGAGAGTTGTTGCAGCAGTGGACGGAACTGGTTGACCTGAGCGCCGGCGGATTGGGCTTGCGTGAGGATGCCCGCCAGGGGGGATAGGGCGGTGCGCACGGTGGTGTCGAGTTGGGCCAGTCCGCCGGCGAGTTGATCGGCGCCGTCGGTGAGTTTGGTGAGGTCGTCTCGGCGGGCGTTGCCGTCGGCGACCGCGCCGGCCATCTTGTCTCCGATCTGACCGTTCTGCCAGGCCAATTGCGCTTGATCGAGGCGCTCCCCGGTGGGGCGGGTGACGCCGGAGACTTTGGTGACACCGGGAACCTGGGAGACGCGGGAGGCCATTTCGTCGAGGTCGGCCAGTCCTCTGCCGGTGCGCATGTCGGTGGGGCTCTCGACGACGAGGAATTCGGTGATGACGACGTCTTTGCGGAAGTGGCGGTCCAACAGTTGGTAGCCCTGGTTGCTGGCGGTGGTGGCAGGTTGGCCTTTGCGGTCGTCGTAGCTGATTTTGATGGTCGCGGCCACCGCGGACAGTGCGAGCAGGATGACGAGGCTGACGATCAGCAGTGGCACCGGGCGGCGCACCACCGCGACGGCGACACTGTTCCAATACCGGCGGGTGCGATCGGATTTGGGTTCACCGATGCCCCGTTTCGCTGCCAGTGCCAGCACGGGCGGGAGCAGGGTGACGGTGGCCAGGAAACCGAACAGGACCGCGATGGCGCATGCGGGGCCTAGGGCGGCGAACACGCTCAAGCGGGCGAACACCATGGCCAGGAAGGCCAGGGCCACGGTGGCGGCGGAGGCCAGGATGACGCGGCCGATGCTGGCGGTGGCGTGAATGATGGCCTGCTCGGCCGGTACCTGTGCGCGGCGCTGCTCGTGGTAGCGGCTGATCAGGAACACGGTGTAGTCGGTGCCGGCGCCGAGCAGGATCGCGGTCATGAACGCGACGGTGAATTGTGAGACCGGCATGCCCATCTCGCCCAGCGCGGACAGGACGCCGCGCCCGACGGCCAAGCTCAGCCCGATGACCAGCAGCGGCAGCAGCGCGGTGAACACCGATCGGTAGACGATCAGCAGGATCAGCGCGATCATGGCGGCGGTGGCGATCGAGATCAACAGCAGATCATGCTCGGCGGCGGCGATCATGTCACTGAACGTCGCCGGCGGCCCGGTCACCTGCGCGGTGGCGGACGAACCGGCGAACACTTCTGCAGTGATGTCCCGCACCGCCTGGACGGATTCGGCGGCGGTGGGGTCACCCAGCGTGCCGGTCACTCCCACCGGCAGATACCAGGATGTGCCGTCGGCGCTGACGGCCTGGGCTCGGGTGACCGGATCGGCCAGCAGATCCTGCACCAGCAGGACGTGCTCACTGTCTGCGCGCAGTCGTTCCAGAAGGCGGTCGTAGCGCTGTTGGGTCGCCGGGGTCAGCCCGGCAGGGTCTTCCATGGCCACGAACAGCATGGTTTTCGACCCCTGCTCGTTGAAGGCGGTACTCAGCCGCTCCACCGTTTGCAGCGACGGGGCGTCGCGCGGAATCAAATCCACCGACTGCTGGCGCACCACCGTTTCCAGCTGCGGGAACAGCAGCGCCAAGACGATCGCGGCGCCGATCCACACACCGATGGTCAAGGCTTTGTGCCGCACAGTGAATCGTCCCAACGCTGCGAGCCGGGCGCTGTATTCGCGGCTGCGTGCGGGATCGACGGGAGTCTCGCGCCGGGCAGCGCGGGCCGGTGTTACCGAAGAGCCTGCCGTGCGGTCGGTCACCGAACCCCCTAGGTCTACGATACTACCGGTATCGCTACGCTACATTATGTAGCGAACATCGGATAGTCGATGGGGTCTGCGCCCGGTGGGGGCTTATCGGTTCACGATGTTGGCGTCGTCGCTTTCGGGGATGTCGTGTCGGACCACGCGGACACGCCCGTGCGGTAGACAGGCCATGTAGCCGTGCCGCTTGCCGTACAGCTCCCACGCGGTGAACTGCTCGTCGGGGTCGACGTCGATGCGGTGACCACGGGAGAAGCCCAGGTGCAACCCTCCGTCGTCACCCGACCAGGCCTGGGTGCACACTGCGCCGGCCAGGTTCAGCAGCGGGCGCTCGTAGACCGAGATCTGCAAGGGATTGATGAGGACTGCCTCGGCGGGAAAGCGATCTGCTGCGGGCAGAGTGAGCAGCAGGGGACGCGAGATGACGACTTCGTTGTAGTCGTCCAGGTCGAGCACCAAGCCGTCGCGCACCGAAACCCGTTGCACGACACAATCTTCGATCCACTGGGTGTACATGGCGTTCTCCTTCGACGCATCATCGAGTCGCACCCCCAAGAGTACGGCAGGTATCGCTGCGATACTAGGAGTATCGTTACGGTTCCTCGGAGTGCGCGGCGGCGCTGTCGAGTAGCCGATGAACGGCCCGGTCGATGCGGTCACGGGTCTCCTCGGCGGACACCCGCCCGCTGATGAAGGCGAGCAGGTTGGCCAACCAGATGTCGGAGATGATGCCGGCGACAACCAGATGTGTCGGTGTCGGCTCGCCCGCGCTGAGGGTGCGGGCCAGCAGCGTGTGGATCGTCGCGGCGGCAGAATCGAGTTCCGCGGCGGCGCGGGTGTCGGCCGCGGCGAAGGCCCGGGTCATGGCGTCGGTCAGCAGCGGCTCGCGCTGCCACCGGTCGTGGAGGTGGGTGGTCAGCCGCTCCAATCGCTGCCGCGGTGTGCCGGCACCGCTTGTCCAGTTGCCGGCGACGTCGAGACGCTGAAATTCTCGACTCAGCGCCGCGACCAGCAGATGGGTTTTGGCCGGGAAATAGCGGTACAGCGTGCCCACGGCCATGCCGACGTGCTCGGCGACCAATCGCATGTGCACCGCGTCGTAACCGCCGGTGGTAGCTATAGCCAGGGCGGCATCCATGATGGCCTCGCGACGACGGGCCGAGACGCGCGAACGTGGCACCCCGGCTGTGTGAACCTGATCGGCAACCGAATGCTCCTCGTCGAGCCTGGTGGGCGTGTCGCTCGCTCGGGCGCTGGCGACGGTCATGGTGTGTGATCGCCGCCGCGGCGCGAGAACTGCTCGAGGATCTCCCCGAAACCGCTGATATCGCCGTGGGCGGCGAAATGTGAGGTATCAACCACGATGAATACGGCCGTCGCGGTGAACCGGGTGGCCCCTTCGCAGGTGCCGGTCGCCGCGACGTGCAACGCCCGGCCCTCGCGGGCGCTGACATGCGCGATGATCCGGTGGGGCCGGTGCAGCGGCACTGGTTGCAGATACTCCACCGTCAGACTGCGCGTCACCGCAGGCGTGCCGGCGATCCACAGCGTGAAGCCCAGCACGTCATCGCAGGCGGCGGCGACGGCCCCACCGTGCGCCAGGCCGGGGGCTCCGATGTGGCGCTCGTCGAATGTGACATCGGCATACACCGAATCCGCACTGCGGTAGACCTCCAAGAGCAGGCCGTGCGGATTGTCCGGGCCACACCCCATACAGGTCGGGGTATGTGAAGGCAGCCGTTCCGACGGCACCGCACGATCTGACACAGAAACACTCCCGCTACTTCAAGTTTCGCTGCGATACTGGTAGTACCACAACTGCTAGACTTCCGGGTGCGACATCGCCGAAATCGACCGCCGAGGTGACCCGTGAGCGACAGCAATCAGCCCTCCCTGCCCGATGATGACGACATCGATCCGCGGCGGATCCGGTCACGGAATCGACTATTGGATGCTGCGGCAACACTGTTGAGCACCGGAGGGGTCGAGGCCGTCACCATCGATGCCGTCACCAAAGCGTCCAAGGTGGCCCGTACCACGCTGTATCGGCATTTTCAGAGCTCGTCGCATCTGCTGGCCGCCACCTTCGAGCGGCTACTACCGCAGGTAAGCACACCAGCACCGACCAGCGGTTCCCTACGCGATCAACTGATCGAGCTGCTCAGCCGCCAAGCCGCCCTGTTCAACGACGCCCCGCTGCACGTCACCACCCTGGCATGGCTCTCACTCGGCCCCACCGGCGCCAAAGACGAGACCGACAACAGTCACGCATCCGGCGCGCTGCGGGCCCGCGTCGTCGACCAGTACCGCCAACCGTTCGACACGATCCTCACCAGCTCGAAAGCCCACACCGAACTCGGCAACATCGACCGCGACCTCGCGATCTGCCAACTCGTCGGACCCCTCGCATTCGCACGCATGACCGGCCTGCGCACCATCACGCGCGAGGACTGCACAACCCTCATCGACAACTTCCTCGCAACCCACCGCCGAGCCGCCACCCCCGCAGACGAACGCGAAGTCGTCTGAAGGACCAGCGACATCGCCGGCGGAAGCTCACGACGGTCGCGTCAACCGCGAGGTACAGCACAAGACATCGCCTCATTGCGGTCGCTGATCGGCGAACGGGTTGTTGCCATGCGAAAGCCGTTGACGCGCTTCGGATTGTCGAAAGCGGAGGTGCTTGATGCTTTCCTCCAGCGCGGCGACCTCGCCGAGCCAAGCGCGGTCCTTCGCCTCTGCGAGGCGCAGTTCGGCATTCTCGGTCATCTCGTCGATGCGGCCCAGTTGGGCGGGGTCAACGCGCAGAAACCGGCATCGGGTGCAGGCGTGCTCGTGAACGCAGGGTGTGCCGTAGGGACGGTGACACTCCCCGAGCGCTACCCGGCGCAGCAAGAAGTGTTCTTCGAAGTCGGCCCACTCGTCGTCGTCGGCGACCTTGGCCTCCTCGAATGGCCGCAATTGCCGGCGGCGTTCGATGAACGCCTGATGGGCGGTGACGATGTGCTCGGGAAACACCGCGGTGTAGCCGCGGGTGGTGTCGAGGTTGAGGTGGCCGAGCAACGCGGCGGCAATGTGCAGAGGCAGGCCGTTGTTGACCGCATCGGTGGCGAACAGGCGACGGAAATCGTGTGGCGTGAAGTGCACGGGACGGCCAGCATCGTTCAGCCCGGCGATGGTGGCGAGGTGGGTCAGGATCTGGCGCACATAGTGCCGTCCCAGCACCTCGTGGCGGGTGCCCAGGGGGCGCGCGAACAGATGCGGGAACGGTTCGCTGTGGACCTTGTCATTGGTGTCGTAGGCGATCGACAGCGGCACGTGATCCTTACCGGCCTTTGCGCGACGCAGCACCTCCAGAAGCACCCCCACCAGTTCCGGGGTCATGGGGATGAGTCGTTCGCAGTCGGTCTTGGACGGCACAATGTGCAGCAACGGCACCAGAGTGGCAGTGGTGGAAGCGGTGTAGTGCCGCAGCGACA
The DNA here is from genome assembly GCA_036235365.1 of Mycolicibacterium sp. 050232. GTDB lineage: Bacteria > Actinomycetota > Actinomycetes > Mycobacteriales > Mycobacteriaceae > Mycobacterium. Next base: position 410,278 of record JAZBEZ010000006.1, on the reverse strand, counting down.
GCTGGGTCAGCTCAAGAAGTTCTTCGATGCGAATACCTGTGTGACGCAGGGTCTCCACGACCGCCCAGCCCCAGAAGCCCTCCTCTTCAAGCGCGGTTACGTCGATGCGCTGAGCGCGACCACGGATCCAGCTCGGTCGTTGCTGCCCGGGCGCCAAGTACGCCCAAATCCGCGCGTGGACATCCGCCTTCCGTCGTTCCGGCGGGCTGTGCCGCACGAAGGTGGAGCCGTCGATGACGAACTCTTCGTCGTGCACGCAGGCCAGGGCGCGCTGCAGCAGCGTCGCGGTGCGGTCCTTATGCGAGGTGGCTGTGGTCAGTAGGGCCGGCAGCAGCGGTGTCAACATGCGGGTGCGGTCCTGCATCGTGGCCTTCTGACGGCGTTTCTCCTTGGCCGCGGCCCGGCTGAGTGCACGCGGCACCGGGCACGGCGCCACCCACACACCCCAGCGGACCGGGTCATCGTGCGACCACTCGGCCAAGTCGCGATACATCCCGCGGACCGCGAACAGGATCGAATGCACTTCGCGTCGCGGCCGGCCGTCCAGCGTCACCGACAAGCGTTCCCGCCACGCCGTCACCACCTCCGCCGATATCGCCAGGTCGGCCTGACCGGGGTTGATCTGCAGAATCTCCCACCAGAACAGCCTGGCCAATCGATAGGCCAAGCCTTCCAAAGAGCTGTAATCCATGTTGGGCTGAAGCTCTTCGAGGTAGCTCACCAGAACATCGCGCACACCGGAGGCAGGGATGCCGTATCGGTCGACCAGCGTCGCGGCGCTGTGCTGGCGTGAGTTGCCCCGCGCCGACCACGTCGCCCTCAGCGTGGGTGCCTCCCCCGCCAAAGGGCCCAACGCGACCAACAGCTCCCAGATGAGGTGTTCGCGTCGCTGCCGTCCCGAGGTACGGACAACGTCGGCGTAAAACAGCAGATCGTCACCACACACCTCGGCGATGGCCTTTCCGGTGCGAATCATCACCCGCGCCAACGCCTTTTCGGCGTCTGCCTGATACTTGGGCACCGCTTCCTGGTAAGCGGGCAGCGTGCGTAACCGTTCCAAATCCGGCCCGCCGTTGTAGTCGAGAAACCGCCACAGGTTGGCTCGCTGCTTGGAGTCCAACAGCCAACTATATGAAGGCCGTAGTGCCCGAACCCGCAGCAGCGCATTGATTCCCATGAGCGTGGGCGACCAGTGATCGTAGCGCGGCAAAGCGTCATGCTCGAACCAGGTGCGAGGCGCGGCATCGTAACCACTGGCCAGCCACCGCTGCTCCCACGTCCGCCCGGGATACCGAGCCAGCACGCCAAGCACTGCTCGCGTTCCTCGAACGATCGGCTGCAGCTGCTGGGGCGCCAGGGCTTGGTGAAACTCGGCCACGAAATCGCACAACTCCGTGACAGTCAGCGACTGTATCGCCGCACCGCGGGCATGATCGGGCAGGGGCGGGGGCGCATGGTTGGCGTCATACCCCCACAGGGGACGTACCAGGCCCGCGGGGCCGAATCGGCTGTCCGCCGGGATCGCTTGCAAGTGCGGAGAATCGGGGCGCGACAGCAGCTGGACCTGCGGGCTCATCGCGCGCCGCGTCGCGGCCGCCTGCTGACGTGCCGGTGACCGAGTGTCCTCGGCGCTCAACGCGGCAGTCCCAATAATTCTCGGACCGCCGCGGCGTCATAGGCCGGTTCGATGGTCGCCGCGTCGACCTTCGGTCTGGCGTGATGCTCCAAGACCTTGCCGATCAGATCTTCCAACCGCGGCTGCGTGTAGATCTGTGTCGTCGTCACGCTTGCGTGGCGCAATACGGTCTGCACGTCGACCAGCGTGAACGCGGGGTCAGCCAGCATCCGCGCAGCGGCGGTATGGCGGAAGTCGTGCAATGACCAGTTCGCGCCCAAGCTGGCATTGGCGCGGCGCAGCACCGCGCGCATGGCGTGGTAGTTCAGCGGTGCTGGGCGGGAGCGTCGGGTCCACCACACCGGGGCGCCAGGCTCGATGAGCGGTTGCTCGGCCAGATAGAGCGCCAGCCACACGAACGAATCCACCGACGCCGGAACCGTCTCCCGCGCGCGGCTACCCTTACTGGTCACCGTGATCGTGTATCGGCCGGCATCCAGATCGCCGTGACGCAGGCCCAACAGCTCCGACGCGCGGACGCCTGAGGACAGATAGAAACTCACCAACGCTCGGTCGCGGTGACTGCGCAGCGCGTTGAACAGAGCTGCGGCAGCGTCATCAGGGATCGCCCGCCACACCGGCCGGGGTGTCTTCTGCCGATAGTTCGCGCGTCGGAAGATCGCAAAGTCTTCCATCGGGTTGTGGTGAGCATGCGGCCGACCACCATGCCTAGCGCGCTGTGCAGGAACGGGATTCACCAACGGACCCAGGCCGGCGGCACAGGCGTGCTCGTAGAACCCGAACAGCACCGACAGCTGATGATTGATGGTGCGGGGCGCGTACTTGCCCGACAACTCCGTCTTGCCGGTCACGGGGTTCACCGACCCCGGCGGCGGCCCATCTGGACGTCGGCGCAACCGCTGCGGATTAGGCGCCGCCCGAAGGTGCTCGACGAACGCCCGGACATCGACCCGCTCGGCACGCTCCCAACTGATCAGGCGCTCGTGCAGAAACCGAAACCACCGCAGCAGGTCGAACGCGTAACTTCGAACTGTGAGTGGACTGCAATCCGACGCCGCCATCTCCCGCAGATACGACATCGCCCCGAGGTGCTCGGTGTCGGGAAAGATCACCCGCCACGGCAGGCCGGACTCGGCTGACTCCACCCGACCCACTTCGCCCATCCCCGGATCCTCCGCCCGCTGCACCCACCCCACCGGCAGGCTCGCCGAAGTTCAGTCAACTAGACGGGCGCTGGCCTTCCGCGACGGTGACGAGGTGGTGCTGCAGTCACGCAGCGGAAAGGAACTCGGTCGCTACTTCCCCGAACTGCTCGACGCGCTGCGTGACGAAATCGCCGACCGCTGCGTCCTCGACGGTGAAGTGGTGGTGCCGCGCGAGATCGACGGCCGGGTACGGCTGGACTGGGAGTCGTTGTCACAGCGCATCCACCCCGCCGAGTCGAGGGTGCGGATGCTCGCCGAACAGACGCCGGCGCATTTCATCGGCTTCGATGCCCTGGCCACCGGGGACCGGTCCTTGCTCACCGAGCCCTTCCGGGTGCGCCGGGAGGCGCTGATCGAGGCCGTGCACGCCAAACAGTGGTGTCATGTCACCCGGACCACCACCGATCCCGACCTCGGCGCCCAGTGGTTGCAGACCTTCGAGGGGGCCGGGCTCGACGGGGTGATCGCCAAGAAGCTCGACGGACCCTACCTGCCGGGCAAGCGGGAGATGGTCAAGGTCAAACACCACCGCGACGCCGACTGTGTGGCCATCGGCTACCGCATCCACAAGAGCGGTGAGGGTGTCGGCTCGATCCTGCTCGGCCTCTACCGCGCCGACGGGGAACTGCAGATGGTCGGTGGCGCAGCTTCGTTCAGCGTCAAGGACCGGATCAAGCTGCTGGCGGACCTGGAGCCGCTGCGGGAGGGCGATGAAGTCCGCGAGGGCGACCCCAGCCGCTGGAACTCGGCTGCCGACAAGCGCTGGATCCCGGTGCGTCCGGACAAGGTGTGCGAGGTGGCCTATGACCAGATGGAGGGGAACACAGCGCACGGGCAACGCTTCCGCCACGCGGTGAAGTTCCTTCGCTGGCGTCCGGACCGGGACCCCACGAGCTGCACATTCGATCAGCTCGACGTGCCGCTGAACTACGACCTGACCGACGTACTCGCGGGAGAGAGCTGAAATGGCAACACCGGCAACAGAACTGGATGTCGACGGGATCAAGGTCCGGTTCACCAACCCGGACAAGGTGTACTACCCGAAGCTGGGTAAGGATGGCACCAAGGGCAAGCTGATGGACTACTACCTGTCCGTGGCCGACCGGATGGTCACGCTGCTCAAAGACCGGCCCACGCATCTGCAGCGGTTCCCCGACGGCATCGAGGGGGAGGAGATCTACCAGAAGCGGGTGCCGCAGAAGCATCCCGACTATCTGGAGACGTGTGTGGTGACGTTCCCGTCTGGGCGCACCGCCGACGCGCTCAAGGTGACCCATCCCGCAGCCATCGCGTGGGCCGCGCAGATGGGCACGATCACGTTGCACCCGTGGCAGGTTCGGTGCCCGGACACCGAGCATCCCGACGAGCTTCGTATCGACCTGGACCCGCAACCGGGCACCGGATTCGCCGAGGCCGCGGCCGTCGCCTGCGATGTGCTCAAGCCGCTGCTGGACGAGCTGGGCCTGGTCGGCTACCCGAAGACCTCCGGCGGCCGCGGCGTCCACGTCTTCCTGCGGATCAAGACCGACTGGGATTTCATCGCGGTGCGCCGCGCCGGGATCGCGTTGGCCCGTGAGGTGGAGCGCCGCGCCCCCGATGCGGTGACCACGTCGTGGTGGAAGGAAGAGCGCGGCGAGCGGCTGTTCATCGACTACAACCAGAACGCCCGCGATCGCACGTTCGCGTCGGCCTACTCAGCTCGCAAGACCCCGATCGCGACCGTGTCGACACCGTTGTCGTGGGACGAACTGCGCACGGCCAACCCCGACGACTACACGATCGCCACCGTGCCGGATTTCCTTGCCGGACGCGAGGATCCGTGGGCAGACATCGACAAGAAGGAACAGTCGCTGCGGCCACTGCTCGACCTGGTGGCCGCCGACGAGGAACGTGGCCTGGGTGATCTGCCGTACCCGCCGAGCTATCCCAAGATGCCCGGTGAGCCGCCCCGCGTGCAGCCCAGCAAGAAGGTCGCCGAGAACTGGGACGAGCACGGCAACCGGCGCCAGGATTAGGCGCCGTCAGAGCAGCCGGATCAAAGCGAAGTCCGACGGTGGTCGGGGAGCCACCGGCGCGGTGGCCAGCATCGGCTGGAATGCGGTGGTGATCGGTGCCAGGGCGGAACCGCCGATAACGACGGCGCTGGTCGGTCCGGCCGGTGTCGGGAGGTCGAGGGTCTGGCCCGGCTCGCCGTAGATGCCCGAGCAGTCATCGCCTTCACACGCTCCGGTGGAGGCATCGATCCGGCCCGCGAACATGTCATCCACCCAGCCGGTGATGAGGGTTTGTGAGGCCGCCTTGTTCGGCGCCGTCGAAAAGCCGTAGAACAGGTACGACAGGAACTGGATGAGTGGGGTCCCGCCCTGCATGGCATCCAGGTGCTGGCCGTCGGCCAGCACCACGCCGTTGAACATGTCCGGTCGATGCTCGATCAGCGCCGCATCGACCCTGCGGACTTCCTTGGGCGCACCGAGTTCCAATACCGGGACGTAAGTGCCCAGTCCGTCCAGTTTGTCCAGCGCATCTGGCAGTACGTTCTCCGGCGGTGCGCCGTCGAGCAGTATCACGCCGACCAGATGGTTCTCTGCGCCAGTGGATTTGATCGCATCCGCGTAGTAGCCCGCGGCGCCGGCCACCACGCCCGCACCCAGGGAGTGCCCGACCAGGACGAACGTTTCCGGGAGGGGAACGTCGGCACCGTACCTTGCGGCGTATCCGGCTGCCTGCGCGCTGGCGGTCAATGCCTCGCGGTCACCGAGGAACAGCTCGGCTGTTGCGCGATAGACCTGATCGTCACCCAGCCAGAACCCGTCCCGGACAAAACGATTCGACGAGTAGGTGGGCACCACCACGACGCTGTTGGTGCGCTCGGCAAGGTTTGCCGCGGTGTAGCTGTACATCGCACTCACGCCGAGGAATCCGTGCTGCAGCAGGATGATCCGCTCCGGCGGTTCCTCACCCTCCGGGTAGTACCAGTCGGCCGGTACGTTGCGGCCCTCCGTGATCTCCAACGAAGAGCTTCGCACCGTGACGTTGCTTCCGGCGGGAACCCTTGGGGGACCCGAGATGGCGGTGACGGCGACGCCGACGAAGTCGAAGACGAATGATTGGATCTGCTCCGGCACCGACAGCGACGGCGCAGCGGTTGCCGGCACGGGCGAGGCAGGCGCCGCGACCTGCGGATCGGGTGCTGTATACGAGGCCGCGGTCCGCTTGAAGATGTGGCGCAGCATCGGCCGGGCAGCTTGCTGTTCATCGGTGTCGACGGCTTCGACCTCGGTCTCCACGGACCCGACAGGCTCGACGGTCTCCACGGATGCCACCGGTGTGTCGGGTGCAGAACTCGGCTCTGCCTTCGAGAGGAGGTTGGCTGATGCGCTCTTCCGTTGCGTGGCACGGACTTCGCGTCTGCTTGCGCTAGGTCCGGTTTCCTGGGCGGGCCGGGACACGGCGGTCTTTGCCGTCCTGGCCGTCTTGGCGGGCTTGGTCGCTTTCTTGCCCTGGCCGGCCTGAGTGGCGTCGGCTGATTGAGCCGAATGGCGGGTCCGGTCGGGGCTGCGACGTGGACCGGCCCGGTGGCTCTTGCTCGACGGACTTGCGCTTGTCGCGGACTCGGATGTCTTCGGGCCGTCCGAACCAGATGTGGTGTCGGCATTCGCCACATCGGCTCCGGCGACCATTGCGGCAGAAACCCCCGCCGCGACCGCGCCTGCCCCGACCCAAACCGATAGTCGCGCCACAAGTGTCTCCTGCCCTGAGAAGCGTCGATTCTCGAGCGTCAATTTATGACACGTGCAGGCCGCGGTAGACAGTTTTCGCAATCTGCGCACGATCGGTTCGGAACGCTTCAACGACCCACCGGCCTCACCTGACCGTCCGGGCGTGAACCGGGGCGTAGCGCTCGCCGGTGATGCGCCCCGGTGCGAAGATTCCGGCCAGCAGGGCCACCTCGTCTGCACTGATCGCAACGTCGGTGGCGGCGATGTTCTCCCGAACGAACGGGATCCGTTTTGTGCCGGGGATCGGCACCACATCGAGCGGCTGCGCCAGCAGCCAGGCCAAGGCGAGTTGCCCTGGGCTGCAATTCTTCTCCGCTGCCAATGCCTGAAGTTGCTCGACGGGCTCGAGGTTGACCGCGAGGTTTTCGGCAGAGAATCTCGGGTTGGTGGCGCGGAAGTCGTGCGCAGGGAAGGTGCTGCCGGATTTCAGGGAGCCGGTGAGCGCCGAGCGGCCCAGCGGGCTGTAGGGCACCAGGGTGATGCCCAGCTCCCGGCATGTCGCGGTGATGCCGTCCTCGACGCGTCGTTCCCACAGTGAGTACTCGGATTGCAGTGCGGAGATCGGGTGTGTGGCGTGGGCGCGGCGGATCTGGTCGGGACCGACCTCACTCAGTCCGATGGCCCGGACTTTGCCCGCCGCGACGAGTTCGGCCATCGCTCCCACGGTTTCCTCGATCGGCACGCTCGGGTCGAGGCGGTGGTAGTAGTACAGGTCGATGACGTCGGTACCCAGCCGCCGCAGGCTGGCTTCACAAGCGGTCCGCACATACTCGGGCCGGCCGTCGATGGCGATCCCGTTCTCGGCGTCGTTGATCTTCGCCGCGAACTTGGTCGCCAGCACGATCTCGTCCCGGTGCCCGGCGATCGCGCCGCCGATCAGGTGCTCGTTGTGGCCGAAGCCGCGGATCGGCACACCGAACGTGATGTCGGACGCGCCATAGACATCCGAGGTATCGAGGAAGTCGACCCCGAGTTCGAGTGCAGCGCGAATGGTGGCCACCGACTCGCTGTCGTCGGCGGGGCCATAGAACTGCGACATTCCCATGCAGCCCAGGCCGATTGGGCGCACCGTCAACTCGGAGTGTCCCAGGGTGACGGTCGCCGACCCGAATGCGGGGCTCTGAGTTCTTGTTGTCATTTGACGGCTCCCAGCGGGTTGACCTGAGCGGCGGTGACGTCATCGGCTGCGGTGGAAAGGCTGAGGGCCTCCCACTTCTCGTCGTCGGCGAGCAGCTCGCGTCCCGCGGCGGTGGCGTAGCGGTAGGCATCGGGGCCGACGAGCAACCGCTCTGGGGGATCGGGCATCTCGGCGATGGTGAGGACGAGTTCGGCCACCTTGGCCGGGTCGCTGGCGCCGAGGTTCTCCGGAGTGCTCTGGGTGATCGACGCACCGACGGTGGCGGCGTACGCGTCGCGGACCGTGGCGATGCGCATCGATGCCCCGGCCCAATCGGTGCGCATGCCACCGGGTTCCAGGACCGTGACCTTGATTCCGAGCGGTGCCACTTCCTGTGCGAGCACGCCGGAGAATCCGGTGACTGCCCATTTGGCCGACTGATAGGCGCCGAGACCGGCCCGGACGAGTCTCCCGCCGACCGAGGAGATCTGGACGATGTGGCCGGCGCGCTGGGTGCGCATGACGGGTAGTGCGGCTTGGGTGAGCCGTACGACGCCGAGGAAGTTGGCATCGATCTGGGTACGGAAGTCGTCGAAGTCGAAGTCCTCGATAGCGGCCATGTTCGCGTAGCCCGCATTGTTGACCAGGACGTCGAGCCGGCCGAACCGTTCGACCGCCGTGGCGACGGCGGCGCGCACCTGGTCGTCGTCGGTCACGTCCAGTTCGACAACGGCGAGGCGATTCGGCTGCGTGGCGGCGAGGTCGGACAGCGCAGTGGAGGAGCGCACGCCGGCGACGACGCGGTGCCCCGCACGCAATGCGGCCTCGACGATCGCGCGGCCCAGGCCGCGGGACGCGCCCGAAACGAGAAATACAGATGATGTTGCCGATGACCCGATATCCATGAGAGCTCCTATGTCTACGTTCGTATACATCCGATGGGTATACAGACGTAGACTTGTGGCCGGATATTCCCTAGCGTTCTTGGCATGGGTTCCTCCCGACCACGCAACGCGGCTGCCACCCGCGAGGCGATCCTGCAATCGGCGATCCGCCACTTTGCGCTGTCCGGGTATGACGGCGTCGGCGTACGTGAGATCGCGGGAGACGCCGGGGTCACCGCGATGCTGGTGAATCGCTACTTTGGGTCCAAGGAGCAACTGTTCGCCGAGGCGGTCGAAACCTCGTTCGCGCCACCGACGATCGTGGCCGAGGAACCGGCGGCCCTCGCGCGCGACGCTGCCGCCGCACTGGCCGAACGCTCCGATCCTGATGCCGACCCGCTGGAGCCTTTCCTGATCATGCTCCGCTCGGTTTCGAACCCGGTTGCGGTGAACATCGTGCGCGACGCGATTGCGCGCCACGTCGGCCGGCGGTTGGTCGGCCAACTGTCCGGGCCGGACCGTCAGCTCCGCGCCGACGCCATGTTGTCGGTGATGAGCGGGGTCCTGTTGATGCGCCGGGTGATCCGTAGCCCAGGTTTTGCCGACTGCGACACCGACCAATTGACCGATCTCTTCGAGCGCGTGTTCTCCGCGATCATCGAGCCAGCATCAGGTCCAGGAAGCGTTCGTAGCGGTCGGCGGCGGTCAGTGCGTCGGCTGAGTCCATGAGATGCAGCACGCCGATCCCCGTGGCGAAGGTGGCCTGGCCGCGCAGGGCCGCGTCCTCGGGGGAGAACCCGTAGTCGAGGTAGGCCTTGGTGACGGCGACCAGTACCCGGTGATCGGCAGCCCGGACGTTGGCCGCGGCGATGTCGTCGGAGCGGGCCCATTCCCGCATCGCGCGTTCCAAGGTCCAGTGCCGCGGGCTCAGCAGCTGCTTCATCATTTGTGACAGCCGTTCGCGCGGAGGCAGATCCTCGAGTTCGGCCAGCGCGCGACGGTCCTGTTCCAGGAACGCATTCCACGACGCCACCAGCGCCGCTCGGTAGCCCTTCATATCGGTGAAGTGCCAGTAGAAGCTGCCCCGGGTGGCGCCGATCTGCTCGCACAGCCGCTCGATCTTGAGTGCTCGCATTCCGTCGGAGGCCAGCAGGGCGTATCCGGCCTGCACCCAGTCATCGGCGGTCAAGCTCCCGGGCGTGCCCTTGCGTTCGCCAGCCATCCGAACAGAGTAAGACGCGGGTGCCCTATCCCATGGCCGGCAGGTGCATCCCGAACGGCACCGCGCTGATCAGCGTGACCGGCACGGCCTCGCCGCTGGGCACCGGGTAGTGGCGCTGCTCGCCGGGACGTGCGCCCACGATGGCCTCGCCCAGCGGTGAGTTGACCGAATAGACCTCCAGATCGCCATACTCCGCGCCGCGGATGCCCAGCAGGAACGTCTCGATCTCGTCGGTCTGGTCGAAGCGCACGGTCAGCACCATGCCCGGCTCGGCCACCCCGTCGTCGGGCGGATCTTCACCGACGACCGCGTTGAGCAGCAGATCGTGGATCTGCTGGATGCGCGTCTGGCGGGCCCGCTGAATGGCCACCTCGTTCTCGTCGGAATCCGACGCGGCTTCGGTCGAGATCAGCTCCCGCAGCGTCGACAGCTCGGTCTGTAGGCGTTCGTATGCCTGCGGGGACAACCAAACACGTTGGCTGACAGTCATTGTCGTTTCCTTCCGATGATGCGCCAGATGCCGTCAGGGGCGGGTTCGTGCGCCGCCCCTGACGGCTTGATGGCCCGTCAGGGCAATGTCGTGAGCCCTCAGCGCAGCGGGTTGAACTCCCGCAGGACTTCGGGTTGCTTTCCGGTGGTGATGTATTCGGCGAGCAACCGGCCGGTGACCGGGCCGTGGGCCAGGCCCCACATGCCGTGACCGCCGGCGACGTAGATTCCTTGTGCCACTTCACCGATCAGTGGGCGGCCGTCGGGGGTGACCGGACGCGGGCCCACCCACACATCGGTGCGGGCATCCCAGTCCACCCCGTCGAGCAGTGGGGCGGCGGAAGCGATGATCGCGTCGACGCGTGCCGGCTGCAGCGGATCGTCGGGGGAGCGGAACTCCATGGTTCCGGCCACCCGCAGCCCGCCCTGGTACGGCGTGCAGGCCACCCGGGCGTCGGGCAGATAGATGGGCCCGAGGATCGGGCGCTCCACCGGCACGGTGAACGAGTAACCGCGGCCGGCCTGTACCGGCGTGCGGACCCACGGCCTGGCGAGTTTCGACAACCACGCGCCGGTCGCGACCACGGCGGTATCGGCCTTCAGCGAACGCTCCGCCAGATCTACAGTGACGCCTGCACCTTCGGCCCGAACATCGGTCACCTCACCGATGACCAGTTCCGCGCCCCTGTCGACGACGGCGTCGCCGAGCGCCTGCACGAACCGGCCTGGGTCGACGAAGCGCTGGCCTTCCACACTGATGCCCGCGGTGATGGCCGCCGATGCCAGCGGTACGTGCTCGCGCAGCGTCTCACCCGACAGCCCGGTGACGGTCACCGTCTGGCCGACCGCTGCCATCCGGCGCAGTTCGGTCATCAGATGTTCGGCCTGCTTCTGGGTCTCGAACAGTGCCGTGATCGGCCCGTCGGTGGTGGGTACCGATACGCCGTTGGCGGTCAGTACGTCGTAGGCCTCGAGGCATTCCTCGTTGAACGGCACGTTGGCCTTGGCCGCCCGCGTCCAGGTCGAGAGCCGGCAGTTCATGGCGAACCGGGCCAGGAAGGCCAGCAGCCGGGGACCCGAGGTCAGCGGGATGTGCAGGGGCGCGGCCGGGTCGAACAGCGAGCGGAGGCCGTAGCGCAACACCGCCGGATCGTTGAGCGGGATGGTCAGCGTCGGCGAGACCCAGCCGGCATTGCCCCACGATGCGCCCGCCGCCACTCCGCGGCGGTCGACAACGGTGACCTCGACCCCGCGCTCTTGAAGAAACCAGGCCGTGGACAGGCCGACGATGCCTGCACCCACGACCACCGCTGACCGCGGTCCGCCGTCAATGCGCTCGACCCCATTCATGCTCCCATGGTGAGCCGGACCACGCGCTGTTGGTTTGCAGGATCTCGACAATCAGAAGGTGCACGATTGTCGGCCTACGACAACTCCTCGGTAGCGGCCAGTTCGATCATCATCGCCAGTCGCTTGCGCGCATCGGCCAGGTCCAGCTGGGTCAACTCGATCATCTTGCGCAGCCGGTAACGCACGGTGTTCTCGTGGACACCGAGCGCTCGCCCGGCCCCGGCCAGGTCGCCCTGGGCCTCCAGCCAGGCCCGTAGCGTCGCCGCGTACTGCGTGCCATGGGCCTGGTCGTGGGCCCGCAACTCGGCGACCGGACCGCGCTGCGGGGCACGGCCGGAGCGGGCCGCGATCCGAAGGCGTTGCAGCAGGATTTCGTCCCAGGCCTCGTCGTACACCGGTGCCGGACCCTCCCGCCGCACCTCGTGCAGCGCCAGACACTCGTCGGCTTCACTGCGGGCCAGCGCCAGCTCCGCGGCGGTGGCGGGACCGCTGATCCCGGCCAGTACGGTCACGCGCTCGGGCAGCGCGGCGCGCAATCCGGTCACCCAGCTGCTGGCCGCCTCGGCCTCGGCGCCCGGCAGGAGTGTGTAGACGGTGTTGCCGGCCAGCGCGCTGCGCCCGGGCCGTGACCAGCCGAAGCCGGCCGTCGCCCGCTCGAACGCCAGCAGCAGTGCGGCGTGCCGCTCGTCGGCGGTCTGGGCCCGCAGCGCGATCACCCGCAGCGGTGTCTGCGGCAGCCCGAGCCTGCTGGCGGCCGTGGTGGCGTCGGCGGCGCCGTCGAGCAGGCGGATGACGAGTTCCGACTCCACCTGGCGTTCCAGATCGGCGCTGGCGCGCGAACGCAGCAGGTGCAGGGCAACCATGCGGGCGCCGTCGGCCAGCGCCGCCCGGCGCGCGTCGGGCAACGGCTCGGTGCACGTCACCCAGATCGAGCCGAGCAATTCGCGACCGGCCCGGGCCGCCACGACCATCCGCCCGGTCAGGCCGCGCTCGTCGTCGCCTCCGACGAACATCGGCTCGTCGGATTCGGCCAGATGCCGGAACACTCCGCGGGCTTCGAACAGGGCACGGAGCCGTTCCGGTGCGCCGCGACTGAGGATCGTCTCGGCGCGGGCCGGGTCGGCGTGCTGTTGCAGCCGCGAGTACGCCAGGACCGCGCTGCGCCGGTCCTCGATGGTGACCGAACCGCCCACCGCGTCGGCGACGCTGTCGGCCAGGGCGAACAAATCGGTTGGGCCGCGCCCGGACTCGGTCTCCCGGCCTTCCAGCACCACGCCGTAGACCACGGCCGCCAGCTCGCTCCAGGAGACTTCGGGGTCCACCGTCATCACGGCGATGCCGTCGTCGGTCACCGGCTCGTCATCGGTCGGATTGTCGAACCCGCGCACCAGCACCACCACAGCGCGTGCCGCCGCGGCCCACTGCACCGCCTCGGCCACGGACCCGGCCCCGACCGCCAGCAGGACGTCGCCGATCACCTGACCGGGTTCGTGCATGACGACGCTGCGCAACTCGGTGGAGCGTGGCGCCGGACAATGGCCGTCTGTCGGCCGGCGGAGCCGCACCCCGTAGCCGCCCAGAACGTTGATCAGGCGGTCCAGCGTGACCACGGATTACGGCCCAGCGGCCAGCGTGGCCTTGCCGGTGTGTTGCTGACCGCCCTGGTCCAGCCAGGTCAGGGCGACGACATCGCCCGGGTAATGCTGATCCAGCACCAGCGTGAGCGTGCGTGCCGAATTCAGCGGAGTGCCCTCGATGTTGGTGAGCAGATCGCCGGAGATCAGCCCGGCCGCTTCGGCCGGGCCGCCGGGGATGACGTCCTGCACGATCACGCCGCCGTTCTGGCGCTGTGCGGTGCGCACTCCGACGCCGAGCATGGTCGGCGGCCCGATGTGCACCGAGGCCGACGGGGTGCGGGCCCGGATCTGACCGGCGATGCCCATCGCGTCGTTGATCGGGATCGCGAATCCCTTGCCGCCCGGACCCATCCGGAAGTTCACCGACGCGGCCGTCGTCATGCCGACCACCTGGCCCGCATCGTTGACCACCGGACCACCGGAATCACCGGCGCGTACCGGTGCGGCGAACTCGAACAGTCCGTTGATCTCGTCGCTGGTGCCGGTGAGCTCGTCCTCGGCATTGACGGTTCGGTTGAACGCGCTGATCGTGCCGATCTCGCGGGTCAGCGGTGAGCCGGTACCCGCGGCATTGCCGAGCGCGACCACCGGCTGACCCGGTGCCAGCGCTGCCGAATCACCGATCGGTGCCGCGGGCAGGCCTGCCGCACCGTGCAGCTGCAGTACCGCGATGTCGTTCTGACGGTCGTAACCGACCAGCTCGGCACCGAACCGTTGGCCGCCGACCGTGGCGCTGATCGAGTTCGCGCCCTGGACGACGTGGTAGTTGGTCAGCACCTCGCCGCTGGGGGACAGCACGATGCCGGTGCCGATGCCGTAGGCCTGCTGGTAATCCACCCGGGTGTCGATGCGTGCCACCGATGGTTCGACCTGGGAGGCCACTGTCTCCGGGTCACCCGGCGCGGCGCCGGCAGGCGCGGACGGGACGACGACGGCAGCGACGGCGGTCAGTGCCGCCGCGAGAATCACTTTGAACGGATGTGAGCCCACTTTGCTCATATACCCATCTTGGCTGGGCAAGAACCCGATGTCGACGCGGACGGAGTTGCGTCAGTCTTCGGTGGCGACTTCGCCGCGTGAGCGCCAGCCCCGCCGCTTGGTGCCGCTCTTGCTCGACGGTCGCCGATTGCGCAGCGATGTGCCCGTCGATTCTTTGTCTGTGTCTTTGTCGTCGTCGGCGGTCTCTTCGGGCTCGTCGGTGTCGGCGTCGGCCTCGTCGGTGTCGACCTCGGCGGTCTCCTCGACCGCTTCGGTCTCCTCGATTTCGACGGCCCCCGAGGCGTCGTCCACGGTCTGCTCAGCGGCAGCCTTCTTGCGCCCGCGGCGCTCGGTCTTCTCGCGGGTCTTGACCGGCTTCGGCGGCGGAGGCGGCAGTTCGGCGACGAAGGCCAGGTAGAAGGCGAAGATGCCGAGCAGGGCGATCGCGGCGGCGGCGCCGTAGATCCCGAACAGCCAGGGCCCGAAGTTGTCCAGTGACAACCAGATCTCGGAGACCGCGGTGCCGACGATCAGCACGGCTGCCACGACGTGCAGGGAGATCGAGGCGGTCCGTAACCGCAGCGCGAGCTCCGGCGTTGACAGCTCGGGGCGCTTGGTCCGCTGCAGGGTGAACACCACCGGCAGGGCCGCCAGACCGATCAGCACACCGGTGACGATCCGCAGGATCAGCCCCAGGGTCGGCGACGTCTGGCCCATGAGTTCCGGCCAGCGGGGAAGCACGAAAAAGAAGTAGAGGCCGGCGGCCACGATCGAAAACGACACGTGCCAGATCACCGCGACGGTGCGGCCCATACTCCTCCTCGGGTACTGAAATTGGGCCGGGGTGCGAACCGCTGATCAGGGTTGATTCAGCAGGTCGCACCCCGGACCCGAGCGCGGAGGATAGGGGATTTGAACCCCTGAGGGCTGTTAACCCAACCCGCGTTCCAGGCGAGCGCCATAGGCCACTAGGCGAATCCTCCGTCGGCAATCGTAACCGACGCCTGAACCACTCCCGTAAACGCCGGGGACAGGCGGGGTATTACACTCGCCTTCGGACCCCGCGCGGCGTCCATCCTGTGAACTCCCCCAGGGCCGGAAGGCAGCAAGGGTCAACGGGCTCTGGCGGGTGCGCGGGGTCCCCTTATGTCCAGCTCGTTCCGCTTCTGTGAAAGGCGCGCGGTGTCGTTCCAGTCTCTCGGCCGCGACGATCTACTCGCGCAGCACGAAGTCCAACAGCGCAACTACGCGGAGCTGCGGGCCAAGAAGCTGAGCTTGGATCTGACCCGCGGCAAGCCGGCCCCCGAGCAGTTGGATCTGTCCAACGCACTGCTGACGCTGCCCGGCTCGGAGAAAGACTCTTTCCGCGACCGTGCCGGCACCGACACTCGCAACTACGGGGGCCTGCATGGCTTGCCCGAGCTGCGCGAGATCTTCGGTGAGCTGCTCGGAATCCCGGTTGCGAACCTCATCGCGGGCAACAACGCGAGCCTCGAGGTGATGCACGACGTCATCGTGTTCTCCCTGCTGCACGGCGGCGTCGATTCACTGCTGCCCTGGAGTCAGGCGCCAGTGGTGAAGTTCCTGTGTCCGGCACCCGGTTATGACCGGCACTTCGCCATCACCGAATCTTTCGGGATCGAGATGATTCCGGTGCCGATGCACGAGGACGGCCCCGACGTCGATCTCATCGAGGAACTCGTCGCGGCCGATCCGGCCATCAAAGGCATGTGGTGCGTTCCGGTGTACGGAAACCCCACGGGCGCGACGTACTCCTGGGAGAAGACCCGCCGGCTGCTCCAGATGAAAACAGCGGCACAGGATTTCCGCATATTCTGGGACAACGCGTATGCGGTGCACACGCTCACCCCGGACTTCCCGCAGCAGATCGACATCCTCGGCCTGGCCGAGGCGGCCGGCCACCCGAACCGTCCCCTGGTGTTCGCCTCGACCTCCAAGATCACCTTCGCCGGTGCCGGGGTCAGCTTCTTTGCAGGTTCGCTGGGCAACATCGCCTGGTATCTGCAGCACGCCGGGAAGAAGTCGATCGGCCCGGACAAGGTCAACCAGTTGCGCCACAGCCGCTTCTTCGGTGACGCCGACGGCGTGCGGCTGCATATGCAGCGTCACCGCGAGCTGATCGCTCCCAAGTTCGCCCTGGTCGCCGAGATCCTCGAGGACCGGCTGGGGGAGTCGAAGATCGCGTCGTGGACCGACCCCAAGGGCGGCTACTTCGTCAGCCTCGACGTGTTGCCGGGCACCGCGAGGCGCACTGTCGCGCTGGCCAAGGACGCCGGGATCGCGCTGACCGAGGCCGGGTCAGCATTCCCGTACCGGAATGATCCGGAGGACAAGAACATTCGCATCGCGCCGACCTTCCCGTCGCTGGACGAGGTGCGTGAGGCGATCGACGGAGTCGCCACCTGTGCGCTGCTGTCGGCAACCGAGTCTCTCTTGGGTTGACTTGGAACTGACGCTGCATTTGTGCGAGTAGCGGCGTGCGTGGATTCGAAGTCAACAGCCGAGCTCCAGTGGGGGACCGGCCAGCGGCGGCCGGCGCGGCGTGATCCCGAGCTCTGGCCGCCAAAGCCGATCCCATTCGCGACGATGGCGGGGCGCCGGTGTCCCGCGGCCACTCTCACGTGGGTCCAGCCGACTCGCGTGAGGTAGTCGGCACGGGTGATGTCATTGCCGAGCTGATCGGCGTGCTGCACACCCTCGTATTCGACCGCCAGCATCAGTTCCTCCCAACCCATGTCGAGGAAGTACCTCGGGTAGCCGTCGGGCCCGAGCACCGGTATCTGAGTCTGCGGCCGCGGAAATCCTGCGTCGATGAGCATCAGCCGCAGCCAGGTTCCTTTCGGGGACTGGCCGCCGGAGTCGAACAGATCCAGCGCCCGTTCGAGTTGGCGCAGGCCACGGGCACGGCGGTGGCGCGCGGCGAGAGTCAGCACGTCATCCGCCTTCAATCCGGTGGCTCTGGCCAGTGCGTCGAGCCGTGCGACGGCCGCACCGATCAGACCGCGGCGCCCGAGGTCGAAAGCGGTGCGCTCGACGGTCGTGACCGGGAGACCGTCGATGCGCGTGACCTCCCCGTCCAAGATCAGGTCCTGTCGCGTGATCACCTTCTCGGGCGGCTTGGTCTTGGCGCTGATCAACTCGATCGGGATGTCGTCGGCGACCCACTTCGCGCCGTGGAGTGCCGACGCGGCGGCTCCGGCGATCACCCCGTTACGACCCGACCACAACCACGCCGCCAAAATGCGTTGCCGCAGCGATACCGCCGTTCGCTTGGCCAGGTAGACGTTCGGCAGGATCGCGCGGTGGTAGCGGTTGAGCTGGTAGCGGTTGACGACGCCGGTCGACAGGGCTTCGGTGCCGATGAAGGGCTCACTCATGCGCCGAGGGTCGCCGGCGGCTGGGACAAAGACAGGCGTGTGCCCGGTCTCGGCGTCTCCACCTGTGGATGAATCCCGCTCTGTGCAGAACTCTGCGTTGACTTTGAGCTGACGCAGCATTTGTGCGGGTGGCGGTGTGCGTGGTTTCAAAGTCAACGGTCACCGGCGCGGCGTCAGACGCAGTCGGTAGCCTTCTTCCGTGGCTCTCTACCGCAAATACCGGCCGGCAACCTTCGCGGAAGTCGTTGGCCAGGAACATGTCACCGAGCCGCTATCTACCGCGCTGACCGCGGGCCGGATCAATCACGCCTACCTGTTCTCCGGGCCACGCGGCTGCGGTAAGACATCCTCGGCGCGCATCCTGGCCCGCTCGCTCAACTGTGAGCAGGGGCCCACGCCCACGCCGTGCGGGGTATGCCCGTCGTGCGTCGCGCTGGCCCCCAACGGCCCGGGCAACCTCGATGTCACCGAACTCGACGCGGCCAGCCACGGCGGTGTGGACGACACCCGTGAATTGCGCGATCGCGCGTTCTTCACCCCCGCGCAATCGCGCTACCGCATCTTCATCATCGACGAAGCGCACATGGTCACCACCGCCGGTTTCAACGCGCTCCTCAAGATCGTCGAGGAGCCGCCCGAGCACCTGATCTTCGTGTTCGCGACCACCGAGCCGGAGAAGGTGCTGCCGACCATCCGGTCGCGTACCCATCACTACCCGTTCCGGCTGCTGGCCCCGCGCACCATGCGCCCGCTGCTCGAGCGCATCTGCGCCGAAGAGAGCGTCAACGTCGACGACGCGGTGTACCCGTTGGTGATCCGGGCCGGTGGCGGTTCACCCCGCGACACCCTCTCGGTGCTCGACCAGTTGCTGGCCGGCTCGGAACAGGGCGACAGTGGCAACCACATCACGTATCAGCGGGCGCTGGCCCTGCTCGGTGCCACCGACATGGCGCTCATCGACGAGGCGGTCGAGGCGCTGGCAGCCGGGGATGCGGCCGCGCTGTTCGGTGCGGTGGAAGCGGTGATCGACGCCGGTCACGATCCGCGGCGGTTCGCCACCGATCTGCTGGAGCGCTTCCGCGACCTGATCGTGCTGCAGGCCGTGCCCGACGCGGTCACCCGCGGTGTCGTCGACGCGCCGGCCGACGTGCTGGAGCGGATGCGGGAGCAAGCTGCTCGCGTGGGCGCGGGGACCCTCACCCGTTACGCCGAGGTGGTGCACGCCGGCCTCGGCGAGATGCGCGGAGCCACCGCGCCGCGGCTGCTGCTGGAAGTGGTGTGTGCCCGGCTGCTGCTGCCGTCGGCGCATGACACCGAATCGGCGCTGCTGCAGCGCATCGAACGCATCGAGACCCGGCTGGACCTGTCGATCCCGGCCGGTGAGGCCGAGGCTGCTCGGCCCGCCGCCGAGCCCGCCAAGACCTTCGTGCGTCGCAGCCAGGCCGCGCCGCCCGCCGAGGCTGCTGCGCCGGCGCCCGCCCCCGAGCCCACCCCGCCGCCAGCGCCTGAACCGGTGGCCGCCACCCCTGAGCCGGTGCCTGCGCCTGAACCGCAAGCTGAGCCGGTGCCTGCGCCTGAACCCGTGGCCGCCACCCCTGAGCCGGCGCCCGCGCCGGTGGCTGCTCCCGAGCCGGTGCACGCCACACCTGCTCCGGCACCCGAGCCTGTTTCGGCACCCGAGCCCGAGCCGCCGCTCCCGCCCGAGCCCGACTTCGAGCCTGAGCCTGCACCCGAGCCGGAACCCGAGCCGGCCCCGGCGCCTGCTGCGGTGAGCCCAGGTGGCGAGCCCAACGCCGCAGCGGTGCGCTCGATGTGGTCGACGGTTCGGGAGAAGGTGCGGGAGCGCAGCCGGACCACCGAGGTCATGCTTTCCGGGGCGATCGTCCGCGCGGTCGAGGACAAAACCCTTGTGCTGTCCCATGATTCGCCACCGTTGGCCAAGCGGCTGACCGAGTCGCGCAATGCCGACGTGATCCGGGAGGCGTTGAAGGACGCGCTCGGTGTGGATTGGCAGATCCGGTGTGAGGTCGGCACTGCGGAGGCGGCCCCACCGCCCCCGCCGAAGGCTGCGAAGCCGCCGCCTCGGGTGCCCAGCCGACCCGGCCGCGTCATTCCCGAGCCGGAACCGGAACCGGCGCCGGAGCCGCCGTCTTCCCCGGAGCAGGAAGAGGCGGAGATGCTCGCCGAGGCTTCGCACAGTGAGGCCGGCCCCCGTCGGGACCCCGAAGAGGTCGCTCTGGAGCTGCTGCAGAACGAGTTGGGCGCGCGAAAGATCGAGAGCTAGCGCGCAGTCGCTTGCGTTGACTCTGCGTGCAGGGCGCAGAAGTTCGAGTAGGCTGCGACCTCACCGCCGACTCAACCTCGACAAAACGATCTGACGGGGACGGCGCCGATGCCAGGCTGCCTCGGCAGCACGAATCGGCCGTCCCGCAACGTAACTCCGGTGTAGGGGTCCTGCGCGAGCCACAGGTGCAGGTCCAGATCGGCGTAGTCGGCCAGACAGGTCAGCGTGGCCGCCGCCGTCACCGACAGAGAGGTCTCCACCTCGCAGCCGATCATGACGGACATGTCCACGGCGCGGGCGGCGGCGATGAGCCGCAACGCCTCGCTCAGACCTCCGCATTTTGTGAGCTTGATGTCGATTCCGGAGCAGATGCCGATCAGGGGCCGAAGCGACCCGAGGTCGGTGATCGATTCGTCGGCGATGACGGGGATCGGCGACCGTGCATGCACCTCGGCGAGACCATCTAGATCGTCGGCGGCCACAGGTTGTTCGATGAGCGCGATCGAGCAGGGTTCGAGCACCTCGTCGATCAGGGCCAGGGTCCGCTCGGCGCTCCAACCGCCGTTGGCGTCGACGCGAAGTTGAACGTCCACCGCCGACGAGATCTCGCGCACGATCGTCGCGTCGTCAGGACCGCCGAGCTTGATCTTGAGGGCATGGAATCGAGTAGCCGCGTCGACTGCCGCCGCCACCATGGCGTCGACTTTGTCCAAGCCTATGGTGTAACACAATTCGCACGTTGTGTCGGCGTCCAAGCCGAGCAGACGAAACAGCGGTTGGCCGACCAGTTTTCCGGTCAGATCCGCCAACGCCATGTCAACGGCAGATCGCGCCGCGGCATTGTGGCCGACGTTGCGATCGAGCCGGAGCAGGATGGCCTGGGCTGCGAACGGGTCGTCACCCAGCATGGTGGACGCCATCTCCAGGTAGTCGACGATATCGCCGATAGGTTCACCACGCCACGGCCCTGGAGCGGCTTCGCCGTAGCCGGTGTGCCCGTCGGCAGTGATCGCGACGAACACGTTGTCTACTTCGGTCGTGAGCGAGCGCGATATGCGAAGGGGATTGTTCAGCCGCAGGGCCTCGGTCCATACCTGCATTTCCATGTCCGATGCCTGCCTCTTAGCCGGGGATACCGAGCAGCAGTCGGCGGGCGGCGACGGGATATGAATCCAGTTCAGCCGAAACCGCATTGACATCGTCGCCCAGCAGCGACCGGCGCTCGGCAAGTTCGTGTGCCACCGACTCGGCGACGCCCATGCCGGTGAGAACTTGCCCCAACTGGGATTGCGGCAACGAGTTCCACCAGGACAGCCCGAGTGACAGGCGTCCGCGTGCGTCCGGCGTACCGATCACCCGCAAGCGCGACAGCCCGCCGTCGGGAAATGCATCGAGTCGGATATGTGTCACCGATGATTGGATCGCTTCTGCGCCAGTCTGGTTCAACCAAAACGTGTGCCGGGTGTCGGGCTGCAGTTTCGTGATGGGTAGCAACGGACTCCATGCACTGGCGTCGCCGCCAGTCCAGTCCGCGCCGTGCACTGAGACCGATGCCGATGCGTTGTAACGAAAATGGGCGGTGTCGACCACCACGCCGTGGATATGTGCGCGGCTGGCCAGGCGAATGACCACCCAATCCGGAGACTGATCGCGACTGCGACGGGTCTCCCAGCCCTCACCCATGGATCGCGCGAGGTCGGGCCGATTCAGCGACTCCGCAGTGCTGTAGAACTCGTCGCTGCTGTCGACGACGAGCCCCCCGCACATCTGCGACGCCAGATCCTGGGCACCGTAGTCGAAGTCGCGCGGATCAGGCACCGTTTCTCCGTGGATGCGCAGGCGTCCCACTCCGCCGTCAGGCCGGATCGTCAACCGCACGTGCGTGAAGCGGGTGGGGTTGTCGACGGTGAAGTGATTGGATTGGTCAGGTGAAAGTGGCGACACCGCAACGATTTCCTGCCAGTCCGCATCTTCGAGTTCCTCCGGACCCGGGTAGCCTTCGATACCGCAGGCTTCGATTCGGCAGTCGACAGGCTGGTTGCCGGTGAACGACGTGGTATCGACATCGATACACCGGATCACGCCGGGCGCACCCAGCCGAACCACTGCCCAATCATCTCCCGCTCGGCGTCGGCGCCTGGTCTCCCAGCCGTCCACGATCTCGCCTCGCGCGCTGTACGAGCCGGGAACGAAGTTCACGGGTCCGGGATTGAGCAGGTTCTCCTTGTCGCCGAACGCTTCGTCGCTCGCCGCCACCACGGTGCCGCCCAGCAGGCGGGAGGCGAGGTCTCGGGTGGTCGTTGTCATGGTCGCTGCAGTCATTTATGTCCTAGGTCAATGAAGTGAGCGCCGGAGGTCGGCGCCCAGCCGTACGGTGACACCGCGAAGTTGGCGCACCATCTCGCTGATGCGGTCGGTGGTCATGCGTGAGGTCGGGCCCGTGATGCTCAACGCCAGCGGTGTCGGACTTGCGGGCACGGGCATGGCGATACACGAGACGTTGGGCTCGACCTCTTCGGCTTCGAACGCGTAGCCGCGACGGTTCACGTGGGCGAGCTCGGTGAGCAGCTGACTGGCGTGAGAATCGACCGGTGGCAGGTGGCGTTCGATGTACAGTGCCAATTCCCCGCGCGAGAGCTGGCTGAGCAGGGCCAGCCCGGCTGCCGCGGACCAGGCAGGCAGCCGGCGTTCGACCTCGCGGGCCGATCTGACCGAGCCGGGGTTGACGGCCTCGGCGAGGTAGACGGCGTCGGCGCCTTCCAGCACTGCCAAGTCCGCGTTCTCCCCGGTCGCCTCGGCCAGGCCGGCCAGCGCGGGCGCGGCCTGCTCACCCAGCTTGCGATTGGTGGCTTCTCCGAGCCGAATCAACGCATGCCCCAACGCATATCGGCGATCCGCGGTGCGCAGCACGTGCCCGCTCTGCACCAACGTCTGCAGTAGGCCGTGCAGTGTCGACTCGGCCAGTTCCAGCCGTCGGGACAGTTCCCGCAGGCTCACCTCGCCACCTGCATCGGCGATGGTTTGCAATACCTCCAGGCCCCTGCGCAGGGAGCGCACGCCGGAAGTTGTCTCTGCTTGTACCTTCACGAGAGGCCCGACAGGGTTTCGGCGACCATGCGAGTCCCGCGCAGATGGCGCACGAAGAACCGTTGCGACCGCGGTTGTGAGCTGGTCAGGACCGCGCGCGGGGAACCGTGCTCGATCACCTTCCCGCCTTCGAGCATCATCATCGCTTCGCCCACCTTGGCGGCGAACGGGATGTCGTGGGTGACCACGATCAGCGTGGTGCCGCTCGCGGCGAGTTGAAGGATGACGTTCTCGACCTCGTCGACGAGTTCGGGATCGAGTGCACTGGTGACCTCGTCGAGAAGCAGCACATCGGGCTGCAGGGCGGCGGCGCGCGCGATCGCCACTCGCTGTTGCTGACCACCGGACAGTTGATGCGGCCGCCGGCGTTCCAGGCCCGCCAGCCCGACCCGGTCGAGCCACACCGCGGCGGTGTCGTCGGCGGCTGACTTGGCCATGCCTCTGACCCGGCGCAGCGGCAGCGTCACGTTGGACAACGCGTCGAGATGACCGAACAGGGCGAACTTCTGTGATACCAGCCCCACCCGGGACCGGAGTTCTTGCACCGCAAGCGAATCGGCTCGCACACCGTTGAGCAGTACGGTCCCGCCCGTGGGCTCTTCGAGCCGGTTGAGGCAGCGCAGCAATGTGCTCTTGCCTGAACCGGAGGGGCCCACCACGCTGAGTGCCTGCCCGCGCTGCACCTGGCAGGTCACATCAGACAGCAACGGTGTGCCGCCTACGGAAAGGCTCAGGCCCCGGATGTCCAGTACGGGTTCTTGTGTTGTCCGATCGATTTCAGGCACCGATACTCACCTCTTCCCGTGATGTGCTCGTCATCGCGCTACCGCGACCGGTTCGTGCCAGCCTCTTCTCCAACCGCCGCGCCAAGGCCGTCAGCGCCACATTGACGACGAGGTACATGGCGCCGGTGGCCACATACAAGGGCAAGGAGGCAAAGGTCGAGCTGATCGCCTGTTGCGTCCGCAGGGTCAGCTCCGTGATCGTGATGAACCCCAGCAATGAGGTGTTCTTGATCAGCGCCACCATTTCGTTGGTCAGGGCCGGGATCATGCCGCCGAAGGCCTGCGGCCAGACGATTCGGAAGGTGACGTCCCAGCGGCCGAGCCCCGCTGACAGGCCGGCCTCCTCCTGTTCGCGCCCCACTCCGGTCATGGCGCCGCGAACGATCTCGGTGACATAGCTGGCCCCGTACAGGCCCAGACCGACCAGTCCGGCCATCAGTGGCGAGAGCTGTATTCCGATGTACGGCAGACCGAAGTACCAGATGTAGAGCTGAACGAGGAACGGCGTATTGCGGAACAGCCCGACGAAGGACCGGATGGCCCACCGAACCGACCGCGAAGTGGTGGAGTAATCCAGTGTCCCGAGGGCACCGCCGAGCGCGATCGCCAGCAGCAGAGCACCGGCCGCGCAGCCGAGCGTGATGGCGAAGCCGGTTGCCAGGTAAGGCAGGTTCTCGATGATGACGTCCACTTATGCACCGTCCTGGGGAGCGAGGTCGCCGAACCATGTGGCGCGCAGTTTGGCCAGTGTGCCGTCGGCAGTCAGTTCGTCTAGGGCGGTGTCGATTTGAGCCGTCAGGGGGTTGTCCTTGGCCAACGCCGCGACGATCGGCTGAGCGGTGTTCAACGGTGTCGGCAGCATCTTGAGCTTGCCGACCTTCTTCACGTAGTAGCCGGCGACCGGCGCGTCGGTGACGACGGCATCGGCGCGTCCCTGTGCCACCAGTTGGAAGGCGGCCGGGGTGTCCTGCACCGTGACGAACGTCGCTGACGGCAGCTTGTCGCGGACGAACTCTTCCGGAATGGTGCCTACCTGCACCGCGATCCGCGAATGTTCGAGATCTGCCAGCTGTGTCACCGCCGTGTTCGACTCGCTGACGGTGAGCACGAACGAGTCGTGCATATACGGCTTGGAGAACGCCACTTCCTTTTGGCGCTCGGGCGTGCCGAGGATGCCCGAGATCGCGACGTCGGCGCGACCGGACTTCACGGCGGCCAGCAGGCTGGTGAACGGCATCTGGTCGAAGGTCGCCTTCTTGCCGAGCTTGGCGGCTACGGCGTTGGCGAGGTCGACGTCGAACCCGACCAGTTCACCGTTTTCGATCTGCTCGAAGGGAACGAACCCCGGGTTGATCGCCACTCGCAGCGTGCCCTCGGATGAGGACCCCGTTCCGGTGGTACTGCACCCTGTCATCAGTACCAGTGCACCTGCTGCCAGCAGCACTCGTACAAGCATCGGTATGCGCACGTGATTGCTCCCTATCCAGTAAATCCATGCCGGAAATGTCGTGTTGGCAATCTGACAGGTCCGGTGGATAGAGAACAACAAACTTCGGCACAGCCGAAGTTAAGTTACTGTTTCCGTGGTGTAAACCGTCTCACCACAACGAAAGTCGCCCAGATCTAGGCCGTCCACCACGGCCGCAGCGGCAGCCCGCCGTCCTTGCCCTGCTCATCGAGCTTGACGGCCAGAACCTGGTGCAGCTGAACCACATTCGTCTCGAAGCCAAGCCGGGACCCAGCCATGTACAGGCCCCACACCTTGGCAGTGGGCAGCCCGACCTCGGCGACCGCCTCGTCCCAGTGCTCGACGAGGTTGGCGCACCAGTCGCGCAATGTCATCGCGTAGTGGTTGCGCAGGTTCTCCTCGTGCATGACTTCCAGTCCGACGTCCTGCACCTCGGTGATGATGCGTCCCGATCCGGTCAGCTCGCCGTCCGGGAACACATAACGGTCGATGAAACCTCCGGCAGCCGCACCGGTTCGGTTGTCGTGGCGGGTGATGCAGTGGTTGAGCAGCAGTGCGCCGGTGCGCATCTTCGACTTCAGGAAACCGAAGTACGCCGGATAGTTGTGCACTCCGATGTGCTCGGTCAGCCCGATCGAGGACACCGCGTCGAACCCGGTCTCGGTGACGTCGCGGTAGTCGCCGTGACGTACCTCGGCCAGATCCGCGAGACCTTCCTTGACGATGGCGTCCTGTGCCCACCTGGCCTGCTCCTTTGACAGAGTCACCCCGAGCGCGTTGACCCCGTGGCGCGCGGCGTAACGGACCATGCCACCCCAGCCGCAGCCGACGTCGAGCAACCGGTCGCCGGGTTGCAGTCGCAGCTTCTCGAACACCAGCCGATACTTGTTGTCCTGCGCCTCTTCTAGGCCGGCGTCCGCATCCGGGTAGCACGCGCAGGTGTAGGTCATCGACGGTCCGAGCACCCATTCGTAGAAGGTGTTCGACACGTCGTAGTGGTGGTGGATCGCCTCTGCATCGCGGGTCTTGCTGTGGCGCAACCCTTCTACCACCCGACGCCACCGTGGCAGCGCCTCCTGGGGCGGCGGCGCGATGGGCTTGAGGTGCTCGATGCCGATGGACCGGACGATGTTGGCCAGTACCCGCGCGGACGGGCGCTTGAACGCCATCTTCTCGGCCAGTGCGCACAGCAGCGGGTAAGGGTCACCCGGATGCACCCCGTGCAGGTCCAGGTCGCCTGAGATGTAGGCGCGGGCCAGCCCCAGATCCCCGGGTGCGGTCGCCAGGTACGTGGTGCCGCGCGGGGTCTTGAGGTCCAGGCCGAGGGTGGCGTCGCTCGGGCCTGAGCTGCTGCCGTCGTAGGCGGTGAATTTCAGCGGCTGCGAACCCGACGCGAAGATCTCCAGGATCTCGGCCAGGTTCAGCTTGTGGTCGCCGGCGTGCGTGGAGTGTTCTTTGAAGGTGGTCATCGCTGTTCTCCGTTCATCGGCGCAAGACGGCTTTCGAATACAGGTCAAACAGGCGTGAATCGGGGTCGTAGGACTTCTTGACGGTCTTGTAGGTCTCGCCGCCGTAGAGCTCGTCGAAATCCTCACGGGGATAGTAGGAATCGGAATACAGGGATTTGTGTCCGTCGAGTTCGCCGACCTTGGCCTCGATCAGCTTGTTGGTGTGGCCCTCCACCGGGCCGACGGGGACCGATGACCAGAATCCGACGTTGACGTACGTGTGGTGGGCGCGAAGGGGATACAGGGGCCAGCCGGCACCGTTTCGGTCGTTGTCCCGTAGCCGCAGCGGGCACAGCCAGATCGGCTCGATCGGAACGTTCTCCAGGAACCAGGTGAGGAAACGTCCGCAGTTCTCCAGGGGCACCTCGACGTCCTGCACCACCCGCTCCCGGGGCGGGCGGCCGTTTCGGATCTCGATCCGGTCGGCGATGTTGAACCGCTGGTCGTAGCCGACCAGTTTCCAGTAGAAGCTGCTGCGCCGCAGTCGGCGCGGCCAGAACCGCCGGATCGTGGGGTTCTGCGCGCCGAATGCCCGCGAACACCAGAACCAGTCGGTATCCCACCGCCACAGGTAGTCGTGAATCGTCAGCCGGTCGTGCTTTTCGCCCTGCGCGTGCTGGATCGAGCGGTAGTAGATGTCCTGGCCGGTGTAGTCGCTGACCGGGCCCGGGGTGGTGGTCTTGAACCCGACGCACAGGTAGCTTTCGTCGGCGCTGAACACCACGCCGTCGAGGTAATCGACCGGTTCGCCGTCGAGCCCACCGGTCTCGATGATCCGGTCCATCGCTGCGACGAGTGCGGTCAGTGAATGGAAGCGCAGGTGGCGCAACGCGACAAACGGTTGGACGGGTTCCAGCTCGATCCGCAGCCGGGTCGAATAGCCCAGCGTTCCATAGGAATTGGGGAAGGTCCGAAACAGGTCGGCATGCTGCTCGGGTGAGGCGGTGACGATTTCACCTGTACCGGTGAGAATATCCATCTCCAGCACCGATTCGTGCGGCAGACCGTTTCGGAACGAGGTCGATTCGATGCCGAGCCCGGTGACCGCACCGCCCAGGGTGATGGTCTTGAGCTGTGGTACCACCAAGGGTGCCAGCGCGTGCGGCAGCGTCGCGGCCACCAGGTCCTCGTAGGTGCACATGCCCGCCACGTCGGCGGTACGGGCTTCGGCGTCGACCGAGATCACATTGGTCAGGCCCGATACGTCCAGACCTTTGGAATCGCTGCGATCTCGCGCACGGAAGAGGTTCGACGTGGGCTTGGCAAGCCGCACCGTCGAATTGGGCGGTATGGCACGGTAACTGTCCAATAGGCGCTGCACGCCGAGGGCATGGACAGCTTGTGCGTCAGTCGTAACAACAGACACACATATACGCTAGTCGGAGGTTGCCACCGATGCGACCGCAGACACGAGCAACACGAGCAAAAGGAGTTTCAGACATGGGACAGGTCAGTGCGGTCAGCACGGTTCTGATCAACGCCGAGCCGGCCGCTGTGTTCGCCGCGATCGCGGACTACCAGACCGTGCGCCCAAAGATCCTTTCCTCGCACTACCGCGATTACCAGGTCCTCGAGGGCGGTCAGGGTGCCGGCACGGTGGCCAGCTGGAAGCTGCAGGCCACCGAGTCCCGCGTGCGTGACATCAAGGCGTCCGTGGACGTGGCCGGCCACACGGTGATCGAGAAGGACGCCAACTCCACCCTGGTGACCAACTGGACCGTCGCCCCGGCAGGCACCGGATCGTCGGTCAACCTCAAGACCAGCTGGACCGGTGCCGGTGGGGTCAAGGGCTTCTTCGAGAAGACGTTCGCGCCGCTGGGCCTGCGCAAGATCCAGGACGAGGTGCTGGCCAACCTGAAGAAAGAAGTCGAAAGCTAGCGAGCCGGGGTTCCGCCCTGGCTGCCCAGGTAGGCCGTGACACCCCGGACTATGGCTTCGGCATACTTCTGCCGGCCTTCCGGGGTCTTCATCAGGGATGAGTCGACCGGGTTCTTCATGTTGCCGCACTCGACGAGGATCGACGGGAACTGCGCCAGGTTGAGTCCGGCGATGTCCGAGCGGGCGTCCAGGCCGCCAGACCCGATGTAGGTCGCGGGCGGGATGCCCGACGCGGACAGCTGATCTCGCATGGTCTTGGCGAACTGCACCGATTGGCCGGCCTGCACGTTGTTCAGCGGCGGTGACGAGTAGAGCACGTGGAAGCCGCGGCCGTTGGCCGGGCCGCCGTCGGCGTGGATCGACACGATGGCATTGGGCCGCAGGGCATTGGCCATCGAGGCCCGCTCGTCGACGCAGGGTCCCAGCGCGTTGTCGTTGCCGCGCGACATCGCTGTCCGCACGCCCATCTGGTTCAGGAGGGCGCGCACCCGCAGCGTGGTGTCCCAGGTGAAGGTGTGCTCGGGGAAGCCGTCGGCGGTGGAGGTGCCACTTTCCTGGCAGTTCTTGGTGCCACCGCGGCCGGTGGGTACCTGCTTGCTGATCGACGCGTCGTTGGCGCCGTTGTGGCCGGGATCGAGGAAGACGATCATGCCGGCGATGTTCGGGGCGGCGGTGGCGTGAGGAGCGTCGACGACGGCTGGGACGGCAGCGGCGATGAATACGCTGCTGATCATGGCGGTGCCGACACGCACGCAGGCTGGGACTCGCACGGGCGCCACGCTAGCCCGCTCGCCGACTAGGCTGAAAGTCCGAATCGCCGCCGACAGGCGAGAGAAACCAAGTCGAGACCAAGACTTAATCAACACGGCAAGGGGACCACGCATGCAACCCGGAGGCACACCCGACATGTCGGCCCTGCTGGCGCAGGCGCAGCAGGTACAGCAGCAGCTCATGGAGGCGCAGGAGGCGCTGGCCAATTCCGAGGTGCACGGCCAGGCCGGCGGTGGGCTGGTGCAGGTGACGGTCAAGGGCAGCGGTGAGGTGATCGCCGTTGCGATCGATCCCAAGGTGATCGATCCGGCCGACCCCGAGACCCTGCAGGATCTCATCGTCGGCGCCCTTGCCGATGCCTCCAATCAGGTGACCACCCTGGCGCAGAGCCGCCTGGGCCCGCTGGCCGGCGGGCTGAGCGGGTTCGGACTTCCGGGGCTCTGAGTGTTTGAAGGCCCGGTACAGGATCTGATCGACGAGCTCGGCAAGCTCCCCGGGATCGGGCCCAAGAGCGCGCAGCGGATCGCGTTTCACCTGCTGAGCGTCGAGCCGCCGGACATCGATCGGCTGACCGCGGTGCTGGGCCGCATCCGTGACGGCGTCACCTTCTGTGCGGTGTGCGGCAACGTCTCCGATGAGGAACGCTGCCGGATCTGCAAGGATCCCCGCCGTGACGCCTCATTGGTGTGCGTGGTCGAGGAACCCAAGGATGTGCAGGCCGTCGAGCGCACCCGGGAATTTCGCGGCCGCTACCACGTGCTGGGTGGTGCGCTGGATCCGTTGTCCGGTGTCGGGCCCGACCAGCTGCGGATCCGGGAGCTGCTGAACCGCATCGGTGAACGCGTCGACGGCGTCGACGTGGCCGAGGTGATCATCGCGACCGACCCCAACACCGAGGGTGAGGCCACCGCGACCTATCTGGTGCGGATGCTGCGCGACATCCCGGGCCTGACCGTCACCCGCATCGCCTCGGGCCTGCCGATGGGCGGTGACCTCGAGTTCGCCGACGAGCTCACCCTGGGCCGGGCCCTGGCCGGCCGCCGCGCGCTTACCTAATTCCGCCGAAACGGCATTCCGGCAGGGCCTTACTCGCACTTCTCCTGCTGGAATGCCGTTTCGGCGAGTCTGTCGTACCCGAGGGCAAGCATCTGCCCATGGGGGAGATATTCATCGGAGCCGAGGCGATAGCCGGCGGCCTCGTCACAAGGCATGAGTTGCAGCGCTGGTATCGGCCGATCTTTCGGAACGTCCATGTGCCGAAGGGGCAATCGCTGTCGCTCCGCGACCGCATCACCGCGGCCTGGCTGTGGACACGGCGCGACGGCATCGTGACCGGGGTGGCGGCCTCGGCGCTGCACGGGGCGGAGTGGGTGGACGACGACGTCGCGATCGAGCTGATCTGGGACTACATCCGGTCGCCGCGTGGCATCGTTGTTCGGCACGAGCGCATCACGGACGACGAGATCACCTGCGTTGCAGGAATTCCGGTGACGACACCCGCGCGCACGGCGTTCGACCTCGGGCGATTCCTGCCGCGGCGGAAGGCAGTTGAGCGGCTGGATGCCCTGATGCGCGCGTGCCCGTTCTCGGCCGAGGACGTGCTGATGCTGACCAAGCAGTACCGAGGTGCCCGTGGGGTGGCGAAGCTCAAAGCTGTGCTCCCGCTGGTTGACGGAGGCGCGGCGTCGCCCCCGGAATCACGGCTGCGGCTGCTCTATATCGACGCCGGGCTCCCGCGGCCGACGACCCAGATCGCCATCGCCGACGAGTGGGGACGGGTGGTTCGCACAGTCGACATGGGCTGGGATGACTTCCAGGTCGCCTCGGAATACGACGGCGGCCAGCATCAGACCGACCGTGCCCAATACGTCAAAGATCTACGTGTGCTGCCGAAACTGGCGCAGCTCGGTTGGGACGTCATGCGGGTCATCAAGGAAGACCGGGAGACCGACGTGGTCCAGCGCGCCTATCGTGCATTGACCGCCCGTGGGTGGGACGGCAACCTTCGCCCCACACGCCGCGAAACCGCATTCCAGCAGGGAAAGTTCGAGTAGTGACCTGCTGGAATGCGGTTTCGGCGGAAGTCTGCGGATCAGTGCCTACTTGTCGTGGTCGCCCCCGCGCTTGTGGCTGGACTTGGCGGCACTGCTCGCCGAGCTGTCCGAGCTGCCGGCGGTGCTGGAGCTCTTGCCGGCCTTGCCCGCGAACCGCTGCGCGGCCTTCTTCATGTTGTCGCGGATCTTCGTCGCCGGGCTCGCGGTCGCGCCCGGCTTCTTGATTGCGGCCTTGGTCGCAGTCTTGGTCGAGGGTGCGGCCTTGGTCGCGGTCGACGTCGCACTGTCGTCCTGAGAGATCGCGGCGGCGGTGGTTCCCGTCGCAGTGTCCGCATCGGAACCGGTTGCCGCACCGGAAGATTCGGCAGCTACGTCATCGGACGCCTTGGCCGAGTCGGTCTCGGCGGCAGGCACGCTGAGTGTGACGCTGCGTGCGGAGGTGCCGCTGCTGAGTGCGTTGACGGAAGGACTGCTCAGTTTGGCGGACGTGGCCGTCGCGGACGAGGCGACCGGCGCCAGCGGGTTCGGGTCGAGCGCCTCAGCGATGGTCTTGGGCAGATCGAGCAAGGATGCGATGGGCCCGCTGCCCAGGGCCCCCAGCGGGGACGACGGCGACAGCAGTCCCGGGACGGGGATGAACCCGAGAATCGTGCCCTTGCCGTTGAGGAATGCGTCCGTGAGGGTCGCCGGTGCGTTGACGATCGCACTGACGGCACCCTCCGTGTCGCCGGCGTTGGCGGCCTTGACGACCTCTTCGGCAGTGGCGGCCAAGCCATTTACCACGGACAGGAGCGGGAACGCGGCCGGAAGCGCCACCGCGGTCACGACGTTCGGCACCTGCTTGATCACGTTCACGAAGTTCTGCGCCGTCGTGCTGACCCCGGACCAGGTGTTGTTCGTGACGTCGAGCAGACCGAGGATCGCCGGAAGGAGGCTGAGTGTGAGGCCGTCTACGGCCGCGGTGATCTCGCCCTGCGATATCAGGTCGGAAGCCGTCTGCAAGGCGTCGGGCAGGCCCTGCAGCGTGGTGGTGAGGTTGTCGGCGTAGGCCTGAAGGGTGTTGCCGACGACCGTCGCGTTGCCGATCTGATTGCTGATGACGGTCCGCAGGATCGGGAAGTCACTGGCCAGCAGTTGCTCCCCGAGCGCCTGCAGGTTGGTGCTCGCGGTCGACAGGGTCTGTGCCCAGGCGTCGACGGGATTGGTCAGGGCGGACAGTGTCACCGCTGCGGAAGAGGCGGATACGGCAGGCAGCTGGATGTCGGTCGACGTCGGCATGACCGGGCTGACGGCGATGACGCCCGCACCGGCCAGGGCCACCCCGGCGGTGAGATATGAGCGAACAGCGAGTTCCATCGTTCTTTCCTTTGCTTACTCCAGCGAGGGGAGCTGATACTTACTTGAGAGTAATAAGAGATTGAACACATAACACCATGTCAAATCCATAGTTAGTCCACATAATGAGACGGACGGCGGGGTGGTTGATAGCATGAAATATTTGCTGTAGCCATCGATGTCGCACCAGGCGAAAGGCTGTCCAGCAAACTATTTGCCGACCCCGCGTGGTCAAGGAAATCGAGCGCGGACCAGGGGGAGGGCCAAATGTCCGCCACTGTCGTTAGTTAGCTCTGCTCTGAATTTAAGGTCTAGTTGCTGGTCCATACTGGCCGGTAACTTTGTTTCGCTGTGACGCGTGGCGGTTTGCGGCCGAGGTGTGATCGTGATGACTATCGCTGGCTGGACGGTCGTGGGTCACGACGCTATCGATCGAGCCTGGCAACCACAGGTTTTACACAGGTGTCGATTTTGTCTGATTCGCGGACAAGCCCCAAAGATCTGTCGCGAAACCGGGTCGGGCGCGGCCACGCAGGAGCCACTAGCGTCGAAGCATGCCCGACCTACTCCAGATGGCGTCCTCGCTCTACCGGCTGCGGATCCCAGGTGGCCAGGCCCATCTGCTCAACTGCTATCTGTGGACCGAGCCCGACGGCGTGACGCTGATCGACACCGGCTGGCCCGACAGTGCCG
Source organism: Mycolicibacterium sp. 050232 (assembly GCA_036235365.1). Lineage (GTDB taxonomy): Bacteria > Actinomycetota > Actinomycetes > Mycobacteriales > Mycobacteriaceae > Mycobacterium. The sequence continues at coordinate 376,720 of JAZBEZ010000006.1, read as the reverse complement.
AGTTGATCGCCGACGCACTCACCGAACTCGGTCTGCGGCGGATTAACGTCAAACGCATCGTGCTCACGCACTTCCACGAGGACCACAGCGGTGCGGCCGCCGAGATCGCGGACTGGTCCGACGTCGAGGTCATCGCCGGCGCGGCTGACGCCGGATATGTGCGCGGCGAGCCGGGTCCAGTTCCGGTGCTGACCGATTCGGAGCGGACGCTTCGCCCGGACATCGTGGAGCCGCCGAACGGCCCGGCTTGCCGGGTGGATCGGGTGGTCGGCGACGGCGACGTGCTCGACTTCGCCGGCGGCGCCCGGGTGATCGGCGTGCCAGGCCACACTCCCGGCAGCATCGCGCTGTATCTCCCGGCGGCCGATGCCGTGCTCACCGGCGATACGGTCGCGGAGTTCAACGGTCAGGTCATCGGGGGCGTCTTCAACGTCGATCGTGCCGAGCTCGCCGAATCCGTGTCCAGGATCGCCGCGACGGGCGCACAGATCGCCGGATTCGGCCATGGCGAGCCGCTACTCAGCGACGCCGCGGCCAAGATCGCCGCCGCGGTCGACGTTTTCGCATCCTGACCTGCGCCAACTAACCCCGCCGAAATGGCATTCCAGCAGCGAAAGTACGAGTAGAGGCCTGCTGGAATGCGGTTTCGGCGAAATTAGACCCGGCGCGGGGCGGCCAGCCGTTCGCGGCGCAGCAGGTCGACCTCCGGCAGCTCCAACGGCGGCAGCTCACCGACCACCTGCGTCAGCAGATGGTCGGCCAGTTCCGGATTGCGGGCCAGGCACGGCCCGTGCAGGTAGGTGGCCACCACGCTGCCCTGCACCGCGCCGTCGTAACCATCGCCCAAGCGGTTGCCCGCACCTTTGGTGACCGCAGCCAGCGGTCTGGCATCAGGGCCCAGAACCGTTCCGCCACGGTGGTTTTCGAAGCCGGTCAGCGGCTGGGTCAGCCCGTCGATCAGGGGCCTCGAGGCAACCTCGCCGATCGTGCGGGCCTCCTGCGGCGATGTCGTGGCGTCGAGCAGCCCGACTCCTTCCACCCGCTCGCCGGCCGAGGTCTCGTACCAGTGGCCGAGCACCTGGATCGCCGCGCAGATCGCCAGCACCGGCGCGCCCCGTGAAACCGCTTGCTGCAGGCCGGGATACCGGATCAGGTGCTTGGTCGCCAGCCGCTGTGCGTAATCCTCGGCGCCGCCGAGGGTGTACAGATCCAGCGAGTCGGGCACCGGGTCGGCCAGCGTGATCTCCACGATCTCGGCATCGATCCCGCGTAACCGCAACCGCTGCTGCAGCACCACGGCATTGCCGCTGTCGCCGTAGGTTCCCATCACGTCGGGCAACACGAGCCCGATCTGAACCGTCACGACAGCCTCCGATTCAGTTGCAGGAACGCGGTGTAGTTGGCGATCACCTCAACGTGCCCGGGCGGGCAGGAGTCGATCGCGGCGACGGTGTCGTGCACCAGGGAGTGCTCGACGCCGGCGTATCCGAGCCGGACCGCGAGGTCGGTGCCGCGCTCCCCGGCGGCGACGACGACGGTGTCCTCGAAATGTTCGAACCGGACATCCCACAGCCAGGACAGGTCCTCGCCGTCGGGCACCTGCCCGTTCACGGAGATGACCACCCCGGCGCCGTGCTTGTCCACCATCGACAGGGCCTCCTGCCAGCCGGCCGGGTTCTTGGCCAGCAGGATGCGCGCGGTGTGGGAGCCGATCTGGACGGTGCGGTACCGCCCGGCCACCTCGTCGACGCCGGAGACGGCGGCCACCGCGGCGGCGGGGTCGGCGCCGAGCGCCACGGCCGCGGCGACGGCCTGGGTGGCGTTACCGCGGTTGACGGCGCCAGGTAGGGCGAGCGTCATCGGCAGCGTGAGGCCGTCGGGCCCGTAGATGTGGGTGTCGTCGAACCACCACTGCGGGCTGGGGCGTTTGAAGTCGCTGCCGGTGGAGTGCCAGTCACGCCCGTTGCGCTCGATGATCTCGCCGGACCGCGGGCAGCTGACCGAGTCGCCCGACCAGCTGCCGCCTGCGGCCACCCACACCACATTGGGGCTGTCGTAGGCGGCCGAGGTCATCAGGACGTCGTCGCAGTTGGCCACGATCACTGCGTCGCGATGGCGGGCCAGGCCGCCGCGCAGGGTGCGTTCGATGTGGTTGATCTCACCGACCCGGTCCAGCTGATCGCGGGACAGATTGAGCAGCACGATGACCGACGGGTCCACCGCATCGCTGACGTGCGGTACGTGCATCTCGTCGACTTCCAGGGCCGCCAGCGTGGCCCCGCGGGCCCCCGCCAGCGCCGCCACCAGCCCGGCATCCATGTTGGCGCCCTCGGAGTTGCTGGCCACCGGGCCGAGCGTGGCCAGGGCGGCCGCGGTCATCCGGGTGGTGGTCGATTTGCCATTTGTGCCGGTCACGACGACGCTGCGGCGGTCGTGGCCCAGTTGACGCAGGATCGAGCGGTCCAGCGTCATCGCCACCAGGCCGCCGATCATCGCGCCGGCGCCGCGTCCGGTGACCCGCGACGCCCAGCGCGCGGTGGATCCGGCGGCCAGTGCGGCACGCCCGCGAAGGGTGAGCATTCCGGCGATTTTAGGGGCACGACACGCTGTCGCGCCGCCCGAGGTTGTCGGGCTCGCGTGCCATCCTGGCGAATATGAGCAGCGCGTGGGGCAGGCCGGCGGAGGAGCCGGGCACGGGCTGGGCCGTCGTCGACGTGGAGACCACCGGGTTCCGGCCCGGGCAGGCCCGCATCGTCAGCGTCGCCGCCCTTGCCGTCGGTGACGACGGCAATGTCGAGCGCAGTGTGGCCTCCCTGCTGAACCCGGGAGTCGATCCCGGACCCACCCATGTGCACGGACTGACGGCCGAGATGCTCGAGGGCCAGCCGACCTTCGGCGACGTCGTCGGCGAGGTGAGCGAGATCCTGCGGGGGCGCACGCTGGTGGCCCACAACGTGGGCTTCGATTACAGCTTCCTGGCTGCCGAGGCCGAGCTGGTCGACGCCGAACTCCCCATCGACAGCGTCATGTGCACCGTGGAGCTGGCCCGCCGGCTGGCGCTGGGCACCGAGAACCTGCGCCTGGAGACGCTGGCGGCGCACTGGGGCGTGAGCCAGATGAAGCCACACGACGCCCTCGACGACGCGTTGGTGCTGGCGCAGATCCTCAAACCCACCCTGGCCCGGGCCCGCGACCGCAAGGTGTGGTTGCCGCTGCGGGAGGTGAGCCGACGGCGCTGGCCCAACGGCCACATCACCCATGAAGAGCTGCGGCCGTTGAAGGTGCTGGCCTCACGCCTGCCGTGCGCGTACGCCAATCCTGGTGTCTTCGTGCCGGGGCGGCCGCTCGTGCAGGGGATGCGCGTGGCGCTGTCGGCGGAGGTGACCCGCACCCATGAGGAGCTCATCGAGCGCATCCTGCACGCCGGGTTGGCCTACACGGACCTGGTGGATCAGCAGACGTCGTTGGTGCTCTGCAACGAGTCCGCGCCGGATCAGGGCAAGGGTTACCAGGCCGTGGAGCTGGGTGTGCCGCTCCTCGATGACGAGACGTTCATGGGCCTGCTGGCCCATGTCGTCGGTGGTGCCGACATCGAGCAGTTCGTCGATATCCCCGCCGAAAGCGATCAGTACACGCTGTTCTGAGCCGGCGGCAGATCCGAGAACCTTCTTCATGACTGCGCAGCACATCTACGTCGACGAAACTAAAGAGCGCGGTTACGTCCTCGTCGCAAGTGTCCATCTAGGCCCAGATGTCGCAGCTGTGCGTAGGACCATGCGCCAGCTCGTCCTTCCTAGGCAAGAACGACTTCACATGGCGAAGGAAAAGGACAGTCGGCGAAAAGAAATCGCTGACGCGATTTGCGCGGCGGGGGTGAGTGCAACGGTGTATAACGCCGGACACCGATATGCAAATGAGCGCGCTGCCCGGGCTGCCTGCCTTCACGCGATCATTGATGACATCAGGGCCGGCCAAGAAACGCTCCTCGTAATCGAGCAGGATGACTCACTTCTCAGCTGGGATAAGCGGACGCTGATCGAACTGGTGCGCGCAGCGGGGTATCGCGAAACCGTCACGTATCGGCATCTGCAGGCGAAGTCTGAACTGCTCCTGAGCGTTCCTGACGCAATCGCTTGGTGCTGGGCCAGGGGTGGTTCATGGCGAGAACGAATAAGCGAGGTAACGACTGTCCGTGAAGTATGACCAAAGCTAGAAACGCGGAACCCGGCTCACCCACCGTCCGGAAGGCTGCCGGGTCCACTTCCTGAAGCTCAACGCAACAGTCGCTCTAACTATAACTGGCTACGGACCGAGAAGTCAGCCCGCAATCAGCCCTTTGGTGCTCAGCCCAGCGCTTTCGCCTTCAGCCCGTCGAACTCGGCCTGGGTGATGGTGCCGGAATCAAGCAGAGCTTTGGCGTCGGCGATCTCCTGTGCCGGGGACCGGCCGGCGGCCTGCTTGATGTAGTCGTCCGTCTCCTTCTTGGCCGCCAGCGCTGCCGCCTGAGCCCGTTCGGACATGCCCTGGCCGCGGGCGATCAGGTACACCAGCGCGGTGAGCCACGGCAGCAGGATCAGGAAGACCACCCATACGGCCTTCACCCAGCCGGAGGTCTTGTGATCACGCCAGAACAGGTCCGTGAGGATCTGGAACAGGACCAGCAGATACGCGATCCAGGCGAAGATGATCAGGAAATGCCAGAGGAAATCCCACGTCGAACCCCAGTCCATCACCGCTCCTTGCAGTTGTCGGCGGCGCAGTGATCTACGCCGACGTCAGCTAACCATGTGCAGATGGCCGACGCTGGCTTGCGACTCGATCGCCGACACTACGGTTTATGGCGAACTTTCACGGAAATTGCGTCATAAACCGTAGTCTCGGCGCACACGCGCTAACCACGGGCGGCGCGGTTCACGGCAGATACGACCGCCCGAAGTGATGCAGTCGTGATCGACGTCGCGATGCCGACGCCCCAGACGGTGCGGCCGCCGATCGACGCCTCGACGTAGGCCGCGGCCTGGGCCTCTTCGCCCGAGGACATGGCGTGCTCGGAGTAGTCCAGCACGTTGATGTCGTAGCCGATCGCGCCCAGGGCGTCGACGAACGCCGCCAGCGGGCCGTTGCCGGCACCGATGATCTCGCGCTCGACACCGTCGATCTTCACGATCGCGGTGATGGTGTCGGTGCCACCGTCCACCTCGGAGGCGACCACCTTCTGGCGGATGCGCTCCAGCGGCGTGATCGGGGCCAGATACTCCTCGGAGAACGCGCCCCAGATCGCCTTGGGCGAGACCTCGCCGCCCTCACCGTCGGTGATCTGCTGGATGGCCTGACTGAACTCGATCTGCAGCCGGCGCGGCAGCACCAGCCCGTGGTCGGCCTTCATGATGTAAGCCACGCCGCCCTTGCCGGACTGCGAGTTCACCCGGATCACGGCCTCGTAGGTGCGGCCGACGTCTTTGGGGTCGATCGGCAGGTAGGGAACTTGCCACAGGATGTCGTCGACGTCGGAATCGGCTTCGTCCGCCGAGATCTTCATGGCGTCCAGGCCCTTGTTGATGGCGTCCTGGTGGCTGCCGGAGAACGCGGTGTAGACCAGGTCGCCGCCGTAGGGGTGCCGCTCGTGCACGGGCAGCTGGTTGCAGTACTCCACGGTGCGACGGATCTCGTCGATGTTGGAGAAGTCGATCTGCGGATCGACGCCGCGGCTGAACATGTTCAGGCCCAGGGTTACCAGACACACATTGCCGGTGCGTTCGCCGTTGCCGAACAGGCAGCCCTCGATCCGGTCGGCGCCGGCCTGGTAGCCCAATTCGGCTGCGGCAACACCGGTTCCGCGGTCGTTGTGCGGGTGCAGGCTCAGGATGATCGAGTCGCGCGGGGTCAGGTGCCGGCTCATCCACTCGATGGAGTCGGCGTAGACGTTCGGGGTGGCCATCTCGACGGTGGCGGGCAGGTTGACGATCAGCGGCCACTCGGGGGTGGGTTTGACGATGTCGGCGACTGCGTTGCACACGTCGACGGCGTACTCCAGCTCGGTGCCGGTGTAGGACTCGGGGGAGTACTCGAAGCGCCACCGGGTCTGTGGGTACTTCTTGGCCTCTTCGACGCACATCTGGGCGCCGTCGGTGGCGATCTTCTTGACGGCCTCGCGGTCGGCGCGGAACACCACGCGGCGCTGCAGAATCGACGTCGAGTTGTAGAAGTGCACGATCGCCTGCGGGGCACCGGCGCAGGCCTCAAAGGTGCGCTCGATCAGCTCGGGGCGACACTGCGTCAGCACCTGGATGGTGACGTCGGCCGGGATCGCGCCGTCCTCGATGATCTCGCGGACGAAGTCGAAGTCGGTCTGGCTGGCCGACGGGAAGCCGACCTCGATCTCCTTGTAGCCCATCCGGACCAGCAGGTCGAACATGCGGCGCTTGCGCGCGGGGCTCATGGGGTCGATCAGGGCCTGGTTGCCGTCGCGCAGGTCGACGGCGCACCACTGGGGTGCGGCATCGATGACGCGGTCCGGCCAGGTGCGGTCGAATGGGACGCCGGTGCCGAAGGCGGGGCTGCCGCCCGGTACCTCGTCGGCGAAGCTGCGGTAGCGGCTGACCGGCATGGATGAGCCGCGCTGGGTGTTCCAGACGGGCTGGCCGGGATTACCGGGGCCGGACGGTGTGGTGATGGTGCGAACGGACGTGTAGGCGTCTGGGCTGGTCATGGTGTTTGCTCCGGGATTTTTGAAGGGGACCCGACCGGCGCATCGCAAAAACCCGCGACAGGAAGCCGGTCTGATCAGACCCCGTCGCGGCGTCCGAGAAGGAGCACCCGCTGCACGCGCTCAACTGTACTCCGCGTCAATCCCAGGCCAAAACCGCTGGTTGACCAAGGCTTCCCCCGATCGGGGGAACGCATCTTCACCCGCCGCACCGCCCGATCGCCCGACAGACTTCGGGGCGTCCGGACCGCATTCTTGTCTCAGCGGCCCAATCAAGGGCCAATGAAAACGAAAAACCAACTGAGACAGAAGGATTCACGATCATGACCAAGTTCACCAAGGCCCTGGCCCTGCCCATCCTGTCCGTCGGTGCCTTCGCCGCCGTCGCGCTGGGTCTGGCCGGCACGGCCGCCGCGCAGGAGCCGCACGGCCCGGGCAACCTGTACAGCCCGGATACCTACGCCACCCCGGCGCCCGGCATGAAGCCCGGCTGGCACAACCACCACGGCCCGCAGCGGATCACCAGCATCTACGAGCAGTGACCCAAGTAGGCGTCAGCGCGCCCCGCCGGAACGGCCGTTGCCAACTTTGACCTTGGGTGTGCCGGTGCTGTGCCGGGATCCGCTCGTCGTGCTCGAGTTCGTGTCGGTGGAGCCCTTGCGCGTCACCGAGGACCCCGGCCGGGGCGTCGCTGAACCGGTGTCGCCGTCGTCGTTTCGACGCACGGACTTGTCCGGCTTGGGGTTTTCAGCCGAACCGGTGGTCGATGCGGCGGGGACGTCGACCGCGCGAACAGCGACGCTCGGTGGCCGCGGCCGCGGCCGCGGCGCGGTGAGTGGTGGCAGGTTCACCGGTGCCGCACCGGTGGCGTAGGCCTGTGCCCAGCCCAGCACGTTGGCGGCGTAGGCCATCGAGTGGTTGTAGCGCAGCACCGCGGCGGTCAACTGCGACTGGTCGCGCAGGTGCGCACCGTCGCTGCAGAGGTAGCGGGCCGCGGCCAGGGTGGCATCGAAGAGGTTGTGCGGATCGGACTGCCCGTCGCCGTCGGCGTCGGCGCCGTGCAGCAGCCACGTGGTCGGCAGGAACTGCATGGGCCCCAGCGCGCGGGCGTAGGTCGTGCCGCCGCCAAAGCTGCCGGCGACGATGATCTCGTTGCCTGGCAGTGAGCCGTCGAGGGTGGGGCCGTAGATCGGACTGACGGGGTTACCGCGTTCGTCCGCCGCGCCGCCGAAGGCATGCGTGGACTCGACGTACCCGATCCCGGCGAGCAGGTTCCAGGTCACCCCGCAGTCGGGTTGGCGCTGCGCCATCATGGCGTCCGCGTTCCGGTAGGCCGCCAGTGCGATAGCCGGGATGTGGACCGCGCCCGGTGCCTGAACCTCCGGGGGTGGCGGTGGCCCCGTCGTAACCGGTGCCGCGGCAGCTGGACGTGCCGACGGCGCCGCCCAGGGCTGGCCGGCGAGGTCGGGCAACGGCAGGACCGCGGCCACCGGCCGCACCCGGATCTCCTGGACCAGGCCGACCAGGCTGGGCGCGACGGCGACCGCGCTGGTCAACGCCATCCGAACGATCACGGCGAGGCATGTGGAGGCGTCGCGGACCGCTCGACGGGCACGGTGGCGCATGGAACCACATTGACACCCGCGCCGCTGCCTGCCAACTCCCGACACACCGGGCCCAAACGCCGGTCAGGGCCCGCGAGCTGCGGCGGCTCACACCTGCGAATCAGGGAAGGCGATCACCGACAGGAACCGGATCGGCAGTTCGATCAGGTCAACCGGTCCGTGCGCGCCTTCCCCGTCGATCTGCAGCGAGTCGCCGGGCTGCAGGCGGTACACCGAGCGGCTGTGGCTGTAGTCCATGACGCCTTCGAGCATGTAGATGAACTCGGTGCCGGGATGCTGGAACAGCGGGTAGGTCTGACTCTTCTCGGTCAGCGTGACGTGCAGGCATTCCAGGCGCTTGTGCTCGCCGCGCAGCGAGCTGAGCAGTTGATATTCGTGACCCTGCTTGGTGCCGTTGCGCACGATCTCCGGACCGGTGCCCGCCTTGACGAACGCCGCCGGACGTTCGACGTCGGCCCCGCGGAACAGGCTGGTCACCGGAACGTCGAGGCCTTTGGCGAGCAGGGCCAGGGTGGACAGGCTGCACGAGGTCTGGGCGTTCTCGATCTTGGACAGCATCGCCTTGGAGATGCCCACCCGGGCGGCCATGTCGGCGACGGTGAGCCCGTGCTGCTGGCGCAGTTGCCGGACGTTGCGCCCGATGGCCGCCTCGAACTCCAGTTCTTCGACGGGTGCGTGCGGATCGCGCTCGCGGGCCGTGCCGGCGTTACGGAGCAGGTCGCTCACTGCACTCCCGTCTATCGCATCTCCCCGGCACCGACGTACGGATACCGGCTGGTGAGCAAATTGTCCTCTGCGAAGCGGGTGAGCCGGAAATCCGACTCGGGTATCCGCGGGTCGCGGCTGTGCCCGTCGGTCACCAGATCGGCGACCAGCCTGCCGACCGCCGGTGCGATCTTGAAGCCGTGCCCGCTGAATCCGGCTGCCACCAGCAGGCCGTCGATACCGGTCGTGGAGATGACGGGGTTCCAGTCCGGGGTCACGTCGTAGCAGCCGGCGTAGCTGCCGCTGATCGCCGCGTCGGGGAAGCCGGGGAATCGGGTGCCGACCTTGTCGACGGTCAGGTCGATGAAGTCGTCGGTCGCCCGGTTCAGGTAGTCGTCGGGGTCGGCGTGCTCCAGCTCGGCCAGATCGGAGTTGCCGAACAGCATCTCGCCGTTGGGCTCGGGCCGGATGTATTGCAGTGAGACCAGGTCGGAGAAGACGGGCACGGGGCCGGTGTCTATCCCGGGTTTGATCGTGACGATCTGCTCCCGGTGCACGCGGATGGGGACGTCGACGCCGTAGGACGCCAGGAACGGCCGGGCCCACACGCCGGTGGCGACGACGACGGTGCCGGCCGAGACCCGGCTGCCGTCGGCCAGTTCGACGCCTGTGACCCGGTCTCCATCGATCCTCAGTCCGGTCACGTTGGTGCCCTGCATGATTCGCACCCCGACGGCCCTGGCCGACACCGCGAACGCCTGCGCGGTCTGGTAGGCGTCGCCGTACCCGCCGCGAGCTTCCCAGCCGAACGCCGCGAAGGGTTCCAGGTCGGCCCACGGCCACAGCTCGGCCACCTCGGCGGCGTCGATCTCCTCGGTCTGCACGCCGACCTCGCGTTGGGCGGCCAGGCTCTTGCGCAGGTTGTCGACGTTGGGTTCACCGACGCCGACGACGTAGCCGGTTTGCCGGAAGCCGATGTCGGTCCCGAAGATCTCGTCGGCATTCTCGAACACCTCGAGGCCGACGGTGGCCATCGCGGCCAGTGAGCTCACCCCGTAGTGGCAGCGCACGATGCCGCTGGATTTGCCGGTCATCCCGGAGCCGACGGTGTTGCGTTCCAGCACAGTCACATCGGTGACGCCGCGTTGACTCAACGCCCAGGCTGCCGCGGCCCCTTCCAGCCCGCCGCCGACGACGACCACGTCTGCCGTGCTCATAGGCCCGGAATCCAGTTCGTGCCGGCCAGCGGAACCCGGGCCATCGCGGCGGCTTCGATGGTGACGGCCACCAAGTCCTCGGGCTCCAGGTGGCAGACGTGGGCCTTGCCGCAGGCGCGGGCGATGGTCTGGGCTTCCATGGTCAGCACCCGCAGATAGTTGGCCAGCTGGCGGCCGCCCTCGATCGGGTCGAACCGGGCGGCCAGCTCCGGGTCCTGGGTGGTGATGCCGGCCGGGTCACGTCCGTCCTGGAAGTCATCGTAGAAACCGGCTGCGCTGCCGAGCTTCTCGTACTCGGCGGCATAGCGAGGATGGTTGTCGCCCAGCGCGATCAGGGCGGCGGTGCCGATCGCGACGGCATCGGCGCCGAGGGCCAGGGCTTTGGCCACGTCGGCCCCGGTGCGGATGCCGCCGGACACGATCAACTGGACGTGTCTATGAACACCCAACTCTTGGAGAGCCTGCACGGCCTGCGGCACCGCGGCCAGGGTCGGGATGCCGACATGCTCGATGAACACCTCTTGGGTGGCCGCCGTGCCGCCCTGCATCCCGTCGACCACCACCACGTCAGCTCCGGCGTGTACCGCGAGCTTCACGTCGTAGTAGGTGCGGGTGGCGCCGACCTTGACGTAGATCGGCTTCTCCCAGTCGGTGATCTCCCGCAGCTCGTTGATCTTGATGGTGAGGTCGTCGGGGCCGGTCCAGTCCGGGTGCCGGCACGCGCTGCGCTGGTCGATGCCTTCGGGCAGGGTGCGCATCTGGGCCACGCGCGGGGAGATCTTCTGCCCCAACAACATTCCGCCACCGCCGGGTTTGGCGCCCTGGCCGAGTACCACCTCGATGGCATCGGCCTTGCGCAGGTCGTCGGGATTCATCCCGTAGCGCGAGGGCAGGTACTGGTACACCAGGTGCTTGCTCTGCCCGCGTTCCTCGGGGGTCATGCCGCCGTCGCCGGTGGTGGTCGAGGTTCCCGCCTCGCTGGCCCCGCGGCCGAGGGCCTCCTTGGCCGGGCCGGACAGCGCGCCGAAGCTCATGCCCGCGATGGTGACCGGGATATCCAGGTGCAGCGGGTGTTTGGCGTGCCGGTCACCAAGCACCACGTCGGTGCCGCAGCGTTCCCGGTAACCCTCCAGCGGGTAGCGCGACATCGACGCACCGAGGAACAGCAGGTCGTCGAAGTGGGGCAGCCGGCGTTTGGCTCCCCAGCCGCGGATGTCGTAGATCCCGGTCTCGGCGGCCCGCTGGATGTCGGCGATGGTGGATCGATCGAAGGTGGCGGATTCGCGCATCAGTACTCACTCGCATTGTCGACGTGGAAGTGGTAGAGGTTTCGGGCCGAGCCGTAGCGGGTGTAGGCCGCGGTGTAGTCGTCGCTGAAACCGCTGGCGGCCAACAACTCCGCGAGCTCGGCATGGTGCTCGGCGCGCATCGGCTTGGCCACGCAGTCCGCACCCAGCGAGGCCACCTCGCCCCGCACGTAGATGCGGGCCTCATAGATCGAGTCGCCCAGCGCCTCCCCGGCGTCACCGCGCACCACGAGCCGGCCGGCCTGGGCCATGAACGCGCTCATGTGGCCGATGCTGCCGCCCACCACGATGTCCACGCCCTTCATCGAGATGCCGCAGCGGGCGGCGGCGTCTCCTTCGATGACCAGCAGGCCGCCGTGTGCGGTGGCGCCCGCCGACTGCGAGGCATTGCCGGTGACCCGTACCGTGCCGCTCATCATGTTCTCGGCGACACCGGTCCCGGCGTTGCCGTTGATGGTGACCTCGGCGAGCTGGTTCATCCCGGCGGCGTAGTAGCCGACATGGCCTTCGACGGTCACGCGCACCGGGGCGTTGAGGCCGACGGCCACGTTGTGGGCACCGTCGGGGTGGGCGATGACGTAGTCGCCCTCGATGCCTGGCTGATGCAAGGCGGCATTGACCTCCCGCAAAGGCGTTGTGCGCAGGTCATATCGCGACAGATTCCCCGGTCGCTGCGCTCCTGCCCGCCGTATCAGCGTGTCCATGCGTAGACCACCTCCGGTTCCGGTTCCCAAATACGCGCCTGCTCGACGCCGGGCAGCCCGGCCAGCGCCCGATACTCGCTGGCCATCGCCACCCAGTCGGCGGTTTCGGCGATCACCGCGGGCTTGCATGCGATGGCGTCGCGCACCACGGCGAACGAGTCGTGATCGGAGACCAGCAGGGTGTAGAAGCCATCAAAGGTGGCGCACAGTTCCTTGAGTGCGATCGCCACATCGCGGCCCGCTGCCAGCTGTTCGGCGACGAACCGGGCGCCCACCTCGGTGTCGTTCTCGCTGTCGAAAACCACCCCGGCCCGGCGCAGCTCGCGGCGGATGGTGGCATGGTTGGCGAAAGATCCGTTGTGCACCAGGCACTGTCCGGGACCGACGGTGTAGGGATGGCAGCCCGACGGCGTCACCGCCGATTCAGTGGCCATCCGCGTGTGCCCGACACCCTGCCAGCCCTGAGCTTTGGAAAGGCCCCAGGCCTCGGTCAGGGCACGGGGATGGCCGACCCCTTTGAGCACCGCAAGATCGGCGCCGAACCCGGAGATCAGCGCGGTCGGGTAGGCGGCGCGTACCAGGTCCAGCAGTTCCTCGGACTCCATGTCGGCTGACAGCAGGTACGTCGAATCGACCTGCACCACATCCACATCCGGACCCAGATCGGGTTGCTCGGCCAAGTCGGTCACCGACACGCAGCCCTGCCCGTACGGCGACCACTCCGGGTCCCCATAGACCGCGATCCCCGCCGAGTCGGCACCGCGGTCCGACATCTCGCCGAGCATGGCGGCGAGCAGCTCACCCAACCGCGGATACAGCTCCGGTGTGCGTAGGTGTAGCCCCACGATCCCGCACATGTGTTGTCTCCCTTCTAGAAGGCCGTCAGGTATTGGTCGACTTCCCACGGCGTGACGGTGCCGTGGTAGGCGAAGAACTCCTCGCGTTTGACGTCGGCGAAGTAGGAGGCGACGCCTTCGCCGGCGACGTCGAGCACGCCGGTGACGATCGGATCGGTCTCCAGCGATTCGACGGCGTGCAGCAGCGTGGGCGGCAGGGCTGTCGGTCCCTGGGCACCCACAGCTCCCGGGTCGAGGCTGCGTTTGACGCCGTCCAGCCCGGCGCCCAGCGCCGCGGCGATCGCGAGATACGGGTTCGCCGAGCCGTCGCCGCCGCGCAACTCGATGCGCTGACTGTCGGGAACCCGGATGTAGTGGGTGCGGTCGTTGCCGCCATAGCTCGGCTTGCGTGGGGCCCACGACGCACCGGATGCGGTCGAGGTGGCGCCGGTTCGCTTGTAGGAGTTGACGGTTGGCGCGACGACGGACTGCAGCGCGCAGGCGTGGTCGAGGATGCCGCCGATGAAGGCGTACGCCGTCTCGGACAGGCCCAGGCCCCGTTCGTCGTCCCCGTCGGTGGGGAAGACCGGGTTCCCGCCGCTGGTCAGCGACAGGTGCAGATGCAGGCCGCTGCCGGTGCGGTCGCTGAACGGCTTGGGCATGAAGGTGGCCACCATGTCGCGTTCGGCGGCGATCATCGAGAGCAGGTAGCGCAGGGTGATCACCCGGTCGGCAGTGGTCAGCGCGTCGGAGAACTCGAAGTTCTGCTCGAACTGACCGTTGCCGTCCTCGTGGTCGTTGGCGTAGTTGGACCAGCCGAGGGTGTTCATCGCGGTCGAGATCGCGGTGAGGTGCTCGTACATGCGGGTGACGCCGCGCGCGTCGTAACAGGGTTGGGCGGCGGTGTCCGCCGCGTCGGCCGTAGCCAGGACGCCATCGGCGTTGCGGCGCAACAGGAAATACTCGACCTCGGCGCCCACCCAGGGTTCGAATCCGGCGTCGGCGGCGCGCTGGATCAGGCCCTTCAGGATCACCCGCGGTGCATACGGCCACGGTGCGCCCCCGACGTGGGGGTCGCAGTGCACGAGAGCCAGGCCCTCCTTGATGAACGGGATGGGGGTGAACGAGGCCGGGTCGGGGATGGCGATCAGGTCGGGATCTTTGGGTTCCTGGCCCATGGCGCCGACGGCATAGCCGGCGAAGCCGACGCCCTCGGTGGCCAGCAGCTCGACCGATTCGACGGGAACGAGCTTGGCGCAGGGCTTTCCGCGCAGGTCTACGAACAGCGCGAGGATGAACTTGGTGCCGGATTGTTCGGCGAGGGTGGCGAGATCGGAGGGCATAGCACCAGCACTTTCGTCTCTTGTTGAGAATCAAGGTATCACGGTAGGAAACTTCGGCAAGTCGAGGAAACCCCGGTCACCGGCTGCCGAGGGAGCGGACCTCGGCAGCCGGGCCGGGGAATCATGGTTGAGATCAGGCGAATTCGAGCTCGTAGGCCGAATCCCGGTGGAACGTGGTGTCGATACCCTTCTCCTCTTCCTCGGAAGAGATGCGGATTCCGATGGTTTTCTTGAGCACGAACGCGATGGCGAATGCGACCGCGAACGAATAGGCCATCACCGCGCCGGCTGCGACCGCCTGCTTCCACAGCTGGTCGAAGCCGCCCCCGTAGAACAGGCCGTTGGTGGCGTTGGGCATGCCCTCGCTGGCGAAGAAGCCGATCAGCAGGGTGCCCACCACGCCGCCAACCAGGTGCACGCCGACCACGTCGAGCGAGTCGTCATAGCCCAGCTTCTCCTTGAAGCCGACGGCGTAGACGCAGATCGCCCCGGCGATGGCGCCGACGAAGATCGCGCCGATCGGGGTGACCGCACCGCAGGCCGGGGTGATGGCCACCAGGCCGGTGATCGCGCCGGACGCGGCGCCCACGCCCGTGACATGGCCGTCCTTGAGCTTCTCCACGCCGATCCAGGCCAACACAGCCGCGCAGGTGGCGACGAACGTGGTCACCATGACGATGGCCGCGGAATTGCCTGCGGCCAGGGCGGACCCACCGTTGAAGGCATACCAGCCGGCCCACAGCATGCCCGCGCCGAGCAGGGTCAGCGGCACGTTGTGCGGCTTGCGCAGCTGGCCGAACATGGCCGACTTGCCGAGCACGATGGCCACGGCCAGGGCGGCCGCTCCGGCGTTGATGTGCACGGCGGTGCCGCCGGCGAAGTCGATGGCGTGCAACTTGTTGGCGATCCAGCCGCCGACCGAGTTCTCGGTGACGACACCGTCGAAGGCGAAAACCCAGTGTGCGACCGGGAAGTACACCAGGACCGCCCAGGCCGCGGCGAAGATCATCCACGCGCCGAATTTCATCCGGTCTGCGACGGCGCCCGAGATCAGTGCCACGGTGATGGCCGAGAACAGGGCCTGGAAGATGGAGAACAAGCTGACCGGAAGGCCGGCGACGGTGGTCATCGGGTCCATGAGGTCTTTCATGCCGGCGAATTCGGTGATACTGCCGACGAATCCGCCGTAGGACGTCCCGAAGACCATCGAGAATCCGAACAACACCCACAGCACGCCTACCAGGGCGACTGCGCCGAAGGTCATCATCATCATGTTGGTCGAGCTCTTGACCGAGACCATGCCGCCGTAGAACAGGGCAAGTCCCGGGATCATCAGCGTGAGGCCGATGATGCAACACAGCATGAATGCCGTGGTTCCTGTATCCATCAACATCTCCTGGGGGGTGGCGGCCCGGTCGGGCCGATCACTGGGAGTTGACGACGTTTCTGTTACGTGGACCGGCTTGTTGTGTTGCGGTGACGTAAAGCTCAGCGCCGCCCGGCGGTGAGCACCCCGTTACGGAACGTTCACCCGCAGAAACGATTGGGAAATCCGTATACCGCACCGTATACAGCCATGGATACAGCGCACGCCGAACATCATTCGGCGCTTGGTGAGGAGTACGAGAACCAGCCCGTCCCGGTGTCCGCTCGCAAGTCACTGTTCGCGGTGTCGGCGGTGTGGGTCGGGTTCCCGATGATCATGACCTCGGCGGTGTTCGCCGGCATCGTCGTCTACAACCTCGGCTTCGCCACCGGCATGGCGGCGATCCTCGTCGGCGACCTGATCCTGATGGGCTACGTCGGCACGCTGAGCTACCTGGCCGGGCGCTCCGGCAAGAACTTCGCGCTCACCGCGGCGGACACCTTCGGCACCAAGGGTTTCCGCGTCGTATCGGCGTTCCTCTCGGCCCTGGTGATCGGCTGGTTCGCCTTCCAGACCGGCATGGTGGGCTCGACCCTCAACCTGTCGATGGGTTGGAGCGCGCCGTGGATCACCCTGCTGGCCGGGGTGTTGTTCGTGGCGCTGACCTTCGTCGGGATCCGGGCCATCTCGTGGATCGGGGTGGTGGCATCGGTGCTGTTCATCCCGCTCGGTGTGGTCGCCGTGGTGCTGGCCGCAGGCAACGACGGGATCGGATCGGCCCTGAGCTATGGCGGCGGAGCCGGTGCGAGTGCGTTCGGTTTCGGTGTCGCCGTGACGATGGTGTTCGCATGCTTCGCCGACTCGGGCACCATGACTGCCGATTTCACGCGGTGGGCCCGCAACGGCAAGGAAGGTGCGCTGGCGGCTTTCGCGGCGTTCCCGGTCGCCTACTTCATCGCTCAGTTGGCCGGCGCTCTCGTAGTCGCACTCGGCGCCGCTGCCGCGCCCGCCGCCGCCGGGGGCGACTTCCTGCATGTCCTGGTCAGTGCCGGGGGAGTCCTGGTGCCGCTGGCGATCGTGTTCGTCTTCGTCAACCTGGGCAGCGTGTGTGCGCACTGCCTGTACAACGGGGCCGTCGGATTCGGCAACATCACCGGAAAGACCATGCGCCAGTTGACGATCGTGCTCGGCGTCGTCGGCACTATCGCCGCCGTCGCCGGCATCTGGTCGTACTTCGCGACCTGGCTGAACATCCTCGGGGTGCTGGTCCCCCCGATCGGCATCGTGCTCATCCTCGACCAGTTGGTGTTCGCTCACCGCCGGGCCACCGCAGCGCTGGCCTGGAAACCCTTCGCGGCGTGGGCAATCGGAGCCGGGGGTGCGCTGCTGACCCACTTCTACGCGCCTCAGCTGTCCGACGCGGTGGTGGCGATGGTGGTGGGCGGCCTGGCCTTCACCGCCCTGACCTACCTGCCGGTGCGCGCATCGCAACCCGTCCTGGCGGGAGAAACCGCATGATCACGATCGACGCCAACCCCTACGTCTGGCCCTACGACGGTGACATCCCTGCCGGCCGCACCGCGTTGATCAACATCGACTGGCAGGTCGACTTCTGCGGTGAGGGCGGATACGTCGACACCATGGGTTACGACCTGTCCCTGGTGCGTACGCCGCTCGGTCCCGCTCAGGAGGTGCTGACGGCGGCCCGTGCGGCCGGACTGTTCGTGATTCACACTCGCGAGGGCCATCGGCCGGACCTGTCGGACCTGCCCGCCAACAAGCGCTGGCGCTCAGCTCAGATCGGCGCTGAGATCGGCTCGGCCGGACCGTGCGGAAGGATTCTCACCCGTGGCGAGCCGGGCTGGCAGCTGGTTCCCGAGATGGCCGCTCTGCCCGGCGAACCCGTCATCGACAAGCCGGGCAAGGGCAGCTTCTACGCGACCGACCTCGACCTGGTGCTGCGCAGCCGTGGCATCACCCACCTGATCTTCACCGGAATCACCACCGACGTGTGCGTGCACACCACCATGCGTGACGCCAACGACCGCGGATACGAATGTCTCGTCGTCTCGGATGCCACCGGGGCCACCGACTACGCCAATCACGTTGCGGCACTGAACATGATCACCATGCAGGGCGGAGTGTTCGGCGCGCATGCCACCAGCTCCGACGTGGTGGCAGCGCTCAAGGAACTGCAATGACCACGACGCCGGTCACCGAACCCGTCTCGCTGCGCGACCGCGTCTACCTCGACCTGGGCCGCAAGCTCATGGTCGATGAGATCGACCATCGCAGCAGGCTGGTCGAGTCGCAGCTCTGCGAGACGCTCAAAGTCAGCCGGACCCCGCTGCGAGAGGCACTGGTCCGGTTGCACGCGGACGGCATGCTCGAACGCAGGTCCGACGGCTACTACCCGGTGGCGTTGGACATCCCGGGCGTCCGCGACCTCTACGAGCTGCGCATCACCATCGAACTGCGCGGCATCACCAGGATCCTGGAAACCGACGAGCTGCGGTACGACAAGGATCGGCTCGCGGCGTTGCGGGCGGAGTGGCTGGGGCTGAAGGCCAGCCCGCCGCCGCCGGACGGCGACATGGTGCTGCGCGACGAGTCTTTCCACGTCGAACTGTGTGCGGCATCCGGGAACCAGGCGATGGTCGCCACGCTCGACAACGTCAACCGGCGGATCCGGCTGATCCGGATGTATGACTTCGTCACCGAAGAACGGGTGCTCGCCACCATCGACGAGCATCTCCAGATCGTCGACTTCCTGCTCGACGATCAGCTCGACGCCGGCCGCACTGCCTTGCACGAGCATGTCGGGGCGAGCTTCGAGGTGGTCGAGCGGCGTGCGCTGCGTGCGCTGAGTGCCCGTGCCCTCGGCCAGTCGGTCACCTCACTTGAGGCGCTCTGGAAGTAGGCGTTCCCCCACGTCCGGGGTAATCCGAATTGGGTGGGAGCAGTGGATTCGGCGGTCCAGAATGTTCGAGGGAGTAGGCCGTCCACAACCACATTTAGACCGCCGCTACGGGAGTTCTCGGCTCAAACCGCTGTTCTAGCAGTACTTACGCGCAATAATCACGGGGATATGGTTGAGGATTGGATCCCCTTGGAGTTGGTTACGCCGTGAATGAGCCTCGGATTACGTCGGCTGGCGCGAAACCTGATTCTTTCGCCGACCCGGGTGCCGCGCCCGCGGGAGTACAGGCGCAAGCGCAGCGATGGAGGTCCGCTTATCGTCGACGTGTCCTGCTCGTCGACGCGTTGGTCCTTGCGGTAGTGGTCGTCTTTGCCGAATGGATCGGAACGTCCCAGGCGCATCGCCATTTCGCTAGCTTCACCACCGCAACTGCCTTTTCGGTCGGCATATATATCGGTTGGTTGATCGCGCTCGGATACGTACATTCCCGCGATCTCACGCTGGTGGGGCAGCAGGCCGAGGAATACCGGCTTGTCGCAGCGGCTACCGGATGGACATTCGCGATTGCCGCGGCCGCCGAAGTCTTCCTCGACATGCCGATTTCGCGGATCCAATTCGGGGTCACCTTCGGTCTCGGACTCATTGGGCTGTTTGTGGCCCGGCACCTGCTCCGCGCGGACGTGCGTCGCCGAAGACAGCGGGGGAAATACATCTCCCGTGTCGTCGCGTTGGGCGATCTCGATGCCGCGCGCACGTTGTCCGAATATTTTCAGCGCTCGCCCAGCGCGGGATACCAGCTCGTCGGTGTCCTCATGCCGGATGCCGGCGACATGATCGGGCAGGACGTCCAGGTGCCCACCGGTACCGTTCCCGTTCTGGGGTTCAACGACGACAGCGAGATCGAAACCGCTGTGCAGGCGGCCGGCGCGGATTCGCTGGCCGCTGTGTACGCGGGGGACTTCGGGCCAGAGAAGGTCAAATTCCTCGCCTGGCGCATGCAGGCGATCAATGCCGGACTCATCGTGGTCCCGGGTTTGACCGAGGTCGCGACACACAGGCTGCAACTACGCCCGCTGGAGAATTTGCCGCTGTTCGTCATCGAAGCACCTACCCACGACAGGGTATCGATGATCACGAAACGAATCCTGGATCTCGTCCTGGGAACGATCGGAACAATCATCGCGCTTCCGGTGATTGCATTGGCCGGGCTGGCGATCAAACTCGATGATCGGGGCCCCGTCTTCTACCGGCAGGACCGGGTAGGTGTCGACCAGAAGACGTTCCGGATCTTCAAGTTGAGGACGATGCATGTCGGCACCGATAAATTGCCGCAAACCAATGAACAACATGAAGAGAGCATGTTCAACAAGCGCTCATCATCGTCCAGCGTCACCAAGGTCGGAAAATTCCTGCGTGCCACCAGCATCGACGAGTTGCCCCAGTTGTTCAATGTGCTGGGCGGCTCGATGAGTGTGGTGGGGCCGCGCCCACTGGTCCCAGGGGAAGCCGGGTCGGACGCTGCCTTTCTGGAACACCGCGAGCACGTCAAACCGGGTATGACCGGGTTGTGGCAGGTCTCCGGGCGCTCTGACCTGGAAGACAAGGACCGGGTCAGGCTCGACGTGTCCTACGCCGGGAACTGGTCGGTGGTGGGAGATCTCGTGATCATCTGGCGTACGGTCGGCGCAGTTCTCAAGCGCAAGGGCGCGTACTGACGGGGGTTACCAACCCATGGCAGTGCGCACGGCGGCCGGCCACGACGCCGTGTCGAAGCCGTGAGTCCGCAGTAGCCCCAAGGCAATTCGCTCCATGCCGAAGCCGACGCAGGCGCTG
Source organism: Mycolicibacterium sp. 050232 (assembly GCA_036235365.1). GTDB lineage: Bacteria > Actinomycetota > Actinomycetes > Mycobacteriales > Mycobacteriaceae > Mycobacterium. Next base: position 356,158 of record JAZBEZ010000006.1, on the reverse strand, counting down.
TGCGCGACGCCGCCATCGGCAGTATGCAGGCCGAACGATTCGCCGAAGTGATCACGGTGGCAATTGGCCGATACCAGTGCGGTGCCGTCGTGCAGGTCTCTATACAGCCGCACCAGTAGTTCCGTTTTCAGGCCCTCGTCGCGCTGGTTCGCGGCCAACATCTTGCCCACCCGTCCGAAGAACGGGTCGTTGGCAGCTTCGGGCCGGGCGTCCAGGCCGAGGCCGGTCAGCACCGCCATGCCGTGATCCACCCACGTGTCACGATGTGTCTGCGCCTGATCGGGTGTACCGACCAGCACGTACTCGTGCATGCGGAAGGCCTGCATCCTTGCCGGGTCGATGGCAGGCTCGTGGCGGAAACAGTAGCCATAGATGTCCATCACCACGCCCCCGTCCGGGAGGTCGGGGGGCAGCGTCGCGTAGCTGGGGTGGCACGCTGCTGTGACCAGCATGGTCCCTGATGGGCTCAGATGCCCGTCCCACGGCACGCCGGCATCTCGATCGGCCAGCAGTGCGCGGTGCTCGGCGTTTCCGCCGGTGAATGTCGAGATGGCGCCGGTCAGATCGGGGAAAGACGCGATGTAGTCGGTCTTCTCGAACTGATCGCGGGGGTAGACCGGCGGGAACCGCAACACCTTCGCGTGATCGCCGTGGACCTCGGCGCCCTTGGCGCGGACCGCGTGGTCGATGCCGTCGACGATGCTCTCGAAAACCGCTCCACGGCCGTACAGTCCGTCGATACCCATCGGCACCAACAGGCCCGCTGCCACCAACTCGTCGCGGAACTGCCTGCGGGCCGACTCGAGTTTTGTAGCCATGTCCTGAGCGTCGGTCTCGGTCATCTGCCAACCCTATCCCCGGAAAGCCGACGTCAGGTCTGAACTTGTGCCCACCAAGTGGTTTCCAGGCCGCGGTGCTCTCGAACCCGCAGAGATGCCACGGTCAATCCATTACCATCAATTCGTGGCACGTGATCTGGATAAGCTGTTGCCCGTCGCACGTATCTGGGCTTATCCGTTCTGGTTCAGTATCAACCGGGCCGGCCTGGGCGAGGTTGTCGCAGAGGACGTCGATTGGTGGGCGCAATGCATCGACGACCCCGATATTCTCGCGCTTGACCAGTATTCACGATTCGCATATTTGTGCAGCAAGCTGAGCGAGTTCCGCACGCTGGTCCACTACCGGATGCTATCGGCGCCGTTGCCACTCCGTCTGGTCTTGCGTGCTGTGTACAAGCAGTCGACCACCCTCAAGTTCAGTGTCGGCCGGATCGGGCCCGGGCTGTACATCGAACACGGGATGGGGACCCTCGTGGGTGCGGAATCGATCGGGAGCCACTGCTGGATCAGCCAGCAGGTCACCGTCGGGTACAACGCAAAGGGCAGGCCAACCTTGGGCGACCGAGTCAGGGTCGGGCCCGGCGCCGTCGTCGTGGGCCCGATCACCATCCATGACGGCGCGACAGTCGGGCCCAATGCGACAGTGATACGCGACGTCGGGCCTGGAGAAACCGTCGCTTCGCCGGTGGCTACGCCGCTGGTTCGGCGACCACCGCGTGATGGTGACGGATCGGCCTCGGCGTCGGTATGAGCTGGATGGGATCGTATTTTCGGCATCCCCAATAACCCACGCATTCAGTCACCGGTAGCGCCCTATGCTAGCGAGCATGCGGGAAGAAATTCAGAAGGCGTTGGCTGACCATGGAAAAATGGCGGTCGATCCGACGGGAGTCGACGCCGACGCCGACCTCTACGAACTCGGGCTCACCTCCCATGCGTCGGTGAATGTCATGCTTGCGCTGGAAGACGAGTTCGACATCGAGTTCCCCGACGAAGCGCTGAAGAAATCCACTTTTGCTTCGATCAACAACATCGAAGCGGCCATCAAGGCCCTCACTCAGTAACGCGCATCGATGGTGCTGCGGTGAACCCACCCGAGATCCAGCTTGAAGGTCACCGCGTCCGCATCGGCTGCGATGTGGTGGCCTTGGACGACATCGCGAATTCCTTGATTTCGTTCGGAGACCGATTCCTGGCGAAGATTTACACCGCCGCCGAAGTCGCCACCTGCGATGGACCGAATCGACTGGCCCGCCTGGCTGCCAGGTTCGCTGCCAAAGAAGCGACGATGAAGGCGTTCGCACGGCCGGATGCGGCGTTTGTCCCACTCGAAATTGAAGTCGTCTCTTCGGATCATCTCCCGCGGTTGCGGCTCAGCGGGTCGGCCGCACAGTTGGCAGGCGCGCAGAATTGGCAAGAGGTCTCGCTGTCGATCACCCATGCGGATTGCCACGCAGCCGCGGTAGTGGTCGCGGTATGCGCAAAGTAGGTACACGAGGATGACGGGATGGGCCCAGTGATGACGGACGTATCGGGTGTGCAGGGCGTGCCGACGTGGTTCGGGCCTGAGCAATCGCGGCTCTTCGGAGTTCTGCATGTGCCGGAGGGCGGGGTTGCGCGAGCCGGCGTTGTGATCTGTCCGCCGCTCGGCCGTCAGTACCAGGATTCCTACCGCGGTTTGAAGCTGTTGGCGCAAGAGTTGTGCGCCAAGGGATTTGCCGTGTTGCGCTTCGATTACCGGGGCACCGGCGATTCGACGGGAAACCAGTGCGGCGACGGCGCTGTGGACGGTTATGTGGAGAGTATCGGCACGGCGGTGTCCTATATTCGCGCCGCCGGTGTTGAGAGTGTGTGCCTGGTCGGCCTAGGTGTCGGTGCTTTGCTGGCTGCCACGGCGGTAGAAGGAACCGCAGGCCTGGTCCTTTGGGATCCGGTCACCAATGGTCGCCGGTATGTGCGCGAACAGCAGGCGCTCTACCGGATGACGGTCGCTGCCGGAGAATCCGAGGACCTACCGCCCGAGACGGGCGCGGTGCCGCTCGTCGGCATCACCCTGTCGGCGGCAGGTGCCAAGGCGCTTGGTGCGCTGAAGATTCCGGCCTCGGTCGGATCGATTCCGGTGCTCGTATTGCCTCGGCCCGAACGCGCCGATGACCGCCAACTCGCCGACCTGGTCGCAGCGGGCAACTGCACAGTTCAGGTAGTAAGCGGGCAACCTGAATTCGTCGAACCGCCCGGCATTGTGGTCAAGATTCCGCTGGATACCCTGGCCGTCATCGCGAGTTGGCTCGATGCGAATCTGCCCACGGAAACGGTGGTTCTCCAGCCGGTGTTCGCCAGTGACGCCGAGGTCGGCGAGTTGCCGGACGGCCGGAAGGTCGTCGAATCGATCACCGCACTGGGTCCCAACCGGCTGTTTGCGATCAGGAGCGCGATTGCCGGGGCCCCTGACGATGGACCGACAGTGTTGCTCCACACAACCGCTAGCGATCATCGGGTCGGCACGGGGCGACTTTGGTCGGAGACGTCCCGGGAGTTGGCCGCGCTCGGTGTCAGAGTGTTCCGCTACGACCGCCGTGGGGTCGGTGACACCGGTATCGCAACCGATGAGTACGCATGGATTACCTCCGCGGACGCGCAAGCTGACGTGATGGACGCCGTCGACGCTCTGGCGGTGGCGCCGGATCGCGTGTTCTTGACTGGAATCTGCTCGGGTGCCTGGAATTCCGCGCTCGCGGGATTGCGGCACGGAGCCAGGTCGCTCGTTCTGGTGAACCTGCCGATCTATTCGTGGCGGCGCATCGACGGTGTGAATGAGCGACTGTGGGGGGTGGCCGATTTCGCCGCGGGCGACAGCGAGCAGCCTTCCGAGCAGCCGCCCGCATTGGCAAGGGCCAAGCAGTGGGTGAAGAATTGGTTGCCGTACCGAGGTTGGCTGATTCTCGGGCGCTTGGGCTACACCCAGGTCCCGGAGGTGTTGTTCAAGTCGTTGGGTAGCCGCGGCTTGTCGACCGAGCTGGTGATGTCTCCGTTGGATTACGGATGGTTCTCAGACCATCAAGGCCCGATCGGTTTCAAGCGGCTGGCACGTCATGGTCTGGCGCCGAGGCTGACGGTGGCGCCCGGAGGCGATCATGCCGTGCTACATCGCGGTTTGCAGAATTTCATTCGCGAGCATTTGGTGAACGCGGTGCGTAAGGAATTCGCCGATGATCTCTGAGAGCCGGTGACTCAGACCGCTCCGGTATGTCCGGGCTTTAACTACTATCGAGCGCATGGGCGGTCGGATCAAGCTGCTGGTGGCGCGCATCTGGGCTTACCCCCTCTGGTTTTCGATCAACCGAGCCGGCGTCGCAAAAATCGTCGCCGAGGACGTCGACTGGGCGGTCCGTTGCATCAACAATGCCGAGATCCTGGCCCTCGACCGGTATTCGCAATTCGCGTTCTTGTGCAGTGCTGAGCTGGAGCGCCAGTTCCGCACGCTGGTGCATTATCGGTTGGGATCAGCGCGGCCGCTTGTCCGCCTCATCTTGCGCGCAATCTACCGGCGACCGGAAACTCCCGTGCTGCACACGGACCGGATCGGTGCCGCGCTGTTCATCCAGCACGGGTACGAGACGATCGTGGACGCGGAATCGATTGGTGAGTATTGCTGGATCAACCAGTGCGTCACCGTCGGTGCCACCTCGGAGGGCAGGCCGACGCTGGGTGACCGAGTCCGGATCGGGACGGGCGCCGTGATCGTGGGGCCGGTGACCCTTCATGACGGCGCGACGGTCGGGCCCAACGCCACGGTGGTACATGACGTCGGGCCCGGTGAAACGGTCGTCGCACCGCAAGCCGTTCCGGTTGAGCACCAGGAGGGCAACGCGCGGCGCTGAGCGACTCCCCTACGGAGTTCAATTCGAGACGCCGTTGGTCAGATCGATCGCGGCCTGCTTGGGGCTGAGATCCGCGCGCAGCACACCGTAGTTCTGCTCGATGTCATTGACATCGGTGCCACCATCCACCAATTCGTAGTAAATGAGCGGCCCTGCCCAATCCCAGCGCTCGGCCTCCAGTCTGGCCCACTCGAGGGTCGCTGCCTGGTCCTGTTCGGATACCGCGTCCGGGGCGGTACCGGTCGCCGCACCGAATTCGGTGATCCAGATGCTCTTTGTGGTGTCGCCGTGCCGGTCCATCACCGCATGCAGCGCAGGTATGTCCTTGAGACCGCCGGACGATTGCTCGCCCATGATGGGTAACGCTGGGTTGCTGTACGGATGAACCGCGACAGCATCCGCGAGTTGTGCAGTTCCATTGGCATACAGCTGTTCGAGGTAGTTGGTGGCGGAGATGTCTGTCGGGTCATATGGCGGGGCGAGGCCACCGATGAGCAGTTCGGCTGTCGGGTCGACCTCACGGATGGCGGCCCTGATCACCCGGAACAGCGCGCCGTACTCGTCCGGGTCGGGTCGCGGCGGCCAGAATTTCGTGCTGTTCGGTTCGTTCCATATCTCCCAGTGGTGTACCCCGCGCGAGGCGTAGCGCTGAGCCGTGGCGCGCGCAAAACGCGCGTAGCTCATCGAGTCGACCGGGCGGAAATGGCTGTCCGGTGACTTGGTATCGGTGGCGGATGACCGTGCCCAATCCGGGGTGTAGGAGAGCACGATCAGCACATTCATCTGGTGGGCCAGGGCCTCATCGACGAGCAGGTCAGCAGGTTCCCAATCGAACTCGCCTCGCTCGGGTTCGATCGCCGACCAGTCGACGTCCACTCTGACCCAGTCCACATTCATGGCCGCCATGAGGTCGAACTGCCGCTTGACGGTGGCGGCGTCATCATCGCGGTAGTGGACATTCATCCCGATCGCGGCGGGATGGGGCGACTGGCACGCGGAAACAGTGGAGCTGACCATGCCCAGCAGCAGGAGGCATACCAGCCACCTGCGGGCAGTCATCGGACTATGGCCCGGTTATCGGTGTTGTCCGAGAGCACCCGGCCCAGCACGCCTTCGGCCCGCCCGAGTGCCAAGGCAAAACCGTCGCGCGGACGGAATTTGTCCCGTTTCAGTACTGGGGACAGCAGGGCGCCGAACACGTGGCGGAACTTGTCCCATGCCGGGTAGTCCCAGCGGCGATAGAGATAGCCGGTACCCCGCCCGTAGAAGCGGATCTTGCGACGGCGCTCGCTCGGGGTGAGATGCGCGAATTCGGTTTGGGCGTGCACGGCGATGTCATGGATCCAGTCGATCGAGAAGTCGTCGAGCTCGGACAACCTGATCAACAGATCGGTGCCCTCACCTGCCTGCCACGGAGTCTGGGCGCCCGACCCTAGTGCCGGATCGAATCCGCCGACCTGCACAAAATCCCGCCGCCTGAACAGGGTGGCCGGCTCGATCGCGCCCCAGACGTTGCGCCGGGTCAACGGTGTACCTGTTGGCGGGAGCGCGTTTCGGACGCCCTCCAGATCAACAAGCTGTGCCGCGCAGACGGTCTGGTCTGGTGTGGTGTGCTGTGCGATGCGGGCCAGGAAGTCGTCGTCGAGGCGGCTGGTGTCGTTGGGAAAGTAGAGCCAGTCGATGTCGTCGCCGAGCATCGCGGCCGCCGCGTTGCGGCCGTTCGATATCCCACGCGGGCTCACAACGGTCGTTATCGTCAGCTTGCCCGAGAACGACCGCACGAGTGCGTCCAGTTCGCCCGCGGCTTCGGCATTGTGGTGCGCGATGGCGACCGCGTGTGGCGGCCGTGATTGCCTGGACAGGTCGTCAAGTAGACCGCGGAGCGCGTCCCATCGCCCGACGGTGGTGACAGCGATGCCGATAGTCGGGTGGTCCGGGTCTATCCCGCTATTACGCACGTGCGCCACCGTAACTCCGTTTTGTGTATGACATGAACGATCTCATTGGTTGATGCATCCGTGTGCGCGAAATCCCGTACAAATAGCGAGTTCGAACGAGATCGTTACGCGCGCGGCTACGATCAGTCTGGAAACAATACGAGGGGATTTTGTCGATGCGTCTCGGTATTGCACTGATTTCGACCACTGTTTTGGTGCTCGCTGGTTGCGGATCGCACACCGAGACCGACGCCGAAAAATCCGACTCCGGTGCTGAGCCGTCGCATAACCTCAGCTCGGTTCCGTTGACGAATGTCGATGATTCCGTCCGTGAGGCCGCGTCGTCGATGAACATCGTCACCCACATCTCGCGCTCGGGCATCAACGATTGGGAATCGCATCCCAATACGTCGGTCTTCGTCCCCAAGGGCGACGCCCCCGACGGAGGATTTCCCATCGTGGCGTTGGGGCACCAAATCACCGGATCGACTCAGGAGTGCCCACTGTCGCAGTCGCCGACGCTGCTCGGCCTGGCACCGACCGTCGTAGCGTTGCTGAACGCCGGTTACGTAGTGACGGTTCCGGACTTCCAGGGCCTTGCCAAACCTCCCGCCGGCGGCAACGAAAGCGACACGTATCACCCGTATCTGGACTCGATGACGAGCGGATACAACATGATCGACGCAGCGCAAGCTGCCCATGTCGCGGAACCGCAGACGTCGACGTCATGGCTGGCAATGGGCGTCGGTGAGGGCGGGCAGGCCGCGTGGGCGGCCAACGAAATGGCGGTTGATTACAACAATTTCGAAGGTGATTTCGTGGGTTCGGTGAGTATTTCACCGATATCTGGCGTCAACGGCCTTGCCGACGCTGCGCAGAACGGCACATTGACCGACGACCAGAAGGTGGTACTCGCGCGCTTTCTGGCGGCGTTGCACACCGAGGATCCCGACGTCGTCAACCTCGACGACTTTCGCCGCGGCGCGGCCCAGCAACACTGGGACGCACTGATGGGTTGTCAATCCGCATCCGCCGCGCGGCAGGTCGCGGCACAGATTCCTCCCGACGACCTCAAGCCGGCCAACGCAGAGGCCGTGGACACCCTTCGCGGCTACCTCCGAAAAGTCAATCTGCCACAGGGGCCGACCACCGCTCCGATGTTGGTGAATTACAGCGACGCAGATGCGATCAGCCTGCCGGTGTGGACCGATCGCGCACTCGATGAGGCGTGCAGGATGGGGGACACCATCACGATTCGGAAAGACCCCCAGTTCCAGACCGATTCCCCCGCGACGCTGTCGTGGATCGCCGATCGATTCGCATCGAAACCTGCCCAGAACGACTGTGAGGGCCGAAACTGATGAACCTGTCCCTGACCAGCGGTCTGATACCGATAACCCTGCAGCTGCTTGCCCTGATCGCCATCGCGGTGGCGATCGGACGTGGGAGGTCCCGGGAGTGGTTGCAGCGTTGGCTGTTGGCCGCAATCCTCGTCGGCGTTGGGCTTGCCGCCGCCGGGCGCCTTGTCGTCCGGGAACAGGGCTGGTCAGCTGAGGCCATCGCGTTCGGGACGGTGTTCTGGACGGCCATGCTCGGGTTCACCGCGACAGTCCTGATCGCGGGATGGCGCGGGTCGGAGTGGTGGCGCCGGGTGGTAGCGGTGCTGGCGGTGGTGTTGGTTGTGGTGTGCGGCTTTGCCGCGCTCAATACTGCGACGGGGTACTTCCCGACCGTCAGGGCGGCCTGGCTCAGGGTCACGCACACAGAGCCCGAGCAGTGGATCGACGAAGGTCAACTCAGCGCGCTGCAGCAGAAGGGCGACATACCGACCCGCGGGACCGTGGTACGCGTGAACATCCCTGCTGACGGGTCGGGATTCGCACATCGCACCGAGGTGGTCTACCTGCCTCCGGCCTGGTTTTCGAGTAACCCGCCGCCGAAGATGCCGGCGGTGATCATGATGGGCGGCGAATTCAATCATCCCAACGACTGGCTGCAGTCGACTGACGCGCTGCAGACCCTGGACAACTTCGCAGCGCTGCATCACGGTAATGCGCCGATCATCGTATTTCCCGATTTCGCAGGCAAGTTCAGCAACGACACCGAATGTGTCGACGGAGTGCGGGGCAACGCCGCCGCCCACCTGACCAAAGATGTCGTGCCGTACATGATTTCGCGATTCGGGGTGAGCCCGAAGGCAGAGAACTGGGGACTGGCCGGCTGGTCTACGGGTGCCACCTGTTCGTTGAACACCGCCGTTCGCAACCCAGAACTGTTCAGTGCCTTCGTGTGGCTCGACGGCACACTCGGTCCCAACGCGGGTAACAAGGATCAGACCGTTGCACGACTGTTCGGTGGCGACGAGGCCGCATGGGAGGCCTTCGACCCCAAGACGGTGATCACCCGGCACGGTCCGTACGGCGACATGGCAGCCTGGCTCGGCGTAGCCGACGACATCCCAACGGTCCACCGCGATGCCAGCACCACGCCGCCATCCGCGGACTCGATCGCCGACTGGGACACGTTCTCCGAAGACCATGCCCCCAATGCCAACAAACTCTGCGCACTGCTGAGCGGATACAACATCGAATGCTCGGTGGTGGGATACAAGGGCGCGCACAGCTTCGAGTCAGCAGGCGCGGCCTTCGCCGCGGCGCTGCCCTGGCTGGCGAGTGCGATCGGCACACCCGGCGTACGGCCGAGACCACTGCCTGGTGCGGGCGATAAGTAGTAGCTGTTCCTGGTCGGTCTGGAGCGGTGGTCAGTTCGAGCGTGAGACCCACGCCGGGGCCCGACTGATCGCTCGCGGTGCTTCGAATAACCATGGAGCGCCGATTCGCTTCAATATCGACGACAAGATCAGTGGTCCAATCACCCCCGCAATGAGCGTCAGTGCGAAGACGAGTGGCACGTTTGTGAGGCCGAGCTTGATCAGCACGATTCGTGTCGTTCCGATGAACACGATGTGGGCCAGATACAGCTCCATCGACCGGCGCCCCAACAGAGCCAGCGCATCCGTCGCCCATGAGGGGACTCGTACGACGACGTACGAAACCGCAAGAACCCCAACGAGGCCGGCGGTCGATGCGACGATTCCCACCCCAACCGTCAGAGGGGTGCGGTCTTCTCCTCCCAGCGACGGCGCAGTCGGAAGCACCCACACCATCGAGAGTGCAAACAGCAGCCATGCGGCGATCGCTATCAGCACGGCTGCGGTGACCGATATTCGTTTCAGGGCGGCTTGTACCCGGGCCGCGCCCCAGATCAGGCCGATTACGAAGAAGGCTGTCAGACCCAGGCCCTGAGTGAATACGTACTGCCCGTTGACACCCCACAGGATCACCGAGATGACCACCGCTATTCCCACTGCGAAGCGGCTCGACAACTTGGATGACCACGGCCGCCACGGTACGAAAGCGACTATCACTGCCAGCAGGAAAGGGAGGAACCACATCTGGCTGGCCGGGCGCCACACCTGCAGAACATCTGACCACGGTTGAGCGGTGTTGACCGAGCTACCGGCCAGCGCTTTCACACATCCTTCGAGGATGCTCCAGAGAAGATAGAGGTAGGTGAATTGCACGAACCGTTGCCACACATAAGGAGGCCATCCCGCGCGGTCAGCCGAACCCGCTGTGAACAGTCCTGAAATGAAAACGAATACCGACAGATGGAACAAGTAGAGTCCACGGTCGACAGCTATCAGGACGGATTCGGGCGCGTCGATGAGTCCAGCTGTGCCGAAACCTCGCCAAACGTGCCCTACGACAATTGCGATGATGGCGATACCGCGAGCTACGTCAAATGTCCGATCCCGTTCGGTCACGGTAAGTAAACCTATAACTTCTCGCCTCGGAAGCACGCGCCCTTCGGGCGGGATGACGCTCAATATTCGGGAAAGTCCAGCAGTCTCCGTGCCATGATGGCCGATATGGCAGAGCTGAGTCGACGTAGCCTCCTGCGCATCGGCGCCGGCGCGGCGGCAACGGCAGCCGGCGCATATGCGCTGGGAATGAACCTGAGCCGTTCGGAGGAGACCGCCCGCGCGATCTCCATGACGAGCGTCGGTGCACCGTTGGCGCCACCCGGCGCGGCCCCCACATACGTCACCGGGTCATTCGTCTCTCAGGCGCGCGGCGGGGTGCCGACCAACTGGGTGATCGCCCGCCCACCGGGCCAAACCGGGCCGTTGCGTACCGTCATCGCATTGCACGGGCAGGACAGCGACGCCGCGATGGTGATGGAAGGTATCGACCAGAGCCTGGCAAAAGCCGTCGAAGCCGGGCTGCCTCCCTTCGCGGTGGCGGCCGCCGATGGCGGAGGCATGTGTTACTGGCACAAACGGGCCTCCGGTGAGGATTCCGGCGCGATGGTGCTCGACGAGTTCATCCCGATGCTCGCGTCGCAGGGTCTGGACACCTCGCGGATCGGGTTCTGGGGTTGGTCGATGGGTGGTTACGGCGCGCTCCTGCTGGGCGCTCGGCTGGGTCCGGCGAAAACCACGGCAATCTGTGCGGTCAGTCCGGCGCTGTGGAACTCTGCGGATGACGCGACGCCCGGCGCATTCGACAGCGCGGATGATTACGCGGCCAACTCGGTGTGGGGTCTGCCCGCGCTTGGGTCCATCCCGATCCGGATCGACTGCGGCGACGACGATCCGTTCATCTCAGCGACAAAACCGTTCATTGCTCAGCTACCGCACGGGGCCGCTGGCGGATTCTCTCCCGGCGGGCACAACGCGGAATTCTGGGGTTCGCAACAGGATGCGGAGGCAGCTTGGCTCGCACCGCTGGTGGTGGCCTAGCGCCGTGACGTCGATCTGGTGTGGCGTCAGGCCGGCGGCCCGGTTCGTTGGTGCGGTCCTGCTGGCCGCCGTGCTGGTTTCGTGTGGGTCCAAGACGGCCGTGCAGGAGGATCCGGGTTTGCACCCACCTATCGCACGGGCTCCGGTAGCCCCCGCCCCTGATGCCCTGGCCCATCGCGGCGAGATCGTGTCGGTCGACGAGCAGGCGCGTTACGCGCCTGAACTCGTCCAAGCCGCCGGCGACGTGAAGCGAGCCGTGTACCGTTCGACGTCGGGCGTGACCGGCCGGCCGGTAAACGTCGGCGGAGTCTTTGCCGTGCCGAAAGGTGCGCCACCCGAAGGTGGTTGGCCAGTGGTTTCGGTGGGGCACGCCACGACAGGGTTGGACCATGGCTGTGGGCCTTCGCTGCGCCCCGATCTGATGGGCTACACGTCGACCGTCACCGGTCTACTCGCGAAGGGTTTTGCGGTGGCGATGAGCGACTACGAGGGGCTCGACGATGAGGGCACTCACGCATATCTCGAGCCCTATTCGGCTGCCTACAACCTGATCGACGCGACCCGGGCGGTTGCTCGGCTGTTTCCTGATGTGTCGTCGAACTGGGCGGCGCTCGGTGGGTCGCAGGGCGGGCAATCTGCCTGGTCGGCAAATGAAATGGCTGATACCTACGGTGATGGTCTCAAGATGGTCGGCGCTGCTGCCGAGGCGCCGCCGGTCAATATCGCGGACCTGGCCGAGCGTGCTTACCTCGGCCAGCTGACACCCGAACAGCAGGGCGTCTGGCCGATGGTGATCGTGGGCGTGCAACGAGTCGGCCTGCTGCCGAACACGACGCCGTATCTGCGCGGCGCAGCGGACCCGACGGCGCCGGGATTCCTCGGTTGTGAGGAGCAGGACACGTGGCTGCGGTCCGGCCTCAACATCGACGACATGCGGCCGGAGACCGCTGAGGACACCCAGAAGCTGGAACGGGCGCTGCAACTGATCGCGTTGCCGCAGCGGCCGCTGGCAGCGCCGATGCTGGTGATCAACGGGGCAAAAGACCAGGTGGTGTTCCCCTCCTGGGTCGCCTATTCGGTGCGGCTCAGTTGCAGACTCGGTGGGGACATCCGGCATGTGGAGTTGCCGCAGGCCGACCATGACAACGGCTACCCCGACGAAGAAGTTTTGATCTGGTTGGCGAAGCGTTTCGCCGGCGAGCCTGCTGAATCCAATTGCGGGAGTGACAGTTCCGGTTCCTAGAAGATGCGCGAGACGATAGGCCGTATCCGTTGCGGAACTCGTTCCATCAGGCGGTTCATCAGCTCTGGGTCCAGCTTCGTCATCACTGAGAACGGGCTCAATACGATGAAGTACACGACGATTGCGGCGGGTATGGCGATGATCAACGAAATGAGGCCCCCCAGCGTCATGACGATGAAGTAGGCGACAGCCGCCGCGGCCACGGACGCGAAAGTTATCGCGCTGAGCGCCCGATACGGGGGCGCGATCTGCAGGCGCCGGGTCACGTACCAGGTCTCCATCATGACGACTGATACCTGAACGATCGCTCGCGAGTAGGCGGCGCCCATCAGGCCGAAGCGGGGGATCAGCAGAAAGCCCAGCCCGATCGTGCCGACCAGCCCAATGCCGTTGGTAATCAACAGTGCTCCGGCCTTACCTGAGCTCTGAATCAGGAAGAGCGTGGTGACGCCGAAGCTACTGATGGCTTCCGCGATGAGAAGCACCGATGCGACGGAGGCGGCGCCGGCGAATTCGGAGCCGAAGAAGAGGGTCACCAGCACCGGCGCGATGGCCGCGAGGCCGAGCGACAGCGGCGCGATAAGCATCACCAACAGCGCAGTCGTCGTCCGGTAAAGGTGTTGCATCTGATCTTTGGCGCCCATCCCGTACTGCTCGCTGAAGCGCGGCAGCAGCGCTGAGAGCAGAAGCCCCTGTAGTTGCGCGGCCATGTCGGCCAGCGTCACTGCGACAGTGAACAAGCCAACGGCGGCGAGGCCGGTGTAGCGCTCGAGAAAGACGATCTCCGTTCTGCCGAACACGATGTAGCCGATCATTGCGACCGCCCAGTTCTGCAGCGCGAAACGAACAACTTCCTGCTTGAGATCCGGTGCGACGTGGGGCTTGAAGCGCAACAGTCGGTAGATCCGGCCTGCGGGCAGGAGATTGCCGGCGATATAGCCGGCGATTGCACCTGGAATGCCGAAAAACCAAGCACCCAGCGCGATTACCGTCAGCTTGATCAGCGACGAGGCGATGGACAGCCGGGCGAGTTCACCGAACCGCTGTTCACCTCTGAGATAGAACTGGTAGGTATCGGACACTCGCCAGATGACCAACCATGCCAAGGCGACCGCGATCAGGACAACGGCAGACGTTGAGGAGTGTGCTTCCAGCACACTGCGTCCGGGCCAGTAGAGGTAGGCGAACAGCGCCGCAGCGCTCACGATGGAAGCGACCACTGACCACCGTGTCGTCGTCCCAACCAGGCCCTCGGCCTCCGCATCCTTGTCCTGGCTGCGGAGGATGGGGATGAACCGCTGCTGGACCGCATTGATACCGAGGGTCGCGATTGCCCCGGTGAGGGTTACGCACCAGACGACATAGGCGAGGGTCCCCATCTTGTCCGGTCCGAGTATTCGCGCTGTGATCGCGTTACCGATGAGGCCGGCGAGCGCGACGGAGGCAGCCGAGGCGAAACCGAGTACGGTGTTGCGGGCAAACGACGCCATCCCGTCCTCAGCCCCTGCTCACGCTGCGCGTTGCCGAGGCTCTCATCTGTCCCAGGCCGAGTCTCAACAACGACTTGGCGGCGCTGGCCCAGGCCAGCATTCCCGGTCGCCCGTATCGGACGCCCGCCCAGATCGACCTGGTGACACCGCGAAGCGATCCCGCTCCGAGTGCCGAACCGACTGGCGAAGTCAGCATGTAGTCACCCCGTACCCTCTTCGACTCGTCCGCGAGTTCGCGGACGCCCCAATCGATGAGCTCCTGGCTGCGGTCGACACCAGAGCGCGACAGCGACGTCGGTGTCCATACCAGATCGATGAGCGGCTCGGCGACCTGGATGATCGGAATGCCGGGGAGGGCGCGCCGCACCTCGATCAGCCATTTCGGATCGTCATGTATCGAGCCCGCCGCCACCGACCACGGAACGATCTCCGTCAGCGCCTTGGGGAACACCAGCGTCGACGTTTGGACCATGTTGAAGGCCTGACGGGTACGCATTTCGTACAGGTAGGGGGCGATCGGCTCATGGGGTTGGATCGGCGTGCGCGGTCCGACGATCGGCTCGCTGCCGTCCATGACCCGGATGAACTGCGATGCGACGATCCATTCGTCTCCCGGCGGCGCCGCTGCGAGCTGTATTTCGAGTTTGTGTGGATGCCATATGTCGTCGTCGTCGAGCAGCCCGATGATGTCGCCCCTGGCCGATTCGACACCGAGATGCTTCGCGGCACTCGGCCCGACGCCGCCCGCGGTGCGAATCACCCGAACGGCCGGTGAATCAGGTAGGTCTGGTTCGCAATCCGCGTCCAGGACGGCGATGACTTCCAGGGGTGGCGTCGTCTGCTGCAGTGCCGACTCGATCGCCGTCCGCAAACTGGCGCGGCCGATTGTCGGTATGACAACACTCACCGTCATGTCGGTGGTCATGACAAGAACCCCTCAGACTCGTCGCTGCGCTGACCAACGATCAGCATCACGAAGATCAGCCCACTGATCGGAAACAGCTGGATATTCGGCAGGAGGCTCCAGACCGCCTCCTCGGTCGCGATGACGAAGTACGCGATCAGAAACCCGAAGCAGGCGAGTTGTTCGTTCCTGACCCGTAACGACCGAGCTGAAACAAGGGCGGTCGCGAACACGAGTATCAGCAGCGTCAGCCCGACTAGACCGGACTTGACCAGCTGGTCCATGGCGACGTTGTGTCCGGTACCTACATACGCCCAACTGTGGAGGTTCGCCGTCGTTTGGGCGTCGGTCAGGAACCAATTGACGCCCAAGCCGAACACCGGCGATTCCTTCCACACGTCGAGGCTTGATGCCCACACTGAGGCGCGGTATGAGAACTTCTCCGGCGGCCAGGTCAGAAATGGGACCACCAGCATGGTTCCGGCAGCAATGCATGCCAACACAGTTCCGGTGAGACGGACCGATACCACCGCCCGAAACCTGCACACGAGCCAGAAGAGCCCGACGAATGCGGCAGCGATCACCGACGTCCTGGCGGCGGCCAAGACCGCACCGGCGAATAGTGCCGTCGCGCAGAACAACCTCCAGCGCGGCTGGGTGATCAGCGGTGTCAGCGTGAAAGCGAGCCCGCACCACATCCCCAAGGCATTGCTGTGGCCGAGCGGACCGGCCAATTCCCAACCGGGGACAAGTGCCTTCTCTGATTGCTGGTTGTACATGAAGTGAGCGGGCAGGACGAGCCCGCCGAGGGTTGAGTAGACCGCGACGGCGGCAACAACAATCGGCACCCATTTCAGCTGAGCGATAGGAGCCGCCATCTTCCACAAGGCCAATACCGCCGCGTTGGCCAAACCGATCTTGAGGAGGTCTGCCGGGCCCGGGGGCGCGGGACTGACCAGGTACGGCAGATTGACCGCGACCAACAGCAGGAGCGCACCGGAGAAATCGCGATCGGCGCGGCCGGGCTGCAACGCGACGGCGGAACACAGGCCCAGCAGCAGCGCGGAACCTCCCAACCGGACAAGATGCGAAAGGGGAACATCGACTTCCGCCGTGCCTAGGTAGGGGTCGTACTCCACCGTCAGATACACGATGATCCCGGGCACTATCGCCAGGGCGAGTGCCCCGATTAGCACCAATGCGGTTACTCGACGTTCCTTTCGGGGATCGGCTGCCGCCGAATGGAAAAAGCGTGCCGGTGCCGCTGTGAACGCTCCGAACCGATCTACGCTGCTCGGTCGATTGCCGGCAGGTTCAATTGAGGACAGCGGTGGCCGCGCTACGAATTTGGCTGGTGTGGGTTCGCGGTGCATGGTCGGCGGGTCTGATCACTTCTGATGGGACCCGCGGCGCGGGCGTCCGGCTCGCCGTTTCGTGGAGCCCGACATTGTGAGGACGGAGCCGAGAACAGGTGCGCCGATCCGATCGAGTGTGTTGATTGCCTGCCTCACCTGTTCACGCTTTGGTCGGCCGGAACGGACGACCATCAACACGCCTTGAGAGCGTCCCGCCAGGATGGCGGCATCGGTCATCTGCAGTGACGGGGAATCGATGACCACGTAATCGAACTGCCTGCCCAGTTCGTAAAAGACGTCCCGGGCTGCCGGGGATCCGAGTAACTCTGTGGGGTTTGGCGGAATGGCTCCGGCGGTAAGTGTGGAAAGGCGGGGAAAGCGCGTTTTCTGCACTGCCTGTGAAAGTGTTGCCTGGCCGGTGAGCACGGTGGTCAAGCCGGCTGCGCCGTCGACGTCCAGGGACGACCCGACTTGAGGGTGGCGGAGGTCCGCATCGACGACGGCGACCGTGTTGTCGGCTTCGGCGAGTGAGATGGCGAGGTTGAGTGCCGTTGTAGTTCGGCCTTCGCCGGGCACCGCGCTCGCCACGAGCACAACGCGAGGCTTCTCGGCAGCGGTGCTCACCTCAAGGCTCTGCAGGCTGATCCGCAGCTCACGATAGGTGTCGACGATGGTCGAGCGATCATCGTCGAACGAAATCAGTGGTCCGTCATGTTGTCCGTCGAACGGAATATCGCCGATCAATCCCACGCCGGTGACTTCTTCGACGGTTTCCGGGCGCCTCACCGTTTTGTCGAGGAACTCACGGGCGATAGCCAGGATGGTGCCGATGACTGCGCCGAATACCACGGCGATCACCACTGTTATTCCTGTCTGCGGGGACGACGGCGCTTGCGGGATGCCCGCACGTTGTTGCACGACTACCCGGGCGTTGGGCGGCTCACCCGGGTCGGGTCGCTCCAATCCGGCTGCCATGACGACGAACTCGTCGGACAACGTGTTGGCGATGTCGCTTGCCCGAGTCGGTGACGGGTCTGTCACGGTGACATCGATCAAGACTGTGTCCGTTGGTGAGGTGGCCGTGACTTCCTTTTGGAGCTGAGCCACGCTCATGTCGAGGCCGAGCTTGTCGATTGTGCGTTGAGCCACGAGCTCACCCGTGAGCAGTGTGGTGTAAGAGAGCACTCGCTCTTTGGCGAAGAGTCCGCCCTGGTACGCCTCGCTGTTGGGGGTGCCGGTGTTGGCTGAAATTGTCGCGGTCGAAACGAAGAGTTGAGTCTTGGCCTCATACTGCGGGGTTGCCAGGAGGCCATAGGCGAGCGCGCAAAGTGCGGCGAGGCCTATCGCGCCGCAAATAGTCCTCGACCGAGTTCGTAAGATTCGAGCGAAATCCTGAACAGTCAATTGCGACCCTTCATCGCGGGTGCTCTCTCTCGTACTTGCAGCCCTGCGGCCACCACCTGGCGGGCGCCCATGCAGTCTAAGACACCTGGTTTGGCGCCGTAGGAAGGTGACGACTGTTCAATCGGATTGGCCGGGCTCGGTGGGCCGGCGATCGGCCCGAGACGGTGATCA
This sequence comes from Mycolicibacterium sp. 050232, assembly GCA_036235365.1. Classification (GTDB taxonomy): domain Bacteria; phylum Actinomycetota; class Actinomycetes; order Mycobacteriales; family Mycobacteriaceae; genus Mycobacterium. The sequence goes on along the minus strand of JAZBEZ010000006.1, from coordinate 338,130 downwards.
CCCGATTGGGGTGAGGCCATTGATGGCCTGGCGGACATCTGGTGTACGGGGCGCCTGCGCGCAAACTGCGATTCGGCGGATCCACCGAATGCGAATGCCGCTGGTGTATCGGCATACTCCGGTATAGTCCGACGTCTGTTGGGATTACGAAATTCGAGCACCCGAAAGTGGAGCAGCGTGCACCCGGTCAGGTCGTTCTTGTCAGCGATGTTCGAGCATTCCCGGGTTGACGGACCGCCCATGCGACTACCGCGAGCACAGAGGACGAGCAGGGTGGTTCGTGTGCTGATCTCGGTGATGGTGCTCAGCCTGCCGGTGATGCTCGGAGGATCGATCGCAGGCCAGGCACATGCGGCGCCAGGGGATCCGGAAGTCACGTTGGCTTGGCAGAACCTCGGGCTCAATCCAGGGATGGTCCTTGGTCCCTACAGTCCAACCGATTTCACCGTGCCAGTCCCCGCCGGGCTGACCGTGGCACGGGTGCGCGGCATGATTCATACCCCCATGAACATCGACGGGGGATCGCTGGAGATCGCGGACGACGGCGGGCGGTTCCTCGGGGCGGTCGATCTGCCCCCGGCGGCGTCGGCAGCGCCCGTGATTCCCTTCGATATCGACGTCTCGGCGGCGCATGTCCAGGCGTCTTCGGTCAAGCTGACCTTCACCGTGCGTCCAGGCGGGATCTACGACCGGATCTGTGGCCCGATCCAGCAACTGACCCTAAGCGACCTGTCGACGGTGTTCACCGGAGCTGAGCCCGCGGTGACCACGGTGGCAACATTCTTCCCGTCGGTGCTCAAGCAGGTCACCCTGTATGCGCCGAACAACACCCGTCCTGCCGAACAGCAGGCGGTGCTGACGCTCGCTTCGACGTTGGCCCGAATCTATCGGCCCCAGCCACTGGCGATCACCGTGGTAAATCAACCGCGCGGCGCTGTGCCGCCACCGGCTCCTCCGATGGCGCGTGCGATTGTCGTCGAAGAGAGCGACAAGGACGGGACGGCCGGTCTGACGGTCGAAAAGCCCGGAACCCCTGGGGTATACGTGCGGCTTGCCGGGAGGGGCAACGAACTCTCCAAGCAGGTGTCGGTGCTCAGCAATCAGCTGCAATCGCTGGTTCAGACTCCGACGGTTCGTGTTGATCAGGCAGGTGCCGCCGCGGTACCGAGCGGTGGCACCGTGACGTTCGATCAGTTGAACATGACTGGCAGTGCCGAAGTTCTGAGGTCCAGCACCATGTCGGTCGCCGCCGACCGTTCGTCGTTGGGCGCCGGCCGGATCGACGGTGTGAAGGTTCACCTGCTGGCGAGTTACACGCCGGTCCCCAAAGACGACACGGCGACTGTCGTGGTCCGGTCGGGGGAGTCCATCGTCTATCGCGCCCTGCTCGACAGTACGGGTGTCATCGATGCCACGTTTGACCTGGATCGCAAGATGTTCGGCCAGTACGTCAGCCTCGACTTCGCGCTCACCTACACGCCGCACGACCGTTGTGGGCCGCTGATGGCGCCCATCACCTTCCAGATCGACCCTCGGTCGACGTTGACGCCGCACCGAGGTGGCGCTCCACTGGCTGGCTTCGGTGCCGTGCCGTCGGAGTTCAGCCCGGACTTCATGGTTGCACTCGACGGCACGGGCCCTGATCAGCTGTCGTATGCCACCCGGTTGGTTTCCGCCATCGCGCGTCAAACCACAAACCCGTTGACACCGCAGTTGGTTGACGTGAAAACCGCCCTTGACGCCAACACCGGGGCGCTGATCGTCGCGAACTCCGCGTCGCTGAAGCAGGGCGCGCTGAACCCGTTGCTGAGCGGCGAGGGCACGGCGGTCGATGTCGAACTGCCCACGGAGCTGCAGGTCACCATGGATGGCGGTATCGGGTCGATCCAGGCCTTTGCGGATCAGGCCCGCAACCGCTCGGTCATCCTGGTGACGACGACTGGTGCGTGGTCGCTGGTAGACCCGCTGTTCAGTTACCTCGAAGGGCTGCAAGGCGGCTGGTCACAGATGTCCGGAGATTTGCTCGCGGCAGGCCCTGCGGGTGAGCCGACCAGCCTTGCGATCCGGACCAAGGCCGGCGCGTCGACCGACGAAGTCGGGTCGGCGAGTGCGGAATCCGGCGGCGGCAAGGGGTCCTGGCGGGGGATCGGTGTCGGCGTCGGGGTTCTGGCCCTGATCGCGATCGGGGGCGCGTTGTTCTGGCGGCGCCGCAGCAGCGGGCAGTTCTGACTGGGACATACCCCAACCGGCGCGGGTAGCGACGATGCGACCATGCGATCCAGCCCGTTTGACTTCAGATAAATGGCGCCGAATGTGATTTCCGCAAATAGTGGGCGAACGGAAAGCCGCGATCAGTTTGCGTTTGCCATGAATGTTAGTTGTGGCAATAAATGGCTACTTTCGAGAAGCGTCTGTGCAGGTGGTAGGGCTAATCTGCCGAACGTATGTCGAGTCATATAGAAATTTACAAGCGCGTAAGAGATTGCTGCCGTAGTTTTATAGGCAGCTCTGCCGGTGGCCGAATTTCGGGGCGCCGGATGATGGTCCGAGGTGAATCATGTCGGCATCGGTACCACGTCGGTATCCGTACCACGATGACGAGCATCGGCCCGAGATTCGTGCGGTGACCTGGTCGCCGGCACGCATGCTCGCGTCAAACGGGTCATCGCGCTCTATGGCGACGTCGCTGCTGTCTCCGGACGCCAATGTGTGGGATTGGCTCGTAGGCGCGACGGTGCTCACGCTCCTGGCCGCCACGATCGGCCTTGTTTCAAGTCGTGACGGCAACGGCGAGAGCGAGGCGCCGACCATCAATTGTCGATCCGCCTGGCATATCGGTCATGTTCCTGGAGATGCCCCGGGGTGGGACCCGGCCGACGTCCTGAGAGTCTTCAAGAAATGCTGCGCGGGTGATGAGAACCGGTGCAAATAGGCGGACACCAGTTCTCTCGTCCGTTGCTCAGCCCAGGACTTCGTCCATCACCTGCTGTATCTTTGCGCGGAAGTTGGCCTCGGAGAATCCCTCCGCCCACGTCCGAATATCGGTGGCATTGTAGTCGGAAGGATCGAAAGCCTTTATGGCTGAGACGAATCCGTCGATGATTTCTTCGTCGCTGCCCGGGCTGACCAGCGCCCCGGTGGATTCCGCAATGACGGTATCGAGCGCTCCTCCGGCTCCGAGGGCGATCACGGGCGTGCCGGTTGCCATCGACTCGACCGGCACGATGCCGAAGTCCTCGACCCCCGGCATCAGCAAGGCGCGCGTGCGTCGGTGCAGATCAAGCAACTGATCGTGCGGAACACGGCCGAGGAAACTCACATTCGGGCCTGCCAGCTCCTGACACTGCTTCATCGACCGCCCGTCCCCGGCGACGATCAGGCGCACGCCGGCCTTGGTCGCCGCCGCAATCGCGAGGTCTGGGCGTTTGTACGGCACCAGTCGCCCCGCGAGTAGGAAGAAGTCTTCCCGCTCGATCGCGGGGTCGGGGGTGAATCCCTCAGTGTCCACCGGAGGGTGCACGACCGTCGAATCGCGATGCCACCATTGGGTAATTCGCTCCGCCACAGCCGTTGAATTGGCGACAACGCGCCGCAACCGAGGGGCGGCTGCGCTCTCGCCACGCTTCGCTATGCGGCCGAGCACTGCGAGTGCGGTGGCGCCGGCCAGCCCGCCGGCTTCCTGTGCGCGCATGGCGGGTTCCCACGCCCACCGAGCGGGACTGTGCACGTAGGCGATCACCGGAGCGTGCGTGGCGAACACCGCTTGTGTCGCGAAGGCGTGGTGGCTGACCAGAACCGCGTCGAACCCCGTCAGGTCCATGTGGCGGAAAGCCGCCGGTATCAAGGGAGCGAGCGGGGCGTAGGAGCGTTGCCCAACCATGCGGTAGCCGTGATTCAGCCATGTCGCGTGCACAGGACCGGTGATTCCGTCCGGAATACAGCCCGGTTTGGTTATGGCAGCGAAGACTTCAGCGTCCGGCCATTGCAGGGCGAACTGCTCGACGACATTCTCCGAGCCCGCGATCTCGGTGAACCGTTCGTGGACCAATGCGATTCTGGCATCCGACATCAGCGTCCTCGCTCAGCTTTTCCGGTTCTCGATGAGTTCTGCACAGATGGTTTCCGCTGCGGCGGTGGGCTCGATCCGAGACTGCCTGCTGTTCACGTGGGCCCAACCTCGCGCAGCTAAATCAGCCCTGGCTGTGTCATCGCAGCAACATGTGCGAAGAAGCCCCGCCAAGGTTCGGTAATCGTGGGGGTCGAAGTAGTCGGCGCCATCGCCGCAGGTTTCCCGCAGCGAAGGGATACTCGATGCCACAACGGCTGTGTGGGATGCCATCGCCTCGAGCGGTGGCAACCCGGCGCCCTCGTACAGGGACGGCATCACCAGAAGGTCTGCGCCTGCGACCATCGCCCGCAGCGTCTCGAAGTCCAATCGCCCGATCATCTGAACTCGGTCCGCCAGCTCGGTTGCGTAGCCCGCGAGGCGGTCATCGAAGTTTCGGACCGACTCGCCTGCCCCCGCGATCACCAGCTTTTGCGGAATCTCCGAGGCGATCTCTCGAAACGCCTCGAACAGGACAGGAAGGTTCTTGTGCCATTTGGCATTGCCGACGAAGAGGATGTACCTGCCGTCGATAGGTGTCAAAGCGGTGTCTGCAGGGGTGAGCCAGGCCTCGCCTACCGGGATCGGCGTCACCACGGTTTGTGCTTTTGGCGATACAGCGGCCAGCGCATCCGCCGTTGCCCGTGAAGGTGTGAAGATCTTGCTGCATCGGCGCGCATCCATGGTGATCATCGCGCGTGCGTATGCGCGGTAGGCGAATCCCTTGCCCGAGACGCTCTGCGGCTGGAGGTGCAAGATGTCGTGAATCGTGACAAAGAGTTTCGTGTGTTTGTTGCCAGGGCCGAGGATGGAAAACGGAAAAGGATAGTGCGGCAACCACAGTGCCCTCGGCCGAAGGCTTTTCAAGGCGTGGCGCCACACCTGCTGCTCACTCGTCGAGTACATCCCCGCGTTGGACGGACGAGCGAACGCCACTGTCGTGCTGTCGAGGAGGGGCGGGGCTTTACCCTCGTCGGCCAGCACCGTGAGCGAAAGTCCGTGTTCGGCCAGCGTCTTCTCGACTGTCGGCAATTCGGTCCGGATATAAGTACCGATACCGCTCTGGTTTATGTGCCGCGCATCGAGTAAAAGGTCGATGCTCTCGGTCATGCCGACCACGATATCGTCCTATGCGTTGACCGAAGGCGATTTAGCCCTGTTGCCGTGGACCGTCGATCTCATTGGCGATCGTGTGTAGCAACGGGCCTTCGAGCTGGGACGCCAGATCGCGCAGGACCGGGCCGTATTCGGGATGCGCCAAGGCGAAAGCGAATTGTGCGACCAGATAATCAGAGGGGTTTCCGGTGTCACACCAGTGGCCCTGGATCACCTGGCCGTAGACCGCGTGCTCCTTGGCGTACGCGTTGATCGAGTCGGTCAGGTAGATCTCGCCGGTCTGGGTTCCCTCATACCAGCGCCTGGTCTGCTCACGTAACTCGTCGATCACGCCCGGTGTGATGACGTACCCACCGATCGCGGCGTAGTTCGACGGAGCTTCGTGGGGCTGCGGTTTCTCGATGATTCCGGTGATCCGCAGCAGTCCGCCATCCAGATCCTCTTTGACGACCGGTACTCCGTACCGGCGCGAATTCTCGGGTTCCATCGGCATCAACGCCAGCACCGGGGAAGACGTCTGCTCGTAGGCCCGGATCAGCTGCTGAGCACGCGGCACTTCGGCGACGAACACATCGTCGGGCCAGAGCACCAGGATCGGCTCGTCGCCGAACGAACGTGAGGCGTTGAGCACCGGAGTGCCGTTTCCGTACGGTCCGTGCTGGTGGAGGTACGTGATATGGCCACGTGCCGACAACTCGCCGACTTCCTCGACGGCGTCGGCGTATGCGTTCTTGCCGTCCGCCCGCAGCTGATCGACCAGTGTCGAATTCGGCCGAAAGTGCTCTTCTATCAAGGTCTTTCCGCCTGAAACCACGATGGTGATATCGGTGATGCCGGAATTGACCAGCTCACGCACCGTATGTTCGATGACGGGTTTGTCGCCGACCGGCAACATCTCCTTGGGGATGGCCTTGGTCAGCGGCAAGAGGCGTGAGCCGATCCCGGCAGCGGGGATGACGGCTTTGCGGATGATCTGTCGTGCCATGTCTTCCTCTCTCCGGCCCTCACCGATAGAGGCTAGTCAGATGGTTTCCGTCGGTCTGGGCTTCAGAAAAAGTATCTGAACGGCTGTCCGCTTTGATTGATTTGCTGGGACGCCCAGTCCGGGCCGATTGTCGCGGCTTATCGGCCTTGTGTGTGCAAAAGGTGAAAGTCGCTGATTATAAACGGTTTTAGCGTAGGTGTTGAGCGGGTGTGGCAGTCGCGAAAGTGTTATCTTTGCGGGCAACTACATCGATTGCCGGGGTCTGTTTCGATGGCGTGGTGCGCCCTACGGGGGAGAGGACGTTTAATGCCTGACGATGAGGTCGCTCGGCTCTTGTCCGAAGCGTTGAAAGCCGACTCGACTGCCGGTCAGGCGATAACCGCGGAAGACTTCAACCTGTATCGCAGGCTGATCAACGCGCTTATCGCGAAGCTCGCGGGTGCGGCACGGGGCGGTACCAAGTTCGTCGACGATTATCGGGGTAGCGACCCCACCGGGAGGAAGCCATCGGACGCCGCGGTTGCCGCGGCCATCGCTGATCTGGGAACGAGGCCCGGTGTCATCGAGTTCGGGCCTGGCACATACCGGCTCGACAGGGCTGGGGCGGAACTCCGCTATCCCGGCCAGTATTTCCGGGCCCAGGGGATCGGCCTCACCACAATCGACTTTCGCGGCGACGGGTCGGCATTGAAGTGCTGGGATTCCACTACCGATCCGACCGGTTTCGAGGCGCCTGGCCGCGGCGGCGGCATCCTGGGTGGGATCCAGATCGACGGGACCAACAACACCTTCGCCAACAGTGTCGGTTTGACGATCGGCGACCTGGCGGAGGCAGTTGTCGAGCGCACGCTGATTGGCGGCTTCACCGGCCGCGGCTGCATCGGCTTTCTCGGGCAGAACCGCTACGGGTGGACCGAATACGGGCGGTTCGACGTTCATTCCGTGGACAACACCACGTGCATCGTCCTCGAAGGGCACCCCGACCATCCGCTCCCTTACGGCACGAATTCGTGGTCGTACAACATCTTCGACTTCGGATTCTCGGCTGATGCGGACCAGGACGGCGTCGTCGTACGCAACCACGTGGGGGCCAACGGAGTCACCTGGACGACGAAGTTCAACTGCATCCCGGGGCGGACCAACTCCGGTGTGGCATTCACGTTCGGTCAGGACGCGACCGACTATGTCCAGATCGATGCCGCCATCGACTGGTCCGGCGAGACCACCAACGAAGGGGCGGTCGCGCATACCGACATGAACTGGCACGGAAGTGGCAACTTCCGCGGTGAAGGGGTGTTGATCTTCAACGATTTTTCGACCCCGTTCGTTGCCGGCAACATCAAGCCGGGCGAGTACAAGATCGTCTTCTCGGGACGTGTTGACAGTCCGAGTCTCGGGCATTACTCCCGCCTGGAAATCCCGCTCGCGACCATCGGCGATCCTGGGCGCTTCGGTGCCCGAGGCGACGATGCCAACTACATCGTCACTGAGGAGAACGTGAGGAGCTACCCGGTGCAACGGCCCAAGGGGCCGGCGGACGCGGACGGCAATGCCACCAGCATCGGCATGGCGTTTAAATCTCAGTTGGCAGAAGGTGATACGAGGAAGTCGTTGATTACCATCGACGAGGTCAATGTCGTCGAGGCCCTCGAGTCGTTGGGGGCCGAGCTGGAGAAGGTGAAGCAGCAGATGCATGGACCGCCTTTCTCTCCTCCCGACGCCGGCGGTCGACCGCAGGCCAGCCAGCTCGGGGTCGGCGCACGCATTTATGACACGGGTCTGAAGAAGCCACTCTGGTCGGACGGCAGCGTCTGGCGTGACGCGGCTGGGACCGAAATCAGCTGAACGGAATTCCCCAACGCCCAACAAATGCAATTTGCTCCAGCGGTAGCCGTTCGCGTGGCCGGTTGTCGCGTTCGACGATCGCCTCGTCGACGTCCGCGTAGTCACCCAGCATCCCGAGGGCGACGATAGCCAGCGGCCGCACGCCGTCCGGAATGGCGAACGCTGACCGGGCGCCGTCGACGTCGAAGCCGGCCATCGGATGGGCGATCAGTCCGCGGGACACCGCCTCGACGGTCAGCTGGGCGATCGCCGCTCCGGCGTCAACGCAGGCATACCGTGCGGTCCGCTCGTCCTCGCCTTCGTCGGCACAGACCAGGATCAGCGCCGAGGCGGCCTGGGCGTAGCTGTTGCCGCGTTTGAGTAGGCCGGCCAGTGTGGTGAATGTCTCGTCACCTCTCACACCGACGATGAACCGCACCGGCTGTCGGTGACCCCAGCTGGCGGCCCAGCGCGCGGCTTCCAAAACCGCGGTGAGCTGGTCAGCGGTAATGACGGCGTCGGGGTCGAAGGCCCGGGGGCTCCAGCGGGCCGCGAGATCGGGATGGATCGGCACGCTGGTGCTGGCCAGGCGGCCGTTCGGCGTGTCAGGCACGCCCGCCAAGCTACCGGCGGGGAAAATCCCGTGCGCGTCTCCCTTATCCTTGGTTCGACTCATTCCAGCGTTCTGAAGGGTTAGATAGTGGCGCTCGTCGTACAGAAGTACGGCGGATCCTCGGTATCGGATGCCGATCGGATCCGTCGCGTGGCCGAGCGCATCGTCGAGACGAAGAAGGCCGGCAACGACGTCGTCGTGGTGGTCTCGGCGATGGGCGATACCACCGACGACCTGCTTGACCTGGCCCGTCAGGTCTCCCCGGCCCCGCCGGCGCGCGAGATGGACATGCTGCTGACCGCCGGTGAGCGCATCTCCAATGCCCTGGTCGCGATGGCCATCGAGTCGCTCGGTGCCCAGGCCCGCTCGTTCACCGGATCGCAGGCCGGCATCGTCACCACCGGCACCCACGGCAACGCCAAGATCATCGACGTCACCCCGGGCCGGCTGCGCGATGCGCTGGACGAGGGCGTCATCGTGCTGGTCGCCGGGTTCCAGGGCGTCAGCCAGGACAGCAAGGACGTCACCACCATGGGCCGCGGCGGCTCGGACACCACCGCCGTCGCCTTGGCCGCCGCGCTGGCGGCCGACGTCTGCGAGATCTACACCGACGTCGACGGCATCTTCACCGCCGACCCGCGCATCGTGCCCAACGCCCGCCACCTCGACACCGTCTCCTTCGAGGAGATGCTCGAGATGGCCGCGTGCGGCGCCAAGGTGCTGATGCTGCGCTGCGTCGAATACGCCCGCCGCTACAACGTGCCGATTCACGTGCGTTCGTCGTACACGGACAAGCCCGGCACCATCGTCAAAGGATCGATCGAGGACATCCCCATGGAAGACGCCCTGCTGACCGGAGTAGCCCACGACCGCGGGGAGGCCAAGGTCACCGTCGTCGGTGTCCCGGACGTACCCGGTTATGCCGCCAGGGTGTTCCGCGCTGTCGCCGACGCCGACGTGAACATCGACATGGTGCTGCAGAACATCTCGAAGGTCGAGGACGGCAAGACCGACATCACCTTCACCTGCCCGATGGACAACGGCCCGACGGCCGTGGAGAAGCTGACCGGGCTCAAGGACGAGATCGGGTTCAGCCAGGTGCTGTACGACGATCACATCGGCAAGGTGTCGCTGGTTGGCGCGGGCATGCGCAGCCACCCCGGCGTCACCGCGAAGTTCTGCGAGTCACTGGCCGAGGCGGGCGTCAACATCGACCTGATCTCGACCTCGGAGATCCGGATCTCGGTCCTGGTGAAGGACACCGAGCTGGACACCGCCGTCCGCGCGCTGCACGAGGCCTTCGATCTCGGCGGCGAGGAAGAGGCCGTGGTTCACGGCGGGACGGGGCGCTGACATGGTTTCGATCGGCGTAGTGGGAGCGACCGGCCAGGTCGGCCAGGTCATGCGCACCCTGCTGGAGCAGCGGAACTTCCCGGCCAGCTCGGTCCGGTTCTTCGCCTCGGCCCGCTCCGAGGGCAAGAAGCTGACCTTCCGCGGCCAGGAGATCGAGGTCGAGAACAGCGAGACGGCCGATCCGTCCGGTCTGGACATCGCGCTGTTCTCCGCCGGTGCGACGATGTCGCGCGTGCAGGCTCCGCGGTTCGCCGCGGCAGGCGCCGTCGTCGTCGACAACTCGTCGGCCTGGCGCAAGGACCCGGATGTCCCGCTCGTGGTGTCCGAGGTGAACTTCTCCCGCGACGCGGGCTTGCGGCCCAAGGGCATCATCGCCAACCCGAACTGCACCACCATGGCCGCCATGCCGGTGCTCAAGCCGCTGCACGAGGAAGCCGGGCTGACCCGGTTGGTCGTGTCGAGCTACCAGGCCGTGTCGGGCAGTGGCCTGGCCGGTGTCGAGGAACTCGCATCGCAGACCCGCGCGGTCATCGACGGTGCGGAGCAGTTGGTTCATGACGGCTCGGCGCTGACGTATCCGGAGCCCGTGAAATACGTTGCCCCCATTGCGTTCAACGTCATTCCGCTCGCGGGCGCACTCGTTGATGACGACTCGGGCGAGACCGACGAAGACCAGAAGCTGCGCAACGAGAGCCGCAAGATCCTCGGTATCCCTGACCTTTTGGTGAGCGGCACGTGCGTGCGGGTTCCGGTGTTCACCGGGCACTCGCTGTCGATCAATGCCGAGTTCGCCCAGCCGCTTTCGGTGGAGCACGCCAGGTCGCTGCTGGCCGCCGCCCCGGGCGTGAAGTTGGTCGACGTGCCCACTCCGCTGGCTGCCGCCGGTACCGACGAGTCCCTGGTCGGCCGGATCCGCCAGGATCCCGGTGTGCCCGACGGGCGTGGCCTTGCCCTGTTCGTGTCCGGCGACAACCTGCGAAAAGGTGCCGCGCTGAACACGATTCAGATCGCCGAACTGCTGGCCGCCGAGCTCTAGACACCTTGCGCCGAAACCGCATTCCAGCAGGCGTTCTCTCGGCTTTTCTCTGTTGGAATGCCATTTCGGCGATACCTCTCGCCCAGGCCAACCCGGGCTTCGGCGATCCGACGGTGCCCCCGCTGGCTCCCGGCCAGGTTCTACGCATCGGGCCCAGCGCCGGAACCGGTACGCCCACTCGTGATTACGGCATCGGCGCCACCGATCTGTGCGAGTTCATGGAGTTCCCCAGCCGGGTGCTCCAGGTCTGCGGTGACAGCTTCGCCGGTCAGGCGGTGGGCTTCGGCGGCTGGCACTCGCCGGTGGCGCTGCATGTCGATGCCGACTCGGTCGAGGACGCCGGTGGGGTGCGCTACCGGGGTGTCACCGGGGTGGACAAGCCCTTGCTGGCCGACGCCACCCCGGCAGGCGGATCGCAGCTGCCTGCCGGCGTGATATCCATCAACCGCGAGAACTACATGATGGTGACCACTACCTACAACCTGAAGCCGTACAGCTCACGGTTGGTGAAAGCCGATGCGGCCCAGTCGAATTGGCCGACAGTGCCCGGTTCGGTGCGCGATGCCAAGTACCAGGGCGGGGCCCAGTCGCAGATCACTGGCTACTACGACCCGGTGCCGGCCCCGGATTCACCCAGCGGGTGGGTGTACATCCTGACCAACAACTTCGACCGCAGTAGCCCGGCGTTCCTCTACCGGGCCAACCCGAAGAACTTCACCGACCGGGCCTTCTGGCAGGGCTGGTCGGCGGCGGGTGGCTGGGGCAAGCCCCCGACGCCGCTGTTCTCGGACCGGGTGGGGGAGATGAGCATTCGGCAGATCGACGGCAAGCCCGTGCTGTCGTACTTCAACGCCACCAACGGGAACATGGAGGTACGCGTCGCCTACGACCCCACCGGGCTGGGCGCCGCACCGGTGACCACGGTGGTGTTCGCCAGCGCCTGGCCGGATCCGGTCGACGCGTTGCCCCCGCCGGAGGTCAACCAGTTGGCCCAGCCCTACGGCGGTTACATCTCGCCGGGCTCGACTCTGGACCAGGTCCGGGTCTTCGTCAGCCAGTGGAACACCATGGCCCGTGGCGGCACCCCGTACCGCGTGATCCAGTACGCGGTGAACCCGTTCAAGCCGTGGGAGCAGTAGGCGATCTTGGGCTTGTTCCGCGTCGTTTTCGACCCAAGGGCGGTGGCGGCAGCGGTGGAGCAGCCGTGGCGTGGAAAATGGCGCCGAATTGAGGGCGGCGCCGTGGTATCCGAGGGCCAACTAGATAGCGGTGAGTTCTTTTCCGCTGAAGTACCGCGAATGCGTGCGCTGCAGGGTTTCTAGAGACTTGCTGGTCAGAGCCGCAATTTCGATATCGTGGTCAACGCGTTCGGACTCCAGTTGAAGGCGCAATCGCATGGCGTCGCTTGGATCGTCGAACTGGCGTACCCGACGTTCGCGGGTCCGCCGGTTGAACTCGATCACGAAACCAGGCATCTGCTCCTCAACTCCTAAGCACTGTCGAGCATACGTCGGACCTCGTTCAGGGTGCTCACGAACTCAGCGTGAGCGGCATCCTGCTGGTTCTCCATTTTGCGCGCACGCTGTGCCATCTCCTCAAGTCGAGTGGCCACCTCCCGGTTTGGCGCCGCCGATTGCTCCTCGCTGGGCTTCGCCAGTATCGATTCCTGAATGACCTTCAGTTCCGCGCGGACTGCGGCCAGTTCGACCTTGAATCGTTCATTGCGTGCCAGCGCGTCAGACATCTGGTGCATCAGCACAACTGTTTCGCGTGCAGTGGGGTCCTCTGGCATTTCGTTGTAGCGGATTCCGCGGCCAAGAAGGTCACCGATCCGCTCGTACGTGTTGGCCCAGGCGCTTTGGCCCACCGTCCGGATCTGAATCTCTACGCGCCCTGCTGGCAACCGCAGCCAGACATGGACCGCGCGATAACCGCTGTGGGGATTGTCGCGCAGATCCCGGACGCGGGAACGTTCGCCGAAATGAGCGGCGATTTCGCCTGCGAGCGCTGTCTGCACATCGAGGGTGATATCGGCGTCGATGCGCACGCCAGCAAGGTCTTGGACCTCGTCGAGCGTCATCTTCCGTTCCCGCTGGAGCTTCTGAACCAGTGTGTCAATGGTCTTGGGCCGAGCAGTGATGTCGAACCGATCTGGCGGGCAGGATTGCCAGTTGGTGGTGTACAACGTCGCGGCGACCTCGGCCGCGAGATCGTTGTGCCAAAGCATCACGGCGTTGTACCGCTCATGCATATCGGCGGTGCTCCTGCCGGCAGCCAGCGCCTCACCAAGTCTTCTGAGATCGCCTTTGGTCCACGCGGGCGTGGTGTTGAGAATGCTCAAGGGCTGGCTTTCGTGGTGCTGGTCGTTGAGTAGATTCTGCGCGCCGCTTTCCACCGTGGGGTTGTGGCTCGCGCGGGCGAGCAGCCGTGGCGTGGAAATCGGCACCAAGGGCGAGGCGCCAAGGAACCCCCCGGCCTTTCACAGCTGATTCATAGCCAATTCTTGATCGGCACCTCAGCAGCGCTCGCATGCTCGTTGTCATGACTGAAACACCCCGCGATCCTGCGACGGAGCCCGTCGCGACAACCGAGCCTGTGGCCGCCCCGCCCGCCGAGAACAAGCCGAGCCGCCTCATGCAGGCGCTGGCCTGGGTGGGCATCGCGGCCGGAACCGTCTTCATCGTCGCCGTCGTCTTCGGCACCGGGTTCTTCCTCGGTGCACATTCTGGTGGTGGCCATGGCCATCACCACAAGGGCGGCCATGACCGCGGCGGCATGATGATGTTCCACCGTGGTGGACCGGATGGTGGACCGGGACAGATGGGTCCGCGGCACGGGATGATGCCGCCGTGGGGTCCCGGCTCATTCGGCCCCGGCGGCCCTGGTTGGGGACCCGGCCCGGGAAACGGCTCGGAGCGTCCTGAGACCCCGACTACACCGGCACCGCCTGCGCGACCATAATCACAGCCCGCTCTTTTGGACTGACTCCAAAGAGCGCGCATACTGGAGCCGTGACCACGGTGCATGAACACGACCCCAAAGCCCTGTTGCGGGCTGCTGGGCTGCGCGTGACCGCACCGCGGGTCGCGGTTCTCCAGGCTCTGACCGACCATCCGCATTCGACTGCAGACGATGTGGCGGGTCGGGCTCGCGAGAACCTCGGCTCGGTGTCAACCCAGGCGGTCTACGACGTCCTGCGGGCCTGCGTGAATGCGGGTCTGGTCCGCCGTATCGAACCGGCAGGATCCTCGGCGCGCTACGAGACCCGGGCCGGCGACAACCACCATCACCTGGTCTGCCGGGTGTGCGGTGCGGTTGCCGACGTCGACTGCGCCGTCGGGGAGACCCCGTGCCTGGAACCCTCTGACCTGGCCGGCTTTGCGGTTGACGAAGCCGAAGTCGTGTTCTGGGGGATCTGCGCGGATTGCCAGGCGGCAGCCCCCAACTAGACCACTCTGCAGCCCAACGGACGCCCCGGCCACTTCCCCTTGGTGGCCGGGGCTCCTTGCTTTTCGCCCAAGCATTGGGCGGGGTACCGGGAATCGTGAGAGTCTCGCTAACCATGACCCGCAATCGGCTCCTGGTTGCCGCCCTGCTCGCAGTGCCGGTGCTGGCCGCCGGCTGCGGCGCGGGCGCCGAACCCGAATCCGAGCGTGGAGCGGCCATGGTCTTCGCGGTGGGCGATTGCGTCAGCGTCCCGGCCACCACGCCCGCTGCCCCCGAGGTGAGCCGCGCCGGCAAGGTGTCCTGCGATATCGACCCCAGTTACACCGTCGGGGCGATCGCCGACGGCACCGGGACCTGCCCGAGCGCCGAGTACCAGCATCTGCCGGCCCAACTCGCCGATCCGTCGACCGCGCGGTTGTGTCTGGTCCCGAATCTGGTCGCCAATCACTGCTACGAACTCGGCATGCCCGCGGGCATGGTCGAACTCGCCGACTGCGCTGTACGCACGGAACGCGGCCCGGGCGTGACGGTTCAGGTGACTCAACGGCTCGACGTCCGGGACGGGTCGGCCTGCCCTGCCGAAACAGGGCACTACGCCTGGCCGTACCCGTCGCCGGCGCGAACCTATTGCACGCGGACGGTTCACTAACTGGCTGACTGCGCACAAGCTTCAGGCCTTTCGCCTGCGGAGCCCACCTTGGCTTTGGATGTATTGCTAGATGATTCACACTGGTGTGCCCCTGCAGGCGACGGCGAGTAGGACACGACCCGCGGTGTCCGAACGTGCGGGAGCGGACACAGGCGCCGGTGTATTCGCGCCACGCGCGGGTAGACGTCGATGAACTCGACCGGCTCGACGACGAGCGCGCAACGGAATTCATGCACGGTGGGTTCGCGGGTAGTGAGCATAGCGTTGGTGAACACCGCGGTCGTTGAACGTCTGGGTTGTCAGAGCTGGGCTTTACAGCCGGGGTATGCAGATGCGCTACCGGTACCGCATCGAACCGACAGCGGCCCAGCAGGCGATGTTGGCGCGGGTGTTCGGATGTGCTCGAGTGGTCTTCAACGACGCGCTGCGTGCCCGCGATGAGGCGTATCGGGCTGGCGTAAAGCTGTCCGACAGCGAAATTCAGCGACGAGTGATCACCGCAGCTAAAACCACTACGGAGCGTGCCTGGTTGTGCGAGGTGTCCAGCGTGGCACTGGTGCAATCAGTCAACGACTCGCGGCGGGCCTGGCGCAACTTCTTCGACTCGCGCACCGGGAAACGACGGGGCCGCTGTCTGGGCCGGCCTCGGTTCAAATCGCGTAAGGATCGCCGGCAGTCGTTTCGGCTCACTCGCAACGGTTTCAGTTTGAAAGCCAATGGCCGGTTATTCGTGGCCAAGGTCGGCGAGGTGCGGGTGCGATGGTCACGCGAGCTGCCCACCGCACCGTCGAGCGTCACGATCATCAGGGAACCGGATGAGCACTTCTACGCCAGCTTCGTTGTCGACGTCGCGGCATCACCGCTACCGCCTGTGGTCCGCGAGGCAGGGGTGGATGTAGGGATCGCCCGGTTAGCCACGATCGCCGACACAGATGGTGGACGGTCGGAGATCACCAATCCGAAACATCTACGTCTCAAGCTCCGCAAGCTGGCTCGGTTGGAGCGGGAGAAGTCGCGCCGGGGGAAAGGATCAGCAAACAGAGACAAGTCGCGGCGCAAGGTTGCTGTCGCGCACAACAAGGTCGCCCGTGCCCGGCGGGACTATCACCATAAGCAGGCTTTAACGTTGGTTCGCGACAACCAAGTGATCTACGTCGAAGACCTCAATATTGTGGGAATGGTCAAGAATCACTCGCTGGCGCAAGCGATTTCGGATGCGGTCTGGAGTCAGTTCGTGCGGATCATCGGCGATAAGGCAGTCCTCCACGGACGGACGGTACATCGGGTATCGCGGTGGTTGGCGTCGAGCAA
Source organism: Mycolicibacterium sp. 050232 (assembly GCA_036235365.1). Classification (GTDB taxonomy): domain Bacteria; phylum Actinomycetota; class Actinomycetes; order Mycobacteriales; family Mycobacteriaceae; genus Mycobacterium. Next base: position 321,691 of record JAZBEZ010000006.1, on the reverse strand, counting down.
GACCTGCTCGGGCTGTGGACACCGGCTCGATGAACTCCCGCTGCGGGTTCGTACCTGGGTATGCCCGACATGCCAGGTTGTCCACGACCGTGACCACAACGCCGCCAAGGTCATCCTCGCTGCCGGGCGGGCAGAGAGACTAAACGCCTGTGGAGCCCCCATCAGTCCTTCTATTACTCAGAAGGCCCGGAGCAATGAAGCAGGAAGCACCTCAACCGCGGCGTAGCCGCGCGGGGAACCCCCACCATCTATGGCGGGGAGCACGTCAATGGCATGATCGAGGCCATGCGTGCCCTGACTGTCGGTTTCGGGCTGGCCGGTCTCGCACTGGCATTGGCTGCACCTGCGGGTGCCCGCCCTTCAGATCCCGGTGTCGTGTCCTATGCCGTCATGCCCAAAGGTTCGGTGGGCAATATCATCGGCGCTCCCATGACATGGGAGTCCCAGTTCACCGCACCGTTCCAGGGTTTCTCGGTGGAGAACCCGGTGTGCAACAACTGGGCTGACATCGGCCTGCCCGAGGTGTTCAACGACCCTGACCTCGCTTCGTTCAACGGCGCCACCACCCAGACCTCGGCGGACGACCAGAACCATTACGTCAAGCAGGCGATCGGGGTGTTCGCGACGCCGGAGGCCGCCGACCGGGCCTTCCACCGCGTGGTGGACCGCACCAACGGCTGCTCGGGCCAGACCACCGCGATGCACCTGGACAACTTCGTGACGCAGGTGTGGACGTTCACCGGCGGCCAGGCGAGCGCCACCGACGCGGACTGGGTGAAGCAGGAGGCCGGCACGGACCGCCGGTGTTTCAACACCACCCGCAAGCGGGAAAACGTGCTGCTGCAAGCCAAGGTGTGCCAGTCCGGCAACGCCGGCCCAGCTGTCAACGTCCTGGCAGGCGCCATGCAGAACACGTTGGGTCAGTAGAACTTGTCGGTCCTATCTGGATGATGGAACAGAACCGAGCCGTTTGATCCGGTGAGGACCGGGAGGGGTGGTTGCGTTGGCAGTACCCGTCAGGACTGATGCGGCCCGTTTACCTCCCGTCGAGTTCACCAATGCCGAGCACGCCGCGGCGTTCATCGAAGCGCGCTGCCTGGATGACGGGCCGGTCGGGCCGGTGGGCCTGGAGATCGAGGCGCATTGCTTTGACCTCGCGGATCCGCTGCGGCGTCCCGGCTGGGATGAGATCTCAGAGATCATCGCTGCGGTGCCGACGTTGCCCGGCGCCAGCCGGATCACCGTCGAGCCCGGGGGTGCGGTGGAGCTCTCCGGCCCGCCGACCGACGGGCCGTCGGCGGCGATCACCGCGCTGATGGCCGATCGGGCCGTGCTGTGTACGGAGTTCGAACGCCGCGGTCTGGGCCTGGTGCTGTTGGGCGCCGATCCGGTGCGGCCCACCCAGCGGATCAACCCCGGTCCGCGCTATCAGGCGATGGAGCAGTTCTTCGCGGCCAGCGGGTCGGCCGAGCCCGGCGCGGCGATGATGACGTCGACCGCCTCGGTTCAGGTCAATCTCGACGCCGGTCCGCGGGACGGCTGGGCGCGGCGGGTACGGCTGGCGCACGCCCTCGGCCCGATGATGATTGCCATCACGGCGAATTCGCCGATGCTCGGCGGACGGTTCACCGGCTGGAAGTCCTCGCGGCAGCGGGTGTGGGGGCAGTTGGATTCCGCGCGCTGCGGCCCGATCCTGGGGGCCGACGGCGACGATCCGGCCAGTGACTGGGCGCGCTACGCGCTGCGCGCGCCGGTGATGCTCGTCAACAGCCCGGAGGCGGTCCCGGTGACCAACTGGGTCCCCTTCGCTGACTGGGCCGACGGCCGCGCGGTGCTCGGTGGCCGCCGCCCCACCGAAGCCGACCTCGAATACCATCTCACGACGCTGTTCCCGCCGGTCCGGCCGCGCCGTTGGCTGGAGATCCGCTATCTCGACAGCGTGCCGGACGCCCTGTGGCCCGCGGTGGTGTTTATGACGACGACTCTCCTGGATGATCCGGGGGCCGCCGCGATCGCCACCGAGGCGACCGCACCGGTCGCCACTGCATGGGACCGGGCCGCCAGGATCGGGCTCACCGATCGACGGCTGCAGGACGCGGCGATCGCGTGCGTGTCGGCGGCCGCGGAGCGCGCACCGGTCGAGCTGACGGAATCGATGGAGCGGTTGGCGCGTTCGGTCGAAGAGGGACGCTGCCCGGCCGACGATTTCGCCGACCAGGTGGTGGGTCATGGAATCGCTTCTGCGATGAGCCAACTGGTGAAGGGCGAGATTTGACCACACGCGAGACGCTGGCGCAGCAGCTCACCCGGGCGCGGGAACGTACCCTGCGCCTGGTCGACTTCGACGATGCTGAATTGCACCGCCAATACAGCCCGTTGATGAGCCCGCTGGTTTGGGACCTCGCCCATATCGGTCAGCAGGAGGAGTTGTGGCTGCTGCGCGGCGGCAATTCCGACTTTCCGGGCATGCTCGATCCTGAGGTGGACCGGCTCTACGACGCCTTCGTACACTCCCGCGCCAGCCGCGTCGACCTTCCGCTGCTGCCGCCCACCGATGCACGTACCTACTGCGCGACGGTGCGGTCCCGCGCGCTCGATGCCCTCGATTCCCTTGACGCCGACGACTCCGGGTTCAACTTCGGTCTGGTGATCAGTCACGAGAACCAGCACGACGAGACCATGCTGCAGGCGCTGAGCCTGCGGGACGGGCCGCCGCTGTTCGACACCGGAATGGCCTTGCCCGCCGGCCGTACCGGCGTGGCCGGCACCTCGGTGCTGATCCCGGGTGGCTCGTTCGTACTCGGGGTGGACGAACTCACCGAACCGCATTCACTGGACAACGAGCGCCCGCCGCACCAGGTGGATGTGGCTTCCTTCCGCATCGGCCGGGTACCGGTCACCAACGCCGAATGGCGCGAGTTCATCGACGACGGCGGCTATCAGCAGTCCCGTTGGTGGTCGGAACGTGGCTGGGTGCACCGGCAGGAGGCGGGTCTGACGGCACCCCAGTATTGGGGACCGGACGGCACCCGTACCCGGTTCGGCCACATCGAGACGATCCCGGCTGACGAACCGGTGCAGCACGTCACGTTCTTCGAAGCCGAGGCCTACGCCGCCTGGGCCGGTGCCCGGCTGCCGACCGAAATCGAGTGGGAGAAGGCCTGCGCGTGGGATCCGGCGGCCGGCAGCCGGCGCCGATTCCCGTGGGGCACTTCCGAACCCACCGAGGCGCTGGCCAACCTGGGCGGTGAGGCGCGCCGGCCCGCCCCGGTGGGCGCCTATCCGGCCGGCGCGTCGGCCTACGGCGTCGAGCAGATGTTGGGCGACGTCTGGGAGTGGACCACGTCTCCGCTTCGGCCTTGGCCGGGCTTCACGCCCATGGTCTACGACCGTTACACCGAGCCGTTCTTCGACGGGGATTACCGGGTCCTGCGCGGCGGCTCATGGGCGGTGTCCGCCGACATCCTCCGACCGAGCTTCCGCAACTGGGACCACCCGATCCGGCGCCAGATCTTCTCCGGCGTTCGCCTGGCCTGGGACGTCTGATGTGCCGGCATATCGGATGGCTCGGGGCACCGCGATCGGTGGCCTCGCTGGTGTTGGAACCACCGCAGGGCTTGCTGGTGCAGTCATATGCTCCGCGTCGCCAGAAGCACGGACTGATGAACGCCGATGGTTGGGGCGCAGGGTTTTTCGACGCTGGCGTACCCCGTCGCTGGCGCAGCGACAAGCCACTGTGGGGCGATGCATCGTTCGCGTCGGTGGCCCCGGCGCTGCGCAGTGGGTGTGTGGTCGCGGCGGTGCGGTCGGCGACCATCGGCATGCCGATCGAACCGTCGGCCTCGGCGCCCTTCACCGACGGGCAGTGGCTGCTGTCGCACAACGGCGTGGTGGACCGCGCCGTGCTGCCGTTGACCGGATCGGCCGAGTCCGTTGTCGACAGTGCCGTGTTGGCTGTGTTGATCTTCGAGCGAGGCATGGATGCGTTGGGCCAGACGATCGCCGAGGTGGGCGCGCTGGATCCGAATGCCCGGTTGAACATCCTGGCCGCTAATGGTTCTCGCATGGTCGCCACCACCTGGGGAGACACCCTTTCGATGTTGCGGCTGCCGGATGGCGTCGTACTCGCCAGTGAACCCTACGACGACGATCCCGGCTGGGCCGACATCCCGGACCGGCACCTGGTCAACGTGGCCGGCTCTGACGTCGAGCTCACCCCGCTGAAAGGTTCGGTATGACGCTCACCCTGTCCAACTATCTGGCGGCCGATTCCGCTGCCACCGCGCTGCGCCGCGATGTCCGCGACGGGCTGACCCAATCGCCGAAGATGCTGCCGCCCAAGTGGTTCTACGACTCAGTGGGCAGCGATCTGTTCGATCAGATCACCCGGCTGCCCGAGTACTACCCGACCCGCACCGAGGCACAGATCCTCACGCACCGCTCGCCGGAAATCACCGCGGCCGCCGGCGCCGACACCCTCGTCGAGCTGGGCAGTGGTACCTCCGAGAAGACCCGCATGCTGCTCGACGCCATGCGCGACGGCGGGCAGTTGCGCCGGTTCATCCCGTTCGACGTCGACGCCGGTGTGCTGCGCGCCGCCGGCGACGCGATCGGCCAGGAGTATCCGGGTATTGAAATCGACGCGGTATGCGGCGATTTCGAGGAACACCTGGGCAAGATCCCGGCGGTGGGGCGCCGATTGGTGGCCTTTCTCGGGTCGACCATCGGCAACCTGACGCCCGGTCCACGGGCGGATTTCCTTGCTTCCCTGGCCGAGACCCTGCAGCCCGGCGACAGCGTGCTGTTGGGCACCGACCTGGTCAAGGACACCGACCGGTTGGTCCGCGCCTACGACGACAGTGCCGGTGTGACCGCGGCGTTCAACCGCAATGTGCTCTCGGTGGTCAACCGTGAACTCGACGCCGACTTCGACCTCGACGCCTTCGAGCACGTGGCGAAGTGGAACGCCGACGAAGAGCGGATCGAGATGTGGCTGCGGGCGGATGCGCCGCAGCGGGTGCGTGTGGCTGCGTTGGATCTCGACGTCGCCTTCGACGCCGGTGAGGAGATGCTGACCGAAGTATCCTGCAAGTTCCGCGCCGACGGGGTCGCCGATGAACTGGCGAAAGCCGGGCTCCGGCAAACTCATTGGTGGACCGATGAAGCCGGTGACTTCGGCCTGTCACTGGCGGTGAAATGAGCCTCGCCCAGCAGTGGGCCGACGCCCGCCCCAAGGTCGCCGGGCTGCACTTTGACAGTGGCGCCTGCTCGCGGCAGAGCCTCGCCGTCATCGACGCCGTCGCTGCCCATGCCCGCCATGAAGCCGAAGTCGGCGGCTATGTGGCCGCCGAGGCCGCCGCGCCTGTCCTCGAGGCGGGCCGGGCCGCGATCGCGGCATTGACCGGACTCGATGCCACCGACGTGGTCTTCACGTCAGGGTCCAACCACTCCCTGGATCTCCTGCTCGGCAGTTGGGTCGGGGAGCGCACGCTGGCCTGCCTGCCCGGTGAGTTCGGGCCGAACCTCGCGGTCATGGCCGCCAACGGTTTTCAGGTGCGGGCATTGCCCGTTGACGGGGATGGCCGGATCGTCGTCGACGAGGTTGCCCGTCAGTTCGCTTCTGGTCCACCAGCTTTGGTGCACTTCACGGCACTGGCTAGCCACCGCGGGGTGGCCCAGCCGTTGGCCGAGATGGTCGCGGTGTGCCGCGCAGCGGGCGTGCCGATCGTGGTCGACGGCGCGCAGGCGTTCGGGCATCTGGACTGCAGTATCGGCGCCGATGCGATCTACTCGTCGTCGCGGAAATGGCTGGCCGGGCCGCGCGGTGTGGGGTTTCTGGCGGTGCGGCCCGAACTCGTTGCGCGGCTGCAGCGGCGGGTGCCTCCGGTTGAGTGGGATGTGCCGGTGACGGTGCTGCAGAGCTTCGAGCACGGTGAGCACAATGCCGCTATCCGCATCGGCTACTCGGTTGCCCTCGGTGAACACCTAGCCGCTGGACCGGAGCTTGTGCGGGCCCGGCTTGCCGAGGTCGGCCGCACGGCACGGCAGGTGTTGGCCGATGTGCCTGGCTGGTGTGTCGTCGAAGGTGTCGACGAACCCACCGCGATCACGACTTTGGAACCCACCGATGAAGCCGACCCGGTCGCGGTGCGGGCCTGGCTGATCGCCGAGCGTGGAATCGTCACCACCGCATGCGAATTGGCGCGGGCGCCATTCGAGATGACCAAGCCGTTGCTGCGGATTTCACCGCATGTCGACACCACCGCCGAGGATCTGGAGCAGTTCGCCGAGGTGTTGCGGGACGTGCCTTAGCCCGTCGTGTCCTGCAGATTTGACCCTTGCGTTAGGTCCTCACGAAGCGTAATATCGAACACAAGTTCGAATAGAAGTTCTCCCCGGAAGGGCAACTGAGAGCTTCGCCCGCGCCACTGGCTCGACAGGTTCCTGGGACGCCAAGACCGTCGGAGTCGATTCATTTGTCGACCGCACCGCACGCCTGCATGCCACCTTTTGTGAGAGCTTGGGTATCTGTCATGGACGCCACCTATCTGGAAACCGTCATTGATGTGCTCATCAATGACCTCACCCCATCACCGCCGCCCGACGACGACGCTGATCGACGGCTGTTTCATCTGCTCGATAGTCCCCGGCGGGTGGTTGATGACCAGCCGCTGCTGGCGGTCCTCGCGGCTGCGGTCACCGCCGGCAACCTGTTCGATCATGTGATCGCTCAGGCGGTCGCAGCGGCTGAGCGGGCGGGGATCCCAGCCCGCCATCACCTACGCACCGGGGCGGAATTGTTGACTCGGTTGGGTGTCGCCCCTGCGGCGGCGTATCGGGCAGCACGGGTCGGACGCACCGCGCACGCCTTGCCCGCGGTGACTCAGCAGCAACGTCTCGGAGCGCTCGGCATCGACTTCGCAGATGCGGTCGGGAAGGGCGTCAAACACATCCACGACCGTGTCGAGTTATCCGACGAGGACAGGGCCCAGGCGGTGCGGTCCCTGATGATCCAGACCACCCCGTCGGCAGTGAACGCCAAAGCTCGCGAGATTGCCATCGGCTGCGCGTCGGCCCAGCCGGCGCAGGATGCGGCGGTGCCGGTCGCCGAGAACGCCGACCTCAACGAGATGACTCTGAACCAGAACGACGAAGGCCGCATCAGTGCCACCCTTGACCTTGATGCGCTCACCGGTGAAGAACTGTTTGCCGCATTGGACCCGCTGTGCCGGCCCGTCCCCCTGCCGGACGGATCACCCGACCCCCGCTCGACCACCCGGCGGCGCGCCGACGCGTTCGGACAACTGGTCCGTGATTACCTGTCCCACTCGGAACGCCCCACCTCCGGCGGAGTGCTTCCGCACGTCACCCTTGTCCGGCCCGCCCACCCGACACCAACAGCATTGGCGTCGGCGGGGGTGGGGGCGTTCGGTCAGCAGTGCGTGGACATGCTCGGCTTCACCGGGCCGATCAGCACCGCCACCGCGGACCTGATCGCGTGCGACTGCACCGCCGAGTTGGTCCTTGTCGACGAGAACCAGGCGCCCCTGGACGTGGGCCGCGCCGAGCGACTGTTCCCGCCCCGCATCCGCAAAGCTCTGGCCGTACGGGACCACGGGTGCGCCTTCCCCGGTTGCGGCAGACCCGTCTCCTGGTGCGATGCTCACCACATAAACCATTGGGGCACAGGAGGAATCACCAGCCTCGACAACGGTGTCCTGCTCTGCCGCCGCCACCACACCTTGATTCACCACAGCGACTGGCAGCTCTACCTCGGACCCGACCGCCACCCCTGGTTCATCCCACCGCACGACCCGGCAGGCCCCGAACCACCGCACCTGCGCTCACACGCACGCCGCACCCTCACCACCATGCCCACCGCCGCATAGCCAACTTCTTCACGCTGTTTGACAACTACACAGTGAAAGGCGCAGGAATGTGGCGGGTCTCGGCGCCAGGATCGCCGGACCCGCCACGCCGAACCACGCCAGTGCCGAAGTCCATCGCGGCCGAAAAGTCGTTGACCACAACAATTCACAGACCGACCACTAGCCGAGCCAGTCCGTGACCGCGGCCTGAATGCTCGCGACCCGGGCCGGGGCGATGCCCCAGGGTTCCTCGATGCCGACTTTTTGGTCGAGGTCCCATAGGACACAGGGCTCGTCGGGGCCGGCGACCAGTGACCACGCGATGACGGTCCTCCGCAGTTGCTCGTCGTGACAGTCGTGTGCAGCCGGGACGCCGTCCAGCGCCGCACCGTCGGGATGGTGGTGAAGGAACTGCCCGTACGCGGCATCGCAGAAGGCCGAATACCGAGCGGTGCAGAGGATGAAGCCGTGCCACGCCTCGTCGACCGCACGTGACGGCATGCCGATCACCTGTCGATCCCGCAGTGCGGGCGCGCAACACCGTAACCACTGGCGCAGCCCGGTTTCGATGAGGTCGCGGGGCTGCCAAGGGCAGGTTTTGAACACGGCCTCAGGCAGTGCGAGCGCCGCCACCACGGACGATGCTCGCTCTAAAGGTTTCCTGTGCCTCTGCCGCACAACTTCTTACTGTAAGCGCGTCGGTCAGCGACGTAGCCTGGCGTCATGAGCGTGGGGGTTGTGTTGGTGGGCGTCGCGGTGGCGGTCCTGGCGATCACCATCGTGTCGATGCTGGTCAACATGTTCCGCCGGTCGACCCGACGCACGCCGCAGGACGCGTATCGCCGCGAGGTGCTGGGCATCAGGCAGTCGACAGCGGCTGTAACCGGTGTATGGGCGGTAGGTTCGGGGTTCGGCAGCGGCGGGGCAGCGGGCTCCGGGATGGATCTTGGCGGCGGCGGCGGGGACTGCGGGTCGAGCTGCGGTGGTGGTGCCGGCTGCGGTGGTGGTAGCGGATGCGGCGGCGGAAGCTGCTGATCAGGCGACTCAGAAGAAGCTGCTGAAGTACGGATCAGTCGGGTCGAAGTTGCCCGTGCGGCTGTCGGGATACTGGCCCGTCAGTTTGGCGTATAGAAACTCGAGCAATCCGCGCGGATCGCAATCCCATGCACCACCGAAGTCGGAGTAGACGGCCGGCCACGAGTTCGGGTCATCGCCTGTGATTCGCCAGAACCCGTGCATCCCGCCGGTATTCACTCCCCAACCCAGTACGGCCGGCGGATCGTCGAGTCCTACGTCCACCGTCTGCTCTGAACTGTCGGGCAGCAGCCACGTCGCGGTTTCGGGGACAGTGGGACGAAGCTCGGACAGGATCTGCCGAACCTGGACGCCCATATGCGTGATCGTGCGTTCGATATCGACTTCGGGGTGCGGTGGCACCAACAGCATCAGGTCGTCATTGAACTGACCGACTCCGTAGACCGTGATCAGCAGCTTGTAGTCGTCAGGAAGTGGGACTCCGAGTGCCTGCTCGCACGCGGTCAGGTCGAACACCGGTGGCTCCGTGGGTGGAGGAACGAGTTCGATCAGGTCATCGATCGTCGCCACTTCACCCCCGCTTGTTCAGGGTGGGCTCCGCGAACTCAGCCCGCCTTGTGCGCCGTCAACAGGAACGCCGGGAACTTGATGCGGCCCTTCTCGTCGAAGTCGTGCTTGGGCATTTCGAACGGAACGTCAGCAGGCATCGCCATGGCATTGGCGTGGATGAAGGCCGGCCGGATGTCGTCGATCTCCCAGTACTTCGACACCGCGGAGCGCAACTCTTCTTCGGACACCTCGTTGGGCTTGGTCTCCAACTCGGCCGGGAACGCGCCCTTGGCGAACACGAGCACGTAGTAGTGCGCACCCGGCGCCGAGGCCCGGTGGATCGAGCGCAGGTAACCGTCGCGGCCTTCGACCGGCAGGGAGTGGAACAGGGTCGAATCGATCACGGTGTTGAACCGGCCGTCATAACCGGTGAACGACGTGATGTCGGCCTGGGCGAAACTCGCCGTCGACAGCCCGCGCACCTGCGCGGCGTTGTTGGCCGCGGCGATCGCCGTCGGACTCAGATCCAGCCCGACAACCGTGAGGCCGTCGGACGCCAGCGCCAGCGACAACTCGGCATGTCCGCAGCCCGCATCGAGTACATCGCTTTCGAACTTCCCGGCCCGGTGAAGCGCGGCGAGTTCAGGCTGTGGCTCCCCGATATTCCACGGTGGCGGGCCCTCGAAACCTGCTTCCCCCTTGTAGGCGCCATCCCAGTCCAGGACCTGTTCAGATGTCATGGTTCCAACGTACGCGTCTCAATCCCAGGTATGGACGGGCTCATTACTGTGCATCCGCTGGACGTACTCCCGCAACATGTCCGCCAGGGCCTTGGGCCTGGTCAACCCTTGTGACTGCAGCTTCTGTACCGTCGCCACCTGCCAGGTCGCCCCTGTCCGTCCGGTCTTCGCGCGCCCTTCGATCACCCCGAGGTAGCGGTCGCACACTTCGCCCGCCACACCCCAGCGGCGCAGCCCGTCATGCGCCATCGGGAGCAGCTTGCGCAGCACCAGTTCATCGGGCGTGACCTCGCCCAGGCCGGGCCAGTACAGTCGGGCATCCAGGCCGTGCTGGGCGCCCTCGACGAAGTTGTGGTGGGCCGCGGCGAAGCTCATCTTGGTCCACAACGGCCGGTCTTCTTCGGACAGCGTCCGCAGCAGGCCGTAACAGAACGCCGCGTTGGCCAGCATGTCCACCACGGTCGGACCGGCCGGCAGCACGCGGTTCTCGACCCGTAGGTGGGGAACACCGTCGACGACGTCGTAGACCGGGCGGTTCCAGCGGTAGATGGTCCCGTTGTGCAGCCGCAGCTCGGCCAGTTGCGGCGCCCGGCCCGCCGCGAGCTCGGCGACGGGATCCTCGTCGGACAGCTCCGGCAGCAAAGACGGGAAGTACCGCACGTTCTCCTCGAACAGGTCGAAGATCGAGGTGATCCAGCGCTCGCCGAACCAGACCCGCGGCCGCACGCCCTGGGCTTTGAGCTCGTCGGGACGGGTGTCGGTGGACTGCGCGAACAGCTCGATGCGGGTCTCGGCCCACAGCTGATGACCGAAGAAGTACGGCGAGTTCGCCCCGACCGCGAGCTGCGGGCCGGCCAGTACCTGGGCGGCGTTCCAGTTGCGGGCGAAATCGGCGGGGGAGACCTGCAGATGCAGCTGCATGCTGGTGCACGCGGACTCCGGCGCGATGGACGCCGACTGCAGGCTCAGCCGTTCCGGCCCGGAGATGTCGATCGGCATGTCCTCGCCGCGGGCGGTGAAGATCGAATCGTTGAGCGCCTGATACCGGGTCGACTCACTCATCCAGCCGTCGGACAGATGCTCGGGCATCAGGGTCGGCAGGATGCCCACCATCACGATGTGCGCGCCGTCCTCGTTGGCCTTGATCTCGGCGGCGTTGAGGCTGAGCCGCACCTCCTCCTCGAGATCCAGCGCGGCCCGGCCGGGCAGTGGGCGCGGGGGGACGTTGAATTCGATGTTGTAGGCGCCCAATTCGGTCTGATAGGCGGGATCGGCGATGGACGCCAGCACCTCTTGGTTGGTCATCGCGGGCTGGTATTCGTTGTCGACGAGGTTGCATTCGATCTCCATGCCGGTGAGCGGACGCTCGAACTCGAAACTCGACTGCGCCAGCATGGTTTCGAAGACGTCCAGGCACAGCTGGACCTTGCGCCGGTACTCCTGCCGGTGCGCGCGGCTGAACTCGGTGTTCTTGACCTCTTCACCCACACCGCGATGCAACAACGCGAACGGTGGTGCGCGCAGCAGAATGGCCAAATGGCCACGGAGGCGAGCCGACCAAGGAGCACAGCGGCGGAGGACGATCAGGGCGGGCTCGAGCAGATCGGGCACGCCGACCGGGTCGCCGCGCTGACCGGGGTGCGTGCGGTGGCCGCGATGACCGTGATGGGAACGCACGCCGCGTACGGCACCGGCCTGCTCTCCCAGGGCTACCTGGGCCTGATGAGCGCCCGCCTTGAGGTCGGGGTGGCGATCTTCTTCGTGCTCTCGGGTTTACTGCTGTTCCGTCCGTGGGTGCGGGCGGTCGCGTCGGGAAACGACGCGCCGAGCTCATGGCGCTATGCGCGAAATCGGTTCCGCCGCATCATGCCCGCCTACGTCGTCACCGTCCTCGTCGTCTACGGCATCTACGAACTGCGACCCGTACAACCGAATCCCGGGCACACCTGGACGGGCCTGCTTCGCAACCTGACCCTCACCCAGATCTACAGCGACAACTACTTCTCGGACTACCTGCACCAGGGGCTGAGCCAGATGTGGAGCCTGGCGGTGGAGGTGGCCTTCTACGCGGTGCTGCCGCTGCTGGCCTATCTGCTGTTGGTGGTGTTGTGCCGCAGGCGTTTTCGTCCGGTTCTGCTGCTCACCGGACTCACCGCCCTGGCCGCGGTCAGCCCAGTGTGGCTGGTGCTGCTGCACAACACCGACTGGATGCCGGTGGGCGGCGGCGCCTGGCTGCCGCACTACCTGGTCTGGTTCGTCGGCGGCATGATGCTGTCCGTGCTCGGCGCGATGGGGGCGCGCTGCTACGCGATGGCGGCGCTGCCGCTGGCCCTGGCCTGTTACCTGGTGGTCTCGACGCCGATTGCGGGTGTCGTCACGGCGCCCGCCCTCAACCTGAGCGAGGACCTGTCGAAAACCCTGTTCTATGCGGTGATCGCGGCCCTGGTGGTGGCCCCGCTGGCGCTGCGCGGGGGCGGTCTGTACGCGCGGTTCATGGGCAGCAGGCCGATGGTGGCCCTCGGCGAGATCTCCTACGAGGTGTTCCTGCTGCACGTGGTCGCCATGGACCTGGTCATGGAGTTCGTGCTGGGCTGGAACGTCTACACCGGATCGGCCACGGTGCTGTTCATCGTGACGTTGGTGGCCACGGTGCCTGCGGCGTGGCTGTTGCATCGGCTGACCCGGCCGCGCGGTTAGTGGCCGGACCGGCACCCGCACGCCCGGGTGGGGCCGCCAACCCGTCCGATTGGGCGGGCGCGGCGGCGGTGGACCGGCCGTAATCCTGTTGCGGTGAAAGCAGATCGGCATAGTCGCCGTACTGGGGCGCCTGCTGGGTGGCCTGGGAGTGGGCGTGAGAATGCCCGTAGCCCTGGGCATGCGCCTGGCCGTAAGCGCTGCGCTGCGCCGAATCCGGTTGAGCCACCGCGGTCTGCTGGTAGTACTGCTGCACGGCCTGGTTGTAGTAGTCGAGGTAGGCCTCGTATCCACCGGCGGTGGAAGCTGCGGTCGGCGCTTCCGGTGCCAGCCATAGCGCCGCGACGGCCGCCGCGGCCTGCAGTCCATTGAGCACCGCGATGGTGGTCAGCACCCACCCAGAGGCCCCGGAGGAGGCCACAGCGCTCGACAAAGCGTCGAGGAAACCAGCGGAGGCCAGCAGGGCCGGTAGCCATGGGAGGCCAGTCTGCTTGGGCAGCAAGCCGATTGCGGCGGCCAGGCCGGCCAGTGCGGCGAACCGGACGTGCCAGTCGTTGCCGCCGCCGTCGGCCGCCGGGCCGAAACTCACGCCGTAGGCGGCCAGGCCCAGCACCACCACCACGATCGACAGGTTGCGGTGAAGCGGATTGACCACGATCACTCCTTCACATCAGTCAATGCTGTTCGCGGATGCTCGCAGATAACGCATCTCGTCGTCGGTGGCGACCATCGTGACCACCGCCGAGCCGGCCTGGGTGCTGACTTTGACGGTGTCGTGTTCCAGTGAGATCAGGTCGAGCACCACGTCGGCCTGATCGGATGGCCGGCTGTTCGGCGGGGCGAGCACCATGGCGGTGACCCCGACGCGGACCGACTGCTCCGGCACACCGTCGAACATCTCGACGGTGTAATTGCGCTCGGCGCCGGCCTGGATGGTGCGTCGGTTGAAGTCGGCGACCCACAGCAGGTCATGGCGTCCGACCACGTCGACCATGTCGCGCCAGAACGCAGGCCGCCTGCTGTGTACCAACACGCGGGCGCCCAGGGCCAGCGAGCGCAGCACCACCTGCTGGGCCAGATGCAGTGTGCCCACGATCTCCACCCGGCGGATCTGCGGCCCGAACACGGGCAGAGCGACGGCCCGCCCCTGTTCGTCCGCGCCGATCACCTGGCCGCAGCCCGAGGCGGGCAGCGCCAAGTCGCTCAACGCATCGCCGCGAAGACCCGATGCCCAGTGCTCGATATGGTCGGCTCCGGGCACCGTCGGGATCGGAAGGGTGGCGGCCAGCGCGGAGAACTGCTGACCGTGCAGCGGAATGAGGCCGCGCAGTTGGGTGGGGACGCGCAGGTCGCTGTCGAAGCGGACCAATCCGCGAACCTGGACCAGATCCTCCTCGGCCCCCTCTCGCAGCGACAGGCACACCGTGGTGGAGTAGCTCGGCACCGTCCACAACAGTCCGAGGCCCGGCGTGGTCAGCATGTTCGGTTCCACGGCGAAGCTGGACAACCGGAAATGGCCTTCGCGGCAGTCCTCCCAGGTTTCGTCGACGCTGCCGAGATTGACGCCGTCGCTGAGCTGATTGGTGGCCGCCGCGATGCCGCTCGCGGACAGGAACTGGGGCTGCAGGCCCGCCTCGGCCAGCCGGTTGGCGACGCGGCGGGTCGCGGTGGTGGCGGCGCGCAGGATCCCGTCGCGGTCACCGCCGCGGCGACGGACCGCCTCCGCGCACCGTGACGGATTGAACCGCACGGCAATCCACACGGTGCGCTGGGCGATTGCGGGCAACGGCCCCAGTACCGAGTCGTAGACCGCGGCGACGTCGGTGTGACCGGCCGAGCGGGCGCCCTGGCTGATGATGTCGATGGACTCGAGCGTGATGTCGAACTGGCGTAGGCAGTCCAGCAGGGCCTGCACGGGAACCATCTCACCGGAAACTGTCACGCCTGGCTCCAGAACGGTCAACGCCCTGGGGTTTTCGTCGATCTTGAGCAACGACAGCAAAGTTGCGCCGTTCCAACGGAATCCGATCTGCAGTCCGTCCGGGGTCGGGACGTCGAATGGTTCGGCGGGAAGGGAGTTCGACGCGGCTTTGCCCGTGCGCCGGCGCCGGTTGCGGACGAACCTGCCCCGCAGCGCCAGCGCACGAGGCGCCGTCGTCCCCCGGACGACCGGGGCCACCAGTAGCAGTGCCACCGCCAGTCCCACGACCGCGCCCTGCCAGCCGGGCCGGTGCAGAAGCTGGGCGGTGACGATACCGACGACAACGATAATTTGCAGGGCGACCAGGTCGACCAGGGGGAAGACCCGCTGCGGGCCGGTATCGCCGGCGGTGGTCAGCTTTGCTGCGAAAGTCAATGGACGCATCGCTTTTCGAATAGGCGCTCGGACGTCATGTCGAGGTGGTGCGGACGTGCTAAACACTACGCATGCCAGCGCAAGTTACCACTCGCGCACAGGTGAACGGCTACCGTTTCCTGATCCGCCGCCTCGAGCACGCACTCATCCGGGGCGATTCGCGGATGATCCACGATCCGATGCGCGGCCAGATGCGAGCTCTGATCGTGGGAGTGGTGATCGCCGTCCTGATCACCGGCGCCTCGGCGGTGATGGCGTTCTTCAAGCCCACGCCCAGTCTCGGCGACGCGCAGATCGTGCTGAGCAAGTCCAGCGGTGCGCCGTTCGTCCGGATCGGTGATCAGATCCACCCCGTGCTGAACCTGGCGTCGGCGCGGCTGATCACCGGCAAGAACGACAGCCCCAAACAGGTCGACGACAAGTTTCTCGACGCCGTACCGCGCGGGCCGATGGTCGGCATCGTCGGCGCGCCGACGAGCATCAACCGCGGCGACGACCTGGCGATGTCGTCGTGGACCGTCTGCGACAACCTGCTGACGCCTGCCGTCACCGAAACCACCGGCACGTCCAGCCTGCAGACCACGGTGCTGGCCAACGACCCGGTGCTCGACGGCGGCATCCGCCCCGCCGACTCCGACGAGGCGATCCTCACCGAAACCGGCGGCACCACCTATCTGGTGTACCGCGGTGTGCGGGCCCCGATCGACATGTCAGATCCGGTTCTGGTCAACGGACTTCACCTTCAGGGCGCGGCCACCCGGCCGATGTCGTTGTCCGTGCTCAACACCTTCCCGCTGGTCGACCCGATCACGCCGGTGGCCATCCAGGGTTCGGGGGAGCCGGGGCCGCTCGGACCGGACCACCCGGTGGGCGCCATCGTGAAATCCGTCGACTCCCGCGGCGAACAGCTCTATGTCGTGCTGCGCGAGGGTCTGCAGCCGGTATCGCAGGCCACCGCCGACATCATCCGATACGGCGCGTCCGGCGAGGAGACCACCGGGCAAGCGGCCGAGATCGCCCCGGCGACGCTGGCCGAGGTGCCGACCGTGCACCGGTTGGGGACCGACCATTACCCGCTGCAATCGCCCCGCATCGTGCCGCCGAACCCGGATCGGGTGGTGTGTATGGGCTGGCAGCGGTCCAACACCGACGCCCGCGCGGACGTGCGGCTTCTGGTGGGGCACCGGCTGCCGACCGCGGAGGGCGCGCAGATGGTCCGGCTGGCCAGCGCCGACGGCGGCGGATCCGGGGCCGACTCGGTGTACCTGACCCCGGGGGCCGGGGAGTACGTGCAGGCCACCGGCAACGACCCGGACAGCCGCTCGACGGGGCAGCTGTTCTACGTCTCCGACACCGGAGTGCGTTACCACATCAAGGATTTGCCGACGGCCGAGGTGCTCGGCGTCGCCGGCGTCAAGGTTCCCGACGGCCCGGCCAACGCCCCGCAGTGGGCGCCGTGGCCGGTGCTCTCGCTGTTGCCGGCCGGACCGGAGCTGTCCCAGGAGGCGGCACTGGTCGCCCATGACGGCATGGCGGCCGATCCGGACAGCAGCAAGGTGTCGACGGGCAAGCCCTAGTCAGAGGCGCAGCTCGCGGAAGAACGCGTACACCCGGACGATCCAGAAGCACAGCGGGAAAAGCGATCCCACGGCGATGTATTCGAGAATCTCGACCTGGCGCCGCGCCACCGGGGAGAACTCGCGCAGCGGTGCGACCAGCCCGCAGGCCAGGATCAACACCATCAGCGCGAGCAGCACGATCACCGCCCGGACTTGCCATCCCTCGACATTCAGCGCGGTCTTGAGGACCACGGCGACGGCGATCGTGAGCCCGCTGCCGATCAGGGTCGCCGATTGCACGAGGTCGTGGTGACCGCGACCGCGCAGGCACAGCACGGTCGCCACCATGACGGCGAAAACGGTGCCCTGCCAATAGAATCCGTCGCTGACGTCTACGGCCAGGTAACAGCCGACCAGGGCTGCGAGGGCGGCTGCGACGAGAATCCCGGTGAGGTGCTGATTGGCCCGCCGTACCCGGCTGATCAGGTCTTCCTCGGTGGGGATGATCTGCTTGCCGATCGCGTTGACGCCCTCGACAGTTGGGCCGCCCTGGGTCTCGATGTCGTCGAGCGGTTCACCGGCCGTCGGCACCCGTGGGATCGGGAGTTTCGACAGCCCGATGGTCACCCGAGGGGCGAGGTAGACGACGATAACGGCGACGGTGGCGAGCAAAGCGCCGACCGCACGGATGGGCGACTGCCACAGCAACATCGCCGTGGAACTGACGCCGCCGAAAGCGCACGCCGCGATGATCGCGGTGTACACGGCCGACCCGCTGCCTGAGACGAGAAGCACCAGGAGCGCGCCGAAAGCGGTCAGGGCGAATGCCATCGGCAGCGATGTCGCACCGGCACCACCCGGCACCAGGTACAGCGAGCCCGCGAACACCAGCGGGGTCGACACCGCCGCGATCCAACCCGGCGCGGCGGCGGCCACCGGCCGATGCGCCACCAGGCAGGCCAGCACCATCCCCATCACGCCCAAGGCCAGCACCGCCGCGGGCACCGCGGGTTGGGCGGCCCAGCGCGCCATCACGCCGGCCAATGCCACGGCGGCCGCGGCCGTGACACCGAATCCCGCGAGTGCGCTCGCATTGTCCGTCAGCCAACTCCGGACGGTGCCGGCAGCTGCGGCGTGGGTGTCGTCGACGTCGTCGAACAGCAATGGGCTGACCGGCTGGCCCACCGCGCAGATCATCAACAGGTCACCGTCGTGGACCCCGGCCTCTCCGAGGGACAGGTGTGGTGCGATCGGCTCGCCGCCGAGCGGGGCCAGCGTCCACCGCCCGTCGGCCGCGTCGAATTCGACGATCGCGTCCTGGGTGGTGATCTGTTCATTCGCGATATCGATGACATCGGGAATGTATTGGGCGATGCTGACGTGTGCAGGCAGCCCGACGTCGATGTTCAGTTCGCCGACCACCAGGGTCAATCGGCTCAGCTCGGGTTCGGCTTCGGCTTCCAGCTCTGGCTCAAGTAGGGTCACAATCCAGTCGGCCTCCTGCGCAATGGGATTGCTCGACACGAACAATACCCAGCATCCGGCTCCAGCAGCTTCCGGGGAGGGAAGGTTGAGTACGCAGGGGTTCGTCCGCCGCTTACGGGTGGCGCCACCGCGGATGCCCGGAGGCGAGGTCAACCTGGCCCCACCGCCCGAGGTGCCGCGGGCGATCCCCGGCAACCTGATGATGCGGCTGATGCCGTTCGTGATGCTGGTCGCGGTGATCGGCATGATCGCGCTGATGGTCACCGTCGGTGGCCGGGACATGGCCAGAAGCCCGATGTTCCTGCTGTTTCCGATGATGATGATCATGTCGATGGTCGGCATGTTCATGGGCGGCGGGAACCGCAACGGCAAAGCCGCCGCCGAGCTCAACGAGGAACGCAAGGACTACTTCAGCTATCTGGCCAATCTTCGCGAGGAAGCCGACACCACCGGAGCTGAACAACGCACCGCGCTGGAATGGAGCCATCCCGATCCGCGGGCGCTGAGTGATGTGGTGGGCACCCGGCGAATGTGGGAGCGGCGGCCCAGCGATGCGGACTACTGCCACATCCGGGTCGGTATCGGGACCCACCGGTTGGCGACACGGTTGATGGCGCCCGAGACCGGCCCGCCCGAGGACCTGGAACCGGTGTCGACGGTGGCGTTGCGCCGGTTCGTCAAGACCCATTCGGTGGTGCATGCGCTGCCGACCGCGGTGTCGCTGCGGGCGTTTCCCACCATCACCTTCGAGGGGGAGCGCAAGCTCGCGCAGCAGCTGGTGCGCTCGATGGTGTTGGAGCTGTGCACTTTCCACGGCCCCGACCACGTGCAGGTGGCGATCGTCACGGCCAACCCGGACGGGGAGAACTGGAGTTGGGTCAAATGGCTGCCGCACGCGCAGCATGCGTCGACCCGTGACGGCATGGGTTCGATGCGGCTGCTGTTCCCCACGCTGGAGCTGATGGAGACCGCGATGTCTGCCGAACTGGCCGAACGTGGCCGGTTCACCCGCAACGCGCAGCCGACGCAGGGCCTCAAACAACTCGTTGTCGTGCTGGACGATGGATTCGTCACCGGTGACGAGCAACTGATCACCGACGCCGGGCTGGACAGTGTGACGCTGCTGGACCTGAACGGCCTGCGTGCCGGGGCCTCGGCCCGCCGCAGCCTGCAACTGGTTCTCGATGGTGAGGACGTGGCTGCCCGCACCGCGGTGGGTGTCGAGCGGTTCGCCACCCCGGACACGATCACGATTCCCGAGGCCGAGACCACGGCACGGCGGATCGGCCGCTACCGCCCGGCCAACGCCGCGCACATCGTCAGCCTCGAAGCCGATTCGCGGGCAGTCGATCCCGGCCTGATGGCGCTGCTGAAGATTCCCGATGCGGCAGGCATCGTGCCTGAACAGGTATGGCGGCAGCGGTCGCCGCGGGAGCGGCTGCGGGTGCCGATCGGCATCACCCCGAACGGTCAGCCCATCGAACTCGACATCAAGGAGGCCGCCGAGGGCGGCATGGGCCCGCACGGGCTGTGCATCGGCGCCACCGGCTCGGGGAAGTCGGAGTTCCTGCGCACCCTGGTGTTGTCGATGATCACGTCGCACTCACCCGAACAGCTCAACCTCGTGCTCGTCGACTTCAAGGGCGGCGCAACGTTCCTCGGCCTGGACGGGATCGCCCACATCGCGGCCATCATCACCAACCTCGAAGACGAGCTGACCATGGTGGACCGCATGCGCGACGCACTGGCCGGCGAGATGAACCGCCGTCAGGAACTGCTGCGGGCCGCAGGCAACTTTCCGAACGTCACCGAATACGAGCGCGCCCGCGCGGCCGGGGCCGACCTCGAACCGCTGCCCGCCCTGTTCGTCGTGGTCGACGAGTTCTCCGAACTGCTGTCCCAGAAACCGGATTTCGCCGAGCTGTTCGTCATGATCGGCCGGCTGGGCCGCTCGCTGCACATGCATCTGCTGCTGGCCTCGCAGCGTCTGGAGGAGGGCAAGCTGCGCGGTCTGGACTCGCATCTGTCCTACCGGATCGGCCTCAAGACGTTCTCCGCGGGCGAGTCGCGCAGCGTGCTCGGCGTGCCCGACGCCTATCACCTGCCCAGCGTCCCCGGTTCGGCGTTCCTGAAATGCGATGCCTCCGAACCGATCCGGTTCAACGCCTGCTATGTCTCGGGGGACTACGTCAAACCGCGGATCTCGGCGCGCACCGGGCGGGTGACCCAGCTGGGGGCGCTGGCGCCGAAGCTGTTCACCGCCACGCCGGTCAAGAAGGATCCGGTACCCGAGCGCGTGCCGCTACCGCACGACATGCCGGAGACCGAGCCGAATGGGATTGTCGCCGGTCCTGCTGGGCCTGTTAAGACCACGCTGCTCGACATGGTGGTCAGCCGGCTCCGCGGCCACGGCAGGCCCGCCCACGAGGTGTGGCTGCCGCCGCTGGACGACAGCCCCGCGGTGAACGAGCTGCTGCCCGAATCGGATTGGTCGTCCCCGCAGAACCTCAACGGCCGGTTGTGGATGCCGATGGGCGTGGTGGACCGGCCCTACGACCAGCGCCGCGACGTGCTCATGGTCGACCTGTCCGGCGCCCAGGGCAACGTCGCGGTGGTCGGTGGTCCGCAGTCGGGAAAGTCGACGACGCTGCGCACGCTGATCATGTCCGCGGCCGCCACCCACACCCCCGAGCAGCTGCAGTTCTACTGCCTGGACTTCGGCGGCGGCACGCTGACCAGCCTGGCGAAGCTGCCGCACGTCGGCGGGGTGGCCGGCCGGATGGATGCCGATGCCATCCGGCGCACCGTGGCCGAGGTAGCCGGCGTGCTGCGCAGCCGCGAGCAGCTCTTCCGCGAACTCGGCATCGAATCCATGCGCGACTTCCGCCAGCGCAAGGCCAAAGGCGAGGTGAGCCAGGACAAGTTCGGCGACGTGGTGCTGGTCATCGACGGTTGGGCATCGATCAAGAGTGACTTCGAGCAGCTCGATCCCGTGATCCAGTCGCTGGCCATCCAGGGCCTGTCCTACGGCGTGCACCTGGCGATCACCGCGTCGCGGTGGATGGAGATCCGGCCCGCGGTCAAGGACATGCTCGGTACCCGCGTCGAGCTGCGCCTCGGCGACCCGATCGACAGCGAGGTGGCGCGCCGGTCCGCCGAACTGGTCCCGATCGGGCGGCCCGGTCGCGGTATCAACTCCGAGCGTCTGCACATCCTGATCGGGTTGCCGCGGCTCGACTCCAGTTCCGGGGTGGAGGATCTGCCCGCCGGCGTATCCGGTGCCGTCGAGGCGGTGCGCGCCCATTACCAGGACCGCGAGGCTCCGAAGGTGCGGATGCTGCCGCACGACGTGAACCGCGACGACGTCGTACGTGTCGCCCGGGATGCCGGCCAGCTCAGCAAGGCGCGCATCGCCATCGGCATCAATGAGGAAGAGCTCGCCCCCGTCATTCTGGATTTCGATTCCCAGCCGCATCTGGTGGCCTTCGCCGATACCGAATGCGGAAAGACCGGTCTGCTGCGCAACATCGCCGCCGGCGTGATGGAGAACGCCACCCCACTGGAGGCGAAGCTCATCCTGGTCGACTTCCGTCGCTCGATGCTCGGTGTCGTCCCCGACGAATACCTCGGCGGCTACGCCACGGCCCCGCAGTCGTGCACGGATCTGATGACGGCCCTGGCCGGTGCCCTCAAAGATCGGCTGCCGCCCAGCGACATCACCCAGCAGCAGCTCAAGGAACGGTCCTGGTGGTCCGGACCGGACCTGTTCGTGATGATCGACGACTACGACCTGATCCCCGGCGGTTCGCTGAGCCATCCGCTCGGGCCGCTGGTCGAGTATCTGCCGCAGGCCCGCGACATCGGGCTGCGCGTCGTGGTCACCCGCCGCAGCGGCGGCGCCGGGCGGGCGATGATGGATCCGATCGTCGGACGCCTGAAAGACCTGTCCTGCAACGGTTTGGTGATGAGCGGAAGCAGGGACGAGGGCGGGCTGTTCGGCGGGTTCAAGGCCAGCGCCATGCCCCCCGGCCGCGGCATGCTGGTCTCGCGGACCACCCGTAGCGGCGTGGTTCAACTGTCGAGGATGCCCGACCTGTGACCGGGGTCGAGGAGCTTCGCCCGGTGCACGTGGTGTCCGCGGCGCCCGAGGCGATCCGGGTGTCTGTGGTCGGCGGGCGCACCCAGCTCGATGTCGCGCTACCGGCCGACGTCCCGGTGGCGGCGTTCCTTCCGGAGCTGGCCCGGTTGATCAAGTCCCGAGACGACGAGCGCAGTGACGACATGGCCGACCGCGACGAGCGGCGGACGTTCTGGGAGCTCGGTCGCGAAGGCTGGGCCGGCGCCGGTGCGCTGGAGCCCGACCGGACGTTGCGCGAGGCCGGGGTGAAAAACGGCGAGTTGCTGCGCCTTTCGGCCCGTCAGGCGCTGACGCCGCCCGCGTTGTACGACGACGTGGTGGACGCGGCGGCTCGGCTGAACCGGGCGTCGTATGCGGCCTGGAGTGTCACCGCGGCGCGGATGATGGCCTTCGCCGGACTGTGGCTGTGTGCGGCGGTGTGGGTGGTGCTGCTGCTGGCGCCGGCGTTGTCGGCGCACCGGGCGGAGCTCATGGTGGCCGCTTCGCTGATGCTGGTGACCCTGGTCGCCGGTGCGGCGGTGGTACGCCGAGTGCTGGACCGGTCCGACATCGCCGCGGCGGTGGGTCCGCCGGTGATCGCCGTCGGCACCGCGGCGGGCTGGGTGCTGGCCGCCCCGCACGGTGCGGTCGGTATGGCCGGCGCATGCGCAATATTGTTGGGGTTCACGGTGATCTGTCACCGCGTGATCGCCGCGGGCCATTGGACCTATGTCGCCGCGGCGGTGCTGCTGGGTTTCGGCACGGTGGCGTTCGGGGCCCGGGCGCTGGGCGTACCGGTCCCGGTGGTGGCGACCGTGACCGCCGTGGTGGCGGTGTTCGAGTGCCTGGCGGTGCCGGCACTGACGGCGCGACTGGGCCAGTACCCCGTGGTTTCGGCCGGGGCATCGCACCCGGACGATCCCTTCACCACGTCGGCGGTCCAGACCCCGGCGGGCACCCCGATGCCGAGCGCGGAGCAGGTGTGGGACCGGGTGCATTCCGCGGTGCTCACCCGTTCGGGACTGCTGGCCGGTGCCGCGACGACCGCGCTGATGGGCACCACGGTACTGATGCGGGTCGACACGGGTTGGGCGGCTTTCGCTTTCGCCCTCGGCTGCGGTGCGGTGCCGGCCCTGCTGAGCCGCCGGGCGGCGACCTGGACCGAACGCGCCGCGCTCGCCGTACCCGCTGTCGCGCTCGTGCTGGTGGCCTGTGTGCAGGCCCAGACCGGGGTGTGGCCGCTTCAACTCACCGGGGTCGTCGTGCTCGCGGCGCTGGCGGTCGGCGGGGTCGCGGCCCTGTACCTTCGCCACCTTCGCCGGATCCGGACCGCCGCCGTCTACCTGGAGTATCTGGCCGTGGCCGCGGTGATCCCGCTGGCCCTGTGGCCACTCGGACTGTACGAGCGGCTGGGCGGCTAATGAGCGCCCGGCGGTGCGCGGCGCTGGTGAGCGTCGTTGCGACGGTGGCGCTGGCCGGCTTCGGCGCGCCCCCGGCCGGTGCGGTGACACCACCCGTCGTGGAACCGGGCCCGCCGCCGACCGGTCCCGTCGCACCGACGGAGCCGACCGAGCAGAAGTCGATCTGCGGCGTCCCCACCGGGGTCCTCCCCGGTACCGACTTCACCAAACAGACCAGCGCGGAGGCCATGCTCGAATACCGCAAGGCCTGGCGCTTTTCGCGCGGTGCGGGGCAGAAGGTGGCGGTGATCGACACCGGCGTCAACCGTCATCCGAGACTGCCCGCGCTCGAGCCAGGTGGCGACTACGTGTCGAACACCGACGGACTGGTCGACTGCGATGCACACGGCACCCTGGTCGCCGGCATCATCGGCGCGGCACCGGCCGAGGGCGACAGCTTCGCCGGGGTCGCCCCCGAGGCGACGATCCTGTCGATCCGGCAGAACAGCGGCGCCTACAGCGTCGCCGGCACGAGCAGCGGCCAGAACGACGACCCCAACGCGACCTCGGTCGGCTACGGCAACACGCGCACGCTGGCGCTGGCGATCGCCCGGGCGGTCGACCTCGGCGCCACGGTGATCAACCTCTCGGAGGTGGCCTGCGCCCCGGTGGCGGCCGGCATGGACGATCGGGAACTGGGGCGTGCGGTGCGCTACGCCTACGAACGGAACGTCGTGGTGGTGGCGGCCGCGGGCAACTTCAACTCCCAGAGCATGTGCAGTGCGCAGAACAACATGGACGATCCGAACCAGCCGTTGCGCACCGGCTGGAACAGCGTCAGCACCATCGCCAGCCCGGCCTGGTTCTCCGACTACGTGCTGGCCGTCGGCGCCGTGACCACATCGGCCACCCCCGCCGACTTCAGCCTGCACGGACCGTGGTTGGCAGTGGCCGCCCCCGGCGAGCGGGTCACCTCGTTGGATGCCGGCGGACCGGGGCTGAGCAACGGGCAACTCGGCCAGCAGGGCCTGGCCCCGCTGAACGGCACGAGCTTCGCGGCGCCGTTCGTCTCGGGCGTGGTGGCGTTGATCCGGTCGCGCTACCCTGCGCTGACCGCCGGTGAGGTCAAGGATCTGGTCGAACGCACGGCCCGCACCCCGGGGAATGGACCCAACCAGGCCACGGGTTATGGAGTCGTGGACCCCGTCGCGGCACTGACCTACCAGCTCCCGCCGGGGACCGCCGAGCGCGACGTCACTGCCGCTTCACCGATCAGCGGCCCGCCGCAACCTGATGCGGGTAATGTGCGGGCGCGCAGGATCGTCTTCACCGTCACCGCGGCGTGTCTTGCGTTGATGGTGGCGGCGGTGGCGGTGGCTGCTGCCCGGCGGCGGACCAGGTGAGTTAGGGGGAAGATGCCGGACGAGAATCGGCCGATCGGCGAGCCCACATCGCTCGACGACTTGGCTCCTGGTGAATTGGACGAGGTGGAGGCCCGGGCGGCCGCGCTGCTGGAACAGATTGCGGCGCAACGCACAGCGAGGCAGAACCACACGGCCGTATCGCCGGCAGACGACACCACCGATGCGTTCGTGGTGTCTCCTCCTCCTGAACCGGCCCCTGAACCGGCTCCCGAGCCGCCCCCTGCGGCGCCGGTCCGCCGGCTCGCCCCGCCCCCGTGGCAGATGCACAGCACGATCGGGTCAAGGGAGTTCGCCGAACGATTCGAGCGTGATGAGCCGGAACCAGAACGCGGGCCTGAGCCGGAGCCTGAGTCCCCGGAGTCGCCGACCGAGTTGATACCGATTCCGCCACTGCCACCCAGGCATGCCCTGCCGCCGGAGGCGGAACCGCAGCTACCTGCGCCGTTGCCGCCGCCCCCGCCGCCCCCGCCTCCGCCGCTCCCACCGCTGCCGTTCCCGCCGCCGGGCTTCATGCCCCCGCTGCTGCCCCCGCACGGGGGCACGGCCCAGCCGCCGCAGTACTCGCCGGTGCCGCCCTCGCTGGACGACGCCGGAATCATCAACCGCGCCCGCAGCGCGCCGCACTCGGGCTGGCGCCGGGCCGTGCACCTGGCGAGCGCCGGCCGCGTCAACCCCGGTGAATCACGCAAAGAGCGTGAGCGGGACGACCTGATGGCCCAGATCCGTCAGCCGATCGCAGGCGACTTCCGGATCGCGGTGCTGTCGATCAAGGGCGGGGTCGGCAAGACCACCACCACGTTGGGTTTGGGCTCGGCCCTGGCCATGATGCGCAACGACCGGGTTATCGCGGTCGACGCCAATCCGGACCGCGGCACCCTGGCCGAGCGGGTCCGCGATGCGTCGAGCCAATCAACGGTGCGAGATCTGCTGTCGGATCCCGACATTCAGCGCTATGCCGATGTCCGCAGCCACACCCGCATGGCGGGCAGCCGCCTGGAGGTGCTGGCCAGCGAGCAGGAACCAGCGGTGTCCGAAGTGTTCGGCGAATCGGACTACCGCCGCACCGTCAGCATCCTGCGTCGCTACTACAACATCATCCTCACCGACTGCGGCACCGGCATCATGCATTCCGCGATGGCCGGTGTGCTCGACCTGGCGCATGCGATCGTGCTGGTCAGCTCGCCTGCCATCGATGCGGCACGCAGCGCGTCGGCCACATTGGACTGGCTCATGCAGCACGGGCACTCCGCGCTGGTCCGCGAAGCGCACGTGGTGCTCAGTGCCTCGCGACCCGGATCGGCGAAGCTCAAACTCGACAAGGTCTACGAACACTTCGAGGCCAGGTGCCGCTCGGTGCACATGATCCCGTTCGATCCGCACCTGGCCGAAGGTGCCGACGTCGACTTCGACCTGCTGGACCCGGCCACCCTTCAGGCGTACCTGGAACTGGCGGCAGCAGTGGCGGAAAAGTTTCCCCGGCTGCGAGGCGCGCCCCAGTACCGGTGACCGCACCCGAACCGAATCTCGGTGGAGGCAAACAACGTGCGGATGGACCAAGGGTGCGTGAGCTATGCGCATCGGACATGGACTGCCGAGTAAATCTCGGTTATCTACGCGCGAGTGGCAAATTGTGGCGTGAGTGGTATTGCGATGCCGGCAATTTCACAAACGTAATTGTCCATGCACTCAAATATGGTCGGCCAGAATCGAATTCGGCAAAGAACGTGGCGGCGCGTTTGCGAATCTGGAACACTGATCGGAATGAGCAACGATGCCCTCCGGCATCAGATGACCGAGGTGCTGGCCTTGGTCTCCGAGCAGATGGCCGATATTGCTGCGGTGCAGCGTGAGCAGGCGCAGCTCACCGCAAGCGCTGAGGAAGCCGATGGCCTGGTCACGGTGACGGTCGACGCCCGGGGCCATGTCATCGAGACAGTCATCGACGAGTCGTATCTCGAAGAGTACGAACTCGAAGAACTCGGTGGCCACGTCACCGCGGCTGCGCAGACTGCGGCGCAGCTCGTGGCGCAGCGGGCAGCTGCCCTGATGATGCCGATCGAAGAACGGCGCAAGCAGTTCCCGTCGTTTTCGGACTTCGTGGACGGCGCGCCTGATCTGCGCGAGATGACGCAAGCGGTATTCGACCACGCGACTGCGGTTCCCCAGCCAGACAGCCGCCCGGATCACGACGGCGCGGACGAGGCTGCCTTCCCCACCGTGAGGAGATGATCGATGGCTGACGAGTTAGGTGTCGGACCTTCTGACCTACGGGCGACCTCGAGGAACCTCGGCGATGTCAGTGCCAGGATGAAGGACGTGCTGTCTACCCTCCAAGCCAACCTGGCGGCTGAGGGTGCGCCGTGGGGTGACGACAAGATGGGCGATGAATTCGCCAAGGGAGAATCTGGCCACCTGTCTCAGCGGCACTGGGTCGATGGTTCGGTGGCGGCAAAGACCGACCTGCTCGATTACTACTCGGGCGGTCTTCGGGGCGCGGCCAACTCCTTCGAACAAGACGACCAGGCCTAGCGTCCCCTCCTCAGGACGACGGTACCCGCACATCTTTCATGGACATCGAGATTCCGCCTGGGCTCCAATGGATCTCGTATCTGGCTGGCGGGGAATGGCCGCAGGGCAGTGAAACCCGGACGCGCCGCCTGAGTGAGTATTACCAGAACGCCGCTGAAGAGCTGAAAACCCTTATCCCGGAGCTGAACCGGGTTCGCGGGGAGACGCTGTCGGTGCTCTTCGGCGAAACCGCCGACGCCGCCGACAAGCAATTCGCCATGCTGTTCGACGGCGACTACGCAGTGGACAAGCTTGTCGACGGCTTGGCCGCGATGGGTGACGGCGCCAGCTACTTCGGCACCGAGATCGAATACAACAAGTTGTCGATCATCGTCGGCCTGATTCTCGCGGCAGCCGAAATCAGCTGGTGCCTCGCTAATGCGGGCCCGACAGCGGGCGTTTCACTGTCGGCCATCCCCGCCATCGAAATGACGACTGCGGCGTTGATACGCCGGCTCATCATGGAGGCGCTGGAGCGCATCTTGATGCAGATGCGCGCGATGCTCACCCGGACCGGGATCAAAACCCTGCTTCCACACGTGCTGGAGGAAGCCTTCAAGGAAACGGGCCAAGAACTCGCCCAGGGTTTGCTCCAGGAGGGCATCGTCCAGGGCATCCAAGCTCACGAGGGACATGCCGACTACCGATGGGATCGGTTCGGGCAGACCGCGATCGCTTCGTCGGTGGGCGGTGGCATGGGCGGAGCATCGGCAGTGCCGGTTGCCTTCGGGCTGAGTGGATCTCGCACCAAGCTGGGTAATCGCCTTGCTGGGATTACGACGATGTTCACCGCCGGGATCACCGGAAATATCGCGGGATCGCTGTCAGTGGGTGGCGGATTGGACACGGTGTCAATCCTCGCCGGTGCGACATCGACCAGCATCGGCGGCATCAAAGGTATGGGCGGGGGGCGTACCAATGGCACCGACCCCGACAACGGGCCTGACAACAGGTCGACCGATCCTCCGTCGCAGACCGAACCGACCGGGCCGACACCAGACGACTTGGCCGATGCCGACCCAGATGCCGAAGTCGACGAACCACCGGACACCACCGGCCAACAAGATGACACCCGTGACGATACCGAAGGCCGGCAGTCGTCCGGTGGTTCCCGGGCCACACCCACTTCGACAAATACTACTTCGGTCAAAGGTGCTGTTGCACAGCATGATCCGTCGTCGTCGGCGCAGGGTGAAAGCGCGAACCAGAACTCGGTGGACGACGACAGGCCAACGACTTCTCCTGAATCCGGTGCGTCGCAGCGGGAGGAAGCCGGCGACAGACCGGACCAGGAACCAGTCAAGGCTGTCCCGGAGAGCTCTCAGGACGCCGACGAGTCGACCGCTGAGCCGCCCGAGCGCGCTGCGCCCACTCACGAAGCCAGCGACCAGCCCCATCAGCCGCCCGAGCGCGCTACCCCAGAAAATTCTGTAACCGACAGTCCTGCAGCGCAAAACGGGCACCTACCGGAAAGCCATGATCCGACGACGTCCGACATGTCGACGGTCGCCGAGCCCGGGCCCGAAACCACGATCGAACCGGCCGCCGACCCGGTTGGTTCGGCCGACCCGTCGACCGACACAACCGTCGATACCGTCGATACCGTCGATATCGCCGAGACGACGCAGGCTCAACACCAGGTCAGCCCGGCTGCACAGACGCCTTCGGCTCCCGCGAATGCCGCAGGACAGGCACCAGCCTCCAATCCGCCGGCCGGGCCGGCGACACCGGCGCCCAAGCCGGCTGCCCCAGCGGCTCCGGTGCAATCTCGGGACCAGGCGGCAGCGGAAGAGACATCCAAAGTCACTGGTGAAAACCAGGTTTCGGCAGCATCGAGCACGGTCGCGGCTCCCTCCGAGAATGCCGGTATTCCCGCCGCCCGGGTCCAGGACAGCGCGGCGACATCACAGCCGTCGGCAGCTCAGCAGAACGGGGACAACAGCGTCACCGCGGCTCGCGCCGATGGAACAGACACTGCCACCGACCCGACAACGGAAACGTCAACCGACAATCGACCGCCACCCAATGCCAACTGCGCCAACAATGTCGCCGACCAGCTGACCAACAGATATCGGCGCTTC
This sequence comes from Mycolicibacterium sp. 050232, assembly GCA_036235365.1. Classification (GTDB taxonomy): domain Bacteria; phylum Actinomycetota; class Actinomycetes; order Mycobacteriales; family Mycobacteriaceae; genus Mycobacterium. The sequence goes on along the minus strand of JAZBEZ010000006.1, from coordinate 291,815 downwards.
GGTCGCATCTTCCGGATCAGGGCGGAACCCACTTCGCGAGGTGTACGGGCCAGGGCGTTGTTCGAGGCAGCCGGGTCGAGTGCGGAGTTCGCAACATACGCCGATATCGAGGCGAGGCTGAAGAGCGATGAGCTGGGTCCTGGCTCGGCTGCCATCATCACGTCCGCGTGGGCCGGTGGGCCGAATCAAGGCGGACACGCCTACCTCGCAGTGAACGACGGTGACGGGATCTACCTGCTCGACGGCGAGACGGGTGAGCGATTGGGCTGGCCACCGTCCTGGGGTGGGTCCGCGGTGTCGCTGACGGCGGTGGGTTATCTGGACGCGCACGGTGAGGCAGTGTCGTCGCCCGGCAACGGCCCGACAGGGCTGGTCGCCGCGGATGCGGTGGGCTACGTCCGCGGCCATCGAGATGATGGTGACACCTCGGCCAACGGTGAGCGTGACCCAGGGGACCGCTGGCGTGACGCGGTGCCGCCACACAGGCGGGCCGAGACCGCGCTGAGCCGGCGGGTGCCGCCGTTGGATGCCGACCATGTCGACCAACTGCGCAACCCGCTGGGCTCGATGGAGGCCGCCGACGCGCGGGCCCGAAGCAACGCCACCTGGTGGGCCACATTGACGGGTGACGAACAACGTGCGCTGATCGACACCTACCCGCGGCACATCGGCAATGCCGAGGGCATCCCGGCAGATGCTCGCCACGAAGCGAACAGGCGCTCGCTCGACCAATCTCGACGCCAGTTGCAGTCCTTGCGAGACGATGGTCATCGGCTGAGCCGCAGTCAACGCAAGCTACTGGCTCGCCTCGATCGGATCGAGGCGGCGCTGACCCGGTCTGACCATCTTGCCCAGCAGGCCGACGTCGGCGGCCCGCGACTACTTGCCTTTGATCCCACGGCATTTGGCGGCGACGGCCGGGCGGTGGTCAGCTTCGGTGCGGACCCATATCGCGCGCAGTCGGTGTCCTGGCACATTCCCGGTCAGGGCATGACGATCGATCAACTCGGCTACTGCATGGGGGACGCGCTCAACCATCTGCGGTCGACCATGCAAGAGAACCCAGAGTTGAGCGCGGCGTCGATCGCCTGGATCGGTTACGACACGCCGAGCGGCCTGAGCAGTTGGCGCGCAGCCGGTCACAGTCTGGCCCGGCAGGGGGGCGCGAACCTCTACAGCGACATCCGTGCCTTCAACGCGGCTCGGGACACCCGGGCCGGGGACGACAGCCATTTCAGTGAGAACCATGTGTTCGCGCATTCGTATGGATCGACGGCAGCCAGCTATGCCGGACGAGATGGACGGCTGGCCAACGATATTCGCACGATCTCGCTCGCAGGATCGCCGGGCGCCGGTCCGGTGCGGACCGCGAGCGAGTTCGGTCTGGGCGACAATGTGTACGTCGCATCATCGTCGCGGGACCCGTTCACCGCCCTGGGCGGACGGGCGCCCGGTTCAGGCGGCCGCATCTTCGGGATCGGTCTCGGTGTCGATCCCGCCATGGATACCTTCGGCGGCCAACGTGTCACAGCGGAATTCTCGTCGGACATGGACCGAAGGCAGAGCCGTGGTACGCACAATTCCTACTACCGATTCGCCAATCGCGGAACCGACCCGCCAGTTCGCAGCGAATCGTTGGCCAACTTCGGCCGAATCGCGGCCGGGCACGCCGACCGCATCGATACCGAACAGCACCGGACCGCCGACGAGCGGCCCCGGCGGTTCTTCGGCACACGCCAGCGCACAGTCGAACCAGCGGTGGGCCGGCCGCTGCGGCTTGACGGTGAAGCGAGTGCCAGGGGCGACCGCGAAACTCGCCGGTGGTGGAATCCGCGTTGGGCCGACGAGGTTCAGGCGACGGATGCCGCCGCGCAGCTCGAACCAGGTACTCCCGAACAGGTTGCACAGGATGCACTCGAACAACGAGGAGTGGCGGCAGCCGCCGACCTGGTGAGCCCGGCTGATCACAACGTCCCGGTGCGTGAGGCGGTGGCCCGGGCGCGCCGGAACGCGCAGTGGTGGGCGGGTCTGTCGCCGGATCAGCAGCAGGCGCTGATCGATACGCATCCGTTTGAGATCGGCAACGCCGAGGGAATTCCGCCGACGGCCCGGAACGAGGCCAATCAGAAGATGTTGCGGAGGTACTTGGCGCATCGTGATCTGCTGGTGTCGCGACGCGACAACGGCGTGGCGCTGAGCGCTGCACAAGAGCGCTACGTCAAGTTGATGAATGACATCGATGCGGCAATGCGCACTGCTGAACGTAATGTCGAGAAGTTCGGTATGCGCGACCAGGGGCCGTATCTGTTGGCGCTCGATCCGCGGGCGTTCGGTGGCGTGGGCCGTGCGATTGTCAGTTTCGGCGCGAATCCCTATACGGCGCAGTCGGTGTCATGGTACGTACCGGGTATGTCGACGACGATCGACAAACTGGCACTGATCACCAATCGAGCATTCAACCAGCTTCGCTCCGTCCAGCAGGAGAACCCGGATCTGTCGGTCGCGTCGATTGCCTATATCGGTTACCGGGCGCCAGGCAGCTGGGATGCAAAGGTGCTGTCACAGCGGTTGGCTCGCGAAGGCGGCGAGATCTTCTGCAGTGACATCTCGGCATTCAACGCCGGTCGTGACGTATTCACCGGGGACGGCAGTCATTTCAGCGGCAATCATGTGTTCGCCCATTCCTACGGCTCCAGCACGGTCAGCCATGCCGGGAGTGGGCGTCGGCTGGCTGACCAGGTGCGGACCATCACTCTCATCGGTTCGCCCGGGGCCGGGCCGATGCGCCACGCCAGCCAGTTCGGTATCGGGGACAACGTCTTCGTTGCGGCATCCTCCCGCGACCCGGTTACCGGTTTCGGCGGTGAGCGTCCCGGTCTGCGAAGTCGGTTCAATGGTCGTACGGGCCAGGGCGTGGATCCGGCCATGCATGAGTTCGGTGCGAGGCGGATCACCGCGGAGTTCCCGGCCGCGATCGACCATCGCGGCGCAGGGTCGCGCATGACCCACAGCTTGTATTGGGCGTACATGGACCCCGGCACCACGCAGGTTCGCAGTGAATCGCTGGCCAGTTTCGGACGCATCGCCGCCGGGCGTACCGATCAGGTCGATCACGAGGGGCACCGCACCATCGACCGACGGCCCCGGCGCTTCCTGGGCGGTTCTCGCGAACGGACATTCGAGCCGGCGATCGGGCGTCCGCTACGACTCGGCGACGATCCCCATGCCGACCACTCTGTCCGTCGCCGGCATGTGTGGAATCCGCGTTTCCGCAACTCACCGGTCATCGCCACTGACCTGACCGACCCCCTCGGTGAGATCTCGGCGGATGAGCGCTTGGACGGGGTGCCGGACAACGCGTTGAGCGAAGATGAGCAAGAACGTAGCCGAAACGAACGGCTGGCCGAAACTGCGCTCAACCGCGGAGGACTCACCCCGAGCAGCCTGATGAGTCCGGCTGATCACAAGGTTCCGGTGCGTGAGGCGGTGGCCCGGGCGCGCCGGAACGCGCAGTGGTGGGCGGGTCTGTCGCCGGATCAGCAGCAGGCGCTGATCGATACGCATCCGTTTGAGATCGGCAATGCCGAGGGAATTCCGCCGATGGCCCGGAACGAGGCCAATCAGAAGATGTTGCGGAGGTACTTGGCGCATCGCGATCTGCTGGTGTCGCGACGCGACAACGGCGTCGCGTTGAACTCCGCCGAGGTGCGCTATGTCGATCTGATGCACGAGATCGACAACGGCCTGCAGTCCGCCGAACGCAGACTCGCGCAGTTGGGCTTGCACGACCAGGGTCCGTACCTGTTGGCGCTCGATCCGCGGGCGTTCGGTGGTGCGGGCCGTGCGATTGTCAGCTTCGGCGCGAATCCCTATACCGCGCAGTCGGTATCGTGGTACGTGCCGGGCATGACCACCACCATCGAGAAGATGCGGGCGATGGCGCTGCGTGGAATCAACCAGCTGCAGTCCACGCTGCAGGAAAACCCCGACCTGTCTGCCGCTTCGATCACGTACATCGGCTACCGGGCGCCGGGCAGCTGGGATCCTCGTGTCGGATTCCAGCGGATGGCCCGTCAGGGCGGCAACATCTTCTGCAGCGATCTGCTGGCATTCAACGCCGGTCGCGACGTATTCACCGGGGACGGTAGCCATTTCAGTGGCAACCATGTGTTCGCCCATTCCTACGGATCCAGCACGGTCAGCCATGCCGGGAGCGGCCGGCGGTTGGCCGGCCATGTGCGGACCATAACCATGATCGGTTCGCCGGGTGCCGGACCGCTACGCACCGCCCGCGATTTCGGCATCGGCGACAACGTCTTTGTCGCCGCGTCATCTCGGGACCGCACCACAGGGCTGGGCGGCGAGCGTCTGGGCGCCCGCGGACGGATATTCCGGCGGATGGGTCAGGGGATAGACCCAGCGATGGACATCTTCCGTGCCCGCCGGATCACTGCGGAATTCCCTGCGGTGCTGGACCATATGGGCCCAGGTTCGCGGATGACCCACAGCTTGTACTGGGCATACATGGATCCGGGAAGCACTCGGGTGCGCAGCGAGGCGCTGACGAATTTCGGGCGCATCGCCGCCGGACGTGCCGACCAGGTCGACACCGAGGGACACCGCACCCTGGACCGGCGACCGCGGCGCCTGATCCCAGGCGTGCGGGAACGCTCGGTCGAGCCTGCACTCGGACGACCGCTACGACTCGCCGATGATCCCAACACCTACCATTCGGTTCACGGGCGCAACCGCTGGAATCCAAACTTCCAGCGCAGCACCAACTGTGCTCAGTTCGTCGTCGACGAACTCAACCGGCGTTATCCGGGCCGCAATTTCACCCTGCCTACCGAGCCGTCAGCACGGGGAGTGCCGGCGCGCAGCCTTTTCCAGGCCATCGGGTCGAGCGCCCAGTTCACCAGCTATGACGAAATCCCGGCCATGCTCGAGGAACTCGGCATCGGCTCATCCGCGGTGTTGGCGTCACGCTGGAGCGGACGAAGCCAGGGCGGGCATGCGTACTTCGCGGTCAAGGTCGGCCCGGAGATCGACGACATCATCGTGGTCGATTCGCACAGCGGCGAAACCACTGGCTGGCCACCGAAATGGGGTGAAGGCGCGGTCAGGCGCACAGCGGTGGGTTACCTGCGTGCCGACGGCTCCGCTCTGGATACCCTCACCGGCGACACCGGGTTGGCTGATGCCGACCGCATCGGTCACGTGCAGGGTTCCCCCGTCGTCGACGACAATCTGTCACCGGGGGAACAGGCGTTGGCGCTTCGGGTCCCACGCGTGCAGCCCGACGAGTTGCGCAACCCGCTCGGGAACGCTGAGGAAGCCGCCGCCCGGGCACGCAACAACGCCACCTGGTGGCAGCGCTTGTCTCCTCAGCAGCGCCAGGACGTTATCGACGCCTACCCCGAGCACATCGGCAATGCCGAAGGCATACCTGCCAAGGTCCGTGACGAGGCCAATCGCAATGTGTTGAAGCAACTTCGAGATCGTGCCGACCGGGTTCAAACCAAGATCGATGAATTCGAGCGGCCGACCCGGGCGGAACGGAAGTTCCTCGCCAAGTTCAACCGCCTCGACCAGGCCCTGCAGAAGGCAGCGACTGACGCGCAGCGAGCGGGGCAGGATGCTCCGATGTTGTTGGCGTTCGACCCCGTTGAGTTCGGCGGGGACGGACGTGCGGTCCTGAGTTTCGGCCACGACCCGTACTCGGCGGATTCGGTGTCCTGGCACGTGCCCGGGGTGCAGACGACTCTGAACTCGCTCTTCGGGTTCTACACCCACTCCGCGCTGAACCACCTGCAGTCCGTTCAGCAGGAGAACCCGGGACTGAAGGCATCGTCGATCGCCTGGATCGGCTACGACACACCAAGTGGCCTGAACCTATGGCGTGCAGCCGGCCATCAGCTCGCCCGCACAGGTGGTGACACACTTTTCAGTGACATCACCGCATTCAACGCGGTCCGAGAGACTGCGGATGGGAACCCGTTCACCGGCAATCACGTGTTCGGCTACTCCTATGGGTCGACCACCACGGGCTATGCCGGCCGCGGTGGGAGGCTGGCCGACCACGTCAGCACGATCTCGTTGGTGGGATCACCAGGTGTCGGTCCGGTGCGATACGCGTCGGAATTCGGCATCGGCGAAGGCAACGTCTTCGTCGCCGCGTCGTCGCAGGACGTGGTCACCATGCTGGGCGGCCGGACACCGGGTTCCGCCGGCCGGATCCTCGGCATCGGCCTCGGAGTCAACCCGGCAATGAACTCCTTTGGCGCGGTGCGGATGACGGCCGAGTTCCCGTCGACGATGAGTCACCTGCGTACCGGCGGAACCCACCACGCCTACTATCTGCACACGGGGCAATCGGAACGCAGCGAGTCGCTGGCCAACCTCGGCCGGATCGCGGCAGGGCAGCCCGAACGGGTCGATGTCGAACAACACCGCACCGCAGGTCGTTGGCGCACAGTCGAACCCGCAGCGGGGCGCCGGACGAAAGACTGTGCACTGCAAGTTGCACATGCGTTGTCAGTGATGTTCGGACTCAACATCACTATCGACGCCGAGCCGACGTCCAGAGGCGTTCCCGCCAGAAGCCTTTTTGAAGCGATCAATTCGAGTGCCCAGTTCGCCACTTATGAGGACATCGAGAACGCATTACTCGACCCGGACAACCCCGCCACGGTGGCGGTGCTGGCGTCGAGCTGGAACGGCCGGGGCCAGGGTGGCCATGCGTATCTCGCGGTCAACGAGGGGGGCACGGTCTATCTGGTCGACCCCCACAGCGGCAAACGTTCTGGGTGGCCGCCCTATTGGGGTGAGGATGCCGTCAAGCGCACGGCGGTGGGTTACCTCAGGGCGAATGGCAAGCCAGTCACCGAGCTTCACGGCGATACCACTGGTCAGCTGGCTGATGCCGACAAGATCGGCCACGTCCAAGGACACCGCGACACCTCGGACTTCGCGCGACTGCAGGCGGAATACCGCGCGCAGGATCCCGCTACCCGTCATGTCGACACCCGTTATGCCCAACGGGTCGGCGAAGTGGTGGACAACACCGGGGACGTGGCTTCGGCCCGGCAACTGGCCCAGGACCTGTCCGGCATCTACGGCCCATACCGGATTGAATTGGAGGCCTTGAGGTTCGGCAGCGAAGTCAGGCTGACCGGCAAGATCTTCAACGGCGATACCGAGATCGGAACCATCCAGCGGATATTCGACCGCGACGGAAATGGGAAACTGGTCGCCCATCACACCGGACTGGTCATCAAGGACACGCAACTGCAGGGCCAGGGCTTCTCTCGGTCGCTGTCCTCGGAGCTGGAGCGCTGGTACGTGGACTCCGGTGTGGACCGGATCGAATTGACAACCCATGCGCAGGGCGGCGCGGCCTGGGCCGACCGTCACACCTGGAACCCTGATTCGGGCCGGCTGCAAGAATCGATCGACCGCGTGAAGATGGCCGCCGGCAGGCTCTCCCATGTCGTGAGCGACGAAGCCAAGGCGTTGCTCGGTGAAATCGTCCAGCGGTTGGAGACCAATCACCCACGTTTGCCCGAACCCGGTGAGCTGCGAGGCCTTGCCACTGCCGCCGAACCGAATCTGGGCAGGCGCCTGTTGGCGAGCGTCGGGAATATCAAGGGCAATGACAATCTGCATTACGTCCGATACCTGCCGGTCGCAGAGGAAACCCCGCAGCCGCGCACCGGCTTCCTGGCGCGACTGAAGAGCTCGCTCGGATTCGGAAACAAGCCGCAGAACTGTGCGCACCGGGTCGCTGCCGCGTTGTCGGCCAGATACCCGGGGCGCGACTTCCGGGTCGCTGTGGCGCCGTCGCGCACGGGTGTGCCGGCCTGGGCCCTGTTCCAAGCGGTCGGCTCGCGCGCCGAGTTCGCGTCGTACGACGACGTGCGTAACGCGTTGCTGTTCGACGACGAGTTGGGTAATGGTTCGTCGGCGGTACTGACGTCGAGGTGGGCAGACGGACGTCAGGGTGGCCACGCCTATCTGGCGGTCAACGACGGTGGCGAGGTCTATCTGCTCGATCTTGAGTCGGGGCAGCGTTCGGATTGGCCACCGTCTTGGGGTGAAGGTGCGGTCGATCGAACTGCGGTCGGGTACATCCGCCCCAATGGAACAGCGCTGCACGGACTGGGCAACGCACCGCTGCAAGTGGCGCTGGCCCACGCCGACGCCGTCGGCGATGTTCAGGGCGTGCCGTCCGATCCGGATTTCCTTGCCAGACAAGCCGAGTACCGGGCACAGGACCACAGAACCCGCCGGGTGGACACCCGCTACGCCGAACCGTTGGGCGAGCTGGTGGACAGCCTTGACCCGGCTCGGGCCCGGCGGTTCGCCGATGACCTCTCGGGCGTTTACGGACCTCACCCCGTCGAGATGTTCCGCGCGGAAGTCGACGAACAGTTCCACGAAATCATCGTCGGCGGTCACATCATGAGTGGTGACGAGCCCATCGGGTTCGTGCAACTGACCTTCAACCATGACAGCGACGGCAACCTGGTCGCGCACGTGAACGTGGTCGAGATCTTCGACGAGAAGCTCCGCCGCGCGGGATTCTTGACGGCGCTGATGGCGGAACTGGAACCCTGCCTGACGCGCAACGGGTTCCACCGCATCGAACTGCGCACCGAGCAGAACGGCGGCTACGCATTCGCGCGGCTCGACTTCACCTGGAACCCCGACCCGCAGAAGCTGCAACGGTCGTTGGACAGCATCAAGAGCTCGGCCGATCAACTGCGGGAGCAGGTCAGCCCGGCGGGTCAGGCCGTTCTCGACGACATCGTGCAACGTCTGGAGCCTGGCCATCCGGACCTGCCGAAGCCCGCCGAACTCGCGGTACTCGCCACCCGGGACGAGTCCAGTCTGGGCCGAGATCTGCTGACCGGCACTTACTGGAACGGCGTCAAGTACCTGCGTGCTGATGACCAAGTCGCGAGCTATCCCTCTCCGGATGACGTGGAGCTGGCGGGATTCTGGGACCGGATCGGAGGATTGGATTCAGCCACGCTCACGCCGGAGATGCTCGTCGACGCGGTCTATCAGTCCGTGCCAACGGATACCGTCACGGGCTTTTACGAAGGTCGTATCTCGGGATTCAAGACCGGTGAGGTGGTGCGGGCACAGCAGCACGTCGCAGACACCATGGACAACGCATACTTCGTGTCGGCCGACATCGCCAACCTTCGCGGTTTGAATCAGGCATGCGCGGACCGCACAGAGGCCAATGCGCACTTCGCGGGACTGTCGGCGATTTTCCGTGCCGGACTGGAGGAATCAGGGCTTGTCGTCGTGCCGATGCGGATCGGCGGCGACGAACTCGGCGCGGTGGTGGTCGGCGATGTGGACGAGACGCTGATCGAATCGATGGTGGCCCTGATCCGCGCTCAGGGTGCCGAATACGCGCGACAGCACAACCTGGCCGATATCGCCCATCCGAAACATCCGGGGCAGCCGCAATACAACGGTGTCGGGCTACACATCGGCTATGCCGAGGTCCTGCCCGGCCTGGAGGTCCGTGACATCTTCGATGCCGCGGACTTGGGTGTGGATCGCAGTAAGACAAGGAGCAGTGATGTCACAGGAGGACAGGGACGAGCGACTGGGACTGACGGGGCTGAGTCCGGAGGAACGGGCACGTCGGATCGAGGAGCTGGAACGCGAACTGGCCGAGAAGCGACAGGCGGCGAAAGCGAAGCTGCAGGCAGCACGGGCAGAGAAGAACAAGGAGCGCGACAGCCGCTGAGCGGCAGTGGGTACTCGCAGCCTGACGAGGTCAAACGCGCATCGTTCGCCGCCGAGGCGGAACGGGTCTGCGGCCAGGGCACCCAAGCGTTGGCCGGCCTCTTTGAGCCACTGCGCCGTGACGAGGTCTCGGGGTTCTATGACGGTCGTAGCGCGCACTTCAAGACCTCCGAGGTGGCGCGGGCCCGCGTGTGGATCGCCGAGACCGGTCAAGCCGGGTTCTTCGTCTCGGCGATGCTTTCCAATCTGTCCGGGCTGAATCAGCATGTGCAGAACCGGGCCGAGGCCGCCAATGGGCACTACCGCGCTATCACCGAGATGTTCCTCGCGGCACTCGAGGCGACTGGGGCGGCGGTCGTCCCGATGCGTACCGGCGGGGACCGGCTCGATGCGGTCGTGGTAGGCGAAATTGACTCTGCTGCAATAGATGATGCGACTGCAGCTGTTGCCGAAATGATCGCGATCTACACTCAGGACGAGGGGCTGGCCGACATCGCCAACCCCTCAAATGCCGGTCGGCCCGGTGTTCATCTGAACTTGGGGTATTCCGACATCGCCTCACACGGCGACGTCGAGGACGTCATCCAAGCCGCCGAACAACAGATGTTCGACGCCGTTGACTCCTTGGACCTGGCGGACCAGGCCTTGGCACAACGAGATTCGCAGTTCGCAGCCACGGACTTGGTGCATTCTGACGGTGCTGCCCAGTCGGCGGCCGAGTTGGCCGAAGCCAATGCGTTGTGGTGGAAGGGATTGAGTGACGCCGAGCGGCAGGCACTGATCGAGAAGTATCCCGCGCAAATCGGCAATTCCGAGGGAATCCCACCGCTCGACCGCCACCAGGCCAACACCCGCGCACTCCAGGACTGGCTGCATGACCGCGACGAATTGCAGGCCATGAGCGACCGCGGAGTCCGCTTGGGCCATGTCAAATCTACCCAACTGGACCGCATGAACCGGGTCGATGATGCGCTGCGCCGGGCGGCCGATGCCGCCCGCGAGGCTCAAGTTGACGGTCCATATCTGTTGAGGTTCGACCCGGATGCCCTCAGTGGCGCGGGGATTGCGATGGTCAGTTTCGGCGCGGATCCGCACCTGGCGGAGTCGGTGTCCTGGCACGTTCCCGGGCGGGGGACGACGATCGACCACCTCGGCGCCGGCATGGGCTCCGCGCTCAATCATTTGAGGTCCGTCAGACATGAGGACCCGAACGTGGCGGCGGCCTCGATGACCTGGATCGGCTACGACACGTTGGCCGACGACGCGCCACAAGCGGGCGGCCGAGCGCTGTATGCGGATATCCGTGCGTTCAATGCCGGGCGCGACGCACTCGCCGAGGATGGCAGCCACTTCAGCAACAACCACGTGTTCGGACATTGTCAGGGGTCGACAGTCTCTGGTCATGCGGGTGAGGGCGGTCGGCTGCGAGGACAGGTTCGCACCGTCACACTCATCGGCTCACCTGGTGTGCCCATGGACCATGCGAGTGCGTTCGGTTCGGGAGTAGCCGTCTATGTGGCTGCGTCCACGCTTGACGATTTCACCTGGGACGGAGGCAGAACACCGGGCGCAGGAGGAACCTTCCGGAACGGCTATGGCGTCGATCCGACGATGGAATTCTTTGGTGCACAACGGATCACCGCTGAATACCCGCTCAGTCTTGTCGCGATGGGGCACGAGTTCGACGCCCACAACTCGTACTACCGGTTCGTCGACAAGAGCACCGGCCAACGGAATGAATCGCTTGCCAATTTCGGCCGCATCGCCGCGGGGCATCCCGGGCGATTGCAGTTCGAGGGCCACCGCGCTGTCGTCGCCAGATCCGACGGAACGACAACGATCGACGATCCCGCAGCCGTCCGCGCGATTGAAGTCGAAGATCCCGGTCCGCCCGCTGCGGAGGCGAACCACAGCGATGATCGCGATTCTCAGGCGGCCCAACAGGAGTACCGTAACCAGGACCGTGCCACTCGCACGGTGGATAGCCGCTACGCCGAGCCATTGGGTGACGTCATCGACAACCTCGATGAGCCTCGGCTGCGCCAGCTCGCCGAGGATCTCTCCGGGGAGTACGGGCCGTATCGGGTCGAACTCTTCCCCGAATTCGACAGTGAGGGGCGCGCTGGGTATCTCCACGGCGTGATCTACAGCGGTGACACGGAAATCGGCTATGTCGACCGGTCGTTCTACCGGGACGACAACGGGAAACTGGTCGTCTACAACGGCCTGCTGGAAATCACGAATGAGGTTTACCGGGGCAAGGGTTTCTCCAAGGCGTTTGCAGCCGAACTCGAGCGCTATTACATGCGCAGTGGTGTCGACCGCATCGAGCTCACGTCGTCGTGGCAGGGGAGCAACGCGTGGGCGCGTCGGGGCTTTACCTGGCAGCCGGACAACACTCCGCTGCAACGGTCGCTGGATGCGGTCAAGAGATCGGCGGAGCAGTTGCGATCGCGGCTCAGTGCCGAGTCTCAGATGGTTCTCGATGAGATGTTGGCGCGGTTGGAGATAGGGCATCCGCGGTTGTCGGAGCCGATTGATCTGGCGCTTCTCCATACCGCTGATGATTCTGAGCTGGGCTGGTTTCTGCTCGACAACACGTCGATCTATTTCGCGAAGTATTTTCCTGCGCCGGTTGATGTTTCGTCGGGTGCGCTCGACGGGGACGTGCAGGAGACCGCGTCGCAGAACTGCGCTCATGGGACTGCGGATCTGTTGTCGGCGCGATACCCCGGGCGCGATTTCACGATCGGGGTGCAGCCTTCGCGCACGGGTGTGCCTGCGCGGGCGTTGTTCGAAGCGATTGGCTCGGCGTCGCGGTACGCGACCTACGCCCAGATCGAGGCGACGTTGAAGCACGAGGAGATGGGCGATGGTTCGGCCGCGGTGGTGGTCTCGCGGTGGCGGGGCGGCCGGGCTGGTGGTCACGCGTATCTGGCAGTCAATGACGGCGGCGAGGTCTATCTGCTCGATCCTGAAACGGGGGAGCGATCGGGTTGGCCGCCGCACTGGGGTGCGGACGGAGTCGACCGGATCGCGGTGGGCTACCTCGACTCCGACGGTAACGCAACCATTCCGCTCGACGATGTGCCGTTCCGGCTGAACGCCGCAGATGCCGTCGGTGATGTGCGAGGGATGCCCGGCGATCCGCTCGCCGCTCTCGGCCTGCCGGACTACGCGCCAGGCTCGCTGTCCGAGCGGGAAGCCCTCACGGTGTTCAACCACGGCGAACACGGGATGCGGGAGCTCAACGCGCAGTTGATCCGCGAGGGCATCGGTGCCGAAGAACGAGCCAGGCAGCTGTCCGATATCCGAAATTCGCTGCGGGCCCGCACGTATGAGCTGATGAGCAACCGGGCCGCGGCGGACTGGCTGTCGGCCCACACTCCCAATCCGACTTTCGAGGAACTGGTCGCGCGAAACCAGGAGAAGGGGCTCGTCGGAGACGAGGTCTATGAAGCGATCGTCGAGACCGCGACGCACAGCCACTTTGCCCCGGGCACCCTCTCGGATGTCGAGACGACCGAGCTGTACTCGCAGTTCGAGCTCGGACTGCGGTCGCTCAACGAACAGATGATCCGCGACGGGATCAGTGCCGAGCAGCGAGCCAGAGAATTGTCCGGGCTGCGCAGCTCGCTTCGTGCCTGGACGCGTGAACTGATGGAGAATCGGCCGGCTGCGGAGTGGATGGCCGCCTATGAACGCAACCCCACCTTCGACGACCTGGTGGCGCGGTATGAGCGCAAGGGGTTGTCCGGCGATGCCGTCTACGAGGCCATCATCGACGGTGCCACCCACAGCCACTACGCGACCGCCACGCTGTCCGACGAAGAGACCCGCACCGTCTACACCACATTGGAGCTCAAGATGCGGGAGATCCGGGACAAGCTGCTGCGCGATGGTGTCGGCGCGGAGGAAAGGGCCAGGACGATGTACGGGCTGCGGGCCACCATACGCAGCTGGACCCGTGCGCTGATGCAGAATCGCGAGTTGGCGGACGACCTCAATGCGAACGAGCGCAACCCGACCTTCGAGGAGCTGGTGGAAAAGAATCGGGCAAGAGGAAAGGTAGGCGACGAAATCTATGAAGCGATCGTCGAAAGCTCAACCCGCAGCCGTGGCAGTGTGAACGAGTCGTTGGGCATCGACCCGGAGAATCCACCCGATCTGCCTCCGATGCGTGGGCCGGCCGACCCTGATGGAGATACCGGAGAGGACAGCTATGACCGATGATCTGAGACCGCTGCGCTACGACCAGTCCGGTTTGCGGGGCAAGCGGGCCCGCGTGCTGGTCGACGAGCCGACCGACGAGATCGACTGGCCGGCCGACCTGCCGGCCGGGATCAAGACCGTGGTTATCGTGGACGACACCCCGAACCCACATCACACGCTGCGCGTGCACCCGCCGGACGACCCGGAAAGGGTGGCTTTGGTGGTGTTCGACCAGCTCGCCCTTTGCGAGGATTAAGCATGGACCCACGACGGATCGAGCTCAACCGCAGACACAGCCGTGAGATGGGCGCGCTGTTCTCGCGGTTCCTCGACGACCACCCGGATGTGGAATCCGAAGTCAGCGATGCCCAGATGACACCGGAGCAGGACGCGGCTTGGACCGCGTACAGCTCGGAACTGCTGGCACGACAACAAGCCGAGCGCTCCGCGCTGGCCGATCAAATCGAAGCCGAACAGCGGCAGGGCACGGAAAGGCAGGCGTAATGGAAGCGGCACAAGCGATTTCATTGGTGGCGAATTGGATCCGGTCGCGCAACTTGGACTATCCGACAGACGGACTGGAAGCCGATCGGTTCGAGGTCGGCTGGAGTGTGTACGCACCGGTCGACGTCGACGAGAGTGACCCGATGGCCTTTCTGGACATGCCGGTCGGGCGGTCGATTTTCCTGGTGGGCGACTCCGGCCGTATCCAAGAGGTGACGTCGTCTGTTCCGCCGCAACAGGCCCGCGACCAGTTCGCCGCGCAGGAGCTCGCCACTGCGCCCAAGAACGGCGCCGCGCCCGATGACGCATCCGATGAGGCTGCGTTCATGGCTGAGTTCGAGCGGCAGTTCAACGAGGCCGCGGGGGGCGGTGCGCCGGCGATCGCTGATTTCACCGTTGTCGATACTCCGCCCGGGCAACCAGCCGATCAGGACTTCGGTGACGATGACAGGATTGCGGACGAAGCCTCGCAACTGCTGGAGCCGATCGCGCAACAGCTGGCTCAGCTCGGTCCTACCGGCTGGGAGGAGTTCACGGCTGAGTTCGCATTCACGGTCTCCTCCCAGATCGCCCAGTTGCAGTTCTATTCCGGTGACCGATCCGGCCTGGTGCCGGTGCCGCAGTCGATCGCCGATCTGGTCCAGCACCAACGAGAAGTCTCGGCGCGGATGTCGGCGGGCCCGTGGTGGCGGCTGCTGCTGAACGTCACCAACGCCGGCGAGATGGCGGTGAGCTACGACTACGGCGATGAGCCGTTTCCCGAGGACCAGCTCGTTGCCCCCGAGGCATACCGCAATGATCTGGAAACCTATCCTCGTCCACAGCTGCCGGTCTGGCTGGCCGGCTATGTGGCTGGGCCCGACGCACAGGGCCGCGATGCCCGGCAGGCCGCGCAGGCGGCGACCGCGGACTCCATCGCCGGTCGAACGGCAACCCCAACTGAGGACATCCCGCCCCTGCACGATCTGCTGGCCCGGTGGGCAGTGTTGTCGGCGGCACATGCGGGCGCCGGATCCGGCTGGGGACCACGCATCTATCCGGGCTACGGCTGGTACGAGAGTGATCGCCGCAGCGGGTCGACGCTGTTCCTGCTGCCCGGTGACCGGGCGGTGCTCTCCGGTGGCAAATGGAACTCAGCGTTGTTGGAGGCCGCCTACAACGGCGGTGGACAGCTGCCCGACCTGTACACCGGAGCTCCGGCGTGGGTCAACGACACCGTGCTGAACACCCGCAATCGCAACGGGCTGCTGAGCTTCTGCTTCTGGTGGGCGAACGGTCAGTGGTACCGCGGCGGCACCGACACCACCGGCGAACTCGATCTACCCATTCCCGCGATCTGGACCCCGCAGGAGACCGTCACAGCGATGGCGAGCCAGACCGGTCCCGACGCAACCGATCAGTGCCGGGCCCTGCTGACGGCCGCGACCCAGCACAGCGCCACCGTCGACGATGTGGCGGCATTGTTCAGCGACCAACCTGACGCCAAGGTGTACGACGCGGCAAACCAGCTCAGTTTGGCGGGCCTGCTGGCCTAGAACTGGCGGGTAGCTGAACTCTCGGCGAACAAGGCCGTCAGAAATGGCGGTCTGCGGTATCGCGCAATAGCGTGAATTGCGATGCTGCATGGAAGTTTTCGTCGATGGGGGATCGCGTGACCCTGCAGATTCCCGGTCCGTTGCAATGGGTGTCCTATCTCGTCGGCTCGCAATGGCCAAAGGGCGACGAAGACGCCATGTACCGCATCGGCGGTGAATGGGGTGATCGCGCCGAACAATTGAGAGATCTGATACCCGAACTGAATCGGATGCGGGCCAGCACGAGTGCTGTTCTGCAGGGCGTGACCGCCGGCACCGCCGACCAGCAGTTCGCGTTGTTGTTCGACGGTGACGCCACGGTCGACAAACTCGCCGATGCGATGGCGGCGCTCGGTGAGCTCGCCGAAAGTACCGGCAAGAACATCGAATACACCAAGCTGCAGATTCTGACATCGTTGGCGATCGCGGCGTTCGAGATCTCCTGGGCGCTGGCCCAGACCTCGGTGACCTTCGGGGCGTCGGCGGCCCAGATCCCGCTCATCGAGGTTACGACCTCCGCCGCGATCCAGCGGATGGTGTCGGTGGCGCTCAAAGACCTCATGACCGACCTGGGCAAGGCGATGACGAAGACGACGGTGCATCGCATCGTCAAGAAGTCCGGCGTCGAGGCGGCCGAGGCTCTGGGACAGGAACTGTTCATCCAGAACGTCCAGCAGTCCAAGGGACATCAGAACGGCTACGACTGGAACCGGCTGGGAACCGTCGCACTCGCCAACTCCGTCGGCGGGGCCACCCAGGGCACGGTCAGTATCTACGGCCAGCGGCTACTGGGTAATTCGACGGTCAAGGGTGCGGCCGTCGGGTACGTGGCGGGCATGTCGAAGAAGGTTGCGGGCTCGTTGGCCACTGGTCAACCGGTCGACCCCGTCTCGGTCCTCGGATCGGTGCCCACCGCCGTCACCGGCGGGGTGCGCGGCCGAGCTGCGGCACACAGCAGCAAGGCGTCGACGGCGGACGGGGGCGGTGCCTCCGCGGCATCCAGCGGGGGAGATGGGGACTAGACATGGACAACGACGCCGCACGCCATGAACTCATCGATGCGCTTGCGCTCGTGCAGGAACAGTTCGCCGATCTTGCCCTGGTCGAGGAGGAGCGGGCAGCCTTATCCTCATCGGGCACCAGTGCTGACGGCACCGTCACGGTGACCGTGGACTGCGACGGCGTCGTCATCGACACGTCGGTAAGCGAAAACTACTTGGACGACCACGATCTCGCCGATCTCGGCCAGCACATCACCGATGCGGCCCAGGACGCCGCCCGCGACGTCGAGAAGAAGGTGACCGAATTGCTCGCCCCGCTGGCCGAGCGCCGTGAGCAGATGCCCTCGCTGTCCGACATCGTCGAGGGCGCTCCCGACATCGCAGATCTGCTGTCGACCCGCGCGGCGTTGCCGCGGGTTGAAGACGAACCCGACGACTATCCGACCGTGAGGAGTGCGCGATGACCGTCCCGTTGGGTGTCACCCCGGCAGACCTGCGTGGCACCGCGCGATACCTCGCCTCTGTCAGCAATGACATGAAAGCCGTGCAGTCGGCGCTGATGCAGATGCTCAGCGGCGAAGGCGAAGCCTGGGGGCACGACAAGATCGGCAAGCAGTTCGCCGACGGTGCCAAAGGCTATAAAGCGCAATTGGATTGGGTCGACGGGTCGATCACCGCGAAGACCGACCTGCTCGACTACTACGCCGACGGCCTGCACCTCACCGCCGACGCTCTGGAACAACAAGACAAACCCTGAGTCACTCTGAGCGACCCGGTGTCAAATGCGGCGACTGGGGCTGTCGCGCCGGCCCGGGTTGGACAGCCGAATCGGGCTGCCAGGTGGTGCCGCCGCGTTGCGGAATACGGCGACGGGGCTCGGACTTGTCGGCCGGCGCGTTCTCGGCCTGCGCCGCATCCTCGTCGGCACCGACCACCGGCACCGCTGCCTCGGCATCGCCGATGACGTCCTTGCCGTTCTTCTTGCGCCGCAATGCCTTGTTGACCTGGTGGCCCTTGCCGTTCTGATCGCCGGCGCGCTGGCCCGCAGCCGGAGCACCTGCCCCGGGGCTGCCCGCGCCTGAACCGAGACCGGCGCCGGCCCCGGCCGCCCCGGCAGGCATCTTCGCAGCGGCGGTCGCGGGTGCGCTGCTCGGCAGACCACTCGGCATGCCGCGCAGGGGAACTCCACCTCCGGCTCCGCCTGCGCCCTTACCGGCACCGGCGCCGGCACCGCCGAGCCCTTGCGGCCCGAGGCCGAGGACACCCTCAGGCGGGCCGCCCATCCCTTGCCCCAGCGGGTTCTGGGCAGCGTTCTTGGCGGCATCCATCGCCTGGCCGATCGCGTCCTTGGCGGCGTTGGTCGCCGTGTCCATCGCCGACTTGGTGGGGTCGGTCAGGCTCTCGAGCGCATCCTTGGTGGGATCGGTCGTGAGATCCTTTTGGTCGATGGGCTTTTGGTCGATCGGTTTGAGTTTGTCGAGGTCGGTCGGTTTGTTGGCGTTCAGCTTGTCGAGGGCCGACTTGTCGAGAGGCTTGATGCCTCCGGGGCCGCCGCCGCCCGGGGTGAACGGGCTCGTACCACCCGGCCCGCCTGGCCCGCCGGGACCGGTGGGATCGCCGGTGGGAGCTTCGAATTTCATGTTCGGTAGTGGAGGCAGGTTGGGGAAATTCGTGGCGACCGCTGCGATGGCCGGCGCGTAGGTGTCGTCAAAGACCTGCACCGCAGCGGTGTAGTCATCAATCGATTGCTGGAGCCGTTTCTTCGCGTCGACAGCGGTATCAACGTTCACGTAGCCGCCATCGCGGTTTCTCAGATGTCCTGAGTCGTCGAAATGGTACTCGTTGTTGAACTTGGTTACTTCGTCCTGGAGATTCTGCCAATTCTTGTTTTCGACATCGTCGATCAGATTATGATTCTCAAATTCCTTGAATTTGGTTTGAACCGTATCGAATGCGGCGCTGAGTACCTTCAGTCGGTCAGAGATCTCCTCCGACGATGCGGCGAAATCGTAGATTGAAGTCTTCGTCACCTGCTTGGACGCCGCTTCCGCCGTCGTGGCACTGTCGCCGGACCACTTTCCGGTTATCGCATCGCCCACTTTTTCCTTGAAGGTCTCGGAATCTTCCTTCAAGTTGGTCCCGTGAGTCGTCCAGTTGCTTGCCAGCGTATTGATATCCGCGGGCTTTAGCGCCGCGGCCTCTGCGCGAAGCTCTCCGAAGGTCCAACTCTCCCAGTTTATGGCCTTGCCGCCAGTCGTTGCCGCTGTCACTGCATCTTGAACACTTTGATCGGAAGTCAACCCTGGAATTTCGTCGAGCGTTGAAGTGTCGATGTGCGCCGGATCTTTGTCCGGGACGTGTTCTTCTTTTTTTATTCCCACAGGGGACTGGTTTTCTAAACTGTCGCCGTCGAAATTCCAGCGACTTGGCGGGCCACCGTCTCCCATCAGGGTGTTCCACTCCGATGTGGTCCAATTCGGGGCGAACGAGGTGAACATCTCGCCGCCGAACAGGGCGCCCATTTCATTTCCGAAGCCACTCATTGTGTGCTACCTTCTGGCCTGTTTGCGAGGGCTAGTCGGCCTCGTGCGCCTTCAGTGCATTCGCAGCGTCATGTGCGGTCTTCACGAAATCTCGAGTCTGAGCCAACTGCTCCCTGACGTAGTCGGTCAGCGCTTTACCTTTGGCGTTGAATGCCGTCTCCATGGCCTTCGCCAGGTCGTTCTTGGTATTTTCACCGAAGTAGCCTGTGGTGTCGTCCAAGGCATTCGTGATGATCGCCTGCAACCTCTCCTCGTAAGGGTCGAAGGCACTCGTCTCGAGTTCGGTGACAACATTCGGTTCGAGATGCAGGTAGAGCTTTCCATCGACGGTAGCGGCGTCCAGGCCACCCCAGGGACTAGTCATGATTCTCCTCCGCGGCGATCGTTACGGTAGTGCTGGATCTGACAGTGCGGCATTTAATGGCAATGTCACCTCTTTCTCGATTCGAAGCAGGACCGCGGCCGAGTTGACGAAATTTCCGGCCGCGAACAGCATCACCAGGTCGCCGGGCTTGGCGATCCGGTGGTTCATCAGATAGGCGAGATTCACCCCGAAGTCCGAGACCGTCAGGTGCCCGAACTGCGCCGCGAAGTCATACAGACCGGGGGTTGGCCGGAGTCGGGCGTGCATGGCGAGTGCGTCTGTCACCTGCCTCGGCTCGATGAACGAGGGTGCAAACCAATCGATGTCGTCTGGTTTGAGGCCGGCGCGTTCATAGCATTCGATCACGGTTCCGACGGCTATCCGGAAACTGGCTATTGCGTTGTCTTTTACCGTCCCCGAACCACGCCGGCCATAGTTCTCCCACCGGGCGATCCAATCCGCCAAGGTCGGGAACGTCGGATCGTCGATGGCGCCGTCAGTCCTGCCGTGCATCATGCCGGCGGACGGATTGTGCGACCGTGCCGCGGCGGACACGATGCGGGCGAACCCTTCGGTCCGGTTCAGAAGTGCGCAGAAACCGCTGTCGCCCAGCAGGGAGCCTTCGGTCGCCGGGCTGGCCGCGTACTCGTGCCGGTCGAAGTAGAAGATGCTGTCGCCGCCGGTCACCATCGCGTTGTCCCCGGCCCAGCCCGCCTGCAGCACCGCGTCGGCGAGCATCACTCCGTACAGGCCGCCGGAACAGAACTGCCGGATCTCCGTCGCCGAACCGGCAGATGTCCGACCCAACACGGACTGTTGGAGTGAATTCTGTATCGGCCAGAAATGCTCGCCCTGATACAGGGTGCCGCAATGAAAGGAGGCGGCCATGCTGTCCGCCGCCGCGGACAGTGCGGGGCCGTCGATCTGACGCCCGGCCATCTCCACCATTTCGTGGACCGACTGCATCTCCGATGCTGCCGTCGCAAGATGTTTCGGGCGACCGGCGCTGTCAGTGCCGCCGGGTATGTACGTCGAAACGGTGCTAAGGAAGGCCATTGAACTCTTGTTCTGATCGCGCTGCGGCGAGTCGTTCCTCCGCCGCCTTGACGTGTGCAGTCTCGATCTTCTTGAAGGCGGCCAGGAGGTTGGGCACGGTGGCCGGAATGATCTGAAACGAACTGACGCCCTCGTTCACCACGTACGCGCCGTCGTCCGCGACATTTATCAGCGTCAGATTGTTCTCGTTGCGCAGGGCGTAATCCTTGGTGAAATCCGAGGAGCCGGACAGCAGAATCGAATCCGTGATTCGCGCGTCGCGCAGCACCTGCGCGGGCGTCTCGTCCTCGAACAGGCCGTCCATGCGTGGTCTGCTGCCGGGTGGGTAGTCCGGGAGGGCCTCGAGGACGACCTGCGGGAAATCCACGTTCACGCACCCGATGACCTGGATGTCCTCGCCGAAAATGGTCTCCTGGCTGGGATCCTGCGTGATGACAGCGCAATAGCCCGACGCTCCGATCACGCCGAAGAGGCGATACAGCCGCGTCCCGGCGCCGTCTCCGATCTGGCCGAAGCCCTGCAGCAGGAAGACCGGTGAGCGAAGAGCGTCGAGCATGAGTAGCCGGGTCTTCGTCATGCCCGTGCGTTGACGGGCCAGAGCGGTCTGCCGATCGGCCTCGAGTTCGGCCTTGTACTTCTGCTTGCTGTTTCGATACGCCAGAGGGAACGGCAGCCGGTCGAGGCCGATCACTTCACACAAGCAGCGGAAGTCGAAGCCGCTCATGAACCACGGTTCGACGTCATGGCGAATCGGGGCCACTTTGTCGGTGATCACGCTGAGCCCCTTTCTCTCTGGCTGCTGGAAACGGAACACGTAAGCGGGCTCGGTCGCGATGGAGCCATCGACCGAGCCCGCCGACGAACGGCCTGGCTAGAAGCCGCCCGCAAGATGCCTGTCGAGCGCCGCGGCGTCCTCCTGCGACTGATTTCCCCCGGACCTGGTCTGGGTGATCTCGTTGAGGATCGCGTCCATCTGCTGCAGGATCTGCGTCTGCTGCGTGTGCAGCGTCGCAGCGGCCTCGCCCTCATACACGCCGTGCAGCGCAGTGAAGACCTGGCTTACCTCCTCGCGCATGGCCTGCGCGTTGTTGGTCGCACCCTGAATGTCGTCCAGGGAGGCGTAGTTGGATCCGTACTGGTACCGAATGCTATCCGTATCCATTGATCAAACCTTTCGATTTCTAGTCGGCGTCGTGGCTGACAAGCGCGTTGATGTCGGACTTACCCTTGTCGACGATGTGCTGCAGGTTGTTGATGACGTAGTTGAAGTCTTCGTGGTGCTGCGTCATGATGCCGCGGAACTTCGCGGCCTTGCCGCCCGTCCATGAGCTGGCGGTCATCGCCTCGGTTTGGTCGAGGATCTGGGAAGCCAGCCGCCTGACATCCATCATCTGTTTGTCGATGTTCTCGATCTTGTGCTGAGCTTCCGCGGGCGTCAGATGAAGCGTCATGCCTTACCTCTCTTTGTCAGACCCGGCGCGAATCGCCGGACGGTGGTTGAGAATTCGCTGGTGAACAGGGAGCGGATCTAGCAGTCCCCCCATCTGTAGCCGGACAGCTCGACAAGCTGGCCGATGGCCTGCTTGATCGTGTGGTCCGACCCCGGTTTGAGGGTGGTCCACAACTGGCCACTGGGTGAGGCGCTCGGAGCACCCACGATCCGTCCACGCTTGGTGTAGAAGACGCCGACCGCCCCGGCGGACCGTGTGATTCGGTCGACGTCGTCATCGAGTGCGTAGTAGACGATCTCGGCGAACGCCAGCCGCGAGGACAGGGCCGAGCCCAGCGTCATCGCGGTGCGGGTGTCCGCGCCGAGTGCCCGGATCCGGTCGGACAACTCGGTGGCGTCATGGGTGTCCGATAACGCCTGACTGACCTCGGTGAGTGGGGCGCCGACCGGGATGATCTCGGCCGGGGCGGAGGCCGGGAGCCGACGTAACAGGGCCGCCGCGGCACTGGTCGGGCCTGCGCCGTCGTCGATCGTCTCCAGGGTGATGTCGTTTCCCACCCGGCAGGCCGAAATGCACTGCGTGCCATACCGCACGACCGTGACGCGGGCCAGGCCGTCAGGGGTGACCAGGCGCATGGCGAGCTCGCGGTCGGGCCGCTGTAGCGACTGCACGACCGTGGAGAGTTCCGTGCCCACCTCACCGGCCGACAGCAGGCCGCGCTCGGTGAGGCTGCGGGTGGCCTGCCCGAGAGCCTCGGCACGCGCGGTCTCGGTAGGGTGCCGCGTCCGTAGGTCCAGCACCAGGGGCAGCGCCTGGACGCCGAGACGTGCTGCCAGAACGTGTAGTTCGTCATCGGTGACGACGAACCGGGGAGCGAGTGAGGCCGTCACAGGTTGAGCCCCCGGTCGACGCCGATCACGGGCGGAGTGACCCAGCGGTTGTCCACCTGCTCGAGAGTGCGCTCCGGTTCGTCGGCGAAGCCTTCGCCTGCCGGCACCTCGGGCGCGGCGAGTTCGTCGAACACCGCGGTATCGGGACCCCAACTGACGTTCGACACCATGAACGGTGCGTCATTCTGCTGTGCGGCGGGAAGCCAGGCCTGCCCGGCATCGGAAACCCCGGCACCCGGCTCGCCCGCCCCGTCCAGAACCGCCGCTGGTTGCACGGATTCGTAGTCACGGTGCTGGTCGTTACGGCCCATGGCCCCCATCGGCGCGTAGGGTGCCCCGCTCATGCCGGTGCCCGACGAACCTCCTGTACCGGCAAATCCGGTCTTCTGCAGCGACTTCGGATCAGCGCTCGACTTGACGCCCGGCGCAAACATCGGCGCCAGTGGCGGCGGTGGCACCGCCGCAGCGCCACCGGATGCCCCGCCCCGCGCGCCGGGGGCGCCTTCGCCGCCCTGTTCGGCCGCCAGGGCATTGCCTTTTGACACCTGCGGCGGCGGGGGCTGCTCCCATGGCTGGGCCAGGGGAGCAGCGGCCTCTTCGTACTGCTGCATGACGGCCGCGGCGTTGGCCTGGTCGGCGGTCGCGGCCGCATCGAACTCGGCGAACGTCCCGTTCACCACGGCCCCGTTGTAGGCAGCCAGCGACGCCATCATGTCCTGGGCCGTCTTCGCCTCGACGGCCTCCGACACACTGGGCATCGCGAGCACCGCCACGGTGTTGGCAACGGCGGCTTCCTCAGCGCGCTGACCGTTGCCCGCTGCGCTGAGGCTGATCGCCTGCAACCATTTGCCGAACTCCTCCAGGCGCTGCGCCGCCGCGTCGGAGGCCTGGCTGTCCCAGGCCGTTCGCAGGCGGGCCACCAGCTTGTCGAAATCGATGGAGACGTTTGCCAATTCGTTGGCAACCCGGATCCAGGCCGCACCGGCTCCGCCGACCGACGCCGGACCGGGCCCCTCGGTGAGGTCGCGAGCCAGCTGCTCGGTGCTGCGTGACTCCCACGCAACGTCGGTGAACCCCACGCCCGGAAACCTCCCCTCGTCGACAGAAATCAGTTGGTCATGTGACGGTCAGCCGGCGAAGTCCTCGGACGCGGCGATGTTGGACGAGTGGCCGCGCAGCGTCGCTGCCACTTCGTGAATCTCGGTCATGCCCTGATCGGCGGAGGTACCGAAGGTGGTGTGAACCTCGTTGAGGGTCTGGGCGACTCGTTGCGACACCTCGTCCCGGGCCGACGGCGTCACGGTGAGGTTGGGCGCCTCGTCAGCCATCACCCGCTGCACGCGGTTGGCGAGCTCATCGAGTTGATTGCTGATCTCCTGCACCTCTGCGGGCTGGATGGACATACCGGCGTTGTCGGCCATGACGGTTCTCCTAACGGGCTGGCTAGATCCGGAGTTCGACGTCCGGGGTCTGATACGGGTCGGCCTCCCCGAGGACCGGGGGTGCCGCGGTGCCGAGATCGCCGACGATCTCGCTGCCTTGGTCGGTGGTGTGCAGGAACGATGCCGACGTGTGGTTGTTACTCGAGGAGGCATTCGCGCCCTGCCCGGCACCCATCGCCCCCATGGGTGCACCGCCCATCATGCCTGGCGAAGCGACTCCGCCCACCCGGGGTGCAGCTGATTGGGTTGGGGCACTGGCACTTTCCGCCTGGATCATCGATGACATCGGTAGCGAGCGCGGTGGCAGGGCGCCGCTACCGATCCCACCGCCGACTCCGCCGCCGGCACCCATGGCCCCACCCGCGAGCGCGGGGTCGCCTTCACCTTCTCCCGCAGCGTCGGCGGCCGGGTCCATTGGATCGATCGCGGGGTTCGCGGCGGCGGAACTGGCCGCCGACGCCGCACCGGTACCGGCCGAAACGCCGGCCTCGGCACCTTTCATCGCCATCGGCATCAGCGGGGCCAGGCCGGCCAGCGACGAGGCACCCTCGGGTGCTGCGGTGATGCCCACCGGTGCACCGGCGGTGGTGACCTGGGCGGCCTGGGTGGCCAGTGAGGTCTGCAGCTCGGTAATCGCTTCGGCCGTGGTGGCAATTGCCTTGTTGGCAGCCGCAATTGCCGCAGCCCAGCCCCACGGGAAGATGATCATGGGCCCGATTGCCGCGATCGTCGCGGCGAATTCGGTGATGATCTCGATGAGCCGGACCCGAGCCTGGCCGACGTTGGTCGCGGCCGCCATCAAGCTGGTCCTGAGCGCGTCTGATTGGGCACCGACTTCGGCGCCGTCGGAAATCGCGGCGGTGGTCTTGGCCGCCGCGGCCGTGCCGGAGGCACCCTGCCACGCGTCGCCGGCCGAACTGACCGACTTGGACATGGACCCACCGGTGGAGTCGAACATCTTCGAGATGGACTGCAGCATCGTCGTCGGATCGACGCCGTCGAACATCCCGCTACCCAACGTGCCGAGCGCGTCGGTGACGGGGCTGATCAATGCGCTCGGATCCATGGGATTGCCCGGCGGCTGCTGCTCGGGTTGGCCCTCGGGTGGCGGTTCTTCTGCGGGCTTTTGATCTGCAATTGGTGGCAAACCCAGCCGATCGAGAATTTGTCGCACTGGCAAATTCAGAAAATCTTGCAGGCTCTGTTCTTGAGCAGCGATAACCGGGGCTGCGTCGTAGCCGGGAACCTGCTGAGCCAACTGTCCAACCGGGGTTACCGGCTGGGGAGGCAAAACTGTGGGCATATCGCGTCAGGCCTAGGCGTCGTCGTTCGACAGGACGGCGGAACGGGACACCTCGGTGGCGGCGCCAGTGGCGGCATGTACCCCGCCCACCAGCAGTGTGCCGGCCAGATTGTTGGCCTGAGCTGGGCCGAAGGCGGCCAGATAGACCGCTCCGATCGGGCCGAGCGCGGCCGCGGCCGACATGAGCATCGCCGCCGAGTCGGCGGAACCGACCGTGGTTATCGCGGATCCGGCCGCTTGGTTGGCAGCGGAAAAGGTTGCCATCCCCGAGGGTTGGGCGGCGAAAATGTCGCTCATCGTGCTAATACCTTTCCGGCTGGAAGCGGGGGTTCTGTGGGCACGAGACCAATAAACTATAGCGGCGGGAGTGGCTGGCAGCTAACTGAATTTTGTGCGAATTATGCGTGCAGATCGTTCGTATTGGTAATTAGCGTAACGGCAAAAATTGCTGGATAAGCAATTCATGGGCGAGTCGTGCGCACAGGCTGACGACTGCATCGCAGTTCAAGGTGTGACCCGTTGGTCGCCCGCCAGGGTGTGGCGTCGTTTGCCCGGCGGTTATTGACGCTCGGGTTCGAAAGAGCCGCCGTCCCAACGGGTCAGCGGCGCCTGACCGAGTTCCCGCATGCGCTGGGCAAACTCCTCGGTGAGGTACTGCTGCCGTGCGGACGCGACCTGCGCAGCGGCGCCGGCGGTTTCGACGATGAGCTTGGCAAGCGCGTCGGCGCCCAGTTTGTGCGCGGCAGGCCCGAGCCACAGTCCCGTCATCGCACCCAAGCCGTCGACTTCGGCGCTGACGTTCCCGTCACGGCTGGTGACCCGCGCCGAAATCGATTGGCAGTGCTCGTCCATGGCTTGCACCAGGTCGCGCTGTTTGCGGATACGGCCGATCAGCGAGTCGGCGAGACCGGTCATACCGACCTGCCCCAGGTCGTCGGGGGGTTGTCCTCCTCGCCGAGGACCTCGTCCTCGGCGCGGGCCAACTCGTCTTCAGTGGCCAGCTTCAGCGGGTCGATAACCGATGCGCTGTAACCCTTTTCGCCCAGCTCCCGCCTGCGCGCGACCTGGGCCCGGGCTGCCGACAACCGGCACAGCGCCATGATCTCGTCAGCGAGTTGCGCAGGCGGCTTCTTCAGCTCGACGGGGTCGAGGCGTAGTGCGACGGGCAGACCGCGTTCGGTGGTGGACACCGAAATCGTTCCGCCAGCTGACTGCACCGGCTGTGCCATTCTGCTCAACTTAGTACACTCGCGGGCGAATCGCGGCTGAGGCTGCAGTGAGGAGATGTGTCACCTCCGATGAGCGGATCCACCGATGCGCAGCGGGTTTTCGATGCCGGAGTGCTGTCGCTCGGCATTCCCATCGACGGGTTGGAAACCGAGCGCGACCTGCCGTACGCGGCGCTGGCGTTCCGCCGGGCCACCGAGTACGACCCGGACATGTGCGATGCCTGGTTGGGTCGTGCCGCCACCGGTGACACCAGTCCCGAGGTCGTCTACCACCTGTACCGAACGAGCACACTCTCGTTGTTCCGTGAGCAGCGTCGACTCGGACTGCCGCAACGGGCGTTGAGCGGACGATTCCAGACCGGTCTGTACCTCGACTACCCGTTGAGCACCAAGACCGAGATGTGGCTCGCCTACGCGGCCAGCATGATTTGCGCGAAGGACTTCGACGAGGCCGAGCAGGTGCTCGACAAACTGGAACAGACCACGACGGCGCAGGATGGCGACACCGGTGAGATCTGTGCGTATATCCGCGGCGTACTGCACTTCACCACGCAGCGATGGCCCGACGTCCTGAGCGCGCTGAGCAAGTCGGGATCGTTCACCGACAGCTACATCGGCGCCGGGGCCGATCTGATGGTCGGGTCGGCCTGCGCACAGATGGGTCTGTTCGGTGAGGGCATCCGGCGGCTTGACCGGGCCATCGAAGGCCCGGTCCCGGGCGCCCGGCGGGCAGCGGAATTCTGCAAGGGGCTGACGCTGCGGGAGATGGGCGAAGAGCAGGACGCCCGGGTTATCTTCGAACGGATCTACAGCGAGGATCCCGGATTCGAAGCGAACGCCGCGGCACTGGCGGACCCGAAGTACCGCCTGGTGATCACCTCGAAGGAGATCGTCGACTCTCGCACCGACCGGTGGGACCCGGCCAGCGTGCCGTCGGCAGAAGATCTGATGGCCGAGGACCTGTCGGAACGTGGCAACGAACACCTGCGGGCAGCGCAAGAGGAGCTGGACCGGCAGATCGGCCTGTCGGAGGTCAAACTTCAAGTCGCCAAACTCAAATCGGCCGCGATGCTGGCAAAGGTCCGTGGCGACAAGGGGCTCAGCTCCGCGGCGCGCAGCCTGCACCTGGCGTTCACCGGTCCGCCCGGAACCGGCAAGACCACGATCGCCCGGGTGGTGGCGCAGACCTATTGCGGGCTTGGGCTACTGCGGACACCGAACATCGTGGAGGCCAAGCGGCACGACTTCGTCGGCCAGCACCTCGGCAGTACCGCGATCAAGACGACCGCGCTGATCGACTCGGCGATGGACGGCGTGCTGTTCATCGACGAGGCGTACACGCTGATCCAGACCGGACTGTCCGGCGGCGACGCGTTCGGCCGGGAAGCGGTCGACACCCTGCTGGCCCGCATGGAGAACGACCGCGACCGCCTGGTCGTCATCATCGCCGGCTACGACGCCGAGATCGACCGCTTCCTGGCCTCCAATGACGGTCTGGCATCGCGATTCACAAAACGGATCCGATTCGGGTCGTACGGCCCGACCGAACTCGGGGACATCGGAAAGCTGGTCGCCCGGACCAGAGATTCGGAACTGTCGGCTGCCGCCCACGACGAACTCGTCACCGCGTGCGTCACGCTGTGCCAGAGCGAGGCGATCGACCAATCGGGACAACTGCGCCCCGGCATCGACCTGGCGGGCAATGGCCGATTCGTGCGCAACGTGATCGAGGCGGCCGAGGAGGAACGTGAGTACCGGCTCAGCGAGATCCACGGCACGAACCTGGCGGAACTCGACGAGTCGCAGCTGATGCGGATCGAACTGGCGGACATGCAGGCGGCACTCAGGCAGGTGCTCGGCATGACGGCCTCGAGTTGACGGAAGGAGCAGCCATGACCGACCGCGACGACGAACGGCTCACGCTCGGGCCTCCGGAGCAGACCCCGTTCACGTCCAGCCAGTCCGGGAACGGGGCGAGCCATCGTCCTTCGGTGGTGCCGAGCAATGGCGACCTGGGGCTGGTACGTGCCGCGCCGACCCCGAAATCCGGTTGGCGCAAGGCCGTTTACCGGGCCACCGGCATCAACCCGGGAGTCTCCGAGCAGGAGGCCGGCCGAAAGTCGCTCATCGACCGGGTGAACCAGCCGGTGGTCGGCGGTCCGTTCAACATCGCCCTGCTGTCCCAGAAGGGCGGGGTGGGAAAGACCACCACCACCGTCGGGTTGGGCGCCACGCTGGCGGCGACCCGCGGCGACCGGGTGATCGCGGTGGACGCCAACCCCGATTTCGGCACCCTGGCCCAGCGTGGGCCCAACGAATGCGAGTCCACGGTTCGCGACGTGCTCCTCGATGACGGCATATCGCGCTACTCCGACATCCGTCGGCACACCTCCCAGAGCACGAGTCGGCTGGAGATTCTCGCCTCCGAACGAGATCCGGCCACCTCGGAAGCCTTCTCGGAGTACGACTATCGCGGAGTGCTGACTGTCCTGCAGCGCTTCTACAACATCATCCTGACCGACTGCGGCACCGGGCTGGTGCACTCGGCGATGGCAGGCGTGCTCGACGCCGCGGACGCGATCGTGATCGTGGCCTCGCCCGCCATCGACTCGGCGCGCAGCGCGCTCGCCACATTGGATTGGCTTGAGCGCAACGGCTATTCACACTTGGTGCCGAAGGCGATCGTGGTGGTCAGTGCGTCGCGGCCAGGCGCGCTCGGGCTCGACATGGGGCAGTTGTCCAACCATTTCCTGCCCCGGGTGCGGGCGTTGCACGTGATCCCGTTCGACGATCACCTGGCCGAAGGGGCCGAGGTGGACCTCGGCTTCCTCGGCGGGCCGACACGGCAGGCCTTCCTGGAGCTGGCCTCGTCGGTGGCCGACCTCTTCTCGGTGGCGCCGCAAGTCAAAAGGCGGGCCTGACGCGATTCACCTTGCGCGCCTGGCGATGACGATCTGAGGCATGGTCAGGCCGCTACGCAGCGTGAGCTCGATGGACGGGTCGGCGTGACGGGCGAGGCTGCGCAGCGCCGACGGGCTGTAGCTGCGCAGTGAGCTGATGACACCGTCGTGCGCGAACGGAAGCAGCACGGCCGCGGGCAGCATCGTCGCGAGGCGCAACAGGTGCAGCGGGGCCGGCGGGCGCGGCAGGTCGATGATCAGCAGGGTGTCGGCGACCCGGGTGCCCTCGGCGAACACCTGCGCGGCCTGTGCCGGGCGCAGGTGGTGGAACGACAACGCGAACAGGACCAGGTCGTAACTTCCGTCGGCGGCGTCGATCGCGGTGGCGTCCATCTGGCGAATCTCGGCGCGGGGATGGCTGCCGAGGTCACTCGCGGCGATGCGGGCCACCGATTCCGCGTCCACATCGGTGATGGTGACGCGCGCCGACGGGTGATCGGCCAGCAGCTGGCGCGAAACCCCGCCGTGCCCGGCGCCCAATTCCAGGATCCGCGGATCGGGTACGTCGGCGACCAGATCGAGCGCGATCGCGGCGAAACGCTGATGGTTCTTGAAGAATCGGCCGGTCCAGTCCAGTGCCCCGATCACCTGACTCTTGGTCGATTCGTCGACATCGTCGCGGTCCAGGTACTCCAGCCGATCGGTCTCGAGCAGCCGGTCCAGGCACGACGCCCGGAATCCGCCCCGAGGCATCCGGTCGATATCTGAGGGGTCGTGAGTCATGTAGGCCATGATGGACTTTTCGGCGGGCAGGAGCGACAGCGACCCGGGAAAGGAACACAGTGGGCGACTTCGTAGCTGCAATCGATCAGGGCACCACCAGCACCCGTTGCATGATCTTCGATCACGACGGTGCCGAGGTGGGCCGCCATCAGCTCGAGCATCAGCAGATCCTGCCCAAAGCGGGGTGGGTGGAGCACAATCCCGTCGAGATCTGGGAACGCACCTCCGCGGCGATCATGACCGCGTTGAACAAGACCGACCTGGTGGCCGGCGACTTGGCGGCGCTCGGTATCACCAATCAGCGCGAGACCGCGCTGGTCTGGAACCGCCACACCGGCCGGCCGTACCACAACGCCATCGTCTGGCAGGACACCCGCACCGACCGCATCGCCGCCGAGCTGGACCGCGACGGCCGCGGTGACGTGATCCGGCGCAAGGCCGGGCTGCCACCCGCGACGTACTTCTCGGGCGGCAAGATCCAGTGGATCCTCGACAATGTCGAAGGGGTCCGGCGCGATGCGGAGAACGGTGACGCGATCTTCGGCACGCCCGACAGCTGGGTGACCTGGAATCTCACCGGCGGCTACCGCGGCGGCGTGCACGTCACCGACGTCACCAACGCCAGCCGCACCATGTTGATGAACCTGGAGACCCTGGACTGGGACGACGAACTGTTGTCGTTCTTCTCGATCCCGCGGCAGATGTTGCCCGAGATCAAGCCGTCGTCGTACCCGGAGTCGTTCGGGATCACCCGCGACGACGGCCCCCTGGCCGGGCAGGTGCCGGTGACGGGAATCCTCGGCGATCAGCAGGCCGCCATGGTGGGGCAGGTGTGCCTGGAGCCCGGCGAGGCCAAGAACACCTACGGCACAGGCAATTTCCTGCTACTGAACACCGGTGAGAAGATCGTGCGTTCGGACAATGGGCTGCTCACCACGGTGTGCTATCAGTTCGGTGACGCGAAACCCGTTTACGCCCTTGAGGGTTCGATCGCGGTGACCGGGTCGGCGGTGCAGTGGCTGCGCGATCAGCTGGGCATCATCAGCGGTGCGGCGCAGAGCGAGGCGCTGGCCAGGCAGGTGACAGACAACGGCGGCGTCTACTTCGTCCCCGCGTTCTCGGGGTTGTTCGCCCCGTACTGGCGTTCGGACGCCCGGGGCGTCATCGTCGGGCTGTCCCGCTTCAACACCAACGCCCACCTGGCCCGCGCCACCCTGGAGGCAATCTGTTACCAGAGCCGCGACGTGGTGGACGCCATGGAGGCCGATTCCGGTGTGCACCTTGAGGTTCTGAAGGTCGACGGCGGTATCACCGCCAACGCGCTGTGCATGCAGATCCAGGCCGACGTGCTGGGAGTCGACGTGGTCAAGCCCGTCGTCGCCGAGACCACCGCGCTGGGCGCGGCGTACGCGGCCGGGCTCGCGGTCGGATTCTGGGAGAGCGCCGACGACCTGCGGGCCAACTGGCAGGAGGGCCGGCGCTGGAGCTCGGATTGGGACGACGAGGCCCGCCGATCCGGTTACGCGGGCTGGAAGAAGGCCGTCTCGCGCACCCTGGACTGGGTGGAGATCTAACGCTTCACCTGGATCTGGCACTTCACCAGGATGGGCCGCAGCTCGTCTTCGTATTGCTTGCCGAGCAGGGCGTGCTGGGCCTTGTCGTTGTTCCTCACCGACTCGGCGATCTGTCCGGCCAGCTCACCCATTCGGTGCGCGTGCTGCGCGACCTCGCCGTCGGTCACCTGATCGGCCTGCTCGCGGATGATCTTGGACCAGTCGGTGAAATCGCCGACTGTAGGTCCCTGGTTCCCCTGCATCGTCGGCATCAGTGCGCCCCAACTGTCGAGGCTCGACTGCACCAGGGGATCGACCTGACGGCAGCCCTTGTTGCCGGTGTAGGTCAGCGTGGTCATCCCGGCGATCACCAGGACCGCGCACGCGGCCGAGGCCGTCGCGATGGCCTGGATCCGCGGCTCGGCATCGGGCACGCGCCGGCGCCACATCACATGGGCGACGACCACGGCAGCCACGCCGACCACCGCCATCACGGTGGCCTCCAGCAGGCTTCCGACGCCGGAGGCCGAGCCGATGGCGCCCAACGTCGCAGCGGCGGCGAGCAGGACCAGAAGCCACTGCCAGATGCCGCGCCGGCGCTCGTAGGCGTCGACGTCGCGGAATTCGAGTCCGATGACCGCGCCGGCCGCGGTCAGGACTGCGACGACGGCCGGCGCGAGGGTTGTGACGAGGCTGCTCACGAGGGCAGCCTACGGGCTGCTACTCCTCGCCGAGGATCTGGTAGATCTCGCGGCGGGCGTTGTTGACCACGTCGAGGATGCGTTGCTGCTGGTCCTCGCCTGCGGCATAGGCTGACTGGCTGACCGCAACCATCAGCTGGCTGACGGCGGAATGCAGGTTGAGCGCAGCGGGATCGGCGTCATCGGCGATCTGCGCCCACGGCGGGGTCTGGATCTGAGCCGCGGCCTGCCGGCCCTCTTCGGTCAGCTCGAAGGTCTTCTTGCTGCCCTCGGATTCGGTCGGGACGATCAGCCCCTCGTCGACCAGCAGTTGCAGCGTCGGGTACACCGAGCCGGGGCTGGGCTTCCACAGGTTGTTGCTGCGGGTCGCGATCTCCTGCGTCATCTCGTAGCCGTGCATGGGCCGTTCGGCCAGCAGGGTCAGGATGGCGGCACGGACATCGCCGCGGCGTCCGCGACGTCCGCCGCGGTGACCACCGCGCGGTCCGAAGCCGAATTCGAAGCCGCCGCGCCCGGGACGAAAACCGGGGCCGAAGCCTGGGCCGAAGCCCGGCCCGAATCCGGTCTGGCAAGTGGGGTCCACGGCCTGTTCGCGGGCGGCCTCGGCTTGTGCACGAATCTGGTCACGCAGTTCACGGCGTCCTTGACGGGCCTGCCGGAACATGGTGCGGGCTTCTTCCCGGCCGAAAGGCACGAATCCGAAGCCGCCTGGTGAATTGAATGGGTGAGTCATTGGAGTGATTCCTTCGTTGTCGTGGAGGAGCGCTGTTCGCGCTTCCGATGCGTCAACGATATATCGGAATCTATCGGTTGTCGATAGTCTCCGCGAGCCAACGTGCCCACTGCGCCTGCATGGCGTTGAAGCGCAGGCCGTATTCCAGGGCCGCGTGCCCGTAGAGGTCCTCGTCGGTTTCGGACCAGGGGATGGATGCCTCCAGTTCTTTGAGTCGCGCGATCTCGGCGTCGGCGTGAGAAGCGAGTGCCGCCAGGTGGTCGAGGGCCTGGTCGCGGGGCAATTCGCCGAGCAGGAACACCCGCAACAGTCCCGCGCTGCGCTCAGGCGGGTCGTCGGCGGGATCGGTGATCCAGCGCTTCAGTTCGGTGCGGCCGGCGGGGGTGACGCGGTACTCCTTGCGGCCGCGCGGGCCGATCGCCGACACCTCGATCAGGCGGGTGTGGGCCAGCTTGTTGAGCTCGCCGTACAGCTGACTCTGGGTGGCGGGCCATACGTTGGCCATCGATTTCTCGAACCGTTTCAGCAGGTCGTACCCGCTGCCGGGGTGCTGTGCCAACAGGCCGAGTGCTGCCATGCGCAAACTCATGGCTGCAGCTTACCGTCCACTATTGACATGTCAGTTGTGGAATGTCACCGTTGGGTGCATGACTTCAGCCCTGCCCATCGGCGAAACCGACTTCTTCCGGCGCGGCAACTACGCCCCGGTCGCCGACGAACTCACCGAGTACGACCTGGCCGTCGACGGCGCCATCCCTGCCGAACTCGACGGCTGGTATCTGCGCAACGGCCCGAACCCACGCCAGGCGACCGAGCACTGGTTCACCGGTGACGGCATGATCCACGGCGTCCGTATCGAGAACGGCGCCGTCAAGTGGTACCGCAACCGTTGGGTGCGGACCGACAGCTTCATCAAGGACTTTCCGCTGTACAACAAGGACGGAACGCGCAACCTGCGGTCCGCCGTCGCCAACACCCATGTGGTCAACCACGCGGGCAGGACCCTGGCGCTGGTGGAGTCCTCACTGCCCTACGAGATCACCAACGACCTGGAAACCGTTGGCGCCTATGACTTCGGCGGGAAGCTCATCGACTCGATGACCGCGCATCCGAAGATCTGTCCGACGACCGGCGAGCTGCATTTCTTCGGATACGGCAGCATCTTCGAGCCCTACGTCACCTATCACCGCGCCGACGCCAACGGTGAGCTGACCGTCAACCAGCCGGTGGATGTCAAGGCGCACACGATGATGCACGACTTCGCGATGACCGCGGACCATGTGATCTTCATGGACCTGCCCGTGGTGTTCGACCTCGATATCGCGCTGAAGGGCGAAGGTGACATGCCCTACCGGTGGAGCGACGACTACGGCGCGCGTTTCGGTGTCATGCGTCGCGACGATCCATCCGTCCCGATCCGCTGGTTCGATATCGACCCGTGCTATGTGTTCCATGTCGTGAATAGTTACGAGGCAACGCCTCCGAATGACAATTCTATTGTGCTGCAGGCAGTTCGCTACCCCGAGCTGTGGCGCAACGACGGTGGTTTCGATGTCGAGGGCGTGCTGTGGGAGTGGCGGATCGACCTGGCGGCCGGCACCGTCCGGGAACGACAGCTCGACGATCTCGGGGTGGAATTCCCCCGCATCGACGATCGGCTGGCAGGTCTGCCGGCCCGTTACTCGGTGTCCGTCGCCGACAACGCCTGGATCCGGCACGACCTGACGACGGGCGCCGGCGTCCGCCACGAGCTCGGATCCGGCGGGCCGGGCGAGGCGGTGTTCGTCCCCGGCGAGGGGCCGGCCGACGAGAGCAACGGCTGGTACCTCGGCTACACCTACAACCCCGAGCGGGACGGCAGTGACCTCGTCATCCTGGATGCGTCCGACTTCGGCGGGAAGCCCGTCGCGACCATCAAACTGCCCCGACGCGTGCCCTACGGGTTCCACGGGAACTGGATCAGCGCCTGATGTGAGCCGGTGGCCGCGAGAGTGACGTCACGGTCGTTGTGTCGTGAAAACAGCAACCATAGCGTCATTTTCGCGATCAAACCGCCCGGGTCACCGCGGCGATCGTGGTGTCGCTGCCGCGCAACAGGTCTGCGGCCAGCGCCAGGCGCTAGCCGGTGAGAAATGCGAGCGAACACCGCACGTGAACATCCCACCGCTGCAGCCAGATTCGCTACGGTCCACGGGTGGGCCGGATTGTTGTAGATCAGTTTGAGTGCGGGCCCGACGATCGGATCCCGTTCGGCCTGCCACCACGCGGGCGCATGGCCGTCCCGGTCGAACCACGTGCGCAGCACGGCGATCAGCAGCAGATCGAGCAGTCCGACGAGGGCGTCGACGACCGTAGGGTAACGCTCAGCCCGGCTTGCGCGCCTCGATCAGGTGCCGTGACGAGTGCGCGACGAACGAACCGTCGGCCTGGATCTGCCGGTGCAACGCCGCGAGTTGGTCGCGGTAGGTGGCGACGGTGAAGCCGGGAACGATCCAGATCACCTTGCGCAGGAAGTACACCACGGCGCCGATGTCGAAGAACTCCATCCGCAGCCGCTCGGCGCGTAGGTCGACGATGTCGAGGCCGGCGGCCCGCGCCGCGGTAGCCTCCGCTTCTGGATCGCGTGCCCGGCGGGCTTCCGGTTGTGGCCCGAGGAAGAACTCGGTCAGCTCGAAAACGCTTGCCGGTCCGACATGCTGGGCGAGGTAGGTGCCGCCAGGCCCGAGTACGCGGGCGATCTCGTCCCACCACACGGTGGCCGGGTGCCGGCTGAGAACGAGCTCGAATGCCGCATCGGCGAACGGCAGCGGCGGCTCGTCGGGATCGGCCACCACGACGACACCACGCGGCCCCAGCAGCCGGGTGGCGCGGTCGAGGTTGGGCGGCCAGGATTCGGTTGCCGCCATGGCGGGCGGGAAGGTCGCTGCCCCGGCGAGGACCTCGCCGCCGCCGGTCTGAATGTCCAGCGCCGAGGACACCGTCGCCAACCTCCGGCTCATCAAGTGCTGATACCCCCACGACGGCCGGGCCTCGGTCGCCCGGCCGTCCAGCCACGAGAAGTCCCAGCCGTCGACCGATGCCGCATCGGCCTCCGCGATCAACTCGTCGAACGTCACGGATCCATCTTGGCGGTTGCCATTCGCGATCGCGCACTAAGCCTAGGATTTCAGCCACATGGTGACTGGAATCCTAGGCTTAGCGACAGATCGCCCTACGCGATCCGAGTGCATGTTCCGTGCAAAAAGCGTTGGTGTTCAAACCCCACGCTGCAAGGCGCCGAGTGGCCAGTTATGACACATCTCGGCGCGGATCACGTGTCATAACTGGCCACTGGGCGTCAACTCCGCTGAGCCTGCCTGCGGAACGCCGCCGCCACGATCGCCGCCGCCGTCAGCGCCAGCGTCGCCGCGATGACCGCCGTCGGCGCGATGCCGGAGTCGAACGCCGTGCGGGCCGAATCCAGCAGGCGCTGACCGATTTCCGCCGGAAGATCCGCGGCCACCGAGGTGGCGCCACCGATGCTCTCACCGGCGTCGGCGGCCTGCGCCGGAGTCAGCCCGGCCGGCACCTGGATGTTGTTGCGGTAGAACGCGGTGAAGATCGTGCCCAGCGTCGCCGTGCCCACTACCGCGCCCAGCTCGTAGGCGGTCTCCGAGACAGCGGACGCCGCACCGGCTTTCGCCGCCGGAACCGACGCCACGATGGTGTCGTTGGACACCGTCTGCGAGACGCCGACACCCAGCTCCAGCACCACGAACGACGCGATCACCGCGGCCACCGACAGGTCGTGACGGAAGGCCAGGATCAAGGCGAACCCGGCCGCGACGAACACCAGACCGAAGATCATCAGCTTGTCCGGGGCGAATCGCTTGGCAGCCTTGACCACCGCCAGACCGGCGATCATCGACACCACCGCGCCGGGCAGCGTCACCAGGCCGGCCGTCAGCGGCGACAGGCCGAGCACCAGCTGCAGGTGCTGCGAGATGAAGAAGATGAACCCGATCAGGCCGACGATCGACAGGAAGTTCGCCAGGATCGACGCGCTGAACGGCGCGTAGGAGAACAGCCCCATGTCGAGCATCGGTGTGGCACTGCGGTTCTGCCTGCGCACGAACAGCATCGCGGAGACGATGCCGATGGCGAACGCCGCCACCACGCTGCCCGAGAAGCCGTCGTGAGCCGCGGTCTTGATCGCCCACACGAACGGCAGCATCGCGGTGAACGACAGCGTCACGCTCAGCAGATCCAGCGGGCCCGGATTCGGGTCGCGCGATTCCGGCACCAGCCGAGGGCCCAGCACCAGCAGCGGCAGCAGGATCGGCACCGCCACGAGGAACACTGAACCCCAATGGAAATGCTGCAGCAGCGCGCCGCCGACGATCGGGCCGAGCGTCGATCCCGCCGTGAAGCACGAGGCCCAGATGGCGATCGCGAGCCGGCGCGACGACGCCTCGGTGAAGATGTTGCGGATCAGCGACAGCGTCGAGGGCATCAGCATCGCGCCGAACACGCCGAGTGCCGCGCGGGCCGCGACCAGGTAGGCCGCGCTGGGCGCGAAAGCCGCTGCGGCCGAGACGATCGCGAAGCCTGTGGCGCCGATGAGCAGCAGACGGCGGCGGCCGAACCGGTCACCGAGTCCGCCCATGGCGACCAGCAGCGCGGCCAGCACCAGGGAGTAGACGTCGACGATCCACAACTGAGTGGACGCCGCGGGACGGAAATCTTCGGCGATCGCCGGCAGCGCGAAGGCCAGCACGGTGTTGTCGATCGCGATCAGCAGGACCGGCAGCATCAGGACCGCCAGCGCTACCCACGAGCGCTTGGGGGTTGATGCCACCGACGAACTGCCTTCGAGACAGGTGGACATGGGGTTCTCCAGAAAGGTTGGGTTCAGCCGCGCGGGAGTTGAATGGTGCCCGCGGTCAGGCTGGTCATGATGGCGTCGACGATTTGGTGGCGGGGGGTGCCGTCCTGCTTGGCGGCTTCATAACCGGCGTCAAGCAGGGCCCAGAACACCCGCCGGGCCCACCCTGGGGGGTAATCGGGCCTGTCGGCCGAGGCTCGGTTCAGCACTTCGATGATCGCCTCGTCGCCGGTGTCCAGGTGGGCCGCCAACTCGCGATCGGCCAGGATCGTCGGCTCGCTGTAGACGAACAGCACAATGGGTCCCAGGTCGAGCTGGGTCTCCACCACCCGGCGCAGCGCCGCTTCGACGGGACCGTGCATCGGGTCGGCGCGATCGATCGCGGCAATGGTGAGCTCGTGCACATGGCGGGCCAGCGCGCGCAGCAGATCGGTGCGCTCCGGGTAGTACCGGTGCACGGTGCTGCGGCCGACGTCGGCGGCGGCCGCGATATCGCTGAGTGAGGCCGTCGGATTGTCGGCCAGGACCGTCATCGCGGCATCGAGAATCGCCTTGCGGGTGCGCTCACGCGGCCCGCTGTGCGTCGACGCCGAACTGGTCATGGATCAAAATGTAGCACGATCGGGCCAAAATAGGACAGTGATGTCCCACATCCTAGCTGGGCGGAGTGAAACCGCTGGTCGGCGGTGGTGGTGGATAGCTCGGATACGGCGCCGGGTAGGCCGTCGCGGGCGCCTGCGGCATCAGCCGGGCCAGCGCACGACGGTGCCGTTCGGCCAGCACCGCGGCCAGCACATACTCGGCCGGGGCGCCGGGCGGCGGCGGGGGCGAGATGCGCGAGGCGACCTCACCGAAGATCCGGTTCCCCATCTCGTGGCGTATCCGCGGATCGAGCTGCGTCGAGCGCGACAGGAACTGCCTGGCCAGCTCTGCCTGCTCGGGACCCAGGCCCGACAGTTCCAGCGAGCCGGCCCACCACGCCAGCGGCGGCGGCATCACCGGCGGCGGATTCAGCTTGGGACCGCGCTCGCTGATCACCACGGTGCCCGCGAATATGTCGCCGAGTCGCTTGCCCTTGGCCGACACCAGGCTGCAGATCACCGCGGGCCCGCCGGTCAGCATCCAGATCTCGACGAACCCGGCCAGTCCGCGGAACAAGGCCTGGCGAAAGCGTTCCGGACCGCCGTCCTCGGCCACCACCCGCAGGCCCAACGCCATCTTGCCCAGTGACCGGCCCCGGGTCGCGGTCTCCATCACCACCGGATAACCCACCAGGGTCAGCACCGTGAAGATGATCAGGATCGCGGCCGACAACGCGTCGTCGAACTGGGTCAGGGTGATCGACCACAACAGCAGCCCCACCACGTACCCGACGGCGATCACCACGATGTCGATCAGTGCGGCCAGGGTGCGCACCGGCAACTGGGCGATCGCCACGTCGAGGACGACGGCGTCCCCGGTCACCACCGGCGCGGGCTGCCAAACCATACCGAGACACGCTACCGACTACGCTTTGCCAGGTGGATGTCGATGCGTTCGTCGTGGCTCATCGCCCCACCTGGGACCGGTTGGAACAGTTGGTGAAACGGCGCCGGCGGTTGACCGGTGCGGAGGTCGACGAGCTCGTCGACCTCTATCAACGGGTCTCCACCCACCTGTCGATGGTGCGGTCTTCCTCGCAGGATTCGGTTCTGGTCGGGCGGTTGTCGGGACTGGTGGCCCGGGCCCGGGCCGCGGTGACGGGAGCGCACGCCCCGCTGTGGCGTGAGTTCGTCCGGTTCTGGACGGTGTCCTTCCCGGTGGTGGCCTACCGGTCGTGGCGCTGGTGGCTCGGATCCGCGGTCGCGTTCTTCATCGTGACGGTGGCCATGGCGTTGTGGATCTCGGGCAACCCCGCGGTGCACTCCGCCATCGGAACCCCCAGCGAGATCGACGAATTGGTCAACCACGACTTCGAGTCGTACTACAGCGAGCACCCGGCCGGGTCGTTCGCGCTGCAGGTCTGGGTGAACAACTCCTGGGTGGCCGCGCAGTGCATCGCCTTCGCGATCCTGCTCGGACTGCCCATCCCGTACGTGTTGTTCCAGAACGCAGCGAACCTCGGCGTGAACGCCGCGCTGATGTTCGGCGCGGGCAAGGGGGACCTGTTCCTCGGCCTGATCACGCCACACGGCCTGCTTGAGCTGACCGCCGTGTTCCTGGCCGCGGCGGTCGGGATGCGGCTCGGCTGGACGGTGATCGCCCCCGGCGACCGGCCCCGCGGCCAGGTGCTGGCCGAACAGGGCCGGGCGGTGGTCGCGGCCGCGATCGGACTGGCCGTCGTGCTGCTGGTGTCCGGCTTGATCGAGGCGCTGGTGACGCCGTCGCCGCTGCCCACCTGGGCGCGGATCGGCATCGGCGTCGTCGCGGAACTGGCCTTCCTGGGCTACGTGTTCCACTTCGGGCGCAAGGCCGTCCGGGCCGGGGAGAGTGGCGACCTGGACGACGCCCCCGACGTGGTGCCGACGGGTTAGAGCTTGCCGGCCGCCTTCATCGAGAGGTAGTGGTCGGCAAGGGCCGGCGCCAGGTCCTCGGGGCGGGCATCGACCACGTCGACGCCGTGTCCGCGCAGCCGCGACGCGATCGCCCGGCGGTCATTGCGGGCCCGCTCGGCAGCCGCGGCGTCATACACCTGCGCGGCGTCGGAACGACCGGCAGCCAACTGGTCCACCCGCGGGTCGGAGACCGCCGCCAGTAGCACCTGATGCCGGGCCGACAGTTGCGGCAGCACCGTCATCAATCCCTCGTCGAGGGCCGAGGCGTTCAGGTCGGTCAGCAGCACCACCAGCGCCCGGCCCCGCACCCGCCGTAGCACCGCCGAAACCATCGCGGTGGCATCGGATTCCACCAGTGCCGGCTGCAACGGGGCCATCGCCGCCACGAGTGAGGCCAGCAGTTCGGTGCGGGAGGCACCCCAGACGCCGGCGCGGGTCACCCGGTCGATCGCCAGGAAATCGACGTGGTCCCCGGCTCGCGAGGCCAGGGCGGCCAGCAGCAGCGACGCATCCATCGACCAGTCCAGCCGCGGCCAACCGCCCGGATCCAGGGCGGTGGGGTCCACGCCGACCCGGCCCGCCGAGGTGCGTCCGGTGTCGAGCACGATCACCACCCGCCGGTCGCGTTCCGGGCGCCAGGTGCGCACCACGACGTCGGCGCGGCGTGCGGTGGCCCGCCAGTCGATCGAGCGGACGTCATCGCCGACGACATATTCACGCAGCGAATCGAATTCCGTGCCCTGACCGCGGATCAGCACCGGGATCGCGCCGTCCAGCTGTCGCAGCCGCGCCAGCCGCGACGGCAGGTGCTTACGGGACAGGAACGGTGGCAGGATGCGGACCTGCCCGGGCAGGCGCTGCGAACGTTGCCGGCCGGCCAGCCCCAACGGACCGATCGAACGAACCGTCACCAGCTCGCTGCGCTGATCACCCCGGCGCACCGGGTGCAGGCGGGTGGCCAGGGAAACCTGCTGCCCGGCACGGATATTCACCCGATGCGCACGTGGCTGCGCCGCCGCGCTCGGCGGCCAGGCGTCACGGATCGCGCCGCACACCGGGCGGCGGCCGGTGTTGTGCGCGGTGAGCACGGCGTCGACGGTCTGCCCCAGGCGCGCGGTCGACTCGCCGGTCCGGGCCAGCTGCAGCCCTCCGATCCGGCCGGCCAGCACCACATCGACGGCCACGGCCACGGCCAGCAGCGTCGCCAGCACCACGAAAGCCGTTGCCGGCCATGGGGCCAACGCGATCGGCAGCACACAGACCAGTGCCACCAGACCGGCGCGGCCGGTGAGAACCATCAGCGCGGTACCGGAACGGCGGCCAGGATGCCGTCCAGCACTCCGTCGGCGGTGGCGCCCTCCAGCTCGGCTTCCGGGCGCAGCGCCACCCGGTGGCGCAGCGTGGACCGCGCCATCGCCTTGACGTCGTCGGGGGTGACATAGTTGCGGCCGGAGAGCCACGCCCAGGACCGCGACGTGCCCAGTAGCGCCGTCGCCCCGCGCGGTGACACACCGAGCTGCAGTGACGGGGAATGCCTGGTGGCCCCGACGATGTCGACGATGTAGCCCAGGACCTCGTCACCGGCCAGCACCTGACGCACCGCGTCGCGGCCCGCCGCCAGCTCGCCGGCGCCCGCCACCGGCCGGACAGCCGACAGATCACGCGGATCGAAACCGTGCGCGTGCCGGCCCAGGATCGCGATCTCCTGATCACGCGGGGGCAGCGGCACCGTGAGCTTGAGCAGGAACCGGTCCAGCTGGGCCTCGGGCAGCTGATAGGTGCCCTCGTACTCGATCGGGTTCTGGGTCGCCGCCACGATGAACGGGTCGGGCAGTGGGCGGGGCGTACCGTCGACGCTGACCTGACGCTCTTCCATGGCCTCCAGAAGTGCCGCTTGGGTTTTCGGCGGTGTCCGGTTGATCTCGTCGGCCAACAGCAGATTGGTGAACACCGGACCGGAACGGAATTCGAACTCGGCGGTCCGTGCGTCGTACACCAGGGAACCCGTGACGTCACCGGGCATCAGGTCCGGCGTGAACTGCACCCGCTTGAACTCCAACTGCAGAGCCGCTGCCAGGGTCCGCACCAGCAGGGTCTTGGCCACCCCGGGCACCCCCTCCAACAGCACGTGCCCGCGGCACAGCAAGGCCACCACCAGGCCGCTGATCACCGCGTCCTGACCGACCACCACCTTGGCGATCTCGTTGCGCAGGGCCAGCAGGGCTTCACGGGCATTCTCGGAGCTGGGCTGAGTCACGAGTGTGCGACCTGCCTTTCGATGTCGTCGAGTTGGTGTGCGAGATGGACGAGTTCGGCATCGGTGGTCGGTGGCGGGCCGAACAAGGTATGACCCGCCGAGCTGGCCGGAGTGCCGCTACGCGCGGCGACGGCGGCGACGACCGCATGCGGTGGTGCCGCGGTGTTCAAGCCGAGCCGGGGCAGCAGCCGGCCTAGGGCCGCGGTGCGTAACGCGTCGGCAGCGCGGCCCCGTGCCCGCCGGGAGCGGTACAACCGTCCGCGCCCTTCGACGGTCTCCGAGGCACGGACGACCACCGGCAGGGCCTCGGCCACCAACGGGCCGAGGCGGCGGGCCTGCGCCACCGCCAGCAGCGCCACCACCAGGCACAGCTGCAGCACGATCCATCGGACCTGTGGCGGCATCAGATCCGACAACGTTCCTTCTCCGGCCGAGCTGGCCTCGAAATGTTGTGGTGCATACCAGATCACCCGCGGCGCGGCACCGGTCAGGTTCATCGCCAATGCGGCGTTGCCCTCTTTGAGCAGGCGCGAGTTCGTCATGAAGTCACCCGTGCCGACCACGGTCACGGTGCGCGGCCCATCGTGGTAGCGGGCCAGCGCCCCGCCGTAGCAGAGGCTCACCGGGGTATCGCCGGCGGCGGCAAAGGTGTCGGTGGTGCCCAGCTGTGCCCGGCCGGCCCGGTTCGCCTCGGGCAGTTCGCATTCCGGCTCGCCGCCGCCGAACTCCGTGGGCTTGCCTGGCCGGACCTGCGGGGCCAGCTTCTCCCGGGTGAGTCCGATGGGCGCCACGAGCAGCAGGTCGCCGGGGGCCTCGGCCAGTCGGTCCACGGTTTTCTCGCTGGCCAGGAACATCGTCTGCGCCACCACGAGCAGGGTGCCGGGCTGGGCGGCGCGCTGCACCTCGTCGACATTGCCGGCGGTGATCACCTCGACACCGTGGTCGCGCAACAGGCTGACCAACGCGTGCGTCCCCTCCGGCGAGGTGGACTCGGGATCCATCGCGCCGCCCGGGCGCGGT
The DNA here is from genome assembly GCA_036235365.1 of Mycolicibacterium sp. 050232. Lineage (GTDB taxonomy): Bacteria > Actinomycetota > Actinomycetes > Mycobacteriales > Mycobacteriaceae > Mycobacterium. The sequence continues at coordinate 247,133 of JAZBEZ010000006.1, read as the reverse complement.
GCGGTCAGCAGCACCGTCACGACTGCGACGGCGACGATCACGGCGAAGGCCAACAGCACCCAGCGGGCCGTGCGGAGGTGTCCTCTCATGCGGGGACGACTTCGTCGAGGGCAGCGATCGCCCGATAGGCTGATTCGGTACCCGGTTGCTCGCCGTAGGTGACGTCGTTGAATGCGGTTGCCGCGCTGAACAGTTCGGACGACAGCGCGGGTAGTGCCGCCGCCGCGTCACGCGCGAGTTCGGTGGCGGTTCGGCCCGGGACCGCGTCGAGCACCCCGGTTTCCTCAAGGTGGCGGGCCAGCGCGCGGACGCGGTGCCGGATCGCAGCCGACCAATCGCCTTGCGCGACATGTTGTTCAGCGATCGCGCGGTGCTGCGCAGCGCTGAGCTCCCGGCTGCCGAACAAGGCGGGGTCGGCGCTGCGGGCGGTGCGCATCGTCCGCCGCGCGATCCGCACCGCCACCACGACAGCCACCACCACGAGGATTACCAGCACCGAGATGGTGAACCAGCCACCGGGGATCGTGGAACCCGCGGCGGTGATCCGGTACAGCAGCTCCTTGAGCCACTCGCCGATCTGGTCGGTCGGTGACGCCCGCGGGTAGATCGGCTTGGCCAGTTCGTTCTGCGCGGCGTCGTGCGCCGCGTCACGGTCGATATCGATGCTCGTCACCTCAGATGTACCGGGGCAGCCATAGTTGGTCGGCGGTCTCGACGGGTGCACCGGCACCCGTCTGCAGCATCAGATCGAACGCCTCGGCTCGGAACCGGCGATCGGCGTACAGCAGCACCACCACGCCCGCGCTGAACGGTGCGGTGACGATCTGCCCGATGGCCGCGCCGACGGCGCTCAGGATCAGGGCAGGCAACGTGGGACCGTCGGCCGCCATCGTCATGATCTGCCCGGCCACGTTGAACGGCGCGCCCACGCCCCAGCCGATCACCCCGGCGACGATCGTGGACAGCACCCAGATGCCGAACACCCGCCAGAAATCTTTGTTCACCAACGTGAATGAGCGTTTGATCGCGTCGATGATGCCGAGGTGCTCCAACACGATCACCGCGGGAGCGAACAACAGCACCGTCGACACGTACAGCACGCCGAGCAGCGTGAGCGGCACCAACAGCACGCCGGCCAGGAACGCGGCCGGTCCGCCGCCGAGGGCGCCCGCCCCGACGATCACGATGGCGACGCCGCCGGCGACGACGATCAGCACCAGGGCCTGCAAGACGGTCAGCCCGATCAGCGCGGGTAGCCGGCCTCGCAGCCGCTGCCACGCCTCACCGACGGTGATGCGGCCACCGAACACCGAGCGGCCGATCACCACCGTGAGCATGCCGCTGAGCAGCAGTGAGGCCAGCGTCGTCACCGCGATTCCGGTGAATGCACCCGCGACGAACGCCGCGATCGTCCCCGGCGACGGCGACTCACCCTGCAGCGTGGAGTCGAATCCGTCCAGAGCCGACAGCGGCCCGACTTGCAGTGCGAGCGTGACGATCTGCGAGGCGAGCACCACCACAGTGGCCAGGCCCAACGTGGCCTTGGGATTGGCGCGGATGTAGGCCACCGCGCCGTTGAAGATGTCGGTCAGGCTCAACGGACGAAGCGGGATGACGCTCCCTGCCGGAAACTGCGCAAGGTGTGGCCGGCCGCTCGTCATCCCTTCACCGTAGTTCCCGTCAGCAACTACGGTGTGGGCATGCCGACCGAGATCATCGTGCGTGGATCGTTCTCCGCCTACCGGCCGCCCGAGCGTGCGACGGTCCATGCCACCCTCGGTTACGAAGGGCCGGCCATCGAGCCGGTGTACGAGCGCGTGGTCCGTGACCTGGACGCGGTGAAAGCCTCGATCACACCGCTGCACGATCCCGATGGCGGCCCGGTCACCCGGTGGTCCACCGGGCAGGTGCGCACCTGGGCCAACCGGCCGTGGAACAACGAGGGCAAGCAGCTGCCGCTGGTGCACCACGCCAGCGTCGACATCAAGGTCAGATTCAGCGATTTCACCGCGCTGTCGCGGTGGGTCGGCGGCCACGTCACGGAGACCGGCAGCTTCGCGTTGTCGCAGATCGAGTGGGCGCTGACCACCGAGCATCGCGACGAGCTGGTCGCCGAGGTACACACCGCCGCCGTGCGGGACGCGGTGACCCGGGCCCAGCGATACTCGGACGCCCTGGGTCTCGGGCAGGTCCGGCCGGTGGTGATCGGCGATGCCGGCATGGTGGCCCGGCCGCCGGAGGATTCGTCGCCCCCGCGGATGATGCGCGCGATGGCCATGTCCCCGGGCGGCGGCGCCCCCGAACTGGACTTTTCACCCGCCGATATCGAGGTGTCGATGGCGGTCGATGCGAAATTCGTGGTGGGCGAGGCGTAGTCGCAGCGTAGGTTGACGCTATGGCCGAGCTCAAGGACAAGCTGCGCGCGGATCTGACCAGCGCGATGAAGTCGCAGGACAAGCTGCGCACCGCGACCCTGCGGATGCTGTTGGCCGCGATCCAGGCCGAGGAGGTCTCGGGTAAGCAGGCCCGGGAGCTGTCCGACGCCGAGGTGATCGCGGTGCTGGCTCGTGAATCGAAGAAGCGCGGCGACGCGGCCGAGATCTATACCCAGAACGGCCGGGGCGAACTGGCGGCCAACGAGCACGCCGAGGCCCGCGTCATCGACGAGTACCTGCCCACCCCGCTGACCGATGCCGAACTCGCCGACGTCGCCGATACCGCGATCGCACAGGTCGCCGAGCAGATCGGGGAGCGCCCCGGCATGCGGCAGATGGGTCAGGTGATGAAGGCCGCCACCACCATCGCGGCGGGCAAGGCCGACGGCGCGCGGCTTTCGGCCGCGGTGAAAGCGCGGCTTTAGCCGCTCCGGTTGAAACCCGCCACGGCGGGTATCTCAGGCGTATGCCAACAGGTAAGGGGATCTACGACGAAGAGCACCGCGACGATCGGGGTGCCGACACCGACGCTGCGGGCAAGAGCCGAGTCAAGAAAGTCCCGGAAGACACCCCGGACGTCGACACGTCCGAAAGCACCAGTCACGAGCCGCCCGACTGAGGGTCCCGTCGGCTGGTGCTATTCGGCGCCGCGGCCGGCGCGACTGCTGTGATAGGCGCTGCGGCGGATATCGGCCAGCCAGGTGGGGGCCAGACGCACGCCGTCGGCCTCGTGAAGCGCGGGGTCGAACGACACGTCGCGACCGTGCGGTAACTTCTGGCGCAGTGAGAGCCGGGCCACCGGCTTGAATTCGCCTGTGGCTGGGCACTGTTCGACGTCGAACTGAATCCCGCCGCGCTCCAGTTGGCCGTTGACACTGGCGAGGCGCAGCCCGCCGCCGTCGAACTCGGTGCGCAGACGAGCCCGCAACCACCACAGCGCACCGTCGAATCGCAGCGGCATCACGCTCGAGAACGTGATGCCTGCCCAGGAATTGGCCGGCCACAATACGAATCGATTTCCGGCCAGCGTGGAGGCCAGCAGCACGTCCCACGGCGTGCCCGACAGTTGCGGCGGCATCCGCCAGGCCAGGCCCGCGATGTCCGGCACGGAATCTGGTGTGCCGAGGCCTTTCGACAATCTCCCGACGACATCGCACGAATAGAAGGGCAGGCCCCTGCCTTCGGGCGCGGTGCGTTCGAGACGGCCGTGTGCCAGCACGCCGTTCGGATGGAACAGTCGCCGGTGGCGGATCGCGGCACCGATCTCGACCGGCCAGGATGCGACGTCGGAGATCTTCATGCCCTCGGTTGCCCGCCCTGCGGCGGTGACAAACGTCGGGGCTAGACCGGGATCCGCCAGAGCGCTTCCTGGCTGATGCTGGCGATCAGCGTGCCCGCGGCGTCGTAGAGCGAGCCGCGGGCCAGTCCGCGGGAATCGTTGTGGTTGGCCGACTCCAGTTCGTAGCGGTGCCAGCCGTGGGGCTCAAACGGCCGGTGGAACCAGACCGAGTGGTCGAGGCTCGCGGCGAAGCCGAGATCGGACCGCAGCGGGACCGTCGGCGGAAGTGCCGAGGGGACCGGGCCGAGATCGGACAGGAACGTCAGGGTGCAGGCCCGGATCAGCGGATCGTCCTCGATTTCGTCCTGCGTGCGGATCCAGAACGGGGAGATCGCGAACTCGGAGTCGTCTGAGGGCATGGTGCGCAGGTCGAACTTGTCACCGAAGTCCATGACGTCGTGCTTGGGGGCGGCCGCGTCGAACTCCAGGACCGGCGGTGCCTCAGGAGACCAGTCCAGACCCGGCTCTGGCTGGTGGAACGAGGCGATCATCTCCAGGATCACCTTGCCGTCCTGGCTGGCGCTGACGTGCCGGGTGGCGAATGCGCGTCCGTCGCGGGTCCGGTCGACGTGGAACTCGACGTCGGCGTTGTAGCTGCCGCCGCGGACGAAGTAGGCGTGCAGCGACTGCGGCAACTTGCCGTCGTCCACGGTGGACCCGGCCACCGCCAGTGACTGCGCCGCGATCAGGCCGCCGAACAGCCGCTCGGTCGCCCCTCTGCGGGGTTCGCGAATGCAGAAGTCATCGCCGTGGCGATCGAACTGCAACAGTTGGGCGATCCAGCTCGGTACGGCCATCGGCCGAGGCTATCAACTGCTTGGTTGGGGCCGTGCTCACACCTGCTTCGCGAAATACCGCCGGCCATCGGCGGCCAGCCGCCCGAACGCAGCCTTGAGGACCGGCGCCAGCCCCTTGAACGGAATCGCGAACAGTGGCTTCGGCTCGATCGCCACGATCCAGGTGAACTGGGTCTGGCCGACGCCCGCGGGCTCGACCAGGTAGTCCTCGGCGAACCGGCGCAGCGACGGAATGCTCGCGTGATCGACGGCGAACGAATAGCGACGGCCCTCGTCCCAGCGGAAGAAGGTCTCGTGCACCCGGACCACACCGGGTGCCAGCGTCACCTCACGGGAGCTGCCGACGCCGAACGGCCTCGGCGTCAACCAGTTCACTTTGGTCACCGACGGACCCCACGCCGCCAGGGACTCATCGGACACCAGCGACTCCCACACCTTTTCGGGCGGTGCGGCGAACCGCTTGCGATAGGTGAAGATGTGCGGGGCCGTCGTGAAGAAATCGGCGTCGACGGTTTCCAAGGTGAACCTGGGCATGGTGTCAGCATGCCGCACAACGGCACTGCGGGATACTGGGCTACAAGCCCGTTCCGGAGAGGGGACCTATGACCGCGGCGCTCGGCGGCCGCTACGAGCTACGCGGTGTGCTCGGCCGCGGTGGCATGGCCGAAGTGCACGACGGCTGGGACACCAGGCTGTCGCGTCCGGTCGCGGTCAAACTGCTCAACCCGGCCCTGGCCGCCGACGAGGTGACGCGACGGCGCTTCGAGAACGAGGCGCGGGCCGCCGCCGCACTGAACCACCCGAACATCGTCGCGATCCACGACAGCGGTGAAGATCACGGGACGCCGTACATCGTCATGGAACGCCTGCCCGGACCCACCCTGGCCGAGGAGATCGCGGCCGGACCGCTGTCGGTCGACCGCGTGCGCTGGGTGCTCAGCGATCTGCTGGGTGCCTTGACCGCCGCGCACGACTCGGGCATCCTCCACCGTGACATCAAGCCGGGCAACGTCCTGATCACCAGGTCCGGCGCCGCCAAGCTCGCCGACTTCGGCATCGCCAAGACCGACGGTGCCGCCCACACCCGCGTCGGGATGGTCTTCGGCACCGCGAATTACCTGAGCCCGCAACGGATTACCGGTCGTCCGGCGTCGCCGTCGGACGATCTGTATGCCCTCGGCGTGCTCGGCTACGAGGCCTTGACCAGGCGGCTGCCGTTCGAGCGGGACAACCCCGTGGCCACCATGCGAGCGGTGCTCGAAGAGCCGCTGACCCCGATCGGGGTGCTGCGTCCCGACGTCGACCCGGCGCTGATCCATGTGCTGGAACGCGCGATGTCTCGGGATCCGGCGTACCGCTTCGCCAACGCCGCCGAGATGCGGGCGGCACTGCAGACCGCAGCTGTACCGCAGGTGCGGCCCGCGCCACCGGCGACCCTGATGCTGCCCCCGCCGCCTCCGCCCCGGCGTTCCCGCGTCCAGATGGCCCTCCTGACGGTGGGCCTGCTGGCAGGCGTCGTCCTCGCGGTCATCCTGTTGATCTCGGACCCACCGCCGCAGCGCGCGCCGATCACGCCGGTGACCACGTCTGTCGAGCCGACCGTGCCGGCCGCCACCAGCGTGCCGACGTTCACACCGACCGCGCCCGAGGACGGGTGGGATCAGGGCCCTGGCGTCGGCAACGGGAACGGCCATGGAAATGGCAAGGGCCACGGTAAGAAAGGCCATCCGCACGACTGAGGGGGTTCGGCGTTGCGGTTCAGGTCGGGATAGGCCGCGGGTCGGAATAGATGCCGGGGCCGCAACGTTTTCCATTGCATAGAGATTCTATGTTTTCAATGGATTGGTTCGATATGAGTAATTTTGGCATCAAGTTGTCGGCCGCGGTCGGTGGATGCGCCGCTGTCGCATTGGGTGCGCTCGGGGCCGTCGGAGGTCAGCAGAGTAGTCCCGTTTCGCTGCTCGGGTTCCAGCCGTCGTCTCCGATGCAGACCGGGATAACCATCACGCCGTCCAACCCGGCGCACGCACCTGAGGTCCCGATGGCTACTCCGGGGATCAAGGGACCTGCCCCGCTGCCGCTGGAAGAACAGGGACTGCCGGGATAGGCAAGCGGTACCAGCCGTCGACCGGAACGGGAAAGGCCCAGACCGGATTTCTCTGGTCTGGGCCTTACTCACATTGTCGGGGTGGCGGGATTCGAACCCACGACCTCTTCGTCCCGAACGAAGCGCGCTACCAAGCTGCGCCACACCCCGCGTGAAGCTTCGACAGCCTATCGCACCGGGTACCGCGAAAGCCAAACGGCCACCTCGCCGCCGATTTCGCACCGGAGACGCGTCGCTTTCTACCGCAGGGCGGTGGATCGGCGCGAACGGCGACCCTGGCGTAGAAGTCGACGATGACTCGACCGCCGGCCACGACCATGGGGTGGAAATCGGCGAGCAAGTCGACGATCAAATGGCGGGCAACGGGAAGCAACTCGTACCCCGGCGGCGTTATACGACCCATGACCATGTTGGGCGCCTTCATCTACCTGGGGTTCTTCGCCCTGGCAGCGCTGTGGCTGTTCCTGACGGCCGAGACGGATCAGGACCAGCTGCCCGAGCGCTCGAATTCCGAGAGCACTTCCGCGGACTCCGAGGTGTCCAGCCCCTGGGCGCTGAGCCAGTCCGCATCGAAGTAGGTGTCCGCGTAGCGGTCACCGCTGTCGGCCAGCAGGGTCACCACCGAACCGCTGCGGCCGTGCGCGATCATCTCGGCCAGCAGCTGGAACGAACCCCACAGATTGGTTCCGGTCGACGGCCCGACCCGCCGCCCCAGCACCCGGCTCGCGTGATGCGCCGCGGCCACCGACCCGCTGTCGGGTACGGCAATCATGCGGTCGACCACACCGGGCAGGAACGACGGCTCCACCCGCGGTCTGCCGATGCCCTCGATGCGTGAGGACGCGCCGGTGACGACATCATCGCGGCCCTGGGCATAGCCGGGGAAGAACGCCGAATTCTCCGGGTCGACGACACACAACTGGGTGGCATGTCTGCGGTAGCGGATGTAGCGGCCGATGGTCGCGCTGGTGCCGCCGGTGCCGGCCCCCACCACGATCCACTCCGGGACCGGATGGGGCTCCAGGCGCATCTGTTCGTAGATCGACTCGGCGATGTTGTTGTTGCCGCGCCAGTCGGTGGCCCGCTCGGCGTTGGTGAACTGGTCCAGATAGTGCCCGCCGGTCTCTTCCGCCAACCGGTACGCCTCGGCGTACACCTGCGACGACTCGGCGACGAAATGACAGCGTCCGCCCTGGGCCTCGATCAGGGCGATCTTCGAACCACTGGTCGACGCGGGCATCACCGCGATGAACGGCAGACCCAGCAGCGCCGCGAAGTACGCCTCGGACACCGCCGTCGACCCCGAGGACGCCTCGATGATGGTGGTGCCCTCACCGATCCAGCCGTTGCACAACCCGTACAGGAACAGTGAGCGGGCCAGCCGGTGTTTCAGGCTGCCGGTGATATGGGTGGACTCGTCCTTGAGATACAGCGCGACGTCTACTTCCTCGCGCCACTTGGCGGGCAGCGGATACCGCAACAGATGGGTATCGGCACTGCGTCTGGAATCGGCCTCGATCAGCCGCACCGCATTGTCGACCCACCGGCGTGGCCGGGGGTGCGAGGCGGTATCGGCCGGCCGGCTCACCGGGCCGAGACGGTCGGGCTGGATTGCCCGGCCCTGGTCCCGACGTGCCCGCCACCGGTCGGCGCCGCGACGAGCGTCAGCAGGGTGGCCTCCGGGCGGCAGCAGAACCGCACGGGCGCGAACGGCGACGTGCCGATGCCGGCCGACACATGCAACTGCATGTGCGAACCCCACTTCGAGGCACCCTTGGCCCGGGACCGGTCCAGCTCGCAGTTGGTCACGATGGCCCCGTAGAACGGCAGGCACAACTGCCCGCCGTGGGTGTGCCCGGCCAGCACCAGCTGATAGCCGTCGGCGGCGAAGCGGTCCAGCACCCGAGGCTCGGGGGAGTGCGTGAGCCCCAGCGTCAGGTTGGCCGCGCCGTTGGCCCGCCCGGCGATGGTGTCGTAGCGGTCGCGCTTGAGGTGCGGATCGTCGACGCCGGCCACCGAGATGTGCAGCCCGGCCACCTCGACATCGCGACGGATGTGGGTCATGTCGAGCCAGCCGCGCTCGGTGAAGGCCGCGCGCAGGTCCTGCCACGGCAGCGGCTCGCCGTGCGACCGGTGCTGCGGGTTGGTCAGGTAGTTCAGCGGATTCTTCAGCCGCGGCGCGAAATAGTCGTTGCTGCCGAACACGAACAGGCCGGGGGCGGAGAGCAGGTCACTCAGCGACTGCACCACGGCGGGCACGGCCTTCGGATGGGCCAGGTTGTCTCCGGTGTTGACCACCAGGTCGGGCTCGAGACGGGCCAGATCACGCAGCCAGGCCTGCTTGCGGCGCTGGTTGGGCCGCATGTGGAGGTCGGACAGATGCAGGACGCGCAGGGGCGAGGAGCCCGGGGCCAGTACCGGCATGGTCGCCTCCCGCAGCACGAACGCATTGCGCTCGATCAGGGACGCGTAGCCGATCCCGGCGACCAACGAACCGGCGGTGACAGCGGCTGCCTTCTTCACTGACATGCAGGCAAGCCTACTGCGAACCGGTCCTCACGGGGGTGGTGGAGGCCCGAGCACCGGGACGGTGATGGGAGGCAGGCCCGGGATCTCGACCACCGTCTGGCCGATCTCCGGTGGCGGGCCACCTGGGAACGGGAACGCGACCGGAGGAGGCGGCGGGGCCGGCGGGATCCCGTTGCTCACCTGGATCGTGACGATCGAGCCCGGAATGGTCTGCCCCGAGGGCGTAGTGCCGACCACGGTGCCGGCGCGTGAGCTGCTGTTGACCGAGGCGGAGCCGTCGGCCACCTGGAATCCCGACTCCTTGAGCCGCAGGCGCGCTGCCGGTTCGTCGAGTCCGTTCACCGTGGGCACCACGGAACCGGGGCCACCGTCGACATAGCGCGGATCGGTCGGCGGTAAGGCGACCGGGCCGAAGCTGTTGGCGATCGGCTTGAGCGCGGTGAACCAGGTGCGGGCCGGCTCGTTACCGCCGTACAGATCGCCGTCGCCGCATTTGCGCAGCGGGAACGAGCACAGTCCGCCGGGGCTGGCGGAATCGTCGTAGATGTAGTTGGCCGCCGCGTATTGGTTGGTGAAGCCAAGGAAGCCTGAGGAGCGATGGGCCTCGGTGGTGCCGGTCTTGCCCGACATCGGTAGGTCCCAGCCCACCGAACCGGCCGACCCGGAGGCGGTGCCGCCGGGCTGGTCGTCCTTGCTCATCGCATTGGCCAGGGTGTTCGCCAGACCCTCGGGCACCGCCTGATCGCACGTCTCGGTGGTCACCGACACCTCATTGCCGTGCCGGTCGAGCACCTGGCCGATCGGGTTGGGTGGGCACCAGGTGCCGCCGGAGGCCAGCGTTGCCGCCACATTGGACAGCTCGAGCGCATTGACCTCGATCGGACCCAGGGTGAACGAGCCGATGTTCTGACGTTTGACGAAGTCCGCCAGGCTTTCGTTGGAGTCCGGGTCGTAGTCGCGGGCGGTGCCGGGCAGTGCGTAGGACCGCAGCCCCAGCCTGACCGCCATGTCCACCGACCGCTGCACGCCGATCTGCGAGATGAGCTTGGCGAACGCGGTGTTCGGTGAGGTGGCCAGCGCCTTGGTGACGTCCATGGAGCCGTTGACACCCCCGACATTGCTCACGCACCACGTTTCCTTCGGGCAGCCGGGGGTGTCGCTGGAGCCCAGTCCTTTGGCCTGGAAGTAACGGGGCACCTGAAGTTGGGTGTTGATGCCCATCCCCATGTCCATGGCCGCGGCCGTGGTGAAGAGCTTGAAGATCGACCCGGCGCCGTCGCCGACGAGAGAGAACGGCTGCGGCTGCATGGTTTCACCGGCGTCGGTGTTCAGGCCGTACGTGCGGTTGCTCGCCATCGCCAGGACCGGATGGGTTTCCTTACCCGGTTTGATCACGCTCATCACGCTGGCGCCTTCGCCCGTCGGACTGGCGACGCTGTCGACCGCCGACTTCACCGAGCCTTGCACATCGGGGTCCAGCGTGGTCTTGATCAGGTATCCGCCCTTGGCCACCTGCTCCTTGGACAGGCCGGCGCGGGCCAGGTATTCGAGCGCGTAGTCGCAGAAGAACGCCCGGTCACCGGCCGCGATGCAACCGCGCGGCAGCTGGTTGGGCTGCGGCAGGATGCCCAGCGGCTGCTGCTTGGCGGCGCGCAGCGCGTTGGCCTCCTGCGGGATGTTGTCGATCATGGTGTCCAGCACCAGGTTTCGCCGGGCCAGGGCGCCGTCGGGATTGGTGTACGGATCGAGCGCGCTGGTGGACTGCACCATGCCGGCCAGCAGGGCGGCCTGCTGCCAGTTCAGCTCGGAGGCGTTGATACCGAAATAGGTCTGGGCGGCGTCCTGGACACCGAACGCGCCGTTGCCGAAGGAGACCAGGTTGAGATAGCGGGTAAGGATCTCTGGCTTGGTGAAGGTCTTGTCCAGCGTCAGCGCCATGCGGATCTCACGCAGCTTGCGGGCCGGGGTGGTCTCGATCGCGGCGCGGCGCTCGGCATCGGTCTGGGCGACGACCAGCAGCTGGTAGTTCTTCACGTACTGCTGCTCGACCGTCGAACCGCCGCGGGTGTCCGAGTCGCCACGCATGTAACCGGTCAGACCCGTCAGAGTGCCCTGCCAGTCCACGCCGTTGTGTTCGGCGAACCGCTTGTCCTCGATCGAGACGAGGGCGAGCTTCATGGTGTTGGCGATCTGGTCGCTGGGCACCTCGAAGCGACGCTGTGTATACAGCCACGCGATCGTGTTGCCCTTGGCGTCGACCATGGTCGAGACCTGCGGAACTTCACCGTCCACCAGGGCGGCCGAACCGTTGGCCACCACGTCCGAGGCACGGTTGGACATCAGGCCGAATCCACCCACGACCGGGAACATGAACGTGGCCACCAAGACGCTGGCCAGCAGGCAGCACCAGGCGAGTTTGATGATGGTGACCGCTTGGGGTGGCTGCGCGGGCGGTCGAGTCGGCTGCTCCGGCATGGGTACAGAGTAGCTATCTGCCTGAGGGGCGCTTCCCGCGAGCGGGGCTCACCGACATATCCCGCTTGCCTGCAGAAATACCTCAGCGCGCCGAGATGGCGCCCAGACGGCACGGCCGTCCCAAAAAAGTGGCTCGCAAACTGTTGCGTTAATACCCTCTGACCACCTAGCTTGGACACACAGTGCGATCCAGGTAACACAGGCTGGCGCAATGTGGCGTAGATCGCAACGGCGTTCTACACCGGAAGGTTCAACGCCCGCCATCTGGGGAGATGGCTGGAACGAAGGGATCGCTGGTGTCAGGTACAAGAACTGTCGCAGACAAGATGAACGCTTCCGCCCCAGCCGCCAACCTGGTCCATCGAGGTGAGGGTGAAGCCCGGATCGCCTGGGTGTCGCAGGCTCGATGCCGCCAGGCCGATCCGGACGAGCTGTTCGTCCGCGGTGCTGCGCAACGCAAAGCCGCGGTGATCTGCAGGCACTGCCCGGTGATCCTCGAATGTGGCGCCGATGCCCTCGACAACCGCGTGGAGTTCGGAGTCTGGGGCGGAATGACCGAACGTCAGCGCCGTGCCCTGCTCAAGCAGCATCCCGAAGTCATTTCCTGGGCCGAGTTCTTCGCCGCCCAGCGCAAACACCATCGCAGCGCGGTCTGAGCGGCCTTCCCTCAGCGCCCTCGACTAGACGGGTTCCCCGACGCCGGTGATCTGATCGGCGATCGCACGCAACGCTTCCAGATCGGACACGTCGAACGGCAGCGACGGCACACCGACGATCGCCACATGCGGATTGGCGCCGGTGAACCGGGACAGCAGCCGTACTTCACGCTTGGCGGTCTGGGCCCGGTCGGCGTGGATGCGCAGCACAGCCGCGGCCAGCGATTCCGGATCCTCGGCCGCCAGCTCGTCGGCGGCTTCCTCGGCCTTCTCGGCATGCAGATCGCACAGCGTCGGGTGCGTGCGGTTCAGGATCAGCCCGGCCAACGGCATGTGCTCATTCGACAGCCGGTCGACGAAGAACGAAGCCTCACGCAGGGCATCGGGCTCAGCCGCCGACACCACCACGAACTGAGTGCCGCGCCGCTTGAGCAATTCGTAGGTGCGGTCCGCCTTCTCGCGGAACCCGCCGAACGTGGCATCCAGTGACTGGACGAAACCTGCTGCGTCGGAAAGCATTTGCGACCCGAGCACAGTGGACAGCGCCTTCATGGCCAGCCCGACCGCGCCCGTGACCAGCCGCCCGATGCCGCGTCCCGGCGCCAGCAGCATCCGCCACAACCGGCTGTCCATGAAGCTGCCCAACCGCTTTGGCGCGTCGAGGAAGTCCAGTGCGTTGCGCGACGGCGGGGTGTCCACCACCACCAGGTCCCACTTGTCCTCGGCCAGCAGCTGGCCGAGTTTCTCCATCGCCATGTACTCCTGCGTGCCCGCCAGCGACGTCGCCACCGTTTGGTAGAACTGGTTCTCCAGGATGGAGTCGGCCCGGTCTTCCCCCGAGTACTGCACCACCATCTCGTCGAACGTGCGGCGCATGTCGAGCATCATCGCGTGCAGCTCACCGGTCACCTCCGGCGCCAGCGGAACCCGCTGCGGGGTGTTGCCGAGATCCTTGATGCCCAGGGCCTGGGCCAGCCGCTTGGCCGGGTCGATGGTGAGCACCACGACGGTCCGGCCGTATTCGGCGGCCCGCAGCGCCATCGCGGCAGCTGTGGTGGTCTTGCCGACTCCGCCTGCGCCGCAACAGACTACGACGCGGTTGGCGGTGTCGGACAGGATCGCGTGCATGTCAAGGGCGGGCGGTTTGGCGCTCACTATCGGACCCCCTGCTGTTCGAGTGCTTCGGCGAGTTCGTACAGGCTGCCCAGGTCGACACCGTCGGTCAGCGCCGGCAGCTCGAGGCGGGGTACATCGAGGGCGTCGAGCAGCTCGGCGCTCTCGGCGCGGGCCGCGATCCGGGTGGCGTGCTGGATGGACTCGGTGAGCAATCCGGCGAAATCGTTGTCCGCCAACGTGATTCCGGCTTTGTCCAGGCCGGTGCGGACCGCGTCGGCGTCGATGTCGCCCTCGGCGGCCTTGGCCAGATCCTCGGCGGGTAGGTACGCCGGGATGTTGCGGTTGACGATGACGCTCCCGATCGGCAGCCCCATCTCGGTGAGCTCCTCGATGGCCTCCAGCGTCTCCTGGATCGGCAGGGCCTCGAGCAGCGTCACCAGGTGAATGGCGGTCTGCTCGGAGTGCAGCAGCTTGACCACGCCGTCGGCCTGCGAGTGCACCGGCCCGCCCTTGGCCAGGTCGGAGACCGCCTTGGTGACGTCCAGGAAGCGCGGAATACGGCCAGTGGGAGGGGAATCCACCACGACGGCGTCGTAGACGCCGCGCTTGCCCTTGGCGTCCTTCTTCTCGCGGGTGACGATCTCTTTGATCTTTCCGGTGAGCAGCACGTCGCGCAGACCGGGTGCGATGGTGGTGGCGAACTCGATGGCCCCGATGCGGCGCATCGCCCGGCCCGCCAGGCCGAGGTTGTAGAACATGTCGAGGTATTCCAGGAACGCGGCCTCGATGTCGATGGCGAGCGCGTTGACCTGACCGCCGCCGTCGGCCGTGGCGACCTTGACTTCCTCGTACGGCAGCGGCGGCACGTCGAACAGCTGCGCGATGCCCTGGCGCTCCTCGACCTCGACCAGCAGCACCTTGCGGCCGCCAGCCGCCAGGGCCAGGGCCAGGGCCGCGGCGACGGTGGACTTGCCGGTGCCGCCCTTACCCGAAACGAAATGCAGTCGGGCCTTGGTCAGCCGCGACGGCCAGCCGACGTGTTTGGCGCCGCTCTCAGTGGTTGCCACCAGTGCATGCTAACCAAGCCTGAGTGTCCGACCGATAGGCTCGGGTCATGAGCGAACCAACCCGGTGGGAATACGCCACGGTGCCGTTGTTGACCCATGCCACGAAACAGATTCTCGACCAGTGGGGACAGGACGGCTGGGAGCTGGTCTCCGTGCTTCCCGGGCCGACGGGCGAGCAGCACGTCGCGTACCTGAAGCGGCCGAAGTGACCGCCACCGCGCGCCTGGCCGAACTCGGCATCGAGCTGCCCGCCGTGGTGGCGCCGCTGGCCGCGTACGTGCCCGCGGTCCGGACCGGCAATCTGGTCTACACCGCTGGTCAACTCCCGATCCAGGGCGGCGAGCTGCTGGCCACCGGCAAGGTCGGCGACGAGGTCAGCCCCGAGCAGGGCAATGAGCTCGCCCGGATCTGCGGCCTCAACGCGCTGGCCGCGGTACACGCGTTGGTCGGCATCGACTCCGTGGTCAGAGTCGTCAAGGTGGTCGGGTTCGTGGCCTCCGCCCCCGGATTCAACGGGCAGCCCGGCGTCGTCAACGGCGCCTCGGAATTGTTCGGTGAGGTGTTCGGTGAGGCGGGTGCGCACGCGCGTTCAGCCGTCGGGGTGTCGGAACTGCCGCGCAATGCGCCGGTCGAAGTCGAGATCATCGCCGAGATCGCGTAAGCGATCGAGCATCAGGAGAGGCAATCGCGTCGTCATGCAACACCCGGCCTACGGGCTGCTACGGCCGGTCACCGATACGGCCTCGGTGCTGCTGTGCGAAAACCCCGGTCTGATGACGCTCGAGGGCACCAACACCTGGGTGCTGCGGGGCCCGGGCAGCGACGAGATCGTCGTGGTGGACCCCGGGCCAGACGACGAGGCGCACATCGCCCGCATCGCCGAACTGGGCACCGTCGCACTGGTGTTGATCAGTCACAAGCACGAGGACCACACCGGCGGGATCGACAGGATCGTCGACCTGACGGGCGCCACTGTCCGTTCGGTCGGCAGCGGATTCCTGCGCGGCCTGGGCGGTCCGTTGACCGACGGCGAGGTGATCGACGCCGCCGGCCTGAGGATCAAGGTGATGGCCACCCCGGGTCACACCGTCGATTCACTGTCGTTCGTGCTCGACGACGCGGTACTGACCGCGGACACCGTGCTGGGACGCGGCACCACGGTCATCGACACCGAGGACGGCAGCCTGCGGGACTATCTGGAATCGCTGCACCGGCTGCAGGGCCTCGGTGCCCGCACGGTGCTGCCCGGCCACGGACCCGACCTTCCCGACCTTCAGGCAGTGACCGCGATGTACCTGGCCCACCGCGAGGAGCGGCTGGACCAGGTGCGGGCGGCGTTGGTCGAACTCGGGGACGACGCCGGGGCCCGACAGGTCGTCGAGCACGTCTACACCGACGTCGACGAGAAATTGTGGGATGCCGCCGAGAAGAGCGTGCAGGCCCAGCTCGACTATCTGCGGGCCTGACACGAGCCACTCAACGCCGAAACGGCATTCCAGCAGGGGTCTTCTCGAACTTTTCCTGCCGGAATGCCGTTTCGGCGAAAAGGAAACTAGCGGGCTCGCCTTGCGAGACGCTCGCTGTCGCTGATCAGCACGCTCTTGCCCTCCAGCCGGATCCAGCCGCGGTGGGCGAAATCGGCCAGTGCCTTGTTGACGGTCTCACGCGACGCGCCGACGAGCTGGGCGATTTCCTCCTGCGTGAGGTCGTGCGTGACGCGCAGCGCCCCGCCCTCCTGGGTACCGAACCGCTGGGCCAGCTGCAGCAGCTGCTTGGCCACCCGGCCGGGAACGTCCGTGAAGATCAGGTCGGCCAGGTTGTTGTTGGTGCGACGCAGACGACGCGCGAGCACGCGCAGCAGCTGCTCGGCGATCTCGGGACGGTCGGCGATCCACGCGCGCAGCGCGTCCCGGTCCATCGACACCGCGCGCACCTCCGTGATGGTGGTGGCGCTCGAGGTACGGGGCCCCGGGTCGAAGATCGACAGCTCACCGAACATGTCTGACGGACCCATGATGGTCAGCAGGTTCTCGCGGCCGTCCGGTGAACGGCGGCCGATCTTCACCTTGCCGGAAATAATGATGTACAGGCGGTCGCCGGGCTCGCCCTCGGCGAAGACCGTATGCCCGCGCGGGAAGTCGACGGGCTGCAACTGCTTCGTCAGCGCCGATACGGCGGTCGGTTCGACGCCCTGGAAGATTCCGGCCCTGGCCAGGATCTCGTCCACGTTGCCCCTTAAGCTATTGAATGTGTTGTCCTCTTACTGATACTTCCTGCTCAGTCTAGAGGTACGCGGTTTCGCGACTAGCCCACGCTACACACGATTGACAGGTCGAGACGCAGGAAACCCGGTATTTATGGCCTGCGGTTCGTAGTACCGCGTCGGCAAACGCTCACCCTCGAGGTCGATGGTCACCGGCTTGACGGGCGGCACGACGGCCGATGGGGCCGGTTCGCGAGCCAAGCCTGATTCGAGTCTCTCGAGCCCGAACGCCGCCAGCATCAGCAACCCCGGGATGAGTGCTACCAGCAACCACGACACAAGGCAGTAGTTAACACGGCGTAGGTCTCAGTGGGGTCACGAATCATGACCGGTCCGCGCAGGAGATTGTCCGTCCAGGTCAGTACGCTGACAGGCGTGACTGAGGCTGCCGCCCCAACTGGGAAAACGCGCCGGTCCAAGAAGTGGGACACCGAAACCCACCTGGGCCTGGTTCGTCGGGCTCGACGGATGAATCGTGAACTGGCCCGGGCCTTTCCACATGTCTACTGCGAGCTGGACTTCACCAATCCACTGGAACTCACCGTGGCGACCGTCCTGTCGGCGCAGAGCACGGACAAACGGGTGAACCTGACGACGCCCGCCCTGTTCCTCAAATACCGCACCGCGCTGGACTATGCGCAGGCCGATCGGACCGAGATGGAGGAGCTGATCCGGCCGACGGGGTTCTACCGGAACAAAACCAACTCGCTGATCCGGCTGGGCCAGGAGTTGGTGGCCCGGTTCGACGGCGAGGTGCCCGGCAACCTCGAGGACCTGGTGACCCTGCCCGGGGTCGGGCGCAAGACCGCCAACGTCATCCTCGGTAATGCCTTCGACATCCCCGGGATCACCGTCGACACGCACTTCGGGCGGCTGGTGCGGCGCTGGCGCTGGACCATCGAGGAGGACCCGGTCAAGGTCGAGTTCGCCATCGGTGAGCTCATCGAACGCAAGGAGTGGACCCTCCTCAGCCACCGGGTGATCTTCCACGGCCGCCGGATCTGCCACGCCCGCAAGCCCGCGTGCGGAGTGTGTGTGCTGGCCAAGGACTGCCCGTCGTTCGGGCTCGGGCCCACGGAGCCCGAGACCGCCGCCGCCCTGGTCAAAGGCCCCGAGACCGAGCATCTGCTGGCACTGGCAGGGCTGTGACCACACGATGACCAGATCGGCCCGCTGGACCGTGGTGGTCCTGGTGATCCTGGTGGCGCTGGGTACCGCGTTCTGGATGGAATTGCGCGACGAGCCGGCACCTCGGCATGGGGCGGCGGGGCAGTCCACATCCCGCGATCACCGTGACGCCGACACCCCTGAGGCCCTGGCCGGCCCCCGGGCCCGGGCCGACTTGCCGCCCTGCCCCGGACCCGGGAAAGGTCAGGGGCCGGAAGCTCTGCGGGGCATCACTCTGGAATGCGCAGGGGACGGGAAGCCCGTCGACGTGGCCTCCGCGCTCGCGGGCCGCACCGTGGTGCTCAACCTGTGGGCCTACTGGTGCGGGCCGTGTGCCGACGAGCTGCCTGCGATGGCCGAATACCAGCGCCGGGTCGGTGACGACGTACTGGTGGTGACCGTGCACCAGGACGAGAACGAGACGGCGGCGTTGGTCCGGCTGGCTGAACTCGGCGTGCGGCTGCCGACCCTGCAGGACGGCCGGCGACTGACCGCGGCCGCCCTCAAGGTGCCCAACGTCATGCCTGCGACGGTGGTACTGCGCGCGGACGGTAGCGTGGCCGGGACCCTGCCCCGCTCGTTCGTCAGCGCCGACGAGATCGCGGCGGCGGTCGACGAGAAGATCCGCTCTAGCCGATAGGAGCACCCGGGGTGAGATCGACGCACGGGCTGTTCCCGGATGCTGCCCCGGCCTGGCTCAAGCCACTGGTGGACAACCTCGACCAGGTGCCGGACGCCTATCGCCGGCGGGTGCCCCCGGACGTGTTGGCCGGAATCGTCGAAGCCAACAATCAAGCCGCCCAGGCCGGCGCGCTTCGCGACGCCGCGGTGCTGGTCCTGTTCTCGGGCCCGGCCGAGGGCTCACCCCCGCTGCTGCCCGAGGACGCCGACCTGCTGGTCACGGTCCGCGCCTCGACACTGCGCCACCATGCCGGCCAGGCCGCGTTCCCCGGCGGCGCCACCGATCCCGGCGATCAAGGCCCGGTCGGCACGGCCTTCCGTGAGGCGTGGGAGGAGACCGGCATCGACACCAGCCGGCTGTACCCGCTGGCCACGCTGGAGAAGATGTTCATCCCGCCATCGGGATTCCATGTCGTCCCGGTGCTGGCGTATTCACCCGATCCGGGCCCGGTTGCCGTCGTCGACGAATCCGAGACCGCCGTCGTGGCACGGGTTCCGGTGCGGGCCTTCATCAACCCGGAGAACCGTCTCATGGTGTACCGGGAGGCCAACACCAGCCGGTTCGCCGGTCCGGCCTTCCTGCTCAACGAGATGCTGGTGTGGGGTTTCACCGGCCAGGTCATCTCGGCGATCCTCGACGTCGCGGGCTGGGCCAGACCCTGGAACACCGAGGATGTCCGCGGACTCGATGACGCAATGGCCCTCGTCGGGCATGACAACGGTTACGGTGAAGCCCCATGTTGAAGTGGATATAGATGACACCCTCGGTCTGGCTCGATTTCGCAATCCTCGGCATCGGCTTCGTCGCAGCCATCTCAGGCTGGCGCTCCGGCGCGCTCGGCTCACTGCTGTCGTTCATCGGTGTCGTGCTCGGTGCCGTGGCAGGTGTGCTGTTGGCCCCGCACGTGATCCCGCACATCAGCGGCGACCGCACCAAGCTGTTCGCGACGCTGTTCCTGATCCTCGCGCTGGTGGTGATCGGTGAGATCGCCGGTGTGGTGCTGGGGCGCGCCGTGCGCGGCACCATCCGCAACCGCCTGTTCCGGGCGTTGGACTCGGTGGTCGGGGTCAGCCTGATGCTGGTCGCGGTCCTGGTTGCGTCCTGGCTGCTGGGCAGCCTGCTGACCTCCTCGGACCAGCCGAATCTGGCTGCGGCAGTGAAGAATTCGCGGGTACTGTCCGAAGTCGACAAGGTAGCACCGGACTGGATGCGCTCGGTACCCAACCGGCTGTCGGCCCTGCTGGACACCTCCGGGCTGCCCGACGTGCTCGAACCGTTCGGACGCACCCCGATCGTCAACGTCGACGCCCCGGACGCGTCGCTGGCCACCGACCCCATCGTGACGACGAGCCGGCCCAGCGTGGTCAAGATCCGCGGCGTCGCACCGAGCTGCCAGAAGGTGTTGGAGGGCAGCGGATTCGTTGTCGCGCCCAACCGAGTGATGTCCAATGCCCACGTGGTGGCCGGTGCCGACAGCGTCACCATCGAAGCCGACGGCAAGACCTACGACGCCGGCGTGGTGTCCTACGACCCCAATGCCGACATCTCGATCCTCGACGTCCCGAACCTGCCGATCACCCCGCTGCAGTTCGCCGAACAACCGGCGCCGAAGGGGACCGACGCGGTGGTGATGGGTTACCCGGGCGGCGGTGACTTCCTGGCCACCCCGGCGCGCGTCCGCGAGATCATCGAACTCAACGGACCCGACATCTACCGGACCACCACCGTCACCCGCGAGGTCTACACGGTCAGGGGCACGGTGCGGCAAGGCAATTCGGGTGGGCCGATGATCAACCGGGCCGGCAAGGTGCTCGGCGTGGTGTTCGGTGCGGCAGTCGACGACGCCGACACCGGGTTCGTGCTGACCGCCAAGGAAGTCGAGCGTCAGCTGGCCAGGGTCGGCAACACCCAGCCGGTGGCGACCGGGACCTGCATCAACTCCTGATCGTCAGGTGTGCAGCTGGGCCAGGAACCGGCCCAGCTGTTCATTGACCGCCTCCGGCTGCTCTTCGTGGCCGAAATGCCCTGCCCCGGTGATCGATACGTAGCGCCCGTGCGGCGCAAAACGCTGGGTCCGGTGTACCGGATCGGTGAGGACATACGGGTCCGCATCGCCGCGCATGTGCAACACCGGCACGTTGATCGGACGTTTCATCGACCGCATGAACCGAAGACCCTCACTGCGCAGCTGGCTGCGCATCGCCCACCGCTGGTATTCCAGTGCGCAGTGTGCGGCTCCCGGAATCTGGATGGCCTGACGCAGATGGCCCATGGTGTCGGAGAAGTCTTGACTGGTCTGCCATTTGGCCCCGGCCCGGCTTCGGACCAGGCGTTCCAGCTCGGCGCCGTCATGGCGCGTCAGCATGTGCTCGGGCCACGCGGGCAACTGGTAGCGCAGCATCGACGGCAGCAGCGCCCGGCCCTGGTCACGGCGGGTGAGGGCGGAGGTCCGCAGTGCCACCGGATGCGGTGAGCTGACGAGGGCGATCGCGTTGACCGCACGCGGGTGCAGTACCGCCGTCGCCCAGCACACCAGGCCGCCGTCGGCATGACCGACCAGCGTCGCGGTCTTGTGCCCCAGCGCCCGCACCAACCCGGCGGTGTCCCCGGCCAGGGTCCAGCCGTCGTAGCCGCGCGGTGGTTTGTCGCTGTCGCCGTAGCCGCGCAGGTCGACTGCCACCACCCGCGCGCCGGTCAGCCCGGTGAGTTGATGACGCCACGACCACCAGAAGGAGCCGAACCCGTGCAGAAGAATGACCAGCGGGCGGTCCGCGTCGGGCTGCGAGCTCTCGCCCTCCACCACATGGTCGGGCTGCGAGCTCTCGCCCTCCACCACATGGAAGCGAATCCCATTGGCATGCACCTGCAGATGCCGCCATGGCCCCTCGATCCTGGCGATCGACGGGTCAGGTGGGGGCATTACCAGCCTGACGGGTCGGTGGCCGGCTTGGCCTGGACGGCAGGCACCGCGGACTCGTGGTGGCCGGGCGTCAGTGCCTCGCGCGTCTCCTTGACCGATTCGATGGTCTGCTGCGGGCCCTTGATGCGTCGCACCTTCAGGAAGCCGAACACCGCCAGCGCCCCGGTGGTCAGCACCATGAGGCCGAACACGATCAGGAAGGCCACCCAGCGCCAGAGCCAGGTGTCGAGCAGCTCGGCCAGGAAGAAGAAGAAAAAGAAGGTCGAGTAGAACAGGACCACCAGCGCGGCGATGAAGAACACGCTGCCGGTGAGGCCCTTCTTCACGTCGCGGGTGATCTCGGCCTTGGCCAGCTCCACCTCGGCGCGCAGCAGGGTGGAGACCTGCGCGGTGGCATCCTTCACCAGGTCGCCGATCGAGGGGTCCGGCTTGGGGGCGTGCGGGTCGACGAGCGGAATCGAGGTCACCGTCGTCGGAACGCCGTCCCTGCGGTCGCCTGTGCTCATGGCGTTCATGTTGCCATGCGGCGAAGCCGTTAACGATCCCGGCCGACATCCAGGTCTTAGTAGACTGACCGCATTCTTGAGTTGCGCGGGTCGGGCGCGTCGATTGGAGGACACTTGACGGGCGGACGCCGCTGGCAGTGGCTCATTGGTACACCGATCATTGCTGTTGTGGCGATGCTGACCCCGGCTCCGGCGCACGCCGATTCGCCCGTGGTGCTCGGCGGCGGCTCGGGCATCGTGGTGAACGGCGATGCGTTCTGCACGCTCACCACCATCGGGCACGACAATGCCGGTCGCCTGATCGGCTTCACGTCGGCGCATTGCGGCGGGCCGGGTGCCGTGGTGTCGGCCGAAGGCGCCAACGGCGCCGGGGTGCTCGGCAAGATGGTCGCCGGCAACGAACTGCTCGATTACGCGGTGATCGAATTCGATCCCGCGAAGGTCACCCCGACCAACAACGTCAACGGTTTCCAGATCGACGGGCTCGGCCCCGACCCGGCGTTCGGCCAGATCGCCTGCAAACTGGGCCGCACCACCGGATATTCGTGCGGCGTCACCTGGGGGCCCGGGCAGGACCCGGGCACCATCGTCAACCAGGTGTGCGGTCAGCCGGGCGACTCGGGGGCGCCCGTCACCGTCGACAACAGGCTCGTCGGCATGATCCACGGCGCCTACACCGAGGACCTGCCGACCTGTGTGGTGAAGTTCGTGCCCCTGCACACCCCGGCCGTGACGATGTCGATCAACACGCAACTGGCCGACATCACCGCCAAGAACCGACCGGGAACGGGTTTCGTCCCGATCGGTTAGGCAGCCTCTTACTACTTGCTGGCGCGGATCGCCTCGAACACGCTCGGATCGACCAGCGTCGAGGTGTCACCGAGCTCGCGGCCCTCGGCCACGTCGCGCAACAACCGGCGCATGATCTTGCCGCTGCGGGTCTTGGGCAGCTCGGGCACCACGTGGATCTCGCGCGGCTTGGCGATCGGGGAGATCTCGGTGGCCACCTGGGCGCGCAGTTCGTCGATCATGGTGTCGGCCCCGCCGTGCGCGGAGGCCTTCAGGATGACGAACGCGCAGATGGCCTGGCCCGTGGTGTCGTCGGTGGCGCCGACCACCGCAGCTTCGGCCACCCCGGAGTGCCCGACCAGGGCCGATTCCACCTCGGCGGTCGAGATGCGATGCCCCGAGATGTTCATGACGTCGTCGATGCGGCCCAGCACCCAGATGTTGCCGTCCGAGTCGTAGCGGGCGCCGTCACCGGCGAAATACCAGCCCTGCTCGGCGAACCGCGACCAGTAGGTGTCCTTGAACCGCTGCGGGTCACCCCAGATACCGCGCAGCATCGCCGGCCACGGCTGGTCCAGCACCAGGTAGCCGGTGACGTGCTCGGCTTCGTCGGCGCCGGGCACCAGCTCGTTGCCTTCGTCGTCGACGATCTTGGCCGAGATGCCGGGCAGCGGGGTCATCGCCGAACCCGGCTTGGCCGCGGTGACACCGGGCAGCGGCGAGATCATGATCGCCCCGGTTTCGGTCTGCCACCACGTATCCACGACCGGAGTCTTGTTGGCGCCGACGACTTCCCGGTACCAGCGCCAGGCTTCGGGGTTGATCGGCTCGCCCACCGACCCCAGCAACCGCAGGCTCGACAGGTTGTGCGCGGACGGGATCTGCCGGCCCAGCTTCATGAACGTGCGGATCAGCGTGGGCGCGGTGTAATAGATTGTGACGCCGTACTTTTCGATGATCTCGAAGTGGCGGTGTTCGGTCGGCGAGGTGGGGGTGCCCTCGTAGACCACCTGGGTGGCGCCATTGGCCAGCGGGCCGTAGGTGATGTAGGTGTGCCCGGTCACCCAGCCGATGTCGGCGGTGCACCAGTACACGTCGGTCTCGGGTTTGAGGTCGAAGACGTTGTAATGCGTGTAGGCCGCCTGGGTGAGGTAGCCGCCCGAGGTGTGCACGATGCCCTTGGGCTTGCCGGTGGTTCCCGAGGTGTAGAGCAGGAACAGCGGTTGCTCGGAGTCGAACGCTTCCGGGGTGTGCTCGGTCGAGGCCACCTCGACGGTCTCGTGCCACCACAGGTCGCGGCCGTCGGTCCAGTTCACGTCGATTCCGGTGCGCCGCACCACAAGCACGTGCTCGACCGACGGCTGATCCGAGACTGCCTCGTCGACCGCATCCTTGAGCGAGGCGGCCTTGCCGCGCCGGTACTGGCCGTCGGTGGTGATGACGAGCTTGGCCTCGGCGTCCTCGACGCGGGCCTTGAGCGCGGATGCCGAGAACCCGGCGAAAACCACACTGTGCATGGCGCCCAGTCGGGCGCACGCCAGCATTGCCACGATCGCCTCGGGGACCATCGGCATGTAGATGGCGACGCGGTCGCCTGCGGTCAGACCGAGCGCGGACAGCGCGTTGGCGGCCTTGCTGACCTCGTCTTTGAGCTGGGCGTAGGTGATGTCGCGGGCGTCACCGACGGGTTCGCCCTCCCAGTGGATCGCGACCCGGTCGCCGTTGCCGGCCTCGACGTGACGGTCGACGCAGTTGTAGGCGACATTGAGCTTGCCGCCGACGAACCACTTTGCGAACGGCGCGTCCGACCAGTCGAGTACCTCGCTGAACGGGGTCTGCCAACTCAGCCGGTTCGCCTGAGTGGCCCAGAACGCCAACCGGTCTTTCTCGGCCTCTGCGTACAACTCGCCCGTCGCGTTGGCGTTGGCCGCGAAATCGGCAGGCGGCGGATAGGCTGACGGAACTTGGGTAGACGTCGTTGGCGCGTTTGACATGGGTGTGAGCCTAGTCACCAAACGTTGCAGCGGCGTTGGGACCTCACAAGGTGGTTGCCGGGCGGCGGTCCTGATGCGCCCAACGGTCGGCGAGATGACGTTCAGCGGTCGGCTAGCGTTTACGGCTATGACCGACGAGCGCTCGCGCGAGGAGCCGACAAACACCGATCCACTCGCACCGCTGGTCGACCTGCCCGGTGTCTCCGCGGCCAGCGACGAGGCGCGTGACGCCCTGGGCCGGGCGCATCGACACAAGTTCAATCTGCGCGGGTGGCCGCAGACCGCCGCCGAAGCCGCCCTGCGTGCGGCGCGGGCGTCGGCGGTGCTCGACGGCGGCGCGGTCCAGCTGTCCGCCGACGGGGAACCCGACCCGGTGACCGCGGGCGCGATCCGCGTGGCCGAGGCGCTCGAAGGTGGCGCCACCGCCTTGGTCGGGGTGTGGCAGCGGGCTCCGATGCAGGCATTGGCCCGATTGCACGCGCTGGCCGCCGCCGATCTCACCGATGACCAGCACCTGGGCCGGCCGCGGACCGATCCCGGCGTCGGCCGTCGTCTCGAGCTGCTGACCGAGATCCTGGCCGGCGGCTCCAAGGTTCCCGCCCCCGTGCTGGCCGCCGTCGCGCACGGCGAACTACTCAGCCTGGCTCCGTTCGGGACCGCCGACGGTGTGGTCGCCCGCGCGGTCTCGCGCCTGGTGACGATCGCCACCGGTCTGGACCCGCACGGGCTCGGGGTTCCCGAGGTGCACTGGATGCGGAAGTCGGGGGAGTACCGGGCTGCCGCACGGGGATTCGCCTCGGGCACGCCCGACGGGCTGACCGCATGGCTGCTGCTCAGCAGCGAAGGCCTGAAGGGCGGCGCGCGGGAGGCGCTGCAGATCGCCCAGTCGGCGGCCGGCTGACGCTACCGGTCGACGCGTTTTCAGCAAACGAAAGCGGGCGACGTTCCGAAACGGTGTTTCGGCTCGTCGCCCGCTAGCACGGATACCGGTTACCAAGCGTGCCAGATGGGTTGCGTGGGTGGCCTCGGCGTCCTTGCGATGCGCTTCGGCTGCAACCCTACCCAAAGGGCCGTCGTGGCCGTCCGCTCTTCGCAATCACGCAGGCCCGCAACACTTTTGCCTATTCCGCGGCATGTGCTCCGCGTGGGTGCCGGAACCCGTGCTGGGGAGCCCGGTTCGGGAGATCTAGCCTTCTCTTCCGGCTACACCTTGGCCTCATCCAAGCTTCCGTGGTTCCTTTGTACTACGTGACCACGGTCACAGCAAGGGTGAAATGCACCCGACTTCTGATCGTTACGCCGGGGTGTCAGCTACTACATGCGGTAGGTCAGGAAGTGAAGCGACGCAGCAGTGAATATGTCAGTGCGCCGGCCGCCAGGGCGCTGATTCCGACCGCTGCGGTGGTCGCCACCGCGGCCCCCGACGGCGCCGGAATCCGGTCGCGCAGCGACACCGGCCTGGTGAAGGTCAGCACCGGCCAGCCGCGGGAGGCGGCCTCCTTGCGCAGTCCCCGGTCCGGATTGACCGCGGTGGGGTGACCCACGGATTCGAGCATCGGGATGTCGGTGATCGAGTCCGAGTAGGCGTAGCAGTGGTCCAGTGAGTAGCCCTCGCGTGCGGCCAGGGCGCGGATCGCCTCGACCTTGCCGTCGCCGAAGCAGTAGAAGGCGATGTCGCCGGTGTAGCGGCCCTCTTCGACCACCATGCGGGTGGCCATGGCATGGGTGGCGCCCAGGGCCCGGGCGATCGGCGCGACGATCTCTTCGCCCGAGGCCGAGACCACCACGACGTCGCGGCCGCACAGCTTGTGGTCGGCGATGAGCTCGGCGGCCTCGGCGAACACCAGCGGGTCGACGATGTCGTGCAAGGTCTCGCCGACGATCGACTTGACCTGTTCGACATCCCACCCGGTGCACATGTTGGTGATGTAGCTGCGCATCCGGTCCATCTGGTCGTGGTCGGCGCCCGACATCAGGAACAGAAACTGGGCGTATGTCGACTTGAGGACGGTGCGCCGGTTCAGCAGTCCCTGATTGAAGAAGGGTTTGCTGAAAGCAAGCGTGCTGGACTTGGCGATGACGGTCTTGTCGAGGTCGAAGAAGGCCGCCGTGCGCACCGGTTGACCGTCATGCGGCCCGGATTGCTGTGCGATCGACTCCCCGGCAACCCGATCGGATGCGGTCACAAGCGCCAGCATAGAGGCGGTACCTCGTCATATCCGAGTGCCAGTGCAAAATGGCAGTTCACGACACATTCTTCCGGACGTGACTTCCGGCATCCCGGTTGGTAGCCCGCACCGATGCCTCTTGCATGTTTTGGCAGTTCCGTGTGTATAGTGAGCATTACTCGGCTTATGCCGAGGGTGTATCAGCCCGACCCCCCGGGGCTGATACACGACGACCTCCGCCTCCTCCCCCCCTGGCGGGGGTCGTCCCTTTTCTAGGGGAAAAATCCTCGGCGACCGTGGCTCGTTGGTTGCGGAACCGTATTTTCACCGTGCCGCTCGGCGTGGTCTCCATGTCTTGAGCCCCGCGATTGATCCACAGGCCCGACTTCATCCACAATCCGCGAATTGGTGATGGTGCCGGCTCGTGGTTGCCCGCAGGGTGGGCATATGGCCACTCCGAACACCTCGATCGCGTCGACCGGCGCCGTGCTGGCACTGATCGGCGATCCGCTGCTGCGCGATGACGTGTCGCGGGTGGCTGCCGCCGCCGGAGTCGGTCTCGTCGTCGTCGACGAGCCCACGGGGCGCAAGGCCTGGATCGCGGCATCCGCGGTGCTGCTCGACGCCGCGGCCGCACAACGGTGCGTCGCCCGGGCGCTACCCCGGCGCACCCGGGTGATCCTGGTCGGTCACGACGACCCGCGGCCGGGCGACTGGCAGGCCGCGATATCGGTCGGCGCGCAACACGTGGTGACGCTTCCCGCCCAGGACGCCGATCTCGTCGCGGCCCTGTCCGAAGCCGCCTGCCACGACGATGCCGGCCGCGGTCCGATGGTCGCGGTGGTCGGTGCCCGCGGGGGAGCCGGGGCGTCGGTGTTCGCGGTGGCTCTGGCGCAATCGGCGCCGACGGCGCTGCTGGTCGAAGCCGATCCGTGGAGTGGCGGGATCGATCTGGTGGCGGGCAGTGAGGACCTGGCGGGCCTGCGCTGGCCGGATCTGGCTCTGCAGGGCGGCCGCTTGGGTTATCCGGCGTTGCGCGACGCGCTGCCTCGTCGGGACGGGGTCAGCGTGCTCTCCAGCGGACGCTCGGGTACCGACATCGAGGCCGGGCCACTGGGTGCGGTCATCGACGCAGGATGCCGAGGGGGCGTCACGGTCGTGTGCGACGTGCCGCGACGTGCCTCAGAAGCGGCCGAAACTGCCTTGGACGCAGCCGATCTGGTGGTTCTGGTGACACCGGCCGACGTGCGGTCGTGTACCGCGGCAGCGGCCGCCCGACCGTGGGTGCTGGCCTGTAACCCGAATGCCGGTGTCGTGGTGCGGGGCCCATCGCCCGGTGGATTGCGGGCCGCCGAGGTGGCTCGCATCGTGGACCTACCGCTACTGGCGGCGATGCGGCCACAGGCCGGCCTCGCCGAGGTCCTGGAGCGTGGCGGGTTGCGGGTGCGGCCGCGGTCGCCGTTGGGTGCGGCGGCCCGGCGGGTGCTGTCGGTGCTGGCCGGTCATCCCGGGCAGGAGGCCGGAGCAGCATGAGCGCCTCACTGATCGACCGGGTCCGCGAGCGGCTGGTGGCCGAGGCGTCGCCGCTGAGTCCCGGTGTGGTGGCCGCGGCGATCCGTGCAGAGTCCGGCGGCCTGCTCGGCGACACCGAGGTGCTGAGCAACCTGCGCCTGCTGGAGACCGAGCTGACCGGAGCCGGCATCCTGGAGCCGCTGCTGTGCGCGCCGACCACGACCGACGTCCTGGTGACCGCTCCGGACGCGGTGTGGGTGGATGACGGGAGCGGGTTGCACCGCAGCACAGTGCGTTTCCCCGATGAAGGCGCGGTCCGCAGGCTGGCCCAGCGGTTGGCGCTGCTGGCCGGGCGTCGGCTCGACGAGGCGCAGCCGTGGGTAGACGGTCAGCTCAGGGGCATCGGACCGTTCGCGGTGCGCCTGCACGCGGTGTTGCCGCCGATCGCCGCCGCGGGCACCTGCTTGTCGCTGCGGGTGTTGCGGCCGGCCACCCAGAATCTCGACACTCTCACCGGGTCAGGGGCGATCCCGCCGCAGGCTGCCGAGCTCATGCGCGCGATCATCCAGGCCCGGCTGGCATTTCTGATCTCGGGCGGCACGGGTTGCGGTAAGACCACCCTGCTGGCCGCCGCGCTCGGCGCCGTACCGGCTCATGAACGCATCGTGTGCGTCGAAGACGCCGCCGAATTGGCCCCGCCGCACCCACATCTGGTCAAGCTGGTGGCTCGGGGAGCCAACGTCGAAGGCGTCGGTGCGGTCACGGTGCGCGATCTGGTCCGGCAGGCATTGCGGATGCGTCCCGACCGGATCGTCGTCGGTGAGGTTCGCGGGGCCGAGGTGGTGGACCTGCTGTCCGCACTCAACACCGGGCATGACGGCGGCGCGGGCACCGTGCACGCCAACAGTCCGGCGGAGGTACCGGCCCGGTTGGAGGCCCTCGGTGCGCTCGGCGGATTGGACCGCGCCGCGCTCATCAGTCAGCTGGCGGCCGCCGTGCAGGTGCTGTTGCACGTAGGGCGGGACGGCACCGGGCAGCGCAGGCTCGCCGAGATCGCGGTGCTGCGCCGAGATGCTCGAGGCGATCTGGAGGTGGTGACGGCCTGGCATGCTGATGCCGGATTGGGTTGTGGCGCAGACGCCCTCAACGGGTTGATCGAACGGCGGGTGTCGCCGTGACAGTCAGCGCACTGGCATTGGCAGCCGCGCTGGTGCTCTGGCCGGCCACGCCCCGGCGGACGGCTGCGCTGCGTCGGGCGGATTCCCCGGTTCGCCGCCGCGCGTGGCTGACGCCGGTCGTGGTGCCGGCCGGTGTCATTGTGGTCTGGTTGGTGCCATTGCCGGTCGCGCTGGCCGCGGCCGTGATGACGGGCACCGTGTGGCTGCGCAGCCGGCGCCGCGTGACCCGGCGCCGGCGGCAACAGGAATCCGCGGCCCTGCAGGCCGCCCTGGACGTGTTGGTCGGTGAACTGCGGACCGGCGTGCATCCGGTCCCCGCTTTCGCGACCGCCGCCGCCGAAGTGTCAGGGCCGGTGCACCAGGGCATGAGTGCGGTGGCCGCTCGCGCGCGTCTGGGTGCTGACGTCGCGGCCGGGCTCGACGATGTCGCGGCCGTCTCTCAGCTGCCGATGCATTGGCGAAGGCTCGCCGCATGCTGGCGTCTGGCCCACGCATACGGGCTCTCGATCGCCACGTTGTTGCGCACCGCGCAGCGCGACATCGTTGAGCGCGAACGCTTTTCCTCTCATGTCGAAGCGTCGATGGCAGGCCCGCGGGCTACGGCGTCGGTGCTCGCCGGGCTGCCGGTGGCCGGGATGGCGCTGGGCCAGTTGATCGGTGCGCGGCCCCTCGCGTTTCTGTTCAGCGCAGGCGTCGGCGGCTGGCTGCTGATGGTCGGAGTTCTCCTGGCCTGCGCCGGCTTGATGTGGTCGGACCGGATCACCGAACGGGTACTGAGATGAGCTGGGCGGCAATCCTTCTCGCGGCGGCACTGCTGGTCGGTGTGGATCCGGCCCGGGTGCGCAACCGTGCCGCTCCTACGTCGAGGCGCCGGGCCGACGTGCAGCGCACCCCAGCCGACGACCCGCTCGCTGCGGCCTCGACATTCGACCTGTTCGCCGCGTGTCTGGCCTCCGGGCTGGCGGTGTCGACCGCGGCTGCCGCCGTCAGCCCGTCGGCTCCGCCGTCGCTCGCGCCACTGCTGCGCCGGGCGGCTGAACTACTGGCGCTCGGGGCGGATCCGGTGCGGGCGTGGTCGACTGGTGCCGACGGTAAGACTGCTGCACCCCCGGACAAGAACGCCGAGGCGCTGTTGCGGCTGGCCCGTAGGTCAGCTGCCTCGGGTAGCGCCTTGGCCGATGGCGTGGCGGAGCTGGCCGCGCAGACGCGGCATGAGGCCGCTACGTCGGCCGATGCGGTGGCGGAACGCGCCTCCGTTCTGGTCGCCGGCCCGCTCGGGCTGTGCTTCCTGCCGGCGTTTCTCTGTCTGGGAGTCATTCCTGTCGTCGCGGGCCTGGCCGGTGACGTATTGGGCTCAGGGCTGTTGTGAACACACATCGCAAAGGGAGGAAAGATCATGGCAGGAAACATAATTCGGCGCGCGAACGCCAGGGCGGCGCTGTTGATGCTCGACGAATCGGGGATGAGCACCGTCGAATACGCGATCGGCACCGTTGCCGCAGCGGCGTTCGGCGCGATCCTGTACACGGTGGTCACCGGGGACTCGATCGTCAGCGCGCTGACCAACATCATCAGCCGGGCCCTGAACACCAACGTCTAAGAGAGGCCCTGGATGACCGGGGTGCGGTCACCGTCGAAGCCGCGTTTGCGATCGCCTCACTGGTGGCGGTCCTGGTGGTGTGCATCGGCGGCGTCAGTGCGGTGGGCATGCAGATCCGGTGTATCGATGCTGCACGTGAAGCGGCCCGGCTGGCGGCCCGCGGTGAAGGCGAGGCTGCGACGGCCGCCGCCCGCCGGGTCGCCCCGTCGGGTGCGGTGGTGCACGTCGGGCAGGACGGCGGTCTGGTGGTGGCCCGGGTCAGCGCGGCCACAGTGCTGCCGGGGCTCACGGTGTCCGCCGAGGCGGCTGCGGCTGCCGAACCTGGCGTCCGGTGAACGGGGATCGGCGACGCTGGTGGCTGCGGCCATGATCGCGATGGTGATCACGTTCGCGGCGGGCGGTGCCTACCTCGGTGCCGCGGTGACAGCCCGGCATCGAGCTCAGGCCGCGGCCGACCTGGCTGCCCTGGGTGCTGCCGGTGCCGTGGTGGCGGGCCCGGACGCGGTGTGCCGGCAGGCCGCTGAAATCGCGGCCAGGATGCGTTCGATTCTCGGGGACTGCCGGATCGACGGGCTCGACGTCGTGCTCGAAGTAGCGGTTCCGGTCCGGCTGGGGCGCTGGGGAGTCGGTCCGGCCCGTGCGGACGCGCGCGCCGGACCGGTAGACGTCGCGAGTTAGCCGAGTTCGTCGAGATCTGCCGCCGCGACCTCGTCGTCGGTCGGTAGCCGAAGCGCGATCAGCCCCGCGAAGGTGTCCTCGTCGAGCTCGATCCGGTTGATGGTCATGTGCACGGGCCGCCAGCCGCCGTCTTCGGCGCGCATCCGGAGCACGGCGGTGGTGACGCCTTCGGAGAAATCCGTGGTCATCCGGACCATGTGCCGGGCATCGGCGGGGTGGATGCGGGCCTGCCCGCCGTCGCGGTGACGCCAGTCGAAGAACGGTGCGGGCTCGTCGAGCCATTTCAGCAGCTTCCAGTCATCGAGGCCGACCAGAGCCCGGTGCACACCGGGCTGAGCGAGCCCGTCGAGGATGCGCTGGGCCAGGTTGTCGGGGCGCTCGACCGCGTTCTCGCGCTCGCTGCGCCAGTTCATCGCCCGGCAGATCAGCCGCTCGGTGCCGTCGTCCTGCGGTTCGAGTGCCACCCGCGCCACGAAACCCACGGTGATGAGTTCCCCGCGGTGGTCGGTGACATCCCAGGTGGTGCACAAGGTGTTGCCCACGACGGGCTTGATCGCCATGGCCAGCACCTTGGCCTCGCTGCTGTTGAGATCCTTGGCGGGCAGATCGTCGGCGAAGGTCCGGTCGTGGGTGGCTTCGGTTTCCGCATTCATCCCGCTGTTGTGCAGGGACTCGGTGGTATCGGTGGCGACGCCCGTCGTCAGGTCCCAGATCAACGGGCCCGGGACGGGCCGCTGCGGAGGTTCGGTATCGGTCGGTCCGATCCAGACATGCACCCCGTGGATGTGTCCGTCGGACATCCGCACCACCTCGGTGCGGATTACGCGGTCATTCTTGGGCGTGATGCTGCTGAGGCCCTGGCCGGCCTGCACGGTTTCCCTGATGGCGCTCTGTATTACCATCAGGTGCGGATTTCGGCGTAGAAACACACTGATCGGGACGAGGTTCTTCGTCTGCAGACCTCGTGCGACCACCACAGGCTCGCTACCCAGTGTCTCCACGAGCAGCCAGTCGTGGGTCATGCGCGGCATTTTACCGGCGGTGCCCGTAGGGACCCGCACTCCCGGCGACGGACGCTACGGCGACGGAATCCGCACCTGAAAACTGCGGATTGCGGTCACCGGTGTCGCAAGTGGCGGCTGTCGGGTTGCAAACATGAGTGAGTTCACGTAATTTGCCACTGCGCCCGGCCTCCGGGATTGGGAACGGATCGCGTTGTCCGACCGTTCGTCGCAACGTCTGTGTGTTCGGCGTGGCCGAATGCAGCCACGTGGTTGTCGATCCGCGTAGTCGGCCGTCGAGGGGTCGGTCGTCAACGCGGTCGGGGGATGGACGCTGAGGACGTACTCAGCGCGCCGAGCACCAGGCGGAGCACTTTCACCGCGCCCGATTTGTCCAATGGGTCGTTGCCGTTGCCGCACTTCGGCGACTGCACACAGGAGGGGCATCCCTGCGGACATTCACATGCCTCGATCGCATCGGCTGTCGCGCCCCACCAGGTAGCCAACCTACGGAATCCGCGGTCCGCGAAGCCTGCGCCGCCCGGATATCCGTCGTAGACGAAGATGGTGGGAAGCCCGGCCAACTCCCCGGGTCCGGGGCCGACGGCCGTGGAAACTCCGCCGATGTCACCCCGGTCGCAGCTGGCCACCAGCGGCAGCAGCCCGATCGATGCATGTTCGGCGGCGTGCAGACTCCCCGGCACGCAAAGAGGATCAATACCGCTGTCCTGTAAGGCTTCCGGGGTGATGGTGCACATCACCGCCATGGTGTCCAGCGTGCTCGGCGGCATGTCCAACTCCACGAAGTCGATCACCTCACCGTCGATGCGGCGACGCAGGTAGCCGACCACGGTGTTGGTCACCGACACCGGGACCAGGCCCACCGTGACCGGGCCGAACGTTGTGCGCTCTCCGGGTCCGGTGACAGATATGTCGGTGAGCTCCCTGGCGAACGTGCTGTAGCCGGGATCGGCGGCGTAGACGAACGCAACACCGTCCTCGAAAGACAGCGACTCGACCAGGTAGGTCTCGCCCTGATGCAGATACACCGCGCCAGGGTGCAGAGTGGCTGCCGCCCGCCCGGCGCCGGTGCTGCCCAGCATTCGTCCCGTATCGGCTTCCAGGATCGCGATCTGCCCGCCGCTGGAGCCGCGGATGTCGACCGCGGGATGCGGATCCACCCCGGGAGCTGGGAAATAGCCGCTCGGGCGCTTACGCAACAACCCGTCGTCGACGAGGGTCTCGGCCACCGCCTGAGCGTTCCACAGCCGGACCTCGGCCGCGGTGAGCGGCAATTCGGCTGCGGCACAAAGCAGTTGCGGGCCCAGCACGTGTGGATTCGTCGGGTCGATCACCACCCGTTCGATCGGTTTGTCCAACAACGCGGCCGGGTGATGCACAAGGTAGGTGTCCAGTGGATCGTCGCGGGCGATCAATACGATCAGCGCGCCCTGCCCGCGCCGGCCGGACCGGCCCGCCTGCTGCCAGAACGAGGTGACGGTGCCCGGAAAGCCTGCCATCACCACGGCGTCCAGCCCGGCGATGTCGATGCCCAATTCCAGCGCGTTGGTGGTGGCCAGCCCGCGCAGCCGTCCGTCGGTCAGCGCGTGTTCCAGCTCGCGCCGGTCCTCGGCGAGATACCCGGCGCGATAGGAGGCCACCTGTTCGGCCAGCTCCGGTGCGGTGTCCTCCAACCGGGCCCGGGTTCCCAGGGCAGTGAGCTCCGCGCCGCGCCGGGACCGTACGAACGTCAGGGTGCGGGCGCCCTCGGTCATCAGATCGGCCATCACGCGGGAAGCCTCCGCACCGGCCGAACGCCGGACCGGTGCGCCGTTCTCGCCGATGAGGTCGTCTAAGAGGGCCGGTTCCCACAACGCGATCGTTCGGGCGCCCAGCGGGGAGCCGTCCTCGGTCACCTCGGCGACCGTCTGCCCGATCAACTCGGCGGCGGTCTCGGCTGGTGATGCCGTGGTGGCGCTGGCGAAAATCACGGTCGGTCCCGAATCATCAGGCGAATATCGTTCGCACAAGCGCAGCAGCCTGCGCAGTACCATCGCCACGTTGGAACCGAAAATGCCGCGGTAGTAATGGCATTCGTCGACGACTATGAACTTCAGGTGGCGCAGGAACACGGCCCAGCGGGCATGGTTCCGCAGCAGCGACAGGTGGATCATGTCGGGATTCGAGAAGATCCAGCGGGAGCGTTCCCGGGCGAACCGGCGCACCTCGGTCGCGCTGTCACCGTCGTACGGGGCCGGTGCGACGTCGCGCAGTGCGGTCACGGTCTCGGTCAGATGCTGCGCCGTGCGCAGCTGGTCGTGGCCGAGTGCCTTCGTCGGCGACAGGTAGAGCACCCGGGCCTGGCGGTTCTCGGCCAACGTCGACAGGATCGGTAGTTGGTAGGCCAGAGACTTACCCGACGCGGTTCCGGTGGACACGACCACGTGGCGTCCGTCGTGGGCCAACTGCGCGGCGGCGAGTTGATGGGACCACGGCGCGGTGATCCCACGGTCGGTCAGGGCCTGAACAACCTCCGGATGGGCCCATTGTGGCCACTGCTGTGGTTTGCCCTGCCGCGGAGGGATATCCGCAACATGGCGTAGCGGATCTTCGCCGGCCGGGGTTCCGTCGACAGCGCAAGCTAGCAGCTCACGGCCGAAATCTGACCCCTGATCCAGCACTGTTCTTCCTCCTGCGATCTACCCCGCCGACGTCGGCCCGGATTTGTAAACGAATTGTTCACCACGCGCCGCACGCCAAGACTGTCGCAGCCGACCCGAACATGGTTGACTGATCACGGTCGCAGCTTCTGTGTTTGTACTCGCACTCGCAGGATCGTCGTTGCGATCGCGGTTCCTGCGAGGGTTGTAGGTCGGGTCAGTTCCGGGCGACTCCACGAAGGATGGCGGTCGGAACGGGCCCGGTACATCGGAAGTCGGTGGACCGCACCCGGTTGAAAGAGAAGGAAAGAACAAAAGATGCCACAGGGAACTGTGAAGTGGTTCAACGCGGAAAAGGGCTTCGGCTTCATTGCTCCGGAGGACGGCTCTGCCGACGTGTTTGTCCACTACACGGAAATTCAGGGCAGCGGATTCCGCACCCTGGAGGAGAACCAGAAGGTTGAGTTCGAGGTCGGCCAGAGCCCCAAGGGGCCGCAGGCCACGGGTGTTCGGGCCATCTGAGCCAAACAAACCCAACGAGTCACCCCCGTGTGAGTCCGCATCGGACACCGCGGGGGTGTTCTCGTTCTTACGGCTCGAGCTGGCTTAGTGTCGATTCGTGAGCCAGCTGTCCTTTTTCTCGGCCGAGTCGGTGCCGCCCGCGGTGGCCGACCTGACCGGGGTGCTCGCCGGGCCGGGGCAGGTGGTGCTGGCGGGCAACGGTGGCCGGCAGGCGGCCCGGATCTCGGTGGTCGTCGACGAGGTGTGGCGCGCCCGAGGCCTGGCCGAGATGATGAGTGAGGCCGGTCTGGAGTCAGAGATCTCACGGACCGACGAGAACAACCCGCTGGTGCGCACCGCGCTGGATCCGCAGTTGATGCTGATCGCGGGGGAGTGGACCAGGGGCGCGGTCAAGACTGTTCCGGCCGGATGGCTGCCCGGCTCCCGCGAGCTGCGGGCCTGGACGCTGGCGGCGGGCACGTTCGAGGCCGACGACCGCTACCTCCTGGGGCTGGACCCACACGCGCCGGACACTCACCCCGTGCTGGCCGCGGCCATGATGCGGGTGGGGATCGCTCCGACGTTGATCGGAACCAGAGGCTCGCACCCGGCCCTGCGGATCAGCGGGCGGCGACGGCTATCACGCCTGGTGGAGAACGTGGGGGAACCACCCGGGGAGGCCGCGGCGTTGGCGCATTGGCCACGTATTTAATGGTGCATACGCGGAGAGCCGGTTTGCGTAGGCTCGCGCGTAATGCGAAATTGTCAGTTGCCGGGCGTGGCGCGGCAACTAAAGAAGTGGAGCGTAGGCACAGTTGGCTGGCGATAGCGGCAGCGGTAGCAAGGGCAATGTCCGGCGACTCGTGATCGTGGAGTCGCCGACAAAAGCGCGCAAGATAGCCGGCTACCTGGGCTCCGATTACGTGGTCGAATCCTCCCGCGGGCACATTCGTGACCTGCCGCGCAATGCGGCTGACGTGCCCGCGAAGTACAAATCTGAGCCGTGGGCGCGCCTCGGGGTCAATGTCGACGACAACTTCGAACCGCTCTACATCGTCAGCCCTGACAAGAAGAGCACCGTCACCGAACTCAAAGACCTGCTCAAGGGCGTTGACGAGCTCTACCTCGCGACGGACGGTGACCGCGAGGGTGAGGCGATCGCCTGGCACCTGCTGGAGACCCTCAAGCCCAAGGTGCCGGTCCGGCGGATGGTGTTCCACGAGATCACCGAGCCCGCCATCCGGGCTGCCGCCGAAAACCCGCGTGACCTGGACATCGCGCTGGTCGACGCGCAGGAGACCCGCCGCATCCTCGACCGGCTCTACGGCTACGAAGTGTCGCCCGTGCTGTGGAAGAAGGTCGCGCCGAAGCTGTCGGCAGGCCGGGTGCAGTCGGTGGCCACCCGCATCATCGTGCAGCGCGAACGCGAGCGCATGGCGTTCCGCAGCGCCGGGTACTGGGACGTCAGCGCCGAGTTGGACGCGTCCGTGTCCGACCCGCAGGCCACCCCGCCGCGGTTCACCGCCAAGCTCAATACCGTCGACGGCCGCCGGGTCGCCGCCGGTCGTGATTTCGACTCGCTGGGCCAGCTGAAGAAGCCCGACGAGGTGCTCGTGCTCGACGAGGCCAGCGCCGGGGCGTTGGCCGCCGGCCTGCGTGGCGCCCAGCTGGCCGTCAGCTCCGTCGAGCAGAAGCCGTACACCCGCCGCCCCTACGCGCCGTTCATGACGTCGACGCTCCAGCAGGAAGCCGCCCGCAAGCTGCGGTTCTCCTCCGAGCGCACCATGAGCATCGCGCAGCGGCTGTACGAGAACGGCTACATCACCTACATGCGTACCGACTCGACGACGCTGTCGGAGTCGGCCATAAACGCCGCCCGAAACCAGGCGCAGCAGCTCTACGGCGCCGAGTATGTGCATCCGTCGCCGCGGCAGTACACCCGCAAGGTCAAGAACGCCCAGGAGGCGCACGAGGCCATCCGCCCCGCCGGTGACGTGTTCCAGACCCCGGGCCAGCTGCACGCCCAGCTCGACACCGACGAGTTCCGGCTCTACGAGCTGATCTGGCAGCGCACCGTGGCCTCGCAGATGGCCGATGCGCGCGGCACCACGCTGTCGCTGCGAATCGCCGGAGCCGCCCCGGCGGCGACATTGGACGGGGGTACCGCTGGCGTTCATCAGGTCGTCTTCAACGCGTCCGGTCGCACCATCACATTCCCGGGCTTCCTCAAGGCCTACGTCGAGAGCATCGACGAGCTGGCCGGCGGCGAGTCCGACGACGCCGAGAGCCGCCTGCCGAACCTGACCCAGGGCCAGCGCGTGGACGCCGCCGACCTGACCGCCGACGGCCACCAAACCAGCCCGCCGGCCCGCTACACCGAGGCCTCGCTGATCAAGGCCCTCGAAGAGCTGGGCATCGGCCGTCCGTCGACGTACAGCTCGATCATCAAGACCATCCAGGACCGCGGCTACGTGCAGAAGAAGGGCAGCGCGCTGGTGCCGTCCTGGGTCGCCTTCGCCGTGGTCGGCCTGCTCGAGCAGCACTTCGGCCGGTTGGTGGACTACGACTTCACTGCGGCCATGGAAGACGAGCTCGACGAGATCGCCAACGGCCAGGAGCAGCGCACCAACTGGCTGTCGAACTTCTACTTCGGCGGCGAGCACGGCGTCGAGGGCTCCATTGCCCGCGCCGGTGGGCTCAAGCACCTCGTCGGTGGGAACCTCGAAGGTATCGACGCGCGAGAAGTCAACTCCATCAAGCTCTTCGACGATGACGAAGGCCGCGCGGTGGTGGTTCGGGTGGGTCGTAACGGACCGTACCTGGAGCGGATGATCGCCGACCCAGACAATCCCGGTGAGCTCAAGCCGCAGCGTGCCAACCTCAAGGACGAGTTGACGCCCGATGAGCTGACCCTGGAGCTGGCCGAAAAGGCTTTCGCCACACCGCAAGAGGGTCGGGTGCTGGGTGTCGACCCGGCGACCGGACACGAAATCGTCGCCAAGGACGGACGATTCGGTCCCTACGTCACCGAGATCCTCCCGGAACCGCCCGAGGATCCGGACGCCGGGACGACGGCCAAGAAGGGCAAGAAGCCGACGGGTCCCAAGCCGCGCACCGGATCACTTTTGCGCACAATGGATCTGGAGACGGTGACGCTCGACGACGCACTCAAGCTGCTGTCGTTGCCGCGGGTGGTCGGCGTCGACCCGTCGAACAACGAGGAGATCACCGCGCAGAACGGCCGCTACGGCCCATACCTCAAGCGCGGCACCGACTCTCGCTCGCTGGCCACCGAGGAACAGATGTTCACCATCACCCTCGACGAGGCGCTGAAGATCTACGCCGAGCCGAAACGCCGTGGGCGCCAGGCCGCGGCGGCCCCGCCGCTGCGTGAGCTGGGCACCGATCCGGTCTCGGGCAAGCCGATGGTGATCAAGGACGGCCGGTTCGGTCCGTACGTCACCGATGGCGAGACCAATGCCAGCCTGCGCAAGGGTGACGACGTGCAGTCGATCACCGACGAGCGGGCCTCGGAACTGCTGGCCGATCGTCGGGCCCGTGGGCCGGTCAAGAAGGCCGCGAAGAAGGCTCCCGCCAAAAAGGCTGCCGCCAAGAAAACCGCTGCCAAGAAGGCGCCGGCGAAGAAGGCCGCCGCCAAGAAGGCCTGACCTTCTAGCTCGTCACGTCGCTCTCGGCTTCGCGCTCCAGATCGCGGGGCAGCACCAGGTTCATCGGGCGGGCCAGCTGGGTGGGCACGGTGCGTCCGCGCAGTTCCACAATCTCGCCGACGTCCCAGCTCAGCGCCTCGGCATCGAGTGCGCCGCTGACCGCGATCGCCGAGGCCAGCACGTGGCCTTCCTCCAGCTTGGCGAGCTCGGTGAGGCGGGCGGCCTCGTTCACCGGGTCGCCGATCACGGTGTATTCGAAGCGGGCCTGGGCGCCGATGTGGCCGGCGATGGCGCGCCCGGCCGAGACCCCGATACCGAACTCGGTGTCGCTGCCCAGCACGCTGAGCAGCTCGTCGTGCAGTTCGCGGGACGCGGCCAGCGCGCCGCCGGAGGCGTCGGGATGCTCGATGGGGGCGCCAAAGATGGCCAGCGCCGCGTCACCCTGGAACTTGTTGACGAACCCGCCGTGCCGGTTGACGGTGTCGACGATGACGCGGAAGAACTCGTTGAGCAGGTTCACCACGTCACCGGCCGGGATCGTCGACGCCAGATGCGTCGACCCCACCAGGTCCACGAACAGCACGGCGACGTCGCGTTCCTGGCCGCCCAGCTCGGTGCCGCGCTCAAGCGCGCGTCGGGCCACGTCCTCACCCACGTACCGGCCGAAGAGGTCACGCAACCGCTGGCGCTCGGCCAGCTCGCGCACCATGTCGTTGAAGCCGGCCTGCAGCAGGCCCAGCTCGCTGGCGTCGTAGATCTGCATGTGCGCGTTGTAGTTGCCGCGCTGCACCTCGCCCAGCGCCCAGCGCAGCTGGCGCAGTGGGTCGGCGATCGACATCGCCACCAGCACGGTGCCGGACAGCCCGATCACCAGCGCCGCGATGGCCAGCAGCAGCAGCGGTGTGATCAGCCGGTCGGCGGAGGCGGTCAGGATCGAGAACTTGCTGGCCACCAGGGCCAGCACGATGGCCAGGACGGGCACGCCCGTGGAGAGCACCCAGGTCAGCACCTGGCGCAGGATCACCCCGGGCGCGCGGAAGTTCTCCGGAACCCCGCCGCGCAGCGCCGCCACCGCGACCGGCCGCAGCACGCGCTCGGACTGCAGGTAGCCGATGATCGCGGTGGCGGTGGCACCCAGGGCGGTGGCGACCAGAACGACCGGAGCGGACTTGCTGGCCACCGGCCAGCTGGCCACGATGAACACGATCGAGCCCAGGAACCAGTTGGTGACGCTGATCAGGGTGCGGTAGAAGGGCATCTTCAGCGCCCGCACGCGGGCCAGCTCGGTGATGGCCGGGTCGGACTTGGACAGCAGGGTGTCGCGGCGCTGCCAGCGGATCACCGGGATCAGCAGCCGCAGGGCCAGGTAGGCACCGATGGTGAACGAGATGAACAGGTAGCCCAGGAAGATCGCCAGGTTGAACACCGGCAGATCCTGAAGCTGGATGCGATCCTCGGGCGGCAGACCGAAGCGCAGGAAGCCCAGCACGAACAGCGCGCCGATGATGTCGGCCTGCAGCATGCCCAGCGTGAACACCGGCCACGGGGTACGCGCCACCCACCGGACGAATGCGTTGATTCGCCTCATGGGGATTGCCTCCGTGGTCACCCGTTCACCGTATCGGGCCGCAGGGACGTTCAGCGCCTGCTGTGACGTGGTTGTGTCGGCTTGACCACTACTGTTGGTGACGATGAGCGGGGTCTTTTCGCGGCTGGTGGGCCAGCACGCGGTGGAACAGGAGCTGGTGGCGGCCGCGTCGGCGGCCCGGGGTGATTCGCCACACAGTGGCACCACCGTCGGGACAATGACCCATGCCTGGCTGATCACCGGCCCGCCCGGGTCCGGTCGTTCGGTGGCGGCGTTGTGCTTCGCGGCGGCCTTGCAGTGCACGTCAGAGGGGACGCCGGGGTGCGGCGAATGCCGCGCGTGTACGACGACGATGGCCGGCACCCACGCTGATGTTCGCCGCATCGTGCCCGAGGGGTTGTCGATCGCGGTCAAGGAGATGCGCGAGATCGTCCAGATCGCGTCGCGGCGGCCCGGAACCGGACGCTGGCAGATCGTGGTGATCGAAGACGCCGACCGGCTCACCGAAGGCGCGGCCAACGCGCTGCTCAAGGTGGTGGAGGAGCCGCCGCCGTCGACGGTGTTCCTGCTGTGCGCGCCGTCGGTGGACCCCGAGGACATCGCGATCACGCTGCGCTCGCGCTGCCGCCACATCGCGCTGACCACGCCGTCGGTCGAGGCCATCGCCGACGTACTGATCTCCGGCGACGGGCTGCCCGAGGCGGATGCCCGCTGGGCGGCTTCGGTCAGCGGCGGACATGTGGGCCGCGCCCGCCGATTGGCGACCGATCCCGAGGCCCGGGAGCGCCGCAAGCGCGCGTTGGGGCTGGCTCGGGACGCCGCGACGCCGGCCCGAGCGTTCGCGGCCGCCGAGGAGATGGTCGCGGTCGCCGAAGCCGAGGCGCTGGCGTTGACCGCCGGCCGCAACGAGACCGAGACCGAGGAACTCAAGACGGCCCTGGGAGCCGGCGGCACCGGGAAAGGCACCGCGGCCACCACCCGCGGGACGGCCGGGGCGCTCAAAGAGCTGGAGCGACGGCAGAAATCCCGCCAGACCAGGGCCTCGCGCGACGCGCTGGACCGAGCGCTGATCGACCTGGCCACCTATTTCCGCGATGCGCTGCTGGTGTCGTCGGGAGCCTCTTCGGTGACCGCCAATCACCCGGACATGGCCGAGAAAGTACAGGCCATGGCCGACCATGTGCCGCCGGACCGGCTGCTGCGCTGCATCGAGGCGGTGCTGGAATGCCGCGAGGCGCTGGCCATCAACGTCAAGCCCAAGTTCGCCGTCGATGCCATGGTGGCGACCGTCGGGCAGGCGCTGCGAGGGTGAGTTGGGTCTTGGGCGGTGTCTGCCGTAAAGTGGTGCCGCCCGGTTCGCCGAGCACGCCACCCTAGCTCAGTCGGTAGAGCAATTCACTCGTAATGAATAGGTCAGGGGTTCGATTCCCCTGGGTGGCTCCATTTTTCTTGTGCTAGTGGGCGGTTGATCCTTGACACTCCCTGGATAAGGCGCCGATGCCCGTTGACTTTGAGCCCACGCACACC
This sequence comes from Mycolicibacterium sp. 050232, assembly GCA_036235365.1. Lineage (GTDB taxonomy): Bacteria > Actinomycetota > Actinomycetes > Mycobacteriales > Mycobacteriaceae > Mycobacterium. Next base: position 204,210 of record JAZBEZ010000006.1, on the reverse strand, counting down.
GCTACTCGCACAAATGCGGCGTCAGCTCAAAGTCAACGCAAAGGTCTGCTCAGCGCTTCACGGGCCACGTTGCGGGCGGTATTCGCAGCAGGGAATCCGGCGTAGCCGCTGGCGTGGTAGATCACCTCGGCGATCTCGTCCTCGGTGAGGCCGTTGCGCAGGCCGATCCTGACGTGCGACTCGAACTCATCGGTGGCCCGCAGAGCGATCAAGATGCCCATGGTGACCAGGCTGCGGTCACGGCGGCTCAGGCCCTCACGGCTCCACAGCCGACCGAAGACATTGTCGACACCGATGGACATCAGCTCGTCGCCGAATCTGCCATCGGGTTCGACAACATTCGACGGGAGGTGCGGCACCATCTCCTGCAAAACTCGCAGACCCTGTTCGCGTACGTCGTCAGTCATGCCTGCCAGCTTGGCATGTGCCCCGAATCAGTCGTCGACCGTCTACTCCCCAACAGCGGTAACGACGATGACTGGAGAATTCTCGGCGAGGTAGGCCTTTGACTTGATCCTGGTAGATGTGAACACCGAGTTGAGTTGATCACTGGCAAGGTAGCCGCCGGCCGGCAGTGCCCCCCGCAACGACTGCCACACGTCAGGTTGAGCGCTGGTGGGAACGGGCCGATACTTTGCCTTCAAATCTTCCGCGACGGCAGGGTTCAGCTCGACGACGCTGTCGATCCAGTACAGCGAGGGCCCAGGCACCTCCGGATCACCCATGTCTCCGCTCACCCACGAGGCCGAGACGGGTGCTCCGAGCGCTGGGAACCGTTTGGTCAGTGGCTCCAGCTCGTGCCGGACGGGATTGGACGTGGTCTTGGCCGCGGGAGCGTTCACGGTGGTGGTCTCCATCTGTTGCCGATCGTGTGAAGTGGGGGAGCATGCGGAGAGCGCGAATACGACCGAGGCCAACGAAAGGGTTACAGCGCATATCCTGTTCACCTCACGAGATTTCGTCACGGCAGTGTCACTCCTCCGGTGTTGCGATTGTTGTCGGGCGGACGTATACCGCCCGGGCTGCCTCTGCCGTCCACGCGGTCCTCGCGTCCGGGATTGAATTGGGGTTGGCCACCTTGATCGACAGGAGGTGCACTGCCCAACTCCCAGCTGACTGTTCGGGTGACCTCCCCGTGAGAGTCAAAGGGCTTGGCCCATCCCAGTTCTGTGAACCGTCCGTTCTCGTTGTCAGAGGCTCCAGTCCCAATGTCTGCCTGGCCGCGGTTGAAGTTGTAATGGTCTTCGGCGTGCACCGCCACCGTCATCGTGACTTTATTGCCTTCGACCTTGACGTCCGCGCTGCTCCACTGTTGGTATCCGCCAACCGCTTTCTGCCAATTCTCTGTGGTTGGGTAGTTCGTGGTCTGTGTCGCGTCACCGGTCATCGAAAATGATGTGTTGCCCGCCCGGATCAATTCCTCGGCCCCGCGTTGTGCTCGGCTGATCTGATCATCGACGTTTGCTCGGATGCCGGGGTCCTCACGGTAGGCTTCCTCATAGTCGAATTCGATTGGCTTTCCGTCGTTATCCCAATAATGCCGGTACATCTGGGTGGCGTCGTCGAGGTCCGCGCGGAGCAATCTGCCACCTGCAAGCTTTGCCTCCCATTCGGCCCGCTTCAGGTAATCCTTCAAGCCAGGTTCTGCAGAGCCGTACTCGAAGTCTTCGTCCCATGAGATGTCGGGTTTGGTGGGCGGCCCGATGGCAAACTCCGGGCCGCCCGGTTCACCAGGCTTCGCTCCAGGCTCGGTTGGCGCATTCTCATCGCCATCCTTCTCCCCAGGCGCGAACTTTTGATTTGTCAGTGCATCGAACTCGCCCCTGAGGCCCGTGAAGCGCCCGGCGATTGTGTTCATGTCTTTGTTGGCGTTCTGGACGGTGTTGTTGACCTGGGTGATGCCTTCTTTGGCAATGGGGATCAGGCTGTTCTCGCGGGCGGCTGAGCTCAGCGATTTGGGTAGTGAGTCGACAGCACTGTCGACCCAGGACTTCGTGGTGTCGAGTTGATTGCGTCCATTGGTGACAACGTTCGCGGCGTTTGTGACTTCGGCGGCCATCCTCTTGTCGAGGTCAGCCAGCTTTTCGTACACCCCGGAATGCTCTTTGTTGGCCGCCGCGTACGCCTGTGATCCAGAGCCCTGCCAGCGGTCATCGGGCGCGGCGGACTCTATGGTCGTCTTCATCGCCATGAGCTTCGAGCTGCTGCCGTCGTACTGGCTGCCGTCGGTAGGGGTGCCAACACCGAACGTTTCCCGCGCTTTGTTCCACGTCGAATAGAAGCCATCCAGCGCGCTCACAGAACGTCCCCCTCGACAGGATCCCGAAAATCGATCCTCAGTATCTCAGTACCCGAACTACCTCGGTGCCAGGAATCCCACGGGTCCGGGGGAGATGCATACCGACAGCGCGGCGGTGTTGGCCTGCACGGAGATCGAATGCCCGGCTCCGGGGAGCCGCACGAAGACGCGGTTGAGCCCGGGGCGCACCGGCACCTTCACGTCGGGTCCCTCGGCCAGCGCCATGGTCAGGGAGCCGTCGCTGTTGGCCAGGTAGTTGATCTCGGTGGTCCAGTCGGCCGGCAGCAATGGCCCGTCGAGCGGCATGACGACGGGTTCGTCGGGTTGCACCAGGAATCCGCATTGTGGCGCCGGGCCCTCGACGATGGTGCGTACCCACGTCACTTTCGCGTCGACCAGTTTTCCGGTGCGGTCGAACATGCGGAGATCCGTTGTCGCCGAGGCGAACTCGGGACGCGGTGACGCCAGAGCGAACATGTGGCTGGCCAGATTCTCCGGGGCGGCCACGCGCTGCAGGATCAGCGGGTCGACCTCTTGATCCAGCAGGGGAGCAGCGGGGGAGGTGGCAGCCAAGGACGCGCGGGCATTGTTCAGATAGGCGGGCACCGGACTGTCCTGCCACACCTTCAAATAGGTCCACGTCGAATACAGACTGCTGGCCACGAAAAGCGCTGCGACACCGACACATACGGCGGTACGCGCCCGGGACGCCGAAAGCAGACCAGAGGATTCCCGGTTCGGCGCACAGAACCCCACCGCCGCCAACAGCGCCAGCACCACCACCAGATCTGGCAGATAGCGCAGGGTCTGGGCCAGCTCCAGGGCGGTGAACCGCGACGAGCGCATCAGATAGATCGGGATCTGGCAGGCAACGGCGTAACCGAGAGCCACCACCAGCACCGGCCAGATTCGGAGCTTGCGCATCAGCACCACCGCAACGGCAGCAACCAGCACCATCCAGCCCAGCACCATCACGGAAACGGGTGGGGTGGCCCACGGGGAGGCGGGCGCCCAGCGCTGCCAGGACCATGGCCCGCCCACGAGCCCCGGCACGATGCCGTGGGTGAAGGAGCGGCTCAGCAGATCCCACGTCATCGCCAGGTCGAAGCTCCACCGCTTCTGATCGACGACGAGCAGATACACCCCGATCCAGGCCCCCAAGAGCGCCAGGCACCCGACCCACAGTCGCAGCCCCCGGCGCCACACCTCGGCCAAACCAAACGAACCGGTCACGTACCCGAGCAGGGCCACGACCGCGAACGCCACGAACGGGATCACCGCGGCCTTCTCGAAGAACAGCAGCCCGCCCAGAAAGACGAGCGCCCCAACGACCGCATGCCGCGACGATCCGGTCCGCACATACAGCACGGCTTCACCGACCACCCAGGCCAGCGCGGCCTGCATCGGCAGGGTGTTGAGGCCGGCCGCCCACCACGCGAACCCGGGCAACGCCAGCGGGGTGAACAGCGCGAAGGTCAGCGGCACGAGCAGCACCGGCCGCCAGCCCAGGATCACCCAGAGCGCCCGCAGCAGTGCCAAGGAGGCCAGTAGCTGCATCACCACCAGGCTCACCGCGGCGAGCACCCACGAGAACGGTGCCAGCCGGGTGACCGCGCCGGACACCAGGAACGCCGCGGGCATGACGTGACCGTCGTGATCGTCGAACAGGAAGGACGGCGAGAGCAGGTTCTGGGTGCCGGCCCGGCCGATCAGGATCAGATCGTCCCAGTAGAAATAGCCACCGAACGCGAGTATCGCCCGGACCACCAGGTGCAGCGCGATCAGCGCGGCGGCAATGCGGGCGACCTTGTTCACTCTTGCCGACTGTACGGATACAGCGGAGTCCGACTCTCCGTCGGTATGGTGAGGCCGTGCGAACACTGGTGACAGGGGCGGCAGGTTTCATCGGATCGACGCTGGTCGACCGGCTGCTGGCGGACGGGCACAGCGTCGTCGGGCTCGACGACCTGAGCTCGGGCCGGGCGGAGAACCTCAGCAGCGCCGACAACAACGAGAACTTCGAGTTCGTGAAGGCCGACATCGTCGATGCGGATCTGCTGGGCCTGCTGAAGGACACCCAGCCAGAGGTGATCTTCCACCTGGCCGCCCAGATCTCGGTGAAGCGTTCGGTGGACGACCCGCAGTTCGACTCCACGGTGAATGTGGTGGGCGTGGTCCGGCTGGCCGAGGCGGCCCGTCAGGCCGGGGTGCGCAAGGTGGTGCACACCTCCTCGGGTGGTTCGGTGTACGGCACCCCGCCGTCCTATCCGACGAGCGAGGACACCCCGACGAATCCGGCGTCGCCGTATGCGGCGAGCAAGGTGGCCGGTGAGGTGTACTTCAACATGTTCCGCAATCTGTACGGCGTGGATTGCTCCCACATCGCGCCCGCCAACGTGTATGGCCCCCGCCAGGATCCACATGGTGAGGCCGGCGTGGTGGCGATCTTCGCCCAGGCGCTGCTGGCCGGGCGGCCCACCAAGATCTTCGGTGACGGCTCAGATACTCGGGACTATGTATATGTCGACGATGTCGTCGACGCCTTTGTGAAGGCGTCCGGGACCGCCGGCGGCGGTCAACGCTTCAACGTCGGCACCGGGGTGGACACTTCGACCCGCGAAATGCACACCGCGATCGCGCTGGCAGTCGGTGCCGCCGACGAGCCGGAGATGCACCCGCCGCGGCTCGGTGACCTGCGTCGTTCGCAGCTCGACATCACCCGGGCCCGCGAGGTGCTGGGCTGGCGGCCGCAGGTGGACCTGGCCGAGGGGATTCCCAGGACGGTCGAATTCTTCCGGAGTAATTCTCACTAAAAGATTGTGAGTACTCACTTTCTGCTCTAGCGTTGCGTCATGTCCTACGACGTCATCGTTCGCAACGGCCTGTGGTTCGACGGCACCGGCGCCCCGCCGCAGGTCCGTACGCTGGGGATTCGCGACGGGGTAGTGGTCACGGTGTCAGCCACCCCGCTCGATGAGACCGACTGCCCGGATGTCATCAACGCCGGCGGCAAGTGGGTCCTGCCCGGCTTCGTCGACGTGCACACGCACTACGACGCCGAGGTCCTGCTCGATCCGGGGCTGCGGGAGTCGGTGCGGCACGGGGTGACCACGGTGCTGCTGGGTATGTGCTCGCTGTCCACGGTCTACGCCGAGGCCGAGGACGCGGCCGACCTGTTCAGCCGTGTCGAGGCAGTCCCGCGTCAGTTCGTGCTGGGCGCGCTGGAGCAGCACAAGACCTGGTCGGGTCCGGCCGAGTACGTGAAAGTCATCGACGATCTACCGCTGGGGCCGAATGTCGCCTCGCTGCTGGGACATTCGGACCTGCGGGCGTCAGTGCTGGGCCTGGACCGGGCCACCACCAGCGGGGTCACGCCCACCGACGCCGAGCTCGAGACGATGGCGGCCAAGCTCGACGAGGCGCTGGAAGCCGGCATGCTCGGCATGTCGGGGATGGACGCGGCGATCGACAAGCTCGACGGGGACCGGTTCCGGTCCCGTGCCCTGCCGTCGACGTTCGCGACCTGGCGTGAACGCAGGCGCCTGATCAAGGTGCTGCGCAAGCGCGGACGGATACTGCAGAGCGCGCCCAGCACGGCGAAAGCCTATGAGGCGCTGAACTTCTTCCTGGAGAGCAGCGGACTGTTCGGCCGCCGCGATGGTGTCCGGATGAGCCTGCTGGTCTCGGCCGACGCCAAGTCCGCGCCCGGTGCCGTGCGAGTGCTGGGGCCCGGCGTCCGGCTGCTCAACCGCATCCTGGGCTCCAAGGTGCGTTTCCAGCACCTGCCCGTGCCGTTCGAATTGTATTCGGACGGAATCGATCTGCCGGTGTTCGAGGAGTTCGGCGCGGGTACCGCGGCCCTGCATCTCAAGGATCAATTCGAGCGCAACAAGCTGCTCGCCGACCCCGAGTACCGCCGCCGGTTCCGCAAGTCGTTCGACCGGCGTGTGCTCGGACCGACCCTGTGGCACCGCGACTTCCACGACGCCAGGATCGTCGAATGCCCCGACAAGACGCTGATCGGCAAGAGCTTCGGGCAGATCGCCGACGAGCGCGGCATCCACCCGCTCGACGCGTTCCTCGACGTATTAGTGAGCAACGGCGAAAGAAATGTGCGATGGACGACCATCGTCGCCAACGACCGCCCCAAGCATCTCGACCGGCTGGCCACGGATTCCTCGGTGCACATGGGCTTCTCGGATGCCGGCGCGCACCTGCGCAACATGGCGTTCTACAACTTCCCGGTGAAGCTGCTCAAGCGGGTACGCGACGCGCAGCTGGCGGGTCGGCCGTTCATGACCACCGAGCATGCCGTGCACCGGCTGACCGCCGAGGTGGCCGACTGGTTCGGCGTCTCGGCAGGCACACTGCGCCAAGGTGATCGGGCCGATTTCGTGGTTGTCGATCCGGCCGGCCTGAACGACTCGGTAGTGGCCTATCACGAGGAAGCCGTCCCGTTCTATGGCGGCCTCAGCCGCATGGTGAACCGCAACGACGACGCGGTGATCGTCACCGCCGTCAACGGGCAGGTGGTGTTCCGCAACGGTCAGTTCCGCGAGGGCTACGGCGATTCGGTGAAATCGGGTCGCTACCTGCGGGCCGGCGCCGAGCAACTGGACCATACGCCGGTCTGAGATGGCCAGAACCCAGCAGCAGCGCCGCGAGGAAACCGTCGCACGACTACTCGACGCCGCGATCGACACCATCATCGAGGTCGGCTACGCCAAGGCCTCGGCAGCGGTGATCGCCAAGCGGGCCAAGGTTTCCGACGGCGCGCTGTTCCGGCATTTCCCGACCATGAGCGACTTCATGGCGGCCACCGCGCAGGAGGTGGCGCGCCGTCAGCTGGAGTCCGGGAGCAAGCTGGTCGCGGAGATTCCCGCCGAGCAGCCGGCGCTACCGGCGGTGCTGACGATCCTGCGCGACATCGCGGGCAGTGAAACCAACACCGTGTGGCACGAGCTCATGATGGCGGCCCGAACCGACGAAAAACTGCGGGGCCCACTGCAGACCGTGCTGGCCGAGTACATCGACAACATCTACGAAACCGCCAAGAGCGCGCCGGGGGCGGATGAGATTCCCGAGGATGTTCTCGCCATACTGCTGACCATCGTGATCAACACGTTCGACGGCGCGGCCATGGTGCGGCGCGTGCTGCCGATGCCGGAACTCGAGGACGCCCGGATCGTAATGTTGGCGGAATTGCTCAGCCGTTAGTTATCTTCCGGCACGCGCGCGTTCTGCAGGGCCACGGACCGGGCCAGCCGGGCGTAGCGCAACTCGATGTCCTTGAAGCGCAGGTATGTCGACAGCGTGACGAACACGAACGCGATGATGAGCACGTACTCCATCAGGTCCGTACCGCGTTTCACGCCAAGCCAATTCGCGAGGACCGTGGTGTCATCGGGCCGAAGGATGGCGTAGATGCCGGCCGCCACGAACAGCACGAAACCGACCTTGACCCACGCTTTGGACCGGGCGCTGCGCCGGGACCCCAGGAGGTAGGCCAACAGCGCCAGCACCGAGACGATCAGCAGAGCCTGAATCCAGTTCACCGGGACATCCTCCTGCGCAACAGCCCGTCGAAGACGATGTTGACGCCGTTGAGTAGCGGCTGTCCCTTCGACTTCGAATAGTCGGTGTAGAGAATCTCGACAGGTTCCTCGGCTACCCGCCAATGGTTTTCAGCCGCAAGGGCGATGAACTCGCCGGCATGGCTCATGCCATTCATGGTCAGGTTGAGTGCATCGGCGACGGTCTTGTTGAACACCCGCAGTCCGTTGTGTGCGTCGGTCAGGCCGAGGCTGCGGCTCTGCGGGCTCAGAAACGCCGCGGCACGCAGGATGACGCGCTTGAGCGGCGGGACGTGGGTGACGGCGCCGGCAAACCTGGTGCCCACCACCAGGTCGACATTGCCGGCATCGAGCCGGTCGATCATCCGCATCACGTCTTTGACCTGATGCTGACCGTCTGCGTCGAAGGTGGCGAACACCCGGGCGCCGGGGCGGCTGCGGGCGTACTCCACTCCGGTCTGGATCGCCGCTCCCTGGCCCAGATTCACCGGATGGGGGACCACGTGCGCGCCGGCGGCGAAGGCCAGATCGGCGGTGTCGTCGCGACTGCCGTCATCGACGCAGACCACGTTGGGAAACACCGAGCGCACGTCTGAGATGACGTCGCCGATGATGCTCGCCTCGTTGAAGGCGGGGATGACGACCCAGACGTCGTGGTAGCGCGTATCGATGGGCACCAAGCTACACCGTCACTTCATCGCGAGTTTCGCCAGCGCGCCCAGGTGAACAGCAATGCCGACCAGCGGTCCGCACAGCAGCGCGATGATGGTGCGCTGCTCCAACCCGACCGGCAGCAGCAGCAGTGCCACCGCTGCGACGGTGGCGATGATCCAGCCCAGCGCGTAGGCCCGGTGCAGGGCCGCCGCGACGGTCGCGGCGCCGGTCAGGGTGAGCATCGCGATGGCGACGGCGGCCGCGGTCAGCCAGGCCAGCAGGGCGCCACCGGCCCGGTACTCCTCGCCGAACCCCACCCGCAGCAGCCAGGGCCCCAGCAGCCCGGCCGCGGCCACACCGACGGCGCCCAGGGCGCCGACCGCGGCGGCCGGGGCCAGCAGCGCCCGCAACCGCTTGTCGCGCTGATCGACGAAGTGCGCGATCAGGTTGCCCTGCATCGCGGTGAGCGGAACCAGCAGCGGGGCGCGAGTCAGCGTCACGGCCAGGATCACCACACCGCCTGCCGCGCCCAGGTCCCCAGAGGTGGCCTTGAGCAGCACCGGGAAACCCATCACCAGAATCGCGCTGGCACCGGCGGCGGCGATCGAATGGGCCGCCCCGCGCAGGAACGTCGCTGGGCTTCCTGCGGTGAGCAGCCCGGCGGCCATCCGCGCCGCCGGCGCGGCGATCAGCATGATCAGCCAGGCCGCGGCTCCGGCCACCGTGGCCCACAGGAACCCGGCCAGTCCCCAGCCGAGCACGAACGTCGCTGCGGCGACGGCCACCCGGGTGCCGGCGTCGGTGACCATCAGGGCCCCGTACTCGGTCCAGCGGTTCACCCCGGCGAGCATGCCGAGCAAGGTGGCGTGCAGGCAGAATCCGGCCAGCCCGACGCTGAGCAGTACCACGCTCAGCGCCCGGGATTCGGCGAACACGTGCGTGCTCCACAGCGGTGAACTGGCCGCGATCACCAGGGCCGCGACGATGCCGACCAGACCGGCGATCCGCATCGGATGGGTGGTGGGGGCACCGCTCAGATCGCGGTGCCGGGCCGACCGCACTTCACGGGTGGCCTCCTGCAGCAGACCGTTGGCCGCCCCGGTCACCAGGCCGAACGCGCCCCAGAACACGCTGAAGATCGAGAACCCGGCGGGCTCGAGGTCGCGTGCAGCCAGGTACAGCACGGCGTATCCGCACAGCGCGCTGACGGCGGTCGCCGCGCCGACGCGGGCGACGCTACTGCGGGTGATCGGCCCGGTTGCTGGGGCGGCGCCGCCATCGGTCACAGGTCCGGCAGCTCTTTCGAATACAGCCAGGCCTGCCACAGCGGCTGCAGCGGAACCTCGGTGTAGCCGGCGGCCAGCCCGGTGAAATCGCTGGTGAAGGCCGTGCTGTGCCGGTAGCGGGCCGTCCAATCCCTCAGCAGGGCAAAGAAACTCCTGTCACCGATCAGCGTACGCAGCGCGTGCAGGGTCAGTGCACCGCGCTTGTAGACCCGGTCGTCGAACATGTCCTCGGGCCCGGGATCGGACAGCAGCAGATCCTGAGGCTTGTCGCGCAGCCGTTCGTGGTAGTGCTCGGCCCACTCCGCGGCGGTGTGGCCGCCGCTGTGTTCGGACCACAGCCATTCCGCGTAACAGGCGAATCCTTCGTGCAGCCAGATGTCGCGCCAGCGTCGCGCCGTCACCGAATTGCCGAACCACTGGTGCGCCAGTTCGTGGGCGATGAGCCGTTCGGCGCCGCGGTGCCCGTCGCAGTGGTTGGCCCCGAAGATCGAGATGCCCTGGGCTTCCAGCGGTATCTCGAGATCGTCGTCGGTGACCACCACGGTGTATCCACTGGCCAGCGGGTACGGGCCGAACAGCTTGATGAACAACTTCATCATCTGCGGCTGATCCGCGAAGTCGTGGTCGAAATTGCGCCGTAACCGCGCGGGCAGCACCGCGTGCATCGGGACCGGTGTCTTGGTCAGCCGCTGGCTCTCGTACTGCCCGATCTGCAGGGTGATCAGATAGCTCGACGTCGGCTCGGCCTGCTCGTAGGTCCACACGGTGTGCCCGGCGCGGGCCTTGCGGGAGATCAGTTCCCCGTTCGCCAGTGCGTAGTACGGGCTGTCGGTGCTGATCTGGATGCGGTAACTGGCCTTCGAGCTGGGATGGTCGTCGCACGGGAACCAGGAAGCCGCCCCGTTGGGTTGGCCGGCCACCAGGGCCCCGTTCGACAGCTCCTCGAAACCGACCTCACCCCAATAGGATTCGATGGGGCGCGGGGTGCCGTTGTAGCGGATGACGACGGTCATCGCCGCGCCCGCGGGCACCGCCGAGGCCAGGGTGATCGCCAGCTTCCCGCCCGAACATCGGTATTGGGCCGGGCGCCGTCCGTTCACCGAAACCCGCGACACCGTCAGGGCATCGGACAGGTCGAACGTGAAGCTGCGCAGCGCGGCCAGGGCCACCGCGGTGATCGTGGCGGTCCCGGCCAGCCGGTTGATCGCCACCTTGTACTCGAGGTCGAGTTCATAGCGCGACACCCGGTACCCGAAATTGCCGTTGCGCGGCAGATACGGGTCGATAACGGGTGGTGGGGTCAACTTCTTAGCGGCTTTCTTCGATCGGGTCACGCGGCAGGATCTTCCGACTTCTTGGCGGCGGCTTTCACGGAGCCTTTGTCGGAAGCCTTTTCGGCGGAACGCTTCTTGCCGAACATGTTCCACGGTGCGATCGGGTTGCCCTGCCAGCGCGTAGACGGCGGCACCTCGTCGCCACGCATCACCAGCGACCCGGGTCCGACCGTGGCGCCCGCACCCAACCGGGCCGCCGGCAGCGCCACGCAGTGCGGACCCAACGTCGAACCTTCCTCCAGCACAACGCTGTCCAACCGCATGATCCGGTCATGGAACAGATGGGTCTGCACCACGCAGCCTCGGTTGACCGTGGCGGCGGTGTCCAGTGCCACCAGATCGGCTTCGGGCAGCCAGTAGGTTTCGCACCACACGCCGCGACCGATCGAGGCCCCCAGCCCGCGTAGCCAGAGGTTCATCACCGGGGTGCCGCTGGCGGCCCGGGCGAACCAGGGTGCGGCGACGGTCTCGACGAAGGTGTCCGACACCTCGTTGCGCCACACGAACGACGACCACAGCGGATGTTCGACCGCACGAATCCGGCCGACCACCAACCACTTCGCGATCACCGCGATGGTCCCGGCCACCGCACCGGCGACCAGCAGGACCACGCCCCCGGTGAGCGCCGCCCACAGGAATCCGAACCGCATCGTGACGGCCTGCAGCGCGCCGAGGACGGCGATGCCGATCGCGAAGGTGACGATCACCGGGATCACCCGGCAGGTCTCGACGGCCGAGCGCATGATCTTGAGCCGGAGCGACGGGTGGAAGGTGCGCAGCGCGTCGGCCGCGGTGGCGTTGCGGCGCAACCGGACCGGTGGGCTGCCCAGCCACGACGAGCCGGCCTTGGCCTTGTGCGGCGCGGCCGACAGCACCGCCACCAGGCCGTCGTTGGGTACCTTGCGGCCGGGCTGGGTGATGCCGGAGTTGCCGAGGAAGGCGCGCTTGCCGATGGTGGCCTTCGCGACGTGGATCCAGCCGCCGCCCAGTTCGTAGGAGGCCACCATGGTGTCGTCGGCCAGGAACGCGCCGTCCTGCACCTCGGTGAACTTCGGGGTGAACAACGCCGTCGAGATCTCGGTGTCCTTACCGACTTTCGCGCCGAGCAGGCGCAGCCACCAGGGAGTCAGCAGGCTGGCGTAGATCGGGAACAGATAGTTGCGGGCCGCGTCCATCAGGCGTTCGGTGGTCCACAGCTGCCAGCCCACCCGGCTGCGCACCGGGTGGTAGCCCTCCGAGAGGCGCACCGACAGAATGCGCACCCCGATCACCGTCAGCGCCGCGTAGGTCAGCAGGGCAACGACGGCTGCGGCAGGGGTCCAGGCCAGCGCGGGCAGGAGGGCAGCTGCCGGTGAGGTGGTGTGGTGCACGCCCCAGACGATTACTGCCAGGCCCGCGGCCAGGGCCAGCAGCGGTAGGCCGGCCAACAGCAGCGACGACACCCCATATACCGCGACCCACAGCGGGGCCCGGCCCGGTCGGTGATCAGGCCACGGGTGGCGGGCCTTGCCGGATTTCACCGCGGGCGAGCCCTTCCAGAACTGGCCGTTCTTGACCTTGCCGATCACCGCGGATCCGGGCGCGACGTCGGCGTTCTTGCCCACGATGGCCCCGGGTAGCAGCGTGGTGCGGGCGCCGATCGTGGCGTCGTTGCCGATCGACACGGGGCCGACGTGGAACAGATCGCCGTCGATCCAGTGCCCGGTCAGGTCCACCTCGGGCTCGACCGAGGCGCGGTGGCCGATCTTGAGCATGCCGGTCACCGGCGGCGCCGAATGCATGTCGACGCCCTTGCCGACGGTGTTGCCCAGCGCGCGGGCGTAGTAGACCATCCACGGCGCGCCGGCCAGGTTCTCCGCGCCGCTGGCTGCGGCCAGCCGCTCGGCGACCCAGACCCGCAGGTGGACGGGGCCGCCACGGCGATAGGTCCCGGGTTCGAGGCCGGACAGCAGCATCCGGGCGAACAGCACCGCGATACCCATGCGGCCCAGCGGGGTGACGAACAGCACGAACCCGGCCAGCACCCACCACCAGCTGAGCGGATGGGCCCACGACACGATCCCCGATACCGCTGCCACGTTGTTCAGCAGCGCCAGCCAGACCACCCATTGCATGCCGGTGAGGGTGGCCAACGGCAGCGACAACGCGACCTGCGCGGCCTGGGTGAGCCGGGGAGTCGGTTTGACCTCGCGGGACTGGATCTGCGGTGGCGGCTTGAGTTCGTCGAGATAACCGGCCAGCGAGCCGAGCCGGGGGTGGTCGTACAGGTCGGCGACGGTCACCAGCGGGTAGCGCTGGCGCAGCGCGGCCACCAATTGTGCGGCAGACAGTGAACCGCCGCCCAGTGCGATGAAGTCGGCCTCCGGGCCTTCGACGGGTGTGCCGAGCACGTCGCGCCACAGTCCGGCCAGCCAGCCCATGGTGCCGTCGAGTTGCGGGGCGTCCTGATCGGCGCCTCCGGGCGGCGGCCACGGCAGAGCATTGCGGTCCACCTTGCCCGAGGTGCGGGTGGGGAGTTCGTCGAGCAGCACCAGCCGGGGCACCAGGGCGGCCGGCAGCGACTCGGACAGTGCGGTGCGGGCGGCGCCGAGGTCGAAGTCGGGGTCGGTGGTGGCGATGTAGCCGACGAGCAACGGGGTACCGCTGGCGGTCTTGCGGACCGCTGCCGCACCGCCGCTCACGCCGGGCAGGTGTACCAGCGCGTTGTCGACCTCGCCCAGTTCGATGCGCCGGCCGCCGACCTTGACCTGATCGTCGGCCCGGCCCTGGAAGTACAGGCCGTCAGCCTCCAGGCGCACCAGGTCGCCGCTGCGGTAGGCCCGGTTCCAGCCCAGCGTCGGCATCGCGGCGTACTTCTCGGCGTCCTTCTCGGGGTCGAGGTAACGGGCCAGGCCAACCCCGCCGATCACGAGCTCGCCGACTCCGCCGATCGCCACCGGCAGGCCCTCTTTGTCCACGACTGCCAGGTCCCAGCCGGCCAGCGGCAGGCCGATGCTGACCGGGCCCTGGCCGTCGAGTTGCGCGGCGCACGCCACCACCGTCGCCTCGGTCGGGCCGTAGGTGTTCCACACCTCGCGGCCGTCGACCGCGAGGCGGGCGGCGAGTTCAGGCGGGCATGCCTCGCCGCCGAAGATCAGCAGCCGCACGGCCTCCAGCGCCTCGGCAGGCCACAGGGCGGCCAGCGTCGGCACGGTGGACACCACCGTGATGTCCCGCGAGACCAGCCAGGGCCCCAGGTCCATGCCGCTGCGTACCAGCGACCGCGGGGCGGGCACCAGGCAGGCGCCGTGCCGCCAGGCCAGCCACATCTCCTCGCACGACGCGTCGAACGCCACCGACAGGCCGGCCAGTACCCGGTCCCCGGGCCCGATCGGATTGTCCCGCAAGAACATCTGCGCCTCGGCGTCGACGAATGCCGCTGCGCTGCGGTGGGTGACGGCCACACCTTTCGGGGTGCCCGTCGAGCCGGAGGTGAAGATGATCCAGGCGTCGTCGCGGCCCAGTGGGGCGGCGGCGCGCCAGCCACGCGACGAACCCGGCCCGCGGATCAGCCCCTGCTCGGTGATCACGCCGACCACGTTGGCCTCACCGAACACCAGCTCGGCGCGCTCGTCGGGATCGTCCGCGTCGACCGGGACGTAGGCTGCGCCGCAGGCCAGGACCGACAGGATCGCCACGTAGAGCGCATAGCTGCCCGAGGGCATCCGGATCCCGAGCTTGTCTCCGCGGCCGATACCGCGGGCTGCCAGCCACGACACGCTGTCAGCGACGTCGGCGATCAACTCGGAGTAGGTGAGCTGGACGGTGCCGTCGTCGAGTGCGGGCGCGTCGGGAAAACGTCGTGCCGTGTCGTGCAGGATGTCGACGAGCGTGCGGGGCTCAGGTGCCTTTGGGGATAGCACGTACTGCGGGGGAATCTCGTGCGCACCGTCGGCAGCTGTCACGAGTACAAACTACTAAGCCTCCGCCGCGACGGCTCGGCGGTCCGAGCGGCGTGCCGGTTCGATTTCGATTCGTGAGGTCCGTCAGGCAGACTGGTCGGCGGAGGGGAGTATTCCTTCGCTGCGATGTCGTCATCACGTCGGTCGTCAAATGATCGATCGGTGTCGCGGGCCGGTGTGTGCAACCGGTGGAAGAGACCTCCGGCGCTTTGACGACCGGAGGATTTTTGATGCAGGTAACCCAGCTGGAATGGATCATCACCCTGGCGGTGACGATCGCCGTTCTGCTGTTCGACGTCGTCGTGATCGGGCGACGCCCACACGAGCCCAGCACCCGTGAGACCGCGACGGCGCTGTCGGTCTACATCGGCCTTGCCGTCGCGTTCGGCGTGTTCGTGTGGTTCTTCCACGGCAGCCAGTTCGGGCTGGAGTTCTTCGCCGGCTGGCTCACCGAATATTCACTCTCGGTCGATAACCTGTTCATCTTCTTGATCATCATGGCCAGCTTCAAGGTGCCGAGGGTCTACCAGCAGCAGGCCCTGCTGGTCGGCATCATCCTGGCGCTTATCTTCCGCGGCATCTTCATCGCGCTCGGCGCGGTGGCCATCAACCAGTTCTCCTGGGTGTTCTACATCTTCGGTGCGTTCCTGGTGTACACCGCGATCAACCTGGTCCGGGACACCGACCACGACGACGACGGCGACAACAGTGTGGTGCGCTTCGCCCGCAAGCACCTGCGGACCACGGACAAATGGGACGGTCTGAAGCTGTGGGTGCACGAGAACGGCACGAGACTGATGACGCCGATGTTTCTCGTCATCGTCGCGCTGGGCACCACCGACCTGCTGTTCGCGCTGGACTCGATCCCGGCGATCTACGGGCTGACCCAGGAGCCCTACCTGGTGTTCACCGCCAACGTGTTCGCCCTGATGGGTCTGCGCCAGCTCTACTTCCTGCTCGGTGACCTACTCAAGCGGCTCGTCTACCTGTCACAGGGCCTGGCGTTCATCCTGGCGTTCATCGGCGTGAAGCTCGTGCTGCACGCGCTGCACGAGAACGAGTTGCCGTTCATCAACGGCGGCGAGCCGGTGCACGTCCCCGAGATCCCGACCCTGGCCAGCCTCGGCGTGATCGTGGTGACGCTGGCCGTCACCACCGTCGCGAGTCTCTACAAGACCCGGGTGCGTGACGCGCGTAGTCCGTTGGATTCGGCCTGAACGTAACTCTGTGCAGGTGCGGTATTTGCACTTAGCGTGGCCGAGGTGCGGATATTCGTGGCGGATGCCGAGTCCTGGACCGAGCTGACCGACGGTGACGAGCCGACGGCGCGAATCTCCGCGCCTGACCTGGCTCAGGCGCGTCGGATCCGTTCCGGCCTCAAATCGGAGGCCGACGCCGTTTCGGTCATCCTCGACCTCACGGTGGCGGTGGCGGGGGACTACCGCTCGGCGCGCGGCAGCCTGACGGTGGCCGGACCCGAGGCGCAGGTGCGCTATGTCGGGACGGTCGACGGGCTGGCCGGTCTGATCGCCGATATCGAGGCGGCCGAGGTGGCCGACGGTGTCACCCTGCTCCCGGCCACACCGGATCAGGAGCTTCGGGTGCTGGGCGGCGACGTGATCCGCAGGCTTGCGCTCCGCTCTCAGATCAGAGCCTCCTGACATGGCCCGAATTACTCGACCGACGGCCAATTGACGCCCACGCATAGGTATTCTCGACGACGTCGTCACTAACGCAGAGGTCAGCGCGACCGGGGTGACCTCAGTTGAGTGAAGGACGTGGTCGCATGCGCGCGGAACAGCCGTATCCTTCTGTGACTCTTCCCGGCCCTGCGCCGAGCCGGCGGTTGTCGTTGCTGTTGGTCGAGGACGACCGTGGCGACGCATTGCTGGTCGAAGAGCAGATCGCCGATGTCGCCGACACCGCCGACATCGATTTGGTCTGGGTGCAGTCCATGGCGGCCGCCGAGCGCATGTTGCTCGATGACCGGCCCGACTGTGTACTTCTGGACCTGAATTTGCCCGACGCGCAGGGCATCGATGCGCTGCACCGGCTGGCCAGGCTGGACCCAACGATTCCGGTGATTGTGCTCACCGGTCTGAACGACGAGCATTTCGGCGTATCCGCGGTTGCGTCGGGCGCGCAGGACTATCTCGTCAAGGGGCGCGTCGATCCGGAGATGTTGCGACGGGCGTTGGTGTACTCCATCGAGCGCAAGCGTGCCGAGCTGACGGCGGTGGATCTGCACGCCAGCCGGCTGCGCGAACGGGAGAACGCCAGGCTCGAGCGCGGCCTGCTGCCCTCGGCCCTGCTCTTGGACGGTCCGGGTGTCGAGATCGTCACCGAGTCTCTGCCCAGCAGGCGGGATGCCTTGTTGGGCGGGGATTTCTACGACATCGTGCAGACCCCCGACCGGACCGTGCACGTGATGATGGGAGACGTCGCCGGGCACGGCCCCGACGAGGCCGCCCTCGGCGTAGCTCTGCGAATCGGTTGGCGCGCACTCACATTCGCCGGGCTGCGGGGTAACGAGCGGATGCGTCAACTCGACCGCATCCTGACCACCGAGCGCCACGGACCGGGAATCTTCGCGACCCTGGCCAGTGTCGCGCTCGATCCGGACAGCGGCCAGTACGATGTGGTCCGGGCCGGCCATCCCGGCCTGCTGGTTCACGGAGGCAAGGCAGTGCAGT
Source organism: Mycolicibacterium sp. 050232 (assembly GCA_036235365.1). Lineage (GTDB taxonomy): Bacteria > Actinomycetota > Actinomycetes > Mycobacteriales > Mycobacteriaceae > Mycobacterium. Next base: position 186,430 of record JAZBEZ010000006.1, on the reverse strand, counting down.
GGATCGAGCCCACCGCGGGTTCGGCGCTCGGCCTGGGCGCCACCCAGTGGCCGGTCAACAGATTGGAACTGCCCAAGGGGCACGGGTTGCTGCTGCTCACCGATGGATTGTTCGAGGGGCACGCGGGGCCCGGTGGCCAACGTCTCGGCGAAGACGGCCTGCTCGAGCTCGCCAATTCCCTTGCGGCCCTGCCGGGGCGCGACTTCGTCGCCGCGCTGATCGACGAAGTCGAAACCCGTGCCCGCCCGCACGGCGGTCTCAGTGACGACATCGCGCTGATCAGGGTGGAGCGGTCTGCTGCATGAGGCTCTCGGTGCAAGGCTGGCAGAACCTACTGGTGTCGGTGATGTGCGTGATCGTTCTCAGCGGGGCGATCGCCGGGATCGCCCTGGTCAGCCGCACCGATGCGGTGTCCCGTGAGCTGATCGACGACATCCAGCCCGCGCGGGTTGCCGCCTACCAGCTTCAGTCCGCACTGCGCGACCAGGAGACCGCCGTGCGCGGATACGCCATCGCCGCCGACCCCCGCTTCCTTGAGCCTTACGGTGCGGGCCAGAGCGCTGAAGCGGCTGCGGCCGAGGACATTCGGGCCTACCTGGCCGGCCACGTCGACCTCCTCTCCGATCTGGACACCATCGAGCGCGGGGCCGCGGCATGGCGGGCCAGCTATGCCGAGCCGCTCATCCGGGGAGTCGAGGTCGGTAGGCCTGAGATCGTCGACCCCGGCACGGCGGATCGCGGCAAGGCCGAATTCGACCGTCTGCGTGAGCTGTTCGACGTCCAGAATGTGAATCTGAGCCAGGCCAGGCAGGCCAGCGTCGACGAGTTGGCGGATGTCCGCGGGTGGCGTGACGGCGTGGTGCTCGCGATGATCATCGCGTTCTTCGCCATGGCAGTCCTGATGACGGTACTGGTGCGCAGCGCCGTCACCCGCCCGCTCGCCGCGCTCGCTGCTTCCTGCCGCAGGATCACCCGGGGCCACTTCGCCGAACGCATCGTTCCGAAGGGCCCCAAAGATATTCGGTCCATCGCCGCCGACGTCGAGGACATGCGGCAACGGATCGTCGACGAACTGGACGCCTCACGATCCGCACAGGCCGCTCTCGACCAGCAGGCCGACGAGCTCCGACGCTCCAACGCCGAGTTGGAGCAGTTCGCCTATGTCGCGTCGCATGACCTGCAGGAGCCGCTACGGAAGGTGGCCTCGTTCTGTCAGCTGCTGGAGAAGCGTTACGGCGACAAACTCGACGAGCGGGGTGTCGAGTACATCGGTTTCGCCGTCGATGGCGCCAAGCGCATGCAAGTCCTGATCAACGACCTGCTCACGTTCTCCCGCGTGGGGCGGCTCAACGCCACCCACACCGAAGTCGACCTCGACGCCGCCCTCGACTCCGCGCTGAACAACCTTGCCACCGCGATCGAAGAGTCTGGTGCCGAGATCCGGCGCGGGGAGGAGCCCCTGCCGTCGGTCGACGGCGATCCGACGCTGATGACGATGGTGTGGCAGAACCTGATCGGCAACGCAGTGAAGTTCCGTCTCGACGGGGTGGCACCCCGCATTGTCATCGACTACCGGGAGGGCACCGGTGAACTGGCCGAGAACTGGGTATTCAGTGTCTCGGACAATGGCATCGGTATCGGTGAGGAGTTCGTGGACAAGGTTTTCGTCATATTCCAGCGCCTTCATGGCCGCGATGCCTTCGGTGGTACCGGAATCGGACTGGCATTGTGCAAGAAGATCATCGAGCACCACGGCGGCTCCATCTGGATCGACACGACGTACACCACCGGTACCCGCTTCATGTTCACCTTGCCGGTAACGCCCACCACCGTGCCCAACGGTGTCGCCGAACCTCAGTTGGAAGGAACGCCTGAATGATCTCGCCGGAGAACCGCGCCATTGACATTCTGCTGGTCGAGGACGACCCGGGTGACGAGCTCATCACCCGGGAAGCATTCGAACACAACAAGATCAAGAACAACTTGCACGTCGCTCGTGACGGCGAGGAGGGCTTGGACTTTCTGTACCGGCGCGGCGCCTTCGAGGGCGCTCGACGGCCGGACCTGATCCTGCTGGACCTCAACCTGCCCAAATACGACGGCAGGCAGTTGCTGGAGACGATCAAGTCCGATCAGGACCTGTGCCACATCCCGATCGTGGTACTGACGACTTCATCGGCCGAGGAGGACATCCTCCGCAGCTACAAACTGCATGCCAACGCCTATGTCACCAAACCCGTTGACCTGGACCAGTTCATGAGTGCGGTCCGGCAGATCGATGAGTTCTTCGTTCAGGTGGTGCGGCTTCCGCAGTTCCGGTCGATGTGATCCCACTGCAGGCACACTGCGGTGCCTGCGTGGTTCGAGTCGATCACCGCGCGATCGGTGAGAGCGCGCATCAACGGGATTCCCCGTCCGCGGGCCGGATTCTTGTGGTCGGTGTCGGCGATCCGCCACTCACCCTCGTCGGCGACGGTGACGGTGAGCACCGCTGCGTCCCGGTCGTAGTCGGCGTGCACATGCATTACCCCGGGTCCCGGGGCGTTCCAGTACGCGAACTCTGCGGCATTCGCGAGTGCCTCGTTGACGGCCAGCACCACATCGCTGGCCTTTGTCGCGTCGAGCGTCAGATGCGCACGTAGCCAACCGGAGAACTCACGGCGTATCCGCGCCGCGTCTTCCGGCGCGGCCGTGACATGCTTCGAAAACTGAGCTGGCTGGCCTGCGTCTGTCATGTCGACCTATTGGCTACCCCGTAGTCGCCGGTGTTATGTCTGCACTGCGGCCAACGCTTCGTCGAGTGTCGCGAACAGATCGACGACTTCGGCGATGCCCACCAGTTTGAGCGGTCGGCTGGTGGCCGGTCCGTCGGCGACCACGGCGAACCGCGCCGTGTCCCCCAGTTTTTCCTGTGCTGCCACCAGCACACCCATTCCGGCCGAGGCCAGAAACTCCACGGCGCCCAGATCGACGACGATGGCCGAGGGGGAGTCCTTGGCGGCAGTGCTGATCGCCTCTTCGAGCTGGGGAGCGGTGAGCATGTCGACCGTTCCGGCCACTGTCACCACACTGACCTCACCGACGCGGCCGGCTTTCACCGAGCAGCTGGTCGGGTCCGGTTGGCTGGTCATCCGGTTACCTCCGACGTGATTCGTGCGCCTATGGAGGCGTCGACAAATAATAACGATGTAAACCGCGACCGCTTGCGATGACCTACATCTGTAGGACACGTGGTCTCCGTTGATACTAAAAGTGCATTGATGGACCGTAAATTTGACTTGGACAAGTATTTATAGCGGTCGTACCGTTCCACTATGACCTCAACGGTGATGCCGGACCTGACCGGAATGATGCTGATCGCGGGAACGCCGGTGCGAGGCGCCGGCAAGGAGATCCGCGGCATCGACCCGCAGACCGGCGAGGGTATCGAGCCCGGGTACGCCTACGGCGGCCAGTCCGATGTCAATGACGCATGCACCGCCGCCGCAGCGGCGTTCCCGGCATACCGGTCGGCCCCGATCGAGACGAGGGCCCGGTTCCTCGAAACGATCGCAGCCAACCTCGAGTCGATCGGTGACGCCCTGGTGGATCGTGCCCACACCGAGTCCGGCCTGCCCCGGCCGAGGCTGACCGGCGAGGTCGGGCGCACCGCGGGACAACTGCGTTTGTTTGCCGCGGTGCTGCGGGAGGGCAGCTGGAACCAGGCCCGGATCGATCCCGCCCTGCCCGACCGCGCCCCGTTGCCGCGTCCCGACATTCGTCAACGCAGCGTCCCGCTCGGCCCTGTCGCGGTGTTCGGCGCCAGCAACTTCCCGCTGGCCTTCTCGGTGGCCGGCGGCGACACCGCCTCCGCCCTGGCCGCCGGTTGCCCGGTCGTGGTCAAGGCGCACGATGCCCATCCCGGCACCTCCGAACTCGTCGGCCGTGCCATCACCGACGCCGTCGCGGCCTGCGGGCTGCCGGCCGGAACGTTCTCCTTGCTGTATGGCTTCGGCCCCGAACTGGGTGCCGCCCTGGTCACCGATCCCCGGATCAAGGCCGTCGGGTTCACCGGCTCCCGCGCGGGCGGCATGGCATTGGTTGCCGCTGCGGCGGCTCGCCCCGAACCGATCCCGGTGTACGCCGAGATGAGTGCGGTCAACCCGGTGTTCCTGCTCGGCGGTGCGCTGACCGACCGAGCTGCCGAGCTGGGCCGAGCCTTCGTCGGGTCACTCACGCTGGGTTCCGGACAGTTCTGCACCAATCCCGGGCTGGTCATCGCGATCGACGGTCCCGAACTGGATACGTTCGTTGCTGCCGCCGGTGAAGTTGTCGCGGCCAGTGCGCCGACCGTCATGCTGACACCGGGCATCGCCGACAGCTTCCGCGAAGGCGTTGCGGCATTGGAAGCCGAGGCAGAACTGGTTGCCCGCGGTTCAGAGCTCGACGCCCCGGCCGCCCCGTGCCGTGCCGCACTGTTCGCGACCGATGCTTCCACCTTCCTGGCTTCACAGGCGTTGCAGGCAGAGGTGTTCGGCGCCGCCGGTGTTCTGGTGAGGTGCTCGGACTCCGGTGAGATGCTACGGCTGGCCAACAGCTTGGAGGGCCAGCTGACCGCGACGATCCACGCCGACGAATCCGACCACGGTCAGGCCGGCGAACTGCTGGATGTCCTCGAGCTCAAGGCAGGCCGAATCCTGTTCAACGGCTGGCCCACCGGGGTCGAGGTCGGTCATGCGATGGTGCATGGCGGGCCGTTCCCGTCCACCTCTGATTCCCGCACCACATCGGTGGGTGCCCGCGCCATCGAGCGATTCCTGCGGCCGGTGTGCTACCAGGACGCCCCCAAATCCTTGCTGCCCAGTGCCATTGCCGACGGTAACCCCGACGGCCTGTGGCGGCGCATCGACGGCCAACTCACCAAAGACTGACTTCAGAAAACACAAGGAGTAGACATATGCTGGACGGCGTCCTGTTCTTCCCGGTAACCCCGCTCACCGCCACCGGTGAGGTCGACGTGAACCTGCTCGCGCAGCACGTCGCCAAGGGCGTCGAAGCCGGGCCGGGTGGCGTTTTCATCGGTTGTGGCACAGGGGAATTCCACGCCCTCGACCCCGACGAGATGCGCACGGTGGTGCGTACCGCCGTCGAGACGGTGGGCGGCCGAGTTCCGGTATACGCCGGGGCTGGAGGGTCGATCGCGTCGGCCAAGGCCTTCGCGCGCGTGGCCGCGGAAGCCGGTGCCGACGGGCTGTTGTTGCTGCCGCCGTACCTGGTTGAGATGCCGCAGGCCGGGCTTGTCGCATACACCCGCGAGGTCAGCGCAGTCACCGACCTGCCCGTCGTCGTCTACAACCGCAACAACGCCCGCTACACCGAGGAGTCGGCAGTCGAGGTGGCCTTGATCCCCAATGTGGTCGGATTCAAGGACGGTACAGGCGATCTCGATCGGGTATCGCGCATCGTCCGTGCTGTCACCGACGCGCTGGAGCCGCTCGGCAAGCCGTTCCAGTTCTTCAACGGACTGCCCACCGCCGAGGTGTCGCAGCAGGCGTACCGCGCGATCGGCGTGACCTTGTACTCGTCGGCAACCTTCGCGTTCGCGCCGGATGTCGCACTGGCCTTCTACCAGGCGCTGGAGACCGGCAACGAGCCGCTGATCGCAGCCCTGACTCGCGAGTTCTACCACCCGCTGGTGCGGTTGCGGGACACGGTTCCCGGTTATGCGGTCTCGTTGATCAAGGCCGGTGTCAGCTTGGAAGGGATTCCCGCCGGGCCGGTGCGCCCGCCTCTGATCAATGCCAGGCCCGACGATGTCGCTGAGCTGCAGCGCATCCTGGCTGCCGGCCGCGCCGTGATCGACAACGCGCTGGTGCACTGATGCCGCCTGTCCGGATCACCGGCGCGCGCATCACACCGGTCGCATTCGCCGACCCGCCGTTGCTCAACACCGTCGGCGTGCATCAGCCGTTCGCGCTGCGGGCGATCATCCAGCTGGATACCGATGCGGGCCTGACGGGCCTCGGCGAGACCTACGCCGACACGCTGCATCTGGAGCGCCTGGCTGCCGCGGCTGGAGCGATTGTCGGGCAGGATGTGTTCGCGCTCAACGCCATCCGTGCAGCCATCGCCCAGGTGTTGCACGGGGACACGGCTGCGGTGGGCACAGCGGGCATGATCACCACCGCCAGTGCGGTGGATCAGGTCTTCTCGCCGTTCGAGGTGGCATGCCTCGATGTGGCGGGACAGGCCACCGGCCGGCCGGTATCAGATCTGCTGGGTGGAGCCGTCCGCGACGCCGTGCCGTTCAGTGCCTATCTGTTCTACAAGTGGGCCGGGCACCCTGGCGCTGAGCCCGACAACTGGGGAGAAGCGCTCGACCCCGACGGCATCGTGGCACAGGCCCGGCGCATCGTGGACGAATACGGTTTCACCGCAATCAAACTCAAGGGCGGAGTGTTCGCGCCAGAGGAAGAGGCCGCTGCGATCGAGGCACTGCGGGACGCGTTCCCCGACCATCCGCTGCGGCTCGACCCGAATGCCGCCTGGACACCCGAGACATCGCTCAAGGTGGCCGCGCGGCTGTCAGGTGTGCTGGAGTACCTGGAGGATCCGACGCCCGGGTTGGACGGCATGGCAGACGTGGCAGCACAGGCCCCCATGCCGCTGGCGACCAACATGTGTGTGGTGGCGTTCGACCAACTGGCGCCCGCCGTCGCGAAAGACTCGGTACGCGTGGTGCTTTCCGATCACCACTACTGGGGTGGGTTGCAGCGCTCCCGCCTGTTGGCCGGCATCTGCGACACGTTCGGTCTGGGGCTGTCCATGCACTCCAACTCGCATCTGGGTATCAGCCTGGCCGCGATGGTGCATCTGGCCGCCGCCACGCCGAATCTCACCTATGCCTGCGATACCCATTGGCCGTGGAAGACCGAAGATGTCGTGCGCCCCGGTGCCCTCGAGTTCCGCTCGGGCTCAGTGCCGGTGCCGACCGGCCCTGGACTCGGCGTCCAGATCGATGACGATGCTCTCGCGACGTTGCACGAGCAGTACCTGCGGTGCGGGATCACCGACCGCGACGACACCGGCTACATGCGCACGGTCGATCCGTCATTTGAGGCCGTCAGCCCACGCTGGTAGTGCGATGCTGGAGACTCGACGTCTCTAGGAGCGCGCCATGGCATACCGGCTTCTGCAGATCGCCCTCGTGGTTTTCGGCGTGGTGATGATCCTGCTCTACCCACTGGCCATGGTCTGGCCGGCGGGGTGGGCCTGGCATCACGGTGCGCCATACGAGTCGAACTATTTCATGATGATCGTCGGGGTCTACGCGACGCTGGGTCTGTTCCTCCTGAACGCGGCGCGACGGCCCGAGGCCAACATCAGCTTGATCTGGTTCACCGTGGTCTCAAGCGTCGTGCACGCGGCGATCATGGCGGTGCAATCGTTCGGCAGTGAACACCACATGGGACATCTGTGGGGCGACGTTCCCGCATTGCTCATCGCGGCCGTCGTGCTGGGGGTGCTCGTCCGGGCCTCCGGAGTCGGACGCACCGACTAGACCGACCTGCGTTCGGCGGATGTGTCGAATCCCGTTAGTACGGCGGGGATTTGTCGTGTTCGGTGTTGAGTCGGCGTTCGGTGTTGATGCGTTGGGTGCGGGTTTGTTGGCGGGTTTGTTGGCGGAGCGGCATTTTGGTGTGCCGGTCGGTGGTGGTTGTGGTTGCCGGTCTTGGGGGTGGGGCTGGGGTGTGGGTGGCCCAGTCGGGGAACAGGATTTGGCTGAAGGGTGTGGTGTGGTAGGTGTGGCCGGTGGGTGAGGTCCAGGTGTGGCTGCCGTCGGGGTGTTGGATGTCGGTCCAGCCGTTTGCACCGGTGTGAAAGGTCTTGATGAGGTGGTGGGTTCGGCATTTGGGGCCGAGGTTGCCGGGGTGGGTGGCGCCGGCGGGCCATGGGGTGGTGTGGTCGAGGTCGCAGTTGGTGGCTGCGACGCCGCAGCCGGGGAACATGCATACCAGGTCGCGCATTTGGACGTATGCGGCCAGTTTCGGTGAGGGCCGGTAGCGGGTTTGGGTGGGCAGGTCGTCGGGGTCGGAGACGTGTTTGACGGTGGCGCCGGTGGCGATGAGTTCGGCGAGCAGGGGTGCGGGCACGATGCCGCCGCCGAGTATGACTGCGGGTGGTCCGGTTACGGTTGGGGTGCGGTCGGCGGGGTAGTCGTTGAGGGCGGGTTTGCCGTGGATGCGTGGGTCTCGGGGTGGTTGTGCCGGGGCTGCGGGAGATTCCTCGACTTTGTTGTCGCCTGCGTTGCCTCCATCGCAACCGTCGGCCAAATCACCTGCACTGTCCTGCTCTTCGTCATCGGTTTGCGCAACGCTGCCGCCCTCTTCACCCGCACTGTCGCTCTCACCACTGTGGCCGGCGGTGTGGGGCAGGAGTTGGGCGAGCAGGTGGATGACGACGGCGCGGGAGCGGGGGTCGATGCCGGTGGCTTGGCAGTCGGGGTTGCCGCATTGGCACGTGAGGTGGTCGGCGCCGGCGGCGACGGCGCCGAGGGCGTCGGAGCGGCGTTGTCCGAGGGTGCGGGGGTCGTTGTCGCAGACGCTGCGTGCCATGGCGGTGAGCAGGTTTTTGAGCAGGGCGGCGTCGGTGGCCAGCAGGCGTCCCCAGATCGACACGGTGCCGTTGGGGTCGTCGGGGTCGCCGAAGTGGATGTCGCGTTCGCGGGCGGCGGTGCGGGTTCTGCGGACGGCGGCGGGGTCGAATTTCTCCACCCAGACGTCGATGGCTTGTTCGGTTTTGGTGGCGGTCAGTGCGCCGTAGGTGGTGGCGGCGCCGGCCAGGGCGGTGTCGATCAGTTGTATGGCGTCGTCATCGGTGACGAGTTGGGTGCGCCAGGTGATGGTGGCGATGACTTTGGCGGAGATGTCTCCGCGGGCGAAGGCGGCGGCGACTTTGGGTAGCCGGTCGCGCAGGGCTTGGGCGATGCGCATTTGGGCGGAGGCGCCGCGGCGGGTCAGGTTGCAGGCGGCGCTGATCGCGGCATTGGCGGTTTCCCAGCCGTCGATCGCGCAGTGGGCGGACGCGTCGTCTTCGTCGTCGCAGTGGCGGGCCACGATCTCGGCGATGACGGCCAGTCGGGCGGCGGCCTCGGCGGCTTCAGTGCGGGTGTGGTGTTCGAGGGTGTCGATCAGCGCGGCGTCAGTGAGTTCACTCAACACCGGCCGATCGAGTAATTCGAACACATGTTCTAATATACTGCCAAATATACAGGTCGGCAATGCCTGGCCGGTCCCTTCGTTGCCCGCATTCATGCCGTTCGCGCATATATGACGCCCGCGGCCGATAGGCTGCACCGGTGTTCTCGCTGTCGCGGCTGTCGTGCTTCATCGCCGTCGCCGAAGAACTGCACTTCGGCCGGGCCGCCGAACGGCTGCACATGACTCAGCCGCCGCTGAGCCGCCAGATCCAGCAGCTGGAGAGCGAACTCGGGGTTCACCTGATCGACCGGACCACCCGGTCCGTCACGCTGACACCGGCCGGGGTGGCGTTCCTGCCCGATGCCCGTCGAATCCTGCAGCTGGCCGAAGGTGCGGCGCTCAACGTAAAAAGAGTTCCCGCAGGTGATCTCGGAACCGTGGTGATCGGATTCACTGCGGCCTCGGCGCATCCGGTGCTACCCAGGCTGTTCGACGCCGCGCGCCAACATATGCCGGACGTGACGCTCGAGTTGCGGGAGATGGTGACGGCCGTCCAGGTCGAAGCGCTCATGACCGGTGAACTGGACCTCGGCATGGCGCGGCCGCCTCTCAAGCGCCCTGGCCTGGTATCCCGGCCACTGCTGCACGAGCAGCTCATCGCCGCGTTGCCGGCCGGGCACCCGCTGGTCGAGGTGCGCCGTCAGCTCACGCTCAACGATCTCGACGGCCAGGACATGATCATGTACTCCCCGGTGCAGGCCCGGTACTTCAACGAGCTGCTGATCAGTACTTTCACGATCGCGGGCGCCACGCCGCGCTACGTCCAGTACGTCACCCAGGTGCACACCATGCTGGTGCTGGTGCGCTCCGGGATCGGCATCGCGCTGGTGCCGGCGTCAACGGCCACTTTGCATCCCGAGGGAGTGGTGTTCCGCTCGATAGGTGCATTCCGGGAGCGTCCGGTCGAACTGGACGCGGTCTGGCGCGGAGACAGCACGAATCCCGCGCTACTGCGGCTGTTGCGGGACGTGCTGCCGCCACGCGAGTGGACCACGGACGATCTCGTCGAGGATTTCGTCAGCTGAGCGGTCAGTCAGGACATAGCCTGATGCGCATACGACGCTGACCTCGAGGAGGTCCCCATCATGCCGCGACGCGACCGTCCGCACAGAGACCGAGACCGGGACATCTACTATCCGCCGCAACCTGTGGCGAGACCGCAGGCCAAGGTCGCCTGCGGTTGCCATTGCGGCTCATGCAATTCCGGCGCGCACTGTCACAACATGGGTACTGGCTGCAACGTACGTTAGGTCCGCTGACCTCAGCCGGCCCGAGCCGGCATGGGTACCGGAGTGACGAGTTCGCCGGACTCCAGGAACTTGTCCAGGTTGGCCAGGGTCAGCGCCTCCATGGCGGCGCGGGTCTCCACGGTCCCGCTCCCGACGTGAGGGAGTAGCACCACGTTGTCCAACGACAGCAGCGCCTCGGGCACGTTCGGTTCGTCGGTGAACACATCGAGTCCGGCACCGGCCAGCCTGCCGTCGGTCAGGGCCCCGACGAGGGCGTCCTCGTCCACGACACTGCCGCGAGCGATGTTGACCAGGTAGCCGTCGGGTCCGAGCGCGTCGAGCACATCCCGATCGACCAGGTGCCGCGTCCCGCTGCCGCCGGCCGCGGCGATGATCAGAACGTCGACCTGGCGGGCGAGCTCGGCGGCGGAGGCGACGTAGGTGTGCGGGCTGTCCGCGACCTCCCGCCGGTTGTGGTAGCTGATCGGGCAGCCGAAGGCGACGAGCCGGGCCGCGATCGCCTGACCGATCCGGCCCAGACCGATGATGCCGACGCGTGCTCCTGAAACCTTGTGGGTCAGTGGGTAATTGCCGTCGGCTGCCCAGCGGCCGTCCCGCAGGTAGCGGTCGGCGGCCGAGAACTGACGCATGGTGTCGATCAACAGTCCGACGGCGGTGTCGGCCACACAGTCGCTGAGGACATCGGGGGTGTTACTGACCATGACATCTCGCGCGGCAGCCGCCTCGATATCCGTGGTGTCGTAGCCCACCCCGAAGTTCACCACTGCGCCCAGGTTGGGCAGCGCGGACATCAACCCGGCGTCCACCCCGGTGCGTCCCGAGGTCACCGCCGCGGTGATCGTGGCGCCGTGCTCGTCGAGGAACGTCGAGCGTTCGGGGCCGTCGGGCAAGACGTAGGCGTCGTAGCTGGTCCGCAGCGTCTCTGCGAGCGACGGCTTGAGCGGACCCACCTGCAGGACGCGGCGGCTGGAATCGGATTCGGGCACACGTACTCCTCGGTCGGGATGCAGCTACGGTATGCCCGCGGGCAAATACCCGTCCAACACGGAAATAGCATGGGTTGATACGCAAGCTGCATAATTGCCGCCGCGCCATTGCTGTGGGCGCATCGATAGATCTGCGACTCCACTAAAAGAGCTGTTCAGAGCCGTTTAGGCCTGGTTCGCCGACGTGCCCAGGGCGTTCGGTTCGAGCCATTTCGGCTGATTTCAGTGGGTTGACGGGTGGAGTCAGCCGTTCTTAGCGTGTGTCTGCGGTCACAACCGACATCCACATACGTGGACATCACACCCTGGAGGATCCATGAGGCGAGTTCTCGCCGCTCCGGCAGTCGCTCTGGCCGCCTGCACGCTCACCGCCGGGTGCACCGTCGCCAACACCGCGCACGGCGGCTATGACCCCGACACTCTGCGGATCGTCATCTCCCAGGAACCCCCGACGCTGGAGTCCTGCGAAAGCTCGCTGACATCCACCGGCATCGTGGTGCGGTCCAACATCACCGAACCACTCATCGAGCGCGATCCCGACACCGGCGACCTGCAGCCTCTGCTGGCCACCGCATGGCGCCAAACCGCGCCGAACCAATGGGCTTTCGACATCCGCAAAGGTGTCGCCTTCTCCGACGGAGCGCCGTTCACCGCCAAGGACGCCGCCTTTTCGATCGACCGGGCAGTGAACTCCGATCTGCAGTGCAACGTCGACGGTTATGTGTTCGGTGACGCCGAGCTTGACGTCACAGCTCCGGACGAGCACACCGTGGTGATCGGCACACCCGAGCCGGATCCGATTCTGCCGCTGCGTATCTCGTTCGTTGAGATCGTGCCGGTGGGCACCAGCACCACTGAGAAGGTGCGTGAGCCCATCGGAACCGGCCCCTATACCATCGAAGACTGGGAATACGGCCAGAAGCTGATGCTCAAGCGCAACGACCGCTACTGGGGCGCCAAGCCGGCCTTCGCGCGCGCCGAATACCAGTGGCGCAGCGAGGGCAGTGTGCGCGCCGCCATGATCACCAACGACGAGGCCGACATCGCGACCTCGCTCGGGCCCGAGGACGGGGTCGGCGATCGCGGAGTCCCGTTCCAGAACAACGAGACCACCGCACTGCGCATGCAGGCAGGAGAAGCGCCGCTGAACGACATCCGCGTCCGGCAGGCGATCAACTACTCGGTCAACCGGACCGGCATCGTCAAAGCACTGTTCCGCGGACTCGGAGAGCCGGCGTCGCAGCTCATTCCGTCCGGTGTGGTCGGGTACAACGATCAACTTCCGTTGTGGCCCCACGATCTCGTGAAGGCCAAGGCGCTCATTGCCGAGGCGAAGGCGGACGGTGTGCCGGTGGACCGGCAGATCCGGCTGATCGGCCGCACCGCCCAGTTCCCGAAGATCTCCGAGACCATCGAGGTGCTCCAAAGTGAATTCGCCGAGATCGGTCTCAACGTGAAGATCGAGATGATGGACACCGCCGGCCAGTTGCAGTACCAGCTGCGCCCGTTCCCGGCGGATACCGGTCCCTACCTCCTGATGATCATGCACGGGAACCAGGCGGGTGACGCCGCGTTCACCATGGACCAGTACATGCTTTCCGAAGGGCCGCAGAGCGCCTACGGCACAAAAGAATTCGACCAAAAGATCCGCGCCGCGGAAGCCCTCACCGGTCAGGCCCGCCAGGATGCGTTCGCGAAACTGTTCGCCGAAGAGCCGCAGCAGATCATGCAGTTCGCCTATATAGCCCACATGAAGGGCATCCTCGGCAAGTCGCCGCGTATCGATTACACCCCCAACTCCGCCACCGGCGACGAGATGCGGCTTTCGGAGATGACGCCCTCTTCGACCGACCGCACCGACAGGAGCTGAGCCGATGTTCCCTTTTGTCCGGCGCCGGATGTACACCAGTGCCATCCCGTTGATCATCGTGCTGCTCGGCGTGTTCCTGCTCGCCCGGCTCACCGGTGATCCGACCAACCTGTACCTGCCCGAGTCCGCAACCGCCGACCAGCGTGCGGCGTTCGCCCATCAGCACGGCTTCGACCAGCCACTCGCCGCGCAGCTGGTGGACTACTTCAAGGGCGTGCTCCACCTCGACTTCGGAACCTCGCTGCGCACAGGAGAATCCGCGTCGGCGATGGCGCTGCGCGCCTTCCCCGCCACTCTGCAGCTCGCGTTCACCACCATGCTGCTGGCGATCATCGGGGCGGTCATCGTCGGCTGCTGGGCTGCTTACCGGCCCAACTCGCTGGCAGACCGATTCTCCAGCCTGCTGTCGATGACCGCCGCGAGTATCCCGGACTTCTGGTTCGCCATCACCGGCGTGTGGCTGTTCTCCGTACTGCTCGGCGTGCTGCCCACCTCGGGCACAGATGACGGCATGCTCTCGTGGATTCTGCCGATAGCCACGCTGATGATCCGTCCCCTGGGCGTACTCACCCAGGTGGTGCGAGGTGCCATGGTCTCGGCGCTGTCGGCCCCCTACATCCGGTTGGCACGGAGCAAGGGTGCCGGCGATCTTCGCGTGGTCAGCCACCACGCTCTGCGCAACGCGGCGGCACCTGCACTGACCGTGGCGGGCGATCTCGCGGTCGGGCTGATCAACGGTGCCGTCGTGGTGGAGGCGATCTTCGGCTGGCCCGGTATCGGGAAGCTCATGATCGACGCCATCCTGCAGCGCGACTTCGCGGTCCTGCAGGCCGCAGTCCTGCTCACCGCGGTCAGCATCTTCGTGCTGAACATCATCATCGACGCCTGTTATGCGCTGCTGGACGCACGTGTACGGGAACCGGCAAAGGTCTAGGGGCACCATGAGTACGCAAATCGACCTGGTACCAGTCAAACCCACCACTGCCATCGTCGGCGAACCGGAGGCCGAACCGACCCGTAGGCGCTCCGTGTGGTTCCGGCTCCTGGTCAATGACCGGGTGGCCGCCGGTGCCGCAGTGGTGCTCGGCCTGGTGGTCCTCACCGCGGTGTTCGGGCCCATGCTGGTCGGCAACCTGGCCACCCACATCGACCTCGACAACTCGAACCAGGCACCGTTCACCCTTGCCCACGGCTGGGCCAACGTGCTGGGCACCGACCCGCTGGGACGCAGCATGCTGGCCCGGCTCATCGTCGCCTCCCGCACCACGCTGTCGGTGGCCATTCCCGCCGTGGTGATCTCGGCAGTCGTCGGCTCGCTGATCGGTATGTGGGCCGGCTACTACCGCGGCTGGCGGGAAACGCTGGCCATGCGGGTGGCCGACGTCATCATGAGCTTCCCCTCGTTGCTGCTGGCCGTGGTGGTGCTGTACGTGTTCTCGCCGAGCGCCGCCAATATCGTTGCGGTGCTCGCGATCACCCGCATCCCCGTCTATCTGCGCACCGCCCGCGCCGAGTCGGCCGAACTGTCCAGCCGGGTGTTCGTCGATGCGGCGCGCACCTTCGGGGCCAGTGGCCGGTCCATCATTCTCCGGCACGTGGTGCCGATCGTGCTGCCGACCCTGCTGACCGTCGCCACGCTGGACTTCTGCTACGCCATGCTGGCCGAATCCTCGCTCAGCTTCCTGGGTATCGGGATCCAGCCGCCGGATGTCAGCTGGGGACTGATGGTTTCGCAGGGCCGGACCTACCTGCACACCGCATGGTGGCTGTCCTTCTTCCCGGGCGTGGCCATCGTCATCACCACGGTCTCGGCCACCATCCTGGCCGCGTGGGCCCGTATCGCCACCGATCCGGCCCAGCGCTGGCGGCTCACCGTCCCGCAGAAACGCCTGTCCCGCTTCACCAAGACCGGAAAGGCCCTCGGATGACCTCCCAGCTGAGCAGCAGCGTCGTGGAACCGCCGACCAGGTCCGAGCATGTTGACGCCGATCCCGCACTGGTGGTGGACGGGCTCACCGTGGACATCCGCACCATCACCGGAACCGTGCGCGCGGTCGATCACGTCAGCTTCGCGGCGCACCGCGGCCAGACCCTGGCTCTGCTCGGCGAATCCGGTTGCGGCAAGTCGATGACCGCCACGGCACTGGTCGGCCTGCTCGACCCGGTCGCCGAGGTGGTCGACGGCACCGCGATGCTGGCCGAAGTGGACATCCTGGCCGCCGACCGCAAGACCCGGCGCAAGCTGGCCGGACCGGAGTTGGCCATCGTCTTCCAGGACGCGCTGACGGCCCTCAACCCGCTCTACACCGTCGGCACCCAGCTGGCCGAGCCGTTCCGCATCCACCATGGCATGAATGCCAAGGACGCCAAGCGCAAAGCGGTGGAACTGATGGCGCGGGTCGGCATTCCACAGCCGGAGGAGCGGTTGAAGTCCTATCCGCACCAGTTCTCCGGAGGTATGCGGCAACGGCTGTTGATCGCGATGGCCGTCGCACTGAACCCTCGGGTGCTGATCGCCGACGAACCGACCACCGCACTGGATGTCACCGTGCAGGCGCAGATCATGGCGCTGCTCAAGAGCTTGCGCAGCGAATACGACATGGCCGTCGTGCTGATCACCCACGATCTTGCGCTGGTGGCCGAGGAGGCGGATCAGGTCGCCGTGATGTATGCCGGCCAGGTCGTCGAAACCGGGCCGGTGGCTGAAGTTTTCGCCGGCCCTCGACACCCCTACACCAAGGGGCTGCTCGACTCGGTCCCGGTGAGTGCGGTGCGCGGCGAAGCCCTCAAGTCCATCAACGGTGCCCCGCCGGACCTGCACTCGATCCCGGCTGGTTGCGTCTACCAGGACCGCTGCCCGCTGGCCCGCGATATCTGTGTCAGCACGCGACCTGCGCTCGAGGGCGGTACGCGTCGCAGCGCTTGCCACTTTCCTGACGAGGTCGAGACCCGCACGCGAGGAGGAGAAGCGACAGATGTCTGAAAACCTGCTCACCGTCCGCGATCTGCGAAAGTCGTTCCGGGTGGGAAAGAGCCGACTGGCGGCCCTCGACGGCATCGACCTCGACCTCGGCCGCGGCGAAACGCTCGGGTTGGTCGGCGAATCTGGTTGCGGCAAGTCCACACTGGCGCGAACACTGATGATGCTTGAGCGCCCGGATTCGGGGAGCGTGACCTTCGACGGCATCGACCCCTTCAGCCTGCGCGGAGCGGAGCTGCTGAAATTCCGGCGCCGGGTCCAGATGGTGTTCCAGGATCCCTACGCGTCGCTCAACTCCCGCATGACCGCCGGCGACATCGTCGCCGAGCCGTGGCGCACCCACAAGACCCTGCACCCGAACCGCAAGGACCGGGAGATGCGGGTACGCGGCCTGCTCGACATGGTCGGACTGGGAGCCAAAGCCGTCAACAAGTATCCGCAGGAGTTCTCCGGCGGCCAACGGCAACGCATCGGCATCGCGAGGGCGTTGGCCCTCAACCCCGATGTCATCATCTGCGACGAACCGGTATCGGCTCTCGACCTGTCGGTCCAGGCGCAGGTGCTCAACCTGCTCAACGATCTACAGCAGGAGCTCGGTATCTCCTATGTCTTCATCTCGCACGACCTTTCGGTGGTGCGACATGTCGCCGACCGCGTCACGGTGATGTACCTGGGGCACATGATCGAGAGCGGACGCACCGAGGACGTGTATCAGAATCCGCGGCATCCGTACACCGCGGCCCTTCTGTCGGCAGCTCCGAAACTTGATGCGGTCCAACGTAACAACCGGATCCTGCTGAAGGGCGAGGTGCCGTCGCCGCTGAATCCGCCGTCGGGTTGCCGGTTCCGCACGCGGTGCTGGAAAGCGACCGACATCTGTGCGACGCAGGTGCCGGCAGCGACCGCGGATCCCGACGTCGACGGCCACATCTCCGAGTGCCACCATCCGTTGGAGCCGGCCGTGCCGGTGTCGGCGTGAGCATCGCCGGCTACGGGATCGTCGCCGCCGCAATCGTGCTGGCGTCGTGCATGCAGGCCTCCATCGGGTTCGGCATGGGGATGCTGGCGGCACCGATCGTCGCGATCGTGGACCCGGGGCTGATCCCGGGAACGCTCATCATGCTCGCCACCATGGTCACGCTCATGGTGGTGGTACGGGAACGCCAGGACATCGACCTCGCAGGCACCGGATGGGCTCTGGCCGGACGGATTCCGGGCACGGTTGCGGGGGCGCTCCTGCTGGTGGTGATGCCGGCGAATCTGCTGGCGTATGCACTGGCGGCGGTGGTGTTGGGCGGCGTGGCGCTGACGAGCATGGGCTGGATCCCGGCGCCGCACCGGCGCAATCTGGTGCTGGCCGGCGCCACCTCGGGGCTGCTGGGCACCGCGACCTCCATCGGTGGGCCGCCGATGGCGCTGGTGTGGCAGAACAACACCGGTGCCCGGTTACGCGGAACGATGAGCGGGTTCTTCCTGGTCGGGTCGGCCCTGTCGATCGTGCTGCTCGCGCTCACAGGTTCCATCGATCACCACACCGTCGCGGTGTTCGCGATGCTCGTCCCGGCGTGCGTGGTCGGTTATGTGCTGTCCCGATGGGTCAACCGACACCTGGATCGGCAGCGTCAGCGATGGGCGGCCATCGCGATATCCACCATCGGTGCGGTGGTGCTGATCGTCCGTCAGCTCATGGGAGGGTGAATGACCACCGATAGTGACAGTGTTTCGGTGCGCAAGGTGAAATCCGCGGTGCGTACGGTCGAACTGCTGGAGTTCCTGGCCGCACGACCCGACGAGCCCACCCGAATCCGGGAAATCTGTGCGGCGCTTGAGATGCCACGTAGCTCTGCGCATGCCTTGCTGCGCACTCTGGTGGCCCAGGGTTGGGTGCGTTCCGACGATGCGGGCACGCAGTACAGCATCGGCATGCGGGCGCTGCTGGTGGGAACCAGTTATCTCGACGCCGACCCGTATCTGCCGATGATCGCGCCGTTCCTCGAAGACCTGCGCGGCCAACTCGACGAGACGTTCCACCTCGGCCGGCTCGACGGGCACGACGTCGTATACCTGGCCACCCGCGAGTCCCGCCAGTACGTGCGCACCGCCAACAAGGTGGGACGCCGGTTGCCGGCCTACGCCACCGCGCTCGGCAAGGCACTGCTCGCCGAGCGGTTCGGTGCCGAGCTCGATGCACACATCCCGGACACGCTCACGCCGCTGACTCCCCGCACGCTCACCGACCGGGCCGGTCTCGACCTGGCTCTCGACGAGGTTCGGGTACGCGGCTATGCCAGCGACAACGAGGAAAACACGCAGGGCATCAAATGTTTCGCAGTCACGCTGCGTTACCGGCACCCGGCGCATGATGCGATCAGCGCGTCGGTCCCGTTGTCGCGACTCACCCCGGAGCGAGAACGGGAGATCATCGAGGCCCTGCGCCTGGTGTGCGACAAGGTTTCCCGGGTGGTCCGCCCGGTTGCCAACGGCGACAAGTGGTTCGCATGAGCTCCCTCAAGATTGGAGTACCGATGAGTACACAGAACGCGACGCCTGTCGTGACCGAGTTGATCGTGATACCGATTGCGGGCCACGACAGCATGCTGCTCAACCTCAGCGGCGCGCATGGACCGTTCTTCACCCGAAACCTGTTGATCCTCAGGGATTCCGATGGGAACACCGGGGTGGGCGAGGTGCCAGGGGGCGAGGCCATCCGGAGAACCCTCGACGACGCCAGGACGCTTGTGGTCGGTCGATCCCTCGGGGCGTACAACGCCATCCTGGCGAGCATCCGCCGCGAGTTCGCCGACCGCGACAGCGCGGGGCGCGGGGCGCAGACCTTCGACCTGCGGGTCATGGTGCACGCCGTCACCGCCGTGGAGTCAGCGTTGCTGGACCTGCTGGGCAAGCACCTCGGCGTGCCGGTCGCCGCACTGCTCGGCGACGGCCAACAGCGCAAACGCGTTCAGGCACTGGGCTACCTGTTCTTCGTCGGTAACCGCGACCGCACCGACCTCGGATACCGGTCCGCGGCCGACGAGCCGGCCGAAGCCGACGAGTGGCTGCGCATCCGTCACGACGAGGCGCTCTCGCCCGAGGCGGTCGTGCGGCTTGCCGAGGCTGCCCGCGCCCGCTACGGGTTCCGTGACTTCAAGCTCAAGGGCGGTGTGCTGCCCGCTGCCGACGAGGCCAAGGCCGTCACCGCGCTGGCCGAACGGTTCCCCGACGCACGGATCACGCTGGACCCCAATGGCGGCTGGTTACTGGCCGACGCCGTCGAGACCTGCCGTCAGCTCACGGACGTGCTCGCCTATGCGGAGGATCCGGTCGGTCCGGAGGGCGGGTTCTCCGGCCGCGAGGTGATGGCCGAATTCAAACGCGCCACCGGCCTGCCGACCGCCACCAACATGATCGCGACCGACTGGCGCGAGCTGGGGCACGCGATCCGGGCCGGCGCAGTCGACATCCCGCTGGCCGATCCGCATTTCTGGACGATGAGCGGATCGGTGCGGGTCGCGCAGCTCTGTGATGCGTGGGGGTTGACCTGGGGTTCGCACTCCAACAACCACTTCGACGTCTCGCTGGCGATGTTCACCCACGTGGCCGCCGCGGCACCGGGAGATATCACGGCGATCGACACCCACTGGATCTGGCAGGACGGCCAGCGGATCACCAAGGAGCCGTTCCAGATCGTCGACGGCTACCTCGACGTGCCCGCGACACCGGGCCTGGGTGTCGAGCTCGACGAGGAGCGGGTTGCCGCGGCTCACGAGCTGTATCTGGCTGAGGGGCTGGGGGCCCGCGACGACGCGGTGGCGATGCAGTACTTGATTCCAGGCTGGAAATTCGACAGTAAACGACCTGCGCTGCAGCGGGATTGACATGAAGATTGTCGTAATAGAACCGAATCTGCTGGTACACCGGGATCGCTTCGAGGCCGCGCTGCCGTCGGGTGCGGAGGTGGTCTGGAACGGGAGCATCGAAGACCTGCGGGACGCCGATGTGTTCGTGGGCGGCCGGTTCACCGCCGAGATGGCTGCCGCGGCCGAGAAATTGCGCCTCGTGCACGTCGCGGGGGCCGGCACGGACAAGGTCGACTTTGCCGCGCTGCGGCCAGAAACCTTGGTGGCCAACACCTTCCATCATGAACGGTCCATCGCGGAGTATGTGCTTGCGGCCGCGGTGTTGCTGCGCCGCGACTTCCTGGCGCAGGACCGGGCATTGCGCCGTGGGATATGGGCCACCTCGGTCTACGACGCCAACTTGCCACAGTTGCCTGCGATCGGCGCGGCCCGCGTCGGCCTGGTCGGGTTCGGACACATCGGCCGGCGCGTATGGGAATTATTCCGCGGCCTGGGTTCGACCGGGTCCGCGGTGACCGGATCGGGGCGGGTCGACACCGTGGCCCACGGCCTGTCCTGGGCGGGTGACACCTCCGAGCTGAACCGGCTCATGGCGGAGTCCGACGTGGTTGTGGTGTCGGCGCCGCTCACCGCGGCGACCGAAGGCATGATCGGCGCCGAGCAGCTGGCGGCGCTGGGCTCCGGCGGTGTGCTGGTCAACGTCGGGCGCGGGCCGCTGGTGGCCGAGCGCCCGCTCTACGACGCGCTCTTGGAGGGCCGGATCAAGGCTGCCGCCATCGACGTCTGGTACCGCTATCCCGGCCCGGGTGGGCAGGGGGTGCCGAGTGAGCTGCCGTTCGGCGAACTGGCCAACGTGTTGATGACGCCGCATTCGTCAGGCGTCACGACCGACACGTTCGGCGGCCGGGCCGAGGAGATCGCCGCCAACATCGGCCGCCTCGATCGTGGTGAGCCACTCACTCACCAGTTGTAATAGCCGCCCTCGGGTCCGAGCATGCGTTCCAGCCGGGCCCGGTTGATGCGGGCCAGTTCGTTGCGGACGACCTTTCGTTCGGTCTCGCCGTCGTTGTGCAGCCGATCGACGATGCCGGCCATGGCCCGGTGCGCGCAGCAGTCCTCGACGAACATCACGAAGCCGAACCCGAATTGTTCGACGTAGTGCTGGACCTCGGCGTTGAGCTGGGTCATCACCACGGGATCGTCGTCCCACACCGAGCACTGCTCGCAAACCGACTTCGGGCTGCGCGGACGCCTGCCGATATGGGGATAGGCCTGCAGCACGCGGTCGATGGAATCCTCGCCGAGGCTGAACAGCAGGGTGTCGGCCTGCCGGAACAGCGCGTCGTGGTCGGCGAACGGGCGGCCGCCGGCCAGGTCGGTCGCCAGCACCACGCTGTAGCAGCACTCGTACACGGCGTGCACCGCACGCCGTAGGGGCAGCGCGTTGTACGCCTCAAGTCCCATGCCCTGATGCATCAACACTGGTCAAGCATGGAAGGTGCAGAGCACAGGGGAGTTACGCCGTGTTACGGCGAGGCAAACTCTTCCGGGATCTAGCGGTCTAGTGGCCTTCGGCCTTGAACCGCTCGACCGAACGCTGCAACTCGGCCTCGGCCTCCTCGCGGCCCACCCAGTCGGCGGTCTTGACGAACTTGCCCGGCTCCAGGTCCTTGTAGTGCACGAAGAAGTGCTTGATGGCGTCGAGTTCGAACTGCGACACGTCGCCGAGGTCCTGGATGTGGTCCCAGCGCGGATCTCCGGCGGGCACGCACAGCAACTTGTCGTCGCCACCGGCCTCGTCGGTCATCTTGAACATCGCGACCGGACGGGCCTCGACGATGCAGCCGGGGAACACCGACTCGGGCAACAGGACCAGCGCGTCCAGCGGATCGCCGTCCTCGCCGAGGGTGTCCTCGAAGAACCCGTAGTCGGCGGGGTAGCCCATCGGGGTGTAGAGGTAGCGGTCGAGCTTGACCCGGCCGGTCTCGTGGTCAACCTCGTACTTGTTGCGCGAACCCTTCGGGATCTCGATGACGACGTCGAACTTCACCGTCGTGGCTCCTTCGCATCTGCGGTCAGGCTTGGGTCGTCGGGCGACGACGCGGGTCAACCCTAATGGAGCGATAGTCTGGCCTAAACGGGTGGCTCGTCCCCACCACCGGCAGAGCAGGAGAAATATGCGGCCCACACGGTGGCGGCAGTCCACCCATGTGGCGGTTGGCGTCGTGGTCCTGGTGCTGGTCGCCGCCGTCGTCGCGGTTGCTGCGGTGCTCACCGGGCACCGGTCCAGCGATGCCGCGGCGGCCACGCCCGCGCCCCCGCCTGCGACCGCCAGCCCAGGGATCGTCCCGGTGGACATGTCCGCGCCGACACCGACCGTGAGCGGCCTGGCCGCCGCGCTGGCCCCGGCATTGGCGAATCCCGATCTCGGTCAGGTGACCGGCCGGATCACCGACGCCGAGACCGGTGCCGAACTGTGGGAACAGAATTCCGGGGTGCCGATGCAGCCGGCGTCGGTCAACAAGGTGCTGACGACGGCAGCGGCGTTGCTCACGTTGGACCGCAACGCCCGGCTGGCCACCACGGTCCTGGCCGTCGACTCGCAGCCAGGTCTGGTGGTGCTCAAGGGCGGCGGGGACACCACGCTCTCGGCAGCGCCCGAGGACACCGACACCTGGTACAAGGGCGCGGCCCGGATCAGTGATCTGGCCGAGCAGGTGCGCCGCAGCGGCATCGCGGTCACCGCGGTCCGGGTGGACACCAGCGCCTACAGCGGCCCGACGATGGCGCCGGGCTGGGATCCGGCCGACATCGAGGGCGGTGACATCGCGCCGATGGAACCGGTGATGCTCGACGGCGGACGTATCCAGCCGACGACGGTGGAATCCAGGCGATCGACCACACCGGCCCTCGATGCGGGCCGGGCCCTGGCCGCCGCGCTCAAGGTGGATCCCGCGACGGTGACGGTGCTGGCCGGCGCGGTTCCTGGCGGCAGGCAGATCGCCGCGGTGCAGTCCGCGCCGCTGATCGAGCGGATGCGCCAGATGATGAACGAATCCGACAACGTGATGGCCGAGTCGATCGCCCGCGAGGTCGCCGCTCAACTGCACCGCCCGCAGAGTTTCGACGGCGGTGTCGACGCGGTGCTCAGCCAACTCGAGGGCATCGGCATCGACATGTCGGCGGCCAAACTGGTCGATTCCAGCGGTCTGTCGACCGAAGACCTGTTGACCGCCCGGATTCTCGACGAGGTGGTCAACATCGCGGCGGGCAACACCGAACCGGCCATGCGGCCGCTGGTGGATCTGCTGCCCATCGCCGGCGGCAGCGGCACGCTGTCCAACCGCTACCTCGACACCGAAGCCGGGCGTGACGCCGCGGGCTGGCTGCGGGCCAAGACCGGGTCATTGACCGGGACCAACGCACTGGCCGGCATCGTCACCGACGACAGCGGGCGGGTGCTGACGTTCGCGCTGATCTCCAACAACGCCGGGCCCACCGGGCGCACCGCGATCGACGAGCTGGCCGCGGTGCTGCGGTCGTGCGGATGTGGCACGTGAGCGACCGGGTCGCGATGACCGCGGGCCGCGCCGTCGACTGGGATTTCGCCGCGACGGTCGGGGCGAAACTGGCCCGGCCGGCCCCGGCCGCCAGTGACTACACCCGCAGCCAGGTGATCGAGCAGCTCTCGGAGAGTTCGAAGGCTGCCGAGCTGCCGGTGCGCGAGGTGACGGGCCTGATCGAGGGTGCCGAGGTGCCCGACGCCCGCGTGGTGGATCGTCCCGCATGGATCCGGGCCGCCACCCGCTCGATGCGGGTGATGACCACCGGCCTTAAACCCGGCGACGAAAGTGCTGAGCAGAAGCCTGGATTCATCACCGGGCGGGTCACCGGCGCGCAGACCGGTGCGGTGCTGGCGTTCATCTCGTCGGGCATCCTCGGTCAGTACGATCCGTTCGCCCCGGACGGTGGCGAGCTGTTGCTGGTGTATCCCAACGTCATCGCGGTGGAACGCCAACTGCGGGTCGCCCCAGCGGATTTCCGGCTGTGGGTGTGCCTGCACGAGGTCACCCACCGGGTCCAGTTCCGCGCCAATCCCTGGTTGGCCGACCATATGTCGCAGTCGCTGGCCGTGCTCACCCAGGATGCCGGCGAGGACGTCACCGAGGTGGTGGGCCGGCTCGCGCAGTTCGTCCGCAGTCAGCGCAACGGGTCTGCGCAGGACCCGAACTCGAGCGGAGTGCTCGGCTTGATGCGTGCCGTGCAGGCCGAACCGCAGCGCCGGGCCCTCGATCAGCTGTTGGTGCTGGGCACCCTGCTGGAAGGGCATGCCGATCACGTGATGGATGCCGTCGGCCCGGCGGTGGTGCCCACGGTCTCGACCATTCGGCGTCGCTTCGACGAGCGCAGGCAACGCAAACAGCCCCCGCTGCAGCGTCTCGTGCGCGCGCTTTTGGGTTTCGACGCCAAGATCAGCCAGTACACGCGGGGCAAAGCGTTCGTCGACCATGTGGTCACGACGGTCGGGATGGCGCGGTTCAACACCATCTGGTCCGGCCCCGAAACCCTGCCGCAACCCGACGAGATCGACGAACCGCAACGATGGATCGAACGGGTGCTGTAGCCGCGCTGCGGCAAGTGGTCGCGGCCTCGGTCGTCGGCGTTGAAGGTCCGGCCTGGTGCGTGGCACTGTCGGGTGGCCCGGACTCGCTGGCACTGACCGCAGTCGCGGCCGATCTGCGGCCCACCACAGCGCTGATCGTCGACCACCGCCTGCAAGCCGGATCGGACACCGTTGCCGACGCAGCGCGCCGGCAGGCGTTGGGGCTGGGATGTGTTGCGGCGCATATTCTTTCAGTGGATGTCGGCCGTGCCGGCGGGCCGGAGGCCGCGGCACGTCAGGCCCGCTACACCGCTCTGGAGGCGGCGCGTGACGGCGCGCCGGTCCTGCTCGGGCACACGCTCGACGATCAGGCCGAGACGGTGCTGCTGGGTCTGGGCCGCGGATCGGGGGCCCGTTCGATCGCCGGTATGCGTGCTCACGACCCGCCGTGGCACCGCCCACTGCTGGGGGTGCGTCGCACGCTGACGCACGCCGTCTGCGCCGAGCTCGGTCTCACCCCGTGGCAGGACCCGCACAACGCCGACCGCCGGTTCACCCGGGTCCGGCTGCGCCACGAGGTGCTGCCGCTGCTTGAGGACGTGCTCGGCGGGGGAGTGGCCGAGGCGCTGGCCCGCACCGCGATCGCGCTGCGTGAGGACACCGAGACGCTCGACGCTCTCGCCGCCGAGGCTCTCGCCGGGGCGCGTGTCGAGGACGGCGGTCTGGACCATGCCCGGCTGGCCCCGTTGCCCGACGCGCTGCGGCGCCGGGTGGTCCGGGCCTGGTTGCTGGAGGGCGGTGCGTGTGATCTGACCGACATCCAGATCCGGGCGGTGGACCGGCTGGTGACGGCTTGGCGGGGGCAGGGCGGTGTGGCCGTCGGTTCCGGGCTGCGCAAACAGCGGTTGTTCGCGGCACGGCGCGGCGGTGTGCTCGTGATGCACACCGAACCTGTCTAGCGATCCGCGTTGGAAAGCGACCCACTCGCATGGCACGCTGTTCGAGTGGCTGTCGACTCTGCCGAGCTGTATGCGGGAGACATCAAATCGGTGCTGTTGTCCGAGGAGCAGATCCGGACCCGCACCGTCGAACTCGCCGAGATGATCGCCGAGCAGTACCGCGACAATCTGGGTAACGACGACCTGCTGTTGGTCACCGTGCTCAAGGGTGCGGTCATGTTCGTCACCGATCTGGCCCGGACCATCCCGCTGCCCACGCAGTTGGAGTTCATGGCGGTCAGCTCGTACGGCTCGTCCACGTCGTCCTCGGGCGTGGTGCGGATCCTCAAAGACCTCGACCGCGACATCAACGACCGCGACGTGCTGATCGTCGAGGACATCATCGATTCGGGGCTCACCCTGTCCTGGTTGCTGCGCAACCTGGCCACCCGACACCCCCGCTCGCTGCGCGTCTGCACGCTGCTGCGCAAGCCTGAGGCCGTCAAGACCGAACTCGACGTCGCCTACGTGGGCTTCGACATTCCCAACGAGTTCGTCGTCGGGTACGGCCTGGACTTCGCCGAGCGCTACCGCGACCTTCCCTACATCGGCACCCTCGAACCAAAGGTGTACGAACTGCCCTAAGCGGCGCACAATTCGGGGCATGGCTGATACCCGCACGGCCCTTCGGATCTGCCCGTTCTGCGAAGCCACCTGCGGCCTGACCCTCACCATCTCGGACGGTCACGTGATCTCCGCCCGCGGTGATCGCGACGACGTGTTCAGCGCGGGATTCATCTGTCCGAAAGGCGCCAGCTTCGGCGAACTCGACAACGATCCCGACCGGCTGACGAGGCCGCTGATCCGGCGGGACGGCGTGCTGACCGAGGCCACCTGGGACGAGGCGTACGCCGTCCTCGCCGAGCGCCTCGGTGCCGTGGTCGGCGAGCATGGTGGCGCCTCTGTCGGGGTCTATCTCGGCAACCCGAACGCGCACACCATCGCGGGCAGCCTGTACGCGCCGCTGATCATCAAGGGCCTGGGCACCCGGCAGGTGTTCAGCGCCAGCACGCTGGACCAGATGCCCAAGCACGTCGCACTGGGCCTGATGTTCGGCAGCCCGGTCGCGTTCACCGTGCCCGACCTGGATCGCACCGACTACCTGGCGATCATCGGCGCGAACCCGATGGTGTCCAACGGCAGCCTGGCCACCGCCGCCGATTTCCCGGGCAAGTTGCGGGCGTTGCGCAAGCGCGGCGGCAAGCTCGTCGTCATCGACCCGGCCCGCACCCAGACGGCCAAACTCGCCGACCGGCACCTCGCGCCGCGGCCCGGGACCGACGCGGCGCTGCTGTTCGCGATCGTGCACGTGCTGTTCGAGGAGGAGCTGGTCGACCTCGGTGAGCTGACCGAGCACGTCACGGGTGTCGAGGAGGTTCGCGCGCTGGCCGACGAGTTCTCGCCGGAGGCCGTCGAGGCGGCCTGTGGCGTGGGCGCCGACCAGATCCGGGAACTGGCCCGCGAACTCGCGGCGGCCCCGACGGCGGCCGTCTACGGTCGCATCGGGACGTCGACGGTCGAGTTCGGGACCATCGGCAGCTGGCTCGTCGACGTCATCAACATCCTCACCGGAAACCTGGACCGCCCCGGCGGCGCGATGTTCGCGCTCGGGGCAGCGGCCCCGGCGCCGCGGCCACCGAAACCAGGGCGCGGCTTCAAGACCGGGCGGTGGGCCAGCCGGGTGTCGGGCTACCCCGAGGTGCTGTCCGAACTGCCCGCGGCCGCGCTCGCCGAGGAGATCGACACCGCGGGCGAGGGCCAGATCAAGGCGATGATCACCATCGCGGGGAACCCGGTGCTGTCCGCGCCGGACGGCGACCGCCTCGACAAGGCGCTCGACAGCGTCGACTTCATGCTGAGCATCGACCCCTACCTGAACGAGACCACCCGTCACGCCGACGTGATCCTGCCGCCGCCCCCGCCGTCGCGCAGCGCACACTTCGACGTCGCGCTGAACAACCTCGCGGTCCGCAACAACGTGCGGTACTCGTCGCCGGCGCTGCCGCTCGACGGCAGGCCCGACGAACCCGAGATCCTGTCCCGGCTCGCGCTGATCCTCTACGGCATCGGCGCCGACGGGGACCCCGCCCTCGTCGACGCCCAGGTGATCGCCACGACGCTGGCCAAGGACGTCGCCAACCCCGATTCACTCGTGGCGGGGCGCGACGTCGACGAGCTCACCGCCATGCTGTACGACGGGCCCGGCTACGAACGACGCCTCGACATGATGCTGCGGCTCGGACCTTACGGCGACGCGTTCGGCGCCGAGCCCGACGGGCTGACCATGGAGCGGTTGAAGGCGAACCCGCACGGTATCGACCTCGGGCCGCTGCGGCCGCGGATCCCCGAGATCCTCCGAACCCCAAGTGGGCAAATCGAACTCGCACCCGAGCCGATCGTCGCCGACGTGGCGCGGCTGCGCGACGCACTCGGCCGCTCCGCCGGTGGCTTCCTGTTGATCGGCCGGCGACACCTGCGGTCCAACAACAGCTGGATGCACAACCTGCCGGCGCTGTCGGGCGGCTCCAACCGCTGCACCCTGCAGATCCATCCCGACGACGCGGCCGATCTGGGGCTCACTGACATCGCCGTGATCAAGGGCCCGGGCGGGGAACTGCTGGCCCCGATCGAAGTGGACGACGGCATGCGCCGAGGCGTGGTCTCGCTACCGCACGGCTGGGGACATGACCGCGGCGGAACGGGTCAGCGGCTTGCGGCCGGCCACCCCGGGGCGAACGTCAATCAGCTCAACGACGGAACCCATCTCGACCCACTGTCGGGCACCGCGGTGCTCAACGGGATTCCGGTCGACATCGCGCCCGCGGGCTGAGCCCCTCTGCGCCGAAACGGCATTCCAGCAGTGCCCTACTCGCACTTTCGCTGCCGGAATGCCGTTTCGGCGGAGCCTGAGCGGGAAGCGGGAAACTAGGTCAGCTCCCAGACCACCGTCACCGAGAAGTCCACGGTCTGCTGACCGGGCTCCAGCGGCACGGCCTGCATCGCCGCGCGGGGCATCGGGGTGGGCGTGGGCGGGGTCGGGCCGCCGGACTGCTCGGATATCGAGATCACCTTGCCCAGGTGCAGACCCGACAACCCGGCGTACTGGTCGGCGCGGTTCTTGGCGTCCTCGAAGGCCCGGGCGCGGGCGTCGCGCACCAGGTCCGAATCGTCCTCGATCGAGTAGTCGACCGAGTTGATGCGGGTGGCGTCGCCTCCCGTGCTCGCGATCAACGCCAGGGTCTCTGACGCCTTGGCGGTGTCGCGGATCTTGACCTTGATCGCGTTGCTGGCCCGGTAACCCGAGATGGTGTTGTCGGTGAATTGCGGTTGGACGCTGACCTGCGTGGTGCTGATGTCCTTGCGGTCGACGCCCGACCCGACGAGCGCATCGATCACAGCCTGCTGGCGCTGGCTGGACTGGTTGAGCGCACCGGAGACGTCGGGGGCGGTGAACTCCATCGCCACATCGGCGGTCAGGGTGTCCGGCACGCCCTGGACGTGGCCGGATCCGACGACCGTCACCTGCCGGGCGCCGTCCGGCGCGGCCCCGGCGGGTCCTGACGAGGCGTCGCACGCACTTGCGCTGACGGCCACGAGTCCCGCCGCAGCAACACCGAGGACCCGCAATTTCGCATTTCCGGCGATCGGCATGCCAAAACCCTACCGGGACGTCACGGCGTCACCAGGACTTTGCAGTGCCGGTCGGGGGAGGTGAGCTCACCGAACGCGGCGCCGACGCCGTCGAGGCCCACGGTTCCCGTGATCATCGGTGCGACGTCGATGTCGCCTTCGGCGATGGCCCGCAGTGAGGTCGCGAACTCGGCGGGGTCGTAGCCGAACACGAACTGGATGTTGATCTGCTTGGTGATCGCATAGAACGGGTGCACGGTGTCGGGCTGCATGCAGACTCCGGCCACCACCAGTCGGATGCCCGCGGGCGCGCGGCGCAGCACGTCGTCGATGATCCCGGGGGCGCCGACGGCCTCGAACACGACTGCGGGCCGGCAGTGGTGGAACGGGGAATCCGCGGCAGGGTCCAATGTGACAGTTGCGCCCATCGTGGCGGCGAGTTCCCGGCGGGCGGGGGAGAAGTCCGAGGCCGCAATGGTTTCCACGCCCCGAAGCTTCAATGCGGCGATGATGGCGATGCCCACCGGGCCGCAGCCGACGACGAGTGCGGCCTCGCCGGGTTCGATGTGCGACGCGTTGACCGCGTGCAGGCCGACGGCCATCGGTTCGGTGAGCGCGGCATGTTCGGCGCTCAGCCCGTTGGGCACCGGCAGCAGCAGCGGGGCCGACAGCAGCATCTTCTCGGCGTAACCGCCGACGGTGGTGTTGCTGTACACGATCGGTGCGATCCCGTCGCCCGAGATCAGCACCGGTACCGACGTCACCAGGGTGCCCGCCGCGGGCGCCTCGGTGCCCGGGCCCGCATCGAGGATCTCGGCGCTGAACTCATGGCCCATGAAGACGTCGCCGGCCAGGTCGATGTCCATCTCCGGTACGCCCTCCAGGTCGGCGCTTGCGGCCAGCATGTCGGCGCCGTGGGTGGCGAAATGCAGGTCGGAGCCGCAGATTCCGCAGGCTTTCACCTCCACCAGCACCTGGCCCGGACCCGGGATCGGTTCGGGCACATCGTCGCGGACGACCATCCGTCCGGCGCGCAGGACCGCGGCGCGCATCAACTCTTCCCTTCGGTGGTCTTTTCGGTGGTGGCTTCGGTGATCGCGTTGACGATGGCCTGCCCGGCGCGCCCCAGCAGCTGATCCCGCATGCCCTTGGCCCAGTCGTGAGACGCCCGCGCCGCCGTGAGTTGACCCTTGAAATGCGGGATCACCTCACGGGCGAACAGTTCGTAGGAATGGAAGGTGGCGGCCGGCGGCGCCCAGTCGTGCCCGAGGAGCAGGAAGGTGCCGAATCCGCCGGAGCGGTCGAGCAGGTCCTGGATGTAGGTGATGGCGTCGTCGGTGGTGCCGATGCAGCAATTGCCGCCTGCCGCATAGTTTTCCACGAATTCGTAGGCGGAAGGGGCGGCCTCGGTCTTCTCGGCCAGCGGCACGAAGCCCGCTGCTCCGAAGTAGTTGGCGAAGTCCTGCAGGCCGTAGGTGCAGTCCTGAATGGCCTGTTCGCGGGTGTCGGCGAGGTGGATGATGCCCAGCACCCGCCAGTTCTTCCGGTCCGGTTCGGGCCGGTCGGATTTGGCGGCCTGGTCGCGCACCGTGTCCCAGGTGGTCTCGATGGCGGCGTAGCCACCGGGCACGGACATCGACAGGGAGAGCAGCGAGGTGCCCAATGCCCCGGCCAGTCGCGGGCCTGATGGGGAAACCATTGCCGCGGTGGAAATTTCGGGATAAGGCCAGGTGTAGGGGCGGATGTGCAGTGCGGCATCGCGCAGGGTGAACCAGTCGGTCTTGCGGTCGATCCGCTCGTCCGGTGCCGCGCGGAACAGGGCCAGGATCGCCTCGAGGGACTCCTGCATCATGGGCCGCTGGTCCACCGGGTCGATGCCCATCATGTAGGCGTCGGACGGCAGCGCGCCCGGACCGGTTCCGAACATCACCCGCCCGCGCGTGAGGTGGTCGAGCAGAACCCACCGGTCGGCGACCATGAGCGGGTGGTGATACGGCAGCGACACGACGCCGGTGCCCAGCCGGATGTGCTTGGTCCGCTCGGCCGCAGCGGCGATGAACACCTCTGGGCAGGCGATGAGTTCGTAACCGCCGGAATGGTGTTCGCCGAACCACGCCTCGTCGTAACCCAGCCGGTCCAGCGCCTCGACCCGGTCCATGTCGTACTGCAGTGCGGTGGTGGGGGATTGGCCGACGGGGTGAAACGGCGTGATGAAGACACCGAAATTCAATGGACTCACTTCAGTCCTCCCAGGAACTCGAGCAGAACCTTGTTCACCTCATCGGGACGTTCCTGCTGCAGCCAGTGGCCGGCGCCGTCGATCAGCACCTCGCGGTAGTCACCGGTGACCACGTCCCGCACCCGGTCGCGCGGGGTGAAGCTCAGCACCGGGTCGGCGGTGCCGGCCAGGAAGAGCACCGGCGCGGTGATGGTCGCCGCGGGTGTGGTCTCCGTCAGCTCCCAGTTGCGGTCGAAGTTGCGGTACCAGTTCAGCGGCCCGGTGAAGCCGTTGGCGCTGAACGCCGCCACGTAGTGCTCGAACTCGTCCGGGGCGATCCAGTCCGGCAGCGGGGGCAGGGGCTGGTTTGCCAAGGTTTCGAGCGGTTCGCCGATACCCTGCATCGCCAGCGAGCGACGCAGCGAGTACCGCGGGTCGGCGCCGAGCTGCGCGTCCGCCACCCCGGGCTCCTGGAAGTGCAGGATGTAGAAGTAGTTGTCCCCGACGATCTTGCGCCAGATCTGCGTCGGGGGCGCGGGCGCTCGCGGTACCGGCGGCACGCTCATGGCCACGACGGCACGAACCCGGTCCGGGTAGAACAACGGAAAATTGGTGGCGACGGGCGAGCCCCAGTCGTGGCCGATGAGGACGGCCTCGGCGGCGCCGACGTCATCGAGCAACCCGGCGATGTCGGCGGTCAGGTCGACGATGTTGTAGGCGTCGATGCCTTCGGGCCGTGATGATTCGCCGTAGCCGCGCTGGTCAGGGGCCAGAACGTGGTATCCGGCGGCCGCGAGCACCGGAATCTGGTGCCGCCACGAGTACGCGAGTTCGGGGAAGCCGTGGGCGAGCACGACCACCGGATTTCCGCGTTCACCCGCCTCGGTCACCTTCAATGTCACGCCATTTGTATCGACTAACCGTTCGGTCGGTGTGAGCACGATCTCACCCAAGCACAGCGGTCCGCTGTCGGCTAGATACCGTCGGGAACTGCCGGACGTTGGTCTAGCGGTAGCCTTGAATGTCTCAACTGCGCACGTTGGAAGGACCGGGCCGAACTCGGCCGAGTGATCGATGAACCGCAAAAATGTGATCCGTACGCTGACCGTGATCGCGGTCGTGCTGTTGCTGGGCTGGTCGTTTTTCTATTTCAGCGACGACACCCGTGGCTACAAACCCGTCGACACCTCGGTGGCGGTGGCGCAGATCAACGCCGACAACGTCAACAGCGCCCAGATCGACGACCGCGAACAGCAGCTACGACTCGATCTCAAGGGCGGCAAAGAAGAGAC
This sequence comes from Mycolicibacterium sp. 050232, assembly GCA_036235365.1. Lineage (GTDB taxonomy): Bacteria > Actinomycetota > Actinomycetes > Mycobacteriales > Mycobacteriaceae > Mycobacterium. The sequence goes on along the minus strand of JAZBEZ010000006.1, from coordinate 153,507 downwards.
CGAGAACTCCGACAAGGTCATCACCAAATACCCGACGGGTTACGCGGTGAAGCTCGTCGACCAGCTCGACGCCAAGCACGTCAAGTTCGGCACCACCGTGAACCAGGGCAGCTTCTTCGGCTCGATGTTGATCTACATGCTGCCGCTGCTGTTGCTGGTCGGCCTGTTCGTGATGTTCTCCCGCATGCAGGGCGGCGGCCGGATGGGCTTCGGCTTCGGCAAGTCGAAGGCCAAGCAGCTCGGCAAGGACATGCCCAAGACCACGTTCGCCGATGTCGCCGGTGTCGACGAGGCGGTCGAAGAGCTCTACGAGATCAAGGATTTCCTGCAGAACCCCAGCCGCTATCAGGCTTTGGGCGCCAAGATCCCCAAGGGCGTGCTGCTCTACGGCCCGCCCGGAACCGGTAAGACCCTGCTGGCCCGCGCGGTCGCGGGTGAAGCCGGGGTTCCGTTCTTCACCATCTCCGGCTCGGACTTCGTCGAGATGTTCGTCGGCGTCGGCGCCTCCCGCGTGCGCGACATGTTCGAACAGGCCAAGGCCAACAGCCCGTGCATCATCTTCGTCGACGAGATCGACGCCGTCGGCCGTCAGCGCGGCGCAGGCATGGGCGGCGGTCACGACGAGCGTGAGCAGACGCTGAACCAGTTGCTGGTCGAGATGGACGGCTTCGGCGACCGCCAGGGCGTCATCCTGATCGCGGCCACCAACCGGCCCGACATCCTGGATCCGGCCTTGCTGCGGCCCGGCCGGTTCGACCGCCAGATCCCGGTGTCGAACCCCGACCTGGCCGGCCGTCGCGCGGTGCTCAAGGTGCACTCGTCCGGCAAGCCGATCGCCCCCGACGCCGACCTGGACGGGCTGGCCAAGCGGACCGTCGGCATGTCCGGCGCCGACCTGGCCAACGTGATCAACGAGTCCGCGCTGCTGACCGCGCGCGAGAACGGCACCGTCATCACCAGTGCTGCGCTGGAAGAAGCCGTCGACCGCGTGGTGGGCGGCCCACGTCGCAAGGGCCGCATCATCAGCGAGCAGGAAAAGAAGATCACCGCCTACCACGAGGGCGGGCACACCCTGGCCGCGTGGGCGATGCCGGACATCGAGCCGATCTACAAGGTCACCATCCTGGCCCGCGGCCGCACGGGCGGCCATGCCGTCGCGGTGCCCGAGGACGACAAGGGCCTGATGACCCGCTCGGAGATGATCGCGCGCCTGGTGTTCGCGATGGGCGGCCGCGCCGCCGAGGAACTGGTCTTCCGCGAGCCCACCACAGGTGCGGTGTCCGACATCGAGCAGGCCACCAAGATCGCCCGCGCCATGGTCACCGAGTACGGCATGAGCTCCAAGCTGGGCGCGGTGCGCTACGGCACCGAACACGGCGACCCGTTCCTGGGCCGCACCATGGGCACCCAGGCAGACTTCGGCCACGAGGTGGCCCGTGACATCGACGACGAGGTGCGCAAGCTCATCGAGGCCGCGCACACCGAGGCGTGGGAGATCCTCACCGAATACCGCGATGTGCTGGACACCTTGGCCGGTGAGCTCCTGGAGAAGGAGACTCTGCACCGGGCCGAGCTGGAGGCCATCTTCGGCGACGTGAAGAAGCGCCCCCGGCTGACCATGTTCGACGACTTCGGTGGCCGGGTGCCGTCGGACAAGCCGCCGATCAAGACGCCGGGCGAGATCGCGATCGAGCGCGGCGAGCCGTGGCCGCCGCCGGTGCCGGAACCCGCGTTCAAGGCCGCCATCGCCGCCGCCACCCGGGAGGCCGAGCGGGCCAAGGAGACCAACGGTGCCGGCACCAACGGTGCGCCGCCGAACGGGTCGAACCAGAACGGTTCGACCCAGCCCGACTACGGCGCACCGGCCGGTTGGCACGCCCCGGGCTGGCCGCCGGCGCCGTCGCAGCCGGGATACCAGCCGCCTCAGCAACAGCAGGGTTACTGGTACCCGCCGCCGCACCCGTCGGGATGGCAACAGCCCCAGCCGTACCCGTATCAGCCCTATCCTCATCCCGGCCAACCTGCTCCCAATGAGGACGCGGGTCAGGATGGCGGCCCCGAGCGGGCCGACCGGTCCAACCCACCGGCCCACGGCTGATCGGAAGAACGGAGGCTTCGATGTCGCAGTCGCTGCGCGAGCATCACAACAACACCGACACGGCCACGCGGGTGTTCGACCAACCGCGGGCCGAGGCGGCGGTGCGTGAGTTGCTGATCGCCATCGGTGAGGACCCTGATCGTCAGGGTCTGCTCGACACCCCGGCCCGGGTGGCACGTGCGTACAAGGAGCTGATGGCCGGTCTCTATACGGACCCGGACGCGGTGCTCAACACCACCTTTGACGAGGAACACGATGAGCTCGTGCTGGTCAAGGAGATCCCGATGTACTCCACCTGCGAGCACCACCTGGTGTCGTTCCACGGGGTGGCGCACGTCGGGTACATCCCCGGGGTCGACGGCCGGGTGACCGGGCTGTCGAAGATCGCCCGCCTGGTCGACCTGTACTCGAAACGCCCGCAGGTGCAGGAACGTCTGACCGCGCAGATCGCCGACGCGCTGATGCGCAAGCTCGATCCGCGCGGGGCCATCGTGGTGATCGAGGCCGAGCACCTCTGCATGGCCATGCGCGGTGTCCGGAAACCCGGGGCGGTCACCACCACCTCCGCGGTGCGCGGACAGTTCAAGACCGACAAGGCATCCCGGGCCGAGGCGCTGGAACTTATCCTGCGGAAGTGAAGCCCACCCCTGTGCAGGTCATGGGCGTCGTGAACGTCACCGACGATTCCTTCTCCGACGGTGGCAAGTTCATCGACCGCGACCGCGCCGTCGAACATGGGCTGGCGCTTGCCGCGGCTGGGGCCGGGATCATCGATGTGGGCGGGGAATCGACACGTCCCGGTGCGGTGCGGGTGGACCCCGCGGTGGAGGCGGCCCGCGTCGCACCCGTGATCGAAGCTCTTGCCGCCCAAGGGATCACGGTCAGCATCGACACCATGCACGCCGACGTGGCCAAAGTGGCCCTGGAGAGCGGTGCACAGATCGTCAACGACGTGTCCGGTGGTCTGGCCGACCCGAACATGGCGCCCCTGCTCGCCGAGGCGAAGGTGCCCTGGATCCTGATGCACTGGCGTTCGGTCAGCGCCGAGCACCCGCATCGCGCGCCGGGTTACGGCGACGTGGTGGCCGAGGTGCGGGCCGAACTACTCGGTGCGGTGGACGCAGCGGTCGCCGCGGGTGTCGACGCGCAGCGACTGATCATCGACCCGGGCCTGGGATTCGCCAAGACCGCCCAGGACAATTGGGCCCTGCTGCACGCCTTGCCCGAGTTCATCGAGACTGGGGTACCGGTGCTGGTGGGTGCGTCCCGAAAGCGATTTCTGGGTGCGTTGCTGGCCGGGGCGGACGGGACACCGCGGCCGCCGGACGGCAGGGAGACCGCGACCGCCGCGATCTCGCTGCTGGCCGCCCAGCACGGCGCCTGGGGTGTCCGGGTGCACGATGTGGTGGCCTCCGTCGACGCGCTCGCGGTGCTGGCGGCCTGGGAATCTGGAGGTCCGGTTGGCTGATCGAATTGAGTTGCGCGGTTTGCGGGTTCGAGGCAATCACGGTGTCTTCGACCATGAGCGCCGCGACGGCCAGGAGTTCGTCGTCGACATCACGGCGTGGGTGGACCTGCGCCGGGCGGCGGCCACCGACGATCTGGCCGACACGCTCGATTACGGTGCGCTGGCGCAGCGGGCGGCGGACATCATCGCGGGCCCGCCGCGCAATCTGATCGAGACGGTCTCAGCCGAGATCGCCGACGCCATCATGACCGACGAGCGCCTCCACGCCGTCGAGGTCGTCGTCCACAAGCCCAGCGCACCCATACCGCTGACGTTCGACGACGTCGCGGTGGTGGCCCGGCGTTCGAGACGGGGGAACAGCCAGTGACGTCCACTGTCCTTTCGATCGGGTCCAACCTCGGTGACCGGTTGGCCCGGCTGCAGTCGGTGGTGGACGGCCTCGGGACGGCGGTGCGCGCGGTGTCGCCGGTGTTCGAGACCGACGCCTGGGGCGGCGTCGAACAGGCGCCGTTCCTGAACGCGGTGCTGATCGCCGACGACCCGGACCTCGACAGCCGCGGCTGGCTGCGCCGCGGGCAGGAGTTGGAGCATGCTGCCGACCGGGTCCGGGAGCAGAAGTGGGGCCCGCGCACCCTCGATGTCGACCTGGTCACCTGCCACGACGGTGACATCGAGGTGACGTCGCGGGATGAGGACCTGACGCTGCCACATCCACTGGCTCACCTGCGCGCTTTCGTGCTGATCCCGTGGCTGGCCGTAGATCCCGACGCGACCCTGACGGTGATCGGCCGATCCCGCCGGGTCGCGCACCTGCTGGAGGAGATCGACCCGGCCGAACGGGCCGGGGTCAGGCCCACCGATCTGACGCTGGATTTCGGTTCGGAACCGGCGGCGCGCTGATGGGCCCGACCCGCAAGCGTGACCTGGCCGGCGCGGTCGCCGTTGTCGCGATCATCGGTTATGTGCTGGTCGGGGTGCTGTACCGGTGGTTCCCGCCGCTCACGATCTGGACCGGGCTCTCACTGCTGGCGGTTGCGCTGATCGAGGCGGGCTGGGCGTTCTACGTGCGGGCCAAGATCAACGACGGTCAGATCGGGGTCGGTGCGGGCCGGTTGCACCCGCTGACGGTGGCCAGGTCGGTGGTGATCGCCAAGGCCTCGGCCTGGGTCGGCGCCATCGTCGCGGGCTGGTGGATCGGGGTGCTGGTGTATCTGCTGCCCCGGCGCGGTGATCTGCGGGTCGCGGGCGAGGACACCCCCGGCGCGGTCGTGGCCGCGATCAGCGCCCTGGCCCTGATCGTCGCCGCCGTGTGGCTGCAGCACTGCTGCAAGTCGCCCGAGGAACCGCCGGACAACGGCGATACCGCCACCGAGTGAACGATTTCCGCCAGGCCGGTGGCCGAATCGCCGCAGCGGTCACCAGGCTGGATGGCCGGTGACGGGTACAGTCGGCGCATGACCGTTCTGCCCCGCGGTGGTCGGCCACGGCGCGGCGGCCGAAGGCCAGGCTGGCTGCTCCTGACGGTATTGCTGGTGCTCGCCATTCTGGCCAGTTCCGCATTGGTGTTCACCGATCGTGTCGAGTTGCTGAAGCTCGCCGTCATCCTGGCCCTGTGGGCCGCCGTCGTGGCGGCCTTCGTCTCCGTGATCTACCGGCGCCAGAGCGACCTGGACCAGGCCAAGGCGCGGGACCTGAAGTTCGTCTACGACCTGCAGCTGGATCGGGAGATCTCGGCGCGGCGGGAGTACGAGCTGACCGTCGAAACCCAACTGCGCCGCGAGCTGGCGTCGGAGCTGCGCGCCCAGGCCGCCGACGAGGTCGCCGCGCTGCGTTCCGAGTTGGCCGCATTGCGGGCGAATCTGGAAATCCTCTTCGACACCGACCTGGTGCACCGCCCGGCCATCGAGACCGACAAGAGCGCGCCGCGTACCGCGGGCCGGGTCACGGCCAGCCGGCTGGACGTGCCGCCGGTCGAGGTCACCGACATCCGGTCGTCGCGGACCGAGGAAAGCCCGATCATCGACGTCCCGGCCGAGCCGCATCCGCCGGAGAACGACTGGGCGACCTCGGGTGGTGTCCATCGCCTGCCGTCGCGGCCGGTTCCCGCCGGTGAACAGCCCCGTCGTCGCCGGCGCCAGCCGGAAACCCCGCGTCAGCCGGAAACCCCGCGCCAGCAGGAAACCCCGCGCCAGCCGGAGCCCAGGCCCCAGCCGAGGCCGGAACCACAGCGGGTGTCCCGCCCTGAGCCGCAACCGGCGCCCCGGCCGGAACCGCAGCCGGCGCCCCGCCCTGAGCAACCTGCCGCGAGCAGGCAGCCCGAACCGCCCTCCACCTGGGCGCCGCCGCCACCGCCGCCGGCCATGCCGCCGATGCAGCCCTCACCCACGATCGAGGCCACCGAACCCGAGCCGCCGAGCCAGCCACCGGCTGCCGAACCCGCGGCCGCGGGTTGGCAACCGGCACCCGCCGAGGGCCAGTGGATTCCCGCGGGTGCCCCGGGCAGCAACTGGTCTGCGCCGGTGACCGCGCAGAACGGCGCTTCGACCGAATACGTCGGCAGGCGCCGTGCCCCCGAAACGCCCGCGGCGGCAGCCGCCGCGCCCACGGCCGAACCGACCCCGCCGCCGACTCCTGAAGCGACTCCTGAACCGGCACCCACGCCGGCCCCCGCGATGTCGGCGGGGCAGGCCCCTGAGCCTCCCCGCGGTCGGCATTCCGCCGTATCCGAGGCCGCCGATCCCGGCCGTCCCGCGGCGGCCCAGCCGTCCCCGGCACTGGCCACGGAGTCGTCGCAGCCGCCCGAGCCGCCCCGGCGCGCGTCGCGACACCGCAGCGATGCGGAGCCCGAGCCACCGAACGGGAGTCATGCCGACGGGCAGTCGGTGAACGAGCTGCTCGCACGGTTTCAGTCCGCCCCTGCTGAAGGCGGGCGTCGCAGGCGTCGCGAGGAGTGAGCTAGTCTCGTGACGACCGTCCGGTACCCGCAACGCGGGACTGGAACGAGAAGAAACCTATTCAACCTGTGAGGTCTCCTGCGATGGAGCAACCCCCTGCAAATGGGTGGTCCCTGCCTGAGGGACTACGCCCAGCCAGGCTCAGCGTCGGCATCGTCTCGGCGGGCCGGGTGGGCACGGCGCTCGGCTACGCCCTGGAGCGGGTCGAACACGTGGTGGTGGCGTGCAGCGCGATCTCCGAGGCCTCGCGGCTGCGGGCACAGCGCCGGTTGCCGGACACCGCGATCCTCCCTGTCCCCGAGGTGGCGCAGCGGGCTGAACTGCTGCTGTTGACGGTCCCGGACTCCGAATTGCAGTCGCTGGTGTCCGGACTGGCTGCCACCGGGGTGGTGCGACCCGGCACGATCGTCGCGCACACCTCCGGGGCCAACGGCGTCGCGGTGCTGGCCCCGTTGACCGAGCTGGGCTGCATTCCGCTGGCCATTCATCCCGCGATGACGTTCACCGGCTCCGACGAGGACATCGCCCGGCTGCCCGATTCGTGCTTCGGCATCACCGCGGCAGACGAAGTTGGCTACGCGATCGGGCAATCGTTGGTGTTGGAGATCGGCGGCGAACCGTTCCGGGTGCCCGAGCAGGCGCGGACGCAGTATCACGCTGCGCTGGCGCACGCCAGCAATCACCTGGTCACCCTGGTGCTCGACGCCGTCGACACACTGCGGGCCTCCTTGCGCGGCCAGGAGCTGCTCGGTCAGGAACTCGTCGGCGATGCGCCCGGTGGTCTGCCCGAAAGGGTGGTGGGTCCGCTGGCCCGGGCCGCGCTGGAGAACGCGCTGCAACGCGGTCAGGCCGCATTGACCGGACCCGTCGCCCGCGGTGACGCCGCGGCGGTGGCCGCGCATCTGAATGCCCTGCGCGCATTGGATTCTCAACTGGCCCAGGCATATCGAGCCGATTCACTGCGTACCGCCCAACGCGCCCACGCGCCCAAGGACGTCTTCGCCGTGGTCTCAGACACCGGCCCCGAAACCAGTCCGGAAACGAGTCGATGATGACCCATAGCAATCCTCCCAAGTTCGTCGCCGGTGAGCTGAACGTCTACTCGGCACCCGCCGATGTCGCGGCTGTCACCCGGGCGTTGCGAGCCAGCGGGCGGCGGGTCACCCTGGTGCCGACGATGGGTGCGCTGCACGAGGGGCATCTGGCCCTGATCCGGGCGGCCAAGCGGGTTCCTGGTGCGACCGTGGTGGTGTCGATCTTCGTCAACCCGCTGCAGTTCGGTGCCGGGGAGGACCTCGACGCCTACCCGCGCACCCTCGACGAGGACCTGGCCGCGCTGCAGGCCGAGGGCGTCGAGATCGCCTTCACCCCAACCGGTTCGGCCATGTACCCGAACGGCCCCCGCACCAGCGTGCTACCCGGCCCGGCCGGCGGGGAGCTCGAAGGAGCCTCGCGTCCTGGCCATTTCGCCGGCGTGCTGACGGTCGTGCTCAAGCTGCTCCAGATCGTCCGGCCCGACCGGGCCTTTTTCGGCGAGAAGGATTATCAGCAACTGGCATTGATCCGGCAGATGGCCACCGATCTGAACCTGGACACCCAGATCGTCGGGGTTCCGATCGTGCGGGAATCCGACGGGCTGGCGATGTCGTCGCGCAACCGGTACCTCGATGCCGACGAGCGGGAACAGGCCGGAGCCCTGTCGGCAGCCCTGCTGGCCGGCAAGTACGCCGCGGCGGGCGGGGCCGCGGCGGCAGTCGAGGCTGCCCGGGCAGTGCTCGACGAGGTCCCCGCGATCGAGGTCGACTACCTGGAGGTACGCGACCCGCTGCTCGGCCCCGCGCCGGGCGAAGGTCAGGCCCGGCTGCTGGTGGCCGCCCGGCTGGGCCGAACCAGACTGCTGGACAACATCTCTGTAGACATCGGAGCGTCCGCCGGAATCGACGGACATCCCCGCGTCGGCGACGGCGACAATCACGAACTGCCCTGGAGGAACTGATGCAGCGCACCATGCTGAAATCCAAGATTCACCGCGCCACGGTGACGCAGGCCGACCTGCACTACGTCGGCTCGGTGACCATCGACGCCGACCTGATGGAGGCCGCCGACCTGCTCGAAGGTGAGCAGGTGACGATCGTCGACATCGATAACGGCGCCCGGCTGGTGACCTATGCCATCACCGGTGAGCGTGGCACCGGGGTGATCGGGATCAACGGTGCCGCAGCGCATCTCATCCACCCCGGCGATCTGGTCATCCTGATCGCCTACGGGGTGATGGAGGATGCCGAGGCCCGCGAGTACCGGCCGCGAATCGTGTTCGTGGATACCGACAACAACCAGATCGACCTCGGTGAGCACGGCCACGACCCGGCGTATGTCCCGGCGGACGCGTCCGAACTGATGTCGCCGCGCTGATGCTGCTCGCCATCGACGTCCGCAACACGCACACCATCGTCGGGCTGATCTCCGGATCAGGTGATCACGCGAAAGTGGTGCAGCAGTGGCGGATCCGGACCGAATCCGAGGTGACCGCCGACGAGTTGGCGCTCACCATCGACGGCCTGATCGGTGACGATTCCGAGCGCCTTACCGGGGCTGCGGGGCTGTCCACCGTGCCCTCGGTGCTGCATGAGGTGCGGCTGATGCTCGAGCAGTACTGGCCGGCGGTGCCGCATGTGCTGATCGAGCCCGGGGTGCGTACCGGGATCCCGCTGCTGGTCGACAACCCCAAGGAAGTCGGTGCCGACCGGATCGTGAATTGCCTTGCCGCCTACCACAAGTACGGCACCGCGGCGATCATCGTCGACTTCGGCTCGTCGATCTGCGTCGACGTGGTGTCGGCCAAGGGGGAATTCCTCGGCGGGGCGATCGCGCCCGGCGTCCAGGTGTCCTCCGACGCCGCGGCCGCCCGCTCGGCCGCGCTGCGCCGGGTTGAGCTGACCCGGCCGCGTTCGGTGATCGGCAAGAACACCGTGGAGTGCATGCAGGCCGGTGCGGTGTTCGGGTTCGCCGGACTGGTCGACGGACTGGTCAACCGGATCCGCGAGGACGTCGACGGGTTCTCCGGCGACGACGTCGCCGTGGTGGCCACCGGCTACACCGCGCCCTTGGTGCTGCCGGACCTGCGAACCGTGGAGCACTACGACCGCCATCTCACCCTCGACGGCCTGCGCCTGGTGTTCGAGCGCAACCGCGACAGCCAGCGCGGACGGCTCAAGCCGGCCAGGTGACCGGTGTGAGGTTGTGCACACCGGCGCCGTGCGCTGACCCCACCGGGACGCCGGTATGCCCTTGAGGCGCCGGTCCATTGGCTCGTGTTCGGCAGACGACCGCATTGTCGGCGTGCAATTGTCCGCCGGCGAGTTCATTTAAGCTGGCATTTTGTGAGCCCAGCCGATCGCGACGACGCGTCCCAGTCCCAGGCCGACCTTCCCGAGCAGTTCCGGATTCGTCAGGCCAAGCGGGAGCGGCTGCTGGCAGAGGGCCGCGAGCCCTACCCGGTGACCGTTCCGCGCACGCACTCGCTGGCCGAACTGCGAGCCGCTTATCCGGAGCTGGCCGCGGACACCCAGACCGGGCAGATCGTCGGCGTCTCGGGTCGCGTGGTGTTCGCCCGCAATTCCGGCAAGTTGTGCTTTGCGACGCTGCAGGAGGGCGACGGCACGCAGCTGCAGGCGATGATCAGCCTGGCGCAGGTGGGGCAGGAGTCGCTTGATGCGTGGAAGGCCGACGTCGATCTGGGCGACATCGTGTTCGTCCACGGCGAGGTGATCAGCTCCAAGCGCGGCGAGTTGTCGGTACTGGCCGATTCCTGGCAGATGGCGGCCAAGGCCTTGCGGCCACTGCCGGTTGCTCACAAGGAAATGAGCGAAGAAACGCGCGTGCGTCAGCGCTATGTCGATCTCATCGTCCGACCGGAGGCACGCAGCATCGCACGTCAGCGGGTCGCGGTGGTGCGGGCGGTGCGTTCGGCACTGGAACGGCGTGGCTTTCTCGAGGTCGAGACGCCGATGCTCCAGACGCTGGCCGGCGGGGCTGCGGCTCGGCCGTTCATCACCCATTCCAATGCACTCGACGTTGATCTGTACCTTCGGATTGCGCCGGAACTGTTCCTCAAACGCTGTATCGTCGGCGGATTTGACCGGGTTTTCGAGTTGAATCGGAACTTTCGCAACGAGGGCGTAGATTCCACCCACTCGCCGGAATTCTCGATGTTGGAGACATATCAGGCCTACGGTGACTACAACGATTCTGCGCGGGTCACGCGGGAACTTATTCAAGAGGTAGCGGACGAGGCGATCGGTACGCGTCAAGTGCCATTGCCGGATGGCACTGTCTACGATCTCGACGGCCAATGGGACACATTGGAAATGTATCCCTCGCTGTCGGAAGCTCTGGGCGAGGAGATCACGCCCGAGACTTCAGTCGACTACTTGTGGCGTATTGCCGAAGGGCTCGAGCTCGAGATTCCGCGTGACCGTGGCTACGGACATGGGAAATTGGTCGAGGAACTCTGGGAACACACGGTGGGGGAGAAGCTGTGGGCGCCCACGTTCGTGCGTGACTTCCCGGTGGAGACGTCGCCGCTGACCCGGGCCCACCGCAGCATTCCCGGAGTGACCGAGAAATGGGACCTCTACGTGCGGCGTTTCGAACTCGCCACCGGATATTCCGAACTCGTCGACCCGGTCATCCAGCGGGAACGATTCGAGGCCCAGGCCCGTGCCGCCGCCGCCGGTGATGATGAGGCAATGGTTCTCGATGACGATTTTCTTGCCGCATTGGAGTACGCGATGCCGCCCACAACGGGCACCGGAATGGGTATCGATCGCTTGTTGATGGCGTTGACCGGCTTGTCTATTCGAGAGACGGTTTTGTTCCCGATTGTTCGCCGTCACAGTAACTGAACCGGAGTGACCGATCGGTCTTGATCGTCGCGTCGTTGGAAATGTGTGCGTTTTTGTGGCACATTAGGGCACGGGTGCAGGATACTCAGGCGTAGTCACCAATGCGTATGCAGAAGGGTTCGGTGCGGGGTAATGGCGAAAAAAGTGACCGTCACGTTGGTCGACGATTTCGACGGTGAGGCCACCGCCGATGAGACGGTCGAATTCGGCCTCGACGGTGTTACCTACGAGATCGACCTTTCGTCCAAAAATGCCGCCAAGCTCCGTAACGATCTGAAGCAGTGGGTCGAGGCCGGACGCCGGGTCGGCGGCCGCCGCCGCGGACGTGCAGCCGGACCGGCCCGTGGCCGTGGGGCCATCGATCGTGAGCAGAGCGCCGCCATTCGCGAATGGGCCCGCCGTAACGGGCACAACGTGTCCACCCGTGGCCGGATCCCCGCCGACGTCATCGACGCCTTCCACGCCGCAACATAAACGAGCGCAACTTAACCGACAGTTGCCAGCTCCGGACCGGTGAGAATTCCCGGTCCGGAGTTTTTCGCTAGTGGCGAACCGGAAAGGCCCGGATTTCGGAAACGATTCGCCGACCGGCGGCGTTGCTCATCTGCAGTACCAGATGTGGAGAGACCAACCTCCGCACCCGGGACGGCCGCCCATTAGAGTGGACGGTAGGTACTACGTGCGGGCTACGAGAAAACCGATAGAACGAAGCCGTACGCGGGTATCGCTACGCGATGGAGAGCAGGTAACCACCGATGTTTGAGAGATTTACGGACCGTGCCCGCAGGGTCGTCGTCCTGGCGCAAGAAGAAGCCCGGATGCTCAACCACAACTACATCGGGACCGAGCACATCCTGTTGGGTCTTATTCACGAGGGCGAGGGCGTAGCCGCCAAGTCGCTGGAGTCGTTGGGCATCTCGCTGGAAGGCGTGCGCAGCCAGGTCGAGGAGATCATCGGCCAGGGCCAGCAGGCGCCGTCCGGTCACATCCCGTTCACGCCGCGCGCCAAGAAGGTGCTGGAGCTCTCCCTGCGTGAGGCGCTGCAGCTCGGCCACAACTACATCGGCACCGAGCACATTCTGCTCGGCCTGATTCGTGAGGGCGAGGGCGTCGCGGCCCAGGTGCTGGTCAAGCTCGGCGCCGAGCTGACCCGCGTGCGCCAGCAGGTCATCCAGCTGCTGAGCGGCTACCAGGGCAAGGAGGCCGCCGAGGCCGGCACCGGTGGTCGCGGAGGTGAGTCGGGCAACCCGTCGACCTCTCTGGTCCTCGACCAGTTCGGCCGTAACCTGACCGCCGCCGCCATGGAGGGCAAGCTCGATCCGGTCATCGGCCGTGAGAAGGAAATCGAGCGGGTCATGCAGGTGCTGAGCCGCCGCACCAAGAACAACCCGGTGCTGATCGGTGAGCCCGGCGTCGGTAAGACCGCCGTCGTCGAGGGCCTGGCCCAGGCCATCGTGCACGGCGAGGTCCCGGAGACGCTCAAGGACAAGCAGCTCTACACGCTGGACCTGGGTTCTCTGGTGGCCGGCAGCCGCTACCGCGGTGACTTCGAAGAGCGGCTGAAGAAGGTGCTCAAGGAGATCAACACCCGCGGCGACATCATCCTGTTCATCGACGAGCTGCACACGCTCGTCGGCGCGGGTGCCGCCGAGGGCGCCATCGACGCCGCCAGCATCCTGAAGCCGAAGCTGGCCCGTGGCGAGCTGCAGACCATCGGTGCGACCACCCTCGACGAGTACCGCAAGTACATCGAGAAGGACGCCGCCCTGGAGCGCCGGTTCCAGCCGGTGCAGGTGGGTGAGCCGACGGTCGAGCACACCATCGAGATCCTCAAGGGGCTGCGCGACCGCTACGAGGCGCACCACCGCGTCTCGATCACCGACGGCGCGCTGGTGGCCGCGGCCACCCTGGCCGACCGGTACATCAACGACCGGTTCCTGCCGGACAAGGCGATCGACCTGATCGACGAGGCCGGTGCCCGGATGCGTATCCGCCGGATGACCGCTCCGCCAGACCTGCGCGAGTTCGACGAGAAGATCGCCGACGCGCGCCGGGAGAAGGAGTCCGCGATCGACGCGCAGGACTTCGAGAAGGCCGCGAGCCTGCGCGACCGCGAGAAGCAGCTGGTCGCCCAACGTGGTGAGCGTGAGAAGCAGTGGCGCTCAGGCGATCTCGACGTTGTCGCCGAGGTCGATGACGAGCAGATCGCCGAGGTGCTGGGCAACTGGACCGGCATCCCGGTGTTCAAGCTGACCGAGGCCGAGACCACGCGCCTGCTGCGCATGGAGGAGGAGCTGCACAAGCGGATCATCGGACAAGAAGATGCCGTCCGTGCGGTTTCAAAGGCCATCCGCCGCACCCGCGCCGGTCTGAAGGACCCGAAGCGCCCGTCCGGTTCGTTCATCTTCGCCGGCCCGTCCGGTGTCGGTAAGACCGAGCTGTCCAAGGCGCTGGCCAACTTCCTGTTCGGCGACGACGACGCGCTCATCCAGATCGACATGGGCGAGTTCCACGACCGCTTCACCGCGTCGCGGCTGTTCGGTGCCCCTCCGGGATACGTCGGCTACGAAGAGGGCGGCCAGCTCACCGAGAAGGTGCGCCGCAAGCCGTTCTCGGTCGTGTTGTTCGACGAGATCGAGAAGGCCCACCAGGAGATCTACAACAGCCTGTTGCAGGTCCTGGAGGACGGTCGCCTCACCGACGGTCAGGGTCGCACGGTCGACTTCAAGAACACGGTGTTGATCTTCACGTCCAACCTGGGTACCTCCGACATCTCCAAGGCTGTCGGACTCGGCTTCTCCCAGGGCGGCGGCGAGAACAACTACGAGCGGATGAAGCAGAAGGTCAACGACGAGCTGAAGAAGCACTTCCGGCCGGAGTTCCTCAACCGCATCGATGACATCATCGTGTTCCACCAGCTGACGCAGGACGAGATCATCCAGATGGTCGACCTGATGATCGGCCGGGTCGGCAACCAGCTCAAGGCCAAGGACATGGCCATGGAGCTCACCGACAAGGCCAAGGCCCTGCTGGCCAAGCGTGGTTTCGATCCGGTGCTCGGTGCCCGCCCGCTGCGGCGCACCATCCAGCGCGAGATCGAGGACCAGCTGTCCGAGAAGATCCTCTTCGAGGAGCTCGGACCCGGTCAGTTGGTGACGGTCGACGTCGAGGGCTGGGACGGCGAAGGTGCCGGTGAGGACGCGAAGTTCACGTTCTCCGGTGCGCCCAAGGCGGCCGGCTCCGACGGTCCGGATCTGGCCAAGGCCGGAGCCACCGCGGAATAAGGTTCAGACGAGAAATGCCCCCGCCGAAATGGTGGGGGCATTTTTCATACCCGTTTCATACCTGCCGTAGGGAGAATTCCTGCGCGGTAGTTAGGATGCTGCTGTAATCGACAGGCAAAGGAACCTGGTGAGAATCCAGGACGGCCGCGCCACTGTAAAAGTCAGACCCTGACCTGTCATGACACGGACTGGGACGCGAATTCCCGGGAAGGACCAGTAGATGACTTCCACCGAGGCGAGCAAGAGCCACGCCCGGCCGATCGACCTGTCGGCGACCAAGGCGGTGCTCTGGCTGACCCTGACGGCGTTCCTGGCGCTGCTGGCCCTCTACTTCGTCGGCATGGATCAGGGCGCGACGTCGGTGTTCGGCAACAACACCTACGTGCACGAGTTCGTGCACGACGCCCGCCACCTGCTCGGTTTCCCCTGCCACTGACGCGGCGGAGATTCGGCGACAAAATGGAAAGACAACTCATCGGGCGCGGCATCCTGGCCGGCGCCCTGGCAGGCGTGCTCGCCTTCCTCTGGGCGAAGCTGCTCATCGAACCGGTCATCGGTCGAGCCATCGACTTCGAGAACGGTGTCGGTGCGGCTCATGAGGCGGCCGGTCACTCTCACGGCGGCCATTCCCACGGCGGCGAAGAAAGCGCCGAGGTGTTCACCCGCGGTGTGCAGTCCAACATCGGCATGGGCCTCGGCGTGCTGATCTTCAGCGTCGCGATGGGCGCGCTGCTGGCCGTCGTTTTCTGCGTGGTGTACGGCCGGATCAAGCTCTCGGCACGTGCACTGGCGGCGCTGACCGCCGGCGGCATGCTGGTGTCGTTGTGGATCGTCCCCGCGCTCAAGTACCCGCCGAACCCGCCTGCGGTGAGCCTCGACGAGACCATCAAGCAGCGGACCCTGCTGTACGTGCTGTTGGTGGTTCTCTCTGCCGCCCTGTTCGTCGGTTCGATCCTGCTCGTGCGTCGGCTCACGCCGAAGCTGGGGGTGTGGAATGCCAGCCTGATCGGCATCGCCGACTATGTGGTGTCGATGGCGGTGGTGTTCCTGATCCTGCCGGGTATCCATGAGACCCCGTCGACGTTCCCCGGCGACGACCTCTACGAGTTCCGGCTGTACTCGCTGGGCACCCAGGTGGTGATCTGGGCGACCATCGGGCTGGTGTTCGGTGCTCTGGCGTCGAAGGTGCTCGAGGGCAAGCGTCAGGAGCAGTTGACCGCGTGAGGCCCGAGAAGTGAGTGAGGTCGTCCGGCTGACGTTGGTGTCGCATGCGATGACCGACGCCACGGCGGCCGGACGATTTCCCACCGACGAGCCGCTGAACCAGTTGGGCCATCGGCAGGCCGATGCGACCGTCGACCTCGGCGTCATCGACGTGTCGTACTGCGGGCCGGAGAAGCGGGCCCGCCAGACCGCGGAATTGCTGGGACTGTCGGCGACGGTCGAACCGCAGCTGGCCGATCTGGACTTCGGGAGCTGGCGCGGCAGCGTGCTGGGCGGCGTGCCGCCGGCAGACCTGGCGGTCTGGCTGACCGAGCCGGCCCGGGCACCCCACGGCGGTGAATCCGTGGTCGATCTCGTCGATCGGGTGCACGGCTGGATGGACAGCCTGGCCTCGGCGCGGGGACGGCTGGTCGCCGTCACCCACCCCGCGGTGATCCGGGCGGCCATCCTGGTGGCCCTGGACGCCCCACCGAAGTCGTTCTGGCGCATCGACATCGCGCCGATGAGCCGCACGGTCATGAATTTCCGTGGTCACGCCTGGACGCTGCGGAACTCCTAGTTCGCGCCGCAGGGTCTGACCTGGACGCCGGTTTCTGCCTCAGGGTTGTGGTTCGGGAAATACCACAGCCAACAGGTAGAAACCGGCGCCAGCCTGGGCCCTACTTGCCCACCGGCGCCATCGCGAATGCCCGCTTGGCGATCTGCAGCAGCCAGCCGGCGGCAGTGGGGCTGCGGAACTTCGGCCAGTTCAGCTGGAAACTGAACACCCACGGCTGCCCGGTGTAGTCCACCGCGTACCAGCTGAAGGTCAGGTCGCCGGGCAGGTTCCCGCCCTTGGCGCCGATGTAGCGCCACTTCTCCGGATCCGGGTCGATGCCCGGCAGCGCAGACAGGATGTCCTTCACCGGCGCGGCGGCGCCGTAGGCCGAGGCCTGTAGGGCGGCGTGCACCCGGCAGATGTCGGCGGCACTGGCGAACCACTCCAGGCCGTCGTTGGAGGCCGGGGTGTGGGTGCGGTACGGATCTGGTTCGTAGGGGCGGGCATTGGTCTGCTGCAGCAGTGCCACCCGATCAGCGGGGGATGCGGACTTCCACTGGTCGCGCAGGTTCGGTTCGCCCCAGCCGACCGAGAACACCTCGTGCATGGTCGGGAACGGGGTCATGCTGGCCGGATCATGGTGGCCGGCGGTCACCAGCGCGCGTTCCACTGCCGCCGGGCCGACCCGACCGATCAGCAGATCGGTGGCCATGTTGTCGCTGGCCGAGATCATCTGCTGGGCAGCGGTCCGCACGGTGATCTGGGCGCCGGGGGGAAGCTTGTCCAGCCCGGCGGAACCGAGCTTCTTGCCTTCCTTGGTGATCGTGAGGTGGTCGTCCCAGCTCAGCGTGCCGGCCTTGACCGCGTCCGAAACCGCAAGCAGTACATACAGTTTGAAGATGGAGGCCAGCGGCAGTGACATGTCGGTGTTGGTGCCCGCGACCTGCTCGCACTTGCCGTTGTTGACCTTCGACACCCGGTAGGAGTACCGCGCACCCGACTTGGTCAGTTCGGCGTCGATGTCCGACCACTTGTCGATCTTCGGGGGCACGAGCGTGACCTCGAAGCGGTCGACGAGACCCACGTCGTTGGTCCGCAGTTCGATGTCCTGGGCGACGTTGTAGGACGTCTGTACGTGCAGCGTCGCCTGCGCGGCGCCGATGTCCACCGAGGTGAGCTTGAACGGGCGATCCCACCAGATGGAGTCCATCTTGGTGCCCACCAGGTCGACCTTCTCGGGCGCGGCGAGGGTGCGCACGCCGATGGGGCCGATCGGCCAGTCGGAGTTGAGCATGTCCATGGTCTGCTTGGCCCGCAGACCCGGCGGGGTGATCGTGTCGATGTGCGCGCCGTAGGACACTTCAGCCGCGGGCGCGACGTTGGGCGAACAGCCACAAGCCAGGGCCGCGGCGACCGCTGTGATGGCCGTCAGGCCAACTGTGCGGCGCAGCGTCCGGCCGCGGCTACGCCTGGGCAGCGGGCCCTGCAACGTCCAGCACAACCTCGAACTCCAGCAGCGATGCGCCGGTGGCCACGGGCTTGGCCTGCTGGCCCTTGTGTGCTTCGACGGCCGGGCCCGAAGCCCAGGCCTGGAAGGCCTCTTCGCTTTCCCACTGCGTCACCACGAAGTAGCGGTCTTCACCCTTGACCGGGCGCAGCAGCTGGAAGCCCAGGAAACCGGGCTGACTGTCGACCGCATGTGCACGGTTCGCGAACCGCTTCTCCAGTTCCGGGCCGGCGTTGGGCGGGACCTCGATGGCGTTGATCTTCACGACGGACATGGTGTTCAGGCTACCGTGGCGGCCCGGCAAGATAACGGGATGGTCACAGATCTGCTCACCCACCGAGGTGGCCGCGGGGAGCCCATCGTTCTGGTGCACGGCCTGATGGGCCGCGGCAGCACCTGGTCGCGCCAATTGCCCTGGTTGGCCGGGCTGGGCGAGGTCTACACCTACGATGCACCGTGGCACCGCGGGCGCGATGTGGTCGATCCATATCCGATCAGCACCGAGCGTTTCGTGGCGGATCTCGGTGACGCCGTGGCCGGACTGGGTCGGCCGGCGATGTTGGTGGGGCATTCCATGGGTGCGTTGCATTCGTGGTGTCTGGCCGCGGCCCGCCCGGAACTCGCGCGCGCGGTCGTGGTCGAGGACATGGCCCCGGATTTCCGCGGCCGGACCACCGGGCCCTGGGAGCCGTGGGTACACGCTCTCCCGGTCGAATTCGGTTCGGCGCAGGAGGTTTACGACGAATTCGGGCCTGTCGCGGGCCGGTATTTCCTGGAGGCGTTCGACCGGACGGCCACCGGCTGGCGGCTGCACGGGTACCCGCAGTGGTGGCTCGATATCGCCGCCCAGTGGGGGACGCGGGACTACTGGCAGCAGTGGCGCGATGTGCGGGTTCCGACCTTGCTCATCGAGGCGGGCAATTCGGTGGCACCGCCCGGGCAGATGCGTGAGATGGCCGAGATCGGGAAGGGCGCAAGGTATCTGCGCGTCCCCGGTGCGGGGCATCTGATCCACGACGACGCGCCCGAGGTGTACCGCGAAGCGGTGACCGGGTTTCTATCGGCGCTCGCCTAGGACGCCTGCACTCGGCCAGGCCGGCTGGTGCTCGAAGCGGCTGCGGATCGCGTCGAGGTCGTGGCCTGCGCGGTAGGTCTCGTAGTCGGGTTGGCCGGCATTGAAGGGCATGTCGAACAGGTCCAGGCGGAACCGCAGGATATTGCTGCGCTGTGCTGCCCAGGCCACTGCCGCGGCGAGCGCGAAGGGTGAGATCAGGATGATCAGAGCGAGTGCAACAGTCATGGCAGTAATGCTCGTCGGGGAAATATCCCGCCAACAGTGGCAGCGCTGACACCTTACGATAAAATGCTGCCATGCTGAGAAGCGTCTCCACGCTGGTGCTCGATGGCCTGGCTGTTTTCGAGTTCGGGGTCATCTGTGAGGTTTTCGGGATCGACCGGTCGACTGACGGGGTCCCGAACTTCGACTTCAAGGTTTGCGGTCCTGAACCGGGCAAGCCCGTGCGGACGTCGGTCGGGGCCACCCTGACGCCCGAGCATGGGCTCGATGCCCTCCAGGGCGCCGACCTGGTGGCGATCCCCGCAATAGGGAGCACCGGATACCTGCCCGAGGCGTTGGAGGCCGTGCGGGCCGCCGCCGATGCGGGCTCGATCATCCTGACCGTGTGCTCGGGCGCATTTCTCGCCGGCGCGGCGGGCCTGTTGGACGGCAGGCCGTGCACCACCCACTGGATGCACGCCGATGCGTTGGCCCGCATGTATCCGACCGCCAAGGTGGACCGCAACGTCCTGTTCGTCGATGACGGAAATCTGATCACCAGTGCGGGTACCGCGGCAGGTATCGATGCGTGTCTGCACCTGGTTCGCCGCGAACTCGGCAGCGAGGTGACCAACAAGATCGCCCGGCGCATGGTGGTCCCGCCGCAGCGCGACGGCGGGCAACGCCAGTTCATCGATCAGCCGATCCCGGTGAGATGTTCGGAAGGCTTTGCGCCGCACCTGGACTGGATCATGGGCAACCTGGACAAGCCGCACACGGTGACGACGTTGGCTCGGCGATCCGCGATGTCCACCCGCACGTTCGCCCGCCGGTTCGTCGAGGAGACCGGGACCACGCCCATGCAGTGGATCACCGATCAGCGGGTGTTGTACGCACGCAGGCTGCTCGAGGAGTCCGACCTCGACATCGACCGGATTGCCGGCCAGGCCGGGTTCGGTACCGCGACGCTGCTTCGCCACCACTTCCGCCGGCTCATCGGTGTGACGCCTTCGGACTACCGACGTCAATTCTCCTGTGGGGTAACCGAAGACGCCGTCACCGCGTGATGCGTCAGCCGTCGGGCTGGCAGGCCACGTTCACGTAGACCGTGGTGTGCTGCGCCGGGTCGATGCGGTACCCGTTGTCGTCGATGTTGGAGTCGGCCAGTCCGTGCACCCCGGTCACCCGGCAATTCGACAGGGCCGTATTGGCGTTCGAGTTGACCTGCACGTGATAGCCCCGGCTCTCCAGGTCGCGCACGGTGTCGGCGGCCGAACCGGTGCCGGCCGGCGCGGCGGCCGCCGGCGCGGCCAGGCCGAGTCCCAGGCCCACGCCCACTGCCGTACACGCAAACGTCGCTGAGAATTTGCTTGACATGAATCCGTTCTATGTTATGTGCGGCCCAAATGGTGTGCCGCGGAACGGATTCATGCCGATCTCATGTAATTTCGCCTTCCCCGGCGAGTGCGAACCGGCCATCGAGAGTTTGCTCGACCAGGCCGTCGACCAGTAGTGAGTCCAGTGCGCGAT
Organism: Mycolicibacterium sp. 050232; assembly: GCA_036235365.1. Lineage (GTDB taxonomy): Bacteria > Actinomycetota > Actinomycetes > Mycobacteriales > Mycobacteriaceae > Mycobacterium. The sequence goes on along the minus strand of JAZBEZ010000006.1, from coordinate 132,724 downwards.
CCCGTTGCGCGGTATCGGTGAGCCAGGCCACGTCCAGCTGCGCGCGGGTGACCGGAGAACTGCTGTCGCGCAGCACATCCAGCAGCTTGCCGCGGACCTGCCGATCGGTTCCGGCGTAGCGCTGCACTTTTCGGGTCATCGTGCCCTCCGGATACCCGGCCGACCGCCAACGGCAGTGGCTCAGCGGGCAGCAGCCACACTTCGGCGCGCGGGCCGTGCACACCACCGCGCCCAGCTCCATCAGGGCGGCCGAGAACGTCGGTGCGGTGGCATCGTCAGGCAGCAACGCCGCGACATCGTCGAGGTCGCGGGCCCGGGCCGGCGCGTCTGCCTGACCGTGCAGCACCCTGGTGACCACCCGGCGCACGTTGGTGTCGACCACCGGCACGCCTGCCGAGTAGGCGAAGCAGGCCACGGCGCGCGCGGTGTAGGCACCGATGCCGGGCAGCGTCAGCAGGGTCTCGACGTCTGTGGGCACCTCGTCGCCGTATTCGCCCGCGATCACCACCGCGCACTCGTGGAGACGTTTCGCCCGGCGCGGGTAGCCCAGCTTGCCCCAGGCCCGCAGCACCTCGGCCGACCCGGCGGCTGCCGTCGCGGACGGGGTGGGCCACCGGTCGATCCAGGCCAGCCAGATCGGCTCGACCCGGGCCACCGGTGTTTGCTGCAGCATGAACTCGCTGACCAGGATCTGCCAGGCGGTAACCCCTTGTCGGCGCCACGGCAGGTCGCGCTGGGCGTCTCGGTACCAGCCGACGAGCTCCTCCGCGTCGATGCTCATCGGCATCTCATGCAAAATGGCTGATATGCCCAATTCGAATCCAGTGTCCGCATGGAAGGCACTCAAGGACGGTAACGCTCGCTTCGTCGCAGGCGAACCGCAGCATCCCAGCCAGGACATCGCCCGTCGAGCCAAGCTGACACACGGGCAGAAGCCCACCGCCGTGGTGTTCGGCTGCGGTGACAGCCGGGTGGCCGCCGAGCTGCTGTTCGACCAGGGGCTCGGCGACATGTTCGTGGTGCGTACCGCGGGCCACGTCATCGACAACGCGGTGCTGGGCTCGATCGAGTACGCGGTCTCCATCCTGGAGGTGCCGCTGATCGTGGTCCTGGGTCACGACAGCTGCGGCGCGGTCAAGGCAGCCATCAATGCTCTCGACGAGGGCCAGGTGCCCGGCGGCTACGTGCGCGACATCGTCGAGCGGGTGACCCCGTCGATCCTGATGGGACGCCATTCGGGGCTGACTCGTGTCGACGAGTTCGAGGCTTTCCACGTCAAGGAAACGGTCAACCAGCTGCAGATGCGGTCGGCCGCCATCTCCAATGGTCTGGCCGCGGGCACGCAGGCCATCGTCGGCGCCACGTACCACCTGTCGGACGGCCACGTGGAACTGCGCAGCCATCTGGGCAACATCGGCGAAGCCTGAGAATATTGCTGGAGCTGCCCGACACGCCGGGTTGCCTCGGGCAACCCGGCATGACCTGGGCTTACCGTGAAAGCCGTGTTAGATCTCGAACCTCATGGGCCACTGCCCTCGCAGATTTACTGGCGGCGCCGTGCGCTGGCCATCGGAATCGCGGTGGTGGTCGTGGGGATCATCGCCGCGATCGTCGCGGTGATCATGACCAGCAGCTCGGGAGCCGAAACCAAGCCGGCTGACGAACCCGCCGCGGCTGCCCCACCGACGCCGCTGCCGGGCGAGAATCCCGAGGTGAAGACCCCGGTGATGCCGCCGGCGCAGCACGCGCCGCCGCCGACGGCCACGCCGACCGCCGCCGTCACGCCGCCGCCGCTGCTCAAAGAGGGCGACGACTGCCCGGATTCCGCACTCGCGGTCAAGGGCATCACCAGTCAGCCCGAGTACGTCGTGGGCGACCAGCCGAAGTTCACCATGGTGGTGACCAACATCGGCCTGGTGGCCTGCAAACGGGACGTGGGTGCCGCGGTACTGGCCGCCTACGTGTACTCGCTGGACAACAACCGGCTCTGGTCGAACCTGGACTGCGCACCGTCCAACGAGACCCTGGTGAAGACCTTCAATCCCGGTGAGCAGGTCACCACCGAGGTGACCTGGACCGGCATGGGATCGGGGCCGCAGTGCCCGATGCCGCGTCAGCCGATCGGACCCGGCACCTACAACCTGATGGTGCAGCTGGGCAATCTCAGATCGGCGCCGGTGCCGTTCATCCTCGCGCAGGCCAACCCGCAGCAGCCGGCGCCGCCCCCGGTCGACGGCGCACCGGCGGCAGAGACACCCACACCCGGCAACTGAAGGTCAGGCCAGTCGATCGGCGATGGTCGACTCGGCCAACAGCGAAAGGCCCTCGCGGATGTGCCGGGCCCACATGGACCCGATGCCGTCGACGGACTGCAGATCGTCCGCGCTGGCGGCCAGCAGCCCCTGCAGTGAGCCGAACGAACGGACCAGCAGATCGACGTGGGCGAATTGCAGTCGCGGTATCCCGGCCATGGCGCGGTAGCCACGTGAGCTCATCGCCGAATCCTGTGCTTCGGCAGTCGACGGATACCCGAAAACCCTTGCCAGCGTGGTGAAGTCGAGCAGCTCGTTGTCGGTGAGGGCATCCAGCTCGTCGAGCGTGGAGTGAACCTGGGCGGCCGTCGGCGGATCCGGCAGGGCGTGGTAGTCCCGCACGATCAGCTCGCGCGCGGCCTCGTTGTCGCCGACGAGTTCGTCGAGCTGCAGTTTGAGCTGGCGTCCGTCGGTGCCGAGTTCGACGACGTCCGCGTCGATCTCGAGGCTGATGCGGCGCACCATCTCCAGGCGCTGCACCACGGTCATGACGTCGCGCAGCGTCACGAAGTCTTCGATCTCGGCGGTCGACAGCTGCTTGCTGACCTCGTCGAGTCGGCCCTTGTAGCGCTCCAGCGTCGCGATGGTCTGGTTGGCCCGGGACAGGATGGTCGCCGAATCGGGCACCACATGGCGCTCCCCGGCGACGTAGACCGTCACGATGCTCATCGAATGGCTCACCGAGATCACCGGGTAGCCGGTCTGGATCGCCGTGCGCTCAGCCGAGCGGTGACGGGTCCCGGATTCGTCGGTGGGGATCGATGGATCCGGCACCAGCTGGACGTTGGCCCGCACTATCCGGCCGCCGTCGCTGGACAGCACCACCGCGCCGTCCATTTTCGACAGCTCACGCAACCGGGTGGGGGCGTACCGCACGTCGAGGGCGAACCCACCGTCGCAGATGGCTTCCACGCTGTCGTCGTAGCCCAGCACGATCAGCGCGCCCGTCCTACCGCGCAGGATGCGTTCCAGGCCGTCGCGCAGCGGGGTACCGGGCGCCAGCCGGCCGAGGGTCTCTCGTAGCGTCGGCCGAGCCAGATGCACGACAGTGCGGCTGGTCCTGGCGCCGGAGTTCACGGCCATCAGCTCTCCTAGGGTCGGCCGCTATTGTCCGTGATGGGATTGATTGCTGGCAATCGCGATGTCCTTGAGTGCCCGTAATGCCGCCCCGATGTGATCCACGGTGATGACGCGTAGCCCCGCGGGCGCGCTGGTGACCCCGGGTGGCACCACGGCAATGTTGAATCCCAGCCGGGCGGCCTCGGCCAGCCTGCGGTCCATGCCGGTGACGCGGCGCAGATCGCCGACGAGGCCCACCTCACCGATCACCACCGCGTTCATCGGCAACGCGATGTCGAGGTAGGCCGAGGCGACGGCCACCGCCACGGCCAGATCCGAGGACGGATCGGTCAGCCGCATGCCGCCGACCGTTGACAGGTAGATGTCGTTGTTGCCGATGGGCAGGGCGCAACGGGTCTGGAGCACCGCGCCGATCATGGCGGCGCGGGCCGAGTCGATCCCGCTGACGACGCGCCGGGGCGGACCCACGGGCGGCGCGACGAGTGCCTGGACCTCGCCGATCATGGGGCGCTTGCCGTCGAGGGTGACCGTGATGGCGGTGCCGGGCACCGCCGCCGGACGCTGATCCAGGAACAGGCCGGACGGATCGCTCACACACTCGATTCCGTTGTCGTGCATCTGAAAACAACCGACCTCGTCGGCGGCGCCGAACCGGTTCTTGACCCCGCGCACCATACGCAGGCTCGAGGTGTGATCGCCTTCGAAGTGCAGCACCACGTCGACCAGATGCTCGAGCGAGCGCGGGCCCGCGATGGCACCGTCCTTCGTCACGTGGCCGACCAGGATCATGGCCACTGCCGGGTCTCCGACGGCGGTCTTGGCGTAGCCCGTCAGCGCCGTCGTCACTGCGCGCACCTGCGTCACCCCGCCGGTCACGCCGTCGGCTTCGGTGGTGGACATGGTCTGCACCGAATCGACGATCACCAGGCTCGGTTTGACCTCGTCGATATGGCCAAGGGCGATCTGCAGATCGGATTCGCCTGCCAGATAGACGTTGTCGTGCGTGCAGCCCGTGCGTTCGGCGCGAAGCCGGATCTGGCCCGCCGATTCCTCACCGGACAGATAGAGCGCGCGGCGGCCGGTGTGCGCCCAGCGGTTGGCGACCTCGAGAAGGAGTGTGGACTTGCCGACGCCGGGTTCCCCGGCCAGCAGGGTGACCGAACCGGCCACCAGGCCGCCGCCGAGAACCCGGTCCAGTTCACTGACCCCGGTCGCGTAATGCCGCGTGATACCGGGGTCGATCGAGGTGATCGGCACCGCCGGTGAGGTCGGGGCGACCGAGCGGCGGACGGCCCCGCCGACCCGGTCGGACGGGGCGAGCACGGCTACCTCGTCGACGGTTCCCCAGGTGCCGCAGTTGGCGCAGCGGCCGACCCATTTAGGGGTGGCGTGCTGACACTCCGAGCAACGGTATTGCGAACGTACTTTCGAAGCGGCCACGCCCGTGACAGTAACGGGTGCCCCCGACATCGGCGGTGTGCACGCGCCGGTCGGGGCCGCGGGTCAGCGGTACGTCAGATCAGTGATGGCCACCGGCTGAGGCGCCCTCGCCGGGCTCCTCGCCGCTCTTGTCGCGACGTGGTGCTTCGCCTGCCGAGATCGGCACGGCCACAGTGGTCTCGCCGTTCTCGAACTTGAACGTGAAGTCGTAGAGCAGCCCGTTGGTGACCGGCTTGGTCAAGGTGACCTTGGCGGTGACGGCCTCGGCAGCCTCGGTCTTCTCCAGCGGCTTGGTCTGGCCGTCGGGCTCGCCCACCACGAGGACGCCGCCGGCCGGGATGGTCTGATCCCCGGTCAGTGCCACGTCGCCGACAGTGGTCTTGATCGAAACGAGCTTGTTGGGCGCCTCGGTGGATCCGTTGGCCGCGACGAACAGCAGTTCGGCCTCGGAGCCGGGCTCGACGTAGTCCTTCTGCTGCGGCGCCCGCAGGTGCACGTTGCGCAGCGCGATCGTGCCGGCCTGCGCATTGACACCGTTGACGGCGGGCTCCTGGGTCGCCGTCTGGGAGACCTGCCCGGCGCTGCAACCGGTGAGAACGGCTGCGGTCAGGCCACATGCGGCCAGACCGGCCGAGGCGCGCATTGCGAAGCGGTTCACTCAAGCCTCCTGAGCTGGGTCGGCGTACTTCGACTATGCACAGTAGTAGGTGGCGTCGGCGGGTGGAATGCGAGGGCGTGGCAGAGGGGCCGGAACGGTACCCGGCAACGGGTGGTTCAGGCCCGCAACCGCTTTGCGGGGGCACCCCTTTGGGACCTCCCCCGGGCCAGGCGTTTGCACGCTTTCGTCACCATGTCAACCCCTGTTCTTCACCTACAGTGCCCCTGACCTGCGCAGTTGGTGCGCATGTGATCTGGGCCCGTGTTAGGATGGACTAGCGAAAGGGGCTCGAATCAGATGATTTTCAAGGTCGGAGACACCGTCGTCTATCCACACCACGGTGCTGCGTTGATCGAGGCGATCGAAACCCGGACCATCAAAGGCGAGCAGAAGGAATATCTCGTACTGAAGGTTGCCCAGGGTGATCTGACCGTTCGAGTACCCGCAGAGAATGCCGAGTACGTCGGAGTCCGCGACGTCGTGGGCCAGGAAGGCCTCGACAAGGTTTTCCAGGTGTTGCGTGCGCCGCACACCGAAGAGCCGACCAACTGGTCGCGCCGCTACAAGGCCAACCTCGAGAAGCTGGCCTCCGGTGACGTGAACAAGGTTGCCGAGGTGGTCCGCGATCTGTGGCGTCGGGATCAGGAACGCGGTCTGTCCGCGGGTGAGAAGCGAATGCTGGCCAAGGCCCGGCAGATTCTGGTGGGCGAGCTCGCGCTGGCCGAGAACACCGATGACGCCAAGGCTGAGACCATCCTCGATGAGGTTCTGGCTGCCGCGTCCTGACGCGTCGTGGCAACAACTGTCGCGGTCGTCCCAGCTGCCGGCTCAGGTGAGCGGCTAGGTGCGGGCAGACCGAAAGCGTTCGTCAAGCTGGGGGACAAACCCCTGTTGGAGCATGCCCTGGACGGGTTGCTGGCTTCAGGGGTGATCGACCAGGTCGTGGTTGCGGTACCGCCCGCACTCACCGATGAAGCCACCCTGGTGTTCGGTGGGCGTGCGCGGATCGTGGCCGGGGGAGCCGATCGAACCGAATCGGTGGCGCTGGCACTTGCGGCTGCCGGTGAACCGGATTTCGTCCTCGTTCATGACGCTGCCCGGGCGTTGACTCCTCCTTCGCTGATCGCCCGGGTGGTCGCGGCGCTGGCCGACGGGAACGCCGCCGTCGTTCCGGGCCTTCCGCTGGCCGACACCATCAAGGCGGTCGATGCCAACGGCGCGGTGCTGGGGACGCCAGAGCGGGCCGGTCTGCGGGCTGTACAGACCCCGCAGGGCTTCCGCACCGACGTGTTGCGCCGGGCCTATCAACGTGCCGGTGCCGGTGCGGTCACCGATGACGCCTCGCTCGTCGAGCAGATCGGTACGCCGGTGCAGATCGTCGAGGGTGATCCGCTGGCCTTCAAGATCACCACTCCGCTGGACCTGTTGCTCGCCGAGGCCGTCATGGCGCGTGGTGGCGCATGTTGATTCCCCGGGTCGGGCTGGGTACCGACGTCCATCCGATCGAGCCGGGCCGCCCGTGCTGGTTGTTGGGGCTGCTTTTCGAAGGCGCCGACGGCTGCGCCGGCCATTCCGACGGCGACGTCGCCTCCCACGCATTGTGTGACGCGCTGCTCAGCGCGGCAGGCCTCGGTGACCTCGGTGCGGTGTTCGGTACCGACCGGCCGGAATGGCGCGGGGTCACCGGCGCCGACATGTTGCGTCACGTCCGCGGACTGGTGCAGGCGGCAGGCTTCGAGATCGGCAATGCCACCGTCCAGGTGATCGGCAACCGGCCCAAGATCGGGCCGCGCCGGGACGAGGCCCAGCGGCTGCTCTCCGAGCTGATCGGGGCGCCGGTATCGGTGTCGGCGACCACCACGGACGGGCTCGGGCTGACCGGCCGGGGCGAAGGATTGGCCGCGATAGCCAGCGCATTGGTGGTTCCTGCGGAATAGGCCGGTAAGCTGGCACGTCGTGACCGATCGCGCTCAAGCCGTCGCGTCGGGGTTTGCCTCCGATTTGCGGCTGTACGACACCATGGCGGGTGCCGTACGAGATTTCGTACCGCTGCGGCCGGGGCACGCTTCGATCTACCTGTGCGGTGCCACCGTCCAGGGCTTGCCGCACATCGGCCATGTCCGTAGCGGAGTCGCGTTCGATGTGTTGCGCCGCTGGCTGACCGCCAATGGATATGACGTTGCGTTCATCCGCAACGTCACCGACATCGACGACAAGATCCTCAACAAGGCGGCCGACGCGGGCCGGCCATGGTGGGAGTGGGCCGCGACCTACGAGCGGGCGTTCAGTGCCGCGTACGACGCGCTGGGCGTACTTCCGCCGTCGGCCGAGCCGCGGGCCACTGGACACATCACCCAGATGGTCGAGCTCATCGACCGGTTGATCGAGAAGGGCCACGCCTATGCGCAGGGCGGAGACGTCTACTTCGACGTGCTGAGCCTGCCCGATTACGGCGCGCTGTCCGGCCATCGGATCGACGATGTGCACCAGGGCGAGGGTGTGGCGACCGGTAAGCGAGATCAGCGCGATTTCACGCTGTGGAAGGGCGCCAAGCCGGGTGAGCCGTCGTGGCCGACGCCGTGGGGCCGGGGCCGCCCCGGCTGGCACACCGAGTGCGTCGCGATGTGCGAGGCCTACCTGGGCGCGGAGTTCGACATCCACGCCGGTGGCATGGACCTGGTTTTCCCGCACCACGAGAACGAGATCGCCCAGGCGCAGGCCGCGGGCGACGGCTTCGCCCGGTACTGGCTGCACAACGGCTGGGTCACCATGGGCGGCGAGAAAATGAGCAAGTCGCTCGGCAACGTGCTCTCCATTCCTGCTGTGCTGCAACGGGTTCGGGCTGCCGAGCTGCGGTACTACCTGGGTAGCGCGCACTATCGGTCCATGCTGGAGTTCTCCGAGAACGCACTGCAGGACGCGGTGAAGGCCTACAGCGGCATCGAGGACTTCCTGCACCGGGTGCGTAACCGCGTCGGCGCCGTCGCCGTGGGCGACTGGACGCCGAAGTTCGCCGCCGCTCTCAACGACGACCTCGCGGTGCCGATGGCCCTGGCCGAGGTGCATGCCGCCCGCGCCGAGGGCAACCGCGCGCTGGACGCCGGCGATCACGCGGGCGCGATGGCGCAGGCCACCTCGATCCGGGCGATGATGGGCATCCTGGGCTGCGATCCGCTCGACGAGCGCTGGGAATCCCGCGACGAGACATCGGCCGCGCTGGCTGCCGTGGACGAACTGGTGCAGTGGGCGCTGGCCGGCCGGGCCGAGGCCCGGACCAATCGTGACTGGGCGGCGGCCGACGCCATCCGAGATCGGCTCAAGGCGGCCGGCATCGAGGTCACCGACACCGCCGACGGTCCGCAGTGGGCACTGGTGGACGGGAACGGAGCGTAGATGGCCGGGAATTCGCAGCGGCGCGGCGCGGTGCGCAAGCCGGGGACGAAGAAGGGGCCGACGGTCGGGTCCGGCGGCGTCCGTCGCCGCGGGCTGGAGGGCCGCGGGGCTACGCCGCGCGCAGACCAGCGCCCGCATCACCCTGCCGCCAAGAAGGCCGCCAAGGCGGCGCGTCAGGCGCAGGGCAGGCACAAGAAGACCGACGACACCGAGTTGGTGCTGGGCCGTAACCCCGTGGTGGAGTGCCTGCGGGCCAAGGTTCCGGCCACCGCGCTCTATGTCGCGCTGGGTACCGAGGCCGACGAGCGGCTCACCGAATCCGTCCAGATCGCGGCCGATCGCGGCATCTCGATCCTCGAGGTTCAGCGCCACGACCTGGACCGGATGAGCTCCAACGGACTGCACCAGGGTCTGGCCCTGCAGGTGCCGCCGTACAACTATGCCCACCCCGACGATCTCTTGAAGGCCGCCCGGGACTCCGGGGAGCCCGCGCTGATGGTGGCCCTGGACAACATCTCCGATCCGCGCAACCTGGGCGCCATCGTGCGGTCGGTCGCCGCCTTCGGCGGGCACGGTGTGGTGATCCCGCAACGGCGTTCGGCCTCGGTTACTGCGGTGGCGTGGCGCACCAGCGCCGGGGCTGCGGCCCGCACACCGGTCGCGCGGGCGACGAATCTGACTCGCACGCTGAAGAGCTATGCCGACGCCGGTCTTCAGATTGTCGGTCTGGACGCCGGTGGTGACACCACGCTCGACGAGCTCGAGGGCAGCGGCCCGATGGTCGTGGTGGTCGGCTCGGAGGGCAAGGGCCTGTCCCGGCTGGTCCGGGAGAACTGCGATGCGGTGGTCTCGATCCCCATGGCCGGGCCGACCGAATCGTTGAACGCCTCGGTCGCGGCGGGTGTGGTGCTGGCCGAGATCGCGCGTCAGCGCCGAAGTCTCTGATTGACGTTCATTCTGCGGCCACGGCGCAGAAGTGCGAGTGTGGTCAGCCCTGACCGCAGAGTCAACCGAAGACCCGCAGGCTCAACCAGAGCGCGACCACAGACGCGACCAGGGTGAGCGGCACCGTCGCCAGCCCGGCCCGACTGAACTCGGTGAACCGCGCCGGCAGTCCTTCGCGGTGAACCACGTTGCGCCACAGCAGGTTCGACAGTGAACCGACGTAGGTCAGGTTGGGGCCGACGTTGACCCCGATCAGCACGGCCAGCACGCCGGCCGGCCCGGTGCCGGCCACCAGCGGCAGCAGGACCAGCACCGCGGGCAGGTTGTTGACCAGATTGGCCAGTACGGCCGCCACCGCCGCCAGTCCCAACAGCGCGGGAAGCGAGTCGCCGACCGGGAGCACCCCACGCATCGCGTCGCCGAGGCCGTTCTCCACGACCGCGTCGACCACGATGCCCAGGCAGAGCACGAACGCCAGGAACGGCACATTGACCGCGCGCACGATCCCGCCGACCGTGCTGCGGCGCTGGGCCAGGCTGCGCACGCCGAGCACCACCGCGCCGGCCAGCGCGGCCCAGGCCGGGGACACGTCGAAGACCGAGGTGACGACGAATCCGGCCAGCGTCAAACCCAGCACCACGAGTACGAACACCGGGATCTCAGGCGGCGGGGGAGTCACCTCGGCCGCCGGGCGGTTCAGCTCGTGGCGGAAAAGCCAACGCAATACGGCGAATTCGACGCCGATGGCAGCGAGCCACGGTAGCGCCATCACCGCACTGAACTGAGTGAACGACAGTCCGGCCACAGCGAAAGCCAACAGGTTGGTCAGGTTCGACACCGGAAACAGCAAGGACGCGGAGTTGGCCAGATGTGCGCTGGCATAGGCATGCGGCCGCGGCGGTATCGCCAGCGTGCGGGCGGTGGCCAGCACCACCGGGGTCAACAGCACCACGGTCGCGTCCAGGCTCAGCACAGCCGTCGTCATCGCCCCGATCAGAAAGACCCGGGTGAACAGCCGTCGGGAATCTCCCCTACTGGCCCGGGCCATCAGCGTGCCTGCGGCGTGGAACAGGCCTTCGTCGTCACACAGGTGGGCCAGCACCAGCACGGCCGCCAGGAATCCGACCACCGGCAGCAGCCTCTGGACTTCGGCGAGCGCGTCGTCTGTCGAGATCACGTTGCACACGATCAACAGCCCGGCAACCGGGATCGCAACGACGGCCTCGGGCCAGCCCTCGGGACGTGCCAGCGCGAACGCCAGCACGACGGCCAGCGCGACGAGCGCGAGTATCAGCGGATCCACGGATCGGCGCGCCCCCACAATGTGGGCAGGTGCAGGCTGACCCCGTCGCGTTCGGCCAGCCGGGTCAGGATCCGAATCGACACGTCCAGGTCGTCGCCGGCGAAAGGCAAGGCGCGCAATGGTTTGTGCAGGGGCCGGAAGAAGTCGTCCCAGTGGATCAGCACGACGCGGCGCGCACCGACGGTACGGACGGTCTCGGCCCAATAGCTCTCGAAATACTGCTCGGACTGCAGCCCGAGTTGACCGATCCCGAGGTACACCACCTCGGCGTGCTGCCCGGTCAGTGCGCCTGGCACCGCGCCGGCGCTGCCGACGATCAGTAGGCCGCGGTCGCTGGGCCGGTGGCGCACGAGCGTCGACCAGGCCTCGCCGCACTTGTATGCCGAAACCTTCACCGGCGGGACCACGGGTGTGGTGATGACGCCCGGGAAGCGGTCCGGCGGGCAGTGTTCGGATTCGAAGAGCGTGACCTCGAACGCACCCAGTGCGACGGCTTCCCCCGGAGTGACCGTGACGATCCGATCGGGAGCGAGACCGCCCCCGACGCCGACCTGGGCGGTCGACGTGCCGCCGACCAAGAGGGCGCCGGTGCGCTCTGCCACGACAGCCGAGTCCATGGCGTGGTCGAAGTGGGTGTGGACCGGGAGCACCGCTTCGAGCTTGTCGACACCGAGGTGGGCCAGGCAGCCGTCGATGCGGGGCAGCGACGGTGTGAGCTTGCCCAGGACGATGTTCGGCAGCCCGGGCCGGGAGAAGAATCCGTCGGTCAGCACCGCCGACGAGCCGTCGTCGACGAGGAGCGTGCTGACCCCGGCCCAGGTGACCGTGACCGGGGATTGCGCGGTGGCCGACGGGGTGTCGAAGTACCGCGCATAGGGGGCCAGGTCGGGTCTGCCGGGCTTGAGCCGCATGGCCCCACCCTAGAGCTAGCGCGGACCGTACCGACGCCGGAACTTCTCCACCTGACCGGCCGAGTCGAGGTGCCGTGCGGTGCCGGTCCAGAACGGATGTGAATCGCTCGTGACGTCGACGACGATCAGCGGATAGGTCTGAGGTCCGTCGGCGGTGGGCCATTCGATGGTGCGCTCGCTGGTGGCCGTCGACCGGGTGAGGAACTGGGTTCCGGTGGCGGCATCCTGGAACACCACGGGGTGATAGTCGGGGTGGATATCGGGTTTCACTGGGATTCCCCTTCTGTGTGAACGGATGTCGCGGGCTCGTCGACCGGGGGCTGACACGGTTCTTCGTGCCAATCCCCGAACGGGTCGGGGTAGTGTGCCCACTCGCCGGGCCGCGCCAGCTCGTCGTCGGTGAGCAGCGCGCCGCGCAGCGCCTCGATGACCTCACCGGGCCGGGCGCCGTAGACCAGCACGGTCAGCGAGATGTGGCGATCACCGAACTGGTGATGCCAGTCGATCGCGGCGATCGCCAGCCGTTCCGGGTCGGTGTAGGCCAGTTCGGTGGTGTCCATTGCCGCCAGCCACTTTCCGGCGTTGCTGAAATGCATTCCGCCGCCCGCGGATTCGATCCACATGACGTCGGCGGGGCGGTTGGCCAGCCAGGCCCGCCCCCGGGTGCGTACCACTCCGTCGAGCAGGTGGTCGACCGCGTCGTGCAGGCGCATGGGGTGAAACGGTCGGCGTGCGGCGAATTCGACGATGATCACCTCGTCGTCGGGTTCGAGCGGTGGTTCACCGGCCAGCAGCGGATCGTGCGGTGTCCCGGTCCGCCCGCGCCGGCTGTTCGGTTCCAGATGTGCCAGTCCGAGTTCGACCCGGTCGGGGCCCACGGTGATGCGGGCGCGGGGAGCGAGCCGGCGCAGTACCGCGAGGGTGGTGGCGTCGGGCTCGTTGAGCACCAGCATGTCGGCGAACTCGGCCTGGCCGACGACCACCTGGGCGACGGTGCGTCCGTCGGGCAGTTCGTCGTCACCGACGGACTGTTGCAGCCAGACGGTCGCGTCCAGGCAGGCGATCACCGCCTCGATCTCGACGTCCCGGGCTGCAGGCCCGTCGAGGTAACCCGGTCCGACGTGGACGCGGATGGTGTTGATCGCCCAGCACACGGGCTCGGCCTCCAGCCAGGGCATCAACTGCACGACGATGCGCTCCACGTCGCTGCGCCGGTGCAGGCGCCGCAACAGGATCAGCAGGTCGTCGCGGACCGTGCAGGTCACGCAACCGTGGGCCAGCTCGAGGGCGAGGTCGGATGTCCCGCCGCCGTCGGACACGGTCCGCAGCACCACCTGACCGTCAAAGGTGTGGCGCACCAGGACCGTTCCCGGCGTGCGGGTCAGTTCTTCCGCTACGCCGTCGCTGTCACCTTGACCGGCGATCAGCACCACAGGGGTTCGCACCGTACCTCCCACCAGAGTTGTTGTTGAAAACGATTATCATTATCGTAAGGCTACCCCATCCGAAGGAGACCGATGTCTACCCACTGCCAAGTCACCGGGCGCTCGCCCGGGTTCGGCAACACGGTGTCGCACTCGCACAAGCGCAGTCGCCGCCGCTGGAACCCCAACATTCAGAGCAAGACCTACTACCTGCCAGGAGAGGGCCGCCGGATCCGGCTGCGCGTCAGCGCCAAGGGAATCAAGGTGATCGACCGCGACGGCATCGAAGCCGTGGTGGCCCGGCTGCGTAGCGCGGGGGAGAAGATCTGATGGCCAGCACCGATATCCGGCCGATCGTGAAGCTCAAATCGACCGCGGGAACCGGGTACACCTACGTCACCCGCAAGAACCGGCGCAACGACCCGGACCGGATCGTGCTGCGCAAGTACGACCCGGTGATCCGCCGCCACGTCGACTTTCGTGAGGAGCGCTGATGGCCAAGCGATCCAAGATCGTCAAGAACGAGCAGCGCCGGAAACTCGTGGAGCGCTACGCCGAACGGCGGGCCGAACTCAAGGAGGCCATCCGCAACCCAGAAAGCACGCGTGAGCAGCGAGCCGCGGCGGTCTCGGCGCTGCAACGGCTACCGCGTGATTCGAGCCCGGTGCGGCTGCGCAATCGAGACTCGGTCGACGGCCGACCCCGCGGGCATCTGCGCAAGTTCGGGCTGTCGCGGGTGCGGGTGCGCGAACTGGCACACCGTGGTGAGCTGCCGGGTGTCCGGAAGTCGAGCTGGTGATGGCGGCGAAATCTCGGAAGAACACCAAGAGGCGCCCTCCTGTCATCGATCTGAAGAAGCCGAGGCGCAATCAGCTGACCGCTCTCGGGGTGACCGAGGTCGACTACAAGGACGTCCAACTGCTGCGCACCTTCATCAGTGAGCGGGGCAAGATCCGGTCCCGGCGCGTCACCGGGCTGACTCCGCAGCAGCAGCGGCAGGTCGCCACAGCGATCAAGAACGCCAGGGAGATGGCGCTGCTGCCGGTGGTCGGGCCCGCCTGAACTACCATCCGAGGCGATAGGGCGACTGCGGATCGTGGAAGCCGGTGTGAATCCGGCGCGGTCCCGCCACTGTGATAGCCAGATACACACCGCGGTCGCCACCTCGCACGCACTGGGGCGGATCTCCCCGGAGAGGATGGGTACGCCCATGGCTGCTCGTTGGCTGGTCGCCGGGCTGGCGTCGGTGCTGTTGGTGTCGGGGTGTGCCTCGACCACAGCACCCGAGGCCGATGGAGACGCCGCACCGGGATTCCCGGTCACCGTCGACAATTGCGGCGTCAGCACCACCTACGACCGGCCGCCGGCCCGCGCAGTCGCGCTCAATCAGCACGCGATCGAGGTGCTGCTGGCGCTGGGCCTGGAGCATTCCATGGTCGGCACGTCCTACCTCGACGACCAGATCCTGCCCGAGTACCAGACCGCTTACGACAGCGTTCCGGTGCTGGCCGAGGAGTACCCGTCCTACGAGTCGCTGTTGGCCGTCGAACCCGATTTCGTCTACGGCGGCTGGGACAGCGCGTTCGACGACAAGGAGGGCCGGGGCAGGCAACGGCTCACCGATGCCGGGGTGAACACCTATCTCAACATCGAGGATTGCCGGCCCGAGCCCGTCACCTTGTCCACCGTGGACGACGAAATCCGCAATATCGGAACGATTTTCGGTGTCACGGACCGGGCCGAGCAGCAGATCGAGAAGCTGCACGGAGAGCTCGCGACGTCGGGCGAGAAACTGCGCGGGGTCCAGCCCATGCGAGTCGCGGTCTACGACAGCGGCGACACGACGGTGTTCACCTCGGGCGGCAAGGGCATCGGCAACCTGATGATCGAGGCCGCCGGTGGGGTCAACGTGTTCGCCGATGTCCCCAAGGTGTGGGGCGACGTGTCCTTCGAGCAGCTCGCCGACCGCGCGCCCGAGGTCATCGTGATCTATGACTACGGTGATCAGCCGGTCGCGGACAAGAAGCGATTCCTGACCGAACACCCTCTGCTGCAGCATGTTCCGGCGATCACCCAGCAGCGGTTCGCGGTGCTCCCATTGTCCTCGGTGGTGGTCGGCGTACGGGTGGGCCGGGCGGTGGACGCCTTGGCCCGGCAGTTGCATCCGGACCGGTTTGTCTGATGCCCTACCGGTTGACCCTGGCTGCGCTGGCCGGGTTGTTGCTCACGGCGATGACCGCGGGCGTGGCGATCGGTTCGGTGTCGATCCCGCCGGGGCAGGTGTGGGCCATCGTGTTGCATGCAGTTCACTCGGGCCTCGTCGATCAGAGTTGGCCCGCGGTAAGGGAATCCATCGTCCTCGACGCCCGGCTGCCGCGCGTGGTGCTGGGTGCGGTGGTCGGGGCCGGCCTGGCGGCATGCGGCATGGCGCTGCAGGCCGTCGTGCGCAATCCGCTCGCCGATCCGATGCTGCTCGGGGTTTCCTCTGGGGCCTCGGCGGGTGCCGTGACCATCCTGGTCGTCGGCGCAGGTTCCCTGCAGCTGGTCACGGTGCCGTTGGCCGCCTTTCTCGGAGCGTTCCTCGCACTGGTCGCGGTGTATTTCCTGGCTCGCTCGGGCGGCAGGATGACGACGGTGCGATTGATCCTGGCCGGCGTGGCGGTGGCCGAGGTGCTGTCCGCGGTGGCCGGCCTGCTGATCGTCACCTCGGATGATCCGCACAAAGCGCAGGCGGCTGTGCGCTGGATGCTCGGCGGGCTGGGCGGTGCCACCTGGAGCATGGTCTGGGTGCCCGCGGCGGCGGTGCTCGTCGGCGTGGTGGTGCTGCTGGCATTCACGAGACTGCTGAACCTGCTCTACACCGGTGAGGAGGCGGCCGCGTCGCTCGGGCTGGATGTACACCGGTTCCGGGGCGCGATGTTCGTCGTGGTGGCACTCATGGTCGGGGCCATGGTCGCGGTGAGCGGCACGATCGGATTTGTCGGGCTGATCATGCCGCATGTGGTGCGGTTGCTGGTCGGTGCCGACCATCGTCGAGCGTTGCCGGCCGCGGCACTGCTGGGCGCAGCGTTCCTGGTGTTGTGCGACATCGTGGCCCGGACGGTGGCCACTCCGGAGGAACTGCCGGTGGGGATTCTGACCGCACTCGTCGGAGGGCCGTTCTTCCTGTGGCTGATGCGGCGGAAGGTCGTGGCGTGACAGCGGCGGTGGCGTTCGAGACGGTCTCGGTGTCGGTGCGGGGAACCCCGCTGATCGCCGACGTGTCGTTGTCGGTCGCACCGGGTGAGATGCTGGCCGTCGTGGGGCCCAATGGCGCGGGTAAGACCACGCTGCTGCGCACGTTGTACCGGGCGCAGCGGCCGAGCGCGGGACGGGTACTGGTCGACGGCGCCGACGTGTGGAAGTTACCGGGTAAGCAGGCCGCACGGCGGGTCGCGGCGGTATTGCAGGAAGCCACCGGCGATTTCGCGCTCACCGTGTTCGACATGGTGGCGATGGGACGTACTCCGTACAAGCGATCCTTCGAGACCGACAACGCGCGGGACCGCGAAATCATCGCCGAGGCATTGTCGGCACTGGACATCGAGGAGTTGAGCGGCGCCGGCTACGGACGGTTGTCGGGAGGGCAGAAGCAACGCGTGCTGATCGCCCGGGCGCTGGCGCAACGTACCGACGTCATCGTGCTCGACGAACCCACCAACCATCTCGATCTGCGCCACCAGCACGAAGCCCTGCACCTGTTGCGGGAGACCGGCGCAACCGTGATCGCCGCGTTGCACGATCTGAATCTCGCTGCGGCGTACTGCGATCGGATCTGTGTGCTCGACGACGGAGGACTGGTCGCCGTCGGCGCACCGGCCGAGGTGCTCACCGAGCAATTGCTGTCCGAGGTATACGGGGTCGAGGCCCGGATAACCTTCGACGCCGACACCGGACGTCCCCAGGTCACCGTCCCTGCGAAGGCGGGGGTGAGGCCGTGAACATCGGCCGCCAACTCAGCGAGATCGCTTCGTACGGTGGCTTCTTCGCGATCACGGTCGCGGGGGATCCGGCGGACTGGATTCCGGTGCGACGCTGTTACGACGAGGGGTGCGCAGATCTCGTCGCCGCGACCACCGCGCGAAACGGTACGACCGATCTGCGCATCGGCGCGTCGCTGGTCCAGTTCAGCCATGCCTCGCGGTTGTGGTCACCCGTGCTCGCCTGCGCCCTGCAATACGGTGTGTTGCCCGATCTCGCCGGCCTGCAACGCCATGCCGTCCGTACCGATCTCCGGTTGCCGGTGCCGGTCGGCACAGCCATCGACGGCGCAGTGCCACAGCAGTTGTACCGCCTGGTGATCACCGAGCATCTCGAACCGCTCGCCGCCGGGCTGCGGGTGAAGATGGCGCCGCGACTGCTCTACGGCAATGCCGCTGCCGCTCTGGTGGCAGCGGCCCATGAGCTGGCCCGACTGCGACCGGAACTCGATGACGAGGTCCGCGGTGTCACCGAATCCCTGTTGGCGACAGGCGACCTGGCCGGGACAGGGCGCCTGACCGGGTGGGCGTTCCGCCGCCGCAGCTGTTGCCTCTATTACCGGGTGGCGGGCGGATCGAAGTGTGGTGACTGCGCCCTCGTGCATCAGTAGGCGTAGGGACGCGCCGGGGGATCGGTGCGGGTGACGCGCAGCGCCGTCAGTGTCGGGATCGTGCTGCGGCTCGAATCGCCCTGTCCCGCAGGGATCGTGCCGACCACTTTGACCCAGGTGTCGTCTGGATAGCCGGCAACTTGAGCGGCCGCAGGTCCGGTGAGGTGAATGCGGGCCAGCTGTGCATCGGCCGCGCAGCAGATGATCACCACCCGAGCCAGGTCGGTGCGGTCGCCGTCACGCATGGTGAACCCGGTGACCGTGATCGTCCGGTTGTCCAGCGTGCCCGCGGAATCCTGCGCCACCCGGATCAGCACTTGGGGTAGCGAGATCTCCGGTGCAGGGCCGTCGGGTAGCGGCGGAAACGGCCGGCGCAGCACATCGGTGGACACCTCGGTCACCGACGCCGCGTCGGGACGTATCGCCGGAGGCACGACGAAGGCCAGCAGGGCGATCGGGATGAGCAGGAGCCACGTGACGCGCCCATGGGAATGGTCAAGATGGGTGTGGTCGTCATCGCCACCGCGACGGATGTCACGCACGATCGCGGCCAGCGCCAGCAGGATCAGGAGCACCGAGGTCGCTGCCAGGTACGGCAGCAGGGTCGGTTTCACATACCGTGTGAAGGCGCCGGTGAGCGTGATGATCCCGGTGCTGATTCCGATCAGCAGCAGCAGCGCGTTCTCGGTCTCGCGGCTCACTGCGGCCCCAGGATCAGCAGGCCGATACCGGTCGCCACCAGGGTCGCGACCACGAACGTGGCGGGGGCGAATCGGACGGCGAACGCGCGGCCGAACATTCCGGCCTGCATCGCGAACAGCTTGATGTCGACGGCCGGTCCGACCACCAGGAACACCAACCGGGGCAGCAGCGGCAGCATGGTCAGGCTGGCCGCGACGAAGGCATCGGCTTCCGAACACAACGCCAGCACCACCGCGAGCACCGCCATGGTGATCACCCCGAGCACGATCTGCCCGGCCAGGTGCTCGTACACCCAGGGTGGAACCAGTACGTGCAGAGCCGCCGCGGCGGCAGCGCCGACAACCAGATATGAGGCCGCCGAAAGGAAGTCGTGACGTGCCGCCTCGGTGAAGACGGCCCACCGGGAAGTCGCGTCGTCGTGTGACTTGGGCAGGCGCCGCGTGATCCAGGCCGGGCTGCCGAACCGGGCCCAGAGCGTACCCATGATCAGCGCGGTGAGCAGCGATGCCGCGCAGCGGGCAGCCACCATCTGAGGGTGTCCAGGGAACGCGACGGCGGTGGCCACCAGCACGACGGGGTTGATCGCCGGTGCCGCGAGCATGAAGGTCAGCGCGGCGGCACCCACGGTGCCATCCGTGGAGTCCTCTCCGAAAAGCCTGCGTGCCACCGGCACCGAACCGCACTCACAGCCGGGTAACGCGGCGCCGCCGACACCGGCAGCCAGAATTGCCGCGCCACGGCGCCTGGGCAGCCAGCGGGCCAGCCGGTCGGGTGTCACGAAAACCGCAATCAGCCCGCTGATCACCACGCCGAGCGCCAGGAACGGCAAAGCCTGCACGAACACGCCGCAGAACACCGTGGCGGCCGTCGCGACATCGGGGGTGCTCGCGACGAAGGTCTGCAGCGTGGTGCCGGCCAGCGCCAGCGCGAGGATCCCGACCACGAGCACCTGCATGGAACTCGGCCGCCAACGCATCACCGCCGGGTTCGCCACCACGCGGCCATCATGCCAGGCGAACCTGTCAGCAGAAGGGGCTCAGGGTTACCCCGTCGGCGACCAGGCGTGCTCGCACCGCTGTCGCGATGTCCACCGCGCCCGGCGAATCACCATGCACACAAACCGATTCCGCCTTCATCGGGATGACCGATCCGTCCACCGCGGTGACCTGTCTCGTCGTCACCATGCCGACCACCCGTTCGGCGATCTCGGCGGCATCGTGCAGCACGGCGCCGGGCTCGCGGCGGGACACCAGCGTGCCGTCGGCCTGGTAGGCGCGGTCGGCGAAGGCCTCGGCGACGGTGCGCAGCCCGCGCCGCTCCGCCTCTTCGAAGAACACGGAACCCGACAGGCCGAGCACCGGCAGGCCGGCGTCCACGGCGGCTACCGCGGCTGCGACGGCAGCAGCCTGTTCGGGATGACCGACGATCGTGTTGTACAGCGCACCATGGGGTTTCACGTAGGTCACCGCGGTGCCGGCGGCCTGGGCGATCCCCTGCAGGGCGCCGATCTGGTAGATCACGTCGGCGGTCAGGTCCTCGGGGGTGACGTCGATGAAGCGTCTGCCGAATCCGGCCAGGTCCCGGTAGCTCACCTGAGCGCCGACGCGTACACCCCGCGCCGCGGCCTCGCGGCAGGTGCGCAGCAGCAGCGCCGGATCCCCGGCGTGGAAACCGCAGGCCACATTCGCACTGGTGACCAGCCTCAGCATGGCCTCGTCGTCACCGAGTTTCCACGCGCCGAAGCTCTCGCCGAGGTCGGCATTGAGATCCACGGAAGCGGCCATTCGATCAGCCTAAGGCGACGGCTCGGCCGGCCAGCCGTTCTCCGCCACGAATTCGGGCAGTGGGCGACCGACGGTCCAGTGTTCGATCTCCAGCACCGGCCGGTCCGGGAACTCGGGAACCGGACCCAGGCACAGGATCGCCACCGGTTCGGCGTCGTCGGGCATACCCATCAGCTGGGCCAGTGGCAGCGGCTCGAAGATCGACACCCAGCCCATACCGAGACCCTCGGCACGCGCGGCCAGCCACATGTTCTGGATGGCGCAGGACACCGAGGCCAGGTCCATCTGCGGCAGCGTGCGGCGGCCGAAGATGTGCCGGTCGCGGTTCTCGCCCAGGGCAACGACGAACAGTTCGGCGCAGTCGCGGATGCCTTCGACCTTCAATGCCAGGAATTCGTCGCCGCGGGAGCCGAGCGCGTCGGCGGTGTGGATGCGTTCCTGGTCGACGAGGGCATGGATCTTGCCGCGCAGCGCATCGTCGGTGATCCGGATGAACCGCCACGGCTGCATCAGGCCGACGCTCGGCGCCGCGTGGGCGGCCTGCAGCAGCCGGCCGAGGACCTCGGGCGGGACCGTGCTGCCGGGGACGAACCGGCGCATGTCGCGACGTTCGGCGATGGCCCGGTAGACGGCGCGGCGCTCGTCGGGGTTGAAGGCGTGCTCAGACACGGATCGAGCTTAGGTGGGGAGCCGCGTGCCGTGAATCCAGGCCTTATTGAAAATGAATATCGTTAATGATAAGAGTTTGGGGTGCTGAACAGGGCCTTGGTGACGGTGTTCGTTGCCCTGCTGGTCGCCGGTTGCGCCACCACCGCGGAGGCCCCGCAAGCGGCATCGCCGCGGGAGTCTCAACGGCCGGTGACGCGGCTCGTCCTGGTGGAGCGGCAGACGGGCGCCGGCGCGGTGTTCGGTGTCGAGGACTCCGTCGAGACCGGTCTGGGTCAGCACGGGCATGTCGATGCCGTGAGCGGGGACGGCCGGTACGCCTACCTGAAGGGCGACGCCGGCGTGACGGTCCTGGACAGCGGGGCGTGGACGTTCGACCACGGAGATCATTCGCATTACTACGACGGGCCGCCCGCAGTGGTGGGGCGGATCGACGGACCGATCGCCGCGGTACGGGCTTCGGGCGCGCTGGCCGTCGTGCGCGGGGCCGACGGCGCGGTCGCGACGCTGGATCGAGACGCTTTCGCCCGCGGTGAGGTCACGCCGGCGGCCGACGCTCAGGGGCGTGAAAAGGCATCCGCCGCAGTCCCATTGGGCAGCGACCTGTTGACGGTCACCGAACGGGGACTCGTCACGAAGGTCGCCGAGGAGACTACGGCGCTCGGAGATTGCCCGGCGGTCACCGATGCGGCGGTGCTTCGTCGCGCGGTGGTGCTGGGCTGCCGTGACGGTGCGTTGAAGATCTCCAGGCGCAGCGGAGCGCCGGTGGCTCAAAGCATCCCCTTCGTGGAGCCTCCCCATGAGGCGTTGGGGCCGTTCGGCTTTCGCAGACAGGGAACCTCCTTGGCAGCGGTGGCCGGTGACGAGGTGTGGCTGCTCAACGGCCGCCGCTGGGCGTCGATGCGGCTTCCCGGTGTGGTCGCCGTCAACACCGCCGATGCCGACACCGTCCTGGCTCTGTCTCAGGACGGCGTCCTGCATGCGCTCGATGTCGCGGCAGGGGTGCACACCGGCCGCCTCGAACTGCTCGACACCCCCGTCGGCACGCCGGTGATCGAGGTCGGGGCCGGGCGGGCCTACGTCAACGACGCAACCGCACGGGCAGTGCACGAAATCGACTATGCGAACGGCCTACGGGTGGCGCGCACGCACCGAACGACCGTCGTCCCCGATTTCCTGGTGGCCGCCGGCTGGTGATTCCACACAAATGAAGGAGAACGAATGCCGAATTCTTCGAAGGCACTGGTGCTGGCCGGTGCGCTGGCGGCGGCACTGACGGGTTGCGGCGGTGGCGGCGAAACGCCGCAGGCGGCACGGGAGTCGATACCTGATCCGTTGGTGATCAGCTACGACGGCGGGCTGTACGTGTTGGACGGCAACAGCTTGCAGGTCAAGGCCGATCTCCCGCTGGACGGGTTCCTGCGGGTCAATCCGGCGGGCGACGATGCGCACGTCCTGGTGTCCGCCGGCGAAGGTTTCCGGTTGCTCGACGCGTCGGCGGGCGAGCTGACCGACACCACCTTCAAGGCCGACGAGCCCGGTCACGTTGTGGCACACGGGGAACACACGGTGCTGTTCGCCGACGGATCCGGCGAGATCACCGTGCTCAACCCGCACGATCTCGGTGCCTCGGCGCCGCGGATGCGAGGCATGAAGGCGCCGGAGCCGCATCACGGCGTCGCGGTCGTACTCGACGACGGCAGCTGGGTGCGCAGCGAAGGCAATCCCGACGAGCGCAGCGGTGCAGTCGCTTTCGACGCCTCCGACCGCGAGATCGCCCGCAACGACGAGTGCCCGGGCTTACACGGAGAAACGGTGGTGGATACCGACACCCTCGTATTCGGCTGTGAGAACGGCGTATTGACCTTCGTCGACGGTGCCTTCGCCAAGATCGCCGCCCCGGACGAATACGGCCGGATCGGCACGGTGCGCGGGCACCAGGACTCCCCGGTGGCCCTCGGTGACTACAAGGTCGATCCCGATGCCGAGCTGGAGCGGCCCGACCGGTTCGCCCTCGTCGACACTGTGACCGATCAACTGCGCCTGGTGCCGCTGCCGCAGTCGGTCAGCTACTCGTTCCGGTCGCTGGCGCGTGGACCGCACGCCGAAGGACTCATCCTGGCCACCGACGGCAACCTCCACGTCGTCGACCCGGCGTCCGGGCAGACCATCAAGGCGATCGCGGTGACCGAGCCGTGGACCGAACCCGACGACTGGCAGCAGCCCCGGCCGAGCGTGTTCGCCCGCGGCCACGACGTGTACGTCACCGATCCCGCCACCAAGCAGGTTCACGCCGTCGACATCGAGTCCGGCGACGTGACCGCGTCGGCGACGCTGGACCAGGTGCCGAACGAGCTCAGCGGCACGGTGGGTCACGAGCACTGAGTTTCGTGGTCGGGTGGCCACTTATGGCACGCGGATGACCCAATTGCGTGTCATAAGTGGCCTTTCGGCGGTGGGCCGCTCAGTGCGCGTGCGTGACGTTCCAGGCCGGCAGCGGGTCGGGATAGCCGACCCAGGCTGCCTCGCCCTCGGTCAGTTCGGCATCGGTCAGCAGGGCCCCGTCCAGTAGCCGGTGGATGTTGTCCCGGTCGAGCTTGATGCCGATGAACACGATCTCCTGTCCTGGCGCGATCTCGGTGCCCGACCAGTACTGCGCGGGCTCGATCACCAGGTTCGGCCCGGCCTGTGACCAGATGGCGGCGATCGTCGGACGGCTGGCGATCCAGCAGAATCCCTTGCTGCGCAACACCCGTGTCACCTGACCGAGCGCGTCGCCGAGGCGTTGGGGGTGGAACGGCCGGTCGGAGCGGAAGGTCATGGAGCTGATCCCGTATTCCTCGGTTTCGGGTGTGTGTCCGTCGGCGATCTCCTCGTCCCAGCCCGGGGCCTGAGCGGCGGCCTCCGGATCGAACAGCCCGGTGCCCAGCACCTCGCCGACGTCGACGACGCCGTGGTCGGTCCGGATCAGCTTGGCGGTCGGATTGAGCCTGCGCAGCAGGGTCTGGACGGTGTCGAGGATCGCCGGGCTCACCAGGTCGGTCTTGTTGAGCAGGATGACGTCGGCGAACTCGACCTGATCGGTGAGCAGGTCGGAGATGCTGCGGGCATCGCCCTCGTCGGCGGCCAGGTCCCGGTCGGCAAGGCCTTCGCCGCGAACGACTTCGCTCAGGAACGTCGACGCGTCGACGACGGTCACCAGGGTGTCCAATTTCGCCAGCCGGCCGAGCTGGAACCCGTCCTCGAATTCCCAGCTGAACGTCGCCGCGACCGGCATGGGTTCGGAGATCCCGGTCGACTCGATGACCAGGTGATCGAATCGGTTCTGTCGTGCCAGCGCGCCGACCGCCTCCACCAGGTCCTCGCGCAGCGTGCAGCAGATGCAGCCGTTGGTCAGCTCGACGAGCTTCTCCTCGGTCCGGTCCAGGTGTCCCTGCCCGGCGATGAGCGCGGCATCGATGTTCACCTCGCTCATGTCGTTCACGATCACGGCGACGCGTCGACCGTCCCGGTTCGCCAGGATGTGGTTCAACAGCGTGGTCTTGCCGGCGCCGAGGAAGCCGGACAGGACGGTGACGGGCAGCAGGTCGGACATCGGACTCCTTAATGAAAACGATTTTCAATAAATCATCATCCGGGCGTGCATCCGCTAATGCAAACGGTTATCGTTATCGCCGTGCTTCCGCCCCTGAAATTCCGCGCCGCGGCCACCGCGTTGCTGCTGGCCATCCCGTTCGCTCTGGCCGCCTGCGGCTCCGAGGACACCCAACAGCCCGAGGCCGCCGGGAACTGCGTGACCACACCGGTCAACGTGGTCGTCAGCGTCGACCAATGGGGCGACATCGTGTCCGCATTGGGCGGTGACTGCGCGAAGGTGACCACGGTGCTCGCCGGTTCGTCGGTCGATCCGCACGACTTCGAGCCGTCGCCCGCGGACGCGGCCAAGTTTCAGGGCGCGCAGTTGGTCGTGATCAACGGCGGGCACTACGACGAGTGGGCGGCCAAGCTGGTGCAGAGCACCGCGCCGGACGCCGTCGTCGTCTCCGCGATCGGGACCGGCGATGACGACCACGACCACGGCGACGACCACGGCAACGGAGACGGTGGCCATGCCCACGACCACTCGACCAACCCGCACGCCTGGTACAGCCCCGATGCGGTGACCGGCGTGGCCGACACCGTGACCGAGGAACTCGGTCAGTTGGCGCCCGACGCACGCGATTACTTCACCCAGCGCCGTGCCGAGTTCACCACCGCGATGCAGCCCTACCAACAGGTGATCACCGACATCAAGACCAAGGCCGCCGGCAAGCGCTACGCCGCGACCGAGGCGGTGTTCGACGATATGGCGGCTGCCGTCGGCCTGGTCAACGCGACACCTGCGGGCTACCAGGCCGCCTCGTCCAACGAGACCGATCCGTCGCCGGCCGACCTCGACGCGTTCCTGCGCCTGCTCGCCGACCACGGTGCCGACGTGCTGATCTACAACACCCAGACCGAGGGTTCGCTGCCCAAACAGATCCGGGCCGCCGCCGAAAGTGCCGGAATTCCGGTTGTCGATGTCACCGAAACGGTGGCGCCGGGAGCGGATTCGTTCGAGGCTTGGCAGGTGAACCAACTGACCGCCCTTGCCAAGGCTCTCGGTGTCCAGCAGTAGCACCGAGTCTCAACCAGCCCTCGTCTTCGACGACGTCAGTGCCGTGCGCGGGGGACGGCTGATCTGGTCGGAGGGCACCTTCGAGATCCCGACCGGTGGCATCGTCGCGCTGATCGGCTCCAACGGCTCAGGCAAGTCCACGATGCTGCAGGTCATCCTCGGCCTGCTGCCCGCGGCGTCGGGTTCGGTGCGGGTGCTCGGTGGCGCGCCGGGGGAGCACAACGACCTGATCGGTTACGTCCCGCAGGATTACGCGGCAGGCGCGGGGGAGGCCATCCGGGCCCGCGGTGCGGTGACGCTGGGGCTCACCGGGCGCAGGTGGGGCTTCACCCGGACGTCGGCCGCCGACCGGGCCCGCGTCGACGAGGCCTTGGCGTCGGTCGAGGCCACCGGGTTCGCCACCATGCGACTGTCGGAACTGTCCGGTGGCCAACGGCAGCGCATCGCCCTGGCCAATGCCCTTGTCGGACATCCGAAGATGCTCATCCTCGACGAACCGCTGGCCGCACTCGACCTGCGCAACCAGCACGAGATCGTCCAGTTGCTGGCCCGGCTCAACCAGGACCTCGGCGTCACGATTCTCGTTGTCGCCCATGACCTCAACCCGCTGCTGAGCGTGCTCGACAGTGCCATCTATCTGCTCGACGGACACGCGCACCACGCGGCCATCGACGAGGTGGTCGATGCCGAGTTGCTGACCCACCTCTACGGAACCAAGGTGCAGGTGGCCCACACCCCACTGGGGCAGATGTACATGAGGAGCGGGTGATGTCGGCGGGGCTGCTGGCGCAGGGCGCGTTCGCCCAGAGCACTCTGGCACTGGGCTACCAGCACAACTGGTGGCAGATCCTGACCTCGGCGTTCATGCGCAACGCGTTGATCGGCGGCACGCTGGTGGCGTTGGCGGCCGGGCTGATCGGCTATTTCGTCATCGTGCGCAACACCGCGTTCGCCGCCCACGCGCTGGCCCACATCGGTCTGCCCGGCGCCACCGGCGCGGCGCTGCTGGGGCTTCCGGTCGGGTTGGGGCTGTTGTCGTTCTGCGTCGGCGGAGCCCTGGTGATCGGGGCGCTGGGCAGTCGGGCCCACGACCGCGAGGTGGCCACCGGCACGGTGCTGGCCCTGGCCACCGGTTTCGGCCTGTTCTTCAATTCGCTGGCCACCAAGAACTCCTCCACGCTGACCAACGTGTTGTTCGGCAACCTGCTGGCCATCACGCATGAGCAGCTGCTGACCTTCACCGCTCTGCTGGTCCTGCTGGCCGCCACGGTCGTATTCGTCTTCCGCCCACTGCTGTTCGCGTCGGTCAACGCACAGGTGGCCGAGGCGAAGGGGATCCCGGTACGCGCATTGTCGGTGCTGTTCATGGTCCTGCTGGGAATCGCGGTGACGATGGCGGTGCTGGCCGTGGGAACGCTGCTGTTGTTCGCGCTCGTCGTCACCCCGGCCGCGACGGCGATCATGGTTACGGCGCGACCGGTTCTCGCGATGACCATCTCGACCGTGATCAGCGTGGTTTCGGTGTGGGCCGGGCTGGCGGTGTCGGCGATCTTCAACATGCCGCCGAGCTTCGTGATCGTCACGATCGCGTGCGGGATCTGGCTGGCGGTGTGGACGGTTGATCGGGTGAGGAATTCGGCCATCGGCTAGCCTCAGAAAGCATGCCAAGGAGTCCCCACCCGCCACGGCGGGCCACCCTGGCTTCGTTGGCGGCCGAACTGAAGGTTTCGCGCACCACGATCTCCAACGCCTACAACCGTCCCGACCAGTTGTCCGCCGAGCTTCGCGACCGGATCTTCGATGCGGCCAAGCGGTTGGGCTACGCCGGGCCGGATCCGGTGGCACGTTCGCTGCGCACCCGCAAGGCCGGCGCCGTCGGGCTGATCATCACCGAGCCGCTCAACTACTCGTTCAGTGATCCCGCCGCATTGGATTTCGTTGCCGGACTTGCCGAATCCTGCGAAGCGGTCGGACAGGGGCTGTTGCTGGTGGCGATCGGGCCCAACCGCGGTTTCGAGGATGGTTCGGCGGCGGTGCTCGCGGCCGGCGTCGACGGATTCGTGGTGTATTCGGCCTCGGACGACGATCCGTATCTGCCGGTGGTGCGTCAGCGTCACCTGCCGGTCGTGGTGGTGGATCAGCCGAAGGACGTGCCCGGGGTGTCGCGGGTCAGCATCGACGACCGCGGCGGCATGCGACGCCTGGCCGAGCACGTGCTAGAGCTGGGGCACCGCGACATCGGCCTGCTGACCATGCGGCTGGGCCGGGACTGGCCGCATGAGGGCACGAAACCCGCACTGGCAGACCCGGATCGGGTGTTGTCCCCACATTTCCACGTGCAGCGGGAACGGATCTACGGGGTGTACGACGCGATGACGGCTGCCGGCCTGGCCCCGGCCACGCTGACGGTGGTGGAGAGCTACGACCATCTGCCGACCTCCGGTGGTGCGGCTGCCGAGGTGGCGCTGGAGGCCAATCCCCGCATTACGGCGCTGATGTGCACTGCCGACGTGCTGGCCTTGTCGGCCATGGATTATCTGCGCTCCCGCGGCATTTACGTGCCGGGGGAGATGACGGTGACGGGTTTCGACGGGGTGCCGGAGGCGTTGCGCCGCGGGCTGTCCACGGTGGTGCAGTCGAGCGTGGCCAAGGGGCGGCGGGCCGGTGAGTTGCTGCACAATCCGCCGCGGGACGGGCTGCCGGTCATCGACGTGCTGCCCACCGAGGTGGTGCGTGGCCGGACGTCGGGCCCGCCGGCCTGACCCATCTCGCCGAAACGGCATTCCGGCAGGCAGCTATTCGCACTTCTTCTGCTGGAATGCCATTTCGGCGTCAGCTGCGTGCGTCCAGCAGGTATTTCAGCGCTGCCACAACGTCTTCGGGCTCGTCGACCCGATACGCGGCAAGCGTCTCGCCCGGTCCCACCTTGACGCCGACGTCGCCGTCGCGCAGCCGCCGGAACGCCTTCTCGTCGGTGACGTCGTCGCCGAAGTAGATCACCGCCGACGCCCGGTGCTCGTCGCGCAGGATGTCGATGGCCTCACCCTTGTCGGTGGTGATCACCGCGAACTCGAGCACGGCCTTGCCCTTGGTCAACTGTGCATCCCAGGCATGTGCGGCCTGAAGTGCCTGCGCGGACGCGGCTTCGGCGTCGGCGGGTCCGGCGTTGCGCACGTGCAGGGCCACACTCGCCGGTTTGAGTTCGACGGTCACGCCCGGCCGGGCCGCGGCGATCGCGGTGAGTTCGGCGCCGATCCGGTCGAGCAGGTCGCGGTCGATGGGATGGGAGAAGCCGGAGTCGAACTCGGCACCGTGGCTGCCGACCATGTGCACGGCCGTGGGCATCCCGGACAGCTCGCGCAGGACCTCCAGCGCACGGCCGGAGATCAGGGCGGTCGAGGTGTCCGGACATCGGGCCAGCGCCACGAGGGCGTCGGCACCGTCGCGCAGTGGCCGAGCGTCGGCCGGGTTGTTGACGATCGGAGCCAGGGTGCCGTCGAAGTCGGAGGTGATGAGCAGCCGCGGGACCTGTGCGGCCCGGGCCAACGCATCCTGAAGTTCGGCGGGAAGGCTCACCCGCTAGATCTTAGGTTTGTCCTCTGCGCCGATCAGCAGCCGCACAGCCAGGTCCAGTCGCTTGCTGACGTCGGTGGCCGAGGCCCGCCGGGTCAGCCAGGCCAGCAGGTTGGACAGCCACACGTCCGAGATGACGCGGGCGATGTGGTACTGGTCCTCGGTCGGCTCGCCGTCGCTCATGGCCCGGGCGAACATCGAGTCCATCAGCTTGCCGACGTGGTCGACCTCGCCCGCGGCGGACGCGTCGGCGAAGACGAACGCCCGCGTCATGGCCTCGGTGAGCAGCGGGTTGCGCTGCATGGCCCGGTTCAGCTTGCCGACCATGAAGCTCAGCCGCTGGTAGGGGGTACCGCCGGCGAGGGCAGCCCGGTCGGTCTTGGCGTCGATGCGCTCGAACTCGCGGCCGAGGGCGGACACCAGCAGATGAACCTTGGAGGGGAAGTAGCGGTAGAGCGTGCCGACGGCGACATCGGCGCGTTCGGCCACCGCGCGCATCTGGACGGCCTCGTAGCCGCCCTTGGAGGCGATGGCCAGGGTGGCGTCGAGGATGCGCTTGCGGCGCTCCCGCTGTGCTTCTGAGCCGAGTTCGGATTCGGCGAGTACTGCCACGTTCAGGACCTCACGCGGTCGGGTGTCCGACCCGGACGATTCGCTGCCTGCCTGCTGCGGTGCGCTGGACATGCGGTGTGTGGCCCCCTCTCGGCGCGTACCTCTTCGAAAACGATACGCACGGCGATCTCCTTCTACGCACCTCCGCGCCGGTAAACACACGGACGTGTCCTGCTGTGATGCGGGTCGACTTGACGGTCGAACACTGTCACCATTAGAACACGTTCTAGTGGGAAGCACGGACTTCTCGCGTTAGGGGCTAGGAGGTCCACCATGTCCGGCGCGTCTGCGACCATCACTGACGAGCAGTTTGCCGCCCGTGACCTGGTGCGTAGCTGGGCGGCCGCAGCTGCCACAGCCACCGCCGTCCGCGAGTCCGAAACCGATGCCGATGCGTGGCGCAGGCCGTTTCAGGGTCTCGCTGAACTAGGGATCTTCAGCGTTGCGGTCCCCGAAGAGCAGGGTGGGGCCGGCGGCACGGTCGAGGACCTGTGCGCGATGGTCGACGAGGCCGCCGCGGCGCTGGTGCCCGGTCCGGTGGCCACCACGGCCCTGGCCACCCTCGTCGTGAGCGACGAAGCGGTGCTCGAGGCCCTGATCTCCGGTGAGCGCACCGCCGGTGCGGCGTTGAGCGCGAACCTGACGTTCGAAGACGGCAAGGTGTCCGGCGCCGCCGAGTACGTCCTGGGTGCCGACGCCGCAGGCGTGCTGTTGCTGCCTGCCGGGGATCGCGTCGTTCTGGTCGACGGCGGGTCTGCTGGGGTGAGCATCGAACTGCTCGCCGCCACCGATTTCTCGCAGCCGCTGGCCCGGGTCGTGCTCGATTCGGCGCCCGCACAGGTGCTCGACGTGTCGCGGCAGCGCTTCGAGGACAGCACTGCCGCCGTGCTGGCCGCAGAGGCTGCCGGCCTGGCGCGCTGGACCCTGCAGACCGCCACCGAGTACGCCAAGGTGCGCGAGCAGTTCGGCAAGCCGATCGGCAGCTTCCAGGCCGTCAAGCACATGTGTGCCGAGATGCTGCTGCGCTCCGAGCAGATCTCGGTGTCGGCGGCCGATGCGGCGCGCGCGGTGTCGGAATCCGATGACTCCCAGCTGTCGATCGCCGCCGCGGTGGCGGCGGCCGCGGGGGTGGACGCGGCCGAGGCCAACGCCAAGGATTGCATCCAGGTGCTCGGTGGTATCGGCATCACCTGGGAGCACGAGGCACATCTGTATCTGCGCCGCGCATACGGGATTTCGCATGCGCTCGGTGGCCGGCGCCGGTGGATCCGTCGTGTCTCGACGCTGACCCAGCAGGGTGTGCGGCGTGAGCTGCGGATCGATCTGGAGTCCGTGGCCGGTCTGCGCCCGGAGATCAGCGCCGCGGTCGCCGAGGTGGCCGCCCTGCCGGTGGAGAAGCGCCAGGTGGCCCTGGCCGAGTCCGGGCTGCTGGCCCCGCACTGGCCACGTCCCTACGGCCGCAACGCAACTCCCGCAGAGCAGCTGCTGATCGATCAGGAACTCGCCGCGGCCGAGGTGGAGCGCCCGGATCTGGTCATCGGCTGGTGGGCGGTGCCGACCATCCTGGAGCACGGCAGCCCGGAGCAGGTCGACCAGTTCGTGCCCGCCACGCTGCGCGGTGATCTGGCCTGGTGCCAGCTGTTCTCCGAGCCGGGCGCCGGTTCCGACCTGGCCGCGCTGCGTATGAAAGCTGTTCGCGCAGAAGGCCCCAACGGAGAGCCGGGCTGGAAGCTGACCGGGCAGAAGGTATGGACCTCGGCGGCGCAGAAGGCGCACTGGGGCGTGTGCCTGGCCCGGACCGACGCCGATGCACCCAAGCACAAGGGCATCACCTACTTCCTGATCGACATGAAGACGCCCGGCATCGTGATCCGCCCGCTGCGTGAGATCACCGGTGACGAACTGTTCAACGAGGTCTTCTTCGACGACGTGTTCGTGCCCGACGAGATGGTGGTCGGCACGGTCAACGACGGCTGGCGGCTGGCCCGCACCACGCTCGCCAACGAGCGGGTGGCGATGGCAGGCGGGACGGCGCTCGGCAACCCGATGGAGGAGTTGCTGCGCACTCTCGGCGCGCAGCCGGACGTGGACCCGGCCGATCTGGACCGCCTCGGCGGGCTGATCCTGACGGCCCAGGTGGGCTCACTGCTGGATCAGCGGATCGCGCAGCTCGCCGTCAGTGGTCAGGACACCGGCGCACAGGCCAGCGCTCGCAAGCTGATCGGGGTGCGCTACCGCCAGACGCTGGCGGAATTCCGGCTGGAACTGTCCGACGGCGGCGGTGTGGTGCGCAACCAGGAGGTGCACGACTTCCTCAACACCCGCTGCCTGACGATCGCCGGTGGTACCGAGCAGATCCTGCTGACGGTCGCCGGTGAGCGCCTCCTCGGTCTGCCGCGCTAGCCCCGCAGATAGCCCGCCAGCATCGTGACGATGCCGTCCTCGAGTTGTTCGGCATCGGCGGGCTTCTCACAGGCCAGCAGTCGGTGGGTCAGTGACTCGACGGTCGCGACCGCCATTCGGGCGGCGAATGCGGTGTCGGCCACGGTCACCTCGGAATGGTTGTCCAGCAAGGCTTTCACTGCGCTCACGGCGCCCTCTTCGGTGTGGTGCAACCGGTCCAGGAGCGCCGGCGCTCGGGGCGCCTCCTCGAACAGCACACGGTGCAGACGGGTGTCGTCGCGGTGGTTGTCGATCGCTGCCCGGACGAACAGCCGCAGCAGGTCTTCGAGTGATTCGGGCAGGCCTGCGGCCGCGCGTTCGTACAACAGCGCCGCGCCGGCGTCGACGTGCGCGTCGGTCAGCGCCGACAGGATGGCGTCCTTGTTCGGGAAGTACTGATACAGCGAGCCGATCGACAGATCCGCTGCTTCGGCGATGCGGTTGGTGGTGCCCGCGGCGTACCCGTATTCGGCGAATATGCGAGCCGCCGCATCGAGGATGGCCTGCCGGGTCTCGACGGCGCGTTGTTGTCTGGGCTGCTTACGGGGACGAAATCGGTCGGTCGGGGTCATCGTCGCCTCCGCATGAAAAGCGAGTAGTCAATCGCTGCACGGCTCTCGAGAATTGGTGGCATGCAGCGCATCCATGTTGAGACGATTCTGCCCGCCGACACCGAACGAGTGTGGCAGGCCATGCAGCAGGTTCCGACGTTTCTCTACGTCTGCCGCGGCCTGTTCGGCGTGCCGGCCCTGGCCGGACGCACCGAACCGTTCCGGGCCGGGGACCAGGGCACCGGTTGGTTGTTCGCGTTCCACGTGATCCCGGCCTACCGGCACACCATCGAGGTTCTCGATGTCGAGGAGGCCACCCGCACGATCCGCACCCACGAATACGGCGGCGTACTGCGGTCCTGGGATCACACCCTGCACGTCGAACCGGTCACCGATCGGTCATGCCGGTACAGCGACACCGTCGAGATCGATGCCGGACGGCTCACTCCAGCGGTCGTGGCGCTGGCCCGCGGCATCTACGCCTACCGGCACCGCCGGTGGCGCAAGCTCGTGGACAAGCACATGTCAGAAGCCGGTCTGGGTGCAGGCGGTGGGCGTGGTCAGATTGACGCCGCCGAACACCACCTGGATGACTGAGCAGATGATGAACTGGTCCTTGGTGTTCGGCTGGCCGGTCCGCCACTCGGTCGGCGTCGACACGCCTTCGATGCGGAAGCGTTCGATCGGACCGCCACCGAAATAGGTCGCCGAGATCTCGACCTTGTTGATCGAGCGGTACAGCTTCGACAGCACGTTGTCGTGGTTGGAGCCCTTGATCTCCCGGGGCATTCCGGCCGGGGCGCTGTAGGAGGCCTCCTGCCAGGTGTCCTTGTTCGTGCTGCGCAGGGTGATGGTCTGCCGTGCCCACGCGTCACCCGGGAACCCGATCTGGCCGTCCGGCGTCAGCAGGTTGGCCTGCGTGTTGAACGTGCACTGGGTGCCCGCGCAGTCCGCGCTGACGTGCATCTCGATGTCGCCCTGTGGGCTGGGGATCGAGGTGACGGAGGAGTTCGCGGCCGCTGAGGCCGACGCGGGGAACGTCAGCGCCGCCGCGGTCAGCACTGCTGCCGCGCTCGCTGCGGAGAGCCTGTTGATCGTCATCGTCAAGAAAGGTATCCGCTCGTTACTCGTCGTAGGTGACTTCGACCGAATCCGACACCGGCGTGGCCTGGCATCCCAGGATCAGGCCCTCTTCGAGGTCGGAGGGTTCGAGGACGTCGTTGATCTTCATCTCGACATCTCCGGATTTCTTGAGCACCGCGCATGCGCCGCAATGGCCTTCGCGGCAGGAGAACGGTGCGTCCAGGCCCTTGTCCAGCAGCACGTCGAGCAGCGTGGCCGAACGCGGCCAGCGGACCTCATGGGTGGTGCCGTCGAGGGTGACGACCGCGGTGGCCGGCCCCTGGTCGCTCTCGTCTTCTTCGATGACCACCGCTGCGAACGGGTCGGAGTCCAGTGACTTGAACACCTCGATGTGGATGCGCTCGTCGGCGGCACCGGCCTGCTGCAGCGCCTGCTCGGCAGCGGCCATGAACGGCCCGGGCCCGCAGATGAAGGCCTCGCGCGAGGCGTAGGGCGCGACGAGTCCGGCCAGCGCGGCGGGGCTGGGCAGCCCCTGCACAGTCTCCAGCCAGTGCACGACCGTGAACCGGTCGGGGTACTTGGCGGCCAACTCGCGCAGGGTCGCGCCGAAGATGACGGAGTTCTCGTCGCGGTTGGCGTACACGAGGACGACGTTGCCGCTGCCCTCGGCGAGTGCGGACTTGCAGATCGCCATCATCGGCGTGATGCCGCTGCCGGCGGCCAGCAGCAGGAAGTCGGTGTCGAGATCCTTGGGCACGAACGTTCCCGACGGGGCCAGCACGTGCATGCGCATCCCGGCGTGGGCGTTGTCGCACAGCCAGTTTGACGCGTAGCCGTCGGCGGTCCGCTTGACCGTGACGGTCAGCTGATCGTCGGTCACCGGCGAGCTGGACAGCGAGTAGCAACGGGCCACCGAGCCGGTGCGATCGCTCGGCACCCGCAGGGTCAGGAACTGGCCCGGGGCGTAGCGCAACCGGTCGGCGGGGATATCGGAACCTTCAGGTACGGAGAACACGAGGGAACGCGCGTCGGCCGTCTCCTCGATGACCGCGCTCACCTGCAGTTCGAGCACATGGCTGCCCAATGGCTCATCAGTCACGGCTGGACCCTCTCATCACTCATAACTAGAACATGTTACAAAAACGTACTTGCCCAGGTCCAGCCCTGCATTACAAGGCCCTGCTCGACACAAATCGTAACGTGTTCTAATCTCTGTCTAGGCGGTCAGCTCGCGCTTATCGCAGTCCGAATCTTGGGAGGCATTTCCGTGACATCCATTGAACAGCGTGACGTGCAGGCAGTGCTGGCCGGCATCGATGAACTGCTGCCGACGCTGCGTGAGCGCGCTCAGGAGACCGAGGATCTGCGTAAGCTACCCGACGCCAACGTGAAGGCCCTGGAAGACATCGGTTTCTTCAAGTTGCTGCAGCCCGAGCAGTGGGGCGGCCTGCAGTGCGACCCGGCGGTCTTCTACGAGGCGGTCCGGCGGCTGGCCAGCGCCTGCGGTTCCACCGGCTGGGTGGCCGGCATCATCGGCGTCCACAACTGGCACCTGGCGCTGTTCGATCAGCAGGCCCAGGAAGACGTCTGGGGTGAGGACACCTCGGTCCGGATCTCCTCCTCCTATGCCCCGATGGGTGCGGGCACCGTGACCGAGGCCGGCGACGGCTACATCGTCAACGGCGCCTGGAACTGGTCCTCGGGTTGCGACCACGCCACCTGGGCCTTCCTCGGTGGCCCGGTCATCAAGGACGGCCGGCCGGTCGACTTCGGCAGCTTCCTGATCCCGCGCACCGACTACGAGATCGACGACGTCTGGAACGTCGTCGGCCTGCGCGGCACCGGCAGCAACACCGTCGTGGTCAAGGACGTGTTCGTGCCCAAGCACCGCTTCCTGTCCTACAAGGCGATGAACGACGGCACCGCCGGCGGTTACCGGACCAACACCGCCCCGGTTTACAAGATGCCTTGGGGCACAATTCATCCCACCACCATCTCGGCTCCGATCGTGGGTATGGCCTATGGTGCCTACGACGCGCACGTCGAGCACCAGGGCAAGCGTGTCCGTGCCGCGTTCGCCGGCGAGAAGGCCAAGGACGATCCGTTCGCCAAGATCCGCATCGCCGAGGCGGCCAGCGACATCGACGCCGCGTGGCGTCAGCTGTCCGGCAA
This sequence comes from Mycolicibacterium sp. 050232, assembly GCA_036235365.1. Taxonomy (GTDB): domain Bacteria; phylum Actinomycetota; class Actinomycetes; order Mycobacteriales; family Mycobacteriaceae; genus Mycobacterium. The sequence goes on along the minus strand of JAZBEZ010000006.1, from coordinate 96,386 downwards.
CGTCGCCGACGAGTACGCGCTGCTGGTCGCCGGTGAGGAGATCCCGTTCGAGCTGCGGGCCCGCGCCCGTCGCGATCAGGTGCGTGCCACCGGCCGTGCCATCGCCTCGATCGATCGTCTCTTCGAGGCCTCGGGTGCCACCGCGTTGTCCAACGACGCTCCGGTGCAGCGCTTCTGGCGTGATGCGCACGCCGGACGCGTGCACGCCGCCAACGATCCCGAGCGTGCCTACCTGATCTTCGGCAACAACGAGTTCGGCCTGCCCCCGGCCGACACGATGGTCTGATAGATGACTGCCACTCAGGAGATCACGTTCGAGTCCACCTCGCGCTACGCCGACGTGCAGGCCGGCGAGCTGGCCATGCGGTTGCACTACCACGAGGCCGGTGACCCGACGGCGCAGACCATCGTGCTGCTGCACGGCGGCGGGCCCGGTGCGTCCAGCTGGTCGAACTTCGGTCGCAACATCGCCGTGCTGGCCGAGAAGTACCACGTGCTGGCCATCGACCAGCCGGGTTACGGCCTGTCGGACAAGCACACCGAGCACGAGCAGTACAACCGCTACAGCGCCAAGGCGGTGCTCGGCCTGCTCGACAAGCTGGAGATCACGGGACGGGTCCCGCTGCTGGGCAACTCGCTCGGCGGCGGCACCGCGGTCCGCTTCGCGCTGGACTACCCGGACCGGGCCGGCAAGCTCGTCTTGATGGGTCCCGGCGGGCTCAGCGTCAATCTGTTCGCGCCGGACCCGACCGAGGGCGTCAAGGCCCTGGCCAAGTTCAACTTCGAACCGACGCGCGAGAACCTCGAAGCCTTCATCCGGATCATGGTGTTCGACCAGAAGCTGGTCACCCCCGAACTGGTCGACGAGCGGTTCGCGATCGCCAGCACGCCGGAGTCGCTGGCCGCGACCCGTGCGATGGGCAAGTCGTTCGCCGGTGCGGACTTCGAGCTCGGCATGATGTGGCGCGAGGTGTACAAGCTGCGCCAGCCGGTGCTGCTGATCTGGGGCCGCGAGGACCGGGTCAACCCGCTTGACGGCGCACTGGTCGCTGTCAAGCAGATTCCGCGGGTGCAGCTCCACGTCTTCGGGCAGTGTGGACACTGGGCTCAGGTCGAGAAGTTCGACGAGTTCAACAAACTCACCATCGATTTCCTCGGGAGTTAGCAGATGAGCATCAAGGCACTCGGCTACATGCGCATCGAGGCCACCGACGTGGCGGCCTGGCGCGAGTTCGGGCTGAAGGTCCTCGGCATGGTGGAAGGCGACGGTGCCATTCCCGGCGCGCTCTACCTGCGGATGGACGACTTCGCGGCCCGCCTGGTGATCGTGCCCGGCGAGCAGGACCGGCTGCTGATCTCCGGCTGGGAGGTCGCCGACGCTCCCGCGCTGCAGAGCCTGCGCGAGACCCTGGCCAAGGCCGGTGTCGATTTCACCGAGGGCACCAAGGACGAGATCCGCGAACGCCGGGTCGAAGGCCTGATCCGGTTCTCGGACCCGGCCGGCAACGTGCTCGAGGCGTTCTACGGGGCCCAGTACCTGGGTCGCCGGTTCGTCAGCCCCTACGGCCACAAGTTCGTCACCGCCGAACAGGGCCTCGGGCACGTGGTGCTGACCTGTGATGACGACGCCGCAGCGCAGGCGTTCTACCAGGACGTGCTGGGCTTCCGGCTGCGCGACTCGATGCAGCTGCCTCCGCAGCTCGCGGGCCGACCGGCCGACGGCGACCCGGTCTGGCTGCGCTTCTACGGCTGCAACCCGCGTCACCACGCGCTGGCCTTCATGCCGATGCCCAACCCGACGGGCATCGTGCACCTGATGGTCGAGGTGGAGAACTCCGACGACGTCGGCCTGTGCCTGGACCGCGCCAACCGCCGCAAGGTCAAGATGTCGGCGACGCTCGGCCGGCACATCAACGACAAGATGCTGTCCTTCTACATGAAGACCCCCGGTGGGTTCGACATGGAATTCGGTTGTGAAGGAATGGAAGTCGAGGACGAGAGCTGGATCGCACGCGAGAGCGTGGGTGTCAGCCTCTGGGGTCACGACTTCTCCGTCGGCTTCAAGTGACGGCTCCCGGCATGGAAAGCGCTCAGCCGCTCGACCCGCGTACATTCCGAAATGTGCTCGGCCAGTTCTGCACTGGCGTCACGGTCATCACGACCTTGCACGACGACGTGCCGATCGGCTTTGCCTGCCAGTCGTTCGCCGCGCTGTCGCTCGACCCGCCGTTGGTGCTGTTCTGCCCGACCAAGCAGTCGCGGGCCTGGCAGGCCATCGAGGCCAGCGGGAAGTTCTGTGTGAACATGCTGCACGAGAAGCAGCAACACGTGTCGGCGCAGTTCGGCTCGAAAGCGCCCGACAAGTTCGCCGGAATCGATTGGACACCATCGGAACTCGGCTCCCCGGTGATCGACGGAAGCCTCGCCCACATCGACTGCAACGTGCACTCGGTGCACGACGGCGGCGATCACTTCGTGGTGTTCGGTGCGGTGCACTCGTTGTCCGAGGTTCCCAAACGTAAGCCTCGGCCGCTGCTGTTCTACCGCGGCGAGTACACCGGGATCGAGCCGGACAAGAACACCCCGGCGCAGTGGCGTGACGATCTGGACGCGTTCCTGACCGCCACCACGTCCGACACCTGGCTCTGACTTTTCGTCGTTGACACAGACTGGGCCCCCTCCCGCGGGAGGGGGCCCCGTCTGTGTTCCGGCTCCCCCGGTTCGTCTGGCAAAGAAACGACCGCATGGGGATTCGCGGACGGTCTGCCCCGATGACCAGGAATGCTCCCAGTATCGGGAAGCCGATCCCATCGGTGCGTTCTGCAGCCGTCAAAACACGTCCCGAACAGGAAATCTACCGGGTTGCCGGCCTCCGGCCTGGCGATCGTCAACCACTTGCCTAGGCAAACACAATTTAGGTCAGGCATACCTATTGATATTTAGGGAAACCTAAGCTAATTTTTGGTCGTTCCTCAGTCAACTATCAGCTTTCAGGAGTGTTCGTGCCCCAACCTGCCCTTTCCTCCGGCCATGCCCCGGCGGCGAGTCGCAAGGACAAGTTCCTTCTCGCCGGCGTCGCAATGGTGAGTGCCGGCGCCATCGCGGTGACCCCGGTTGCCCAGAACTCGACCGTCATTCAGCAGGCGCAGAGCTTTGCCTACGACCTGACCGCGTCGACGATGGACGCCACCGCCTCGCCGGTCGATGTCTACGGGACGCTGTTCAGCAACACGTTCGGCAACCTCGAATCCCTGGGCGCCGCCCTCGCTGAGAATCCGGCGCCGTTCCTGAGCCAGGTGCTGGAGAACCAGCAGGGCTACGCCGAGAAGTTCGGTGCGGCGTTCGAGGCCATCCCCACCAACCTGAAGAACTGGTACGAGGGGCCCAACGGGCAGGCCCGGTTGGCGATGGCTCAGGAGGCCCTCGAAGCCGGTGACATCGGCGAGGCGTACCGGTGGTTCAACCACTCGATGCTGTACGCGTTCCAGGGCGCCTTTGGCTCGTTGATCGCTCCCGGGTTCATCCTGTCGGGTGTCCCTCGTGGCGGGAACCCGCTGACGGATTACATGACCGGGATCCCGGAGCAGATCGCGCAGAACTTCACCAATCTGATTGCCGCGACCTTCACCTCGAGCGTCGTCGTGAGCGCCCTGTTCCAGGGTGCCTTCGCGACGGTCAGCGGTCCGGCGTTCGAGCTCGCCCGCGTTGCCGAGGCGATCAGCACCAGCGTGTCGGCCGGCGATGCGCAGGGAGCCTTCAACGCCGTGGTCAACACGCCGGGGATCCTGGTCAACGCCGCGCTGAACGGGTTCAAGTACTCCGACCCCGACCCTGAGACGGGTACCGGGGGCTACACCGAGTGGCCGGCGCTGCTCACCTGGGCCGAGCCGGGCGAGCAGGGTGGCGCCCGGATCGTCCCGGGCCTGCTGCAGAACCTGCTGGTCAACCTTCCCAAGGCCTTCGCCGAGGCGATCGACAACACCCCGGAGGTTGAGCCCCCGGCCCCGGCGGCGACGAGCCTCACCGCTCAGCTGGTGTCCGCGGTTACGCCCAAGGCGGCATTGACCGAGACGGTTGTCGAGTCCGTGAAGGAAGCGGCGCCGGCCGTCGAGTCCGTGAAGGAAGACGCCCCGGCTGTCGAGTCCGCGAAGGAAGCGGCCCCGGTGGTGGAGTCCGTGAAGGAAGAAGCCCCGAGCGTCACTACCGCTCCGGCTGCGACCGAGGAGGCTGCTGCCGAACCCGCCGCCACGCCTGCCGCCGACAAGTCGGTGAGCACCGATGCCAAGACCACAGGCAAGACCAAGATTGGCGACCGGATCAAGGCCAAGATCAACGAGGCCAAGGAAGCTCGGCAGGCCAAGGCTCAGGAGGCCAAGGAGGCTCGGCAGGCCAAGGCCAAGGAGGCCAAGGCGGCCAAGGTCAAGGAAACCAAGGCCAAGGAGACCAAGGCCGATTCCAAGGGTGCCGGCGACTCCAAGGGCGGCTCGGGCTCGTCGTCCGAGTAGTTGATGCTGCGCAGCTGGGCCCCATCCGTCAAGGTGGGGCCCAGTTTCGTATCTGTCGCTTGCCATCTCGCTGACCGATTGATCAAAGATTCAGTTGACAAACCGACAGTAAGATGTAACGATTTGATCGACTGATCAAATAGTCGAAAGGATGGCAATGACAGGCAGAGTCGAGGGCAAGGTTGCCCTCGTTACCGGGGCGGCACGCGGGCAGGGGCGCAGCCATGCGCTGCGACTGGCGCAAGAAGGCGCCGACATCATCGCCGTCGACGTCTGCCGCCCGGTTACCGACACCAGCGCGATCCCGGCCTCCACCCCGGATGATCTGGCTGAGACCGCAGACCTGGTCAAGGGGCTGGATCGCCGCATCGTCACCGCGGAGTTGGACGTGCGGGACTTCGAGGCCCTCAAGGAGGCGGTCGACAGCGGCGTCGAGCAGCTCGGCCGGCTCGACATCGTGGTGGCCAACGCCGGCATCGGCAACGGTGGCGATGTCCTGCACGAGACCAAGGAGTCCGACTGGGACGACATGATCGGTGTCAACCTGTCCGGTGTCTGGAAGACCGTGAAAGCCGCTGTGCCGCACATTCTCTCCGGCGGCCGGGGTGGCTCGATCATTCTTACCAGCTCGGTCGGCGGCCTCAAGGCGTACCCGCACACCGGCCACTACATCGCGGCCAAGCACGGCGTGATCGGCCTGATGCGTAGTTTCGCGGTCGAGTTGGGGCAGCATTCGATCCGGGTGAACTCGGTGTGCCCGACGAACGTCAACACCCCGATGTTCATGAACGAGGGCACGATGAAGCTGTTCCGTCCCGATCTGGAGAATCCGGGCCCCGACGACATGGCGGTGGTTGCCCAGCTCATGCACGTGCTGCCGGTCGGTTGGGTCGAGCCGGTCGACATCAGCAATGCGGTGTTGTTCCTGGCCTCCGACGAGGCCCGCTACATCACCGGTCTGCCGGTCACGGTCGACGCGGGCAGCATGCTCAAGTAGCGGCGGCCTCGCTGCCGAACCGGCGCAGGAATCGTTCGACGAAAGCGCGGAACTCGGCGTGGCCGTCGGTCACGCCCACCGCCTCTTCGTTGCACAGGCTGCGGGCGGACTGGGTGAGCAGCATCGACATCACCACCGGCGGAAACTCCTCCATGTCCACACCGTGGGCACGCAGGACGCCGGCCATGGCGGTCGCCTCGATGTCGCGGACCCGCTCGGAGTAGGCCTTGAGTTCGACGCCGATCGCCTTGCGGTGATTGGCCAGCGCCATGAACTCGGTATTGAGACCGGTCACCCGCGAGTCGGAGTTGATCAGCCACAGGGCCCGGAGCGGATCGTCGGTGGTGATGGCCTCGCGTAGCCGGGCCAGGGCGACGTCACCACCGCTGCGTAGCACCGCGATGTACAGGTCATCGAGGGTGTCGAAGTAGTAGTAGACGAGTGCTGAGCGGACCCCGGCGACGGCCGCGATGCGCCGGGTGGTGGCCGCGGCGTAACCCTCGTCGCGGATGACCTGAGCGGTCGCCTCGATCAGTCGCTTGCGGGTGCCCGCGTCCTTCTCCTTCGCCGCGCGTGCCGCCGCCATCAGTGCACCCTCCGAAAATCATTGCCCGACAACGGATATTTCGTTCCCACTGGGAATCTTGACCGCCGAAGGCCGGGGGTGGTAAGCATGAGCCATCCTAACGGTTTGATCGACTGATCAAATTTAGAACTGAGGAAACAGATGCTCCAAGACATGAGCACGACCCGGGTCAGCGTGGACGCCGGTCTGTGCGAAGGCCATGCACTGTGCATCCAACTTGCCCCTGAGGTGTTCGACCTGTCCGACGACGAGGTGGCCGGCACTGCACCGGTGATCGGGCAGTGGGATCAAGGTACCTGGGACAACATCAAATCTGCCGTCGACGCCTGCCCGCGCCAGGCGATCAGCCTGCTCGATACCAGCACGAAAGGCCAGTGAGCCATGACCGATCTCGCGTCAGTCGACTACTTCGCCGACCCGGCGGTCGCCCAGGATCCGTACGAGTACTACGAGTACCTGCGGAGCAACGGGCCGGTGTTCGCCGAACCGCATCACGGTGTGGTGGCGGTGACGGGCTATCAGGAAGTGATGGCCGCCTTCAAAGACCACGGCTCGTTCTCGGCCGTGAACGCCATCGGCGGCCTGTTCCCGCCGCTGCCCTTCGAGCCCGAGGGCGATGACATCAGCGAGCAGATCGAGGCGCACCGGCACTTGTTCCCGATCCACGAGCACATGGTGGTGATGGACCCGCCACAGCACGAGCGCGCGCGGTCGCTGCTGAGCAAGCTGCTGACGCCGCGGCGGCTCAAGGAGAACGAGGACTACATGTGGCAGCTGGTCGATCACCAGCTCGACCAGTTCATCGACAACGGGAAGTGCGAGTTCCTGTCGGAGTACGCCAAGCCCTTCGCCACCTCGGCGATCATCGACCTGCTCGGTGTTCCGGAGGAGGATCGCCCCGAATTCCTTGCCGCGCTGGGCGCCGAACGTCCGGAGGGCAACCGGGTCGGGGCACTGGACGGTGAGCCGGTGGGGCTTGACCCGTTGCAGTACCTGGACGACAAGTTCGCCGGGTATCTCGCGGAGCGACGGCGTGAACCGCGTGGCGACGTGCTGTCGGGCATGGCCAGCGCCACCTATCCCGACGGCTCGACCCCGGAGCTGCTGGAGGTGGTGAAGCCGGCGACCTTCCTGTTCGCTGCCGGCCAGGAGACCGTCACCAAGCTGCTCACCGCCGCCGTGCAGACCCTGGGTGACTATCCGGAGTACCAACAGGCGCTGCGCGAGAATCCGGACGGCATACCGACTTTCATCGAGGAAGCGCTCCGGATGCATGCCCCGACGAAGGTCGACTTCCGGCTCGTGCGTAAGTCGACCACGCTCGGCGGCGTCGACCTGAAGGCGGGGACCATCGTGATGCTGTGCCTGGGCGCGGCCAACCGCGATCCCCGAAAGTTCGACGATCCCCACGTATTCCGCCCGGATCGCAAGAACGTCCGCGAACACATCGCGTTCGGTCGCGGCATCCACACCTGCGCCGGCGCGCCGCTGGCCCGGGTCGAGGGGCAGATCACCGTTCGCCGCCTACTGGACCGCATGCGGGACATCGGGATCGACGAATCCGCACACGGTCCGGCCGGTGCCCGGAATTACACCTACGAGTCGACGTTCCTGCTGCGGGGGCTTACCGAACTGAACATCACTTTCACACCGGCCGGATAACACCCGGCATGGAAATCACGCCTCGGCTTCCCATTCCTGCACTACCCGCTGCTTCTGCTCCCCGATCACCTGATTGAGGTTCGCTGCCTTGGGCCAGCCGTAGTAGGCCGCGAAATGCAGTGCCAGTTCGTCCATTTCCTCGAAGGAGACGTCGCGGCTCTTGAGTGCGGCATAGACGTGGCTCAGGATCGGCAGCGGCGCGTCCTGGAACGCCACGCAGGCCACCGTCACCAGGCGGCGTTCCTTCATGCCGAGTCCTGGGCGCAGCCACATCTCGCCGAACACGAAGTTGAGGATGCCTGCCCCGGAGTACGGATTGTCCCGGGTCGGGGCGAACGGGATGCAGTTGATGTCCCGGAAGGACTGCTCGCCGCAGACCAGCCGCTCCTCTGGATCGCTCGGGGTGGGCAGCGGCAGCAGCGGCTCCGGTGCGGGCGGTGTCAGTCCCCGTTCGCGGTGGATCCGGTCCCACTGCTCGTCGACCATGATGTTGAACCGCGAGGCCTTCGGCCACCCGGCGTACACCGCGAAATGCAGGACGGTTTCCCGCATTTCAACGATCGACACGTCACCGCTGTTGAGCGCGGCATACACGTGCTCGCGCAACGGTCCCTCGGCGTCGGCCGCGGCCACGCACGGCAGCGTGACGAATCGGCGGTCGCGACGGCTCAATGCGGTGCGCGGCCACACTTCGGCGAATACGAAGTCGATGAGGTTGGCCGTGGCCGGGGAACCATCATCGGAGGGAGCCTCGAACGTCATCACCTCGGCGAATTCACGCCTGCCCCGCTCGGCCCGGGTGTCGGAGGCGGTCACCGGATCGTCGCCCCGGCGTCGACCTTGAACTCCAGTCCGGTGACGTGCCGGGCTTCGTCGGAGATAAGGAACAGCACCGCATTGCTGATGTCCAAGGTATCGGTCATCTGGATCGGCAGCGCGTTCTGGAAAATCGGCCCGAGATCCTGACGGGTCTCGTGGATCAGGGTGTGCAGGGTGTCGGGCCGCAGCCCGGTGGCGACCCCGGTGGGATGCACCGTGTTGACCCGGACATTCACCGCGGCAAGCTCATTGGCCAGCGCGCGGCTCATGCCGACCACCCCGTGTTTGGACGCGGTGTAGGGCGTGTGCAGTGGTGAGCCCTTGATCCCGGCCACCGAACTGACATTGATCAGGCTGCCGCCGCGTTCCACCAGATGCGGCAGTGCGGCCGCGCAGGTGTTCCAGGTGCCGATCAGGTTCACGTCGACGACGGTGCGCCATTGCTCGGCGGTGGTGGTGTCCCAGGTGCCCGCGGTGAGTACTCCGGCGTTGGCCACCGAGGCCTCGAGTCCGCCCAGCTTCGCCACGCCGTCGGCGACCGCCGCGCTCAACGCCGCGCCGTCGCGCACGTCGACCACGTAGGTCAGCGCGCGCTGCCCGTGTTTCTCGACCAGGCGCGCGGTTTCGTCCAGATCCTCACGGGTGGACAGGGGATACTCCACCACTGGCAGTGATTCGCAGATGTCGACGAGTATGACGTCGGCGCCTTCCTCTGCCAGGCGTATGGCGTGGCTTCGGCCCATGCCGCGTGCTGCGCCGGTGATCAGCACGCGCTTGCCCGTGACGCGCCCCATCAGAGTTTGTTCGTGAAGCCGGCGTCGACGGGGAGGGTGACCCCAGTGACGTATTTGGCAGCGTCGGAGACCAGGTAGCTGATCGTCGCGCTGATGTCCTCGGGCTCCAGCAGTGAGACCGGCATCGGGTTCTGCAGGTGCGGACCGCCATCGGGGTAGTTCTCCAGGAACGCCGTCATGGCCGGGTTGACGGCCATCATGGTGTTCACCGCGGTGGGGTGCACGGTGTTGACTCGGATGCTGTGCGGGGCAAGGGCATTGGACAGGGTGCGCATCAGTCCGACGATGCCGTGCTTGGACGCCGCATAGCCCAGGCCGCCGCCCTGCATGCCCCCGAAGCCACGCAGTCCGGCGGTGGAACTGGTGAACACGATCGACCCGCCGCGTCCGCCTGCGATGAGGTGGGGGATGGCCGCCTTGGCGGTGTGGAACGAGCCGACCAGGTTGACGCCGACTGCATCGGTCCACATCTCGAGGTCTTCTTCGATGGTCACCTCACGAAACGCGGTGGGGGCGACGCCGGCATTGGCGAGCACGATGTCCAGCCTGCCGAACTGCTCGACACCCGTATCGAGTGCGCTCTTGACGGCGTGGAAGTCGCGCACGTCGGCGACCGATCCGAGCATCTTGCCGCCGGCCGCTTCGACCAGGGCGACGGTCTCGTCGAGCTCGTCGCGGCTGGCCATCGGGTACGGGTTGGACGCGATATCCGCGCAGATGTCCACCCCGATGACGGCCGCGCCTTGCTCGGCAAGTGTCACTGCATGGCTGCGGCCCTGACCTCGGGCTACCCCGGTGATGAAGGCGACTTTTCCGTCCAGATTTCCCATTGATCCTCGCTTCGCCGAATGGCTGTAACCGTGTTACAGCGGTACGGTAACGTGGTTACTCGCCGGCGGCAAGGGTGTTCTCAGCAGTGGTAGATGAGCGTGATCGGATCCTCGACATCGTCGTGGAGATCCTCGAGACCGAGGGCTATGAGGCCGTGCAGCTGCGCGAGGTGGCGCGCCGTGCCAAGACCTCACTGGCCACCATCTACAAGCGTTACTCCACCCGCGACGAGTTGATCCTGACCGCCCTGGATTCTTGGATGGCCGAGAACCGGTACTCGGGAGTGGCCGGGCAGGTGCGCGAGCCGGGTGAGACGCTGTACGAGGCGCTGATGCGGATGTTCCGCACGATCTTCGAGCCGTGGGAGAAGCATCCCGACATGCTCCGGGCCTACTCGCGGGCCAGGGCGGCGCCTGGTGGGGACCGCTTGGAGCGACGTGGTCTCGACGCCGTGGTCCCTGCGGGCCTGTCGATCCTGGCCGGGGTCGACGAGGAGTTCGTGCACGACCTCGACAACATCTTGATGAGTCTGGTCTTCGGGTTGGTCGGTCGGTTCACCGCAGGCGAGATCGCGATCACCGAGATCCTGCCCAGCCTCGACCGGACCGTTTACTGGCTCACCGCGGGGTACGAGGCGCGGCGTTAGCGAATGTGCGTGTCGATGAACTCGATGATGTCCGCGGCCACCTCGCGGTGCACGGACTCGTTGAGGATGTCGTGGCGCCCGCCTGGAAACTCCTTGAACTGCAACGGTTCTATCTGCTCGGCGTAGGCCTTGACCGCGCCGGCCGGAGCGATCACGTCAGCCGAGCCGTGCAGGGCCAGGGTCGGCACCGTGAGGCTGGGCAGCTCGGCGCCGAACCGATCCCAGGCCCGGTCCAGCTCGCGGGTGAGCGCGGTCCCGTCGGCGTCGACGAAGGCCAGCGGGTCGTTCTCCAGGGTATCCAGGTAGAACGGGTCCGACGAGAGCCAGTTCGGGTCCAGGTCCAATTCGGTATCCCTGTCGAGCATTTCGGGGATCGGGACCAGCGGGGCCCCGGAGATGATGCCGGCCCGGTACCGGTCGGGTTGGTCGAGCAGCCGGAACAGCGTGACCACCGAGCCGAATGAATGTCCTTGTGCCACCAGGGGTATCCCGGGAGTCGCGTGCTCAGCGAGGCTGGTCAGGGACTCCGCCAGCGACGAGCTGTCCTCGATCGAGCCGAAGTCGCCCCGGGTGCCCGGCGTCAGGCCGTGCCCGAACTGATCGACCGCCCACAGGTCGATGCCCGCGGCATTGAGCGCGAATCCGTAGCGGTGGTAGACGCCGGTGTGTTCACCGAAACCGTGCAGGAAGACGACGGCTGCACGCGGTTCCGGTGCGGCCCAGTGCCGGTAGTAGGCCCGCCCGCGGTGGTGCTCGATGAATGGCATGCCCTTCACTGTGCATCAGCGGATGCCGAGTAGCACGTCCTGTTGGTCGGTCATCCGGTCCTGAATCGCCTCGACGACGGCGGCGACCACCGGCCGGCGCAGTGTCTCGGCCCGGGCCACCAGCCAGTAGCTCAGTCGAACCGTCAGTTCTGCGGGCAGCACCCGGACCAGGTCCTCGTGCCGGTCGGCCATGAAACACGGCAGCAGTCCCAGTCCGGCCGCGGCCCGGGTGGCCTCGACATGGACGAACACGTTGGTCGAGGTCACCGATTCGCGCATGGCCGGCGCGAAGCTGGTGGCCATGTCGAGATCGTCGACCTGCAGCATCGAGTCGATGAAGTAGACCAGCGGATACCGGTCCAGGTCTGCAACGTCCTCAGGGGTGCCGTGCTCGGCGAGATACGAACGCGCGCCGTAGAGGCCCAGGCAGTAGTCGCCGAGGCGGATCGCCTCGGCGCGGCGGACCTGGGGTGCGCCCACGACGATCTCGAGGTCCAGGCTGGACCGCTGTTGGGAGGCGCGTCGGGTGGCGGTCACGATCTCGACCGCGAGCCGCGGATGACGACGTTGCACCTGGGCCGCCGCGGGCGCGGCGATGTAGGCGCTGAATCCGTCGGTCGCCGAGATCCGCACCACGCCTTCGAGTTGCCGTGCCGCCGTGGCGCCCAGGGCGGAGACCGCGGACTCGACGGCTTCGGCAGCCGCCAGCGCTTCGCGACCCAGGTCGGTCAGTTCCCATCCTCCGCCGGCCCGGGTCAGTACCCGACCCCCGATTGCCTGCTCGAGCGCGGCGATGCGCCGCGAAATCGTGGTGTGGTTGATGCCGAGCTCATCGGCCGCGGCGGTGTAGCGGCCGGACCGGCCGACGGCCAGCAGGACGAGCAGATCGTCCGCGCTGGGGCGACCGGGCCTTTGCGCACCGTCCATGTCTGCATTTTTGCAGACTGTTGGTGCGGTTTTACCCATTGCGGCGGGTTCGGCGTGCATGAATACTCACGAAGGATTGTGGTCCGGGTCATATCAAGTCCAGAAGGAGAGCCGCGGATGAGCGTGCCCAATACGACGGGTCTGCGCCGCGTCGTCGCCGCCTCGATGGCAGGCACGGTGGTCGAGTGGTACGAGTTCTTCCTCTACGGAACCGCCGCCACGCTGGTGTTCAACAAGTTGTTCTTTCCCGCGGGCGGCAATGATCTGGACGCCATCATGGCGGCCTTCGGCACCTACGCGATCGGCTTCCTGGCCCGCCCGCTCGGCGGCATCGTGTTCGGTCACTACGGCGACAAGTTCGGCCGCAAGAAGCTGCTGCAGTTCAGCCTGATCCTCGTCGGCCTGGCCACGTTCCTGATGGGCTGTCTGCCGACCTTCGGCCAGATCGGCTACCTGGCGCCGATCCTGCTCGTGGTCCTGCGTTTCGTACAGGGCTTCGCAGTCGGCGGCGAGTGGGGCGGCGCGGTGCTGTTGGTGGCCGAGCACAGCCCGAACCGGTCGCGTGGTTTCTGGGCCAGCTGGCCACAGGCCGGCGTGCCGGTGGGCAACATGCTGGCCACTGTCGTCCTGTTGCTCCTGAACGGGCTGCTCAGTGCCGAGGCGTTCCTGTCCTGGGGTTGGCGGGTGGCGTTCTGGCTGTCGGCGGTGGTGGTGCTGATCGGCTACTACATCCGCACCAAGGTCACCGATGCCCCGATTTTCGTTGCGGCCCAACAGGAAGCCGAACAGATCAAGGCCAGTTCGTTCAGCGCGATCGAGGTACTCAAGCGGTATCCGCGCGGGGTGTTCACCGCGATGGGTCTGCGATTCGGCGAGAACATCATGTACTACCTGGTGGTGACGTTCTCGATCACCTATCTCAAGGAGCATGTGCACTCCGACACCAGCGACATCCTGTGGTGGCTGCTCATCGCACACACCGTGCACCTCGTCGCCATCCCGACGGTCGGGGCACTGTCGGACCGATTCGGCCGCCGCCCGGTGTACTTCGTCGGTGCCGTCGGCGCGGCCTGCTGGGGCTTCTTCGCCTACCCGATGATGGACAGCGGTCAGTACGGGCCGGTGATCGCGGCCATCACGCTGGGTCTGGTGATCCATGCCCTGATGTACGCGCCGCAGCCCGCGCTGATGTCCGAGATGTTCCCCACCCGCATGCGGTATTCCGGTGTCTCCCTTGGCTATCAGGTCACTTCGATCGCCGCCGGGTCGCTGGCGCCCATCATTGCCGTCTGGTTGTTGAAGACCTACGGCTCCTCGGTGCCGATCGCGGTGTACCTGGCGCTGGCCGCGCTGGTGACGCTCATCGCGCTGGCGTTCACCCGCGAGACCAAGGGTGCGGACCTGGCCGAGATCGACGCCGCAGACCTGCAGCGGGCCGCGGCATGAGTGATCTGGCCGGGCGCACCGCGCTGGTCACCGGAGCCGCCAGCGGGATCGGCGCGGCCTGTGCCCGTGAGCTCGCGTCCCGTGGGGCAATGGTCACGGTGGCCGACATCGATGCTGTCGGGGCCGAGACCGTCGCCGGTGAGATCGGCGGAAAGCCCTGGGCGGTCGACCTTCTCGACGTGGCGGTGCTGGAGACGCTGCAGCTGGACTGCGACATCCTGGTGAACAACGCCGGCGTGCAGAGCATCCATCCGATCCAGGATTTCCCGCCCGAGCGGTTCCGGATGCTGCTGGCACTGATGGTCGAGGTGCCGTTCCTGCTGATCCGCGCCGCCCTGCCGCACATGTACGCGCAGGGATTCGGCCGCGTCGTCAACATCTCCTCGGTGCACGGACTGCGGGCCTCGGAGTTCAAGTCCGGTTATGTCACCGCCAAACACGGCCTGGAAGGGCTGTCGAAGGTGACCGCGCTGGAGGGCGGACCGCACGGAGTGACCAGCAACTGCGTCAACCCCGGCTATGTTCGCACTCCGCTGGTCACCAAGCAGATCGCCGACCAGGCCCGCATCCACGGGATCCCGGAGCAGGACGTGCTGGCCGAGGTGCTGCTGAAGGAGAGCGCCGTCAAACATCTGGTGGAGCCGGAGGAAGTCGGCGCGTTGGTAGGTTGGCTGGCGTCGCCGAGTGCCCGAATGGTGACCGGCGCGTCGTACACGATGGATGGTGGGTGGAGCGCACGATGACCAGCGCGCACGCGAGGAGCACAAAATGACCGCAGAAGCTCAGTGGGAGCCGACGCCGGAAGGTATCGAGGCGGCCAGGGTCACCGACTTCGCGCGGTTCGTCGAGTCGCGGCTCGGTGTCAACGTGCCGGATTATCAGAGTCTTTGGCAGTGGTCGGTCGATGAGCCCGCGGCGTTCTGGGGTGCGGTGTGGGACTACTTCGAGTTGGGCGAGCGTCCGGAGCAGGTGCTTGCCGGCGACGAGATGCCGGGTGTGCAGTGGTTCCCCGGCGCCCGGCTGAACTACGTCGACCAGGTGGTCCGGCAGGCAGGGACCGATCGCCCGGCGATCCTCACCGTCGCCGAGGGCGGTGCGGTCACCGAACTGTCCTGGGCTGAATTGCTGCGCCGTACCGGAGCTTTCGCGCACACGCTGCGATCGCTCGGAGTGGAGCCGGGGGATCGGGTGGTCGGCTATCTGCCCAATATCGCCGAGGCCATCATCGCGTTCCTGGCGACCGCGAGCATCGGTGCGACCTGGAGTGCCTGCGGGCAGGACTACACCGCCAAGGCGGCCCTGGACCGGCTCGGTCAGTTGGAGCCGACAGTGCTGGTGACGGCCGACGGCTATCATTTCGGGGGCAAGTCCCACGACAAGGGCGCGGACATCGCCGCGGTGCGTGACGGCCTGCCCACCTTGAAGGCCTCGGTTCTGGTCTCGCGTCTCGGAGCTGCTCGCGAGGATTGGCTGGACTGGGAATCAGCGACTGCCGGTAAGGCCGAATTGACTACGACGCCGGTCGATTTCGCTCACCCGCTGTGGGTGCTGTACTCGTCGGGCACCACCGGCCTGCCCAAGGGCATCATGCACGGCCACGGCGGGGTGCTGCTCGAACACCTCAAGGCAGTGGCCCTGCAGTCCGACATCGGTCCTGACGACACCTTCTTCTGGTACACCAGCCCGAGCTGGATGATGTGGAACTTCCAGGTGGCCGGCCTGTTGGTGGGGGCCACCATCGTCTGCTACGAGGGCAGCCCCACGTACCCGACGGCCGATGCGCTGTGGCACATCGCGGCCACCGTCCACGCGACGGTCCTGGGCACCAGCCCCGGTTACGTGCTGGCCTGTGCCAAGGCCGGCTCGGTGCCGCGCGACGAACACGATCTGTCGGCGTTGAGAACCGTTGGTATCACCGGATCGTCGTTGCCGCCCTCATCGGCGCTGTGGTTGCGCGACAACGTCGGTGAGCAGGTACAGGTCTCCTCCCTCAGTGGTGGCACCGACGTGGTGTCGGCCTTCATCGGCGGGGCGCCGACCGTCCCGGTGTGGCCGGGCGAGCTCTCGACCCGCTATCTCGGAGCGGCGGTGGACGCCTGGGATGAATCGGGCAAGCCGGTGCGCGGCGAGGTCGGCGAACTGGTCATCACCAAGCCGCTGCCCTCGATGCCCATCGCGTTCTGGAACGATCCTGACGGATCCCGTTATCGCGACGCCTATTTCGAGATGTTCCCCGGCGTGTGGCGGCACGGTGACTGGATCACCATCACCGATCACGACAGCATCGTCGTGCACGGCCGGTCGGATTCCACGCTGAACCGCAACGGCATCCGGATGGGTAGCGCCGACATCTATCAATCGGTGGAGCGGTTGCCCGAGATCGCCGAGGCCCTGGTGATCGGCGCCGAACAACCCGACGGCGGGTACTGGATGCCGCTGTTCGTGGTGCTGGCAGAGGGCGTCGAGCTCACGGACACAGTGCGGGACCAGATCATTCAGACCATCCGCACCGAGGTGTCCCCGCGGCATGTGCCCGACGATATCCTCGTCGCCCCGGGTATCCCGCACACCCGCACGGGCAAGAAGCTCGAGGTGCCGATCAAGAAGCTGTTCCAGGGTGCGGACGCGGCCAAGGTGGTCGAGCGCAGCGCCGTCGACAACCCAGACCTGCTGGACTGGTACGCCTCGATCAAGAGGTAGGCCCGTCGGAAGTGAACGGTTGGAAGGTTTACCAACTGTCACCGATGTCCTGAGAGATAACAGACCCACTAGTCAGTGGACTATGGCATAATCGAACACATGTTCGAAGGCGAGTCGGATGTGGTGCTGATCGACCAGGTCAGCGCCGCCGCGCGGGCCGAGTCGATAGCGATCGCGGCCCGGTTGTCCGCCATCGGGGTGTTGGACTCGCTGCGCGAGCAGGAGTTGATCGACAGCATCTTGTGGCGCACCGATCCGTTCGAAGAAGTGTGCGCCGAGATCTCGGCGGCGATGCGGATCAGCCGCCACCGCGCCGGCACCCAGGTCCATCACGCCCGGGTCCTGCGCGACAAGCTGCCCCAGGTGGCGGCCCGGTTCGCCGTCGGCGACATCGACTACCGCGTAGTACGGATGCTGATCGCGCGCACCACCACCGCAGACCGCTCGGTGTGGGCGGTGCTGGATGCCGAACTGTCCGCCCGGGCGCATCGGTGGATGCGGTTCTCGGAAAAACAACTGCGGGACCGCATCGATCAATGGGTCGCCAAACTCGACCCGAACGGGGAGCGGGTGCCCCCGGATCTGACCGAGGAACACTTCGTGCAGATCGAACCCGCCAGCCCGGGCCGGGCCTCGGTGTGGGGCAACATCGACGCCGCCGACGGGGCCGCCCTGGACCAACGCCTCGACGCCCTGGCTGCCACGGTGTGTGAGCACGATCCCCGCACCCCTGATCAGCGTCGTGCCGATGCGGTGGGGCCGCTGGCCCGACTGGAAGCCCACCTGGTGTGCCGGTGCGGTCGTGACGAATGCCCCGCCAAACAGCAGCGCGCCGCTGCTGATGCTGCGGTGGTGCATGTGCTGGCCAACCAGTCCACCCTGGACGGCACCAGCAATGATCCGGGGTATCTGCCCGGGTACGGGATCCTGCCCGCCGACAGGGTGCGCGACCTGGCCGGCGCAGCCAAGATCAAACCCCTGCATGTACCCACCCCACCAGCCGGCTCCAGCGCGCCCGCCGAACCCGGTGAACCGACTGACCCGGCTGAGCCGAGTGAGCCGCGCGAGGCAGTTGATGAGTCTGAGCCGACCGAACCGAAGGTGCCGACCGAATCCGGCGAGGCGGCTGACACGGCTGAGCCGGGCGGGACAGCTGAATCCGCCGCACCCGCTGAATCGGGTGAACCGGGGTATCGGCCGTCGGTAGCGCTCTCGGAATTCATCCGGTGGCGTGATCTGACGTGCCGGTTCCCCGGGTGTGATGCCCCCGTCGATCGCTGCGATATCGACCACACCGCACCGTGGCCCGCCGGCCCGACGCATCCGTCGAACAACAAACTTTATTGTCGTGCACATCATTTGGTGAAAACGTTCTGCCCGGGCTGGTCGGATCGCCAATTATCCGATGGGACAGTCGAAGTCACCACACCCACCGGCCACACCTACACCACCGAACCCCACGGTGCCGGCATGTTCCCCATCCTGGGCCAGCCGACCGGAGACCTCAACCTGCCCGAGCCTGACGCGCCGAGCCCCAACCGGGCCGCGAAGATGCCCAAACGGTCACGAACCCGCGAACAAGACCGCCAAGACCGCATCCACGAAGAACGACAACTACGCGCCGAACTCAACAACGGCCTCGCAACCGAACGCGACTACCAAGCCTGGCTCGCCGAAGAATACGGACCACCCCCACCCTTCTGAGTGGCGGGCGTCAGCCCAACCAGGAACCGATGCGGCGTAGTGCCTCGTCGATGTCACTGGTCGGCCCGGCGAAGGACAGCCGGACGTAAGAGCCGCCGCGCACGGTGTCGAAGTCGATGCCCGGTGCGATGGCAACACCGGTGTCGGCCAACAGCTTCGAGCACCAGGCCAGTGAGTCGTCGGTGTAGTCGCTGACCTCGGCGTACACGTAGAAGGCGCCGTCGGGCGGGGCCAGCCGGTCGATGCCGATGCCGCGCAACCCGTCGAGCAGCAGCTTGCGGTTGTCGGCGTAGTGCGAGAGCAACCCTTCGGCCTCGGCAAGTGCCTCCGGGGTGTACGCGGCCACCGCGGCATGCTGGGCCAGCGCCGGAGGGCAGATCGTGAAGTTGCCGGTGAGCCGATCGACCGCACGCTGCAGTTCACTGGGCACCAGCAGCCAGCCCAGCCGCCAGCCGGTCATCGAGAAGTACTTCGAGAAGCTGTTGACCACCACGGCATTCCGCGATGTTTCCCACGCGCAGCTGGTCGCGGGCGCACCGGGATAGACCAGGCCGTGGTAGACCTCATCGCTGATCAACCGCACGCCCGTCATGTCGCACCAGCGAGCGATGGCGGCCAGCTCAGCGGGCGGGATGACGGTGCCGGTCGGGTTGGCCGGGCTGGCGACGATCACGCCGGCCACCGGGGGATCGAGCGCCTCGAGCATCGCGACCGTCGGCTGGAACCGGGTCTCGGGCCCGCACGGAATCTCGACGACCTCGCAACCCAGCGCGGTGAGGATGTTGCGGTAACACGGGTAGCCGGGACTGGCGATCGCCACCCGGTCACCGACGTCGAAGCAGGCCAGGAAGGTCAGCAGGAACCCACCGGAGGATCCGGTGGTGAGCACGACTTCGTCGACGCTCACGTCGACGTCGTACTTGCGGTACGACGCGGCGATCTCCGCACGCAGCTCCGGGATACCGAGCGCGACGGTATAGCCCAGCGCGCCCTGATTCAGCGCGGCGACGGCGGCGTCGCGCACCGCCGTCGGTGCCCCGGCGCTGGGCTGCCCGGCCGACAGGTTGACCAGGTCACCGTGTGTGCGTTGGCGTTCGGCCGCGGCCAGCCACACGTCCATCACGTGGAATGGCGGAACCCCAGCTCGCAGTGCGACGTCCATCGCAGCCAGGCTAGAACACTTCGGCTTCGAGCCGACGCAGGTGCTCCCGCGGCGGGCCCAGCAGCTGGGCGCTGCCGTGGGCTCGCTTGAAGTACAGCTGGATGTCGCTCTCCCAGGTGATGGCGATGCCGCCGTGCAGCTGGATGGCTTCGGCACTCACCGCGGACAGCGCCTCGCTGGCGAAGTAGCGGGCCAGGGAGGCCGCCGTCGGCGACGGGGCGGTGATGGCGTCGTTGACGACGGCACGCGCGGAGGACACCTTGACGTACAGGTCGGCCATCCGGTGCTTGAGGGCCTGGAAGCTGCCGATCGCGCGGCCGAACTGCACCCGGTCCTTGGTGTAGGCGACGGTCAGGTCCAGGCAGCGCGCCGCGGCGCCGATCTGTTCGGCCGCCATCAGCAGGGCCGCGGTGTCGGCCAGGCCGGGATCGGCTCCGAGAACGACGGTGTCCCCGGGGATCACCGCGGACAGCCGGCGGGTCAGATCCATCGTGGTCTTGGGGGTGGCGGTGAACGTGGTCCAGCGGGTCAGGTTCTCCCCGTCGGCACCGATGACGACGTCTGCCACGTCACCGTTGATGACGTGGTCGGCGTCGAACGCAACCGTGCCGATGGACGTACCTTCGGCGAGACCTTCGAGCGGCTCGTGATCGTCGACCGCCAGCAGGGCGAGCTCGGCCAGGGTGGTGCCCAGCAGCGGGGTCGGCACCAGGGCCTTGCCGAGCTCTTCGAGAACCACTGCGGCATCGGCGAGTTCGCCGCCGGCGCCGCCGAGCTCCTCCGGGACCACCAGGGCCGCCGCGCCGACCTGCTCGCACAGCAGGGTCCACAGCTTCTCGTCGTAGCCGCGTTCGGATTCCATCGCGGTGCGGACGGCCTCGGACGAGGCATGCTTGTCAACCAGTGCGGCGACGGTTTCGCGCAGTAGTTGCCGTTCTTCACTCACGAGAGGGCCTCCAGCAGTCGACGACGGTGTGCGGTCGGATCGCCCCAGGCACTGCGCAACGCCTGCACGCGCAGCAGCGACAGGGACAGGTCGTGTTCCTGGGTGAACCCGATGGCGCCGTGGGTCTGCAGCGCCGAGCGGGCGGCCAGCAGCGCGGCGTCGGCGGCGGCCACCTTGGCGGCGCTGATGTCGCGTGCCGTCTCGGGTGAACCCTCGGCCAGTGACAGTGCCGCGCCGTAGACCAGGGGGCGGGCCAGTTCGACGGCGATGAGCACGTCGGCGAGCTTGTGCTTGATGGCCTGGTACGAGCCGATGATCCGGCCGAACTGCGCGCGCTGCTTGGCGTATTCGACGGACTGATCCAGCATGGCCTGGCCGGCGCCCACCAGCTGGGCGGCGGTGGCCAGGACGCCGAATTCGTAGGCCCGTGCGGTGTCGGCGGCCTGCGTGTCACCGGCGGCCGTGACGTCGAACAGCTTTCGGGCCGGGTCGACGGAATCGTGGCCGGCGCCTACCGTGGCGTCGCCGACCTGTCCGTCACCGGCCAGCAGCGTCAGTCCGGCGAAATCGGCGTTGACGGCCCGCGGCGCCTGCGGCGGCATGGCGACCGTGGCGATGAGCTCGCCGGAGGCCAGCGCTCCCGAGCGCTCGTCGTCCGCGAGCAGGATCGGTGCGACGGCGATGGATTCGGTCACCGGACCGGGCACCGCCCAGTACCCCAATCGCTCCAGGGCGACGACGAGGTCGACCGGGTGGGCTTCGATGCCGTCGTACTTCTCGGGAACCAGCAGTGCGGTGACGCCGAGGTCGGTGAGCTGTGCCCAGACTTTGCGGCCCGGCCCGGTATCCCCGTCACCCCAGGCTCGTACGGCGGCCGGAACATCGGCGGCGCTCAGCGCCGCGTCGATGCTGGCCGCGAAGTCCCGCTGCTGTTCGTCAATCTCGAAATTCACTTCGGCTCCCGGGGCAGGCCAAGAAGGCGCTCGGCAATGATGTTGCGCTGGATCTCGTTGGTGCCGGCGTAGATAGGGCCGCCGAGCGCGAACAGCAGCCCCTCGGTCCAGTGATCGACCAGTTCGGCGTCGGGGCCCTGCAGGTCCAGGGCGGTCTGATGCAGGGCGACGTCCAGGTCGGACCAGAACACCTTGGTCACCGAGGACTCGGCGCCCAGTTCGCCACCGTTGGCCAGGCGGGTCACGGTGCCGAAGGTGTGCAGCCGGTAGGCCTGGGCCTTGATCCAGGCATCGGCGACGCGATCGGTGAAGACTGGATCGGGGTTGGACTTCCACTGGGCGACAAGTCGTTCCGCGGGAGCCAGGAAGCGGGCCGGGCTGCGCAGCGACATGCCGCGCTCGTTGCTCGACGTGCTCATCGCGGCACGCCACCCCTCGTGCACGCCGCCGATCACGTCGTTGTCCGGCACGAACACGTCGTCGAGGAAGATCTCGCCGAAACCGGTGTCGCCACCGAGCTGAGCGATCGGGCGCACTGTGATCCCGGGCGCCTTGAGGTCGAACATGAAGTAGGTCAAACCCTTGTGGCGCTGTGCCTCCGGATCGGAGCGGAACAGGCCGAAGCCGCGCTCACCGAACGGCGCGCGTGAGCTCCAGATCTTCTGCCCGTTGAGCTTCCAGCCGCCGTCGACCTTGGTGGCCGTCGAGCGCAGCGAGGCCAGGTCGCTGCCCGACTCGGGCTCGGACCAGGCCTGGGCCCAGATCTCCTCGCCACTGGCCATTTTCGGCAGCACTCGTTGGAGCTGCTCCTCGGTGCCGTGGGCGAACAGGGTCGGCGCCAGCATGGCGGTGCCGTTGGCGCTGGCCCGGCCGGGAGCGCCGGCATGGAAGTACTCCTCCTCGAACACCACCCACTGCAGCAGGGTGGCATCGCGGCCGCCGTACTCCTTGGGCCAGGCGATCACCGACAGCCCGGCATCGAAAAGCACCTTGTCCCAACGGCGATGCTGTTCGAAACCTTCAAGGGTGTCGTATGACTTGGTCGGGAAGTGCTCCCGATTCGCCGCCAGGAAGTCGCGGACCTCGGCCCGAAAGGCCTCGGTCTCGTCGTCGAATGTCAGGTCCATTGCACCCCTTCTCGGGTCCCTTTGCTGCGCAGCACCGGTTTGATCACCTTGCCGCCCGGATTTCGCGGCAGCACATCCAGAAACTCAACTGATCGCGGCGCCTTGAAGTTCGCCAGATGCTCACGCGCGTAAGCGATCACAGCAGCTTCATCAAGCGTCGAGCCGGCCTTGAGTACCACGAAGGCCTTTCCGACCTCGCCGAGCCGCTCGTCGGGAACGCCGATTACCGCCGATTCGACCACGCCGTCCAACCGGGCCAGCACCTGCTCGATCTCGGCCGGGTACACGTTGAACCCGCCGCTGATGTACATGTCCTTGAGGCGGTCGGTGATGGTCAGATTGCCGCGCGTGTCCAGCGTGCCGATGTCGCCGGTGTGCAACCAGCCGTCGCCGTCGATGGTCGCCGCGGTGGCCTCGGGGTCGTCGAGGTAGCCGAGCATGACGTTGGGCCCGCGCAGCAGCACCTCGCCCGAATCGTCCAGGCGCAGTTCGAAATCGGCGATGGGCCGGCCGCAGGTGGTTGCGACCGTGACGGCGTCGTCGTCGGCGCTGCACATGGTGCCGAATCCGGCCGCCTCGGTCAGCCCGTAGGCGGTCAGCACGATGTCGATGTCGAGTTCGGACTGCATCCGCTCGATCAGGACGACGGGGACGACGGCCGCGCCGGTCACCGAGAAGCGCAGTGAGGACAGGTCGTAGTCGGCGCGGCTGGGATGGTCCAGCAGAGTCTGGAAGATGGTCGGCGGACCGGGCAGCACGGTAATGCGCTGTTCAGCAATGGTTTTCAGCACCTGGTCGGGCTTGAACGTCAGCACCGGGTACAGCGTCGCGCCGGTCTGCAGGCAGGCCAGGATGCCCGCCTTGTAGCCGAAGTTGTGGAAGAACGGGTTGATGCACAGGTAGCGGTCGGTGCTGGTGACCTGACCGCACTCGGCCCAGGCGGCCGATCCGTCGAGCGACTGGCGGTGTGCACACCGGACACCCTTGCTGCGGCCGGTGGTGCCGGAGGTGAACAGGATGTCGGAGACGTCGTCGGGTTGTACCGCCGCGGCGCGTTTATCGACGGCGTCGAGGTCGGTCCCGCGGGCGATGAACTCATCCCACGTGCCGTCGTCCTTGTCGATCGGTACCCGCACGATGTGCTTCAGGGCCGGCAGTGCGTCGCGGTCCAGTTCGGCGGCGCGGTCCGAGCCGAGGAATTCTCCCGACACGATCAACAGTGGGGCCTCGGTGCGGGCCAGGATGTCGGTGGCCTCGCTGGCGGTGTAGCGGGTGTTCAGCGGCACCATTTCGGCGCCGGCGTAGTGGGTGGCCAGGCAGGCCACGACCCAGTGCCAGGTGTTCGGCGACCAGATCGCCACCCGGTCGCCGGGCTGGACGCCGAGCGCGATCATCGCCGCCGCGGCTTGGCGTACGTGCGCGCGCAGTTCCGAATAGGTGAGGCGCTTATCGTCACTGACCAGGGCCTCATGGTCGGAAAACTCCACGGCAACCCGGTCCAGCACCGCTGGCACGGTGCGGCGATCGCTCGTCATCGATGCTCCCTTAACAAAGCAAGTGCTTGGTAGGTTAGCCTACAGGGGTGATAGAGGTCCAGGAGTTCCGGGCCGAGGTCCGGCAGTGGCTCGCAGACAATCTCGTAGGCGAATTCGCAGCGCTCAAGGGCCTGGGTGGACCGGGGCGTGAACACGAAGCCTTCGAAGAGCGTCGGGCGTGGAATCAGCATCTGGCCGCGGCAGGGTTGACCTGCCTCGGCTGGCCGGTGGAACACGGCGGCCGCGGGCTGTCGGTCGCGCATCGCGTCGCCTTCTATGAGGAGTACGCGCGCGCCAACGCGCCGGACAAGGTCAACCACCTGGGCGAGGAACTGCTCGGGCCGACGCTCATCGAGTACGGCACCCCCGAACAGCAGCAGCGGTTCCTGCCCAAGATCCTCGACGTCACCGAGCTGTGGAGTCAGGGCTACTCCGAGCCCAACGCCGGCAGTGACCTGGCCAACGTGGCGACGACGGCGGAGTTGGTCGGCGATGAATGGGTCATCAACGGCCAGAAGGTGTGGACGTCGCTGGCGCACTGGGCGCAGTGGTGCTTCGTGGTGGCGCGCACCGAGAAGGGCTCCAAGCGGCACGCCGGCCTGTCCTACCTGCTGGTGCCGTTGGATCAGCCGGGCGTCGAGATCCGCCCGATCATCCAGCTCACCGGAGACTCCGAGTTCAACGAGGTGTTCTTCGACGACGCCCGCACCGACGCCTCGCTCGTGGTCGGTCAGCCCGGTGACGGCTGGCGGGTGGCGATGGGCACGCTGACCTTCGAGCGCGGGGTGTCGACGCTGGGCCAGCAGATCCGCTACGCCCGCGAGCACTCGAACCTGGTCGATCTCGCCAAGCGCACTGGCGCGGCCGACGATCCGCTGATCCGCCAGCGGCTGACCGAGTCGTGGACCGGCCTGCAGGCCATGCGGTCCTACGCCCTGGCGACCATGGACGTCGAGCAACCTGGGCAGGACAACGTGTCGAAGCTGTTGTGGGCCAACTGGCACCGCGAGCTCGGCGAGATCGCCATGGACGTGCAGGGCACGGCCGGGCTGACGCTGGAAGACGGCGAATTCGACGAGTGGCAGCGGCTCTACCTGTTCTCGCGTTCGGACACCATCTACGGCGGGTCCAACGAGATCCAGCGCAACATCATCGCCGAGCGCGTGCTCGGCCTACCCCGAGAGGCCAAGGGCTGATGGATTTGTCGGTAGCTCCCAAAGAGGTTGAGGGCCACGGCCTTTTGGCGGGCAAGGTCGTCCTGGTCACCGCCGCCGCCGGAACCGGTATCGGCTCGTCCACCGCCCGTCGCGCGCTGATGGAAGGCGCCGATGTCGTGGTGTCCGACTACCACGAGCGGCGCCTGAACGAGACCCGCGACCAGCTGGCCGAACTCGGCCTGGGCCGCGTCGAGGCCGTGGTCTGCGACGTCACCTCTACCGAGGCGGTCGACGCACTCATCGCCCGGTCGGTCGAGAAGATGGGCCGCCTGGACGTTCTGGTGAACAACGCCGGCCTCGGCGGCGAGACCCCGCTGGTCGACATGACCGACGACGAGTGGGACCGCGTCCTCAATGTCACGCTGAACTCGGTGATGCGGGCCACCCGAGCCGCGCTGCGGTACTTCCGCGACGTCGACCACGGCGGCGTGATCGTCAACAACGCCAGCGTTCTCGGTTGGCGCGCGCAGCACTCGCAGTCGCACTACGCCGCGGCCAAGGCCGGCGTGATGGCGCTGACCCGTTGCAGCGCAATCGAAGCCGTTGAGTACGGCGTGCGGATCAACGCGGTCTCGCCGAGCATCGCGCGGCACAAGTTCCTGGAGAAGTCCGCCGACGCGGCACTGCTGGACCGGCTGTCCAGCGACGAGGCGTTCGGCCGCGCGGCCGAGCCGTGGGAGATCGCCACCACCATCGCCTACCTGGCCAGCGACTACTCGAGCTACCTGACCGGCGAGGTCATCTCGGTTTCGAGCCAGCGGGCCTAAGTCCGCAGCAAACCGGTAGCGGTCTCCACAGGATCTTCACAAACGCTGCCCGGCAGCACCACAACCTGCGCTTACGCTCAGTTCTGTGAAGCGAATCCTGGTGGTCGACGACGAGCCGACGATCCTGTCCGCGGTGGCCACCAGGCTGCGCGCCGAGGCGTTCGAGGTCGAGACCGCCGTCGACGGCCCCTCAGCGGTGGCTACCGCTGCGGCGACCCAGCCGGACCTGGTCGTACTCGACGTGATGCTGCCCGGCTTCGACGGACTGGAAGTGTGCCGGCGTATCCAGGCCGAGCGGGTGGTGCCGGTGCTCATGCTGACCGCGCGCAGCGACGAGACCGACATGCTGATCGGTTTGGGTATCGGTGCCGACGACTACCTGACGAAGCCGTTCAGCATGCGCGAACTGGTGGCCCGGATCCGGGTGCTGTTGCGGCGGGTGGACCGGGCGGCCGGTGACCAGCCGCTGTCGGTCGGCGAGTACCGCATCGACCTGACCGAGCGCCGGGTCCATCAGGGCGATCAGGAGATCCACCTGACCCGAACCGAATTTGACCTGCTGGCCTTCCTGGCCGGCCGGCCCAGAGCCGCGGTGCCCCGCGAGACGCTGCTCGAACACGTCTGGGGCTGGGCGTCCGAGGTGGAGAGCCGCACGGTCGACAGCCACGTCAAGGCGTTGCGGCGAAAGCTGGGATCGGAGTTGATCCGCACGGTTCACGGCGTCGGATATGCCCTGGAGATTCCGAGATGAGCGTCATCGCCGAGTTCTGGGACCGGCTACCCCGACCACTGGACCCGTTCGCGTCGTTCAAGGTCAAGACAGGCCTGCTGGTGGGCGGGGCGATCCTGCTGGCCTCTTTCACGTTCTGGGTCGGCGCCAGCTGGCAGTTCCGGTATGCGCTGCTGGCCGCGCTCGCCACGTCGCTGATCCTGACGCAGTTCCTGGCCCATGGCATGACCTCACCGCTACGGCAGATGACCGCGGCCGCGCGCGCCATGGCCCGCGGTGATTACAGCCTCCGGGTTCGCGCCACCTCGCGCGACGAAATCGGCCAATTGGCAACGGCATTCAACCAGATGGCGGCCGACCTCGGGGCCGCTGACGAGTACCGGCGCGGGTTGATCGGCAATGTGTCCCACGAACTCCGTACCCCGATCACCGCGTTGCAGGCGGTGCTGGAGAACGTGGTGGACGGGGTCGTCGAACCCGATCCCGAGACCATGCGGATGGCGCTGTCTCAAACCGAACGCCTCGGTGAGCTGGTAACCAACTTGCTCGATCTCTCGCGCGTCGAAGGCGGCGCAATTCCGTTGCAGATCAACAGGTTCGATGTCGACGAGTTCCTGCGCGAGGCTGTCGAGCACGTATCGGTGTCGGCCACCGACGTGCCGGTGGCGCTCAGGGTATCGCCACCCGACCTGAAGGCGGTCGCGGACCCCGCAAGGCTGCGCCAGGTCGTGGTGAACCTGGTGGACAACGCCATTCGGCACAGTCCGGCCGGCGGCCGGGTGACGGTGCTGGCGACCCGTGAGGCATCAGGCCTGCGGATCGAGGTGACCGATCAGGGGCCGGGCATCGCACCCGCCGAACGCGAGCGGGTCTTCGAACGGTTCACCCGAGGCGCGACGTCGGACGGCGGAACCGGTCTGGGGCTGGCGATCGCGCGATGGGCAGTCGAATTGCACGGCGGTGCCATCGAAGTGATGGACACCGTGTCGGGATGTCGGATCAGGGTCAGCATCCCTGAGTCCGCGACGGGGGAGAGGTCACGATGACGACGACAGTTCCAGCAATGCCACCGTATCCGGGGCAGCCGGCGACGCCGCCATTGATCGGGCCGGCCTTGCCGCGCCAGGGCGAGCCGGGCTGGACGGTGTGGTCCCGCCGGGTGTGGCCGATTGCCCCGCTGGCCTCCTCGCCGCGCCGGGTCCTGGCCTCCGCGCTGACAGCCGGGCTGATCGGCACGGCGGTGTGGCGGCTGTCTGTGCTCAGCGTCGGTCACCTGGTGGTCGGTCTGCTGGTCTTCGGCGTGGTCTACGGCACCGCGCCGCGTCGTCCGAGTCGCTCCGAATGGTTCGGCATCGGACTGACGCTGGCACTGTTGGCCGTGCCGGCACTGCTGGCCGCCGAATGGCTGGGTGCGCTGTGCCTGGTGGCCGCCTGGATCGTCGGCTGGTGCACGCTGGTCGGTGGCCGTACCTGGACCGCGGTGTTCACCGGTCCGTTCCTGCCGTGGGTGTTGCCGGCCCGGGTGAGCGGTTGGGTGCGACGCGGGTTGCCGAACCGGGTGGGCGTCGCCAACCCGGGCCGCATCGCCACGGTCATCGGTCTCACCGTGGTGCTCGCGGTCGTATTCGGCGCGTTGTTCGCCTCCGCGGACGCGGCTTTCGCGCATTTCGTCGGCAACCTGGTACCCGCCTTCGACGGCGGGGAGGCCATCGCACGCGCCGTGGTGTTCGGCATCGTGGTGATGTTCGTGTCGGGCGGTGCCTACCTGGTGCGGTTCCCGCCGCGCCTCGATGCGATGGCTCCCGCGCCGATGCAGCCGGTCCCACGCTGGGAGTGGGCGCTGCCGCTGGGGGTGCTCGACGCACTGTTCATCGCGTTTGTGGCCGTGCAGGCCACCGTGTTGTTCGGTGGGCACACTCATGTGCTGGAGACCGAGGGGCTGACGTACGCCGAGTACGCCCGCCAAGGGTTCTGGCAGCTGCTGTGGGTGTCTGCGCTGACGCTGCTGGTGCTCAGCGTGGCGATCAGAGTGGCCGGCCGGGTCAGCGCCGCCGACCG
Source organism: Mycolicibacterium sp. 050232 (assembly GCA_036235365.1). Classification (GTDB taxonomy): domain Bacteria; phylum Actinomycetota; class Actinomycetes; order Mycobacteriales; family Mycobacteriaceae; genus Mycobacterium. The sequence goes on along the minus strand of JAZBEZ010000006.1, from coordinate 67,507 downwards.
TCTGGTGTTGCGGATCTTGGTCGGGGTCCTTTGCGCCACATCGGTTGTGGTGGTGGTATCGGCGATCCACCGGATGTGGCTGTACCAGCAGGCGTACGGATTCAGCACCGAACGGCTGATGGTCATCACCACCGAGGTATGGCTGGGCGCGGTGTTCGTGCTCGTCGCCATCGCCGGTATCCGGATGACCGGCCGGTGGCTGCCGCGGGCGGTGCTGGTGGCAGGTGTGCTCGCGCTGCTGGGCCTGGCGGCGTTGAACCCCGAACGGTTGATCGCCGACCGCAACATCGACCGCTTCGAGCAGACGGGCGCACTCGACGCCGAATACCTGTCCGGGCTGTCCTCTGATATTGATCCGGCACTGCACCGCTTGCCCGAATCGGTGCGTGAATGCGTGACCGCGCGGGTCCACGATCCTGACTCCTGGTACACCTTCAACCTGTCGCGGGCCCGGGCCGATCGGCCGACGAGTGGGGACCGCCCGGAGTATTGCTCGGCGTACTGGTCCTATCCGCAGTACCGGTAATCAAAGCCGAACATTACCTAGCAAGCGCTTGGTTGCTATGCTGTGTCGATGGAGCCGGATACCCCAGCCCAGCCGGCAAGCAGACGCGACGAGCTCCTCGACCTTGCCGCGACGATGTTTGCCGAACGCGGCCTGAAGGCGACGACGGTTCGCGATATCGCCGACTCCGCAGGAATCTTGTCAGGCAGCCTCTATCACCACTTCAAGTCCAAAGAGCAGATGGTCGAGGAAGTGCTCAAGGACTTCCTGGACTGGCTGTTCTCGCGGTACCAGGAGATCCTCGACCAGGAGTCCAGCCCGCTGGGCCGGCTGACCGGCCTTTTCATGGCGTCCTTCGAGGCGATCGAACACCGGCATGCGCAGGTGGTGATCTACCAGGACGAGGCCAAGCGGCTCTCGTCGATCCCGCAGTTCGGTTTCGTCGACGAGCGCAACCGGGAACAGCGCAAGATGTGGGTGGACATCCTGCACCAGGGTATTTCCGACGGTTCGTTCCGTCAGGACATCGACGTCGACCTGGTGTACCGGTTCATTCGTGACACCACCTGGGTTTCGGTCCGCTGGTACCAGCCGGGCGGACCGCTTTCGGCCGAAGAGGTCGGCCGGCAATACCTCGCCATCGTCCTCGGCGGAATCACCGCCGCCCGTTAGGTCAAAGGAGACAAACAATGCCTGAGGCATACATCGTCGACGCGGTGCGTACACCGGTCGGAAAGAAGAACGGTTCGCTGGCCGAGGTGCATCCGATCGATCTCGGCGTCCATGCGTTCCGCGCCATCTTCGACCGCAACGACGTCGACCCGGGTGCGGTTGACGACGTCATCGTCGGCTGCGTCGACGCCATCGGCGGGCAGGCCGGCAACATCGGCCGCCTGACCTGGCTGGCCGCCGGGTACCCCGAAGCCGTCCCCGGCGTCACCGTCGACCGGCAGTGCGGTTCCAGCCAGCAGGCCATCTCCTTCGGCGCCCAGGCCATCATGTCGGGCACCGCCGACCTGATCCTCGCCGGCGGCATGCAGAACATGAGCTGGATCCCGATCTCCTCGGCCATGGTGGTCGGCAAGGAATTCGGATTCACCTCGCCCACAAACGAATCCAAGAACTGGCTGCACCGCTACGGCGATCAGGAGATCTCGCAGTTCCGCGGCTCGGAGCTGATCGCCGAGAAGTGGGACATCTCCCGCGAGGAGATGGAAGAGTTCGCCTACAACAGCCACCAGCGGGCGTTCGCCGCGATCCGGGCCGGGCACTTCGACAACGAGATCGTTCCGGTCGGTGACTTCGGTGTCGACGAGGGACCGCGCGAGTCGACGCTGGAGAAGCTGGCCTCGCTCAAGCCGCTGGTCGAGGGTGGCCGCCTGACCGCCGCCCTGGCAAGCCAGATCTCCGACGGTGCGGCAGCCGTGCTGCTGGCTTCGGAAGAAGCCGTCAACAAGTACAACCTGAAGCCTCGCGCCCGCATCCACCACATCAGCGCCCGCGGCGACGATCCGGTGATGATGCTGACCGGCCCGATCCCGGCCACCCAGTACGCACTGGAGAAGACCGGCCTGTCGATCGACGACATCGACACCGTCGAGATCAACGAGGCCTTCGCGCCGGTCGTGCTGGCCTGGCTCAAGGAGACCAAGGCCGATCCGGCCAAGGTCAACCCGAGCGGCGGCGCCATCGCACTGGGTCACCCGCTGGGTGCCACCGGGGCCAAGCTGTTCACCACGATGCTCAACACCCTCGAGCGCACCGGCGGCCGCTACGGCCTGCAGACCATGTGTGAGGGCGGCGGCACCGCCAACGTCACCATCATCGAGCGCCTCTGAGCTTCGCCCGCGAAAGCACCCCGAAACACTGTTTCGGGGTGCTTTCGTATGTGCCCAGCGACGGGTAGGTGTGGGGGATGGGCGCAGACGGGCAGGCAACGCACAACGAGAGCGCCCTGACCGTCGCGGTTGCCCTCGGTGCCAATGCCCTCATCGCGCTCGCCAAGACCGTGGCTGCCGTGGTCACCGGTTCGGCCTCGATGCTGGCAGAGTCCGCGCACTCCTGGGCGGATACCGGCAATGAGGTTTTTCTGCTGATCGGAACCCGCAAGTCGATGAAGCCCGCCGATGCGCAGCACCGGCTGGGTTATGGCCGGGCCGGCTACATCTGGTCGATGTTCGCCGCATTCGGCCTGTTCACGGTCGGCTCGGTGGTGTCGATCTGGCACGGCGTCTCTTCGCTCGGTGGGGAAGCGGAGGCGACTTCCTACGGCTGGGCGTACGCGGTGCTCGCGATCGCCTTCGCGTTGGAGGGCACCTCCTTCACCCAGGCATTGCGTCAGACGAAAACTGGTGCGGTGCAACGCCGGATCCACCCGCTGCGCTACATCAGGGTGACCTCGAATCCGATGTTGCGCGCAGTGTTCGCCGAGGATCTGTCCGCCCTGATCGGCCTGACGATTGCCGCGGCAGGGATCGCCGCCCACCAGCTCACCGGAAACCCCGTCTGGGATGCGATCGGTTCGATCCTGGTCGGCGTGCTGCTGGGCGGTGTCGCGCTGTTCCTGATCGGGCGCAACATGGACTTCCTCACCGGTGAGGCGGCCACCCCGCTCGCCCGGAACACTGTATTGCGGGTGCTGCTCGACCACGTCGACATCGAGCGGATCAGCTACCTGCACATGGAATGGGTTGGGGCGGACCGCATCTACCTGGTGGCCGCCGTCGACCTGACCGGTGACGCGGCAGAATCCAACGTCGCCGCGCGCCTCAACGCGATCGCCGACACCCTGCAGAGCAGGCCGGAGATAGTGCGTGCGGTCCTCACTCTTACGCGCCCGGGCGATGCCACCGATTTGCGGCCCGAGCAGCTACCCGACTGGTACCTCTAGGGCCGTCTTGACCAAAGCGCGAGCCAGCACGGACCCCGGCTCGGCCGCGCTGGTGACCAGCGCGACCGTCGCGGTCACCGACGGGTCGTCCAACGGCACCACCCGCACCCCCTCCGGCGGGCGCAACGTGCGCAGCCAGGTCTGGCCGACGACGCTGGCCCACCGGCCGGTGCTGACGTGGGCCAGCAGGGATACCACCGAATCGGCCTCCAGCCGCGGCGCCGGGGTGAGACCGCGGCCGGCCAGGGCGTCGTCGAGGAGTTGACGGCCCCGCATGCCCGTGTTCAGCAGGCACAACGGCAGTTGCAGCACGTCTGCCCAGGTGATCGGATCCGGCTGGCTCGTCAGCAACTCGCCGCTGGCGATCAACACCTGGCGTTCCTCATACAGCGGTGTCACAGTCAGGCCCGCGGTGTCGACGCCGTCCGGGTAGATGATGCCCGCGTCGAGTTCGAACCGGCGCAGTCGCTCCACGACACCGGCCGAGCGTTGACTGCTCTCCAATTGCACCCGCACCAGCGGATGCTCGGCGCAGAACGGGTCGGTGAGCAGAGCGACGGTGCCCGACGCCGCGGGGATGACGCCGAGCCGCAACTCTCCGGTCAGCCCGGTCTGCAATGCGGTGACCTCGTGGATGAGCGCATCGTGATCGGCCAGGATCCGGCGTGCCCACAACACCAACCGCTCGCCCTCGGGAGTCAGGCCTTCGAAGCTCTGCCCGCGCCGCACCAGGGGCACCTTGAGCTCGTTCTCCAGTTTGCGGATGGCTTCCGACAGGGCCGGCTGCGAGACGTAACACGCGGCCGCGGCCCGGGCGAAGTGCTTCTCACGGGCGAGCGCGACGAAGTATTCGAGCTGGCGAAACAGCATGAGCCATTCGACCATGGTCGATAGGCACCGCTTATCAGATCGTCGGAAACGTTCCTTGGACGCGGCTGTTCGTCGGCGCGCAGACTTAACTCATGACAGACCGGGGCACCGAGCAGCGCACCGACGCCGAGGGCCATGACCAACCGGAATTCCATCCCTACCACCACCCCGCCGCGGGGTGGGGCGCGGCGAAGAGCGTCACCAGATTCCTGATCCGCGAGCGCGAACCCATCGACGGGCCCCGCGCGATCATGAAGATGAACCACGAGGACGGCGGCTTCGACTGTCCGGGCTGCGCCTGGCCCGACGACATGAAGGGCCTCAAACTCGACATCTGCGAGAACGGCATCAAACACGTCACCTGGGAGATGACGCACAAGCGCTGCGGTTCGGACTTCTTCGCCCAGCACACCGTCTCCGAGCTGGCGACCTGGAGCGATTTCGCCCTCGAAGACCAGGGCCGGCTGACCGAGCCGATGGTCTACGACGCCGAGACCGATCACTACGTACCGATCAGCTGGCGTGACGCCTTCGACCTGGTGGGCCGGGCCCTGTCGGATCTGGACGACCCCAACCAGGCGTCGTTCTACACCTCGGGCCGGCTCGGCAACGAAGCCACGTTCCTGTACCAGCTGATGGCCCGCGAACTCGGCACCAACAACCTGCCGGACTGCTCCAACATGTGCCATGAGGCGAGTGGGCGCGCCCTGCAGGCAGCGCTGGGAACCGGCAAGGGCACCGTCGACCTCGAAGACTGGGAGACCGCCGACGCGCTGTTCATCATCGGTGTCAACGCCGCCTCCAATGCGCCGCGCATGCTCACCGCACTGTCGGAGGCCTACCGTCGCGGCGCGCAGATCGTGCACATCAACCCGCTGGTCGAGGCTGGTGCCACCAAGACCATCATCCCGCACGACTTCCTGCGCATGGCCACCTTCAAGTCAACCAAGACCAGCACCCTGAACCTGCAGCCCCGGATCGGCGGGGACATGGCACTGATCCGAGGTATCGCGAAAGCCGTTCTGGAGCAGGCGGAAACGGACCCGAAGGCGATCGACGCCGAGTTCATCGCCCGCTACACCGCGTGGTTCGACGCCTACCGGTCAGTCGTCGAGGACACCTCATGGGAGGAAATCGAATACAAATCCGGCGTGCGTCAGGCCGATATCCGCAAGGCGGCCAAGGTCTACTGCGACGCCGACCGCAGCATCATCAGCTGGTGCCTCGGTGTCACCCAGCACGAGCACGGTGTGGACAGCGTGCGCGAGATCGTCAATCTGCTTCTGCTGCGCGGCAATCTGGGCCGTGAAGGAGCCGGCCCGTCGCCCGTGCGAGGCCACAGCAACGTGCAGGGCAACCGCACCTGCGGGATCGACCACCGGCCGACGGGAGCATTCCTCGACCGGCTCGCTGAGGTGTGCGGTATCGACCCGCCTCGTGAGCACGGAATGGACACCGTGCACACCATCGAGGCCATGCACCGAGACGAGATCAAGGTGTTCGTCGGAATGGGCGGCAATTTCGCCAGTGCCGCCCCGGACACCGCCTATACGTTCGCGGGTCTGCAGAAATGCGATCTGACCGTGCAGGTGAGCACCAAACTCAACCGCAGTCACGTGATCCACGGCCGTCGCGCCCTGATCCTGCCGTGCCTGGGCCGCACTGAGAAGGACGAGCAGAAAGCCGGGGTGCAGTCCACCTCGGTCGAGGATTCGATGAGCATGGTGCATCTCTCGGTCGGGATGAAGAAGCCCGCCTCGCCGCACCTGATGTCGGAACCGGCGATCATCGCCGGGATCGCGGCAGCAGCGCTGCCGAGCAGCCCGACCCCGTGGAGCTGGTACGTCGAGGACTACGACCGGATCCGCGACACGATGGCCAAGGTGCTCAACGGTTTCGAGGACTTCAACCGCCGGGTCCGCCTGCCGCTGGGCTTCCGGATCAAACAGCCCGCGCGGGAACTGGTCTTCCTGACCCCGTCCGGTCGTGCCGAGTTCTCAGCGGCCGGCCTACCCGACGACAGCACCGAACCGGGCACCCTGATCCTTGCGACACTGCGGTCCCACGATCAGTGGAACACCACCATCTACTCCGACAACGACCGCTATCGCGGCGTAAAGAACCTGCGCACATTGATTTTCATGAATGCACAGGACATGGCCGACCGCGGGATCGAAGAGTTCGACGACGTCGACATCGTCGCCACCGCGCGCGACGGCAGCACCCGATCGCTACGGCACTACAAGGCCATCCCGTACGGCATCCCGCGCGGTTGCGCCGCCGGGTACATGCCCGAGATGAACGTGTTGTGCGCCATCGGCGATTACAGCACCCAGAGTGACCAGCCCATCATGAAGAACATCCGCGTCACGGTTCAGCGTTGTACGTGAGCAGCGTCCCCTCAACCCGCGCGAAACTGGTCAGCTTGTGCGGTCGATAGTTGGTCGCGGAGAGGATCTCGACCACAGGAATGCCACGTACGGTCAGTGCATCGGCCACCAGCGATCGATGACAGCGCCACGGCACTGCTTCGGCACACATGATGGCGGTGCGCATCTTTCGGCTCGCCTGCATCAGCAGCTCGAGCGCGTGCTGAAACTCCGCGGTCTGCATGTAATCGGCGTAGCCGCGAAAGCTCTTGTTGCGCCACCCGGTATTCGGCGAATCTGGGCGTGCCTGGCGTAGGCCGCCGAGCCCCGGCATGGCGAGGTAATCGATGCCCTGCTGCGGCAGGCTCTCGGCAAGACTGTCGCTGTTGAACTGCGGGTTGTGCCGTGACCGGGGAATCGTGCGGATGTCTGCGAGTTGCTCGACGCGATAGTCGTGCAACAACGCGGTGAACCGTTCGATCGGCAGCGTCGAATGCCCGATCGTGAAAACTGTGCCGTCGGGCCAAATTTCCTCAGGGGGCGGCGTTACCGGGCTCATGACGATGAGGCGGTGCGGGTGCCGCCCGGAAGCATCAGCGCGACAGTAACCGCGGCCGCGACACCGATGACGGTGTCGACTCCGCGGTCGGTGAGCAACGCGAGTGGTTCGGCGGGGTCGGCAAGATCGGTCATCAGCATGATCAGCGGGGTGAAGAACCCGAGCGCGACGGCGTGGTGATGGGTCATGAACAGCTCCGTGGGAAACAGCAACACCATCACGCATATTGCCAGCACGTACTCATTGGGATGCGGAATCAGCAGCATAGCGGCGACGCCGAGTCCGATGAACGTACCGACCAGGCGATGGATGCCGCGCCGGATGCGACCGGTGGTGTCGGCGGCGGCCAGCGGGCCCGCGGCGGCCGCCATCGCCCAGTTGGCGTGGTCGATCCCCAGAAACAGGCCGCCGGTGCCGACCGCCGCGATGGCCACGGCGTAGCGGGTCGCGTGCAGCGACACCTCGCGCCCGGCAGGCCGACCGATGCGCGGCACGGGTCGCGGGCCGCGGTATGCGTCGGTGGCGCCCAGCAGGATGCACAGTAAAGCCGTTGCGGCGCAGATGAATATCGCCATGCCCGGCGACACCCGGTGAGCCGGTACGGTAGCGACGGCGCCCAGCGCGAACACACCGAAGAACGGTCCCTCCGGTTTGAGGCCGAGACGGTCGGTCACCACGGATCCGGCCACGGCGAACAGGACAGCGACAATCACCAGGATCCACGTGCTGGCTTGCCTGGCGGCCAGCGCGACGCCGATGGCGACACCGACGATCAGGATCGCGGCCGCTTGGGTCTGGTGTGTGAAGCGAACCCGGCGGGGTTCGGCCCGACCGTACATCCCGGTTGCGGCACCGAACACCGCGTAGATGATCAGATCGGGGCGACCGGCCAGCAGCAGCACCACGCCGGGCACGGCCAGACCGAGGGCGACCCGCAGCGCGGCCCGGTGGTCGCCCGGCGGCGGTGTCATAGCGATGCGCACCCGTGCGTACGCGCGGACGGTGCGCATGCGGCTTCTCCGATCGATCGCAATCGTGGTGTTGCGACCTCAATCGAGGTTGCAACACCACGACACGGCCGTCAAAGCGGAGATTCCGACGGGCTGATCGGCGCTGCCTATCGAGGCGTCGGTGCGTACGCGTCGAAGGGCTCGGGCACCGGACTGGTGACCCGTGCGACCGGGGTGCGGACGTACCGGAACCAGGTCAGCGCCATGGCCAGCGCGTAGAAAGCCAAGAAGATCCAGAACGCGGCCGTGGCCGATCCGCTGGTCAGGTAGGACTGGCGCAACGCCAGGTTGATACCCACCCCGCCGAGCGCGCCGATCGCCCCGGCGAAGCCGATCAGCGCCCCTGCCATGGCTCGCGACCACTGCTGCTTGTCGGCTTCGCTGCCGATCAGAGACCGGCTCCGCGCGTCGAAGATCGACGGGATCATCTTGTACACCGACCCGTTACCGATACCCGACAGCACAAACAGCGCAACGAAACCCACGACGAAGCCGATCATGGTGGCGGCGCCGACGGCACCACCGGTGTGATCGTGATACGTCGACACTGCGATCAGGAGGGCCCCGCCGGCGATCATGCCGCCGAACACCACCACGGTGACGCGCCCGCCGCCGACCCGGTCAGCCAACTTGCCGCCGTAAACGCGAGCCACCGAGCCCAGCAGCGGGCCGATGAACGCGATCTGCGCGGCATGCAGCGCTGCCTGGGACACACTCTGTCCGCCGGCGACGAAGTTCATCTGCAGAACTTGGCCGAACGCGAAGGAGAATCCGATGAAGGATCCGAATGTGCCGATGTAGAGAAGTGCGATCACCCAGGTGTCGCGCACCGACAGGATCGCCCGCATTGCGGTGGTGTCGATCTGGTGCAGTTCCAGGTTGTCCATGAACATCGCCGCGCCGATGGCCGCAACGGCCAGCAGCACCAGATAGATGGCGCACACCCAGTACGGAGCGCGGTTGCCCGCGGTGGCGATGACCAGCAGGCCGACCAGTTGGAGTACAGGCACCCCGATGTTGCCGCCGCCGGCGTTGAGGCCGAGCGCCCACCCCTTGAGCCGTTGCGGATAGAACGCGTTGATGTTGGTCATCGATGAGGCGAAGTTGCCGCCGCCGAACCCGCCGACCGCTGCGCACAGCAGATACGGCCACAACGGCAGGCCGGGGTTGGCCAGCAGCCACAGCGTGCCCAGGGTTGGGATGAGCAATACGATGGCCGAGAAGACGGTCCAGTTGCGGCCACCGAATTTCGCGGTGGCGAACGTGTAGGGAATGCGCAGACAGCCGCCCACGAGCGTCGCGGTGGCTGCGAGCAGGAACTTATCACCGGCGGTGAATCCGTAGACCTCTTCCGGCATGAACAGCACCATGACCGACCACATGGTCCACACCGAGAAGCCGACATGCTCGGCGATCACCGACCAGAGGAGATTTCGCCGGGCGATGTACTTGTTTCCGGCCTCCCAGGCCGCGGTGTCCTCAGGGTCCCAGTGGGTGATGGAGCGTGATCGGAGCATGGTGCAAACCTAGAAATGACTTGTTTCCCGGAAGCTGCATGCCGTGTCAAAGCCGTGAATATCTACTCACCTGGCGGTGATTTACGTTGTGAGGAACAGGTTTACGCCACTCACACCCAACGGCTGCGCGGAGGTGGTGCCTGCGGTGTCACCCACGCCTTGGCGTAGCGGTTCTTGCCTGCCCGCTGCGGATCGCGGCTGCGGTACACCACATAGGGGCGGACCAGGTAGCCGATCGGCGCGCTGAACATGTGCACCAGGCGCGTGTACGGCCAAACACCAAGCAGGGCAAGAACTATCAGGACGTGCACCTGGAACGTCCACGGGGTTTGGGCCATCAACTCCGGTGTCGGATGCAGCGTGAACAGGCTGCGAAACCACGGCGACACCGTATCGCGGTAGTTGTAGGTCGAGAACACGTTGGTCAGGGTGTTCAGCATTCCGGACGCCAGTGCCCCGACCAGCAGCAGGTACATCACCTTGTCGTTGAACGTGGTGACTGTGCGAACCTCCGGGATGGTGATCCGGCGGTAGAGCAGGATGCCCACCCCGGCGATGACGGCCACCCCGGCCAGTGACCCCATGCTCACCGACATCAGGTGGTAGACGTGCTCGGAGATGCCGATGGCCGCGGTCCACGATGCCGGGATCAACAGACCCCCGACGTGCCCGGCGAGCACCCCGAGGATGCCGAAGTGGAACAGCGGGCTGCCGAGTCGCAGCAGCCGGCTCTCGTAGACCTGCGAAGAGCGTGTGGTCCAACCGAACTGGTCGTTCCTATAACGCCAGATGTGGCCCAGCAGAAACGAAGTGAACGCGATGTACGGCAGGGTCATCCACAACACGTTGCTCATACGCGTCCTCCGGAGGCCATCGGATCCATCGCAAACGGGTCGAGGCCGACATCCTCGTCGGGCGGGCCCTCCGCGGCGAGTTGGGCGATACGACGGCGGTCGGCGCTGTTCACCGGCGGCAGCGTGGCGAGGACGGCGGCCAGCAGCCCGGTGTAGTAGGACTCGCTGTCCTGCAACGAGAGCCGCAGAAGTTCGAGCACCGGGACGTGTTCGGCCAGCAGCCGCTCGCCCTGGACTTGATCGACCATCGCGGCGAACTCCAGCACCATGGGCAGGTAGTCGGGAAGCTCTGAATTCTCCAGGTCACCGACTTCCAGTCCGGCCTGGCGGTAGGCATGCTTGAATCTCAGCAGGGCCATGCCGCGTTTACGGGTGTCGCCGTAGGCGTAATAGGTCAGATGAAGGCTGCTGCGTCGTTGCATGTCGAACGTCTCGACATAGTGCGACGCCCGTCGCATCGGATCTGTTTCGTTGAACTCACGCAGGAAGTCCGTCAGCGGAGCACGTGCCGGCTCCGGCAGTTCCGCTGTGGCAGCGGAAAGCTGATCGACGAGACCGGCCGTCTCGGCCGTCGGGTAGTCGAGCAACAGCGCGGCGATCCGCCACACCAGTCGCTGCTGGCGCTCGGACAGGGCGGAACCGGTACCTGTTCTGCGGCCGAGGGTGAGTAGCTTCATGTGGTCGGCAACAACCCGTCTGTGCTCCGGCCGTCCCAGTTGAGCAGGTTGACCCGGGTCGGATCACCCTGTGGAACAGCGTCATTGGTGTTGGTCAGGTGGAACTTGTCCACCATGGTGTCGTACGCGGTCATTCCCGGGCCGCCGTCTCCATCCAGGCTGCAACCCGTGGCGATCGCGTCGAGGCGGTGAGCGTCCGATCCGGCCCCGGTGGGAATCACGTAGCGGTCCTGATATTTGGCGATGGCCAACAGCCGGTACATCGCCTCGATCTCGTCGCCGCTCAATCGCACCGATTCCGGGATGGTCTCGTCGAACTCCTCGCCGAGGTTGGCGGCCCGCATATAGGCCCGCATGGCGGCCAACCGTTGCAGCGATGCCCGAACCGGGCCCACCTCGCCCGCGGTGAACAACTCGGCCAGGTACTCGACCGGGATACGTAGCGTATCGATGGCGCCGAACAAGTTGTTCTTGTTCTCCCCGTCGTGACCGGTCTCCTTCAGGATGTCCACCACCGGGGACAGTGGCGGCACGTACCAGACCATGGGCATGGTCCGGTATTCCGGATGCAGTGGCAGCGCCACCTGGTAGTCGACGATCAGCCGGTATACCGGTGAATTCTGGGCTGCTTCAATCCATTCGGGGGAGATGCCGGCCCGTTCGGCTTCGGCGACCACGCGGGGATCGTGCGGGTTGAGGAACACGCCGAGCTGTGACGGGTACAGATCCTTGTCGTCAGTGACCGACGCGGCCTCCAGCACCGCGTCCGCGTCGTAGAGCATCACGCCGATGTAGCGCAGCCGGCCCACGCAGGTCTCCGAGCACACGGTGGGGATCCCGACCTCGACGCGGGGATAGCAGAACGTGCACTTCTCGGCCTTGCCGGTCTTGTGGTTGAAGTAGATCTTCTTGTACGGGCAGCCGGTGACGCACTGCCGCCAACCCCGGCACTTGTCCTGATCCACCAGCACGATGCCGTCTTCGGAGCGCTTGTAGATGGCACCCGATGGGCAGGAGGCCGCGCAGGCGGGGTTGAGGCAGTGCTCGCAGATCCGCGGCAGGTAGAACATGAAGGTCTGCTCGAACTCGAGCTTGACTTTGTCTTCGAGCTTGCCCAACAACGGGTCCCGGCTCACCTGCTCCGGCCCGCCGCCCAGGTCGTCGTCCCAGTTGGCGCCCCAGGTCACCTTGGTGTCCCGCCCGGTGATCAACGACTTGGGCCGCGCCACCGGCGTGGTGTCCATGGCCGGTGCTGCAAGCAGGTTCTCGTAGTCGTACGTCCACGGGTCGTAGTAGTCGGACACCGTGGGCAGGTCGGGATTGGCGAAGATGTTCAGCAACCGCTTGAACCGCGAGCCGGACTTGAGGGTCAGCTTGCCGCGCTTGTTCAGCGTCCAGCCGCCCTTCCAGCGCTCCTGATCCTGGTATTGGCGTGGATAGCCTTGCCCGGGACGGGTTTCCACATTGTTGAACCACACGTACTCGACACCGCTGCGGTTGGTCCATGCCTGCTTGCAGGTGACGCTGCAGGTGTGGCAGCCGATGCACTTGTCGAGGTTCATCACCATCGCGAGCTGCGCCATGACTCTCATGTCAGTACTCCACATCCTGCGAGCGACGACGGATCGTGGTGACCTCATCGCGTTGATTTCCGGTGGGCCCGTGGTAATTCAGGGCGAAGGACTGCTGCGCGTACCCGCCGATCAGGTGTGTCGGTTTGATCATGATCCGGGTCAGCGCGTTGTGGATGCCGCCGCGTTTGCCGTTCTTCTCGGTGCGCGGCACGTCGACGGCCTTGTCCTGGGCGTGGTACATGAAGACCAGCCCCTCGGGCATCCGGTGGCTGACGATGGCCCGGGCATTCACCACGCCGTTGCGGTTGGTGCACTCGATCCAGTCGTTGTCCTTGACCCCGATCTTGGCGGCGTCCACGTCCGACATCCAGATGCACTGACCGCCCCGGGACAGCGTGAGCATGTACAGGTTGTCCTGGTAGGCAGAGTGAATCGACCATTTGGAGTGCGGCGTCAGGTAGCGGACGGTGATTCCTCCGCTCGTATCTCCGACGGACGGCTCGTTGAAGAGCGCCGTCATGTCCAGCGGTGGCCGGAACGTCGGCAGTTGCTCCCCGAGCTCACTCATCCAGTCGTGGTCCAGATAGAAGTGCTGGCGGCCGGTTAGGGTGTGCCACGGCTTGAGCCGTTCGGTGTTGATGGTGAAGGGGGAGTAGCGGCGCCCGCCGGTCTCCGAGCCGGACCATTCCGGTGAGGTGTTGACCGGTACCGGCCGGGCCTGGGTGTCGGCGAACGTGATTCGCTTGCCCTCGCTCTCCTTGGCAAGGTCGACCAGCTCGGTGCCGGTGCGCCGTTCCAGGGCCTCGAAACCCTCGACGGCCAGGCGGCCGTTCGTGGTGCCCGACAACGCGAGGATGGCTTCGGCGGCGTGAGTGTCCTTGGCCAATGACGGGCGTCCGATCGCCGCACCGCTGACCACCGCACCGTTGACGCCGCGCAGGTACTCGACCTCGGCGTCGGGGTGCGTGGTCACCCCCTTGGTGGTCAGTCCGACGGTTTCCACCATCGGCCCGAGCGCGGCCATCTTCTCGGCGACCGCGGGATAGTCGCGGTCCACCATGATCAGCCGGGGCATGGTCTTGCCGGGAATCGGTTCGCATTCACCGGCTTTCCAGTCCAGGACCCGACCGCCGGGTTGCGCGGTGGCGTCGGCACTGTCGTGCTGCAGTGGCATGGCCACGATGTCCTTGCGTTTGCCGAGGTGCTTTTCGGCCAGCCAGGAGAAGCCGCGGGCAATACGGTGGAATGCGTCGAAATCGGTCTTGGTCTCCCACGGCGGTGAGATGGCCGGTGAGAACGCGTGGACGAACGGGTGCATGTCGGTGCTGGACAGGTCGTGCTTCTCGTACCAGGTGGCCGCGGGCAGCACGACGTCGGAGAACAGCGTGGTGCTGGTGTTGCGAAAATCCAGGGACAGCAGCAGATCCAGCTTGCCGACCGGGGCCTCGTCGCGCCAGCGCACCTCTTGCGGGCGGATACCGTCCTCGTCGCGCGCGGCGACCGCGGAGTCGGTGCCGAGCAGGTGTTTGAGGAAGTACTCGTTGCCCTTCGCGGACGAGCCGAGCAGATTCGACCGCCACACCGTCAGGCACCGCGGGAAGTTCTCCGGGGCGTCGGGATCTTCGCAGGCGAACTGCAGATGGCCCGACTTGAGTCCGTCCACAACGTATTCGGCGGCATCCTTGCCCATCCGGGCGGCCTCGTCGGCCAGGTCGAGCGGGTTGCGGTTGAACGTGGGGTAGCTCGGCATCCAGCCGAGCCGGCTGGCCAGTGCGATGTTGTCGGCGGCGGTGCGGCCCTCGAACTTGCCCTCGGCCAGCGGTGAGGCCATCACCTCCGAGGTGAACGGGTCATAGCGCCACTGGTCGGTCGCCAGGTACCAGAAGACCGTGCCCTGCATCTGCCGTGGCGGCCGCTGCCAGTCCAGGCCGAACGCCAGAGTGGCCCAACCGGTTACCGGACGGCACTTCTCCTGGCCGACGTAGTGTGCCCAGCCGCCGCCGTTGACGCCTTGGCAGCCGGTGAGCATGACCAGGGTGAGGAAGGACCGGTAGATCTGATCGGAATGGAACCAGTGGTTGGTGCCCGCTCCCATCAGGATCATCGACCGTCCCTTGGAACGTTCGGCGTTGTCGGCGAATTCGCGCGCGATGCGCTCGGCGGCTGCCGCGGGCACGCCGGTGATCTCTTCCTGCCAGGCGGGGGTGTAGGGCTCGGAGGCGTCGTCGTAGCCGGACGGCCATTGCCCCTCGAGGCCGTCGCGGGCCACCCCGTACTGCGCCAGCATCAGGTCGAAGACCGTCGTGACGCGTTGTCCGGCAATGATTTTGGTCGGTACGCCGCGTACCAGAACGCCGGGCTTGTCGCTGTCGAACCGGGGAAGGGCGACAGTGGCGGTGTCGTCATGGTTGCCCAGCAGGGTCAGCATCGGGTGGACACCCTGCAGGTCGAGGTTCCAGTGGCCCTCGCCGGACGCGGTGAACCGGTGCCCGAGTGAGCCGTTGGGCACCACGGGCCGCCCGGCCTGGTCCAGGAGGACGGTCTTGGACTCGGCTGCGTCGGTTTCGGCATACTCGCCCCCCAGATCGGCCGCGGTGAGGAACTTTCCGGGCAGCACCCGTCCGTCGCGCTCGGTGAGGGTGACCAGGAATGGCAGGTCGGTGTACTTCTTGACGTAGTCGGTGAAGTAGGGCGTCTGCTTCTCGACGAAGAATTCCTTGAGGATGACGTGACCCATCGCCATGGCGAGGGCGGCGTCGGTACCGGGGCGGGCCGGTAGCCATTCGTCGGCGAACTTGGTGTTGTCGGCATAGTCCGGCGACACCACGACCACCTTCTGGCCGCGGTAGCGGGCCTCGGTCATGTAGTGCGCGTCAGGGGTTCGGGTGACGGGGACGTTGGACCCCCACATGATCAGGTAGCCCGCGTCGAACCAGTCCGCGGATTCGGGCACATCGGTCTGGTCCCCGAACACCTGCGGCGAGGCCACCGGCAGGTCGGCGTACCAGTCGTAGAACGACAGCATCGACCCGCCCAGCAGCGAGATGAACCGGGCGCCCACGGCATGGCTGACCATTGACATCGCCGGGATCGGGGAGAAACCGGCAACCCGGTCCGGCCCGTACTTCTTGACGGTGTGGACGTGAGCGGCGGCGGCGATCTCGGCGGCCTCCCACCACTCGGCGCGAACGAAACCGCCCTTGCCCCGGGCGGTCTTGTACCGCTGCGACTTCTCCGGATCCTCGACGATGTCGGCCCAGGCCAGGACGGGGTCCTTCAGCCGCTCCTTGGCTTCACGGTAGTACTCCAGCAGCACGCCGCGGACGTACGGATAGCGCACGCGCGCAGGCGAATACGTGTACCACGAGAACGACGCACCGCGCGGGCAGCCGCGCGGCTCGTACTCTGGCTTGTCGGCACCGACCGACGGGTAGTCGGTCTGCTGCGACTCCCAGGTGATCACGCCGTCCTTGACGTAGATCTTCCACGAGCACGATCCGGTGCAGTTCACGCCATGGGTCGAGCGCACGACCTTGTCGTGTGCCCAGCGGTCGCGGTAGAAGTCGTCGGCCGAGCGTCCGCCGACCTTGTGCAGGGTTCGCTGATCTGCGGAGATCTCACCGCGGTGGAAGTACTTACCCAGGCGCAGTAACGCTTCGGCAGGTGTTGCGCTGCCGGCATGTGAATCGACCACGTTCCCGTCCCTCCAGGCTGTTGATTCACGAGCGTAGGAGGGTTGCGGAGGCCGTCAAAAGAACGCACTGGAGCGTGCTGAGCACTGTGAAATCGCGTTAACGCGCAAGTTATTTCACGGGAACGCGGCAGTCATGTCCTGATCCCGGAGGGACGCGGTGATCATGGTGTTCACCTGCTGTGATGGCGGCTCAGTACTCCGAAGGAGGGGAGGCGTGGGCGCCGAGAGCCGATCGTTCACACGGCCGCCCGGGCCCGATGATTTATCACCCCGGTAACAATCGGTCGGGCCCATTCGGTTACTGCGCGGTGGCAGTTGCCCGGCGACGCCCCCGCCAGCCGTTGATGGCGCGTGCGGTGGACAGGGTCGCCGGCACCAAGACCGGGAACAGACCGATGAAGAACAGGGAGAAGAAACCGAACGCGGACATGCCGAACTCACTCTCGTCAGGGATTTTTTGTCGTCGCAGCTGGTAGGAGGCTTGATGCTGCGTTGTGACGTACGTTACAAATGCTCCGCGGGCGCGACGATGTGTCCGGCGACTCAAATTGCGGCGGTCGTTTGTATTCCCGACACAAATGGGGTCAGCCGGGTTTGGTCCAGGCGATCGTGTGCCGAAATGCCAGCCGTCGGCGCATCGCGGCGCCGGGCATGACGGACTGGGTGACAGTGTGCAGCTCGTCGAAGCTGAGTGCGGGGTCGCGAACGGGGAACGGCGGTGGCACCGGGCCCCCGGCCGCAGGCCGTGGATGTTTGATCAGACCGATGATCGGATTGCTCACCGCGGATGCCAGATCCCAGGCGGTGTCGAGAACCGATGCTGGCGCGGCCAGCCCGACCGCCAGGAACCGGCCGCCCGGGGACAACAGCCGTGCGACCTCGGTCAGCGACTTCTCGACATCCAGATGGTGCAGCACTGCCACCATGGTGACCAGGTCGGCCGGAGCGTCGATCTGGTCGAGTTGGCGGTCGTCGATGACGACGTTGGTCAGGCCCACGCACCGCCGTGCGGCGTCGGCTCGCATCCCCGCGTCGAGATCCGTGCCGCGGACCTCTGCGAACTCCGCGGCGAGCTGAGCGACCAACGCACCCTGACCACATCCGACATCGATCGCGGTTCCGCGGTGTGCGGGCAGGTTGGCCATGATCCAGCGGTGGAAATGGTCGTTGTGACTCCATGGGTGCCTGCTGTTGAAGTTGTGTAGTGCTTCGGCGGCACCCCTGATCAAAGGGTGCTCTACCCGACGGATGTCCATGCCTCCACTGTGCCGTTATGAGTCGTCGTCCGACTGGTCCGGATGGCGGCGTCGTCTGTTGATGCGGTGTGCCACGGAAGTGGCAGCGGCGGGAGCCAGCACGGGAAGCAGGCTGATCGCGAGCAAGGTCAGCCCTCCGGTCACAGTCATGGCAGTCCTAGGTGGTCGCCAGCCGGCTGCGCGTGAGCCGGCCGGATTCCTCGTCGACCATGTCCAGGGCGATACGACGTGCCCGAACTGCGGCGCGGTCAGCTTTCACGTTGAATTCGCGACGGGGCACCTGATCTTCGTCGAGCAGACGCTGCATACCTTCCAGGACTTCGGCGTCGCGTTCGGCCCAGTCGTGGAACATCCCGGCCAGGAACTTCCCGACTGCGTCATCGTTGGTCGCGTAGTCGCGCGCCATCTGCAGGAATACATGGGTGGCACTGGGGGATTCAGGGGTGAACCCCTGAATCCGTAGCAGTTGTCTGGGCTCGCCGCCGGTCGGCTCGATCACGTACCGCTGCACGTGCAGCGCGGGGGAGACGAAGGAACCCTCCTCGCGGCGAATGCCGGAGGTATCCGCGGGCAGCCCGGTGGCCTCGGTCTCCCAGCCGGCCAGCCTGGTGGGTGGCGTGGTCCGGAAGTAGGCCACCGACCGCTCGGAAACCTCCACCTCCTCAAGCGGCGGGAGCACCTCGATATCGGGCGGTACCGCTTCCGGATGCAGCGTGAACACGTTGGTCAGATCGAGATAGTGTTCATGCAGCAGAAGATAATTGGCCTCGATGTCGAACACTTCGAGGGTGCTGGACCAACCGGAGCCGTCGCCGAACCACGGTATGCAGGGCGGGGTGCGCAGCGCGGCCGCACCGGGATCACCCAGCCAGACCCAGATGAACGGACCCTGTTCCGCCACCGGATAGGCGCGCACCCGGATGCCACGGGGCACGTTGTCCTGGGACGGCACGTCGACGAGATCTCCCGCCGGATCGTAGGCCAGGCCGTGATACCGGCACCGCACCAGGTCGCCGTCACGGCTGCCGTCCGAGAGCGGATGCGGCCGGTGGGCGCAGCGGTCCTCCATCGCCACCACACCGCCATCGCCGCGGCGGTAGAGCAGGACGGGAATGCCGAGGAGGCGACGGGCGAACAAGTTCGTCTCGACTTCGTCGGCCAGGGCGGCGATGTACCAGCAGTTGAACGGGTAGTTGATGCGCCGAGTTCTCATAGGTCAAGCACCAATCGCTTTGAGAGGGAACGTGATACGCAGATCATGATGCTCTGACCCGCAGCTTTCTCTGAGTCGTTGAGCACCGAGTCGCGATGGTCGGGATCGCCTTCCAGGACGTCGCACTCGCAGGTGCCGCACACGCCTTCCATGCACGAGCCGAGCACGTCCAGGCCGGCGTCCTCGGCCACCTCGTAGATCGTCTTGCCCAGTGGCACGGTCAAAGTCAGGCCTGACCGCTGACATTCCACCTCGAACGAATCCAGGGTTTCCGCGGTGTCCTCGACGGCCTTGGCCGAGAAGCGCTCGATGTGCAGGCTGTCGGCGGGCCAGTGCTTGCAGCCGTCCTCGGTCGCGGTGAGCAGGCCCTCTGGGCCGCAGCAGTACACCAGCGTGTCCGGGTGAGCTTCGGCCAGAACGCTTTCCAGCGTGCTGCGGAAGGTGCCATCTTCGTCGCGGGCGCATACCGTGACCCGGTCGCCGTAGCGGGAGAGCTCGTCGAGGTAGGCCATCGAGGATCGGGTGCGTCCGCCGTAGAGCAGTCGCCAATCCGCACCGGTGGCCTCGGCTGCCGCGATCATCGGGAGCATGGGGGTGATGCCGATGCCGCCTGCGATGAACTCGTAGCGTGGCGCGCCGGCCAGCCCGAAGTGGTTGCGCGGTCCGCGAACCCGGACGGTGGTGCCCTCGTGCAGCTTGTTGTGTACGAACTCCGAGCCGCCGCGGCTGGCGGGGTCCAACAGGACCCCGACCCGCCATTCGTAACGGTTGGTGGTGTCGCCGCACAACGAGTACTGGCGCACCAGGTCCGGCGTCATCACCAGATCGATGTGGGCGCCCGGCGTCCAGTCCGGTAGTTCTGCACCGGAGGGATCCACCAGGGTCAGCGTCACCACTCCGTCGGCTGAGTCCTCGCGCCGGCGAACTTCCAGGTCGAGTTCGACTTCGCGGTAGGCGGGCCTGGTCATGATGTCCGCCGTACCGGGATCGACTTGTACTGGTTGAGGAACAGGGCCTGCACACGGGTCGGTTCGCCGTCGAGTGCGAGGTCGGGGAACCGGCGCAGCGTCTCCTGAATCCACAGTTTGAGCTCGAGGCGGGCCAGGTTGGCGCCGAGGCAGAAGTGCCTGCCGCGGCCGCCGAAGGCCTGATGCCGGTCGGCGAGTCCCTCGCGGGTGATGTCGAACCTGCCGGGGTTGTCGAACGCGGTCTCGTCGCGGTTGGACGCGATGTACCACAGCAACAGTCGGTCGTTTTCTTTGATGGTCGTGCCGTGCAGCTCGAAATCCTTTGTGGCGGCGCGGGCCATGAACGCGAAAGCCGGGAAGCAACGCAGCCCTTCCTCGACCGTGGCGTCGATCAGCTCCGGGTTCTCCCGCAGCAGCGTGAGCTGGTCGGGGTTCTGCATGAGGGCCAGCATCGTGGCGCTGTAGGTGGCGCGCGTCGAGTCGTTGCCCGCGGTCATCAACAGCGCGAAGAAGGTGGCCATCTCCAGCTCGTTGAGCTTCTCGCCATCCACTTCGGCATTCATCACCGCGGTGATGAGGTCGTCGCGCGGGGCTTCTTTGCGCTGGGCCATCTGCTCGTTGAGATAGGCGATGATCTCCAGCACGATGGCGCCGGCGTCGTCCCACTGCGCCCGGATCTCGGGGTCTTCGAACGCGCTGAACACGTTGGTCCAATGCACCAGCCGCTCGTCGTCCTCCGGGGGCGTACCGAGCATCGATCCAATGACCCGGGCCGGGACGGGGCGCGCCACGTCGGCGACCAGGTCGAACCGGTCGCGGTCGGCAACGCTGTCGAGGACCTCGCCGATGATCTGCTTGATCGCCTCTTCGTGCGCCGCCACTCGTTCCGGGGTGAAGGCCTTGATAACCAGGGCCTTGAGCCGGTCGTGGCGGGGCGGGTCCATCGAGATCAGCTGGAGGCGCTGGACGTCGAGAGGAACCCCGATGTCGTCGACGTTGAAGATGCCGCGACGTTCAGAGGAGAAGGTGCGGTGGTCGCGGCTGACGGCGCGAACGTCGTCATAGCGGGTGATCGACCAGAAGCCGCCTTCACCCGGCGCGGTGCGCTGCGGGCTGTGGTGCACCGGAGCTTCGCGCTGCATCCGGGCGAACAGCTCATACGGCGGACCGCCCTCCCAGAGGGCCGGATCGGCCAGATCGACGTCGTCGAGGTCGACGGTGCCGAGGTCCATGGCGTTCACGGTGCTCATTGCAATTGCTCCTTAGCGCCGGCCGGCGATGGCGCGTGCGGCGGTGGTGGCGGCCGGGACCAGAACCGGGAACAGGCCGATGAAGAAGAGGAGGAAGAAGCCGAAAACGGACACGCTGAAACTCGCTTTCTCGGGTGGATTCTTGGCTGTCGCAGCTGGTAGAAGGCTTGGCGCTGCGTTGTGGAGAACGTTACGGAGACGCCGCGGCGGCAACGACGTCCTCGGCGGCTCAAAGATCGGCGCCCGTATGTCCTCGGAGGACAAATGTGTCGATTACGGTTTGGGCATGGCCGGTATCAGCCAGCCGGATGAGGCGACAGTCGCCAAGGCTGCTGCGGCGATCACGAGCCGACTCGTCGACAAACTGGCCGTGATCACGCTGTCCGTCCAACACTCCCTGGTTGCCGCCATCTCGGAACTGCGCGGCGAGGAGCAGCTCCAGCAGCTGTTGCGGGACACCGTCGAGAGCAACGTCGAGACGTTCTTCGCAGCGGTCCGGCACGGCATCACGGTCGAGAATGTCGAACCCCCGACCGCGGCCCTCGAATACTCCCGGCGGCTGGCTCAGCGCGACGTCTCCGCGAACGCTCTGACGCGGGCCTACCGCCTGGGTCACCGTGGTGCGCTGCGCTTCGTTCTCGACGAGGTGCGCGCGGCCGAGCTGGAGCCGACGCTGGCTCTGGCGGTCTATGAGTTCATGGAGTCGCTGTCGTTCGACTACATCGACGAGATCTCGCTGCGGGTGGTCGAGGCCTATCAGGACGAACGCGAACGCTGGTTGGCGTCCCGCAACACGGTGCGCGCTGCGCGGGTGCGCGAGCTGTTGACGTCAGGGGTCGACGTCGACCTGGATGCCGCCGCGCTCGCGATCCGCTATCCGCTCAGGCGGATCCACCTCGCTGCCATCGCGTGGTGCAACGAGTCGGACGAGGGCGATGAACTGGCGGGCATGGAGCGGTTCGCCAACCGGTTCGCAGAATCGATCGGGGCGTCGGAGGCCCCACTGTTCATCTCGGTGGATCGGGTGACGGCCTGGGTGTGGTTCGCGGTCCCGCGTGAAGTGGAAGCCGATGTGGTGGACCGGATGCGGGTCTTCGCCGATGCGCCGTATCTGGCGGTCGGCAATACGCTGTCCGGCGTCGAGGGGTTCCGCGAATCGCACCGCCAGGCAGCGGACGCCCGGTCGGTGGCGCTCGCCGCGGGTGAGGTCGCACATCGTTTCACCGCGGCCAGCGACAGCGGGGTGTCGGTTGCGGCGTTGCTGGGCAACGACATCGATGCGGCGGCGCGCTGGGTGGGTCAGGTGCTGGGCCCGCTCGCCGAGGCGACGGACGGCGACGAGCGACTGCGCGACACCTTGCGGGCGTTCCTGGGGTCTGGCTCAAGCTATAAGACGGCCGCCGAAGAGCTGCACCTGCACACGAATTCGGTGAAATACCGGGTGGCCAAGGCCGTCGAGCGGAGAGGGCGCCCGATCACCGGCGAGCGGCTCGACGTCGAGGTGGCCCTGCTGTTGTGTCACTACTTCGGTCCGGCCCTGCTGCACCAATCTGCCGAGCAGACGTAATGCACCCGACACGCCGTGGTGCCGGGTGCATTCATGTCTGCTCGCGGAGGAACGCTACTGGATGTAACCCGACGCGGATTGCAGGTGCGCGACAGCGTCGTCGACGATCTTGCCGACCAGCTCGGCACACGACGGCAGGTCACCGATAATGCCCGCGACCTGGCCCGAGGCCAGCACGCCGGCGTCGGTATTGCCTTCCACCAGACCGGCTTTGAGCAGCATCGGGGTGTTCGCCGCCATCACGACCTGCGACCACGTCAGCTCTTTGCCGTGCCGCATGGCCATGCCGTCCTTGACCATCGACAGCCACGTCATGCCCGAGAGCTTCTTGAACTTCTGGGCGTTTCCCACGGCTGCGGCGAAACCGCGTGCCCGCGAACCGCTCTCCAACTTCTCGACCAGGCCGGTGCGCAGCACCCGGTGCGGCATGCCGTCGACACGGGTGGACACCACGGTGCCGTCCAGCGCGGCCTGCAGGTACCGCTCCTTGACGGCGTCGGGCACCGTCGAGTCGGAGGTCAGCAGGAACCGGGTGCCCATGGCAACCCCGGCCGCACCGTAGGACAGCGCGGCGGCCAGGCCGCGGCCGTCGAAGAACCCACCCGCGGCGATCACCGGCATGCCGGTGTCCTTGACTGCATCCAGCACCGAGGGCAGCAGCAGCGTGGTGGCGACGGGACCGGTGTGGCCACCGCCCTCACCGCCCTGCACGATCACCGCGTCGGCGCCCCAGCCGGCCACCTTCTTGGCGTGCTTGGCCGCCCCGACCGACGGGATCACCACGACGCCCGCGTCTTTCAGCTTGGCGATCAGCTCGGGCTTGGGAGCTAGAGCGAAGGAGGCGACTTTGACTCCTTCGCGGATCAGGAGGTCGACACGCGCACCGGCATCGCCCGCATCGGCCCGCATGTTGATGCCGAAGGGTTTGTCGGTGGCGGCCTTGACCTTGGTGACGGCGGTCTGCAGTTCCTCGAGCGTCATCGTCGCTGACGCCAGGATGCCGAGCCCGCCGGCGTTGGAGGTTGCGGCGACCAGTCGTGCACCGGCCACCCAGCCCATTCCCGTCTGCACGACGGGATGCTCGATGCCGACCAGTTCGGTCAGCGGAGTCTTGAGCTTGCCCATTCGTTAAACCTTGACCTCTTTGTCGCGCAGCGACTTCGGATCGATGACCTCGCGCAGCAGCTTGAGCTCCTCGTCGGTGGCCAGCCGGGTGGTCTCGGCCTCCTGCAGGCCGTGCACCTCGAACGAGGTGTTGTCGGCCACCTGGTCGGCCTCCACGCCGGGGTGCAGCGACACCGCGCGCATCTGGTGGTCGGGACCGTTGAAGTCGAACACGCCCAGGTTGGACACCACGCGGTAGACGTTGGCGAACCGGTAGGCCGGGTTCTCCGGATCGATCTTGTCCCAGCCGATTCCGGAGACGATGTCCACCGACTCGCAGAACACGCGCTTGGAGTGGTTGCCCACGAAGTAGCTGGTGGTGTGGTTGATGCTGTTGCCGGGGGCGCCGCGGACCCCGAACATCTGCCGGGTCGGGTGCTGGATCGGGCCGAACGCCGACAGGTTCTGGTTGCCGTAGCGGTCGATCTGGTTGGCGCCCATGACCACATGACGCTTGCCCCAGGCCAGGGTCTCGAAGACCCGGTTGAACGGCATCCAGCCCTCCACGGTGAAGGGGGCGCCGATCGCCGGGGTGTCGGCCAGGATCCTGGCCTCACCGTCGGTCAGCACGATGTCGGGGGAGAAGGTCAGCCGGGCCAGGCGCGCACCGATCTGGACGACGGTGGTCATGGGGCTGGCCATGATCTCGCCGGCATCGCGGAACAGTTCGGCGCAGGCGACGGCGCACACCTCGGCACGGGTCACGGCAATCACTTTGCAGCCTCCTTCTGGGCCTCGGCGAACTTCCGCACGGCCGCCTGGTAATCGGCCTCGCTCCCGGACAGATACGTCTTGACGAACTCGGCCCAGGACTCGTCGGAACCGGCAGCCTCTGCGTAGTGGCGCTGGAACTTCTCGTCGCGCCGGTAATCGGGCTCGTTGGTGGTGAAGTGGGCGCCGTTGGGGGCTTCCACCACCGAGTCGACCATCATCCGGTTGATCAGCAGGGCCTGCGTCGGAACGGCTTTCACCAGTTCTTCGGTGGACACCACGCGCTCGACCGACAGGAAGCGCCGCTGGGCCGACATCAGGAACAAGTCGTCGAAGTACGGGTCGATACCGGTGTAGGCCGCATTGCCCTGGGCGTCACCGAGATTCATGTGCACGAACGCCGCGTCGAGGTTCAGTGCGGGCATCGCGATCAGTTCCTCGTAGGCGCCGTCGGTCTCATACGGCGACTTCACGGTCTTGAGCTCGTCGCCCCAGAAGGTGCGGACGTCGCTGCCGAGGCCGGCGCGGATCGGCAGGAACGGCAGCCGCTGGGCGGCAGCCTGCAGACCGCAGCGCAGCATGCCCTCGTCCATCTCGCGGGCCTCGATCGCACCCGTGGTGCGGGCCTTGGCGAACCACGGGTCGTAGAAGGGCGGCGAGTCCAGCGAGACGAAGCCGTAGTAGACGCGCTTGACCTTGCCTGCCGAGCACAGCAATCCGAGGTCCGGGCCACCGTAGGTGACTACGGTCAGGTCCTTGACGTCGGTGCGCAGCAGAGCGCGGACGAAGGCCATCGGCTTGCGCCGTGAGCCCCAGCCGCCGATGCCGATCGTCATCCCACTTTCGATCGAGGCCACCGCCTCGTCGAGAGTTGTTCGCTTATCGCTCATTTCGACCCCTTGTCAGTTCCTGCGAAGGCATCACGGTGCTCGTCGGACACACCGGACAGGTTGAGTTCGAAGGTGAAGCCCTGCTCCATGCGGTATCGCGCGTTGACCGGCTGCACGTCGATGAAGTTCAGCGCTTCCTTGGCCGCCCGGATCACCCGGGTGTCCTTGCTGGCGATGTCGCGGGCGACCCGCAGTGCGGCCTCGTCGAGTTCCTCGCGGGGGACCACTTCGTGCACCGAACCGAAGTGGTGCAGCGTCTCGGCGGGAACCGTTGCGGCGGTGAAGAACAGCCGGCGCATCAGGTGCTGGGGGACCAGCCGGGACAGGTGGGTGGCGGCGCCGAGCGCACCGCGCTCCACCTCGGGCAGGCCGAACTTGGCGTCGTCGGAGGCCACGATCACGTCGGCGTTGCCGACCAGGCCGATGCCGCCGCCGACGCAGAACCCGTTGACCGCTGCCACGACGGGGACCTCGCACTCGTAGACGGACTTGAACGCGTGGTAGCAGCCACGGTTGGCGTCGATGAGTGCGGTGAAGCCCTCGGTGTTCTGCATCTCCTTGATGTCCACACCGGCGTTGAAGCCGCGGCCCTCGGCTCGCAGGATCACCACGTGGGTGCTGCGGTCCCGGCCTGCCGCGGTGATCGCATCGCCGAGTTCGAACCAGCCGGCCGACGGGATGGCGTTGACGGGCGGGTAGTTGACGGTGACCGAGACGATGCCCGGCTCGACTGTCTTGGTGGTGATCGTCATCAATCCACTTCCTGGAGGGGTCGCTACCTAAGCAAGCACTTGCTTGGTACGCTAGCACAGTGACAGTTACGCCAGAAGTCGGCGCCATCAATTTGGGTTTGACCGGCAAGGTGGTCCTGGTGACCGGTGGAGTGCGAGGGGTTGGCGCTGGAATCAGCGCGGTTTTTGCCGGTCAGGGCGCCACTGTGGTGACCTGCGCACGCCGCCCGGTCGAGGGACTGCCCTACGAGTTCCACAGCTGCGACATTCGGGATGACGACTCGGTGGCCGGGCTCATCGAGGCCATCGTGGCCAAGCACGGCCGGCTGGATGCCGTCGTCAACAACGCCGGTGGCTCGCCCTACGTGCTGGCCGCCGACGCGTCGGCGAAGTTCAGCACCAAGATCATCGAGCTCAACCTGATCGGCGCGCTCTCGGTGTCCACCCATGCCAACGCGGTGATGCAGAAGCAGGAGACCGGCGGCACCATCGTCAACATCTCCAGTGTCAGCGGCCACCGGCCCACCCCGGGGACGGCCGCGTACGGAGCGGCAAAAGCCGGCATCGACAACCTCACCTCGACGCTCGCCGTCGAGTGGGCGCCGAAGGTGCGGGTGAATTCGGTGGTGGTCGGCATGGTCGAGACCGAGCAGTCCGAACTGTTCTACGGCGACGCCGAGTCGATCGCTGCCATCTCGCGGAATGTGCCGCTGGGCCGGCTCGCCAAGCCGGCCGACATCGGTTGGGCTACAGCATTTCTGACCTCGGACGCCGCCTCGTACATCAGCGGTGCGTCGTTGGAGGTGCACGGTGGCGGGGAGCCGCCGCACTACCTGTCCACCACGACCGCCGACATCAAGTAACTCGAAAAAGGAGAAATCACAATGGGATTGCTCGACGGCCGCGTGGTCATCGTGACGGGTGCCGGTGGCGGGATCGGGCGTGAGCACGCGCTCGCGTTCGCCGCCGAAGGTGCCCGCGTCGTGGTCAACGACATCGGCGTCGGCCTGGACGGGTCGCCGGCCGGTGGTGGCAGCGCCGCGCAGAACGTGGTCGACGAGATCGTCGCCGCAGGCGGCGAAGCCGTTGCCAACGGTTCCAACGTCGCCGACTGGGCGCAGGCGGAGGCCTTGATCCAGAACGCCGTCGACGCGTTCGGCACTCTCGATGTGCTGGTCAACAACGCCGGCATCGTGCGCGACCGGATGTTCGCCAACGCCACCGAAGAGGAATTCGACGCCGTCACCGCCGTGCATCTCAAGGGGCACTTCGCCACCATGAAGCACGCCGCCGCGTACTGGCGGGCCAAGTCCAAGGCAGGCGAGACGGTCGACGCCCGGATCATCAACACCAGCTCCGGTGCCGGCCTTCAGGGCAGCGTCGGCCAGGCCACCTACAGTGCCTCCAAGGCCGGCATCGCCGCCCTGACCCTGGTGGCCGCGGCCGAGATGGGCCGCTACGGCGTCACCGTCAATGGCATCGCCCCCTCGGCGCGTACTCGCATGACCGAGACCGTCTTCGCCGACATGATGGCCACCCAGGACCAGGCCTTCGACGCCATGGCAGCGGAGAACATCTCCCCGCTGGTGGTGTGGCTCGGCAGCGTCGAGTCGAAGGACGTCACCGGCAAGATGTTCGAGATCGAAGGCGGCAAGATCCGCGTCGCCGAGGGCTGGGCCCACGGCCCGCAGATCGACAAGGGCGCGAAGTGGGATCCCGCCGAGCTGGGCCCGGTCGTCAATGACCTGCTGGCCAAGGCCCGTCCCGCGGTGCCGGTCTACGGCGCCTAGTTTTTTCCGTCGCGCCTGCGTACAGATCGCGAAATCGCTTTCGATTTGGGATCTGTACGCAGGCGCGATGTCGTTGTCAGCCTTCTGACTTGGCCATGCGCTTGCCGCTGGCGTTGTCGGCTCCGGCTTTGTCCGACCTGCTCTTGCCCGGCCCGGACTGCGACGCGGCGTGGGAGGCCTTCGCGACCACCTTGCGCACCGCGCCGCCGGCCTTCTTCACCGATGACGAGACCTGCTCACGGGTGTTCTCGGCAGCGACGCGCATCTTGTCGCCCGAGCGCTTGACCACTTTGGCGGCACCTGGGGTGGACTTGTCGCTGTCGCTGAGATCCGGTGCAGCAGCAGGCTTCTTGACAGCGGACTGCACCCTGGCCACAGCGGGCTCGGCAGCCTGGACATCGTCGGTGACCGTGTCGACCACAGCGGTCTTGACGTCCTCGATTCCCGACGACACCTTCTCCCGCAATTCGGTCTCGTTCTTGGGGATTGCCTTGTTCACCCGGTCGATGACCTCGGCGCCGATGGCCCGGTTGAACTTGGTCACCGAGAAGCTCGCGTCGGCGATGCCACGATTGATCGCCGTAGCGATGGTCGCCGGATCGCGCGTGGCGAAGGCATCCGTCACCTGCGTGACCGCGGCATTGAGCTGCCTCGACAGCGTCCGCACCTGGCGCAGGGCCTCGACGTGGAAAGCGGTTTCGGGCCCGACCTGGGTGCCGTTCCAGTTGACGACGCGCCAGCCGTCCTCGGGATTGCCTTCCACCACGACATATCCGGTATTTCGCAGCGGATTGGTCATGAGCCACATCGGATCCGCATTCTCCGCATTCAGGAAAACCCAGAACATGATGGCCCCACCGTGCGAGAATGCCGCGACATTTCGGTCCCCGTTGTCATACATCGTCTGGACCGCGCCGTCCATACGAGCATCGAATTCGTGACCGTTGAGCGAGCCGGGAATTCGGGCATCTAGGTCACCCTGAAGCCACTTCAGCGGTGCCTGTAGGTAGCCTTTGACCGCATCAGATTCCGGGGTTCCTTCGTAAATTCCAGCCTCAATTTCCTGGAGGCCGGGAACAACCTGAATCGGAAGGCCGAGGTACTGCGCCATCGGTGCGGCGGTCAGTTGGGTGCGCACCATGGTCGAGGCATAGATGGCGTCATAGTTGTTGTCGCCCAGCACCTTGACGATGTCACGAGCCTGCTGTTGGCCCTCCTCCGTGAGGACGGGGCCCGGCACGGAGGAGTCCGCAATGTTCGCCGCGTTCGCTGTCGACTCTCCGTGGCGAATGAACGTGATGCGCATGACTTCTGCGGCGTGAGCAACCGGAATGGCCAGGAGAAATGCCAGGAACAACATTCCCGCGCTTGCAATCGTCGCCCGGATGCCCGAGCGTCTGAAATAACCCATCTTGGTGCGTTCCTCCAATCGTTGTTTTGCAGGTGGAGCGCAATAAACTTATGGAGCATCAGCCCGGAATTGTCCAGATGTCTCGGTGTTTGAGACTTGTTATTGACGATTAATTTTCCCGATTCTCGGCAGGAATGAAAAGGCGCCCCAGGCCAATGGCCTGGGGCGCCCTTTTGGCAATGCGGACTGGCTAGGCGGCGTCCTTCTTACTGGCGGCGCTACTACCCGCCCCGTCCTTTGCGCCAGAAGACTTCTCGGTCTGGCCGGTCGCCTTCTTGACCGCGTCGCCGAACTTCTTGACCGACGACGACACCTGGTCGCGCGCGTCCTTGACGGCCGTACGCACCTGATCGCCGGTACGGCTGATCGACTTGGTGACGCCCGGCAGCGCCTTGCTCCCGTCGGACAGATCAGTGGTGGCACGAGGTTTGACGATGCTGCGGGCAGTGTCCTTTGCCTTCGTCTTGGCGCCCGTGTCGGCCGACTTCTCCTCTGCAAGTTTGCTTGCGGCGGTGTTACTTTCGTCCACCGCGTCCGGCACCGCGGCGAGGTTGCGGGTGACGACGTTGGTCTCCACCGCAGCCTTCACGTTGTCCAGACCTGTGGAGACCTTCTCCTGCACATCCTTCTGCACGTCCTCGGTACTGGTCGGGATCGCACCGATCGTCCGCTTGATGATCTGGGCGTTGATCGCGCGGCCGAACTTGGTGACAGAGAAGGTTGCGTCGGCAACGCTGTGGTTCACCGCCGTTGCGATCGTCGCGATGTCGCCGGTCTGGAAGGCGGCCTTGACCTGGTCGGCTGCGGCGGTCAGCTGGCGGCTCAACGTGCGGAATTGCAGGCTCAGCTCGTGCTCGAAGGTAGGTTCGGGTGAGAACTTCTTACCGTTCCAGTCCGTCACGATCCAGCCATCCTCGGGATTGCCCTCGATCACCACGTAATCGGTGTTCTTGAGTGCGGCGGTCTGCAGCAGCTCCAACTTCTGCGCCGTGGTGAGGTTCGTGGCGTTCATCATGGTCCAGAACATGATCGTGCCCCCATGCGAGAACACGACGGCGTTGCGATCACCGTTGTCGTACATGGTCTTCAGTGCGCCATCGACCCTCTCGTCGAACCCATAGCCGTTGAGGTTGGTGCCTGGCATGTACGTGCTCTTGTCGAACGGGATCTGCGGGATCACACCCGGGAGCGCCCATGCGATCGGATACAGCCCGTACCCGCCCGCGGCGTTCGCCTCCGGCGTGCCCTCGAAGACGCCGGCCTCGATCTCCTGCAGGCCGGGCAGTACCTGGATCGGCAGACCGAGGCGCTGCGACATCGGCCCCGCGGTCAGCTGCGTACGCACCATCTGTGACGCGTAGATGGCGTCGTAGTTGTTGTCGCCGAGCTTGTCGGCCACGGCCTGGGCCTGCTGTTGGCCCTTCTGCGTGAGCACCGGCCCTGGTGTCTTGGTGTCGATCAGTCCGGAGGCGTTGCCTTCCGACTCTCCATGCCGGATGAACGTGATGCGCATGTTCTCGGCGGCGTGAGCCATGGGCATCGCCAGGAAGAAGGCGAGGAAGGCCAGGGCCACACCCCCTAGTAGACTTCGATATCGTGACGCCGGCGCGTCACCTCTGCGGCGGTTCATGTGTTTCCTCCATTGCGGCTGTACGGATTTCACGTGACCTGCCGGTGACATCTCGCTGGCCGGCCATCTGAATTGTCTGGCAACCTGCTATCAAGTCGAGCAGTTATCCCACTGGGCGGGAAGGTATTTGACAATATTCGGGTGATGACCTAACCCGTCCGGATACGGCTCAGTCCCCCCTCCTCGCACGAGGAGGGGGGACCGACCCGGTTGGTATTGCCTTGCGCTACAGCCTATTTCACGCTGCGTCTTTCGCCTTCGCCTTCGGCTTGGCCTTTGACTTGGCCTTGCTGTCATCGGACTTGTCCTTCTTCGCGGCACCGGCGAGCTTCTTGACGGTGTCCCGGGCCTGCTTGGCCGAGGACTCGACCCCGCCGCGCACGTCGTCGGCAGTCTGCTTGACTCGGTCACGCACCGCGGAAACGGCCTTGCCCGGCTCCGCCTTGCCGCCATCGGTCAGCTTGGTGGCCCCGCTCGCGGTGCGGGTGGCGGTGACCTTCGACTGGACCGACTCGCTCACCTTCTTGACTTCCGACACGGTGCCCTCGGTGGCGTCGTCGACGGCAGCCTTGGCGTCCTCGACGGCGGACTGGGCACCCGCCGCGAGATCGGCGACAGGCGCGACGTCGCTGCCGGCGGTCTTCTCCGTGCTGAGCTTGGAGACCTGAGTGGTCGACTGTCCGATCGAGCCGGGGATGCCGGTGATCGCGTTGACCGTGTCGGTGATCGAGTCCTTGACGAACTTCACGCCGGCGCCGGCCACGTCCCGCACACCCTGCGCTCCGGTGGTGGCGATGGCCTCCGGGTCGAGCGACAGGACCGGGAGGCGCATGTCGTAGACCGCCTTCTGCGGCGCCACGATCAGATCCCGGAAGTTGACGAACATCTGGGTCGGGTAGTTGGCCGGCCCCACCTCTTCGCCGTCCCAGCTCTTCAGGGTCCAGCTACCGTCGTCATTCTTTTCGACGACCACGGTGTCGGTGTTCTCCAACGGATGCTGAACGATCAACAGCAGATTGGGGTTGTCGACGTTCATCATCGTCCACATCATGATGGTGGCGCCGTGGGAGAACACCGCAGCGTCGATGTTCCCGTCATCATTGGTGTCCGTAGTGCCCGACTCGACGTCGGCAAGCGCATTCGTCACACGCTCGTTGAACTCCAGGCCGGTCTCACCGCCGGGAATCGGCACGAACTGCAGCCCCATCGTCCAGGCCAGTGGCGCGAGGATGTAACCGATACGTCCGATTCCTTCACCTTCGGGCAGACCCTCGAAGATTCCGGCACTGATTTCCTGCACGCCCGCGTTCCGTTGGGGGCGAGTCGGATCGAACGCACCCAGGACCGTGACCGGCAATCCGCTCTTGTCGGCGAACGGCTTCGCCGTCTCCTGGGTGCGGATCATGGTCGAGGCGTAGAGCGCGTCGAATTCGTCGGCGTCGTGGGCATTGGCCCAGGCCTGCGCCTGATCCACGCCGTTCTCGCCACCGTTCGGATCCACGTCCTTATTGGTCAGGTGTGGCCCGGGGGTGCTGGTGTCGATGTATCCGGAGGAGTTGCCCTGCGACTCGGCGTGCCGGATGAACGTCACGGTCATGGCGGCAGCGGGCAGCGTCGCGGCAGCGAACAGTGAGCACGCGGTCAGCGTGGTCGCGGCGGCACCGGCAGCCCGGCGGCGGGTGGGACGTTGCATAGGTTCTCCATCGGTTCACGAAAATGTGGGCTGCCGCTCACTGACCATTCACTGTGTGCGGGCTCACAGAACATAATCAAAAAACTGTCGACCCGTCAATTCAGCTACTGAGAGTTGCGTAATTGGCCAGCTCGTGGTCACCCGGCAACGCAAAAACGCCCCCGACCTCGAGGTCGGGGGCGCTGCTCGTTACCGGAGATCAGGCCGGGTCGCAGATCACGATCGGGATCTTGCGGTCGGTGTAGGACCGGTAGTTAACGAAGTCGGCGTACATGGCGTCGAGCTTGGGCCAGTACACGTCACGCTCGGCGTCGGTGGCGTCGCGCGCGGTGAGTTCCAGGGTCTCGTGCTTGGTCTGGAACTTGACCCGGGGATTGGCCACCAGGTTCAGGTACCACATCGGGTTCGTTGCCCGGCCGCCCTGCGAGGCGACCAGCACGATGCGCTTGCCCTCCTGCAGGAACAGCAGTGGGCTGTCGCGCTCCTCGCCGGACTTGCGCCCGATCGTGGTCAGGATGCCCACCTCGGCGCCGCGCAGGAACTTGTCGCCGATCCGTCCGCCTGACTTCTTGAAGATCCAGGTCTGGGCGCGCGACATCCACTTGATGGCGGTGCCGGTCGATTTCGCGTTGAGCCGTTCGACCTGTTTGGGGCTGAGCGGGCGTGGGGTGTTGGCCATGCGGGGACCTTAGCGGCTGATGAACGGGGTGAGGGAGGCGCGGATGTGGTGAATCTTGCCGTCCGACGCCGGGATCAGGAACGTCTCGTCCACGTGCGAGCACACCCGCCGCCCGAACAGGCGCGGCTTGGTGAGCACGTCGAAACGCGCGCGGACGTGATCTCCGTCGACACTGAACTCCGGTGCCGTCGTCTTCTCGATCAACTTGAACTGCGGGCCGTTGTTCAGGCTGCGGCGCAGATGATCTCCGTTACGACCGGTCTTGAGCCCCATCTCGATGCGGATGCAATCCGGTGCAAACGGGACCGCATCCGCCTGATGGCTCACCAGCGCATCGATGTAGGACTGGGCGGCCCCGATGCGCTCGGCTTCAGAAAAAGACACCGTGAAGGCCTCAGATTCTTTCGATGATCGTGCCGGTGGACAGCGCGCCGCCGGCGCACATGGTGATCAGCGCCGTGCTCCGGTCGGTGCGCTCCAACTCGTGCAGCGCCGTGGTGATCAGGCGGGAGCCGGTCGAGCCGACCGGGTGGCCGAGAGCGATGGCACCGCCGTTGACGTTGACCTTGTCCATGTCGGCGCCGTGCACCTGGGCCCAGGACAGCACGACGGACGCGAAGGCCTCGTTGATCTCGACCAGGTCGATGTCACCGAGCTTCATACCGGCCTTCTCCAGCACCTTGGCGGTGGACTGCACCGGACCGTCGAGGTGGTAGTAGGTCTCGGCGCCCACGTTGGCCTGGGCGATGATCCGGGCGCGCGGCTTCAGGCCGAGGGCCTTCGCCTTGTCCTCGTCCATCCACAGCACTGCCGCGGCGCCGTCGGAGATCTGCGAGGACGTCCCGGCGGTGTGGATGCCGCCCTCCATCACGGGCTTCAGTGAGGCCAGGCCGTCGGCGGTGGTGTCGCGCAGGCCCTGGTCGCGGCTGACCGTGTTCCATTCGGCGGTCGGCTGCTTGTTCTCGTCGATGACGGGTGCCTCGATGGGGGAGATCTCCCGGTCGAAGCGGCCCTCGGCCCAGGCCTGCTTGGCGCGGTTCTGTGAAGCCAGGCCCAGTGCGTCCACATCAGCGCGGGTGATGCCGCGGCGCTTGGCGATGCGCTCGGCGGCCTCGAACTGGTTCGGCAGGTCGATGTCCCAGGATGCGGCGCGGGCGCCACCGCCGTTGGCGCCAAGGCCGACCCGGCTCATCGCCTCGATGCCGCAGGCGATGCCGATGTCGATGGCGCCCGTGGCGATCAGGCCGGCGACCAGGTGGTTGGCCTGCTGGGCGCTGCCACACTGGCAGTCGATGCTGGTGGCGCCGACGTGCTCGGGCAGGCCGGCGATCAGCCAGGACTGACGGGTGACATTGTTGGCCTGTTCGCCGTACTGGGTGACGCAGCCGCCGATGACCTGCTCGACGCTGCCGGGGTCGATTCCGGCCTTCTCGATGAGCGCCTTCTGGACAGCTCCGAGGAGCTCGGTGGCGTGGAGGCCGGACAGCCAGCCATTGCGCTTGCCGATGGGGCTGCGGGTGGCTTCGACGATGACAGGGTTACCCATGAAGCCAGGCTAGAACACGTTTCATATCTCTGACAAGCGCGGATGTATCACTGCCTTTGATCTGCGGTCAAGCCGTGTTTCAATGGTCTCAATTGGTACTAGACCACGTTGTTTCAAGCATTGCTGGCTACGCGCACGGCTTGCTACAGACACTAGGAGTTAGACACATGGGCTGCCCCAACATCCCCAAGGATTTCGACTTCCTCGATTCCGACCTGAACCTCAAGGGCCTGCCGGTCGAAGAGCTCGCCGAGCTCCGTAAGGCCGAGCCGGTTCGCTGGGTCGACGTCCCCGGTGGCACCGGCGGCTTCGGAGACAAGGGTTACTGGTTGGTCACCCGGCACGAGGACGTCAAGGACGTCTCGCTGCGCAGCGACGTGTTCTCCAGCGCGATGAACGGCGCGATCCCGGTCTGGCCGCAGGAGATGACCCGTGAGGCCGTCGACCTGCAGCGCGCGGTCCTGCTCAACATGGATGCCCCGCACCACACCCGGCTGCGCAAGATCATCTCCCGTGGCTTCACCCCGCGTGCGTTGTCGCGGCTCGAGGATGAGCTGAACAACCGCGCGCAGCAGATCGCCAAGAACGCCGCCGCGTCCAACACCGGTGACTTCGTCGAGCAGGTCTCCTGCGAACTGCCGCTGCAGGCCATCGCCGAGCTGCTCGGTGTGCCTCAGGACGACCGCGACAAGCTGTTCCGCTGGTCCAACGAGATGACCGCCGGCGACGACCCCGAGTACGCCGACATCGACCCGGCCATGTCCTCGTTCGAGGTCATCACCTACGCCATGAAGATGGCCGAGGAGCGGGGCAAGAACCCGACCGATGACATCGTCACCAAGCTGATCCAGGCCGACATCGACGGCGAGAAGCTCAGCGATGACGAGTTCGGCTTCTTCGTGATCATGCTGGCCGTCGCGGGCAACGAGACCAGCCGCAACTCGATCACGCACGGCATGATCGCGTTCTCGCAGAACCCCGATCAGTGGGAGCTGTTCAAGAAGGAACGGCCGAAGACCGCGGTCGACGAGATCATACGTTGGGCCACGCCGGTTTCTGCCTTCCAGCGCACTGCCAGCGAGGACACCGAGATCGCCGGCGTCAAGATCAAGGCCGGCGAGCGGGTGGTGATGTCGTACCGCTCGGCGAACTTCGACGAGAACGTGTTCGAGGATCCGTTCACCTTCAACATCCTTCGCGATCCCAACCCGCATGTCGGCTTCGGCGGCACCGGGGCGCACTATTGCATCGGTGCCAACCTGGCCCGTCTGACGATCAACCTGATCTTCAACGCGGTGGCCGACCACATGCCGGACCTCAAGCCGGTCGGCGATCCCGAGCGGCTGAAGTCGGGTTGGCTCAACGGCATCAAGCACTGGCCGGTGGACTTCACGGGTGCCTGCCCGGTCGCCGGCGGGCCGGCGCATCAGGCCTGAGAGCACTGTCGTCTAAACGGATCAAGGAGGATTCGGGTGGATTTCACACCGAACCCGGAACAGCAGGCTGTCGCCGACGTGGTGACCTCTGTTCTGGAACGCGACAACACCTGGGATGCACTGGTTTCCGGTGGAGTCGCGGCGCTGGGAGTGCCGGAACGACTCGGCGGTGACGGACTGGGCCTGCCCGAGCTGTCGACCGCGTTGACCGAGATCGGTCGGCACGGCACCACCGGCCCGGCGCTGGCCACCGTGGGCCTGGGTCTGGTGTCGCTGCTCGACCTGGCGTCGGATGCTCAGCAGGACCGGTACCTCTCCGGTGTGGCGACGGGTGCGGTGCTCTCTGCCGCGCTCAACGAGCCCGGACAGTCGTTGCCGGAGCGACCCGCCGTGAACTTCGCGGACGGAAAGCTCAACGGCACCAAAGTCGGTGTGCCCTATGCCGAGACGGCCAAGTGGCTGGTGGTCACGGCCGACAACGCGGTCGTTGTGGTCTCACCGGCGGCTGACGGTGTGACGGTCACCAAGACGCCGACCTCCAACGGATCCGATGAATACGTGGTCACGTTCGCCGACGTCGCCGTCGACGCTGCGGACGTGCTCGACGGCGCGAGCGCGCACCGGGTCAACCAGCTGGCGCTGGCTGCCACCGGGGCGTTCGCCGCCGGGCTGGTGGCCGGTGCACTGAGACTCACCGCCGACTACGTGGCCACCCGTGAGCAGTTCGGTCGCCCGCTCTCGACGTTCCAGACCGTGGCGGCGCAGCTGTCCGAGGTGTACATCGCCTCGCGGACGATCTCGCTGCTGTCCACCTCGGCCTTGTGGCGGCTGTCCGAGGGCCTCGACGCCGACGAGGATCTCAACATCCTGGGCTACTGGCTCACCTCGCAGGCCGCGCCGGCCATGCGGCTCTGCCATCACCTGCACGGCGGTATGGGTATGGACATCACCTACCCGATGGACCGCTACTACTCCTCGATCAAGGATCTGACCCGGCTGCTGGGTGGTCCGTCGCATCGCCTCGATCTGGTGGGAGCATAATGTTCATCGATCTGACGCCCGAGCAGCGCGCGCTGCAAGCCGAACTGCGGGAATACTTCTCGACTCTCATCACGCCCGAAGAGGCCGCGGCGATGGAGTCCGACCGGCACAACGAGGCCTACCGTGCGGTGATCAAGCGCATGGGCAGCGACGGCAAGCTCGGTGTGGGCTGGCCGAAGGAGTACGGCGGCCTGGGCTTCGGCCCGGTCGAGCAGCAGATCTTCATCAACGAGGCCAACCGAGCCGACATCCCGTTGCCGATGGTGACGCTGCAGACGGTGGGCCCCACCCTGCAGGCGCTCGGCACCGAGGCGCAGAAGAAGAAGTTCCTGCCCGGGATCCTTTCCGGTGAGGTGCATTTCGCGATCGGTTACTCCGAGCCCGACGCCGGTACCGATCTGGCGTCGCTGCGCACCACCGCGGTGCGCCATGGTGACGAATACATCGTGAACGGCCAGAAGATGTGGACCACCGGCGCGCATGACGCCGACTACATCTGGTTGGCCTGCCGCACCGATCCGACCGCGGCCAAGCACAAGGGCATCTCGATCCTGATCGTCGACACCAAGGATCCCGGCTACTCCTGGACGCCGATCATCCTGTCGGACGGCGCACATCACACCAACGCGTCGTACTACAACGATGTCCACGTGCCCGCCGACATGCTCGTCGGTGAGGAGAACGGTGGCTGGAAGCTCATCACCACCCAGCTCAACCACGAGCGGGTCGGCCTCGGTCCGGCCGGTCGCGTCGCAGGTATCTACGACCAGGTGCACACCTGGGCGTCCAAGCCGGGTTCGGACGGCGTCACGCCGATCGAGCAGGACGACGTGAAACGTCTTCTGGGGCAGATCAAGTCGATCTGGCGGATCAACGAGCTGCTCAACTGGCAGGTCGCGGCATCCGGCGAGACCATTGCGGTGGCCGACGCTGCCGCCACCAAGGTGTTCTCCACCGAACGCATCCAGGAAGTCAGCCGCCTGGCCGAGGAGATCGTCGGCAAGTACGGCAACCCGGCCGATCCCGAGACCGCCGAGCTGCTGGTCTGGCTCGACAAGATGGCCAAGCGCAACCTGGTCATCACCTTCGGCGGCGGTGTCAACGAGGTCATGCGCGAGATGATCGCGGCGTCGGGCCTGCGGGTGCCTCGGGTGCCGCGGTAACAGCGAGGGATTGAGGTGAGCGTGAATCTGCAGGCCGGTATCGACCAGATCATCGCGTCCGGGACGAGCAAACCGACGGTGGCTCGGGACCCGGTGAATCAGCCCATGATTCACCACTGGGTCGACGCGATCGGTGACAAGAACCCGATCTACGTCGACGAGGAAGCCGCCAAGGCTGCCGGCCATCCCGGCATCGTGGCGCCGCCGGCGATGATCCAGGTCTGGACCATGATGGGGCTGGGACGCACCCGGTCCGACGATGATCCGCTGGGTAGGGCGATGAAGTTGTTCGACGATGCCGGATACGTCGGTGTCGTCGCCACCAACTGCGATCAGACCTATCACCGCTACATCCAGCCCGGCGAACAGGTGGTGATGAGCGCCGAGATCGTCGGCATCGTCGGCCCGAAGCAGACCGCGCTGGGTGAGGGTTACTTCATCAATCAGAAGATCCGCTGGCATGTCGGTGACGAAGAAGTCGCCGACATGGACTGGCGCATCATGAAGTTCCTTCCCGCCGGAAAGCAGGCGGCCGAGCAAGCCTCCGAAACGTATGAGATCCCAGAAGATCTCGACCCGGACAAGCTGATGCGGCCGTCGTCCTCGCGCGATACCAAGTTCTTCTGGGACGGCATCAACGCCCACGAACTCAGGATCCAGAAGCGTCCGGATGGTTCGTTGCAGCACCCGCCGGTGCCTGCAGTGTGGGCCGACAAGGATGAACTGACGGACTACGTGGTGGCCTCGGGCAAGGGCACGGTCTACAGCTACGTCGTGCACCACGCGCCGAAGGTGCCCGGACGCAGCCTGCCGTTCGTCATCGCTCTCGTCGAACTCGAAGAGGGCGTCCGGATGCTGGGTGAGCTGCGCGGGATCGCCGCCGACCAGGTGAAGATCGGAATGCCGGTCACCGCAACCTATATCGACTTCCCGGACAGTGAGATCAGCCCGGCCTGGACGTTGTACGCATGGGAGCCACAAGCATGAGCCTGACTGTCTCCGACGTTCGAGTCGGCACCACCCTCCCCGAACTCAAGATCTACGGCGACCCGACGTTCATCGTCTCGACCGCCATCGCCACGCGCGACTACCAAGACGTGCACCACGACCGGGACAAGGCACAGGCCAAGGGTTCCAAGGACATCTTCGTCAACATCCTCACCGACACCGGGCTGGTGCAGCGCTACGTCACTGACTGGGCCGGTCCGAACGCGGTCATCAAGTCGATCAAGCTGCGCCTCGGGGTGCCCTGGTATGCCTACGACACCATCACCTTCACCGGAGAGGTCACCGAGATCGAAGGCGACCTGGTGACGCTGAAAGTCGTGGGCAGCAACAGCCTTGGCAACCACGTCATCGCCACGTCCACACTTACTTTGGGGGACAACTGATGCTCTCCGGCAAGGCAGCCATCGCCGGTATCGGCGCCACCGACTTCTCCAAGAACTCCGGTCGCAGTGAGCTGAGGCTGGCCGCCGAGGCCGTGCTCGACGCGCTCGACGACGCGGGCCTGGCGCCTTCGGACGTCGACGGCCTGGTGACCTTCACGATGGACTCCAACCTGGAGACCGCCGTGGCCCGGTCCACCGGGATCGGCGACCTGAAGTTCTTCAGCCAGATCGGCTACGGCGGCGGCGCCGCGGCCGCTACCGTTCAGCAGGCGGCCCTCGCGGTCGCCACCGGTGTCGCGGAAGTCGTTGTGGCGTACCGGGCCTTCAATGAGCGTTCCGAGTTCCGGTTCGGCCAGGTGATGACCGGCCTGACCGTCAACGCCGACTCCCGCGGCGTCGAATACAGCTGGTCCTACCCGCACGGGCTGAGCACCCCGGCCGCGTCGGTGGCGATGATCGCCCAGCGTTACATGCACGAATACGGCGCCACGAGTGCCGATTTCGGTGCCGTGTCGGTGGCTGACCGCAAGCACGCCGCCACCAACCCGAAGGCGTTCTTCTACGGCAAGCCGATCACCATCGAGGATCATCAGAACTCGCGGTGGATCGCCGAACCGCTGCGCCTGCTGGACTGCTGCCAGGAGAGCGACGGCGGCGTGGCCATCGTCGTCACCACGCCCGAGCGAGCCAAGGATCTCAAGCACCGGCCGGCGATCATCGAGGCCGCTGCGCAGGGTGCGGGCACCGACCAGTTCACCATGTACTCGTACTACCGCGACGAGCTCGGCCTGCCCGAGATGGGCCTGGTCGGCCGTCAGCTCTGGGAGCAGAGCGGTCTGTCGCCCGACGACATCCAGACCGCGATCCTGTATGACCACTTCACGCCGTACACGTTGATCCAGCTCGAGGAGCTCGGCTTCTGCGGTAAAGGTGAGGCCAAGGACTTCATCGCCGGGGGCGCCATCGAGCTCGGCGGCCGGTTGCCGATCAACACCCACGGCGGTCAGCTCGGTGAGGCCTACATCCACGGCATGAACGGCATCGCCGAAGGTGTGCGCCAGTTGCGGGGCACCTCGGTCAACCAGGTCGACAATGTCGAGCACGTGCTGGTCACCGCGGGAACCGGGGTCCCGACTTCCGGATTGATCCTCGGATAAAGGTGCATCACCACCCCCGATTGACACGGTAATGTTTGCTCCGGATGTGCATCACGCGTAGAAGGGGGCCGTGGCATGGGGATGCCGCG
Organism: Mycolicibacterium sp. 050232; assembly: GCA_036235365.1. GTDB lineage: Bacteria > Actinomycetota > Actinomycetes > Mycobacteriales > Mycobacteriaceae > Mycobacterium. The sequence continues at coordinate 26,212 of JAZBEZ010000006.1, read as the reverse complement.
CGACAGCAGCCCGTACGGGTCGCAGACGTTGCAGGGACCGGCTTGGCCGAACGTCGATGAGGACCAGCTGACCGCAGCCGCGGCGTCCTACACGAAGACTGGGACCAAGATCAGCAGCTCCGTCGTTCCTGAACAGACGAGCCAACTCTCCAAGTTGGGGGAGGGCTGGACAGGCACTGGCTCGGTGGCGGCAGCGGGTGAGGCGACCACGATGATCGCCGGCCACGAGGCCAACGGCTTGCAGGCGACGGCCATCGGCACCGCGCTGGACACTATGGCTGCGGCCGTGGTGCAGACCAAGACCATGCTGAATGCGGCGGCCCAAGAGGTCCAGCACGAGGTGGAGCAGCTGCAGATGTTGTCGGGGGTCTTCCCCAATGTGCAGCAGCTGATCGAGAGCCGGATCAAGATGGGGCTCTCCCAGAACATCGCGACGGTCTCGGCGGCCAGCAGTGAGATGGCCAGCAGTCTGGGCACGATAGCCAACCTTCCGCAGGTCGGTACCCCTCCGACGGCTCAGGCCCAGCAGGCGGCGCAAGGGGGCGCTGATCAGATGCTGCAGATGATCAGCCAGCTGCCCCAGATGCTGGGCCAGATCCCGGGCATGTTCAGCCAGATTCCCCAGCAGCTCTCTCAGCCCTTGCAGCAGCTTTCGCAGCCGTTGCAGCAGCTGACGTCGATGCTGGGCTCGGGCGGCAAGGGCACCGGCGGCGGGCCCAGCCCGTTCTCGGCGTTCTCCAACCATCCGGCGGCCGGCGGCTCCGGACCGAGCAGCGGCGCAGGCCTGGTCAAGGCCGCGGGCCTGCCCGGTGGTTCCGGTGGGGGCAGCCCGCAGACCCCCCTGTTGTCGAAGATGGTCGGCGGTGGCAGCACCGTCCCGGTCTCGGTCGACCCCGGCGCCAGCGCCGCTGTGGTCGGCGGCGTCGCGCCGGTGGCCGCTGCCAATGCGGCGGGCGGCGGCATGGGCGGCGGCATGGGCATGATGGGCGGCGGCCAGCGCGCCGGAGGCGGCGGTGGGACGACGACCGGACTGTCCGTCCCGGCCCCGTTGGAACACGACACGGGCGATGGGGATGACGACTATGACGATTGGTGATCCGTCTCGACGAGCAGGGGGTAACAACGGTGTCTGAGCTCGGGATGAAAGTTCCGCTCACCTGGAACGCCGCAGCGCCGGAGCTGCCGGAAATGCCGGCGATCCAGGCCGGTGAGGACGCCATGAGCATGACCATCGCGGGCATCGTGCCGACGCTGGCGGCGTCGCTGACCACGAACGTGACGGCCCTGTCGGCCAAAGAGAACATGTTCAACGCCAAGCTTTCCGATGCTCAGGGAGCCTATGAAAAGGCCGACGAGGCCGGTGGGCAGGGTGTCGGCCAGATGGGCCAGATGATGGGGCAGCTGGGTCAGATGGGCCAGATGGCCAGTGCGCCGGCTCAGATGGCGGGTCAGATGGGCGGACAGTTCGGCTCGCTCATGGAGCCGTTGATGAAGGCCATGGAAGGTGCCAAGGGCGGCGGCTCGGAGAACGGCGGTGCGCCCGGCGCCGGCCAGCCCGGCGGCCCAGGTGGCCCCGGCGGCCCGAACCCGCAACAGCAGCAGGAAGAGCGCGAGGCCAAGCTCGACGAGCGGGACAAGCAGCAGGACGATCGGGAGACAGCGCAGAACGATCGCGATGCCGCCCAGGATCGGCGCGAAGCGGGCCTGGATGCCCGCGAGAGCCAGATGACCGACCGCTCCGGTGGGGCTGCCTCGTCGGCTCCGCATTCGGCGCCTCCCGTGCAGTCGGCTCCGCCTGCCGCGTCCGCGCCACCCGTCGCCGCGCCCGGCCCGAGCCAGCCGGCTCCCGGCCCGGTTCCGGTGGCACCCGAGGCTCCGCGTCACTCCGGTGGGGACGATCTCTGGAAGCGGATGTAGCTGTTCTTCGGTGCGCGACGGGCGTCGGGTAGACCGGCGCCCGTTGTGCGTTCGGTGCTCGTTTTCGACAGTCACGCCAGAGTGACGCTCGTCCTCGACAGTCACGCCAGAGTGACTGCGGGCATGGTCGTTTCTATCGGCGGGCATCCAATGTCACGCAGGAGTGGCCGTCGAGCCCGACAGCCGCGCTAGCGTGACATTCGGACGGCACGCGCGGCTTTGACGCGGCGCAGAATGTCCGCCCTGCGTTCGCCGGCAGCGACTCTGACGTTGATCCACCCTCGCCGCTGGATGCGCTCGGCCCTTCGGAGGTCGAAGTTGTACCGCCAGCTGCTCGCGCGGTGCTCTTCGCCGTCATATTCGGCTGCGACTTTGATGTCTTCCCAGCCCATGTCGAGATAGGCAAAGGGATCGCCTGGACCGTCGTAAACCGGGATCTGAGTTTGTGGTCGAGGAAGGCCTCCGTCGATGAGTATCAACCGCAACCAGGTTTCCCGGGGAGATTGCCCGCCGCTGTCCATCAAATCCAAGGCCGTGCGGGCGCGTTGAATGCCCCGTCGACGGGCGTAGCGCTGTACCAGCAGCTCGACGTCGGCGGCCTTGAGGTCGGTCGCATGGGCCAGTGCATCGAGCGCGGCGACTGCGTCGTCGCGTGCATACCAACTGCCGATGTCGAGTGCGGTACGGGCCAGTGAGGTGACCGGTATCCCGTCGACCCAGATGACCTCGTCGTCCTGGATTTCCTCGGTCCGAACATGCAGGCCTGCAAGACGATTGCGGTTGGAGTGGATCATTTCCAGCGGGGCTTCGAGATCCACCCACTTCGCGCCGTGCACAGCTGCGGCTGCGTTTCCGGCCACGATCCCGCGGCGTCGAGACCACAGCCAGCCCGCCTTGGCCCGGACGAGCGGGGTGAGTTCGGTGCCCGGGCTGACGTAGACATCTCGGAACACTCGTGTGTATCTGGTGCGTAGTGTGCTCTTGCGTAGCTCGCCGTTGGCCACGGCTTCACTGCCGACGAATGGATCCCCCATGGTGAGAAAGTGTCCAGCGCAATGCCATATCAGTCACATCGGTTATCCACAGGCGCTGGCGTGACACTGGTTATCCACAGCCACGCTGTCTTGACAGATGACGGCGCGGCGGGTCTGTGCTAAGGCGATTGGCTCAGGCGCCGAACCACTCCCATTGTCACGCCAGAGTGGCTGTCGACGACGGGAGCCACTCTGGCGTGACAAAGTGATTGGCCGCCAACCGTATTCACCCCCCAATGCAACGCTGGAGTGGCTGTCGGGGTCGACAGCCACTCCAGCGTGACAAAGAAGGCGGAAGGCAGTAGGCGGAAGGAAGGAGGAAGAAGGCAGTAGGCAGAAGGAGCAGAAGGCAGACGGCAGAAGGCAGTAGGCGGGAGGCCTTAGGCCGGGACGAGCTCCACGCCCGACAGCACGACGGCGTTGTCGCGCGACGGTGCCGTGAGCGCGCCGATGAACTTGCCGTCTTCCTTCCAGATGTTGGCCTGCAGGGTCTCCCCGGGGATCACCACGCCGGCGAACCGGGCACCGTAGGAAGCCACCTGGGAGACGTCGCCGTCGAGGAGGTTGTCGACGATGGCCTTGCAGCCGATGCCGTATGTGCACAACCCGTGCAGGATCGGCCGTTCGAAGCCTGCCGCCGCGGCGAAGGCCGGGTCGGAGTGCAGGGGGTTGCGGTCACCGCACAACCGGTACAGCAGCGCCTGCTGTGGCAGCGTCGGCAACGAGATCTCGATATCCGGTGCGCGATCGGGCAGTTCGTTCGAGCTCGCCGGGCCACGCTCACCGCCGAACCCACCCTCGCCGCGGGCGAAGATCGACCGCTTGGTGGTCCACAGCACCTTGCCGGACTCATCGGTCACCGTGGATTCGCTGACGATGACGGCGGCCTTGCCCTTGTCCCAGATCTCGGTGAAGCGCTGCACCGACTTGGCGGTGCCGCTGGTCGGGATCGGGCCGGGCACGCTGACGGCCTCGCTGGCGTGCAGCACCTTGGACAGCTCGATGTCGATACCCGGGAACTGCACCTTGGGCGGCTCGGTCATGTGGAAACTGACGGCCACATTGCCGAACGTCGGCAGCACCTGCGGGGTTTCGTCGATGAGGTAGCGCAGTTCGCGCTGATCCATCGGGTCCGCGCCCGCACCGAGACCCAGGTGGTACAGCTGGATGTCGCTGCTGGTCCAGGAGAACTCGATGGGTTCCAGCTCGGCGCCCAGCGCCTTGTCGAGATCGATTGGCATCTACTTCTTCCCTGCAATGTCGAGTGCCGCCAGGTAACCCCATGTCATGGCGGGACCAATGGTGCCGCCGGGGCCGGGGTAGGTGTGACCCATCACCGGTGAGCTGACGTTACCTGCGGCGTAGAGGCCCTCGATCACGGAGTCGTCGTCGCGCAGCGCCCGGCCCTTCACGTCGGTCCGGATGCCGCCCTTGGTGCCCAGGTCGCCCGGCACCATCTTGGCCGCGTAGTACGGACCGTGCTTGATCTCGCCGAGGTTCGGGTTGGGCTTGTTGGTGGGATCGCCGTAGTAGCGGTCGTAGGCGCTCTCGCCGCGGTGGAAGTCCTCGTCCTTCCCAGAGCGGGCGAAGCCGTTGAACCGGTCGATGGTCGCGCCGAACGCGTCGGCGGGCAGACCGGTCTTGGCGGCCAGCTCCTCGAGGGTGTCGGCCTTGACGATGACGCCGGACTCCAGCCACTTCTTCGGAATGCGCTGCCCGGGTTGCAGACCCGCGAAGATGAAGCGGTCGCGGTACTGCTGGTCGAAGATCAGCCAGGCCGGGATGTTCTCGCCGGGACCCGCGCCCTGGCCGTACTCGCCGCCGTACATGTGGTGGCAGGCCTCGACGTACGGCATCGACTCGTTCATGAACCGCTTGCCGGCCATGTTGACGATGATCGAGCCGGGGGAGTTGCGCTCGGACAGGGCGAACCACGGCGAGTCGGTCAGCGGGACCGTCGGGCCCCACCACGAGTCCTCCATGAATTCGAGTGCGGCACCCTGCTTTTCGGCGGCCAGGATGCCGTCGCCGGTGTTGGCCACCGCGCCCACGGTCCACTCGGTGGTGATGGGTGCGCGCTGGTACTTCACCCGCATCTGCTCGTTGTGCTCGAATCCGCCCGATCCCAGGATCACGCCACGGCGGGCCCGGATCAGTTGCGGCTCAGCATTTCCCGAGTCGCCCGCAGCAACAACATAGATGCCGCGGACGACACCGTCCTCGACGTACAGATCGGTCAGGGCGGTGTTCAGCAGGACCGGGACGCCGGCCTGCTGCAGGCCGATGCGCAGCGGCGCGATGAGCGCGCGGCCCATGCCGACCAGGTTCTTGCCGGTGGCGTTGGCCCAGACAGAGCGGACGCCGACCTTGATGCTGCGCAGCACGCCGCGGGGATGACGCTTGAGCTGGTTGAGCCGGACGTAGTCCTGCTGCATGACCACCATGTTCATCGGCACCTTGCCGTACGGCGGCTCCAGGCCCTTCTCGTCAACGCCCAGCTTCTTGGCGTTGAACGGCTTGGGCTCGACCGAGCGGCCGGTGGGCTTGCCGCCCGGCGTCTCGGGGTAGTAGTCGGAGTATCCGGGCACCCAGCACAGCTTCAGCGGCGAGTTCTTCAAGACGAACGACAGCATCTCGGGCGAGCGGTCGAGATAGGTGTCGATCTTCTCGGCGGGCACCACGTCACCGATGATCTTGTGCAGGTAGGTGCGGGCGGCTTCGGCGGTGTCCTTGACCCCGTCACGCTTGAGAATCTCGTTGTTCGGGATCCACACCCCACCACCTGACCGCGCAGTGGAACCTCCATAGTGCGGCGCCTTCTCTACGACTACTGTCGAGAGGCCCTGGTGGGCTGCGGTGAGGGCGGCGACCATGCCGGCAGCGCCGCTGCCGACCACGACAACGTCGTACTCCTGTCCAGTCATGTAGAACACGTTATAGAATTGCCGGGCAATCCAACAACCGCCCCGGTCAAAGAAGCGAGGGGAATTCACCAGAATGCTTAGTGTCGAGGTGCGCGACGAGCTCGCGGCCGATCTCGCCCAGGCCGAGCGGAGCCGGGTCCCGATGACGCCGTTGACGGATCGGTACGCCGACATCGATGTGGTGGATGCTTACGAGATCCAGCTGATCAACATCCGGCAGCGGGTCGCCGAGGGGGCGCGCGTCATCGGCCACAAGGTGGGTCTGTCCAGCAAGGCCATGCAGGACATGATGGGTGTCGACGAGCCGGACTACGGCCATCTCCTCGACGAGATGGAGGTGTTCGAGAACGTCCCGGTGCCCTCGTCGAGGTTCCTGTACCCCCGCGTCGAGGTCGAGGTGGGGTTCATCCTGGCAGACGATCTGCCCGGCGCCGGGTGCACCGAGGAGGACGTGCTCGCCGCGACGGCCGCGTTCGCCCCGGCGATCGAGTTGATCGACACGCGTATCACCAATTGGCAGATCAAGTTGTGCGACACCATCGCCGACAACGCCAGCAGCGCCGGCTGGGTGCTCGGTGAGGCGCGCGTCTCGCCCAAGGACATCGACATTTGCAACATCGATGCCGTCCTGACCAACCACGGCAAGGTCGTGGCCGAGGGACGCAGCGATGCGGTGTTGGGAAATCCGGTCACCGCGGTGGCCTGGTTGGCCCGCAAGGTGGAGAGCTTCGGGGTGCGTTTGAAGGCCGGCGACATCGTGCTGCCGGGCTCGTGCACGCGTGCGATAGATGCACCTCCGGGCAGCGATTTCGTCGCTGACTTCGCCGGGTTAGGTTCAGTAAGACTGAGTTTCGAGTAGGGAGCCGAGATATGGCTGAGAAGGCATCAGTTGCCATCGTCGGGTCGGGCAACATCAGCACCGACCTGCTGTACAAGTTGCTGCGTTCGGAATGGCTCGAGCCACGTTGGATGATCGGCATCGATCCGGAATCCGAGGGTCTGGCCCGGGCTCGCAAGCTCGGTCTGGAAACCAGCCATGAGGGTGTGGACTGGCTGCTGGCCCAGGCCGAGAAGCCGGACCTGGTGTTCGAGGCCACCAGCGCCTATGTGCACCGCGATGCGGCCCCGCGCTACGAAGAGGCCGGCATCCGGGCGATCGACCTGACCCCCGCTGCCGTCGGCCCCGGCGTCATCCCGCCGGCCAACCTGCGCGCGCACCTCGACGCCCCCAACGTCAACATGGTCACCTGCGGTGGCCAGGCCACCATCCCGATGGTGTACGCGGTGTCCCGGGTCGTGGACGTGCCCTACGCCGAGATCGTGGCGTCGGTGTCATCGGCTTCGGCCGGTCCGGGTACCCGCGCCAACATCGACGAGTTCACCAAGACCACCAGCGCGGGTGTGCGCAACATCGGTGGGGCGAAGAACGGCAAGGCGATCATCATCCTGAACCCGGCCGAGCCGCCGATGATCATGCGCGACACCATCTTCTGCGCGATTCCCCCCGATACGGATCAAGCTGCCGTCGTTCAATCGATCAAGGATGTGGTGGCCGAGGTGCAGACCTACGTGCCGGGCTACCGGCTGCTCAACGAACCGCAGTTCGACGAACCGTCCGTGGTCAACGGTGGAAACCACCTGGTCACCGTGTTCGTGGAAGTGGAGGGTGCAGGCGACTACCTGCCGCCCTACGCTGGAAATCTGGACATCATGACCGCGGCGGCGACCAAGGTCGGCGAGGAAATCGCCAAGGAATCTCTCGCGGTCTCAGGAGGTGCTCAAGCATGAGTGACATTTTCTTCAATCCCGTGTGGGACGTCCGGATGACCGACACGTCGCTGCGCGACGGCTCGCACCACAAGCGGCACCAGTTCACCAAGGACGAGGTCGGCGCGATCGTCGCCGCCCTGGACACCGCCGGTGTCCCGGTCATCGAGGTGACCCACGGCGACGGGCTGGGCGGGTCGAGCTTCAACTACGGGTTCTCCAAGACTCCGGAGCAGGAGCTGATCAAGCTGGCGGCCGAGACGGCCAAGGAAGCCAAGATCGCCTTCCTGATGCTGCCCGGTGTGGGCACCAAGGAAGACATCAAGGAAGCCCAGAACAACGGTGGCTCGATCTGCCGAATCGCGACCCACTGCACCGAGGCCGATGTGTCGATCCAGCACTTCGGGCTCGCCCGTGAGCTGGGCCTGGAGACCGTCGGGTTCCTGATGATGAGCCACACCATCTCTCCGGAGAAGCTGGCCAAGCAGGCCCGCATCATGGCCGACGCCGGCTGCCAGTGCGTCTACGTGGTGGACTCCGCGGGTGCGCTGGTGCTCGAAGGTGTCGCCGACCGGGTCTCGGCGCTGGTTGCCGAACTCGGTGACGACGCTCAGGTGGGTTTCCACGGCCACGAGAATCTCGGTCTGGGCGTGGCCAACTCGGTCGAGGCCGTGCGCGCCGGTGCCAAGCAGATCGACGGGTCCTGCCGTCGGTTCGGCGCGGGTGCGGGCAACGCACCGGTCGAGGCGCTGGTCGGGGTGTTCGACAAGATCGGCGTCAAGACCGGCATCGACTTCTTCGACATCGCCGATGCCGCCGAAGAGGTCGTCGCCCCGGCGATGCCGGCCGAGTGCCTGCTGGACCGCAACGCGCTGGTGATGGGTTATGCGGGGGTGTACTCCAGCTTCCTCAAGCACGCGGTGCGCCAGGGCGAACGCTACGGAGTGCCCGCCCACGAGCTGCTGCTGCGCGTCGGCCAGCGCAAGCTCATCGGCGGTCAGGAAGACCAGCTCATCGACATCGCTCTGGAGATCAAGCGCGAACAGGAAGCAGAGAAGGCGAAGGCCTAAACGCTGACGGTCTCGGCATCGTCGGCTTCCTCAGAGTCGATGCCGAGTTGTCGGTAGACGTCGTCGCGGTAGTTGGCGTACTGCGAGTTGATCGGGAGGGTGGCCCAGCCGTGCATCTGGCCCATCCCGATCACGACGCTCACGTCGCTGCCGGCATCGTCCATCAGCTTGGCGAACTTCAACGCGCCGGGCGCGATGACCTCGCGCGTCCCGATGTAGATCGTTGTCGGCGGCAGCCCTTCCACCGGCCCGAGGAATGTGTCGGACAGTTCAGGATGCTGCTGCGATTGCCACTGCGCGAAGCCGTTGTCAGACGTCGGGACCCCGAAGAGCGGATCGTTCACCAGGACCACATTCGGGTCGGTGGAGAAGTCGGGATCGGCGAAGGCAGGTGAGCTGAGCACCATGCGCGACGGCATCCGGCTGCTGAGGCACTGGGTGTCGCCCGCGCAATCGCGCGCGATCTTCTGCACCGCGAGCATGGCGATCATTCCACCGGAGGATTCCCCGTACACACTGACGTTCTCCGCGCCATGCTCGGTGACGTAAGCGGCGATGAGATCTGCCGCCGGTGGGATGGTGTTGTCGGCGGTCCCGCCGTCGGGGATCAGTGGGTAGCGCGGCACGATCACCGTCGCGCCGGTCTTGCGCGACATCTGGGCGTAGTCCAGCCAATGGAAGATGGTGGGCGGAGCGACCAATCCACCTCCGTGAAACGCGATGACGTGCTCCTCGGAATCTGAACTCGGGTTCGAGATCTCCCAGACCTGCCAGGTCTGCTCCACACCGTCGGCGTCCAGGGCGGTGAACTCCGTCGCCCGCACATCCAGACCGAGGGTCAGGACCCGCGGCGGATCGGGCACGGCGATCCCGCCCCCGAGGCTCGTTGTGATGTCGACACCGATGACCGCGGAGATATCCCGCAACGCCGTCAACGCCACCACGGTCACCTGGTCGAACAACGAGGGGGCGTCGGTCACGTCGACGTTGTCGGTGAGGCTGCCCGGCACCACAATTCCGGGGGCGAGGGCGATCGCGTCCGTGGCGCCGGCCGTCTCGCGCGATGAGACGTCGCTCAGCACTGCCGCCACGCCTGGGACTGACTGGGTGTCCTCAGATACGATGCCCAACTGCCCGTAGATATCGTCGCGATAGCTGGCCGACTGTGAGTTGATCGAGATCGGGCCGCCCTGCGCCCAATCATGGATCTGGCCCATCCCGATCACCACGTCGACGTCGCCGCCGGCGTCGACCATCCGCTGTGCGTAGAGCAACGCGCCCGGTGCCGATGATTCGCGCGAGCCGATGTAGATCGTGGTCGGCGGCATCCCCTCGGTCGGCCCGAGCATGGCGTTCCAAAGCTCTTCGGGCCCGGTGGACCACTGCGCGTAGTACTCCTTGTCTTCCTCGGTGAGCCATGCGACCGGGTCGTTGACCAACTCCACGTTGGGATCGGTATAGATGTCCGGGCCGCTGAGACCGGGGGACAGCAGCACCATGCGCGACGGCACCTTGTTCGCCAGGCAACTCGAATCGCCATTGCAGTCGCGGACGATCTTCTGCACGGCCAGCGTCGAGAGCGTGCCACCGGCCGAATCCGCATAGATGCTGACGTTCTCGGCGCCATGCTCCTGGACCTGCGCCGCGATGAAATCGGCCATCTGCGGTACCGAGTTCTCCGCGGTGCCGCCGTCGGGGATCAGGGGGTAACGGGGTACCACGACGGTGGCGCCGGTCTCCCGGGCCATCTGGGTGTAATCCATCCAGTGAATGATGTTGGGGTCGTAGACGAATCCACTGCCGTGCACGGCGATGACCACCTCGTCCGTGGGGTTGGGCGGGGTGATCACCCAGACATCACCGCCCGCATAGGTGTCCTTGGTGACATCCAGTCCGATGGTGGTGAACCAGGGCGGGGTGGGCGTGGTGATGAGCTCGCCCAGCTTCATCGTGATGTTGACGCCGATGACCTGGGAGACCTGCTTGAGCGCCTCCATCCCAAAGACCGTGATCTGGTCGGTCAGCGACGGGCCGGGGGTTGCGATCACGTGGTCGGCGAGTTCGGGTGGAACGACGATGCCGGGCGCCAGAGCCACCGGGCCTTCCGCCGTGACGGTGCTGGTGCGGGTGCTCGCCTGAATCAGGAGGTCCTGCGGCTTACGGAAGGCCTGCTCGAACTCGCGGCGGGCGAACGCCAGCATGGCCCACGCTGCCGGAGGATCGGCCGGTGCGTCGGGTGCGGAGTTGACCGAGAACGGATTCAGCACGGTTTTGATCGCCGTGGCGACGGCACCCGCGACCGTCCCTTCGACTTTGGCGACCTGCTCGACTTTCCCGACTTTCGGTGGCGCGGGAATCTTCGGGACCGGGGCAGACGTGAGTGCCGACTTCGGGATCGCGGCAATCGATTCGACTGCGACGGCCACGGTTGCTTCGGGGACGGACCTATCCTGCGTGACCTGGACGGCTTCGGCGTTTTCGGGCTGGTCTCGGGTGCTGATCCCGGGGCGCGAGTGCTTGGCCGGTCGCGACAGAAGGGGCTCGGCGTTCTTGGCCCCACGCTTCGTCTGTTCCTTGGTGGTGGGGACCTTCGCGGTTGGCGCAGCGTCGAGGCCCGGCCGGTTGATGTCCACCGAATCCAGCGCATCGCGTACAGCGGTGCGCAGCCTGGTGCCTACTTTTTCGATTCCGGATCTCGGAGTCGCCTCGGTATCCGAGGCAGGCTTGCCAGGTTTGGATGGGTGCTGTCGTTTCGGTTTCGCTCGACCAGGCGACTTGGCCGAGGATTCTGACGACTCCGACGAGCCCGACGCCCCCGATGACGTGGACGAGTGTGTGGGGTCGGCCGCGGCCACCCCGCATCCCAACCCCATCGCCACCGCAGACCCAACCCCGAGGGCCACCGCCAACGCACCGACGTGCCCCACACATTCCCCCGTATGCACGTGTTCACGTCTACCGGAGCAAGTCGTGCTCCAAGGCGTTTTGGGAAACTTGATGCCCGTTCATGTTTAAGCGGAACGCTTAGCGTCCCTGGGGTTTTGGCGTCAGGTTGGCGATGGGCGGTGCGCGGCGCGGGAACTGAGCTGTAGTACGAACGTTCGTATCCGATCCGGCGAAGCATTGTCGGGATCGCTGAGACGTAGTTGCAGTAGTTCGCGGCCGGCGGCATGCATGACCCGGGCGGTGAGCTCGGGATCGCGCTGTCCGGGATTCGTGCGCAGCAGTTCGCGCCTCAGGAATTCGCGCACCACCGACTGGGCTTTCGTCAGCCGGGCGTGGAGCTCCGGCGGGGCGCCCTCGGGCGGAAACAGGAACAGTCGCCAGGTGGCCGGGTTGGCGTCGACGGCGGCGAGGATGCCGTCGAACGCGCGGGCCAGGGGCGGGGTGTCGGTGGAGTTTTCGAGCCCGGCGATCGCCGCGGCGAACTGCGTGCCCGCGCGCGCGGCTTCCCGGTCGATCAGGGCGACGAACACGCCTGCGGGATCGCCGAACTGCTGATAGATCAGCGAGCGATTGATGCCGGCCTCGGCCGCGATGCGACTGGGCGTCGCGGCGTGGAATCCTTCCGCGTCGACGATCGCGTGGGTGACATCGAGAATCTGCTCGCGCCGGGCATCGGCCGTCATGCGCCGCTTCCTGGTCTCCGTCGCCACGGTTGACAGTCTAACTAACACTTTGTGAGTATTACTCACGAAGTGTTAGTTATCGAAGGCCGGTGATGGTGACGACGTACTTTCCCGAGCTCGCCCGGCGGGTTCGCAGCCAGGGTGAATCGCAGCCCGACCTCTACGGTGCCTTCGATTTCGACGCGCCGCCGTACCGCCTGGCGACGGAACTCGACGCGACGTCCGCACTGCCCAAGTGGGTTGGCGCCCGCGAACCCTTCCTGTCTGACGAGCGCACCGTCGAACTGATCCGCACGGCAACCATGCTGGGCGACGTCGCGGCAGATCCCTATGCCGCGTTGACCGCTACCCACAGCGTCACGCACCTCATCGACATGCTGGTCACAGCGTGTCGCGATGGCGTCGATGCGGTGCCGGACGCGCCACCTGAACTCGGGGCATTCATCGCGGCCATGGAGGTCACGCCTGATTGGATCGACCTGGATCTGGTGAACGACGGAGCCCGGCAGGCCCGCCTGCCCGCGGCTCTGGTGGCGCCGTTCGTCACCCGCGGGGCGTTCGTCGCGACCTTCACCAACACCTACGCGGCGCTTCCGATGGCGCTCACCGGAGCTCTGTCGGGGCGTCGCGCAGCCAGGCGGGTCAACGAGACGGCCAGCTTCTTCGCGGTGACCACCCTGCCCGGTGCGCTCGACCGGTTCGGTCCCGGATTCCACGCCGCGGCGATGGTGCGGCTGATGCACTCGATGGTCCGTTACAACGCCCTCAAGCGCTCCGGCAAGTGGGACGTCGAGACCTATGGGATGCCGGTGCCCCAGGTCGACCAGATGCCGGCCGGGCTGATCGGCCAGTACCTTCTGTCCCTGCGCGTGCGGCGCGAGGGGCGCACCGAGTTCACCGAAAGTGAGCGCGCGGTCGTCGAATTCGCTCGCTACCGGTGCTTTCTGCTCGGCCTGCCAGAGGAACTCCTCCCCGTCGATCCCGACGGCATCATCGACGTCATGCACGCACGTGCGGCGCTGCTGCGCGCAGGCTTCGACGACGCCACGTGTGGCGCACTCGTTCGCGCCACGATGGACGCTTACCTCCGGCCGCGCGACACCTGGTTCGAGCGGATGGCCGACGCGGTGGAGAAGAGCTACAGCAAGGCATCCTTCATCCGCGCCTTCTGTAATGGAAATCGCTCCGCCGCGGTGGCGATGGGGGTGTCCTTCGGGCCGGCGGATGTCGTGCGAATCGCCGTCACGGCACCGTTCGTGATGGGCCGATTCTTCGCCGTGAGTCGGGCCGTCCGTATCCCCGTATTGCGGCGATTCGTCGATCCGTACGTGGTGCGGCTTGTCAAGCGTCGTCTCGTGACCTACGGCAAGCCTGAATTCACCACCGACGCAGCGCATTACACACCTGCTGGCGGCTGATCCCATCCAGCCGCCCGGCCTGTCGGGGTGGCCAGGCAGTATGGGGCCATGGCAACCCGTGAGCAGGCCCAGTCGATCCTCGAACAACTGGCCGGGCCCGCCGCGGTCCTGCGCGACGACCAGTGGGCCGCCATCGAGGCCCTCGTGGTCCAGCGCCGCCGCGCGTTGGTGGTGCAGCGCACCGGGTGGGGCAAGTCCGCGGTCTATTTCATCGCGGCCAAGCTGTTGCGGGCCTCCGGGCGTGGGCCCACCGTCATCGTCTCCCCGCTGCTGGCGCTGATGCGCAACCAGGTGGCCGCTGCCGAGCGGGCCGGTGTTCGGGCCGCGACGATCAACTCCGGCAACGTCACCGAATGGGACGGCATCCACCAGCAGGTCGCCGACGGACAACTCGACGTGCTGCTCGTCAGCCCGGAGCGGCTCAACAATCCCGACTTCCGCGACAACGTCCTACCGGCGCTGGCCGCCGATGCCGGTCTGGTGGTGGTCGACGAGGCGCACTGCGTATCGGACTGGGGCCATGACTTCCGGCCGGACTACCGCCGCATTCGTACCTTGATCGGCGAATTGGGTTCGCAGATACCGGTTCTCGCCACCACCGCGACGGCGAACGACCGCGTGGTCGGGGACGTGGCGGCCCAACTGGGCGTCGGCGGCTCGGACACCCTGGTGTTGCGCGGCGGTCTCGACCGTGAGTCGTTGCACCTTTCGGTCGTGCAGGTGGGCACTCCCGCGCAACGCGCTGCCTGGATCGCGGCGCACCTGGATTCCCTGCCCGGCTCCGGCATCATCTACACGCTGACGGTGGCCCAGGCCCACGACGTGGCGGCGCTGCTGGCCGAGCGGGGCCACAAGGTCGCCGCCTATACGGGGTCCACCGACGCAGGCGAACGGGAACAACTGGAAGCCGATCTGCTCGACAATCGGGTCAAGGCGCTGGTGGCGACGTCCGCGCTGGGGATGGGCTTCGACAAACCGGACCTGGGGTTCGTCGTGCATCTGGGGGCGCCGTCGTCTCCGATCGCCTATTACCAGCAGGTCGGGCGTGCCGGGCGGGCGACCGAAAGCGCCGAGGTGGTCCTGCTGCCGGGCACCGAGGATCAGGATGTCTGGCGGTACTTCGCCTCGGTGGCGTTTCCGTCGGAATCCATGGTGCGTCACGTGATCGGAGCCCTGGAGGCCGACCGGGCGCAGTCCACACAGGCGCTGGAACCGCTGGTGGATCTCAACCGGTCTCGCCTGGAGATGGTGCTCAAGGTGCTCGACGTCGACGGCGCGGTCCGCCGGGTCAAGGGCGGTTGGATCGGCACCGGGGTGCCCTGGAGCTACGACGAGGCCCGCTACCGCGCACTGGACGAGGCCCGGCGCCGGGAGCAGCAGGCGATGCTCGACTATCAGGCCACCTCCGGCTGCCGCATGGCGTTCCTGCGGGGTCAGCTCGACGATCCCGACCTGATTGCGGGTGCGCAGTGCGGGCGGTGTGACAACTGCACCGGCCGGCGTTATGAGGCTGCGGTGGCGCAGCACATCGTTTCCGATACCGCGCAACGGTTGTCCCGCCCGGGTGTCCTTGTTGCCCCGCGCAAGCAGTGGCCATCCGGACTGGCTGCGCTCGGTGTGCCGCTGTCCGGCCGCATCACCGAGGGGGCGGCGCCGGGGCGCGCGATCGGAAGGCTCACCGATCTCGGCTGGGGCACACGGTTACGGCGGCTGCTGGCTGAACCCGACGGCGAGGTACCCGAGGACGTGGTGGCCGCGGCCGTCGAGGTGCTCAAGGCGTGGGATTGGGATCGCCGGCCGGTCGCGGTGATGGGCCTGGACTCGCAGACGCATCCGGTGTTGATCTCTTCGACGGTGCAACGGCTGGCGGAGATCGGACGCCTGACGAACCTGGGCACCCTCGCCTACGCGCCGCAGCATCGTCCCGTCACCGCCGCGAATTCGGCCTATCGAGTGGCAGCTTTGAACGGAGCCTGGGAGCTGCCACAACTGGATTCGAAGGGGCCGGTTCTTCTCGTCGACGACCTGGCGGATACCGGTTGGACGCTGACGATGGCCGCCCGAATAGCGCGCGAAGCTGGCGCAACAGAGGTTTTGCCGTTCGTACTGGCAAGCGTCAGTTGAGCGATTCCGCCTCGCTCCGCCGGTCCCCAAGGGCGATCGAATCAATTGCGCAACGAATTCCGTAGGCGGTCGTGTATTTCACTTCGCAAACGCAAGTCGGGATATGAGGACTATTTGATATTGATGTGAGGATCCTGGATGGCTTCTGTTAGCGGGATCGGTCATGTTTGCATTCGCAAATTCTGACAGGTGATCTTGAAATACCAATTTTCAAGACGGTTAATCGACTTTCTGGCTAATTGAATGTTCTTCGCCTCCGGCCGTCATGCTCCTGGATCGGCAGGCTGGAACACCCTCGATCGGATTTGCTGATTGATGCTCGGATCCGGTCGGGATCGCCCTCTACTGGGCCGTGGCGCGCATGCGGCGCCCACCGTCTCGGTCGTTCGCTTCGCTGGATTGAACTACACGGGTGTCGTAGACGTGTCCAAGGGTGAGAAGCCCGGGAGGCGCGTGACCCCGGGCCGGGAATCGTGTGTCGATCGGGGGCTGTCGCGTCAGGTGTGCTCGTTGATCCACTGCGCCGTGAAGTCCTGTAAGACCGACATGTTCTGAACCAACCCGCGACCCATCACTTTCTCGATCTGCCCCCCGACGAGTGGGACGCGAAACTCGACAGTACCTGTGCCTTTGAGCTGAGAACCGTGGCGCGTCGGCGCCAACGTGACTCGTCCTGTCCCGGATCCCGGCGCTCCGTGAGTGACGACGCTGACCTTGCCGCGTACCCGGCCGTCGCCGGTCGGCTTCCATATCTCGGTCTGAACCACCCGCCACTGGCGAGGGAAGAACTTCGCGATCGCCTGGGGAAGCCCGTCAGGGCGCAGGTCGTGGACCGCCACCGCGATCACGCGGCCGTCAGGCTCGACGGTCAACGACTCCAGCCTGCCGGCAGCGCCGAAACTGGTAAGCCGCGTCAGCCAGTAGTCCTCCCGGCTGAAGGCTGAGTGGATTTGCTCAACGGTAGCCGCTGACTGTAGCGAGAAGTTGAATGACCTCGGCACAGCAACAGATTATTACGGTATCCCCAATTTCTGCACCACTGTCAAGATAAGTCGATATGCTGACGCCCTGCAACTAGACAAGTCATAGCTGGAGTGGGCCACAGGAAACAAACATCGTTAATCGAGACGCAAGGCTGGATGCCTTGTGCCTGGATTATTGAACGATTTCACTGGTCGACTCGACGATGGGGAGGACCAGGTGAGCATCAACCCGTTTGACGACGACAACGGCAGCTTTCTCGTCTTGATGAATGACGAGGAACAACACAGTCTGTGGCCGACCTTCGCCGACGTTCCAGCCGGTTGGAAAGTGGTATTCGGCGAGGCGGACCGTACCGCCTGTCTGGACTACATCGAACAGAACTGGCCCGACATCCGGCCGAGAAGCCTGCGGGACCGGTTGGCGCAGCAGGGGTCCGACAGATAAATGGCCCGGGGGGGGGGCTTGCAGAAACTCGCGGTGGGAGAGCTCGATGCAGCATGTTGAACAGGCGCTGCCGGTAACACGCGCACAGCTCGACATATGGCTTGCGCAAGACGTCGCCCGTTCGGGAGCGGAGTGGCAACTTGGCTTGTTCGTCAAGATCGCCGGTGAGCTGGACCGCGATGCCCTCGAGTGGGCGATCTGCCGGGTGGTCCGGGAGGCCGAGCCGATGCGGGCCAGGTTCTTCGAGGCCGACGGGCAGGTGCTACAGACGGCGGTCGACTACCCGACCGTTGCCCTGGATTTCCATGACCTGACCGGCGCCGCCGATCCCGAGCAGGAAGCCCGGGACATGGCGGCGGCAATCCAGCACACACCGCTGCCCCTGTCGGGCCCTTTGTTCAAGTGCGCACTCTTTCGGACCGGTGCTTACGAGCATTTCCTGCTTGCATGCTGTCACCACATCATTCTGGACGGAACTGGCATCGCGCTCGTCGGCTCTCGGCTTGCGTCGGTGTATTCAGCACTCGTCACGGGCGCACCGATACCGCCCGCGATCTTCGGCTCGCTGGCGGATCTGATCGACTGTGAGTCGGAATACGAAGCCTCCGGTGACTACCTCGACGACCAGGAGTACTGGAACCGGCACCTTCCACCGGAAACCGATCGGCAGCAGTGGTCCACCGAGTCCAACGAGAACGAGAAGGATCACCGGCCCACGGCCCCAGTGCAATTGGAATCCAACCTGTTCCGACGAATCGACGAACTGGCCCGCTCGAAGAACGTTCCGCGCTCGACGGTTGTCACCGCGGCGTGTGCACTCCTCGTACGCGGATGGTGCGCTGAGGGTTCCGATGTCGTGCTCGATTTCCCCGTCAGTCGTCGTGTGCGCCCCGAATCACGGACGCTCCCGGGGATGGTGGCCGGTGTTGTGCCGCTGGTGTTGACCGCCTCACCAGCCGTGTCGGTTTCAGATTTCATCGACCATGTCGAGGCGCGCATACAAGAAGCCGTGCAGCATCAACGGTTCCCGGTTCACGCTCTTGAACGCAAGGTCAATCCCCGGGCAGCGGGGCAGACGGCCGATCGGGTGAGTGTGAACTTCCTTCCTTCGACATTCACCTTGGACTTCGGCGGTGCGCAGGCAACCGCATCGTTGACCAACGCCGGTGTTGTCGGTGGCTTCGGCCTGATCTTCTCCAGCGCGGGAGACGAACTGCTGCTCAGCACCATGGGGTCGGGTCAGCCGTTCTCCAACTTCGAGGTCGCTGATCTCGCGGCCCGCTTGGAGCAGGTACTGGCGGCCATGGCCACTGACCCGGACGCGGTGTTGTCGTCGATCGATGTGCTCGAGCCTGCTGAGCAAGTGCGGCTGGATGAGGTGGGTCATCGGGCGGTGTTGGCGCGGCCGGTGGTGGAGTCTTCGATACCGGAGTTGTTCGCGGCTCAGGTGGAGCGGGCACCCGATGCGGTGGCCCTGCGTTTCGACGGCCGATCGATGTCTTACCGGGAACTCGACGAGGCGTCGAATCGGTTGGGGCACTTGTTGGTTGCTGAAGGTGCTGGTCCCGGCGCGGGTGTGGGGTTGTTGGCAGGCCGTTCGGCTGATGCGGTTGTGGCGATCTTGGCGGTGTTGAAGTCGGGTGCGGCGTATCTGCCCATGGATCCGGCGGTGCCGGATGCCCGGATCGAGTTCATGCTCACCGATGCCCGGCCGGTGGCAGTGATAACGACCCTCGAGCACAGAGGCCGGCTCGGCGAGTGTGGCGCGACAGTCATCGACATCAATGATCCTCGTATCGATGGGCAATGCAGCTCGGCGATCCCGGTGCCGGCGCCGGATGATGTGGCGCACATTATTTATACGTCGGGGACGACGGGTGTGCCGAAAGGTGTTGCGGTTACTCATCAGAACGTGACGCGGTTGTTCGATGGTCTGGATGTGGGTGTCGAGTTGGGTTCGCGTCAGGTGTGGGCTCAGTGTTCGTCGTTGGCGTTCGATTTTTCGGTGTGGGAGATCTGGGGCGCTCTGTTGCATGGTGGGCGTCTGGTGGTGGTGCCCGAGTCGGTGACGCGGTCGCCGGAGGACTTGCAGGCGTTGCTGGTCGAGGAGCAGGTGACGGTGTTGAGCCAGACGCCGTCCGCGGTGGGGATGCTCTCGCCGGAGGTTTTGGGCTCGGTGTCGGCGTTGATGGTCGCCGCCGAGGCGTGTCCGGCGGATGTGGTGGATCGGTGGGCGCCGGGGCGGGTGTTGATCAACGGTTATGGCCCGACCGAGACGACGGTGTATGCGACGATCAGCGAGCCGTTGCAGGCGGGTTCGTCGGTTGTTCCGATTGGTGTGCCGGTGCCGGGTGCGGGGTTGTTCGTCCTGGATCGGTGGCTGCGGGAAGTTCCGGCGGGTGTGGTGGGTGAGTTGTATGTGGCGGGCCGAGGTGTCGGTGTCGGGTACCTGGGCCGGGCAGGGTTGACCGGATCCCGGTTTGTCCCGTGCCCGTTCGGGGCGCCGGGTGCGCGGATGTATCGGACCGGGGATCTGGTGTCGTGGGGTGCCGATGGGCAGTTGCGGTACGCCGGGCGTGCTGACGACCAGGTCAAGATCCGCGGTTACCGCATCGAACTCGGCGAGATCCAAACCGCACTGGCCGATCTCGATGGTGTGCAGCAGGCGGTGGTGATCGCCCGTGAAGACCGTCCGGGTGACAAGCGACTGGTCGGCTACCTCACCGGCACGGCCGACCCGGCGCAGGCCCGGACGGCACTGGCCGAGCGACTGCCGGCCTACATGGTGCCTGCCGCAGTGGTGGTGCTCGACTCGTTGCCGTTGACGGTCAACGGCAAGCTCGACAAACGCGCCCTGCCCGCACCCGAATACACCGGTGACAGGTACCGGGCTCCGAGTACGCCCACCGAAGAAGTCCTGGCCGGCATCTATGCCGAGGTCCTGGGTCTGCCACGCGTCGGGGTCGACGACTCCTTCTTCGACCTCGGCGGCGACAGCATCATGGCGATGCGGGTGGTGGCCGCTGTCAACACGAGTTTGGACGCGGGGCTGGCGATACGCACGTTGTTCGACGCGCCGACGGTGGCGCAGTTGGCGCCACACGTCAGCGAGGATTCGGACCGGCGTGCGCCCTTGGTGGCAGGCGAGCGCCCTCGTCTGATTCCGTTGTCCTACGCGCAACAGCGGCTGTGGTTCCTCAACCGATTCGAGGACGGGGCAGCGACGTACAACATGCCGATCGCGTTCCGGATCAACGGCGCGCTCGACCTGGGTGCACTCGATGCGGCCCTCGACGACGTGATCACCCGGCACGAATCGCTGCGCACGGTGTTCCGCGATGCCGACGGCGTGCCCTCACAGAAAGTGCTGCCTGCACAGCAGGGGCTGTGGCGGCGTGGCGGTCCGGCAGTGGTGCAAGTCGCGGAAGACGACCTCGGCGGGGAATTGACTGCGCTGGCGGGCTACACGTTTGACCTGGCCAGTGAGATCCCGATCCGGGCCCAGATCTATGCCGTGGGACCCGAGCAGTACGTCCTCGGAATCGTCTTGCACCACATCGTCTTCGATGGCTGGTCCATGGCCCCCATGGCCCGGGACGTGAGCGAGGCGTATCGGTCGCGCACCCTCGGTCAGGCCCCCGACTGGTCACCGCTGCCGGTGCAGTATGCCGATTACACGCTGTGGCAACAGGGTTGGCTGGGATCCGAGTCCGATCCCGACAGTGTGATTGCCCGCCAACTGGCCTACTGGCGTCGGGAATTGGCTGACGTCCCCGAGGTGGTCTCGCTCCCGACGGATCGTCCGCGTTCGCCCGCGCCCAGCTATCGCGGCGATGCTGTCGACCTGCGCATCGATCCCGAGTCTTGGGCGGGCATCAAAGCCGTTGCCGCAGAACACAACGCAACGGTTTCAATGGTATTGCAGGCCGTGATGTCGGTGGCCCTGCACCGAGCCGGGGTCGGCGACGACATCGTACTGGGAACCCCAATCGCCGGCCGCTTGGACCAGGCACTTGATGAACTGGTCGGTTTCTTCGTCAACACCTGGGTGCTACGGGTGGGACTCGATCCTGCGCTGCCGTTCAGCGAAGTGCTGGAACGCGTGCGGCAGAAGGCGCTGGATGCCTATGCCAATCAGGATGTGCCGTTCGAGTTGCTGGTGGAGCGGCTCAACCCGACCCGGTCCACCTCCCACCATCCGCTGTTCCAGGTGGCGTTGGCCTTCCAGAACAACGTGCGCCCCGAAATCCAGCTGGGCGACCTTGACGTCGAGCCGGTCACCGCCGATATCCGTACCGCCCGGTTCGACCTCGAATTCGATCTGCGAGAGATGCCCAGCGGGGACGCGAGTGCGCTGTTCGATCTGAAGGTAGCGCCTGACGAATGCCGCGGTGCGCTGATGGCGGCCGGCACGGTCGCCTACGCCACAGATCTGTACGACCGATCCAGCGTCGAGCGCCTGGTGGGTTGGTTCGGCCGGGTGGTCGACGCGGTGGTGGCCGATTCGTCGGTGGTCGTGGGCGAAGTGGGCCTGCTGGATCACGATGAGCAGGATCTGGTGTTGCACAGGTGGTCTGGCGCCGAGATGAGCGCGCCGGTGGGATTGGCGTCGGAGCTGTTGGCTGCGGCGGTGGCTGCGGATCCTGACGGGCTGGCGGTGGTGGATGGGCCGCGGGAGCTGAGCTACCGGGAACTCGATGAGGTTTCGAACCGGTTGGCGCGGGCGTTGATCGAGGCGGGGGTTGGCCCCGAGCGTGCGGTCGGTGTGGCGATGGGGCGCTGCGCGGAGTTGGTGATCGCCTGGTGGGCAGTACTCAAGGCCGGTGGGGTGTACGTGCCGGTCGATCCGGGCTATCCGGCCGAGCGGATCGCCACGGTACTGGACACTGCCGAGGCTGTTTGCGTGCTCACCCGCGGGATGGGCAGGCTCGAAGGGACTGGCGGCCACCTCGTCATTCCGCTTGATGTGGTCGATCTGGCCGAGCACAGCGCGGACCCGGTGACGGATGCGGATCGATTGGCGCCGTTGAGTGTTGACGATGCGGCGTACGTGATTTTCACGTCGGGTTCCACGGGCACTCCGAAGGGTGTGGCGATCAGCCATGCCGGTGTGCTGGGTGTGGCAGCAGCTCATCGCGACCTGCTCGGCGTTGGTCCGCGGTCCCGGGTGTTGATGGTGGCTGCGCCGACGTTCGATGCCTCGATCTTCGAGTGGCTGTGGGCAGTAGCCGCAAGGGCGGCACTGGTGGTGGCGCCTCCGGATTCCTACGCGGGAGACGCGCTGGCCGAGGTCTTGGCGGGCCAGCGGGTCGATGCGGCGTTGATCACCCCGACCGTGCTGGCCACGCTGGACCCGGCTCAGATCGACGGGCTGGACACGTTGGTGACCGGTGGTGAGGCGTGTCCGGCTGAGTTGGTGGCGGCGTGGGCTCCGGGTCGGCGGATGTTCAATGCGTATGGGCCGACCGAGGTGACGATCTGGTCGACGTGGAGTGTGTTGTCGGCGGGGGAGCCGGTGCGGATCGGGGCGCCGGTTGCGGGTACTCGTGCGTTCGTGCTTGATGCGCGGCTGAATCCGGCTCCGGTTGGGGTTGTGGGGGAGTTGTATCTGGCTGGTGCGACGGTGGCTCGGGGTTATGTGGGCCGTCCCGACTTGACGGCGGATCGGTTCGTGGCCAATCCCTTTGGTGCTGCGGGGACGCGGTTGTATCGCACTGGTGATCTGGTGCGCTGGACTGATACGGGGTGTCTGGAGTATCTGGGCCGGGCCGATGCGCAGATCAAGCTGCGGGGGCAGCGCCTGGAACTGGGCGAGATCGAGAACACCATGTTGACCTGCCCGAAGGTCACTCGCGCGGTCGCGGCTGTGCATCGGGGCAGCAGCGGCGTCGATCACTTGGTTGGCTACATCGTCCTTGAACAGACCAGCACCGTCGACCACGACGCCGACGTCGTCGACCAGTGGCAAGGCATCTACGACGAGCTTTATGACGCCGACCTCGACACGGTCGAGTTCGGCAATGATTTCCGGGGCTGGAACAGCAGCTACACCGACGAGCCGATCCCGCTTCAGGAGATGGAGGAATGGCGATCGGCCACCGTGGACCGGATCCTTGCGCTGCGTCCGCAGCGAGTGCTCGAGCTCGGCGTCGGTTCGGGCCTTGTCCTGTCACGGGTGGCTCCGAAGTGCGAGGAGTATTGGGGGACGGACTTTTCTGCGCCGACGATCCAGACCCTGCGGTCGGCGGTGGCCGGGCAGCCTTGGGGAGAGCGGGTTCATCTGCTGACTCGTCCGGCTCATGTCACCGACGGACTGCCACAGAACCAGTTCGACATGGTGGTGATCAATTCGGTGGTCCAGTACTTCCCGAGTTCGGGGTACCTGGCCGAAGTCATCGACAAGGCGGTGGAACTGCTCGCCCCGGGCGGAACGTTGTTCGTCGGCGATGTGCGCAACCACAGCCTGCAGGGCGCCTTCCAGACCGGTATCGCCTTGGCGCGCAGCCGGAACGGCACCGATACCGACGAGATCCGCCAGCGGGTGCACCGCGCAATGCTGGGCGAGCCCGAGTTGCTGCTGGCCCCGGAGTTTTTCACCACCTGGGCGGCCGACCACCCGTCGGTGGGCGGTATCGGTATCCACGTCAAACGTGGTGAAGCCGACAACGAGCTCAGCCGGTATCGCTACGACGTGATCATCCACAAGTCGCCCACCCAGGTGTGTTCGCTGACCACTGCCCCGAACTGGGCGTGGTCCGACTGTGCGGGCCTGAGTGGGCTGCATGCCGAGCTGACGGCCAAGCAACCGTCCACCGTGCGGGTCAGCGGCATTCCCCGTGCCGGGGTGCTCGCCGACGTGGTGACCGAACAGGCCTTGAGCGCCGGACTTCCCATCGTCGAGGCCCTCGTCCACGCCGAAACTGCAGTCGCCGAAGACGCCGCCACGCCCGAAATGGTGTATCGACTCGGTGAGGCGGCTGGTTACCGCGTCGCGGTCACCTGGGGAGCACAACCCGGCACGTTGGACGCCGTCTTCATCGCCGCTTCCGACGGGCAGGGCCTGCCGGCGCTCACCGATATCTACCAGCCAGCCACCGACTTCCGTCAGCGCGGGGGCTATGCCAACGACCCGCACACCAACTCGAAGGTCACCGCCGTCCGTCAATGGTTGGTCGATCGGTTGCCCGAGTACATGGTGCCGTCCCAGATCGTGGTGCTCGACAAGTTTCCGTTGACCTCGTCGGGCAAGATCGATCGAAAGGCCCTGCCAGAACCCACCTTTGTCGCCACCTCGTTCCGTGCGCCTGAGACCGATATGGAAAAGGTCGTCGCTGAGGTGTTCACCGAGGTTCTGGGACTTGGTAGGGCGGGGCTCGATGACGATTTCTTCGTCCTTGGCGGCGATTCGCTGATCGCGATCCGGGTCTGTGCGCGTCTACAGTCCGCTCTCGGCCGGGATGTGCCGGTGCGCTACCTGTTTGACGCGCCGACGGTAGGTGGGCTGGCCGACTATCTGAATCGGCACCACGACGGCGTGGCCCGGCCTCCGCTGACCGTGCGGCATCGTCCGGCGCTGGTGCCGTTGTCGTACGCCCAGCAACGGTTGTGGTTCCTGGAGCAGCTGCAGGGACCGTCGCCGATTTACAACATGGCCGTGGCGTTGCGGCTCAGTGGGCGCCTGGATGAAGAGGCATTGGGCGCTGCGCTGGCGGACGTGGTGGGTCGGCAGGAGAGTCTCCGCACCGTGTTCACCTCGGTCGACGGGGTACCTCAGCAGGTGGTTCTCGGCGTTGAACAAGCTGTTCCGGGATGGCGAATCGTCGACGCCGGCGGATGGCCCGCAGGCCGCCTCGACGAGGCAATCGGTGAGACGGCACGTCACAGTTTTGACCTCGCGACTGAGATCCCGATCAAGGCAACGCTGTTCCGGGTCGACGAGAACGAGCACGTGCTGGCGGCGGTGGTCCACCATATCGCCGCCGACGGCTGGTCGGTGACCCCGCTGGTGATCGATCTCGCGACTGCGTATGCCAGTCGGTGTGCGGGGCAGCCGCCGGATTGGCAGCCTCTGCCGGTGCAGTATGCCGATTACACGCTGTGGCAGCAGGAGTGGTTGGGGTCCATATCTGACCCCGGCAGCGTGATCACCGGTCAGTTGAGCTACTGGGAGGGCGAGCTGGCCGAGCTGCCCGACCAATTGGAGCTGCCGACGGACCGGCCGTACCCGCCGGTCGCCGATTACCAGGGCTCCAGTGTGACGGTGGATTGGCCTGCCGAATTGCAGCAACAGATCGCCCGGGTGGCACGTGAACATGGTGCGACGAGTTTCATGGTGGTCCAAGCGGCGTTGGCGGCGCTCATGGCTCAGCTGAGCGCGAGCACCGATGTGGCCGTGGGGATTGCGTCTGCCGGCCGTGGGGAGCCGGCGCTGGATGAGCTGGTGGGCTTCTTCGTCAACACGTTGGTGCTGAGGGTAGACCTGGCCGGTGACCCCACGGTTACCGACTTGTTGGACCAGGTGCGGCGGCGCAGTCTGGCGGCGTTCGAGCATCAGGATGTGCCGTTCGAGGTGTTGGTGGAGCGGCTCAATCCGACCCGGAGCTTGACCCATCATCCGCTCGTGCAGGTCATGCTGACTTGGCAGAACCTGCCGTGGCAGCACAGTGATCCCACCGCCGCGTTGACGTTGGGTGACGTTGGTGTCACCCGTCTGGAAGCCGAAACCCATACCGCTCGTATGGATCTGGTGTTCTCCCTGGCCGAACGTTTCAACGTTGCGGGCACGCCGGCCGGGATCGACGGATCAGTCGAGTTCCGCACGGACGTGTTCGACGCGGCCACCATCGAAACGTTGATCGAGCGGTTGCAGCGGGTGCTGGTGGCGATGACGGCCGATCCGAC
>JAZBEZ010000005.1:0-536480 GCA_036235365.1 Mycolicibacterium sp. 050232 | reverse complement strand
TCAACGACCACTGAGCATCCGAAAGCAACTGAAACCGCGACATACCTCAAGCTTCAGGCACAACACCTGAAATATTTGTCAGACACGCCCTAGTCCGGCCACACGGCCAACCGTGCATTCGTGTCCCGCCACCCCTCGGCGGTCTTCCATCGCATCGGCAGCAGCCGGTAGCGCCAGCTGCCGGCTGGACCGTCCGGGCCGACGTGGTCAACCGTGATCGAGATCAGGTCCGCATCAACCTTTTTGGCGTGTGTCTCCAGATAGATGCCCGCCTCGTCGTCGAGCTCGGACATCAACTCGCCGAACACCAACCGTGGACCCGGCGCGCGATGCAGCAGCACGCATTGCGGCCGCTGCGGGCAATGCCCGGCCCGGACAGTGGCGTGACATTGCGTGTCGACAGTGCCCAGGTCGCTCGTCAACCGCCCGGACTCGTCGACCCATACCGCGACCGGGTCAGGCGGTGACGTCATCTCGCTGGACATGGACCGGAATTTCGTCGTCCCAGGGCTGGCGGGTCACCATGTCGGCCACGTTGACATAGCCCCGCTCGAATTCTCCGGTGGCCGCGTCGACGAGCCGGTACTGCTGGGTCTGGCGCTGGATCGGCTGGGCGTCGAGCATCACGATCCGCACCTCCCCCGGCTCGAAGTGGCACCGCTTCTGCAGGGCCGCCACGAGCTGCTCGTTGCTCATGTGCCCGTCACCGAAGTTCCAGCCGATGGCCGTGGACACGATGCGCTCGCCGTCGGTCAACACGTAGTCGTCCTCGTTCTGGCCGGCCATCGCCCGGTGCGCCAGGGTGAACAGGGCGCGGCCGTGAGAGTTGAAGCCGCGGAACGCATATCCCATGTACAGGTACATCTGGGCGACCTCCGGGCTGCCGTAGTACCGCTCCATCTGAGCAGCCGGCATGCTGGCGATCGCGACGATGCCCTGCTCGATCTTCTGCGCGGCCGAGGGCTTGACGCACCACAGCGAGGTGTCCCAGTTGCCGGCGTAGTACCGCATGCCGGGCAGGAACGAAATCTTGCGCGGGAACAGGTTTCCCAGCACCACGGTGCCCGCGACCACCGCGAACAGCACGATCGGCCACGGGCTGGTGAGGTCCCCCAGCCCGATCTCGGCGTGTCCGACGAACAGCGCCAGCACGGAGAACATCATGAAGACGTTCCACTCCAGCGGCACGCCCATGGGAATGGAACTCAGGATGCCGAAGTGGAACACCAGCATGACAAAGGCGGCGATCGCCGTCGCCCAGCCGCCGTGCGAGAAGAACAGCACCAGTGGCACCAAACCCTCGATGGCAGTGGAGAAGTGCGCCACGAAGCGCGACGGCCGACCTGGCCGCAGGTCATCCGGGAAGTGCTCGAAGAACTTGCGCTTGATGAACTTCGGCCGGAACACCGGGTTGTTGCTCATCATCGTCGAGATGACGAACGGGAAGTGCTTGGTGAGCTTCGAGGCCGCCGCACCGATCCAGATGGTCAGGCAGATCAGCTTTGCCGCGATGACGATGTCGGCGCCGCTGAACAGGAAACAGACCGCCAGGGAGCCGTACACCTCGCCGCGGGCGGCCAGGAAGATCACCTTGTCGCGCAGGCCGGCCACGGCAAGCAGACCGACGATCGCCGCGGTCTGCCACACCGGGAGCACGCCGATCTCGCTGCCGAGCGCCGGGATGGGGCCGGTGCCCTGCGAGGCGAGTGCCACCACCAGCATCACCAGCAGCGCGCCATACAGTGCGACGTCGACGAGGGCGCGGTCGTCACCCTTGGTCAGCGGCACCCGGTCGGGCCATGGTGGGAGCCGGATCGTCTTGGGCCGCAACCAGTACAGGATCGAGCCCATCGGCGGGAAGAACCGGTTGTTGAGCGGGCCGAAGCCGCAGCCGAGGCCGACGACCTCGAACAACATCGTGTAGAACACGACCTTCTGGTAGACGATCGGCTCGGCGTACCAGGAGGCGACGTTGGTGAACCCGTCGACACCTTCGGTGGTCAGTGCGATCAGCCAGGCGCCCAGGATGTAGGCCAGGATCTTGACGACGTAGAACAGGTGCAGCGCCACCGGGGTGCCGAACCCCACCTCCGCCCAATGCCGTGCCATCGGCTGGATCTTCTGCGCGCGCGTGCCCTTGCTCCACTGCTCGAAGTCGATCTGGGGCGATTCCTGTTTGAGAAAACCCATGCCGGTCAGATTAGAACGTGTTCTAGTCTCGGGGTAGTCGTTCTGGTCAGTCAGCAGAAACCGCCGAAACTACGGTTTGTGACGAGAAGTGCCGGAATTACGTCATAAACCGTAGTGTCGGTGCGCCCGATGACGAGCTAGGACTTCACCGGCGGGCGGTAAAAGATCGCCAGCTGGCCGATGCCGCCGAGCAGGCCGAGCACCACCGCGATGGCCAGTCCGCACCAGCCGTGCAGCAGGTGGTAGAAGCTGCAGTTGGAGAACAGCAGGTGATCCAGGCTGTAGCGACCGGCCCCGGTACCGGCGATCGCCACCGCGGCCACCGCCAGGATCAGGTTGTACTCCCAGCCTTCTTTGACGATGAAGAACCCGTTGGCCCGGTGCACGGTCCAGGCCGCAACCAGCATGAGCGCCACGAACCCGGCAGCGGGCACCGGGGTGAGCAGGCCCAGAGCCAGGCCCAGCCCGGCCGCCAGTTCCGTGCTGGCCGCGACCCGGGCGTGGAACATGCCCGGCTTCATGCCGATGCTGTCGAACCAGCCGGCGGTGCCGGGGATCCGCCCGCCACCGAAGAACTTGTTGTAGCCGTGGGCGGCCATGGTCAGGCCGAGCACCACGCGCAGGAGCAGGATCGCAGTGTCGTAAGCGGAGGAAGCCATGTAACAGAATGTAGGACATCTGTTAAGCCGCCGCCCAGCCCCCATCCACACTGAGGATCACGCCGTGGATGTTGCCGGCGTCTTCACCGGCCAGGAATGCGACCGCCGCGGCGACCTCCTCCGGGGTGCTCATCCTCCGCGACGGGATACGAGCCAGCACCGGCCCGATCTCGTCGGCCACGTCGGCGGCCCGTTCCGTGGCGATCGGCCCGGGAGCCACGGCGTTCACCCGCACCCCGTGCGGGCCGTACTCGACCGCCCACGACTTGGTCAGCGAGTGCACGGCCGCCTTGGTCGACGAGTACAGCGCCGAGCGGTCTCCGCCGATCAGCCCGGTGATGGAGCCGACGTTGACCACCGCGCCGTGGCCCCGCTCGGCCATCGCGGGCGCCAGGGCCCCGGTGAGCAGGAACGGCGCGATCACGTTCGTCTGGTACGACTCCAGCAGTGCCTGTTCGGAGACCTCGCCGGTGGGTTCGGGCATTCCCCACACGCCGGCGTTGTTCACCAGGATGTCGATCTGGCCTCCCGCGGCCGCGACGGCCTGCTGCGCCAGACGCTCCACCGCCTCCCCGCTCGCCCCGAGGTCGGCGGCGACGAACTCGGCCCGCCCTCCGGCGGCGCGGATCTCGGCGACGACGGCGTCACCGCGTTCCTTGTTGCGGCCGCTGACGACGACGAACACGCCCTGGGCCGCCAGCGCCTTGGCGATGGCGACGCCGAGGCCTCCGGTGGAACCTGTGACAAGTGCTGTGCGGCCCTGCAGCCGCGTAGTGTTTGGACTCATGAGTCCAGGTATAGGCAGTTGAAAATGGACCTGCAAGTCCAGAAACTGACGGCCAAAGGCGAGGCCACCCGGCGCCGCATCATCGATGGCGCCGCGGCGGTGATCCGCAGCAACGGCGTCGCCGCCACCACACTCGACGACATCCGCACCCAGACCCAGACCTCCAAGAGCCAGCTGTTCCACTACTTCCCCGACGGCAAGGACCAGCTGCTGCTCGCGGTGGCCGAACGCGAAGCCCAGATGGTGCTGGAGGATCAGCAGCCCTACCTCGGCGAGTTGACCTCGTGGGCCGCCTGGCAACGCTGGCGCGACGCCGTGGTGGAGCGCTACCGCCGCCAGGGTCAGAGCTGCCCGCTGAGCCTGCTGATGTCGGAGATCGGCCGCACCACGCCCGGGGCGCAGGCAGTCACCAAAGCCCTGCTGCGGCAATGGCATGACGAGATCACCGCGGGCATCCAGCACATGCAGTCCCAGGACAAAATGGCCACCGATCTGGACGCCGACCAGGTGGCCGCCGCGCTGCTCGCCGGGATCCAGGGCGGGGTCAGCGTGATGCTGGCATCCGGCGACCTCAGCTACCTCGAGTCGGCACTGGATGTCGGCATCGCGATGCTGCGCCGCGGTTAACCGTCCAGCGCGGCATCGAGCCGGGCCACGTACGCGTCCATGTCTCCGACCGCGGATTCGGCGGCGTGCACGCTGACCGCCACGGTGTCACCGATGCCGTGCACCCCGTGGGTGAGCCCCATCATCAAAGACAACGACGGGTACCCGGCCGTCACCACGACCCGGGCGGTGCCGAACCTCAGGTCGGCGGCACCCCGATTGACGCTGGACACCACGGTGTTGC
Source organism: Mycolicibacterium sp. 050232 (assembly GCA_036235365.1). Lineage (GTDB taxonomy): Bacteria > Actinomycetota > Actinomycetes > Mycobacteriales > Mycobacteriaceae > Mycobacterium. The sequence goes on along the minus strand of JAZBEZ010000005.1, from coordinate 531,994 downwards.
CGGTGACCGTCGGCGCCCGCACCGTCGGATCGAACTGCGCCACGCCCCAACGCAACAGCGGTGCGGGCGTGGCGGCGAACGCACGGCCGGACGCGATCAATGCCGGATGCACCGCGCGGCGGCGACGGTCCGCGAAGTCCTCAGCGATGCGCGTGATGCGCTCCGGTACGGCGAGTTCGGGATAGAGGCCGATCCCGACGTTGCCGAAGTGGTTGTGCGCCAACCGGACTCCCGGCTTGGCCATCGGCACCTCGGCCCCCAGCGCGGCCGTGTCGTCGCCATACTCCCGTAGGTGATCGGCCAGCGCCGAGGAGATGGCGGCGAGCACTCCGACGGTCACGGTCGGACCTGATATCTGGGCGCGGCGCCGGACGATGGTGCGTACCCAGCGATCCCCCGCCGGCTCGGCATTGCTGTGCAGCACCGGCCGCGACGGCGCCTGCGGGGGCACCGCGCCCGATTCGGTGTCATGCACCAGCTCCCGATAGCTGCGGGCAGCCCGCACCGCACGCCACGGCAGGCGCGTGGCCGCGAAGAGTTGCGGCCGCACCGGGGAGATCTCGCCGGGGCGTCCGAACAGCCACGCAGCCAGTGCCGAGGCGCGGGTGCCGTCGGCGAGCGCGTGGGAGACCTGCAGCACCGCCACCGTGCCGGTGTCGGCAGCGGCGCCGGGAATTCCGTTGACGCAGGCGAATACGTGCAGACACCAAGGTGCGACGGCGGCGTCGAGCTGATGGTCGGCCAGGCCGGCGACGACATCCAGGCATTCGTTCCACTGCAGTGCGTCGTCGTACCTGACGAACTGATCGTCGGCCACCACCCGCGGCACCCAGGCCGGATACGTCAGGCGACAGTCGTCACGGATGCCCAGAGCCAGGTCCGGACAGCGCTGTGCTCGCTCCCTGACCTCAGCCACCGCAGCGCCCAGATCGTCCGGCACACCGTCGAATCCGTACAGCAGGAACTGATCGTTGGGAAGTTTGGCCGACATCCACCAGTTCTGGGCATCGATTGCGGCCATCCGGCGCACCGGTCAACTCCTCCCAGGGCTGCCGATGAAATCGACGACGTGCTTCGCCACCACATCCGGTTGCTCAAGCTGCAGGAAGTGACCGGCATGTTCGACGATGTCCGCCGCACTACCCGGCGGCAGGACCCTCTGCACCCACCGGGTGTAATCCGGTGTCGCGCAGCCATCGTCGGCGCCGTGCAGGTAGAGCGTCGGCACGGACGGCGGCTCCAACCAGTGTTGGTGCAACTCGGCGTACTGCGGCGGCGGCTTGCTGAGACGAATCGTGGCCCGGTAGTACCCCAGCGCCGCCCGCCACCGATCCCGCGCACCGATGGCGGCGTCGACGTGGCGGACGTCCTCGGCCGCGTCGTATCCCGGCGACCACAGCTTCCACAGCCGGGGTACCACCCACGACGCGGAACGATCAGGGAGCCAGGGCAATTGGAAGTACATCATGTACCAGCTGCGCAGCATCTGGCGCGGCAACCGGGCCATCAGCCTGCCCGCCTCGGGTACCCGGCCCAACGGCTGGAACGACGCGGGAGGCGGCACCGACATGATCACCGTCTTGGCGAAGGCGTTGTCCGGCATCGCGGCCAGACCTGCTGCCGCGATCGCACCCCAGTCGTGCCCGATGAGTACGTCGCGTCCGGTCGGGCCCGCGGACTGCAGCACGCGCAGCGCATCGTCCATCAGAGCACCGATGTGATAGCTGCCGTCGGTGGGGACCGAGGAGGGCACGTAGCCGCGCATGAAGGGCGCCACCACTTTCCAGCCGGCCTCTGCCAGCAGCGGCGCCACCTTGCGCCAGCCGTAGGCCGTGTCGGGGAAACCGTGAAGGCACAACGCAACCGGGCCGTCCTCGGGCCCCCAGACCAGAGCCCGCAGTTGCACCGCGGGGGTGGCGATATCGATCCAGCGTGGCTCGGTCACATCGGCACCGGCTCGTACTTGGCCAGCATCCAGCGGTCCCCCTCCTTGACCAGCGTGGCCCGCGCGACCGACTCGGTCTTCTGCGGCATGTTGGTTCCGACCTGGACGCTCTGGTTGACGAACAGCACCAATTCGGCGCTGTCGGGCTTCGCGCTCACCACGCCCGCACGCAACACCTCGGCGACTGCCGCGATCTGCTGCGCATGCGCCGCCGGGACGACCTCGTTGATCATCGCGGAGTAAGTCCCGAGGAACTCCCCGGTCATCCGGTCGCGGGCCGCGGTGAGCTGCTGATCGACAGTCTCCGTCTCGTACGACAGCATCTCCGCGGTGATCTCTTTGGCCGCCTGAACGGCTTCGTCCCGGGCCGTGTCGCTTTGATCCTGCGCCACGATCAGCCACCGCAACACCGCGCAGGTCAACGCCAATACCAGGGCGACCGCCGCCAACACGACCGGCACGCTGACCCGCGACGGGGGACGCGACGGTTCGGGTTCGGCGGGCGCGTCCGCATCGCCGTCGGCGGCCTCAGCGGGCTCGTCGGCCTCGTCCACGTCCGGCTCACCGGCCTCAGCGTCTTGCTCAACGGCGTCGACTGCGTCCTCGGTGTCGTCGGCCACCGCCCCGACCTCAGCTGCCTCCGCCGCCTCGGGCGGCGCCGAGGCGCTCGCATCTTCGACCGCCTCGGGTTCGGGGTTCGCCTGCTCGGTGGGCTCCACCGGTTGCGCTGCGGCCTTACGACGTCCGGCCGGCGGCATCTTGTGCCGGCCGCTCACTGGATGAACTCCACGTTCGAAACCTTCGCCTTGCCTTCGATGTCCTGCACCGTCACCACCATTCGCCACACCTGGGGCTTCTGTTCCGGCACACCCGCATTCGTCGACCGAACAGTCACCGACACGAGGACATCGGCCTTGTCGTTCGAATAGGACTCCAGCCCCGACGAGGTCACCGTGCCCACCGATTTCGACTTGATCTGCTTGACCACCTCGAGGAACGACTTCGAACGCCGCTCGAAGTCGTCGTAGAACTTCCCGGTCGAAACGTCGAGCACACGCTGGACGTCGTCTTCGGCGTGCTCCCAGTCGATGGTGGTGAGGTTGGTCGCGCCGGCCCGCGCGGTGTCGACGAACATGGCACGTCGCTGCTGTTCGTGATGGACCTGGTAGTAGCCGTAACCCAGCCACCCGGTCAGCGCCAGGAGCGCGACGACGAGCAACCCGCCGACGATCCCCGCGGACGTCGAGCGCCGGAAACCTCTGCGCTTCGGTGCCGCGGCCACCGGCGCAGGTTCGGCGGCCCCGGTATCGGGTTCGGCGGCCTCGGTCGACTCCGTTTCTGCCTCGGATTCCGGAACCTCGGCTTCAGGGGCGGACTGGCTCGACTCCTCGATCTCGGTCGGCTCGACCGTCTCGGCGTCGGCGCGGTCGTCTGCCATACATCTGCTCCTCGGTGGCACTACGTGGTGCGTGCAACCGCACGCGTGCGGTCCAAAGTACGTGGCACCGGTCACACCGTCATCAGCGGTACCGGCAGTCCCAGCTAGGTGCCGCCGGACTCCCCGCATCTCGTGTCCGCGCCGACCGCACGCAGGGCAAAGTCCACCACTTCCACCTGCGCAACTTCGCACTCACCGTCCGAGCACAGCCGCGACATCGCATGGCTGACCACCGCGCCGATGGCGATCGCGTCCTGCTCAGGCCTGGCCAGCGGGAACGATCCGTCCTCCAGGCCGCGGCGCAGGATCGCCGCCAGCGACCGCTCACGGTCGTCGTGCCACTGCTCGCGGGCGGCGCGGTAACCCTTGGCCGCGCGGACCTCGTCCGAATCGAGCACGGTCATGTGCATGTTCAACCGGGCGTCCTGCAGCAGGCCGAAAATCTGGCCGAGCCAGACGCGTAGTTGATCGCTGGGCGGGCCGTCGAAACGCTCGGCGATCCGATCGAGCCTGCGGGCCAGCGAATCGCCCTCGCCACGCATCATTGCCAGGAACAACGCGTCCTTGGATTCGAAGTGCCGATAGAACGCGCGGGTGGACAATCCGGCCCTGGCCAGCACCGCTGCCAGCGTCACAGCACCGGTGTGGGGCTCGGACAGGCTGCTGAAGGCGGCCTCGATGATCGCGTCGCGTTCGCTTACGTCGTCCTCCGCGTCATTCGCCTCGACAGCTGGCTCGCTCTGCACGATTGACGATTCTAGAAACGGCACGCCGTGCGGGTCGCAGATGCGACGAAAACCCTCCTGAGTAACGTGACCTCACGGGGGCTGCCGAGAGGAATGTCCGTGAGCACCGGGAAAACCGAGCACAGCGAATCGCGCATCGTCACGTTTCGGGGAGTCGATGACCTGAACCTGGTCGGCGACGAATGGAACCGGGATGCCGACTCCGCTGCCGACCGCCCCACGATGCTGCTGCTGCACGGCGGCGGGCAGAACCGGTACTCCTGGAAGAACACCGGGCAGATCCTGGCCGATCGCGGTTTGCACGTGATCGCCCTCGACGCACGCGGTCACGGCGACAGCGACCGCTCACCCAGCGCGAACTATTCGGTGGAAGCGCTCTCCGCGGACGTGCAGCACGTGCTGTACCAAATCGGACGCCCAGTCGTGCTCATCGGCGCCAGCATGGGTGGGTTGACCAGCATCCTGGCCGCGCACGAGGCCGGTCCGGAGCTGGTCACCAAACTGATCCTGGTCGACGTGGTGCCGCGGTTCGAGAAGAGCGGCAGCGCCCGAATCCGCGAATTCATGTTCACCAACGTGGACGGCTTCGACTCCTTGGACGAGGCTGCCGAGGCCGTCGCGGCCTACCTGCCCCACCGCACCAAGCCCCGCAGCCCCGAGGGCCTGAAGAAGAACCTGCGGGAGCGCGACGGCCGCTGGTACTGGCACTGGGATCCGGCGTTCCTCACCAAGCCCGAGGACGATCCCTTCATGCGGGTGGAGAAGCTCGAACAGGCCGCGACCAACCTGACCATCCCGATCCTGTTGATCCGCGGCAAGCTGTCCGACGTGGTCAGCCCCGAAGGCGTGCAGGACTTCCTGGAAAAGGTGCCCGCCGCTGAGTTCGTCGAGTTGTCCGACGCGGGACACACCGCCGCCGGTGACGACAACGACGCGTTCTCCCAGGTCGTGGTGGAGTTCGTCGGACGGTGAACGCCGAGCGTGACACCGTCGGCTTCAACTTTCTACTGGAACCTGAGCTGCCCGCCCCTCAGGTATCCGAACTGCAGGCAAGCGACATCCTGGCCACGCATTTCGGTCTGCATGCAGAGGTGAAATCGCTGGGCAGCCAGCAGGATAAGAATTTCCTGGTCGGCGCAGACTCGACGATCGCCGGCGTGCTGAAGATCGCCAACCCGGCCTTCAACGAAATCGAGCTGACCGCACAGGAGCTGGCCGCGGACCTGATCGCGACGGCCGAGCCGGAGCTGCGGGTGGCCCAGTCGTTACCCAACCTGCGCGACGAGAAGCTCACTGCAGTCACCGGTCTGGGCTCGGGCGCGGCCCATGTCCGGCTGCTACGCCATCTGCCCGGCGGAACGCTCATCGAATCCGGATATCTGCCGCCGGCCACCGTCGCTGAACTCGGCGCACTGGCCGCCCGGGTCAGCAGAGCATTGGCCGGCTTCAGCCACCCCGGACTGAACCGCGTGCTGCAGTGGGACCTGCGCTACGGGGCAGAGGTGGTACGCACCCTGGTCTCCCACGTCGACGACGACGCGGTGCGCACCCGGCTGCGGGCCGCCGCCGACGAGGCGTGGGGTCGGATCGAACCGCTGGCCGACCACCTGCCCCGGCAGGCCGTGCACATGGACCTCACCGACGCCAATGTGGTGGTGTCCCATGACATCGGTGGCGTCGTGCATCCCGACGGGATCATCGACTTCGGCGATCTCGCCGACAGTTGGGCCGTGAGTGAACTGGCCATCACGCTGTCCTGCGTCCTGCAGCACCCAGGCGGCGATCCGACCGCCGTACTCCCCGGGATCCGCGCCTTCCACGCCCTCCGGCCACTCAGTGTCGCCGAGGCAGAAGCGTTGTGGCCGTTGCTGGTTCTGCGCACTGCCGTACTGATCGTGAGCGGTGCCCACCAGGCGGGTTTCGATCCGGACAACGACTACCTCACCGAACAGGCCGACGGTGAATGGCAGATGTTCGAGCGCGCCACCTCAGTGCCGATCGATGTGATGACCGCGCTGATCAAGTCCGACCTCGGCCTCGCGTCACCGCCTCCGCCCGTGCGGGTCACCCGCCCGATGATCGCCACGCCGGCGTCAGTGGTGACCCTGGATCTGGGTGCGACGTCCGATGACCTGGACGACGCGTTCCGCGCCGGAGGCTGGCTGAAGCCCGATGTCGAAGGCGAATTGGCCAGGGCCGCAATCAATGACGGTGCACGGCTGGTGACGACCCGCTTCGGGCAACCACGGATCTCGCGGGCTCCGGCATTGAGCCAGGAGGAGCCCGCAATCGTCCCAACCGGCATCAGCATCTGGCCGTCAGACCGGTTGGAGCTGGCCGCGCCGTTCGACGGCGAGGCCACGGAGCGTTCGGCCGATTCGGTGACGTTCCGGGGCGCCGAATACGAGCTGACCCTCACCGGGATCGGTTCTGTGGCCGGCGATCAGGACGACATCTTGGGCACCGCCGAGCCTGGCCGATGGACGCACGTCGCACTGCGTCCGGCCGGCGCGCCCCGCGCCCCAGAACTGACCACGCCCGCCCTGGCACAGGGTTGGTTGGCGTGCGTGCGTGATCCGCGACCGCTGCTCGGGCTGGCACCGCTCGAAACCGAGCCCTCCGATGCCACCCTGATGGCCCGGCGGGACCGGGCATTCGCGCCCGTGCAAGAGCACTACTACTGCCGCCCACCACGGATCGAACGTGGATGGCGGCATTTCCTCATATCCACCAGCGGGCGTTGCTATCTGGACATGGTCAACAACGTCACGGTGTTGGGACATGCGCACCCCCGCGTCGCGGCGGCCGCAGCCCGGCAGCTCCGCAAGCTGAACACCAACTCGCGCTTCAACTACGCCTCCGTCGTCGAGTTCAGCGAACGCCTCGCCGGGCTGCTCCCCGAACCGCTGGACACGGTGTTTCTGGTCAATTCCGGCTCCGAGGCCAGCGATCTGGCCTTGCGTTTGGCGACCGCAGCGGCCGGACGCCCCGATGTCGTGGCGATGCGCGAGGCGTATCACGGCTGGACGTACGGCACCGATGCGGTGTCGACCTCCACCGCCGACAACCCGAATGCGCTCAGCACCCGGCCGGACTGGGTGCACACCGTCGAATCACCCAACAGCTTCCGGGGCAAGTACCGCGGCGACGACGTCGGCCGTTACGCGGTGGATGCGGTGGAACAGATCGACGGTTTGATCGCGGACGGGCGGGCCCCCGCGGCGTTCATCTGCGAAACCGTCTACGGCAATGCGGGTGGCATGGCGCTACCTGACGGCTACCTGCCGCAGGTCTATGCGGCGATCCGCGGCGCCGGCGGCTACGCCGTCGCCGACGAGGTGCAGGTGGGATACGGCCGTCTGGGGGAATGGTTTTGGGGCTTCCAGCAGCAGGGCGTCGTCCCCGACATCGTGTCCATGGCGAAATCGGTGGGCAACGGGTATCCGCTGGGCGCAGTGGTCACCAGCCGGGAGATCGCCGACGCGTTCCGCAGCCAGGGCTACTTCTTCTCCTCGACCGGAGGCAGTCCGTTGTCGTGTGCGATCGGCATGACGGTGCTCGACGTGCTGAACGACGAAGGGCTGCAGGCCAACGCGGCGCGGGTAGGCGCGCATCTGAAATCGCGACTGGAGGAACTCGCCACCCGGCATCCGATCATCGGCACCGTGCACGGCGTCGGCCTGTACCTGGGTGTCGAGATGATCCGCGACCCGCAGACATTGGAGCCGGCCACCGAGGAGACCGCGCTGATCTGCGATCGGATGCTCGAGCTCGGCGTGATCATCCAGCCGACCGGTGACCACCAGAACATCCTGAAGACCAAGCCGCCGTTGTGCATTGATGTCGAAGCGGCCGATTTCTACGCCGATGCGCTCGATCGGGTGTTGACCGAGGGCTGGTAAGCGAAGCTCGGGCCTACGTCGTGGGTTCAGCCCGTTCGGCCTCGGCCAACCGCTGGTGGAGCCGCTCCCGGATGTCGTCCGGGGTGTAGGCATTGCGGCGGCGTTGGTCCCGCGCCACCATGACGCCACCCGCGACGACACCGGCGACACCCGCCAGCCCGACCCACTTCCAGATACTCCGCATGCACTCAGTGTGCCTAAGCTGCGCTTGTGAAAGCGAACACGGTGTCGTTGACCAAGGCGCTGGAAGAGACCCGTACCGGTGACATCTGGCTGTTCCGCGGCGGCTCCGGGCCGGACCGGGCGATCCAGACCCTCACCAACAGCCCGGTCAACCACGTCGGGATGACAGTCGCGATCGACGACCTTCCGCCGCTGATCTGGCACGCCGAACTCGGCGACAAGCTGCTCGACATGTGGACGGGCACCAACCACCGCGGCGTACAAGTCAACGATGCCCGCCAGGTCGTCGAACGCTGGGCGCACAGCTACGGGCAGCGCTGCTGGTTACGCCAGCTCACCCCATACGCGTCGCGCGAGCAGGAGGACCGGCTCCTCAAGGTGATCGCCAGGATGAACGGCACCGCATTCCCCACCACCGCGCGTCTGACCGGACGGTGGCTCCGCGGACGGATACCGATCGTCAGCGATTTCACTCGGGGAATTCCCTTTGTGCACAAGAAGGTTCGCGAATCCGCGGAACGCAAGAAGGCGCTGACCCGGCAGGTCGGATTGGAGACGGCGTATTGCGCCGAGACGGTGGCCATCACCTACGAGGAGATGGGGCTGTTGACCACCGAGAAGCACCACAACTGGTTCGACCCCGGCTCGTTCTGGAGTGGTGACGAGTTGCCGCTCGCCACCGGCTACGGATTGGGCGACGAGATCGCCGTGGTCATCGACTGACTCGGGGCCGGGCCAAGGTACTTACGCGGCGGATTGCAGTCAGCATTGAGCAGCAATCCGCCGCATTGTGCTCCCTCAAGCGTTCAGCTGTGCAAATGCGGTCAGTTCCCGAGCGACGTCAGGCCCCGACGGCGTGTAGATGATCTCCTGGTATCCGGCCGCCGCGTGCTTGTCGATCTCTCGCCGCATGCCCTCGCGATCCCCGACTTTCATCATCAGCCCGGATGAGGTTCGCCCTTCGACGTCCAGGTACTCGAGCAAGGAGCGGTCACGCTCTGTCAGGTCGGTTACGTGGCCTTCGAAAGCGAATAGGTGGCGTTCCTGCTGCGGTGCGCGCGCCTCGAGTTCCGTTCGCCAAGCCGCGCCACCGGGCATGGCGTCCACCGCGTCCGCGCCTCCGTACAAGTAGGCCGTATGCCACGGGACAACTCCCCACGGTCCCACCGCAGTCAAGGCGCGATTGGATCGGGAACCCTCCCCGTCATCGAGCACGGTGCCGGACATCATGGTCGCCGACGGCAGTGACGCGTGCGGTGGACCGATTATCCCGTCGGCCACTTCCGGTGCGCGCTCATGTCCGCGAGGACCCAATACACTGAGCCACAACGGAACATCGACCGGTCGCGAAACGGTCATATCTGCCGCGTGCATCATCCGCACCGCCCTGCCGTCGATCACGACGGTCTCCCCGGCCAGCAGTCGTCGCAGCGAACCCACATAGTCGAACAGTGTGTTGAGCGGCATGGGCCGCTGACCCAGCATCCACTGAGCCGTCGCCCCGGTACCGAAGCAGGCGCGGAACCGGCCTCCCGACAACCGGGCAATGGCGACGACGCCAGCCGCCATCGTCATGACCGAACGCTGGGGCGGGATGAGAACGGCGGTGGCCAAACCGATCCGCGTGGTCCGCTCAGCGGCCAGTGCCAGATGAACGAACGGGTCCTCCCACAACGGAGCTGAATCGAAGATCCACACCCTGGTGTATCCCAGCTGCTCTGCCAGCACCGCCAGATCGGCGAACTGAGGGCCGGGAGGCAGCCCGCACGAGAGTTCAACACCAGTCATGTCACCGATCTAACCGACCTACGGCTCGGTCCGGACCGAAACTCATCGAGCTGCGGCCCCCGGCGCGGCGATGCGGCGTCCCGACCTGCGCACAGTTCCTCCAACTCCGCGATTATGTTAACGTCCATTCTGTGAGCAACTGGTGGTCGCCGGCCAAGTACGCGCGATGATCAGAACCAATATCGGGGAAATATGTGAATTGCTATTCACACGTTGGGGGCAGCGATGACGGAAACAACATCCAGGAACGGCAACGACGCTCACGCAGCGGTCGATGACGAGCCGACCGAGGTCGAGGTCAGCCGCATCACCAAGACCCTGCGGGCGACATTCCAAAGCGGCCGGACACGACCGGCTCAATGGCGCTCGGATCAGCTCAGCCGGCTCGCGCAGATGATGACCGACAACGAGACGGAGATCATCGATGCGTTGTCGGCAGATCTCGGCCGTGCGCCCTTCGAATCCTGGCTGACCGATATCGCGGGCACGATAGCCGAAGCACGTTACGCCGCAAAGCATGTCAAGCGGTGGATGCGTCGTGACCGAAGGATGCTCGAGCTGCCCCAGTTGCCCGGGCGGGGCTGGGTCGAGTACGAGCCCTACGGAACCGTCCTGATCATCGGCACCTGGAACCTGCCCTTTCTCCTGACCCTCGGCCCCGCCATCAGCGCCATCGCGGCCGGAAACACCGTGCTGATCAAGCCTTCTGAGTTCGCGCCGCGAACCTCACGACTGTTGGTGGAACTGGTCCCACGCTATCTCGACCATGACGCGGTGGCCGTTGTCGAAGGCGGGCGCTCAACCAGTGAGCTGCTGCTCGAGCAAGAGTTCGACCGCATCTTGTTCACCGGCGGCGCCGCCACCGGTCGCAAGATCCTGGCCGCGGCGGCCCGGCATCTGACACCCGTCACCCTGGAGCTGGGTGGCAAGAGCCCGGTGATCCTCGCCGACGACTGCGACGTCGATGTCGCAGCCTCCCGGGTCGCGTGGACCAAGCTGATCAACTCCGGCCAGGTCTGCGTCGCTCCCGATTACGTGCTCGCCCACCGCGACGTCGCGGACCGCTTCGTCGACCGGCTGTGTGATGCCTGGGTTCGCCGGGAAGACCAACCAAAAGGCATGCGAGTCCTCAACCTCGACCATCTCGAGCGGCTGGGCGAATACCTGATCGAAACCCGCGGGGAAATCGCCTTCGGAGGCGGACTCGACCCGTCGTCGCTCACCGTCGAGCCGACCGTGGTGCTCAACCCCGATCCTTCCGAACCCCTGATGACCGACGAGATCTTCGGGCCGATCCTTCCGGTACTCACCGTCGATTCAATCGATGATGCAATCGATTTCGTGAATGCGCGGCCCAAACCGCTTGCCGCGTATCTCTTCAGCCGATCGCGTGCCGTCCGCAACCGGGTGGTCTCCGAGGTGTCGGCCGGCGGAATGCTGATCAATCATGTGGCGTTCCAGGCATCGACCACGCGGCTGCCGTTCGGCGGCGTGGGCAACTCCGGGATGGGCGCCTACCACGGGCGTTGGGGTTTCCAGGAGTTCAGCCACGCCAAGACCGTGCTCACCAAACCGACCCGGCCCGACCTGTCCAAGATGCTGTACCCGCCCTACACCGAGCAGGCGTGGAAGTTGGCACGCAAGCTGTTCTGACCGGACTCTCAACCGGTTCATCATGATGTCGTCGAAAGTGAAGAAGATGGCGAGTTTTCGCTGAAATCTCGCCATCTTCTTCACGTTCGAGGCCCACTGGGTGGACCGCTGCTACCCGTTGAAACTGGTGTCAGCTGCTGCTGTCACTCCCCTCACCGCCAGTGGCTCCGCTGCCGGCAGTGCTGCCGGCGTCGGCCTTGGCGCCTCGGCCGCTGAGACCCTTGACCGTGTCTCGGACACCCGTGCGGAGTTTCTTGACGGTGCTACGGACGTCGCCACCGAACTCCTTGGCCGCACTACGCAACTTCTCGCTCGGGCGGCTCGACGTGGTTCCGGCCTTGCCCGGCTCGGCCTTGTTGCCATCGGACAAGTCGGTGGCACCGGCGGAGGTGTTGACGACTGGGCCTCCTTCGTCTTGACCGGCCTCTTCGGGGGCACTTTGTTCGCTCTCAGATCCCGTGGCAGTCGAATCAACTGCGGCAGAATCGGTTTCAGCGGCCGCGGCCGGCGGCGCGGCGTCGGCGACCAGCGCGCGTGCACCCGTGCGTGAGCCGGTCAACGCGTCACTGTCCGACTCGGTCTCGAGCTGCGGGAAAGTCAGCTTGCTCAGCGGGTTACCCTCTCCGTCCCAGCCGATCGCACCCGCGACTATTTGCGACAGGCTCGCCAGCGCCCCGATCGGTCCGACCGGCACACCCGGAGCGGCCAGGGTGAAGGGGAAGCCGAGCGCGTTGGTTGTGATCGCCAGATCGAGGGAGCTGAAGATCGAGCCGCCGATGCCGGGTTCGCCTACTACCTCGCCGACGGGCACCGTATTTACCGTGGCCCCCGGACTGAGCAGCCCGCCGAACGAGATCCCCAGTTTGTCGAAGGTGGTGCCTTCCGGCAGCACACCCGCCCCGTTGATCGCCGGCAATAGCACGTCGAGGCTGAGGGTGGCCCCGTTGAAGAAGCCGTCGACGACGTTGGCTGGCAGGTTGAGCAGATCCCCGGCCATGATGCTGTTGAGGGCTGCCACTCCCGGGCTGACCAGCGGTCCGGCAAAGCCGATCAGGACACCGCTGAGCGGTGACGCCAGGAAATGGACCAGCGGGGTGACGATCTCAGGTGTCCCCTCCGGCAGAAAACTCGGCAGGAGCGCCGCGATGAGCGTGTGACTTGCGTCGTTGCTCAGCGCGAGGACCGGGACCAAACCGGGGTCGTTGATGTCGTCGGGCAGGCCCTGCATTGTGGCCCATGAGAATGCCTTCTCCAGGTTGTCACCCATGCTCTCGAAGACGTCACCGATGCTGCCGGGATCATTGAGTACGTCCCCGAGGTAGCCGACCTGGTTGACGATGGCCTGCTGCAGCGCCGTGCCGGGTGCTTCGAAGAGGAACTGCGAGACTGCGGTGGCGTTCGCCGAACTCGCGTTGAACACCTCGACCCATCGGGCGAGGACATCCGTTTCGGCCGTCAGCCCCACTTGGGCTGTGGCCATGCGGGGCACCTGAATGTCGGGTGGCGTTGGCGCGATGGCCGGCGCCACAGCGATGGCGCCGGCCGCGGTCAGGGCGACGCCTGCGGCGGCGAATGGGCGCAGAGATTGATGCATCGGACGATACCTCCGGATTTAGTGATCTTGGACACACCGGACCTTATCCTGAGAAGAAGCTGAGTAGCGGCTAATCCGCAAACAAATCAACGCTGCCGAACTGGCACAGCCGCCGCAGTGTCGCCGACATTGAATTGCATTCGCCGCTTCACCATGGCGACCAGCGTCGGATCGGCTTCGAGTCGGCTGGGTCCCGAATATGTGCGAGCGCAAAGGGCTACAGACCAATTCGAGTCGTGCCCCGGCGCGCGGACTTTGATGAAAACATGAGTTGATACGGGCCGATGTCGCCGTATGGGCTCTGCGCGACGATGGATACCGGCCCGGTCGTAAACGCGCAGAGCCAGGTACAGCGGAAGTATCCATGCCGGTGAACCCGATCAGCGAAATGAGCTCGCTCGTTGTTTGCATCTGCAATGCATGCACGATCCACCGCTGATCGACAACTCTGAGCAAACTCAAAATAGTTGCCAACGGATGCAAGATGAACGTGTTTCACGCATAGGGGCGCCTACATTCGCAGCGCTGTGCCGGCCTAGGCGTCGAGCCATCGCCGCCAGTCAAACCACGGGATGGCCGTCGGTGTGGTGGCAGGATCCGCTGGAGTGTCGCAAATTTCCGGGGGAGAAACGATGGCAAACCATTGGTCCGGAGTGACGATCGATTGCATCGATCCCATTCGGATGTCGGCCTTCTGGGCCGCGTTGCTCGGCATTCCGACGTCGAGTGAGCACGGGACTGATCCGAACTGGGCCACTGTCGGCACGCGCTCCGGGCGGTTTCCCCGACTTACCTTCCAGCGTGTACCCGAACCGAAAGTCACGAAGGTGCGCATTCACCTGGACGTGCAAGTAGACGACATCGCCGTGGGCCGAAACCAGGTCGAGGCCCTCGGCGGGCGCTGGGCGGGCATCCGCAACGACTACGACGAAGGAGTGGTCCTGGTGATGCTCGACCCCGAAGGACACGAGTTCTGCCTGGTCCAATATTTCGAGAACCGATCACCGGGCGCAGACCCGGCATAGGTCCGGTTCAAGCACCGGGCCCTGGACACGAAATTCGGGCGTGATGCGTGCGTATCCCCCACCCTCCCGCCGGCATTCACACGTTGGCACCGGAAGGCCGCCGGGTCCAACTCGCCACGAAATACCCGCCGTCGTTCTCTCGCCCGCCCGCATGCAAGCGGCCCTCGAATTCGTTCCCCGCCGCGGCGCCGGCCAGCACCCGCCACGGCGCGCGCCCGGTCATGGCAAGACCGTTCTCACCGAGTCGACCGAGTGCGTCGGCATCGCATTGTTCCAACGCTCGCATGACCGCCTTGTCGTACCCGGCCGCCTCTTCGGCCTGATCTACTCGATCCGACGCGGTCATGCATGTCGAGCCCTCACCGATGACGATCATCGCCACACGCTCGGCACGTCCGGCTAAATCTCGACCCAGTGCAGCGCAATCCTCAAGCGAGGCATCGAAATCGATCGATTCGAATGCACCGTCGGCCACGATGATCCCCTTGCCGTCTGGCCTTGAGGACACCAAAAGCCAGTAGCCGAGAGAGAGCGTCAACGGAAGTGGCTGTGGGTCTTCCGCGTCCTGCCCCCATCCGGATCTCCAGCGAATGCCGTTGGAAAACAGGCTGGGATACGCGCCGGCCGGGTCGAAACTCCGGGTCGCGTCGTCACCCCCGACGATCGCAACCAATTGAGGAGCATCCGGAGACGGTTCAAGCCCGCCCCCGACGACCGGAATCTGTAGTAGCCCAACCGCTTCCAGGCAGGCGGACCGCAAGCGGTCCCACCGGTCGCTCCGCCCGGCCAGGTCGGGAATCAGCATCACCGGGTGAGGGCATATCGCGGCCGAGACCAGCGCCATCTACACGTTGAACCTGAACTCCACGACGTCGCCGTCGGCCATCACGTAGTCCTTGCCTTCCATCCGGACCTTGCCCGCGGCCTTGGCGGCGGCCATCGACCCGGCCTCGACGAGGTCGTCGAACGACACCACCTCAGCCTTGATGAAGCCCTTCTCGAAGTCGGTGTGGATCACGCCTGCCGCCTTGGGCGCGGTATCGCCCTGGTGGATGGTCCAGGCGCGCGATTCCTTCGGCCCCGCAGTCAGATACGTCTGCAGCTTCAGCGTGTGGAACCCGGCGCGGGCCAGCGCGTCCAGGCCGCGCTCGGTCTGCCCGATCGACTCCAACAGCTCCTGGGCCGACTCGTCGTCGAGTTCGATCAGTTCCGATTCGATCTTGGCGTCCAGGAACACCGCGTCGGCCGGGGCCACCAACTCGCGCAGCTCGGCCTGCTTCGCCTCGTCGGTGAGCACCGACTCGTCGGCGTTGAACACGTACAGGAACGGCTTGGTGGTCATCAGGTTCAGCTCACGCAGGATCGACCAGTCTTTGCCGGTCGAGAAGAGCGTCTTGCCGTCGTCGAACACCGCCTGGGCCGCGACCGCCGCGTCCAGGACCGGCTTGCGCTCCTTGTTGTTGCGGGCTTCCTTCTCCAGCCGCGGCACCGCCTTCTCCAGCGTCTGCATGTCGGCCAGGATCAGCTCGGTCTCGATCACCTCGATGTCCGACCGCGGGTCCACGCGCCCGTCGACGTGCACCACGTCGTCATCGGCGAACACACGCACCACCTGGCAGATGGCGTCGCACTCGCGGATGTTGGCGAGGAACTTGTTGCCGAGGCCTGCGCCCTCCGAGGCGCCCTTCACGATGCCCGCGATGTCGACGAACGTCACCGGCGCCGGCACGGTCTTCTCCGATCCGAAGATCTCGGCGAGCTTGTCGAGCCGGGGATCGGGCAGCGGAACGACGCCCTCGTTGGGCTCGATGGTCGCAAACGGATAGTTGGCCGCCAACACGTCGTTACGCGTCAGGGCATTGAACAGAGTCGACTTTCCGACGTTCGGCAAACCGACGATTCCCAGGTTCAGGCTCACAGGGACCACAGTCTAAGCCGGTGTGACGGGCACGCCAGCGCGAGCTGGCAGCACGCGGCCAGACTGAGCCGGTACGGTCAACGTGTGTCAGGACAGCGCGCACAGTCGGCAGTGCCGGCTGACCATCGCTCTGTACACCCGCGATTCGCCGGTGTGCCGTGGTGGGCTGCTGCGCTGATCGCGATCACGGCTACCGCGATCGGCTTTGCTTTCGATGCCGGTTCGGGTGATCGCGAGCTCAGCGCGGTGTTCGCCGTCTGCTATTCCCTCGGCTGCATCGTGGCTGTTCTGGTGGTCCAGCAGGCCGGTCTGTTCACGGCTGTGATCCAGCCCCCACTAATACTTTTCGTCGCCGTTCCGGGGTCCTATTTCCTGTTCCACGGTGGCGAGCTGGGTGGCGTGAAGGATCTCGCGATCAACTGCGGATATCCGCTGATCGAACGCTTTCCGCTGATGCTGTTCGTCTCGGCCGCCGTGCTGCTGATCGGACTGGGCCGGTGGTATGTCGGTCTGACATCACATCGCGGCGACGACGTAGCCGTATCGGCTGACTCCGGGACCGCCAAAACAGCGAAGGCAACGCCCGTCGCGGGAATTGTGTCATCTGTCACAGAGAAACTTTCTGGGCTGATTCTCCGCAAACCCGCCACCGCGTCGGCCCGCCGGGACCGGTCGGCCCGGCCGGAAGAGGCGCCAGACGCCCCGCCGCGACGGCGCCCATCCGGCCGGCCACCGCGCCGGCGTCCGGCCGGTGCAGAACCCGGCACCGGGGCCGCGGCGGCAGCCGCAACGGCCTCCGGACGTCCTCGCGGCGAACGCAGGCCGACCAAACGCTCCACGGCCCCACGCCCCCGCCCGGGCCGTGGCACCGACAGTGATCTCGGCAGCGAACTCGACGGCGCGATGCCCGAGCGGCCGCGGCGGCCCAGACCTCCGCGGGCGACGGAACCTGGTCCCGGCGAACCCCGCCGGCGAGTGCGGACCCAGCCGCGCGAACCGCGCAAGCAGCCGCCGCCGGAGCGGCGTGAGCGTGAGGCCTCGTTCGACGCCCCGCCTGAGCGCCCGCAACGGCGCCGCCGATTCGACGACTACCAGCCATTCGAGGATTCGTTCGAGCAGCCGAACCAGCCGCCCAACGGTTCAGGCCGCTCGACGCACCATCCGGTGTCGCGCGTGCGCTACCGCGGATCCGACGACGAAGACCGCCGGGTGGAGCACCGCACGCGGCCGCGGTCATCGAAGGGCGCAGCCGCCAGGGGCCGCCACTCCTGGGATTACGACGACTGATCGACGCTCAGGCCGACCGCACACCGATCAGGAGCGCGGCGGGCGGATCTCACGCGGCAAGGCGAACACCAACGTCTCGTTGGCGGTGGTGACGGGCTGCACGGTGCCATAGCCGTATTCGGCCAGCCGTTCGAGCACACCGCGCACCAGCACCTCGGGCACCGATGCCCCGGAGGTGACGCCCACCGTGGTGACGCCCTCCAGCCAGGCAGGGTCGATGTCTTCGGCGTAATCCACCAGATGTGAAGCCTGCGATCCGGCGCCGAGGGCCACCTCGACCAGCCGCACCGAGTTCGACGAGTTACGCGAGCCGACCACGATGACGAGCTCACATTCGGGCGCCATCGCCTTGACGGCAACCTGACGGTTCTGGGTCGCGTAGCAGATGTCGTCGCTCGGCGGATCCTGCAATGTCGGGAACTTCTCGCGGAGCCGGCGCACCGTCTCCATGGTCTCGTCGACGCTCAGCGTGGTCTGCGACAGCCAGATGACCTTGTTCGGGTCACGCACGGTGACGTTGTCGACGGCGTCCGGATTGTCGACCACCTGGACGTGGTCGGGCGCCTCACCCGCGGTGCCGACGACCTCCTCGTGCCCGGTGTGACCGACGAGCAGGATGTCGTAGTCGTCGCGGGCGAACCGCTTGGCCTCGTTGTGCACCTTGGTGACCAGCGGGCAGGTGGCGTCGATCGTCCTGAGGTTGCGGGCGGCAGCCTCCACATGCACGGTCGGTGCGACGCCGTGCGCCGAGAACACCACGATCGCCCCTTCGGGCACCTCGTCGGTCTCGTCGACGAACACCGCGCCGGCCTTGGCCAGCGTTTCGACGACGTGCACGTTGTGGACGATCTCGTGGCGCACGTAGACCGGGGCGCCGTGCTTCTCCAGGGCGCGCTCGACGGTCTCGACGGCGCGGTCCACACCGGCGCAGTACCCGCGGGGCTCAGCCAGCAGGACCCGTTTGCCGGAGGCTTGCGAACCGCCGCCTGACCTCACCGAGCTGGTGGCACCCGGGATACCCATGTTGATTGTCGGCGGCATGTCTCCAGGGTACGGGGCGACAACGCAACGGAGCCAACCGTGGCTGTGGCTAGTCTGTGCACATGGGAACTGCACCGTACGGGGTCCGGCTGCTGGTGGGTGCGGCAGCAACCGCCCTGGAAGAAACCCGCAAGCTGCCTCAGACGATCCTGACTTATCCCATGACGGTGGCCAGTCAGGCGGCCAACCTCGTCATGCATGTCCAGCAGAACCTCGCCGAGCTGGTGGTCAAGGGCGACGAGACGCTCGAACAGCTGTTTCCGCCGAAGGACGAGCAGCCTGAGTGGGCCACCTTCGACGAGGACCTCGACTCCGACACGGACTCCGACGACGATGTCGACGCGGCCGGTGACGGTGAGCGTCGCACCGAAGGACGGTTCGCCCTCTACAGCACCGGCGAGCCCGAGTCGGCCGGCTCGACGAACGGCAAGGCCGCCGGTGCCACGGACGCAGCGCCGGCCATCGCCGGCGAACTCGGGTACGACGCGCTGACGCTGGCGCAGCTGCGCGCCCGGTTGACCTCCCTGCGGGTGGCCGACCTTGAGGCACTGCTGGCCTACGAAGAGGCCGGCCGGGCCCGCGCACCGTTCGTCACGCTGCTCGCCAACAGGATCACCCGCGCGACCGCGAAGTGACCGAACCGGGTCAATCACCGGAGAATCCCTGGCCGGTCCGCGCGGTGGCGACCCGCGTCGCCAAATGGATCGACCGGCTCGGCACGGTGTGGGTCGAAGGGCAGCTGACCGAACTCAAGGTCCGCCCTGATTCGAAAACGGTCTTCATGGTCCTGCGGGACCCTGCGGCCGACATGTCGCTGACCCTGACCTGCCCGCGTGATCTGGTGCGCAATGCCCCGGTCAAGCTGACCGAGGGCACGCAGGTGATCATCTGCGGCAAGCCCAATTTCTACACCGGTCGCGGCACGTTCTCGTTGCGGGTCAGCGAGATTCGCGCCGTCGGCATCGGTGAACTGCTGGCCCGGATCGAACGGCTGCGCCGCCTGTTGGAGGCCGAAGGGCTGTTCGACCCCCGGCTCAAACGGCCGATCCCGTTCCTGCCCAACACGGTCGGACTGATCACCGGGCGAGCCTCGGCCGCCGAGCGTGACGTCACGACCGTTGCGGGCACCCGCTGGCCCGCAGTGCGCTTCGCGATCCGTAACACCATCGTGCAGGGGCCCAACGCGGTGCCGCAGATCATCGACGCTTTGGCAGCGCTGGACGCCATGCCCGAGGTGGACGTGATCGTCCTCGCGCGCGGCGGCGGCAGCGTGGAGGACCTGCTGCCGTTCTCGGACGAGACGCTGTGCCGGGCGATCGTCGCCTGCCGCACCCCGGTGGTCAGCGCGATCGGCCACGAACCCGACACTCCCCTGTCCGATCTGGTCGCCGACGTGCGCGCGGCCACCCCGACCGACGCGGCCAAGCGGATCGTGCCCGACGCGGCTGCCGAGCAGGCGTTGATCACCGATCTGCACCGGCGCAGCGCCCGAGCGCTACGCAACTGGGTTCACCGGGAGCAGCACCACCTGGACCAGTTGCGCAGCCGCCCGGTGCTGGCGCAGCCGCTGGCGGGGCTCACCGCGCGGACCGATGAGATCACCCGGGCCCGGGCCACCGCCCAACGCGACATCAGCAGGAAGATCGCCGCGGAGGCCGACACCGTCGGCCATCTCTCGGCGCGGCTCACCGCGCTCGGCCCGGCGGCGACGCTGGCGCGCGGCTACGCGGTGGTCCAGGCGGTCCCGGCCTCGGGCGCGCCGACGATTCTGCGTTCAGTGGCCGACGCGCCGGAAGGTACCCGATTGCGGGTGCGGGTGTCGGACGGAGTGATCACCGCCGTCAGCGACGGCAATGAGGCTGACGGTAGCGAGTAGATGGGTATGAGCATGAAGCCTATTAGTGAATTGGGCTATGAAGAGGCCCGCGACGAGCTGATCGCCGTCGTGCAGCAGCTGGAGCAAGGCGGTCTCGACCTCGATGCTTCGCTCAACCTCTGGGAACGGGGCGAGAAGCTGGCACAACGTTGCGAGGAGCACTTAGCCGGAGCACGACAGCGGGTTGAGCAGGCACTGGCCGCGCGCGAGTCCGACGAAACTTGATCCAGCAACCATTTCTGCCGATCGAGCTCGAAACTGGAACCTGTTTCAGTTAAGCTGCCCGGCATGGGTGACGCATCTCTGACCACTGAACTCGGCCGCGTCCTGGTGACCGGTGGCTCCGGCTTCGTCGGCGCCAACCTGGTGACCGAGCTGCTCGACCGCGGATACTCGGTCCGGTCTTTCGACCGCGCACCGTCACCGCTGGGCGATCACGCCGGCCTCGAGGTCATCGAGGGCGACATCTGCGACAAGCAGACCGTGGCCGCGGCCGTCAAGGACATCGACACCGTCATCCACACCGCCGCCATCATCGACCTGATGGGCGGCGCCTCGGTCACCGAGGAGTACCGGCAGCGCAGCTTCGCCGTGAACGTGGAAGGCACCAAGAACCTGGTGCACGCGGCCCAGGCCGCCGGCGTCAAGCGCTTCGTCTACACCGCCTCCAACAGTGTGGTGATGGGCGGACAGGACATCGTCAACGGTGACGAGACCATGCCCTACACGGCCCGGTTCAACGACCTGTACACCGAGACCAAGGTCGTGGCGGAGAAGTTCGTGCTCTCCCAGAACGGCGAGCAGGGCATGTTGACCTGTTCGATCCGGCCCAGCGGCATCTGGGGCCGGGGCGATCAGACCATGTTCCGCAAGGTGTTCGAGAACGTGCTCGCCGGCCACGTCAAGGTGCTCGTCGGCAACAAGAACATCAAGCTCGACAACTCGTACGTGCACAACCTGATTCACGGTTTCATCCTGGCCGGCCAGCATCTGGTCCCCGGTGGCACCGCGCCCGGTCAGGCCTACTTCATCAACGACGGTGAGCCGATCAACATGTTCGAGTTCGCCCGTCCGGTGATCGCGGCGTGCGGCCGCAAGCTGCCGACGTTCTATGTGTCCGGCAAGCTGGTCCACAAGGTGATGATGGCCTGGCAGTGGCTGCACTTCAGGTTCGCCCTGCCCGAGCCGCTGATCGAACCGCTTGCGGTGGAACGGCTTTACCTCAACAACTACTTCTCGATCGCCAAGGCCAAGCGCGACCTGGGCTACGAGCCGCTGTTCACCACCGAGCAGGCCGTGGCCGAGTGCATGCCCTACTACGTCGACCTCTTCCACCAGGTGGAGTCGGCACAGACGGCGCCGGCACCAGCGGCGGTCGCTCGCTGAGCGCGGCTGGGCGAATCCCTCACGCCCACAGCGACATCAGCACGACATAGATCGTCGTGCCGGTCAGGATCGACAACAGCGCGCTGCCGCGCACCCAGTGCAGAACCGCGGTCGACGCCACCGCGATGCCCAGCCACAGCAGTTGCCGGATGCTGCCATCGGTGTGGCCCCGCAAGGTATAGACCGCCAGCATGGCCATCACCCCAAGCGGCATGTGCGTACTGAGGTAACGCACCACGGTGCTGTGCCGCATCGGCGCGAGAACCGCGAACGGCAGCGCGCGCAACGCCCAGGTGATGCCTGCCGCGACGGCGACCAGCAGGGCGATGTGGCCGGCGCCGTCAGGCATGGCGGCGCCGTTCGAAGCCGAGCCGGCCCAGCAGCACGACGGTAAAGCCGGCGAACGCGCAGACCAGCAGTTGACCGGGCACCAGCAGCCAGGCAATCACTGCACACGCCACCGCCGTCAATGCCGTCACCCGGTCGGGCCGCTGCCGGTACGCGTCGATGGCCAGCACGACGAACAGCGCCGTGAGGGCGAAATCCAGCCCCTGCAATCGTTCGACCGGCAGTGCCGAGCCGATGAGTCCACCCAGCGCGGCGCCCGCGACCCAGAGCCCCTGCAACGCCGCCTGCATCATCAGAATCGGCCGGGTGGTCCAACGTTCGGTAGCCGGGCTGACCGCCACCGCGTACGCCTCATCCGACAGCGTGTAGGTGCTGTAGAGCTTGCCGGCCGGACTCTTGACGCGGTCCAGCGGGAACGACAGCGCGTAGAACGCGTGCCTGCTGTTGACGATGAACGTGGTCAGTGCGACCGCGCCCACGGGTGCCGCCGTTGCCGCCAGACCCACCATCAGGAATTCCAGGGAGCCTGCGTAGATCACCGCGGCGAACGCCGGCGCCCACCACCAATCCAGGCCCGCATGGACCACCAGCAAGCCCAGGGCCATGCCCAGCGGAATGAACGCCAGGCCGATCGGCGCGGTCACCGACATGACCTCGCGCAAAGAGTGGTCGGACATGCCGACGAGTGTGCCGCACCCGGTGCGGACACCCGGCAGGCCAGTTCAGCGGTACAGGTGCACCGGATGGTGCGTGGACTGTTCGATCCGTGCCGACGCGGCATGCAGTAGGTCGCTGCCCAGCGCGATGAGCGCACGGGCCGCGGCGATCTCCTCGCCGATCATCGGCGCGCCCGGGTCTTTCGGGTTTCGATAGGCATCACCGGTGGTGGACATTGTGTCGTCGCGCACCTGCGCCCGGGCCGAGGCGTGAGTGTGGACCTCGTCTTCGGAGAACTCGATCTCGACGAGCCATTTGTTGGTCAGATCCTTGTCGTACATGTCAATCACCCTCCACCTCTAAGGGTGCGCCGGATACGTCCCTGACACCAGGCCGAAGCGTGAGGAACAGGTGGCGCAGCATGGCCAGGAACACCACCGCCCACACGGCCAGCGCGATCCAGCTCTCGGTGTAGCCGATGTACTCCACGATCGGTAGCTGGTCGGCCTGGCCGAGGTAGTGCCCACCGACGCCGTACATGCCGAGCGGGAAGACGACGCTCCACAGCGTGGCGTCGTAGCGCAGCGGAATGCGATGGATCCAGTGCCGCCAGATGCCGGCCGCGATCAACGGTGGAATCAGCCAGGTACCGAACGCCCAGAAAAACACCGAGGCTCCCGCGATCAGGCCCCGGGTCGCCGACACCATCGGGGCGTCCGCCATCTCCACGATCCGGGCCCCGGCCACCACCGTGATCGCGGTGGCGCCCATCGCCACCCAATAAGGCGGGGTGAGGTCAGTCGGCAGCAGCGGGTACACCAGCATCCGGATGGCCACGAAGATGCCCGCCGCACCGTACAGGAATATCCCCACCGACCACGAGAACACCGCCAGCAATGCCAATTCCGAACGGCCCGAATCTATTTCGGGTTGCAAAGCGGCGGCCAGCACGGCGACGGACTGGCTGGCGACGACCCAGATGAACCAGGTTCCGTTGGCGCGCTGCAGTACCGGCCGGGCGGCCTGACCGAGAACCGCCGTCCACGGCACCACATAGCCCAGCACCATCCACGCCACCCAGCCGATTGCCAGCAGTGTGAACGCCAGGCCGTAATGGGCGTCGGCGGCCAGTCGAGTGCCGACCACACACGTCGCCGCCACGAACGTGAACATGGCGAACCCACGGCTCGGATCGGTCAGGTCGGCCATGAACTCACGGCGGTACCGGGCAGTCCGGACGACGGTCAGGGCCGCCAACACCACATAGGCGGCCCCCGCCACCCACAGCAATATCACCGAAAGCACATGTGCCCCGTGGTAATTCATCGCGATGGACATGATTCCGCTGGCCATGACGAGGGCGAAGTAACCGGGATGCAGGGTGCGCACCGCAGCGCGTGCCGTCGACTCGCTCATGGCTCTGGTCTTACCACCGAATTTCCGGCGAATACGTAAATATCGTCTGACAGGCGGGCGAAGCCCCGTCCTGTGCGGGACAGAACGCCTAGTGTCGGAAGCGGGTCGGGTGGATCGGTCGAGGTGAGGAGCCAACATGCCAAACGGCAAACCGAACATCTTGGTGATCTGGGGCGACGACATCGGCATCAGCAACCTCAGTTGCTACAGCGACGGGCTGATGGGCTACCGCACCCCGAACATCGATCGCCTGGCCGACGAAGGCATGCGATTCACCGACTCTTACGGTGAGCAGAGCTGCACTGCCGGACGCGCGGCATTCATCAGCGGACAAAGCGTCTACCGCACCGGAATGAGCAAGGTGGGCGTGCCAGGCGTCGATATCGGTTGGGCCGCCGAAGATCCGACCATCGCCGAGCTGCTGAAGCCGATGGGCTACGCCACCGGGCAATTCGGCAAGAACCACTTCGGCGACCTCAACAAGTACCTGCCGACCGTGCACGGCTTCGACGAGTTCTTCGGCAACCTGTACCACCTCAACGCTGAGGAGGAGCCGGAGAACTTCGACTACCCGCACGAAGACCGCTACCCCAGGCTCTACAACCTGGCCAAACCGCGGGGCGTGCTCAAATGCAAGGCCACCACCGAGGTGTCTACCGAGCCCGACGACCCGAAGTTCGGGCCGGTGGGCAAGCAGACCATCGAGGACACCGGCCCGCTGAACACCAAGCGCATGGAGACCATCGACGAGGACATCGCCGACGCCACGGTCGACTACATCAAGCGTCAGCACGCGGAGGGCAACCCGTTCTTCGTCTGGTGCAACTTCACCCACATGCACCTCTACACCCACACCAAGCCGGAGAGCCGCGGGCAGGCCGGGCTGTGGCAATCGCCGTACCACGACACGATGATCGACCACGACCGCAACGTCGGCACCGTGCTGAACGTGCTCGATGAACTCGGCATCGCCGAGGACACCATCGTCATCTACTCCACCGACAACGGCCCGCACCGCAACACCTGGCCAGACGGTGGCACCACACCATTCCGCAGCGAGAAGAACACCAACTGGGAAGGCGCGTTCCGCGTTCCGGAACTGATCCGCTGGCCCGGAAAGATCAAGGCAGGCACGGTCTCCAACGAGATCGTCCAGCACCACGACTGGCTGCCGACCCTGCTTGCCGCTGCCGGTGAACCCGATATCGCGGACAAGCTCAAGAACGGCCACAAGGCGGGGGCCGATGGGAACACCGAGTACAAAGTCCATATCGACGGCTACAACCTGCTGCCGTACCTGACCGGCGAGGTGGATGCCAGCCCGCGACGCGGATTCTTCTACTTCTCCGACGACGGGGACCTGGTCGCCATGCGGTTCGAGAACTGGAAGATTGTGTTCCAGGAACAGCGGTGCGAGGGCACCTTGCGGGTGTGGGCCGAGCCGTTCACCCCGTTGCGGGTTCCGAAGCTGTTCAACCTGCGCACCGACCCGTACGAGTACGCCGACATCACGTCGAACACGTACTACGAGTGGTTGCTACGCCATGACTTCTTCGTCTTCTACGCGACCGCGATGGCGACGAAGTTCCTCGAAACGTTCAAGGAATTCCCACCGCGGCACCCACCTGCCAGCTTCAGCGTCGACCAGGTGGTCGAGAAGCTGCACGAGTTCCTGGCCAAGGACTGACCGCGCCCGAATTGAGTTTTCCCTGAGAGACGCGCGAGTTCCCCCTCCGATCCGGTGTGGCCGCATAGCTTCGAGGCAGGTCGGGAACACGAAGCAGGCGCGACAAACGAATTTGATGCGAAAGCGAGGCCTGGCACATGCCGAACAACCAACCCAACATCCTGGTCATCTGGGGCGACGACATCGGGATCTCCAACCTGAGCTGTTACAGCATGGGATTGATGGGATATCGCACGCCCAACATCGACCGCATCGCCAAGGAAGGCATGCTGTTCACCGATTCCTACGGCGAGCAGAGCTGTACGGCCGGCCGATCGTCGTTCATCACCGGCCAGAGCGTGTACCGCACAGGCCTGTCCAAGGTCGGCATGCCGGGCGTGGACGTCGGAATGTCCCCCGAAGACCCGACGATCGCGTCGCTACTGAAACCGCTTGGCTACGCCACCGGGCAGTTCGGCAAGAACCATCTCGGTGACCTCAACCAATACCTGCCAACCAATCACGGCTTCGACGAGTTCTTCGGCAACCTGTACCACCTCAACGCCGAAGAGGAGCCAGAGCACCCCGACTACCCGACCGAAGAAGAAGCCCCCAATTTGCGCAGGAAGATGCTGCCGCGCGGGGTGGTCCATTCCTGGGCGACCGACGAGGAGTCCGACGAGGTCGACGAGCGTTTCGGCCCGGTGGGCAAACAACGCATCGAGGACACCGGACCGCTGTCCAAAAAACGCATGGAGACCATCGACGACGAGACGACGTCGGCCTGCATCGACTTCATCCGGCGCCAAAAGGAGTCGGATACACCGTTCTTCGTCTGGATGAACACCACCCACATGCATTTCCGCACGCACACCAAGCCCGAAAGCGTCGGACAGGCCGGGCGCTGGCAGTCCGGCTACCACGACACGATGGTCGACCACGACCGCCATGTCGGTCGGCTGCTGGATGCGCTCGACGAGTTGGGCCTGGCCGAGGACACCATCGTCATCTACTCGACTGACAACGGTCCGCACGCCAACACCTGGCCCGATGGTGCGACCACGCCGTTCCGCAGTGAGAAGAACACCAACTGGGAAGGCGCGTTTCGCATCCCGGAGCTGATCCGCTGGCCCGGAAAGATCGAAGCCGGCAGCGTCTCCAACGAGATCGTCCAGCACCACGACTGGCTGCCGACCTTCCTGGCTGCCGCCGGGGACCCCGACATCGTCGAGAAGCTAAAGAAGGGCTATAAGGCCGGAGCCACCAAGTACAAGGTCCACATCGACGGCTTCAACTTACTGCCCTACCTCACCGGCGAAGTCGACAAGAGCCCTCGCCGCGGGTTGATCTACTTCTCCGACGACTGCGACGTACTCGGGGTGCGCATCGAGAACTGGAAGGTGGTGTTCATGGAGCAGCGCTGCCAGGGAACACTGCAGATCTGGTTCGAACCGTTCACGCCACTGCGCGCGCCGAAACTGTACAACCTGCGCACCGATCCCTACGAACGCGCCGACATCACCTCCAACACCTACTGGGATTGGTGGTTCGAACACGACTACCTCGCCCTCATGGCCAACGCACTGGTCACCCAATTCCTGGAAACCTTCAAGGAGTTTCCACCGCGCCGCGAACCGGCCTCGTTCACCATCAGCAACGCAGTCGATCAACTCCACAACTTCCTCGAACGGATGGGTGGCTGAGTTGGCCGATCTGCAATCCTGGAACGACGGGCCCACGAAGTCGGCGATCGTCGACTTCGTGGGGCGCGTCACCGAGCAGGTGGCGCCCGAAGAGCGCGTCGCCGTGTTCGACAACGACGGCACGCTGTGGTGTGAGAAGCCGGCGTATATCCAGTTGGATTTCCTCGTGCGCCGACTGGCCGAGCAGGCGGCGGCCGACCCGGACCTGGCCGCCAAGCAGCCCTACACCGCCGCCGCTTCCGGTGATCTGGCATGGTTCGGCGATGCCGTCACCAAGCACTACAACGGCGATGATTCGGCACTGAAAGTCCTTGCCGGCGGCATACTTTCGGCCTATGCCGGACTCACGGTCGATGAGCACGCCGACCGGATCAAGGCGTTCTTCGCCGAGGCGCAGCACCCGACGCTGGGCCGCCCGTACACCACGTGTGGTTATCTGCCGATGATCGAGTTGCTGCGCTACCTGGAGACCAACGGCTTCACCAACTACATCGTCTCCGGTGGCGGCCGCGATTTCATGCGGCCGGTGACGACGTCGATGTACGGCGTCCCGCCGGAGCGGGTGATCGGCAGTTCCGTCGGGCTGGATTTCGTCGACGGCCAACTCAAGACGACGGCCACCCCGGAATTCCTGAACGACGGTCCGGTCAAGGCCGTGCGCATCTGGGGACGGGTGGGCCGTCGGCCGATCTTCGCGGCAGGCAACTCCAACGGCGACATCCAGATGCTCGAGTACACCGCAGGCGGGCCGGGCCCGTCGATGGGACTGCTGGTACGCCACGACGACCCCGACCGCGAATTCGATTACACCGCAGGAGCGGAGAAGGCGTTGGGGCTCGCGACCGAACAGGGTTGGGCCGTGGCCAGCATGCGCGACGATTGGACGACGGTCTTTGACTGAGGTCGCACTGAGGACATCGACTCTGCGTCCACGGCGCACAAGTGCGAGTAAACCTCGCCCTCACCGCAGAGTCGATGCATGACGGCGTCCGATCTGGTCTGGATTCCGGCACAGACGACGACGCTCGGCTCGGATACGCACTACCCGGAGGAAGCGCCGGCACGTGAGGTCACCAGTGCGGGGTTCTGGATCCAGCGCCATCAGGTGACCAACGCCGACTTCGCCGAATTCGTCGACGCCACCGCCTATGTCACGGTTGCCGAGCGTCCGGTGAACCCCGACGACTTCCCCGGCGCCCCACCGGAGAACCTGGTGCCCGGCTCCATGGTGTTCCAGCGCACCGCCGGGCCGGTGGACCTCCGCCACATCAGCCAGTGGTGGGCATGGACGCCGGGCGCGTGCTGGAATCACCCGCGTGGACCGCGCTCATCTCTGAAGGGTCGCGAGCTGCATCCCGTGGTGCACATCGCTTTTGACGATGCCACCGCGTATGCGGACTGGGCCGGCCTGGAGCTGCCCACCGAGGCCGAGTGGGAGACAGCGGCCCGCGGCGGGATCCCCGGTGCGGCCTACACCTGGGGTGACGAGCCCGAACCGCCCGGTAGGCGGCTGGCGAACTACTGGCACGGCGAGTTCCCCTACCTCCCCGATACCGGTTATGGCACAACGAAACCGGTGGGCAGCTTCGAGCCCAACGGGTACGGCCTGTTCGACATGGCAGGCAACGTCTGGGAGTGGACCACCGACTGGTACGGCGAGGACCGGGCCACCACGCCCTGCTGTGCCGCTGACACCTACGACCCGAACCAGCCGCAGTTCCAGATCGGCCGCAGGGTGATCAAAGGCGGCTCGTTCCTGTGCGCCGACAGTTACTGCATGCGCTATCGCCCTGCGGCCCGGCGACCACAGATGGTGGATACGGGCATGAGCCACATCGGTTTTCGATGTGTGCGCCGAGGCGATTAGCCCTGCGTCCCACCGAACGCCGGGGCAACGAAGCGCTCCAGGATCTGTCGCTCGGCCGCATCATCGGCACCGGGCCAGACCAACAACGACAGCACCAGCCGAACGATCCAGGCCGCGGCCGCCGGGTCGTCCTCGTCCAGGCCGGTGAGTTCCGTGGCGAACGCGGCAGGCACCGGCGACTGCGTCAGGTCCGCCATCCCACCCCCGGTGCGCAGCGATCCGAGCAGTAGCTCGAACATCGGATCAGCTCGAATACGTTGCAGAGCAACGGTAATAGCAGTCAGCACCCGGTGCGCACCGGTCAGACCGTCGACCGCTCGGCGCACCTCCCCCACGATCGAAGCGGCCAACCGGGCCAGCACCGCATCGCGGATCTGCGCCTTGCCGCCCGCATGCCGGTAGACCGTCGCGCGCGAGCAGTGCACCCGCGCGGCGAGTGCGTCGATGTCCAGCGCGTCGAACCCGTCACGGGCCGCCATCTCGGCAGCCGCGGTATAGATGCGCTCGGCAGCTTCGGCGCGGCGGTCGCCGCCGACCAACCAGTCCGCACGCTTGGGAGACATAGAAGCGAATTTATCGCATGATGAGACAGATTCCGGACTTTTTCTCACCCACTCCGCAGGTCAACACGCCCGGCTGAGACACCGCCTCACCCCCATCCCCAGCGGCCGATATCAACATGTCCGAGCTTCGTTGACTCGCCGATAACGGCCAGCCAACCTGGGCAAATGCTCTTGGCACACGAACTGTTCGAACCGGCTTGCCTGCAGGATCCGTATCCGCTCTACGACCGCTTGCGCACTGACGCACCCGTCGCGCAGGTCGGCGACTCCCCGTTCTTCGTGCTGACGTCATTCGAGGCGGTCATCGAGGCCACCGGACGTCCCCAGGACTTCTCCTCGAATCTCACCGCGACCATGTGGTCGCAGCCCGACGGCACCGTCTCCGCATTCGGCATGGGCGAGCCGGGCAGCCCCATCCACGTGTTGGCCACCGCCGACGACCCGGCTCACGCCGCCCATCGCAAGATGGTGCTGCCCCGGATGGCGGTCAGGCGGATCGCCGAACTCGAACCGTTCGTCGCCGACCTCACCGCAGAACTACTGGCCGACGCCAAGGGGGAGTTCGAGTGGATGTCCACGCTGGCCGACCGGCTGCCCATGCTGGTGGTCGCACAACTGCTGGGATTGCCGGCGGCAGACGTCGATCGGCTGGTCGCGTGGGCCTACGCCAGCACCCAACTGCTGGACGGGCTCGTCGACTCCGAACAACTGACCGCGTCGGGGATCGCGGCCGTGGAGCTCGGCGGATACCTGACCGAACAGTTCGGTGCAGCTTCGGCAAACCCACAGGAGAACCTGCTGGGAGACCTGGCCGCGTACTGCACGGCCGAGCGGGTGTCCCCGGACGTGGCGGTGTTCATGCTGATCCAGCTGGTCGGCGCGGGAGGCGAATCGACAGCGTCATTGATCGGCAGCGCGGTCTGGATTCTGAGCCGGCGCCCCGAACTCGCCGAGCGGCTGCGCCGTGATCCAGCGTTGATCGCACCGTTCCTGGAGGAGGTGTTGCGGTTCGAGTCCCCGTTCCGGGGGCATTACCGGCACGTGCTGGCCGATTCCGAACTGGCAGGGATCGCGGTGCCGGCGGACAGCCATCTCCTGCTGTTGTGGGGCGCGGCGAATCGGGATGGGTCGGTGTTCGAGGCTCCGAACGAGTTCCGGCTGGAACGGCCGAACATCAAGAACCATGTCGCTTTTGGCAAGGGTGGGCACTTCTGCCTGGGCGCGGCGTTGGCGCGCCTGGAGGCCCGAATCGTGCTCTCGGCGCTGCTGTCTACCGGCACCACGATTCGGCCGGCGGGCGACGCAGAATGGCAGCCCAGCTTGTTGGTGCGCCGGTTACGCCAGCTTCCGCTGAGCGTGCGGTGAACTACCCGGAACTCAGGCAGCTTCCGCGGCGAGCGCGATGCTGTCGTCGTCGACGAACACCAGACCGCCGTCGTCGAGATTGACTGCCCACCGGCGTGCCGGTTCGACGATGCGCTCCCCGGCGACCTCGACCGCAGTCCCGGCCAAGTCGGCGAAATCCTCGACGACAGTGCCGTGCAATTCTTCTTCAGTTCCCGGATACACAATCACCGAGGACCCCACAGCAACTTCTTCGGCAATTTCGCCGGAGTCGCTGTCGTTAACCCCCGTCACGACATCTTCGGACATCCCACACCTCCCCAATTGCTGACGCGTGCAACCGAGTACATCACAAACGCCTGCGATTGGCTCACTTTCACCGATACCTACAGCCACACCTTGCATAGGTCGCGGGCAAATTTCCAAATCCGGCAACGACGACCGTTCCGGCAAATGGATCACAGTCGGGTATGCAGCGTGACCCCGATCACGTGTATCTATTTACGGTGCCATTGATCAATGCTCTTGAGGCAACCTCAGCAACATTCGCCTACTCCGACACTTCCCCCAGTACGGCAGCCAGACGCGGTTGCTGAGCGCACCGGGGCGAACGGTCTCGCTCGAACGCCCGGCCCTCGTGCGGATCGCGGTGACACACACCACACTCGCGTTCGCTAGTGTTGCAACACGTTCTAGCGAGGAGGCCTATGTCCGACGCTGTTTTGGTTACCGGCGCGTTCGGTTTGGTCGGTTCGGCCGTCGTGAAGACGCTGGCCGCCGGCGGCCGCACGGTGGTCGCGACGGATCTCGATGTCCCGGCGAACCGCAAGGCCGCCGCGGCACTCCCGCCATCCGTTCAGGTGCGCTGGGCCGATCTGACCGATTCCGCTGCCGTCGACGCACTGGTTTCGGCGGTCGCGCCGGCCGCGATCATCCACCTCGCCGCGATCATCCCGCCGTTCTGCTACATGCGCCGCGGCCTGGCCCGGAAGGTCAACGTCGAGGCCACCACGTCACTGCTGCGCGCTGCCGAGGCCCAGCCCACGCCGCCGCGGTTCGTCCAGGCCTCCAGCATCGCCGTCTACGGCGCCCGCAATCCGCACCACACCCACGATGTGTTGAGGCCTGACACCCCGGTCAACCCTTCGGACATCTACGGCGCGCACAAGGTCGAGGCCGAAGCCCTGGTCCGGGCCTCGAAACTGGACTGGCTGATCCTGCGTCTCGGTGGGGTGATGAGCTCCGAGTTCAGCCTCGGTATCGACGTCGATCTCATCTCGTTCGAGAGCGTGCTGCCCGCCGACGGGCGGCTGCAGACCGTCGACGTACGCGATGTGGCGGCAGCGTTCGTCGCGGCCACCACCGTCCCGACCGAAACCGCCAACCACGAGGTCCTGCTGATCGGCGGCGACGCCGAGACGCACCGGCACATCCAGTCCGCCGTCGGTTCCGAAGCAGCCGCCGCGATGGGTATCAAGGGCGGCCTGCCGATCGGCCGGCCCGGCAATCCGGACGACGACACCGCCTGGTTCGCCACCGACTGGATGGACACCGGCCGCTCGCAGGAGGTGCTCGGGTTCCAGCATCACTCCTGGCCCCAGCTACTGGCGGACACCAGGGCCAACGCCGGGCTGAAGCGTTTTCCGATCGGACTCGCAGCTCCCCTGATTCGTGCGTTCCTGCGATCGAAGTCCGCATACAAGGACTATCCGGGCACATTGGCCGACCCGTGGAACGCGATTGACAAGAAGTGGGGCGATCATCGCGCCGACGAGCGCTCGCGCGAGGAGCATGACACCGACGGGAGCCAAGCATGACCACGGAACGCGTCGCGATCATCATCGGTGGAGCCTCCGGAATCGGCTGGGCCAGCGCCCAGGCCCTGGCAGCCGACGGCTGCCGCATCGTCGTGGCCGACCGTAACGCCGACGGCGCAGCTGCCCGGGCTTCCGAGTTGGGCGCACCACACACCAGCTGCTACGTCGACGTCACCGACGAGGGCGCGGTCGAGAAACTGTTCGCTGAAGCCGGGCCGGTCGACATCGTGCTCAACTGCGCGGGGTTCAGCAACGTCGGTCTCATCACCGATCTTGCGGTCGACGACTTCCGCTCTGTCGTCGACGTCTGTCTCAACGGCGGTTTCATCGTCGCCAAGCACGCCGGACGCAATCTGCCCGAAGGCGGTGTGCTGGTGTCGATCTCATCGCTGAACGGACGCCAGCCCGCGGCCGGCATGAGCGCCTACTGCGCGGCCAAGGCCGGGTTGTCGATGCTGACGCAGGTGGCCGCCCTCGAGATGGGGCCGCGTGGCATCCGGGTCAACGCGATCGCGCCGGGATTCGTGAAGACGCCACTGACCGATCCCGCGGCGATGGTTCCGGGTGTGGTCGAGGAGTACGTCGAGAACACCGCGCTGGGCCGCAGCGGAACACCCGAGGACATCGCGGCCGCCGTGGTGTTCCTGTGTTCGCCGCAGGCGTCGTGGCTGACAGGCGAGGTGCTCGATCTCAACGGCGGCGCGCACCTCAAGCGCTACCCGGACATCCTCGGTCATGTCATGAAGCTGGCCCAGGCATGACATCTCTGGCCGGCAAGCAGGCGATCGTCACGGGCGCCGGTTCCGGTATCGGCGCGGCGCTGTGCCGCGCGCTGGCGGCCGCCGGTGCCGAGGTGCTCTGCACCGACATCGACGAGGCAGCGGCGGCACATACCGCCGCTGGGTTGGGTGCCCGGTCGGCACGCCTCGACGTCACCGACGCGGCCGCCGTGCAGTCCGCGGTCGACGGTGTGGTGGCGCGGGCCGGCCGGCTCGACCTGATTTTCAACAACGCGGGCATCGTCTGGGGCGGGGACACCGAACTGCTGACGCTGGACCAGTGGAACGCCATCATCGACATCAACGTGCGCGGCGTCGTACACGGTGTCGCGGCTGCGTATCCACAGATGATCCGGCAGGGTCACGGCCACATCATCAATACCGCATCGATGGCCGGGCTGGCCGCCGCGGGCCAGCTCACCAGCTATGTGATGACCAAACACGCCGTCGTGGGACTCTCGCTGGCGCTGCGTTCGGAGGCGGCCGCCCACGGGGTGGGCGTGCTGGCGGTATGCCCGGCCGCGGTCGAGACACCGATCCTCGACAAGGGAGCGGTCGGCGGGTTCGTCGGACGTGACTATTTCCTCCAGGGTCAGGGGGTCAAGACCGCCTACGACGCCGACCGGCTGGCCGCCGACACGCTTCGCGCCATTGCGCGCAACAAGGCCATCCTGGTCAAACCCCGTCGCGCCCATGCCTCCTGGCTGTTCGCCCGGCTGGCCCCGGGGCTGATGCAGCGCATGTCGATGAAGTTCGTCGCCTCCCAACGGGCCGGCCAGGCCGCCCATCGCTCCGTCGCAGGTTCCAGCGTCACGCCAGAGTGACCTTCAATGCCGACCGTCACGCCAGCGTGGCGATAGGGTCAGCCCAACGGCGGGAAGGCGCGGAGATGAAAGACCAGTTCACGCTCACCCAGAAGCGGGCGCTCGCGATCTTCACCGTGCTGGCCGTGTTGCTCGGGGCCTACTTCCTGCGCAGCTTCTTCGTCCTGATCGTGATGGCCGCGGTCGGCGCCTATCTGTTCACCCCGCTCTACCAACGGTTTCAGCGCCGATTCGGCACCGGTCTCTCGGCCACGCTGACGGTTTTGGTCGCCATACTCATGGTGATCATCCCGGTGGCGCTCGTGGTGTTCATGGCCATCGTTCAGGTCACCCAGCTCGTCAACACGGTCAGCACCTGGATCGCCGACACCGATGTCAGCACCCTCGGCGACCGGGCCCTGCAAATGGTCAACTCGCTACTGGGGCGCGTGCCGTTCCTGGACATCCACCTCACCGCGGATTCGTTGCGCAACACCGTGGTCAAGCTTTCTCAGCACCTGGGCGAGTGGCTGTTGAGCATCCTGCAGGGCGCGGTCGGCGGTATGGTCGGCGCGATCACAGCCTCGATCATCTTCCTGTACGTGTTCATCTCGATGCTGGTCAACAACGCCGAGATGGCCACGCTGATCCGCCGGTTGAACCCGCTCGGCGAGGAGATCACCGACCTGTACCTGGCCAAGACGGGCGCCATGGTGAAGGGAACGGTCAAGGGCCAGTTCGTGATCGCGTTCTGTCAGGGCGTGGCCGGGGCCATCTCGATCTACATCGCCGGCTTCCACAACGGGTTCTTCGTCTTCGCGATCCTGTTGACCGCACTGTCGGTGATCCCGCTCGGCGGCGGCATCGTCACGATTCCCTTCGGCATCGGAATGATGTTCTTCGGCAACATCATCGGCGGCATCTTCGTCGTGGTGTTCCACCTGTTGGTGGTCACCAACATCGACAATCTGCTGCGTCCGTGGCTGGTGCCCAAGGCAGCGCGACTCGATCCCGCACTGATGCTGCTGGCGGTGTTCGCCGGTATCTCGATGTTCGGTTTCTTCGGTCTGGTGATCGGGCCGGTGCTGATGATCATCATCGTCACCACGGTCAGCGTCTACCTGGCGGTCTTCAAGGGCGTCGAGCTGGAGACCACCGAGCCCGACGAACCGGGTCAACGGCCGTGGCGACGGATCTGGGAGTGGTTGCAGAAACGGGTCGGGGCCAAGAAAACCGCACCCCGAGCCGAATCCAAGGCCGAAGCCGAGAGTTAGACGGTCAACCGCACGTGCCTATTTCGAGCTCAGGCGCTCGGTGAGAAACGCCACCACCCGCTTGCGCGCCTCGTAGGCGGGATGCCCGTCGACTTCGCGCACCTGATCGGTGAGCACCGAATGCGCGGACGCCGGGATGCCGTCGACGTTGCCCTTCTCGGAGTTGATCTCGATGACCTCGAACGCGTCCCCGAGCCGGGCCTTGAGGGTGGCGAACCGCTCCCCGGGCGCCATTTTGTCCTGGCTGAACCGCAGGGCCAGCGCGCACAGCCCGTCGTCGGCAACGCGCTGTTCGACGATCTTGAGCTCGGCCTCCGACATACCCGGATCGCGCTTCTGCGCCGCGGTCAGGGCCACCGGAACCGACGGCTGGCTCAGCACCGGGGCGAGCACGCTGTCGTCGACGGCGGCGGCAAGCGCGAAGCCGCCCGTGAAGCACTGCCCGATGACGCCGACGCCCTTACCGGGGGTGTTGGCGTTGAGATCGCGGGCCAGTGCCCGCAGGTAATGCGCGACGGGACGGTCAGCGTTCGTCGCGAAGGCCGCGAATTCCTTTGTCACACAGGCCTTCACCATCACCGGGATGGCACCCGGACGTACCGCGGGCGCACCGGGGGTGCCGAACAGTGACGGTGCGGCCACCGTGAAGCCGTTGTCCACCAGATGGTTGCCCAGCGCGAGCACTCCGGGATGCAGGCCGGGAATCTCGGGGATCAGGACCACGCCGGGGCCTTCGCCCTTGCGGTACACGTCGTAGGTCTGATCGGCGGCGGTGAAGGGGGTGGCGGTCCACCCGGTGAGATCTGCAACTGGCGACGACAACACGGGCTCCATCCGTTGGTGCGTCACGGCCTCTTGATCGGCAGCGGCGACTGCTTCTGCGTCGCACTCGCCAGCGTACGGTACTCATCAGTACCACCGGCGCCCGTAATCGCGACCTGCGCCGGTCCGCTGAGCTTCGTCGTCCACACCGGTTCCGGGTCACTGCTCTCGTAGACCACCCAGGTCACCCCGTCGACGTCCTGCGTGCCGGACGCGTACGAATCCGGCTTGACCGAGGCCACCAGTGCGGCCTCGTCGGCATTGCTCTGGGTCAGGCTCAGGTACTTGCCGTTGGGGGCGAGGTAGCCGATTCGCGAGGACACCGCGCGGGCATGCTGCCCGTCGGGCAGCGTCAACCCTCCGTCGATGCCGTGGCGACTGCCGGAGTTGGGCTGCCACCCCTCGGGCAGCTGGGGCAGCCGGATGGGGATCTTCAACACGTCGGCATCGGCCTGCAGGGCGGCCGGCGCATCGAATTCCGGAGGCGGGCCCACCCCCGGCCCACCGGCCTGGAACGAGCACATACCCAGCATCCCGGCCAGCACGATGCAGGCCACGACCAGCGGGGCCATCGACCAGAACATGTCCCGGCCGTCCTGCAGCAACCGCGGCTTATCCGGCTTCGGGACCGGGGTTGGCTGAGACGTCGGGTCGGTGGACATGTCCGTCAGTATCCCAGCTCCCAAACGCTGACCACGTTCTGGGACAATCTGGGCCATGAGTCCCACGCGGGGAGAAGCCCCGGATCGCAACCTTGCCCTCGAACTCGTCCGGGTGACCGAGGCCGGCGCCATGGCCGCAGGCCGCTGGGTCGGCCGCGGCGACAAGGAAGGCGGCGACGGGGCAGCCGTCGACGCCATGCGTGAGCTGGTCAACTCGGTGTCGATGCGCGGTGTCGTGGTGATCGGCGAGGGCGAGAAAGACGAAGCACCGATGCTCTTCAACGGTGAAGAGGTCGGCAACGGCGACGGCCCGGAGTGCGACTTCGCGGTCGACCCGGTCGACGGCACCACGCTGATGAGCAAGGGCATGCCCAATGCGATCTCGGTGCTCGCCGTCGCCGAGCGCGGCGCCATGTTCGACCCGTCCGCGGTGTTCTACATGAACAAGATCGCCGTCGGCCCCGAGAGCGCCGACGCAATCGACATCACCGCCCCGATCGGCGAGAACATCCGCCGGGTGGCCAAGGTGCGCGGCGCCTCTGTCAGCGACCTGACCGTGTGCATCCTGGACCGGCCCCGGCACGCCCAGCTGATTCAGGATGCCCGCGCCGCAGGCGCCCGCATCCGGCTGATCACCGACGGCGACGTGGCCGGCGCGATCTCGGCCTGCCGGCCCAACTCGGGCACAGACATCCTCGCCGGCATCGGCGGGACGCCCGAGGGCATCATCGCCGCGGCGGCGATCCGCTGTATGGGCGGCGCGATCCAGGCCCAGCTGGCCCCGACCGACGACGCCGAGCGCCAGAAGGCCATCGACGCCGGCTACGACCTGGACCAGGTGCTCTCGACCGACGACCTGGTCTCGGGTGAGAACGTCTTCTTCTGCGCGACCGGCGTCACCGACGGTGACCTGCTCAAGGGCGTGCAGTACTACCCCGGCGGCTGCACCACCCAGTCCATCGTGATGCGGTCCAAGTCCGGCACCGTCCGCATGATCGAGGCCTACCACCGGCTGACCAAACTCAACGAGTACTCCGCGATCGACTTCACCGGCGACAAGACCGCCGCCTACCCGCTCCCGTAACTGGTTCAGAAAGGCACGCATGAGCACCGACAACGCTGTCGAGACCGAATACCGCATCGAGCACGACACCATGGGCGAGGTCCGGGTGCCGGTCAACGCCCTGTGGCGGGCACAGACCCAGCGGGCCGTCGAGAACTTCCCGATCTCCTTCCGCGGGCTGGAGCGCACCCAGATCCGGGCGCTGGGCCTGCTGAAGGCCGCCTGCGCGCAGGTCAACAAGGACCTGGGCCTGCTGGCCGCCGACAAGGCCGACGCCATCATCGCCGCGGCCGGCGAGATCGCCGACGGCCTGCACGACGATCAGTTCCCGATCGACGTGTTCCAGACCGGCTCGGGCACCAGCTCCAACATGAACGCCAACGAGGTGATCGCCTCGATCGCCGCCCGCAACGGCGTCGAGGTTCACCCCAACGATCACGTCAACATGTCGCAGAGCTCCAACGACACCTTCCCCACCGCCACGCACATCGCGGCGACGGAAGCCGCTGTGCGCCACCTGATTCCGGCGCTCGAGGTGTTGCACGCCTCGCTGGCCGCCAAGGCCAAGCAGTGGAAGACCGTGGTGAAGTCCGGCCGCACCCACCTGATGGACGCGGTGCCGGTGACGCTGGGGCAGGAGTTCGGCGGCTACGCGCGCCAGGTCGAGGCCGGCATCGAACGTGTCAAGGCGACGCTGCCCCGCCTCGGTGAGCTCGCCATCGGCGGCACCGCTGTCGGCACCGGGCTCAACGCCCCCGACGGCTTCGGCGCCAAGGTGGTCGAAGTGCTGGTCAACCAGACTGGCCTGGCCGAACTGCGTACGGCCGCAGACTCGTTCGAGGCCCAGGCAGCCCGCGACGGGCTGGTCGAGGCGTCGGGCGCGCTGAAGACCATCGCGGCCTCGCTGACCAAGATCGCCAACGATGTGCGCTGGATGGGCTCGGGCCCGCTGACCGGCCTGGGCGAGATCCAGCTGCCGGACCTGCAGCCGGGCAGCTCGATCATGCCGGGCAAGGTCAATCCGGTTCTGCCCGAGGCGGTTACCCAGGTGGCCGCACAGGTCATCGGCAACGATGCTGCCGTCACGGTCGGTGGCCTGTCCGGCGCGTTCGAGCTGAACGTGTACATCCCGATGATGGCGCGCAACCTGCTCGAGTCGTTCACCCTGCTGTCCAACGTCTCTCGGTTGTTCGCCGAGAAGTGCATCGACGGTCTGGTGGCCAACGAGGAGCACCTGCGCACTCTGGCCGAGTCGTCGCCGTCGATCGTGACGCCGCTGAACTCGGCGATCGGCTACGAGGAGGCCGCCAAGGTCGCCAAGCAGGCTCTGAAGGAGAAGAAGACCATCCGCCAGACGGTCATCGACCGCGGCCTGATCGGCGACAAGCTGAGCGAGGCCGAGTTGGACAAGCGCCTCGATGTGCTGGCCATGGCCAAGGTGAAGCAAGGCGAGTAGCCAATTCTCGACGCGAAAGCGCCCCGAAACCGATCGGTCTCGGGGCGCTTTTGTCTACGCACTACTCAGGAAGCGGTGCCGCCCAACGCAACACGGTCCCACCACCGGGCCGATCGGTGATGGTGAACCGGCCGCCCGCACTCACCGCGCGGGCCAGCAGATTACCCAAGCCGCTCTCGGTCACCTCGGCGGCGATCCCGCAGCCGTTGTCGGACACCTCGATCGACAAGTCGTCGGCAACATCGATCAGAACGCTGAGTTCGGTTGCCCCCGAATGCCGTACCGCGTTGCTGATCGCCTCACGCAGCACCGCCTCGGCGTGATCGGCCAGGGTCGCATCGACCACCGACAGCGGGCCGACGAACCGCGTGCTGATGTGGATGGGCGCGTCGGCGAACTGGGCGATCACCGCATCGAGCCGCTGCCGCAGCCGCGTCGTGCCGGCCTGCGCCCCGTGCAGATCGAAGATCGCGGTCCGGATCTCCTGGATGACCGCCTGCAGGTCGTCGACCGTGCCGGTGAGGCGTTGCCGGACCTCCGGAGACTGCGTGCGCGGGATCGTGCCCTGCAGTGACAGGCCCACCGCAAACAGCCGCTGGATCACATGATCGTGCAGGTCGCGGGCGATGCGATCACGATCGGCAAGGATCTCCAGCTCACGCACACTGCGCTGGGAGCTGGCCAGCTGCCAGGCCACCGCGGCCTGGTCGGCGAACGCTGCGGCCATGTCGAGCTGTTCGGCGGTGAAACTGCGGGCGCCGTCGGCGCGTATCGCCACCAGTACACCGGCGACGGTGTCGACGGTGCGCAGCGGCAACACCAGTGCCGGACCGCCTGAGCCGTCCAACTCGACGCGGTCCAGCCGGTGCGGCGTGCCGTCGCGGAACGCCGCGCCCACCGCGTCCTCCGCGGTGTGCCGGCCAACGGGAATCGAGTCGATCGTGGTCGGGCTGCCCGCCGTGGCGGCCACCACGAGGGTGTCTACCTTGCCTGCGGGTACGTCGCTGCCCGGTACCGCAACCACGATGCGGTCGGCACCGGTCAGTTTGAGCGCCTCATCGGCGACCATCCGGAACACCGTCGCGGGATCGGTGCCGCCGAGTAACTCGGTGCCGATATCCCGCGTGGCCGCGATCCAGGCCTGACGGTCGCGCGACAGCTGGTAGAGCCGGGCGTTCTCCACGGCCACCCCCGCGGCCGCCGCCAGGGCCTCCACGAGCACCTCGTCGTCCTCACTGAACGGCTGCCCGTTGGTCTTGTCGGTGAGATACAGGTTGCCGAACACCTCGTCGCGGATGCGCACCGGGACACCGAGAAAGGTCCGCATCGGCGGGTGATTCGGCGGGAATCCGACCGAGGCCGGGTGCTGGTGGATGTCGTCGAGCCGGATCGGTTTCGGATCGTCGATCAGGACGCCGAGCACTCCCCGCCCTTCGGGTAGATGCCCGATCAGAGCCCGGGTTTCGTCGTCGATGCCCTGGTAGACGAACTCGGTCAGCTCATGGTCGTCGCCTCGGACGCCCAGCGCGCCGTAGCGGGCGTCGACCAACTCGATCGCGGTCCGCACGATGGTGCTCAGCGTGACCTCGAGATCCAGGCCCGAGGTCACCGCGAGCATGGCCTCGACGAGGCCGTCGATCCGGTCGCGGCCGGTGATGATCTCCTCGACCCGGTCCTGAACCTCGGTGAGCAGTTCACGCAGCCGCAGCTGCGAGAGCGTGTCCCGCAACGGCGGAGTCCGCTGTTCATCGTCGGGCCGCGCACCGTGACCAGTCACGTTCACCATGCTGGCACTACCGGCCGCAGCTCACCAAGCTCGTCGTCACCTCGCATCCGGTTCGGGTCCGAACCGGAACCGTCGGCCGGTGACCCGGACCGGTGACACCCGTACGTAGTGAGCCTTCGACGTCGCCGTCCACGGCAGTAACTGCGCGCGCTCCGCTTCTTCCAGCTCCTCGTCGGTGCGCAGGGTCCGGGCGACGCCCCGCACGATCACGCTCCAGCCCTCGGCTGCGTTGTGATCGTCGGCCTCGAACAACACGTGGTTGTTGATGGCCGCGCTGATCAGCTTCGTCCCCGCCGCCGTCCGGAACAGGATGGTGCGGTTCTGCACCACGAAGTTGACCGGAAAGATGTGCGCCTCGTCATCCACCGCCGTGACGAGGCGACCCAGCGCCGCACTGCCCAGCAGTTCCCAGCTCCCACGCTCCGAGAGAATCTCGACCGGCTCACTGCGCGTAGACAATTCGATTCCCATAGCGATGACGTTATTACTGTGCAGGCAGCCGCACCACGGGCGAAAGCCCTATCGGTCAGGGACCAAAGACCCTGGTATCACTCATGATTGCGACTGATTGCGACGATCCAGGGTGGAGGCGAAGACCGCGGCCTGCGTGCGGCGTTCCATCCCCAGTTTGGCCAGCAACCGCGACACGTAGTTCTTCACGGTCTTCTCGGCGAGGAACATCCGGGCCGCGATCTGCCGGTTGGTCAGCCCCTCCCCCAGCAGGTCCAGCAGCACCCGCTCCTGCTGGGTCAGCCCGGCCAACGGGTCGGAACGCTCGGCGTCGCCGCGCAGCTTGGCCATCAGCGCCGTGGCGGCGCGGTTGTCCAGCAGCGACTTGCCGGCCCCGACGTCCTTGATCGCCTGGGCCAGTTCCATACCCTTGATGTCCTTGACGACGTAGCCGCTGGCACCGGCCAGGATGGCGTCCAGCATGGCCTCGTCGGAGGTGAACGACGTCAGCATCAGGCAGCGCAGATCAGGCATGCGCGACAACAGCTCCCGGCACAACTCGATGCCGTTGCCGTCGGGCAACCGCACGTCGAGCACCGCCACGTCGGGAACCAGGACCGGCACCCGGGCCAGGGCCTGGGCCACCGAGTCGGCCTCGCCGATGACGTCCAGCTCCGGGTCGGCGCTGAGCAGGTCGATCAGCCCGCGCCGAACCACCTCATGGTCGTCGACCAGAAAAACTCTGATCATTCCCCGAGTCTCACAACCGGTGGCGCCGATCGCAAGTGAGCACCGCGCAACCCGAACCCGCCAGCGCCGCCTCCACCCCGGCCGAATCCGGGCTATCGGCACCGAGCACCAGCACCTGGGGCGACTCCGGTTGTGTCGTCAGATATTCCGCCAAGCTGTCGTAGCCGACGATGCTCTGCACGTCCAGCTCGGGGGAACGTTTCAGTGCGCGGGCCAAACGTCGCTGCAGCTGCGCCTCGGACAACCGGTCGCGCTCGGCGACGGCACTCGCGTCGTACATCTCGCGGTGCCGGGCACCCCAGGTGGTCAGCACCCGCAGCGGTGCGCCCCGCCGCAGGGCCTCCTCGATCGCGGCGTGCAGGGCGTCGTTGCTGGCGGCGCGGCCGTCGGCTTCGACAACGACGGCCGCACCAGCGGCGGTGGTCAGGGAGGCGGGATCGATCAGGGTGTCGGTCATGGTCATCTCCTTTTCGATGGTCAGGATTCGAAGGTCAGGAAGGTGTCGGCGGCGCGACGCGGGGTGGGCGGCGGCGCATCGGTGATCGTCGGTGCGATACCGATCCGCACCAGCAGCTGCGGGCAGGCGTCACGGCCGATCAGGGTGCCGATGATGTCGCGGCTGGCGTGCAGTTCGGTCACGTGGCTCACCGGGCAGGTACTCAGGCCCGAGAGGGTGCATTCCAGCAGCAGCGCCGACAGGGCCTCACCGGCATCGAGTGCGTCGGCCCGGCTGTACCCGTCGGTGGACAGCACGACCAGGGTCGCCGAATCGTCGCCGACGGCCCGACGCCGATCGCTGTGCGCGGTGACCGGGAAGGTGCGCGCCACCGCCACGCGCTCGCTTTCGGCAGCCGATACCAGGGAGCTGTGCGGGATACCGTCTTCTGTCGCGAACGGTGTTGTCCACCAAGCCAGTTCGGCATGGTAACCGGAGTCGTAGAGGCGCAACGACTCGGTCAGCTCGGCGGCCTCGGCCACGGTCGAGCGCATATCCTCGGCCAGCACGTCCAGGTGCACCGGGGCTGCGGCCAACCGCGCCCGCAGCAGGACCTCGAAGGCATCCCAGTCCGCATACGCGGCCATCGGCAGGCGGTCAGTGCGTCGAGCCAGGATCGCGTCGGCGCGCCGGCGGTGGGCCTCGGTGACGAACTCCATCGGCGAGAACTGCAGTGTCGCCAGATGATCCAGGTCATTGGGGTTGGGGAAGCGGTCGGCGGTGGTGGCCCACCCGGCCGCGGCCATGGCGACCCGCAGGTGGTCCAGCAGCACACCGCAGCTGATGACCGCTTCACGCGCAGACCGGTCGGTTGCGGTCACCACCCGGCTGGGGTCGAGGTGCAGGTGCAGACAGTCACGTTCGGCCACCAGCCGCCACGGTTGGGTGTTGTGCAGCGACGGTGCACGCGATGCCAGTTGCACCGCACGGGTGAGGGTCGCGGGATCTAACATCGTGTCGGGCATGCTTCAAGCCTCGTCGTGCCCGGCCCCGCCGGTTAGGGTCTTTGGTCCTCAAACCGGCGCGATGTACGTCTCACGCCCCGTTGTTGGGGCCCCCCGAATTCGCGCCGGGGATGTCGGTGATCGGGAAGTTCGGCATCGGCGGAGGCGAGGGCGTCGCGGGTAGCGCCGGGATCTCCTCGGGCGGAATGTCCTTGAGCGCCTCGGCCGGCGGCACGGGCGGCCCGTTCTCACG
The DNA here is from genome assembly GCA_036235365.1 of Mycolicibacterium sp. 050232. Lineage (GTDB taxonomy): Bacteria > Actinomycetota > Actinomycetes > Mycobacteriales > Mycobacteriaceae > Mycobacterium. Next base: position 487,293 of record JAZBEZ010000005.1, on the reverse strand, counting down.
GCTGCCGTAACTGGTGCCCGGCTCGCGCTCACCCAGCATGTGGCTGACGGTCACCAGGTGGTAGCCGTTGGCCTTGAGCACCGGGATGAACTGCTGCACCAGATCCACGGTCGACGAATAGGTGTCGTGGAAGAGCACCACCGAGTTCGGCTTGATCTGCGTCATCAGCATGTAGCGGGTCGCGGCGGTATTGGCGTCGTTGGCCCAGTCGAACGGGATGACATCCCAGTTGATGTCGGCCAGCCCCTGCTTGCGGGCCTCGGCCAGCACCTGGTCGTTGATCAGCCCGCCGGCGGTGCGCACCAGCTTCGGCCGCTGGCCCGTCGCCGCCTCGATGGCGTCATTGGCCTTGCTGAACTGCGCCGGGATCTCCTCGGGCGGGATGGCCGTCATGTTGGGGTGTTCCCAGGTGTGGCTGCCCAGTTCCATCCCGGCCTCGACCACCCGCTTGGCCCCCTCGGGATTGGCGGCGACCTTGTTGCCGATCTCGAAGAACGTCGCCTTGGCGTCGTTGTCCTTGAGGATCTGCAGCAGCCGGTCCGTGTACGGGCCGGGCCCGTCGTCGAAAGTCAGCGCGACGCACCGCTCCTTGGAACAGTCCACGTCATCCGGGTCATCCCGGCGGATGTGCCCGGTGAGCATCCCCACCACCAGGACCACGACTGCGGCGGTCACGCCGACTACGGTCCACCGCCATGCCTGACTGTTGGGTAGCCTCGCCACCCCGGCAGCCTACCTGGCGATTTGTGCACCTCCCGTAACGCTCACCGTTACGGGAGGTGCACAAATCACTCAGGGCTCAGGGCTCAGGGCAGGGCGCCGGGGCTGAACTCCTCCAGCATCTCGGTGACCAGCGCGGCGATCGGCGAGCGCTCGCTGCGCTGCAGCGTGATGTGGGCGAACAGGGGGTGCCCCTTCAGCTTCTCGATCACCGCCGCGACGCCGTCATGGCGGCCCACCCGCAGATTGTCGCGCTGGGCCACGTCGTGGGTGAGCACCACCCGCGAGCCCGCACCCAGCCGCGACAACACCGTCAGCAGCACGTTGCGCTCCAGCGACTGGGCTTCGTCGACGATGACGAACGAGTCGTGCAGCGACCGGCCCCGAATGTGGGTCAGCGGAAGCACTTCCAGCATTCCGCGGGCGAGCACCTCTTCCAGCACCGCCGGGCTGGCCAAGCCCTCGAGGGTGTCGAAGACGGCCTGGGCCCACGGGCCCATCTTCTCGCTCTCGCTGCCCGGCAGATAGCCGAGATCCTGTCCACCGACCGCATACAACGGACGGAACACCACGACTTTGCGCTGAGTTCGGCGTTCCAGCACGGCTTCCAGGCCGGCGCACAGGGCCAGCGCGGATTTGCCGGTGCCGGCCTTACCGCCGAGCGACACGATGCCGACGGATTCGTCGAGCAGCAGATCGAGGGCGACGCGCTGTTCGGCTGACCTTCCCCGGAGGCCGAACACTTCGCGATCACCGCGCACCAGCTGCACCCGCTTCTCGGCGTTGACCCGCCCGAGCGCCGACGAACTACCGCCCAGCAACCGAATTCCGGTGTGGCAGGGCAGATCCCGAGCCTCGGCCACATCGATCTCGCCTTCGGCGAACAGGGTGTCGATATCTTCTGCCGCCACATCCAATTCGGTCATGCCGGTCCAGCCGGAGACGACGACATCCTGCGCGTGGTACTCGTCGGCGGCCAGGCCCACCGCACCGGCTTTGACGCGCAGCGGGATGTCCTTGCTCACCAGCGTGACATGCTTACCCTCCGCGGCGAGGTTGGCCGCGCAGGCGAGGATCCGGGTGTCGTTGGTCTCGGTGCGGAACCCTGTGGGCAACACCGACGGGTCGATGTGATTCAACTCGACCTGCAACGTACCGCCTTCTGCGCCAACAGGAATCGGCTGATCCAGCCGACCGTGCTCAAGACGCAGATCATCGAACATCCGTAGCGCCTGGCGGGCGAACCAGCCCAGCTCGTGGTGATGCCGTTTGGCCTCCAGCTCGCTGATCACGACCAGCGGGACCACCACTTCATGCTCGGCGAACCGGGTGCATGCCCATGGATCGGACAGCAGCACGGATGTGTCGAGCACATAGGTACGGACAGGAGTATCAGTCACGTGGCGCTCCTAGAACCCGCGCGGCCCCACACGAGTTTCTCGGTGGACACTGCGGCACCAGGACCGGAGCCGGTCCTTTCGTCGAAAACCCGATCGGTACCGTCCGGACAGCAGAGCATGTCGCTAGCCATCGGATTCGACGCTACTCCCGCGGTGGCGGGGTTGCTGGCTGGCGCGCCGCGTGAATGACGCCCGGTGCGTTACGTGTTGATGAACTCCTGGAGCTGGGCTTCGTCAGCCAGCCCCCAGGCGGTGATCCGGTCGGAGATGACCTGCGCCAACGCGGCCTTGTCGAAGATGCCGGCCTCGGCCACCACGGCGACCTTGTCCTGGTAGGCGTCGATGTCAGCGCCGATCACGTCAAGTTCGCGGGCCCTGGCCGCGATGGCGGCGACAGTCTCGTCGCGGTGGGTGCCCAGCAGGTGCGACACCAGGTTGGCGAAGAACAGCTCGTGGCGCTCCTCGTCGAGGACGATGCGGTCGACCATCGCGCCCAGCACGGGCTCGGCGATCTGTGCCCGCAGGTTGCGGGTGTACACCGCGTGCGCCCGCTCGAAGAACGCCATGAACACCAGCGTCTCGATCTGGCTGTAGCTGTCGGCGCGGTAGCCCTTCATCACGTGCTCGACGCGGACGTCCTCGTTGGCCGTCGGGTCGATCTCGCGGGTGACGACGAGGTAGTTGCGCAGCGCGACGGCGTGCAGGTGCTCCTCGGCGGTCCAGCGGCCCAGGAAGCGGCCCCACTTGTCCTCGAGGATGAAGTGCTCGACGAGCTCGCGGTGGTACCCGGACAGGTTGTCCTTGGTGATCAGCAGGATCTCCAAAGCGTCGGTGACGTTCTTGGGCAGTGTCACCTGCGACGGATCCCAGTCCTGGCCACCGAGGAAGGCGAAGTTCTCGCCCTGGTCGAACGGCACGTAATCGTGCGCGTACCAGAGGTCCTCGGTATCCAGGTGGCGACGCAGCTCGGCCTCGACAACGGGCTCAAGCTCCAAGGTCAGCGCGTTAGCGACAGGTTTCTGTGCCATGAGGTAACTGTAACCCGGGTTTACATGTTTCTAAAAGTCGGGCCGCCGTGTGTCACACCGGCCCGACTCGGAAGCCATCAGAGGGTGAGGCCCGGGTACAGCGGGTTGGCGTCGAGCAGCTCGCCCGAGGCCGCGTGCACGCGCTCGGCGGTGCCGTCGGCGAGCTTGTACTTCGCCTTGGAAGTCCCCTCGGGCTGGGTGTTGGACAGCACGTCGACGATCAGCTCGGCCACCCGGTCGAACTCGTCGGCGCCGAATCCTCGGCTGGTAAGCGCCGGGGTGCCCAGCCGGATGCCGCTGGTGTACCAGGCCCCGTTGGGGTCGGCCGGGATGGCGTTGCGGTTGGTGACGACGCCCGCGTCCAGCAGAGCCGACTCGGCCTGACGGCCGGTCAGGCCGAAAGAGCGCACGTCGAGCAGCACCAGGTGGTTGTCGGTGCCTCCGGTGACCAGGCCCGCATCGCGCTTGACGAAGCCGTCGGCCAGGGCCTGGGCGTTGTCGGCGACCTGCTGGGCGTAGGTCTGGAACGCCGGCTGGCGCGCCTCGGCCAGAGCGACGGCCTTGGCCGCCATGACGTGGCTTAGCGGCCCGCCGAGCACCATCGGGCAGCCCTTGTCGACGGCCGGGGCGAATTCCTCGGTGGCCAGCACCATGCCGCCGCGCGGGCCGCGCAGCGACTTGTGGGTGGTGGTCGTGGTGACGTGGGCGTGCGGCACCGGGTTCTCGTCACCGGTGAACACCTTGCCCGCGACCAGACCGGCGAAGTGCGCCATGTCGACCATCAGGGTGGCACCCACCTCGTCGGCGATCTCGCGCATCTTGGCGAAGTTCACCCGGCGCGGGTACGCCGAGTAACCGGCGACCAGCACCAACGGCTTGAACTCACGGGCCGCGGCGGCCACGGCGTCGTAGTCGAGGAAGCCCGTTTCGGGGTTGGTCCCGTAGCTGTGCTGATGGAACATCTTGCCCGAGATGTTGGGCCGGAAACCGTGGGTCAGGTGGCCACCGGCATCCAGGGACATGCCGAGCAGACGCTGATTGCCCAGCTTGTTGCGCAGGGTCTCCCAGTCCGCTTCGGACAGGTCGTTGACGTGCTTGGCGCCGAGCTCGGCCAGGCCGGGGGCCTCCACCTTGGTGGCCAGGATGGCCCAGTAGGCAACGAGATTGGCGTCGATACCCGAGTGCGGCTGGACGTAGGCGTAGGGGGCGCCGAACAGTTCTCGGGCGTGCTCGGCCGCGAGCGACTCGACGGTGTCGACGTTCTGGCAGCCCGCGTAGAAGCGGTGTCCGACGGTGCCTTCGGCGTACTTGTCGGAGAACCAGGTGCCCATGGTGAGCAGCACGGCCGGCGACGCATAGTTCTCGCTGGCGATCAGCTTGAGCGAATCACGTTGATCGGCAAGCTCTTTGCGGGTGGCCGCGGCGACCCGCGGCTCGACGGATTCGATGACCTGCAATGCGGCCGCATACGCGGCGCTTGAGGTGTCGGCGTAATCAGCGCCGGAAGCCGCGGGCAAAGTGGATGACGAGTCTGCTGCCATGCCTTTTAGCCTAGTCGGGGCGGGTCAGGTCGACGGCCCCGGGCCGGGTTGGGCCGACGGGTAACCGGGATACGGATTCACCCGGCTCAATCGGCGGTGTGGTTCCAGGCGCCACCGGCCTTGCCGTTGGCATAACCGCCGCCGGGCCAACCCTTACTCCAGTCGTGCCCGGCCCAGGCGCCACCGGGCCAACCCTTGCTCCAGTCGTGCCCGGCCCAGGCGCCGCCCGGCCACGGGATCGTGATTGGAGGAGGCGTCGGCGGGTCCACCTGCTCGCCATTCACGCTTACGACGGGATCGGCGTTGGCAGGCGCCGCGGGTCCGGCCAGCCCCATCGAGCCCGCCACCACGAACGCGCCGGCCACGCCAACCATCAACTTGGCTCGGTTCGATTTCGTCCCTGTTGCAGCCATGTCGACTCCCTTGCTGCCACCCGGTTCCGTCGCCGTGATGCTCAGCAAATATTTTACGCCTCATCCAAGGGGTCGAACAACTAGCTGAATGACGCACTCACATGCCCCTACACCAGCGCAAATCGGCACCGGTACTTGCACTTTCAACCGCAATTCGCAGCAAACCAATGGGCCGGGGCGCGGAGTAGCGGGATTGAAATCGAGAGAGCGAGTTTGCTGTCAGACCAACGTCGACGGAATCAGCGGCTCATCGAGCAGCCGGCCGAAGCGATCGGCCAGCGTCACGCCGTCGGGCCGGCCGTCCAACCACCCGCGCAACAGCCGGTAACCCTCGATGTAGGTACTGGTGTAGGCCCGCCACAACGGCGAGGACAGGAACCGCAGTGTCTGTCTGGCCCGATCGTCGCCGACCAGCAGCCATCGTTTGAGGAACTCGACGACCTCGTCGACGTTGCGATGCTCGTCGTGCAGCATCAGCGCCGCGTCCTGGCGCACGTCGGCCAACCCGGCCATCGTCTCCGAGATCGCCTCGGCGCGCTCCCCGTCGAACCGCAGCCCGAGGTCGGCGTAGATGTCGGCGGCCCACGCACCCCAGCCGGGCCCGACGATGGCGTGCAACGCCAGGTCGGCCAGGCCCTCGGCCATCAGACATTGCGGGGTGTTGACGAGGAAGATCGTCTGTTCCAGTTCGCCGTCGCGGGCCACCAGGCCGGCTTCCTTGCGGCAGTGCTCGGTGTGATGACCGGGATATGACTCGTGGGCCACCAGCCGGGGCAGGTTGGCCATCTGCTGTTTGAGGTCGGCGTTGACCGCGACCGTGGATTTGTAGTCGCCCAGGTAGTAGTTGAACCCCGACCACGGCTTGTCGGTGACGACCTCGTAGGTGATGGTCTCGGTCTCCGGCAGCGGGTATACCGCACGCACCTTGTCGCGCAGGGCTGACGAGAACGCATGGATGCACTCCTCCAGCCGGGCCGGCGGGATCTCGTCTCCACTTCGGTGCGCCTGGATCCGCTCGGCCAGCGGCCCGCTTCCACCGAGAGCCTCGTCCAGTTTGGCGTGGGCCTGGTGGTACTTCTCGGTGTCGCCCTTGCTGATCCGCACGTCGAAGTAGGCCTGCACTTCGTCGACGAAACCGACCTGCTCCCCGGCGAACTTGCGGCCTGCGCAGTTGAGCGCGCGCAGGTGCGCAGCGAGGTATTCGGCGCGGTCGCGGTCGAGGTCGTCGGGAATCTGGGTGAGCAGCCGGTCGGCCTGCCGGGCCAGATCGGCAGGGTCGGGCGCCGGCTCGTTCTCGACGGCACGACGCAGCTCCGGGTTGCCGGTGAAGGAGTCGACGTAGCCGTCCTCGACGCGGTCGAAGCGCAGTCCGAGCAGCAGGTACTCGCGGATCAGCGCATCGGAATCCGACTTTTTCTCCATCCCGTTAGCCATGCCCACAACCGTAGATGCAAGACTGACCGAATGCCGCGGCCGAGCGAGCCGAGCCCCTATGTGGAGTTCGACCGAAGTCAATGGCGTGCACTGCGCATGTCGACACCGCTGAAACTCACCGAGGACGAGCTGCTGCGCCTGCGGGGTATGGGCGAGAAACTCGACATCCTCGAAGTCGAAGAGGTCTACCTGCCGCTGGCCCGGCTGATCCACCTTCAGGTGGCTGCACGGCAGCGGTTGTTCGCCGCGACGGCGGAGTTCCTCGGTGAGCCGCAGCAGAATCCGGACCGGCCGGTGCCGTTCGTGATCGGTGTCGCGGGCAGCGTGGCGGTCGGGAAATCGACCACGGCCCGTGTGCTGCAGGCCCTGTTGGCCCGCTGGGGTCATCACCCCCGGGTCGACCTGGTGACCACAGACGGATTCCTGTATCCGAACAAGGAACTCAACCGTCGGAACCTGATGCACCGCAAGGGCTTCCCGGAGAGCTACGACCGGCGCGGGCTGATGCGGTTCGTCACCGCGGTGAAATCCGGCGCCGACGAGGTCTGCGCGCCGGTGTATTCACACCTGCTCTACGACATCGTGCCGGGCGAGAAGCAGGTGGTGCGGCATCCGGACATCCTGATCCTGGAAGGGCTCAACGTCCTTCAGACCGGGCCTGCCCTGATGGTCTCGGACCTGTTCGATTTCTCGGTGTACGTCGACGCCCGCATCGAAGACATCGAGCAGTGGTACATCTCGCGGTTCCTGACCATGCGTTCGACGGCCTTCGCCGATCCGGCATCGCACTTCCACCACTACTCGACGCTGACCGACGAACAGGCCGTGTTCGCCGCGCGTGACATCTGGCATTCCATCAACCGGCCCAACCTGATCGAGAACATCCTGCCGACCCGGCCGCGGGCCACTCTGGTGCTCCGCAAGGACGCCGACCATTCGATCAACCGGTTGCGGCTGCGGAAGTTGTGACCACCGGGCCGCTACGCACGCCGAAGCGCTCCCCCACGGTGTCCAGGGTTCGGCGCAGATGCTCGCGGTCGCGGTGGTGGGTCGCCATGAACCGGGCGGCGCCGGACAGCCGGCGCGGCATCGGGTACCAGCGGTTGAAATCCAGCCCGAATTCGCGAAATACTTTCGAGGGCAATGCATCTGACATGAGGCTGAGGTTGTACTGAGCCAGCGCGAACATCGCGTAGATCAGGGCCGTCTTGTTCTTCTCCGCCAGCTCCATCAGGTCGAGTTCGTACAGCGGCACGGTGTTCAGCCGGTCCAGCAGCATCAGGTGGGTGGCGAAGTAGGCCGCGTACGACGTCAAGTGCATGATGGCCGACCGCGGTTGGATCGACAGCACCGCGCCGTCGCCCGCCAGATACGGCTCGTACTGATACTCGTCGCTGATCAGATATCCGGTGCAGTTCACGATCCAACTGCCCGGCGTGATGGTTCTCCTGGCGCCGCTACGCAGCAGCAGATCCGCGGAGCCGTCGCTGTCGACGACATCGACCAGATGATCCATCACCACCTCGTTCAGACCTCCGGCGATGACGGCGTTCTCGGCTTCCGACAAGACACCGGCCATGAAGTGGGCGGCCTGCGGTGTCGGGCCGGTGCCGTAGGTCGACCGGTACCACTGCACGAGTTCGTTCTCGTTGGTGCCGTCGAAGCGCCTGGTCAGCTCGATGGCCATCTTGGTCAACCCCACCCCGGCCCACCAGCGTCGGGAACCGTTGGGGAAGAGCCGATCCCGGCTGGAGAAGAAGGTGCCCGATCCGGCCACCATGTTCACCTCACGGCCGGGATACGACGTGATCAACGCGTGTGCGGTGTCCATCGCGGTCTTGCCGCTGCCGATCACCCACACCGGAGAGGCGCTGTCGCGCATCTCCCCGGAGTACACATCGCACGAGTCCGGTGACACCGACCGCACCCGCTCGCTGGACACCTTCAGCGCGTCGTTGGGCTTTACCCGCAGGCCGTACGCCTTGATCAGCCGCCCGGCCCGGATGGTGCGGGGCTGCCCGTCGCCGTCGCGGCAGGCGATGTGTACGGCGTCATCGGCAGCGTCCGCTGACTCGAACTCCCAGCCGTAGCGCTCGTCGACACGCACCCGTTGTTTGATCTGCCGCAGACAGTGCGCGAAGTGATCGAGTACCTCCGGCTTGGTGGCCAGATAAGACGGCTCGCGGCCCAACGTCCACTTGATGTCGCCCGCGGTGAACATCGGGTGGGGCTGATGCAGCCGCACATACGGATAGGTGTCCACCCACATGCCGCCGACCCGCGGGCGGCGGTCGATCACGATGACCTTCTGCCCGGGTCCCAGGTGTCTGCTGGCCACGAACAGGGCGTTCATTCCGCACAACCCGGCACCGACAATGCAGACGTCGCACTCATCTGTAGGCATCGCAAACCTCCCCAATCGCACCCGCGGTCAGTCTGCGCCGCCGGCAGGGATACCGCCTGCGTAGTCGGCTACCTGAATCGGCGTTCGCTCAGGCGCGTTCCCAGCCACCCCAGTCGTTGCCAACGAACCGCGCGCCGTCGGCGATCGAGAAGTGGTGCAGGAACACCTGCAGGGCCGGCTGCATCCGCTGGTGCAATTCGGTCATCGCGGTGACCAACTCGGGCGTCATCGGATCCTCCCCCTCGGGTTTCTTCGGCGGGATCAGCCCGAGGTGCAGCGCCATCTCCAGTTGATAGAAGGTGAAGTCGCCGTACGGCCGCTTGGGATCGCAGCCGGGCACGTCCTCGTCGAAATAGGGATCCGACAGTTCCCAGCTCATGTTCGCCAGCAGGGTGCGGTGCTGATCGGTGAGGCCGAACAGGCCGGACTCCGGCAGCTTCTCCACGAAGAACGAGTACTCGTGGTCGGCCGGCGGACGCTGGTAGGTGTATTCGCCTGCGGCGCAGGCGCCGAACCCGGTGGCGATGCGCAGCAGGTCGAGGTCGCCCGGTTCGGTCTCCCAGTCTGGCGGGAAACATGGAGCGCCCACTTCGGTCCCGTCCCAGCCGACGCGTACCGACCGCAGTCGCTCGGTGTGCTCTGGCGCCCAGTGCAATTCCACCCGACGATTATCGGCCACACCCGACCGCGCCCAGAACCTTTGGGGTTCTGGGCGCGACGCCGGTGACCGGGTCAGGCCGCGATCCGTTTGACGCCGACGTATTGCAGTTCGGCCATCGCAAGCGTGTAGATACCTGCGCCGATGACGACCACCACGCCTGCGGTGGTCAACGCCATCGCGAACACGGCCACCAGAGCGATCACCGTGCAGGCCGCATTGGCGATCACGGTGCCGATGCCGGCGGGGCGCACCCGCTCGATCCCGGCCAGGGCGAACACGGCGATGCCGTAGACGACCGAGAAGATGCCGACGCCGTACTCGACGGATTTCGGCAGGCCGGTGAGATCGGCGAAGTATCCGGCCGCGGCCAGCAGTGCGATCCCGCTGATGCCGACGAGGACTGCGTCGAGCCGCATGGCCAGGCGCAGCAGCGAATCGGTTGACTTCCTGGTGCCTGCGTATCCGGCGGTGATGGCGGACATGATTCTCCTTCTCTCGGGTGGTGATTACTTGTCGTGCATTCGACTTCGTGCGGTGGAGCACGGTGCGGGGATGCTCGCCGTAACCTCTTCCGACGGCACCCCGCACCGGCTCGGGGAAGGAGTCACGCCAGACGGCGCACTCCGCGGTACTGCAGCCAGGCCAGCACGACGGTGGCTCCGACGAATCCGAGTACCAGCTCGTCGCCCGTCCCCGTCAGCGGCAACCAGCCGGTGACGATGGCGACGACGGCGGTGATCGCGAAGGCCACGTTGCCGGCGAGGACGGTGATGCCGACGTGCCGGACCCGCGATGATCCGGCCAGGACGTACAGCAGGGCGCCGTACCCGACCAGGGCCGCACCGGCGAACCATCCCGCGGTGGCGGACAGGCCCGCGATGCGGGCCAGCTGATCGGCGGCCATGGCCACCAGCAGGCCGACGCCGGCGCACAGCGTGGCATCGGCGCGCAGGGCGAACCGCAGCAGGAAATCGTCCGTGGCCGCCGCTCCGGCAGCGGAGTCGGTATGGGGTCGGTTCAGGATCGCGGTCATGTCGGGCTCCTCGGCGATGAGGGTGTCGATTGGTGGAACACCTCCGACACTGCTCATCAGGCGCTGCCAGATCGACGCCAAACACTGCCAAGCACTGCCAAGCCCAGGTCAGCGCGGTGGGGACGTCAGTCGTTGGCAGTGACCAAGGTGCCGCGCAGATCCGCCGCGATCACGCGCGCCGCGGCGTTCTGCCAGTTGTGCAGTGAGCGCTGCGGCACCTCGGTGACGAGCCACTGCCACGCCTGCCGCGCGACCGGGTCGAGTCCGGCGGCGGTGGCGTTCTGCGCGTACGCACGGACGCCGACGACGTAGGGGAAATACAGCGAGTTGTAGTGGCGCCATTGTTCGGTGGTGCCGAAGTCACCGCCGTCGCGGGGTTTGAGCGCGGCGATGCGGTCGGCCAGCAGCGCCTTGAGTTCGTTGGCCCGTTCCAGCGGCTGGTCCGGTGCCCCGCGCTGCGCCAGCCGGGTATCGATGGCGGGCAACGCGGTCAACGGGCTGGCGACCAGTTTCGACAGGTCGCTGTAGTGGCCGAGCGCGCGCCGGGTGAGCCGGGCGAAGGCTTCGTCGTCGATGCCGCCCAGCGGATGATCCGATCGCAGCGGCAGCGCGGCCTCGGTCTGGCGCAGTGCCTCGCGGTCGGCACGAAGATCCGGGGACCGGGAGAAGGCCAGCCGGTCGAACACCCCGGCCAGCGGATCGGCCAGCACCTCCACGGCCACCGCGACCGCCAGGCTGGTGAACAGCAGGATCGTCATGACCGTGCGGCCGGTCCCGGCGTCGAGCACGGTCATGCCGATCAGCGCCTGGGCCGCGAACGGAACCGCGATCACCAGCGTGCCGATGATCGAGCGGCGCATGTCGGCACGCAACGCCTGCCCCTCGTCGAAGGCGTCCCAGATCGCGACCGCCACCCCGAGCAGCGCGACGTCGAATCCGGTGGAGGCCAGCGCCAGCCAGCTGGGCACCAGCCCGAGCGGGATCACCAGGATCGCGTTGCCCAGTGCGAAGAACAGCGTCGCGACGATGATGAAGCCGACGACCGACCCGGGTTTCGCGCCACCGACGACGGCCTTGATCATGGCGCCCAGCGAGGACAGCGAGATGACCGCGAACATCACCCAGTGACCGGTCCGCAGCGGCCCGTCGACGCTGCCCGCCAGCCCCGCGCCGGCGAAGGCCAGCACCGCGACGGCGAAGATCGCGGCGACCTCACCGGCACGCGACCGGAAGGTGTCCGCCGGCCGGGCAAGCTCGACCATGACCGCGAACCAGGCGATACCCGGCAGCGCGACCAGGTAGATCTCGATGCGGCTGAGCACTTCCGAGCCGGTGACCAGCCGGACCGCGTCGAGCGCCACGACGGCCGCGAAGCTGGTCAGCCCGATCGCCGCGAGAACGAGGACGGGCTTACGCGGGTCGCGGGCAAGCAGGTACAGCCCCAGCCACCAGCTGAGCGTGAAGACCACTGCCGACAGCGCAGCCATAGGTTCAGTCTGGCACTACTTGCCGAACCTGCGATGCCGGGCGGTGTAATCGCGCAGGGCCCGCAGGAAGTCGACGCGCCGGAACGCGGGCCAGTACGCCTCGGTGAACCACATCTCCGAATATGCGCTCTGCCACAACAGGAATCCGCTGAGCCGTTGCTCACCCGAGGTGCGGATGACGAGGTCCGGGTCGGGTTGGCCTGAGGTGTAAAGGTTCTCCGAGATGGCGTCGACGGTGACGGCTTCGACGAGGTGCTCGGCGGTGGCGCCGTTGGCCAGTTCCTTCGACAGCAGCGAGCGCACGGCGTCGACGATCTCCTGGCGCCCGCCGTAGGCCACGGCGACGTTCACGTGGAACTTGCCGCCTCTGCCGTTGGTCGATTCGACGGCCTCGCGCAGCCGCCGGGCCGGCTCCTCCCCCAACAACTCCAGGTCACCGACGGTGCGCACGGTCCAGGTGTTCGTCGGGGCGCAGATCTCCTCGACCACGTCGGTGATGATCTCGAGCAGGGCCGACAGCTCGTCGGGATCGCGCTGCAGGTTGTCGGTCGAGAGCAGGTAGACCGTCGTCATCTCGATGCCCGCGGCCTGGCACCAGCGCAGCATCTCGGCGATCTTTGCCGCGCCCATCCGGTAGCCGATGCTGACATCGTCGTAACCTGCGTCTCGCGCCCAACGGCGGTTGCCGTCGCACAACACCGCGATGTGTCGGGGCAGTTCGGATCTGGACCGCGTCAGTTCCTGACGCAACCGCATCTCGTAGAGCCGATAGGCCGGTTCCTTGAGCCGCGGGGGAATGATGTCCACGAGAGTCCAGACTACTGTGAGCGTCGGGGTACACCATGGTTCTCAATGGAGGTGACATGACCGCGCCGACCGGTAGCACCAAGCCCTACCGTTCAGCGGCCGCGCTGAGCCGGCCCGCCGAGGACCTGCCCGAGGCGGTCGCCGACGGCGTCGCCCAGTTCCTCGGCAAGCCGCGCGCCCGCGGCTGGATCCACGTGTATTCGGCAATCGTCGCGTTCATCGCCGGCGCCGCGCTGGTGTCGGTGTCCTGGTCGCTGGAATCCACCCGGGCCGGCCTGGCCACGCTGCTCTACACCTTCACGATCGTGGCGATGTTCACCGTCAGCGGCACCTATCACCGGGTGAACTGGAAATCCGCCAACGCCCGCAAGTGGATGAAGCGCCTCGATCACTCGATGATCTTCATCTTCATCGCCGGCAGTTACACCCCGTTCGCGCTACTGGCCCTGCCCGAATCCAAAGGCATGGTGCTGTTCTGGATCGTCTGGGGCGGGGCGATCGCGGGTGTGCTGCTGAAGATGTTCTGGCCGTCGGCACCGCGCTGGCTCGGCGTGCCGCTCTACATCCTGCTGGGCTGGGTGGCGGCGTGGTTCATCGGGCCGATCATGCACGGGGCCGGGGTGGCGGCGGTGGTGCTGCTGATCGTCGGCGGCGCGCTCTACAGCATCGGCGGCGTGCTCTACGCGCTCAAGTGGCCCAACCCGTGGCCGACCACGTTCGGTCATCACGAGTTCTTCCACGCCTGCACGGCGGTCGCGGCGATCTGCCACTACATCGCCATGTGGTTCGCCGTCTTCTGACACACGAAAGCCCCGCACCACCGAAGCGATGCGGGGCCCTCGACAACGACTACAGCTGAGTGACGTCGGCCGCGGACCAGTAGGCCTTCATCGAGGTGATCTTGCCCTCGGCGTCGAACGTCATGACCTCCATGGGCTCGATGCGCATGGCCCCGCCGACGACGATCGCGAACAGGAACGCCGCCTCATGTCCGCCGGGGCGGAACTTGAGCAACTCGGTCGTGATCTCGGCACCTGCGGCGGTCAGGTTCTTGTAGAAGCCCTCGATCGCCTGACGCCCGATGTGCACCTCACCACTGCCCACCGGATCCTCCAACGTCGCGTCATCGGCGTACAGCGCGGCGACCTCGGCGGCGGAACCGCCCGCGACCGTGTCGAGGTAACGCTTGACGAAGGACTCCAGGGCTGCGGCATCGTGGCTCATGGGCGCGAGGCTACACGGCGCGATTTCCGCCGTCTGCCGGATCACCACCCAGCGAGACAGCCAGGTCCTCGACGGTGGTGACGGGCAGGTCACACACCGTGTCGCGGCACACGTAGGCGGCGTCGGAGCCGCCCACCCGGTCGCGCCCTTTGAGCAGCTCCGACGAATCGACCAGGCCGCCGATGACCAGGGCCCCACCGGGCGCCAACCGGCGCGCGCCCGCCAGTAGCGGCGACGCCGGATCGCCCGCCACCGCGATCTGGATCGGTCCACGCACCTGTGCCTCCGCGACGGCCAGCCAGTGCCCGCCGGAGCGGGCTGCACGGGCCAGGACCGGCGTGGCCGACGACAACGTCGCCTGTGCCGCATCCACATAACGCGCGGACCCCGTCAGGTAACCGGCCGCCTGCAGCGCCTCGGCGATCAGCGAAGCTCCCGACGGGGTCGCACCGTCGATCGGGTCGGCGGGGCGCACCATGAGTTTCTCGGCGTCGTCGGCCGTGTCGAACCAGCGGCCCGGCTGATCGGGATCGGCGAAATGTTCGAGCGCGACATCCAGCAGGTCGACCGCCTCGGGCAACCCGAAGCCGGTGAGCTGGTAGAGCGTCAGTAATGCGGTGGCCAGTGCCGCGTGGTCCTCCAGGATGGCCGCGCTCTCCCCTACCCGGCCGCCGAGACTCGCCCGGCGCAGCCGTCCGTCCACCACGTGCAGATCCAGCAGCCGGCGCGCGCAATCGTCTGCCGCAGAAAGGAATTCGGGTCGCTCCAGGGCGACCGAGGCTTCCGCCAGCGCGGTGATGGCCAGACCGTTCCAGGCGGTCACCACCTTGTCGTCGCGGGCCGGTTGCGGCCGTAGCGCGCGGGCCGCCGACAACGCCGCACGCACCGACTCGAAACGAGCCGGGTCGTCGGGATCGCGGTGCAGTTGCAGTACCGAGGCGCCGTGTTCGAACGTCCCGCCGGCGGTCACCCCGAAAAGTGAAGCGGCCCAATCCCCGTCGTCATCCCCGAGGACCGAGCGCAGTTCGGCCGGCGTCCACACGTAGGTCAGGCCTTCGCGACCACCGGCGTCGGCATCCAGCGACGAAGTGAACATCCCGCCCGCGCCCAGATCCGACACCAGGAACGCCGCCGTCTCACCGGCCACCCTGCGTGCCAACGGATCCCCGGTCCGACGCGCCAGGTGCGCGTAGGCCCGGAGCAACAGTGCGTTGTCGTAGAGCATCTTCTCGAAGTGCGGCACCACCCAGTGCGGGTCGACGCTGTAGCGGGCGAATCCGCCGGCCAGCTGGTCGTAGATGCCGCCGCGCGCCATCGCCGTGCATGTGCGCCGCACCGCCGTCAACGCCGGCACGGACCCGGTGCGTTCGTGGTGGCGCAACAGCCCTTCCAGCAACGCCGACGGCGGGAACTTGGGCGCCCCGCCAAAGCCTCCGTACGTCTCGTCCTCGTCGTGCAGCACCGCGGCCACCGCGTGGTCGCACAGTTCCGGCCCCACCGGCGTCCCGCCGCCCGGCAGACCGGCCGACATCGACCGCAGTTCGGTGGCGATCTGGTCCGAGGCCTTTTCGACCTCGTCGCGCCGGTCCCGCCAGGTCTCGGCGACCGCGTCGAGCAGTTGCAGGAAACCGAGCTTCGGGTAGTAGGTGCCGCAGAAGAACGGCCGGCCGTCGGGGGTCAGGAAACAGGTCATGGGCCAGCCGCCCTGCCCGGTCAACGCGACGGTGGCATTCATGTACACCGCGTCCAGGTCGGGGCGCTCCTCGCGGTCGACCTTGATGCAGACGAAGCCGTCGTTGAGCACTGCGGCCACGTCGGCATCCTCGAACGACTCGTGCGCCATCACATGGCACCAGTGACAGGCCGCGTAGCCGATGGACAGGAGGATCGGGACGTCGCGCGAGGCGGCTTCCGCGAGCGCCTCGGGCGTCCATTCTCGCCAGTACACCGGATTGTCGGCGTGCTGGCGGAGGTACGGGCTGGTGGACCCGCCGAGCGTGTTACCCGCCACCCTGCTCACGTGACTGGCCCTGGTGGTCGTCGGGAGTGCTGTTCACCGCGTCACCCTCACCGTCGGCGGTGCCCTCGTCGGCCGCCTGATCGGGCTCGGGGTGCTCGCGGTCGAAGGACTCGGGCAGCTTGCGCAGGTGCCGGTTCATCGACCAGACCAACGCGAAGGTTCCGATCAGCAGCGCCACCGTGACGAGCAGGCCGAGCGGGGTCGCCTTACCGAACTCGGGTCCGGTGTTGCGGGGCTCGTCGGCGAGCAGTGTGACCACTGCAGTCAATGTGTCGATCATTTCTCAATCCCGGTGAACAGGTCGTCTTCCGGCAGATTCACCGGCACACGCGACCGCGCCAACTCGAACTCCTCAGTCGGCCACAGCCGCTGCTGCCACTCGATCGGCGCATGGAAGAAATCGCCTTTCGGATCGATCTGGGTCGCGTGAGCGCGCAGCGCGTCGTCGCGCTGACTGAAGTACTTCGAGCATTCAACACGGGTGGTGACCCGCTTGGCGAATATGTCGTGGTCCGGGTTCCAGTGCTCAAGCCATTTGCCGAAGGGCCCCTGCTGGCCGTTCCTGGCGAACTCGTCCTGCAGCAGCTGCATGCGCTGGCGCAGGAACCCGTGGTTGTAATACAGCTTCGACACGCTCCACGGCGTGCCGGCCTCGGGGAACAGCCGGTAGTCGGCCGCTGCGTCGTACGCCGCCACCGACACCTCGTGGCAGCGGATGTGATCGGGGTGTGGGTAGCCGCCGTTCTCGTCGTAGGTGGTCAGCACATGCGGCTGGAACTCCCGGATGACCCGGACCAGGCGGCTGACCGGCTCGGCGAGCGGCACACACGCGAAACAGCCGTCGGGCAGCGGGGGCAGCGGGTCGCCCTCGGGCAGGCCCGAGTCGACGAATCCCAGCCAGTGGTGCTCGACGCCGAGGATCTCGGCCGCCTTGGCCATCTCGTCGCGGCGCACCTCATGGATCCGGCCGTGGACCTCGGGGAGATCCATCGCCGGATTGAGAATGTCGCCGCGCTCGCCCCCGGTGAGCGTCACGACCATGACGCGTACACCTTCAGCCGCATAGCGCGCAGTGGTAGCCGCACCCTTGCTGGACTCGTCGTCCGGGTGGGCATGCACCGCCATCAACCGCAGTTCACTCATTTCGCTTTCATCTAACTACGGCGTCCTCTTGCCTAATCCCTATACCCAACCCAACAGCCCGGTCCCTGGGCTGCGGTCACATATCTGCCTGGCCCTATAGTTCCAGTTCTGATGATCGAACGCCCCGTCGACCGCTACGGATCCCGCCAAATGTCCCGCCGGACCCGGCGATGGATCACGTTCGCGCTGGTCGGACTGGTGGCAGCAGCCGGTGTGGCCCTCGCGTTCGTGGCCTTCCAGCGGTTGGGCACCGGCGAGGTGAAAGGCGAGCTCTCGGCCTACGAGCTGATCGACAACCAGACCGTGTCGGTGACGATCGGGGTGACCCGTCCCGACCCATCGAAGCCGGTGGTGTGCATCGTCCGGGCCCGCTCGATCGACGGCAGCGAGACCGGCCGGCGGGAAATCCTCGTCGCGCCGTCCGATCAAACGGTGGTGCAGGTGACCGCCGAAGTGAAATCGAGCCGACCCCCCGTGATCGGCGATGTCTACGGTTGCGGGGCCGACGTTCCGTCGTACCTGGTAGCGCCCTGATTCTGACGCTCGCAACCCGTGTCGGACAGCGATTAAATGAAGATTCGTTGGCCGCTCGGTGGTACGATTGTGCGATACACGGTTCCTCGCTGGGGCCGTGTATTGCTGCATTAGCACTCAGTTGGGTACTGACGCCCGCGGCAATACACGCGCCGTCCCCGGCCGGACACACAACGGACTTCGTACGCGAGGAAGGCGCAACCGAGCGCCACAAGCAAGAAGACAGGAGCGCGAGAACATGACCGACACACAGGTCACCTGGCTCACTCAGGAAGCATTCGACCGGTTGAAGGCGGAGCTGGATCAGCTGATCGCCAACCGGCCGGTGATCGCCGCCGAGATCAACGACCGCCGCGAAGAGGGCGACCTGCGCGAGAACGGTGGCTACCACGCCGCCCGCGAGGAGCAGGGCCAGCAGGAAGCCCGCATCCGCCAGCTGCAGGAGCTGCTCAACAACGCCAAGGTCGGCGAGGCACCCAAGCAGTCCGGTGTGGCGCTGCCCGGCTCGGTCGTCAAGGTGTACTACGACGACGACAAGAAGGACACCGAGACGTTCCTGATCGCCACCCGCCAGGAGGGCATCAGCGACGGCAAGCTCGAGGTGTACTCCCCCAACTCACCGCTGGGCAGTGCCCTCATCGACGCCAAGGTCGGCGAATCGCGCACCTACACCGTGCCCAACGGCAACACCGTCAAGGTCACCCTGGTCAGCGCCGAGCCCTACCACGCCTGACCCGGCTGCCCGGTCCGAAGCACTACAGTCGGGGAAATGGCGCAAATCGCCGAAGACCTGTTCTTGCTGTTGCTGGACAACGCAGCCGCGCAGCCCGGGCTCGACCGTCATCGCAGGGAGAAGGTACTCAGCGCCGCGGTACTGCTGGATCTGGCGTATGCCTGCCGTATCCGGCCCGCCATGGCGGGCGAACCGATCGAGGCCGGCCGGCTGATCGCTCTGGCCGGCGATTGGCCCGCCGATCCGGTCGGCGACCCGGCGTTCGAACTACTGCAGCGCCGCCCTCTTCCGGCCGGCACCGCAGTGGCCAAGCTGAGCAGGCACGTGCAGCCCGCCCTGGAGGCCCATCTCGAACGCCTCGGGCAGATCCGCCGAGTCCGCCTGCCCGGCAAGGGCTTTCCGGGCAGGCCGGTCTACTGCTGGCCACTGACCCACCGTGATCGGGTCAGCCAGGCCCGCGCCGCCCTGCTGGCCGCGTTGTTCGACGGCCACAATCCCGTGCCCGCCATCGCCGCGATCATCTGCCTGCTGCATGCGGTCGACGGTCTGGGCGCAGTGTTGAGCCTCAACGACCGGGGCTGGCGCTGGGTCCATGCCCGGTCCACCGAAATCGCCACGGGCATTTGGGTGGACGAGTCCGCGTCGGCACTGCCGGAGATGAATCTGGCAGTGACGACGTCGGCGCTACGTCCGGCCCTGATGGGCTAGCTTCCCTCCGGCGTTACTTGCCGAGGGCCTGTTCCAGATCGGCCAGCAGATCGGCGGGATGCTCGATACCGACCGACAGGCGCACCAGGTTGTCGGGCACCTCCAGTTGCGAACCCGCGGTCGACGCATGTGTCATGGCCCCGGGGTACTCGATCAACGACTCAACCCCGCCGAGCGACTCGGCGAGAATGAAAAGCTCTGTACGCGAGCACAATTCACGTGCAGCTCGGGGTCCACCGCGCAACTGCAGGCTCACCATGCCGCCGAATCCGGACATCTGCCGCGCCGCGACATCGTGGTTCGGATGGCTGGTCAGGCCGGGATACAGCACGGTCTCGACCGCGGGGTGACCGTCGAGGAATTCGGCGATCAGCGCGGCGTTTTCGCTGTGCTGACGCATCCGCAGCACCAGGGTCTTGAGTCCGCGCATCGTCAGATACGCGTCGAACGGGCCCGGCACCGCCCCGGCGCCGTTCTGCAGAAATGCGAATGCCGCGTCGAGTTCCTCGTCGTTGGTCAGCAGCGCACCGCCCACCACATCCGAGTGCCCGCCGATGTACTTGGTGGTCGAATGCAGCACGATGTCCGCGCCCAGCAGCAGCGGCTGCTGCAACGCCGGAGACGCAAACGTGTTGTCCACCAACACCTTCACGCCAGAGGACGACGCGATCTGCACGATCGCGGCGATGTCCGCCACGCTCAGCAGCGGGTTGGTCGGAGTCTCCACCCAGATCATCCGGGTGCGCGGGGTCAGCGCCGACCGCACCGCGTCCAGGTCGCTCAGCGGGACCGGGGTGTGAGTGATGTTCCACTGCGAGAACACCTTGTCGATCAGCCGGAAGGTGCCGCCGTAGGCGTCATCGGGGATCACCACGTGATCGCCGGGCCGCAACACAGCCCGCAGGGCACAGTCGGTCGCGGCCATGCCCGAAGCGAAGGCCCGTCCGTAGGAGGCCTCCTCGACAGCGGCCAGCGCCGCTTCCAGGGCCTGCCGGGTCGGGTTGCCGGTGCGGGCGTACTCGAATCCACCGCGCAACCCGCCGACGCCGTCCTGGGCGAAGGTCGAACTGGCGTAGATCGGGGTGTTGACGGCTCCGGTGCCCGGGTCGGGACGGTAACCGGCGTGGATGGCTTTTGTGGCCAGACCGTGCCACCTGCGCTGTTCACTCATAACGCGTCGAGCCTATCGGGACGGGCGCCGAGGCGCCCGGCCCACCACCTCTATTTCAGTTGCGCAGTTTTCGTCCGTCCGAGTCAGGCAGCGAACGGGTGAACATCTTCACCGAGTCCACCAGGGCCCAGATCCCGACGCCGAGGCAGATGAAGATCCCGACGATCAGCCATGACGTGATGAGGCCGAGAAGGGTCAGCCCAGCCTGGATCGCACCGATGTTGGTGTACCCGAGGTAGAACCGCCCGACGCCGAATCCGCCCAGGAAGAACTGCAGGAGGCCGGCCGTCATGGCCTGTTTGTCAGAGAGCGGCTCACCGGTGTACGGGTCGCGACCGAACGGCGCCGACGGGTCTGCCGGATAGCCACCGTAGGGCTGCGGCGGGTACCCGGGCGGCGGGGCCTGGGGCGGATATCCGGGCGGCGGAGCCTGCGGCGGGTAACCCGGCGGCGGACCCTGGGGCGGGAAGCCGCCGTACGCCGGAACCCCCTGGGGAGGCATGCCCTGCGGAGGCATGCCCTGCGGAGGCGGTCCTTGCGGCGGCATGCCCTGTGGCGGTGGTCCCTGCGGAGGCATGCCCTGCGGAGGCATCGCGTACATGTCTCCGGGCTGATTTGGCATTGACATTGCGGCCCTGACTTTCTCGAATGCGCCGAGCCGACGGCGTCGGCAGGCTGGATCACATGATGGCACGGACCACAACGCCCGCGACGCAGACATTTCTGTCGTACGCCGCGGGCGCTGAGTTCGGTTCTACTACTGGGACAGCGGTGCCACCTGGCCGCCGCTGAGCCGGCGCCAGGCGTAGACCGTGATCAGCGACAAGAGCGGGTAGGCCACCAGGAGGCCGACGCCGCAGAGCAGGGCGCCGACGAACCCGAGAACGGCCGTGACGAGCCAGGTCAACGCCACCGAGCCGAAGTTGGCCTTGGAGACCTCGAAGCTGGAGGTCACACCTTCGATGCCCGGCAGGTTGCGATCCAGCACCGCAACGGTGGTGAACATCAACGCGATCGCGGCCAAGATGCCCGGAACGATGCACAGGATGAGGCCGATACCAATGATGATCGACGACACCACCGATGCAATGATGACGTTGCCGACGTTGCGGGGCCGGAAGAAGGATCCGATCGTGACCGGTACACCGTTGGCGATATCGAGCATGCCGCCGATGTAGGCCGACTGGATCACTGCGGCGATCACCACACCGACGAGGACAAGCACCAACGAGACGGCGATGCCGGCGGCACCCATCGAGAAGCTGACGCTGCCGGGATCCGAACTGTCCACGGTGGTGAACGGCGACTGGATCATCCGGAAGATGAACTGCACCACACCGTAGATGAGCCCGAACACCAGCGTCGGGACGATCAGTTCTACCGGGTGCTTCGTGAACTTGTTCCAGGCCCACGAGAAGGCGTCACCGACGTTGTACGGCGCGGCACCGAAACCGGGGCCACCGGCGGGCTGGTAGCCGGGGGCCGGGTATCCGGGCGGCGGGTAGCCGCCAGGAGGGGGATAGCTACCGGGAGGCGGATAACCCCCGGCGTCACCGGCAGGCGGAGGCGGATAGCCGCCACCCTGCGGCGGGGGCGGTGGCGGAAAACCGCCGTGCTGCTGTGGCGGGTAGCCGCCGCCCTGCGGCGGGGGCGGATAGCCGCCGGGAGGAGGCGGCGGGTAACCCCCGCCACCGGGTGGTGGCGGTGGCGGGTAACCACCCTGCTGCGGTGGAGGCGGAGGCGGATATCCACCCTCTGGCGGCGGCGGGTAATTCCCGGGCGGGGGCGGTTGATCGGTCACGTCGAAAGCTCTCCTCATCTGCCGATAGCGCTCCGCGAACGGACGCTACTTTCTGCCAGCACCTAGATGTACAGACTGCTCCACAGGCAGATTACGCACCGTCAACGCTGTTTGACAGGTCAACACGAGCGCATTCGCTGTGGCACAGAAGGACGTTCGTCGCCGTGGGCGGTGAAGGTGACTGTGTTTGCCGGCCCTAGGCCAGCCCACCCTAGCTGAGAAGTTGCTGGAGGCAAGGTATTCCACGCAGCGCGACGCCTCGACGTGTCTAGTGCCGAGCGCCGCCCTCGGACAGGAAGCCGAGCAGGTCGTGACGGGTGAGAACACCGACGGGCTTGCCCTCTTCGACCACCATCACCGCGTCGCACTCCCGCAGTGTCTTGGCCGCGGTGGAGAGCAATTCCCCCGAACCGATCAGCGGCAACGGCGGGCTCATGTGGTCCGCGACCGCGTCGGCCAGCTTTGCCCGGCCCTCGAAGACCGCGGACAACAATTCTCGCTCGGACACGCTGCCCGCAACCTCGCCCGCCATCACTGGAGGCTCAGCGCCGACCACCGGCATCTGGGAGACGCCGTATTCGCGGAGGATGCCGATCGCGTCGCGCACCGTCTCCGACGGGTGGGTGTGCACCAGGTCGGGCAGTGCACCGGACTTGCCGCGCATCACGTCTCCGACGGTGGACTGTTCGATCGACCCGTCCAACCGGTTGCGCAGGAATCCGTAGGACGACATCCATGCGTCGTTGAAAATCTTTGATAGATAACCGCGCCCACCGTCGGGCAACAACACCACGACGACCGAATCGGGACCGGCCTTGAGAGCGACCTCCAGCGCGGCCACCACCGCCATGCCGCAGGATCCACCGACCAGCAGCGCCTCCTCGCGGGCCAGTCGCCGGGTCATGTCGAACGAATCGGCGTCGGAGACGGCGATGATCTCGTCGGGAACCGACGGGTCGTAGGCCGACGGCCAGAAGTCCTCGCCCACGCCTTCCACCAGGTAGGGCCGCCCGGTCCCGCCGGAGTACACCGAGCCTTCCGGATCTGCGCCGACGATCTTCACTTTCCCGTCCGAAACCTCTTTGAGGTAGCGACCGGTGCCGGTGATGGTGCCGCCGGTGCCGACGCCCGCCACGAAGTGCGTCACCGTCCCCTCGGTGTCCGCCCAGATCTCGGGGCCCGTGGTCTCGTAGTGGCTCTCGGGCCCCATCGGGTTGGAGTACTGATCGGGCTTCCAGGCGCCCTCGATCTCCTCGACGAGACGGTTGGAGACGCTGTAGTAGCTGTCCGGATGGTCCGGCGGCACTGCCGTCGGGCACACCACGACCTCGGCACCGTAGGCCCGCAACACGTTCTGCTTGTCCTCGCTGACCTTGTCGGGGCAGACGAAGATGCACTTGTAGCCGCGGGTCTGGGCGACCAGCGCCAGGCCGACGCCGGTGTTGCCGGACGTCGGTTCGACGATGGTGCCGCCGGGCTTGAGTTCACCGCTGGCCTCGGCGGCGTCGATCATCTTGGCCGCGATGCGGTCCTTGGAGCTGCCGCCGGGGTTCAGGTACTCGATCTTGGCCAGGACCCTGCCGGCCCCTTCGGGGACAACTGAGTTCAGCTGTACCAGCGGGGTATTGCCGATGAGCTCACTGATGTGCCTGGCGATGCGCATACGTCAATGGTCTCAGGCCCGCCGAAAGCTCACCAGGTGGCCTCGCGAATGTACTCACCGATCTGGCGCAACGAGCGCTTCGCTTCGGACACCATCGGCGACGCGAGCTGGAATACGTGCATCTGACCGGGCCAGATCCGGAGCTCGACCGGGACCCCGGCGGCCGCCAGCATGTGCGCGGCTTTACGGGCATCGCTGAGCAGGACCTCCGAGCCCGACGCGTGGATCAGCGTGCGCGGCAGACCGGATTCGATGTGGTCGAGGGGCTCGTAGACGTCTTCGCCCTTGCGGCCGGCTGCACGCTCGATGAGCTCGACGAGGGCGTCGAAGGCTTTGGCCGGGAACATCGCGTCGGTGTGAATGTTGGGGTGGTTGGCCCGCGACTCGTTGTCGATCTCGAACAGCGGCGACATGGTCACCAATGCGGCAGGCATTTCGCCCTCGTCGACGAGGCGCTCGGCCAGCGCCAGCGACAGGTAGCCGCCCGCCGAGTCGCCGGCCAGCACGATCTGGTCGGGCTCGTAGCCCGTCAGCCGCAACCAGCGGTAGGCGTCGTAACAGTCGTCCATCGCGGTGCCCACCGAGTGCTTGGGGACCATGCGGTAGTCGACCACGAGCACCGGGCTGTCGGCGTATCCCGACAGCGCCGTGACGATCCCGGAGTGGGTGTTGGCCCCACAGGCCAGGAACGCGCCGCCGTGCAGGTAGAGGATGACGCTGCGTTTCCCGTCGGCCGGCAGCACACCGTCGGCACGCACGAGCTGCGCGGTGCAGTGGGGCAGCGCGATGGTGGCCTTGATGGTCCCGGGCACCGGGCGGATCAGCCGCGCGGCGAAATTGACCAACCCGAACGGCCACGGCAGATGCGGCACGTGGCTACCGATTGCCAAGGTCGGCTTGATTGTCAGCATCGCCGCCAGCGAAACCAATCGGCCTGCCAGGCTCGGCCCGTCCTCGACCACCTCGACGGGTGCGCCGTCACTGACCGGAAACCTACGCCCGCGGTACGCCCTAGCTGGGCCGATACCAGCGTGATGAGACCTGGATACCTTGCTCGGTGCAGTCATCGCCACCACTTCCTACGTCTTTGTAGTGCTAGGTGTGCTTCGTCACTCAGACAACCCGGGTAACTTAGCTTGACATCCGTAAACAGTTCAACAGTCAAATAAACTGAATTGATACCGGACTTGATACAGCACCGTGACCGGCACGTTGAGTCGCCACGCGGACAAGCCGGCTGATCCACCTAGACTGACCATGTGGGTTCAAGCCGAAGTGCTCCTCACGTGCGCGTCCCGCGCCGGTCGACCATCGCCCTCGCCGCTGCGGCGACGCTGGCATCTACCGGATCGGCCTATATCGGGGCACGCAACCTGCTGAACGGGCAGGCTCACAAGGCCCGCCAGGTCATCCCCAAATCCTGGGATATCCCGCCGCGCGCCGACGGCGTGTATCTCGTCGGCGGCGGGCCCGTCGAGAAGTGGGAACGCGGGGTCCCGTTCGACATCCACCTGATGATCTTCGGCGACTCGACGGCCACCGGATACGGCTGTCACGTGCCCGACGAGGTGCCCGGGGTGCTCATCGCGCGCGGCGTCGCCGAGCAAACCGGTAAACGAATCCGGTTGAGCACCAAGGCGATCGTGGGTGCGACGTCGAAGGGCCTGTCCGGACAGATCGACGCCATGTTCGTGGCGGGTCCACCACCGGATGCCGCCGTGATCATGATCGGCGCCAACGACATCACCAAGCCCAACGGCATCGGGGCGTCGGCGCGCAGGCTCGGCGACGCGGTGCGCCGGCTGCGGTCGGCGGGCGCGGTCGTCGTGGTCGGCACCTGTCCGGACTTCGGGGTGATCACCGCCATCCCCCAGCCGCTGCGCGCGTTCGCCCGTCGTCAAGGACTGCGGCTGGCCCGAGCCCAGGCCGCCGCGGTCCGGGCTGCCGGTGGCGTCCCCGTTCCGTTCTCCGACCTGCTGGCCCCCGAGTTCTACAAGGCCCCTGACCTGCTGTTCTCTGAGGACATGTTCCATCCGTCAGCAGCCGGCTATGCGCTGGCCGCCAAGCAGTTGCTCCCCGCGCTGTGCAGCGCCCTGGGCGCGTGGGACGGCGACGAGGCCCTCGAAACGGGCGCCGCCGACACGCACACCTTGCTGACCCGGTTGGGCGGAGTGAGCAGGCTGTGGCGCCGCTCCACCGGGGTGCCCGCACCCATCGTGGTGCCCGCGGGCTAGTTTCAACCTGAGTTTTCAAGCCATTCGATCAGCAGGAGCCGTCATGCCTGAAGCCGTCATCGTTGCCACCGCCCGCTCACCCATCGGTCGGGCCGGCAAGGGATCACTCGTCACCATGCGGCCCGATGACCTCGCCGCCCAGATGGTGAAGGCCGTCCTCGACAAGGTGCCCGCACTGGACCCGCGCGACATCGACGACCTGATCATGGGCTGTGGCCAGCCGGGCGGAAAGTCCGGCTTCAACATCGGCCGTACCGTCGCGGTCCAGCTGGGCTACGACTTCCTGCCCGGCACCACCGTCAACCGCTACTGCTCGTCCTCGTTGCAGAGCACCCGGATGGCTTTCCACGCCATCAAGGCCGGCGAGGGTCACGCCTTCATCTCCGCCGGTGTGGAGACCGTGTCGCAGTTCGCCACCGGCAACGCCGACGGCTGGCCCGACACCAAGAACCCGCTGTACGCCGACGCCATGGCCCGCAGTGAGCAGGCCGCCACCGGCGCCGAGGAATGGCACGATCCGCGCGAGGACGGCCTGCTGCCCGACGTCTACCTCGCCATGGGCCAGACCGCCGAGAACGTCGCGCTGCACACCGGCGTCAGCCGTGAAGACCAGGATCACTGGGCGGTGCGCTCGCAGAACCGTGCCGAAGAGGCCATCAACTCCGGCTTCTTCGCCCGCGAGATCACCCCGGTCACGCTGGCCGACGGCACCGTGGTGTCCACCGATGACGGCCCGCGTGCCGGCACCACCTACGAGAAGATCAGCCAGCTCAAGCCGGTGTTCCGCCCCAACGGCACCGTGACCGCCGGCAACGCCTGCCCGCTGAACGACGGCGCCGCCGCGCTCGTGGTGATGAGCGATGTGCGCGCCAAGGAGCTGGGCCTGACCCCGCTGGCCCGCGTCGTGTCGACCGGGGTGTCCGGCCTGTCGCCGGAGATCATGGGCCTGGGCCCGATCGAGGCAGTCAAGAAGGCCCTCGCCAACGCCAAGATGGGCATCGACGACATCGACCTCTACGAGATCAACGAGGCGTTCGCGGTGCAGGTGCTCGGCTCGGCCCGGGCGCTCGGCATGGACGAGGACAAGCTGAACGTCTCCGGCGGTGCGATCGCGCTGGGCCACCCGTTCGGCATGACCGGTGCCCGCATCACCGCCACGCTGCTGAACAACCTGCAGACCCAGGACAAGACCTTCGGCATCGAGACCATGTGTGTCGGTGGCGGCCAGGGTATGGCGATGGTTGTGGAGCGGCTCTCCTAATTGGCGTGCCGAGCGTGCACTCAGATCGCGAATTCACGCAATTTCGCGATCTGAGTGCACCGTCGCGCTCCATGCCCGCGCCAGGCGAGCGCGAACTTCTAAAACTGAATGCCGCTTGGCGACCCTGACCCGCGTCCAGCCGAGTGCATCGAGATCTTCCGACCGAATGATGTCGTGAGCGAACTGCACCGGATCGACACGATGGTGATCGCCGTCGTATTCCACGGCCAACTTGCGTTCCTCCCACCCCATGTCGAGGTAGTACCGTCTACGCCCGTCGGCGCTTGTCACCGGAATCTGCGTTACCGGCCGTGGATATCCCGCTCGAATTACCAGCAGCCGCAACCAGGTTTCCTTCCGCGACTGGGCCCCAGGATCGTAGAGATCCAGTGCGCTGATCAACTGCCGGGTTCCCCGCGCACCGCGGTGCCTTTCCGCGGCAAAAGCCAAGACCTCGTCCGCGCGAAATCCGGTCGCGTTACCCAAAGAATCAAGTACAGCGACTGCATCGTCGAGACATCCACGGCGGCCGAGGTCGAACGCCGTGCGTTGGAGGGACGTGGTCGGCAGGGCGCGTCGTTCGATCACTTCGTCGTCAGCCAGCTCACCCACTTTGTGGGTGATGATGCCGCGAGGCGGTCGACGGTTCGGCCAAATAAGCTCGATCGGAAGCGCGTCGTCGATGTATTGCGCACCGAACAACGCAGCTGCGGTGGAACCAGCGATCACTCCCCCACGATGCGACCACAACCAGGCGGCAGTCGCGCGATGGTGGATCGTCATTTCCACGTCGCGCCGGGTGCAGACATCCGGGAACACCGCCGTGAAAGACCCACGAGGACTGCGCAGTTGGTGCTTGGACACCAGCCCCTTGGCGACAGCTTCACTACCTATGAATGGGACGCGCACCGTCTCACCATGTCGCACTGATCGGCCACCCACTCAACCGAAAACGACATCTGGGGATGAACTGCGCGCTGTGGATAGCTCACCAACACCGACCGTGCGCTCAGAGCGGGATTTCTCGGGATTTCACGCTCTCAGCGCACCGTCGGCGCCCACCAACGCAAAAGAAAAAGGCGCCCGCAATCGCGGACGCCTTTCTCGGGGCAGGGTTGCTAGTCGTTGTTGAAGTACGACAGCAACCGGAGGATCTCGATGTACAGCCAGACCAGGGTCACCGTCAGGCCAAGGGCGATGCCCCACGCGGCCTTCTCCGGAGCACCGGCGCGGATCATCTGGTCGGCCGCGTCGAAGTCGATCAGGAAGCTGAACGCCGCCAGGGCGATGACGAACAGCGAGAACGCGATGGACAGGCCGCCGCCGGAACGCAGGCCGAGGCCCTCACCGCCGCCGACGCCGAACATCGCGAGCGCGAAGTTCACCAGGATCAGCGCAAGAACACCGAACATCGCGGCGACGATCATCCGGGTGAACTTGGGCGTCACACGGATGGCGCCGGTCTTGTAGACCACGAGCATGCCGATGAATACACCGATCGAGGCCACCACGGCCTGGAAGATCATGGTGGGCCCACCGTTGGACACCAGGTTGGCGAACAGGAACGACGCCGCACCGAGGAACAGGCCCTCCAGCGCCGCGTAGCTCAGCACGATGGCCGGATTGTCCTGCTTGCGGCCGAAGGTGGCGATCAGCACCATCACCAGGCCGCCGAGGCCGCCGATCAGGGTGAACGGCATCATCAGGGCCGTGTTTCCGGCCACGAGGAAGTAGGACACGACGGCGACGGCCGAGACGACGGCCAGCGTCATGCCGGTCTTGGTGACGACGTCATCGATGGTCAGCGGCCGGGAGACACCGGCCTGCGGCTGCTCCAGGTACTCCTGCGCGTAGGGCTGCGCATGCACCTGCTGTGCACCGAAGCCGGCGGCTCCGGTACCGAATTGTGCGTATCCGCCCTGCGTCTTAGGCAGGCTGCGGAATACCGGGTTGCTGGTTTCGCGCACCGTCGGTCCTCTCCTATGAGATGTGTTCGAGTACGAACTAGTAGCTCAACGATCGATGTTCCTGGCGGGTTCCCGTCGAGACGAAATGACTCCCAGGAAACTGACAGGTTTGATCTTGAGGCAAACCCTACCCGTAGCGCACCCCCACTGGGGGCCCGAACTAGATTGCAACTCGTGACAGAAAACGAGGACGTCCTAGTAAGTGTCCGCAACGGCGTCGGAATCCTCACGCTGAACCGGCCGAAGGCGATCAACTCGCTCAACGATGCGATGGTCGCGGGCATCTCCGAGGCCCTGCACGCCTGGGAGAACGATGACTCCGTTCACACCGTGCTGCTGACCGGTTCTGGCGAACGCGGCCTGTGCGCGGGCGGTGACGTCGTCGCGCTGTATCACAGCGCCCGTGAAGGCGGCGCCGACGCGCGTCGCTTCTGGTACGACGAATACCTGCTCAACGCCTACATCGGCAGCTATTCCAAGCCCTACGTGGCGCTGATGGACGGCATCGTGATGGGCGGCGGCGTGGGCGTCGCGTCCCACGGCAGCGTCCGGATCGCCACCGACACCACCAAGATGGCGATGCCCGAGGTCGGCATCGGCTTCATCCCCGATGTCGGGGGCACCTACCTGTTGTCGCGGGCACCCGGCCGGCTGGGATTGCACGCCGCGCTCACCGGCGCACCGTTCTCCGGCGCCGACGCGATCGCCATGGGTTTCGCCGATCATTACGTGCCCCATGACAAGTTGGCCGCCTTCACCGAGGCGGTCGTCGCCGACGGGGTCGACAACGCCCTGGCCACCTACGCCGTCGACCCGCCTGCCAGCCCCCTGGCCGAACAGCGCGACTGGATCGACGAGTGCTACGCGGGCGACACCATGGCCGACATCCTCACCGCGCTGCAGGCGCACGGCACCGCCGCCGGCCACACTGGCGGCACCGCCGCCGAAGACGCCGCGAAGCTCATCGCCACCCGCTCCCCCATCGCGCTGTCGGTGACGTTGGAAGCGGTGCGCCGGGCAGCCGAGCTGGAGACACTGGAGGACGTGCTGCAGCAGGAGTACCGGACCTCGTGCGCATCGGTGAAATCCCACGATTTCGTCGAGGGCATCCGGGCACAGCTCGTCGACAAGGACCGCAACCCGCAGTGGTCCCCCGCGTCGATCGCGGCGGTCACCCCCGCCGACGTCGAGGCGTACTTCGTTCCGGCAGAACCCGATCTGACCTTCCAGGAGGAGACCAAATGAGTGACTTCGAGACGATCCTGGTGACCCGCACCGACCGGGTCGCCACCATCACGCTGAACCGGCCCAAGGCGCTCAACGCGCTCAACACCCAGGTGATGACCGAAGTGACCACGGCCGCAGCCGAACTCGACCGCGATCCCAGCGTCGGCGCGATCATCGTCACCGGAAACGAGAAGGCCTTCGCCGCCGGCGCGGACATCAAGGAGATGGCCGAGCTGTCGTTCGCCGACGTGTATTCGGCCGATTTCTTCGAGCTGTGGTCGAAGTTCGCGGCCACCCGCACCCCGACGATCGCCGCGGTCGCCGGTTACGCCCTCGGCGGCGGCTGCGAGCTGGCGATGATGTGCGACATCCTGATCGCCGCGGATTCGGCGAAGTTCGGTCAGCCCGAGATCAAGCTGGGCGTGCTGCCGGGTATGGGCGGCAGCCAGCGGCTGACGCGGGCGATCGGCAAGGCCAAGGCGATGGATCTGATCCTGACCGGCCGCACCATCGACGCCGTCGAGGCCGAGCGTGCGGGCCTGGTTTCCCGTCTGGTTCCGGCGGACTCACTGATCGACGAGGCTCTGGCCGTGGCCACGACCATCGCCGGGATGTCCCTGTCGGCCTCCCGGATGGCCAAGGAAGCGGTCAACCGTGCCTTCGAGGTCAGCCTGGCCGAGGGACTGCTCTACGAGCGCCGGCTGTTCCACTCGGCCTTCGCCACCGCCGACCAGAAGGAAGGCATGGCGGCGTTCTCCGAGAAGCGCGCCGCCAACTTCACCCATCGCTAAGGTCGACGGGTGACCGAGACCGCCGAGCCCAAGGCAGACGCACCCGAAGTCCAGCCAGGTGATGCGGACAAGCCGGTGTGGTGGTCGCGCCACTACACGTTCTTCGGCACCGCGGTGGGTCTGGTGTTCGTCTGGTTCTCGCTGACGCCGTCGCTGCTACCCCGCGGCCCGCTGTTCCAGGGCCTGGTCAGCGGCGCGGCGGGCGCGACCGGTTATGGGCTCGGCGTGTTCGGGGTGTGGCTGGTTCGCTATATGCGTTCGGCGGAAACCAGCCCGCGGGCACCGAAGTGGGCCTGGTTGTCCCTGTTGGTCGTCGGCATCGTCGGTCAGGTCCTGATGATCGTCTACTTCCATGTCTGGCAGGACGAGATCCGTGACTTCATGGGTGTGCCCCGACTGAAGTTCTGGGATCACCCGTTGACCGCGGTGCTGTCGCTGGTGGTGTTGTTCGCGTTCGTCGAGCTGGGCCAGCTGATCCGCAAGCTGGTGCACTTTCTGGATCTCAAGCTGGATCGCTTTCTGCCGCCCCGGGTTTCAGCCGTTGTGGTGGTGGCGCTGCTGCTGGCGTTGAGCATCGCGCTGCTCAACGGTGTGGTGGTGCGGGTGGCGATGGACACCATCAACCGGACGTTCGCGGCGGTCAACGACGAGAACGATCCCGACTTTCCGGCCCCGATGACGCCCCTGCGCTCAGGTGGCCCGCAGTCGCTGGCCGACTGGGAGTCGCTGGGCCATCAGGGCCGGGTGTTCGTCTCGGCCGGCCCTACCGTGCAACAGCTTTCGCGGTTCAGCGGGAAACCCGCGGTCGAACCGATCCGCGCCTACGCGGGCCTGCATTCCGCTGACGGCATCAAGGCGACCGCGGCCTTGGCGGCCAGGGAATTACAACGCACCGGCGGGCTCAACCGCGCCGTCGTCGCGGTGGCCACCACGACGGGCACGGGCTGGATCAACGAGGCCGAGGCCTCGGCCCTGGAGTACATGTACAACGGCAACACCGCGATCGTGTCGATGCAGTACTCGTTCCTGCCGAGCTGGTTGTCGTTCCTGGTCGACCAGGAGAACGCGCGCCAGGCCGGGCAGGCGTTGTTCGAGGCCGTCGACGCGCTGGTGCGTGCGATGCCGGAGGCCCAGCGGCCCAAGCTGGTGGTGTTCGGCGAAAGCCTGGGCTCGTTCGGCGGCGAGGCACCGTTCCTGTCGCTGAACAATCTGGTGGCCCGCACCGACGGCGCACTGTTCTCGGGCCCGACGTTCAAGAACACCATCTGGACGACCCTCACCCGGGACCGCGACGCCGGTTCGCCGGAGTGGCTGCCGATCTACGACAACGGTCAGAACGTCCGGTTCGTCGCGCAGGCCGACAACTTGGACCGGCCCGACGCGCCATGGGACCACCCCCGCGCGGTGTACCTGCAACACGCGTCCGACCCGATCTCGTGGTGGACGCCCGACCTGCTGTTCGCCAAGCCGGACTGGCTGCGTGAACCCCGTGGGTACGACGTGTCCCGCCGCATGGAGTGGATTCCGGTGGTGACGTTCCTTCAGGTGTCCGCGGATATGGCGGTCGCCGTCGACGTTCCCGACGGGCACGGCCACGTCTACGTCCAGAACGTGGCCGACGCCTGGGCGGCGGTGCTCCAGCCGCCGGGGTGGACACCGGAGATGACCGCCAAACTGCGTCCGATGCTGAGCAGCAACGAGAACGCCTGATCAGACCTGACCGGCGGCGACCAGTGCGTGGTAGCCGCCGACGACGTCGGTCGACCGGCGCAGGCCGAGGTCGATCAGCGCGGCGGCGGCCAGGCTCGAGGTGTAGCCCTCCGAGCACAGGATCACCCAGTAGACGTCGTCGTCGACGGCCTGCGGAATGCGCGCGTCGCTGGTCGGATCGCAGCGCCACTCCAGCACGTTGCGTTCGATGACCAGCGCGCCGGGCACCGAGCCTTCTGCGGCCCGTTGAGCGGCAGGCCGGATGTCGACGAGCACGGCGCCGGAGTCCAGCGCCTCGGGCAGGTCGGCGGCGGGCAGGCGGTGCAGCCGCGCGCGGGCCTGCTCCAGCACGTTGTCGATGCGGCTCATCACTATCACTCCGGTGCGTCGGTGAGTTCGGTGCGGTTGCGCCGCAACGTGTTCTGCGGTGTCACTTCGTAGTAGGACATCGCGGTCAGCGGCGGTGAGTAGGCGTGCACGCTCAGGGTCGGCCCGGTCACCGTCACCGGTCCGGAGGCATGAACGACGTCGTGGACCCAACCCAGCGGGAATGCCGCCTGATCGCCCGCCGTGAGTCGTCGCTGCCTCAGCAGCTCGCCGTCCCAACGGGTTTCGCGCAGTGAGCCGGACACCACGGTCAGCGCGCCCAGCGAGCCGCCGTGGTCGTGCAGTTCGGTCGATTTGTCGGGCACCCAGCTGATCAGCCAGACCTCGACTTCGTCGTTGCCCGACAGCCGGGTGTACCACCGGTCGTCCTTCGGCAGCGCTCTCAGCAGTCGGTCGTAGCGGCCGGACAGCACGTCGTCAGCGGCGCGGTCGGTGGTGTGCAGCAGATCGGGCAGGCGCAGCCGGGTGGGCGCCGAGACGGCAGGGACGGGTGCAAGGGTGGACAGCATCAGAGGAACTCCAAAGACGGCAGCGGATCAGGGCAGACGGGCGCGCTAGCGAGCCCGACAACACTCCTGGAATCCGGTACGTTCCGTCACGGCCGCCAGTGTTGCATAGATTGGCGGGATGCGCCGTTACACGTGGACCACACGCTTGACCGCCGGAGCCGCCACAGCCGCCGGGCTGGGACTGCTCATCGGATGCTCGACGGATGCCGGCAAGGACGAGTCCGGGGCATCCACGGCACCTTCCCAGCCCGCGACCACGACCGCCGAAGCGGCGACCCCGACGGCCAAGCCCGGTGAGGTTGCGACGTCGCCGGGCGGGGTCACGACGGCCGTCGGCGCCGACGCGCAGTCCACCGAAGAGGAGTATTTCCAGGCCTGTCATGCCGCAAAGATCTGGATGCAGGCCAAGGGGGGCGACCTCAAAGCCCAGATCGAGCCGTATCTGGCGAGCGTGCAGGCACCCGACGCGGCACCCGGGCCGGGCACGTACAACGTGGCCTGGGCCCAGCTGGAGCCGGGGCGTCAGGCGGCCGTCATCGTGGCGGCGCGGGCGGCGGCCGACGAGCTCTGCAGCTAATTCGAATCACGCTGCGGCGAATCCCCCGGTTCGCCACCCTGGGCGGCCACCCAGGCGCGGCCCCGTTCGACGGCCACGTCGAGTGCGCCGAAGATCCGGTCGGTCGCCGGAACGATGCCGTCAGCGCCCAGCAGGTCATCAAGGCCACCCCGGCGCAGCACCTCCGTGGTCGCGCGGTCGACCCCGGCGATGATCAGCCGTCCGTGGTTGGCGGTCAGCTGGCCGGCCCAGCGACGCAGCGCCTTGATCGTCACCGACGACGGCACGTCCGGCAGCGCCCGCAGGCTGAGCACCACGACGGCGTTGGACGTGCCCTCGGCCCGCGGCCAGTCCTCGTCGATACGGGCCACCTCGGCGAACAGTCCGACACCCGCGTAGTGCAGCACGGTGACATCGTCACTGGCGCACTGCTCGGGCACCGGCGCCTGCTCCCAGCCGCCACCCGGGGCCGGGGTCAGCGCCTGCAGCTGCGCAGCCTTGGCCGCCTTGGCGCAGTAGAGCACCAATGAGGTGATCACACCGATCAGGATCGCGGTGTGCAACGGCAGCTGCGTGGTGGCGGCGAACGTCACCAGCATCGCCAGCGCCGACAGCGGCGCCACCCGCAGCACCAGCTTGATGTCGGGGAGCCGGCCGACCACGAGTTCGGCGCCGATCACCAGGATCAGCCCGCCGATCACCGGCATCGGGATGATCTCGGCGGCTGACCCGGCCACCAGTACCAGCAGCGCCAGCCACAGCCCGGCGAAGATGCCCGACCACCGGGTCTGGGCGCCGGCGGAGGTCGACACCCCGGTGCGCGAGAGCGAGCCGCCGGCAGGCAGCGCGCCGAACAGGCCACCTGCCACGTTCGCGGCGCCCTGGGCCAGGAAATCACCGTTCATGTTGGTGCGGCTGCCGTCCGGATTCGGTACGGCGGCGGAGATTCCGGCCGCCTGAGCCAGCGCGACGAGTGCCACCGCGACGCCGCCGACGATCAGTTCGGGCATCGCGGCAAAGTTCGGAAGCGTCACCGGTGGAAGCGCATTCGCGATCGACGCGATGTCGCCCACGGTTTCGACGTCGATGTGAGCCACGGCCACCACGGCGGTCACCACGACGAGAGCCAGCAAGGTCGCGAACGATTCGAGTGGCTTGATGAAATGGAACACCGCCCAGACCGCGACGGTGCCGAGTGCTACCGCGACGGCGGCCGGGTGCCATAGCCCGATATGAGCGAGGGAGTCGATGAATTTGCCGATCGTGTTGCCGCTCTGCGGTTTGTAACCCGTCGCGTCGCCGAGGACGCCTGCCACGATCTGCAGGGCGATGCCGGTGGAGAAGCCGGTCATCACAGCGTTGGAGACGAAGTTCATGATCGAGCCGAACCGCAACAGACCGAACAGCAGCATCACCGCACCGACCACCAGGGCCAGTGCGGCGACATTTGCCGGGTCCGCGGGGTCGAGCCCGGCCTCTTTGAGAACGCTGCGCGACGTAAGCGCAATCGCGCTGGTCAGCGTCGTCACCATCAATACCGTGCGGGCGAACAGCGACCCGATGATGCCGGGCATGACGCCGGCGTAGATGCCGGTGACCGGGTTGAAGCCGCCGATGCTGGCGTAGGCCATGCCCTCGGGTATCGAGAACAACCCCGTGACCAGTCCGGCTATGACATCACGGGGTTTGGGACGACCGAGCTTGCGAACAAATGTTGGCGTACCCACACATCAACCCTCCCACGATTGTGTGCGTCGTGGGCGATACTGCGAATGTGCGCGTACCGGGAATCCTTCCGTATCAGCGGGAGTGGCTACGCGCCGATGTCGTCGCCGGTCTGGCTGCCGGTGCGGTGATCATTCCGCAGGCGATGGCGTACGCGACCGTGGCGCACATGCCGGTCCAGTTCGGCCTGTACACCTGCATGCTGCCGTTGGTGATCTACGCGTTCATCGGCGGATCGCGCACCACCAGCGTCACCACCACGTCAACGATCGCCACCTTGAGCGCGTCGACGATGGTCGGTGCGGGCATCGCCGCCGGATCTCCCGATGCCCAGGCACATCTGATCACCCTGACGCTGCTGGTCGGCGCGTTCCTGCTGGCGGCTCGGCTGCTGCGGCTCGGCGCGATCATCGAGAACATCAACGAGGCGACGCTGCTCGGACTCAAGGCCGGCGTCGGCCTGACGGTCGCCGCGGCGCAGATCCCCAAACTCTTTGGTGTGGAAGATGATCCGCATGCCACCGGCTTCTTCCACATCGTGTGGTCGGCGCTGGGCAGGCTCGGCCAGGCGAATGTCCCCACCGTGCTGCTGTCCATCGTCACCATCACGCTTCTCCTGCTGATCGGCAAGTTCGTGCCGCTGGTGCCGGGCCCGCTGGTCGTGGTGGCGCTGGGAATCGTGCTGGCGGCGTTCGGCGGGCTGCCGTCGATGGGTGTGGCATTGATTCCCGAGGTACCGCAAGGTATTCCGCTGCCCGCGTTGCCCGCCCTCGACCACGTCGGGCACCTGATTCCCGGTGCGCTGGCCATCGCGATGATGGCGTTTCTGGAGACCGTGGCGGTGGCCCGTGGAGTACGCCGGCCCGGGGAGCCGCAGATCGATGCCGACCGCGAGTTGTCCGCCAACG
This sequence comes from Mycolicibacterium sp. 050232, assembly GCA_036235365.1. Taxonomy (GTDB): domain Bacteria; phylum Actinomycetota; class Actinomycetes; order Mycobacteriales; family Mycobacteriaceae; genus Mycobacterium. The sequence goes on along the minus strand of JAZBEZ010000005.1, from coordinate 450,093 downwards.
GCATTGCCGCACTGGTTGGTTCGTTCTTCCACACGCTGCCACCCGCCGGCGGGTTCTCCCAGACCGGGATGAACCTGCGCACCGGGGCCCGGTCTCAGGTCTGCGGTCTGGTCACCGCGGCGCTGGCTGTGCTGGTCGCGGTGTTCCTGGCGCCGGCCCTCTCGGACCTGCCGCAGGCCACGCTCGGCGCGATGGTTCTGGTCGCGGTGCTCGGATTGATCGATATCGGTGCTCTGAAGCGCCTGTACCGGTTCGACAAACTGGAATTCAGTCTCGCCGCGATCGTCGGGGTGTTCGGCCTGACGGTCGGTCTGCTGCCCGCCGTGGCGGCCGGGGTCCTGCTCACCCTGTATTTCGTGCTGAGAGAAGCCAATCGAGCGCACGTCGAACAGCTCAGCACCCAACCGCTCGTGCTGCGGTTCGACCTCGGGCTGTACACCGCGAACCTGCGTGCCAACGTCGACGCCGTGATCGCGAAGGTCGCCGCCTGCGAACCGCGTCCTCACGTGGTGATCCTCGACCTGTCCCGCCTGCCGTGGCTGACCTCGACGATCCTCGACGGATTGCGGGATCTGGAAACCGAGCTCGGTGGCGTCGAGGTCCGTTACACAGGCCTGCGCGAGGACCTGCACCAGATGGCGAAACGCTGGCCGTGGTGGCAGGAGGTGGAGGCACAGGGCCGCTACGGGTAGAGCCCGCGCAGCCGTCCGGCGTGGGCAACACGTTCGACGGCCAGGCAGGTCGCGGCGGTGCGCAGTGGTCGCCGCAGCTTCTGGGCGTGGTCGCTGACGTGCTCCCAGGCGGTCAGCATGCGTTCGGCCAGCCGCGCCTCGACTTCGTCGACGCCCCACCAGTAGGCCTGATTGGCTTGCACCCATTCGAAATACGAGACGATGACGCCGCCGGCATTGGCCAGGATGTCGGGAACCACCAGTGTTCCAGCCGCATTGAGCAGACGGTCCGCCTCCGGGGTGGTGGGCCCGTTGGCTCCCTCGACGACGACGGCGGCCTTGACCTGCCCCGCATTACCTCCGTGGATCACCCCTTCGACGGCCGCAGGCACCAGCAGATCGACGTCGGCCGCCAGCAGGTCTTCGTTGCTGATCGCCTCGGCTTCCGCGAAGCCGACCACCGAGCCGGTGGCGTCGACGTGACGCGCCAGGGCCGCGATGTCGAGGCCGGTGTCGGCGCTGGCGGCGCCGTACTGGTCGGATACCGCGACGACGCGGACGCCGGCCTCGTCGAGGAAGCGCGCTGCGTGCCGACCGACCTTCCCGAAGCCCTGCACCGCGGCGGTGGCGCCGTCGGGTTTGATGCCACGAGACCTCAGGGCGGCCAGCGCGACGTGGACGACCCCGCGCGATGTCGACGTGGCGCGGCCCAGTGAACCGCCGAGACTCACCGGCTTTCCGGTGGTGACACCGAGAACGGTGTGCCCCTGTTGTGCGGAATAGGTGTCCATCATCCAGGCCATGGTCTGCTCGTCGGTTCCGACATCGGGTGCGGGGATGTCATGGTCCGGTCCGATCAGCGGACTGATCTCGCTGGTGTAGCGACGGGTGATCCGCTCGAGTTCGGCGCGACTGTACTGCCGCGGATCGATGCGGATCCCGCCTTTCGCACCACCGTAGGGCACGTCGAGCAGGGCGCACTTCCACGTCATCCACATCGCCAGGGCGCGAACCTCCTCGAGTGTGACGTCTGCGGAGAACCGCAATCCGCCCTTCGCCGGGCCACGAGAGACGTTGTGTTGTACCCGATGTCCGATGAACAGTTCCATCTCCCCGGAATCTCGATGCAGCGGGACAGCCACGGTGAGCTCGCGGCGGGGGTTGGCCAGCAGTTCGTACATTCCGTCGTCGTAACCCAGGATCGTGACGGCATCGCGGAGTTGGGCACGCGCGTCGTCGAACGGATGGGCGAGATCGGCCACGGTGTGTTCGATCGTGGGCAAAATTCTCCCTCTGTCGGTTGACCAGATGCAGGCCGACGGCGCGGGCCTGGCCCGAAATATCCTTGTACCGATGCTAATTGGGACCTTCGCCGCGCGGCGGATGCGGAGCTGGTCTCAAACCATGTTCTAAGACTTGCCGACGCCCTGGGGGTTCGGGGGCGAGGTGGCGACCATCTCCCGAACGTGCTTCACAATGGTGGTATGCGTGTTGCTCTGGCCCTCGGCAGTGGTGGGGCTCGCGGCTACGCGCACATCGGGGTGATCAACGAGCTGCATGACCGCGGTTACGAGGTCGTCGGTGTCTCGGGGTCGTCGATGGGCGCGCTGGTCGGCGGGTTGCATGCGGCCGGCAAGCTCGACGAGTTCGCTGACTGGGCACGCACTTTGACTCAGCGGGCGGTGCTGCGGCTGTTGGACCCGTCGATCACCGCGGCCGGAATCCTGCGTGCCGAGAAGATCCTCGACGCGGTCCGCGACATCATCGGAGACGCCACGATCGAAGAGCTGCCGATCCCCTACACCGCCGTCGCCACCGACCTGATCGCGGGCAAGTCAGTCTGGCTGCAGCGCGGCCCGCTGGACTCGGCGATCCGGGCGTCGATCGCCATCCCCGGCGTGATCGCGCCCCACGTGCTCAACGGCCGGCTACTCGGCGACGGCGGCATTCTCGACCCGCTGCCGATGGCGCCGATCGCCGCGGTCAACGCGGACCTCACCATCGCGGTCAGCCTCTCCGGCGGAGACCCCGGCACCGCGCCCACTCCCGAGGATCCGGAACGACGTCCGACCACGGAATGGCTCAATCGCATGATGCGCAGCACCTCGGCGGTGCTGGACACGGCGTCGGTTCGGGCCATGCTGGATCGGCCGACGGCCCGCGCGGTGCTGAGCCGGTTCGGGGCGTCGATCCCGGCGGAGGACACCTTCGATTCCGATGACGACCCGGCCGACGGTCCAGATGGACCCGAGCTGCCCGAACCGGCCGGGGTGCCCAAGCTGGGCAGCTTCGAGGTGATGAACCGCACCATCGACATCGCCCAGGCCGCGCTGGCCCGGCACACCCTCGCCGCCTACCCGCCCGACCTGCTGATCGAGGTGCCGCGGACGGCGTGCCGGAGCCTGGAGTTCCATCGCGCCGCCGAGGTCATCGAGGTGGGGCGGGAACTGACCGCCCGTACGCTCGACGGGTGAGTCAGCTCGCCAGGAAGGCGGCGACCTCGGCCGCCACCCGGCGGCCCTGAGCTCGCCCGGCGTGAGCCGACGGCACCCGGCAGTCCGGGTCGAGCGGGTTCGTGCCGAAGGCGGCCAGGGCGTGGTCGTCGGCGAAGATCCCCAGCGACCGTCCGTCGAAACCGTCGACCTCCTGCGCCGCGCCGGTCCCGAACGGCGACGGAGTCGAACGGCCCTGCGGCACCAACGCCACCACGGTGTCGCAGTCGGCGGCCAGCACCATGTTGACCGCGCTGCCGATGCCGCCGTCCATGAACCGGCGACCGCCGATCGTCACGACCGGCCACACCGCGGGCACCGCACAGCTGGCAGCAACTGCGTCGACCAGAGACACCCCGGAGTTGCGGTCCAGCGTCACCAGCTCCCCGGTGTCGATGTCGACGGCCGAGATCCGCAGGTCCCGGTCGGGCCAGTCGTGCGAGGGCAGGCGCGCTTCGATCACCTTGCGCCGGACCTCCGGGTCGATGGTGGCGGTGTCGAGCGCCACGGCACCGATCTGCTGCAGCTTCTGCTCTTTGGTGGTGTTGGGTGTCAGCACAGCCTTGACGAACAGGTCGGTGACGGTGTCGATACTCACGCTGGGATCGAGCTCGGCCGATTCGGGACCGACCTGCCGCTCGAACAGTTCCTCCAGACGCAGCCCGCTGCCGAGCTGCGCGGACACCGTCGAACCCGCGGACGTACCCACCAGCACGTCGGAGGCAAGCAGCGCGTCGGCAGTTTCGGGAGATTCGTCGGCGATGCCCTGCAGGATGCCGGTCTCCCAGGCGATGCCTGCGATGCCGCCACCGGCGAGGACCAGTGCACGTTTGGAAGTCACGGAGGTCGAGTGTGCCAGGGCGCCCGAAACGGCAGTTAGGCGTGCTGTGATGCGGCGGCCTGTGCGGACAGGTCGTCGCGGCGCAGGAGATGACGCGGTGGATCCGGAAACGCCACCCGGGTGCTGATCCGCAGGTCCGCGTCGACGTGCACGAGTTCGCCGGGAGCGATGAGCCGCCAGTCCTCGCCGTCCATCGGTTCACTGGCGAACAGCACCGACGGTTGGGAGGTCAGGTGCTCGGATTCGGCGCGGATCCGGGCGCTCCGCAGGCGCAGGCGCCGCTGGTCAGGATGTCGGCGGTCGAGCAGGTAGAGGTCGTGGGTGTCCGGGTAGCGCAGGGCCCACATGTCGGTGGCCGTACTGAGCAGGAGGTTGACGGCGTAGATCGGCGCGTTGTCGGCCAGCCAGCCGATGGCCTCGACGAGGCCCGCGCCCACGTCCCCGTGATGTGCGCGGACGGCTGCGGTGACGAGCGCGAATACCCGCTCAGAGTCGGTCTGGCCTTTGACGAGATCCGCGACGCCGAGTTCTCGGATCCGCTCGTCGAGGGCATCGAGACCCTCGACGACGCCGTTGTGCGCGAAGATCCGGTCATCCTGCAGGAAGGGGTGGGTGTTCACCACGTCGAGCGCGCCGGTAGAGGCGTAGCGGATGTGGGCGATGAAGGTCGTCGCGGTGACATCGTGTGCCTCGGTGGCGAATTCGGAATCATGCCATGCGGCCACCGGTTCCTTGTGCAGCGCCGCGACACCGTCGGCGCCGAATACACCCAGGCCGGTGCCGTCCGGGTTGCGCCGGCTCTGCTCGGAGAGATTGTCCGGGGCATCCAGCAGCCAGAAGGTCGCCGGGAGCAACCGGCGCCCGGCATGCAGACCGAACAATCGGCACATGGCCTCAGCCCACCCGATGAAGTGCCATGATTTCCGATAGTAGCCGGGCAGACGAGACGAAGGGGACATCATGACATCCGATCTCGGGCCGACCATGCGGGCGGAGCGCTTCTACGCCGACACGAAAAGAGTTGTGGTGGAGGATGTTCCGATCCCCGAACCCGGCCCGGGCGAGGTGCTGGTCAAGGTCGCGTTCTGCGGGATCTGCCATTCCGACCTGAGCCTGATCAACGGCACCTTCCCGGCGCAGGCCCCGGTGGTGACGCAGGGCCACGAGGCGTCGGGCACCATCGCCCGGCTCGGCCCCGGCGTCACAGGTTGGGCCGAGGGCGACCGCGTCATCGTGGCAGCGGGCCGGCCCTGCCTGGAATGTCCGAACTGCGCTCGCGGCGATATCGCCAATTGCATGCGAATCCGGTTGATGGCCTTCGCTTATGACGGGGCGTGGGCCGAATACACGCTGGCGCAGGCGGTCGGGCTCACCCGCGTACCGGATAACGTGCCGCTCGAGCAGGCCGCGATTCTCGCCGATGCGGTGTCGACGCCGTACGGCGCGGTGGTGCGTACGGGCAAGGTCGGTATCGGCGAGTCGGTCGGGGTCTGGGGTCTGGGCGGGGTCGGCACCCATATCGCGCAACTGGCCCGGCTGGTCGGTGCAGTGCCGGTGGTGGCCGTCGACGTCAAACCCGAGGTGCTGGAACGCGCTCTGGAACTCGGCGCCGATTACGCATTCGACGCCGGGGACGAGCGGTTGGGCGAGAAGATCGCCGACGTCACCGGAGGCCGTGGGCTGGATGTGGCGTTCGACGCGGTGGGGCTCAAGTCGACGTTCGAGCAGGCGCTGGGCCAGCTGACCGTCGGGGGCCGGCTGGTCGCGGTCGGGATGAGCGCCCAGGAACCGACCATCGGTCCGACATCGATGTTCGGCCTGACCCAGAAGCAGGTGCTCGGCCATCTGGGGTATCAGAACGTCGACATTTCCACGCTGGCGACCCTGGTGTCGCTGGGCCGATTGGATCTGTCCCGTTCGATCAGCGAGATCGTGGCGCTTGAGGACATCGCCCTTGGCATCGACAAGCTCGAGCGCCAGGAGGGTAATCCGATCCGAATCCTGGTGCGGCCCTGAGGTTTACGTGCCGGCGAGTGTGGGCGCGGCCTTTCCGCTGATCAGCGGCAGGTCCGGGTAGGTCACCACACCGGGTGCGGCGGCACACACCGCGGGCACCGAGTTGACGCAGTGCGCCGCGGTCGCGACGACGCCGGACTCCGGGCCCTCCTCCCCGGCCTCGGACTGGAAGCCCTTGATGATGACGGTGAAGTCCGGGTTGCCGCGGACCTCCATCTCGTAGCGCTGCCCGGCCGGGCCGAAAGTCCATGCGGGGTCGAGGTTTTCCTCGCCCATCAGCCAGTTCACGGTGACCCGGACGACGGGCTCGCCGTCGACGAGGGCCTCCCAGTGGAACTTGCGGCCGGCGACCTGGCCGGGTTCGATCACGCCGATCGGCGAGTCGATGGGCGCGGTGGCCACCGCGATTTCCTGGGTGGCCCGGATCCTCGGGTCGATCTCGAACCCGATCTGGTCGACGACCATCTTGACGGCCTGGATGAAGCCGCCGTCGAGCATCTTCTGCATCGGCCCACTGAGCGCGGTGTCGGGGGTGCCGCCGAATCCCATCACGTGGCGCACCACGTCCGGCGCATCGTACGTGCGCAGATCGGAAAACTCCTCGGCGCGAACGAAGTTCACCCCGGTGGCCATCGCCGAGAACACCAGCGGGAACTTCTCGCTGATCCCGCCGGGGGCGATACCGGTGCCGTGCAGCGTGGCGTTGCCCTCCAGCGCGGCGGCCCGCATCGGCGCGGCCTGCTTCTCGCTGGGGTACAGCCAGCCGACGGGGGTGATCACGTTCTTGCCCGAGCGCAGCAGGGCCGCGACCTCGTCCGGGTTGGGGATGAGCGGCGAGTAGATCACCGCGTCGGCGTCGAGGGCCAGGATCTCCTCGGTGCTGTTGGTGGCGGCGACCCCGATCGGTTCGCTGCCGATGAGCTCGCCGACGTCTTTCCCGTGCTTGGCCTCGGAGTGCACCCAGCAGCCGACGAGTTCCAGGTCGGGATGTTCGAGCACGCCCTTGATCGCGGCCACACCGACCCCACCCGTTGCCCACTGCACGACTTTGAGCGCCACAGACCCTCCTCGGCGAAACTAGAACACGTTCTACTGGTCTACACCACCGTCGTCGTCAGCGGAAGCACGCTCCCGTCTCGCGACGTACGAGATCACGAGCACCACCAGGACCGCGGGCAGAAACGCGGGCACGGTCAGCAGCAGCGAATGGTCGGCGAGGTAGGTCATGCCACTTCGACGAGACGGGGCCGCCGGATGTGACTGTCACATCCGCGCCACCCGTCCCGTCTGACGGATATGCAGATGAAATTCATTCAGTTCACCGTCGTGGTGGCGTCGTTGAGCATGCTGGTGACCGGGGTGTGGATGCGTATCGACCCGGCGTCGTTCGCGCAGTGGGCCAACTGGCCCAATCACGTGCACTTCCTGCACGACGCCGGGGTGTTCCAGATCGGGATCGCCGTGACGCTGTTGTTCGCGCTCTGGTGGCGCGACGTGATCGCCGTGGTGCTGACGGGGTTCCTGGTGGCCAACACCCTGCACGCGGTCAACCATTTCCTGGACCGCGACGGCGGCAATCCGGCGGACTGGTGGCAGCTCGGGGTGTTCTCGCTGCTGGCCGGGGCCGCGCTGGCGGTGCGGCTGCGCCAACTCCAGTTGAAGACAGTTGACCGCGTTTCGCCATGAAGTATGTTCCGTTGCATGGCTAACAAAGTGTTCGTCGTCGGTGTGGGGATGACGAAATTCGAGAAACCGGGGCGTCGCGAGGGTTGGGACTACCCGGACATGGCGCGCGAGTCGGGCACCAAGGCGCTCGAGGATGCGGGCATCTCCTACGACCAGGTGCAGCAGGGCTATGTCGGGTACTGCTCGGGTGATTCCACCTCGGGTCAGCGTGCGCTGTACGAGCTGGGTATGACCGGCATCCCGATCGTCAACGTCAACAACAACTGTTCGACCGGCTCGACCGCGCTTTTCCTTGCCGCCCAGGCGATTCGCGGTGGCCTGGCCGATTGCACGATAGCCCTGGGCTTCGAGAAGATGCAGCCCGGCTCACTGGGCGGCGGAGCCGAGGACCGCGAATCCCCGCTGGGCCGCCACGTCAAGGCGCTGGCCGAGATCGACGAGTTCGCCTTCCCCGTCGCGCCGTGGATGTTCGGCGCGGCCGGCCGCGAGCACATGAAAAAGTACGGCACCACGGCCGAGCATTTCGCGAAGATCGGCTTCAAGAACCACAAGCATTCGGTCAACAACCCGTATGCGCAGTTCCAGGACGAGTACACGCTCGACGACATCCTGGCCGCCAAGATGATCTCCGATCCGTTGACCAAGCTGCAGTGCTCCCCCACCTCCGACGGGTCGGGTGCGGCGATCGTGGCCAGCGAGGCCTTCGTCGACAAGCACGGGCTGGCCTCGCAGGCCGTCGAGATCGTCGGGCAGGCCATGACCACCGACTTCACCTCGACCTTCGACGGCAGCGCCGCCAACATCATCGGTTACGACATGAATGTCAAAGCCGCCCAGCAGGTTTACGCGCAGTCCGGCCTCGGTCCCGAGGACTTCCAGGTGATCGAGCTGCATGACTGCTTCTCCGCCAACGAACTGCTGCTGTACGAAGCCCTGGGCCTGTGCGGTGAGGGTGAGGCGCCGCGGCTGATCGACGACAACGACACCACCTACGGCGGTCGTTGGGTGGTCAACCCGTCCGGTGGGCTGATCTCCAAGGGCCACCCGCTGGGTGCGACGGGCCTGGCCCAGTGCTCCGAGCTGACCTGGCAGTTGCGCGGCACCGCCGACAAGCGTCAGGTCGACGGCGTGAACGCGGCGCTGCAGCACAACATCGGCCTCGGCGGCGCGGCCGTCGTGACGGCCTACCAGCGCGCCGAGCGGTAGCGCTTTCCCGCCGACGCCGGTCTCCCCTCTGTCACGCCAGAGTGGCTCTCGAACCCGAGCGTCACGCTAGCGTGACAATTCAGAGCGGCCCGACTCCCCTCTGTCACGCCAGAGTGGCTCCCGAAGCCGACAGCCACTCTGGCGTGACAAAGCCGGCGGCGCGGGGAGAAACTAGCCCGACAACATCGCGTCGATCAGGCGGCGTAACACCTGCCTGATCTCGCGGCGGGCCTTCTTCGGGTCCTCGGCGGTGGCGATGGCCATGGCCGCCTCGTCGAGCGCCCCGATCAGCACGTGCGCCAATGCCCGCACCGGCTGTTTGGGCAGCTGGCCGGCCTTGATCGCCTCGGCCAGCAGCTGCTCGGTCATGCCCAGGCTGTAGCGCTGGGCAACGTCGCGGAATCCCGCCCAACCGAGCACACTCGGGGCATCGAGCAGGACCAACTGCCGCACCTCTGGATCACCGGACACTTCCAGCCAGGCGTCGACCGCGGCCCGGATCGCATCGGCGGGGTTGGTCGCACCCGACGCCGCCACCTCGGTCGCCAGGCGACCCATCACGTCCTGCTCGACGACCTCCACCACGGCCAGGAAAAGCGCTGCCTTGTCAGCGAATTGGTGATACATCGCGCCGCGGGTCACTCCAGCGGCGGTGGCGATCTCGGGGGTGCCGACGTCGGCATAGCCACGTTCGCCCCACAGCCGCCGGGCAGCCGTGATCAACGCCTCGCGGGTCGCCGCGGAACGCTCTTCCTGGGTACGTCTCTTGTTTTCCATACACCCTGTTGGTAAGTTACCGGCAGACTGTTCGTAAATGCGTATCGAGCCGGGAGTCATCCATGTCGATCATTGAGATTAACGCCGGAACCATCCATTACGAGGAATTCGGACCAGCGGACGGCAGGCCGGTCGTCTTTGTGCACGGCTACATGATGGGCGGCCAGCTGTGGCGGCAGGTGAGCGCTCGCCTGGCCACCCGTGGCCTGCGCTGCATCGTCCCGCCCTGGCCACTCGGCGCACATCCCGAACCACTGCGGCCCGGCGCCGACCGGAGCATCCGCGGTATCGCCGACATCGTGGCCGACGCCCTGGCCGCGCTGGACCTGCAGGACGTCGTCCTGGTCGGCAATGACACCGGCGGCGTGGTCACGCAGCTGGTCGCGGTGCATCACCCCGACCGTCTCGGCGCCCTGGTGCTGACGAGTTGCGATGCGTTCGAACACTTTCCGCCGCCGATCCTCAAGCCGCTGATCGCCGCCGCCCGGTACAAGGCCGTGTTCCGGACGGCCGCCCAGGCGGTGCGAATCCCGGTCGTGCGCAAGCGCGCCTACGCCGGCCTCGCCCACTCCGACATTGACGCGCTCACCCGCGAGTGGGTGCGCACCGCGCTGTCGAATCCCGCGATCGCCGAGGATCTCCGACAGTTCACGCTGTCGTTGCGCACCGAAGTCACCACGAAAGTGGCGGCACGGCTGCCCGAATTCGACAAGCCCACGCTCATCGCGTGGTCGGCCGATGACGTGTTCTTCGAGCTCGGCGACGGCAGGCGGCTCGCCGACATCATTCCGAACGCGCGGTTCGAGGTGATCGACGGCGCCCGCACGTTCTCCATGGTCGACCGGCCGGACCGGCTGGCCGACCTGCTGTCGACGATCGCGGTGCGCGCCTAGTCCCGCGCCTCGACCATGCCCTGCATTACCTCTGGTTTGTCACGCTGGAGTGGCTGTCGACGTCGACAGCTGCTCTGGCGTGACAGAGTGGCGTCGCCCCCGCCCGCCTCGTCACTCCAGCGTGACGCTCGGGCTCGAGGGCCACTCCAGCGTGACGATGGCGAGAGCGAGGCCAAGGGCGAGAGCGAGACCCGAGGGCGAGGCCGAAACCCGCGAAGCACCAAGCACCAAGCACCAAGCACCAGCCGCGAAACACCCGGCACCAGTGCGCGCCTAGTCCCGCGCCTCGACCACCTCGTAGGCACCATCGGCGTGCCGGGCCCGGATGGTCTTCTTGTCGTACTTGCCCACACTGGTGCGTGGGACCTGCTCGATGAACGCCCACCGTTCGGGCAGCCACCAGCGAACCACCTTGTCCGCCAGGAACTCCCGCAGTTCGGCCGGTTCCGCTGACGCACCCTCCTCGAGCACGACCACAGCCAGCGGACGTTCCTGCCAGCGCTCGTCGGGCACGCCGACGACGGCGGCCTCCAACACGGCAGGGTGGCCGATCAGGTGGTTCTCCAACTCCACCGAGGAGATCCACTCGCCGCCGGACTTGATGACGTCCTTGGCCCGGTCGGTCAGCGTCACATAGCCCTGCCGGTCGATCGTGCCGACATCCCCGGTGCGCAGCCAGCCGCTGTCGAACTTCTCGGCGTCGCGGTCGAGGTAGTACGCCCCGGTGATCCACGGCCCGCGCACCTCCAGTTCGCCCACCGCGTCGCCGTCGTCGGGCAGGGGTGCACCTTCGTCGTCGACGACGCGCACTTCCACACCGCACATCGGCCGGCCCTGGCTGACCCGCATCTGCCAGGCACGCTCCTCGGTCACCCCGGGCAGCGCCTTGGCGACGGTGGCCAGCGGTGAGGTCTCGGTCATCCCCCAGGCCTGCTGGATGTACACGCCGTACCGCTCCTGGAATGTCTTCATCAGGGACAGTGGCACCGCCGAACCACCGCAGGCGACCAGCCGCAGCGACGAAACATCATGTCCCGGTTCCTTTTCCAGCCGGTGCATGACGTCGTTCCAGATGGTCGGCACCGCTCCGGCCAGCGTGGGGCGCTGCGATTCGATCAGGTCGATCAACGAGGCACCGTCCATGAACCGGTCGGGCATCACCAGATTGGCGCCGGCCATCAGGGCCGCATACGGCAACCCCCACGCGTTGGCGTGGAACATCGGCACGATGGGCAGCACCGAGTCACCACAGCTGACGTCGAGCGCGTTGGCCGTGCAGGTGTTCAACGCGTGCAGGTAGCTCGACCGGTGGCTGTACACCACGCCTTTCGGGTTTCCGGTGGTGCCGCTGGTGTAACACATTGCCGCCGCGGAGTTTTCGTCGACCTCGGGCCAGTCGAACTCGGCGGGATGCGCGGCCAGCAGCTCGTCCCAGCGCAGCACGGTCTTTCCGGTCAGTGCGCTGATATCGCCGTCGCCGACGACGATCACGGTGTGCACGCTCTCCAGCAGCGGCAGCACGGGGGCCAGCAGCGGCACCAGGGAGGCGTCGGCGATCACCACGGCGTCGGCGGCCTCGTTGGCGATGTAGGCGATCTGTTCCGGGGACAGCCGGATGTTCAGGGTGTGCAGCACCGCACCCATCGAGGGCACGGCGAGGTAGGCCGCGAGGTGTTCGGTGTTGTTCCACATGAACGTGCCGACCCGCTGGTCACCGTCGATGCCGAGCCCACGGAGGGCATGCGCCAGTCGGGCCGCCTGCCCACCCAGCTCCCGATAGCTGATCGTGCGGTAGCGGCCCTGACCGCAGGCGGTGGTGACGGTCCGGTCCCCGTTGACGCCACAGGCATGTCGCAGGATCGCGGTGATCGTCAACGGCCAGTTCTGCATCGTGCTCTTCACGGGCGCGATGGTATGCGCTTGCCGCTCGGTACCGGCGGGAACGATTCGAATTTCCTGAACGATGTATGTAGGGGAAGATGGACCGGTAACGACGGAAGGACGTGTCCGATGCGCGCGAGGTGGCCGCTGGCAGCAGTCGGTGTGGCGGTGTTGGGCGTGATCGGCGGGTCGACGGCGGTCGCCTCGGCGGAGGAAACCGCCCAGGAGACCATCAACCGCCTGCAGTCCGAGGGGTACACCGTCACCATCGACAAGATCGGCACCGCCCCGCTGGAGCAGTGCACGGTGACCAGCGTGCGCAACCCCCAGCAGGTCTCGCAGTTGGTGCCCTACGTCGGGCCCGGTCTCGGCGGCGATCGGATCCTGGTCCCGTCGGTCACCAGCCGGACCGTGTCGGTGTCACTCAACTGCCAGCGCTGAGGCTCACTTCGAGCAGTCCAGCGACACCGTGATGGTGCGCCGCACCACGACGGGTACGAGGTCGAATTCCTTCGCGCCGTTCTTGCCGATCCGCTCGACCCGGATCAGCCTGGTCTGGGTCTGCGGGTTGCGGACGCTGGTGACGGTGCACTGCTCGAGCGGGGCACTGCCGACCCGGTCGACGTTGACGTAGAAGCCCTCGGCTTCCAGCAGTCCGATGGTCTCGATCGCCGAGTCGGCAGATGCCGATCCGGCGGGCGCCAATATGGTTCCCAACGCCGCCGCCCCCGACGCGGCCACCATGATGATCGATGCGTACATGGCCGTGTCTTCTTTCCTACTTCCCGCATACACCTTTTCGGTGATGTCCTGCCCCTTGTTACGGGCGAGAACGGCGAGGAGTTCAACGCAAAAGTCCGGCCGGGCCTTCGGCTATCGCTCAGGCGCGAGCCGGTTCGGGGGTACCGGCATGGTCGTCGACCATGGTGAGTTCGTCGAACGGATCGTCACCGCGCAGCACCGCATCGACCTTCGCCTTGTCCACGGTGTGTGTCCACGAGCCGACGAGCAGGGTGGCCACCGCATTGCCGGAGAAGTTGGTCACCGCGCGGGCTTCGGACATGAACCGGTCGATCCCGACGATCAGCCCCACCCCGTCGAGCAGGTCAGGACGATGTGCCTGCAGCCCGCCGGCCAGCGTCGCCAATCCGGCGCCCGTCACCCCGGCCGCGCCCTTCGACGCGACGATCATGAACACCAGCAGACCGATCTGCTGCCCGACGGACATCGGGGCGTGCAGCGCGTCGGCGATGAACAGCGCGGCCATGGTCAGGTAGATCGCGGTGCCGTCGAGATTGAACGAATACCCGGTCGGCACAACAACACCCACGGTGCTGCGGTCGACGCCCAGGTGCTCCATCTTGGCGATCAGCCGCGGCAGTGCCGACTCCGACGAGGACGTCGAGAAGATCAGCAGGTATTCGCGGGCCAGGTACCGGACCAGTTTGAAGATGGACACCCCCGACACGGCCCGCAGCAGTACGCCGAGCACACCGAACACGAACACCACACAGGTCACGTAGAAGCCCAGCATCAGGGTCAGCAGCTGGGTGACGGCCGTCCAGCCGGTCTGCCCGACGACGTTGGCGATCGCGCCGAAGGCACCGATCGGCGCCAGCCACAGAATCATGATCAGCACCTTGAAGACGAGCTTCTGCAGGTGCTCGATGCCGCGCAGGATCGGTTCGCCGGAGCTGCCCATGCCCTGCAGTGCGAACCCGACCAGCAGCGCCACGAACAGGGCCTGGAGCACGCTTCCTGCCGTCAGCGACGAGAACAGCGTCTCCGGGATGATGCCCTGGACGAAGTCCATGAGTCCGCCGGCTTCGTGCGCTTTCTCCGCGAGTTCGGCGCCCTTGCCGGCCGAGGTCTCCGTCAGGTGCATCCCGCTACCCGGATGGATCAGGTTGCCGACCACCAGACCGATGGCGAGCGCGATCGTCGACATCGCCAGGAAGTACCCGAAGGCCAGGCCACCGACCTTGCCGACGGTGGCGGCCTTGCGCACCGAGCCGATCCCCAGCACGATCGTGCAGAAGATGATCGGCGAGATCATCATCTTGATCAGGGCGACGAACATGGTGCCGAGCACGCCGACACTCTTGCCGACCTCGGGTGCCACCAGTCCGACGATGACGCCGATGACGACGGCCGCGATGACCGCTATGTAGAGCCAGTGCGTGCGGTCGCGACGCGGACGCGCCTCTGGTTGTGGCTCAGCGGTGACGCTCATCGGTACAACCTCCAGTTCGGTCCGGTTCCGCGTGAATGCGCTCTACAAGCACTGTCGACCATAGGGTGAGCCGCGTCACGTTTTAGTTCATTGTGTTCACGCAGCGAGTCGGCCCCGAGGAGAGCAGTCTCGGGGCCGACGCGGGGACCGCTCTGCTCAGATACCGGTGCAGAGCGAGACGAACGGGATCGGCGCGCAGATGCCCACCGAGAAGTAGGGCGTGATGTCGCCGTTCCAGGCCGGTGGCGGGGGCGGCGGAGGCGGGGCCGCCACGCACGAGTTGGTGGGCGGATCGAACACGGTGCCCGGTCCGCATTCCGCAGCGGCACCGCGCGCCGGGGAAATCGCCGTCACGACTGCCAGTGCCGCCACCGCGGTGATGAAGATTGTTGTCAGGCGATGAATCGCGCAGCTCATCGCAGGTCTCCCTTGGATCTACCCCCGACCCTGCTTATGGTCAGATTCTACGACTCAGCACCCGCCGACAGCAGTCCTGAATTGACGGTCGCGAAGGTCGCAGGACATCGGAGGTGTTGTGACGCGCTGGTGGCGACGGTTGTCGGGGCCGGCCTGGCCGCGCTCGCTCGCCGGGCAGGCCATCGCGCTGCAGGTCCTCGTGGTCGCGGTGGTGGTGCTGGCCGGCACGGCACTGGCGCTGCTCGATGCCCGCCGAGATGGCGAGGATGCGGCCCGCCAGCAGGTGATCGGGATCGCGACGGCCCTGGCGGATTCCCCTTCGACCGCGCAGGCCATCGAATCCGGCACTGCGACACAGGTTTTGCAGCCGGTGACCGAGGCCGTTCGCACGAGCACCGACATCGCGTTCATCACGGTCATGGCACCGGACGGAATCCGGTTCACCCATACCGATCCCGGCCAGATCGGCGGTCACTACCTGGGCACGGTTGAGCCCGCGTTGCGCGGCGAGACGTTCAGCGAGGTCTACACGGGAACACTGGGTCCGTCGGTGCGTGCGATCGCACCGGTGCGCGGCCGCGACGGACACGTCGTCGGCCTCGTGTCGGCCGGCATCACCCAGCAGACCCTGGGGCAGCGCTGGCGCGCGCAGATTCCGGTGATCGTCGCGGTAACCGCTGCCGCACTGGCAGTTTCGCTGATCGGGGTGTGGGCCATCCGGCGCCGGTTGTTGCGCCAGACCCGTGGTCTGCGGCCCGACGAGCTGCGAGTCATGTACGACCACCACGACGCGATCCTGCATTCGGTGTCCGAGGGACTCGTCGTGCTCGACCGCTACGGCGTGGCGCTGGCCAACGATGAAGCACGTCGGCTGTTGGGCCTGGCGTCCGGTCCGGTGCGGGTGCGGGATCTGCCGGAGTTTCTGCGCAGCGCCGACCCCGGCGTGCGCGACGAGCTGCATGTCACCGCCGACCGGGTGCTGGTGGTCAACCGGGCGCGTGTCGCCGGCTCAGGATCCGAGGTCGTCACGATCCGTGACCGCACCGAATTACAAGGCGCCCTGGGCGAACTCAGCTCGCTGCAGGTCCTGGCCGACTCGTTGCGGGCGCAGGCACACGAGTCCGCGAACAAGTTGCACACCGTGATCACCATGGTCGAGATGGGCAGGCCCGAGGATGCCGTCCGGTTCGCCACCAGCGAGTTGGAGTTGTCGCAACGTCTGGTGGATCGGCTGTCGTTGGCCGTCGGCGAGCCCGCCCTGGTGGCCCTGCTGCTCGGCAAGACCGCGCAGGCGGACGAGCGTGGGATCGCCCTGACGGTCACCGAGGACACCCAGTTGTCCGCCGATGCCGCGCTCACCGGACAGGAAATGGTGACCGTGCTGGGTAATCTGATCGACAATGCGATGGACGCCTGTGACCGCGAGGATCCGTGGATCGAGGTCACGGTCAGTCAGGACGATGACGAGTTGGTGATCCGGGTGGCTGACAGCGGGTCCGGCATGGACCCGGCCACGTTCGAAAAGGCCATGCAGCGTGGATATTCGACGAAATCGGATTCGTCGGGCCACGGCCTGGGTCTGGCCCTGGTCGCGCAGACGGTGAAACGACACGGTGGGACGCTGCGCACCGACTTCACGTACGGTTCTGTCGTCACAGCAACAGTGCCGCGGCGATGAGCGCCGGCGCGAAGAGCAGAGGGCAACAGGTGATCAACGTACTCATCGTCGAGGACGATCCGTTGATCGCCGAGGCCCATCAGGCCTATCTCGGGCGCCTGGAGGGGTTTTCGGTGGCAGCGGTGGCACACACCGCACGCGACGCGATGCGGACGGCGGCCGCGGCTGCGGCATCCGAACATCCCGTCGATCTGGTGTTGCTGGACATCGGATTGCCCGATGTCAGCGGAATCTCGTTGGCGTCAGGCCTTTCCGGGCTGCGACCGGCGCCGGACATCATCGCGATCACATCCGAACGGGATCTGGAGATGGTGCGGGCCGCGGTGGCCCACGGCGCCCTGGCCTACCTGCTGAAGCCGTTTACCTTCGCGGCTTTTCGCGATCGGCTGGAACGCTACCGCCGCTACCGTTCGGCGCTGCCGTCGGGCACCGATGCGGCCAGCCAGGCCGAGGTCGACCGGGCGCTGGCCGAATTACGGGTGGCCTCAAGCGAATCCGCCAAATATTCCGCCAAGGGCGCAGCGCCGCAGACCACCGAGGGGATCGCTGCCGCAGTGCGCGATGATCCGGACGGGCTGACCGCTGACGAAGTGGCCAAACAGGTCGGGGTGTCCCGGGTGACGGCGTGGCGCTATCTCGAACGTCTGGCCGACGACAGCGTCGTCATCCGAACCACGGAGTACGGCAAGGCCGGGCGCCCGCGCACCCGCTACCGGTGGCGCTGAATCAGACGCCGGCCGGCGCCAGGGCGGGCATCCGGTGCATCTCGACCTCGTCGACCGAGGCCAGCTGCGCGTAGAGGGACTCGGCGACGTCGAAAACGTTGACCTGGCCGGCGTAGTCGGCGATGTACAGCCGGGTGCCGTTTTCACCCACGGCGACAGCCGCGGGCTGTGCGTGCACGTCGACGCTGCCCTGGATCTGGCTGGTCAGCGCGCACCACACGATGACGCGGTCGTAGTCGACCAGGTAGGCGCGGGTGGCGTCAGAGCTCAGCACCAGCTGAGTCGGCGCTCCGCCGACTTCGACGGCGTCCACCACGGTGCCAGCGGACAGATCGACGGTGTGCACCACGCCGCGGTGCTCAAGGTCGGAGGTCAGCACATAAGCGACGCCGTCGCCGATGGCGATGTCGCGGATCGGGGCACCGATCCACACGGTGGCCTGCGCCTGGGCGGTTTCGGTGTTGACGACAACCAGCCGGCTGCCGCGGAAGTCGGAGGTGGCGACGTACAGACGCTTGCCGGTCGAGTCGATCTCCAAGGCGTCCAGGTTGACGCCTGCGCCGGTGGCGATGTCGATGGTGCCGACGCGCTCGGCGGTGGTGTCGATGACGGCGATGTCGATGCGCTCATTACCGGCGCGGCTGGCGAACACGCGCTTGCCGTCCGGGCTGATGGTCAGGGCGGTGACGCTGAAGGCCAGCGGATACTCGTTGAGCACCGCACCGGTGATGGTGTCGACCGTCACGATCGAGTCATGTCCGGCGGTGGCAACGCTGACGTAGGCACGGTCGTCGGCGACCACGACGGCGAAAGGATCTCCTGCCAGGCGGACCGAACCCACCACGCCCATGGTGTGGGGGTTGATCACGGTCACGCTCTGCGCTGCGGTGTTGGTGACCACGACGGTCTCGCGGTCGGGGTCGACGGCGATGTCGCCGATCGGCCCACGTCCGACCTCGGCCATGCCGGCCACGTCGATGTCATCGAGCGCACCGTCGAATGCGACGCTGCGGGCAGACGTATCGTCGATGGCGCGGTCATCGCGGCCGGGGCGCAGCGCGTCAGTCAGCGCGCGCAGGAAGTTGTTTGCCATCGTTATCGGCACCTCCGCCGGCAAGGCTTACACCGGCTCTAGACTCCAGGTCGATCTGCGCCGGGACTGGCGCGGTTGCATTGAGTCTAGCGACGGAACCGACAGGTCCTGAACGAGTTCACAGCGAATTGGTGACAGTCGCCAACACTCTCTCAGAATGCGCTTAAGAAATTCTTCGTTATCGACTCGTTACCTTTTGGTCGCATTTGATTAAATGCCTGTTACCAGGGGCTTCTTGGCCTCTCACAGACGTGCCACATTTCACGATCAGCTGGGCCGTCAATACCAATTCTTACCTTCTCCGGCAAAAGTGAGCGGTAAATCACACCCCGACACGCCAGCAAACTTTCTTGACCGTCAACACGGCTCGACCGGCGGAGGCGTGGAAAATGTGTTACTGCTGTGACAGTTGAGCCATGCCGAATGGGTAGTTCGCTACCCGGTGGGCACGTTGCGGGCCACCGGCCGCACCACGAGGCTCACCTCGCAGGAGCCGTGGCGCGCATCGGGCCGCACCGAAGCCGCGTACCGGCCGCCGACGGCTTCGGCGTTCAGGTCGATGACTTCCTGGATCATGCCCTGCTGGATGCCGCGTACCACCTCGGGGGAACTGACCGCGACCTCGGCCAACGGGCAGGTGCAGATCTCCACGGACACCTCGCCGAACGACGTCAATACCGACCGGACCTGGAATCCCAGCTCGCCCAGGGTGGCCACCACCAGATCGGCGACCGACGTCTCGACGCGGCGCCGGGCCACCCGCACCCGGTGCGCCAGATCGGCACCGATCCGTAGCGCGCGAGCCTCCCGTTCCTCGGGGGTACCACCGAGATGTGCCGCGAAGAGCGCCACGATGTCGGCGTAGTCGAGCCGCGGGACGATCTCGTACGTCAGCCGGGGGCGGCCCACCCGCCCCTCTCCGGAAGCCGTGTCACCACGCCGGATGATGCCCTGGCCTTCCAGCGTGCTCAGGTGGAACCGCGCCGTGGTGACGTGGATCTGCAGCGTCTCGGCGATCTGCCGGGCGTCGACCGGATTGTCCGCAGCCCGCAGAAGGTCAAGGACCCGCTGCCGTTGCTGCCCAGCCGCGCGGTCCGATTCGACGCGTTCACCATGCCGGGGCATGCACACATCATGCCCGTCGGCGCCATCTCGGCTTCCGCGCTCAGTCAGCAGCGGGCACCACCGCCACGATCGCCACCGCCGTCAACTGGGCGCGGTAGCGGGTGAAGGTCTTGCGCATGTGCAGCACCCGCTTGCGGGCTGCCGGATGGGTCAGCACGTTGCCGACGATCCGCAGGGCGCCGAGCAGACCCTCGTCGGCGATCACGCGGCGTGGTTGCAGCAGCGCCATCGAGGCCCGATCGACGCTGGCAATGTCGAACCCGGCACTGGTCAGCAGTCCCGTCCACTCGGCCACGGTCAGGGGCCGGGCGTTGACCTTGATGGCCCGCGCCATCTCGCGCCGGATGTCGTCCTTGATCTCATCGGCGAGATCGTCGGGCACCAGGCCCAATTCGTGGATGGCGTAGCGCCCGCCGGGGCGCAAGACCCGGAACGCCTCGTCGACGATCGCCTTCTTGGCCTTCTCCCCCTGCATGGTCAGCATCGCCTCGCCGACCACGACGTCTGCTGATCCCGTGTCCAGGCCGGTGTCGGAGGCGTCGGCGTCGACCAACCGGCCTCCCATGGCGGCCACCACTTTCTGCAGCGGGGCCGATGTCGTCGAGCTGTCGTCGACGCCGACGTACGAGCGCGGTCGCAGATGAACGATGTCGGCGGCGGTACGGCCCAGCCCGGGCCCGAGTTCGACGACGTCGGTGCCGTTGATCCGGGCCGCGCTCAGCAGCCGAGTGGTCAGTTCAAGGCCGCCGGGCCGCAGCACCCGCTTGCCCAGCCGGGCCAACAGCCAGTGCCCGGGCAGGTCGGCGTCGGACCGCTGCGCCAGCGGCAGGTCGTTCTTTCCAGTCATTTCGCGATTCCTCCTCGACGGGCTGTGCACCACGTACTGCACAGCGGGACAACGGAAAACATGACGCACGTGTACGCCAGGGCCAGATCTGGACCCCAGGGCGGGTTCAGGACGATGTCCTGCCCGGTGGCATAGATCCCGTTGAGAAACGGCATGAACCGTTGCAGCGAGTAGCCGCCGGGCAGGTAGCCGACCGCGGTTTCGATCACGTACACCCACAACAGGATCGCGCCGACCGCCGCTGCGGGTGTGCGGATCATCGTTCCCACACCGAGTCCGAGACCGGCTGCGAAGAACGCGTACACCGGCACGGCCCACAGCAGGCGCAGGCCGTGCGGATCGGTCAACGACACCTGCCCGTAGACGGCTTCCGATACTCGCGGCAGTACGGCGAGCACCAGCGTCACCATGGCTGCAGACAGCGCAGCGCCGAGGGCGCCGTAGAACAGCCATTTGCCCGCCAGCGCAGCCGATGCACGCGGAAGGGCGCGTCGGCTGTATTGTTCTGCACCCGAAGCGAATTCGTGGGCTCGGCCAGATGCGGCGGCCAGCGCGGTCACCACCACCGTCACCGTGATCACCCAGTACGCGGCATTCGTCGTCGACACCTGCTGGATGAAGCTCTGGCCCGGGATCCGGGCGAAGCGTTCGGCCACATAGGCGATCAGGAACGTGATGGCGGCGGGGAGGAGCACCGCGACCGGCACCAGAACGCTCCACAACAGGCCACGGCCGCCGGTGCGGACCATCTCGCCGCGCATCCCGCGCAGCACCTGACTGCTCATGCGGCGGCCATCCCGAGCAACAGGCCCTCCAGATGCTCACGCGGATCGGCATCGGTCGGCACGATCTCGTCAACACGTCCCGCGGCAGCCACCCGTCCGCGTTCCATCACGAGCAGCCGGTCGGCGGTCAACGCCACTTCCCCGAGCAGGTGGCTGGCCACCACGATCGTGCATCCCTCACCGGCCAACCGACGCAACAACTTCCGCAACCAGACGATGCCGGGCACATCCAATCCGTTGACCGGTTCGTCGAAGATCAGTACCTGCGGTTCGGCCAGCAGTGCGCCGGCGATGGCCAGTCGTTGCCGGGCACCCATCGAGAGTTTCGCGATGCGCCGGTGCCGCAAGTCGGCAAGCCCTACCTCGGCCAGCACCTCGTCGATGCGTCGGCGGTCGATGTCGCCGAGTGCCGCCAGCCAGGACAGGTGGCGCCGGGCTGTGTGCCTGGGGTCCATGGTCGTCGGATCCAAATGCACTCCGAGCAGCCGCATGGGGTCGGTGTGAACGTCAAGCCGCCGACCGCACAACGTCACCGTTCCACTGTCGGGCCGTTCGAGGCCCGCGATCACCCGCAGCAGGGTGGTCTTGCCTGCGCCGTTGAGTCCGAGTAGGCCGGTGACCGTCCCGGGTGGGAACGACGCAGTCACCCCGGCCAACGCGGGAGCATCCGCGAAGGCCTTGGTCAGTCCACAGACCTCGATCATGGCCAGATCACTGGAAGTTGCACGGAATGGGCAGCCCCAGCGTCGAGATGCCGTTGCACATGGACTTGCTCGCCAACTTCCACTGCCCGTCGAGGTAGCGCCATTCAGCCGGGATCTGCAGCGTCGGCTGTCCCTGGCGGCTGCCGTTGATCACCGCGGTGTGGCTGGTGCCCTCGTGAGTTTCGGGTCCGGTGACGACGGCCGAGCCCTTCGGTGCGCGGAAGATGCCGAGTCGGTAGACCATCTTCGGCACGATCACCGCCCGCGGTCCGCCTTCCAACTGCGCGGCCTTGACGTGGTCGGGCGCTTGGCTGGCCACCAGTAGCTGGATCTGGGCGTTGAGTTCGTCCAGCGTGGGGACGGGGGCAGTGATGGCGAAGTCCTCGGCAGCGGCCGGAGGCGCTGCCGAGATCGAAAGGGCCACGACGACAGCGCCGGCAACCAGGCAAATCGGACGCTTCATCAGCGGTTCCTTAATTTGGAGGAGAAGTATTCGGTTAACCATAAAAGTTTGGTTAGCCTAAGACAACACCTTCGTCAGGAAGCCGGGCTTCGCCAGTTAGCCACAGACGGTCACAGCCGCAGCGCGGCAGCCGTGGCCGGGCCGACGATGCCGTCGACCTTGAGTCCGCGCGTGCGACGCTGAAATTCCTTGACGGCAGCCTCGGTCTGCGGACCGAATACGCCGTCGATCTCCAGATCCCTCGCATATGCCGCGTAGGCGGACTTGAGCCTGCGCTGCAACCGGGCGACCTCAGGCCCCTCCATGGGCCGGAACAACAGGACGTCGGTGTACTGCCCCACCGGCACCGGCGGGCGGGGCGTCGGTGCGGGCTTGCCGATGTCGCCGATCTGCGCCTGGATGTCGGCGCGCAGGATATCCATGTCGATGGCGCCCGGATCCCACTTTCCTTGGGCGCGGCCCGCGTACTCCTTGTGCCCGATGGTGCGTTCGGAGGTCTGCGCCAACCGGCGATTGATCGCCGCACAGCACCGCACCAGCGCGAAATACTGTGCGTCAGGCCAGTTCTTGCGATGCGGCGCGGTCGGACTGGTGCCGCTGTTGGCGCACTCGATGCCGATCATGTGCCAGTTGCCCATATTCGTCGGCAACCACGGATACTGGCCGACGCCGGCATGCCACGCCACGCCGAGCGCCACCACGGTCACCGTGCCGTCGCGGGCGATGTGAAGCTGGGACAACGGGCCGGCAAGATCCCGGCGGCCGTTGGCGATCGACGCCGCCGTGGCCGTGTCAGATCCGGTGTGGTGCGCCATCACACCGCGGATGTCCTTGAAATCCCCGTGGCCTCGGGTACGCCAGCCGGGGTACTCGACGAGGTCGATACCTTCCGCGTGGAGCACATCGGCGAGCCAGACCGGGTCACCGGTCCATCGTCCTGTCTGAGGCACTGAGAATCTTCTCCTTACGCAGCAACCATCTGTAAAACAAGGTTACGCGCGGACACCGACACCGCACCGATCGACGCGGGACCATCAGACTGGTTATGCATCAATAACTTTGCTCGCCGCTACCCCACCTGCTCCCGCCTCAGTTCGGGGGTTCGCGACACCGGCGATCAGCAAACAGCCTGACATGACAGCATGCGCGCTTCCCACCCGCTTCGGCGGTCGGATGTGCGAGCATCTGCGCATGGACCCGAAGGACGATCCCGAGGCCCGCATCCGGGACCTCGAGCGCCCACTGGCTGACGCCGCTCGCACCTCCGAACTCGGGACCGGCGGCTCCGCCACTCCGCCCCCGACCCAGCCATGGACATACGGGAACTCGTTTCCGCCGCCGCCCCCTGGCCCACCGGCGCCGTGGCCCGGCTATGAGCCGCATCCGGCGCCGTCACCGGCACCGCACCCCGGGTCCGGCAGCACCCACTTGTTCCTGGTGTTCGGCGGATTCGCGCTGGCCCTTTTGGTCGGCGGTCTCGTGACGGCGTACCTGACGTTCAGCAAGACCGACACCGGAGACACCGCCACCGGCGCGGTCACCGACAGCGAGTCGACGACCATTCGGCAGACCACCGTCAACGGCGTACCGGTCCCGGGATCTGTTGCACCGACGCAGGTTCCGGCAGGCGAGACCGTGATCGTCTCAGGTATCAACGAGCACCGGACCGTCGAGTGTCAGGACAACACCGTGATCGTCAGCGGCATCCAGAACGAGTTGGAGATCACGGGACACTGCACGGCAGTGACGGTATCCGGCGTCGAGAACGTCATCACCGTCGAATCCGCCGGGACCATCGGGGTATCCGGATTCGACAACCGGGTCACCTACCGCACCGGGGAACCCGAGGTGAGCAAGTCGGGTCAGTCCAACGTGGTCGAGCAGGGCTGATCTGGGTCGGCCGCGGGCTGCAGCTCCCCGAGGAATTCGCTCAGCATCGCGACCAGAGGGGCCGGATTGTCTTCGGGCACCCAGGCATAGGAGTCGTCGAGGTACTCGAGCGTGGCCCGCGGCAGCGTCCGGGCCAGCCGCCGCGCCCCCTCCGCGGGGAAGTACCGCTCCTCGCGCGGCCAGACCACCAGCGCCGGCCGCTCAAAGTCGGCCAGCCGCGGCGAGTATTCCGTCAGATACGCCGGCGACAGTTCGCCCAGAAACCGCCGGAAATCGTCCCGCACCAACGGATCAGTGCGTAGCGGCCGGAGATAGTCGGCCATGATGTCGGCAGGGATCGGACGTTTGGTCGCGCCGCCGTAAGTGATCCGGAGCCGTTGTACAGGTTTGAGCCCGATGGCCTTCGACTGCACCAACCCGGCCCCGGGTAGCGAGGCGAGCCGGGACAGCACCTTGACGGGCCATGGATCGGAGTCGAATGCGTTGGTCGCGACGAGCACCAGCGCCGCGACCCGCTGCGGATGGCACGCAGCCACCACCTGGGCGATGTCGCCGCCGTAGCCGTTGCCGATCAGCACCGCCTGCTCGATGCCGAGTGCGTCGAGCAGATCGACGACGGTCCGGGCCAGACCAGGCAGGCTGAGATCGGCGCCCGGCACCGCCGGAGTATGCGACCCCAGTGCCAGATCAGGTGCGATACAACGGATCTGATCACCGAACTGCCCGGCGAGACCGGCGGCCACGTGACGCCAGACCAATCCGTTGGCGACCAGGCCGTGCAGCAGTACGACGGGCCGGCCGTTGCCGAGTTCGCGAACCCCGACCTGGCCGCAGGGCAGCTGGACCATCCTGCGGGAGCTGAGCGCGTTCATCTTCGGAGTCCTCTCGCCGTGAGCACCGGGACAATCAATACAGACTGTATGCAAACACATGAAGCGCCGAACATCAATACATACAGCTTGTTAAAATTCTGCGATGAGCGACGATCCTCGCGATGGCCGAGAACAGCGCAGCGAAGCCACCCGTTCGGCCCTGGTCGCCGCGGCCCGCTCTCTGTTCGTCGAACGCGGCTATGCGGCGGTCTCCACGGGCGACATCGCGCGCGTCGCAGCCGTCACGCGCAACGCGCTGTACTACCACTTCCCCACCAAGGAGGCCGTGTTCCGGGCGGTCTACGAGAACGTGGAAGGCGAATTGGCCGGGCGCGTGTTGCCTGCCGCCCTGGCCCACGACACCAGCAGGGCACAGCTCGAAGCCGGGATCGAAGAATTCCTGGACGGCTGCCTCGACCCCACCGTGGCCCGGATCAGCGTGCTACAGGCACCGGCCGCACTCGGATTTGCGCAGATGCGCGAGATCGACAACCGCAACTACCTCGGCGCCCTACGCGACGGCATCCGCGGCGCCGTCGAGGCCGGTGAGCTGCCCGATCTTCCGGTCGACACCCTCGCATCGATGATCATCGGCGCGCTGGACGAGGCGGCGCTGCTGATCGCGACCGCCGACGACCCGGCGGCGGCCCGGCGCGATGCCGGCGTCGTGGCCCGGGCCCTGGTCGCCGGACTGTTCGTGGGCTGAGCTACAACACCTTCGACAGGAACTCCTGCAGCCGAGGGTGTTTGGGGTTGTCGAACACCTCGGCTGGAGAGTCGTCCTCGACGATGTTGCCGTCGGCCATGAAGATCACCCGGGAGGCCACCTCGCGGGCGAAACCCATCTCGTGGGTGACGACCACCATCGTCATGCCACCCTCGGCCAGGTCGCGCAGTACCTGCAGCACATCGCCGACCATCTCGGGATCCAGCGCACTGGTGGCCTCGTCGAACAACATGATCGACGGGTTCATCGCCAGCGCCCGGGCGATGGCGACGCGCTGCTTCTGGCCACCCGACAACGTGGCCGGTTTGACCTTGGCCTTCTCCGCCAGGCCCACCTGGCTGAGCAACTCCATGGCCCGCTTCTCGGCGGCGGCCTTGTCCATCTTCTTGGTGAGCAGCGGCGCCAGCGTCACATTGTCGATCACCGTCATGTGCGGGAACAGGTTGAAATGCTGGAACACCATGCCGATGTGCTGACGGACCGTGTCCAGGTCCACTTTTCGGTCGGTCAGGTCGAACCCGTCGACGGTGACCTTGCCCGCGGTGATGTCCTCAAGCTTGTTGAGGCACCGCAGGAACGTGGACTTGCCCGACCCCGACGGCCCGATGACACAGACCACCTCGCCCTTGCTGACCGTGGTGTCGATGCCGTCGAGCACCACCAGATCGCCGAATGATTTCTTCAGCCCCTCGATGCGGATCTTGACGGTGCCCTCGGGCTCGGCAGCCGCGGCTTCCGGTACCAACTGGGTCATTTCACCATCCTTTTCTCGAGCCGGTCGGAGAGCTTGGTGAGCGCCATGATGACGATGAAGTAGATGATGCCGATGATCAGCCACATGGTGAACGACTGGTAGTTGCGGGCGATGATCAGCCGACCGGTTTGGGTCAGCTCCGCGATGCCGATCACCGAGAGGATCGAGGTGTCCTTGAGCGTGATGACGAACTGGTTGACGTATGACGGGATCATGGTGCGAACTGCCTGCGGCAGAATGACTTTGCGCATCGTCGGGAGGTACCCGATACCGAGGCTGCGGGCCGCCTCCATCTGCCCCTTGTCCACAGCTTGGATGCCGCCGCGAACGATCTCTGTCATGTAGGCGCCGGCGTTGAGGGACAGCGTGATGATGCCCGCAGTCAGCGCCGTCATCTGGAACCCCAGTGCGGTCGGGATGCCGAAGTAGATGAAGAAGGCCTGCACCAGAAGTGGTGTGCCACGGAATATGTCGACGTACGTGGTGCCGATCGCCCGCAAGACGATCGATCGCGACACGCGGAAGAGACCGAAGATGACGCCGAGCACCAGCGCGATGGCGATCGACACCACCGTCAGGATGATCGTCATCTTCAGGCCGGCCAGCAGGAACGGGAAGGTGCTCTTGATCAAGCCGAAGAACGAGTTGTCGGCCTCCGAGGCGCCCTCGCCGAGATACTTCTCGACGATCTCGTCGTAACGCCCGGAGTCCTTGAGTTCCTTGAGCCCCGCGTTGAACTTGCTCAGCAGTTCGGCGTTGCGGCCTTTGTTGACCGCGAAGCCGTAGCTGGAACCCTTCTCCTTCGGCGTCACGGTCTTGAACCCGTTGCCCTGCTGGATGCCGTAGGCGAGCACCGGGTAATCCTCGAAGACGGCCACGGAGTTACCCGTCTTGACTTCCTCGAACATCGACGCGGAATCGGCGAACGAGACGATCTGGAAGCCGTATTTGTCCTTGATCGACTCGGCGAACTCGGCGCCCTGGGTGCCGTTCTTGACCGCGACCCGCTTGCCCTTGAGGTCGGCGTACGACTTGATGTCCTCGTTGGCGGCCAATACCGCCATCTGCACGCCGGATTCGAAGTACGGGTCGGAGAAGTCGAAGACCTTCTTGCGTTCATCGGTGATCGACATGCCGGCGATCACCCCGTCGGCCTGATTGGCCTGCACGGCCTGCAGTGCGGCGTCGAAGCCCAGCGGCTTGATCGTGATGTTGAAGTTCTGGTTCGCCGCGATCTCGTTGATGAGATCGATGTCGATGCCGACGAATTTCCCGTCCACATCCTGGAATTCGAACGGCGCGAAGGTGATGTCGGTGGCGACGACGTAGGTCTCGCCGTCGGCGGCAGCGCGGGCCGGGGCCAGCATCGCGGCCCCGAACAACCCGACCAGCAGCGCCACGACGGCGGCCATCAGCCGTTGCGGGGACCGGATGGCTCCGGCGATGCCCTCGCCCGACGTGGATTCGGCTCTCATCGTCCAGTCTCCTATCCAGGTGTGAAACGACGAGTCCTCACGCTATCGTCGCGACACCGATTCGGGCGGGATTTCCGGGGTCCGGCGACTGCACGGGCTTAGCATCGGCCTATGGCCGAGCACCGGAAGAAGCCGCGGGAACCGTTCGGGGGCCATTCTCGGATCAAGTCACATTCGTTCGGCGAACGCAACGACGGGGTGGCGTTCAACGCATCCGGAGTTGCGCAAGTAGCCCCTGACCGTTTCGCCTTCATCGACAATCACGACCCCACAGCGGTTTTCGAGCTCACGCTGGATCCCGACGACGGCAAGCTACGCGGGATTCAGCGGCGTGACCTGACAGGTGTGACCGAGCAGCAGCTCGGCGATCCCGAAGGGTTGGCCCGTGTCGACGCCCACGGCCGGACATATCTCGTCGCGGCATCGTCGCTGTCGGTATCGGATTCGAAGGTCAGAGACGGGCTGGTCCGGATCAGCTACGCCGAATCGGGTGACCTACGGGCCGAACCGATGACAGGGTTCCGCTCCTGGCTGTTGGCACACGAGCCGATGTTGGCGGCGGCGGCCACCACCGAACCCGATGACGGCGGGCTCAATATCGAGGGGGTGGCGTGGGATCCGGACGCAGAAGCGCTGCTGTTCGGGGTGCGAGGGCCCGCGACGCCCGGGCTGGTGACGATCATCGAGGTGCCGGTGAGTATCGACGCCCCGGCCTGGAGCACGACCTGCCTGGGCGACCCGGTCACCCGGACCGTGCGCGTTCCTCATTCGGCGACACGGCAGGGCATCCGCGACATCTCCTACGACGCGCGCTCCGCGGAGTTCCTGATCCTGCTGGGCAAGTCGCTGAGCAAGACGGCCGAGCCGTTCGCGCTGTGCACCTGGACCCGGGGTTCCGATGCGCTTCGAGTCACCGGAGTACGCTTCCGCGATTCGATGAAGCCGGAGGGCTGCACCGCGTTCTGCCCCGACGGCGGGCGGCGGATCCTGATCGTCGACGACCGCGGCGGCTACGCAGTGATCGAGGGGTGAGGTCCATGCCGTAGGTGGCCTGCAGGTTTTTCCCTGCGCTCGGCAGCCGGAATTGCCGCTGCGGGCTGTTGGGTACGCACCGCGTCCCAGTCCGCCTGCGCCATACCGTTTGTCAGCCCCCGTCAACCACATCGTTGATGGGCAGTGTGCGCGCCGGACAGACGGGAATCCGTCCCAAATGCACTGCGCGGGAACGCGATAGTTGCCCAGGAAAGATCCCCGCCGGCTTGCCATCAGCCAGTGGCAAACTGCGTGTTCGGCTTTACAAATCAATCAGGGTGTACATAAGCCGGTCTCGGGAAGCCCAGCTGTAAAAGGACGTTCGGTCCGATACGTCCCACAAAGAGGTAGTGCACTACGCGTGAGGAATGACTACCTGCGGCCGTACGTTTCCTGCATGAGAGCGCTTGAAAGTACGGCGCTTGGTTCAGAGGAAGTTTCGAAATGAGCGTTTTCCATCCGGTTTCCGTGCTCAAGCGCGAAACCTCACGACAGACCGCACCGGGCCGGCACTCGCACGAGCCCGTGCTCATCACCGAACAACAGGTGCTGTTCAGTACCGCAGTGGCAGCGGGCGCACCCGCCCATCACGGGGTCTTCGCGACGATGTCGCATGCGATGTCATCGGTCGCCGACCACTGGCACGCTCGTGGCGAACGGCGGCACGCCCGCTACTACCCCTCGCGGTGCAGCTATCTCGAGAACAGCCTGATGGCTCGGGAGATGGACCGACTCTGACCGGCCGGGGTCACCCCGCCAGAGCGATCGGGGTGACCACCTCGGAGTACCGCGACGCGTCCCCGGCGACCGCCCGGCTACGCTGCCCGTGCACGTTGACCGGGATATCGCCGGCCAGCGTGATCCGGCTCAGCCGGCGGAACTGGTCGTCGTAGTCGGCCACCGCGTAGTGCTGGGTGGCCCGATTGTCCCAGATCGCCAGGTCGCCGGGTTCCCAGCTCCACCGAATCGTGTTCTCCAGCTTGATGACCCGGCTCTGGAGCAACTGGAACAAGGTGACCGACTCGGCGGCGCTGACACCCACGAACTGTTTGATGAAGTGCCCCAGCAGCAATACCCGCTTCCCGGTCTCGGGATGGACCCGCACCACCGGATGCTCCGTCTCGTAGTACTCGGACTCGAACTCCTTGCGATACTGCCGGTGGCCGTCGGCGAGCTCCTCGTGCCGTCCGTCGTAATCGGCCGCGTAGTCGTACTGGTTGGTGTGCACCGCCCACAGGTTTTCGACCAGCGCCCGCAGCGGCCCGGGCAGCCCGTCGTAGGCGGCCTCGGTCGACGCCCAGGTGGTGGTGCCGCCGTAGTTCGGCAGCGTCACCGCCCTCAGCAGCGAGGCTTTCGGGATGCGGTCGACGAATGTCACATCGGTGTGCCAGCTGTTGGCCTTGTCATACCGCGAGTCGATCGGCAGGATCCGGTCGCCCCGCGAGGTGACGGTCGGATGCGCGCCCGTCGGCGTGCCGAGCAACCGGGCGAATGCCAGCTGGCCGTCGTCGTCGAGGTGGTGTTGGCCGCGGAAGAAGATGACCTTGTGCTCGAGCAGGGCATCGTTGATCGCGGACACCGTGGCCGCGTCGAGGTTGCCGTTGACGTCGATTCCGTCGATGCGGGCCCCGATGTGGGCGCCGAGCTTCACTACACG
This sequence comes from Mycolicibacterium sp. 050232, assembly GCA_036235365.1. Classification (GTDB taxonomy): domain Bacteria; phylum Actinomycetota; class Actinomycetes; order Mycobacteriales; family Mycobacteriaceae; genus Mycobacterium. The sequence goes on along the minus strand of JAZBEZ010000005.1, from coordinate 419,153 downwards.
CAGAGAGGACACCCCGTCACCATCGGCGATGGGGTGGCGCGGCACCACGGTTGCGCTCACTACGAGCGCAAAGACCTTCGAAAGTCAGTCGATACGGATGACGTAGGTACCGTCGTCGTCGCGCTCGATCTGGCCGTCGAGGGCGTTGATCCACACCGGGGTGTCACGCCGCGAGCCGAGGAACGCGCTCTGCACGGAGCCACCGGGCTGCAGGTCGACGTTCCACTCGTCGTCCTGGGCGACGATGGTGAGCAGCTCCTCGCCGTTGGCGCGGCGGATCGAGATCACCTGACCGTTGGCGTCCAGGTCGTCCAGCTCCGCATCGTCGTCATCGAGGTACTCATCGAGCTCGGCGTCATCGAAGATCTCGGCGTCCGAACCACTGACATCGTCATGCACGCCGCCGACTGTACTCAGCATCACGTCCACCGATGCAGACCCCGGGGGATTGAACCGCTAACGTGCATCCGACGTTTACAGGCTGTTCGCCCGGGGAACAAGCAGTCCCGCTGCGGCGTTGGCCAGACATTGGTCTGATTATTAGGAGGATCATCTATGGCAACCGATTACGACGCACCTCGGGTCAAGGAGACCGACGAGGCCACTGATGAGTCGCTGGAAGAACTCGCCGCTCAGCGCCGTACCTCGGCGAACACCGCGGTCATCGACGAGGACGAGGTGGTCGACTCGTTCGACCTGCCCGACGCCGATATCTCCGGCGAAGAGCTGAGCGTGCGCGTCATTCCCAAGCAGGCTGACGAGTTCACCTGTTCGAGCTGTTTCCTGGTCCAGCACCGCAACCGGATGGCCCTGCAGAAGGGCGACCAGCAGCTCTGCGTCGACTGCGTCTGACGCAGTCGACCGGCTCGGCTCCGGCGGCGCTGCCTTCTAACGGCAGCAGTTCGGGTCGAGCACGGTGCACAACGCGACGAGTGAGTCCCGGCGCGGGCGGTGGTAGACGTTCATGCCGCGCCGTTCGGACTCCACCATCCCCGCACGTCGCAACTGTGACAGATGGTGGCTGACCGTTGATTCGGCCAGGCCGACCGCAGCCGCCAGGTCACACCCACAGACTTCTCCCGCCTCGGCGCTGAACAACAGCGACACCAGCTTGACCCGCACCGGGTCTGCCAGCGCTTTGAGGCGAAGCGCGATCTCCAGCGCCCCATCGTCATCAATCGGTCCTGCCGCCACCGGTGAGCAGCAGACCGGTTCAGTGGTGTCGACCACCGGCAACGCCTTGGGCATGCGCCCATTCTGCCAGAGGATGTTGACATACGTCGAAGAGGTGGCATCATCGATGCTGCCCGAATAGTTCGACATAAGCCACAAAGGCTGGGAGGCCGCCATGTCCCGCGCACAACTCGCCTTGAACGTCGACGATCTCGACGAGGCCGTCACGTTCTACTCGAAGCTCTTCAATACAGCGCCTTCGAAGGTCAAGCCCGGCTACGCGAACTTCGCCATCGCCGCTCCCCCACTGAAGTTGGTACTGATCGAAAACCCCGGACACGGCGGGACACTCAACCACCTCGGCGTCGAGGTTGAGTCCTCCGACCAGGTGCATGCGGAGATCGCCCGCCTGACGGACGAGGGCATGTTCACCGAGGAGGAGATCGGCACCACCTGCTGTTTCGCCACGCAGGACAAGGTGTGGGTGACCGGTCCCGCGGGCGAAAAGTGGGAGGTCTACACGGTTCTCGCGGACTCGGAATCCTTCGGCACCAACTCGTCCGCACTCGACAGCGCTGAGAGCGGCGGCGCCTGCTGCACCTCGTGAACGCGCCCGCCGTACCCCGACTTTCCACCCTGGATCGCCTGCTGCCCGTCTGGATCGCGGTGGCGATGGCCGTCGGCCTGATGCTCGGGAAACTCGTACCCGGTGTCAACAACGCACTGAATAGTGTTCAGGTCGATGGTATTTCGCTGCCGATCGCGCTGGGCCTGCTGATCATGATGTACCCGGTCCTGGCCAAGGTGCGCTACGACCGACTCGATCGCGTGACCGGTGATCGCAAGCTGATGGTCAGCTCGCTGGTCCTCAACTGGGTGCTGGGCCCCGCCCTGATGTTCGCGCTGGCCTGGTTGTTTCTGGCTGATCTGCCCGAATACCGAACGGGTCTCATCATCGTCGGGCTGGCCCGATGTATCGCCATGGTCATCATCTGGAACGACTTGGCCTGCGGCGACCGCGAAGCCGCCGCGGTGCTCGTCGCCCTCAATTCGATCTTTCAAGTGCTCATGTTCGCCGTGCTCGGCTGGTTCTATCTGTCGATACTTCCGGGCTGGCTCGGTCTGGAGCAGGCCCGCATCGACACGTCACCGTGGCAGATCGCCAAGTCGGTACTGATCTTCCTGGGTATCCCACTGCTGGCCGGCTACCTGTCGCGGCGCATCGGCGAATCCGCGAAGGGCAGGGACTGGTACGAATCGACGTTCCTGCCGCGTGTCGGCCCGTGGGCGCTGTATGGCCTGCTGTTCACCATCGTGGTGTTGTTCGCGCTTCAGGGCGAACAGATCACCGACCGCCCATGGGACGTGGCGCGCATCGCGCTGCCGCTGTTGGCGTACTTCGCCATCATGTGGGGTGGCGGGTACGCGCTGGGCGCGGTCCTGGGTCTGGGCTATGAGCGCACCACCACGCTCGCATTCACGGCCGCGGGCAACAACTTCGAACTCGCGATCGCGGTGGCGATCGCGACGTACGGCGCTACCTCCGGCCAGGCCCTCGCCGGTGTGGTGGGTCCGCTGATCGAAGTGCCCGTCTTGGTGGCCCTGGTCTACGTGTCACTCGCCCTTCGAAAGCGGTTCAGCGCTGTTGGAGACGATCAACCGGTGAGGAGCAACTGATGGCCGACCGCGACCGCCCCGGTGTGTTGTTCCTGTGCACCCATAACGCCGGCCGGTCCCAGATGGCGATGAGCTTCTTCGCCCACCTCGCCGGGGACCGGGCATCGGTGTTCTCGGGAGGCTCGGAACCGGCCGACGAGGTGAATCCGGCCGCGATCGCCGCCATGGCCGAGGTCGGTATCGACATCGGCCACGAACAACCCCGGCGATGGACCGACGACATCGTCGAGGCCGCCGACGTCGTCGTCACGATGGGGTGCGGAGACACCTGCCCGTACGTCCCAGGCAAGCGATACGAGAACTGGGAGCTGGCCGACCCGGCGGGCCTCGGTGTCGAAGCCGTCCGTCCGATCCGCGACGACATCGAGCAGCGGGTTCGCATCCTCATCGGTGAACTTGGGCTCGGTCCGGCCGACTGATTCTCCGGTGCCCGACGGCGGTGGTCGCCTACCGTGACCTGCATGACAGAAGCCGCCATTCGACAGCGCATCGCCGACGGTGTGGATGCGATCCGTGCGCGCGACCTCGACACGCTCACGGGCCTCTACGCGCCAGATGTGGTGTCGTTCGACCTCGGTGCACCACTGCGGTACGCCGGTGACGACAACAAGCGAAGGGCCTGGCAGGAGGTCTTCACCGCCTACACCGGCCCGATCGGCTACGACGTGCACGAGCTGACCATCACCACCGAGGGCGACATCGCATTCGTGCACAGCCTCAACCATGTCTCGGGCACCCTGGCCAGCGGCCGCGACATCGACATGTGGTTGCGGTGGACGGCCTGCCTGCGCTGCGTCGATGGTGTCTGGCTCGTGTTCCACGACCATGTCTCGGTACCGGCCGACCTTGAGTACGGCAAGGCCGTCCTCAGTCTCACGCCCTGATCCGCCAGAACCGCCCACGACTACGCGCATTATTCATATCCTCAGACCTGCAGACCGACAACGACGTTGGGAGCGCAGATGACCGAGGGTGCGACGGCCGAAGCTCGACATACCGAGCGCAGCTACCACTTCGATCGACACACTCCGCAGTATCGCGAACGGTTCGAGCCGATCACTTCGGAGATGCTGGGCACCTGCCCGCTGGCCTGGACCGACACCTATGGCGGCCACTGGGTGGCAGCGGGCAGCAGCGAGGTCTTCGAACTGGCCCGCTGTCCACACATCTCGAACGACAACGACGTCGCCGGGGAGCGAAAAGGCTACCGCGGCATCAACATTCCCCGCAGTGAGGTGAGCACGCAGTTCCGCGGCGGCATGCTGGAGATGGACGATCCCGAACACCGCGAGTACCGGACACCGCTCAACGGGTATCTCTCGCCGGCCGCCGTCGCGCGGTGGAAGCCGGTGGTCGACGAACTCGTCAGGGCGTGTCTGGACGAGAAGATCGAAGACGGCAGTATCGATTTCGTCGACGATCTGGCGAACATCGTTCCGGCGGTGCTGACGCTCGGCCTGCTGGGTGTCCCGCTCGCGGAATGGGAGATCTACTGCGAACCCGCGCACGCCTCGGTGTACACGCGGGCCGATTCACCCGACGCCAAGCGCGTCTTCGACCTGTCCGTGGCCTCGGCCGTGCACATGATGGGCCACGTCGCCGTGATCCGCGACGCGCCGCGTCCGGGATTGATCGACGCGATGGTCCGGATGCGCATCGATGGCGAGCCGGCCCCCGATTCGGAGATCCTGGGCATGTTGATGCTCCTGATCGGCGGCGGGTTCGACACCACGACGGCACTGACCGCGCATTCGCTCGAGTGGCTCTCGCAGCACCCCGATCAGCGTGAGCGGTTGAACCGCGACCGCGCCGCCCTGCTCGACTCGGCGACGGAGGAGTTCCTGCGGTTCTTCACCCCGGCCCCCGGGGACGGCCGCACCGTCGCCGAGGACATCGAGGTCGACGGAGTGCCGCTCAAGGAGGGTGAGCGGCTGTGGTTGTCGTGGGCGATGGCCAACCGTGACCCACGCGTCTTCGACAATCCGAACGAGCTCATGATGGACCGAACAGGCAACCGGCACTTCAGCTTCGGCCTCGGAGTGCACCGCTGCATCGGCTCGAATGTCGCACGGACGGTGTTCAAGTCGATGCTCACCGGGGTGCTCGACCGGATGCCGGACTACCGTTGCGATCCGGCCGGCGCCGTGCACTACGAGACCATCGGCGTCATCCAGGGCATGCAGCACCTGCCCGCGACATTCACCCCCGGGCGTCGAACCGGTCCGGGTCTGGCTGAAACACTGGAGAAACTGCAACGGATCTGCGACGAGCAGCAGCTGGCCGCGCCGATCACCGTGCACAAGGCGACCGCGGTCATCGACTGAAAGCGTGAGGACATGAGAGCTGCACACCACTGGCTTCGACAACTGCTTCTCGTTGCCGGGACCGCCGTTGCGCTGGTGACACCGGTCGCCGCACTGTCCGCGCCGCCGACCGTGCTGGCGGCCTGCCCGACCGGCGAGGACAACGACACCTACACCGGCAATTGTGTCCCCTACCTGGTGCCGAACTCACCGGCCGGCACCAGCCTGTGCCCGCCCGGGGTCAGCGGCACCGAGTGCGGTTCGGCTGAGGTCCAGGCGACTCCTACCGCACCGGTCGCGCCGACCGGCCCCGAGCAGGAACTCGAAGACGTCAGCACGCCTGACTTCTGACGGTCCGGACACTAGCCTCGCGGTGGGGAGGTATCCAATGAGATTGCAATCGCTGTGGACAGGCTTGGTACTGGGCGCGGGTTTGATGCTTGCGCCGCAGGCTTCCGCCGTACCGCCCGGTGGCTGCGGCGTCAACCTCGCCGCGCCCCAGATCGCCTCGGCGGCAGAACGTCTCGCGCCCTACCCGGGGACGGGCTGGCGATGGTCGGCCGCGCCGCGCACGGTCGAGGGCAACTTCGATCCCTGTGCCACCCTGTCGACCGCACTGGTGACCGTCGAGGGAGCCACCGCCGGCTCCCCTGTGACCGCCCTGATGTTCCACCACGGCGATTACCTCGGCACGGCGACGTCGAAGGCGTACGGGTTCACCTCGCTGAATACCGCGCGTACCACCGACGACACCGTCGCGCTCGACTACAAGAGCCCCGGCGCGTGCAACGCCTGCCCGCCGTCGGCCGTCACCAGCGTCCGCTACCAATGGCAGGCCGATCACGTCGCGATGCTCGATCCGGTGCCGGCATGACCACCGGATCCCACAGTGAGGTCCAGCTCGAAAACGACTGGTTCCGCGTCACCAAGTGGACGATCGAACCGGGCGGCGCGATACCGATGCACCGGCACGATCGCGAGTATGTGGTGGTCCCGCTGGTCACCGACACCATGCACGTCGTCACCGCCGACGGTATCGAGATCGTCTCAGAACTCGTTGCCGGCCAGAGCTATTCACGCGCTGCGGGCTCCGAGCACACAGTCGAGAATCGCGGAGACCTCAAGACGATCGTCTTCGTGGAGGTGGAGCGACTCTCCTAGTGTCCTGAGTCATTAATTCGTCGGCAGTAGTTGGCGATGCTGGCCAGGATTTGGTCGGCGGTCTTGGTCCAGACGAAGGGGCGGGGATTGTCGTTCCAGGTCTGGATCCAGTTTCGGATGTCGGCGTTGAGCTGACGGACCGAGGTGTGGGTGCCACGGCGCAGTTTCTTGGTGGTCAGCTCAGAAAACCAGCGCTCGACGAGGTTGAGCCACGACGAGCTGGTCGGGGTGAAATGCAGCACGAATCGTGGATGGTTTGTCAGCCACCGCTTCACTGCAGGGGTCTTGTGGGTCGAGGCGTTGTCGAGCACGACGTGGCAGTCCAGATCGGCGGGTACCTCGGCGTCGATCTTCTTCAGAAACGCCAGGAATTCCTGGCTTCGGTGTCTGGAGTGCAATGAGCCGGTGACCTTGCCGGTAGCAAGATCGAGTGCGGCATACAGGCTCGAGGTGCCGTGACGGACGTAGTCGTGATTGGCGCGCGCCGGCGTGCCGGGCAGCATCGGAAATACCGGTTGGGTGCGGTTGAGCGCCTGAATCTGGGTCTTTTCGTCCACGCACAGCACCACCGCACGTTCGGGTGGATCCAAGTACAGCCCGACGATGTCGCGGACTTTTCCACGAACAGTGGATCCTTGGACAATTTCCACGAATCTTGTTTGTGCGGAGCCAATCCGAATGCCCGCCACACCCGCGAGACCATCGATTGGCTCAACCCGAGGTGCTCGGCCATCGACCGGGTCGACCAGTGCGTGGCATCGGCTGGCGTGGTCTCCAATGTTGCGGTGATCAATTCCTTGATCTGCTCATCACCCACTACACGGGGCCGGCCCGGCCGGGGCTCGTCTAGCAGTCCGTCGCAGCGAAACTCCACGAATCTGTTGCGCCACTTACGAATCGTGCTGCGATCTAACTCCAGCCGTTCGGCCACCTCAACATTGCTGCCACCATCGGCAGCGGCAAGCACGATCCGTGCACGCATCGCCAAGCCCGCGGCACTGGTGCGGCGACGAGTCCATCCCTCCAATTCGGCACGTTCAGCATCGGTCAACACGATCTCAGCGGCGCGCGGCGAGGGCATCACCCACCCTAACAAGAGCGAGCGAATTAATGACTCAGGACACTAGCCGTCCTTCCCACGTGACGCACCTGTCAGCGCCGCAGGGCTATGACAGGCGGTTTTCCCCCGAATTGGGGGACGACGTGGGGCCCGCGCGCTCATAATCTCGTTGCCATGGCGCACAACGGAAACAACGACTGGTCCCAGCCCGCAGCCCTTGCCATTCCCAAGGAAGGCTACTTCGAGCTGACCCGGGGACGGTACGGCCCGGTCTTCCCCCGCACCCCCGCGTGCTACGGCTTCAACATCATCGCCAAAGTGCTCGACGGTCACGAGCAGGCGATCCGCGACTACGGCAAGCAGCTCGAGGCAGCGGTCGCCGCCCAGCCCGACGTGCTCGCCCCGCTCAAGCTGCACTACCTGCGGTGGAATCTGTTCGATGTCGGCTCCGGCCTGCACTTCCAGTACCAGGGCATCTTCGACACCGACTTCGACAAGTACACCGAGGACGCCGTCAAACTGTTCAGCTCGACAGGCATCACCACCGCGTTCACCCACCTGGAGGGCTTCCCTGAGGACTGGAAGACCAACCCCGAGGCCTTCATCATGTTCGTCCGCAACCACCAGGTGCCCAGCTTCCTGGAGTACGGCGAATATCCCTACGTGACGTCCGAGGAAGTCAAGAAGGCGTTGCGGCTCAAGGCCGCGTTCGCGGACATGTTGGATGAGATGCAGTGACCGCGGATGCAATGAGCGACCTCGAATTCGACGACATCCAGCACATCATGCTGACCGGGACGCCCCACTTGACCGGTCGGTACGAATTCCTGTCCTTCGACACCCCCGAAGCGGGGCAAGCCTGGCTGGCCGAGATGGTGCCGCTCGTGCAGTCGGCCACCGATGTCCGTGAGACGGTCAACGTCTTCAAGCGGTGGGTCAACCTGGCCTTCACCTGGAATGGGTTGCGCGCATTGGGGGTTGACGAGGAGTCGCTGGCCAGTTTCCCGGACGAGTTCCGCGAGGGCATGGCGTCGCGGGCCGACATCCTCGGGGATACCGGTGCGGCCGCGCCCGAGCACTGGGTGGGCGGGCTGGCAGGCGACGATCTACACGCGATCGTCATCCTGTTCGCCCGGGACGAGGAGGAACGCGTGCGGTGCGTCGGCGAGCACGACGCACTGCTGGCTCGTTGTCCCGGCGTGCGGTCTCTGTCGCACCTGGATCTGGCCGCCACCGCATTGTTCGAGTACGACCACGACCATTTCGGCTACCGCGATCCGGTGTCCCAGCCGCAGATGAAGGGTTCGGGTGAGGCGTTGATACCCGGTGCGGGCGGGTATCTGGCACCGGGCGAGTTCCTCCTCGGCTATCCGGACGAAGAGGGCCTGGTGTCGAACCAGCCCACGCCCGAGGTGCTTTCGCGCAACGGCAGCTACCTGGCCTACCGCCGGCTGGAGGAACATGTCGGGGTCTTCCGCGACTACCTGAAGCAGAACGCCGAGGGCGCCGAGGGCGAGGAGCTGCTGGCCGCCAAGTTCATGGGCCGCTGGCGCAGCGGTGCACCGTTGGTGCTGGCCCCCGAACACGACGATCCGGAGCTGGGTGCGGATCCGATGCGTAACAACGATTTCGACTACGCCACGATGGATCCGCACGGCTATGCCTGCCCGGTCGGCTCGCACGCCCGCAGGCTGAACCCACGGGACACGGAACCGAATCCCAATCGGCGCAGAATGATCCGGCGCAGCGGAACCTACGGACCGGCGCTGCCCGAAGGCGTCGCCGACGACGGGATCGAACGCGGGGTCGGGATGTTCCTGATCTGCGCCAGCCTGGTCCGTCAGTTCGAGTTCGCCCAGAACGTCTGGATCAACGACACGGCGTTCAAGGATCTCGGCAACGACCACGACCCCATCTGCGGCACCCAGGACGGCACGCTGGACTTCAAGATTCCGAAGCGGCCGATCCGCAAAGTGCACAAGGGATTACCGGCATTCACCACCCTGCGCGGCGGGGCGTACTTCTTCCTGCCCGGACTCAGCGCGCTGCGCTACCTCACAGACCTCGAGAATTAGGAGACACCATGTCCGCACCCCTTTCCTATGCCCGCACCTACAACCAGGCCCACATCGCCCGCCCGCGCAACGGCAAGCGCCGCGTCAGCATCTACTGGTCGTGGAGCTACCCGTGGGAGGTCCAGCGCGATCCGGCGTTGTTGTACAACCGGTTCTCCACCATGACCGAAGTTCGTCTGGCGACCTGGCCCGCCTATGCCGGACCCGAGTACGACCCGCGCGACTTCCTGCAGGGCATCGACGGGACGCTGGAACTGTTCCACCGCTCGTCCTTGAATTTCCAGGACGTGGCCGGTGAGGCGACCGGGCATCCGGTGGCGGTGTTCCAGCGAGTCGATCAGGCCGGATACCGACTCCCGATCGATGAACGCATCCTCAACGACACCGACACTTTGATGATCTTCGGCCTGGATCACCTGCTCGGCGACGAGGCCGCGACCGAAGAGGAGATCGCCGCGATCCAGCAGTGGTTGAAGCGCGAGGGCACCTGCCTGATGCTGGCACCGCACCACGACGTCGGATTCACCGACGACAAGGAGCAGCAGCAGATGGAGTACCTGCACCACGGTGATCCGCTGACCCCGCGGATCCAGCGCTTCAGCGGCTACGCCCGGTCGCTGTTGACCGGACTGAACATCCCGGTGCACAACACCTGGGGCCTGCGGCCGGCCACGGTCGAGGGCACCAAACAGATTGTGCCGCTGACCGCTTTCCGCGATCTGGATTCCGCGGGCCTGCTGCGCGACGTCAGCACGCTGGCCTTGCACCCGCACCTGCCGCACTACGAACTGACCGCACCGGAAGGACCGGACCTGCGGGTGCTGGCGCGGCAGCCGATCGACATGACCCGGCCGCACCCGTTCACTCTGGCGGGCAGCACCGAGTTCAACGCCATGATCCACATGCCGCCGTCCGGCGACCGTGCCGGCGACATCGTGCTGGTGGACTCGACTCACTTCACGACGCTGTTCGGCGCCAGTGACAGCCTGAAGTCCTTCTGGCGCAACCTCGTCACGATGGGTTGATCGGCGTCGGCATGAACGATCTCCTTTTGAAGGGTTCGAATGTCGCCGTTGTCTTCTTCGTGGTGTCGAGCACTCTGGCGGTCGGTCTGGGCCTGACGGTCGGACAGATTCTGGCCCCGCTCAAGAACATTCGTGTCGTAGCAGTTGCCCTCGCGGCCAATTTCGTGCTCGCACCGCTGGCCGCGTTCGGGCTGTGGAAGGCGTTCGACCTGGATGACCCGCTCGGGATCGGGTTGTTGTTGTGCGGGCTCGCGGCCGGTGCACCGTTCCTGATCAAGCTCGCCGAGTTCGCGAAGGCCGACCTGGCCTTCGCGGTGGGCCTGATGGTGCTGTTGATGGTGGTCACGGTGGGTTATGTGCCGCTGATCCTGCCGATCTTCGTCTCCGGCACCGCCGTCAACCCCGCCCAGATCGCGATGTCGCTGGTGGTGCTGATGCTCATCCCGCTGGCCGCGGGCCTACTGTTGCGGGCCCGCGGGCCCGGGGTGGCCGCGCGCCTGCAACCGGTGGTCGCGAAGGTGTCCACCGTCAGCATGATCCTCGTCATCGCGTTCACCATCGCCGCGCACTTCAACAGCGTGCTGTCGGTCTTCGGCACGTTCGGCATTCTAGCGGCCGTCGTGTACACCGTGATCTGTGCCGGGATCGGTTGGCTCATGGGCGGTCCCGGGACCCGCGAGGTGCTGGCGCTCGGGACCGCTCAGCGCAACGCTGCGGCAGCGTTCGTGGTCGCCGGCCAGAACTTCGACGACCCGAAGGTGGTCGTGATGATCACGGTCGTGCTGATCGCCGAGTTTCTGATGCTGTTGCCGTTCTCGCGGCGGCTCGCGGGCTCTCGCTGAGCAACCCGAGTTTGTCGGCCTCTGCCACCGCGGCGGCGCGGGAGGAGACGCCGAGTTTCCGGTAGATCGATTTGGCTTGGCTCTTCACGGTTTCCCGGCCGATGACGAGCTCATCGGCGATGCGTTGCAGCGACAGATGAGTGGCCAGATGTGGAAGCAGCCGGAGCTCGGCCGTCGTCAGTGACGGCCGAGCTCCCCGGGCGGCGCGCGCGGACGACACGTCCCGGATCCGGTCCAGCCACCGACCGATACCGACAGCCTCGGGTTCACGCCGATATGCACGCTGCGCCTCACCCAGGTGACGGTCGCACAGTTCGGTGTCGTCGATCTCGACAGCGGCACCCGCGACCAGCACATGGGCCGTCAGGGCGGTCCGGGCGGACAGATCGCCCAGCCGGTCGAGGAGACGCTCGGTCGCGCGGACCGCCGAACGCGCTCCGGCCACGTCCCCGCGGCGGGCCCGGACCAACGCGTCGACCGCGTAGACCACCACCATCGGGACCATGTCGGACAGGTCGCGGGAGTCGACGATCGAACGCGCGGCATTGCTGTGTGAGACGGCGGCCGAGAGGTCGCCGTCGCCAAGATCCAATGCAGCCAGATGCGCCAGCACCGCGGCCTGGAATCCGGGGAGATCCTCGAGCACCGGAAGCGCTGATTCCAGCGTGGCGCGCGCCTGCTCAGGTTCACCGAGCATGGACAGCGCGGCACCCTTCATCGTGGTGGCCGCACCCCACCACGGGTTGACCAGGTGATCGCCTGCACCACAGACGGTTTCCGCATACCGGATCACCTCGGCCACTCCCCCGACGCCGAGCAGTGAGCCGATCAGCGCCGCCGCCACCTCCACTGACGGAGTGCCATCAGCCAGCGGTTGTCCGGAGTCAGCTGCGCTCGCGGTCAGCAACGAACGCTGGATCAACTCGGCGTCACCGGTCATCACCCCGAGCCAAGCCCGCGCGATCGCCGCATCGGGATAGTCGGTGAAGGTCTGCTCATCGATCAGGCTGAGCCGCCGGGCCAGGACGCCGGCCCGGCCGTCGAAACCCAGCCGCACGGCGTCGACGCCCACCAGCGCGGCGGCCTGGGCCCGGTCTTCGGCAACCAGCGCCTGGGCCAGTGCGCCGTCGATGTCACCGACACTTGCCAGCCGATCGGCCGCTCGCGCTGCAAGCTCACGGAACCGCGCCGGATGCCGGTCACGCAGGCGCGCGCGCAACAGGTCACCGAACAGCTGGTGATAGCGGAACCAGATGCCTTGGGCATCAATGGAAACCAGAAACATGTTGCCCGAGTGGATGATCGCATCGAGCACCGCAGCGGAATCGCTCCGCCCCAGCAGTGTGTCGAGCTCTTCGGCGCAAAAGCGCTCCAGGATAGCCGATTCCGTCAGAAACACCGCGGTGTCAGGTTCGAGCTGACTGAGCACTTCCTCCACCAGATAGTCGGCCACCAGCCGGTGCCGCCCGGTCACCGCCTCGGCGGGTGCGCCGTCGCGCAGCGCCAATGCCGCCATCACCACACCGGCCGCCCAGCCTTCACATTTGTCGAGAACCCGTGCGATCGTGGCCTTGTCGATGCCGGCACCGAGCGCCGCGAAGGCAGCGGTTCCCTCGGACCCGGACAACTTCAGCTCCGGAATCCCGATCTCGACGACATAGCCCTGCAATCGGCGCCGGGCCAGATCGAGTGCCGGGATCTGCCGGCCGACCAGAACCAGCGTCGTCGAATTCGGCGCCAGGTCCACCACCGCGCGCAGGGCGTCGATGGCTCCGTCCACCAACAGTGCATGAACGTCGTCGAGCACCAGCACCACGGGCCCGCAGTTTTCGAGCGCCTGGACGAACGCCGACACCAGTTGGCTTTCGGTGCGGCCGGCGCCCTGCAGGTACTGCAGCACCGCCGGGTCGATGGGCCGGGAGTGGTTCAGCGCCGTGGCCAGATGCAGCAGCAGATGAGCCGGGTCGTTGTCGAGGTTGTCGAGCCGTGCCCAGGCAAACGGGCGCTCATCGACGTCGTCCCACTGCCCCACCACGGTCGTCTTGCCGTAACCCGCGGGTGCGGCCACGATCACCAAACCGCTGCGATCCTGCAGCATCCCGGTGATTCCCGGGCGCGGAACACCCGCGCGTGCCGTTGCCGGCCGCCCGACGGTCGCCACCGGAACGTGCGCCGGCCAGGATCCTGCTCCCACCTGGGCATCGTAGGTCAAGAGTTTCCTCGGCCAGCCTTTGCGGAGTTCCACACTTTCGCGCTCCGGACGACTGGTCAGAGTGTCCTCCGAAGCTTGCTCGATCAGCGCCGCGCGGGGCTACAGTAAGCAGGTCGAGGAGACTTTCGACAGGTCAGAGGAGTACGCATGAAGTCTTCGGGAAGGTTCACCGTAGCCGCAGCGGTTGCTCTGACAGCACTGATGACAGCATTTTCGACAGCCTCCCAGTCGATCGCGATCTCGACGGCACCGCCGGTGTCTCCCGCAGCGACGGCCGACGCCGCACCGCTGCGCCATGACTCGCTGCCGCAGTCACCGATATCGTGCCCGGACGGCAGCACAGTGGAGTTTGGCCAGTTCTGCCCACTCCCCACCATCCAGTGCGCCAACGGAACCGCCGTGCCCATCGGCCAGTTCTGCCCAAGAGATGTCCCTCCGCCGGCAAAGCAAGCGCCTCCGGTCGCGACGCCACAGCCGGTTACCTGCCCTAACGGAACAGTGGTACCGGCAGGACAGCCATGTCCGACACCATTGCCTACTCCGACGGCGCCCTTGCCGACCCCGGCCGCGCCCAAACCAACCCCGAGTGCGATGCCCAAACCCACACCGGTACCCGCACCGACACCGCCGCCGTTGGTTTCCAACCAGCAGTGAGTGTGCGGGATCACCCGCCCCGGCTCCGGCAAACGGCATGGGACCGAGCTCAACCGGGTGGCGACTCCTTCCGCATGCAAATTCACGAATAGTTGCCTACCGAAAAGGCCCCGCGCCGCCCAGCGTCGAGCTACTTTCTCGACGTCGGGTATAAGTTTGCTGGGGGCATCATGAAATCGGACACGTACTCAGTTCGCATCGCCGGCGCAGCCGTCGCAATCGGGTTGGGAGCCGCGGTCGCGACTGGGCAGCCGATCGCATCAGCCGGTCCAGACCCGACGAGTCAAGACGTGAACCACAACCAGACCAACGAAAAGGACAAGCCGAAGCTGCGCACCGACCGCGCGAACCGGACCCCACTCAGCTCTCTCACAAAGTCGCTGGAACGCAGCCGCCGAACCATTGAGCAAAGCCTGGGCATCGACTCCCGGCGCAAGTCGGCCCAGCGGGACGCGGAGTCGCCCGCTCCCAATCCCCAGACCAAGCGCAATCGGCTGGTCAAGCCCGATGTCGCCCAGCAGGCGATCACCCTGGACATCCCGAAGGCTCTTCGGAGGGCAAGTAATTCGACCGGATTGAACGCCCGGCCGGATGGACTCCCGGCGGCCGCCCCACCATCGCTTCCGAAGTTCAGCCTGCGGCCGCAGGTCAAACTCGACAAGCCGCCCGCGGTCACCTCGACCGTGAAGCAGGCAGATCTACGTCCGCCCGTATCTGAAATGACCTTGGCCATAGCGAAATTCGTTCCGCCCAGCTTCGCTCCCCGCAACAGCGAGACCGCCAAGGCATTCATCGCGCCCGCCACATCCGCGCCGACTCCCGCAACGCCGGCAAATCTCGTACAGCGCGTGCTGGGGGTGATCAGTTCGAACACGTCACTGATCCCGGGTCAGCCGCAGCCGGTCGACAACCCGCTGGGCTGGGTCGTGCTCGCTTGGGCGCGTCGGCAATTTCAGAAGACCCCGCTGGGCCACGTCCTGCTCAACAGCGCACCGGAATCGACCACGCCGGTGGAGATGGACGGCAACGCCATCACCATCGACGCCACCGACGCCGATGCCGACAAGCTGACCTACACCGTCACTCAGCCGGCGAACGGAACGGTGGTCCAGAGCCCCGACGACCCGAGCACCTTCACCTACACCGGCGACGGTAATGAGAGCTTCACCGTCACCGTCAGCGATGCCGCCAGCGGCTTCCATTTCCATGGACTCCAAGGGCTTTTCGCCCCCGACGGTGGTCACACGAAGACTGTTGTGGTGAATGTTACTGAACAAGAGGTGCATTCGACGCCACCCACGGTGACCGAGATCGACATCGATCCCGGACCTGACTACACCAAGACCGGAAGCCCATTCGTCGGCACCAACAACACCGCCGTCCAGTACGCGTCGCGTATCGACACAGAGACCGGCCAGGAGACCTACGCCCTGGCGGTCCGCGGATCGGACGGCAACACCAAGGTGGTGGATCTGGAGGGCAAGCCGGTCGACGGCCAGAACCCGCTCATCACAGACACCACCGTCATCCAGAACATCCAGCGCACCGACGGCACCTACGCCATGGTGATCGTTCCCACTGCAACCCAAACCGTGGCGCCGCAGGCTCGCGGGGCGGTGAGCCCCGCGATGTTCAGCGCGCTTGACGCACCGCAGGATTCGTACACCGTGAACCTCGATGGTGTGCCCGCCGGATACACCATTGCCGGCGAGAACGGGGTCGTCTACCAAGCCATCGACCCCGACGTCAGTGACAACGGGTCGAACCTCCCGGGTCAACTGTGCGTCAACTGCCGGATCGCCGTCGTTGACACCACCCGGGTGGGTGAAGCGGGATACACCCCCGACGTGGTGGACATCCCGGGGACCATCACACCCGGGTTCGCCACCATCGGTGGAACCAAGTACAGCGCGCTGTCGGTCGACGGCGACGGAAATCTTTACGTCGTCGCATCTGAATCCGGCTCCAGCAAGGTGTGGGTCGTCGACCCGGCCACCGTGGACCCCGCGCTCGCTGATGACGGCGCCACCGTAATCACCCTGGATGGCCAGGCGTCCTCGCTCCAGCCGGTGGCCTTCGGACCGGATGGCGTGGGGTATATCGGAACGGTCAGTCCGGCAGGTTCTGGTCAGATGGAAATCATCGATCCTGCAACACGATCCGTGACGGACACCGTCCCGCTGCCGGAGGGCTTGCCCGGATTTATCGCCTTCGCCAATGGCAATGTCTATCAGCAGGCATACGCAGTCGACTATTCGGATCCGGACCATCCGACCGCCAGAACGATCATGTGGGTTATCCCGCAAGGCGGCGGCACTCCCCAGAAGATCACCTTCGAAGGCGATGGCAACTTCCCCTACGGATGGCCGGTCGCGGCCGCCGACGGGACCGTGTACCAAACCCTCATCGCGATGGACGCTGACAATGCGGTCCGTACCGGCATCATCAAGCCCGGCGCAACCACACCCGTCGTCGTCGACCTCGGCAGCGGATACCCCGTCGGCACCTATCAAATGGGGGTCGTCACGGGCGGCACCCAGACCTACCAGGTGGTCAGCAGCCTCAACGACACCGACAACACCGGACAGACCAAGGTGTTCCGGCTCTCCGATGCAGACCCCGACCAGACGAACCACCCGTTACAACCGGTTGCCACGATCGACGAACATTCATCGTTGGCGGCAGCCGTTGCCGCACCCGACGGCACGCTGTACTTCGCCACCCAGAATCCTGACGGCGACTACACCGTCTGGTCGCTGGCTCCGGGCAGCGATACGCCGGCCGGCACCGCCTTCTCCGGCAACGGTGACCCGACCGCATTCGAGCCGACCGCGGATGGCCACGTCTACATGACCACCACGAACAGTGACGGCACCCAGACATGGGTGTACGCAGTTGACGGGGACGACAGCATCAGCGCCTGAGGGGGTTCCGCTAGAAGAATCTGCGGGATTCGACCTCGGATTCGACCAGCCCGGCGCTGCGGGCGCTGACGACGACGCGCTCCCAGCTGATCACCACGGCCGCGATCATCGTGATGGCCGTGGCGAAGCCGGCCAGCGAGGCCAACACCGTTGCCCACTCCCCGTCGGCGCCGACGCCGAGCAGGATGGCGATGAACGCCCCGACGGCTACCAGCGCAGCAGTCAGCGCACTGGGCCGCCGGATGCCTCGGCGCAAATATTCGATCGGCGTGGTCATGCAAACCACTGTGCCCGCGCAGGCTGAGCAGGCATGAAGCGTTTCCTATGGAAATGTTCTGAACCGAACACCCCGCTGGCAAAACTGTTCGATCCCTACTCCTGCACGCTGCACGGCTAAGGTGGTCCAACATGGCCAACTTGGATCGCCGAAAAATGATGATGCTGTCAGGTCTGGGCGTGATGGCGGCGGCACTTCCCGCTCCACAAGCTCAGGCCCTCCCGACCAAGCCCCAGGCGCCACGCCTTCCGGCGCCCGCAGCGCCGCAAGCTGCGGCGAGCTACGTTTTCGCGGATGAATTCGACGGCCCTGCCGGCTCGTCGCCGAATACGTCGAAGTGGACCATCGCCAAGGCCCGCGAGACCTTCAAGGAACCCACGTACTGGGAGCAACCGGGCCGCATCGGGCAGTACCGCGATGACCGCAAGAACGCCTTCCTCGACGGCAAGGGAAATCTCGTCATCCGGGCCACGAAGGAAGGCGACACCTACTACGGCGCCAAGATGGCCAGCGTGTGGGAGGGCGGCGCCGGGCACACCTGGGAAGCGCGGATCAAGTTCAACTGCCTGACGCCGGGCGCTTGGCCGGCCTTCTGGCTCGGCACCCTGGGCGAAGGCGAACTCGACATCGTCGAGTGGTACGGCAACGGCAAGTGGCCGTCGGCGACCACCGTGCACGCCAAGTCCAACGGCGGCGAGTGGGAGACCCACAACATCGCGGTCGACACCGCCTGGCACACGTGGCGCACCCAGTGGGACGCCAACGGTGCCCGGTTCTGGCAGGACTACACCGAAGGCGCGAAGCCCTACTTCGAGGTCTCGGCGAGCCAGCTGCCCGACTGGCCGTTCAGCCAGCCGGGCTACACGATGTTCGTCGTGTTGAACCTCGCGGTCGCCGGCTCGGGCGGGGAGGACCCCAGCGGGGGCACCTACCCGGCCGACATGCTCGTCGACTACGTGCGGGTCTGGTAGCTGCGCCGGTCGCGCGACCGATCTACTTGGGTGTCACGGTCTCGGCGAAGGTGCCGTCACCGTTGTTCAGCCACGTGATGGTGCCGTGCTGGAATTCGCTGATCCAACCGCCCTTGGCGACGTCGGGACCACCGGCTGTCTCAGCCTCGTCGGCGGTGGGGAAACCCAACTGACCGGCTGGGCCGCCTTGTGCGGTGTAGACCCGCAAGATCTCACCCTGCACCACATGCGCACCGCCCGAAGGCGATGAATAGATGGTGCCGTTGGCGAATGCCTGCACGGTGCCGTCGCCCACCTTCTCCGGCTGCGCCGTCGGAAGGCCTAACTTCGCCTCGCCACCGGCCTTGGTGAATGCCTCTGCAGTCGGACCGTCGAGCGTGACCTCCCCGATGCCGGGCGCGTTGATGGTGCTGGGTGCGCCCTGCATAGCGGACGAGACCGCGCTTGAGGCAGAGCTGGCTCCGGTCTTGGCCGCGCTCGTTCCGGCATCGACCGCGGAGGACGCGGCGCTGGTCGCGCTCGACAACGCATCCTTGGTGGCGTCTTTCTGCTCATCCGAACATGCGACGGCAGCGGCGCCGGCAATGGCGAAAGCTGCAGCCAGCGCACCTGTGCGTTTCATCAGCTTAGGGTTCATTTGCCGAACGTAACACCGCAGTCAACGCCTCGTCAGCAAAATGTCGAGATCGCGGGACGGGGCGCCCATCATTGGGATGACGTTCTCTCATATTGACGCCGTGACGTTTCGGCCGTTGCGCCGCAGTGATGAAAACACTTGTTCAACAGGCATTTCTATCTCAAAATCCGTCGTGTTTCATCGCGGCACCACGGCCCAACATCGCGTCCGAAGGCTCGCCACCGATCACGCCGCTAATCATCGAGACAGAACCAAAATGCGCTGGCAAATTTAGGAGTCGAAAACTACGGAGTGGCCTGAGGAGTCACCAGGAATTTCTCACCGGTTGCTTTCTTGAGGTAGCTGTTGAACGCCTCCGGCTTGAGCAGCCCGGCCAGCGACACCTCTTGGGTGTAGGCGCTCGCGAATGTCGTGGTGAGTTCGGCAGCGACGCGGGCGCGTAGCCGGGCAATGGTCTCCGGCCCGGCACTGGCCAGGAACGGAGTCAGCAGCCAGCCGCCCACGCCCCAGGCCATCCCGAAGTTCCTGGTCAGCACGGTGGGGCCGGTGTCCAGACTGCCGTAGATGTAGACCTGTTTGTGGACGGCAGACCCGTATCGGGAGTACTGCGCCGCGGTCGCGTTGGCCGCCTGTTCCATGCCGTTGAGGATCTGACCGGCCAGCGTGCCGCCGCCGGTGGCGTCGAACGCCAACGTCGCCGACGTGGCCTTGAGTGCCTCGACGAGGTCAGCCTCGAAGGACGGGGAGGACGAGTTGCAGACGTGGGTCGCGCCCAGGTCGCGCAGCAGTTCTTCCTGTTCGGCCTTGCGGACGATGTTGACCAGCGGCACCCCGTCGGCGAGGCACGCCTTGACGAGCATCTGGCCCAGATTCGAGGCCGCGGCGGTGTGCACCAGAGCCGAATGCCCTTCCCGGCGCATGGTTTCCAGCATTCCCAGCGCCGTGAGGGGGTTGACGAATGACGAGGCGCCCTCCTTGGCCGTCGCCCCCTCCGGCAGCACCAGGCACGCCGCGGCGTTGACCACCCGGTACTGCGCATACATCGCACCGCCGGCGATGCCGACCGTCTTGCCCAGCAGGGCTTGCGCCGCCGGCGAGGATCCCGCGGCCACCACCGTGCCCGCACCTTCGTTGCCCACCGGCAGCGAGTCGCCGACGCGGGCCGACAGCGCGGCCAGCGCGCCCTCCCGCAGGGGTGCGGTGACGACGGGACGCTCCGGCGTACCCGCGACCGCCGCAGCCGCCATGTCGGCGGCAGCGGGAATCAGCAGGCCCAGGTCCGACGGGTTGATCGGCGAAGCCTCGACCCGGACCACGACCTCGTCGGTGCTCGGGGCCGGTATCTCGACCTCGTGCAGCGACAGTTCGAGCGTGCCGTCCGGTGTCACCAATGACCGCAATTCCAAAGCGGTCTTGGGTAGCTGCTCGGTCATGGTTGAACACTACGTCCGGTTCACGGCACTACACCGAACATTTGCCCCCGGTGAACAGATCGCAGGTGGTGAGCACACCGTTGAGCACACCGGCCGGGATCGCGGAGATGAAGTCGGTGGCGCTGATGGCGTGCAGCGACGTGAGGTCGGTGGCTTTCTGCGTGCCGATGAGCACCGCCACGGCGTCGCCCTTTTCGGTCGTGATCGTGAACGTGTCGTCGCCATCGCCGTACTGCCCCGCACAGTCGACGCCGGTCTTGCACGCCCCGGTGGTCGGATCGATCTTCTCGTCGAACATGTCGTTGATCCACCCGGCGGACAGCTCACGGACAGCCAGCGGATTCTGCGGCTGCGGGAATCCGGCGATGGCGTAGGCCGCGACCTGGATCAGCGGGTTGCCACCCTGCATAGGGTCCATGTGCACACCGTCTTCGAGGACGACGCCGGTGAACTGGCCTGGCCGCGCCTCCGACAGCTGGTCGTTGACGTCGCTGAACACGTTGAGGAAGTTCAGCGGGGCGCCGATCTCGTAGATCGGAATGTAGTCGTTCGGGTCGTCGTCGCCGGGGTCGGCGGTTCCGTTCGTTTCCAGCTCGTCGAGCCGGTCCATGGCGTCCGGGATGATCGAGGCCATCGGCACGGCGTCGTAGATCACCACCCCGGCAAGCTCATTGGGCGCGTCCAGGCCTTGCTCGCGCCGTCGGGTCAACCCCTCGGCGTAATAGCCGGCGACTCCCGGGGCGAATCCGCCACCGAGCGAATGCCCGACGAGGACGAATTGCATCGGCACGTCGAGGTTCTCGGTGTGGCCGGCCTTCAACTCTGCCGTGTCCATGCTGGCGTTGAGCGCCGTGCGGTCCGGATCGAGGAACAGCTGCGCGACGGACTCGTGCAGATTGTCGCCGCCGAGCCACATACCGTCGGCCTCGAACGGATTCGACGAATACGTGGTGGTGACCACGACGCTGTTGGTCGAATGCGCCAAATAGGACGCGGTGTAGCTGTAGAGCGGGCCGTTCGCCAGGAAGCCGTGCTGCAGGTAGATCAGCCGGGTAGGTGCCTCACCGTTCTCGGATGTCGGGAAGTACCAATTGGATTCGACTTCGTGACCCTCGGAGATCACCAGCGTGGAGGTGCTGACCTCGACCGAATCGCGCAGTTGCGGCGGCACCACCGGGTCGCCGCCGACAACGCGTTCCAGAGTGGCCAGGGTGTCGAACACGGCGCCGGTGATCACCGACACCGGCTCGGGATAGTTCTGCGGCTCGGGGTTCAGCGCCAGTTCCCCGAGGCTGCGGAGCACGTCGTGGATCGCCTCGACCGGGTCGGGGCGGGCGGGCGTCGCCGAGCTCGTGGAGGCGACACTCTCGATACGGGTGGAGGTGTCCGCGAACTTCACCGGCTGCGTCTCGGACCGAGCGGCTATCTCTTGCCGGAGGCGCGCCAGCGGTCGGACATCGACAGCGACGCGCGGGGTCTTCTCGCTGACGCTTTCGGTGGGGTCCCCGACCACGCCTGCGGCGGCTTCGGTTTCGACTTGGGTCTTGGCTTCGGTGACGTGGTCGGCGACATCACGGCTGACGTCGCGCACCCCATTTCGGAAGTCGCGGGCAGTATCTCGAATCGTGTTGCGCGTCTTGGCCTGAACGGAGTCAGCGCGCTGTCGCGACGGTTGATCGGAGCCCGTCTGGACCGAGCGCTGTTTGGCCTGCGTCTTCGTGGCGACCTTGCCGGTCTCGGATCTGGCTCGTTGTTTGGCCGGGCCCGAACTCTGGCGCTGGGGGCGACGAGCGTCGTTCTGTGTGGTCGACGGCTTGGCATCGGACTTCGACGCACCGTCCTCATCGGCGTTGGCGGTTCCCGCACCGGCCAGCATCGCCGCCGATACTCCGGCGGTGAACACACCCGCACCCACCCATGCAGCTACTCGCGCCATTTCCCGCTCCCCCTGTGCGTCGACCCCGACTTTTGGCACGCTAGCGGAGATCTTGTGCCGTCCGGGCGGGATTCGGCCAGATCAGTTCCCACCGCCGCCGACTGCGAAATCGGCTGCCTGAGCAAGCATTCCGGACTGCACATAACGCACAGCTGTTGCAGTACAGCGTGCGCGGGACCGACTGCACTAGTTGAGTTCGAGAGATTGGCGCGACAAGGTGAAGAAGTGCCCGGAGTCGCTGTCGGTGCAGGTCACCCCGGAGGGTTGGACCTCGCACGTGATCGGGCCGGCCGAACGCGACTGACCGTAGGACAGCGTGGGCATGCCGGGAACGAAGATGGTGTCGCCGTGGCAATGCACCTGGGGCGCGGCGCCAGGCTTCAGGCTGATGCGGTCGCCCCAGTCCAGATGGCAGTCCGCCGGCTTGGGCGGGGCGGTGTAGCTGTGCTCACGGATCTCGCACACCACGCCGCCGGCGGGATCGGTACCCTCACCGTTCGGTACCAGGCACCAGATGTTTCCCGAAGGGGTGACGAACATGTTCGAAGCGGGAATCGCGTGGGCGGTTACGGGCAGGGCGATGATGACCGCCGCTGCGGTGACGAACGGGATGACGTGCCGCCGAATTCTGCTCATTTCACACTCCCCCTGGCGTTTCGGTATATCCGCAGTATCGCGCTCGTGAGCTCGGGATGCAGATAGTTGCCGGCTTCGGGTACGACAGAGGCCAGTGTGGCTTTGCTACGTCAGAGTCGGCCGGCCGCGAAATCGGCTGCCTGCGCGACCTTTCCGGATTGCACGTAGGACACATGGGCGCCCATGTCCCAGCCGCCTTCCCAACAGATCGGGTCACCCTCGTTGCACTGGGTGATCGTGTTGGCGGCGTACTGCGGCGCCAGCGTCGGTAGCACCTGCCCAGCGGCCAGCAGACCCGAGAAGCTGGTTTGCGGGGTACCGAACAATGCACTGGCCGCCACGTGATCAGCGACCTGGGGAGGCGCCTCGTTGGTGGCCTTTTCGATGACTGCCGCACCCTGCGAGTAGCCGCCCAGCACCATCTTGGTGTTCGGACAGCTGGCCGCGATGGATTCGATGAGTGACCGCGCCGCGTCGGTGCCGGCCGGTGTGCTGACGTTGAAGTCGTTGGTTGCCGGGTAGTCGACCGCGACGCCGTCGACGGTGCGCGGCGCCACCCGCGTCCGCAGATCGTCGACAAACGGGCCGCCGACACTGCCCAGCCCAGGCGGTTCGTTGGTGCCGCGGGCGAACACCACGGTGACGTCGGAACACGGTGCCGCTGCCGCCTGCGGGGCCGTCACCGTCGGGAACGCTGCGGCCATCGCCGCGAAAGCCAGGATCAAAGCGGGCTTGCTCGTCATACCCATCGATCGTAGAGAACGCAGCCGGCCGTTCCCCCGATCGGTGGACCCACGATTCCGACGATTCATCCTCTGACCAGCGGACATACACCGGAGCTCCCAAACGGGATGGTGTTTTCAACACACCAACCACCGACCAGGGGAACCACATGACCACCACCAACCGCATCGGGTTCGTTCGCCGCTTCGCACTCATCGCCGCGGCAGTCGCCGTGCCTGCCATCGGAGTCGCTGTCGCACCGACCGCCGGCGCGCAGGCCACCGAGTTCGGCCCGTGCGGCCATCTGAACGACAACGTCGACCTCTGGAAAGACGTCAAGTACGCCACGCCGAAGCACAAGGACGGCGCCATCGACGTCGTATTTCCCGGCGGGGACAAGTCCCGCGGATACGCCGTGCGCCAAGGCCACAAGCCGGCTCAATTGACCGACCTGCTGGTGATCCCGACGGCACGCGAGACCGGCATCGAATGCGACAACCTGGTGGAAGCTACCGCTCCCCGCTATTTCAAGGACGCCTTCGAGCAGGTCAGCATTCTGCCGCCGGGTAACCAGGGCCAGGCCCCGGACTGGGCGCTGGGCATCAACTCCGCCGACAACCGCGGACAGGATCAGCTGCACATCCACGTCACCCTGCTCGACCCCACCGCCCGCGGCGACATCGACCAGGCCGTCAAGAACCACAAGGTCACCAAGGATGAGAAGGCCTGGAAGACCTCGGTGATCGGGGTGCGTGGCCACACCCAGGCGGGCCCGATCGAGAAGAGCCCCCACGGCTACCGAGCCTGGCACACCGACAGCATCGACCAGAACTTCTTTGCCGCACTGGACAACCAGATCGTTGCGCCGATCAAGAAGCAGGACCCCAACTTCGGGATGGGCAACGAGACGCTGCTGATCACCACGAACCACCAGGGCCCGGGGTTCATCGTGCTCGCCAGCGACGAGAAGTCCGGCTTGACCCCGGCCGGCGTCAACAACATCGAGCGCCTGCTCGACAAGGGCTAGACCTGCCTGCAATCCCAACGGCCACCCGAGATCGGGTGGCCGTTGGTGTCGGTGCCAGAGGAATTCGCATCATTCGCGGCTGTTGAGTGTCTCCTTGATCTTGGCGATGGCGAACCCCCAGCCTTGTTCGACGGTTGGCTTGGGCGGCACCGATATCTCGTCGGGGTTGGTCCGGATGTCCAATAATGCCGGGCCTTCATGGGCCAGCGCGGTGGCGACTGCCGAGGCGACGTCATCCGGGCTGGTGACGAGCTGAGCGTGTAAACCCATCGCGGTGGCGACTGCGGCGATATCGGGGTTGTCCAGTTGGGTGCCGTACTCCGGTAATCCGCTCTGCTCCTGTTCGAGTTTCACCATGCCCAGTCGGTTGTTGTTGAAGACGACGAACGTCGCGGGCAGCTCGTAGGTGACCGCCGTACGCAGGTCACCCAGCAGCATCATCAGTCCCCCGTCGCCGCAGAATGCGATGACCTGTCGCCGGCGGTCCAGCGCCGAAGCACCCAGAGCCTGCGGCATCGCGTTGGCCATCGATCCGAGGTTGAAAGACCCGAGAAGCCTTCGTCCTCGGCGCATCTCGACGAAACGGGACAGCCACACCGCTGACATGCCCGTGTCGGTGGTGAAGATTGCATCGTCGGCGGCGGCCTGGTCGACGGCGACTGCCACCAGTTCGGGCCGGATCAACTCATCGGGGTTGTCGAGGTGCTTACGAATTCTTCCCAGCAGTTTTCGGTCGTGGTCGGGCTCGGCCAACCGACGTTGCGCAGCCCGCCACGTATCGAATTCAGCACGGTGATGATCCAGGAATTTCGTGCTCTCCCGGCGCTGCAGTTTCGGAAGTAGCTGGGCCAGAGTCCCTTTCGCATCGCCCACCAACGCAGTGCTGACCGGCAGTCGTCGGCCGATGTGTTCGGGCCTGTGGTCGAGCTGCACGACCTTCTTGTCCTGGGGCAACCAGTCCCGGTACGGGAAATCGGTACCGACCAACAGAAGGGTGTCGGCTTGATGCAAGGCCAAATGGGCCGCCGGGTTACCGATCAGCCCGGATTGGCCGATCTGGTAAGGATTCTCGCCTTCAAGCCCCTCTTTTCCTTTCATGGTGAGCACCACCGGTGCTGCCAGGGTCGAGGCGACCGACAGCACCTCCTCGCGTGCGTCGCGGCCTCCGCAACCTACCAACATCGCGACGTTGCCCGGGGCGTTGAGGAGTGCGGCCGCCGCGTCGACATCCTCTGGCGAGGCGACCTGGCCGGCGCGTGGGAACGCGAAGGACGCCAGATAGTCGCCAGTCTCCTGATCACCGATGTCGCCGGGCACCGTCAGCACGGCAACGCCCCGCCGGGCCAGCGCCGAATTGACTGCCTGCTCCAGCAGAAAAGGAAACTGGGCCGGCGCGGTGACCGTGGCGTGAAAGACCGCGACGTCAGAGAAGACCGCGTCGTTGTCGATCTCCTGGAAGAAACTGCTCCACATCTCCGAGGTGGGCACCTGGCCGCAGACCGCCAGCACCGGGGCGTGGGACTTCTTGGCGTCGTAGAGGCCGTTGAGCAGATGCAGCGAACCCGGGCCCACTGTCCCCATGCAGACACCGAGGGAGCCGGTCAGTTGGGCCTGCGCGCCCGCGGCGAACGCGGCGACCTCTTCGTGTCGGACGCCGATCCATTCCACATCTTCCTGGGTACGGATGGCATTCGTGATCGGGTTGAGCGCGTCACCGACTACGCCCCAGATCTGCCGGACCCCCAGTTCAGCGAGGGCCGATACGAGGGCAGAGGCAACGGTAGGCATAATAGTCCTTCCAGCAGATGTCAAATACGTTGTGTTCCAATGGGTGCGAATGAATCCGGCTCTGCGGCCTCCCAGTCCGCCCGCCAGCTCTCCGGCGGTTCGCTCAGCAGCACTTTGGCTGGAAGCCACTCGAACAGCTCTGCGTAGGAACGCTGTTCGGTCGCGGAAACGCGTTTCCGCAGCAAGTGGGGTGAGAGCTGCGCCGGGTCAGTGATGCCCATCGACGCCATCAAGCGCATCGCCTGCGCCACCGTCGCACGCTGATACCGGTACACCCGTTGGCTCTTGTCGGCGACGTCGAGGGCACGCGCCCGCCGCGGGTCCTGAGTGGCCACCCCGACCGGGCAGTGGTTGGTGTGGCAGCGCTGGGACTGGATGCAGCCGGTGGCCATCATCATCGAGCGGGCGGCATTGGTGTAGTCGGCACCTTGGATCAGGCGCTTGACGATGTCGGTGCCGGTGGCCACCTTGCCGCTGGCGCCCACTCGGATGACATCACGCAGCCCGGTGCCGACGAGTGCGTTGTGCACCGTCATCAGACCGTCGGTGAGCGGCAGGCCGACGTGGTCTTCGTATTCCAGGGGTGCGGCCGCGGTCCCACCCTCGGCACCGTCGACGAGGATGAAGTCCGGGGTGATGCCCTCCACGAGCATCGCCTTGCAGATCGCCAGAATGTCGACTCGCGAGCCGACGCACAGCTTGAACCCGACCGGTTTTCCGTCGGCCAGTTCACGCAACCGGGCGATGAACCCGATGAGTTCCCGCGGGGTGTGAAACGTCGAATGCGCTGCAGGGCTTACGCATTTCTGCCCCACCGGCACGCCGCGATACCGGGCGATCTCCTCGCTGACCTTGGCCGCCGGCAATACTCCGCCCACGCCCGGCTTGGCGCCCTGACTCAACTTGACCGAGACGCACTTGACCGTGTCAGGAGCGACCTTGTCGGTGAACTGATGCGGATCGAAGGCGCCGTCGCGGGTGCGGGTGCCGAAGTAGCCAGAACCGATTTCCCACACCACGTCGGCGCCGCCCAGATGATAGGGCGTCAGCCCGCCTTCACCGGTGTCGTGAGCGAAGCCGCCGAGTTTGGCGCCATTGTTCAACGCGCGTAATGCGTTGCCCGACAGCGCACCGAAGCTCATCGACGAGATGTTCATCAACGCCATGTCGTAGGGGTGCCGGCAGTCCGGCCCGCCGATGCGCGCCCGAAACGGTTCCAGCGGATCGTCGATCGGCGCCGTCGAGTGCACGAGGTACTCGTAGCCCTCGACATGGATGTCACGCTCAGTGCCATAAGACAGCTCGGCCGCGGTCCCCTTGGCTCGCTCGTATATCAGGGACCGCACGTCCCGATCGAACGGGCGTCCGTCGAAGTTGCGCTCGATGAAGTACTGCTGCAATTCGGGGCGCAGTGCCTCCAGCAGGTAACGCATATGCCCCAGAACGGGATAGTTACGCAGCACCGAGTGCCGCCGTTGGATCAGGTCATACCAGCCGACCACTGCGAGCAACATCGTCACGGCGGCCAAGATCCACCAGCCCCACGACCCGATGACCGCCGCCGCAGCCAGGATCGCCGCCAACACCGACAATGCCGCCACGGCGCCGAACCGGATCATTTTGGAGGCATACCCGCGGTCGACGGATTTCAGGCGCGCTCTTGTGACCGCACAGCGAACCCACAGCCGGCACCGAAGGTCATGACCTATCGCAAAGCGATCCGGTCAGCACGCAGCACCCGCAATTGTCAACAGTAGAGCTGCCTCGTCATAGGGAAACCCTCGATAGAGCGGCCGGGAAGCGGGGGTAACGAGGGCCGCGGCTTCGGCCTTGCTCACCAGCCGTGGGTTGGTGAGCGCAACAACCCGCCCCCGCTTGCGCAGCAACGTCGGCCCGCCGACCAGTACGTTCTTCAACCAATCCGTCTGCGGGCCGTAGCCGACGAGGATGGCGTAGCCGTCGTAGGTCTTGAACACCAAAAGGGGCGTTCGATACCGCTTGCCCGACTTCCGCCCGACATGCTCGAGCGTCCCGAGGCTCGGAAGCCACGGGGTGATCGCGCGAGCCAGCGGATTGGTCACATGCTTGTTGAAATGTGCGATTCGTCGAGGGACGCGCATTCTCGGAGTCTAGGTGGTGATCAGGTCGGTGCCCCCAGTCGGACTCGAACCGATCTAGCGGCCCTAATCACGTTGCCAGACAGCCGTTTTCCTGCGGAAATGCATCACCGTAGATCACTGAAAGTATCTGTAACTGTGGGCAGGATGTGGGCAGAATGTGGGCATATCGCTGGCCGCTAGCCTGGCGGAGTCCCCATCCGGACTGGCATCACCAACGCAGACGCTTCGC
Organism: Mycolicibacterium sp. 050232; assembly: GCA_036235365.1. Classification (GTDB taxonomy): domain Bacteria; phylum Actinomycetota; class Actinomycetes; order Mycobacteriales; family Mycobacteriaceae; genus Mycobacterium. Next base: position 390,270 of record JAZBEZ010000005.1, on the reverse strand, counting down.
GAGCCACCTGGACAGCGTGAGCGACCCACCACTGATCATTCACGGCCGACGCTGCAAGGTCTGCGGCATACGTGTCTATCCGCTACCGGATTGTTCGTCATCACCCGGGGGATCTGGCCTCGTGGGTGGCTTGGGAAGGCGTATCTGATCGAAAGCTTTCATTGGGTCAGGCACGTTCTTGAGCGGATCGAAGGGTCTCGGCAAGTTCTTGAGCGGATCGAAGGGTCTCGGCACGTTCTTGAGCGGATCCAAGGGTCTCGGCACGTTCTTGAGCGGATCGAGCCCTATGTTGTCGATCACTCGCTGTAGCCGATCCACCTCGTCGTCAGGTGCAGGATCTCCGGGTTGATCCGATGGGCGCGAAAGACTCTCCCTGAGTTGCTCGTCTACTGACGCGACTGCGCGCCATGCTTCAGGTGGGGCAGTGATACGGAACGCCCGCGCCCACAACTGCAACCACCGAGCGCGCAACCGCCAGAGTCGAGGCCAAGAAGGCGCCTCAAACAAGGCAGCAGAATCGATCGGTTCGTGCAATTTGGGCGCCTTGGACCTGCTGGTGGGTACCGACACTGGCGTGGCCACTTTTCCGAGTATTCTTCGCGCCATGAATCGCTGAAGCGAGGTTCGCCGCATTTGCGTTAGGTATACCGCCGCGAGCGCGCCGCGTTCGGAGACGGGAAACCATGCTCCCGCCATAGTATTTCGCATGGTCGGCGTAGACCAGTGGATAGAGACCCATGCGACAGCCGCGTCAGCCGGGTCGACGTCGACACCGATCGCAACCTCTTGCTTCGGCTCGATGCGTGCCAACTTCTGGCCGTCGAAATGCAGTGTGCAGTTATATCCGATGATTTCCGCGCCGAGAACAAGTTCGGTTCCCCAGTTTTTCAGCGACGCCGACCACTCGCCCTTCGTGATGCCTTGGAAGTGCTTGGGCTTCCGACTGAGGACTTTTAGCCGGAGATCCGATCGCGGGCGTGTTCTCCACCAGTGCCAGCGTTCCCATGTGACGCCGATAGCGGCGATCACAGACGCGATTACCCCGACCCACGTGAGCACCACACCCATGCAGTCGACGGTAACCGGGCGATGCCCGATGGTTCGACCGTTGTCGCCCGGCGTGGCGCGACTCGATTCGCGTCATGGGACCGGTCGCACCACGAAAGCTCACAGGCCCTGTTCTTCGAGGCAGTGCGCGGCCCAGTTTTCGTCGTTGAACCTGATCGAGTCGTCGGGCTCGACAATCGCCCGCGACGGCGACAGCAGAACCACGTTGCCGAGCCGGCCGGCGACATGGCGCACGGCGGGCCGGGCGGCTTTCGGCAGCGCGTATGTCGGCACATTCACCGTCTCGCCGGCGCGCAGCCCGTCGAGGATCCGCTGACACGGGTACGGCTCACTGTCGGCGTGCGTCTGGTTCCCGTTGGCGACCCACGCGGCCCGGTCCGCCTCGAAGTAGTCGACCAGATGCCCGTACACACCGGCTGTTGCGGCCTGTTGCCGCGCCACGCGGGCCATCAGGCACCCGCCGATCGGCCCCAGCGCGACTGTGCAGCGCGGGTATGACGGTCGCTTTTTGCCGCCCCAATGCCCGGATTTACGCGCGAAATCAGGTCAATTACGGCCCGATCCTGCGCGCGCTGCTCTGCCGCTATCTTCACCAGCACACCCGCCCGGGCCTCGTCGGCAAGCTCGGCTTTCCACAACCGACCAAGCTGCTCGGAGCGGTCGGCCGCGGTCGCGGCACGGTCGATGACCTGCTGTTCATGCTCGGACCACTCCAATTTGGTGCCGAGCTCGCGGCCGGCCTCGGCCAGGGCTTGGTCCATGTCCCAGCGCAGCCGGCGGCCCGCAGCGCGGGGCCGGCGCGACGTTTCAGCCATCGCTACCTCCGAAAATTCTGGTTGCAATGCATCGACAGGCGGACGCTATGCCATCCGGCGCTCGGCCGGGCCGGTGAGGGGGTCCTGCCCCCCGGGGTGGCCCGATCGGCCCGGTCTTGGCGGCGAGGTGCCCAAACCTGCTGCCGTGACCGGGCCGACGTGCGGGCCGGCTGCGCGTCGTGTTCGTCACCACGGCGGCGCCGTCACCCACGTCTAGCTGCCGCCACCACCTGCGATGGAGAACTGGCCGATGCGCTGGGGTCGGACGACGTTCCATCCGATGCGCCAGGTGGCGCGCAGCGCGACGCTGTCGGAGCTGAAGTAGGTGTGCTCGCTGGCGGCGATCTTGACGTCGCCGACGGCGGACACGACCGCGGTCTTGTCGATCACCAGGCCGGTGTAGGGGCTGGCCCAACGGTTGACCAGCACGGGCAACCCCAGCAGCAGGTTCTTGGCGTCGGTGGTGCCGGCACCCAACAGCGAACTGTTGTAGTCGGTTCCGGTCTTGAGCTTGCGCAGCTCGGCCCAACCGACGGGGTCGAGCACGATGTGGCTCGGCTGCGATCCTTCGGCCTGCAGATCGGCGACCAGGTCGACCAGGGTGTCGAGGTCGCCGGACACGTCGCCGCCGTCGACCACACCGGCGATGTTGAGCAGCCCGGCCGGCGGCTGTACCGCGGGCGGCGTCGGGACCACCTGTGCGAGGTATGCCTGATCGGCGCGCTTGATGATGGCCCGGGACACCGACTTACGGAGTTGGATGGCGGTGCCCTCTTGGTACCACTGCTCGCGGGACAGTCGCACCAACTGGCTGATCTTGCCGGTGTGGACAACGACCTCGGACATGTTCGGGTCGGACTCGTCGATCTCGGCGGCCTCGGCGACGAATTCGGCGTCGGCGTCGTCGACGTAGGCGACGTGCAGGCTCGGTTGGTCGCCGTCGATCTCCCCGGACACGGTGGAGGTCTGCAGGATCAGGGCATCGGGGATGACGTCGGCCGCGTGGAATGTGGACTGATCTGGCCGCCAGGCGTATTGGCTGGTGGCGGTGGTCTGAGTTGCCATAATGGCTCCCTAGGTGGTGGGCGCAGGCAGCATCGAGTGTGCTTGCAGCGCAACGGAGTTCCGGAATCCGGTCGACCACCTGGGCCGTACCGCGTGTTCCCACCTGGGGAGTCGGTGAGCGGGCCGGGCGCCTGGCCGCGGGGGTCCGCTCACCGACAACTGTAGCGCGGTCAGTGCTCGCGGGGCGCGAACGCCGCGGTGAACGGGTCACGTCGCGGCATGGCTGGGGCTGATGCGCCCGACTGCAGTTGGCCCTCGCGCGGTGAGCGTGGCGCCGCGGCGATGTCCCAGTGTGGGTGTGCCTTGAGGACCGCGGTGGCCGCGGTGTTGACCTTGGCGGGGTCGATGTCGCCGTTGTCGTCGAGTAGGTCGTCGACTCGGGCGCCGTCGCGCCACACGTCGGCGGGGTCGCGGAACCGGTTGGCCACCAGCCGCTCGACCTCGCTGCGCTGCAGAACGGTCAGCCGGTCGCGCAGGGTGTCGCGTTCGGTCTCGGTGTCGCGCAGCCGTCGCCGGTACTTCGCCGCCTCACGGTTGCCGCCGGCGTCGTCCTGGTCGCTCTCGTCGGACGGGGTGTCGCCGTCGGCCGGATCGCCGTCGGACCGCGCGCCGTCCTGATCTCTGCCCGGGGCCTCGGCATCGCTGTCGGGTGCCTCGGGTTCGGTGGCAGCGGGATCAGCGTCGACGGGCAGCCCGGATCCCGATTGCAGAATGTCGGCGGCGGCCGGGCCGAATGACGCGGTGAACTCGTCGGGCGCTGAGGCGAACTCGTCGAACTCCGGGGTGGTGATGTGGTCAGTCATTGGTGTTGTCCTTTCGTGGGAGGACCGCGGGTGCGATCCATGCCGTTGCGGTGGTTGTGGTGATGCCGTGCTCGTCGAGCTCGTGGGTGGTGACGGTCGAGGGACCGGTCGGGACCGGTGGCGCGTCAGCGGGCAGCGGTGTCCGGGGCACGACGTCGCGCGGGGCCCGGTGGTCGCGGGCGCGGGCGAGTTCGGCGCGCATGGCGTCGCCGAGATCGTCGGGCCGGTCGTCGTCGATCATGTGAGCACTCCTGTCTGGTGCGGTTGATGGATGGATGGCGAGCAGTGCCGAGCGGGGTTGAACAGCTCGGCCGGGCGAGTGTGGGCAAGGGCAATCCGCGCGTGGCGCAGCATTCGCCGCAGCGTCGGGGTGGTCTTGGACCGGCGGAACGGTTCGACCGGCACGTGGTACTCGGCGGCCAGCGGATCGGCCAGCGCGGCATAGCGTTCGGGTATCGCGGCGGCCAGCACGAGGTAGTGCTGTGCGGCGTGGCACCAGTCGGCGCGCGGATCGGTCGCGACGTCGCCGAGCGCGGCGCCGAACGTGATCGCGGTGCGGTCACCGAACGGGCCGGCGGTACGCAGGTAGAACCCGAACCCGCGCACCGTGGGCACGTAGTGCACACCGCAGGTGCAGCGCGCATCGAATCGCAGCACGCACCGGCCGCTCGGACACACGGCGTCGAACAGGGCGGGCCCGGGTCGCAATAGGGCACCGGATTGTTCGAACGGTGACCGCAGGCGGGCCGGGTCGATGTTGAGTTTCCATATCCGCCAGCCGAATCGGTCGGGGTGTGTGTCGATCACGTGCGGGGTGGTCACGATGCAACCACTCGGCGGGGCGGTTGGCCACGGTCGGCGGTGGTGTTGACCCGGCCGGCCACCACACCGACCGGGCGCTGGCTCACTGGCAGGGCATCGTGCCATCGTCGGCAGTCGGCCAGAGCCGGGCACCGGTGACACAACCCAAGGGCCTGGCCGATGCGGGCGGCGCGGATCTCGTCATCTTCACCGGCCGGACCGCCGTCGAACAGGTGGGACCGTCCTCGACAGCGTGCGCCAGGCAATGCGGGGGCGGCGCCGATCGCGGCCATCAGTGCGTCGAGTTGGTTCATCGTCAGCCGATCTCGTCGCAGTTCTCGGCGTGGCCGCGGTCGACCGGCCACCGGCACACCGGGCAGCGTTCGGCGTCGCGTGCGGCCTTCTGGCGGCGTGCCGGCGGTACGGCGGTGTGGGGGTCTCGTGGGTCGGCCCTGCTCACGGTGTCTCCTCGCGGGTGTGGCGCGGTTCGGTGAAATCGACCGGGGCCCGGGCATTGTCGGGCAGGTCGATCACGGGTGCGATCGGTGCTGCCGCGAGGCGTGCCACGCACGGCACACGGCGGCGCCGGCCGTCGGGCGTCGCGCACCAAGCACCGGGTTTGGCGTGGCAGTTTGGACAGTCGATGGTGCCCGCGCCGGTGTTCTCGTAGGCGTCTGGGATTGCTCGGCCGGATCGCGGCATGGCGTTCCCCCTCGGTTTCGACTGGCGCTGTTGGCGGGCGGCATCGAGGTCGACGACTTCGGCGGCGGTGCGGGGGTTCGGTCGGCGCGTCACGATGCCTGCTTGTGGTCGCACTTCTTGGGTGTGTCGCCGTCGCGGCCACCGTGGTCCAGTCGCCAACCGGCCGGGTCACACTGGGTGCACTGAACGCGCACGTTGGTGCGGCGGGCGAGTTCGGCCTCAGCCTCGGCCTCGCAGTCGGCCTCGTATGCCTTTCTGGCCTCGCCGCACGACCAACACGGGTCCGTGCCCTCGGTGCCGATGTGCTTGGCGCAGACCACCTTGCCGCTCGCAGTGAGGTGGAACGGGGGTTCTTCTTCGGACGGGATTTTGAGGGGTGGGGCGTTGCCCGACTTGTGTTGCTCGGGGCTCAACGGGTCGTCGGCAGCCGAAACGGCTGCTTCTCCCCCTTCTTGAACTTCTTCTATAGGTAGTACAGATGACCGTTCTGACGCGGTACCTCGACCGTTCTGACGCGGTACCTCGACCGTTCTGACGACTGACAGGTCAGACCGTGACCGTTTTGACGACTGGCAGGTCAGCGCATCGGAATCGGCCGGGACTCGATAAGCCAACGTCTGATCTTCAAGTGGCGGAAAATGCTTTGCCGAGACGGCGTCACCCAGCCTCGCCAATGCAGTCCGAACAGACCGTGCTGATAGCCCAATCTCGGCGCCGAGATCGCTGTGCGATACACGCCACCACCGGACCCCTTCGTGCTCAAGCCGATCTAGACCGTTTGTCTGGCACCGAAATCGGATGTGAGCGAGTACGCCAGCCGCAGGAAATCCGTACTCCCGAACCTCGTCGGGGACGACCTGAATGAAGTCGGGCGGCGTCATCGGCCCTCCGATCGTTGACGGCGCAGCCCGGGACCACCCACCCCGCGGCGCGGGCGGGTGGCCTCGGTGCGGCGGTCGGATGTCACGTGGTGATGCGCCCCTGCTGCATGTCGGCGGCCTGGATCAGCGTCGCGGCCAATGCGCGTGCGGCGTCCGCCGACATCCGGATGATCTTCGCGGGGCGATGCTTGCTGCCGTCCCATGCCTCGAGCGCGAGTTCGACACCGTTGTAACGGGTTTCGGCCGCGCGTAGTGCATCAATACCAAGGCCGTCGAGGTTGGCCGCGTGAGTGGGGCTAACCCACAATTTCGACTTGAGCACGGTGCCCTCGGGAATGAGCGGGACGCCGGGTAGAAGTCGGCTGCAGTATGGCGTTCGTGGGTGGTGACGGTGGCCGTGGTCGAACTCGCACCAGGTGGTGTGGTGGTTCATCGCCGCACCTCGTCTGCGGCCTCGATGGTGTCGGCGGCCTTGTCGAGCGCGACGGCGGCCAAGCGCAGCAGGTTCAGCCCGGCTACAACGTCAGTGACGGCAAACAACGGGGCATCGGCGGGCAGTCCCCGCAGCACCGTGTTGACTTCGGCACGGATGGTGTCGATCTGGGCAGTCATGGCACCGAGTCGGCGGGGCGCCGGCTCGGTGTCGGGTAGCACGTACTGCTGGCAGAACGTGCACTCGTCGGCGCCTTCTGTGAGCACGGTGCAGTGGCGGCACTGTGCGACGACTTCGCCGTCCCCGTGCTGGATGCGACCGTCGGACAAGTCGCGGACAAGGTGTCCACGATCATCGGTGCGCCAGCCTGCGGCGCTGAGACCGGGAGGGACGGGGACCTCGGCCAGCAAGTCGAAGTCAGTCGGCGGTACCGGCGCTCGGCCGGGAATGGGTAGAGTCATCTCTTGGATTTCCTTGGTGGTAGTTGTGGTGACTTCTGTCTGATGGATCTCCTGAAGGGCCTCGGTGACAGCCGGGGCCCTTCTCATGTCCTCGGTGTGGTCGTCTTCCACGAGTCCCAGGTCCGCGTGATCGGCCTGCGGCAGCGTCCGGACCATCAAGCCACTCCCCGCGGGTCGTCGGTGCGCGTGCAGGTGTTCGCATCGAGGTAGGCGCGAACGTCGGCCCACCGATAGATCACCTTGCGCGGGCCAACTTTCACGAACTTCGGGCCCACGCCGCGGTAACGCATTTGCGCCAGTCCGGCCTCGGTGGTGTGCAGGTAGGCCGCGACCTCCTTCGGGGTGGCTGTTTCATCGACCATGCGACTACCTCTCATTTGAACTGTTGAAACGATTGTTTTCATCGTTACAACGATGATGATGCATAACATCCCGTGAAGTGTCAAGATGACCGTTGGAACGATCGTTTCGATCGTTTACTCTGGGCTTGTGGCCGACGAAGAGACGAAGAAGAAGAACCCACTCGGTGCGACCGGCGAGACCGTCGCCGAGAACGTAAGGCGTCTTCGTGGCGATATGCAGTACACCAAACTTGCGGCGAGATTGATCGAGATCGGCCGGCCAATTCCCACACTCGGCCTTCGGAAAATCGAGAGCAACGAACGTCGGGTCGACACCGACGATCTGCTTGCCCTCGCTGCGGCCCTTGAGGTTTCACCGATCGCCCTACTAATGCCATATCCGTCCGCCGACCGGGCTGCCCACGTGGACGTCACCGGCGCCCCCAGCAATGCGACCGCCGAAGATTTGTGGGCGTGGCTGATCGCAGACAGGCCGCTCCCGGGAATGAGCGTGGGACTCGGAACATTCCGGGACAACTCCTGGCCAGAATGGCACCGGCGCGCGTTAGAGGAACTCGACGCAGAGCTACGCCAGCGAGGGGTGCGGGGCTATGGCGACGATAAGTAAGTACGAAACATCTAGCGGCACAACACGTTACCGAGTTCGATACCGTACACCCGACCGCCGGCAGACGGACAAGCGTGGATTCAAGACCAAGCGGGACGCTGAAGCGTTCGCCGCCACGGTCGAGGTCGAGAAACTCACCGGCAGCTACGTAGCGCCCGCCCTCGGCAAGGTCACAGTCGGCGAACTCGGCCCAGAGTGGCTGGCACGCCAGAGAGCCATCATCAAGCCCTCGGCGTTCCACTCGGTCGAATCGGCCTGGCGCGTACACGTCGAACCACGTTGGGCGTCAAAGGCCATCGCGGACATCAACTTCTCTGACGTTCAGTCGTGGGTCGCCGAGATGGCCGGCCGCCGCAAGGGCACCGTCGTCAGAACCGCGTACGACGTCCTGGCGCGGATTCTCGATGACGCGGTGAAAGATCGACGCTTGGCGCGCAACACCGCCCGCGGGGTCAAGCTCCCGGCACGGTCGAAACGGAAGAACATCTACTTGACGGCTGAGCAGCTTCAGGCGCTCGCAGTCGAGGCGGGCCGGTACCGATCGCTGGTGCTGTTGCTCGGTACGGCCGGCCTGCGCTGGGGTGAGGCCGCGGCCCTGCGGGTCGGTGACATCGACTTCCTCAAACGCAAGGTAGTACTGCATGAGAACGCCGTCACGGTGGGCGCCGATGTCCACCTCGGCACACTGAAGTCAGGCAAAGAACGGACGGTTGTGTTGCCCGAGTTCGTCGTCGACGAGCTGGCAAAGACATGCCGGGGCAAGCAGCACGGCGACTTGATCTGGCCGGCCCGCGACGGTGGCCACCTCGGGCCTCCGTCGTCGCACGACTCGTGGCTGTCGGGTGCGGTCGAACGGTGCCAGACCGCGGCGACGGCGGCCAGGGCCAAGCAGAGCAAGCGCGGCAAAGAACCGACCACGCCAGTTTTCCCGCGGGTGACTGCGCACGCGCTGCGGCACACAGCGGCATCGCTGGCGATCTCGGCAGGGGCGAACGTGAAGGTGATTCAGCGAATGCTGGGGCACTCCTCGGCAGCCATGACGCTGGACGTGTACGCCGACTTGTTCGATGACGATCTCACTGGAGTTGCCGACAAGTTAGATGAGACTGTGGGCAAAATGTGGGCAAAGCGTGCCCAGACCGCCGTCTAGAACGCTTAGATATGGCTTCTAACTGCAACGTTGTGTGTAAAGTTCTTGTGCCCCCAGTCGGACTCGAACCGACACTTTGCAGATTTTAAGTCTGCTGCCTCTGCCAATTGGGCTATGGGGGCGATCGGTAGCACGGTACCTGGGCGCCTGGTCACCGGCAGCCAGGCACCCTGGCACCGGGGTGGTGCGGACCTGGGGGCGCTTGGTTGAATGAGCCCCAGGGCTGAACAGCGACGGGGGCCGCACATGCCGAGCAGTATCGCGAATTCTATTGCCGTAGTTGCCGAGCGGATCGCGGCAACACTGGGACCACGGGCGATGCGGATGATCGCCCGGTTCAACAAGTACGTCACCAACCCACTGCAACGGCTGTGGGCGCCGTGGCTGCCGTACATGGCCGTCATCGAGCACACCGGCCGCAAGTCCGGCAAGCCGTACCGGACCCCGGTCATGGCGTTCGTGGACAGCAAGTCCGTCAGGGTCGTGCTGAATTACGGCGATCACTCGGACTGGGTACGCAATGTCCGGGCCGCCGGCGCCGCTGACGTGGTGCATCGAGGCCGGCGGTATCGCCTGTCCGAACCTCGCATCATCCCTGCCACCGACCAGAAGGCCCGGTTCGTCGCCTCCTTGGCGCCGCGAGGGTGAAGTTGTTTGCGAGTTTCGGCCACGATCTCGCAAACAAGTTCACGTTGGGCGACAGGCCCCGGGCGTAGGCTGCGCATATCCCGACTCCCGGGAGGCTGCGATGCCCGAACTGGCCATCGAACTGCACGACGTGGTGCGCGAGTACCAGGTCGGCGGCCAGACCGTGCGCGCCCTCGACGAGATCAGCCTGCGGCTGACCGGTGGGCAGTTCGTCTCGATCATCGGCCCGTCCGGCGCCGGTAAGAGCACGCTGCTGCACCTGCTGGGCGCGCTGGACTCCCCCGACTCCGGCTCGATCACCTTCGACGGTGAGGAGATCGGCCGCCTGGGTGACGAGCAGCAGTCGGCGTTCCGCCATCACCGGGTGGGCTTCATCTTCCAGTTCTTCAACCTGTTGCCGACGCTGTCGGCCTGGGAGAACGTGGCCGTCCCGAAGCTGCTCGACGGGGTCCGGCTGGGCAAGGTCAAACCGCAGGCCGTCGAGCTGCTGGACCGCGTCGGCCTCGGCAACCGGACCGAGCACCGCCCGTCTGAGCTGTCCGGCGGCCAAATGCAACGCGTCGCGGTGGCCCGCGCGATGATGATGGACCCGCCGCTGATCCTGGCCGACGAGCCGACGGGCAACCTGGATTCGACGACGGGTGCGGCCATCTTGACCCTGCTCGGAGAGGTCGCCCACGAGGAGGGCCTCGGCCGGCTCGTGGTGATGGTGACCCACAATGCCGACGCCGCGGCCGCCACCGACCGGGTGATCACCCTGCAGGACGGGCGCCTGGGCTCCGACGAGATGTCGGTGGTGCCGGGGTGAAACTCGCGGCCGCGGCAAGTCGGCTCCGAGTATTCAGCCTGCGCGAACTCACCGTGCACCGGCGGCGCACCATCGCCTCGATCGCCGTAATGGCCGTGTCGGCAATGTATCTCGTCGCGATCCTCGGCATCTTCGGGTCGATCACCGGATCGGTCAACCGCCTGGCCGACGGCGTCGCCGGCATCGCCGCACTCGAGGTCTCGGGAGTCACCGACGCGGGGTTCCCCGAATCCGTGCTGGCCGACGTCGCCAAGGTTCCCGGTGTCGCGAACGCCGCCCCGATGATCCGGATGTCCGCGCCCACCGCGGCCGAACCCGTCCTGCTGTTCGGTGCCGACGACCGCAGCCGCGCCTTGGAGGGCGCGCTGAAAGACGCAGTCGGAGTGGAGGTCCAAACCCCGACGGCCGCTGAGGGTGTCCGCGTCGGGCCCGCCGTCGGCCACGCGAAAGGCGAGACGTTCCAGCTCGGCTCGGGCTCGGTCACCGTCGCCGAGGTCCTGGAAGGCAAGCAGCTCGCCGATCTCAACGGCGGTCACTACGTGCTGGCCCCACTTCCGTTGGCGCAGAAGGTCACCGGACGACCAGGACAGCTCGACTCGATCCTGATCACCACCACCCCGGATGCCGACCTCAACACGGTGAGAGAGCAGGTCACCGCGGCGGTGAATGGCCGGGCTTTGGTGGCCGCCCCGAGTTCACGGGCCGCCCGGGCCGGGGACGGCGTCAAGCTGATGAACTACATGGCGCTGATGGGCGCCGCGGTCGCGTTGGTGGTCGGCGCGTTCCTGATCTACACGACGATGACCATGGCGATCGCGCAGCGCCGCCCGGTCATCTCGATGCTGCGCGCCATCGGCGGCCGGCGCGCCACCATCGTCCGCGACATGCTCGCCGAGGCTGCGATCCTCGGGCTGATCGGCGGCACCATCGGGTCACTGCTTGGAATAGTGTTGGGCCGCTTGGCGATCGGCCGGCTGCCGCCGACGATGACGCAGGGCCTCGAAGCACGCATCGAGTACTGGCTGCCCGACTACGCGATCCCGGTCGCCATCGCCGCGACGGCACTGACCAGTGTCGCGGCATCGGCGATGGCCGCCCGGCAGGTGTACAAAGTCTCACCGATCGAGGCGTTGGCCCCAGTCGGGGCCTCCGCAGCGGACAACGTGCCGCGCTGGCTGCGCATCACCACCGGATTCGCCGCCGTGGCGGTGCTGGCGGCGTCGATCCTGGTGGTGTTCTATGTCCCTGGTTCTATCGCGTTCGTCGCGATCGCCGCCCTGTTCACCGCGCAGATCGCACTCGGCTTCGCGCTCGCGGGCCCCATCGTCAACGCCACCGCCGCCGTGGCACGCCTGTTCGGCTCGGCCGGGGCACTGGCGGCAGCCACGGTGGAACGGGCCCCGCGGCGGGTGTGGGCCACCGTGATGACGGTGCTGATCGCCGTCGTCACCACCGTGGTGATCACCGGCACGAACAACGACATGATCCGATCGGCGCGCGACATCTTCGCCCCGGTTGCAGAGGTCGACGTCTGGGTGAGCGCCAATTCGCCCGACCAGTACCCCACCGGCCTTCTGCCCCAAGGACTTACCCAGAACGTCACCGAGGTGCCGGGGGTCGCGAAGGTCACCGAAGGTGCCCTGGGCTTCGCTGTCGTCGGCGGCACCCGGGTCATGCTCGACGGTTTCACCCCCGGCAGCCACGACGCGCTGTTCCGCGCCCTCGACGACCAGACCCGCAGCGACGTGCTCGCCGGTCGTGGCGTGGTGCTCTCCCAGAATCTGGGCAAGACCCTCAACGTCTCGGCGGGCGACGATCTGCAGCTGCAAACGCCACACGGCCCCCAGCGGACGAAAGTGCTGGCGCTGGTCCCCTACTTCTCGACCGTGATCGGCACGGTCGGGATGAGCCTCGATCAGCTGCGCGCCTGGTTCGACCGACCGGGGTCGACGACGCTGCAGGTCACCGGCGCCAAGGGTACTGACCCCGCTCGCCTGCTCGCCAACATCCGCCACGTCGTGCCCGCGCCGAACCACACCTACGACGGCCGCACCGCGCTGGCCGGCCTGGAGGCACCGCTGCACCAGAGCATGCTGATCGCCAACGCCGTGTGGATCATCGTGGTGTTCGTCGCCGCCGTCGCCCTGCTCAACACGCTGACGCTGTCGGTGCTGGAGCGGCGCCGGGAGATCGGCGTGCTGCGCGCGATGGGATCCAGCCGTCGCTACACGTTGGCGATGGTGCTGGCCGAAGCCGCGGCAATCGGCATCGTGGGCGGTGTCCTGGGCCTGTCGATCGGGTTGGTCGATCAGTGGCTGTTCAGCCTCGTCAGCGGGGACGTCATGAATTTCAACGTGACGTTCCGGCCGAGTCCGATGGCACTGGTGTTCACGCTCGGCGCGCTGGCGATCAGCCTGCTCGGGTCGCTGCCACCGGCGCGACGCGCTGCACGGCTGAACATCATCGAGGCCGTCAGCGTCGAATAGTCGCGACTCCCTGCAGATGTGGGGTGCACGGCGGCGGCACCAGCGTCCGCCGGGTGCTGCGCAGGCCGCTGGTGTCGAATCCCGCTGCGGCGATCGCGTCGACGGTGCGACGGTTCGGCTCGCAGCCAGAGGAGAACCACGCCCAGGGCTTCGCGATCAGGTCCTGGAACCGCCCCATCAAGCCTTCACCGCGCACATGCTCGAGCACCACCAACCGGCCGTCGGGCGTCAACACGCGCCGGATCTCGGCGAGCGTGGCCGCCACATCGTCGACCGAACACAACACCAGGCCGACGTGGACCGAATCGAAACTGCTGTTCGGGAACGGAATCGATTCACCCGCTCCCTCGACGACATCGACGTCGATGCCGTGGCGACGGGCCAGGGCGCGCGCCATCCGCCGCATGACCGGATCCGGCTCCACCGCCGCGACGGACGTCACCGCCGCCGGAAGGAACAGCAGATCGGTACCGGGTCCGGGCCCGACCAACAGCAACCTGCCCGTCGCGTGGCTCATCGCCGCACGGCGGTAGCGGCGATAGAACAGCCTGTCGAATACCGGCATACCCAGCCGATATACGTACGGGAACAACGGGTTACGACGCCTCATACACCTCAGTCCATGTCAATGCCCGACACACGGCGCGCTGGTGACTCGTTGGCCTTGGCCCGAAATGTTCACGTTCCCACCGCACAGTGACGCCGCGAAGTTGTTGTCCCCGGTGACCGCCGAACGACTGCCGGGAATCGCATAGGACGTGTTGTCGTTGCCGGTCACGTGATTCGTGCTGCCGAAGGCGGCCCGAACGTCGTTGCCGTTGCCGGTCGCTGTGGAGGTGCTGTCGTCACCGGCGAACACAAAGTTGCGGTCACCGTCGGCCCTGGCGGTGCTGCCGTTGATCGCCAACGCAAAGCTACGGTCACCGTTGGCCGTTGCGGTGCTGGGATTTTGGCCCGGCAGGTCGAAGGCGACAGCGACGCTGCGGCCGCTGGTGTTCGCCGAGCTACTGCCCACCTGCACCACCTTGTGACCGCCTGCCGACACCGCCACGCCACCCGTATTCACATGTGGCGTGGAGGAATCGGCAGAAGGTGCGGCCCACGCGGTTCCCACTCCGAAACAGAGCGCCGCAGCCGGGGCACCGACACACACGCCGACGAATCTGGTTGATGTCCTCATTGGAATCCACCTTTTCCGGGTGCACGGTGTGGCACCCCACACCGACTGCACGTTGGCGAGCACCGTTTGGTTCAATCCGACGCCCCCAAATCCATTCGAAAAGGTGGGTATTCGTCGCTCATCAAGGACACGTACACGGCGACCCGGTAGCGCCACCGCACGATTCCCATCAGGAGGTCGAACATGCCTTGCGAGACCGTGCCGCGAACCAACAGGCGCACCGCGGAGATGACGCAAAGTACTTGCAGCGGCGCCTCCATCGCCCAGCACATGATGATCTGCGGCAGCGCCAACAGCCACCACTTCACCAGCACCGCTCCCCTGGACAGCTGTTCGGGATAGTCGACCTCGAGATCGCCCGGATAGTCGGCCCGGGGCTTGAGGGTGAACGGCGGGTACTGGTCGGTGGTGTTCATCGGGAACCGGTAATTCATCACCCGCCACGACCAGCGCAGCACCCCGACGTTGAAATCGAACAGCGGCCGCGGATACCGGCCGGTGAACAGGATCGCGACCCCCGCGGCGAGCACCACCAGCGGATACACCAGGTACAGACCGATGAGGATCGGATAGTGCGGCACCGCCAGCACGCACCATTTGACGAGCCACAACCTGCTCGACGGCGCGTCGATCGCTCCCCGCACCCGGACGGCCTCAGCGGGCATGTTCGTCACTGCCGGAGGTCGGCGCGGCGGCCAGGTTCCGGCTGATGCCGGCAGCCATCCGGCGGTGGCTCACCGCCCGCAGGAACGTGGCCAGCACCCAGGTCATCACCCGGTCCGGGACCAGCGCCGCCGGCCGCAACACCGACTCGCCGTGCGACACCTGCAGCGAGGCCACCCGCGACACCGCCGCGACCCGGCGCCGACGGGTCTTCTCGTACCAGCGCAGCGCTGCCGACAGATCACCGCTGGAGCGGGTATCCGAAATCGCCTTGCACAGCACCATCGTGTCCAGCAGTGCCTGATTGGTTCCCTGCGCCAGCGTCGGCGGCATCGTGTGGGCCGCATCGCCCAACAACGTCACCGCACCGCGGCCCGGGCCGGGGATGGGGTGACGGAAATGCGGATAGGGCGAGCGCGTGAGATCGTCGTCGGTCAATGTCGCGAGCACCTGGTCGACCAGCTCGGACCATCCGCTGAAATTGGCGCGGATCACCTCGATGGGACGTTCCGGCCGGACGAAGTCGGGCGGCCACGGCAGGTCGAACCACCACTGCGCCTCGGTGTCGCCGGCCGGCCACAGACCGAGGTTCCCGTGCTCCCCGACGATGACGAATGCGACCCGGCGATCGGCACTCTCCGGGAGACTGGCCAGTCCCTGCCAGCTGCACCAGCCCGTCGGCTCCGCATGCTGCGCACCGACGATGTCGCGGACCTTGGAGTGCAGGCCGTCCGCGCCGATCACCAGATCGCCGTCCGCGCAACTGCCGTCGGCGAATTCGAGGTGAACGCCGCGGCTGTCCTCGGCGACGCCGACCACCTGCGTATTGCACCGAATCCGTTCGGCCGGAAAACCTTCCAGCAGCCGTCCGAGCAGAATTCGGCGCGGGACCATCCGGACCGGCGCATGCATCCGGTCCACGATCGCGGTCACGTCGAGGGTCGTCATCGGGCGGCCCGTCGACGTCATCACCCGTACCGTGGACAGTTCCTGGCCGGCGCCGTCCATGTCGACGCCGAGTTGGCGCAGCACGGTTTCGCCGTTGGACCAGATCGTGACGGCGCCGCCGCCGGCCCGCACCTCGGGGCGCTGCTCGAACACCGTCACGTCATGGCCGTCCCGCAGCAGGCCCCGGGCGATGGAGATGCCACCGACCCCCGCGCCGACAACGAGGACCCGCAGCGGCCTGTGCGGCGCTGGCTGGACGTGGTGCCGGCTCCGGGGCCGTTTCGAGCCCACGGCTCAATTTATGTCCGGTGCGGGTCCGCTGTACACCTCACCAGGCCTCGAACGTGAACATGTTCGCGATTTTCGGGCCAAAAATGACGAACAAGTTCACGTTCGGCACGGCAGAGCCCGGCGGGCGCCGAACGAAGACCGTTAAGGACCCGGCCGCAGCCGTAAAGAAACCGTCAACGTCGCGGCCACGCCGGTTACCTGGGCAGAGCCTTGGATCAGACCGCCGAGAGCCGGCGGCCGTAAAGGTGTGGGAGAACCCGTGTCCGTAGTGGTGTTCATCGTGCTGACAGTGGCGGTCTTCGCGCTGCTGGGCCTGGTGCAGAAGTTGGTCGAGCGGCTGTGAACTACGAAAACATCGTCGGCCTGGGCCTGGCGATCCTCATCGCACTCTTTGTCTTCGCGGCGCTGCTGTTTCCGGAAAGGTTCTAGTGACTACTACAACCGCGGGGATCATCTTCCTCGTCGTTCTCATCGCCGCGGTCGCGGCCGTACACGTGCCGCTCGGCGATTACATGTACCGCGTCTACACGACCGAGAAGCACTCGCGTGCCGAACACCTCATCTACCGTCTGATCGGCGCCGATCCGAAGGCCGAGCAGACCTGGGGCGCGTATGCCCGCAGCGTGCTGACCTTCTCCGCGGTCAGCATCCTGTTCCTGTTCATCTTGCAGCTGGTGCAGGGCAAATTGCCGCTGCACCTGAACGATCCGGGTACGACGATGACACCGACGCTGGCCTGGAACACGGCCGTCAGCTTCGTGACCAACACGAACTGGCAGGCCTACTCGGGTGAATCCACCCAGGGCCACCTGGTGCAGATGGCCGGTCTGGCCGTGCAGAACTTCGTCTCCGCCGCGGTCGGCATGGCTGTGGCGATGGCCTTCGTCCGCGGCCTGGTCCGGCGTAACACCGGCGACCTCGGCAACTTCTGGGTCGACCTGGTGCGCGGCAATCTCCGTATCCTGCTGCCGATTTCGGTCGTCGGCGCGCTCATCCTGATCGGCGGCGGCGCCATCCAGAACTTCGCCCTCCACAGCGAGGTCGTCAACACGCTCGTCGGCGGCACCCAGACCATCCCGGGCGGCCCGGTGGCCAGCCAGGAGGTCATCAAGCTGTTGGGAACCAACGGCGGCGGGTTCTTCAACGCCAACTCCGCGCACCCGTTCGAGAACCCCACCACCTGGACCAACTGGGTGGAGATCCTCCTCATCCTGATGATCCCGTTTTCGCTGCCGCGCACGTTCGGCCGCATGGTCGGTAGCCCCAAGCAAGGACTGGCGATCGCCTCGGCGATGGCGGTGATCGCGACGATCAGTGTCAGCCTGATGATGCTGTTCCAACTGCAGGCCCACGGCACCGTCCCCACCGCGGCAGGCGCCGCGATGGAAGGCGTCGAGCAACGATTCGGCGTCGCCAACTCGGCGGTGTTCGCGGATGCGACGACGCTGACGTCCACCGGCGCGGTGAACTCGTTCCACGACTCCTATACCAGCCTCGGCGGCCTGATCACCATGTTCAACATGCAGCTCGGCGAGGTCGCTCCTGGCGGCGTCGGCTCCGGCCTGTACGGCATGCTGGTGCTGGCGATCATCACGGTGTTCGTCGCCGGCCTGATGGTCGGCCGTACCCCGGAATACCTGGGCAAGAAGATCACCCCGCGGGAGATCAAGCTCGCCGCAACGTATTTCCTGATCACCCCGTTGCTCGTGCTGACCGGTACCGCGGTGGCGATGGCGATGCCGGGCCAACGTGCGGGCATGCTCAACACCGGGCCACATGGCCTGTCGGAAGTGTTGTACGCCTTCACGTCTGCGTCGAACAACAACGGCTCGGCCTTCGCCGGCATCAGTGTCAACACCGAGTGGTACAACACCGCCCTGGGCCTGGCGATGGTGTTCGGCCGGTTCCTGCCGATCATCTTCGTGCTGGCGCTCGCCGGGTCGCTGGCCCGCCAAGGAAAGACACCCGAGTCCATCGGCACCCTGCCCACCCATCGGCCCCAGTTCGTCGGCATGGTCGCCGGCGTCACGCTGATCCTGGTCGCCCTCACCTTCTTGCCCATGCTCGCGCTCGGGCCCCTTGCTGAAGGAATTCACTGACATGTCAAGCGTTCACTCCTCCCCCGTCGCCGAGCGTCACGCCAGAGTGGCGGCCGGCAACGGCAGCCACTCTGGCGTGACAAAAGGCCCGCGGATCAAGGGCGGCCTGCTGGATCCGAAGATGCTGTGGAAATCCACACCCGACGCGCTGCGCAAGCTCGACCCGCGCACGCTGTGGCGCAACCCCGTGATGTTCATCGTGGAGATCGGCGCCCTCGGGAGCACCATCCTGGCCGTCCTCAACCCGTCATGGTTCTCCGGGCTGATCGTCATCTGGCTGTGGCTGACGGTGATCTTCGCCAACCTCGCCGAGGCCGTCGCCGAGGGCCGCGGCAAGGCCCAGGCCGAGTCACTCCGCAAGACCAAGACTTCCACCGTGGCGCGGCGGCTGACCAGCAACGGCCTCGAAGAAGAAGTAGCCGCACCGCTGCTGCAGCAGGGAGACGTCGTCGTGGTCGAAGCCGGGCAGGTCATCCCCGGCGACGGCGACATCGTGGAAGGCATTGCCTCGGTGGATGAGTCGGCGATCACCGGGGAATCGGCACCTGTCATCCGCGAATCCGGTGGCGACCGGAGCGCCGTCACCGGCGGCACGACCGTGCTGAGCGATCGCATCGTCGTCCGGATCACCCAGAAGCCCGGTGAGAGCTTCATCGACCGGATGATCAACCTGGTCGAGGGCGCCAACCGGCAGAAGACCCCCAACGAGATCGCGCTCAACATCCTGCTGGCCTCGTTGACGATCATCTTCGTCTTCGCCGTCGCCACCCTGCAGCCGCTGGCCATCTTCTCCAAGGCCAACAACCCGGGTGTCGCAGACACCCTGGCGCTCAACGGAAACGGTATCTCGGGCATTGTCATGGTGTCGCTGCTGGTGTGCCTGATCCCCACCACCATCGGCGCGCTGCTCTCGGCGATCGGCATCGCCGGCATGGACCGGCTGGTGCAGCGCAACGTGCTGGCCATGTCCGGCCGCGCCGTCGAGGCCGCCGGTGACGTCAACACCCTGCTGCTCGACAAGACCGGAACCATCACGCTCGGCAACCGCCAGGCCGCCGCGTTCGTGCCGCTGTCCGGTGTGACGCCCGAGCGGCTCGCCGATGCGGCGCAGCTGTCCAGCCTGGCCGACGAGACCCCCGAGGGACGCTCCATCGTCGTGTTCGCCAAGCAGGAGTATGGGTTACGCGGTCGCACCCCCGGTGAACTCGACAACGCGCACTGGGTCGAGTTCAGTGCCAACACCCGGATGTCGGGTGTCGACCTGTCCGGCAATCACCGGCTACGCAAGGGCGCCACCGGCGCGGTCGCCGAATGGATCCGCTCCGAAGGCGGCCGGGTACCAACCCAACTCGGCGAAATCGTCGACGGGATCTCCGCCGCCGGTGGCACTCCCCTGGCGGTCGGTCACGTTGTCGACGGCAAGGCCGAGGTGCTCGGCGTGATCCACCTCAAGGACGTCGTCAAACAGGGCATGCGGGAACGCTTCGACGAGATGCGCCGCATGGGCATCCGCACCGTGATGATCACCGGAGACAATCCCTTGACCGCTAAGGCGATTGCCGACGAGGCCGGGGTGGACGACTTCCTCGCCGAGGCCACGCCAGAAGACAAGATGGCGCTGATCAAGAAGGAGCAGGCCGGCGGCAAGCTGGTCGCGATGACCGGTGACGGCACCAACGATGCGCCCGCCCTGGCCCAGGCCGATGTCGGCGTCGCGATGAACAGCGGCACCTCGGCGGCCAAAGAGGCCGGCAACATGGTCGATCTCGACTCTGACCCGACCAAGCTCATCGAGATCGTCGAGATCGGCAAGCAGTTGCTGATCACCCGCGGGGCATTGACCACCTTCTCGATCGCCAACGACATCGCGAAGTACTTCGCGATCATCCCGGCGTTGTTCGTGGCCCTGTTCCCCGGCCTGGACCTGCTGAACATCATGCGGTTGCACAGCCCGCAATCGGCGATCCTGTCCGCGGTGATCTTCAACGCGATCGTAATCGTGGCACTGATCCCGTTGGCGCTCAAGGGTGTCCGCTACACCCCGAGCAGCGCGTCCAAGCTGTTGAGCCGCAACCTGTACGTCTACGGCCTCGGCGGCATCGTCGCGCCGTTCATCGGTATCAAGCTGATCGACCTCATCGTCCAACTCTTCCCAGGAATGTGACATGAAATTCTCCAACCTGCTCCGCCAACACGCAGCGGCCCTGCGGGCCCTGGTCGTGCTCACCGTGATCCTGGGTATCGGCTACCCGGTCTTCATCTGGCTGGTGGCCCAGATCCCGGGCCTGCGCGACCGGGCCGACGGATCGCTGATCGATATGGACGGAAAGCCGGTGGGCAGCAGCCTGATCGGGCAGTCCTTCACCGATGCCGACGGCAATCCCCTGCCCCGCTATTTCCAGAGCCGGCCGTCGATGGCCGGTGCCGGGTATGACCCGATGGCCACCAGCGCGAGCAATCTCGGCCCGGAAAGCATTGTCGACCAACCCGACAAGCCCAGCCTGCTCACCCAGGTATGTGCGCGCAGCGCCACGGTCGGCAAGCTCGACGGTGTCGACGGCGCCCGCCCGTTCTGCACCGGAGGCGGTGTCGGAGCGGTGCTGTCGGTGATCGGGCCACGCGATACCCGCGGCAACGTCGTCCACCCCACGAAAGTCGTCAGCGTCAACGAACCGTGCGGCACCACGACGACCCCGTTTCTCAACACCTATGAGGGTGTCCGTGTCGAGTGCGCGAATCCCGGCGAGGACTATGCCGCCGGCCTGATCGTGCCGATCCGCGGCAGCGCGCCCGCTGAGCCCGCGGTGCCGGCAGACGCGGTCACCGCCAGTGGCAGCGGGCTCGACCCGCACATCTCCGTGGCCTACGCCGATCTGCAGGTCAACCGGGTGGCCACGGCGCGCGGTCTCAACCCCGACCTGGTGCGCGCCATGGTGGCCCAGCACACCGACGGACGGACGCTGGGCTTCTTCGGCGAACCACGCGTCAACGTGCTCGAACTCAACATCGCCCTCGACTCGCTGTAGGCACGAGGATGATGGTCTTGTGAATACGCCGTCGTCCAGCCCCACCAAACGCGGTGAGCTGCGCATATATCTGGGCGCGGCGCCCGGCGTGGGGAAGACCTACGCGATGCTCGGCGAGGCGCACCGGCGTCTCGAACGCGGCACCGATGTGGTCGCCGCGGTGGTCGAAACGCACGGGCGCAAGAAAACCGCGGACCTGCTCGACGGCATCGAGATCATCCCGCCGCACTACGTCGAGTACCGGGGCGGCCGGTTCCCCGAACTCGACGTGGCCGCGGTGCTGGCCCGCAACCCACAGGTGGTACTGGTCGACGAACTCGCCCACACCAACACCCCGGGCAGCAAGAACCCCAAGCGCTGGCAGGACGTCGAAGAGCTTCTCGACGCCGGGATCACCGTGATCTCCACCGTCAATGTCCAGCATCTGGAAAGCCTCAACGACGTGGTCACCCAGATCACCGGAATCGAGCAGCAGGAGAAGGTTCCCGACGAGGTCGTCCGCGCAGCCGACCAGATCGAGTTGGTCGACATCACCCCGGAGGCGCTGCGCCGCAGGCTGTCCCACGGCAATGTGTACGCACCCGAACGTGTCGACGCCGCGCTGTCGAACTACTTCCGGCGCGGAAACCTCACCGCGCTGCGGGAATTGGCGCTGCTGTGGCTGGCCGACCAGGTCGATGCAGCCCTGGCCAAGTACCGCGCCGACAACAAGATTACCGACACCTGGGAGGCCCGCGAACGGGTGGTGGTCGCCGTCACCGGCGGTTCGGAGTCGGAAACCCTGGTGCGCAGGGCATCCCGCATCGCCTCGAAATCCAGCGCCGAACTCATGGTGGTGCACGTCGTTCGCGGGGACGGCCTGTCAGGGGTTGCGGCACCACAGATGGGTAAGGTGCGGGAGCTGACGTCCAGCCTCGGTGCCACCCTGCACACCGTCGTCGGCGACGACGTCCCCACCGCGCTACTGGATTTCGCACGCGAACGCAACGCCACCCAGCTGGTGCTCGGCACGTCGAGGCGGTCCCGGTGGGCCCGGATGTTCGACGAGGGCATCGGCGCCGCCGTCGTCCAGCATTCCGGCAAGATCGACGTGCACATGGTGACCCACGATCAGGCGCGCCGCGGCTTCGGTTGGTCGGCCGCCACCCCTCGCCGGCGCCACATCGTGTCCTGGCTCGCGGCCGTTGTCGTTCCGTCCGCGATCTGCCTGGCGACCGTGGCACTGCTGGATCCCTACCTCGGAGTCAGCGGTGAGAGCGCCCTGTTCTTTATCGGCGTGCTGATCGTTGCGCTGCTCGGTGGCGTTGCGCCCGCCGGGCTTTCGGCCCTGTTGTCTGGGCTGCTGTTGAACTATTTCCTGGTCTCACCGCGCCACACCTTCACCATCTCCGAGCCCGACAGTGCGGTCACCGTCGTCGTGCTCCTGTTGGTCGCGGTGGCGGTTGCGGCGCTGGTCGACGGTGCCGCGAGCCGGGCCCGCGAAGCCAGGAAAGCCTCACAGGAGGCAGAGCTGCTGACGCTGTTCGCCGGGTCGGTGCTGCGCGGTGCCGATCTGACCACCCTGCTGGAACGGCTACGGGAGACCTACTCCCAGCGGGCGGTGAGCCTGCTGCGGGAACGCAACGGCGCCGCCGAGATCGTGGCGTGCGTGGGCACGAAGCCGTGCGCCGACGTGGACACCGCCGACACCGCAATCGAAGTCGGGGACGACGAATTCTGGCTGTTGATGGCCGGACGGAAACTGGCCGCGCGGGATCGTCGCGTCCTGAGCGCCGTCGCCAAACAAGCTGCCGGACTGGTCAAACAGCGCGAGCTCACCGAGGAGGCCGGTAAGGCCGAGGCGATCGCGCAGGCCGACGAACTGCGCCGCTCGCTGCTCTCGGCGGTCAGCCATGACCTGCGCACCCCGCTGGCCGCGGCCAAGGCAGCCGCGTCGAGCCTGCGCAGTGACGACATCGACTTCTCCGCCGAGGACACCGCCGAACTGCTGGCCACCATAGAGGAATCCGTCGACGCGCTCACCGCGCTCGTCGGCAACCTGCTGGACTCGTCTCGGCTGTCGGCTGGGGTGGTGCGTCCCGAGCTGCGCCGCGTGTACCTGGAGGAGACGACGCAGCGCGCACTACTCGGAATCAGCAAGGGCGCCACCGGATTCACCCGCGAAGGTCTGGACCGGGTAAAGGTCGAGGTCGGCGACGCCGTCGCGATGGCCGACGCCGGGCTGCTGGAGCGGGTGCTGGCCAATTTGATCGACAACGCCCTGCGGTACGCACCCGACGGACCCGTCCGGGTCAGCGCCGGGCAGGTGGCCGACCGGGTACTGATCGCGGTGATCGACGAAGGGCCCGGTATGCCGCGCGGGGCCGAGGAACAACTGTTCGCCCCGTTCCAGCGGCTCGGCGATCACAACACCAGCATCGGCGTCGGGCTGGGCCTGTCCGTTGCCCGCGGCTTCGTCGAAGCCATGGGCGGAACCATCTCCGCGACCGACACCCCCGGCGGTGGCCTGACCGTCGAAATCGACCTTGCTGCACCGCCGAAGGACGAATCAGCATGACATCCAGCAACGCCGCCAAGACCCGCGTCCTGGTGATCGACGACGAACCACAGATCCTTCGTGCGCTACGGATCAACCTGTCGGTGCGCGGCTACGAGGTCGACACCGCCACCGACGGCGGACAGGGTCTGCGGGCCGCCGCCGACCACCGGCCCGACGTGATCGTGCTCGACCTCGGCCTGCCCGACATGTCGGGAATCGAGGTGCTGGCCGGCCTTCGCGGATGGCTGTCGGCACCGGTGATCGTGCTCTCGGCCCGCACCGACTCCTCCGACAAGGTCGAGGCCCTCGACGCCGGCGCCGACGACTATGTCACCAAACCTTTTGGCATGGACGAGTTCCTGGCCCGGCTGCGCGCCGCAGTGCGTCGTGGTGCGGCGGCTTCCGAAACGGACGAGCCCGTCATCGAAACCTCGTCGTTCACCGTCGATCTCGCAGCCAAGATGGTGACCAAGAACAACCACGAGGTGCACCTGACGCCCACCGAGTGGGGCATGCTGGAGATGCTGGTCCGCAACCGCGGCAAGTTGGTGGGCCGGGAAGAGCTGTTGCGGGAAGTGTGGGGCCCGGCCTACGCGAAGGAAACCCACTATCTGCGGGTCTATCTGGCGCAGCTGCGCCGCAAGCTCGAGGACGATCCATCGCATCCGGTACACCTGCTGACCGAGGCGGGTATGGGCTACCGCTTCCAGGAGTGAGCTGCCGATGACCGCGCACGAGCGACCACCCGTCGCGGGCAGGCCACCGACCAGCGACAATCAGCGATTTCGACTGGCCGGACACGCTACGGTGCCGGTATGTCAGATGATGGTGCCCTGTACCGTGCTCTCTTCGAAGCCAGCCTCGACGACCCGGCCACCTTCTGGGCCGACGCCGCCAAGGCGGTGACCTGGACGTCCGAGCCGCAGCGCATTCTCGACGACACCAACCCGCCGTTCTACCGCTGGTTCCCCGACGGCGAGCTCAACACCTGCGCCAACGCCGTCGACCGTCACGTCGCCGAGCGCGGCGACCAGACCGCGCTGATCTACGACTCCCCCGTCACCGGCACCAAGGCCACCTACACCTACCGCGAGTTGCGAGACGCCACCGCCCGGTTCGCCGGGGCGCTGCGCGGGCTCGGGGTGAACAAGGGCGATCTCGTGGTGATCTACATGCCGATGGTCCCCGAGGCCGTCATCGCGATGCTGGCCTGTGCCCGGCTCGGCGCTGTGCATTCGGTGGTGTTCGGCGGGTTCGCCGCAAATGAGCTGGCCACCCGCATCGACGACGCCCGCCCGGTGGCTGTGGTGAGCGCGTCGTGCGGCGTCGAGCCGACGCGCATCGTCGAGTACAAGCCGATGCTGGACGCGGCGCTGGAGATCGCCGAGCACAAGCCGCGAGCCTGCGTCATCCTGCAGCGCGAGCAGTGTCCCTGCGAGCTGGTCGACGGACGCGATCACGACTGGCAGCAGCTCGTCGCCGACGCCGCACCGGTCGACCCGGTGCCGGTGGCCGCCACCGATCCGCTGTACGTGCTCTACACGTCGGGCACCACCGGTAAGCCCAAGGGCATCGTCCGCGACAACGGCGGGCACGCGGTGGCCCTGCTGTGGAGCATGCGACACATCTACGACGTGGCACCCGGCGACGTGTTCTGGGCGGCCTCCGACGTCGGCTGGGTGGTCGGCCACTCCTACATCGTGTACGCGCCGCTGCTGCTGGGCGCGACAACCGTTCTCTACGAAGGCAAACCGATCGGCACCCCCGATGCCGGGGCGTTCTGGCGGGTGGCCGCCGAGTACGGCGTCAAGGCGTTGTTCACCGCCCCGACCGCGATCCGCGCGATCAAGAAGGAAGATCCCGACGCCACCCGGCCGGCCGACTACGACCTGTCCGGGCTCAAGTACCTGTTCCAGGCCGGCGAACGCCTCGACCCCGACACCTACCACTGGGCCACCGACAATCTCGGCATCCCGGTCGTCGACCACTGGTGGCAGACCGAGACCGGTTGGGCCATCGCCGCCGATCCGATGGGCGTCGAAGCCCTGCCGATCAAGCCCGGTTCGGCGACGGTCCCGATGCCGGGTTACGACGTGCAGATCCTGCGTTCGGACGGAACCCGGTGCGAGGCCGGCGAGGAAGGCGCGATCTGCATCAAACTGCCGCTGCCGCCGGGCACACTGCCCACGTTGTGGGGTGACGATCACCGCTATGTCGCGTCGTATCTGTCGGCGTTCACCGGCTATTACCTCACCGGCGACGGCGGTTACGTGGACTCGGACGGCTACCTGTTCGTGATGGGCCGTACCGACGACGTGATCAACGTTGCCGGACACCGGTTGTCGACCGGGTCGATCGAAGCCGTCCTGGCCGACCACCCCTCGGTGGCCGAATGCGCGGTGATCGGCGTCGCCGACGAACTCAAGGGACAGGTACCACGTGGCTTCGTGGTGCTCAAGAGCGGGGCTTCGACCGAGGGGATCACCCAGGAGCTCGTCGATCGCGTGCGCGACAACATCGGCGCAGTAGCGGTTTTCAAGAAGGTCGACGTGGTCGCGGCGTTGCCGAAGACCCGCTCGGGCAAGATCCTGCGCAAGACCATGCGCGGTATCGCCGACGGCCTGGACGAGCCCGTGCCCTCCACGATCGAGGATCCCGGGGTGCTCGACGCACTCAAGGACGTCCTGCGCCCCTGAGCAGCCGCAGACCGTTGAGGGCGACCAGAATCGTCGACCCTTCATGACCCGCCACGCCGAGCGGTAACGGCAAGTGCCCGAACAGGTCCCAGGCCACCAGGACGGTGATGACGGTGGCTGCGATCGCCAGGTTGGCGATGACCAGGCGCCGGGCGCGCCGCGACAACGCGATCACCGCGGCGATCGCAGAGAGATCGTCGCCCACGGTGACGACATCGGCGGTGTCGATCGTGAGATCGGCACCGGTACGCCCCATCGCCATCGAGGAATGCGCGGACGCCATGGCCGGGGCGTCGTTGACGCCGTCACCCACCATGAGCACGCGGCGCCCACCGGATTCCAGCTCCCGGACCGCGGCCGCCTTGTCCTCGGGAAGCAGTCCGGACCGCACCGCATCGATGCCCAACTGTGCGGCCAGTTGCGTTGCCGCTGCGTGGTTGTCACCGGTGAGCAGTACCGGCGAGCGACCGGTCAGGGCACGCAGCGCCTGCACGGCCGCGGCCGCGCCGGGACGGGCCTGGTCATGCAGCCCCAGCACCCCGACTGCGTTACCGTCGACGGTCACGACGACGACGGTGGCCCCGGCCTGCTCGATGTCGGCGACCGCCGGAATCGGCGGACCCGTATAGGCCGCGGGGCTGAGTACCTCGACCGGGCGCCCGTCGACGACCGCCCGGACCCCACGGCCCGCACCGGTGGTGAAGCCGGCGGCCTCGGGCACCGCAATGGCGCGGGACGCCGCCTCGGCCACGACGGCGCGCCCGATCGGGTGCTCGCTGAATTGTTCTGCGGCAGCGGCGGTTGCGAGTACCCAGCCCGATGCCACCTCGCCGAGGGCAACCACCTGCGATACCTGGGGCGCGCCGGTGGTCAGCGTGCCGGTCTTGTCGAGCACGACGATGTCCGTGTCGGCCAGCCGCTCCATGGCCACCGCGGATTTCACCAGCACGCCGCGCCGGCTGGCGTTCGCGATCGCACACAGCAGGGGCGGCATGGTGGCGAGCACGACGGCGCACGGAGAGGCCACGATCATGAAGGTCATGGCGCGCAACAGGGTTGAGCGCAGATCGGCGCCGAAGGCCAGCGGTACCGCGAACAGGGCCAAGGTCGCGGCCACCACCAGCACCGAGTAGCGCTGCTCGACCTTCTCGATGAACAGCTGCGTCGTGGCCTTGGTCGCCGAGGCCTCGGCGACAGCCACGACGATCCGGGCCATCACCGTGCTCGAGGGGTCCCGGGTGACCGTGACCCGCAGGGCGCCAGAGGTGTTGAGCGTTCCGGCGAAGACGTCGTCGCCCAGGTCTTTGGCGACCGGCAGCGGTTCGCCGGTGATCGAGGACTGGTCGACGTCCGAGGATCCGCCGATCACTGTGCCGTCGGCCGAGATCCGTTCCCCGGGCCGGATGACGATGTGGTCGCCGGGCCGCAATGTCTCCGCGGCGACGACGTGCTGGGTGCCGTCGTCGTCGAGCAGTGTCGCGTCGGCCGGGGCCAGGTCGAGCAGGCCGCGTACCGCACGTTCGGTACGTGTGGTGGCCACTTCCTCCAGGGCGCCCGACGTCGCGAAGATGACGATCAACAGCGCGCCGTCGAATACCTGACCGATCGACGCGGCGCCGACCGCCGCGAGGACCATCAGCAGGTCGACGTCGAGAGTGCGGTCCCGCAAGGCCTGCACGCCGGAGACCGCCGATTGCCAGCCGCCGGCCAGATAACACGCCAGGTACAACGTCCACCACACCGGCTGCGGAGCGTCGAGGAACTGCGCCACGGCACCGCAGAGCATCAGCGCCACGGCCGCGGCAGCCCACCGCACCGATCCCAGCGACCAGATCCAGGTCCGTACCCGAGGTGGCGAATCGGGACGCCGGACGCGGGACGAGTCGGTGGACAGAGCAGTCATAGAAACATCTAAACATGTACAGATTGAAATGTATCAAGGATGTCTTCGAGCCACGTGCTTGAATGAATCCCATGGGCCACGGAGTTGAGGGGCGTGCGACGCCGGCAGCGTCCCTCGACGCCGCCTCGGCAGCCAAAGTCGCCGAGACCTTGCAGGCCCTGGCCTCCCCCAACCGATTGCTGATCCTGACCCGGCTGCGGGAATCACCGTGTTCGGTCACCGAACTATCCGCCGCGGTGGGCATGGAACAGCCAGCGGTCTCCAACCAACTTCGGCTATTGCGGGCGCTGGGCCTGGTGACCGGCGACAGGTCCGGTCGCAATATCGTGTACCGGCTCTACGACAGCCACGTCGCACAACTGCTCGACGAAGCCATCTACCACATCGAGCACCTCCGACTCGGCGCTCGCGACACCTCCGCCTGACCCCCTAAGTCGGCTGCGGCCAAAGAGTTTCACACACTGTTCACCCGAGAGCGCCGCTACGAAATAAGCACCATGGCAAAAAAGTGCACCATTGCCGGAATCCTTTATTTTCACCGCGGGCCGAACTATTGTGAAGTCGTTATATGTTGATGTCCACCCATACTCGGGAGTTTGCTGTCGGCCTTCCGGCGGCACCCGAACAGTGAGGAGTTGAACAACGATGCGCATCGCAACCAAGGGATCCTGCACCTGTCGCTGCAATGCCTGCGATGGTGGCCACCACTGCGGAAACCCCCCGAACTGCAACGCGCGGCGCTGACGCCGTCGGTGGCCTGTCGTCCGGGCAACCGGCGACAGGTCGCCACGCGTAGCCCCTACGCCGCCTGATGCTCGGGCCACATTCATCGATCGCACCGATCGGTAGTGCGATCTCGCGCTTCGTCATATCTCTCACCGCCCCTGCTCCCCGGTTCTGAGCCCGCGCTGGCTTATGCTGCGCTTGTGCTCACCGCGCTGACCTGGGGCCTGGTCGCCGCATCCTCACTTCTCATCGGCGCGGTCGCCGGTGTGGTCCGCGACTGGAACAAACGCCTCGTCGGCCTTGTCCTCGGCTTCGGCGCCGGCGCGCTCATCTCCAGCATCTCCTTCGAACTCGCCGAGGAAGGCTTCCGGGCCAGCGGCGGCTGGGCCGTGGCACTCGGCCTGGCCATCGGGGCCGTGGTGTTCTACCTCGCGGATAAGGCCGTAGATCGACTGGGCCGCAAGGGAACCCAGACCGCCGGGCTGCCGCTGCTGCTCGGCGCCCTGCTCGACGGCATTCCCGAGCAGGCCGCACTCGGCATCGGCATCGCAACCGGGGCCGGTGTCAGCCTGGCTCTGGTGGTCTCCATCTTCGTGTCGAACCTTCCCGAATCCATCGGGTCGGCCAGCGACATGCGATCCGCCGGAGAGCCCGCCCGCCGCATCGTCGGCGGGTGGGCCGCGATCGCCGCACTGTGCGCACTGGCCACCGTCGGCGGCTACCAGCTGCAGAATGTCGCGGGCGCCCAATTGCAGGGCGGGATCAACGGATTCGCCGCCGGGGCGCTGCTGGTCATGCTGGTGGGCTCGATGATCCCCGAGGCCACCGAGAAAGCCGGCGAGAACGCCGGGCTGGCGGCCGTGCTGGGATTCGCGGTGGCCGCGGGTCTGTCACTGGCCGGGTGAACCGGCCGCAGGTTAGGTTCGGGACGTGACTGCGCAGTGGCACCTGGGGCCTCTCAGCGTCGGAGTGCACAACCTGTTCGTCGCCCTCGGGGTGTCCGCCGCGTTGCTGGTGTTCGTCACCGAGGCCCGCCGGCGCGGCGCGGTCAACGAGCAGTCGGTGGTCGCGGCGGCCGGAGCGCTGATCGGTGGCGCGATCGGGATGCGGTTGACCGGGTGGGTGCGTCACCTGGACCTCAGCGCCAATCCGACCCTGGCGCAGGCGTGGCAGTTCGGTTCGCGCAGCATCCTCGGCGGCCTGCTCGGCGCCTATCTCGGGGTGCTCATCGCCAAACGGCTCGGTGGCTATCGCGGGAAGACCGGCGACCTGTTTGCCCCCGCGGTCGCACTCGGGATGGCGATCGGCCGGATCGGCTGCCACCTCACCGAAGCCCCCGGCCGGCCCACCACCCTGCCCTGGGGGATCCACGCGCCGGCCGACACCCCTGAATGTCCGGGCTGCCTCGCCGGAGTCGCCATGCACCCGTCGTTTCTCTACGAGATCGCTTTCCAGCTCGCCGCATTCGCGGTGCTGCTGTGGCTACGCCCCCGGATCGGCAGGCCCGGCGAGCTGTTCGTGCTCTACGTCGCGGGATACGCGGTGTTCCGCTTCTTCGTCGAGTTCGTCCGGGCCAACGAGACCGTGTGGCTGGATCTGACCCGCCCGCAATGGTTCCTGCTGCCGTCGTTGCTGATCCTGGGATTTCGGCTGTGGTACGGCTACCGCCGCGGGTACTATCGCAACCCAGCCCACTCTCAGGAGGTGCCCGCATGACGACACCGCCCGGCCCACCTGACGACACGCCTCCGGATGGCTCCGTCCCACCAGAGTTCGGTCCGCAAAGCTTTGAACCGCAATGGGTTCCACCTGCCTATCAGGGCGACCCGCCCGCTGCACCGCCACCGCCACCGCCACCGCCACCGCCGACGCAACCGGGTTACCCGGGCTACCCGTATCCGCCGGGTTATCCGTACGGCCCACCGCAACAGCCGCAACGGCGCATCTCGGTCGCCATGGTGATCCTCGGGCCGTTCCTCTACGCCGCGCTCAATCTGGTGATCGGTTTCCTCGCCTTCATAGGCGCCGGGGCCACCGACAGCGCCGGCGGTAGCCCCAACGCGGCGCTGGGCGGCGCCGCAATACTGTTGGCCTTCATCGCGTTCGGCGGTGGCACCCTGATGCTGGTGTCGAAGAACCCCACCGCGAAAGGCCTCGGCATCGGGCTGATGGTCGGCTGGGCGCTGGTGTCGCTGTTCACCGCCGGGTTCTGCACCGGCATCAACCCCGAGCTGTACGCGCTGTGAGCACCGGGATGGGGTTGCGCGGCGACCGGCTGCACCGGTACGTCACCGCCTTCTGCCCGCACTGCCACGACGAGGCGCCCGAGCGTCCGCTGGCCGACGTCACGCGCCTGTCCGGCATGCTGATCGAACGCGACGGGCAGGTCTGGCTCGAACGCGGCTGCCGCACACACGGATTGGTACGCACCCTCTACGACGAGGATCCCGAGATCCTGTCGTATCTGGAGGAATGGACCGCCCCCACCAAGGCCCACATCCCCGACGTCGCCGGCAACTTCGACCCGATTCCGTCGGCCTATCTGCGTGGCCTGCCCGAGATGCAGACCCAGCACACCTGCATCCTGCTGGAGGACATCGCCGAAACCTGCAACCTGCGCTGCCCCACCTGCTTCACCGACAGCTCACCAGATCTGCGCCACGTGGTGCCGACTGCCCACATACTCGCCAACGTCGACCGGCGCCTGGTCCGCGAGAACGGCCGGCTCGACGTCCTGATGCTCAGCGGGGGCGAACCGACCCTGCACCCGGACCTGCCCGAGCTACTCGATCAGCTGGTCGCCCGGCCGATCACCCGAATCCTGATCAACAGCAACGGAGTCCGCATTGCCAACGATGACGGGCTGCTCGATCTGCTCACCACCCACCGCGAACGCGTCGAGGTCTACCTGCAATACGACGGGTTGTCCGAGCAGGCGCACCGCCATCACCGCGGTGGCGATCTGCGCAGGACCAAACAACAAGCCCTGCGACGGCTCTCCGAGCGGGAGATCTTCACCACCCTGGTGATGACGTGCGCGCTGGGCGTCAACGACGACGAGATCGGAGACATGGTCCGGCTGTCCCTGGACACTCCGTACGTCGGCGGGCTCACCATCCAACCGCAGTTCGGCTCCGGCCGGTCCGGGGCGATCGACCCGACGAACCGGCTCACCCACACCGGGGTGCTCAAGCGGCTGGGTCCGCAGACCGGCGACGCGGTCACCTGGCGCGACCTGACCGCACTGCCGTGCTCGCACCCGCACTGCTGTTCGGTCGGCTACCTGGTCCGCGACGACAGCGACCAGTGGCGCTCGCTGGTATCACTGATCGGTACCGAGAGCCTCAAGGACAAGCTGGGCCTCGTCTCCAATCGCATCGCCGACACCGAGATCCCCCGTCAGCTGCGGATGGCCGTGCAGGAGTCGCTGCTCGGGCTGCTCTCCGAGCAGTCCTCCCTTTCACACCCACAGATCGGCGACGTCTGGCGTGCCATCTGTGAAAGCTGCGACCTGGGGATGGGGACCCTGCTGACGCTGGCATCCTCGGCCCTGCCCGGGCGCCGCCGCAAGATCCGCCGGTTACTGGGCGAGCGGGTGGTCCGACTGACCGTCAAACCGTTCATGGACATGTCCACGATGATCGAGGAGCGCCTGATCCAGTGCTGTGTGCACGTCGGCACCCGTTCCGGGCAGCCGGACTCGGCTCACGACCAGTGCGCGCCGTTCTGCGCCGTGCAAGCCTGGCCGGCCCTCGGCCGTCAGCGGCTGTCGCTATCGGCGGGTCGGGCATTACCGCTCATCGAGATTCGATGAAGCACCGAACAGGCCGGCCACCTCGGCATAAGTCCTGACCAGAGTGCTCGTATCCCAGGTCAACACGGTTTTCTGCCAGGCGCGGATGGCAGAAACTGTGAACTGGTGTTCCTAACCGTCCTCTTAAGCTGCTAACTTCCCATGAAGTGGGTGTCCCACTGCCGGGGGGCCTGCCACCTCTTTTTGGACCAGTCAGGAGTGAATGCCTTGAAGACGAATATCAGTACGGCCTTCGCCGGAGCGGCCATCGCCGCCGCGGCGATCGTCGCCAGCGCCCCGATGGCGCTCGCCGACGCCGCCGACGACAGTGCCGTCACCACCGCTGCGCTCGGCGGCCAGGGCAAGCTGGACGGCGGTACCCAGGTCTGGACCGTGACCGACCTGAAGCCCAGCACCGACACCATCAACTACCCGACCAAGGGCACCCTGTGGGAGGTCACTGCGACCAACGAGGCCCTTCAGGGTTCGGTGACGCCGATCGTCTCCAACTTCAACGTTCGCGCCGCCGACGGCCAGAACTACCGCGCGCTGTTCCAGGTGCCCAGCGCCCAGGGTGTCAACCCGGCCACCCTCGCCCAGGGTCAGAAGACCAGCGGCAAGATCTACTTCGACGTGACCGGCGAGCAGCCGAGCTCTGTCGTCTACAACGCCGGCGGTAACGACGTGCTGGTGTGGAACAAGTCGGCTGCCCCGGCCTCGGCCCCCGCTGCTGCCAACGCTCCGAAGCGTCAGGCCCCCGCCGCCGCTGCGCCGGCTGCCACGCCCGCCGCTCCGGCTGCTGCCCCGTCGGGCGCCACCCCGGCCGCTCCGGCCGCCGTCAGCCCGGCACCCGCGCCCGCCGCCACACCGGGGGCTCCGGCCGCCGCAGGTGCCGGTAGCCG
This sequence comes from Mycolicibacterium sp. 050232, assembly GCA_036235365.1. Lineage (GTDB taxonomy): Bacteria > Actinomycetota > Actinomycetes > Mycobacteriales > Mycobacteriaceae > Mycobacterium. The sequence goes on along the minus strand of JAZBEZ010000005.1, from coordinate 356,414 downwards.
CGCGACAGACCTGCCCGCCGCCACCCCGGCTCCGGGTGCTCCTGCCGCCACCCCGGCCGGCACCGAGGCCGTTCCGGCCGCTCCGGCACCGGGCGCTCCGGCACCCGAGTCGACTCCGGTCGCCCACGGCACGCCGGTCTCCGAGGGTGTCCCGGCCGCCGAGGGTGTCCCGGCTCCGACCGCCGCAGGTGCCGGCAACGCCGCCACCGCGCTGCCGCCGGCCGAGGGTGCCCCCGCCGCTGCTCCGGCTCCGGGTGCTCCCGCCGCTCCGGCTCCGGCTCCGGCTCCGGGCGCTCCGGCTGCTCCGGCCACCGAGCCGGCACTGGTTCCCGCCGGCACCCAGCCGGTCGTCACGCCCGCCCCGGCCCCTGCCGTCGCGCCGGCGAGCAACCACGGGACTGCGTCCTGATCTGAGTAATCACGGCAACGGCCGGACGCGGGCAACCGCGTTCGGCCGTTGTTTTTTGTGCGTGGGCGCCGCGCCGCGCCGGCGTGCGCCGCTTTCCACACCAGGGCTACTCCGACTCGAGGATCGCGACCCAGGCGTAGAAATCGGCGTGCGGGGACGCGCCCAGCGGCCGCCGAGAAGCGTCAGGCGATCGACAGCGCGATGCCGTCGAGGATGTCGTGCTCGCTGACCACCAGTTCACCGATGCCGGCCCGATCACCGAGCACCGCCGCCAACTCCTCGACGATGATCGCGCCGCCGCCGATGACGTCGGCGCGGCCGGCATGCATCGGCCCGAGCGCCAGGCGTTCGGCCTTGGTCATCGCGATCAACTGCTCGCACACCCCGAGTAGGGCCTCGAACCCGATGCGGGACAGGTGAATTGCCTCGGGATCGTATTCGGTCATCCGCTGCGCGAGCGCGGAGAGAGTCGTCATCGTCCCGGCCACCCCCACCCAGGTGTGCGCTCCTTCGACCGGCACCACCCGCAGCGCCTCGGCCAGGCCGTCACGGGCCACGGCCCGCGCCTGCGCCACCTCGTCCGCGGTCGGCGGGTCGGAGTGCAGGCACCGTTCGGTCAACCGGACGCATCCGATATCGGCGGAGAAGCTGGCCTGCACCGCAGTGCCGCCCAGCACCAGCTCGGTTGAGCCACCGCCCAGGTCGACGACCACGAAAGGCCCTGCGGCAGGGTCGAGTTCACCGACCGCACCGCGGAACGACAGCTCGGCCTCCTCGGTACCGGTGATCACCTCGGCCACCGATCCGGGCACCACCTTGCCCAGCAGCCGCGCAGTCATCGCGAAGAACTCGTCGCGGTTGCCGGCATCGCGTGCCGCCGAGGTCGCGACCATCCGCACCGCGGTCACCGAATGCCGGGACATCAGCTCCACATAGTCGGCAAGTGCGGATTCGGTGCGCTCCAGCGCTTCCGGAGCGAACTGACCGGTGGCGTCGACGCCCTGGCCCAGCCGGACCACCCGCATCTCGCGGTGCACGTCGCGCAGCTTCCCGTCCACCACGTCGGCGATCAGCAGACGAATCGAGTTGGTGCCACAATCAATTGCGCCGACCCGACTCAAACCCACACCTCACGATCCAGAATTCCGGCCATCGCCGGCTCGACCGCCAGCACAGCCAGCGCCTCGTCACCAAAAGGATTGACCCCGCGACCTTTTGCCAACGAGTGGGCCATCACCACGTGCAGGCACTTGACCCGGTCGGGCATGCCGCCACCGGTGAACGTGGTGCCGAGCGGTTCGATGGCGTCCCGCTCGGCCAGGTACGACTCATGGGCCCGCAGGTACGCCGCGGCCAGGTCTTCATCCTGCTGCAGCCGCTCGGACATCTCCCGCATCAGCCCGGAGGATTCCAGCCGGCTGGCGGCCGCGGTGAGCGCCGGGTGCGTCAGGTAATACAGCGTCGGAAACGGCGTGCCGTCAGGAAGTCTCGGCGCAGTCTTGACCACCCCGGGCTCGCCGTTGGGACAGCGGTAGGCGATCTCGAGGACTCCGCGCGGTTCACGGCCCAATTGCCGTGCCACGGCCTCGATGTCGGCGGGGTCAACCATTGGGACCTCTGGAAGGCGGGGCGGGCGGCGGCGCAGGCGGACCGCCGGGCGCAGCAGGCCCGCCGATGGTCGGGGAAACCCCGTGTGGCTCATCGGCAATCGTGTGCCACAGCGAGGTGTACCAGGGCTGGCCCGTGGGCATCGTCGACCCCGGAAGCACCGGCGCGCCCGGGTCGGACACCATCGCCCCGGGCGGCAGCTGCACCTGATACGGGGTGTCGCCGGGCATGACGAAGCCGAGCCGTTCCCTGGCCTGGGCTGCGATGTACACCGGGTCGGCGAGCTTGACCTTCTGCTGCTCCAGGTCGGCGATCTGGGACCGCAACCGTTCCTCGGTCGCTTTGAGCTGTTTCATCTCGGTGCGCTGGGCGAAGTAGGTGCGGACCGGCCCGGCGATGGTCAGAGTCAGCACACACACCACCGCGGCCAGGATCGCCGCGCGGCGGGCCGTCGACCCGAACCGCTGTTCGGACTGCAGCTCGGCCTGCTGCTGAGCTTGCACCGCAATGGCTTTGGTGACCTTTTCCTCGGCCACCGGATCAGCCTGCGCCGGACGGGATTCAGCCGCCCGGCGACGGGGCTGCGAAGCGCGCGGCCGATTCGACTCCCCGGCCTTCCCCGGCTTACCGGGTCGGGAGGCCGGGGACCGTCGCTTCGGATCAGGCCGCTTCGCTTCAGGCATCGACTTGCTGGTGCGCAGACGCCTGCGTTACTTGGCTTCGAACCGGGGGAACGCGAGATCGCCCGCGTAGCGCGCGGCGTCGCCGAGCGCCTCCTCGATGCGCAGCAACTGGTTGTACTTGGCGACCCGCTCACTGCGGGCCGGAGCACCGGTCTTGATCTGACCGCTGCCCACCGCGACCGCGAGGTCGGCGATGGTGGTGTCCTCGGTCTCGCCCGAGCGGTGGCTCATCATGGTGCGGTAACCGCTGTTGTGCGCCAGCGCAACGGCATCCAGGGTCTCGGTGAGCGTGCCGATCTGGTTGACCTTCACCAGCAGCGCGTTGGCGGCGCCGCGCTCGATGCCGTCCTCCAGGCGCTCCGGGTTGGTGACGAACAGGTCGTCGCCCACCAGCTGGACCCGGTCACCGATGGCCGAGGTCAGCGCGACCCAGCCGTCCCAGTCGTCCTCGGACAGCGGATCCTCGATCGACACCAGCGGGTAGGCGTCGATCAGGCCGGCGTAGAACTCGGCCATCTGCTCGGCGGTGCGGGTCTCCTTCTCGAACGCGTAACCCGTGCCGTCCGTGTAGAACTCGGTGGCGGCGACGTCCAGCGCCAGGGCCACATCGCTGCCGAGCTTGAACCCGGTGGCCTCGATGGCCGACGCGATCAGGTCCAGCGCGGCCTTGGTGCCCGCGACGTCGGGGGCGAAGCCGCCCTCGTCGCCGAGACCGGTCGACAGGCCCTGCTTCTTGAGCACCGACTTGAGCGCGTGGTACACCTCGGCACCCCAGCGCAGCGACTCCTTGAACGACGGTGCACCGATCGGGGCCACCATGAACTCCTGAACGTCCACCCCGGTGTCGGCGTGGGCGCCGCCGTTGAGGATGTTCATCATCGGCACCGGGAGGATGTGTGCGTTCGGGCCACCGAGGTAACGGAACAGCGGCAGCGCGGCGCTGTCGGCCGCGGCCTTGGCCACCGCCAGCGACACACCGAGGATCGCGTTGGCGCCCAGGCGGGACTTGTCCGGCGTGCCGTCGAGATCGAGCAGCGCCTGGTCGACGAGACGCTGATCGTCAGCGGCCAGGCCGATGATCGCCGGGGCGATCTCGTCGAGCACGGCTTCGACGGCCTTCTCGACGCCCTTGCCGCCGTAGCGGGAACCGCCGTCGCGCAGCTCCACCGCCTCGTGCTCGCCGGTCGACGCACCCGACGGCACCGCAGCCCGGGCGAACGTGCCGTCGGTCAGGGCCACCTCGACCTCGACCGTCGGGTTGCCACGGGAGTCGAGGATCTCGCGGGCTCCAACCTGCTCGATGATGGGCACTGGCTTCTCCTTATTGAGTCCTGCGTGTAGGGATGAGACTAGATCGTGGCGCTGGCGACGGCGTGTTTGGGCGTGTCACTCGGGTCACTCGACGTGTCACAACCCGTGGCCGGCCGCGTATGCCGTCGCCCAGTCCCGGACCATCCGGGCGTATTGCTCGGAGTTGTTGTAGGCCTTGAGCGCCTTCATCCAGCCTCTCGGGGTGGACAGGTCCTTGCCGTACCAGCACAGCAGTCCGGCCGCCGAGAGCGCCGCGTCGTCGAAGTTGTCCGGGCTCACCACACCGTCGTTGTTGGCATCAACCCCGAAATGCCCCCAGGTCTCCGGGATGAACTGCATCGGCCCCATGGCACGGTCCATCAGCGGATCGCCGTCCAGCTTGCCCTTGTCGGTGTCGGGAATGTGCAGGTTGCCGGAGGTCCCGTCCAGCTGCACGCCACGGATCGGCGGAGTGACGTCGCCGTTGCGCGCGACCATCGCGCCGCGATAGGTGCCGTGGTGGCTCTCGACCATGCCGATGCCGGCCAACGTGGTCCAGGCCAGCTGGCAATTCGGGTTCTCCACCTGGGCAACGCGCGCGGCATAGGCGTAGGCCTCGAGGGCGTTGACGGGCATGCCCAGCGCGGGAGCCCGCTGCGCGGCCCACTCGGTCAGCTGATCAGCGGGTCTTCCCTTGGCATAGGTGTCGATCGCGGGCACCGGATCCCCAGCCGGCGGCGGCACACCCTCCGGAATTGGGGTCCCCAGATGCCACGAACAGCTGGATGCCAACAGCAGCGCTGTCGCAGCAATTACGGCGACAGCCCGCAGCCAACGCACTGGCGACACCGGACTCCCTCAACCCCGCTCTATCTGATTGGCCATCGTCGCATGCGCGCCTATGAACGCGACGGGCGACGGGTCCGTGCCACGAGAACGGCAGGTGAAGTCTGCTGGACCCACAGGTCCCCCTGCTAAGGTGAGCCACGCCTTGCTATGGCAAGGCAAGGCTACGTCTTTTATGGTGGTTTCACCCCGGCCGAACGAGGACGCTTTGATGACCTTCATCTCGGACGTTCCGACCAGCACACTGGCCGCGTCCAACGTCACGTCGCAAGTGTTCGGCAGTGGCCTGATCGGTTTGCGGGAAGGCCTCGAAGCCGCCATCGTCGTGTCGATCCTGGTCGCATTTCTGGTCAAATCCGAACGCCGCGATGCCCTCAAATGGGTGTGGCTGGGCGTGGGCGCCGCAATCGCCATGACCGTCACCGTCTTCCTGGTGATCCAGTTCGGCGAGAACACCATCAGCGGACTCGGTGCGGAAGCCATCGCCGGGATCGCCTCACTGATCGCCGTCGTCATCGTCACCACCATGGTGCTGTGGATGAAGAAAGCGTCCGCCTCGATGTCCGGCCACCTCCGCGGCGAGATGTCGCAGGCGTTGGAGACGGGCGGACTCGCAGTGGCGCTGTTGGCCTTCCTGGCGGTGGGCCGTGAAGGGGTGGAGACCGCGCTGTTCATGGTCGGGTACGCCGAGGCCGAGACGCTCTGGCCGCTGACCGGCCTGATCGTGGGCGTGCTGATCGCCGCGGCGATCGCCTACGGCATGTACGCGGGCGCCGTGCGGATCAATCTCGCGAAGTTCTTCTCCTACACCGGCATCTTCCTGATCGTGGTGGCGGCCGGAATCCTCGCCTACGGCATCAAGGCGCTGCAGACCGTTGGCTGGATTCCCGGGCTCAGCGCCAAGGCCTTCGACATGAGCGGCGCGTTCGACTGGTCAGCCTGGTACGGCGAGATCATCCAGGGCGTCTTCAACATCGACCCCACGCCAACCGTGCTGCAGTTCAGCGCATGGCTGGCCTACATCATCGTGCTGCTGGCGCTGTTCCTGAAGCCGATGGGCGCCGACCGCGCTTCCTCCGAGCCGACCGTCGCCCCGGAGACCTCCACCGCATCCGAAAGGTCGACCAAGTGAAGCTGACTCCTGCCGTCAAGACCGGATTCGCGGCCACCGCCGCGGTGCTGGCCGGCATCTCGATGAGTGCCTGCCAGGCCAAGGAGGCCGACGGCGGCAGTGCGAGCGGCGACAAGGCCGGGCAGATCACCGTCGACGCCTCTGATACCGAGTGCAAGTTGTCCGGCACCACCGCGACGACCGGTGCCAGCACGTTCGTCGTCACCAACAGCGGTAACAAGGTCACCGAGTTCTACGTCTATGGCGAGGGCGAGCGGGTCATGGGCGAGGTGGAGAACATCTCCCCCGGGCTCAAGCGCCAGTTGATCGTTCAGCTCACCCAGCCCGGCACCTACCAGACCTCATGCCGCCCAGGCATGGTCGGTGAAGGCATCCGCGGCAATTTCGAGGTGACCGGTGAGGCCGTGCAGGTCGACACCGAGGGCAAGTTCAAGGAAGCCGCCGACAGCTACAAGCGCTACGTGCTCAGCCAGACCGATGCTCTGGTCCCGTCCACCGAGGCATTCGTGGCGGCGGTCAAGGCCAAGGACGTCGCCAAGGCCAAGGAGCTGTTCCCGACCACGCGTACCTACTACGAGCGCATCGAGCCGGTCGCCGAGTCGTTCCCCAACGATCTCGATCCGCGCATCGACCTGCGTGAGGCCGACCTTGAGCCGGGCCAGAAGTGGACCGGTTTCCACGCCCTGGAAAAGCAGTTGTGGGTCACCGGCCTGCAGCCTGACGCCAATGCGCTGGCCGATCAGCTGCTGGCCGATGTCAAGGAGCTCGACGCCGGTGTGAAGGCGCCGGACTGGACCATCGACTCCACCCAGATCGCCGGCGGCGCACAGGGTCTGCTCGACGAGGTCGCGATGAGCAAGATCAGCGGCGAAGAGGACATCTTCAGCCACACCGACCTGTGGGACTTCAAGGCCAACGTCGAGGGTTCGCAGACCGCGGTCGCCTCGGTGCGGCCGATCCTCGACGAGCGCGACGCCGAACTGGGCAAGCGGGTGGACCAACGCTTCTCCGAGGTCGAGGGGCTGCTGGAGAAGTATCGTGAGGGAGACGGATTCGTCTCCTACGACAAGGTGACGGAGCCGCAACGGCAGGAACTGTCGCGCGCCATCGACGCGCTGAGCAAAGAAGTGAGCCAGGTGCAAGGTGTCGTCGCCCACCAGTGATTCCTCGGAATCCACCGCCGACGCCGGACAGTCCGCCGGATTCTCCCGGCGCAAGTTGTTCGGCGCCGCCGGGGTCACCGCTGCGGTAGTCGGTGCGGCCGGTGCGGGTGCACTGGCCGGCCGTTCTTCCGCGGCAAGCATGCCGCAGGGAGCCCTGCAGGGGCCGGTTCCGTTCCGCGGTGACCGGCAGGCCGGCATCATCACCGAGGCGCAGGACCGCATGCACTTCTGCTCCTTCGACGTCACCACCGACAACCGCGACGACGTCGTCGCCCTGCTCAAGCAGTGGACCCAGATGGCCGAGCGGATGACGCGCGGCGAGGAAACCGAAGACGGCGGTGCCGTCGACGGCAATCCGTATGCGCCACCGTCGGATACCGGGGAGGCGCTGGGCCTGCCCGCCTCACAGCTCACCCTGACCATCGGGTTCGGGCCGTCGTTCTTCCGCAAAGACGGCAAGGACCGCTTCGGCATCGCCGACAAGCAGCCCGCCGAGCTCAAGGATCTGCCGAAGTTCCCCAACGAGACCATGGACCCGGCCCGTAGCGGGGGCGACATCTGCGTGCAGGCGTGTGCGAACGATCCGCAGGTCGCGGTGCACGCGATCCGCAACCTGGCCCGCGTCGGGTTCGGCACAGTCGCCGTGCGGTACTCGCAGCTGGGATTCGGCCGTACCTCGTCGACCACCCGCGACCAGGCCACCCCGCGAAACCTGTTCGGGTTCAAGGACGGGACCAACAATCTCAAGTCCGACGAGACCGACCTGCTGGACAAGAACGTGTGGGTGGCCGAGGCTGACGGGCCGGCCTGGCTCACCGGCGGCAGCTATCTGATCACCCGGCGGATCCGGATGCGCATCGAGAACTGGGACCGCACCACGCTTTTGGAGCAGGAGCGGGTGATCGGGCGGCAAAAGGGCAGCGGTGCCCCCAACGGGTTGCAGCAGGAGTTCGACGAGCTCAATTTCGAGATCACCGACGGCAAGGGCAATCCCAAGATCGACGTGGACGCGCATGTGCGGCTGGCCTCGGCCGAGCACCTGGGCGGCATCGAGATCCTGCGCCGCGGCTACAACTTCACCGACGGTTCGGACGGTTTCGGCCACCTCGACGCCGGCTTGTTCTTCATCGCGTTCGTCCGCAGCCCCGAAAAACAGTTCATCCCGATGCAGCGGGAATTGGCCCGTAAAGACGCGCTCAACGAGTACATCACCCACACCGGGACCGCCATCTTCGCCTGCCCTCCCGGGCTGCGTGACGGGGACGCCTCGGGATACTGGGGCTCGACGCTGTTCGAGTGAGCTCGGCGCTCATCCGTTGGGGCTGAGCAGGATCTGGCTGAGCCGGGTGCTGGTGGCGACGCCGTCGTCGTAGCCGCCCTGCCCGTTGAGCCCGTTCATGATCGCCAGCGTGTAGCGCTGGTTGGGACCGGCGAAGCCGACCGAGTTGATGACCCAGCCGCCCTGCTCCTGCGACCACCCGTTCTTGTTGCCGGGACTCATCGACGGGCCGGCGCCCCAGACGCCCCACTGCTGATCCCCGCCGACCCTTTGCATCTCGGAGACCACGGCCGACGCATCGGCCGGATTCAGTTGGGTCAGTGTGTGGTTCATCAACCGGTCGAGGTCGTTGGTGGTCGATTTCTGGAAACCCCAGTACGGGAAGATGTCACCGAATCCCGGTTGCGGCCGCAGGTCGGTCATGCCGTACCGCGGGAAGCCCGCGTTGAACGCCTTGTGATCCGGCCCGCCATATCGGGTCCACAGCGCGTCGGCGGCATCGTTGTCCGAGTTTCGCAGCATGTTCACCATTAGCTGCCGGTCGTTGCCCGACAGCCGCAGCGCCCCGGCCCGTTCCCGGGTCAGCAGGTCGACCACCATCGCCAGCTTGATGGTGGAGGCGGTCCAGATCATCGCGTTCGCATTGGCATTGGCGTACCGCGCGCCCGCCACGCGATCACGCAACACGTAGCCGACCGTGCCGGGCCGCGACGCGAGGTAGGCGTCCGCGGCTGCGATGCGCGAGCGCAGGTCACACCCGGTGGCCGCACAGTCGGCATTGGCGTGCGGTGCAACTGTTCCCATGCTCAGCGCCAGGACGACGGCAACGATCCGCAGCACCTTCATTCGCCTGACGGTAGCGCTCAGGCGCCGGAGTCGGCGCCCGGACGCGCTGGCCGCACCGAGCTGACGCCACGACGTTGTGGTCTCGTGACGGACCTGTGGTGGCGGGCGTGGACCCCAACAGGTCGTGTCGCTGACGTCAATAATTTCCAGATTGCCAGCAAACTCGTCGGCCGTCCGCGTTCGGGTCGTCGAACGTCCACCGCACCCGGTTTCCCGACGGTGGAGATGCTTGTTGCCGCAAATACATCATCTGTAGTCAGTTAACTGCATGACGCAACCGACCAGCGGTTAACCCCGCTTAATGGCTTTTAAGTAAGGGGTTTTGCCAGAGACTGGCTCCCGCAAGCAAATTTCAGCAAATCATGATCAAAGAGTCTCGCAACTGCACAAGGAGCGAAGAAGTTTCCTTGACTTCGCAACGAGTCTGCAATGTCCGCTCCGCAACCGACGGCGAATTATTGTTTGCCAGCTTAGAGTCCTGCCACCTGATAATTTCCTGAGAGGGGCAGACACATGGGGAAGCATCGACACAGCAGGGCAACGAAGGCTGCCCTCGCCGGCACAGCCATCGCGGCAGCAGTCGGGATGGGGTTGACCCCGACGATGGCCAATGCAGTGTCCAGCAACACCTACTTCATCGGCTTCCCCGAATGGCTGCCGATCGGTGACGGGAACACCCTGGAATCCAATCCGAATACCATTTACGAAGCGATTCTCGATTCGAGAGACAGGAACCCGCTAATCGGTTGGGGCACAGGTGGTGTCGCGCTGAATCCGCAGTGGGTGCAGTGGTACAACCCGAATCTGGGCGGGTTGAGTCTGGGCGACATCAATCTGGGCGACCTGTCTCCCACCGAACTCGCCAATCTGCTGAGCCATATCGATCTTGGTGAAGCGACGAATCCGGACAACGACCAGTACTACACGCCACCCGCCACAAATCCCGCCTGGACGTTAGCGTTCAACAACGCGAAGACAGGCTTGCTTGTAACCGACAAGGCGGCGATCCTGGCGGCGCCGACGATCGAATACACGCTGGACCTCGCCACCATTCCCGGCACAGGAATCAAAGCTGAATGGTGGAAGTACGTGCCGGACAACATCCGCTACCAGACTATCTCGGTGGACAATCCGTTCCTCGATAACGAGGCCGCACTTGATGCCGTCTTGGCCGGAGGTACCTACGAGGCGACCTATCACTTCAGCCAGAGGGTCAAGATCAAAGATCCAATCTTCGGGTTCACGTTGTTCGACAAGACCATCTCTGCCGACGTCCCGTATAAAGTGGATCTTGCCAAGGTCGGTCTCTCGGGCAAGAACTACGACCAACTGGCCAGAGATATTGTTGAGGCCAGCGGCATCGCCGAAACCATTCCCGGCGGGTGGACCACCAACACGTTCGGTCAATGGGTCTCGCCCACCAACGACATCACCGGACTGCAAAACCTCGATCTTTCGGGCCTGCTGAACGGCGACTTCGATCTGAGCGCGCTGGCAGGCCTCTCCACGCGTGACCTGGCCTACTACTTGTCCGGCGATCTGGGATTCCTCGCCCCGCTGCTGAATTGGACGGCCTACATCCAGAACGTCAACCTGATCGCCTACGGCGACGGCGCCATCGCCACCGGGGAGGCCTACCGGAAATTCCTCGAGGCAGTCAAGAGCGGTGAGATCAAGGCCGGGGAGCCGCTGACCGATGGCCGCTATCTCGTCATCGACACCGACGAAAACGGCAACCCGGTGCTGAACGTGGTGAACCACAGCCAGGGCGACGGCAGCCTCACCGAGATCATCACGTCCTATCCGCTGCCGGGTGACCTGGTATTCCCGAACATGCCCGTCGACGCCAACGGGAATCCCATTTATCCGTCGTATACCGAAACGCCTGGCGGGGTCATCGATATCACGTTCCTCACCATGGCGTTGCTGCGTAACCCGGGCCGTGCCAACGGCGGGCTCTATGCGCGGTTCGCGCCGATCTACCAGGAGCTCACCGGGGTGAACCCGGTGTCACCCGATCGTGAAGATGTCCTGCCGAAAGGGGTCGATCCCAACCTCATCAGGAACCTGTTGACCGGTAACAGCACGAACTTCAGCGTCAACGATCTAGGCCAACTGCAGACCATTCTGGAAGGTGCGGACGGCAAGCCGATCGTCATCACCTTGAAGGCGGATCTCACCTGGGAGTACGACCTGCTTTCCGACGCCCCCGTGACGGCCAACCCGATCGCGTGGGCCAACTCCGCAGCGTCGTCACTGCTGCTGGTGAATTTGGCCGGAAGCCTGCTGAACATCGACACCACGAACCCAGGCAGCCTGCCCATCGGATTGGCGCACTACATCGCTCCTGACGGCACGTTCTACGGAACCCTGACCACCGACCAACTGCCACTGCTCGCCCCGGCCCGCCTGGTCGCCGGATTGCTAAGCGCGGCTACGGGCGAAGACGTCAACACACCGGTGGCGGATGCCTTGGAGCCGGTGCTCAAGCTGCTGGTCAACACGAGCTACACCGACGTGGAGCGCAATGAGGACGGCACCTGGACCCGAACGCTGGACCAGATGCATGTCCCGACGCTGTTCGGCACCCAGACGCTCACGCGCCATCAGGCCGCCCTGTTGGCCGGCGACATCATCGCCGAGTTGGGCAGGGGTACGGGATCGGAGTACACCGATGTCGTACAGCGCGTGACCGCCCGCGTGGTGACGTTCTTGGAGGACAACGACATTCAGGTACCCACCGAGATCAAGGAGGCTGCCGCCAAGCTGGCAACCGAGCCGGGCAAGGCGATCCAGAAGGTCAGCCGTGAGATCGGCGACGGGGTCAGCAAGGTACTCACGACCGTCGACGAAGCACTGCCGGAGGGGCCTGCGGCACCGACCCAACAGCAACTGGCCAGCGGCCAACGGGAGGTTGGAAAAGCATTGGGACAGGTCAAGACCGGTGCTGACGAGGTAGTTGCCCAGGTGAACAGCGTCGCCGAACAGACCGGCCTCGACAAGGCGGCGGGTGAGGTGGAGAACGCCGGCAAGAAGATCCAAGCCGATGTCACCAAGCGGGTCACCAAGACCCAGAAGAGCCTGACTCACGCACAGGAGCGCGCCGGCAAGGTCGCCGACAAGCTCAAGCAGGGTGACCTCAAGGGCGCTGCGAAGCAGGTGGGCGACAACGTGAAGAACCGGGTAGACCGGTTGAAGAAAGACATCAACAACGGCGCCGACAAGCTGAAGGGCAAGGACAAGAACGACAACGAGTCGTAAGCCGTCAAGTATCTTGACGATCCGCCAGAAGTGCCCTTCCCAGTGGAGGGCACTTCTGTTGGGCGCCAACCACGTATGCAGCGCTGTGGCGGAAACCTTGGCTCAAAATCGCCACTGCGCTACGCGCGTGAAGCCTCGTCGTCGGCATCCGCTACGTCACCGTCATCCGGGTCTTCGTCGGCGCCCTCGACCAGCTCGTCCTCGTCTGCGGACGCGTCTTCGGACTCCGGCTCCGGCTCCGGCGAGGGCTCCACCTCAAGCTCAACGACCGCACCCGGCCAATACGTCCGCCACTCGTCTTCGGTGATCGAGCCCAGCGGCGTCGCGTCGAGCTCCTCGGGCACATCCTCGCCCCGGCGGCCTGCGGCCACGTCGGACTCCACCACCCGCACGGTGTCCATGAACTCCAAAACCGCACTGCGCAAGTTGTTCTCGGCATCGACATCAGCCGAGACCGCCACCGCGGTCAGCGATGCCGGCACCAGATCGGCGGGCAGCCCGGCCTGAGCTACCCGGGCCAACACCTTCTGTGTCAGCGCCAGAGCCGGCTGTCCGGTCGGCACGTCGTCCATCGACGAGGCGCGGGCCTTCACCTTCTGCTCCTGGGCCTTGCGCTCCTCCCACTGGGCCAGCTGCTCTTCCAGTGAAATCGATTCTCCGGCAAGCACTGCCGGCACGCGGTTGCCCAGTTTGCGGACCAGCGAATCAGCGACGTCGTCGATGTTGAACGGATGGACGGGCGCATCCTCGGCGATGCGGGCATGGAACAGCACCTGCAGCAGCACGTCGCCGAGTTCCTCGCGCAGCTCGTCGGCGTTGCCGCCGCGCACCGCGTCGAACAGTTCGTAGGTCTCCTCAAGGAGGTAACGCCGCAGCGAGTCGTGGGTCTGCTCGCTCTCCCACGGACCGTCGGTGCGCAGCTTGTCCATCATCGCCACGGCGTCGACGATGCGCTCCCCCGCCTGTGCCCGCGGGGCCGCGATCAAGCGATCGCCTGCCGCCAAACGTGCCTTGACCGCCGGATGCTCGGGATCGGACGACAGGAGCACGGGCGCCGGGTTGTCTTCGTCTTCGCCGTAGATGGGCCGCGCCGCGGGCAACGTCCACGGCACCTTGATCGGCATTTCTTCGGTGTACTGCACATCGCCGGTCAGGAATTCGAGCGCTTCGACCGGGATCAAGGCCGGGCGGCGGGGGTCGACGAGTACCACGGTCATCGGGCTCCACCCCCTCACCACTTCGACGAGATTTGCTGATCTCGGTTATACCAACACTTTGCCGGACTTCGACGTTCCTGCTGAGCAGGCCAAGGCCGCGATTCGCCGGGACCGGGCAACCGTCGCACGGGATGGCCGCCCTGCCCAAAGGCAAGGCGGCCATCATGCCACAGGCCGTCGGCTTACGACTCCGGCTGGAACTCGCCCTCAGGGACCACCCAGTGGCCCGGGGTCTCGTGGAAGAACGGGTTCTCGACCCCGTTCACCGAGGGCAGCGTCTGGAGCTGACCAGGCGGGATGCCGAAGAACGGGTTCGCAACACCGTTGATGGTCGGTGAATTCGTCAGCTGTCCGGGCGCGATATTTCCGTTCGGCTGCCCGAAGAAGTTGTCGACCTCCGGGAACCGGACGGTGGGCACGTTCACATCAGGAACGTTCACGCTCGGCACGTTCACATCAGGAACGTTCACGCTCGGCACATTCACATCAGGAACATTCACACTCGGAACGTTCACATCAGGAACATTCACACTCGGAACGTTCGCATCAGGAACATTCACGCTCGGCACATTCACATCCGGCGCATTCACGCTGGGCACGTTCACGTCGGGTGCATTCACCCGCGGCACGTTCACGTCCGGAGCGTAAACACTCGGAACATTCACACCTGGCACGGCGGGCCCAGGAACTGGAGGCGGCTGAGGCACGTCCGGAACGGCGTTTGCGAGGCCTGTACCCAGGCCAAACGCTCCGAGGCCCAGTGCACCGGCCATTGAGGTGGTTACTGCGAACTTCTTGAAGTCCATGATCACTCCTTCGCCTTGCGTCACCGCGACCGACCCACCAAATGGCGGCAATCGCGTGATGTTCGGTTTAGGAAATTGCGTGACCGCCATATGTCCGGCGACCCGTCGCCTCTCCTTCGGACGACAGCGCAATACCTTGACCCCCCGAACGTATGTCGGATCTCCGCACCCACGTGTTAACAGCGGTTCGGCGATGCATCCGGCACGGGCACCCAAAAAGCAGCGACCACCAGGTGTTTAGTCCGAAGAAATCAATTTGGGGAATTCAGTCCGGCAGTGATGTCGAAGGTGCTCTGCGTTTGCCCGTTGAGTACCAGGACCAGTCCGGCCACCCACTGCACCAATTCAAGATCACGAATACGAGGCGAGCCAACGCCGTCACCGGCGCGCGGCAGCGGCACCTGGACCACGGAGGTGGTGGCCCGATAGTGCCCGCCCGGATACATCCGCTTGAGCCGCAACTGGGCGGAGTCCGGTAACACCATCGGAGACAACTTCACCGTCGAGGCCGACACCGCACCGATCTCGGTGATGCCGTACTCACGGCACAACAGCCTCAACCGAGCCACCGCCACCAGGCGCTGCGCCTCGACCGGCAGCGGGCCGTAACGGTCGACGAGCTCATCCACCACCGCCCGCACGGCGTCCTCGTCCGCAGCCGCGGCCAGCCGTCGATACCCTTCCAGCCGTAGCCGGTCACTGCCGATGTACTCCGGCGGCAGGTGTGCGTCGACCGGCAGATCGACCCGCACCTCCTTCGGCTCCTCCGGTGTGGCAACGGTTTTCCCGTCGGCTGCGGCCCGGTAGGCCTCGACGGCCTCGCCGACCAGCCGCACATAGAGATCGAAGCCCACGCCGGCCACGTGACCGGACTGCTCGACACCCAACACGTTGCCCGCGCCACGGATCTCCAGATCCTTCATGGCCACGGCCATACCGGCACCCAGCTCGTTGTTCTGCGCGATCGTGGCCAACCGGTCGTACGCGGTCTCGGTCAGCGGCGAATTCGGCGGGTACAGGAAGTACGCGTAGCCACGCTCACGGCTGCGGCCCACCCGGCCACGCAGCTGGTGCAGCTGGGACAACCCGAAGGTGTCGGCCCGCTCGACGATCAGCGTGTTGGCGTTCGAGATGTCCAGACCCGTCTCGACGATCGTGGTGCAGACCAGGATGTCGTACTCACGGTTCCAGAAGCCCTCGACGGTCTTCTCCAGCGTCTCCTCGTTCATCTGCCCGTGTGCGACGACGACCCGCGCCTCGGGCACCAGCTGACGGATCCGCGCCGCGGCCTGATCGATGGTGCGCACCCGGTTGTGGATGTAGAACGCCTGCCCGTCCCGCAGCAGCTCACGGCGCAGCGCGGCGGCCACCTGCTTGTCGTCGTGCGGGCCGACGTAGGTCAGCACCGGGTAGCGCTCCTCGGGCGGGGTGAGAATGGTCGACATCTCGCGGATGCCGGCCAGGCTCATCTCCAGGGTGCGCGGGATCGGGGTGGCGCTCATGGTGAGCACGTCGACGTGGGTGCGCATCGACTTGATGTGCTCTTTGTGCTCGACACCGAACCGCTGTTCCTCGTCAACGATGATGAGGCCCAGGTCTTTCCACACCACCCCGGTCTGCAGCAGCCGGTGCGTGCCGATCACCACGTCGACCGACCCGTCCTTCATGCCCTCCATGGTGGCCCGCGACTCGGCCGGATCGGTGAACCGCGACAACCCCTTGACGGTCACCGGGAAACCCGCCATCCGGTTGGTGAAGGTCTGCAGATGCTGATCGGCCAGCAGTGTCGTCGGCACCAGCACCGCGACCTGCTTGCCGTCCTGCACGGCCTTGAACGCCGCCCGCACCGCGATCTCGGTCTTGCCGTAGCCCACGTCGCCACAGATCACCCGGTCCATCGGAACCGGTTTCTCCATATCGGATTTGACCTCGGTGATCGCGGTCATCTGGTCCATGGTCTCGGTGAAGCCGAACGCGTCCTCCATCTCGTTCTGCCATGGAGTATCAGGTCCGAACGCGTGCCCTGGCGCCGATTGTCGCTTGGCGTACAGCGCCACGAGTTCACTGGCGATCTCACGGACAGCCTTGCGGGCCTTGGTTTTCGTGTTGGCCCAGTCGCTGCCGCCGAGCTTGGAGAGCGACGGCGCCTCGCCGCCGACGTAGCGCGAGAGTTGGTCGAGCGAATCCATCGGCACGTACAGCCGGTCCGATCCCCCGCCCCGCTTCGACGAGGCGTACTCCAGCACCAGGTACTCGCGACGGGCTCCGCCGACCACCCGCTCGGTCATCTCGACGAACTTGCCGATGCCGTGCTGATCGTGCACGACCAGGTCGCCGGCGGTCAGCGCCAGCGGGTCCACGACGTTACGGCGTTTGGCCGCAAGCTTTTTGCCCTCCGAGGCCGTCACCCGGTTACCGGTCAGATCGGTCTCGGTGATGATCACGAGGTTGGCGCCGGGCAGGATCACACCGTCGTGCAGCGGCCCCTGGAGTACCCCGACCACGCCGGCCTTGGGTGCCGCACCGGGCTCCAACATCCCTGCAGGCGTGTCGGATTCGCCGAGCTGCTCCACCACGCGATGGGCGGTGCCGGTGCCCGGGGTGACCACTGCGGCGTACCCGCCGGTGGCCACATGAGCCCGCAGCATCGCGAAGATCTCTTCGAGACTCTGCTGGCTGCGCGCCGACGGTGACGGCCGCAGGTCGAGTTCGGTTGCCTTCCCGTCGGGCAACTGGCTCAGCGTCCACCACGGATGTCCGCCGGCCACGGCGTCTTCGCGCGCCTGCTCGAACGGGACGAACCCCGACGCACCCAGCGCCTCGATGTCGATGGGCGCATCGCCACCGACCGCGGCCGTCGACCACGATGCTTCGAGGAACTCCTGCCCCGTCTTGATCAGGTCGGCCGCCCGGGTCCGCACCTTCTCCGGGTCACACAGGAGCACCGGGGCACCCTCGGGCAGGTGGTGCGTCAGCGTCGTCGGCTGCACCGGGTGCAGCAGCGGCAACAGCGCCTCCATGCCGTCGACGGGGATGCCCTCGGCGAGCTTGGCCAGCATGTCGGGCACGCTGCCCGGCACGCTGTTCTCGTGGGTGGGGTGTTCTTGTGCCAGCACGGCCGCGCGCTCACGCACATCGGCGGTCATCAGCAGTTCGCGGCACGGCACGGCGACCACGTGCTGCACCGGGATCTCGGGAATCGAGCGCTGGTCGGCGATCGAGAACATCCGCATCTCGGAGATCTCGTCACCCCAGAACTCGACGCGGACCGGGTGTTCGGCGGTGGGCGGGAAGATGTCGAGGATGCCGCCGCGCACGGCGAACTCCCCGCGTTTGCCGACCATGTCGACGCGCGTGTAGGCCAGGTCGACCAGCCGGGCGATGACCGTGTCGAACTCGGCCTCGGCGCCGACCGTCAGGCTGACCGGCTCGGTACTCACGACGTCGGGGGCCATCGGCTGCAGCAGCGAGCGTGCGGTGGTGACGATCACCCGAAGCGGCGACCCCAGCGTCGTGTCCTCGGGGTGGGCCAGCCTGCGCAACAGCAACAGCCGGGCGCCGACGGTCTCCACGCCGGGCGACAGCCGCTCGTGCGGCAGAGTCTCCCAGGACGGGAACAGCGCGACGGCGTCGCCGACGACCCCGCGCAGTTCGGCGGTCAGATCGTCGGCCTCCCGGCCGGTGGCGGCGACCACCAGCAACGGCCCCTGCCGGGCCAGTCCGGCCGCCACCAACACACGGGCACTGGCCGGCCCGACGAGCGCGAGATCGGCGGGCCGGTCGGCGGCACGACGAAGGACGTCCTGCAGGGACGGATCGGTCAATGCCAGCTCAACGAGACCCGCAATCGGGGTCTGGACATGGTTGTGCCCCGGTGCGGTCATGATGCGGCCCATTCTACGGGGCCGGGAATTCGGCTCCGCCCCGCTCCATCCGGGGAGATCATGGAGCCATGAAGCGTTGGGCGGCGGCGCTCGTGGTGATCCTGACGGCGGTGTTCGCGGTGATATGGGTCCTGCGGGAGAAACCGGAGCCCACGCACGAACCGGTGCCGACGCACCTCGGGCCCGACGGGGTACCCGACTTCGCCGCCTACCCCGCCGTCGATCCCGCGCGGTACGTCCTGCGCGAGGGCCAGGGGTTTCCGGTGCAGGGCTTCCGCACGCCCGACGGCTTCGTCTGCATGACCACCCAGCACCGGGCGATGTACGCACTGGACTGCCGCGGACCGTTCGTCGGCGCCCCCGATGACGCCAACCTCGCGCACCTGTTCAGCTACGGCACCACCAACGGCGCCATTCCGATGGATTTCTCCCGGACCGACAAGCCGCTCAGCCCGGTCGACGGCCTCACCGAGGACGAGGCGCCGATGCTGCCCGCCGGCCAACGCTTCGACATGGGCAACGCCACCTGCATCCGCACCGACGACATCCTGTTGGCCTGCCGGATGGCCGATCCGCAGAAGGGCAACGGGTTCGTCGCCACCAGCACGGAGACGAAGTCGTTCGGCAGGAGATGAACCCGTCAGAATCCGGCCCCGCACCGTCAAGGAACCGTCAAGCCCGGTGACGCGGGCCCCGGGCAGCGCCGACTGTGGAGTCATGACCCTGCTGGACATCCTGCCCTCACTTCGCGGCACCACCCGACCACGCCTCGATCCGAACATCTGGCCGCTGACCACGGGTGTCGACGAGCAGGGCCGCATCACCGTCGGCCGGGTGCCGCTGACCGACATCGCCGACGAGTACCGCACCCCGGCCTACCTGCTCGACGAGACCGATTTCCGGACCCGCGCCCGGCGCTACCGGGCTGCCCTCGGCCGGGCCGAGGTGGTCTACGCGGGCAAGTCGCTGCTGACCACCGCGGTGGCCCGCTGGGTGGCCGAGGAAGGCCTCGGACTGGACGTGTGCTCGGCGGGCGAACTGGCGACTGCGCTGGCCGGCGGGGTCGACCCGGCGCGCATCGTGATGCACGGCAACGCCAAATCGTGCGACGAGTTGCGCGATGCGATCGACGTCGGGGTGGGCCGCATCGTGATCGACTCCCCGATGGAGATCACCTACCTCGCCGGGCTGGCGCGCCGGCCCCAACCGGTGCTGATCCGGGTCACGCCCGACATCGACATCCACGGCCACTGTGCGGTCACCACGGGGGTGACGGACCAGAAGTTCGGCTTCGCGCTGGCCGATCGCCGGGCGGCGCGGGCCGCAGCCCGCATCCTGGCCACCCCGAACCTCGAGCTGGTCGGGCTGCACTGCCATATCGGCTCGCAGATCACCGATCCCGCGCCCTACGGAGTGGCGGTGCGCCGGTTGATCGGTGCGATGGCCGACATCCGTGCCGAACACGGCCTGGTGCTGACCGAGCTCAATATCGGTGGCGGCCACGGGGTTCCGTACGTCCGCGGAGACGCTGCCCTCGACATAGGTGCGCTCGCCGCCGTCGTCGACGACGAACTGACCGCGACGTGCGCTGCCGAACGATTCCCGCGACCGCGCCTCGTCGTCGAGCCCGGCCGCGCCATCAGCGCGCGGGCCGGGGTGACGCTGTACCGGGTGTGCGGGGTGAAGTCCCAGCCCGGCGGCCGTACGTTCGTCGCCGTCGACGGCGGCATGAGCGACAACCCGCGGGTAGCTCTGTACGGCGCGAAATACACGGTGGCTCTGGCGAATCGACACCCGCTGGGGCCGACCATGGTGGCCACCGTGGTGGGACGGCACTGCGAGGCCGGAGACGAGATCGTGCACGACGTCGAGCTGCCTGCCGATATCCATGCCGGTGATCTGCTGGCGGTGGCCTGCACCGGGGCCTACCAGCACAGCATGGCCTCGACCTACAACATGGTGGGTCGACCACCGGTGGTGTCGGTGCGCGACGGTGCCGCCCGGACGTTGGTGCGTAGGGAGACGACGGCGGATCTGCTGTCGCGGGATGTGGGCTGAGGACCGTCAGCCGTCCCGCTCGACGGCATCCTTGATCCTGGCGAGCCGGCGTTCCCAGCCGGCGGCGATACCGTCGAGCCGGCGCGCCACCTCGCTGAGCCGAGCCCCGACCGCCTCGTACCTGACCTCACGCCCCACCCGGGTGGCTGCCACCAGGCCCACATCGGTGAGCACCTTCAGGTGTTTGGCGATGGCCTGGCGGGTGATCGGGAGTTCGTCGGCCAGGGCCGACGCCGACGCGGGCCGGCGCCCGAGCGCGACGAGCACCTGCCACCGGCTGTCGTCGGCCAGCGCCGCGAAAACCTGTACCGGCGAGGCACTTTCAGGCATCTGCGGCGGCTCCCACCAAGTACTTCTCAGCGAGGGCGAGCTCGAGGGACCAGCCGCCACTGTGATCGTCGAACCGGGAGCGGCGATTGGCCTCAGGCTCGTCGAGCGAGGCGAATCCGCTCTCGACGACCCGCAGCACCACACCGGACGGCGCCGGGGTGATCCAGAATTCGACGAGGGTGGATGAGCTGTCGAGATCATCGGCGTCGATGTGCCACCGGAAGGCCACATAACGCGGCTCGTCGACTGCGACGGTGCGCAACGCGAACTTCCCGTACTTGGGATCGGTGACGATGGCGACGTCGCCGTCCCGCTCGATGTGGTGTTCGGTGATCCGCTCGTCGTTGATGTACCAGCCGGGCTCGCTCACCAGGTCCCAGACGCGTTGCGCCGGTGCGTCGATGGCGATCTCGCGCTCGATGCGGTCGAAGTCTGTGGTCATGTTCGGGGTTCCTCTCTGGCCGGATTGCTGCAACCCCAGGGTTGCACATGAGGATCCGGCGTTGCAACCCTCGGGTTGCAGTTTGTTGCGCTACTCCTCGTGCAGGACCGGATCCGACTCCAGATGGGTCAGCCCGTTCCAGGCCAGGTTGACCACGTGCGCGGCCACCACTTCTTTCTTGGGCTCACGGACGTCAAGCCACCACTGCGCGGTCATCGACACCGATCCGACCAGGGCCTGGGCATACAGCGGCGCGAGGTCCGGATCGAGCCCGCGGCGGGAGAAATCCCCGGCCAGGATCGAGGACACCTGGTTGACCGCATCGTTGAGCAACGTGGCGTACGTCCCCGAGGTGATCGCCGCGGGCGAGTCGCGGATCAGGATGCGGAACCCGTCGGTGTGTTCCTCGACGTAGGTCAGCAGCGCCAGCGCCACCCGCTCGACCCGCACCCGGGACCGGTTGTTGGTCAGCGACGAGGTGATCCCGTCCAGCAGCGCCGACATCTCCCGGTCGACGACGACCGCGTACAGGCCCTCTTTGCCGCCGAAGTGCTCGTAGACCACGGGCTTCGAGACGTTCGCACGCAGGGCGATCTCCTCGATCGAGGCTCCCTCGTAGCCCCGTTCGGCAAACAGCGACTTGGCGATCTCGATGAGCTGTTGTCGCCGTTCATTGCCGGTCATCCGGGCCCGAGGAGCCCGACCTTCCTTCTCGGGTGCTGCCACGCATATCAGGCTAGACCGTTCGACTAGAGTCTCTCCCGGACATTCCGTCGTGGTGTAATCGGCAGCACCTCTGATTTTGGTTCAGATAGTTCAGGTTCGAGTCCTGGCGACGGAGCGAGGCTTGCCGAGCGACCCGACAAGCACGGAGCGAGGCTTGCCGAGCGACCCGACAGCATGAGGGCAATTCGTCGCCGCCCAGCGTGCACAAATTGCGCGCTTGCGACGGCGTTTCTCGAGCAGACGCGCACGCTCGCGAAGAGAGGGGAATCCCTGTGTCGACCACCGAGGCCGCAGTCGTCGTACTGGCAGCAGGTGCAGGGACCCGAATGCGCTCGGAAACCCCCAAGGTGCTGCACACCCTGGCCGGCCGCAGCATGCTCAGCCACGCTGTCCACACCGCCGGCAGTGCGACCGCTCGCCACCTCGTCGTCGTCCTCGGCCATGACCGGGAGCGCATCGCCCCCGCGGTCAGCGAACTGGCCGACAAGCTGGACCGCACCATCGACATCGCCATCCAGGACCAGCAGCTGGGCACCGGCCACGCCGTGGCCTGCGGCCTGAGCGCACTGCCCGACGAATTCGCCGGCACGGTCGTGGTGACCTCGGGTGACGTGCCCCTGCTCGACGCCGACACCCTGGCCGGACTCATCGAAACCCACTCCGCTGCGACGGCCGCGGCGACCGTTGTGACCACCACGGTGCCCGACCCCACCGGCTACGGCCGCATCCTGCGCACCCAGGACAACGAGGTCATCGGCATCGTCGAGCAGGCCGACGCCACCGACTCGCAGCGGGCCATCCGGGAAGTCAACGCCGGGGTGTACGCCTTCGACATCGCCGACCTGCGCTCGGCGCTGAGCCGGTTGAGCTCCAACAACGCGCAGCAGGAGCTGTACCTCACCGACGTCATCGCGATCGTGCGCCAGGACGGCCGGACCGTGCGGGCCATGCACGTCGACGACAGTGCGCTGGTGGCCGGCGTCAACGACCGCGTGCAACTCTCCGACCTCGGCGCCGAGCTCAACCGACGCATCGTGGCCCGCCATCAACGCGCCGGCGTGACGATCGTCGACCCGACCACCACCTGGATCGACGTCGACGTCACCATCGGCCGCGACACCGTCGTGCGCCCCGGCACCCAGCTGCTCGGCACCACCGAGATCGGCGCCGGCTGCGAGATCGGCCCGGACTCCACGCTGACCGACGTCGAGGTGGGTGACGGCGCATCGGTGGTGCGCACGCACGGCCAGCTCGCCGTGATCGGGGCCGGCGCGACCGTCGGCCCGTTCACCTACCTGCGGCCGGGAACGATGCTCGGGTCCGAGGCAAAGCTCGGCGCCTTCGTCGAGACCAAGAACTCGACGATCGGCACCGGCACCAAGGTCCCGCACCTGACCTACGTCGGCGACGCCGACATCGGCGACCACAGCAACATCGGGGCCTCCAGTGTCTTCGTCAACTACGACGGTGAGAGCAAGCACCGGACCACCATCGGTTCCCACGTGCGCACCGGCTCCGACACGATGTTCATCGCCCCGGTCAGCGTCGGCGACGGCGCCTACACCGGTGCTGGGACAGTGCTGCGCGACGACGTCCCGCCCGGCGCCCTGGCGGTCTCCGACAACGCGCAACGCACCATCGAGGGCTGGGTGGAACGCAAGCGCCCGGGGTCTGCCGCTGCGGAGGCCGCCCGCAAAGCGCGCGACGAGACCGACTGACTTTCGAGAACCCGCTGTGCCGCGAGTTGCGGTCAACATGTGGCTGTAGATCGCGGCGCTGACAACATTTCGAGATTTGAACCCCAGTCAGGCCGCGAGGTCGAGCAGATCGAACTCGCACCCCGGCCCGCAGGCATGCCCGCTCACCTCGATCCCGTGCCGCCGCATCACTTGGGCAACCTTCGCGGCAGTCCGACACGGTCGGTCGAATATCTGCCGGTATGACAGCCGGACGGTCGACAATCCCTCCACCGCAGCATCGAGATCACGTTCGAAATCCTTGTTGCGCGCCGACAACGAGTCGTGGAACACGCGACCGTCGAGCTCCACCACAAGCCGTTGCCCATACTCGTTATCGCGGTAACAAACACCTATCGACGAGGTAGAACGCTTCTGCCTATCGGCCCGGGGTAGCCCGTGCGCCCGCTCCACGCGACTGAGATACCCGTGTTCGAGGACCGAACACGTGCCCTCGGCAATATCCAGCAGTATTGCCCTCATCCAGCGGCGACGGCGCACTCGTCGACGAGCATCGAGCGCGTCGAGCAAACGCCGTGCGGTGGTGCGCCGCGACTGACAGGCGTTGGCCAGGACCGCAATGGCATCTAATTCGGACGTCGCACGGCAGGCAACGTCGAGCGCAGCTTCCTCGTAACGCATCCGTGGCGGCCCGACATGCCACAGCACCCGATCCTCGAAGTGCACGAAATGGTGAATACGGACGCCGGGCAGCTCTGCCAACGAGGTCCGTTTGCGGGCGACGCCGACATGGATGACGGACCCCTCGTCCGACAAGACCGATTCGAGGCACAGTGCGGCCGGGGCCGCATAAAGCACTGCCGCCCAGGCCCGTTGCAGCCAGCTCAACGGTCCCGTGTGGTCGACGTACACGCCGTCGTGGACCCGCGCCCACTGGTTGCGCCTGAGCAACCTCCGGATATCGTGCTGCTCCATTCCCGCATCGAGCGCCTGCCGGCGCGAGATGACGCCCGCCTGCTGTCGAAGCACGTGGTCGATATCCACGCTGCCATGGTCGTACAGCCGAGGCACCAGTCACCAGTACCGGATCGACGGCCTGGGGATAACCCGCTGTGCCGCGATTCGCGGTCAGCATGTGGCTGTAGATCGCGGCGCTGGGGCGGGAAATCCGACGTTTCGTGTTGGCAATCTGGTAACCCGGCTACGAACTACCAGAAACGCTACGTACGATTGCTCCGTATCGATCCCCAACCGCGAAGGCAGCCATAGTGGCCACGGACTGGACCGACAATCGAAAAAACCTGATGCTGTTCTCCGGGCGTGCACACCCGGAACTGGCGGAGCAGGTCGCCAAGGAACTCGACATCGAGGTCACGGCGCAGACCGCCCGCGACTTTGCCAACGGCGAGATCTTCGTCCGGTTCGACGAGTCCGTCCGCGGCTGCGACGCGTTCGTGCTGCAGTCCCACCCGGCGCCGCTGAACCAGTGGTTGATGGAACAGCTCATCATGATCGACGCGCTCAAGCGTGGTAGCGCCAAGCGGATCACCGCGATCCTGCCGTTCTATCCATATGCCCGCCAGGACAAGAAGCATCGCGGCCGCGAGCCCATCTCGGCCCGCCTGGTCGCCGATCTGCTCAAGACCGCCGGCGCCGACCGCATCGTCTCGGTCGACCTGCACACCGACCAGATCCAGGGCTTCTTCGACGGGCCCGTCGACCACATGCGCGCCCAGTCGCTGCTGTGCGGCTACATCGCCGAGAAGTACGCCGACTCCGACGTCGTCGTGGTGTCGCCGGACTCCGGCCGCGTGCGCGTCGCCGAGAAGTGGGCCGACTCGCTGGGTGGTGTGCCGCTGGCCTTCATCCACAAGACCCGCGACCCGCTGGTGCCCAATCAGGTCAAGGCCAACCGCGTCGTCGGCGACGTCAAGGGCAAGACCTGCATCCTGACCGACGACATGATCGACACCGGCGGCACAATCGCCGGCGCGGTGAAGCTGCTCCGCGAGGACGGTGCCAAGGACGTGGTGATCGCCGCGACCCACGGTGTGCTGTCCGATCCGGCCGCCCAGCGTCTGGCCGAATGCGGCGCCCGCGAGGTGATCGTCACCAACACCCTGCCGATCACCGACGACAAGAAGTTCCCGCAGCTGACCGTGCTGTCCATCGCGCCGCTGCTGGCCAGCACCATCCGCGCGGTGTTCGAGAACGGTTCGGTGACCGGACTGTTCGACGGGTCCGCCTAGATGGCGCGTATTTACCACAACCCCAAGTGCTCCACCTCGCGCAAGACGCTGGATCTGTTGCGCGAGAACGGGATCGAGCCCGAGGTGGTGCAGTACCTGAAGACGCCGCCGACGCGTGAGGAGATCGCCGCGCTGATCAAAGCTGCGGGGATCGACGTGCGCACTGCGGTGCGCAAGCGCGAATCCCTCTACGCCGAGCTGGGTTTGGCCGACGCGTCCGACGATGAACTACTGGATGCGATGGCCGAGAACCCGATCCTGATCGAGCGCCCGTTCGTCGTCACCGACAACGGCACCCGACTGGCCCGGCCGATCGATTCGGTGCGCGAGATTCTGTGAAGCGGCTGCTCGCCACCGCCGCCGCGACGGCGATCCTGGCTACCGGCTGTGGCGCCGAAACGCCTGACTACAAGTCGATCTGGACCACGAGTTCGACGTCGCCGGCCGCCCCCGCAGACAATCAACCGGTGCCACTGTGGCAATACCTGGAGGACTCCGGCGTCGTCGGCGAGCCGATCGCGCCCGAGAAGGTCCCCCATCTCAGCATCACCATGCCGAGCCCGCCGGGATGGCACACCTACAACAATCCGAACCTGGCTCCGGGGACCCGGATGATCGCCAAGGGCAACACCTACCCCACCGCGATGATGCTCGCGTTCAAGTTGCACGGCGATTTCGACGTGCCCAAGGCGCTCAAAGAGCACGGCTACGCCGATGCCCAGCTGTCGGAGAACTTCAAGCAGCTCAACGCATCCACCGCGGACTGGAAGGGTTTCCCGTCGGCGATGATCGAGGGCAGCTACGACCTCAACGGCAAACGGATGCAGAGCTACAACCGCGTCATCATCGCGAACGACGGACTGCAACCGCCGCAGCGCTATCTCGTCCAGCTCACCGTGACGACCTATGCCGACGAGGCCGCCGCGCAGGGACCGGACATCGAGTCGATCATCGCGGGCTTCAACATCGCCAAGAAGTGAAGCCGCGAGGAACTCCCGGCCCGACCGTAGGGTGGTCACCATGAGTGGATGGACCAGCGCCGACCTGCCCTCGTTCACCGGCCGCCGGGTGATCGTCACCGGCGCCAACAGCGGGCTCGGGCTCGTCACCGCACGTGAACTGGCCCGCGTGGGCGCCAAGGTCACCGTCGCGGTGCGCAACCTGGAGAAGGGCACCGCGGCCGCCGAGACGATGACGGGTGGGATCGTGGAGGTCCGCAAACTCGACCTGCAGGACCTGGCCTCGGTGCACGAGTTCGCCGACACCGTCGAGAGCGTCGACGTGCTCATCAACAACGCCGGCATCATGGCTGTGCCGCTGAGCCGCACGGTCGACGGCTTCGAGAGCCAGATCGGCACCAACCACCTCGGCCACTTCGCGCTGACCAACCTGCTGCTGCCCAAGATCGCCGACCGGGTGGTGACGGTGTCGTCGTTGATGCACCTGTTCGGGCAGATCAGCCTGCGCGACCTCAACTGGAAATCGCGGCCGTACTCGGCGTGGCTGGCCTACGGGCAGTCCAAGCTGGCCAACCTGATGTTCACCTCCGAGCTGCAGCGCCGGCTGGCCGCATCCGGTTCGCAGGTGCGCGCCCTGGCCGCCCACCCCGGCTACTCGGCCACCAACCTGCAGGGCCAGACCGGCAACAAGTTCGGCGAACGGATGATGGCGACCGCCAACCGGGTCTTCGCCAGCGATGCGTCGTTCGGCGCACGTCAGACGCTGTTCGCGGCCTCCCAGGACGTCCCCGGCGACAGCTTCATCGGGCCGCGGTTCGGCCAGTTCGGCCCCAGCCGGCCGGTCGGACGCAGTCCACTGGCCCGGCGGGTGGACACCCAGAAGGGGCTGTGGGAGCTGTCCGAGCAGCTCACCAAGACCACGTATCCGCTGTAGGAGCCGAATCTGAGATTTTTGCGTCGATTTTCGGGGCTGGCCTGGTCTTTGCTACCCTGACCTGGCGTCACGGCGAGGGTGGACCTTCTGGACCACCGTTATCGGCGGGAACTTCTTCAAGTGTTGCGACCCTTGCCGTGCTGACGATCTGACCGCAGTACCGCAATTCAGAGGAGCAACATCATGGCCAAGGCCGCAGCCAAGAACGTCCCCAACAAGCTGACCGCGACCGTGCGTACCCGCACCGGCAAGGGCGCTTCGCGCCAGGCCCGTCGCGACGGCAACGTGCCCACCGTGCTCTACGGCCACGGCACCGATCCCCAGCACCTGGAGATCAATGCCCGCGAGTTCGCCGCCGTGCTGCGCCACGCCGGCACCAACGCCGTGCTGACCCTCGACATCGAGGGCAAGGAGCAGCTGGCGCTGACCAAGGCGCTGGACATCCACCCGATCCGCCGCAACATCCAGCACGCCGATCTGCTGGTCGTGCGTCGTGGCGAGAAGGTGCATGTCGAGGTCACCGTCACCGTCGAGGGCGACGCCGCCCCGGGCACCCTGGTCACCCAGGACACCAACACCATCGAGATCGAGGCCGAGGCCCTGTCGATCCCCGAGCACCTGACCGTGTCGATCGAGGGCGTCGAGGCCGGCACCCAGATCCTGGCCGGCCAGATCGAGCTGCCGTCCGGCGTCACGCTGGTGTCGGATCCCGAGCTGCTCGTGGTCAACGTCGTCGAGGCCCCGAGCGCCGAGGAGCTCGAGTCCGAGGGTGCCGGCGAGGCTGCCGGTGAGGCAGGCGAAGCCCCGGCCGAGGAGCCGGCCGCCGAAGCCGAAGAAGCCTCCGAGTAATCAGGTAGGGCATTCCACGAATGGCCGAGCCGCTGCTGGTGGTGGGCCTGGGTAATCCCGGGCCTGCCTATGCCAAGACCCGGCACAACGTCGGGTTCATGGTGGCCGATGTACTGGCCGCCCGCATCGGCTCGGCCTTCAAGGTGCACAAGAAATCCGGCGCCGAGGTGGTCACCGGGCAGCTCGCAGGAGCTCCGGTGATCCTGGCCAAGCCTCGGTGCTACATGAACGAGTCCGGCCGTCAGGTCGGACCGTTGGCCAAGTTCTATTCGGTGCCGGCGGCCCGGATCGTGGTCATCCACGACGAGCTCGACATCGACTTCGGCCGGATCCGGCTGAAGGTCGGCGGCGGCGAAGGCGGCCACAACGGGCTGCGGTCCGTGGCATCAGCTCTGGGCAGCAAGGACTTTCAACGGGTCCGCATCGGAGTCGGACGCCCGCCGGGTCGCAAGGATCCGGCGGCGTTCGTGTTGGAGTCTTTCAACGCCGCCGAACGCGCCGAGCTGCCGACGATCTGCGAGCAGGCCGCCGACGCCACCGAGCTGCTGATCGCCCAGGGCCTGGAGCCGGCCCAGAACACCGTGCACGCCTGGTGATCTCACCTCACCAGGCGAACGCCCGGTCCAGGGTGAGCGTGCGCTCGGCTGACGGATACCAACCCTGCGGCGCGTACTGGTCGGTGTGCAGGTAACACTGCACCCGGACTTCGTTGCTGCCGGGCCGAAATGTCAGCAGTCGGCTGATCGGCAACGTCGTGATCGGCATGTGATGGCGGCTCAGCGATGCCACATTCATGAAATACGTGCCACCCCAGGCCTGCTCGATGTGGGTCTTGCCGCCGTGGGAATCGTCGGGGTTGGTGTGGGTGTGGCCTGCCAGCCACAGCGCGACGGCACCCGGATGCTCGGTGAGATACCGCTCGAAGGCCCCGGAGTCCGGCTTGCCACCAACCCAGTACAGATACGACGCGCCCTGCGGCGTCCCCTCCGGGAACGGGCGATGGTAGTGCTCGTGGAGCGTCCCGTCGGCACCACGACGCACGCCCTCCCACTCCCCCGACGCCACCGTGGTGTCTTTGAGGACGTAGTGATGCACGGTGACGATGATCGAATCACGGTTCTGCTCAACCATGTTCGCCCACCACTCGAAGGACTCGGCGGACACCACCCCGCCGGGATTGCCGCCGAGGGTGCCCCGGCCGACGCTCTGAGACGGCTCGTTTCGGTCGCTGAGCATCAGGAACAGCAAGTTGCCCACCCGGAACGAGTACCGTTCCCAGGTCCCGGTGACCGGGTACGGCCGGGCACCGGCGTCGACCCCGGAATGTGCGGTGTGCGCCCCGAGCGGATCGATCCACTTCTGCCACCACCAGGCATCGGGTTCGGACAGGCCGCTGCGGTCGTGATTTCCGCATACCGAGTACACGTCCTCACGCCGGTGCCGGCGCATCGCCGCGAGCTGCCTGCGGACCTCCTGCCCCTCGGCATCGTCGGGCAGGCTGTGATGCGCACCGGACATGTCGCCGACGTCGACGGCGATGTCCCAGTCGAACGACGGACCACCTTGCGTACCACCGAATTCCGATTGCCGGATCGCTTCAGCGAGGCTCTCCCGGCCGAACTGTCTGTCGGTCCCGACATGGGCATCGCCGAATGCCCACAGCCGAAAGTCACCTTGCTGCGTCGCCATCGTCGCGTCAGGGTAGCCCGCAAGCCATCCCCGGTCGGGCGTTGCACTCGCGGTGATTCCAACGACGCGTAAGTATAGTTCTCTATACCTAGCTCGCAAGAATTCCGCCTGCACCCGTAAAGAAACCGTTCGGACCGGTCGAGCCACCCCGCGCAGCGGGTACACCGGAGATATGGACGGCATCCGACTGCTGAACCCATTGCTCGACGGGTCCCGGGCGTGGGGTTGCGTGCAGGTCAGACCTGGCCGGTTCGGCCTCACCTACTACCGGCTGGTGGTGTATCCGCCCGGCCTCAGTACCTCCGAGCGCCGCCTGGTGCGGCTGGCCCGGGGCTGGCCGCTGTGGGGAGGGTTGCTGTGGCTGTTGTGCCAGCTGTGGCTGGGCGGGCAGATGTCACCGTGGATGGCGTTCGGTGTGTCCACCGCAGCGATAGTGGCGATCGGCGCCGTCGTACTCGGCCTGTCCGGCAGCGCGTTTCACCGCGTGCGAGCACTGTGCGCGACGACGATGACCGGATGCGACGACCCGGAATCCACGGCCGCCCGCGAACGACTGGTCGTGCTGGCGGCCGAACTCCTCCACGCCGACGAATGCCTCGCTCGTGGCGAGATCACCGCTGTCGACCACGAGTTGATCTGGTGGAGGGTCTACAACCGCCTGCCCGATAACGTCCGTGAGCGGGCGTGTCACGAAGGACACGCCCGCTCACGGACGCTCGGTACTGACGGGGCGAACGGCTAGCGGCGACCGCCGGGCATGCCCAGCCACGGGAACACCGGGATGTTGGCCGGCGGCGCGGTGGTCCCGGGCCTGGCCTTGATCGACGTGCTGCCGTTGGTCGTGCAGATCGTCTTGGTGGCCGTGTCCTGGCAGGTCGGCCGCGCACTCGCAACCGGGGCGGAAACGACCGACACGGCAGCCAAACTCGCCAACAAGAACGCAAACTTGCCGCGACCAGACATCTTGTCCTTCCCTTCCCGCGCGCTCATCACGGGCAGGCCGATACGACGACGGGGGAATCCGCATCGAGCGGTGTGTTGTTCGCCGCCGCCCGGTTGAAGGCGTCCTGGCGGGCAGCCTCGACCGTCGGCCCGGCGCCACCGGCCACCGCGTAGTTGCTGTCGCTCGCGACGGACACGATGCAGAGGTTGTCGTTCGTCACCTCGTCAGCGGTGCACTCCACACCTCCCGCGTTCTGGCAAGCCGCGATCACCGCAGCCGAGGCCTCTTCGCTCGTATCACCGGTAGCGGTGAAACCCGCTATGGAGTCGATGAATTCACCGGTACCGACAGCAGAAAAGATATCTTCGGGGTCCTCGACATAACCGCCGGGACCTCCCGCCCACGCGGTGCCCGCGGTGATCCCGGCAGCGAGAACTCCCGCGCCGAGGGTCGCCGAGACCCATCGGGATTTGACCATTCCGGTCCTCTCTTCGAAGTGTTTTCTGCGACAGAATACGCAGATATCGCGCTAATCAGGGGCATATTGACTGCGCTGTCATTGCGTTTCGCCGGCGGCGCGTGGCACGGCGGGTTCAGCCAAAGGGCGCACGAGCGTGCGCAAAATGCGGCCCGCGACCGTGCGTGTCATACCGCAGACACGCACGGTCGCGGCGCAAAAAGAGAGGGAGGCTAGCCCGTGATCAGAGAGACCGAGTTGGCGCGGCGCAGCTTGCCCGACGGCGTCTTCGGGATGCTGCCGGGGCCGAGCACCACGACGTTGCGCGGACGCATGTCGACCTCGGAGACCACCTCGTGGGCCACCTGATGCTCGATCCGGCGCACCTCGGCCGGATCCTGCCAGGCGTTGGACTCCACGGCGACGGCGAACGTCTCGCGCGAGTGTCCGGCGTCCAGCCGCACCGCGACGGCACAGCCGGGGCGGACACCCTCGACGCGGCCCGCCGCACGCTCGATGTCGGTCGGGTAGATGTTGCGCCCGGCCATGATGATCACGTCCTTGACGCGACCACACACGATGATGTTGCCCTCTTCGGTGATGTAGCCGAGGTCGCCGGTGTCGTACCAGCCGTGCTCGTCCTGGGCCGGCAGGAAGCCGCCCATGGTGATGTAGCCGGGGGTCAGCGATTCGCCGCGCAGTTCGATGACGCCGACGCCGCGGGCGGGCATCACATCGCCGTGCTCGTCGACGACGCGGGCCTCGAGGTCCTTCAGCAGCGGGCCCAGTGAGGCCAGCCGCTTGGTGTTGCCCTTGGTCGCGGGGACCGCGCGGCGCAGTGCGGCCAGCAGGTCGGCGTCGACCTCGTCGACCACCAGGCCGGCGTTGCACGGGGAGAACGACACCGCCAGGCAGGTCTCGGCCATGCCGTAGGCCGGCAGGATCGCCGACTCTGGAAGGCCGAAGGGCTTGCCCGCGTCGAGCAGGTCCTCGACGTCGGCAGGCTCCACCGGCTCGGCACCCGAGAGCGCGAAGCGCAGCGTGGACAGGTCGTACTCACCAGGCTTGGCCTGACGGCGCAACCGCTTGGCGAACAACGCATAGGCGAAGTTGGGCGCCGCGGTCATGGTGCCCTTGTACTTGGTGATGAGCTTGGCCCACAGCAGGGTGTCGCGCAGGAAGTCCATCGGCGTGACCTTGACGAGCTCGGCGCCGAAGTACATCGGGATGGTCAGGAAGCCGACCATGCCCATGTCGTGGAAGCAGGGCAGCCAGCTGACCATGACGTCCTTGTCGACGTCGTACTCGGCACCGATGAACATCGCCTCGGCGTTGGAGTGGATGTTGCGGTGCGTGATCTGAACTGCCTTGGGCGATCCGGTAGACCCTGACGTCAGCTGCATCAGCGCCAGGTCGTCCTCGCCGGTCTCGACCGGGTCGATCGGGTCGGCGGCGAGCAGGTCGGCGATCTTGAGGACCTTGATGCCCTTTTCCTCCAGCACCGGGATAGCGACCAGGAAGGGCTCCGAGACGATGACGGCGTCGGCCTCGATCATGCCGATCACGTTCATGGTGTCTTCGGCCCACACCGCCAGGTCCGTGCGCGGAGTCGGCTGGTGGAGCATGGTCAGGCTGGCGCCCCGCATCCACACGCCCTGCGCCGTCGGCGCGATCTCCACCGGGAAACCGGCCAGCACGCCCACGGCGTCGCCATGGCCGATTCCGGCGGCGGCCAGGCCGCCCGCGATACACCGGGCCCGCTCGTGAACCTCACCCCAGGTGTGGCGAACCGGCTCATGCGGCTCGCCGGTCACCATGCCGCGCTTGCTCTCACGAGCGTTGCGGAACATCTTCTCGGTGAATCTGCTCACGACGACCTCCTTGGCTTCCGCGGCGCAGGCACCGGCGACAGTGCGCCAGGTGCAGTTGCCCGGTTATCCATGCTCCGCCCGCTGTGCACTGCTTTTGGGTAGGCGCGCGCACACGATTGGGGAGCAGTTATGTCTCGAAAAGGTGATGCCCCAGAACCGGGGATACAGCTTCGCGACCGCCCACCGTAACCGGCGGCGGGCGCACAAGTCGCATCCGATGCAAGATCGCTAGCATTCACCGCCGCTCATCTTAAGAGACCCTTAAGTAACTGGCCAAACCCTCGTGTTAATTGAGGTCTGCGTCACAGCTTCAGGGCGGTGCCGCGGCTACGGCGCCGTTTCCTATTCCTACCCACGGGGTTGTTCCACCGCGAAGTGCGCAGCCGTGGCGTCGAAACCGCGGACCACA
This sequence comes from Mycolicibacterium sp. 050232, assembly GCA_036235365.1. Taxonomy (GTDB): domain Bacteria; phylum Actinomycetota; class Actinomycetes; order Mycobacteriales; family Mycobacteriaceae; genus Mycobacterium. Next base: position 322,377 of record JAZBEZ010000005.1, on the reverse strand, counting down.
GCAGTGCAGCCGCCCGTCAGGCCGAGGTGGACGGCTCCGGGACGACCCGCGCACCACTCACCGGGCCACTGGCCACCCGCACGGTCCGGCACACACCCGCCCCGGCCAGTTCCGCGCCGACGTCCACCGCCGAGGTCGACGACGGGCACAGGAACGCGCACGTCGGGCCGGATCCGGACACGATGCCGGCCAGCGCGCCGGCCTCCACCCCGGCCCGCAAGGTCCGGCGCAGGTCCGGGTACAGGCTCAATGCTGCCGGCTGAAGGTCATTGCCCAGCAGGGCGGCGAGTTCGGCCGGATCGCCCGACGCCAGCGCGGCCAGCACGGGCTCGGGTTCCTCGACACGAGGCGGGCCTCCGGCCGAGGTGTCCGCACGCAGCCGGTCCAGCTCGCCGAACACCTTCGGGGTGGAAAGACCCTTGTGCGCGAACGCCAGCACCCAGTGGAAGGTATTGCGGGCCAGGACCGTGGCGAGTTCCTCACCGCGGCCGGTGCCCAGCGCCGTGCCGCCGTGCAAGGCGAACGGTACGTCGCTGCCCAACCGGGCGGCCAACGCGTGAAGATCCCGTCGGGGCACGCCGAGCTCCCACAGCGTGTTCATCGCCACCAGAACCGCGGCGGCATCGGCACTACCGCCTGCCATGCCACCGGCCACCGGGATCGACTTGTCGATGCTGATCGCCACGTCCGGTGATCGGCCCACGTGCTCGGCCATCAGCTCGGCGGCACGCCAGGCCAGGTTGCGCTCGTCGGTGGGCACAGATTCCACGCCCTCCCCCGCCACCGTCAGCGACAGCATGTCGGCATTGCGCACCGTCACCTCGTCCAAGAGCGACACGGCGTGGAACACCGTGGTGAGGTCGTGATAGCCGTCGTCGCGTACGTCGCCGACGGCCAGGTACAGGTTCACCTTGCCGGGGACGCGCACGGTGACAGAGCCCGTGGGGACCCACTCGGACGCGGTACTGCCGTCGGATGCTGACACGGCCACGACACTATCGCCGCCGACCCGCGGTTGTCGGTGAACTTAAGCTGAGACGGTGCCCTCATCCGAGGTGATCGTCGCGGGATACACCGCGGTGAAAGTCGTGGGGACCGGCGGTTCAGCCGTCGTATACCTGGCCCACGACCCCGACGGGACCTCCGTCGCGCTCAAGATTCTCGATGATCAGCATCGCCGGCCGGCCCAGCTGGCCCGGCTGCAGCGCGAGTTCGACTTCGCCCGCAGGCTCACCCACCCCAACATCGTGACGATGTACGCGGCAGGCCCGGGCTGGCTGGCGATGGAACTGCTCGGCGTCACGGCGAACAATCTGACCGGCATCGCCGAGCGGCTCACCGCGCTGACCCAGATCGCCGGGGCACTGGATTTCGCCCATCGGCGGGGAATCGTGCACTGCGACGTCAAACCCGCCAATATTCTTGTCGATCAACCATTTTCGCGAGCGGTACTGATCGACTTCGGTGTCGCCCACTCGATGGCCCAGGACGTCGCTGCCCGCCTCGCCCATGACCGACCCGCTCGGATGAGCCTCGATCCGGCCCGGCGCATCACTCGTCAGGCATTCCCGCCGCATCCGAATATCCAAGCGTCGTTGCCCTATTCGGCGCCCGAACTACTCGTCGGGAGGACGCCGTCGGCAGCGACGGACCAATACGCGCTGGCCTGCACGACGGTCGAGCTGCTGACCGGATCGCCGCCGTTCACCGCCGATACCGCGGTGACCCTGATCGATCAGCAGCTGTACAGCCGCCCGCCACGAATATCGCAGCGCTGCAACTGGATTCCGCGCGCAGCGGATTCGATCATCGCCAAGGCCATGGCCAAGGAACCGGACCGCCGGCACGACTCGTGTTCAGAGTTCGCCAGGCTGCTCAGCGAGGTGATAGAGCCTTAGCGCGCGGCCTCGACCTCTGCCGCAGCCTCGCCCTCGGCCTCCTTGGCCCGCTGCAGCAGGCGCACGAAGTCGGCGATGCCGAGCGTCTCGCCACGGCGCGACGGGTCGATGCTGGCGGCCAGCAGCCGCTCGGCCGACTCATTACCCGAACCCGCCCAGTCGGCGAACGCGTTACGGGAGGTCTTGCGTCGCTGCGCGAACCCGATGTCGATGAGCTTGAACACCTCATCGCGGAACTCGGTATCCGTCGGCCACGGCGATGTCTCGTACCGGTCGATGCGGACCAGCCCGGAGTACACCCGCGGAATCGGCCAGAACACCGTCGGCGACACCATCCCGTGCCTGCGCACGTTTCCGTAGAACCGCACCTTGGCACTGGGGACGCCGTAGTCCTTGCCGCCCGGTTCGGCCGCCAGCCGTTCCGCCACCTCGGCCTGCACCATGACCATCACCGTCCGGATCGACGGGAACTCGGCCAGCAGATGCAACAGAGCCGGAACCGCCACGTTGTACGGCAGGTTCGCCACGAGCGCGGTCGGCTGCTCGGCCAGGTCAGACGGCATCAGCGTCAGGATGTCCTGATTGATGACGGTGAGCCGGTTGATCTCGCTGTGCGAATGATCGGCGATGGTCGCCGGCAATTGTTTGGCCAGCACCGGGTCGATCTCCACCGCGGTCACCTTCGCGCCGCGATCGAGCAGGGGCAGGGTCAGCGACCCCAGGCCCGGTCCGACCTCCAGCACATGGTCGCTTCGGTGAATCCCGGAAGCCGACACGATGCGCCGAACGGTGTTGGCATCATGAACGAAGTTCTGGCCAAAGGCCTTGCGTGGACGAAAGTCGATTTCTTTCGCCAAGCGTCGTATCTCGGTCCGCCCGAGCAGTCGAATAGTCAGCGCGCCCCAATCCTCCCACTACACACCGGCCAAGCTCCCCATCCCTGCCGGGCCTGCGTCACCGTAGCAATCGCAATCTGCTCTTCTCTTGTCGCCAGATCGGCCCTCGGAGCATACCGCAGACCGCCCTGTCGCTCCCAGGTGTTTTGGTCGAATTGGACCCCGCCGAAGAATCCGTTACCAGTGTTAATGGCCCAGTTACCTCCCGCTTCACACTGCGCGAGCGAGTCCCACTGGGCGCCGTTGGAAACCGGCGGAACTTCGGTGCCGGGCTTTGCTCCGACCCGCAGCACGCCGTCACGCGCCGGGTCGATCACGACATTGGCTACTGGCAGCCTGCCGGTCTCCACGCCGTTCACCTTGGCCACCGCATAGGTCACGTCCTGGGTGCCCGGGGCGCCCGGGTCCTCGACCACCTTGCGGCTCATGTTCAGCTCGGGATCTTCGATGCGCTTGTTGCCCGGGGCCAGCGGCACCCGCTCGGTGACCTTCTCGATCCGCATGCGGGTCACCTGGATCTGCATACCCTCGGTGACCGGTGTCGATGCCGCCGGAACCACGGTGTCGTTCTGCTCCAGCGGCGCACCCGCTGCGGCGAGCAGACCCGCCACGTTCGGGGCCGCCAGATGCACCGACTGCACGTTGCCGCCGTCGTCGATGCGGACCGTCTTGGCGCTCACCACGGGCAGTGCCATACCGCCCAGCGGCACCCTGCTACCGCGGGACGCCGCGGCCGGTGCCTTGTCGGTCATCTTCAGCTGCGCCAGCGCCTCATCCACGGTCGAGGCGGTGGTCCACACCTGCTTGCTGTCATTGCCGTCCAGCGACAATTCCAGGGGCCGGCTGCGGCGCAGGACGATGGTGTCGGACTGGTTCACGGACTCGTCGGCGGCGGGATAAAGATCATCGCGATCGCCTACGGAAAATCCGTTCTCCTCGACGACGTCGATCACCCGGGACTTCATCGTCGTCACCGTCATCGGCGCGCCGTCGACGCTCAGCGTGACGGTCTTGTGCGATCCGACGGCGTAACCCCCGGCCGCGGTCAGCGTGACCAAGAGGGCTCCGACCACACCACGCAGCAGCGGCGATCGGGATTCATGAAGTTTGTTGAGTACGTCCACAGTTCTCCGCTTTTCGGCTCGGACGGCACAGTTCACCGCCGGCGGTTGAGCTTTGATCACAAGACGGTAACGAAAAGCGCCCGATTTCAGCAAGCGCGTCCGGCAACTAAGCCGGCCGGCTCCCGTTAAGTCCGTACACCCGCGCCGCAGTGGCTGCGGTCTCGGACGCGACCTCTTCGGCGGGCCGGTCCAGCAACTCCGCGAGTGCCCGCACAGTGTATGGCAGGCAGTACGGCTCGTTCGGCGCTCCGCGGAACGGGTGCGGGGTCAAAAACGGCGCGTCGGTTTCCACCAACAGCTGACCGGGCGGGATCAGTCGGGCGGCTTCACGCAGCTCAGCAGCATTTTTGAAGCTGACGGTGCCCGAAAGGCTCAGCACCCAGCCCGCCTCGACACAGGCGTGGGCCATCTCCGGTCCCGACGAAAAACAGTGGAAGATCACTGTCCCGGGTGCACCCTCGGCGCGCAGCACGTCGAGAACCTCGGCGTCGGCGTCGCGGTTGTGGATCATCAACGGCTTACCGGTGCGCTTGGCCAGGTCGATGTGCCACGCGAAACCCTCGCGCTGCTCGGCCGGCGTCGCGCAGCCCTCCAACCGGCCCGGCCAGTACAGGTCCATCCCGGTCTCCCCGACCGCGACCACGCGCGGATGGACGGCCAGCCGCTCCAACTCGGCCCTGGCCGCGTCGTCGAGCACGTTGGCCCGGGTGGGGTGCAGCGCCACCGCCCCGAAAACCCGCTCATCAGCCTCGACGGCCGCGGTCACCCAGCGTGCCGAGTCCAGATCATCGGCGATGGTGACCGCCTGGCCCACCCCGACGGCGGCCGCGCGGTCCATGATCGCGCGGACATCGTCGGCAGTCTGCGCGCCGCAGGCATCGAGGTGGGTGTGTGCGTCGACCAGCGGAGCCAACGGCTCGGGGGCTGGCGGCTTCTCCCTGGCTGTGCGTTTCGAACCCACCGCAACACCATAAGGTGGGACCAAATGAGTGAGCCTTTCTACATAACTACGGCCATCGCCTACCCCAACGGTGCGCCGCACATCGGGCACGCCTACGAGTACATCGCCACCGATGCGATCGCCCGGTTCAAGCGCCTCGACGGCTTCGACGTGCGCTACCTGACCGGCACCGACGTGCACGGCCAGAAGATGGCCGAGACGGCCGCCGCCGAAGGCATCTCGGCAGCCGAGCTGGCCAACCGCAACTCCGACGTTTTCCAGCGGCTGCAGGAGAAGCTCAACATCTCCTTCGACCGGTTCATCCGCACCTCCGACGCCGACCACTATGAGGCGTCCAAGGAGATCTGGCGCCGGATGAACCAGGCCGGGGACATCTACCTGGGCGCCTACGCGGGCTGGTACTCGATCCGCGACGAGCGCTTCTTCGCCGAGGACGAGACGACCGAAGGGCCCGACGGCACCCGCACCGCGATCGAGACGGGCACCCCGGTCACCTGGACCGAGGAGCAGACCTACTTCTTCCGGTTGTCTGCCTATGCCGAACGCCTGCTGGCCCACTACCAGGCACACCCCGAGTTCATCGGGCCCGACGTGCGCCGCAACGAGATCGTCAGCTTCGTCTCCGGCGGGCTGAAGGATCTGTCGATCTCGCGGACCACATTCGACTGGGGCGTGCCGGTCCCCGACCACCCCGATCACGTGATGTACGTGTGGGTGGACGCGTTGACCAACTACCTGACCGGGGTGGGCTTCCCGGACGAGTCCGCTGAGGCTTTCCAAAAGTACTGGCCCGCCAAGCTGCACATGATCGGCAAGGACATCATCCGGTTCCACAGCGTGTACTGGCCGGCGTTCCTGATGTCCGCCGGGATCGCGCTCCCCGAACGGGTTTTCGCGCACGGCTTCATCAACGTCAAGGGCGAGAAGATGAGCAAGTCGGTCGGCAACGTGGTGGATCCCATCGCGCTCGTCGACACCTTCGGGCTCGATCAGGTGCGCTACTTCTTCCTGCGCGAGGTGTCCTTCGGCCAGGACGGCAGCTACAGCGAGGAAGCCATCATCGGCCGGATCAACGCCGACCTGGCCAACGAGCTGGGCAACCTGGCGCAACGCTCACTGTCGATGGTGGCCAAGAACCTCGACGGCGTGGTGCCCGACCCGGGAACGTTCACCGACGACGACACGGCCCTGCTGAGCGCGGCCGATGCCCTGCTGGAGCAGGTCCGCGCGCATTACGACGTGCCGGCGATGCATCTTGCACTGGAAGTCATCTGGTCGGTGCTCGGCGCGGCGAACCGCTACTTCTCCGCACAAGAGCCCTGGGTGCTGCGCAAGTCCGAGGATCCGGCCGACCAACAGCGGTTCGGTACGGTGCTCTACACGACGCTCGAAGTCGTGCGCATTGCAACACTGCTCACGCAGCCCGTGATGCCGGACTCGACGGCCAAGCTGCTCGACCTGCTGGGCCAGCCGACCGACGCACGCGACTTTGACTCGATTGGTACCCGGATCAAGCCCGGTACCGAATTGCCCGCTCCGACGGGGGTTTTCCCCCGCTACCAGATGGACTGACATGGCTGTACTACACGAGAAACTGCAGGCGATCTACGAGGAAGTGGGGCAGCGCAACGCCGGCGAAAAGGAGTTCCACCAAGCCGTTTACGAGGTGCTGACCAGCCTCGGGCCGGTGGTCGCCAAGCACCCCGAGTACGCCGACGGCGCCATCATCCGGCGGCTGTGCGAGCCGGAGCGTCAGATCATCTTCCGGGTGCCGTGGCAGGACGATTCCGGCGCCAGCCAGATCAACCGCGGCTTCCGCGTGGAATTCAACTCGGCCCTCGGACCGTTCAAGGGCGGACTGCGATTCCACCCGTCGGTCTACCTCGGCATCGTGAAATTCCTGGGCTTCGAGCAGATCTTCAAGAACTCGCTGACCGGCCTGCCGATCGGCGGCGGTAAGGGCGGATCGGACTTCGACCCCAAGGGCCGCTCCGATGCCGAGATCATGCGGTTCTGTCAGTCATTCATGACCGAGCTCTACCGCCACATCGGCGAATACACCGACGTCCCGGCGGGCGACATCGGCGTCGGCATGCGCGAAATCGGTTACCTGTTCGGCCAATACAAGCGGATCACCAACCGCTACGAATCCGGGGTGCTGACCGGCAAGGGTCTGACCTGGGGCGGATCGCAGGTCCGCACCGAGGCCACGGGTTACGGCACGGTCTTCTTCGTCGACGAGATCCTGCGCTCGAGCGGGCAGTCCTTCGACGGCAAGCAGGTCGTGGTGTCCGGTTCGGGCAATGTGGCGATCTACGCGATCGAGAAGGTGCACTCCCTGGGCGGGACCGTGGTGGCCTGCTCGGACTCCAGTGGGTACGTGCGCGACGACAAGGGTATCGACCTCGACCTGCTCAAGGAGGTCAAAGAGCTGCGCCGGGGACGCATCGAGGACTACGCCGAGGCCCGTGGCGGCGCAGCCGAGGTGGTGACCGGCCGCAGCGTGTGGGAGGTGCCGTGTGACATCGCGCTGCCCTGCGCCACCCAGAACGAGGTTTCCGGCGCCGACGCGACCAGGCTGATCAAGTCTGGTTGCCAGATCGTGGCCGAGGGCGCCAACATGCCGTGCACCCCCGAGGCGGTGAAGTTCTTCGAAGAGGCCGGGCTGAAGTTCGCCCCGGGCAAGGCCGCCAACGCCGGCGGCGTAGCCACCAGCGCCCTGGAGATGCAGCAGAACGCCTCGCGGGACTCGTGGAACTTCGACGACACCGAGGCGCGGCTGGCCGAGATCATGCGGCGCATCCACGACCGCTGCCTGGCCACCGCCGACGAGTACGGCCAGCCCGGCAACTACGCGGCCGGCGCCAACATCGCCGGCTTCATCCGGGTGGCCGACGCGATGCTCGCGCTCGGGCTGGTCTAGCCATTTCGTCGGGTGTTGTGAGTCACATAACCCCGGCAGCTGTCACAAACCCGGGTTGCCCGGTGTCTTGAGGGCATAAGCCTTCTGAGAGGAGACACCATGAGCCCGCAGGACACCCGAGTGGTCGTGATCGGCGGAGGTTACGCCGGCGTACTGGCGGCGAACCGTCTGCAAGGAACTCCGGGAGTGGCCGTCACGCTGGTCAATCCGCGGCCCGAGTTCGTCGAGCGCATCCGGCTGCACCAGCTCGCGGCCGGAAACCACGGCGCCACCGCGGCATACGACGAACTGCTGGGCAGCGGGGTTCGGCTGCTGGTCGACGGGGCCGATCACATCGACGCTGCCATCCGTCAGGTGCAGCTGACCTCCGGCGACGTCCTCGACTACGACTACCTGGTCTACGCCGTCGGCAGCACCGCGGGCGTGCCCGCCTCAGTGCCCGGTGCCGCCGAATTCGCTTATCCGCTCTCGGAACTCGAACAGGCCCAGCGGCTGCACGCCCGTCTCCAAGACGTGCCGATGACGGCCCCGGTGGTCGTCGTCGGCGGTGGCCTGACCGGAATCGAGGCCGCGGGCGAGCTCGCCGAGCAGGGCCGCTCGGTCACCCTCGTCACCGACGTGGTCGGCGCGTCGCTGGGCCGCGGCGGGCGTCGTTCGATCGTCAAGGCCCTGACCAAGCTCGGGGTCTCGATCATCGACGGACCCGAGATCCTGGTGACCGGGGTGGAACCCGACGCCATCACGCTGGCCGACGGCAACCGGCTGCCCAGCGCGGTGACGGTGTGGACCACCGGATTCGGGGTTCCCGGGCTGGCCGCGGCCAGCGGTCTGCGCACCGACGAGTTGGGCCGGCTGCTCACCGACGAAACATTGACCAGCATCGACGACGCGCGCATCGTCGGAGCCGGCGATGCGGCCTCACCGTCGGGGATTCCGCTGCGGATGAGCTGCCAGTCGGCGGGTCCCTTGGGCGTGCAGGCCGCGAACACGGTGCTGGCGCGGATCGCGGGCGCCGAACCCAAGGTCATCAACCAGGCCTTCGCCGGGCAGTGCGTCAGCGTCGGCCGGACCTACGGCACCGTGCAGCTCTGCCACTCCGACGACAGCCCGCGGCGCGTCTTCATCGGCGGACGCACGGCCGCCTTCTTCAAGGAGCAGGTGTGCCGCGCGACCTTGACCTTCCTGCACAAGGAAGGCGTCAAGCCGGGGGCGTACTTCTGGTTCAAGGGCGGCAACCGGGCGCGCCAGCTCGCTGAGGCGCAGCAGGAGACACTGGTCCGATGAACACCCCCGGCGCAGACAACTCGATCTCGAATTCGACCGAACACGCCGAACGGTTCACTCTGCTGCGGCCGTTGTTGTTCACCATCGCCTACGAGATCCTCGGCTCGGCAACCGAATCCGACGATGTGCTGCAGGAGAGTTATCTGCGCTGGGCCGACGTCGACCTGGCGACGGTGACCGACACCAAGGCCTATCTGGCCAAGTTGGTCACCCGCCAGGCCCTCAACGCACTGCGAGCCGAATCGCGGCGCCGCGAGGAGTATGTGGGCCCGTGGCTGCCCGAGCCGCTGCTGCTGTCCCCCGACAGTTTCGGCGACGCAGGCGACCCGTCAGCGGATGTGGTTCTGGCCGAGTCGGTTTCGATGGCCATGCTGGTGGTGCTGGAGACACTCACCCCGGATGAGCGTGCGGTGTTCGTGCTGCGCGAGGTGTTCGGGTTCAGTCACGACGAGATCGCCGCGGCCGTCGACAAATCCGCGAGTGCGGTGCGTCAGATGGCGCATCGCGCCCGTGAGCACGTGCAGTCACGGCGCAAGCGGTTCGAGCCCGTCGACCTCGACGAGTCCAACCGGATCACCGAGGAATTCCTGACTGCGGCGGCCACCGGCGATATGGACGGCCTGCTGGCACTGCTGGCGCCGGATGCGGTCTACACCGCCGACAGCGGCGGCAAGGCCAGCGCTGCGAGGCGGCCCGTCGTGGGCGCCCAGAAGGTCGCGGCGATGCTGGTCGGTCTGTTCCGTGCGGGAGAAAGGGTCCCGGGGCTGACGTTCGAGCGCATCTCGTGCAATGGCGAACCAGCGCTGATGATCCGCAGCGACGCCGGGATGGAAGGCGTGTTCACCGTCGAGGTAGTCGACGGCAAGATCACCCACTTCTACGCGATGCGCAATCCAGACAAGCTGACCGGCATCGACATCCCGCGGGTGATCAGCCGCTGAGGTTCCCCCCGCGAGCAGTCCCCCGCAAGTGGGTGGGGCCCCCAGCAAACTCGCACTATTTCGCCTTGGAAAGTGCGGTTTTGCGTCTGCTCGCGGAACGAAGCAAGCTTGCTCCATGCGGATCGAGCGCCTCGGCGCCCTGGGCGATGCCCCGGCGGTGCTGCGCGGTGTCGCCGCGGCTGCGCGGGCCGCGGGCCTGGCGCCGCCGGCCGCGGTGATCGGCGACTGGTTCGGCTCGCGCGCGGTGATCGCCCCCTCGGTATCGGTGACTCCGGTGGCACCGGCAGCCTGCTTCGAGGTGCCTCAGGATGCCTCGGGGCCGGCAGGCAGTGTGGGTGGCGGCTGGTTCGGTTACCTCTGTTACCCGGACCCTGGCGCCGACGGCACACCCGCGCGAATCCCGGTGGCCGCGGGCGGCTGGTCGGACTGCGTGCTGCGCCAAGACGCCGACGGCTTGTGGTGGTTCGAAAGCCTCATTGGCGCAGACCTTCCCACCTGGCTTCGAACACTGGAAGTGGCTCGACCACGCGACTACGCCCTCACCTGGGTGGCCCCCGACCGCGACGATCACCGCCGCGGCGTGCTGGCCTGCCTGGAGGCCATCGCTGCGGGTGAGGTGTACCAGGCCTGCGTGTGCACCAGATTCACCGGCCGCATCGACGGCGACCCGATCGACTTCTTCACCGAGGCAGTGGCCCGAACCGCACCGTCACGCGCCGCCTATGTGGCCGGGGATTGGGGCGCGGTGGCCTCGCTGTCACCGGAGTTGTTCCTGCGCCGGGCGGGCACTGCGGTCGCCTCCAGCCCCATCAAGGGCACGCTGCCCTCGTCGGCCGACCCTGCCGCCCTGCTGGCCTCGGTCAAGGACGTCGCCGAGAACGTCATGATCGTCGACCTGGTGCGCAATGACCTGGGGCGCGTCGCGACCACCGGCAGCGTGACGGTGCCCGAACTGCTCGCCGTGCATCCGGCGCCCGGGGTCTGGCATCTGGTCTCCACAGTCACCGCCGAGGTGCCCGTGCACGTGCCGACCAGCGTGCTGCTCGACGCCACCTTCCCGCCGGCGTCGGTGACCGGCACCCCGAAGCGACGAGCCCGCCAGCTGCTACGGCAGTGGGAACCGGAGCGACGCGGAGTGTATTGCGGGACAGTCGGTCTGGCCTCACCGCTGGCCGGCTGCGAGCTCAACGTGGCGATCCGCACGGTGGAGTTCGGCCCCGACGGATCGGCGGTTCTCGGCGTCGGCGGCGGCATCACCGCCGATTCCGACGCCGACGCGGAATGGGATGAATGCCTGCACAAGTCAGCGTCGATCGTCGAGTTCTCCGTTCGGAGCCAACAGCTTTCGTCAGGGAGCTGAGTCAGGCAGGAGTGCCGAGCCCCACATCGCGACCCTCACGTTGAACGCGCCGGTGTCCGGGGACTCGGGGTGCCAGGCGGAGATGTCGACGGCTACGGGCACGAAACTGCTGCCCTCATAGATGGGCACCGCCGAGTACGCCTGAACCTTCCCCTCTCGGATGAGGGAAGCGACGATGTTGAGATCGACATCCGCCTTCGCCGCCGCCGAGCCGACCGGGCAGTACACCACGTTCTGAACGTGATCCGGCCCGCCGAACTCGGCCGGCGTGAGAAACACGCGCTCCAATTGCCCTTGTGCACAAAGCTGTTCGGCCTTTTCCGCGGAATCGACCATCGAGAAATCCGGACCCATGCAGCCACCCTAACCGGCGTCTCGCACCGTCAGATGCACCAAATCTGCGACTGAAAACCGGGCTTCAGTCCCGGGCGCGCAGCACGGCGTCGTAGAGCTCGCGCCGTGACGGCGCCCCCGGATTCGCCGCGATCACCTGGGCGCAGGCGTCCTTGACCCGGATCCCTTCGGCCACCAGTTCCTCGACCTCGGCCACCAGGGCGGGCAGTTCGACCGTCGGGGTGCCGCCGGCCAACACCACGGTGATCTCCCCCAGCACGCCGTCGGCGGCCCACTCCGCGAGCTCGCCCAAGCTGCCGCGGCGGATCTCCTCATGGGTCTTGGTCAGCTCGCGGCACACCACGGCGCGCCGCGCCGGGCCCAACACGTCGACTGCGTCGCGCAGTGTCTCTGCGAGCCGCCGCGGAGATTCGAAGAACACCGTGGTGCGCGGTTCCGCTGCCAGCGTCTGCAGCCAGGCCAGCCGCGCCGCGTGCTTACGCGGGGCGAAGCCCTCGAAACAGAACCGGTCAGAGGCCAGTCCCGACACCGCCAGCGCCGTCGTCACCGCACTCGGACCCGGCAGGCACGAGACCGGCAGGTCCGCTTCTATGCAGGCCGCCACCAGGCGGTAACCCGGGTCGTTGATCAGCGGCATACCGGCGTCGCTGACCACGAGTACCGTCGCACCGGCCGCGATCTCCTCCACCAGGCCCGGCACGCGGCTGGCCTCGTTCTGGTCGAAGAAGCTCATGATCCGGCCCGCCGGCTGCACGCCCAGCGACTGGGCCAGGCCGCGCACACGCCGGGTGTCTTCGGCGGCGACGATGTCAGCCGTCTGCAGCGCTGTGATGAGACGCGCAGAGGCATCGGAGGGCAGGCCCAGCGGCGTGGCGCCGATCAGTAGTTTGCCGGGTGTCACGACCGACAGCCTACGATCGCTTGCGTGACCGCCACTGCCATCGAATCGCCGACGGCTGGTCGCTCGGTCCCGTTGATCAGCCCGGCGCCGCTGATCCCGGCCCCGGATTTCGGGCCGACGGACCGGCTGCAGGGCTGGCTGATGACGGCCATCATCACCGGATTGGCCGCGATAAGCCGGTTCCTGAATCTGGGCTCGCCGACCGATGCCGGTACGCCCGTCTTCGACGAGAAGCACTACGCGCCGCAGGCCTGGCAGATGCTGTTCAACCACGGGGTCGAGGACAACCCGGGCTACGGGCTGGTGGTGCATCCGCCGGTGGGCAAACAGCTGATCTCGATCGGCGAGGCGTTGTTCGGCTACAACGGGCTGGGCTGGCGGTTCTCCGGGGCGCTGTGCGGCGTGGTGATCGTGCTGCTGGTGGTGCGGATCGCGCGCCGGATCAGTCGCTCCACCCTCGTCGGCGGTATCGCCGGGTTGCTGCTGATCGCCGACGGGGTCAGCTTCGTCTCGGCCCGCACCGCGCTGCTGGACGTGTTCCTCGTGGTGTTCGTGGTGGCGGCGTTCGCCTGCCTGATGGTCGACCGCGACGACGTCCGTCATCGCATGCACGTCGCCTTCATGGAGGGCCGCATCGCCGAGACGCCGTGGGGTCCCCGGCTGGGCGTGCGGTGGTGGCGGTTCGGAGCCGGGGTGCTGCTCGGCCTGGCCTGTGCCACCAAGTGGTCGGGGCTGTACTTCGTGGCGTTCTTCGGCGTGATGACACTGGTGCTCGACGCGATCGCGCGCAAGCAGTACCACGTGCAGGGGCCGTGGCGCGGCATGCTGCGCCGTGATGTGGGGCCGGCCGCGTACGTGTTCGGGTTCATTCCGTTGGCCGTCTACCTGGCGTCGTACGCACCGTGGTTCGCCTCCGAGACCGGCATCAACCGCTATGAGGCCGGCCAGTCCATCGGCGACAACAGCATCATCCCGCTGCCCGACGCGCTGCGGTCGCTGTGGCACTACACCTATGCCGCCTACCATTTCCACGCCGGGCTGACCAACGCCGACGGCAATCACCACCCGTGGGAATCCAAGCCCTGGACGTGGCCGATGTCGCTGCGGCCCGTGCTCTATGCGATCGACAACCACGATGTGGCCGGGTGCGGGACGCAGTCATGCGTGAAGGCCGTGATGCTGGTGGGCACTCCGGCGATGTGGTTCATCGCGGTGCCCGTGCTCGGCTGGGCCTTGTGGCGGGCCGTGGTGCGACGGGACTGGCGCTACGGCGTGGTGTTGGTCGGATACTCGGCCGGCTACCTGCCCTGGTTCTTCGACATCGACCGGCAGATGTACTTCTTCTACGCGACCGTGATGGCGCCGTTCCTGGTGCTGGCGATCGCCCTGATCCTCGGCGACATCCTGTACCAACCGCGGCAGAACCCCGAGCGAAGAACGTTGGGGCTACTCGTGGTGTGCTTCTACGTGGCGCTCGTGATCGCGAATTTCGCGTGGCTGTACCCGGTCTTGACGGGAGTTCCGATTTCGCAGTCGACCTGGAATCTGGAGATCTGGTTGCCTTCTTGGCGTTAGGTGTGCCCGCCGGCGCTCCTTGGGCGTTGAAAGTGCGCCGGTTTCTACCGCTGCGCCGCCCATCGCACCGGACAACGACCCTCAAGTCGAAAGCGGCGAGCAAGGGCGGCCGGGCCCACACTCTTGACGGGCCCACACTCTTGACTGGCCCCCGCCGCTTTCTACCAGTGGGCTGCGCATCGCGACGCAGACCAACCCTGAGGTGGAAAACGGCGAAGAAGGCTGTACAGGCAGCGACCGTGGAGTGGAAAACGGCGCCGACGGCACGCCCTCAGGGCTAGAGCAGGTCCCGAGCCGCCGGACACGACATGCAGCGCGGCCCGCCGCGGCCCGTGCCCAGCTCCGAAGCCTCGATGGGCAGCACTTCGATGCCCGAATCAGCCAGCCGGGCATTGGTTTCCGAGTTGCGCTCGTAGGCCACCACCACACCCGGCGCCAGGGCCAGGGTGTTGTTGCCGTCGTCCCATTGTTCGCGTTCGGCGGTGACGGGATCGAGCCCGGTGTCGATCACCCGCAGCTGTTCGATGCCCATCGCAGTGGCAGCCGCCTCGACGAACGGCACTTCGTCGTCGATCTGGATCCCGGCCTCGGTGCGGTGAATGGTGAACGCCGACAACGAGTCCACGATGTTCGGGTACATCACCACCGCGTCGACGTCGACCATGGTGCACACGGTGTCCAGGTGCATCTGGGCCCGTTCCTGCCGGATCGGCACCGCCAGCACGGTGTGCGCCAGGTCGTCGTCGAACAGGCTGCGTGCCAACGCCTCGGCCCCGGCCGGCGTGGTCCGCTCCCCCACGCCGACGGCCACCACCCCCGGCCCGAGCAGCAATACGTCGCCGCCCTCGACGGGTGCCGACCGGGACTCGTAGGCCCGCCGGACGCCGAGGAATCGCGGGTGGTGGGCATAGATCAGATCGGTCAGCGAGGTCTCGCGCACCCGGGCCGGCAGGGCCAGGGAGGTGATGGCCACGCGTGGCCCGATCCAGAACGACGAATCCCGGGTGAACAACAGATTCGGCAGCGGCTCGATCACGAAATCGCCACCGTGGTGCATGAGGCGCACCAGCGACAGTTCGGCGCCGTGAAAGGGCACCTCGTTGAACGTCATACCGGCCATCAGGATGCGCGCCAGATCGGCCGGCGGCAGGGTGCGCAGATAGGCCGAAAGTTCCTGGGCCAGTGGCACACCCAGTCGTCTGGCGTCGACGGCGGCCGAGATGCCGTGCATCCGGGCGGCCCCACTGTGGGCCAGCGCCTCGGTCAGCAGATCGGCCAGTAGCAGAACCTCGACGCCGCGCGAGCGCAGCACAGCGGCGAAGGCGTCGTGCTCGCGTTGCGCCTTGGCCACCCACGGCAGGCCGTCGAACAGCAGGGCGTCGTTGTTGCGGGGCGTCAGCCGCTGCAACTCCGGACCCGGCCGGTGCAGGATGACGGCGCGCAGCGTGCCGACCTCAGAGTTGGAACCGAACGCCGCAGTCTCCACGTCATGACGTTAACTCAACTATGGTTGAGGTGTATGGAGACGCACGAGTTAACTCCTGGCGAGATGTCGCAGCGCAGCGGCGTGGCGGTGTCGGCACTGCATTTCTACGAGCGCGAAGGCTTGATCGCCAGCCGCCGCACCTCGGGAAACCAGCGCCGCTACGCGCGGGAGACGCTGCGCCGCGTGGCATTCATCCGGATGTCGCAGCGCCTGGGCATACCGCTCGCACGCATCCGCGAGGCACTGTCGGGCCTGCCCGCCGACCGGGTTCCGACCAGCAAGGACTGGGCCAGGCTCTCGGCCGGTTGGCGCCAGGACCTCGACGACCGCATCCTGCACCTACAACGATTGCGCGACAACCTGACCGGTTGCATCGGCTGCGGCTGCCTCAGCCTCAAGACGTGCCTGCTGACCAACCCCGGCGACGTGCTCGCCGAGCAGGGTCCGGGTGCCTCCCGCCTCTAACGCAGTCGAACGTCTGTGCGATACACTCGCGCGCATGGAGCTGGCGTTGCAAGGCTCACTGTTCGAGCACGCTGAACGTCGTCGACTCGGCAACGGCGCCTGGGTGGAGTTGCGCTCGGGCTGGTTGCCCGATGCGGACTCGCTGTTCGAAGAGTTGATGGACGGTGTCCCGTGGCGCTCGGAGGAGCGCGAGATGTACGACCGGGTGGTCGCGGTGCCCCGCCTGGTGAGCTTTCACCACCTGATCGACGAGCCGGTGCCGCACCCGCGGCTCAAGCAGATCCGGCGCAGGCTCAACGACACGTTCGGCGGTGAGCTCGGCGAACCGTTCACCACCGCCGGCCTGTGCCTCTACCGCGACGGCAATGACAGCGTCGCCTGGCACGGCGACACGATCGGGCGCAGTCGCAGCGAGGACACCATGGTGGCCATCGTGGGGCTCGGGGCGACAAGAGTTTTCGCCTTGCGCCCGCGCGGTGGCGGTCACGCCCTGCGGCTGCAGCACCGCCACGGCGACCTGTTGGTGATGGGCGGATCGTGCCAACGCACCTGGGAGCATTCGATCCCGAAGACCACCAGCCTGGTGGGTCCACGGATCAGCATCCAGTTCCGTCCGCACGACGTGCGCTGAGGCTCGCTAGCCCCTCACATTCGCGACCGCGGCACTGAGCAGATCCCGAGCCCGCTTGTCGTCCACCGGCGACACCGGCTTGCCCGGCTGCACCAGCGGGTTGGCGGTGACGATCACCATGAACGTGTCGAAACTGGCGACGTAGTTGTACAACTCCCCGGTACGCGCCTGCCCGCCCGCGGCGGTTTGCACGATGCGGTGCGTGCCCGTGGTACGGGCACCGTCGATCTTCGGGGCCTCGACCACGTCGACCTGGCCGCGGATCCCGGGGCCCAGGAACTTCACCTGCTTGCAGGCATCGCCGGGGTCCTCCATCGGGACCGGCTCCGAAGTCTCCAGCGCCATCACGATGAACCGGTTACCCGCGCCTTCGGCCGTGGTCGCCGCCACGTTGCCTTTGAGCCCCTCCGGCAGGGACTGGCCCTCGGCGAACTTCGCGCAATCGGCAGGCTCGACCTTCACCCCGGGCGGCATCTTGTGCGGCGCCAGCTTCTTCGGGTCGATCCCGGCCGGGGCGACGTCGGTGACCTTGAACTCCGGCCCGAAGCTGGAGCGCACCTTGGCGACGTTGGCGATGTCCGCGTTGGCGGACGTCGACTGATCCGATTGACCGCACGCGACCAATCCGGTGGCGCAGGCGAGGACGCCTGCGGCGGCGAGTAACACGTTGCGGTTCCACATCGCTGTCAAGATACCTGGGGTTCGTCAACCTACCGGTCACGACCGACTCAGCCGCGCAACGCCGAAACCGTTTTCACCAGTAGGTCGGAGGCGAACGTCGGGTCGAGCGCGGGATTCGGCGAGCCGGGGTCGGTGACCACACTGACGAACACGTGATAGCCGGCGCCCAGATCCGCGGTGAAGGTGTCGGCGTGGGAGCGAGTTTCGGTGCCCCCTTCGACAATCGTGGTGACGGCGGTGGACATCCCGGCGGTCACCGCGTCCTCGATCTGCGGGCCCGCGACCGCGGTGACGGTCCCGACGGAATGCCCGCCGGACACACTCCACTGCTCACACGGCGGGTCGCGGCGATCCGCGGGGACGCCCGGCCCCAGCTTCGAAACCCCCGCATACACGATGCCGCCGGGCCCCGAGGCCGACCAACCGCGGGTCGGCTCGACTTCTCGGGCAACCAGCGCGCCGCAGGCGGCCGGATCGGCCCGCCAGTCCGGGCCGAAACCCCACAGCGATACCGGGGTTGCCTGCGGCTCGATCGGCACCACCTCGTAACCGGGCGGCAGGTCCTGACGGGCCCGTTCGATGCGGGCCGGGTTCACGGTGCCGACATCGCCCGTGGTGCGCGACGCCGACGACGGCTGCGGCTCCGCTGCCGGCCCAGATCCGCATGCCACCCCGCAGGCCAGGGTGCACATCAGCAGGGCCGCTGGGACGGCGAAGGGGCGCACGGCGTTTTGATACCACAGCCCCGGGTTTGCTGTCGAGGACCGACGGCGGTGCGACAAGTGTTGCGATACAGCGGAATTTAATGACCGCAGGCCTGGCCGTTTCATCGGTCCGCCCGGCCCAGGTCCTCGAACAGACCGGGTACCTGTCCGCGAATTGGTTGACGGCCCAACTGCGCGGCGCAGGACATTTCACTGTGCAAAGGATCGCGTCGCGGGACCGCGGCTTCTGCCAGCTATTTGCCAGCAAAGCGTTTATCGTGCAGGTCAGTTGCGCCTCACCGGGGGCGTCCAACCGATTGGAGACCGATGACCACGTCAATGAGGGCCGGCGGAATCGTCATCGCCGCCGTCGCGCTCGGGGTCATGTTGACCGGCTGCGGCGGCAAGACGGTGCCCGGCACCGCGACGGAGGCGTCCGGGAACAACCAGACGAGCACCGAGCCGACCACGACCAAGGCCGGCGAAACCAGCGCTCCGGCGGCCGGACACCAGTACACGATCCGCGACTACATCCGGGACAACAAGATCACCGAAACGGCGGTGCGCCGCGGCGATCCGGGCACACCCACACTGGAGATGCCGATCCCCGAGGGCTGGTCGGACGCAGGCGCGTCGACTCCCGAATGGGCCTGGGGTGCAATCGTATCCACCGACCCGCAGTTCGCCGCGGATCCGCCCTCGATCATCGCACTGATGGCCAAGCTGACCGGCGACGTGGACCCGGCCAAGATTCTGGAGTACGCCCCGAACGAGATCCGGAACATGCCGGGCTACGAGAACCAGGGCGACGGGTCCGCCGACGAGCTCAGCGGATTCGAGGCGTATCAGATCGGCGGCACCTACGTGAAGGACGGCGCCCCCCGGTTGATCGCACAGAAGACCGTGGTGATCCCCGGCGCCGATGGACTGTTCGTGTTGCAGTTCAACGCCGATGGCACCGAGGATCAGATGGGTCCGTTGATGGACGCGACCGCGGTGATCGACGAGCAGACGGTCATCACGCCGTAGCCGGCTGCCGAGAGAAGGCCGACGCCGCGGCCACCTGCTCGGGCGTCGGCCGCACGCCCGTGTATCGCTCGAACTGTTCGGCGGCCTGAAGCGCGATCACCTCCGCGCCGGTGATGACCGGAAGACCCGCCGCCCTGGCCGCGGTGATCAGCGGCGTTTCGGCGGGCATGGCCACCACGTCGACCACGGCACCTGCCGCCGCGATCGTGGCCGGTTCGAATGCACTGCGGTGTTCGTCGGGCCCGTCGGCCATTCCGATCGGGGTCACGTTGACCAGGATCGGTGCCGTCGATGTACCGACCTCGGGCGCATAGTCGTAGCCGAGCGCCTCGGCGATTGCCCGCCCGGCTTCGCGGTTGCGCGCTACGACTGTGCCCTGACGAAAACCCTTGTCCCGCAATGCTGCCCCAACCGCCTTGGCCATGCCGCCGCTGCCCCGCATCAGCACCGCGTCGTCCGGGTCCAACTGCTCGACGAGCGCCTGGACGGCCAGGTAGTCGGTGTTGGACGCGACCAGGTGGCCACCGGGTACCGACAGGTCGTTGACGATCGTGTTGACCGCGTCGATCGCCAGCGCCGACGGTTCGATCTCGTCGACGAGGGCCATGACGTCCTTCTTGAACGGCATCGACACCGAGCAGCCCCGGATGCCGAGGGCCCGCACGCCGCCGATCGCCGCGGCGATATCGGTTGTGGTGAAGGCCTTGTAGAGATAGTCGAGGCCGAGCTCGTCATAGAGATAGTTGTGGAAGCGGGTGCCGATGTTGCTGGGCCGGGCCGCCAGCGAGATGCACACTCGGGTGTCCTTGTTGAGAGGTGGTCTCACTGACTCACCGCCCGGATCACCTGACGCGTCGCGTCTTTGATCTTCGCCGCCAGCTCGGGGTCCAGACTCAGCGTGTTGACGGCAGGTACCGCGACGTCGGTGAGCACCACCCCCAGATCCTCGCGCTCCCACACGGCACCGAGGCGGTCCAGGATGCGCCGCATGGCGTAGTTGTCACTCAACACGCGCGCAGTGAAGCGTTGAATCCCAAGGTATTCCGCTGACACCACCAGAGCGTCCATCAGGAACGTGCCGATGCCGCGGCCCTGATAGTCGTCGCCGACGGTGAACGCCACCTCGGCCGTCGTCGCATCGTGCCCCTCGCGGACCACTCGGGCGTCGGCGACGACGGGCCCCAGCGCCCCCTCGGTCATCACCCAGACGAAATGGTCCGCGTAGTCGACCTCGAACAGGTACTCCAGCAGTGCCTTCGTCGGCTTGCGCACGGATTGGAACCGTCGATAGAGAGTCTCACTGGAGAACTCGACGGGCCCGTTCAAGGTGCGTTCGACGTCGCCGGGTAGCACCGGACGTAGATAGAACCAGTCGCCGTTGCGCATCTGCACCGGGATCGGGGTGATGAAGCCGGCCAGCCGCTGGCGGGCGATGCGCACCAGACGGTCGAACATGCCGGGCAGGTGCAGGATCACCTCGAAGGCGTCGCGGTCACCTACCCAGCCGGTCACCGGGTCGAGGGCGGTCACCGTAGCGGTCCGCGCCGCATCGCGCAGGAGCGCGATCTCACCGATGATCAGGCCGGGTTCCAGCTCGGCGACGACGGCCTGGCCGTCGGGCCCCTCATGGACCACCCGGGCCCGCCCCGCGGCGATCAGCATGAAGGTCAGGGCCGGATCGCCCTGTCGGATCAGCACCTGGCCCGGCGCTGCCGACAGCGGCCGCAGCAGGGCGGTCAGCGGTGCCAGTACGGACGGCCGGCATCCGGCGAAGAATTCCAGTGCCGCCAGGTCGTCGGCGCGGATCTCGGTCAGATCGGCCACGATCCCAGGCTACGGCGCCGCCGCGGGCTGGGTCAGGGCTTGGCGAATCCGGCCTTTGCGAGCGCTTTTTGGCCGGCGTCACCGGTCACCAGGTCGACGAATCGGTGCGCCAGGTCGGCGTGCGCGGACTCTTTGAGCACCGCGATGGGATAGGTGTTGACGGCCTGGGCGGCCTCGGGGAACGCCACGCTGGTGACCTTGTCCCCCGCTCCGGCGGCGTCGGTGACGTAGACCAGACCGGCGTCGGCCTGTCCGCTGGTCACCTTGCCCAGCACGTCGGTGACCGAGGTCTCCTCACTCACCGGGGACAGCGTCACTCCGGTGGCCTTCTCGACCTTCTCGGTCGCACCACCGCAGGGCACCGGCGGCGCGCACACCACAACGCTGGTGCCCGGCTTGGCCAGGTCGGCAAAAGACTTGATGCCCTTGGGGTTTCCCGGTGCGACGGCGATGGTCAGGGTGTTGGTGGCGAAGTTGACCGGAGCACCCTCGACGAGATCCGCGGCCACCGCCTTGTCCATGTTCCGGGTGTCTGCCGAGCCGAACACGTCGGCGTCGGCCCCTTGGGTGAGCTGGGTGACCAGGTCCGAGGATCCGGCGAACGAGAACTCCACCGAGGTTCCCGGGTTCTCGGTCTTGAACTGCTCGCCGATCTCGGTGAAAGCCGATTTGAGCGACGCCGCTGCGAACACCGTGATCGAGCCGCCCTCTGCGGTGGAGGGCGCCGAGGCGTTGTCGGCCGAGGCGCAGCCGGCGATCAGGGCTGTCGCGCCCACCGCGCTGAGCGCCAAGGCGAACATCCGGGTTGGGTTCACGATTGTCCTTTCGGGGTTTCCACGATCACGGTCGTGGCCTTGACCACCGCGACGGCGATGCTGCCCGGAGCCAGTCCGAGTTCCCGCACCGACTGGCTGCTCATCAGCGACACCACCGTGAACGGCCCGCACTGCATCTCCACCTGGGCCATCACCCCATCGGCGACGACGTCGGTGACCAGACCGGCGAAGCGGTTGCGCGCCGAGCTGCCGATGCCGAGCGGATCCTTCGGCGCCGCAGCGGCGTTGGCGCGGGCGAACGCCGCCAGCGCGGCCCCGTCGATCACCTTGCGCCCGGAACCGTCGAGGTGGGCCGGTAGGGCCCCGTCGTCGATCCAGCGCCGCACGGTGTCGTCACTGACACCGAGCAGTTCGGCCGCCTCGCGGATCCGGATGTCTGGCACCGCGCCAGCGTATCCGCCCTGCATCAGCCCAACAACCGCAAACACGGCGAAATAGCCGCGCATGAGCCGCATATGCGGTCTTGACCGCCTCGGCTCCCGACTGCTAAGCAGGTGCTCAGCATTTCGACGACGAAGGGAACTTTATGGGACTGCAGACGGTTTTGGAAGAGCTCCGCGACCGACCGGGCACGGGCGAGACCATTCCGGTCATCGACCCGGCAACCGAGGAGCAGATCACCGAGTTCCGCGACTGCGGTCCCGACGCGGTCAACGAGGCCGTCGCCGCCGCGAAAGCGGCCTATCAATCCGGGATTTGGACTGACATTCCGGCCCGCCAGCGCGCCAAGGTGCTGTGGAAGCTCGGCGATCTGATCGACGAGCACGCCAAGGAGTTCGCCGAGCTGGAGTCGTTGGACGCCGGGATGCCCCCGATGCAGGCAGAGATGATCGTCTCCACGTGCGCGGAGTTCTTCCGCTACTACGCGGGCTGGTGTACCAAGCTCAACGGCAGCAGCTACCAGGTGCAGATGGAAGGCGGCGTCAACAGCAATTACTCCAACCTGCACGCCTACACCACCAAGGAGCCGTATGGCGTGGTCGGGCTCATCTACCCCTGGAACGGCCCACTGTTCAACGCCTGTGCCAAGATCGCCCCGGCCATGGCCGCCGGCTGCTCCAGTGTCGTCAAGCCCGCCGAGGAAACCCCGCTGTCGGCGGTACTGCTGGAGCGCCTGATCGGCGAGGCCGGCGTGCCCGACGGCGTGGCGAACTTCGTCATCGGCTACGGCGCCACCGCGGGTGCCGCGATCACCGCGCACCCCGATGTCGAGAAGGTCGCCTTCACCGGCTCCACCGAGGTAGGCAAGCAGATCATGCGGGACTCGGCGGACAACCTGAAGAAGGTGACCCTGGAGCTGGGCGGTAAGTCCCCGGTGCTGATCTACGAAGACGCCGACCTCGACATGGCGATCATGATGGCCTCGATGGGTATCTTCGTGCACTCAGGGCAGGGCTGCGTGTGCGGATCACGAATCTTTGTGCAGCGCAGCGTTTACGAACGCGTGGTGCAGGGCATCGCGATGATCGGAGACAACCTGGTACTGGGCGGCCCCAAGGACGAGGGCGCCATGATCAGCCCGCTGGTCAGCCAGAAGCAGCTCGACCGCGTGCTCGGATACATCGACCAGGGCAAGCAAGACGGTGCCGAAATCGTCTCCGGCGGTTACCGATTGGACCGAAAAGGGTATTTCGTCAAACCCACCGTGGTCACCAACGTCGACCCGACGACGAGCCGGCTCTACAAGGAAGAGATCTTCGGACCGGTCGTCACCATCCTGCCGTTCGACGATGACGACGAAGCCGTCGCGATGGCCAACGACACCAGCTACGGTCTGGCCGCGACGGTCTGGACCACCAATCTGGCCCGCGCACACAGCCTGGGCAAGCGGCTGCAGGCCGGCATGGTGGGGCTGAACTGCCAGTTGACCTTCGACCACAATGTGCCGTTCGGCGGCTACAAGCAGTCGGGCATCGGCAAGGAATTCGGGTACGAGGGCATCGACGCCTACCTCAAGACCAAGTCGATCTGGGCGCAGCTGTAGACCGGCGCTCCGGTCACAGCGAGAAGCGGATGGCGGCGAGCTCGAGGGCCTTGCCCTCGAGCCGCTGGCCCAGATAGATCTCGGCCTGGATGAGCCGCTCACAGTGCCACCGGATGTCCTCGGCGTGCTCGCGAGACGCCGTGTAGCGCACCGCCATGGTGCTCACGTCGATGCGGCGGGTGTCGCGCACCCTGAGGCTCTCGGACACCGAGAATCCGTCTTCCTCGGCAGCCGTGATGGCCTCCAGCACCTGCCCTACGGCCAGCCGGATGTCACGGCAGCCGTTCTCGGCGATCTCGGAGGCCTCACGTTGGATGTCGCCCTGCTTGCGGACCACCACGGCGTCAGCGCTGACCTGTTCACCCGCGACCTCGTTGGCGGTACCCGACCACTCCGCGCCGCCGGGCGCGCAGACATTCTGCCGGTGCCACTCGAACAGTTCCTCTGACTCGGCCGCCAACTGCCGCCAGCGCGCGGCAGCATCCGCGAGATACGTTGTGTCCCAACTCTCCAGCTGAGAGCGAGTCAGCGCCCCACCCGATGGACCGGCGGCGGCTACGTCATTCACATCAACTCCGCCAGACCTCCGGCGTGTTGTTCGTCGATCGCGGCGTATCGAAGCGCGGCCGCAGACAGATGCCCCGCCTGTGCGCTGACGCGACCCGACTGGGAGGCCCGCGCGGTGATCACCGCATCGTCCATGGCCGAAACACCGGTACTGCTCGGATAACCCCCGGCATCCGGGCGGGCCGGCGACACACCCAATTCGGCAGCGATCATCTCGCTGCTAGTGGCCCCCGCACGAAGCGCCCCCGGGTCCACTCTCAGATCGTTTGCCATAGCAATCCCCCAACTGGCCAATCTGCTCCCCGAGGCTAACGGAATTGGCTGAGTTGAGCCCAGGGGCTGAGCAAGTATGCCATTGCAGACTGGCGTCGACCAAGAGCGGGATCGTCGCCTGCCGGTCACCGAGCGGCCATCAGCCGGCCATCGTCAAGCCCCCACTGACACTGAGGACTTGGCCAGTAATGAAGCTGGCATCGTCGGAGGCGAAGAAGAGCACAGCCTTGGCAACCTCCTCGGGTTTCGCGACCCGGCGGAACGGGATGGCTCTGATCAGCCCGTCACGAACCTTGTCCGGAAGCGAATCGAACAGCGGGGTATCGGTCGGTCCAGGGCAAACACAGTTGACGTTGATCTGATGCCGGGCCATCTCACGCGCGAGCGACTTGGTGAAGGCGATCAACCCACCCTTTGTACCGGCGTACACCGTCTCGCCGAGACTTCCCACCCGCCCCGCATCACTGGCAATGTTGACGATCTTTGCCGTACCTCCTTCGGCGAGGATCGTTTCGAGGAAGGCATGGGTGAGCCGGACGGGCCCGAGAAAGTTCACCGCGACCAACCCTCGCCACAGCTTGTCGTCATTGGACATGAACGGCTCCACCCGGTCGAAGCCCGCGGCATTGACGATGACGGCGGGTGGTCCGTGCAGTGCCACGACGTCGTCGCGCAGTGTGCTCACCGCCTTCGGGTCGGCCAGGTCGACCACGTGCGCGGTGGCGTTCAGACAGTGCTCCACCGTCTGGGCGAGGCCGACTGCATCGCGGTCGACGGCCGCCACGGTGGCACCGGACTCGGCCAACGCGGTTGCGATGGCCCGGCCGATTCCCGAGGCCGCACCCGTAACCACGGCGACTTTGTTGTCGAATCGCACTATCCGACCTCCCGATCTGCGGTGATGTGGACGCTATGGCCACTATCGGCCTCGCCTCCGAGAAAATCAACCGTTCGGTCGATAATTGACTTATATAGTCGAAAAACCGTAAGTTCGGTTGAATCGCATGCGTCTACGGAAGGGACAGTCCCCATGGATTTCTCTGATTACCAGCAGCTGACGCTGACCCGCCGGGACAACGGCGTCCTGCTGATCACGCTGAACCGGCCGGAGAAGTACAACGCGGCCGACGAAGGCATGCACACCGAACTGGCCAACATCTGGAAGGACGTGGCCGCCGATCCGCTGACCCGGGTCGCGGTGATCACCGGCGCCGGCAAGGCTTTCAGTGCGGGCGGCGACCTGGCCATGGTGGAGCGCATGGCCGGTGACTACGACCGGGTCTCACACATGCTCGGCGAGATGGGCGACCTGGTCTACAACATGATCAACTGCGACAAGCCGATCGTGTCCGCGATCAATGGCGTCGCGGTCGGCGCGGGCGCGGTGGCCGCCCTGCTGGCCGACGTCGCGATCATCGCCGAGGACGCCAGGATCGGCGACGGGCACGTCAAGCTCGGTGTGGCGGCCGGCGACCATGCCGCGATCATCTGGCCTCTGCTGGCCGGGACGGCCAAGGCGAAGTACTACCTGATGACCGGCGAGATGATCGACGGCACCGAGGCCGAGCGGATCGGGATGGTCGCCAAAGCCCTTCCGCGCGAGGAGGTTCTGGACGAGGCACTGCGCGTCGCCGACAATCTGGCCACCGGTGCCCAGCAGGCCATCCGGCTGACCAAGCGTGCGCTCAACAACTGGTTGCGCAGCGCCGGACCGATCTTCGACCAGTCCGCGGCCTACGAGATGTTGACCTTCCTCGGGCCGGACGTGGTGGAGGGCTACACCGCCCTGCGGGAAAAGCGTTCGCCCCGTTTTCCGTCGGCGCAACCGACGACCGATCAGTAGAACAGGCAGAGGGCACGGTCGACGATCGCGGCACGCAGTTCCGCGCGGTCGTCGTCGTGCATCCCCGGCCCGATCCAGACCGAGGACTGGTTGAGGATGCCGTGCAGGCACTGCAACGCGACATTGACGTCAGGACAGGTGAATTCGCCTTCCGATACCCCGCGCTGCACCACCTTGCGGAACACCGCGTCGTGACGGCGCCGCATGTCCTTCATCGGCTCGTCGAAGACTGCCGGCCAGCCTCGCGGCCAGGAGAACACCGCGGCCACCTCGGGTGCGGTCTCGGTGAGGATGCGGATCTGTTCATCGATCACGGCCGCGAGGTGCTCGCGAGCACCGGCATTTCCGAGAGACTCCTCACGGGCCGCCAGCCGCTGCAGCACTTCCTCGGTCAGGGTCTCCAGCGCAGCGGACACCAAAGCGTCCTTGGACGAAAAGTAGTGGTAGAGCGTGGCCTTGGCGATGTCGGTCTGCTCGGCGACCTCCTCCAGGCTCATACCCTGGTAGCCGGCCTCGGTCAGGATCCGGGTGGCCGTCTTGACGATCTCGGCCTTCCGTCGGTCACGACGGCGCGCCACCCGACTGGAGCCCGCGGGCTGATCCTCCACGACCTCATCCTAACCAAGCCCGGTCGACTACTCGACCGCATGGACGAATATCTACGCACCAATCACCGAGAGCAGCTGAAGCTTCTCGTAACTCTCGCTACCCGGTGCCGCGGTGTACACCAACAGCGAGTGTGACTGCTCAGGGTCGAGCAGGATCTGGCAGTTGAGTTCCAGACTCCCGACCTCAGGGTGCTGATAACGCTTGGTATCGCGCGGCCTGATGCCGACCTCGTGCTGGTCCCACAACAGCTTGAACTCCTCGCTCGCGGCGGTGAGCAGTTCGGCGAATCGAGCGGCCTTCGACCCCGGACCGCGCAGCGCGAGCACTCCGCGAAGCCCGGAAACGTACATCCGCGAATAGAACTCGTGATCCTCGCGCGGATAGAGCTCACGCACCGCAGGGTCGGTGAACCACCGGTACCCGATGCTGCGCGCCGGGCCGGTGAACCGGCACAGATCGCCGACGAGCGCGACGCCGAGCGAAGTCTGCCGCAGGGTCTCCCCCAACTCGGTGACGATCTCGGCCGGGGTGTCGGTCAGCCGGTCGAAGATGCGCAGCATCCCGGGACTGATGTGGTCACTGCTCGACCCACGCACCGGAGGCCGATGCCCGGCAAGGCGGAACAGGTGGTCCCGCTCGTCGAGGGATAAGTGCAGTCCCTGTGCGATCGAGGCGATCATCTGCTCCGAGGGCTGCGGGCCGCGTTCACGCTCCAGCCGCGAGTAGTAGTCGGTCGACATGTGGCACAGTGCGGCAACTTCCTCGCGCCGCAGCCCACTCGTTCGGCGGCGTTGTCCGCGTGGGAGCCCGACATCCTCGGGCTGCAACGCTCCGCGACGGCCGACGAGGAATTCCGCCAGGCCGGCTCGATCGATCATGCCTGCCATTTTCTCCCGTCCCGGTTCGCTGAGCCACGGATCGTCAGACCGTGGATACGACGGAGCCTGCTGGGCAATCTGGAGCACATGCCACACAACGACGACATCACGATCGACGACCTGTCCGGAAAGCGGGCGGTGGTGACCGGCGCGAGCGACGGCATCGGCCTCGGCATCGCGGCGAGGCTCGCCGGCGCGGGCGCCGAGGTGATCATGCCGGTCCGGAATCCGAGCAAGGGCGAGGCAGCCGTCGCCAAGATCCGCGAACAGCATCCGCACGCGAAGCTGACGCTGGAGGAGCTCGACCTGTCCTCGTTGGCCTCGGTGGCCGCGCTCGGTCAGAAGCTGTGCGCCGAGGGCGCCCCGATCCACCTACTCGTGAACAACGCCGGCGTGATGACCCCGCCCGACCGGCAGACCACAGCAGACGGATTCGAGCTGCAGTTCGGCACAAATCATCTGGGCCACTTCGCGCTCACCGCCCAGCTCCTGCCATTGCTCAAAGCCGGACGTGCCCGGGTGACATCGCAGACCAGCGTGGCCGCCCGCCGCGGCGTCATCAATTGGGACGACCTGAACTGGGAGCACAGCTACGACGGCATGGCCGCCTACCGGCAGTCCAAGATCGCGACCGGGCTGTTCGGCCTCGAACTCAACCGTCGCAGCGCCGCCGAGGGCTGGGGTATCACGAGCAACATCTCGCACCCGGGCGTCGCCCCAACCAACCTGCTGGCGGCACGCCCGGAAGTCGGACGGGCCAAGGACACCGTCGGTGTGCGGCTGATCCGCTGGTTCTCGGCGCGAGGCCTCATCGTAGGGACCGTCGACAGTGCGAAGCTGCCTGCGCTGATGGCGGCGGCCTCGGCCCAAACGAAGGACGGCGCGTTCTACGGACCCCAGTGGCCGGGGCACGTCGGCGGTCCTCCCGGCGAACAGAAACCATGGAAACCACTGCGCGACAACGATGCCGCGTCCCGGCTATGGACGGTGTCGGAGGAACTCACCGGTGTCACTTTCGCGTTGGACTAGGCGCACTCCAGCTGGCCATGATGCTCAACGCTTGCGCGGACGGCGAATTCGGCTCCGCGGTGTAGCCGACGAGGGACAGCCCCGGTGTCGCGGTGACCTCGAAAACGTTGTAGGTGAGCGTGAGATCACCGAACTCTGGGTGACCGAACCGCTTGACACCGTGCCGGTGTGCGGTCACGTTGTGGGCCGCCCAGCGGGTGCGGAACTCGATGCTCTGGGTGGCGAGTTCTCCGACTATCTGCGTGATGGCCGCCGAGTGGGGATCCCGGGCAGCCTCGGCCTGCAACAAGGCCACCGCTTCGTCGGCGCTGCGCTCCCATTCCGGGAACACCTGTGCAGCATACGAATCGAGGAAGATGAACCGGGCGAAGTTGGGACGCCCGACCGCCCTGTCATACAGGGGTGAATACAGCAGTTGCCCCAACGGGTTGGCCGCCAGGATGTCGAGATTCCCGTCCATCACGATGGCCGGGGAGCCGGCCATACCGTCCATCAAGGCCTGAACGCCCTGGGGCAGCTTCTTGACCGCAGCGCGCTTGGCCCGCGTCGGTGTGCGGGTGCCCGCGGCGGCGCGGACGAGGTCGAAGAAGTGAACCGTCTCGTCATCGGAGAGCCGCAACGCCCTGCTGATCGCCTGCAGCACCTCATCGGACACGCCGGCGACATTGCCCCGCTCAATCTGCGTGTAGTACTCGGTACTCACCCCGGCGATTTGCGCGGCCTCCTCACGCCGCAAGCCGGGCACCCGGCGTCGCACACCAGGGGCCAGCCCGACCTGCTCGGGGGCAATCTTCGCGCGTCGGGACATCAGGAACTCCCTGATGTCCTTGGCGATGTCCATGCCCCCACAGTAGGGAAAGGCGGTGGGCGTAGGGAGGGGTTGCCGGTACCCCCTATAAGCAGCGTCTCCCCCACCACGTCAGCAAGCTCGTAGCGTCGGGATACAGACAGATTCGTCCAACGGAAACGAGGTCCCGACATGCCCGACAACAACGCCGCACAGGAAGCATTCGACGGATTCGTCGAGTTGTGGACCACCGGTACCACGGCCGGCCGTCGCGCGCCCGTGTTGCGCCGTCCCGACGAGGTGGGGCTGCAGTACGAGGACGTGGTGTTCCCGTCGATGGACGGGGTGCCGCTTGAGGGCTGGTTCATCCCAGCCGACTCGGACCGGCTGATCATTCACAACCACTTCCTGCCCGGCAACCGCTACGGCTACCCGGGGCACCTGCCCGAGTTCGGTGGCCTCGGCGGTTTCGAGGTGAACTTCCTGCCGGAGTACAAGGCACTGCACGACGCGGGCTACAACGTCCTGGCCTACGACATCCGCAACCACGGCATGAGCGGGCAGGGCAATGGCGGCATCGCCGGTATCGGGCTGACCGAGTACCGCGACGTCATCGGATCGTTGCGCTACGCCGCGGCCCGGCCCGACACCAAAGACATGAAGAAGGTGCTGCTGTCGGTGTGCCTGGGTGCGGATTCCACCGCCGTCGCGTGGTCGAAGCACCCGGAAGAGTTCTCGGAGATCCAGGCCATGGTCATGCTGCAGCCCGTCTCCGGCAACTACATCGTCGAGGAGTTCGTCAAAGGCATCGGAATGGCGGACGGCTACGCCAAGTTCGACAAAGCCGTGCACGAGCGCACCGGGTTCCATCTGGCCGAGCAGTCACCGCTGGAGCACGTCAAGGCCGTGACGGTGCCGACGCTGGTGGCTCAGGTTCACGACGACTCCATGACGCGACCGCAGGACGTGCAGGACATCTTCGACGCCATCCCTGTCGAGGAGAAGGCCCTGCACTGGATCACCGGAACCGACCGCCGATTCGACGGCTATAACTACTTCGGCGTGCACCCCGAGGTTCCGATCGAATGGTTCGACAAGCACGTCAAGTGACCGGGCACCCAACATGAGTAGACCGCCAGGCCTGCGACGAACGTGCAGGTTCTCGAGGCGAAAATCGGGAATCCGCCAGCAAAGGCTGCACTTTCGTCACAGTGCCGCAGCGATGACATCGACCGCTAAACCGGCGGGATCCGAGTCCGTGCCACCTGCGCGGCTCCGTTGCCCGTGATCAGCCAGAGCGTGGCGAGTTGCGCGATGAATTCGTCCAGGGACAGATCGACGCCGCCGTCGACGAATTCCAGGATGGCGTCGGCTGTACCGCCGACGATGAACGCCGGCGCCACCTTGGCCAACGGGTCCTTCTCCAACTCGACACCGTGCACGGTGCGGCCGTGGTCGATCAGAACCTCGGTCAACCGGTGCATGACCGTCGTGCGATGAGCGTGCAATTCAGGTGAGGCTGCGACGCCTCCGAGGAGGATGCGAGCCCGACGCGGGTCATCGACCAATGTCCGTACCGCAGCCGCCACGCTCGCCAGCGCCTGGACTTCCAACGGCTCGTCTGCAGCCGCATCCGCTGCCGCCACGGTGACGCTGCGGACGCCCTCGGCGATGTCATCGACGACAGCGGCAGACAGGACATCCAGATCGGTGAAGCTCTCGTAGAAGTACCGCTTATTGAGATTTGCAGCGGTACAAAGCTTTTCGACCGTCACACCGCGCCATTCATTGCGAGCCATCGCGTCCGTCGCCGCGTCCAGCAGGCGCGCACGCCGTTGTTGACGACGAGCGTCCGCCGATTGACCGCCGTAAGCGCGATTGGTCGTTGACACCACCCCCACATTCTGGCACGGTTCCGTACCAGAATGGTTGACCGGGAGGACGCCATGGAACTTTGTTCACCTGTGAACACGCACCGCCTCCAGACCTTGGGCGCGGCCGTCACCTCAAGATTCCCGAGCGGCGAGCGTCCCCTGGCCCCTCCACCACCGGGCTCGAATCTGAAGCCCGTCATGGGCAACTACGGCTTCCCGTTCCTCGGCCACGTGTTGAGCTCGCTGGCCGATCCCCTCGCCTTCGCACGGGACCGCTACGAGCGCTACGGACCGGTGTCGTGGGCAGGCGGTGTCGGCTTCCGCGTCGTCGGCCTCATGGGTCCCGACGCCCTGGAAACCGCGTGGGTCAACCGGGACAAGGTCTTCTCCAGCACCCGCGGTTGGGCGCCCGTCATCGGACCGTTCTTCCACCGCGGGATGATGCTGCTGGACTTCGACGAGCACCGCGACCACCGCCGCATCATGCAGCAGGCATTCACCCGCAGCGCCTTGGACGGCTACCTGGAACTGATGCGGCCCAGCATCGATCGCACATTACGCAATTGGCCGTCGGTACAAGGCTTTCCATTCTATCCGTCCATCAAGCACCTGCTGCTCGAGCAGGCCGCGGAGGTGTTCGTCGGTACGCATCTCGGCCCCGAGTCCGATCACCTGTCGGCCGATTTCCACGACACCGTCCGGGGCGGGCAGGCCCTGGTGCGCGCGGACGTGCCCGGCGGGGTGTGGGCCAAAGGCCTGCGGGCCCGGGAGCGCCTCGAGCGCTACTTCGCCGACCAGGTTCCCGACCGGCAACGTGGCGACGGCACCGACCTGTTCTCGATGCTGTGCCGCAGTGAGGATGAAGACGGGGCCCGATTCACCCCGACCGACATCGTCAACCACATGATCTTCCTGCTGATGGCCGCCCACGACACCACTGCCATCGCCCTGTCCATGCTCACCTATGAGCTGGGCCGAAACCGCCAGTGGCAGGACGCGCTTCGCGATGAAGCGCTCAGCCTGCCCAACGACACCCCCACCGTCCTGGACCTCGACGCCTATCCGCTGCTGGACGCAGCGTTCAAGGAGATCCTCCGGATGTACGCACCGGCGGGGGCTCTGTTCCGTCAAACTATCCGCGACACCGAGATCCTCGGGCACTTCGTCCCCCGCAAGACTCAGGTGGCTATCAATGTCTATGCCTCCATGCGGCTTTCCGACTGGTGGCCCGATCCGGACACCTTCAATCCCGAACGGTTCGTGAACAACGCCGCGACCCGGGCCGCGGTGAGCCGCTACGTGTTCGCGCCGTTCGGCGGCGGGACGCACAAATGCATCGGCCAGCAGTTCGCGGACATGACGGTCAAGACCACCATGCACCAGATGCTGCGACGGTTCGAATGGAGCGTCCCTGACGGTTACCGCCCCCAGCTGACCTGGGGCACCGGGCCGATGCCTGCCGATGATCTTCCGATCAACCTGCGGGCGCGGATCCGGGCCTGAAACGACAAACGCGGCCCGGGAGACTCTCCCGAACCGCGTTGACCTGTCCAAGCTTTGTGGAGCTAAGGGGAATCGAACCCCTGACCTTCTCGATGCGAACGAGACGCGCTACCAACTGCGCTATAGCCCCTGATACCGGACGAAAGGCTACCAGCCGTCGGCCCGGAACCGGAAACCGGCCGGCCTACTGCCCGGAAGCCCGCGGTAGATCGTATTCGCGGGACATCGACCCGTACGACGCGTAGGCCAGGTGCTCGAAGATCGGATCCTCGTCGTCGATGTCCAGGACGACCGCGCCGGGGCGGCGGAGCCGCGCGGGGACGACGTCGAGCTTGTGGTCGTCGGTGTTCTCCACGCCCAGCCGGGACCGGGCCATGCGTTGCGCACGGCGACGCCTCAGCTGCTCCTCGATGCGCGTCTGACGGCGCAGGTAAGCCAGGTACAGCACGGTCAGGGTGCCGGCAGTGCCACACACCCACCAGGCCGACGGCGTCACCAGGAAGGCGGCGCCCGCCGAGAACAACAGCGTGGCGGCCAACACCGCGAGCACCCGCTTGCGGAACCGGAACTTACGGGCACTGATCTCCGCGGCCTTCTTGGATTCGAACCGGCGCTGCCGGGTCGCGCTCAACGACGCGACGGGCGCCTCGCCCTGTTCTTCGTCGACCGGTTCGTCCTCGGCCTCGGGTTCCAGGCCTGCCTCGTCGGCGACGTACTCGTACTCGTCGTCGGCGAGATCCTCTGGATCTTCGGCCTCCTGGACGTCCGCGGATTCCTCTGCCTCGTCGAGATCGACTGCGATCCGCTCGGTTTGGGCTTCAGCCTCGGCGGCGTCGAATTCCTCGACTGGCTCTTCGGCCAGCTCCTCGACCGATTCTTCGATCGGTTCGTCGACCGCGACGGGCTCAGGCTCTGGCTCGGTCTCGAATTCCAATTCGAGTTCGGGCTCGCCGACTTCCTCGGCCGCCTCCGCCAACGCGCCGACGGGCAGCGCACCGGAATCCTCGTCGACGATGTCGACGTCGAGGTAGTCGGGTTCGGGGGTCTCGACACTCGCCGCGGCCACGACGACGGTGCGCTGCACGGTCGCGTGCACGCGCACTTCGGCAGGCGCCTCCTCCTCGAGGTCTTCATCGAGATCCTCGTCGAGGTGGTCAGCGCTGGGCTGCCAGTGCGGATCGCTGTGATGCCCGGCGGCGGGGCCGCGTCGTAAGCGTTGGGCGTTGCGTCCGCTGTTGAGGACTCGGGTCGCCAGGGCGACGTCACTGGTACGACGGACCGAGTCGCGCTTGCTGATCAACATCGGAACCAAAACGAAAAGCCAGAGAACGACGAGGGAAATCCACAGCAGTGACTGGGGGATGCTTGGCATGACGCCTGCTCCTTTCCCCTTCAGGCTAGGTCTGTGACCAGCGCATCCATGGATGGCGCGCCGACCCAATTACACACCTGTAATTCGATCGATACAAGCACCAACAGTCACATGTGTCACATTGGTAACAGCTGACGAGACTCGATTCGCCGAGATTGCTTCCAGGGCTGTGGATCCGGCGAAATCACGACCGTGCGCGCAGTTTCGACGCGGCGCGCCGCGCGAAGCGCCGCAACCCGGATCAGCACCAACTGGCCCGGCCGGCCGAAACCAGGGACTGGGCCGCCGAATGCTTGAGCTCCTCCAACGTCACCGCCACCAGGAGATGGTCGCGCCAGGCGCCGTCCACCTCGAGGTATCGGCGCAGCAGCCCCTCCTCGCGGAAGCCCACCCGCGCCAGCACGGCCCGGCTCGCCGCGTTCTCCGGGCGCACCGTGGCCTCCACCCGGTGCAGCTGCACGCCGTTGAAGCAGTGGTCGAGCCCCAGCGCCAGTGCCCCGGTCGCCACCCCGCCACCGGTCTTGTCGCTGGCCACCCAGTAGCCGATCCACGCCGACCGCAGCGCACCGTGCGTGACGTTGCCGATCGTGAGCTGGCCGGCGAACTGCCCGTCCAGCTCGATCACATAGGGCAGCATCCGCCCGCGTCGCGCCTCGCTGCGCAGCCCCGAGCAGATCGCCGGCCACGACGAAACAGCGTGGCGGACATGCCAATCCACACCACTCACCGGCTCCCACGGCTCCAGGTGGGACTGGTCGGCCAGCCGGATGCGGCTCCACACCGCGGCATCGCGCAGCCGCACCGGACGTAGCCGCACCACACCGGCCGGAACCCGCAACGGTCCGACCGGACCCGGCCAGCCCGGGTGAAAAGCGTTGGAGCGGAACAGGCTCATCCGCGTGATCGATTCGTCGCACCGTCATTCATCGAATGAAGTCTTATCAGCCGCGCTGAGCCAGGAATGCCACATCCACGGTTTCGCCGGTGCGAACCTCGTCGACTTCACTGGGAATCACCACGAGACAGTTCGCCTCGGCGAGCGTGGCCAGCAGGTGGGTCGACGCGCCCGGCGCCCCACCCAGGGCCTGGACCAGGTATTCGCCGGTGTCCTGGTCACGCATCAACTGCCCGCGCAGGTAGCCCGTACGGCCGGCCACCGAGCTGATCGGGGACAGGGTGCGGGCCTGAACCACGCGGCGCATCGGCTGGCGCTTGCCCAGCGAGAGCCGGATCAGCGGGCGCACCATCACCTCGAACACCACCAGCGCGCTCACCGGGTTGGCGGGCAGCAGGAAGACCGGAACGCGGTCCCGGCCGAGCTGCCCGAAGCCCTGCACCGAACCCGGGTGCATCGCGATCCGCGCCACTTCCATCTCGCCGAGTTCAGAGAGCACGGTGCGCACCGATTCCGCGGCGGCTCCGCCGACCGCACCGGCGATGACCACGATCTCGTTGCGATTGACTTGCCCCTCAACGGTTTCCCGCAGTTCTCCGGCGTCGGTGCTGATGATGCCGACCCGGTTGACCTCGGCGCCCGCGTCCCGCCCCGCCGCAGCCAGCGCGTAGGAGTTCACGTCGTACACCTGCCCGGTTCCGGGGTTGCGGGACACGTCGACGAGCTCACCGCCCACGCACATCACCGACAACCTCGGCCGCGGATGCACCAGTACCCGGTCCCGCCCGACCGCGGCCAGCAGACCCACCTGGGCCGGGCCGATGATGGTGCCCGCCCGCACCGCGACGTCGCCGGGTTGCACGTCGTCACCGGTGCGCCGGACATAGGCGCCCGAGCGCACACTGCGCAGGATCCGGACCCGGCTCTCGCCGCCGTCGGTCCATCGCAACGGCAGCACCGCGTCGGCCAGCGTGGGCATCGGTGCCCCGGTCTGCACGCGCGCGGCCTGCCGCGGCTGCAACCGGCTCGGGGTGCGGGCTCCCGCTTCGATCGAGCCCATCACGGGCAGGCTGACCTCACCGGCCCCGTCACCCACGGACAATACGTCGACGCTGCGCACCGCATAGCCGTCGATCGCGGCCTGATCGAATCCCGGCATGGGCCGTTCGGTGACGACCTCTTCGGCACACATCAGACCTTGTGACTCGGCGATGGCCACTCGCACCGGTCGGGGGGCCACCGCGGCAGCCGCCACCCGAGCCTGCTGTTCCTCCACCGAACGCACAACACGCCTTCCTGTCTACGGGTCCCCGACTCCGGACAACGCCGCGGCGGACGACCCGACGCGTTGCTAGCGCTCCTGCCCGGTCAGACCCAATCGTTCGACCAACCACCGCCGCAAATCAGGGCCGTAGTCGTCACGTTCCAAGGCAAAGTCAACCGCAGCCTTCAGGTAGCCGCCGGGATTTCCCAGGTCGTGTCGGGCTCCGCGGTGCACGACGACGTGGACCGGATGCCCCTCCTCGATCAGCAGCGCGATGGCGTCGGTCAGTTGGATCTCCCCGCCTACGCCGGACGAGACCCGGCGCAACGCATCGAAGATCGCCCGGTCCAGGAGGTAGCGGCCGGCGGCGGCGTAGGGCGAGGGCGCATCGTCGGACTTGGGCTTTTCCACCATGCCCTTGACCCGCAGCACGTTCGGGTTGGCCGCGTCGGGCACGGTCTCGACGTCGAAGACGCCGTAGGCACTGATCTCGTCTTCGGGCACCTCGATGGCGCACAGCACGGTTCCGCCGCGCTTGGCGCGAACCTTGGACATGGTCTCCAGCACACCGGTGGGCAGCACCAGATCATCGGGCAGCAGCACCGCGATCGCGTCCTCGTCGGGAGCCAGCGAGCCCTCGACGCAGCCGACGGCGTGCCCCAGGCCCAGCGGCTCGGCCTGCACCACGGATTCGACCTTGATCAGGGCGGGAGCGCGGCGGACTTTCTCCAGCATCGTCTTCTTGCCGCGAGCCTCCAGCGTGCCCTCGAGCACCAGGTCCTCGACGAAGTGCGCGACGACGCCGTCTTTGCCTTCGGAGGTGATGATGATCAAGCGCTCGGCACCGGCCTCGGCCGCCTCGGCCGCGACCAGCTCGATGCCCGGGGTGTCGACGACCGGCAGCAATTCCTTGGGGACCGTCTTGGTGGCGGGCAGGAATCGCGTACCCAGACCGGCCGCCGGGACCACGGCCGTGTAGGGAATCGGCACCTCAGGCGCCTTGTGAGACGTGCTCATCGTTCACACCCTAGTGTCCGTTCTGAAATGGTGGAGGGCGTGACCCCGCCGACAAAGACCGAGTTGCGAGCCGGCGTTCTCCGTGCACGACGGGCGCTGCCGGCCGACCGCCGAGACAGCGAGGCGCAGGCGCTTTGCCGCTGGCTGCCCAGGTTGGTGCGCGACGGGCAAACGGTGTGCGCCTATGTTCCCGTGGGCTCCGAACCGGGGTCGCAGGCGCTGTTGGACACCCTGCTGGAACTCGGTGTGCGCGTGCTGCTTCCGGTTGCCCGCAACGACGGGGACGGCCGGGGAATGCCGATGCAGTGGGGTGAGTATGTGCCCGGCGCGTTGGTGGCTGCCGAGTTCGGCCTCCGCGAGCCCGCGCCGCCGTGGTTGCCCGCCGGACGGATCGCGGATGCCGAGATGATCTTCGTGCCCGCGCTGGCCGTCGACCGCCACGGCAACCGGCTGGGCCGGGGCGCCGGGTTCTACGACCGCAGCCTGATCTACGCCTCACCACATGCGCGACTCGTCGCGGTGGTGCGGGACGACGAATTGGTCGACGCGTTGCCCGCCGACCCGCACGACGTGCGGATGACGCATGCGCTGACGCCGTCGGGCGGAATCGTGACGTTGCGGCGTTGAGCGGTCCAGAATCGTCAGGTGGCCGATCCGGTGAGCGCTGACTTCAGTGGCCGCATGCAGCTGATCGTCGACGGGCTGGCCCAGACCCTGGACCGGGCCGTGCTGCTGGACGACGAGGACCTGACCCCGATCACCCACAGCCGTCAGCTCGGCGAGCTCGACGATGTGCGGGTCCACAGCGTGCTGCAGCGCGAGACCCGCGCGGAGGTCAAGGCAGCGCTCTTCGAATTCGGCATCGGCTCGGCGGACTCGGCGCTGTGGATCCCGGCGTTTCCGCAACACAACCTGATGCCGCGGTTCTGTGTGCCGGTGCGATCGACGTCCGAGCGGTTCGGCTACCTCTGGATCATCGTCCCCGAGGGCTCACTGCCCGGGCACGGTGAGCAGCTGGCCAAGCGAGCGGGTGCCGACTTGCTGGACATCCTCGACCGCCGCAACGCCGCGCTGCGCGCCGAGGAGTCCGCGCAGCAGGGCCTCCTGATGCGGCTCATCGCCGCCGAAGACCCCGGGCAGGTCCACGCGGTGGTCGCCGAACTGCAAACCAGGTCGATGGCCGAGCCGCACGACGTGGTCCAGGTGTTCGCGTTCGAGCCCGGCGCTGACGGCGCGGGCGATCCGATCGATCGAAGCCTGGCCCTGCGGCTGCGGCTGACGGCCACCGACCGGACGCGCCGGTGGTACACCATTGCCGGGTCACCGACCACCATCCTGGCGGTGTCGCGTTCCGGCACCGGCTCCGCCGCGCCCGCCGACACCGTCGCGGAGGCGGTCCGGGCCAGCTACGGAACCCGCCCGGCCATCGGGGTCTCCGGTACTCCCCTACCGATAACGCAAGCCGCCCTTGGGTTTCGGCAGGCAAGCCTGGCGCTGACGCTGGCCCGGGTCGGCGTGGGCAGCGCCCAGGTGGCCGACTGGTCCACCCTCGGCTCGTGGCGCACGCTGGCGCTGCTCGGTCAGGCCTACGACCGGGGCCGGCTCGGCGAGCTGGTCCACCCCGGCATCGTCGGCCTGATCCAGCAGGGTCGCGACGACCTCCTCCGCACGCTCGAGATCTACCTGGCCAACGGCGGCGACGTGCGGCGCACTTCCGAGGACATGTACCTACACCGGTCCACGCTGTACTACCGGTTGGAGAAGCTGACCGAGGCCGTCGGCAGCGATCTCAGCGACGGTGAAACCCGTTTCGATCTGATGCTGAGCCTGCGCCTGGCTCGCCTGGCCGGGGTCTACCGGCCCGATTCGACAGGTGTCTGAACCGGCCGCGCGAGTTTCCTACAGTTTCGGCCCGATTTCGGCTCCGACGAGCCGCCGACGGGCATAGCGTTTCCCTTCTGGCCGCTTGTGAGCTGAGTCACACACCACGGAGGAGTCGGTACGCACATGGGTGAAACACCCGCCCTGAAAAAGGCGCTCAGTCAGCGACAACTGCGGATGATCGCGATCGGCGGCGTCATCGGCGCCGGGCTGTTCGTCGGTTCCGGCGTGGTGATCGGCAAAACCGGCCCCGGCGTCTTCATCACCTATGCCCTCGCCGGAGTTCTAGTCATCATGGTCATGCGGATGCTCGCCGAGATGGCCGTCGCCAATCCGTCGACCGGGTCGTTCGCCGACTATTCGCGCAATGCGCTGGGCAATTGGGCGGGCTTCTCGGTCGGCTGGCTGTATTGGTACTTCTGGGTGATCGTGGTCGGCTTCGAAGCCATCGCCGGCGCCAAGATCATCCAGTTCTGGGTCGACGTCCCCATCTGGCTGACCGCACTGATCCTGTTGATCGCGATGACCGCCACCAACCTGTTCTCGGTGTCGTCCTTCGGCGAGTTCGAGTACTGGTTCGCCGGCATCAAGGTGGCCGCGATCCTGGCGTTCATCGGCCTGGGTTCGCTGTACGTCATCGGGTTGTGGCCGCACAAAGAAATGGACTTCTCGAATCTGTGGGCCAACGGCGGCTTCTTCCCGCTGGGCGCCATGGCGGTCACCGTCGGCGTGGTGACGGTGATCTTCTCGATGGTCGGCGCCGAGATCGCCACCATCGCGGCCGCCGAATCTTCCGATCCCGAACGCGCGGTCGCGAAGGCCGCCAACTCGGTGATCCTGCGCATCGCGGTGTTCTTCGTCGGCTCCGCGTTCCTGCTCGTGACGATCCTGCCGTGGAACAGCGAGCAGGTCGCCGCATCGCCGTTCGTGTCCGCCTTCACCGAGATCGGCATCCCCTACGCCGATCACATCATGAACGCCGTCGTGCTCACGGCCGTGCTGAGCTGCTTGAACTCCGGGATGTACACCGCCTCCCGGATGCTGTTCGTGCTGGCGGCGCGACGCGAGGCACCGCCGCTGTTGGTCTCGGTGACACGGCGCGGGGTTCCGGCGGCCGCGATCCTGGCATCGTCGGTCATCGGTTTCCTGGGCGTGATCGCCTCGGCGTTCTCGCCGGACTTCATCTTCAAGTTCCTGCTGGATTCCAGCGGCGCGGTGATCCTGTTCGTCTACCTGCTGATCGCGGTCTCCCAGATCGTGCTGCGGTACCGCACCTCGCCAGACACCCTCAAGGTCAAGATGTGGCTGTTCCCGGTGCTGTCCATCCTCACCGCGACGGCCATCTTCGCGATCCTGGTGCAGATGTTCGTGCAGGGCGGGGACAACCGGACCGCGCTGACGATGAGCTTGTTGTCGTGGGCCGTGGTGATCGTGCTGTTCCTGGCCAACCGTTGGTTCATCTCGCACCGGCCCGAGGTGGCCGGCGTGGCCCCGCAGGCCGGTGCCGCGCACCGCGTGTTGGTGCTGGCGAATCAGACCGTGGAATCCCGCGAGCTGCTCGACGAGCTGCGCAGCATCGGAGCCGATCGCGACACCGTCTATCAGGTAGTGGTACCCGCCAGCCCGATCGACACCGGGGTGGCCGCCACCCACGGTCCACTCGACATCTCCGAAGCCACCACCCGCGCGGCGCAACACCGCCTCGATCAGACGCTGAACACGCTGCGCTCCGAGCAGTTGCAGGCCGACGGCGAGCTGGGTGACTACCGACCGCTGCGGGCGCTGGCCCACGCCGTCGAGACGTTCCGGCCCGACCAGATCGTGATATCGACACTGCCACCGGAGGAATCGGTGTGGCACCGGTTCGACGTCGTCGACCGGGCCCGCGCCGATTACCAGATCCCGGTGACTCATGTGGTGTCGCGAGTGCGCACCGAGGAGCACGCGTCGTGACCATCCTGGCGGCATTCAGCGCCAGCCGGCACAGCAGCGCACCACTGAATCTGGCCGTCCAGCTCGCCCGCACCACCGGGGAGCAGGTGGTCGCCGCCGCGGTGGTGGAACGGGCCTGGCCACCGCGTGACGACCCGGTCGAGGGCGAGTACCTGGCGTATGTCCGCGCGCAGGCCACCCAGGCCCTGCAGCGCGCCGTCGCGGTGCTGCCCGTCGAGCTGGACGTCATCCCCGTCGTACACGAATCCACTTCGATACCAACAGGTTTGATGGAACTAGCCGATGCCCACCGGGCGACGTTGGTGTCGGTCGGCTCGTCCTCATCGGGGATGATCGGCCGGGTCGCCCTGGGCAGTGTCACCGAGCGTCTCGTGCACACCGCCCGGGTCCCGGTCGCCTTCGCGCCCCGCGGGTACACCCAGACCGACGTCCCCATCGGCCGCCTCACCGCGGCCTACGGCGGAGAAGCTGACGTCAACGGACTCATCCCGGCCACCGCCGAGCTCGCCGGAGCCTGGAAGGCCAAGCTGCGCATCGTGTCGTTCACGGTCCGCAACACTGCCGCGTTCGCCGGCACCATCGAAACCTCGGCCGAGGAGTTGGTGGTCCAGCAATGGTCACGGCGCACCATTGCCGAGATCACCAAGCAACTCAAGGCCATTCGCGACCAGATGGCGGTTCCCGACGTCGACGTGGTGGTCGGCGCCGGTCACGATTGGAATGCCGCGGTGCAGAGCATCGGCTGGGAAACCGGAGACATGCTCGTGCTCGGTTCCGGTGCGGCGGCCCCTGCCGCACAGGTGTTCCTGGGCTCGGCCGCGGGCAAGATCCTGCGCCGATCGCCGGTGCCGGTGATGATCGCGCCGCGGTACCAGGGCCAGGAATGATGTGGTCCGCCGGGCTTCGCGGCGCTTATACCTAGGATTCCAGCCACTATTGAGCAGCAATCCTCGGTTCAGAGCACAGCACCAGGCGGGCTAGCAGTTACCCAGCACCGCTTCCATGGCGTGCTTCTCTTTCGCCGAGACCCAAAGCTGGTAGGCGGTTTTCACCTCGACCTGACGGGCCACGAACTCACATCGGAACGCGGCATTGGGCGGCAACCAGCTGGCCGCGTCGCGAAATGCCTTGTCGAAGTTGGGTTGCGCGGCCACCGCGATCAGATTGCGCGGATCGTTGGCGAAGTCCATGCGCCGCTGCGGGTCCCAGGTGCGCGCTCCCTTGTACCAGGCGTCCGACAACGACACCACGTGGTCGATCTGCACCGCGCCGGAGGTGTCGGGACCGCGGGTGAACGGGATCTCGACGCCGGTGTAGGGATCGTGCAGCACGCCGGTGGCGGCGTAGCAGGTGCCGGGGCGCACGGTCAGCCGGGCCAGGTCCCGACGCAGGATGTCGTCACGGGTGTTGCAGCCGTTATGCCCGAACTCGACGTTGACCTCGTCGCTCCATGCCTCGCCGAAGCGGTACCGGGCATAGTCGGTGTCACGATCCCAGCCCTTGACCGGCAGACCCGCCACCAGCGTGCGGGCCCGGTCGAAGCCGGGGGTCCGCTGCGGAGGCACCGAGGGCTGGGCTGAGGGTTGAGGCGGCCGGCCCACAGACCCGGCCTCCCGCATGCGGGCCACCACGAGGACGGCCGCCACCGCCAGAATTACCGCGACCACGAGCAATACCGCTAGCCTTCCGGTGCGCCGGCGCCTGCGGCCCGCGGGAATGACATGGCCCACGTAGCGGTTCTAGCACTTGAGCCGGTAGAGTGCTAACAAGTTTGACCAACTCGGAGGGTTTTCGTGCCTACCTATTCCTACGCATGCACTGAGTGCAGCAATCGGTTCGATGCGGTGCAGGCCTTCAGCGACGACGCGCTGACCACCTGCCCCAAGTGCTCCGGCAAGCTGCGCAAGCTCTTCGGGTCGGTCGGAGTGGTGTTCAAGGGCAGCGGCTTCTACCGCACCGACAACCGCGAATCGGGCAAGAGCTCGTCCAACGGCTCCTCCGCCAAGAGCTCGGAGAGCAGCTCGTCGAGCACGTCTTCGGACTCGTCGTCGTCGAGCAGTTCCTCGTCGAGCTCGTCCAGCAGCTCCAGCGCCGCCCCCGCCGCGGCCGCATCGAGTTAGCCCGGAAGTTATCCACAGGACGGCGAATTCGCCGTTCTCACCGGGCCGTCGCGCGCCTACCGTTGCGCCATGGCCGAATCACTCAACCCGCCACCGTGGCGCCGGCTGACTGCCGTTCGGCCCGATTGGACCCGCACGGTGGCCGCACGCCGCGCCGCTGCAGCCGGGCTGGTGGTCCTGGCCGCGATCACCGCCCTGCGCTCTGATCCACACGGCGAGTACACCGAGATCGCGGTGGCCACCCACGACCTGTCCCCTGGCGTCGCGCTCACCGCCGCGGACGTACGGCTGGAACGCCGCAGCACGGCCACCCTGCCCGACGGCGCCCAGCGTGACGTGGCTCCGGTCATCGGTGCCACGCTGACCGCCCCGGCCCGTCGCGGTGAGGTCCTCACCGATGTCCGCCTGCTCGGGTCACGGCTGGCCGAATCGGCCGCAGGCCCCGATGCCCGGATCGTGCCGGTCAAACTCACCGACTCCGCCCTGCTCGATCTGATCCGCGCCGGCGACGTCGTCGACGTGCTCACGGTGACCGCAGACCAGGACGACAAGCAGCCGGCCCGGCCGATCGTGGTGGCCTCGGGGGCCGTGGTGGTACTTGTCTCTGAGAAGCCCCGAGGAGCCGGAGTCGGCAGCGACCGCGTGGCCCTGGTGGCACTGCCGGCGCGCTCCGCGAACGAAGTGGCGGCCATCAGCCTGGTCCAAGCTGTCACCCTGACGATCCACTGAGAATGGATCCCGCTGCCGGACAACATGATTCGTTCGTTACGAAGATGTTGACCGACAATCACCCAGCCATTCGGCCAACTCGGTTACTGTTTGCTTGTCGCACCGAAAACACCACACTGCAGGAAGGGTCCGGAGCATGTTGAAGGGCTTCAAGGAGTTTCTATCTCGCGGCAATGTCATCGATCTTGCGGTTGCTGTGGTCATCGGCGCTGCCTTCACCGGGTTGGTCACCGCCTTCACCGAGAAGGTGGTCCAGCCACTG
This sequence comes from Mycolicibacterium sp. 050232, assembly GCA_036235365.1. Taxonomy (GTDB): domain Bacteria; phylum Actinomycetota; class Actinomycetes; order Mycobacteriales; family Mycobacteriaceae; genus Mycobacterium. Next base: position 277,664 of record JAZBEZ010000005.1, on the reverse strand, counting down.
ATCGACCGGATCGGGGCAGGCCCCGGCAAGGAATACGGCATCCTCAAGATCTCGCTGGGCGGCGATCCCGAGACGTTCATCGACTTCAACGCCGTTCTGTCCGCCGCCATCAACTTCATCCTGGTGGCCGCGGTGATCTACTTCGTCATCGTCCTGCCGTACAAGAAGCTGCGTGAGCGCGGCGAGGTCGAACAGGCTCAGGACACCGAGCTGAGCATCCTCACCGAGATCCGCGATCTGCTGGCCGAGAACGGCAGCGTCGACACCGGCAAGCATGTGACCGGCCCCGGCACCGGCCCCAGCCCGGACACCGCCAAGCACACCAGTGCAGACCGCTCCTGACGCAGTACACCTCACACAGAAAGCAGCCCCTGGATTTCTCCAGGGGCTGCTTTCTTGAGACGTTGATCAGTTCATGCGCTCAGTTCATATTCCAAGGCTCGCCGTAGGTGGTGACGCTGTCACCGGTCGAGGCGATCAGCCGGGCGAACGGACGCAGCAGCACACCACCGGCCGCACCGGTCACCGTGCCGTGCGCGTTGGACACCGCCACACCGCCTGCCGGTCCCGCGACGTCGACCGAGAAGGTGGCCACTTCCTGGATACCGGGGCCGTTGCCCAGGTCAGCGCTGATCGACACACCCGGGAACAGGTTCGGGGTGATCACCGACTCCAGACCGAACGGCGGGCCGGTGATATCACCATCGTCGATCAGGATGTTCGGGGTGGTGTAGGAGAAGTTGATCCCCACACCCAGCGACCAGGGGAAGCCGATCTGGTAACCCAGCTCCAACGTGCCCTCGAAATCTTCGGCACCCGGCCCGGCCACCACGTACTTGGCGCGACCGGAATGGAACCACTCACGGGTCAGCCGGTTGCGGTCCAGCGGGAACACCCCGTTGAGGAAGGTGTCCCACTGCTGAACGGTCAGGGTCCGGTCCTGACCATCGACCAGGCTCAGTTCGTTATCCAGCCCCGCATGAGAAGTGCCCGTGCTCGTAAACAGCGCCGCGATGGTTGCCACCATCGCGACCAGCACCCGACTGAATGCCTTCATGTTCTCCCTAGCTATATCGCCGGCGTTCCCGGAGGCTCACCGTTTGTGGTCGGCTTCCCGGCCCCCGCAGACCGTATCGCCCCGCAAGACCCACATGTGACAGGGATTAGAAACCCCACACGTTGCTCTTACGTAATGCTCATCGTTGACACGAGGAACATAACGGGAGCCCACGGGGGCGGCAACGCAAGCACATATCCGCCGGGCTGCATACGGTCACTCGATCAAAATTTGCTGAGAAGTAGCTGGAAGATTGCGCAGGACGCCATGAAGCTGCAATTTGGGCCACTCGGCAATGCTGTGGCCCCGTTCGCCTTGGTAACAAACTGAGGTACAGACCACAGGGGAGATCGGGAGTTTCCCATCACTACAGGCCGTTCACCTATTCATTGGTGATGCGGCGGAATGTTGTTCCTCAACCACCGGTCACGGTCGGCGTCGTCGTCCGGCGAAGTGGTGTCGCGTTCGTCGGGAGCGATGTCCGGGAGCGCCTCACCGAAGATCTTGTTAACTGCGTGGCGGGACATTTTGTTCGCTTCTGGCATCTGCAATTCCCTTTGTGACGAAGATCACATCTCATCGTAGGCCGTGCTGCAACAACCGTTCACCTGCTCTTAACCAGCACCGTCAGTCTGCCCTGCATCCGGCTGGAAACAGAAACGGCGGCCGGTGGCCGCCGTTTCGTTTCCGCTCAGATCTCCAAACTTGATAGCTGGCCTATGACTTGCGCGGCCAGTGGCCCGAGGGTGGCCATCCCGTCGCGCACCGCGGCACGCGACCCCGCGATGTTCACCACCAGCGTGCTGCCCGAGACACCGCACAGACCGCGGGACAGCCCCGCATCGGGGATGCCTGCCGAAAGCCCGGATGCGCGCAGCGCCTCGGCGATGCCCAGCAGTTCCCGGTCGAGGATGTCGAGGGTGGCCTCCGGCGTCACGTCGCGCGGCGTCACCCCCGTCCCGCCCACCGACACCACCAGATCGACGCCGCCGATCACCGCGGTGTTCAACGCGTTGCGGATCTCGACCTCATCGGCGGCAACGACGACGACGCCGTCGACGACAAAACCGGCCTCACCCAACAATTCCGTGACCAACGGACCGCTGTGGTCTTCCTCGCCATGTGCGGTGCGATCGTCCACGACGACGACGAGCGCCCGGCCCACCAACTCCCCTGGTTGTTCCATGCCTGCAACCGTATATCCGGCGGCAGACAACGGTGTAGCCAGACGGAGTGTGGCCATCTTGTCGGACCCGATCGTCGTGCTCACTGCTCTGCCCTTCCCAGAGTGACCTCGACGGTCTGCGGCTTTCCGCCCTGGTCGAGGAAAGTCAGCGTGACCTTGTCGCCGGGAGCCTTGGACCGCACCGCGGCCACGAGCGCGTCGGCGCTGCCGATCACCCGGTCATCCACCTTGGTGACCGTCACGCCGCTGGGCAGGCCGGCCGCCGCGGCGGCGCCGCCGTTGGTGACCTCGACGATCTTGGCGCCGTCGCTGGTCTTGTCGTTGGCCACCTGCACACCCAGTGAGGCGTGCGAGGCCGTGCCGTTCTGGATGAGCTCGTCGGCGATGCGCTTGGCCTGGTCCACCGGGATCGCGAAGCCCAGCCCGATCGAGCCGCTCTGAGCCTGCGGCGAATCACCGCCCATGGTGGCGATCGCCGAATTGATCCCGACGAGTTCGCCGTTCATGTTGACCAGTGCGCCACCGGAGTTACCCGGGTTGATCGCGGCGTCGGTCTGGATGGCGTCGAGAACGGTGTTCTGGTTGCGGGCATCGCCGCCGGCCGCGACGGGTCGGTTGAGTGCGCTGACGATCCCGGTGGTGACCGTGCCTTCGAGCCCGAGCGGTGAACCGATCGCTACCACGTCCTGGCCGACGCGCAGGCTGGACGACGAGCCGAGGGTGATGGGGGTCAGACCCGAGACGTCCTGCGCCCGCACCACGGCGATATCACTGCTGGGATCGGTGCCGACGACGGTGAACGGCTTGGTCGTCCCGTCGGAGAAGGTCACCTTGGTCTGGGCTCCCACCGGTGCCGCACCAGGCAAGGGCGACGCGGCGGGCGTGCCCGGCTTGGCGGCCTGCACGACGTGGTTGTTGGTCAGGATGAGGCCGTCGGCGGTCAGGATGATGCCTGAGCCCTCCTCGGAGGCCCGGCCCAGATCGGTTTCGAGCTTGACCACGCTCGGCACCACCTTGGACGCCACCTGCTCCACCGAGCCCGGGGGCAACGCGGCGGCAGGGACGGTCGGTGCGGCGCCGAGCCCCTGGGTGCCCATGCGCGGGTGATCGTCGTGCACCAGGGTGGCGACGCCGCCACCGACGCCGGCAGACACCACGGCCACCGCGAGCGCTCCGGCGACCAGGCCGGCCTTCGACCGTTTCTTGGCCGGGACGGGCTGCGGGCTGGCCGGAACGCGATACGGGTCGTAGGGCGCCCGGTATGCCTGCTGCGGGATCTGGTGCTGCTGGGTCTGATGCGTCGAGTGCTGCTGGGTCTGCTGCGGCTGTTGGGGCTGCTGACGCGCGTAGCGCCAGTCGTACGGCTGTGACTGATATGGATCAGGACGCGCACCGGCGTATCCGGGGGCAACGCCGCCGGAGTGCTGCTCCGGCTGTTGGGGGTACCTCGGGTGGTTCGTCATTGTGCTGCGTGCTCTTCTCTTGTAAAAGGTCCACCGGCCAGTGACGCCGGCCCGTTCCGACCCATTTGTCCAACCCTGGTGTCTCTGTCGTTCGTAGAACGAACTCGTTGTCACTCAGGTTGCCCAGATGGGCTGAGAATCCACTTAGAGATCTCTGGTCCATCCATGACTAGTCCCCCGACCGGCTTAACTGTCTCACCTTTTCTCCGCGCTGACGGTGTCCCTGCCGCCGCCCCGCGGCAACTGTGTCGCATCGCCATTGGGGATCGGCTGCCCCGGCAGCACCATGTGGAACGAAGCCCCCGGAGGAGTGCCCCCCGGCACGGTCTCGTCAATCCGCAGTGCGCCACCGTGTTTGAGCACCACCTGCTGGACGATAGCCAATCCGAGACCGGATCCCGGCATCGCCCTCGCCGCGTCCGAGCGGTAGAAGCGCTCGAACACCAACGCACGTTCCTGAGGCGGAATGCCGGGCCCGTGGTCGGAGACCACCAACTCGGCGTGGGTCGGATCGACCTGATGCAGCCGCACTCCGACGCGCCCGCCTGCCGGACTCCACTTGGCGGCGTTGTCGAGCAGGTTGAGCACGGCGCGGCCCAACCCCGGCGCGTCACCGAACACCTGCCAGCCGGTGACATCGACATCGAATTCGATGTCGTTTCGGCGCCGACGGACCCGTTCCAGGCTGCGGTCGACGACCTCGGACATGTCGACAGGCTCCGGCGTGATGCCGCCGGCGTCGTCGCGGGTGAGATCGACAAGGTCACCGACGAGGGTGGAGAGCTCCTCGATCTGCGCGATCACGTCCTGCTGCAGCCCGTCCATCTCGTCGCGTGGCAGCGGCGGCGCTCCGGGTGCCTGCGAGGCCATCAGCAGTTCGACGTTGGTGCGCAGCGAGGTCAGTGGCGTTCTCAGCTCGTGGCCGGCATCGGAGACCAGCCGGGACTGGCGTTCCCTCGATTCGGCCAGCGCCCGCAGCATCATGTTGAACGCCTCGGTGAGTCGGGCCAGTTCGTCGCTGCCGACTACCGGGATGGGCCGCAGGTCGTCGGTGCGGGCCACCCGCTCGGCGGCTTCGGTGAGTCTGCGCACCGGTCTGAGCCCGGCTCTGGCCACCGCGCCACCGGCCATGGCGGCCACCGCCACCCCGACGCCGCCGACGATGAGCAGCACGGTGCCCAGCCGTCTGAGCACTTGGACAGTGGGTGCCAGGCTCTTCGAGATCAGCAGCGAACTGCCGTTGGCCAGGTGTACCGCGAGCACCCGCTGATGGTTGGCGGTGCGCAGCGACATCAGCAGTTCGCCGGAGATGACGTCCTTCTCGGGCTTGCCGAGCGGCAGCATCTGGCCCTGCTGATTGGCCGTGTAGATGGACCGGCCCGGGATCACCAGCATGGCGTTGACATCGGAGTACGCCGTGCCTTCGATCGCCTTGCCGGGGTCTGCGGCCAGCGATCCGCTCTCGATGAGCAGCCGGGCCCGGCTGTGCAGCTGGTTGTCCAGGTCGTCGTACAGGGCGCGGGATACCACGGCGTAGACGGCGACGGCCATCAGCACGACGACCATGGCCACCATCGACATCGCGAGCATCATCACGCGCCAGCGCAGTGACAAAGAGCTGGTGTTTCGTAAGTTGGCATTCCGCCAGGTGTTTGCGTTCAGCGCCATCAAATCAGGGGGGTGTTTCGCGCAGCACGTAGCCGACGCCGCGCACGGTGTGGATCAGCCGGGGCTCGCCTTCGGCCTCGGTCTTGCGGCGCAGGTAGCCGATGTACACCTCGAGGGCGTTGCCTGAGGTCGGGAAATCGAATCCCCACACCTCTTCGAGGATGCGGCTCCGGGTCAGCACTCGCCGCGGGTTGGCGATCAGCATCTCCAGCAGCGAGAACTCGGTGCGGGTCAGGCTGATCTGGCGCTGGCCGCGGGTCACCTCGCGGGTGACCGGGTCCAGCGTCAGGTCTGTGAACGACATCTTCTGCGAGTCGGCGCCATCGTCGCTGACGGTCCGGCGCAGCAACGCACGCATCCGCGCGAGGAGCTCTTCGAGCGCGAAGGGCTTGGGCAGGTAATCGTCCGCGCCCGCGTCCAGCCCGGCGACGCGCTCCGAGACCGAGTCGCGGGCCGTCAGCACCAGGATCGGCAGATCGTCACCCGTACTGCGAAGCTGCCGGCAGACTTCCAGGCCGTCGAGCCGCGGCATCATCACGTCCAGAACCACAGCGTCAGGCCGGTCATTGGCAATCGCTTCGAGGGCTTCGACCCCATCTTGGGCAAGCTCGACGGAATAACCATTGAAGGAAAGCGACCGGCGCAGGGATTCGCGCACAGCGCGATCGTCGTCAACGACAAGTATGCGCACAGGCACAGTTTCAACCCGCTATCTGAGAGTGGCCTGAGAGGCGCGCCGCAAATTCGCCGAGCGTTTTTGTGAACCCTGAACAACCCTGAGCACGACAAAAAGCGCCATCACGCGAGTGATAGCGCTTTTTGGGAAAGTGTCTGAGGTTAGCGCTTGTCGAGGTCGACCAGGCCGAGCCGGGCGGCCTTGAGCAGACGGCGCGGCACCTTGTGCTGCTGACCGGCGACATTGACGCCGACGAGACCGGTGGCCTCGGCCTTCCACTGCGCGCGCCGGCTACGGGTGTTCGCGCGCGACATTCTGCGCTTGGGCACAGCCATGACGTGCATCTCCTTGCTTTGGGGGTTGCCGCGCGCATGCAGCGGCAGACGACTGTCCTACAGAGTAACGGTTGACCTGCGTCGGCTCCAAAACGTGGGAGCGCCCCTTGACGCGGTACCGACGGTACCCGCTAACCTACCGGTTGGTTGGTCCCTTTCAGCGTTGACGGGAGTACGTGTGCCACCAGTAGTACGGATCGGCAACTGTTCGGGGTTTTACGGCGACCGGCTGTCCGCCATGCACGACATGCTCACCGGCGGCGAGCTGGACTATCTGACCGGCGACTATCTGGCCGAGCTCACCATGCTGATCCTGGCCCGCGACCGGGCCAAGAACCCCGACCGCGGCTACGCCAAGACCTTCCTGACCCAGCTGGAGCAGTCCCTCGGGCTGGCGCTCGACAAGGGCGTGAAGATCGTGGCCAATGCGGGCGGGCTGAACCCGGCAGGGTTGGCCACCGCGGTCCGCGCCCTGGCCGAACGCTTGGGCCTCGACGTCAACGTCGCGCACGTCGAGGGTGACGACCTGGTGGGGCGGGCATCCGAGCTCGGGTTGGGCACGCCCCTGGCGGCCAATGCCTATCTGGGCGCGTGGGGCATCGTCGACTGCCTGAACTCCGGCGCCGACGTCGTCGTCACCGGCCGGGTGACGGACGCCTCGGTGATCGTCGGTCCCGCGGCCGCGCACTTCGGTTGGAAAACCACCGACTACGACGCGCTGGCCGGCGCGGTGGCCGCCGGTCACGTGATCGAATGCGGCACCCAGGCCACCGGTGGCAATTACTCCTTCTTCTCCGAAATCGCCGATCTGGCCCGCCCTGGGTTCCCCATCGCCGAGATTTCCGCCGACGGCTCGTCGGTGATCACCAAACACGCCGGCACCGGAGGTCAGGTCAGCGTCGGCACTGTCACCGCGCAGCTGCTCTACGAGATCACCGGCGCCCGCTACGCCAATCCCGATGTGACGCTGCGGGTGGACTCGCTGCAGCTGAGCCAGGAGGGCCCCGACCGGGTCCGGATCTCCGGGGTGACGGGCGAGGCTCCGCCGCCGACACTGAAGGTGTCGTGCAACAGCATCGGCGGGTTCCGCAATGCCGCCACGTTCGTGCTCACCGGGCTCGACATCGAGGCCAAGGCGGCGCTCATCCGCAGTCAGTTGGAAGCCGGCATCAAAGTCCGTCCTGCCGAACTGGATTGGACGCTGGCCCGCACCGACCATCCCGACGCCGACACCGAGGAAGCCGCCAGCGCGCTGCTGCACTGCGTGGTCCGTGACCCCGATCCCAACGTCGTCGGACGTCAATTCTCCTCGGCGGGCGTGGAACTCGCATTGGCGAGCTATCCAGGCTTCACCACCACCGCCCCGCCGGGTGACGGCCAGGTGTACGGCGTGTTCGTACCCGGCTACGTCGACGCCGGCGAGGTGCCGCACATCGCCGTGCATGCCGACGGCGGCCGGATCGGTATCGCACCGGCTCCCGAAACCCTGGATCTGGCCCCGGTTTCCGATCCGGATCTGCCCGAGCCGCTGCCGGCCGGGCCGGTCAGGCGGGCTCCCCTGGGCAACATCGCCGGCGCGCGCAGCGGCGACAAGGGCGGGTCGGCGAATGTCGGGGTGTGGGTCCGTACCGACGAGGCATGGCGCTGGCTGGCCCACACGCTGACCGTCGACAAGCTTCGTGAATTGCTCCCTGAGACAGCCGATCTGCCGGTCACCCGGCACCTGCTGCCGAATCTTTACGCGGTGAACTTCGTGATCGAAGGCATTCTCGGCCAGGGCGTGGCCTATCAAGCCCGGTTCGATCCGCAGGCCAAAGGGCTGGGCGAATGGTTGCGCAGCCGTCATCTCGATATCCCGGAGGAACTCATCAAGTGAGCATCTGGACTTCGCCCGAACGTGAGGCACTGCGCAAGACCGTGCGCAGCTTCGCCGAGCGCGAGGTGCTGCCCCACGCCGCCGAGTGGGAGCGCACCGGCGAGTTGCCGCGCGAACTGCACCGCAAGGCCGGCGAGGCCGGGCTACTCGGGGCCAACTTCCCCGAGTCCGCCGGCGGTGGCGGCGGCGACGGGGCCGACGCCGTGATCATCTGCGAGGAAATGCATTACGCGGGTGCGCCCGGCGGCGTATTCGCTTCGCTGTTCACCTGCGGCATCGCGGTGCCGCACATGATCGCCTCGGGCGACGAGCGGCTGATCGAGACGTATGTGAAGCCCACGCTGCGTGGGGATCTCATCGGATCGTTGGCCATCACCGAACCCGGCGGCGGCTCCGACGTCGGGCACCTCACCACCCGCGCAGTTCGCGACGGCGATGACTACATCCTCAACGGCGCCAAGACCTACATCACCTCGGGCGTACGCGCCGACTACGTCGTCACCGCCTCGCGCACCGGCGGTCCTGGCGCGGCAGGCGTCTCGCTGATCGTGGTCGACAAGCCCACCCCTGGCTTTGAGGTCAGCCGCAAGCTCGACAAGATGGGTTGGCGCTCAAGCGATACCGCCGAACTGTCGTATACCGATGTGCGGGTACCCGTCGCGAATCTGATCGGTGCGGAGAACTCCGGCTTCTTCCAGATCGCCGCGGCGTTCGTGTCCGAGCGGGTGGGCCTGGCCGTACAGGCCTACGCCAGTGCGCAGCGTTGTCTGGATCTGACCGTCGAGTGGTGCCGCAATCGCGAAACCTTCGGCAAACCACTGATCTCGCGCCAGTCGGTGCAGAACACGCTGGCCGAGATGGCCCGTCGCATCGACGTGGCCCGGATCTACACTCGCCATGTGGTGGAGCGGCAGCTCGCAGGTGAAGAAAACCTCATTACTGAGGTGTGCTTCGCCAAGAACACCGCCGTCGAGACCGGTGAATGGGTGGCCAACCAGGCCGTGCAGTTGTTCGGCGGCATGGGTTACATGGCCGAATCCGAGGTCGAACGCCAGTACCGTGACATGCGCATCCTGGGTATCGGCGGTGGCACCACCGAGATCCTGACCTCGTTGGCCGCAAAGACATTGGGGTTCCAGTCGTGAGCACTCTGAAGTCCACCATCGATCCCCGGTCCCCCGGGTTCACCGAAGCCGCCGAGGTGATGGCCACCAAGCTGGCCGAGCTCGATACCGAGCACGCCAAGGCCCTGGCCGGTGGCGGGCCCAAGTATGTGGATCGCCACCATGGCCGCGGCAAGCTCACCGCACGCGAGCGGGTGGAGCTGCTGCTGGATCCCGACGCGCCGTTCCTGGAGCTGAGCCCGCTGGCGGCGTGGGGCAGCGATTTCACCGTGGGTGCCAGCGTCGTCTGCGGCATCGGCGCCGTCGAAGGTGTCGAGTGCCTGATCGTCGCGAATGACCCGACAGTCAAGGGCGGCACCAGCAACCCCTGGACGCTCAAGAAGATCCTGCGCGCCAACCAGATCGCGATGGAGAACCGGCTTCCGGTGATCTCCCTGGTCGAGTCCGGTGGCGCCGACCTGCCGACGCAGAAGGAGATCTTCATCCCGGGCGGGCAGATGTTCCGCGACCTCACCCGGCTGTCGGCGGCAGGCATTCCCACGATTTCCCTGGTGTTCGGCAACTCGACGGCCGGCGGTGCGTACATCCCCGGCATGTCCGATCACGTGGTGATGATCAAGGAACGCTCCAAGGTGTTCCTGGCCGGTCCGCCGCTGGTCAAGATGGCCACCGGCGAGGAGTCCGACGACGAGTCGCTGGGTGGGGCCGAGATGCACTCCCGCACTTCAGGTCTCGGTGACTACCTGGCCAACGACGAGCTCGACGCCATCCGGATCGGCCGGCGCATCGTGGCCCGGCTGAACTGGCGGAAGAAGGGCCCCACTCCCGCACCGGTGGTCGAGCCGCTGTTCGACCCCGAGGAGCTCATCGGCATCGTGCCCGCCGATCTGCGGATCCCGTTCGACCCGCGCGAGGTCATCGCCCGCATCGTCGACGGCTCTGATTTCGACGAGTTCAAGCCCTTGTACGGGTCGTCGCTGGTGACGGGTTGGGCCACGCTGTACGGCTACCCGGTCGGCATCCTGGCCAACGCCCGCGGGGTGCTGTTCAGCGAGGAGTCGCAGAAGGCCACCCAATTCATCCAGCTGGCCAACCGGTCGGACACCCCGCTTCTGTTCCTGCACAACACCACCGGCTACATGGTGGGTAAGCAGTACGAAGAGGGCGGCATGATCAAGCACGGCTCGATGATGATCAACGCGGTGTCGAATTCGGCGGTGCCGCACATCTCGCTGCTGCTCGGCGCCTCCTACGGCGCGGGCCACTACGGCATGTGCGGGCGCGCGTACGACCCGCGGTTCCTGTTCGCCTGGCCGTCGTCCAAGTCCGCCGTGATGGGTGGCACCCAGCTGGCCGGTGTGCTCTCGATCGTCAGCCGCGCGGCCGCCGAGGCCCGTGGCCAGCAGGTCGACGAGGCCGCCGACGCCGCACTGCGGGCTGCGGTCGAGGCTCAGATCGAGGCTGAGTCGCTGCCGATGTTCCTGTCCGGCCGGTTGTACGACGACGGGGTGATCGACCCCCGGGACACCCGCACCGTGCTGGGAATGTGCTTGTCCGCCATTGCGAATGGTCCGATCGAGGGGACGTCGAACTTCGGCGTCTTCAGGATGTGAGAGGCGTTATGCCTGCGCCGACACTACGCATTTTGCCGACATTTGGACCAAATCCCGCCACAAACCGTAGTTTCGGCGGAGGAGGAAAATGATCACCAGAGTTCTGGTCGCCAACCGTGGCGAGATCGCCCGCCGGGTGTTCGAGACCTGCCATCGTCTCGGTATCGGCACGGTCGCGGTGTACACCGACCCCGACGCGGCTTCTCCGCACGTCGCCGAAGCTGACGCCCGGGTGCGCCTGGAAGGCAACAACGGCTACCTCGATTCCGCGCAGATCATCGCCGCCGCGAAGGCGTCCGGCGCTGACGCCATCCACCCTGGCTACGGATTCCTCTCGGAGAACCCGGATTTCGCGGCCGCTGTGCTCGACGCCGGGCTGACCTGGATCGGTCCGCCGGTGAACGCCGTGCAGGCCATGGGCTCCAAGATCGAGGCCAAGAAGATGATGGCCGCGGCCGGCGTTCCGGTGCTGACCGAGCTCGACCCGTCGACGGTGACGGCCGATCAGCTGCCGGTGCTGGTGAAGGCCTCGGCCGGCGGTGGCGGTCGCGGTATGCGCGTCGTGCGTGAACTGGCCGATCTGCCAAGCGAAGTCGCTGCCGCCCAGCGTGAGGCGCAGTCGGCGTTCGGTGATCCGACCGTGTTCTGCGAGCGTTACCTGGCCGCCGGCCACCACGTCGAGGTGCAGGTGATGGCCGACGAGCACGGCACGGTATGGGCGGTCGGCGAGCGTGAGTGCTCGATCCAGCGCCGTCATCAGAAGGTCATCGAGGAGGCCCCGTCGCCGCTGGTGGAACGCACCCCGGGGATGCGGGAGAAGCTGTTCGACGCCGCGCGGTTGGCTGCCGAGGCCATCGGTTATGCCGGCGCCGGGACCGTCGAATTCATGGCCGACGACAACGGCGACTTCTTCTTCCTGGAGATGAATACCCGGCTGCAGGTGGAGCATCCGGTCACCGAGGCCACCACCGGGCTCGATCTCGTCGAGTTGCAGATCCTGGTCGCCGACGGCAGCAAGCTCGATGCCGAGCCCCCGGCGTCTCACGGTTCCTCCATCGAGGTCCGGCTGTACGCCGAGGATCCGGCCAAGGGTTGGCAGCCGCAGGCGGGCACGGTGCACAAGTTCGAGGTGCCCGGGCAGGTGCGCGTCGACACCGGCATCGAGGACGGCTCGGTGGTGTCGATCTTCTACGACCCCATGCTGGCCAAGGTGATCTCCTACTCACCGACGCGTCGCCAGGCCGCCACCGTACTGGCCGACGCGTTGGCCCGCACCCGGATTCACGGGCTGCGCACCAACCGTGATCTGCTGGTGAATGTGCTGCGGCATCCGGCGTTCCTGGACGGAGACACCGATACGGCGTTCTTCGACGTACACGGACTCGATGTGCTGGCCGCTCCGCTGGCCGATGCCGGGGTGGTCACGCTGTCGGCGATCGCGGCCACACTGGCCGACGCCGCACACAACCGGGCCGGCGCAAAGGTTTTCGGAGCCGCGCCCAGCGGCTGGCGCAATCTGGCCTCGGGCTACCAGTCGCGGACATACCGCGACGCCGCAGGCGACGACGTTCCGGTGCGCTACCGGTTCACCCGCACCGGGGTCGACTTGCCCGACGACGACGGGGTTTCGCTGGTGTCGGCGACGCCGGAGCAGGTGGTGCTCACGGTCAACGGAGTTGATCGCGCATTCGACATCGCCCGGTACGGCGATCAGGTGTTCGTCGACTCCCCGCTCGGCCCGGTCCAACTCACCGCACTGCCCCGCTTCCCCGATCCGGACGACGCGGTCGCGCACGGTTCGCTGCTGGCACCGATGCCCGGTTCGGTGGTGCGCGTCGGGGCCGCCGTCGGCGACACCGTCACCGCGGGACAGCCACTCATCTGGCTGGAAGCCATGAAGATGGAGCACACCATTGCCGCCCCCGAGGATGGGGTGCTGGCCGAACTCAATGTCGCCGCGGGCCAGCAGGTCGAGGTCGGCGCCGTACTAGCCCGTGTTGAATCTGAAGGAGAACAGTCATGAGCTTCATCGAAACCGAGGAACAGCAGGCCCTGCGCCAGGCGGTGGCCGCGATGGTCGCCAACTACGGGCAGGACTACTACCTGGAGAAGGCCCGCGCCGGTGCGCACACCACCGAATTGTGGAACGAGGCAGGCAAACTCGGCTTCATCGGGGTGAACCTGCCCGAGGAGTACGGCGGCGGCGGCGCCGGCATGTACGAGCTGTCCCTGGTGATGGAGGAGATGGCGGCCGGCGGTTCGGCGCTGTTGATGATGGTGGTCTCCCCCGCGATCAACGGCACGATCATCTCCAAGTTCGGCACCGACGAGCAGAAGAAGCGCTGGATCCCCGGTATCGCGGATGGGTCGATCACCATGGCCTTCGCGATCACCGAGCCGGACGCGGGGTCCAACAGCCACCGCATCACCACTACGGCACGCAAAGACGGCAGCGACTGGATCCTCAAGGGCCAGAAGACGTTCATCTCCGGCATCGACCAGGCCCAGGCCGTGCTCGTCGTCGGCCGCACGGAGGACCACAAGACCGGCAACCTCAAGCCCGCGCTGTTCGTCATCCCCACCGACACCCCGGGCCTGAACTGGACCAAGATCGAGATGGAGATCGTCAGCCCGGAGAGCCAGTTCCAGGTGTTCCTCGACGACGTGCGGCTGCCGGCCGATGCGCTGGTGGGTTCGGAGGACGCCGCCATCGCCCAGCTGTTCGCCGGCCTCAACCCCGAACGGATCATGGGCGCCGCGTCCGCGGTGGGCATGGGCCGGTTCGCGATCAACAAGGCCGTCGAATACGTCAAGACCCGTCAGGTCTGGAAGGTGCCGATCGGATCGCACCAGGGCCTGTCGCATCCGTTGGCGCAGAACCACATCGAGATCGAGCTGGCCAAGCTGATGATGCAGAAGGCCGCGACCCTGTACGACTCAGGCGACGACTTCGGTGCGGCCGAGGCCGCCAACATGGCCAAGTACGCCGCGGGTGAGGCATCGGTGCGCGCGGTGGATCAGGCCGTTCAATCGTTGGGCGGCAACGGGTTGACCAAGGAGTACGGCATCGCTGCCGCGGTCAATGCGTCGAAGCTGGCCCGCATCGCCCCGGTGAGTCGCGAGATGATCCTGAACTTCGTCGCGCAGACCTCACTGGGTCTGCCCCGGTCCTACTGATGAGCGAGGCACTCGTCCGCTACTCGGTCGACGGCAACGTCGCCCGGCTTACCCTGGACTCCCCGCACAACCGCAACGCGCTGTCCACGGCCCTGGTCAACCAGCTGCACCAGGGCCTGGACGATGCGGCGGCCGATCCGCGGGTGCGGGTGCTGGTACTCGGGCACACCGGCGGAACATTTTGTGCTGGTGCCGATCTGAGTGAAGCCGCCGGACAGGATCCAGGCGACATCGCGGTGGACCGGGCCAGGGAGATGACCAAGACGCTGCGGGCCATCCTGGAGCTGCCCGTTCCGGTGATCGGCGCGATCGACGGGCACGTGCGGGCCGGCGGGATGGGACTCGTCGGCGCGTGCGATCTCGTCGTCGCCGGCCCGAAGAGCACGTTCGCGCTCACCGAAGCACGCATCGGCGTTGCGCCGTCGATCATCTCGCTGACCCTGTTGCCGAAGATGTCGCCGCGCGCAGCCGGGCGCTACTTCGTCACGGGTGAGAAGTTCGGTGCCGCCGAGGCGGCTTCGATCGGGCTCATCACCATGGCCGCCGACGACGTCCCCGGGGCGGTTTCCGCGCTGGCGGATGAGATCGCGAAGGGTTCACCGCAAGGCCTGGCGACATCGAAGGCGCTGACTACTGCGTCGATCCTGCGTGGGTTCGATCGGGACGCCGAGGACTTGACCCGTCAGTCCGCGCAGCTGTTCGTCTCCGACGAGGCTCGCGAGGGCATAATGGCATTCCTACAGAAGCGCCCGCCACGCTGGGTGACCGGCTGAGCCGGCGGCTGTCGCCTACCCGAACCGCAGGCCGCGCCCTATTGTCAGTTCGGTGAGACTCGCAGCACTGACGACGGCGGCGTTGTTCGCTTTGCTGACGGGTTGTTCAACGGCGGTCACCGGTGAACCCACGAAGGCATTGCTCAGCTCGATCGAGGTAGCGATGCCAAGTCGCCTTGAATTGGGACAGGCCGTAGGGACACCTGTCTCGGTCACTTCGCCGGTTCGGGTCGGCGGCATCGAGGCCCTCAGAGACGATCCGGAGAAGATCTCGCCCGCTGAATGCGCTTCACTCATGCACGCGGGGATGCGCAGGGAGTACCAGGACGCACCACTGAGTGCCGCTGCACGAGGCCTCTGGGCAACGGCGAAGGACAGCAGTGGCGATTCAGTCAGCGTGTCGATTGCCGTAATAGCGTTGGACAGTCCGGACAGTACCGACGCCTGGTATCGCGACACAGCCGCACAGTGGGTGCAGTGTCAGGGCGAGACCGTCACACAGCCCACGGACGCGCTCACCTACACCGACAAGGTCATCCGCACTGGTACCGCCAACGGGATCGCGACCGCCGATCTGGTGGTGTCCGCAGAACAAGTCACGACACCGACTCCCCTGCAGCGGGCCCTCACCACCACATCCCGATACATCGTGGACGTCGACGTCTTCGGTACCCCAGAACCCACCGATGGCGGCGCTCCGAACGCCGGCACGGCGGTCGCGGTCGCCCGCCTCGTCTCAGACAACATCGCGTCGGCCGGATAGCGGTGAACGGATCGATCACGATCAAACTGCACCTGAGGCGCGTCGAGCCAGGTCAGCGGGTACCCACCGATGCGTCGGTGGTTGCGTCGGGCAGCACACCGATCCGCACATCTGTCGCATCACCTGCGACAGTTCTACCGTTTTTCATGCGGACGTCCTCTGCCGTGCGGTTTCCCGAAAGGCCGGAATCATGGCCGATGATCAGAACAAGGCGATTTCCCGACGCGTATGGGAGGTATTTGCCTCCGGCGACCTCGACGAGCTGGACGATCTCGTCGCTCCCGGTGCTGCCTTCCACGACACGCAGGATCCGTTCGGAGATCAACGCGGCCCCGAGCACATGCGCAGCCTGATGGGCATGTACCGGAAGTCGTTCTCCAACATGAGGTTCGACGTCAAGATGCAGCTCGCCGAAGGCGACCACGTGTGCACGATGATCGAGGCGCAGGGCGACAACACTGGCGAGATCATGGGTCAGCCGGCCACCGGCAAGCACAGCCGGATCAACCTGATCGATGTCGACCGCATCGAGGACGGCAAGATCGCCGAAAGCTGGGTCACCTGGGACACCCTGGGCATGTTGCAACAACTCGGCTTGATCCCCGCCGGGGCACAACAGAAGGCTCCGGCCTAGATTCCACCAGGCGGGTCCAGGGCCGGCCGCGGCCCTGGGCCCGCGCTCCACTCTTTCAGCAATCGATTCCAAGCAGACCCTTGGCGGGGATCCGCAGATCATCGTGTGGTTGGTTGACCCGGAATCCCAGACCGTCGCGACCGGCAATACACCGTCGCACACCGCGTCCCGATTCTTGCCGCCGTGTCCACGTCTGGCCGAACTGCGGCGAGAGAGACTACCGCGAAGTGGTCCGAGCTTGGGCCGCGCTACTGCGATTTCCGCAACGAACACAGCGAGCCGGCCCGCGCCGACATTCCCGACACAGCCCCTCGCGGTGCATCGCGAAAGCTGCCGGACTGTAGGCCATAGCCACCAGGCGACGACGGATTCCGTAGCAGGCTCCGCAGAGGATCATTCTCAAGATCGTTATTCAGGCAAATTTTCAACTGGGCAAATATCTGTTGCTATGGTGTGCGGGCACTGTTGGCCACATCACACCCCAAAGGCGGCGCGCTTGATGTCACAGCCCACTCCTCCCCGTCTGTCCATCGCCAAGACCGCTGCCACCACGGCAGCGGTCCTCGCTACTACGGCAGCGTTGACCGCAGGCGTCGCGTCCTCCGCGCCGGAGGCGCTGGCGGCCCACAACCGCAGTGCGCAAGCGGATGTCGAGCTGATGGCAGCGTCGAACCCTGACGTCGGCAAGATCCCCGACATCGTCGGGATCTACGGTGTGGGGCCGATCTTCTGGACTGCGCAAGCCCTCGGGATCACGCCCGAGAACGTGATCAGGGCCGCGGGAGGATTGACCGACAACACCGCATTGGCCGAAACGGTCATCGGGCTGCTGAATCTGCTGGATGCCGTCTCACCCGTCGAGGCCGGCGTCAAGGGCCCGATGCCGAGCGACGTGTACGACGCCGTGAATGGGTTGCAATACACCTTTACGGGACTCGCTCACATGCTGGGCATCAGCGACGATTCCTTTATAGGAAGCATTCTCAACGAGATCGTCAAAACCGCGCCCATTCTGAACCAGCGTCGTTCGATAATCCTGTCCGAGAGCCTGGGCGGACTCACCACATCGCTGGCTTACCGCGACATGATCAATGCGGTGCAATCCGGCGACGCCGACTGGGGCGATGGGGTCACCGGCCAGTGGCTGATCTTCGTCAACAACGTGAGCCGCCCGGGTGGCGGATTATTTGCGCTGGCAACACCTTTCACCAATCTGTTCGGGCTGAACCTCACCACACCGGACGCCGGCAGCTACACCAACGCCGACAAGACCAAGGTCCTCAACACCTCGATCCTCGACATCACCTGGGCCTATAACCCGCTATCGGATGTGCCCACCACGCTGAACCCGCTGGCCTGGGCCAATTCGGCGGCCGCGGGGGTGTTCCTCACCTACTTACTCCCCGACGAGGGCAACAACATCGGCAACCACGTCTTGCCGAAGTTGATCACTGGGATCGGCGACGGCGTGTGGACGATGATCGACCCGACTGGAGGGCAGGGCACCTCCATGATCCCCATTGCGGGCAAGATACTTGACAGAATCGGCGTGAAATTCCTCGACTTCCCCGGGACCGCCACGTACATCACGTACGACTCCGGCAATCTGCCATTGCTGGAGCCGTTCCGGATGGCGCCTCATCTGCTCAACCTCGTTCCGGGAGTTGATATCCCGACGCCGCTGACCGACAGCATCGAGCCTGCGCTGCGCAAGCTGGTGAACATGGGGTACCAGGACGTCAACCCGGTGAATCTGGAGCGCACGTTCGCCGAGGCCGGCGAGCAGGCCTATCTGTGGCACTCTCCCCTCACCCCGACGCAACAACTGGAGGCAGTCCAGACGGTCTTCAACGCGCTGGTCGACGGCGTCCAGGAGAACGCCCTGAACCCGGAGGCCTGGACTCCGAAATTACCCGGGACAGACTTCAAGCCCATCGTGCAGAACGCGGTGGCGATGGCGGTTTCCAAGGCAGTGAACGACGCTATCGACGAAATCCAGAAGAACGCCACCAACCCGATGTTCGATGCTGTCGAGAAGGGTCTGGCCCCGGTCACTCATGCTCTCGATGACATCAACGATCAGGTCGAGTCCGCGATCGACAACATGCTCAAGGTCAATGGATCCACGGCCAACAAGCAGTCGTCCAAGCAGGCCATCACCTCGGTCCCGTCGGACAACAGCCTGCTGAAGGCAGTGAGCCTCGAGGCCCCCGACAACGCCGAGACGGAGACCGAAGACGCCGACGCGAAGTCCACGCCCGGCAAGGACGTCCTTAAAGCTCTTGGTGTCGACAAGGACTCGCTGCAGACCAAGGCGACGACCAGAGCCAAAGCCCGCCATGCCGCCGACGCGAAGGATCCGGTCAAGAAGACGGTCAAGGAAACCGTCGCCAAAGTGCGCGGGGCAGTGGACGATGCCGCGAAGGAGATCAAGGGCGCGGTCGACCATGCCGCCAAGGACGTGAAGGACGCGACCAGCGGCAAGAAGGACACGGAGAAGACGAAAAAGCCCACGACCAAGAAGGCCAAGGCAGACAAGGCCGAGAAGAAGGAGAAGTCGGCCGCGTAATCGCTGACAGCCCCGGTGACCCGTCGGTAGCGTGGCCGATATGCCACGCACAGTGCTCGTCACCGGGGCGACCGGCACTCTCGGCCACCATGTGGTGCCTGAGGCGACCGAGGCCGGCCACCAGGTCAGGGCGCTGAGCCGTCGCGATCGAGTGGGCTACACGGGCGTGCATTGGCACCAGGCCGACTTGCTCAAACCCGACTCTCTGGACACCCCACTGGACGGCGTGGACGTCGTCGTCCATTGCGCGACTCAAGCCACCGGAAGCAAGGACATCAGGGCCACCCGGAACCTGATCGAGGCTGCGCGACGCAAGGGCGTCGGGCACCTGATCTATATCTCGATCGTCGGCATCGACGACATCCCGCTTCCTTATTACAAGACGAAGTTGCGGGTCGAGCAGTCACTCGAGACCTCCGGTGTCGGCTACACGATTCTGCGCGCCACCCAGTTCCACGAGCTAATCGAAAAGATGTTCTCGGTGCAGCGGTTCTCACCTGTTTTGTGGACGCTGCGCGGTGTCCGTTTCCAGCCCATCGACACCCGCGACGTGGCGACCAGACTGGTCTCTTTGATCGATTCAGAGCCGACCGGGCGGGTGCCCGACATCGGCGGACCCAGCGTCCACACTCACCCAGAATTGGGACAGATGTATCTCTCAGCACACAACAGCGTGCGTCGGGTGGCCAGATTCACCATCCCCGGGCGCATCGTCGCCGGTTACAGGTCGGGAGCCAATCTGACCCCGGAAAATGCCGTCGACGGCGCATCGTTCCAGGACTATCTGGGCGCCCGCGAATAGGACTTCCGCGTCGAGCGGGGTTCACTGTCGCAACCGTGGCGACACAGTTTGGCCATCGGTCTTGCATGTGCCAGCGATCGTCGTAGGCTCGACAGCGATGAGCACTTCAGCGCCGCAGGGCAGGTCGACGCGCGCTGCCGACACCGACCGCATTCAGGTGGCGCAGCTGCTCACTGATGCTGCTGCCGCGGGCCGGCTGCCGATGACCGAGTATGAGGACCGGCTAGCAAAGGCCTATGCGGCTGAGACGTATGACGATCTGGCGCGGCTCAGTCGCGACCTTCCCGGTGCGGTGAATTGTTCGGCCGGACACTGTCGCCCCGCTCCCTCGACGCTGCTGCTGGCGATCATGAGCGGGTTCGAGCGCCGAGGCCGGTGGAACGTGCCGAAGAAGCTGACGACGTTCGCACTCTTCGGTGGCGGAGTGGTCGATCTGCGCTACGCCGACTTCACCGCACCCGATGTCGACGTCCGTACCTATTCGATCTTCGGCGGGCAGACCATCCTGGTGCCGCCCGAGGTGAATGTCGATGTCGACGGCGTCGGCGTGATGGGGAACTTCGATCAGAGCGTCGACGGGGACGGCACCTCCGGCGCTCCGCGTGTGCACATCCGCGGCTTCTCGCTGTGGGGCAGCGTCAGCGTCAAACGCAAGAAGCGCCGTAATCAGATCGACGACTGAGCGACCGTCACAGGCTCGTCGAAACCACCCGCACCGCCTCTCGGGCGAGTTGGACGCGGGAACCAATCTGCAGTTTTGCGTAGACATGGGTCAGGTGCGTCTGCACGGTACGTGGTGACACGAACAGCCGAGCAGCGATCTCCTTGTTGCTGAGACCTTCACTGACTAGTCGCACGACATCACGTTCCATCGGGGTCAATGAATCCCACCCCGTCGCAGGCCGCTTGCGTTCCCCGCGACCGCGCTGCGCATATGCGATTGCCTCCTCAACAGACAGAGCAGCACCTGCGGACCATGCCGCATCGAAGTCGACACGGCACATTCGGTTTCGCAATGTCGCCACGGCATTCTCGTAAGCACCGTTGTAGATCACGAAACGCGCTGCACCGATTGATTTTCGTGCCATCTCGGCCGCGCCGAACAGACGCGCAGATTCAGCGTCATTGCCGGCGGCGGCCGCCCCGGCACCCAGGCACTCGAGAATGTCCGGGATCAAAAGGCGCACACCGATCTCAACGGACACGGCGAGAGCCAGATGTGCATCTTGGGTCGCCCGGGCAGCATCGCCCCTCTGCTCCGCCACCCGCGAGCGCAGGACCAGTGCATACACGAGCTGCCAGCCTTTGTTGGTCGCGACCGACTCATCAGCCCATCGTGTTGCCTCATCCGTGTCACCCTCGGCCAAGGCAATGCCGCCGAGAACCGTCGCTGTGCTGGCCAGAAACCCAGGGTTCACTGCCAACAGGCCCCGTGCAGTCTGGACCAGACGCGTCGCCTTTGTGATATCCCCGGCGGCCAGCGCGACCACGGACGCGTGATATCCGAAGTATCCACCGATCAAGGGCCCGAGTTCACGACCGATATCCACCACCGTGTCTGCCAGCGATTGCGCAGCGGTGACATCCCCGGCGAACGCCATCGCCACAGCGTGTCCACCGCCGGCACTCACCCATCGAGCAACGTCGTGCACGGGATCGGTACTGGCGCACAGTTCTTCGAGTTCACTGATTGCAGCGGACAGTTCACCGATCAAGGTGTTGGACCAGGCCACCCACACCCGCGCCCGCCAGACGCAATACCAATCCCCCACCGCCTCCGCGGCAGAGCGGGCCTCCTGGGCGAAGGCCCGCGCGGCCACCGGGTCGCTGGCCAGGGTCGCCGCGTATGCCTGCGACACCAGGACCTGGCACAAAGCACGCTGATCGCCGAGCTTTCGCGCGAGCTCGACAGCTTCAGTGAAGTAGCTACTGGAAGGCTTCTCGAAATGGGCGGCGATCTCGGCACGCGCGCTCAATGCCGCCAACAGTGCCTGCGGGTCGGCAAGCTCGCGCGCCAGTGTCACTGTCTCCTCGACCCGCACGATGCCGTTCCTCGCACCAACCCACGACTTCATCACTGCGTAGGTGGCCAATACGCGGACGCGAAGCAGCGGCGCCACTTCGGTACAGGAATCGGACACGCGAGCCAGCAGTTCGCGCGTCCATCCAAGGCCTTCCGTGATGTGCGCGTGCACGAACCAGAGCGGGCTGAGTGCATCGACTATCTCGAATGCCTTCTCGAGGTCGTCGCTCTCCAGACTCCAGGTCAGCGCAGAGCGGTAATTCGGTATGTCAGCCTCTGTTGACCAGAGCAGCCGTTCAAACTCATCTCTCGACAACTTGCGAGAGAGCCGGGCGGCCCTTTCGATGAAAAAGTCACGATGCCTATGGCGCACGAGATCTGCATCGTCAGACTCTGTCAGCTTCTCGACAGCATACTGACGCACATACTCCAGCAGCCGATATCTAGTTGCCGGACGGTCGTTTTCGGTGGCCACCATCGACTTGTCGACCAATAGACCGAGCAGCTCCACAACATCCGCGCGGGGCACTCTTTCGCCACTACCGACCGACCGGGCACCGTCGAGGTCGAACCCAGACGTGAAAACCGCGACCCTTCGAAGTAGGGCTCGCTCAGCTTCAGTCAACAATGCGTAGGACCAGTCGACAGATGCGCGCAGAGTCTGCTGGCGCCGCATCGCCGTGCGGGTGCCTCCGGTCAACAGCCGAAATCTGTCCTGGAGACCTTCGAGAATCTCGCCAGCCGACAATGACCGAACTCGTGCAGCAGCCAGTTCGATGGCGAGCGGGATACCGTCCAGGCGGCGACAGATTTCCCGAACCGCAGGGGTGTTGTCCGCAGTGAGTCGAAATGCAGGCCGCGCTCGGCGCGCACGGTCGGAGAACAATTCGATGGCCTCGTCGGTAAGCGACAGCGATGGCACCCGCCACGTCACCTCCCCGCCAACGCCGATCGGCTCACGACTGGTGGTCAAAAGAACAAGGTGCGCACACTCCTGCTGCAGTGTCGTCATCATCTCAGCGCTCGCGTCGAGTAGATGTTCGCAGTTGTCGAGCACAATCAGCATCCGACGGTCCCCGACGAATCGAGCGATGGACTCGATTGGCGACCGGCCGGGACAGTCAGCCAACCGCAGTGCGCGCGCGACAGCGACGGGCACCTCTTCGGGCTCGATAATCGGGGCCAGATCGGCCCACCACGCGTCATTGCCGAACTCATCGCTGACGTCGGTGGCGACCTGCAGCGCTAGCCGCGTTTTGCCCACGCCGCCAGCCCCGGTCAACGTGACGAGGCGATTGTCAGCAAGAAGATTTCTGACTTCACCGATCTGGTGCTGTCGCCCGATAAACGCGGTGAGTTGTTGCGGAAACCGTTGAGGTACAACGGCGCCAGGCACCCGCAGCGGAGGAAAATCGGTACGCAAGTCGGAGTGGCACAGCTGCGCAACCTGTTCTGGACGGGGCAATGACCGCAGCGGATGACTTCCGAGGTCGATCAGCCACGCGTCAGCGGGAAGGACATCGGCGACCAATACTGCCGTAGCGCCGGAAAGGACGGTCTGACCACCGTGGGCAAGGTCGCGCAACCGCGCCGTGCGGTTGATCGTCGGCCCGATGTAATTCGCGTCGTTGCGGAACTGGATCTCGCCGGTATGAAGACCGATCCGCATGCGGATCGGACTCAACGGCGCCCGTTGCAGATCCAATGCGCAGGCCACCGCATCGCTGGCCCGGGAGAACGCAACGACGAAGCTATCGCCCTCACCTTGCTCGACAGGACGCACTCCGTGGTGGATGGCGACAAGGTCTCCCAACGTGCGATCCAACAGAGCGAAGGCGGCGGTCATGTCTTCGGGTTGGACTTCCCATAGCCGCGTGGAACCCTCGACGTCTGCCAGCAGCAGCGTCACGGTTCCGGTCGGCAAATCAGTCACGCCCAGGTCGCTCCAGTTCACTGGCGGCGTATCCGCACGTGGGCCAGTCCCGCTCATGCTAGCCATCATGCGGGTGCGCTGAGCAGCAAAACATCGGCATGATCGCTTACTTTTTGGTGCGGTTGTCGTGCCAACGTAAAACGGGCGGGCCCGAAGGCCCGCCCGTGTCGTGTCGAACGATCAGTGGTTGCAGCTTGCGGCGGCGACGCAAGCCAACGACTTGTTCGAGTTGGACGGTTTGGCGGTCGACGCCTTGACGGACGACCCCGCAACTGCCTTCGGCAGGGCGCCGGGCAGGTCCTTCTCATCCGGGAGGATCTTGTTGCCGAGGTACTGGTTCGAGTACTTCTGGGTCTGGTTGTAGTAGTACTTGCCGGCGTTGACGTTCAGCTCGCCCTGGATCACGCCGTTGGTGCCCTTGCTGGGGTCGGCGTAGTTCGCCGTGCCGAAGTTGGTGTGGTACACCTCGCCCAGCGGGCTGTCGTCGAGCGTCTTGTTGACGCCGGGGGTCTGGTTGAACACCTTGTCGCCGACAGCCTGGGCCGCACGCACTCCCGGCGCGGGGTTGTCGAACGAAGGCCTGCCCACCGCGTTGCCCGATGCGCTGGAGTCAGCGGACGCCAACCCCGTCGGCAAGGCCACCGCCAACGCGCCGCCCGCGATGACGCCCCCAACCAATGTCCGCGTCCGCACCGAACGCTCAGACATCTTCCGATGTTTTGCCATGCCTGTAACCTCTCGTGATTGGCGTTGCGCCGCAGCTAAATTGGGCCTATCGGCTGACATTGCCGCTGGCCCGCCAGCAAACCTAAGGCACCCCGGGCGCCCGGGATAGGTAGTGGCGATGTTGTTCATTTGCCGTTCGGCGCATCATCACGAGAATTCACAGCTCGTGCACAGGGTCCCTGAAAGTACGTGAAAACGCAACGGCCCCCTCCGATTTGGAGGGGGCCGTTGCGTCAGATCGGGTATTACTTGTCCTTGCTGTCTTTGGTGCTCTTGTTGTCATTGGTGCCGGAATGGGCGTTGCCTGTCTTGGCCCCTGAGGCACTGTCGGCGTCGTTCTTGGCCGCGCCGCCCTTGGCGGCCTCTTGCTTGCTCGCACCGGCCTTGGTGGTGGGCTTGAAGGCCTTCTCGAGGTTCTTCGCGGCTTTCTCGACGAACTTCTCGCCGGCAGTCTTCCTCCGCTCGGTCGCACGCGACTTGGGCGCGAACTTGTTCGAGGCTCCCGCGGCAGCACCACTGGAGGTACCGGAGTCAGTCGTCGCCGCCTCGTCCGACTTCTCCTCGGCCGCAGGCTCTTTGACTTCCTTGACTTCCTTGACCTCTGTGGTCTCGACCTTGGGGGTCAGGTCGAGGTCCAGCTTCGGCAACTTGGGCAACTCGAACGTCGGAGTCGTGGGCTTGGAAACCTCAACCGCCGGGGCGACGGAGTCGGTGGCACCGTCGACGACCGCGTCGTCGGCGGCGGCCTCTTCCTTGACATCGAGATTGCTGATGACCTTCGACTCAGCGGGCGCCTTCAGCTGATCCGCCAGCTTCTTGAACGGCGTCTCGATGTCGAGCTTCGGAGTGGGCAAGCTCAGGAGCTTGCTGACGTTCGGCAGAGTCGTTGAGGTGACGCTGGATTCGGTTTCCGTATCAGCCTCGGTCTTCTCCACTGCCGCCAGCAGGCTGGCGCCGGTGGCGTCGTCCTCCGACTCCGGCGGGGACGTCAGTGCCTTCACGGTTTCGACGACGTAGTCGACGACGGCCGTGACGCCCCCATCGAAGAAGCTGTAATTCAGTCCCTTGACCCACTCGCCCACCGCATCGTCGGGCAGGTTGTCGTTGATCACGCTGTAGGCCACCAAACTGGCGCCACCGGAGAAGAATTCGTCGACGCGCTTCGACAGCTGCAGCTTCTGCGTCGGGTCGAACGCATCGACCGCGGCCGCGGCGACCACTGAACCCAGGTAAGCGAATTCAGTGGCTCCGGCCTCGAAGAAGATGTTGTCAAAGATGTCGACGGGCAGGATGTTGTCGCTCAGGTAATAGGCGAGACCGGTGAAACCGTCATGGCAGACTGCGCCGGTGGCGGAGCAGTTGCCGGGAGCATAGAAGTTCTCGTTGACCTTGTTGCCGGCCGCATCGTAGAACTGCACGTTGTCGCCCATGTCGCCGACGGTCGCGGGAATCGTGCCGGCCGCGTCTTTGTAGAGGGGCTTTTCATCCGGTCCGAGGAGAGGTGTGTTCTCGGGAGTGCCTTCCGGCGGATACACCAACTCGCCGTCCTTGAGGACGTAACCGGGAGTCGGGGCGGGAAGATAGCCCTGGTAGTAGTAGCCGCCATAGCCATCGTTGAACGCCGCCAAGGCACCTTCCAGCGAAAGCGCCACCAACTGGATCTGCTCGGCCGTCAAGGTCCGCTGCGCGGGAGCTTCCGCCGTCGACGCGGCCACCGTGATCTCGTCGCGGGGAACGAATAACGAAGGGGTCCCGGCAACAAGCGCGCCAGCGCTGAGAAGGGCGACGCCAGTGGTGACGAGCGGACGGACTGCCATGTGGGTGGGGCCCCTTTATCTCGAGCGTGATCTGGATTCCTGAGAATCCGTACAGGTACCTGCGTAAGAACCTTAAAAGTCCTTGAGAAGGGTAATTCCCGTCACTCCCTCCCGCAACCTCCATCCAGCCTGGACAGGCGCACCCGTCGCACCCCGTGGCGCCTCCTTCGCGGAGCATCTCAGACAAATTTTTCGATGCAGAACGAGACTTTTCCAGTGCATGCCCGAATAGCTAATTACGAATACCGTTGCTGCCCGACTCCCTGATCGCAAAGACGCGGGTTAACGCCTCCGGAATCCGCACCGCGACGTCCAACTGAGCCGATCCGGCACACTCCCGCGCGGGGCCAAGCTAGCTCGCGGCAGACCCTGCGGCGACTCGGCCCATTCGCCTAGGTCAGCCCGCATGCCGACCACACCCGTTCGTCGTCGATCCCAACCGCCGCTCGCCACGACCGCTGACGCGCCGACCCGCCCGCGTCGGCGCTTCCCGACCGCATCCCATGGGCCTACCAATTACGCCAGCAGCCGCCCGCACGGCTGCCGCCAAAATTCGACGGCGGCCGCCACTGATTCAAATCGGCACGAAAAAAAGAGGGGATCGGGAAACGCCTGACAAGTTCTCGCCTTACGCCGAGGTCAATAAGCCCAGGTCACAGGCACGCAGCGAACATCTCGCACGGCGTCAGCTCCTGAGAAGAACCTGAGTTCGCGCTCAGGCGCGGGACCCCACAGCGCGGCGGGCCTACTTGTCGCCGCTGTCGCCCGAACCCTCATCGGAGCCGGTGGCTTTTTCCGCCGCCTCCTTCAGCTTCTTGAGGAACTTCTTGCCGTTGTAGTCGCCCTTCGGCTTGCCGTTCTCGAAAAGAATGGGCGGCGCGACCTTGTTTCCGGTCTTGGTGTCGGCACCCGTGTTCGCTTCGTCTTCCGCAGCAGGCTCTTTGTCCTTGATGGTGATCTTCGGAGTGGTGTCGGGCTTCACCTCGGGCACCTTGAGCTCAGGCAGCTTCAGCTCAGGCGCCTTGAACTCGGGCAGCTTGAACTCAGGTGCCTTGGGCGGCTCGAGCTTCGGAGCTTCCGGCGCCTCCGGAAGCTCGACGTCCAGCGGAGAAGTCCCGGTGCCACCATCGACCGGATTCTCGGTTCCCTCAACGTCCTTGAGGAGTGCTGACCCGGCGGGAGCTTCCAGTTTCTCAGTCAGTTTCTTCCAGGGCGACTCGACGTTCAGCTTCGGAGTCGGCACACTGAGCAGCTTGCTGAAGTTCGGCAAGCCGGTGGAGGCCGCGCCGGACTTTGCGTCGGCCTCGTCCTGTTCCACAGCCTGGAGAGCTTGGATTCCGGATTCCTCGGAAGTCGTCGAAACCGTCGGCGAGATGATCGCATTCACGACGTAGGTGACCGCACCTGTGATGCCGTCTTCGAAGAAGGCGTCGTTCAGCCCCTTGACCCAAGTGCCCACCGGCCCGTCCGGAAGGTTGTCGTCGATCAGGTTCTGGACCAGCAGCGTAACGCCGCCCTCGAAAAAGTCGTTGACGCGCCGTTCCAGGGTGAGACGCGGAACAACGGCATCGATCGCCTGGGCGACGGTCACCGCCGCGATGCGCGCGAACTCGGTGAAGCCCTCCTCGAAGAAGACGTTGTCCAAATCGCCCAGCGGCAGCAGCTGGTCGCTGGCGTAGTACGCCAAACCGGTGAACCCGTCCTGACATGCGGCACCGGTCGCGCTGCAGTCGCCTGGGGCGCTTTCCGAAACGGGCTCGCCGTCGGCATCCACGAATGGCTGGTGGTTGCCGTCGTCATCGACGTTGGCGGCTGTCGCCCGCACGGGATCTCCGGTCGGACCCAAGACGTAGAGCGCCGCGCCGTCCGCACTGTAAAGCTCCGCAGCAGAAGGAGTGTCGGCGGTGACTGGAACGTAATTGCCGGCAGCATCCTGGTAGTTCGCGGTGGCAGGGACCTGCCCGATCGTGTACAGCCCGCCGTAACCATTGAAGAAGGCATCAACAGCGCCGGTGATCGTGAACGCCAGCAGCTGGATCTGCTCTTGCGTCAGCGACTTGTGTGCCTCGGCCGCCGCCGTGGAGGGCGCGGCGACCGTCACCTGGTCGTGCGGGACGAATAGCGCTGGGGTCCCGGCAACGATCGCGCCGGCACTGACAAGTGCGACACCAGTGGTGACGAGCGGACGTACAGCCATGCGGTGAGCCCCTTATCTAGAGGACGAAACGGCCGTTTCCCAGAATCCGCACCAATGCCAGCGGCGACTTAGAAACTCCTGAGAATGCTATTGGGCAGTTAGTACTCCTGCAACCGATAAGTGCCAATATCCTTTGGCCAATCCGGCGGGTTCGCCCGACCGGATCCCGCCGAGAGCCATTCGAATGTAGCGACACAAACGCTGGCCATTTACACCGCCTGACCTGCGGTGAGCCGTGTGACGCCCCATTTGATTGCCAATGCAATGAATCGAGATGACCGCGGGGTGAACGTATTGAAAATTGTTGCGTGACGCAATAGTTGTATCGCCAAAGCGTGGCCGGCGTTCTCAGCGATTCAGTTTATTGCAAATGCAAACGAAGCTGGACCCACACATTGCGCTTCGACGTAATTGCGTGCGGGTTACGGCATTGTTCCGGGCCTTGTTTTCAGCCTTGCGTTGACGTGCCGTCGCCGTCCGACGGTTCGCGCGGTGAGGTCGCCGCGGCCTCGCCGCGCAATTTCTTGGCCCATGCTCGGACGCCGTCGATCACCGACCCGCCCGGCTTATTCGAAACGGAGGCACGATCCCGGCCCAGGGCTTTCGGGGAGAAGTCCGCGCTCTTACGCAGCAGCGGACGCGCCGCCGGTGACGCCTCCTTCGGCTCCGGCGTCGGCCGGGCGGCGGAGCCGCCGTCGCGCAAGATGTTCGCGCCCTCCTCGACCCCGGCGGTGAAGTCGTGGACGAAGCGTTCAGTCTCCGTGCGCGTCGGGATCAGCCGGGCCGGGGTGTACTTCTGCGGGGTGGCCAACGGGTCGTTGTCGGGGTAGCCGTAATCGACCACCGCCCGCAGCGCCGGAGTCGCCGCATCGGCGAGCAGGTTGCCCTGCTCCCCGAATGCCCGAAGCGGTGAGACCAGCGGCAGATTCCCGGACTCGTAGCCGACATAGGTGGTGTCGTCGACCTTGCTGATGCGCACAGTGCCGTCAGCCGTCTGCCGTACGACGGTGCCACCCGAATCCAGAGTGTCGTGGCAGGTGGCATCGCAATCACGCACGTTGCCTTGGGCGTCGATCGGGAAATCCAGGCTGTCCTGGTTAAGCCGGCGGTCCAGATACGCCATCAACGAATTGGCCATCGCCGGCGCATTCCACAGATAGGCCGGGACGTTCGAGTTGATGTCGTACTCGTAGACCACGTTGACCACCGGCACACCCGGGTCCGTCGGCGTCGGGATCGGATTCACTCCGATCAGGGCGAAGAACGGCAGCCGCGTGCCGAATCCGCCGTTGGGACTGGCCACGTTGTTGTCGAGGACATACAGCGCGGGCTGGGTGACCACCGGATCGTGAGTCAGCTTGCCGTAGGTCAGCAGCAAGCTCGCGTTGGCCGCGCCCCAGCCCGAGGACAGCACCACGTTGTCGTCGTCATCGCTGTTGTCCCGGATGGCCTGGTAGATCCCGAACGGGCCGGTGAAGAAGTTCGCGACGACCGGTTCGTCCTGCCCCTGCCGGTAGAGCCCGCCGTAGAAATCCGCGACACCGTCGCCCCCGGGGTTCGTCGAGCTCGCACCGATGACGAGCGCCGACAGCTGTACCGCGGTCATCGGCTGCGTCGCCCCCAGGGCGGCTACCGTCGCGAGCGCCATCCCGCCCAGGAGCGACGTCGGCAAAGCGGGTCCACCCCAGCGTCGTGTCATGCCGCCGCCTCTCAGCCCAGTTCGAATGAGCAGAAGCTACCCGACGGCGTACGGCAACGCAGCAAATATGTCCTAGCGGGGCATGGCGATGCGCAACCCGGCCAACATCACCTGAGCGTCGGCCATGTAGGTCTTGTTGTTGGGCGCGGTGCTCTGCGCGAGCGCCACCACGTTCCACACCCTCGACCCGAGCGGCACCATCACCGTCACCGCAGTCACATATGCCGTTTTACCGCCATCGGGGGTCGGGACCGTGTAGTTGACCATCAGCGCCGGGAATCCGCAGATCTCACTCGGGACCTGGGTGATGTTCTGTCCACCCGCAGCCTGGAAACCTTTGACGGTCTCGTTCAGCAGATCTTGCGGTGGCAGGTCGCCATGGGTGGCATCCGCGGTCGACACCGACAGGGCCGGATTCGTCACGCCATCGCTGAGCGACGGATTGCGCAAAACCAATTTTACTGTCCCCGTAGCCAACTCAGGAACCGGCTGCCAACCCGGTGGCTGTGCGACGCGAACCCTCGGCTCATCAGGCGCCCCGGGCAGTTCGATCCAGGCATCCGAATGCAGCTGCTCGCATGGCTGGGCTTTGTACCCGGATCCGGGCGCGTTCGGATCACTTGAACCCGCCGAATGAGCGTGTGGTTCGAATCCGGCCGTCGCGGTGCCGTCGACCGTCGTCGCGCAGCCGCTGACAAGCAGCCCGGCCGCCAGCACGACCACACCCGCGACCCGCTTCATGTCCCCCATCGCTGACAGAGCGTACGCGAGCCCGCTGAGCACCGAGCGCCCGGCGAGACCGGCGAAATGGTCGTTCATGGCCCTGCCAAACGACCATTTCGGCGGTTTCGCGGACTGGGTTGCCAGCCCCTGGCGAGCAACGCGGTGCGAGCCTCCGCCACGATCTCCGCGGCGCGGTCCTCTTTGACGACGTGCATGACGTGCCAGCCCAGCCGGTGCAGTATTCGATTGACGCGGACATCGAGCACGTATTGCGGGCGACTGGTGAGATGCTGCTCGCCGTCATACTCGGCGCCGACCTTGAACTCCTCCCAACACATGTCGATGCGGCGGACATATGAGCCGTCGTGGTCATAGATCGTGAATTGTGTTGTGGGATGCGGCAACCCGGCGTCGACGAAGAGCAGCCGCAACCGGGTTTCCGGCAGTGACTCGGCCCCGCCGTCGACAAGCGGGAGCGCCACCCGAAGCCGTCGAAGCCCACGCACGCCGGGGTGACTCTTCGCGATCAGCATGACGTCCTCGACAGAGAAGCGGCGGGCTCTGGAAAGAGCATCCAGTCGTTCGACCGCCTTGCCGCGTGGGAGATGACGGGCGAGGTCGAAGGCCGTGCGCTCCAGGGTGGTGACCGGGATACCCGCCACGGTGGTGACCTCGTCCTCGTGCAGGGTTTCGGCGCGGACAATCAATCCGCGCTGACGTCTGGCGGTCCCGATGAGTTCGACCGGGACATCGTCGTCCACCCATTGCGCCCCATGAAGCGCCGAGGCCGCCACGCCGGCAATGACGGCGCCAGGCGAAGCGAGGATTGCGCCGAGAATCCGTTCACGGAGGGACACCGCGTGACGCAGCGGGACGTAGACCCCGTGATAGATCGGCCGATAGCGATGCCTCAGCTGAGATCGGGTCAGGTGGCCTGCGGCGACGGCTTCACTGCCGACGAACGGAATTCGCACACCTTCTTGGACGCACGCGGCGCCGGTCCGGATCCAATTGAATCGAGATCGACGAAATGGTCGATCTGCGCCCGGCGAAACGACCATTACGCGGGTCTCGGCGCGACCCGCCGGCGCGAAAACGAGCTAGCGGCGCCGCGAGTGCAGGTAATCACCGACCACCGCGGCGCCCAGGCCATCGAGATCAGGCACCACCACACGGCCCTGCACGCGGCGGGCCACCTGGTCGATGAAGCGGGCGAGGCCGGGATCGGAGCCCAGCCGGAAGATCGTCACCTGCGCACCGAGGCGGGCCACCTCGTCGAAGCCACGCACGGTGTGGGCGATGGTGCGTGGGTGTGGCGGGTAGTCGAAGAAGACCGACGACCCTTCGCCGTCGCCGAAATCCTCGAGGTGCGCGGTGGGTTCGCCGTCGGTCACCACGAGCACGACCGGCTGCGCGTTGGGGTGACGACGCAGGTGCCGCGTCGCCAGGGCGAGCGCGTGGTGCAGATTGGTGCCCTGCTCGTACACACCCTCCAGCCCGGTCAGCTCGCCGGCGGTCACCGTGCGCGCGTACCGGCCGAAAGCGATGATCTGCAACTCATCTGAGCGGAACCGGGTGCTGACGAGATGATTGAGCGCCAGCGCCGTGCGCTTCATCGGCAGCCAACGGTTCTCCATCACCATCGAGAAGCTGGTGTCCACCAGCAGCGCCACACAGGCCTGGGTGCGGGTCTCGGTTTCGGAGATCTCCACGTCCTCGACCGCAAACCGGATCGGCCGCTCCACCAGACCCGTACCCGCTTGGCGCAGCACCGCATTGGTGACCGTGCGGGTGACGTTCCACGGCTCGGTGTCGCCGAACTGCCAGGGACGGGTGGCCCCGGTCAACTCCCCGGCCGCTCCGGCGCGACGGGTGTCACGCTCCCCGTGCCGACCCGAAAGCTGTTGCGCCACATCACGCAACGCGGTCTGACCGAGCTGACGCATAGCCTTGGGTGACAGCCGCCATTGCCCGTCCGAGCCGCGGTCGATGAAACCCTGGTTCACCAAGGCCTTCTCGAGCTCGGACAACGTGCGGGCATCGATCGCGGCGTCGTCACCGAGTTGCCGGGCCAGCGCCTCCAGATCGACGTCGTCCATCGACGCGCCGGAATAGCTCTGCGACAACGCGTCAGCCAACTGCTCCAACTCGGCGATGTCGGACAGCGCCTGGGCGCCCTCCCCCATGCCCAGCGGATCGCCGCCGGAGAAGCGCTCCGAACCGCTCCAGTCCTCACCCGGCCGGGCCGCCTGCAGGTGCGAGTCGAGCCGGTCCAGCGCGTTCATCAGCGACGGCGAACCAAAGGCCTGCTGCGCCAGGGAGTCCAGCTCGGCCCGCTGCTCGGCCGACAAGCTGTTGCGGAACCGCTGGGCGGCCGCGGCCCGCTTGGCCAACGAGTCCAGCAACTCGTCGATGTTCTGCGGGCCCTCCGGGAAGAACTCGCCGTGCTTGTCCATGAAGTCTTGAAAGTCCTGCTGGGTGTCCTCACCCCGGGCATGCTTGTCCAGCAGATCGTTGAGGTCGTCGAGCATGTCGTTGACCCGCTGCCGATCCTCGTCGGTGGCGTTCTCCAACGCCTCCTTCATGCCGGCGAAACGCTGATCCAGCATTTCCCGGCCCAGCAGATCCTTGATCTGCTCGTACTTCTGCCGCGCCTCGGGGCTGCGCCAGTCGTAGTCGGCCAGTTCCTGGACTGCCTTCGCCGGTGACGGCGAGAGCGCCTCCATCTGCAGTTCGCCGAACCGCGCGTCGTCGTCGAGGGCGCGGGCCAACTCCTTGCGCTCGGCCAGCACGGCCTCGTCGAGCAGCTTCTTGATCTCCTGCAGCGTCCCGTCAAGGTTGTGCCGCTGCAACAACTCCCGGCGTTTTCGGTTGGCCTCGGCGGCCAGCCGGTCGGTGCCGCGCATGCCCTCGGTGCCGCGACGCATCAGCTCGGAGAGCGCGCGGCGCGGCGAGCTGCCCTCCATGACGCTCTGACCGATCTGCTCGAGTGCGTCGCGCAGATCGATCGGAGGTGCCAGCGGGTCGGGACCACCGGTGTATCGCGAATACCGCGAGGTGTGCCCGTGTCCCCGACCGGGATCAGCCATAGACCGTCTCGCCCTCCCCCGTCACCTTGTCCACCCGCTTGGCCAGATACAGGGCCTCCAAAGCCAATTCGACCGCTGCGGCCCGCTGACCGATCGACACCGCACCCAACCGGGATGCGAGTGTGTCGACGACAGCCAGATCGGGCAGCGCTGCCAGGACATCCTTGGCCGACACCCGCTCACCGGTGGTCACCGGTGAGCCTTCCTCGACCGCGGCCACGAGCGGCGCGACGTCGATGCCGC
The DNA here is from genome assembly GCA_036235365.1 of Mycolicibacterium sp. 050232. Classification (GTDB taxonomy): domain Bacteria; phylum Actinomycetota; class Actinomycetes; order Mycobacteriales; family Mycobacteriaceae; genus Mycobacterium. The sequence continues at coordinate 243,498 of JAZBEZ010000005.1, read as the reverse complement.
CCAGCAACCGCTGTGCGGTATCGGCGGTGGCGCGTCGCAGCAGGTGCTCCAGCACCGCCTGCTCGCGGCCCTCCTCGCCCGTCTCGAACTCCAATTTGCCCCGCAGCACGTCGATCACGGTGGCCAGGTCGACCACGCGTGCCACCGGATCGTCCTCGCCGAGGATCGCCGAGCGGTGCCGCGCCGAGGCCGCCACTGTTTCGGCCGCGGCGATCGCGAACCGGGCCGACACACCGGAACGCTGGTCGACCGAGGTCGATTCGCGCAGATTGCGGGCGAACCGGGCCAGCACGCCGAGCAGATAATCGGGGACCTCGGCGGCCAGTTGGGCCTCCTGGCGGATCACCCCGACCTCGTCGTCGATCTCCAGCGGGTAGTGCGTGCGGATCTCGGCGCCGAACCGGTCCTTGAGCGGGGTGATGATGCGGCCGCGGTTCGTGTAGTCCTCGGGGTTGGCACTGGCCACCACGAGCACATCCAGCGGCAGCCGCAACGTGTAGCCGCGGACCTGAATGTCGCGCTCCTCCATCACGTTGAGCATCGACACCTGAATCCGCTCGGCCAGGTCGGGCAGCTCGTTGACCGCCACGATGCCGCGGTGCGCCCGCGGGATCAGCCCGTAGGCGATCGTTTCCGGATCGCCGAGGCTGCGACCCTCGGCCACCTTGATCGGGTCGATATCGCCGACGAGGTCGGCCACGCTGGTATCAGGGGTGGCCAGCTTCTCGGTGTACCGCTCGCTGCGGTGCCGCCATTCGATCGGCAGATCGTCACCGGAATCGGCGGCCCGGCGGATCGACTCCGGAGTGATCGGGCTGTACGGGTGCTCGCCCAACTCAGACCCGGCGATCACCGGTGTCCACTCGTCGAGCAGCCCCGTCAGCGCACGCAGCAGCCGCGTCTTGCCCTGGCCGCGCTCACCGAGCAGCACCACGTCGTGCCCGGCGATCAAGGCCCGCTCCAGCTGCGGGATCACCGTGTCGTCGAATCCGAGGATGCCCGGCCACACGTCGCGACGGTCCGCAAGCGCGGCCAGCAGGTTCTCCCGAATCTCAGCTTTGACGCCCCGCTCACGGTGGCCGGAGGCACGCAGCTCACCGACGGTGCGAGGCAGATCCTTGGGTTGGCTCACCACTCCAAGCTACGACTGAACGCGTCCGCGCACACCGCCACCCGTCAGAATCCGACCCGCCGCGGGCCGTGACAGGCGGACATACTCGTTGTCCGCGCGCCGCGACCGGTAGTCTGCGCTCCATGCCGTTGGCTAGCGGTCAGGAATTCGCAGGGTTCACCATCGTGAAGTTGGTGGGCACTGGTGGCATGGGCGAGGTCTACCTGGCGTCCCACCCGCGGTTACCCCGCGAGGACGCTCTCAAAGTGCTGCCCATCAGCGTCAGCTCGGACAACGAATTCCGGCAGCGGTTCATCCGCGAGGCCGACATGGCCGCCACGCTGTGGCACCCGCACATCGTCGGCGTGCACGACCGCGGCGAGTCCGAGGGCCGGCTGTGGATCTCGATGGACTACGTCGACGGGCACGACGCCGCCAAGCTGCTGCACGACCAGTACCCCAAGGGCATGCCCGCCGAGGACGTCATCGAGGTCGTCACCGCCGTCGGCGACGCGTTGGACTACGCGCATCAGCGCAAGCTGCTGCACCGGGACGTCAAGCCGGCCAACATCCTGCTCACCAGCAAACAAGGCGCCAAGCGCCGCATCATGCTGACCGACTTCGGCATCGCGCGCCGCGCCGACGAGGTCAACGGCCTCACCTCGACCAACATCACCGTGGGCTCGATGTCCTACACCGCACCCGAACAGTTGATGGGCCAGCCGCTCGACGGCCGGGCCGACCAGTACTCGCTGGCCGCCACCGCCTACCGGCTGTTCACCGGCACACCGCCGTTCGCACACAGCAACCCGGCCGTGGTGATCAGCCATCACCTGAACTCCCCGCCGCCCAAGCTTGCCGACACCAAACCCGAACTGGCCGTATTCGATTCGGTGATGGCCAAGGCGCTGTCCAAGGACTCCAAGGACCGGTTCGACACCTGCCACGACTTCGCCGTCGCGCTCGCCGAGGCGGCCACCGGGACCACCCCCGAGGTGCGCACTCCGGCACCCGCCCACGAGCCGGCACCACCGACCACACCGCTGATCATCCCGAAGCCGGCGAACCCGCCTGCCGCGCCTCCGGCGCCGTCGAACCCGAGGCCGGCGTCCCCGTCGGAACCGCCGGTGTTCACCTCATCGTGGGCGGGCAACGAGACCTCCTCCCGCAAACCTATTGCAGCAGGCACGCCCGTCGGGATGCAGGGCCTCGGCGGGCCGGGCGGACCGGGCGGACCACCACAGACCAACTTCGGGCCGCCCCCGCTGCCGCACAACCCGATCCCGAAGAAGCCGAGCAACCGGCGCAACCTGCTCGTCGCTGCCGGGGCGATCGGCGCGGCCGTTCTGCTCATCGGCGGCATCACGATGGCGGTCACCTCAGGCGGCGACAACAGCGACGGCGGAGGAGGCGGCGAGACCACCTCTGCGGTCGCAACCGATACGTCCACCGCAGAGACGACGACCGCACCCAAACCGGCAGGGCACGCCTTCACCATCGCGGACTACATCAAGCAGAGCGGTATCGTCGAAACGCCGGTCCACCGCGGCGATCCGGGCGCACCGAATTTCACCATGCCGACGCCGCCGGGATGGATCGACGCCGGACCCCGCACGCCGGCCTGGGCCTACTCGGCGATCGTCAACGATCCGGTGAACCCGACCGAGCCGCCGTCGGTGGCCTCGCTGATCTCCAAGCTGACCGGTGACGTCGACCCCAACAAGCTGCTCGAGTTCGCCCCCAACGAGCTGCAGAACCTGGCTGACTACAAACCGTCCGGCGACGTCACCCGCCGGGAAATCAGCGGGTTCCCGTCGGTCCACTTGGCCGGCACCTACGCCAAGGGCAACCAGCGTCGTGCGATCACCCAGACCACCATCGTGATCCAGGCGCCCGGCAACGTCTACGTGCTGCAGATCAACGCCGACGCCAACGAACGCGACAAGCAGGCGTTGACCGACATCAACAAGGCGATCGAGGCCCAGGCCACCATCACCATGCCCTGATTCGGCGCCGTCCAGGTACCCGGTACCCTGAGTATCGTGAATTCGCTCGATTGGCGTGGCCGGCCGGCCACCGTGCACTTCGGCCCCGCATCTCTGCAGTCCAGGGCGCTCGGCTGGACCACCGCGATCTTCGTCCGCCCATTGCTGGGACTGCTGACCCTGATCGGACTCGGCATCAACCGCGTCGCCCCCGACCTGCTACAGCGTGCGCACCTCGATGTCATCGACCGACCCCTTCGGGCCATCAAGCCGCTGCCCGGCACCGAGGTGACGCCCGTGGCGCTGCCCAACTGCCCGGCCGAATGGGTGGTTGCCCCCGAGGCCCGCGACTCCGATCGGGTGATCGTCTACCTGCACGGCTCGGCGCTGGTGACCCTCGGCCTGAACTCACACCGCCGTTTCGTCTCGAAGCTGTCGGCCAGCACCGGGGCGCGCGTGCTCAACGTCGGCTACCGACTGGCCCCGCAAGCCGACATCGACGATGCCGTCGCCGACGGACTCGACGGCTACCGCCTGGCGTTGTCGCTCGGATTCGAGCCCAGTCGGATTGTGCTGGCCGGTGATTCGGCGGGCGGACTGATGGCTGCCGACACCGCCCTGGCCGCACGGGACGCCGGGTTGCCGGTTCCCGCCGGGCAGGTGCTGCTGTCACCGTTGACCTCATCCGACATGGACCTGAAATACCGTGCGCTGCAAGAGCATAAAGATGTGATGTTCCCGTTCATGACGGTGAAGTTCATCTACGACGTGTTCGCCACGGTCAACGGGACCCGGCCCACACCCGTGATGCCGCCCGAGGCCGACCTGCACGGGCTCGGGCCGTTCCTGCTCCAGGTCGGTACGCACGAGATGCTGCTGAACGACACTTTCGTCCTCGCCGACAAGCTTCAAGCCGCCGGCGTTCCGGCGTGGGTTCAGGTGTGGGACAGGGCGATGCACATGTTCCAGCTGAGCTTCGACATCAACCCCGACGCGCGCCACGCGGTCGAGGAGATCACGTCGTTCATCGCGTATGCGACCGCCGAGGTCGAGGGCGAGGCGAGCGCTTAGGGTTTGGGCTTGCTCGCGCCCCGCGCCGTTTGGGCTTGCTCGTGCGCCGCTTGTGCTCTACTAGTGCGCCGATTTCTACCCCTGGGCTGCCGATCGCGAGGTTCAGCGACCTCTCCGTAGAAACCGGTGTCGCCAAAGCGTCACGTCCGCGGCGGCATCCACAGCGCAGTTCATCCACAGCCTCGGCGGAGATGCATGCAGACGCTGCCCGATTCGTCGGTCCCGCTGCTGATCGTCGGGTTCATGAGCATCCCATTGATCGGACCAGAAGCAATCGCGGCGGGCCGCCTCACCCGCGGCCAACTGCGATGGCGATACACCTCCGCCCATCCACGGGTCTACCTGCCCAAGGGCGTCGTCCCAACCCTGGCAGACAGCACCATGGCCGCATGGCTGTGGACTGGTCGTCGCGGCATCATCGCCGGCCGGGCAGCGGCCGCTCTACACGGCGCGCTGTGGGTCGACGACGACGCCCCGGTGGAACTGATCACCGAGCACGGGCGTCGCCGGCCCGGCGTCATCGTGCGCGAGGAACGCGTCATGCCCGACGAACTCTGTCAGGTAGGCGATTTCAGCGTCACCACACCGCTGCGCACGGCACTGGATCTCGCGCGGTTTCTTCCCCGTGACGAGGCGGTCGCTCACCTCGACGCGTTGGCCATCGCGACAGGCGGCGATGCCGAGCAGGTACTCGAACGAGCGGCCCGGTATCGCGGCTTACGTGGCATACGAAGCGCCCGAATTGCACTCGACTTGATGGATGCGGGCGGGCAATCTCCGCGGGAGACCTGGCTGCGGCTGCTGCTCATCGACGCGGGCTATCGGCGTCCGCGCACACAGATCCGGGTGAGCGACGGGTTCAATGAGGCGTTCATCGACATGGGCTACGACGACGTCAAGGTCGGCCTGGACTACGAAGGAAAACACCACGCCACGGACCGCCCGCGGGTGGTGCATGACATCGGCCGCAATGAGCTCATCGAACGCGAAGGCTGGATAGACATCCGAGTCGTGGTCGAACACAGCAGGGCGTTCATCCTGCACCGGGTGCGCGAGGCGTTTGCCCGGCGCGGTGCGACGCCGTTTCCTACCGCTGGGTCGCGATCGTGAGCTCGTCACAGCCCAGAGGTAGAAATCGGCGGAGACCCTCGCGGCGGCGGCGCACCGCTTTCCACGCCTGGGTCGCTAAACCACGCGAACTACAGCCGGGAGGTAGAAAACGGCGCACGCCACCAAGAAAACAGCACAAAACTAGTGTGCGAAATGCCGTGCACCGGTGAGGTACAGCGTGATGCCCGCAGCTTCGGCGGCGGCGGTCACCTCGGCGTCGCGCACCGATCCACCCGGGTGCACGATCGCCTTGACGCCCGCGTTGGTCAGCGTCTCCAAGCCGTCCGAGAACGGGAAGAACGCATCGGAGGCGCCGACGGAACCGGGCACGCGATCGCCGGCACGCTGCACGGCCAACCCTGCCGCGTCGACGCGATTCACCTGTCCCATACCGACACCCACGGTGGCGCCGTCCTTGGCGATCACGATCGCGTTGGACTTCACCGCGCGGCAGGCCCGCCAGGCGAACACCAGATCGCTCAACGTCTGGGGGTCGGCAGGCTCACCGGTGGCCAGTGTCCAGTTCGCGGGATCGTCGCCCTCGGCGTCGAGTGCGTCGCGCTGCTGCAGCAGAACGCCGCCGCTGATCTGACGCAGTTCGATGCCACCGACCAGCGGCTCGGAGGCCACCAGGATGCGGATGTTCTTCTTGCGGGCCAGGATTTCGACGGCACCGGCCTCGTACGCCGGGGCGATGATGACCTCGGTGAAGATGTCGGCGACCGTCTCGGCCATCTCGACACTGACCTCGGTGTTGGAGGCGATGACGCCGCCGAAGGCGCTCAGCGGATCGCACTCATGTGCCTTGCGGTGCGCGTCGGCGACCGACTCCGAGGAGATCGCGATGCCACACGGATTGGCGTGCTTGATGATCGCGACGCAGATCTCTTCGTGATCGAACGCCGCCCGCCACGCCGCGTCGGCGTCGGTGTAGTTGTTGTAGGACATCTCCTTGCCGTGCAGCTGCTCGGCCTGCGCCAGTCCGGGCCACGCGGAGTCGTCGCGGTACACCGCGGCCTGCTGATGCGGGTTCTCGCCGTAGCGCAACACGGCAGTGCGCTGCCAGGTGCCGGCGAACCAGTGAGGCAAGACGGACGCAGGCCCCGAATCTTCGGCGGGCGCCAGCGTCGACCCCATCCAGCTCGCGACGGCCACGTCGTACTCGGCGGTGTGCCGGAATGCCAACGACGCCAGCTTCTTCCGCTCGTCCAGGGTGAAACCGCCGGCGCGGACCGCGGCCAGGACGCCGTCATAGCCCAGCGGATCCACGACCACCGCGACGCTCGGGTGGTTCTTGGCGGCCGCGCGGACCATGGACGGCCCGCCGATGTCGATCTGCTCGACGCACTCGTCCACCGATGCCCCGGACTCGACGGTCTCGGAGAACGGGTACAGGTTCACCACCACGAGCTCGAACGCCTCGACCTCGAGCTCCTGCAGGGCCGCAACGTGTTCGGGCTTGCGGGTATCGGCCAGCAAGCCAGCATGCACGCGCGGGTGCAGGGTCTTGACCCGGCCGTCGAGCACCTCGGGGAAACCCGTCACGTCTTCCACCGGGGTAACCGGAACACCGGCGGCCGCAATGGTTTTCGCGGTCGACCCGGTCGAGACGATGGCCACGCCCGCCTCGTGCAGGCCACGGGCCAGATCGGCCAGGCCGGTCTTGTCATAGACACTGATCAGCGCTCGCCGGATCGGTTTCTTCTCGCTCACCCTATGGTCGCCTTTCGTCCAGTCCAGGTCACGCCGCGGGTTGCCAGCGCGGCCAGCACATCCACCAGCAGTCGACGTTCGACCACCTTGATGCGCTCATGCAAAGTCTCTTCGGTGTCATCATCGAGCACCTCGACGGCCTGCTGGGCCAGAATCGGCCCGGTATCCATGCCGGAGTCCACGAGGTGCACGGTGCAGCCCGTCACCCGCACGCCGTATGCCAACGCCTCGGGTACCGCGTGCGCCCCGGGGAACGCGGGCAACAGCGCCGGATGGGTGTTGACTACCCGGCCGGGGAAACGGGAAAGGAACTGACCGCCCAGAATCTTCATGAACCCGGCCGATACCACGAGGTCCGGCTCGTGTTCTGCGGTCGCCGCAGTGAGCGCGCCATCCCAGGCGTCGCGGTCCGCATGATCGCCCAGCCGCACCGTGTAGGACGGCAACCCGGCGCTTGCCGCGATGTCCACAGCGGCGCATTTGCGGTCGGTGCCGACCGCGACCACGCGAGCGGGATAGTCGTCTGCGGCGGCGGCCAATAGCGAGGCGAGCAACGACCCTGTCCCCGAAGCCAGCACTACCAGCCGTGCCGGTGCGCTCGGAGGCACGTGTAACGGTTGCTGCACGCGAGCAGCCTAGTCGCCCGTACGGCGCGGCTCGTCGCCGGTCGCTGGGTCGTCGGGGATGTCATCGACGATGAAGTGATCCTCGGGATCGTCGTCGAGGTCGTCGTAGACCCGCGGGCGGGGCTCGTGCACGGCTTCCCGCACGTCGTCGTACTCGACGTACGGGTCGACGTACTCGACGGGGTCGGCCTCCCTGACCTCCGGCTCGTCCACTGCCGGTTCCTCGGCCGACCACGACACCAGTGGCTGGTCGGGTTCGGAATCCGCGTCGACGTCATCGACGGCTTCCAGGGGCTCACCGACTTCGACGGACTCGACGTCGTCGACGGGCTGATCCTCGTCGACGTCGGATTCCTCGAACTCGGACTCAGGCTGCGGCTCAGCCGCATCATGTTGGGGCGGGGCCACAGGCCTGGGCTTGCGGGTCAGACCGCCGGACATCGCCACCGTCAACGCGCCGATTCCGGCGAACCACAGGAACACCGCGGGCGCGAACGTCGACTGGTCCACCCCGACGTCACCGAAATTGCCCAGCCGTCCACCACCGGCGTAACCGAGCAGGGCCATCGTCACCGCCGCCAGCGCCGACGCCACCAGCAACTTGCCGGTGGCCGCCCCGATCGGCAGCGGACGCCGCGCACACTGCTGGCCCAGCGCCACCGCCGAGGCCGCCCCCACGATCAGCAGCGCCACCCAGATGGGACCCAGCGGCGGTGTGGGTACCGCGGCCAGCACCGGCACGGCGGGGATGTCACCGCCGAACACGGTGAATGAACTGAAGGCTGCCAGCCCGACATGGGCACTGGAGCCGACCGCGATGGCCGACGCGCCGACGATCACGTTCGGGATGTAGAGGATCGACAACAGGGCCAGGCTCAGCTGGCCGAACACGCTGTCGGTGATCGCGAACAGGTCGTGCATCGTGCCCCAGTGCACCACCAGCGATACCGCAGTCACCGCTCCGGACAGACCGAACAGCGCCAGCACCCCGGCGACCGCGGCGCGGAACGCCTCGGGCAGCCAGTCCGGCACCGGTGAGGCGGCCAGAGTGCGTCGGCCGATCTTTGACCCCACGCCGATCAGGGCACCGATCGCATGCACGACCAGCACGCTGCAGAACGCGCGCAGGGCGCTGGGAGTCTGCAGTTCACTGATCACCGAGGCGGCGTCGTGAATGACGGCCAACAGGATGGCCGCGATCAGGATCGGCCCACCCAACGCCGAGGCGACGACCCAGCGGGTGACGAGCCAAGAGGAATTGGGGGCGGTGGCCGCGGCTGTCGTGCGCGCGGTGCCCCAGATCATCGCCAGGACCGGCAGCAGCGGCATCACCCCGAGCTCACGGCCGCCGATCGATACCGGCACCTGGTGCACGCCGAGCCACATGCTGGCGGTCGCACCGAGCGCGCCCGTCATGTCGCTGTTGGCGATCAGCAGCTGCAACAGCACGACCGCGGCGATGATGACCAGCGCGACGACGGATGGCCCGAACGCGACCCGGAGCAACTCACGTGCCTGGCGGGTGCCGACTGGCCGGTTACTCACTTGCTGGGCTGCTCCTCGCAATGATCGGCGCGTGCGCGGGAAGCGCACGCGCCGATCAGCTTACGACGACGCAGGGCCAGATTGCTGTGAAGGCGACTGCTGTGCCTGCTGCTCTGCCGGGAAGGCAGTGGTCGGCGCCGACGCGCCGGACTGCTGCTGCGGCTGGCCGTAGGTGGGGTAGCCGGTCGGAGGGGTCGGCGGGCCGCTCGGCTGCTGGCCCTGAGGCCCCTGCGGAGCCTGAACCGGGAAACCACCGGTGTTAGGGGCACCGGAGTAGCCGCCGTACTGCGACGGGTATCCGGGACGCTGCGGCTGAGCCTGCTGGTAGGGCTGGCCACCGTGCTGCGGCTGGTGCTGCTGACCGTAGTACTGCGACGGGCCACCGTACTGGCCGTACTGCGGCTGCTGATCGAACTGCGGCTTGGGCGCCGGGGGCGTGATGATGCCCGCCTCGAACAGGAGCGCGGCGATCGCGGCACCGGCCTGGACCAGCGCCAGTACGAGGATGACGTAGAAGCCCCAGTCGAGCACGGAGCTCATCTCGATCGTGAAGTAGATCGCCGACAGCAAGGCGAACGTCGAGATCACCGCCGCGATCGCGGTCCAGTTCTTCTGCTTGGGCAGCAGCGTGACACCGGCCACGAGTCCGGCCAGCACCGCGGCGTCGATCGTCCAGCCGGTCGGGTCGCCGGTGGACACGACCTGCCCACCACCGGCGAGCCCACTCAGGTCCAGCAGCGGGCCGAACCTCAGCAAGTAGATGAGCAGCCCGGCCACGGCCACGACGGCCAGCAGGATCTCGGGCAACTTGTTCTCACCGGGCGCCGCGTTGGCCGGCGCGGCCGAGGCGGCGGGCACAGGAGCGGGCGCCGCCTTGGCGAACTGCTGAGTGGCATCGAACTGCGAACCCGGCTGCGGCGGGTATCCGGGGTTGGTTGGCGGGTAGGTCATGACCTCTCCTGTGCTATCGAGCTTCGCGACGTGTGTTCACGCAGGCATGAATACCGACCACGTGAGCGATTCGAGCTTCCACGCTAGCGCACCCGACTGGGTGCCGGGCGCGCGTGCTTGGTGTCAGAGAGGTTTCAAGCTGATACCAGAACGGGTGTGTCGACGGAATCCGTTTCGGCGGACTCGATTTCGCGGACCAGCGGCAGCACGTTCGCGCCGAAGTACTCGATTTCCTCTTGGAAATGCAGGAATCCGCCCAGGATCAAGTCGACGCCACGTTTGCGGTACGCGGCAATGCGTTCGGCGATCTGTTCGGGTGTACCGATCAGTTGCGTGCGGAAGCCGTCGTTGTACTGCACGAGATCCTCGAAGCTGGAATCGGCCCACATGCCCTTCTTGTCGCCGGTGGAGTTCCCGGCCTGTTCTACTGCGCTGCGGAACCCTTCGACAGCGGGCTTGTTGGCCTTGGCGACGATCTCTTTGAGAGTCTCCTTTGCCTCTTTCTCGGTGTCGCGGGCGATGATGAACCCGTTCAGCCCGAACTTCACCTCTCTATTGGCGTCGCGGGCGTGGTCACGCACGTCGACAACCTGTTCGGTGAGGCCGTCGAAGTCTTTGCCGTTCGAGAAGTACCAGTCGGCGTGACGGCCGCCGTTGCGGCGGGCGGCCGTGGAATTGCCGCCCTGGAACAGCTCGGGATTGGGGCGCTCAGGCGTGTTGAGCGGCTTGGGCTTCAGGGTGAAGTCATGGATGCGGTAGAAGTCGCCGCGGAAATCCACGTCGTCCTCGGTCCAGATCTTGCGCAGCACCTGCAGGAACTCCGCGCTGCGGCGGTAGCGCTCGTCATGTTCGAGCCACGGCTCGCCCAGGTGGGTGAACTCGTCCTTGAACCAACCGGAGACGACGTTGACCGCGAAGCGGCCACCCGAGAGATGGTCTGCGGTGGCACCGAGCTTGGCCAGCACGGCCGGCTGCCAGAGCCCGGGGTGCACCGCGGCGATGACTTTCAATCTTTCGGTGGCCAGCAACAGCGCGAGGCTGAAGCTGGTCGATTCGTGCTGGTACTCGGCGCCGTAGCTGGCCTCATAGCGAACCTGGCTGAGCGCGTACTCGAATCCGTTGTTCTCCGCGGTCTGCGCGAGCTTCTTGTTGTACTCGTAGTTCCAATCGGTGCGCTGCTCGATATCGCTGGTGACCAGGCCGCCGCTGACGTTGGGCACCCAGTAGGCGAACTTGACGTGGTCGGCGATGCGTTCAGTCGTCATGCCGGTGATCCCAGCAAAAGCGTCGTCGCACGTCGCGGGTATCGCTCGCGGTGAAGTTTTCTCCCGCGTTCCGGCGTCCGGACATGCCCAACGAGACGGACCGTCTTGCCACTCGGACTGAAACACGTTCTAATTCTGGTCATGGACTATGGGCTTGTTCTCTTCACCAGTGACCGCGGCATCGCCCCGGCCAAGGCCGCCAAGCTGGCCGACGATCACGGATTCACCACGTTCTACGTGCCCGAGCACACCCACATCCCGATCAAACGCGAGGCCGCTCACCCCACCACGGGTGACGAGTCCCTGCCCGACGACCGCTACATGCGCACCCTCGATCCGTGGGTGTCGCTGGGCACCGCCTGTGCGGTGACGTCGCGGGTGCGGCTGTCGACGGCCGTCGCGCTGCCCGTGGAGCACGACCCGATCACCCTGGCCAAGTCCATCGCCACCCTGGACCACCTGTCCGGCGGGCGGGTTTCGCTGGGTGTCGGATTCGGTTGGAACACCGACGAACTCGCCGACCACAACGTTCCCCCGGGCCGGCGCCGCACCATGCTGCGCGAGTACCTGGAAGCCATGCGGGCACTGTGGACCGAGGAAGAAGCCTTGTACGAAGGCGAATTCGTGAACTTCGGTCCGTCGTGGGCTTGGCCCAAGCCTGTGCAGTCGCACATCCCGGTGTTGGTGGGTGCGGCAGGCACCGAGAAGAACTTCAAGTGGATCGCGAAGTCGGCTGACGGCTGGATCACCACGCCGCGCGATTTCAACATCGACGAGCCGGTGAAGCTGCTGCAGGACACCTGGGCCACGGCCGGGCGTGACGGTGCCCCGCAGATCGTCGCGCTGGACTTCAAGCCGGACCCCGAGAAGCTCGCACACTGGCGCGAACTGGGCGTCACCGAGGTGCTGTTCGGACTGCCGGACAAGTCCGAGGCTGAGGTGTCGGCCTACGTCGAGCGGCTCGCGGGCAAGCTGGCTTCCCTGGTCTAGTTCTTCGCGCTGTCGCTCCGGCCGGCGCGCCGAAAATCGACGCTATGGTCGTAAAAGTTCGAGGGGAACGACCATGGCGTTGATTTCGTGGCGCGCCTGCACTACGTGAGCGACGCGGTGTTCCGCTTCTCAGACGAGTGCACCACGATCGACGCGCCCAGCGGCTCGCCGTCGGAGAGCAACGCCACCAGGTCCTCGTCGGTCGTCGTCGCCAGGAAGCGGCTGCCGTCGGAATCCAGGCGTCCGATGATGATGCCGGTGCGCGGCGTCCAGTCGTAGCGCACGGTGTAGGTCTCGATTGTGGCTGGGCCGTCGGCCTTCTCGGTGATGACGACGCGCTCCTGAGCGTTGAACTCGTCCTGCAGGGCGGCGCTTCCGTCGGCCACCCAATCGGCAGGTTCCGTCGAGTAGATGCCGACCGAGTACTTGCTCGCGATACCGCCGTTGCCTCCGACAAGCGCGAATTGACCTGGCTTGTCCCGCATTTCGTTGACGGCCTCGGCGATGCCGTGCATCGAGTAGTTGTTGCCCGGGCCGCCGAAGAAGGGCAGACCACCGGTAAGAGTCAGGTCGCGTGGGTCGTCAGGCGCCAGGCCGGTGCCGTCACAGATGTTGAACACCGGGAACGGGAAGCAGCTGTAGAGGTCGAATGCCGCGATGTCGTCGAGCGTGATTCCCGCGACGCGCAGGGCCTCGTTCACCGCGATCACCGCGGCCTCGCTGTAGCCGAGTTCGGCCCGCTCCAGGAGCTTGATCTCCTTCATGTCGGCGTGCCCGCGCAGGTACACCCACTTCTCCTCGGGCACACCGAGCTTGCGGGCCGACTCGACCGACATCAGCAGTACCGCCGCGCCCTGGTTGACCTGATCGCGTGCCACCATCATGCGCGGGTACGGATCGCAGATCATCCGGTTGCTCTCGGTGACGGTGGCGAGCTCCTCGGTTGAACGCTCCACCGGGGCAGACGAATACGGGTTCTTCGCGGCAACCTTGGAGAACGGCGCGAACAACTCGGCCATGGCCTGCCGGTAGTCGGCGACCGACAGCCCCTGCCGGGCCCGCCGCGCGTTCTCCAGTAGGCCGTACTGCACCGGGGCGCCGATCAGCCCGTGCTTGATCGTGTACTCGTCGAAGATGCCGTCGTAGCCGTAGCCGCGGTCCTCCAGCTGACCGTCGATGGTCTCGGAGTGGTCCGGCTTGTCGTCGCACTTGGAGAAGTGGCGCAGCGTCGAGGTGTTCTCCGAACCGAACAGCAGCACCACGTCGGCCTCGCCCGCCGCGATGGCCGACGAGAACTCAGTGACGAGGTGCTGCGGGCTCTGGCCGCCGATCACTTCGAGGATGGCGCGGGCCGGCTCGGCGCCCACATTGCGCGCCACCGACCGCGGGTAGTTGTTGGACACCCCGAGGGTGGCCGACTGCGGACCGGAGATCTCGAACTGTCGCGTGCCCGCCACGGTGTCGATCGCCCGCGCCACGGCGGCCGCGTCGGCTCCGCAATCGTGCAGGGCTGCCTTGGCCGCCGCAGTGGCCAACTCAACCGAGGACATGCCGCGATAACCATCGAGATCGATGCGTTCGGTGAACTGACCGACGCCGACGATGACAGGGGTGCGCGGGTCGACCATGACAATCTCCTTGACGGGTGTTAATTCGCGAGGCTAACCGATCGGTCTTCGGAGAGTGAAATCGGTGCCTCAGCCCCGGCAAGGTGGCCGGACGGTCTCAGAGGTTGTAGGCGAAAGACTTCTGCTGGCGCTGCTTCATCTTCTCAAGGCACTCATGGTGTTTCCGCGCGTGATAGGCCAGCGGAAAGTAGGTGAGCCGATCGGGCAGGATGCGGTAGGCGGCGCGGACGACGGCGTAGATGCGCTGAAGTTGACGCTCTTCGTCGTCGCTCCAGGTGACGCCGAGTTTCGCCCGCAACCGCGGATCGAGCAGTCCGACCACCGACAGATAGTTGAACCGCAGTGCGGGGCGCAGGGCGCGACGGACCAACGGGTGCAACAGCTTCGGCACAGACGGTGGCAGCTCGACGTTGCCGGTCTGCATTTCCTCGATCAACTGCAATGCCTGCGGTGTGCCTTGCAGCTTGTCGATCATCGCCTCGTAGTACTCGGTCATCTCCGCGCGCGTCGTCGGGTAGCCGTTCATCGGCACGTGCAGCAGGCGGGCGAGCCGGCGGTTGTCGCGCAGCAACTCGTCCTTTTCAGCGTCGGTGAAGTCCCGACCGATCAGGAGCTTGCCCCCGCCTTCGGCGTTGACGATGTAGCCCGTGGCGATCACCCACTGATACGCCTCGGGGTTGAGCGCGCTGATCTGCTTTCCGGTCTCGGCGCTCTTCATCGTGATGGGCTGGTGCAGTGCGCGCACCCGGTTCCCTTCGGCGACAGCCTCGGTACCGCCGTAGGTCCACCGCAGCACCGAGTCCACGCTGCGAATTGCCCGCCCACCCGGATCCCCGTGGAACGCAGCCGAATAGCGGCCGGTGATCTCGGCGATGACGGGATGCATCGCCTGCATCATGAACGCCGCCCCGTCGACGATCAGGAAGGTCCACCGACCGGTGTGCTCGCCGGTCAGCGAGTCGAGCGGAACCAGTTCGATGTCGGCGGATTCTTCGGGTTCTTCGGCGGTCGGGATCGAGACATCCGATGTGGCGGTCATTCAGCGCACCTCCTTGAGCGTGAGGCGACGGTAATCTGACCGAAAGGTCGCATTCAAGTCGCATTTGAGCTTTAGGAATGAGATGGAAAACCGCAGTTCAGCGCATCGCAAACTGCCACAGCAGGAGCGTTCTCGTGAGATGGTCGCAAAAATCATCGCGACCGCGGTGAAGATGCTGAAGAAAACGGACCCAGAGCAGATCACCACCAA
This sequence comes from Mycolicibacterium sp. 050232, assembly GCA_036235365.1. Taxonomy (GTDB): domain Bacteria; phylum Actinomycetota; class Actinomycetes; order Mycobacteriales; family Mycobacteriaceae; genus Mycobacterium. The sequence goes on along the minus strand of JAZBEZ010000005.1, from coordinate 228,254 downwards.
CGCGATCGCGGCGCGGGCCGGAGTCAGCAAGGGATCGATCTACCAGTACTTCGCCAACAAGGAAGAGCTCATCCATGCCGCGATCGAGCAGCTCGCCGCCGACCAGGCTCCGCTGATCGAGGACATGTTGCGTTCGGTCACCCTGGAGCAGCCGCAGGACGCCATGCAGGCGTCGATCGACATCCTGATCGACTTCACGATCGCCAACCGGAAGTTGATCCGCTACGTCGCCGATCGACCCGACTATGCCCGCACACTGGAAAACGCCTCGGGCCTGAACTCGACACTGCTGGCGATGACCACCCTGCACATGGCGCACTACCGGGACCAGTACCGCCACGAACTGAGCCCGCGAGCGTTGGCGTGGTTGTTCTTCAACATGGCCGTGGCCACCACGACGCGCTACATCGAAAGCGACGACCCGATCCAGCTCGATGAACTGCGCAGCGGTTTGAAGTTCGCCTCGGCAGGACTGCTGGCCGCCGGGCGGCAGTAGACCGTCCGCCCGCACGCAACGCCGGTTTCCCCGCCTTGGTTGCTTTCCGCGAGCAAGCACCACCCTGACGCAGAAAACGGCGGGACGACAGCAGCGCTCACCAGCCAACCTTGACGACCCTGTCACTTAGTGACACATTGGAACTGTCACTAAGTGACAAGTTCTGGAGGTGAGGGTAATCAGCGAGAAGCAGGATCAGGCGCGTCTCGCGGTGTCACGGCTCGCGTGCAAGCTGTTCTGGGAACGCGGTGTCGCCGGCACCAGCGGTGACGACATCGCTGCAGCCGCAGGGCTTTCCACCCGCACGATCTGGCGCTACTTCCGCGCCAAGGAGAGCTGCGTCGAACCGGTGCTGTCCAAATCCGCAGACCGGTTCATCGACATCCTGAACCGCTGGCCGCACGAGCTGTCATTGGCCGAACACCTTGCCGCCGACGGCATCACGCATCCGATGGCGCCGCAGGACGTCGAAGACGAGATCAGTGCGATGCGGATCGCCACCATGACCCCGTCCGAGCCTGCCCTGCGTACCGCCTATTTGATGGTGCATGACCGGATGGAGCAGGGCTTCATCCCGGTGATCGCCGACCGCCTGGGGCTACCCGCAACAGATCTCACCGTCCGACTGTGCGCAGCCGCCGTCACCGGCGCGTTCCGCGTCGTCGACGAGGACGTCAGTGTCGCGGTGATCGTCGAAGGCAGGAAAGTCACCCAGGAGCAGGCACTCGCCCTGATCGACCGGGCGATCCGCGACGCCACCAATGGACGTCTCGGCGGACCCGTCGCGTCCTGAACACACCCGAAAGTGCTTGTCCGCACCCGCGAAAGGAGAGTCATGGCGTTGCCCGAACTCATCTCCGTAGAGGATTTCTTCAGCCCGCCCGAGCGCACAGCTGCCAAGATCTCGCCCGACGGAACGAAGATCGCCTACCTGGCACCGTGGAAGAACCGCCTCAACGTATGGGTTCAGGACCTCGACGGCGACTCCCCACCGCGTTGTGTCACCGCGGACGAAACCCGCAGCGTCTACATCTACGACTGGACCGACGATCCACGGTGGCTGCTCTACCTGCAGGACGACGGCGGTGACGAGAACTTCCACATCTACCGCATCGACCTCGACGATCCCGACAGTGCCGCAGTGGATCTCACACCGTTCCCGGGCGCGAGGGCCAGTTTCGACCTGCCCAAGGCGCGGCCAGGAAAAGCCATCGTGCAGACCAACAACCGCACTCCCGAGCTGATCGACGCGTACGAACTCGACATCGCCACCGGCGAACTCACCCTGCTGGCAGAGAATCCCGGCAACGTCATCACCTGGCTGTGCGCCCCCAACGGTGATCTGTTCACCAACACGCTGACGGCCGACGGCGACGTCGAGATATCGCAATGGGACTCTGCGACAGCAGCATTGCGCACCATCAAGGTCTACGACGGCACCGACTACCCGCTGGGCATCTACCCGGTCATCATCTCCCCGGATGGCGCCGGCATCTGGCTCGGATCCAACGAGGGAACTGACCGCACCCGGCTGGTCCGGCTCGACGTGGCGACCGGCACCGAGACCGAGGTGGACAGCCACCCGACGTTCGACTTCGGCAATCAGCTGGTGTTGCCGTCACCATTCATCCTCAGCGCGCGCACGGGGGAATTGATCGGCGCTCGCTACTACGGCGAGCGCCAGGCAATCCACGCCCTCGACGCGAATTTCGCTGCGATACTGGAGAACCTGGCCACACTCTCGGACGGCGATCTCGGCGGGATGTCGTCGGACAATTCCGGGCAACGATGGGTGGTCAACTTCACCCACGACCGTGACCCCTGGGCGACCTACTTCTACGACCACACCACCGGCGAGAGTCGGCTGCTGTTTCGGCCATATCCGAATCTGAATTCAGATTCATTGGCACCGATGACACCGGTGACCATCCCCTCGCGCGACGGTCTCGACTTGCACTCGTATCTGACCCTGCCCGTCGGGGTCGAACCCACTGACCTACCGATGGTGCTGTTGGTACACGGCGGGCCGTGGTCGCGGGACGTCTGGTCATACCAGGCCGATGTGCAGATGCTGGCCAACCGCGGATATGCGGTGCTACAGGTCAACTTTCGCGGCTCGACCGGGTACGGCAAGGCGTTCACCAAGGCCGCGATCGGCGAGTTCGCCGGCAAGATGCACGACGACCTGATCGACGCCGTGGACTGGGCCGTCAAGCAGGGGTACGCCGACCGCGACAAGGTGGCGATCTTCGGCGGCTCCTACGGGGGCTACGCCGCGCTGGTCGGGGTGACATTCACGCCCGACGTCTTCGCCGCGGCCATCGACTACGTCGGGATCTCCAGCCTGGCCAACTTCATGCGCACGCTGCCGAATGTGGCCCGTCCGTTCCTGGCCACCAACTGGCACCTGTACGTCGGGGACCACAACGATCCGGCGCAGGAGGCCGACATGCTGGCCCGCTCCCCCATCACGAAGGTCGATCAGATCCGCACACCGCTGCTGGTGGTCCAGGGCGCCAACGACTCTCGCGTGGTCCAGGCCGAATCCGACAACCTGGTCGACGCACTGCGCCGGCGTGGTGTCGAGGTCGAGTACATGGTCAAGGACGACGAGGGGCACGGATTCCTCAACCCGGACAACCAGATCGACATGTACCACGCCGTCGAGCGGTTCCTGGCCGAGCATCTGGGTGGTCGCGTCTGACGCGCCCGACAAGAAAGGCCCCCGCCGCAGCGGGGGCCTTTCCGTTGTAACGACTTACAGGCTTTCGAAGAGCTCGCGAGCCAGCTTGGCGGTCTCGGACGGCGTCTTGCCGACCTTCACGCCCGCAGCCTCAAGCGCTTCCTTCTTGGCCGCGGCGGTGCCCGACGAGCCGGACACGATGGCGCCGGCGTGGCCCATCGTCTTGCCCTCCGGAGCGGTGAAGCCCGCGACGTAACCGACGACCGGCTTGGTGACGTTGGCCTTGATGTAGTCGGCGGCACGCTCTTCGGCGTCGCCACCGATCTCACCGATCATCACGATGATCTTGGTCTCGGGGTCCTTCTCGAACGCCTCGATGGCGTCGATGTGGGTGGTGCCGATGACCGGGTCGCCGCCGATGCCGATGGCGGTCGAGAAACCGAGATCGCGCAGCTCGTACATCATCTGGTAGGTCAGCGTGCCCGACTTCGACACCAGACCGATCGGGCCCTTACCGGTGATGTTGTTCGGCGTGATGCCGACCAGCGACTCACCGGGGGTGATGATGCCCGGGCAGTTGGGGCCGATGATGCGGGTCTTCTGACCCTTGTCGACGTTGTAGGCCCACGCGTAAGCGCTGTCCTGCACCGGGATTCCCTCGGTGATGACAACCAGCAGCGGGATCTCGGCGTCGATGGCCTCGATGATGGCGTCCTTGGAGAAGGCCGGCGGCACGAAGGCGATCGACACGTCGGCGCCGGTCTCCTTCATGGCCTCGGCCACCGATGCGAACACCGGCAGCTCGATGTCGTTGCCGTCCTTATCTTTGTGCGACACCTTGGTGCCGGCCTTGCGCGCGTTGACGCCGCCGACGACCTGGGTGCCGGCCTTGAGCATCAGGGCGGTGTGCTTGGTGCCCTCGCCGCCGGTGATGCCCTGGACGATGACCTTGGAGTCCTTGTTCAGAAAGATCGACATTGAAACAGTCCCTTACTTATTCGCCAGCTCGGCGGCCTTGTCGGCACCGGCGTCCATCGTCTCGGCCTGGATCACCAGGGGGTGGTTGGCCTCGGCCAGGATGCGACGGCCCTCTTCGACGTTGTTGCCGTCCAGTCGGACGACCAGCGGCTTGTTGGCCTCGTCACCGAGGATCTGCAGCGCCTGCACGATGCCGTTGGCCACCGCGTCACACGCGGTGATGCCACCGAACACGTTGACGAACACGCTCTTGACCTGGCTGTCGTTGAGGATGACGTCCAGACCGTTGGCCATCACCTCGGCCGAGGCGCCACCACCGATGTCGAGGAAGTTGGCCGGCTTCACGCCGCCGTGCTTCTCACCGGCGTAGGCGACCACGTCCAGCGTCGACATGACCAGTCCGGCACCGTTACCGATGATGCCGACCGCGCCGTCGAGCTTGACGTAGTTGAGGTCGTTTTCCTTGGCCTTGAGCTCGAGGGGATCGGTCGCGTCCTTGTCCTCGAACTCGGCGTGGCCGGACTGCCGGAAGTCGGCGTTCGCGTCGAGGGTGACCTTGCCGTCCAGCGCCAGGATCTGGTCGTCGGGCGTGCGCACCAGGGGGTTGACCTCAACCAGGGTGGCGTCCTCCTTGACGAACACCTCCCACAGTTTCTGGATGGTCACCGCGGCCGCGTCGAGCACCTCGGCGGGCAGGTGACCCTGCTCGGCGATCGACCGGGCGAAGGCGAGGTCGACACCCTTGACGGCATCGACGGGAACCTTGGCCAGCCGCTCGGGCTTGGTGGCGGCGACTTCCTCGATCTCCATGCCGCCCTCAACCGAGCACATGGCGAGGTAGGTGCGGTTGGCGCGATCGAGCAGGAAGGAGATGTAGTACTCCTCGGCGATGTCGCTCGCCTCGGCAACCAGCAACTTTTTGACGACGTGACCCTTGATGTCGAGACCGAGGATGTTCTGCGCGTGGGTCAGGGCGTCCTCAGGGGTGGCCGCGTACTTCACGCCGCCGGCCTTGCCACGGCCGCCGACCTTCACCTGCGCCTTGATCATCACGGGCTTGCCGATTTCGGTGGCGATCGCCTTGGCGTCCTCTGCCGAGTCGGTCACCCGGCCCGGAGTCGTGGGGACGTTGTGCTTGGCGAACAGCTCTTTCGCCTGATATTCGAAGAGATCCATGTGCTTCCTAGATAGGCGTTGTCTGTCTGCGTTGACTTAAAACTGCCCGGTCCATATCTCCTGTGACGGGCCCGCTGGCACTTTATCCACCACCGCGTGATGGATTAGCATCGCCTCCGGCTCATGTGGTAGATCTCACCGCCCGCGGGAGGTGATACGGATCACATTCGGGCGCGGAATAGACGCATAAGTTGCCACCATCATTGGGATTTGGTTAACGTGCCTCTGGTCCAGATAACGTTCAGGTCACGACGAAGAAGGATTCTCGAGTCTTGCCGCAGCATCGTTCGTCCGCAGCTCCGCGAGGGGTGCCGACGGACGCACGCCGCCGGAGACGCCCCGTTTCCCCTGCTGAACTGGACGCTGCCGAGGTCACCGACGTCATTCCGTTCAGCGCATTCGAAGCCTTCGATGGCGGTGCCGGCGATGACGAATCCAGCGTTATCTATGCCCCGGAGCTCGACGATCTAAACGACACCGACGATCTTGTTCCCGTTCGTCTGGCCGTCCCGTCCCGCTTCCGCCCGGACTCGGCCGGAGAGCGCAGCTCGATGGCCTCGCGCGGAACGCGAAATTCATCCCGCGCATACCGCGACAGCCACACCGACGTGAGCGACGGCGTCGCCGCGACAGACGTGATCAACATGTCCGGCCGCCGTGGCGCCCACCGCAAGGAGCACGCCGGCGCCGTCAAGAGCCGCCTGATGATCGCCGCCATGGCTGCAGGTGCCACCGCCGCAGGCGCCTACTCGTTGGGTAACCCCACCGAGACCCAGGCCGACGACACCATCCTGGCGTCCGAGGGCACCCGCGTCGAAGGCGCTTCCGTCACCGGTTCGGTGGACGGCATGCAGATCGTCTCGGTGTCCTCGACCGCAGACACCTCGGTGCACGCCGAGGAGATCACCAAGGCCGCCGCCTTCGCCCAGGAACGCGCCGAGCGCGAGGCCCGGCTGTCGCGGCCGCTGTTCGTCATGCCCACCAAGGGCTACGTCTGGACTTCGAACTTCGGCTACCGCTGGGGCGTGCTGCATGCCGGTATCGACCTGGCCAGCCCCATCGGAACCCCGATCGTCGCGGTCTCCGACGGCGTCGTGATCGCCGCGGGCCCGACCGCCGGCTACGGCGCCTGGGTCAAGCTGCGCCACGCCGACGGCACCGTCACGCTCTACGGCCACATCAACACCTGGCTCGTCAGCGAGGGCGACCGGGTGATGGCCGGCGATCAGATCGCCACCGTCGGCAACCGGGGCTATTCCACCGGCCCCCACCTGCATTTCGAGGTTCTGCAGAACGGGACCAGCCGCATCGATCCGGTGCCGTGGCTGAACAAGAGAGGTCTCAGCGTCGGCAGCTATGTTGGCTGAGTGAGCGACGACGGGCAGTTGGCAGCCGATCACCCCGACGAAGACGACGACCGCACTCGAATCATCCGGCGCCAGCCGCAGGACCCCGTCTCCAAACCGGTGCCAGTCGCCGACGAACCGCACACGAGCATCATCCGGCGTCATCCCACGGGCGCCATTCCCACCGCAGCCGCCGCGGAGCCCCAGACCAGCCTGATCCCCGGTACCACCGGCAGTGACGCGCAGACGGGCCTCGTCGGCCCCGCGGACGACGACGCCAGGACGAGCTACGTGCCGCAGGCCCGGCCCGTGAGCATCCCCCGCACCCCGGCGAGCACCAGTCCGCGCACGGCGATCGTGGCGGCCACCTTGGCGATCCTCAGCGGCTGGGCCACCGGCGTCATCGCCACCGACCTGATCGCGGGCTGGTGGCGCACCGACCGATTGTTTTGTGTGGCCATCGGTTTCCTGGCGGCGATCTCGGCTGCAGCAACCATCGGAGGGCTCATCGCATTGTTGCTGCGGCGGCGGATGGGCCGGCTGCTGGTCGTCGTCGGCGCGGTGATCGGGCTGTTGATTTTCGCCAGTCTGTTCATCGCCGGGGCGAGACTGCACCCCGTCGTCTACGCGATGCCGGTTCTTCCGGTGGCCGCCATCCTGTTCACGATGTTGCCCTCGACCGGCCGCTGGAGCGCGCGCCGATAGGCGCGCGGCGGGGCCGATCATCCGCTGTTAGGTTTGCGTAGTGCGTCCAACTGCGCTGACCACGATCACCCTCAGCTGTGTATGTGGCCTTCTCGGGATCGTCGCCACGCTGCGGGCGCTCCTCGTGGCCTGGTACACCGTCGGCTCCGGCTTCGATACCGCCCCTTTGCGGTTCGGTCATTCGATCGTCAACCTCGTTGTGCTGGCTACGGTAACTCTCGCTTTCTTCGCCGGTGCAGTTCGGTTGAGCCGCGGCGAACGTCGGGGCCGCACACTGGTGATCGCGGCAGGCGCGGCGGTGATCGTGCTGTCGCTGATCGAATTCGCGGTGTGGGTCGGACCAGGTTCCGCCGCGTGGACGACGCAAGGTGTGCTCGGTGTGACCCGATGGGTCTGGTTCACGTGGGCGATCGTCACGCTGGTCGTCGCCCTCCTCGCGAAAGACGAAACGCCCAGCACCGCAGACGATCCTGAGGTTGTCGAGCCCCGTAGCGGGCCGGCGCTCAACCTGCTCGTCGCGGCACTGGCCGTGGCGATGGCCGCTTACCAACTGTGGCAGGCCAAGAAGCAGTTCGACTACAGCTTGCGCTACATCGCCGACTTGACGGACCTGCTGCCGACCACGCCGAGCGCGACGTGGCCCCTGGCGATGCTCGAGCCGGTGTCGGTCTCTGTCGTCGCGGCGGCAGTGCTCTTCATCGGCGGGCTGCTGATGCCTGCCGGGGTCCCCGCCGGACGCCTGGTCGTGATCGCCGGATGCATCCTCACCGTGGCGCAGGGCATCTTCGGCTGGACCGATCTCGACCGCATCTTCTACAACATCGGGGCCACCGATCTGCTCACGATCTTCGCGCCCCGTTCTGCATCGGTGGTCGTGCTCACGCTCACCGTTCCCGTCGTCACGGCGGTGCTGGCTGCAGCCGCACCCGTCCGTACCTTTAGAACTTGACCGGCAGCCGCGCCCACCCGCGAACGCTGGACGTGTGGGCCCGAAAAGCATTGGGGTAGTCGACTTCCCAGTCCGTCCACCGCTTGAGCACCTCTTCGAACGCGACCCGGGCCTCCAGCCGGGCCAGCGCCGAGCCCAGGCAGAAATGCAGGCCCTGGCCGAAGCTCAGGTGGCCGCCCGTGCGGTGGATGTCGAAGCGATCGGGGTCGGTGAACTTCGACTCGTCGCGGTTGGCCGATCCGTTGAGCAGCAACATGTATGAGCCCTCCGGTATGGCCTGCCCGTAATGCTCGACATCCTGGGCGACGTACCGGGCCTGCACCGGTGAGGGCGGCTCGAACCGCAACGTCTCCTCCACCGCGCCCGGGATCAGGCTCGGATCGGCCGCGAGTTCACGCCGCTGGTCGGGATGCTCGGCGAGCAGCTGCCCCATGAAACCGATCAGGCGAGCGGTGGTTTCGCCGCCTGCGCCGGCGATCATCGCGGTATAGGCGAGTACCTCGGTGCGTTCCAATTTGCGCCGCGTGCCGTCGGGTTCGTCGATCTCGGCGTTGAGCAGGTCGGTCATCAGGTCGTCGGAGGGATGGGTGGCCCGCCACTCGATGTAGTCGGCGAACATCGCCAGGGCATCCGCGAAGACCGTCGCACTGACATCGGTGGTGTCGTCGGACAGGGCGATGTTCTTGTCGGTGCCCGCGCGGATCTGCTCCTGCCCCTCCTCCGGGATGCCCAGCAGGTAGCCGATGGTCCGCATCGGCATGAATGCCCCGAGGTCGGCGACGAAGTCCAGCCCGTCCTGCTCACGCAGGGGATCCAGTGCCTTGGCGCAGAACTCGCGCACCAGGTCCTCGACAGCCAGCATGCGGCGGGGCGTGAAGACCCGCGACAACAGGCGCCGGTGCAGATCGTGCAGCGGCGGGTCTTCGAACAGCAGGATCCCCGGCGGAACCTCGATGCCACTGAACAGGATGTCGGCCGTCGTGCCCCGGCCCGACCGGTAGGCCTGCCAGTTGGGCAGCTCGCGGGCCACATCGTCCCAGCGGCTCAGCGCATAGAAGTTGTACTTCTCGTTGTAATACAGCGGGGCCTCGTCGCGCATCCGCTTCCAGACCGGGTACGGATCGTCGTCGATGTCGTTGTCGAACGGGTCGTAGTAGAGCTCCACCGCCTGCTGCGTCGTCACCGATCACTTCCCCATTCGCAGTACCAAATAGTTGTTCCACCGTACTGTGCGGTTCGCGGGCCGGTCAATCTCGGGCTCACAACCTCTCACAGCGGGTTAACAGTCAGCCTGAGCCAAACCGTCGCCCCCAGTTCGGGGCCAAGGGTCTACTTGGGCGGATTCGCGTGTGTGCTCACGCATCGAGACCTACGGAGGCCCGCTCCCCATGTTCAACCGCCTGTTGCGTACCGCCTTTGCGCTCACCCTTGTCACCACGGCCGTCTCCTGCAGCAGCGACGACGACAATGCCGACGGCTACACGCTCCGCATCGGCGCGACCTCGGTGACCGGGACTCCGGCAGGATCACTGGGCTGGGGCGACAAGCAGGGCATCCTCACCGATCAGCTCAAGTCCGCCGGCGTCGGCAAGATCGAGTACTCGTTCTTCCAGTCCGGCAGCGATGTGGCCTCGGCCCTGTTCGCCGGCGCCGTCGACGTGGCCGCCATCGGCGACAATCCTGCCCTGCGAGCCCGCAGCCGCAACCCGAAAGTGGTGCTGCTGTCGCTTGATTCGGTCAACGGCGATGCCTGGCTGGTCGGCGCCAAGGGCGGGCCGACGGATATCAAGGGTTTGGTCGGCAAGGACATCACCGCCCCGCAGGGCACCATCCGCGACCGTGCTGCCCGCCAACTCATCGACGCGGCGGGACTGACCGGCCAGATCCACGTGCGAGACGTGCCGACGCCGGAGTCGATCGCCGGGCTGAGTTCCGGCAAGATCGACGCGGCCATCCTGACCGGCGCCAGCGCGGCCGAGCTGGAATCGAGGGGCTTCCCGATCATCGACAGCCTGTCCCGGCACGGCTTCGGTAGCACCGGCACCAACATCGCCCTCACTTCCTTCACCGACGCCCACCCCGAGTTCACCGCCGCCTGGCAGGAGGCCGTCACCGCGGTCAACTGGGACATCACCCAGAACTTCGACGATTACCTGACCTGGGTCGCGCAAACCGACGACACCGACCTGAAATTCGTCGAGAAGTCCACCCGTGCCGAGGAATTCAACACCCAACCGTTCCCGAAGGTCGGTGTCGATCAGCTCGATGCGGCCTACAAGTTCCTCAACGCCGACGGCTCGTTCGACAACGAATATTCGGTCCGGGAATGGGCCGGAGCCAAGTCGTGACCACCGCGACCGTTGTCCGGATCCCGGCCACCGGCCGCGAACTCATCGAGGTCGTCGGTGGTCGCGAGCGGCGAAAAGGCGTGTGGGCGCGCGTCCCCCGGTCCGCGCGGCGGCTGATGAGCCCGGTCCTCATCCTGGCGGCCTGGACCATCGGCTCGGCAACGGGCCTGCTCAACACCGATCTGTTCCCGCCCCCAACCGAGGTGGCGGCCACCGCATGGCGACTGCTCGGCGACGGTCAACTCGCCACCCACGTCGGTGCGTCAGCCGTGCGGGTGCTGACCGGCACGGTGCTGGGCATCCTGATCGGCGTCCTTCTCGCGGTCGTGGCCGGGCTGACCCGTACCGGTGAGGACCTGCTCGACTGGACCATGCAGATCCTCAAGGCGGTGCCCAATTTCGCGTTGACCCCGCTGTTGATCATCTGGATGGGTATCGGCGAAGGCCCCAAGATCGTGCTGATCACCACCGGTGTGGCGATCGCGATCTATATCAACACCTATTCGGGAATCCGCGGCGTGGATCGCCAACTCGTCGAGATGGCACAGACTTTGGAAGCGCCGCGGCGGACACTCATCTCGCAGGTGATCCTGCCCGGCGCGATGCCGAATTTCCTTGTCGGCCTGCGCCTCGGACTGTCCAGCGCATGGCTGAGCCTGATCTTCGCCGAGATGATCAACACCACTCAGGGCATCGGCTACCTGATGTCCCGGGCTCAGACCAACCTCCAGTTCGATGTCTCGCTCCTGGTGATCGTCATCTACGCGGTCGCCGGCCTGCTCTCGTACACGCTGGTACGGGTCCTGGAACGGCTGCTGCTGTCCTGGCGCAACGGGTTCGAGGGTCTCGGAGCTCCCGCGTGAGTACAGCTGTAGTTGCGGTGCACGGCCTGAGCCGCGCCTTCGGCGAACAACAGGTGCTCGAAGATCTCGAATTGCAGATCGCCGACGGCGAATTCGTTGCGATGCTGGGCCGCTCCGGTTCCGGGAAGAGCACCTTTCTGCGCGTGCTGGCCGGCCTCGACGATCAGGTCACCGGATCGGTGCGCGTGCCCCGTTCCCGGGCGGTGGTGTTCCAGAACCCGCGGCTGCTGCCGTGGCGGCGCGCCCTGGCCAACGTCATCTTCGCGCTGCCCGACGCCGGCCCCGACGCGCCGAGCCGGGCCGCCCGCGGCCGGGCCGCGCTCGAAGAGGTTGGCCTGGCCGACAAGTCCGTCGACAAAACCAGAGCGTGGCCCCTCTCACTGTCTGGCGGTGAGGCACAACGCGTTTCGCTGGCCCGCGCCCTGGTCCGCGAACCCGATCTGCTGTTGCTCGACGAGCCGTTCGGCGCGCTCGACGCGCTGACCCGGCTCAAGATGTACGGGCTGCTGCACGAACTGTGGTCCCGCAGGCACATGGCGGTCCTGCACGTCACCCACGACGTGGACGAGGCGATCCTGCTGGCCGACCGGGTCGTGGTGCTCTCGGGCGGACGTGTCTCACTCGATCGCCGCGTCGAGCTGCCCTTCCCCCGTTCCCGCGGCGATGACGGCTTCGACGACCTGCGCCGGGCACTGCTGGCCGAACTCGGCGTCCGAGAGGAGGTAGGCCATGACCGCTCCCGCTGACGCCGATGCCCTGAGCGCCGATGTGCTGGTGATCGGCGGCGGCCCCGCGGCCACCTGGGCTGCGATCTCTGCCACCGAATCCGGGGCGCGAGTCACCCTGGTGGACAAGGGCTACTGCGGCACCAGCGGTGCGACCGCCGCCGGCGGCAACAACCTGTGGGCGATCGGACCCGGTCCGCGGCGCGAGGATTCGGTGCGTGAGCGCGAATTGGCCGCCGGCCGGATCACCGACTCCGAGTGGATGTTCCGGGTTCTGGCCACCTCATGGGACCGGCTCGAGCACCTCTCCGAGTGGGGTTACCCGTTCCCCATCGGTGCCGACGGCCGCGAGATGCGCAGCAGCCTGCAGGGCCCCGAGTACATGCGCCGCATGCGCCGCAAGGCCCACCGCAGCGGCGTGCGGATCCTCGATCACCACCCCGCGTTGCACCTGACCGCCGACCGCGACGGCGTCGTCACCGGCGCCACCGGTATCGCCCGCCAGGATGGCGGCCGGCCATGGCGCGTCACAGCGGGCGCCGTCGTACTGGCCACCGGCGGGACCGCCTTCCTGTCCGGAACGTTCGGCACCAATGTCGACACCGGTGAAGGTCTGCTGATGGCCGCCGAGCACGGCGCACACCTGTCCGGCATGGAGTTCTGCACCGCGTATGCGCTGGCCCCCGAGTGGGGCGTGCACACCAAGGGCCGAATGCTGCAGTGGGGCAGCTTCTATGACGAGCGCGGCCGACCGTTCACCACCCAGCGCGGGCTGAGCGGGCGTCAGGACGCGCAGCGGGCGCTGACCCGCGGCGAGCGCGTGTTCGCCCGGTTGGACCGGGCACCCGAACACATCCGGCAGACCATGCGCGACGCTCAACCCAACTACTTTCTGCCGCTGGACAAGGCCGGCATCGACCCGTTCACCACCGCGTACCCGGTCCGGATGGTCTACGAGGGCTCGGTACGCGGCACCGGCGGCCTGCGCCTGATCGGGCCAGATTGTGCGACAACGGTTCCCGGCCTGTACGCCGCGGGCGATGCCGCGACCCGCGAGCTCATCACCGGGGCGCTGTCCGGCGGCGGCAGCCGCAACGGCTCGTGGGCGATCGCGTCGGGCACCTTCGCCGGGCGCGGTGCCGCGGAGTTCAGCCGCGGCCGGCGGGGCCAGATGAGCGGCGAGCCCGTGACGATCACCGCACGCACCCGCGTCGGTGCCCCCACCGTCGACGAGGTGGTGACGGCGGCGCAATCGCATGTCCTGCCGCCGCGGCGCAGCTACCTGAAATCCGAAGACCGGCTGCGAGAGTCCACCGAGGCCCTTGACTCCGTATGGCGCGACATCGCCGATGGTCTGGCCCCGGTGGCCGCGCGCGACGTCTACAAACTGCGTCAGGCCGAGGCGATGGTCGCTGCCGCCCGCTGGATCACCGCAGCCTCCCTGGCCCGGCCTGAAACGCGTGGCCTGCACCGCCGCGAGGACCTGCCCGACCCCGATCACCGCTACGAGCACCGCATCCTGGTCGGTGGCCTGGACCAGGTCTGGACCGCACCCGATCCCGTCGCCCCGCGGCTCATTTCCTCGGAGGCGGTGGCGTGATCGAGATCGTCAGTGCAACGGCCTGCATCACATGCGACGTCTGCATCAAGGTGTGCCCCACCGACGTGTTCGACTGGGGCGCCGACGGGGTGCCTGTGATCGCGCGGCAGTCCGACTGCCAAACCTGCTTCATGTGCGAGGCCTACTGCCCCACCGACGCGCTGTACGTCTCGCCGGTCTCGGCACCCGTCGGCGCCGACAGCCCGCATGCTTCCGAATCCGCGGTCAGCGGCGCCGGGCTGCTCGGCGGGTACCGGGAGATGGTCGGCTGGGGCGGCGGCCGTACCCCCGGGTCGCGCCTGGACCAGAACCCGGTGCTGACCTCCATTCCGCCGCTGGCCGAGCCACGCCTGAGCACCCCGGCGGCACTCGCGGACGGTCCCTGGAATCATGCCGGCCGCGACGCGGCGCCGAGATCGACGTCAGGGTCGTAAATCGTCAGGATCCACGACCCTGGCGTAGATCTCGACGTGTCGCGAGCCCTAGAGCTTCTGCACCGGAGCGTGGTTGTGCATCAACTTCACCCGGCCGGCACTGCCGAAGTCGATCAGGGACATCGCGGACTCTCCCACGCCCGAGACTTCCTCGACGCGGCCCAGCCCGTACTTGTCGTGGGTGACGCGGTCACCCGGTTCCAGCGTGATCACCGGACGGTTGCGGGCAGGCGCGGGCCGGGACGGGGAAGGACGTCTCATCTGGTCCTGTGTGCCGTATCGACCTGAACTTCCGACCGGCGCGCTCATCGACGACGGCTGCTCGATGCGTCGCCAGTTGATCAGGTCTTCCGGAATCTCGCGTAGGAACCGCGATTCCGGGTTCAGCATGGGCTGCCCCCACGACGACCGAACCTTGGCCCGCGACAGGTACAGCCTCTTGCGGGCCCGGGTGATGCCGACGTACGCGAGCCTGCGCTCCTCGGACAACTCGTTGGGATCGCCAAGTGCCCGCATGTGCGGGAACATGCCGTCCTCCCAGCCGGTGACGAACACCGCCGGGAACTCCAGCCCCTTGGCGGTGTGCAGCGTCATCATCGTCACCACGCCGGCGCCGTCTTCGGGGATCTCGTCGGCATCGGCGACCAGCGACACCCGCTCCAGGAACTGGGCCAGCACCCCGGTGTCCGGGATGTCCTCGTCGACCGGCTCACCCTCGCCCTGCTCGGCCAGCGCTCGGGCATTGGCCAGGTCGGTACTGAATTCGTGTGCGACGCTGACCAATTCGTTGAGGTTGTCCAACCGGGCCAGATCCTGAGGATCACTGGAGGCCTCGAGCTCGCGGCGGTAGCCCGTCCGCTCCAGCACGGCCTCGACCAGGTCGCCGAGCTCGTCATCCAGCTTGCCGCGCAACTGGTCGAGCATCTGGACAAACGAGGCGATGGCTTTCTCCGAGCGGCTGTTGAGCATCGGCACCCGGCCCTCGGCGGCGGCCTGCAACGCGTCGTTGAAGCTGGCCCCGGTGTTCTCGGCGTACACCGCCACGCAGGCCTCGGCCCGGTCACCGATACCACGGCGCGGCGTGTTGAGGATGCGCCGCATGCTCACCGCATCACCCGGATTGTCGAGCACCCGCAGGTAGGCGACGATGTCACGGATCTCGCGCCGCTCGTAGAACCGCACCCCGCCGACGACCTTGTACGGGATACCGGCGCGGATGAACACTTCCTCCAGGGCGCGCGAGGAGTTGTTGGTGCGGTAGAACACCGCGACGTCACCGTATTTCAGGCCTTCACTGTCGGCCAGGGCGTCGATCTCCTCGGCCACGAAGCGGGCCTCGTCGTGCTCGTTGTCGGCGACGTAGCCGACGATCAGCTCGCCTTCGCCCTCCTCGGTCCACAGCCGCTTCTCGCGGCGGCCCGTGTTGCGGGCGATCACCGAGTTCGCCGCGTTCAGGATGGTCTGGGTGGAGCGGTAGTTCTGCTCCAGCAGGATCGTCGTCGCATCCGGGTAGTCGCGCTCGAAGTCCTCGATGTTGCGGATCGTCGCGCCGCGGAACGCGTAGATGGACTGGTCGGCGTCACCCACCACGCACAGTTCCGACGGGGCCACCCCGTCCTTCTCGTCGAGGTGATGCCCCACCAACTCGCGCACCAGCACGTACTGCGCGTGGTTGGTGTCCTGGTACTCGTCGACCAGAACGTGGCGGAAGCGACGACGGTAGTACTGGGCGATCTGCGGGAAAGCCTGCAGGATCCCGACCGTCTCGCCGATCAGGTCGTCGAAGTCCAGCGCGTTGGCCGCACGCAGCCGGCGCTGGTACTCGCCGTAGACCTGGGCGATGATGCCGGCCATCTCCTCGGCGGCCTCCGAGGCCTCGGCCGCCGCCTGCTCCGGACCGATCAGCTCGTTCTTCAGGTTCGAGATGCCGTTGGCCAGCAGCCGCGGTGAATACCGCTTGGTGTCCAGGCCCATGTCCTTGCCGATCATCATCAGCAGGCGCCGGGAATCGTCGGAGTCGTAGATCGAGAAGTTGGAGTTGAGCCCCGGAATCAACGAAGCCTGGTTGCGCAGGATCCGCACACAGGTCGAGTGGAACGTCGACACCCACATGTTGCGGGCCCTGGGACCCACAAGCCCGACCACGCGCTCCCGCATCTCGGCGGCGGCCTTGTTGGTGAACGTGATCGCCAGGATCTGCCCGACCCCGACGTCACGGGCGGCCAGCAGGTAGGCGATACGCCTGGTCAGCACCGCCGTCTTGCCCGACCCCGCGCCCGCGACGATCAGCAGCGGCGACCCTTGATGCAGGACCGCTTGGCGCTGCTGCGGGTTCAAGCCGTCAAGAAGTTCATCAACATCTGCAGCAACTGGCGAAGCGACGGGGGAAGTGGTCATCTTGCGTTCAAACTTACCGCTGGGCGGGGACAGTTTTGCGATGGCACGGGCCTACTGGAACGATCGGGCTGTGCCTGAGATCGATGACCTGCGTCGCGAGATCGACGAACTTGACGCCACCATCCTTGCCGCGGTTCAGCGCCGCACGGAGGTCTCCAAGGAGATCGGCAGAGCCCGGATGGCCTCCGGCGGCACCCGGTTGGTCCACAACCGCGAGATGAAGGTCATCGAGCGCTACAGCGTCCTGGGTCCCGAGGGCAAGGACCTGGCCATCCTGCTGCTCCAGCTCGGCCGCGGCCGGCTGGGCCACTAGCGCTTACCGGCCTGCGGGTTTCGCAGGCGTCTTCAGCGAATCCAGCAGCCACGGGGTCAGCCACTGCACCGCCTCGGACGTCGGATGCACGCCGTCGCTGCGCATCCGGACCCCGTTGATCTTTGCGGTGTACTTGCCGTCCGGGTTGAGCTTGGCGTTGAAATCCAGCACCGACACATTCGGCCGCTGCCCGACCACCGTCCGCAGCATGGTGTTCCAGGCCTGCACCCGACCCGGCTGGTCCTCCGGATACAGCGTGCCGTCCGACCGCTCGCCGCGCCGGTTGTAGGGCGCGGTGGTCACGACCACCCGCGCGCCGGTCGAGCTGAGGATGTCCAGCGCACGTTGTAGCTCGCCCTTGAGATAGGCGTCGTAGGCGTCGTTGCCGATGTGCGTCCACCGACCGCGCCAGGTGCGGTCGACGACCTCCCAGCGGCCGATCATCAACAGCACGGTTTCTGGCCGGTCATGCGCGATCCGCTGGGCCCAGCGCTCCGGCCAGGAATCGCACTCGGGCTTCTGATTCAGCGTCTCCCCGGCCGACCGGTACGGCCCGCCGCGCGCGATACCGCAGCCGATCGTCGTGTAATCGCTGAAGTGAAATCCGGGCGTGGCGGGCAGGTACCGCATCAACGTCCAGGCCACCGAGTCGCCGAACACCGCGATCGATCGCGTGCCGGGCGGCAGGGCCGGCGCCGGACCCACCGGTACGGCTCGCTCCGCGCCGACGTCCTGCTCGGATGCGGCGGCGGCCATGACGTCCGGGCCCGCGGGCCGGGTCGGCACCCCAACCGGGACGACGGTCATCGTCACCACCGCGGCGGTGGCCACCGTCGCCCCGGCCAACCGCAACATCGGGACGTGCTGCGGGCGCCAGTGCCGGACCGGCTGCTCGATCGCCCACCAGGACACCCACGACACGGCGATCGTCACCGCACACCGCAGGGCGAGCAGCGACCAGCCCTCGAGTCCGGTGCGCTCGCCGTTGAGGATCTGGAAGATCGGCCAGTGCCAGAGGTAGACGCCGTAGGAGATGACACCGAGGGTGACGAGCGGGTACCAGGCCAGGACCCGGGCGACCCAACCGTCCTGGTCCAGCGCGACCGGTGCGACGACGAGCACCGCGCCCAGGGCCACCACGATCAGCAGGCCGTGGTGGAACTCGTCGGCACTGCCCGTCGCGAAATGTGCGGCGGCCGCCAGCACCGCCACCCCGATCACCGGCAGGATCCAGGCGATCCAGCGCCGCCACCGGGCCCGGATCAACGTGCCCGACATCGTCAGCGCCGACCAGTCCCGCACCAGCAGTGCCGCGGCCGCGGCACCCACCAACAGGGCCTGGGCCCGGGTATCGGTACCGAAGTAGACGCGGTTGAGTTCGGCGGCGTCGCCGGACAACCAGATCGAGGCCACGGCCGAACCGACCACTCCGAGCACCGCGAGCACGAACACCGCAGCGCGGGTCGCGCGAATCAAACGGGTGTGCGGACGGTCCGTCGTGAAACGGCGCGCCAGCAGCGCGGCGGCCAGCACCAGCAGCGGCCAGATCACGTAGTACTGCTCTTCGACCGCCAGCGACCAGGTGTGCTGCAGCGGCGACGGAGGAGCGCCCTGGCTGAAGTAGTCGGTGTCGGCGGCGACGAAGACCCAGTTCGCCATCCAGAAGAACGCCGCGACCGCGTCTTCGCGAAGCGAGGTCACCGCATCCGAGGAAAACAAGGGGCGGGCGATCACCACGGCCAGGGTCATCAAGACCATCGCGGGCAGCAGCCGTTTGGCCCGGCGGATCCAGAACCCCTTGAGATCGATGCGCTCCGTGCGTCGGTACTCGTCGAGCAGCAGCGAGGTGATCAGGAATCCGCTCAGCACGAAGAAGACGTCGACGCCGATGAAGCCGCCGCCCACGCCCGGCACTCCGCCATGGCCGGCCAGCACCAGGGCCACGGCGATGGCGCGGATGCCGTCGAGGGCGGGGATGTCGCGCCGGATCGAGGCACGCCGACGCCGGCTGGCAGCACGGACTGGCGCCGCAGTCACGTCAGGCCCTCCCGTCTTGGCGTCCGAGCCCCAGAGTTTAGGGCGCATCGGGCGCCGAGCCGGGAAGGCGCGGCGGAGCGCTAACGGGTCAGCGCAATATATTTCGTGTCGAGGTACTCGTCGATGCCCTCGATACCGCCCTCACGGCCGAAGCCGGACTCCTTGATGCCGCCGAACGGCGCGGCCGCATCGGAGATGACACCGCGGTTGATGCCGACCATGCCGGACTGGATTCCCTCGGCCACCCGCAACGCGCGGTCCAGCGACTGCGTGTAAACGTAAGCAGCCAAGCCGTATTCGGTGTTGTTCGCGGCGGCCACCCCCTCGTCCTCGGTGTCGAAGCCGGTGATCGGGGCGACCGGACCGAAGATCTCCTCTTTGAGGATGCGGGCGTCGGCAGGCACATCGGCCAGCACGGTGGCCGGGTAGAAGTTGCCCGGCCCGCCGGGAGCGACGCCGCCGACGGCGACCGTCGCACCCTTCGACACCGCGTCGGAGACGAGTTCGGTGACGGTGGAGACCTGCTTGGAATTGATCAGTGGGCCCAACGTGGACGCGGGATCGATGCCCTTGCCGAGGGTGAACTCGCTCATCCGCTTGACGAGTTTGTCGGTGAACTCCTCGCGCACCGAGTTGGCGACGTGAAAGCGGTTGGCCGCCGTGCAGGCCTCACCGCCGTTGCGCATCTTCGCCAGGATCGCGCCGTCGACCGCCGCGTCGACATCGGCGTCGTCGAACACGATGAACGGCGCATTGCCGCCGAGCTCCATCGACGTCCGCAGCAGCTTGTCGGCCGACTGCTTGACCAGTGCCTTGCCCACCCCGGTCGAGCCGGTGAAGGTCAGCTTGCGCAGCCGGCCGTCGTCGACGAGCGCCGACGTCACCGCCCCCGGGTTGCTGGTCGGCAACACCGAGAGCACGCCCTTGGGCAGGCCCGCCTCGTCCATCAGCTTGGCCAGCAGCAGCATGGTCAGCGGGGTTTCCTGGGCGGGTTTGACGATCATCGTGCAACCCGCGGCGAAAGCCGGGCCCATCTTGCGGGTGCCCATGGCCAGCGGGAAGTTCCACGGCGTGATGGCGTAGCACGGGCCGACGGCCTGCTTGGTGACGAGAATGCGGCCGGTGCCCGCCGGCGCCGGCGTGAAGCGGCCGGCGATGCGTACCGCCTCCTCGGAGAACCAGCGGAAGAACTCGGCGCCGTAGGCAACCTCACCCTTGCTCTCGGCGAGTACCTTGCCCATCTCGAGGGTCATCAGTGCGGCGATGTCGTCGGCGCGTTCGGTGATCGCCTCGAACACCGAACGCAGGATCTCGCCGCGTTTACGCGGAGCGGTCGCGGCCCACTCGGCCTGGACGGCGCATGCGGCGTCCAATGCGGCGACGGCATCCGCGGCGGTCGCGTCGGCCACCGTGGCCAACACCTGATCGTCGCTGGGATCCAGCACATTGAACGTCGAAGCGGCCTGGCGTTCCTCACCACCGATCCACAGACCCGTGGGCACGGATGAAATCAAGTCTTCAATGGCCATACATCCATCATGTACACCCTTGAGCCGAACGCCGCACTAAGGTCAGCGCAATGAGTGCTGACATCACCGCAACCCCCGCATGGCAGGCATTGTCGAAGCACTACGACAACATCCGGGACCTTCATCTGACGGAGCTGTTCGCCGAGGATCCGAATCGCGGCACGGAGCTCGCGTTGACCGTCGGCGATCTGTACATCGACTACAGCAAGCACCGGGTCACCCGGCAGACCCTGGAGCTGCTGGCGGACC
Organism: Mycolicibacterium sp. 050232; assembly: GCA_036235365.1. Lineage (GTDB taxonomy): Bacteria > Actinomycetota > Actinomycetes > Mycobacteriales > Mycobacteriaceae > Mycobacterium. Next base: position 207,426 of record JAZBEZ010000005.1, on the reverse strand, counting down.
TGGCTCGTGCGGCCGGACTGGAGGCCCGCCGCGACGCGATGTTCGCCGGAGAACACATCAACACTTCCGAGGACCGTGCGGTCCTGCACACCGCACTGCGGTTGCCTGCGGACGCTTCGCTGACCGTCGACGGCCAGAACGTGGTGGCCGACGTCCACGAGGTATTGGATCGCATGGGCGGATTCACCGACCGGCTGCGCAGCGGCGAGTGGTCCGGTGCTACGGGCGAGCGGATCAAGACGGTGGTGAACATCGGCATCGGCGGCTCAGACCTGGGCCCGGTGATGGTGTACGACGCGTTGCGTCACTACGCCGACGCCGGCATCAGCGCCCGCTTCGTATCGAACGTCGACCCGGCCGACCTGGTGGCCACGCTGGCTGATCTGGACCCGGCCACAACGCTTTTCATCGTCGCCTCCAAGACGTTCTCCACCCTCGAGACACTCACCAACGCCACGGCAGCGCGCCGCTGGCTGGTCGATGCCCTCGGCGAAGACGCGGTGGCCAAGCATTTCGTCGCTGTGTCCACCAACGCCAAGCTGGTGCAGGAGTTCGGCATCGACACCGAGAACATGTTCGGGTTCTGGGACTGGGTCGGCGGCCGGTACTCGGTGGACTCGGCGATCGGGCTGTCGGTGATGGCCGTGATCGGCCGTGAGCGCTTCGCTGAATTCCTGTCCGGTTTCCACCTGGTCGACGAGCACTTCCGCACCGCGCCGCTGGCCGAGAACGCTCCGGCGCTGCTGGGGCTGATCGGGCTGTGGTACTCGAATTTCTTTGGCGCACAATCGCGTGCGGTGCTGCCCTACTCCAACGACCTGTCCCGGTTCGCGGCGTACCTGCAGCAGCTGACCATGGAATCCAACGGGAAGTCGGTCCGGGCCGACGGTTCCGCCGTCACCACCGATACCGGTGAGATCTTCTGGGGCGAGCCGGGAACCAACGGCCAGCACGCCTTCTATCAGCTGCTGCACCAGGGCACCCGCTTGGTTCCCGCCGACTTCATCGGCTTCTCGGAACCCACCGACGACCTGCCCACCGCCGACGGCACGGGCAGCATGCACGACCTGCTGATGAGCAACTTCTTCGCCCAGACCCAGGTGCTCGCGTTCGGCAGAGATGCAGCGGCCATTGCGCGGGATCTTCCAGTAGGAACTCCGGCTGCCGTGGTGCCACACAAGGTGATGCCCGGGAACCGACCGACGACGTCAATCCTGGCAACCAGGTTGACGCCGTCGGTGGTGGGCCAGCTCATCGCCCTCTACGAACACCAGGTGTTCACCGAGGGAGTGGTGTGGGGGATCGACTCCTTCGATCAATGGGGCGTAGAGCTGGGCAAGACCCAGGCCAAAGCACTGCTGCCGGTGATCACCGAACCGGAGTCACCGGCCGAGCAGTCGGACTCGTCGACCGACGCGTTGGTGCGCCGTTACCGCATCGAACGCGGACGGTCCGCCTAGGGCTTACGGAGCCGGGATGGAGGCGCAGCCCACGTTCGGGATGCAACCCTCGGCGCCGCCGGGACCCGCGGTGCCGCCGGGGCCGTACGGAATCTGACCGCTGGCCCCACCCGGGCCTGCGGTGCCGCCGGGGCCATACGGGATTTCGCCCGTCGCGCCGCCGGGACCCGCCGAGCCGCCCGGGCCGTAAGGAATGGAGCCGCTGGCCCCGCCCGGGCCCGCGGTGCCACCGGGGCCACCCGGAATTTGGCCGGTGGCGCCGCCAGGCCCGGCTGTGCCGATGTCGGAGCACGCTGTGCCATCGGCATTGACACAAGGCGGCGGAGCAGGCTCAGCCATGGCCACGGGGCCAAAGGCGACAGCGCCTGCCGCAGCGCCTGCAAAGAGCATCGAGGCAATCAATTTTGTGGTCATGAAGGTGGGCTACCCAGTTCCGGCCCGTGCTGAAACCCGCCCGTTGACTTTGAAGCCACGCACACCGCTACCCGCAAAAATGAAGCGTCAGCTCAAAGTCAACGCGAACTGCGTGTTGTCGGCGCCTAAGCGAAACGCTTGGTGTACTTCGGCGGCAGCAACCGCATCACCTGGGTCAGCGGCGCCCACGGCCAACGCGGCACGACGGCGCGACCCTTCTCCTTCTCGATGGCCTCGACCATCGCGCGCACGCCGGTCTCGTTGTCGACCATCAGCATGGTGGTCGCCGACTTGGCGGTCATCTCCGATTCGATGTAGCCCGGTTCGATGACGGTCACCCGGATCGGGCCCTTGTCGTATTCGGCACGCAGCGACTCGCCGAGCGAAGTCATGCCGGCCTTCGACGCGCAGTAGGCGGCCTTGCCGCCAGGCACACCGGTATTGCCCAGCACCGACGAGATCAGCACCAGATGGCCGCTGTCGGACTTCTTGAACAGCTCCAGCGCGGTCTCGATCTGCACCAGACCCGCGATCAGGTTGGTTTCGATGGTGGCCTTGTTCGCCCACGGCTTGCCCTCGCCCAGCGGCCAGCCCTTGCCGATGCCGGCGTTGACGATCACGCGATCGATGCCGCCGAGTTCCTCGGACAGCTCACCGAACACGCGAGGCACTGCCTCATGGTCATTGACGTCCAGCGCCGCGACGGCGACCTTGATGAAGGGGTGCCGGTCGGCCAACTCGGCCTTGAGCTCGTCGAGTCGCTCGGTGCGGCGGGCACACAGTGCCAGGTCCCGGCCCTTGGCGGCGAACTGCCGGGCCATGCCCGCGCCCAGTCCGGAGCTGGCACCGGTGATGAGGATCTTCTGACGGGTCATCGCAGCAGGATAACCGAGTTAGACAACTGTCAAAAATGCGGACCGCTACTTGAGCAGCCGGGACATCCGCCGGTCGGCCAGCACCTTGCCGCCGGTCTGGCACGTCGGGCAGTACTGGAACGACTTGTCGGCGAAAGACACCTCCCGCACGGTGCCCCCGCATACCGGGCACGGCAGCCCGGTTCTGGCATGCACACGCAGGCCGGACCGCTTCTCCCCCTTGAGCGTGGCGGCCTGCTGTCCCACCGAACGCGTGACCGCGTCGGTGAGGACGGAGATCATCGCGTCGTGCAGCGCGGCAAGCTGGGCATCGGTCAGCTTGCCCGCGGTGGCGAACGGCGACAGCTTGGCCACGTGCAGGATCTCGTCGCTGTAGGCGTTGCCGATGCCGGCGATCACCTTCTGGTCGGTGATCACCGTCTTGATCCGTCCGGAATTGCCCGCCAGCACGCCGGCCAGCCCGGCCGAATCCAGCGACAGCGCGTCCGGCCCGAGTGCGGCGATCTGCGGTACGTCGAGAGGATCGGCCACTATCCATACGGCCAACCGCTTCTGGGTACCGGCCTCGGTCAGGTCGAAGCCGCCCCCGTCACCCCCGTTCGATGTCGCCGCCGGGGCGGCTCCGAGATGGACCCGCAGCGCGATCGGGCCCTTTCCCGACGGCTTGAGCGGAGTCGGTGACAGCTTGTCGGACCACCTCAACCAACCCGCCCGGGACAGATGGGTGATCAGGTGCCAGGGCCCGACCTCGAGACCGAGGTACTTGCCCCAGCGGTTCGCACCGGTCACGGTCTGACCGTGCAACGCCGTCGTCGGCGGATCGAACGTCTTGAGCACCGACAACGCGGACACGTCGATCCGGGTCACCTCCCGGCCCGTCGCATGTCGGCGGAGGTGATCGGCCAGCGCCTCGACTTCGGGCAGTTCAGGCATGGCTCCAGTGTGTCAGCGAAACGCCGAGCATGCTGTAGACATGTCCGACCGGCCTGCTGCCAGAGCGACCAACCCGATACGCAACATCTTCGTGATCAACAGCGTGCCGCGCCGGTGGCCTTTCGCGTTGCGCGCCGGAATCTGTATGGCCGTGCCGGTTCTGGTGGGCTGGCTGGCCGGCGACACCACGGCCGGGTTGATCGCCACCATCGGCGGATTCACCTCGCTGTACGGCAGCGGCCGGCCCTATCTGAATCGCGGCGTGTATCTCGGCGTGGTCGCGGTGTGCTTCGCCGCGGCGGTGGCGCTCGGCGACTGGGCGTCGTCGACGCCGTGGCTGGGCGTGTTCACCGTGACCCTGATCGCCGTGGCTGCCACCCTGGTCTGCCACGCCCTGAGCATCGGTCCGCCCGGGGCGTACATGGTGGTGCTGGCCTGCGCTGCCGGTACCGGGACCCCGGCGACACTGCATCTCAGCCCGGGCCATCACGCCGCGCTCGTCCTGGCCGGTGGCGCGTTCGCCTGGCTGGTGCACATGTCGGGCGCGTTGATCCGGCCCCGCGGGCCGGAGAAAGCTGCGGTGGCCGCGGCTGCCGCCGCCGTCGCGGCCTACATCGACAACCCCGCGGCCGACACCCGGCACAAGGCGGCGCTGCTGCTGCACACCGCGTGGGTCACCCTGGTCACTTATCAACCGGTACAGCCCAAACCCGACCAGGCGCTGTATCGGCTGCGGGTCGTCAACCGCCGCCTGCACGTGTTGTTCGCCGAGGCCATGCGGGCCGCCGATACCGTTGAGCCACTGACGTATGACGGCGCGGCCCAGGCGCGACACCTGGCCACGGTTCCTGCCGACGCGGTCACCGATGAGCATGGCGCCGAAGGGATTCCACTCGGCAGACCCAGCGCGTTGCGGCTGCTGCGCCGCGCACTGACGCCGGGTTCGGTATCCCTGCAACTGGCGGCGCGGGTCGGGGTCGCGGTCGCGATCTCCGGTGTCATCGCCGTGCTGATCTCGCAGGCCCTGACGATGACGCACGCCTATTGGGCGATGGCCACCGCGGTACTGATGCTGCATCAGGGATTCGACTGGCAGCGCACCGTGGCCCGGGGCGTGGAACGGACGCTGGGCACCTGGCTCGGCCTCGGCGTCGCCGGCGCGATCCTCGCATTGCATCCGCAGGGCCTGTGGCTGGCGCTGGTGATCGGCGCACTGCAGTTCACCATCGAGATGTACGTGATGCGCAACTACACGTTGGCCGTCGTATTCATCACTCCCGCCGCGCTCACCATCGCCTCAGGCGGTCAGCCCGTCGACGATCTCGGCGAACTGCTGCTCACCCGCGGCAGCGACACCCTGATCGGCTGCGCGGTGGCCCTGGCGGTCTACTGGGCCACCCAACGCCTGCGCCATCCGACCGGCCTGCGCACTGCCGTCAACGCTGCGCTCGACGCAGTGACCGCCACCCTGCCGCACCTGGCGGCCGACGACGCCACCTCCCCGGCGGCCCGCACGGATCGGCGCGATCTGCAGTTGCGCGCCATGGAACTGCTCCCGGCCTACGACGCGAGTGTGGGCGGTTCGGCCGCGCAACGCCTTGGGGCCGAACGCATGTGGCCGACTGTGGTCGCCACCGAACAACTCGCCTACCGCACCCTGGCGGCGTGCTGGGGTGCCGAGCGTGACCGCGACACCGAGACGGGTGCCGAGGCGGCAGCAGACACCGCGGCCGCCCTCAGCGAACAGGCGACGGCCCTACGCGAGGGCCTTGACGAACGACAGTAGCCAGCTGACCAACGACAGCACGATCGCCGCCCAGATCGCGGTCCACCAGAACTGGTCGATGTGCAGGCCCCAACCCGTGGTGTTGTCGGTGATCCACGACGTGATCCACAGCATCAGTGCGTTGATCACGATGTGGATCAGGCCGAGGGTGAGGATGTAGAGCGGGATCGACAGGATCTGAACGATCGGCTTGATGAACGCGTTGACCAGACCGAAGATCACCGCGACGACGAAGATGATGCCGACCCTGGCGAGGGTCGTGTCGCCTCCGATGAAGTAGATCCCCGGCACGACGAGAGTGACCACCCAGAGCGCGAATCCGGTTATCGCGGCGCGCAGGAGAAATGAGCTCATGGCGGTCTAGTCTGCCGAGCGCAGCAGGTACGTGTCCATGATCCAGCCGTGCCGTGCTCTCGCTTCGGCACGCGCAGCAACGATTTCGTCGCCGATCTCCCCCACCGTTCCCGCGTACAGCAACTCGTCGGGCGTACCCAGATAGGCGCCCCACCAGATCCGGGTGTGCGGCGGGCACTGCTGAAACGAGCAGTCCGCGTCGAGCATCACCACGGCACTGCCGGTCAGCCCGTGCTCGCGCAGTTGGCGCCCGGTGGTGATCAGCACCGGTTCGCCGACGTCGTTGAGCGGAATGCGATGCCGGGCGGTCAGTACCTGGATCGCGGTGATGCCTGGGACCACGTCGTATTGGATGTCGAGGTAGTCGGCCACTTTTTCCAGGATTCGCAGGGTGCTGTCGTAGAGCGACGGGTCCCCCCAGGCCAGGAAGGCCCCGGTGCCGTCGGGCCCGAGTTCGGTTTCGATGGCCGCCGCCCAGATCCGGGCCCGTTCGGCATGCCAGTCCGCCACGACCTGGCGGTAGCCCGGTGCGTCGCCGGCCGGGGCGCGCGGCGGGTCGACCAATTCGACGAACCGGTAGCCGGGCCTGGTGATAAAACGGTCGCAGATGAGCTTGCGCACCGCGACGAGATCGTCAGCCGAACCCCTGCGCGGACCTTTGTCCATCGCGAAGAACACCTGCGTGTCGTTGAGCGCGGAAATGGCCTGTGCCGTGACGAAGTCCGGATCACCGGCCCCGATTCCGATGACATGGATGCGACGCACCGTCGAAGGTTAACCGAACCGAAACCGGGTACCCCAAGTATCCGGTACCCGGGGTATTGACATCACGCATTGTCGGTACTTACCGTCGAAAAGACGGGGACCACAAACGAAGGGAACGTCAACGGTGACAACTTCGGTCAGATCCGGCGGAAGCTCGCCCAACGCCGCGCGGCGCGACGCGTTCTCCGAACGCCTGCTCAAGGGTTCGGTGCGCAAGTCATATGCGCCCGTGGTGGACATCGACTGGCAGGCGCCGATCGATCCGGACAAGTTCTTCCTGCCGCCGCGGATCGTGTCGCTGTACGGAACCCCGTTGTGGGACAGCATGTCCCGTGAGGAACAGATCGAGCTGTCGCGCCAGGAACTGGCCAACACCCTCTCTGCGGGCATCTGGTTCGAGAACATCCTCAATCAGTCACTGCTGCGCAAGATGATGCACCAGGACCCCACTTCGAACTCGACGCATTACGAGCTGACCGAACTCGGCGACGAGACCCGCCACATGGTGATGTTCGGCAAGGCCATCGACAAGATCGGCGCCAAGCCGGTGACGCCTCGGCTCTACCAGCGCATGATCATCAACACGCTGCCGTTCTTCTTCCGCGGCTCGGTGCTGTGGGTGGCCGCGTTGGTCGGCGAGGAGATCTTCGACTCGCTGCAGCGGCAGATGATGGACGACCCCGAACTGCAGCCGATGGTGCAGCGCCTCATGCGCATTCACGTCACCGAGGAGGCCAGGCACATCCAGTTCGCCCGTGACGGTCTGCGTCAGCGCACTCCGTCGATGCGCTGGTACAAGCGGGCCTGGGTGGCCAACCTCAACGGTGTCGGCGGGTACTTCTTCCGCTACCTGTTCACCAACAAGGTGCAGTACGCGCGCGTCGGCCTGAACGCCCGCGCTGCCCGCCGGATGGCGCGGGCCAGCGCCCACCGCCGCGAGGTGCAGGTCTCCGGGTTCGCCCCGCTGGCCGCGTTCCTCGAAGAGGTCGGGCTGATGGGCCGCATCGGCCGGCGCATGTGGCGGCGGTCCGGGTTCCTTCCGGCCAAGACACCTCCGCATCTCACCGCGGGCACCGGTGACGCCGCAGGTTCCGGGGAGGGTGTCACCGAAGAGGTGTACGACGGGTACGCCATCCTCGACAACGGTGACGGCGATCGCCGGGTTCACGTGCGGCTGACCGGTCACCTTGACCCGATCGACGGCCAGTACCACTGGCGCGGAACGATTCTCGATGCACCGGGCACCGTCGCGGCCGGGCCCGTGCGGCTGAGCATCGGCACCCGCACCGTCGACGCCCGCATCACCGAGCGCACCTCGCAGGGCACGCACTCGGTCGCCGGTATCGGTGCCCCGCCGTTCGAACTGGACGGCTCCGACGGGTCCGAAGTCAGCGCCGCCGGGTAAGAACCGAGCGGCCGAGCAACCCGGCCGCGAACACCGCCCCGCCGATGCCGGAGATCAGCAGCGGTAGCTGGCCGGGCTGACCTGGCACAGCAGTCCAGAGCAGCCCGGCCCATATCCCGGCGGCCAGCACCGCAAATCCGCTGAGCCCCTGGAACATTCCTTGCGCACTGCCCTGCAGATCGGAGCCGACCAGGGAGGACACCCACGCCTTGCTGACGCCGTCGGTGCACCCGGTGAACAATCCGTAGGCTCCGATCAACAGCCAGGCCAGCAGCGGATCGGTGGTCAGCCCCAGCCCGGCGTAGCCGATCGCGAAGAACACCAGGCCGATACCGAACACCGGTAGCCGGCCGACCCGGTCTGCCAGCAGCCCGGCCGGGAAGCTGGACATGGCGTAGACCGCGTTGTAGGTGACGTAGGCCAGGATCACCTCGACCACCGAGAAGCCGATTTCGTTGAGCCGCAACAACAGCAGCGCATCGGGAAAGTTCACCAGGCCGAAGGCCACCAGCACGCCCGTTATACGCCAGTACCGCCCGGGCAGGTCGCGCACGCGCGCGAACACCGGCTGACGCTGCTCGCGCGGCTCGACGCGACGCCTTTCGGAGACCAGGAACACCAGCGCGACGCTGAGCACCGCGGGCACCACGGCCACCCACAGCAAGGGCGCAATCTGGTGGTCGAGCATTTCGTAGGCGGCCAGGCCTAGCAGGGGGCCGACAACGGCGCCCATGGTGTCCATGGCCCGGTGGAATCCGAAGACCCGGCCGCGGGCGGCGGCGTCGATATCGGCGACCAGCAGCGCGTCGCGCGGCGCGCCGCGAATGCCCTTGCCGAGCCGATCCACGACGCGGCCCGCGAGCACGCCCGACCACCCGCTCGCGGCCGCGACCATCACCTTGCCCAGGGCCGCCATGCCGTAGCCGGTCGCAATCAGGGGCCGTTTGGAGAAACGGTCACCGAGCGGTCCGGCGGCCAGCTTCGTCATCGCCGCCGCACCTTCGGCGGCCCCCTCGACCGCCCCGACCACCGCGGGCGGGGCACCGAGGACGACTGTCAGATAGATCGGCAGCAGTGGATAGAGCAGCTCGCTCGCGGTGTCCTGCAGAAACGACACGGCGGACAGCACCCGGACGTTGCGGGTCAGCCAGGCGGGCACCCGGCCATCATGCCTGCCCGATCCAGCCCATAGAACTAGAACACGTTCTAGTCTGTACGGCATGCGGTTCACCTACGCCGAAGCCATGACCGATCCCACCTACTACATCCCGCTGGCCCAGGCGGCCGAGGCGGCCGGCTATCACGCCATGACCATCGCCGACAGCGTCGCCTACCCCTTCGAATCCGATTCGAAGTACCCCTACACCCCGGACGGCAACCGGGAGTTCCTCGACGGCAAGCCATTCATCGAGGCCTTCGTCATGGCCTCGGCCCTGTGCGCAGCCACCACCACCCTCAAGTTCAACTTTTTCGTCCTCAAGCTGCCGATCCGCCCGCCGGCCTTGGTGGCCAAACAGGTCGGCTCGCTCAACGCGCTGTTCGACAACCGGCTGGGCCTCGGGGTCGGCACCAGTCCGTGGCCCGAGGATTACGAGCTGATGGGTGTCCCGTTCGCGCGCCGCGGCAAGCGCATGGACGAGTGCATCGACATCATCCGCGGACTGACCAGCGGTGACTACTTCGAGTACCACGGCGAGTTCTACGACATCCCCAAGACCAAGATGACCCCGGCACCGTCGCAGCCGGTGTCGATCCTGGTCGGCGGGCACGCCGAGGCGGCCCTTCGGCGCGCGGCGCGCAACGACGGCTGGATGCACGGCGGCGGCACCGACGATCTCGACGTCCTGCTCAAGCGCCTGAACGAGATCCGCGAGGAGGAGGGCCAGACCGGGCCCTTTGAGGTGCACGTCATCTCGGCCGACGCGTACACGCCCGACGGCATCAAACGGCTGGAGGACAAGGGCGTCACCGACGTGATCGTGGGCTTCCGCCTCCCGTACATCATGGGCGACGACCCCGAGCCACTCGACCGCAAGATCCGCCATCTGGAGAAGTTCGCCGAGAACGTCATCGCCAAGGTCTGAGGCGTTTTTTGCGCCGTTTCTTTTGCGCCTTTTTTTGCGCCGTTTTCCACACCTGGGTCGTGGTTCGCGCCGATCAACAGCCCCGGTGTCGAAAGCGGTGGGCATAGAACAATGAATTTGAGGGAACAGCGGACGCGCCGTTAGCGTTGCACCCGCCGTTCTCGCCAACGCTGTCCGAGAGCTCCAGTCCGTGCCCCCTCGGAAAGCCAGCTGTATATGACGACCTCCCTCGAACGTCCGACCCCGATGGACGGCCCGCCGTCGCGCGCCGTCGTTGCGCCCGACCCCACAGTGCGCATGCTCGCGGTGTTGGCCCTGGCCCTCGGCGGCTTCGGCATCGGCACCACCGAATTCGTCGCGATGGGCCTGCTGCCCGACATCGCGACCGGCTTCGGCATCAGCGAGCCCACCGCGGGCCACGTCATCTCCGCCTATGCACTGGGCGTCGTGATCGGCGCACCCGTCATCGCCGCACTCACCGCCCGCTGGCCCCGCAAGGCCCTGCTGCTCACGCTGATGGCGGTCTTCACGCTCGGCAACCTGGCCAGCATGCTGGCACCGACCTACCCGACGCTGGTGATCGCGCGCTTCGTCGCCGGCCTGCCACACGGCGCGTTCTTCGGGATCGCCGCGCTGGCCGCCGCACATCTGATGGGTCCGCAGAACCGGGCCAAGGCCGTGGCCTACGTGCTGTGCGGCCTGACGGTCGCGACGGTATTGGGCGTACCGCTGGCCTCGTGGCTCGGCCAGGCCCTCGGTTGGCGCAGCGCGTTCGGCCTGGTGGTCGGCGTCGGCCTGGTCACCCTGGCCGCGCAGTGGCGGTGGCTGCCCAAGCATCTGCGGTCCATGCACGTCACCAGTCCGCTCACCGAACTCGGTGCGCTGCGCCGGCCGCAGGTGTGGCTGGCCGTACTGGTCGGCATGATCGGCTTCGGCGGCATGTTCGCGGTGTACACCTACATCAGCACCACGATGACCGACGTGACCGGACTGCCCCGGGCGATGGTCCCCGTGGCGCTCATGGTGTTCGGCCTCGGCATGGTCGTCGGCAACCTGATCGGCGGCCGGTTGGCCGACGCCTCGGTGATCCGCGCCCTGTGCCTGTCCCTGGGCTTCCTGGCGGTGCTGCTGGCAGCGTTCTCGCTGGGATCGCACAGCCCGTGGACGGCGCTTCCGCTGTTGTTCGGCGTCGGCGTGGCCGGCTCGGCCGTCGGTCCGGCGTTGCAGACCCGGTTGATGGATGTCGCCCACGATGCGCAGACGCTGGCCGCCGCGCTCAACCACTCCGCGCTCAACATCGGTAACGCGACGGGTGCCTGGGTGGGCGGCCTGGTGATCGCCGCGGGCCTCGGCTACACGGCGCCTGCCGCGGCCGGGGCGATCCTTGCCGTCGGCGGATTGCTGGTGTTCACCGTTTCGGTGGCGTTAGAACGCCAGACCTCCATCCGGTGACGACGACGGGATGATGTGGACCGCGGCTTCCTCGGCGGAGGCCGCGCCACCGTCGATGCCGACGTCAGTACCGAGCAACTCGGCCTCTTCGTCCGCACCGAAACCCGAGTTGGGTGCTACCAACCGACCCGAGCGCATGTCCCCGACCTCGTCGTCGCCGGCCTGCTCGTCGGGATAGTCGGGGTCGTCGAGCTGCATCGCGGGGTCAGGCTCTTCCTCGGCCAGCAGCTCATCGAGGGTCTCGTGGTCTCGAGGCTCCCGCCAGCGGTCCGGCGGCGAATACCCCTCGTCGAGCAAGTCGTCGACGCCCCGATCGATCAGGGCGTCCTCCTGAGTCAACTGGTCGTCGTCGTCGACGCTGTACCCGTCACTACTCATGTTTCAACGATAGCCACAGGTTGCGCTGATGTGAGCCCGTCTTGGCAGTTGGAGATCCGTCACAGCGACCGGCTGATGATCTCCTTCATGATTTCGCTTGTCCCGCCGTAAATCTTGTTGACCCGCGCGGCCGCGTAAGCCCGGCCGATCGGGTACTCCATCATGTAGCCGTAACCGCCGAAGAACTGCACGCAGCGGTCGACGACGGCGACGCCCTTGTCGGCGGCGATCAGTTTGGCCATCGACGCGGTGGCCGGGTCGTTGCGCCCGTCGATGTAGGACTGGACGCAGTGGTCGACGGTCGTCTTGATCGACAGGACCTCAGCTTTGAGCTCGGCGAGAGCAAAGCGGTTGTGCTGGAAGCCGATCAACGGCTTGCCGAACGCTTCACGTTCCTTGGTGTAGCGGATCGCCTCCAGTACCGCAGCCTCGGCCATCCCCGAACACACCGACGCGATGGCCAGCCGCTCGCGGGCCAACTGCTCCATCAGTTGGTAGAAGCCCAGACCCTCTTGCTCGCCGAGCAGGTTCTTGACCGGAACCCGCATGTCGGAGAAGAACAGTTCCCGGGTGTCCTGCCCGTGCTGGCCCACTTTCTCCAGCACGCGGCCGCGTTCGAACCCCTGCAGTTGATCGTTGGTCTCGGCGGCGATCAGCGAGATGCCCGCCGCACCCTGCGCCGGGTCGGTCTTGGCGACGATCACCAGCAGATCGCAATGGGTTCCGTTGGAAATGAACGTCTTCGATCCGTTGATGACGTAGTCGTCGCCGTCTCGCACGGCCGTGGTGCGCACCGCCTGCAGGTCCGAACCCGTGCCGGGTTCGGTCATCGCAATGGCCAGCACCGCCTCGCCGCTGATGATCTTCGACATCCAGCGCTGTTTCTGTTCGGCGTTCGCGTACGTGTCGATGTAGTGCGCGACGATCGGCGAGTGCACCACCCAACCTGACGCTGAATCGTGGGCCAGTGCCAGCTCCTCGGCGACCACGGCTGAGAACCCGAAGTCCCCGCCTGCGCCGCCGTATTCCTCCGGCAGGTCCAGCCCCAGCAGCCCGGCGTCGCCGAGCTTGTTCCAGAACTCTCGGTCGACCTGATGATTCCGGGCCCAGCGCTCCTGGTGGGGCGTGGCCTCCTTGCGGAAGAACTCCGCAGCATGACGACGCAGTTCGCGGTGCTGATCGGTTTCCCAGGAAGCCCGGTAGTCGGGGAAAAGTTCGGACATCGTTGCTACCTCACCTTGGTCGCGGTCACCGATTACGATACAAATGTACTGTCTCAAAGTCAGATGTACCGGAGGAGTGCGCCATGGTCAACCCGCGGGCCACAGCTGAGGACCTGACGGCGAAGGCCCGCATACGCAATGCCGCGCTGGACCTGTATTCGACATTCGGCCCGGACCGAATCTCATTGCGCGCCATCGCCTCCGAAGCCGGCGTCACGCTCGGCCTGGTGCAGCACCACTACAAGACCAAGGCCGGGCTGCGCGATGCCGTCGACCAGCTGGTGGTGGATTACTTCGAGGCTGCACTGGCCGAGGTGCCCGATGCCGACCGTCCGGCCGAGCTCGCCGCCGCTCGCGACGATGCCGTCCGCAGGATGCTCAAGGCGAACCCGCCGGTGGTCAATTACGTGCGCCGCGCCCTGCTGGACCCGACGGGCGAGAACCTGCACCTACTCGGCGTCCTGGTCGACCTGACCGCACGGGAGGTCAGCACGCTGAGGAAATCGGGGCGCGCATCGACGAAACGGCGCGAGTCGACCCAGATCGTGGCGGTCCTGGTGCGCCAGATGGGCGAGATGCTGCTGGCGCCATTGGTGGATGCGGTGTGGGATCGCGTGGACAACTCCGGCGCCGATCGCAGACCGCGGCTGCGGATCACCGTCGAGGAGAGCCGACCGACTCCCTGAGAATTTCCGCAATTTGAGCTGAGAATTCTGGAATTTTCGAACCCGATTCCCGATTAGACGTAATAGGCAGCAACCGGAAGTTGCGGGACTTCCGGTGCGGCCTACGACGGAGGGTTGGGAAATGAAGTCATATACCATCGCGACAATCGCCGCCGGAGCACTGGCGGCCGGCACATTCCTCGGGGGCGTCGCCGCTGCCGCCCCGACCGGGCAATCAGCGGAACAAACCGTGAAAAGCCTGCAGACCAGCGGCTATCACGTCATCGTCAACCGCACCGGCGCTGCCCCACTGGCCAACTGCACCGTGCTCGGTGTGCGCCAGGGACAGACCATCGCCACCAACGACTCCAGGGGCGGAAGTTCGATCAATACCACCGTCATTTCAAAGACGGCATATGTCGACGTCGCCTGCTGAGTGGGGAATAAAACAGGGCACGCAGTTGTTAAACCCGCCAAACCGCAATAGGCAGCTTGGCCAATAAAGAATGCCCGCAATCGGCCGCACATTGTGCGGCCGATTGTTTTTGCCCGGGGGCCACGCGAGCACACGGACTTGTCGGTGGGTCGGCGTAGCGTTCCGAACATGAGTTCGACACTGGTCTCCGAGAGAGACATCGAGCGGACGATTGTCGGTGAGGCACTCGATCACCTCAACGCCGCCTGCAAGGAAATCGACGCGCTGTCGGTGCACGCCCTGACTCGGACGGAGCTCCACGAAGTGCTGAGCCGGCTCGACGCCGGAGAGAAACGACTGGCGACCGCGCAACGCCGCCTGCTCGGACGGATGGTGGCCACCGAAACCGCGTCGCCTCCCCGGTTCGATCCGGCCGCCGTACTGGCCAGAAGGCTTCGGATTTCGCCGGCCGAAGCGCAGCAACGGATCGCGGCTGCCAGCCAAACGCCGGACTGAGATCCACCCGAGAGTTCGGCACCTGCCGCGGTGGGTACTCCAGCCACTGTGACATTCGATCTCACCCCCACCGTGGCGCAGCATGACCTGGCCAGACGGACACACGAGTTCGCCGAACAGTGCATTCGGCCGGTCGCCGCCGAATACGACCGGCGGCAGGAGTTTCCTTGGCCGGTACTCGAAGAAGCCGCCGCCCAGGGCTTCTACAGTCCGCTGTTCTATCGCGACCTGATCGGTGACCCCACGGGACTGTCTCTGCCCATGTTCATGGAGGAGCTGTTCTGGGGTTGCGCCGGCATCGGCCTGGCCATCGTCATGCCGGCATTGGCGCTATCGGCGATCGGCCAGGCCGCCTCGCCGGAACAGATGCTGCAGTGGGCACCCGAATGCTTCGGCACCCCGGGCGATCTCAAGCTCGCCGCGCTGGCGATCTCCGAACCCGAGGGCGGCAGCGACGTGCGAAACCTCCGCACGTATGCCACCCGGAGCGGCCCGGGACCGGACGCGGACTGGATCATCGACGGCCACAAGATGTGGATCGGCAACGGCGGCATCGCCCATGTGCACGTCGTCAACGCGGTCGTCGACAAAGACCTCGGGCACAAAGGGCAGGCCCTGTTCGTCGTGGAGGGCGGCACGCCAGGGCTGGAAATGGTGCGCAAACTCGACAAGCTCGGCTGTCGCGCCTCACACACGGCCGAGCTCAAGTTCAACGGGGTCCGGGTTCCCGCCGGCAATCTGCTGGGCGGCGACGAGAGACTCGAACAGAAGCTGGCCCGGGCCCGGGAGGCAGTCGCGGGCGGCGCGCAGTCCGGTTCCGCCACCTTGGGAACCTTCGAACAGACCCGGCCGATGGTGGCTGCCCAGGCGCTCGGAATCGCCAGGGCCGCAATGGAATATGCCACCGAATACGCGAACCGCCGGATCGCTTTCGGCGGCCCGATCATCGACAACCAGGGCGTCGCGTTTCCGCTCGCCGATCTCGCCACCCAGATCGATGCCGCCCGACTGCTCACGTGGCGAGCATCGTGGATGGCCGCCACCGGCGTTCCGTTCGAGCGTGGCGAGGGTTCGATGTCGAAACTTGCCGCCAGCGAGGTTGCCGTCAGAACCACCGAGCGGGCCATCCAGACGATGGGCGGCTGGGGTTACGTAACCGACCACCCTGTCGAGAAGTGGTACCGGGACGCCAAGCTGTACACGATCTTCGAGGGCACCAGCGAGATCCAACGCATCGTCATCGCGAACGCCCTCGGCGCTGCCGATGGAAAGCCTCCGCTGCATGTCGACCTGGAGCCGTCGGGAGGTCCGCTGAATCGGTGGTTCGGTCGCGGCACGCCACTGCGCACCCGGGCGGCCGGTACCGCGCTGTCCGCGAAAGACCACGTGCCGGAGCCCGTCATGCGCTTGGCGATGAAGGTCCTACGCCCGCCCCGCAAGTGAGACGCGGCCAGCTAGATTCGACGTCCATGACCGTCACCGTCGACGAGTTCGACGTCGCCGATGCACCCGACGCCTGGGAACGGGCGGGGTTCGTCGTCGACTCCGATGCAGTCTGCCGAGTGGGGAACGTCCGGATTCGGCTGGTCGGATGCGAACGCGGCACCGGCATCATCGGATGGTCATTGCGCGGCCTGCCACCGCAGGGGTCGTTCGACGATCTCGACGGCGTCCCGACGACCAGGTCGAACACCGCCACCGCACAGCCCGCCACACATCCCAACGGCGCCACCGCCATCGATCACGTGGTGCTGTTGTCCCCCGACTTGGGGCGCACGGTCTCCGCGCTGGCCGACATCGGTGTGGTGCCGCGCCGGGAACGTGACGCCGAACTCGGCGGGCGTCGGGTCCGCCAGGTCTTCTTCCGACTCGGCGAGGTGATCCTCGAGGTCGTCGGATCGCCGGATACCGCGAGCGAGGGGCCCTCGACGCTATGGGGCATCACCTACGTCGTCGACGACGTGGACGCGAGCGCCGAGTTCTTCGGCGACCACACCACTGAAGTCAAGGACGCCGTACAACCGGGCCGCCGTATCACCACGATCCGGCACAAGGATTTCGGAATGTCGGTCCCGACGGCCGTGATCTCGCCGACTCCGCAACGTTGACGTGTGTCGGGACGCTGACCGCCCGGCGCCGTTGCCTATCCTCAGCGCATGACCGACGCCGGACAGCTGACCAACGACGTCGTGGTCATCCATACCGACGGCGGGTGCCGACCGAACCCCGGGCCTGGCGGCTGGGGTGCGGTGCTGCGCCACCGTGAACGCGTCCGCGAGATGTACGGCGGAGAACCAGGAACCACCAGCAACAACCGGATGGAGCTGATGGCGCCCATCATGGCGCTCGAAGCACTCACCCGCCCCGTCGTGGTGCACCTGCACACCGACAGCACCTATGTCCGCAACGGCATCACCAAGTGGGTGCTCGGCTGGGAGCGCAACGGTTGGCTGACCGCGGCGAAGCAGCCGGTGAAGAACGTCGACCTGTGGCAGCGGCTGCAGGCCGCTTGCGCCCGGCACCAGGTCGAGTGGTTCTGGGTGAAGGGCCATTCGGGCATCGCCGACAACGAACTGGCCGACGTGCTCGCGACCCGGGGACTGAAGGAAGCGGTCGACGGTTCCCTCGTCTAATGCGCTGACTCCCACACCAGCGACCTCAGGGCCCCAACAGCGCCAGCGGGACGACCGCGACACCGTCCGGTCTCCGGTAGGAGAACTCGCCAGTTGTCACGACGACGCTGTCCACAAGACGATCTCCGATCTGGTTACGGAGCCAGCGCAGATGCCGCACATCACGGTCGGTGACGGTGGCCGCCAGTTTGATTTCGATCGCCACGACCTGGCGATCTTCACCCTCCACGATCAGATCGATCTCGTGTTCGGTGTTCTTCGTTCGCAGATGCCCGACCTGAGCGTTGGAAGCACCCGCGTAAACGCGAATACTCTGTGTGGCAAGGGATTCAAACAACGCTCCGAGCCAGGTCCCAGTCGCCTGGGCGACCCTGACGCCATCGCCTTGCAGTAATCCAGTCTTTCCGACACCCACGAGCCGAGCCGCGAGCGCGGGGTCCACGAGATGATGCTTGGGGGTCTGCGTGAGCCGCTTGAGGGGACTGAACGTTGGCACCCAAGCCGGCACCGGGTCCAGCACGAAGAGACGTTGCAGATGGTTGCGATAGCTGTCGACAGTCTGTCGGGCAGGCTTGTCCGGCTCGCCGGCCGTCGCAGCGTCGAGAAGGGCCGTGAAGGAGGCATCCGTGCTGGTCGCTGCGGCGTACGCGGAGAGCCAGGACGTGAGTGTGGCCGGCCTTCGCACGACGTAGCCGTTCTCGGGAAGTTCACGCTCGACGATCCGCGCCAGATAGCTGTCGAGCTGAATCTGACGTGCTCGCTCGGGCAGGTCTCGGATACCGGGAAATCCAGAACGCAAGATCTCATCGGCGTACATCGGCAGCGTGATATCGGATCGGCCGGAAATGTCCGGCCTATCGCCGGACAGTAGCTCCCGCAGCGAAACAGCTGGATCGGCCGTGCCACGTTCAATGAGCGCCATCGGCCGCATCTGCAGGCTGACGATGCGGCCCGCGCCCGAATGGATTCGGATGCCGGGAGCGACGCCGGCTGACCCGGCAAGCAGGAATCGCCCACCCGACAATTCGTCATCGACCGCCCGCCGGACGCGATCCCAGATCGACGGCTCCAGCTGCCACTCGTCGATCAACACTGGATAAGGCGCTCGGACTATGTAGTCAGGATCGGCCCTCACTACTTCGTGTTGGCGGGGATCGTTGAGGGAGACGACCGTCTCGGCACGCTGGCTCGCGGTGGCCGTCTTCCCGACAGCTTTGGCGCCTTCGAGGGCGATGGCGGGTAGGTGCGGAAACAACTCGTCGAGCAGCTCATCCACAATGCGCCGACGGTATCCCACCAGCAGAATCTAACAGATGGACGAGATCCTATTTAACATTTGGACGAATTTCTATCAGGCAATCGGACGGCTAGCTTTCGGGCAATTATTCCCACACCACCTCATCCGGGTTCTTGTCCGGCCGCAGCCCGCGCCAACTGGGCTGTCGCAGCCGGTGATCCGAGGTGCGCTCGCTGTAGCGCACCTCCCCCACGAGTTCGGGCCGAACGAACGTGACCCCTTTGGCATCCAGCTTCGGCAACGGCTTGTCGAAGGGTGACTCGTCGGTGTGCAGGGGGGCCAGCATGCCCTTGAGCTTGGCCAGTTCCTTCTCGGTGAACCCGGTGCCGACGCGCCCGGCGAAGTGCAGGCCGTCGGGTCCGGGCACTCCGAGCAGCAGTGCCCCGATGCCGCTGCTGCGGCCGCCCTCGCCTTGGCGCCAACCCCCGATCACCGCTTCCTGAGTGTTCCAGATCTTGTCCTTGATCCAGGACGCCGACCGCCGCCCCGGTTGATACGTCGAGTCCCGTTTCTTGGCGACTACGCCCTCGAACCTGTGCTCACGGGCATGGACCATCGCCTCCGGCCCATCACCGGGCAGGGGCTCCGGGACGATCAGGCCGCCCCCGGCGGCTAACGCTTCCAACAATTTTCGACGGTCGGAGTACTTGGCCCGCAACAAGGAGCGGCCGTCGAGCCACAGGATGTCGAACGCCCAGAACTCGACCCGGGCGGACCGGGCCCGGTTCTGCATCTCGCCGAAACTGGGCACCCCATGGTCATCGAGTGCCACCACCTCGCCGTCCAGCACCACGTGGTGGTCGGCGAGATCGGCTGCCAGCGCCTGCAATTGCGGATACTCCGCGGTGACATCGCGCCCGCGGCGGGACCGCAATTGAAGGCGGCCATGCTCGGCTTCGACCAGCAGCCGGTAGCCGTCCCACTTGCCTTCGAACGCCCATTGCGTGGCCTTGAGTTTCTCGACGGACCCCTCGGTGGCCAGCATCGGCGCGAAGTCCTTGGGCTCCGGGGTAGCCGACTTCTGGTCCTTCATCCGGTGCGCCAGCCAGTTCTTGCCCTCGGTCTGGATCAGGGCATAGCGGCCGTCGATCTTCTCGCCGTGCAGCGTGATGATGACCTCACCGTTGCGGTCCTCGGGGCTGTCGGTGACCCGGAACTTCTCCGTCTCGTAGGTGCCGGTGTCCCAGATGACCATGTTGCCGGCGCCGTACTCCCCCTTCGGAATCGCACCGTGAAAGGTCAGGTACTCGATCGGGTGGTCTTCGGTATGCACGGCAAGGTGATTCACCGCGGTGGTCTCTGGCAGGTTCTTGGGCACCGCCCAGCTGACCAGCACACCGTCGCGTTCCAGTCGCAGGTCGTAGTGCAGCCGCCGGGCGTGGTGCTCCTGGATCACGAAGCGGTCGTTGTTACCGGTTGCCGGAATGTCCTGGGGCACCGGCTCGGGAGTCTTGGCAGCGTCGCGCATGCTCCGGTAGGTGGTGAGCTTGTCGGGACGCGGCGCATCCTCATCCAGCCCGGACAGCAGGTCGCCGTCTTCGGAAACCCGTTGCAGCACTTCATCGAATCGCAGGTGACGCAGATCCGGGTCGGCGATCTCGTCCCACGTTCGCGGCGCGGCGACGGTCGGGTTCTCCCGCCCACGCAACGAGTACGGAGCGATCGTGGTCTTGGCCCCGTTGTTCTGGCTCCAGTCCAGAAATATCTTCTGCGCCCGCAGACTACGGGTCATGGTGGCCGTGACGAGCGTGGGCATCGACTGCTCGAGTTGTTGGGCCACCCGCTTCGCCAGCACTGACGCACCGCGGGAGCTGATCGGCTCGGCCAGCGGCACATACAGATGTAGGCCCTTGCTTCCGCTGGTGAGCGGATACGTCGTGAGCCCGATGTCACCCATCAGGTCACGCACCGCCTGGGCCACCTCGCACAACTGCGGCATGGTCACGCCCTCGCCCGGATCGAGGTCGAACACGATGCGGGTGGCCGGGCCCTGTCTCCCGTCGGCATCGAATCGCCATTGCGGCACATGCACTTCGAGTGCCGCCTGTTGCGCGATCCAGGCCAGGCCTTCGCGGGTGTTGATGATCGGGTAGGTGGTGGTGCCCGATTTATGCGCGATGGTGCCGCGCTCCAGCCAGGCCGGAGCCGACGACGCCAACTGCTTTTCGAAGAACGACGCCTCGGCGACCCCGTTCGGCCAGCGCTTTCGCGTCACCGGCCGGCCGGCCACATGCGGCAGCATCACCTCGGCGATGCTCAGGTAATAGTCGAAAACCTCGGCTTTCGTGGTACCGGTGGCCGGATAAAGCACTTTGTCCGGATTCGTCAGCCGAACCCGCTCATAGCGCTCCATGACGCAAACGTATACCCACATCTGAGACACCGACCCGGTCGACATGTGAGCATGTCCGGATGGCAGCGAATCGCGTGTGCAGTTTGCTCTTCCGATGGGTCATGGTCGTATCGATGCCCGCGGCGGCGATTTTCACCGGTTCGGCGCCTGCGGCGTCGGCCGATCCCTGCTCGGACGTCGAGGTGGTGTTCGCCCGCGGCACCGGCGAGCCGCCCGGGATCGGCCGCGTGGGCCAGGCGTTGGTAGACCAACTCGGCCCGCGGATCGCACCCCGCAGCCTCGGGGTGTACGCGGTGAACTATCCGGCTGGGCTCAACTTCCTGACCACCGCGGACGGCGCCAACGACGCTGCCGGACACATCGCCTGGTTGGCCGACCAGTGCCCCGGCACCCAGGTGGTGCTGGGCGGGTTCTCGCAAGGTGCAGCGGCAGTTTCGATGCTGGCCGGCGTGCCGCCGATCGGTGACCGGATCGGCGCGATCGGATCGGCTCCAGCGTTGCCGTCCCCCAGTGCCGACCGGATCTCCGCCGTCGCGGTGTTCGGCAATCCCGGCAACCGGTTCGGCACCCCGCTGTCGAGCACGGGCCAATTCGCGGGGCGGGCCATCGACCTGTGCAGCCCCGGAGACCCGATCTGCGTCCAGGGCGGGCGTCTCCGCGCCGCGCACAGCGCGTATGAGCTGCCGCCGTATCCGGATCAGGCGGCCGGGTTCATCGCCGGACGGGTCTGACCGAACCCACCTACCATGGAGCCATGAGCCGGGCCCTGGTTATCGGCGAGGCACTGATCGACGTCGTCGAGAACGACGGCACGGTCAGTGGCGAGTACGTCGGCGGCAGCCCGCTCAATGTGGCCGTCGGCCTCGGCCGGCTGGGCCGCGGTGTCGACCTCCTCACCCACATCGCCGAGGACGACCGCGGCAAGCGCATTGCCGCATACCTGGAAGACTCTGGGGTAGAACTGGTTTCGGGTAGTACCACTGCCGGTCGCACGCCGACGGCAAGGGCTGCCGTCGATGCCTCGGGGGCGGCCCATTACCGCTTCGACATCGACTGGCAGCTGACCGGCACACCTGAGGTGGCCACACCGTTGCTGGTGCACACCGGCTCGATCGCCACGGTGCTCGAACCAGGGTGCCGTGCAACGGCCGCGCTGCTGGACGCCTACCGCATGTCGGCCACCATCACGTTCGATCCGAATGTCCGCCCCGACGTGATTCAGGACGACGACATCGCGCGCGGGCGCATCGACCGCCTCGTCGAACGCGCCGACATCGTCAAAGTGTCCGAGGACGATCTGCGCTGGATGGACCCGAGGCACTCCCCCGAACAGATCGCGCGAGCCTGGCTGGAGGTCGGTCCGGCACTCATCGCGGTGACCTCGGGTGAGCACGGAGCGTTCGCGGTATGCCGGGCGGGCACGGTGTCGGTTCCGGCGCGGCCGGTGCAAGTGGTGGACACCGTCGGAGCGGGCGACGCCTTCATGGCGGGCCTGCTCGATGCGGTGTGGTCGCTGGGGTTGCTCGGCGCAGATCGCCGCCGCGACCTGGGGCAGATCGGCACCGGGACCCTCGAAGGTGTGCTGGAGTCCGCGGCGTTGACGGTGGCTCGGGCCGGCGCCGACCTACCGGATCTCGCGGCCCGAGACGCCGCTCAGGGCTGACCGATCGCCCCCGCGATGAGCTCGGCCACCGTGTCGGCCCGGGTCTCGGGCAGGCGCGCGTAGTTGCATACCAGCCCTCGGGCGACGGCAACGCCGGAGAAGTACGAGGACAGCGGCGACACGGTGACGCCCCGATCGCGAAGCGTCGCAGCGACTGCGATGTCGTCGGTCCCATCGGGCAGCCGCACGACCATGTGCAGCCCTGCCTCGACGCCCTCCAACTGCAGGCCCGGGCATCGTCGTCGGAGCGCACCGACGAACGCCGACCGCCGTGCCGAGTAGGTGCGTGCGGCGCGGGCGAGGTGACGGGTCAACGCACCCGATTCGATGAACCGGGCCAACGCGAGAGTGGTTATCGCACAGACCGACTCACCGCTGCGCTCCAGCGCGTCGACGACAGAACCTCGCAGCTGCCACGGTGGCAGCAGCCATGCCACCCGCAGCGCCGGCGTGAGGATCTTGGACACCGTCCCGATGTAGGCCACACAAGCGCGGCCGTCGTCGATGCCGCGCAAGGCCGGCAGCGCAGAAACGTCGTAGCGGAACTCGCCGTCGTAGTCGTCCTCGATCAGGAGCGCGCCGGTCCCGGAGGCCCACTGCACCAGGCGCGCACGACGTGCCACCGGCAGCCGCGCTCCGAGCGGATACTGGTGCGCCGGAGTGCAATACACGGCTGCATCGGAATCGCGCAGTGAATCCGGATCGAGGCCGTCGCCGTCGACGGCCACCGCACGTGTTCGGGCACCGGACGTCTCGAAGGTCCGCCGCGCCTCGTCGTAACCCGGTTCCTCGAACGCGATGTCGCGTCCGATCAGTCCGGCGGCCACTGTGACTGTTCGCAGCGCCGACGCCACGCCGGGCACGATGATCAATTCGGTTGCGTCGGCAACGATCCCGCGGGTGCGACGCAGATGCCCGGCCAGTGCGATCCGGAGCTCGCCATGCCCGTCCGGGCCGGCTGCGGCGGACGGGACGGGTGCGGCCGCGGCCGCCCGCCAGGCACGGCGCCAGTCAGTGGTCGAGATCAGCTCCGGATCCGGATGGCCGGGCACGAGATCCCAGGCCGGCGGTGGTTGGCGCGGAGCCGCCGGCGTCGATGCCGTGGTGCCGACCGAGGTGACGTGCGAGGCCGCGCCCGAGTGAGCTGCGATGTCTGCGCCGACCGCGATCCGCGTACCGGATCCGAGCCGAGCCGTGGTGTAGCCGGCCGCGGCAAGCTCGTCATACGCGTCGACCACGGAGGAGCGTGCCACCGCGAGTTCGGCCGCCAGGCTGCGTGTCGACGGCAGCGCGTCACCGGGACCGAGCCGGCCCAGCCGGATCTCCTCGATGACGGCCGCCGCGATGCGCTGCCGCAGCGGCGACTCATCGGCGGGAAGCTGCAACGCCAAGTGCAGCTCGGGTGCGTGACGCGCCATGCCGCCACATTAGTGGTCTGGTCTTCGTTATTAATTCTGGATCTTCTGAGCATGCCGGAATTACCGCAGAATTCGTGTCGTGAACCAGATCAGGAGAGAACGCGAGCGCGCCCGCACGGACCGGCCCGACCTGGACGCGGTGCTCGACGCAGCAGCCGTGGGCACGCTGGCGACGGTGCTGGATGGACAACCATGGGTCGTACCCATGCTCTACGCCCGGGACGGAGACCGGATCATCCTGCACGGGTCGACCGGCGCGGGTGCGCTGCGGCATGTCGCGACGGGAGCTCCGGCCGCGTTCTGCGTCACGCTGCTCGACGGAATCGTGGTGGCGGACACGCTTTTCGATTCCTCAGCCAACTACCGGTCGGCCGTGGTGCGTGGACACCTGACCGTCATCGACCCGTCCGAGGCGGCGTACGCACTGGATCTGATGAGCGATGCCCTGATCCCTGGCCGCAGCGCGGAGGTGCGGTCCAACAACAAGAAGGAGCTCTCCGCAACGCTCGCGATAGCGCTGCCGATCGAGCCCGAACGCTGGACGGTCAAGGTGCGCGACGCACCGCCGTCCCCGCCTGACGACGTGGCCGACTCCGGCGGATGGGCCGGCGTAGTGCCCCTGCGGACAATGGCCGGCGATCCGATTCCCGCACCGTGGGTCAGTGCAGACGTCCAGGCGCCGGAGTCCGTACACCGACTCGTGAGACGCACCTGACCGGCGCGCACAGTGTCCCCTGATCGGCAGTCAGGGGGTCACTGGTCAAGCGCGGTGCGGCTATTCGTCGCCGCTGCACCGGACTGTCCTTGACGACCGCCACGCTGACGGTCGACTTCGGCGCCTCGTCATCTGCCGCCACACCGTCGTCGGTGCCCACATCGTCGGTGGCCACGTCGGCGGCAGCGGTGTCAGCGGCGGGTGACTCTGCGATATCCACCGTGACGGACGCGGCCTTCAGATCAGGTGCTTCAGCCACCGACAGCGAGGGCGGACTGCTCAGCACAGGTGGGTGAACCGAGTCGGCAATCGCTTGGCGGAGGGTGAGCAGGCAGGACACCAGTCCGCCCGGGCCGAGCAGTCCGGGGATCCCGACCTCGGGCGGGCTGCTGTTGATGATCGTGTTGACCATGTCCGACGGAAAGCTGATGACGGCGTTGGCCACCGCCTCGAAGTCGCCTGCCTGCACCGCGTCGTATATCGCCTGCCCGGTATAGCCGATCTGCGCAACCGGAGCTAGCACGTTGGTCAAAAGCGGAAGCCCGACATTGACAATTGCGCCGGTGACCGCCGTCTCGATCACCGACGCTGTGTTGAGGAACGGATTCTTGAGCACCGCGGTGATGTTGGGAAGTTGAACCAGGGCGCCGAACGCGCCGCTCACCACGGGATAAAGGAACGCGGTCGCCAACGCGAGGACGCCGTCGTAGATATTGCCTTCCAAGATCCCGTTGCGGATGGCGTCCTCGATCTGCTGCGGCACAGTGCCGACGCCGGCGACGAAGCCGCTGAGGAACGTGTTCGCAACCGACGCGAACACGTCGGCAGTGACCAGACCGTTCTCGGCGATTTTGCCCAGGATCGGAGCCGGATTGGCGAGCACCGTCTCAGCGATGCTCCCGACATTGGTCACGGTGCCGCCTATTACATTGGCCCACAGCTCGATTGGGTTAACCAGGGCATTCAGCTCAACAGGCAAGGCCGACGACGATATGACCGACACTTCGACATCCGGCGGCAGCGGCTGAATGGGGCCGGCCGCGATGGCTCCTGCACCGACGAGTGCGACGCCTGCCATCAGATACGAACGAGCAACTGCTTCCATATTGATCCGTTGCCTTTTGGTGAGTGAAGTGTGAGTGCTCGTCCATTAGGCAGCCTCGCCTTGCGGTGAGGCGGTCCCCGTCTGATCCACCTGATGGTGGTGCGGGGTTGACGCTTCATCGCCTGCTGCGTCGCCCGCTTTCGCGGGGTCGGTCTCACGCGTGGCTCCACGTCCTGCCACCGGGCCACTCCCGGCAGGACCCTGTTCACCCGCATCAGCAGGTTCGCCGAGTCGGGCGAGGTTGATCGCGGCATTGAGATCCCGATCGATCCGCACACCGCACCCGTCACACTCGAAGACACGGTCGGCCAGGGTGAGGTTTGGCTTTCGCCTCCCGCATCCCGAACACGTCTTCGACGACGGATAAAACCGATCCGCAGCCACCAACTCGCTGCCATACCAACGACTTTTGTACTCGAGCAACCGCCGAACCTCAGCCACAGCGGCATCGGCCAGTGCTCGGTTCAGTCCTCTTTTGCGGACACCGCCTTTCGCCCGCATACCGGCAACGTTCAGTGTCTCGACAACAACAACCTGGTGTTGTTGAGCCAGGGAGGTGGTCGCCTTGTGCAACACATCCCGGCGCACAGCAGCGGCATGGGCGTGCGTCTTGCCGATGCGGGCCTGAGTCGCCCGCCACCGTTTCGACGGCCTCCTCTTCGTCTGTGCCACCGGGTCGTAGGGTCCGTGTTGGCGGGCCGCGCGGCGTTGCAGCATTCGCAACCGACGCTGGGCCGCCGACAGCGATCTGGGCGCCGGAACCCGAGCGACCTCGCAGCCGTCCGGGGTTGCGACGACCAGCAGGCCGTCTGCCCTCACCCCGACATCCACACCGACTATCCGCTGTGACGAGCGCGGTGCGTGGGCGGGCCGGGTCTTTGCGGTGACCAGAGTCTGAAACGAGCAATACCACCGCCCGGAACTGTCCTGATTGACAGTGGCCGACAAGATCCGCGCCGTACCCGCCTCGATCCTGCGGGCCAGTTTGCGGGTCGACTCATGGGTCCGGATCGTGCCGACCCGCGGCAAGGTCACGTGATGACGGTCCGGTTCGACTCGGATCGTGCCGGTGGTGAACCGCACCGAGCGGCGCGCCCGAGCCGTCTTGAACCGGCCAAACCCCACCGCTTTCCCGCTGCGTAATCCATGGCGAGATCTTGACCAGGCGTCCAACCCGCGAGCCAGGCTGTCCAAGCCGGTGTTGTAGGCCTCCTTGGAATTTTCGGGCCACCAGGGCGCACAAAAGGTTTTGCGTTGATTCCACACTTTTCGCAACGCTGGCAATGACCACCCCAACGCAGGGGTCAACTCCTCCTCGGCGATGCCGTAACTGCGTTCGGCGGCCCGCTGATCCATCACCGCCTTGACCAACGTCAGCATGTGATTGTGGGCGAACCGAGCCGCCCCGGCATGCGACGCCAACGCCCGAGCCTGCACTGGTGTCGGATCCAACGCAAACCGATACGCCTGCACCGTCGAACCATCCGGAACTTCGAACCTCGCCACCACAATCAACCCAATTCGCCGCAGTGATCGCCCACCTCATGCACCAGCGCATGCCGGCCCGCCAGGTGCGACCTGCGATCACGATGCTGCACAACCACACCGTGGCACACGGGTCCGACATCGATCATCAACAACGTTCCGCATCGGCGATTGCCATGCCAGCCCGCCGGTACGCGACCTGCGGATCGAAACCGTTCCTGCCCACTTGGGTAACCGCACCCACCGACAGAAATAGAAGTTCGCTCACATTTGCTCACAGAAATACCAACAGTCCGCAACCCCCTCGGGTGACCAGGTAGGCCATACTGGCCATATGCGATCCATCTGGAAGGGTTCGATCGCCTTCGGCCTGGTGAACGTGCCGGTCAAGGTCTACAGCGCGACCGAGGACCACGACATCAAGTTCCATCAGGTCCACGCCAAGGACAACGGGCGGATCCGCTACAAGCGCGTCTGCGAAGTGTGCGGCGAGGTCGTCGAGTTCCGCGACATCAACAAGGCGTTCGAGTCGGACGACGGCCAGATGGTG
Organism: Mycolicibacterium sp. 050232; assembly: GCA_036235365.1. Taxonomy (GTDB): domain Bacteria; phylum Actinomycetota; class Actinomycetes; order Mycobacteriales; family Mycobacteriaceae; genus Mycobacterium. Next base: position 179,482 of record JAZBEZ010000005.1, on the reverse strand, counting down.
GTGATCACCGACGAAGACATCGCCACGCTGCCCGAAGAACGCAGCCGCGAAATCGAGGTCGTCGAGTTCATCCCGGCCGACCAGCTGGATCCGTTGATGTACGACAAGAGCTACTTCCTGGAGCCCGACTCCAAGTCGTCGAAGTCGTATGTCCTGCTGGCCAAGACCCTCGCCGAAACCGAGCGGGTGGCCATCGTGCATTTCTCGCTGCGCAACAAGACACGACTGGCGGCGTTGCGCGTCAAGGACTTCAGCAAGCGCAACGTCATGGTGATCCACACCCTGCTGTGGCCCGATGAGATCCGCGATCCCGACTTCCCGGTGCTGGACAAGGAAGTCGAGATCAAGCCGGCCGAGTTGAAGATGGCCGGTCAGGTCGTGGAGTCGATGACCGACGACTTCAAACCCGACCGATTCCGCGACGACTACCAGGAACAGCTACATGAGCTGGTCCAGGCCAAACTCGAAGGCGGAGAGGCCTTCTCGGTCGAAGAACAACCGACCGATCTCGACGAGACCGAGGACGTGTCGGATCTGCTGGCCAAACTCGAAGCCAGCGTCAAGGCGCGCGGCGGCGCGGCGAAGGATGAGCCTGCCAAGAAGGCTTCCGCGAAAAAGGCCCCCGCGAAAAAGGCGCCGGCCAAGAAAGCCGCAGCCAAGAAGGCAGCGGCCAAGAAGTAGCTCAGCGGCGGCAGTCGAGGTCCACGTATACCGTCGTGTACTGCAGGTTCTGCCCAGGGTTGAACGACGTGATGCTTGCTGCACCGGTCGGTATCTGTGGCGCGGTGACCTGACGTCCTTGACGGACCGCGCTTACGGTGCAGTCATCGATGGCCTTGGTGCCGACCTTGCTCAAGATCACCCGGTAGCCCTGACTCTCGAGTTCACTGATGGTTTCGCCGGCCGTCGACTCGGTCGGCGCGGCGCCAGCCGTCGCGGCCATCGCCATCCCGATCCCACACAGCCCGACACCGGCGACACACAAACATTTCAAGTTCTGTTTCACTGGATTCAGCCCGTCCTTTCGGTTCCTGTGCTGTGGGCTAAACCGTATGTCGCTGAATTCCGTTGTCGGACAATCTCATAGCGAACCCATACCGGTTAACGGGCAGCGAACACCGCCGCAACACGGCGTTAACATGAGCGCTTTCGGGGCCAGGTCAAGCCGGCACGTCGACGCGCAGGGCCTCGTGTTCGTCGAGAATCCGGCGCAGCGCCGCATCCATGGGATGCGCGGATTCGAGGTCATGGCTGCACCGACGATCGACTGCGACCACGGTCGCGGGACGCAGCGGGGTGTGCTCGATCTGATCGACGAACGCGTCGAACATCGGGTGCGGGGTCGCCAGGTAATACAGGCCGTGGTGGGCGTCGGCGAACCGAGCACCGTACATCAGCCCGCACTGGGTGATGACGAACAACTCCGACGCCGGGTGCACGTGGCCGGGGTGACCCAACTCCTCCTCACCCCACACCTCCGCTGCCAGTCGGGCCTGGGCCAACCGGTCCTGCAGGTCGTCGGTGCAGGCAAGCAGGCGGTGAATCAGGGTGCCCGCCGTCGACGGGTATCGGTCGACGGCGGGGCTGAAGTACCGCGCGAATACATCGCCGAAGAAGTCGTATCGCTGCTGGGTCATCGCGGCTCCCCACCTTGAGCGGACCCCTCAATTGTGCGCCCGTCGCCGCGGCCGCGGTAGCGCTTTGGACGACGGGCCCACGACACGGGGATGAACGTCAGGACTACTAGAACGTGTTGCAGAAACCGCCCACGGGGACCTGCGCGCACTGCTAGCGTGGCGCCCGACTAGGGAACGGAGCGTACGTGATTCTCGATAGATTCCGATTGGACGACCAGGTCGCGATCGTCACCGGCGCGGGGCGCGGCCTAGGTGCGGCGACCGCCCTGGCATTCGCGGAAGCCGGTGCCGACGTGCTCATCGCGGCCCGCACACAGGCCCAGCTCGATGAAGTGGCAAGTCAGATCGCCGAGACCGGGCGGCGGGCGCATGTCGTCGCCGCCGACCTGGCCCACCCCGAGGCCACCGCCGAGCTCGCGGCCGCCGCGGTGGAGGCCTTCGGGAAACTAGACATCGTCGTCAACAACGTCGGCGGCTCGATGCCGGCGCCGTTGCTGAACACGTCCACCAAGGATCTGCGCGACGCCTTCACGTTCAACGTGTCGACCGCGCATGCGCTCACCAGTGCCGCGGTGCCGCTGATGCTCGAGCACTCCGGCGGCGGCAGCATCATCAACATCACCTCCACGGTGGGGCGCCTGGCCGGGCGCGGGTTCGCCGCCTACGGCACCGCGAAGGCCGCGCTCGCCCATTACACCCGGCTGTCGGCATTGGATCTGTGCCCGCGCGTCCGCGTCAACGCGATCGCGCCCGGCTCGATCCTGACCTCGGCGCTCGACATCGTCGCGTCCAACGACGCGCTGCGCGACCCGATGGAGAAGGCCACCCCGCTGCGCCGGCTCGGCGATCCGGCCGATATCGCCGCCGCCGCGGTGTACCTCGCATCTCCGGCCGGCAGTTACCTGACCGGCAAGGTGCTGGAGGTCGACGGTGGCCTCAACATGCCCAACCTCGACCTGCCCATCCCCGACCTCTGAGGAGAAGTATGACCATTCGCGTAGCAGCTGTAGGCACCGGAAACGTCGGCAAGCATGCGCTCAAGCAGCTCGTCACCAACCCGGACTACGAGCTCACCGGTGTCTGGGTGTCTTCGTCGGCCAAGGCCGGTAAGGATGCCGGAGAGCTTGCCGGCCTTGATGTTTCGACAGGCATCGTGGCCACCGACGACCTCGACTCGATCCTGGCCGACCAGCCGGACTGCGTGGTCTACACCGCCCTTGCCGACAACCGGCTGCCCGAGGCCCTTGAGGATTACCGGCGCATCCTGGCGGCCGGCGTCAACGTGGTCGCCAGTTCCGCGGTGTTCCTCCAATACCCGTGGCAGGTGCTGCCGGCCGAACTGATCGAACCCATCGAGACCGCTGCCGAGGCAGGATCTTCGACCCTGTTTGTAAATGGCATCGACCCCGGCTTCGCGAATGACCTTCTGCCCCTTGCTCTTGCCGGGGCATGTCAGCAGATCGAGCAGATCCGATGCATGGAGATCGTCGACTACGCGACCTACGACAGCGCCGCGGTGATGTTCGATGTGATGGGCTTCGGCAAGCCGCTCGACGAAACCCCGATGCTGCTGCAACCCGGGGTGCTGACCCTGGCCTGGGGTTCGGTGGTCCGGCAGCTGGCCGCCGGTCTGGGCATCGAACTCGACGAGGTGACCGAGGAGCACACCCGGGTGCCTGCGCCGGAGGACTTCGACATCGCGGCGGGGCACATCCCGGCCGGCACCACCGCCGCACTGCGGTTCGAGGTACGCGGTATGCGCGACGGCAAGGCCGCTGTGGTGCTGGAGCACGTGACGCGGCTACGCGACGACCTGTGCCCCGAGTGGCCCCAGCCCGCCCAGGAGGGTGGCTCATACCGAGTCGTGGTGACCGGCGAACCGTGCTACACGCTCGACCTGCGCCTGAGCAGTCCGAACGGCGACCACAATCATGCGGGGCTGGTGGCGACGGCGGCGCGGGTGGTGAACGCGATCCCTGCGGTGGTGGACGCCAAGCCGGGTATCCGGACCACTCTCGATCTGCCCTTGATCACCGGTCGTGGTCTGTACGCTGCCGGATAGACCCCGCTGGAAGGAGCGCCGCGATGAAGATTCGCCTGACCACGCTGACCGGTTGTCTGATGGTCGGCGGTGCTTCCGCGGCGATCGCCTTGGCGCCGCTGGCCTCGGCCGAACCCAGTGCCCCGAGCGAGCCTCGCCTGCTGCCGCAGTGCGAGGTGACCGGGGGCAGTTCGGTCGAGGGTGGCCAGACCACGGAATGCGCGACCGAGGGCAACGTACAGATCGACTCGACCCCGCCGCAGCCCGGCTACGGGATGTTCCCCTGGGACGATGAATTTTTCGTGCTCTGACCAGCGCTGACAGCACCTTTCAGACGTAGACTTACTCCAAGATCGGAGTAGGTCATGACGAACATGGTTCGGTGTCTGGCTGCGGTGCTTGCGGTGCCGTGTTTGGCGATTCTGACGGCCCCCGCCGGTTCGGCCGCACCCGAGTGCACCAACACGTCACCGACCACCACGCTGTGCCAGACGAATGGCAGCGCTCAGATCGTGACCTCGCCGCCTGCCCTGAACAATTACGGCCCCTGGTATGGACCGGTATTCGGGTTCGGAGGCATCGGCATCGGGTGGTGACACCCCCCGTTTAGTGGCCCCGACCTTGGCTTGGCCACGAGGTTTCGGCTACCCTAACTTTTCTATTCGCATACCCGGATAGAAGGTAGGGCTGTTGTTACAGGACACCAAGGCGCGCGTGACGCCGAGCTGGGTGCTGCTCGGGCCGGCATTCGTCGCCGCGATCGCCTATGTCGACCCCGGCAACGTCGCCGCCAATGTGAGCGCCGGTGCCCAGTTCGGCTACCTGCTGGTCTGGGTGATCGTGGTGGCCAACGTCATGGCCGGCCTGGTGCAGTTCCTCTCGGCCAAACTCGGGCTGGTCACGGGTCGCTCCCTACCCGAAGTCGTCGCCGACCACACCCGCACCCCGACTCGCATCGCCTACTGGATTCAAGCCGAATTGGTCGCCGTCGCAACCGATCTCGCTGAAGTTGTGGGCGGGGCGATCGCGTTGCATCTCTTGTTCGACCTGCCGCTGCTGCTCGGCGGCATCATCACCGGGACAGTGTCGCTGCTGCTGCTGAGCGTGCAGAACCGCAGGGGCCAAGGGGTATTCGAACGGGTGATCACCGGGCTGCTGATGGTCATCGCGATCGGCTTTCTGACCAGTCTGTTCGTCGAGCCTCCCCCGGCGGCCGAGGTCGCTGCCGGGCTGATCCCCCGTTTCCAGGGCACCGAAAGCCTGCTGCTGGCCACCGCGATGCTCGGTGCCACAGTGATGCCACACGCGGTCTACCTGCATTCCGGCCTGGCCCGCGATCGGCACGGCCACCCCGAACCGGGTCCTCAGCGGCGGCGTCTGCTGCGGGTGACGCGCTACGACGTCGGGCTGGCGATGCTGCTGGCGGGTGCGGTGAACCTCGCCATGCTGCTGGTCGCGGCCACCAACTTGCAGGGACGCGACGACACCGACTCGATCGAAGGCGCCCACGCCGCGGTCCGCGACACCTTGGGTCCGACGGTTGCCCTCCTGTTCGCCATCGGGCTGCTGGCCTCGGGCCTGGCCTCGACCTCGGTCGGAGCATATGCGGGCGCGATGATCATGCAGGGACTGCTACGTCGCTCCTACCCGCTGTTGCTGCGCCGGATGGTCACGCTGATCCCGGCGCTGGTGGTCCTGGCCATCGGCGTCGACCCGAGTCGAGCCCTGGTGCTGTCCCAGGTCGTGCTCTCGTTCGGCATACCGCTGGCCCTGATCCCGCTGGTGCGGTTGACCAGCAATCCGACGCTGATGGGCGACGATGTCAACCACCGCGTCACCACGGCCCTCGGCTGGAGTGTGGCCGGATTGATTAGTGTGCTCAACGTGGTGCTGATCTATCTGACCGTGAAGGGCTGAATGCTTCACCCGTACTTCGCCTACGGCTCGAATCTGTGCGTGACACAGATGGCCCGGCGCTGTCCGGGCGCGGTCGATCCGACTCCTGCCCGCCTCGACGGCCACAACTGGCTGATCAACCAGCGCGGCGTGGCCACCATCGAGCCGCTCGGCGCAGCGCAGGTGCACGGTGTGCTGTGGCAGGTCACCGACCACGATCTGGCCGCCCTCGACGCCGCCGAGGGAGTGCCGGTGCGCTACCGCCGGGACCGGCTGACCGTGCACACTGCCGGCGGGCCCGAGCCGGCCTGGGTCTACATCGACCATCGCGTCGAACCCGGGCCGCCGCGGCCGGGCTATCTGGAACGCATCCTGGCCGGCGCGCTACACCACGAGCTTCCGCATCCCTGGGTGGAATTCCTGCGGCGCTGGGCGCACTAATCGTTGGTCACAGCGGCCGCCAATTCGCTTATCACGTCGGTGATCTCACTGCGCCGTCGCCAGGCCTCACGCTGCCGCATCGCGCCGTTACCCTCGGCCGCGATGCGCGCGATCTCGCCCCGCACCATCTCGTAGTCGTCCAACAGCGACAACGCCGGGCGCACCGTTTCGACGAACCTGTCGAGCAGGTCCCGCACCGGGACCGTCGCCTGATCTCCCAGTAGATCCATACCGTTGCCGTTCAGGCCGTCGTGAGCGGCCTTCCAGTGCGCTGCGCGGATTTGGATGTCCGCCAGCCGCGGAACCGATTCGCCTTCGTCATGCCCGTGCAGCGCCGTCATCACGCCGGCCCGGATCAGCGTGGCCACCAGCACCGTCTCGGCGACGGTGGCCGGTACATCGCATACCCGCACCTCAACGGTCGGGAAATTCGCCGACGGCCGGACATCCCAATAGATCATGCCGTCGTCCAGCGCGGCGCCGGCCCGCTCCAGCATGCCGACGGCGGCGTCGTATTGTGCGGCCGAATCGAAATGCGGCGGAGGCCCTGAGCTCGGCCACCGCGACCACAGCACGCTGCGAAAGCTGGCATAGCCGCTGTCGGTGTTGCGGTAGATGGCCGAGTTGGCGGTCAGCGCCAACAGCACGTGCAGCCATGGCCGCAGCCAGTTGCTGACATGAATCGCGGCCTCGCGGTCGGGCACCGCGACATGCACATGGCAGCCACAGATGCCCTGCTCGTGGGCGATCATGCCGAACCGGTGCGCGATCCGGCGGTAGCGCGCGGTCGGCGTCACCGGGAATTTGTGCGGCACGGTCGGCGGCAGCCCGATAGCCAGCAGCTGCGCCCCGTTGGCAGCGGCCGCCTCGGTGGCGGTCCGACGCAACCGGGTCAGTTCGCAACGCAACGCACTGCTGGTGTCCATCACCTCGGTGGTGGTTTCAACCTGGCAGCTGGTCAGCTCCAGCTGCAGGTCGACCCCGTGCTGGGCAGCGCATGCGGCAACCTTTTTGTTGCGGGCTACCGGCTCGCCGCTCTGTGGGTCGATGAGCAGGAACTCCTCCTCCACACCCACCGTCGGATGACTCGTCACGGCTCAGAATTGCCCACGGCAGACGCCCCCAAACCTGCAACCGCCGTGCCTAAGATCGGGTGATGCCCAACGATTTCCGCTTTGGTGTCAGCCTGCGCGCCACCGGGTCCCAGTCGCAGATCGCCGACGAGGCCCGGCGTGCCGAAGACCTCGGGTTCGACGTACTCAATGTGCCCGACCATCTCGGTGCGCCCGCGCCGTTCCCGACCCTGACTGCGGTTGCCGCGGCAACCAGCGCGTTGCGGGTCGGGACGTTCGTGCTCAATGCGGGCTTCTACAAGCCTGCGCTGCTGGCGCGCGACGCCACCGCCCTGCGGGATCTGTCCGGCGGACGGTTCGACCTCGGTCTCGGCGCCGGCTACGTGCGCGAAGAGTTCGAGGCCGCCGAACTGCCGTTCCCCAGCGCCCGCGACCGTATCGACCATCTGCGCCACACCACCGAGTACCTGCGCGAGCATGCGCCCGACATCCCGATCCTCATCGCGGGCAACGGCGACCGGCTGCTGACGGTAGCCGCCCAGACCGCCGACATCATCGGGCTCACCGGAGGCGAGCACGTCGACGGCGACCCGCTGGCCAACCGAATTGAGTTCCTGCGCAACGCCGCCGGCGACCGATTCGATGAGCTGGAGCTCAACATCGCCGTCACCGCGATGCCCGCGCCCGGCACCGAGATGCCCATCCTCAACGTCCCCCGTCATTTCCTGCCGGGGCTCACCGACGAAGAGCTGCTGCGCCATCCCGGAGTGCTGTCGGGATCGGTCGGTGCCATGGCCGACCACATTCGCGGCCTCCGCGACAAATACGGGATCACCTACGTCATCGTGCAGATCGCCCACGCCGAGGCGTTCGGAAAGGTGATCGCCGAACTCCGGTAGAAATTGTTCCCATCCGGTCCGGGTCGGACTCCGAATACCGGGTGTGGAACACACTCATCCTGGCGGGCGTGCCGTTGCGGTGATAGGAAGCGGTGTCGCCGGCCTGACAGCGGCATACGTCCTGTCCGCGCGGGACCGCGTCACCCTCCTGGAAGCCGACGCCCGATTCGGCGGGCATGCCCATACCCAATACGTCGTCGAGGACGGCCGCGTTGTCGCGGTCGACACTGCCTTCCTGGTGCACAACGACCGCACGTATCCGACCCTGTGCCGGCTGTTCGACGAACTCGGGATCCGCACTCAGAGCACCGACATGTCGATGTCCGTACGCGATGACGGCACCGGCCTGGAGTATGCCGGAGCCCGCGGCCTTGGCGGGTTGTTCCCCAGCTGGTCCACTCTGGGAAAGCCGCGCTATCTGCTGATGCTGGCCGAAATCACCCGCTTTCACCGGCTGGCGACACAATTGCTGCGGCGCGCGACGACCGGGGACGAGGAAACCCTCGATGAATTCGTGCACCGGCACGGGTTCTCCCGATATTTCACCGACCGATTCATCACCCCGTTGGTAGCCGCGGTGTGGTCATGCCCGCCCGGTGAAGCACTGCGCTATCCGGCGCGGTACCTGTTCGTCTTCCTGCAGCACCACGGCATGCTGTCGGTATTCGGCTCGCCGACGTGGCGCACTGTCGTCGGCGGGTCGGCCAACTACGTCGACGCCATCGTGTCCAGACTCTCCGAGGCCGTCACCGACGCACACGTGCGATCCGTCCAGCGATGCGCGGACGGCGTTCTGGTCACCGTTGACGGACAGCCGCCCCGGCGGTTCGACGCCGCGGTCATCGCCACCCATCCCAACCAGGCGCTGCTGATGCTGGCCCACCCGAGCGAGACCGAACGGTGCATCCTCGGGGCGATCCCCTACAGCCTCAACCAGGCTCAGCTGCACACCGACGAGTCGGTGCTGCCGCGCAGGCCGCGAGCGCGCGCTTCCTGGAACTACCTGATCGACCCCGAAGATCACGCCGTCACCGTCAGCTATGACATCACCAGGCTGATGAGGCTCGATGGTGCCCGGCGTTACCTGGTGACCCTGGGCGGAGCACATCGGGTGGACCCGTCGAAGGTCGTGGCCGAGATGGTCTACGAACATCCGGCCTACACCACCGAATCGGTGGCTGCGCAACGGCTCCTGCCTCAGCTCAACGATGACCGCATCGTCTTCGCCGGGGCCTATCACGGCTGGGGTTTCCACGAGGACGGCGCCGCATCGGGATTGCGGGCCGCAGAGCGGTTGGGCGCCCGATGGTCTGGCGGCACGGTTGCGGAGCCGCTGACATGCTGACCCCCGCGCTGTACCGCACCCGGATCACTCACACCCGCCGGGCTCCTGTGCATCATCACTTCAGCTATCGCGGATACAGCTGGTACATCGATCTCGACCGGATGCCGGTATTGCCGCGTTGGCTCACACCGTTCGCCCGGTTCGAAGTCGGCGACCATTTCACGGGTGAACCGAAAGACTCACTGCGCCAACGGGTCGATGCATTTCTGGGGTCGCACGGCGTTGATCTCGGCGACGGCAGGGTGACCGCACTGCTCCAGGCGCGCGTGCTCGGATACGGGTTCAACCCGCTGAGCCTGTACTGGTGCCACGACACCGCCGGCACACTGCGTTGCGTAATCGCCGAGGTCCACAACACCTACGGACAACGGCATGCCTATCTGTTGCCCGCCCGACGGTCCGCGGACGTGCGCAAACGGATGTACGTCTCACCGTTCAACGCGGTCGAAGGCCTTTACCAGGTCCGGGCCCCAGCCCCCGATGAACACCTCGACGTGACAATTTCCCTTCACCGCCAAGGCCATCCGGTCTTCGTCGCCACCCTGCGCGGTGACCGCAAGCCGGCGACCCCGAGGGAGATCCTGCGCCTCCAACTCACCGCACCGCTGGCGCCGCTGGCCGGAGCCCTCGCCATCCGGCTCGAAGGGGTCAAGTTGTGGCTGCGTGGGGTGCCGGTGGTTCCCCGCCCCACCGGCGACGTCGACGAGTCCGCCACCCAGAACCGAGGAAGGCAACTGTGAACACGCGGACCGGAACGTTATCTGCCATCGACCCGGCCCGGTGGCCAGACGTGGCACATCCACCGCGTGGGCCGGTGGCCGCGGTCTCCGGCGCGGTGGCCGACCAACTGCTGCGCCGCGCCGCCGCGACATTGCCGGTCCGGCTGGCGTTTCCCAGCGGGACCGTGATCGGCGCGGCCGATCCGACCCTGCCCACCATGGTCGTCGAAAATCCGGCGGCCCTGGCCCGCCGGATCGGCCGACACGGCCTGATCGGATTCGGCGAGTCCTACATGGCCGGTGAGTGGCATTCCACTGATCTCGTCGGGCTACTCACCGAGTTCGGCAGGTCCATGGGCGAGTTGGTTCCCGCTGCGCTGCAACGATTCCGGACTGTGACGCTGCCCCGGCCGCCGCGCTCGGCCCGCAACAACCCTGACCAGTCCCGGCGCAACATCGCAGCCCACTATGACCTGTCGAACGAGTTGTTCTCGGAATTCCTCGACGAGACGATGACGTACTCCAGCGCGCTGTTCGCGCAACTTCCGGGGACGGCCGCCGGATTGGCCGAGGCCCAGCACCGCAAGATCGACCGACTGCTCGACACCGCGGGCATCGGACCGGGCAGCCGAGTACTGGAGATCGGCACCGGCTGGGGAGAACTCTGCATCCGTGCCGCCGAGCGCGGCGCCCAGGTGCGCTCGGTCACCCTCTCGGCCGAGCAACAACGGCTGGCCCGGCAACGGGTGGCGGCGGCAGGCTTGTCGGACCGGGTCGGTATCGAGCTGCTCGACTACCGCGACGTCGAGGGCTGCTACGACGCGGTGGTGTCGGTCGAGATGATCGAGGCGGTGGGATATCAGTTCTGGCCCACCTATTTTCGGGCACTGGACCGGCTCGTCACTCCCGGAGGACGCGTGGCGATCCAGGCGATCACCATGCCGCACGACCGCATGCTGGCCTCGCGCGGCACGCACACCTGGATCCAGAAGTACATCTTCCCCGGCGGGCTGCTGCCGTCGACCGAAGCGATCATCGGCCTCACCGAACGGCACACCCGGCTGCGCACCGTCGAGGTGATGTCACTACGGCCGCACTACGCCGAGACCCTGCGACTGTGGCGGGAACGTTTCGTCGCAAGCCGTGACGCGGTGAGGGCACTCGGTTTCGACGAGGTCTTCGCCCGCATGTGGGAGCTGTACCTGGCTTATTCCGAAGCGGGTTTCGCCTCGGGCTATCTCGACGTATACCAGTGGACATTCGCCCCGACAGGAGGAAACCGGTGAACCTGCTCATCGTCACCGCGGTATCGCTGGCCGCCCTCGCCGTCGTACACGGGGCGACGTTCGTGATCGGCCGAAACCTCGGGCGGTACAACGTCGTCGACGTGGCCTGGGGCATCGGGTTCATCGTGGTCGCCGCCGTCAGCGCCGTGCTCGGTACCGGCGACCTCTTCCGGCGCATCCTGCTGTTGGCGCTCATCACGCTGTGGGCAGGCCGACTGTCCTGGCACATGGTGCTCAAGTCGGCGGGCAAGGGGGAAGACCCGCGCTATCAGGAACTGCTGGGCGGTGACTATTCGGCCGGTCACGTGCTGCGTAAGGTGTTCGTGATCCAGGGGGCGGCAACCTGGTTCGTTTCGCTGCCGGTGCAGCTGTCCTCGACCTTGGGGCCCACCCCGGCCGCCCTACGACCGGTCCTGATTGTGGGCGTCCTGATCTGGGCCGTGGGGCTGACGTTCGAGGCGGTCGGCGACCATCAGCTGCGCCGGTTCAAATCCGACCCGTCCCATCGGGGCGTGATCATGGACCGCGGACTGTGGGCCTGGACCCGCCATCCGAACTATTTCGGCGACAGCTGCGTGTGGTGGGGACTGTGGCTGGTGACCATCTGTGGCTGGCTGTCGCTCACGACGGTGCTCTCCCCGGCGCTGATGACGTACTTCCTGGTGTACGCGACCGGGGCCCGATTGGCCGAGAAACATATGGCAGGCCGGCCGGGCTTCGACGAATACCGCTCGCGCACTTCATTTTTCCTACCACGCCCGCCGAGATCTGGATAAACATGACGGCGCAGGCCCCGGTGGCTAGGCTGCTGTGGGTGACCGCCGAACTCGACGCGTTGCTGCGGCGGGTGGCCGGGCACGACATCGACGCCTTCGCTCAGCTCTACGACAGTACGCGGTCGAGGGTGTTCGGCCTGGTTACCCGGGTTCTGCGGGACCCGGGATACAGCGAGGAGACCACCCAGGACATCTACCTCCAGGTGTGGCGCTCCGCCGACAGCTACGACCCGACCGCCGGCTCCGCCATCGCGTGGCTGATGACGCTCGCCCACCGGCGCGCGGTGGACAGAGTGCGCGCCGAACAAGCCGCCAGCCGGCGTGAGTCCCGCTATGGCGCGACCAACCTGGAGCCGCCCGCCGATCAGGTCGCCGACGCGGTGATCACCCAGGACGAGCAGCGGCGGGTGGCCGAATGCCTGTCCGCGCTGACCGACGCCCAGCGCGAGTGCATCCACCTCGCGTACTACGACGGGCTGACCTACAACCAGGTCTCTCAACGGCTGGCGGCCAACCTCGCCACCATCAAATCGCGGATGCGTGACGCCCTCCGCGGCCTGCGTAACTGCCTGGGGGCCGCATGACCGAACCGGTTGACTCCGAACTGATCGAGCTGGCGACGCCGTATGCGCTCCACGCTGTGTCCGACCCCGAGCGCGTCGACATCGAACAGCGTTTGGCCACAGCGCCACCGAGGGTGAGCGCGCAGTTCGCCGACGAAGTACGCGCCGTCCGCGAGACCATGGCCCGGATCTCGGCGAGCACCGCGGTGGAGCCACCGGCACATCTCCGGGCGCAGGTGCTGGCGGCGGTGAACTCGGAGACGGTACGTGAACTGCGCCCCCGGGCACGCTGGCGGAACGCGGCACTGGCGGCCGCGGCGGCCGTCGTCATCGCCCTTGCCGGGGTCGGCATCGGAATGGCGCTGCGCCCGAGCCCGCAGACGACCACGGCCGAGCAGATCTTCGCTGCCCCCGACGTACAGACCGTTTCCGGGTCGATCCCCACCGGCGGCACCGCGACCGTGGTGTTCTCCCGCGAACGCAACGCCGGAGTGCTGGTGATGAACGGCGTCACGCCCCCGGAAACCGGCACGGTCTACCAGATGTGGCTGCTGACTGAGGGCGAGCCCGAGTCGGCGGGCACCATGGACTCCGCCGCCGTCGCGCCGTCGACCACAGCGGTGCTACCGGACCTGGGCGACGCGTCGGCGTTGGCCTTCACCGTCGAGCCGGGCAGTGGTTCGACCGCCCCCACCACGCCGATCTTCGCCGAGCTGCCATTGCGCTGACACGCATGAGGTGGGCCGAAGCCGGGTATCACTGACCTCACCGCACGAGTTCGGGAAATGGAAGTGGTGAACGAGATGTCGACCGACGCAGACCTCAGCAAGGCGCCCACCCCGGATCAGGCCGAGGACAACGCGTTCTTCCCGTCGCCCTACTCGCTGAGTCAATACACGTCGGCCAAGACCGATTTCGCCGGCGTGGAACATGCGGGTGCCTACGCCGAGGGCCGGTGGAAGATACTCATGATCGCCGCCGAAGAACGATATGTGCTGTGCCAGAACGGAAAGATGTTCTCCACCGGTAACCATCCGGTGGAGATGCTGCTGCCGCTGCACCATCTGATGGAGACCGGGTTCGACGTCGACGTCGCGACCATCACCGGGTATCCGGCCAAGCTGGAACTATGGGCGATGCCCCACGAGGACCAGGCGGTGGCGTCGACCTATGAGACCCTCAAACCCAAGCTCAAGCAGCCTCTCAAGTTGTCCGAAGTGGCCGCGGATCTGCATCCGTCCTCCGACTATCTCGCCGTCTTCATTCCCGGCGGGCACGGCGCCGTCGTCGGACTGCCCGGCAGCGAGGCAGTGGGTCGGACATTGAACTGGGCCCTGGACCACGGCCGGTTCATCATCACCCTGTGCCACGGCCCGGCGGCTCTGCTGGCCGCCGGCCTCGGCAAAACACAGTCACCGTTCGCCGGGTACTCGGTGTGCGTGTTCCCCGACTCGCTCGACGAGGGCCCCAACATCGAGATCGGTTATCTTCCGGGGCGCCTGCAGTGGCTCGTCGCCGACCTGCTGGCCAAACAGGGACTGACCATCGTCAACGACGACATGGCCGGCACCGTCCATCAAGACCGTCGGCTGCTCACCGGCGACAGCCCACTGGCCTCCGATGCGCTGGGCAAGCTGGCGGTGAACTGTCTGCTCGACGCGCTCGGGCGGGAGGCCTGAGCACACCTGTCGGCTCGGTCACGGGAGCCGCCGCTTCAGCCGCGCGCTCCTGAGGATCTGCATCGCCATGTTGGTAGAGGTCAGCATCGGGAAAACACCGAGAAACGTCCGCTCCGACGGGGTACGTCCGTGCAGCTGCTCGAGGCTGCCGAAGACGTAGAAGCATCCGATGCAGAACAGCGTGGCGGGTACCGCCAGCGCCAGGATGCTGCCCCGGTCGGCCAGGACCTGTCGGGCCAGGGCCAGTTCCTCCTCCGAGAGTGGCTCGCGTTTACGGACCTTGCGCAAAGTGGCCGACAGGGTGCCGACGGCGAGCTTCGAGGTGACGTGGGCGTGGCCCTTCATCCGCCTCGTGAACACGAAAGCCACGACGGCGAACAGCCAGATCAGTGCGAAGAAGACGATGGACAGGATGCCGTACAGGGTCGACGTCGTCATGTCATGCCTCCGCTCGCTGCCGGTGGGGCAGCGGCTGCCGTAGCGGCCGCTGCCGGATGAAGGTCGGCCACCAGAACCACGGACCGAGGAAGCGCAACAGACACGGCACCACGAACGACCGCACGACCAGCGTGTCGAGCAGCAGGCCGATACACACCGTCGAGCCCACCTGGCCGATGGTGCGTAGATCGCTGATCAACATCGCCAGCATGGTGAACGCGAACACCAGCCCCGCGGAGGTCACCACGCCGCCGGTACTGCCGAGGGCACGGATCAGCCCGGTGTTCAGGCCAGCGCCCGACTCCTCCTTGACCCGGGAGATCAGCAGCAGGTTGTAGTCCGATCCGACCGCCACCAGGATGATGAAGGTCAGCGGCAGAACCAGCCAGTGCAGGTGCAGTCCGATCAGGTGCTGCCACACCAGGATTGACAGTCCGAAGGCGCCCGCATACGAGAACGCCACCGTGCCCGGAATGACCATGGCCGCGACCAGGCTCCGGGTCAGGTACAGCATGATCAGGAAGATCAGCACGAACGCGGCGATCGCCACGATGAGCAGATCGGACGCGGCATAGGCCTTGATGTCCTTGTTGTTCGACCCCGCGCCGCCGATGTAGATCTTGGCACCGGCCAGCGAGGTTTCCTTCAGCGCCGCCTTGATGGCGTCGGGGAACTGCTCGACATGGTCGATTCCCTCCGGCCCCATGGCATTACCTTCGTGCGTGACGATGAACCGCGCAGCCTTGCCATCGGGCGACATCATCAGTTGCATGCCGGTCTTGACGTCCTCGTTGTCGAAGGCCTCTCTCGGGATGTAGAAGAAGTCGTCACTACGGGATTCGTCGAAGTCATTGCCCACGTTGATCAGGTCGTAGTAGGTCTGATCGGTCTGGGTGGACTGCAGGTGCGCCGGACCGTAGTTGTTGGTGATGACGCCCAGCAGGGACCGGCTGTCGGCCATCATCCGCTCCAGCTGCGAGATCATCTGCGGCAGCAGTCGGTCGATGGCCTCGAACGAGGTGACGGCATCAGCGATCTGGGCGTCGAGGCTGTCGATTCCGTCAAGCGAGTCGAACAGCGAGCGCATCGCCCAACACGCCGGGATATCGAAACAGTGCGGCTCCCAATAGAAGTAGTTCTTCAGAGGCCGCAGGAAGTCGTCGAGATTGGAGATCCCGGCGTTCATATCGTCGGTGACCTGTTTGAGGTTCTCCAGCGTGAGCACCGTCGAATGCAGTTCGTCGGCCATCTGCTGGGTCAGCCCGATCACCTTCTGCAGCACCTCGACCGAGCGCGCCTGGATCTCGGCCTGCTTGTCGGTGTTCTCGTTCTGCTGCTCGGTGAACGGCAGTTGCTGGCCGCTGCCACTGCCCTGGGTGGTGAACAGGTAGGGAATCGTGGCGTGCTCCAGCGGCCGGCCCAGTGGCCTGGTGATGCTCTGCACCATGGCGACACCGGGAAGCCGGATCAGGCTCTTGGCGACCCGGTCCAAGGAGATGAAGTCCGCCGAATTGCGCATGTCGTGATCGCTTTCGACCATCAGCATCTCACTGAACAGCTTGCTCTGCGAGAAGTGGCGATCGGAGGCTTCGAACCCGAGATTGGCTGCGCCATCGGCGGGTTGGTAGGCACGATCGTCGTAGCTGACCTTGAACGTGGGCACGAAAAC
Organism: Mycolicibacterium sp. 050232; assembly: GCA_036235365.1. GTDB lineage: Bacteria > Actinomycetota > Actinomycetes > Mycobacteriales > Mycobacteriaceae > Mycobacterium. Next base: position 163,020 of record JAZBEZ010000005.1, on the reverse strand, counting down.
CGCACCGATCATCACGACGGCGGTGCTTGCGACGAAGACGGGCTTGGGCCACCGCACCACGCTCGTCGCGATCCGCCGGTACAGCTGCCCCTTGGTCAAGCGTTTGGGGTCGAACAGACCGAACAGGCTGCCGAGTGTGAGCAGTGCCGGCGCGAGCGTCAGGGCCGCGGCGATGGTGAACAGCATGCTGATGGCGACCGCCGGCCCCATCGTGTGGAAGTAGTCCAGCCGGGCCAGGCTCAGGCAGTAGCACGCCCCGGCGATCGTCAATCCGGAGCCGATGATGATGGGGGCGACGCTGCGATAGGCGGTGTAGAAGGCGTCTTCGCGGCTTTCGCCGTCCTGCCTCGCCTCCTGATAGCGACCCACCAGGAAGATGCCGTAGTCGGTCCCCGCCCCCAACGTCAGTGCCACCACGATGTTCACCGCGAACGACGACAACGGGATGACGCCGAAGTGCCCGAGCGTCGCGATGACGCCCTTGGCGACAAGCATTTCGACCAGGACGCTCACCAGTGGCACCAGCACGTTGGCGACCGACCGGTAGACCACGAGCAGCATGATCACGATGAGGATGATCGTCAGGATGGTGATGTTGTTGAGACTGGAGTTGGCGATGGTCAGCGTGTCCGACGCCAGCGGCGCGGCACCGCTCACGTAGACCTTGAGCCCCGGCGGTGGGCTGTCGTCGGCGATGATGTCCCGTACCGCATTCACCGACTCGTTCGCCTGGAGCTGTCCGATGTTCCCGGCCAACCGCAACAGCACGAAAGTCGCCTTGCCGTCGACACTTTGGGCTCCGGCCGCGGTGATCGGTTTGCCCCACAGGTCCATCACGTACTGCACGTGCTCAGGGTCCTGTTTGAGCCGGTTCATCAGGTCGTCGTAGTAGCGGTGATCACCGTCGTCGAGCGGACGGTCGGCCTCGAACACCAGCATGGTGAGGCTGGTGGAGGTGGACTCCTGGAACTTCTCCCCGATCCGGAGCATCGCGACCTGTGACGGCGCGTAGCTCGGGATCATCGACCCAGCCAATTGTTCGGCGACGTGCTCGACCTGCGGGATGAAGGTGTTGGTGATGACGGCGAGTAGCGCCCAGAACACGATGATCGGCACGGCCAGGACACGCACGGACCGCGCGACGAGTGGGCGGCTCGCCCGATGGCTGCTCACGCGGACTTCACCCGGCAGGTGACGTCCGCTTCGGCATGCGTGGACGATTGTTCATCGCGCACAACGCCGTTGACCAGCATCCGGCACCCGACTTCGCCCCCGCTGACCTGTGCCGACATACTGCCGGACACGACGGTCAGCGTGGTCGTCTCGGTGTGTGTCCACGGCAGTTCGGTGAGGTCGACCTTGTGCGGGTGCCCGTCGATGTCGACGTAACTCAACATCCCGCCGTCACCGATCGAGCCGAACAACTCATAGGTCAGTTGCTTTGGGGTGAATTGCTCGGGCGCTTGCGCGGCGAGAACGGTGGGCACTGGGCCCGGATCGGACATCTGGTGCACCTTCCATACCCCGACCCCGCCCACACCGACGGCGATCACCGTGACCAGCGGAAGCCATCCCTTTTCAAGGATGGTCAGGCTCCGCGGTTTGCGGCCCACTCGACGACCTCGTTCGTTCATGGGTTGCGCCCCGCTCATGACCGAAATATATATCGCATATAGGAACCAATCCTCAAGGGCTCGGGAGCGCGATGACAAACATTCACAGCACCCTGACAGGCGCCCCGCGAAACGCTACAACGGCTTTTTACACCGTTATTGATGCAAACTGCCAGGCAGCTTGCGACATGCTCAGTCCAGATCACGCCGCGCCCACAGCCTGATATTGCTTCCTATTAGTGATATAAATGAGCCGTGACCGGCACACTCACCGACAGCAGCGTGGAAGCGGTTTCGGCGATGCTTGTGGCCAGCGCCGACCTGATGTGGCGACATCTCGCCGACCGCAAGGGGTTGAGCGCGAGCGCGACGCTGGTTCTGGTCCGCCTCAACAGGGAGGGCCCGATGCGGGTCACCGCGCTCGCCGAGGCAGAGGGCGCGAGTCAGTCGGGCATGACACAGCTGGTGCAACGCCTGGAAAGCCAAGGACTGCTGGAGCGTTGCAGCGATCCCGACGACGGCCGGGCGTGCCTGGTGAAAGTCAGCGAGGGCGGTCGCCGGCTGTGGGAGGAACGCGCCGTCGTCCGCAAGCAACGCATCGCCGCCCTGTTGGCCGGTTTGGAGGAGGAAGACCAGACAACGCTCTGGCTCGCCGCCCGCGTCGCCGCCCGACTGGTCGATCAGATGCGGGAGATCGCCGACTCCCCCGATATCACCGGTGACTAGGGTGATGCCTGAGACCTTCACACGTCGACAATCACACCGGCCGTCGTCGCTGCGAACCCCGGAAAACACGTAGTCCTCGTCCGCGCCGGTGCTACGTTGACGCCGATCCTCAGGAGGCGAACGCCATGGCCATGGACGGCTCGGTCACGGTGCGGATGTCCGCGCCCGCAGACCGCATCTGGGACCTCATCTCCGATGTACGCAACACCGGCAAGTTCTCACCGGAGGTGATGGAGGCCGAGTGGCTGGGCGGTGCCACCGGGCCCGCGCTCGGCGCCCGGTTCCGCGGCCACGTCAAACGCAACGAGATCGGCCCCGTCTACTGGACCACCTGCGAGGTGACCGCCTGCGAGCCCGGACGTGAGTTCGGCTTCGCGGTACTGATGGGCGACCGAGCCGCCAACACCTGGCACTACCGGTTGACACCGGCCGGAACCGAAACCGATGTCACCGAATCGTTCCGGATGCCGCCGGGGGCGTTCACCTCCGTGTTCTCGGTGCTCGGGGGCCAACTCCGTCGTCGCCGAAACGTCCGCGACATGCGCAAGACGCTCGAACGGATCAAGGCCGACGTGGAGGGCTCGGGCCAATAGGCCGCCGTTGACCCGGCGCAGCGCTTCGGAGTGCGCGTATTTGCTGTCCATGAGAATTCCGCCAGAGGTCTGGACCCCATGGCGGCACCGCCCAACATTTAGTTATGCTCAATATCGCTAATGCATACATATCGGGGGTCGCTCCTTGGCGCCCGAACATCTGGGAATCACGCGGTCGGGAGTGATGTGACCAGGCACCGGTCATCATCGAGGAGGTCCGCATGACTGCACTCATCCCCCCGCCCGTCGATCTGAGCTCGTTGCGGCCAGCCGAGCCGCTGCCGCGCCGACGCCGGCTCATCCCCCGGTCCCGCCGAGGCAAAACGGCCGTCGCCGCTGGATTGGTCGTGTTACTCGTCGCCGGCTTCCTCGGCGCTGCGTATGAAACCGCCCCCGGCGGCGCACTGTGGGGTGTCGCCAAGACCGTCTTCCCCGAGCACACGCAAGACGTGGCCTTGACCGCTGTCGTCGACGATCTGAAACGCGCGCAGGACATTCTCGGCAGCGGGCAGCAGCCCTCGGCCGATCAGCTGACCGATGCGCGCACCGCACTCAACCAGGCCAAGCAGGGCCTGGACTACGTGTCGCCGTCTCCACAGCGCACCAGCCTGCAGAACCTCTATCTGCAACTGACACAACAGCTTCTGCAGTACACGCCCGATTCGGTGCAACAACTGGTGGCGCTGCCCGCACCGCCTGAGGCACCACCTGCGGCATCACCCGTGCCTGACGCGACGCTGACGAGTGGAGCTGCACCGATGTGGGGGTACACGGGCACTGGTGACGACGACTTCATCCCGCCGCCACCCGGTGTGCCGGCCGAGCCCGTCGCCGGCTGGCCCCAACCCGTCGATCCACCGTTGACTCCGAACCTCGGGTACCTGGGGTACTACGACCCGTCCTGGGGACAGCTGTACGGCTACAACTCCAATGACTGGTACAACTACGACCTCGGCGGATACAACCGGTACGGCTACGATTTCCTCGGCTTCGACCGGTGGGGCTACGACCGCTGGGGGTACGACCGCTGGGGCTATGACCGGTGGGGTTACAACTGGGCCGGGTACAACTGGGCAGGCTACGACCGCCACGGTTGGGACCGCAGCGGCTGGAACGAATGGGGCCAACGGCGCGACCACCCCGGTGACCCACGCAGGCATGACTGGTACGACCGCCACCACCCGTACCGGCTGTACTACCAATGGAAGTTCCACGTCCACAATCCGGTGTACCGCCGCACGCAGTGGAACCGGGCGCACGGGTTCAACCCGGATCGGTACCGGGACTGGAACCGGAACCGGGACTGGCACAATCCGCGCAACCGCGACTGGGCCCGCCTCCCGAACCCAGTGATCAAGGTGGACATCCGCGTCTCTGCGCCGGTGGTGAACCTGAATGCTTCACTGACGCAGTTCATCTCCACCGACAAGGCGACCCGTAGCTCCCGAACGTTGATGAAGAACCTCGCGGACAAATCCGCCCGGGACTTCACCAAGGACCTCGCCCCTCGGCCGACCATCCTCACCGGGCCGCCGTCGGTGTCGGCCCTGAAGGACCGGCCGGCCAAACCGGCCGAACGCAAGGAAATATCCGTTGCGCCACCGGCATTGACGGATTCCGCTCCTAAGACGCTGCCGTCGAAGGTGTCGCCCGAGTTCACCGAACCCAAAGTTCCACCCGCGCCCGCCTACACTCCGCCGACGGTCGATAAACCGCGGGGGAAGCAGGAGTCCAGGCCGGACGACGTTGCGCAGGGAACGGACCCCGACCGTTCTGCTGAGATGCCTGACCGCTCTGCTGGGCAGATGCCTGACCGCTCGAAGGCTGGCGGACCGGAGCGCGCACGGGATCCGCAAGCCGACCCGAGACCGGAGGGCCCGTCCAACCCTGAAGCGACGGCCCCGGGCGACCCGAAACCGGAGCGTCCATCAGACCGTGAGGCGACGCTGCCCCGCGACGACTCAACGCCGCGCCGGGACAATCCCGTTCGTGAGGCACCGGTGCAGGAAGCACCTGTGCAGGAAGCGCCAGCCCAGGAGGCTCCGGCGCGGCAGGCGCCGGTACGGGAAGAGCCACCCCGACAGCGCACCGCACCCGAAGCGCCGGTACAGACTCCGGAAGCGCCGCGCCGGAGGTCCGCACCGGAACCACCAGCGCAGGCGCCAACTCCGGAGGCTCCGGTCTGGCAGGAGCCCGCCCGAGAGGCACCGCCCCAACGCGAGGCACCCGCCCGAGAGGCACCGATCCAGCAAGCCCCTGTCCGGGAGGCGCCGCCCCAGCGCGAGGCGCCCGCTCGCCAGAGGCCCGAGCGCCAGGCACCGCAGGAACGCCAGGCCCCGCGATCTGAACAAGGCCCGCGTCAGGCGCCCGAGCAGCCAAAGTCAAAGGGACCCAAGTGTTCTTCATTCCCGATGTGCTGAACACCGACGTCGCGCACGGTCATTCACGCCTGCGCCGGAACAACAGCTAGACCAGGATTGGTCGCCGCGGCGTCAGCGCGCGGCGGGTTCGCGCCTGCCCAGTGCCTCGACGACAACCGGCGCCGCAAGTTCGATGCCGAGAAGCAGATCGTGGAATCGGTGAGGCCGGCCCAGGGTCGCCCGGGTCACGAGCCGCCCGATCCCGCCCACTGCCATGAGCCCCGCGAGCATCCGCATCCGGTTCAGGTCCGGTTCGCGGGCTGACGCGGCGTCGAGCCACCCCAGTCCATATCCCGCGAATACGGGACCCATGAAGCGGATGTGTGAGTCCACCGTCGCATCACCTGTCATTCCGGGCTCTCCGCGTACCCCACCGATGAGTTGGACACCACCGATTGCGATGCACGTCCATCCGGTCACGCGCCCCAAGATTCTCAGTCCTGTCATGATCCCAGGCTCTCACGGGGACGGATGCGAGCGCGGCGGTCAACACCGGCATGGCGGCACCGTCACCGACGCCCCGATGCCACCGATTGGTGCGCGGCCGACGCGTCCAAGGCCCTACCTGCGATGCCGCGGGGACGGGGCGCTTCACCAAGGCCGGTGACTCGCCCGTCCTCATCGGGTTTGACGCGATCCTTCGTATCGAGATGGCGAGGTCCGGCCCTACCATTGAAATCCATGCCGACAACTCCGGCGGAACTCACCTACAGTCACGCAGGCCTTACCGATCCAGCGTCAGAAAACTGGGCCACGGCGACGTACGATTTCCGCCGATTCGAACGCACCATCGTCATCGGGCACGGAAGCGCCGTGTGGACCTTCGCCACCGCCGAGATGCTGCGCTGGGGCATCAAGCGGCGCAGCGGATTTCATGTCGCGCCCGACATCCCCGTGTCCCAAGGCGCGAACTATCGGATCACCGCACGGTGGGGACTGCTCGCCGTACATGAGCCCGTACAGGTAGTCGCTGTCGTCGACGATGACGATCGGTGCGGTTTCGCCTATGGCACGAAGCACGGCCACCCCGTATGCGGCGAGGAAGCGTTCATCGTGCACCGAAACGCCCTCGGTACAGTCTTTCTAACACTGCGTTCCCTCACGCGACCAGCACCGCACGGGCTGTGGCGGTACTTGTTTCCGGCACTGCGCCTCGCACAGCAATACTTCCGCCGCCGATACTTCCAAGCCCTGACCACCTGAACCGAACCACTGACGGAGCCTGGGAGAAATCCGGACCGTCGCACCATCCACGATCCAGGTAGTTCTACTGATCCGGTCGCCCGCCGGGTCGCCGACGATGTAGCCATGAGTCAGGAACACGACCGTGGCGTGATGTTGGCTGTCGCCGCTCTTGCCGCGATGTTCATCGCCTACCTGCTGACGTTCACGGTTCTCACTGACACTGATATGGCGTCGAGATTCGAGAACGGAGTCGCACCGCCGGGAACCGACATCGCCGGCCTCCGTACCGCAGCGATCATCAGCATCGTCGCCGCGTCCGGCGCATGGGTCGGCGCCGTTGCAAGCCACAGGGCCATTCCGGTCGTGCTGATACTCATCGCTTCTGTACCGTTTGCGCCGCTGGCACTGTTCTCGCTAGAGCTGGCGTTCTGAACACCACGCGCCGCAGTCCCTCCAACACCGCGACGCTCTCCGCTCCACGATGATCCAGCTGGTATGACGTGGAGTCTGGATTCGAGTTCGACGAGAGCGATCTGCGCATAGCCCGCCCGATGCCACCGATTGGCTCTCGGCCAACTACCATGAGGCGTCCCTATGGGTTTTTCCGACGCCTGTTTCGATAGGTCCCGGCCCCCGGGGACCTGTTGAAAACCCGATGCAGCTGATCAGCTGTAGTGCTGTTTTCGGATCCGGAACGCGATAGTGCCGATTTCGGAACGCGTCAAGCGACGCGGGCGGACCGGATTACTCGTGGACGTACCAGCCGACCTGCGTGTTGTCTAACCAGTGGCCGGGTTCGGCGGGTTCATCGACCTTGATGTACCAGTCGCCTCGTCGAGCGCCGAAATCTAGACCGACAAAGCCCCGGACGCTCCGACCGGATTAAGTTCGCCCGGGCGTAGAGGGCGGGAGCTTGTTGATGGTGTTGTAGTTGATGAGCATCCACGCGTCGATGAGCATCTCATTGATCAAGCTGAACTGACACCTGGCATCGACATTACGTCGAGTTGTCTGATACCTCAGAGGCAAGCACGGGCCTGTCATCCTGTCGCTTCAAGAACCGTTCGATGAACCGAATTGCTTCGTCGCGCCCGACATCGAGGCCGACCGATTCCGACAACATCATGATCTGGGAGATCCCGGTCATCGCCAGCAACGCCACATTCGGTGGGCAGTCTTCGCGGGTGATCCCGCGCTCCTCCAGGATGCGGGCGACAGCCGCCAGCTGCATCTCGAGGTACCGCTGTGAGTAGTGGCGGATTTCTGACGCTATCGCAGTGTTGTGATTGGCCAAACCAACAAACTCGATGTTGAACTTGGCTACCGGCTCACTGAGGCCAAAGCTCCAAAGTGTTTGCAGCGAGAGGTCTTGTTCAAGCAGTTGGGCGTAGAACTCCAACCCCATCTCCGCGCGGCGCCGAAACACGTCCAGGAGAAGTTGGTCGATCGAGCGGAAGTAGTAGTGGACGAGCTGAGGGTGCAGCTCGGCCTTGGCTGCGACGCGGCGAGTAGTGACGGCCGGATAGCCCTCGTCGATCATCAATTGCTCGGCGGCGTCGAGCAGACGAATGCGCTGAGTGGAGTCCTGGGCGCCGAGCTTGCGAGGAGACAATCTGGGCGCCTCCCTTCCGCACTCGCTTCACTCTGACATGCGCCGACATCGTCGCACACGGCCGCCCTCTTGTGGCACGCCGCGGCCGTGTGGTACGACATGTCGCACAGATTTGTACACTCGCACAAATTACCGTCGCCGCAGATCAACAGGGCATCTCTCAGGGAGATCACGACGGCGACAACACGCGAAGGGGCGACCGCCAATGACCGGATCTGACACCACCGCATTGCCTGATGCCGATGACGCCGAGATGGATTTGATGAGTCGCGACATCCCTGACTTCCATGACCGCCTCGCTCCGCTCCGTGAGCGCAAAGGTGTCGCACGGCTGCGGATGGGTGGCGGCACCATCATGACGTTGTTGCGTCACGCAGACGTCGCGGTTGCCGTGCGAGACGACGCTCACTACTCGAAGTCCGAAGCATTCCGCCCCACCACATTTCCGTTTATGGGGCCCAATATTCAGGGTTATGACGGCAATGAACATGTCCTCAAGCGGGCGCTGGTGTCACCGGCGTTCCGGCGTGCGGCAGTGCCGAGCTACGTCGAACCCGTGATGCGCCCAATCGCCGAGGAACTCGTCACCCGGATTGCGGCAAACGGGGCCGCCGATTTGATGTCTGAGTTCGCCAAGTGGTACCCGATGCTGATCACTACCCGACTACTTGGCATCCCGCCCGACGATGAGCAGATGCTTGCCGCGTGGGCTCTCAAAATGCTGGACATCGTGCACGATCCCGAGGGGGTGCATCAGGCGAATGCTGAGTTCACGACCTACATCACGCCCCTCATCGAAGAACGCCGGAGACATCCGAGCGATGATCTGATCTCCGCGATCGTGACCGAAGAAGTTGAGGGACAACGCCTTAGCGAGGAAGAGATTATTGGGTTCTGTCGCCTCTTGTTCCCAGCTGGCGTCGACACCACCTGGTTGTCACTCGGGAGCCTGATTCACGCGGTACTTGACCATCCCCAAGAGCACGATCGATTGAGGGCCGACCGAACAGAACGTATGTGGGCGGTTGAAGAAACTCTGCGCTGGCAATCTCCGGTAGCGCTCGAGCCCCGCGTCACGCTTACCGACGTCGAGCCGTCCGGCGTGCCTATTCCCGCGGGTCAAATGGTGTTCTTGGTCATTCCGTCGGCCAACCGCGACCCAGCGGTCTTCCAAGACCCAACGCAGTGGGATCTTGATCGACGCCCGAGCAAGCACATCGCATTTGGACTGGGCCGCCATTTTTGTCTGGGTGCGCACCTGGCCCGCGTAGAGATGGAGGTTGCCCTGGATGTTCTGTTGCATCGGCTCCCCAACCTGAGACTGGTCGCCGAACCCGAGATAGGCGGCGTCGTGATACGGGGACCCAAGGAACTGCGCGTCGAGTGGGACGCAGCGTGAGGACGCTCGATGGGCGACCAGCGATCGTCACCGGGGCCGGGCAAGGCGTTGGGCGCGGCATCGCGTTAGCGCTGGCCAATGCTGGTGCGCCAGTGGCAGTTTTGGGCCGCACCGAGACCACGTTGGAAGATACTTGTAGCGAGATTAATAGGCGTGGTGGCCACGCGATCGCGGTGAAGTGCGATGTGCGTGAGCGCGACGAGATCGATCGGGCAGTGCAGACGGTCGCTGACGAACTCGGCGGTATCAAGATCCTGGTGAACAACGCTCAGATCTTCCCGTACGGGACGATCCGTGAACTCGAAGACACCGTCATCGACGACGGATGGCGATCGGGCCCGTTGGCCGCCCTACGTCTGATGCAGGCGTGTTATGCCTACCTTGAAGGCGGCGGTGCAGTCATTAACGTGAGTTCAGGAGCTCCGGCGCTCGCCGGGCCACCCGGACTGGCCGGCTACGCCGCCGTGAAAGCTGCCTTGCAGACGTTCAGCCGCGCCGCGGCAGTGGAGTGGGGCACCGCAGGGGTCCGCGTGAACACCATCATGCCGATGGCTTCCTCGCCTGCGTTTGATGAATGGGAAAAGAACGACCCGGAGACATTCTCAACGGTGCTCGATCAGATCCCAATGCGCAAACTTTGCGACCCAGTGGATGACATCGGCCGGGCTGTGGTGTTCCTCGTGAGTGAGGACGCCAAGATGATCACCGGGGTCTCTCTCCCGATTGATGGCGGTGGACTCTACTTGCGATGACCGTTCAAGCCATGATGGTCGACTCCAGTCTCATCGTGCACGAGCCACGGTGTCGCAATCTTCGGTTGACGGCGAAGTCTCCCGGCTACCAACGATCGAGTGCGGCAGTGACAATTGACAGCAGACTCGCACGACAAGTCGTTTCGGTCGCGGGTACCGACGTGATTGCTCTTCTCGGTAGAGAGCTCCGATTGCAGTACCGAGCATCGGTGATGAGCATCCCTTCCACGGTGAAGCGACGAACCGCGCTCCACCACGGACCGTCGCGGAGCTACAGCGGCAGATATGGAGGTCGGGAGTGAACTGTGCTTGCTGTGCTGCAGATAGTTCCGATCGACACGACGATGACATCGTTCTCGGCGTGCGCGTGCCACTGTCAATTTCACAACGTAAACGGTGTGTTGCGACAACCCACAGCTAGCCAAATTGTGTGACACCACCATCGACAGCCAGCGATTGTGCTGTGATGTAGGCAGATTCGGCGCTGAGCATAAGACTGTCGCATGGGCGATGTCCCAGGCCGTCGCTTGTCGTCCGAGCGGCCAGCGGATTATTGTTCGCGCGGCCACGGTGACATCACCGATACGCCCGACTGGTGTGTCGACCGGTCCAGGAATGACGTGGTTCGTATCGATCGCGATGCGCCTTCGAGAATTGGCGGCATGCCTGCGCATGGTGTCGATGATCTGGCGGGATTACCGCTGTTCCGTTTTACCTTGAGCAGCGAACCTGCCCGGAAGGCCTGCGCTTATGCCGCGTCCGTCTATTCGGGTAGGCCGATGGTTTTGATGGCGAGATATTCCTGGTAACCGTGTGACCCGTTGCGGTAGCCCAGGCCGCTCTGTTTGCTGCCGCCGAAGGGGCTGGTGATCCCGAAGTGACTCTTGCCGTTGATGGTCACGTTGCCGGTGCGCATCTGCTTGGCGATAGCCATTGCGCGATCGGTGTCTGCGCTGCTGACTTCTCCGGAGAGTCCGTAGATTGTGTTGTTGGCGATCGCGACGGCCTCATCGTCAGTGGTGTAGGGCGTGATGGTGAGGACTGGGCCGAAGATTTCTTCCTGGGCGATGTGCGCATCGGGGTTGACATCGGCGAGCAGGGTGGGCTGGGTGTAGTACCCGGCACTCAGGCCCTCTGGGATGCCACCGCCGGTGAGTAGGCGTGCACCAGATTCCACGCCGCCCTTGATAAGCCCGAGAACTTTTCGTTGTTGACCCGCGCTGATTTGGGGACCCTGCATGATGCCGGGCTTCCAGGGGTCTCCGACAGGAAAGTTCTCCATCGATGCCTTTAGGATCGCCAGGCCTTCGTCATAGCGACTGCGTGGCAACAGAATTCGGCTGGGCAAGATGCAGCTTTGTCCTGACATCACGCATGCCATCATCGCCGCCAGTGGCAGTGCCGAGTTGAAGTCGGCGTCATCAAGGACGATGTGGGCCGACTTCCCTCCGAGTTCGAGCAGGGTCTTTTTGACCGTTGGTGCGGCGGATGCCAGGATGGATCGTCCGGTGGCGGTGGATCCGGTGAACGTGATCATGTCCACCCGCGGGTCAGCAGTCAGCGCGGCGCCCACATCGTTGGCATTGGAAGTAACGACGTTGAAGACCCCCGGCGGAATATCAGTATGTTCGGCGACAATGCGTCCCAGTTCGGTTCCCGACCAAGGGGTTAGCTGGGCCGGTTTGAGCACCACCGTGTTACCGGCCATCAAGGCCGGCACGGTTTCGGCGATATTGAGGTAGAACGGGACGTTCCAGGGCGTGATCGCTCCGACAACTCCAACCGGTTCGAAGTGCAGTTTGCGCCGAGCGGGGCCGAGATGAGTGTCGTGGATACCCGTGTCTTGCAGGTATTCGAAGGCGCGGCCGTACTCGGCCCAGTGTTTCACCTCAGCGATCGGGTCTTCGATCTGGCTGCCGGACACCGACACCGGACAACCAACTTCGGTGATCAGGACGCGACGTAGGTGCTCTTTCTCGCGCTCCAGCGCCTCATGGAGCTGTATCAAACAGTGATACCGAAAATCGACGTCGCGGGACCAGTCAGTGGTCTCGAACGCATGGGAGGCGGCGGTGACGGCACGGTGCATGTCGGCGACCGACCCGTCGGATACCTGGCCGACGACTTCTCCGGTAGCCGGGTGCTCGACGTCGAACAAGGACTCATCGTCAGTGATGCGTAATTCGCCACCGATGAGCATCCGCGGGTCGCCCGCTAAGATCCCGGAGTCAGTGTCAACTGCCATCATTTTGCCTACCTACCTTGGATTTCGAATCGGCTACCAGCGCGCGGGCGCCGGGGTCTCGATGGTCAATGGGCGCTGGTAGGACAGGTCTGTGCGATCCCGCGTCCCGACTAGATAGCCCTTTTCCGTGAAGAAGCTTGACTGCAGCACTCTCGCATCCGCCAAAAACATTCCTTCGACCGTCGATCGACGAACAGCGATGCGCCACTGGCCATCTCGGCGTTCAAGCCGGTCGATGTATCGACCGGTGATGAATTGTGCGCTCTTGCCGTCGGTTCCGATGAGCACGACGATGACGTAGCTTTCCGCGTGCGCGGTGTCGCCGGCGGTTTCGCAGGTGTGCGTGGTGATGTTGTGGGTGTGCACGCGGGAGGTTTCGGCGTGGGTCGCATTGGCCCAGCCGCCATACTCGGGTCCCGCGTTGACAGCATGACCGTGCTCATCGACACCATCGGGATGGTAGGCGGCGGTGATCAGATCGATGTCGTGGCGGTCGCAGCCACGGGCATGTCGAGCTACGCAGTCCAGAATCTCGGTGCGATCCAGCAGGTAGCGCACATTGCGCTGCAGCGTGCCCAAGGTGGCATCGATAGTCATCGGACTCCTGGTATGTCGGGTGGCTTATACCGCGCGCCGTGGGTGCGGCGGTGACGGTGAAATGAGACTATACGACCGTACAGCAGGAGGCGAGTGTCAAAATGCTTATACCGACCGAACGGGGAGACCATGCCAGCATCGTCGCGACGGGTGGGCGCTGCCACCTCCAAGACCAGGGATAGCTTGTTGGACTGGGTGGAGAAGATGATGCTCACCGAGGGCTATGCCAGCGTGAGCTATCGCGCACTGGCGACAAAAGCCGGGGTCACGCCCAGTCTGGTGCAGTACTACTTCCCGACTCTGGACGACATCTTCATCGCCGCGATCCAGCGCTATTCCGACCGCGGCATCGCCCACCTTGGCGCATTGCTTGACCAGCGTGCCGAGGACCCACTGCGCGCGGTTTGGGAGTACAGCTGGGAGGAGGCCAGCGGCGCCTTGATCACCGAGTTCATGGCACTGGGCAACCATCGCAAGTCAATCCGGGCCGAGATCGCCAAGGTCACCGAGACGGTACGCACAATGCAACTGGAGGCACTGGTCGCCAAGTTTGGCGCTGATGCCCGACCGGTCGGTGATCTGTCGCTGCCTGCGCTGCAGATTCTGTTGTCCGGCCTTCCCAAGTTCCTCAATCTCGAGGAAGGGATCGGCGTGAAGTCGGCGCACGCCGAGGTTACCGAAGCCTTTGAGCGCTACTTGGACGCAGTGGAGCCGCGCGTGACTCCTCCGAAAAAGAAGGCCTCGCCCCGGCGGCGTAAAGCTTCAGCTGCGGGATAGCAGACCCATCACCTACTCGCGCGGCAGACCCAACACCCGCTGGGCAATGATGTTGCGCTGAATCTCTGAGGTTCCTCCAGCGATCGTCGCACCGAAACTGCGCAGATACCGGGTGAACCAGCTGGTCGTGTAACTCTCCAGATGATACGGCGAGAACGGGCTTGTCAGGGTGGGATCACGCAGCGCCTCGGCCCCGTGCCCGTTGAACGCCGCATCGGCAGCGGCCTGAATCGCTTCGGATCCCATCAGTTTCAACACTGACATGGTCGAGGGATCTCCCACTCCTCGCGTTGCGCGTGAGAGTTCTGCCGAACCCATCAGGCGCAGCGCCCAGTCATCCATGACCAACTTCGCATAGGCATCGCGGTCCAGTTCGGTGACCGGAACCCAGTCATCGATGAACTCTTTGAGCCGATCAGCGTAGCTGAGCCACAGCAGCGTGCGCTCATGTCCCAACGACCCGTTGGCGACGAGCCATCCGCCGTTGAGTTCTCCGACGAGATTCTCGGCGGGCACGTGCACATCGGTGAAGAACACCTCGTTGAAGTCGACGTCGTCGAGTCCGCACGCGGAGGGGAACGGCCGGCGGGTAACGCCGGGCAGATCCGTGGGAATGAGCAACACGCTGATGCCCTTGTGTTTTGGGGCATCCGGGTCGGTCCGAACAAGGGTGAATAGGACATCGGCGTCATGCGCTCCCGATGTCCATACCTTCTGCCCGTTGACCACAAAATGATCGCCGTCGCGAACTGCGCGTGTACGCAAGGATGCCAGGTCAGACCCCGCACCCGGCTCGCTCATTCCCAACGCTGCAGTCATCTCGGCACGAAGAATCGAGATGGCCCAACGGCTCTGTTGATCTGGCGTGCCGAAGTGGATGAGCGAAGCGGCAATGATGCCCACACCTTGCGGATTGAATGTTTGATAGATGCGCCGCTTGGACAGTTCCTCAAAATAGACATACTGCTCGATGACAGTGGCGTTGCGACCGCCGAACTCGGGTGGATACCCCGGCTGCAGCCACCCGTGATCGAACATGAGCCGCTGCCATTGACGCGCCCAGCCGGGCACATGCGAGCTGGACGAAGGCCGCTCTGCGCACGCCAGCAGCGCGTCGGGCAGATGAGCATCCAGGAACTCCGTGAACTCAGCACGGAATTCCTCCACGGTCTGATCGAATTCGAGCTGCACCACGTCTCCTATCGTCGAGAGCTCACCATTGACAACGTTTTAAACGACAACGCTTCACGAGGGGTGCGCTGCCGCGCTCAGGTCGCCAAGCACCTGTATCAGGTCGGCAAGCAGTACCGGTGGCACCTCGAAAGGCTTGTCCTCCAACGCCTTGGCGGGTATCGACACGTGAACGGTGTCGATGATGCGGGGGCCGGCGATGCTCAACGCCTTTCGCGTGTCGTCGTGGGCCCACACACCGCCGTACTGACCCAGGGACGTGCCTACTACCGCTGCCGGCTTGCCCTTCAGCGGGCTGCGGCCGTACGGGCGCGACAGCCAGTCGATGACATTCTTCAGCCCGCCCGGGATGGTGCCGTTGTATTCGGGGGTCACGACGAGCAGCGCATCGGCGTGCGTGGCCAGTGAGCGCAGTTGCACGACGGCGCTCGCCACCTCGGCGTGGTCGAGATCCTCGTTGTACAGGGGTAATTCGGCGATGTGTTCAAAGGGTTTCATCGTGACGCCAGGCGGTGCGTTCGCGGTCATGGCCTCAGCCAGCCTTTGATTGGTTGACGCCGCACGCAGACTGCCGACCAATACCAGGATCGTGGTGGGGCAAGATTTGGCGGTCATCCGTTGCTGAACATGCCGCGGTAGCCGTACGCCGGGTGACGTTGGTTGATGTCGGCGGTGGGAGTTTCGAATAGCTTCTCCCGCAGCGTTCCCGGCCGGTACTCTTTCTGCATCAAGCCTTTGTCTTGAAGCACCGGCACCAGATGTGTGAAGAAGTCGTCGTAGCTTTCGGGCATCAATGCGTTCATCACCTGGACACCGTCGACGCCGGCTTCCTGGTACTCGGACAACCGTTTGGCGATGGTTTCCGGAGAACCCACCACCATCTGGGGCAGCGACAGCGAGGCCAGGAAGTCTTTGATCGTCGGCTTGGCGCCGTCGGGCCAGGCATTGATCACTGACAGGAACGCACCTCGAATGCCCGGGATCTCATCGATGATGTCTTCCAGCGCCGTGGCGGGGTCGTAGCGGCCCAGGTCTAACCCGCTGAGGCTGGCGAAGTAGGCAGTCTGGGCCTCCGCGCTGCGGAACTCTTCCAGTTCAGCCCATTTGCGATAGGCCTCTTCATCAGTCGATCCGATGATGAACATCATGCCCTGCAAGAAGAGGATGTCGCCGTCTTGTCGGCCACGCTCGCGCGCCAATCCGCGGACCGTATCGACTTGCTGGGTAATGGTTTCCAAAGTCATCGCGGAAAGGAACATCAGTTCAGCGTGGCTGCTGGCGAACTCCAGGCCCGCCGGCGATCCGCCCGCCTGGGCCAGCACCGGGGTGCGCTGAGGCGAGGGCTGCATGAGGTTGAAACCTTCGACGCTGTAACGCTTGCCCTCATGGTGAATGTCGTGAATCTTGGTCGGTTCTGCGTAGACGCCGGCGTCGGGATCGTTGACGATGGCATCGACATCCCAGGAGCCTTCCCAGAGTTTGTAGGTGACATCGACATACTCCGCAGCCCACGCATATCGTTCCTCATGCGACGGACTGGTGGGCAACCCCAAATTGCGGAAGGCTTTTTCGTTGGCTGAGGTGACGATGTTCCATCCGACCCTGCCGTTGCTCAGACTGTCCAGCGTCGACACCGCACGCGCGAAGACAAATGGGTGATGTTGAATCACCGAACTCGTGTACAGGAAGCCCAGATCGGTGGTCTGTTGGGCCATGGCCGGGATCACCATGGTGCAGTCCCCGATCGGCACGTTCATCGCCATCTCGAAGATCACGTCGCGCGAGCCGTTGTATTCACCTTGCACACCGATCACATCGGTGAAGAAGAATGCGTCAACCTTTGCCGCCTCAGCCTTCTTGGCCAGATCGACCCACAGATCGAAGCTGCTGAAGTCCCGGTTCCGGGCGCGTGGGTGGCGCCAAATGCCGTGAAAATTATGGCCGATCGAGTCCATTAGCAACAGGGTGAAGATCATGCGCTTGGGCATGGGTACCTCATTTCTACGTAGGGAACAATTGGGCTGCTGTACGAACATCTGGCACTAGGTGATGCTGTCTGGTTGGAATCCCTGTTCTCGGCCCCCGCTGCTACTTCCATAACGTCAACTGCGCGCAAGCTCGCCAAGCAGCGCTAGAGTTCGGCGCGCCGATGCCCGCCGCGCATCACGGTCGGCGCCGACTGCCACCGGCTGGGCCCAAATATCGGTTGCTCCGGCATCGAGCAGACGTTGCAGGCCGTCGCGCACGGTTTCCTCGTCACCGACGATGGACACATCGGCTGCCGAAGATCCGCCGCCGGCTTGGATGATCCGTTGGTAATTGGACATGTTCGCGTAGCCCGCCGAGGTCGCGGCCACGGTTTGGCGGGCTTCGTCGGCGTCGGTGTGCACCGCCACGGGGAGGCCGGCCACAATGCGAGGGGCCGGCGCCTCGGCGCGGGCGGCAGCTTCGCTGAGCGCAGGTGCAATTCGTTCCTCGATCGCCCTGGCGGCGGCCATCCACAGCACTACGCCGTCGGCGTGCCGACCGGCAATGCGGACCATCTGCGGCCCCAGAGCGGCCACCAGAACCGGGACCCGGTGCTCGGTCTGAGTCATCCGCCCCTGACCGTGCAACGACCAGTGCGCGCCCGTGAAATCGACAGCTTCTCCACGCAACAGCGCGGTGGTGAGCCGCAGATACTCCTCCGTGTTCTCCGCAACGCGGGTGTAGGACAAACCGAGCACATCGCGGACCACCGGCGCATGTGACGGGCCGAGCCCCAGAGTCAGTCCCGGCCGTGCCATCGCGCTGGCCGCCGCAGCCACGCGATTAGCTTGCAGCAATGGGTGGCAAGGGTAGGTCTGCAGCACCGCCGTGCCCAGCTCGATCGATGTTGTGGCCCTCCCCGCCAGAGCCATGGCCACCAAAGGGTCTCCTGCTACGCCGCTGGCGTACCACAAGGCGCTGAAGCCATCTGACTCTGCTTGAACGGCTTGGGCCACGATCTTGTCGACGGTGGCCCCGCCGCCGGTCAACCCGATGCGCACGCAGTTCCCCTCAACGCATCGTATGCGGGTACTGCGTGTGTGGGTGCACACCGAACATGTCGCGGTAGGACGGCGGCTGGCGCCCGTCCTCGTCGACGATCCCATACTTGACCGCCAGTTCGGCCCCGATGAGAGTCTGGCCGCTCACCTGCATCAAGTCCGGGTCGTTGTACAGCGCCCAGATGACATGCCCGGTCAGTTCGGGTGTTTCGGTGGTATCCAAGATGTGACCGAACTTTTCGGGCTTGGCAGCGATGATCGCGCGTACCCGGTCGGTCAGAAGCGAGCCCATCCAGATGGAGACTGCCGCGATGTCGAAATCACGTAGGTCGAAGGCCATGTCGGCGGCCATCTTGTCGGTGGCGGCTTTCGGGACTCCGTACGCGGGGCCGAAGGCGTAGTGGACTGCCCCCGATGATGACGAAAAGGCCACCAGCCCTTTACGTTGCGCGAGCATGAGCGGGGCGGCATAGACGGTGGCGACGTAGCTGCTGCGCAATCCGACGTCCAAGGTGTCGATGACATTGAGCGGCTCTTCCCAGAATTTGGTACGGCCCATCATCTCGTCGCGGATGATCGCAGCGTTGTTGACCAGGATGTCGACGCGGCCATGGTCGCGGCGAATCTGCTCGAACAGCGCCTTGACCTGGTCATCATCGCCATGGTCGACCGCCACGGCGATGCCGTGCCCACCCGCGGCGGTGATCCGGGCCGCGGTCTGGTCGATGGTGCCAGCGCGTGGGTCGGCAGAGCCGTCGCGGGTGCGGCCGGTGACATAGACCGTGCATCCATGGCTACCCAGCGCGTGCGCGATTCCGGCGCCGGCGCCGCGGCTGGCGCCGGTGACCACGGCAACGGGCGCGTCCTGTGTGTGCTCGTCTGATCCGGAGGCCATCAGTCGGTGATCTTCGCTGCTTGTTTGGATTCGGTGATCGGTCGCGCCAATCCCTGCTCATCGCAGATGATTTGCAGTTTCTGCACGGTCTCGGCGACGCCGGGTCCCAGCCGCTTGCCCGGGGTGAAGGTGGCCGGCAGGTGCCGCATGCCCTGGATGACGCCGATGGTGTCGTAATGCACGGTGCCCTCGGCCGCACATTGGTAGTCCGGCATCCTGTCGAGCACAGCAGTGAGCATTGATTTGAACACCGTGCGCGCTACGTTGGAGCCGATGCATCGGTGCACACCGAGCCCGAAGCTGAAGTGCCGATTACCTTTTCGATCCATGACCACCTCGTCGGGGTCGGCAAACACGGCCGGATCGCGGTTGGCCATCGCCCAGGACAACCATAAGCGGTCACCCTCTTTGAGCACAGAACCGCTGACAGTCATGCCTTCGGCCACCGTCCGCGCGTCGCCCGGTGCGGGGGTGAAGTAGCGCAGGAATTCTTCGGTGGCCGGGTTCAGCAGCTTGGTTCGATTGTCGCTGAGCCGGGTTCGTTGCTCGGGATGCTCTGCCAGCCACTCCAGTGCATGGGCGGTCAGCGCGGTGGTGGTATCGAATCCTCCGCCGATGAGCAGGTTGAGCATGCCGAGCAGTTCGATGTCCTCCGGCGCTTCGCTATCGATCCGTAGTCTCGCCAGGGCGTCGATGATGCCCGGGCGGGGCTGTTCACGGATTTCGACGAGGTTGGCGAACAGGTCCATCCCCATGGCCATATACAGCTCGCGCACTCGGGGCGCATCAGGAGAATCGGGCGGCGTGTACACCGACGCGTGCGCTGGTTCGTTATAGAGCGTCCATTTTTCCAGCCGCACTCCCAGCATGGCCAAAGTGAGCACTGCGGGCACGACGTTGGCCAGGTCGTCGACGAAATCGATGTGCCCGCTTTCGATGTGGTCATCAATGCAGGCCCGCACGATCTCGTCGACGAATGGCTCCCAGCGGCGCACTGCCGCCGGTGACAGATACGGGTTGAGCGCGGTGCGGTAGTAGCGGTGTTCGGGGTCGTCCATCTCCAGCATGCCGCCCCGGAAGTTCTCTGCTTCCACCATCAGCGGTATGGAGATTCCCTTGTAACCCCGGCGCTCGTTGCGCACGTCGTGGTCGTTGGAGATGTGGGGGCATCGCGCCAGTTCGAACACCTCCTGGCTGCCCGCCGCGACCCAGTGCCCGTCGTAGGTATCGGTCCAGGCGATCGGGCACCGTTGCTGCATCTCGTGGGTGATGTCAAGGAAGTGTTCGCGGTAATCCGCCGTGTGCCGGTCGAAGTGATACCGCGACGGCTCGACAGGGGACGAGGGGTCCGTCGACTGGTCAGAGAGGGCACTCACGTCAAATCCCCGTTCGTCGGCCGTGGGCGGCGCGCGCGGAAACCACGCGCTCGACCAGAACTTCAATGGCTTGTTCTGGACAGGATTGCACTGCTTCGAGCACTTGTTCACGATGCTCGTCGGCAACCTCTTCAGTGACCGCTCGCGCGTGGCCGTCCACATCGTCGAGTTCGAACGACTGCGGCGCGATCATCGCGCACAGCGTGTGCCCTTGACACCGCGCGGGATCTACTCTGACGCGCACATTCACCTCCCACATCGATTGCTGAGCAATGAGATTCCCTGCGGCAGCAGATCTGGACTCCATCACACGACAGCCCCGCCGTTGACTCCGATCACCTGTCCGTTCACGTAGCCGGCAGCCTCAGAACATAAGAACGAGCACACCGCAGCAACGTCAGCGCCTGCGCCGAGGCGACCCGCTGGGATCGCCATGGTCAGGTGCTCAGTCGCGGGCAGTTTGCCCTCCTGCTGCTGCTGACGCAGCATCGGCGAGTCGATGACGAATGGCGGCACAGTGTTGGCTGTGATGCCCTTGCGCGCGTAATCCAGGGCGAGGGTTTTGGTCATCGCGATGACCCCGCCTTTGGTGGCCGAATAGTGCCCCTGAGCAGGGGCGCCCTGCTGGCCGGCCGCCGAGGAGATCGTCACGATCCGGCCCCAGCCGGCAGCGACCATGTCAGACACTGCGGCGCGGGCACACAGAAACGTCCCGGTGAGGTTCACCGCCATATAGCGGTCCCACTCTTCCAGCGTGATTTTGTCGAACCGGGTGAATCCCGCGATCGCAGCACTGGTCACCAAAATTTCGACCGGGCCGAAAGTGTCACGGACAACGTTGAATCCGTCGATTACCGACGACTCATCCGATACGTCCACAGCCACCGCGGCCGCCTTACCGCCGGCCGACTGGATCTCGGCGACCACCTTCTCGGCGGCTTCGGCGTTGACGTCCATCACCGCCACCTGATGGCCGTCAGCGGCCAGTTGCTCACTGATCGCTTGCCCCAAACCGGACCCACCGCCGGTTACCACTGCTGTTCGGCTCAACTCACACCATTCCTCGACTGTGGCCACCATCACTGCTGCTGTACGCATGTATAGCGCATGCCGTGACGCCGCACAAGCTCGGCTGCGCAACGGAGCCGGTGCGGCGAGCCGCGAGCAGCCCACCAGGCGCCGCGAGGCTGTTGCCCACGGCACGGTTGGTCCTATACAGTCGTACAGCAGGCGCGTGTTTGTGCGCATGAATGTCCGCTGCCGAGGAGCCGATGTTGACTGATTTGTACTATGATCCATGGGATTTCGACATCGACCTGGATCCCTACCCGACCTATCGCCGACTGCGCGATGAGTGCCCGGTGTACTACAACGAGCGCCACGATTTCTGGGGCATCAGCCGCTATGCCGATGTGGACGCCGCGCTCAAAGACACCGCCCGGCTCAGCTCGGCCAAGGGCGACATCCTCGAAGTGGTGATGACAGACCCGGTGATGCCACCGGGCATCTTCATCAACGAGGATCCGCCACTGCACACGATCCACCGCGCCATCGTGTCGCGAGCCTTCACGCCGAAGAAGATGCGTGCGGTTGAGGAGAAGATCCGCGCGTTCTGCGTCGCCTGCCTCGATCCGCTCGTCGGCGGGGACCGATTCGACTTCGTGGAGGATCTAGGTGCCGAGCTTCCCATGCGGACCATCGGCATGCTCGCCGGCATTCCAGACGCCGAACAGCCCGCGGTGCGCGAGCACGCCAATAACGTCCTGCGCAACGAGCCGGGCAAGCCCATGGAGATCAAGAAGGACCGGTATTTCACCGGTGAGATGTTCGGCGAGTACGTCGAATGGCGGGAGAAAAACCCGTCCGATGATCTCATCACCGAACTGCTCAATGTCGAGTTCGAGGACGAGAACGGTACGACGCGCAAGCTGACCAAACAGGAACTCATCGTGTTCCTGGCCGTCGTGGCCGGTGCCGGCGTGGAGACGACCGGACGGCTGTTCGGCTGGATGGGCAAGGTGCTCGCCGAGCACCCCGACCAGCGCAAAGAGCTCGCCGGCGATCACTCACTGATTCCCACCGCAATCGAAGAGCTGCTCCGATATGAACCGCCCGGGCCCCACGTCGCCCGCTACATCACCACTGACGACGTGAGCTTCCAAGACCAGATCGTGCCGGCGGGCAAGCCACTGCTGGTGATGCTTGCCTCGGCCAATCGCGACGAACGCCACTTCGACGACCCGGACACGTTCAACATCCATCGCAAGCCCGGAGGCCACCTCACCTTCGGCCGCGGCCCACACTTCTGCGTCGGTTCCCCCCTGGCCCGCCTCGAAGGCAGGGTGGCACTGGAAGAGGTGCTCAAACGGTGGCCCGAATGGGAGGTCGATACATCGGGAGCCCGACGGTCACGCACATCGACGGTGCGCGGCTGGGACAGCATGCCCGCGGTGGTGTCCTGACATGACTTCAGCATCTCGCCGCGTCGCAGTCATTACCGGCGCTGCCCGCGGCCAGGGACGCAGCCACGCAGTGACCCTGGCAGGCGGAGGGTTCGACATCATCGCCGTTGACCGCTGCGCCGACATCGAATCGATCCCCTATCCACTGGCGACCGCCGACGACCTGGACGAGACCGCCCGCTTGGTCACTGAGGCAGGCGGGCGCATCAAGACGGTCGTCGCCGATGTCCGCGACCTGGAAGCACTCCAAGCCGGAATCGATGCTGGCATTGCTGAATTCGGCGATATCGATGTGGTGGTAGCCAACGCCGGCGTGGTGGGTATGGGATTGTCCGATCCCCTCGATGCCCAGGTGTACCACGACATCGTTGAGACGAACCTCAACGGCGCCTGGCACACGATCGCGACGACAGCGCCCTCGATGATCCGCAAACAGGCCGGCGGGTCGATCATCCTGATCAGCTCGATGCAGGGACTGGTCGGACGCGGCGGCGACGGCAGCGCAGCCACTTTCGCCTACGCGGCGTCCAAACACGGTGTCGTCGGCCTCATGCGCTCAGCTGCCTACGCTTATGCACCGCACCAGATCCGGGTCAACTCGATTCACCCGACCGGAGTGGCCACTCCGATGATCTTCAACGAGCACATGGCGAGCGTCTTCGAGGCCAACCCCGAGTCCAGCGCGATGTCGGGCAACCTGTTGCCCGTCCCGTTCGTCGAGCCTATCGACGTCACCAACGCCGTGTTGTTCCTCATCAGCGACACCGCCCGCTACATCACCGGCATGACGCTTCCCGTCGACGCAGGATTCGCCGTTAAATAGCAACACACAGCACAAAGAAGGTGGGCCCCGACAGTCACTGTCGGGGCCCACCTTCATGCGTTCATACCCCTGCGGGGCCCGGGGCGCCGTGCATGTACAGCGTTTGGCCCGAGCAGAAGCTGGAAGCATCTGAGGCGAAGAACAAGGCGCCGTAGCCGATTTCATCGGGCTCGCCGAGCCGACCCAGTCCGTTGGTCATGGCGATCGCTTCGGGATCGAGACCGTACCGTGCCGCATCGTCGGTCAACGTGGCAGCTCGCACCGCACCCACCGCGATCGCATTGACACGTACACCTTTCTTGGCCCAAGCCGCCGCCATCGAACCGGTCAGGTTGTTCACGGCGGCCTTTGCCGCGCCATATGGGGCTGCTTGAGGCATCGCCAACAGGCTTGCACCCGAGGAGACGTTGACAATCGATCCCTTGCCCTGAGCGATCATGGGCCGCGCCGCAGCCTTCGACAGGTGCCACACGGCTTTGAAATTGAGCGCAAGGACCTTCTCGAACTCCTCTTCCTCGAATTTCATGATCGATTTCGTTTCCGCACCGCCGGCACAGTTAACCAGGATGTCAACTCGCCCGAGCTCGTCGACTGTCTTGTCGATCAGCGCATTACAGGCATCGGCGGTGGTGACGTCGGTCGAGATAGGAAGAGCCCGTCGCCCCAGATCGATGACCTCTTTCGACGTGGCCTCCAGCGGGTCGGGGCGACGTCCCGCCAGAACCACGTCAGCACCATGCTGCGCGAGCACAAGTGCCGTTCCGCGGCCGATTCCGGTGCCGCCACCGGTGATGACGGCCACGCGGCCCTCTAATGAGAATCGGCTGGTCATGAAACTCCTTGGGGATTCAGGCAATGGCCATTCCGACACGCCGGAGACGGACCACATGGGCTATACGATCGTATAGCATCGGATCGCGTGCGCATAGCCCATGCCCCGCCATTGATCAGTCCTTGTGGATGACGAACAGCGTTCCGGGTTGCAGAAGGAAGTCGGTGGCGTTCGCACAGATGACAGCGGTGACGGGAGATCCGCCGTACTGCCCGCCGGCCTCGATGTTGCCCGACACGTTGGCCTTGACCGGGTGGTCAGTCGGGCAGTCCGCAGACGGGCCGAGGACGGTGTTGGCGATGTTCACCAGCTGAAAGCTCTTCCCGCTCTCAAACGGTGTGAACCACTGGATCGTCTCGGTCCCCGGCGCAGTGCGCACTGTCTGCCCAGCTCCATTGTCCTTGCTCCTGGACGTGCACCCCCGAGAGTGTTTGCGGCCATTACGTATTGGACCCGGAGAACCCGGCTCACTGGATCCAGACGTCGTTGGGGGCTCCCGGGTCGGCCATTGCCTGGCCGGAGGTCGTAGTCAAGAGATTCCATCTCTTGCGATACATGCGAGCGCATTTCGCCTCATACGGCGCGAAGGTCCCATCAATAACAGTCACTATCGACCGTATGGCTGGAACGCGGGCGAGCGCAGGCGAATCGTGTGAATGTATTGCGACAAAGACATTCTCGCGGACCGGATCGGCGACCGATCAAGCGTTCTGGCGGATCAGCTCGGCCGCACGCCACGCCACAGCCATGATTGGACCGTTGAGGTTGCCGGCCACCATGGTGGGCAGCACCGAGCAGTCCACCACACGCAGACCGTCGACGCCGCGCACTTTGAGCTGGTCGTCGACCACGTCGTCGCGGTCGGGTCCCATCGCGCAGCTGCCGGCCGCGTGGTAGCCGCAGTAACCGCCAGTGAGCACAGAGTCCACGAGCGCCTCGTCAGAATCCACACCCGATCCGGGATAGGTCTCGTGGCTGATGCGCTCGGCGATCGGCGACTGATCGAACAGGTCGCGCATTCGCCGAACCAAGTCGACAGTGGTGCGGCGATCATGTTCGGTTCCAAGGTAGTTCGGGTCTATTCGCGCCGGAGCGTGCGGATCGGCACCGGTGATCTCGATCGAGCCGCGCGAGGTCGGGCGCAGCATCATGCCCAGGCAGGAGACACCCGCCTGGCGTTCGATGGCCACCGGTTCACCGAGGTTGTAAGGAGGGATGGTCCACGGACCCAGCATCAATTGCCCATCCGGACGTTCGACGTGCGGCCTAGATTTGGCGAAACCCACGATGTCGAACGAGGGTGCCGCCAAAGGGCCTTTTCGGGTAGCCAAGTACTTTGCACCGGTAACGGCTTGTCCGAACGCACTCGACAGGAGACGGTTGTAGCCGAGATCTTCCTTGAGCTGAAAACGCAGTGTGGCACAGCGGTGTTCGCGGAGACCTCGACCGACCTTGGAGCGATCCAGGTACACCTTCACCCCGGCGGCGGCGAGAACTTCTCGTGGACCGATCCCCGAACGCTGCAGCAGGATCGGAGTGTTGAGACTGCCGAGGGCGACAATAACTTCCCGGGCGGCTCGGATCGTCGCGGTCGCACCTCGGCGTGCGACGTGCACCCCGACCGCTCGGCCCCCCTCGAAAACCAGTTGACGCACTACCGTGTTGGTCTGCACGGTCAGGTTGGGCCGGGGCATCGCAGGCTTCAGAAATGCACTTGCCGTGCTGACGCGCCGGCCACTCCTGATCGTTGAGGTGGCGTATCCGATGCGTTCGCAGTCGGATTCATTGATGTCTTGAACCCTGCTCAACCCCAAGTTCGCTCCAGCGGCGACCATCTCCTCGCATAGCGGATCGGGATCCTGAGGAACCGAAATGTGCAGCGGGCCACCCACGCCGCGGGTAGCCGACGGGCCGAATGCGTTGTCCTCGAACCCGGTGAAGATCGGCAGCATCTGGTCCCAGCCCCAGCCTTTGTTGCCCAACTGCTCGATCTCGTCCCAGTCGGCACGCTGGCCCCGGTTGTAGATCATGCCGTTGATCGAACTCGATCCGCCGATCACCTTGCCGCGCATCCACTGCTCGGAATGCCCGTCTGGTCCGAATGGAACTGTCTGGTAGTGCCACATATGTTTCGGACTCTCGAACAGCTTGCCCGATCCCTTGGGGACAACGAACAGTGGATTGCTGTCGCCGCCGCCGGCCTCCAGCAGCAGGACCTGCACTCTGGGGTCCTCGGTAAGGCGATTGGCCAGTACGCAGCCGGCAGACCCCGCTCCGGCAATGATGTAGTCATAACTGGCCATCTCGTATCCCTTCTACCTGCGCGCCATAGCTGCGCTGTACGACCGTACAACATGTGACGGTCGACACGCCACCAGGTCAGTCAGTGCGGCAGAGGTGGGACGTCACTGGCGTCCACTCCGTCCTCCACTTGGAGATTCCAGCTGTTGAACGCCATCGCCAGGCAGGTATATGTCCCGACAATGAACGGGAGCTCGACCAGTTGGCGGTTGTCCAGATGAACGGCCAGGCGTTGCCATGTGGCGTCGTCAATGCGGTAGCGGTCGAGAAGCTGATCGGCTGCGGCTACCAGGTCCGCCTCAAGCGGCGACCACTTGGCGCAGCCCCCGTCGATGACCCCCTGGATGTCGAGTTCGTCCAGGCCATAGTGCTCGGCTTGCAGTACGTGATGGACCCACTCGTACTGCGCCCCGGTGCGCCAGGCAACGCGCAGCAGCATCAATTCGCGTTCTCGATGCCCGATCACAGGCTTGCTCAGCAGCACATTGCCGAGTCGATTGAACGCCGCGGCCAGTCCGGGGTAATGCACCAGCGTGGCGAGTACATTCGGGGCCGCACCCGCCCTCTGAAAGGCCTTCACACCGGCGGTTCCGAATGCGGAAGCGACTGCGGCAGTGGCCTCCTCGTCCCATTCCGCGATGGGCAGCGGCGCGATCCTCGGGGTTGACTCAGAATGATGCTGCGACGTCATAGGCACACTGTACTGTCGTACAGCACCGGTGCTACGTTCGATATATGACGCTCACCCCCGAATCAGCAGGCACAGCCCCCGGCCGCGGTCGACTCGCAGGCCGGCGCATCGTCGTCGTCGGAGCAGGCTCGCGACCTTCCACCGACCCTGAGGTCACCGTCGGCAACGGCCGAGCCATCGCAGTGCTGTCGGCCAGGGAAGGCGCGCAGGTGGTCTGCGTCGACATCGATGAGGAAGCCGCCAAGACAACGGCCGACCTGTGCGCACAAGAGGGCAGCCAGAGCCTTGCAGTAGTCGCCGATGTGCGAGACGCGGCCGCCTGCGAGCGCCTGGTGCACGACGCGCACGAGAACCTGGGCGGTCTCGACGGTGTTGTTGCCAACGTCGGGTTCGGGTCGGGCCAAGGCCTTGCCGGCACTACACCCGAGTTGTGGGATGACCTCTTTGCGCTGAACATTCGGTCCCACTTTCTCGTCGCCCGCGCCGCGATGCCGCTATTGGCCGACGGCAGCGCCTTCGTGTTTATCGGCTCGGTCGCCGGGGCGAAAGGCGGTACTCGATTGCCCGCCTATGACGCGTCCAAAGCCGGGTTGTTCGGCCTCTGCCGGCACGTCGCCCTGGAAGGCGCTCCCCGCAGCATCCGGGCCAACCACGTGATACCCGGCCCGGTCGACACCCCGCTCGGGCGGGTCGGGGACGCCACAGTGGAGCGCCGAGCCAAGATCCGGTGGCCGCTAGGACGCCAGGCAACCGCATGGGACATCGCCTACGCAACCGTATTCATGCTCAGCGGCGAGGCCGCCTACATCACGGGCCAGTCACTCGCCATTGATGGCGGCATCACCCAGTTCGGGTAGCGTTGGACCCAGTCTTTCGCCACGTGCAATCAACCGAGCAATTGGACACCGCCGCCCGCGCATCCATGCGAAGAGGACTGTCCAGCAAAGCCATTCACTATCGCAAACGCAGTGTCCAGGCAGGCTGGTGCGACGATACCTAAACGGTCTCTACGTGAACCCACAAGTTGGTTACGCGAGGTCGGTTGTGCACCTCACGGAAACCCTATTCTGGCTGGTCGAATCTTCCGAAAGACTGCGCCGTGTAGGTTGTTTCGTGTTGCCGCCCGGCGTGATTTCGGTCTTCAGGATAGCCTCGACACGAATCCTCTCTCCAACCGCCAGACCACGGGTTTCGCTGGGATCAATGCGGCCAAGCTTGACCGTCACGGCGTCCCCGTCGTCCTGTTGGATTACCCAGGAGCTCACCGCAGACACGGTTAGGTACTCCCCGACGATGACGACGGGTTGTTCGTCGAGATTGGCCTGTTCGACGACATAGGCCATGTGCCGGGCGGCACGCGCGCTGATGCTGACGCGGCGCGCTCCAGTGTTTTTGCCAGGTCCTGCACCGCCGACGCGGTGCGGGGACCCATGTCCCCGAGCTGGCGGACGAAGGCTGACTGTTCGGGCGACGGACCGATGTCGTTGCCGGCAGCGAACACGTCGATCGCTACCCCGACTGCCGTGTCAAGCATCCCCGGCGACGTTCCCGCCTCCTCGGGCGGTGCGAGCGCGGGGGGGAACGTCAAGATGATCGATCCGGGTGCCGGGGCGGCAGTAGGTCGGTGCGCCTATTAACGTCGGCATTGGCTTTCCGACCCAACGCTTTGTCGCCTGCTTGCGCGGCGCCGACGTCGGTGGCCAGGCGTTGAAATCCCGTCATGACACGAGCAATCTCATGGACTTTCGCTGATGATCCTCGCCGACATGGCCCACCCCGACGCGAACCGCGACGTGGACAGCAGCGGGTTCGTCGAGCTCATCGAGACCATGACCGACTTCCCCAAGCCACTGATCGCCGCCGTGAACGGAGTCTGCGTCGGGTTCGGCATAACCGTCCGGGGCTTCGCCGACCTGGTGTTCTTGTCGAGCGAGGCCCGACTGAAATGTCCGTTCACCGCGCTGGCCGCTCCGCCTGAAGCGGCCTCCACCTACCTGCTGCCGTTGCTGCTGGGTCGACAGAACGCGGCCTGGACGCTGCTGTCCTCGGGGTGGATTTCAGCAACCGAAGCTCGCGATATCGGCCTGGTATTGAAGATCTGTTCACCCGACGAGCTGCTCACCGTGGCACAACACACACGAAACTGCTCGCCGATAAACCCTCGACGAGGCTGGCCACCGTCAAGCGACTGCTCAACGCCCCGCACCGCGAGCACATCCTCGCGGCCAGCGCACGAGAGAACCGGGCGATGGGCGAACTTATCGGCACCGGCACCAACGCAAAAGCACTGGCATCATTCCTGCACCGCTGAACCCCGAGTTAGCGGTGTTCGCTGTTGAAGGTGTCGTAGGTCTCGGCGATGAGTTCTGCGACCGAAGACGCCGCCAAACTGGCCCTGGAGGACTTCCGGACCGAGTGGAAGGCGAAATCACCGGGAGCCGTCGCGGTCTGGGACCGGGCCTGGGCCGAGTTCGTGCCGTTCCTGGCGTTCCCGGTCGAGATCCGCAAGATCATCTACACCACCAACGCCATCGAGTCGCTGAACTACCAGCTGCGCAAGGTCACCAAAGCGCGCGGCTCGTTTCCCTCCGACGCCGCAGCGATGAAACTGCTGTATCTGGCCATCCGTAACATCAACCAGAAACGAGGATCAACCCCAGGATCAGGAACCTACCGCTGGACCGAAGCCCTCAACGCCTTCGCGATCCAATTCCCCGACCGGCTCCCACTATGAGAACCATCTAAACCAACACGGCCACAACAACTTACACAGTTATCTTGACAAGCCCCATTTCCTACGCGTGGCGTGAAGCCTGCGCCGAACTGCGAATCACCCCTAAGCGGACACGTCCCTACCGCCCTCAGACCAACGGCAAAATTGAGCGATTCCATCGCACTCTGGCTGACGGCTGGGCCTACACCCGCCTTTATGAATCAACCGAACAGCGCGACATCGCCCTGCCGGGCTGGCTGCATTTCTACAATCATCATCGAGCCCACTCCGCCATCGGAGGCCAGCCACCAGTCACCCGCCTGACCAACCTCCCTGGACATCACACCTAGTCGGCGCCTGGTGTCAGCTCCGGTCGAAAAGTGAGCAGGTAGTTCCGGTTGAAAAGTGAGCACCCTTCGATTGGAGAGTGATCACTGTGGAGGATTGGGCGGAGATTCGCCGGCTGTATCGGTCGGAGAAGCTGTCGCAGGCTGCGATCGCGCGGCAGTTGGCCCTCTCACGAAACACCGTGGCCAAGGCACTGCGATCCGAGGCGCCGCCACGGTATGAACGCAAGCCGGCAGTGATGTCGGCATGGGCGCAGGTCGAGATGGCGGTACGGATCCTGCTGGGTCAGTTCCCGACGATGCCGGCAACAGTGATCGCCCAACGGGTGGGCTGGACTGGCGGGCATTCCTGGTTCGCCGAGAACGTGGCGCGGATCCGCCCGGAGTACGCCCCGGTCGATCCGTGTGACCGACTGGTGCATCTTCCCGGCGAACAAGTCCAGTGCGACCTGTGGTTCCCCGGGAATCTGGTCCCTGACCATGCTGGGGCGCTGCGCTCGTTTCCGGTGCTGGTGATGGTCGCCGCGTATTCGCGGTTTGCCGCTGCGGTGATGATCCCGTCGCGGGTCACCGGGGATCTGCTGGCCGGCATGTGGCAGCTACTTTCCCAACACATCGGTTCTGTTCCTCGAACTCTGTTGTGGGACAACGAGTCCGGTATCGGTCAACGAGGCCGTCTGGCCGAAGGGGTGGCCGGGTTCTGTGGAGTGCTGGGCACGCGGTTGATCCAGGCCCGTCCCTATGACCCGGAAACCAAGGGTCTAGTCGAACGGGTCAACGGTTATCTGGAGACGTCGTTTCTGCCGGGCCGGGTCTTCACCTCACCGGCTGATTTCAACGCTCAATTGTTGGGCTGGCTGACCGGCATCGCCAACCAACGTCTGCATGCCAGCACCCGACTGGTCCCCGTAGAGGCCCTTGCTGCCGACCGGGCGGCGATGGCCGCGCTGCCACCGGTGGCCCCAGCGGTCGGCACGACGTCGACGACGCGACTGGGTCGTGACTACTACGTCAGCCTCGCTGGCAACGCGTACTCGGTGCACCCGGAGGCGATCGGCCGGATGATCACCGTCACGACGAGCGTGGATCGAATCCTTGCTCGCTGTGGTGACCGCATTGTCGCTGACCATGAACGACTCTGGGGCAGCGCAGGATTGGTTTCTGATTCACAGCACGTGGCCGCGGCGGCGGTGCTGCGCGAGCAGTTCCGCACCCGCCCCAGCGCCACTGCTCATCTGCAGGTCGATGTTGAGGTCGCCGATCTGAGCGCCTACGACGCGGTATTCGGGACCGGGGAGGTTGCCTGATGGCCGCCAAACGCACCGCCTCGGCTCCCGGTGAAGCCGACAAGCTGATCGCCCACCAAGCCCGATTACTGAAAGCTCCGCGGATCGCCGAGCATTACCACCGGCTCGCCGAACAGGGCCGTGAAGCAAACTGGTCGCTGGAGGACTACCTCGGAGCGGTGTTGGCCGTGGAGTCCAACGCCCGCGCTGAATCCGGTGCCCGCCAACGCATCCGGCATGCCGGGTTCCCCGCGATCAAGACGATCACCGATTTCGACTTCACCGCCCAACCTGCCGTGGACCGGGCTCAGATCGCCCGACTGGAGGCCGGCGGGTGGCTGGCCGAAGCCCGCAACATCGTTCTGCTCGGCCCACCCGGCACCGGCAAAACACATTTGGCGACTGCGCTGGCGATCGCCGCCGCCCACGCCGGGCATCGGGTCGCGTTCGCCCCGGCGACCGGCTGGATCACCCGCCTGGCTGAAGCCCACCGCATCGACCGCCTTGAGACCGAACTGCGCAAGATCGCCCGCTACGGCTTGATCGTGATCGACGAGGTCGGCTACATCCCGTTCGACACCGAAGCGGCCAACCTGTTCTTCCAGCTGGTCTCCACCCGATACGAGAAATCGTCGATCATCTTGACCTCCAACCTGCCGTTCTCCCGCTGGGGCCAGGTCTTCGGCGAGGCCACCATCGCCTCAGCGATGATCGACCGCATCGTGCACCACGCCGACGTCATCGCCCTCAAAGGTGCCAGCTACCGCATCAAACACACGACGATCGACACACTGCCCTCCGTAGAAGCCGATCGTCAGGCAGACTCAACCCCGTAAACACCTGCTCACTTTTCAACCGGAGCAGGCTGCGCAGGATTCAACCGGAGCCGACAGCCTGGCCCAGCTTCAGGTGTCCCCGATAGCTACCAGCGCCTAACCCACGCTTGACTGAGTCGCCCCTGCCGAATCGAGGCTGGGGGCGACGCCCTTTCCCGAAACCTGCGCCTGGGGGGCGATGGGTCCGGAATGGTTCAAGTTGTGACGCGCGAGAGCCCCAGACGGTATGCAGTCCGGGCCAACGGCCAATCGACGCGACCGACTCCCAAATTCGTGATCAATCCGACTCACTGAACCTCCTCAGCGACTCCGAAATTCGTGATCAAACGACTCCCGAATCGGCGGTCAATATCACTCACCCGTCTGCGCTTGACACTAGCCGAGCCCTGCTCGTTCACCAGACGACTCAGCAGCTGCCGAGTCAGCAGTATCCAACCGACAACGGCCGTCGCTCAGCGACGACAACAACTGGCCGTGTGCCTAGCTAACCGCGAAGGATTCCAGGGGCGTGCAGGTTGTTGTTGTCGACCAGAATGGTTGCCCGTTGTTGCGGTTGGGACTGACGGAAATATTCACGCTGGCCCTCGACGTAGCGGCGCATGCTCGGGTGGTCGGGGTCTGGCGACGTTCCGTCGCGAAGCGCCATGCGCCGAGCGGTTTCGGTAAACGCAACGTCGAGGAACACAGTGAGATCCCACTGCGCGCGGAGTTCCACACGGTGCAGGAAAATGCCGTCGACGATGAGAATTGCTGCTGGATCGGCAGTTTCGAAGGGCGGATCGAGGATTTCGTCGGTGACGTGGCTATAGCTGGCGCGGCGAAATCGCCGTGACCCTTGCGGCGCGAACGGTTCCAGAACATCGCTGCGAAACCGCGAGTAATTGTAGGAGTCCTCCCAAAAGCCCAAGGGAGAGTGACGTCCTTGCCGGTAGCGCACCGCGCGAACGTTGTGGAAGTCATCGATCGAAATGCGTGCTACAGGGCGGCGCCGGTTCTGTAGGGCAGCGGCAAGCGCTTCGGCGAAGTGGGTTTTGCCAGCACCGTCAGGTCCATCGATGGCCACCCGAGGACCAATGATCGGCATACCAATGATGCGATCTGCCACATGGTTTACCACGGCACCGATAGCGTTGGGCGTCATGAGTCGGTGACCAGGCGACTGTGCAGGCACATGTCGTGCCAGCCGTCAGCGTGCCGGGCTGCGCCACGGCCGACGCCTTCGACGGTGAAGTGGGCTTTCTCGGCGACCCGACACGATGCCGGGTTGGCGGTGGAATGCTCCAACGCAAGTCGGTGAAACCCGCCCTCGCGAAATACCCAGTCGGACACCGCTGCCAGTGCAGCCGTGCACATACCGCGGCCCCGTGCCTCAGGGACCATCCAGTAGCCGACTCCGGCCTTGCTGTCGTAGAGGTCAAACCCTGTCAACGCCACCCGGCCCAGCAGTGCCCCGGTGTCCTCATCGACGAGTGCCCAATGACATGCCGTCTCCGACGCCCAGCCTGCGATCCAACCGGTGAGCAGGAGTTGCGCTTCGGCCTCGGTGTCCAAGCGTCGGACGTGCCAGCGCTGAATCTCCAGATCAGTGAACGCGTGGATCACTGCGGCCGCGTCGCCGAGCACCCACGGCCGCAGGACTGCCGAATCCCGCACACGAATCGAAGGCTGGCCAGAACCGGCGAGGGAACGCGGCGCTATCGCCGGGGCGACCAGATACGGCACCTTGCCATCATCGCCGAAATCAAGCACTGCAGCTGGACGGCCGGCCGATTTTTATAGAGATCCGCGGTTGCGGCAGCGTTGAGTGCAAGCCAGGTGAGCAATGCTGTGGCATTCACCCCCGCATTCCGGTGACGATCCCGCGCGACGTGTCCCGCACTCATATGGAATCGGCGACTATGCGTGCCAGTGTTCGCCGGCCTACCTGACTGAAAGCCGGATTGCTCTCGGCGTAGTACCAGACTGCGCCCATCGCCTGCTGAAACGCCCACGCCTTTCCGCGCTCCCATTCCTCGTCGCCAGCACCGAGACACTCCCGCAGCACCCGCCGCGGCCCGGCCTCAAGACAATGCCAAGCGCTCACTAGATCCAGGGCCGGATCTGCTGGGGCCAGCCCGCCGACATCAAGGACACCGGACAGGCGCCCGTCGTGCACAAGAAGGTTCCCCGGCAACAGATCACCATGATTCATCACATCGGGACTGTCTCCACGGGGCAACACCCGCATTGCCTCCCAGATGCGGCTCAGAGCCGCGACATCCAACAGGCCCTCACTTTGTGTGAGACATACCTGGATCCACTCGTCATGGTCGGCTAAATGTCCACCTCGCCCGCGGCCGCTGTGTATGCGCCCGCGAGTGGCGATGCGGCGTACATCAGTGACGAACTCCGCCAAATCCGTTGCGAAGCCTTTCGACTCAGCCGGATCGTCATCCATTGCCACCGTGCCATCAATCCACGTCTGGACCAACCACGGCATCGGATAGTCCCTACCCGGTGCGCCGATCGCCACCGGTTCCGGAGTGGCGAACCGAGTGTGACCCGCCAGCTCCCGGGCCGCTGCCGCCTCAACCCTCAACTCCGACCACACCGACTCAACATCATCGGCCTCTAGACGAAACCGAGCCGCCAGCCCATCACCCAGCCGGAAAATCGCATGCACAGTCCCGGAAGCAGACACCTTCTGCAACGCAAGCCCACGCCACTTCGGGAACTGCTCGTCAATCAACGCACGCACCGTCTCCGCTGAGACCACCAGCTGGCCAGCGTGCATGTCCACCAGGTCAGCCTCACCGGCTACAATTCGCCCGGCAAGCGATTATCTGCGGCTTGGTCGAGACACAACGGCGCCACCCCGGCGACACTGGTCATCGCTTGCCCAGGAGATTCAGGGTGTTTCTCCGGTGATGGGACTGTCGTCGAGCGTGTCACTGTCGTCGAGCGCGTCGGACGCATCGGGCATGTGCATCGGGTCGATGAAGGCCGTGTTCATCCACGGTGCACGCTTAAGCTGCGTGTAGTCGGTGGCTGTTCCTTCGAGGTAGTCGCTGAATTCCTTGTCGAGCCTGGCTTGGTTGGGTGCGTGTTGCTCTCTAGACGAGCCGAAGGGGCTCGGATAGTTGTCCCGCCACTCGAATAGCTCCGATTGACTGGCCGAGCCCCAGCTTTGGCGGTCGAACAGATGCTCGGCGGTCAGCGCGAAGTGCGGTCTTCCGCTGGGCGCAGACTGTTCGCGCCACTCGGGGCCGCAGGTACTGGCCTCGTCCAGTGTCGCAGCGAACGTTGCGCGGGCGCCGATCTGGTCGGCGGCGGCCCATAGTTTGTCGAGTTCGGCGGCCGTCAGGCCGCGAGCGTTTGTTTTGCATTCTCCGACGATGATCGCGCCGGTGCGCAGGACGATCAGGGCGTCGACTTCGGCGTCGACCCTGTTTGATTCCCGTTGGGAGAATTCGATTCCCGGGTAGGCGCCGAAGACCATGCCGTGGCGGCCGCCCATCACTGAGGCGATGTAGCGGATTGACAGAATTGCGGGCAGTACGTCGTGGTGCATCGCGCGCAGCAGCGGTTCGCTGGCTCGGTATCGGTATTCAATGTGGTTGAAGCCGTGGGGGTGGTCGATCGCCTTGGCGCAGCCGTGGCAGATCAGTGAGGGGATGATTTCGCTGAGCGGGCGCCATTGCTTGTGGCCGCAGCGGTCACATTTCGCCTCTACGCCGCGCAGCACCAATCCGTTGCCGGTGGCCCAGTGTAGCCATCGCCGTGCGGCTGCGGGAGTGGTGCGCAAGTGATTCTTGAGCTGGTTGAACGTCAGGTAGCCAATTTCTTCGATGTCGGGCGCCCCGACGGCTTTGTCCAGCCGGTCGCTGAGTAGTTGGTAACGGTCGGTGGCTTCGGCGACGTCGTCTTGGTTGAGGAACTGATTGAGGCGTGTCTTGACGAGGCTGGCGTGGCGGCCGCGCGTGAGTTCACGGATCGCGTTGACGACGCCGGGTGCGGCGAGCATTGATAGCTTCTTGTCCGCGGCGCGGATGATCTGTTCGCCGGCTCGACCTGGGGAGCTTTCGGTGGCAGTGATGTTGGCATCGGTGGCCAGTGCTGCCAGTACTTCCATGCCAGCTGGTTGGCGGATGTCTGTCGTTTGGTTGAGATGTCCGCCGCTGGTGATTGGACCGTCGAGGTATCGGAACTCGCCGAAGTAGTTTGGGCGACGCATGGTGGGGCTGAGAGGGAGCGGGTTGTCGGCAACGGTGGCTTTGAGTTGCATGGCGGCGCCCTGGTGTTGGCCGAGGAACCATAGGCCGAGCGCTTCGGTCTCGGCTGAGGTGAAGCATGGGATCGTGGCCGTTCCTGCGGTGAAATGGACAGGTTCGGTTGAGGGCACGAAGTACCCGCCGATCGGCCCAAGAAGCTGCCACGGGTCAACGACATTGAACCGGAATCGTTCGGCAAGGGGTTGGAGGTCAGCTGGTGGGATCGAGAACGAGGTCAGGGCGACGTTGTGGCCGGTTCCGAAGTAGTGCTGGACGTTTGAGTGTCTCAGGGTGTAAAGGTCGTCGCTGATGGTGTCGGTTAGCGGGATGGGTAGCGGTAGCCCGTCGGGATGTGCCAGGCGGGCTCTCAAGTTCCAGATAAGCGCGAGGTCTTCGACACTGCCGGGTTGATAGACGACGATGACGTTGGGGCCGTAGCGGCGAGAAGTCCGATCGTCATCCCACTCGAACCGTGAAGTCTCGGGGAAGGGCCCGTGATTGGTGGCGGACGGGATGCCGACCTCCAGTTTTGAGCGCGTCAGGTTGACCGCTGAGATCGCTTCCCTTGAGCGGACGAGCGCGAGGAGTCCGGAAACGCCGATGTCGGATTCGACGCCGCGGATATTCATGATGTCCTGGTAAGTGAAGTCGGCTGTCAGCTTGTTCCAGGTGTTCATGTCGCTCGGGGCGGCCGGCAGATCACCGAGCATGGCGAGGTAGGCGAGATACCACGGATGATCAGCGGGCACCCCGCGGCTGGTCTGGACTGTGCTCCCGGCCTGCTCGATGACGATTCGTAAGAGTAGTTGCCGGTAGTCTCCGCCTCCGACGTCGCAAAACCGTTGCCGCTCTTGCTCATCGAGCAGGTCTGTGCGGCCGATGCCATCGATGTTGCTCTGCAGCAGAATTCGGTGCCACCGGCTGTCGATAGGCATGTGCGGTGCCACGGGTATCAGCGGCATAGCGCTGCCGCCCCAGGAGTCGCACAGGCCGATCACGGCTGGTGTCGCCGTACCGAAGTCGTCACGGTCTACTACTACTGCACAGCCCGCTGGCCGTAATTGGCGATGGATCACAGTGTCGCCGTCGATCGGTTCACCGGTCAGTAGCGGCCACAGATCAGGCATAGCCTCAACCTCAAAATGAGCCGTCGTGGCGCGTCACGACAGTGGATATAGAGCGCTTAGAGCAACGCGCCGGGCCGTCATGACTCACGTGAATAGGCGGAGGTCAATCGCTGGTTGCAGCGCTTCCAGTTGGGTGGCGTAGGTGCGGAGCACTTGTTCGTAGAGGTCACGAACTTTCGGCATCCGCACGGTGATCACCATGGCATACCTGATCTTTGGTGAGTCGCCGGCACTGTGTCCGCCCGATCGGGCGTTGTAGTGGATGTCGAACACTGGGTGTGACAGGCTCGACGTGCGTTTGCGGTGGGATGCGTGCATGACCGTATCCCATTTGTGGGCGTCTCTACGCAACTCCTGCTCGGTCGAGAAATCGTGATTCTGAAAAAAGGACGCGGTTTTCGCCAGGGTGCCCGAGGAGTTGAGTGCATCGCGGTGGGGACGAAACCACACGTCCAGTCCACTGCGTGTGTAATTTCCCGGATCGGCTGGGTCCACGTCACTGGCGAAGACGATGGTCGCGGTGATGTTGGCGTATCCGGCTGGTAGATCAGGGGGTAATGGGATCGCGGCGCGGACATATTTCGCCGGTTCCAGCGTTCCTTGGTAGAGGATCCGCGCTTCGCCGTCTCCACATTGGGTCAGCTCATCGATGTTCTGCTTGATGCGTCCGCGGCCAACTTCGAGAAGGTCGTCGCCGTCCTGCCGGTCAGCGGTGTGGATGATGAGTGCTTTGGCTGCCAGTGGCCCGACCTGGGATCCGAAGAACGTGTGGATACCGAGGGCCGTGCGCATGGCCAGGGGGGAAGCGAAACTCGTGCCGCACGTAGTTGCCAGGTTTCCACCTGGGTCCACACAAATGAATGGTTCTTGCAGCGATCCACCGAAGGTAACGACGTCGGGTTTGACTACGGCTGGAGCTCGACCCGGTCCGATCGCTGAGTAGCTTGCCCGTTGCCACGGTTGACCCGAGGTGTCGGTAGCGCCGATCGCTATAGCGTTGACACTGTCGGAGGGAACCTGAATGCGGGCGTTACCGCTCGCACGATCGTAGGCACCATTGTTGCCAATGGCGATGGTGGTCAGCGTATTGCCGTCGGCGAGGTACCTGTCCCAGAAGGAGGTCCACACGTGGACTTCGTCGGTCTCGATGGGCAGCGCAGGACCGATACTAATCGACACGAAGGAGTAATTCCGTTGTGTGAGAATTGATTCGATCCGTTCGATCACGGTGTACAGCTCGTACGGATCGGAGTCGCTCTCGGAATCGAGCACCTGGTAGTGGTCGACATAGGCGTACGGTCGCCCGACAGGCGTGCCCGGAGGGGCCGACCCGAAGAGGATCGCAGAGGTGACCTTCTGGCCGTGATCGAGATAGTTCGGCCGGGCAGGGCC
This sequence comes from Mycolicibacterium sp. 050232, assembly GCA_036235365.1. Taxonomy (GTDB): domain Bacteria; phylum Actinomycetota; class Actinomycetes; order Mycobacteriales; family Mycobacteriaceae; genus Mycobacterium. The sequence continues at coordinate 123,550 of JAZBEZ010000005.1, read as the reverse complement.
GCTGTCGGGGAATGTATGTGCCGACGCCCATCGGCTCAGCACGGTATCGGTGGGCAGACCGCCGTCGAAAACTGCGACGCGCAGTGTGGGGTCAATGGGACCACCATCTGGCAGTTGGGCCTGCACTGCTGGTAGAGATCGCACTGGCTCAGGAGGTTCCTCCAACAGTCTGCGCATCTCAGGTACGGCCCGAATGACACGAGTAAATGAGTACTGGGCAAGGGCCCGCAGCGCCTGGTTCTCTCCGCGCACGGGAATGAAGATGAGCCCTCCGGTGACACGTCGACGGTCCAGATACAGCTCGATGTCTAGGTCAGCGCAGAACTCCACCAAGCCGTCGACGGCGATCTGATCGGCGGAGTGCAGCACGATTTCAGCGGTTGTGGTTGCGGTGGTCAGGCGGTCGCGGTCGCGCGCGGTGTTGAGGTCAACCCGTTCGAGACGAACGATCTGTTTCTCTGGATTGCTGAGGTCGTCGTCGCTGACCGGGATGAGAAGATCTTGCGCCCAGCCGCTGAGGGCAGCGCGGGTGACAGCAACGAACAATTTGGTCGTGGGACGTGATTCGGTCGGCTGATACCGTATCGGCTCGTCACTTCCCTTGACGCGCCGGGCGGCCTGCTCGGGGACGATGTGTTCGGGCCGACTTCCTACTGGGTTCAATCCCGCCGAACGCAATAGGTCAAGGGGGTAGCCAGTTTTCGACAGGTACGCGGGATGCAACGTCAACGATGCGACCGTGAGGTCGCGCGGGCATGCCAGCCTGGGCAGCGCCGCAGCATCGTCGGCGGCAATTTGGGTCATCACGCCGATACGTGCCCGGGCCTGCGCCACCGTGTACGGAGTTGGTGACTCATTGCCGCCGGTGATCGGCGGAATGGGCTCCACCAGCCGCTCGCCGTGGCCGATGAGAAAACGTGTTGGCATGGTCATGCCCGCGACCCCCCTTCGCTAACACCAATTATTAACATGCCAGTCAAGTGCGAGCTAAATGCTTGCGCAGCGTGTCGCGCGAGATGCCGGTGATTGAACTGATCTGTCGTTGACTGCGGCCACTGCCGTTGAGGGCCATGGCGATTCGCAGTCGCTCGGGGAGATCGAGCTTCCGGACATCGGCGAGCACAGCGTCTTCAAGCTGCGCTGCGCTGGTCTCGTGGATGACAGCATTGCGGCGCAATCGCAAAATTTGGCGTTCCAAGTCGCTGAATGACGCGCCGTCGGTCGACGCCGCCAACGTCGCGACTGATACCGGGGTCAACATGCCGTCACCGAACCGCTCGATGGCTTGTGCACGTAGCTCAATTCCGGGCACATCGAAGGGGACACTGGTGTCAAACCGGCGCCACACGGCGGGGTCGAGCAGGTCAGGGTGGTTGGTGGCGCCCAACACCAAACCCGCGCTGCTGGGCCAGTCATCGATCTGCTGCAGCAACACCGTCACGAGTCGCTTGAGCTCCCCAACGTCGCTGTCATCACCGCGTCGTTTGGCGATTGCGTCCAATTCGTCCAGGAACAGCACACATTCGCTCTGTTTCGCGTAGTCGAACGCGTAACGCAGATTGATACCCGTCTTGCCGAGCAGGCTGCTCATGACGCTCGACAAGTCCAGGATCGCTAGCGGCACCCCGAGGGACTGCGCGATCCATCCGGCCGCCATCGTCTTGCCGACCCCGGGCGGTCCCACGAACAGCGCGGCCCGCGACGGCGCTAGCCCTGCCCTCAACAGTTGATCACGATGACTGCGTTCGTCGACGATCTGAGCTAACGCGTCCCGCACTTTCGGTGCGAGGATCGGCGCCGCAGCCCCTTGGTCGAATCGTTCGATCCGCAACAGTGGCAGTCGCGAATCGGTATCGACTGGCATCGGCGCCGGCGAAGCTGAGCGCAGCGGGGACATTCTGGTCGGCGCCTCGCGGAGAACCTGGGTCAGCGCTTCCGACGCCTCGGGATGAGTGTGGCGCAGCCGTCGCGCGATACGTTGCACGAACAATACGACGTCCTGATCGCGCCCAGACATCGCCAACCGAGCCAAGTGGACTAATGCGTCATCGATCGCCGCATCATTCGTCATCGTTGAATCTGGCATAGGTGCTGACATGCGAATATTCCCGTCGAGAAGTGGACTAGTCATATGCTAGCTCAACGTACTGACGCCCACTGCGTGAACGGCGCGTATCCCATCAGGCCTACGTCTCTTGTCCGCCCGGCAGCTCCGGCGGGTTCGGACAGGCTGCGGAACTGCACGACAACGGGGTAGACGCTCAGGCGACAAGGACCAATACGGCAACCGGACAAGAACCTGAGGACGCCGATCGATTCCCACACCCTGCGCGATCGGCGTCGATGCGGACTAGCGTCCAGACAGATGCGGGCCGGTGCGACTGGCCCACGTCTGCCAGTCCGGCCACCGCGGACTCAGTTCACTACAACCGGGTGTAGAGCTCGACGCCCACCGCGACCGCCAGCAGTGCGACGGCAAGCAGTTCAAACCCCAGGCTCCAGATGGCTAGCCTGGCCTTGATGTTGTTTCCCTTGCGCAAGCTCTGGATCGTTGAGACCTGGCGACGGATCCACATCCGTCGGGCGTCATCGGCGGTTCTGCCCCAATTGACGTCGTCGGTCAGATTTGACAAGGTCTTAGCGCTGATCACGGTGTACGTAAAGCCATACGCCTGAACCACAATCGCCAGAGAAGCTGACGCGACAAATGCCGCCAAAGCCAACGAGACCAGCACGACCGAGCAGTGACTTTTGAAGACGTAGTCTTTGCCAGTCACGATGACGGTAAGGCCGAACACCAACGCCAGCATCGTCGTGCTGGTCGTTAGGACCGTGCCCGACCGCCCCTCGATGACCTTTCGGCGGCTCTCCTCAGCGCCCAGCGCTGTGCCGACGAGAGTTTCGTACACCTGACCGGCAGTCGAGTCATCAGCCACGAATCGGCTTGTCCCGGAGCTCCTGCGGCAGCATATCGCCCCGCACGTTTTCGTCAGAGCCCCAGTCTCTCCATGGCTCCCGCTTGCTGCCCATGTCTTGTGTCAACGACTCCGAGGACTGCTCACCATCATCAGACTGCGTCAAGTACCTCACCTCCATGGCTTCGTTCCGGTGGCCAATACCACCGGGAATGAAAGTTTTAGCGGCTGACCTGCGAGCTCGCCCACAAGCTGCCCCAGAACCCCCTCGCTCGAATGATAGCCAGCGTCGCAATTTGGCACCCATCTCCGATGGTCTTACCGCGGGCCCTGCCGGCAACTCGCACCGATCTAGGCCCCTCGCTATCCTGCGTAGGCTACGGACGCGGACGCTGGTCAAGTCTGTCGAAAGATTGTGCCGTATAGGTGGTTTTCGTGTTGCCGCCCGGGGTGGTTTCGGTTTTCATGACAGCTTCCACACGAATGCGCTCGCCGACTGCCAGGCCCCGGGTCTGGCTGGGGTCGATGCGGCCCAGCTTCACGGTGACGGCCTCACCGTCGTCTTGCTGGATCACCCATGCACTCACGGCCGAGACAGTGAGGTATTCGCCGACGATGAGTACGGGTTGTTCGGCGAGATTGGCGTGTTCGACCACGAAGGCCATGTGCCCGGCAGTCTGGGCAGTGACCGTGACTCTTCGCGTCGTCCGTGCCGGTTGCTTCCAGTCGATGTCGATGTCGAATGCGGCGCGTTCCAACGTTTTCGCCAGATCACGCACTGCTGAAGCGGTGCGAGGACCCATGTCACCGAGCTGGTGGACGAAGGCCGATTCCTCGGGTGCCGGCCCAATATCGTTGCCAGCTGCGAACACGTCGATAGCCGCGCGGACAGCCGTGTCGAGCATCTGCTCGTCGGATTCGAATTCGCTGAGCATGCCTGGAGCGTCGGGATACTCGTCGACAGGCGCGAGGGCAGGAGTGATCGTCAGGACGATCGACCCAGGAGCAGGCGCCGCGGTGAGCAACAGATCGGTGCGCCGCCTCACATCGGCATTAGCCCTCTTCCCTAGAGCCTTGTCCCCGGTTTGTGCCGCGCCGACCGCGGTGGCCAGGCGTTGAAACCCGGTCATCACGCGGGCAACCTCGTTCACTTTGGCCGAGGAACCGGTGACACCATCGCCGGTGATACGAATATTTCCGCGCGAAGCGAGGGTTCGCCCCAAGGGGTCCGCGTCGATTAGCGCCTCAAACCCGATGCGGGCCAGGTCATCAGCGGTGTTCCAGTCCGGCACTCGTTCATCGATGTCGGGTTCGCTCATCGCGGCCACGAGCGCTGCTTGCATTCTGTCGAGTTCGTCGTCAGAAATAGCCATCGATGAGCACCTCCACATAGCCGCGCCGCGGCACGGCGTCCTCACGCCCCGGCGCCGCCCCACGCGGACCGGAAGGGACACGCTGGAGCACGTCGTCGAATTCGCCGCGCCGCGTCGTGTACTGCGCGAAGTACTCATCGCGGTCGTGCATATCTGCTTGGCAGTGCCATGGCACTAAAGCAGTGTCCACCTTCACACCGACAACGCGCTGGACCTGGCCGGGTAACGCGTAGGCGCGCAACACTTTCGCCACCACAGGATCCAGCCGCGCTTTGCCCAGCTCGTGGTCTTCGGCCCAGTAGACACACTGCACCACCGCGGGGTCGTCGAAATCGGACAAGAACGACCCGTACAGCCAGGCGGCGTTGACACAGACATGGCGTCCCAGCATTTTGGTCGCCACCTCCCAGTCCCGCCACAGTGCGACGCGACCCTGACCACGGCCGTCAACGAATCGGGTGCGTATCTCATCTTGAGTCACCCGGTAACGCCCAGGCGGCAACATCCCATCAGGACCCAACTCCGGCAACACCGTCTACCCCCCCAACTAGCGAACGCCCCATCCCCCAGGGGCCGTGAAGATCAGCCGGCGACACTCACCTCCGACGCTGTCCCATCAGCAGGGGGCCAGCCTCGGTCACCGGACGGATCCTCCGCATCATCATCTCCTGCAGTGAACATCGACAGGGTGGCTTGATCAATCGCGGCTATCACCGCGCGGGCGGCCACAACGACTGAGTCGTCGGCCGCACCCGCACCGGAGATCGCCGCCTCCAACTGATCCCGCGCAGAGAGCAATGCACCGAACCCCGGCATCGCGGCCGGAGCCTGCGGAACGACAAACGCGCGCAGCAATTCATCGAGGGCCCGCCGCTGACGGGTATCCATCCGCTGCGCTTCGACGGGCAACTGGTACTGCTGGCTCATGGGAGGCCGCACTCCCACCGCGGCGAATGCCACCGTTTCAGGCACCTCGGCCAGATAAGCGATAGCACGGATCGACGCATCGGTCGGCTGAGATGCGTAAGCCCCCTGCCGGAGACGGTTCAGGGTCGCATGGGAAATATCGTGACCCGCCTGCTGGGCGATGTCGGCCAAACGCCGCCCGGAGGCGCCGTTGTGCCGTGTGACCGCCACTTCGATCAGGTCCCTCAACGATTTGCTGGTCTTGGACACCACCACACCTGCCTAACATCTGCGCCAGAGTTGCGCGTCTGCGTGTTTTCTTATTGTTCTGCCGCACGTAACACGAGTCAAGAGCAACACGCGGGGCGGGTTCACGCGCAAATGCTTTCACTCTTTGTATCGTGACACACGTGGCACGTGGCAATGAGTCGGACGGGGCGCTACCTCCCCGCTGGAGACTGCGGCCACAGCGGTCGCCCCAGGGCGTGTTCCAATTTGGCCAGCGTCCCGATGTCGCACAAGACCGTGCCGGCCAGGATGCGACCGATGGTGGTGTGGGCAACCCCGGTAGCCGCAGCCAACGCCCGTTGGCCGGTGCCCGTCTCGACCATCGCCATATGCAATTCGCGGGCCAGATGCAGCGCCGCCGACGCCGACGGGGGCGCATCGGCAATGAGATGTCCGTCAGGCCACACTCCGGCCTCCAAGTAGGCAACCGGCGGCTGATCGCCGTGACCGCGCGACATGAGCCGACGATAGCGCCACCGCGCCATGTCGGCATCTGTGCCGAGTGTCACCTCCACGAGTTTGGTGCATATACGCACCACATGGGAGGGTGCCGCCATGACAAGCCAGCTTCTGATCGGGAATGCCAACCATGAGCGGGCAGTTGACGCTGCCGTTGCCGTGGGGGCCCGCCATGGCTGAGGGAAGCTTGGCGGTCGCCGTGGACACCGTGGTCGCCGCGTGGGCCGTCGACGGGACCATGTCCGAGCAGACTCTGGACAAGTTCGCTCTGCTGGCCCGCCGGTTCTCTCGGTTCGCCGACGCCCACGCTGTGACCACTCTGGACGGCGCCGACGTCGACCTTGTCACCAAATTTGTTGCCGCCAAGGGCCGAACGCGCCACGGTGTCGTCGGACCGGCAGCAGTGGCGACCATGCACAACCGGCGTGCAGCGCTGCGGGCCTTCTTTCGCACAGCTCGGCGGCTTGGTCTGACACTCGATGATCCGACCATCGATATCGCGGTGCCGGATCGTGAAGCCTCCGCGGTTCGGCCGCTGCATGACGATGAAGCCGCGTTGGTGCGGTTGTTCTCCGAGCACGCCACCCCGACCCGCCACGCCGCCACTACGGCACTCTTGTTGGCCGGCGCCCACACCAGCGAACTCGGCTACATCCGCATCGGCGACATCGACGCCACCGCCCACATCGCGTGGGCACATGGCTCCACCAAACACCGCGCCCGCAGCCTGCCCTTGGACACGTGGGCTCGCCGGGTGATCTACCAACGCATTGCTCACCTCACCGAACTGGGTGCGTGTGCCGACGCCATCATCTGCACCGGCTCAGACGGGTCGGATGCCCAACGCCAGGCCCGGGTCTGCGTGACGGTCCGTGATGTCCTGACCCGCGCGGGGCTGACCGGGTCGGCCGGGGTCAAGCCTTCGTCGTTGACCGCTCACGCCGCGCGACAGTTCTTCGAACAAACCGGCCGCATTGAAGCCGCAGCCCAGCTCACCGGTTCGAGCTCCCTTGACGGCACTGCCGCACTTATCGGCTACCGGTGGACCGAGGACATCTGACCGGCTATGCCGTCCGAGCAGCGCTCCTCACCTCGGCGTCCCAGCGCCGAGCGCGCGCATGGTGCCGGACGCATCAACCAGCGCACCGTTCACTCCCGGCCAACGCCTGGTGACGAAAACACGCCACTGGAGATCGATAAGGTCCGGGCCGTCGCGTCGTACTCGGCCGTGTACGCGATCAGTGAACTGATCCCGGACCGACCGCCTAATACACCCGGCCGCCCGGCTCACTACCCGGCGTGGGTGTCGGTCATCCACAAGGTTCTGCATGGCGCATTCGGCAGTGCCAATCACGCGAGCCGCATCATGGCCAACCCCGAGTACTGGGACATCATCTGCCGCCACGCTGCAATCCACGGCAAGACCGCTCGCCCCACGCCGCCACGGCGTCACCACCACACCTACGCCCAAGATCGCCTCGACGCTCACGTCGACGATCTGCACCGAGGTCTGCTCGACACGGCCGCGACACTCGCCCGCCAGCTCGGCTGCCTCAACCCCGACGCCCCGGTGTCACGCACCAACCCCACCCGCGGACAGTTCGTCGTCGGCGACGGCACCGTCGTGGCCGCGCCCGAACGCAAATCCACCATCGAAAAGAAAGCTGCCGACGGCAAATCCACCGTCAACGCTCACCTCGAAGTCCAAAACGGTGATGACAAACCAGAATTCCGCTACGGCACGAAGTTCGCCATCATGAGCACTCGTCCCGACACCACCCGCAACTTGCGCGTCGTCCTCGACACCGCGCCGGTGCCGCCCGGCAAAGGCTACAAGGGCGAAGCTGGCGTCGCCTTGGCCATGCTCGACCGGCTCACCGCTCGACCGCAGCTGCGCATCGATGGCATCTGCTACGACGGCGCCTTTCGCGGCACCCACATCGACCACGCCATGAAGGCCGGACTGACCGTCCTGGTCCCACCGCACGCCGGCACCGCCAAACCCACACCACTGACCACCATTGACTGCGGCTGCGGAGATACCCACGCGCTATGGACCGACGAAGGGCGCCTGCACGAACGCGCCATCCTCGACACCGGCGAAACCCACCTCCAACCCTTGCCGATCGCCAAGGTCTATGCCCGACGAAACCGCGCGGGCATCTACCGGTGGTACATCGACTTCGCCACCACGTGCGGCACCGTGCACCACCAACGCATCGACACCACAGGTGACGACACCAAAAAGAACTACAACCGCGCCGAGCACCTACGCCAACACACCAAAACCGAGAACGGCGACAGCGTCTACGACCGCTGCTACGGCTGGCGCGAAGACGCCGAATCCCTCAACAACACCCTCGATCGCACCCTCTACGGCGGCCGGATGACAGCGCATACCGCCACTCGCCAGCACAGTGTGATGATCGGATTCGCCTTGGGCCGCAATGCAATCGCCTCATTCATTCACCAAAGGCACCAACAGCCGACGGCGGCCTGAGCACCCCCCAAGGGGACACGTCTACCCGCAGGCCAGTCACACGAATCTCACCCGGCACACTAACCACGCCAACCGCACCGGCACCACGCGCAGAAGCCCCGATTCCGCCGATTCGGCGCTCGGCGTCTAGCATGAATCGTCCCTATGGGTTTTCGACACCTATTTCGATAGGTCCCCGGCCCCCGTAGCTCAGGGGATAGAGCACGGCTCTCCTAAAGCCGGTGTCGCAGGTTCGAATCCTGCCGGGGGCACTCAGTACTTTGTATGACCTCGGGCGATGCTTCGCGAGTCCCCCGATCTTGTCGGCAGGCGCCAGTAATCTCAGCGCAAGATCGACGTCAGGGGACGATTGGTGAACCGCACGGTGCAGTACTGGCGGCTTCTGCAGCCGGACGGTGCCGCCCTGCCCGGCGAGTTTCCAGCCGAGCAGGTGGTCCGGCAGCTCAGCCGGGCTGAGGCGGATGGCCTCAACCGCTACCGCCGCTGCCCCGACGGGATGCTGCTGATCGGACACGGGACACGTGACGATCGGATGCTGATTCTCGACAAGGTGCGGCGAGAAAACCTGCCGAGCATCGGCAGCGCCGCGGGCGCCCGCCGCGCGATCGGGCTGACTCCCGATGAAGGTCTGCTGGAACCGACGTATTGCCTCTTCGGTGAGCGCAACATTGTTGCCATGCTGACCAGCGGTGACGGCCCGCGGGCACGGCGGCTGGTCGACTATCTGGAACACAAGCTCGAGATCGCGGTCGGCATCGAGCCGGTGCTCACCCAGAACCTCGACCAGGCGCTCGACGAGATGAGCGTGTCGCGGGTGGACGTCGCGATCCCGGCCGATCGGATCAACAGGGACCTCGTGGGCGGTGACTGGGTCCAGGCGCTCGACGGCGCCCGCGCGCTGGCGCAGGACGGCGTCGTCCGCATCGGGATCTCGGTGGGCCGTCGGGGCACCGGGACGCAGAAGGATGCGATCCGCCGACGGATCCGCGAACTGGTCGACGCCCTGCGGGGTTCGGGCGCGCTGTCGGAGTTCGAGAGCGCGCGCGTCGTCGGATCGATCAGCGGTACCCCGCAATCGGTCGACCTGCTCGAAGACCGGTTCGTCGAGAAGACCCAGGTCGATGCCGACCGCTTGAACGATCCGGAGCGATCGACCGCATATGCACGAGAGCTGTTGCGGCAGGCGCTGACTCGCAACCGCGAGTATCTGTTTTCGGCCGTGGCCGAGGTTCCGGGCAGCCCAGTCCCCTATGCCGACACCTTCATAGAAATCCCAGACGATGAACGCGGATAAACGCCCGGTCGTCCAGTTCAGCCTGCGGGAAAGGCTGCAGCACAACTGGGTTCGTCATCAGTGGGCGGACTGGGCGGCGGCCGTGATGGTGGTCTGCGTGTGGCTGGCGCTCGGCCGGGCAGGTTGGCTGCCATGGGCCCTGACCGAGATTCCCCACGATGCCCGCCGCACCGCCTACCAGATCCTGGCGACGGTGGCGGCAACGATGGGCGGGTTCACCCTGACCAGCATCTCCATCTTGGTGAACCTGCTGCGGGCACCGATGACCACCGTGGACAAGCTCTTACCCACCGACGACAAACGCCGGGTGGGCACCGCATTCATCTCGGCGCTACCCACCCTGTCCGCGTTGTTCGCGGCGGCGATCGTCGGGCTGATGACCGACGCCAACCTCGATACGGGTTACTGGTGGCTGCAGGCGACCATCATCGGCGCAGCCGTCGCAGCCATAGCGTCGCTGGCGCGGGTGGTATGGATCCTGCGTCGTCTGCTCACCCTGTCCACGGACTGATGCACCACGACGCTCAGTTCCCGACGAGGGGACGACCGCTGGCCTGCCAGGCTTTCATCCCGCCTTCGAGTTCCACCACATCGGTGTAGCCCAACGATTTCAGCGTCTCGGCAGCGGTCGTGCTCATGGGCCCGGTTCGGCAGTAGATCGCGATCGTGGCGCCACGGTCGCTGGGCAGCCGGCCGGATTGCTCAGCGACCTGATCGAACGGAATCGACAGGTCGGTGCCAGGGATATCACCTTCGTACGGCACGTGGACGTTGACGGTCAGTGTGTCGAATTCTCCTATGGTGGTCGCGAATTCGTCGGCGCCGACCAGTCGATGCTCAGCAACACTCGCCGCATCGGAGGTGGCCGGCTGCGGGTTGGTCGATGCGCCGCATGACGCCAGGGCCACCGAGACGAGGACCGTCAGCGCGCCGACACAGATCCGCTTGAACATGCCAGACATCATACCCCCAGGGGGTACTTGCACACCAGGCTTCGCCGGTGCTACGGTCGCCTCGTCAATACCCCCCAGGGGTATCTAACGGAAGGAGCGGGACCTATGACAACTTCGTCGACGCAGGTCGATTGGCATTTGCGCGGAGAATGGTTCGACGTGTGCAGCTGCAAGCTGCCCTGCCCGTGCAGCTTCGCCCAGGAGCCGACGCACGGCGATTGCTTGTTCACGCTGGTGTGGCACGTCCGTGAAGGACACTACGGCGACACCGATTTGGCGGGCCTCACCGTGATCGCCCAGGGTGAGTTCGCCGGCAACATGTGGATCGGCGATCCGAACGCGACGATGAAGTTGATGTTCTACATCGACGAGAAGGGCAACGCCGCCCAGCGCGATGCACTCGAGCGCATTTTCACCGGCAAGGAGGGCGGCTGGCCGGCCGAATTCGGCAGCCTGATCGAGGAAATGCGCGGCATCGAATACGCCCCGATCAGTTTCGATGCCGCCGACGACCTCGCCTACTGGCGCGCCGAGATTCCCGGGAAGGTCGACCTGTTGGTGGAGGCGCTCACCGGTCCGACCTCCGACCCGAATCGCCGCGTGACGACCACGAATGCGCCGGGTGCAGAGGTCGGACCAGGCCAGGTTGCGACGTGGGGCGTGGTCAAGGAAGACCACTCCGTGGGATTCGACTGGTCACATGCGCACAGCGGCGGGTCGAGCAAGCACTTCCCGTTCGACTGGCGCCCCGGGACCGAGGGCTCGCAGTCCGCTGAAGCGCAGCTCTCGTCGTCCTGCAGCTGCGGCTGCTGAGTCGGTCGTCGAGGCCGGGCGGAGGCACCTGAACCTCCGGCCGGCCTCGGCGCGTGGGCGCCGATATCCCGTCCAGTGCGCCCAAGAATTCCTCGTCTATAACTCAGTCCTCGAATAATGGCCCCGGCGCGGGCAAAATTCATCAGCCCGGCCGTCCACACCACGCGACCCAGCTGTCACACCAGCCGACTGGCAACACTCCGAGAAGCTCCCTACCGGCCTCGTTTCCCTTGGCAAATGAATTCAATGGCCTGACCGGGAAGAGCTCGCTGAGAGCAAATCCGCTGCACGACGCGGTTCCAGGCGATTCCCAGGAACATGATGAGATGCACTAATGTTATGTACAGACGGGGGTCTTGAGCTCGTACACAGCTAACAAACCCGGAGGCGAGAAAGATGCGTTCGAAACTGAAGAAGGTTGCGGCAATCGGGCTGGGCACGCTGGCGGTGCCGGTCGGCGTGGCGGTTGCGGCAGCCGCTCCGGCGTCCGCCGGTCCCGAGATCTGCGCAAGCGGACCGTACGGCTACGTGCAGGCCTGCGTCGAGGGTCCCGGCTGGGGCCGTTGGAACGGGTGGGACAACGGCTGGCACGGCCGTGGCCACGGCCACGGCCACGGTCATGGCGGCTGGGACGACTGATTCAGCAATAACCACGGGTAACGCCGTGGCAGGTATCCAAGACCGGATTCCTGCCACGGCGTTCTTGTTTTCAGGTCTCGAGTCACTCTCTTAGTTGTAGTAACGTCGCCGCCATGGACGACGTCTGGATTCTCGGCGGTTACCAGAGCGATTTCGCCCGCAACCTGACCCGTGAGCAGGTCGACTTCGCCGGGCTTACCCGCGAGGTCGTCGACCACACCCTGAACAGCGCCCGGCTCGACGCCACGGGCATCGGCGTGGTCCACGTCGCGAACGCCTTCGGCGAGCTGTTCGCCGGCCAGGGACATCTCGGCGCCATGCCTGCCACCGTGCATCCCGGCCTGTGGGGCACGCCGGCCTCCCGCCACGAGGCCGCGTGTGCGTCGGGCAGCATCGCGATCGTCGCGGCCATCGCCGATCTGCGCTCCGGCGCCTACGACAACGCCCTGGTCATCGGGGCGGAACTGGAGAAAACGGTGCCCGGCGACACCGCCGCGGCCCACCTCGGAGCGGCCGCCTGGACCGGCCATGAAGCCGAGGGCGCCAGGTTCGTCTGGCCATCGATGTTCTCCGAGGTGGCTGAGGCCTACGACCAGCGGTACGGTCTGGACCCCGACCATCTTCACGCCATCGCCGCACTCAACTTTCGGAACGCCCGGGCCAACCCCAACGCCCAGACCCGAGACTGGACGGTGCCCGATCCGATCGGGGACGACGACGCGACCAACCCGGTGGTGGAAGGCCGGCTACGACGCTTCGACTGCAGCCAGATGACCGACGGTGGAGCGGGCCTGGTCCTGGTCAGCGATTCCTATCTGCGCGCACATCCGGGCGTCCGGCCGATCGCCCGTATCGACGGTTGGGGCCACCGATCGGTCGGCCTTGGCCTGCGCCAGAAGCTCGACCAAAGTGCAGAAGATCAATACCTGCTGCCGCACGTACGCCATGCCGTACTGGATGCCTTCGGTCGCGCCGACGTGACGCTCGACGACCTCGACGGGTTCGAAGTCCACGACTGCTTTACCCCCAGCGAGTACCTGGCCATCGACCACATCGGGCTGACCGACCCCGGCGAATCATGGAAAGCCATCGAGAACGGCGAGATCGAGATCGGCGGTCGGCTGCCTGTCAATCCCAGCGGCGGGCTCATCGGCGGCGGGCACCCGGTCGGCGCGTCGGGGGTGCGAATGCTGCTTGATGCCGCGAAGCAGGTCAGCGCCGACGCGGGTCCGTACCAAGTCGAGGGGGCAAAGACCTTCGGCACCTTGAACTTCGGCGGCAGCACCGCCACCACCGTCAGCTTCGTCGTGAGAGGAGTCAACGCATGAACACCGAGATCGTGACCAAGTTCCTGTCCACGCTGCCCGAGGATGACACCCACCCGTACCGCACCGGGGCGTGGCGTCCGCAGACCACCGAATTCGACTCCGACGATCTGCGGGTCGTCGACGGCGAGATCCCGTCCGATCTCGACGGCGTCTACCTGCGCAACACCGAGAACCCGCTGCATCCGGCGTTTCAGACCTACCATCCCTTCGACGGTGACGGGATGCTGCACATCGTCGGGTTCCGCGACGGAAAATCCTTCTACCGCAACAGGTTCATCCGCACCGATGGTTTCCTGGCCGAGAACGAGGCCGGTGGCCCACTGTGGCCCGGTATCGCCGAGCCGGTCGAACTGGCCCAACGCGACCACGGTTGGGGTGCCCGCACCCTGATGAAGGACGCCTCCAGCACAGACGTGACGGTGCACCGCGGGGTGGCGCTCACCAGCTTCTATCAGTGCGGCGACCTGTATCGCGTCGACCCGTACACCGGCGACACCCTTGGTAAGGCGGACTGGGGTGGGGCGTTCCCCGCCGACTGGGGTGTGTCAGCACACCCCAAGGCCGACGACGCCACGGGTGAACTGCTGTTCTTCAACTACGGCAAACAGTCGCCGTACATGCACTACGGCGTGGTGGACGCCGACAACAAGCTCGTGCACTACGTCGATGTGGAGCTGCCCGGTCCCCGACTGCCCCACGACATGGCGTTCACCGAGAACTACGTGATTCTCAACGACTTTCCGCTGTTCTGGGACGCCGAGTTCCTCAAGAAGAACGTGCACCTGCCGAAGCTGCACCGCGACATGCCATCCCGCTTTGCGGTGCTACCGCGTCGCGGAACATCCGCCGACGTCAAATGGTTCGAGGCCGACACCACCTACGTGCTGCACTTCACCAATGCCTACGAGGACGGCGACGAGATCGTGCTCGACGGATTCTTCCAGGGCCACGCGGCACCGGCCCTGGCGCTGGACAAGATGCAGACCAGGCTGCACCGCTGGCGGTTCAACCTCGCCACCGGGCAGACTCGCGAGGAGCAATTGTCCGACAGCATCACCGAATTCGGCATGATCAACCCTGGTCATGCCGGCCGCGAGTACCGCTACGCCTATGCCGTCACGGGGAAACCGGGCTGGTTCCTGCTCGACGGGTTGGTCCGCCACGACCTGCACACCGGATCCGAGCAGCGCTACACCTTCGACGACGGGGTGTACGGCAGCGAGACCGCGATGGCGCCGCGGGTGGGCAGCCGCGGCGAGGATGACGGCTATCTGGTTACCATCACCACCGATATGAACGACGACGCGTCCTACTGCCTGGTGTTCGATGCGGCCCGGGTCTCTGACGGTCCGGTGTGCAAACTCGCTCTGCCGGAACGGGTTTCCAGCGGAACCCACTCCACCTGGGCGCCGGGCGACGAGCTGCGCCGATGGCTGGTGCGTGACTGACACACCGCCCGACGTCACCAACGCCGTCGGACAGATGCTGGCGATCGTCGGCGACGAATGGACGCTGCTGGTGATGCAACAGGCCCTGATGGGCGCCACCCGCTACGGACAGTTCACCACCCGGCTGCCGATCTCCAACTCGGTGCTGACACGCCGCCTCGGTTCCCTCACCGAAGACGGTCTGCTGCACCGCCACCGGTATCAGGAGCGACCGCCGCGCGACGAATACCTGATCACGCCCCGGGGCCGGGCCTTGTGGCCGGTGCTGGTGTCGATCTGGGAGTGGGAACGTCACTGGGTGCCCGAACACCGCGAGCCACTCCCCCGGATGCGACATCTGGGCTGCGGCGCAGATTTCACACCGGTGCTCACCTGTGGCGCATGCGGCGAACCCACCGTGGCCGGCGACGTGACGGCCCGGTGGGGGCCCAGCGGGGGCTGGTCGCGGTCGCTGCCGGTGGTGACGACCCGACGCCGATCCGCCGATGACCGGCGCGACTCACCATCGGGCCTGTTCCCCCAGACCATGAGCGTGCTGGGCAACCGCTGGGCGTTCGCGATCCTGGTGGCGGTGTTCACCGGCACCTCCAGGTTCTCCGAGTTCCAACGAGCGCTCGCCGCGTCGCCGGCGTCGCTCGCCGACCGCCTACAGACGTTCCGGGACAACGGAATTCTGACCACCACCGACGAGGATCGGCAGTACCGGTTGACACCGAAGGGCGCGGCATTCCTGCCCGTGTTGGTGACCGCACTGGCCTGGGCGCAGCGGTCATTCCCTGCCGCTGAAGGCCCCGCAGTGCTCCTCAAGCACACCGGCCACGGCCACGCCTTCTCTCCGGTGCTGAGGTGCGATCAGTGCGGAGATCGGCTCACCGGGGCAGCGGTGTCCGCTGTCGAACTGCCATGAGCGCCACCGCGAGCCCGGTGAGCGCGACGCTTACCCACACCGGACCGAGGTTGCTGCTGGCCGCTGCAAACTCCCGGCCGCACTGGCGGCGGACGTGGCGCAGCCTCATCCGCGCAGCTGCGCAAGCGGCGCCCGCAAACCTGTTCGGCTCGGCGACGGCGCTATCACTTTCCCAGCGGTACCGCCGCCTCGCGACAGCCAGAGCTCCCGGGTCCATGGCTGTGACATGCTGAAATCATGTGAAAAATCGTCGAAAATTTTCTAGCACTCCACTGTGGCGAGTGCTAATATCGGCGTTGCACAGTGATTGGCTGCCTGCCACGGTGGCGGGCTCTGAGATGACATGGGAGGTGGATTACTGTGCTTCGTTTTGATCCGTTCAGCGACCTTGATGTATTGACCAGGAGTTTGCTGTCAGGTGATTCCGGGTCAATGCGCACACCCAGGTTCATGCCGATGGACCTCTGCAAGATCGGCGACCACTACGTCTTGACGGCCGACCTTCCCGGCGTCGATCCGGGCTCGGTGGACGTCAACGTCGACAACGGCACGCTGACCATCTCCGCGCACCGAACCGCACGTTCCGACGAATCCGCGCAGTGGCTGGCGAACGAGCGGTTCTTCGGCAATTTCCGACGACAGCTGTCACTCGGCGACGGCATCGAGACGTCGGCGATCTCAGCCACGTACGAGAACGGTGTCCTCACCGTCACGATCCCGATTGCCGAACGCGCCAAGCCTCGCAAGATCGATGTGGCTCACGGCGCCGATCGCAAGTCGATCGAAACCAACACTGTCGATGCGGATTAACTGATCCCGCCACGGCGGTCCAGCCTGAACTTCAGGCTGGACCGCGCTGCGGGCCATTCGATGTCCAGGATCGAATAGACCACGGTGTCTCGCCGGGAGCCGTCGGGCGACAACTGGTGACTGCGCAGCACACCGTCTTGCTTGGCACCGAGCCGTTCGATCGCCGCACGACTGGCGAAGTTGAAGAAGTGGGTGCGGAATTCTACTGCCACACAGTTCAACTCATCGAAAGCATGACCGAGCATCAACAGCTTGGTCTCGGCGTTGATGCCGGTACGTCGCGCGGCAGCGGTGTACCACGTGTGGCCGATCTCCAGCCTTCGGTTCGGGCCGTCGACATGCAGGTAGCTGGACGAGCCGACCAGCTTGCCGTCGAGGCTTCGCACCACGAAGGTCACGCCGTGATCGGCGGCACGCAACTCGAACATGCGTCGCACCCATTCGGCGGCACCGTCGGGCTTCGGCGTCATCGTGTACCAGAGCGACCCCAACTCACCGTCCGCCGCGGCGGCGTCGATCTCAGCGACGTGGCCGGACGTCAACGGCTCCAAGGTCACCCAGCGTTGTCCGGTCAGCTCCACCGGCGAGACGAACTCACTCACTAGTTTCCTAACGTCGACAGCAGAGACCACACCGAACACAACCCGGCCAACACCGCCATCGCTCCCCCGAGATAGAGCCCGTACCCCGCGGCCACCGGGCCTTTGACGTTGAGCACGTAGTACCACACCGTCAACGCCACCAGGGCCAGCGAGATCACCAGTCCCGCAGCCGAAGCCCAGCGCTGCGACAGACCACGCCCGGCCATCGCGCCGGCCACGATGAGGCCGGAGCCCAACAGGACGATCAGCTGCCCGGCGCCGAACCCGGGTGGCAGCATAATGCTGCCCACCGCCCCGCCGATGGCATTGGCCCGGCCGCCGCCGTTGGCGCCGGTGGTCAGCCACGGCAACCAGGCCACCACCACGAGGACGGCGGCACACAGGGCTATCAGCCAACCCGGGGCCACGCGCCAACCTGGACGCAGACGAACCATAGCGACGAGACTATCGGTTGTGACCGAACTACCTGACTGGGCCAGACGGCTCGATCTCGCCCCTCACCCCGAGGGCGGCTGGTATCGCGAGACCTGGCGCAGCGAACTGACGGTGAGCCAGGCCTCGCTGCCGACGGGCTACTCGGGGCCCCGCAGCGCCGGCACCGCGATCCTGTTCCTGCTGATGCCTGGTCAGCAGTCCGCCTGGCACACGGTCCGCAGCGCCGAGCTGTGGTTCCACCATCGGGGCAGCCCGTTGGTGCTGGAGATCGGTAAGGAAAAGAACACCGCGGCAAGTCTTGTGCTGGGTCCGGACATCGCCGCCGGGCAGCACCCTCAGCTTGTGGTGCCGCCCGGCTACTGGCAACGCGCCAAGCCGCGTGATGACGAGCCCGCCCTGGTCAGCTGCGTGGTGGTGCCGGGTTTCGACTTCGCGGACTTCGCGCTCAGCCCTGCAACGACGACAGATTGAACCCGGCCCCGGTGGGGTCTGCCACCGCGGCCAGCCGACCGTAAGGGGTGTCCTCGGCAGGCCGTACCACCGAGCCGCCGTTGGCGACGACGAGTTCGATCGTCTTGTCCACGTCGTCGGAACCGAAGAACGTGGTCCACGCCGACGGCGCACCCTCGGGGATGTACGCCGATCCATCCATCACCCCCACGAGCGCCTCACCATCGAAGTTCGCGGTGCTGTAGCGGAATTCATCGGTGTCGGAGACGGTCTCGGTGGTCCAGCCGAACGCCGCGCCGTAGAAGTCCAAGGCTTTGGCGTAGTCGCTGGTGGTCAGCTGGTGATACACCGGCGCGCCGGCCTCGTTGAACACGGCGAAACCGGCGTGCCCGCCCGGCTGCCAGATACCGAAGAACCCGTTGGCGGTATCGGTCATCATCGCCATCCGGCCCTTCGCCGGGATGTCCATCACGCCACCGCAGTTGCCCCCGCCGGCCGCGATCACCGCCGCTACCGCGGCATCGGCGTCTGCGGTGTGCAGATAGGTGGTCCAGGCATCCGGAGCGTTCCACTGCGGGTCATTGCGCATCAGACCGGCCACCACGTTGCCGTCGACGGATGCGGTGACGTAGCCGCCGTACTCGGGGCCGCCGGTCTCGAACGTCCACCCGAACACGGCACCGTAGAACTGCTTGGCACGCTCAAGGTCCGAGGTGGCCAGGTCGATCCAGGTGGGGGCGCCCAGCGGGGCGCTCTTACGGATAACCACGATATTTCTCCTTCACGGAATGGACAGTCGCTAGGTCTGACCACTGCCGCGTGGAAAACTCATCGGTAGCGCGCAGAGATCTTGGCGCGGTGTTCGGCGGGCGAGCCGAACAGTGACCGGTTGAGCGCGGCCCGCTTGAGATACACGTGCACGCCGCTCTCCCAGGTGTAGCCGATGCCGCCGTGCAACTGCATGGCCTTGCCGGCCACCTCGACCGCGGCCTCGGTGGCATACGCCTTGGCCATCGATATCGCGGTCGGCTCCGGTGCCGCGATAGCTGCCCTCACGAGCTGCCGGGCCACCGAGATCGTCACGAGCATGTCCGCGCAGGCATGCTTGACGGCCTGGAACGAGCCGATCGGACGGCCGAACTGCTGACGGACCCCGGTGTAGGACACCGTGGTGTCGAGCATGGCCTGCGCGACGCCCAGGCTGTCGCACGCCACCGCGAGCGCGGCACGGTCGGTGAGCTTTCGCAGCTGCTCCTCGGTGTCGCCGTCGAACTTCCACACCGCGTCCTCGTCCACCTCCACGCCCTCTGCCGTCACGGTGGCGAGCCTGCGAGTCTCGTCGAGCACCGGCTGCTCGGTGACCGTGAGCCCGGGTGCGTCGACGGCCACGTCCACCAGGACCGCGACCCCGTCGGCGTCCCGGGCGGGCAGCAGCAGCCGCTGGGCTCCAGCCGCATCGGGGGCAAAAGATGCCCTGCCGTGGACCCACCAGCCCAGCCTGGTAGTGGCCAGATCGAACGGTGCGGGTCCGCCGGTCCCCGGTAGGGCCAGCACGGTACGGGTGTTGCCGGCCACCACTGCCTGCAGGAGTGCGTCACGGGATACGTTGGGTTGCAAAGAATTCAGTGCGCCGATCGCCAGCACGGCACCGCCCAGGTAGCTGGTGGTCGCCGCGGCCCGGCCCAACTCCTCACAGATCACCGCCACTTCGGCGAAGGTGGCGCCGGCACCGCCGGCCTCCTCGGGGGCGTCCAGTCCGATCCACCCTGCCGAGACCAGAAGTGGCCAGTCGACGGTGCCCTTGGCCAGCAGATCGGCTGCTACCGAACGCAGTTCGTCGTGCAGCTCGGAAAATTCGCTCATCACACCGCACTCGGCTCTCGAGGCAGGCCCAGACCACGCTCACCGATGATGGTGCGCTGGATCTCGCTGGCTCCGCCGGGGATGGTCCATTCCCACGATCCGATGAAATCGAGCATCCAGGCGCCCGATTCCCAGCCGCTGGAGGCCGGTTTGGTCAGCACGGTGTGGGCGGCCAACCCTCCGATCTCGGCACCGAATCCGGTCATCCGCTGCAACAATTCGCTGTAGTACAGCTTGACGATCGAGGCGTCGGCCGGGCCGGCCTGCCCAGCCTCGGAGCGCTCGACCAGATCCCGGCACAGTCCGCGCAACCCGGTCAACTCGGTCTCGAACTGCGCCAACCGGTCTGCCACCACGGGATCGTCGAGCGGCGCGGCGTCGAGCAGCCACTTGAAGCCCGCGTTGCCCAACCGCTCCGACAGTTCCAGCATGGTCATACCGCGTTCGGCACCGAGCGTGGCCTGGGCCACCTGCCAACCCTTGTTGAGCGGGCCGATGAGGTTGGCCGCGGGGATTTCGACGTCGTTGAGGAAGATCTCGCAGAAGTGCGAATCCCCCACCGCGTTTCGGATCGGCCGCACATCGATGCCGGGTGTGGTCATGTCCATCAGGAAGTAGGAGATGCCGTGCCGTTTGGGTGCTTCCGGGTCGGTACGCGCGAGCAACAAACACCAGTCCGCGTGCAGAGCACCACTGGCCCAGAGCTTCTGGCCGTTGACGATGAAGCTGTCCCCCTCGGCGCGCGCGGTGGTGCGCAGGGCCGCCAGATCGCTTCCGGCCTCGGGCTCCGAGAACCCCTGCACCCAGATCTCCCCGTCGAGGATGGCAGGCAGGTGTCGTCGCCGCTGCTCCTCGCTGCCCGCGGCCAGCAACGTGGACGCGGCGTGGTGGATGCCGACGAAGGCCAGCACCAGGCGCGGCGCGTCGTGCGCGGCCAATTCCTGGTACAGCACAATCTGCTCCGGCACGGACATACCACCGCCCCATTCGGCCGGCCAGTGCGGCACCGCGTACCCGGCGGTGTGCAGCTCGGCGAACCAGGACTTCTGGAACGACGCGAACTCGTCGTCGCTGACGCCGGTCTGGTTGGCGCGCCAGCCTTTCGGGACGTGTGCGGCACACCAGTCCCGTACGGACGCCCGGAACTCGTCGAGGCCGGTCATGACGAGAACAACCCGGTGAGTCCGCGCCGGCCCAACCGAGCGGTCAGGGTGTCGCGGGTCTTGGACACTCCGAAGGGCAAGCGGCGCAACGGCTGGCTGTAGCGCGACAACCACGACAACGTGGTCTCATCGCAGAAGCCGACGGCGCCGTGCAGCTGATGGCAGACCCGGAACACCACCTCGGCGGCCTCGATCGCGGCCAGTCGCAATGCCAGCGCGTCGTTGATCGCCTCGTCGGCCGGGTTCGTGGCCAGGCTCCACAACGCGTATTTGGCCAGCATGTCGACGCCGCTGCGCTCCACCTCGGCATCGGTCAGCTGGAACTGCACGCCCTGGAACGACGACAGCGGCTGGCCGAACTGCTTGCGCAGGCTGACGTGAGCGACCGTCAGATCGATGGCCCGGTCGAGCATGCCGAGCAATGTCCACGACGGAAGCGTCAGGGCCAGCGCCACGTCATTCGCGCCTGAACTGTCCGCAGCGGCCAGCTCGAGTGCGGTGGCAAAGGATGGTCCCGACGCACCGGTGGCGGTCACAGTGCTGCGTGCGCCATCCAATGTGACTGCCGCCCAGCGGTTGTCCAGGCCCTGCAGCGCGGCCTCCGGGGCGTCGGCATCGACGACGACCAGGCCGTCGACGTCGAGATCCGCCGGACGGGCCAATCGCTCGGCGACCGGATACGGCAGCGCCCAATATCCGGCGCTGCGGCACACCGCAGCCGCGGCCTCCAATGAGTCCGCGTCGGTGCGTGGTTCCAGCTCGAACACGCCCAGGCCGTCCAGCACCGGCATGACCAGCCCGGCCCGGGTGTCCGGCTTGGCGTCGGCCTGGGCCAGCAGCTGATCGCCGCCGGCAGCTTCGAGCGCCTTCAGGGCTTCGCGGCCATACTCTTTCGCGTCATCGCTGAGATCCAGATTCATCGCGTCACGCCTTCCCGGCCAGCATGGTCCGCGACAGCAGGATGCGTTGCATCTCGATGCTGCCCGAGGACACGGTCGACGCCTGCGAGTAGCGCCAGTGGTCCTCCACCTCGGCGCGGAAGTACTCGGCTTCCGGACTTCCGCCTCTGGGCAATGCTGCGGCGATCTCCATGAGCACTTCGGCACTCTCCTGGTCCAGCCGCGTCACCGCGATCCGATATGCCGCGGAATCACCGGGATTCACGCGTCCCTTGGCCTGCATCGACACCACCCGGTAGGCCATCAGCCGGGCCCGGCGGCAGTGCGTGAGCATCCGCGTCCACCGGCCCCGCAGCTCGGCAGGCAGCTGCTCCCACTTGTCGCCGAGCACCTCGGGTGCGGCCTGCAGCAGCCGCTCGCAGCGCGCGTAGCGGGCGATGCCGACCCGCTCGAAAGACACCACGTCCTGCACGATCGACCAGCCCTGGTCCACCGTCCCCAGCACATCGGCCTCGGTGACCTTGAGGTCGTCGAAGAACACCTCGTTGAGGTGGTGCGGCCCCATCATGGTGCGGATCGGGCGTACCTGGATGCCCGGCGAATCCATCGGCACCAGGAAGATGGTCATGCCCTGTTGTTTCTTCTCACCCTTGGAGGTGCGGGCCAGCAGGAAGATCCACTGCGCCATGGTGGCGTACGAGGTCCAGATCTTCTGCCCGTTGACCCGCCAGCCGTCGTCCTCCCGGCGGGCGAACGTGCGCAGCGAGGCCAGGTCCGAACCGGCCTCGGGCTCGGAAAAGCCCTGGCACCAGATCACTTCACCGTTGGCGATCGGCGGCAGGTGTTTGCGCTGCTGCTCTTCGGTGCCGTGCCGCATGATGATCGGGCCCACCCAGTTGACACCCATGTACTGGGCGCCGCGCGGTTCGTGGTGCGCCCACATCTCCTCGCGCACCACGGTCTGCTCCCACACCGACGCGTCGCCGCCGCCGAATTCCTTCGGCCACGACTTGCAGAGCAAGTGCTGCTGCGCCAGGGTCCGGCAGAACTGCTGAGCCACCGCAAGATCGGCGGGGTCATCGGTGAACGCGCCGAGAAAGTCGGCGGGCACCTGGTCGGCGATCAGCGCACGCAGCTCACCGCGCAGCGTGTCGGCCGCCTCACCAAAATCGAAATCCACTCCTGGCCTTTCTTTTCCGCCGCTCAGCCGGCGATCTCACGTGATCTCAGCTCGGCCAGCACTTCGTCGGTGTCAGCCCCCAGTTCGGGCGCGTATCCGGCTATGTGGCCCGGGGTCCGGGAGAACCAGGTGGGCACACCGGGCATCCGCACCCGACCATGCGGGGTGTCGACGGTCTCGAACAATCCGACCGCGTTGAGGTGCTCGTTCTCGAACAATTCATCCGGTGTGAGCATGGGCGCTGCCGGAATCTCCAGTTCCGCGAACAGGTCCAGCCACTCCGCGGTAGTGCGTTCCTTCAGAGTCCCCGCCAGCAGCCCGTACACGGTGTCGATCTGACGGGCCCGCTGTTCCAGCGTCGCGTATTCGGCTCTGTTCCAATCGGGTTGCACCCGGTCGATGAACGCGTTCCAATGCTTGTCGTTGTAGATCAGCGCCGCGATGTGACCGTCCTTGGTCTCATACGGCCTGCGATTGGGGGTGACCGCGCGTGGGTACACGGCGGGACTCAACGGGGGATCGAACATGGCGCCGTTGGCATGTTCGACCAGCATGAAGGAGGCCATGGTCTCGAACATGCTGACCTCCACCTCCTGCCCCTCGCCGGTGCGTTCCCGGTGGAACAGCGCCATCGTGGTGGCGTAGAGCGCGGTCAGGCCGGCTACCTTGTCGGCCATGATCGTGCCGACGTAGGACGCCTCACCGGTCAATTGCTGTTGCACGGCAGGCAATCCGCATTCGGCCTGGATGGTGTCATCGTAGGCGGGGCGGTCGGCATCGGGCCCGCGCCGGCCGTAGCCGTAGCAGTTGGTGTAGACGATGCCGGGGTTGATCGCGGCCACATCGTCGTACCCGAAACCGAGCTTGCTGATCGCCTTGGCCCGCATCGAGTGGATGAACACATCGGCGTCGGCAATCAATGCACGTAGGTCGGCCTTGCCCTGTTCCGAACGCAGGTCCAGCACCACACTGCGCTTGCCGCGGTTGACGTTGACGAACACGCCGCTCATGCCGGGTGCCGGGCCCACCGAGATGTAGCGGGTGTTGTCCCCGGCCGGTGTCTCCACCTTGATGACATCGGCACCCATGTCGGCCATGATCTGCGTGCAGTACGGCCCCATCACCATGGCGGTGAGGTCGACCACCCGAACACCTTGCAGTGGACCGGATCTCATGAGTGGACCCCCTCTGCCGCCCGTCCGAAGCTGTAGCGGATGTGATCGGCATGCCCGTCGGGAACCACGGGGAAGATCACCGGCTCGGACAGGTCGCGGATCGCGTCCATCTGCTCCCCTACTTGTTCGACCGTCCACGACGGTCGGTACACACCCGGCGACTCGGCGACGACGGCACGGGCGATCCGTCCGGCGATCGCGACGAAGAATTCGCCGGTGACCGAGCAGGATTCATGCGCCAACCAGCCGACTGCAGGGGCCACCAGGTCCGGGCCCATCGGCGGATACGCCGAGGTGTCCAGGCCTTCGGCCATCCGCGTCACTGCGCCTGGGACGATCGCATTGCACAACACACCGTCGGCGGCGCCTTCCAATGCCACGACGTTGCACAGCCCGAGGATCCCGGCCTTGGCCGCCGAATAGTTGGCTACCTCGTGGTTGCCGTACAGCCCGCCGATCGACGAGGTCAGCACCACCCGGCCGTACCCGGCCTCACACATGTGTGGAAACGCCGCCCGCACAACGTGGAATGCGCCGCGCAGATGCACGTCGAGTACGGCGTCAAAATCGTCGTAGCTCATCTCCTTGAGCGAGCCACGGCGCACGGTGCCGGCGTTGTGGATCAGGATGTCGAGACGGCCGAACTGCTCGACGGCTTTACCGATGATGGCCTGGCCGCCTTCGGGAGTGGCCACCGAATCGGTGACAGCGACGGCTTGCCCACCGGCCGAGACGATTTCGTCGACGACGTCCTGCGCCGGCCCCGAGTCGGTGCCGTCCCCGGTCAGACTGCCACCGGGATCGTTGACGACGACCTTCGCGCCTTTCGAAGCCAGCAGCAGGGCGTACTCACGGCCCAGCCCCCGGCCGGCACCGGTGACGACAGCGACGCGATCGTCGAATCTGAGGGTACTCAAGCGAAGGGCTCCTCGCCCTCGAGCTTGGTGCGCTGCAGCAGCCGGCCCGACGCCGGGTCATACGGGGTGGCCCGGTGCATGGTTCCGGTGTTGTCCCAGATCACCAGGTCGCCGACGGTCCATTTATGGCGGTAGGTGAAATCGGGCTGAGTGGCCCAATCCCGAAGCCGCACCAGCAGTTCGGCGCTCTCCTTGAAATCCACGTCGACGATGTGGCGGGCGGTGGCCCCTAGCACCAGCGACTTGCGACCCGATTGGTGCGTCCACACCAACGGCAGCTCCCGGTCACCGATCGCCATCATGCGGCGCAGCGTCTTGGTGCTGGGTTCGGGGTCGTAGTAGAACAGCGTGTTCCACGCCGAGTGCATGACCCGCAGCCCCTCGATGCCGGCCTTGTCCTCGTCGGACAGAGCGTCGTAGGCCGCATAGGTGTTGCAGAACTCGGTGTCGCCTTCCTCGGGGTTGCCGAGCGCGACGCTCTGCAGCAGCGAGGCCAGGATCGGCACTTCGTTCATCGTTCCGTCGATGTGCCAGTAGAGCGAACCCTTCAGATAGTCGGCCTGCTTGTTCACCTCGGTGTCCAGCGACACCTTGTACAGCTTCTCGCCTTGGTGCTCGGGCGCGAACGTGCCGAGGGTTTCGGTGAACGCGATCTGCTCGTCGTCGGTGAACCCGATCTGGGGAAACACCAGCACCCCGCGCTGCTCGAGCAGCTCCCGGATTCGCCCGGCATGTTCGCCCGACAGCAGCGCGGCCTTGTCGGCGCGGATCTCGGTTCCGATGCGGGGCTTGATATCCCGCGTGTCAAGCGTGGTTGCCGTCGTCATGAGGTGAGCTCTAATCCGTCGAGGTCGCCCTTGTCCCGCCACTCGGCGATCAGCTCGTCGAAGGCATAGAAGCCGGGTGAGTAGAAATCACCGAGGAACGCGCCGTTTCGTTCGGCACCGCCGCGGCCCTCGTTGTTGTAGTAGCCAGGCGTGCACGACAGTTCGAACGCCGAGTTGTCGATCGCTAGTTCACGAACGGTGGCGACCCACGCGTCCTGGCCCTCCTGGCTGGGCTCGACCGTAGTGGCGCCCCGGTTCTGTGCCTCGGCGATGATGTAGGCGATGTGCTTGGCCTGCTGTTCGAACATCGCCGTGGTGTTGGCCGACACGCCGCCCTGGATGAAGCCCATGAAGAATTGGTTGGGGAATCCGCGGCTGGTCATCCCGTGCAGGGTCTTGTAGTCGTTCTGCCAGTAGTCGAACAACGACAGTCCGTCGCGACCCACGATGCTCTCGATCGCGAACCGGCGGCTGATCTCGGTGGAGATCTCGAAGCCGCTCGCGAAAATCACGCAGTCGACCTCATATTCGACGCCGCCGGCAACGATTCCCTTCTCCGTCAGCCGTTCCACGCCCTTGGATGCCGAGACGTCGACGAGTTTCACGTTGGGTCGGTTGAAGGTGGCCAGGTACTGCTCGCTGGATGTCGGCCGCTTGCACATGAAGCGGTAGTACGGTTTGAGCGCTTCGGCGGTCTCGGGGTCCTCCACGATCTCGGCGACGTGACGACGCAGCCGCTCCATGATCTTGAAGTCTTCCTCCTCCCGGAAGGCCATGATCTGCTCGATGGTCACTTCGGCGGGGTTCTCGCTGGCCGCGATCCGGGCGGTCAGGTTGCGCCCGAGCTCGGTCCAGAAGTCGCACACCAGGTCTGGTTCACCGAACACCACACCGACGAACGGCGACCAGTTGTGGAAGTTGCGCTTGCGCTCCTCCTGCCAGCCAGGTTGCAGGGATGCGGCCCACGCCGGATCCGTGGCCGGGTTGGACCGGGCATCGACCGACGACGGGGTCCGCTGGAAGACGAACAACTGCTCGGCGTCGCGACCGAGGTGAGGTACGAGCTGGATACCGGTTGCGCCGGTACCGACCAGGGCGACGCGCTTGTCGGCCAGCTTGTGCAGGCCGCCGTCAGCGTCGCCACCCGTGTAGTCGTAATCCCAACGCGCGGAATGGAACACATGCCCCGTGAAGTCCTTGATGCCGGGGATGCCCGGCAGCTTCGGCCGGTTGTAGGAGCCCTGCGCCATGACCACGAAACGAGCCCGGATGTCGTCACCCCGGTCAGTGCTGATCTGCCAGCGCTGCGCGGCGTCGTCCCAGCGCAGTTCGCGCACCTGCGTGGAGAACATGGCACCGTCGTACAGCCCGAAATGCTTGCCGATGTTGCGGCAGTGCTGCAAGATCTCGGCGCCGTCGGCGAACTTCTTGCTCGGCATGAAGTCGAGCTCTTCGAGCAGCGGGATGTAGCAGTAGGCGTCGTTGTCACACTGGATCCCCGGGAAGCGGTTCCAGTACCAGACGCCACCGAAGTCACCGGCCATCTCGATGACCCGGATCCCCTCGACGCCGGCCTTCTTCAGATACGCCCCGGCCAGCAGACCCGCGAAGCCACCACCGAGGATGACGACGTCGGTATCCTCGATGATCGGATCCCGCTCGGTCACCGTCGTGTACGGGTCGACCTCGTAGAAGTCGGCGAAGTCACCTTCCAGCTCCAGGTACTGGTCGCCGCCTTCAGGCCGCAGCCGCTTGGCCCGCTCGGCGGCGTACTTCTCCCGGATCGCGTCGATGTCGAAATCGGTGGGAGTGTCGGTGGGCCCGCAGGTGTTGGGCTGGCTCATGCGTTGGCCTTCTCGGGCAGCGCGGCGGCGTGCAGCGGGGCCGGCATGTCGTGCACCGCGGGCAGCACCTCGGCGGCGAACAGCTTGGTGGACTCCATGGCCTTCTCGTACGGCATGGTGCCGAACTGCGGAACGATGGTGACCTCGCAGAACGAGCACGCTTCCTGCGCGGCCTTGAGCTTCTCGAACACCGTCTCGGGGGTGCCGATCAGCAGGTTGGAGGCGTGGTATCCGGGCGGGCCGCCCTTCTTCTGGTTGCCGACCTCCGAGGCCAGCACGGCCGTCGCACTCGCTTCACGGGCGGCGTACGCCTCGTACCCCTTGACACCCTTGAAGTTGGAGGCGTCGGCAAAGCCGTAGTGCACGTTGACGTCGCGGTTGGCGGTCCAGATCCACTCCTCAGTTTGAGCCACTTCGTCTTCGGAACCCACGCAATACATGAACATCACGTTCTTGGGCTGACAGGGCCCGAGGCCTTCCTCGGCGCGGAAGGTGTTGACCTTGCGGACCTCTTCGCCGGCGTCGGTGATCGGCTTGTTGCCGACGAAGAGCGGAACCATGCCGCGCCGGGACAGGATCTCCAGGGACTCGGCGGTCGAGGACGAGCTGTAGATGCGGTCGAACAGATCGGTGCTGATCGGCTCGGGCCGCAGCGACATCTCCGGGAAGCTGAAGATCTTGCCGTCATAAGAGAACCGCTCACCGGAGAAGGCCAGCTTGAGGATGTCCAGCGTCTCGTTGAAGCGGTCGCGGCTCTCCTCGCGCGGCACACCCACGGCGGCGAACTCGCCCTTGGACACCCCGCGGCCCAGGCCGATCGTGGTGTAGCGACCGTTGGAGACGATGTCGAGGTAGGCGATCTGGGTAGCGAGCCGGATCGGGTTCCACCATGGCACCACCGCCACGAACGTGCCCAGGCTGACCCGCTCGGTGCGTCCCGCGAAGTAGGTCAGAGCCTGAATCGGGTTGGGGGTCATGCCGTATGGCGTGCCGTGGTGCTCGGGGAACCAGATCCCGTCGAAGCCGAGCGGCTCGGCGAGGTCGCCCAGGGCCAGCGCGGCCTGCACGCACTTGTAGTCCGGCGTGGCCGGCGGGGTGGTGAAGTCACCGGCGAGCACGCGCTCCCAGTCGTGGGAGTTCTGCGCTCCGGTACCCAGATTGACCTTCATGTTGTCTCCTTTGTGGCGACTTGTGCACCTCCGGTAACGCTGACCGTTACGGGATGTGCACAAATCACTGGATGTCGGTGGGCTCTCCGGTGCCCATGTACTTGGAAAGTTGGTAATGCAGGTTGACCGTGCTGCGTTCGCGGTAGGGATTCGGCAGAGTCCCCGGGAAGCCTGCCGATTTCATCCCCTGTTGCACCGCCGCCATGTTCGAGAAATCCTGCGGCAGCACCGACAGCCAGTTCGGTGAATCCTTCGGGGTGTACGCCCACTCGGTCTGCGGCTCTTCACCTTTGGGGTACAGCTCGAAGACAGCGACCTCGAAGATGCACTTGTCCGGGTTGTAGCTCGGATCGGGGCGTGCGCTGTAGCACAGCGCACTGGTCAGGCCCTGCCCCACTTGGAAGTTCGGGAAGATCTGCCACGCCGTGCCGCTCTGCCCCAGGATGTCGGGCGGGATGGTCGGCCAGACCACGCCTCGTGCCTCGTCATCGCGGCGGGCCGAGGCCAGCCAGTGCTGCAGTACCTCGTCGGCGGGGGTGCCCTCGGGCAGTTCGTCGACGAGCCGCTTGGCGGCGTTCACCAAGGTCTTCGTCGTCGTCGCGTTGGTCTCTTCCATGGTGTAGACCTGCATCTCGGCAGTGGAGATGCGCGGATCACCGATTCCCAGACGGATCTTGGACTTGGTCTCGTCCAGGCCCTTTGGCGCGTCGTAGCCGATGTTGCTGTGCTTGCCCTGCGCCTTGGCCCAGCCCTTGAACTCGCCGAACTTGTTGAACTCCGGGTGCGTGGTGAACACGTGGTAGGTCTCGTTGAAGGCCTCCATGGCGACCTTCCAGTTGCAGTCGAAGTACAACCATTTGCGCCACTTGTAGCGCATGTTCTCCAGACCGAACGGGTCGAGGATCTTGGCGGCCGGCATCAGGTAATCGGCCAGCGACTCGCAGTCGGGATCCATGTTGATGAACAGCCACCCGCCCCAGGTGTCCACCTGCACGGGCGCCAGGTGGGTGTTGCGCGCAGTGAGCTTGCCCTGCCAGTCGTCCTGTTCCCGGATGTGCGTGCAGGTTCCGTCGAGACCGTAGGTCCAGCCGTGGAATCCGCAGACGAAGGATTTCCGGGCCCGACCGGTCGCGTTCTTGGCCCCCTCGGGGTTGTCGATGAGCTTGCGTCCGCGGTGCATGCAGACGTTGTGGTGGGCAGTGAACTCATTTGGGCCCGTGCGCACGACGATGATCGAGTCGTCGAGGATGTCGTAGGTCAGGTAGCTTCCGACCTCGGGAATCTCCTCGACCCGGCCGACCTGCTGCCAGACCTTGCGCCACAGTCGATCTCGTTCGGCGCGAGCGTAACTCTCGGAGATGTAGGCCTCGACCGGGATGGTGGTCGGCTGCGACAAGTCCTCGGCGATCTCTCCGCTCGCGCCGTCCGGTTCGGCGTCGACCTCCAACGTGGCGTCGAGATGGGATTCGGTATGCGCCATCAGATCCTCCTGATCGCTTCGCGGAAGTCGTTGTCCTTGAGGAACAACGAGGTGTTGTCGGCACCGAGATGGGTCCAGCGCAGGTTCAGCCCGCCGTCGACCAGGATGGTCTGGCCGGTGATGTAGCTCGACAGGTCCGAGAGCAGGAACAGGATGGCCCCCGCCTGCTCTTCGGGAGTACCGCGCCGGCCCATCGCGATCGCCCGCTGGTCCCGCTCGGGGTCGGCATCGACATAGGTTGCCGAGGCGGCGGTTTCGGTCACCCCGGGGGCGACGGCGTTGACCCGGATACCTTCGGCGGCCAGCTCTGCGGCCATGGTCCGCGTGGCCGCCACGATCGCGGCCTTCGCCGTGCCGTAGGCGACGTGATACGGCGCGGTGTTCATCCCGCTGATCGAGGACACCGACACGATCGATCCCGCGTCGCCTTGCGACCGGATCTCGGAAGCCACCGCCTGGCTCATGAAGAACATGGTTTCGAGGTTCGCGGTGAACAATTCGCGCCAGTCGGCTCGCGAGACCCGGGTGGCGGGCATCCAGGTGGACGGCGCCGCACCGCCGGCGACATTCACCAGTCCATACAGCGTCCCGTCGGCGCGACGTGCCGCGTCCAACACCGTGGCGATGCCGTCGTCAGTGGAGGCGTCGGCGGCCACAGTCACCACGTTCAGCCCCTTGTCGGCCAGTGGTGCGACGTGGGTGTCGAGGTTCTCCTGCGAGCGGCTCACCGCCACCACCGTGGCGCCGGCCTCGGCTGCCATCCGCGTGACAGTGGTGCCGATGCCGCCGCCACCGGCGCCCGACACCACCACGACCCGGCCGTCCAGGCTCAGGGAACTGTCCATCCGCACCCCAATCGGCTTAATTGTCCGGACAACAAATGACGATCTTCATATTGGAGAACACTATTCCGCAGCACTTATTCAACCGTCAAGGGTCGATCTGAGGATTTCGGCGGCTATTGTCTGGACTACGGCTAGTTGC
This sequence comes from Mycolicibacterium sp. 050232, assembly GCA_036235365.1. GTDB lineage: Bacteria > Actinomycetota > Actinomycetes > Mycobacteriales > Mycobacteriaceae > Mycobacterium. Next base: position 91,929 of record JAZBEZ010000005.1, on the reverse strand, counting down.
TAACGTCCGAGGTCATGAGCGCCCTATCGGCAAGTCCCGGCACCGCCATCGCGAGGTACACCGCAAACCCGTCCGTCGCCGAGAACTGGACGCTGCAGCAGGTCACGGGCCCCAGCCGGCTGTTCGGGGCGAATGGCCTGCGCACCGGCCCCGACGGCCGCATCTACGTCGCGCAGGTCACCGGCAGCCAGATCAGCGCACTCGACCTGGACACCGGACAGCTGGAAACCGTCACCGCCAAGGGCGGCGACATCATCGCTCCCGACGACGTGGCCTTCGATCCGGCCGGCAACCTGTACGCCACCGAGGTGATGGACGGCCGCGTCAGCGTGCGCTCGGCCGACGGCACCACCCGCGTGCTGCGCGACGACATCCCCTCGGCCAACGGCATCACCTTCCATCAGGGCCGGTTGTTCGTCGGGGAATGCCGTGAGGGCGGCCGCCTCATGGAGTTCGACCTGGCCGGCGGTGCCCCGCGCATCCTGCTGGAGGATGTGCCCTCGCCCAACGCGATGGAGGTCGGCCCCGACGGGCTGCTCTACTTCCCGGTCATGGGTGCGAACGAGATCTGGCGCATTGATCCCAACGGCGGCGAACCGCAGGTGGTGGCCGGCGGGCTCGGGGTACCGGACTCGGTCAAGTTCGACGCCGACGGCTACATCGTCTCCACCCAGGTCGCCAGCGGCCAGGTGCTGCGCATCGACCCCCGCAGCGGCGAGCAGAAGCTACTGGCCCAGCTGACCCCGGGCCTGGACAACTGCACCTTCGTCGACGGCCGCCTGTTCGTCTCGAACTTCACGGGTGAGATCACCGAGATCCTGTCGAACGGCAGCCAGGCAGTACTGCCAGGTGGATTGAACTGGCCGCTGGACCTGACCGTCGGCGCCGACGGCAACGTCTATGTCGCCGACGGCACCTACTTCTACCGGGTCGGCCCAGACGGGGACCTGCAGACTGTCGCGATGCTGTTCTCCTCCGGCTATCCGGGTTTCCTGCGCGGGGTGATCGCCTCGGGCCCGGGCGAATTCATCGTCACCACTGCGGCCGACACCGTGGCGCGATTCCGCCCGGGCGCTGGCGAGGACGAGGTGAGCCAGGTATTAGCCAGTGGCATCGACCAGCCCTACGGCGTGGCGCAAGCTCCCGACGGTTCCGTCGTAGTCGTCGAACAGGGTGCGGGACGGCTGCTTTCGGTGCGCGACGGATCGGTCAGTGTCCTGGCCTCCGGCCTCGACACCCCGGTCGGGGTGGTGATCGGACCCGACGGCGCACCGCTGGTGTCGGTAGCCGGCGCCGTTCTCCGGGTGACCGGCGAGACGGCGCAGCCGCTGGTCGACGGATTGCACACGCCGCACGGCATTCTCGTGCGCGACGGCGTGCTCTACATCGTCGACTCGGGTAGCAAGGAGCTGATCAGCTACGAACTCGACGATGCGGGCCGGACCACGATCGCCACCGGGCTGCCGGTCGGACCGCCACCCGGAGTGACCCCCAAGCCGCTCAAGGGGATGCCGCCGTTCTCCGGTCCGCAGGGCCCGTTCGCCGGGATCACCGCGGGCTCCGATGGGACGCTGTACATCTCGGGCGACGGCGACGGCAGCGTGCTGGCGCTGCGCAGAGGCTGACACGATGACAATCACCCCGGCCGACCACCGCTACCTACAGGTCGCACGCACCCTGCGTAAGGAGATCGTCGATGGGGTGTACCCGGTGGGCTCTCAGTTGCCCACCGAACATGAACTGTGCGAGCGCTTCGAGGTCAGCCGTTACACCGTGCGCGAGGCGCTGCGACGGCTGCGCGACGACAACCTGGTCACCTCACGTCCGCGGGCCGGCACCACGGTGGCGCAGCGGGCGGCAACCAACACCTATGCCCAGGACGTGGTCTCGATCAACGACCTGCTGGCCTTCGCGACCGGTGCACAGTTCACCATCGAATCCAATGCCATGGTCACCATCGACGCGGAGTTGGCCGAACGCACCGGACTCCCCCTCGGCGAACAATGGCTGGCCGTGCGTGGCTACCGGCAGTCCGATGACGAGCCGGCGCCGGTGTGCCGTACCGAGTACTTCATCAACCGCAGCTTCGCCGCCGTCGGGCGTCTGCTGCAGCGTCATTCCGGTCCGATCTTCCCGCTGATCGAGGATCTCTTCGGGGTCAGCATCGTCGAGGTGCACCAGGAGATTTCAGCGATCGTCACCTCGCCTGAGCTCGCCGCGGGCCTCAAGGTAAGTGCCGGCACCGCGGCCCTGCAGATGCAACGCACCTACACCACCTCCGACGGGGAGATCGCCCAGGTCACCGTCAACACCCACCCGTCCGACCGGTTCCGTCACTCCATGACGATGCGCCGGGTCAAGGGCTGAGGCGTAGTGCGCAATCTGGTGCGGCTGGACGAAACCCGCGCGGCCGACGCTTACGCCCGCGGGCTGTGGGTGTCCACCACCCTGGCCGACAGTCTCGCCGATGCGGCACGCGACACTCCCGACCGGCCACTGGTGATCGACGGCGACACCACCCTGACGGCCCGCGAATTACATGACCGGGCACGGGCTCTGGCCATGCAGCTGACCGACTGGATGCCGGCGGGCAGCGTGGTGTCCTTCATGCTGCCCAACTGGCACGAGGCGGCGATCATCTACCTCGGCGCCACGCTGGCCGGCATGGCGGTCAACCCGATCCTGCCGTCACTGCGTGACCGGGAACTGTGCTTCATCCTCGACGATGCACAGAGCCGGGCGATCTTCATCCCCGCCGAATTCGGTGGCCACGACTACGCGGCAATGCTCACCCGAGTGGTCAGCCAGCTCGACACCCCACCCGAAGTCGTGGTGCTGCGCGGAGATCCCGGCCCACACCACGCATTCGACGCCCTGCCAGCCGCACCGGACCGCGCCCTACCCGTGCTCGACCCGGACGACATCCGGATGATCATGTACACCTCGGGAACCACCGGGCGCCCCAAAGGAGTACTGCACAGCCACAACTCGATCAATGCTCTGATCCGTCAGCTGCGGGAGCACTGGATGATCGACCCCGGCGACACCTTCCTGGTGCCCTCGCCCATCGCTCACATCGGCGGCTCCATCTATGCCTTCGAATGTCCCTTGCTGTTGGGCAGCACCGCAGTGCTGATGCAGCGCTGGAACGCCGGGGACGGCGTGGCTCTGATGACCGAACACCGGTGTACCCACATGGCCGGCGCCACCCCCTTCCTGGAGCAGCTGCTGGGCGCCGCCGAACGGGCCGGCACCCGGCTACCTGATCTCAAGGTGTTCATCTGCGGTGGCGCGTCGGTACCGCCATCGCTCATCCGGCGAGCGTCGGGCTACTTCGACCGGGCCGTGGTCAGCCGGGTCTACGGCTCCACCGAGGTTCCGGTCACCACCGTCGGATCGCTGGCGCCCGGAGGCGTCGAGCACGCCGCCGAGACCGACGGTCGCCCCGGCATCGCTGAGATCCGGCTGGTCTCCGGGGAAATCCGGGCCCGGGGCCCGCAGATGCTGCTGGGCTATTTACACCCCGAAGACGAGATCGAATCCTTCGACGAGAACGGCTTTTTCCGCACCGGAGACCTCGGCCGCTGGGTAGACGGCGACTACCTGCAGGTGACGGGGCGGGCCAAGGACCTCATCATCAGAAACGGCGAGAACATCTCCCCCAAGGAAGTCGAAGACCTCCTGGTCGGTCAGCTCGGCATCATCGAGGCGGCCGTTGTCGGCCTGCCCGACGAGCGCACCGGGGAACGCGCCTGCGCGGTGCTGGTCACCACCGACGGCAAGCGCCCTGGCGTCACCGACCTGGGTCGGCTCCTGGCCGAGCACGGGCTGGCCCGGTTCAAAACACCCGAACGGGTGGAGATCTGGGAATCCCTGCCGAAGAACGACGCGGGCAAAGTGTTGAAGCATCAGATCCGAGCGACGCTGAAGGGGCACGACTAATGCAGGTTGCGATCGTCACCGGAGCCAGCAGCGGCATCGGATTCGGCTGTGCCACCGCACTCGCCGAGGCAGGCATGGCAGTGCTCGGCACCGGCCGTGACGAAGACCGGCTCACCGAACTCGAACGGGCCGTAGGCGACCCGGAGCGGATCGCCACCGTGGCCGTCGACCTCACCGACGATGACGCCCCACAGCGCATCGTCGAAGCCGCGATGTCCCGCTGGGGCCGCATCGACTTCCTGGTCAACAATGCCGGCATCGGCAGCCCCAAACCCCTGCACGAGACAGACGACGAAACCCTCGACCGCTTCCTCGGGATCATGCTGCGGGCACCCTTCCGGTTGGCCCGAGATGTGCTGCCGCACATGGGGCCCGGCTCGGCGATCATCAACGTCACCTCCACCTTTGCCGTCGTCGGCGGATTGCGTGGCGGCGCGTACTCGGCGGCCAAGGGCGGGCTGACGGCGCTGACCACCCACATCGCCTGCCAGTACGGTGCGCAGGGCATCCGGTGCAACGCGGTGGCCCCAGGGGTGACAGTGACGCCGATGGTGGAGAAACGCCTCGACGATCCCGGCTTCCGCAAGATGCAGACCGAGATGACCCCGCATACCCGACTGGGCCGGATCGAGGACATCGCCGCCACCGTGGCCTTCCTGTGCTCAGAGGGCGGCAGTTTCATCAACGGGCAGACCATCGTCGTCGACGGCGGCTGGAGCTCGACGAAGTACCTGTCTGAGTTCGGACTTCAGTCGGAATGGATTGCCCGATGAATGTTTTCGCGGTGCTCGATCAAGCCGCAGCTCGGTTCGGTGATCGGGGCGCGGTGTTCCTGGGCGAGCGGCAACTGCTCACCTGGGCGGAGTTGCGCGGCCGCGTGTTGCGGCTCGCCACGTCGTTGAAGTCGCTCGGCGATCGGGGCACCCGCGTCGCCGTCGCCAGCGAGAACCGGCCCGAGATCGTCGAGCTGATGTTCGCCATCTGGGCGGCCGAATGCGTGTTCGTGCCGATCAACTACAAGCTGCATCCCCGCGAGATGGCCGACATCCTGGCCGATTCCGGTGCGGCCCAGGTCTTCGCGTCGGCCAAGATCGCCGACGACCTTGCCGCCGCCACCGAGACCCCCGTGGAAACCATTGGCGGCCAGACCTACTCCGGCAGGTTCGACTCCGAGCCGGCCGACCCGCCGACCACCGATCCAGGCGCACTGGCCTGGCTGTTCTACACCAGCGGCACCACCGGAAAATCCAAGGGTGCCATGTTGTCCCACCGCAACCTGATGGCGATGACGGTGGCGCACCTGGCCGATTTCGACGACCCGGACGAGAGCTGCAGCCTGATCCACGGTGCCCCGATGTCCCACGGCTCCGGGCTGTACATCCCGCCCTACGTGCTGCGCGGCGCCCGCCAGGTGGTGCCCGAATCCGCCGCGTTCGAACCCGACGAGTTCCTGGATCTGTGCGCCCATCACCCCGGCAGCAGCGCCTTTTTGGCACCGACCATGGTGCAGCGCCTGATCCAGACCGGCCGTCCCCGCCCCGAGAACCTGAAAACCGTGGTCTACGGCGGCGGGCCGATGTACGTCGACAGCCTCAAAAAGGCGCTGGCCGCCTACGGCCCGATCTTCGTGCAGCTCTACGGGCAGGGCGAGGCACCGATGACGATCACCGGGCTGCGCCGTGCGGATCACGTCGGCGCTGACGACGCGACGCTGGGCTCGGTCGGATATCCGCGCTCGGGCGTCGAGGTGGCCGTGCTGAACGACGACGGCACGCAAGCCGCCGTCGGGGAAATCGGTGAGATCGTCTGCCGCGGTGACGTCGTCATGTCGGGCTACTGGAACAACCCGACCGCCACCGCCGCCACGCTCAAGGACGGTTGGCTGCACACCGGGGATATGGGCTCCTTCGATGCGCGCGGCTACCTCACCCTGCGCGACCGGTCCAAGGACGTCGTGATCAGCGGGGGCAGCAACATCTATCCCCGCGAGGTGGAGGAAGCCCTGCTGGAACACCCCGATGTCGTTGAGGCCGGCGTGGTGGGCGCCCCCGATGCGGACTGGGGTGAGGTGGTGGTCGCTTTCGTGGTCGGTGAAGTCTCCCCCGCAGTCCTGGACGCTCACCTGCTCGAACGCATCGCGCGGTTCAAGCGGCCCAAACGGTACGAATTCATCGATGCGCTGCCCAAGAACAGCTACGGCAAGGTGCTCAAACGCGAACTGCGGGAGCGGCTGGCTCCTTAGCCCGAGCAATCACCACATCAGCCCGCGGATCAGCGCGGTCGGCGGAATATCCTCGGCGGCAACCAATCCCGCCGGAGCGTCACACACCCAGTCGATCGCGTTGACCACCCGCGCCGCAGTCGACAGACATCCGGCGTCGGTCACGTCGAGCGTCGGATGGGAGAGCTCAGTGCTTACCTCGATGCGCGGCTCGCCCTCCACGATCACCTTGTGCACGCCGGACTGACCGTCAGGCGGATACTCCCAGTCCGGCGCCGCCGCCGGAGTGAGCCTGGTGGTGTGCTCAACGGTGATCACCGGTTCGCCGCCGCGGATGCCTTCGGCGGCGAATCGGGTGCCGGCCAATTGCCCTGGTTCGACGGTCATCATCGTGCACTCGATGCGCTCGGTGGCGTACCACGGCTCGAACCGCTGACGAACCTCGTCGAGCTCCACGCCAAGATGATGGGCCAGATTGCGCACCAATCCGCCGAACATCGCCGTGATCACGCCCGGCTGGAATGCCATCGGCAGCTCGTCGTCCGGAGTGGTGCCGAAACCCATGGCGGTGCCGGTGTATTCGTAGTCGTCGTAGTTGCCGTAGTCGAAGATCTCCTTGACGGTCACCGACTCGGCTCGCGTGACCAGGCTGAGCGCTGCGTACACCGCGGTGTCCCCCGAGTATCCGGGGTCGATGCCGTTGACGTACAGCGAGGAGTTCCCGGCCGAGCACGCCTCCTCAAGCGGTACCCGTAACCAGTCGTCAGCCTGGCGCGGTGTCACCAACCACACCATGGAGGTCCCGACCACATTGATCCCAGCGGCCAGGAACCGCGACATCTGCTCGATCGCCTCCATCGGCCGCGTCTCCCCCAAGGCCGTATAGACCACGCAATCGGGCCCGAGGTCGATGAGCGCGTCGATGTCGTCGGTCGCGATCACACCGGTCGGTTCGCCGATTCCACACAATTCGGCGGCGTCACGGCCGATCTTGTCGGGGCCGGAGGCATGAACACCGACCAGCTTGAGGTCTGGTCTCCCGATGATCGCCGCCAGCGAATGCCTACCGACATTGCCGGTGGAGAATTGGACCACTCTGCGCATCGTGAAAACCTGTTCCTGCTCAGTAGTCGGGGATCGGCAACGGCGAGTTGTTCGAGTCGATACCGCCGTCGACGTGGAAGATGGCATTTGTTGCGTAGCAGTCGCGCGTGGACAGATACACGCACAACCTCCCGAGGTCGTCCACATCACCGAGGCGATGCAACGGCGTCGCCTCCTTCATCTTCTCCAACGACCCGGGTAACAAGTCAAGGCTTCCTTGTAAACCATCGGTCGCGAACGACCCGAGCGCGATGGCGTTCACCCGGATCTTGGGCGCCAACTCCTGCGCCATGGCGCGGGTGAGCGCCTCAAGAGCCCCCTTGGCCGTGCAGTAGGCGGTCAACGCCCGGATGCCGAACCGCGCCGAGCCCGAGGAGATGTTGACGATCGACCCGCGGCCGGCATCGATCATGCGCGGTGCGACAAGTTGACTCATGATGAAAGCCGAAGTGACACACCAATCGAAGGTGTGCCTGAAGTCCTCGTCGGTGATGTCGAGGAACCGCGCGTAGGTGGATCCGCCGACGTTGTTGATCAGGATGTCGATGCGGCCGAACTGTTCCATGGCCGTACCCACCACTCGTTCTCCGTCAGGTCGGCTCATCGCGTCGGCGACCACCGCCAACCCCTTGCCACCCGCGGCTTCGATGCCGGCGATGGTCCCCACGATGTCGGATTCCGTTCTCGCCGTGCCGACTACGGTGGCACCTGCCTCCGCCAGCACTCGTGCGATACCTTGCCCGACACCCTTTCCGGCGCCGGTCACGATCGCGACCTGACCGTCCAGGCCGAACTGCTCCATTGCCATGCGCTACCCCCTTCAGCAGCCGATTGACTGCCCAGGTTGATTGACTATAGTCAGTCTGCATGAACTTGCCAACGTTCAATCTGAGGCGTGGCGACAGCGGGGACGACGTCGCGCGCCCCTCGGCCAGCGGGCTCGACGAACACCTCGAGGCCTCCCAGCGTGCGCAGCGCCAGGCCGACAAATGGCTCATCTCCGGCAGCCTGCTGATCGGCTCCGCAGCCCTCGGCATCTTCGGCCTTCCCCTGTTCCTCAGAGGCGTCTGGTTGCTTCGCAAAGCTCAGCGCGACGGGTTGTCGGTCCGGCCGATGCTGGTCACACTGATCGGCTATCTGGTCATCATCGACGCCGCGATCAACACCGTCGGCTGGGCCCTCGACGTCGCCGCCAACCACACCATTCTCGCCCGAATCCTGTTGAACGGCTGGGGTGCAATGTTCGACGCCGGCTACTTCTGGCACTACAACGAACTATGGATCGGCGGGGCCGCCGGACCCGGCGAAAAGGCGATGGAAGTCGGCATGATCCTCACCGTCTTCACCATGCGGATCGCCGCGGGCATCGGCTTCCTGCAGATGAAGAGGTGGGGTCACCAGTGGATGGTCATCACCTGCTGGATGGGCATCGTCATCTGGTGTCTCTACGTGTTCAACATGACGATGTTCGCCGACGTCCGGTTCGCCGGGGTCGTGCTGCCGGTCGTGGGGTGGTGGCTCTACGACATCTTCTACATCACTCCGTTCCTCGCGATCCCGTACCTGCATTCGGTCAACCGCGAGATCTTCTCCGACTAGATCAATGACTCCACTCATTGACTTGAATCAGTAAGTGAGTTAGAAAAGAGCGGACCATGACGCCACAGATCAAGCAGTCGGCGCGCGAGTTGCGCCGACTCCAGACGCGGGAACGGATACTCGGTGCCGCCATCGCCGAGTTCCAGGCGTCGGGCATGGCCGGGGCGGATGTCGGGGCGATCGTCAGCGCCGCAGGCGTTGCCCACGGCACCTTCTTCTTTCACTTCCCCAGCAAGGAGCACGTGCTGCTGGAACTGGAAAGCCGCGAAGAGACGCGCATGGCAGCCGAATTCGCCGACTTTCTGGAGAACGCACATGATCTCGCGACAGCGCTGACCGAGCTCGTCCGCCTGGTGGGGAGCCTGGAGCAGCGATTCGGGCCGCTCCTGTTCAAAGAACTTCTCGCGCTGCACTTCTCGCCGACGCGTCCCACCAAGGACGAATGGAGCGACCACCCGATGATCGTGCTGCTCGTCCGTGAGATCGAGCGCGCCCGCGGCGACGGCGAGGTACATCCCGAGGTCGACGCCTTCTACAGTGCCGCGTTCTTCCTCCTGGGGATCTACGGCGTCCTGACCACCACTGCCAACAGCGAGCACCGCGACGCGATGCTGGCCAACTTGGTCATCACCGCACGACGAGGACTGGAGGTCCGATGAATCACCCCTTCTGCGAGGAGAACTGACGTGGCCGGCTGGATCTGGGAGATACTCCGCTACGTGGCCGCCTGGGGCGGCACCGGCTTGATCATCTGGTTCTGGTACTGGATGTTCTCCAACATCGGCACCTTCTGAAGGCGTGACGCAGCAGATGCCCGAACTCGACGAAGCCCACGCCATGGCGACCGAGCGCAGTTGCGCCGTCACCGCCGTGGCGTTGAGCGGCCAGCGCCGCACCGGCGCCCGCCTGGTCAGCGGGCAGCACCGCGGCTTCGGTCTGAGTTCCCTGCTCGACGTCGTGCACGTGCCCTATCCACCGCGTCGTGACTGGACCCGGCGAACGCTGACCTGCGGTGTGGCACTGCAGTGCTCGCCGTCCAAAGAGCGCATCCTCGACTACCGGCTCAACGAGCTCTCGACCCGCGAACTGGCCGCGCTCACCCTCGTCGAGGCCGGCGTCGCGCTGGGCTGGGTCGCCGAGAACTGGCCCGGACTACTGGTGGACCTGCGCTCGGCGCTTCCGCACCTGGACCCGGCCGACGCGGACATGGACGCCAAGGAGATGCTGAACCGGGCCGTGGCCCTTGCGCGTACCTCGCAGCAGTTCGCCATCGACCCCTTGCTCGGCAGCTTGCCGCGGGCATACACCCTGCCGCAGGGTCTGTCCGACAAGCTGCGCCGCACGTTCGGTCGGCTGCCGTGGACCACCAACGAGAAGCGTTCACCAGCACCACACTCCGTCCCCGCCGGCGGAGACGGAGGGGTCCGCAACTCGAACCTGCCCCCACCCAGCCGGCCTCAGGACAACGACCTCGACATCACCCCCGACCACCGGCCGGGAATCCCCTACCCGGAATGGAACGCGTGGACGCAGAGCTTCATGCCGGACCACGTCGCGGTTCTCGAGCAGGCCCGCTCCAGCCGCGACCGGCAACCCGGCACAGTCGCCGTCGACGTCCGGAAGTGGTTCGAGGAGAACACCCACCGGGCCATGAAGAATCGGCTGGAAGACGGCTCCGACCTCGATGTCGACCAGTACGTCAACCACTTCATCGACCTGACGACCGGTGAGGCGGTCGAACCGCGCCTCTTCCGTGAACTGTTGCCCGCCAGCCGCGACGTGACAACCGCGCTGCTCCTCGACGGCAGCTCCTCGCTGGGCGTGCACGGCGGCCGGATCTTCAAACTGGAGCTCGCCTGCGCCGACGCCCTGTCCCGCGCGATGACCTCGGCCCGGGAACGCCACGGCATATTCACCTTCACCGGGAACACCCGCCATCGCGTGGAAGTCAGCTGCCTCAAGGACTTCGCGGACCGCCGGTTCGTCCCGCCCGGCAGCCTGGGCCTGTCGACCGGCGGCTACACCAGACTCGGTGCGCCGCTGCGGCATATGACCAGCCGCCTGCTCGCACAGCCTTCGGAGCGCAGGTTGCTCATCGTCATCGGCGACGGCCTGATCTCGGACGAAGGCTACGAGGGCCGCTATGCCTGGGCCGATGCCGCCCACGCCGTGGAGGAAGCCAACGACGCCGGCGTCTCCATGTACTACGTCGGCGTCGGACCCGTCCGCGTCGATCCCCTGCCGGAAGTGTTCGGCCCCAAACGGTCCCAACGCATCCGCCGAATCGAAGAACTTCCCCGCGTCCTCGCCCACGTCCACCGGGAGCTGGTATCCGTATGACCGAAAACACCTACTACGCCAACGCCAACGAGGTCCAACTGTTCGAGCAGGCCTGCCGCCAGCGCCTGCCGGTGATGCTCACCGGCCCGACAGGATGCGGCAAGACCCGCCTGGTCGAGCACATGGGACTGCTGCTCAGCCGTCCGGTCGTCACCATCAGCTGTCACGACGATCTGACCAGCTCCGACCTCGTCGGTCGGTTCATGGTCACCGGCGGTGACGTGGTCTGGACCGACGGGCCCCTCACGCGGGCCGTCAAGGCCGGGGCGATCTGCTACCTCGACGAGGTTGTCGAAGCCCGTCACGATTCGTTGGCCGTCCTGCACTCGCTCACCGACCACAGGCGCACGCTCTACCTAGACCGTGCGGGTGAAGTCGTCCATGCGCCAGACACTTTCATGCTGGTGTGCTCTTACAACCCCGCCTACCGCAGCTCACTCAAGGAACTCAAACCATCCTTCCGGCAGCGTTTCGTCACGCTCCCGATGCGGTACCTGCCGCCCGAACGCGAGGCAGAGGTGATCGTCGCCGAGGCCGGAGTCGGCCTGCCCACCGCCCAGCGGCTGGTCCGGTGTGCCACCGCGATCCGTACCGCGGACGAGGCGTTCCACTTCGAACCACCCTCCACTCGGGTACTCGTTACAGCGGCACACCTGATCGCCGCCGGTGCAACGGAACTCGAAGCCGCAGAGGCATGTGTCCTCGCCCCGCTGTCCAGCGACGGCGCCATCACCGAAGGGCTGCGGGAGGTCGCCTCCGCGTGCCTCTCCGGAGCCGATGCCGGCAGCTCAAGCGCCTAGGAAGGAATCGCCGCCATGGTGGATCAGAAGGAACGCAACCGCAAGAAAGCACTCATCGTCCTGCAGATCGTCATCTACGGATACCTGCTGGCGATGTTCGGAATCCAGCTGTACATGTCGTTCACCCGGGGCTGGTGGGACCTGTGAAAGTCACCGCATCCGTCCCGGCAGAGGGTTCGCTCAACCTTGAGGAGCACCACGAACAGTCCCGGCTGGCGCAGCGGCGGGCCGACAAGTGGATGATCGTCGGTGCGGCCCTGATGGGCATGTGGGCACCCGGGCTGATCGGCTTCCCGATCTTCATGCGCGGCGTGTGGTTACAGCGCCAGGCGTTGCGCGCGGGATATTCGGTCCGGCCGATGATCGTCACGCTCATCGGGTATCTCGTGCTGATCGACGGCATGCTCAACAGCCTCGGGTGGGCCCTCGACCTGGTCGCCAACCACACGCTGATCAACCGGGTGCTGATGGTCGGCTGGGGCGCCATGTTCGACGCCGGATACTTCTGGCACTACAACGAACTGTGGATGGGCGGCGCCGCCGGGCCCGGCGAGAAGTCCATGGTGTTCGGCATGATCCTCACCGTCTTCGCGATGCGGTGCGCCGCGGCCATCGGATTCCTGCAGATGAAGCGCTGGGGCCACCAATGGATGATCATCACCTGCTGGATGGGTGTGCTCATCTGGTGTCTGTACGTGTTCAACATGACGATGTATGCCGATGTCCGCTACGCCGGCGTCGTGTTCCCGGTCATCGGGTGGTGGCTCTACGACATCTTCTACATCACCCCCTTCCTCGCCATCCCGTACCTGCACACGGTGAACCGCGAAATCTTCTCCGACTGAACACATTCGAGGAGCACTCATGACCACCCCCACGCAAACAACCGAAGAGAACACCGAGGACCTCCCTCCCGGCACCACGCCCTACTACGCGCGCATGCACAAGTGGATCAAGCGCGCGGTCCTGGTGTGCCTGGTCGCCCTTGTCGTCGAGGGCGCATTCACCCTGCCGTTCATGGCGGTCTACTACGGCTACCCCACCTTGAGCCTGACCGAGATCTGCAGTGAACTGCTCAAGGTCCGCTATTCCGACGACACCCTGGAATGCAAGGTCCCGTACCCGGCATTCGGGCCGCCCGAGGGAGCCGAGGGCAAGGACACCGCGCAGGACGAGTGGGGCATCCAGCCGGTACCCAAGTACCACCGGATCGGTTTCCGCGAGCTGGTGCGCATCCACGAAGAACGAGAAGCACGTGAGTCAGCCCAGCAACAACAGCCGAACCCGTAGGAGCCCCCGTGCCGGAGTCACTCGAACGCCACGCCGAGAACTGGGATCTGCGCCACCAGGATTTCAACGACAACGACTTCCTGTACGACGTCTACGAGGTGATGAGACGGCAATCGCCGTTCGCGCGCACCGACAAGCCATTTCTCAGCGCGACGCCGGCGGGCGCGTGGGTGGCGGTGCGCTACGCGGAGTGCGTCAAGATCCTGCAGGACTGGGAACACTTCTCCAGCAACCCGACACCCGAGGGCGCCGAGCAACTCGCGGGGGATCTGGTGATCACCCTCGACCCGCCGCGACAGCAGAAGTTCCGCAAGGTCCTGAACCCGTACTTCTCCCCCGCCCGGATGAAGGCGCTCCGACCCGAGATCGGCGCCGAGACCGACCGGCTCATCGACGAGCTCATCGAGAAAGGCTCTGGTGACCTCGCCCGGATCGCCTGGCGCCAGCCCGGAATCGTGTTCTTCAAGTATCTGCTCGGCATGCCGATCGAAGACGTGCCGCTGTGCGTCGAGCTGACCGACACGGCGCTCAACGGCGCCACCGAGCAGGACCGGATGAGCGCCTGGGGCGGGCTCTATCAGCACCTGCACGACGCCGTGACCGCACGGATGGACCAGCCGCCCCGTGACGACATGATCGACGTCCTGCTGTCCGCGGAGATCGACGGAGAGAAACTGTCATTCGGCGACGTCGTGTCCAACGCCATGCTCCTGGTCCAGGCCGGCCTCGAGACAACCGCCAGCGCAATGTCTTTCGCCTATCACTACCTCGCCACCAACCCCGCCGAGCGTGACCGCCTGATCGGCGATCCCGAACTCCTCACCCGTGCGGTCGAGGAGTTCATCCGGTTCGCCGGGTCGATCCACGGCATTCCCCGCACCGTGGCCAAAGAGGTGGAACTGAACGGCTGCACGTTCTCGCCGGGCGAGTCGGTCATCGTCAACTACGCCGCGGCCAACCGCGACGAACAGGAGTTCCCCGACGCGGGCCGGTGCGTCCTCGACCGCAGCGAGAACCGCCACCTCGGTTTCGGCGCCGGTGTGCACCGCTGTCTCGGCTCCAATCTGGCTCGACTGGAATTCCAGGTGGGTCTGGAGCGGGTGCTGTCCCGAATGCCCGATTTCACGCTCGCAGCGGGAGCTCAGGCGAAGTTTCACGGCAACTCGGTCACCCGCGGATTCCGCTCGGTCCCAGTCACTTTCACGCCCGGCAGCCGGTCGGGCACATGACCTACCGGGTCGTGCAGTGGACGACAGGCAACGTCGGCCGCAAGTCGGTCCACGCGATCGTCGCGAACGCCGATCTCGAACTCGTCGGCTGCTACGCCTGGGCACCCGACAAGGTGGGAAAGGACGTCGGCGAACTCTGCGGCACCGAACCGCTCGGCGTGGCCGCCACCGACGACGTCGACGCGCTCCTGGCCCTGCAGCCGGATTGCGTCGTCTACAACCCCATGTTCGCCGATGTCGACGTACTGGTCCGCATCCTCGGCGCCGGTATCAACGTCGTCACCACCTCCGAGTTCATCAACGGAGACAACCTGGGCGACGGCCGCGGTCGTGTCATCGACGCCTGCAAACGGGGCGGCTCAACCATATTCGGCAGCGGCATCAATCCGGGCTTCATCCAGTTGTTCGCCGTCGTCACCGCGGGCATCTCCGATCGCGTCGACCGGATCTCCATCCTGGAATCGTTCGACACCACGATCTACAACTCGCCGGCGACCGAGATCCCGATGGGCTTCGGCTATCCCATCGACCATCCCGACCTGCACGCGGTCACCGAGAAGGGATCAGGCATCTTCCGGGAAGCGGTCCAGCTCGTCGCGGGTGCTCTCGGCGTCGAACTCGACAGTATCCGGTGCGAGGCTACCTACGCCCAGACCACCGAAGACCTGGATCTGCCCGGAGACTGGACCATCGCCGCCGGCTGCGTGGCCGGTATCGACGTCCGGTGGATCGGCACGGCGGGCGGGCGCGACGTGATCGAGATCCGCGGAGTCTGGACGAAGGGCCAGTCGCTGGAACCGGCCTGGTCGACCGCGTTCGGTTACACCGTCACCGTGGAGGGCCGGCCGACCATCAAGAGCACCTTGAGCTTTGAACCTCCTCCGGACTTCGTAGCCGAAACCATCGAGGACTTCATCATGCTCGGCCTGACGATCACCGCCATGCCCGCAATCACCGCGATCCCCGCGGTGGTGGCGGCGCCCCCGGGCATCGCCACCTACAACGACCTGCCCCTACTGATGCCACGAGGTGTACTCCATGTCTGACAAGACCTACCGGATTATCCAGTGGATGACCGGCGACGTCGGCCGGGCCGGCGTGCGGCACTTCGCCGAGAGTCCGGTGTTCGACCTCGTCGGTGTCCTGGTGCACAGCGAAGACAAGGTGGGCAAGGATGCCGGCGTGATCGCGGGTATCGCACCGATCGGTGTGACCGCCACCGACGACGTCGAGGCCATCGTCGCGCTCGACGCCGACTGCGTGTTCTACACGCCGGTCATCATGGACGTCGACACCGTGTGCCGGCTGCTGCGGTCCGGCAAGAACGTGGTGACCACGAGCGGATTCTTCCATCCCTCACCGGATTTCCGCGAGCCCGCCGAGCAGATCCGGGCCGCCTGCGCCGACGGCCGCACCTCGTTCCACGGCGGTGGTATCCATCCCGGTTACGCCGGGGACATCCTGCCGCTCACCCTGGCCCGGGTGATGAGCAGGATCGACACCATCCATGTGTACGAGGTCGTCGATGTCCTGAAAGACGCGCCGATGGACCACATCGACTGGATGGGGTTCGGCAAGGACAAGGACAAATTCCTCACCGAGCCAACAATTCTGGGTCTCGGCCTGCCGTTCTTCGCCCAGTCGATGCACATGATCGCCGACGGCCTCGGCGTGAACATCGACGAGGTGACCGCCGCCGAGGTCCGCGTGGCCACCGCCGCCGAGGACATCCCCCACGACGAGGGCGCGATCCCGAAGGGCACCGTCGCCGCCCAACGCCACGAATGGACCGCGTGGGTGGGCGGGCAGCCGCTGATCGTCTTCCACGCGATCTATGTGACCGCCGGCCCCGACAAACTCGAACCGGGATGGGATTGGGGCGAGACCCGGTACGAGATCGTGATCGAGGGCGACCCGCCCACCGAGCTGATCCTCAAAGGTGTCCGGAAGGCCGACGGCACCATGGCCCATCCCGGCTACGACTGGACGGCCATGGGAGCCATCAACGCGATCCCCGATGTCTGCGATGCCCCGCCCGGCTGGCACAACCACCTCGACCTCGGGCTCATCCGGCCTCGCGGACTCGTCCGCCGATGACCGCCCAGCCGGCACTGCACCACGTCGTGTTCGCGGTCGCCGCGGAACGGACCGCGGACATGGTGCAGATGTTCACCGACCTCGGATTCACCTTCAACGCCGCCGAACTCACCGACCTCGGCGTCCACGTGCACCTGGACTGGGACCGCGGCGTCGAGCTGATCAGCCCACTGCCCGGCTCGACCGCGTCGGTCGCAGCCTCGGTCAACGACTTCCTCGACCACCACGGCGACGGGGTCTACACCGTGGTGGTCCGCGTGCCCGACGCCGAGGCGGCCGAGGCCGTGGCACAGCGGTACGGGTCGGTAACGCGGTTCCGGCAGGGATTCTCCGGCGAAGGCTCCTACCTCGACGAGATCGACTTGTCCGCCCTGGGATTGCCCCTGACCTTCCTGTCCACCAATGTGTAAGCCCAGCGTTTTCGACGCGGGGCTGCCGACCCTCGACTACTCCGTCACCGACACCCCGCAGCAGATCTATCCGCAGTTCCGGGCGGCGCAGGAAGTCGCGCCGATCGCACTCGGCCCGATCGGGCCCGAAGTGCTGTCCTACGAGATGGCCCGCGCCGTACTGCGCGATCCGCGATTCGGGATACCCCAGGGCATTCACCTGTCCGCCCACGGCATCACGTCAGGTCCGTTGTGGGACAGGGTGACCCGCAGCATCCTGAACATGGAAGGTGAGGAACACCGCCGGTTGCGCAGCCTGGTCGCCCGGGCTTTCACGCCGCGTGCCACCGCACGCATGCACGACGCAATCCATGGTGTCGTCAACGAACTGCTCGACAGCATTCAAGACGCCGGCCGGTGCGAGTTCGTGGCGGACGTCGCACGGCCGTATCCGATTCCGATCATCTGCGCCCTTTTCGGCGCACCGCGCGAGGACTGGCAGCAGTTCTCCCGTTGGGCCGAGGACATCTTCAAAATCGTCAGCTTCGACTGCGATCTCGCCAAGGAGGAGCCGGTCGTATTGAAGGCGTGGGGCGAGTTCGACGATTACATCGACGACATGATCGCCGACCGGCGCAGGCACCTCACCGACGATCTGCTGTCCGACCTGATCCGAATCGAAGACGGCGGCGACCGGCTCGACGCCGCCGAACTGCGAATGCTGGCGTTCTCCATCCTGATCGCCGGAACCGACACCACCCGCAGCCAACTCGCGGCCTCGATGCAGGTGCTCTGCGACCACCCCGACCAGTGGGCTCTCCTGCGGGAGCAGCCCGGCCTGGCCATGCGCGCGGTCGAGGAAACGATGCGGCATTCGCCGTCGATGTGCAGCACCGTGCGCAGCGTCGCCGACGACGCCGAAATCGGCGAATACAGCTTTCCCGCAGGGACGTTCATCATCGTGAACACCTACGCGGCCAACCGCGATCAGACCGTCTACGACGATCCGACCCGCTTCGACGTCACCCGCGAGGACCCGCCGCCGATCCTGACCTTCGGTGGCGGCGTGCATTACTGCCTCGGTGCGAACCTGGCGCGGCTCGAGCTGTCCGAGGCACTCACGATCCTGTCTCGACGGCTTCCTAACCCGCGGGTCGCCGGGCCGGTGCCCTGGAAGCCACTGCTGGGCCTCAGTGGCCCGACCAGCCTGCCGCTGGAGTTCGACCGATGACGTACAAGATCGACCCGGATGTACTGCACACGGTGGCCAAGCAGGTCGTCGGCCTGCCGCTGCAAGACGGCAAGCTCCTCACACAGGCAATCGAGCGACTCGCCGGCGAGTACCCCGGCCTCATCGACGCCGGGCCGGGCCGGTGGGTGGGTAGCAAGGCCGGAGGAATCCTCGGAAAGGTCAGGTTCCTGTACTTCAGTCCCCGTGAGTACGTCGTGCTCTTCGGTTCTCCCACTGGGACACAGGGCTTTTCAGGTCGATACCAGCACGTCGACATCTACAAGTTCCTGCTCGCGGGGCAGATCGACTCCTACGACCTCGATTCCGACGACACCGTGCCGTTGCCGACGCTGCTTCCCGGCGAGCGCACCTGCCTGGAACGTGGACACGCCCGCGGCCTGACCATCCACCCCGGATCGTGGCACCTCGAATACGGCCGCGGCGCCGTGGTAACCACGCTGCCCTTCGCGATGGTCGACACACTGCTGGTGTCCCTGGACATCGAATCGGTACGGCGTTCGACGGCCGAGTTCAGCAAGCTTGTCAGCCGACGATTTCGCCGCTGACGCCAAGGCACGGCCGGCCCAGCGATAGACGTACGGGCCTGTTCAGGCATACCCTGATGTGATCCAGATCACGTATGCCGGATCCGAGGAGGCGGGACGATGACCGCCACAACGACGCATTTCCCCAGCCAGAAGGCACCCTGTGGCCGCACGACCCAGGGTGACCACCACATCGAGAATGACGACGACGGCCTGAACTTCGACGACTTCACGTTCGCCTGCGGCTGCCGCGAGACTCGGCACACTTACCACGACGGTTGCGTCAGCATCCGGACCATCAGGCACGACGGCAAAGTCCTGCGAGACGAGCGCTGCGGCGAACATGAGGCCTTCGAAGTCTGAGATCAGCCGATGACGGCCTCACACGACATAGTGGTGATCGGCGGGGGCGGCGCCGGCCTGCGCGCCGCGATCGCCATCTCCGAGGCCAACCCGCGCCTGTCCGTGGCGATCGTGTCGAAGGTGTACCCGATGCGCAGCCACACCGTATCGGCCGAAGGCGGTGCGGCCGCCGTGGCCGGAGCCGACGACAGCATCGACGAACACGCCTACGACACGATTTCCGGCGGGGACTGGCTCTGCGATCAGGACGCCGTGGAAGCGTTCGTCGCCGAGGCGCCCCGTGAACTCATGCAGCTCGAACACTGGGGCTGCCCGTGGAGCCGTACGCCGGACGGGCACATCGCCGTTCGCGCCTTCGGCGGCATGAAGAAGCTGCGCACCTGGTTCGCCGCCGACAAGACCGGATTCCACCTGCTGCACACACTGTTTCAGCGCGTGCTCGCCTATCCCGACATCGTGCGCTACGACGAATGGTTCGCCACCACACTGCTCGTCGACGACGGGGTGGTACGCGGCCTGGTCGCGATCGAACTGGCCACCGGGCGGATCGAGACCATCCTGGCCGACGCGGTGATCATGTGCACCGGCGGATGTGGCCGGGTGTTCCCGTTCACCACCAACGCCAACATCAAGACGGGCGACGGGATGGCGCTGGCGTTCCGGGCCGGAGCACCCCTCAAGGACATGGAGTTCGTGCAATACCACCCGACCGGGTTGCCGTTCACCGGGATTCTGATCACCGAGGCCGCCCGCGCCGAAGGAGGATGGCTGCTCAACAAGGACGGCTACCGGTACCTGCAGGATTACGACCTGGGCACGCCCACGCCCGAGCCCAAGCTGCGCAGCATGGAGCTCGGCCCGCGAGACCGGTTGTCCCAGGCGTTCATCCATGAGCTGGACAAGGGCCGCACCGACGAAACCCCTTACGGTCCAGTGGTTTACCTCGACCTGCGCCACCTCGGGGCCAAGCTCATCGACGCCAAGTTACCGTTCGTCCGGGAACTGTGCCGCGACTATCAGCACATCGACCCGGTCTCCGAACTGGTACCGGTGCGCCCCGTCGTGCACTACATGATGGGCGGGGTCCACACCGACATCAGCGGCGCCACCACACTTCCCGGGCTCTACGCGGCTGGGGAAACCGCGTGCGTCAGCATCAACGGCGCCAACCGGCTCGGTTCGAACTCACTGCCCGAACTGCTGGTTTTCGGGGCTCGCGCCGGATACGCCGCGGCCGACTACGTGTCCCGGGCCGGTTCGGCGTCCGCCTCGGTGCAGACGCAGGCCCGCGCCGAGGAGCAGCGCCTCGAACACGACCTGAGCCGGCGCGCCGAAAGCGGTGGTGAACGCATCGCCGACATCCGCACCGACATGCAGAGCGTGCTGGAGACGGCGGCAGGCATCTACCGCGACGGCCCCGCCCTGGCCAAGGCCGCCGAGCAGGTGCGGGAGTTGCAGGAACGCTTTGCCAACGCCGGGATCGACGACCACAGCCATACCTTCAACACCGAACTGCTGGCATTCCTGGAACTCTCGGGAATGCTCGACATCGCCCAGGCGATCATCGAATCGGCCTCCCACCGCACCGAATCCCGCGGTGCACACCAGCGGACCGATTTCCCCAACCGCGACGACGCACAGTTCCTCGCCCACACCATGGCCTATCGACAGCCCGACGGCTCAGCGCGGATCGACTACCTGCCGGTCACCATCACCCGCTGGCCTCCGGGCGAACGCGTGTACGGGAGATGAGATGGCAGACCGAATTGTCATGGAAGTGGCGAGGTTTCGACCAGAAACCGACATTGAGCCCGTGTTCCAGTCCTACGATGTCCCGCTCACCCGGGAATGGGCGGTGCTGGACGGGCTGAACTACATCAAGGACCGGCTCGACGGCACGCTGAGTTTCCGGTGGTCGTGCCGGATGGGGATCTGTGGCAGCTGCGGCATGACGGTCAACGGTGACCCGAAGCTCGCGTGCGCCACCTTCCTCGTCGACTATCTGCCGGGGCCGGTGCGGATCGAGCCGATGCGCAACTTCCCGGTGATCCGCGATCTCGTCGTCGACATCAGCGACTTCATGACCAAACTCCCTCGGGTCAAACCGTGGATCATCCGCGACGACGACGCTGCGCCCGAGGACGGCGAATACCGCCAGACTCCAGCCGAATTGGAGGAGTTCAAGCAGTTCAGCATGTGTATCAATTGCATGCTGTGCTACTCGGCGTGCCCGGTCTACGCCCTGGACCCGGACTTCCTCGGGCCCGCGGCGATCGCGTTGGCCCAGCGGTACAACCTCGACTCCCGTGACGAAGGTGCCGAGGACCGGCGCGACGTGCTGGCCGCCGCCGACGGGGCGTGGGCCTGCACGTATGTCGGCGAATGCTCGGTGGCCTGCCCGAAAGGGGTCGATCCGGCCGGCGCGATCCAGCGCTACAAGCTCACGGCGGCAACGCATTCGGTGAAAAGCCTGCTGCTCCCGAGGGCCGCCCGATGACGACCTATCGCCAGCCCGTGCCACTCTTGTGGTGGGTCAAACGCCGTTCTTACCTGCGGTACATGCTGCGCGAGGCCAGCTGCAAGGCGGTGGCCTGGGCCGTGGTGTACCTGGGATTGCTGATCTGGGCGCTCGGCAGTGGACAATACGAGTGGTTCCAACACTTCAGCAGACATCCGCTGGTGATCGTGCTGAACCTGGTGGCGCTGGCCTTGCTGTTGTTGCACACCGTGACCTGGTTCAGCCTGGCACCTCGGGCGATGGTGGTGCACCTGCAGGGCCGACGGGTGCCCGCGGACGCGGTGCTGGCCGGACACTACGCCGCGTGGCTTGTCGTCTCGGCGGTGATCGCATGGGTGGTGCTGACGTGAGTGCGCCGGCCCGTCGAACACCGGAACCGTTCTTCTGGCTGTTGTTCTCGGCCGGCGGCATGGTGAGCGCGCTGACGCTGCCGGTGCTGATACTGCTGTTCGGCGTGCTGTTCCCGCTCGGCCTGCTCGACGCCCCCGATCCCACGCATCTGCTGACGGTAGTGCGCAATCCGCTGACCAGGATCGTGCTGGCCGGCGTCTTCGTACTGGGGTTGTTCCACTGGGCCCACCGGTTCCGCTTCATGCTCGAACACGGCCTGAAACTGGGCCGCTTTGACCGGGTGATCGCGGTGTGCAGTTACGGCACGGCAGTTTTGGGCTCGATCGCGGCGATCTGGGTGCTGCTCACCCTCTGATGCCGAGCAGTCCCCCGCAGGCCGGAGCTTGCGGGGGACTGCTCGCGAGAGAAACTACGACGACGCGTAGAGCGCCTTGAACTTGTTCAGCGACTGCTGGATATCGCCCTTGAGCGCGGCGGCGACCACCATGCCGATCGGCCCGAACAGGGCGGGCCCACCGAGGTGCACGTCAAAAGTGACCTTGGCGCCGTCCACTCCGTCAACGGCGGCCGGCGTGATCTTTCCGATCAGCTTGACCTTTACCCCACCACGGCCATCGCCGTTGAGGGTCAGGGACTGCGGCGGCTTGTAATTCACCAGCGTCCACTTCACGCGGTTCAACATGCCCTTGACTTCGACGATCGAGTCGATGACCGTGCCCTTTTCCAGCGTGTCGGGCAGCTTCGACCGCCAGGCCCGGTGGATGCTGAGCCAGTCGTCGTAACGGGACAGATCTGAGGCGTACTCCCACGCCTTCTCCGGCGGCAACGGAACATCGACGGAGACAGACAATTTAGCCATAAGTTACTGCTGCGGAGCCTGCGGATCGTCCTTGCGGATCGCGTTCTTGGCCGCGTCCTGCGCCTTGTCGACATGCTGGCTGTACTTGCCCTGCGTCTTCTGGTCGACCATGTCGCCGGCCTTGTCGATCGCCGTGTCCACCTTGTCGGCATTCTTCGAAAGCAGGTCTTTCACCTTGTCCAAAAATCCCATTTGCCCACCCTATCGTCTGGAGATCATCCGATCTTCTTCTGGGAACGCGCGCTATTGTCCTCGCTGCCAGCTATCTCCACAACCGGCGTTTCTCCCCCAGCACCTTGCCCTGGACCCACCACAGCACCTCGATCAACCCGGCCCCGACCAGGCCGATACCCAGCGCGATACTGGTGACCTTGAGATTCGACGGATCCAGCATGAACAGCCGCTGAGCCAGCGGCAAACAGAAGATCAGCACGTAGGCCAGACCCGATGTCGCCACCAGGGCCACCCGCCACCACTCATACGGCCGAGCCACCACCGACAGCACCCACAACGAGGACACCAGCAACGTGATCAGCGCGGCCGTCGAGGCCTGCGTCTGCTCCACGGGCGTGGCGGCCCGGCCCTGATAGGCCACCAGGTAGGAGACGAACGTGACGGTGCCGACCACCAGGCCCGACGGCAGCGCGGCCGTCATCACCCGACGCACGAAACCCGAGTGGGCCCGCTCGTTGTTGGGCGCCAGCGACAGGATGAATGCCGGGATGCCGATGGTGAACCAGGCCGCGATGGTGACGTGGATCGGCTGGAACGGGAACAGCAGCGGATCGGTGTCGAACCACTCGGACGACAGTCCGGCCAACCCGACCAGGATGGCCAGCAGCACCGAGTACACGGTCTTGGTCAGGAACAGGTTCGAGACCCGCTCGATGTTGCCGATCACCCGGCGCCCCTCGCCGACCACATAGGGCAACGTGGCGAACTTGTTGTCCAGCAACACGATCTGGGCCACCGCACGCGAGGCCGAACTGCCCGAACCCATCGCGACACCGATATCGGCGTCCTTGAGTGCCAGCACATCGTTGACCCCGTCCCCGGTCATGGCCACTGTGTGCCCGCGCGACTGGAGGGCATGCACCATGGCCCGCTTCTGATCCGGGCGCACCCGGCCGAACGTGGTGTACTCCTCGAGCGCGTCGGCCAACTGCTCCGGTTCGTGGGGCAACTGGCGGGCATCCATCGTCTCGCCGTGCAGACCGAGCTTGCCGGCCACCGCGCCCACCGATACGGCGTTGTCTCCGGAGATCACCTTGACCGAAACATGCTGGGAAGCAAAGTAACCGAGGGTGTCGCCGGCGTCAGGCCGGATCCGCTGCTCGAGCACCACCAGCGCGACGGGAGTGACGGTTCCCGGGGCCTGCGGCGCGTCGACCGCCCGATCGGACGACCCGACCAGCAGCACCCGCAAGCCCTTGGCGCCGATCTCCTCGGCCTGCCCGGCCACCGGTGAGCTGGAATCCAGCAGCACATCCGGGGCGCCGATCACCCAGTTGCCGTGCTCGCCGTAGGACGCACCACTCCATTTGGTGGCCGACTTGAACGGGGCCGTCGCCGTGGCCGTCCAGCCCGGCGGCAGCTTGTAGGCCTCGGCGATGGCCACCATGCTGGCGTTGGGCCGGGCGTCATCGGCGGCCAGCTGAGCCAATACCGCGGCCACGTCATCCTCGGTGAAGGGTTTCAGATCGCTTACCCGCATACCGTTTTCGGTCAATGTGCCGGTCTTGTCGGCACACACCACGTCGACCCGGGCCAGGCCCTCGATCGCGGGCAGTTCGTTGACCAGGCACTGCCGCCGGCCCAGTCGCACCACCCCGACCGCGAACGCGATCGAGGTCATCAGCACCAGCCCTTCGGGCACCATCGGCACCAGCGCGCCCACCATGCGCAACACCGCCTCATGCCAGTCGGCGTGGGTGGTGAACAGCTGGGTGTAGATGGTCAGCAGGCCGGCCGGCACCAGCAGGTAGGTGATGAACTGCAGAATCTTGTTGATGCCGTTGCGCAGTTCGGATTTCACCAGGGTGAACTTGGAGGCCTCCTCGGCCAGCTTGGCGGCGTAGGCCTCGTGCCCCACCTTGGTGGCCCGGTAGGCGCCGGAGCCCGCCACCACGAAACTGCCCGACATCACGGTGTCACCGGCATCTTTGGCGATCGGGTCGGCCTCACCGGTCAGCAGCGACTCGTCGACCTCGAGGTTGGATTCCTCGATGACCTCGCCGTCCACCACGATCTGATCGCCAGGCCCGAGTTCGATGATGTCGTCGAGCACCACCTCACTGGGCAGCACTGCGCGAGTACCGGATTCGCGGCGCACGGTGGGCTTGGCCTGCCCGACGATGGCCAGCTTGTCCAAGGTCTGCTTGGCGCGGATCTCCTGAATGATGCCGATCGCGCTGTTGGCGATGATCAGCAGGCCGAACGCGCCGTTGATCACCGACCCGGTGGACATCACGATGAGGAACAGCACACCCAGGATCGCATTGATCCGGGTGAACACGTTGCCGCGGACGATGTCCGAGATGCTGCGCGCGGCGCGCGTCGGGACATCGTTGCTCTTACCCTCGGCAACCCGCTGGGCCACCTCGGCTTCGGTGAGACCCGTGACATTGATCGTCGTCATGCGCGCGAAGTCCTCGTCCCGTCTTCAATCGTGATGATCAGACGTCAGTTTGCCACCAGAGAGCGTTCAGAACTCCCACCACGGATCGAGCGCCGCGGATTCGGCGTCCACCCGTTGCCCGGGACGCGGCACCGCGATCTGCACCCCGGCCGGGTCGGCGGCCGTCAGCAACCGTCGCACCGGATCGGCCCACGGGTGCGGCGCCAGCCGGAATGTCGCCCAGTGCACCGGCACCAGCAAGCCGGAATCGGTGACGTCCAGGTGGGCGCGCACCGCCTCCTCGGGATTCATGTGGATGTCGGGCCAACTCGGGTGATACGCGCCGACCGGGAGCAGGGTCAGATCGAAAGGTCCGTATTCCGAACCGATTTCGGAGAAACTCTTGGTATAGCCGGTATCCCCGCCGAAGAACGCCCGGTGTTGCGGCCCGATGACCGCCCACGACGCCCACAACGTCGTGTTGCGCTGGAACAGCCGTCCCGAGAAATGCCGCGCCGGCGTGCACACCAGGGTGAGCTCGCCGATCCGGTGACTCTCGTTCCAGTCCAGCTCGATGATCCGGTCCTCGGGTATCCGCCACTTGCGCAGATGCGCCCCGATCCCGAGCGGCACGACGAACGGCGCGCGCTGCGTGCGGGCCAGGCTCAGCACGGTCTCGATGTCGAGGTGGTCGTAATGATCATGGCTGATCACCACGGCATCGACGGCAGGCAGCGCCTCCAGCGGTAGCGGCGGTTCGTGCAGCCGCTGCGGGCCCACCACCCGCGACGGCGAACAGCGCTCGCTCCAGACCGGGTCGGTCAGCACGCGGTAGCCGTCGATCTCGATCAGCGCGGTGGAGTGTCCGTACCAGGACACCGCACATGCCTGACCAGCATCGTCGGCTGGGACGACAGGCTCGGCCAGCGGAATCGGGCCGGGCGGCCGGCTGTGCGAGCGCGGGCCGAACATCTCGGCGAGCAGCATGCGCCACTCCTCGCGGCTCATGCTGATCCCCGGCGAGGCCGGCTCGATGTTGACGAACACGCCGTCCGCGTACTGCGTGGACCGCTGGGCCACCGGCCGGATGGCGTTGGGCAGGGCGCCCACCGAGGCGTAGGTCCCGTTCAGCGCGCGCACCAACCACCCGCCGGCCAGCAGTGACGCCGACCTGGCCCCCAACCGCAGCGCAGCGCGCAGCACGTCAGGCCCCGGTGAAGTTCGGCGGACGCTTCTCGATGCGGGCCACCTGCGCCTCGATGACGTCCTTGGACGCCCAAGCCTTGTCGAACAGCTCCTTGTGGGCCGGCCACGACTCCTCGTAGGCGCCGTCGTCGTTGAGCACGCGCTTGGCGTGCTGCAGCGCCAGCGGCGCGAACCCGGCCAACTCGGCCGCCCACTTCTGCGCATCGGCCAGGGTGCCGATGCGGTTGGCCATCCCGGTCTGCAGTGCGGTGTCGGCGGTGAGCTTCTCGGCGCCGAGCAGCATGCCCCGCGCCCGGCCGTAGCCGACCAGGGAGGTCAGCCTGCGGATGCTCCAGTTGTCCAAGGCCAGGCCGTACCTGGCGACCGGGAACTGGAAGTAGGCCTCGGGGGCGACGACCCGCAGGTCGCAGATCATGGACAGGATCACACCCGCGCCGATCGCCGGGCCGTTGATCGCGCCGATGACCGGCACCGGGGCGGCATCGATCGCCAGGTTCAGCGCCAGCGCCTTGTCGGGAAGCTTCTCGGCCATCCCCGCGGCGTCGGTGAGGTCAGCTCCCGAACTGAACACCGGACCGGCTCCGGTCAGCACGATGGCCCGGATGTCCTGCTCGGCGGCATGCTCGACCGCCTCCCGCAGGGCGTCGACAAGCTCGCAGTTCAGCGCGTTGCGCCGCTCCTCGCGTTGCAGTTCCAGGGTCAGGACATTGCCGTCTCTGGTCACACCAATCATGCGGCCAGCCTATATAGGCTGGCGCCGTGAGTCGGATCGGCGCCCGCGCGCTTCGTGATGCAGTGCTCGACGAAGGCTCGTTCCACAGCTGGGACGCCCCGCCCCTCGACATCGCCCGTTCCGAGGATTACCAGCGCGAACTGGCCGAGGCGTCTGAGAAGACCGGGCTCGACGAGTCCGTGGTGACCGGCGAAGGGACCATCTTCGGCCGCCGCGTGGCCGTGGTGGCCTGCGAGTTCGACTTCCTGGCCGGATCCATCGGGGTGGCCGCCGCCGAGCGGATCACCACCGCGGTGACCAGAGCCACAGCCGAGGGGCTGCCACTGCTGGCCTCGCCGAGCTCCGGCGGGACCCGCATGCAGGAAGGCACCGTGGCGTTCCTGCAGATGGTCAAGATCGCCGCAGCCGTCGAACTGCACAAGCAGGCCCACCTGCCCTACCTGGTGTACCTGCGCCACCCCACCACCGGCGGCGTGTTCGCGTCCTGGGGATCGCTGGGACACGTCACTGCCGCCGAGCCCGGCGCGCTGATCGGCTTCCTCGGCCCGCGGGTGTACGAGCACCTGTACGGCGAACCCTTCCCGTCCGGGGTACAGACCGCAGAGAACCTGCACGCCCACGGCGTCATTGACGGGGTGGTGCCGCTCGCGCTGCTGCGCGACACCCTGGACCGCACGCTGCGGGTGGTCTTGGATGCTCCAGCCCCGCTTCCTCCCGCTCCGGAGCCTGAGCCGCTGCCCGACGTGCCGGCCTGGGAATCGGTGCTGGCATCGCGACGGCCGGACCGGCCCGGGGTCGGCTACCTGCTGCGGCACGGCGCCACCGACCGCGTGCTGCTCTCGGGCACCGAACGCGGCGAGGCCGCGACCATGCTGCTGGCGCTGGCCCGCTTCGGCGGGCAACCCGCGGTGGTGGTCGGCCAGCGCCGCAGCGAGGGTGGGCTGGTCGGGCCCGGCGCGCTGCGTGAGGCGCGACGCGGCATGGCGTTGGCGGCCGGACTGCAGCTGCCGCTGGTTCTGATCATCGACACCCCTGGCCCGGCCCTGTCGATCGAGGCCGAGCAGGGCGGGCTGGCCGGCGAGATCGCCCGCTGTCTGGCCGAATTGGTCACGCTGAACACCCCCACGGTGTCCGTGCTGATGGGTCAGGGCAGCGGCGGGCCCGCGCTGGCGATGGTGCCCGCCGACCGCGTACTGGCCGCCGCCAACGGATGGCTGGCGCCGCTACCGCCCGAAGGGGCCAGCGCGATCGTGTACCGCGATACCGCGCACGCCGCGGAACTGGCTGCCGCGCAAGGGGTTCGATCTGTGGATCTGGTCCGGGCCGGTATCGCCGACGCGATCGTGCCCGAACATCCCGATGCCGCCGACGAACCACGGGCCTTCACCGCGAGGCTCTCGACGGCCATCGCCGGCGAGCTCGCTGCGTTGCGGACGGTGCCGAGCGAGCAGCGGCTGCAGACCCGGCTCGATCGCTACCGGCGCATCGGGCTCTGAGGTTCGCGACGTCTCCTAGACTCGCCGAGATCGACGCTGTGGTCGTTCAGATCGCGAATTCACGACCATGGCGTCGATTTCGACGCAGACGAAGGCTTGGACGCCCGCGCCCGTCACACTTCTATCGGCGGGTGCAGCCTGTCCATGGTGTACTGCCGGTCTCTTCGCGCGGCCCACGAACTGCCCGCCAGCGAGACGACCAGCACACCGAGCAGCACCGCGATCGCGATCCACAACCGCGAATCGATCCCGCCGACGATCAACTGGCGAAGACCGTTGACCGCATAGGTCATCGGATCGACCGGGTGCAGGATCTGGAACGGTTTCGCCGTGGTCTCCACCGGATAGATGCCGCCGGCCGAGACCAGTTGCAGCATCAGGAAGGCCAGCGTCACCACCCGGCCCACCGATACCCCGAACAACGCGTTGAACGCCTGGATCAGGGCCAGGAAGGTGCCGGCGACCAACAGCAGGAACGCCACGGTGGCCAGCGGGTATTTGGCTTGCAGGCCGACCCCGAAATGCACCACTACATACATCACCACGACCTGGCAGAACACGATCAACAGGGCAGGCCAGTAGGAGGCCAGCACGACGCGCAGCGCCCCGAGTCCGTTGACCACCGGGCGGGACTGCAAGGGCTTCAACAACATCCAGATGATGAGCGCGCCGATGAACAGCGCCAGCGGCAGGAAGAACGGGGCGAAACCGGTGCCGAACGTGGCGGCCGGATTGTGCGTCTGGATGTCCAGCGCCACGGGTGCGGCCAGAGTCCGCGCCACCTCGGTGCGCTGCTGCGGAGTCCATGACGGGACCTGGGTCGAGCCTTCCTTGAGCGCGGTGGCCAGCTGCTGGTTGCCGGCCTGCAACTTCTCGGTGCCCGCGGCGAGTTCGCCTGCCCCACTGGATAGTTGGCGCCCGCCGTTGGCCAACTGCACCAGACCGCTGTTGAGCCGCTTGGCGCCGTCGTTGAGTTGGTGCGCGCCGTCCCGCAATTTGACGACGTCGGACCGCAAACCGCCGGTGAGCGCCTTGGTGATGAACGTCCGCAGTTTGCTGTTCGGGTCTCCGAGTTCGTTTTCCAGCTGTGCGGCGTTGTCACGCAGCCGGATCAGACCCTCGTCGGTGGTGGGGTCGAGCCCGCGGGCCTGCAGCAGCCGTTGCGCGCCGGCCAGGAATTCCCCGGTGTCGCGGACCGTGGGATCCGGGCTGTTGCGAAGGATTCCGACCGCCTGGTCGACGATGGCCGCCGCCTGGGCCTGGTCGATGTTCAGCGCGGCGATCCGGTCGGTGGTCGAGCGCACCGCCCCCGACAGCCGCTGCGCGGCCATGCCGACCTCGTTGGGGTCCAGGCCGAGCCCGCTGACCCGGTCCAGCACGGTGAGCAGCGGATCGGTGGCGGTGTCGACCGCCGTCGTCAGTTGCCGCGTTCCGGCGGCCAACTGGGAAGAGCCGTCACGTGCGGTGACCAGACCCGCGCTCAGGGCGTCCGCTCCCGTCGACAATCGGTGCGCGCCGTCATTGGCCGCGGCGCTGCCAGTGGCCAATTGCTGTGCACCATCAGCTGCCTTGATCAGACCCGCGCCGGCGTCGGTCAGCCCGGTCAGCACAGTGCCGACCGTGCGTTCGCCGATGTTCGCGTTGATCTGGTTGATCACCTCACGGGCCGCGTTCTGGCCGATGATCGAACCCAGGTAGTTGTTGGCGTCGTTGAAGGTGAAGCGCACGTCGGCCTGATGCGGCGATTCACCCGACGGCGACGAGATGCTGGTGCTGAAATCCTCCGGCAGGGTGATCGAGAAGTAGTACTTCCCGCTGGCCACCCCGTCGGCCGCCTCCTGCGCCGAAACCCGGTGCAGCTGAAGCTGACCCGAGTCCACCAACGCATCGGCCACCTCGTCGCCGGCCTTGATCTGCTGCCCCTCGGCGACGGTGCCCTGATCCTCGTTGACCAACGCCACCGGAACCTTGTTCACCTCACCGAACGGGTTCCAGAACGCCCACAGGTACATCGCGCCGTACAGCAGCGGCAGCAAGATGACGGTCACGAGCGCGATCCGCGGCATCGTCCCGCGCGAGAAACGTTTGAGGTCGGTACCCAACGACATTCCGGCTAGCACGGTTACTCGCCACCTTTCTGCGAACCGGCCGGCTCGGCCAGCGTGGTGTTGGGCACTGTCAGCTGGGCCCGCACAGCCGAGGCCAGATGGCCGGGCACCCCGTTGACCGTCGCGGTGATCACGGTCTGTTTCTCCCCCAGCGCGAACAGCCGGCCGAGCAGGATGTCCCGGTTGCGGTCGTCGGTGAGGTGGTCGAGGTTGCCGACCACCAGCAACGGCGGGGTCGCGGTGTTGGCCAGGGCGATGCGCAGCAGGATCTGGTCGAGTTCGGTGAGCCCGTCGAAGTACGACGTGAGCGACGGCAACGGCAGATCGCCGAACACCGGCGCGCACATCGCGGTCAGATCGTCTTGGTCGGAGCGACCCACCAGCGTGTACCAGGGGGCGTCCCATCGGCGTTGCTCGGTCACCAGGTCGCGCACCGTCACCGACTCCGAGACCGTGTCGAGTTCGTCGATCCCGGCAAGCGCCGAGACGCGGAAGATGTCGGGCGCCCGGTTATGCCCGAATACGGTCAGCTGTCCGCGCGCGGTTTTCATCCGCCCCGCCAGTGTCATCAGTAATGCGGTGCGCCCGGTACCCGCCGGCGCGACCAGCACCGTGACGCCGCCCTCGTCGATGTCGAGGTCGACGGGCCCGTACACCGGACCCCATGGTCCGTGCATGGCGATACCGCGCGCGGTGATTGCCGGTGGCTTTCGCTCGTCCTCGCCGGTGTCCGGCTCGAGACTTTGCTCAGGCATAGGCACATCACAACACATCGAGCGGGTGCGCACAGGCAACCGCAAACCCCCGGCTGCCTGCCGATTCTTGAGCGAAACCCCGGAAAACGCGCGGAGAATTCCGGTGACGACGCTCACGATCGGGAACCGGTGCGCCATTGCCGAACTGACACAACTGATTTGGCGAAGACATCCCGCAGCGAAACGCGTTGACAATTGCCTCGTGTAAGGTCTCTAATGAAAACCGCGCTTCGTTAGGTGAGGCTCCTACACGAACACAGGCCACTGATCCGACGACGTCGAGAGACGCCCAGGGTTAGGACAGGTCTTCCCGGCCTAAGGGATGACCCGAAGTGGCTTCCCACCTCTGGTGGGACACGTCGTGTAGTGCCAAAGCTCTGATGAGGAAGTGCTCGCGCCTCACCGGCGCGTTCGGCCATGTGCCCACATTCCTCTTCAGCGCGTTGTATCTGACGAGTGCGTCAAGACCGGTAGCGCTCGTGCGCCCGACAGCGAGGAGGTGACGACGACATGACGTCAAGTGACAGTCCGTATCCCAGTCCGATTCGAAAACGTCTGTCCATAAATATCTTTCCGCTGTCGATGACTGCGTAGAACCGCCACCCCGGACGCCGCGGTGGCTGGCCGCCGCATGCCTACCGGCACGGAGAGCTCCGATTCAGATGGAGTTGATCCCATGCAGCACAACACCTTTCTTCGTCTTACCCGAGGCTTGGTCAGGGGCCCGATCGCGTGGATCCACACGCGGGCTTCGCTGACCCCGCAGGAGCGGCACAACCTGAGGATGAGCAACACCCCGGTGGCGGTCCTGACCGCTTCGCTGGGCGGGGGCTCGCATACCGCTCGATGACCGATCAGCCGACCGAACAAAACCCCGGTGCGTCTTCGCGTATCGCCGTAGCGTCTGAGGTATGACGAACTTCCCAGCCCGCCCCGCCTGGTCGCGACTGGCGATGGGCACATTCCTTCTCACGGTCGCGCTCACGGCGTGTTCGACCAACACGACTTCGCCTGAAGCGACGACCACCCCGGACGGCGCCAATGGCGAACCGGCAGCCGGCCGCGTCGTGGTGATCACCACCGGGGGAACCATCGCCACCAGCACCGACGCCAACGGTGTGCGCCGCCCGACGGTCAGCGGTGCCGACCTGGCGGCGGGCCTGGACGTCCAGGTCATGGACGTCATGAAGAAGGACAGCTCACAGCTGACCCCGGCCGACTGGGATGTGATCGGTGCGGCAGCCAAGAAGGCGGTGGCCGACGGCGCTTCCGGCGTGGTCATCACCCACGGCACCGACACGATGGAAGACACGGCGATGTGGCTGGACGTCACCTACAACGGGCCGGCCCCGATCGTGCTGACCGGGGCGCAGCGCAGTTCCGACGCCCAGGATGCCGACGGGCCCACCAACCTGCGGAACGCGCTGACCGTGGCGTCCAGTCCCGCCGCCCGCGACCAGGGCGTGATGATCACGTTCGCCGGCGACGTCTTTCAGGCCCTGGGGACGCACAAGGTGAACACCCAGGATCTCCACGCGTTCGGCGGCACCGAACCGATCGGGTCGGTCTCCGAGGACACCTTCAAGCTGGACCATCCCGCGCAGCGGCCCTTCATCGCCGACATCCCGGCGGCCGGCGCCCCGCCGGTCAACGTCGTCGCGGCCTACCCCGGCGACGGCGCCGGACCCATCGATGCCGCGGTGGCCGCGGGCGCCCGCGGAATCGTCGTGGAGGCACTGGGATCCGGCAATGCCGGTGTCGGTGTGGTCGACGCGGTGCGCCGCCACGCACCGGCCGGTGTCGCCTTCGGTATCTCCAGCCGCGTCCCGGATGGGGAGGTCATCGCCGAGTACGGTCCGGGTGACGACATGGTCAAAGCCGGCGCGGTGATGGTGCCCCACCTGCGGCCGAGCCAGGCGCGGGTGCTGATGATGGCCGCGCTGGCCGCCAAACAGCCGGTGGGCGAGGTGATCAAGCGTTGGGGCTGACCGGCTGAGAACTACTCAGGACCGAGCCCGAGCAGCTTGACGCTCTCGTCGCGCATGTCGACCTTGCGGATCTTGCCGGTCACCGTCATCGGGAACTCTTCCACGACAACGACATAGCGCGGGATCTTGTAGTGGGCCAGCTTTCCGGAGGCGAAGGCCCGCAACGCCTCGGCGTCCAGCGGCGCACGACCCGGTTTCATCCGGATCCAGGCACAGACCTCCTCGCCGTATTTGGCGTCGGGCACGCCGATCACCTGGGCGTCGTCGATGTCGGGATGGGTGTAGAGGAACTCCTCGATCTCACGGGGGTAGACGTTCTCCCCGCCGCGGATCACCATGTCCTTGATCCGGCCGACCACAGTGCAGTAGCCGTCCTCCCGCATCACCGCCAGGTCCCCGGTGTGCATCCAACCTGCGGCGTCGATGGCCTCGGCGGTCTTGGTCGGTTCGTCCCAATAGCCGATCATGACCGAGTAACCGCGGGTGCAGAATTCACCGGGCTGCCCGCGCTCCACCGTCTCGCCGGTATCGGGGTCGACGATCTTGACCTCGAGGTGCGGATGGGCCCGCCCGATGGTCGCGGTACGACGTTCCAGGTCGTCGTCGACCAGCGTCTGACACGCCACCGGCGACGTTTCGGTCATGCCGTAACAGATGGCCACTTCGGCCATGTGCATGTCGGCCACGACGCGCTTCATCACCTCGACCGGGCAGACCGAGCCCGCCATGATCCCGGTTCGCAGCGAGGACAGGTCGAATCGGGCAAAATCGGGACGGCCCAACATGGCGATGAACATCGTCGGCACCCCGTACAGCGCGGTGCACCGCTCGGATTCGACCGTGGCCAGCGTGATGCCGGGATCGAAACCCGGCGCGGGGATCACGATGGTCGCACCGTGGGTCAGCGCACCGAGGTTGCCCATCACCATGCCGAAGCAGTGATAGAACGGCACCGGGACACATACCCGGTCGCCGCGGTCGAAATTGATCAGCCCGCCGACGAAGAACCCGTTGTTGAGGATGTTGCGGTGGCTCAGCGTCGCGCCCTTGGGGAATCCTGTTGTCCCCGAGGTGTACTGGATGTTGATCGGGTCGGTGTTGGACAGCTCGCCGATGCGCGCACGCAGTTGTTCTTCGCCGACCTGTTCGGTGTGCAGGCGATCCCAGTCCAGGGTGCCGAGGAAGATGATGTCTTTCAGCGCCGGGCAGTCCGCCTGCACCTCGGCCACCATCGTCACGTAGTCGGACGACTTGAACGCAGTCGCCGCCACCAGGGTCCGGATACCGGATTGCTTGAGTACGTACGCCAGTTCGTGGGTGCGATACGCGGGGTTGATGTTGACCAGGATCGTGCCGATCTTGGCCGTCGCGAGCTGCAGCATCACCCATTCGGCACAGTTGGGCGCCCAGATGCCGACGCGATCGCCCTTCTGCACACCCAAGGCCATGAGACCTCGTGCCACCGCGTCGACTTCGGCGTTGAGCTCGGCGTAGGTCCAGCGGCGCCCGGTGGCCGCCTCGACCAGCGCGTCGGCCTCCGGCCCGGCCGCCACCATGCGCTCGAAGTTCGCCCCGATGGTCTCTTCCAGCACGGGTACGTCGGTAGGGCCGGCGTCGTAAGACTTCATCCCAGTAGATCCTCATATCGGTATTCGGTGGAAATCGGTTGACCCGCTTGATGAGCCGCGTCCTCACGGTTACGCAGCTCCACGCGGCGGATCTTGCCCGAGATGGTCTTGGGCAGGTCGAAGAACTCGACCCGGCGCACCTTGAGGTACGGGGCGAGATGGTCACGCGCATAGGCCATGACGTCTCTCGCGGTGTCCGCGTTGGCTTCCCAACCGTCGGCCAGCGCGACATACGCCTTGGGCACCGACAGCCGGGTGTCGTCGGGTTGCGGCACCACCGCCGCCTCGACCACGGCCGGATGCTCGATCAACACGCTTTCCAGCTCGAACGGCGACACCTTGTAATCGCTGGACTTGAACACGTCGTCGGTGCGGCCGATGTAGGTGATGTAGCCGTCCTCGTCGAGGCCGGCGACGTCGCCCGTGTGGTAGTACCCGCCGGCCATCACCGCCGCATTGCGTTGCGGGTCACCGAGATAGCCGGTCATCAGGTTGCGCGGGTGCGCCGCCAGGTCCAGGCAGATCTCCCCCTCGTCGGCCGGCGTCGCCGTGATCGGGTCCACCAGCACCACCGGCACCCCCGGCATCGGACGGCCCATCGATCCCGGTTTGACCGGCTGGCCCGGGGTATTGCCGATCAGCAGCGAAGTCTCGGTCTGGCCGAACCCGTCGCGAATCGTCAGCCCCCAAGCCGTTTCCACCTGGGCGATCACATCGGGGTTCAACGGCTCGCCGGCGCCAAGGATCTCCCGCAGGCCCTCCGGCCGCTCGCCCAGATCAGCCTGGATCAACATGCGCCACACCGTCGGCGGAGCACAGAACGTGTTGACGCGTGCCCGGCGCAACTGGCCCAACAGCGCCGCCGCATCGAACCGCGCGTAGTTGTAGACGAAGATCGTCGCCTCGGCGATCCACGGGGCGAAGAAACAACTCCAGGCGTGCTTGGCCCAGCCGGGCGAGCTGATCGCCAGGTGCACGTCGCCGGGTCTGACGCCGATCCAGGCCATCGTGGTCAGGTGGCCGACCGGGTAGCTCACCTGGGAGTGCTCGACCAGCTTCGGCTTGCTCGTGGTGCCGGAGGTGAAATAGATGAGCATCGGGTCATCCACGGTGGTGCACGCCTCGTAGTGCCGCGGTGCCTCGTCGTACCCGTCGGCATAGCGATGCCAGCCCGTCGGGGCCTGACCGACCGCGATGCGCACGTAGTCACCCGGCACCTCGGCGAACTTGACCGCATCGGCGGTATTGACGATGACGAACCGCGCTCCGCCGCGCGCGATCCGATCGGACAGGTCCGCCGGCCCCAGCGCCCCGGTGGTCGGCATGATGACCGCACCCAGCTTGGCGATGGCCAGCATGGCTTCCCACAACTCGACCTGATTGCCGAGCATCAACACGACCCGGTCACCCTTGCCGACGCCGAGCCCCTGCAGCCAGGTCGCGACGCGATCGGAGCGCTCCGCCATCTCGGCAAAGGTCACCCGCTGTTCGGCACCGTCCTCCTCGACGATCCACAGCGCCGTGCGGTCGTTGCCTCTCGCGATGACGTCGAACCAGTCCACCGCCCAGTTGAAAGTGCCGCTGATCTGCGGCCAGGTGAACTCCTCGACGGCTTGCTGATAGTCCGCGATACGGGCAACCAGCTGGTCACGGGCCCTGCGGTAGCGGTCTGTGTTGCTCGCGGCGGAATCCATGACAGTTATGCTCTACGTCACACTGGCCCGCCCGCTACCCCCGAAAGTGTGTACCGACGATGCGCTCCTGGTTGCTCCGACCGCGTGACAACGATGCGGTCCGCGCCGAGCTGCGCCGGATGGCCACCGACACCGGGCTTCCGCTGGCCTTCGGCGGGCAGGTGCACGAGGACACCCTGCTGTTGAGCGAGTTCTTCGGCACCCGGACCGGTGCCATGCGTGGGCTCGCGGTGCTGCCCCGCGCCGGATTGGGCGGGGCCAGCGTGGCGTCGCGCCGCCCCATCTCGGTGCCCGACTACCGGCGCGCCTCGACCATCACCCACGACTACGACGAGCCGGTGCTGTCCGAGGGCATCCGCTCGATCCTCGCGGTGCCGGTGGTCGTCGACGGCACGGCGCGGGCCGTGCTGTACGGGGCGCACCGCACCAGCGCCCCGATCGGCGGACGCACCGCGGCCGCGATGGTGGCCTCGGCGCAGCGGTTGAGCGAGGAGCTGCGGGTGCGCGACGAGGTAGACCGGCGCCTGCGGATGCGCGAGGCCGCACTGACCAACTTCGCCGATCAGCCCGCGGATGCCGAGCAGATCCGTGAAGTGCACGCCGACCTGCGCCGGCTGGCCGCCGACACCCCGGATCTGGCCGGACCGCTGCGTGAACTCGCCGACCGGCTGGCCGTCGCCTTGCGCGGCCACCCACCCGCCAGCGCGCCGCTGACCGCCCGTGAGGTCGACGTGCTGGCACAGGTCGCCCTGGGCTGCACCAATGCCGAAGCAGCCCAGCGCCTCTCACTCAAGCCGGAAACCGTGAAGAGCTATCTGCGCAGCGCGGCGGCCAAACTCGGGGCCCGCAACCGGCACGAGGCGGTGTCCAAGGCCCGACGGCTGCGCCAGATTCCCTGACGAAACACGTGCGCTGAAAATGCAACAGCCACCAGGTAGCCGCAATCTTCAGCGCAATACTCAGCACATCGCTGGGAGGATGGCCTACATGACCCTGAGCGACCCTGAGATCCGCCCCTTCCACATCGACATCCCCGACGCCGACCTCGACGACCTCAAGCAGCGACTGAACCGGACCCGATGGCCCGAGGCGGAATGTGTCGAAGACTGGACCCAGGGCATCCCGCTCGACTACACCAGGGAGCTGGCGGCCTATTGGGCCAACGAGTACGACTGGCGCACGCGCGAGGCTGCACTCAACCGGTTCGACCACTTCACCACCGAGATCGACGGCCTGGACATCCATTTCATCCATCAGCGGTCCGGGCGTGACGACGCCTTCCCGCTGCTGATCACCCACGGCTGGCCCGGCTCCATCGTCGAATTCCACAAGGTGATCGAACCGCTGACCGAGGCCGGATTCGACGTGGTGTGTCCCTCGCTGCCGGGCTACGGGTTCTCCGGCAAGCCCAGTGCCGCCGGCTGGGGGATCGAGAAGATCGCTACGGCCTGGGAGGAGTTGATGACCCGCCTGGGTTACCAGCGCTACGGCGCGCAAGGCGGGGACTGGGGTGCCGCGGTGACGACGCAGATCGGCCGCAACGTGGGTTCGTGCGCGGCCATCCACGTGAACATGCCGATCGCCCAGCCGCCGGCCGACGGTATCGGCGAGATGACCGAGGACCTGCAGATGGCTCTGGCCCGGATCGACTACTACCGCAAATGGGATTCGGGCTACATGAAGCAGCAGTCCACCCGCCCGCAGACCGTCGGGTACGGCCTGGTCGACTCCCCCGTCGGTCAGCTGGCGTGGATCGTGGAGAAGTTCTGGTCGTGGATGGACTGCGACGGAAATCCCGAGAACGTGGTGTCCAAAGACGAGATGCTCGACAACGTCATGCTCTACTGGCTCACCGCCTCTGCAGCGTCGTCGGCCCGGCTGTACTGGGAGAGTCACAACACCTTCGCCGGCGGCGAATACGTCAGCCTGCCCACCGGTATCGCGTCGTTCCCGCTGGAGATTCTGCGGGCGCCGCGCAGTTGGTGCGAGACCGGCTACAACGTCACCCATTTCACGACGATGCCGCGCGGCGGGCACTTCGCGGCGTTCGAACAGCCGGAACTGTTCGTCGAGGATGTGAAGACGTTCTTCAACACCGTGCGCTGATCTCGGTGCGTCGATTTCTACACCAGGGCACTGGTTTTCGCCCACGAGCAGCCCTGGGGT
This sequence comes from Mycolicibacterium sp. 050232, assembly GCA_036235365.1. Classification (GTDB taxonomy): domain Bacteria; phylum Actinomycetota; class Actinomycetes; order Mycobacteriales; family Mycobacteriaceae; genus Mycobacterium. Next base: position 52,660 of record JAZBEZ010000005.1, on the reverse strand, counting down.
AGAAATCGGCGCGGGTGGGAAAGGTGACTAGGCCAGGGAATCCACCCAGGCCCGGTGCAATGCCGCATAGGCCCCATCGGTCCGGCCGATCAGCTCCGCCGGTGTGCCGTCCTCGATGATGCGGCCGTGCTCGAGCACCAGCACGCGGTCGGCGATCTGCACCGTCGAGAGCCGATGCGCGATCACCAGCGCTGTGCGGTCGGCCAACACGGTTTCCAACGCGCGCTGCACCATGCGCTCACTCGGGATGTCCAGTGAGGACGTCGCCTCATCCAGGATCAGCACCGCCGGATCGGCCAGGAACGCGCGCGCGAACGCCACCAGCTGGCGCTGCCCGGCCGACAGCCTGCCACCGCGTTTGGCGACATCGGTGTCATACCCGTCGGGCAAGGCGTCGATGAAGCGGTCCGCACCGACCGCCGCGGCCGCTTCCCGCACCTGGACATCGGTGGCCTCGGGCCGGCCGAACCGGATGTTGTCGGCGACCGTCCCGGAGAACATGAAGTTCTCCTGAGTCACCATCACGACGTGGCGGCGCAGCTCGGACTGCGCCAGCTCGCGCAGGTCCACACCGTCCAGCGTCACCGATCCGGCGGTGGGGTCATAGAACCGGGCGATCAACTTGGCGATGGTGGTCTTGCCCGCGCCGGTGGTGCCCACCAGGGCCACGGTCTGACCGGCGGGCACCGCGAGCTCCAGCCCGGGCAACACCGGGCGGCCCGGCGTGTACTCGAACCGCACATCGTGAAACCCGATGTCGCCCTTGGGGTCCGCCAGATCCACCGGCCGCTCCGGATCGGCGATGGCCGGCTGCTGTGCCAGCACTCCCGCCAGCTTCTCCAGAGCCGAGGACGCCGACTGGAAGGTGTTGAAGAACTGCGAGATCTCCTGCATCGGCTCGAAGAACATCCGCAGGTAGAGCAGGAACGCGGCCAGCGTGCCGATGGTCATCTCCCCGTGCAGCACCCGGTAACCGCCGTAGAGCAACACCACACCCGTGGTGAGGTTGCCGACCAGCTTGACCCCGGGCATGAAGATCGCCAGCAGCTTGAAGGTCTTCTCGTTGATCGCCCGGTACTCGTCGGCGACATCGTCGAAGATCTCCTGGTTGCGTGGCTCGCGCCGGTACGCCTGCACGGCCTTGATGCCGGTCATGGTCTCGACGAACTGCACGATCACCAGTGCCGCGCTTTCGCGCACCAGCCGGTAGGTCTTGCCCGACTCGTTGCGGAACCACCACACCAGGGCGACCAGGATCGGGAAGGCCGCCAGGCACATCAGGCCCAGTCGCCAGTCGAGCACCACCAGCAGGACGGCTGTGCCGAACAGCGTCAGCACCGCGGTGATCAGGCTGTCGAATCCGGTTTCCAGCATGTCCTGGATCGCCTCGACGTCATTGGTGGACCGACTGACCACCCGTCCCGACGTGTAGCGATCGTGGAAGGCGATATCGAGCCGGCCGAAATGCCGAAACACCCTGCGGCGCAACTCCAACAGCACCCGCTGACCGACCCGCCCGGAACGGCGCAGGAAGAACATCCGGCTGATCGCCTGCACGATCACCACCGCGCACAATGTTCCGACGATGAGCATCAGCTCACGCGCCGGGCCGCCCTCGAGGATCGGCGGGATACCGCGGTCGATGCCGCGCTGCACCAGGATCGGAACCGACAGCCGGGCGGCGTTCTCCACGATGACCACCAGGGCCAGCGCGACGACCGTCCACCGGTACGGCCGCAGCAGCGACATCAGCAGGGCCCGGGCCTCACGGCGCCGGGGCACGCTCTCGTCGATCGGGAGCGCGGACGTGCCTGCGGTACCGGTGTGATCGTCACCGTCGTCGGTGACCTGGCCCCGCCACTCAGTGGTCGTCATCGGCGCTGCACCTCCGCACCCAGACGTGGCAGCCCGCCCACCTCGTCGATGGCCGAGCGTTCGTCGTGCCCACGTTGCAGGCGGCTCAACTCCTCGTCGTCCTCCCACTCGCAGCTGCGCTCGCAGGCGTCGTCGAGTTCATCGTCGGCGGCCAGCAGGTAACGGTATTGCGGTACCTGCGCCAGCAATTGAGCGTGTGTGCCGATGTCGGTGATGGTGCCGTCCTGCAGCAGGGCGACCTTGTCGGCCAGCAGTACGGTCGACGCGCGGTGCGCGACGATGATGCCCGTCACGCCGCGCAGCACCCGGCCCAGGGCCTCGGTCACCTTGGCCTCGGTATGGACGTCGAGGGCCGAGAGCGTGTCGTCGAGCACCAGGATCTTGGGCGCCGCCAGGATCGCACGGGCCAGCGAAAGGCGTTGGCGCTGGCCACCGGACAGGCTCATGCCCTGCTCGCCGATCCGGGTGTCCAGGCCGAACGGCAGGTCGTAGACGAACTGCGCCGCCGCGATCTCGATCGCCTGCTCCAGCTGTGCGTCGGTAGCGTCGGCACGACCGAGGCGCAGGTTCTCGGCCACCGACATCGAGAACAGCGTCGGGTCCTCGAATGCCGTGGCCACCGCCTGCCGCAGGACGGGCAGGCTCAGCTCCCGGATATCGCGGCCGTCGATCAGAATCTGCCCTTCGGTGACGTCGTAGAGCCGTGAGAACAACGCGGCGAGAACCGATTTGCCCGACCCGGTCGCGCCGACCAGCGCCAGCGTCTCCCCGGGCTCCACCACCGCGTCGACGTGGCGTAAGGCCCACTCGTCGCCGTCCGGGAACTTGAAGCCCACATCACGCAGCTCCAACCGGCCACCGCGCGGCGGCTGGGCCACTGGGCCGTCGACGATTTCGATCGGCGCATCGAAGATCTCGGCGATGCGGTTGGCCGCGGTGAACGACTCCTGCGTCATCGACAGCAGGAAACCCAACGAGGCGATGGGCCACACCAGCGACAGCATCATCGTGATGAAGGCGACCAGCGTGCCCATCGTGACGTAGCCGTGGCCCGCGGCGTACGCACCGAAGCCCAGCACCACGATCAGGGTGAGGTTGGGGATGACCTCCAGCAGCGTCCAGAACTTGGCCGAGACGCTCACCCTCGCGAACTGGGTGTCATACAGCTGGGTGGCCTGCTCATCGAACCGGTCGAAGACGTAATCCTCCCGGCCGAACGCCTTGACCACCCGCAGCCCGAGCGCAGCCTCCTCGACATGGGTTGCGACATGGCCGGTCTGATCCTGCGCCAACCGCGACAAGCGGGTGTACTCACGCTCGAAATGCAGCACGGTCAGCGTGATCGGCACGATCGACACCAGCACCACCACACCCAGCGGCCAGTACATCGCCAGCAGGATCGACGTCACCACGACGATCTGCAGGGCGTTGAGGATCAGGAACACCAACCCGAAGGACAGGAACCGGCGGATCGTGGACAGGTCGTTCATCACCCGCGACAGCAGCTGCCCGGACTGCCAGCGACTGTGGAAGCTCATCGGCAGGATCTGCAGCCGCGCATACAGATCCTTGCGGATATCGGCCTCGACGCCCATGGTGGCGCGGGCCACCATCCAGCGCCGGATGAACCACAGCACCGCCTCGGACACCCCGACGGCCACCGCGGCCGAACCCAGCACCCACAGCCCGTGCTGATCCTGATGGCGCACCGGCCCGTCGATCACGGCCTTGGTCATCAGCGGAATCGCCACCGTCGCCACCAGGCTGACCAACGCAGTCACGACCATCACGATCCAGCGGGCCCGGTATGGCAACAGGTATGGCAAGAGCCGCCACAGATCTGAACTGGTCCGGATCCGCTTCGGTGACGGGGCGATCGCGGGTTGGCTCACTGGATCAATCTTCCCATCAGGGGCAAACGATTAACCTCATGCCGCGGGAACCTCCTCGGAGAACTGGGTGTCGTACAGCTCGGCGTACCGGCCACCGCGAGCCAGCAGCTCGCGATGGGTGCCGCGCTCGACGATGCGGCCGTCCTCGACGACCAGGATGAGATCGGCGGCGCGGACCGTGGACAGCCGGTGGGCGATGACGAGCGACGTGCGCCCGCCAAGCGCCTCGGCGAGGGCCTGCTGAACGGCGGCCTCCGAGGCCGAGTCCAGTGACGCCGTCGCCTCATCGAGCACCACCACCCGTGATCGTCCCAACAGCAGGCGCGCGATGGTCAACCGCTGCCGCTGCCCTCCGGACAGACGGTATCCGCGCTCACCGACAACCGTGTCCAAGCCGTCGGGCATCGCTGCGACCACGTCGTCCAGCCGGGCCCGGCGCAGTGCCTCCCAGAGTTCGTCTTCGGAAGCGTCGGGAGCGGCCAGCCGCAGGTTGGACCGGATCGACTCGTGGAACAGATGCCCGTCCTGGGTCACCATGCCCACCGTGTCCTTGAGCGACGCGAACGTCACGTCCCGCACGTCGGCACCGTTGAGCCTGATGGCACCGGAGTCGACGTCGTAGAGCCGGGCCAGCAGCGACGCGACGGTCGACTTGCCCGCCCCCGACGATCCGACCAGCGCCACCATCTGACCGGGCTCGGCCGTGAACGAAATGCCGTGCAGCACCTCGTCGCCACCACGATCGTCCAGGGCCGCGACCTCTTCCAGCGAGGCCAGCGACACCTTGTCCGCCGACGGGTACGAGAACCGCACGTTGTCGAACTCGACTACGACGGGGCCGTCGGGAACCGGGACGGCATCCGGTTCCTCGGCGATCAGCGGCACCAGGTCGAGCACCTCGAAGACCCGCTCGAACGACACCAGCGCGCTGGCGATCTCGACGCGCGCGTTGGCCAGCGCGGTCAGCGGTGCATACAACCGGGTCAGCAGCAGCGCCAGCGACACCACCGCACCGGCCTGCAGCTGCCCGCCGATGGCCAGCACGCCGCCCAGTCCGTAGACCAGTGCCAGGGCCAGCGCCGACATCAGCGTCAGCGAGTTCATGAACGTCGCCTGCAGCATCGCCGTGCGCACCCCGATGTCACGCACCCGGTCGGCACGCACCGCGAACTCGTCGGACTCCCGCTGCGGGCTGCCGAACAGCTTGACCAGGGTGGCACCCGGCGCCGAGAACCGTTCGGTCATCTGGGTGTTCATCGTGGCGTTGTGGGCGGCCGCCTCGCGGGACAGCCCGGCCATCCGGGTGCCGATGCGCCGCGCGGGCAGCACGAACAACGGCAGCAGGGCCAGCGACAGCAAGGTGATCTGCCACGAGATGCTCAGCATCACGACCAGCGTCAGCGTCAGGGTCACCACGTTGGCGACGATGCCCGAGAGCGTGTCGGAGAACGCGCGTTGCGCCCCGATCACGTCGTTGCCCAGGCGGCTCACCAATGCACCGGTCCTGGAGCGGGTGAAGAACGCCACCGGCATGCGTTGCACATGATCGAACACCGCGGTGCGCAGATCCAGGATCAGGCCCTCACCGATGTTCGATGACAACCACCTGGTCAGCAGGGCTACCGCGGCTTCCGCGAGCGCCACCGCGGCGATGACGCACGCGAGCAGCACCACCGTCGACGCCGGGCCGCCCTGCGTGATCGCGTCGACCACCCGACCGGCCAGCACCGGCGTCGTCACCGTGAGCAGCGCACTGACCACGCTGATCGCGACGAAACCACCGAGGGCCCGGTGGTGGCGCGCGGAGAACCGCCAGATCCGGGACAACAACCGCCGGTCGGCCAGTGCGCGCAGGTCACCGTCGCGCGCGTGCGTCTGCCGATACAGCGACTGTCTGGCCACCGTTTCCATACTCATGGGCATCACCGTAAAACCTGAACAATTATTGAGGTCAAAGACTTCCCGGGTGCTTCCCTGGGTGCCTACGCGATTCGCCGCCCCTCATCGGGCAAGATGGCGGCTATGGATAGCGCAACCGGTGGCATGGCCTCGCCCCGGGTCCTCGTCGTGGACGACGACCCTGACGTGCTCGCCTCGCTGGAACGCGGGCTGCGGCTGTCCGGGTTCACCGTCTCGACGGCAGTGGACGGCGCCGAAGCGCTGCGCAGCGCCACCGAGACCCGCCCGGACGCGATCGTGCTCGACATCAACATGCCCGTCCTCGACGGGGTGAGCGTGGTGACCGCGCTGCGCGCGATGGACAACGACGTACCGGTCTGCGTGCTCTCGGCCCGCAGCAGCGTCGACGACCGCGTGGCCGGCCTGGAAGCCGGCGCCGACGACTACCTGGTCAAACCGTTCGTCCTGCAAGAGCTGGTGGCCCGGGTGAAGGCCCTGCTGCGCCGCCGCGGCGCATCGGCCACCTTCTCCTCCGAGACCATCCAGGTGGGTCCGCTGGAGGTCGACATCCCGGGCCGGCGCGCCCGCGTCAACGGCGTCGACGTGGACCTGACCAAGCGCGAGTTCGACCTGCTGGCCGTGCTGGCCGAGCACAAGACCGCCGTGCTGTCCCGCGCACAGTTGCTGGAACTGGTCTGGGGCTACGACTTCGCCGCCGACACGAACGTGGTCGACGTGTTCATCGGGTACCTCCGCCGCAAACTCGAAGCCGGCGGCGCGCCGCGGCTGCTGCACACCGTCCGCGGGGTCGGGTTCGTCCTCAGGACCCAGTAGCGACATGACGATCGCCGGCGCGAGGAATCAACGGGCATGAGACCGCTGACCCGGATCTTCCGCCGCACACCGTCGCTGCGGACCCGGGTCGCGTTCGCCACTGCCATCGGCGCGGCCATCGTCGTCGTCATCGTCGGCACCATCGTCTGGGTCGGCATCACCAACGACCGCAAGGAACGGCTGGACCGCCGCCTCGACGAGGCCGCCGGCTTCGCCATCCCGTTCCTGCCGCGCGGCCTCGGCGAGATCCCCCGCTCCCCCAGCGATCAGGACGCGGTGATCACCGTGCGCCAGGCCGGAAACGTCTCGTCGAACTCGACGGTCGTGCTGCCGGAACTTCCCGACGGCTACGCCGATACCTACATCGACGGGGTGCGATGGCGGGTGCGCACCGTCCAGATCCCCGCCCCGGGCCCCATGTGGGTGGCGGTCGGAGCGACGTACGACGCCACCATCGCAGACACCAACAACCTGCACCGCAGGGTGCTCATCATCTGCGTGTTCGCCGTCGGCGCCGCCACCGTGCTGGGCTGGGTACTCGCCGCATTCGCCGTCCGCCCGCTCAAACGGCTGGCCGAACAGACCCGCGAAATCGAGGCCGGCGACGAGGCCCCCGACGTCGAAGTACGCGGGGCCAGCGAGGCCGTCGAGATCGCCGACGCCGTCAACGGCATGCTGCAACGCATCTGGAAGGAACAGGACCGAACCAAGGCCGCGCTGACCTCGGCCCGCGACTTCGCCTCGGTGTCGGCCCACGAACTGCGCACCCCGCTCACCGCGATGCGCACCAATCTCGAGGTCCTGTCCACCCTCGACATGCCCGACGACCAACGCAAGGAGGTGGTCAGCGATGTCATCCGCACCCAGTCGCGCATCGAGGCCACCCTCGGCGCGCTGGAGCGTCTCGCCCAGGGCGAACTGACCACCACCGACGACCACGTCACCGTCGACATCACCGAACTGCTCGACCGAGCCGCCCACGACGCCATGCGCGTCTACCCCGACCTCGAAGTCTCGCTGGCGCCCTCACCGACCGTGATCATCATCGGGCTGCCGACCGGCCTGCGGCTGGCAGTGGACAACGCGATCGCCAACGCCGTCAAGCACGGCGGCGCCACCCGAGTTCAGTTGTCTGCGGTCAGCTCACGCGAGGGCGTGGAGATCGCGATCGACGACGACGGGGTCGGTGTGCCCGAGGAAGAACGCGAGATGGTGTTCGACCGCTTCTCCCGGGGGTCGACGGCATCGCGGTCGGGCTCCGGGCTGGGACTGGCACTCGTAGCTCAGCAGGCCGAATTACACGGCGGCACAGCCAGTCTGCAATCAAGCCCGCTGGGCGGGGCGCGGCTGCTGTTGCGCCTGCCCGGCCCGCACTAAGCGGTTGCGATCGGGCGATCGCTCGACGGTTCGCTCGACCCCCGGATCGCCGACTTCTACACCAGGGTCGCGCTTCTCGAAATTCACAGCCCTGGTGTAGAACTCGGCGTTCGGCAGACCCGTGCTACTTGTTCTCGCGCTGGGATTTACCGCTGTCCCAGCGGTTGAACCCGGCCTTCTCGGCGGATTCGACGTCGGCGAACCAGATCTCGGCGATGGTCACCGAGTAGGACGGGCTCTCCGGCGAGTGATAGAGCATCGAATCCTCGTTGCCCTTGATCAGATAACCCGTCGGGGTACCCGCACCCGAGACGCGAACCGAACCGGCGCCGTACGGCGTCTCCTCGACGACCTTGACGTCGTTTCCGACTCCCGCAGCGGCGTCGTCATCGGCAGCTTCATGCGCACCACCGCCAGAGGCGAACTTGGCCGCACCGGCCGCACCGGCCGCCGCCGCTCCTGCCGCCGCGGCACCCGCGCCGCTGACCTTGGGTAGCTGCGTCGTGGGCTCATCGCCCGCGCCGACCTTGGGCAGCTTGGTCGTGGCGTCATCGGCCACGGCTGTTGCCCGAGCGGCAGTTCCACCGCCGGCCACCTTGGCACCGGATCCGGCGGCGGCCTCGGGACGACGACCCAGGGCACCGTAGACCGGCACCTCCCGCTTGACCCTGCGCAGGGTCAACGCCAGCGTCAACACCAGCCCGAGCACGAAAGCCAGGGCCATCAACCACCAATTCACATCGCTCATCGTCGTGCTCCAATCTCACGCGAGCCGGGCAGTTCGGCGAACGCCTCTTCCTCACTGGTGGGCTTGACGGTCACCACCGTGACAAGCCAGGCCACGAGCGACCCCACCACGAACGCGAGCAGATACCACAACCATTGGATTACGAAGTCCATGTCGAATCTCCCTAATTGACCGTGATCTCGACGCGGCGGTTCTGCGCCTTGCCTTCGGGGGTGTCATTGCTGGCAATCGGATTCGCCGAACCCGCGCCGGACGACGTCACGTGGTCGGCGGCCAGCCCCTGCGAAACCAGATAATCGGCAACGGCTTTGGCACGGTTGCCGCTCAGCGGGATGTTGATCGCGTCATTGCCCGAGCTGTCGGTGTAGCCGGTTACAGCGACCTTTGCGCCTTCACATGACTTGAGCTTTTCGGCCACCTGCGACAACAACTGCTGCGACGACGGGGCCACCGCGAACCCGTCGGTGCTGAAGTTGATCGGAGTGCGCAGCAGCGCACTCACATCGTCCTGCAGCACGGCGCAGGGTCCGGGGGTACCACCGGGCGCACCCGGTGCCGGCGATCCCGGGGCAGCCGGTGCGGCTGCGACCTGAATGTTGTTGACAAGCTTGGCATTCGGCCATGCCGCCTTGGCAGCCGCCTCGACCGCGTCGCGCACCTCGGCCGACGGCGCGGTACCGGTCAGCGTCACCGTGTCGCCGTCAATCTTGAAATTGAAATCCGGAACGTCAACCGCGGCGTCGAACACCGTGCCCAGTGCGGAGACATCGGGCGTGCTGACGCCTGGACGCAGATTGAGATTGTCGATCAAATTGACATTCGCACCGAACTTCCCGCGCAACCAGTCCAGCAGAGAGGTTTTGGCCGCCAGATCGGGCAGATCGCCCGACAAGGTGAAATCATTGCCATTGCGCAGGATCGACAATGGCGCGAACGAGAGATTCGGCATATTGATGTTGGGCGCGTTGACATCCGGGGCGTTGACATCCGGGGCGGTCATTGTCGCCGTTGGATTGACATCGGGAAGGGTGACATCCGCGCCCTTGCGCGAGTTATCGAGCCCGCCCCAGCCGATCAGCCCCAGCAACAATGGAACTGCCGCCAGAGCCAGCAACCAACCCAAGCCGGGTGGTCGCCTGTATAACTTGGAGGCTGTTTGCCAGCCTGTGATTGTCCGAGATTCGTCCGAACCCGACATTTGGGCACTCCTGAAAGTCGACGAACAGTTATCTACAGCAGCGAAACATATTGACGGTAGCAGCAAATGAACTTTGACGGTTAGGTTCGGCAATACTTCCCGGACTTACGGAAACTTCAACGCGTCGAAAGCAGATCGATCACGAAGATCAGCGTCTTACCCGAAAGCCGATGCCCCGAACCCGCGGGACCGTAGGCCTGCGCCGGTGGAATCACGAGCTGGCGACGACCGCCCACACGCATACCCGGAATTCCGTCCTGCCAACCCTGAATTAGGCCCCGCAAGGGAAATTCAATGGATTCTCCGCGATTCCACGAGCTGTCGAACTCCTCACCGGAGTCGTATTCGACGCCCACATAGTGCACCTCGACAGTGCCACCGGGCACTGCCTCGGCGCCGTCGCCGACCACCAAATCCTTGATCACCAATTCGGTAGGGGCAGGTCCGTCCGGAAACTCGATCTCAGGTTTTGTACTCACCAGATCAACGGTAGTCCGGCAGACTGGCTGTGTGGCCAAAGATCAGGACATCCTTGCCGAAGTTCACCGGCTGGTTGCCGAAGAGCAGGAGCTGCGGACCAAACTGCAGCGCCGGGAAATCGATGAATCCGAAGAGCAACAACGACTCAGATCGCTGGAGGTCGCCCTCGACCAGTGTTGGGACCTGTTGCGGCAGCGCCGTGCGCTGCGAGACACAGGACAGGACCCGGGCCTGGCCCAGACGCGACCCGCCGACGAAGTCGAGGGTTACCGGGGCTGACGGACGGGTATGACGTGACAGCGAAGGCGTTGGACGTCGTCATCATCGGCGGCGGGCACAACGGCTTGGTGGCTGCTGCCTACCTGGCGCGCGCGGGACGCCGGGTGCGGGTACTCGAACGCCTCGACCACGTAGGCGGCGCAGCGGTTTCGGCACACGCTTTCGAGGGCGTGGACGCCCGGCTGTCGCGATACTCGTATCTGGTGAGCCTGCTTCCCGACCGCATCATCACCGATCTGGGAGCCCGAATCCGGCTGTCGCGCCGCCGAATGTCGTCCTACACGCCGGATCCGGCCACCGCAGGCGCCACCGGGCTGCTGATCGGTCCGCGGCCGACGTTCGATGCGATCGGCGCCGGGAGCGACGCAGCCGGATTCGACGACTTCTACCGTCGGTGTCGCCTGATCACCTCCCGGATCTGGCCGACGCTGATGCAGCCGTTGCGCAGCAGGACCGAGATGCGTCGCGACGTGCTCGGCGGGCACGACGCCGAAACGGCTGCGGCCTGGGAAGCGCTGATCGAACGACCCATCGGCGAGGCCATCTCCACGGCGGTGACCCATGATCTGGTGCGCGGTGTGATGGCCACCGACGCGCTGATCGGAACATTCGCCGACGTCGACGATCCTTCGCTGATGCAGAACGTGTGCTTTCTCTACCACCTGATCGGCGGCGGGGCCGGCGACTGGGAGGTGCCGGTCGGCGGGATGGGCGCGGTGAGCGGGGCCCTGGCCGCTGCCGCGACCGGATTCGGCGCCGAAATCATCACCGGTGCTGACGTTTACGCGGTCGATCCGGATGGCGAGGTGCGTTATCGCCAGGGCGGATCGGCACGGCGGGTGGATGCCGAGCGGGTGTTGGCCAACGTCACCCCCGCGGTGCTGGCCGACCTGCTGGGCGAACCAGCGCCCGCGACCGCCCCCGGCGCGCAGGTGAAGGTCAATCTGATGCTGCGCCGGCTCCCCCGGCTGCGTGATGATCGCGTCACGCCCGAGCAGGCATTCGGCGGCACATTCCACATCAATGAGACCTTCAGCCAGCTGGCCGGGGCTTATCGGCACGCGGCCGCCGGCCGGGTCCCCGATCCACTCCCCTGCGAGATCTACTGCCACTCCTTGACCGACCCCAGCATCCTGTCCGAGGAGCTGCGCGCCACGGGAGCACACACCCTGACCGTGTTCGGTCTGCACACCCCTCATTCGCTGGCAGTGGGCGATCCCGACCGGACGCGTGACCGGCTGACCTCCGCCGCGTTGAACTCACTCAATTCCGTTCTGGCCGAACCGATCCAGGATGTCCTCATGGAGGACAGCGCGGGGCGGCTGTGCATCGAGACCAAAACGACCTCCGATCTGGAACGCGCACTGGGGATGACCGCGGGCAACATCTTCCACGGCGCGCTGCGATGGCCGTTCGCCGAGGACGACGCCGTGTTGGAGACGCCGGCGCAACGATGGGGCGTGGCCACCGCACATGACCGGATCCTGTTGTGCGGCTCGGGATCGGTGCGCGGCGGCGGGGTCTCAGGCATCGGCGGGCACAACGCCGCGATGGCGGTGCTCGAAGGCTAGGGTGCGGTGATCTTGCCCAGGATCGTCCGAAGGGCTTCGAGGTCCCCGGCGTCGAGCGCCGCGAGCGCTTGCGGCGCCGGGTCCTCGACCTCGTCGATGCGGGCCAGCAGCGCCCGGCCGTCGTCGGTGAGCGAGACCAGCTTGCTACGCCGGTTGGCGGGGTCGACCGCACGCACCACCAAGCCCCGCTCCTCGAGATCGTTGACCGCGACCGTGGCGGCCGGGGCGTCGACAGTCGCCGCATAGGCCAGTTGCTTGACCGTCAGCGGTTCGCGCGCGAGCCGTTTCAGGACGCGGATGCGGCTGAACGGCAGCCCGGTCCGCTCGATCACGGCGCGCCGCCAGCGGTCGCGATGATCGAACACCAATGCGGTCAGGCCGCGCCACACCTCATCGGCCAGCTCGGGCCGCCGGTCACCGGACATGGATCACCTCCGCGACATGGTGCTGACCGATCAGGGGCGCCAGCTTCTGCGCGGAACGCAACGCCCACGGCGTGGTGGAGATGAAGCCCAGTGCGAAGATCACCAAACCCAGTGCGGCGCAGACGAACCACAGCGGACGGGCCAACGCGGCGAAATCCGCGCCGGTCCCGGCCAGCGCCGCGCCGGCCACCGAACCACACAGGGCCACACCGACACTCACCCCGACCTGGCGACTGGTGGAGGCCACCGCCGAGGCCGCACCCGCGCGGTCCAGCGGCATGCCGCTGACCGCCGTGGTGGTGATCGGCGCGTTGACCATCGAGAAGCCGATGCCGAACACCGCGAACATCACCAACAGCTGCCACACCGGAGTGCCACCGGTCAGCCGGGTCAGCAGGATCGTCGCCACCGTGATCGTCGCTCCCGACACCAGCAGAGAAGGCCGACTGCCGTAGCGCCCGACCAGGCGGCCCGACAGCGGCGAGAAGATCAGCGCACCCGCCGCGACCGGCAGGTAGAGCAGCCCGGTGTGCATCGCCGAGTAGCCCCGCTCGGTCTGCAGATAGAGCGACATCATGAACAGGAATGCCCCGTACGCGGCGAAGGCACAGACCGCGATCAGAGTGGCCGAGGCGAACGGCACACTGCGGAAGAACCGCAGATCGATAAATGGGTCCCGGCGACGCGATTCGTAGCGCAGAAACGCCACCAGAGCGGTCAACGCGACCACCGCGACGCCGAGGGTGCGCGGGTCCGTCCAGCCGAATCCCGGGCCCTCGATGAGCACGAAGACCACTCCGAACAGGAACGCCACACCCAGCGCCTGACCGACCGGGTCGAGATCGCGCATCGTCGACGACTTGGATTCGGGCACGAAGATCGCGGTGAGCACGACGGCCAAAGCGCAGATCGGCAGGTTGATCCAGAACACCGCGCGCCAGTCCACGTACTGGATCAGCGCCCCGCCCACGATCGGGCCGAGTGCCATCGAGATGCCGACCACTCCGCCCCAGACACCGATGGCCCTGGCGCGTTCCACCCGACCGGTGAACACCTGGGTGATGATCGACATGGCCACGGGATTGAGCATGGAACCGCCGATGGCCTGCAGGAAACGGGCCGCGATCAGGGTCTCGATGTTGGGTGCCAGGCTGCACAGCAGCGAGGCCGCCGCGAAGATCGTCAGGCCCAGCTGGAAGGTCCGCCTGCGCCCGAACCGGTCGCCGGTGGCGCCGGCCAGCAACAGCAGCGAGGCCAGCACCAGCGTGTAGACATCCACGATCCACTGCAACTGCGACGGCGACGCGGCCAGATCGTCCCGGATGCTCGGGATGGCGACGTTGACGATGGTGGCATCCATCGACACGATCAGCAGGCTCAGGCAGCACGAGACGAGGATGATCGCCTTGCGCCGTGCACTGAGCGAGCTGACAGTTGTATTCACACAACTATTGTGAAACTACAACTATCCTCGACGCAAGCCGTCACGCCAGCGTGGCACTCGCCGTCGACAGCCACTCCAGCGTGACACTCGGCGATCTTGGCGGGACATTCGGCGATCTCGGCGGGACACTCGGCGACAGCAAAAGCCCGGGAGCGAAGTGCCCCCGGGCTTTCGTCAGATGATCTCAGCGCTTGTTGATGTCCAGGTACGGACGCTCGGTGTAGCCGGTGTAGATCTGGCGCGGGCGGCCGATCTTGTTGGGCTCGGAATGCATCTCACGCCAGTGCGCGATCCAGCCGGGCAACCGGCCCAGCGCGAACAGCACCGTGAACATGCGCGTCGGGAAGCCCATCGCCCGGTAGATCACGCCGGTGTAGTAATCGACGTTCGGGTAGAGCTTGCGCTCGACGAAGAAGTCATCGGTCAACGCGATCTCTTCGAGCTGCTTGGCGATGTCGAGCAGCTCATCGTCGCCGCCCAGCTTGCCCAGGATCTTGTCGGCCTGCTCCTTGACGATGCGCGCCCGCGGATCGTAGTTCTTGTACACCCGGTGACCGAAGCCCATCAGCTTCACGCCGTCTTCGCGGTTCTTGACCTTCTTGACGAAGGTCTGCACGTCGTCGTCGCCGGTGCGGATCTTCTCCAGCATCTCCAGCACCGCCTGGTTGGCGCCACCGTGCAGCGGGCCCCACAGCGCGTTGATACCGCCGGAGATCGAGGTGAACAGGTTGGCCTGCGACGAGCCCACCAGACGGACCGTCGAGGTCGAACAGTTCTGCTCGTGATCGGCGTGCAGGATCAACAGCATGTCCAGCGCCCGCACGATCTCGGGATCCACCTCGTACGGTTCGGCCGGGAAGCCGAACGTCATCCGCAGGAAGTTCTCCACCAGCGTCAGCGAGTTGTCCGGGTACAGGAACGGCTGGCCCTCGGACTTCTTGTAGGCATACGCCGCGATCGTCGGCAGCTTGGCCAGCAACCGGATGGTCGACAGTTCGACCTGCTTCTTGTCCAGCGGATCCAGCGAATCCTGGTAGTAGGCGCTCAGCGCGTTCACCGCGCTCGACAGCACCGGCATCGGATGCGCGTTGCGCGGGAAACCGTCGAAGAACCGCTTGAGATCCTCGTGCAGCAGCGTGTGCCGCTGGATCTGCGTGGTGAAGGCCTCCAACTGCTCGGCCGTCGGCAACTCGCCGTAGATCAGCAGGTAGCTGACCTCGATGAACGTGGAATTCTCGGCCAACTGCTCGATCGGGATACCCCGGTACCGCAGGATGCCCGCGTCACCGTCGATGTAGGTGATCGCGGACTTGGTGGAAGCGGTGTTGACGAAGCCGCCATCAAACGTGGTGTAGCCGGTCTTGGCCAGCAACGGACCAAGCGCGATGCCGTCACTGCCCTCGGTGGCATGGACGATATCGAGATCAATCTCGCCACCGGGGTACTTGAGAGTGGCAAGGTCCTGCCCACTCGACGGGTTTTCGGCCACGGGAATCCCTTCATCGTCCTGGAACCGACAACTGCTCTACAAAAGGTAGTCGCAATCGATCGGCACTGCCCGCGGGGGGTTACCAATGGGTTAGGAAAGGTGGCTGAGCGCAGGTTCGGGCGCCTGTTGAATGCCTGCCGCGACCGCTCGGAAATCGGCGTACGTCGCCTCGATCAGACCCACGATGTCATCCACGGTCACCGAGGCCCAATTTGCCTGAGATCCCAGGTCAGCGATGGCGGTCATCAAGATCGACCCCCACACCACGGCGGTCAGCTTGAGCCGTCGGTCGTCGCCAGGTACGCCCATCCGCTCCGCCAGCGCCGCGTTGACCGCGTCCACCCGGAACTCCGAAGCCGACTGCATCAGGGCCGGAGACGACGTGACGATGCGAGCCGAAGCCAACAGCCGATCCGACGTGAGCTGAGTGGGTGGCGCGGTCTTGGTCCTGAGGAACGCCTCGACGTGCGCCCGGTACAGCGCCTCGATATGCGGGATTCCCGGCGGCTGCGCGGCGAGCGCGATCGCGACGATCTCGATCACCTCGTCGACAAATGCCAGGACGACCGCATCCTTGGTGGCGAAGTAGCGGCTGAACGTGCGCGGCGACACATCGGCGACCGCGGCGATCTGCTCGACGGTGGTTTGCTCGAACCCCTGACGATCACACAGATCGATGGCAGCCTCGATCAACATCGCGCGGGTACGTTGTTTCTTACGCTCACGCAAACCCGTCTCAGCCTGCCGCACAACGTCAACCACGAGATCGGATGCTAGCGCCCAAAGGACTGCTCTTCGGTCCTTTTCGGCAACTAAGTGGCGTCGAGTGCCATTCGCCGGTGGTCATACTTTGTCCGGCTCGGACTGTTCTTGAGACATGCCTGCGCCGGTGCTCACCCGGTAGCGCACGAACGCAGGCACCGCCAGGGCCGCGATCACCACGCCGACAACCACCAGCACACCGCCACCGGCGGCGGCGACCGTCGTGCCCACCGCTGCTGCGGCCGCTCCGTGCAGCGTGTCGGCCAACCGCGGACCACCGGCGACGACGACCGTGAACACGCCCTGCAACCGGCCGCGCAGCTCGTCAGAGGCCGCCTGCTGCAGGATCGTCGACCGGAAAGCGGCCGACACCATGTCCGCCGCACCGCCAATCGCCAAGAACGCCAACGCAATCCACAACGCCACACCGGCGACCCCACCCGCCGACCCACCTGCGATACCGAACCCGACCATCGCCACGCCCCACACCAGGATCGCGACCACCACGGCCAGGCCCTGCCTGCGGATCCTCGGCAGCCAGCCCGAGAAGACGCCGCCGGCCACCGCGCCCACCGACATCGCCGCGGCCAGCAACGCCATCGCGGTGCCGCCCTCGACGGGCCCGCCGAAACTCTCGTGCGCCATCTGCGGGAACAAGGCGCGCGGCATGCCGAAGATCATCGCCACCAGGTCGACGACGAACGACATCAACACCACCCGGTTTCCGGCCAGATAGCGGAAGCCGTCCAGCACCGCCGTCAGTCCCCAGCGCGACGCCCCCTCCTCGATGCTCACCGGCGGCATCGGCGCCAGCCGGAAGGTCGCCCAGATCGGCGCCAGACAGGTCACCGCATCGATCAGATAGAGCGTCGACAGGTCCACCCAGTTGAGCAGGAACCCGGCCATCAGCGGCCCGACGATCGCACCGAACTGCATGACCGTCATGTTCAGCGAGTTCGCCGCGGGAAGCTGCTCGCCCGGCAGCATCCGCGGGATGGCCGCCGAGCGCGTCGGGCTGTTGATCGCATAGAACGCCTGCTGCACGCCAAGCAGACACAGCACCACCCACACGTTGTTCAGCGCCAGCGCGGCCTGCAGCCACAACAGCACCGAGGCCCCGGCCAGACCGATCGAGGCGATGATCAGCAGCAGCCTGCGGTCCATCGCGTCGGCCCAGGCTCCGCCCCACAGCCCGAACACCACCAGGGGCACCAGGGCGAACAGGCCGGACAACCCCACGTAGGCCGAGTTCTCGGTCAGCACGTACAGCTGTACGGGCACCGCGAAGATGGTCAGGTTGGCGCCGATGACGGTCGGGATTCCGGCCACCCACAGCCGCCGGAAATCCGGTGTGCGCAGCGGCGTGGTGTCGGCGAAGAACCTACGCACGACGGCGGGCGAGCGAAGCGACGGGGGATGTCACGGCTGGAGGCGTTCGGCTCGATCGCCGGTCACGCGAATCCGGTTGTGCACCCGGTTCTCCCGGCCCTGCCAGAACTCGACGCTCTCCGGGGCGATGAGATATCCGCCCCAGTTCGGCGGCACCGGAACGTTTTCGAGGTCCGCGAACCGCTCGGTCACCTCGGCGAGCTGAGCCATCAGCGCCTCGCGCGATGCGATCGGACCCGACTGCTGCGATGCCCAGGCACCCAGCTGCGAACCGCGGGGCCGCTTGGACCAGTAGGCCTCGGTGTCCTCGCGGCTCACCTTGGTCACCGGACCGCGCACGTGGACCTGACGCCCCAGCCGGTACCAGGGGAACGTGGCCGACGCGAAGGGATTCGCGGCCAGCTGGGTGCCCTTGGCAGAGTCATAGTTGGTGTAGAACGTGATGCCCGTCTCGTCCATGCTCTTGCACAACACCGTTCGGGTGACCGGTCTTCCCTCGTCGTCCGTGGTGGCCACCACCATGGCGTTCGGCTCGGCCTCTCCCGCCCGGTAAGCATCGGACAGCCAGGTGCGCAGCAGCGTCAGCCAGCCGGTCGCGGGGTCCTCGCCGAGCCAGTCGGCGTCCAGGTCGCCGCAGCCGTCCTTCTCGACGTAGTCCACCCGCATGGCGGCCAGGTCATGCTCGTGTCCAGGGGTATGTCCACGGGGTATCGACACCGCGGTAACGCTACGCCTGAACTTGGTGCAAGAATCTGGCCATGCCAGCTGTACCGGAAGACTTCGTTGCCGGCCTGGAAGGCGTCGTCGCCTTCACGACCGAGATCGCTGAACCGGACAAGGACGGCGGTGCGCTGCGCTACCGGGGCGTCAACATCGAGGACCTCGTCGGCCACCGGGTCACCTTCGGCGACGTGTGGGGCCTGCTGGTCGACGGCAGCTTCGGCACGGGTCTGCCCCCGGCCGAGCCTTTCCCGCTGCCCATTCACAGCGGCGACGTGCGGGTCGACGTCCAGGCCGGGCTGGCCATGCTGGCACCGATCTGGGGCTACGCACCGCTGTTGGACATCGACGACGACACCGCGCGGGACCAGCTGGCCCGCGCGTCGGTGATGGCGTTGTCCTACGTCGCCCAATCCGCCCGCGGCATCTACCAGCCTGCGGTACCCCAGCGCACGATCGACGAATGCGACACGGTCACAGCACGTTTCATGACGCGCTGGCAGGGCGACCCCGATCCGAGGCACGTCGAGGCGATCGACGCCTACTGGGTCACCGCCGCAGAGCACGGGATGAACGCGTCGACGTTCACCGCCCGGGTGATCGCCTCCACCGGCGCCGATGTCGCGGCGTCGCTGTCGGGTGCGGTGGGCGCGATGAGCGGCCCGCTGCACGGCGGCGCCCCGGCCCGGGTGTTGCCGATGATCGAAGAGGTCGAGAAGACCGGTGACGCCCGCGCGGTGGTCAAGAACATCCTGGATCGCGGCGACAAGCTGATGGGCTTCGGACACCGCGTGTACCGCGCCGAGGACCCGCGGGCGCGGGTGCTGCGGGCCACCGCCAAACGTCTCGAGGCGCCCCGCTACGAGGTGGCCGCGGCGCTGGAGCAGGCCGCCCTGGCCGAGCTTCGCGAGCGCCGTCCCGACCGGGCCATCGAGACCAACGTCGAGTTCTGGGCCGCGGTGATCCTGGACTTCGCCCAGGTGCCCGCCTCGATGATGCCCGCGATGTTCACCTGCGGGCGGACCGCCGGCTGGTGCGCGCACATCCTGGAGCAGAAGCGGCTGGGCAAACTGGTCCGCCCGGCCGCCATCTACGTCGGCCCCGAACCGCGCAGCGTGGAGTCGGTCGTCGGATGGGACAAGATCGCCACGTCATGATCGCCGGTCGCGACGTGTTCTCTTCTGCAGCACACGCTTTCGCCCGGCTGGTGCAAGTACTGCCGGCGGATTCGTTCGCCCGGCCCGGCCTGCCGCGGACCTTCTCCGTCATCTGAGCTTCGTGCGCTTGTCGGACCCCGGTGGTTGCATGGGCTTGTCCGGCGATGAGATCCGCCCGCCGCGCGGGTCTGCATTGAGTCCGCTCACCAATATCAGGAGAAAACAATGGCGATCGAAGTAACACCCGCAGTCACTCCGCACCTCGTTGTCGACGACGCCGCAGCGGCAATCGATTTCTACGTCAAGGCGTTCGGCGCCACCGAGTTGGGCCGGGTACCCGGGCCTGACGGCAAGCTCGTGCACGCCGCCCTGACCATCAACGGGTCGACGGTGATGCTCAACGACGACTTTCCCGAGTACAACGACGGCAAGCCGTCGACGCCCAAGGCCCTGGGCGGCACCCCGGTGACCATCCACCTGACCGTCACCGATGTCGAGGAGAAGTTCGCCCGCGCCGTCGAGGCCGGTGCCGAGGTGGTCGCTGAGCTGGAAGATCAGTTCTGGGGCGACCGGTACGGCGTGGTGCGCGACCCCTTCGGGCACCAGTGGTCACTCGGGCAACCCGTCCGCGAGGTCAGCATCGACGAGATCGAACAGGCGATGAAGTCCGGGCAGTAGCCTCAGCCGCTCGGCTCTGCCTCACCGTCGCCGCTGTGTCGGTGAGGCAGGCCCGAGGGACCTGCGCGGCTACCCGGAAGTCGCGGCGGCCAGTGGCATCCTGAGCGGGTGATCGACGTCGTGGTGGCCGAGCCCGGCGAACTGAGCCCAGAGGTCCTGAGTTCGGCCGAGAAGTTGGTCCGCGCGGCATTCGGCGACGCTTTCCGCGAGTACGACTGGCTTCACGGTGTCGACGGCGTACACGTGTTGGTCACCGAGGATCGCGAGTTGCTTGCGCATGCGGCTGTGGTGCCCCGCACGCTGCGTCACGCGGACAAGGTCTTCGACACCGGCTACGTCGAAGCTGTCGCCGTGCGCGGTGACCAGCAGGGCCGCGGCCTGGGCCGTCTGGTGATGGACCACACGGAATCGATCATCCGCACCCGATACGACATCGGCGCGCTCGACGCGGTGGAGAGCGCTGCCCAGTTCTATGCCGGCCGCGGCTGGCAACTCTGGATGGGCCCGGCCCAGGCCGATACCCCTGACGGGGTCATCGACACGTACGACCCGGCCGACCGGATCTTCCTGCTCCCGACGGACGCCACGGCTCACGATTTCACGCTGTCAGTGCCCCTGATCTGCGACTGGCGCGCGGGCGACCTCTGGTAGCCGGATTCTGGCCGGCTCCGCACCGTTCATACTGAGTGCCGCGCATTCCCCGCGGATGCGCCATGCCGGAGCACGAAGGAGACCGATGGACGCCCAGCCGACCGACACCACGCCGGCCGCTCGCGCGCTGCGCTGGCGGGTCGTGGACATCGTCGTCGCCAGCGTCCTCGCGACCGCGGCCGGGTTGGTGTTCGTCGTGTGGAACATCGCGTCCAACCCGATCAGCGCACCGCTCAGCGCGCTGCTCCCCGGGTTACAGGCGCTGCTCGCCGGTGGCTGGTTGTTCGCCGGTGTGCTCACCGCTCTGGTGATCCGCAAACCGGGTGCTGCCCTGTACGGCGAGCTCGTCGCCGCCACGGTGTCGGCACTGGTCGGCAACCAGTGGGGCGTGCTCACCCTCGAGTCAGGCCTGGTGCAGGGCATCGGCGCGGAACTGGTCTTCGCGGTGTTCCTGTACCGCCGTTGGGGATTGCCCGTCGCGCTGCTCGCGGGGGCTGTCGCGGGATTGGCGTTGGCCATCAATGACCTCATCCTGTGGTACCCCGGTTCGGCGAACACCTTCGCCGTGATCTACACCGTCTCGGCGATCGTCTCCGGCACGCTCGTGGCCGGCCTGCTGTCCTGGTTCGCGGTCAGGGGTCTGGCGAAGACCGGAGCGCTGAGCCGGTTCGCCTCGGGGCGGATCGGCCCCGACGCTCGATGACCTCACCGCACGGCACCGGTGCCACCGTCACGGCGCACAACTGGGGTTGGAGCCACGCCGGTCGCGCCACCTGGGCCGTGCGCGACCTCGACCTGCAGATCGAACCCGGCGAACGCGTGCTGCTCCTCGGTCCGTCCGGCGCCGGGAAATCGACTCTGCTGCACGGCATCGCCGGACTTCTCGGCGGGGCCGACGAGGGCCGACAGACCGGCAGCCTGCTGGTCGACGGGCGCCCGCCGAGTGAACAACGCCACCGGATCGGCATGGTGCTGCAGGATCCCGACTCCCAGGTGATCCTGTCCCGGGTCGGGGACGACGTCGCCTTCGGCATGGAGAACTTCGGCGTCGACCGCGAACAGATCTGGTCGCGCGTCCGGGCCGCGCTCGACGCCGTCGGCCTGAATCTTGCTTTGTCCCAATCCACTTCGGAGCTGTCCGGCGGGCAGAAGCAGCGCCTCGCACTGGCCGGGGTGATCGCCATGGATCCCGGCCTCATCCTGCTCGACGAACCGACGGCCAACCTCGATCCCGCAGGTGTCCTCGAGGTACGGGATGCCGTGGCCGCATCGGTTGCGCGCACCGGTGCGACGCTCATCGTCATCGAGCACCGCACCGAGATCTGGCTTCCGGTCATCGACCGGGTGATCGTGCTGGGCTCCGACGGTGCGGTCGTCGCCGACGGAACCCCGGACCAGACCATCCGGCGTAACCATGACTACCTGGTCCGATCAGGCGTGTGGGTACCCGACACCCCGCTGCCGGCGATCGACCGCCATCGATCTCACGCCGCCGAACCACTGCTGCATGCAACAGATCTGGCACTGGCGCACCCCGGTGACCCGCCGATGCACGTCGGGCTGAATTTCGAGATCAGACCCGGCCAGACCACGGTGATCACCGGCCCGAACGGGGCGGGCAAGTCGACGCTGGCACTCACCATCGGCGGCCTGTTGCCGGCGCCGTCGGGCCGACTGGAGGCGGACGCCGGCTTCGCTCCCTCCCCGTCGCGCCGGCAACCCATCAAGTGGCGGTCGAAGGAACTGCTCACCCGCATCGGCAGCGTGTTCCAGGATCCCGAGCACCAGTTCCTCACCGGCACGGTGCGCGACGAACTCGTGCTGGGCCCCAAGGCCATCAAGCTCGGCCACGACGAAATCACCGCGCGCACTGACGAACTGCTGGAACGCCTGCACCTGACCCACCTGGCCGAGGTGAACCCCTACACCCTCTCCGGCGGAGAGAAACGCCGGCTGTCGGTGGCCACCATGTTGGCCACCGCACCCAAGGTGATCATCCTCGACGAGCCCACCTTCGGGCAGGACCGCCGCACCTGGGAAGAGCTGACCCGCCTGCTGGCCGAGATCGCCGACGCCGGAACGGCTGTCGTCGCGGCCACCCACGATCTCGACTTCGCCACTCTGCTCGCCGACGCCCGCATCGAGCTGCCGGACTGGGAGCCCACCCCGGGGACGACGGCATGATCAATCCGGTCGCGCGACTGCTCACCGCGCTGATCATCGCGGCAGCCCTGGTGCTTTCGGTGGACTGGGTGTCGGCCCTGACCGCGCTGATCGGTGAGATCGTGCTGTTCGCCGTCATCGGTGTGAAGCTGCGCCCAGCGCTGATCCGGGGCGCCGTGGTCCTCGTCGCCGCTGCGCTCACCGCCGTCACCATCCTGCTCTACGGGCAGACCGCCGGGACCGTGTACTGGCACTTCTTCCTCGTCACGATCAGCGACGGATCCATCGCGCTGGCGCTGGCCACCTTTCTCCGCGTGCTGGCCATCGCCCTACCGTCGGTCATCCTGTTCATCGACGTCGAACCGACCGAGCTGGCAGACGGTTTGGGGCAGGTGCTGCGGCTCCCGGCCAGGTTCGTGATCGGCGCCCTGGCCGGCCTGCGGATGGTCGGGCTGCTCGGGCAGGACTGGCAGTACCTCGGTTACGCGCGGCGAGCCCGCGGCGTGGCCGACCACGCCAGGGTCCAACGGATCGCAGGGCAGGCGTTCGCCCTGCTGGTGTTCGCCGTGCGCCGCGGATCGAAGCTGGCCACCGCGATGGAAGCGCGTGGCTTCGGCGCCTACCCGGACCGGACCTGGGCCCGCCCCTCGCCATTCGGAGCACGTGAATTCGGCTTGATCGCCGCGGGATTCGCCATCGCGGCGGCCGCGATCGCGGTGTCGGTGGCGTGCGGGACATGGAACTTCATTGGCACTCGATGACATCCTGTGCCGCCTGGGCGCGGCGGCGACGACAATACTGATCGACGGCCGGTCGGGATCGGGCAAGTCCACGCTGGCCGTCGAGCTGCACGACGTCTGGGCCGGCAGCGTCGTCGTCCGGCTGGACGCGATCTACCCTGGCTGGGACGGACTGCTCTGGGCCGCAGACCATGTGCAGCACTCGCTGCTGGAGCCACGCGCGGCAGGGAACACCGGACGCTGGCGGCAATGGGACTGGGCGACAGACGGACCCGCCGGCTGGCACACCGTCGAACCCGGACAACGACTCATCGTCGAGGGTATCGGCGCGCTCACCCCGGCCACCCGCGCCCTCGCGGACCTCGGGATCTGGGTGGACGCCGACGACGCCGAGCGTAAGCGCCGGGCGCTGGAACGCGACGGCGAAACCTACCGACCACACTGGGATCGATGGGCCGCCCAGGAGGACGAGTTCATCACCCGGTTCCAGCCGAGGAGGTGCGCCGATCTGATCGCGGAGCCCACCGCACGCGGATTCGAATTCACCGCGCGCGGTTAGCGCAACCTCTCAGCGCAGACCCGACAGAACCCGTTGCCGCACCGACGGTTTCGGCGCAGTAGCGGCGACCCCGACCATCTCGTCGACCGACGTGAACTTGTCGCGCGGCCGGTCCTCGCCACCCCGGGCGATCTCGGCGGCGTCGATCGCCTGCCATCCGGCGGCATCGACCATGGCGGGCTGGCGCGTCCGCACCAGCTTCTCCAGCGCGGCCGCCTTGTGCACCGGATCGGTCAGCAGGCCGGCGTTGTAATCGTCGACCAGCTGGTGCACGGTCTGCGCCGCGCACGACTTGTTGGTGCCGATGAAGCCGGTGGGCCCGCGCTTGATCCAGCCGGCGACGTAGGCTCCCACCGCGCCGCGCACGCGTCCGGCGTCGTTGGGCACGACCGCGGCATCGTCGTCGAACGGCAGATCGGCAATTGCCTTGCCGCGGTATCCGATTGAGGTCAGAACCAGACCGGCGTCGAGCGTGCGCACCTCATCGGTTCCGGTGACACCGAACTCGATACCGCTCACCCGGTCCTCACCGAGGACGCGCTGCGGGGTCAGGCGGTAGGCCAGCCGGATCCGCGGCCGGGTCAACGGCGCGGAGGCATGGCCCAGCTTGGCCAGGATCTCCAGCTTGTTGCGGGTCAGCGGATCGGTCTCACGGGCCAGATCCGCCACCACCCGCTGGTGATCGGCCTCGTCGAGCACGACGTCACAGCTCGCGGTCAGGCCGATCAGCTCGGGCAGCGTGAAGGCCGACTCGGCGGGGCCGCGACGGGCCGCGACGACTACCTCGGAAACCTTCGAGTTGCGCAGGACGGCCAACGCATGGTCGGAAATGTCGGTGCGGGCCAACACATCCGGGTCAGTGGTCAGCACCCGGGCCACGTCGAATGCGACGTTGCCGTTGCCGACGATGATTACCCGCTCGTGGCTCAGGTCCACCGGAAGATCGGTGAACTCGGGGTGCCCGTTGATCCAGGCCACCATCTCGGTGGCGGTCCCGGTACCGGGCAGCCCCATGCCCTCGATGTCGAGCCTGCGGTCGTTGGGCGCACCGACGGCGTACAACACGGCGTGATGGTGCTCCAGCAGGTCCGCATGCGAGAGGTGCTTACCGACCTCGACATTGAGGAAGAATTTGAACCCCGCCTGCTTGCCGATGACGTCGAACAGCCGCGTCACCCGCTTGGTGCTCTGATGGTCCGGCGCCACACCGGCCCGCACCAGGCCGTAGGGCGTCGGCAGCTTCTCGAAGACATTGACCCGCACGCCGCGCTGCGTCAGCAGCTCGTCGGCCGCGTACATGGCGGCCGGACCGGAACCCACGATGGCCACCGTCAGCGGCCCGCCGGACCGCGCCGACACGTTGGGCGCCGCGATCACCGGGGCCAACTTCGACGTCGGCGGGAGCTTGCCCTCCCGCTTCGGGTAGAAGGCGGCGTTGAGCTCGATGAACGGCAGCTGCTTGTCGGTCAGCTTCGTATCGGCCGCGATGGCGCCGACCGGGCACGCGCTGACGCACGCGCCACAATCCACACACGCCTCGGGGTCGATGTAGAGCATCTCGGCCGTCGCGAAACCCGGCTCATCCGGTGAGGGATGGATGCAGTTCACCGGGCACGCGTAGACACAGGACCCGTCGCTACAACACGACTGGGTGATCACGTGGGGCATCTAGAACCTCTGCAGACCTTGCGCTTTCCGGGCGAGCTTCAGGCGACCGAGACCAGGTGCTCGCGCTGTGGCTCGCTACGGTAGCGGCTCGGCGCCCCGTCGATCTTGCAGATGCGCCACACCAGCTTGGCGATCGGGTTCATCAGGCCGGTGTCGTTACACAGCATGCGCACGTCACCGAACATGTCGCGCAGCATCTTGCGCGACTCCGGCGAACGGAAGAACAACTCCTTGCGCACCGAGCGCGGGATGTCGAATTCCTTCCAGAACGCGCGCGGCGGCACGATGATCGCCGAACACAGGATGCGCATGGTCAGCGGCACGAACAGAGACAGGATCCAGCGCTGACGGCGGCGCAGGTTCGGCACCCGCTTGTGCAGGTACTGGTGTGCGAACGAGATGTGCCGCGCCTCCTCGGCAACGTGGATGGCCATCACCCGTTCCATGATCGGGTGCAGGGCCTTGCCCTCGCGCAGCACGTTCTTCTGCGTGTGGTCGATGGGCTCCTCGCCGGCGAGCACGCCGAAGAAGAACGGGATGGGAAGCGGGCCTGCGGCCAGCGGGATGAGCGGCTGCAGCCACTTGAGCAGTCGCGGCATACCCGGCACGTCCATGCCGATGCGGTTCACCATCTCCTGGAACATCAGGGTGTGGTTGCACTCCTCGACGGATTCGTGCAGGCAGTACCGGTACTCCGGCGAGCCGTTGGGCACCCAGAACGAGTACTCCATCAGTCCGCGGATCAGGATGTTCTCGAAGTGCAGGCCGACCTTGGCGACGTTGGCCTGGCGCCACATGCCGATCTCGATCTGCCGCTCGACGGGCTGGGCCTGGTACCAGGCGTGCCCACCCATCGGGTCGGTCGCCGGCAGGATCCAGCGCGGATCGTTCGGGATCACCGCGAACTCAGGCGAATCCCACTCGATGTCCTTGTACGGATTGAAGTTGCGTCGCACCGAGCCCTCGGACAGCGTCGCGAGCATGTCGGTGTACTGAATGTCGTCACTGACGTCCATGTTCTTGCGCCAGCGCCTGACCATCTTGGTCCGAGCCATGTTGCAGACCTCTCTATACTCGTCTGAGGTTTACATCTACCCACCTGTTGTACAAACGGTACCGCAGGTATCGAGTAAAAGTCCATGCCTGATTCCATAAGTTTGCCGACAGGTGGCCGCCCGTGGTCGATCTGAAGAACGAAGACCAGGTAGACGCGATGGCAGCGGCCGGAGCTGTGGTAGCCGACACACTGCGTGCGCTTGCCACCCGGGCCGTCGCAGGTCACACCACCGCCGATCTGGACCGGATCGCCGCCGGGATCCTGGCCTCGCACGGTGCCTCCTCACCGTTCCTGAACTACCACCCGCGCTGGGCTCCCAAACCCTTCCCGGCAGTGCTGTGCGTGAGCGTCAACGACGCGGTGGTGCACGGCATCCCCGACGACACCGTCCTCGCCGACGGCGACCTGGTATCGGTCGATTTCGGGGCAATCCTCGACGGCTGGTGCGGCGACGCCGCCCGCAGCTTCGTCATCGGCACGCCGCAGCCGGCCGACACCGCATTGATCGAGGCGACAGATGCGGCGCTGGCTGCCGGGATCGCCGCGGTGCGGCCCGGGAACACATTGGGAGACATCGGTCACGCCATCGCCTCGGTGGCCAGGGAGGCCGGATACGGACTGCTGGCCAACCACGGCGGGCACGGCATCGGCCGCACCATGCACGAAGCACCGCACGTGCCCAACTCGGGACGGCCCGGGGAGGGCATGACTCTGCGGCCTGGCCTGGTGATCGCGATCGAACCGATGCTGATCGCCGACGGCACCACGGGCTACGTCCACGACCCGGACGGGTGGACGCTGCGCAGCGCCACCGGGGCCCGCGCCGCGCACAGCGAACACACTGTGGCCGTCACCACCGGCGGCGCCCGAATTTTGACGCGATAGCGGCCGACTTTAGGCTGGTCCCATGGCTGAACTGATCATCCCTGCCGACTTGAAGCCCCGCGACGGCCGATTCGGATGTGGACCCTCCAAGGTCCGTCCCGAGCAACTGACCGCGCTGGCCGCTGCCGGGGATCTGTTCGGCACGTCCCATCGGCAGGCGCCGATCAAGAATCTGGTGGGCCGCGTCCGCGACGGCGTGCGCCAGCTGTTCTCGGTTCCCGACGGCTACGAGGTGATCCTCGGCAACGGCGGCTCGACCGCATTCTGGGACGCCGCGGCCTTCGGTCTGATCGACAAGAAGTCCCTGCACCTGACCTACGGCGAGTTCAGCGCCAAGTTCGCCTCCTGCGTGGCGAAGAACCCGTTCATCGGCGACCCGATCATCGTCAAGACCGACCCGGGCACCGCGCCCCAGGTGCAGTCCGACCCGTCGGTGGACGTCGTCGCCTGGGCGCACAACGAGACCTCGACCGGTGTCTCGGTGCCGGTGCAGCGTCCGGCAGGCGATGCACTGGTGCTCATCGACGCCACCTCTGCCGCCGGCGGCCTGCCCGTCGACATCGCCGACACCGACGCGTACTACTTTGCGCCGCAGAAGAATTTCGCCGGTGACGGCGGCCTGTGGCTGGCCATCGTCAGCCCCGCGGCGCTGGCCCGGATCGAGGCGATCGGCGCATCGGACCGCTGGGTGCCCGACTTCCTGTCGCTGCCCATCGCGGTGGAGAACAGCCTCAAGAACCAGACCTACAACACCCCCGCCATCGCCACGCTGATCCTGCTCGCCGAGCAGCTCGACTGGCTCAACGGCAACGGCGGGCTGGATTGGGCCGTCAAGCGCACCGCCGACTCGTCGCAGCGGCTTTACTCGTGGGCCGAGAGCACGTCGTTCGCCACCCCGTTCGTCACCGATCCCGCCCTGCGCTCGCAGGTCGTCGGCACCATCGACTTCAACGAATCGGTGGACGCGGCCGCGGTCGCCAAGGTGCTGCGCGCCAACGGGATCGTGGACACCGAGCCCTACCGCAAGCTGGGCCGTAACCAGTTGCGGATCGGCATGTTCCCGGCCGTGGAGCCCGATGACGTGAGCGCGCTGACCAGCTGCGTCGACTGGGTCGTCGAGAACCTCTGAGCGAACCTTCATCTCCGGGGCTCTCCCGCCAGCGTGTCAGCCCGGTAACGGGCGGATAACGCAGTAGGGTTCGCCCAGGAGGTTTGGTCGGTATGCGAGAACTCAGAGTCGTTGGTTTGAACGTAGACGGCAGACGCATCATCTGTGAATCCGACGACTCCGCCAAGGACATGTTCAGCTTGCGTGTCGATGACCGGCTCCGCGCTGCGATGCGCGGTGACAAGGTCGCCTCGAATCCGACCGAGAGCGATATAGAGGTGCAGAACGTGCTGCGACCCAAGGAGATTCAGGCAAAGATTCGCGCCGGCGCGTCGGTCGAGCAGTTGGCCGAAGCCGCCGGGGTGCCTGTCGAGCGGGTCGAGCGGTTCGCCCATCCGGTGTTGCTGGAACGCGCCCGCGCAGCCGAGCTGGCCACCGCGGCGCATCCGGTGCTGGCAGACGGACCTGCCGTGCTGACGCTGCTGGAAACCGTCACGCAGGCCTTGGTGGCGCGCGGCCTCGACCCAGACTCCATCGCCTGGGACGCCTGGCGCAACGAGGACAGCCGCTGGACCGTACAGCTGGCCTGGAAGGCCGGCCGGTCGGACAACGTCGCGCACTTCCGGTACAGCCCCGGAGCTCACGGCGGCACCGTCGCCGCCTCGGACGACGCGGCCCGTCAGCTGATCAACCCCGATTTCGGTCGGCCGCTGCGCCCCGTCGCCGCGGTGCCGCACCTGTTCGACCATCACGAAACCCACGAGGTTCAGGAAACCCCGGCCGCGGTACCCGATCAGTTCAGCCGACCGGCCGAGCCGGAACCCGCACCCGCTCCCCCGGCGCCCAAGCGCAGCCGCAAGGCACGCCCGGCGGTGCCGGCCTGGGAGGACGTGCTGCTGGGCGTGCGGTCGTCAGGCACTCAGCCCTAGTCGCTTTCGAGCGATTTGTGCACGGTTTTCCGCGGTAGCCGCCGAAAATCGTGCACAAGCCTTCAGTCAACCGAAGTGTGGCGAACGCGACCTCCAGCACGCCCACAGATTAGTTATAGTGGCTAATAACTAGCTTTGCTATACATCTGGAGGGGTCATGCCACGCACCGAGAACGACACCTGGGACCTGGCCACCGGCGTGGGCGCCACCGCCACTGGCGTCGCCGCCTCCCGGGCCCTGGCCACCAGCGCCGCCGACCCCTTGATCTCCGATCCATACGCCCGGCCCCTGGTCGACGCCGTCGGGGTGGACTACTACGTCCGACTGGCCCAGGGCGAGCTGGTGGCCGACGGCGCCGCCGAGCCGCTCGATCCGCACGTGATCGCCGACGGCATGGCCGTCCGCACCCGCTACTTCGACGATTTCTTCCTGACCGCTGTCCAAGCGGGTATCCGCCAGGCCGTCATCCTGGCCTCCGGGCTGGATGCCCGCGCCTACCGGCTGTCCTGGCCGGCCGGGATGACGGTGTTCGAACTGGATCAGCCGGCCGTCATCGAGTTCAAAGGCCGTGCGCTTGCCGAACTGGGCGCCGCCCCGGCGGCGGAGCTGCACGCCATCGGCATCGACCTGCGCCACGACTGGCCCGCCGCGCTGCGCGCACGTGGTTTCGACCCGCAGGCCCCGACCGCATGGATCGCCGAGGGGCTGCTCGGCTACCTGCCTCCTGAGGCCCAGGACCTGCTGTTCGACAACATCACCGCACTGAGCGCACCGGGTAGCCGGCTGGCCACCGACTGGATGGCCGGGCACTCCGAGCTGGCCGAGCAGCGAATCCGGACCCTCACCGACCACCAACGGGAGCAGGGCCTGGAGCTGGACGACCTGTCAGACCTGATCTTCGAAGGCGACCGCAACGCCGTGGCGGACTACCTGACCGCAACCGGCTGGCAGCCCGAAACCACGACGGCCGAACGGATGTTCGCGGTTCACGGCAGGCCGTTCCGCCGCGACGAGGCCGTCGCCGGCCTACTCGACGCCAACTACACCGCGGCAGAGCTGGTGGCCTGAGCCGCGGGCGGGTCAGCCCTGGGTCAACCCGATCGCCAAGAGCACCAGCCAGCCGCCGGCCACGCCGACGCCCGAGCCCAGCACGAACCAGCGCCAGACCGGCCGCTGCCGCCAGCCCCACACCGTGGGGGCCAGGCCACCGACGGCCACCATGTTCAGTCCGATCGCCAGCAGCGGGTGTACCCGCAGCAGCCCGATGCCGAGCACCACGATCGCCGCGCCGAGCACCGCGGCCACAAATGCGGCCACCGTCAGGCCCGTACCCCACGGCGTGGAATCGTCGGTCACGGAGCCAATCTAACGCGACATCAGCTCCCGAGCCTGGCACGTTCGTAGAAGGCCAGCGCCGCGGCCGTGGCGACGTTGAGTGAATCCGTGCCACGTGACATCGGGATGCGCACCCGCACGTCGCTGGCCCGCATGGTGTGCTCGGTCAGACCCGGGCCCTCCGCGCCGACCAGGATCCCCACCCGGTCGCCGTCGAGCTGTGACATCGCCTCGGACAGGGTCGCGGCAGCCGGGTCGGGCGTCATCGCCAGGAGCCGAAACCCGTTGTCCCGCAACAATCCCAGATCACCGGGCCACGAGGCGGCGCGTGCGAACGGCACCAGCAGCGCATGCCCCATCGATACCCGCACGGCCCGCCGGTACAGCGGGTCGGCACATCCCGCGCCGAAAACCACCGCGTCGACCGAGAGCCCGGCGGCGTTGCGAAAGATCGACCCGAGATTCTCGTGGTCGTTGACGCCTTCGAGCACCGCCACCGTGCGCGCGCCGGAAATCACCTCGGACACCGACAACTCCGGCGCCCGCGAAGCCGACGCCAGCACGCCACGGTTGAGGTGGAAGCCGACCGCGGCGGCCATCACGTCGGCGCTGGTCCGGTAGAACGGCACATCCACGCCCTCGAGGTCGGCGGCCAGCTCCGTCAGGCGCCGGTCGGTGCCCAGCAGCGCACGCGGCACGAACCGGGAGGCCAGCATCCGCTGCGCCACCAGCACGCCCTCGGCGATCACCAGCCCCTTGCCGCTGGGCAGATCGGGCCGACGATCCACACTGTTGAGATCACGGAAGTCGTCCAACCGGGAATCGGCCGGATCCTCGATATCGATTACCTGCAGCAGACTCACGCGCCTTCGAAGACCATCGCCGACATCAGATCGGTGGCGGTGACGAGAGTCTGGCGGTCATGCGGATCCAACCGCGACAGCTGCGCCTTGAGCCACTCCTGGCTGGCCTTGCGCTCGGCCTCGACCAGGGTCATCCCGGCCGGCGAGGCAGACACCACGATCTGGCGCCCGTCCACCGGATGGGCGGCGCGGGCCACCAGCCCCTGCTCGGCCAGCGAGGCGATCACCCGGGTCATCGACGGAGGGCGCACCCGCTCGCGCACCGCCAAGGCGCCGGGCGTCATCGCGCCTTCCTTGGCCAAGGTGGCCAGTGCCGAGAACTGGGTCAGTGAAACCGGGGATTCCGCACGCCGCGTACGTAATTGACGTGCCAGACGGACTACTGCCAGAGCCAGATCGTTCGCGAGACGAGCCTCCGGATCCTTCACATCGGAAATAGTACTGAGGCCGAGGGAGTAAAGGGCTAAAACCAAGACCAATGAATCCCCACCCCATCGGATACGTTGGTCACCGATGACCGAGGACACCAACGACGCGCCGGAGCCCCAGCCCCCGGCCCTGCCTTCCGCGCTGCTGGAACCGTGGCCGGTGATCGTGGCGATCGCCACCGGCTGGCTGATCGCCACCGTGGTGGCCTTCACCGTCAGCGGTCTGCAACACTGGCGGCCGTTCACCGTCGCCGGACTGGCGATCGGCGTTCTCGGCACGACCATCTTTCTGATCCAGCGCCGTGCCGTGCGCCGCGGATCCCGCGGCGCGCAAAGCGGATTGACCTGAGGAGACACCATGGCCGCACCACTTCTGCAAGCCACCATCGACATCGACGCACCTGTCGAGAAGGTGTGGGGGCTGATCTCCGACCTGAGCCGGATGCCGCAGTGGAGCCCGCAGTGCAGGTACATGAAGACCCTCGGCCCGCTGCGTCCGGGAACCCGCACCTTCAACCTCAACCGGCGCAAGTTCGTGTTCTGGCCCACCACGTCACGCCTCACCGAGGTCGTCGACAACAAGCGGCTCGCGTTTCTGGTGGAAGGCAACAACACCATCTGGAGCTACGAACTGGAACCGACCGCCACCGGTACCCGGGTGACCGAATCCCGGCACGCCGAGAACGGCACCACCGCGGTCTCCAACGCTCTGGTCGGCGCACTGTTCGGCGGAGTCCCCAGCTTCGAGGACGAACTGGTCGACGGGATGAAGGCTTCGCTGGCGCGGATCAAGGCCGCCGCCGAGAACTGAGCCTGCCTCAGTCGGCGGTGTCGAGCACGCCGTCGTCATACGGCTCGTACATCGGTGACCCGGTGCCCGGAGGTTGCGGCGTATCCGAATGGGCTCCACAGCCGTACTCGGCCTCCACCACATGCCCGTCGGCCGACAGGTCGTTGGCGCACACACCGAACATCACGCCCAACGCGCCGCCCAGCGGCAGATAGAACCCGCAGTCGCGGCAGACCCGGCGCGTCGAGCGGGCCATCGCCGAACCGGGCCCGTAATCGCCGTCGTGCCAACGCTGTGCGGCCTGCGCCCGGCCCCACTCACTGAGCACCTGGCGCCGACCGAGGCCGAGCTCGAGGGGCGCGTCGTCGATCAGCGGATCGCCGGTGGCCACGTACCCCGGAACCAGACGCGGGTCATTCGGCGCCGGGGCCAGCAGGTCGCCCGGCCCGAGGTCGCCTGGACGGATCCGGTCCTGCCACGGCACCCACTGCGGGGCCAGCAGCGCCGTCGGGCCCGGAACCAGGACCAACTCGCTGATGGTCGCGTGGTCGGCGCCCGGGTAGGCCGCCACCACGACAGCCCACTGCCACCCGCGGTAACCAGGCAGATCAGCCAGGAATCGGTGCGTGGCCGAGGCGGCATCTTCGATGCTCACACCGAGGTATTCGCCCACGGTGCCCTCGCCGCTGAACTCGATCAGCGCCGCGCGGGCCTGATCGGCGGCGCCCGAAAGCAACGCCTCCTGTTCCGGCGACGGTGCCGCCGGGCCGGTTTCCCGGTCGGATTCGTAGGCCTGCTCAGCTGGTTCGGTCACGCTTTCCATCGCCTCCATAGTGCCTGATCGGGGCGACCTCGGGCCACACCGGTCGCCTGTCGGCCGCCGGCACCCCGGATAAGAGAGAATCAGGGGGTGACCTACTACCCGCCGCGGCCGCCGGCCGATCACGGCGCGGAACATCCCGGAATGGCCAACTATCCCAGCGATGAGACGCCGCGCCGGCCACGCAGGCATTCGGTACCCAGCTCCAACCGCTGGCTGCCGCCACTCGATGAGCAGCACACCGCCGCGCACTCGGCACCCGACGACGGGGGGCAGTCCCGCGGGGTCGGATCAGCGGCGGGCGAGCGGGTCACCGTCACCCGGGCAGCCGCGGCACGCAGCCGCGAAATGGGTTCGCGGATGTACGGTTTCGTGCATCGTGCGGCCACCGCCGACGGCGCCGACAAGTCCGGACTGACCGCGCTGACCTGGCCTGTGGTGGCGAACTTCGCGGTCGACGCGGCCATGGCCGTGGCCCTGGCCAACACGCTGTTCTTCGCCGCGGCCAGCGGGGAATCCAAGAGCAAGGTCGCGCTCTACCTGCTGATCACCATCGCCCCGTTCGCGGTGATCGCTCCGCTGATCGGGCCCGCGCTCGACCGCCTGCAGCACGGCCGGCGCATGGCACTGGCCGCGTCGTTCGCGTTGCGCACCGTGCTGATCATCGTGCTGATCGCCAATTACGACGGCGCCACCGGGAGCTATCCCTCGTGGGTGCTCTATCCGTGCGCGCTCGGCATGATGGTGTTGTCCAAATCCTTCTCCGTGCTACGCAGCGCGGTCACGCCGCGCGTGCTGCCCCCGTCGATCGACCTGGTCCGGGTGAACTCCCGGTTGACCACGTTCGGCCTGCTCGGCGGCACCGTGGTCGGCGGCGGCATCGCCGCCGGCGCCGAGTACCTGTTCAACGTGGCCGAGTTACCTGGGGCGCTCTACGTGGTGGCCGCGGTCAGTGTTGCCGGAGCGGTGCTGTCCATGCGGATCCCGAAATGGGTCGAGGTCACCGAGGGCGAGGTGCCCACGACGCTGAGTTACCACGGTCAATCGCCCGGCGAGATGCGCCGCCATCCGGACAAACCCCGGTCCGAACGTCAGCCGTTGGGCCGCAACACCATCACCGCGCTGTGGGGCAACTGCACGATCAAGGTGATGGTCGGGTTCCTGTTCCTCTACCCGGCATTCGTCGCCAAATCCCACGACGCCAGCGGCTGGGAACAGCTGCTCATCCTCGGATTGATCGGGGCCGCGGCCGGCGTCGGCAACTTCGGCGGCAACATCGCCGCCGCGCGCCTGGCGCTCGGCCACCCCGCGCAGCTCGTGGTGCGGGCCGCTGCCGCGGTCACCGCCGTCGCCCTGGCCACCGCACTGACCGGGAATCTCCTGGTCGCTGCCGGCGCGACCCTCGTCACCTCGGCGGCCAGCGCCATCGCGAAGGCCTCCCTGGACGCGTCCCTGCAGGACGACCTCCCCGAGGCCTCGCGGGCATCGGCGTTCGGCCGGTCGGAATCGGTGCTGCAACTGGCCTGGGTGGCCGGCGGCGCCACCGGGGTGCTGATCTATACAGACCTCACAGTCGGGTTCACTACCATCACGGCCGTGCTGATACTGGGCCTGGCGCAGACCATCGTGAGCTATCGCGGCGAATCACTGATTCCCGGCCTGGGCGGTAACCGCCCGGTCCACGCCGCACCAGAAGGCGGCAGCCATTCCGCCGCAGCCCCGACGACAGCACACTGGGAGTCCCGATGAAACGCGCTCTGGCGGCCCTGGCCGCCGTGGTCGTGCTGGCGATCGCCGGCACCACGGTCGGGGTCTGGCGGCTGCACAGTTCGCACGGCGACCAGCTGCCGGAGATCAGCGCGTACTCGCACGGGCATACGGTGCGGGTCGGGCCGTTCCAATACTGCGAGGTGCTCAACCTCGACGACTGCAAGGAACCGCGTGACGCGGGCGAACTGCGGGTCACCAAGGAAAGTCCGGTCCAGCTCTCGGTGCCCACCTCGGTCGCCCGGGCACCGTGGCGGCTGCTGCGGGTCTACGAGAACCCGATCGACACCACGGTCACGTACTACGCACCCAAGACGACGCTGGCCGTCACCATCCCGACGGTCGATCCCAACCGGGGTCGGCTCACCGGGCTGGCGGTCCAGATGCTGACCCTGGTGCGGGACCAGAACGGCGAGGAGTTCGCGCTGCCGCACGCCGAGTGGTCGGTCAGCACGGTCTGGCCGGACCGCAACCAGGCGGACGTGCGCTAACCCGCCGAGTGCCCGGCCGGGACCCGCTCCCCCTCAGGCGTCGGCCCCGGTGGCGTGCCATCGCCGAAAGGCCTGCCGCCCAACGATTCCCGGCCATGCGGCGTGAGCCAGTTGGCCAGGTCCGGGCCCTCGGGCACGATCTGCGTCGGATTGATGTCCGAATGCACGATGTAGTAGTGCTGCTTGATCTGGACGAAATCGATGGTGTCGCCGAAGCCGGGCGTCTGGAACAGATCCCGCGCGTAGGCCCACAGCACGTCCATCTCGGCGAGCTTGGACCGGTTGCACTTGAAATGGCCGTGGTAGACCGGGTCGAACCGGGCAAGCGTGGTGAACAACCGTACGTCGGCCTCGGTGATGGTGTCGCCCACCAGATAACGCTGGGTGCCCAGCCGATCCGTCAGCCAGTCAAGCGCCGTGAACAACCGGTCGTAGGCGGCGTCGTAGGCCTGCTGCGACCCGGCGAAACCGCATCGGTACACACCGTTGTTGATTTCGGTGTAGATGCGCTTGGCGACGGTGTCGATCTCCGCGCGCAACGGCTCGGGATACAACTGCGGGGCACCGTCGCGGTGGTATGCCGTCCACTCGGTGGAGAAGTCCAGCGTCATCTGGGCGAAGTCGTTGGTCACCACCGCACCCGTGGCGACCTCGACGATCGCGGGCACGGTGATGCCCTTCGGATATTCGGGGTCACGCTTCAGGTACGCATCCCGCAACCGCGGGATCTTGAGCACCGGGTCGAGCCCATCGGGGTCGAGGTCGAAAGTCCAGCTGCGCGCGTCATGCGTTGGACCGCAAAAGCCAATGGACAGAACGCTTTCCAGGCCAAGAAGCCGCCGCACGATGATGGTGCGGTTGGCCCACGGGCAGGCCCGCGCGACGATCAGCCGGTACCGGCCCGGCTCCACGGGGAAACCATCACTTCCATCGGCCGTGATCCGCGTGGTGATGTAGTTCGTGTCGCGGTTGAACTTGCCGGAGCTGGACTTGTCGGCGACGTAGGTGCCCTGGGCCATGAGCCCAGCATGCCCGTCGAGAGTTGGCTTGTGTTCGAGAAATCAACAGATCCTCGATCACAAGCCGACGTTCGGCGCGTGGGTACTAGGCGTCGAGCTCCTGCGCGACGGCCTTGACCACCTCGGAAACCCGGCGTGCGACCTTGCGGTCGGGGTAGCGGCCCTTGCGCAGCTCAGGCTGCACGATGTCCTCGAGCAGCGTGATCATGTCCGAGACCATGCCGTGCAGCTCGTCGGGAGTGTGCTTGTGCTCAGGACGTTCGGCCTCGCGCCGGGACCGGCTCAGGCTCGGCGGCGGGTCGATGAGCTTGAGGCTCAACGCCTGCGGGCCACGACGGCCTGCGGCGACGCCGAACTCGACCCGTTGACCGGCCTTGAGGCCTTCGACACCCGCGGGCAACGCCGAGGACCGCACATAGACGTCCTCACCGTCCTCCTGGGACACAAAGCCGAAGCCCTTTTCGGCGTCGTACCACTTCACCTTGCCGGTCGGCACTGCACTCACCCGCTCGTCTTGTCAGAACTACCTACACACATAAAGTTCGCGTCCCGTCAGCGCCGGGACGCGATGGAGCGATCTTACTCGGCCCTCCCCGGGTGCTTCACCCCTATTACTCGGTACGCTTGAAACCACCTCTGGAAGAGAGATGCGCCGGTAATGCGAGTGATTCTGAACATCATCTGGTTGATCTTCGGCGGCCTGTGGCTGGCGCTGGGATACCTGCTGGCCGCGCTGATCTGCTTCGTGCTGATCATCACGATCCCGTTCGGGTTCGCCTCGCTGCGCATCGCCTCCTACGCCCTGTGGCCGTTCGGCCGCACGATCGTCGACAAGCCCGGAACCAGGCCCGGCGCCCTGGTCGGCAACATCATCTGGGTGCTGCTGTTCGGGATCTGGCTGGCCATCGGCCATCTGGTGAGCGCGGCGGCCATGGCGATCACCATCATCGGAATCCCGCTGGCGCTGGCCGATCTCAAGATGATCCCGGTCTCGCTGGTGCCGCTGGGCAAGGAGATCGTCCCCGTCGACTCGCTGAAGGCCGCGGTATGACGCTGACCTCACTCGGGCTGCCCTCGGTGAACAGGCCCGCCCCACCCCTCGATCCGGCCCCGACCACGGGGCCGCTGGTGGACACCTACGGCCGTGCCGCCACCGACCTGCGGGTCTCACTGACCGACAAGTGCAATCTGCGATGCACCTATTGCATGCCCGCCGAGGGGCTGGACTGGTTGCCCGGCGAGGCGCTGCTGAGCGCCGAGGAACTGAGCCGGCTGTTGCGCATCGCCGTGACCCGGCTCGGCATCACCAGCGTGCGGTTCACCGGTGGTGAACCGTTGGTGACCCGCCATCTGGAGGACGTGGTGGCCGCGGCGGCAGCGCTGCAACCACGGCCGGAGATCACCCTGACCACCAACGGCATCGGGCTGGCCCGGCGCGCGGCAGGACTCAAACAGGCCGGGCTGAACCGGATCAACGTGTCACTGGACAGCGTCGACGCCACCCACTTCGCCCGGATCACGCGCCGGGACCGGCTGGCCGACGTGCTCGACGGCCTGGCGGCCGCCAAGGCGGCCGGGCTGGAACCGGTCAAGGTCAACGCGGTGCTCGACCCCATCTCGGGGCTCGACGACGTGGTGAGCCTGCTTGGCTACTGCCTGGACCACGGATACCAGCTCCGGATCATCGAGCAGATGCCGCTGGATGCCGGGCACACCTGGCAGCGCGGCACCGTGATCGACGCCGAGGCCATCCTGACCACCCTGCGCCGCCACTTCGATCTGCGGCCCGATCCGAAGCCGCGCGGCTCTGCGCCGGCCGAGCTGTGGCAGGTCGCCGCGAGCTCCGACCACCCGGCAGGCACCGTCGGGGTGATCGCCTCGGTCTCGCACGCCTTTTGTTCGACCTGCGACCGCACCAGGCTGACCGCCGACGGCCAGATCCGCAGTTGCCTGTTCTCCACGGAGGAGAGCGATCTGCGCGGACTGCTGCGCGGGGGCGCCGACGACGATGCCATCGAAGCGGCCTGGCGGACGGCCATGTGGGCCAAGCCCGCCGGGCACGGCATCAACGACCCGGACTTCGTGCAACCCGTGCGGCCGATGAGCGCGATCGGCGGCTAGATGACAGACCACACCGTGGCCGTAACGGTCCGTTATTTCGCCGCCGCAGCCGCCGCGGCCGGAGTTGATACGGAAACGTTAGATTTGGCAAAGGATTCCACGATTGCGACGCTCGTCGAGCACCTCAGCGGTCGCGATGCCGAACTCGCGCGAGTGCTAAAGCGCTGCTCATACCTGTCCGACGGGATGGCCGTCCGCGATATGGGCAAGCCTGTCTCAACGCCTCAGACCATCGATGTGTTACCGCCCTTCGCCGGCGGCTAGCGTGATTTGTGTCACATAACGAAATGGTCACGAGCTGGCTACAGCGCGGTGGAGCGCCTCGCCCACCTGCGACAACGCCGAAATAACCTGCACCTTTAAACAACTTTTAGAGTTTGCTCAGGGCCAAAACGCCCGAGGCCGCTAAAGGTGACGGGATAGCGGGGAGCCGTTACCGTTCATTCCCAAGTCAACCGACCCTAATCAGTTGACCTACCCCATACCGATAGCGCCGAGCTCCATCCATCGGGCAGGGGTCAACGACGAACAACAAGGATGGAGGCGGGGGACCCAACCGGTCCACCGATTAAATTCAGGACCAGGAGCCGCTTGCGGCCCCTTGGGGTGAAGCCGTCGCCGTTTCGACGACGCCGGCCGGGTGACCTCTCCCACCCGAACCCGACAGCTGACCTCGTGGGCGCATACGAGAGGACCTTCACGCTTATGAGTGGACGGCATCGCAAGCCTGCTTCTGCGTCTTCAGCAAAGAATGTCGCCAAGATCGCGGTGACCGGCGCGGCGATCGCAGGCGGCAGCCTCGCGATGGCCGGCCAGGCAACGGCCGCGACCGACGGCGAGTGGGACACCGTGGCTCGTTGCGAGTCCGGTGGCAACTGGGCGATCAACACCGGCAACGGCTATCACGGCGGCCTGCAGTTCTCCCCCAGCACGTGGTCCTCCCACGGCGGCGGCGAATACGCACCGACCGCCTACCTGGCCACCAAGGACGAGCAGATCGCCGTCGCCGAGCGCGTTCTGGCCAGCCAGGGCAAGGGCGCCTGGCCCACCTGTGGTCGCGGCCTGTCGGGCGCTTCCCCGCGCAACGTGGTCGCCGAGCCCGCTCCCGCGCCGCTGGATGCGCCTGAGGTCAACGGTGAACTGCCGCCGCCGCCCGAGGCTCCGGCTCCCGAGGCCGCCCCCATGGACGCCCCGCTGCCGCCCGCCCCCGAAGCGATGCCGCCGGCCCCCGAGAACCTCCCGCCTGCCCCTGAGGCTCCGGCCCCGGCACCTGAGGCCGCCCCGATGGACGCCGCACTCGCGCCCGCTCCTGAGGCCGCCCCGATCACCGATGCCGCACTGCAGGCGCCCCCCGCGCCCGAGGCCCCGGCCCCGGCTCCCGAAGAGGCGCCCGCCCCGGTACAGCCGGTCAGCTACGTCGATCAGATCCAGCAGGCCATCGAGAAGCAGGGCCTCGACGGCAACGTCGTCATCAACAGCTGAGTTTCAGGCCGAACCGACCCACTCGTCGGTGCCGTCGGAGAAGTACTGGTGTTTCCACACCGGTAGCCGCTCTTTGACGGTGTCGACGAGTCGGGCACAGGTTTCGAACGCCGCCCCGCGATGGTCCGCTGCCACAGCGGCCACCAGGGCGGCGTCTCCTATTTGCAGGGTTCCGATGCGGTGGCTGACCGCGATCGCGCGCACTCCGGTGGACTGCGCGGCCACCTCGGCGGCCACCTCTTGCAAGGTTTGAAGAGCGTTGGGGTGCGCGGAGTAATCGAGCCGGGTGACCGAACGGCCCGCGTCGTGATCGCGCACCACCCCGGAGAACCCGACCACCGCTCCGGCCGCCTCGTGAGCCACCAGCGCCTCGTACTCGGTCAGCGAGATCGGTGTCTCGGTCAGTTCGACACGTACGACGGTTGCGCTCAT
Source organism: Mycolicibacterium sp. 050232 (assembly GCA_036235365.1). Taxonomy (GTDB): domain Bacteria; phylum Actinomycetota; class Actinomycetes; order Mycobacteriales; family Mycobacteriaceae; genus Mycobacterium. Next base: position 11,134 of record JAZBEZ010000005.1, on the reverse strand, counting down.
CTCGTCGGATGATCCTTTCCGCTGAGCTGGTCGAGGGCATGCTCCAGCACGCCGGCCAGCACGCCCAGCCCGTCCTTCACCCCGCCCGGCGAGCCGGGCAGGTTGACGATCAGGGTGCGCCCGGAGACGCCACACACGCCGCGGGACAACACCGCGGTGGGCACCTTGTGCACGCCGGCCCGCCGGATCGCGTCGGCCAGGCCGGGAATTTGATAGTCGAGCACCGACATGGTGGATTCCGGCGTCACGTCGGTGGGTGAGATGCCGGTGCCGCCGGAGGTGATGATCAGGTCGACGCGCTCGGCCAGCGCGGCGCGCAGGGCGTCACCGACGGCATGCCCGTCTGCGACCACCACCTGCTCGGTGACGTCGTATCCGCGGCCGGCGAGCCAGCTGACGATGAGCGGGCCGGTCCGGTCGTCGTACACCCCTGCTGCGGCACGGGTGGAGGCGATGATGACCCGCGCCGAACGCGTCACTGTGTTGTTCTTTCCCACAATCCCGTTTTACCGCCTTCTTTGCGCACCACTTTGACGTCGTCGATGCGAGCGGCGGGGTCGACGGCCTTGATCATGTCGTACAGCGTCAGCGCGGCGACGCTCACCGCGGTCAGGGCCTCCATCTCGACCCCGGTGCGGTCGGTACTGCGCACGGTGGCGGTGATGGCCAGCGCGGCATCGCGGACGTCGAAGTCCACGTCGACACCGGTCAGCGCCAGCTGATGGCACAGCGGGATCAGATCGGGAGTCCGCTTGGCGGCCATGATTCCGGCCACCCGCGCGGTGGCCAGGGCATCGCCCTTGGGCAGGCCGCCCGAGGCGATCAGGGCCACCACGTCCGGCCGTGTGTGCAGGGTGCCCACGGCCATCGCGGTGCGTTTGGTGACGTCCTTGGCCGAGACGTCGACCATGTGTGCCGCGCCGGACTCGTCGAGGTGCGACAGTCCCACTGTTACCTGTTGACGACGGTGGCCGACTGGATGAAGGGCAGCTCCTCGGCCGGCAAAGGAAAGGTCACATCGCCGAACGGGGACAGTGCGCCGGTGCGGTCGGTGGCGAGCTCGCTCACGGCGTGATCATCGCCGTCGGAGAGCACGGGCCAGCCGTTGTCGACGTAATGGTTCTTCTTGTTGTCAGCCACGCTCCACATTGTGGCAGGCTCCTCCACCGGAGGCGAGACCGGCGGGCTGCTTTACGCTGGTCAGGATATGACCGCCGCACAGACTCCCGGATTCCCGCTGGGTGCCTGGCTGTCCGACCTCGACGACAAGGGCCTCATCCGCCTGCTGGAACTGCGGCCCGACCTGAGCCAGCCGCCACCGGGAACCATCGCCGCGCTTGCCGCGCGCGCCACCTCACGTCAGTCGGTGAAGGCTGCCACCGATTCCCTGGACTTCCTGCGGCTGGCCGTCCTGGATGCGCTGCTGGTGCTGCACGCCGACACCCGCGCGATCCCGGTGTCCGAGGTGAGCGCGCTGCTCGGCGAGCGGGTGGGCGCCGATGACGTGACCAGCGCGCTGGAGGATCTGCGCGAGCGGGCCCTGGTGTGGGGTGACGCGACCGTCCGGGTGGCGCCCGAAGCGGCCGCCGGTCTGCCGTGGTTCGTCGGCCAGGCCGCCGTCGAGGTGTCCGACCGCAGCGCCGGCGAGATCGCCGACCTGCTCGAGGGGCTCGACGAGGCCCAGAGCGATCTGCTGGCCCGGCTGCTGGAGGGGTCGCCCATGGGCCGCACGCGCGATGCGGCACCCGGCACCCCGCCCGACCGTCCGGTGCCGCGGCTGGTGGAGGCGGGGCTGCTGCGCCGGATCGACGACGAGACGGTGATCCTGCCCCGGGTGGTCGGCCAGGCGATGCGCGGCGAGGCGCCCGGCCCGGTGGAGTTGACCACACCGGCACTTCAGACGACGTCGACGACACCGGCCGACGTGGACGCGGTGGCGGCCGGGGCGGCCATCGACCTGCTGCGTGAGATCGACCTGATCATCGAAACCCTGGGCAGCACACCGGTTCCCGAGTTGCGTAACGGCGGCCTGGGGGTGCGTGACGTCAAACGCCTGGCCAAGAACACCGGCATCGACGAACCGCGGCTGGGACTACTGCTGGAACTGGCCGCGGGTGCGGGACTGATCGCGGCCGGGATGCCCGAACCGGACCCGGGCGACGGCACCGGGCCCTACTGGGCCCCGACGGTGGCCGCCGACCGGTTCGTCGAATCCCCCACCGCCGTGCGCTGGCATCTGCTGGCCGCGACCTGGCTGGATCTGCCGGCCAGGCCCGCCCTGATCGGCAGCCGTGGACCGGACAACAAACCCTTTGCCGCCCTGTCGGATTCGCTGTACTCGACCGCGGCGCCGCTGGACCGCCGGCTGATGCTGAGTGTGCTGGCCGAGCTGCCCCCAGGCACCGGAGTCGACGGCGCCGAGGCATCGCGGGCGATGGTGTGGCGACGGCCGCGCTGGGCGGTGCGCCTGCAGCCGGCGACCGTCGGCGGACTGCTCGCCGAGGCTCATGCGCTGGGCATGGTGGGCCGCGGTGCGATCAGCACACCGGCCCGCGGCCTGCTGGCCGGCGATCCGGACGAGGACGTGCTGGCGGCGATGGAGAAGGCGCTGCCCAAGCCGCTCGACCACTTCCTGCTGCAGGCCGATCTCACGGTGATCGTGCCCGGTCCGCTGGAACGGGACCTGGCCGAGCACCTGGCCGAGGTGGCCACCGTCGAATCGGCGGGCGCGGCCATGGTCTACCGCATCAGCGAAGCGTCCATCCGGCGCGCCCTCGATGCCGGCCGGACCGCCAGCGAGCTACACACCCTGTTCGAGAAGCATTCGAAAACCCCAGTGCCGCAAGGGTTGACGTACCTGATCGACGACGTCGCGCGTCGTCACGGCCAACTGCGCGTCGGGATGGCCACGTCGTTCCTGCGGTGTGAGGATCCCGCGCTGCTGGCGCAGGCAGTCGCGTCGCCCGGCGCCGATCGCCTGGAGTTGCGTCTGCTGGCCCCGACCGTGGCGGTGTCCCAGGCGCCGATCGCCGACGTGCTCACGGTGCTGCGCGAAGCCGGGTTCGCTCCGGCCGCCGAGGACTCCACCGGCACCGTCGTCGACATCAGAGCCCGTGGCTCGCGCGTCGTGGCACCGACCCGCCGCCGCGTCTACCGGCCGCCCACCCCGCCGACCGCCCAGACTCTCGGCGCGATCGTCGCGGTCCTGCGCAAGGTGGCGTCGGGACCGTTCGCCAGCGTGCGCCTGGACCCGGCGATGGCCATCACCCAACTGCAGGACGCCGCGATCAACCAGACCTCCGTGGTGATCGGCTACGTCGACCCCGCCGGGGTGGCCACCCAGCGGGTGGTGTCCCCCATCAACGTGCGCGGCGGTCAGCTCACCGCGTTCGACCCGGCCGCCGGACGGGTGCGCGAGTTCGCCATCCACCGCGTCACGTCGGTGGTGTCGGCCGACTCCGACTGAGGACGCTCGGCTTCGCGGCGCCTACGCTGAAGATTGCGGTCACCAGGTGGCTGCGATCTTCAACTTTGTGCTCGACGCAGCGGGTCAGGTAGCGCCGTCTGCGGGTGCCCCGCTGCAGGCTGCGCACCGCTGACCCCCGGCTAGTTGTACCGATTCGGAATAATGGACGGGATGACTTGCCTACGAGGAGCCCGGGATGACTGACGGCCCACTGATCGTGCAGTCCGACAAGACGGTGCTGCTCGAGGTCGACCACGAGCAGGCCGGGGCGGCCCGCGCCGCGATCGCGCCGTTCGCTGAGCTGGAACGCGCCCCCGAGCACGTGCACACCTATCGCATCACCCCGCTGGCGCTGTGGAACGCCCGTGCCGCCGGCCACGACGCCGAGCAGGTGGTCGACGCACTGGTCAGCTTCTCGCGGTACCCCGTACCGCAGCCGCTGCTGGTCGACATCGTCGACACCATGGCCCGCTACGGTCGGCTGCAGCTGATCAAGCACCCCGCGCACGGGTTGACGCTGGTCAGCCTGGACCGTGCGGTGCTCGAAGAGGTGCTGCGCAACAAGAAGATCGCCCCGATGCTGGGCGCGCGCATCGACGACGACACCGTGATCGTGCACAACAGCGAGCGCGGCCGGGTCAAGCAGATGCTGCTCAAGATCGGCTGGCCGGCCGAGGACCTGGCCGGCTACGTCGACGGCGAGGCCCATCCCATCGAGCTGGCCCAGGACGGCTGGCAGCTGCGCGACTACCAGGAGATGGCCGCCGACTCGTTCTGGGCGGGCGGCTCCGGTGTGGTGGTGCTGCCGTGTGGCGCCGGCAAGACGCTGGTCGGGGCGGCCGCCATGGCCAAGGCCGGCGCGACGACGCTGATCCTGGTCACCAACACCGTGGCCGGGCGGCAGTGGAAGCGGGAGCTGGTGGCCCGCACGTCACTCACCGAGGACGAGATCGGCGAGTACTCGGGTGAGAAGAAGGAGATCCGCCCGGTCACCATCGCGACGTACCAGGTGATCACCCGCCGTACCAAGGGCGAGTACAAGCATCTGGAACTGTTCGACAGCCGCGACTGGGGGCTGATCATCTACGACGAGGTGCACCTGCTGCCGGCACCGGTGTTCCGGATGACCGCCGACCTGCAGTCCCGGCGCCGCCTGGGCCTGACCGCGACCCTGATCCGCGAGGACGGCCGCGAAGGTGACGTGTTCTCGCTGATCGGGCCCAAGCGCTATGACGCACCGTGGAAGGACATCGAGGCCCAGGGCTGGATCGCCCCCGCCGAGTGCATCGAGGTGCGCGTGACGATGACGGACAACGAGCGGATGCTCTACGCCACCGCCGAACCCGAGGAGCGCTACAAGCTGTGCTCGACGGTGCACACCAAGATCGCGGTGGTCCGGTCGATCCTGGAACGCCACCCCGGTGAGCCGACCCTGGTGATCGGCGCCTATCTGGATCAGCTCGAGGAACTGGGCGAGGAACTGAACGCCCCGGTGATCCAGGGGTCGACGAAGAACTCCGAGCGCGAGGCCCTGTTCGACGCGTTCCGCCGCGGCGAGATCTCCACCCTGGTGGTCAGCAAGGTGGCGAACTTCTCCATCGACCTACCGGAAGCCTCTGTGGCCGTACAGGTTTCGGGCACTTTCGGCTCGCGTCAGGAGGAGGCTCAGCGGCTGGGCCGGCTGTTGCGACCCAAAGCCAGCGGCGGCGGGGCGGTGTTCTACTCGGTGGTCTCGCGCGATTCGCTGGATGCGGAGTACGCCGCGCACCGCCAGCGCTTCCTGGCCGAGCAGGGTTACGGCTACGTGATCAAGGACGCCGACGACCTGCTGGGCCCGGCGATATGACCGTGCAGCGGGTGATGCCCGTGCTCACGGTGTCGGACCTGTCGGTCGCCGCGGCGTACACCGAGACGCTCGGATTGACCGAGGTGATGAACCACGGCTGGATCGTCACCCTGGCCGATGCCGAGCTTCGCCATCAGGTCAGCCTGATGACCAGGGACGCCACCGCACCGGTGAATCCGTCGGTGTCGATCGAGGTCGATGACGTCGACGCCGCGTACGCCGCCGCGGTCGAGGCCGGCGTGGAGATCGTGCATCCGCTGACCGACGAGGAGTGGGGTGTGCGGCGGTTCTTCTTCACCGATCAGTCGGGCAACGTGGTCAATGTGCTGAGCCACCGCTGAACTGTCACCGATTCTGCGGTTGAGATTGCATCCAGGGCTGCGGATTCGCGTGGACCACGACCCTGAGCGCAATTTCAACCGGGATAACCCGAGTATCAGGTGTGCGGCCCCATGGCCTTGACGACGGTCAGCAGCACAACCGAATCCTCCAGCGCGTGCAGGCTGTGCCGGGTCCGCGGGATCACGATGTGATCGCCGGGCGAACCCTCCCAGCTGGCTTCGGAGTTGGCCAGTTTCACCCGGCCCTCGACCACCTGCAGCGTCGCTTCACCCGGGCTCTCATGCTCGTCGAGCCCGTTTCCCTCGGTCAACGCGATCAGGGTCTGGCGCAACTGATGCTCATGGCCGCCGTAGACCGTGTGGGCACTGCGCCCGCTGCTGGCCGCGCGGGCTGTGGCCAACTGCTGACGGGCAATCGCGGTGAGCGAGATCTTCTCCATACCCACAGATCGTGCCACCTCTCGTCGGCGAACCGTAAGCGTTAGGACAGAACGCTGCGGCACTCCGGTGAGAGACACCGCCTTCCAGCTGTGAACCTTTCGGTCGTGGCGTTGTCGGATCCGCGCACCACACCATGGGCCGATGCGCACACAGGACACGTCGCCCGAACCGCGGCGGCACTGGCTTCGGCGATGGGTATCGGCCGCTTCGTCTACACCCCGATCCTTCCGCTGAAGTCGACGCAGGTCCGCCTCGGCGCCCACTGTCAGGTCTCCGCCCTACCGGGCTGACAGAGACGACGATCCCGCTTGGGCATCACACCGCGATGCCCAAGCGGTCCGGGATTAAATCACCCGGAGTGAATCTCCGTCGGAGCCGAACCGGCACCGCAGCTGGACCAGCAGACGCTCGGCCTCGGCGATGCGCGCATGCAGCCGGACCAGCGCGTCCGGCATCGGTGCATCGGCCACCCGGCTGCGTTCCCGAACCCGCCGCCACCGCAGTTCGGTGGCGGCGAGAAGGTCCCGCAGCTCGGCGATTTCACCGACCAGAATGTCCTCGAACAGCCGCGATTGTGCGATGTCGGCGCTGTGCACGGGCCTGGAACAGTCAACCGGAGCGGCCGCACGAGAAACCATGCGCGGCAGGGGGTTGAACACCGCGGCCACATCGGCCCCGACTGTCGGGTCAGAGATGTTTCCGATCCCGAATTCCCGTGATATCAGCGTCACGTGGGGATCATGGAGCACCCACCCGGCACCCAGCGACAACACAGCCGTCACCCGAGATATCGCCTCTGGTCATCTGCCGGTCATGGGATATACGTTTGACGGCCTTTGCGAGCGGCCGGGCGAGCACTAGCTCAGCGCGGGAATGACCTTCTGCTCGAACAGTTCGATACCGGACCGGTCGTAGGCGGCTTCGGGGAAGTACAGGATCGCGTACTCACATCCGAGATCGCGCATCCGTTGCAGCTTCTCGATGGCCTGTTCGGGGGTACCGCTGGCCGATTCGGGAGCGGTGGCGTTGTCGAGCATGGCGTCGACGGCGGCCTCGCCGGCCACCGGCGCCTGCCGGGCCCGCAACCTCGCGACGCGATCGGCAACGTCGGCTTCGGAGTCGCCGATGACGGCGTTGAAGTTGGCCGAGCGCACGATCGCGTCGTAGTCGGTTCCGACTTCGCGACAATGCTCGGCCAGCACCTGCGACTTGTGCGCGAATCCGTCGGGTGCGGAGGTGAAGTTGGTGTACTGCGCGTACTTGGCCGCGATGCGCAGCGTCACCTTCTCTCCGCCGCCGGCGATCCACATCGGGATACCGCTGTCCTGCAACGGCTTCGGGGCGACGATCGCACCGTCGACCTGGTAGTGCTTGCCGTCGAAGCTGACCCGCCCGTCGCGCCAGGCGTCACGCATGATCTGGACCCCCTCGTCGAGCCGGCCCAGCCGCACCCCGGCCGACGGGAACCCGTAGCCGTAGGCCCGCCATTCGTGCTCGTACCAACCGCCACCGATGCCCATCTGCACCCGGCCACCCGAGATGATGTCGGTGGTGGCGGCGATCTTGGCCAGGTAGACGGGATTGCGGTAACTCATCGCGGTGCACATCTGGCCGAGCTTGATCCGCGACGTCGTCGCGGCGTAAGCCGACATCAACGACCAGGCCTCGTGGGTGGCCTCGTCGGTCGGTACCGGAACGGTATGGAAGTGGTCATAGACCCACAGCGAGTCCCAGTCGCCTGCGTCGGCATGGGCAGCCAGGTCACGCATCACCGGCCAGTGGTTTTCGGTGGGAATGCCGACGAGATCAAGGCGCCAGCCCTGCGGGATGAAGAGTCCGAAGCGCATGGACCCCGACTCTACGACGCCGACGTGCGTCGTGGCACGAGGCTAGCCTGAATTCTATGGCCCTTTCCAAGGAAGAACGCGAACAATTTCTGGCGGAACCGCACATCGCCGCACTGTCGGTGTACGCGGGCGACAAGCGCGGTCCGCTGACCGTCCCGATCTGGTACCAGTACACCCCGGGCGGGGAACCGTGGGTGCAGACCGGCGCGGGTTCCCGTAAGCACCGGCTCATCGAGGCGGCCGGACACTTCTCGTTGATGGCCGAGCGCCTGGAGCCATCGGTGCGGTACGTGGCCGTCGACGGTGCGGTGAGCCGCATCGAACCCTCCACCGATGATCAGCTCGTCGAAATGGTGAAACGCTATCTGCCGCCGGAGAAGGTGGAGCCGTATCTGGAGTTCGCCCGCCGGGAGCACGGTGAGAGCGTCACCATCTATCTCAAGCCCGAGCATTGGCTGTCCACCGACCTGGGGTCGCTGTAGCGCCATGAGCTCGCGCCAACGGCTGTTCCGGTGGCTCTACCGGCTCGGGTTCACGCCCTGGGACGGCCACCCGTTGGCGCACAGCCTCACCAAGCTCGTCGAAGGCAGCGCCCACCCGTTGTCGCCGCCCGGGGCCGCGCTCGATCTGGGCTGCGGCACCGGGGACAACGCGGTCTACCTGGCTCGCCACGGTTGGCACGTCACCGGCGTGGACTATGTGGCCAAACCGCTGAAGAAGGCTCGCCGCAAGGCGGCCGGGTTACCCGTGAATTTCGTCAAAGCCGATGTGACACAGCTCAGTTCATCGGGGATCGGGGCCGGCTATCAGCTGATCGTGGACAGTGGCTGCCTGCACGGCATGAGCCCCGACGACCGCGACGCCTACGTCCGGGAAGTCAGCGCGGTCGCGGCTCCGGGTGCGCAATTGCTGATCGTGGCGTTCATCCCGGGCTCGTCGATGGGCGTGCCCGGCATCGGATTCGACGAAGTGCAACGCCGCTTCAAGGACGGCTGGACGTTGCTCTCCAGCGGGGATGAACCGGCTCTGGACCAGAACGGTAACAACCGGGCGCGCCATTATCTGTTCGCCCACTCGGCCTGACGCGCTCGACGCATCACCCGCAGGAGAACCAAAGATACTTCACAGCCCCTCTGCCGCACCAGTATTCGTGCACTGACGCACGGGTACCGGGTGACCGGCTCGACGATCGTGTGGGCGTCGTCCACAGAGTCGACCACCGTTGTGACCGCCGCCGGCAAGATCGTCGTCACCTTCGACTGACGGGCAGCGGACCCAGCGCGGCCATCGCGCCGTCCACGGTGGCGGTACGCAACTGCTCGTAGGGAGTGTCGGGGAACTGCAGGCAACAATCCTGCAGTCCGCCGAACGCGATGACCGCGCGGGCGGATTGCTCGAGGGTGGGCTTGCGGCCGAACACCAGGACGCCCAGCCTGGCGCGCCAGGCCAGCAGTTGGTCGATCAACCCCAGATCGACCAACGTGGTCAGCTCCGAGACGATCAGGATGAGATCGGCGCGGTGCCGGAAATGGAAGTCGAAGTAGCCCTCCAGAAGTTCTCGCGCCGAGGCCCGGGCCGCCCCGCGTTTGCGTTCCTGCTCGGCGATGAAGGCCTCGCCGTCGTCGATGAGTGGTTGCAGGATGGTGCGGACGAGGTCCTCCCGGGACCGGAAGTGGTAGTAGAGCGCGGGCTTGGTGATGCCCAGGCGGTCGGCGATGTCCTGCAGGCTGGTGCGCACAACGCCTTTCTCGGCGAACAGCTCGCGCGCCACATCCAGGATGCGTTGCCGGGTATCCAAAGCAGGCTTGGCCACGTAGCCACCCTAACTTACTTAACGATAGGTAAGCTCACAGCAGGAGCACTTACCGACCGTTAAGTAAGGGGGCACCGTGAAGGTACTCATCTCCGGCGCCAGCATCGCCGGGCCCGTGCTCGCCTACTGGCTGTCACGACACGGAGTCGACGTCACCGTGGTCGAACGCTCACCCGCACTGCGCAAGACGGGCGGCCACGCCGTCGACCTGTTCCGGCCCGCCATGGCGATCTCCGAACGCATGGGCGTGCTGTCCGACATCGAGGCGCACGCCACCGGCACCACCGAGATGGTCATCCACCGGCCCGGCGCGTCGCGCCCCACCCGCCTGGACTACCTCAAGATCATCGGGGTGATGTCCGACCGGCACGTCGAGATCATGCGAGATGACCTCAGCGAGATCTATTTCCAGGCAGGCGCCGACGATGTCGAATACCTCTTCGGGGACACCATCACCTCGATCTCTCCCGATGGGGACGTGACCTTCGAACACAACGCACCCCGGCGCTTCGACGTGGTAGTTGGTGCCGACGGTCTGCACTCCGGCGTGCGACGACTGACCTTCGGCGACAACGTTTCCGAGAGCTTCCTCGGCGGCTACCTGTCGGTGGTATCGGTGCCGAAAGACCTGGCGCGGGACGGCGAGATGACCGGGTACTTCAAACCCGGCCATATGGCGGGGATCTACACCGCCGACCATCTGGACGACGCGCGCGCGGTGTTCATCTTCCGCCCGACCCGACCGCTGGATTACGACTACCGCGATGCCGACCGCCAAAAAGCGCAACTGCGGGCCGCATTCGAGCACACGAGTGCCGAGGTCGACCGCTGGCTCGACGAGGTGCCGCGGACGCCGACGTTCTACTTCGACGCCATCACCCAGCTGGAGATGACGACCTGGTCCCGCGGCCGGGTCACCCTCGTCGGGGATGCCGGCTACTGCCCCGGGCCCGCGGTCGGCGGCAGCACCAGCCTGGCGGTGTACGGCGCGTACGTTCTGGCCGCCGAAATGGTGCGAGCCGGTGACGACTACGCCGCGGCGTTCGCCGCCTATGAACGCACGATGCTCGGGCCGGTGGTGAACAGCCGAAAGTTGGCCCGGGTCAACGCGAAAACAGTGGTGCCCATGAGCGACTTGGGGATACGCGCCCTGGTCGGTGGCGGCCGGCTGATCTCGCTGCTGCCGATCGGCCTGCTCCAGTCGCTCGCCCGGCTCAACACCAAGGGCGTGCGACTCTACGACACCATGCCGCTACCGACCTGGCCGGTCCGATTGAACTGAACCGACTAGGGCGTGTCTGACAAATATTTCAGGTGTTGTGCCTGAAGCTTGAGGTATGTCGCGGTTTCAGTTGCTTTCGGATGCTCAGTGGTCGTTGA
>JAZBEZ010000004.1:0-637343 GCA_036235365.1 Mycolicibacterium sp. 050232 | reverse complement strand
AACAACCAACAAACACCAAAGTTTGATGGGTTTTCAGTAAGAACGCACACCTGACCTCGCAACCACACCACAAACACACACGACACCTGTGTCGGACGTGCACACCGCACCCCACCACCAAAACACAAGGTTTACACCCAGAAACGGGTGAATAAAGTTACGGCGGTCCATAGCGGCAGGGAAACGCCCGGTCCCATCCCGAACCCGGAAGCTAAGCCTGCCAGCGCCGATGATACTACCCAGTCGGGTGGAAAAGTAGGACACCGCCGAACACAAATTAAGTCCCGAGCCCTCCAATTTCGATTGGGGGGCTCGGGCATTTTTGCATTGAGGGGTGTATTCAATTCCGTCGAAGAATTGAATACACCCCTATTTCAATTGAACAGAGCCGGCGTTGTACGGCTTTTCTCCAATTCCAACAATGCTCTCTTGCGGTCCAGGCCACCGCCGTACCCGGTGAGGCTGCCGTTGGCGCCGATCACTCGATGGCAGGGCACGACGATTCCGATCGGATTGTGTCCATTGGCCAGGCCGACCGCGCGGGACGCGCTCGGCGAACCGATCTGACGGGCGATTTCGCCGTAGGTACAGGTCTCGCCGTACGGAATGGTCTGCAATGCGTCCCACACGCGGCGCTGAAACTGTGTCCCCACCATGTCCAGTTCGAGGTCGAATTCCGTGCGTTCGCCGGCGAAATAGGCGGACAGTTGATCGACGGCGTCTGCGAAGGCGGTCTCGTCGGGCTCCCAGCCCTCCCGGCTCGGCTCATACGTCTGATCGACCATCCGTAGATGCATGAGCTTTCCGTCCCGGCCCGCGAGCGTGAGGAGGCCGACGGGGCTGTCCATGGTGCGGTAATGCAGTGTCGTCATGACGTCTCCTGTCGATCGTGCGGGGGCCACTGGTTCACCGCGTGGTCCAGTGTGGTCCAAAGGTGTTGTGTCGCATACGCGCGCCACGGTCGCCATCGGGTGCTGTGGTCGATGAGTCCGTCCGGTGCCAGGCCCAGGTGGTCAGCTGCGGCGCGCACCCCGAGATCTGTGGCGGGAAAGGCATCTGGGTCACCGAGGCCTCGCATGGCGATCACCTCCGTCGTCCATGGCCCGATGCCCGGCAGCGCAAGCAGCTGTTCGCGAGCGCGGTCCCAGACGCATCCGGGATCGAGAGCCAGATCGCCGTCGGCGATCGCCGTGACCAGCGCTGTGACGGTCCGCTTCCTGGATGCCGGCATCGCCAGATCCTGGGGATCCAGCGTGGCGAGATCGGTGATGCCGGGGAAGACGTGCGTCAGCCCTCCGGCCTCGTCGACGACCGCGGTTCCGTAGCCGGCGACGAGGCGGCCGACGTGGGTGGACGCCGCTTTGATCGATACCTGTTGGCCGATCACGACCCGCAGGGCGAGCTCGGATTCGTCGACGGTTCGGGGGATGCGTTGCCCGGGCGCCTTGGCGACCACGGCCGCGAGCTGCGGATCGGACTGCAGTGATTCCACGACCGCTTCGGGGTCGGCGTCGAGGTCCAACAGGCGCCGGCACCGTGCGATGGCCGCCGCGAGATCGCGGAAATCCTCGAGCACCAATTGGCAGCGGACATGATCGGGTTGCGGCGTGAGGCCGACGACTCCGTGGCCGTGTGGGAGCCGCAAGGTGCGCCGGTACTGTCCGTCGCGCACCTCTTCCAAGCCCGGCACCGCGCTGGCTGCCAGATGCCCGAACATCCCCTCGTACGCGAACGGCGTGCGTACCGGCAACCGTAGTGACAGCACGCCGGGTGCCGCGGCGGCATCGGTGGCGAACCTGTTGCGCGCACGCAGCCTCAGCTGCGTCGGGGTCAGGTCGCACACCGCGCGCACGGTGTCGTTGAACTGCCGGATGCTGGCGAAGCCCGCGGCGAACGCCACATCGGCAAAGGGCAGCTCGGTGGTTTCGATCAACACCCGTGCGGTCTGGGTCCGTTGTGCCCGGGCCAGGGCCAGGGGATTGGCACCCAGCTCGGCCTGCATGATGCGCTGTAACTGCCGGGTCGTGTAGCCGACTCGGGCGGCCAGCCCCGTCACGCCGTCGCGGTCCACGGTGCCGTCGGCGATGAGCCGCATGCACCGTGCCACGACGTCGCCACGCACGTTCCATTCGGGAGAGCCCGGTGAGGCGTCAGGGCGGCATCGTTTGCAGGCCCGGAAACCCGCTGCCTGGGCCGCTGCCGCGGTCGGGTAGAACCGCATGTTGCGCGCGAACGGCGGCCGCACCGGGCAGCTGGGGCGGCAGTAGATACCTGTGGTGAGCACGGCGGTGACAAACCAGCCGTCGAACCGTGCGTCCTTGGACTGGACTGCCCGGTAACAGCGGTCGAAATCCTCGTGCATGCATTCCACGATGGCACGGGGACCGGCGCTGCACTAGCGGAAAAACGACATGGTCGTGGGATGGTGTGCGCGGTTAGACTCCGACCCGTGGCCGAGCTGGTACAGCACTACCTGGACCGGATCCGCGCCGAGCAGATCGCACTGCGCGACGGGGAGCCGGCGAGCTACATCCCAGAACTGGCCAACGTCGATCCCGAGGGCCTTGGGCTGAGCCTGTCCTCCTCGGACGGATATGTCTACGAATCCGGTGACACCGCAGTGGAATTCACCATCCAGTCGATATCGAAACCGTTCACCTATGCGCTGGCGCTGAGCCGGATCGGTGAGGACGCGGTGGACGCCAGGATCGGTGTCGAGCCCTCCGGTGAGGCGTTCAACGAGATCAGTGTCGACGATGTCACCAAGACGCCGAAGAACCCCATGATCAATGCCGGTGCCATCGCGGCGGTTTCGCTGATTCCCGGGGCGAGCGCCGACGAACGGTTCGACCGGATCCATGAGTTCTACTCGGCGTGTGCGGGCCGCAGGCTGGATATTGACATGGAGGTGTACGCCTCGGAAAAGGCGACCGGTAACCGCAATCGGGCGATCGCGTACATGCTGGCCAGTTTCGGTGTGCTGGACGGTGATCCGGACGAGGTCCTCGACGTGTACTTCCGCCAGTGTTCGGTCAAGGTGACCAGCACCGACCTGGCGCGGATGGCGACCACCCTGGCCCGCGGCGGGTTCAACCCGTTGACCGGCCGACGAGTTGTCGATGCGAACGTGGTTCGGCGCACCCTCAGCGTGATGGTGACCTGTGGAATGTACGACGCGACAGGCGATTGGGTCAGCGCCGTCGGCATGCCCGCCAAGAGCGGTGTCGGCGGCGGCATCGTCGCGGTGCTGCCCGGCCAACTCGGCATCGGTGTCTACTCACCGCGGCTGGATTCCCGTGGCAACAGCGTGCGCGGGGTGCAGGTATGCCGCAATCTCTCCTCGCAACTGGGGCTTCATTTCCTCACCGTCGGGCGCGAGTCGTCATCGACACTTCGGGCGGTATTCGATGCGCATCCGGGCATCCGCGTCTACGAGGTGCAGGGCGATCTGCTGTTCGCCGGGGCAGAGCAGGTACTGCGGACCGCCGAGTACGACCGGGGCGGTTACGACGTCGCGGTGTTGGACGTCACCCGGGTCGATGACATCAACGACGCTGCCCGCGGCATGCTGACCGGGATGCGGGCCGTCCTGAAGGCGGCGGGCAAGGACGCCTACCTCGTCGATCCCGACGGCCGCGTCGTGCCGGCAGACCGGCGTGACGACTACGACGCGGTGGTGTTCCGCACCGTCGCCGATGCAGTGGACGCAGCGCGGCAGTGGGGCGACGGCTAGGCCGGCACCGCGACCCGGGTCGGCTCGCCGAGACCGCGCAGGGTCACCGATTCGCCCAGCGACCAACGGGCCCTCTCGGTTTCGGACGCGTTGGCGATGGTGTCCGACGACGCCACCAGGTGCCCGGGCACCTGCTTGGAGAAATCGCACAGCCGGGCGGCCTCGTTGACCGGCTCCCCGATCACGGTGTACTCGAAGCGCTGTTTGGCGCCGACGTTTCCGGCCACCACCTGGCCGGCCGCGACCCCGATGCCTGCCTCGAGCTCGGGCACCTCGGTACGAAGGCGACGCGCCATCGCCCGGGCGGCGCCGAGCGCTTCGTCCTCGGCGTTGGGCAGTGAGACGGGCGCACCGAACACCGCGAGAATCGCGTCACCCTCGAACTTGTTGACCAGGCCGCGGTGGTTGTCGACCTCGTCGACGATCACCGCGAAAAACCGGTTGAGCAGATCGACCACCTCGACCGCGGGCCGCGTGGTGACCAACTGGGTCGAGCCGATCACGTCGACGAAAATCACTGCGGCGTGGCGTTCCTCGCCGCCCAGGACGGGCTTCTCCTGCTCGGCGAGGGCAGCGACCTCGCGGCCGACGTGGCGGCCGAACAGATCTCGAACCCGCTCGCGTTCACGCAGGCCATGCACCATCGAGTTGAATCCGCGCTGCAGCTGGCCCAGTTCGGTGCCGTCGAACACCACCAGGTTGGTATCCAGATCGCCTTGTTCGACACGGTTGAGGGCTGCGCGCACGACGCGGATCGGAGTTGCGGTGAGCCAGGACAGAATCCACATCAGCAGAAAGCCGAAGATCAACGCGAACGAGCCGAGGCCGATGACGGCATAAGCGAACTGGGCCGGGGTCAGGTTGTTGAGCGTCACGGCGAACATCGCGGCCAACATGATGCCCAGGATGGGGACCCCTGAGCTCAGCGCCCACACCACCATGGTGCGACCCATGATGCCCGGGGCCAGCCGG
Source organism: Mycolicibacterium sp. 050232 (assembly GCA_036235365.1). Taxonomy (GTDB): domain Bacteria; phylum Actinomycetota; class Actinomycetes; order Mycobacteriales; family Mycobacteriaceae; genus Mycobacterium. The sequence goes on along the minus strand of JAZBEZ010000004.1, from coordinate 632,638 downwards.
GCCGGTGGCGGACCCGCCTCGAGCGCCTGGGCGGCCACCGGCCGCAATGCGAACTCGGTGAACAGGTGGCAGCTGACCGACACCACGATGCCGGGAAAACTGATGCCCAGCAGGAACTTCGGAATGTAATTGGTGTCGACCAGACCGTAGAGCGTCGTCAGTAGTGCGGTGCCCGCGCCCCACAGGACCAGCAGCACGCGCGTCAGCCGGAACGGGGCCAAGAAGGTATTCCGTTGATCCTCAACGGTGGGTGGTCGTTCTTCGATCGCCCAGCGCACGTTGTCGATCACGCGGGTCGTCGCCCAGAACACCCCGACGATCAACGCCGAGGCCATGTAGATGGGGGCCACGATGAAGGTGATCCACCGAACCTGGGGATCGAAGACCCCAGGAGTGGGGAACAACAGCGTGACGATGATCATCGAGATGCCGATGCCGAGCAGGTTCGCGAAGATCACGAACGTCGTGAGGATGACCTGGATGCGCACCCTGCGCCGACGCTGGCTCTCCGATACCCGGCCCAACACCCACGATCCGTATTCCGGGGTCATCGGGATCCGGCTGTTCTGACGGGTGACACCTTCAAGGACGCGGCCCAGCCGTCGTGCCAGCGATTTGTCGGAGTTCATTGTGGCGTGAGCTTAGTTCGTCGCACGTGCCCTTAAGGTGGATCGGGTGCGCCTTGTGATTGCCCAGTGCACCGTCGACTATGTCGGGCGGCTGACCGCCCACCTCCCATCAGCTCGCCGGCTGTTGTTGTTCAAGTCCGACGGTTCGGTCAGTGTCCATGCCGACGATCGCGCCTACAAGCCGCTGAACTGGATGAGCCCACCGTGCTGGCTCACCGAGGACGGTACCGACGGAGTGCCGGTGTGGGTGGTCGAGAACAAGGCCGGCGAGCAGCTGCGCATCACCGTCGAGGACGTCGAGCACGACTCCAGCCACGAACTCGGTGTCGATCCGGGTCTGGTGAAGGACGGGGTGGAGGCGCACCTACAGGTCCTGCTGGCCGAGCACGTCGAACTGCTGGGCGCGGGGTATACCCTCGTGCGTCGGGAATACCCCACGGCGATCGGCCCGGTGGATCTGATGTGCCGTGACGAGCTGGGCCGGTCGGTGGCCGTGGAGATCAAGCGGCGCGGCGAGATCGACGGGGTGGAACAGCTGACCCGTTACCTCGAGCTGCTGAACCGCGACACGGTGCTGGCCCCGGTGGCCGGCGTGTTCGCCGCGCAGCAGATCAAACCGCAGGCCCGCACCCTGGCCACTGACCGTGGAATTCGTTGTGTGACTTTGGATTACGATCAGATGCGGGGCATGGACAGCGACGAATACCGGCTGTTCTGATGCGTCGTCGGCCCCGTGAACACCGCCGGCTGGCTCCCTTGCCGCCGTCGCGTCGCGTCGAAACGGGGCCTGACGGTTACGACTACGAGGTGCGGACCGTCGCTGCGTCGCGGGCGGTAAAGGTGTACCGGTGTCCTGGCTGCGATCACGAGATCCGGGTGGCCACCGCGCACGTGGTGGTGTTGCCGATCGATGTCGGCGATGTCGATGACCGCAGGCACTGGCACACCGCCTGCTGGGCGAATCGGGCCAATCGCGGCCCGACGAGAAAGTGGTCCTAGTGCTCTGAGTCCGCAGCCGGTTCGACCAGCTCGATCAACACACCGCCGGCATCCTTGGGGTGGATGAAGTTGATCCGCGAGTTGGCCGTGCCCTTGCGGGGGGCCTCGTAGAGCAGCCGAACGCCCTGACTGCGCAGGCGTTCAGTCAGAGCGTCGATGTCGCTGGTCCGGTAGGCCAGCTGCTGCAGGCCGGGGCCGCGGGTGCCGATGAACTTGGCGATCGTCGACTTCTCGTTCAGCGGGGCCAGCAGCTGGATCTGAGCGCTGCCCTTGGGGGCGCCGCGCACCGACAGCATGGCCTCGCGCACGCCCTGGTCCTCGTTGATCTCCTCGTGGAGGACGATCATGCCGAGGTGGTCGTGGTACCACTTGGCCGCGACATCCAGATCAGGGACGGCGATTCCGACGTGATCGATCGCCGTCACCAGCGCGGAAGCGAGTGCGGGACGGGCATCAACCTGATCGGCGGTCATAACGTAACGGTAACCTCTACCTGAACGTTTGCGTATGTGTGATCGCCCACACAGCTCTTGGAACCAGGCCTTGGAGGTAGGAAATGACTGCGGAAGCTCGCACGTCGGTGATCGTTGCTGGAGCGCGTACTCCGGTCGGCAGATTGATGGGCTCGCTGAAGGATTTTTCCGGCAGTGACCTGGGAGCGATCGCGATCCGCGGCGCCCTGGAGAAGGCGAAGGTGGATGCTTCGCTGGTCGACTACGTGATCATGGGCCAGGTGCTCACCGCCGGGGCCGGGCAGATGCCTGCGCGGCAGTCCGCGGTGGCCGCCGGAATCCCCTGGGATGTGCCCGCGCTGAGCATCAACAAGATGTGCCTTTCGGGCATCGACGCGATCGCCCTGGCCGACCAGCTGATCCGGGCCGGCGAGTTCGAGGTCGTCGTGGCCGGTGGCCAGGAGTCGATGAGCCAGGCCCCGCACCTGCTGCCCAAGAGCCGTGAGGGCTACAAGTACGGCGATGCGACGCTGGTCGATCACCTGGCCTACGACGGCTTGCACGACGTGTTCACCGACCAGCCGATGGGCGCGCTCACCGAGCAGCGCAACGAGACCGACAAGTTCACCCGGGCCGAGCAGGACGAGTTCGCCGCTCAGTCGCATCAGAAGGCCGCCGCCGCGTGGAAGGACGGGGTGTACGCCGACGAGGTGGTGCCCGTGTCGATCCCGCAGCGCAAGGGTGACCCGATCGAGTTTGCTGAGGACGAGGGCATTCGCGCCAACACCACGGCAGAGTCGCTCGGTGGTCTGCGTCCGGCCTTCCGTAAGGACGGCACCATCACCGCCGGTTCGTCGTCGCAGATCTCCGACGGTGCGGCCGCGGTCGTGGTGATGAGCAAGGCCAAGGCGCAGGAACTGGGCCTGGACTGGCTGTGTGAGATCGGTGCGCACGGTGTGGTGGCCGGCCCGGATTCGACGCTGCAGAGCCAGCCCGCCAACGCGATCAAGAAGGCCGTCGAGCGCGAGGGCATCAGCGTCGACCAACTGGACGTCCTCGAGATCAACGAGGCGTTCGCTGCGGTGTCGCTGGCTTCGACCAAGGAGTTGGGTGTCGACCCGGCCAAGGTGAACGTCAACGGCGGCGCGATCGCCATCGGCCACCCGATCGGCATGTCCGGTGCCCGCATCACGCTGCACGCGGCGCTGGAGCTGGCCCGCAAGGGGTCCGGCTATGCGGTGGCCGCGCTGTGTGGTGCCGGTGGCCAGGGCGATGCGCTGATCTTGCGTCGCCCGTAGCTAACCGCCGACTCGAAAACGACAGACTGTAGTAGCTGGCCGCCGATTCAGGCACAATGGCGGCCATGACGAGCTCATTCGACCTGCGTACGGTTGCCGGCTGGTTCCGGCTCATCGCCCTTGCCGAGGCGGTGAGCTGGGCCGGCCTGCTGGTCGGGATGTACTTCAAGTACCTGGGAACTCCGCGCACCGAGATCGGTGTCAAGGTGTTCGGCCCGATCCACGGCGGCATTTTCATCGCCTTCGTGGTGGCCGCCGTGCTGGTCGGGCTGGCCCGCAAATGGGGCATCGGCACCTGGATCCTGGCTTTGCTGGCCAGCATCGTGCCATTGGGCAGTGTGATTTTTGTCATGTGGGCTGACCGCACCGCCCGGCTGGGTTCAGAGCAGGAGTCGGCCGGCGCCTCGGCCCTGTTGTCGCAACCGGGCGAAGCTGTGCCCGAAACAACGTGACAGACTTGGTGACGTGACTCGTCCACGACCTTCTGTCGGGCCGGCGCTGGCCGGCGCGGTTGACCTCTCGGCACTCAAGCAGCGGCCCGCGGCGGGCGGTGGCAGCGGTGGCAGCCCCAGCGCGGCCGGCGGCCCCAACGTCACCGAGGTCAACGAAGCGAACTTCGAAGCCGAGGTGCTGGTCCGCTCGGGCCAGGTGCCGGTAGTCGTGCTGCTGTGGTCGCCGCGCAGTGATTCCAGTGCAGCGCTGGGGGACACCCTCGCCGGCCTGGCAGCGGCCGACAACGGCAAATGGTCCCTGGCACTGGTCAATGTGGACACCACGCCGCGAGTTGCCCAGATGTTCGGCATCCAGGGCGTGCCTACGGTCGTGGCGCTTGCCGGAGGGCAACCGATCGCCAGCTTCCAGGGTTCGCAACCGGCCGACGAACTCCGCCGCTGGGTTGATTCGCTGCTGGAGGCGACCGCGGGCAAGCTGACCGATTCCGGCGCCGGTGCCGATGAGCCCGAGCAGGTCGATCCCGAACTGGCCGCGGCCCGGGCCGCCCTCGACGAGGGCGACTTTGCCGCCGCGTCGACCGCCTATCAGGCGATTCTCGATGCCCAGCCCAACCACGCCGAGGCCAAGGGGGCCGTGCGGCAGATCGCGTTCCTGCAACGGGCGAGTGCCCAGCGCCCCGATGCGGTGGCTGCTGCCGACGCCGCTCCCGACGACATCGACGCGGCGTTGGCCGCTGCCGACGCCGAGATCCTGGCGCAGGACGTGTCGGCGGCCTTCGATCGGCTCATCGCGCTGATCAAGCGCACCGCCGGCGACGACCGGACCAAGGTGCGGACCCGGCTCGTCGAGCTGTTCGACCTGTTCGACCCGGCTGATCCCGAGGTGGTCGCGGGCCGGCGCAACCTGGCCAACGCGCTGTACTAGGACCTCTAGGCGGGTTCGAACCACAGCATCGCCAGCGGGGGCAGGACCATCACTGCCGAGGCCGGCCGGCCGTGCCATGGTTCATCGGTGGCCTGCACGGCGCCCATGTTCCCGATTCCCGCACCGTTGTAGATCGTCGCGTCGGTGTTGAGCACCTCGCGCCACTCACCGGTGTGCGGCAGTCCGAGCCGGTATTCGCTGTGCTCGCTGCCGGCGAAGTTGACCACGCAGGCCAGCACCGAACCGTCGGCGCCGAACCTCAGGAAGCTCAGCACGTTGTTGGCCGAGTCGTTCGCGTCGATCCAGGAGTAGCCCTCGGGGCTGGTGTCGCGGCTCCACAGCGCCGGGTGGCTGCGGTAGATCCCGTTGAGATCGCGCACCAGCCGCTGCACCCCGCCCGAGAAGCCCTGCTCGTCGAGCTGGAACCAGTCCAGCCCGCGCTCCTCCGACCATTCGGCCCGCTGCCCGAATTCCTGGCCCATGAACAGCAGTTGCTTGCCCGGATGGGCCCACTGGTAGGCGAGCAGACTGCGTAGCCCCGCGGCCTTGGCGTGGTCGTCACCGGGCATCCGGGTCCACAGCGTGCCCTTGCCGTGCACGACCTCGTCGTGGCTGATCGGCAACACGTAGTTCTCGCTGAAGGCGTACAGCATCGAGAACGTCATCTCGTGATGGTGATAGCTGCGGTGCACCGGGTCGTGGCTGACGTAATCGAGCGTGTCGTTCATCCAGCCCATGTTCCACTTCATCGAGAAACCAAGGCCGCCAAGGTTGGTCGGACGGGTGACACCGGGCCAGGAGGTCGACTCCTCGGCGATGGTGACGATGCCCGGGGTCACCTTGTGCACGGTGGCGTTCATCTCCTGCAGGAACTGCACGGCCTCCAGGTTCTCCCGCCCGCCGTGGATGTTGGGCGTCCAGCCCCCCTCGGGGCGGGAGTAGTCGAGGTAGAGCATCGAGGCGACGGCATCCACCCGCAGGCCGTCGACGTGGTACTCCTTCAGCCAGTACAAGGCGTTGGCGACCAGGAAGTTGCGCACTTCGGGCCGGCCGAAGTCGAAAACGTAGGTGCCCCAGTCGAGCTGCTCACCGCGGCGCGGATCGGAATGCTCGTAGAGCGCGGTGCCGTCGAACCTGCCCAGCGCCCAGGCGTCCTTGGGGAAATGGGCCGGAACCCAGTCGACGATCACCCCGATCCCGGCCCGGTGCAGTGAATCCACCAGGTACCGGAAGTCGTCGGGGGTGCCCAGGCGTGAGGTCGGGGCGTAGTAGGAGGTGACCTGGTAGCCCCACGAGCCGCCGAACGGATGCTCGGCCACCGGCAGCAGTTCGACGTGGGTGAAGCCCTGTTCCACAACGTATTCGGTGAGCTCGGTGGCCAGCTGCCGGTAGCTGAGCCCCGGGCGCCACGACATCAGGTGCACCTCGTAGGTGCTCATCGGTTCGAAAACCGGGTTCTGCGCGGCGCGCTGGGTCATCCACTTGCCGTCGGTCCAGGTGTACGAGCTGGTGGTGACCCGCGACGCGGTCTGCGGGGGTACCTCGGTGGCGAAGGCCATCGGGTCGGCACGGTCGGTGGTCACGCCGCCGGAGCCGTGTATGCGGAACTTGTACAGGCCGTCGACCGGGAACCCTGGCCAGAACAGCTCCCACACCCCGGACGAACCCAGCACACGCATCTGCGCCTCGTTGCCGTCCCAGTGGTTGAAGTCGCCGATCACGCTGACGCCCTTGGCGTTCGGCGCCCACACCGCAAACGAGACACCTTCGACGATTCCATCCGGGGTGGTGAAACTGCGCGGGTGTGCGCCCAGGATCTCCCAGAGGCGTTCGTGGCGCCCTTCGGCGAACAGATGGAGGTCCAGTTCGCCGAGGGTGGGCAGGAACCGGTAGGCGTCGGCGGTGGTGTAGGTGAAGATCGTGTCGTCAGCGCCGGGATAACCGATCTCGAGGCGGTAGTCGGCCAGGTTGGTGAACGGGACCGAGACGGCGAAAAGGCCGGAGTCGATGTGCTGCAGTGGGTACCGGTCACCGCCGATCACCGCCACCACCTTGGAGGCGTGCGGGCGGTAGGCCCGGATCACGGTCCGGCCGTTGTACTCGTGGGCGCCGAGCACCGAATGTGGGTCGTGGTGCTGGCCGATCAGCAGCCGCTGGATGTCGGTGGGGTCGGGTCGCAGATGTAGGTCGGTGAGGTGATTGATTCGTGTCATCTCGTTCTCATTCCCTGCGTAGCAAGCCCAGTCGTTGCTCATAGGGTACGAGCGGCATGTTCAGCACATGCGCGACCGCCTTGGCGGGATCGATCCGGACGTAATTCGACTGCCCCCACTGGTATTCCTCGCCGGTGATCTCGTCGCGTACCCAGAACCGGTCATGTGATTCCATACCCAGTGCGCCCATGTTCAACCACAACGTGGCTTCCTCCGGGCTGAACGGGTTGAGCGTGACCACCACGAGCACGGTGTCCCCGGTGATGGGGTCGAACTTGCTGTAGGCGAGCAATGCGTCGTTGTCGACGTGGTGGAAGGTGAGGGTCCGAAGCTGACGCAGTGCCGGGTGCAGACGCCGGATCTCGTTGAGGCGGGTCACGAATGGTTCAAGGGAACGTCCCTCGGCAAGCGCGGCCGCGAAATCGCGGGGTCGCAGCTCGTATTTCTCGGAGTCGAGGTACTCCTCGCTGCCTTCCCTGACAGGCCGGTGCTCGAAGAGTTCGAAACCCGAATACATGCCCCACGACGGGCTCATGGTGGCGGCCAGCACTGCGCGGATCGCGAACATGCCAGGGCCACCGTGCTGCAGTGACTCGTGCAGGATGTCGGGGGTGTTGACCCACAGGCTGGGCCGCGCGTTGTCCGCGTTCGCGGTGATCTCGTTGCCGAACTCGGTGAGCTCCCACTTGTTGGTGCGCCAGGTGAAGTATGTATAGGACTGGGTGAAACCGCGTTTGGCCAGGCCGTAGAGCCGGGCCGGCCGGGTGAACGCCTCGGACAGGAACAGCACGTCCGGATCCTCGTTCTTGACCTCGGCGATCAGCCAGACCCAGAAGTTGGGCGGTTTGGTGTGCGGGTTGTCGACGCGAAAGACCTTGACGCCGTGCGAGATCCAGTACCGGACCACCCGCAGCACCTCGTGGTACAGGCCGGCCGGATCGTTGTCGAAGTTGAGCGGGTAGATGTCCTGGTACTTCTTGGGCGGATTCTCCGCGTAGGCGATGGTGCCGTCGGGCAGCACCGTGAACCACTCCGGATGTGTTGCGGCCCAGGGATGGTCGGGCGCGCACTGCAGTGCAAGGTCCAACGCCACCTCGACACCCTGCTTGCGGGCGGCGGCCACGAAGGCATCGAAGTCGTCGATCGTCCCCAGGGCGGGGTGGACAGCGTCGTGGCCGCCCTCGTCGCTACCGATCGCCCACGGTGACCCGACGTCGTCCGGTGCGGCGGTCACGGCGTTGTTGCGGCCCTTGCGGTGCACCTTGCCGATGGGGTGGATCGGCGGCAGGTAGACGATGTTGAAACCCATGCGGGCGATCCGGGGGAGCTGCTCGGCGGCGGTGGCGAACGTCCCGTGTACCGCATGTCCGGTTTTGTCCCAGCCGCCCGTGGACCGCGGGAACATTTCGTACCACGCGGAGAACCGGGCCAGCGGCCGGTCCACCCACACGCCGTATTGCTCACCGCGGGTGACCAACTCGCGCAGCGGGTACTGGTCGAGCAGTTCGGTGACCTCGTCGGACAGCGCCGCGCCGGCGCGCAGAAACGGGTCGCCGGGAGTGCGCAGTGCCGCGGCGGCCTCGATCAAGGGATCGCGCAGTTTGCGGGGCACCCCGGCGGCGGCACGCTCGAGCAGGCGCGCCCCGACCAGCAGGTCGTTGGACAACTCGGCCTCGCTCTGGCCGGCGCCCAGTTTGGCCTCGACCGCGTGCCGCCAGGTGGCGATGGGGTCGCCCCAGCCGTCGACCCGGTAGGTCCACAGGCCGACGCTGTCGGGGGTGAACTGGCCGTGGAACACGTCAGGCGTGTGCCCGGGGGACATGGGCAGGGCCTGCGGCTTGATGCGCTGGGCGGGTTGCATCACCTCGGCGATCGGCACGGGGACCACTGCGGTGCCGGGGCCGGTGGCCAGCCGCGGGTAGTCCGTGCCGAGGTACCGCACCACCAGGGTGGCCGCGACCGCGTCATGGCCTTCGCGCCACACCGTGGCCCGTACCGGCACGACTTCGCCGACGACGGCCTTTGCCGGGAACTGTCCGCCGAACACCACGGGCGCGACATCGTCGATTCCGATACGACCGGCCACCCATCCACTCCTCACGTCGTCTCGATCAAGCGGCTGTCTCTCGTTCACTTGCCTTGTCGCGTCTGATACCCACCGTAATGGGCTGCCCAATCTCGCGGGCGTTAAGCGCGACCGCTCGTACGGATAACACCGGCTGTACGGATATCGCCGACCGCTGCACGAACCGGATTTGTCAGTAAGGTTGGTTCGCGTGAAAGCCCTCAGAAGGTTCACCGTCCGCGCGCACCTTCCCGAGCGGTTGGCGGCGCTGGAACGGCTGTCGATCAACCTGCGCTGGTCATGGCACAAGCCGACCCAGGATCTGTTTGCTGTCATCGATGCCGAGCTGTGGGAGCAGACCAAGGGCGACCCGGTGGCGCTACTGGGGGCGGTCAGCCCGCAGCGGCTCGACGAACTGGCCGGCGACGAATCGTTCCTGGGCCGTCTCGATGAACTGGCCGCGGACCTGGACAACTATCTGAGCCGCCCCTTGTGGTACCAGCAGCAGATCGCCGACGGGGTCGAGATGCCGAAGGGCATCGCGTATTTCTCGATGGAGTTCGGTGTCGCCGAGGTGCTGCCCAACTATTCGGGCGGCCTGGGCATCCTGGCCGGTGACCATTTGAAATCCGCATCGGATCTGGGTCTGCCGTTGGTCGCTGTGGGCCTGTACTACCGCTCGGGCTACTTCCGGCAGTCGCTTACCGCTGACGGTTGGCAGCATGAGACGTACCCGTCGCTGGACCCACAGGGGCTGCCGTTGCGGCTGCTCACCGACGCTTCCGGGGCGCCGGTACTGGTGACGTTGGCGCTGCCCGAATCCCGCGAGCTGCGGGCCCGGGTGTGGGTCGCGCAGGTGGGCCGGATTCCGCTGTTGCTCCTGGATTCCGACGTTCCGGAGAACGAGCACGAACTGCGCGGTGTGACCGACCGGCTGTACGGCGGTGATCAGGAGCACCGCATCCGGCAGGAGATCCTGGCCGGTATCGGCGGGGTGCGCGCGATCCGGGCGTTCACCGAGATTGAGGGCCTGCCCGCCCCCGAGGTGTTCCACATGAACGAGGGCCACGCCGGCTTCCTCGGTGTGGAGCGGATCCGCGAATTGGTCGCTGCGGGGCTGGACTTCGACACCGCGCTGACCGTGGTGCGGTCGTCGACGGTGTTCACCACCCACACCCCGGTTCCGGCCGGTATCGACCGGTTCCCGGTCGAGATGATCAGGCGTTACTTCGGCAGCCCGCCCGGGGGGCCCGCCGACAGTCGTCTGCTGCCCGGTGTGCCGCTGGAGCGGGTGGTCGCGTTCGGTGCCGAGGATGATCCGTCGAAGTTCAACATGGCGCACATGGGTCTGCGGCTGGCGCAGCGGGCCAACGGGGTGTCGTTGCTGCACGGCCGGGTCAGCCGGGTCATGTTCAACGACCTGTGGCCGGGGTTCGACCGGGCCGAGGTGCCGATCGGATCGATCACCAACGGCGTACACGCCCCGACCTGGGCGGCGCCGCAGTGGTTGGCCCTGGGGCGGGAGCTGATCGGTTCCGAAGCCGCCGAGCCGGCGGTGTGGGAGCGGCTGCAGGAGGTCGAACCGGGGCACATGTGGTGGATCCGCTCCCAGCTGCGGGAGACGCTGATCGCCGACGTCCGAGACCGCCTGCGTCGCTCCTGGCTGGAACGCGGGGCGTCCGAGGCCGAACTCGGCTGGATCGCAACGGCTTTCGATCCTTCGGTGTTGACCGTCGGATTCGCGCGACGGGTGCCGACCTATAAGCGGCTGACGCTGATGCTGCGCGACCCGGAGCGACTGGAGAAGCTGCTGCTCGACGAGAAGCGGCCGGTGCAGTTGATCGTGGCGGGCAAGTCGCACCCGGCCGACGACGGGGGCAAGGCGCTCATCCAGCAGATCGTGCGGTTCGCCGACCGGCCGGAGGTGCGGCACCGGATCGCGTTCCTACCGGACTACGACATGTCGATGGCCCGGCTGCTGTACTGGGGTTGCGACGTCTGGCTCAACAATCCGCTGCGGCCGTTGGAGGCCTGCGGCACGTCAGGGATGAAGAGTGCGCTCAACGGCGGGCTGAACCTCTCGATCAGGGACGGCTGGTGGGACGAGTGGTATGACGGCGAGAACGGATGGGAGATCCCGACCGCCGACGGTGTGGAGGACGAAGCCCGGCGCGATGACCTGGAGGCCGCGGCTCTCTACGACCTGCTCGAGCACGCCGTCACGCCTAAGTTCTACGAGCGCGACGAGCACGGGGTGCCGACCCGCTGGGTCGAGATGGTGCGTCACACGTTGCAGGTGCTGGGGCCGAAGGTGCTGGCCTCGCGGATGGTGCGGGACTACACGGAGAAGTACTACCTGCCGGCCGCGCGGTCGTTGCGCGAGACCGTCGAGGCCACTTCCGGCGAGCCGTTCGGTGCGGCCCGCGAATTGGCCACCTACCGGCGGCGGGCGCAGGAGGCCTGGCCGAAGATCCAGATCACCGATGTGGACAGCTACGGCTTGCCGGACACCCCGTTGCTGGGGTCTCAACTGACCCTGACCGCCACGGTGCAATTGGCCGGCCTGCGGCCCGACGAGGTCACGGTTCAGGCCGTACTGGGCCGGGTGGATGCCGGTGACGTGATCCTGAATCCGGTGACCGTACCGATGGCGCACACCGGTTCGGCCGACGGAGGTACCGAGGTGTTCTCCACCAGCACGCCACTGCCGGTGGCCGGGCCGGTGGGCTACACCGTGCGGGTTCTGCCGCACCACCGGTTGCTGACCGCTGACAACGAGCTCGGTCTGGTGGCGCTGGCTTGAGTAAGGCGCTCAAAGTCTCGCTCGACGGCGGGCCGTACGCGCTGGCTGCCGGAAGCGACGGTGCGATGTGGGTGACCCTGGTGCACGGCGGCGCCGTCGCCCGGGTCTCGGTCGCCGGCGAGGTCAGTACGTACTCGGTCGGAGAAGGCTCGCGCCCGTCGATCATCGCGGCCGGACCGGACGGGGCACTGTGGTTCACCCGGACAGGTGACGATCGCATCGGCCGGATCACCACTGCGGGGGAAGCAAGCTCCTTCGAATTGCCAGAGGGCAGTGCGCCTTTCGGCATCACCGCGGGTCCCGACGGGGCGTTGTGGTTCACCACGATGTCGTCAGGTGAGATCGGCAGGATCGACACCGACGGCGAGATCACCACTGCGGCCACAGTCGGCGGGATGCCGTCGATGATCACCACGGGGCCTGACGGCGGACTGTGGTTCACGCTCAACGAGACCGGAGCGGTGGGCCGGCTGACCGTGGACGGTGCCCTCAAGGTACGCGAATTACCAACTGCCGCAGCCGGTCCCGTCGGCATTACGGCCACCCACGACGACGCGGTGTGGTTCACCGAGATCCGTGCCGACAAGATCGGCAGAATCCCGGTCAACGACGCCATCCAGGAATTGGACCTGCCGGGCAAACCGCATGCGGTGGTCGCCGACCCGACCGACGGCGTGTGGGTGAGCCTGTGGGGCGCCGATCAGATCGCCAGGATCAGCGGCGACGGGGAGGCGGTGACCATCGACCTTCCGCCCGGCAGTGAACCGCACGGGTTGGCGATCGGTCCCGACGGCGCCTGCTGGGTGGCGCTTGAGTGTGGATTCGTCCTGAAAATGCCCACCTGATTGCTGACGTTCGCTGACGGTCGGGTAAGTACATAGGCAGCCCCGTTCCCTCCGGGAACGTGGCGATACGTTCCCGGAGGGAACCGTAACGAGAGGCCGCCCGTGTTGATTCGCTCGTTCGGACTGCTCACCGCAGTGTCGCTGGCCTGCGCGGCGTCGGTGACCCCGGCCTCGGCCGATCCCGTCGTCGCCCCCGAGGTCGAGGTCGTCGCAGATGTGGTGCCCGCGCCGGGCGAAGTAGCCCCCGAGGGCCTGGTCGAGTCCACCCCGCCGGCCCATCTCAAGACCCCGGATGGCTGGAACCTGACCGTGTCGGCCAGTGACGAGACGCAGGCCGCGGTGGCTCCTCTGACCACCGCGGTGTCCTCGCGCGAGTACGTCGTCGGCGGCACCTACCGCGGCGTGATGGCCGGATCCGGCGGCGACGATCCGCGCGGCACCTTGGAGGCCGGCTATCAGATCGGCTGCGGTATCGACATGAGTACCTCCAACGGCGTCGCGTTGACCGGCACCGCCGGCCTCAACAGCTCCATCGGGATTCTCGGGGCCGATGCGATCTCGCCCTGGCCCGAGGGCATCCTGCCGGGCGTCGGTGCCAACATCGGCGGCGGCATCACCATCGGTCTCAAACCGGGCATCATCAACCTGATCCGGGTGGTGGAGAAGGAGTTCAAGGGCACCGAGCCGTGGGTGATGATCAGCAACTTCCGGGTGAAGATCGACGGGTGCGTGGGTCAGTCGTTCATCCGGTCCTACGCCGTGCTGACCCGGTCGACCGACGAGTCCGACGCGGTGCTGGCCTGGTACGGCACCACGAAGGTGGTGTGACGCGCACTCAGGCGAATCGCCTGAGGCAGCGTTGCTCGTCGCCGAGGATGCCGACCCGGAAGGCGTCGATGCGCGCGAAACCCGAGGGCACCGACTCGCCGTTGACGTCGCTGGCCGCCAACCCGTTGGTGAGGATGCCCGACACTGCCTCGTCGACGTCACCGGCGGTCAGCAGAATCGTATCGCCGTTGGGCAGGTTCACCGGCTTGATCATCCTGGCGGTGGCCACCCCGGTCAGGCAGGCGGTGCGCAGCGCCGCCTCGGCGTTGTCGAGCACCAGGCCGCGGGCGTGCTGCAGGGCCACCATGTAGCGGGCGATCAGCACGGAGAACGCGGTGTTGTCGCCGCCGGCCAGGCCGCCGACGTCGACCTCGTCGGATGGTGTTGCGAGCGCCTGCAATTCGGCCAGGTCGATCACGATGGTGTTGGTGTCCGGGCAATACGACGCCGGCGGGCTGGGCCGCGCGCTCGGACAGTCCACCGCGGCATCGGGCCGGAAGTTGAGCTGCGGGGGATCGGTGGGTTTGAAGACGATGTTGAGTGCGTCGACCATCGAACGGACCCAGCGTTCGGTGATGTCCAGGTCACCGCTCTGGTCCTCGGGTAGCAGGACCGGTAGGTCGCCGCGCCGCTGGTTGATCTCCTTGACGTCGATTGCGGCACAGGCCGCCGGCCCGTCGGTGAATCCGAACTGGAAGGCCGAGATCCGTTCGAACGCCGATCCGTGCTCGTCGATCCCGACCTGGGCCTCGGCCTCGGTGAGCAGCGGGTCCCGGAACGCGATCACCGCGGCCAGCAGGTTGTTGAGCCCGTCGGCGGTACTGAGCGTGAACCGCGGGGAATCCCCCTGGGCCACCCATCGCATGTAGGTCCCCGCCAGGCAGTCGGCCTGCTGTTCGGCGACCAGGGTGGGCGTCTGGCGGGTGATCAGTCCGGCCTGCTGCTGGATCGCATGGCCGTACTCGTGCGCGAGCACCATGACGGCGCCCATGTCGCCGTTCTGCTGGCGTAGTCCGGGGATCAGCACACCGCGGTCCCAGCCGATGGTCCGATCCGGTTTGCAGAACGCGGCATTGACCAGAGCGTAGGTGTCCATGCCGCAGAACTGGCCGTCGAAACCCTCGGCGTCCCAGGAGATCAGCGCGCGCACCGGCTGGAACTCGCCATCGAACGCCTGGGAGTAGGCGTCCGACCAGAATTCCTCGAGATCGCTGACGGCACTGGCCGCGAGATTGTCGGCCTTACCCCCGTCGGTGTTCTTGACCTGGCGCGAAGGCTGTGCGGCGGTGGGACGCAGCCCGCTGGAGCCGTCGGTGGCAGGCATGCCGGCAACCGAGAAGGGATCGGCGAACACCGATACCGCCGTACCCCCGACCAGAGACGAGCACGCGGCCAGCGGCAACACGGTGCACACGGTCAACGCGATGCCGAACAGGGTGCGTCGGCTCATCATCGCTGCCTTCCGGTGCACTCTGGCGGTTGTCTGTCCGCGCGGCTATGCCGCACACACTAGTTAACTCGGCGCGCACCTGGTGCGGTTATCAGCCCGCTCCCCGAAGCCGCTTCAGCGACTGACGCACCCGGTCAGGGTCGGTGGTGGACCAGAACGGCGGCAACGACGAACGCAGATACCCGCCGTAGCGGGCAGTCGCCAGCCGGGAGTCCAACACGGCGATCACCCCGCGGTCGTCGGTGTGGCGCAGCAGCCGTCCGGTGCCCTGGGCCAGCAGCAGCGCGGCGTGGTTGGCGGCGATCGCCATGAAGCCATTGCCGCCGTGCGCGCTGATCGCCCGCTGCCGCGCGGTCAACAAAGGATCGTCCGGGCGGGGGAAGGGAATCCGGTCGATCAGCACCAACGACAAGGACGGTCCAGGGACGTCGACGCCCTGCCACAGCGACAGAGTGCCGAACAGCGAGGTCTCGGGGTCGTCGGAAAACTGTTGCACCAGAGCCGAAGTCGTATCTTCACCCTGGCAGAGCACCGGGGTGGACAGCCGCTCGCGCATGACCTCGGCGGCGGCCTTGGCCGCGCGCATCGACGAGAACAGGCCCAGGGTGCGGCCGCCGGCCGCGGTGATCAGGCCCTCGATCTCGTCCAGGGTGCGGGTGTCGGTACCGTCGCGCCCAGGTGCAGGTAAATGCTTGGCCACGTAGAGAATTGCGGATTTGGCGTGGTTGAACGGTGACCCTACATCGAGACCGCGCCAGCCCGGTTTGGCCGGCTCGCCGGCGCTGCCGGATTTTGCCGGCTCGCCGGCGTCGGCGAAGCCGCCGAGGCCCCAGTTTCGCGCCATCGCGTCGAAGTTGCCGCCGAGGGTCAGCGTCGCCGAGGTCAACACCGCGGTGGTGTTGGCGAACAACCTGGTGCGCAACAACCCTGCGACCGACATCGGGGCCACCCGCATGATCACCCGGGTCGTGTTCGCGCTTTCTTCCCGTGCCACCCAGACCACGTCGACGCGGTCGGGGATGGCTGGCACGAACGACGTGAGGATGCGGGTGGCGGTGTCGCTGACATCGCTCAGTGCGGTGACGGCCTCGGTGCGGGCCGAGGCCGCCTGCGGGTCACTCGGGGTGGTGTCGATCGCCGTGCGCGCCGCGTTGGCCGCGTCGCGCAGTGCAGTCAGGTAGACGCCCAACTCCTCGTCGAGCACGTCGATGCGACCGGCGTCGAGTTCGTGCAGTAGTGAGGAAAAGGTCGCGACGGCGGCTTCGAAGCGTTGCGCCAGTTCGTCGTCCACCAATCGCGACATCTTGCGGTGTGCCACCGCCATGGATGTCGCCGACAGTTCGGCGGTGGCCACCCCGGTCACGCGGTCGGCCAGTTCGTGGGCCTCGTCGACCACCAGTAGTTCGTACTCGGGAAGCACGGAGAACTCGGAGAGTGCATCGATGGCCAAGAGGGCGTGATTGGTGACGACGACGTCGGCGGCGCCGGCCTTCTCCCTGGCCCGCTCGGCGAAGCAGTCGGTACCGAACTGGCACCGTGACACCCCGATGCATTCGCGTGCCGACACGCTGACCTGAGACCAGGACCGGTCCGGCACACCGGGAGTCAGCTCGTCGCGGTCACCGGTCTCGGTGTCAGAGGACCATTCCGTCAGCCGCTGCACATCGCGGCCCATGGCGCTGATCGCCATCGGTGAGAACAGTTCGTCCTGTGGACGGTCGGCCGGATCTTCCGCTGAACCGTTGTGAATCTTGTTGAGGCACAGATAGTTTCCTCGCCCCTTCAACAAGGCGAAGGTAGGTTTGCGGGGCAGCGCGTCAGCCAGCGAGTTCACCAGCCGCGGCAGGTCGCGGTCCACGAGTTGACGTTGCAGTGCGATGGTCGCCGTCGACACCACCACAGGCTGCTCGGTCTGCAGGGCGCGGGCGATCGACGGCACCAGGTAGGCCAGCGATTTGCCGGTGCCGGTCCCGGCCTGCACAGCCAGGTGCTCACCGGACTCGAAGGCGTTGGCGACGGCCTCGGCCATCTCCACCTGGCCCGGACGGCCGGCGCCGCCGAGTCCTTTGACGGCGATCTTGAGCAGATTGGTCACCACGTTGGCCACCTCGCGGGATGGCTTCGATTTGGTCGTCATGTCGCCGGCGGCACGACCCGGGTGGGGATGGCCGGCTCGCCGCGGGACAGCTTCAGGCCGTCCCACGGCAGGCTGCGCAGCCCCGCGGCGACCCGCTCGCGTGCGGTGCCAAGGTCGGTGGCGGGGTGGTGTCCTTCGACCGGGACGCCGCCGGTCACCAGCGGCACGGTGAGCCGGCGAGCGGTGAGTCCCGACGTCTCCAACGGCTGCTGACCGTACGGGTGGACCACCTCCTCGACGATCGTGCCCGATGCCTTGGCGAGCCGCACGGCCTGCTTGCGGCCGCCATGGGACTCCTTGCGGCTGCTGCGCTTGGCCACCGGCATCCCGTCGACCTCGACCAGCTTGTAGACCATGCCCGCGGTGGGCGCGCCCGATCCGGTGACCACCGAGGTGCCGACACCGTAGCTGTCGACGGGCTCGGCACGAAGGGCGGCGATCGCGAACTCGTCGAGATCTCCGGAGACCACGATCTGGGTGTTGGTGGCACCGAGGTCGTCGAGCTGCTGACGGACCTGACGAGCCAGCACGCCCAGATCGCCCGAGTCGATGCGTACCGCGCCCAGTCCCGGGCCCGCCGCGGCGATCGCATTGGCCACGCCCGCGGTGATGTCGTAGGTATCCACCAGCAGGGTGGTGTCGACGCCGAGTGCTGCCACCTGGCCGCGGAACGCCGCCTGCTCGTCCGGCCCGGACTCGGTGGTGTGCAGCAGGGTGTAGGCGTGCGCCGCGGTGCCGAGTGCGGGCACGCCGTAACGCCGCTGGGCGGCCAGGTTCGACGATCCGGTGAAGCCGGCCAGGTAGGCGGCGCGGGCCGCAGCCACGGCGGCCAGCTCATGAGTGCGGCGCGAACCCATCTCGATCATCGGCCTGCCGTGGGCGGCACTGGCCATGCGGGCCGCGGCCGAGGCGATGGCCGTGTCGTGGTTGAGGATTGACAGCACGAGGGTCTCCAGGACCACGCACTCGGCGAAGGTGCCGTGCACCGACAACACCGGTGAACCAGGGAAGTACAGCTCGCCCTCGGCGTAGCCGTCGATGTCGCCGCTGAACCGGTAGTTCGACAGGAAATCCAGGGTTTCCGGATCCAGGAAATCGGAGAGTTCGTCAAGCATTTCGGGGATGAAGGTGAACTCTGCCAACGCTTCCACAAACCGCCCGGTGCCCGCGACAACGCCGTAGCGGCGCCCGTCGGGAAGCCTGCGGGCAAAGACTTCGAACGTGGTGCGGCGGTGTGCCGTGCCATCGCGCAGAGCGGCGGCGAGCATCGTCAGCTCGTACTTGTCGGTGAGCAACGCGACGGTCACACCAGCAACCGTAGCTGTTCGCAGCTGTTTCAATCTCGCGGCACCCCGGCCGGTATTGTGGGCCCATGGTTACACCGGCGAAGGCCCGACCGGGGACCCGCGAAGAGCGCAGTGTGGGTGTGTCGCCTCGGGAAGATTCAGCCACCGAAAGCCCGTGGGTGACCATCGTCTGGGACGATCCGGTCAACCTGATGACCTATGTCACCTACGTGTTCCAGAAACTGTTCGGCTACAGCGAGCCGCACGCCACCAAACTCATGCTGCAGGTGCACAACGAAGGCAAGGCCGTGGTGTCGGCAGGCAGCCGTGAGTCGATGGAGACCGACGTTTCCAAACTGCATGCCGCGGGGCTGTGGGCGACCTTGCAACAGGACCGCTGATCGACTGTGCGCAAATGGAAACGGGTCGAGACCGGGAACGGTCCGCGGTTGCGCTCGGCATTGGAAGCCCACGAGGCCGCGTTGTTGTCGAGCCTGGGCACTTCGATGCTCGGCATGCTGGACGAGCGCGGATCATCCGGGCCCACAGACGAACTCGAGATGATCACCGGTATGAAGACCGGCAATCCGCAGCCGCCCGAGGACGCCACCATGAAGCGTCTGCTGCCGGATTTCTATCGGCCGCAGACCGAGCATCCAGCGGGCTCAGGGACCGCCGAGAGTCTCAACAGCGCGCTGCGCGGCCTGCATGAGCCGGCCATCATCGACGCCAAACGCGAAGCGGCCCAACGTTTGTTGGACACAATTCCGGACGGCGGCGGCAAGTTCGAGCTGACCGAGGACGATGCTGAGGCGTGGGCGGCAGCCGTCAACGACATCCGGCTGGCGCTGGGCACCATGCTCGACATCGGACCGCGCGGGCCCGAGCAGCTGCCGGCCGAGCACCCGATGGCCGGGCACGTCGACGTCTACCAGTGGCTGACCGTGCTGCAGGAGTACCTCGTCCTCGGCCTCATGGGGAAGTAGCGATGAGCCTGACGGGATCGATCACCGACGTCCGCGGGATTCTGGTCGGCCACCATCACCGGATCGACCCTGACGTGACGCTCGGCTCAGGGTGGGCGTCGGGATCCACCGTGGTGCTGACCCCGCCGGGGACCGTCGGTGCTGTCGACGGACGCGGGGGAGCCCCCGGTACCCGTGAGACGGACCTGCTCGACCCCATCAACACCGTGCGCCACGTCGACGCCGTCGTGCTGACCGGTGGCAGTGCCTACGGACTGGCCGCCGCCGACGGGGTGATGACCTGGCTGGAGGAGCAGGGTCGCGGGGTCGCGATGGACGGTGGCGTGGTGCCGATCGTGCCTGCCGCGGTGATCTTCGACCTGCCCGTGGGGGGCTGGGCCAACCGGCCGACGGCCGAGTTCGGCTACGCGGCTGCCGCGGCAGCCTCCACCGAGTTCGCGCTGGGCACCGTCGGCGGCGGTGTCGGAGCCCGGGCCGGCGTCCTCAAGGGCGGGGTCGGCACCGCGTCGGTGACCCTGGACTGCGGCGTGACCGTGGGGGCCCTGGTCGTCCTCAACGCCGCCGGTGACGTCGCGGACCCGGCCACCGGCCTGCCCTGGATGGCGTCACTGATCGAGGAGTTCGGGCTGGTCGCCCCGCCCGCCGATCAGCTCACCGCCTATCGCGATCGGCACACCGAGCTGGCTCCGTTGAACACCACCATCGCGGTGGTCGCCACCGACGCCGAGCTGAGCCCGGCCGGGTGCCGTCGGGTGGCCGTCGCCGCGCACGACGGACTGGCCAGGACCATCTCGCCGTGTCACACCCCGCTGGATGGCGATACGGTGTTTGCGCTGGCGACCGGCGCGGTGACCGTCGAACCGGACGAAAAGACACCGGCGGCGATGTCGCCGGAGACGGCTTTGGTCACCCGGGTCGGGGCGGCCGCGGCGGATGTCCTGGCCCGCGCCGTGCTGGTCGGATTGCTGGCCGCGGAGCCGGTGGCAGGAATACCGACCTACCGGGACATGTTGCCGGGAGCGGTCGCAGTGAAGGACGTTTGATGGGAGTGATCAAGTGCTGGTGATCCGCCGGGATCTCGTCGAGGCCATGGTGGCGCATGCCCGCGCCGACCACCCCGACGAGGCGTGCGGGGTTATCGCCGGGCCTGAGGGCTCTGACCGGCCGGACCGGTTCATCGCGATGGTCAACGCCGAGCGTTCCCCGACCTTCTACCGGTTCGACTCGGGCGAGCAGCTCAAGGTGTGGCGCGCGATGGACGAGGCCGACGAGGTGCCGGTCGTCATCTATCACTCGCACACCGCGACCGAGGCCTACCCGAGCCGCACGGACATCTCTTACGCCTCCGAGCCGGATGCGCACTATGTGCTCGTCTCCACGCGGGACCCGCAGGAGCACGAGCTGCGCAGTTACCGCATCGTCGACGGCGTCGTCAGCGAGGAACCCGTCACTATCGTTGAGCAGTACACCTAAGGAGCACCCGATGGCAGTAACCGTTTCGATCCCCACCATTCTGCGCCCGCACACGGACGGGCAGAAGCGCGTCAGCGCCTCCGGCGACACCCTGCAAGCGGTGATCGCCGATCTCGAGGCCAACTATTCCGGTATCTCGGACCGGTTGGTCGATAACGGCAAGCTGCACCGCTTCGTCAACATCTACGTCAACGACGAGGACGTGCGGTTCTCCGGTGGGCTGGAGACCACCATCGCCGACGGCGATTCCGTGACGATCCTGCCCGCCGTCGCGGGTGGGGCCTGACGCTCCATGACCAGATACGACTCGCTGCTGCAGGCCCTCGGCAACACCCCGCTGGTCGGACTGCAGCACTTGTCGCCTCGGTGGGAGGACGATTCCGACGGGCCGCATGTGCGGCTGTGGGCCAAGCTCGAGGACCGCAACCCGACCGGCTCGATCAAGGATCGGCCCGCGCTGCGCATGATCGAGCAGGCCGAGCGTGACGGGCTGCTCAGCCCGGGCGCCACGATCCTGGAGCCCACCAGTGGCAACACGGGCATCTCGCTGGCCATGGCCGCGATGCTCAAGGGCTACAACATGATCTGCGTGATGCCCGAGAACACCTCCATCGAGCGGCGTCAGATCCTCGAACTGTACGGCGCGAGGATCATCTTCAGCGCCGCCGAGGGTGGTTCCAACACCGCGGTGGCGACCGCGAAAGAGCTTGCGGCCCAGAACCCTTCGTGGGTGATGCTGTACCAGTACGGCAACCAGGCCAACACCGACGCGCACTATTACGGCACCGGCCCGGAGCTGCTGGCCGACCTCCCGAAGATCACCCACTTCGTCGCCGGGCTCGGCACCACCGGCACCCTGATGGGCACCGGCCGCTTCCTGCGCGAGCACGTGCCGGGTGTGCAGATCGTGGCGGCCGAACCACGCTACGGCGAGGGCGTGTACGCGCTGCGCAACATCGACGAGGGGTTCATTCCCGAGTTGTACGACCCGGACGTGCTGACCACCCGGTTCTCGGTGGGCTCGTACGACGCGGTCAAACGCACCCGCGACCTCGTCACCCGCGAAGGCATCTTCGCCGGTATCTCGACCGGCGCGGTGCTGCACGCCGCGCTGGGCATGGGCGCCAAGGCGATCAAGGCCGGCGAGCGCGCCGACATCGCGTTCGTGGTCGCCGACGCCGGTTGGAAGTATCTGTCCACCGGTGCCTACGCCGGTAGCCTTGATGACGCAGAGGATGCGTTGGAAGGGCAGCTATGGGCGTGAGCGGGCGGGTATGACCAACCTCCCTTCGACCACACCGAAAAAGCGGCCGGCCTGGATTGTCGGCGGCGTCACGATCGTCAGCTTCGTCGCGCTGCTGTACGTGATCGAGATCGTCGACACCGCCATGGGCCACCGCCTCGACCAGGACGGCATCCGGCCCCTGCAGACCGACGGACTGTGGGGCATCCTGTGGGCGCCCCTGCTGCACGGCGGCTGGCCGCACCTGATCGCCAACACCGTGCCCGCACTGGTACTCGGCTTCCTGATGACACTGGCCGGGATGGGGCGCTTCGTCGCCGCGACCGCGATCATCTGGGTTCTCGGCGGCTTCGGCACCTGGCTGATCGGCAACATCGGTCTGCACTGCCCGTACGTCACCGTGCAGTGCACCAGCACCCACATCGGAGCCTCCGGCCTGATCTTCGGCTGGCTGGCATTTCTGATCGTGTTCGGATTCTTCACCCGCAATGTGTGGGAAATCGTGGTCGGCGTGGTCGTGCTGTTCGTCTACGGCGGCGTGCTGTTCGGGGTGCTGCCCGGCAATCCGGGGGTGTCCTGGCAGGGCCACCTGACCGGGGCGCTCGCAGGAATCGTGGCGGCCTACCTTCTGTCCGGACCGGAACGCAAGTCGCGCGAAGCGAGGAAGAGTTCCACCCAGCCGCGTCTGAGTGCATGACCGGATGAACGATCAACTGGCACCCGTCGGCATCTTCGACTCCGGCGTCGGCGGACTGACCGTGGCCCGCGCGATCATCGACCAGCTGCCCGACGAGGACATCATCTACGTCGGCGACACCGGCAACGGTCCCTACGGGCCGCTGACCATCCCCGAGATCCGGGCGCACTCCCTGGCAATCGGCGACGACCTGGTGGCCCGCGGCGTCAAGGCCCTCGTGATCGCTTGCAACACCGCGTCGTCGGCCTGCCTGCGCGACGCGCGCGAGCGCTACTCCCCGGTGCCCGTGGTCGAGGTGATCCTGCCCGCAGTACGGCGCGCGGTGGCCGCGACCCGCAACGGACGCATCGGAGTGATCGGCACCGCCGCCACGATCGCCTCGGGCGCCTATCAGGACGCGTTCGCCGCCGCACGGGATACCGAGGTGTTCGGGGTGGCCTGCCCGCGCTTCGTCGACTTCGTCGAACGCGGGGTCACCAGCGGCCGTCAGGTGCTCGGTCTGGCCGAGGGCTATCTGGAGCCTCTGCAGCGCGCGGAGGTCGACACCCTGGTGTTGGGCTGCACGCACTATCCGATGCTGTCCGGGCTCATCCAGTTGGCGATGGGCGACAACGTCACCCTGGTGTCGTCGGCGGAGGAGACGGCCAAGGACCTGCTCAGGGTGCTCACCGAGCTGGATTTGCTGAAGCCGCACGACTCCGGTCCGGCCCAGCGGGTGTTCGAGGCGACGGGAGATCCGGAGGCGTTCACCGCCCTCGCCGCCCGATTCCTGGGGCCGGGGCTGGACGGGGCACGGCAGGTCCGGCGTCACGCGGGCGCCACAAAATGATCTCCGTCGCCCAAACCGCCGATGTCTTGGCAACGTGCACATCGGGCATGGCAAGCTAGACACTGTGCGATTGACCATCCTGGGATGCTCCGGCAGCGTTGTCGGCCCGGATTCGGCAGCCTCTGGCTATCTCGTCACCGCACCGGACACGGTTCCGATGGTCGTCGACTTCGGTGGTGGCGTCCTGGGTGCGTTGCAGCGCTATGCCGATCCGAATTCGGTCAACGTGTTGCTGTCGCATCTGCATGCCGACCACTGCCTGGATCTGCCCGGGCTGTTCGTCTGGCGGCGGTACCACCCGATCCCTGCCACCGAGCGCGGCCTGATGTATGGGCCGGTCAACACGTGGTCGAGGCTGGGTGCGGCGTCCTCGCCGGAGGGCGGCGAGATCGACGACTTCACGGACATCTTCGAGGTGCGCAACTGGGAGGACGGCTCGGCCGTGCAGTTGGGCACGCTCAACATCCTGCCGCGGCTGGTGTGCCACCCCACTGAGTCCTACGGCATGCGGTTCACCGATCCGTCCGGGGCGACGCTGGTCTACAGCGGGGACACCGGATACTGCGACGCGCTGGTCGAGCTGGCCCGCGGCGCCGACGTGTTCCTGTGCGAGGCGTCGTGGACG
This sequence comes from Mycolicibacterium sp. 050232, assembly GCA_036235365.1. GTDB lineage: Bacteria > Actinomycetota > Actinomycetes > Mycobacteriales > Mycobacteriaceae > Mycobacterium. The sequence continues at coordinate 608,403 of JAZBEZ010000004.1, read as the reverse complement.
CACGATCCGTCCCGTCCGCCGCATCTGCATCTGTCGGGCACCGAGGCGGGGCGTGCGGCGGCCGAAGCCGGCGTCGGCGAGCTGCTGCTGACCCACATACCGCCGTGGACCTCGCGCGAGGACGTGATCAGCGAAGCCAAGGCCGAGTTCGACGGCCCGGTGCACGCCGTGGTGTGCGGCGAGACCTTCGACGTCACCCGGGGCTGACCCGCTAGGGTTGGCGGGTGTCCAAGCGAGAAGACGGTCGTCTTGACGACGAACTGCGTCCGGTAACCATCACCCGCGGTTTCACATCGCATCCCGCTGGTTCGGTACTGGTTGAGTTCGGCCAGACCCGCGTCATGTGCACCGCCTCGGTCACCGAAGGCGTGCCGCGCTGGCGCAAGGGTTCCGGGCAGGGCTGGCTGACCGCCGAATACGCCATGCTGCCCGCGGCCACCCATGACCGCTCGGACCGCGAATCCGTCAAGGGCCGCGTGGGCGGCCGCACCCAGGAGATCAGCCGGCTGGTCGGACGCTCGTTGCGCGCGTGCATCGACCTCGGCGCGCTGGGGGAGAACACCATCGCGATCGACTGCGACGTGCTGCAGGCCGACGGGGGTACCCGCACCGCGGCCATCACCGGCGCCTACGTGGCGCTCTCCGACGCGGTGACGTATCTGGCTGCGGCCGGGCGGCTTTCCGATCCGCGACCACTGTCATGCGCGATCGCCGCGGTGTCGGTGGGTGTCGTCGACGGCCGGGTCCGGGTCGACCTGCCCTACGTCGAGGATTCCCGCGCCGAGGTGGACATGAACGTCGTCGCCACCGACACCGGCACCCTGGTCGAGATCCAGGGGACCGGCGAGGGCGCGACCTTCCCACGGTCCACGCTGGACAAGATGCTCGACGCCGCGCTCGGTGCGTGCGAGCAGTTGTTCGTCATTCAGCGCGAGGCGCTGGAACTGCCGTACCCGGGTGTGCTGCCGGAAGGGCCCGCGCCCAAGAAAGCGTTCGGTAGCTGAGTGCCACGTCTTCTGGTAGCCAGCCGTAACGCCAAGAAGCTGGCCGAGCTGCGGCGGGTGCTGGATGCCGCCGGGATCACCGGGCTGGACCTGGTGTCCCTGGCCGACGTGGCGGCGTACGACGAGGCGCCCGAAACCGGCGCGACGTTCGAGGAAAACGCACTGGCCAAGGCCGCCGACGGGTTCCGCGCCACCGGATTGGCTTGCGTGGCAGATGATTCCGGGATTTCCGTGGACGCCCTGAACGGCATGCCCGGAGTGCTGTCGGCTCGGTGGTCCGGCAGGCACGGGGACGACCCCGCGAACACGTCCTTGCTCTTGGGGCAGCTGGCCGATGTGCCCGACGAACGGCGTGGGGCGGCGTTCGTGTCGGCGTGCGCGCTGGTGTCTCCGTCGGGGTCGACGGTGGTGCGGGGGGAGTGGCCGGGCACGGTCACCCGTTCGCCGCGGGGTGATGGCGGGTTCGGTTACGACCCGGTGTTCCTGCCTGCCGGGTCCACGTTGACCGCGGCTGAACTGTCACCCGCCGAGAAAGACGCGGCATCGCACCGCGGTCGGGCGCTGGCGTTGTTGGTGCCCGCGCTGCGGGAGTTGGCCGGGTCCTAGCGCATTCGCTGACGCACGGTTTGTCACGCTGGCGCACCGCTCACGGTCGAGTGTCACGCTGGCGTGCGTGAAATTCCTTGCGGGCCCGCGATTGTCACGCTGGAGTTGCGGCCGAGCCCGGGTGTCACTCCAGCGTGACAAAGCAGCGGCGGGTCAGCAGCAGTGCTGCCGCGCCGATGCCGGCACTGACCACCATGGCCACCGCCATGGGCAGCGCGGTGTGGTCGCCGCCGAGGCCGACGATCGGGGATACCAAGGCGGCCAGGCCGAACTGCAACGCGCCCAGGACCGCAGAACCGGTGCCTGCCGCATGGCGCACCTGATCGAGTGCCAGCGCTGTCGCATTGGCGGCGACCAGGCCGAGGCTCGCGACCGCGCCCCACAGCAGCAGCAATGATGCCCACAGCACCGGACCGAGCAGGGCGTCCACCAACAACAGGATCGAGAACAGGACCAGTAGGCCGACGCCGAGGTGCAGCAGCCGGCGCTGGCCGAATCGGCCGACGATTCTGGCGTTGACGGCGTTCACGATCACGATGCCCGCGGCGTTTGCGGCGAAGGCGAATGAATAGTGCAGCGGGGACAGACCGAGCACGTTCTGAAGCACGAACGGTGAAGCCGAGATGTAGGCGAACATCACGGTGAAGCCGAACGCGAACGCCAGTGTGTAGCCGATATATCCGCGGTTGGTCAGCACCGACCGCGCGTCGCGGAGCATGGCGGTCACCCCGCCGGTGTGGCGACGGTCCTGGGGATGGGTCTCGGGAAGCACTGCGACAACGCCGAGGAACATCGCAACGGCCAGCCCGGCAAGAATCCAGAACACGCCGCGCCAGCCGATGACACCCATCAGCGATCCACCGATGAGCGGCGCCAGCACGGGCGCGGCGCCGTTGATGATCATCATCAGGCTGAAGGCCCGGGCGGCCACGGCGCCATGCGCGCGATCGGCCACCACGGCACGGCTCAGCACAACACCGGCGGCGCCGCTGAATCCCTGCACGAAGCGGAATGCCGTCAGCACAGCGATGTTCGGCGCCAGCGCGCAGGCCACGCCGGCGAGGATGCAGACGAAGGTGCCCGCGAGCATAAGGGGGCGCCTGCCGAATCGGTCCGAGAGCGGACCGATGATCAACTGCCCGCTGGCCAGGCCCACCATGAACGAGGTGAGGGTGAACTGAACGGCCGATGCCGATGTGCCGAACTCGGCGGCCATCGCGGGGAAGGCGGGCAGATACATGTCGATCGACAGCGGCGCCACGGCGGTCAACAGGGCGAGGACGCCCAGCCAGCTCAGCGGCAGCGCAGGTGTGTGGGTTGTCGCCTCGGTAGTTGTGATTCGGGTACTCATACGACCTTAGATTGAAGATTTATATATAAAATTATAGGTAATATAGCTGACATGACGGCCCCACGAGAACCCAGGGCGATGCGTGACGTGCGTGACACCGCGACCGCCGTGCGGACGCTGGTGTGGTCGCTACGGCGGTTCGGTGAGAAGCAGGTCGGTTTGGAACCGTTGCCACACTCAGAGTTCGAGGTCATCCGCACGGTGGGCGACCACCCGGGGATCAGTGTGTCCGAGACCGCAAATCTGCTGGCGCTGCAGCCCAGCAACGTCAGCACCACGGTGCGGAAACTGGTTGAGCGCGGTTTGATCGAACGTGCGCCCGACGAACACGACCGCCGCTGCATCCGGCTACGCCTGACAGTCAGGGCCGCCGAACACAAGAAGATGATCGACGCGGCCTGGACCGCCGGCGTCCACGAGCAGTTCGCTCAGATGACCGACGACGAGGTGGCGACGTTGATCAAGGCCGGGCCATTGCTTCAGCGGCTGGCCTCGATGGCATAGCCGCTGGAGCCTAGAGCTCGAAGCGCTTCTTGAGATCCAGGGTGTTGAAGTGCTCGACGATGATGCCCAGGAGCGGGATCGTGCCGGCCAGCAGCACACCGATCGTCTTGCCGATGGGCCAGCGGACCTTGACCGCGAGGTTGGCCGTGAACAGCAGGTAGATGAAATACACCCAGCCGTGCACGATGCCGATCCAGCTCGGCGGGTTGTCCACCTGAACGATGTACTTCAACACCATCTCGTAGCACAGCGCGATGAGCCAGATGCCCGTCGTCCAGGCCAGCACGCGGTAGCCCAGCAGCGCCTTGCGGAGGGTCTCCTTTGGGGTGACGACGGCCTGCGGTTCGGTCATCTATCGGTCCTGTCTTTGTTCTCGGTCCGGTCGGACTTGGCCAGCTCGGCGAGGTAGGCGTTGTATTCGGTAAGTTCTCGGTCGCCGGCATCCGCGGCCGCGGCCTTGGGACGTTCCGGCAACAGGCCCGCGGGGATCTCGGTGACATCGCCGCTCGGCCGTTCCGGCGGGGCGTCCTCGTAACGCACGAACTTGTAGTAGGCGTAGAAGCAGAACCCGGCGAACATCGGCCACTGCAGGGCATAACCGAGATTCTGGAAGGTGCCCGATGCCGATTCGTAGCGGGTCCACTGCCACCACGCCAACGCCAGGCATCCGGCGGCGCCAAGACAGACCAGTGCGATGAGCGCTGGTCTCCTACGCCGTGTAGTGGACATTCGTCCATGGTACGGCGCGGATCTCGGGCGTCGAAAATACGTGCCCGGACGGGCCGCGATCGCCACTTAGGCTTTTCGCGTGTTCGAAGACATGCTGCTCGACGCTGCGATTGTGCAAGCCGAGGTCCAGGCCTATCTCGTCGATCTCATCGGCGACGGCACGCCGTATGACGGTGCCTGGAACTTCGACAGCGATACCGGCTTGTTCTCGCTTGCCTCGACACGCGGTGTGGAGCCGTTCGTCGTGCAGGCTCAAGTGCTCGGTGCCGCCGGTCCGGAAGCCGGCATATGGGAATGGGCATGGGCGAACCCCGATCTTCCGCTCACGAGTGTCTACGGCAGCACAGTTCTCCGCGATTTCGGCGAGTTGAACGGTATCGCCGAACTGCGTGATGCCGAGGTGCCGCTCGGCGACATGGCGCCGCGCGAGTTCGCGTGGCAGATGGCTGCGATCGCCTCGCTGAATCTCGGATTGAAGCCTTGCTACACCTTTGACCTCGACAGTGGGACAGTGGGCGTGATCGTGCTGACCGACGAGCGGCTGCGGTTGCCTGCGCCGAGTGCACCGCGACTGCTGCGCTGTGTTGGTGAAGCACTGCAGGCCATGCCCGTCGCTCCCCGCAGCGTCTACCTGTGGGCGGCGATCCGACAAGCACCGATCGAGGAGATACCGGGCGGTTTGCGGCTCGCGCTGCCCGACGGTCATGCCGAACTACTTTTCGACGAACACGACCGCCTGATCAACATGTCGGGGCAGGTGCTTCCGTCTGCCTAGTGTCGCCCGCGCGGCTCAGACTTTGGGGCCGATGAATTCGTCGAGGCGAGCGGTGGCGGCCTTCCGGTAGATCGAGACGACGTACTGGGTGGAGCGCGTCCACGGGATGCCGAGAAAGTCCAGTGCGGAGGTAAAGAGGCCGAGGATGTCTTCCGAGTGATTCGTGAAGTGGTATCGGATGCTCTTGACGCCGCGGTCATTCGCGATCACCCGGCAGCCGTCACTGTGGATCAGTCCGCGCACGAAGTCCTCGGGGGCGCGTTTGACGAGTACTTCCTGCCACGGCTCTAATCGGATCGGTCTGTTGTGCTTCCGGCCGGGCCCGTGTTGGGGGAACAGGCACGGCCAGTGTTTGGAGTACAGCGAAACCACGACGCATGAAGTCGGCTGTCGCCCTACTGACGCGTGCTGCCCGGGCATCAGAGTGTCGATGGCTGCCCTACAACTGTCGATGATTCCCGGATATCTGCTGTCGAGCGTGACCCGGAGACGCCACGCCCGCGGATATCGCGAGATGCAGCCGTCGCCCAGGTACAGGCCGAGCAGGTAGGTATATGCGCGGGGAGGCAATGCACCGAAGTCATGGTCGACGCCGCATTGAGACGAAGCCTGCGGTCGCCTCAACTGCGACGGTGGCCGTACTCGCCAATCCCGCACTGTCGGACGTGGGATGCCGGTTTCCCGTGCAATGGCGCAGTCGTTCATCCCCGCCGCGATCAAGGCTTGGACTCGATTGAACTCGTTCGTTGACCGCACATCGTCTCTCTCGACCGCCGATGCCATCAAACATATGACCGACCTCCGACAGATTCGGTTGCTGTGCAGGCTGTACGATCGGACGCGCGGCGGGCGTGGCGCAATCGGCTGACGCGCCGGCTTTAGGTGCCGGTGTTCGAAAGAACGTGTGGGTTCGAGTCCCACCGCCCGCACTCAACTCACAGGTTTCAAGGTCGGTGGTCGGTTCCGGCGCCGTCAACAGCCGGCGCCCGCAACTCGTCGCGCAGCGATGCGATCTCGGCGCGCAGGTCATTGATATGAGCCGCCGTCGCGGCTGCGGTGGCAGCGTCGTCAACCGCCACGGTCTGCACAATCCACGACGCGATCGTCGCGGTGATCGAACCGACCAGGCTGATTCCGCCGATCATCAACAGTGCGGCGATGACTCGTCCGGTCGTCGTCACCGGATACATGTCCCCGTAGCCGACGGTGGTGATGGTGGTGATCGCCCACCAGATGGCATCGCCGAAGTCGGTGATGTGCGCGTCGGGTTGCCCACGCTCGGCTTGCAGCACGGCCAGTGACGCGACGTAGACGAGTAGCACCGCGCCCGAGATCGTGTAGAGGATGACCTTGCCGCGGATCGCGTGACCGACGGCTTTCTGGATCACCCCGATCAGCACGATGAGCCGTAACAACCGCAGCGGCCGCAACAGCGGCAGAAGCACGATCGCCAGATCGACGAGGTGGGTGCGGAACCAGCGGATGCGGTCGTCCGCGAGATACAGCCGGGCTGCATAGTCCGCCGTGAACACGGCCCAGGTGAGCCAGGTGGCCAGCTCGACCGCACGGGCCGCCGGCCCATGCGGCTGTACCAGTACTTCCACCGAATACGCGGCGAGGAACACTGCTGCCACCGAGGCCAGCGGCCACTCGGCCCGGGCCTCCCATCTGTCGAGGCGTTGCGTCGTCACCGCAAAAGTGTGCGGCACCACGTAGCGACGGTCACGCGCCACCCCGCGGATTACAGCGCCGCCACCGCAGACTGCTCGGGATCGTGGCCCACCATCTCGGGAGCGTGAGTATCTAGGCTGGAAGACGTGAGCAGTCACGATCTCGACAGCGGCGACGACGCCACGTCGCCGGCCCGGCGGGGCCGCCCGGCGCGGATCAACCGCGAGCAGATCGTTTCCGCAGCGCTCGGCGTCGCGCCTGAGCCCTTGACCATGCAGGCGGTGGCCGACGCGCTGGGCGTCGACCGCAAATCGGTCAAGTATCACATCGGCGATCGCGAAACATTGTTGGCGCTCATGGCATCTGCGGTATTCGAGGCCGAATTCGGGCGTGTGCCACCGCCGGCCGACGGCGACTGGCGCGATGTGCTGCGGTGGTACGCGCACCGGGTCCGCACCGCGATTACCCAACTCGGAGTGCACGACACTTTCCCGATGGAGGGCGCGATCGGCCTCGCGGCGTTGGACCAGGCCGAGTTTGTTCTCCAAACTCTTGTCGACGCCGGCTTCGAGGCGGAGCAGGCGGGCCGGGCGGCCAACACCATCGCCGAGTTGGCGCTGTCTGCCGCACGCGATTCCCTGCTGCGCGCCGGGCGAGGCGTCCATCCCCAACACGAAGAGGCCTTGGCGGCCATAGGCATTGGGAACGGCAGCGACTACAAGGTGCTGCGGCAGGTGCTGGTGGCGATGGCCGCGGAACCCGATGAGGACGCGCAGCTGGAGTTCAACCTCGATGTCGTCATCGCCGGGTTGGCATCGATGCTCGAGCTGGGGTGACCGGCGCGATCTGTCCGGGTCAGGCGACCCCGTCAGCAGGCACGGCGTTTCCCTTCACCGTGTTGAGGATCTGGATGATGTTGTCCACGTCAGGTTCGGGGAACACATCATCGGGGCCGGTCGGTGCGTGGTCGATGTAGGGCGATTCGTAGAGCCGAGCGGGTTCGACGACGCCGTTGGCTGTGAGCTCAGTGATGATCAGATTGATGAACCGGATCTGATCGGCGCTGAACTTGGTGCCATCAAGGAACGTGGAGAAGGCGTCGACGGCGGCCTCGTGGTCGAGGCCGACCAGTCCGCGGACGAACAGGCCCAGCCCGTGCGCCTGTTCCTTGGCGAGTGCGATGTCGTCCGCCCCTCCGGTGCCGCTGTCGAGCAGCATCTGCTCCAGTGCCGCCAGATCGGCAGCGGTAAGCGGTTTGTTGCGACGTAGGCGTTGTAGGGCGATGTGGTCTTGATGCTGTTTGAGGTAGGCCTTGGCCTTGAGCTCGAATCGTTCCCAATTGGTACCGGGCGTGATGCCGGGCAGGTCGACCAGATTGGACTGTCCGAGTTCGTCGGCGAAGTCGGTGTAGACGACGACCTTCTTGGCTTTCTCAAGGAACCGCAGCAGCCCGCGCAGTTTGCGACGTGCGTGCTCGAGTATCGGCAACGTGACGTCGACCCACCACTGGTCGCCTGCGACGTCGTCGAGCAGTTCCTGTTGTGCCGCGATCGAGGGAATGGCCGTCTGGTTCAACAGACCTGATGCGATGTCCTGGATCTTCTCGCGCAGCCGCTCGGCAGCCAGGGCATCGCCTTCGAGCTGGGCAAGCTGGCGACGCAGGATCAGCATGTCGAAACGCTTGGCGTCCTCGTCGTCGTCTTTGTGCGTCGACGGCAAGCCGGCCAGCGATTCCCCGACGTCGGCCGCGGTCTCGGTGCTCAGCGTGGCCGCCCAGGGCTCCCACTGCGCGTACTGCTCGACAAGTCGACGGTGAGGACGCACCAGGAAGTTGTCCAGTGTCATGCCGGCCACGATGCGGTGCAGCGACCATGCCACATCGACCCGCAGGCCGCGGGCGGTTTCCGTACCCCGCCCCTCGGCGGGATCGGGATCGGTCGGTGGCTGCAGGTGATCGAGCGCGGTGATCAAACCAAGACGCGTTTCGAAAAGCCGCTGATTCAACGACTTCTGCAAAGACCCAGGGGACCCGGGCAGGTCTTGGCTGAAGTATTCGAGATTTCCGCAGTAGTCGAACACGTAGAAGTTCTGTTTGTGCTGTCCGGGTCCGAACAGGTCGGGGCACAACCGAGTGCCGCGTCCGATCATCTGCCAGAACTTGGTCTTCGAGCGCACCAGTTTGAAGAACACCAGATTGACGACCTCGGGTACGTCGATGCCGGTGTCGAGCATGTCGACCGAGATCGCGATGTGCGGGGCCTTGTCGGCGACGGAGAAATCGTCGATCAGCGACTGTGCGTGCGAAATGCCGTGGGTGATGACGCGGGCGAAATGTCCGGCCAGGTGCGGATATTGGATGTCGAAGCGGCGGGCGACGAATTCGGCGTGGTCGCGGTTCTTGGCGAAGATGATGGTTTTGCCCAGACGGTCGCCGGCTGCGACGCGATGTCCTTTGGCCATGAGGTCGGCAAGCACCATGTCGACGGTGCTCTCGTTGAACAGGACCTTGTTCACCTCCTCCGAGGTGATCTCGTCCGGGGTATCGTCGCCCCAGTCCAAGGATTCCCATTCGTCCTTCTCATCCTCGGACAGGTCGGCGTAGCGGATACCGCGGTCGAGAAATTTTGTCCCGCCGGAGATTCCCACGGCCGGCACCAGGAAGCCCTCCTTGACCGCATCGTCGAGTCCGTAGGCATCGGTGGGCACACCGTCCTCGAGATGGAACAGGCGATAGGTGTTGTGGTCGACTTCGTCCTTCGGGGTGGCGGTCAGGCCGACCAGCAGGGAATCGAACCAGTCGAAGATGGCCCGGTACTTCTGGTAAACGGAGCGGTGGGCTTCGTCGATGACCACCAGGTCGAAATAGCCTGGCCCGAATCGCCGTGTCCCCGTACTGGTGTCGTTGATGAGGTTCATCATCGTCGGGTAGGTGCTGACGAATACGCGCCCATCGGTGACCTTCTCGGTCAGGAGGTTCACCGTGGTGGCGTCAGGCAGATGGGCCTTGAACGCGTTGGCGGCCTGGGTGACCAGGGCTGTGCGGTCGGCGAGAAACAGTACTCTCTTCGCCCAATTGGCCTCCATGAGTTGCTTGACCAGGGCGATGACGGTGCGGGTCTTGCCTGAGCCGGTCGCCATCACCAACAGAGCCTCACGGCGTTGACCGGTAAAGGACTCGTCGATGGCACGGATGGCGCGGTGCTGGTAGTGGCGTTCGACGATCGCCGAGTCGATGGGGGCGTCGGTGAGGGGTTGGCGCGTGGTGCGGCGCTGGATCATCAGTTCCAGTTCGTCGCGGGTGTAGAACCCCTGGATGTCCCGCGGTGGATAGCCGGCCGCGTCGTCCCAGATCCAATGGTCAAAACCGTTGGTGTAGAAGATGACCGGACGGCGGCCGGTCATGGATTCCAGGCAGTCGGCGTACAGTTTGGCCTGTTGCTGGCCTAGGTGCGGGCTCTTGGTGGTGCGTTTCGCTTCCACCACGGCAAGGGGGAGTCCGTCGGCGCCCCACAGCACATAGTCGACATATCCGGTGCCGTTGTCGGGCGGCATACCGGTGACCTTGTACTCGCGGTCCTTCGCCTCCGCCAGTGGCCAGCCGGCCTCGCCCAGCATGAGGTCGATGAACGTGTCGCGGGTTTCGGCTTCGGTGTAGTCGCGGTCGTCCGGTTGTTTGTTGGCAGCTTGGGCTTTCTTGACTTCCTCACGCAGCCGGGCGATCTCGGCATCCCGAGCCGCGGCGAGCTCATCTTTCTCGGCCAGCGCCTTGGCGTGGGCCTCATCCTGCTTCTTGAACTTCTCGGCGAGCCGGGCGACCTCTTGGCGGCTCAGGGGAGCGGCCTTGGCGGCCAGTTTGGGGTCGAAAGCCAGCTTCAGCGGCGCTGCCTTCGGGTAGGCCGAATAGTGGAAGACTGCCCACACCATGACGTGGTGCAGCTCGCGCAGCACGCCGAGGGCGATCGCGGGGGCGATCGGCTTCTGTTCGTGCACGGCGGCATTGCCGGCTTTCCGGATCAGGTTGAGCTTCTGGACGATCTTCGGCTCGACTTTGGCCCGAAACGGTGTCTCGTTGATGCGCGCCGACAGGTCGTTCTTGTATGGCAGCGGCAGAGCCAGGAGGTCGTACAGGAGGTCGACCAGAAGCTCGACCGCGCGCCGACCGTAGATGCAGGATGCTCGCGGGTCGGAGTTGAGATAGCTTTCGGCGCGCGCACAGTCGGCATTGATCTCCGGCCAGTCGGCCGCACCGACGAACGCGAAGTTGGTCACGACGCTCCTCCTGCGGTCAGTACGTCCAGGACCCGCGGTGCGAAGAACCGGCGCTTGTATGCGTCTGCATCCACGACATCGAGAACACCGAGATCCATGAGCTGTCCGATGAGCTTATTGGCTCGACCGTAAGAAACTGAGAGGCCCGCCTCGACGTTTCGGACGGTGAACGAAGAATGTGCGACAGCGAAATCGACGAGGGCGTGCGCGCTGTCCGCCCGTAGCGCTGATGCGCGGATGACTTCTTTGAGCTCGGCTTGCACGCCGACGAGTTCGAGCATTTGATGTCGTGTGGCGTTTGCAGATTCCCGTAGGCCGACGGCGAAGAAGCGGACGAAGTCGTCCCACGCTCCGTCGGTGCTCACCGCGAGCAGGCGGTCGTAGTACTCGGTGCGGCGAGCCTCGAACCATGGGGAGACCGTCAACGTCGGCTCGGTCAACACGCGTGCCGCGTGTAGGTGAAGGATGATCAGGAGCCGGCCCAGTCGGCCGTTCCCGTCCCTGAACGGATGCAGGGTCTCAAGCTGGTAATGCGACATCGCCGCCGCAACGACGGGATCGATCGTCGTGGTGTGGTCGCGACGCATCCAATCGACGAGATCCTGGAGTCCCGTTGTCAGGTGGTTGCCCGGCGGCGGCGGAATGAAACGCGCGGCGTGGATCGGAAGCAGATCGGGCGGTGCATCCCCCCGGCGACCAATGACAACCTGCGTGTCGCGGATACGCCCCGACTGGTCGGCCAGCGGAGTTCCGTGCATGAGGAGGCCTTGGAGGTCTTCCAACAGATGCGTAGAGATCGGTCGACCCTCAGCCACGGAACGGAAGCCGTAGTTTGCCATCCGCACGTAGTTCAAGATCTCGACGAGTTCGGCCGACGTTGGCTCTTCGTCATCTGCCGTCAGAACCTGGGCGAGGGGTGCGTACGTACCTTCCAATGCGGACGTGCTCTGAGCTTCCCGCCGTAGCGCCGGCATTCGCAGCAACGTGGGGTCCGGAAGCTGTGTGGCTGTGCTGTCCAGCGCGGCCAAAGCGGCGCGAGCTGCGGAAACCGCGAGAAATGTGGGCGTACTGAGGTGCGGCATCTCGTCGAGCAGCGGCGCCGGGACAAAGGCTTTGTGCCGCCATTCGCCGGCGGAGGGATCTGAGCCGACGATGTCGACGAGCGAGCCGGATTGCTCGTTTACGAACATGGTCACGTCCACAATGTCACCCTACTGGCACTTGTGTGACATTGTCCTCGGATTGATGTCACTTAAGGACCGTCCTTGAGTTCTTTGCTCGGGACGCCCTGACGTCCAAAGGTCAGCGCCAGGTCCCACGGCTCCAGACCCCAGGACGCGATGGCCTCCAGCATGATGATCGGTGCGACGTCGATGGTGTCCCGATCGGCGTGGGCGCTAAGGGTGGTGCTGGCCTGGCCGGCGACGATATGCGGGCCCCAGATTTCCGAGTCGCGTGGCGCCGGTCCCGCCTCGATGATGCTGACGAAACCGTCATCTTCGGGGATCACGACGAACAGGCAGAACGGTTCGCTCGGTGCATTCCATCCGCCCTTCTCGACTACGAGGAATTCGCCGTTGTTGAGCCCGTGGTTGATCGCCTGTGCGAGCAGTGACCGCATGTCGTCGTACACGGAATCCGAGGTGTTTCCTGCCGGCTCCAGTCGGATTAATGCACCCTCGAACTGCACCGAGTTGTCCTCGGCTGTACTCGGATAGCGCGGCTGAAGCATCAGGGTGCCGGTGTCCTCGGCCTCGGATAGAAAGGCGACCTCGCGGAACCGGCGTTCTTCGCGCAAGGTGCGGGCGAGGGTTCCCGTGCCCTGCACGGCGCGCAGGGAATCCGCGTCCGCCACCGACCACAGCCGTCCCAGTCCGGAATCGGTCCATGTGCGCACGAGGCCACCGACGCATGGACTCAGCATTGCGACGGTTGCGGAATCACCGGGATTGAGCGGAAAGCTGTCGGACATCGATGGCTCCTTGCTTGAGGCGAACCGGTTTTATATCCGATGCCTCCGACAAATGCGGTCAGACCGTATGGTTCCTCTCGCCAGCACGTCTGACTGGCGTACGGCGTGCTCGTCAGCGCGGAGGGAATCGATACACGTGAGCAAGCGGATAGTCGCAGTGATTCTGGCAGTGATGGCGATTGCCGTAGGTTGCGGCAAGAGCGACGACTCTGCGGCGCAGACGGTGACCCCAGAGCATGCCCAGACATCTCCGTCGGGCGCCTACACAGCCTCTGTCCAGGACGGACCCGAGGAGAACGGGGCGAAGACCTGGGTCGTGGTGGTTCGAGACAAAGCCGGTCAGGAGGTCTTCCACGACCGTTCCGCCTACAACCCCGCCGACGGCGTGATGATCACCTGGTTGCCCACCGAACCCGAACAGCTCTGGGTGTATTCAGGCCATGCCGGGGTCTACCGGATCGCTCCCGGGAGCCACGGCGGATGGACCAGGGCAGGTGTGAAGCCCGAGAACGTGCCGTCGGAAATATCAAAACTCTGGGAGTCTTCTCGTTCCTGAATCGCCGGGTGCAGACTCGAGGTGCGAGAGGGGAGAGTCCGATGATTGAAGTCCTTCCCGACATGCCCGACGGTGTGTTCGGTATCCGGGTGTCGGGCCGCGTGCGCGGTGACGACCTGCGCGAATTCCGGCCGACGATGGACGAATTGCTGGAGACTGGCGAGATCAGGATCGTCGAGGTCATCTCGCCGGACTACGAGGGCTTCGGGCCGGGCGGGCTGGTCGAGGATCTGAAGCTCGGCTTCGGAGCACTGCTGGGGCACCACTCGGCGTTCAAGCGGATCGCGGTGGTGTCCGATAGAGACTGGGTCGCTCACGCCATGCACGCGTTCGCGTGGATGATTCCGGGGGAGCTCAAGGTCTTTGGGCTCGACCAGCTCGACGCGGCCAAGGAGTGGGCAGCGGGCTGAATGGCCGAACGGGCTACCTTGCGTTCGGGTCGAGTCACTGGCCGAGGCGTGGGGACAGCGGCTCGTGGAAGCGCAACGGTGGGGAGCTGAAGGAATCGCGCACCGGCAGGCGCGGCGCATTCCTGAGCCGACGGAGTCACTGCGCTGTTCGTTCGTGATCGGTCGCGGGTCGCAGCCGTCGGTCGTGCTTCAACATTTGGCGGATCGCACCAAGCAGGCATTCGGTGACGATGTCGCGGTGTTGTGGGATTGCCGGAGTTCGATATCTGACCGGATGCGATCGGGCTTTGTTCGCCCCGGCTCACCGCGTGACGAGCACTGGCGTCAGGGCCCCGTCCATCAGCCGGCTGTCGCTCGTAGCGACGGTGAGTCCTCGGCGGGCGGCCTGGGCAACGATCATGCGGTCGAACGGGTCTTTGTGTTCCCAGTCGAGTTGGCCGGCCATCGTGGCGTCGGTGGAGTCGATCACCAGCTCGGAGGCATTCATGCCGGCGAGGATTTCACCCCAGGCCGAGAGCAACGGAGCACCGTTGAGGCGGCCGATCCGTGTCTTGATGGCCACCTCCCATGCCGACACCGCTGAGACAAACAGCTCATTAGCTTGGTGTCCGAGAACTTCGCGGGCGGGTGCAGCGATCCGGTTCGGAGAGGAGACGAGCCACAACAGGGCGTTGGTGTCCAACAAGATCGACGTCACGAGGCCGGTGTCCAGGCGGCAAGCTCATCGGCTGGGAGCGGTTCGTCAAAGTTTTCCGGAACGATCAGGTTGGGAAGCTGACCGAACATGCGCGGTTGTGTCACCGCGGGCGACAACACCGCGACGGGACGGCCATGGTTGGTGATGGTGACGGACACACCGGTCTGTTCGACCTCGGCCAGCAGCGCGTTCAGTCGCGCCTTGGCTTCGGTGCTGGTGATCGTCTTCATGACGCCAGGGTACGCCGATTAGGCCTAGTCGCACTAGTCTGAATGGTCAATTGTGTGCGGTGCTGGTTCTCGCCGGTCGGAGGTTGCCGCGATCATTCGTCGTCTGACGCACGGCCGGACAGGTCGAACCTGATATCCCACAGGTGGACGTGGCCGGGGATCTGCTGTTCCGTGAATTCTGACCAGTCCTCGTACCTGTCCGCCTCGGCTTGCCATTGGTCTGCTTCGGAGTCGCGGCCGACACTTCGCAGGAGCTCTGCGGCGAGCCGCTGGAGAGCCTGACTGTTGTCGTGCAAGCAGATGTCGTCGAGCATGCCGATCGTCGGCCGCGTGATGGTGTCGATCGCATGGTCTACCCGATCTGGATTCACCTCTGCGAACCTCAATTCGGCTATTGCACAGTGGTACGCCGCTTCGGAGGCTCGCATCGGGTGGTACATCTCCTTGCGGTCCATCAGGTTCGCCGCCATCTCCTGGGCAAGGGCCACCGATTCCTCTGAGGGGGAGAGGAAGTGGATCAGGTAGGAGAACGCCGCGAGCATCAACTCCGGGTCGTCCGCGTCGACTTCCCGCGCGAGCATCACAGCCTGTCGGTAGGCAGACTCGGCGCCCTCCAGATCATTCAAGTCCTCGAGCGTCTCGCCCAGCCGGAAGCTCATGTGCGAGGCATGGGCGAGATCGCCCGATTCCATCGACTCGTCCACCGTGGTGCGCAGTTCGGCCGCTTTCTCTTCGAGTGATATGGGTGGCGGCTGATGATGGGGCTCCGGTCGCGGATGAAGCCGGCTGCGGGCGTCGAAGGCCTTTTCGGTGATGCGCATCAGATCGTCCGCGATCATCGACACGACTTCGAAGTCGGCATCCGCGTCGACAGCGAGATTGAGTGCCTTGCTGAGGGATTCGTGTGCACTGTCGTAGTGCCGCAGAGCCCCCTCCGGCTGCTCGGCGGCGAGCGCCTCGTCGCCAAGTTCTTCGAGCTCCTCTGCCGAGGCCTGCTGTTGCCCGTTCATCGGGCGACCTCCGTGCCGTCCACGCCGGCGGCCAGCAGGATGATGTCGTCGAGTGCCTCCGACAGCAGGATTCGATCCTCGGGGCCGTCGCATTGGCCGGCCATCCGGGCCTGGACGAAAAGCAATTGCACGAGCCGACTGAACACGAGGTCGTCGGTGGTGTGGGTCAGCGCTTGGATTGCCCGGTTGTCCCAGTTGACCACCAGGTGCGCGAGGTCGCCGCAACCGGGTGAGGTCAGGTCGATCTGCCCGCGGCCGATGAAGACGGCGGGCAGATCGGTCGACGGGAACTGGCGTACCACCACGCGGCAGCCAGATGCCGTGAGCGCCTTGGTGCCTCGCACTTCCAGACTGAGCACGTCGTCCCTGACGTCACTGGTGCCGGGCGCTGTCAGCGCAGCCACCTCGGATGCCGGGTACGCGCGGGTCACGGTCACGCCGGGCATCACCTGAGGCAGCATGAGCAGCACCTCTTGGTCGAGGACGTGGCCGGCGTTGACGACGATGCGCCCGCCAGGGTTGAAGCTTGCGATGGTGCGAAACTCGTTGACGGAGGCGGCATACAGAATGTTCGGGTTGCGGTTGACCACGTCTATGAGGCGCATGCGCCCTTCGGTCGTCTGCATCGTCAACATGGGCAGAATCACTTCCGCCAGTTCCACATTCTCCGCGTCTGCGCCGTGGGTAGCAGCGGATCTGAGCTCCAACGCGTTGTCGGCGACGAACTCGGCGAACCGCTCCGGATCGGTATCGGCCAGGGAACGCAGCCATTTCAGTGTCGCGCGCCCGAGCGCGCGCCGAGTCGCGGTCAGCGCCGCGTTGTTCACGATGGACTCGCGGCTGGCCGTCGGCTCAAGCTTGGTGGAATTGACCACCGCCCAGGCGAAGAAGGCCCATGGTGGCATCAGCGCATCGTCAGCGTCGTCGACCAGCATGTCGTTGACGTAGACACGGTTGCGTACCGCGGTTCTGGATCTCCGCGAAGCCGCACTGATGTACACCACGGCATGCAATCCGAGGCCCGCGTCGACGACCTCGATGGCGTCGAACTGCCTGCCCTTGCCCGTACCGCCGTAGACCGGTGAGACACCCTGCAACACGCTGGAACGGTGAGCCTCGAAGTCGTGCACCCACGGGTATGGGCGTGAAACATCCTTCAGGCCAAGGCCTGTCAGCACCCTGATCTTGACCGGGAGAAATTCGGCATACTTCTGTACCAGCGGGGTTACCTGCTCGGCGCGCGCCCACCCGATCACGTCAGGGCGGGGTCGTAACCGTACCGTTGTTCCGACCTCGATGTGCTCAGTGGCGGTCCGGACTGAGTACGTCCCGTCGCTCTTGCCTACCCATTCGATCGGCTCGGTACCGGTCGCGCTGCGGGAGACGACGCTGATCTCGTCGGCGATGAGAAAGCAGCTCAGTAGGCCGATGCCGAACTGGCCGATGTAGGTGCGACGACTCCGTTGGAGCTCCATGCCTTTCGAGCTGGCGCCGACGGTGGCGAGAAACTGCTCTACCTGCTCAGCGCTGACGCCGATGCCGGCGTCGGTCAGCATGAACTCGTCGGCCGGCGAGTTCGGCGAGGCGACCCCATAAGGCGAGATCGTGATGTTCCGTGGGACGGGCGCGCCGCCGAGAGCGTCGCGGGCGGTGATGGCGTCGATCGCGTTCTGGATCAGCTCCCGCACATAGACACCGGGACTGGAGAACAGGTTCTTGCTGAGTAGCGCGATCACGCCGCCGAGGTTCACTCGGAAGTTCTGCTGCTGAGGCCCGTTCATCTTTCGGCCTTCCTATGTCGGTTCACTCGAGAGCCGCATAGCGTCGCACGGGGTACCGACATGCTTTCCTGGCCCCTGACTCGGCGCGTCTGTTGCCGTTGCCGGGTGGCAGATCAATGCTGGCGAGCGTAGCGTGAGTAGCATGAGTAAACGGATTGATATCATCCAACTCACGTCGCGAGACGACGACAGATCGATCGTTGCCGACGAGCAACAGGTTGCGCTCGCCGAACTCGCTCCGCACATCAAAGGCCTGCGGCTGCGCGCGAACGAGGTACTGATGCTCGCTGCCGTCGACGCCGGAACGGCAGCGAGCATCACCCAGCTTGCACAGTTGGTCGCCAGTGAAAAGATTCAGACGGAACGCCTGGTCAACGCCATGTTCACTCGACATACGGTGTCTGCTCACGCTGCCCACCAGGCGCAGCGTAATGCCGACGCTCGGCAGGAACTCATCGACGAGTTCGGTCTGTACAGCAGTGAGCAGGTTGCCGACCTATCAGGTTCGCGCGCTCGCAATCGATTCGCGACAGCCTCGCGATGGCAGGCCGAGGGCCGCACTTTTGCCGTTGATCACCTGGGTGGCCGTGCCTATCCCGCGTTCCAATTTGGTACCGACGGGAACCCGAGGCCGGTCATCCGGCGAGTGCTCAAGGTGCTCGAACCCTACGGTTTGGACGGCTGGGAAACTGCGCTGTGGTTCACCTCAGCTACGGGTTGGCTCGACGACCGCCGGCCTGTCGATCTACTGGTGGGGGCGGCCGACGATGTCGTTGCGGCCGCCGGCCAGACCTTTGACGCGCTGGGCGTGTAGAGCCTGTGCGTGTACCGGATGTGCCGAAGCGGTTGCCGACGCCTCGGGTGCACACGTGGCCGGCGGGTCAACCGATCGTACGTGTGCACGACATTCAAATGGGTGCCACTGAATTCAACGACACCGAGGTTTCCCGACGCTTCCGTCCGATACGTCGTGAATCGGGTGTGGTGGTACCAACCATCTACGGTGCCGACATGGACGAAGGGGCGTTGTCGGAGACGGTCTTTCATGAAGTGCCGATCCGTGGGCGTGCGCGACGCATCCAGCGTAAGAACCTGGTTCATCAGGTGCTCTCGACGATCGTGCCGACTATCCCGCTGAAGCTCGTGGAGTTGCACGGTTCCGGCCTACGGCGACTGCAGATCACTCACGGCGAGTTGATCGAACCAGGTGCTCGCCACGATCCGCGCACTGCGGAATGGGGCAAAGCACTGTATGAGCTCGACGGCGGATCCCACGGATTGGTCTGGCGGTCAAGGCAGTTCAACGACTCGCTGGCAGTCATGCTCTGGGGCGATCGCGTCAGCAGATTCGACCATCTGGAACCCCAGCCTGGCCAGGCGCCGCTGCCCCTCTTCCTTGGTGACGGCTATGAACGGGTAATGCAGTTAGCCAACGACTTTGGCGTCACAGTTGTTGGTTGACCGGGTTGCGTATCAGACTTCTTTGATCGCGTTCGCAACGGTGTGGCGGTCCCGAGCGCCATCACCGTCGCTGCGTTGCGCACGCGGACCGACCCGTGAGTCATCGGCTGCTCCGATTTTCGCCGGTCGATCGCCCAGACATCCTGTTACCGTTGACGAGGAACTTCCGAAGCGAGGTGCCCGATGAGCGAATCAAACGCAGGGGCGGCTTCAGGGCGAGCCGGGGCACTGACCCCCGACGCAATCATGCAGCTCGGAACCGGATTCTGGGGCTCGAAGACGTTGCTGAGCGCGGTCGAGCTGAAGCTCTTCGCGGAGCTCAGCAAGGCCGGTCCACTGGATTGCGAGGACCTGCGTGAGCGGCTTGGCCTGCATCCGCGCAGCGCGAGGGATTTCTTCGACGCCTTGGTGGCGCTCGGGATGCTCGCCCGCGCCGACGGTCGATACTCGAATACGCCCGAAACGGACCTCTTCCTTGACCCGGCGAAGCCCACGTATATCGGCGGAATGATGGAAATGGCGAACGCCCGCCTGTACTCGTTCTGGGGATCGCTGACCGAGGCACTGCGGACGGGGCAGCCGCAGAATGAGGTGAAAACGGGAGGCGACTTCTTTCAGACCCTCTACGCCGATCCTGAAAAGCTCACGCAATTCACCAGCGCGATGAGTGGGCTCAGCCGCGCGGCGGGCGAAGCGATTGCGGCCAAGTTTCCCTGGAGCGACTACGGCAGCGTGATCGATATCGGGTGCGCGCAGGGTGCCGTCCCGGTCGCGATCGCGACGGCACATGACCACCTGACCGGCGGCGGCTTCGACCTGCCGCCCGTACAGCCGATCTTCGACTCTTACGTGACTCGATGCGGGGTTGCCGACCGCATGACCTTCACGTCCGGTGACTTTTTCACCGACCCGCTGCCGGGCGCTGACGTGCTCATCATGGGCCACATCCTCCACGACTGGGACCTGGACCAAAAGCGCCTACTCCTAGAGAAGGCGTACGCGGCGCTACCGAAGGGTGGAGCGCTGATCGTCTACGACGCCATCATCGACGACGAACGGCGGGAGAACGCGTTCGGGCTCCTGATGAGTCTGAACATGCTCATCGAAGGGCCTGGCTTCGACTACACCGGCGCGGACTGCCGCGGCTGGATGTCTGAGGCGGGCTTCAGCAATAGCTACATCGAACAGCTTGTCGGCTCCGATTCGATGGTGGTGGGGATCAAGTAAGTCCAGAGGGGCCGCTCCGGCCGGCGCGGTAACCCCGGATTGCAGATTTCGCGATGATTGCCCGCGCCGATCGCGCTCATCGAAATTCTCTACCTGCGAGCACCGGTCGGTGTAGTGCTTGGCGCCCGATCCCGGGTCGGGATTCCGAGCGACCTGAGGGCGGCCTACCCGTCTTCGACACAATCCGCCCAGCCCTTCACGGAACTCCCGGTCGTTCTTCCTCCGATGCTCTGACATCGGCACTCCTTGTAGCTGATGTCGCCACGATCAGGGGTACCGTCACGTAGCCGCACCGGTCTTCGGCGTGGAGCCAGAGGGTTCGGCAGTCCTACCCGGTTTACCCGGAGTTCCCGGTGATCCAGTGACTGACGTCCGTCCGCCCAAACCGCCTTCGCCGCCAGGATTAGGATTTGTTGAGTATCGCTCGGGGGAGCTGTCGCCGCCGTTGCCGCCATCTCCACCTCTGCCTACGAAAAAGCCAGCGTCACCGCCCTTTCCGCCTTTGCCTCCGTTTCGACCTCCCCGGGAGTTTGCGGGCACATCTGAAGACCCGCCGTTGCCACCGGTGCCCCCGTTGCCTCCCAGCAGGCCACCGCGTCCGCCGTCGCCACCGTTTGTGGGCGACGTGTAGTAGTCGCTACCTGGAACGGGCCCATCGTCTCCCGGCGGAAGGCGGTATTGGAGTGCATCGCGGCCGTTGCCGCCGTTTCCGCCGTGTCCGTAAAGCAGGCCTGAGTTGCCCCCCTGGCCACCGGCGTAGCCGTCGCCGGCATATGGGGAGGTGTTTGACCCACCGTTACCGCCGTTGCCGCCGAATAGGCCAGCGTCACCGCCCTTTCCTCCGTTCGCGCCGTCACCACCATTGCCGATAAGGAGCCCCGCGCGACCCCCGTCGCAGGCGGAAGTGCCGGCAGTGCAGGCGGCGGGTGCATCAGCACCATCTCCGATTAGTTCCGCGAAACCGGGCCCCTGGGCGTTCACACGAGGTGTAGTCGCAACTGCACCAGCAGTGCGTTCTCCTGTCGAGCAAGGAGCTATGCCAGTCGGTGAACACCGTTGGTCAGGCGTCGCAAGGGCGGGCGAGGCTAGAAAGAGTCCGATGCTGGCAACTCCCGTGGAGACTGCCGACACGGCTATTGAACGAATCATTGAGCCCTTTCGAAAACGTGATGCCGGCAGAAGCGACAGTTGATCGTACTGATGTAACGCAAAGTGGCACTGATAGTTTGGGAGACTTGACCAGTAATCGGGCGAAATGGACGAAATTGAGGTTGTCAGCCGCCGATCTGGTAGCTCGCGAAGAACCCCTCGAAGGCTTCTTCGCTGACGACGGGAATCCCGTATTGGCGAGCTTTGGCGGCTTTCCCGCTCTGGGAGTCTGGATCTGCAGCGACGACGAGCCGAGTTG
Organism: Mycolicibacterium sp. 050232; assembly: GCA_036235365.1. Lineage (GTDB taxonomy): Bacteria > Actinomycetota > Actinomycetes > Mycobacteriales > Mycobacteriaceae > Mycobacterium. The sequence goes on along the minus strand of JAZBEZ010000004.1, from coordinate 586,742 downwards.
ACTTGGCGACTCCGCCGGTAGCGAGACCCGCTGTGCAGATCATCGAGACCCATTCGTCGCGACTGCGTTTCATTTCACCGGTGAAGACGATTCGGTCGCCTGGGTGGAGGGTGAACTTTGTGCTGTCGGCACCGTCGTGCTGAGCTTCCTCTGTGGCCCAGGCCAGTGCTTCATCGACATACGGTGAGCCGAATCCCAGAGCGTTCGCGACGGATATGAGTTCCGCACGTTCCTCGTCGGTAACGACACCGTCGGCGAGTGCCTCTGTCGCGACAGCGCGGAGGTAGTCCTGATGAAGTCTCGCCACGGTTCCACGTGACAGGCCTGCGGCTTCGGCAGTTGCCATAAGCTGCCGGCCCTCGCTGCGGGAAATCGACCGATCCAGCAGGGCGTTGTCGAGCATCACCATGTACGAAGCTTCGTCCTCGGGCTGCGCAGGGATCCATGCTGCTCGCAACACCGACCGTAGCCATGAGTGCGGGTCTGATGTGCTCTGCCCGCGATGGACAGCGATGGCCCTTGCTATACGGCCCAACGAGATTGGCCAGCCGAAGGTTGCACAGCGTGCCAGGTCCTCGCGCCAATCCCGGGAGCGGCGACAACTGTTGATCAGGTGAGGGAGCAGCTCGGCGGTGGCATGCGCGTCACCGAGTGCCGAGTGGGCGTTGGTCAGCTTGATACCAAGCGCTTCGCAGCAGTGAGCGAGCTTGGCGGCACCCATCATTCGTCCGGCCCATTTCATAGAACAGAGGGCCGTCGGACGGGTCGGTACGTCGTACTTTGCGAGCTGCAACTCGCGGTGCAGAAATCGCATGTCGAAGCTCGCGTTGTGGGCGACCGCTACACGGCCGCTGATCATTTCGAGAAGATGATCACTGATGTCGGCAAAGTCGGGCGCGTCGAGGACATCCGCGGCAGAAATGCCGTGGATGTGCGATGCGCCGACATCGCGATGCGGGTTGATCAGGGTAGTCCACTCGTCTTCAACCCTACCTCGGTCGTCGGTAAGCACGATGCCGACTTCGACGACCCGGTCCGTCCGCTCCGGAACTAATCCCGTTGTCTCAAAGTCGATTACGGCGAACGGCATCAGAGTTCCCCTCTAAAAGCGCGCGATTGGAGGGAGGTGAATACTTCGTCCGACTCGATCACGGCACGTGTCTGCAAGGCACGCGAGGTGTCAATCTTGTCGACAATCTGCGTGAACCGGATTTGCTCGTTGAGGGGTGGAACATGGATGTTGATCGCACCAAGGCTGGACTTACTAACTAGCCCTTTCATGCCGCCTGTGGACTGCTGGCGCACGAGGTTGGGCGCTGCGCAGAGTTGTTCGAGTAGGAAGCGATTATTGATCTCCGGCCCGGCGACAATTGCGTTGATCTGTTGGTTGAATGCCACTTCGCGGTCGACGAGCGATGCCTTGCCGATGCTCTGCGGGCTTCCGGCAATGCACGTGACCAGTACGGAACCCGCTGGGGCTATTCGGGCGCCCCGCCTGCCTGTTTCGGATAGATGTTCTTCGGCCTCCGTGGCAATTGTCGCGCCGAGGTTGTCAGACTTGATCCATTCGATGCCAGGGCCAAAATTTTCAGGGTTGGCCCGGCTCGGAGTATTGCCAGTTATGACCTGGCCAACCGTGTGCAACTTGCGCATACTTCTTCTCACAGATAGCGGGTTTCCGAACATTTCGAAGAAGATCGAGCGAGAAAGATCACTGAGGTCGGCGACGATTCTTCGGCGCTTGCTGCGAAGCAAATCCGCGTGGTCGAGGATCGCGGCGATGTGGCGCTGCTCGTCGAGTGGTGGTCTGGGCACCTGGATCTCTTTGAGAAATTTAAAGTGTCGAGAGTATCCGGCGTCCGGCAGAGCGACCGTGCATAGATAGTGGTACACGAACTTCGGATAGAAGCCGTCACGCGTACGGAGAACCTTTACGCCATCAGCGCCCATTGCGAACGGAAAGTCGACGTATTTCATCGCGCGAGTGTGGTCACCAAAGATGATGTGCGGTCCGTCGTGCTTGAACGCGCGGCTCGTGTTGTCCGTATATCCGGCGATCAACGTCCTGCCCTGGTCGACCACCGGTAGTTGGCCTGATTGGCGGTATTCCGAACGAGGCACTTTGAGGCTTCCGCCCGTAATGTCCTCGACTGCTTCGGGGAATGCAACCATCCTCACGACAGCATCGCCTTCAACTCAGCCAGCCCAGCAGCGATCTCACCTTCGAGCTTCTCGATCTCCGCAATGATCTCGAGCGGTGGTCGATGCTCGATCTCGTCGTGGACGATCTCCTTGTAACGGTTCAGTGACAGGTCGTAGCCCTGGGTGACGATGTCTTCCTTGAGTACAGAGAACGACTGTTCGGTGCGTGCGCGATCCAGCTCCGAGGAATCCTTTGAACTCCACCGCGACAGCGCATCTGGAAGATCGTTGGCCTCGACCTGATTTCGCTTGTCATCCAACGAATACCCGTCGGCGGTGACGTCGTAGAACCAGACATGATCGGTGCCACCGGAGTTCGTCTTGGTGAAGAGCAGGATCGCCGTCGAGACACCCGCATACGGGCGGAAAACTCCGGAGGGTAGCTTCACGATCCCGTCGAGCTTCTGATCTTCGACCAAGGTCCGACGAAGTTCCTTGTGCGCCTTGGACGATCCGAACAGCACGCCGTCGGGCACGATCACCGCGGCACGGCCACCGGGCTTGAGCAGCTTCAAAAACAGTGCCACAAATAGCAGTTCGGTCTTCTTGGTCTTGACGACCCGCTGCAAGTCCTTGGAAGTCGATTCATAGTCCAGTGATCCGGCGAACGGGGGATTGGCGAGGATCAGCGTGTATTTCTCCGCATCCTCGCTGGCGCCTTCGGACAAAGAGTCCCGGTAGCGGATGTCAGGGGATTCGATGCCGTGCATCAGCATGTTCATCGAACCGATCCGCAGCATGGTCGAGTCGAAGTCGTAGCCGTGAAACATGCTGTTGTGGAAGTGCTTCCGCTGCGGAGCATCCGTAAGCACAGACTCATGCGTCGAGCGCACATACTCCGACGCCGCCACCAGGAAGCCGGCCGTACCGCAGGCCGGATCGCAGATTTCATCAGTAGGCTTCGGTGCGGTCATCTTGACCATCAGGTCGATGATGTGGCGCGGCGTCCGGAACTGCCCGTTCACCCCGGCGCTGGCGATCTTGGACAGCAGGTACTCATAGAGGTCGCCGTTGGTGTCGCGGTCGGCCATCGGTATGCCATCGAGCATGTCGACGACCTTGGACAGGAGCGCCGCAGTCGGGATGGTGAACCGGGCATCCCGCATGTGCTCGGAGTACGTCGACCCGTCCCCGCCGAGTTCGCGCAGAAAGGGGAACACTTTGTCTCCGACCGTGGAGAACATGACGGCCGGTTCGGCGTTTTTGAACTGCGACCATCGCAGCCCTTGCTGATCGGCGCTGAACCGCAGCCCCTCGGACTTGCCGGTCACTCGCGCCTTCTTCTCGGCCAGGATCTCCAGGTCATCGAGCCGGCGGATGAACAGCAGGTAGGTAATCTGCTCGATCACCTCCAGAGGATTGGAGATGCCGCCGGACCAGAACGCATCCCAAACCCGGTCGACCTTGCTCTTCAACTCACCCGTGATCACGCACTGCCCCTTGCTGCCGTCAAGAACTGAACAGGACTGTATATACGACTCCGCCGACAAGTGGGCCGATATCGGCACGGGCGAGTCTTGCCGGTGGTCAGCGCTGGGCCACCTACGCCGAGATTGACGCTATGGCTGTCGCATGCGCGGGCGCACAACCCTGGCGTAGATCTCGGTGAGGCTGCGTCGGGAAATGACCACGTAAGCACGCCGAGATCGACGCTATGGCTGCTAAACGTCGATCAGCACGACCCTGGCGTCGATTTCGGCGGCATAGTGCTCAAGCGCCAGCCCGATAACCGGCCCTACTTGTTGAACTTCCCGCTCAAATACTCGGCGCGGCAAGCACTCCGGGCCAGTTTCCCGCTCGTGGTCCGGGGGATCACGCCGGCGGCGACCATCAGTACGTCGGCCACCCGGATCTGGTGGTGGCGTGCGACGGCTGCGCGAATGGCGTCGACGATCGGGCCGGGCTCGGCACGACCCGCGCCGGCGGCGCGTTCGGCGACGACCACCAGTTCCTCGCCACGGTCGCCGACCACAGAGAACGCCGCGACGTAACCGGAGCGCACCGCGGGCGACGCGGCGCTGACCGTGGTCTCGATGTCGGTCGGGTAGTGGTTGCGTCCGTCGATCAGGATCATGTCCTTGATCCGTCCGGTGAGGTACAGCTCGCCGTCGAGGTAGACCCCGAGGTCGCCGGTGGCCAGCCAGTGGCCGTTGTCCGGCACGTCCTCGGCGTGGCTGCCGGCCGCCAGCCGGGTCTGCAGCTTGTTGGCGAACACCCGCTCGCTCTCATCGGGGCGGCCGAAGTAGCCCTGGCCGACATTGTTGCCGTGCAACCAGATTTCGCCGACGACACCGTCAGCAGCTTCGCCGCCGTCGCCATCGGCGATCACCGCCCACTGGTTCGGAATCGGCTGGCCGCAGGACACATGCGCCACGGCGCCTTCGGCGGTGGAATCGACGGTCACCGCGCGCCCGGCGCTGAGCTGGTCGCGGTCGAGGTACACCGCACTGGCCGCCGCGCTCGGGGCGATGCTGGCCACCGACAGTGTCGCCTCGGCCATGCCGTAGGACGGTTTGACGGCGGTTGCGGGCAGCCCGTACGGGGCGAACGTCGAGGTGAACTTCTCCACCGCGGCCATGGTGACCGGTTCGGACCCGTTGAGCAGGGTCACCACGTTGGTGAGATCCAGCGCTTCGCCGGCGGGCGGCAGGCCGCGCTCGGCGGCGAGCTCGAAGGCGAAATTGGGTGCGGCGGCCAGGGTACGGCCGTGGGCGGCCTCGACACCGAGCTGCTTGATCCAGCGGTAGGGACGCCGGACGAAGGCCATCGGGTCCATGAGCGTGATGTGGCTGCCGCACAACGCCGGGAACATGATCATGATCAGGCCCATGTCGTGGTACAGCGGTAGCCAGCTGACGCTGCGGATGCCCATGCTGAGGTCACCGGCCAGGATCATCTGCAGGACGTTGGTACACACGTTGCGGTGGGTGATCTCCACACCCGCCGGGGTGCGGGTGGACCCCGAGGTGTACTGCAGATAGGCGATGTCGTCGGTGTCGACCTCGGGGCTGACGTACATCTCGGCCAGAGAGTCCGGGACGGCGTCGACCGCGATCAGGCGCGGACGCTCGGCGGCGGGAAGGGTGCGCAGGAAGTTCCGTACGGACTCGGAGGCTGCGCTCGTCGTGAGGACCACGGTGGGTTTGGCGTCGGCCAGCACGGCGGCCAGTCGCTCGGCGTGGCCGGCCAGGCTCGGCGCGAACAGCGGCACCGCGATATTGCCTGCGTGGATGGCGGCGAAGAACGCGGCGACGTACTCGACGCCCTGCGGAGCCAGGATCGCCACCCGGTCGCGTGGCTGGGTGACCTGCTGCAGTCGGGCGCCCACAGCGCACACCTGTGACCACAGGGCGTTCCAGCTGAGCTCGACGGCGCGGCCGTCGGAGTCGGTCGAGTAGTCGAGGAATCGGTACGACGGCTCGTCCCCAAACGTGAACCGGTTGCGGTCCAGGAACGATGTGAGGGTGACACCGTCGGGTACGACGATCCTGCCGTCGTCGCGAACGTAGTTCTCGATGTTCGACGTCGACGCATCAACTGCACTGGTTGCGAAGGGAACCCGACCCATAACAGGTAAGACTAATAGCGCCTCTAATAAAGCCCCGCGTCGTGGTCCGGTGTGGGTTGTCACCCGCTGTGGAAAATGTGATTTGCATCTCTTTATCGGGGCCCGTCGACGGCGTAAGTCCCGTTATCGTCCGTGAATTCCACGATCACGCGGCGCAGTGTGTCATTGATCTCAACCGCGCAGGTGAACGTCGCGCCCGTCCGTACGACCGGATTCTTGCCGTCGTTGCATGCGACCGCGACGATGCGGTTGGCGCCGTAGCCGTTGATCGGGTCGGACAGGATCTGCGCCACCCCGGCCTCGGCCTGTCGGACATCGAGTCGGGTGCCGGCGACATCCGAGCGGCTCCATACCCACAATCCGACCCCGATCACCGCGACGGCGGCCACCGCGATGGCCGCACCGATGTGCAGGCGACGCCCGTAAGGCTGGGGCGTGGGCTTCGGATGCGACGGTGGTTGCGGCGCGCGCGATGGCGGTGGAGCGGGCCGTGCGTGGTGACGCGGCTGCTGGGACGGAGACGGTTGTCGCGGGGGCGGCGCCCACTCGGGCCGGGGTGCGCGAGGGCCCGGTTGCGGGGTGCCGCCCGGCAGGGGTGCGCCGCCCGGCCGTGCCCACCAGGGTTGCTCGGGACCGCTCATCGGCTCTCCTCGACTCGGCTCATCGGCTCACGCGAACCGTTGGTAGCACTGCGCGTCATCGCCTTGCAGGCCGGAGCGGTAGGCCAGGATGCGGGTGAACCCGGCCGGCAGCACCCTGCCGTTGACGTCGCTGGCGGCCAACCCGTTGGTGAGCAGGCTGCTGATCGCCTCATCGGTGTCACCGGCCGACAGCGTGATCGGCAGACCCGGCTCGGCCATCCTTGCCTGCCCCACGCCGGTCAGGCAGCCGGTGCGCATGGCAGCCACCGGAGTGTCGAGCACCAGACCCTTCTCGTGCTGCACGGCCAGCGCGTAGCGCGATGTCAGCACCGAGATCGCCGAGTTGTCGCCTTGGAGAAGTTCCTGTTCGTCGTTCTCGTTCCTGGCTTCGCCCAGCGCTCTCAGCCCGTCGAGATCCACCACGATGGTGTTGGTCGCCGGACAGTAGGACGCCGGTGGCGACGGGCCTGCGTCCGGGCATGCGCTGGGCTCGGTGCTCAAGGCCGGTGGGTTGGCGGGTGCGTACACGCGCCGCAGTGACTGCATGGTGTCGTCGAGCAGATCGGCGGTGATCGTGCTGTTGCCGTCCTGCGCCCCGCTGAAGAAGTCGAGGAACTTGGGCAGGTCGCCGCGGCGCTTCTTGATCTCGTCGGAGTCCATGGCCGCGCATTGGTCGACGTTGCCGCTGAAGCCGATCTGGAACGCGCTGACCCGGTCCAGCGCCGATCCGTGTTCGCCGCCGGTGAGTGTGGCGTCGACCCGCGTCATCAGGGGATCGCGGATGTAGATCAGGCCGCCGAGGACGTGGTTGAGGCCGTCTCCGGTGCTCAACTCGAAGCGCGGTGAGTTGCCTGCGGCCACCCAGCGCAGGTACACCCCGGCGAGGCAGTCGGCTTGCTGCTCGGACACGAGTACGGGCGTGCTCTCGTTGATCAGCCGGGCTTGTTGCTGGACGGCATGGCCGTACTCGTGGGCCATCACTGCGACCACGCCCATCTGGCCGAAATACTGTGCCGCAACCGGGATTGCCACGCCACGGTCCCAGGCCATCACGTCGCTCTTGAGGCAGTAGAAGGCGTTGGTCAGCCCGGCGGTGTTCTGTCCACAGATGTCGAGCCCGGGGGAGGCGTCGGAGTTGTAGGACACCAGGCGGGAGACGGGGGTGAAAGTTCCCGGCAATGAGCCGCCGCGGTAATTCTGCGACCAGAAGTCCTCGATGTCGTCGACGGCGAGCAGCGCCAGGTCGTCGATCTGGCCGCCGTCGGTGTTCTCGGCCCGGCGGCTGGGCGCGGGTGCGCCGGGCCGGATGCCGCTGTGGCCGTCGGTCACCGGCAGGCCGCCCACCCGGTCGGGCAGGAACAACATCGAGGTAGCCCGCCCCCCGAGCACGGTGGCGTCGCCGCAGCCGGCGAGCAGTACGGCACAACAGGCCAGACCGAGCCACCAGTGAAGCCTCGCCACTTTGAGCCGCCTTCCGTGCGATTCGCCCCAGCCAGTTCTACCTGCTCGCGCCGACGTTAGGGATGGCCCGCAGACGACCTGGGTGACAATGAGCCCGATATGTGCACGTTCGACGAGTTGCTGGCCCGGGTGCTGGCCCGTGCCGCGGAGCCGGGAACGACCATCATCGGGATCGCCGGACCGCCGGGAGCCGGCAAGTCCACCCTGACCGAGGCGCTCGTTGCTGCGGCGCGGGTCCGCCTTGATGCCGACGCGGTGGCCTACGTGCCGATGGACGGATTCCACCTCGCCGATGTGGTGTTGCGCCGGTTGGGCCGGCTCGATCGCAAGGGCGCGCCCGACACTTTCGACGTTGCCGGCTACGCGGCGCTGCTGCGCCGCGTCCGGACGGGCACCGAGATCGTCTACGCCCCCTGCTTCGAGCGTGACATCGAGCAGCCGGTTGCCGGCTCGATCCCGGTCTCCCCAGACGCGGCAGTGGTGCTGACCGAGGGCAATTACCTGTTGCTCGACGACTCCGCATGGTCGGCCGTGGCGGCCGAGATCGATGAAATCTGGTACTGCGCAATACAAGACGATGTGCGCATCGCGCGTCTGGTGTCCCGGCACATCGCTTTCGGCAAGCCGGCGGACGCGGCGCGGCGGTGGGTTGCCGAGGTCGACGAACCCAACGCGCGGTTGGTGGCCGACACTGCGGTGCGGGCCGATCTCGTCGTCTCGGCAGACGCCGTGATGCCCAACTCACACTGATGTCACCTGTGTGGATAATCACGCCTGGATGAGTTGCTATAACCATCGGCCGGCGGCCAGAATCGATATGTAAATCTGGAATGATTCCAGAAAAAACATGCGAGATTGGATAGGTTGCGATGGCACTTTTGACGATTGGTTCCCAGTTCCCGGAATACGACCTGACGGCCGTGATTGGCGGAGATCTGTCCAAGGTCGATGCCAAGCAGCCCGATGACTATTTCACCCGCGTCACCAACAAGGACGACGAGGGTAAGTGGCGGATCGTCTTCTTCTGGCCCAAGGACTTCACCTTCGTGTGCCCGACCGAGATCGCCGCGTTCGGCAAGCTCAACGAGGACTTCGAGGATCGCGACGCCAAGGTCATCGGTGTCTCGGTGGACAACGAGTTCGTGCACTTCCAGTGGCGTGCCCAGCACGAGGACCTGAAGAAGCTGCCTTTCCCGATGGTCTCGGACCTCAAGCGTGAGCTCGCGACGGCCGCTGGTGTCCTGAACGCCGACGGGGTGGCTGATCGTGCCACCTTCATCGTGGACCCCAACAACGAGATCCAGTTCGTCTCGGTGACCGCCGGTTCGGTGGGGCGCAATGTCGACGAGGTGCTGCGCGTGCTCGACGCGCTGCAGTCCGACGAGCTGTGCGCCTGCAACTGGAAGAAGGGCGATCCGACGCTGGACGCGGGCGAGCTTCTGGCTGAGGCGGTCTGACCGTGAGCATCGACAACATCAAGGAAGCTCTGCCCGAGTACGCGAAGGACCTCAAGCTCAACTTCGGCAGCATCGTCAAGTCGACCGAGCTCAACGAGCAGCAGCTCTGGGGCGCCCTGGTGGCCACAGCTGCGGCGACCAAGTCGGAGCGGCTGCTGAAGGAGATCTCCGAGGACGCCCTCGACGTGCTGAGCGCGGAGGCCTACAACGGCGCCCTCGGTGCTGCGGCGATCATGGGGATGAACAACGTCTTCTACCGCACCAAGGGTCAGCTCGACGGTCGCTACGACGATCTGCGTGCGGGGCTGCGGATGAACATCATCGCCAACCCCGGTGTGCCCAAGGCTGATTTCGAGCTGTGGTCGCTGGCGGTGTCGGCGATCAACGGCTGCTCGCACTGCCTGTCGGCGCACGAGACCGTGCTGCGCGACGCCGAGGTGTCCCGCACGACGATCTTCGAGGCCATCCGGTTGGCGTCGATCGTCTCCGGGGTGGCCCAGGCGCTGCTCACCGCGGACGCACTCGCCGCGGTCTGACGCACAAGCCTCGAGAAAGAGGCTTGAGCGCATAACCGAACAGATAAACTCGCCTCTCGCAATCCGAGAGGCGAGTTTTCTGTTGACGGCACCCAAGAGAACCACCCGCATCGACCCGACCGTGCGCAAGGCGATCACCGGCGCGTCCATCGGTAACGCGGTGGAATGGTTCGACTTCGCCATCTACGGATTCCTGGCGACCTACATCGCCGCCAACTTCTTCCCGGCGGGCAACGAAACCGCGGCGCTGCTCAATACTTTCGCCATCTTCGCGGCCGCGTTCTTCATGCGTCCGCTCGGCGGCTTCGTCTTCGGTCCACTGGGGGACCGGCTGGGCCGGCAACGCGTGCTCGCCGTGGTGATCCTGCTGATGTCGGCTGCCACGCTCGGCATCGGCCTGCTGCCCACCTACGCCACCATCGGTGTGGCGGCTCCGTTGCTGCTTCTGCTGCTGCGGTGCCTGCAGGGATTCTCCGCCGGTGGTGAATACGGCGGCGGCGCGGTGTATCTCGCGGAATATGCGACTACCCGACGGCGCGGCTTCACGGTCACGTTCATCGCGTGGTCAGGGGTGCTGGGCTTCCTGCTCGGCTCGATCACCGTCACTCTGTTGCAGGCCTACCTGCCGCCCGACGCGATGGACAGCTACGGCTGGCGCATCCCGTTCCTGGTGGCCGCGCCGCTCGGCCTGGTCGGCCTCTACATCAGGCTGCGCCTCGACGACACACCGGAATTCGCCAAGCTCGACGAGGCCGACCGGGTGGCCACGTCGCCGCTGCGCGAGGCCGTAGGCACCGCGCGGCGGGCGATCGTGCAGGTCATCGGCCTGTTCATCGTGTTCAACGTCGGCTACTACGTCGTGTTCACCTTCCTGCCGACGTACTTCATCAAGTCGCTGGACTTCAGCAAGACCCAGGCGTTCATCTCGATCACCCTGGCCAGCCTGGTGGCGCTGATCCTGATCCTGCCGTTGGCCGCCCTGTCGGACCGGATCGGGCGTAAGCCCCTGCTGCTGGGAGCGTCGGCCGGCTTTGTCTTGCTGGCGTATCCGCTGTTCCTGCTGATGAATTCGGGATCGGTGGCGGCGGCGATCGCGGGACACTGCGTGCTGGCGGCCATCGAATCGGTGTACGTGGCGACCGCGGTGACCGCCGGCGTCGAACTGTTCGCCACCCGGGTCCGCTACAGCGGCTTCTCGATCGGCTACAACATCGCGGTGGCGTTGTTCGGCGGGACCACCCCGTATGTGGTCACCTGGCTCACCGCGGCCACCGGCAACAACCTCGCGCCCGCGCTGTATCTCGCTGCCGCCGGCATCGTCTCGTTGCTCACCGTCCTGACCTTGCGGGAAAGTGCGGGGCGACAACTGTCGGGCATGGACGACCCAAGCGGCGAGCAACGTGTCACGATGACACCGTGAGCACGACAAGGGGACGCTCGACAGGAGCGAAAGAAGGACGCCCGCCGAGATCGACTGTCGGGCTGCGCCCGACGAAAGCCGACGTTGCCAGGCTGGCCAATGTCTCCACGGCGACCGTCAGCTATGTGCTCAACAACGTTCAGGGGCAACGTATCTCGGAGCAGACCCAGGCCGCGGTGCGCAAGGCCGCGGCTGATCTCGGGTACCGGCCCAACTTGGCCGCCCGCAACCTCGCAGTCGGGGGCAGCGGCGTGGTGCTCTACATCGTGCCGAGGACCGATCTCGGTGAACTGCCTCTGGAGGTCGGCAGTCGCCTCACCACCGCACTCGGCCGGCACGGCATCGTGCTGTCGATGCAGCTCGAGACCGACGACGGACAGAACATTGTCGACGCGGTGGCGAACCTCAACCCGGTGGCTGTCTCTGGCGTGTTTCCCCTCACGGGTGCCGCCGCCGCCGCTGTCGAGGCGGCCAAGATCCCGCAGATCTACCTGGGCAGTGAGAAACTGCGCGCGCTCGGGTCATTGCATCTGACCGTCGGGGCAATGCGGGTGGAACATCTCATGTCGCGCGGCCACACCCGTCTCGCGTTCGCCTATTCCGGGACCGAGGTACTGCGACCGCTCGGTGACTACTGGTTGTCGGGCCTGCGGGTGGCCGCTGGTGAGCACGGCCTGCCCGAGATCGAGGTCGACAGCGTGGCGACCGACGGGTCCGACGCGGCCGAGGTCGTCTCGAAATGGGTGTCGGCCGGGGTGACGGCCGTGTGCGCGCAAAGCGACGAGACTGCTTTCGCGGTGTTGCACGGGATTCGCCGGGCGGGCTTGCGCTGCCCTGACGATCTGGCGGTCATGGGGGTCGACGCGATACCGCTGGGAGCGGTGAGTTCTCCGCCGCTGACGTCGGTCATATTCGACGCCAAGACCATCGTCGATGCCGCGGTCCCGGCCATGATGGCCGAACTCGGATATCCGACGGTCGCTGACGTCGACGGCGGCGACCCCGCCGGGCTCATCGTGCGTGACAGCACCTGAGCATTACATGTGAACGGTAGACCGTAACCCGTCGTGGCCTTGTCCGGTGGCCTTCCCGGCGTGTAGCTTACGCGTGTAAGTAACTCTCCGCAGCCCTCAGAGAGGCGGACCGCCGTGAGTGTGAGCACCACCAGTGACGTGTACTTCGACCCCTACGACGTCGAGATCAACGCCAACCCGTATCCGACCTTCGCCCGGCTCCGCGAGGAATCGCCGCTGTACTACAACGAGCAACACGACTTCTATGCGTTGAGCCGTTTCGCCGACGTCAACAAGGGCCTCGTCGACCACGAGACGTTCAGCTCGGCTCGCGGCGCGATCATCGAACTGATCAAGGCCAATATCGACATCCCCTCGGGCGCCCTGATTTTCGAGGACCCGCCGATCCACACCGTGCACCGCAAGCTGCTGGCCCGGATGTTCACCCCGCGCAAGATCAATGCACTGGAGCCCAAGATCCGGGAGTTCTGCGCGCAGTCGTTGGACCCGCTGGTGGGTGCCGGGCAGGTCGACTTCATCAAGGATTTCGGCGCGATCATGCCGATGCGGGTGATTAGCGCACTGCTCGGGATTCCCGAGGACGACCAGGAGATGATCCGCGACCACGGCAACGACCAGTTGCGCACCGAGGCCGGCAAACCGATGAAGGCGGCCGAGCAGGGCCTGGTCGACGGCTCGATCTTCGAGACCTACATCGACTGGCGCAAGGACAACCCGTCCGACGACATCATGACCGACCTGCTCAACGTCGAGTTCACCGACGAGCACGGCGTCACTCGCAAGCTCACCCGCGAGGAACTCCTCATCTACATCAACGTGGTGGCGGGTGCGGGTAACGAGACCACCACGCGGCTGATCGGTTGGGCGGCAAAGGTACTCGCCGAGCATCCGGACCAGCGGCGTCAGCTGGTCGAGAACCCCGCGCTCATCCCGCAGGCCATCGAGGAATTGCTGCGGTTCGAGCCGCCGGCCCCGCACGTGGCGCGCTATGTCACCCGCGACGTCGAGTTCTACGGCCAGACGGTCCCCGAGGGCAGCGTGATGATGATGCTGATCGGTGCGGCCGTCCGCGACAGCCGTCAGTTCCCGCCCGACGGCGAGGTTTTCGACATCCACCGCGAGCAGCGTCAGCATCTGGCATTCAGCGTCGGCACCCACTACTGCCTGGGCTCGGCGCTCGCACGGCTGGAGGGCCGGATCGCGCTGGAGGAGATGCTCAAGCGCTTCCCGGAGTGGGATGTCGACCTCGACAACGCTGTGCTGTCGCCGACTTCTACTGTCCGCGGCTGGGATTCGATGCCGGCGTTCATCTCGTGACCGCCGCGCTGACGGTCCCCAAGGACTGGGCCGGGGTCACGCCCGAGTGGATGACGGCGGCGTTGGCCGACCACCATCCAGGCGTGGTGGTGGACAGCGTGACCGTCGACATGCGCGACGACGGCACGAATCGCCGGGCGCGCCTGTCGGTCACGTACTCCTCGGGATCAGGGCCTGCCACGGTGTTCGCGAAGGCCGTCGACCCCGGCCACAAGGAGATGATCAAGTACACCAGCGGCCTGCTGCATGAGCCCAGGTTGTTCAACGCCAAAGTCGATCTGCCGCTGGAACACCCGACGGTCTACGCCGCCCCGATCGACGAGGGCGACGAAGACTTCGTACTGATCATGGAAGATCTGGACGCCCGCGCCGCGGACCCGCGCGACGCGACCCGGCCGCTGACCGTGGAGCAGGCCGCGCACGGTGTGCGCGGCCTGGCCCGGTTGCACGGCGCGTTCTGGGGCACGCGGGTGCGCCGCCCCGGTCTGGAGTGGCTCGAGCCGTTCGTGCCGTGGGACGGCATGCAGTGGGCTCCGCTGCCCGCCGCGCTCGAGCGGTTGGGCGACGCTGCCCCGGCCTCCGTGCATGCCCTCACCATCGACCATCTGGTGGAAGGGATTTGGAAGCCCTTCATCGGCACGTTGACGACACCCGGTACGTCTCAGACGCTGCTGCACGGGGACCCGCACATCGGCAACACCTATCTGGTGCCGGCTGGGGATGTCGGGTTTCTCGATTGGCAGGTTGCCCGTCACGGCAATTTCTCGCTTGATCTGGGCTACTTCCTGCAAGGTGCGCTGACCACCGAGGACCGCCGGGTCGCCGAGCGCCAACTGCTGGAGGAATACCGCGACGAACTCGGGCTGCCTGCGGACGAGCTGCCGTCGCCCGACGAGATCTGGCTGCGCTACCGAGCTTCGGTCGCCCACGGCCTGATGACCTGGCTGGCCACCGCCAGCGCAGGCGAGCTGTGGCAGCGCCCCGATATCGCTCTGGCACTGGCCCAGCGGTATTCGGCGGCGTACGAGGATCTGCAGACAGCCGAGGCACTGGCCGATCTCGTCGGTCGATGAACTTCGTCAAACCGACCATCTGACGGGAATCCCTGATCCGGACGCCCGCCGAGCCACTACGGTGTCCGGCATGACAGGTGTGGTGGTGACAGGTGCAGCGTCGGGGATCGGCCGGGCCAGCGCGGAGGCGCTGATCGCGGATGGGCGGCGGGTTGCGTTGTGGGACATGGCTCCCGAGGTGCGCGAAGTGGCCGATGCCCTGGGTATGCCCTCAGCGGTGGTCGACGTGTGCGACACCGCAGCGCTGTCGGTGGCGGTCGGGGAGGCAGTGACCGCGCTCGACGGCATCGACGGTCTGGTGCATGCCGCGGGCCGCGTGCTGCCGGAACCGGTGGGCGCCTACACAGAGGAATCCTGGGACGCGGTGCTCGATGTGAACCTGCGGGCGCAGGCGCTGTTGATGCAACTGCTGCTGCCGCACCTGGAGAAAGCTGCGAAAGACGGCGGATCGCCAGCGGTGGTCGGGATCTCGAGCATCGAGGGTCTGGCAGCCAATCCGTTCATACCGGCTTACTGCGCGTCGAAGGCCGGACTGCTCGGTATGACCCGCTCGATGGCTGCACAATTGGGCCCGTTGGGAATTCGGGTCAACGCGGTGTGCCCAGGGTTCATCCACACCCCGATGCTGCAGATCGCGTTGGACGTCGAGGAGATCCGCGCGAGCTTCGAACAGGCTGCGCCGATGGGCCGGCTCGGTCAGCCGCACGAGGTGGCGGCCGCGGTGGCGTTCCTGATGTCGCCGAAGGCGTCGTTCATCACCGGTACGCAGCTCGTGGTGGACGGGGGAGTGACCAGCCGTCACGCGTGAACTAGTCGCTGGCAGGCAGCGGCTTGGCCTCTTTGAGGCTCAGCGCGGTGGTCCCGACGGAGAGCGTGCCGGCCCCGGCCTTGGTGACGAGCACCTCGGCGCCGCCGTCGTCGACGTACCGCTTGCCCATCAGGTTGCCGTCCGAGAACGCCGCGTCGATGGTGAGATCGGAGTCTTTTGCCGGCTTCTCCTGATCCAGTGGGACCATGACCACGCCACCGGCGCGGAGGTCGTCGAGGCTGTCGGCGCTGCGCACCACGATGACCTGGGTGTCGCACACCTGGCTCTGCAGGCGGGTGCCGTTCTTGATCACGATGCTGTCTCCTTCGAGATGGGTGCGAGTTCGTCGACGAGCTGACGGCGCAGGACCTTGCCGGTCGGGTTGGTGGGCAGTTCATCGCGGAACACCACCCGGTCAGGGGTGCGGGATCCGCGCAGTTGCTTGCGGACATGATCGCGCAGTGCGTCCGGGTCGGGGGAAGTGCCCTCGGCAGGCACCACGACGGCCACGATGATCTGGCCCCACTGGGGGTCCTCGGGGCCGACCACGGCCACGTCGCGAACCTCGGGGTGTTCGACGAGCACGTCCTCGATCTCGGCCGGGGCGATGTTCTCCCCGCCGCGGATGATGGTGTCGTCAGAGCGTCCGCCGATGAACAGGTAGCCGCCCTCGTCGAGCATGGCGACATCCTTGGTGGGGAACCAGCCTTCGGCGTCCAGCACGGACCCGATGTCGGTGTAGCGGCCCGACACCTGCTCACCCCGGACGAACAGTTCACCCGTCTCGCCGGCGCCCAGCACGGTGCCGTCGTCGGCCCGGATCTGGACCTCGATACCGGGCACCACCTGGCCCACCGAGCCGAGCCGACGAGCGCCAGATGCATCTTCGGCAGCCAGCGCCTCGCGGTGATCGTCGGGACCCAGAACGGCGATGGTGGAACTGGTTTCGGTCAACCCGTAGGCGTTGACGAAGCCGACGTTGGGCAGCAGCTGCAGTGCCTTGCGAACCAGCGGCAGCGCGACTTTCGAGCCGCCGTAAGCGAGGTTGCGCAGGGTGGGCAGTTCCAGGCCGGCCGCTTCCAGGGCGGTGACGATGCGATCCAGCATGGTCGGCACCACGGTGGCCGACGTGACACCTTCGGTGCGGACCAGCTCGACCCATTTGTCGGCGTCGAAGTGGCGCAGGTACACCATCTTCCGGCCCGCGTACAGATTCGACATCGCCGCACTGACCCCGGCGATGTGATACGGCGGGACGCAGATCAGCGCCGCGTCTTCCTCTGCCGCCGAGGCGAATTCGACCGTGCCGGTGATGTAGCTGGTGAGGTTGTTGTGCGTGAGCTCGACGGCCTTGGGGCGCGACGTGGTGCCCGACGTGAACAGCACTACCGCGACCGCGTCGGGGTCGGCGAACTCGGCCGCCGGTTCGGCTGTGCGCGCCGCGGCGAGAAACTCCTCTGAGGTGATCACCTGCTTGCCTGCTCCGGCGACCACATCGGCGTACTCGGTATCGGTGACCACGAGTGGTTCGGGCAGTCGCTCGATCAGCTCGTGCAGGCCGTCCCTACTGAGCCGGTAGTTCAGCGGGGTGAACGGCACGGCGGCGCGGGCCGAGGCGAACAGCAGCAGCGGCAGCAGCGCACCGCCGGTGCCGACATACGCCACATGGGACGCTCCGGAGGCCGCGATGACACCGGCGCCGCCGTCGGCCAGACTGCTGAGTTCCTCGGTGGTCAGGCGCAGATCGTCGGACACCACCGCAGTGCGGTCCGGTCCGCCGGAGACCGCCATCTCCAGCAGTAGCGAGATGCTCATAGGCCCTGTCCCGGCGCGTCGATGAAGATGTCGATGATCGGATTATCTCCGCCACCGTAGCGGGAGAGATCGGTGACACCGGAAGCGGTGAGTACCTCCGAGTCGATGAAGGTCTGACCGTTCACTTCGGCGGCCGGGCGCGACAGGATCTCAACGGCGGCATCCGCCATGATCTCGGGCTTGCGGGACGATTGCGCCAGGTTCTGCCCGTCGGCCAGGTTCGTGACAGCGGAGGTGACGATGTAGGTCTCGGGCCACAGGCAGCTGAAGCCGATTCCGGCGTCGGCGTATTCGGCGGCCCAGCCCAGTGACAGCAGCGTCATGCCGTACTTGGACAGCGTGTAGGACGGGTGTGCGCCCAGCCAGTAGGGGTTCATGTTCATCGGCGGGGCCAGCGTCAGCACCTGCGGGTTGGCCGACTTGCGCAGGTGCGGCAACGCGGCCTTGGTGAGCAGGAAGGTGCCGCGGATGTTGATGTCCATCATGAGGTCGAACTTCTTGGCCGACAGCGCCTCGGTGGGGTCGGTGGCGATGGCGCTGGCGTTGTTGATCACGATGTCGACGCCGCCGAAATGTTCGACCGCGGTCTCGACGGCGCGGGCCACGTCCTCTTCCTTGCGCACATCGCCCACCACCGCGACGCCCTTGCCGCCGGCAGCCTCGACCTCGGCGACCGCGGTGTGCACAGTCCCAGGCAGCTTCGGGTGAGGCTCTGCGGTCTTGGCCAGCAGCACCACGTTCGCCCCGCGGCGGGCGGCGCCGAGCGCGATCGCCAACCCGATACCGCGGCTGCCGCCCGATACCACCAGCGTGCGATCGGTGAATGACTCTTGCTGGCTGGACATGGTCCTCCTCGTCGAGCGCAGCGTCCGCTATGCGCCGTGTGTCAACCGTACCCAAATGGTATTGGCATTCTCATTTTTAGCAAGTCTCGTAATCGGCGCCTGCAGCGCCCGGGGAATCGGCGCCGACCAGACCTGTTTGGCTGTGCCGTCGCGGGCGGTCGGTGCGCAGGTCGGAGCGCTCCCGGCCAGTACAGGCGCCTCATTTCCCCCCTGCGGTATTGGCATTCTCATTTTTAGCAAGTACGTTATCCACTGATGAGCGAGCAAGATGTCCCTTCGGTAGAGACTCCATCGGGTATCCCGCTGGCACCCG
This sequence comes from Mycolicibacterium sp. 050232, assembly GCA_036235365.1. Classification (GTDB taxonomy): domain Bacteria; phylum Actinomycetota; class Actinomycetes; order Mycobacteriales; family Mycobacteriaceae; genus Mycobacterium. Next base: position 568,252 of record JAZBEZ010000004.1, on the reverse strand, counting down.
TCTACGGGCCGAGTGATCGCGCGGTCGAGCCGCCTCCCCCCGGGACCTATCCGTTTACCCGTGGCAACTTCGCCTCCGGCTACCGTGGGAAGACCTGGACCTTCCGGCAGTACTCAGGCTTCGGCACCGCCGAGGAATCCAACCGCCGGTATCGCTACCTGCTCGATCAGGGTGGCACGGGCCTGTCGGTGGCGCTGGACCTGCCCACCCAGTGCGGTTACGACTCCGACGACGAAGAGTACGGCGAAGAAGTGGGCCGCGTCGGCGTCGCGGTCGACACCCTGGCCGACGCGGAGATCCTGTTCGACGGCATCCCGCTGGACAAGATCAGCACCAGCTTCACCATCAACGGCACCGCGGCCATCCTGCTGGCCTTCTACGTCGCCGCCGCGGAGAAGAAGGGGGTGCCGCGCGAGAAGCTGACCGGCACCATCCAGAACGACATCCTCAAGGAATACGCCTCGCGCGGTACGTGGATCTGGCCGCCCGAGCCGTCACTGCGATTGATCGCCGACACCATCGAGTTCTGCGCGGCCGAAGTTCCCCGGTTCAACGCGATCTCGGTGGCCGGTGCGCACTTCCGCGACGCGGGCGCCAACGCCGTGCAGGAGATGTCGTTCACGTTGGCCGACGGCGTCACCTACTGCGACACCGTGGTCGAACGCGGCCGGATGACGATCGACAAGTTCGCCCCGCAGATCTCCTTCTTCTTCTACACCCACGGCGACTTCTTCGAGGAGATCGCGAAATACCGGGCCGGCAGGCGCCGTTGGGCCACGATCGTGCGGGAGCGTTACGGCGCCACCACCGACAAGGCCTCGATGTTCCGGTTCGGCTGTGTGGCCGGCGGGGCCTCCTTGTACGCGCCGCAGGCACAGAACAACCTGGTGCGGGTGGCCTACGAGTCGTTGGCGGCGGTGCTCGGTGGTGTGCAGTCGATGTTCACCGCGGCATGGGACGAGCCGTTCGCGCTTCCCAGTGAGGAGTCGGCGACGCTGGCACTGCGGACCCAGCAGATCCTGGCCTACGAGACCGGTGTCACCAAAGTCGCAGACCCGCTGGGTGGCTCGTACTTCGTCGAGGCACTCACCGACGCCACCGAAGCCAAGATCATCGAGATCATGGATGACCTCGAGAAGCACGGCGGCATGGTGCGCTGCATCGAGGACGGCTACCTGCAGGGCCTGATCGCCGACGAGGCGTTCAAGATCCACCAGGAGACCGAATCCGGTGAGCGTCCGGTGGTCGGGGTCAACAAGTTCGTCACCGATGAGCCAGCGCCCGACATCGACACCTACGAGCTCGATGCGGAGGGTCGCGATCTGCAACTCAAGCGGCTCGCGAAGGTCAAGGCCGAGCGTGACGATGTCGCAGTGAAAGAGACCCTGGCCGCTCTGGCCAGGGGTGCCGAGGGTGACGACAACCTGATGCACCGGTTGATCGACTGCGCCAACGCGTATTGCACAGTGGGAGAGATGGTGTCGACCTTGAAGTCGGTGTGGGGCGAGTTCCAGCAGCCGGTGGTGTTCTGATGGCTACTCGAGTGTTGGTCGCAAAGCCCGGTCTCGACGGTCATGACCGGGGTGCCAAGATCGTCGCGCGCACCCTGCGTGATGCCGGGTTCGAGGTCATCTACACCGGCATCCGGCAGCGGATCGAGGACATCGTCTCCATCGCGCTGCAGGAAGATGTTGCGCTGGTCGGTCTTTCGATCCTCTCCGGCGCGCATGTCGCGCTGACCACCCGCACCGTCGAGGCGCTGCGGGCTGCTGATGCCGGTGATATCGCCGTCGTCGTCGGCGGCACCATTCCGCAGTCCGACGTCCAGAAGCTGTTGGATGCCGGTGCGGCAGCGGTGTTCCCGACCGGGACGTCACTCGACACCCTGGTGACCGACGTTCGTGCGCTGACAGAAAAGGTTTCGGAGTCATGAGGCTGGGCGTGATGATCGGGGCTGAGCGTGGCGACATGGCCCGCAAGGTCTCCAAGCTGGTCTCCGACATCCAGTGGGCCGAATCGGCCGGGCTGGACAGTGCGTGGATGCCGCAGGTCCCCAACGATTTCGACTGCCTGACGATGGTGGCCCTGATGGCCGCGAACACCACGCGCATCGAACTGGGCACCGCGGTGGTGCCGTTGCAGGCTCAGCACCCCGTCGCGCTGGCCCGCCAGGCGCTGTCCGTGCACGCGATGTCCGGTGGCCGGCTGGCACTGGGTGTCGGGCCGTCGCACCACTGGATCGTGCGCGACATGCTGGGCCTGCCCTACGAGAAGCCCGCCGCCTACACGCGGGACTATCTGCAGGTGCTGAACACCGCGATCGCCGGTCCGGGACCTGTTGACGTGGAGAACGATTCGTTCACCGTGCACAACCCGACCGTGCTCGCCGCCGACACTCCGATGCCCGTGCTGGTGTCCGCACTGGGCCCGGTGATGCTGCAGATCGCCGGCGAGCACGCCGACGGAACCTCGCTGTGGATGGCCGACGAGAAGGCGATCGGCGAGCACATCGCACCGAAGATCAACAAGGCTGCCGCAGAGGCGGGTAAGCCGGCGCCGCGCATCGTGGCGGGCATCCCGGTGACGCTGTGCGCCAATTCCGAGATCGAGGCCGCCAAGGACCGCGCCAACCGCATCCTGGCCGAGGCCGAGACTTCTCCGAACTACCAGCGGCTGCTGGACCGGGGCGAGGCCCGCAATGTCGGCGACCTGTGTGCGGCAGGAGACGAGGAGTCAATCCTCAAGCGGTTCAAGCAGTTCGCCGATGCCGGGGTGACCGATCTGTCGGTGCGGCTGTTGCCGATCGGGGAGACGCGCGACGAGCTGATCGCATCGAAGTACCGGACCCGTGAAGTGATCGCCGAACTCGCGAAGGCTGTTCGATGACCCGCCGAAACTACGCTTGGTGGCGACTTTTCGGCCTGATCGCGTCACAAACCGTAGTCTCGGCGAAATGAGCGCGCCGCTCGCGGGCATCCGCATCGTCGAGGTCGGCGTCATGCTGGCCGGACCGTACGCCACCATGATGCTGGCCGACCTCGGCGCCGAGGTGATCAAGGTCGAGCCGCCGGGCGGGGAGATCTCCCGTCAGGTCAGTGACAGCTATTTCGCCAGCCTCAACCGGGGCAAGCGCAGCATCTGCCTGGACCTGGCCTCCGAGGAGGGCAAGGCAAAGCTGGGTGAGCTGGTGGCGGATTCACATGCGCTGCTGGTGAACATGAAGCCGTCGGTGATCCGCAGGCTGGGCCTCACGTATGAGAACCTGCAGCGCTTCAATCCCAAGATCGTCTGTGTCGCGATGACGGGATTCGGGTTGAACGGGGGAGACGACCCGGCATTCGACTACGTCATCCAGGCCGCCACCGGAGTGGCTGCGATGACCGGCGATCCGGACGGACCGCCCACCCTGCCGGGCTATTCCTCGGCGGACAACTCGACCGGTCTCACCGCTGCGCTCGGCCTGCTGGCCATGATCGTCTCGGGCAACGGCGGCCAGGTGGATGTCTCGCTGCGTGATGTCATGCTCTCGCAGCTCAATTACCGGGCCTCGGCCTACCTCAACGACGGTGCCGAACCGCGCCGCCATCCGTTTGGTGCCCACTCGTATTACGTACCTGCGCAGCTGTTCCCGACGGCCGACGGCTATCTGGCGTTGTTCATCACCCACGACGGGTTCTGGAAGTCGTTCGCCGGCGAGGCCGGGATCGAGGGATTTGGCACCATGGCCGAGCGGGCCGCCCGACGCGACGAGGTCCTGGACGTGGTGACCGCCGTACTGGCGACGGATACCGCTGCGGGCTGGGAGTCGCGGCTCAAGCCGCTGGGGATTCCGGCGGCCGCGGTGGTTACCCTGCCCCAGGCGCTGGATGCGACGCCCGAGATGTTGGTCACCGCAGGTGATTTCCGGTTGGTGGGTAGCCCGGTGCATGTCACCGGCTATACGCCGGCCTACCGGCCCGCACCGGTGTTCGACGAGTACGCGCCGGTTTCTGCACCGGGGTCGTGACTGCTTGCTTTGTGCACGGGTAGAAACCGGCGGGCTCCCGTCCGCCGGTTCGGGTGCCGGTTCAGTCTTCGTCGTAGGAGACCGTCACTGAAGCGCAGTCCGGGACGGCCTGGCAGGTCAGCACGTAGCCGTCGGCCACCTCGTCGTCGTCCAGCGCATCGTTGACCCGCATGGTGGCGGTCCCCTCCAGGAGCTTGGCCATGCACGTGCCGCAGTTGCCGGCCTCGCACGAGAACGGCGGTGTCATGCCGGCCCGCCGTGCGCTCTCCAGCAGCGTCTCGCCCTGCCTCCGCGGCACGGACAGCTGCTCGCGGTCGAACACGATCGTGACCTTGCCGTCCGCTTCGCTGCCGGCCATCGGTTCTGCGGTCATCTGACTCCCCTGTGCAAGTACGTTCTGATATGAAGAGAATACCATTCTCGCTAACTGATAGTATCTTCTCGGCGTGCTCGACGCCCAGCGGTGTCTGGGGAAAGGGGTTGGACCTTGAGTGACCCCGTCGTGCTCGCATTCGATGATCGCGAGTACACCCTGGCCGAACTCGATGCACTGACCAGTGGGATGGCCACCGCGTTGGAGCACCGCGGGGTGCGGCCGGGTGACCGGGTCGCGATCATGTCGTCGAACCGTCCCGAGTTCGTCGTCGCGCTGCGGGCGATCTGGGGCCTGGGTGCGGTGGCCGTGCTGATCAGCCCGGCGTGGAAGGCGACCGAAGTGGCGCACGTCGTCGAGCTGACCGCACCGAGCCATGCGGTGGGCGATCACGACGTGCTGGCCTCGCTGATGCCGATGCTGCATCTGGATGAGCCCATCACCCCGGGTCTGCGGCAGTTCGGCGTCCCTGACCCGGACACCGACGCATTGTTCGTCTTCAGCTCGGGAACCACCGGCCTGCCCAAGGCGGTCCGTCACACCCATCGCGGGTTCGCCGCGGCCATCGACCATTGGCGCGATGCGTTGGGGTTCACCAGCGCCGACCGCATGCAGATCATGACGCCGCCGTCGCACATCCTCGGGTTGCTCAACATCGCCATGGTGCTCGACACCGGCGCCTGGATGCGGCTGCACCGCCGCTTCGACGTCGACACGATGTTGCGCCACATCGAATCCGATCGGATCACGATCGAAATGGCGGTGGCGCCAATCGCTTTGGCGCTGGCCGCCCACCCCGATCTCGGTCGCTACGACCTGTCGTCGCTGCGCTACGTGATGTGGTGTGCCACCCCGGTGACCCGCAGTGTCGCGGAGGCCGTCGCGCAGCGTGCCGGGATCCGGTGGCTGACCGCCTACGGCACCACCGAGCTGCCCGTGATCGCCTGTAATCCGCTGGACGCCATTCACATCGACACCGTGGGCACCCCGGTGCGCGGGGTCGATGTGCGGATCGGTGAAGACGGCGAGATCCAGGTGCGATCAGATTCCGTGATGGCCGGCTACCTGCCGAAGGACGCCACTGCGGGCGCATTCTGCGACGGCTGGTACCGGACCGGCGACATCGGCTATCTCGATGATGACGGTTACCTGCGCATCACCGACCGCTCCAAGGAGATGGTCAAGGTACGCGGGTTTCAGGTGGCACCTGCCGAAGTCGAGGCGGTGCTGCACGGCCATCCCGCGGTCACCGACTGCGCGGTCTTCGGGGTGACCGATGCGGCCGACGGCGAGGCCATCGTGGCCGCCGTGACGACACATTCTGCGGTGTCAGCCGAGGAACTCATCGACCTGGTCGGTGCCCGGCTGGCCTCGTACAAGCGGCCCAGCCGCGTGGAGTTCGTAACCGAGATACCCCGGTTACCTTCCGGAAAGGTATTGCGACGAGTGCTGAAGGAGCGGCATGGACGTTCGTCTGACGTCTGAACAGCAGCAGCTGCGCGAGGCCGCAGCGAAACTGGCCGACGACCTCGGACCGGATGCGGTCGGAGAGTTATCGGATGAGAGCCGGATCGCCCGGTTGGAGAGCACGGTCGCCGCAACCGAGTGGCGCACCCTGCGGTCCGACGGTGCCTCCGGTGTGGAAGTGGCGATCATCGCCGAGGAGTTCGCCCGCGGTCTGGTCGACGTGCCCTTCCTGGGGCCGGTACTTGCCGACGATCTGGCCCGCAGCCTAGGCCGTGAGGTGAAGGCCGGCACCGACGAAGCCGCCACCGCCGGTGTGGATCTGACCCACAGCACGGTGGGCGTGGTCGAGTCGCCTGCCGAGCTCGCCGAACTGTCGAGTGAGGACGCCCTGCGCTGGCAGGCGCTGGCGCTGGTGGGTACCAGCGCCGACCTGGTCGGTGCTGCCCGCGGTGCGCACGCGCTGGCCGTCGATTACGCGAAAGTCCGCGAGCAGTACGGCTCGACGATCGGCTCGTACCAAGCCGTCGCGCACCTGCTGGCAGAGGGGCTCGCCCTGATCGAGGGATCGATCAGCGTGCTGCGGCACGCGGCGTGGGCCGTCGACGAGCTGCCGGCAGCAGAGGCGGTTCGGGCCGGCAGGATCGCCAAGGTCTACTGTGCCCGTGCGGCGCGGACAGTCTGCGAGACCGCGATCCAGGTGCACGGCGGTATCGGAAACACCTGGGAGTGCCTGGCGCACGTGTATCTGCGCCGGGTTCTGGTGGCCACCGAGTTGTGGCCCGTCAAGCTAGGAGACTTGGAGGTCACTGATCTTGGACTTTCGTGATTCGCCCGAGGAAGCTGCCTTCCGGGACCGGCTGCGGACCTGGCTGGCGGACAATGCCGCGTCGTTCAAGGCGTCCGGCGACGATTACTGGGCCCGCATGGGGGAGTGGCATCAGGCCCTCTATACCGCAGGCTTTTTCGGCACGTCGTGGCCCAAGGAGTTCGGCGGCCAGGACCTGCCTCCGGTCTACGACGTCATCGTCGACGAGGAGCTGGCTCGAGCCGGCGCGCCGCCGCGGCCCAGCCTCGGCTACCTGGTGGTCGGCCTGGGGCAGCACGGCAGCAAGGAACTGCAGCAGCGGTTCCTGCCGGGGATGATCAACGGTACCGAGCGTTGGTGCCAGGGCTTTTCGGAGCCCGGCGCCGGTTCGGACCTGGCCTCGCTGACCACGACGGCGACGCGCGACGGTGACAACTACGTCATCAACGGCCACAAGATCTGGACCAGCTACTCCGATGTGGCGGACTGGTGCCTGGTGCTGGCCCGCACGGACAAGGATGTGGCTCGGCACAAGGGCATTTCGGCGTTCATCGTGTCGATGCATCAGGACGGCATCGAGCAGCGGCCGCTGCAGATGATCAACGGGGTCACCACGGAGTTCGGTCAGGTGGCGTTCGACGGCGCCGTGGTGCCGGCGTCGAACATGGTCGGTGAGCCGGGCGACGGTTGGCGGCTGGCCATGACCGTGGTGAGCCATGAGCGTGAACCGTCGACGCTGGGATACTCGGCGCGCTACGGAAAGCTCGTGCGCGAGATGGCCTCTCGGGTCGACGGCCCAGGCAAGGTCCCCGAGGACCTGGCCTGGGCCGGGGTGCAGGCCGAGATGCTGCGTCTGCACGTGCGCCGACGGCTGTCCGAACAGCTCGACGGGCTCAAGCACGGCCCGGACGGTTCGCTGGACAAGCTGCTCATGACCTGGGTCGAGCAGTCCGTCGGGCATGCCGCGCTCGCGGTGACCGGTACCAAGGACGCGGAGCTCTTGGAGGCTTATCTGTACAGCCGGGCACAGAGCGTCATGGGCGGCACGTCGCAGATCCAGAAGAACATCATCGCGTCACGAATCCTCGGACTGGGGGTCTAGGTCTAAATGTATGGAATGCCAGACGAAATCGATGTGCAGGCCGATGGCGCACTGCGCATCATCACGCTGAACCGTCCCGATGCGCTCAATGCCGTCAACGACAATTTGCACGTCGGGCTCGCGCGGTTGTGGGAAGCGCTCAACGAGGACGCCGAGGCGCGCGCGGCCGTCATCACCGGTGCGGGCCGGGCGTTCTCGGCGGGCGGTGACTTCAATTACCTCGACGAGTTGCGGCGTGACGAAGCCTTGCGGCAGAAGACGATCAAGCACGGACGTGACCTCGTCATCGGCATGGTGCGTTGCCGAATCCCGGTGGTCGCCGCGGTGAACGGCCCCGCCGTCGGGCTCGGTTGCAGCCTGGCCGCGCTGTCCGACGTCGTCTACATGGCCGAGACCGCGCATTTCGCCGATCCGCACGTCCAGATCGGACTGGTGGCCGCCGACGGTGGTCCGCTGGTGTGGGGCTCGCAGATCAGCCTGTTGCAGGCCAAGGAGTTTGCGCTCACCGGGGTGCGGATCAAGGCTCAGCGGGCGCTGGAACTCGGCCTGGCCAATCACGTGGTCGAGGATCCGCTGGCCGAGGCGATCGCGTGCGCGAAGAAGCTGATCGACCTGCCCAAGCAGGCGGTGGAGGCGACCAAGCGGTTGATGAACATCCAGCTGGAGCAGCAGGTGATGGCGTCTCTCGATTACGCCAACCTCGCCGAGTACGTCTCGTTCGGCACGGCCGACTTCAATCGCATCGTGGACGGTCTGATCGCCAAGGACTGATCGCCTGCACCGCGAGCGACCGCAAAAGTACGCAATTTACGGCGTGTTGGCGTACAGACACGGTCGCTCGCGGTGCATCAGAAGGTGAACGCCTCGGAGCGCTGGACGGTGCCGGTGACACCGCCGGCATCTTGACCGGCCAGGCGCACGGCTGCCTGACCCATGGCCTCGGGTGGCTCGACCATCTCCGGCGGGATCTGCAGCCCGCTGCCGCCGGCCTGCCACCCCTCGGTCAGCACCACGCGGGACGGGCTCAGGCAGTTGACCGCGATGTTGTCACCGCGCAGGTCGGCCGCCAGGCCCAGATAGAGCCGTTCGGCCGCGGCCTTTGACACCCAGTAGGCGTTGGCGCCGTGCTCGATCATGTCGACCCCCGTGGTGGTGACCGCGATGAGCGACCCGCCGCCGCGTGCGCGGACGTGCGGGATGACGGCCTTGGTCACCAGGAAGACCCCGGTGAGGTTGACGTCCAGGCACAGCTGCCAGCGTTTGAGCGGCGTGGTCTCCACCGGGCCGAGCCACAGCACACCGGCGTTGGCGACCAGGATGTCGATCCCGCCGAACTCCGAAACCGCTTTGGCAACAGCCTTGTTCACCGATTCCTCATCGGTGACGTCGCAGGCGACCGGCAGCGCGCGCCCGCCTGACTCGTTGATGGCTGCCGCCACCGAGCCGATCGTGCCGGGCAGCTTGCCGGCTTGTTCGGAGCGGGCGGCCACGGCCACCGCGGCACCCTCGGCGGCGAGTGCCGTAGCGATCGTGGCGCCGATGCCGCGACTGGCACCGGCGACGAAGGCGACCTTGCCGTCGAGGCTGCCGGTGGTCCCGTCACCGTGAACCGACGCTTCGTGCACGTTCGTCATGTGCCGAGTGTGCACGAAGTGCCGAACGGAATCGGCGTGTCCGGCAGCAGACACGCGCGCTCGCGGTGCAGGGGCATCACTTCGGCGGGAAGCGCAATGCCCCATCGAGACGGATGATTTCGCCGTTGAGATAGTCGTTTTCGATGATGCTCTGTGCCAGTTGGGCGTACTCGACCGACCGGCCCATGCGCTTGGGGAACGGCACCTGCGGGCCCCAGTACTGCTCCAGTTGATCGGCTGCCTTGCCGTAGGCGGGGGTGTTGATGGTGCCGGGGGCGATGGTGCAGACCCGGATCCCCAACGGCGACAGGTCACGCGCGGCAACGAGCGTCATGCCGAGGACGCCACCCTTGGCGGCCGAGTACGGCAACTGGCCGATCTGGCCCTCATACCCGGCGATCGAAGCCGTGTTGACGATGACGCCGCGACCGCCTTCCTCCAGCGGTTCTGTCTTGGCGATCGCCGCGGCCGACAGGCGCATCACGTTGAACACCGCGGTCAGGTAGAACTCGATGGTCTTCTTGAAGCCGTCGAGGTCCAGCGGAGAGCCGTCCTTGCCGACCAGGCGGCCGCCTGCGGCGGGCCCGCCGTGGGTGTCGACCGAGATGCGCAGCGGGGCAAGGGCTTCAGCCTCGGCGATGGCGGCGAGCACCGATTCCTCGGAGGTGGCATCGGTGCGCACGTAGCGCACGCCCAGCTCCTTCTCCAGCTCGGTGCCCTTCTCGTCGGCGAGGTCCGCGACGACCACCTTCGCTCCCGCTGACTGCAGGCGGCGGACTGTCGCCTCGCCCAGGCCACCCGCACCGCCGACGACGATCGCGGAACTACCGGCGATTTGCATACGGTTCCCCTTCTTGCAACTCTGACTCTCTGACTGCGAGAATAGCATTCTCTTACCGGGTAAACCAGGGAGCAGATAATGCCTGAAGCCGTCATCGTGTCCGCGGTGCGTACCCCCATCGGCACGGCCAAGAAGGGCACGCTGCGCGATACGGACGCCTACGAACTGGCCGACCACGTGGTGCGGGCAGCTTTGGAGAACCTTCCCGCCGACCTCGCCGGATCGATCGACGACGTGATTCTGGGCGAGGGTCTTTACGGCGGCGGCGTCATCGCCCGCCACGCCGCCATCACCGCCGGTCTCACCACCGTGCCCGGGGAATCGGTGAACCGGCACTGCGCGGCAGGACAGGCCGCTGTGCAGAATGCCGCGGCAGGCATCCGCGCGGGGATGGACCGACTGATCCTGGCCGGCGGAGTGAACTCCGCCTCCACCTCACCCCGGTTCATCCGCGCGGCAAGCAGTTCCAAGGACGCCGAGTGGGTCAACTGGTTCCCGCCCACCCATCCCGACCGGCCGGACGCGCCGAACATGGACATGTCGATCACGGTCGGCTGGAATGCCGCGGTGAAGGCCGGGGTGAGCCGCGAGGAGATGGACCGGTGGGCGCTGGGCTCGCATCTCAAGGCCATCGCGGCGATCGACGAGGGCCGGTTCAAGGAGGAGATCGTCCCGATCGAGACTCCGCACGGGGTGTTCGACACCGACGAGCATCCGCGCCGTGACACCACGTTGGAGAAGCTGGCCGCGCTCAAGCCGCTGCACCCCGAGATCGACGGGTTCTCCATCACGGCAGGCAATGCTTGCGGTGCCAACGACGCGGCCGCGCTGCTGACCATCGCCAGTGACGAGCTCGGGCTGCCCGCCCTGGCCACCATCAAGTCCTGGGCCTCGGTTGGTGTAGATCCGGCCTCGACCGGCCTGGCCCCCGTCGAAGCCATCACCAAAGCCCTTGGCCGCGCCGGTCTTTCGCTGTCCGATGTGGACCTGTTCGAGATCAACGAGGCCTTCGCGTCGATGTGCGTCGCCACGGTCAAGTTGCTCGACATCAATCCGGAGATCGTCAACGTCAGCGGCAGCGGGTGTTCGCTGGGCCATCCGGTGGCTGCCACCGGGGCGCGGATGCTGGCCACCATGGTGCACGAGCTACGCCGACGCGGGGGAGGAATCGGGGTGGCCGCGATGTGTGCCGGTGGTGGGATGGGCTCGGCGACGGTCATCGAGGTGCCTTCGTCGTAGTGTCAACCGTGATGACGAAGCACAACATCGAAGAACTCGTCACCGCCGCCCGCGGTGGATCCCAACGTGCCGTCGGGCGGTTGCTGAGCCTGGTCGAAAGCGACCGGCGCGACGAGGTTCTCGCGGTACTCGGCCCCGCCTCACCGCGCGTCATCGGGGTCACCGGACCGCCCGGGGCCGGAAAGTCGACGACCGTTGGCGCTCTCGTCGGTGCGTACCGGGAGCGCGGTCTGCGGGTCGCGGTGCTCGCGGTGGATCCGTCGTCCCCGTACAGCGGCGGCGCGCTGCTCGGAGACCGGATCCGGATGGCCGCCCACATCAACGATCCCGACGTGCTGATCCGATCGGTGGCGACCCGGGGCCACCTGGGCGGACTGGCTGCCGCGGTGCCCGCGGCGATCCGGCTGCTGGCCGCACTGTCCTACGACCTGATCGTGCTGGAGACAGTCGGCGTGGGGCAGTCCGAGATCGAGATCGCCGCGATCGCGGACCCGACCGTGGTGATCCTCAATCCCGGCGCGGGTGATGCCGTGCAGGCCGCCAAGGCCGGGCTGCTGGAGGTCGCCGATCTCGTGGTGGTGAACAAGGCCGACCGCGAGGGTGCCGATCAGACCGCGCGTGACCTGCGCGCCGAGGCGACCGTGCCGGTACTCAAACTCGTTGCAGCTCAAGGGGAAGGGCTGGCCGAGTTGGTCGAGGCCATCGACGCTCACCACCGCTCCGACACCGCGGCGCGCCGCACCGCACGTGCTCGCACCCAGATCCTGTCGCTGGCCCAGACCCTGCTGCGCAATCACGGTGAGTTGGACGGGCTGGCCGCCGCGGTGGCCGACGGCACCACGGATCCGTACAGCGCTGCGGCGCAACTGATCGCCGATTCAGCCGGGTAGGGCCAGGACGCGTCGCATCGTCTGCAGCAGTTCCGCGCGCAGCGTGTCATCGTCGAGGTCGGTCACCAGCGGGTGCATCACCGCGACGCTGATCACGCCGGACAACACGGCAGCGTGGACTCGTGCGCCGTCGCCGGACTGATCGCCGAGCATGGCAGCGTAGAGCCGGTCGATGAACTGCTGGAACGGTTCGTGTTCGGCGAGCAGCCGCACCACGACCGGGTCGAACTGCAGTGTGCTGGCGGCCCGTCGACGTGACACGGCCATGTCGATCACCCTGGTGAGCAGAACCTCCCGCGCCCGGGTGGGCGAGCCCTCGGCCTCTGCGGACTCCAGCGCATCCTCGAGCTGGCCGAGTTCGCGCTCGGTGAGTGCGATGACGATGGCTTCCTTGGTCTTGAACTGGTGGTAGACAGCGGCTTTGGTGACACCGAGCGCGTCGGCGATCATCTGCAACGACGTGCCGCTCACCCCGTGGTCGGCGATCAGCTCCAGGGCCGCATCGAGGATGCGGGTCTGGGCTGCGCTGCGCGGGGTCCCGAGCACGTCTCGACCGTAGCTGATCAGCTCACCGATTTGCCGGTCGCCGCGGCGTATCCGCTGCGGTAGCCGAACACCATCGCGGGACCGAGGGTGCCGCCGGCGCCGCCGTAGGCCTTACCCGTCACGCCACCCATGGCGTTGCCCGCGGCGAACAGGCCGGGGATCGGGGTGCCGTTGACGTGCAGCACCCGGCCGTCGCGGTCCGTGCGCGGGCCGCCCTTGGTGCCCATCGCGCCGATCTTGACCGGCACCGCGTAGAACGGCGCGGTGTCGAGCGGGCCGAGGGTCTGGCCGGCCGGGGTGGTGGCCGAGTTGTCGCCCCAGTATCCGTCGTACGCGCTGGATCCGCGGCCGAAGTCCGGATCGGTCTCGCGGGCGACGTTGTCATTCCAGCGATTCAAGGTCGCGGCCAGGCCCTCGGCGTCGATCCCGGTCTTGGCGCCCAACTCGGCGAGGGTGGCCGATTCGCAGAACCACTCCGGGACCGCGTCACCCGGTTCGACGCCGAGGAAGCCGTAGCGCTGCAGGTGCACCGAGTCGAACACGATCCAGGCCGGGTCGTTGGCGTATCCGATCTTGGGGTCGAGATACTGGAAAGCACCTGCCATCGAGTTGTATTCGCCGGCCTCGTTGAGGAAGCGATTGCCTGCCCGGTTGACGATCACGCTGCGCGGCCGGGTGCGTTCCAGTCGCACGCTGCGACTGCGTGGGTGGCCGTCGATGGTGTCGCCGGGGATCTGCACGATCGGAACCCACCACGCCTCACCCATATTGGCGAGATCCGCGCCGTGCGCCATGGCCATCCGCAGTCCGTCGCCGGTGTTGTTCGGCGGGGACACCGCGCCGCGCATCGGTCCGCGCAGGTAGGCCTCGACCAGCTTGGCGTCCCATTCGAATCCGCCGGTGGCCAGCACCACGCCGCTGCGGGCGCGGACGTGAACGCCCGCATCGGCGGAATTGTCGAAGCCGATCCGCACTCCGGCGATGCCGTTGGCGTCACCGATCAGCTCGAGTGCGCGGGCCTCGGTGACGGGCTGGATGCCACGATCGAGCAGACCGCGCAGCAGCCCGGCGATCAGCGCGGTACCGGCGACGCAGAGGTCGGCGTCGGGATCGTCGTAGACGGCGTGGATGCGGGCGCGGGTTTCCGCGTCGATGCCGACGTTGCTGAAATCCGCTGGGAAAGAAGTGATCCGGTCCTTCCACGCACCGAGCTTCGCCTGATCAACCGGGGCCGCGCTCAGTGAGCGGCCGCCGCCGGGCCGTCCGCCGGGCAGCTCGGGCTTGTAGTCGGGGAAGCCCTCGGCGACGGCGAAGCGCAGCTCACTGTTCTCCTCGACGAAGTCGAGCATGGCGGGGCCGGTCCGCACGAAGGTGTCGACCAGATCGGCATCCAGGTAGCCGAGGGACTGGGCCTGCAGATAGTCGATCGCGTCCGAGACCGGAAGCGGCCCGTCGGCGCTGCGGTCATGGGCCGGGATCCACACGATGCCGCCGGACACCGCGGTGGTGCCGCCGACCGTCGGCGCCTTCTCGTAGATCGCGACCGATGCGCCGTTGACCGCGGCGGTCAGCGCTGCGGTGAGTCCGGCGCCACCGCTGCCGAGCACGACGACGTCGACCTCGTCATCCCAATCAAATTCGGTACGCGTCACTGTCATTTTCCCTTTCAGTACAGGATCGCCGATAGTTCGTTCGCCGCCCGGACCACCGCGTCCTTGCCGCCCAGCACGACGTCTTCGCGGTGCGAGATGAGATTGATGCAGGTGGGCGGCGATGGCAGCCGCCGGCGCACGGGTACCGCCAGGCCGAAGGTGTCCGGTTCGATCTCACCGTGGGTGATCACCCAGCCCTGTTCGCGGGTCTGGCGGACCAGCTCGCGTTCGCCGGGCCGCGGCGGCATGCTCGCCAGCAGCGCCACCCCGGCTGCGCCGCGGTCGAGCGGGTGGCGGCTGCCCTCGTGGAAGGACAGTTGGTAGAACACCTGCGTCGGCACGATCACCGCGACCGCCACCTGCTGATCGCCCTCGGCCACCAGAAGCGACACCGTGCTGCCCAGTTCGTCGGCCAGCGCGCGCAGGGTCGGGACGCTCAGGGCTCGCATGTTGTTGTCGAAGGACGCACCGAGGGCGGCCAGGCCGGCTCCGGGCCGGTACCTGCCGTCCTCGCCCTTTGTCACATAACGGAACTGACTCAGAGTGGCCAGCAACCGGTAGGCGATCGTCCGGTGGGCCCCGACATGGTCGGCGACCTGCTGCACCGTCAATCCCGTCGGCGCGGCGGCAATGGCAGCGAGCGCGCTCAAACCGCGCGCCAGCGTCTGCGAACCGGGCGCTCCGGTTGGAGTGTTTTCGGTCTTCGTTTGTGCCTGCGGCTGGGTCGCCTTGGCCGGCATCGCGCCCCTCCTTGACAGATAGAACCGCGAGAGTGATGCTCTGATAATAATGCACGCAGATGTGCGCTATATGAGCAAAGTGCTTACAAATTTGGAGAATATCATTCTCACAACCTCCGGAGAGGGGAACATGACAAGCACTGCCGCCGGGCCGGCATCCGGTTCCGTTTCGGCTACCGAGCACGAGAGCGTCTGGGCGGACCTGCAGGGCGTCGCGTTCTCACAGGGTTACCTCGACGTGGGTGGCATCCGCACCCGCTACCTGCAGGCCGGCGACCCGAAGCTTCCTGTGCTGGTTCTGCTGCACGGGTCGGGCGGCCATGCCGAGGCCTACGTGCGCAATCTGGAATCTCATGCCGAACACTTCTCGACCTGGTCGATCGACATGCTCGGGCACGGCTACACCGACAAGCCCGGGCACCCGCTGGAGGTCGCGCACTACGTCGATCACCTGATCGGTTTCCTCGACACGATCGGCGCGCAACGCGCTCACATCTCGGGTGAGTCGCTGGGCGGCTGGGTGGCCGCGCGTGCGGCCGCCGATCACCCGGACCGCGTCGAGAAGCTGGTGCTCAACACCGCCGGTGGTTCACAGGCCGATCCCGAGGTGATGAAAAGGATCATCACGCTGTCGATGGCAGCCGCGGAGAACCCCACCTGGGAGACGGTGCAAGCCCGGATCAAGTGGTTGATGGCCGACAAGTCAAAGGATTACGACGACATCGTCGCGAGCCGCCAGGCCGTCTACCGCCAGCCGGGTTTCGTCGCCGCGATGAGTGACATCATGGCGCTCCAGGATCCGGAGATCCGCGCGCGGAACCTGCTGGGGGAGAAGGAATACGGGTCGATCACCGCGCCGACGCTGGTGCTGTGGACCAGTGACGACCCGACCGCGGACGTCAGTGAGGGGCGGCGGATCGCTTCGATGATCCCGGGCGCCCGGTTCGAGGTGATGCCGGACTGCGGGCACTGGCCACAGTACGAGGATCCGGAGACGTTCAACCGGTTGCATCTGGACTTCCTGTTGGGGTCCGAACGTGGCTGACGACGTCGATGTCGTGATCGTCGGGGCCGGACCGGTAGGCCTGACCCTGGCGAATGTCCTTGGTATCCAGGGTGTCCGAACTCTCGTGGTGGAGGAACGCGACACCCTCATCGACTACCCCCGCGGCGTCGGACTCGATGACGAATCGTTGCGCACCTTCCAGTCGATCGGGCTGGTCGAGGAGATCCTGCCGCACACCGTGCCCAACCAGATCCTGCGGTTCTATGACGGCAATCGCCGCCTGCTGGCCGAAATGGCGCCTCCGGACGCGCGATTCGGCTGGCCCAAACGCAACGGTTTCGTCCAGCCGCTCGTCGATGCGCAACTGCTGGTCGGGCTCGACCGGTTCGAGCACGTGCAGGTGGCCTGGGGTCGTCGGATGGAATCCGCGGTCGAGTCTGATGACGGCGTGACGATCGAGTTCGGACCGGACGTGCCCGCCGTGCGGGCCCGCTACGTGGTGGGCTGCGATGGCGGACGCAGCGCCACCCGCGGCATCATGGGAGTGTCGTTCGACGGCACCACCTCAGCGACCCGCTGGGTGGTGGTCGATTTGGAAAATGACCCGCTGGGACACCCCAACAGCGAAGTCGGCGCCGACCCGAACCGGCCGTACGCCTCGATCTCGATCGCCCACGGTATCCGCCGGTTCGAGTTCATGATCCACGCCGACGAAACCGACGAGCAGGCCGAAGATCCCGAGTTCGTGGCGCGGCTGCTGGCTCCGTTCGTCCCGCACCCGGACCAGGTCGACGTGATCCGTCGCCGGGTCTACACCCACCACTCCCGGATCGCCGGGAACTTCCGCAAGGGCCGGTTCCTGCTGGCCGGAGACGCCGCGCATCTGATGCCGGTCTGGCAGGGCCAGGGCTACAACAGCGGCATCCGGGACGCGGCCAACCTCGGCTGGAAGCTGGCCGCGGTGGTCAACGGCCAGGCCGGCGACGCACTGCTGGACAGCTACGACACCGAGCGCCGCAAGCATGCGCGGGCCATGATCGACCTGTCCACGTTGGTGGGCCGGGTCATCTCGCCCACCAATCGCAAGATCGCGGTGTTGCGGGACAAGCTGATTCGCGGCGCCTCGGTGGTTCCGGCGCTCAAGCGCTACGTGCTGGAGATGCGGTTCAAGCCGATGCCGCGGTACGACCAGGGCGCGGTCTACCACCCGAAGCCGCCGACGCCCGATGCGCCTGCCGGCACGTTGTTCATCCAGCCGCGGGTGGACACGCGCGAGCAGTCGAATGTGCTGCTCGACGATGTGATCGGGCTGAACTTCGCCGTGCTGTGCTGGAACAACAATCCGCGCGCGTTGCTCGGCGAGCAGGCGTATGCGCGCTGGAAGGCTTTGGGAGCCAAGTTCATCGCCGCTCGGCCGCAGACCCAGTTGTTCTGGACCGGGCATGATGCCGACCACGATGACGGCTCCGTGGTGATCGTCGGCGACCGCACGGGGGCGCTCAAATCCTGGTTCGACGTGCACGCCGAGTCCGTGCTCGTGCTGCGCCCTGACCGCTGCATCGCCGGGGCTGACATCGCCCAGCGTGCCCCGGAACTGAGCAACGCCCTGTTCGACGTCCTGCATGTGGTGGAGGGAGGTGCAAACGGTGCCAGTAGCCCTGTGCTGTATGTCCCACAGCCCACTGCTGAATCTTCCGGGACCGTCGGCTGAACTCCTCGACGAGATCGGCTCGGCGCTCGCCGCCGCGCGGGATTTCGTGGCCGACTACGACCCCGAACTCGTCGTCACCTTCTCGCCCGACCACTACAACGGGTTCTTCTACCGGCTGATGCCGCCGTTCTGCATCGGTACCGCCGCGGCGGGAGTGGGGGATTACGGGACATACGAAGGCGCGCTCAACGTGGCAGGTGACATCGCCCAGCAGTGCGCGGAGGCGGTGTGGGAATCCGGGGTGGATGTGGCCGTCTCGACGAGCATGGACGTCGACCACGGCACCGTGCAGCCGCTGCAGGAGTTGTTCGGCGAGGCGACCGCGCGTCCCATCCTGCCGATCTTCATCAATTCCGTTGCCACTCCGCTGGGTCCGCTGGCGCGCTCGCGCGCCCTCGGTGCGGCGGTGGGTGCCTTCCTGTCGACGCTCGACAAGCGGGTGTTGGTGCTGGGGTCCGGTGGACTGTCGCATGATCCGCCGGTGCCGACGTTGGCCACCGCACCGCCGGCGGCGCTGGACCGGATCGTGCACGGCGTCGCGATGACTGCCGAGCAGCGAATGGCCCGGCAGACCGCGGTGAGTCAAGCGGCCCAGGATTTCGCCCATGGTGACAGTCCGCTGCGGCCGCTGAACCCGGCGTGGGACCACAGCCTGCTGGAGATCTTCGACGAGGGCCGGCTCGCCGATCTGGATAGCTGGTCCAACACCTTCATCGCCACCGAAGGGGGCAATTCGGCACATGAGATCCGCACCTGGGTGGCCGCTTTCGCGGCGCTCGCAGCCAACGGCCCGTACCGGACCGGAAACCACTTCTACCGGGCGGCACCGGAATTGATCGCAGGATTCGCAATCAGGACGGCGGTAGGAATCGCAGCATGACTTCAGACAGCAATACGTTTGACGAAACGGTCGACGTGCTCGTCGTCGGTTCCGGCGGCGGTGGCATGACGGCGGCGTTGGCCGCCGATGCTGCCGGGCTCGACACTCTCGTGGTCGAAAAGTCCTCCCATTTCGGCGGTTCCACTGCACTCTCGGGCGGCGGGATCTGGGTGCCCGGAGCGCCGTCGCAGCGTCGGGCCGGTTACGTACCCTCCCCGGACGGCGTCTTCGAGTACCTCAAGCAGATCACCGAGGGCACCGTCAGCGACGCCCGACTGCGCAAGTATGTCGAGGCCGCGCCGGAGATGATGGATTTCCTCGAGCACAACAGTGACTGGTTCGAATTCGTCTGGAAGCCCGGCTATGCCGACTACTACCCGGAGCTACCGGGCGGCTCGGCCCAGGGCAGCACGATCAACGTCCCGGCGATCGACCTGCGCAAGCTCGGTGAACACGAGCAGGAGCTGCTCGCCCCGCTGGCCCTGGCGCCCAAGGGAATCTGGTTCGCCCCCAAGGACCTTCGGCTCTTCTACCAGGTCCGGCAGAACTGGCGGGGCAAGGCCGTGCTGCTGAAGCTGATCTGGCGGATGGTGCGGGCCCGGGTGTTCGGCGATCGGATGGCCGCCATCGGCCAGTCGCTGGCGGCCCGGATGCGGCTGGCGCTCAAGCAGCACGACATCCCGCTGTGGTTGGACGCGCCGATGACCTCGCTGATCACCGGGCCGGACGGCGCGGTGCTCGGCGCCGTCGTCGAAAAGGACGGGCGCGCGGTCAGGATCCGGGCCACCGGGGGCGTGATCCTGGCGTCCGGCGGATTCGACCACGACATGGCCTGGCGCAAGGAGCACCTGCCGGTGCTCGAGAAGGACTGGAGCTTCGGCAATCCCGCGGCCACCGGCGACGGGATCCGCGCCGGCGAGAAAGCCGGCGGTGCCACCGAACTGCTGGACGAGGCGTGGTGGTTCCCGGCGATCTGCTGGCCTGACGGCCGGCTGCAGTTCATGCTCAACGAGCGGATGATGCCGTCGCAGTTCGTGGTCAACGGCGAGGGCAAGCGGTTCATCAATGAGGCCGCGCCCTACATGGACTTCGCCCACGCGATGATCAAGGGGCAGGAATCCGGCGTCGCGCACATCCCGTGCTGGCTGATCACCGACATCGACTCCTTCCACCGGTATGTGGTGGCCGGGCACCTGCCGATCCCGAAGATTCCGTTCGCCCCGGTACCGACCGGACGCAAGGTCCCGCAGGCCTGGCTGGACTCGGGTGTCGTGGTCGAGGCGCACAGCTGGGAGGAGCTGGCCCGCAAGATCGGTGTACCCGCGGACAACCTGCGGTCCACCGCCGAGCGCTTTAACCAACTGGCCCATGCCGGTCACGACGACGACTTCAACCGCGGCGACAGCGCATACGACAACTACTACGGGGACCCGACCCTGTCGAACCCCAATCTTCGTCCCCTCGGCAAGCCGCCGTACTACGCGTTCCAGATCATCCTCGGCGACCTGGGCACCTCCGGCGGCCTGCGCACCGATGAGCATGCCCGGGTGCTGCGCGCCGACGAGTCCGCCGTCGACGGGCTGTACGCGGTGGGCAACGTCTCGGGCGCGGTCATGGGCCGCAGTTACGCCGGTGCTGGCGCGACCATCGGGCCGGCCATGACCTTCGGGTACGTGGCGGCCAGGCATATCGCGCGAAGCCGACAGCACCCCGAACTGACGGCCGCACAACCAGTTCCACCAGCCGCCAACCAACAGATCCAGGGCACCGTCAGCAATCCCTCAGGAGGAAACCGATGAAGATCTCGCTGTTCTACGAGTTCGCGCTTCCGCGGCCGTGGTCCGACGATGACGAGCACCAGATGTTCCAGGACGGGCTGGATGAGGTGGAGGCCGCCGACAAGGCCGGCTTCTCGACCGTCTGGCTCACCGAGCACCACTTCCTCGAGGAGTACTGCCACGCCACTGCGCCGGAGATGTTCCTGGCCGCGGCGAGCCAGCGGACCAAGGACATCCGGCTGGGTTTCGGTGTCATGCACCTGCCGCCGCCGATCAACCACCCGGCCCGGATCGCCGAGCGCGTTGCCACCCTGGATCACCTGTCCAACGGCCGCGTGGAGTTCGGTACCGGTGAGGGATCCTCGGTGGCCGAGCTGGGCGGGTTCAACATCGACCCGGCGGACAAGCGCACGATGTGGGAAGAAGCCCTTGAGGTTTCGATCCGCTGTATGACCGAGGCGCCGTTCACCGGCTTCAAGGGTGAGCATGTCGAGCTGCCTGCCCGCAACGTCATCCCCAAGCCGCTGCAGAGCCCGCACCCGCCGGTGTGGGTGGCCTGCACCCGCCCGTCCTCGGTGCAAATGGCCGCCCAGAAGGCCATCGGTGCGCTGAGCTTCGCCTACACCGGCCCCGAGGCGCTCAAAGAGCGGGTCGACGGGTACTACAAGGAATTCGAGGAGCAAGGCGCTCCGATCACGCCCGCCATCAACCCCAACGTGCTGGCCATCGGCGGAGACCTGTCGATGATGGTGGCCAAGTCCGACGACGAGGCGCTCAAGCGTCTTGGCATCGGCGGCGGGTTCTTCTCGTTCGGGATCATGCACTACTACCTCACCGGCATGCACACCCCCGGCCGTACCAAGGTGTGGGAACGTTACGAGCAGGCGGTCAAAGAGGATCCGACGCTGGCCTATGGTCCCGGCCGTGGCGCCATCGGCTCGCCCGACACAGTGCGCGAGTTCCTGCGCGGTTACGAGGCGAGCGGCGTGGACGAGATCATCCTGCTGCTCAACCCGCGCAGTCACGAGGGCACCATGGAGTCCATCGAGATCATGGGCAAGGAGATCCTGCCCGAGTTCATCGAGCGGGACGCAAAGGCGGTGGCGGACAAGGCCAAGCGTCTGGAACCGGTGATCGAGAAGGTCGAGTCGCGTCGCCGTCCGTCGGACGCTCCGCTGTTCGACGAGACCTACGCCTTCGGTGGGCTGCCCACCGGCCGCGACAAGTTCACCGCAGGCGAGATCCCCGAGGCCATGGCCGAGATCAACGAGGGCCGGGTCAAGGCGGCCCAGGCCGAGAAGGCAGCTCGGGAAACCTCGGGCTGAACGGAGCCGCACACGTGACTCTCCTGAGCGAGCTGGTGCGCTACGACGGTAAACACGTCGTGGTCACCGGCTGCGGATCGGGCATCGGCGCCGAGGTCACCCGCCAGTTGGGTGAGCTCGGCGCCCGAGTGACGGGCCTGGACATCCGGCCGCCCGATCGCCTGCCCGATGAGTTCATCGAACTCGACCTGGCCGATCAGGAGTCCGTCGACCGCGCTGCCGGTGCGGTCGACGGACCGGTCGACGCCCTGTTCAACGTGGCCGGTGTGTCCTCGGGGATCGGTAATCCGCTGCTGGTGGTGCGGATCAACTTCCTGGGTACACGGCAGTTCACCGAGGCGGTGGCGGGCCGCATCCGCGCGGGCGGGTCGATCACCTCGGTGTCGTCGCTGGCAGCGTCGGGGTACCGGGAAAACCGGTCCACCACAGCGGGGTTGATCCGGACCCGGTCGGTCGACGAGGGATTGCAGTGGTGCGCCGACCATCCGGAGGCGCTGGCCGACGGCGGCTACCGGGTGTCGAAGGAAGCGATGATTCTCTACGGGATGTCCCGAGTCGCCGAACTCGGTGCCCGCGGGATCCGGATCAACTGCACGGGGCCGGGCGTCACCGAAACCCCGATCCTCGACCAGTTGCGTTCGGCCTACGGTCAGCAGTACCTCGATGCGTTCACCACCCCGCTGGGCCGCAACTCCGAGGCCGCCGAGCAGGCTTCGCTGCTGGCATTCCTGGGCAGCCCGGCCGCCAGTTATGTGACCGGGCAGGTGATCTGGGCCGATGGCGGCATTCTGGCCCAACGCGAGGCATCCCTGGTCGATGCTGTAGACGACGCTGACCAGAGGAGCTGAGCTTGGCCGGGACGATGAGCGACTTTCGCAAGGTCGCCGATGACGTGCGTAACTGGGGTCGGTGGGGTGATGACGACGAACTCGGCACGCTCAATCTGATCACTGCCGAGAAGGTCGCCGAGGCCGCGTCCCTGGTGAAGGCCGGCCGGGTGATCTCCCTCGGCGGTGACTTCGGTTCCAACGGTCCACAGGGCGCGTTCAAGTTCCGGCAGAACCCGGTGCATGTGATGACCGTCGACGGTGGGGACGCCGAGACGCTGGTCAAGTATGCCCCGGACTGGGTGCGTAATTCCGTTGCGCAGGAGCTTAGTTCGTTCTTCGTCGACAACCCGTTCCGGTTCAACGACGACATGATCACCATGCCGCTGCAGGCTGCCACGCAGTGGGATGCGCTCAGCCACGTGTACTACGAGGACAAGCTCTACAACGGGTTCCCGGCCGATTCGGTCACCAGCTTCGGTGCCTTCCACTGCGGTATCGACAAGGTGGACGGCAAGGGCATCGTGTCGCGCGGGGTGCTGCTGGACGTGGTGCGCCACCGGGGCGAAGACGTGTTCTGTCAGCCCGGAAACCCCATCACCCCAGCTGAACTCGATGATGTGGCCAATGCGCAGGGGGTGAGCATCACCCCCGGAGACATCGTGGTGGTGCACACCGGGTGGTGGACACGGTTCCTGGCGAACGGAGACGGGGCCGAACCGGGGTCCGGACTGGATTGGCGCTGCGCCTCGTGGCTGCACGACCACGACGTCGCCGCGGTGGCCGCCGACAATCTGATGGTCGAGGATCCCGACCCGGCCAACGGTGTCGAAGGTACGTTCCTGCCGATGCACATGCTCTGTCTGCGCGACATGGGCCTGATGTTCGGTGAGTACTGGGATCTGGGCGCGCTGGCTGCCGACTGCGCCGCCGACGGCATGTACGAATTCCAGTTGATTGCACCGCCGTTGAAGGTCGTAGGTGCGGTCGGTTCACCGGTGAATCCCATTGCGATCAAGTGAGGAAACATGACGTCAACTGAGAGCGTGCCGTTCGTGGTCGGATTGGGTGGCACCCTGCGCGCGGACTCCTCGACCGAGCGGGCCGTCCGCTACTGCCTGGAAGCCGTGGAGCGGCAAGGCGGCCGAACCCGGATGTTCGCGGGGCCGGACCTCGAATTGCCGATGTATGCGCCGCACTCGTTGGAGCGCACGCCGGCAGCTCTGGACTTCGTGTCCGCACTCCGGGACGCCGACGCCGTGGTGGTCGGCTCGCCCGGCTATCACGGTGCGATCTCGGGTCTGGTCAAGAACGCGCTCGACTACATCGAGGATCTGCGGGAGGACCCGCGCGTGTACCTGGACAACACCCCGTGGGGTTGCATCAGCTGCGCCTACGGCTGGCAGGCTGCCGTGGGAACGCTGGGGCAGCTGCGGTCCATCGGCCACGCGCTTCGGGCCTGGCCGACCCCGCTGGGGGTGGCGATCAACTCCGCGGACAAGATCTGGGCCGAGACAGGCGAATTGGCCGACGGAACGGTGCGTGGCCAGCTCGACATGCTCGCCACCCAGTTGCTGAACTTCGGTCGGGCAGGCGGAGCCCCGCAATGACGGCGCAGCGCACCTTCGCACGCAAGACCATCGACGTCGACGGCTTGACTACCGGCTACCTCGAGGCCGGCCGGGGTGACCCCGTCGTCCTGCTGCACGGCGGCGAGTTCGGCGCCGGGGCCGAGTTGGGTTGGGGGCGTGCCATCGGCGTGCTTGCCGAGCACTACCGGGTGCTCGCCCCCGACATGCTGGGTTTCGGTGAGAGCGCCAAGGTCATCGATTTCAACGACGGCCGGGGGATGCGGATCCGGCACATCGCCCGGTTCTGTGCCGAACTCGGCGTCGCGGACGCGCATTTCGTCGGCAACTCGATGGGAGCGATCAACCTGCTGGTCGATGCCACCTCGGATGCCCCACGGCTTCCGGTGCGATCGCTCACCGCGATCTGCGGAGGAGGAGAGATCCAACGCAACGAACATTCGGCGGCGTTGTACGACTACGACGCCACGCTGGACGGGATGCGACGCATCGTCACCGCGCTGTTCGCCGATCCGGCCTATCCGGCCGACGAGGCGTACGTGCAACGACGGTACGAGGCGAGCATCGCGCCGGGGGCCTGGGAAACCTTGGCCGCGGCCCGGTTTCGGCGGCCCGGCCTCGACGCACCGGCGATGCCGTCGGCGCAACGGGCATATGACCGCATCGGTGTGCCGACCATGATCATCGAGGGGGATCGTGACAAGCTGCTGCAGCCCGGTTGGGCCGCCGAAATCGCCGATCAGATCACGGGTGCCCGTAGCGCGGTGATCCCCGGCGCCGGGCACTGCCCGCAGATCGAACAGCCCGCCGAGCTGACGGCGGTATTGCTGGAATTCCTGAAAGAGGTGCAATGAACGAGCTGGCCGGAAAAGTCACGGTCGTCACCGGCGGAGCGTCGGGAC
The DNA here is from genome assembly GCA_036235365.1 of Mycolicibacterium sp. 050232. GTDB lineage: Bacteria > Actinomycetota > Actinomycetes > Mycobacteriales > Mycobacteriaceae > Mycobacterium. The sequence goes on along the minus strand of JAZBEZ010000004.1, from coordinate 542,939 downwards.
TCGGTGAGGGACTGGTGCGCCGGTTCGCCGCCGAAGGCGCCAAGGTGACGATCGGCGACATCGACGAGGAGCGCGGCAAGGCGCTGGCCGACGAACTGGGGGAGAACGCCCGGTTCATGTTCACCGACGTCGGCGATGTCGAACAGGTGAGTCGGTTGGTGTCGACCGCGGTGGAGACCTTCGGCGCCCTGGACGTCATGGTCAACAACGCCGGGGTCTCGGGCCGGATGCACCGGCGGTTCTTCGACGACGATCTGGCGGATTTCGACACCGTGATGCGGGTGAACGTCCGGGCGGTGATGGCCGGGACCCGTGATGCCGCGCGGTACATGTCCGAGCACGGCGGCGGTTCGATCCTCAACCTGACCTCGATCGGCGGGATCCAGGCCGGCGGCGGGGTGATGACCTATCGCGCATCCAAAGCCGCGGTCATCCAGTTCACCAAGTCGGCGGCGATCGAGTTGGCCCACTACGAGATCCGCGTCAACGCCATCGCGCCCGGCAACATCCGCACCGCGATCGTGGCCAAGTCGGCCTCGCCGGAGGAGCGCGAGCGCATCGAGGAGTTCGAGGCGGGGATCCGGGCCCAGATGCGCAATGACCGTCCGCTCAAGCGGGAGGGCACTGTCGAGGATGTCGCCGAGGCGGCGCTCTACTTCGCGACCGACCGCTCGCGCTATGTGACCGGAACTGTGCTGCCGATCGACGGCGGCACCGTCGCGGGCAAGGTCATCGTGAGAAAGCCCAAATAGCTCACCGACCAACCCCGCCGAGACTACGGTTTTTGCCGCGGTAACCAGGTTTTTCCGTCAAAAACCGTAGTGTCGGCGCGCTCGGGGGCGGCGACCTCAGCAATTTAAATCAACTGCTTGACTTAATTACAGGAGGGGCGTTGACTGTAACGGTGACAGCAGCCAACCGGACCGCCCGTGCCGATCGGGCCAGCAGTACCCAGGAGGCGATCCTCAAGGCCGCTGAGCGGCTCTATGCCGAGCATGGCGTGTTCGCGGTGTCCAACCGTCAGGTGAGCGAGGCGGCCGGGCAGGGCAACAACGCGGCCGTCGGCTACCACTTCGGCACCAAGACCGACCTGGTCCGCGCCATCGAGCACAAGCACCGCGGTCCGATCGAGTGCCTGCGCGAGCAGATGGTGGCCGACACCGGGGCCTCGGCCAGTCTGCGGGACTGGGTGTCCTGCCTGGTGCAGCCGCTCACCGATCACCTTGCCGCGCTGGGTAACCCGACCTGGTACGCCAGGTTTGCCGCCCAGGTGATGACCGACCCGGCCTACCACAACATCGTGGTCCGCGACGCGTTGAGTTCGCCGTCGCTGGTGCAGGTCATCGAGGGGATGAACAATTGCCTGCCGGAACTGCCCGGAGAGGTCCGCGCCGAACGCAACATCATGGCGCGCAACCTGTTGATGCACAGCTGCGCCGACCGGGAGCGGGCGATGGCGCAGGGTGGCAACGTGCCGCGGGCGTCCTGGCAGGGCGCGGCGTCTGGATTGATCGACGCGATCGTCGGCCTGTGGATGGCACCGGTGACTCAAGAAAGCGACATCATATGAAAGTCACTGTCGACCAGGACAAGTGCGTCTCCTCCGGGCAGTGCGTACTCAACGCCAGTGAGGTGTTCGACCAGCGCGACGAAGACGGTGTCGTCGTCCTGCTCGAACCCGAACCCGGTCCGGACCAGATCGACAACGCCCGCCGCGCCGCGGAGGCCTGCCCAGCCCTAGCCATCGAGATCCAAGACTGACCTTGAGGAATGCCGTGTCTGAAACCGTGACCGAAGTAGACATCCCCGAATACCCGATGGAGCGCGCGGCGACCTGCCCGTTCGCCCCGCCGCCGCCGATGCTCGGGAACCCCAAAGGTCTGTTCCGCGTGAAGATCTGGAACGGAAGTACCCCGTGGTTGATCACCGGACACGAAGAGGCCCGTACTCTCTTCGCGGACTCCCGGATCAGCGTGGACGACCGAATCGCAGGTTTCCCGCACTGGAATGAGCACATGCTCTCCACCGTGGACAAGCGGCCGCGCTCGGTATTCACCTCCGATGCCGAGGAGCACACGCGGTTCCGCCGGATGCTGTCCAAGCCGTTCACGTTCCGTCGCGTCGAGGGACTGCGTGCAGCCATCCAGAAGGTCACCGATGAGTGCATCGACGAGATCCTGGCCGGCCAGCAACCTGCCGATCTCGTTGCCAAGCTGGCCTTGCCGGTTCCCACCGTGGTGATCAGCGAGATGCTCGGCGTCCCTTACGAAGACCACGAGTTCTTCCAGGAGCATGCCAACGCCGGCCTGGCTCGTTACGCCGCGGCGGACGCGATGCAGAAGGGCGCGATGAGCCTGCACCAGTACCTGATCAATCTGGTCGAGGAGAAGCAGGCCAACCCGTCCGAGGATGCGGTGTCGGACCTGGCCGAGCGCGTGACCGCCGGGGAGATCAGCGTCAAGGAGGCCGCGCAGCTGGGCACCGGACTGTTGATCGCCGGGCACGAGACCACCGCCAACATGATCGGCATCGGCATCCTGGCACTCCTGGAGAACCCCGAGCAGGCCGACTTCCTGCGTGCCGCCGACGATCCGAAGGTGATCGCCAACGCGGTCGAGGAACTGATGCGCTACCTGTCCATCATCCAGACCGGTCAGCGTCGGGTCGCGCTCGAGGACATCGAGATCAGCGGTGAGACCATCCGCGCCGGTGATGGGGTGATCATCGATCTGTCCCCGGCCAACTGGGATGCGAAGGCCTACCCGGAGCCCGACAAGCTCGATCTCAGCCGCGACGCCAGCCAGCAGCTCGGCTTCGGCTACGGCAGGCACCAGTGCGTCGGTCAGCAGCTCGCGCGCGCCGAACTGCAGATCGTCTTCCACACCCTGCTGCGCCGGATCCCGACCCTGCGCCTGGCCGTTCCGCTCGACGAGGTGCCGTTCAAGCACGACCGGCTCGCCTACGGCGTCTACGAACTCCCCGTCAACTGGTAGTTGCGGGCATGCCGATCCTCAGCCCCACAGCCCGATTGGAGTACCACACATGACTGCTTCGACGACCCTCTATCCACCGGAAGGCTTTGGCGCACCGAAGAACCGCAAGGGGCATGCGTCAGCGGACGGCCTCACCGGACTGCCTCAGGGCACCGAGATCTTCTCGGCCGACAACCACATCTCGGTGGCCGACGACATCTTCTACGAGCGCTTCCCAGAGGAGCTCAAGGGTGCCGCGCCGCGCATCTGGTACGAGGACGGCGCCTACATGGTCGGCATGAAGGGCAAGGCCTGGACCGGGGGCGATTTCGGTCGCGTACTGATGCAGTACGACGACCTGGCCGGCGCCGCGTCGAACAACATTGCGGCCCGTATCCGGGAGCTCAAAGAGGACGGCATCGACAAGGAGCTGGCTTTTCCGAACGCTGTACTCGCCCTTTTTCATTACCCGGACAAGGGGTTGCGCGAGCGGGTGTTCCGGATCTACAACGAGCACATCGCCGCTCTGCAAGAGCAGTCGAACGGGCATTTCTACGGTGTCGGGCTGATCAACTGGTGGGACCCCAAGGGGGCGCGCAGCACCCTTGAGGAGCTGAAGTCGCTGGGGCTCAAGACGTTCCTGCTCCCGCTCAATCCGGGTAAGGACGACGAGGGCAACATCTACGATTACGGCAGCACGGCGATGGACGCGGTCTGGGACGAAATCGAGGCGTCGGGCATACCGGTCAGCCATCACATCGGCGAGACCCCGCCCAAGACGCCCTGCGAGAACAACAGCGTCGTCGTCGGCATGATGGTCAACGTCGACTCTTTCCGGGAACAGTTCGCCAAGTACGTCTTCTCGGGAATCCTCGACCGGCATCCCAAGCTCAAGGTCGGCTGGTTCGAGGGCGGAATCGCCTGGGTGCCGACCGCGCTGCAGGACGCCGAGCACATGCTGGCCTCCTACCGCCACATGTTCAATCACGAACTGCAACACGACGTCCGGTACTACTGGGACAAGCACATGGCCGCCTCGTTCATGGTGGACCCGTTGGGGCTGCGGCTGATCGACCAGATCGGTGTCGACAACGTGATGTGGTCCAGCGATTACCCCCACAACGAGAGCACCTTCGGGTACTCGGAGAAGTCGCTGGCGACGGTGGTCGAGGCGGTTGGCCCGGAGAACGCGACCAAGATCGTGTCCACCAACATCCAGAAGTTCCTGGGGCTCCTATGACGAGTTCGACGCTTTCAGGCGTCACCCAGATCGCCCGCACCGGCTTCACCCCGCTCGACATTCCCGCGGAGCCTGACCTCGCCCGGATGCGGCGAGAGGTCGGTGCCCGGCTGCACGCGGCGATGGCCGAGCAGGGTGTCGATGCGCTCGTGCTGCTCGGCAACAGCAACGTCATGTACGCCACCGGCATCGCCTGGCCGCTGGCCGACGCGGGGCTGTCCCATGTCGAGCGACCGATCGCGGTCGTGTTGGCCGACGACGAACACCCGCACCTGTTCCTGCCGTTCCGTGAGGGCGCGTCCTTGGAAACCGGGCTGCCCGACGACCATCTGCACGGGCCCGTCTATCTCGAATTCGACGAGGGTGTCCAGGAATTCGCGAAGATCCTGGCCGGTTTGGTCCCGGCGGGCGCGACGGTCGCTACCGACGAGTTGACCGGGGCGATGCGACTGGCCGGTAGTGCACTGTTCCCCAGTGCGCCGGTGGACGCCGCCCCGGTGATCGGCGCGGCGAAGATCGTCAAGACGATCGACCAGATCGCCTGTATCCGCCGGGCCTGTCAGATCACCGAAGAGGCGGTTGCCGAGATCCACAAGTCGCTGGCCCCGGGGGTGCGCCAGATCGACCTGTCCGCCGAATTCGTGCGCCGCACTTTCGAACTCGGCGCCACCACCAACATGTTCGACTCGATCTGGCAGGTCATGCCCGCGTCGAAGGCGGAGGGTACCTGGACCACCACCGGCGATCTCGCCCTGCCGCTGCTCACCACCGAGCGCGAGCTGCAGCAGGGTGACGTCCTGTGGACCGACGTGTCCATCGCATATCAAGGCTACTGCTCCGATCATGGACGAACCTGGATCGTCGGTCAGGATCCCACCGCGGCCCAGAAGGAGCAGTTCGACAAGTGGAGTCGCATCGTCGACGCGGTGCTCTCGGTGACCAAGGCCGGCGCCACCTGCGGCGACCTGGGCCGAGCGGCCACCGCGGCCGGCGGCGGGAAGAAGCCGTGGCTGCCGCACTTCTACCTGGGACACGGCATCGGTACCAGCGCGGCTGAAATGCCGATGATCGGAACGGATCTCGGCCAGGAGTGGGATGACAATTTCGTCTTCCCGGACGGCATGTTGCTGGTGTTCGAGCCGGTGGTCTGGGAGGACGGCACCGGCGGCTATCGCGGCGAGGAGATCGTCGTGGTGACCGAGGGCGGCTGGATGCCGCTGACCGCATATCCGTACGACCCCTATGAGGTGTCCCGTGGGAACTGAGATCGAGGCCGACGGCCTGGCACTGCGCGTCAGCCGCCGGGAGCGGGCGATCGCGCAGATGGAGGCCCATGGCCTCGACGCGCTGGTACTCGGCAGGCAGGCCAACGTCCGGTACATCTCCGGCGCCCCGCAGTTGTGGGTGGTGGGCACCCGACCGTTCGGGCCGATCTGCACGTTCGTGCGGGCCACGGGTGAGATCCACCTGAACAGCACGTGGGACGAGGGCATCCCCGAGGAGATCCCACACGAGAATCTGTACGGCTTCGCCTGGAACCCGATGACGCTGGTCGATGTGTTGCGCGGCATCGAGGGTTCCGATTCGGCGTGGCGGATCGGAACCGATGCCCTGACACCGACGTTCGCCAAGTTGCTGCCGATGGCCTTCCCGAACGCCGAGCTGGTCGACGGTGAGCAGGCGATGCGGGCGGCGCGCCGGGTGAAAACCCCTGAGGAGATCCAGGCACTGCGGCGCGCGCTGATCGTCGCAGAGGAGGGGCTGGCGAGAGGCGTCGCCGAGCTGGTTCCGGGAACCACCGAAAAGCGGCTCGCCGGTGCGATATTGGAGGCCGAGGCCGCCGGTGGGGTGAGCACCCCCGCCACGCAGGACGCCGCGTGGGTCACCTCGAAAGACCATCCGTGGCGTCGTGCCGAGGGAGACGGCCGCGTGAGTGAGGGCGACCTGGTCGCTCTGTCGGCAGGTGTGCTCGCCGATGGCTATGTCGCGGAAGTCGCGCGCACGGTATCGGTGGGCGAACCGACGGATGCGGTTCGGTCACTGTATCGACGTCGAGATGACCTGTGGGACAGGCTGATCGACGCCTGCCGCGTCGGCAATCCCACAAGCGCGTTGCTGGACGCCTACGAGCAGGCCGGGGAACCGCTGCCGGCGATGCCGGTGGCACATGGGCTCGGGTTGGGATTCGACCCGCCGGTGGTGGCCCCGAACCTGCGGGCGACCGCCGAGTCAGACATCCTCGAGGAGGGCATGGTGCTGGCTGTCACCGGCTACGTCTGGGAGCAGGGTGTCGGTGCGGTGTTCACCCGCGATGCCGTCGTCGTCGGCGCCGACGGACCCGAGGTACTGACCCAGGCCCCATCGAACAGTGAGGCGGCACATGCCTGAGCGGCCCAAACCTGAAGAGATCATCCTCTACGAGAAGGACCCCAAGACCAAGATCGCCACCATCACGTTCAACCGGCCGGAGTTCCTCAACGCGCCGACGTCGATGGCGCGGCTGCGCTACGCCGACGTGCTGCGAGCGGCCAACGCCGACAACGACGTCAAGGTGGTGATCATCCGCGGCGTCGGGGACAACCTGGGCAGCGGGGCGGATCTACCGGAGTTCATGGAGGGCAACGACAATCCGGCGGTGCGCCTGGCCGAGCTGCGCCTGGAGGACGACGGTGTCGGGGAAGTGACCTACCCGCCGAAGGGCACCTTCCGCAACGGCGCCACGATCAGCTCGTGGTACGCCAACTCCCAGGCCGGCAACCGTGCGTTGCAGGACTTCAAGAAGATCAGCATCGTCGAGGCCAAGGGCTACTGCTACGGCTGGCATTTCTACCAGTGCGCCGACGCCGATCTGGTGATCTCATCGGACGACGCGCTGTTCGGTCATCCGTCGTTCCGGTACCACGGCTGGGGCCCCCGTATGTGGACATGGGTCCAGATGATGGGCCTGCGGAAGTTCCAGGAGATGGTCTTCACCGGACGGCCGTTCACCGCTGCGGAGATGTACGACTGCAACTTCCTGAACAAGGTGGTGCCTCGCGACCAACTCGAAGGCGAAGTGCAGAAATACGCGCTGGCCTGCACCCGGAACCGTCCGGTGGACACCGTCTTTCAGCAGAAGATGTTCTTCGAGATCTTCAAACAGCAGCAGGGTGAGTACATGGGCAGCCTGCTGAGCGCGTTCTTCGAGTCGATGGGCAACGGGGTCGCCAACGACAGCGATGCCGACCTGGACATGTTTGAGTCGATCGATTCGGGGCTGTCGGCCGCGGTGAACGACAACGACAGCAAGTTCCCGCCAGATTTCCGGCTGTCCAAGAAGAACAGGGCGAAACCCGAATAGGCACATGAGCGCACCACTTGACGGCTACACCGTCGTCGACCTGTCCAGCGGGATCGCCGGGGCGTACGCCACGAAGATCCTCGCCGACGGCGGCGCCGACGTGATCAAGGTCGAAGCCCCCGAAGGTGACCCGTTACGCCGCTGGTCGGCGTCAGGCGCGCACATCGACCCCGATGAGGACGGCGCCCTGTTCACCTTCCTGGCGGGCGGTAAACGCAGTGTCGTCGTCCAACCCGACGACCAGGCACTGCTGGACCGGCTGGTGGCAGGCGCGGATGCCGTGATCTGGTCGCCGGAATCGCCTGTCGCTCAGTCGCTCGCACCGGAGGACCTCTTCCGCCGGCACCCGCATCTGATCGTCACCACGATCACCCCGTTCGGGTTGGACGGTCCGTGGAGCGGTCGGGCAGCCACCGAATTCACCTTGCAGGCGTGGTCGGGTGGTGCGATCGGTATCGGTCGAGGCGTGCAGGACCGGGCGCCGGTGTCCATCGGCGGTCAGGTTGGCGAGTGGCTCGCCGGTGCGTACGCGGCGGCGATGACGCTGGCCTTCCGGGCGCGGGCGATCCGGGACGGCCACGGCGAGCTGGTGGACCTCTCGGCGCTGGAGGCCCAGGTCCTGGGGCTGACGTACTACCCGGTCACCTATTTCGAGATGCTGGGCCGTCCGTGGCGCAGCGAGCGCAGGCCGACGGTTCCCGGGATCGCCGAAGCGGCCGACGGTCTGGTCGCTCTCGGCTGCGGCACCGCCCAGCAGTGGTGGGACCTGTGTGCGATGTCGGGGCACGACGAATGGATCGACGAGACGTCCGAGCTCACCATCACCGAGCAGGCCAACCTGCATGCCGAGGAGTTGTACAGCTGGCTGCGTGACCAGAACGTGGACGACGTACGAGAAATTGCGTCGGCGTTCCGGATCCCCAACTCGCCGGTCGGCAACGGTGAGAACGTCACCGGTATGGATCATTTCGCGCAACGGGGCGCGTTCATCCGCAATCCACAACGCGGATTCATCCAGCCCGCCGCACCGTACCGGCTACCCGGGGTGGCGCTGCGTGAAGCGTCGCCGGCCCCGCGACTGGGGGAGCACACCGAAGAGATCCGCGCCGCCGAGCTGACCCCGCGTGATGCGCCCGCCGGCGTACCAGGTGGGAACCGGTTGCCGTTCAGCGGTTTGCGGGTGCTCGACATGACCACGTTCTGGGCCGGGCCGTCGTGCACCCATCCGTTGGGCATGCTCGGTGCCGAGGTGATCCATCTGGAGTCGACTCCGCGGCCGGACGGCACCCGATTGATCGCCGGGATCCCGGCCACCGTGGAGCAGTGGTGGGAGCGTTCGCCGATTTTCAGTGCGCTCAACACCAACAAGAAGAGCCTGACCCTGGACTTCCAGACCGAGCAGGGCCGGGATCTGTTGCGTCGGCTGATCGCCACCTGCGACGTGGTGGTCGAGAACTTCACCCCGCGGGTGATCGAACAGATCGGGCTCGACTTCGAATCGCTCCGGGAGTTGCGCGAGGACATCATCATGGTGCGCATGCCCGGGTTCGGGCTGGACGGGCCGTGGCGGGACAACCCGGCCTTCGCCTACATCATCGAGGACGCCTCTGGATTGAGCTGGCTCACCGGCTACCCGGACCGCGCCCCGTTCGAACCGTATTCGATCGGTGACCCCAATGCCGGGGTGCACGCGCTGTCGGGGTTGATGCTCGCTCTCGAGCACCGCCGCCGGACCGGGCAGGGAGTTCTCGTAGAGGCCGCCATGGTCGACGCCGCGCTCAACGTGGCGGCCGAGCAGGTCATCGAGTACTCGGCCTACGGCTCACTGCTCCAGCGCGACGGCAACCGGGGGCCGGCCGCGGCGCCGCAGAACATCTACCAGAGCGCCGAGATCGACGAATTCGGCCGCGCAGACAGCTGGGTGGCGATCGCGGTCAGCACCGACGACCAGTGGGCCGCCCTCCGTGCGGCGCTCGGAGACCCGGACTGGGCGATGGACCCGAAGTTGGACACCGTCGAGGGGCGCCGGGCGAGCCACGACCTGATCGACGAGCAATTGGCCGCCTGGTGTCTGCCGCGCAGCGGAGACGAGATCGTCGAAACCCTGTGGCCGGTAGGTGTTCCGGTGGCGAAGGTGATGCAGCCACACCGGCAGCTGGAGCTGGATCAGTTGCGGTTCCGGCGGTTCTTCGAACATGTCGGGCATCCGGTGAACAACGCCGCACCGCACAGCACCCTGCCTGTCTCGCTGGCCAACGGGCCGCGGGCGCTGCACCGGCAGGCGGCACCGCTGTTGGGCGAGCACAATCACGAACTGCTGTCCGGGCTGGGACTGTCGGACGACGAGATCACCGCACTGGCCGAAGACGGCGTGATCGGCACCGAACCCGGCGTCGGCGGCCGACGCAAGGCGACCCGCTGACGCAGGCTCAGTCCTGTGCGAACACGTTGAGCAGCGCTCCGAAGTCCTCGGTGTCCCAGAGGTGTAGGACGTTGCTCAGCATCAGAAGTTGGGCCCGCACCGGCTCGTTGTCCGCGATCCGCGGGTCGAACCGGTCGATGGCCTCACCAGGCAGTGCCGTACACAGGTAGGCCGGAGCATCGAGCAGCCAGCCCACTCCCATCACCGCCGCGTAGAGCAAGAGTTGAGTGCGTAACCGGGCAATATCGAGTACAGGTCCACCTGCTGCGTGGAACTCGGTGGCGAAGTGGGCAAGCAGCCCGTCGAGGTGCTCGTCCCAGAGCTCGGTCTCAGCGCTGCACAGCGAACCCCAGAGGGCCATAGCGACATTCATGACGCTGACGCAGCCCCAGTCCATCAGCCCACAGGCCAATGTCCCGTCGGGTTCGGTCCAGAACCAGGCGTTGTCGACGTTGGCGTTCCAGTGACACAGCGCCACCTGCTCGTCGGTGGCATGCAGCCAGTTCATCACGGCGACCTCGGCCGCGGCGATCGTGCCGACCTCGGCGAGCATGCGTGTGGTGAACTCCGGACGCCCGGCGGCGGGTGGTAGCAGCGCCGGATAGCGGTCCGCGAATGCGGCCAGCCGGTGCACCTGATCGGTGAGCTCGACAGCGGAGTGAGGTGCCCGCCTGCCGACGGTCACCTTGTCTGCGTCGTAACGGAACCGATCGGTCACCAGGTCAGGGAGCGCACCACCGTGGTGTGCGCCCGCCAGTCGCGCAATCGAGGTGAGCAGGGCGCGGTAATGGCCGAGGGCATCGGGCATCCGGTAGTCGAGGCATTTGTCGTAATGCGGTTCAATGCCGTTCTGACCGAGGGAGATCCGTTCGGTCAACAGCATCCCAGTGCACGAGGCGTGGTGATAGTCGGCGAACAGACATGCCGGCACCGTGACGGGCAGCTTGGTGCCGGCCGACAATGCTCCGAATGCCACCTCGAGCTCCATCTGCGATTTTCCCCGGTCGCGGCGGGGATCGTCGAAGTCGCGGGAGAACTTGACGAACAGTTCTGTAGGTAGTCCGGCGGCCGGATCGGCGTACCGAACGTCCAGCAGCGCCTTGCGCCCGGTGCTGCCACCGGTGCAATCCTCGAACCGCGTGATCGCGCTGATCCGGTTCTCCTGCGGAAGAATGCCGAAAGACCGTAGGGCGGTGGTCAGGAACTCCGGTCCGGCGTCGCGGAGCGTGTCCGGATCAGCCGGAAATTCGAGCCCGGTGCTGTCGCCGGTTACCCAACGTTGCATCTGGCCTCACCGCCGGTCATGCCAGTAGCTTCAATAACCATGGCTATCAATCCTTCTGACGTTCTGCTCACCGGACAGGTGGCGGTTGTCACCGGCGGTGGCACGGGCATCGGCCGAGGTATCGCCGGGCTGGCGGCTTTCGGCGCCTCGGTGGCCAGCCACGCAACGAGCAGAGCTGTGCAGAATCCGCTGAATCGATCGGAGCCCTCGGCATCGTCCCCGACGTGCGCGATGGCGAGCAGGTGGATGCCCGTGCGGGCGGCACCCGGCTATGCCGCGTACGCGGCGGCGAAGGCCGGCGTCATCAACTACACCCAGACTGCGTCGTTCGAGCTTGCGCCGCACAATATCCGTCGGGCATCGCTGACGCCATCCCGCTGGGGCGGGCCGGTCACGTCGACGAAATCGCCGGGACGGCAGTGTTTCTGACTTCCGGTCTGTCGGGTTACATCACCGGGCAGACGATTCATGTCGACGGTGGCACACGGGCTGCGGGTGGCTGGTATCGCCACCCGCAGACCGGCGCCGCAACACTCGGTCCGGGCTAGGGTTCCGGACCTACTTGAGGCAGCTTCCCGCGTCGACCGGCAGCGTCACGCCGGTGACGTAGCGAGCCTCGTCGGAGGCCAGGAACAGTACGGCGTTGCTGATGTCCACGGCCTCGACCCACGGGATGGGCAGGGTGTGGAACAGCTGGCAGATCGGTGCCATGTCGTCCGGGCCCGGGTTCTCCAGGTCGGGCCGGAACATCTTGAACGTGCCGTCGTTGTGCAGCATCGGGGTTGCCACATGCGTGGGATGCACGCTGTTGCAACGGATGTTGTGCTGGCCCAGCTCGACCGCGAAGCCGCGCATGAGGCCGACGACACCGTGCTTGGCGGCGACGTAATTGCCGCAGTGCGGGTAGGCCTTGAGCCCGCCGACCGAGCTGGTCAGGACGATCGAGCCGCCGCGGCCGCCTTCGATCAGGTGCGGCACACCGGCTTTGACCGACTTCCAGACACCCGACAGGTTGATGTCGATCATCTCGTCCCAGTCGAGCTGGCTGGTCTCGTGCAGCACGTCACCGCCGTTGCCGATACCGGCGTTGGCCACGATGATGTCGAGGCGGCCGAGCTGCTCGACGCCGCTGTCCACGGCAGCCTTGATCGCATCTGCATCGCGCACGTCGACCTCGGCGGTCACGACGCGACGGTTGAGCCCCTTGATGAGGTTGGCGGTCTCGGCCAGGTCATCGGACGTGGAGGCCGGGATGGCGGTCTCCACACCGGGCCGGATCGGTCCGCAGATGTCGATCGCGATGATGTCGGCGCCCTCTTGCGCCAGCCGTACCGCGTGGCTACGTCCCTGGCCGCGGGCCGCGCCGGTGACGAACGCGACCTTGCCTTCCACCCGTCCAGTCATTGATTACCCCAGTTCCTGTTTCCGTGTCTGCGCATGCTCGGTGAAATTCTGTGCACCTGCTCAGCAACTGTGTCACCGGCGCGCCCGTCATGTCAACGACAGATACGTTTCGGACAATTTGTACTCTCTGCTTAGAAGAATGAAGTTCTCAAGTCCCCATGGCGGCGACAACCTGCGGCAGGTCCAGGGTCGAGCGGATCCCCGGCGCGGCGGCACAGACGAAAGGCACCGCATTCACCGCACGATTCGCGGTATAGCCGGGCGATATCGCGGCCATCCGGTCGAGTGGAATCGGCATCCGCACGTCGATGTCCAGAGGTGCATCGCCGTCCACGGTGAGGTGCCAGCCAGTGGGGCGCAGGTCCCAGTCCTCGGTGAGATCCGTGCAGCAGTACCAGGTCGCCTGGAATCGCAGCAGCCGCCGGCCTGAGCGCAGGCCCGACACGGTGATCTGCTGGGCGGCCACCGTTCCGGCGGCCAGCTGCCCGGCCCGGATGGTGGTGTCATGCGCCGCCAGCCCCCAACGGCCCTCGGTCTGCACCGAGTCGAGTGGCAGCCCGATCGCGTCGGCCACCAGGCGCAGTGACGGACCGAAACTGGCCTGCAGATGCGCGGCCCGGCGCTCGTCGAACGGGCCGGCCGGCCCGCCGAAACCCATGACGTCGAACAACAGCTCAGGTGAATCGCGTTGGGACAGATCGGCGTACTCGTCGATGGCCAGCAGGTCCAGGCGGCGCTGCACCGAGGTCAGGGCCAGCGGGAAGGCCTCGGTGATGAATCCGGGGCTGCTCCCGGTGGCGTACAGCGTGGCATTGCCGCGGGCACAGGCTTCGCTGACAGACGTGCGGAGTGCGGGCTCCACGGACGCCGGGTGGTGGAACTGGCCGCACGTGCTGACGACGTTGATGCCTGCGGACAACAGCCGGCACAACTGTGCGGTGTCGGGTGTCGCGGGCATGTAGAGCACGCAGTCGGGCGCGGAGTCGAGGACGGCCTCGATGCTGTCGGTGGCGGTGATGCCGGTGGGGCCGAGACCACACAGGTCACCCGCATCGGCACCGATTTTGTCGGCCCCGAAGACATGAACAGCGCTCAGTTCCAGGTGTGGATGCTCGATGATCGCGCGCAGGGCGTGCGTTCCGATGGTGCCGGTGGCCCATTGTGCGACCCGATAACGGTCAGTCCGGAGATCGGGCACACACCTGAGTGTAAAGCGAGTTCTTTGCTTAGGAGAACGAAATTCTCAGCTAGCTGGCGGCGAATCCGTTGGCCACGAAGTCCCAGACCTCTTCGGCGGAGATCGGATGGACCGATGCCTCGTCAGTGCCCCCGCTGGACTGGGCGACGAACATCACCGTCTGCATGGTCATCGCAGCCATCCGTCGCGGGTTGATCCCGGAGCGCAGCTGGCCGGCCTCGGAGGCTTCCTCCATGAGCTCGGTGAGCAGAGCCAGCAGCGGTGCGTGCGCGACCTTGACCTCCGACGGATGCGAAACCAGCAAACGAGGTGCGAAGTCGGTGAACAGCGGACGCTTGGCGGCCGGATCGGGCCGCGACGATTCGAAGAGCAGCTGGATGGCGACCTTGAGACGTTCGATCGGCTCACCCTGTGTCGAGGTGGCGGCCCGGATCTGATCCGCCGAGCGGCTCAGCGCGTCCTCGAACAGCGCCAGCAGGAGCTCGTGCTTGCCGTCGAACTGCAGGTAGAAGCTGCGCAGCGACTGACGGGAGCGGTCAACGACCTCTTGCACCGTGAAGTCGGTGCTGCCCTTCTCGATGATGATCGCCTGGGCCGCGTCCAGGAACCGCTGCACCCGCTGAGCGGCGCGCAACTTGGCGGTTTTGATCGACCGCTCGACAGCTCGTTGCTTCCACGCGGGTTCTTCGCCAGCGGTGGTCACTGGCTGCTCCGAAGCTTGTCGAGTGGGGAGAACATGAACTGACTGTACCGGAGAACGCCTTGCCATTGTGGTGCCAGACCCCCTCGCGGCCAACGTGTCGGAGATTGTAACTTTCGTGCTGTGAGAATAGTATTCTCATGACGGGAATTATAGAAGTCCTTTGAGAAGAAGGGTTTCGCATCAAATTTTGCGCCGCCGGGTGCTGTTTGCGGGTGGCTGCCGCATCGCGAAGGCGGTTGTCGCGTGGCAGCTGTGAACTGAAGGAAACACGTGTACATCGACTACGACGTCGCCGATTCGATCGCCACGATCACGCTCAACCGGCCGGAAGCGGCCAACGCCCAGAACCCGGAACTGCTCGACGAGCTCGACGCGGCCTGGACCAGGGCCGCCGACGACCGCGAGGTGAAGGTGATCGTGCTGCGCGCCAACGGCAAGCACTTCTCCGCGGGGCATGACCTGCGCGGCGGTGGACCGGTGCCGGACAAGATCACGCTGGAATTCCTCATCGAGCACGAGTCGCGGCGCTATCTGGAGTACACGCTGAGATGGCGCAACGTGCCCAAGCCGTCGATCGCGGCGGTCCAGGGACGCTGCATCTCCGGCGGCCTGCTGCTCTGCTGGCCGTGCGATCTGATCTTGGCCGCCGACGACGCGCTGTTCTCCGATCCGGTGGCGCTGATGGGTATCGGCGGTGTCGAGTATCACGGCCACACCTGGGAGCTCGGTGCCCGCAAGGCCAAGGAGATCCTGTTCACCGGCCGTGCGCTTACCGCGGAGGAAGCCGAGCGCACCGGCATGGTCAACCGGGTGGTCCCGCGCGACGAACTCGACACCCAGACGGCCGAGTTGGCCGCGCAGATCGCGCAGATGCCGGCGTTCGCGCTTCGTCAGGCAAAGCGGGCGGTCAACCAGACCCTCGACGTACAGGGTTTCTACGCCGCGATCCAATCGGTGTTCGATATTCACCAGACCGGACACGGCAATGCGCTTAGCGTCAGCGGATGGCCGGTGTTGATGGATATCGACGGAATGAAGCAGAACATCAAGTAGGCCCGGGCCTCTGAAGATGGGGGCGATCCGGCTCAGCCTGAGTTACGCGGCCAGGCAGATCTACGCGCAGACCACCGCGGCGGCCGCCGTGACGCTCGTCGTACTGGCGCTGAGCCGCAACACGGTAGGCGACGCGCGTCAGCTGATGACGCAGGCGAATCTGGTCGCGCTGATCGCACTGATGGTCGCGGCAGCGATCGTCGACACGATCGTGGGATGGGTGAATGTCCATCCGACGTTCAAATGGTTTGCCGCGGGCGAGAAACCGACGCCGCAGCAGCAGCGTGCCGCCATGCGTATCGCGCCCCGTCAGACCATCATCCAGTTCACCACCTGGGCGGTGAGCGCGCTCGTGTACACACTGCTGAACCTCGATGTCGGGGGAGGCGTCGCCTACGTGATGGGTGGCGCGATCCTCTTCGGCGGCGTGGCAGCGGCCTGCATGGGATTCCTGGTGACGCAACGGATGTTGCGGCCGATCGTGGCCGCGTCGCTGACCGCATCGTCGTCCACGCTCGTCCGGATGCCCGGGGTGCTGGCCCGGCTGGTCACCATCTGGACCCTGTTCAGCGGGCTGCCCCTGGCCGGCATCGCACTGATCGTACTGGCGCGCTCCAACGGCTGGTTCGTGCAGAAGACCGCGCCCGTCGAGGCGGCGGTGCTGGTGGTGGCCGTCATCTCGCTGGTCTTCGGACTGCGGTCGATGGTGCTGGTGGCGCGGTCGGTATCGGACCCGGTCGGCGAAGTCGTGCTGGCCATGAAAGCCGTCGAACGGGGCTGGTCCGGTGTCTCGGTCAAGGTGTACGAGTCGTCGGAAATAGGTCGGCTCCAATACGGTTTCAACCGGATGCTGGCCGGGTTGGCCGAGCGGAATCGGTTGCGGGACCTGTTCGGTCGCTACGTGGGGGTCGACGTGGCCCGTCACGCGCTGCAGCAGGGCGGAGCGGTGACGGGTGATGTCCGCGACGCCGCTGTTCTCTACGTCGACCTGGTCGGCTCGACCGCGTTGGGTGCCTCGCGTCCACCCCAGGAGGTGGCGCAGCTACTCAACGGGTTCTTCAAGATCGTGGTCGACACCGTCGAGCGGCATCACGGCCTGATCAACAAATTCGAAGGCGACGCAGTGCTGGCGGTCTTCGGTGCCCCGCTACGGCTGGACAACCCGGCCTCTTCGGCACTGGCCACCGCGCGGGCGCTGGTGCCGCGGCTGCACCAGCTGCCGGATGTGGAGTTCGGCGTGGGCATTTCGTGCGGCTCGGTGTTCGCCGGCAACATCGGGGCCGAGAATCGCTACGAGTACACCGTGATCGGTGACGCGGTCAACGAGGCGGCCCGGCTGGCCGACCACGCCAAGGACCGCGAGTCGACGGTGTTGTGTTCGGGAAGCGCGCTGGCCTGTGCCGATGCCGACGAAGGGCAGCACTGGGTGGTCCGTGGCTCGACGGTGCTGCGGGGCCGCTCGACGGCCACGGTCTTTGCCGAACCCGTTGCGGACTCGTCGTAGCGGCGAGCGTCGTTCTCCACGAGCGTGCGGGTCTGCCGCTCCACCGCGGCGTGTCGGGCAGCAGACCCGCACGCTCGCGGTGGAAAAACCTACAGCTGGGCCAGGCGGGGCACCGTGCCTCGGGCGCGCAGCCCGGCGCCGGCCTTGCGGGTGAGTTCCCTTGAGCTGCCCAGCAGTCCGTCGAGTACGAGTACCCGCTTCACGTGGTTGTGCAGCTCGTGCTCCTCGGTGAAGCCGATGCCGCCGAGCACCTGCTGGCAGTGCTTGGCCGCGGTCAGTGCAGCCTTACCCGCGGCGGCCTTGGCCAGCAGCGAGTTGAGGTCGACGTTGTCCGCGCCCGGGAGGCTCAGCGTTGCCTCGGCGCCTTCGATGGCCACCAGGGTCTCCGCCAGCCGATGCCGCACGGCCTGGAAGGACGAGATGGGCTTGCCGAACTGGACCCGGTCCAGTGCGTGCTGCCGGGCCAGGGCCAGCATCGCGCGGGCGGACCCGACCAGCCACCAGCCGAGCGCGCGGCGGGCCTCCGATATCCGCAGCAGTTGGCCGTCGGGAACCTCGCGCAGGGGCAGTCCACCCATTGTCTGGTTGGCGCCGGCCGGAGGGTCCTCGCGTTCCCAGACGACCCAGGTGCCACCGGCATAGGGCATCGGCGGGGTACCTCCGGGCAGCCCACCGATGGTCTCGAGCAACACATCGTTGAGAATCGAGGCGTGCGAACCTGTTTCGCCCAGCAGCCGGAACACCAGTGGCATGGCGACCTCTGGCATGTCGGACAGCATCTCGGCCCAGCCGAGTTCGGCCAGCGCGGCGTCCAGCTTGGCGCCCGAGGCCGACAACATGGTCTTGCGGAGCGTGTCTTCGAGCAGGCCCAGCGATTTGATATCCAAATCGGTCACGCCTCACTCCTTCCCGAGGTCGAGCAGCCGGCGTGCGATGATGTTGCGCTGCACTTCGGCCGTGCCGCCGTAGATGGTCGAGGCCCGTGAGTACAGGTACTCGGTGCGCCATTCGGAGTCCTCGAGCTCGATGACGCCGGGCATCAGATTGCGCGCGGTGTCGTAGATCAGCTGTTCGGCACTCGCCAGGAGCACCTTGTCGATCGAGGTATCCGGCCCGAGCTTGTGTCCCTCGGCGAGCCGGTGCTGGGTCGCCGCCGAACGGCAGCGCAGCGTGTGCAGAGCCAGGTAGACCTCACCGAGGTCCGGATCCACCACCTGCCCTTGCCGTTTCACCGCTTCGACGAGTGCGTCGAACCGTGAGTACAGGTAGGCGATGCGCTGCCAGAAGCAGGTGGAGCGCTCGTAGGGCAGCAGGTCCATCGCCAGCTGCCAGCCGTCGCCGGGGTTACCGAGCATGCGGCTCGCGTCGACCTCGACGTCGTCGAAGTACACCTCGCAGAACTCGTCGACGTCGTGCATGGTGCGCAACGGCCGGACGGTGATGCCGGGGGAGTCGGTATCGACGAAGAACGCCGTGATCGCCTGGTGGTTGGGGGTGTCCGCATCACCGGTGCGGGTCAGCAGGATGCACCGGTGCGAGTACTGCGCGAAGCTGGTCCAGACCTTCTGACCGTTGACGATCCACTTGCCGTCCTCGCGCTGGACCGCGCGGGTGGTCAGCGAGGCCAGGTCGCTGCCCGAGCCCGGTTCGGAGAAACCCTGGCACCATTGCTCTTCGCCGGACAGCAGTTTCGGCACCATCTCGGCGGCCAGTTCCTTTGGCGCGTAGTCGATCATCGTGGGCGCCAGGACTTCCAGCATCGAATAGGGGCCGGGTTCGGCCAGTCTGCGGCCCACGACCTCCTCGCCGACGATGGCGCGCAGCATCTCCGGACCGCCCAGTCCGCCGGCATGCTCGGGCCAGCCGTAACGGCTCCAGCCGCCCTCGTACAGTGCCTTCTGCACGCGGGCGAACTGCCGGATATGACCTTCCAGCGAATGGTCCTCAGGCGGCGTCAGGTCGTTCTCGGCGAGCCAATCCCGCAGCGCCGCGCGGAAAGTCGCGGGTTCGAATAAATCGCTCATGCGGTTGCCTCGCATGCTCGGCTCCCGCATTTCAGATCTGCCATTCGCTCGCTACGCTCGCTCATCCGGCTTCCGGCCTGCCGATCGCGTGCGGACGGCCGTGGTCGTGGTCGCCACTGCGCCGGATGAAGGTCATCGCACGGGTTTTCAACCGCCAGCCCTCGGCGGTCCGCACGTAGGTGTCGCGGTAGTAGCCGATGCGCATGTCGTGCTTGGAGTGCTCGATGAAGCACAGCGGCTGGGTGCCAGAGGCTGTATCGGACCCTTCGACCAGGTCGATGAGGGCGGTGCCGGTCATGAACAGGCCCTTGGGAGCCGCGTCCACCAGTACCGGGAAGCGATTGAGCGTGTAGGTCTCGCCGAATGCGCTGTAGGTGCCGTCGGGGGTGAAAACGCTGATCAGACCGTCGATGTCGCCTTGGGTGATGGTCACCGCGTACTTGGCGAGCACCTGCTGGATCTCGATCAGATCCTCGGTACGGGTCGGGGAATCAGTTGATGTGCTCATTGCGGAAGACCTTACCGCCTTTCATTACAAAATCCACATGTTGTGTAACGCTGATGTCCTCGAGCGGATTACCCGGCACCGCGATGATGTCGGCCAGCAGGCCTTCGGCGAGCCGGCCCCGGTCGGTGACGTTGATCAGATCCGCGGCGATCGTGGTGGCCGAGCGCAGCACCGCGGCCGGGGGCATGCCCCATTCCACCAGCGTGACGAGTTCGTCAGCATTCTTGCCGTGCGGAATGGCCGGGGCGTCGGTGCCGACCGCGATCTTCACCCCGGCCTCGTATGCCGCCTTGATGGAGGTCTCGGCCTTCGGGAACATCTCGGCAGCCTTGTCCTGCAGCACCTTCGGCGCCTTCGACACGTCCATGGCCTGGGCCAGTCGGCGGGTGGTGACCAGGAACCGGTCGTGGTCGACGAGCATCTGGATGGCTTCGTCGTCCATGAGGAAGCCGTGTTCGATGCAGTCGATGCCGCAGTCCACGGCATGTTTGACCGCCTCGGCGCCGTGGGTGTGGGCCGCCACGCGCAGCCCGCGCCGGTGCGCCTCGTCGACGATGACGCGCAGTTCCTCGTCCGAATAATGTTGTGCCCCGGCCTCACCGGTCAGCGACATGACACCGCCCGAGCAGCAGACCTTGATCAGCTGGGCGCCGTGCTTGATCTGGTAGCGCACCGCCTTGCGGATCTCGTCGACCCCGTTGGCGATGCCCTCCTCGATGGTCAGCTCCAGCACGCCCGGCATGAACGCCGCGAACATCGTCGGATCCAGGTGGCCACCGGTCGGGGTGATGGCGTGGCCGGCAGGAACGATGCGGGGCCCGTCGATCCAGCCGGAGTCGATGGCCTTGCCCAGCGCGACGTCGAGCAGGTATCCGCCGGTCTTGACGAACAACCCGAGGTTGCGCACGGTGGTGAACCCGGCGCGCAGGGTGCGGCGCGCATTGCCAACCGCACGTAGCACGCGGGTCGGGGGATCGTCCTGAACCTGGGACAGGCCCGGGTTCTCACCCCGGCCACCCATCAGCAGGTTGACTTCCATGTCCATCAGGCCGGGCAGCAGGATCGAGTCGCCGAGGTCGATGACTTCGTCGTCGGGACCAATGACTGGGTCTGATTTGCCGTCTCCGACGGCCACGATGCGGTCCCCGTCGACACGGACAATGCCGGGACGAATGATCGTCCCGGCATCGACGTCGACAAGACCCGCAGCCTTGAGGGTCAGCACGACTAAACCACCGGCTCCTTGATGAGATTGATGTACGCGGCACCGCTGTCGAGCACCCGCGGTTGCTTCCACACCTCGATCGGGAAACTGACCATGACGATCGACTGCCCGAGATGCACGAGCGCCTTGGCGTCATCCGGCATGCTCGCCAGCGGGAAGCGGGCATCGACGTAGACCATGATGTCCTCGAGGCGCGCCATGCCTGCGTCGTAGAGTTCCTGCATCTCGTCCATCGTCGAGTTGAGGCGCTTCTGGTAACGCTCCTCTTCGGTGGGCAGGCACCAGTCGCTGAACCGCTCCAGGTCGGCGAATTCTTCAGGCAACTTAGACATTTGCGGCATCCTTTTCTGCGGCCTTCTCACTCGGGACGGCGTGCTTGCCGTTGGTTGAACCATTCCCATCATCATTCCCCGTCGCTGCGCTCGTCCCGGCGGCCTTGGCCGCTTTGTACCGGTCGACGTAGTTGTGCGCGGTGTGATGCAGGTGGCGCAGCAGGATTTCCTGGTCGCACAGCGGGAAGTCGAGCACGGCGCGGGTGCCGATCTGTGTCTGGGTGGCTTCCAGTGTGTTGGCGTCCTGGAACGCGTACTCCTTGAACGTTACCGCGGCCAGTTCCTGGGACAGCCGCTCGCGCAGGTTCTTCGGCGGCACGAAGTACAGGTCGGCCTCGAAGATATGGCTGTCCACCCCGGTGGGCCAGTAGTTGTAGGTGAGGTACCAGCCCGGCGCCCAGAAGAGCAGGGTGAAGTTCGGGAAGAACTCGAACGAGTCCTGGCCCCACGTCGCGTGCCGGCCGGGGTTGATCGCCGGCGGCAGCTCGTCGGGGAGAATGCCCTTGATGTCGGGGCGATCCCACGGGCCGAACAGGCCGCTGTGCAGGATGCGCTCGATGGGCTTGACCATCTTGAGATCCTTCGGCGGGCTCATGCCGCCCCACGACGAGATCATCGAGTGATCGCCCTTGATGTCGTAGTGCAGCGCCTCGAAGCCGAACTTGGCCAGCTTCTCGGCTTCCTCCTTCTCCGCCTGCTTCATGTGCAGGATCGGCGCGTGGTAGAACTCGACGAACGCGTCGATGAAGAGCTTCCAGTTGGCCTTGATCTCCGAGCGGTAGCTGTAGTGCTCGGTCATCTCGTGGAACGGATAACCCTTGAGGCCTTCGGCGAACTCGCCCAGGTACTCCTCGAGTGACACCGCGTCGTCGTCGAAGTTGACGAAGATGAAGCCCTCCCACACCTCGCAGCGCACGGGCTTGAGCGGGTAGTCGGCCTTGTCGACGTCGAAGAACTCCTGTTCCTGTTGGATGAACGTCAGATCGCCCTTGAGGTCGTAACGCCAGGCGTGGTACTTGCAGACGAACTGGCGGCAGCTGCCGGAGACCTCTTCGCCCGGGTAGTCGTTCCACACCAGCTTGTTGCCGCGGTGGCGGCACAGGTTGTAGAAGGCCCGGATCTGCTCGCCGTCGTTGACGATGATGATGGAGGTGCCGGGACCGACCGACGGCAGCTCACGGGTGATGTATCTACCCTTCTTGGGAATCAACTCCACCCGGCCCATCTGCAGCCAGGTCTTGCGGAAGATGGCCTGCTGCTCCAGCTTCCATTGCTCGGGATCGATCGAATCCTCGTAGTTGACAGGGCCGGTGCCCAGTTCGGGCCAGTTCTCGGTCCAGCTGCCGGCATCCGGCTTCGGGAAGAACGCCATCATCTACCTCTACTTTCTTCTTGAGTTAGTGGCCGGATTCCGGCGCGATTCCAAAGGTGTTGTAAGCCATGGCCATCAGGCCGTAACCGCCGATCGTGAAAACCAGGTCCATACGCTGGCGCTCATCGAGGTGCTCGCTCAGGGCTGCCCAGGTGCCGTCCGAGATCTCCGATTGCCCGTCGAGCTCGTCGACGGAGTCGAGCACCAGTTGGTCGAGGGGAGAGGAGCCTTGGCCGCTCGTGCTGCTCGCGATCTGCTCATCGGTGAGTCCTTCTGACTTGCCGATGAACGCGTGGTGCGTCCACTCGTACTCGCATTGCTTGCGGTGGGCGATCCGCAGGATGGCAAGCTCACGCATCTGCGGGTCCAGCGTGGAGCGGAACAGCAGGTGATTGCTGAACCGCAGGAACGCCTTGGTGAGCGCGGGGTGGCGGGCCAGCGTCGACAGCGCGGTTCCCGCTCCCTCGGGATTGAGCCGCTCCTCCGGAAGCATGACCGACAGTGCTCGTCGCACGTCGTCGTCCCACTCCTCGGCGGGCAGGGGGGCCAAGCGCACGGGGCGGTTCTCCTCTCGATGACCCATCACTGACTCTCGGTTGCGAGAATCAGGTTCTCATTTCCGACTAAGAGGTTTCCATCTTTTGCTCCAATGGTCAACAAGAACGCTGCAAGTCGTGTGGTGACCTGGCTAAATCTCCATGTCAGCGGGCTCAGACATTGATTCTCTCGAAACGAGAAGCTAGTTTTCTCTCATAGAGAACCAATGTGACGGCCATGGAACGGAGCGAGGCAGTGCACAAAGACGACATGATCTTGATCAGCGTCGACGACCACATCATCGAACCGCCGAACATGTTCAAGAACCATCTGCCGGCCAAATACCGTGACGAGGCACCGCGACTGGTGCACAACCCGGACGGCAGTGACACCTGGCAGTTCCGGGACACCGTGATCCCGAACGTGGCGCTCAACGCGGTCGCGGGCCGGCCCAAAGAGGAGTACGGCCTGGAGCCCCAGGGGCTCGACGAGATCCGCAAGGGCTGCTACGACCCGAACGAGCGGGTCAAGGACATGAACGCCGGCGGTGTGCTGGCGACCATGAACTTCCCCTCGTTCCCGGGATTCGCCGCCCGGCTGTTCGCCACGGACGACGACGAGTTCTCCTTGGCTCTGGTTCAGGCCTACAACGACTGGCACATCGACGAGTGGTGTGGGTCGAACCCGGGGCGGTTCATCCCGATGGCCATCCCGGCGATCTGGAACCCCCAACTGTGTGCTGACGAAGTGCGCCGGGTCTCGAAGAAGGGCGTGCACTCGCTGACCTTCACCGAGAACCCGTCGACGCTGGGCTACCCGTCCTTCCATGACCTGGAGTACTGGAAGCCGTTGTGGGAGGCCCTGGTCGACACCGACACCGTGATGAATGTGCACATCGGATCCTCGGGCAAGCTGGCGATCACCGCGCCGGACGCCCCGATGGACGTGATGATCACGCTGCAACCGATGAACATCGTGCAGGCCGCGGCCGACCTGTTGTGGTCGGCTCCGATCAAGGCGTACCCCGGCCTCAAGATCGCGCTGTCCGAGGGTGGCACCGGGTGGATTCCGTACTTCCTGGACCGGGTGGACCGCACCTACGACATGCACTCGACGTGGACGCATCAGGACTTCGGCGACAAGCTGCCCTCAGAGGTGTTCCGGGAGCACTTCATGACCTGCTTCATCTCCGATCCGGTCGGGGTGAAGAACCGCCACGAGATCGGCGTGGACAACATCTGCTGGGAGATGGACTACCCGCATTCGGATTCGATGTGGCCGGGCGCGCCGGAGGAACTGCACGCGGTTTTCGAAACCTATGACGTCCCGGACGACGAGATCAACAAGATCACGCACGAGAACGCCATGCGGCTCTACCACTTCGAACCGTTCACGCACATCCCCAAGGAGCAGGCCACCGTCGGTGCACTGCGCAAGTCCGCCGAGGGGCACGACGTGTCGATCCGCGCTTTGAGCCACAAGGACAAGACCGGCACCACGTTCGCCGACTTCCAGGCGAACGCCAAAGCCGTTGCCGGCGCGCGAGACTGAACGCCGAGAGATCGGCCGAGAAAAATAGGAGAGCACACAGTGTCGGGCGGTATGAACTTCGAGCTGACCGAGGACCAGCAGCTGATCCGCAGTTCGGTGGCGGAGCTGGCAGGCAAGTTCGACGATCACTATTGGATGACCAAGGACCAGGCCCACGAGTTCCCGCAGGAGTTCTACGACGCCATCGCAGGCGGGGGCTGGCTGGGGATGACCATTCCCGAGGAGTACGGCGGGCACGGCCTTGGCATCACCGAGGCCACCATCCTGGCCGAGGAAGTGGCCCGCTCCGGCGGAGCGATGAACGCCGCCAGCGCGATTCACATGTCGATCTTCGGGATGCAGCCGGTCGTGGTATTCGGCTCCGAGGACATGAAGAAGGCGACGCTCCCGCGCATCGTCGACGGAGATCTGCACGTGTGCTTCGGCGTCACCGAACCCGGTGCCGGCCTGGACACCTCACGCATCACCACGTTCGCCAAGAAGGACGGCGACAGCTATGTGGTGAACGGCCGCAAGGTATGGATCTCCAAAGCCCTTGAGTCCGAGAAGATCCTGTTGCTCACCCGGACGGAGTCCCGCGAGGACGTGGAGAAACGCGGAGGCAAGCCGACCGAGGGGCTCACGCTGTTCCTCACCGACCTCGACCGCGACCACGTCGAGATCCGGCCCATCAACAAGATGGGCCGGAACGCGGTGAGCTCCAACGAGCTGTTCATCGACGACCTGCGGGTACCGGCCGAGCACCGCATCGGTGAGGAAGGCAACGGGTTCAAATACATCCTGCACGGGCTCAATCCTGAGCGGATGCTCATCGCGGCCGAAGCCCTCGGCATCGGCCGGGTGGCACTGGACCGCGCGGTCAAGTACGCCAACGAGCGGGTGGTGTTCGACAGGCCCATCGGCATGAACCAGGGCATCCAGTTCCCGCTGGCCGACTCACTGGCCCGTCTCGACGCCGCCGAGTTGATCCTGCGCAAGGCCACCTGGCTCTACGACAACGGCAAGCCATGTGGTCGTGAGGCCAACATGGCCAAATACCTTTGTGCCGACGCCGGATTCGGTGCAGCCGACCGCGCCCTGCAGACCCACGGCGGAATGGGCTACTCCGAGGAATACAACATCTCCCGGTTCTTCCGGGAGTCCCGCCTGATGAAGATCGCACCGGTGAGCCAGGAGATGATCCTGAACTTCCTCAGCGCGAACGTGCTCGGCCTGCCCAAGAGCTACTAGGAGATATCCAGATCTATGAGGACCTATTTCGACCTGACCGGACGTTCGGCGCTGGTGACCGGGGCAGGTGCCGGGATCGGCGCGGCGGTTTCCGAGGGGCTCGCAGCGGCCGGCGCCTCGGTGCTCGTCACCGACATCAGCGGTGAGGCGGCTGCAAAGGTCGCCGAGCGCATCAATACCGCGGGCGGCAAGGCGGACAGTGCCGCGCTGGACGTCAGTGATCGCGACGCGGCAGAGGCCGCCGCCGCGCAGGCCGCCGCGCTCGGAGCAGGCAACCTGCACATCGTGGTCAACAACGCGGGCGTCACGTCACCGGCGATGTTCCCCAAGCTGACCGACGAGACGTTCCGGCTCACCTTCGACATCCACGTGATGGGCACGTTCCACGTCACCCAGGCCGCCCTGCCACACATTCCCACCGACGGCACCGGCCGCGTCATCAACGTCACCTCGGCGGCCGGCCTCACCGGAACCCTGGGGCAGGTCAACTACTCGGCCGCAAAGGCCGGCCTGATCGGGTTCACCAAATCACTGGCCCGCGAGCTGGCCACCAAGAACATCATGGTCAACGCCCTGGCGCCGCTGGCTGCCACGCCGATGACGGAGACCATCCGCACCAACGAGAAGTTCGCGGCCAACATGATGAACCGCATCCCGCTCAAGCGCTGGGCCGAGGCCGACGAGGTAGCGGGCGCGTTCGTCTTCCTGGCCTCCGACGCCGCGTCGTACATCACCGGGCAGGTACTCCCGGTCGATGGCGGCATGGTTATGTGACTTTGTGAGCGAGTTTACGAGCGAACCACAGATGACGGACTGTTCCTCCCTGCCGCTGGCCGGTATCACCGTCATAGCGATGGAACAGGCGGTCTCCGCCCCGATGTGCACCCGGGTGCTCGCCGACTTCGGCGCCAGGGTGATCAAGATCGAGAACCCCAAGGGCGGCGATTTCGCCCGCGACTACGACGATGTCGTGCTCGGTCAGGCGGCCCATTTCGTATGGGCCAACCGGGGTAAGGAATCGATCACCCTCAATCTGAAGTCACCGGAGGGGATGGAGGTGCTGCACCGGCTGCTCGACGGTGCCGACGCCTTCGTATCCAACCTCGCGCCGGGCGCGACCGCACGGCTGGGCCTCGGGCCAGCGGACCTCAAAGTGCGTCATCCCCAGGTGATCCCGCTGGAGATCGACGGTTACGGGCCCGGCGGTCCCTTGTCGCACAAGCGCGCCTACGACCTCCTGGTGCAGGCCGAGTCGGGTTCGTGCGCGTCGACCGGTTTGGCCGGGATGCCGGCGAAACCCGGTGCGGCCGTGGCGGATATCACCACGGGGCTGTACTCGGCGCTGTCCATCATGGCGCTGTTGCTCGGTCGGGCCCGTAAGGGAGACACCGGTGCCGCGCCGGCCGTGGCGGTCAGCCTGTTCGACACCATGACCGACATCATGGGTTACCAACTGACCTATACCCAGCACTCCGGGGTCGACCAGATTCCGCTGGGAATGAGTTCGCCGGCCGTGGCGCCCTACGGCGCGTTCGACACCCGCGACGGGCAGACCGTGGTGCTGGGCACCACCAACGACCGGGAATGGCAGCGGTTGGCCCGCGAGATCATCGAGCGCCCCGATCTCGCCGACGATCCGCGCTTCGCCACCAACTCCGACCGGTGCGCGCACCGCGACGAGCTGAACAAGGCCATCGAGTCCTGGTGTGCCGAGCATGATCTCGATGACGTCCAGCGGATCGCCGACGCTGCCGGGATAGGCAATTCGCGGTACAACCTGCCCAGCGAGGTCATCACGCATCCACACCTGAAAGCGCGGGACCGATGGCGTCAGGTCGGCACTCCGAGCGGTGAGATCTCGGCCCTGCTGCCGCCGCCGGTGATCAGCGGGATGGAACTGGGAATGGGGGCGGTGCCGGGACTCGGTGAGCACACCGATGCCATCCTGAGCGGGATCGGCCTGAGTGCCGAGCGGATCGCCGCCTTGCGCGAGCAGGGCGCCATCGGCCCGGCCTACCAGTCTTAAGTTCTAGAGGAGAATCCCATGCGCGAAACTGTCATCGTCGAGGCCGTCCGCACCCCGGTCGGCAAGCGCAACGGTGGCCTGTCCGGATTCCACGCCGCCGATCTGTCGGCACTGGTGCTCAACGCACTGGTGGAGCGGGCCGGAATCAGCCCCGACATCATCGACGACGTGGTCTGGGGCTGCGTGTCCCAGGTCGGCGATCAGTCCAGCAACATCGGCCGATATTCGGTGCTGGCCGCGGGCTGGCCCGAACACATTCCGGGCACCACGGTCAACCGGGCCTGCGGATCCAGCCAGCAGGCATTGGATTTCGCGGTCCAGGCGGTGATGTCGGGTCAGCAGGATGTGGTGGTCGCGGGCGGGGTGGAGGTGATGAGTCGGGTCCCGCTGGGTGCCGCCCGGGCCACCGGAACTCCGTACGGGCCGAAAGTATTCGAGCGGTACCAGGATTTTGCGTTCAACCAGGGCATCTCGGCCGAGATGATCGCGCAGAAGTGGGATTTCAGCCGGACCCGGCTGGACGAGTACTCGGTTGCCTCGCACGAGCGGGCTGCGGCCGCCCAGGACCGCGGCGCATTCGAGAACCAGATGATCACCGTGTTTCCCGACCCGGCCGATCAGGTCGACCCGGTGGTCGCCGACGAAGGAGTGCGCCGGGGCACCACGGTGGAGAAGCTGGCCGGCCTCAAGCCCGCATTCGCCGAGGACGGGGTGATCCACGCGGGAAACTCCTCACAGATTTCCGACGGGGCCGCGGCGCTGCTGGTGATGACCGCGGAAGCCGCTGTGGCCATGGGTCTTTCGCCGATCGCGCGGTACCGCGCCGGTGCGGTGACCGGAGCCGACCCGGTGCTGATGCTGACCGGGCCGATCCCGGCCACCGAGAAGGTGCTGCACAAGGCCGGCGTGCGCCTCGACGAGGTCGGCGTGTTCGAGGTGAACGAGGCATTCGCCCCGGTGCCCCTGGCCTGGCTGGCCGAGACGGGTGCCGACGAGGCGAAGCTGAACCCGCTCGGCGGCGCCATCGCGTTGGGGCACCCGCTCGGCGCGTCGGGCGCCGTGCTGATGACCCGGATGATCAACCACATGCGCGACAACGGAATTCGTTATGGCCTACAGACCATGTGTGAGGGCGGCGGTACCGCCAACGCCACGCTGGTCGAGCTCATCGACTGACGCTAGGGAGAAGTAGTGCAACGCAATCTGTTCACCGAGGACCACGAGGCATTCCGCGCCCTCGCGCGCGATTTCATCGAAAAGGAAGTCGTTCCCGCCTATCCCGAGTGGGAGAAGGGCGGTCGGATGCCCCGTGACGTTTTCAAGCAGATGGGTGAACTCGGCATGCTCGGCATGGCGATTCCCGAGGAGTTCGGCGGCGCCGGCATCGACGACTACCGATACAACGTGGTGCTGCAGGAGGAGGCGGCCCGCGCCCTGGTCACGTTGTCGACCGTGCGCACGCAGCTCGAGGTGATCTTGCCGTACTTCCTGCACTACGCGAACGAGGAACAGCGGCAGCGCTGGTTCCCGGGGCTGGCGGCGGGCACACTGCTGACCGCGGTCGCGATGACCGAGCCGGGGACCGGATCGGATCTGGCCGGTATGCGCACCACTGCGGTGCGGGACGGTGACGAGTACGTGCTCAACGGCGCCAAGACGTTCATCACCGGCGGTATCCAGGCCGATCTGGTGGTCGTGGTGGCCCGGACGTCCACCGACCCGGAGAACCGGCGCAAGGGGTTGACCCTGCTGGTTGTCGAGGACGGCATGGCGGG
Organism: Mycolicibacterium sp. 050232; assembly: GCA_036235365.1. GTDB lineage: Bacteria > Actinomycetota > Actinomycetes > Mycobacteriales > Mycobacteriaceae > Mycobacterium. Next base: position 513,238 of record JAZBEZ010000004.1, on the reverse strand, counting down.
CTTCGAACGGGGCCGCGAGCTGGAGAAGATGGGCTGCAAGGTCCAGGACACTGCGGAACTGTCGTTCACCGATGTGCGGGTGCCGGTGGCCAACGTACTGGGGGAGGAGGGTGAGGCATTCAGCTACCTCGGCCACAACCTGGCCCAGGAGCGTCTCACCGTGGCCGTGGGTTCGGTGGCCCAGGCCCGCTCGGCCATCGCCGCGGCGATCGGTTACACCAAAGACCGCAAAGCGTTCGGCCAGCCGGTGGCCTCATTCCAGAACACCAAGTTCGAGTTGGCTGCGTGCTCGACCGAGGTCGAAGCGGCCCAGGCGATGCTCGACCGGGCGGTGGCACTGCATGTCGACGGTGAGCTGTCGGGTGCCGACGCGGCCCGGGTGAAATTGTTCTGCACGGAGATGCAGGCGCGGGTGATCGATCGTTGCCTGCAGCTCTTCGGCGGGTACGGCTACATGATGGAGTACCCCATCGCGCGGCTCTACACAGATGCCCGGGTGGCCCGCATCTACGCCGGCACCAGCGAGGTCATGAAGGTGATCATCGCCAAGTCGTTGGGGCTCTGACCGGGCACATTCGGCGGCTGTGACCGCCGTCGGTAAATTCTTTCGCTGAGACGCTTGTCACAACGCTCAAACCAACCTACTGTGTGTTCACTAGGTTGGTTCGACGAAGGAGTCCGGTGGCTTCAGTGGTAGGGGCAGAGGCGTCTTCTGCGGGCGCGAGGCCCTATGAGACGCTTTTGGCCAAGGGGGAAGACCGCAGGCAGCGGATCCTTTCCGTGGCTGAGAAGCTGCTGGCGCGCAACGGCTGGCGCAATACCTCGCTGGCCCAGATCGCCAGGGAAGCCGGGGTCACGTCGGCCGGTCTGCTGCACCATTTCGAGTCCAAGGAGCAACTGCTCAACGCGGTCCTCGATATCCGCGATCACGACGACGACACCCATGCCGACCGCTCCGGAGATCTCGCACAGGAGATCAAACGGGTGGCCGATCGGTTCGTCCGGGCGCCCGAATTGGTCGGCACGTTCACGGTGCTGCTCGTGGAGAACATCCAACCCGACGCGCCACTGCACGATCGTTTGCTCAAACGGCAGCAGGCCGCACGCGACATCGTCACCGACATCATCACCCGCGGCCAACTAGAAGGCCGTTACCGCTCCGACTTCGACGCGGCCACCAAGGCCGTGGAGATCCTGGCATTCATCAATGGAATGGAGACCTCATGGCTACTCGATCCCTCGCTCCCGTTGACGGACGTGTTCAAGAGCTACGCCGAGATGCTGGGGCGGGAGATCGAGCAGCCGGGCGGTCGCAACGGGGCGGCCGGTCAGTGAGATTGGAGGACGACATGCGGTATCGGCTTGATGTGGTCGCCCCCTGTGTGGTCGACGCGGTCCGGTTCGCCGGCGGCTGGTTGGTGGACCGGGTGATGGCAGGGTGGGATGTCACGGTGCTGATCGGCGCCGACGAGGATGTCCGTCCCTTGGCGATTCTCGGGGTGGAGACGATGCCCCTGGAGTCCGTCCTGGAGTCTTGGGCGGACCGCCCGCATCCACAGACCGTCGCGGTGGCCGCGGATCTGTTCAACGCCGACGAGCGCGTGCGACGCGGGGTTCTCGGCGCGTTGGAGCAGGGTCGCACCGAGGTGACGCTGTGGGGCGACGAGTGTCCGGCCGACCTTAGTGTCGATCCGGTCCGTCACGAACTGTCCGCTGCCGCACGCGCTTTCAAGGCCCAGGCGCTCGCCGCGGTCAACGATCCCGAAGCCAAGGTGGTCGGAAGCACCGAGGCCTTCCGCTGTGGCACGATGCTCAGCCGCTCGGTGCCTGCCGACCTGATCCCGGCCAGCTGAGGGCGCCCCCAAACCGCCGAAACGGCATTCCAGCAGCGAAAGTGCGAGAAAGCGCCTGCTGGAATGCCGTTTCGGCGTAGGAGGGTCAGGAGACGAAGGTGGGCATGGCGGCCCACCCGCGCACCGCGGCGGTCTCCGACGGCTTGGCGTTGGCCCAGTCGACATTCCATTCCGGGAAGCGTTTGAGGATTTCCTCCAAGGCGATGCGCCCTTCCAGCCTGGCCAGTGCGTTGCCCATGCAGAAGTGCGTACCGGCCCCGAAAGTCATGTGTGACTTCTGTTCCCGGTGAATGTCGAAGACGTCGCCGTCCGGGGCGAACCGCCGGTGGTCGCGGTTGGCCGCACCGACCAGCATCAGCATGGCCGAGCCCTCAGGAACCGTCTGGCCGTAGTACTCCACATCGCGGGTGACATAGCGGGCAATCTGCAGTGCCGGCGGCTCCCACCGCAAGATCTCTTCGATCGCCTGAGGGATCAGCTCCGGGTTCTGCGCCAGGTCGCGCCGCTGGTCGGGGTAGTCGGCCAGCGTCTTGCCGGCCCAGCCGATCAGCCGCGTGGTGGTCTCGGAGCCGGCGGTGGCGATGACCGTCAGGTACAGCAGCAACTCGTCGCGGCGCAGCTTGCGCACCGTGCCGGTCTCATCCTCGAATTCGGCGTTGAGCAGGTCGGTCATGATGTCGTCCGACGGATGCTGGGTGCGCCAGTCGATGAACTCCGCGAACACCTCGCCGGTCGCCAGGGCGTCGACAGTCTGCCCCTGCAGGGTCTCCTCGCCATGGTCGGTGATGGACCGCTGCCGATCTTCGGGGATACCGAGCAGCATGCCGATCACGCGCATCGGCATCTGTTCGCCGAGATCGTTGACGAAGTCGAACCGTTCCGCGCCGACCAGCGGATCCAGGCAGCGCGCCGTGAACTCGCGGATCTGCGGTTCCAGCGCCAGCACCTTGCGGGGGGTGAACACCCGGGACAGCAGGTTGCGGTGGATGTTGTGGATCGGGGGATCCTCGAAGATCAGGGTTCCGGGCGGGATCTCCATGCCGGACTTGATGATCTCGAGCAGGGCTCCGCGCCCGGAGATGAACGTGTCATGGTCGATGACGGCCTTGTTCACGTCGTCGTATCGGCTCAGCGCGTAGAAGTCGTGCTGTTCGTTGTAGTAGAGCGGGGCTTCTTCCCTGATTCGGGCGAACACCGCGTACGGGTCCATGTTGAGCTCGACGCTGTACGGGTCGTAATACAGATCTGGTTCCGCTGGCGCGGTGGGCGCTGTCATGAGGCCTCCATCGGGTGGCGGGAGTGCTGATGCGGGCTGGTTTTCCTGAGCACTTGCTTAGCAGGTATCTGACCATCATTACAGTTGGTCGGTGAAGTGTAAATAACTGTCGCTACGGGCCGATGGGAAAGCCATGACCGCTGAAGAGACTGTGCGCGCCGAGATCGCCGCGTGGGCAAGCAATGACGTCGACGAAGTCATGATTCACTTCGCCGACGACGCCACTTTCGACATCGGACCCGAGTGGCCGAAGCTCGCCGGGCGCGACGCGATCCACGAGATGATGAAGACGTTCTTCGCCGGCGGCAAATGTGTAGACCTCGAAATCCTGCACCTCGCCGTGGACGGTGATGTCGTGTTGATGGAACGGCGCGATCATTGGACCGTGAACGGCAAGCAGATGAGCTGGCCAGTCATGGGAGCCTACGAAGTGCGCGACGAGAAGATCACGGCGTGGCGTGAGTACTTCTATCCGCCGAAGGAGTCCTGAGCTCGATCACGACCTTGCCGACCGCTTTCCCGGAGGCCACCTCGCGTAGTGCCGCGGTGGCCTCGCTCAGCGGATAGACCGCACCGATGTGTGGCCGAACGGCACCGGTGGCCAGCAGATCCCGCAGTTCGGCTTCGTTGCGGGTGAACTCGTCCGGGGCGATGTCCTGGAATTGAAAGCCCAGGATGTGAATTCCCTTGACCAGGACCAGGTTCAGCGGGACGCGGGGGATGACGCCGGAGGCGTAGCCGATCGTCACGAACCGGCCGCCGCGACGCAGCGACCGCAACGCCGGCTCGGACAGGTCGCCGCCCACCGGGTCGAGCACGGCGTGCGCGCCGTCGGGCAGGGCTTCCCGCAGCGCGGCACGTACGTCTCCGCGGGCGTGGTCGACGAGCGAGACCGCACCGTATTGCGCTGCAGTGGAGAGCTTTTCGTCCGACGAGGCGACTGCCGTGACCCGCGCGCCGAGGGCGGTTGAGAGCTGCACAGCCGCCAGACCCACGCCCCCGCCGGCGCCCAGCACGACCACGTCGTCGCCCGGTTGGATCCGGGCCACCGAGCGCAACGTGTGATACGCGGTGCGGTGGGCCACCCCGAAGGCCGCCGCGGTGCCGTCGTCCACACCGTCGGGAATTCGGGCCAACCCCGGCGTCGGAACACACACCTGCTCGGCGAACGCACCGAACAATCCGGTGCCGGTCACCCGGTCGCCGACGGCGAAACCGGCAGTGTCAGAGGCGACCTCGGTGACCACCCCGGCGAACTCACTACCCGGGATGAACGGCACCGGTACGTGAATCTGGTACTTGTCGGCGACCAGCAGTACATCGGGAAAGTTCACCGCGGCCGCGCCGACCTGGACCCGGACCTGTCCGGGCTCCAGCGGGGGAGCGGGGACATCCTCGATCCGAACCACATCGGGAGGCCCATACTCCGGGCAGACGGCGGCCTTCACCGGTAGTCGGTCGATTCGGCCAGTTCGGCGGCAGAGCGCATCAGCTCGGTGACCACCGGCCCGAACGCCAGCAGCTTCTCGTCGTCGCCGGCCCGCTGAAAACCCTGCTCCAGGACGATCGCCAGCTTCCACTTCGCCAGCACCAGGTAGTAGTCCAGGTCGTCGACCTGGCGTCCGGAGACCTTCGCGTAGTGGGCGACGACCTCGTCACGCGAAGGCATCCCACGCATGTCGACATAACCCATCTCGGACGGCTCCGGGTTGTCGGTGTCGGAGGGCCACGATTGCACCATCCAGGCCAGGTCCAACTTCGGGTCGCCGACGGTGCCCATCTCCCAGTCCACGATCGCGGCCATCGTGGCCGGTGCGCCGTGGCGGTACATGACATTGGCGAACTGGTAGTCCCCGTGCATCAGGCCGGGGATGAAATCGAGCGGCTTGTGGGCCCGCAGCCAACCCGTGGCCACCTCGAGCCCAGGCAACTCACGGTTCTTGATCCGGTCGAGGAACCCGATCCAGCGGTCGACCTGGCGTTCGTGAAAGCCGTCGGGCCTGCCCAGATCGCTCAGCCCCTTGGCCTGCCAGTCGACCTTGGACAGCAGCGCAATACCCTCGGCCAGCTGATAACTCAGCCCGGGCCGGGTGCTCGGGTCGGAGTTGAACGGCTCAGGCCAGCGGCCATGCGTGTCCATCGGCGACCAGCCGTCGACGAAGCCCATCAGATAGAACGGCCGGCCCAGCACCTGCGGATCGGCGCACACTCCGACCGCGGCCGTGTGCGGGACCTCCGTGCCGTCGAGTGCCTCGATGATGCGCCACTCCCGCAGGATGCCCTTGTCGCGGTCCGGCGGGGCGCCCTCCGGCGGCATCCGCAACACGCAGGTGTGCTCGCCACGGCTGATCTCGTAGATGACATTCTGGGTCCCGCCGGACAGGAAGCGGGCCTCCAGCGGCTCGCCTTTGCCTGCCAGCCCGGCGTTGTCCATCCAATCGGAAAGGCGCGCAACATCTATCTCGCTCACAGATTGCCCACCTCGGCCTCGAGGAACTCGGCGAACTTGGCTTTGGCAGCTTCGCGCTTGCGCGGTATCCACTCGCTCGGCCAGGTATCGGTGGTCGGTTGGTAGTCGCGCAACACCTGCCGGGCCACAGTGGTCTTGTGCACCTCGGTCGGTCCGTCGGCCAGTCCCATGACCGCGGCACCGGTGACCATGCCCAGGAACGGCATCTCGTTGGTGACGCCCAGCGCGCCGTGGACCTGCATTGCGCGCCAAGCGATGTCGTGCAGCACGGTGGGCATGGCCACCTTGACCGCGGCGATGTCCTTGCGGACCTTCTTGTAGTCGTTGTACTTGTCGATCTCCCACGCGGTGTAGAGCACCATCAGCCGGAACTGCAGCAGCTGGGCATAGGAATCGGCGATGTAGCCCTGCACGAACTGCTTGTCGGACAGGCGGCTGCCCTGGGTCTCGCGGCTCAGCGCGCGTTCGCACATCATGTCCAGTGCCTTCTGAGCCAGGCCGATCGTGCGCATCGCGTGATGAATCCGCCCGCCGCCCAACCGGGTCTGGGCGATCACGAATGCCTGTCCCTCACCGCCCAGGAGGGCTTCGGCTGGTACCCGGACGTTGTCATAGTGGATCAACGCATGGCTGCCGTGGTTGTCTGCCTCGCCGTACAGGCCCACGTTGCGGACGATCTTGACGCCGGGTGTGTCGGTGGGTACCAGGAACATCGACATGCCCTGATACGCGCTGACCTCAGGGTTGGTCACCACCATGACGATCAGGAACGATGCCGTTGCGGCGTTGGAGGAGAAGAACTTCCAGCCGTTTATCACCCAGTCGTCCCCGTCGCGTACCGCGCTCGTGGTGAAGAGGGTGGGGTCGGCACCGGCGTGCGGTTCGGTCATCGAATAGCAGGAGAACAGCTCGCCCTCGAGCAACGGATGCAGATACTGCTTCTTCTGGTCCTCGGTGCCGTAGTGCGCGATGATCTCCGCGTTGCCGGTGTCGGGGGCCTGACAGCCGAACACGATCGGAGCCCACTGTGAGCGGCCGAGGATCTCGTTGAGCAGTGCCAGCTTGAGCTGTCCGTAACCTTGCCCGCCGAGATCCGGTCCGAGATGCGTCGCCCACAAGCCCTTTTCCCGCACCTGCGCCTTGAGCGGGTCGATCGCTTCCCTTCGCTTGCCCTCCAACGGGGTGAACTGCAAGTGCGGAAAGGCCAGGTCGAGCGGCTCGACCTGTTCGGTCACGAATTCGTCGGCCCAGTCCAGTAAGTCCTGATACTGGGGGTCGGTCTCGAAATCCCACGCCATCGGGGGTCCTCCGAATCTAGTTGTTGGTAGTGCTGTTGAAGCCGGTGATCATCGCGCCGATGTCGCGCGCGACGAGGTCGGTGAACGAGTTGTTGCCGAAACTGCCGCCGGCCCAGTGCCGGACGCCTTCGCTGACCAGGATCTGCGCCAGCCGGGAGAGGTGTTCCACATCGACGTGGGAACCGAGCTTGCCGTCAGCCTGGGCCCGGCGGAACAACTCGCCGAACATATCGGCGTCCTGGGTATCCGGATCGACGTCGCCGGCCAGGATCCGGTGCTCGTGCCGGTACCCCTCCAGGATCGTCTCGACGATGAGATCAGGTGGGTTCCGCGCCATCGACCGCTCGAGGCTGCGTAGCGCCTCGGTGATCACGGCCATCATGTCGTAATCACCGACCAAGAGCGATTTCACCCGCTTCTGGGCGAGCCGGGTGGAGGTCAGGCCGACCTCGAACAGCACGTCTTCCTTGGCCGGGAAATAGAAGTAGAAGAGCGCGCGGGACACCCCCGCGGCACGGCAGATGTCGGCGACCGTGGTCTTCGCGTAGCCGTTCGTGCGCCAGAGCGCCATCGCGGCCTGGACCAGATCGCGCTTGGTCCGGTGCGACCGGGCCCGCTGGAACGACGCCCGACGTTGACTGCTGTCAGCAGTGTCGGCCGCGGTACCTCTGGGCATATTCGGACTCTAACAACGGATTCGGCTATTGAAAATAGTTGACGTTTGTCTAACTATCTCCCTATGGACGCAGTGCTGTACGACCGCCGGGTTCTGGTCACCGGGGGAGCCTCGGGAATCGGCGCCGCGAGGCCTGGACGCGCTCCGCAGCCAAGGCGTGGGCGGCCGACCGGGTCACGGTGAATGCGCTCGCGCCTGCGGTCGACATCCCGGGGGCAGACCGGCTGAGGGAGTTTCTCGGACCTGAGGTGGCGAAACTCGTCGATCAGCAGATGGAGATGACGACCCCGCTGGGCAGTGCCCTCGGCGACCCTGCCCGCGACCTCGGGCCGGTTCTGGTGTTCCTGGCCGGCGAAGGGGCCGGGTTCATCACCGGCCAGCTGATCGCCGTCGACGGCGGGCTGACCATGCTGGGAGGTTAAGGAACGAGAATCCTATTCTTGCTGCTTGTCGCTGATAGGTTAGGGTCCGGCGTTGACGCGCAACCGGGGCTGTGGAAATCTACTATTCATAGATGAGAGCCGCATTCTCATATGTGCGGCTGGAACGGGAGCAGCTGATGGCGATCGACCCAACCGGTATCGATTTTTTCCGCGATGAACGATTGGTCGATGATCCGTACCCATTCTTCGAGGCGCTGCGGAACAAATGCCCGGTCGCGCGAGAAGACCACTACAACGTCACGATGGTGACCGGCTGGGACGAGGCCGTGCAGGTCTACAACGACGAGGAGACTTTCTCGTCCTGCCTGTCGGTCACCGGACCGTTCCCGGGTTTCCCGGTGCCGCTGGAGGGGCGTAGCACCGAAGAGGTGACCGCGCTCATCGACAAGCACCGCGACGAACTGCCGTTCAGCGATCAGTTGCCGACGCTGGATCCGCCCACCCACACCGATCACCGCTCCCTGTTGATGCGGCTCATCACACCCAAGCGCCTCAAGGAGAACGAGGACGCCATGTGGCAGCTGGCCGACGAGGTCCTCGACAGCTACCTGGAGCCGGGCCATGGCGAGTTCATCAAGGGTTTCGCCGGTCCCTTCACCCTGCTGGTGATCGCCGACCTGCTGGGTATCCCGCCGGAGGATCGGGAAGCCTTCGTCAACGGCATCAAGCACAATTCCGGCGGCGGGATCGGCAGCACCAGCAAGGAATCGCTGTCCCACAGTCCACTGGAGTTCCTCTACGGCCAGTTCTCCGACTACGTGTCGGATCGCCGGGCCAATCCGCGCGACGACGTGCTCACCGGCCTGGCCGAGGCCACGTTCCCCGACGGCAGCATCCCCGATGTCGGCGATGTGGCGCGGGTGGCGACCAACGTCTTCTCGGCCGGGCAGGAGACCACGGTCCGTCTGCTCAGCACCGCATTGAAAGTCCTCGGGGAGCAACCCGAGATCCAGCAGCGGCTGCGCGCCGACCGCAGCCTGATCCCGAACTTCATCGAGGAGGCGCTGCGGATCGAGAGCCCGGTCAAGGGTGACTTCCGGCTGTCGCGCTGCCCGGTGACCATAGGCGATACCGAGTTGAACGCCGGCACCACGGTGATGGTGCTCAACGGTGCGGCCAACCGCGATCCGCGGCGCTTCGAGGATCCCGACACCTTCGACCCGGCGCGCAAGAACGCCCGCCAGCACCTGGCATTCGGGCGCGGTATCCACAGCTGCCCGGGAGCTCCGTTGGCGCGGGCCGAAACCCGGGTCGGCATCGAGCGATTGCTGGACCGGACCACCGACATCCGGATCTCCGAAGCCCGACACGGTTCGGACGGCGATCGACGCTACAACTACATCCCGACCTTCATCCTGCGCGGCCTGACAGAGCTGCACCTGGAGTTCGACAGCTGATGCGGGTCAGGGTTGACGAGGACCGTTGTGCCGGACACGGCATGTGCCTGACGTTGTGCCCCGATGTCTTCGAGATGTCGGACGACGGTTGGGCGGTGGCTGACCCGGAAGAGGTTCCCGCCGGGCTCGAGGACGCGGCCCGCGAGGCGATAGACAACTGCCCGGAACGGGCGATCAGTGAAATAAGCGACTAGAGAAAGAGATTCGTAATGGCATCTGCCAAGGGCTACGTCATCATCACCGAGGACATCAAGGACCCGGCCGGCATGGGCGAGTACGCGAAGCTGGCATCGAAGGCGATGGGCGGGGCCACCATCGTGGCCGTCGACCAGAAGCCCGAGGTGATCGAAGGCGCCTGGCACGGCACCCAGACGGTGGTGCTGGAGTTCGAGTCGGTCGACGCCGCTCGGGAGTGGTACTACTCCGACAGCTACCAGGCGGCCGCCAAGGTTCGCCAAGGCGCCGCGGAGTGCAACGGCGTCATCCTCTCCGGCTTCCCCTCCTGACCGGGCCGGCCGCAGTGCGGTACAGCATCACCTACCCGATGCACACCCACCCCTACCACCCGGATCTGGTGAGTGGCAGCGGGGTTGCCGCGCTGGCCGCTGCGGCCGAGGCGGCGGGATTCGACGGCTTCGGCTTCACCGACCACCCCGCCCCGTCCCAGCGCTGGCTCGATGCCGGCGGCCATGACGCGCTGGACCCGTTCGTGGCCATGGCTTTTGCCGCGGCGCACACCACGACTCTGCGGCTGGTACCCAACATCGTGGTGCTGCCGTATCGGAATCCCTTCGTGGTGGCGAAATCCGGTGCCAGCCTGGACCTGCTGTCCGGCGGGCGGTTCACGCTGGCCGTCGGAGTCGGTTATCTCAAGCGGGAATTCGCCGCGCTCGGCGTGTCCTACGACGAGCGCGCCGCACTGTTCGACGAGGCGCTGGAGGTGATCCGCGGTATCTGGACCACCGATGATTACACCTTCGAGGGAAAGAACTTCAGCGCACGCGGTATCACTGCCCACCCGCGGCCTGCGGCGAGCCCGCATCCGCCGATCTGGATCGGCGGCAACACGTCTGCCGCCCGGGCACGGGTGGCCAGGCACGGCGACGGGTGGTGCCCGTTCGCCGCGCCTGCCGGTCTGGCCAAGACTGCGGGAACCGCGGCGATCGACTCGCTGGACGCCTTGGCTGCCGGCATCGAAGATCTGCGGGCACGGCTTTCCACAGCAGGTCGCGATCCCGGTGAGATCGACATCGTGTTCAACAACTTTGAGGGCGGCAACCCTGGCGACGACGACTTCGACGCCGACGCGTACCTGGTCGGTGTCGACAAGCTCGCCGCACTGGGGGTGACCTGGCTGCACGTGACTCTGCCCGGCGACAGCCTGGCCCACGCGCTGGAGGCCACGGAGAAATTCGGTAAGACGGTCATCGCCGCGTAGCGCGGGGCGAGGGTGAGGCCGCGACGCCGATTTCGACACTGGGGTCGTGGTTCGTCGCTCAAAGCGACCCAGGTGTCGAAAACGGCGCGGCGGGAGGGAGATCAGGCCGGCGTCAGCGCGCCGATCGGCGTGGTCGTGGTGGCGTGAACCAGCAACTCGGCCAGCTCGCGCGGACGGCTCAGAAACGGTGAATGCGACGCGTCGATGGTCAGCTGCTCGACGCCGAGACGCTGAGTGACCGTGTCGGCCAACCACCTCGGCATCGAACGGTCCTGGGTGCAGCGGATGAAACTGCGGGGCAGATCGGCAGCCCAGAACTGCGGCACCGAAACCGGGGTCACCGTGGTGTCGCCGAACCTCTCGGGGCCCAGGCGATCGAAAGCCCAACGGGCAGTGGCCTCGTCGCAGTCATGGTAGAAGTAGCGCCAGGCACCGTCGAAGTCGGCGAAGTGCATGGCACCTTCCTCGTCGAAACGCAGGTAACCCAGCATCTCGCCGACATCACCGTCGAATTCGCCACCCAATTCGTCTTCGGCCGACCGCATGGCCATGGCCTCGGGATATGTCCGACCCTCCCTGGGTAGTGCCGCGGCCAGATAAGCGATGTGGCCCACCAGTTCCGGTGCTGCGTCCGCAGCGAGGGTGGCGTCGAACCCGCCTCCGGAATGCCCGACCAGAACATCCCCGGGCTGCATCACCTCGAGGATCGCGGCCCGCCGGTTGGCCAGGGTGGACTCCTCCGTGGCTCGGGCACCGTGCCCGGGCAGGTCTACTGCGACGCCGTCATGGCCCAGGTTCCGCAACTCGGCGATGGTGCGCTCCCAGCACCAGCCGGCGTGAAAACCGCCGTGGACGAAGACAAACCGCACGACTACTCTTCGTCGATCGAGATGGCCTGCCGGGGGCACTGCCGAACCGCTTCGTGGACCTGCGCCTCGTTCTCGGTCGTCACCTCTTCCTGCAGGATGTGAAGGTAGTCCTGGTCGTCGAGGTCGAACACCTCGGGGATGATGCCCATGCATACCCCGTTGCTTTCGCAGATCTCGAAGTCGACATGAATCTTCTTCGCCATCACTTCAACACCCTCACCGGCACGTGCGAGTAGCCCGCCACATTCTGCATGTGAACCCGTTGCAGCTGATCCCATTTCACTTCGTAGCGGGGCATGAAGTCGAGCAGTTTCTCCAACGCGACAGCGCTCTCCATGCGGGCCAGGGCAGCGCCGAGACAGCTGTGGATGCCGTAGCCCAGACCCAGGTTCTGCGCCTCCGTGCGGTCACGCTCGATGTCGAAGGTGTCGGCATCGGTGAATGCGTCGGGATCGCGGTTGGCCGCGGCACTGATCAGGAACACCGCCTTGCCCGCCGGTATGGTGCCGCTGGGCACATGGGCTTCCTTGAGCGTATAGCGGACGTTGTATTGCACCGGACCCTCGAAGCGCAGCAACTCTTCGACGGCGGCCGGGATCTTCTCGCGGTCGTCGAGCAGCTTCTGCCACTGCTCGGGGTTGCGCGCGAAGAGCACCATCGCGGTGCCGACGAGCTTGGTTACGGTCTCCGCGCCCGCACCGCCGAGAAGCGTGGCGAATCCGGTGATCTCGATGTCGTCGAGGCGGCGCATCTGGCCGTCCTCGCCGGGGATCTCCGCGGCGATCAGCCGGCTGATCATGTCGTCCTGGGGGTCTTCCCGGCGCTTCTGTACCAACCCGTAGTAGTAGATGCCGGTGTCGATATTGGCCTGCATGCCGGCCTCGGAGTAGCCGATCTGTCCCGGCTCACGCGAGAGGCTGGTGTCGATCCAGTGCCGGACCTGCTGGCGGTATTCCGGGTCGACGCCGGCCATCCGGGTGATGACCTCCACCGGGAACGGGCCCGAGAAGTCCTGGACCACATCGAATTCGTCGGAGTCGATCAAGCTGAGGTGGTGGTCGATCTGCTCGACGACGGTGTCGCGTTGGGACTGGATCATGCGCGGGGTGAAGGCCTTGTTCAGCAGGCTGCGCATGTGCCGGTGATCTGGCGGGTCCATGAAGATGATCGACTTCTGTGGCGGCTCGTCGCTCTGCACCATGGCCAGGTCGCAGCCACGTGACGAGGAGAATGCCTCATGATCCTTCAATGCCGCCGCCACGTCTTCATGCCGGGTCAGAGCATAGAAGTCGGAGTCCTCGTTGTAGTACAGCGGCGCGTCTTGGCGCATCCGCCGGTACATGTCGAACGGGTTGTTGAAGAACTCCTCGGAGAACGGATCGAAGATCACCTGGGCCTTGGTCATTGGGCTGGCTCCTCCTTCGCGGCGGGCTGGGCCGGAAGTGTTGTGACACGTTACGGGAAACTGTTGAACTGTAACGCTAACAGTAATCCTGTTGGGAGTGTTTGAAAAGCACAAAATGGGTGCTGATCAGGTCGTGATGTCCAAACGGGTCACTTGATGGCGGCGTCGAGCAGCCCCTCGAGTCGGCCGAGGTCGCTGTCCAGTTCAGACGCGGTGCTGCGGACCACGGCGACGTCTTTGCCGATGAATTCGCCGACCCGCTCGATAAAGGCGTCCGCAGAGCCGGTGGCGGCGATACCGCCAAGGGCGCGGCTCGCCGCACTTCCGTGGGTGAGCGCGCTGAGCAGCGTCGCTTCGTCGATGCCCAGACGATCGCCCAGGCGCACCCCCTCGGCCACGACGCCGATCTGCGCGGCGAACAGTGCGTTGTTGACCAGCTTCACCCGTTGCCCGGCACCGATGGGGCCGACGTGCAGCACCGGATCGGCGTACGCGGTCAGCACCTCGCGGGCACGGGTAACCGCGTCATCGGGGCCACCCGCGAACACCGTCACGGACCCGGCCGCGATGTCGTGCGGCCCGCCGCTGACCGGAGCGTCGATGACGGCGACACCGCGCGGGGCCCCGCGCTCGGCGAGGGCCTCGGCGGTGCGGGGGCTGCCGGTGGTGTGCAACACCAGTACCGAACCCTCCGGCATCACGTCGAGCAGGTCCGGGCAGAGCTCCCGCACCTGCTCGTCGGTGAACACGCAGACGATCGTCACGTCGGCGCCCTCGACTGCCTCACGTGCCGAGCCCACCGGCGCAGCCCCGAGTTCGGCTATCGTGGCGCGCTTTTCGTCGTCGCGCCCCAGCGCTCGCACCTGATGTCCGGCGTCGGTCAGGCGGCGCACCATCGGTGCGCCCATCCGACCGGCTCCGATGAAACCGATGCGCATCAGCGGGGATGGTTCATGATGGCCAGGGCGTTGTCAGCGGCATCAAACACCGCCCCCTGGGGAGCTGAGGCGTCGTCGGCCAGGCTGGCGGCGTGCCGGCAGTCCTTCTGCAGCAGCGCCCCGGCGATCGGCGCCAGGTTGTCCAGCGTTCCGCCGAACATCGCGATGCTGTTCAGTGCCTTGCTGGTGGCCGAGCCGCGCGAGATCACCTCACACAACGCCTGACGGGGAACCCCCAATGCCTCACCGAGTTCCAGCGCACTCATGGCCGCCCCCAGGTTGGCGCTGAACAACAGGTTGTTGAGGATCTTGGCGACCTGGCCGGCGCCGACCCCGCCCAGGTGCACGATCGGGTCGGCGTAGGTGGCGAACACCGGACGAACCCGTTCGACGACCTCCTCGTCGCCGCCGACCATCACCAGCAGCGTTCCGGCCGAGGCGGCGGGCTCGCCGCCGCTCACCGGGGCATCGATGACGGTAATGCCCTGGGCGGCAGCCTTTTCCGCGATCTCACGGCAGGTGTCGGGGTGCACCGTGGAGTGGATGGCGATGACGCCGCCCGGGGCCAGCCCGGCCAGCACGCCGGTCTCGCCGTCGAGCACCTGGCGGACGTCGTCGTCGCCGACCACGCACAGGCAGACCAGGTCGCTGGCAGCGGCCAGTTCGGCGGGGGAGCCCGCGGTCTTGGCCCCGGTGTCGGCGAACGGTTCCAGGGATGCCGGGCGCCGGGCCCACAGCGTGGTCTCGAATCCGCCATCGACGATCCGCCGAGCCATCGGCGCTCCCTGGCTGCCCAGCCCGATAAATCCGACTCGCATCAACCTGCCTCCACTTCCACTTCGGTATTCGGGGTGCCGCTTGCCACGCATTCGTCGACGAATGACAGCACCTTGCGGTGATAGATCTCGGCGGTCAACCCCACGCTGAGGTTGTGCCCGCTGTCGGCGAGCTCACCGGTCTGCACTCGGGGCGAGGCGGTGAACATCGCACCGATGGCGGCCAACGCGTCGGGATCGGACTCCCAGACGTTCTCGTACTCGCCGGCCAGGAACTGGACCGGAACTTTGGTCTGCTCGGCCAGTGCCGGAAACTCCTGCCGCGACCAGGTTTTGACCACATCGCCCTCGTAGGCGGTACCGCCGGCCGACAATCCGGCTCCGATCACGTCCGGTGGATAGAGCCGGGCCGGCTCCCACAACAACTCACGCAAACCGCGCGGCCGATTCACGGGTGAAGCGTCCTTCAGCAGCTCCTGGGCGCTCGGGTGATACCGGCGGCCGGTCCCGGCCAGTGACACACCGAGCACCTCGGGTCGCTGGACGGCGAGGTGCAATGCCAGCTCGCAGCCCATGGAATGGCCCAGCGCGAACAAGTCGGCCGAACCGGCGATGCGCTGGATTGCGCCGAACGCCAACGCGACCCGCTGTTCAGGGCGCGCCATGGCATCCGGGTAGGCCGCCGACGCGCCGTAGCCGGGGCGGTCCAGTGCGATCACGGTGTACCCCTGGTCGACCGCGACACGCAACAGCGACAATTCCGGGTGCCCGGGGCAGTCGAAGTACGCCGACGTGGTGGCCCCGCCGTGCAGTGCGACGACGACCGCTCGCGGGTCGTGGGCCTCGGCGACCAGGGCCGACATCGGAACACCGTCGACCATCACCACCCTGGGGTGCGGGTCGGCCTTAACCATGGCCTAGTCGTCCCTGCGCATGAGCAGCACGCCGCTGGGGGTCAGGCCGCCGCTGCTGACCACGGCGACACGCGCATCCTTGACCTGACGTTCACCGGCCTCACCGCGCAACTGCGTGACGGCCTCGTGGATCAGGCCCATCCCGTGGGTACGGCCGTGCGAGAGCTGCCCGCCATGGGTGTTGAGCGGGATGATGCCGTCGCGGGCGATGTTGTGGCCGCCGTCGAGGAAGTCCTTGGCTTCTCCGATGCCGCAGAAGCCCAGGCCCTCCAGCCAGGACAGGCAGTTGAAGCTGAACCCGTCATAGAGCTCGGCGACGTCGACGTCGCTGGGGCGCAACGAGGTTCGCGACCACATGTGCGCACTTTGACCGAGCACCTGCGGTTCGTGGGTGAGTGTGGTCTGGTCCCAGTCGAGCCGTTCGATGATCTGGGTGCCGACGGCCTCGAACAGGATCGGCGGTTTGGGCAGGTCGCGCGCAGCGTCGACGGCCGAGACGATGACGGCGACCGCGCCGTCGCACGGTACGTCGCAGTCGTAGAGGCCGAACGGGGTGGTGATCATGCGGGCCGACAGGTAGTCGTCCATGGTCATCGGGTCGCGGTAGATGGCGGTCGGGTTCAGCGTGGCGTTGGCGCGCTGGTTGAGTGCGATCCAGCCGAGGGTCTCCCGCGTGGTGCCGTACCGGTCGAAGTGGCGGCCGGCGTTCTGCGCCAACGTGTGTGCCGCCGAGGTGGACCCGAACGGATGCTGCCAGTTGTCGCTGCGGCCACCCATCGGAGGGGACATCTTGCCCTCCTTGACGAGCTGGCCGAACGTCGCTTCCCACAGCGTGCGGAAGCACAGCACGTGGCGCGCCATGCCGGTGGCCACTGCCATCATCGCCGCGATCACCGAGCCGCCGGGCCCGAAGGTGTCCATGCCGCCGTTGATCCAGGTGGGCCGGAGTCCGAGCGCACCCTCCAGTGCGGTCACTCCGCCCTCGCCCATGCCCGCGATGGCCAGCCCCGGATAGGTGGACAGACCGTCGATGTCGTCGAACGTCAAACCGGCGTCGGCGACCGCCTTTTCGGCCGCGTCGATGGTCAGCGACAGCGGCGGCACCATCTGGCGACGACCGATCTTGGACATCCCGATGCCGGTGATGGCCGAATGGTCCTCGAATTTCTCCTTGGTCAGCATCGGCCGGACGTACTTGGCGACGTCCTGGGGCGCGACGGGTTCGGCGACCATCGGAGGGGCTGGTGTTGCGTCCGATGCTCGCTTGAACACCGGCAGCCAGACATCCTCGATGTGCTGGAAGTCGACTTCCACCGGCATCCCGAGCTTGAGGTCGTCGAAATCGCAGTCGACGATGTTGGTCGTCACCCGGACCCGTGGATCCTCTGCGATGGCGACCTCTGCCACCACGTATGGCGGAGGCAGATCGGGGAAACCGAACCGGTGGTTGACCGTGAACCCGGCCAGCGAGCCGCGCCCGGACACGTCGCGTACGCCCATGTTGTGGCTGCGGCAGTACCGGCAGACCGGCTGCGGGGGATGGATGAGGGCGCTGCAGTCCTGGCACTCCTGGATTCGCAGCACGCCGTCGGCGCCCGCGGTCCAGAAGTACTCGTTGAGCGTGGTGACCGTCGGGAGCGGACGTCCCGGTATCTGTGACAACTCGACTCCGGTGGTAAGCGGGTTATTCTGTGCGGAGAATCACGTTACCAGTTTCCGGGATCGGTGATCCAGCCCTCGGCATCAGCCGGCCTCACCTGGCCCCCTGATGGGCGCGCGCCTCCTTGAGTTCGATGATCGCGTGCACGGGGCAGTCCAGCAGGGCGCGCCGGACTGCGTCCTCGTCGGCCTCAGGGATGTTTCCGTCGCCCTGAAGCGAGGCGTAGCCCCAGTCATCCAGCGGGAAGTACTCCGGTGCGTGCTTGGCACACAAACCGAAGCCATCGCACAACGTGCGATCGAGCTTGACCTTCATACCGCCACCACCGCCTCCAGGGACTCCACTTCGTATGGCCGTGCGGCGGTGAAAGCACCGGAACGGCAGGTCTGGCAGCCATTTTCGAGGTGGCGCTGCACCAGATCGGGGAACTGGGCCAATAGGCTCGCTGCGACGTTGGCCGCTCCGTCGAGCGTGGCGCAGGCACCGCGGCCGCGCAGCACCACCGACCAGCGCTTGAGCCGGTCCAGATCCTCCTGGCCGGCGTTGCCGTCGCGCAGGCCGAGGGCCACCGCCGCCATCGCGGCAGTCCCGTTGAAGCAGGACCCGCACTGCCCGGCGTTCTCCCGGTCGAAGTAGGCCAGCACCGACGCCGCGACCGCCACCGGGCAGTCATCGGTGAGGATGCCGATCGCGCCGCAGCCCAACCCGCTGCCGAGCGCCCGAATGGTCTCGTGATCCAGTGTGGCTCCCACGATGTCGCGGTTGACCAGTCCGGCGAAGTACCCACCCATCAGCGCCCCGCGGACGTTGTCGGGCGACACCCCGTGCAGGGTCAGCAGATCGGCGAAGGCGGTGCCGTGCGGAAGCTCGTACAGCGCGGGAGCGCGTCCGGCCCCGGTGATCGTGGCCAGGAACGTGCCGGGGGAGGACTCGGTGCCCAGTTCCCGGAACGCTCCCGCGCCGTGCTGATGGACGTAGGCCAGGTGCGCCAGCGTCTCGACATTGCTGATCAGCGTCGGCTTCCCGGCCACTCCCTCCTCGAACGGGCGCGGCGGCTTGTCGGTGGGTTTGGCCGGTCCACCGTTGACCACGTGGACCGCGGCGGTTTCCTCACCAGCGACATAACCCGGAGCGACGGTGAGCAATTCGACTGCGACACCGTCCAGATCGCCGGAGCGATCGGCGATCGCGCGCCCGACACACTCGGCGGCCACCGCATCCGACACGTACATCACGGCGCGGTCGGCCCCGGTGATCCCGGCAGCCAGTCGCAGGCCGTCCAGCACCGCATGTGGGCGATTGCGCAGCAACCAGCGGTCCTTGATCGAGGCCGGCTCGCCCTCTTCCCCGTTGGCGATCACCACCGTGCCGGCAGCGGCCCTGCGGCCGTTGTCGCGCACCGTGCGCAGTTTCACCGCCATCGGGAACGCCGCACCACCTCGGCCGAGCAAGCCACTGGCCTCGACCTCGTTCAGAAGACGTTCCGGATCAGCAAGGGGCGCATAGCCCCCGGCCTGCCGGTAGGTATCGAGAGACTCTGGTCCGTCGCGCAGCAGGCGCGGGGTGATTCCCGGCCATGCCGCGACCGTCAGTTCGGCTGTCATGGTCACATCCCGTCCCCGGTTAGGCTTACCGGCATGAGAACTGCGGTGGTACGCGTCGGAGTCGACCCGGCAGGTGAGCTCGGGGCACAGGAGTTATCCGACGGCATGGCAACGCTTCGCGGGTTGCTGGCCGAGCGCGGCGCCGAGGTGCTGGACAACCAGCTCGCCGGACTGCCCGCGCATCGCCGCGAGGTCGAGGTGCTGATCGCCGGCGACGACGCACCAGAGCTGCAAGCCATCGCGATGGAGCTGTGTGCCAAGGCTTTTGGCACCGCACCGACGGCCGGTGTGGTCACCTTCGTCAGCCGCGGCACCGACGAGGAC
Source organism: Mycolicibacterium sp. 050232 (assembly GCA_036235365.1). Lineage (GTDB taxonomy): Bacteria > Actinomycetota > Actinomycetes > Mycobacteriales > Mycobacteriaceae > Mycobacterium. Next base: position 493,897 of record JAZBEZ010000004.1, on the reverse strand, counting down.
GTCCGCGGTGTGCTGGCCGGATTCGATGTGTCGGGTGACATAGTTCGATCCGTCGACTCCGAAGGCTGGGACGTGGTGACGGTGACCCTGGACCGGGCTGACCTGGCACGTATCCCGGAAAGCCGCATCCACACCGCCCTGGAGGCGTCGCTGAACTGCGAGGTGCACATCCGGACGGTGTGAGGTTGCGCCGGCCGTCACGGTCGTCACGCCGATCTCAGGAAGTCGATGATCGCGGGCGCGGCCTGTACCCAGGTATCGAACAGGCAGAACGTCTTCCCGCCGCTCTGGGCGAATCTCTCGCCGGCACGCTCCCAGGAGTCCTCGGGCCAGGGCGGATCGATCAGCTTGGAACCCTTGATCAGGCAGCTCACTTCGAGCGAGGTGCGCTTGGGGTGATCCCAGTCGTTCTCGCCGCCCCGGATGATCAGGGTGGGCACGGTGATGTTGTCGAACATCTCGTCCGGCACGCCGGGGATGGTCTGGCCGGGCTTGGACACGAACGCATTGAGCCAGCGCAGCATGACCTTGAGGAACTCGTCGGAGTCGAGGTCGAGCAGGCGCTGCCGGTTGGCCGGGTTCTGCTCGATCCGTTCGCGCCATTCCGGCACGTTCAACAGCCCCTTGATGCCGAGGCCGCGGACCGCCAGGATGCTCGGCGTCACGTAGTGACCGCCAAGGACGAAGGACCCGTACACGCCACCGACGATGTTCCACACCACCAGCTTTCGTACGATCTGCGGGTACAGCATCGTGGTGAGCATGGAATCCCGCGCGCCGCCGGAACCACCGAGGATGTAGCACGGTCCGATGTCGAGTGCGGTGATCAGCTTGTAGAGCGTCTCGGCCCGCATGTGCGATTCGCTCTGCCCGTAGAACTGCACATCGGAGCGGCCGCAGTTGGGCCGGTCCCACAGCAGCACCCGGTAGCCACCCTCGACCAGGGCCTCAGCCAGGGGCCGCAGTCCCGGAATGTCCTTGCTGAACCGGCCACCCGGGGTCAGGGCAATGAAATCGCCCTTTTCGCCGAGGATCTCGTACACGACGTTGCCGCCGTTGATCTCCATCGTCTTCTCACTCGGCTTGAGCTCGGGGGTACCCAGGGTCGCCGTCGCCTCACTCATCACGCCATCACCAACACTTCTTCTCCAACCACTCGAACCGGATAGGTACGGATGCTCCATTCCGGCTTCACCGCAGTGGTGCCGGTTGCCAGCTCGAAACCCCATTGGTGCCAGGGGCAGTAGATGAACTCCTTGTCGCGCACCATCACCGCGTCGCCGGGCACGTCGTCGTCGACCACGGTGCGGCCGCGGGCTCGTCCCGAGCACAGTGGACCGCCCTCGTGCGGGCAGTAGTTCGCGATGGCATAGAAGGTGCCGTTGACGTTGTACACGCCGACACCATGCCGACCGATCGGCACCAGTTTGTGTGTGCCGGGCGGGATTTCGTCGACCGTGGCGACGACGTGCTCGCGTCCCTGCGCGAGTCGGGGGCGCTTCTGTTGGTCTGTCACTAGAACACCCGGACCTGTCCCTCGAGCACCGGAACGGTCTCGGGCAGCTTGTAGGTCTCGATGCCGTTGCGGAACATGATGGCCTCGCGGGCGTGCTCGGGCAGGTGCTTGACCAGCCAGCGCGGGTCGTCGAAGGTCCAGTGCGGATAGTCGCTGGAGTAGAGCAGGATCTTCTCGCACTCCATCCATTCGAAGGCCCGGGACAGTTCGGTCTTGTCCTCGGGGTAGTCCAGCGGCTGGGTGGTGAACTTGATGTGGTCCTTGACGTAGTCAGAGGGCTTGCGCTTGATGTCCATCCAGGACTTGCGGGCTTCGTAAATGGCGTCCATGCGCCACATCAGCGGCAGGATCCAGGTGAACGCGTGCTCGACGAAAACGATGCGCAGCGTGGGGAACCGGTCGAAGACCCCGTCGAAGATCAGGCTCATCACCTGGTTGGCCGCCAACAGCGAGTAGCTGACCATGAAATCGTGGTTGTAACTGGGCAATCCGACCGGCGGTGTCGGGAGAGTCTCGTACTCCCCTCGGGACAGGTGGCAGCTCACGGTGATGTCGTGTTTGGTGGCCGCGGCCCAGATCGGGTCGTACTTCGGGTCTCCCCAGGACGGGCGCGGCTCGGCCTTCATCAGAACCTGTGCCATGTAGGGGTGTTCGGCCCACTGCTCGATCTCGGCCACCGCGGTCTGCGGCTCCTCGATGGCCACACAGATTGACCCCCGCCAGCGCTCGTGCCAGTTGTTGTGACTGTCCAGCCAGTGATTGGCCAGCCACAGGTTCACCGCAGTGCAGTAGGCCGCGGTCGCCTCGCCCAGCCTGTGTTCGGAGTGTGTTGGCTCGAGAATTGCGATGTCGGAGCCGGCTTCCATGACGAGCTGGCGCAGCGCCATATCGGGGTCGCTGCAGGCGAATTCGCCATCGGGTGGGAAGGCATCCACGCGCATGGCGTAGGCGTGCGCGTAATCCGGGGCGTCGTAGTAGATCTGTTCGCCCACCTTGTGACTCAGGAAGTACTTGCTGCGCCAAGGCTCCGGGATGTATTCCATCAGCTCGCCGCGCCGTGGCATCGGATGGACGTCGGAGTCGACGCACCGCACGGCGATCCGCTCGGCCGCCGGCACCCGTGGGTTGGTCGTGATGGTCATACAGGCCTCCCTCAGATACCTACCGTGCCGCGGTCGCGGACGATGAACCGGCAGTTGCGAATTCGCTCTCCAAGCCGTACAGCTTGGCGGCATTGCGCCACAACAGCTTGTCGCGTTGTTCGGTGCTGAGCGCGCTCGGGAGCTCCGGTTCGTTCAGCTGCCAGTGCGGATAGCTGGAGCCGAACATCACCATGTCTTCCTTGCCGGTGAAGCTCAGCCACTCGCCGGCGAACTCGGTGTCGCCGGGGCCGTCGAGGGCACCTTGGACGAAGTAGACATGTCCGGGCAGGTAATCGCTGGGCATCTTGGGCGCCCACGGTGTCTGCTCCAGGTGTGGACGCCCGAAGCAGTCCATCCGCCACATGAACGGAGTCAACATGTCGGCGGCGCCGTCGGCCCAGACGAATTTCAGATCGGGGGTCCGTTCGAACACGCCTTCGGCGATCATGTTCATCAGGTGATAGATGTAGTTGAGCGCCATGAACCCCAGGTATTGCTCGTACGTGCGGGTCTTGCCCGACGGGGTCGGTGCGAATTGGATGCCCGCCCCGCCCTCGATGTGCACGGCCACCGGCAGGCCGGCCTCGGCGGCGGCGTCCCACAACGGCCAGAACTGTGGCTTGCCGTAGAGCTCGCGGGACTGCATCGGGATGCCGATCTGCACCACGCGCGGGTGGTCCTTGTACTTGTCGATCTCGCGCAAGGCGCCGACGATGTCGTCCGGATTCACCCGGATGGTGCCGCGGAACCGCTCGCCGTGCTCGGCGTGTTCGAGCCAGCGCGACACCATCATCGCGTTGTGCGCGGCGGCCAGCGCGGTGCCGAGGTGACGGTCGGGCATGATGCCGCGGGTCATCGGGTGCAGGATCGCGATATCGACGCCGCGCTCGACGAACAGGTGCTGCGCGGCGATATCGGGATCGGAGCCGGGATATTGGCGGTCGGGACCCTTCGTGCCCTTGGCGTACTCGCCGCCCGGCGCGCCGTACCAGTTCATCTCGTAATCGGGGAAGCCGCGACTGGCGAACGGTTCCTTCAGGAAGTTCTGCCGCAAGTCCTTGTTCGAACCGAAGAAGACGTGCACGCTCGCATCGACAAGCGGTGTGCTGACGGGCGTCCCCGCACCGCCGGGCTGTGCCGGGTCTTTCAAAGCCAAGACTGTCCTCCGATGTCCGTCCGGAAACGAGCTGTGCACGCGCTTATGACGACGTATCTGCTGCGCCGGATCTTACAGCCAGTCTAGATCCATATTCTTCTATGGCAAGAACATTGTTCTCCGGACTCTGAACCGCTTTGTTGCAGGTAAGCGCCGGTGCTGGTCACCCGCACAGCGGACTGATACGGAGAACAGGTGCTTGCTAGAGGAGAAGGTCACGCCATAGAAAGAGAATGCTATTCTCCATTTCGAACGTGACAGTGCGGCAGGAGGCGGCGGTTGCTACTCGAATTTGATGCCGATCAGCGGCTATGGCAGGAAACCGTGCGGGATGCGGTGACCAAGCAGTGCCCGGCCACGCTGGTCCGCGAAGTGGCCGAGCAGGGTGTCGATCCGACACCGCTGTGGCAGAGCTACATCGACCAGGGCTGGACGGAGCTCACCGACTCCGAGAACGCGGTGGAACTGGCCATCGTGCTCGAGGAACTCGGCCGGGCCACCGACCTGACGCCGTACCTGGCGACCATGACGCAGTACGCACCGCTGGCGGGCGATCGCTTCGACCCGGCCAAGGCCGGCACCGCGGTGTACAGCGGTGTGGCGGCCAACCGTGATGCCACCGGCTGGGTACTGACCGGAACCGCCCACCACGTACTCGATGGCGACCGTGCGCAGAACCTCGCCGTGGTGACTGACGGTGGCGTCTTCCTGGTCGATGCGGCTCAGGCTTCCGTCAAGCGCAGCGCGGTGTTCGATCCGGTGTTGCACGTGGCCGAGGTGTCGTTCGACGACGTCCATGTCGACGACACGGACCGTGTTCACGTCGACACCGAGAAGGCGCGTCACCTGGCCCTGACCGGGATGGCGATCACGATGGTCGGTGCCTGCCAACGCGTCCTCGATCTCGCGCTCGAACACGTCAAGCAGCGCCAGCAGTTCGGGGTGGCGATCGGATCGTTCCAGGCTGTGCAGCACAAGGCCGTCGACATGCACGTCGCCATCGAAAGAGCACGCGCACTTTCGTACTTCGCCGCGCTGACGATCGCCGTCGATGACCCGCGTCGGCGGTTGGCGTCGGCGATGGCCAAGGCCGCGGCCGGGGAGTGCCAGGCGGTGGTGTTCCGTCACGGGCTGCAGTTGTTCGGAGCCATGGGATTCACCTGGGAGAACGACGTGCAGTTCGCCCTCAAGCGGGCCAAGGCCGGTGAGCTGCTGCTGGGCGGCGCCGCCGAGCATCGCGCGCTGATCGCAGCCGAATACCGCACGACCTACAGAGGATTGTAAAAATGCAGCTCACATACGATTCCGACGTCGAGGAGTTCCGCGCCGAATTCTCTGCATTCCTCGATGCCAACCTGCCATCGGAGGCGCAGACGCTGGAGCGGCCCCGGTCGGTGTCGCACATGCCGCAGTGGGCCCGCGACTGGCAACGGCTCCTGTTCGACAACGGCTGGCTGCTGCCGGCCCAGCCGCCCGAGTTCGGCGGCCGCAACGCCACCGTGGTGCAGACGTTCGTCCATCTCGACGAGCTGTGCCGGCGCCGGATCTACCACAGCTTCAACCCGCAGGGCGTCAACATCATTGCCGCATCGCTGCTTACGTTCGGCTCCGACGAACAGAAGCGCCGCTGGGCGGTGCCGGTGCTGCGGGGCGAGAAGACCGCTTCACTGGGGATGAGCGAGCCGAGCGCGGGTTCGGATCTCGCCTCATTGCGTACCCGCGCGGTCCCGGACGGCGACCATTTCGTCGTCAACGGCCAAAAGGTCTGGACCTCCGGAGCGCATGACGCCGACTGGCTGCTGACCTTCGTACGCACCGACCCGGATGCGCCGAAGCACAAGGGAATCAGCGTCCTCATCATCCCGACCGACACGCCCGGGGTGGTGTGCCGGCCCTTCGCCGACATGACGGGGGAAGAGAACCTCGACTTCAACGAGGTCTTCTTCACCGACGCCCGGGTGCCGGCGGAGAACCTCGTCGGCCCGCTCAACGGCGGTTGGGGTGTGGCCAACGGGTCGCTCGGCCACGAACGCACCATGATGTGGCTCGGCTTCGCCGACCGGATCGACAACATGCTGGCCGACTTCAATCCCAAGACCGAGTTGGAGCGCGACCAGTACGCCACCACGATCATGGACTATCAGGCCTTGCGCGCCATGGGATCTGCCGCGCTGGCCAAGGCTTCACGCGGCGAGGCGGACACCGCGTCGGTGTCGGTGCTCAAGCTGTTCGGCTCCGAAGCGGAGCGCAACGCGTTCGAGAACGCGCTGACCGCGGCAGGCCCTGACGGTTTGATCCATCCGACCACCTCGGGTCCGTACGAGCACATGAACCTCGACCACTACTTCGCGAGCTGGTTCGAGCGCTACGCGCGAAGCTTCGGTGGCACCATCGCCGGTGGGACCTCCGAGATTCAGCGCAACATCATCGCCACCCAGGTGTTGGGCTTGCCGCGGCGCTGAGTTTGTCTGTTCGCGGTGTGCAGCCGGCTCATTCGGTGATCGCGACGAACTCTGGGGTGATCTGATCGCTCATCGAAGCCCACGGAACCGTGACGATCTTGAGTCCGCGACCGAATTGCAGGGGCGGGAAGTGCAGTTCGATTCCCTGGGGTGTGGCCACCCAATGCTTGAAGTTGACGTCGATGGGGGCGAATTGTCCGGACCGGCGCCAGTCGCGCAGCTCATTCGACGACGCCGCGGGAGCCAGCCTGGCCTCCACTTCCGCCGACAGGCGGGTCAACCCTGATGTCTTGTCCTGGAACAGGTTGTCCCAGGTGATGACGGTGCCGCTGCGGGAATCGCAGACCACCGAGCCCAACGATTGCATCGGCATGTTCGGTTCGTCGGTGTTGTATTGACCGACGAAGATCTCCGAGACCGTAGTGGGCCGCACATTTATGGTGCCGGTCGCGTCGAATGTCCACGGGCGCCTCGTCGATCCATTCCAAGTAGCGTGCTGGACTTCGTGATTCGCCGCGTCGTCGATGCGGTCGTTGATGACGGCGGCTACCGGCGAATTGCCGTCGAAATGTTGATAGCGCACCGTCCAGGTGCCCAACCCGTCAGGACTCTTACCTGAGATCAGTGCGCCGGCGCTGCCGACAGGTTCTGCCCCGGCAGCGTTGACGGTGAAGGGGGTGATGGCCACGAACGCTGCGACCACCCAGATCCAGTGCCGCATGACGCTATTTGAGCTCGACGCTGCTGGCCAACCATCGTCCGTCGACCAATTCCATCGTCATATCGATCCTGCTGCGATCCAGACGGGGTTCCGGATTCGCAACATTGGTGATCGCCTGATCCACGAACAACAACACCTCCACCTTGTCTTTGGCTGCGGACTTCACCGCGGCATCCACGACAGTGCCCTTACTTGTCGCCTTGTTGTCGACGAGCACTTGGCGCAGCTGGGTGGCCGACTGACTGTACATATCCTTGAATTCGCCTGTGGCACCGTTGAGTACCTGCGCGAAATTATTGTCGATGGCGTTGGTGTCGATGCTCGTGAGCGCGATGGCATAACTCTTGGCCGTGTCCAGCGCCGTATTCCCGGCATCGGTCACGTCAGTGTGCTGCTTGTGCTGCCAGCCCAGGAACGCCGATAAGGCTACGGCCGCAACGAATATGATGAAGATCAAGGCGCGGACTGCCCAGTATGTCCATCGTCTGCGTACGGACGGGTTGGCGGATTCGGGGGAGACATCCTTCCCAGCTTCCTTGCGCTCCGACGCCTCAGCCGAGTCCGATTCGTCCGATTCGCTTGATCTGCCGGTGGTATCGGCCTCGTCGTCGGTCTCATCGACGCGTTCAGCGGTAGCGGTCGCCTCACCCTTGGCAACGTCTTCGTCCTCCTCGCAGGCCTGGTCGAAGACATCGGTGACAGTTTCGCGATTGAACAGTCTGGTTGCCATGTCAGCCTCTTTCGTCAGTTTGTCGGGTCTGGGGGCAGCGGCACCGACGACGGTGACCCGCCGAACGGGGTGGGCAGCTTGAGCGGTTCATCCGGAGCCGGATCGGTCTGCGTCAAGGGGTCGGAGCCTGGCGGCGGGCCCGCGGTGTCGTCGCCCGGCGGACGTGGCGCGTTGCGGGCACCACGGACCAGGACAGACGGATCGGGATTGTTGCAGTAGGTGTAGCGGTACGGCTCAGGGTAATTCGGCACCGACGGCGGCAATCCGGGCTTGCCATAGTCGCAGGAGTAGCGTGGATAGATGTCGGCGATCACCCAGACGGCACCGTCTCGCACCACACTGCTCAGGGCTTCCACCGCCGAGCCGCCGCGGCTGGAATTCACCACCTCGTTGAATGCGGGCACCCGCGCCGACGAAATCTGAGCAACGGTCGCGAGATTTCCCAACAATTGGACCATGGTCTCGGAGTTGTCGGCGATGATGGCGTCGGCGGTGGTGAGAGCTGTGCCGCCGCGGTCCAGCAAGATGCGGAATCCGCCATCCATCGAGCTGACACCCTGCATGATTCCGTTCAGGTTCTCCGACGTATCACGCAACCCCTCGCTCCCGTCGACAAAGGTGGTCAGGACCGTGCGGCTGGTCTTCAAGACGCTCACCGTCTGCGGGAGAACCGAATCCAGGGTCGAGATCATGAACGCGCCACCGTCGAGAAGGGCGGCGAGCTTGTCCGGTCCCTGGTTCGACACCCGAAGTTCGTCGGTGATGGCGGCCAGCTTCGACGAGTCGATTTGGGCGAGCATGCCGTCGCTGTCAGCCAGCAACTGGGCCAACGACACCGGCAGGCTGGTGCGGTTCTCGGTGATGACACTGCCGTCGGTCAAGGCCGGGCCTCCGGACCCGTCGGGCCGGAAATCGAGGTACTGCTCTCCGGCCGCCGACAAAGCCGACACCCGAACAGTACTGTTCTGCGGCACCCGGACTCGTTTGTCGATCTGAACGACGGCCTGGACACCGGTGTCGGTGAACGTGACCGCATCGACGCGGCCGATGGGCACACCACGCAGCGTGACGTCCTGCTTGGGTAGCAGACCGCCCGATTCGTGCAGTAGTACGCGCACCGAGATGGTGGACCGGGTGGGGCTGATGCCGAGGGTTCCGCCGACGATGTAGAACAGTACGGCGACCAATGCCAGAACCAGACCGATCACCGACACGGTGACCCGGTGGCGTCCGAGCGCATGGACCACATCGACCAGCCACCGCGTGGGGAGTTCCAGCACATCCAATAGCGTCGTCATCACCGCGGCCGATGCTCTGGTCCGTAGACGCGACTCAACAACAGGTTCCACTCGTACCGGAGGCTGCCCACCATGGCGTGCCAGTCGGTTCCATCCGGCCCGTGCATGCCGGGATCACCGGGATAGTTCATGTCGGGTACCGCGCCGAAAGCCAACTGCGACACGTTGCCGACGGCATGGATGTTCGGCCCACTGGTGATGTGAGTGATTCCCAGGATCATTCGATTCCAGATATTCATGTTCAGGCCGGGATCGGTGGCGATCTGGTTGAACACATCCGAGAGCCGATTGAGATCGGCCATCATGCTGCGGGTGTCGGTCGCCTGCATCGAGGGGAACCGATTGAGCTGATTGGTGATCCGGGAGGTCGAATCGATCAGATCGGCCAGATTGCTGGTGTTGGCGTCCAACGCTGCAGTCGCTGGTGCGGCGGCCGACAGGGCTGTGCTGAGGGTGTCGCGGCGCGATTTGAGGGTCGCCGCGAGGTCTGCGGTACTGCGCAGGGCGCTGTCGATCTGGCCCGAGCGGGCATTGAAGCGTGACAACAACTCATTCGAATTCTGCAACAAAGCGGCTGCTTTCGAACCGCGTCCGCCCATCGCGTCTCCTGCGCCGTTCAGCGTTGAGACCAGCTGCCGAACGGCGCCGCCATTCACCAGGAGCGCCGCCGACCCCAACACGTCTTCGATCGCCGGCGCAGAAGTGGTGCGATCCAAGCCGATAACGGCACCATCGCGCAGCCGCGACGCATCCGAATCCTGCTGATCGCCGGGGCGGATGGCGACGAAGATGTCGCCAAGCGGGGTTGCCGAGCGCAGTTCGGCTCTGCTGTCGGCGGGTACCGGGGCGTCGGCGGTGAGCTTCATCGTCACGTATGCCGAGAAGTCGTTGGCCGTGATGGATTCGACTTCACCGATGTCGGCGCCGTTGAGCTTGACCTTGGCCTTGGGCGGCAGATTCATCGCGTTGGCGAACACTGCGGTCACCGTCATGTCGCCGCTGACGTTCCCGGGCACCGGTAGGGGCATGCTCTCCAGCCCGGCAGAACATCCGACGAGACCCAATCCCATCAGTGCCGCTCCCACAGCCCGTGCGGCCCTGACACCGGAAAAACCGCAAACTTTCGTCATTCGCCGGCTCCCGCCATCCGTTCGAGCAGACCCGTCATGCCCTGGACGAAGAATGTGGTTCCGAAACCAGGCCCGTAATCAGACATCGTCCCGGTGGCGCAACCCAGGTCCTTGAGCCCGGCGAGATTGCAGATTTCCTTGGTCATCTGGCTGTTGAGCAGAAGCTTGTCGAGGAGGGGGTGAATCCTCAGAGCGTGGCCGTTCTGGTCGACCGCGTTGTAGATGTTGGTGCCGACGAGGGGCAGGACGTCGAGGATCTCTTGAAGTTCGCGCCGGTAGTCGGTGAGGGTGCCGGTCAGTTTCTGAAAGTTACCGACAGTGCCCTTCAGTCCCTCACGGTTCTTCTCCAGGAGGGTTGTCGCCTGGTCGAGAATCTGATTGATCTGCGCACCGGTATCACCCGTTCCGAGATTCTCCGATGCGACGAGGTCGCTGAGCGTGCGGATGCTCGTGCCGAAATCGCGGATCGCCGTGTCGTTGTCGGCGGCGGTCGCAGTGAGATCGGCGAGACTGGTCGCAATCGACTGAACGGCCTCCTTGGTTGGGGCACCGTTGTCTCCGCTGAGGCGCAGCGCCTCGGACAGGCGGTCCAGGGCCGCCTTGATGTCCGGACCGCTCTGGTTGGATATCTGAGCCCCGACACCGATCAGATCGCCCAGCGGCCCCTGGCCCTTGCCATCGCCGTCCAGAGAACGAGAAAGCCTGTCGGCCATGGCCAGAGTGCGATCGAATTCCACCGGGGTCCGAGTGCGAGGAAGGCTCACGATGTCGCCGTTGTGCAGCGTGGGTCCGCCCTGATACGGCGGCGTCAGCTCGATGTGCCGGTCGGTCAGAATCGACGTCGCGACCGTGACGGCCTGGACGTCGGCGGGGATGTCGACGTCTTTGTCGATCTCGAGTTTCACCTCGACGTAGGTGTCCTTGGGGACGATATCGGTGACCTTTCCCACCCGCATCCCGAGCACTGACACCGCATTGCCGACGTACAGCCCGACGCTGTCCTCGAACTGGGCGGTCACGGTCACGGGCTGATCCTCGTTGTGGCCCTTGATAAACCAGACTGCGGATCCAGCAATGGCCACCACGATCAGGACGATGACCGCGGGTTTGACGAATGCGAATCGGCGGCTCATCGTGGCACCCTCGCCGGGTCGGGCGGTGGCCAGCCGGGAAATGGATCAGCGGTGGGTTCGCAGTTGGTGAAGTATTGGGCCAGATTGAACTGTTCACCACGCGCACTCAGCGCGCACATCCATGAGTCCATGAGTATTCCTGCGGGCAGGTTGATGTCGAGTGCGTTGCCGCTGCCGCTGGCATTGGCCAGGTTGCGGAACGCCACCGGCATGACCTGTAACGTGTTGCGTACCAGCGCATCATGTCGTCCCATCATCTCAGCGAAGGTCTGCAGCTGCGCCAACATGGCGTTCATCTCGGGCACGTCGGCGACGACAGTGTGCAAGGTGTCGACCAATGCTGTGGTGCTGTCGAACAGCCGGCGAACGGCATCTTGGCGGGAAGCCACTGTCTGCAACAGATCTCGTCCCTGCAATACCAGTGCACCGAGGTTGGCCTTCTGATCGCGGACCAAGCCGGTGACGGTGTCGACGTTGTTCAGCAATGACCCGATCTGTCCACGCCGCGTGGCGATCACATCGGCCAGCGATTTGACGTTCTGCAATGCCTGCGGCAGAGCCTCGGGTACGCCGACGAGACTCTTGTTGAGCTCGGCCATCGACTGCGCGATGCGATCGGCGTCGACCTGCTCGAACGTCGTGGTCGCATCGCCCAGCGTGTCCTGCAGGTTGTACGGAACCGAGGTGTTGGCCAGCTTGATCGTGTGACGGTCCAGCTTCTCGTCGCCTGCCGGTGCGAGCTCGACGTAGCGACGTCCGAGCAGCGTCGTCAGTTTGATGGCGGCGTGCGTCTGGTCGCCGACGTGTACGTCGTCGCGGACGTTGAACTTGACGACGACATGGTCACCGGCCAGTGCGACGTCGGTGACCTTGCCGACCTCGATGCCGTAGACCGTGACCTGGTCTCCGGAGCCCAGTTGCGCGGCCTGCGCGAATTCCCCTTGATAATTGGAGTGCCCCAGCGAGAGCCGACCGACGCCGACGATTGTCGCGACAACCACGCCGATCACCGTGACTGATACGACGCCCAGCCATATCTTGTTGTAGCCCTCGATCGGGCGCTTGAGTCGCTGCAGCATCGTGTATCTACCTACAAATCGGCGAGTGTTGGATGACATTGCCCGGCGATGCGAGTCGGACGATCCCGGGAATCACCCGGCCAAGGGAGGCGAAGATCGTGGAGTTGATATCGCAGATGTAGCCGTCGATGTAGCTCCCGCTCTGTGAGGCACGGGCCAGACCCTTGAGGACGAGCACAAGATTGGACCCGTAGAACGCCATTCGGTCGTGTCCGTCACCGGTGACCTGACCGAGGAATCCGGGTTGTCGCCGAAGCACCGCTTGCAGTTCAGGGTGGATGGCACTGAGGATTTCGGCCAACCGGCCCACCGCCGCGTTGATCGAACCTGCCGATGTCACCAGCGCATCGCGCCGCAGGGCCAGGGTGGCCAACGTACTCCGTGAATGATCTATCACCGTTGCCAGATCGCTCTCCTGACGGGCCAGGATCGCGGTCACGTCATCGAGATTGCCAATCACGTCGCCGAGAACCTGATCAGGACCGGCGAACGATTGTGCAAGCGCAGACGTCTGGCTGATCAAGGTCACGACCGAGCTGGAATCGCCCTGTAACGCTTGGATTATTCCCTCGGTCATGTTGTCGACCTGCTTGGGGCTCAGCAGGGTGAACAACGGCTCGAATCCGTCGAGCAGGTAGGAGATGTCGAACGAAGGTTTCGTACGTTCGAGCGGAATGCTGCCGTGATCCGGTATGGGCGCACGGGTTTCGGAGTTGCCGGGCAGGAGGCCGAGATATCGCTGGCCGATGATGTTCTGGTAGGTCACCGAGGCGACGGTGTCGTCGTATAGCACTTGTGTTTTGGGGACACGGAAGGTCACCTTCGCGGAGGTGTCGTCCAGGTCGACACGGTCAACCCGACCCACCCGCACGCCCGCGATCCGCACGTCGTCGCCTGGGTGAAGCCCGGAGACATCGGTGAACGAGGCTGTGTACGTATTGGTCGGACCGCCCACCTCGCGGCGCAGCGTGACGAACACCAGCCAGGTGGCAACCGTGGTCACCACGACGAAGATGCTCAAACCGATCAACGACTTGCGGTATGTCATTGGCCGTTCCCGTCGTTGTTGATCCGGACGGTCATCCCGCGGACCAGCGGCCCGAGGAGGATCTCGGTAGACGAACTGACCTCACCGCCCATGATGCGGCCGAGTTGGTGCTTTTCGGTGCTACTGCCGACCGGGCCGACGCCGCTTTCGATCGACGCCGCTTGGGGTTGGACGCCGTTGTCCGGTACGGGAGCCGGTGCGGGCGCTTCGGCAGGAAGTGGTGGTCCGGGCGCAGGGGGTGTCGGAGTCGGCGGCGCAGCGGGCGGGAGTACGGAATCGCGTGGAGGTGCAAGGTTGGGCCTGTTCTCGTTCACTCCAGGAGGAAGAGGAAATCCGCGTGACTCCAGCGACGTCGACAACTCGGGCGCGGTTGGCACTTCGGGTGCCGTGAAACAACTCGGACCGGCCATGTCTCCGTAGCGCGGGCAATCGGAACGCACATACGTGCGCGATGGGGTCAGCGAGATGATCGCCTGGGCCTGCAACTGGTTCGTGTCATGGTTCCAGGCCACATCCATGACCCGCCCGACGAGTGTGGTGAGCCTGGATGAGATCGCGTGCAGCGTATCGCCATGGTCGGCCAATACCCCGATTACAGGAGTGAGGTCCGTGGAGATCTGGATCATCCGATCGGTGTTGTTCTCGAACGCCGCACCGATTGTTCCGGTAGTCCCAAGTCCTCCACCGATCAAATCGGTGAGTTGGGAACGCTTCTCGGCGAGGGTACGCATGGGTTGGACGGCGCTGTCGAGCGCGTCGAGCAGTTCGGGTGCGGTATCACGCAGGCCTGAGGTGGCGGCGGTGAGCGCGGACAACGTCGACGGTTCCAGTTCGTTGCCGACGACGATGCCGTTGAGCTGGTTGACGATTTCGTTCAGATCGCCGCCTGCCTGCCGTAGTCGATCACCCCGGCCGCTGGTGGCCTCACCCAACGCGGTGAGCCAGCCGACATTGTCGGAGGCGGGTTGTCGGCCCAGCGCCGAGAGAACTTCGCGAAACTTCTTCAGGGTGTTCTGGAACAGCACCGTCGGCAACGTCTGATCCTCGGAGACGACCATGCCCGAGGCCAACGGGCCGGCCTGATCACCGTTGTCGACCAACTGCACCGACGACACGGCGAACACATTGGACGGCACCACCCTGGCGGTCACCGAAGCGGGAATCCCTGTGGCCAACCTGGGCTTGAGATTCATCCGAACAATGTTGGGATGACCTTCTTTCGCGGGGGTGACACTGGTAACGGACCCGACCAGCACACCACGGAATTTGACATCGGACTTCTCCGGCAGACCGTCGCCGACATTGATCAACTCTGCGCTGACCCTGACGTACCGATCGAGATGGCCTTGCGACTTCGCCACCAGGAGCACGGCGATCAGGACGGAGAGCACCACAAGGGCCACGCCCTCCAGGAACAGGCGACGATTGGACGGACCGCGGCCGTGGAGATCGAAGGCGTTGGGCATGGATCAACCGCCGAATCTCGCGCCGGCATCGACTCCCCACATACCCATGGTCAGCAATGCGTTCAAGATGATCATCACCGTGATGGTCGCGCGCATCGCGTGGCCTGCGGCCCGCCCCACCCCTTCGGGACCACCCGTTGCGAAATAGCCGTAATAGCACTGAATTTGCGCCGCGATGAACACAAAGATCGAGCCTTTGATCGTCGCGTAGATGACGTCGCGTCCACTGCTGAACAGAGAGAAGTAGTGGCCGTAGGTGCCCGGCGAGGTGTGGGCGATGATGCCGACGACCACTTGAGCCGACAGGTACGCCGACGCCAGGCACACCAGGAACAGTGGCACGGCCGCCACCACAGAGGCCATGACCCGGGTTGTCACCAGATAGGGAATCGGCTTTATCGCCAGTGCATCCATGGCATCGATCTCTTCTGAGATGCGCATGGCGCCCAACTGGGCAGTGAATCGGCAGCCGGCCTGGGTGGTGAACGCGATGCCGATCATGACCGGCACCAGCTCGCGGGTGGAACCCCACGACGACAACAGCCCGGTGGCCGGCCCCAATCCCAGCAGGTTCAACGCGTTGTAGCCTTCGACGGCCAGCAACGCCCCAGCGGTGATGCCGAGGACAACGGCGACGCCCATCGTGCCGCCACCCACGACGAGTGATCCGTTGCCCCAGGAAATATCGGCGAGGTTGCGGAGGAACTCACGTCGGTAGCGGGTGAACATCACTGGGATTGCGACGATGACCCGGCCGAAGAAGTCCAGTGTGTGACCCGCTCTCGCGAGCGGCAGCCATACGCCCTGCGCCGCCCGCAGAACGGGGCGGAGAGCAAGGGGGCGGTATACGGCGACAGCCATCGCGGTCAGAGGCTCGCTCTCGGAAAGAGCAGGAGGTAAGCCTGGCTCATGGCGACGTTGACGATCATCAGCAGCAGGATCGACTCGACAACCGCGGCGTTCACCGAGTTGGCGACACCGGCGGGACCACCCCGCGTGTCCAGACCTTTGTGACACGCCACGACGGCGACGATCGCGCCGAACGCGACCGCCTTGGCCAACGCGAGCACCAGATCGTCCACGGTGGCGAAGGATGCGAAGGTCGCGACGAACGAGCCCGGTGTCCCGTTCTGCATGAACACGTTGAACAGGTATCCGACGAAGAACCCGGCGCAGGTGGCCAGACCCGTGAGACCGATACCGACGACGATCAGAGCCGCGAACCGAGGCACGACCAGCCGATGGATCACCGAGACGCCCATGACCTCCATGGCGTCCACTTCCTCGCGCATCTTGCGCGAGCCCAGATCTGAGCTGACCGCCGATCCCACGGCGGCGGCGAGCAGGATGGCGGCCACCAGCGGGGCACCCTGACGGATGACCACCAAACCGTTGGCCGCGCCCGACAACGACTCGGCCCCAACCTGACCCGCGAGTACCGCGAACTGGATCGACAGTGTCACCCCGACCGGAATGGTCACCAGGATCGTGGGAACCACGGCCGTACCGGCCATGAATGCCGCCTGCTTGACAAACTCTGCGAACGAGAACCTTCCGGTGAAGACATCGACAAAGAGGTACTGCATCGTGCGCACCCCGAGGGCTGTCTGACCACCGACTGTTTCCAGCGCCCGCAGCGGATGTCCGCGCACATAAGACAGTGCGGCCCTGCCTGTCTCTGCCAGGGCCGGCCGCGAGCCGGCGCCCTGAAAGTTCTCCGGCGAAACGACCAGCAGACCCACCCCAATCCAAACTCGACGATCGCAACTCGTTGGCCGCGTTCGCGCGGCTCAAGCCCCCCGGCCACATGAGAGTGCGTTGCTGCGGCAGACTGACATTTGCCGTGAGACCGAATATTTGGTTCGAATCGGGAGCCTAGCGCTCCATGGGCACGTGGTCAACGAAATTGGCGACCATCCATGAAGTGGACCTGCACGTCCGACCAAGACGTTAATAGTAAGGGGGAACCCTCCATCAGGAGATCCTGAACCTTGTCGACGGAACCTTGAACATCGCTGACAGCGCCCGACGGCACCGGTTCGGGCGTCACCTAATGGGTGCAGCGCCTCTTCTTGTGTCCGGCCTGTGAATGTGGCCGCCAATGCTTCGGGCGGGGCTCGGCGGAGGTGTATGAAGCAATTTCGTATTCGCCGTCGACGGGGAACAAAACTTAGGTTAGGGTCAGACGGCGTGTGCTTCCCATCGTTGCGGCGGCCGTGATGTTCACTCTGCGTTTCGACATGCGCGCACCGCACACCGAGACAGCCGATCTCTACGCCGCCGCGGTCGATATGTCTGCCTGGGCCGAGACCCGCGGTGCGGTGCTGGCAGTGCTGTCCGAGCACCACGGCACCGCCGACGGGCACCTCGCGGCGCCGCATCTTCTCGCCTCGGCGATCGCCGCCCGAACCAGCAGACTGCCGATTCTGCTTGCCGCGGTGCCGATTCCGTTCTGGGACCCGGTCCGGCTGGCCGAGGAGATCTGCGCGCTGGACCTCATCAGCGGTGGCCGGGTGTCCTACGCGTTCGGCATCGGACATCGCGCCGAGGAGTACGAACACTTCGGCGTCGACATGAGCACGCGGGGCAAGACGGCGGACGAGCATCTGGCGCTGCTGCTGCGATTGCTGACCGGACAGACGGTCGAGCACGATGGTCGGCGGATCACGGTCACACCCGGATGCCTGGGCCCAACCGGACCACCCTTGCTCGTCGCGGGGGGCTCACGCGCCGCGGCCCGCCGCGCGGCACGTCATGGCCTCGGGTTCATCTCCCAGACCGCCACCCCCGGACTCAAGGAGTTCTACGATGCCGAGTGCCGGGCCAACGGTCATGAGCCCGGCATGGTGCAATTCCCCGCACCGGACACCCCAACCGCGGTATTCGTGGCCGACGACGTGGACCGGGCGTGGGATGAGTTGGGCCCCTTCCTTCTTCACGATGCCGTTACCGCTGCGTCTTACCGGCACGGTGACGACACGGTGGCCAGTATTTCGCGTGCCGACACCGCAGCGGAGTTGCGTCGGGCTGGCGGCCCCTATCGGGTCCTGACGATCGACGAGGCGACCGACTACATCCGTGGCGGTCGGCCGCTGCCACTGCTGCCGCTGTGCGGCGGGTTGCCGCCCGCGCTGGCTTGGCCATACCTGGAGCGGGCGGCCACCGCCGCCGATCGCGGCGGGGCGGATCTTTCCGGAGGGAGTCAGCAGTGACACGACCATTGCGCATTGTCGTCTGGGCGACCGGCGGAGTCGGGTCGATCGCGATCGACGCGATCGCGGGCCGCCCCGATCTCGAACTGGTCGGCGTCTGGGTGCACACCGCAGAGAAAGTGGGGCAGGATGCGGGTGTGCTGGCCGGGCGTGAGCCGCTGGGAGTGTGCGCCACCGATGACGCCGACGCCCTCATCGCGTTGCGGCCGGACTGTGTGGTCTACGCGGCCAGCGGGCCCGACCGCGATGCCGGGGCGGTCCCCGATTACCTGCGGCTGCTGAGCGCCGGAATCAATGTGGTGTCAACGACTTCGACCGGCCTGGTGTATCCGCCGGCCTACTATGCCGTGCAGTGGCGTGACGAGTTGGAGGCCGCGGCCAAGTCCGGCGACTGCTCGCTCTACGCGTCGGGAGTCTTCCCGGGATTCGGTTCCGACCAATTGGCGCTGCTGCTGGCCACCCAGTCGAAGAGGATCGACCGTCTCACGGTGACCGAGATTTCCCTCAACGACCACTACCCGGTGGCCGACGTGATGATGGACGGTATGGGATTTGGTCGTCCACTGGATTTCGAACCGATGCTCAAGACCCCGGGCTTCATCGAGATGGCCTGGAAGGCACCGATTCATCTGATCGCCGATGCGCTGGGAGGCGAGGTGTCCGAGATCACCGGGGCCCTCGACCGCAGGATCACCGACCGCGATATCGAGGTGGCGTTCGGCACCATCGCCGCGGGAACCGTCGGTGCCGTGGCGACCCGCGCCGCGGGCTTGGTGAACGGACGCGAGGCCATCGTCGTCGAGCACATCATCCGGATGTCCCGCGACGTCGCACCCGATTGGCCCGCTTCGGAATTCGACGCCACCTATCGGGTGGACATCGAAGGTGACCCCGACGTCCACTGCGCGATGACCCTGGGCGCGGCCGAGGGACATGCTGCCGGGCGCGCGGCGATGGCCGCCACTGCAATGCGGGTGGTCAATGCGATTCCCTACGTCGTGGAGGCGCCGGCCGGCCTGTTGAGCTCGCTCGACATCCCGAACACGATGCCGCGGCACGTGTTCGACTGACAACTAGGCGGCGACCACGCCGCGCAGACTGGTGTCCCGGACGTGGATCTGCGCTGCACGGGTACCCAACTCCCGCAGGATGTTCTCCGGCACCCACCCCACGCCGATCACCGAGCGGGCCAGGACTTCGGTGGCCGGAGTGCCGGCCCTGATCTCACCGGTCTTGATCCCGCGGGCGAGAAGCGCTTTGACCTGCTTGACGCTCTGGGTGAACCCCCACCCCGGGTTGGGGGTGTCGGGTGGTGACTGCCGCATCCACGCCAGCTGGATCCGGAACTCGTCACCGAACTGGTCCAGCACGTTGGTGTGGACCCAACTCAGCGCGTCCAGTTTCTCGGTCACCGTGCCCGCGGCGCGGAATACCTCCGTCCAACCCACAGCGATCTTCTCACCGAACGATCGCATGATCGCCGCCAGCAGTTCGTCCTTGGATCCGATGAGCCGGTACACGGTGCCGGTGCCCATACCCGCCGCCGAAGCGATGTCCCGCACCGTGGTGCTCTCATAGCCACGGCGCCCGAACTCGGCGCGTGCCACCGCCCGGATGTGGGTGGTCTTGTCGTCGGTTCGGGACTTGGCTTCCGCCACCCAACCCTGCACCACGGCATCCGCGGCACGGAACGCCGCGGACTGGTCGAGCTCGGCATCGGTGGGCTGCCCAGTGGACAGGCCTTCCAACAGAATCCGGCACAGCAGGGTGGCCACCTTCTCCGCTGCGGAGTTGTGCCGCATCACGTCGAGGCCCACCTGCAGCATGGACTGGCAGATCCGGTCGGCCAGCACCGCCAGGTCGACGTCGGAACGCAGATAACCTCCCCACCGGGCCGCCCGCAGGGTCTGCTGCATGGCTTCGAGCATCGCGGTCGGACGGCGCTGGGCCAGTGCGACGAGATCAGGGTTGGAGCTCGGGCTCTCGTAGAACGACATCTGAAGCGCCGCCCGGTGTGTCACGGCGCACCGGGCGATGTCCGAGCCGAGCTGGGCGATGCGGTCGAACGGTGATGCCCGATCGGGCCCGTCCAACCGGTGCTGCGCGCGCTCGGCGATCAGGTCCAGATCGTCGTGGTAGCGCGCCAGCAGTTCCACCAGGATCGCTTCCTTGGAGTCGAAATGGTGGTAGAGACTGCCGGGCAGGATTCCGGCGGCATCGGCGATCTCCTGCAGAGAGGTACGCAAACCCGATGTGGCGATCAAAGTCGCAGCGGTGCGCAGGATTTCGGTCCGGCGGGTGCGATCCTCGGCGGCGGTGCCTGCTCGACCTGGGGCGCGGTTGAGCGTCTTGCGCTCCCCAGGGTTTACCTGGGGACGACCCACAGCGTCTCCACGATGATTGCCGGCTCCTGTCATGCGTTGTGGGTGATCAGACCCAATGTTTGGTTACAGGCTACCAGAACGGCAATGTCGCACCGGTTGGCGATGTGGAGCCGAGGGGTCCGATGAACCGACGCCGGCCGGCTCCGCGGAGGGCAGCGGAACCGGCCGGTGGCAATGTGGTCCAGCGGTGACTCAGGCAGGCAACCCCTTGGCCAGGTCCAGCACCGTCACGGTGTCCGTGCCCGTCTTCTTGAGACGTTGCGACGAGCGGAATCCGAGGTCGACATCGGTGGCCTGGGCCCGTAGTGCGCCCACTGTCAGTTGCTCTTTCGGAATGTGGGAGAACATGTCGAAGGAGTACAGCCGCATCGCGTTCTGATGGGTGATCTTGTCGATCTCGATGTCGGACACCCCGTCCAGATAAAGGTCCAACGATTCTGGCGCCAACGGCCAGGTGGAATCCGAGTGCGGGTAGTCGCACTCCCAGGCGACCATGTCGAGGTTGAGTTTGTGCCGGCTCTCGACACCGAATTCGTCGTCGATGAAGCACAGGGCGATGCGGTCGAGGAACACCTCGCTGGGCAGCTTGCCGCCGAAATCCTGGTGGGTCCAGGCGCGGTGCATCTTGTACACCCGGTCGATGCGCTCCAGAAAGTACGGCACCCAGCCGATTCCGCCCTCGGACAGCGCGAAGGTCAGATCGGGGAACCTGCGCAGGGTGGGGGACCAGATCAGGTCGGCGGCCGCCTGCACGATGCTCATCGGTTGCAGTGTCATCATGGTGTCGACCGGTGCGTCGACAGAGGTGATGACCACGCTCGACGAGGACCCGATGTGCAGGTTCACGATCGTGTTCTCGTCACTGCAGGCCTGCCAGAACGGATCCCAGTGCGGATCGTGTAGCGACGGGTAGTCGAGTTTGGTGGGGTTCTCCGAGAATGTGACGGCGTGGCAACCCTTTTTGGCTACGCGCCGTACTTCGTCGGCCATCAAGTGCGGATCCCAGATGGGCGGCAACGCCTGCGGGATCATCCGCCCGGGGTAGGCGCCACACCACTGGTCGATGTGCCAGTCGTTGTAGGCACGCAGCACCGCCAGCCCCAGGTCCTTGTCCCGTGCGCGGGCGAAGTACTGGCCGCAGAACTGTGGATAAGACGGGAAATTCAGCGCTGCGGCAACGCCATTGGCGTTCATGTCGCGGATCCGCTCGTGGATGTCGTAGCAGCCTTCGCGGATCTCGCTGAGTTTGGTCGGCTCGGCGCCGTATTCGTCGGGCGGGCGGCCTGCGACGGCGTTGAGGCCGACATTGGTGGCCTCCTGGCCCTCGAAAACCCAGGCGTCCGTGCCGTCCTCGCGCTGGATCAGCTTCGGTACGTCGTCCTTGTACTTGTCGGGAATGTGCCCGTCGAACATGTCGGGCGGTTCGACGAGATGGTCGTCGACCGAGACGAGCACGAAGTCGTTCATATCCATGCTGCACGACGCTAGAGCGGAACAGATATTTGGTCAACCCATTGCCATGCCGAACTTCGGTTGTTAGATTTTTCGTAGTCCGGAACCGTTCGGCGCGGAGTGGGCCCGCGGCGGAGTGGGCCCGGGGTCACTCGCCTCGGACGGCAACTCCCCGTAGCACGGTGTCGCGAGCCAAAATCAGTGCGTTGCGGGTGCCGATCTCGGCCAGGATGTTCTCGGGAATCCACTGCTCGCCGATGATGCAGCGGGCCAGCATGTCCGATCCCTTGTCGATATGGATGTCGCCGGCCCGGATACCTTCGGACAACAGGGATTTCATCTGGCGTATCCGGGTGGTGAACGACCAGGCCGGGTTGGCCGAGTCCGGTGGTGACTGGCGCAGCCAGGCCAACTGGATCCGGAACTCATCGGGGAACTGGTCCAGGGCGTTGATGTTCAGCCAGCTCAACGCGTCGAGCTTCTCCACCGCGGTGGAATCAGTCCGGACTATCTCGGACCAGGCACCGCCGACCTTGCGACCGAATTCCAGCATGATCGACATCAACAGCTCATCCTTCGAACCGATGATGCGGTACACCGTCCCGGTGCCAAGGCCCGCCGCTGAGGCGATATCGCGGATGGTGGTCATCTCATAGCCGCGACGGCCGAACTCCGTGCGGGCCACCGCGCGCAGATGGGCGGCCTTGAGGTCGCTGTCGTCTTCGCCGTCATCCCAGCTGCTGATGATGGACTCCGCGGCGGCAAAGGCGTCCGAGCGATCGAGGTCGGCGTCGGAGGTGGCCTCGGTGGCCAGACCTTCCAGCGCGATTCGGCATTTCAGGGCGGCCAGGTCCTCGGTCTTGGCGTTGTGCCGGATCACGTCGAGGCCGACGTGCAGCATGCTCTGGCACAGCCGGTCGGCCAGGGTGGGCAGGTCGACATCAGAGCGGATCTCCCCACTCCAGCGTCCGGCCCGCAGCGCCTGCACCATCGCTTCCTGGATCTTCGTGGGTTGGCGGCCCGTCAGCTCCATGAGTTCGGGGTCGTTGCTCGGACCCTCGTAGAAAGACATCTGCAGCGCGGCCCGGTGCTCGACCGCGCAGCGGGCGATCGCACAACCCAGGGTGACGATCTGTTCGGCCACCGGGACCGGGTCAGGGTTGTCGAGGCGACGCAACGCCTCCTCGCCGACCCGATCCAGATCGGCGTGATACAGCCTGATGAGCTCGACGAGGAGGGCTTCTTTGGACTCGAAGTGGTGATACAGACTGCCCGCGAGAATGCCTGCGGCGTCGGCGATCTGTTGCAGCGAGCTGCGCAGGCCGGTCGTGGCGATGACCGAGTTCGCGGTCCTGAGGATCTCGCTGCGCCGGCTCAGCTCACTCGGCGTCGGATCGGTGACGGCGGCCAGCTTGGCCGGACGCTTCGCGGCGGGGCGGCCGCGTTTGGAGCCCCGACCTGCGGCATCGGCACCAGCCATCTCGGGCGCTCCTCCTCGTCAGCATTCTCCGGGACCAACACGTGGAACTGAGCCTACCGCCCACGGAAAATCTGGATGGTCAGCTCCTGGGGGCAGGAAATGCGACGTCGGCGTTGTCGGGCATGGCGCTGATCCCTCTGCGCTCACACACCTGTAGCACTTCGTCGACGATCGAGTCCGGCACGGTGAAGGCATCGGTGCGTGACACGTCGTCCAGATGGCTTTCGATGTCCTCCGCGCTGGGCTGGGTTTCGGCCTCGGCCAGCCAACCGTCACCGAGGCCGACGAAGACCCGCGCGTAGCGGCCTGCGCATGCGGAGTAGTTGCGGTGGGTGAATGTGCAGTTTCGGCTTGCCAGGAAGGTGACCAGCGGCACGACGAGATCGGGTTGGATGGCCCGCATGAATCCGGACTCGGTGAGGAACTTCTCGTCGCCGACGGTCTCGCTGACCATCCGGGAAAAGCCGGTCGGGAGAACGGTGTTGGAGGCGATGCCGTATGCCGCCCCTTCGATGGCGATGACGTTGGAAAGCCCGACGAGCCCGGTCTTGGCCGCAGCGTAGTGCGCTTCCATGGGCTGTCCGAAGTTGCCCGCCGACGACGAGATGAAGACGAACCGGCCGTAGGACTGCTTCATCATCACTTTGTACGCGGGCTGGCTCAGATAGAACCCGCCGTCGAGGTGCACGCGCAGCATCTGCCGCCAGTCCTGTGCGGAAATCTGTTCGAACGGAATGCTGTTGAAAATCCCCGCGTTGCTCACCACCACGTCGAGCCGGCCGAAGTTCTGCACGGCCGCGTCGACGATGGCCTGTCCGCCCTCGGCACTGGCGACCGAATCGTGGGAGGCCACCGCGTGGCCCCCTGCCGCGCGGATCTCCTCGACCACCCGGTCGGCGACCGAGGTGTCGCGACCGTCGCCGCCCATGGTGCCGCCCAGATCGTTGACGACGACCGCTGCGCCGCGGCGGGCCAAATCTAGGGCGTAGAGCCGGCCCAGGCCGCGCCCGGCGCCGGTCACCACCGCAACCTGCCCGGTGAAATCGATCATGATGCCCTCCTTGTCAATTGCCGTCCGACCTGTTCGAGGTAGTGGTCCGGACTGCCCAGGAACCTGCTGAAGCTCAGCAGCCGCTTGAGGTAGAGCTGGGCGTCGTGCTCCCAGGTGAAACCGATCCCGCCGAAAACCTGGATCGCCAGATCACCCACCGTGGCGAGCCGGCCCGCGAAGCCCTTCACCCGCAACGCGGCCAGATGCCTTTCCCGGTGGTCGGCGAAGTCGGCTGTCCACAGCGCGTACAGCACCCCGCTGCGCGCCAGTTCCACCGTCTCGTACATGTCGACACAGAGGTGGGCCACCGCCTGGAAGCTGCCGATGGGAGCGCCGAACTGACGGCGCACCTTCGCATACTCGACGGTCATCTGCAAGGCCTGTCGCGCCGCGCCGACCGCATCGGCCGCCCAGGCGACGATCATGTCGTCGACGAGGGCCTCGGCGGCGCACCGGTCGGCGTGGGCCAGCACCTGGGCGGGTGCGCCGTTGAACGCGGTCCGGAAAGCTTTGCGGCTCTGGTCGATTCCCGGACTTGAGGTGACGCCGACCAGGGGTGAGGCGGTGGGAACGGAGTACAGGGTGTCACCGGCGGCCACCAGCAGGACATCGGCGGCGCCGGCGTCGTACACCTGGCTGATCTCGCCGTACAGTCGCACGCCGTCGTCGGGAGTCCCGGACACGCCGGGCTCGGTGCCCGGAGCCGGCACGGCGACCGCCGCCACCACGGAGCCCCCGGCAATACCTGCGAACAGTTCACCGGCCCGCGATCCGTGCGCACCGAAGCGGGCCAGTGCCCGCGGCGCCAGCACCGCGCTGGACAGCCACGGGCCGGGATGCAACGCAGCGCCCATCTCCTCGCACACCAGCCCGGCTTCGGTCATCGAGGCGCCGGCCCCGCCATGCTCGACCGGGACGAGCAGCCCAGTGCTCCCGAGGTCGACCAGCCCGCGCCAGACCGCGTCGGTGGTGCCCGTCGGATGATCCAGCATCGGCCGGACATGGTCGGAGATGGAAGCCTTCTCGGACAAGTACCGGCGCACCGTGTCCCGCAGTGCCAGTTGCTCTTCGGTGAGTTCGAGGTTCATGAGCGGGGCAGTCCCAGGACACGCTGTGCGGTGATGTTCTTGTTGATCTGGGTGGTGCCCCCGGCGATCGTGAGCGCATGGGAGGTCAACCGGAACTGATCCCACCGGCCGCCTGCGGCACCCGGGCCGAGAGCATCGAAAGCCAGCGCGGCCATGTCCTTGCCGATCTCGCCCCACACCGTCTTGGCCAAACTGGCGGTGGCGAAACCGTCACCGCCGTGGCAGGCCGCCGAGATCGATCGCCGGCACAGCACCTCGAGGTTCTTGATCCGCACGTCGAGTTCGCCGAGGCGGTGCAGGGTGGCCGGTTCGTCGAGTGGGCTCCGGCCGGCGCACCCGTCGGTCGCGCCGAGGTCGAGTACCAGATCCTGCAGCCGGACCTGCATCTCGGCGTAGAGGCGCGCCGCCCCCGCCCGTTCGAAGCTCAGTGTGGTGGTGGCGACCTGCCAGCCTTTGTTCAGCGGACCGAGCAGCGCGTCGGCGGGCACCCGGACCTCGTCGAAGAAGATCTCGGCGAAATCAGAGTCGCCGTTGAGGGTGACGAGCGGTCTGACCTCGATCCCGGGGGAGGACATGTCGACTATCAGACACGAAATGCCCTTGTGCTTGGCAGCATCCGGGTCGGTCCGCACGTACAGCTGGCACCAGTCGGCCCGATGTCCCAACGAGGTCCAGATCTTCTGTCCGGTCACCACGAACTCGTCGCCGTCGCGAACAGCCCTGGTGCGCAACGACGCCAGGTCCGAGCCGGCCTCCGGCTCGGACATCCCCTGACACCAGATGTCGTCGGCCCGCAGCATGCGTTTCAGCAGTCGCTGTTTCTGCTGCTCGGTGCCGTACTGCATGATCGCCGGTGCGATGTTGTTGATCCCGATGATGTTGAGCGGAGCGGGAACCCGCGCGCGAGTCGTCTCCTCGGCGTAGACCAGTTGCTCCACCGCGGATGCGCCCCGGCCGCCGTACGCTTCGGGCCAGGAAACCGCAGCCCAGCGTGCATCGGCGAGCACGGCGTTCCACGCCCGCAAGGCCTGGAAGGCATCTTCGTCGGCGCCACGCCGCTCGCTGCTGTCGATCACCGGTTGGGACAGGTTGGCTGACAACCAATCGCGAAGCTCCGCGCGGAACTGCTCGGCTTCTCGGGGATAGGAGAAATCCACGTCTTCATCGACCTCTTCGATTGACTCACGTGGGGCCGAACTCTACGGTGGAACAGATATTTGGTCAATATCGACGCGGGAGTGCGGAGGTGTCAGGTGCTTGCTGACGGTCAAGGTGAAGCCGGTCGATACTCGGGGTTGGGCTTGTTGGCGTCCGCGCTCGGGGGCTGTCCGGTCGCGGTGTCCGGGGACGACCCGCAGGCGGCGCCGTGGACCGACGGCAAGACCGTCTATGTCGACCCCTCGGCACCGGCGCGCGCACAGCTCGAATCGGTGGCCGTGCAGGCGTCGCTGATCGCGGCGGGCAGCCTGGACCCGGAGGTGGTCGGCCAGTTGGCTCGGCACCGGCGGCTGGCCCGGCGCTACCTGGCTGTCGAGGGGCACCGGGCCCTGATGGCCAATGCCGCGCTCTTGCCAAACACGCTGAGCGCCTTGGCTGATCGAACCCTCAGCGAGCGCAGCGATTCGGCGGCGACATCCCTGTCGATCGCGCGCGGAAGGGATGCGTTACCCGATCCGCCGTCGAGTTTCGGTGCGCTCAACGTCAAGAAGGTCTTGGCGGCCGCCGCAGCCGCGCCCCGGCAGGCGGATCAAGAGTCTGTCGGCCATGTGCCCCGGAAGCAGGGAAAGCAGGAACTTGAGGAACTCGACGAAGACAACGTCGACGACTCCGATGATCCCGATCTGTTTTCCAGCCCGGTCGGCGGCGGCGGGGCGATCGGCAAATGGCTGAAGAAGCTGCTGTCCTCGGCGCGGAAGACCGGCGGCAACGGCGACGGGCCGCCCGGCGCCGACTCGCCGACCCATCGGACCAACTCGACCAGGCGTGGACTGCACGCGGTGTCCTCGCTGGCCTCGGTGGCCTCGGAGGAGGTCGTCGATATCAAGACCGAGGGCGTGAAGTACCCGGAATGGAACGCCGAGCGCAGGAGCTATCGGCTCGACTGGTGCACGGTCCGTGAGGCCGATCTGCAGATCAAAGCGCACGCCACCCAGCAGATCGAGGATGCGATCAGTGTGCGGCGGCCGCTGGCGCGCCTGGGGATGGGTCTGCACCGTCGTCATCGCCAACCGCAGGGCGACGACATCGACATCGACGCCGCCCTGGAGGCGCGCGTCGAGGTGCGCGCCGGGTCGGTGCCCGACGAGGCGGTCTACCTCGACAGCCTGCGGCGACGGCGGGATCTGTCGGTGCTGCTGCTGTTGGATGTCTCGGGTTCGGCCGCCGAGCCGGGCACTGCCGGGCGCACGGTGCACCAGCAGCAGCGCACGGCGGTTGCGCACCTGATGGTGGCGCTGCACGATCTGGGCGACCGGGTGTCGCTGTACGCCTACTACTCGCAGGGGCGGTCGGCAGTGACGATGGTTCCGGTCAAGCGGTTCAACGACCACCTCGATGCGCAGGTTTTCCGGCGCCTGAACAGCCTGGAGCCCGGGGCGTATTCGCGACTCGGCGCCGCCATCCGGCATGGGTCAGCGGTCTTGGAAGAGCGCGGCGGTACGTCGCGGCGGCTGCTGGTCGTACTGTCCGACGGCCTGGCCTACGACCATGGTTACGAGCGGGCCTACGGCGCCGCCGACGCGCGTCGCGCCCTGACCGAGGCCCGGCGCCGGGGTACCGGCTGCGTGTGCCTGACCATCGGGGCCAGCACCGACGTGGAGTCGCTGCGGCGGGTGTTCGGTAGCGCCGCGCACGCCACCATCTCCAACCCCGATCAGCTCGCCGGCGTGATCGGGCCGATGTTCCGCTCAGCCATCCGTTCCGGTGAGGTTCGTCGCCGGGTGTCCTGACGGATGACGTCCCACGTGATACCAAGCCGCAGAACGACATTGGGTGCGAAAGGTGGTTGATGAGAATTGTGTCAGACGGTTGAAACAAACATCTGTTCCGGTTAGGCTGCGATGAGTACCGCAGCGTGGCGGATACGACGAAAGGTGTGTTATGGCTAACCAGTCCGGACTCGCGCACCAGAACGGAGCCAGTTCGCAGGCCCTGGGCGAGCGACCCTATTACAAGCCGGTCGGCAACGAGGAGACGGTGTTCAAGGCGGCGTACCGCCAAGGCCTCGCCCTGGTGTTGAAAGGGCCGACGGGTTGCGGTAAGACGCGATTCGTCGAGGCGATGGCGCACGACCTCGGACGGCCACTGATCACCGTCTCCTGTCATGACGATCTCACCACCGCTGACCTCGTCGGTCGCTACCTGCTGCGCGGTGACGAGACGGTCTGGACCGACGGTCCGCTGACCCGCGCCGTGCGCGAGGGGGCGATCTGTTACCTCGACGAGGTGGTGGAAGCCCGCCAGGACACCACCGTGGTATTGCACCCGCTGTCGGACCACCGGCGTCAGCTGCCCATCGAGCGGCTCGGTATCACGCTGGATGCCGCACCGGGATTCGGTCTGGTGATGTCCTACAACCCCGGCTACCAGAGCGTTCTCAAAGATCTCAAGGACTCCACCCGCCAGCGGATGGTGGCCATCGAATTCGGCTTTCCCGAACCCGAGGTTGAAGAGGGCATCATCGCTCACGAGGCGGGGGTGGACCATTCGACCGCGGTCGAGTTGGTGCGGTTCGGGCAGGCGATCCGGCGTCT
Organism: Mycolicibacterium sp. 050232; assembly: GCA_036235365.1. Lineage (GTDB taxonomy): Bacteria > Actinomycetota > Actinomycetes > Mycobacteriales > Mycobacteriaceae > Mycobacterium. The sequence continues at coordinate 464,597 of JAZBEZ010000004.1, read as the reverse complement.
GGAGACCGGCGGACTGCGCGAGGTGGCATCCACCCGGGTGCTGATCGCCGCCGGACGGTTGATCGCCGAAGGGCTCCCGATCGCCGTGGCAGCGCAGGTGGCGGTCGCGGCACCGTTGACCGATGACGTTGCCGTCAGCCGTGGTCTGCACGAGCTGATCGAGGTCTACCTGGGTCAATCCGGATCTGGTGATTGACGCTGCCCTCGGCCCGCATTAGGTTCAGAACAAATATTAGGTCGTATGCGCGGTGTTCCCCGCGATGAACGCCGGATACCGGAGGTCAGATGTCCTACGAGAGCACTGCCGAGCCCATCAAGGTGGGCTACCTGATGGACTTCACGTTGCCGCCGGGCTTCCCGGAGGAACTGAAGGCTTCCTTCACCCGGACTTTCGACCTGGTCTTCGAAGAGGCGGTCGAACAGGGCCTGATGGATCGGCCGGTGCAGATGATCTACCGCGAGGTGGAAGGTTTGCCGAAGGGTTCGGTCAAGGCCGTCATCGACGCCTACGGCGAGCTCGTCGACGAGGGCTGCCTGGTGGTGTTCGGCCCGAACATCACCGACAACTGCGTGCCGCTCCGTGAGGCGATCGAGGAACGTTTCAAGGTGCCGGCGATCAGTGTCACGGGCACCGACGACTGGCTCGGTGAGTGGACCTTCGCCTTCCCCCAGGGATCGATGACCGATGAACCGATCTTCCTGGCGGACCTCGTCGCCAAGCGTGGCCTGACCGAGATCGGCGTCCTGGTCGAGCAGAACCTGATCGGTGAGAGCTATCTGAAGAATCTCCGAAGTGCCTGTGCCCGCAAGGGGATTCGCATCGTCGCGGAAGCCGGCATCGCGCAGACCGCGCAGGATATCAACGCCGCGGTGAGCACGTTGCACGAAGCCAAGGCCGAGGCGATCGTGCATCTCGGGTTCGGTTTCGGCATCGTGTTCATCAACCCGGCGCTCGAGGCCGTCAATTGGGATCCGCCCCGGTTCACCACCACCGCATTCCAGAACGCCTGGGTCAACCCGATCATGTGGCAGGCGTTCCTGGGTTGGGTCGGAGTGGATCAGTACGACGAGGGCAACCCGGTCGGGCAGGCCTGGCTGGACCGCTACGCCAAGCGGTACAGCGGCAGCCGTCCCGAGTACTGCGTATCGGTCGTCAACCACGACGTCGCGGCAACCCTGGTGCGGGCCTTCACGGATTCGCACCCGCTGAGCCCGCGCGGGGTCAAGGAGGCCCTGGAGCGGGTCAAGATGATGCCCGCCGCCTCCGGCGCCCCCGGAACCCGGGTGTCCCTGGGCAAATGGACACGACGCGCGTGGATGGGGGCGGGGTATCTGGTGGCCCGGACCCTCGATGAAGACGGCGTCAATTCGCACCTGGTCGACCGTTTTGGAGAGGAAGCCCGATGACCACCGAGAAGGCCGCACCGCCGGGCGTCGTGACGCCGGCGGACACCGAGAACAAGGCGCCCCGTAAGGGTCCGAACTGGGGACGCTGGATTGCGCTGATCGGATGGCTGGCGTTCTGGGGGATGTTCCTCTCCGTTGCGCGGACCGACGTCGACCCGCGCGTGGCCAACCCGAACGTGGAAGGGCGGCCTCGTCCGGTTGAGTTTCTGACGGCCTTTGATCACTGGCAGATCGTCCCGCAGGTCGGCGCCCTGCTCATGGTCGTGGTGCTGACGATAGTTTTCATCCGTGCCTGGCGGCGCAATCCCGGCAGCCCGGTGCTCTTGATGGTGTTGGTCACGACGGTGATCGTGTGGCAGGACCCGATCATGAACTGGGCGCCGTACGCGGTGTACAACCCGGCGTTGGTGCACTGGCCGGAGAACTGGCCCCTGATCATGATGTCGCCGACGGTCGAACCGTTCATCGTGTTCGGATACGTGACGTTTTACTTCGGCCCGTACTTCCCGGCCATCTGGCTTCTGCGCAAGTGGCAGGCCAAACGTGGTCCGGAGGCGTTCGTCAGCAGGCATCCACTGATCAGCCTGGGCGGCTTGGTGTTGGTGATCGGCTTCATCTTCGATGCCATCCTTGAGGTCAGCCTGGTGCGTACCGGGCTGTACATCTACTCCCAGGCAATCCCGTTCGGCACGTTGTTCCCCGGCAGCACCTTCCAGTTCCCGCTCATCTGGGAGTCACTGGCGGTGACCTTCGTGATGGTTCCGGCAGCGATCCTGGTCTACCGCGACGACACCGGAAAGTCGACGGCCGAGAAGCTCGCCGCGAAGGCCAGGCTGTTCCCGAAAAAGCCGGTACTCGGCACGTTCCTGGTGATGTTCGTGATCGTCAACGTTGCGTACTTCGCCTACGGAAGCTGGTTCTGGGCCATCAAGGCCAGCGGACTGGCCACCTCAGTCGCCTGCCCATGGCCGTATCCCGAGGCGAAGATCTATGACCCACAGGGGTATTACCGGGCGAACGGAGCCGAGGGGCCGTACTCGGTAGGCAAGTGGTCCACCTGGCAGCAGGGACCGTCCCGCAACGTCGACGTCGAACTGGGTTCGAAGAGCAACCGGTGTGCATCGGGGGACGCCAATGGCCGATGAGCGCTTGCGCGAAGAGCATCGCACTTCTGAGCCTCGGACCGTCGTCATCACCGGAGCGTCGCGGGGGCTCGGCTTCGCATCGACTATGCGCCTTTATCACGAGGGGTGGCGCGTGATCGCTGCGATGCGCTCACCGGAGAAAGGCATGCCGCTGCTGCGCGAGGCCACCGGAGCCGGAGAAGACGACGACAGGCTGGTCGGTGTACAACTCGATCTGACGGATGCCGCCTCGATCGCGGCTGCGGCCAAGACAATCGAAGAAGCGGTCGGTGCACCGTATGCCCTGGTCCACAATGCCGGCATCTCGGCGGCAGGCATGGTGGAGGAGACATCCCCGGAGCTCTGGGAGCGGATGTTCGCCACCAACGTCTTCGGCCCGGTGACACTCACCAAGGCGTTGCTGCCGGCGATGCGAGAGGCCGGTCGAGGTCGCATCGTGCTGATCTCCAGTGCCGCGGGAGTACGCGGAATGCCCGCAACCGCACCGTATTCGGCGGTGAAGGGGGCGCTGGAACGGTGGGGCGAATCGATGGCAGGGGAGGTCGCGCCCTTCGGCATCGGCGTCACGATTCTGGTCACCGGGACCTATGACACGGAGATCATCACCGACGCGGGCACCACAGACGTCCGCGACCTGGACGGGCCCTACGCCCGCCACCACCGCACGATGGACAAGCGGGGCCGGGCCATGATGAAGCGCGCGGCCCGGCCACCTGAGAAGTTCGCCGCGGGTCTGGCCAAGGCCCTTGACAGCGCGAAACCGTTCGCCAAGACGCCGGTCGGGCCGGATGCGCGAATGTTGTTGATCGCCAACCGCTTGTTGCCCACGGCCGGCCTGCACCAGATGACCCGGCTGATGATGGGCATCCCGCGGTTCGGCGCACTACGAGGGGAGAACCCGGGCCATGGCTGAGACGCCGAGAATGAGCAACGAATCGAGAATGCTGATCGACGGCAAGCTCGTCGACGGTGAAGCCGGCACGTTCGCCAACATCAACCCGGCCAACGAAGACGTGCTCGGAGAAGTCGCCGACGCGTCGAAGGCCGACATGAACCGGGCCATCGACGCCGCCCGCCGGTCGTTCGACGAGACCGACTGGTCCACCGATCACCAACTCCGCAAACGGTGCCTCGAACAACTGCACGAGGCCATCGAACGCGAAGTTGAGGAGCTGCGCGAGGAGCTCATCTGCGAGGCCGGCGCCCCGCGCGCGGTGACGCACGGACCGCAACTCGACGCCCCGCTCGCCGACGGCCTCAAATACCCGGCCCGGCTGATCGAAACCTTCCCGTGGGAAACCGATCTCGGGGACACCGTCGTCTCCGTCACCGGGGTGAACACCACGCGCAAGGTGTGGCACGAACCGGTCGGCGTGGTCGGCGCCATCACGCCGTGGAACTTCCCCTTCGAGGTGGCCATCAACAAGCTCGGTCAGGCATTGGCGGTCGGAAATACCGTGGTGCTCAAACCGGCACCGGACACGCCGTTCAACGCGACTCGGCTGGGCCGGCTCATCGCCGAGAACACCGACATCCCAGCGGGGGTGGTGAATGTCGTGACCGCATCCGACCACCTCGTCGGCGAGGAACTCACCCTGTCGCCCAAAGTCGACATGATCTCCTTCACCGGCTCGACGGCGGTGGGCAAGCGGATCATGGAGAAAGGCGCCGCGACGATGAAGCGGCTGTTCCTCGAGCTCGGTGGGAAGTCGGCGACGATCGTGTTGGAGGATGCCGATTTCAACACCGCCTGCCTGATCGGGATCGGTCCGCTCATGCACGCCGGGCAGGGCTGCGCCGCACCCACCCGGATGCTGTTGCCGCGCTCCCGCTACGACGAGGGCGTGGCGATCCTGAAGGCCATTTACGAGAACATCGTCCCCGGTGATCCGCAGGATCCCGGAACCCTCTGCGGTCCGGTGATCTCGGCGAAACAGCAGTCACGCATCCTGGGCTATATCACGAAAGGTGTCGACGAAGGCGCCACCATGCTCGTCGGAAGCACCGATGCACCGGGCCAGTTCGACAAGGGATTCTGGGTCAACCCAACCCTTTTCACCGACGTGGACAACTCGATGACGATCGCGCAGGAGGAGATCTTCGGGCCGGTACTCGTCGTCATTCCGTACGAGGACGAAGACGACGCCGTCCGGATTGCCAACGACAGCCCGTACGGACTCGCCGGCAACGTGATGTCGAGCTCGGTGGAGCGGTCGCTTGCCGTCGCGCGCCGGTTGCGCGCCGGGTTCATCGGGCTCAACGGCACCGCGGGTTACGGCGCCGATACCCCATTCGGCGGTTACAAGAACAGCGGTGTCGGACGTCAGAACGGTGTCGTGGGCTTCAGCCAGTACACCGAAGTGAAATCAGTCGCCTACCCGGCGCAGTAGAGGAGAACGTCTGTGGAGCAGCTTTTTGACGACCTCGAGGACTTCGGCTCGTTCGACGACGCGGTCTCGGGAGACGTCCGGGACCCGTTCCCGGAGCTCGCCAGGCTTCGGCGCGAGGAACCGATCCAGCGGATCGACATGTCCGCGATGCCGGGGGAGGAGGGCAAGCCCGTCTTCATCGTGTACCGCTACGAGGACGCCCAGCAGATGCTGCGCGACAATCTGACCTTTTCCTCGTCGGGTGTCATCGCGGCCTTCGGCCCGGTGCTCGGCGACCGCGTGATGCTGGGTATGGACGAACCGGTGCACGGCCGGCTGCGTTCTCTGGTGTCGAAGGCGTTCTCGCAAAAGGCTTTGGCGCGTTGGGAAGACGAGCTCGTCGGGCGTGTCGCCAACGAACTCATCGGCAATTTCGCGCACAAGGGCAAGGTCGACCTGGTCAAGGAGTTCACGTTCGACTATCCGAGCCGCATCATTGCCGGGTTGCTGGGACTGCCGGAGGAGGACTATCCGCAGTTCCAGCGCTGGTCCATCTCGCTGCTGAGCTGGATCATGAACCCGGAACGCGGACTGGCGGCATCGGCGGCGCTGTGCGAGTACTTCGCACCGATCCTGCAGGCCCGTCGCGCCGACCCGAAGGAGGACATGATCAGCCTTCTCGCCGAGGCCGAGATCGACGGCGAGAAACTCACCGACGAAGAGATCTTCTCGTTCCTCCGACTGCTGTTGCCCGCGGGTGTGGAGACCACCTACCGGTCACTGGGCAACCTGCTGTTCGGATTGCTCTCGGACACAACGCAGCTGGACGCGATCAAGGCAGACCGGTCACTGCTGCCGCAGGCCATCGAGGAAGCGGTGCGCTGGAACCCGCCACTGCTGACCATCACCCGCACCACGACCTGCGACACCGAGCTCGGTGGGGTGCACATTCCGGAAGGCTGTTCGGTGATGCCGATGCTCGGCTCGGCGAATCGGCAGGAAGATCGGTGGGAGAACCCGGACGAGTTCGACATCTTCCGCACCTCCAAGGGAAATCTCGGCTGGGGCCACGGGGTTCACGTGTGTCTGGGAATGCACCTGGCGCGTCTCGAAATGCGCACTGCCATCAACCTTCTGCTGGACCGGCTGCCCAACCTTCGGCTGGACCCGGACGGGGACGACCCGCACATCCGAGGCCAGGTCTTCCGGTCGCCGACGTCGCTACCCGTTCTGTTCGACCCGTCAGGAGCCTGAGATGACCGACTTCGAGACAGTGGATTTCTTCACCGACCCGGCACTGGTGCCGGACCCGTACCCGTACTTCGATCATCTGCGATCGAAGTGTCCTGTCTCTCATGCCACTCCGTTCAACGTGCTGGCCGTCACCGGCTATGACGAGGCGCTGGCCGTCTACAAGGACCCGGCATTCTCGTCGTGCGTCTCGGTGGCCGGCCCGTTCTCCGGACTGCCCTTCGGGCCGGGGGAGAGCGACGACGTCTCGGAGCTGATCGAGGAGCACCGGCTCGCGGTGCCGATGGGTGAGCACATCACGTCGCAGGATCCTCCGCTGCACACCCGCACCCGCGGGCTGATGAACAAGCTGATCACCCCAAAGCGCCTCAAGGAGAACGAGGACTTCATGTGGCGCCTGGCCGATCAGCAACTCGACACCTTCGTCGATCGCGGATCGGCGGAGTTCCTGGCCGATTACGCCAAGCCGTTCTCGCTGCTGGTGATCGCCGATCTGCTGGGTGTTCCAGGTGAGGACCACGAGGAGTTCAAGGCGGCGTTCGCGTTGGAGACCGTCGGCGAGCTCGGCAAGGAGGCACCGACGACGCACAACCCCCTGCAGTGGCTCAACGACAAGTTCTATGCCTACATCGAGGACCGCAGGCGCGCACCGCGTGAGGACGTGCTGACCGGGCTGGCCCAGGCCAAGTACGAAGACGGATCGACCCCCGATATCGAGGACGTCATGAACCTGTCGACGTTCCTGTTCGCGGCGGGTACGGAGACCACGACCAAGCTTGTCAGCTCGGCCGTCCGATTCATCGCCGACAATCCGGGATTCGAGACGATGCTGCGCGACGACCGGGGCAGGATCCCGTCCTTCCTCGAAGAGACTTTGCGGATGGAGAGCCCGGTCAAGTCACACTTTCGGATGGCCAGCCGGACCACGAGCATCGGCGACGTCGAGGTGCCCGCCGGGACCACCGTGATGGTGCTTCCCGGGGCGTGCAACCGTGACGAACGGAAGTTCCCGGACCCCAACGCGTTCCACCCCGATCGTACGAATGTGCGCGAACAGATCGCATTCATCCGGGGCGTGCATTCGTGCCCGGGCGCGCCACTTGCGCGCGCGGAGGGCCGGATCTCGTTGAACCGCATCTTGGACCGGATGTCCGATATCACGATCTCCACCGAGCATCACGGCCCGGCCGAGGATCGTCGTTACACGTACGAGCCGACATTCATCATGCGCGGGCTCAGTGAGTTGCACATCGAATTCAAACCGGCCGCCTGACCGGCCCGCAAGGTAGGAGCACACATGACCGGAAAGCTCGACGGCAAGGTCGCTTTCATCACCGGAGCCGCCCGCGGGCAGGGCCGGGCACATGCGATCGCGATGGCCCGCGAAGGTGCCGACATCATCGCGATCGACATCTGCCGTGACATCCCGTCCAATCCCTATCCGTTGGCCACTCCCGATGACCTGGCCGAAACAGAAAGGGCGATCAAAGAACTCGGCAGGCGCGTGGTCGCGCGCGTCGCCGATGTCCGCGAGCGCCACGAACTGCGCGACGCGATCGAAGCCGGGATCGCCGACCTGGGCAGGGTCGACATCGTGGTCGCCAACGCCGGCATCCTGCCGATGGCGATGGGCAATCCGGATCCGATGGGTTTCGTCGACGCCTCCGACGTCGATCTACTGGGGGTGATGAACACCGTCGCGGTGGCGATTCCGCATCTGCCCGACGGTGCGTCGATCATCGTCACCGGTTCCACCGCCGGCATGATCCGCGGTACCACCACCAGCCCGGACATGGGGCCCGGCGGAGCCGGCTACGGTTGGAGCAAGCGGATGGTGATCGAGTACGTCAACGAGATGTGTCTTCACCTGGCGTCGAGGATGATTCGGGTCAACGCGATCCATCCGACCAACTGCAACACCCACCTGCTGCAGAACGAGGGCATGTACGGTGTGTTCCGCCCCGATCTCAAAGCCGCAGGCAAGACGGCCACCCGCGAAGATGCCGAGCCGCTGTTCAACCTGTTCCAGGCCATGCCGATTCCGTACATCGAACCGGAGGACATGGCCAATCTCGGGGTGTTCCTCGCCAGCGACGACAGCCGGTACATCACCGGCCAGCACATCCGCGTCGATGCGGGATCACTGCTCAAGTGGCCCAACGGACCTCAGTAGACCTCACCCGGGGCGGTGCAGGAAGCCGTGGAGGAGTGCCTGCACGAGTTCGTCGAGGATCGCCTCCCGCGACGGGGGGCGATCATCGAAAAAGGTCGAGTGCAACGCCACCATCCCGACGATCAACGCGACTGCGGAATGGGCTCGCAGGTCGGGTTCCGTCGATCGGAATCCACGCAATTGCATGCCCTCCGTGCTGATCTGGCCGAGCAGGCCGAGCGCGCGTCTGATGTCGGCGATGCCGGCATTCTCGACGTCTTCCTCGCTGAGTCCGTCCGACGCGACGAGGGTCAGCAGCAGCCCTTTGTGTTGCAGGAGAACATCGTAGAGTCGCCCGGCGAACTGGCGGGTCAACTCTTCCTCGTCGGTCTCCTCGGGCACCACGGTCTGCCAGGTCTTACCGAACTCGTCGACGAAGTCGGTGAAGGGCAGCACCATCGCTTCCCGGAACAGCCCGGCTTTGGAACCGAAGTGACGAAACAAGAGGTATTCACTGACATCGGCGGACTGGGCGATCTCGCGGGTGGTGGTGCTGCGATAACCCTGGCGGGAGAACAGCTGACGCGCTGCGTCGAGCAGCAGCCTGCGAGCCTCACCACGGGGTCGGCGTGGGGCCGCACCCGAGCGTCCCTGCGACATCGCCGATCTCCCGCCTCTCCGTCCCCGGCTGTTTCGACTGTGAGCCTAGGCGACCTTGACCCGCCACTTTTAATAGTGTCCACTATTAAAAGTCTTGGAACTCGTGTCCCCAGGAGGTGACAGTGGGCGCAATCATCATGTTGGGCACCCTGTTTGGCTTGATCGTCCTGATCGTCGGGCTGGTGCTGTATTTCGATCCGGAGTCGCGGCGCGCACCTGGCGAAGCGCAGCCCGCATCGGGGCCGGAGGTCGAGGAATGAACGTGCAGGTCCTGATCAATGCCGGTGTGGCCTTCGCCTACATCACGGGTCTGGGTTTTCTCGCCGTGGGCATCTACCTGAGCGTGCGCCGCGGCCGGCTGCACCCGTTGCTGCTGCTCTGCATCTCTGCGCTCTCGTTCTCCTGGATCGAGGCGCCCTACGACTGGGCGGTGTACGCGCAATTCCCGCCCGAATTGCCGCGGATGCCATCGTGGTGGCCGCTCAACATGACCTGGGGTGGCGGACTGCCCTCGGCTGTTCCCGTCGGCTACATGGGTTACTTCGTGCTGCCGGCCATCATCGGTGCGGCACTGGGGCGTCGGGCGAGCGGAAAATGGAATTGGCGGCGACCGCAGACGCTGTTGCTGGTGGGCTTCGCCGTCGGGTTCTGCTGGGCCCTGTTCTTCAACGCGATCATCGGTGCGCGGCTCGGCCTGTTCTACTACGGCTACGTGATCGAGGGGCTCGGCCTGTGGGAAGGGACCAAACACCAGTACCCGATATATGACGCCATCGCGATGGGCGTGCAGATGATGGTCTTCACCTACCTGCTGGGCCGCACCGACTCCGAGGGCCGCAACGTCATCGAGATGTGGGCCGACAAGATCTCCAAGACGCGGCTGCAGTCAGCGGTGCTGTCGGTCGTCGCGGTCATCGTGGTGGGCCACGCGGTCTACGCGTCGGTCTTCGCGCCGCACCTGGTCACCAAACTGGGCGGGTGGGTGACCGTCGGACCGACCGAGCAGTTGTTTCCCGGGGTACCGAATCAGCCGCGATAGCGTTCGGCCGCGAATCGCCGGGACAATCCACATGATTGGAAGGAAGACGGTGAGCGCCGCGCGAGGGGTCACCAGGTGACGGGTAGGCCTTCGACGCCGTAGATTTCCTGCTGGCTTCGGAATTTGAGCTCGTCGGGTGAGCCGACGAGTCGGAGTCCAGGGAGTCTGCGTGCCAGGGTCGTCAGGGCGATCTGCAGCTCCGCGCGAGCCAGGTTCTGTCCGATGCACTGGTGGGCTCCGTAGCCGAATGCCAGGTGCCCGCGCGTGTTTCGTGTGACGTCAAATGCCTCGGGGCTCTCAACGTAGTCCGTGTCCCAGTTGCCGGAGGGCAGGTTCATCAGCACGAGATCGCCCGTGCGGATGGCCTGTCCGCCGAGGGTGAAGTCCTGCGTCGCAACACGTTCCACCAGACTGTGGACCACGGTCAGATAGCGGAGCAACTCGTCAACGATATTCGCGATCTCGGCCTTGTCGTCGCTCATGCGCAGCCGGGTTAGAACGTCCGGATGTTGTAGGAGGGCCAGCGTGCCCAAGGTGATCATGCTCGCAGTCGTTTCGTGACCAGCTTGCAGCATGATCATCGCCGTCATGGCTGCTGTTTCTCGGCTCAGTTGACCCGTCGCGACCTGGTCTGTCACAAGTCGGGTGACCAGGTCGTCGCCGGGTTCTCGCCCTTTGAGCGCGACAAGATCGAGCATGTAGCCATACATCTGCATACCGGCTATGAGTCGCTGTTCGTCAGAACAGCTCGAGTCCATGACGGTTGCGCTGTTGCGCTGGAAGGGTTCCAGGTCAGCGTGGGGCACACCCAACAGGACTGAGATGACCAGTGAGGGCACCGGCAGCGCGAAGTCACGCGCGAGATCCGCTGGCGGTCCGTTCGCGATCATTGTGTCAACGTGCTGGTCGACCAGTTGCTGTATCTGGGGTCGCATGGCGTCAGCGCGGCGAAAGGTGAAGTCACGAGTCATCATTCGTCGGATCCGATTGTGTTCGGGATCGTCGATTCGGGCGAAGATGATCGGTGTGGTGTCATCAGGGGCGTGCGCCTCGGTCCACATACTGGTTGTGTCGGCACTGAGTCGCGGATCGGTGAGTGCGGCGCGGATGTCCTCGTATCGGCTCACCATCCAGACGGGCTTGCCCTGCCATGTTGCGCGTTGCAGGCCGGGGGACTGTCGCCATTGGGTGAATTCCGGGGGTGGTGCCATTGGGCAGTTCGATGCGCGCGGTAACGGGACAACCGGCACGACTGTGTTCCCATCGAGGACGGATCCTGTCATTGTATGAACCTCCCAATTTCGGGTGCTACCGCGCGTGCAGGCCGTCGAGCAGCGCGTTGAGTGCTTGCACGCTTTCGTCCCGAGCGCGGTGCTGGTCGGGTGCGTTCGCGATGAACATCGCCGCTTCCTCCGCTGCGGCTAGCAGTACATGAGCCAGCGCTGCGACGGGTTGACCGGCTGCGAGGTCACCTTCTTCGACGGCGCGTTCAAGCATGGCGCGCATGGCTCCCAATCCGTATACGCTTTCCAGTTCGCGCCATCGGGCCCAGCCCAGAACGGCGGGGCCGTCAGTGAGCAGAATCCGCTGAACCTGCGGGGTGAGGGACGCGTCGAGGAACCCGATCAGTCCTTGTCGCAACTGATTGAGTGCGCCGTCTGCGGGATCGGCGAGGTTTTGGGCAGCCTGCATGACGAGGTCCTCTTCGACCGTGATGAACACGGCTTCGAAGAGGGCCTGTTTGTCGGCGAAGTGGTGGTACAGCGCGCCCCGCGTGCCTACCGCGGCTTCGGCGACGACTTCTTCGGTGCCGGTGTGGTGATAGCCCTTGTCGACGAATAGTCGCCGTGCGGCGGCGACGAGTGCAGCGCGAGTCGCTTCCGCCTGTGCGGCGCGTCGCGCCTTCGAGTCGATCCGATTCTCATCGATGGGCATCGCAACAGAGTATTGCATACAGGCTGTAGGTCACATACGGTCTGTATGTCACATACAGTCGGTATCTGAGTGGGGGTTCAGTGGTGTCCAAGCCCGTCGATGTGGTCCGAGAATTTTGTGCGCTGATGGAGCGCCGCGATCCAGAAGCGCTGCGTCCGTTGCTTTCTGACACCGCCACTTATCAGAACGTCGGGATGCCTGCCTTCGCGGGTGTGGAGGCCATCGTGGAGAATCTGGGCGCCCAGTTCTCGATGTTCCCCGACGCATACGCCTTCGAAATTGTGAACATCGCCAGTGCCGGCCCGGTCGTGCTGACCGAACGCCTCGACTACATCCAGACGCCCGACGGAGCCAGACCGGCAGTTCCGGTCATGGGGACGTTCGTCGTCGGAGATGACGACAAGATCACCCGATGGACCGATTACTTCGACCTCAACCTGACGGTCAAACTCCTGCAAGGCGAAGACATCAGCTCGCTAATTCCGTGAAGTTGAGAACTCGAGGCCGATCGAGTCACCCGATATCGGAACAGGAGAACCGGGGCTGTTGAAGACCGACATAACGACAGACACGACTGATGAGCAACTCCGTCACACGACCATTGGTGCCGAGGGAGCCCGGGCGGCCCTGCCGTCCGGGTGGTCCCGGACGTGGCTGCTCATGGTGTGCTCTATGGGCGTCCTTCTGGTGATCTCTTCGATGGTCGCCCTGAATGCCGCGCTGGGTGCGATCGCAGTGGATACCCTTGCGACGCAGTCACAATTGACGTGGATCGTCGATGGCTACACGTTGGTGATGGCCTGCCTGTTGCTGCCCGCCGGCGCGATGGGGGACCGCTACGGCCGGCGCGCCGCGCTACTGGTCGGCTTGGTCATCTTCGGTGGAGCATCGCTGGCCCCCCTCTTCTTCGACTCGCCGACAGCGCTCATCGCGGCGCGCGGCGCCGCGGGAATCGGTGCGGCAGCGATACTGCCCGCTACTCTCTCGCTTCTCACCGCCGCCTACCCAGATGAGGAACGCAACAAAGCCATTGGCATCTGGGCGGGGGTATGTGCATCGAGTGCGTTGGTCGGCTTCACTGGGACTGCGTTACTCACTCAGTTCGGGCCGTGGCAGTCCATCTTCTGGGCATTTGCCGCAGTGTCCGCTGCACTGTTCGCGTGTGCGCTCACGATCACCTCGTCCAAGGATCCTGAATCCAGGCCGGTGGATTGGTGGGGTGCGCTGGTCATCGGTTCAGCGGTGGCCGCTTTAGTCTTCGGTGTCATTGAAGCCCCACTTCGGGGATGGGGTAACCCCCTGGTAGGTGGATGTCTGGCCGGGGGCCTGATGCTGGCAGTGTTCTTTGGCTTCCTCGAATTGCGGCGCCGACATCCGTTGCTCGACATTCGGGTGTTCGGCCGCCCGGACATGCTGGCCGGCTCCATCAGTATGACGACGCTGTTTTTCGCCATCTTCGGGTTCTTCTTCCTGATCATGCAGCACCTGCAGCTGGTGGTCGGCTACAGCCCGCTCCAAACTGCTCTCGCCCTGTGCCCCTTAGCTATTCCGCTTCTCATCATCGCGGTGTCCACCCAGTGGTACTTGCCGCGGCTGGGCCTGCGCATCTCGGTGGCAGCGGGTCTGGCGATCCTGGCAGTCGGGCTGCTCAGCATGCGCCTCGTCGACGTCGATTCGACCTACTTCGACCTGGCCTGGCCGTTGGTGGTGATCAGTGTCGGGATGGGCATCTGCAATGCACCCGCGACGACCGCGATCACCGGAGCCGTCCCGTTGAGTAAACAGGGCGTCGCGTCGGCGATCAACGACACCACACGCGAACTCGGTGGAGCGCTGGGTATCGCGCTCGCCGGGTCCGTGCTCGCCGCCGGATACAGGCACGCGCTGGCAGCAAACGTCACCACACTGCCGGCCGTCGTCCAAGATCCAGCATTGGGCTCACTAGCGCAGGCATTGACGATCGCTGAGAGCCTTGGGCCGGCAGGGGCCAACCTATCAGCCGATGCCAAACACGCCTTCATGGAGGCGATGCACTCATCGCTACTGATGTTGGGGGCGGTCGTTTTCGCTGCTGCTGCAGTCGTCGCCATCTGGGCGCCCGGACGCGGCGGACAGCAACTCCGGCTTGTACGTCGACTCGGGACCGGGCGTGGCAACGAACAATGACCGACAACAGTTGGGATATCACCACAAACCTGGGGGCTACCGCGCTGGCCGTCGCCGCGCAACGGGCGGCCGAAACCGCCCAACCTCACCCTCTGGTACGCGACGAGTTCGCCGCCATCCTGATCGACGCCGTCAACGAACCCGGTTGGCAGGCGATGGCAAAAGGCGACCTCGCGTGGATGGGTCCCGACGATGAGGTGGGGCGACGCACCGCACGAGCGGGCCGGGACTACGTCGCGACGCGAACCGTCTTCTTCGACGAGTTCTGCACCGTCGCCACAGCTTCGGGTATCCAGCAGGTGGTGATTCTGGCGGCAGGCCTGGACGCACGAGCCTACCGACTCGCCTGCCTGTCGGGCATCGATGTTTTCGAAATCGATCTGCCTGCGGTTCAGACGTTCAAGGACTCGACCCTTCGTGTCCACGGTGCGACACCGACGGCCAGCGTCCATCCGGTGCCTGTCGACCTGCGCGACGAGCGTTGGCCCGACATGCTCTCCGGCTCCGGATGGATCCCAGCGGCGACCAGCGCGTGGCTGGTAGAAGGGCTTCTTCCCTATCTGTCGTCGGCTGAGCACGACCGGCTCTTCGGCGTCGTCACCGAGTTGAGTGCGCCCGGCAGCCGGCTGGCCGCCGAGGTCTATCACCATCCGACACGACACTTCGGTGACCAGCGCCTCGGAACCTGGCGCGAGGGGGCTGCGGGGATCGGGGAGGCCCTGGACATCGATGTCGATGTGACGGCATTCATCAATGACGACGACACCAGCGACACCGCATCGTGGCTCGTCCAGCACGGCTGGGTGGTCGAATCACTCGACAGTCGCGATGAGATGGCGCGTCTTGGTCGACCCATACCACCCGACCTCATCGACATCGCGCCCGCGAGTTCCTTGGTCACTGCAGTTCTGCCGTCGCCTTGAGAGGAGACCGCATGCCCGTAAACACTGCCGCCGTCAACGTCTTTGACGCCGGATTGCCGACCATCGAGTATGACGTCGCCACCGCCACACCCACACAGGTCTACCGACAACTCGAGGCGGCGCATCAGCTATCACCGATCGCACTGGGGCCATACGGACCCGAGGTACTCTCCTACGATCTTGTCCGCGCAGTGCTGCGCGACAATCGCTTCCAGATCCCGCCGGGGTACACCCTCGCAGTCCAAGGCATCACCTCCGGCCCCCTCTGGGACAAGGTGGTGAACTCGATCCTGAGCATGGAGGGCGCCGAGCATCAGCGGGTGCGCAGCGTGGTATCCACGGCATTCACGCCTCGGGCCGTCCAACGCCTGCATGCCACGATCGTCGACGTCATCAACGACATCGTCGACCGGGTCAGCCGACGCGGTCAGTGCGACGTCGTCACCGATATCGCTCGGCCTTACCCCGTGCCTGTCATCTGTGCTCTGCTCGGAGCTCCCCGCGAAGACTGGGAACAGTTTTCGTTGTGGGCAGACGACATCTTCACCGCATTCAACTTCACATTCACCGCCGCCGACGTGCCTAATGTGGTACTCGCGTGGAACGAGCTAGACGACTACGTCGACGGCTTGGTTGCCTGCCGTCGACTCACCCTGACCGACGATCTGCTCTCCGACCTCATCCGTGCCGAGCACGATGGAGAACGCCTCAGCGGCGAAGAGTTGCGCATGCTCGCCGCGGCGATGCTGCTGGCAGGCACCGACACCACACGAAACCAGGTGGCCGCCTCGATCGGTGTCCTGTGCGAGCACCCGGAACAATGGGAGCTACTGCGCAACAATCCCGACCTGGCCATGGGTGCCGTCGACGAAACCATGAGACATTCCCCAATCGCCAACTCGTTACTGCGGGTCGTCACCGAGGACGTCGAACTTGCCGGGGTCTTGTTCCCGAAGGGCACGATCGTTTTCGCCAATACCGTTACAGCCAATCGTGATCCAGCCATCTACGACGACTCAGACCGATTCGATATCACCCGTCAGGGCCTGCCGCCAGTACTGAACTTCGGCACCGGCGTGCATTACTGCCTCGGCGCCAACCTCGCCCGCTTGGAAATCGCCGAAGCGCTGAAATCCATCACCCACCGAATACCCAACCCTTGCATCAGCGGGCCCGTGCCCTGGAAACCGGTCGGCGGACTCAGCGGTCCAGCAAGCCTGCCGATCGCCTTCGACGCCTGACGTCTACCGAAGCGCTGAAGTTGGGATGCCAACCCCCTCCCGCGGACCCGCCTTAATTCGTTGGGACAGGGAACATTCCGACCTCGCGTCACGGAACATCCAATCCCTGTCACTCAGGTAGTCGTCACATCTCGGGTACTACTGGTGAATATTGCAGCAGTGTTCAGCGCCGATGAGTTCCTGGTGGTGATGAATGCTGACGCTGAGGTCGTGTAGCAGACCCTAACGGGCGCTTGGAACATCGAGTCCTAGATCGTGATACAGATTGGCGCGTTCGGCTTGTGCGTCGGGCAGTGGAACATAGATGACCCAGTCGTGGAGTAACCCTTTCCGGAGTCGGAAGGTGAAGCCAGAAAGCTTTTCGGCGACTACTCGGTCTCGTAGTCGAACGGTATCCGTCGTGAGGGTGTCACGTGAAGAGCTGTAGACACAGATTGGTGGCAAATCGGCGAGGGGGCCGTGTAGAGGGCTCACACGCGGGTTTTGGGTGTCGAGGCCGCCGGCCCACAGTTTGCCGTTTCTGGCCAGGTTCCCCACGTCCAGTAACGGGTCGTTGATCTGAGTCTGGCAAGGATGATTCGTTGATACATCCAACCATGGCGCCAGCAAAACGACTCGGCTGGGTTGTGGTGAGCGTCGGTGTGCGAGTTGCTGGGCAACCAGTAGAGCGAATCCGCCGCCTGCTGAATCGCCGAGCACACTTACGTTTTCCGCGCCGTGTTCATCGATCGTCTGCGAGATGAAGTCGGTCATGCGGGGGACTTCGGTTTGGGCGGTTCCCTGTGGCGCGAGGGCATAGTCGGGCACGACGACGGTTGCTCCGGTTCGGCGTGCCAAGTCGGTGTAGGTCCACCAGTGGAAGATGGTGGCCCTGCCGACGTAGGCGCCCCCGTGGATGGAGACGACGACCTTGCCCGTCGATTCGGGGGGTGTGAATGTCACCACCGGCATGGATTCAAACTCGCTACGGCTCTGTGCGAGGCCGTAATTGAAGTAGGGCGGCGGGACGCCGTCGGTGATCAACGGGATTTTGTACGGGACTGTTGCAAGTACACCTCCGACAAACGGAGAGACGACTTTGTCGAGCAGACTCGCGCCGAAGGCAACGAAGTCGTGTAGCTGTGAAGGTTGGCCGGTGTACATGTCTTCCAAGTGTGCCTCGACGGACGTGCTCGCGGGAAGCACATTACTCGGGGGAACCCGTACCGGAGCCCGTTGTACGCAGATCGAGGGGGACTCGTTTAGTGGTCCAACCGCTATGCGACTTTCGGCTGGCGGGTTGTGGCCCACTGGAGGGCAAACTCAGCTGCGTGCTGGGTTGGCTGGGCGCGGCCTACGACATCGCCGAAGTGATCCATGGTCTGCTCGAAATGTCTTGGGTGACAGGGCAAACGCTGTTCGTCGACGGCGGACTGACGCTGTACAGGCCCATTGACGCCTACAGCCAACTGCAGAAGTTGACCAGGAAGGAACAGCCCTAACCCACGGCTTGGTCATCCGGGGCGGCACGGTGATCGACGGCACTGGGCAGCCCGAGCGGGTGGCGGACCTGGCGATCAACGACGGCCTGATTGCCGCCCTCGGCCGCGTCGATGAACGCGGCCGACGCGAGATCGACGCCGACGGCGCCATCGTCGCTCCCGGCTTCGTCGACATCTACATCCATTACGACGGGAAGACGGTGGTGCGCATGGCTCTACCGTCTGCGATGCGAGCGTTTCCACCACACTGCTCAGCTATCGGGAAATGGACCGTCCCTCTGATCGCTTCGACCTGACGTGGCTGATCCAGCGACAGAGCCGTGACACCGCGCGGATGGTCGGCCTGAATGACCGTGGTGTCCTCGCGCCCGGCTACAAGGCGGACGTCAACGTCATCGACTTCGACAAGCTGAAGGCCCGGGGCGCCACGTCTGGTGTCGCCGACCTGCCCGCCGGCGGGCAGCGGGTGTTGCAGGCCGCCGATGGGTATTTGCGCACCCTGGTGAGCGGAGTCGAGGAATACACCAGGGGCGAACCCACCGGGGCGCTGCCCGGGCGACTGGTTAGAGGTTCTCAGCGAGCGCGAGACCGGCCGTAGGTCCTGACGTGGCCGCCGTCCGGTCCGCGCTGCGGTCGACTACGGGCACGCCGACCGAGCACTCAGTAGAGTGCCGGGCGCGGCGTGGATGCCCGTCAAGACCGGCTGACCGTTCAGTACCTGTTGCAGCTGCCCGCGATCGAGTTGATCGGCCCGAAGTACTCCTGAGCGGCCGGGCTGGCCTGTAACTGGGCCACCGTCTGCTGACGCTCGGCAGGACCGGAGGCCAGGAAGTTGCGCAACGCACCCTGGGCGAACGGGGATGCGTTGAACTGCTGAGCCAGGTCGGGACGCTGCGCGTTGAGCGCCGCCATGACCTGCTCGTAGCTACATGTCGTGTTGACCACGCCGCTGAAATCGGGTTGCGCGGACGCCACCCCCGTCACCAGCGGGACGGACAGGGCCAGCCCGCCGAGAGTGGCCGCGATGTACTTCAAAGATTTGCTCACCTGCTGGAACCCCCATGTTGGTCACCTGAAAAGGCGACGCCTTGCACGTTTGCCGGACCCGACCTCATTCGAGGTTAACAGGCGGCAGACGTACAAGGCGTCCTCGCGAAACCGGCCTCAGTCGATGACGGCGGCTTCCTTACGTTCGGTGATCGGCCGGGCCAGCTCCTGCTCATTGCAGATGCGCTGCAGCTTCTCCAGGGTCTCGTCCAGGCCGGGGCCCTGTTTTTTGCCCGGGGTGAACCGGGCAGGAAGGTTCCGCATGCCCTGGATGACGCCGATCGTGTCGTAGTGCACGGTGCCCTCGGGATCGCACACATAGTCCGGCATCCGGTCGAGCACGGCGGTGAGCATCGACTTGAACACCGTGCGGGCCACGTTCGACCCCACGCAACGGTGCACTCCGATTCCGAAGCTGAAGTGCCGGTTGCCCTTCCGGTCCAGGACGATCTCGTTGGGTTTCTCGAACACCGACGGGTCGCGGTTGGCCATCGCCCAGGACAGCCACAGCCGCTCGTACTGCTTGAACTGCTGCCCCTCGACCTCGACGTCCTCGGAGAACGTGCGTCCATCTCCGGGTGCGGGGGTGAAGAAGCGCAGGAACTCCTCGGTGGCCGGATCGAGCAGGGTGGCCCGCTCGTCGCTCAGCCGGGTGCGTTCATCGGGGTGCTCGCCCAGCCATTCCAGGGCATGGGCGGTGAGCGCGGTCGTGGTGTCGAACCCGCCGCCGATCACCAGGCCCAGATTCCCGAGGATCTCCATGTCCGGTGCCGGTTCACCGTCGATGCGCAACTGCAGCATCGCGTTGACCAGCCCGGGTCGTGGGGTTTCCCGGATCTCCATCATGTTGTTGATGATGTCGATGCCCATCTCGCGATGCTGCTCGTTGATCTTCTCGCGATCGGGGGAGTGTTCGGGGGTGTACACCGAGGCATGGGTGGGCTCGCTGTAGACGTTCCACTTCTTGAGCTCGATGCCCATCATGGCCAGGGTGAACACCGCGGGCACCACGTTGGCCAGATGTTCGACGAAGTCGATCTCGCCGGACTCGATGTGCTCATCGAGGGCAGCCCGGGTGATCTCGTCGACGAACGGCACCCACCGCTTGATCGCGGCCGGCGACAGGTACGGGTTCAGCGCACCGCGGTAGGCGCTGTGCTCGGGTTCGTCCATCTCCAGGATGCCGCCGCGAACGACGGTGGCCCGGCTGGCCTTGGGGATGGTGATGCCCTGAAATGGCGTCTCACCGCTGATGTCGTGGTGATTGGACACCGCTGGACAGCGAGCCAGCTCGAACACGTGCTTGCTGTCCGCGGCGATCCAGTGCCCGTTGTAGACATCGGTCCAGGCCATCGGGCACTTGGCCTGCATTTCCTCGGTGATGTCCTGGAACTGCTCCCGGTACTCCGGGGTGTGCCGGTCGAAGTGGATCTTGTGTTTCTTGCGTTCGTCGTCGGTAACGACATCACGGTCGATACTCACGGCGTTGTCTCCCTTTGGTATTCGGGTCGGCATCAATCTTCGATGACGATGGCTTGCTCGGGGCAGGAGTGCGCGGCCTCGCGGACCGCGTCCTCCTGATCGGCGGGCACCACATCGGAAACCGGTGACGCGTGACCATCGACGTCGTCGAGAACGAACGAGTCGGGTGCGATCATCGAGCACAGGGTGTGGCCCTGGCAACGGCTGGCATCGACCGAAACCTTCACTACGACAACTCCTTTCGAATCACTGGACGCGGGTCAGACGTGGTAGTCGTACCACTTGAGGTAGCCGCCGGCGTCGACCCGCAGCTGCATGCCGGTGACGTAACGGGCCTCGTCGGAGGCCAGCCACAGCACCGCGTTGCTGATGTCCTCGGGCTCGATGAAGTTGACCTTCATGGCCTGCTGCACACCGAACACCGGCTCGGCGTCGGCGCGGGTCGGGTTCTCCAGATCCGGCCGGAACGAGCGGTACATCGGTTCGCTCTGCAGCATGTTGGTGTTGCAGTTGGTCGGGTGGATGACGTTGGCCCGGATGCCGCGCACCGCCAGCTCGGTGGCCAGCGCGTGCACGTACTCCGAGATCAGCCGCTTGGAGATCATGTAGCCCATGCCGCCCGGGTCGCCACCCGGGTTGGGCTTGTTGTGGGCGTCCATCAGGGCGGCGGCCGACGCGGTCGCGATGATCGAGGCGCCCTCCTTCAGGTGCGGAAGCGCGACCTGGATGGCGTTGATGGTGCCGACGAAGTTGGTGTTGATGCCGTCGGTCCAGGCTTGCATCGCGGGCTGGCCCTTCATCGCCGCGATACCGGCCTGCGCGACGACGATGTCGACCTTGCCGAACTCCGCGAGTCCGGCCTCCAGCGCGGTGCGCAGCTCGGCCTCGTTGCGAACATCGGCCTGGGCGGTGACGATGCGCCGGCCGGTCTTCTCGACGAAGTTCTTGGTCTCTTCGAGGTCCTCTGCGGTCGCCATCTTGTAACCGACGGTGTCGTAGTCCTTACAGATGTCGACCGCGATGATGTCGGCGCCCTCTTCGGCCAGTCGCACCGCGTGGCTGCGGCCCTGGCCGCGGCCTGCACCGGTGATGAATGCGACTTTCCCGGCAACCCGGCCTTCTGCGCTGTTTCCCACGTTCGTCCTTTCGCTTCAATGATGTTTCGTGTGCGTCACGCACTCGTCAGGTGTTCCGGCCGCCGTTGACACCGAGGATCTGACCGGTGATATAGCCGGCCTCTTCAGAGACGAAGAAGGCGACGGCAGCGGCGATGTCCTCCGGCTTGCCCATGCGCCGCACCGGGGTCTGCTCGATCTGCCTGTCGGTGTCGCCGAGGAAGCCCTTGCCTTCTGCCTTGCGCAGCATGGGGGTGTCGATGAAGCCCGGCGGGACCGCGTTGACGGTGATGCCGCTCGGGCCGAGTTCCAGCGCCAGGCTCTTGGTCAGGCCGTTCACCGCGGACTTCGCCGCGACATAGGGCGACATGAAGGGCTGGCCCGAATGTGTGCTCGACGACGAGATGTTGACGATGCGGCCCCAGCCGGCCTCGAGCATGTCGGGCAATGCGGCCTGGACGCAGTGGAAGACGCCGTTGAGGTTGACGTCGATGATCTGCTGCCACTTCTCGAACGAGACGTCGGTGAAGCGTTTGAAGCAGTCCAGGCCGGCGGCGTTGACCAGTACCGAGATCGGGCCGAGTTGGGCGCGCACCGCATTGAGCGCGGTATCGACGGCGGCGCGGTCGGTCACGTCGGCGACGTGGGCGAACTCGTCATCCGACGGCTGCAGGTCGAGTACGGCGACGTTGAGGCCGTCGGCGCGCAAGCGAGCGGCGATGGCCGCCCCGATGCCCGAACCTCCTCCGGTGACAACGGCGTTCTTCATGACAGTTCTCCGGTCGCCGGGCGCAGCCGGGCTTTCTCAAGGCTCAAGAATCATCCTTCCGATTATGAGAACCGTACTCTCGGATTGGCTCTCGCCGCAAGATCTGGGCCCAACCAGCATGCCGCTTACGCGGATGCTGGATTCGCAGCGAACAGGGCATGACTAGCTGATCTAGCTTTCACTTGAGTTCTCATCGAGCGAATGTATGATTCGCCGGTGATGAGAATGCAGTTTCCATCACAGTAGGGAATCGCCTGAGGAGGATGATGCAGCAGGAAGCGCCGACCATCGCGCAAGAACAGCAGGCTGACCGGAAGTTGTTGATCGGCGGAGAGCTGCGCGAGACGCCGCGGACGTTTCCTTCCGTCAATCCAGCTACCGGTGAGGTGTTCGGCCACGCACCCGACGCCACGGTCGCCGATGCCCAGGCCGCCGTTGCCGCGGCCCGGCACGCGTTCGACAACACCGACTGGTCCACGAACACAGAACTGCGGATCCATTGTCTGGAGCAGCTGCACCAGGCCCTGGTCGAGCATCGCGACGAACTGGCTGCACTGACCACCACTGAGGTGGGCGCCACCGCGGCGCTGTGCGCCGGCGCGCAGCTGGACGGCCCGATCGACATCGTGCGGTACTACGCCGAGCTGCTCAAGACCTACCCGCTGACCGAGGACCTCGGAAACATCGAGAGTCGCGGCATGCAGCATCACCGGTGGGTCGAGAAGGAAGCGGCCGGAGTGGTGGCCGCGATCATCGCCTACAACTATCCGAACCAGCTGGCGCTGGCCAAGCTCGCGCCCGCGCTGGCCGCCGGTTGCACTGTGGTGCTCAAGTCCGCACCGGACACCCCGTTGATCACGCTGGCGCTCGGCGAGTTGATCGCCAACCACACCGATATCCCCGCCGGCGTCGTGAACGTGCTGTCGGGTGCCGATCCCGAGGTGGGCGCGGTGCTCACCACGAGCCCCGATGTCGACATGGTCACCTTCACGGGTTCCACGCCGACCGGCCGACGCATCATGGCCGCGGCCAGTGAGACCTTGAAGAAGGTGTTCCTGGAGCTCGGCGGCAAGTCGGCCGCGATCGTCCTCGACGACGCCGACTTCAACACTGCCGCATTGTTCTCGGCCTTCAGCATGGTCACTCACGCCGGTCAGGGCTGCGCGCTGACTTCACGGCTGCTGGTGCCGGCCAAGCACAAGGACGAGATCGTCGAGCTGATCAAGAACAACTTCGGCTTGGTGCGATACGGCGATCCAACCGATCCCAAGACCTACATGGGTCCGCTGATCAGCGAGAAGCAACGCGACAAGGTCGACGGCATGGTCAAGCGGGCCGTCGAGGCCGGTGCCACGCTGGTCACCGGTGGCGAGAAGGTCGACCCCGGCTTCTTCTACACGCCCACCCTGCTGGCCGATGTCGATCCCGACAGCGAGATCGCCCAGGAGGAGGTGTTCGGACCGGTGCTGGCCGTCATCGCCTATGACGATGACGACGACGCGGTGCGCATCGCCAACAACTCGATCTACGGGCTGTCCGGCGCGGTGTTCGGCAGTGAGGACCGCGCGCTGGCCGTGGCCCGCCGGATCAGGACCGGCACCTTCTCCATCAACGGCGGCAACTACTTCAGTCCCGACAGCCCGTTCGGCGGGTACAAGCAGTCGGGCATCGGCCGGGAGATGGGCACCGCGGGACTCGAAGAGTTCATGGAAGCCAAGACGTTCGCCCGGGTGCTGGGCTGATGAGCGCTTGCGCGAAGAGGAGAGAGCAATGACGGGCGGTCCATTGTCGGGGATCCGCGTTCTCGAGGTCGCGATGTACGGATTCGTCCCGTCGGCCGGAGCCGTGCTGGGGGAGTGGGGTGCCGACGTCATCAAGGTCGAGCACGCTGTCACCGGTGACCCGCAGCGTGGTCTGCGCCAGACCGGGCCGCTGCGCGTCGAAGGCGATCCCAACCCGAACATCGAGCATGCCAACCGCGGCAAGCGCAGCATCGGGCTGGACATGTCGGTGCCCGAAGGTCGCGAGGTCCTGCTCGAGCTGGCGAAGAAGGCCGACGTGTTCCTGACGAGCTTCCTGCCCGGACATCGGCAGAAGTTCGGCATCGACGTCGACGACATCCGCGCGGTGAACCCCAAGATCATCTACGCCCGCGGCAGCGCGCTGGGTCCGCGCGGCGAGGAGTCGGTCAAAGGCGGCTACGACATGACCGCCTTCTGGTGCCGGGCCGGCACCGCTGCGACGATCACGCCGGCCGGTATGGAGGGAATGATCGCGCCGCCGGGACCCGCCTACGGTGACACCATTTCCGGCACCAACCTGGCCGGCGGCATCGCGGCAGCGTTGTTGAAGCGCGAGCGCACCGGCGAGCCGTCGATCGTGGACGTATCGCTGTTGGGCAGCGGCCTGTGGTCGATGGGCCACACCGTGGCGCTGACCCAGCACCTGAATCAACTGATGGTGACACCGCCGCCCGGCGTGCACGGCTCGCCGATCAATCCGCTCGTGGGGCTCTACGGGACAGCGGACGACCGCTACATCTCGTTCGTGATGATGCAGCCGACCAAGTTCTGGGCCGACGTCTGCCGGCACATGGACCTCGAGCAGTACATCGACGACCCGAGGTTCGCCACTGCCGAATCGTTCGCGGAGCACACGCCCGACGCGGTCGAGATCCTCACCGGGGCGATGAAGAAGCGGACTTTGCCAGAGTGGAGCGAGCGATTCGCCACGCTGGCCGGTCCGTGGGCCCCGGTGCAGGACACCCTGCAGGCGGCACAGGATGCCCAGATCCGGGCCAACGAGTACCTGGTGCAGGCAGGCGAGCTCGAGTTGGTGGCCAACCCAGTGCAATTCGACGTCGCCGCGCCGCACACCGGGCCCGCACCGGGATTCGCCGAACAGACCGACGACATCCTGGGTGAACTCGGTCTGGACTGGGACCGCATCATCGAACTCAAGACCGCCGGCGCCGTCACCTAGGCTGCCGTCCCGATGTCATTGATCGTCTCCATCGCGCTCCGCCCGTCGTGGGCGGCTGCCGTCGCAGCCCACGACGCGGATGGTCGCACGGTGTCACCGTCCACTGAGGTCAGCCCCAATTGTCAACTACCGGAGCAAGTTCTGCGTTATTTGCCCTCGCGACAGATAGCGGGTCCGCTAGCATCAGGCAGTCGGGGGGCGGTCGTGGGGACGAGTCTGTCCGGCTTCACCGGTGGGTCCGGTGGAGTCAACAAGATCCGCGGGAAGCAGGAGGTGCGTCAAATGACCGAGCGCACCTCGCATTTGCCGGTCTGTGTGGAACCGGACGGTTCGCAGATGGATCGGTATTTGAAAGGCCTTGCACCCCAAATGGATTCGGTGGAGATCGGGCGCCCGACCGGCCGGTTGGCAGGTATCGGGCCCGAGGTTGCGGCATGACCCCGTCGGGGCCGCAGGCCGCACCGTACGTAGTAGAGCTGTTCGAGCACCGGCGCGGTCAAGCACCTAACATCGGCGCACCGACTGCGGCGTCGGCAGCCACCAGCCGGGACAGGAGTGCTCATGGCGGATAGATGGACGACCGGGGTATCGCTACGGAACCTCTCGGGTCCGATGCAGGCAGTCGGAGCGCTGTTCGCGATGTCGCTGGATGCCTTCCGGTTCATCTTCAAGCGGCCGTTCCAGGGGCGGGAATTCTTGGAACAGTGCTGGTTCGTGGCACGGGTGTCGATGGCGCCGACGCTGTTGGTGGCGATTCCGTTCACCGTGCTGGTGAGCTTCACGTTGAACATCCTGCTGCGAGAGTTGGGTGCGGCCGACCTGTCGGGCGCGGGTGCGGCCTTCGGTGCGGTGACCCAGTTGGGCCCGATGGTGACAGTGCTGATCGTCGCCGGCGCCGGGGCCACCGCGATGTGCGCGGATCTGGGCTCACGCACGATCCGCGAGGAGATCGACGCCATGGAGGTGCTGGGCATCAATCCCATCCAGCGTCTGGTGACCCCGCGGATGCTGGCCTCGGGCCTGGTGGCGCTGCTACTGAACAGCCTGGTGGTGATCATCGGAATCCTTGGCGGCTACGTCTTCTCGGTGTTCATCCAGGACGTGAACCCGGGTGCCTTCGCGGCCGGGATCACGCTGCTGACCGGTGTGCCCGAGGTGATCATCTCGTGCGTCAAGGCGGCCCTGTTCGGCCTGATCGCCGGCCTGGTGGCCTGCTACCGCGGGCTGACGATCAGCGGCGGCGGCGCCAAGGCGGTGGGTAACGCGGTGAACGAGACCGTCGTGTACGCCTTCATGGCGTTGTTCGTGATCAACGTGGTGGTCACGGCCATCGGTATCCGGCTGACGGCCTGAGGCGGGGGACGCAATGGGAACGATGACGATCCTGCGGTCGACGTATCCGCGGGTCACCCGGCAGTTCAACAAGCCGGTGTCGACGCTCAGCCGAATCGGCGATCACACGCTGTTCTATCTCAAGGCGCTGGCCGGAACTCCGCACGCAGCCATGCACTACCGCAAGGAACTGGTCCGGCTGATCGCCGAGATCTCGATGGGTGCAGGCACGTTGGCCATGATCGGCGGCACCGTGGTGATCGTGGGGTTCCTGACCCTGGCCACCGGTGGTGTGCTGGCCATCCAGGGTTACTCGTCACTGGGCAACATCGGTATTGAGGCACTCACGGGCTTCCTGGCCGCCTTCATCAACGTCCGCATCGCGGCCCCCGTGGTGGCCGGTATCGGTCTGGCCGCCACCTTCGGCGCCGGCGTGACCGCGCAGTTGGGGGCGATGCGGATCAACGAGGAAATCGACGCCCTGGAAGCCATGGCGATCCGGCCGGTCGAATACCTGGTGTCCACCCGCATCGTGGCCGGGATGATCGCCATCACCCCGCTGTACGCGATCGCGGTGATCCTGTCCTTCCTGGCCTCCCAGTTCACCACCGTGGTGCTGCTCGGGCAATCGGGCGGCCTCTACGACCACTACTTCACGACGTTCCTCAATCCGATCGACCTGCTCTGGTCGTTCCTGCAGGCCGTCCTGATGGCCATCACCATCCTGCTGATCCACACCTACTTCGGTTATTTCGCCTCCGGCGGGCCGTCCGGAGTCGGGGTGGCCGTCGGCAACGCCGTACGTACGTCCCTGATCGTCGTGGTCTCGGTGACCCTGCTGGTGTCACTGTCCGTCTACGGCTCCAACGGAAACTTCAACCTGTCGGGTTAGGGAGAAGAGTTGACACGAAATGTTGGACCGGGCCCAGCCCACCGGTCCGAGACCACAAGCAGCGCGTCGCCGGTGGCGGCCCGCCCTGGCCGCAGCTTCGGTGCACGCGGTTCCGCGCGGCCACTGGCCGGTCTGGCGACCGTCGTCGCCATCGGCCTGATCTTCGGCCTCGCGGTCGCGCTCTTCCGCGGCAGCTTCACCAAGACCGAGCCGGTCACCCTGATCTCCGATCGGGCCGGCCTGGTGATGAACCCGGACGCCAAGGTGAAGATGCGGGGCGTACAGGTCGGCACCGTCAGCTCGATAGAGCAGCGTCCCGACGGCAAAGCCGTGCTGCACCTGGCGATGAACCCGGCACAGCTGCGCCTGATCCCCGGCAACGTTCAGGCCGACATCGCCTCCACGACAGTGTTCGGCGCCAAGTACGTGCAACTCGTCGCGCCGGAGAATCCCTCGTCCGAGAAGCTCCGTCCCGGCCAGACCCTGCAGGGCGATCACGTCACCGTCGAGATGAACACGGTCTTTCAGCAACTCACCAACGTGCTCAACAAGATCGACCCGGCCAAGCTCAACCAGACTCTGGGCGCGCTCTCCTCGGCCTTCTCCGGCCGCGGCGAAGCGATGGGGCAGTCCCTGTCCGACTTCGATGCGGTGCTGAAGAAGATCGAGCCCAGCCTGCCCAACCTGACCGGCGACATCGAGAGCATGGCTGCGGTGTCGCGGGCCTACGGT
The DNA here is from genome assembly GCA_036235365.1 of Mycolicibacterium sp. 050232. Taxonomy (GTDB): domain Bacteria; phylum Actinomycetota; class Actinomycetes; order Mycobacteriales; family Mycobacteriaceae; genus Mycobacterium. The sequence continues at coordinate 436,477 of JAZBEZ010000004.1, read as the reverse complement.
GACGCCGCGCCGGATCTGCTCAAGACGGTCGACAACACCAACCGGCTCAGCGACAGCATCGTGGCCGAGCAGCAGAACCTCGACAACTTCCTGGTCAGCTCCATCGGCCTGGCCGATGCCGGCAACGACGTCATCGGCGGCAACCGGCAGGCGCTGAGCACCACGCTGAACCTGTTGGCGCCCACCACCGATCTGCTCAACGAGTACGCACCCGGAATCGAGTGCGGTCTGAAGGGCATGAACTACATGGCGCACACGCCGCCGCAGCCGGAACCCGGTGTCGTGGTCAACGTGGCCTTCACGCTCGGTATCGAGCGCTACCGCTACCCGGAGAACCTGCCCAAGGTGGCAGCGAAGGGCGGTCCGCACTGCATGGGCCTGCCGTACATCGGATTCGGCAACAGGGCCAAGTACCTCGTCACCGACACCAACGCCAACCCGTGGAAGTACGGAAACCAGGGCATCTTGCTGAACTCGGACGGACTCAAGCAGATGCTGTTCGGCCCGATCAGCGGCCCGCCACGTAACACCATGCAGATCGGACAACCGGGATGACCCGCGGCAGAAGCACATTCATCAAATTCACGTCCTTCGCGGTGGTGATGGCTGTCCTCACGGCCTTCCTGTTCATGACGTTCTCGGAGTACCGCGGCGGTTCCTACTCGGGGTACTCGGCAGCCTTCGGTGATGCCTCACGGCTGGAGGCCGGAGATTCGGTGCGGGTCGCCGGCGTCCGGGTCGGAACGGTGAAAAGCGTTTCGTTGCAACCGGACAAGTCGGTGAAGGTTGACTTCGACACCGACCGCAGCGTTGCGCTGACCACCAGCACCAAGGTCGCGGTTCGCTATCTGAATCTGGTTGGAGACCGTTATCTGGAACTGATCGACAGCCCCGGTTCGACGAAGCTGCTGCCCGCAGGCTCACAGATCCCCAAGGACCGCACCGCAAGTGCGTTGGACCTCGACCTGTTGCTCGGTGGCCTGCGTCCGGTGATCCAGGGGCTCAACCCGCAGGACGTCAATGCCTTGACGTCCTCGCTGATCCAGATTTTCCAGGGGCAGGGCGACACCTTGGATTCGCTGCTGAGCAAGACCTCGTCGTTCTCGAATACGCTGGCCAACAACGACCAGGTCATCCAGCAGTTGATCGACAACCTGAATTCGGTGGTCGGCACGCTGGCCAAGGACGGCAAGAAGTTCGACGGAACGGTCGACCGTCTCGAACAGTTGATCAGTGGGCTGTCTCAGGACCGCGACCCGCTGGGCACGGCGGTGACGCAGCTGGACAACGGGACCGCGTCGCTGGCAAGTCTGCTCACCGAGGCGCGGCCGCCGCTCAAGGGCACCGTCGATCAGATGAACCGACTGGCGCCGTTGCTCGATGACCACCAGATCGTCCTCGACCGGGGTCTGCAGAAAGCCCCCGACAACTTCCGCAAGCTGGCTCGGCTGGGTTCCTACGGCAGCTGGATCATGTACTACATCTGCGGACTTGCCATCCGTGTCACCGATCTGCAGGGGCGCACTGCGCACTTCCCGATGATCAAACAAGAAGGCGGGAGGTGCTCTGAGCCCTGATGCTTAAATACCGCGAATCAAATCTGATCAAGGCAGGTTTCATCGGCGTCGTGCTGATGATGCTCATCATCGCCGTGGGGCTGCAGCCCGAGCGGCTGCAGCAATGGGCTTCTTCCGTGCGCCACCAGGCACTGTTCACCGAGGCCGGCGGTATCGCCGCCGGCAACGACGTGACCTTGTCGGGAATCAAGATCGGTTCGGTCACCGAGGTTTCGCTGGAGAACGGCGACGCGTTGGTCACCTTCACCACCGAGGGCAAATACCCCCTGGGGTCGTTGACCACCGCGCACATCCGTACCGGTTCGCTGCTGGGCGAGCGGGTGTTGACGCTGGAGTCCGATGGCGCAGGCACGCTGCGCACGACGGACGTGATCCCCACGTCGCGTACGTCGTCGCCGTACTCGTTGACCGATGCGGTCAGTGACCTGACCACGAACTCGGCAGGCACGGACACGGCTTCGCTGAACCAGTCTCTGGACACACTGTCGGCGACCATCGACCAGGTCGCACCGAAGCTGGGACCGACATTCGACGGCCTCAGCCGGTTGTCGAAGTCGATCAACGGCCGCAACGAGAGCCTGGCCAGCCTGCTGAAGAGTGCCAGCGACGTGACGGTGGTGTTGTCACAGCGCAGCGATCAGCTGAACACGTTGATCCTCAACGCCAACGACCTGCTCGGCGTGCTCAACGACCGGCGTCAGGCCATCGTCGACCTGCTGGCCAACACGGCGGCAGTCTCGCAGCAACTGTCCGGACTCGTGGCCGACAACGAGGCACAACTGGCGCCGACGCTCAAGCGGCTCAACTCGGTCACCGCGATGCTGGAACGCAACCGCGACAACATCACCAAAGCGCTGCCGAACATGAACAAGTTCCAGCTGTCCCAGGCGGAAACCCTGGCGAACGGGGCGTACTACAACGCCTACGTTCCCAACCTGCAACCGGCCCAGTTGCTCCAGCCGTTCTTCGACTACGCGTTCGGGTTCCGGCGCGGGACGAATGCCGGTCAGCCACCGGACAACGCCGGCCCACGCGCCGAATTCCCCATGCCCTACAACGGAATTCCCGGAGGTTCACGCTGATGAACCGCAGTCGTCTCGGTAAGTGGCTGGCGGTGGCGTTGGTGGCGCTGCTGGTCGTCGGCGCGGCAGTGCTGCTGCGGCAGACCTTCTTCGGGCAGAAGACCATCTCCGCGCTGTTCACGTCGGCCACCGGCGTGTATCCAGGTGACGATGTCCGGGTGTCCGGCGTCAAGGTTGGCACCATCGAGTCCATCAAGCCGGAGGGCACTCAGACCCGGGTGACGCTCAAGGTCGACCACGACGTGCAGGTCCCCGCGGACGCGAAAGCGGTGATCGTGGCCCAGAACCTGGTCGCCGCACGGTATGTGCAGCTCGCGCCCGCCTACCGGTCGAGCGGCCCGACGCTGCCCGACGACGCGGTGATCGGTTTGGACCGCACCGCTGTTCCGGTCGAGTGGGACCAGGTGAAGGAACAGCTGATGCGGCTGTCCACCGATCTGGGACCGCAGAGCGGTGTCGACGGGACCTCGGTGTCCCGGTTCATCAACAGCACGGCTGATGCGATGGCCGGCAACGGCGACAAACTGCGCCAGACGATTTCCCAGTTGTCCGGCGTTGCCCGGGTGCTGGCCGAGGGCAGCGGCAACATCGTCGACATCATCAAGAACCTGCAGACGTTCGTCACCGCGTTACGGGACAGCAACCAGCAGGTGGTGCAGTTCCAGAACCGGTTGGCGACCCTGACCAGCGTGGTCGACGGCAGCCGAGGGGACCTCGATGCGGCGCTGACCAACCTGTCGGTGGCAGTCGTCGAGGTGCAACGGTTCGTCGCGGGATCCCGCGACCAGACCTCTGAGCAGGTACAGCGGCTGGCCAATGTCACCCAGAACCTGGTCGACAACAAGATGCAGGTCGAGCAGCTGCTTCACGTCGCGCCCAACGCGTTCATGAACGGCTACAACATCTACAACCCGGACTCGGGCAGCCCGGTCGGTCAGTTCGTGATGAACAACTTCTCCAACCCGGTCGAGTTCATCTGCGGCGCAATCGGTGCCGTCGAGAACACCACCGCACCGGAGACCGCGAAACTGTGCTCGCAGTATCTCGGGCCTGCGTTGCGCCTGGTCAACTTCAACTACCTGCCGTTCCCGATCTCGCCGTTCCTGATGCCGTCCGCCAGTCCAGAGATGATCGAGTACTCCGAACCGCGCTTGGCGCCCGGCGGTGGGGGTGGGGAGCCCACTCCACCCGAGATTCCGCCGGCGATCTCGGCTTACAACCCCGGCCCGGAACCCCCTCCGCCGTTCACCGGACGGGCGCCAGGGGAGCCACCACCAGGGGCCCAGCAGCTGCTGCCCGGAGGTGAGTTCTACCCGCCCAACATGCCGAACACCGTGTCGGACATGCTCAATCCGGCCGGTGGACAACCGGGGACGCCGCCAGGGCCTGCGCCCGGTCCGCTGGCCGCCGAAGCCCCGGCGCCTGCGGCACCCGCACCAGCAGAAGGGACGCCTCCAGCATGAGCAGGGGTAAGCCGGTACGACTGGCGATCGCCGTCGGATCCTGCGTCGCGCTGACCACCAGCGGGTGCGCCTTCCAAGGTGTCAACTCGCTGCCCCTGCCCGGGGCGGTGGGACGCGGTGCGGAGTCCAGCGTGTACCACGTCGAGATCGCGAATGTAGCTACACTGGAACCGAATTCGCCGGTCATGATGAATGACGTCGTCGTCGGTAGTGTGCGCAGCCTCTCGGTGAAGGACTGGCACGCCGACGTCGAGTTCTCGGTGAAGCCCGGAGTTGTGGTGCCGGCCAACGTGGTGGCGAGCATCGGGCAGACCAGCCTCCTGGGTTCGATGCATCTGGCGATCAACCCGCCGGCCGGACAGGCCCCCGACGGAAAACTCGCTCCGGGAGCGACGATCGCGCTCAACAACTCGTCGACATACCCGACGACTGAGCAGACACTGTCCTCGCTGGCCGCTGTGGTGAACGGCGGCGGCCTGGGCCAGATGGGCGACATCATCCATAACTTCAGCGCCGCCATCAACGGCCGGGAAACTGATTTCCGTGACCTGCTCACCCGGCTGGATACGTTCGTGGGCGCGCTGGATGCCCAGCGCGACAACATCGTTGCCTCCATCCAGGGTCTGAATCAGCTGGCCTCGACCTTCGCCGGGCAACGCGATGTCATCACCCGTGCCTTGGAGAAGATCCCGCCGGCGCTCGACGTGTTGATCAAAGAGCGGCCCAGGTTCACCACCGCGCTGCAGAAGCTCGGTACCTTCAGTGCCACCGCCAACCAGTTCGTCAACGAGTCGCAGGCCGATCTGGTCAGGAACCTGAAGAACCTGGAACCCGCGCTGAAGGCTCTGGCCAACGTCGGGCCGGACCTGGCCTCGGTGCTCGAATACGCCCCGCACTTCCCGTTCACCCAGCAATTCATGGACCGGGTGATCCGCGGTGACTACTACAACCTCTTCGCGTACTTCGACATGACCGTTCCCCATTTGAAGCGCAGCCTGATGATGGGAACCCGTTGGGAACAGGGCGATGCGCAGAACACTCCGGTGCCCGGGGACCCGAGCTACCTGAACTACACCTACGACCCGCTCAAGACCGGGGTCGCCCCGCCGCCGCCGGATGCGTTCCCGCCGGCTCCGGACGCACCGCCTCCGGCGGACATTCCGCCCCCCACCTACGCGGGCCCCGTGCTCCCGGTGGTGCCGCCGACGCCGATGACCATGCCCGGGGGCACACCCCAACCGGAGGCCCCGCCCAGCGGGTCGACGTCGATCTTCGCGGGACCGTATGCGCCGCAAGGTGGTTCAGCGGATCAACCGCCGGCACCCACCGCACCTACTCCACCGACAGGGGGTGGCGGATAAATGCTCACCCGCTTCATCCGAACTCAGCTGATTCTGTTTACCGTCGCCTCGGTGGTCGGTGTGGCCGTGATGCTCTTCGCCTATATGCAGGTGCCGACACTGCTCGGCATCGGTCGCATCACCGTGAAGATGGAACTGCCGGCCACCGGTGGTCTGTACCAGTTCAGCAATGTCACCTACCGCGGGTCCCAGATCGGCAAGGTCACCTCGGTGGAGCTGACCGAGAAGGGGGCCGAGGCGACTCTGTCGCTGGACCGCTCTCCGAAGGTGCCCGCCGACCTGGCGGCCGAGGTGCGGAGCATGTCGGCGGTCGGGGAGCAGTACGTCGAGTTGTTGCCGCGCACCAACTCTGGGCCATACCTGGACAATGGCTCGGTGATCGCGTTGTCGAACACCAAGATTCCGCAGCAGGTCGGTCCGATGCTCGATCAGCTCAGTGCCCTCGTGGACACCATCCCGAAGGACAAGCTCAGCCAGCTGCTGGACGAGTCCTACAACGCGTTCAACGGAACCGGGTACGACTTCGGCTCGCTGCTGGACTCGGCATCGACGATCACCCGGGATTCCAATGCGGTCTCCGACCAGACGCGGGCGTTGATCGACGACTCCAAGCCCTTCCTCGACGCGCAGGCTCAGACCACCGATTCGATCAGGACCTGGGCCGCCAGCATGGCCGGTATCACCGGGCAGGTCGCCGACAACGACCCCGAGATCAGGTCGCTGCTTCGCAACGGTCCGGGTTTCGCTCAGGAGACCACCAAGCTGCTCGACCAGATCAAGCCGACGTTGCCGATCCTGCTGGCGAATCTGACCACGTTCGGCCAGATCGCGGTCACCTACAACCCGTCGATCGAGCAGCTGCTGGTGTTGTTGCCGCCGTATGTCGCGCAGTTGCAGACCTACGCGCACACCAACAACACGAGCGGTCTGCCGATGGCAGACTTCTCGCTGGGCCTGGGCGATCCGCCGACCTGTACCGTCGGATTCCTGCCGCCGTCGGCTTGGCGCTCACCGGCCGACACCACGGTGATCGATACGCCGGACAACATCTACTGCAAGCTGCCGCAGGATTCCCCGATCGGCGTGCGCGGTGCGCGTAACTACCCGTGCATGGGCCACCCGGGCAAGCGGGCTCCCACAGTCGAATTGTGCAACGACCCGAAGGGATTCCAGCCGCTGGCACAGCGTCAGCACGCTCTGGGTCCGTATCCGATAGACCCCAACCTGATCGCCCAGGGCGTACCCCCGGATACCCGGGTGCTGCCGGACGAGAAGATCTTCGGGCCGCTCGGCGGCACGCCGCTGCCGCCGGGAGTGACGGCTCCGCCACCGGGTGCGGCGCCTGAACCCCAGCCGGCACCGAACTTCGCCGGGACCAATCCCGGGCCGATGCTGCCGGGGCAGCCGATGTACCTGGAGCCCCCGGTGCCCGGTGTGCCGCCGCCACCGGCAGGTGATCCCAATGCGGTTCCGGTGCCTGCCGTGGACCAGCCGCAAGTCACCGAGCTTCCACCCGTCCCGCATGGCCAGGGAGTTTTCCCGGATACTCCCGAGCTACCCATGCCCGCGGAACCCGGTGCGGCGCCGAGTGCGTTCAATGGCGGTGGCAGCGACGGGCCATCGGTGGCGATCGCCAAGTACAACCCGCGCACGGGGGAGTACATGGGCAGCGACGGCAATCTGTACAAGCAGACGGATCTGGTATCCACGCCCAAGACGTGGCAGGATCTGATGCCGACCTGACGGCGCCACGAAAAAGAACTGGCCCCGGGCAATAGCCCGGGGCCAGTTCTTTTGTCTGTCTTCGGTTTTCGGCTAGGCGGGCCGCATGTAGAACGGCATCCGGACGGCAGGCCACTGATTGCGCCCACACGAACCGCTGGGGCCCTGGGTGACGTCCTCGCCGGTGTATTCGCTGGAGGCCTGGTCCACGTGCCCGTCGAAGCCCACCGGGTAGAACTTGTAGATCTGCAGGCCCTCGATGGGTGTGCCGTCGGCGCAGAATCGCCAGTTGGGTACTGCCCGCTTGACGTACCAGAGGCCGTTCGTGGTGTAGACCGGCGCCGTCCAGCCCGCGTCGCTGTTCACCGTCCCGCTGCACTCGGTGGGTGAGATGCACTGGGTGCTGATCGTCCAGTTGCTCACCACCCGCGGTTGCTCCACGTAACGTTCGTTGATCTTGGCCCACGCACCGTTGGAGGAGGTGGCAAAGGTGCCGTTGATGCCCCACTGCTCGCCCGCGCCGGCCGGGGCGGCTCCGCTGAGGCCGACGGTTGTCGCGGCGGCGATGGCTACCGCAGCAGCACTTACCCGGGAGACTGACATGAACTGCTCCTTCTGGCCGACCTGGTCATGCGGTAGCCATGTTCTCAGTTTGGGAGAATATCACTATCGGGGTCCGGTCCACGCTGGATTCAGAGGCACCTCCACTGTAGTCACCGGTGGTAGGAGGAGCTGCGCTGGACTGTTCGTAGTAATATTCTCCAAAACTGAGAGTTTGATTTCCAGCTATGCGAAAGTAGCAACGTGCGTGTGACGGTGATGGCGACCGCTTCAGTGATTGTCGCCGGGATGCTGGCTGCTCCGCAGGCGAATGCGGGACCGCAGACCTGTAATGACGCGTTTTGTACGCCGGGCATCAACCCCAATGCAGTGCTGGGCGCGCCGTGCGACAACACCTCCTACTTCGTGTTCGGGGTCGACGCGCGCAATGGGTGGGGCCGGCTGTTGTTCTGCGGCTCGCCGCGGCGCTATGAACCGCGGTGGTTCCGGTCACCGCCGATGGTGGGCATCCGGGACGAGAACAGTCTGTGCATCAACGAACAGAACTCGGTGGCCCAGGCCCCGGACGGGCTGTTCCTGAGCTGCGTTCCGATGAACGGCGAGACGCGCTGGCTTCGTGGCGACGCCTGACCCCGACGCTTGAGAAATGCCTGGGGGCGACGCGAATCGCGTCGCCCCCAGGCATTTTGGTTATGAGCTGAGGACTACCAGTTCCGGATGGAGCACAGCGCGCCCTTGGGGCCGCTGTTGGTCTTGACCACTACGCCGTCCACTGCGAGTTTGCAGTTGAATCCGGGTGTCGGAAAGTTCGGTGACTCACCACTCTGCACCAGCACCATGGCCCACAGGTCTGGATCTGCCAGCATGGCGTCGAACACCCATGGTTTGTCCGGCGCGACATCGACGTCGGCTCGGGGGCTGAATTGGTACGGGTTATGGCTGTAGTCCGAGAAGATCGCGGGCTCACTGTCGCGGTAGTAGATATGCACCCAGTACGGCGCGTCGCTGGTCACCGTGTACTGCACGTGGTGCAGCGGCGGTCCTGGCGGCGGCGGGTCGTCGGCAAATGCCGGCGCGGCGGTGGCGATTGCACCGGCCACCAGCACGTTGGCCGATGCGAAGATGAGCGCTCGGGTCGTCGGGTAGCGCATCGATCACATCCTCGTCAGGGTGAACGGGTAGGTGAAGGACCCGCCGGGGGCGCCGTCGCAGCCGACGTCGAACGTGGAAACCATCTCGCCCGCAAGGGTGTTGGCGTCCCATGTGTAAACGTCGTGGGTCGGGATGGTGGGGCCGTAGTAGATGTCCCCGCACCGCAGGCCGTAGAACTCATCGATCGTCAAGGTGTAGCGGCCGTCGACGAGTTTCGCGTCTCCCGTGTTGGGCACCGCCTTGGCGACCGGTTGCGGGATCGTCCGGATGGTGATGCAGTCCTTCAAAAAGACATCGGTCCCAGGTTCGTGGCAGGGCGTGATCGCCGACCAGATCCAGGTGTGGAAGTCCCTGCGGTCCGGGATGTTCACGGCGTAGTTGCCGAAATACATGGCCTGCGACGGCGGTGCCACTGCGATTGCGGTCCCCAACCCGAGCGCGGCGCTCACCGCCATACGGATCAAGCTGGACTTCACAGGCACACCTCCACGGCTCGGCACTGGTCGGCTGACTATAGAACGAGATCAGGCTCCACCGTGCCGAAACCGGAATCTCGTCTTCGCCAGCGAGATTGTGATTCTCGCAATCGGAGAATAGCAAATACGGCGAGGACGAGATCCGCGGAATCGTCTGTCGAGCGGGGGATCAGCGCACGGGCTTGAACGTGATGTTCAGTTCGGTGAGCCCGCGCAGGATGAAGGTCGGCTCGTAGGTGTAGCGGCGGTCGTCGGCCGGGCCGTGGAACTCCTCGTCGATGGCGATATCGGCCATGCGGTCCAGGATCCGCTCCAGCGACACCCGGCCCTCGACGCGGGCCAGCGGGCCACCGGGGCAGCTGTGCACGCCACGGCCGAACGCGATGTGCTCACGCACGTTCTTGCGGTCCAGGCTGAAGGTGTGCGGGTCCTCGAAGCGGACCGGATCGCGGTTCACCGCGCCCGGGCAGACCATCATGGTGGTGCCGGCCGGCACGTCGATGTCGCCGAGCTTGGTGTTCTTCTTGGCCAGCCGGAACTGGCTCTTGACCGGGGCGTCCATCCGCAGGGCTTCTTCGACGAAGGTCGGGATGCGGCTCCGGTCGTCGCGAAGTGCCTGCTGGATGTCGGGGCGATCGCCGAGCACGCGCAGCGAGGCCGAGAGCAGCTTGGTGGTGGTCTCCTGCCCGGCAGCGAAGAGGAAGGTCGCCGACCGAACCACCTCGATGACGGGCGGCACGGATCCGTCCGGGTAGTTGGCCGTGGCGAGCGCCGTCAGCACGTCGTCGCGCGGCTCCTTGCGGCGGTCTTCGAGATACCTGATGAACTTCTCGTCGAGCCATTCCAGTGGGTTCTCGCTGACCAGGTCGCTGTGGTCCAGTGAGCCGACATTGGCGCCCGGCCGCGGAGCGCCAAGCACCGTGCGGAACTCCTCGTGGTCTTCCTCCGGCACGCCGAGCATGTCGGCGATCACCAAGAGGGAGAAGGGCTTTGCGTAGGCGCTGAGGAACTCACACTTGCCGTCGGCGATGAAATCGTCGAGGCATTGGTCGGCCAGCCGCCACATGAAGTCCTCGTTCTCCTTCAACCGGCGCGGGGTCAGCAGTCGATTGAGCAGGGAACGGGCGTCGGTGTGGTCGGGCGGGTCCATGGTGACCATGTGCTCGAACATCGGCATCTGGGAGCGGTGCGCGGCGATCTGCTCGGTGATGTCGTCGCCCTCGGGCGTGAACGGCAGTGGCGGGAACGGGCCTGCCACCGCGATGCAGGACGAGAACGTCTCGGTGTCCTTGAGGACCGTGGTGGCCTCCTCGAACCCGGTGATCGCCATGACGCCGTAGTTCGGTTCCGTCACGACCGGACACTTGCTGCGCAGGTGGTCGAAGTACGGGTGCGGGTCGGGTACCAGCGACTGGTCGGTGAAGTAGTCGACCGTGTCGTAGTCGGTCGTATTGGAATCGGTCATGATGTGCGCTGCCTCCCGAAATCGATATGCGCTGCGGTGGTTTCGCGACGGGCTGCTCCGCGCGAAGAAATTTCGAAAATTGCTGAGCACCTGCTTAGCATGACGGTAGAGTCGTGGTCAAGGTCACCTGGCTGGGTGAAAGTTACGATCAGCCAGACGTTGTCGGGGACATGTCGTGAGGAGGAACGATGGCATCGGCGCGAAGGATCGGGGCGCCGGACGCGAAGAACCGGATCGTGCTGCTCGACGCCGCAGAGGCGCTGATGATCGAGGAGGGGTACGTCGCGGTCACGTCCCGTCGGGTGGCCGAGCGGGCCGGTCTCAAGCCCCAGTTGGTGCACTACTACTTCCGCACCATGGACGACCTGTTCCTGGCCGTGTTCGCGCGTCGTGCCGAGGAGGGATTGGCGGCGCAGGCCGAAGCCCTGAACTCCCCGCAGCCGCTGTGGGCGCTGTGGCGGTTCGGTACGGATCCGAGCGCGACGCGCCTGACGACAGAGATGACGGGACTCGCCAACCACCGACCGGCGTTGCGGGCCGAGATCGGCCGCTACGCCGAGTTGTTCCGCGAAGCGGAAACCAAGGCGATCGACGGGGCGCTGCGGCGTTACGGCGTCGACGCGTCCGACGTGCCGCCGATCGTGTGGACGTTCATCGCGGCCAGTGTGTCGCGCGTGATGGTCATGGAGCAGGCGCTCGGAATGACGGCGGGGCACGCCGAGGTGCTGAAGTTCTGCGAGGACTGGCTGCGGCGCCTCGAAGGCGAACCGCAGCCGCTGGAACTGCCGGCCTGACTTCTCCGCGAAAAGACGCGGAAGCACCCCAAAACCTGCTGTTCGGGGTGCTTCCACGTCTGCTCGCCAGGGAAGCTAGAGCGACAGGATGGTGGCCGAGGCCGTGCCCGGTGCGCCGTAGACCTGGGCCAGGCCGACGCGGGGGTTGCCGGGCACCTGGCGCTCACCCGCCTCGCCGCGTAGCTGGCGCACCAGCTCGTGCATCTGGCGCAGGCCGGAGGCGCCGATCGGCTCGCCGTTGGCGATCAGGCCGCCGTCGGTGTTGACCGGGATCGACCCGCCGATCTCGGTGGCACCGTCGGCCAGCAGCTTCTCCTGCTCGCCGTCGGCGCACAGCCCGGTCTCGGCCATGTGGATCACCTCGGCGCCGGCATCGGTGTCCTGCAGCTGGGCGATGTCCACGTCCTCGGGACCGATGCCTGCGGCCTCGTAGGCGGCCCTGGCCGCGAACACCGTCGGTGAGGGATCCTCGTCCAGCGGCGCGGAGGTGGCGTGCACCTCGTATGCGCCGAAGGTCCGGGTCCGGATCTCGCTGGCCCGCACGTACACCGGCTTGTCGGTGTATTTGTGCGCGATGTCGGCGCGGCACATGATGACCGCGGCCGCACCCTCGTCCGGGGCGCAGAACATGTACTGCCGCAACGGGTAGTTCAGTACCGGCGACGCCATGATCTCCTCGACGGAAATCTCCTTGCGCCGGAACGCATTCGGGTTCTTCTCGCCATTGCGGAAGTTCTTGTTGGCCACCCGTGCCAGCGTCTCCTCGGAGATGTTGTGCTTGTGGATGTAGTGGTTGGCCTTCATGCCGAAGAACTTGGTGGTGACGAACTGGCCGTTCTCGGCATACCACTGCGGCAGGGCGAGTTTGGCCGGGTCGTCGGTGAACGCGCCGCGCGGGTGCTTGTCCAGGCCGATCGCGATCCCGATGTCGTACTTGCCCAACCGGATCGTGTCAGCGGTCTGCTGGATCGCGCTGGCGGCCGTGGCGCACGCGTTGAACACGTTGGTGAACGTGATCCCGGTCAGCCCGACCAGGCGGGTCACCGCATCGGGATTCGACACCTCGTAGCTGCCGCCGAAGCCGAACTGGATGTCCTTCCACTCCAGGCCCGCATCTTCGAGTGCGAATTGGATTGCCTCGGCGCCCATCTGCATCGCGGTCTTGTCGAACCGGCCGAAGGGATGCAGGCCGACGCCGATGATGGCGACGTCATTGGTCATGTTGCGCGGCCTTTCTAGGCGGGCTGGAAGGCGAAGGTGACAACTTCGACGGGATTGTCGGGGTCTTCTTCGTCCGTTGTAAGTGGGATCATGGTGAGTTCGACGTCCATGCCGAATTGCAGTTTGGCGGGGTCGTTTTCGGTGAGGCGGCCTTCGACGCGGATGACGGGTCCGGTGTCGTCGGTGAGTTCGACGAGGCCGACGCCGAAGGGTTCGAAGTTCTTGCCGGTGGGTCCCTTGTAGGGGGCGCCGGGTGGGAAGCCCTGGGTGGTCCAGGCGATGACGGTGCCGCGGCGGGGCAGGTGTACCTGTTCGGTGTTGCCGCCGGAGCACTTGGGGCAGCGGGCCTGGGCTGGGAAGGTGGTGGCCGTGCAGTCGCTGCAGCGACTGCCGATCAGCTGGGGTTCGGCGTCAGGCCAGGTCGAGATTTCGGGCGCCAGAGCAATCTGTGTTGACACGTCGCTGACGATATCCGGAAATGCAATTCTCGTCTAGTGAGAACCGCCTCTCGGTAGGCTCTCGTGGGCAGTTCAGACGGGACAGCGGAGGGAGTCGGCGTGAGCGAGGTTCTACCGGGGGAGGTCCGCCAGATCGGGTACGTGGTCACCGACCTGGACGACGCGATATCGGGCTGGCTGAAGATGGGCGTCGGCCCGTGGTTCGTGATCCGCAACCTGTCGCAGCGAGTGAGCTACCGCGGTGAGCCCTGCGAGGTGAAGCTGTCTCTCGCGTTGTCCAACAGCGGTGACCTCCAGGTCGAGTTGATCCAACAACTCGATGACACGCCCAGCATCTTCACCGAGTTCCTCGCCGACGCTCCGGCCGGCGGCGGCTTTCACCAACTCGCCTATTGGACAGCCGATTTCGATACGGCGATGGCAAAGCTCGCCGAGGCCGGTTGGCCCCTGGTGTGGTCGGGCGGCGAGGGCGAGGGCGTGCGCTTCGCTTACTTCGAACCACCGGCCGGGGCGGCGATCGTCGAGGTGATGGAACTGACCGAATCCTCCGACGGCATGGGTGCCTATGTGCGGGAACAGGCGGTCGGCTGGGACGGTAGTGATCCGGTCCGGGAATTGGGCGGCTGATCCGGTGCGGTGACGTATGCCCGCCGGCGATGATTCAAGCCGGCGGTCAGTGGGAACCCAGTCGTTCCGAGCGCAAAAAGTGCCCTGGCTGAAACTGGAGTCTCACCATGTCAATAACCCGGCCCACGAGGACGACCCGCAACGGCGACCCTTCGGTCCGTATCCGCAAGTGGTCGATGGCCGTCGGGATGGGCCTCGCGCTCGCCGCGGCGCCGCTCGCCGGTTGCGGGTCGAGTGAGGACACTGCCCCGTCGACGACATCTGTCACCACGCCTACCACCACAGTCACCACGCCTACCACTGTGGAGACCACTGCTCCGGCCCCCGGCGGTGAAGGCACGGTCCCGGGTGGACCCACGGGTGGCGGCGGTCCCGAAGGCGGGGGTGGGTCGATTCCCGGCGGCCCGACCGGTGGTGGCGGTCCCGGTGGTGGCGGCGGTGAGATTCCCGGCGGCCCGACCGGCAGTGGCGGACCGGGTGGCGGTGGCGGATCGATCCCGGGCGGCCCGACCGGCGGCGGCGGACCGGGTGGTGGCGGCGGCTGCGTTCCCGGCGTCGGCTGCGTGCACGTTCCCTGACGTTGCCCGCCAGGCCTACTTACCCTTGTTCATCACCTTGTCGGCTGCGGCCCAGTGTTCGTCGGAGCACCAGAGCCGGGCGAACGCCGCAACCGCCTCGGTCGTCGGCACCCCGCTGATCAGACGCTTGACCTCGCCGGCCTGACGCCGGGCCAGCAGCTGCGCCGTCGTCCGCCAGGTCTCGGCGAACTCGGCGCGGGGAACTACCTGGTCGATCAGCCCGACCTGCTCGGCTTCGCGTGCGCCGAGGATGCGTCCGGTCCCGGCCAGCAGCAGCGCCCGGCTGGGGCCGACCAGCTCGGCGAGCCGCTCGGCCCCGCCCCAGGCCGGCATGATCGCCAGCGCCACCTGGTTGAACCCGATCTTGATGTCGTCGGCGGCGATCCGGATGTCCGCCGCCACCGCCACTTCGGCGCCACCGCCGAGGGCGTGGCCGTTGAGTGCAGCGATGACCGGTCCGTCGAAGCCTGCGATGCGGTCGCAGATCGTGCGCATCCGCCAGGCCATCTCCGAAGCCTCGAGTTCGGTGCGCAGTGCCGCGAGTTCCTTGAGGTCGCCCCCGGATACGAAGGCGCGGTCGCCGCCGCCGGTGATCACCAGGGCGCGGGCGCCGACGGCCCCGTCCAAAGCCTTGTTCAGCGCGTCCATGGTGTCCAGCGAGATGGCGTTGCGCGCCTGCGGGCGGTCGATCGTGATGACCGCCAGTTCGCCGTCGATTTCGAGGTCGACCATCAAACGTTCTCCAGTTCCGGGATTGGCATTCTCGTTGGATGAGAATAACATCACCGTTGTGCGCGACATCCCCGTTGAGCTGACCAAACGGTACGTCGAAGAAGGCTGGTGGCGGCCCGAAACCTTGGGCCAGATGCTGGCCGACGGTTTGGCGGCCAGCCCCGATGCCGGGTTCTACGTGCATTCCGCGACCCGCCCGTTCCAGGGCACGTTCGGCGAGGTCGAGCGCTCCGCCCGGCGCCTGGCCGCCGGGCTCCGGGATCGGGGAGTCGGCCCCGGCGACGTGGTGGCCCTTCAGCTTCCGAATTGGATGGAGGCCGCGGTCGCGTTCTGGGCCTCGGCCTTCCTCGGCGCGGTGACGGTGCCGATCGTGCACTTCTACGGACGCAAGGAACTCGGCCACATCATGGCCACGGCGAAGCCGAAGGTGTTCATCACCACCGAGCAGTTCGGCCGGATGAAGTTCGAGCCCGACCTGTGCGCCGAGGTCCCGATCGTCGGACTGGTCGGTAAACCTTCCTTCACCGATCTCCTCGCCGACGAGCCCATGAGTGGCACGCTGACCGCGGATCCGTCCGCGCCGGCGCTGATCGCCTTCACCTCCGGAACCACCCGCGAGCCCAAGGGCGTCATCCACAGCCATCAGACGCTGGGCTTCGAAACCCGTCAGCTGCTGGAGAACTACCCGCCGGACCGTGGCCGTCAGCTCACCGCCACGCCCGTCGGGCACTTCATCGGCATGCTCGGTGCCTTCCTGATCCCGGTGCTCGAGGGTGCGCCGATCGATCTGTGCGACGTCTGGGATCCCGACAAGGTGCTGGAGTTGATCGAGCGTGATGAGTTGTCGATCGGCGGCGGACCACCGTATTTCGTCACCAGCCTGATGGACCATCCGAAGTTCGACGAACGCCATCTGGCCCGGTTCACCACCGTCGGTCTGGGCGGCTCGACGGTACCCGCGGCGGTCACCCGGCGGCTGGCGGATCTGGGCCTGTTCGTCTTCCGTTCCTATGGCAGCACCGAACATCCGTCGATCACCGGATCGGGCGCCGGAGCCCCGGAGGCCAAGCGGTTGTACACCGACGGCAACGTACGTCCGGGTGTGGAGATCAAGCTCGGGCCGGACGGCGAGATCTTCAGCCGTGGACCGGACCTGTGCCTGGGCTATACCGACGATGCCCTCACCGCAAAGCATTTCGACGCCGACGGCTGGTACCGCACCGGGGACATCGGCGTGTTGGACGACGACGGTTACCTGACCATCACCGATCGCACCACCGATCTCATCATCCGCGGCGGCGAGAACATCAGCGCGCTGGAGGTGGAAGAGGTGCTGCTCGGCCTGCCGGACGTGATCGAGGCGATCGTGGTGGCCGCCCCGGATGCACGCCTGGGGGAGAAGGTGGCCGCCGTGTTGCGGGTGCGCGACGGCGGCACGATGCCCACCCTCGAGCAGGTCCGTTCGCATTTCGAGTCCAACGGTGTGGCCCGGCAGAAATGGCCGGAAGAGCTACATCTGGCCCAAGACTTTCCCCGCACGGCCAGCGGGAAGGTGCAGAAGTTCGTCATTCGTCAGGAGATTGCTGCAATCGCCCGGTGAGCAGCCCTCGTGCCGAGTTGGGCATTGCGGCAGGTATCAAGTGAGAATATGATTCTCTCGAATTGCAAAGGAGTTTTCCATGGGGCAACTGTCGCATAGGGTCGACATTCCGTTTCCGCTGTTCGACGCGGACAACCATCTCTACGAGCCGCCGGAGGCGATGACCAAGTACCTCCCCAAGGAGTACAAGGACATCGTCCAGTACGTCGAGATCAACGGCCGTACCAAGATCGCGATCGACGGCCACATCAGCAACTACATCCCGAACCCGACGTTCTCGCATGTCGCCAAGCCGGGTGCTTGGGAGGAGTACTTCAAGTTCGGCAACCCGGACGGGAAGAGCAAGCGGGAGCTGTTCGGTGAGCCGATGCGGTCCATCCCGGCCTTCTTCGAGCCGGCTCCGCGGCTGGAGCTGATGAACGAACTCGGCGTCGACCGCTCGCTGATGTTCCCGACGCTGGCCAGCCTCATCGAGGAGCGGCTGCGCGACAATCCGATCGCCATCCACGTCATCATCCACTCGCTGAACCAGTGGCTCGACGAGGTCTGGGGCTTCAACTACCAGAACCGCATCTTCGTCACCCCGGTCATCACCCTGCCGATCGTCGAGAAGGCGATCGAGGAGTTGGAGTGGGCGGTCAAGCGCGGTGCCCGCGCCATCCTGGTCCGCCCGGCCCCGGTGCCCGGCTTCCGTGGCCCGCGCTCGTTCGCGCTGCCCGAGTTCGACCCCTTCTGGGAGCGCTGCGTCGAATACGACGTCTTCGTCGGCATGCACTCCTCCGACAGCGGCTACTCCCGCTACACCTCGGAGTGGGACGGCACGATGCAGGAGATGCTGCCGTTCCAGACCAACGCCATGTCGATCCTCAACGAGTGGCGGCCGATCCAGGATGCCGTGGCCTCCTGGGTGATCCACGGTGCGTTGTTCCGCCATCCGAAGCTCAAGGTGGGCATCGTCGAGGCCGGCTCGAAATGGATGTTCCCCCTTCTGGATTCGATGGCCGAGGTCTACAAGAAGGCCCCCGAGGCCTTCCTGGGCAACCCGATCGAGGAGATCAAGAACCGCATCTACGTCAGCCCGTTCTACGAGGAGGGCATCGACGACCTGATCAACCTGATCGGTGTCGATCAGGTGCTGTACGGGTCGGACTGGCCGCACCCGGAGGGTCTGGCGGAGCCCACCCACTATGTGACCGCGCTTGAGCACCTCGCCGTCGAGGACCAGGCCAAGATCATGGGTGGAAACCTCGGTCGTCTCGTCACCACGTAGCGGGTGTCGAACTGGCAGACCATCCCCGCGATGGTCTTGAGTGCAGCGGACCGGTTCGGCGATGGTGAAGCTGTCGTCGACGGTCCGCTGCGGCTGTCGTTCACCGAACTCGTCGAGCGCATCCGGAAGGCATCGGGTGCGTTCGCCGAGTTCGGCATCACCAAGGGGGACCGGGTCGCGGTCTGGGCGCCCAACTCGGCCGAGTGGATCATCGCGGCCTTCGGCATCATGGTCGCCGGCGGTGTGCTGGTCCCGGTCAACACCAGGTTCAAGACCGACGAGGCCGCCGACGTGGTTGCCCGTAGCGGTGCCAAGGCAGTGATGGTCCAAAAGGGGTTCCTCGGACAGGATTTCACCTTCTCCGAGACCGATCTCGATGTCCCGACCATCGATCTGAAGTCGGACTTCCTGGGCAGTGGCAACCCGTTCACGCGGGAAGTGGCACCCACCGACATCGCCGATGTCATCTTCACCTCGGGTACCACCGGCCGGCCCAAGGGCGCGATGATGAACCACCGCCAGACGCTGCGGGCCTACGAGGAGTGGGCCACCCTGGCGGATCTGCGCGAGGGCGACCGCTACCTGATGATCAACCCGTACTTCCACACCTTCGGGTTGAAGGCGGGGCTGGTGGCGTCCTTCCTGCGGGGCGCGACCATGCTGCCGGTGGCGGTGTTCGATGTCGACAATGTCGTGGAACTCATTGAGCGCGAACGCATCACGATGCTGCCGGGGCCGCCCACGCTGTACCACTCACTGCTGGCCGTCTCGGACCGGGACCGGCTGTCGACGCTGCGGGCAGGGGTGACCGGTGCCGCCGACATCCCGGTGGAACTGGTGCGTCGCATCCGAGAAGAGTTGCCGTTCCAGACGTTGATGACCGGCTACGGCCTCACCGAGGCCGGCAACGTCACGCTGTCGCGGCCCGGCGACTCGGCCGAGGACGTGGCCACGACGGCCGGGCTGCCGTGCGAGGGGGTCGACGTCCGTATCGCCGACGACACCGAGGTGCTGGTGCGGGGATACAACGTGATGCAGGGCTACCTGGATGATCCGGCGGCCACCGCCGAGGCGATCGACGCCGACGGCTGGCTGCACACCGGAGACCTCGGCGAGTTCACCGAGTCCGGCCGGCTGCGGATCGTCGGACGCAAGAAGGACATGTTCATCGTCGGCGGATTCAACGCCTATCCGGCCGAGATCGAGGGATTCCTGCTCGAACATCCGGCGATCGCTCAGGTGGCTGTCATCGGCGTCGCCGACGAGCGAATGGGACAGGTCGGCAAGGCGTTCGTGGTGCTGCGGGACGAGCCGGGCGCTCCGGAGACGGTCGCCGAGGAATTGATCGCCTGGAGTCGCGAGCGAATGGCCGGCTACAAAGTGCCCCGGTATGTCGAATTCCTCGACGAACTACCACTCAACGCCACCGGCAAGGTGATGAAGAATGAGCTTGAGGCGCAGGTAGCAGCCAATCCAGGCTAAGTGAACGCACAGCGCGTAAACATCATTTCCGCAGGTAAATGGCCATTTAAGTGCCTACCGCCGATGATGTACTCTCGGGTCACTACCGCAAACTGATAACGTAATTCTCGTTAAGCAGGCTGCTGAACGGACAGGAGGTCGGCATGCCGTCCCGCAAGCCTTCGTCGCCGGTACTCGATACTAGCGAAGATGACGCGTCACCGAGCGACGCACAGAAGTTGGCCGAGCAGGCCGAAGCCGAGGCCGCGGAGGCCGAGGCGGTAGCGGCCGCGGCGCGCGCCCGGGCCCGGGCCATCCGGTTGCGAAACGAGGCTGCTGCCGACGACAACGCCGCGGACACGACCGAAGCCGACGCCGACGAGACTGATGCCACCGGTACTACCCCGGAGATCACCGACACGACCGCTGTAGAAGCGGAGTCATCGGCAGTGGAGGCCGAGCCGGTCGAGGACGTCGAAGAAGTCGAGGACGCCGAAGAAACGGTGACCGAGGCGGCCGCCGAGGCCAAGCCGTCGCGCCTGCCGCGGGTACGGGTGTCCCGTCTGTTCTGGAAGGTGCTGGCGAGCTGCCTGACGCTCATCGTCATCGCCGGACTGCTCGCCGCCAGCGGCTGGATGATCTGGCATCACCGCCAGGCCGTGCACCGCCAGCAGCTCGCGGCCGAGTACACCGCCGCGGCCCGCCAGACCGTCGTCACCCTGATGTCGCTGGACTTCAACCACGCCCAAGATGCCGTCAAGAACATCCTCGACAACTCGACGGGCGAGTTCCGGGAAGACTTCGAGGCCCAGTCGAAGGACTTCGTCAAGCTGGCCCAGGACGCGAAGGTGGTCACCGAGGCGAACGTGACCAGCGCCGCGGTGGACTCCATCGGTGACGACAAAGCCGTCGTGCTGGTCGCCGTGAACACCAAGGTCACCAACACCACCGGGGCCAACAAACAACCGCGCCCGTGGCGGGTGGCGGTGGACTTGGTCCGCGAGGGTGACCAGATCAAGCTGTCGAAAGTCGAGTTCGTGCCGTGACCCTGGATCAGGACATCAAAGAGACCGAGAAGGCCGACACCGAGGCGGCTGTCGAGCAGGACGCCGAGACGACCGCCGAGACGGAAGAAACCGTCGAAGCCGGCGAGGAGCAGGCCGAGGCCGACCTGTCCGGCGAAACCGACCCGGCTGCTGCCGGGCCTCCGGGAGGGTGGCTGCAGAAGCTCAAGCGGTTGTGGTTCCCGCTGGCGCTCGTGGTGGTGCTGATCGCGTCGGCTGCTCTGGCCGGATGGCTGTATTTCGGCCAGTTCCGCACCGATCAGCAGACCGGTGAGGCCGCGTCGGCGACGGTGCTCAAGGCTGCGAACGACGGCACGGTAGCCCTGTTGAGCTATGCCCCCGACAGCCTCGACCGAGATTTCACCGCCGCCAAGTCACACCTGACCGGCGACTTCCTGTCGTACTACACCCAGTTCACCCAGGAGATCGTCGCGCCTGCCGCCAAGCAGAAGTCGGTCAAGACCACTGCGGCGATCGTGCGCTCGGCCGTCTCGGAGATCCACCCCGATTCAGCGACTGTGCTGGTGTTCGTCAATCAGGCCACCACCAGCGCGGAAAACCCCAACGGGAGCTTCGCATCCAGCGCCGTCAAAGTCGGGATGAGCAGGATCGACGGCAATTGGCTGATCTCGTCATTCGACCCGGTGTAATGGCCGTTGCCGGTGCCGCGGGCTCAGTCCTGCGCGTGCCGCTCGTAGGCCCAGCGCTCCAGCCAGGTCTGTAGTTCGTGCACGGCCAGCGCTGTGATCAGCGCGCTGCCCCCGGCGAGGACGAGCAGTAGCGGACTCATGGCCGGCACCCCGCGTTGTCGTTGTGGTGGCGGCCGCCGTGCGCCCCAGGGCGGTGCGGTGAGCCTGGGACTGCGTAGTGCGTTACCTGCCTCGGGGTGGGGGCGTCGGGTGCGTCCAGGACGGATCGTCTGATAGCCCGGTAGCGGTCGCGCTCGGCGGAACACCAGGAGTCGGGCCAGCCTTCGAGCAGATCGCCGCTTCCCGCCAGCCGGCGCAGGACAGGGTGAGTGACCGCGGGTGCCGGCCGACCGTCGATCACTGCCATTGCCTCGTGCAACGCGAGGGCCTCGTGCCAGTCGACCTTCACCTCGGGAGCCAGGCTGACGTACTGGTGCTCCACCACGAGCAGGCAGTCGGCGCCCAACGGTCGCAGTCGCCACAGGGCGGAGCGCAGCGAGGACACCGCCTTGTGTGGCGGGCTGCCCGGCCACAGCAAGTCGCACACCCAGTTGCGGTGCAGTTCGCGACGCTTCACAGCGGCCAGCGCCACCAACCGGCGACATGACGGCGGCAACACCACCGGCTCCATGTCTCGGTAGACAGCGAACTCGCCGAGGAGGTTCAGCGTGAATTGCTTGGACACACCATCATCCTCGAGGTTGGCCGCAGCCCTGACATCAGTAGTGCACTACCTGTATTTGGTGCACAATTCCGCCACCACGCCGTAGACAACCCGCGGCCAGGTGACCCGATGCGGTGGAATTGCGGTGAAATCTGGCGAGAAAGGGACATACACGGTGAACGAGGAAAGGCCCAGTCCGGTTCAAACCCATCGGTTGAGCCGGATGACCGGACGTGACCCGCATCAGCAGCACCGGGTGGCGACGCCGCTGGAATTGTTGTTCGACCTGACCTTTGTGATCGCCTTCGGCGTGGCGGCCTCGCAGCTGGCGCACCTGATGGCTGACGGTCACGTGTCGGCCGGACTCGCGGGTTTCGGATTCTCCGCGTTCGCGATCTGGTGGGCGTGGATGAACTTCACCTGGTTCGCATCCGCCTACGACACCGATGACTGGATCTACCGCGTGATGACGATGCTGCAGATGGTCGGCGTCATCATCCTGGCGATGGGCATACCGCCCGTCTTCGCCTCTATCGAACACGGCGGGCACGTCGACAACGTGGTGATGGTGGCCGGCTATGTGGTGATGCGAATTGCGTTGGTGGGGCAGTGGTTACGGGCTGCCGCGCAGGATCCGCCCCGCCGGTCGGCGTGTCTGACCTATGCGTGCGCGGTCGTCATCGCGCAGATCGGGTGGGTGGTGCAGATCTTCGTACAGACCTCCCTCACGGTCTTCTTCGTCACCGCTCTGGTGCTGATGGTCGTGGAGATCAGCGGGCCGATCCTGGCCGAGCGCCGGATGGGTGGCACCCCGTGGCACGCCCATCACATCGCCGAGCGGTACGGACTGCTCGCGATCATCGCGCTGGGCGAAGGCGTGGTCGGCACGGTGGCGTCCCTGACCGCGGCGGTGGGGGAGCACGGCTGGTCCACAGACGCGATCCTGCTCGTCGCCGCCGGCATCGGGCTGACCTTCGGGATGTGGTGGGTGTATTTCCTGGTTCCGGCAGGCGCGCTCCTGCATGCCCAGCGCACGCTGTCGTTCCGGTACGGGTATCTGCACCTGGCGGTGTTCGCGGCGATCGTGGCCACCGGCGCGGGATTGCACGTCGCGGCCTACTACGTCGACGGTGAATCGAAGCTGGATTCCGTCGGCACCGTGCTGGCAGTGGCGATCCCGGTGGGCGTGTACCTGGTGGCGATGTTCGTCATCTACTCATTTCTGGTGGCGGACTTCGATCTGCTGCACGCACTTTTGCTGGTGCTGGCCGCGGTGGCCCTTGTGGCCGCAGTGCTGCTGGCCGCGAATGGGACGCCGATGGCGGCCTGTCTGCTGGTGGTGACCGCGGCGCCGGTGGTGGTGGTCGTCGGGTTCGAGGCGGTCGGGCACCGACACGCCGCCGAGATCGTCGGCCGGCGCCTGGATGTTCACCGGCCCGGGTGAGTCTCGAAGCTTTCCAACAGCATTCGTTCCTGCTCGGCGGCCAGCAGCCGTCGGGTCTTGGTGCGGGTGATCAGGATTCCGATCGTGGCCAGGATCCACACCGCGTACTGCACCGACCAGGCCAGCCGGAATGACGTGAACGAGTAGCTGTCGGTACCGGACAGGATCAGGCCCATGGCCTGCATCACCAGGAGCGCCGCGAGGAAGCCGCCCATGTTCACCATGCCCTGGGCGGTGCCGAGCGTATGGCTGGGATTGAAAGTTCGGGCGAAGTCGAAGCCGACCATCGAACCCGGACCGCCAACCGAGATGACGACGATGAGCACCACCAGCAGCCACCCGGGTGCCGGGCCGGGCAAGGCCAGCACCACCGTCCAGATCAGGGCGTTGCTGGTGATGATCCAGAGCACCAACCGTGATCTGCGGTGCGGATGACGGCCGGTGAAGACGCCGATCATGATCCCGGCCGAGATGGCGGCGACCACCGAGACGGTCAGCAGAGAGCCTGCCGCGGTCTCCGAAAGTCCTTGCGCGACCGTCAGGTAGGGCACGCCCCACATCAGGGCGAACACCGTGACCGAGAACTGGGTGCCCATGTGGGTGAAGAATCCGAGCCTGGTCCCGGGCCGCAGCCAGACAGCCTTGATGCGGGACAGGGTGGTGTGCAAGGAGATCGGCTCGGACGTCAGCGCGGAACCGTGCGGCGTATTGCGGATCAGCGCCAGGGCCAACACGATCACCACGATTCCGAACGCCGCGACCGACAGGTATGCCGGCGTCCACCCCGAGCCGGTGAGGATGGCGAGGAACGGGACCGCGGACAGGACCTGTCCGAGCTGTCCGCAGATTCCGGTCAACTGGGCCACCAGCGGGACGCGCTCCGGCTCGAACCAGTACGGGACCAGGCGAAGAACCGAGATGAAGGTCAAGGCGTCGCCCAGGCCGACGATGGCCCGGGCGCCGATCGCGGCGGGAAGCGACTCGCTCAGCGCGAGCACGAGCTGGCCGGCGGTCATCAGCGCGGCGCCGCAGACGATGAGCGCACGGGACCCGAACCGGTCCAACAGCAATCCGGCCGGAACCTGAGCCGCGGCGTAGACGATCACCTGCAGTACGACGAACGTGGACAGCACACCCGGGCTCGCGGCAAATCTGTCAGCGGCCTGTAGGCCCGAGACGCCCAGGGTGGTGCGGTCGAGGACCGCGATGATGTAGGCGAGCAGCCCGGCGGCCCAAACGATCCAGGGGCGCACGCGGGCACCTTTCGTCAAATGTGTTTGTCGGGGCAGGCGTACATGCTCTCGCACTGCGGCCGCCGAAGCGAACGGACTTCTTTGTCGCGGCTGTGAATTTAGTCGCGGGGCCGCCTTCGCGGCGATTCATAGAGTTGGCTGAAAATGCATGATCGCGTTGAAATTGAGGCGAGTGTGGCAGCATATGCGCTGATCGTCGCGGTGCTTGTGAACTCTTCGGGTGATCGATGTGTCCGGGTATGAATTCGCTCGCGGCATTAACGGGGGAGTAGGGTGTCGGCATGAATCGATGTTCAAACCGATGCGGAGGACGTCGGCTTGGTTGAGTATCGTCTTGAGGACCTGGCCCGCATTTCCGGCGTCAGCGCTCGCAATATCCGCGCTTATCGTGAGCGCGGACTGTTGGACTCGCCGCGTCGCGTCGGGCGCTCGGCGTACTACGGCGAGCGGCACCTGGCTCAGTTGACGGCGATCAGCCAGCTACTGGCCAAGGGTTTCAACTCGGCGCACATCGCCGAGTTCTTCGCGGGCGTGCGCAGCGGTAAGGACCTGCCCGGCGCCCTCGGGATCGAAGTTTCGGGCTGGAGCCGGCCGAAAACGCTGACATTGAATGTGGATCCGGCCGACGACGATGTGCGCGTACTCATGGAATTCGGGTTGCTGCGCCTCGTCGACGGCTCAGTGGAAGTTTCCGACCCGGCCCTGGCCGCACTGGTCGCCGACGCAGAGGATCAGCGGCGCTGCGTCCGGATCATCGCCCACCTCGCCCGGTCGACCGATGCGGCGATCGATCGGGTGGCCGAGTCGGCTGCCTCGGCGCTCGCCGAATGCCGAGGCGTCTCGTCCGATACGGACCTGCGTGAGCTGGCCCGGGCCGTCGTCTCGGTCGAGGTGGATCGGGCCCTGCGAACAGGCCTGGCCACCGCTGATTAACCCCCAACCACAACTGGGGTTCGCCGGGGCGGGTCGCGCATCCGGCCGCACACCTGCATCAGGTCGGGATCGACAGGCGCAAGGTCGGTGGGATCGGGGGTCGTCGTCAACCACGTCCTCGAGCCGCGATTCGGCGCGTGGGACTGAAATAGTTACCGACGAGTAAGATAATCCAGCAAACTTTTTGTTCGGATGCTCAGGATTCGCTAGACAGAATCGGCCCGATTGTCTGCTGGTTCGCGGCCACTTCGAGGCCTTCGATGTGGCGGAAAATTTAGATAACGATTCGATAACAATACTGCCTTGATCTGCGCAGTTGTGGCTACTCGACCGTAACCACCTGCCAACAGGACGTTTGTCCCGAATAGCTTTGACCGCCGGTCGGTGCCGCGTTACGTTACCGGCGGTTACCCATGCGTAGAACTCGCCAGTAACCAATCTGGGCGGAAAACGCCTACTTGTTCTTATGACACTCTTAGTACGGCAGGAATGCGAGTGACACCGTCCGGAGAGCTCCGGCGGCCTGCGTTCCAGCCTGATTCGACGCTGAATCGCCGTTGGCCTGTCGCCGGGCAGCCACCACACCGCCCCAGACACGCAGACACCGAAGACCGCACGCGACAGCCACACGCGACCCCATTCACCGCAGAACCACAGCAGCACCGAGGAGATAGCGCCAGTGACGATCTACGAACACGACCGGGTGTCCGCCGGTCGCAACGACGACTCAGGATCCGTTGGTCGGCAGGCTGACTCCACCCATGCCCTCGTGGACCGGCTGAGCGCCGGTGAGCCCTACGCAGTGGCCTTCGGCGGCCAGGGCAGCGCCTGGCTCGAGACTCTTGAGGAGCTGGTGTCCTCGGCCGGGATCGAGGCCGAGCTGGCGACCCTGGCCGGCGAGGCCGAGCTGCTGCTCGAGCCGGTTGCCCCCGAACTCGTCGTGGTGCGGCCCATCGGGTTCGAGCCGCTGCAGTGGGTCCGGGCCCTGGCCGCCGAGGAGCCGGTGCCGTCCGACAAGCAGCTGACCTCGGCCGCCGTGTCGGTGCCGGGTGTGCTGCTCACCCAGATCGCGGCCGTGCGGGCCCTGGCGCGACAGGGCATGGACCTGGTCGCCACCCCACCGGTCGCGGTCGCCGGGCATTCCCAGGGTGTGCTGGCCGTCGAGGCCCTGGCCGCCAAGGGCGCCAAGGATGTGCAGCTGCTGGCGCTGGCGCAGCTGATCGGCGCGGCGGGCACCCTCGTGGCCCGTCGCCGCGGGATCACCGTGCTGGGTGACCGTCCGCCGATGGTTTCGGTCACCAATGCCGAGCCCGAGCGCATCTACGAGCTGCTCGAAGAGTTCAGCCAGGACGTGCGCACCGTGCTGCCCCCGGTGCTTTCCATCCGCAACGGCCGTCGCTCCGTGGTGATCACCGGCACACCCGAGCAGCTGTCGCGGTTCGAGCTGTATTGCAACCAGATCGCTGAGAAGGAAGAGGCCGAGCGCAAGAGCAAAGTCCGCGGCGGTGCGGTGTTCGCCCCGGTCTTCGATCCGGTGCAGGTCGAGGTCGGTTTCCACACCCCGCGCCTGGCCGACGGCATCGAGATCGTCGCGCGTTGGGCCGAGGCGGTCGGCATCGACGTCGAGCTCGCCCGCGAGATGACCGAGGCCATCCTGGTCAGCCAGGTGGACTGGGTCGACGAGATCACCGAGATCAACGAGGCCGGCGCGCGCTGGATTCTCGACCTCGGCCCCGGCGACATCCTGACCCGCCTGACCGCCCCCGTGGTGCGCGGGCTCGGCATCGGGATCGTCCCCGCCGCGACCCGCGGCGGCCAGCGCAACCTGTTCACCATCGGCGCGGTGCCCGAGGTGGCCCGCCCGTGGTCGAGCTACGCGCCGACCGTGGTGAGCCTGCCCGACGGATCGGTCAAACTCTCGACCAAGTTCACCCGACTGACCGGACGCTCGCCGATCCTGCTGGCCGGTATGACCCCCACCACCGTCGACGCCAAGATCGTCGCGGCCGCAGCAAACGCCGGCCACTGGGCCGAACTCGCCGGCGGCGGGCAGGTCACCGAGCCGATCTTCAACGACCGCATCGCCGAGTTGGGCGAGCTGCTGGAGCCCGGCCGGGCCATCCAGTTCAACACCCTGTTCCTCGATCCGTACCTGTGGAAGCTGCAGGTCGGTGGCAAGCGGCTGGTGCAGCGCGCCCGTCAGTCCGGTGCGCCGATCGACGGCGTCGTCGTCAGCGCGGGCATCCCGGACCTGGAAGAGGCCGTCGAGCTGATCGGCGAGCTGAATGATCTGGGCATCAGCCACGTGGTGTTCAAGCCGGGCACCGTCGAGCAGATCCGCTCGGTCATCCGGATCGCGGCAGAGGTGCCCACCAAGCCGGTGATCGTGCACATCGAGGGTGGACGCGCCGGTGGCCACCACTCGTGGGAGGACCTCGACGACCTGCTGCTGGCCACCTACTCCGAGCTGCGCAGCCGGTCCAACATCACCATCTGCGTCGGCGGCGGCATCGGTACCCCAGAGCGCTCCGCGGAATACCTGTCCGGTCGCTGGTCGGCCGCCCACGGCTACCCGCTGATGCCGATCGACGGCATCCTGGTCGGCACCGCCGCCATGGCCGCCCTCGAGGCCACCACGAGTCCGCAGGTCAAGCAGCTGCTGGTGGACACCAAGGGCACCGAGGCATGGGTGGGTGCGGGCAAGGCCGCCAACGGGATGGCCTCCGGCCGCAGCCAGCTCGGCGCCGACATCCACGAGATCGACAACACCGCGTCGCGTTGCGGCCGGCTGCTCGACGAGGTGGCCGGTGACGCCGACGCGGTGGCCGACCGCCGCGACGAGATCATCGCCGCGATGGCCAACACCGCCAAGCCGTACTTCGGCGATGTTGCTGAGATGACCTACCTGCAGTGGCTGCGCCGCTACATCGAACTCGCGATCGGCGAGGGCAACAGCACCGCCGACACCAAGCGCGACGACTCCGCGTGGCTGGACATCACCTGGCGGGACCGCTTCGAGCAGATGCTCAAGCGCGCCGAGGCACGTTTGCACGCACAGGATTTCGGTCCGATCGAGACCCTCTTCGACGACGAGCAGTTGCTCGAGGATCCGAAGGCCGCACTGGCCGCACTGGTCTCGGCCTACCCGGATGCCGCCTCCGTCCAGCTGCACCCGGCCGACGTGCCTTTCTTCGTCGAGCTGTGCAAGACGCTGGGCAAGCCGGTCAACTTCGTCCCGGTGATCGACAAGGACGTGCGCCGTTGGTGGCGTAGCGATTCGCTGTGGCAGGCCCACGATGCGCGCTACGACGCGGATCAGGTGTGCGTCATCCCCGGCACCGCCGCGGTGGCCGGCATCACCCGGGTCGACGAGCCCGTCGGTGAGTTGCTGGACCGCTTCGAGCAGGCCGCCGTCGATGATGTGCTGGCCGCAGGCGCCGAGCCGCAGGCCGTGCTGTCGCGCCGCCAGGGCCGTGACGACGTCACCGGTCCGCTGGCCGTGCTGCTCGACGCGCCCGACGTGTTGTGGGCCGGGCGCACCTCGGTCAACCCGGTGCACCGAATCGCGCCTGCCTCGGAGTGGTTGGTCCGCGAAGGATCTGCAAAGCGTTCCGCTTCTCATCCGTCCACCGGGGCCCGGCTTGAGGTCGCCGACGATCAGCACGTGGTGCTGTCGGTGCCGCTGTCGGGAACCTGGATCGACATCCGGTTCACCCTCACCGAGGCCATCCGCAGCGGTGGCGCACCGGTGGTCGAGGTCGCCGACGCCGCGACCGCCATGCGTTCGGTGCTCGCCATCGCCGCCGGTGTCGACGGCCCGGACGCGCTGCCGCCGGTCGTCGACGGGACCGCCACGGTCACCGTGGCCTGGAACCCCGAGCAGGTCGCCGACCACACCGGCGTCACCGCCACGTTCGGTGCCCCGCTGGCGCCGACGCTCACCGTCGTCCCCGACGCACTGGTCGGCCGCTGCTGGCCCGCGGTCTTCGCCGCGATCGGTTCCGCCGCCACCGACTCCGGGTTCCCGGTCGTCGAGGGCCTGCTGAGCCTGGTGCACCTGGACCACGCCGCGCACCTGCTGGCCGAGTTGCCGGCCGAGCCGGCTGAATTGACCGTCACCGCAACGGCTTCGGCGGCACATGACACCGAAGTTGGCCGCGTTGTGCCGGTTTCGGTGGTCGTCAAGGCGGCCGACGGAACCGAGCTGGCCAAGCTGGAGGAGCGGTTCGCGATCCGCGGCCGCACCGGAGAGGCCGAGCTGACCGACCCGGTCCGGGCCGGCGGCGCGATCTCGGACAACGCCACCGACACCCCGCGCCGTCGCCGTCGTGACGTCACGGTCGGTGCGCCCGTGGACATGCGGCCGTTCGCCGTGGTCTCCGGTGACCACAACCCGATCCACACCGACCGGGCAGCGGCGCTGCTCGCCGGGCTGGAATCGCCGATCGTGCACGGCATGTGGCTGTCGGCCGCAGCGCAGCACGTCCTCACCGCCACCGACGGCAAGCCGATTCCGCCGGCCAAGCTGGTCGGCTGGACCGCCCGCTTCCTGGGCATGGTCAAGCCGGGCGACGAGGTCGACTTCCGCGTCGACCGCGTCGGAATCGACGTCGGCGCAGAGGTTGTCGAGGTTCAGGCCCGCATCGGCTCCGAGCTGGTGATGGCCGCGACCGCACGGCTCGCCGCACCCAAGACCGTCTACGCGTTCCCCGGCCAGGGCATCCAGTCCAAGGGCATGGGCATGGAGGTCCGGGCCCGGTCCAAGGCCGCCCGCAAGGTGTGGGACAAGGCCGACAAGTTCACCCGCGAGACGCTGGGCTTCTCGGTGCTGCATGTGGTCCGTGACAACCCGACGTCGTTGATCGCCTCCGGTGTGCACTACGAGCACCCCGAGGGCGTGCTGTACCTGACGCAGTTCACCCAGGTCGCGATGGCCACGACAGCCGCGGCCCAGGTCGCCGAGATGCGGGAGCAGGGTGCGTTCGTCGAAGGCGCGATCGCCTGCGGCCACTCCGTCGGTGAGTACACCGCGCTGGCCTGCGTTTCCGGCGTCATCGAACTCGAAGGTCTGCTGGAGGCGGTGTTCCACCGCGGCTCCAAGATGCACGACATCGTGCCGCGCGACGAGCGGGGCCGGTCCAACTACCGGCTGGCCGCGATCCGGCCGTCGCAGATCGACCTCGCCGACGAGGACGTCGAGAGCTTCGTCGCCGAGATCGCCGAGCGCACGGGTGAATTCCTGCAGATCGTGAACTTCAACCTGCGCGGTTCGCAGTACGCGATCGCCGGAACCGTGCGCGGTCTGGAGGCGCTGGAGGAAGAGGTCGAGCGTCGTCGCGAGATCAGCGGCGGCAAGCGGTCGTTCATCCTGGTGCCCGGCATCGACGTGCCGTTCCACTCCAGCGTGCTGCGAGTGGGCGTGGACGACTTCCGGCGCAGCCTGGAACGCGTCCTGCCGCGCGACCGCGATCCGGAGTTGGTCGTCGGCCGCTACATCCCGAACCTGGTGCCCCGGCCGTTCACGCTGGATCGCGATTTCATCCAGGAGATCCGCGACCTGGTTCCGGCCGAGCCGCTCGACGAGATCCTCGCCGATTACGACACCTGGCGTAACGAGCGGCCGATCGAGTTGTGCCGCAAGATCGTCATCGAGCTGCTGGCTTGGCAGTTCGCCAGCCCGGTGCGCTGGATCGAGACCCAGGACCTGCTGTTCATCGAGGAGGCCGCAGGCGGACTCGGTGTGGAGCGGTTCGTCGAGATCGGTGTGAAGAACGCGCCGACGGTGGCCGGCCTGGCCACCAACACGCTCAAGCTGTCCGAGTACGCCCACAGCACCGTCGAGGTGCTCAACGCCGAGCGCGATGCCGCAGTGCTGTTCGCCAGTGACACCGATCCCGAGCCGGAGCCGGAGGCTGACGAACCGGCGGAGGCGTCTGCGCCCGCCGCCGAAGCCGCTCCGGCTGAGGCAGCCCCGGCCCCGGCTGCCGCACCGGCCGCCCCGTCCGGTGGCCCTCGGCCCGACGACATCACGTTCGACGCGGCCGACGCCACCGTGGGTCTCATCGCGCTGAGTGCCAAGATGCGGATCGACCAGATCGAGGCGCTGGACTCCATCGAGTCCATCACCGACGGTGCGTCCTCGCGGCGCAACCAGCTGCTGGTCGACCTGGGCTCCGAGCTGAACCTGGGCGCCATCGACGGTGCTGCCGAGGCGGATCTGGGCGCGCTGAAGGGACAGGTCAGCAAGCTGGCCCGCACCTACAAGCCGTTCGGGCCGGTGCTCTCCGACGCGATCAACGACCAACTGCGCACGGTGTTCGGTCCGTCGGGCAAGCGTCCCGGCTACATCGCCGAGCGGGTCACCAAGACCTGGGAGCTGGGTGCCGGCTGGGCCAAGCACGTCACCGTCGAGGTGGCGCTCGGCACCCGTGAGGGCAGCAGTGTTCGCGGCGGCGATCTGGGTGGTCTGCACCCGGGTGCGCTGGCGAGTGCCGCTGATGTCGACAAGGTCATCGATGCCGCGGTGGCTGCGGTGGGTGCCCGCCAGGGCGTGCCGGTGAGCCTGCCCTCGGCCGGCGGTGCCGGTGGCGGCGGCGTGGTGGATTCGGCCGCGCTGAACGAGTTCGCGGAGAAGGTCACCGGCGCCGACGGTGTGCTGGCCAACGCGGCCCGCACGATCCTGGGCCAGCTCGGCCTGGATACCCCGGTCGGTGCCCCGGAGGCCGCGACCGACGCCGAGCTGATCGACCTGGTCACCACCGAACTCGGTTCGGACTGGCCGCGATTGGTGGCTCCGGCGTTCGACGGCAAGAAGGCCGTCGTGTTCGACGACCGCTGGGCCAGCGCCCGTGAGGACCTGGTCAAGCTCTGGCTTGCCGACGAGGGCGAGATCGACACCGAATGGCCGCGCCTGTCGGAGCGGTTCGAAGGTGCCGGGCATGTCGTTGCCACGCAGGCGAATTGGTGGCAGGGCAAGGCGCTCGCCGCAGGCCGCACCATCCACGCCTCGCTGTTCGGTCGGATCGCGGCCGGCGCCGAGAATCCCGGCACCGGTCGGTACTCGAACGAGGTCGCCGTGGTGACCGGTGCGTCGAAGGGCTCGATCGCCTCTTCGGTCGTCGGGCAGCTGCTCGACGGCGGCGCCACCGTCATCGCCACGACCTCGCGTCTGGACGACGACCGGCTGGCGTTCTACAAGGAGCTCTACCGCGACAACGCCCGCTTCGGCGCCACCCTGTGGGTGGTCCCGGCCAATATGGCGTCCTACGCTGACATCGACAAGCTGGTCGAGTGGGTCGGTAGCGAGCAGATCGAAAGCCTTGGGCCGCAATCGATCCACCTCAAGGATGCGCAAACCCCGACGCTGCTGTTCCCGTTCGCCGCACCGCGTGTGGCCGGGGATCTGTCGGAGGCGGGTTCACGCTCCGAGATGGAGATGAAGGTGCTGCTGTGGGCCGTGCAGCGGCTCATCGGCGGGCTGTCGACGATCGGTGCCGAGCGTGACATCGCCTCGCGCCTGCACGTGGTGCTTCCGGGCTCGCCGAACCGCGGCATGTTCGGTGGCGACGGTGCCTACGGCGAAGCCAAGTCCGCGCTCGACGCGCTGGTGAACCGCTGGAGCGCCGAATCGTCGTGGGCCGAGCGGGTCAGCCTGGCGCACGCGCTGATCGGCTGGACCAAGGGCACCGGTCTGATGGGGCACAACGACGCCATCGTCAGCGCGGTCGAGGAAGCCGGCGTCACCACCTACAGCACCGCGGAGATGGCAGCCATGCTGCTGAACCTGTGCACGGTGGAGGCCAAGGTGGCCGCGGCCGACGCGCCGATCAAGGCCGACCTGACCGGCGGTCT
Organism: Mycolicibacterium sp. 050232; assembly: GCA_036235365.1. GTDB lineage: Bacteria > Actinomycetota > Actinomycetes > Mycobacteriales > Mycobacteriaceae > Mycobacterium. The sequence continues at coordinate 402,979 of JAZBEZ010000004.1, read as the reverse complement.
CGGCGACATCAAGATCGACATGGCCGAGCTGGCCGCCAAGGCTCGGGAAGACATGTCAAGCGCCGCAGCCGAGTCCGATGAGGAAGACGGCACCGGCACGCTGTCCGCGCTGCCGTCCCCGCCGCGGGGACACAACCCGGCGCCCGCGCCGGAGTGGGCCGATCTCGACGTCGACCCGGCCGACCTGGTGGTCATCGTCGGTGGCGCCGAGTTGGGGCCGTACGGCTCGTCACGCACCCGCTTCGAGATGGAGGTCTCCGGCGAGCTGTCGGCGGCCGGCGTGCTGGAACTGGCCTGGACGACCGGCCTGGTCAAGTGGGAGGACGATCCCAAGGCCGGCTGGTACGACACCGAAACCGGTGAGCTTGTGCCCGAATCGGAGATCGTGGAGCGCTACCACGACGCAGTCGTAGAGCGTTGCGGCATCCGCGAATTCGTCGATGACGGCGCGATCGATCCCGATCACGCCTCGCCGCTGCTGGTCAGTGTGTTCCTGGACAAGGACTTCTCGTTCGTGGTCTCCAGTGAGGCCGACGCCCGGGCGTTCGTGTCCTTCGACCCCGAGCACACTGTGGCCCGGCCGGTGCCGGATTCCAGTGACTGGCAGGTGATCCGCAAGGCGGGCACCGAGATCCGGGTTCCGCGCAAGACCAAGCTGTCGCGCACGGTCGGTGCCCAGATCCCCACCGGGTTCGACCCGACGGTGTGGGGCATCACGCCGGACATGGCCAACTCGATCGACCGGGTTGCGCTGTGGAACATCGTGGCGACCGTGGATGCGTTCCTGTCCTCGGGCTTCACCCCGACCGAGCTGATGCGCTGGGTGCACCCGAGCCTGGTGGCCTCCACGCAGGGCACCGGCATGGGCGGCATGACCTCGATGCAGACCATGTACCACGGCAACCTGCTGGGCCGGGCCAAGCCGAATGACATCCTGCAGGAGGTGCTGCCGAACGTCGTTGCGGCACACGTCATGCAGAGCTACGTCGGTGGCTACGGCGCCATGGTCCACCCGGTCGGCGCCTGCGCCACCGCGGCGGTCTCGGTCGAGGAGGGTGTGGACAAGATCCGCCTCGGCAAGGCCGACCTGGTGATCGCCGGCGGCTTCGACGACCTGACCCTGGAAGCGATCATCGGCTTCGGTGACATGGCGGCCACCGCCGACACCGAGATGATGCGCGCCAAGGGCATCAGCGACTCGAAGTTCTCCCGCGCCAACGACCGTCGTCGTCTCGGCTTCCTGGAAGCTCAGGGCGGTGGCACGATCCTGCTGGCCCGCGGCGACCTCGCCGCCAAGATGGGTCTGCCGGTGCTGGCCGTCGTCGGTTACGCGCAGAGCTTCGCCGACGGTGTGCACACCTCGATCCCGGCTCCGGGCCTGGGTGCCCTGGGCGCCGGGCGTGGCGGCAAGGATTCGCAGCTGGCCCGCTCGCTGGCCAAGCTGGGCGTGGGTGCCGACGACATCGCGGTGATCTCCAAGCACGACACCTCGACGCTGGCCAACGATCCCAACGAGACCGAGCTGCACGAGCGGCTGGCCGACTCGATGGGCCGTTCAGCGGGTGCCCCGCTGTTCATCGTCAGCCAGAAGACGCTGACCGGGCACGCCAAGGGTGGCGCGGCGGTGTTCCAGATGATGGGTCTGTGCCAGATCCTGCGCGACGGCGTCATCCCGCCGAACCGCAGCCTGGACTGTGTCGACGACGAGCTGGCCACCTCGGGCCACTTCGTCTGGGTGCGCGAAGCCCTCGACCTGCGTGGGAAGTTCCCGCTCAAGGCCGGTCTGGTCACCAGCCTCGGATTCGGTCACGTGTCGGGTCTGGTTGCCCTGGTGCACCCGGAGGCGTTCATCGCGGCGCTGGATCCGGCCGAGCGCGACGACTACCGCAAGCGTGCCGAGCAGCGCACGCTGGCCGGTCAGCGTCGACTGGCCGGAGCGATCGCCGGTGGGCGGCCGATGTACGAGAAGCCCGCCGACCGCCGCTTCGACCACGATGTCCCGGAGAAGCGTCAGGAAGCAGCGATGTTGCTGAACGCGGACGCTCGACTCGGTGACGACGATCTCTATGTGCGGTGAGTCCGTGCGTAGAGCGGTGAGCTAGGTTCGCTTCCATGGCGATTGTGGGAGTAGGCATCGATCTGGTTTCCATACCTGAGTTCGCCGAGCAGGTAGACCGACCGGGAACCGTATTCGCCGAGACGTTCACGCCAGGTGAGCGCCGGGACGCCGCGGACAAGAGTTCGTCGGCGGCCCGGCACCTGGCGGCCCGGTGGGCGGCCAAGGAAGCCGTGATCAAGGCCTGGTCGAGCTCGCGGTTCTCCAAGCGGCCGGCGCTGCCGGAGGGGATCCACCGCGATATCGAGGTGGTCACAGACATGTGGGGCCGGCCCAAGGTGCGGTTGTCCGGTGAGATCGCCAAGCACCTTGAGACGGTGACCATTCACGTCTCGCTCACCCACGAGGCCGACACCGCTGCCGCCGTCGCGATCATCGAGGAGCTCTAGCCTCTCCCTTTTGCACCCTCTGCACCGCGAGCGACCGTGTCTGTACGCCGACACGCCGCATTTCATGGCATTTTGCGGTCGCTCGCGGTGGACGGCGGACCTACTACGCTCGTCAGCATGAGTGACGTCGTGCAGCGAGTACAGCAGGTGTTGCCGTCGGTGCGGTCGGATCTGGAGGATCTGGTCCGCATCCAGTCCGTGTGGGCCGACCCATCCCGGCGCGACGAGGTCCACCGCAGCGCCGAGGCGGTCGCAAAGCTGTTGTCGGACGCGGGCTTTCCAGAGGTCCGCATCGTCAGCGAAGGCGGTGCGCCCGCCGTCATCGCGCACTACCCGGCACCGGCGGGTGCGCCCACGGTGCTGCTGTACGCGCACCACGACGTGCAGCCCGAAGGCGATCCGGCCCAGTGGGACTCCGCACCGTTCGAGCCCACCGAGCGCGACGGCCGGCTCTACGGCCGCGGCACCGCCGACGACAAGGCCGGTATCGCAACACATCTGGCCGCGGTTCGGGCCTTTGACGGCAAGCCTCCGGTAGGCGTCACGGTCTTCGTCGAAGGCGAGGAGGAATCCGGTTCGCCGTCGCTGGGCGCATTGCTGGCCGCGCACAAGGAGGCCCTGGCCGCCGACGTCATCGTCATTGCCGACTCCGACAACTGGAGTACCGACATCCCCGCGTTGACCGTCACCCTCCGTGGCCTGGCCGACTGTGTCGTCGAGGTGGCCACCCTGGACCACGGCCTGCACTCGGGCCTGTGGGGCGGGGTCGTGCCCGACGCGTTGAGCGTGCTGGTGCGGCTGCTGGCCAGCCTGCACGACGACGACGGCAACGTCGCGGTCGCCGGATTGCACGAAGCGACCGCCGCCGACGTCGACCGCGGCGAGCGCTGGGTCCGCCAGGAGTCCGGCCTGCTGGACGGTGTCGCCGAGATCGGTTCCGGCTCAGTGGTGCAACGCATGTGGGCCAAGCCCGCCGTCACCGTCATCGGTATCGACACCACACCCATCGACAAGTCGTCGAACACCCTGATTCCGCGCGCCCGGGCGAAGATCAGCATGCGGGTCGCGCCCGGCGGCGACGCTCACACGCATCTGGAGGCGTTGACCCGGCACCTCGAGGCTCATGTTCCGTGGGGTGCCCGGGTCGCGGTCACCCCCGGCGACGTCGGTCAGCCGTACGCAATCGACGCCTCCGGGTCGGTATACGACGCGGCCCGTTCGGCGTTCCGCACCGCCTGGGGAACCGACCCGGTGGACATGGGCATGGGCGGCTCGATTCCGTTCATCGCCGAGTTCGCCGAGGCATTCCCGGCCGCGACGATTCTGGTGACCGGAGTCGAGGATCCCGGTACCCAGGCGCACAGTGTCAACGAGAGCCTGCACCTGGGCGTGCTGGAGAAGGCGGCCACGGCCGAGGCGTTGCTGCTCGAAGCGCTGGCCCGCTAGTCCGAGATGGCCGGCAGCCTCGGCTGGTTCGTCGTCGGTCTGATCGCCCTAGCGGTCGGCGCCGAGGTGATGGTCCGCGGCGGTGCGAAACTTGCTGCGCGCCTGGGCATCAGCCCGATCCTGATCGGCCTGACCGTGGTGTCGATCGGCACCAGCCTTCCCGAACTCGCCGTCGGTGTCACCGCAGCCACCACGGGCAGCGGTGATCTGGCCGTCGGCAACATCGCCGGCACCAACGTCGTCAACATCTTGTTCATCCTCGGCCTCAGTGCGTTGATCCGTCCGTTGGCGATCGAACGGCGCACGCTGCGCTTCGACCTGCCGGTGATGGCCGGATCCGCGGTGCTGCTCTGGGTGCTGGCCGTCAACGGCGTGTTGTCGCGCGCGGACGGGGTGATCCTGGTCTTCGGAGCCATCGTCTACACAGCGGTGCTGATCCGCATGTCACGGCGGGAGAGCCAGGCCACCGTGGCCGAGTACGCCGAGGCCTTCCCGTCAGGTGAGGCGAGCCGCGCCGCGCCGACACCGATTGGCCCTGGCGCACTCCAGGATACGGTCATGACGGTCAGCGGTATCGCCGTGGTGATTCTCGGGGCCGAATGGCTGGTGGGCGGGGCGGTGGGGATCGCTCGCGGATTCGGGGTGTCGGACGCGCTCATCGGACTGACTGTCGTGGCGATCGGAACCTCGGCTCCGGAGCTGGTCACCACGATCGTCTCGACGGTGCGCGGCGAACGTGACATCGCGGTCGGCAACCTGCTCGGCAGCAGCGTCTACAACATCCTGCTGATCCTGGGCGTCACGTGCCTGGTACCCGCGAACGGGTTGGAGCTGACCCACAATCTGGTGTGGATCGACATCCCGATCATGGTGGCCGCGAGCCTGGTCTGTATCCCGATCTTCGTCTCGGGGCGGCGCGTGCACCGGGCCGAGGCGGCCGCGATGATCACGGCCTACCTCGGCTACCTGGTGTTCCTGCTGACCACCCAGTCCTGACCGGTCGGTGTCAGACCGACAGGTCGCGGCGCAACTTGGCGACGTGGCCGGTGGCGCGCACGTTGTACTGTGCGACGGCGATCTTGCCCTTTTCGTCGACGAGGAACGTCGAGCGGATGACGCCCTGAACGGTCTTGCCGTACATGGTCTTTTCGCCGAAGGCGCCCCAGGCCGTCAACACCTCACGGTCCGGATCGGACAGCAATGGGAAGGTCAGCTCTTCCTTGTCGCGGAACTTGGCGAGTTTCTCCGGCTTGTCAGGGGAGATGCCGACGACGGCGAGTCCGGCGTCGTTGAGTTCGGAGAGGCTGTCACGGAAATCGCACGCCTGCTTGGTGCAGCCCGGCGTCGACGCGGCCGGGTAGAAGTACACGATGACCTTGCGGCCCTTGTAGTCGGAGAGCTTGACGACGTTGCCGTCGGCGTCGGGCAGGCTGAAAGCCGGGGCGGTGTCTCCCACCTCGAGGCGCGGGGTTGGCGGCATGCGCGGGTATCCCTTCTTGTCGACCGGTTCCGTCGTCACGGAGCCGGCTGATCTAGGGTAGTGCGGCAGGGCAGCACGACATGGAGCGGCTTGGAGGAGCAAACAGTGGCGAACCGGGACCCGGAGAGCATCAAGCGGGACATCGATCAGGCTCGCGATCAACTGGCGGTGACTGTCGACTCCCTGGCCGAGCGGGCCAACCCTCAGCGGCTGGCCGATGATTTCAAGTCGGCCGTGATCGGCTTCATCAAGAAACCGGCCGTGACTGCGTCATTGGCCGGTGCGGGTGTGCTGGTGGTGGTGGTCGTCGTTCGGCGGATCAAGCGGCGTTGAGCCGACGACGGGGCGCGTCGTGCGCCCCGGTGATACGCCGCTCCGCGGCCCCAACCTGATACGCCGCTCAGCGGCGGCGGAACAGGAGCCAGTCCGCCAGCGAGAAACTCGGGGGATTCGCGACGCGGCCCAGCCGGTTGCAGCTATACACCATTACCGGCTGATTCGCAGCAACAAATGCTGAGGTTGATGCAGCTGTGGGGTCGACGCCGCCAGCGGTAGCCATCAGCTAACACCTCTTATCTTGGCGTAACGCCACCTGGAAACCAACCGCTGCAAATCAGCTAACTTGAGATTAGCACGGTTTCTTGCGTCTGACCAGCGGAAGCGCTGGCCCAGAAATCCAGACAGTAACTTACCTGAGCGTCAACATAAGGCCTGGTAGGTGCCCGGCCGGTCCGCGGTGCCGTTGTCAGCACATTGCCGACACGCGCCGGCGGGGCCGATTTCGGCGATGCCCGGACTGGTCACCGCAAAGTTTTCCACGGGCCCCGGCGGCGGTTGGCGGGGTGCTCTCCCCAGTGCCCCCGGGAGCTGGTGTGACGTGCTGAATGTTTGCTGTGACTGCGGTGGCGCACGACGTCACGTCGGCGGCTGCGCGGCGGTTAGGTGGAGAAAGCGATTGGCAAACGCGGGTCGGTCTGGTAACTCGAAGGACTCCGCGCAACGCGGTGCCTACCCGTCACGGTAGCTGAAATCCACTGCATTGCAGGGCGGGAACGGCCTTTTCTGGTGGAACCGGTTGCTAGTGCATAGGTGTCCAGCTAAGGTCGACTTCGGGTCAGGATAGGGGAGTCGGACCTGGGTCTTGATCTCGGCCGCAACACGAGACGAACGTGTGACAAGGGGGTATTGCGTTGCAGCTAATTTATTTTCCGTTTGCCAGGATCGCTGCATGTGCCTTCGCCGGTAAAGCTGAACTCGACCGAGTCGTCGTCGGGATTCGCTGACGACATCCAATGGCTCATGTCGAACCTCTAGGTACGGATGTGGGCCATGGTCACACCGACTGGAGGTAGCCATATGGCGCATGTGAGCGATGAAACTCTCGGCGATCTACGTCGGGAACTGGACCGCTTCAAAACCGAGCAGTACCGGGACAACGGCTATGCGGCCGCGCATCTGGCCGGTGCAGTGGAGATGTTGTTGGAAGAAGCCGAACCCAGCGTCGGTGACCGGTTCGCCGAGCGATACCGAGCCAGATAATAGATGTACTGCCGCAGTAACTCTCAAACGTTGAAACGCAAAAACCCTGCCGAGGCAGGGTTTTTGGTTGGTGCGCCGTCAGGGTTTCGAACCCCGGACCCGCTGATTAAGAGTCAGCTGCTCTACCAACTGAGCTAACGGCGCGCGTGAGAGACAATAACAGGAGTTTCGCTCAACAGTGAAATCCGCTGGTCGGGCGCCTGAAACGAGGTTCTGGCGAGCCGCGGCCGCGCGGAACCCTTAGACTATTGCCAAGATTTGCTGTCGACCGTGCGAGAGATAGGACGAACATGGGGCAGGCCCAGACGGTGACCCGTCCGTATCGGGATGTCTTCCGGCGCGCGGTAGTTGCCATGGTCCCCGCGATGATGTTGGGCCTGACAGCGTGCGGGGGACAGGAGACGCAGGGGCCATCGCCGGTGATCACCGACAAGGGGACTCCCTACGGTGACTTGCTGGTGCCCAGGGTCAACGCGTCGGTGACCGATGGCGCGGTGGGGGTCACCGTCGAGGCGCCGGTGACGGTGAGCGCGGAGAACGGTGTGCTCGGCGGGGTCACCATGACCAACGAAGAAGGCGCCAGCATCGCAGGGAAGTTCAGTGCCGACGGGCTGACCTGGTCGACCACCGACCCGCTCGACTACAACGAGCAGTACACACTCAACGCGCAGTCGCTGGGGCTCGGTGGCGTCGCCAACCGGCGTCTGCGGTTCGAGACGCACTCGCCGGCGAACCTGACGATGCCCTACGTCCTGCCCAACGACGGGGAAGTGGTCGGGGTGGGGCAGCCCATCGCCGTCCGCTTCGATGAGAACATCACCGACCGGGTGGCTGCCCAGCGGACCATCACCGTCAAGACCGATCCGCCGGTCGAAGGCGCCTTCTATTGGCTCAACAACCGCGAAGTGCGCTGGCGCCCAGCCAAATACTGGAAGCCCGGCACCACGGTGGACGTCTCCGTCAACACCTACGGTGTCGCGCTGGGTGACGGACTGTTCGGCCAGGGCGACGTGACCACCCACTTCACGGTCGGCGACGAGGTGATCGCGTCCGCTGACGACAACACCAAGACGCTGACCGTCCGCCGCAACGGCGAGGTCGTCAAGGCGATGCCGATCTCGATGGGGAAGAACAGTTCTCCGACCAACAACGGTGTGTACATCATCGGTGACCGCTTCGGCCACATGGTGATGGATTCGTCGACCTACGGGGTACCGGTCAACTCGCCCAACGGTTATCGCACCGAGGTCGACTTCGCGACCCAGATGTCCTACAGCGGTATCTACGTGCACGGGGCGCCGTGGTCGGTGGGTAGTCAGGGCTACAGCAATGTCAGCCACGGCTGCCTCAACGTCAGCACGGCCAACGCCCGCTGGTTCTACGAGAACACCAAGCGGGGCGACATCGTCGAGGTGACCAACACCGTGGGTTCGGTGTTGCCGGGCACCGAGGGCCTGGGGGACTGGAACATCCCCTGGGATCAGTGGCGCACCGGCAACGCCAGCACCTGACTACGTCGACGAACGGTCCAGTGCCGCAAGCGATTCGTCGAGGAAGTCGGTACCGAACGGCGGCATCCCGCCGATCTGGTCCCGGAAGCTCTGCGGGGTATCGGTCCAGTCGTAGGTGAGGGTGACGTCGGTCTGGTCGCCGTTGGGGGCCAGGTCGTACCGCCACCACCAGCCACCGGGTGCATGGTGGCCCTGCTCGTCGGGCTGGCCGGGCAACCAGGCGATGGTGCGGTCCTGGTCGAACTCGGTCACCAGGTTGTGCATGACGTAGTGGCCGCCGGCCGCCGGCAGGAACATGTTGACCGCGAAGATCTGGCCGGTCCCGGTGATCGGTTCGGGGTCGATCGCGTCGCGCACCCAGTCGCCGGGCTCGGTGTCGCAATGCCGGGCCGGGTTGGCCAGGACGGCGAACACCTGGGCAGGGGAGGCGGCGATGGTGCGGGTGACGACGTAGCGCTGCCGATCCGTTGATGTGGTCACAGAGAGTCCTTTCCGTACAGGTGGGCGATGTCGGGGCTGTCGAGCCAGCCCGAGTAGGTCGGCTGTTCGGGCCAGCCGTCGGGGGAGTCCTGCCATTCTTCCTGCCGGCCCCACGGGAGCAGGTCGATCAACGCGAACGAGTGGCTGAGTTGTTCGGTGCCGCGGCCGTTGGTGTGCCAGGTGCGGTAGACGGATTGTCCGTCGCGAAAGAACACGTTGACCGCGAAGCCTTCGCCGGGGGCGGCGTCGACATCGGACCCGAATGAACTCTCCGACGACGAGTACCAGTCCATGCGGTTGCCGACCTTGTCGCGGTACGCCAGCGCCTCCTCGATGGGCCCGTTGGTGACGATGACGAAGCGGGCGTCGTAGTTGTCGAGGAAATCGAGGCGGGTGAACTGCGATGTGAACCCCGTGCAGCCTCCGCACTGCCATTCGGCGCCGTCGGTCCACATGTGGTGGTAGGTGATCAGCTGGGCGCGCCCGTCGAATACGTCGGCCAGGCGCACCGGGCCGTCCGCGCCGATCAGCGTGTACTGCGGCAATTCCACCATCGGCAGCCGGCGGCGCGCCGCGGCGATGGCGTCCAGTTCCCGGGTGGCGGCCTTCTCCCGACGTCGCAGGTCGTCGAGGGCGGTGCGCCAGGTCTGATGGTCGACTATCGGAGGTTTTCCTGTCGTCATGAAGGGCTCCTGATCGCTGCTCGGAGAATCTCGTTCTCTTAAGTGGACCCACCAAGCGTCCGGAATTCATCGCACCCGGTAATGTCCGACGAGCAAAGGGTGACCTAACACCTCGAGATGGACCATGGAGGTTGATCCAGAATGAGCGGTCAGCGAGCCGATGCAGCGCTGCGTCTCCTCGTCGTCGGTGCCTCGTCGGGCATCGGCCACGCGGTCGCGATCAGTGCCACCGAACGCGGCGCCAAGGTCGCCGTGGCCGCACGGCGCATCGACCTGCTGAATTCCCTGGCCGACGCGATAGGCGGATACGCCTTCGAACTCGATGTCGAGGATGCTGCGGCGATCAACCGGGTGGTCAATGACGCGGCCGACGCCCTGGGCGGTCTCGATGCCGTGGTGTTCACCAGCACGGTGATCCCTTTCGCCTACATCGAGGACACCGATGTGGCCACCTGGTTGCACGCGTTCAGCGTCAACACCGTCGGTGCCAACAACGTGCTGCGCGCCGCGACGCCCCGACTCGCCGAGAACGGTGTGGTCCTGGTGGCGTCCAGCTATGACGTCGGCCGCCCGCGCGCCGGGGTGGCGGCATACAGCGCGAGCAAGGCCGCCCTCGACGAGATCCTCCATTCGTGGCGCATCGAGCATCCTGAGCTGTCACTGATCCGGGTCGGCGTCGGCCCCACCGACGACACCGAGATCCTGCGCGGCGCCGACCGCGACCTGCTGGACCAGTTGGTCAAGACGTGGGTGGCTCAGGGCGCCCTGCCCGCCCGGATGTCGGCCGTGCGCGACGTCGCCAACACCCTGGTGTCGCTCGTGGCCACCGCGTACGAAAATCCGACTGTGGTCCCCGAGATCGTGCAGCTGGCTCCGCGGATTCGCCGACGGACCGACGCGGCGGAATAGCCCGCAGTTCAATCCCGCGACCGGTGAATCCGGTCGCTGCACAAGGCCTTTGGCCTCCTTTGGCGTGCTCGGGCTGCGCGCACCTCGCGACACACGATGCCCGATAAGCGCTCAGCGCAGTAGATCTCGCCAGTCCCGGCGCGGCGCTGTGGCGATCTCCCAGTGCCTGAACCTGCTTCCGGCCGGCTTTCTATGAGGTTCCAATGGATTCATTGATAATGACAATCGTATTCAATAATTTGGACGCTTCGGGTAGCCGGTCTACAAGGAGGGTTCTATGGCCGCGGTATGGATGGCCTCGCCGCCAGAGGTGCATTCCACGTTGCTGAGCAGCGGCCCCGGCCCGGGTGCGATATTGGCTGCCGCGGGCGCGTGGTCGTCGTTGAGCGTCGAATATGCCGCGGTGGCAGAAGAACTCGCGTTGGTACTGGGTGCGGTGCAGGCGGGGGCTTGGCAGGGGCCGAGCGCCGAACGGTATGTCGCCGCCCATCTTCCGTACCTGGCGTGGCTGTATCAGGCCAGCACCGACAGCGCGGCCATCGCGGTCCGGCACGAAACCGCGGCCGGGGCGTACACCGCGGCCCTGGCCGCGATGCCCACCTTGGCAGAGTTGGCCGCCAACCATGCGATGAACGCAATCCTGGTGTCCACCAACTTCTTTGGTATCAACACCATCCCGATCGCGGTGAACGAGGCGGACTACGTCCGGATGTGGATCCAGGCTGCCGGCACCATGGAGGGCTACCAGGGGGTGTCGGAGGCTGCGGTGGCATCGAGTCCGTCGACACCGGCGGCACCGAGGATCCTGCACGACGACCACGACCACGAGCATGAGCACGACGACGACCACGATCATGACCACGATCACGACGGTGACCACGATCACGACGGCGGCGACCACGACCACGACGATCATGGCCACGGAGACCTGAGCCCGCTCGACCCGAGGTGGTGGCTGGAAGTCGGCAATGAGCAGATCGAGAACATCGGTCTGCTGATCGACAACCTCCTGAACGACCCCGCCGCCCTGCTGACCAACCTGCCGATGGTGTTGGCCGACATGGCTTTTCACGCATCACAGCTGTTGCAGGTCGTCGTCCAGCTGTCGCCGGCCCTGATTCAGCCGGCTCTGGGCATCGTGACCGCCAACCTGGGGTGGGCGATCGCGGGCCTGGCCGCGATCCAACCGGTGGTACCCGCCATCGCCGAGATCCCGGCCGGCGCCGAACCTGAGTCCTGGCCGGCAGCCGGGGGAGCATCGACGGCGCCGGGCAGCCCACCGGCCCCGACCACGTCCGCCGCACCCACGGCTCCATCGACCGCGGCATCGGCGACCGCAACCGTCACCTCTGCTCCGGCGTCGTCGGCCGCCCCGGGCGGCGGGCCGGGATTCTTCCCGCCGTACCTGATCGGTTCGCCCGGCGTCGCCCTCTCCGCCGCGACACGTGCCAAGAAGACGGCGACCGCCAAGAGACAAGCCCCAGAGTCCGACACCGCTGCGGCCGGCGCCGCGGAACAAGCGCGCGAGGCGCGGGCGCGCCGACGTCGGCGTGCCGCGATGCGGGAGCGGGGACATGGCTACGAATACATGGACCTCCAGGCCGAACCGTCAGGAGGCCCTGCACCGGAGGCGGCGCCGACGGTCTCGGATCGTGGCGCGGGGCCGCTGGGCTTTTCGGGTGTGCGGGACAAGGCGCATGCGACGACGGCGGGATTGACGTCGTTGGACGGTGCCGGGATCGGTGACGGTCCGACGGTGCCGCTGTTGCCGTCGACCTGGGAGCCGGGCTCGAAGGAGTGAGCGAACCTGCACAGAAACCAGAAACGCCGTCTGCTTGCGCAGACGGCGTTCCCGTCATCGGGGTGGCTGACGGGACTCGAACCCGCGACAGCCAGGATCACAACCTGGTGCTCTACCAACTGAACTACAGCCACCATCGCCGCTGTGCCTTTCGGCGGATGCGGCTCGTAGATACTAACTGCTTGGGGGCTCTACAGCCGAATCGGTTTCGGGCGAGTCAGCCTTCGGCGGGCCGAGCTCGGCCGCGATCGCGGCAATATCGCTGGTAGACGGCCCGGGCTGGGCGACGAACGCGGTCGAGCGGTAGTACTTCAGTTCGCGGATCGACTCGTGGATATCGGCCAGGGCGCGGTGGGCGAGGCCCTTTTCGGGCTGGCCGAAGTAGATCCGGGGGTACCAGCGCCGGCACAGTTCCTTGATGGAGCTGACGTCGATCATCCGGTAGTGCAGGTAATCGTCCAGTTTGGGCATGTCCCGGGCGATGAAGCCGCGGTCGGTGGCGATCGAGTTGCCGGCCAGGGGAGCCGCCTTGGCCGTCTTGACGTGTCCGCGGATGTAGTCGAGCACCATCTCTTCGGCCGTGGCCACGTCGACGGTCGAGGCTCGCACTTCTTCGATCAGCCCCGAGCGGGTGTGCATCTGTGTGACCACGTCGACCATGGACGACAAGGCCTCGTCGTCGGTGTGAATGACCACGTCCAGGCCGTCACCGAGGATGTTCAGGTCAGCGTCGGTGACCAGAACCGCAATCTCGATCAGGCGATCGGACTTGAGGTCCAGGCCGGTCATCTCGCAGTCGATCCATACCAGTTCGTCTCGCACGAAGATCCACAGTATTCCTACACGCGACAACGAGCCGTCACACCCACCGCGCGCGCCGCCTGACAAGTAGTGTCAGACCCCGATTGGCTCGTTCGCGAAAACTGGGAGGACCGCGGCATGACCACCGAATCGACAGCCACCCCCGCGCAGCAGATCGCTGCCGGTTACGCAGTCGAAGGCCAGGCACTCGAGCTTGGCACCGTTGTCGTCGACGGCACTGTCGACCCGAGTGCACAGGTCCGGATCCCGCTGGCCACGGTCAACCGGCACGGGTTGATCGCGGGTGCCACCGGCACCGGTAAGACCAAGACGTTGCAGGTGATCGCCGAGCAGCTGTCCGCCGCCGGCGTCCCGGTGATGATGGCCGACGTCAAGGGCGACCTGTCCGGCCTCTCGGCGCCGGGTGCCGCCGACGAGAAGGTCGAACAGCGGGCCAAAGACACCGGTGACAGCTGGACGCCGACCACGTTCCCGGTGGAGTTCCTGTCGCTGGGCACCGAGGGCATCGGGGTCCCGGTGCGGGCCACCATCACCAGCTTCGGGCCGATCCTTCTGTCGAAGGTATTGGGGCTCAACGCGACTCAGGAGTCCACACTCGGACTGATCTTCCACTGGGCCGACCAGAAGGGTCTGCCGCTGCTGGACATCAAGGACCTGCGTTCGGTGATCCAGTTCCTCACCAGCGATGAGGGCAAGCCTGAACTCAAGGCCCTGGGTGCGGTGTCGACCACGACCGCGGGTGTCATTCTGCGGGCCCTGGTAAATCTGGAGGCCGAAGGCGCCGATTCGTTCTTCGGCGAGCCCGAGCTCGAACCCAAGGATCTGCTGCGCACCGATGCGCAGGGCCGCGGCATCATCAGCCTGCTCGAGCTGGGAGCCCAGGCCGCGCGACCGGTGATGTTCTCCACCTTCCTGATGTGGGTGCTGGCCGATCTGTTCACGACGCTGCCCGAGGTCGGCGACGTCGACAAACCCAAGCTGGTCTTCATCTTCGACGAGGCGCACCTGTTGTTCGCCGACGCGTCCAAGGCGTTCCTGGAACAGGTCGAGCAGACCGTCAAGCTGATCCGCTCCAAGGGGGTCGGCGTGTTCTTCTGCACGCAGCTGCCCACCGATGTGCCCAACGAGGTGCTTTCGCAGCTGGGCGCGCGGGTGCAGCATGCGTTGCGCGCCTTCACCCCCGATGACCAGAAGGCCCTGTCGAAGACGGTCCGCACCTATCCCAAAACCGATGTCTACGACCTGGAGAAGGCGTTGACGTCGCTGGGTATCGGCGAGGCGGTGGTCACCGTGCTGTCCGAGAAGGGCGCGCCGACACCGGTGGCCTGGACCCGGATGCGGGCCCCGCGGTCGTTGATGGACACGATCGGCAACGACGCGATCACCGCGGCCGCCAAGGCCAGCCCCCTGCAGGCCACCTACGGCCAGACGGTGGACCGGGATTCGGCCTACGAGCGGCTGGCCGCAAAGATGGCTCCGCCGGTGACCGCCGAGGATCCGGGCGGGTTCGGCGGCGTCGAGGCCTCGGGCGACATCGAGGCGATGCCCGCCCCGGCCCAGCCGGCAGAGCCGGGGATGCTCGAGCAGGTGCTCAAGAGCTCGGCGTTCAAGAGCGCCATGCGCTCGGCGGGCACCGTCATCGGCCGCGAGATCACCCGCAGCATCTTCGGGACGGGCCGCCGCCGCTAGTCCGCGTACCCGCCGAAACGGCATTCCGGCAGGGCGTTACTCGATGTTTCGCTGCTGGAATGCCGTTTCGCCGCGGAGGGGTGGGAAGCTCTAGCCGCCGCCGAGCTTCTTGTAGACGGCGCCGACGATCGGGGTGACGATGGCCCGCGGCGCGTAGCCACTGGCCATCGACATGGCCTTGGACGTGACGCCGGGGACCACGCGCATCTTGTTCTTCTCCAGGCCGTCGAGCGACAGCTTGGCGGTGTATTCGGTTGAGATCCACAGGAAGTCGGGGATCAGCCGCTCGACCAGGGACTGCTCGGACTCGTCGGGCAGGTCGGTGCGGACCGGGCCGGGCGCCAGCACCGTGACGTGGACGCCCGCACCTTTGAGCTCGCCGCGCAGCGACTCGCTGAACGTGTTGGCGAACGCCTTGGACGCCGCGTAGGTGGCGTTGTTGGGGATCGGTGAGTTGCCTGCCGCCGATCCGGAGGTCAGGATGCCGCCCGAGCCGCGCTTGACCATTCCGGGCAGCACGGCCAAAACCAGGTCGTGCACGCCGAGGACATTCAGCTGCACCTGGGCTTTCTCGCCGGCCGGGTCCAGATCGATGACCGGGCCGAAGGTGGCGGTGCCCGCATTGGCGCACAGGATCGAGATCTCGCGCTGGGCGAGTTCCTGGCAGAGCACGTCGCGGGCCGCCGGGTCGGTGAGGTCGACGGCGCGGACCTCGACGGTGACCCCGTACCGCTCGGTGAGGCGCTGCGCCAGGGACGTCAGCACATCCTCTCGTCGCGCGGTGATGATCAGGTTGTGGCCGCGGGCAGCGAGTTCGGTGGCCAACGCTTCGCCGATGTTCTGCGAGGCGCCGGTGACGACGGCACGGGCATCCGGACTGGGTGCGGGTACTGGCATGCGGCCAATCCTAAGAGGAGCCGGAGGCCATAGGGTGGCGGGCATGACGAACCCTGGGCGAACGAGGGTGCTCGCGTGGGCATTGTGGGACTGCGGCGCGACGGGCCTCAACGCCATCGTCGTCACCTTCGTGTTCTCGGTGTACCTGACCGGCAGCGTCGGCGCGGATATGCCCGGGGACACCACTCCGGCCAGCTGGCTGGGCCGCGCCATGACGGTCGCCGGTCTCGTGGTGGCCCTGCTGGCCCCCGTCACCGGCATTTGGGTCGACGCGCCGCAGCGGCGCCGCCGGGTGCTGGCCGTGATGACCGGTGCGGCCGTTCTGTTCACGGCGGCGATGAGCCTGATCCGTGACGACCACCGCTACCTGATGCCCGGCCTCGTCCTGTTGGCGTGCACCGCGGCCTGCAACGAACTGGCCACCGTGCCCTACAACGCCATGTTGCGACAGCTGTCGACACCGAACACGTCCGGCCGGATCTCGGGGCTGGGCCTGGCGCTGGGCTACGGGGGCAGCGTCGTGCTGTTGCTGCTGGCCTATGTCGGGTTCATCGCCGGGGACGGGGACACCCGTGGGCTGCTGGGCATTCCGGCCGCGGACGGGCAGAACGTGCGGGCGGTGATGCTGCTCACCGCGGTCTGGTTCGTGTTGTTCGCGCTGCCGATCTTCGTGATGGTGCCGAAAGTGACCGACGCGCCTCCGGTCGAACGGATCGGCTTCTTCGGCGCCTACCGCAAGTTGTGGACCGAGATCCGGGGCGAGTGGCAACGCGACCACAACGTCGTCTACTACCTGGTGGCGAGCGCGGTATTCCGCGACGGGTTGGCGGGCGTCTTCGCGTTCGGCGCGGTGCTGGGCGTCAACGTCTACGGCATCTCGCAGGCGGACGTGCTGTTGTTCGGGATCAGTGCCTGCGTGATCGCGGCGGTCGGGGCGGTCACCGGTGGCCTGCTCGACGATCGGGTGGGGTCCAAGCCGGTCATCGTCGGATCGCTGGTCTGTCTGATCGCGGTGGGGTTGGCCCTGCTGGTCCTGTCCGGACCGGTGGCCTTCTGGGTGTGCGGCCTGCTGCTGTGCCTGTTCATCGGGCCGACGCTGTCCGCGGCCCGCAACCTGATGCTGCGGATCACCGCGGACGGCAAGGAAGGCGTGGCGTTCGGGCTCTACACGACCGTGGGACGCGCGGCCTCGTTCCTGGCCCCGTGGCTGTTCTTCACCTTCATCGACTTCTTCGGCGCTGACCGCGCCGGGATGGGCGGCCTGGTTCTGGTGTTGGCCGTGGGGCTGGCGGGCATGCTCGCCGTGCGGGTGCCCGCGCGGCACCCGGGCCCGGTCGTACCGGCTCCCTGAGCCGAAGGGCTCAGGGCGTCCCGACGCAGATCGTGATGCCCGACCCGGTGCGGTGCTGGGTTTGCACGCCGTTGACGCTCACCGTGCAGGCCACGTCAGGGCCGAAGTTCACGATGCTCACGCTGGCGGTTTCGGTCGCGGGTGCGGCGAGTTCGACCTGCTTGCTCCACGGCAGCGGGACGTTGAACTCGGTCTGCAGCATGTTGCCGGTGTCCAGGTAGGTGATGTTGATGGCCCGGCCCTCACCGGTCACTTCGTAGGTGACGGTCTCGGTCGGCCCGGGTGTGGTCTCCGTCGGCGGGGCGGTGCTGGGCGGCGGCAGCGGGCGGGGTGCGCGAGTGGTCGTGGTGGGCGCCGTCGGCGACGTGGTGAACCCGGGCTGCGGGGTGACCGGTTGCGGGGCGACCACGGTCTCCTGGCTTGACCCGTTGGCGATCACCAGGGCGATGACCAGGCCCAGGACCACCAGGATCGCGACCGCGGCCAGGATCCACAGCCACAGCCGGGGTTCGCGGTTGTCGGGCTCCGGCGGGGTGGGTGCACCGGGCGGCGGCGGGGAGCCGGCGCCGTACTGGCCGGGTGCCGCGGTGTATCCGTAGGGCGGCAGCTGTTGGGTGGGATTCGGGGTCCCCTGTGGAGCCGCACCGGGCACGGCCGGGTACGACGAGCCCGGATACGGCGGCTGGTCCGAGTACGCCGGATCCGGATAGTCCACGGGGTAGCCGCTACCGAAGGATTCGGTCTGCCCGGATCCGTCGCGGCGTGGTGAATCGGTCATGCCCACCTCATGGCTGCGAGGGTACCTGTGCGGATGCTCAGTCCGCTGCCGCCGAGGTCCCGGCGATCGGGCCGCGATGAGAGATGCTGAAGGGAACTGCGGAGTTGACGGGAGGACGGGAAGTGGCCGTGGACCGGCACGTGCGGGTGAACTACGGCGCGTCGTTGTCACCCGATGCGACGGCATTTGCCCACCTGGTTGACGACGGCGGCTACCCCCGCGCCGTGCAGCGGTTCCTGCGCGGATGGCGGGCGAGCTCCTCGCGCGACGTCGAGCTGCCCGTGGTGGGGCCAGTGACGAAGGTCATTCATTCGGCCGACGGCCACTGGCTGGCGTGCGAGGTGGCCCCCGAAGGCGGGACCCGCAGCCAGATCTGGGTGGTGACGACCGATCCCGACGACCGTGACGCCCGCCGGATCGACTACTGGCCGCCCGACGCCGAGGGCACCGCCGAGTTGATCGGTTGGGACGGCATCCAGGTCGCGGCGATCCTCACCGGCGAGGACGGTGTCGGCAGCTCGTGCCTGATCGATCCCGCCACCGGGGGCACCCTGATACTCGACCGGCGCTCGGGCGGCCGGCTGGTCGACGCGTGGGCGGGCGCCTCATTGGTGCGGGTCGGGCCGCGCGGGTACCAGGAGCTCATCATGCTGTGGGGGCTCACCGAGATCGCGCTGCTGCCATCGGATCCCGGCTCGGTGACCGATTTCGGTGTGATCCTCGACGATCACACGCCGCGCCGGCTCCGCAGCGGCATCGACGGTGAGACCAGCCTGTACTACCCGGCCAGCAGCTATGAGCCGGGCAGCACCGAAGGCTTTGTGCGGGCGCTGATCCGCAGCGACAACGGCGCCGCGCACGCCCGTCTGCTGGAGGTGACGGTGACCGCAGAGGGCGTGACGTACCACGTCGTCGCCGAGCGGGCCGGCTACGAGCTCGACGAGTTCGTGGTCAGTGACGACCTTTCGACCGTCGCGTTGTTGTGGAACATCGACGGACGCAGCGAGCTGCAGGTGCTGGAGTATGCCGACGAGACGCTGTCGGCGCCGATTCCGTTGCCCGGTCCGGTCGCCGGTGAGCTGAGCATCAGCGCGGGCGGGTCGATGGTGGCGGTGACGGTGCAAGGCCCGGCACTGCCGCGCACCGTCGAACTCGTCGATCCGCGGTCGCTGGAGTGGGAGCGGATCGACCGGGAGCCCAGCCGCGGGCCGATCACTGCGATGCCGACGTTGGAGCGGATCACCGCGCGCGACGGCCTCGAGCTCACCGCGTGGTTGTACCGGCCGCAGGACGAGGTGGTGGGTGCGGTGATGTTCCTGCACGGCGGCCCGGAGGGGCAGGCGCGGCCCGCGTACAACGAGATCTTCCCGGCGCTGCTGGATGCGGGTTTTGCGGTGCTGACGCCGAACGTGCGCGGCTCGGGCGGTTTCGGCCGGGCCTTCGTGCACGCCGATGACAAGGAGTTGCGGTTCGCCGCGATCGACGACGTGGCCGACTGCGCGCAGTATCTGGTCCATCAGGGCATCGCCACGGCCGACCGGCTGGCCTGTACCGGGTGGTCGTACGGCGGCTATCTGACCCAGGCGGCGTTGGCTTTTCATCCAGAATTGTTCGTGGCGGGGATCAGCATCTGCGGGATGAGCGACCTGAACAACTTCTACCACACCACCGAGCCGTGGATCGCGGCGGCGTCCTACCCCGAGTACGGCCATCCGGTCGCGGATCGTGATCTGCTGGAACGCCTTTCACCGTTGCCGAGGGCGGAGCAGGTGATCGCGCCACTGCTGCTGGTGCACGGCGGCAACGACACCAACGTGTCGCCTGAGGAGTCGCGCCAGATGTACGACGCGCTCACGGCGCTGGGCCGCACCGTCGAACTGCTGATCTTCGACGACGACGGACATGAGATCGTAAAACGGGAGAACCGCGCGACGCTGGTCGATGTCGCGTCCCGGTGGCTG
This sequence comes from Mycolicibacterium sp. 050232, assembly GCA_036235365.1. Taxonomy (GTDB): domain Bacteria; phylum Actinomycetota; class Actinomycetes; order Mycobacteriales; family Mycobacteriaceae; genus Mycobacterium. Next base: position 383,127 of record JAZBEZ010000004.1, on the reverse strand, counting down.
TCCAAGGCGTTCGGCGTCTAACCGGAGGTGAGCGCCGCCAGCGTCATCCGGCGCAGCACCGCGCGTGAATGTGTTTTGGACACAGCGGGTCTGACGCTGTACGGGGTGGAGTTCAGCAGACCGAACGCGGCATGTGCCATCATGCGGGCATTCTCCTCGGCCAGGTCCGGATCCAGCCGCGTCAGTACCGTCACCCAGATCTCCACGTACTGACGCTGGGCGCGGCGCACCTGCCGCTTGGCCGCGTCGGGCAGGTGGGCCAGGTCGCGATCCTGGATGCGGATCAGATCGGATTCGCCGAAGACGAAGTCGAGATGGAAGTCCACCAAGTGATCGAGTGTGTCGGCTGGACTCTCGTCGGCCGCGGTGACTTCCTGCGCTCCGGCGAGTAGGCGGGTACTGATCCCGACGAGCAGTTCGACCAGCAGCGCTTCCTTGTTGGGGAAGTGCCGGTAGATGGCCGGTCCGCTGATGCCGACGGCCGAGCCGATGTCCTCCAGTCGCACCGCGAGATAACCACGTTCGGCCACGAGTCGTTCGGCGGCGGCGATCAGTTGGCTCCGGCGGTCGGATTTCGCCTTGCTGCGACGGGTAACGGCGCTGTCGGGCATTGCGCCTCCGGCAGGTAGACAACTCAGTTAATGAAAACTAACCTATCACGAGTTAGTTGTCATTAACCGAAATGGGAGCTGCCTTGTCATCGCACCGCGACGAGCATCTGGCGCTGGTTGAGCAGCTGCGCGCCAAGCTCGCCACCGCTGCCCTCGGCGGCCCCGAGCGGGCCCGTCAACGCCACGTGGACCGGGGCAAATTGCTGCCCCGCGACCGCGTCGACGGTCTCCTGGATCCCGGCAGCCCGTTCCTGGAGATCGCCGCACTGGCCGCCGACGGGATGTACGACGACGAATGTCCGGGCGCGGGGATGATCGCCGGCATCGGCCGGGTCTCGGGCCGGGAATGCCTGATCGTCGCCAACGACGCCACGGTCAAGGGCGGTACGTACTACCCGGTCACCGTCAAGAAACACCTGCGGGCCCAGGAGATCGCGCTGCAGAACAAGCTGCCGTGCATCTACCTGGTCGACTCCGGCGGTGCCTTCCTGCCGCGTCAGGACGAGGTGTTCCCCGATCGCGAGCACTTCGGCCGGATCTTCTACAACCAGGCCACGATGAGCGCGCAGGGCATCGCGCAGATCGCCGCCGTGCTCGGCTCGTGCACCGCGGGCGGGGCCTACGTGCCCGCGATGAGCGACGAGGCCGTCATCGTGCGCAATCAGGGCACGATCTTCCTGGGCGGTCCGCCGCTGGTGAAGGCCGCCACCGGTGAGGTCGTCACCGCGGAGGAGCTCGGTGGTGGGGACCTGCACTCCAAGACCTCGGGCGTCACCGACCATCTGGCCCACGACGACCGCGACGCACTGCGGATCGTGCGCAACATCGTGGCCACCCTGGGTCCGGCCGAAGCGCCGCCGTGGGCCGTGACCCCCACGGTCGAGGCCGTCGCCGACCAGACCGAGCTCTACGACGTGGTTCCGGTCGACGCGCGCGTGCCGTACGACGTGCACGAGGTGATCACGCGCATCGTCGACGGCGGAGAGTTCAACGAATTCAAGGCCGAGTACGGCACCACCCTGGTCACCGGGTTCGCCCGCATTCACGGCCACCCGGTCGGCGTCGTCGCCAACAACGGTGTGCTGTTCGGTGAATCCGCGCTCAAGGGAGCGCATTTCATCGAGCTGTGCGACAAGCGCAAGACGCCGTTGCTCTTCCTGCAGAACATCGCGGGGTTCATGGTCGGCCGCGACTACGAGGCCTCGGGTATCGCCAAGCACGGTGCCAAGATGGTCACCGCGGTGGCCTGCGCCCGGGTACCGAAGCTGACCGTGGTGATCGGCGGCTCCTACGGCGCGGGCAACTACTCGATGTGCGGGCGAGCGTATTCGCCGCGGTTCCTGTGGATGTGGCCCAATGCGCGCATCTCGGTGATGGGCGGCGAGCAGGCCGCATCCGTGCTGGCCACCGTGCGCGGGGACATGAGCGCCGAGGAGGAAGAGCAGTTCAAAGCGCCGATCCGGGCCCAGTACGAGCACCAGGGCAACCCCTACTACTCGACGGCGCGGCTCTGGGATGACGGTGTGATCGACCCGGCCGACACCAGAACTGTGCTAGGACTGGCTCTTTCGGTTGTCGGCCAGGCTCCGCTGGAGCCGGTCTCCTACGGCGTGTTCCGGATGTGATGCTGAGATGAACTCTTTTGACACAGTCCTCGTCGCCAACCGCGGCGAGATCGCGGTGCGGGTCATCCGCACCCTGCGGGACATGGGCATCCGATCGGTGGCGGTGTTCAGTGACGCCGATGCCGGGGCTCGTCACGTCCGGGAGGCGGACGTGGCTGTCAACATCGGCCCGGCTGCGGCGCGGCAGAGTTACCTGAACATCGACGCCGTCGTGTCGGCCGCGCAGCGCACCGGCGCGCAGGCGGTGCACCCTGGCTACGGGTTCCTCTCGGAGAACGCGGAGTTCGCCGCCGCGCTGCAGGCCGCAGGCATCGCCTTCATCGGACCGCCCGCGACGGCGATCGCCACGATGGGCGACAAGATCGCGGCCAAGGCCGCGGTGTCGGCGTTCGGTGTCCCCGTCGTACCGGGCATCTCCCGACCGGGCCTGACCGATGAAGAGTTGATCGCGGGCGCACCCGAGGTCGGCTTCCCGGTTCTGGTCAAGCCGTCGGCAGGTGGTGGCGGCAAGGGCATGCGGGTGGTCGAGCAGGCGGCCGATCTGCCTGCCGCGCTGACCAGTGCCCGACGCGAGGCCGCGGCGGCCTTCGGCGACGACACCCTGTTCCTGGAACGGTTTGTGTTGCGGCCCCGGCATATCGAGGTGCAGGTGCTCGCCGACAACCACGGCAACGTGATTCATCTCGGCGAGCGGGAGTGCAGCCTGCAGCGCCGTCATCAGAAGGTCATCGAGGAGGCGCCGTCGCCGCTGCTGGACCCGGCCACGCGGGCGCGCATCGGTGCGGCCGCCTGCGACACCGCGCGTAGTATCGACTACACGGGTGCCGGCACGGTGGAGTTCATCGTGTCCGCCGATGCGCCCGATGAGTTCTTCTTCATGGAGATGAACACCCGGTTGCAGGTGGAACATCCGGTCACCGAAATGGTCACCGGGGTCGACCTCGTGGAGCAGCAGGTTCTGATCGCGGCCGGCGAGAAACTCAACCTCGGCCAGGACGATATCGTCATGACGGGCCACGCCGTGGAAGCGCGGGTCTACGCCGAGGATCCGGCCACCGGCTTCCTGCCCACCGGTGGACCGGTACTGGGCCTGCGGGAACCGCAGGGTCCCGGTGTCCGCGTGGATTCCGGGCTTGCCGCGGGCACCGTCGTCGGCAGCGACTACGACCCGATGCTGTCGAAGGTCATCGCCTACGGCCCCGACCGGACCGCGGCGTTGCACAACCTGGACCGTGCGCTGGCCGACACCGCGGTGCTGGGCCTGACCACCAACACCGAGTTCCTGCGCTTCCTGCTGGCCGATCCCGACGTGGCCGCGGGCCGGTTGGACACCGGCCTGTTAGACCGTCGCGCACCGGATTTCGCGCCTGCGCCCCTCGGCGACGCGGAGCTGATCGCGGCGGCGGCCTACCTGTGGATCAGCAACTGGACGCAGGCAGGCGACGACCTGTGGTCCCGGCCCACCGGCTGGCGGGTGGGGGAGCGTGCCCCGGCGGCCTTCCGGCTGCGCGCTGCCGACCGCACCGACCACGTGTACCTCACCGGCGTCCCGAGCGGTGCCACCGCGACCGTCGAGAACGGCGAAACTCACACCCTGAGTGTCGCTTTCGATGGGGACCAGTTCACCGTCACCCTCAACGGCATGCGTACCGAGTACCTGGTCGCCACGCAGTTGAGCGGAGGAGTCGGTCAGCTCTGGCTCGCGGGCGCCGGCCGCAGTTACGTCGTCGAGGAAGTCCGCGAGGCGCCGGTGCGCCCGGACGACGAGCACAGCGGTGACGCCGAACTCGTCAGCCCCATGCCGGGATCGGTTGTGGCCGTGGGCGTTGCAAACGGGGACGAGGTGACGACCGGAACCGTGGTGGTCACCGTCGAGGCGATGAAGATGGAGCATGCCCTGACCGCACCGACCGATGGTGTGGCCGAACTACTCGTCGCCGTCGGCGACCAGGTCAAGGTGGGTCAGCCGCTGGCTCGAATCACCGCTCACACACAGGAGAACGAACAATGAGCGACTTTTTGTCGACCGGTACCCTGCCGGACCACTACGAACAACTGGCCAAGACCGTCCGCGACTTCGCCCAGAGCGTGGTCGCCCCGGTGGCCGCCAAACACGATGAGGCACACACGTTCCCGTACGAGGTCGTCGACGGGATGGCCGAGATGGGGCTGTTCGGTCTGCCGTTCCCCGAGGAGTACGGCGGCATGGGCGGCGACTACTTCGCGCTGTGCCTGGCCCTGGAGGAGCTCGGCAAGGTCGACCAGAGCGTGGCCGTCACGCTGGAGGCCGGAGTCTCGCTCGGCGCCATGCCGGTGTACCGCTTCGGTAACGACGCGCAGAAGGAGGAGTGGCTGCCGCTGCTGGCCAGCGGCAAGGCGCTCGGTGCGTTCGGCCTGACCGAGGCCGGCGGAGGCAGTGATGCGGGCGCCACCAGGACCACCGCGAAGCTGGACGACGGGCACTGGGTCATCAACGGTTCCAAGCAGTTCATCACCAACTCCGGCACCGACATCACCAAGCTGGTGACCGTCACCGCCGTCACCGGCGAAACGGGAGGGTGCGGCGGGCACGAGCGAAGCGACCCGGAGAACAAACACAAGCAGGCGAAGAAGGAGATCTCGTCGATCCTGGTGCCGGTTCCCATCGAGGGATTCACCGCCGAACCGGCCTACAACAAGGTCGGGTGGAACGCCTCGGACACCCATCCCTTGAGCTTCGATGACGTTCGGGTGCCTGCCGAGAACCTGCTCGGCGAACGGGGCCGCGGCTACGCCAACTTCCTGCGTATCCTCGATGAGGGCCGCATCGCGATCGCGGCGCTGTCGGTCGGTGCGGCGCAGGGCTGTGTGGACGAATGTGTGAAGTACGCCAAGGAACGTCAGGCTTTCGGCGCCGCCATCGGTACCTACCAGGCCATCGCCTTCAAGATCGCCCGCATGGAGGCCCGCGCCCACGCGGCGCGCGCCGCCTACTACGACGCGGCTGCACTGATGCTGTCCGGTAAGCCGTTCAAGAAGGCGGCCTCGGTGGCCAAGCTGGTTTCCAGCGAGGCCGCGATGGACAACGCCCGTGACGCCACCCAGATCTTCGGCGGCTACGGATTCATGAACGAGTACCCGGTCGCACGGCATTACCGGGACAGCAAGATTCTCGAAATCGGCGAGGGGACAACGGAAGTGCAGCTGATGCTGATCGCACGCGAGGCGGGCCTGTGACCGACGATCGAGTGATCGAACAGCGGGGGCTGTGGTTCGAGGAGTTCGAGATCGGGGTGCGTTACCTGCACCGCCCCGGGCGCACCATCACCGAGGCGGACAACACACTGTTCACCGCGGTGACCATGAACACCCAGGCGCTACACCTCGATGCGGCCTGGTCCGAGCAGCAGCCGCCGTTCAACCAGCGGCTGGTGAACTCGATGTTCACCCTGGCCACCCTGGTCGGGCTCTCCGTCTCCCAGCTCACCCAGGGCACCACCGTCGGCAACCTCGGGTTCTCTGAAATCGCCTTCCCCAAGCCGATGTTTCACGGGGACACCCTCTACGCCGAGACCGTCGCCACCGAGAAGCGGGCATCCAAGAGCCGCCCCGGCGAGGGCATCGTCACGTTCGTGCACACCGGACGCAACCAGCACGGCGACGTCGTGGCCACGGCTACCCGCAAGGCCCTGATGCGGATGCGTCCGGAGGGAGAGGCGTAGATGGCACTCGGGAACAATGGGCCGGGCTGGCTGTTCTGCCCGGCTGACCGTCCGGAGCGGTTCGAAAAGGCCGCGGCGGCAGCCGATGTGGTGATCCTCGATCTGGAGGACGGGTGCGCGGCCAAGGACCGTCCTGCCGCCCGCCAGGCCCTGATCGACACCCCGCTGGATCCGGCCCGCACGGTGGTGCGGGTCAACCCGACCGACACCGCCGACCACAAGCTGGACCTCAAGGCGGTGGCGGCCACCGACTACACGACCGTGATGCTGGCCAAGTCCGAGCATGCCGCACAGGTGAAGGCCCTGGCGCCGCTGGACGTCGTGGTGTTGATCGAGACCCCGCTGGCCGCGTTGAACGTTGTCGAGCTGGTGCAGCCGGACAACGCCTTCGCGGTGATGTGGGGAGCCGAGGATCTGTTCGCGGTCACCGGTGGCACCGCCAACCGCCGGCCCGACGGCACGTACCGCGATGTCGCCCAGCACGTGCGTTCGCAGACGCTGCTGGCGGCCAAGGCCTACGGGAAGCTGGCGCTGGATTCGGTGTACCTCGACATCAAGGATCTCGACGGCCTGCGGGCGGAGTCCGATGACGCGGTCGCCGTCGGTTTCGACGCCAAGGTGGCGATCCACCCGACGCAGGTCGCGGTGATCCGGTCGGCCTATGCGCCGACGGATGAGCAGATCGTCTGGGCGCGGGCAGTGCTCGATCGGGTTGCGACCGAGCGTGGCGTCTTCCAGCACGACGGACTGATGGTCGACGCCCCCGTTCTGCGGCGCGCCGAGCGGATCGTCGCGCTGGCTCCCTGACTTTCTCCCGCTTGCTGGGGACTGCTCGCGTAGTGCGTCTTGCGCGTTTCAGGGTGGTAAAAGAGGCCGACACGCCTCCAATCCGATATTTGCGATGACCGTGGGCGCTTTCGGTTCGGGGCGCATAATGGCGATATGCCCCAGTGCTGCGACGGGCCGAGCGGATCGTCCTGCTAGCGCCATACCCAGGTATCTAGCCGGAGGCCTCTCACCAGGGGTTTTGCCCGTACCGCCGCCGCTCTGAGCACCTCATGGACTGACGGCGCGATATGCCGTCACCCGAGAAGGAGGCGGTATGGCTGGGTTAACTGCAGAGCCGGCCCCGGCGCCCTCGGGTGTCGACATTGATCCGGTGCGTCTGGTCGACGCCGACGGGTCATGTACGAGTGAGACGCGCTATAGCCGCGATCTGCCGCACGAGACACTGGCCTGGCTCTACGAATCCATGGTCGTGACCCGTGACCTGGACGTCGAATTCGTCAATCTGCAGCGTCAGGGTGAGCTGGCGCTGTACGCCTCCTGTCGCGGTCAGGAAGCCGCCCAGGTCGGGGCCGCCGCCTGCCTGCGCAAGACCGATTGGTTGTTCCCGCAGTACCGGGAGATCGGGGCATTCCTGCTGCGGGGGATCAGCCCAGGTCAGATCGGTGCGCTCTGGCGGGGCCAATGGCATGGCGGCCTTGAGTTCACCAGTCGCTGCGTCGCCCCGATCGTGATTCCGATCGGCACCCAGGTGCTGCACGCCGTCGGTGCGGCGATGGCCGCGCAGCGTCTCAGCGAGGACTCGGTGACTGTCGCGTTCCTCGGCGACGGTGCCACCAGCGAGGGCGATGTGCACGAGGCGCTGAACCTGGCGTCGGTGTTCCGCGCTCCGTGCGTGTTCTTCGTGCAGAACAATCAGTGGGCCATCTCGGTGCCGGTCGGTATGCAGCAGGTCGGGCCGTCGATCGCGCACCGGGCCATCGGGTACGGCATGCCGGGCATCCGTGTCGACGGCAACGATGTACTGGCCTGCTATGCGGTGATGGCCGAGGCCGCTGAACGCGCCCGCGCGGGCGCCGGCCCCACGCTCATCGAGGCCGTCACCTACCGGATGGGGCCACACACCACCTCCGACGACCCCACCCGCTACCGGTCGGCCGATGAGGTCGACGAGTGGCTCGCCCGTGACCCGATCGCGCGGTATCGCACCTATCTCCAGGACGCCGGACTGCTCGACGAGCGGCTGGAGCATCGTGTCGGTGCCCGGTCACGGCGGCTGTGCGCCGAGTTGCGCGAAACCCTGGTCGGTGCGGCCGATCCCGATCCGGCCGAACTGTTCGACAACGTCTATGCCGAGATCACCCCGGACCTGGCACGCCAACGCGAGGCGTTGTTGGCCGAATTGGCGAAGGAGGCGTGACGACTCATGACTCAGATCGTCGATCGGCCTGCCGCTCAGGGTGATTCACCGGAGCCGTGGGAGCCTGTTCTCGCGGACATCGCGCAGCCCACCGAGCTGACCATGGTGGCCGCCATCAACCAGGCGCTGCGCGATGCGATGGCCGGCGACGACCGGGTGCTGGTGTTCGGTGAGGACGTCGCCACCCTCGGCGGGGTCTTCCGGGTCACTGAGGGGCTGTCCGAGACGTTCGGCGCCGATCGGTGTTTCGATACCCCGCTGGCCGAATCGGCGATCATCGGTATCGCGGTCGGCTTGGCGCTTCGCGGGTTCACCCCGGTGCCGGAGATCCAGTTCGACGGGTTCAGCTATCCTGCCTTCGACCAGATCGCCAGTCACCTGGCCAAATACCGGATGCGCACCCACGGCGACATCAACATGGGTGTGACGGTGCGGATTCCGTCGTTCGGCGGGATCGGTGCGGTCGAACACCATTCGGAGTCCACCGAGTCGTACTGGCTGCACACGGCCGGCCTCAAGGTGGTCGTACCGTCCACCCCGTCCGACGCGTACTGGCTGCTGCGGTATTCGATCAGCAGCGCCGACCCGGTGATCTTTCTGGAGCCCAAGCGACGTTACTGGGCTCGCGAACTCGTCGATACCAGCACGCCCGCTCCGCCGCTCGGCCGGGCGCTGGTGCGGCGCAACGGAACCGACGTCACCGTTATCACCTACGGCGGCCTGGTGGGCACCGCGCTCAACGCCGCGGATCTCGCGGCCGAGCAGGGGCGCAGCCTCGAGATTGTCGATCTGCGTTCGCTCAACCCGCTGGATTTCGACACCGTTGCCGCGTCGGTGCAGCGCACCGGCCGGGCCGTTGTCATGCATGAGGGACCCCGCACGCTGGGGTTCGGCGCTGAGTTGGCGGCCCGAATCTCCGAGGAATGCTTCTACGACCTTGAGGCTCCGGTCTTGCGCGCCACCGGTTTCGACACCCCGTACCCGCCGGCTCGGCTGGAGCAGGTGTGGCTGCCCGGTGTGGACCGCCTGCTCGACTGTGTCGAGCGCGCGCTGGTGCAGCCGTGAACCGGGAATTCCTGGTCCCCGATCTCGGTGAGGGATTGCAGGACGCCACGATCACGAGTTGGAGTGTTGCGGCGGGCGATACGGTCGAGCTCAATCAGACGCTGTGCACGGTCGAGACCAACAAGGCCGAGGTGGATATCCCCAGCCCGTTCGCGGGTCAGGTGCTCGAGCTCGGCGGCAACGCGGGGGACACGTTGACCGTCGGGTCATTGTTGGTCCGGATCGAGAGCACCGAGACGGCCGACGTACCGAATGAGACCATGAAAAACGGTGCAACGAACCGTAAATCGGTGCTGGTCGGGTACGGCACCGACGACACCATGGATGTCAGCAGACGAACGGCGAGGGGGGCGCCGGACACCCCGCGGGCCCGGGCCGCACCGCCGGTCCGGAAACTGGCTGCCAGCTTGCACGTCGACCTCCAGAAGCTGGCGCCTGGTTCCGGGCCGGACGGGATCGTCACGCGTGACGACGTGCTGGCCGCCGCGGGCACTTCGGACATCGTCGACGTCGGCGGCGTTCAGGCCGCGATGGCGCGACAGATGTCGTTGTCGCGTAAAGAGATCCCCGATGCTCATGCCCGGGTGGACGTGGACTGCTCTGCGTTGCTGCAGCTGCGCGACCGCATCAGGTTCGCCGACGCGGAGCTGCCTGCCACGCCGTTCGTATTGACGCTGCGACTGCTGGTTCTGGCTCTCGGGCGCCATCCGATGCTGAACTCGACGTGGCTCGAAACCGCCGGCGGTCCACAGATCCACCGGCACCCGGCAGTACACCTGGGATTCGGAGTGGCCGCGCCGCGCGGCCTGCTGGTCCCGGTGGTCCGCGACGCGCAATCGATGACGACCCGCGAGCTGGCGGCAGTGGTGGCTCGGCTGATCCAGCGGGCGAGAGCCGGGACACTCACCCCGGCCGAGCTGAGCGGATCGACGTTCACGGTGTCGAACTTCGGTGCGCTCGGTCTCGACGACGGTGTGCCGGTGATCAACTATCCCGAGGCGGCCGTTCTGGGAATGGGCTCTATGAAAACGCGACCGGTCGTGGCTGACGGGGCTGTGGTGGCCCGTACCACCATGTCATTGACCTGTGCCTTCGACCACCGCATCGTCGACGGGGCACAGGCCGCCGCGTTCCTGCGTGACCTGCGTTCGCTGATCGAGGAGCCCGAACTGGCTGTGCTTGACCTGTAGCGGCTACTTGCGCTTGGCGGCGGCCAAACGCGCTGCGAATTCCGGGGATTCGATGGAGCGGGCCTGCGGACCGAGTTCGATGTCGACGGCGGCCCCATGCTGTTCGATGTCGACCGTGCCCGGGTTGGCGGTGGCCCGCATCGACGCCTTGGTGGCGATCACCACGTCACGCGGGGCGCCGGCCGGGCCCGCGGCGAGCACGCGGGCGGCGCCCACCGGATCCTCGGCGACCGACAGCGCCAACCCGTGGCGCACCGCCGACTCGGCGTCGAAACGCATGCCGAACAGCAGCGCCGCCCGGGCCACCTGCGGGCCGACACCTCGCTGCAACATCCAGGTGGCGCCGCCGCCGGGGTGGATACCCAGCTTCTGGAAACGCGGGTCGAACAGCGCGCTCGGGCCGGCGATGCGGACATCGGCGGCCAGCGCCAGGTTCAGGCCCGCGCCGACGGCTGCGCCGTTGACCGCGGCGATCGTCGGCAGCGTGCAATCGGCGACTGCGAGGAACCCGTCGTAGATCTTGCGTAGGCCGTCCTCGGTGGCTTCGCCGAGTGCGGTGAGATCGGCACCGGCGCAGAACGCCTTGCCCGCACCGGTGACGATCACGGCGTGGACGTCGGGGTTTGCCTCGGCGGCCTCGACCGCGGCCCGCAGGGCCGCCGACATCTCGAAGGTCACCGCATTGCGGCGATCGGGGTCGTTGACAGTGATGACTGCGACGTGATCGTCGACGCTGACCAATACGGAATCGGACACCAGGCCACCCTAGCGCGCGGCTCTCGGCCCGCGAGCGTCACGCCAGAGTGGCGTCCGCGCTCCGGTGTCACTCTGGCGTGACAAATGGGCGGGGTGACCACCGCCTGAACTCGGGTGCGCTCTAGTTCACGAGTTCGAGGACTCGTCGGGGCATTGCACGTCCACGTACACCGTCACCGACGACTTCGGCAGGGCCGGAACTCCACGGTTGGGGTTGTGGATCGAATTGACCCGACAGCGGTCCAGCGGCAACGTGCTGGTGCCGCCGATCCAGTTGATCGCCACGGTGTAACCGTCCGAACTCAATTCCTGGATGATCTGATCGGCCGGTTGACCGCCCGGAGTCGGGTCCGCCGTGGCAAATGGCGCGCCCCCGATGAGTATGGCCGGCATCAGCGCGGCAACTCCGGTGATTTTCGTGCAGCGAGCGTGGCGCAGCATCCCGACCCTCCTGGCGGTCGGATCTCGTGCTGTCGCTCTCACCTGCAGCCCCGGCCACTAATCAGCCAGTGTATGTCCGATGTACAGGAGATGAACAGAAAGTGACCAAACCTCGTCCAGCTGGTATCGGACCACGTGTGGCTGACCAATGTGGCGGCGCTGAGCAAAGCAATCGGGCAGTGTCCGGGATTACCGGACACTGCCCGAAAGCTTCGGTGTTACGGAGCCGGTGGTGCGGGAGGGGGAGGTATCGGCGCTCCCGGCGCCGGCGGTGGTGCTGCCGGATCCGGAAGGTTCTCGCCGAGGCCCTGCGGGATGTTCGTGCCGGGCGGAGGAGCGGTACCCGGAAGTGGTTCGCCGAGTTGCTCTTTGGGCACCTGGCCCAGTAGCGAGCCACGCAGGTTCCCGTTGCGGTACATCGTGTGCATCTGTCGCATCCAGTCGAGCCCGGAGATATCCGCATTCTCCTGCCCCGGTGCGACGCCCACCACGGTGCCCTGACCGGGCGCCGAGGGTTTCTCGTTCTGCGGGAAGAAGTTTCCGTTGTTGAACGCCCTGAGGTTGGGTGCCTCGGTCGGTGGCGGCCCACCCGGTGCCGAGGGAGCTGCGTACTGCCCGAGCAGCGCGCCGGGGCTCAGGTCCAACCCGTTCGGGACGCCGAGCCTGCCGGGTGCCGTGTCGGTGCCCGTCTGTCCCAACACCGACAATCCGCCCGGTCCGAGAGGCGCGCCCATGAGAGGCACCTCCGGTCCCGGGGGTGGTGCCGGTGCCGGAACCGCGGGTGCGCCTGGGACCTCCGGCGGTGCCGGGTCGGCGGCGGCGGTTGCCGAGCAGGCAACCGCCGCGCCGACCGCGAACAACCCGGCCGCGGCGAGGGTGGCCATCGCGTTCTTGAGCGCGAAGGTGCCGTCCGAGTTCTCGCTGATGCCTTCGTGTTTCGCTTTCACGTCCAGACCGTCAGACTGCCTTGGTGACGCCGTAGTAGGCCACCACATCGTCGGTGTCAGTGGTGGAGCTCGTCAGTGTGGCGTACGACCGCAGGAAAGACTGGCCGACGCAGCCGTCGATCTTGATGTGGACGTCCTTCACGGTGACGCGCACGGGTGCGGCCTTGAACGACTTCTTGTTAACCGAGACATTGGTGACAGTGCCGGGCTTGGCGTGGATCTCGATGGTGCCCGAGATCGGCATGCTCACGCCCGTGGGGATGATGCCGGCCAGGGTCGAGCCCGAGGTGCTCAGACCGATCGATCCGATCAGGCGGACCTGTCCGAGTTCGATGCCGCAACCGATCTGGTAGCCGGTGTCCAGCGTGCCGCCGGTCAGCGAGGTGGACCCGCCGCCGGTGACGGTGCCGGTGAAGGTGGCCCCCACCAGGTATTCACGCGACGACGCGGCGGTGGTCAGCGGTGCGACCGGCAGCTGGCTCTCGTCTTTCGCGGAGACGGTGAGCTTCCAGCCGTCCGGGGTGGTGACCACCCCCGGCTCGGCGGAGGCGACGAGTCCGGTGTCCGGCGGCGGTCCGGCATCGACGGGTTGCGCGGCCGGATCCGCGGGCGGCGGTGGCGGCGGGTCGGCCGACGCGACGGGCGCCAACGCAATCGGGGCCAGCAGGCAGACAGCAGCCAAGGTGGCGAAACGATTCAGCATGCGGGAACTTGTGCCTCTCATGGGGTTTGAATCCGAGGGATCAGGGCGAATCATGGTCGGTGTCGTGTCCGGGCCGGATCAGACTGCCTTGGTGACACCGAGGTAGGTGATGACGTCATCGGTGTTGTCGGTGGAGCTGGTCAGTGTCGAATAGGTGCGGATGAACGATTGACCTGCGCACTGATCGAACTTGATGCGGACGCCCGTGATGGTCACGCGGGTACCGGTGCCCTTGAACGACTTCTTGTCGATCGGGACGATGGTCACCGTGCCGGGCTTCAGGTACACCTTGCCCTGCAAGCTGATACCGGTACCGAGGCTGGCATCGCCCGCGGAGCCGGTGAACGGGATCTTGATGCCCGGGGAGAAGCTGATGCCCGGGTTGATCTCGGTCTCGTCGCTGATGATGCCGCAACCGATCTGGGCACCGGCCTCCAGCGTGCCGCCGGTGAGCTTGGTCTTGCCGCTACCCGAGACCTTTCCGGTGAATGTGCCACCGACCAGGTATTCGCGCGACGACACGGCGGTGGTCAGCGGGGCCACCGGAAGCAGGGTCTCGTTGGAGCCGGCCACCGTGACGTGCCAGCCGTCCGGGGTGTCCAGGACTCCAGGAGGCGACGACGGCACCGCGCCGGTGTCCGGTGGCGGCGGAGCCGGAGCGGCTGCCGCAGCGGGAGCGGCGGGGTCCGGCGGCGGTGGGGGATCTGCGGATGCAAGGGGCGCAATCGCTACAGGGGCCAACATGCAGACTGCAGCCAGGGGGGCAAAACGACTGAACATGCGTGAACTTGCGCCTCTCGTGGGTTTGGTCCCTGTCGTTCTGCGACGCGCCGTGGTCACCAGAACCCAACGGGTCCAAAGGAATCTGTCGCGACGAATCATTAACCGGATGCGTTTCGGTTCGGTGAACAACGACCCAACAGTTGCCACCGCATTCCCGTCCAGCTAGCGTCCCCGAACCTGTGAAGTTGCTGGGAAATCCTATGTGCCGCAGTGCAATACATATATGAGGTATCGGACGCGACAGCCGGCGCACAATGGACGACACGTGGAGGGCGCGGGTTGGTCGGTTGTTCACCTTCTGGACATGTGAACCCCCGACGGTGTGGTGATCCGGGGGATGGCGAATGTGCCCATGAGGCGCAGCCGTCGAACACGGCGTCTGGCGCCCAACTGCTACCGACTGACGGAGGAATCGTTGAAGTCGACTCAGGTGTACGAGCGAGGGCTCGTATCGCTACTCATTGCCTTCAGCATTGGGTTCGGTGCCATGCCCACGGCACTCGCGGAGCCCGGTGATGAGGCCAGCGCTCCGGGCCCGGTGGTGCCGGGGGTACCCGAGTTGCCGCCGGTGACCGCTGGTGCCCCGGCCGCGGGTCCGGCGCCGATACCGGTTGCCGGCACGGATGATCCTGGCGTGCCTGCGGTTACGGCCTGCTCGACGTTCGCGAACGCGCTCGATTCGGCATCGACGTTCTACGGCGACTTCGCGGATTCCATCGAAGGGGTGGAGCGGCCCGACTACGGTGATCCGACCATCAGCACGACCAACACCAGTGGTCGCACCGCGCTGCGGGAAGCCGCCGCTTCTGCGATGAGCGCGGCCGGTACCCCCGGGCTCTCGCCAGATATCGCCAACCCGATGCGGTCCTGGTCCTTCGGCGCTACCAAGCTGCTCCTGAAGATGGGACTTCGCACCGGCGGCCAGTCTCTCAATGACACGGCCACCCAGCTCAACAACGATGCCACCAACGCCCAGATGGCTTGCGCCGCTGCGGGCACTCACGCCTGACTGAGTAGATGAATACCGTGATCCGGCTTGCGATTTCGTTGCTCGTGCTCGTGCTGTTGGCGACCGGTTGTGGTGGCAACGGCAACAAGACCCAGGGGTGGCCGAAGGATGTGCCGAAGTCGGCTCTCGAGGGGCTGCTGCTCAGCCCCGATGAGATCAATGCCGTGATGGGGACCGACGGGATGACTGCCCATCCGCCGGTCACGGAAATGAGCGACCACCGCAACCTGTTGCCCAACCTGAACTGTCTCGGTGCGTGGCAGGTGAACGAGTCCGCCATTTACGGGGATCGCTGGACCGCCATGCGTCAGGTGCTGCTGCGTGCGCCGGACAACGACGACTGGGACAACCTGGTGGTGCAGTCGATGGTGATCTTCCCGACCGCGCAGGACGCCGCCGACTTCTTGAACCAATCGGCGGAACGCTGGTCCAAGTGCACAAATCACAATGTGAACATCACCCTCAACGGGGAACGGCTGCCCACATGGCGGAGCGGCGATCTGACCAGGACGGACTCAGAGCTCACGCTGCCCTTCACCCGTGTCAACGGGGATCAGACCAGCGCCTGCCAGCGTGCCCTGGCGGTGGCCGCCAATCTCGTCATGGACGTCCAGGCGTGTAAGCCGGCCGGTTCATCGGTGACCCAGGCCGCCGATGTGGTGGGCCAGATCGAAGCTGCGATGCCGCGCTGACGGTGCCGGCCATTGTGCGACGGGTAGTCTGAGCCCCGCAGCTGGTTTGCCGGCGCAGGCCTTGGCCCGCGTCGACACCGAACGCCGCAGGCTGATTGAGATGCGACGTGAGAGGGAACCCGGTGGGAATCCGGGACTGTCCCGCAGCGGTATGCAGGAACGACCGCCGTCATGAGCACTGGCATGCAGGAAACTGCGGCTGGGAAGCGACGGCCAGTAGGTGCACGGTTCCCGTGCGTGCCTGTGAGTCCGAAGACCTGCCGGCTGTACCGGGCGCGCCGCGCCCGGTGGTTCATCGCCTCGCGGAATGGGCAGTGGCCGAAAGCGGTTCACTCGTGGTGGGTGGCTGCGTTCGGTTCGACGCCTCCAGGCGGTGGCCATCCCCGCTTGTCGAAGGACGTCGTCATGAGCACAACCGCAATACCCTTTACCGCCACCATCCTCGGTTCACCCCGCATCGGGCCGAACCGCGAACTCAAACGCGCCGTCGAGAAGTACTGGGCGGGTCGCATCGACCGCCGAGAGCTCGAGTCTGTCGCTGCCACCTTGCGTCGCGATACCTGGGAGTCTCTCGTCGCGGCGGGGGTGGACTCGGTCCCGGTGAACACCTTCTCCTACTACGACCAGGTGCTCGACACCGCGGTTCTGGTCGGTGCCCTGCCGCCCCGGGTGAGAGACATCGCCGACGACCTCGACCGCTATTTCGCTGCCGCGCGCGGGAACGACGAAATCGCGCCGCTGGAGATGACCAAGTGGTTCGACACCAACTACCACTACATCGTGCCGGAGATCGGACCGGACACTGCCTTTGCGCTCGACCCGGCCAAGGTGCTGGGGGAACTGGAAGAGGCACGCGCACAGGGGGTCCCGGCCCGGCCGGTGGTCGTCGGCCCGATCACGTTCCTGGCCTTGTCGAAGGCGGTGGGTGGGGCGGACGAGCCGATCTCGCGCTTGGACGAACTTGTCGAGGTGTATGCCGAGCTGTTGGGGGCCCTCACCGACCAGGGTGTGGAATGGGTTCAGGTCGACGAGCCGGTGCTGGTCACCGACATCCTCGACAACGCGGCCGAACTCGCCGAGCGCACCTATGCGCGGCTCGGCGGGCTCACCAAACGGCCCGCGATATTCGTGGCAACGTACTTTGGCGAGTTGACCGATGCGCTGCCCGCCCTGACCCGCACCCCGGTCGAGGCCATCGGAGTGGATTTGGTGGCCGGTTCGGGGGCGGCCCTGGCTGCGGTCCCCGAATTGCGTGACAAGCTCCTGGTGGCCGGGGTGGTGGACGGCCGCAATGTCTGGCGAACCGACCTCGACCGTGCGCTGGGTACCTTGGCAGCGCTACTCGAATCGGGCTCGGCGATCGCGGTGTCGACCTCATGCTCGACGCTGCATGTGCCTTACACGCTCGATGCCGAACCGGATATCGATGCGGCGCTGCGCAGTTGGCTGGCTTTCGGCTTCGAGAAGGTCACCGAGGTGGTGGCACTGGCCCGTGGTCTCAAGGACGGGCGGGAGGCCATCTCCGCAGAGATCGCGGCGTCCGCCGCGGCCATCGAGTCACGCCAATCCGATCCACGGCTCAACAACGGTCAAGTACGGGACCGGATCTCGTCGATCGTCGCTTCCGGAACCAGGCGTGGACCCGCAGATCAGCGCCGCGCCGCACAACAGGACCGGCTCAACCTACCGGCCTTGCCCACCACCACGATCGGGTCCTACCCGCAGACCTCGGCGATTCGCGTGGCGCGCGCCGATCTGCGCTCCGGCAAGATCGATGCCACGGAGTACGAGCGCCGGATGAAGGCCGAGATCGCCGATGTCATCAGGTTGCAGGAGGACTTGGGCCTCGACGTACTCGTGCACGGTGAGCCCGAGCGCAACGACATGGTGCAATACTTCGCCGAGCAGCTCGACGGGTTCTTCGCCACGCAGAACGGGTGGGTACAGTCCTACGGCAGCCGGTGTGTGCGTCCGCCGATCCTGTACGGGGACGTGGCCCGGCCCGAGCCGATGACGGTCGAGTGGATCACCTACGCGCAGTCGCTGACGGACAAGCCGGTCAAGGGCATGCTCACCGGACCGGTAACCATCCTCGCCTGGTCCTTCGTCCGCGACGATCAGCCGTTGGCGGAGACGGCCGCGCAGGTGGCCCTGGCAATCCGGGACGAGACCGTCAATCTGGAATCTGCCGGTATCGCGATCGTCCAGGTCGACGAGCCCGCCCTGCGCGAGCTGCTGCCGCTACGCTCCAAAGACAAAGAGGCGTACCTGAACTGGGCGGTGGAGGCGTTCCGGTTGTCGACGTCCGGCGTCGCCGACTCCACGCAGATCCACACCCACCTGTGCTACTCCGAGTTCGGCGAGGTGATCGGCGCGATCGCGGATCTCGACGCCGACGTGACGTCCATCGAAGCGGCCCGCTCACACATGGAGGTGCTCGGAGACCTGAATGCCGTCGGTTTCTCGAACAGCGTTGGCCCGGGTGTCTACGACATCCACTCACCGCGGGTTCCCGGCGTCGACGAGATCGCCACTTCGCTTCGGGAGGCGCTCGAAGCTGTTCCTGCCGAACGGCTCTGGGTCAACCCGGACTGTGGCCTGAAGACTCGTACCACCGACGAGGTGACCGAGTCGCTCAAGCACCTGGTCGCGGCGGCAGCAGCGGTGCGGTCGAAGTAACCCGGTCAGCTCGTGGCGGCTTGAGCGTTCAGCCAGGCCGCCAACGAGCGTCCGGCCTCCAGGACATGGCGTTCGGCGATGGTGCGGGCCGCCTCCGTGTCTTTCGCCTCCAAGGCGTCGAGGAGCTGCTCGTGCTCGTCGAGAGAGTGCTTTTCGTGTTCGGGAAACACCGTCAGGAAGTTTGACGGAACCACGCGCGAGGCTTGCCTGATCTGGGCCAGCAGCCGTGGGGAGTGCGCGGCTCGGTGGATCTCCTGGTGGAACAGCCAGTTGGCCTCGCCGATGCTGTCGTCGCCCGACCGTCGGACGACGTCGGCCGCGAGCTCGCGCAGCCGGGCGAGTTCGTCGGAAGTGATCCGTTGGGCAGCCCAGGCGGCGGCCTGGCCGGTGAGCACACCGAGGATCGTGAAGCTGTCGGTCACATCCTCGGAGTTGACGCCGATGACGGTGATCCCGCTTCGGGGCGCCACACGCACCAGTCCTTCGAAAGACAACTCCAGCAGTGCCTCCCGCACCGGGGTTCGGCTGGTCGCGAACTCTTCGGTGATGGCGTCCAGATCGATACGGGTGCCCGGCGCCAGGGTGCCGGTGATGATCCGGTCGCGCAGTTCCCGCGCCGCGCGTTCGCGCACGGTGCCGGAGATGTCGAGCGTCGCCATCCGTGAAGCCTACATTCTCCGAACATCCTATCCTTGATATCTGATATATCAGATGTTAGATTCCGAACATGCGTACCGACCAGATGGCCCTCGTGGCGTTCATGCAGGCAGGAAGCACCTCGGTGTACGCCGGTTCGTGGCGTCATCCGGCAACCGAGCACGGCTACCTCGACAGCTCCTACTACGCGAAGATCGGCCGCCAGCTCGAAGAGGGCTGCTTCGACCTGATGTTCTTCGACGACCGACTGGCGATGCCGGGCATCTACGGGGGTTCTGTCGCCGAGGCGGTGCGCTACGGGGCACGTCCGGTCAAACTGGATTTGAGTGTCATCCTCGGCGTGCTCGCGCAGACCACGTCGCGTATCGGGCTGGGTGCCACCTATTCGACCACCTACTACGCCCCGTTCCACGTGGCGCGAACCTTCGCCACCCTCGACCACCTGTCCCGCGGCCGGGCGGCATGGAACGTCGTGACGTCGGTCAACGACAGCGAGGCACAGAACTTCGGCGTCGACGCACACCTGGGCCACGACGAGCGCTACGACCGTGCCGACGAA
This sequence comes from Mycolicibacterium sp. 050232, assembly GCA_036235365.1. Taxonomy (GTDB): domain Bacteria; phylum Actinomycetota; class Actinomycetes; order Mycobacteriales; family Mycobacteriaceae; genus Mycobacterium. The sequence continues at coordinate 363,503 of JAZBEZ010000004.1, read as the reverse complement.
TTTCTCGACGTCGTCGCGGGGCTCTGGGACACCTGGGAGGACGGCGCAATTCAGCACAACCGGTCGTCCGGGCAATATGCGGACCCGGGCAAGGTGCACGAACTCGGGCACGTCGGTCGCTACTTCTCCGCGCGTGGTCCACTGACGGTGCCGCGCACCCCTCAGGGCCGCCCGGTGATCCTGCAGGCCGGATCGTCAGGCCGTGGCCGCGAATTCGCCTCGCGCTGGGCGGATCTCATCTTCACCGGCGACCCGGGCATCGATGTGGCGCGCGCGCATTACAGCGATCAGAAAGCTCGGATCGCCGAGTCGGGACGCGACCCGGCCACGGTGCGGATCTGCCCGATGGCCTACGCCGTGGTGGGGGAGACCGAATCGCACGCCAAGGAGCGTGAGGACATGTTCCTCAACGACCTGGTGGATCCGATGGCATCGCTGACCCTGCTGTCGGAGCTGATGAACTACGACTTCGCTCAGCACGACCTCGACGATCCGGTCACCGATGAGCTCATCGCCTCGGTTTCGGGCATCCGGGGACTGGTGCAGAACCTGCGCAGCCATATCGGTGGGGACACGGTGACAGTGCGCGACCTGGCCGGGCACCGGGCAACTCTCCTCCAAGGTCCCCGTTTCGTCGGCACCGGCAAGCAGGTGGCCGACCAGATGGAGGAGTGGTTCACCAGCGGGGCCTGCGACGGGTTCGTCATGGCCGCAACACATTCCCCGGGATCGTACGAAGATTTCGTCCGCATGGTGGTGCCCGAACTGCAGCACCGCGGACTGTTCCGCACCGCCTACACCGGGAACACCCTGCGCGATCACCTGGGGCTGGACCGGCCGGCAGGCACGCTCACCAGGTCCGCGTCGTAGATGGGTGCCATGCTCAGCGGCATACGCGTGCTCGACCTGGCCACGCTGGCAGCGGCCCCACTGGCGGCGACGTATCTGGGTGAGTTCGGCGCCGACGTCATCAAGGTCGAACAACCCGGTCAGGGGGATCCGATCCGTACCTGGGGCAATCAACGCGACGGCGTCGGGCTGATGTGGAAGTCGGTGTCGCGCAACAAGAGATCGGTGACCGCCAATCTGCGGATGGCCGAGGGCCAGGATCTGGTGCGCAGGCTGGCCGAGAAGTCCGATGTCGTCATCGTCAACACCCGGCCACAGACACTGGCCGGGTGGGGGCTCGACTACCCGTCACTGCGCGTGGTGAACGAGGGCCTCGTGATGCTGCACATCACCGGGTACGGACTGACCGGACCCAAGAGCCAGCGCCCCGGATTCGGCACGCTGGGCGAGGCGATGAGCGGATTCGCCCACGTGACAGGCGAGGCCGAGGGCCCGCCGACCCTGCCGCCGTTCATGCTGGCCGATGGTGTGGCATCGCTGAACGCCGCCTACGCCGTGATGATGGCGCTCTACCACCGAGACGTGCACGGAGCGGGCGGGCAGCTGATCGACGTCAACCTCGTCGACCCGCTGGCGCGACTGCTGGAGCAGAACCTGCTCGGGTATGACCAACTCGGTATCGTTCCGCGCCGGGCCGGCAACCGCTGGGACATCTCCGCGCCCCGCAACACCTACCGGACCTCCGACGGGCGCTGGCTGGCCATGTCCGGTAGCTCGCCGAGCCTGGCGCTGAGGGTGTTTCGCGCCATCGGGCGCGACGACCTGGTGTCCGACGCGGACTTCTCCGATCCGCAGCGACGGCTGGCGCGCGCCGCCGAAGTGGATGCGGTGGTTGCCGAATGGGTGGCCGCGCACACCTTGGCGGAAGCGATGGCGGTGTTCGACGCCGCCGAAGTCGCCGCGGCACCGGTGTACGAGATCGCCGATCTGGTGGCCGACGAGCAGCTGCGGCACCGCGAAGTGTTCGTGTCGGTCGCCGACGACGAACTCGGCGCGATGACGGTACAGGCACCGGTCCCGCGCTTCTCGGGGCACGCCGGGAAAGTGGACTCGCTGGGTCCTCGCCTCGGTGAACACAACGCCGCGGTCTACCGGGAACTGCTGGGCCTGACTGATGAAGAAATCGATGATCTGCGCGCCGGTGGCGTGCTGTAACTCTCAGTGAACCAAAGGAATACGAATACCATGACCGATCTGATCCGCCGCTCTGAACTGGCCCTGCCTGCCTGCAATGACCACATGTTCGTCAAGGGCGTGACCTGTGGTGCCGACCTGGTGTTCCTCGATCTGGAGGACGCCACCCCGGTCGGGCTCAAGGTGGAATCCCGGGCGAAGGCCATTCACGCTCTGACCCAACTGGATTGGGGCCGGACCGCGCGTGCGATCCGGATCAACGGGCTGGACACCCCGTGGTGCCACGACGACATCATCGAGGTCGTCACCCACGCAGGCGCGAAGCTCGACACCATCGTGATCCCCAAGGCCAAGACCGCCAAGGATGTCTGGTGGGTCGATGTGCTGCTGACCCAGCTGGAGGAAAAGCTGGGGCTGGGCCGCAAGATTCGGCTTGAGGTGCTGATCGAGGAAGTCGAGGGTCTGGCCAATGCCGAGGAGATCGTGCGGGCCAGTGACCGATTGGACGCGGTGATCTTCGGCGTCGGGGACTTCTCGCTGTCCCAGGGGGCGCGGGTGGACACCAACTTCGTGCCCTTGGGCGAGTACCCGGGTGACTTCTGGGCGTACGCACGCAACAAGATCATGGTCGCGGCGCGGATCGCCGGTATCGATGCGATCGATTCGCCGTACCCGGACTACGCGGACCTGGCCGGGTACGAGGCCGAAGCCCGTAGGTCATCGCTGTACGGCTATACCGGCAAATGGGCCATCCATCCCAGCCAGGTGCCGATCGCGAACGAGGTATTTGCCCCGACCGCCGAGGAGATCGCGCTCGCACACCGCAACGTCGCGGCATACCGGGAGGCCGAGGCGGCGGGTCGCGGGGCGGTCGGTGTGGAAGGTGTGCTCGTTGACGCCGCCCACGTGAAGAAGGCCGAAGAGGTGCTGGCGCGTGCCGCACTGATCGGTGCGGCCTGATCACCCGAACTCGACGACGTTGGTGGGTGCCCGGAACCGTCGCAGGCGAGGGGATCGGTAGACGAACGCTGCTGTGCGCGACAGGATTCTGCCGCGCCCCGCGGGCATCTCAACCTCGCGTACCGCGTGAACGCCAGGGATTGCGAGCAATTCGCCGTACCGGTCTGCGGTGAACGAGAACGGCATCGGCGGCGCGGTGTAGTGCTTGCTGAGCCTGATGCCGTGTCGGCAGGAGTACCAGCTCAGGTATCGCGGCACGCTGTCGAAGATCAGCTGTCCGCCGGGGAATTCGGCGGCACATGCCGCGATGAGATCGAACACCGCGTCGTGGTCCAGGTATTGGAACAATCCCTCGGCGGTGATGAGCACCCCGTTGGTGGCGTCGACCTGATCCATCCACGAGTGATCGAGTGCCGACCGCGCCAGGTGACGCAGTCGGTCCGCGTCCGGCAGCAGCTCCTGACGCAAGCGCACGATGGGATCCAGATCAACTGAAAGCCAACTGATCTCGCCGTTGTCGAGACGCCAGTAGCTCGTCTGCAACCCCTCGGCCAGGGCGACGACGGTGGCGCGAGGCCGCGTCTCCAGGTATCGGCGGGAGGCGATGTCAAATGCCAGGGCACGGAGTGCGGTGGCCTGGTGGGCCCGGCCGAAGTGGTCGTAGTCATAGTCGAGACTGTCGCGCAGCGTGATCGCCAGCGGATCCTCGATAATCGCGTCAGGACGGGCCGCTTCGGACGCCCGCTGATGCAGGGTCAACAGCGCGGTCTCCGATACCGCGGTCAGATGACGTGCGTCGATCACTGGCATGGCATGACCGTACCCGTCGGCTGATTCGCCGAGAGTCGTTGTCCCGGTGCGCCGATCAACAACCGCAACCCGGGAACTTTCCGGTGCCGGTGTCCGACTAGCAGAAAGACGAGGCGAAGTGGCCGGTCCGTAGGGGCCGCTGGACATGCGTGCGAGGAGGTGATGGGTGACGGCCCCGTTCTGGTTGGCGGTGCCTCCGGAAGTGCACTCGGCCTTGCTGAGCGCGGGCCCCGGCCCTGGGTCCCTTCTCGCTGCAGCCGGGCAGTGGCAGGCGCTGAGCACGCAATACAGTGCGGCGGCAGCCGAACTCACGCAGCTCTTGGCCGAGGTGCAAGCCTCCAGCTGGGAAGGTCCCAGTGCGGCGCAGTATGCGGCTGCCCACGGTCCCTACCTGGCGTGGCTGGAACAGGCCTCGGTCGACAGTGCCACCACCGCCGTGCAGCACGAGACGGTCGCAGCCGCCTACAGCAGTGCGCTGGCCGCCATGCCCACCATGGGCGAACTCGCTGCCAACCACGTCACTCACGGGGTGCTTCTGGCCACCAACTTCTTCGGTATCAACACCATTCCCATAGCCCTCAACGAGGCCGATTACACCCGGATGTGGCTGCAGGCGGCCGAGGTGATGACAACCTACGATGCCGTCTCGACCAGCGCGAACTCGGCGGTTCCGTCGATGCAGCCGGCTCCGTCGATCCTGGCGCCGGGCGGAGAAGCCCGGGCCGGGGATCAGAACAGCTCGGGCTCAACCCCCGGCAACGTGCAACAGATCGACATCTGGAAGCTGATCTCTGAGCTGATATCGGAAGCCGGCAATCCTGAACAGCTCATCGAGACATTCCAGCAGCTGTTCGAACAACTGGGTTTCAACCCGGCCGAGGCCGCAGTACTCGCGATCATCGCGCTTCTGCTGTACGACGTGCTCTGGTACCCCTACTACGCCTCGTATTCGTTGCTGCTTCTGCCCTTCTTCGCGCCCGCCCTGAGCGCCCTGAGCGCGCTGAGTGCCTTGGCGTTCCTGCAGAACGGAGGACCCGCACCGGCGGCGACCGCGACACCCACTGACGTGACCTCCGGTCCGCGCGTGAGTTCGCGCGCCGAGGTCGGGGCGGCGTTGGCTCCCTCCGGCCTATCGGCGGGTATCCCGCAGACCAGCAGCCCGACGGCTGCCGCGCCCGCGTCGACCACCGCAACCGGTACGACGGCGACAACCGGGATCGGCTACGCAGTCCCCGGTCTGGCGCCTCCCTCAGTCGGTTCGGGTCCCAAGGCGCCGGCGGCATCCACTGACCAGATGACGGACGTGCTCACAACCGTCGCCGCCGCCAGGAGCGCGGTCGGCGTACGGACGGCGAGAAGACAGACCGGCCGGAAACGCGAACGCGCGCGAGGTCGACGCTACGAGTTCCTCGATGCCACTGATACGCCCGATACTCCGGCTGAAGGCCCGATCGGAGACCGCCGTGACGCACCGTTGGCCGCCGAGACGGGAACCACCACCCTCGGATTTGCCGGTGCGACCGGTACTCGCGCGGATGCGACCGCCGTGGGGATGGTTCGGCACGGTTCCGACTCCACCGCCGAATCTGCGCCGATGCTTCCGGCGACCTGGATGAATGCCCCTGAGCGAAAAAGTGATTAGCAGCGGTCGCCGACCGTCGGGAACTTTGCGCCGACGATCAACGACTCATCTCCCCGGAGGCGCCGATGCCTCAAGATTGCGAGGAATGGCATTGACGGACATAGCTGCGAACAGCAACGGAACGGGTGTTCGGCGGGTGCAGCTGGACGTGAAAGGCATGTCCTGCGGAGCGTGTGCACGACGAGTCCAGAACAAGTTGAACAAGATCGACGGAGTTCGCGCATCGGTGGACATCAAGACCAAAGTGGCCACCATCGATGCCGAAGGCGAAGTCACGGTTTCCGACCTCTGCCACGCCGTTCAGGAGGCTGGTTACCGCGCCGAAGAACGTGTTGCCGGTACTCTCGGCAATGCGGACGGGCCCAACCCGGAGCCACCTGCCGGGCCCGCGCGAGAATCAGTCAGCCGAACGGCAAAACTGCTTCGCTGGTTGACGTTTGGCCATTCCGGCGGTGGTGCATCCGCACCTGACCGGAGGTGAGGGACCCGGTAGCTGCAGAGTGCTCGACAGCCCCCGGGAGTGCTGCACGGTTGACTGACACACGCGAAAAAGACCGGAAAGTCGGGGAACTTTCCTGCTGCGTGATGCGACTGCTCCTGTAGGCGACGTCATCATCGAAAAGTAGACGCGAACTGCAGATTTCGTATCGAAAATCATTGCGCGCGGTGAGACGCGCGCTGAATTCCCAGATGAGACAACGAAAACGACGCCGCCCTAGAGCAGACTTCGCGAGGAGAGATGAATAGATGACGCTGAATGTCAAAGGAGAGGGCCTCGGCGCCCAGATAACAGGGATCGATCCCGCGAATCTGGACGGCGTTACCAGAGACGAGATCCGCGATCTGGTGTACAAGAACAAGCTCGTCGTGCTGAAGGATGTTCATCCGAGCCCGGAGGAGTTCCTCCGACTGGGCAACATCGTCGGTGACATCGTCACATACTACGAGCCCATCTACCACCACAAGCAGCATCCACAGATCTTCGTATCGTCCACCGAGCAAGGTCAGGGCGTGCCCCGGACGGGCGCTTTCTGGCACATCGACTACATGTTCATGCCGGAACCTTTCGCCTTCTCCATGGTGGTGCCGCTGGCAGTGCCCGGCAGTGACCGAGGTACCTACTTCATCGATCTCAACAAAGTCTGGGAGTCGTTGCCCGCGGCGAAGCAGGAGCCGGTCCGCGGAACTTTTGCGACGCATGATCCCCGCAGGCACATCAAGATTCGGCCCGATGACGTCTATAAGCCCATCGGCGAGGTATGGGACGAGATCACCAAGGCCACACCTCCGATCAAATGGCCGACCGTGATCAGGCACCCGAAGACGGAGGAGGAGATCTTGTACATCTGCGCGTCGGGTACCACCAAGATCGAAGATGAGCGCGGTAACGTCCTCGATCCCTCGATTCTGCACGACCTGATGACAGCCACCGGGCAGCTCGACCCGGAGTTCTCGTCACCCTTCATCTATACGCAACATTATGAGGTCGGCGATATCGTCTTGTGGGACAACCGGGTTCTGATGCACCGAGCCAAACACGGCACCGCATCGGGCACGCTCACCACCCATCGCCTCACGATGCTTGACGGCCTCGCGACGCCGGGGTACGCCGCATGAGCACCATCGACATCGCACCCATCGTTCTCGCCGATCCGGAATCCACCGACACGATGCCCATCGACGAGGAACTTCTCGTCAAGGTGCTCGATCCCTATTCGTACAAGGGTTGTCGCTATCTCATCGACGCCGACTACAAGGCGACCGAGAACTCGGTCTTCGCGCTGGGCAACTTCACCATTGCCGAATCTGCCTACATCCGCAGCACCGGTCATTTCAATGCCGCCGAGCTCATCCTGTGCTTCAACCAACTGGCTTACAGTGCTTTTGCGCCCGCCATCGTCAACGGCGTGATCCCCCAACTGCGGGGTTGGTCCCTCGAAGACTACTTCAACTATCAGTTGCCCAGCATGTTGATCAAGACGATGTCATCGAGGTTCAGACGGCCGATCAACGCCCAGAAATTCTCGGCACGACTGCTTTGCAAGGACTTCGAGGTCATCGAACGACGCGTCAGGTACCTCAAGGTCCCCTGCGCGATCGAGTTCTGGGACGACGGCGGCGGCAACGCCTCCGCCACCGTCGAACTGGCGGCACTCAACATTCCGTAACCAAACCGCCCGCAAGGAGAGCGTTCCACCGCCATGTCACCACCAGGTACCGTCTTAGAGCGCATCTTCGAGCAAGCACGGCGACGGCCGCAGGCGCCCGCCCTCCGTCGCTGCGATGGCAGAAGCCCCGTCCGCTACGGCGAACTGGTGCTCGAAGTCAACCGGCTCGCGGGTCATCTCGCCGCCGAAGGTGTGAGTAAGGGCGCCCGGGTGCTCGTCATCTCCGACAACGGACCCGAGACCTACCTCGCGGTGCTCGCCTGCGCGAAAGTCGGCGCGATCGCTGTCATGGTCGACGCCGGCCTCCCACCGGCGACCATCGATCGGTTCGGCCGGATCACCACGCCGGGAGCGATTTTGATGGCTCCCGGCAGCAGGATCGATATGCCGGACTTGTCGGAGGCGCATGGATCGATACCGGCACACGTCGTCGAGACAACCACCGGCATAGCGGGCCAACCGTGTCTTTCGGAGAGCGATCTGGAGTGCGGACCTGCCGGGTTGGGTCCCGACGATCCGCTGGCGATGATCTTCACCAGTGGGACAACGGGTGAGCCGAAGGCTGTTCTGCTCCCGAACCGGACGTTCTACTCCGTCGCGGACATTCTGCAGCGGGAGCGGCTGGACTGGGTCGACTGGATTGTGGGAGAAGCCACCTACTCGCCGCTGCCGGCGACCCATATCGGCGGGCTGTGGTGGATCCTGAACTGCCTCATGCAAGGTTGCCTGTGCGTCACCGGGGGCGAGAACGCGACTTCGCTGCTTGAGATCATCTGGACCAACGAGATCGCGACAACATGCCTGGTGCCCACTCTTGTCACTCGCCTGGTGTCCGAGCTGAAGGCGACTGACGCCCCGCTTCCACCGTCGTTACGGCTGATCGGATATGGCGGTTCGCGGGCAGTGGCCACGGATGTTCGGTTCGTGGAAGCGGCAGGCGCGCGCACCGCGCAGGTATATGGATTGAGCGAAACAGGTTGCACAGCATTGTGTTTGCCCACCGACGCTGGATCGATCGCCAGAATTGAGGCAGGTGCCGTGGGACGTCCGTATCCGGGAGTGGAAGTTCATCTCGCCCCGGAAGGCGGCGGTCCGCCTACTCGTGCGCTCGGTGACCCGGCCACCTTCGGCACGCTGTGGATCAAGTCGCCGGCCAACATGTTGGGGTACTGGAACAATCCGCAGCGGACGGCGGAGGTGCTCGTCGACGGATGGGTGAACACCGGCGATCTGCTGGAGCGGCGCGAGGACGGATTCTTCTACATCAAGGGCCGATCATCGGAAATGATCATCTCGGGAGGGGTCAACGTGGCCCCCGACGAAGTCGACCGGATCGCCGAAGGCGTTGTGGGAGTGCAGTCCGCGGCCTGCTACGAGATACCGGACGAGGAGTTCGGCGCACTTGTCGGGCTCGCGGTGGTTCCCGCTGCCACGCTGGATGGTGCAGAGGAGCGGAAGCTGAAGCACGCCATTGCCGCACGCTTCAGAGACCAGTCGGAGTCAATGGCCCGGCCCTCGGTGATCGTCATCGTTTCGGATATTCCGAGAACGCAATCCGGCAAGGTCATGCGGGCTTCGTTGGCTGCGGACACAGCGGGGCGTGAGGCGGGGGACGCGGCCGGTGGCTGACTCGGATCGCGAACGGATTCTTGTCGCGCTCGCCGAAGTGCTGTACATCGACGAATCGGATCTGGTTGACGGCGACGACACGGATCTGCGAGATCTGGGCCTGGACTCCGTACGTTTCGTCCTGCTGATGAAACAACTGCGGGTGGACCGGGAATCCGAACTGCTCAAGCGCCTGGCCGAGAACCTGTCGGTAGCCGATTGGGTCCGAGAGCTGGAGGCCGCTGGTGAGCTTGCTTGAAGCCGGCCAACGACTTCGACGAGTCCCGCTGAGCAGGTCGCAACAAAACATCTACAACGGCGTGCTGCAGGATGCAGATCCGGACCTCTACCTGATCGGTCGTCGGTATCGGTTGCAGCCGATCGAGCGTTCGGTGTTCTGGGCGGCGCTGAGGCACACGATCCTGTCGAATCCTGTGCAGCTCTGCACGCTCGAGGCGACAGCGCACGACGCCGGCTACCCAGAACTCGTGGCGCGCCTGGATATCACCGACGTGGTCGACGTTCAGCCCGATGGCATGGCCTCGGCCGACCACGGCGCCCGGAGCCTGTGCGACATGTGGGCCGCCGGCATCCTCGGGTCGCCACTGGTTCGCTACACGATCCGCACCGATCTCGATGATCGGGTGTGCGGGTTCGATGTCCATTGTCATCACGTCCTGTTGGACGGCGGCGCGACAGGGATCATCGAGCGTGAACTCGGAGTGCACCTGGCGTCGGCGGCGAGCCGATCAGCGGCGTCCGCTCCTGTCGGGATCGGGCTGGCCGAACTGGCCGCAGCGCACCGGCGCGAGGAAAGCAGGATCGCGGATTCATCCCACCGCCTGGCCGAGAGTGCACGGCGCGAATTGACCGAGAACGCACACCAGTTCGGCTCCGGTCCCAGCGTCGGTGCATCGACAGGCGCGGCGGCCAAGGGTGTCCTCGGTGAGTCCGTGGTGATATCGGGTGAGGCGTATCGGGAGATCGTGGCCCTCTCCGAAGGGAGGCAGGTCCCTCTCAATGTGCTGGTGGCTGCCGCAGCCCTGGCGGTGGATGCCAGTGCCCGCAAGAGCACCGAAGGTCTGCTGGTCCATGCCGTGGACAACCGATTCGGCGATTCCGCCTTGGAAGTCGCAACGTGCCTGGTGAACTCGGTGGCGCAACCAGTTCGGTTCGCGCCGTTCGCATCCGTCGAGGACGTCGTTCGCGCCCTCGATCGCGGCTACGTCAAGGCCATGAGACGACGTTGGCTTCGTGAGGAGCACTACCGGCGCATGTACCTGGCGATCAACCGGACGACTCACGTCGACGCGTTGACGCTGAACTTTCTCCGCGAGCCCTGTGCGCCCGAACTTCGCCGGTTCTTGTGCGAACCGCCGGTCACCACTCATATCGGTCCGGTCGAAAGTACCACCGTGGCCGGTATTTTGGACGAAGAGCAACAGACACTCCAGATCATGATCTGGCAACCGGCCGATCGGAGCGAAAGCCAGGGCGGCATCGCCGAACGAATTGCCCGTGCGCTCAGGGCATTCACGACCATGTGGCGCCAGCCCATCGCGATGGCGGTCGACGAATGGTTCGGTGTCACCGAAAGCGGTGCCTGTGAACTGGAACGCCGGATCGCCTGCCCCCAGCCCAGTCCGACCGCCGCATGGTTCGTCGACTCCCTCGGCGATGTCGTCCCCGTGCGGGAGAGGCGACGTTACGTCGACGCGTGGATCGCGTGGCTGGTGCGCACGGGGGTCGAGGTAGGACAGGTCGTCGTGTGCACCGACGACAACACCGACAAGACGATCGATCTCCTTCTCGCGTGTCATCTGACGGGCGGCACGTACAGCGTGTGCGACATGCCGGAACAGCTTGGGTCTCGGGCCGACCGGATTACTGAAAATACCGGTGCCGCCGCACTTGTGGTGCACACGGCAGCGGTCCACCTCGAGATGGATATCGACGGCGAGCTTCGGGCACGGATGGACCGACGTGTCGAACAGGTGGCTCGTGATCCCGAACTTCCCGGGCGGGCCGCATACCTCATGCCGACCTCCGGATCGACGGGCGAACCGAAACTTGTCGAGGTCACGCACGGCGCGCTGGCCGGCTTCTGCCACGCCGTGAGGCGCGTATACGGATGGGGGCCGCAGGACACCATCCTGCAATGCGCACCCCTGACATCGGACATCAGCGTCGAGGAGATATTCGCGGGCTTTCTGAGCGGCGCGACCGTGGTGCGCTCCTCGGCCATGAAGGCGGGAGACCTGCAAGGCCTGACAAACGATCTCGTGTCCAAGCGGCCGACGCTGCTGGACCTGCCGACCGCGGTGTGGCATCTCCTGTGCGAGGACAGCGAGGCATTGGAAGTCATCGGCGGCTCCGGGTTGCGGCAGATTGTGATCGGCGGGGAGGCGATCCGCACCGGAACAGTCGACAAGTGGGCCAACTCTCTTGCGTCGAAACAGATCACGCTTCTGTCGAGCTATGGTCCGACCGAGACCACGGTCGTCGTCACCTATCTCCCGACCGCCGGCAACGGTGTAGCCGTGGAGCGAGCAGTCCGGCCGCGGCTGGGCCGACCGCTGGTCGCCGGTTCGGTTTTCGTGGCATTCGGGGAAGTGGTGATCGTGGGGGAGGGGGTCTCGCCCGGCTACCTCGGCGTCGACAGCCCGTCGTTCGGCACCGTAGTCACGGCCGACGACGTTGAATGCCCCGCCTTTGCGACGGCGGATCGCGTCACCATCGGCACCGATGGTTTCCCGGTGTTCTCGGGTCGAAAAGACTTGCAGGTCAAGGTCGCGGGAAAGCGAGTCGACGTCGCCGAGGTGACCCGACGCATCGTCGACGAGCCCGAAATCTGCGACGTGGCCGTCGAACTACACGACGGGGCCCTCGGAGTCTGGTTCGAATCGCGACACACCCGTAACGGTGCCGAAGATCCCGCCGTAACGGCGTGGATCAGAAGCATACTGGTCGATTTCGGTGTGGGCTCCTTCTTTGTCGTCGGAGTGCCCCGCCTACCGCGGAAGGGCAACGGTAAGGTCGACGGTGACAACCTGCCGGAGCCACCCCGCTCGCGCGCTGTGGCGTCGAACGACCCCACACCGCATGAGTCGGCAGTGGGCGTCGCCGAGATCTGGAGCCGCAAGCTCCGTCGGCGCATTGGGACCGACTCGTCACTCCTCGACGAGGGCATCGGTTCCCTGGATCTCATCAGCATCCTGCCCGAGACGCGCCGGTACCTCGGGTGGCAGCTCTCGATTTTCGATCTGATCAGTGCGGACACCGCCGCCGATCTGGTGCGGGCGTCGCCCACGGATCCTGCCCGGGCGGAAATCGTCGTCAACGACGAGGTCGACCGAGATCTGAAACTGCTGTGCCGACCGCCTTCCGTTCCCGGGGCGGCTCACGGACCTCGTCTGCCCGGGCGGGGCGATGGCGGAGCGATCGTCGTACTCGGTGCATCCGGGATCGTCGGCACCGGTTTCGCGCAGGCTGTCCTGGAACTGCGGAAGTCGGGAATACATTGTCCTGAAGTGGTATTGGCGATGAGATCGAGTGTTCCGGCAGGTCACCCGTGGGACGCCCTCCGTGCTACGCCCGGAGTCGAGATCGAGCGGCTCTCGCCGGAACTCGGACCTGCCGAACTGGACAGCCTGCTGCGCGGTGCAGGGGCCGCAACGGTGGTCAATTGCATCGGCAACGCCAATATGCTCGTGCCCTACCGCGAACTCCGCCCGGCCAATGTGGAGTTCGTCTCGGCGATCGCCGGTGCATGCAGTCGAACGGGTGCGAGGTTGGTACACCTGTCGACGTCCGTCGTCGGCGCCGATGTCACGGCGCCGCGCGTCACCGATCCCCGGCAGGCACCATATCCCTACGCCGCATCGAAGGCACTCGCGGAACTGGGGGTGACGTGTTCGCCTGACATGCTCGATTTCACCATGGTGCGTCTGCCCCGCATTCTCGGTGACGTGGCTCAGCTGCGTGAATCCACCGATATTCTGGTCTCTCTCGTCGATGCCTGCCGCGCGGTGCGGGCACGTCCGCAGTTGGGGGTGACAGAAGAGGTCACCACCGGTATCTGCGCAGCGGGTGCCATCCTGGGCAGGCTGCCGGGAGTAGGAGCGGCAACCGATCTGGGCCGCGGAATCGTCGTGCTGCGGGGCGAAGCCCTCGCGTATGCCGATTTTCTGGCCGACTTCGTCGATGAGGAGATCGACGCCGCGCAGTGGAAGGCGAGGCTCGACGAAAGCGGCTGGGCTCGCGAGAATCCCCGCCGATGGGCGATCATCGATGCCTGGCTGACGCTGGGCGCCAAACTCGACGGGCGTACCTATGCGCAGTATCTCGATACGTTGCCGACCATCGATTTGAGGATCGGTTCGGTCGAAACGATTGTGGCAACACCTGATTCGCTGTTCAAGCTGATCGAGCAGGCATCGTCGCGGCCGGTCTAGCAGGCTGGGAGCGACTCGATCACTGCAGCGCTCCCAGCGGTTCGTCGTTGTCGCCGCGCATGCCGGTCACCACGTTGCCCACGGGCACCTGATCTGCTTCGTCGGATATCGGTGAGCTCTCGGTGACGTCGGGAGTCTTGCCGGAATCGAGATTCCGGTGACGCAGTGCCACAACGGCTTCCGCTGCAACAACAATGAGGACCGAAACCCCGAACACGGGGTAGAGGACACCGAGGAGCATCGCAGCGGCAGCCACCGTGATGACCGCCCGCTTCGGGGTCGCGGCGCGGGTGGCAGCGCTGGCGGGGGCGGGTAAGCCGGTGCTCCCGGCGGGACGCCGCTTCCACCACATCGCCAGGCCGGTGCAGACGCTGGTCAGGACGCCAAGGCAGGCGATGGTGGCGAGGATCCGCGTCACCAGACCCAGCTGGTTGCCCATGTGCATGGCGATGCCCAGGCTGGTGAGCCGGGACAGCGCCCCGTCTTGTGAAGCGGTGGCGTTGGTGATGGTCTGGCCGGTGAACTGGTTCAGATACAGCGTCCGTTGTTCCGACAGCTTCTGAGGCCAGGCGTTGACCACCGTGTAGCTGCCGAACTGGGATTCGCCGTCTTCGGTGGAGTCCGAGGGCGGGATGATGGCGTAACCGGGCACCATGTGCTCGTCTTTGGCGATGCGGTCTATGTCGGCGAACGACAAACGCGTCGCCATGGATCCGTCGGGTTGTGACGCGTACACCGGATCGTCCTTTGCCGCCCAGGCGATGCGACGGCCCAACCGGTCATAGTCGCCCATGACCGCGGGCGTCGATGGTGCATCGACCGCGATCGACGGCGCGACCGTGGCGGAGAAGGCCCGCCAGTTCTCGCCCCAATAACGTGACCAGGTCAATCCCGACAGCACATAGCCGATCAAGATCACTGCGATCACCACCCCGGTCAACGCATGCAGGTCTCGCCAACGGATCCGTCCGCGCTTGCGCCACCGCACCGTGAACATCGGCTTGGTGGCTTCGATGGCCCGTGGCCACCACAGGTAGACGCCGCTGGCCAGCAGGACCAGGATCCACACAGCGGTCAGTTCCATCCACAGATTGCCAACACCGACCGGAATGGTGGCGTCGGGATAGGAGGTCGGGTTGATCAGGTGGCCCAGCGAGGGCAACTGAATCTTCGGTCCGTCGTTGCCGAACATCCGATGCACCTGGTTGGCGAACCCCACCAGCCCGGACAGTTGGCTGCGTTGGCCGAGGTACTGGCCGGTGTAGGGATCGACGAACACCTGGATCACGTCCGCCTCACCCTGCGGGTACTCGGGGGCGCCCGGCGGTACGAAATCGATTCGCGTAGACCGGCCTTCGCGATCCGGGGGAGTGACGGCGTCCAAGCTGAATTCGTCGCCGACATGTTGCTGGGCGACCGCTACCTGCTGGTCGAGCGGGACGGATTCGGGACCCTGAGCGACGACGAGCAGATCGCGGTTGAGCCAGCTGTCCAGCGGCTGGGTGTAGAGGATCACCAGACCTGAAAGTGCGAGCGTCACCAATACCGGTGCGGCGAAAACACCGACCCAGAAATGCAGCCGCCAGATTCGGCGCAGAACAGCGGCTTCGCCGCGGCGGGTGGCGCCGGCAGTCAGGTTCATCGGGGTCCCTCCGCTGTGCGCGACGCCGTCGGGCTGCCGGCACTGCGCGTTCGTGCCATTAGTCGTACGACTGGACCGTCTGGTTCCCGGCCGGCTCACATATTTTTCGTGGGATCGAACCGGGCGGTGCTACAGCATCACCCCGAACATGATCGCCATGCCCGCGGCCATCATCACCTGCGCGGTGATACCGATGAACCGGACGGCAGGCGCGTCGGGATCCTCGCGTCGGCGAACGAACAGCGCATAGAGCCACCAGATTGCGGCAACCGCGAATCCGACGGCGAAAAGCCAGTTCAGTGCCGTGATGAACGGCGGTTCTGGCACGCCGCCGCTCTCGCCGGACATGTCCATCCCCGGCATCCCCGATGAGCCGTGGTGGCCGGCGTGACCGAGCGTGCTGCCTCCACCGTCGCTCGGCTGTGGCAGGAGCCCGCCGCTCATCACGGCGTACATCCAGGCCATCGCCAGCATCATCGCCGCGTGGTACACGTTGCTGAGCCGGTGCCCGATCTGAGTCGGAACGATGACGAGGAACCACAGCGTTGCCGCCAGGAAAAAGAGCATCGGCGCCTTGGTCGGCAGTTCCGCCCCGCGGGGCCAGGCCATGACCGCCATCGCGACCGCCATCACGAGATGGAATCCGTTGCTCACCACCGAAGTCCAGCTCCGATGAGCTGCGACGCTCGCGAACACGCACTCGATCGCGCTGAAGGCGAAGAGTGCCGTGACCACCCAGCGAAGTAGAGGATCGGCGATCACGACGCAAGCCCTTTCCGTTGACGTGGGATCAGAAGACTGCCCGGGACAATGGTCGTTCGGAGCAGCGCCGGCGTTCCCGGGCTGCTTCAACCTAATGCCCCGGGTCCCGGGGAGAACCTTCGGCTCGACCCGGGCTGCAATTCGACGGGAACTGTTCGGGCTTTCCGAACGACTCATAACTGAGCACTTTTCGACCACAGAGGAGCTATGAGCGAGGCGACCGCGACATCGATCGAAGCCACCCCCGAGGAGAAACGCAGGTCGACCGGGCGTTATGGCGCCTTCCTGCTGCGGTTGCACTTCTACGCGGGCATCTTCGTCGGACCATTCCTTCTGATCGCCGCACTCAGCGGTGGGCTCTACGCGATCGCGCCCACGATCGAGCGGTTCGTCTACCAGGATCAGCTGCTGGCCGGTACCGACGGCGCGATGGTCCCACTCTCCGAGCAGGTTCGGGCCGCCCAGGCTCAACGCCCGGATCTCACGGTCGTCGCGGTGCGTCCGGCCACCGCGGCGGGGGAGACCACCCGGGTGATGTTCGACGATCCATCGTTGGGCGAGTCCGAACGTCACGCGGTGTTCATCGACCCCGTGGCAGCGACTTCTCGGGGAGAACTGACGGTGTACGGCAGCAGCGGGGCATTGCCGGTACGCACCTGGATCGACCAACTTCACCGCAGCCTGCATCTCGGTGAACCCGGGCGGATCTACAGCGAGCTCGCTGCCTCCTGGCTCTGGCTGATCGCCCTAGCCGGGGTGTTCCTGTGGTGGGGAAGGTACCGGCGGATGTCGGCGCGGGGCGACACGGAAGCCAGGCTGCTGGTCCCTGACCGCTCCGGCCGCGGCAGGGCGCGCACGCTCAACTGGCATGGCGCGGTGGGGATCTGGATCGCGGTCGGATTGCTGTTCTTGTCGGCGACCGGTTTGACGTGGTCCCGCTTCGCCGGCGACAACATCACCGAACTGCGCGCTGCGCTGTCGTGGACGACGCCGTCCGTGTCGACCGCGCTGGACGGCGCGCCGAACACCGGGATGTCCGGTCACGACGGCCATCACGCTGATTCGCCACCGGTGGCAAAGCATCAGGCGGTGGCGCCGCGGGTGGGCGATCTGGACCGGGTGATGACCGCTGCGCACGAGGCCGGTGTCGGCGGCAAGGTCGAAGTGAGCATTCCATCCGACGCCGATACCGCGTTCGTGGTGGCGCAGACCCGTCAACCCTGGGTGATGTCGAACAACGCGGTGGCCGTCGACGGCGCAACCGGTCGGGTCACCGACACTTCGTGGTTCGCCGACTGGCCGTTGGCCGCCAAGCTTTCCGCGTGGGGCATCCAGTTGCACATGGGGCTGTTGTTCGGGATCGCCAATCAGCTGCTGTTGTTGGGCCTGGCGGTTGCGCTGGTGACCGTGATCGTGCGCGGGTATTTGCTGTGGTGGCGCCGCCGCCCTGTGGGTGGTCAAAGGGCTGTCGGGCGCGCGCCACGTCGCGGTGTCCTCAGTGCGTTGCCGCCCGGAGCCGCGGTGTGTGTCGTCGTCGTGGCCGCGGCCGTCGGCTGGTTCGTCCCGCTGCTCGGCGCCAGCTTGGTCGCCTTCGTCGGCGTGGACGTCCTGCTGGGCTGGCGGGATTACCGAGCCTCAGTTGCGGGCCGCGCTACCCGGTGAGGTCGTCCCGCTCGGTCGCGGCGACCAGGTCTTCGCGGGCGCGCGCCACCCTGGAACGGATGGTGCCCACCGGGCAGCCACACACCTCGGCTGCTTCGGCGTACGACAGTCCGAGGACCTGCGTCAGTAACAGAGCGTGGCGTCGATCCGGGTCGAGCCCGTCCAGCAAGAGCCGGATCTCCACCATCTTCTCGAATCCACCCACCGGACGATAGGTTTCCAGCACCTGCTCGACGTCCACCCCGTGCTGAGTACGCGGGCGGCTCTGCTTGTGGCGAATCTGGTCGACGACAACCCTCCGCGCGATCGACAACAGCCAGGTCCGCGCGGACGAGCGCCCACCGAACCGGGGAAGCGCGGATATCGCCCGCAAAAAAGTCTCTTGCGTGAGATCGTCGGCCGACCGTGCATCGCCCAGATACGCGACCGTTCGCCAGACGTCGTTCTGGGTGGCCCGGATGAACTGCTCGAGTGCTGCCGAATCGCCCCGGCCGGCGGCCAATGCCAGCTGAGTAACCTGGTCTTCGCCGCCGTCGGTAGTCACGGTTGTCGACACTATTCGATGCTTCCGGGGAACTCCGCACTGGGCTGGGCCGACTATTCAAAAGGCAGCGGGTGGCTGCCGGGTGGCAAGTGAGCGACGAGGAGTGGTGTTGACAACAGCAACCGTGCCGGACAACGAGGTGGCACAGCGGATTGCGCTCGACGTCACCGGGATGTCGTGCGGTGCTTGCGCCGCTCGTGTGGAGAACAAGCTCAACAAAATCGACGGAGTCCGCGCCTCTGTGAACTTCGCCACGCGCGTTGCCACGGTCGAGGCCAGTCCCGATGTCAGTGCCGACCAGCTGTGTGCCGTGATCGAGCGAGCCGGATATCACGCAGCCCCGCACGCCGAGGTTCCCACGACCGACTCTGACCCCGATGCGGACCATGCCCGCAGCCTGTTGCGCCGCCTTGCCGTCGCGGCCGTGTTGTTCATCCCGCTGGCCGACCTGTCGGTGATGTTCGCGGTCGTGCCGGACACCCGCTTCACCGGGTGGCAGTGGTTGTTGACGGCATTGGCAGCCCCGATCGTGACGTGGGCGGCGTGGCCGTTCCACCGCAGCGCGGTGCGCAACGCGTTACACGGCACGGCAACCATGGAAACCCTGATCTCGATCGGTGTCACCGCGGCCACGGTGTGGTCGATGTACACCATCTTCTTCCATCACCAGAGCTATCAGGCCCAAGGCATCTGGCAGGCATTGGTCGGTAGCGACGCCATCTACCTTGAGGTGGCTGCCGGAGTCACCGTATTCGTCCTCGCCGGACGGTACTTCGAGGCTCGTGCCCGTTCGCGGGCCGGCGGTGCGCTCCGGGCGCTGGCGGCACTGGGTGCAAAGACCGTGACGGTTCTGCTCGCCGACGGCAGTGAACTCGTCCTCCCGGCGGGTGAGCTCAAGGAGGGCCAGCGGTTCATCGTTCGGCCCGGTGAAGCGATCGCCGCCGATGGCCTGGTTGTCGAAGGTACTGCCGCCGTCGACGTGAGCGCGATGACCGGAGAGTCGAAACCGGTACAGGCCGACGAGGGTTCGAGCGTCGTGGGCGGCACCATGGTGCTCGACGGACGACTGGTCGTCGAGGCCGCCGCGGTCGGTCCCGATACGCGGTTCGCCGGGATGGTCCGTCTGGTGGAGCAGGCGCAAGCGCAGAAGGCCGACGCCCAGCGACTGGCGGACCGGATCGCTTCGGTGTTCGTCCCGTGTGTGCTGGTGATCGCGGCCGTGACCGCAGTCTCCTGGATGTTGATCGACGGCGATGTCAACCGTGCGGTGTCGGCCGCGCTCGCCGTGCTGGTGATCGCCTGCCCGTGTGCACTGGGCCTGGCGACGCCCACAGCGATGATGGTGGCGTCGGGGCGTGGTGCTCAGCTGGGAATCTTCCTCAAGGGGCATCGTGCGCTGGAAGCCATCCGCGCTGTCGACACGGTCGTCTTCGACAAGACGGGCACGCTCACCACGGGCCGGCCCCAGGTCGTCTCCGTCGTCGCCGTCGAGGGTTGGGACGAGGACGGCGTTCTGGCGAGAGCGGTGGCGGTCGAGTCCGCATCGGAACATCCGGTGGCGCATGCCATCGTCTCCGCCCACATCGGCGACGACATGTCGAAGGTGGAGGAATTTCGCTCCGTCGCCGGTAGCGGTGTGCGCGGCGTCGTGGACGGTGTCGAGGTTGTGGTCGGGCGTCCCGCGTGGGTGACCCGCGACCGGGTGGTGCCGGCCAATCTCGCGGCAGCCCGTAGGGCGGGCGAGTCGCAGGGCCAGACGGTCGTATTCGTCGCGGTCGGCGACAGCGTCGCGGGTGCCATCTGCATCGCAGACGCGGTCAAGGCTTCGGCTGCCGGTGCCGTGGCTCATCTCCACGCCGAGGGGATGAAGACCATGCTGTTGACGGGTGACAATGCCGCGACCGCCGCCGCGATCGGCGCAGAGGTGGGCATCGACGATGTGGTCGCAGAGGTGCTGCCCGAGGACAAGGTCGGCGCGATCGAGAAGTTGCGCGAACAGGGCCGGGTGGTGGCCATGGTCGGCGACGGGATCAACGACGGCCCCGCCCTGGCATGTGCCGACCTGGGCCTGGCCATCGGCCGTGGAACCGATGTGGCCATCGGCGCAGCCGACATCATCCTGGTCCGCGACAATCTCGACTCGGTGCCGCAGGCATTGGGCCTGGCGCGGGCCACGATGCGGACCATCAGGGTGAACATGATCTGGGCCTTCGGCTACAACATCGCGGCGATTCCGATCGCCGCGGCCGGACTGCTCAACCCGCTGATCGCCGGTGCCGCCATGGCGGTGTCCTCGTTCCTGGTCGTCTCGAACAGCTTGAGGTTGCGCAATTACGGGACGGTTCAACCCCACCCGTACGGTGATTCCCGCGAGACGGAATCGTCGCACCGAGTGGCGGCGCGCATGTCCGGCTGAGAGGACGGTAGCGGAGTCAGGCACACTCCGAGCCATCCTGCGGTGAGCGCCGCCCCGGCGAGCGTGCCCGCAGCTGCCGCCGGCGGCCAGGAGGCTGTCTGCGCGGTGTGGTGCCACCAGAACGCTCCTGCGCCGTCGACGGTCGCCAGAGCCGAGACGCATGCCGCCAGACAACACCAGCGAAACCGTCGGCGTATCAGCGCGAAAGCCGATACCGACGTCGCCAGGGCGAACAGCACCATCGCCACCAGAGATATCCAATGCCCACTGTGCGTCGCCACCGCCGGCCGACTGGTTGCCTGCGAGGCTACGGCGGCCGCCGCCAGAACGGCCGTCAGGGCGGTCAGGGCACCGGTGCGCCTTGCACCGATCCAGACTTCCTCGAACACCCGCCGCTCGATGGCGCGCAGCTCTGTCTCGACCTGACTGGCCGTCTGTTGCGATTTCACCGAAATGCCTTACTCCTCAGGGATATTCATCCGACTGTCAATGGCAACGACGCACCGGACGACGGGGAAGACTTGATGATTGCGTTGCGCTCGGCAGGCGTGAGCCCGCCCCAAATGCCGTGCTGTTCGGCAGCGGCAAAGGCGTGGTCACGGCATGCCGAGAGCACCGGGCAGTCCCCGCACAACTGCTTGGCCCGCTGGACTCTGCTGTTGCGGGTGCGCCGGTCTTCGCCGTCGGCGCTGAAGAACATGGCGGGGCCCGAATCGCGGCACCGGCCGTGCTGCTGCCAGTCCCACAGTTCGACACGGGGTTCGGGCAATCGCTGCGACTGATGCATGCGCGACATTTCCTCTGGGTCTCGTCGGTGTGCCGGGCGAGCCACGAGGCCGAGAGACGTTCGTGCGGCGCGGTTCTCGACGGCTCGCCCGTGGGTCGGGCTCATTGATTGGTCGGGAGCGCCGCGGAGTTAGTTCCGGGCGGGGAACGGCGTATACCGGGGAATCGCCGGGCGTACCCTCATATGCATGACCAGCAATGAAACCGTCGAGTCGACGAAGTGCGACAACCCGAACTGTACGTGTGAGAACTGCACCTGTGGCAGCGGCTGTAGTTGCGGTTCCGAAGCTGCCGACTAGCGCCGGGCACTACGCGGATAACGAAAACCGTCCCGGCATATCCGACGGCGCGATTTCACCGCCGGGTGCGGGAGAGTTCCTGAAGCATCGCGTTGTAGGCGTCGAGATCGTCGTCGTACCCGCGATCGGCGTGTCGGTCCTGGCGCGCGCCCATCCGGCGGTCTTGGCGCGCCCATTGGGCCACCAGCGCGATCACGACGATGATCACGGGCAACTCGCTGGAGCCCCACGCGATCGCGCCACCCAGGTGCTGATCGTCGGAAATGCTCTGCAGCCAAGGAAGATCGACGGATCGGTAGAAGGTCTCACCCAACGACGAGCTCATCGTCATGGTGGCGATGCCGAAGAACGCGTGGAACGGCATCACCGCGAACAACAGGCCGAGCCGTCCCAGGAAGGGCAGTCGCCGCGGGCCGGGGTCGATACCGATGATTCCCCAGTAGTACAGATACCCGGTCAACAGGAAGTGCACGGTCATGAACTCGTGGCCCCAGTGATACCGGATCAAGGTGTCGAACAGGGGAGTGAAGTAGACGAGGTAGAGCGATCCGACGAACAAGACGAATGCCGTCACCGGATGGGACAGGAAACGTGTCACAGGTGAATGCACGAACCACAGCAACCATTCACGGGGCCCGGGTGTCTGACCGTTCGATGCGGCGGGCAGCACGCGAAGCGCAAGCGTGACGGGTGCGCCGAGTACCAGCAGCACGGGGATGAACATGTTCAGCGCCATGTGCTCACCCATGTGGACGCTGAACATCGCCGACCCGTAAGCGCGCACTCCCGAACTCGTGGTGATCAGCAGGGCTGCGCAGCCCGAGATCCAGGAAATCGTCCGGCCCACCTGCCAGTGGTCACCCCGGCGGCGCAGCTTCGTCACCCCGACCAGATAGCCCAGCGCGAGCACGATCGCGGCCGTGCCGACCAGCGGATCGAATCGCCATTCGGTGATCAGGCCGAGCACGCCGGGTGGGGAGTCGAGCTGGTAACCCAGAAAGATGTCCCAGGTGCTGAACTCACGGGAGGTGAACCGCGGCGGGACGCTGTTCGCGGCGAGTGCCACCGCCGCGGCGGCCACGATCATTGCCGAGGCGGACAGCGCGGTGATTGGCCGCGACGGCACGTGCCGAGTCCACACCAGGACTCCGTCGCCGAGCCACACCAGCACCAGCAGCACACCGGCGACGACCACGGCCCGTCCGTAGCCCGACTCCAGAAGCGGTGATCCGCCCAGCATCAGCGTCGCCAGCAGCGCACCGTAGACCACTGCGATCGCGCCGCAGGCCAGTTGCAGTAACTGCACGCGGCGGTGTGCGCCACCGTCCTCGAGTCCGGCCGCGACGATCTTGGTGCCGACCCACACCGCGAGCGTCACGGCGAACACGATCACAGCGCTGGTGGCGATGTCGTGGTCTGGCCCCTGTCCGGCATTGCCGGTCACCGGTACGGCGATCACCCCGATCAAGGTCGGAAACAGCGCCACGCAGTGACCGATCCACTTGAGTGTGAACCGCACACCCACGGCCAGCACGATGGCGGAGATCGCCGCCACGCACCACCCACGCGCGACCTCCGACGCGGCGATGGCGCTGCCGACTCCAGGCCCGCTGACCAGCCGGCCGATCGGAATTCCCGAGTCGGCGGCTGCACAGATGACGACCATCGCGGTGGCAGAGCCGGCCCAGACGATGGCGAAGCGTTCGACGAGCAGATGCGCGGCGAACGACGGCGCGTCGATCTGCCCGTCGTCACGAGGCGAGGCCGTCGTCACGATCCAGACGAGCGCACCCAAACACACCGCAGCCGCCAGGCCCGCCGTCCAGTGGCCGAGCAACCGGGCTGCGTTGGTCGCCGCGCCGGGATCCGCTATCCCCGCAGCGGCCAGGCGCTCCGCGCCCAGCCGCAATGCGCATACGAACAGCACCGCGGCGCAACCCACGACGGTGCCGAGCAGGGCCAGACGTCCCCACCGCTCACGTGCCATTGTCGAACCGGCCTTCCGCCGCGAAAGCGATCGAAACGTCGCGGCAACCAGAGTCTACGACAGCACGTCGTAGTGCTGGCAGGCGTGGGAACTTTCGAGAGCGACCATGGTCGGTGCCATCTCCCGGAGCGTCAGGCGGCTGGGTCATCGGCTGCCCGGAGATGGCGACGGGCCGCTGGGGCAGCGGGCGACTCGTCGTCGCCGCCGCGTGCCCTGGGTGACGGGTCACTGGGGCGCCTGGTGCGGGAGACCAAGACCGAAACGATCGCGGCCAGTGCCACCGGTAGATGACTCAGGACACGGATCGGCGTCACCTGCCCGGCAAGCGCATCCGACACCACGTAATAGGCCAGGAACCCGCAGTAGATCACCAGCACCCAGGCGAGACCCGGCGCGATCCGACGGCGGAACGCCATGGCGATCGTCGCGATACCCAGGGCCGCCGACCATGCCGTGGACTCGTTCAGCAGGTGAGCGCCGCTGGCCGAGCCATGATGTGTCGCAACCATCCCGAAGTTCACCCCGGCTGCCTGGGCAAGCGCCAGCCCCACTTGGGCCACGCCGACGGCCACGATGGCGATGGTCACGAGGTACCGGCCAAGCCACCGTCCGAACGTCGCCAGCGCACTTGCCCGGCGATCCTCCCCGGCGCCCACCGCACCGATCGGCGCATCGTCGGCCAGGTTGCGTAGCTGCAGTCCGAGCACCGCTGCCCGGTCGTACCAGGCGGCACAGTCGCGACAATCACGCAGATGCTCGTCGACGCGCGCGGAGGGGACCGGCTCACGCTCCCCGTCGAGGCGCGCCGAAAGCGCCTCCCGTGCCACCACGCAGTCCACCGGGTTATTCTCCCGCATCGACCTCGGAGTTGGCACACCCGCTCACACAGTCGGCGAATACGGCAGGTTGCTACTGGTCTGGGGGTCGACGTGCACCGGCCGGCCCACGTACGGAAACGCCCGTTGCGGGCAGGCCGGGCGGTCACAGACCCTGCAGCCCGCGCCGATGGGCACCGTGGCTTCGGGGTCGCTCAGATCGATCCCCACCGAGTACACGAGTTTGTCGGCGTGGTTGAGATCGCACCCGAGCCCGATGGCGAAACTCTTGGGCGTTCCCAGGTACCGGCTCGGCGCCGAGACCGACGTTCTGGCGACCCAGAAGTAACTGCGGCCGTCGGGCATCTGAGCAACCTGGGTCAGGAACTCGCCCGGCCTGGAGAATGCCTGGTGCACCACCCACAGCGGGCAGTTCCCGCCCACGCGGGAGAAGTGAAAGGCGGTGGCGGACTGGCGCTTCGAGATGTTTCCCGCGCTGTCGGTGCGGACGAAGATGAACGGGACGCCGCGGGCGTCAGGGCGCTGCAGGGTGGACAGTCGATGGCAGACGGTCTCGAACCCCATCTCGAAACGGCGGGCGAGCTGGTCTATGTCGTAGCGCAGGTCCTCGGCTGCGGCCAGGAACATCCGGTAGGGGAGCAGTAGCGCGCCCGCGAAGTAATTCGCCAGACCCACGCGGGCCACATCCCTTGCCTCGGTGCTCAATTGGTCGTCGGTGGCGACGATGGAGTCGATCAGTTTGGAATGCAGCAACAAGGCGAGCTGGGTGGCGAGCTGGAACGCCCGCTGCCCGGGCAGCAGCCAGCGCGCCACATGAAGCGTTCCGGCTTCGGGTTGATAGCGGCGTTTCACGCTGGTACCCAGTACATCTCCGTCGTCCACGATCACCGAGATGCCGAACTCGGTGGAAAGCAGGTCGGCGAGTTGCCGGTCCAGGCCGCCGATCTGCAGGCCGTGGCGGATGAACAGATCCTCTGCGGCGCGGTCGAGGACATCGATGTAATTGCGGCGGTCGTAGAAGAAATCGCGGACTTCCTCGAACGGCATCGGCTGCTGGGTGCCGACCTGCGCATCCAGGTTCGCCCGCCCGTGCACGGCCTCCAACTCGGCAGTTGCGTCGTGCAATCGGCGGTGCATGCCGACCAGGGTCTGCCCGATTTCCGGCATGCGGGCGACCAGTTCCTCGATCTGCGTCGCGGTCGCCGGGCCGTCGGCCAGAATCTCGCGCAGGTCCGACACCAGCCGGGCGTCGGCATCCGGCGTGAAGTACTGCGTCGGTAGGTCGAAGCGATCGGACAGGGCCAGCAGAACCGGCACCGTGATCGGTCGTTGATCGTTCTCGAGTTGATTGACGTAGCTGGTCGACAGTCCCAGCGCACGCGCCAGCGCGACCTGTGTCAGGCCTCTCTCGTCTCGCAGCCGTCTCAGACGCGCGCCGGCGAATGTCTTGCTCACCGATTGCCAGGCTACCCCGACCTGGTTTCGCAAGATTCGCAAAAGTGGCTCGCGAAGGACACAAAAGTACGCATTTACAGGGGGTTTCCTGGGTAGTGCGAGCTGCGTAGCGTGCGGATCATGCTTGAACACGACGTCAAAACCCGGCGCAGCGCCGAGGACTTCCCGCGTAGCGAACACCTGGCTTGGAAGATCGCCGAGATCGCCGCCGATCCGGTCGCCGTGCCCCCCGAGACCGAGGCGATGGTGATCAACCGGATCATCGACAACGCGGCGGTGTCGGCGGCGTCCGTGATCCGCCGTCCGGTGACCGTTGCCCGGGCGCAGGCGCTTGCGCACAAGACGCCGCGGGGCGCCTCGGTCTTCGGCGTCGAAGGTACGGTCTCGCCGGAGTGGGCGGCCTGGGCCAACGGCGTCGCCGTGCGCGAGCTGGACTTCCATGACACCTTCCTGGCCGCCGAGTACTCCCACCCGGGCGACAACATCCCCGCCCTGGTCGCGGTGGCGCAGCAGCTCGGCGTCAGCGGTGCCGACCTGATCCGCGGCATCGCCACCGCCTACGAAGTTCAGGTCGATCTCGTGAAGGGCATCTGCCTGCACGAGCACAAGATCGACCACGTTGCCCACCTCGGACCCTCCGTCGCCGCGGGCCTGGGAACGATGCTGCGGCTCGATCCCGAGACCATCTACTCGGCGGTCGGTCAGGCGTTGCACCTCACCACCGCGACCCGGCAGTCGCGCAAGGGCCTCATTTCCAGCTGGAAGGCGTACGCCCCGGCGTGGGCCGGCAAGGTGGCCATCGAAGCCGTCGACCGGGCGATGCGCGGTGAGGGTTCACCCGCGCCGATCTGGGAGGGTGAGGACGGTGTGATCGCCTGGCTGCTGTCGGGTCCCCAGCACACCTACCAGGTCCCGCTGCCCGGACCGGGCGAACCCAAGCGCGCCATCCTCGACACCTACACCAAGGAACATTCGGCGGAGTACCAGAGCCAGGCGCCGATCGACCTGGCCCGCCGGATGCGCGAGCGCATCGGTGACCTGGACCAGATCGCCACGATCGTGCTGCACACCAGCCATCACACCCACGTGGTGATCGGCACCGGATCCAACGACCCGCAGAAGTTCGATCCCGACGCATCCCGCGAAACACTCGACCACTCGGTGATGTACATCTTCGCCGTCGCGCTGCAGGACGGCAGCTGGCATCACGAACGGTCGTACGCCCCTGAGCGGGCGCACCGGCCCGACACCATCGAGCTGTGGCGCAAGATCTCCACGGTCGAGGATCCCGAGTGGACCCGGCGCTATCACTCGAACGACCCGGCCGAGAAGGCGTTCGGCGCCAAGGCCGTCATCACCCTCAAGAGCGGCGAGACCATTGTCGACGAACTCGCCGTCGCTGATGCGCACCCGCTCGGCGCCAGGCCGTTCGAGCGTGAACAGTATGTCGCCAAGTTCGCCGAGCTGGCCGACGGTGTGGTGGAACCCGAGGAGCAGAAGCGGTTTCTGAGCGCTGTCGAGAACGTTTCGGCGACGAAGTCCGGCGGGCTCGCCGGCCTCAACGTCCGGGTCGACCAGCGGGTGCTGGACAAGGCGCCCACGATCCCCTCGGGGATCTTCCGATGAGCGCGAGCGGGCTACTCGGCGCCGCCACTCCGGCATCCGAGAAGCGCCGGAAGTTCCGCCGCGGGTTGGAATCCGGTCGACTGCTGCGCTTTCCGGGTGCGTTTTCACCACTGGTCGCGAAGTTGGTCGCCGAGATCGGCTTCGACGGGGTCTATGTCTCCGGTGCCGTCCTGTCTGCGGACCTCGGTCTACCGGATATCGGGTTGACGACGCTGACCGAGGTCACCGGTCGCGGCGGTCAGATCGCCTCGGCCACCGACCTTCCGACGTTCATCGACGCCGATACCGGATTCGGCGAGCCGATGAGCGCGGCACGGACCGTGACGCTGCTCGAAGATGCCGGCTTGGCCGGACTTCACCTGGAGGACCAGGTGAATCCCAAGCGGTGCGGACATCTCGACGGTAAGGCGGTGGTCGAGACCGCCGAGATGGTGAAGCGTATCCGGGCCGCTGTCTCGGCCCGGCGCGATCCCGATTTCATCATCTGTTCTCGCACCGATGCTGCGGGAATCGAGGGGATTCCCGCAGCGATCGACCGGGCCAAGGCGTACGCCGATGCCGGTGCGGACCTGATCTTCACCGAGGCGCTGCACACCCCGGCCGATTTCGAACAGTTCCGGGACGCCGTCGATGTTCCCTTGCTGGCCAACATGACCGAGTTCGGCAAGTCTGAACTGCTCACCGCCGGCCAGCTGTCCGAGATCGGTTACAACGTGGTGATCTACCCGGTCACCACCCTGCGCCTGGCCATGTACGCGGTCGAGGTCGGACTGCGTGAGATCGACTCCGCAGGAACGCAATCAGGTCTGACCGACCAGATGCAACATCGCAGCAGGCTCTACGAATTGCTGCGTTACACCGATTACAACCAGTTCGACTCCGATATCTACAACTTCTCGCTGCAAGGGGCGACGCCATGACCGTTACCGCGAACGACACAGCCGAGCCACGAATCTACAAGGGCCTGGCTGGCGTGGTGGTCGACACCACCGCCATCTCCAAGGTGGTGCCCGAGACCAACACCCTGACCTACCGCGGCTATCCGGTGCAGGATCTGGCCGCCCACTGCAGCTTCGAGCAGGTGGCCTACCTGCTGTGGCACGGCGAACTGCCGACCGATCAGGAACTGGCGCTGTTCACCCAGCGTGAGCGGGCCTCGCGGCGCATCGACCGTTCGATGCAGTCGTTGCTGGCCAAATTGCCGGACAACTGCCATCCGATGGATGTGGTGCGCACCGCGATCAGCTACCTGGGCGCGGAGGATCCTGAGGAGGACGACAGCAGCCCATCGGCGAATTTCGCCAAGTCGCTGCGGATGTTCGCGGTACTCCCGACCATCGTTGCGGCAGACATGCGCAGGCGGCGTGGGTTGGAACCGATCGCTCCGCACAGCCACATGGGCTACTCGGAGAATTTCCTGCACATGTGCTTCGGTGAGGCGCCGGACCCGGTGATTGTCACCGCGTTCGAGCAGTCGATGGTTCTCTACGCCGAACACAGCTTCAACGCATCCACGTTCGCGGCGCGCGTCGTCACCTCGACACAGTCGGACATCTACAGTGCGGTCACGGCCGCCATCGGCGCCTTGAAGGGCTCGCTGCACGGGGGCGCGAACGAGGCCGTGATGCACGACATGGTCGAGATCGGTTCGGCCGACCGCGCTGCGGAATGGCTGCACGGCAAGCTGACCCGCAAGGACAAGGTGATGGGGTTCGGTCACCGAGTCTACAAGAACGGCGATTCCCGGGTGCCCACCATGAAGGCCGCTCTGCAGCAGGTCGCGGCGGTGCGCGACGGGCAGCGCTGGCTCGATATCTACAACGTGCTGGAAAGCGCGATGTTCGCGGCCACCAAGATCAAACCCAACCTGGACTTCCCAACCGGGCCGGCGTACTACCTCATGGGATTCGACATTCCCAGTTTCACACCGCTTTTCGTGATGAGCCGGATCACTGGCTGGACGGCTCACATCATGGAACAGGCCGCGTCCAACGCGCTCATCCGGCCGCTCAGTGACTACAGCGGGCATCCGCAGCGGGCGTTGGCGTAGCTCCGCGCGGGAGACTGGAAAGGAAACAGTGGTCGACAAGGTTCTGGTCGCCAACCGAGGTGAGATTGCGATCCGCGCTTTTCGCGCGGCCTACGAACTCGGGCTATCGACGGTGGCCGTCTATCCCTACGAGGACCGAAATTCTCAGCATCGGCTCAAGGCTGACGAGTCGTATCAGATAGGTGGGGAAGGCCATCCGGTCCGCGCCTATCTGTCCGTTGACGAGATCATCCGGGTTGCCCTGGAAGCTGGCGCGGATGCGATCTATCCCGGGTACGGATTTCTGTCCGAGAATCCCGAGCTGGCACGGGCCTGCGAGCGGGCGGGAATCACCTTCGTGGGCCCGTCGCCTGATGTACTTGAGCTGACCGGGAACAAGGCGCGCGCCATCGCCGAGGCCCGCAAGGCGGGCCTTCCGGTGCTGGCCTCGTCGGCCCCGTCGAGTTCGGTCGAGGAGCTGCTGACCGCTGCGGAATCGATGATCTTCCCGGTGTTCGTCAAAGCCGTTGCCGGCGGCGGTGGTCGGGGAATGCGTCGAGTCAACGAGCCGGCCGATCTTCGGGAAGCCATCGAGGCGGCGAGTCGCGAAGCTCAGTCCGCCTTCGGTGATCCCACCGTTTTCCTTGAGCAGGCGGTGATCAACCCCCGCCACATCGAGGTGCAGATCCTGGCTGACACTCAGGGCAACGTCATCCATCTTTTCGAGCGCGACTGCAGCCTGCAGCGGCGACACCAGAAGGTGATCGAGCTGGCGCCCGCGCCCAATCTGGATCCCGCTCTGCGGCAACGGATTTGCGCTGACGCCGTCGCGTTCGCTCGCCAGATCGGGTACTCCTGTGCGGGCACAATCGAGTTTCTGCTCGATGAGCGAGGCCAACACGTCTTCATCGAGTGCAATCCCCGGATTCAGGTCGAACACACGGTGACCGAAGAGATCACCGATGTGGATCTGGTATCCAGCCAGCTGCGGATCGCAGGCGGGGAATCGCTGACCGATCTCGGACTCTCCCAGGACGCATTGAAGATTCGCGGCGCTGCACTGCAGTGCCGTATCACCACCGAGGACCCCACCAACGGTTTCCGCCCCGACACCGGACGCATCACCGGATATCGGTCACCCGGCGGTGCTGGTGTTCGACTCGATGGTGGCACCAACCTCGGCGCCGAGGTGGCCGCGCATTTCGATTCAATGCTGGTGAAGCTGACCTGCCGCGGGCGTGACTTCCCGACGGCGGTGGCGCGGGCCCGTCGCGCCGTTGCGGAGTTCCGGATTCGCGGGGTGGCAACCAACATTCCGTTCCTGGCCGCGGTTCTGGACGATCCAGATTTCATCGCAGGGCGGGTGACGACGTCGTTCATCGAGCAACGTCCCCAGTTGCTCACCGCGCGTGGTAGCGCGGATCGCGGCACCAAGATTCTCAACTATCTGGCCGATGTGACGGTCAATCAGCCGCACGGCCCGCGACCGTCAGCGGTCTACCCGCGTGACAAACTCCCCGAGTGCGATTTGACGGCGCCTGCACCCGCAGGCTCCAAGCAGCGGCTGGCCGAACTCGGTCCCGAAGGATTCGCCTCATGGCTACGCGCCAGCGAGGCAATCGGCGTTACCGACACAACGTTTCGTGATGCACATCAGTCGCTGTTGGCCACCCGGCTGCGCACCAGCGGGTTAATACGTGTGGCCCCTTACATTGCGCGGATGATGCCGCAGTTGCTATCCGTCGAATGCTGGGGCGGTGCGACCTACGATGTCGCCTTGCGGTTCCTCAAGCAGGATCCCTGGGAGCGGTTGGCAGCGTTGCGCGAAGCGCTACCGAACATCTGTCTGCAGATGTTGTTGCGGGGCCGCAACACTGTCGGCTATACGCCGTATCCCGAGATCGTCACGCGTGCGTTCGTCGACGAGGCAGCGGCGACCGGGATCGACATCTTCCGGATCTTCGACGCGCTCAACAATGTGGATTCGATGCGTCCGGCGATCGATGCGGTCCGCGACACGGGCACGACCATCGCGGAAGTTGCTATGTCCTACACCGGCGACCTCTCAGATCCGGGCGAGCGTCTGTACACGCTCGACTACTATCTGCGGCTGGCCGAGGAAATCGTCGAGGCCGGCGCGCATGTGCTTGCGATCAAGGACATGGCCGGCCTGTTGCGCGCGCCCGCCGCGGCCACCTTGGTGACCGCTTTGAAGTCGCGGTTCGATCTTCCGGTGCATGTGCACACCCACGACACCCCAGGCGGCCAACTGGCGACCTATGTTGCGGCCTGGCATGCCGGGGCCGATGCCGTCGATGGTGCCGCAGCTCCGTTGGCCGGCACCACAAGTCAGCCGTCGTTGTCCTCGATCGTGGCCGCCGCAGCGCACAGCCAGTTCGATACCGGCTTGTCCCTGGATGCTGTGTGTGACCTTGAGCCGTACTGGGAGGCACTGCGCCGTGTCTACGCGCCGTTCGAATCGGGGTTGCCGGCACCCACAGGTCGGGTCTACACCCACGAGATCCCCGGGGGACAGCTGAGTAACCTGCGGCAGCAGGCCATTGCGCTGGGCCTGGGTGACCGGTTCGAGGATATCGAAGCGAATTACGCTGCGGCCGACCGGATGTTGGGTCGGCTGGTGAAGGTCACTCCGTCGAGCAAGGTGGTGGGGGACCTCGCGTTGTCCTTTGTCGGCGCGGGCATCGGTGCCGAGGAATTCGCCACGGACCCGGCTCGATACGACATTCCGGACAGTGTGATCGGATTCCTGCGGGGCGAGCTCGGAGATCCTGCAGGCGGCTGGCCGGAACCCTTGCGCACCAAGGCGCTAGAGGGACGAGGCGCGGCCAGGCCGGTTCAGGAATTGTCGGCCGAGGATGAGGCGTTGCTGGCCGCACCGGGACCCAAGCGTCAGGCCGCCCTGAACCGATTGCTGTTCCCGGGCCCCACGGCCGAGTTCGAGGCGCACCGCGAAGAGTATGGCGACACTTCACGACTCAGTGCCAATCAGTTCTTCTACGGTCTGCGCCATGGCGAGGAGCATCGGGTCAAGTTGGATCCCGGTGTCGAATTGCTGATCGGCCTCGAGGCGATCTCAGAATCCGACGAGCGGGGAATGCGCACCGTGATGTGCATCCTCAACGGACAGCTGCGGCCCATCGTGGTGCGAGACCGCAGCATTGCCAGCGAGGTTCCGGTGGCCGAAAAGGCCGACCGGACCGATCCGGGGCATGTTGGTGCGCCTTTCGCCGGTGTGGTCACGGTGAACGTTGTCGAAGGCGATGCCGTCGAAGCGGGCCAATCCATCGCCACCATCGAGGCGATGAAAATGGAGGCGGCCATCACCGTGCCATCGTCTGGCACCGTCGCCAGGGTCGCCGTGTCGCGGACCGCTCAGGTCGAAGGTGGCGACCTGCTCGTTGTCGTCAGTTAGCACGGAGTGAGCTTTGGCCGACTGCGGCTGGAGGATTCGAAGCCGCAATTGGAGGAACCTGTGCCCTTGAACACCATCGCGCTCGAGTTGGTGCCACCCAACATCGATCTCGGAGTCGATCACGCCGTGGGAGAGGCGCGCAAGGTGGCGCGGCTCGCCGCGGAGAGCGGCATGGCAGGACGTCTCGGCCATGTCATGCTCCCGGCGATGATCTCCGAGGACGATGACCGGCCCATCGAGATGAAGCAGAAGATGGATGTTCTCGATTACTGGTCGGTCATCCAGTCCGAGCTTCCCGGGATACGTGGGTTGTGCACCCAGGTCACGTCGTTCTCCGACGAGGTGTCTTTGCGAGATCGGCTGACCAGCTTGGGAAGGGCCGGATTCGACGGGATGATCTTCGTCGGCGTGCCACGCACCATGAATGACGGGGACGGCGCAGGTATCGCACCCACCGATGCGCTGGCCAAATTCGATGGTCTCGTCGAGAACCGAGGGGTGATCCTCATCCCGACGCGCGCCGGCGAGTCGGGGCGTTTCGCTTTCAAATGCGACAAAGGTGCCAGTTTCGCCATGACGCAACTCCTGTACTCCGATGCGGTCGTCGGCTTCCTTCGTGAGTTCGCCAGGAAAAGTGACTACCGGCCAGAAGTGCTGTTGTCGTTCGGTTTCGTGCCGAAGGTAGAGAAACGGATCGGCCTCATCAATTGGCTGATCCAGGATTCGGGTAATGACGCCGTGGCACACGAGCAGGCTTTCGTCCGGAATCTGGCCGCGAGCGAGCCGGCCGCCAAGCGGCGAGCGCTGGTTGACCTCTACAAGCGGGTCATGGACGGGGTTGTCGACCTCGGGTTTCCGTTGAGCGTGCATTTCGAAGCGCCTTACGGTGTTTCGAGACCTGCGTTCGACACGTTCGCGGAGATGCTGGCGTATTGGTCGCCGCACCAATCGAAGTTTTGAGACGGGGAGTGTGGGATAGCCCACGCTCCGGGTAGATGCCCGGAATCGAGTTGGCTGAGAAGAACCCTGCGGTGCGGAAATACGACCACAACCGCCCCAGATGCTGCGCACTGCGGTTCGCCGTGATCTTCAGGCGCCGTTGAAATCGGACTCACAGCCAGTTCACAGACAACTTTCGCGGCGTCTACCCTGTGCACGCCTTGCAAAGGGTGCGAAAAATGCTGTTGTACTGCACTTTTGAAATTGACGCCCAATATTGACGGTGACTGTGAGCGGCGTCGGACGCCGGAGTCGGACGCCAAGAGGGACAACCCAACATCGGCACCGTTTTGGTTAGTGTCACCCTCGCTGATCTGAGGAAGCTGCGGGTCTGGGGTGGCGCACACACACGAGGTGGCGCCCCCCGGCCCCGTACCGGAGACGGGGGACGGGCGTTTGACTTGCGATGAAATGGTGCAGCACAGTGCAACTGGTGTTGCAGGTTCCCGAACGCAGCGCACGTGACCGACGTGTCAGCGCGGGTCGGCAACCACCCGACCGACTACCCGGTCCTTCCCCGGGAACTCAAGAACGTGTCCGAAGCCGTACGACACGCTCCCGGACCGCCGGTTCCACAGTTGTTGAGGCCAAGTGCGATTCGAGTCGCCACTGATGGCGACGCCGCGATCGTCGCCGAGTGGATGAATCGACCACATCTGGTGCAGGCCTGGGAATACGACTGGCCCGTCGAGCGCTGGCGCCGACATCTGAAAGCCCAGGTGGAGGGCGACTATTCACTGCCGCTGATCCTCAGCATCGCTGGAGTGGATCGCGGTTACCTCGAAATCTACCGAGCTGCCAAAGATTCCATCGCCGATCGGTACGACAGTGAGCCGCACGATCTGGGGCTGCACGGCGCAATCGCCGACGTGGAGCTCGTCAACCGGGGCCTGGGCCCGATGCTGCTGCCCAAGATCGTCGCAAGTGTGCTCACCGCCGATCCGGACTGCCAACGGATCATGTTCGACCCCGACCATCGCAACACCACGGTGCGTGGGTTGTGTGAGTTCGCCGGCTGCCGCTTCCTCGGCGAGCACGAAATGTCCAACCGCAGGATGGCGCTCTATCAACTCGACCGGGCCACGGCCCGCAAGTGGATGAACTGAGCGTGTCCGTTCCCGATCCGGCTGTCTGGCGGCCGGCTCGAATTCAATCAACAGATCCCCGAAACGAAAGGTGAGGCTGGGTCTTGTCGACCGGCCGGTATTCACATATGACCGCGATTGATTCATCCACATCGCCCGCCGTGACCGAACGGCTGGCGGCCATCCTGCGGGAAGATCTCGAATTGCCATGTCAATCACTCAGTGCCAGCACACGCCTGGTCGACGATCTCGGCATGGATTCGGTGTCGTTCGCAGTGGGCCTGGTGGCGATCGAAGAGAAGTTCGGTGTACAGCTCAGCGAGGAAGACCTCATCACCTGTCGCACCGTGGGGGATCTGCAATCCGTGATCGACGGCAGGAGCGCAGCATGAACCCGCTCGCGGGCGCCCTACGGGAAGCGATGGTCAGCTCGCCGCACGACCTGGTCGTGCTGGACCGCGACACCGATACCTGGCAGCGCCGCCCCTGGCCCGAGGTGCACGGCATGGCTGAGAGCATTGCGGCCTACCTACTGGGCCGGGATCAGCAGGGAGCGGTAGG
Source organism: Mycolicibacterium sp. 050232 (assembly GCA_036235365.1). GTDB lineage: Bacteria > Actinomycetota > Actinomycetes > Mycobacteriales > Mycobacteriaceae > Mycobacterium. The sequence continues at coordinate 327,696 of JAZBEZ010000004.1, read as the reverse complement.
GCTCGTCGGCGAGCCGACCGTGGAAATTATTGCCGCCATTCAGGGTTCGTGGCTGGCCGGTGCGGGGGTGTCGATCCTCCCGCGGCCGCAGCGGCGCGCCGAGCCGTCGGAATGGGCGCACGCCACGTTGTCCAGGTTCGCCGGGATCGGCGTGACGACGGTGTTCAGTTACGGCAGCACACTGGAACTGTTGCAGACCGTGGACTCGCCGCTGACGGTGTGCGACATCGCCGACGTCGCGCGCACTCCTACCTCGACGCAGCTGCGGTATCCCGACCATGCCGACGTCGCGATCCTGCAGGGCACTGCTGGGTCCACCGGCTCTCCGCGCACCGCATTGCTGGCGCCGGAGGCCGTGCTCAACAACATGCTGGCCGTCACGCAGCGATTGTCCCTGAGCCGCAACGACGTCTGCTGTTCGTGGTTGCCGATCTATCACGACATGGGTCTGGCGATGGTGCTGGCATCGACGATGTCGGGGATGCCGCTGTGGCTGGCGCCGACGGGTGCCTTCTCTGCGGCGCCGCTGCGGTGGGCCGAATGGCTGTCCGAATCGTCGGCGACTTTCACCGCGGGGCCGAATTTCGGATATACGGTGCTCGGCCGATTCGCCAACCGCGTATCCGATGTCGATCTCGGCGCCGTGCGAATCGCGATCAACGGTGGTGAGCCCGTCGACTGTGCCGGCGTCGATCGATTCACCATCGGCATGAGCAGATTCGGGTTCGACGCGGCGGCGATGGCGCCCAGTTACGGGATGGCCGAGTCGACGTGCGCGGTCACCATTCCGGCACCAGGGGAGGGCCTGCGCATCAGTGCCCCCGTGGCCCAAGACACTCCTGCCACCGACCGGCGCTACGCGCTGCTGGGGCGGCCGGTGCCGGGTATGGAGATTCGCATCGTGCCCTCTGCGCACGACGAGACAGGCGCAGCCGGCGAAGTCGAGATTCGTGGCTCGTCGATGATGAGGTCGTACCTGGGGGATGCACCCGTGGATGCGGGCAGCAACGGTCAGTGGTTCCCAACCGGCGACATCGGCTATCTCGTCGACGGAGCGCTGGTGATCTGCGGGCGCTCCAAAGAGATGATCACCATCGCCGGACGCAACATCTTCCCCACCGAGATCGAGCAGGTCGCGGGGGAGGTGGACGGCGTCCGCGAAGGAGCGGTGGTCGCGGTCGGTACGGAATCCGGCGCCGCGCAATCGCGATTGCTGGTGGCAGCGGAGTTCGTCGGAGACGAGCAGGACATCACCCGCAGTGCCGTCATCCGGCGCATCGTGTCGGTGTGCGGCGTGACGCCCGCCGACGTCGTGCTGATGTCGCCGGGATCGTTGCCGCGCACGTCGTCGGGAAAACTCCGGCGCCTGGAGGTCCGTCGCCAACTGGAGGCCGCGCGGTAGCGGCCAGGGCCGCGCGATGAGTTCTACGCTCGTCCCGAGTCCAATCAGCATCCACTGCTGACCGAACGGGAGAGAACACGTGGCCCAGTTGCTCAAAGTCCAGAATTTCAACGTGTCCGGCGACGGATTCGGCGCCGGCGAGAACCAGAGCTTTGAGCGTCCCTTCGGCCACGCCGATCCGGGGACGATATTCGCCTGGGCCGGCGCCACGGCGAGCTGGCCCAACCGTACCGAGCCGGGCGGCAGTCGCGGCCTCGACGATTACCTGACCCGGGACTTCCATCACAACATCGGCGCCGAGATCATGGGCCGCAACAAGTTCAGTCCGTACCGCGGCGCGTGGGAGGACCACGCCGACTGGCAGGGGTGGTGGGGTGACGAGCCGCCGTTCCATACCCCGGTTTTCGTGATGACCCACCACGAGCGGCCGTCATTAACCCTGTCCGACACCACGTTCCACTTCGTCAACGCCGACCCGGTGACGGTGCTGGAGCAGGCCCGGGCGGCCGCGAACGGCAAGGACGTGCGCCTGGGCGGGGGAGCGAGCACCGTCCGGGAGTTCCTCGACGCCGATCTGATCGACACCCTGCACGTGGCGGTGTCCCCGACCGAGCTGGGCAGTGGGTCACGGCTCTGGGAGTCGCCCGACGAGCTGAACGACCGCTATCACCACGACGTGGTCCCGAGCCCCGGTGGCGCGGTCATCCATCACCTGTTCTGGCGGAAATGACCTTTCAGCTGGCGTGACGGGGCCCAGGTTTTGACCGGGCGCGAGCGGGTTATGCATTGACTTCACCACGCCGGCCTGGAGGGAGACAGTGCTCATGACGGCGATCACCGCTTATCGCGGTCTGCTTCGCTCAATCGATCTACACGTCGAGGACACCGGCGGAGACGGACGCCCCGTGGTGTTGATCCACGGCTGGCCGCTCACCGGGGAGTCCTGGGCCCCGCAGGTCGAGGCCCTGCGCGCGGCCGGGTACCGGGTGATCACCTATGACCGCCGAGGTTTCGGAAGTAGTGACACGTCACTGGTCGGGTATACCTACGAATCTTTGTCGGATGACCTCTCGGCGCTGATGGAAGAACTCGACCTGCGCGACGCCACCCTGGTCGGGTTCTCCATGGGCGGAGGAGAAGTGGCCAGCTATTGCGCCCGCAAAGGCACCGCACGGGTGCGTAGTGCGGTGTTCGCGGCCTCCGTGACTCCATACCTGCTGCATGCCCGAGACAACCCCGACGGGCCGTTGAGAAAGGCCGACGCCGCCCAGATGGCTGTGTCGCTGACGAAGAACCAAGACGCGTTCTACGACCGGATGATGACCGACGTCTTCTCGGCGAACGGAGAATTGGCGATCAGCGAGGATCAACGCAGGCAAGTGCTGGCGATGTGCGGCCAGGCCAACAAGCACGCCGCTCTGGCCTGTCTGACCGCCTTCGGTAACACCGACTTTCGCGAGGATCTGCCCCGGGTCACGGTGCCCAGCCTGGTCATTCACGGCGATGCCGATGCGACCGTACCGTTGGAGGGTTCCGGACTGCGCACCCACGAGGCGTTACGCGACAGCCGGCTCCATGTCATCGCCGGCGGCCCGCACGGGATCCCGATCAGTCATGCCGACGAGTTCAACGAAGTGCTACTGGCATTCCTCGCCCAGGAGTTCGAGTAGACGCAGTGGAGAGCCCGCGCAATACGCCGCGATGTCATCGACGATGTCACGGTAGAAGATGGCCATCACGCCCTCGGTGACATAGCCGAGGTGCGGGGTCAGCAGCGTGTTGGGCAGGGTGGCCAACGCATGACCCGGGGGGAGGGGCTCGTGCTGGAAGACATCGAGGGCGGCGCCGCGAATGTGGTTGCCGTGCAGCGCTTCCACCAATGCGCCCTCATCGATGAGGCCGCCGCGAGAGGTGTTCACCAGGACCGCCGACGGCTTCATCGCGGCCAACTCGGCAGCGCCGATCAGGTCGCGAGTCGTCTCGGCGAGCACCATGTGCAGCGACACCACGTCAGCGTCGGCGAACAGTGCCGCCCGCTCCACACGGACCACACCGGCCTTCGCGGCCCGCTCGTCGGTGAGGTGGGGACTCCATGCGATGACGTCCATGCCGAACGCCTTGCCGATGGCGGCGACCCGGCTGCCGATCCGGCCCACCCCGACCAGCCCCAGCGTCGTCCCGTGCAGGTCGCTGCCGATGGTGCTCTGCCACAGCCCATTCCGGATGCGCCGATCCTCGGTGACGAGGTGCCGCTGCAGCCCCAGGATCAGTGCCCAGGTGTGCTCCACTGTCGGGGTGACGGCGCCTCCGGTGCCCGAGACGGTGATCCCGAGGCGGTGTGCGGCAGCGACATCGATGGCAGCGTTGAACGGGCCGGTCGTCACGAGTAGCTTCAGGGCGGGCAGCTGGGCCAGCAGTGTTGCATCGATCGGCGTGCGTTCGCGCATCGCGACCACGACCTCGTGGCCGACCAGCTTCTCGACGAGCGCCGGCCCGGGCCCGATGTGCTCGCGTAGTGAGGTGATCTCGACGGGCCGGGGAATCGGCGACCAGTCGACGGCGTCGGCGATGCCCTGGTAGTCGTCGAGGACGGCGACGCGCAGCGGTTCGGTCATTGCTCAGTAGGCGTTCGGGTCGTTCTGCACCGCGACGGGCACCGGATGCTGGTACAGCCTGGAGGCGTTCTCCCAGGTGATCTTTCGAATCACCTCGGCGGGCAGGACCTGGATCTGTTCGTGAATCGTGCGCTGGGTGTGCGGCCAGGTCGAGTCGCAGTGCGGGTAGTCGGCTTCGAGCAGGATGTTGCCGGTGCCGATCCGTTCGTGCTGCACGAACGACGACTGGTCCTCGACCGCGCAGAACCAGAAGTTGCGGGTGAACACCTCTGCGGGGGAGAGGGTTTCGCCCAGCGCCTTCCAGGTTCCGTACATCTCGTGGTAGCTGAGCATGTGGTCGAGCCGGTCGAGCAGCCCTGCGACCCAACCGATTCCGCCTTCGGACAGGCAGATCTTCAGATCCGGGTACCGGCTGGGCAGGCCCGAGTACAGCCAGTCGACCGCGGCGGTGATGGCGTAGGCGAAGAACAGCACACCCTGCACGTCCGGCGGGGCGTCGTCGGTGGTGGACGGAGCCGAGCCCGAGGACCCGATGTGCAGGTTGACCACGGTGCCCGTCTCCGCGCAGGCCGCCATCATCGGTTCCCAGTAGCCGGAGTGGATGGTGGGCAGCCCGAGCATGGCCGGGTTCTCGCTGAACGTCACGGCATGGAAACCGCGTTCGGCGTTCTCGTAGATCATCTGTGCGCCGACCTCGGGGTCGAGCAGCCACGGCAGCTGACAGGGGATGATCCGATCGGGGTAGGCACCGGCCCAGGCTTCGAGGTGCCAGTCGTTCCAGGCCCGCACCGCGGCCATCGCGAGCTCGCGGTCCTTGGTCACCTGCTGCAGCCGCTGACCGGCGAACCCGGGCAGGAACGACGGGAAGTTGAGCGACGCGTACACGCCGTTGAGGTCCATGTCCTTGACGCGTTCGTGAATGTCCCAGGCGCCGCGGCGCATCTCGTCGAACCGTGCCGGCTCGAAACCGTATTCGGAGACCGGCCGGCCGACCACGGCGTTGAAGCCGACGTTGGGCAGCGACTGCCCGTCGTACATCCAGGTCTGCCCGCCGTTGTCGGTATCGACGACTCTCGGGGCGCGATCGGCGAACTTGCGTGGCACTCGGCCGGTGAAGGTGTCCGGCGGCTCGACGATGTGATCGTCGACCGAGATCACCGTGTACAGCCGATCGGCGCGCTGCGGCTCGGGCAGAAACGTGACCGTCCGTTCGGCACCTTTCTGTGCGGTGGTGAAGTCGAGGTTGCCGGCGAGCTCGTCGATGGACTTCATGGGGGCAGTCTCCTAGGTCAGCACGTCGGGGTCGGCCTTGATGGTCATACGGGCAGCACCGGCCCAGTACACGTCGGCGGCCCGCTCGATCAGCGAGGCCTTCATGCCGTACATGTCGGAGCGGTTCATCGCCGTCGGTTCGCGGCCGGTCAGCATCACCTGGTAGGCCAGCTTGCACACCCGGTCGATCGACGCAGCCCGGTAAACGGCTTCGGCCACCGTGCCTCCGGTGGTGATGACGCCGTGATTGGCCAGGATCGTGAGATTGGCCGGTCCGATCCGCTCGGCGAGCTCGCGGGCCCGCGGTGCCGTATCGACCTCGCCGTCATAGCTTTCGACGAAACACATGTCGTCGAGGAACAGGGATCCGGTCTGGTGCACCAGGTCCGGCAACTTCCCCAGCGCCGCAATGAGGCTCACGTAGTAGGGATGGTTGTGGATGACGACGCGGGCGTCCTCGCGGATGCGGTGTAGTTCGGTGTGAATGTGGATGGCGGGGGTGACGTCCCACCGGCCGCGCACCACCGTGGCGTTCTCGTCGACCACACAGATATCGGACGCGGTGAGCTCCTGCCACCACAGACCCCATGGATTGACCAGCATCTCGGTGCGGCCCTGAGGCTGCCAGGTGATGTGGCCGGCCATGTTCTCGGCGAATCCGATGGCGGCCAGGTGCCGGAACGCCACGGCCAGCGTCTGCTCCTCGGTCAGCTCGACGCCGATCGGGGGAGTGACGGACGGCGACCACACCTTCAGCCCGCCCTGGCGCATCTCACCGACGCTCATAGCTGTCTCCCAACCGCATCCGGATATCTTCGCGGAGTTGACCTTTGGCGATCTTCCCGCCCGAGGACCGGGGCAGCTCATCGAGCACGATGAGTCGTTCGGGCAGCAGCTCCTTCGACATGCCCTGGGCCAGCAGGTGTTCGACGAGCCCGGGCAGATCGATGGGCTGGCCGTTCGCAGGTTCTACATAGATGCAGACTTTCTCGCCGAAGACCGGGTCGGGCATCGCCACCGCGGCTGCCACGGCCACGGCGGGATGCGTCGTCACCGCGTCCTCGACCTCGCCCGCACTGATGTTCTTGCCGCCGCGGACGATGAAGTCAGAGGTGCGTCCGGTGACGGACAGGTAGCCGTCGGCGTCGACCTCGCAGACATCGCCCATCCGCATCCAGCCGTCAGGGGTGTAGAGCTTGTCGTGGTCCACGCCGCCCAGATAGCCCAGGCTGGTGGCCGGTCCACGGCAGGCCGGTTGCCCACGGCCCGTCGAGGTCACGTCGTCATCGCCGTCGAACAGGCGCACCCTCATCTCCGGCACCAGCCGTCCGGCCGTGCGTAGCCTGCGCTCCCGGGAGTCCCGCAGCGTCGTCCCGCTCAACAGGCCGGTTTCGTTGGAGCCGTAGAACTGCAGGATGGTGGCGCCGGTGAGTTCTTCGAAGTCGGCGGCCCGCTGATATGGCAGCGCCTCACCGCCGGTGAACACCACGCGGAGCGAGCTCAGGTCGTACTCGCGCGATGCCCGGTCGGCCATGATCATCATCAATTGGGTACTGACACAGCACAACACGCTGACCTGGTGGCGGGCGATCGCCGCGCACGCGGCCGCCGCGTCGAACTTCTCCAGCAGGACGGTGGTGGCGCCGAGGTAGATCGGGGTGGTGTGCGCGGTCCAGATGCCGAACCCGAACGGGGCCGGGATGACGGGCAGGAAGACGTCGTCGGCACTCAGTGCCCCGTTGGCAACCGCCTGCTGATGAAAGTAGTGCCACCGGTTCTGGGTGTGCACAACGCATTTGGGTAGGCCCGTGGTTCCGGAGGTCGAGTTGATCAGGAACACGTCGTCGGCTCCGACGCCGGCGGCCGGTGGTCGCGACGGGGTCTCGGTGTCGAGGGACAAACCGTCCAGCACCAGCGCGCCGATCTCGGGAGTCAGGCCTGACACGGTCGCTTGTGCCGACCCGCGCCGGGCCGGGTCGCTGATCAGCAGCCGCGGCGCGGTGGTTCGCAGGATCTGGGCGGCCTCGCGGGTCCCGGCGCGGGCACCGATCCCCACCACGACGGCGCCGCAGCGTTCGATCGCCACGAACAGGACATGGATGGCCGCGGTATCGCCGTGCCAGACCGCGATGCGATCGCCGGGCCGGACCCCGAGCCCCGCCAGCTGGGCTGCGATCAATGATGCGGCACAGTCGAATTCGTTCCAGGTGAACGTGGCGCCGGGGTAGTCGACGTAGGCCGGCCTGCCGGGATGGGTGCGGGCGTGTTCGCGCACGGTCTGCGAGAGGGTGCGGTCCGACCACCACCCGGACGCGCGGTAGTGGGCTGCGTCTATCGCGTGGGCGGCGCCGCCAGCCTTCATCACCAAATCATATGAAAATAAGAACGGGTGTCAACGGTTGCATTGCTGCCACCTGGCTCACGGCCGTCGAGGGCTCGTCTGCGCCCAGGTGCGCACCATCGTCGGGTCGACGACCCCGTCGACCCCCGGATACTGCTGGGCGTTGACCAGATGTGCCGCGGCGAGATCGCGGGCCCGTTGTGCGTCGCCCATGTCGATCGCGTCGATCACCTGCCGGTGGTCTTCCAGCACCGCTCGGCGCTCCTCGACCGGCACGGTCGAGTGGTCCGTCACCTGAGCCGACCAGTTTTGCTCATGGGCCGACCACAGCGCCTCCAGCGCGCCGGCCAGGATGATCATCGTCTCGTTGCCGCAGTGGCGTACCAGGGCTTCGTGATACCGGCGACTGGCCGAGGTGGCCTGCTGCAGATCCGATACCGCTCTGACCGATTCTTCGTGCAAATCCCGGAGAATGGGCACAACGGTGCGCTTGCGGTCTGGGCGCTGGGCGCACAGTGCGGCGCACGCCGGCTCGACCTGCAGTAGTGCCGTCCCGACGTCGGCAAGGCCGACCTGCCCGGCGCCGAGGACCAACCCCATGGTGTAGGCCAGGTTTGCCGAGTCGGGCCGGTGGACCACCGCGCCACCGAGCTTGCCGCGCCGCACCGTCAACAGCCCCTCGGCCTCGAGAATGCGCATCGCCTCACGCAGGGACGGTTTGCTGATCGGATACTCGACCAGAAGTTCGTCCTCTTTGGGCAGGATCGTGCCGTCGGGCAGTTCCCCGGTCAGGATCTGTCGCCGCAATTGGTCGGCGACCTGTTCGGCAAGTCGCTGGAACCGGACGTTTGGCTGCGCCACGCATCGAGTGTGCCAGACGGCCGGCCGTTGGGGAGGTCGCGTGGATTCTTGTATCCAAATGATTTGTCTCATACGGTGAGCCATGCAGAAGTGGACAATCGGCGCGGTGACGATTCACTCGGTCCTGGAAACCGTGGTGCCGACCCGGCCTGACCGGCTGTTTCGCGGGCTTCCGCCCGAGCTCGGAAGCTGGCTTCACCCGCAGTACGTCGACGACGCGGGCAATCTACTGGTGGCCATCCAGTCGTTCGTCATCGAATCCGGCGACGAGCTCGTGGTCGTGGACTGCTGCTTCGGGGAAGGCCACGACCTGCCGTATCAGATTCCCATGGAGCCCGACCAGTACCGACAGTCGTTGGCCGCGGCCGGATTCGGCCCCGACGACGTGACCACCGTCGTCTGCACGCACCTTCACCTCGATCATGCCGGGCGCAATACCTCCCACCGGGATGGTGCCTGGGTCCCTACCTATCCCAACGCCACCTACCTGCTCACTGCCGACGAGTACACGTCGTGGCGGGAGTCCTCGGCGCCGAATCGTGCCGCCGCCGAGACCGTCGAACCGCTTGTCGCACACGATGTTCTGCGGCTTACCGAGATGGACCACGCCATCACCGACGAGATTCGCCTGCTCCCCACACCCGGCCACACCGCGGGGCATGCCGCGGTCCGGATCGATTCCGACGGGGAAGCGGCGATCATCAGCGGGGACGTCGTCCACCACCCGATCCAGATCACGCACCCCGAGGTACAGGCCCTGCCCGATGACGACCCGGCCGCGGCCGCAGTGACCCGCACGCGGCTGCTGCGGGATGTCGCGGATCAGCAGGCACTGCTGTTCGGAACCCATTTCGCGGCACCGGCCGCGGGCACCGTCGTCGCCGACGACGACAGGCTGATGTGGGTGCCGCTCTGAAGCGCGTCTCAGTCGGCGGTGTGGACGATGAGAATGTCGATCTTCACGCGCCGGGCGATGGTGGCGGGCACCGAGCCCAGCAGGCGGCCGGCGACCGAGTCCAGCCCGATGTCGCCGACGACGATCAGGTCCGCCTTGGCGTCGGTGGCCAGCTTCACGAGCGCCTCGACCGGCGCACCTTCGACCGCCTTCTCGTCGATGTTCTCGGCGCCGGCAGCCTTCGCCCGGTCCCGCGCCACCTGGAGGATCTCGTAGACGGGCGCGGCGCCGTGCATCTTGTAGCCCTCGCTCTTGAGGCTGTCGGCGGCGCGGGTGTCAACCACATGGTCGTGCGACGGGGCCCGTGACCAGCCACCTTTCTCCACCACGGGCTGGTACGCGCTCGCGATGATCAGCTTGGCGTGCTCTTCCGCGGCGAACATGGCGGCGCGGTCCACCGCGCGCAACGACGAGTTGGATCCGTCCGTACCGACAACGATCGTTCGATACGTGCTCATGTTGTCTCCGAACTGTCGGCTACCAGGACAAACAGGACCCTAATGCACGTCAATCTTCCGCTGGTGGAGATTGGGCTTCGCGCCGCGTCAAGGAGCACTGCCAACTGAAGTCAACCAAACGCGCTTGATGCTTTCGCCGAACGGGCACGTCGGCGAGGCTGACGCCGAAACGAGCATCCTGCCGAGCGCGTCCGCTAATCAGACGAGCTGCGTGAGATTCAGGCTTACCTTTTGAATTGAGCGAGCACTCGACCGACATGGAGGTGTCGGATGTGCGGGGTACCGTGCGCTCAAGAACGAGAAGCACACGTCAAACGAACGAGACATGGCACCCCCGACAGGATTCGAACCTGCAACCGACCGGGTAGAAACCGGATGCGCTATCCGTTGCGCCACGGGGGCAAGTCGGACCACCACAATTTACACCGCGCGGGGTGTCGTTACCGAAACGGATATGCACCACGTGGGCTGCTCGAACCGCAACCGATGAAACGAGCGAGTAAGTGGGTCGACATCACACCAAAGACAAAGGCGACCTCGGCGTCGCCAAAGCGCATGCCGACCTGGTTGGCAAGGGTTTTTACGTGCTGTTCCCCGCGACCGAGCATGCGCCGTTCGACCTTGTGGCGTACGCGGCGGGCACCTTCCATCGCATTCAGGTGAAGTACCGGTCGGCACGAGCGGGAGCGGTCAGACTCAACTTCCGGTCCACCTGGGCCGATCGCCGTGGCGCGCACAGCACGCCCATCGATAAGGACGCGATCGACGTCATCTGCATCTACTGCCCGGACACCGACGAGTGCTACTACATCCGGCCCACCGATCACGGCGTCTCCGTCAATCTCCGGATCACGCCGACCAAGAACGGTCAGCAGAAACGGATTTTGACGGCCGCCTCGTTTCGCGACCTACCGGACAAGCACCTCCCGCCGATCGACGAAACGCGTACCTCGGCATGAAGGGGCGGTGACGCGCGACGGACGCCCGGCAAAGCCCTCCCGCGGGGCCGGTGGCGGACTAGCGTGGACGCTGCATCGGCGGCCATGGGGAGGGGAGAGGGACCACGCTATGAGCGACGTGCCGGAGTTGGACGCGGCAGGACTACCCGAAGAGCTGAGCGCAGTCGATCAGCTACTGCATCGGGGAGAGGCAAACCCGCGCACCCGGTCCGGGATCATGGGTGTGGAGATACTCGACGTCACGCCGGACTGGGAGCGGTTCCGCACCAAGATGGAGAACGCGTCGCGCCGGGTCCTTCGGTTGCGTCAGAAGGTGGTGATGCCGACGTTGCCGACCGCGGCCCCGCGGTGGGTCGTCGACCCGGATTTCAACCTGGACTATCACGTGCGGCGCATGCGGGTGCCCGAGCCGGGCACGTTGCGTCAGGTGTTCGATCTGGCCGAGGTGGCATTGCAGTCGCCGATGGACATCTCGCGCCCACTGTGGAGCGCGACCTTGGTCGAAGGTCTGGCCGGCGGTAAGGCTGCCACCATCCTGCATCTGAGCCACGCGGTCACCGACGGTGTCGGGCTGGTGGAGATGTTCGCCAGTCTCTATGACCTGGAACGGGATCCGGAGCCCTCTGCCACACCTCCGGTGCCCATCCCGCAGGACCTGTCACCGAACGACCTGATGCGCCAGGGCTTCAACCGGCTCCCCGGATCGATTGCCGGCGGGGTGCTCGGTGCGCTCGGTTCTGCGGCGCGGGCAGCGACCAAGGTGGTGCGGGATCCGGTGTCCGCGGTCAGCGGAGTGGTCGACTACGCGAGGTCGGGGGCCCGGGTGATGGGCCCGGCCGCTGCGTCGTCGCCGCTGCTGCGCCGGCGCAGCCTGACCACCCGTACCGAGGCGATCGACATTGTGTTCGGCGACCTGCACCGGGCGGCCAAGGCCGCGGGCGGGTCGATCAACGACGCGTACCTGGCCGGGCTCTGCGGTGCGCTGCGCCTCTACCACGACGCCAAGGGCATTTCGTTGGAGTCGCTGCCGATGGCCGTCCCGGTCAACCTGAGATCGGAGGACGACCCGGCCGGCGGCAATCGGTTCGCGGGAGTGAACCTGGCGGCGCCGGTCGGCATCGCCGATCCGGAGACCCGCATCAGAGCGGTTCGATCGCAGATGACGAGCAAGCGTGAAGAGCGGGCCATCGACGTGGTCGGCCTCATCGCTCCGGTGCTGAGCCTGCTGCCTGACACCTTCCTGGAATCGATGGCCGGTTCGGTGGTGAACTCCGATGTGCAGGCCAGCAATGTCCCGGTGTTTCCCGGCGACACCTACATCGCCGGGGCGAAGATCCTGCGGCACTACGGCATCGGCCCGCTGCCCGGGGTGGCGATGATGGTGGTGCTCATCTCCAGGGGCGGCTACATCACCGTCACCGCACGCTACGACCGGGCCGCCATCGCCGACGGACCGCTGTTCGCCCGGTGCCTGAAGGAGGGTTTCGACGAGGTGTTGGCCCTCGGTGGCGACGGCCGCGCAGAGCCGGCGTCGTTCACTTTCGACGGTGTTGAGACGAACGGGGGTGTCCCACAGTGAGTTCAGGGCAGGCCAACTCAAAGCAGATGCGGTTGCCCGGGACGCTGGCCGAGATCGAGGGCAGCCCGGAGGGTCCGGAGATCGGCGCGTTCTTCGACCTCGACGGGACACTTGTCGCCGGGTTCACCGGGGTCATCATGACCCGGGACCGGTTGCGCCGCGGCCAGATGGGCGTCGGTGAGTTCATCGGAATGGTGCAGGCCGGGCTGAATCATCAGCTGGGGCGCTCGGAGTTCGAGGACCTGATCGGCAAGGGCGCCCGGATGCTGCGCGGCAACTCGCTCAGCGATCTCGACGAGCTGGGCGAGCGGCTGTTCGTCCAGCACGTGCAGGGCCGCATGTATCCGGAGATGCGCGCAATGGTCCGCGCTCACATGGCCCGCGGCCACACCGTGGTGCTGAGCTCGTCGGCGCTGACCGTGCAGGTCGATCCGGTCGCGGGCTTTCTTGGCATCGACAACGTGCTGTGCAACAAGTTCGAGACCGACGACGACGGCCTGATCACCGGTGAAGTAGAGAGACCGGTCATCTGGGGTCCCGGCAAAGCCCGCGCAGTGCAGAACTTCTCGGCCGCCAACGGGGTGGACCTGACCAAGAGTTACTTCTACGCCGACGGCGACGAGGACGTCGCCCTGATGTATCTGGTGGGCCATCCACGGCCGACGAACCCGGCAGGCAAGTTGGCCGCCGTCGCCGCCAAACGCGGCTGGCCCGTGCTGAAGTTCAGCAGCCGCAGCGGCAGCAGCCCGGTCGCGCAACTGCGCACCCTCGCCAGCCTGGCCACCATCCCGACGGTCGCCGCCGGTGCGATCGGACTCGGGTTGCTCACCCGCAACAAACGAACCGGCGTCAACTTCTTCACCTCGAACTGGAGCAAGCTGCTGATGCTCACCACGGGCATCGAGCTCAACGTCCTCGGTGAGGAGAACCTGACCGCCCAACGCCCCGCGGTGTTCATCTTCAACCACCGCAACCAGGCGGACCCGATGATCGCGGGGCGGCTGGTCGGGGTGGACTTCACCGGTGTCGGGAAGAAGGAGCTCGAGCGCAATCCGTTGATGGGCCCACTGGGCAAGGTCATGGACGCGGCCTTCATCGACCGCGACGATCCGGAGAAGGCCGTCGAAAGCCTGCACAGGGTGGAAGAGCTTGCCCGCAAAGGTTTGTCGATCCTGATCGCACCCGAGGGCACCCGGCTCGACACCACCGAGGTCGGCCCGTTCAAGAAGGGGCCGTTCCGCATCGCCATGGCCGCGGGTGTGCCGATCGTGCCGATCGTGATCCGCAACGCCGAGGTGATCGCGCACCGCGATTCCAGCACCTTCAACCCCGGCAAGGTGGACGTCGCGGTGTATCCGCCGATATCGGTCGCGGACTGGACGGTCGACAACCTCGCCGACCGCATCGCCGAGGTCCGGCAGATCTACCTCGACACCCTGAAATCCTGGCCGCAGGACGAGCTGCCCACCTTCGACGTCTACTCGCGTGCCGCGCCCGCCGAGAAAGCCGCACCGCGCCGGGCCGCCGCCAAGAAGACACCGGCGAAAAAGGCACCCGCCAAGAAGGCGTCCGCGAAGAAGGCGCCCGCGAAAAAGGCTGCGGCCAAATCGGATACCACCTCGCCGCGGTCGACCCCCAAGGGCCGACCGTGACCACGGGGATCGACGATTACCCCAGCTTCAGCACCACTGACGACGCGCTGGTGCTCGCGTCGGTGTCGTCACCGGCCGAGCTCGAACTGCTCAACGACTGGCTCAAGGCGCAGCGGCGCGAACACCCTGACACGACCGTCGAGGTACTGCAGCTGCCGGCCACCGACGAACCCGCCCCCGGGGCGGTGGCCCGGTTGGTCGAGGAGCTGGAATCGGACGAGGACCGGCTGGTGGTTCCGGTCCGGGTGTTCTGGGTGCCCGGCGGGTTACCTACCCGGTTGAAGGTGGTCGGGTTGATCTCCGGCCGCGACACCTACCGGCCGCCGGAGATCCTGCAGCGGCGCATCCTGCGTAAGAACCCGACGCGCGCCCGGATCGTCGCCGGTGAACCGGCCAAGGTATCGGAGCTGCGCAAGCAGTGGAGCGAAACCACGATCGCCGAAAACCCCAGAGAATTCGCACGATTCGTCCTTCGCCGCGCGGTGCTGGCGATCGAACGGGTCGAGCTTCGTCTGCTGGGCCCCGAATACAAGTCGCCGCGGCTGGTCAAACCGGAGATGCTCGACTCGGCGCGCTTCCGCCAAGGCCTGGAGCAGATCCCGGGCGCGACGGTGGAGAAGGCCGGGGAGATGCTCGACGAGCTCTCCACGGGGTGGAGCCGGTTCTCGGTGGACCTGATCCCGACTTTGGGCCGGGCCATCTTCAGCCGCGGGTTCGATCCGCGTATCGACTACGACCGGTCCGAGATCGAGTCGATGCGCCATGCCCTGGAACAGCATCCGGCGGTGCTGCTGTTCTCCCACCGGTCCTATCTCGACGGGGTCATCGTCCCGGTGGCCATGCAGGAGAACCGGCTTCCGCCGGTCTACACGTTCGCCGGGATCAACCTGTCGTTCGGCTTGATGGGGCCGCTGTTCCGGCATTCCGGCGTCATCTTCCTGCGCCGCAAACTCGATGACCCGCTGTACAAGTACGTGCTGCGGCAGTACGTCGGCTACATCGTGGAGAAGCGATTCAACCTGAACTGGTCCATCGAGGGCACCCGGTCCCGGACCGGAAAGATGTTGCCGCCCAAGCTCGGACTGCTCGCCTATGTCGCCAACGCGTACCTCGACGGCCGCAGTGACGACATCCTGCTGCAGCCGGTGTCGATCAGCTTCGACCAGTTGCACGAGACGGCCGAGTACGCCGCGTACGCCCGCGGCGGCGAGAAGACGCCCGAAGGCCTGAGCTGGCTGTACAACTTCATCAAGGCGCAGGGCGAACGCAACTACGGCAAGATCTATGTCCGTTTCCCCGAAGCGGTCTCGATGCGCGAGCATCTGGGCGAGCCCGGCGGCGAGATGGCCCACGACGAAGCGGCCAAACGCCTGGCGATGCAGAAGATGGCCTTCGAGGTGGCCTGGCGCATCCTGCGCGTCACCCCGGTCAACGCGACCAACCTGGTCTCGGCCCTGCTGCTGGGGGCCCGCGGAGTGGCCCTGACCTTGGATCAGCTGCACCACACGCTGCAGGACTCGTTGGATTACCTGGAGCGCAAGAACACCCCGATGACCAACAGCGCGCTGCGGCTACGGACGGCCGAGGGGGTGCGCTCGGCCGTCGACGCCCTCTCCGGCGGGCACCCGGTGACGCTCGTCGACAGCGGGCGCGAACCGGTGTGGCGAATCGCCCCCGAGGACGAACTGGAGGCCGCGTTCTACCGCAACTCGCTGATCCACGCCTTCCAGGAGACCTCGATCGTCGAGCTGGCCCTCGCATATGCGGCCCGCGCCGCAGCGGACCCGCTGCAGGCGTTCTGGGATCAGGTGATGCGGCTTCGTGATCTGCTCAAGTTCGATTTCTACTTCGCAGATTCGGCGGCCTTCCGCGACAACGTCGCCGAGGAGCTGTCGTGGTACGACCGCACGCCGGAAGGGCAGGCGGCCGGAGGCTGGGAAGCGAAGGTCTCCGCCGGCGGGGACGACATCTATCAGATGCTGCGCCGAAAGCGACCGCTGTTGGTCGGCGCCATGTTGCGCCCGTTCTTCGAGGCCTACGGCATCGTCGCCGACGTGTTACGCGATGCGCCGGCCGAGATCAGCGAGCGGGACCTGACCAAGCGGGCGCTCGGCGTCGGGCGTCAGTACGTCGCCCAGGGGCGGGTGGGCAGCAACGAGTCGGTGTCGGCGTTGCTGTTCGCCACTGCGCGCCAGGTGGCAGCCGATCAGGACCTGCTGGTCAACGGCCCCGACCTGCAGGCGCGTCGTAATGCCTTCCGGGACGAACTGCGCGGGATCGTCGCCGACATGGACAAGGTCGACGAGATCGCCCGTGAACAGTTCTACTTCCGGGAGAAGCAACGTCGCGCGGAGCAGGTCGGGCCGGACTAGACGACCCGGCTGCCGGAGGGGCTGGTGGCTGGCACGCCATACCCTTGGACCATGACTTCTGCCGGCCAGGCGGCCGCATCCGGCGTGCGTAACAGCGTGGTGTGGCCCGTGCTGGTCGGTGTGGGTCTGCTGGCAGGGGCAGTGGCCGCAGGCATTGGAGCGCTGTCGCTGGCCGACGCGCTGACCGCCACGGGCCTGCCCAACCCCGGTCCGATCACCACCTACGGCCTGCCGTTCGTGCGGGCTGCCGGCGAGATCGCCGCCGTCCTCGCGGTGGGGTCGTTCCTGTTCGCGGCGTTCCTGGTGGCCCCGCAGACCAACGGCGTGCTCGATGTCGCCGGCTACCGGGCACTGCGGCTCGGCTCGGCGGCTTCGGGCGTGTGGGCCGTCTGCGCCGCGCTGCTGGTGCCGCTGACGATCTCCGACGTATCCGGGCAGCCGCTGCTCGATCATCTCGGGCCGGTCGACGTGTGGTCGGCGGCCGGCATGGTCGACGTAGCCGTCGCCTGGCGCTGGACGGCGATCCTGGCCGCGGCCGTCACCATCGCCAGCCTGCCGGTGCTGAGGTGGGGATGGACCCCGGTGCTGCTGGCCGGGTCGCTGCTGACAATGATGCCGCTGGTTCTGACCGGACACTCGTCGTCCGGCGGGGCCCACGATCTGGCGACCAACAGCCTGTTCATCCATCTGGTGGCCGCCGCGCTGTGGGCCGGCGGGCTGCTGGCGCTGGTGGCGCACGCGATGCGGGCCCGGGCCGGCGCTGACGGTCCCAACACGGCCCTGGCGGCGCGCCGCTTCTCGGCGCTGGCCCTGTGGTGTTTCGTCGCGATGGCCGTCAGCGGCGTGCTCAACGCGCTGGTGCGGATCCAGCTGCCCGATCTCGGGCGTACCAGCTACGGCTGGTTGCTGGTGGCCAAGGTGGTCGCACTCACCCTGCTCGGCGTGCTGGGCTGGCGGCAGCGCCGGGTCAGTCTGGCCGCGCTGGCGGCCGATCCGGGGGCGCGCACACCGCTGATCCGGTTGGCGCTGACCGAGGCAGCGTTGTTCGGCGTGACGTTCGGCATCGCCGTCGGGCTGGGACGCACCCCGCCGCCGCCCGAGCCGAGGATCCCGAGCGCCACCGAGGTTGCGATCGGATACGACTTCGCCGGGCCTCCGACCGTGGCTCGGGTGTTGTTCGACTGGCGGTTCGACCTGCTGTTCGGGACCGCGGCCATCATCGGTGTCGCGCTGTACCTGGCCGGCGTGTCCCGACTGCGCCGCCGTGGCGACACCTGGCCGGTGGGCCGCACTGCCGCCTGGCTGCTCGGTTGCGCGGTCCTGCTGTTCACCACCTCGTCGGGGCTCGGCCGCTACATGCCTGCGATGTTCAGCATGCACATGATCGCCCACATGCTGCTGTCCATGCTGGTGCCGGTGCTGCTGGTGCTGGGTGCCCCGGTGACGCTGGCCCTGCGGGCATTGCCCACGGCGGGCCGCGGCTCTCCGCCGGGCCCCCGGGAATGGCTGCTGGCCGCGTTGCACTCGAAGGCCTCGCAGTTCCTGACCCATCCGATCATCGCGACCGTGCTGTTCGTGGCCGGGTTCTACGGCCTGTACTTCGGCGGCATCTTCGATGCAGCGGTGAGCAACCATGCCGCGCACATCCTGATGAACGTGCACTTCCTGCTGTCGGGCTACCTGTTCTACTGGGTGGTCATCGGCGTGGATCCCACTCCGCGGCCCGTCCCGCACCTGGTCAAGATCGGGATGGTGTTCGCCTCGCTGCCACTGCATGCGTTCTTCGGCGTGGTGATGATGGGTATGCAGACCGTGCTGGGCGAGAGCTTCTACCGATCGCTGCAGTTGCCGTGGCACACCGACCTGATCGGAGATCAGAACCTGGGCGGCGCCATCGCCTGGGCAGCCGGAGAAGTTCCGCTGGTCATCGTGATGCTGGCGTTGCTGATCCAGTGGCGGCGCAGCGATCAGCGCACCGCCAAGCGGCTGGACCGGGCTGCCGATCGCGACGATGACGCCGATCTGGCGGCCTACAACGCGATGCTGGCCGAGATGGCCCGGCGCGACCGCCCTTCTGGGTGACCCGGGGAGTTATCCCCAGCCTGCGTTTCATCCCCAGCCGACGGTTTCGTCGGGTCCGCATGCCGGCCGCGCGTCGGGGTGCCGACGGTCAATGGCTGCGTAAGGCGGCCGCACTGCTTGGCACCGGCCACCGGAATGGATGAAGCGAAAGGAACCAGAAATGTTCGAGACCCCGTTCACGATCGTGGGCAACATCATCACCGACCCGGTCCGGCGGCGATTCGGCGATCAGGAACTGTACAAGTTCCGGGTGGCCAGCAATTCGCGCCGTCGCACCCCCGACGGCAACTGGGAGCACGGCAACTCGCTCTACGTCACGGTCAACTGCTGGGGAAATCTCGCCACCGGCACCAGCGCCTCTCTGACGAAGGGCGACGCCGTGATCGTGGTCGGGCAGGTACACACCGATGAGTACGAAGACAAAGAGGGCGTCCGCCGGTCGTCGGTGGAGGTGCGGGCCACCGCGGTCGGCCCGGACCTGTCCCGCTGCACGGCCAAGGTCGCACCGTTGCCGAAGCCGTCGGCCGGCCCGGTGCTCGAGTCCGGCCGGCTGACCGACGAGGTGGAGGCCACCGCCGAAACCAAGCCCGACGAGGGCGACCTGCCACTGTCGGCTTAGCGGGTTTCGGGCGCGCATAGGATGGGCGCGAGTGAGTTGGGCTTGACGCAACCTTTCGCGCGAGCGCCCATCCGATATCCCCGAAGAGTTTCAGAAAGGCACATCACGGCATGGCCGAATTCATCTACACGATGCGCAAGGTTCGCAAGGCGCACGGCGACAAGGTCATCCTTGACGACGTCAGCCTGAACTTCCTGCCCGGCGCGAAGATCGGCGTCGTCGGTCCCAACGGGGCCGGTAAGTCGAGTGTGCTGAAGATCATGGCCGGCATCGACCAGGCGAACAACGGCGACGCGCTGCTGGCGCCCGGCGCCAGCGTCGGCATCCTGATGCAGGAACCGCACCTCGACGAGAGCAAGACCGTCCGCGAGAACGTCGAGGACGGCGTGCCGATCAAGGCCAAGCTCAACCGGTACAACGAGGTCGCCGAGCTGATGGCCACCGACTACTCCGATGAGCTCATGGAAGAGATGGGCCATCTGCAGGAGGAACTGGACGCAGCCGACGCGTGGGACATCGACTCCCAGCTGGAGCAGGCCATGGACGCGCTGCGCTGCCCGCCGCCGGACGAGCCGGTCACCCACCTGTCCGGTGGTGAGCGCCGCCGCGTCGCGCTGTGCAAGCTGCTGCTGAGCAAGCCGGACCTGCTGCTGCTCGACGAGCCCACCAACCACCTCGACGCCGAGAGCGTGCTGTGGCTGGAGCAGCACCTGGCCAATTACAAGGGCGCCATCCTGGCCGTCACCCACGACCGGTACTTCTTGGACAACGTCGCCGAGTGGATCCTCGAACTCGACCGCGGCCGCGCCTACCCGTACGAGGGCAACTACTCGACCTACCTGGAGAAGAAGGCCGAGCGCCTCGAGGTCCAGGGCAAGAAGGACCAGAAGCTGCAGAAGCGGCTCAAGGACGAGCTGGCCTGGGTCCGCTCGGGCGCCAAGGCCCGGCAGGCCAAGAACAAGGCCCGCCTCGGTCGCTACGAGGAGATGGTCGCCGAAGCCGAGAAGACCCGGAAGCTCGACTTCGAGGAGATCCAGATCCCGACCCCGCCGCGGCTGGGCAACGTGGTCGTCGAGGTCGAGCACCTCGACAAGGGTTTCGAGGGCCGCACCCTGATCAAGGACCTGTCCTTCACGCTGCCGCGCAACGGCATCGTCGGCGTCATCGGCCCCAACGGCGTCGGCAAGACCACGCTGTTCAAGACCATCGTCGGGTTGGAACAGCCCGACAGCGGCACGGTCAAGGTCGGCGACACGGTCAAGCTGTCGTATGTCGATCAGAGCCGTGCAGGCATCGACCCCAAGAAGACGGTCTGGGAGGTCGTCTCCGACAAGCTGGATTACATCGAGGTCGGCCAGAACGAGATCCCGTCGCGGGCCTACGTGTCCGCGTTCGGGTTCAAGGGACCGGATCAGCAGAAGCCCGCGGGCGTGCTGTCCGGCGGTGAGCGCAACCGGCTGAACTTGGCGCTGACCCTCAAGGAGGGCGGCAACCTGATCCTGCTCGACGAGCCGACCAACGACCTCGACGTCGAGACGCTGTCGTCACTGGAGAACGCGCTGGAGCAGTTCCCCGGCTGCGCCGTGGTGATCAGCCACGACCGGTGGTTCCTGGACCGCACCTGCACGCACATCCTGGCGTGGGAGGGCGACGACGACAACGAGGCCAAGTGGTTCTGGTTCGAGGGCAACTTCGGTGCCTATGAGGAGAACAAGATCCAACGCCTCGGTGCCGAAGCGGCACGTCCGCACCGGGTGACCCACAGGAGACTGACCCGCGACTGACCCGTGACGGGATAAACGGCGCAGCGGGCTCGGTGGCGCTACTAATGTCGCAGCTATGCACCAATGCCGGTGTGTGGGCGTGAGTAGGGAGTGATCCGTATGACGGCCGAACCGGGAGCTCTTCGGGGACAGGGAATTAGCGACCGGGATCGCCCACAGGCACCGCCTGAGGTGATCCACCGGCTCGCGAAGGCTTTCCTGTCCACCTACCGGGCTCCGCAGGCCGATGCGCCGGGAGTGGCCGCCACCGGTCCGCAGGCCGCGGTGGCCGAGCGCCTGGCCTCCGATGACACGGTGGCCGCCCACTATGCGCTGGGCGGCCAGCGGGCGCCGGGGGAGACCAAGGTCATGGTCTATCCGGGCGACCGCGACTCCGGTCCGGCCCTGCAGATCGTCACCGAGCAGGCGGCCATGCTGGTGGATTCGGTGACGGTGTTGTTGCACCGGCACGGCATCGCCTACCCGGCGATCATGAATCCGGTCTTTCGGGTGCGCCGCGACGCCGACGGGGTACTGCTGGACTTCCAGCCCGCCGCCGAGGCCACCGGCGTCGACGGTGTGGACGAATGCTGGATCCTGGTCCCGGTCAACGGAGCGGCTGACGGCCCGGCACTGACCGAGGTGGTCGGGCTGGTGCCCGACGTCCT
Source organism: Mycolicibacterium sp. 050232 (assembly GCA_036235365.1). Lineage (GTDB taxonomy): Bacteria > Actinomycetota > Actinomycetes > Mycobacteriales > Mycobacteriaceae > Mycobacterium. Next base: position 306,098 of record JAZBEZ010000004.1, on the reverse strand, counting down.
GGCCGAGGCCCGGCAGATCGGGCTGGACGCCGCGGCCATGGCTGCCGCACTGCACGCGCTGGCCAACGATGTCGCCACCGACGTCGAGGGGCGGTTTCCCAACACGGAACGCCGCGACGTCGCCGCATTGCTGCGCTGGCTCTCCGACGGGCACTTCGTACTGCTGGGCTACCAGCAGTGCGCGATCAGCGACGGGCAGGCCTCGGTCGATCCGTCCAGCCGGCTCGGCGTGCTCAAGCTGCGTGAGGATGTGCTCCCGCCGCTGACCGCCGCCGACGACCTGATGGTGCTGGCCCAGGCCACGATGCCGAGCTATCTGCGCTACGGGGCGTACCCGTACATCGTCGTCGTACGCGAGAGCGGCGAGCGGGCCATCGAGCATCGGTTTGTCGGCCTGTTCACCGTGGCCGCGATGAACGCCAACGTGCTGGAGATCCCGTTGATCTCGCGCCGCGTCGAGGAAGCGCTGGCCATGGCGCGCCGCGACCCCAGCCACCCCGGGCAGCTGCTGCGCGACATCGTCCAGACCATCCCGCGCCCGGAGTTGTTCGCGTTGAGCTCCAAGCAGCTGCTGGACATGGCGCTGACCGTGGTGGACCTCGGTTCTCGCCGTCGTACCCTGCTGTTCCTGCGTGCGGATCAACTGGCGCACTTCGTGTCCTGCCTGGTGTACCTGCCGCGAGACCGCTACACCACTGCGGTTCGGCTGGAGATGCAAGACATCCTGGTGCGCGAGCTCGGCGGTGAGAGCATCGACTACTCCGCCCGGGTCAGCGAGTCGCCTTGGGCGGTGGTCCATTTCACGGTCCGGCTGCCCGACGGCACCGCTTCGCACACCGTGGACACCTCCACCGAGAACGAGAACCGGATCCAGAACCTGCTGACCGAGGCCACCCGCAACTGGGGTGACCGCATGACCAGTGCGGCTGCGCATGCGGCGTTGAGCCCGGCCGCCGTCGAGCACTACGCCACGGCGTTCCCGGAGGACTACAAGCAAGCCGTCGCGCCCGCCGATGCCATCGCCGATATCGCGATTATCGAAGGGCTGCAGGACAATTCGGTGAAGTTGGTGTTCGACGAGGGCGGGGACGACGGGCTGGCTCAGCTCACCTGGTACCTCGGCGGACAGTCGGCCTCGCTGAGCGAGCTGCTGCCCATGCTGCAGTCGATGGGTGTGGTGGTGCTCGAGGAGCGCCCGTACACCGTGCGCAGGGCCGACGGATTGCCGGTCTGGATCTATCAATTCAAGGTGGCCCGGCAGCGCAGCATCCCCGAGGCGCCCGACGCCGCCTCGCGCGAGGCCACCGCCCAGCGGTTCGCCGATGCGGTGACCGCGATCTGGCACGGGTCGGTCGAGGTGGACCGGTTCAACGAACTGGTGCTGCGTGCCGACCTGACCTGGCAGCAGGTGGTGATCCTGCGCGCCTATGCGAAGTACCTGCGCCAGGCCGGGTTCCCGTACAGCCAGTCGCACATCGAATCGGTGGTCAACGAGAATCCGCACACCACACGGTCACTGGTCCAGCTGTTCGAGGCGCTGTTCGACCCGTCAGAGGACACCGCGGGGGCCCGGGACGCCCAGGGGGCGGCCGCTGCGGTGGCCGCCGACATCGACGCCCTGGTCAGCCTGGACACCGACCGGGTGCTGCGGGCGTTCGCGACCCTGATCCAGGCCACGCTGCGCACCAACTACTTTGTGCAGCAGCCTGATTCGGCGCGTCAGCGCGGGGTGGTGGCGATGAAGCTGAATCCCGGACTGATCAACGAACTACCGTTGCCGCGGCCAAAGTTCGAGATCTTCGTGTACTCACCTCGGGTCGAGGGCGTGCACCTGCGGTTCGGGTTCGTGGCCCGCGGCGGGCTGCGCTGGTCCGACCGCCGGGAGGACTTCCGCACCGAGATCCTCGGTCTGGTCAAGGCCCAGGCGGTGAAGAACGCGGTCATCGTGCCGGTCGGGGCCAAGGGCGGGTTCGTGGTCAAACGACCGCCCGAGCCGACCGGCGACGCCGCCGTCGACCGTGAGGCCACCCGGGCCGAAGGCATTGCGTGCTACCAGCTTTTCATCTCCGGACTGCTCGACGTGACCGACAACGTCGACAAGGGAACCGGTGCCGTCGTCACACCTGCGGACGTGGTGCGCCGCGACGGGGAGGACGCCTATCTGGTGGTCGCGGCCGACAAGGGCACGGCCACGTTCTCCGACATCGCCAACGAGGTGGCGAAGTCCTACGGGTTCTGGCTCGGGGACGCATTCGCCTCGGGCGGTTCGATCGGCTACGACCACAAGGCCATGGGTATCACCGCCAAGGGGGCGTGGGAGTCGGTGAAGCGGCACTTCCGGGAGATGGGGGTGGACACCCAGACCCAGGACTTCACCGTCGTCGGTGTGGGCGATATGAGCGGTGACGTGTTCGGCAACGGCATGCTGCTGTCCAAGCACATCAGGCTGATCGCCGCTTTCGATCACCGGCACATCTTCGTCGATCCCAACCCTGACGCCGCGGTGTCGTGGGTGGAACGCAAGCGCCTGTTCGAGCTGCCGCGATCCAGCTGGGAGGACTACGACACCAAGCTGATCAGCGAGGGCGGCGGTGTCTTCAGCCGCCAACAGAAGTCCATTCCGATCAGCCCGCAGGCCCGTGCGGCACTCGGAATCGACTCTGACATCGAGGAACTCACGCCGCCCGCCCTGATGAAGGCGATTCTCAAGGCGCCGGTCGACCTGTTGTGGAACGGTGGTATCGGCACCTACGTCAAGGCCGAGACCGAGGCCGATGTCGGTGATCGCGCCAACGACCAGATCCGGGTGTGCGGAAACGAGGTGCGCGCCAAGGTCATCGGAGAAGGCGGCAACCTGGGGGTGACCTCCCTCGGGCGCATCGAATTCGACCTGGCCGGCGGCCGGATCAACACCGATGCGCTGGACAACTCGGCGGGCGTGGACTGCTCGGACCACGAGGTCAACATCAAGATCCTGATCGACTCCCTGGTCACCGCGGGCAAGGTCAGTCCCGACGAACGCACCGAGTTGCTGCTGTCGATGACCGACGAGGTCGGTGCCCTGGTGCTGACCGACAACAAAGACCAGAACGACCTGATGGGGACCAGCCGGACCAATTCCGCGAGCATGCTCACCGTGCACGCCCGGATGATCAAGGAGTTCGTGGCCAACCGTGGGCTCAACCGCGAGCTGGAGGCGTTGCCCTCGGAGAAGGAGATCAAGCGCCGCGTCGATGCCGGAATCGGTTTGACCTCACCGGAATTGGCCACGCTGATGGCGCACGTCAAGCTCGAGCTCAAAGCCGACGTGCTGGCCAGCGACCTCCCGGATCAGGAGGTGTTCGCGTCGCGGTTGCCGCGGTATTTCCCGGAGAAGCTGCGCGAGCACTTCACCAGCGAGATCCGGTCGCACCAGCTGCGCCGCGAAATCGTCACCACCATGCTGGTCAACGATCTCGTCGACACCAGCGGGATCAGCTACGCCTACCGCATCACCGAGGATGTCGGGGTCGGACCGGTCGATGCGGTACGCAGCTACGTCGCCACCGATGCCATCTTCGGAATCGGCAAGGTGTGGCGCGAGATTCGGGCCGCCGGTGACGCCGGGGTGCCGGTTTTCGTGACCGACCGGATGACGCTGGATCTGCGCCGCCTGGTCGACCGGGCTGGGCGCTGGCTGCTCAACTACCGTCCGCAGCCGCTGGCCGTCGGCGCCGAGATCAACCGGTTCGCCGCGCAGGTGTCTACCCTGCGCCCGCAGATGCCGCAATGGCTGCGCGGAGACGACAAGGCCATCGTCGAGAAGGAGGCCGGGGAGTTCGCCGCGCACGGCGTGCCCGACGATCTGGCGTATGCGGTCGCGACCGGGTTGTACCAGTACAGCCTGCTCGACGTGATCGACATCTCCGACATCGTCGACCGTGACGCCGCGGAGGTGGCCGACACCTACTTCGCGCTGATGGATCGCCTCGGCGCCGACGGGTTGCTCACCGCGGTATCGCGACTCGGCCGGGACGACAGGTGGCATTCCTTGGCGCGGTTGGCGATTCGCGATGACATCTACGGTTCACTTCGGGCCTTGTGCTTCGACGTGCTCGCCGTCGGCGAACCCGATGAGACCGGCGAGGAGAAGATCGCCGAGTGGGAGCTGACCAACAGCTCCCGGGTGACCCGCGCGCGCCGCACCCTGACCGAGATATACCAAGATGGTGAGCAGGACCTGGCGACGCTGTCTGTGGCGGCCCGCCAGATCCGCAGCATGACACGAACGAGTGGAACGGGAACGACTGCGTGAGTTTTACAACGCCGGTGCATGTGCGCTGGTCGGACATCGACATGTACCAGCACATCAATCACGCCACCATGGTGACGCTTCTCGAAGAAGCCCGGATACCGTTCCTGCGTGAGCCTTTCGGCGCCACGATCGACACCATCGGGCTGCTGATCGCCGATGTCAACATCAGCTACAAGGGTCAGCTGCGGTTGGTGGACTCTCCGCTTCAGGTGACCATGTGGTCCAAGCGGGTGCGTGCCGTCGACTTCACCATCGGCTACGAGGTGCGCTCGCTGACTGCCGCTCCGGACTCCAAGCCGTCGGTGATCGGCGAGACGCAACTGGCGGCCGTGCACATCGCCGAGCAACGACTGGAACGCCTGACCCCCGAGCAGCGCGGTTATCTGGAGAGCCATCTGCGATGACCGCCCCGGAGCGCGGCCTGTGGATCGACGATCCGCGCGACCGTAGGGATCTCGCGACGTTCCTCGATCGTGCCCTGCGACTCGACGATGCTGCTGTGGTCCGGTTGCGGGAGCGCGCCGGCGGGCGGGCGGTGGCCTGGGTGGCGACCGGGCTGGAGGTGCTGGCCAGTCGCGTGGTGACCGGGCGGGTGCGTCCATCTGATCTGTCCGCGGGCGCCGACGCGTTGGTGGCCGGATTGTCCGGTGGGGGAGGCGGATACGTCGACCCCGGCTTCCCGATGGACTCGTCCTGGCGCGGCGGGTTGCCGCCTGAGGACGGGTTCGTCCACCTCGACGACGTGCCTGCGCGGGTGATGCTCGATCTGGCTCAGCAGGGCGGCGCGCTGGCCCGCGAGCACGGCAGCGCGCACGGGCCGCCGGCCTCGCTGCTCGACCAGGAGGTGATCGCCGTCAGTGCGGGCGAACACAGCGTCGGTGTGCCGATGCGGTGCGTTTTCGCGTTGACCGCCATGGGCTTTCTCCCTCAGACCGGCAACGAGGTCAGCGAGCATGAGATCGTCCGGGTTCGCGCGCACCCGTCGTGGCTGCGCATCGACGCCCGGTTCGGCTCGGTGTACCGCCGCCGCGACAGCGCTGCGCTGATCCTGGGCTGACTGGTCCCCGGCTGGCTGGTCCCCGGCTGGCTGATCCTTTTGCCGCGACGCTTTGTCACGCCAGAGTGGCCGTCGAGCTCGACCGTCACGCCAGAGTGGCCGGCCGGCACGGGCTATCTCCGCTTTGTCACGCCAGAGTGGCTGTCGAAGGCGAGCGCCACTCTGGCGTGACATTCGGCGGGCGTGCGCGGGCGGGCGTGCGCGGGCGGGCGGGTGCGGGCGTGGCGGATGGGCGCGGGCGAGCGAACTGGGCCGGCTCAGACAACCCAGGCCGCGCTGTCCGGGCCCAGGGCGCCGGCAACCAGCTCGCCACTGCTCAGCAGAACCTCACCGGGCGGCAACGGCACAGCGTCGCTGCCTGTATTCAGCACACACGTCACGCCGCCTTCGCGCCGCAGCGTCAGCACGTCGCCCGAGTTCTCCAGGTCGATCCCGTTCCCGGCGAATTCCGCACGGCTGGAGCGCAATTGGATGGCGCGCTGATAGAACTTCAGTGTCGACGACGGGTCGTTCTGCTGACGCTGCACCGTGAGCGACGCCCATTCGGCAGGCATCGGCAACCAGGTGTCGCCGTTCGACGAGAACCCGAACGGCGGCGCATCGCCCGACCACGGCATCGGCACCCGGCATCCGTCGCGCCCGCGTTCGGTGTGACCGGAGCGCTCCCACACCGGATCCTGCAGCACCTTGTCGGGCAGGTCCACATTGGGCAGTCCGAGTTCCTCGCCGTTGTAGACGAACACCGCGCCCGGCAGTGCAAGCATCACCAGAGCCATCGCTCGCGCTCGCGCCAGCCCTCGGGCGCCGCCGCCGTAGCGGGTGACCTCACGTTCCACGTCGTGGTTGGACAGCGTCCAGGTGGGTGTCGCACCGGCCAGGTCGGCCGCGACGATCGCGTTGTCGATTGCGTCGTGGACCTCGCCGGCGTCGTAATCTGCTTGTACCAGACGGAAATTGAAGCCAAGGTGCAGCTCGTCGGGACGCAGATACAAGGCGAAGCGCTCATTGCCGTGCACCCACACCTCGCCGACGGCGACCGCATCGGGATAGTCGTCCAACACTGTCCGGATGAACCGGTGAATGTCATGCACGCTGTCGTTGTCGAACCGCGGGTCGTCGTCGCTGTTGCGCAACAGCGCGGTGTCGGTGACCGCCATGTCGGGCAATTCGGGTGGCTTGGCCATGCCATGGGCCACGTCGATGCGAAACCCGTCGACCCCACGGTCCAGCCAGAAGCGCAGCGTCTTCTCCAGGTCCTCGAAAACCGCAGGGTGGGTCCAGTTCAGGTCGGGCTGGGCGGGATCGAACAGGTGCAGATACCACTGGCCCGGGCTGCCGTCGGGTTCGGCGACGCGGGTCCATGCCGGCCCGCCGAACACCGACACCCAGTTGTTGGGCGGCGCGTCACCGCGCGGGCCTCGGCCGTCACGGAAGATGTAGCGGTCGCGTCGTCCCGGATCTGCCAGGGCCTGGACGAACCACGGGTGCGCCGAACTGGTGTGGTTGGGCACCAGGTCCATGGTGACCCGGATCCCGCGGGCGTGAGCGGCGTCGAGCAGGCGGTCCAAGGCGGCGATGCCACCGAACAACGGGTCGACATCGCGCGGGTCGGCGACGTCATAGCCATGGTCGGCCATCGGCGACACCATGACGGGGTTGAGCCACAGGGCGTCGACGCCGAGCGCCGCCAGATGATCCAGCCCGGCGCTCACGCCGTCGAGATCGCCGACCCCGTCACCGTCGCTGTCGGCGAATGAGCGGGGATAGACCTGGTAGAAAACCGCGTCTGCCCACCACCGGCGCATATCAGAACGCCGAGTTCACCATCGAGTCCGCGGCCATGTTCAGGTAATCCAGCAACGCGCGGCGATGCGGCTCGTCCAGCGTGGTCGAGTCGATCGAGGCCACCGCGGTATGCATGCAGCGCAGCCAGGCATCACGCTCGAGGTACCCGATCCGGAACGGGGCGTGCCGCATCCGTAGCCGCGGATGGCCGCGCTGGTCGGAGTACGTCCGCGGCCCACCCCAGTACTGCTCGAGGAACATCCGGAGCCGCTCCTCCGCGCCGTCGATGTCGTCCTCGGGATACAACGGCAGCAGAATCTCGTCCTCGCGCACCAGCTGGTAGAAGCGCGACACGATCGCCGCGAATGTCTCGTGCCCACCGACTTCGTCGTAGAAAGATCGCTGCACCTGCGTCACGTCACTCATTGTGGTCCATTGTGGCCTGACGGCACGTCGGCGCCGGTCACGGCACTGTGGTCACCTGGTGTTCATTGGACTGACCTGCGAACACACAAAGAATTTTCGTGCGTATCTCCTGGATCCGTGGTGGACTGTCTCCTCGGAGGCTCCATGGCGCACAGCAAAAAAGGCCATATACGACGGACCGGCCACATTCCCGGCCCATCGGGATCCCATGTGCCAAATCGCCCCCTGCACAGCGTCGAGGTACTCCCCACCGCGGCGCCCGACGCGTCCCTGTGGGGCCGCCGCCGCGTCCTGCTCCTCAACTCCACCTATGAACCACTGACCGCGCTGCCGTTGCGGCGCGCGGTGATCATGGTGATGTGCGGCAAGGCCGACGTCGTACACGACGACCCGGCGGGGCCGGTCATCCACTCGGCCACCCGCACCATCGTGGTGCCCTCGGTGATCCGGCTGCGCACCTTCGTGCGGGTGCCCTACCGGGCCCGCATCCCGATGACCCGCGCCGCGCTCATGCACCGCGACCGCTTCCGCTGTGCGTACTGTGGCGGGCGCGCCGACACCGTCGACCACGTGATTCCGCGGAGCCGCGGAGGCGAGCATTCCTGGGAGAACTGCGTCGCGGCATGCGCTGCCTGCAACCACCGCAAGGCGGACCGGTTGCTCGCCGAACTGGGCTGGTCCCTGCGCTGTGTGCCGATGCCGCCGAAAGGTCAGCACTGGCGACTGCTGTCGACGATCAAGGAGCTCGACCCGGCCTGGGTGCGCTATCTGGGAGAGGGCGCGGCGTAACGCCGACTTGCTGGGCACTCTCGGCGCGTCGACGCATCGCGGCTGATACGGTTTGCGCGTGAGCACAGCACTTACCCATTCCCTCCTCGGAGGGGTTCCGCTGTTGTTGTTCGTGGTCCTCGCGTTGTTCTACCTGACCCGCAAGGGACCACACCCGGCCACCTACAAGATGTCCGAGCCGTGGACCCACGAGCCCATCCTGTGGGCTGCCGAGGAGCCGCAGGATCACGGACACGGCGGGCATGATTCACACGGCGTGACGATCGGAGGCGGCGCAAGTGGCAAGTGGTGACGTTGCAATCGCGACGAAAGACGTCGAGCTTCCCTACGGCTATGCCCTGACCTACAGCGGCCGGATCTCCGGCGTCACCGAGCCCGGTGAGCTGTCGGTGCACTACCCGTTCCCGACGATGGACCTCGTCGTCCTCGACGACGCGCTCAAGTACGGCTCGCGGGCGGCCAAGGCCCGCTTCGCCGTCTACATCGGCGACCTGGGCGCGGACACGGCGGCCACCGCACGCGAGATCCTGGCCAAGGTGCCCACGCCTAACAACGCGGTGCTGCTCGCGGTCTCGCCCGACCAGCACGCCATCGAGGTGGTCTACGGCGCCGACGTCAAGGGCCGTGGCATCGAAGAGGCTGCCCCGCTGGGCGTCTCGGCAGCTGCCGCCTCCTTCAAGGAAGGCAACCTGATCGACGGTCTGATCAGCGCCGTGCGCGTGCTGTCGGCCGGCGTTTCACCTGCCTGATTTTTCAGTACTCAGCACCGAGCGTGCGTGTTTGTCAGCCGACAAGCGCGCACGCTCGCTGCATTCGTGGGGTCAACCCGCCAGCTCGTTGCGAATCTCCACATAGCGCGTCAAGAACGCACGCTCGTCCAGCCGTTTGCGCCGCATCCAGGTGCTGACCTCGAAGTTGCACTTGCTGGCGTTGCATGATGCGCACGCCGGCACCACGTTGTCCACGGTGTAGCGCCCGCCGCGCGAGATCGCCATGACGCAGTCCCGCTGGAACGGACCGGTCGTGCTGCGGCAGTAGGCGCACCCGCCCCACGCGGCTTGGATGGCTGCCCATTGTTCGTCGGTGAGGTCGTGGACCACCAGGTCCATCCGCCGCTTGCGCTTGCGGGCGGCCCGCGCCGCGCGGGTTCTGCTGACCGCCATCGGCACAGCGTATGGCCCGCGAGCGTGCGCAGAATGCTGCTAGGGCACGGCGTGTCGGGCAGCGGACGCGCACGGTCGCGGGGCAGAGGCAATCAGCTCACGTCGAAGGCGCGGGCGCGCAGGGAGCGCTCCACACCGGCGCGTCCCTCGAGCACCAGGCGGCGCAGCGCGGGCGGCACCTCGGGATCGGACAGGAACGCGTCCGCCGCGTCGAGCCCGTTCTGGCTGATATCCCATGACGGGTACAGCCCGATCACCACGGTCTGGGCGACCTCGCTGGACCGCCGCTCCCACACCCCGGAGATCGCCGCGAAGTAGCGGGTGGTGAACGGTGCCAACAACTCGGACTGGCCGGGCTGCACGAACCCGCCGACGATGGCGCGGGTGGTGATGTTGGCGATCGTGTCGTCCTCGATGACCTGCTCCCACGCCGCGGACTTCACCTCGTCCTGCGGGCGGGCTGCCGAGGCCGCCGCGGCGTGGCGCTTGCCGGCTGCCGTCGGGTCGCCCTCGGCCTCGGCGTCGATGAACGGTGTCTCGGGACCGTCGGCGTCGATATCGCCGTTGCGGGCCAGCGCGGTGACGATGCGCCAACGTAGATCGGTGTCGATCACCAGGCCTGGCAAGTTCACCGCGGCCGGCTCGTTGTCGAGCAGCGTCGACAGCACCGCCACATGGTTCGGCGACAGGACCGAAGTGCACAGCGCATTGACGAACGCGAGCTGGTGATCAGAACCCGGCGCGGAGGTGCCGGCCAGGTCGAGCAGGGCATCTCCGAACGCCGGCCACCCGGTTTCGGTCGCCCAGCCGGGATCGGCGTAGGAGCTCAGCGCGGTCTGTGCCTGCATCAGCAGCCGCTGCGCGACACCGACCTCGGTCTCGGCGTGAACACCGCTCATCACCAGGGCGACGAAGTCGCGAGCCTTCATCTCGGCCTCGCGGGTCATCTCCCAGGCTGCCGACCAGGCCAGCGTGCGGGGAAGCGGATCGGCGATGTCGGCGATCCGCGACAGCACCGTCGACAGCGAGACCGGGTCCAGCCGCAGCGAGCAGTAGGTGAGGTCGTCGTCGTTGACCAGGATCAGCTGGCCACGGGAAACACCCACCAGCGCAGGAACTTCCGTGATCGGACCCTCCACGTCGAGCTCCTCGCGATGCACCCGCACGAGCTTGCCGGAGCCGGCCGGGTCCTCGTCGTAGATGCCGACGGCCAACCGGTGCACGCGGGTCTCCCCGGCGCCCGGCGCCGCACCCGACTGGGCGATCGCGAACCGCGTGAACGCACCGGAATCGTCGATGTCGAAGTCAGCCCGCAGCGTGTTCAAACCCGTTGTCTTGAGCCATTGTTGGCCCCAGCCGGACAGGTTCCGGCCGGAGGACTTCTCCAGGGCGCCCAACAGATCACCGAACGTGGCGTTGGCGAAGGCGTGGTCGCGGAAGTAATCGCGCAGCCCGGACAGGAACTCTTCGAGCCCGACATAGGCCACCAGCTGCTTGAGCACCGAGGCGCCCTTGGCGTAGGTGATGCCGTCGAAGTTCACCTCGACAGCGGCCAGGTCCGGGATGTCCGCGGCGACCGGGTGGGTCGAAGGCAGCTGGTCCTGCCGGTAGGCCCAGGACTTCTCCACGTTGGCGAAAGTGGTCCAAGCAGTGTCGTATTCGGTGGCCTCGGCCTGGCACAGTACCGACGCGAACGTCGCGAAGGACTCGTTGAGCCACAGGTCATCCCACCACTGCATGGTGACCAGGTCGCCGAACCACATGTGCGCCATCTCGTGCAGCACCGTCTCGGCGCGACGCTCATAGGACGCCCGGGTCACCTTGGACCGGAAGACGTAATCCTCGAGGAACGTCACCGCGCCTGCGTTCTCCATCGCGCCCGCGTTGAACTCCGGCACGAACAGCTGGTCGTACTTGCCGAAGGCGTACGGCGTGCCGAAGTTGGAGTGGTAGAAGCCGAAACCCTGCTTGGTCTCGGTGAAAAGCCGCTCGGCATCCATGAACTCGGCCAGCGAGGCGCGGCAGAAGATGCCCAGCGGGATCTCCCCGTGCGAGTCGGAGTAGGAGTCGCGCCACACCGCGTACGGTCCGGCGATCAACGCCACCAGGTAGGTGCTCATCTTCGGGGTGGTGGCGAAGGTGTGCACGGTCGCCGGACCAGCGGGCTCGGCCGCGGTGGGGGCGCCGTTGGAGATCACCTGCCAGTGCGAGGGCGCGCTGACCTGCACGTCGAACGTGGCCTTCAGGTCGGGCTGGTCGAAGCAGGCGAACATCCGCTTGGCGTCGGCGGTCTCGAACTGCGAGTACAGGTAGACCTCGTTGTCGACGGGGTCGACGAAGCGGTGCAGGCCCTCACCGGTGTTGGAGTAGAGGCAGTCGGCGTCGACCACCAGGACGTTGTGGGCGGCCAGGCCGGACAGTGCGATGCCGGTGGATTCGTCGTAGCCGGAGACGTCCAGTGCGACGCCGTTGAGCGTCGCACTGCGGACGGTGTCGGCCGCCAGGTCGATAAAGGTGTCGGCGCCGGCGAGGGCATCGAACGTCACGGTCGTGGTGGACCGGAAGGTGCCTTCGCCCGGCTTGCCGTTGCCGTCAGTGAGGTCGAGGACGACGCGGTAGTTGTCGACGGTGACCAGAGCGGCGCGCTCGACGGCCTGTTCGCGAGTGAGATTGGGAAGTGCCACCCGTCCAACCTAGTGGCTGGACGTCGGCCGGACCCGGCCTACTGGGGGAAGCCGGCGATCCCGGCGAGTCCGTTCAGCGCTCCCAGGTTGTTCAGAATCGAACCGTCGCTGATCGACGACATCATCTGCGGGCAGTACATCTGGATCGCGATCCCGGTGAAGAAGGACGCCATCTGCGGGGACATCCCGCCGTCGCCGCGCATCTGTGAGGCCACCGACGCGAAGTCCTTACCGGGCTCGACCAGCATCGGACATACGTCCTGGCCCATCCGGACGGCGGTGTTGGGGTCGCCGTAGCCCACCCCGGCCTCGTTCAGCGCGTTCAGGAACGAGCTGTCGGCCGTCGGATCGTTCGGGGCGGGCACCGGATCGGCTTGCGCAGGGACTGCCAACGCGAGGGCGGCGGCCACGGCACCCGCGGTCGCCAGGAAGGCACGAGCGGCCATATTCAGCTCCTCAGCTATCACGCAGAACCCTTACAGCGCTCTGCTCACTTGGGCAACAGTGGTTCACCAGGGTCACAGGAACAACACGTTCCGGTGAAGGTTCGCGCACTATGCGTTTCCTGTGCTGCTGCCGTGACTTCAGCATGCATGTCGGACATGCCGGCCACCAAGGTTGTCGTAAACGGCCCGCGGATAGTTACTCGGATCGGGAACATCTCGATGAGGGTGCAGAGTTGTGCTGGATGCAGTTGTGCCCTGAACCACATCGAGAGGACCCACAGATGGCTGAGAAGGATCAGAAAGACACGGCCGGATTCTGGTTCGACCCGCTGTGCCCGTGGTGCTGGATCACCTCACGCTGGATCCTCGAAGTCGAGAAGGTCCGCGACATCGACGTGCAGTTCCACGTCATGAGCCTGGCGGTGCTCAACGAGGGCCGCGACCTACCCGAGAACTACCAGGAACTGATGAAGAAGGCCTGGGGCCCGGTTCGGGTCGCCATCGCCGCCGAGCAACTCAAGGGTCCGGAGATCCTCGGCCCGCTCTACACCGCGATGGGCTTCCGGATTCACAACCAGGACAACAAGGACCTCGACCAGGTCATCACGCAGGCGCTCGAAGAGGTCGGCCTGCCCGCCGAACTCGCCGAGGCCGCCACCACCGACAAGTACGACGACGCGCTGAGGAAGAGCCATCACGAGGGCATGGACGCCGTCGGCGACGACGTCGGCACCCCGACCATCCACGTCAACGGTGTCGCCTTCTTCGGCCCGGTGCTCTCGAAGATCCCGCGCGGCGAAGAGGCCGGCAAGCTCTGGGACGCGTCGGTGACGTTCGCGTCGTACCCGCATTTCTGGGAGCTCAAGCGCTCCCGCACGGAGGCACCGGAGTTCGACTGAGGGGTTAACCGCACCCAAAATCGCGATTCCGCTTGCGTAACACCGTGGCTCACGCCACGGTGTACGCATGACAGCGGCTGAGCCCAGTACCGACGGTTCCTACCGCGACAGGATCGCAGCTGTCGAGCCGGGAGGCAACGAGCACATCGCCGACGCCGACCGGCACGGCAAGCCCAGCCAGCTGTTCTGGACCTGGACCTCGCCGAACCTGGAATTCGCCACGATCTTCGTGGGCGTGCTGGCGGTCTCGGTCTACGGCATGACGTTCTGGCAGGCGGTGGCCGGTCTGGGCATCGGCACCGGCCTGGGTGCACTCGCGCACTACTTCCTGTCCAAGCGCGGCCCCCTGCACGGCGTCCCGCAGATGGTGCTGGGCCGCTTGGGGTTCGGCTTCAAGGGCAACGCGGTGCCCTCGCTGCTGATGACCGTGACCGCGGGCATCGGGTGGTTCGCCACCAACAGCGTCAGTGGCGCGTTCGCACTGTCGACCCTGTTCGGCATCGCGCCCGTGCTGGCACTGGTGCTCGTCGTCGTGGTGCAGACCGTGCTGGCGGTGTTCGGGCACAACCTGGTTCAGGCGTTCGAACGGTGGGCGTTCCCGGTGCTCGCGGTCATCTTCACGATCACCTCGGTGGTGATCCTGACCAAAGCGGATTTCGGCGCCCCCGCGGTCAGCGGCGGTGTCGGTGGCATGGGCGGCTTCCTGCTGACCGTGGGCACCGCGTTCGGTTACGTGGCCGGATGGGCGCCCTACGCCGCCGATTACACCCGTTACCTGCCTCGGTCCGAGGCTGGACCGCGCACCGGATTCTTCGCTGCCGCAGGGCTGTTCGTGTCCTGCATGCTGCTGCAGACGGTGGGTGCGGCCTCGGTGACCATCGGTCCCGCGGTCTCGGACAACCCGACCACTGCCTTCACCTCGGAGCTGGCCCCGTGGCTGGCGAGCCTGACCCTGTTGGCGATCGCGATCGGGGCGGTGGCCGCCAACGCGATCAACATCTACTCGGGCGCAATGGCTTTCGTGACCATCGGGATCAAGCTGCCGCATCACATCGCCCGGGCGCTGGCCACCGCGTTCTTCGGGGTGGTCGGGTTCCTGATCGCCTGGTGGGCACTGGCCGACGCCGCGGCGAGCTACGAGGCGTTCCTGCTCATCATCGCGTACTGGATCGGACCGTGGCTCGGCGTGGTGTTCGCCGATGAGTACCTGCGCGGCGACGCACCCGTCGCGCATTTCCTCTACGACCGGTCCTACACGAACTGGCCCGGGCTGGTGTCGTTCCTGATCGGCCTTGTGGTGTCGGTGACGCTGTTCTGCAATCAGGCGAAGTTCGTCGGCTACATCGCCAGGGAGGTACCGCAGTTGGGTGACATCACGTTCTTCGTCGGGTTCCTGCTCGCCGGTGCCTGCTATCTCGTGTTGTGCCGGTCCAAACTCACCGCGGAACGGGTGGTGTCGGCATGACCCCGCAACAGATGCTCGACGTCGCCGTCGAAGAGGCGCGAAAAGGATTGGCCGAGGGCGGTATTCCGATCGGCGCCGCCTTGTTCAGCTCGGACGGGACGCTGCTGGGTGCCGGCCACAACCGTCGCGTGCAGAACGACGACCCGTCGATCCACGCCGAGACCGACGCCTTCCGGGCCGCCGGACGCCAGCGCGGCTACCGGTCGACGATCATGGTGACGACGCTCTCGCCGTGCTGGTATTGCAGCGGCCTGGTCCGCCAGTTCAACATCGGCGCAGTGATCATCGGCGAGAGCCGAACCTTCACCGGCGGCCATGACTGGCTGGCCGAGCACGGGGTGGCGGTTACCCTGCTCGACGACGAACGCTGCGTGGCGATGATGGAAGAGTTCATCGCCGCCCGGCCGGATCTGTGGGCGGAGGACATCGGCGAATGAGCTCGATAGCAACGATCGACATGTCCCGGTGGTACGCCGGCGGGGCCGAGGCCGACGCGGTTGCCGCCGAGGTCGACGCCGGGCTGCAGCGCGCCGGGTTCATCGTCGTCACCGGCCACCGGGTGGACACCGACCTGGCAGCCAAGGTGCGCACGGCCAGCCGCGAGTTCTTCGCCCTGCCCGACGACGTCAAACAGGGCTACTCGGTACCCGTCGGCGGGCACGGCTGGATCGGGCCGGGAGCCGAGGCCAACGGCTACGCCGAGGGCACCGAGACTCCGCCCGATCTGAAGGAGAGCTACAGCCTGGGCGCCGAGACCGCGACGGGAGACCCGGAGGTCGACCGGATCTGGTTCGCGCCCAACGTGTGGCCGGCCGAGGTGCCCGCGCTGCAGGCATTGGTCGACGAATACACCGCCGCGATGCGCAAGGTCTCCGACGACCTGCTGGCCCTGTTCGCCCACGCCCTCGGGCTGGCCGTCAATCCTTTTGTCGCCCTGGCGGATCGGCCGACCTGGACCATGAACATCAACCACTACCCGCCGGTCAGCGTGGTGGGGGAGCCGGAGCCGGGCCAGTTCCGCATCGGCCCGCATACCGACTTCGGCACGGTGACGATCCTGGATCGCGAACCGGGCGCCGGCGGACTGCAGGTCTACTCCGAGCAGGAGGGCTGGGAAGACGCGCCGTGGGAGCCGGGATCGCTCACGGTCAACATCGGCGACCTGCTGGAGTACTGGAGTGGCCGCCGCTGGCCGTCGGGCCGGCACCGGGTGCTGCCACCGCAGCCGCACGCCCCCGAAGAAGACCTGGTTTCGCTGATCTACTTCTACGAGGCGAACCACGACGCCGTCGTCACCCCGCTGGATCCGCCCGTCGGCAAGGTCTCCGGCCTGGAGCCGGTGACGTCATCGGCCTTCATCAAGGAACGCCTCGACGCCATCACCCTCGGTTAGCTCGGGGCGTGCGGCGTCGTCTGCGAGAATGTCCGCCATGCGCGTTTACATCGGTGCCGACCACGCCGGATTCGAGTTCAAGCAGACCATCATCGAGCACCTCAAGAAGACCGGCCACGAGCCGATCGACTGCGGTGCCTACAGCTACGACGCCGATGATGACTACCCGGCGTTCTGCATCGACGCGGCGGTCAGGACCGTCGCCGATCCGGGCAGCCTGGGCATCGTGCTCGGCGGCTCGGGCAACGGTGAGCAGATCGCCGCGAACAAGGTGCCGGGCGCCCGCTGTGCCCTGGCCTGGAGCGTCGAGACCGCCAAGCTGGCCCGCGAGCACAACAACGCGCAGCTGATGGGCCTGGGCGGTCGTATGCATTCCGAGGAGGAGGCGCTGGCCATCGTCGACGCGTTCCTGTCGACGCCGTGGTCGGAGGCCGAACGTCACCAGCGCCGCATCGACATCCTTGCCGCCTACGAGAAGGATCACGTGGCCCCGCCGGTTCCCGGCGCGCCTGCCTGACCCATGCCCGAAGGGCACACCCTGCACCGGCTGGCCCGGCTGCACCAGAAGCGGTTCGGCCGGGCACCGGTGGTGGTGTCCAGCCCGCAGGGCCGCTTCACCGACGGCGCGGCCGCGGTCAACGGCCAGGTGTTCAAACAGGCCGACGCCTGGGGCAAGCATCTGTTCCACCACTATGCCGGTGGCCACGTCGTGCACATTCACCTCGGGCTGTACGGCACGTTCACCGAGGCTCCCGTTCCGCTGGGGCTGCCGGTCGGCCAGGTGCGGATGCGGATCGTGGGCGCCGAATACGGCACCGACCTCCGTGGGCCGACGGTATGCGAGGTGATCGCCGAGCCCGAGATCGCCGAGGTGGTGGCACGTCTCGGTCCTGACCCGCTGCGCAAAGACGCCGACCCTTCGTTGGCTTGGACACGAATCAGCAAGTCGCGCAGGTCAATCGGTGCATTGCTGATGGACCAGTCGGTGATCGCCGGCGTCGGAAACGTCTACCGCAGCGAGCTGCTGTTCCGTCATCAGATCAATCCCTACCGGCCGGGTACGCACATGGGGCAGACCGAATTCAGCGCCATGTGGACCGATCTCGTCGAGCTGATGAAGGTCGGGGTGCGCCGCGGCAAGATCGTCGCGGTCCGTCCCGAGCACGATCACGGTGCCCCGTCCTACGGTCCGGGGCGTCCCCGCACCTATGTCTATCGCCGGGCGGGGGAGCCGTGCCGAGTCTGTGGTGCCACGGTGCGCACCGCAGAACTGGAGGCCCGCAACCTGTTCTGGTGCCCCGACTGCCAGGTGTGAGTGCGCGGCACCGGGGCCGGCACGGGACAATCTCCCAGTGGAATTGATCCTCGTCGTCGTCGGAGCCATCCTCGTCACAGCCATCGCGCATCGCCGTGGGATGGAACCCGCCCTGATCATCGTGGTGATCGGCAGCGTGGTGTCCTTCCTCCCGGGGTTTGAACCGCCCGAACTGGATTCGCACATTCTGCTGACTGTGGTCCTGCCGCCGCTGTTGTATTCGGCCGCCCTGGATTTCTCCTTCCCGACCTTCTTCCGCAACATCCGTCCGATCCTCGGCCTCGGCGTCGGGCTGGTCGTGGTGACGGCTTTCGCGGTGGCCGCCGTGTCGTCCTGGCTGGTGCTGGTGCCGCTGACCTTCGGGCTGGCACTCGTGCTCGGCGCGATCGTCGCGCCACCCGATGCCGTCACCGCCGTCGCCGTGGGCCGCAAGCTCGGCCTGCCGAAACGCGTGATGGCGATCCTCACCGGCGAGAGCCTGATCAACGACGCCGCCGCGCTGACCCTGTTCTCCATCGCGGTGGCCCAGGTGGCGGGCAGCCACACCTTCATCGAGAACCCGTTCCTGCTGTTCGGATACAGCGCCACGGTCGGCCCGCTGGTCGGGGCACTGCTCGGCTATGTGACGCTGTGGATCCGCAAGCATCTGGACAACCCGGGCCTGGAGACCGTGCAGGGTCTGGTGGTTCCATTCGCGGCGTTCATCACCGCCGAGGAACTTCACGCCTCCGGGGTGCTGGCGGTGGTCGTCGCCGGTTTCGTGGTCGGCAACGGTGCGATGGGTGCGGGGTACCAGACTCGGCTACAGGAGCGGTATGTCTGGAATTCGGTGGATGTGCTGTTGGAGGCGTTCGTGTTCGCCTACATCGGTCTGCACCTCCGGTTCGTCCTGCAGGACCTCAACGAAGCCCATGAATCGCTGGCCGTCGTCGCCGTCGCCTCGGTGATCGTGTTGCTGATCGTGCTGGTGATCCGACCGCTGTCGGTGTTCCTGATGTTCGGCCGGAACAAGCTGTCACGGCACGTGGAGAACAAGTTCAGCGTGCCGGTGCCCGACAGTGCCCGCGGCGCCCTCGGCTTGCGGAAGCGAAAGCCCAGGGCGCGGTGGCGCCGCATGATCGACCGCCGGTCACTGAGCTGGCGGGAGAACGTCGTCGTGTCCTGGACCGGCATGCGTGGGGTGGTGACACTGGCCGCGGCCGCCGCGATCCCGGCCACCACCGCGACGGGCGACCCCTTCCCGGAGCGCGCCACAATCCAGGCCATCGCGTTTGCGGTGAGCGTCGGCACCCTGCTGATCCAGGGCTGGACGCTGCCGCTGTTGATCCGCCGGCTGAACCTGTCCCGGTTCTGCGACGACCACGCCGCCGACCGGGAAGAGGAACTCAAAGCCGAACGGGTGGTGCACGATGCGGCCGACGACGTGCTCGACGCGTTCGAAGCAGACCCGCCCGAAGGCTTGGACCCCCGTGTGGTGACCGAGATCCGCGCCGTAATCGCCCGGCATTCACAGGACGCCGACGAAATGCCCGATCCCGAGGCACTCACCAAACGGGCGACGGTGTTCTCGGGTCTTTACCGAGATGTGCTTGCCGCACAACGCGGCGCGCTCATCACCGAGCGGGACGAAGGCCGAATCGAGGATGAGGCGGTGCGGGCCATGCTGGAGCGCTTGGACCTGCAGGAGGCCGGTGTGTCGGCACGTCTGGAGAGCCGCCTCTAGGTTCTCCTCGGCGCGGGCTCAGAAGCCCCCGAAATCACCACCGAAGTCGCCGAAGCCGCCACCGTCGAAGCCGCCGCCATCCCAGCCGCCGGCGTCGGTACCGCCCCAGTCGCCGCCGCCGTCGAACCCGCCTGCGTCTGCGCCAGCGTCGCCGCCGCCGTCCTGGCCTGCGGCGAAACCGTCGGAATAGCCGTCACCGTAACCGTTTTCGAAACCTTGGGCGCCGTAGTTGACCCCGTGCATACCGGAGAACATCGCGTCGAACAGGAGGACCGAGCCCAGGCCCCACGCACCGGCCACCAGGGCGGGCTTCCACCACGGTTCGGAGTACCAGCCCGCAGGCACCGGGCGTCCGGCCACCCGGCCGCCGGGGTAGTAGTTCGGGGTGCGCTGCGACGGCGTCGGGGAGGCCTCGATCTCGCGGCCCTCGAAGTTGACCCGGCGGTCCTCGGTGACCTCGCCGGCCGAGCGCTGCCCGGTCAACGACTCCAGCTCCGGACCCGGATCCATACCCATCGCGGTGCGGGCAGCGCGCACGTAGTAGAGCCCTTCGATGGCGCTCTCCTTGGCCAGCGCGGCCTGCTTGGCGGTGGTGGCCTGATCGATCTGAGAGGACGCCGCGGTGTACCGCTCGGAGGCGTCGGCCAGCGCCTGTTTGGACGCGTCGTCGGAGCCGGTGAGATTGAGCACCTGCCCGCCGAGTCTTTCGATCAACCGCCGGGCGTCAGCCTTGGCGTCGGCCAGTGACTCCGCGGAGCGACGGCCGTTGGCCTTCGACGAGCTGTAGACAGCGAACGCGATCGCGGCGATGACCAGGACGATGAGTAGCAGCAAAACGCTGTTCATGGCGTCCAGCGTACCGACGGAAAACGGTGGTTCCCGGCCCTCGTAGAGAACTCAAATTACGCCGAGAGCGGAGTACACCTCGTTGGACAGGGCGACCGTGCGCGGGTCGGCATTGCACTTGGTGGCGTCGAAATAGTTCATCACGTAGGCGTAGCCGATCCGGTGCTCCAGGTCGACGAACGCGAACGAGCCACCAGAGCCGCCGTGCCCGAAGATGCCGGTGTTCGGCCCGGCCACACCGCGCTGGTTGAGCATGTAGCCCAGGCCCCAGCCGTGGTCGGCGACGCGGGCACCCAGCACCACGTCGGCGTCGAATCCGCCCTGCGAGATCCGGCAGCGCTCCATGTGCTCGCGGGTCAGGAGCTTCTCCTGGGCGAGCGCGTTGTAGAACGTCGCCATACCGAGCGCGGAGACGTGCGCGTTGGTGCTCGGGAACTCCGCCGCCCGCCAGGCGTCCAGCGCTTGCACGCCCAGTTCGTCGTCCGGCACGAAGTCCATCGACACCGCCCACCCGGCCATCGGGTGGTCGTTGAGTGAGTTCGGCGGTCGGTTTACCTGGTTGTCGGCCAGCAGGCTGCGCACCGACGGCTTGTTCACCATCTCCGCGCACCGGTGGTGTTGCCAGGCGGGCAGACCGATGTGGATGTCGGCGCCCAGCGGTTCGGCGATCTCGGTGCGCAGATAATGCCCGATGGTGCGGCCCGTGACCCGACGGACGATTTCGCCGAGGATGAAGCCGAAGGTCACCACCTGGTAGCCCTGCGCGCTGCCCGGCGGCCACCACGGTGTCGCGGCGGCGATCCTGGCGCACACCGCATCCCAGTCGGTCACCTGGCGCCAGTCCATCGGTTCGCTCGGGCCGATCACGCCGGAGCGGTGTCCCAACACCATCGCGATGGTGATGTCCTGCTTGCCGGCCTGGCCGAACTCGGGCCAGTAGCGGGCCACCGGAGCGTTCAGGTCGATCTCGCCGCGGTCGGCCAGGAGGTGGATACAGGTGCTGGCCAGGCCCTTGGACCCGGAATACACGCTGGCCAAGGTGTCCTGTTGCCATGGACGGGTGCCCGCCGCGTCGGATGTTCCGCCCCACAGGTTGACCACCAGGTCGCCCTCGACCCAGACCGCGACACCCGCGCCCACCTCTTTGTGGATGGCGAAGTTGTCCTCGAAGGCATCGCGCACCCGGGTGAATTCCGGTGCGCAGGTGCCTGCGATGAGGGTCGTTGCGGGCATTCGTCTCCTGCACAGGTGCGGTGGTATTGCGGCAGCGGTGCGTGTGTCTGTTGAAATGCGCTGCCATCTTCAAGATCGGTCGACAGTCCCCACCTGTTACTCACGGTAGGCGGCGGATTACCGCGAAGCATCCCCTCCGGCACAGATCGCAAGCCGTTCGAGACGGGTCCGTGATGGTGGGTGTGCGCCGACGGCTGATTTGTCGCCGGTTTCTACGCGTGGGCTGTGGATCGCGCCTGGGCACGACCCTGCGGTCGAAATCCGCGAGCGTGAGTATGCGTCATCTCCGACAGAGTTCGGCCAGACCGGCACCATACAGCTCGGTTGTCACCGCATCGACGCGTCCGGTCATCGCGAGTAACAGCGCTTCGCCCGGTCCGTGGACCTCAAGCCCGCGGCCGGCCGACCAGTCGAGGTCGGTCGCGATGAACCGCAGACCGCGGATGCGTCGCGCACCGCCGATCACCGGGCTGACCCGCGCGAAGGTCAGCGATGTCCGGACCGCGTCGGCCGAGATCGTGCGGGGCAGTCCGAGCGGCCGTCTGATGTCCTGCTGGTGGATCAGGCATTCGATGAGCTCCACCCGGCAGCCGTACAGCGCACCCGCGCCCGAGGGATCCGCACCGGATCGCATCAGGGCGCGAAGCTCATCAGGTCCGGCATAGGGTCGCAGCGCACGGTCGTTGAGCCGGTCCACCCGACCGCGTGCGGCCAGCATCGAAGCAGTGAGTCCCAGCCTGGTCTGCCCGAGGTACGCGATCGTGTGTGCCACGACGTCGCGGACATTCCAGCCGCTGCACAAGGTGGCTGACTGCCATTGCTGCGGACTCAGGTCGTCCAGCAGATCGGCGAACTCCCGGCGTTCCCGGGCTGCGAGTGCGCGGACGCTCAACACGGCTAAGCGGTGCCGAAGCAGAACGCGCTTTTGCCCGCAAGGGTAGATCTGTCCTGCGCGCGGATCTTGCCGTTCACGGTGACCTTGCACTCAACACTTTCGCCCGGCTTGGGCTGCGCCTTGAACTGGAATGCCTTGGTGAGGCCGCCGACGATCTCGACGTCCCTGCTCCACGGCAGGTCGACCGATTCCTCGGTGGTCACGTTGTCGAAGTCGCGCACTGAATACAGCACCGATGCCGTGTCACCGGTGCCGGTGACTTCGTACGTCACCGTCACGGCACGAGTTGCCTGGTAGCGGGCGAACGCAAAGAGGCCGCCGTAGATCAGGATGCATACGACGACGAGCGCGAGCAGGACCCAAAGCCAGGTCTTTTTCTTCTTGGGTGGCGGCGGGGCGTAGTAGCCGGGCGCGTACGGCTGGCCGGGGTAGGGCTGGGGCGGCATGTTCGGGGGCGGAATCTGCTGCCAGGCGTTGCCGCCCTGCGGATAGTTCATTCGCGCCCCCGGTCGCTCGAAAACCTGACTCGATCAACAAGATCTAATCAGGTCGCGATCGGGGTCGAAGATATGCGCGCGCGACTCCGCCGATCCCGGGGAGGATCGGCGGAGCGGGCGGCGTTCTGACTCAGTGGCCGACAGGTGTGCCGCGTCGTCCCGTCAGGCCCGTGTAGATCGCGATCAGCACAATCGCGACGACGACACCGACCACGAACGGGACGATTGCGAATCCGCCGTTCGAGTTGGTGTATCCGACGGCAGCGGTGAGCCAGGACCCGATAAGGGCTCCGGCAATGCCGAGCACGACCGTCATGAGCGTGCTGACATTCTGCCGACCGGGCATGACGAGTCGCGCCAGTGCGCCGATAATCGCACCGACGACGACTGCGGTGATAATTGCTCCGATCATCTCGTTGCCTTTCGTTCAAACCGACTTCTTGCAGTCGGCGTGATACGCATCACTTTCCTCTGATTTTGGACAGTCGGCCAGTATTGAGATGCGCTCGATATCCGGCAGTGGCCTACTCGTGGGTAATCGGCCGCACTGCGTGGTGGAGCGGGATAATTCGGTGCCATGACCACAGTGCTGTGGGTACTCGTCGCGATATTTGCCGTCGGCGTCGTCGCGGGTGGGCTGTTGCGCATTCGTGCCTGGCTTCAAAAGCCGGTGCCACCCGAGGTCATCGAGGCGGCACACCGCGATGACGACAAGGACGATTAGCGCCATGCGAGCCATGCTTGGAATAGCCCTCGCCGCATCCGTTCTGGCGCTGGGGTCGCCGATCGCTCATGCGGAGAGAATTGAACCACCGCCGCTGTACGGGTTCTACGACTTGTTCATCGACTTCTCGAAACAGACATTCAATGGAATGCCGACACCGATGAATTCGATGACCGTGCCCGCCGAATTCACCACGCAGTGCGATGTGAACGGATGTGTTGCGCGCATGGACAATTCGGACGACCACGCCCGTAATCCGGGTGCGCCCGTTTCCTATGAGTACCGATGGAGCAGCGGCCGTTGGGAGACGAGCGGGGAGTATCCCTACTTCTGTGACCGCAACGACCCGGGCAGCGCCGTGCAGGCCCACCGCTCGGACTACTGGGTCCCGAACCCTGACGGCAGTTTCTTCGGCGAGCGCACGCTCGTCATCGGGGGAGCGGGATGTCCGGGTGAGGGACCAGGCACCCATTGGTTGCCGATCTCGCTGACGCCGATCGAACCACCGTCGGGCGGGCCTCGATGAGCCCTCGCAAACCAAAAAACCGCCCGTGAGGGCGGTTCTCGTGGAGCGGGCGACGGGAATCGAACCCGCGTAGCTAGTTTGGAAGACTAGGGCTCTACCATTGAGCTACGCCCGCATGTGCAGCATCAGCACTGTACCGGGGTGCCCCCGATCAAAGCCAATTGAATGCTCCGTGCCGCGAGCACGTAGTATCTCGCGTGGTCCGTTCGTGGGTTTTGCCGCGGCGGATGGATCACCAACACGGGGTGTAGCGCAGCTTGGTAGCGCATCCGCTTTGGGAGCGGAAGGCCGCAGGTTCAAATCCTGTCACCCCGACTCGCCAGCCAGTACGAAAGAACTACCTAGGAGCACAGAACAGTGAAGAGCACGGTCGAGCAGTTGAGCCCCACCCGGGTGCGCATCAATGTGGAGGTGCCCTTCACCGAGCTTGAGCCCGATTTCGATCGCGCGTTCAAGGCGCTGGCCCAGCAGGTCCGCCTGCCCGGCTTCCGCCCGGGCAAGGCCCCGCGCAAGTTGCTGGAGGCCCGCGTCGGTCGCGGTGCGGTGCTGGAGCAGGTCGTCAACGACGCGCTGCCGAGCCGCTACAGCGAGGCCGTCACGGCCTCCGACGTCAAGCCGCTGGGTCAGCCCGAGATCGAGGTGACCAAGCTCGAGGACGGCCAGGAGCTGGCGTTCACCGCCGAGGTCGATGTGCGTCCCGAGATCACCCTGCCCGAGTTCGACGCGCTCAAGATCACCGTCGATCCGATCGAGGTCGACGATGAGGCCGTCGACGCCGAGCTGCAGTCGCTGCGGGCCCGCTTCGGCACCCTGACCGGCGTCGACCGTGGCGCGCAGGAAGGCGACTTCGTCTCGATCGATCTGTCGGCCACCGTCGACGGCACCGAGGTGCCCGAGGCCGCCACCGAGGGCCTGTCGCACGAGGTCGGTTCCGGTCAGCTGATCGAAGGCCTCGATGACGCCATCACCGGTCTGAAGGCCGGCGAGTCCAAGGTGTTCACCACCAAGCTGGCCGCGGGCGAGTACGCCGGCAAGGACGCCGACGTGACGGTGACCGTGAAGTCGGTCAAGGAGCGCGAGCTGCCCGAGGCTGACGACGACTTCGCCCAGCTGGCAAGCGAATTCGACACCATCGACGAGCTCAAGGAGAGCCTCACCGACCAGGTCAAGCGCGTCAAGAGCGTGCAGCAGGCCGAACAGATCCGCGACAAGGCGATCGAGGCGCTGCTGGAGCAGACCGAAGTTCCGTTGCCGGAGAAGATCGTTCAGGCTCAGATCGATGACACCCTGCACAACGCGATCCACGGTCTCGACCACGACGAGGACAAGTTCGCCGAGCAGCTGACCGAACAGGGCAGCAGCCGTGAGGAATTCGACACCGAGAACAAGACGAACGCCGAAAAGGCCGTCAAGACCCAGCTTTTGATGGACGCGGTCGCCGACAAGCTCGACATCCAGGTCGGCCAGAACGACCTCACCGAGCGTCTCGTGCTGATGTCGCGTCAGTACGGCATCGAGCCCCAGCAGCTGATCCAGATCCTGCAGCAGAACAACCAGCTGCCGGCCATGTTCGCCGACGTCCGTCGCGGCCTGACGATCGCCGCTGTGGTGCACGCCGCCACCGTGACCGACACCGACGGCACCGTGATCGACACCACGGAGTTCTTCGGTCCGGCCGAGGCCGCCGAGGCCGAGGGCGAGGAAGCCACCGACGCCGCCGAATGACGCTGTGAGCGAACGCGCCCCCGTACGGGAGTGCGTGGCGCCCCAGTTTCGTTAGTGTCGTCAGTACCAACGCGTGAGAGAAAGCAGGTATCCAGTCGTGACTGACATGCGTTCGAACGGGAGCGGGTTCAGCCTCGTCGACTCCGTCTATGAGCGCTTGCTTGCCGAGCGGATCATCTTCCTGGGTTCCCAAGTGGACGACGACATCGCCAACAAGCTGTGCGCGCAGATCCTGTTGCTGTCGGCGGAGGATCCGACCAAGGACATCCACCTCTACATCAACTCGCCGGGCGGCTCGATCAGCGCCGGCATGGCCATCTACGACACGATGGTGCTGGCCCCGTGCGATGTCGCCACCTACGCGATGGGCATGGCGGCCTCGATGGGTGAGTTCCTGCTCGCCGCGGGCACCAAGGGCAAGCGTCACGCCCTGCCGCACGCCCGGGTCCTGATGCACCAGCCGCTCGGTGGCGTCACCGGCAGTGCCGCGGACATCGCCATCCAGGCCGAGCAGTTCCACGTCATCAAGAAGGAAATGTTCCGGCTCAACGCGGAGTTCACCGGCAAGTCCGTCGAGCAGATCGAGGCCGACTCCGATCGTGACCGCTGGTTCACCGCGCAGGAGGCTCTGGAGTACGGCTTCGTCGATCACATCATCACCAGTGCCAACCTCAACGGTGCGGGCCCGACGGCAGGACTAGACAAGTGACCGATCAGATTCATCCGTCATTGGACGCCCGCGTGCAGCCGCAGGCTCGCTACATCCTGCCGTCGTTCATCGAGCACAGCAGCTTCGGCGTCAAGGAATCGAACCCGTACAACAAGCTGTTCGAGGAGCGCATCATCTTCCTCGGCGTGCAGGTGGACGACGCGTCGGCCAACGACATCATGGCCCAGCTGCTCGTGCTGGAGTCGCTGGATCCCGACCGCGACATCACCATGTACATCAACTCGCCGGGTGGCTCGTTCACCTCGCTGATGGCGATCTACGACACCATGCAGTACGTGCGCGCCGACATCCAGACGGTGTGCCTCGGTCAGGCCGCCTCGGCCGCTGCGGTGCTGCTGGCCGCCGGTACCCCGGGTAAGCGTCTGGCCCTGCCCAACGCGCGCGTGCTGATCCACCAGCCGTCGCTGTCCGGAGTGATCCAGGGTCAGTTCTCGGACCTGGAGATCCAGGCCGCCGAGATCGAGCGGATGCGCACCCTGATGGAGACCACGCTGGCTCGCCACACCGGGAAGGATCCCGAGGTCATCCGCAAGGACACCGACCGTGACAAGATCCTGACCGCTGCCGAGGCCAAGGACTACGGGATCATCGATACGGTCCTGGAGTACCGCAAGCTGTCCGCGCAGAGCAGCTAGCACCACCAGCGGCAACCTCCGCCTGATGACACACGCCCTGCCCGGTCACCTCCGGTGCGGGGCGTGCGTCGTCAGGCAGGAGGGCGGAAACCCTGCTGACCTGCGTCTGCGTCGGTGTTCGATCGATCCAGGTAGCCTCGGCCGCGGCGAACACCACGTACGGACCACGTCGCTCGGCTATTCGCCCTCGTTCCGTTACGACACGCCAAGGACACAGTCAGCGTGCCAACGGGTGACGAGCCGTCAGGAGAGATATGTTCTCCTGCACGTGAACAAATACCACCGGAGCGATTCGGCCTTATCGGTCGCACCGTGACGGAACGAACGGGTAGCGTCGGGTTTACGCCCGAGGTGACCCAGCAACTGGCGTAACGACAGACTGCGAACAGGAAGTAGGACCCCCCCACATGGCGCGCATTGGAGACGGCGGTGACCTGCTGAAGTGCTCGTTCTGCGGCAAGAGTCAAAAGCAGGTCAAAAAGCTCATTGCCGGTCCGGGCGTGTACATCTGCGACGAGTGCATCGATCTGTGCAACGAGATCATCGAGGAGGAGCTCGCCGACGCTGACGACGTCAAGCTCGACGAGCTGCCCAAACCCGCGGAGATCCGGGACTTCCTCGAGGGCTACGTCATCGGTCAGGACACCGCGAAGCGGACGCTGGCCGTGGCGGTCTACAACCATTACAAGCGGATCCAGGCGGGGGAGAAGTCCCGCGATTCGCGCTCCGAGCCGGTCGAGCTGACCAAGTCCAACATCCTGATGCTGGGGCCCACCGGCTGCGGTAAGACCTACCTGGCCCAGACACTGGCCAAGATGCTCAACGTGCCGTTCGCCATCGCCGATGCCACCGCGCTGACCGAGGCCGGCTATGTGGGCGAGGACGTCGAGAACATTCTGCTCAAGCTGATCCAGGCCGCCGACTACGACGTCAAGCGCGCCGAGACCGGCATCATCTACATCGACGAGGTCGACAAGATCGCCCGTAAGAGCGAGAACCCGTCGATCACCCGCGACGTCTCCGGCGAGGGCGTGCAGCAGGCCCTGCTGAAGATCCTGGAAGGCACCCAGGCCTCGGTTCCGCCGCAGGGTGGCCGCAAGCATCCGCACCAGGAATTCATCCAGATCGACACCACCAACGTGCTGTTCATCGTGGCGGGTGCGTTCGCGGGCCTGGAGAAGATCGTCTCCGACCGGGTCGGCAAGCGCGGCCTGGGCTTCGGCGCCGAAGTGCGGTCCAAGGCCGAGATCGACACCCAGGACCACTTCGCCGAGGTGATGCCGGAGGACCTGATCAAGTTCGGTCTGATCCCCGAGTTCATCGGCCGTCTGCCGGTCGTGGCCTCGGTGACCAACCTGGACAAGGAATCCTTGGTCAAGATCCTCTCCGAGCCGAAGAACGCACTGGTGAAGCAGTACGTCCGGCTGTTCGATATGGACGGCGTGGAGCTGGAGTTCACCGACGAGGCGTTGGAGGCGATCGCCGATCAGGCCATCCACCGCGGCACCGGTGCCCGTGGCCTGCGCGCCATCATGGAGGAAGTCCTGCTGCCGGTGATGTACGACATCCCCAGCCGCGACGACGTCGCCAAGGTGGTCGTCACCAAGGAGACCGTGCAGGACAACGTGCTGCCGACCATCGTGCCGCGTAAGCCGTCGCGTAACGAGCGTCGCGACAAGACTGCCTGACGACGATCAAGCGGCGAGGCACGAGCCGCGTTGAGGAGTCAGGCAATCGAGCACTGCCTGAGGTTTTTGCATCGAGATAGCACTGAGGGTCGTGATCCCAGCCGGATCACGACCCTCAGTGCATTTTCGGTGGGCAGTCAGCGGGTGACGCGGTCGGGGCGGGTGTAGACATTCATCGAGTCGCCGCGCAGGAAGGCCACCAGGGTCAGGCCGGATTGGCCGGCCAGATCGACCGCCAACGACGAGGGCGCCGACACCGCGGCCAGGATCGGAATGCCCGCCATCACGGCCTTCTGGGTGAGCTCGAACGACGCCCGGCCGCTGACCAGGAGGACCGTGCCGGTCGAAGGAATTCGGTTGTGCTCCAAGGCCCAACCGATCACCTTGTCCACGGCGTTGTGCCTGCCGATGTCCTCACGGACCACGAGCATGTCGCCGCCGGTGGTGAACAGGGCCGCGGCGTGCAGGCCGCCGGTGCTGTTGAACACCTTCTGCGCCTCCCGCAGTTGCGCGGGCATCTCCGAGAGCACCGTGGCGGCAACCGTCGACGGGTCATCGCCGGGGCAGTGCTTGCTGCTCAACCTCACCGCTTCCAGCGAGGCCTTGCCGCACACCCCGCACGAGGAGGTGGTGTAGAAGTTGCGGGTCACGTCAACGTCGGGCTTGGGGACTGCAGGTGCCAAGGCCACGTCGAGAACGTTGTAGGTGTTGACCCCGTCGTCATCCGCGCCGCGGCAGTAGCGCACCGTGACCACGTCCTCACGTCGCGCGATCAAGCCCTCGGTCAGCAGAAACCCTTGGGCCAACTCGACATCGGCACCCGGGGTGCGCATGGTGACGGTGAGCGGTGTGCCGTCCACCCGGATCTCCAGCGGTTCCTCGACCACCAGGGTTTCCGGCCGGGCCTCAGCGCTGTCGCCCGACAGGTGGTGGGCGCGCCGGCGGGCGGTGACCCGGCCCATCAGGCCCTCTCCAACCTGATGACCACGGCCTTCGACACCGGCGTGTTCGACTTCTTGGCCGTGTGATCAAGCGGCACCAGCGGATTGGTCTCGGGGTAGTACGCCGCGGCGTTGCCTTTCGGGGTGGAATACTCGACGATCAGGAAGTCCTTCGCGCGGCGTTCCTGCCCGTCGAATTCCGAGATGAGATCGACCCGGTCGCCGGCGGCGAAGCCCATGGCGTCGAGATCCGCCGGGTTGACGAACACCACCCGGCGGCCACCCTTCACGCCGCGGTAACGGTCATCCAGGCCGTAGATGGTGGTGTTGTACTGGTCGTGACTGCGCAGCGTCTGCAGTACCAGGCGGCCCTGCGGTACCGGCACCCATTCCAGCGGCTGTACCGAGAAGTTGGCTTTGCCTGTGGTGGTACGGAATTCGCGGGAATCGCGGGGCGGATGCGGCAGCTGGAACCCGTCGGGCCGGCGCACCTTGCGGTTGTAGTCCTCGCAGCCGGGCACCACATCGGCGATGGCGTCACGGACGCGGTCGTAGTCGGCGTTGAACTGCTCCCACGGCACCGGATGGTCCGGGCCCAGTAGTGTCCGAGCCAATTGGCAGACGATCGCCACCTCGCTGCGCAGGTGCTCGCTGGGCGGGGTCAGGCTGCCGCGGGACAGATGCACCATCGACATCGAATCCTCAACGGACACCATCTGTTTACCGCCGGCCTGGAAATCCTTGTCGGTGCGGCCCAGGGTCGGCAGGATGAGCGCGGTGCGTCCGTGGACCAGGTGGCTGCGATTGAGCTTCGTCGAAATCTGAACGGTCAGAGCGCAACTACGCAGTCCGGCCTCGGTGACCCCGGTGTCGGGAGTGGCCGAGACGAAGTTGCCGCCCATCCCGATGAAGACCTTGGCGCGGCCGTCGCGCATGGCCCGGATCGCGTCGACGGTGTCGTAACCGTGCTTGCGGGGACTGGCGATGCCGAACCTGTTGTCGAGCGCATCCAGAAACTTCTCGGGCATCTTCTCCCAGATGCCCATGGTGCGGTCGCCCTGCACATTGGAGTGCCCGCGCACCGGGCACACGCCCGCACCCGGCTTGCCGATCATGCCGCGCATGAAGAGTAGGTTGGTGGCCTCGCCGATGGTGGCCACGGCGTGGTGGTGCTGGGTCAGGCCCATCGCCCAGCAGATCACCGTGCGCTGCGAGGCGATCAGCATGTCGGCGACGCGGCGCAGCTGGGTCTCGTCGATGCCGCTGGCCTCGGTCACCGTGGCCAGGTCGACCGCACGGGTCTGACGGGCGTAGTCGTCGAACCCCGCGCAGTGGGCCTCGATGAACTCCCGGTCCAACACCGTGCCCGGGGCGGCGTCCTCCGCCTCCAGCAACAGCCGGCCCAGGCCGGCGAACAGGGCCATGTCCCCACCGAGGCGGATCTGGACGAACTCGTCGGCGATCGGGATGCCGTGCCCGACCACACCGTGCACCTTCTGCGGGTCCTTGAACCGGATCAGGCCGGCCTCGGGTAGCGGGTTGATCGCAACGATCTTGGCGCCGTTGGCTTTGGCCTTCTCCAGCACCGACAGCATGCGGGGGTGGTTGGTGCCGGGGTTCTGCCCGGCGATCAGGATCAGGTCGGCCTCGGTGACGTCCTCGACGGTGACCGAACCCTTGCCGATCCCGATCGACTCGGTCAGCGCGGTGCCCGAGGATTCGTGGCACATGTTCGAGCAGTCCGGCAGGTTGTTGGTGCCGAAGCTGCGGACCATCAGCTGGTAGAGGAACGCCGCTTCGTTGCTGGTGCGTCCCGAGGTGTAGAACAGTGCCTCGTCGGGCGAGGCCAGCGCAGTGAGGTGCTCGGCGATCAGCCGGTAGGCGTCATCCCATGCGATCGGCCGGTAGTGCGCGTCTCCAGGGGCGAGCACCATCGGCTGGGTCAGCCGGCCCTGCTGGGACAGCCAGTACTCGGGTTTGGTCTCGAGTTCGGCGATGCTGTGCCGGGCGAAGAACTCGGGTGTCACTACACGTTTGGTGGCTTCCTCGGCGACCGCCTTCGCACCGTTTTCGCAGAACTCGGCCAGCTTGCGGCCACCGTGCTCCTCGGGCCAGGCACAACCAGGACAGTCGAACCCGTGGCGCTGATTGAGCTTGGTCAACGCGACGGCGGTGCGTAGCGGACCCATCTGCTCGAACCCGCGCTGCATGCTGACCAGGACGGCCTTGACGCCCGCGGCCTCGTCTTCGGCGCCGGTGGCGATGACGTGGTGCTCGTCGTAATCGGCATCGATGTCCTTGGCGCTGGTCATGAACCCAATCTAGTCCTCGAAAACCGCCGGACCCGCCGCTTGGCGGGCGTCCATATTCGATATTTCACATGCAGTGATAGATGCTTTCTATCGGACGCTGACGAATGCGGGGAGCCATGGCGAGTGACGTGCTGCTACAGCAGCTCGACTATCTGCTGGCGCTGGCGACCGAGCGGCACTTCGGCCGGGCGGCCGCGCGATGCCACGTGAGCCAACCGACGCTGTCCGTGGCGATCCAGAGGCTCGAGCGCGAGCTGGGCATCGTCATCGTGCAACGCGGGCAGCGATTCGAAGGGTTCACCGAAGAGGGGCAGCGGGTGGTGACGTGGGCCCAGCGGATCGTCGCGGAACGCGATGACATGCTCGCCGACATCGACCGCATGCGCGGACGGCTGACCGTCACGGCCCGGATCGGCGCGATACCGACGGCGGTGCCCACCGGCCCGTTCATCACCACCGAGTTCCTGCGCCGCAATCCGGCAGCGTCGGTGCGCATCGAGGCACTGTCATCACGTGAGATCGCCCGGCGGTTGGCCGATTTCGAGATCGACGCCGGGTTGACCTATCTCGACGACGAAGCCCCGCCCGGAACCAGGTCGGTCGAGATGTACCGGGAGCGCTATGTCCTGGTGGCGCCGGCCGATCATGCTCTGATGGAACAACCGGAGATCGCCTGGTCGGATGCGGCCGGACTGCAGCTCTGCGTGCTGACCACCACGATGCGCAACCGCCGCATCCTGGATGCCAACATGGCCGCCGAAGGTGTGCGGTACCGCCCTGTGGTGGAAGCGGATTCGGTCGACGCACTGTATGCCCATCTGACGAACTCACCGCGCGCGACCATTGCCTCCACCGCATGGCTGCCACAGCTCGGGGTGCCTCCGGGTTTTGCCGCGCGGCCGATGGTGCAGCACGGTCCGCGCCCGGCGATCGGACTGGTGGTGCTCGACCGTGCGCCCGCGTCGATCGTGGCCGCCGCGCTCGTCGAAGTGGCCGCCGATCTCGACCTCGGCAGCCGCATCGACGGCTGGTGGGTGAAGACGAGTTCCGCCGGTCCTCCGGCTCAGCCGGGCTCCGCGGTCGGGGCGGGTTCGGCCTTGACCGGCGGCGTGGCGGCAGGGGTGTCCAGCTCTGATGGCGGCGTGGACTGAGTCACGGTGCCGCCGACGTCCATGGTGGGTGCGGCTGCAGGGATGGATGTCTCGGATGTGTTGTCGATCTGGGCGGTTTGGATCCCCAGGAGGGCCATCAGTGCGGCGGCTGCCACGCCGGTGGTACAGAGGAGAAGTTTCGTTCTCGAATCGATGCGCATCTCGGAAAACCCTTCGTCACAACATTGGCTATCTATGTGATTTGAATGCGGATCGACCGCCAGACATTCCATCGACGGCCGTGTGATATGGGTCACATTTGTATGTCGGCTCGGCGATTACGCGGGGCAGGGGAAGCGTGGCGGTCGTCCTGACCGGGACACTTCATCCATGTCACGAGAGCTAGTCCCCGGGGTAACCGTGCTCGGCAACCTCGCGATCGACATCATCAACGGGGCGGCGCCGAGCCCGGGAGGATGTGCATCGTTCGCCGGGGTGGCGCTGCAGGCCGCGGGTGGGCCCGGCCGGATCGTCGCGATGGGTGCCGAACGCGATCACGCCCTGTTCGACGGGCTGCGCGCACGATTCGGGTCGCTGGTGCAGATCCTGCCCTCGGAAGTGACCAGTTCATTCCGTCTCGACTACGACGACACCGATCATCGGCACATGGGAGTGCAGGCGATCGGCCCGGTCTGGAGCGCCGAGGACATCGAGGCAGCCGATCCGGCGACGACGTGGGTGCATCTGGCGCCGTTGCTGCGCACCGATTTTCCGGCCGGGACGCTCGCGGCCCTGGCAGCACGCGGTCACCGGGTCGCCTACGACGGGCAGGGTCTGGTGCGCGCCGACCGGCTGGGGCCGTTGGTCGAGGATCGTCACTTTCCCGCTGACCTGCTCGCCGATGTCGACATCCTCAAGCTGGCCGAGGACGAGGCGGTGATCGTTGCCGACGGCCCGTTCGACGCGTCCACCGCCGAGCGGCTCGGCGTCGCGGAGATCCTGGTGACCTACGGCTCCGAGGGATGCGACATCTATATCGAGGGTGCGGCGGAGCGTGTCCCGGCCGCCTGGCGGGTGCTCGACGTCCAGACCACGGGGGCGGGGGACATGTTCACCGCCTGCTATGTCGCGCACCGCGCGGCCGGGCACGATCCCCACCGTGCCGCGGAGGCGGCCAGTGAACTGGTGGCCGGAGAGCTGGACAAGCGGGTGCACACCGGAACGCCCGATCTGGCGTAAGCGCAGGTCCGCAGCTAAAGTCGACAGGTGTCAACTTTGTGCTTGCCGGTGCTAGCGGACAGCTACCGGCTGGTAGCTTTTTCCTTAGAGAATGACATTCTCCTAAACGTGACGAAAACCACAGTTTTGTCTCAAAACGGGCTTCTTCACGCCCACGAACAGCACCTTCGTCGGCAACCCACCCGCGTGTCGGGGGGCGGCGCGGTGAAGCGCAGCCTAAGAGCAGTGCAATAATCGGTACTGGTAGTGACATCAAAATTCTGTGGACGTTCGATCCGGCGGCGCGCTACGTGACAGCGGCCCGGAAAGACGTGGTCAAAGAACGTGTGAAAGGCGGTAGCCGTGGGTGAGAACGGCAACGGCAATGGCGCCGCGCCGCGGCAGAAGCTCGAGAAGGTAGTCATCCGCTTCGCCGGCGACTCCGGCGACGGTATGCAGCTGACCGGTGACCGCTTCACCTCTGAAGCTGCGCTGTTCGGCAACGACCTGGCGACCCAGCCGAATTACCCGGCCGAGATCCGCGCGCCACAGGGCACCCTGCCCGGTGTGTCGTCGTTCCAGATCCAGATCGCCGACTACGACATCCTGACCGCCGGCGACCGTCCCGACGTGCTCGTGGCGATGAACCCGGCGGCGCTCAAGGCCAACGTGTCGGATCTGCCCCGCGGCGGCCTGATCATCGCCAACTCCGATGAGTTCACCAAGCGCAACCTCGCCAAGGTCGGATACGACAACAATCCGCTAGAGGATGACACGTTGTCCGACTACGTGGTGACCTCCGTCGCGATGACGACGCTGACCTTGGGCGCAGTCGAGGCGATCGGCGCCACCAAGAAGGACGGCCAGCGCGCCAAGAACATGTTCGCCCTCGGCCTGCTCTCGTGGATGTACGGCCGCGAGCTCGAGCACAGCGAGGCCTTCATTCGGGAGAAGTTCTCCCGCAAGCCCGACGTGGCCGAGGCCAACGTCCTCGCGTTGAAGGCCGGCTGGAACTACGGCGAGACCACCGAGGCGTTCGCCACCACCTACGAGGTGTCGCCGGCCAAGCTGAAGTCGGGTGAATACCGGCAGATCTCGGGTAACACCGCGCTGGCCTACGGCATCGTGACCGCCGGACACCTGGCCCAGATCCAGGTGGTGCTCGGTACCTACCCGATCACGCCGGCCTCGGACATCCTCCATGAGCTGTCCAAGCACAAGAACTTCAACGTCCTGACCTTCCAGGCCGAGGACGAGATCGCCGGCATCGGTGCGGCCATCGGCGCGTCCTACGGCGGCGCGCTGGGCGTCACCAGCACCTCGGGACCCGGCGTCTCGCTCAAGTCCGAGGCCATCGGCCTGGCCGTGATGACCGAGCTGCCGCTGATCATCATCGACGTGCAGCGCGGCGGTCCCTCGACGGGTCTGCCGACCAAGACCGAGCAGGCCGACCTGCTGCAGGCGCTGTTCGGCCGCAACGGCGAGTCGCCGGTCGCGGTCCTGGCCCCGAAGTCGCCGTCGGACTGCTTCGACATCGCCGTGGAGGCCTCGCGCATCGCGGTCAACTACCACACCCCGGTCATCATCCTGTCCGACGGTGCGGTCGCCAACGGCTCTGAGCCGTGGCAGATCCCGGACATCAGCACCTACCCGCCGATCGAGCACACGTTCGCCAAGTCCGGCGAGCCGTTCGCTCCCTACGCGCGTGATCCCGAGACCCTGGCCCGCCAGTTCGCGGTGCCCGGCACCCCGGGGCTGGAGCACCGGATCGGTGGCCTTGAGGCCGCCAACGGTTCGGGCAACATCTCCTACGAGCCCAAGAACCACGACCTCATGGTGCGGCTGCGCCAGGAGAAGATCGCCGGCATCACGGTGCCCGATCTCGAGGTCGACGACCCCAACGGCGATGCCGAGCTGCTGATGCTGGGCTGGGGGAGCAGCTACGGACCGATCGGCGAGGCGTGCCGGCGGGCCCGCCGCAAGGGCATCAAGGTGGCCCAGGCCCATCTGCGCCACCTCAACCCCTTCCCGGCCAACCTCGGGGAGGTGCTGCGCCGCTACCCGAAGGTGGTGGTGCCGGAGATGAACCTCGGCCAGCTCGCGCTGCTGCTGCGCGGCAAGTACCTGGTCGACGTCCAGTCGGTGACCAAGGTGGAGGGCATGGCCTTCCTCGCCGACGAGGTCGAGGGCATCATCGACGCGGCGCTGGATGGGACGCTGGGTGAGAAGGAAAA
The DNA here is from genome assembly GCA_036235365.1 of Mycolicibacterium sp. 050232. GTDB lineage: Bacteria > Actinomycetota > Actinomycetes > Mycobacteriales > Mycobacteriaceae > Mycobacterium. The sequence continues at coordinate 269,364 of JAZBEZ010000004.1, read as the reverse complement.
CGACAAGGCCAAGTTCGCCCGGTTGGCGGCGGCCACCATTGAGGTTGAGGCGAGCGGTGTGGGAGCGAGCGCATGACTGATTTGATCGGTACGGATCTGGGTTTGACCGAAGGGTCGCTGACCAAGAACGCCCTGGTGCCCACCACCGACCAGCCGCAGAAGGGCAAGGACTTCACCAGCGACCAGGAGGTCCGCTGGTGCCCGGGTTGCGGTGACTACGTCATCCTCAACACCATCCGCAACTTCCTGCCGGAGCTCGGTCTGAAGCGCGAGAACATCGCGTTCATCAGCGGCATCGGCTGCTCCAGCCGGTTCCCGTACTACCTGGAGACCTACGGCTTCCACTCGATCCACGGTCGTGCCCCGACCATCGCCACCGGTCTGGCGCTGGCCCGGCCCGATCTGTCGGTGTGGGTCGTCACCGGTGACGGTGACGCGCTGTCGATCGGTGGCAACCACCTGATCCATGCGCTGCGCCGCAACATCAACATCACGATCCTGCTGTTCAACAACCGGATCTACGGCCTGACCAAGGGTCAGTACTCGCCGACCTCCGAGGTCGGCAAGGTCACCAAGTCGACGCCGATGGGCTCACTGGACTACCCGTTCAACCCGGTTTCCCTGGCACTGGGCGCCGAGGCCACGTTCGTGGGCCGCGCGCTGGACTCCGACCGCAAGGGACTGTCCGAGGTGTTGCGCGGCGCGGCCGAGCATCGCGGTGCCGCGCTGGTCGAGATCATGCAGGACTGCCCGATCTTCAACGACGGATCGTTCGACGCGCTGCGCAAGGAAGGCGCCGAGGAGCGGCTGATCAATGTCAGCCACGGTGAGCCGATCAAGTTCGGTACCGATGGCGAGTACTGCGTCGTCAAGTCCGGGTACGGCCTGGAGGTCGCCAAGACCGCCGACGTCGCAGCCGAGGACATCGTGATCCACAACGCCGAGATCGACGATCCTGCCTACGCTTTCGCCTTGTCGCGGTTGAGTGAGCAGAACCTCGACCACATGGTGATGGGCATCTTCCGCAAGGTCAGCCGGCCCACCTACGACGACGCCGCGCGTCAACAGGTCAACACGGCGATCGAATCCAGGCCCCACGACACCACGGCTCTGCAATCCTTGCTGCGTGGCAAGGACACCTGGACCGTCGACTGACCGGCTCGACCGAAACGAATTGAGCACAGCCCCGCTCGCCGCGGTAGTTCTGGCGGGCGGGGCTTCGCGTCGCATGGGGCGCGACAAGGCAACGCTGCCGTTCGGCGGCTCGACGATGGTCGAGCACGTGGTCGCGGCGGTGAGTGAGCGCTGTTCACCGGTTTTCGTCATCGCCGCGCCTGGTCAACCGCTACCCGCCCTGAGTGCCGAGGTACTGCGCGACGAGGTGCGGGGGGTCGGGCCGCTGGTGGCGACCGGCCGCGGACTGCGTGCCGTCGCGGACGCCGGCGTGGATCGTGCCTTCGTCTGTGCGGTGGACATGCCGTATCTGTCGGCGGACCTGATCGATGTGCTGGCGGCTCCAGCTGAGCGGTTGCCTGCCGACATCGTGTTGCCGTGGGACGGCAGGGACCACTACCTGGCGGGGATCTACCGCAGTGCGCTCACCGAGCGGATCGCCGATCTGGTGCGTGAGGGCCGGCGCAGCATGCGGGCGCTGGCCGAGTCCGTCGACACGCAACGGATCGTGATGGCCCCGCAGCGCGCACTGACCAACGTCAACACCGCGGCGGATCTGCCTGCCGGGTGAACTCTCTGTCCGATAGCGTTCAGCAAATTGCGAATTAATACGGCAACTGGACTGAATTTACCGTTCCGAGATAATGGGACCGTTATTTCGACGAATTCGGTCCCGTGGCAGCCGGACTAATTCGGGAAACGTCATCAGCAGGTGGGTGTGGTGTGTACGCGAAAATCGCTGGCTTTCAAGGTCATTCGCCGTGCTTTGCGGTGGAGGAGCTTGCGCGGTTATTCGCTGCGGCATGTGTTCAGTCGATCTAAGTTTGTGTCAGAACATCCCTGACCGCTCGGTTTGTCGGATCCGGTCGATTCCCGTCCGTGTCGCAGAGTTGGCCGGGCGGACTGACGATTCTGGTTGGAATCGTGAAAGTGATTGCAGCTCAGCCGAGTTGGTTGTCCAGTTACCGGCTTCGCGGGAGTTGGACAGGCTATGGTCTGCGCGAGCCGCGGCGGCTGGCTGGTGCGATATCCCTTGTGCGCCAGGATGATCAGGCGTCGAACTGGGCTCGGGTCAATGTCGGTCTGTAGCGAACAGAATCGACCGGCGAGACGCGCTGTGACACTCCTCAATGGCATCTACCTGCGCTTTTGTTGTCTCAGGCGTTGTTTGCGCGCGTTTTCGGGCCCGGATCAAGTGGGCCAGCTCACAAAAAGCTCGTGATCTCGCTCACGATTTGTTTGTGCCGATCACGAAACGGTAACGACGCGCATCTGCCGCTGACCTGCGGAAACGATTCGTTGGGCGTCTCGTTATCTGTCCGTGATCTTTCTGCCATCACTTCTACATCGATATGACTTCTCTCCGAGACCTTTGTACGGTCCAAAGCGACTCCACAGGGAGCAAATAATTTCAACACCAAGAACCTGCGTGTGAGTGGGGCCGCGGTGGCGATTACGCCCGATGCGGGGGCCTGGGTCTGATCCCGGGCCGGGCACTGTGGCCCTCCCTTTCGTGCCTGACCGAGACGGCGCGAACCAACCCCTCTGGCCTGGATTCAGGCTGCCGCACCCGCCTGGGCGGGTGCCGATGGCGCGCGCTTGGCGAAAGGAACGAAGTGAAGAACATCCGCAAGACGTTTGGGCTGGGCATCATCGCCGGAGCGCTCGCTGTGGCTCCCGTGGCACTGGGTGCAGGTACCGCCAATGCGGACAGCGTCAACTGGGACGCCGTCGCTGCCTGCGAGTCGGGTGGCAACTGGGCGATCAACACCGGTAACGGCTACTACGGCGGCCTCCAGTTCAACATGGGCACCTGGCGCGCCAACGGCGGTTCGGGTTCGCCCCACCAGGCTTCGCGTGCCGAGCAGATCCGCGTCGCCGAGAACGTGCTGCGTTCTCAGGGCATCGGCGCCTGGCCGGTGTGCGGCAAGCGCGGCTAGTACTGCGCAACACACAACTTGATACGAAGCGGTGCCGGGCCTCTGCCCGACACCGCTTCTGTTTCATCAGAAGGCTCTCCGGTTACTCGAGTCTCGACAACCTCCTGAAAAACTTCAGCCTCCTCTGTAACGGGTGACGTTGGTCACACGAACCCATTAGTGACCACACAGTTGCACGAACGTGATCGGCATCTGCAGTGGTCCTTGGTGTCAAAGGTCGGGGAAGGACCGTGAGATGACCATAAGAAGGGTGTTGACCAGGGCTTTCTGGCTTACCGCGGCGTCGGCGGGCCTCATGCTCGCACCGACTTTCGCCACGACGGCGACAGCCGGTGCGGACTCGGTGAACTGGGATGCCATCGCGGACTGCGAATCGGGCGGCAACTGGTCCACCGATACCGGCAATGGGCACTACGGCGGTCTGCAATTCAAACCGGCCACCTGGGCCTCGCACGGCGGCGTCGGATCACCGGCTTCCGCCTCGCGCGAGGAGCAGATCAGGGTGGCCGAGAACGTCCTGGCCACCCAGGGGATCGGCGCCTGGCCCAAATGCGGGGTTCGAGGCGGAGCCCCGGCGGGTTGGGCAACGCCCAGCGCACCGACGGGCTGCCAGGCTGTGCGTCCCGGATCAGTGCTGGGCATTTTCGACCTACGCCGGATCTGCTCGACGTTCCTGGACCCGCTGGGAGCTTTCGGCGTGCCGCACTGAGCTCAGCGCACCGGGGTGAATGCCCCGCGCCCGGCGATCGAGGCCAGATGGCGGGTCAACGCGAACTCGGGCACGACGACGGTCGCCCGGGTGGCCGCGGCGCTGAGCACCGGTGGGCGCAGGTTCACGACCCGGCCGATCAACTGTGACTCCCGCACGATCCGCATGACTCTCTTTCGGCGCAGGGCCTCGAAGCGGGCGAAGGCGGTCGGCAGATCCGGCTCCCGGACGGCTAGGCCGGCCAGCGTCGCCGCGTCCTCCAGGCCCTGGCAACCGCCCTGCCCCAGATGCGGGCGCATCGGATGCGCGGCGTCCCCGGCGATCACCACCGGTCCCCGCGCCCAGCAGCGCGCCGGAGTGCGGTCGTACAGGTCATTGCGCAGTACCTGTTCGGGATCGGTCGCGGCGAGCATCGCCGGGATCGGGTCGGCCCAGCTGCCGAAGATTCGTTGCAGGTATCGCAGCTCCCCGCCGTCGTTCGAGTGGCCCTGTGGCGTGCGTTGGGTGGCGAACCAGTAGGTGTGCTCGGTACCCAGCGGCACATGGCCGGCTTCCATCCCGGCGCCCATCGTCTCGCCCGAGAGTTCGGGGTCGATGGCGCATTCGGCCACCCCGCGCCAGGCCGTGTACCCGGCGTAACGCCGTTCCAACGGGCCGTTGAGGTGACGTGCCACCACGGAATCCACCCCGTCGGCGCCGACGACCGCGGTGGCCGCTCTTTCGGATCCGTCGGACAACAGCACGCGCACGGCGCCGCCGTGGACCTCGAGTGTCTGCGCCCCGACCCCGCATTCGACTGTGCCCGGGCGCAGCGCTGCGGTGAGGATCTCGGTCAACGCGGTCCGGTGAATCACCACCAGCGGTTCACCCAGCGCTCTGGTCATCCGGTCGGCCGCCGGCCGGCGCAGCCAGGTGCCGTCGTGCCAGCGCAAGGCTCCGGCGGTGACCCGGCCGCCGGAACCCCGTACCGCGTCGCCGAGCCCGATCTCGTCGAGTGCCGCCAGGGCGTTGGGCCAGATGCTGATGCCGGCCCCCGTGCTGGTGTCGGTACGGGTTTCGAGGACGGTGACCGGATATCCCCGCTGCTGCAATGCGACTGCGGTCGCCAGGCCGGTGATACCCGCGCCGATGACGAGGACGGACTGTGCCATCGCTCGAATCTAACCGGGTCGGGTGAGGTGACTCACCGCGGCCGAAGTTGGGATCGGTAGCCTTCCAGCGCCTGCACAGTTTTTGCACAGGTTCCCCCGCCGCCGCGGCCGGGATACAACGATGGAGAGGATCCGATGAAACTCACCCGCTTCGGTGTTGCGCTTGGCGCAGCCGCCTTGGCCGCCTCCGCATTGAGCGGTTGCTCGAAGGTCACGGAGATCAGGGACGTGGCCGCCGGCGCGGCCGAGAAGGTGGTGGCGTCGGGCACGGAGAAGATCACCGAAGCGGTCTCGGGCAACCTGTTCACCGTCGAGGGGATCGACAACGCCTATGCGGCAATCGCGGACAAGGTCGGGGCCAACCCGATGCAGGTGGTCGATGTCGTGATCACACCGGGCGTCATCAAGGTGGAGGCCATCAACCCGAACGCCCCGACCGAGCTGAACGAATGGAGCTACACGTCCGGGGCGGTCGCACCGTCTCGTCCGATCGACTACGACGACGACACCGAGGCGTTGCAGCAGAACCTGTTCGCCACCTCCGACGTGCCCAGCAGCGCGATCGCCGCGGCGATCGACGGCGCCGTGGCGGCCAGCGCGATTCCTGACGGCAAGGTCCAGACGGTGAGCATCAAGCGCAACATCCCGTTCGACGAGAGCGTGATCATGTTCATCAACGTCCAGGGCGAGCGCAGCAGCAAGCAGGTGCGAGCCGACGTCACCGGCAAGATCACCGAAGTGGTCTGACCCGACGGGGAACAGCCGCGCCATTACGGTGGGGAGCCATGACGGTGTTTGACGATCTCGACGACTACCTCGCGGTGCCCCGGGTATCAGGTCTCGCAGTGTCGCCGGACGGCTCTCGGCTGGTCACCACGGTGAGCACAGTCAACCGCAAGCGCACCGAATTCCTCAGTGCGATATGGGAATTGGATACCGCCGGCATCGAACCCGCGCGCCGGCTGACCCAGGGGATCAAGGGGGAATCGGCACCGGCGTTCACGGCCGACGGCGATCTGCTGTTCGTTGCGGTGCGTGGCGACGACGGCGAGGACAAGCCGCCCGCGGCCCTGTGGCGTCTGCCCGCGTCCGGCGGTGAGGCATTCGAGACGTTGACCATGCCCGGCGGCGTCACCGGCGCGCTGAGCGCCCGGGCCGCCGACGTCACGGTGGTGGCCGCGCCCCTGTTGCCGTCGTCGGACGGAGTAGACGACGACAAGGCGCGGCGGGACGCTCGCAAGGACGCCAAGGTCTCGGCGATCCTGCACAGCGGTTACCCGGTCCGGCACTGGGATCATGACCTCGGTCCGGACCAACCGCACCTCTTCGACGCCGACGGGACAAGGGATCTGACCGCCGACCCGGGTGCCGCGTTGCGTGAGACCTCCTTCGATCTCAGCGCCGACGGCAGATTCGTGGTGACGTCCTGGCAGGTGCCGGGCCCTGGCACGGCCCTGCGGGTGGCCCTGGTGCGTATCGACCGCTTGACAGGCGAACGCACCACCCTTGCCGAAGAACCCGGAGCCGACCTGGAACGCCCCGCCATCGCGCCGGACGGCAGCGCGGTGGCCTTCACCAGGGAAACCCATTCCACTCCCACGGCACCACCGCGGATCACCTTGTGCTGCATGCGGTTCGGTGAAGATCCGGTCGAACTGACCGGCGACTGGGACCGCTGGCCGTCCTCGGTGGCCTGGACGGCAGATTCGTCGGCGCTGATCGTGACCGCCGACGACGCCGGCCGTGGCCCCATCTTCGCCGTCGACCCGGCCTCCGGCAGGGTCACCCGGCTGACCCACGACGACTTCACCTACACCGACGTGCGGCCCGCGCCCGGCGGGGTGATTTTCGCGTTGCGCAGCTCGTACGCCGCGCCGCCGCATCCGGTCCGCATCGATCCCGACGGCACCGTCGCCGTGCTGCCGTGCCTCGACGCGCCCGAGCTGCCCGGCACCGTGACCGAGGTGACCACGACCGCTGCCGACGGCACACCGATCCGGTCCTGGCTCACCCTGCCCGACGGCGGCGAACCGGCCCCGTTGGTGCTGTGGATCCACGGCGGGCCGTTGGGCAGCTGGAACAGCTGGCACTGGCGGTGGAATCCGTGGCTGCTCACTGCCCAGGGCTACGCCGTGCTGATGCCGGACCCGGGACTGTCCACCGGCTACGGCCAGGACTTCATCGCCCGCGGCTGGGGCTCGTGGGGCGGCGATCCATACGCCGACCTGATGGCGGCGACGGATGCCGCGTGCGCACATCCCCGCGTCGACGCGTCGCGCACTGCCGCGATGGGCGGCTCGTTCGGCGGCTACATGGCCAACTGGATCGCCGGGCACACCGACCGATTCCAGGCGATCGTCACCCATGCCAGTCTGTGGGCACTGGACCAGTTCGGCCCCACCACCGACGGCGCGTACTGGTGGGCTCGCGAGATGACACCCGAGATGGCCCAGCGCAATTCACCACACCGGTTCGTCGGTGAGATCACCACCCCGATGCTGGTCATCCACGGCGACAAGGACTACCGCGTGCCGATCGGCGAAGCGTTGCGGCTGTGGTACGAGTTGCTCACCTATTCGGGGCTGCCTGCCGATGAGAACGGCGAGAGCCCGCACCGCTTCCTCTACTACCCGACGGAGAACCACTGGGTGCTGTCGCCGCAGCACGCCAAGATCTGGTACCAGGTGGTGGCCGCGTTCCTGTCCGATCACCTGCGGGGTGAACCGGTGCAGCTGCCCGAACTGCTCGGGTAGCGTCGAGATCGTGACACAGCGTGAGTTTGATCTGGTGCTGTACGGCGCCACGGGTTTCGCCGGAAAACTGACCGCCGAATACCTGGCCAGAGCCGGGGGATCGGCCCGGATCGCTCTGGCCGGCCGCTCGGAGGAGCGCTTGCGCGCGATCCGCGACGGTCTCGGGGCCGGCGCGCAGTCATGGCCGCTGGTGACCGCTGACGCCACCTCGCAGGCCTCACTCGATGCGATGGCCGCGCGCACCCAGGTGGTGGTGACGACGGTGGGTCCCTACGCCCGCTACGGCATGCCGTTGGTCTCGGCCTGCGCCGCAGCCGGTACCGACTACGCGGATCTCACCGGTGAGACGACGTTCATCCGCGACAGCATCGACCTGCACCACAAGCAGGCGGTCGACACCGGGGCGCGGATCGTGCACTCGTGCGGATTCGATTCGGTGCCATCCGATCTCACGGTGTACGCGCTCTATCAACGTGCTCTCGCGGACGGCGCCGGAGAGCTCGGCGACACCAACCTGGTGGTCCGTAGATTCGCCGGCGGTGTGTCAGGCGGGACCGTGGCCTCGATGCTGGAGCTGCTCGACACGCTCTCGTCGGATCCGGAGGCCCGGGCGTTGATGAATGACCCGTACACGCTGAGCCCCGACCGCGCGGCGGAACCCGAACTCGGCGCACAACCGGACGTGCGGTGGCGGCGCGGCGGTGAGATCGCACCCGAGCTCGCCGGCTACTGGACGGGCGCGTTCGCCATGGCCGCGCCGAATACGCGAATCGTGCGGCGCAGCAACGCATTACTGAACTATGCCTACGGGCGCCGCTTCGAGTACGCCGAGCAGATGAGCCTGGGCCGGTCGCTTGCCGCGCCGCTGGCCGCAGCCGCGGTGACGGGCGCCAACGCCGTCACGCTCGGTCTCGGTGGCCGCTACTTCAACCGGATCCCCGGTGGCCTGGTCGCGAAGGTGGTGCCCAAGCCGGGAACCGGTCCCAGCGAACGGGCTCGCGAACAGGGCCACTACCGCGTCGAGACCTACACCACGACGACCTCGGGTGCGCGGTACGTGACGAGCATGGCCCAGCAAGGCGATCCCGGATACAAGTCGACCGCGGTGCTGCTCGGGGAATGCGGGCTCGCGCTGGCAACCGACCGTGAGGCACTGTCGGAACGGCGCGGAGTACTGACACCGGTGGCGGCGATGGGGGATGTGCTGCTCACCCGGCTACCGGCCGCCGGAGTATCGCTGGAGACCACCAAGCTGGGCTGAGCCGCCCTGACATGAATCGATCGGCCTGCGTCGAACACCTGTGGGGCAAGATCAGATTCGACTAGTGTCGGTGTCGAGGACTTCCAGTACGCCAGCAACGAAGGTGGGATAGAAAAATGGCCGGTCTCGACGATCTCTTCGCACAGATCCCCGTGGCGGATATCGCAAGCAAGCTCGGCGCGGATGAGGGCGAGGTGAACGCCGCCATCAAGACCCTGGTTCCGGCCCTGGTCGGCGGTGTGGCGGAGAACGTACAAGCTGACAACATCGATTCGAGTGACCTCGAGTCCGCCGTTACCGCCCAGGGGGTCAGCGGTCTGCTCGACGGTGGCGTGAGCGTCGACCAGGTCGACGCCAACGAGGGCAACCAGATCGTCTCGAAGATCTTCGGCGGCAACGACAGCAACCAGGTCGCCTCGGCGCTGGCCGGTACCGGTGCCGGCGGCGGTGATCTGATCAAGAGGCTGCTGCCGATCCTGGCGCCGATCGTGCTCGCCTACATCGGCAAGCAGTTCGCGCAGAAGAACGCCGCGCCTGCGGGCGAGGCGCAGGCTCAGGCGTCCGGCGGGGGCGGGCTCGGGGACATCCTCGGCAGCATCCTGGGCGGAGCGGCCGGTGGCGGCGGTGCCGCCGCCAACAACCCGCTGGGCAGCATCCTGGGCAGCGTGCTCGGCGGCGGTGGCGGCCAGGGCAATGCCATCGGCGAGATCCTCGGCGGCCTGCTCGGCGGCAAGAAGTAACCCCGACAGAGATCGGCTCGAAAGCCTCCGACGCCCAGCGAACGCACCGGGCATCGGGGGCTTTCGCGTATTCGGTCGCGTCCTTCTTAGAATGGCTCGGTGACCCCCAGCCCTGACAATCGTGCCGACGCCCTCCCCAAATCCTGGGATCCCGCTGCGGTAGAAGCCGACCTCTACCAGGGCTGGGTGGATGCCGGATACTTCACCGCCGACCCGGCCAGCGAAAAGCCGCCGTACTCGATCGTGTTGCCGCCACCGAACGTGACCGGCAGCCTGCACATGGGCCACGCCCTCGACCACACCCTGATGGACGCCCTGACCCGGCGTAAGCGGATGCAGGGATATGAGGTGCTGTGGTTGCCCGGGATGGACCATGCCGGCATCGCCACCCAGACCGTGGTGGAGAAGCAGCTGGCTGTCGACGGCAAGACCAAGGAAGACTTCGGCCGCGAGCTGTTCGTCGAGAAGGTCTGGGACTGGAAGCGCGAGTCCGGCGGCACCATCGGCGGCCAGATGCGCCGTCTCGGTGACGGCGTCGACTGGAGCCGCGACCGCTTCACCATGGACGAGGGCCTGTCGCGGGCGGTGCGCACCATCTTCAAGCGGCTGTTCGACGCCGGGCTGATCTACCAGGCCGAGCGGTTGGTGAACTGGTCACCGGTGCTGGAGACCGCGATCAGCGACCTCGAGGTCAAGTACGAGGACGTCGAAGGCGAGCTGGTCTCGTTCCGCTACGGCTCGATGAACGACGACGAGCCCCACATCATCGTCGCCACCACCCGCGTCGAGACCATGCTCGGTGACACCGCGATCGCCGTGCATCCCGACGACGAGCGTTACCGTCACCTGGTCGGCACCACGCTGCCGCACCCGTTCGTCGACCACGGGATGGTGATTGTGGCCGACACCCACGTCGACCCCGAATTCGGCACCGGCGCAGTCAAAGTCACTCCCGCACACGACCCCAACGACTTCGAGATCGGCCTGCGCCATCAGCTGCCGATGCCGACGATCATGGACGCCAAGGGCCGGATCTCCGACACCGGAACCCAATTCGACGGCATGGACCGCTTCGAGGCCCGGGTCAAGGTGCGCGAGGCGCTGGCCGAACAGGGCCGGATCGTCGAAGAGAAGCGGCCCTACCTGCACAGCGTCGGACACTCCGAGCGCAGCGGCGAGCCCATCGAGCCGCGGCTGTCCCTGCAGTGGTGGGTCAAGGTGGACGGGCTGGCCAAGGCGGCGGGCGATGCGGTGCGCAACGGCAACACCGTGATTCACCCGCCGAGCCTGGAGCCGCGCTGGTTCGCCTGGGTGGACAACATGCACGACTGGTGCATCTCCCGGCAGCTGTGGTGGGGTCACCGGATCCCGATCTGGCACGGGCCCAACGGTGAGACGGTGTGCGTCGGGCCCGACGAGACCCCGCCGGCGGGCTGGGAGCAGGACCCCGATGTGCTCGACACCTGGTTCTCCTCGGCATTGTGGCCGTTCTCCACGATGGGATGGCCTGAGCACACGCCCGATCTGGCCAAGTTCTACCCGACCTCGGTGCTGGTCACCGGCTACGACATCCTGTTCTTCTGGGTGGCGCGGATGATGATGTTCGGCACCTTTGTCGGTGATGACCCGGCGATCACGTTCGATGGTCAGCGTGGTCCGCAGGTTCCCTTCGAGAACGTCTTCCTGCACGGCCTGATCCGCGACGAGTTCGGGCGCAAGATGAGCAAGTCGCGCGGCAACGGCATCGACCCGCTGGACTGGGTGGAGAAGTTCGGCGCCGACGCATTGCGATTCACCCTGGCCCGCGGCGCCAGCCCCGGCGGTGACCTGTCGATCGGTGAGGACCACGCCAGGGCGTCGCGCAACTTCGCCACCAAGCTGTTCAACGCGACCCGATTCGCGTTGATGAACGGGGCGGCTCCCGCGGAACTGCCCGCGGTCGCCGACCTGACCGACGCCGACCGCTGGATCCTCGGGCGCCTCGAAGAGGTTCGTGCCGAGGTGGATTCCGCACTCGACAGCTACGAGTTCAGCCGGGCCTGCGAATCGCTGTACCACTTCGCGTGGGACGAATTCTGCGACTGGTACGTGGAATTGGCCAAGGTGCAGCTGGGTGAGGGCGTGGCTCACACCACGGCGGTGCTGGCCGCTGTCCTGGACGCGCTGCTCAAGCTGCTGCACCCGGTCATGCCGTTCGTCACCGAGACGCTGTGGAAGACGCTGACCGATGGTGAATCGATCGTCATCGCGCAGTGGCCGCTGCCATCCGGCATCGCGCTGGATCCTGTTGCGGCACAACACGTCGCCGATATGCAGAAGCTGATCACCGAGGTGCGCCGCTTCCGCAGCGATCAGGGCCTGGCCGACCGGCAGCGGGTCCCGGCCCGGCTGTCGGCGATCGCCGAGGCCGGTCTGACCGAGCAGCTGCCCGCGGTCACCGCGCTGGCCTGGCTGACCGATGCCGGTGACGGGTTCACCCCGTCGGCCTCGGTCGAGGTGCGACTGGCGCAGGCCACGGTGCTCGTCGAGGTGGACACTTCGGGCACCGTCGATGTCGCGGCCGAGCGGCGCCGGCTGGAGAAGGACTTGGCGGCGGCCCAGAAGGAATTGGCCACCACCGCGGCCAAGCTCGGCAACGAGGCCTTCCTGGCCAAGGCGCCCGAGAACGTCGTCGACAAGATCCGCGGCCGTCAGCAGTTGGCCGGTGAAGAGGTCGAGCGGATCACCGCACGCCTGGCCGGGCTCAAATGAGGATCCGGTGACCGACCCGATTCCTTCGCCGGACGAGATCGCCGCACTCCTGCAGGTCGAGCACCTGCTTGATCAGCGGTGGCCGGAGACCAAACTGGATCCGAGCACGGCGCGGATCTCCGCCCTGCTCGAGCTCTTGGGCTCACCTCAGCGGGCCTATCCGTCGATCCATGTCGCGGGAACCAACGGCAAGACGTCGGTGGCGCGCATCATCGATGCGCTGCTGGTCGCGCTGCACCGGCGCACGGGCCGCACCACCAGCCCGCATCTGCAGTCGGCGGTGGAGCGCATCTCGATCGACGGAAAGCCCATCACCCCGGCGCAATACGTGAATACCTACACCGAGATCGAGCCGTTCGTCGAACTGGTGGACCGGCAGTCCGAAGGTGCCGGCGGCCCCAAAATGAGCAAGTTCGAGGTCCTCACCGCGATGGCCTTCGCGGCGTTCGCGGACGTGCCCATCGACGTCGCGGTCATCGAGGTGGGAATGGGTGGACGCTGGGATGCCACCAACGTCGTCAACGCCCCGGTCGCGGTGATCACCCCGATCGGCATCGACCACACCGACTATCTCGGCGACACGATCGCCGAGATCGCGGGGGAGAAGGCCGGCATCATCACGCGCCAGCCCGACGACCTGGTGCCGACCGACACCGTGGCGGTCATCGGCAAGCAGGTTCCCGAGGCCATGGAGGTGCTGCTGGCCGAAGCGGTGCGCGCCGACGCCGCCGTGGCCCGCGAGGACTCCGAGTTCGCGGTACTGAGCAGGCAGGTCGCCATCGGCGGGCAGCTACTCGAGCTGCAGGGCCTGGGCGGGGTGTACTCCGACATCTTCCTGCCGCTGCACGGCGAGCACCAGGCCCACAACGCTGTTCTTGCGCTGGCGGCAGTCGAGGCGTTCTTCGGCGCGGGTGCCGACCGCCAGCTCGACGTCGAGGCGATCCGGTCCGGCTTCGCGGCGGTGCGCAGCCCGGGTCGCTTAGAGCGGATGCGGAGTGCGCCAACGGTTTTCATCGATGCTGCGCACAATCCGGCCGGCGCGGCGGCGTTGGCGCAGACCTTGCAGGAGGAGTTCGACTTCCGCTTCCTGGTCGGCGTGGTGTCGGTGATGGCGGACAAGGATGCCGGCGGCATCCTGAACGCGTTGGAGCCCGTGTTCGATCAGATCGTGGTCACCCACAACGGCTCACCCCGGGCGATGGATGTCGAGTCGCTGGCCTCGCTGGCCGAGGAGCGTTTCGGGCAGGACCGGGTGATCACAGCCACGACATTGGCGGATGCCATCGAGACCGCCACCGCCCTGGTCGAGGAGGCCGGGGCCGACGAAGGCCTGTCCGGGGCCGGCATGGTGATCACCGGTTCGGTGGTGACCGCCGGTGAGGCCCGGACCCTGTTCGGACGGGACCCACAGTGAGCGATCAGACAGCCGGCGATCAGACGCCGAGCGACCAGCCGGCACCGCCGGATCCGTGGAAGAGTTTCCGCGGGGTGATGGCGGGGACACTGATCCTCGAAGCCATCGTCGTATTACTGGCCCTGCCGGTGGTCGGCGCCAGCGGCGCCGGGCTGACCTGGACGTCGGGCGGTTTCGTCGTCGGGCTGGCCATCGTGCTGATCCTGATGTCGGGGATCCAGGGCAGGCCCTGGGCCATCTGGGCCAACCTCGGCATTCAGCTCGTGGTGATCGCCGGTGCGCTCATCCACGGGGCGATCGGCTTCATCGGCGTGATCTTCGCGGTGGTCTGGCTGCTGATCGTGTACCTGCGGGGTGAGGTCAAACGCCGGCAGGCGCGTGGCCTGCTGCCGGGGCAGCAACCGCCCAGCGAATAGGCCGGTGATAGCTGCGCCACAGTGGGCTGTCGGTCGGGGCCCCGAGATGGCGCGGCGCGGTTACCGACCGGTACGCTCACTGCCGTGACTGAGCAGACCCTTGTCTTGATCAAGCCCGACGGCGTGCAGCGCCACCTGGTCGGGGAGATCCTCGGCCGGATCGAGCGCAAGGGCCTGACCCTGGCGGCGCTCGAACTCAAGAACGTCAGCGTCGAGCTGGCCAAGCAGCATTACGCCGAGCACGACGGCAAGCCGTTCTTCGATTCGCTGCTGGAGTTCATCACCTCCGGACCCGTCGTCGCGGCCATCGTGGAGGGCCCGCGTGCCATCGCCGCGTTCCGTCAGATCGCCGGCGGCACCGATCCGGTGGAGAAGGCTGTGCCCGGCACCATCCGCGGTGACCTGGCACTCGTGACCCAGGACAACCTCGTGCACGGCTCGGATTCGCCGGAGTCGGCGGCCCGCGAGATCGCCCTGTGGTTCCCTGGCGAAGCCTCCGCCCGATAATCCTTCTCGCAGTCTGGTCAGTACCGCGTCAGTGATGTGGGATACTGGTTGCGGGTAGCCGGCCTCAACCGAGGTTGAACACCCGAATGAAGACTTCGACGAGCGCGACCACCGCAATCCGGTGCGGCGCGGGCCGTCCAGCCATCATTCAGCCAGGCACCGGGTGGGTTCGGTAGCGAGCCGCCCGGAGCGAGACCACAACAAGTCCGGGGAAAGTGTCCCGGGCCAATAGCGGAAGCCCTCGCGTGGCCGCGTCGTACGACGCGCCCGGGGGCTTGAGGAGAATTCGTGGCCGAAGATGCCCAGAATGACGACCTATCAACCCAGACTCCGCAACAGGAGGGACTGCCCGAGCGCCTGAGAGTCCACTCGCTGGCGCGGGTCCTCGGCACCACCAGCCGGCGCGTGCTCGATGCTCTGGCGGAGTTCGACGGGCGTCAGCGCAGTGCGCATTCCACTATCGACAAGGTCGACGCCGAGCGCGTCCGTGATGCGCTGGCCGTCGATTCGGCCGAGGCACCTGTCGCGGAGGCAGAATCTGCGCAGGTCGCGTCGGTCGAGGTTGGGGCCGAGCCCGTTGCCGAGGAGCAGTCGCAGGCCGACGTCGGCTTGGTCGGCGACGAGCCCGAATCCCGGTTGATCCTCGAAACGGCGAACATCCCCTCCGCGCGGGAGGCTCACACCGAGCGTGCCGATTACCTGCCGCTGTTCGTGGCGCCGCAGCCCGTCAGCTTCGTGCAGGTTCACGTCGACGAGGATGACGACGACGAAGACGATGATGGTGATACCGGCAGCGATGCCGACTCCGAGAGCGACGACGAGCAGGCGGATCGCCCTGCCGCGCGCCGGCGCCGTCGCGGACGCCGGGGACGTGGTCGTGGCCGCGGCGAGCAGGCAGACGACAATGCGCCCGAATCCGGCCCGGATTCCGACAACGACACCGCCGATGACCAGCGCGAATCGGACCAGGATTCCGACGACGACTCCGACGATTCGGACGAGGGCAACGACGAGGACACCAACGGCAGCGACGGCACCAACCGGCGTCGCCGTCGTCGACGCCGGCGCAAGTCCGGCTCGGGAGACAACGATGACGCAGGGTCACCGGATGACCCGCCCAACACTGTCGTGCACGAGCGCGCCCCGCGCGCCGAGCGCTCGGGCAAGGGCAGCGACGATTCGGAGATCCAGGGGATCAGTGGATCGACCCGCCTGGAGGCCAAGCGTCAGCGCCGCCGTGACGGTCGCGACGCGGGCCGCCGTCGCCCGCCGATCCTGAGCGAGGCAGAGTTCCTGGCCCGTCGCGAGGCGGTCGAACGCACCATGATCGTGCGCGACAAGGTGCGCACCGAACCACCGCACGAAGGCGCCCGCTACACCCAGATCGCCGTGCTGGAAGACGGCGTCGTCGTCGAGCACTTCGTCACGTCCGCGGCGTCGGCGTCTCTGGTGGGCAACATCTATCTGGGCATCGTGCAGAACGTGCTGCCCTCGATGGAGGCCGCCTTCGTCGACATCGGCCGCGGCCGCAACGGTGTGCTCTACGCCGGTGAGGTGAACTGGGAGGCCGCCGGGCTCGGCGGCTCGAACCGCAAGATCGAGCAGGCGCTCAAGCCTGGTGACTACGTAGTGGTCCAGGTCAGCAAGGACCCGGTGGGACACAAGGGTGCTCGCCTGACCACGCAGGTGTCGCTGGCCGGCCGCTACCTGGTCTACGTCCCGGGTGCGTCGTCGACCGGGATCAGCCGCAAGCTGCCCGACACCGAACGCCAGCGGCTCAAGGAGATCCTCAAAGAGGTCGTGCCTGCCGATGCGGGCGTGATCATCCGCACCGCCTCCGAGGGCGTCAAGGAAGAGGACATCCGCTCCGACGTCGAGCGGCTGCAGCAGCGCTGGACCGAGATCGAGGCCAAGGCCGCCGAGGTCACCGGGAAGAAGGCCGGCGCGGCCGTCGCGCTCTACGAAGAGCCCGATGTTCTGGTCAAGGTCATCCGCGACCTGTTCAACGAGGACTTCTCTGGCCTGATCGTCTCCGGTGACGAGGCCTGGGACACGATCAACAAGTACGTGAACACCGTCGCCCCCGACCTGGTCAGCCGGCTGACGAAGTACGAACCCGCCGGTGGCGCGGATGCCCCCGACGTCTTCGCCGTGCACCGTATCGACGAGCAGATCGCCAAGGCGATGGACCGCAAGGTGTGGCTGCCTTCGGGCGGAACCCTGGTCATCGACCGCACCGAGGCGATGACCGTCGTCGACGTCAACACCGGCAAGTTCACCGGTGCCGGCGGCAACCTCGAGCAGACCGTCACCCGTAACAACCTCGAAGCTGCCGAGGAGATCGTGCGGCAACTGCGGTTGCGCGACATCGGCGGCATCGTGGTCATCGACTTCATCGACATGGTGCTGGAATCCAACCGGGATCTGGTGTTGCGCCGGCTGACCGAGGCACTGGGCCGGGACCGCACCCGGCACCAGGTGTCCGAGGTGACCTCGCTGGGTCTCGTGCAGCTGACCCGGAAGCGGCTCGGGACCGGTCTTGTCGAGGCGTTCTCGACCACCTGCACGCACTGCGCGGGCCGCGGCATCGTGCTGCACGGCGACCCGGTCGACACGGCGTCGTCCAACGCCGGCCGCAAGACCGAACCCAGTGGCGGCGGGCGCCGGAGCAAGCGGGGCAAGAAGGGCAATGCACGTCCCGAGCCCGAAGAAGTGCCAGTCGTCAAGGTGCCTGACCATCCCGCCGGCGAACACCCGATGTTCAAGGCGATGGCCGCGGCCAACGGTCGTCACCACGACGACGAGTCGCTCGACGAGGGCACTGCCGACGAGACACACGAGGGTGAGAGCGACGAGCCGGCGACGCCCGAGCAGGTGGAGCTGACCGGCGAATCCCCGGACGGCGAGTTCGACGCGCAGGACACCGACGACTCCGACGAATCCGACGAATCTGATGAGGACTCCGACGAGGACTCGGATGAGGACTCCGACGAGGACGAGATCGACCTCGACGACGAGGACCTCGATGACGAAGACGATGATCTGGACGACATCGACGACTCGGACGACGACGACTCAGATGAGGACGACTCGGACGAGGACGAATCAGACGAACCCGAACAACACGTCTACCAGGCTCCGGAGCCCGTGATCGTCGAGGCGCCGCCCAGCCGCGGCCGCACCCGTCGACGCGCCGCAGCCAGGCCCGCGGGCCCGCCCAGCCACGAGTAGAGGGCGGTTTGACCCTCTACCCGCTGGTCAAGTACCCTTGACCAGTTGTCTCCAGTGCCTGCGTTAGTCGCAGGCCGGTGACGGCGGGGCATCCCGCCACCCAAGACCCGCGCACGCACCGACCGGTAGCGCGCGCCCGCAGAGAGCAGCAGAGCAGAGGACACGATGGCGACATACGCAATCGTCAAGACCGGCGGCAAGCAGTACAAGGTTGCCGCAGGTGACGTGGTGAAGGTTGAGAAGCTCGACGCCGAGCCCGGCGCGTCGGTGTCGCTGCCCGTGGCCCTCGTGGTCGACGGCGCCAAGGTCACCAGCAAGGCTGACGACCTGGCCAAGGTCGCCGTGACCGGCGAGGTGCTGGAGCACACCAAGGGTCCCAAGATCCGCATCCACAAGTTCAAGAACAAGACCGGCTACCACAAGCGCCAGGGGCACCGTCAGCAGCTGACCGTGCTCAAGGTCACCGGCATCAAGTAACGAGGGAGCGAACTAATGGCACACAAAAAGGGCGCTTCCAGCTCTCGTAACGGTCGTGAATCCGCAGCACAGCGGCTCGGCGTGAAGCGGTTCGGTGGCCAGGTCGTCAAGGCCGGCGAGATCCTCGTCCGCCAGCGCGGTACCCACTTCCACCCCGGCGTCAACGTCGGCCGTGGCGGCGACGACACCCTGTTCGCGCTGGCTCCCGGCTCGGTGGAGTTCGGTTCCAAGCGCGGCCGCAAGCACGTGAACATCGTTCCCGTGCCGCGCCCGGAGGCCTGAGACCAAGAGGATTCTCCGCGAATGTGAAGCAGCTGCGAGTTCTCGATAGGACTTTCGCGATAGCTTCACATTCGACGGAGAGGATGTCCGATGCCCCGGTTTGTCGACCGCGTCGTCATCCATGCGAGTGCAGGAAACGGCGGCCACGGCTGTGCGTCGGTGCACCGCGAGAAATTCAAACCCCTCGGCGGTCCCGACGGCGGTGATGGCGGTCGCGGCGGCAGCATCGTGCTCGTCGTGGATCCGCAGGTGCACACCCTGCTGGACTTCCACTTTCATCCCCATGTCGTCGCACCCTCGGGCAAGCAGGGTGCGGGCAGTAACCGTGACGGTGCTGCCGGCGACGATCTGATCGTGCGCGTGCCGGACGGCACGGTGGTCCTCGACGAGGACGGCCGGATGCTGGCCGACATGGTCGGTGCAGGCACCCGGTTCGAAGCTGCCCAAGGCGGCCGCGGTGGTCTCGGCAACGCGGCATTGGCTTCGCGGGCCCGCAAGGCTCCCGGCTTCGCCCTGCTGGGTGAGAAGGGCCAGACCCGCGATCTCACTCTCGAACTCAAGACCGTCGCCGACGTGGGCCTGATCGGCTTCCCCTCGGCGGGCAAATCTTCTCTGGTGTCGACCATTTCGGCCGCCAAGCCCAAGATCGCCGACTATCCGTTCACCACGCTGGTGCCCAACCTGGGCGTGGTCTCGGCCGGCGACAACACCTTCACCGTCGCCGACGTGCCCGGCCTGATTCCCGGTGCGTCCGAGGGGCGCGGCCTCGGCCTGGACTTCCTCCGGCACCTTGAGCGCTGCGCGGTGCTGGTGCATGTCGTGGACTGCGCCACCATGGAACCCGGGCGTGACCCGATCTCCGACATCGAGGCATTGGAGGCCGAACTCGCGGCCTACACCCCGACCCTGCAGGGTGATTCCACGCTGGGTGACCTGGCGTCGCGGCCACGTGCGGTGGTGCTCAACAAGATCGACGTTCCCGATGCCCGGGAGCTGGCCGACTTTGTCCGTGAAGAAGTGGAGTCCAAGTTCGGCTGGCCCGTGTACGAGATCTCCACTGTCAGCCGTGACGGCTTGCGCCCGTTGATCTTTGCGCTGTGGGAGATGGTGAAGACCTATCGCGCTGCCCAGCCGCCGGTGGTGCCGAGGCGCCCGGTGATCCGCCCGATCGCGGTGGACGAGAGCGGCTTCACCGTCGAGACCGACGGGTACGGCGGGTTCATCGTGCGCGGCACCCGTCCCGAGCGCTGGATCGCGCAGACCAACTTCGACAACGACGAGGCCGTCGGGTACCTCGGTGACCGGCTGGCACGGTTGGGCGTCGAGGACGCGTTGTGGAAGAAGGGCGCCAAGCCCGGCTGCGCCGTGACCATCGGCGACATGACCTTCGACTGGGAGCCGCAGACCCCTGCTGGTGTCGACATGCCGCTGACCGGTCGAGGCACCGACATCCGGCTCGAGCAGACCGACCGCATCGGTGCCGCCGAACGCAAGGCGGCCCGAAAAGAGCGGCGCCAGCCCGGCAACGAGCAATCGTGAGTCAGCACCGCGAGGCGATTCGGACCGCGCGAAGAGTTGTCGTCAAGATCGGCACCACTGCGCTGACCACGACTTCCGGCGTGTTCGACGCGGGCCGGCTCGCGGTGCTGGTCGAGGCTATCGAGGACCGGATGCGGGCCGGCTCCGATCTGGTGATCGTGTCCTCCGGCGCCATCGCCGCCGGCATCGAGCCGCTCGGACTGTCCAAGCGCCCAACTGATCTGGCCACCAAGCAGGCGGCCGCGAGCGTCGGGCAGGTGGCCCTGGTCAACGCGTGGAGTTCGGCGTTCGCGGTCTACCGCCGCACGGTCGGCCAGGTGCTGTTGACCGCCCATGACATTGCGATGCGGGTGCAACACAACAACGCACAGCGCACGCTGGACCGGCTGCGCGCGTTGCATGCGGTGGCGATCGTCAACGAGAACGACACCGTGGCGACCAACGAGATCAGGTTCGGCGACAACGACCGGCTCTCGGCACTGGTGGCCCAGCTCGTCGGCGCAGACGCGCTGATCCTGCTGTCCGACATCGACGGGCTGTACGACTCTGATCCGCGAAAAGGGAACGCGCGCTTCATTCCTGAGGTGGCCGCACAGGGCGATCTCGACGGCGTGGTGGCCGGTGGCGGTAGTCATCTGGGCACCGGCGGCATGGCGTCGAAGCTGTCCTCGGCGCTGTTGGCCGCAGACGCAGGGGTCCCGGTGCTGTTGGCCGCGGCGGCGGATGCCGGTGCGGCACTCAGCGATGCCTCGGTCGGCACCGTGTTCGCGCCGCGACCCGAGCGGATGTCGGCGCGGCGGTTCTGGGTTCGCCATGCCGCGGAGTCGCACGGGGCGTTGACACTCGACGACGGTGCGGTGCGTGCGGTCGTCAAACAGCGGCGCTCGCTGCTGCCCGCCGGGATCACCGAGGTCACCGGGCGCTTCCACGGCGGTGACGTGGTGGATCTGCGGGGACTTGACGGGCAGACCGTCGCGCGCGGTGTGGTGGCCTACGAGGCGTCGGAGCTGGCCGCGATCATCGGCCGCTCGACGCCGGATCTGCCGGCCGAGCTGCGCCGGCCCGCGGTGCACGCCGACGATCTGGTCGCCCTCTAGCGATTTGTGCACCGCTGGTAACGCTGACCGTTACGGGAGGTGCACAAATCGCCACTTCTGCCTCGGCGCAGTTGCGGGCGATCTTCGGTGAGCTGCTGAACCAGCTGCCCGACATCGCCGCCGGCGAGCCTGCCTATCTGGCGGGCAACTTCGTGCATGCTATCCGGTCGATGCCGTGCACGTTCTGAGCTCACCGGCCAACAGGGTCAGCATCTCCGAACAGCCCGCCTCGACCTTGACGGTGGCCAGGTCGTCGCCGCGGGTGGGTCCGCGGTTGATGATCCCCACCGGGATGTCGTGCGCGGCCGCGTGCCGGATGAATCGATAGCCGGAATACACCGTCAGGGAAGACCCCGCGACCAACAGTGCTTCGGCGTCATCCACCATCGAATACGCCTGTTCGACACGGTTTTTGGGGACGCTCTCGCCGAAGTAGACGATGTCGGGCTTGAGCATGCCCCCGCAGACCGGGCAGGCCACGATGACGAACGAGCCGGTTTCGCGGACCACGGCATCGGCGTCGGGCGCCACCGCGATGCCGCCGACCGACTCGGCGCGTTCGAGGAATCCGGGATTGGCGGCCTCAAGCAGTGCGGCCAACTCGGCACGGCCCATGGTCGCGCCGCAGTCCAGACAGATCACCTGCGCGTAGGTGCCGTGCAGGTTGACCACCGACCGGCTACCGGCCTTGCTGTGCAGCAGGTCCACGTTCTGGGTGATCAGTCCGTTCACGACGCCGGTGGATTCCAGCGCGGCCAGGGCCCGGTGTCCGGCGTTGGGCATGGTCTCGTCCATGTGGCGCCAGCCGACGTGGTTGCGGGCCCAGTACCGCTGCCGGAACTCCGGATCGGAGGTGAACTGCCGGATGGTCATCGGATTGCTGGGCGGGGAGTCGGGGCCGCGGTAGTCGGGGATGCCGGAATCGGTCGACATGCCCGCCCCGGTCAACACCGCGACGCGCCGTCCCTGTAGCAGGGCGACGAGTTCGGGGGCATCCACGGGTTCCAGGGTAGATCGGTGAGAAAAGCGTTTGCTTGGCGTGGCAGGGTGGCGGCATGCCGGTCTCTCCACCATCGTCCGAATTGACTGAACGCAGCCGGCGAGCAGCGGAGGCGGCTCTGGATGCCGGGCGTGCGCTGGGCTTGGCCGCCACGAAGCCAACGGTGCTGCACGATGCGTTCTCGGTCGTCGTCCAACTGGAACCGACCCCGGTGGTGGCGCGGGTCCAGGTCGTGTTGCCGCCCGGAATGACGCCGCACGCTCAGGCGCAGCGGCAACAGCGCGAACTGGACGCCGTGACCTGGCTCGACAGGCAGGGCGTGCCTGTCGTCGCACCTGCGCCCATGGTGCCCCGCGTGCCCGTGCGCCGAGGTGGCTTCGGAATGACCTTCTGGGAGTTGGCCGATGTCGCCGCCGACCATGAGCCGTACGCTGCCGTTCCGATGGCCCACACAGCGACGCTGCACGCGGCCCTCGCGGGGTATCCGGACGAATTGCCGTTTCTGACCCCGTTCAACCGATCGCTCGCCGGCCTGATCGACAGCTTGGACGATGCGCCTGAATTGCTGCCCGGCGACATCAGCCGCGCCCGTGACGAATACGCGGCGTTGCGTTCGGTGCTGTCCGACCGCGCGGCGTTCGAGGCCCGGTTCCCCGGCGTAAGTGTGCAGACGATCCACGGGGATGGACCGGCGCTCAACGTTATCCGGACCACGGACGGCGTGCGGTTCTCGGATTTCGAGGACGTCACCTGTGGGCCGGTCGAGTGGGATCTCGCGCTGGCCGGTCCAACGGCGGTTGCCGAGTACGACGACGCGGCACGAGAATTGGGCTTGCGGACCACGAATTCCGAAGTGCAGCGCCTCGTCGACGCCGCCGCAATGTTGATGACGATCGGCTGTGTGACCCTGATACCCCAGCTGCCGGTGCTCGCGGAAGGGATATTGCCGATGGTCGAGTCGTGGCGAGAGTCTCCGTCACCGGCCTGACGTTCCCCCGAGGCACTGGTCGGCAGATGTCACTTCGGCGCTCATGTTGCGGCGCATCATCTGCAGCGCCGCCTCGCCCAGGCCGGCGTCGATGTGCGCGACGGCGTCGGACGGGATCACCACGTCGAAATGCCGCACATAGGCGTCCAGTGCGCTGTAGAGGATGCACTGCTCGGCGACTTGGTCGGCCAAGATCAACCGCCGAGTGCCCAACCGGCCCAACAGGTAATCGAGTGCGGTCGCGTAGAACACGCTGTGGCGCACCTTGGTCAGCACCAGACAGTCGTCCGCCGGCACGATCGGGCGCACCAGATCCGGGTGCTCGCCGGTCAGCGCGGCGGCGACGATATCGCTGAACTGCGCGGTGAAATCGCCGTAGTTGTCGTTGACGTAGATCAGGTCGACACTTTCGTGCCGGTGCGCGCGGTCGATCAGTCCGACCAGCGGATCGATGATCGCCGCCACGTTGGGGGCCAGTAGTTCGGCGTCCTCATGACGGTAGCTGTTGAGCATGTCCACAACCACCAGCGCGGTATCGCTCATGCGTCATTTGGTACCCAGTGGCCCGATCTTGACACTTTTCGGGTGACAATGGGCCCGATGGACTTCTACAGCGCCTACCAACACGGTTTCGCGCGGGTTGCCGCCTGCACCCACCACACAGCGCTGGCGGACCCGCCGGCGAACGCCGAATCGGTGCTCCGGCTCGCGCAGGCCTGCCACGACGACGGCGTGGCCGTTGCCGTGTTCCCGGAGCTGACCTTGTCGGGCTACTCGATCGACGACATCCTGATGCAGGATGCGCTGCTGGAGTCGGTGGAGCAGGCGCTGATCGAAATCGTCGCGGCCTCGGTGGTGTTGACGCCGGTGCTGGTGGTGGGAGCGCCGTTGCGGTACCGGCACCGGATCTACAACACCGCGGTGGTGATCCACCGCGGCGCGGTGCTCGGCGTGGCGCCCAAGTCCTACCTGCCGACCTACCGGGAGTTCTACGAGCGCAGGCAGATGGCGACCGGCGCTGACGTGAGCGGCACCATCCGGGTGGCCGGCGCTGAGGTTCCGTTCGGACCGGACCTGCTGTTCTCGGCATCCGACCTGCCCGGGCTCGTCCTGCACGTCGAGATCTGTGAGGACATGTTCGTGCCGGTCCCGCCCAGCGCGCAGGCCGCGCTGGCCGGAGCGACGGTGCTGGTCAATCTCTCGGGCAGCCCGATCACGGTCGGCCGCGCCGAAGACCGTGCGCTGCTGGCGCGTTCGGCCTCGTCGCGGTGTCTGGCCGCCTACGTGTACGCGGCCGCCGGCGAAGGAGAGTCGACCACCGACCTGGCCTGGGACGGCCAGACCATGATCTGGGAGAACGGGCTGCTGCTCGCCGACAGTGAGCGCTTTCCGCGCGGTGAGCGACGCTCGGTGGCCGACGTGGACCTGGAGCTGCTGCGGTCCGAACGGCTGCGGATGGGCACGTTCGACGACAATGCCAGACATCGTGGCGCTCAAGTAGATTCGTTCCGCCGGATCGAATTCCAGCTCGATCCGCCGACGGGCGACATCGGTCTGTTGCGTGAGGTGGAGCGGTTCCCGTTCGTGCCGGCGGATCCCGCGCGGCTGCAACAGGATTGCTACGAGGCCTACAACATCCAGGTCTCCGGGCTGGAACAGCGGCTACGTGCCCTGAACTATCCGAAGGTGGTCATCGGGGTGTCCGGCGGCCTCGATTCCACCCACGCCCTGATCGTCGCTGCGCGGGCGATGGATCGGGAAAACCGCCCGCGCAGCGACATTCTCGCGTTCACCATGCCCGGCTTCGCCACCGGCGACCGGACCAAGAACAACGCCATCCGCCTGAGCCGGGCGCTCGGGGTGACGTTCGCAGAGATCGACATCAAGAAGACGGCCGAGCTGATGCTCACCGAGATGGACCATCCGTTCGGTCGCGGCGAGAAGGTCTACGACGTCACGTTCGAGAACGTCCAGGCCGGCCTGCGCACCGACTACCTGTTCCGGTTGGCCAACCAGCGCGGCGGCATCGTGCTCGGCACGGGTGACCTGTCCGAGCTGGCGCTCGGCTGGTCCACGTACGGGGTCGGCGACCAGATGTCGCACTACAACGTCAACGGCGGGGTACCGAAAACCCTGATCCAGCACCTGATCCGGTGGGTGATCTCCTCCGACCAGTTCGGCGGTGAGGTGAATGCGGTCCTGCAGTCGGTGCTGGACACCGAGATCACCCCGGAGCTGGTGCCTACCGGAGAGGACGAGGAGATCCAGAGCAGCGAGGCCAAGGTCGGCCCCTATGCGCTGCAGGACTTTTCGTTGTTCCAGGTGCTGCGTCACGGCTTCCGGCCGTCGAAGGTGGCGTTTCTGGCCTGGCATGCCTGGCATGACCCGGCGCTCGGGGACTGGCCTGCGGGTTTCCCCGAGGACAAGCGTCCGGCGTACTCGCTCAAGGAGATCCGGCATTGGCTGCAGGTGTTCGCGCAGCGGTTCTACTCGTTCTCCCAGTTCAAGCGGTCGGCGCTGCCGAACGGCCCCAAGGTGTCGCACGGCGGCGCCCTGTCGCCGCGTGGGGACTGGCGGGCACCGTCGGACATGTCGGCCCGGATCTGGCTCGACGAGATCGAGCGGAACATCCCCGAGTAGTAGATCGTCGTGACCTGGCCAAATGGCCGGTTCACCCAATTGACGACGCAAAAAATTGACAAGCTAACCTTCTGGCTCACGTTGTCGCGCTAATGTGCGGCGGGTCACAGTTCGGCGGTGCCGGATGTCGGGTCGAGGAGGTTGCGGTGGGTGCTGCGAGGTACGTCGGTCGGGTAGGGGGATTGGCGGTCGCGCTCGGGGTCGGGTCGGCTGTCGTCCTGGGCGGGCAGGCGACGGGCACCCCGGTGGCCTCGGCCTCGCCCGGTTCGGGTGACACATCGTCGGAGTCCACGTCCGCGCCGGCCGGCAACAAGGGTCCGGCCAAGGATCGGCAGAGCGCCCGCTCGTTGCGGCAGGCGGCGGTCCGCGCGGCGATCAAGGACCGGGCCGCCAAGGTCGGTGAACCCGGCCGCCATCGTGTCAGTTCGACGACGCCGAAGTCCGATGTCGTGCAGTCGATCACCGACCGGCTCTCGGAAGCCCAGAGCAGGGTCGAGGCCCGCCTGACCCGTCGTGGCGGCAACGGTTCGGACCCCGGCACCACGGTGCGGGACGACACCAAGGCCTCTGGCACGGCCAAGCCTGAGGCCGGCCCCAAGGCGGTCGAGACGCTCCGTGGCCTGTCGTTCTCCGGGTCGAACCTGCCCCGCCCGTTGCGCGATCAGGCCCAGACCCCTGACCCGGCAGCAGCCGAAGAGCCCACGATCGCCGCCGTTGAGCGCGGCGTGGCGGACGCGCCCAAGGCGCAACCGGAGGTCACCGCGACGGCGAAGACCGAGACGGCCCCGGCGATCGCTCCGGCTCCCGTTCGGAGCCTGATCGAGACCGTCGTCGACAACATCGCCACCACCCTGGCCGGAAACTCGCCGAATGCGCCGCGGACCGATTCGCCGGCCGAGTGGGTTCTGCTGGCCGCCGCGCGCCGGGAGTTCTCCACGGCCGCCGTCTCACCCTCGCTGGCCGGCACGGGTGGCATCACCGCGGCCCCGACGGTCGGTATCGACGACGGCATCATCACCGGCAACGTCAACGGAGCGACGACGTCGAGCGGACTGCCGCTGACCTACACCGTGATCGGCGACCCGAGCGCCGGCGGCAAGGTCCGGCTCGACTCGGCGAACGGCACCTTCACGTTCCTGCCGTATGCCACCGTCGTCGACAGCGACGGCACCGAGAAGTTCACCGTCCTGGTCGCCGAGACCACAGCGTTCGACGCTGCGCTGCAACAGATCCCGATCGTGGGCTCGTTCGTGCCGCAGGTGCTGGTGATCGTGCACCAGGTGCCCGTGGTCAACGACCTGCTGGCTCCGCTCATCGGCGATTCGGAGGTGGTCGACGTCAACGTCGACGTCGGTGCGCTGGCGCCCGGCGACACCCCGGTGGCCTACACGGTCAAGGTGACGTCTTTCGACGGCACGCCGATCAGCATGAACTGGTTCCCGGCAGCCGGCCTGCAAGCAGGCGACGAGGCGCCGACCATCTTCAGCGGTGCGGGCCTGTCCAGCGCGGGGGACACCAACCCGTACTCCGGCGGTGCCACCGGCGTCGGCACGTTCCGGGACAACGGCTACAACGTCATCACGTGGGATTCCCGCGGCGAGCACGCGTCGGGCGGGATCCTGCAGCTGGACAATCCGTTCTTCGAGGGCCGCGACATGTCGGCCCTGATCGACTACGTCGCCACGCGGCCCAACACGCAGCTCGACGGCGCGAATGATCCCCGCATGGGCATGGTGGGCGGTTCGTACGGCGGCGGCATCCAGTGGGTGACCGCGGGCACCGACAACCGGGTCGACGCGATCGTCCCGACGATCTCGTGGAACTCCCTGAACAGCTCGCTGTACCCCAACGAGGCGTTCAAGACGTCGTACGCGGCGCTGCTGCTGCTGTCGCTGGTGACGAGTGGCGCGAACATCAACAACCAGCTGTACGGCGGCATCTTCACCGGCGCGCTGCTCGGCGTCCTGACCCCCGAGCAGCAAGCACTCCTCGCCGGCAGCGGCCCGACCTCGCTGGTGAACAAGATCACCGCTCCGACGCTGATCATCCAGGGCACCGTCGACGTGTTGTTCCCGCTGCAGCAGGCCATCGACAACGGCCAGATCCTGGACGCCAACGGGGTGCCGGTGAAGATGGTCTGGTTCTGCGGCGGCCACGGCAACTGCGAAACCCCGCCGGGGGACAGCGCCGAGATGGTGCAGACCGCCACGCTCAACTGGCTGGACGCCTACGTCAAGCACCAGGGCGAGGACGTGGACGACGGCTTACCCAAGTTCCAGTGGATCGACCAGAACGGTGACCACTACACCTCCGATCTGCTGCCGTCCGACCCTGATTTCGCCGGGACCCCCGTCACGGCGTCGGGCAGCGGTGGCCTGCTCGGGATCGTCCCGATCCTCGGCGGTTCGGGTCCGGGTGCGGCGGGGATTCCGTTCGGGCTCGGTGACGGCACCAAGGCCACCAACGCGGTGAACACCACGGTGACCGCGCCGTCGGGCACCACCACGCAGATCGTCGGTGCGCCCGAGTTGACGATGACGTACTCCGGAATCGGCACCAGCCGCCACGTCTACGCCCAGATCGTCGACGACCAGACCGGCCAGGTGATCGGCAACGTGGTCACCCCGATTCCGGTCACCCTCGACGGCAAGGAGCACACCGTCACCATCCCGATGGAGGCGGTGGCCTACACGCTGGAACCCGGACACACCGCGACGGTGCAGATCACCACCTCGGCGACACCGTTCCTCAACTTCACCCAGTTCGGCGTCATCAACATCTCCGGCGTGCAGGTGGCGCTGCCGACTGCTGGACCCGACGCCGATGTGGAGCTCGTGCCGGACGCCGATCAGGAGGCGGTCAGCGTCTAGAGCATCCATCGCCTGGGTCTCCGGACGAATTTGTGGCGAACCCGGCGTCCCGAGAGGACCATGAATATAGGGCGAACATCCTGCTGGTCAGGGGAATGTTCAGCCTGTTTCAGGCGGAGGACGCGAAGATGAGGAAGGTAACTGTCGCGACGATCGAAGCCGCCGGCCTTGCAGTTGTCAGCATCGGATTCGCGCCGCCGGCGTCGGCGGCACCGGCTGGCAGCGAATCAGCACAAGACGTGATAAACGCGCTGGAAGCGCGGGGATACACAGTCATCGTGCACAAGGTGGGCGGCGCTCCATTGAGCCAATGCAGAGTCAGTTCGACGAAAATGGGTCACACCTACTCCAGGACGGACAGCTCGGGTCCCGGGGACAGTGACAACACAACCGTCACGGCCAAGACGATCAACGTCTTCGTCAGCTGCTGAACGGCCGGTCGACACACGGAAAAGGGCCTGCTCGCCGGAACGTTGGTCCTGGCGGCACGGAGAAAGGTGGTCAACTCATGACGCACCACTTGCAATCCCGCCTGAACCCCCACGCACCGGCCGTACTGAGCTTGTTCCGGATCGTGTTCGGGCTGATGTTCACCCTCAACGGCACTGTGAAGTTGTTCGGCTGGCCGGTCGGACCTGCTGCGGCGGTCGGTGACTGGCCGTTCTGGTGGGCCGGGCTGATCGAGTTGGTCGCCGGCCTGCTGATCCTGGTCGGGTTGTTCACCCCGGTCGCCGCGTTGATTGCGGCAGGCGAGATGGCCGTCGCCTACTTCTGGCTGCATCAGCCCAATGCGCTGTGGCCGGTCAACCCGGAAAATGGGGGCGAGTTCGCGATTCTCTACTGTTTCGGCTTCCTGCTGTTGGCTTTCGCCGGGCCGGGCGCTTGGGCCGTGGACACCATGCGTGGGCGCTCAGATGCCGGTGTTCGCGCCGACGCCACCTGACCGTTTGCCCGTGATCCGGGTCGGTGGGCTACAGGCGTCCGTCGGTGCGCAGCCCGGGATGCACCCACTCCGGTGAGCGGCGTGCCTTGAAGGCGCGGAAGCCCTCGATCGCCTCGTCGCCGCTGTAGCTGGCCTTCATGCCGATCCGGTCATAGAGGCCCATGTAGCTGTCGAGGCTGGACTTGACCACGCCGCGGGCCCGGGGTGCGGTCCGGCAGCACTGGGCGAGTACTTCGGTTGCGGCAGAATGCAATTCGTCGTGCGGGACCACCCTGGCCACCATGCCCCAGTCGACCGCCTCCTGCGCGGTGAGCGTGCGCCCGGTGAACATCAGGTCGCGCGTGCGGACCACGCCGATCAGGCGGGCCAGCATCTGGCTGTAGTAGGTGTCGGCGATGCCGCGGTACAACTCGGGCACCCGGAACGTGGCGCGGTCGCTGACGACGGCCATGTCGCTGCAGATCGCGATCTGCAGTCCGCCGCCCTGGCACAGCCCGTTGACCGCGCTCACCACCGGCTTGACCGATTGGCGCAGGGTTTCGAACGGGGTGACGTCCATCGACAGGGCCGCGCCGAAACTCATCCAGTCGTCGACGCCGTTGCCCCCGCCGAGGTCACCGCCCGGGGCGAATACGTCCCCGGTGCCGGTGATCAGCAGGCCGGCCAGGTCCGGGTCCGCCTCGACGTGGGTGACGGCGTACCGGATGCCGAAGTACATGGCCGGGGTCATCGCATTGCGGGCCTCGGGGCGATCCAGGGTGACGACCCCGAACGGGCCCTGTCGCTCGAATTTGAGGTACGGGGTGCCGAGCCAGTCGCCCTCTGGCGGGCGCGGGGGGACTACCTGCGTCATGGTGGCGACTATAACGCCAACGGTATCGGCTTCAGTTGGCCGTCTCAGTGGGTCAGGACGGCATCGATGTCCGCGGCAGGCGGCGCGCAGTCGCCTGCCCCGCGCACCAGGGTGGCCAGGGCGCCTGCCGCACAGGCGCGCCGCAACGCCTGCTCGTGTCCCGCAGTCCATCCGGCGGCCAGCACCCCGGCGAACACGTCACCGGCCCCGGCGGTGTCCAGCGCCCGCACCGTGGGCGCCGGCACGTCGAAGCGCTCGTCGGAACCCAGGTAGCTCGCCCCTCGTGCGCCCCGGGTGATCACCAGATGCCGTACCGGCCAATGCCACTCGGCCGCCTCGGTCTCGTTCACCACCACCACGTCGACCAGTTCGGACAGGGCCAGCAGATGGTGGGCGGGGGTGCCCCCGGGGGACGCGTTGAGCATCACCACCGCTCCGGCCGCCCGGGCCAGCTTGGCCGCGGCGATCGCCGTCGTCACCGGGATCTCCAACTGGATCAAGGTGACCTCGCTCCAGACGATCGCCGAACGGGCCGCAGCGGAGTCCACCTCGAGTCGTGAGTTGGCGCCCGGCGCCACCACGATGCAGTTCTCGCCGACGGTGTCGACCAGGATGGCCGCCGATCCGCTCGGGCCGGGCACACACGCCACGGCGTCCGCACCGACCCCGTTGGTCTGGAGATGACGGCGCAGGATCGTGGCGGCGGGGTCGTCCCCGACCGCGGCCACGAGTTCCACCTCGGCACCGGCTCGCGCGGCCGCCACCGCCTGGTTGCCGCCCTTGCCGCCGGGCGCCGACGCGAGCGACGAGGCGAGCACAGTCTGGCCCGGCCGCGGCAGCGCGCCGACGGTGAACGTGAGATCGGCGTTGATGCTCCCGACGACGCAAACCCGCGCAGCGGCCATGAATGAAAAGGCTAGTTGCTACTGGCGCCTGACACCTGTCGAAGCACCTCAACTCCTCCGATACGCTGGCTAGATGAGCGTTCAGACAGAGTCTCCGACGACTCCCGACGTCGACCTGCGCGGGCAGGTGCACGAGGCCGCGCGTCGGGCACGTGTCGCCGCCCGCGTCCTGGGCACCCTGAGCGCCGAGACCAAGAACCGCGCGCTGCATGCCGCCGCCGACAGCGTGCTGGCCCATGTCCACGAGATCCTGGCTGCCAACGCCGCCGACGTCGAGGCCGCACGTGCGGCCGGAACTCCCGAGTCGATCCTGGACCGCCTGGCGCTCAACCCGCAACGGGTCGACGGCATTGCCGCCGGTTTGCGCCAGGTCGCCGGGCTGCCCGATCCGGTCGGCGAGGTGTTGCGCGGCCGCACCCTGCCCAACGGGCTGCAACTGCGTCAGCAGCGGGTCCCGCTCGGCGTCGTCGGCATGGTCTACGAGGGTCGGCCCAACGTCACCGTCGACGCCTTCGGGCTCACCCTGAAATCAGGCAATGCCGCTCTGCTGCGCGGCAGTTCGTCTGCGGCCCGGTCCAACGAGGCGCTGGTGTCCGCGCTGCGCTCGGCTCTGGCATCGGTCGGTCTGCCCTTGGACGCCGTGCAACTGCTGCCCAGCCATGACCGTGCCAGCGTCACTCACCTGATCCAGGCCCGCGGCCTGGTCGACGTGGTGATCCCGCGCGGGGGAGCCGGCCTGATCGAGGCCGTGGTGCGCGACGCGCAGGTGCCGACCATCGAGACCGGTGTCGGCAATTGCCATGTCTACGTTCATTCCTCGGCCGACATCGACCTGGCCGAGAAGATCCTGCTGAACTCCAAGACCCGGCGTCCCAGCGTCTGCAACGCCGCCGAGACCCTGCTGGTGGACAAGGCGCTCGAGGCGACCGCGCTGCCCCGGCTGACCGCTGCATTGCGCGACGCCGGTGTCACGGTGCATGCCGACCCCACCGACGAGGAGTTGCACACCGAGTTCCTGTCGATGGACATCGCCGTGGCACTGGTGGACGGAGTCGACGGGGCGATCGCCCACATCAACGAGTACGGCACCGGTCACACCGAGGCCATCGTTACGACGAATCTTGCTGCAGCCCAACGCTTCACCGAACAGGTGGACGCAGCGGCAGTGATGGTCAACGCGTCCACCGCGTTCACCGACGGAGAGCAGTTCGGTTTCGGCGCAGAGATCGGCATCTCCACCCAGAAGCTGCATGCCCGCGGACCCATGGGCCTGCCCGAACTGACCTCGACCAAATGGATCGTGTGGGGAGACGGTCAGACCCGCCCGGCCTAGGTGCCGGCCAGACAGAAGCCAGGAGACCACATGAGCGTGCCCGCTCGCCCCGCTCCGTTGTTCGCCGACATCGACGATGTCGCGCGGCGTCTCGCGGAGACCGGATACCTGCCCGACACCGCCACCGCGACGGCGGTTTTCCTTGCCGACCGGCTCGGTAAGCCGTTGCTCGTGGAAGGGCCCGCGGGTGTCGGCAAGACCGAGCTGGCCCGTGCGGTGGCGGCGACCACCGGCTCGGAGCTGGTCCGGTTGCAGTGCTACGAGGGCGTCGACGAGGCCCGTGCGCTCTACGAGTGGAACCACGCCAAGCAGATCCTGCGGATCCAGGCCGGGCAGGCCGGCGGTTCTGGGACCGATTGGGACCAGACCAAGGACGACGTGTTCAGCGAGGAGTTCCTGCTGACCCGTCCGCTGCTGACCGCGATCAAGCGCACCGATCCGACCGTGCTGCTCGTCGACGAGACCGACAAGGCCGACATCGAGATCGAGGGTCTGCTGCTGGAGGTGCTCTCCGACTTCGCGGTCACCGTCCCGGAACTCGGCACCATCACAGCCGAGCGGCCGCCGTTCGTGGTGCTCACCTCGAACGCCACGCGTGAGCTCTCCGAGGCGCTCAAGCGTCGCTGCCTGTTCCTGCACATCGACTTCCCGGATCCGGATCTGGAGCGCCGCATCCTGTTGTCCCGGGTGCCCGAACTGCCCGAGCACATCGCGACCGAACTGGTTCGGATCATCGGCGTGCTGCGCGGTATGCAGCTCAAGAAGCTGCCGTCGGTCGCCGAGACCATCGACTGGGGCCGCACGGTGCTGGCCCTGGGTCTGGACACCATCGACGACGAGATGATCGCCGCCACCCTCGGCGTGATCCTCAAACATCAGTCCGACCAGCAGCGCGCTGCGGGCGAGCTCAGGCTGAACTGATGGTGCCCCGCCGGGTTCGACCGCCCCAGCCGCTGGCCCCGCACGGCCTGCCCGGGCACCTCGTCGAGTTCGTCGAAGCCCTTCGCGGGCAGGGAATCTCGGTCGGTCCGTCGGAAACCGTGGACGCCGGGCGGGTGATCACTGTGCTGGGGTTGGGTGATCGCGAAGCGTTGCGCGAGGGCATCGCCTGCGCGGTGCTGCGGCGGCCCGATCACCGCGAGACCTACGACGCGATGTTCGACCTGTTCTTCCCGGCGGCGCTCGGTGCGCGCACCGTCCTCTCGGACGAGGAAGACAGCGCCGACGACGCTGAAAACCGGCTCCAGCTGCCGCCCGAGGACATCGAGGCGATGCGCGATGCGCTGGTGCAGATGCTGGCCGACAACGAGGATCTGGCCAACCTCGATGACCGGATGGCGGCGATGATCGCGCGGATCGTCGAGGCTTACGGCCGCTACAACTCCAGCCGTGGCCCGTCGTACTCGTCGTATCAGGCGCTCAAAGCCATGAGCCTCGACGATCTGGAGGGTCGGCTGCTGGCCGGGCTGCTCGCGCCCTACGGCGACGAGCCCACGCCCACGCAGGAGGAGATCGCCAAGGCCCTGGCCGCCCAACGCATCTCCCAGCTGCGCAAGATGGTCGAGTCCGAGACCAAGCGGCGCACCGCCGAGCAGCTCGGCCGTGACCACGTGCAGATGTACGGAGTGCCCCAGCTGGCCGAGAACGTCGAGTTCCTGCGCGCCTCCGGTGAGCAACTTCGCCAGATGCGCAAGACCGTGCAGCCGCTGGCGAGGACTCTGGCGACGCGGCTGGCGGCCCGGCGCCGGCGGTCCCGGTCCGGGGAGATCGACCTGCGCAAGACACTGCGCAAGTCGATGTCGACCGGCGGTGTGCCGATCGACGTGGTGCTCAAGAAGCCGCATCCGGCCCGCCCCGAGCTGGTGGTCCTCTGCGATGTATCGGGGTCGGTGGCGGGGTTCAGCCACTTCACCCTGATGTTGGTCTCGGCGCTGCGCCAGCAGTTCTCCCGGGTACGGGTCTTCGCCTTCATCGACACCACCGACGAGGTCACCGACATGTTCGGGCCGGAGTCGGATCTCGCGGTGGCGGTACAGCGCATCACCCGCGAGGCCGGCGTCTACACCCGCGACGGGCACTCCGATTACGGGCATGCCTTCGTGTCGTTCCTGGACAAGTACCCCAACGTGCTGTCGCCTCGCAGCTCGCTGCTGGTGCTGGGCGACGGCCGGAACAACTACCGGAACCCGGAGACGGCGCTGCTGGCACACATGGTGTCGGCCAGTCGGCACGCGCACTGGCTCAACCCGGAGCCGAAGCACCTGTGGGGCAGCGGGGATTCTGCGGCGCCGAAATACCTCGAAACCATCCCGATGCACGAGTGCCGCTCGGCCAAACAGCTGGCCGCGGTGATCGACGGGCTGCTGCCGGTCTGAGCTCGCGCGTCGCGTGGGTGCCGGGCGCTCCTCAACGCTCCCGTAAGCTGCCTCTTTGTGGCTAGACGGCGCAGGCTGGGTGTGATGGGTGGGACGTTCGATCCCGTCCACAACGGCCACCTGGTCGCCGCCAGTGAGGTGGCCGACCTGTTCGAGCTCGACGAGGTGGTGTTCGTCCCCACCGGTCAGCCGTGGCAGAAACACGACCGTCGGGTCAGCGCGGCCGAGGACCGGTATCTGATGACGGTGATCGCCACCGCGTCGAACCCGCGTTTCTCGGTCAGCCGGGTCGACATCGATCGAGGCGGCGCGACGTACACCAAGGACACCCTGCGTGACCTGCGTGACCTCAACACCGACACCGACCTGTACTTCATCACCGGCGCCGATGCCCTGGCATCGATCCTGTCCTGGCAGAACTGGGAGGATCTGTTCTCCATGGCGAGGTTCGTGGGCGTCAGCCGGCCGGGCTACGAGTTGGACGGTGAACATATCGAGGCGGCGCTGCGTGAGCTGCCGCCGGACACATTGACGCTGGTCGAGGTGCCTGCGTTGGCGATCTCGTCCAGTGACTGCCGTAAGCGGGCCGCCGAAGGCCGGCCGATCTGGTACCTGGTGCCGGACGGCGTGGTCCAGTACGTGGCCAAACGCGGGTTGTATTCCGCAGACGGGAAGGGTGAACACATCATGGAGCCGGTTCGATGAGCGCGACCGACGAGGCCGTCGCGATGGCGACCGTGGCCGCCCAGGCTGCCGCGGCCAAGCTGGCCGACGATGTGGTGGTCATCGACGTGTCGGGTCAGTTGGTGATCACCGACTGCTTCGTGATCGCATCAGCCTCCAACGAGCGACAGGTCAACGCGATCGTCGACGAGGTCGAGGAGAAGATGCGGTTGGCCGGGTACAAGCCGGCGCGCCGCGAGGGGACCCGTGAGGGGCGCTGGACCCTGCTCGATTACGTCGACATCGTGGTGCACATCCAGCACCAGGACGAGCGGGAGTTCTACGCGCTGGAGCGGTTGTGGCGGGACTGCCCGACCGTTCCGGTCGAGCTGGAATCGCCCGAGGTCGACGAATGAGGGCGCGATGAGAGTCCGTCGGCTGGTGCTGTTGCGCCACGGCCAGACCGAGTACAACGCGGGCAGCCGGATGCAGGGGCAGCTGGACACCGTGCTGTCCGACCTCGGCCGCGACCAGGCCGCCGCGGCTGCCGAGGTGCTGGCCAAGCGTCAGCCGCTGTTGATCGTGTCCTCGGACCTCACGCGTGCCCTCGACACCGCAGTGACGCTGGGTGACCGTGCCGGGATCGCAGTGCAGGTGGACAAGCGGTTGCGGGAGACGCATCTGGGGGACTGGCAGGGCCTGACCCACGTGGAGGTGGACACCATGGCGCCGGGTGCTCGCGCGGCCTGGCGCGAGGATGCCCGGTGGGCGCCGCACGGCGGTGAGAGTCGTGTCGACGTGGCCGATCGCAGCGTCCCGGTTGTGTCCGAACTTGTTGCCGGACAATCGGAGTGGGGTTTGGACGGGTCAGACCGGCCGGTGGTGCTGGTGGCCCACGGCGGGTTGATCGCGGCGCTGACGGCCGGGCTGCTCGGTCTGCCGGTGGACAACTGGCCGGTGCTCGGCGGGATGGGCAACGCCAGTTGGGTTCAGCTGTCCGGACATTCGCCGGAATCCGCGGGCGACGACGATTTCGGTGCCATCCGCTGGCGGCTCGACGTCTGGAACGCCTCGGCACAGGTGGCCAACGATGTCCTCTGATCATTCTGAGGACCGGCAGCGGCGCACCCTGCTGGTGTTCTGTGATTCGCTTTCGTACTTCGGTCCGACCGGCGGTCTGCCGTCCGACGATCCGCGGATCTGGCCCAACATCGTGGCCGAACAGTTGGGCTGGGATGTCGAGATCATCGGCCGGATCGGTTGGACCACCCGCGATGTCTGGTGGGCGGCCACGCAGGATCCACGGTCCTGGGCGGCGTTGCCGCGGGCGGGGGCGGTCATCTTCGCCACCAGCGGCATGGATTCGTTACCCTCGCCGCTCCCGACGGCGCTGCGCGAGCTGATCCGGTACGTGCGCCCGGCCTGGCTTCGGCGGTGGGCGCGGGACGGCTACGGCTGGATCCAGCCGCGGTTGTCGCCGATCG
The DNA here is from genome assembly GCA_036235365.1 of Mycolicibacterium sp. 050232. Classification (GTDB taxonomy): domain Bacteria; phylum Actinomycetota; class Actinomycetes; order Mycobacteriales; family Mycobacteriaceae; genus Mycobacterium. The sequence goes on along the minus strand of JAZBEZ010000004.1, from coordinate 231,869 downwards.
CCAGATCGGCGCTGCCTCCGCATCTGACGGTCGAATACCTGGAGATGACACGCAACGCCATCGATTTCAACCGGCCGGGCATTCCGGTGGTGGCCTCATTGCCGTCCGTGCACATCGCCGACACCTACGGCAAGGCGCACCACGGGCGTGAGCCCACGGTCAAGGCGATCACGGCCTGGGCGGCCGAACATGACGTGCCGCTGGTGGATCTCAAGGCCGCCGTGGCCGACGAGGTGCTCAGCGGGCGGGGCAATCCCGACGGCATCCACTGGAACTTCGAAGCTCACCGGGCGGTGGCCGAGCTCATGCTCAAGGGTCTGACCGATGCCGGTGTGCCACAACTGGATTCCACCGACTGACGATGGCGGTCATGGTGGTGACCGACTCGACGGCGCGGTTGGGGTCGGAGTTGTGTGAGCAGTGGGGAATTCGGCAGGTGCCGTTGCACATCCTCGACGACGGTAATGACTGGCGCGATGGTGTTGATCCGGTACCTTCGGCGATTCACGACCGGCCCCGGGTGACCACTTCGGGAGCGTCGCCGGCCGATCTCGCCGAGACCTACCGGCAGGCGCTGGTCGACAGTGGCGGCGACGGTGTTGTCGCAGTGCATATTTCGGCTGCGCTCTCGAGCACCTACAGCACGGCTGCGTCGGTGGCCCGCGAGCTCGGGCCTGCCGTGCGGGTGGTGAACTCACGTGCAGCCGCCATGGGGGTGGGCTTCGTCGCCCTGGCCGCCGCCGAATCGGCCCGTCGGGGAGATCCGCTGGACGCTGTCGAGGCCGCTGCCCGTGCCGCGATACCGCGCGGGCAGGCGTTCATCGTGGTGCACCGGCTCGACAACCTGCGGCGCAGCGGCCGCATCGGCGCGGCGGCCTCGTGGTTGGGCACGGCGCTGTCGCTCAAACCGCTTCTTCGCCTCGATGTGGACGGCCGGCTGGTGCTCTCGCAACGGATCCGGACGATATCGAAAGCGCATGCGGCACTTGTCGATCAGATTGCCGACGCGGCGGGAGATCGCGCGGTGAGCGTGGTCGTCCACCACGTCGACAACCCGGACGGGGCCGAGGAGATCGCCGCGGCGCTCACCGACCGGCTGCCGAACCTGCGGTCCTTGTCGGTCACCGACATGGGTGCGGTGCTCGCGGTGCATGTCGGCGGCGGCGCGGTCGGTGCGTGCCTCACGGTGGAGGACGCTTAGCGGGTCGGCGCTTGGCGACGCCGCTTTCTACCTCAGGGTTGTGCCTCGGCGGCGAGCACAGCCGCCAGGTAGAAAGCGACGCAGAGGCAGTGCTGAACTACCCCGCGAACCGGCCGGTGACCGGCGGCAGATCCTTGAGGGTGAGGATTCCGGGTGCGGCGGCCACCACGGCGGGCACCGCGTTGGTGACCGGCAGCGCGGTGTAGATCATGCCGAGCCCGTTGAGGCTGACCTCGCTCCAGTCCTTCGAGGGCAGGCAGTACACCACGGTGCGCATGTTGGGCACGCCGAACACCTGGATCACGTGACCGTGTGCCACGGGCTTCGGGGGAGTGACGTGATCGCCCATGATCCAGTTGAACCCGACGCTGACGACGTTCTTGTCGCCCACCCAGCCGCGGTGGTAGCCGTACACACTGGCCACGCTGCCCTTGGGGATCTGCATGAAACCCAGATCGGAATCCTCGGTGGCGGGGGTGAACGTCACGTCGAAGGTGATCTTGTCCAGCTTGGCGCCGATGGCGTCGGCCATCATGGCTGCCGACTCGGCGAACACCTCGCTCTCCAGACGGACACTCTCGGCCAGCCCGGGCGTCTCCGGATCCTTTCCGAAGCCCATCGCGGCCATGGTTCCCGCCGATTCGTAAACGCCGCAGTCGACCGACTCGGTGATCCGGATCTCGTCGACGCTCTCGCACGCACTGGACAGCACCATGCCCATCATGTTGGTCAGGCCCGGGTGCGCACCGCTGCCGAAGATGGTGGAATTTCCTGCCTCGCAAGCCTTCTGGATACGAGCCAGGTCTTCAGGAGACTGCTTGCCGCCGGTGATCCAGGCCGCTGTGGAGCACACGTTGATGCCGGCTTCCAACAGGCGGACCAGTTCGTCGACGCTGGGCCAGATCGGGTTGTAGCAACAGGCATCGGGCTTGAGGGCGATCAGCTCCTCTATGGAGTTGGTGGCCTTGACCCCGGTGGGCTCGGGCCAGCCGGCCAGTTCGGCGGCGTCGACACCGACCTTCTCCGCGCCGTAGGCGTACACGCCCACCAGTTCCATGTCGTCGCGGGCGATGATCGCGTGCAGCGAGCGTCGTCCGATGTTGCCGGTGGTCCATTGGATGACCCGGATCGGCCTGTTCGCTGCGGTCATATCGCCTCCTCGCTGAGCCCTGCGCTGGACTCTAGACACTATCGGTGAGTTGTTCACCACCGGCACCGGTACTTCGTGGCGGCGGGCACACCGGCGTCGCACAATCGAATTACGGGGCACGCTCGCCCCGGCGAAGCCATGAATCGAGGTCGGATCATGGACATGCTTTATCTACTCGCGTCGGTCGGTGCCGGCGCCGTCGCCGTGATCTGGCTCGGCATGAGCAACATCCGTGTGATCAAGCAGTACGAACGTGGCGTGGTGTTCCGGTTCGGCCGGGTCCGCGACCACGTCAGACAACCGGGCCTGACGATGCTCGTCCCCGTTGCGGACCGGTTGCAGAAGGTCAACATGCAGATCATCACGATGCCGGTACCGGCGCAGGACGGCATCACCCGCGACAACGTCACCGTGCGGGTCGACGCGGTGATCTATTTCAGGGTGCTCGACCCGGTGCGGGCGGTCGTCGACGTCCAGGACTACATGTCGGCGATCGGTCAGGTGGCGCAGACCTCGCTGCGGTCGATCATCGGCAAGAGCAATCTGGACGACCTGCTGTCGAATCGGGAGCACCTCAATCAGGGCCTCGAACTGCTCATCGACAACCCCGCCGTCGGGTGGGGGATCCACATCGACCGGGTCGAGATCAAAGACGTCGTGCTGCCGGATTCGATGAAGCGGTCCATCGCGCGTCAGGCCGAGGCCGAGCGGGAACGGCGGGCCCGGGTGATCACCGCCGACGGCGAACTGCAGGCGTCCGAAAAGCTCGCGGCGGCCGCCGATGTGATGGCCGCGGACCCAGCCGCCCTGCAGCTGCGCCTGCTGGAGACCGTCGTCGAAGTGGCCGCCGAGAAGAACTCGACTCTGGTGCTGCCGTTCCCGGTGGAGCTGTTGCGCTACCTGGAACGCGCCACGCCGCAGTCCTCCACCCAGGCGGTGCGGTAGTACTCCACAACGCGAGATTCATCCACAGCCCGCCGGCGGTGACGGTTCCGAAGCCTGGAATCGTCGTGCCCCGCACCTACCGTCGCGGGCATGGGTACCGAAATGTCGGTGGAGCGGCTCCGTCGTCTGGGCGGCGGCCTCGGCACCGGGGAGGACCCGGACGCCGAGGGTGGAAGCGATCGAGATCAGAACACGGCGTCGGAGAGTGCGCTGTCGCGGTGGCTGCCCGATACGGCTCCGGGCGAGGGTCGGGGATGGCTGGCCGCCGCGCGTGCCGATCCCGGCCGGGCCGGGGCGCTGGCGCTGGCCGGTGTCGGCGTGCTCGCGATCCTGGTCACGGTCTTCGCTCTGATCCGCCAGCAGCCGCCTCCGGTCGCATCGGCGAATCTTCCACCCGTACAGATGGTTTCGTCTGCTGCTCCCACGCCGGCTGCCGACGCGCCAGGCGGGCCGGTGGTGGTCAGCGTCGTCGGTCTGGTGCACAAGCCCGGCCTGGTGACCCTGCAGCCGGGGGCGAGGATCGCCGACGCGCTGGAGGCCGCAGGCGGGCCGCTCGACGGTGCCGACCTGATCGGGTTGAACATGGCGCGCCGGGTGGGTGACGGGGAGCAGATCCTGGTCGGCATCGAGGCGCCGCCGGGACAACCGGCGACGATGGGCAGCTCGGTCGCCGGCGATGCGCCGGCCTCGTCGGGTGGTGCCCCGTCGGCCGGTTCCACGAAAACCAGGCCCGGCCCACCGTCGGGGCCGGTAGACCTCAACACCGCCACGGTCGAGGACCTCGATGCATTACCCGGTGTGGGTCCGGTGACCGCCGAGGCAATCGTGTCGTGGCGGGCTGCGCACGGCCGGTTCGACAGCGTCGATCAGCTCGGCGACGTCGATGGGATCGGGCCGGCGCGGCTGGAGAAACTGCGTGAGCTGGTCCGGGCGTGATCGTCAGGGCGGGACCGGCAGTGACGGCCCGATCGGCGATGACTGGCCCGAGGGGCGGTCCCTGGATCTGCGGATCGTCCCGGCGGCCCTGACCGCGTGGTCGGTGTCGGCTGCCGGCATCGTCTGGCACCCCGGTGCCGCGGTGGTGGTGGGGCTGGGTGCCGTGGGGTTGACCTGGCTGGCCGGGCGATGGGGTGGCGGCATATCTGACGCGGGAGACCCTCAGCCGATCGGGGCTGCGGTGCTGGCCGTCGCGGCCGTGGCCGCCGGGTTCGCGATGGCGGTCGGGTTACGGGTACACCAGGTCGAGCACCATCCGATCGGTCGGCTCTACGGCGGCGCTGCGACAGTCGAGGTGGTTCCGGCCGAGACCCCGCGGCCGATCAAGGGTGGTCGGTTGATGTTCCGAGGCACGTTGCGCGAGGTCGGTCAGGCCCCGATGTCGGGTCGGGTCCTGGTGTTCGCCTCAGCGTCGTTCGGTCGGGCCGGACCCGGGACTCCGGTGCGCTTTCGCGCCACTGTGAACCGCCCGGACCGCAAGGACCTGAGTGTGGCCGTGCTCGCGGCATCGGGTCAGCCGTCGCTGGGGGAGGCCTCGGCGGTACAACGGGTTGCGGCGCAGATCCGTTCGCGCTTCGCCGACGCGGCGCGCGCCGTGCTGCCCGCGGACCAGGCGGCCATGTTGCCTGCGCTGGTGCTCGGTGACACCGCGGCGGTCACCGGGACCACCACCGAGCAGTTCCGGATCGCTGGTCTGACACATCTGACCGCGGTGTCGGGAGCCAACGTGACGATCGTGTGTGGCGCGTTGCTGCTCAGCGCAGCGCTGGTCGGTCCGCGGGCGGCGGTCCTGCTGGCCGGTGCGGGACTGGTCGGCTTCGTCATCGTGGTGCAGCCCTCGGCCAGCGTGCTGCGGGCCGCGGTGATGGGTGCGGTGACGCTGCTGGCGGTGTTGACCCACCGTCGGCGGCAGGCCGTGCCCGCGCTGGCCGCCAGTGTGATCGCGTTGATGATCGCCACCCCTGAACTCGCGGTCGATGTGGGGTTCGCGTTGTCGGTGTGTGCCACGGCGGGCATCGTCGTCCTCGCACCGATGTGGGCGCGCCGGCTGGAGGGCCGTGGTTGGCCCCGCCCGGTGGCGGCGGCCGTAAGTGTCGCGGTGGTGGCCCAGCTGGTCACCGCCCCATTGGTGGCGGGGATCTCGGGAACCGTGAGCCTGGTGGCGGTGGCTGCCAATCTCGCGGTGGCAGGGCTGATTCCGCCGATCACGATCCTCGGTACCGCGGCCGCGCTGTGTGCGGGGATCTGGCCGGGCGGGGCGCAGCTGCTGATCCGGTTCACCGGACCCGAGCTGTGGTGGCTGCTGTCGGTGGCACGGTGGGCTTCGGCGCTGCCCGCGGCCGCGCTGCCGTCGCCTTCGGGGCTGGCCGGTGTGGTGTCGGTAGCCCTTGGCGGTGTGGCGTTGACGGTGCTGTGGCGGCTGCGCTGGGTGCGTCGCGGGCTGGCCGTGCTGGTGTTCGGGCTGCTGGCCTGGGCGCTGGCCGGCCATGTGGTCGGAGCTGTCGGATCGACGTGACACCATCATCGGTGTGAGTGAACAGATCGACGGTCTGCACCTGGTTCTGGGCGATGAGGAACTGCTGGTCGAACGAGCGGTCGGGGCGGTGCTGCGGGCGCTGCGCCGGCAGGCCGGTTCCGATGACGTCCCGGTGGACCGGATGCGGGCCGGCGAGGTCAGCACCAGCGAGCTCGCCGAGCTGCTGAGCCCGTCGCTGTTCGCCGAGGAACGCATGGTGGTCCTGGAGGCCGCCGCCGAGGCGGGCAAGGAGGCCGTGGCCCTGATCGCCTCGGCCGCAGCCGATCTGCCGCCCGGCACGGTCCTGGTCGTCGTCCACTCCGGTGGCGGGCGGGCCAAGGCGCTGGCCGATCAGCTGAAAAAGCTTGGTGCACAAGTGCATCCGTGCGCGAAAATCACCAAGCCGGCCGAGCGTGCGGACTTCGTGCGCGCCGAGTTCCGCACACTGCGGGTCAAGGTTTCCGACGACGCCGTGAACGCGGTGCTCGACGCGGTCGGATCGAACATCCGTGAGCTCGCCGCGGTGTGCTCACAGCTGGTGGCCGACACCGCCGGGCAGGTCGACGCGGTCGCGGTGCGCCGCTATCACAGCGGCAAGGCCGAGGTGAAGGGTTTCGACATCGCCGACAAGGCGGTCACCGGGGACGTCGCGGGGGCGGCTGAGGCGTTGCGGTGGGCGATGCTGGCCGGTGAGCCGCAGGTGGTCTTGGCCGACGCGCTGGCCGAGGCGGTGCACACGATCGCGCGGGTCGGTCCGCTGTCAGGTGATCCCTACCGGCTGGCCGGTGAGTTGGGGATGCCGCCCTGGCGGGTGCAGAAGGCGCAGAAGCAGGCGCGCCGATGGTCGCGCGACTCGGTGGCCGAGGCCATGCGGGTGGTCGCCGCCCTCAATGCAGACGTAAAGGGCGCAGCGGCAGATGCCGACTACGCCCTTGAAACAGCGGTACGCCGGGTGGCGGAACTCGCCACCCGGTGAACCGGAAGAACTAACGAAGACTCAGAGCTTGTTGAGCGCCAGGGCCAGAGCCGACTTCTTGTTGGCGGCCTGGTTGGCGTGGATGACGCCCTTGCTGGCGGCCTTGTCGAGCTTGCGGCTGGTCGACACCAGCAACTCGGCGGCCTTGTCCTTCTCGCCGGCCTCGACGGCCTCGCGGAAGCTGCGCACGGCCGTACGCAGCGACGACTTCACGGACTGGTTACGCAGCCGACGACGCTCGTTGGTGAGGATGCGCTTTTCCTGCGACTTGATGTTGGCCACGTAAAAATTCCTTCGTAATTCTCTAGCTGGGGTTACCGAAGTCTGGGTGCGCACACCCGCACTGCGGGCAGCGACTGTTCAGGGTACCAGCGAGACGTCTGAACTCCCAAAGCGGTGCAGCGGAAACGTCGGGCAGCCAGGCCCCGTTTTTCTACTCTAATACCACCTCAACCGGCCTTTGGCCTGCCGAAATGGGCTGACCCATTGACCCGGCGAAACCCGCCCGGGTGCGGCAGCATGAGGAGGGTGAGCCTGAGATCTGTCCGTACCCAGGGAACCGACTCGAACGGGTCGAGGCCGGCCGGCCGGCGGGCCGCGTCGGCGCGACGCGTCGAGCATGACGGCATCTTCGGCGGTTACAACCGGCTGGGCCGGTACTCGGAGGCGTTCGACGAGATGTTCGACGCCGCCGGCAACGTCCGAGGACCGTACAAGGGCATCTATGCCGAGCTTGCTCCGTCGGATGCCTCCGAGCTGCGCTCGCGCTCGGACGCGCTGGGCCGGGCGTTCATCGATCAGGGCATCACGTTCTCGCTGTCCGGCCAGGAGCGGCCGTTCCCGCTCGATCTGGTGCCGCGGGTGATCTCGGCGGCCGAATGGTCCCGGCTGGAACGCGGCATCACCCAGCGGGTCAGGGCGCTGGAGATGTATCTCGACGACATCTACGGCGAGCAGGAGATCCTGCGCGACGGCGTGATCCCGCGCCGGCTGGTGACCTCGTGCGAGCACTTCCACCGGGAGGCCGCGGGCATCGTTCCGCCCAACGGGGTGCGCATCCACGTCGCGGGCATCGACCTGATCCGCGACGACAAGGGCGACTTCCGGGTGCTCGAGGACAACCTGCGATCGCCCTCGGGGGTGTCCTATGTGATGGAGAACCGGCGGACCATGGCGCGCGTCTTTCCCAACCTGTTCGCCACCCATCGGGTACGCGCGGTCGGCGACTACTCCTCGCATCTGCTGCGCGCGCTGCGCAACGCCGCGCCCACCAACGTCGCCGACCCCACCGTCGTGGTGCTCACGCCCGGGGTCTACAACTCGGCCTACTTCGAACACTCACTGCTGGCCCGGCAGATGGGCGTCGAGCTGGTCGAGGGGCGCGACCTGTTCTGCCGCGACAACGCCGTCTACATGCGCACCACCGAAGGCGAGCGTCAGGTCGACGTGATCTACCGCCGCATCGACGACACGTTCCTGGACCCGATGCAGTTCCGCCCCGACTCGGTGCTCGGGGTGGCCGGGCTGCTCAACGCCGCCCGCGCGGGCAACGTGGTGATCTCCAGCGCGGTGGGCAACGGGGTCGGCGACGACAAGCTGGTCTACACCTATGTGCCGACCATCATCGAGTACTACCTGGGCGAGAAGCCGATCCTGGCCAACGTCGACACCCATCGCTGTTGGCTGGACACCGAACGCGAGGAGGTGCTCGACCGGATCGACGAACTCGTCATCAAGCCGGTCGAGGGCTCGGGCGGCTACGGCATCGTCTTCGGTCCGGACGCGTCGGAGAAGGAGTTGACGGCGATCGCCAAGAAGATCCGGGCCGACCCGCGCGGCTGGATCGCCCAGCCGGTGATGCAGCTGTCCACGGTGCCGACCCAGATCGGCAACAAGCTGGCGCCCCGGCACGTGGACCTGCGCCCGTTCGCGGTCAACGACGGCAACGACGTCTGGGTGCTGCCCGGTGGGCTGACCCGGGTGGCGCTGCCGGAAGGGTCCCTGGTGGTCAATTCCAGCCAGGGCGGTGGTTCGAAGGACACCTGGGTGCTGGCGTCGCGGACCTCGGCGGCCGACCGCGAGCTGGCCGCGGCCGAGGTGGTGCGGTCGCTGCCCAGATCCGCCGAGGGGCCCAAAGGCAATGGCGCACCTGATGGTTCGTCGTCCCAACAACAGCAGTAGGGGGTGAGAACAGATGCTGGCGCGCAATGCCGAGTCGCTGTATTGGATCGGACGCTATGTGGAACGGGCCGACGACACCGCACGCATCCTCGATGTCACGGTGCATCAGCTGTTGGAGGACTCGAGCGTCGACCCGGATGTCGCCTCCCGCACGCTGCTTCGGGTGCTCGGTATCGAGCCGCCCGCCCAGCCCCTGGACGTGTGGTCGCTGACCGACATCGTGGCGTTCAGCAGGGACAGCGGAGGCAATTCGATCGTCGACTCGATCTCGTCGGCGCGCGAGAACGCCCGCGGTGCCCGCGAGGTCACCTCGACGGAGATCTGGGAGTGCCTCAACACCACCTACAACGCGCTGGCCGAGCGCGAGCGTGCGGCAAAACGGCTGGGCCCCCACGAGTTTCTGTCGTATGTCGAGGGGCGCGCGGCGATGTTCGCGGGGCTGGCCGATTCGACGTTGAGCCGCGACGACGGCTACCGGTTCATGGTGCTGGGCCGCGCGATCGAGCGCGTCGACATGACGGTCCGCCTGCTGCTGTCGCGGGTGGGGGACAGCGGCTCGTCGCCGGCCTGGGTCACGCTGTTGCGCTCGGCCGGGGCCCATGACACATACCTGCGGACCTACCGCGGTGTGCTCGACGCCGGCCGCGTGGTCGAGTTCATGTTGCTGGACCGGCTGTTCCCGCGGTCGATCTTCTACTCGCTTCGGTTGGCCGAGCACAGTCTCGACGAGTTGCTCAACCGGCCGCACAGCCGGCTCGGGGCCACCGCCGAGGCGCAGCGGCTGCTGGGCCGGGCCCGTAGCGAGCTGGAGTTCCTCCAGCCCGGTGCGCTGCTCGAATCTCTGGACGCCCGGTTGGCCGGGCTGCAGAAAACCTGCCGCGATGTCGGAGAAGCGCTGGCGCTGCAGTACTTCCACTCCGCGCCGTGGGTTGCCTGGACGGATGCCGGGCACGGGGATGCGGTCGTGATAGAGGAGGGCGAGCTCTAGATGTGGCGACTACGGGTGGTGCACTCCACGGGATACGCCTACAAATCAGCGGTGACCGCGTCCTTCAACGAGGCCCGGCTGACCCCGCGTTCTGATTCGCGGCAGAACGTGATCCTGAACCGGGTCGAGACCATCCCGGCCACCAGGTCCTATCGGTACGTCGACTACTGGGGCACGGCGGTGACGGCATTCGACCTGCACGCACCGCACACCGAGTTGGAGGTATCTGGGTCCTCGGTGGTCGAGACCGAGCTCGCGGAGAAACCCGAGGAGCTGGCAAGTTGGGATGATCTGGGCACGGACGCCGTGATCGACCGGTTCGACGAGGTGCTCAGCCCGACGCACTACACCCCGCGCAGTAGGCGCATCGCGCGGGTCGGGCAGCGGATCGCCAAGGAACACGACCCGTTCGAGGCGGTGATGGCAGTGGCTCAGTGGGTGCGCAGCGAACTCGACTACGTTCCGGGGACCACGGGGGTCCACTCCTCTGGCCTGGACGCCCTGCGCGAGGGCAAGGGCGTGTGCCAGGACTTCGCGCATCTCTCACTGATCATGTTGCGGTCCATGGGAATTCCGGCCCGGTACGTGTCGGGTTACCTGCATCCGACACGGGAGGCGGTGGTGGGGGACACGATCGACGGGCAGAGCCACGCCTGGATTCAGGCCTGGGCCGGTGGCTGGTGGCACTACGACCCGACCAACGACAGCGAGATCACGGAGCAGTACGTCAGCGTTGGTGTGGGCCGGGATTACTCGGATGTGGCCCCGCTCAAGGGAGTCTATTCTGGCGAGGGATCGACCGATCTCGACGTGGTCGTGGAGGTCACCCGATTGGCTTGACCCGCCCTGCGGGGCGCCCCAGGTTGCGAAAGCCGGGGTGGACGTGCGGTGTCAGCCCCTGCTGGTCGGCGAGGATCTGCAGCAGGGTATGGAGATCGCCACGCTGTTTGGCGTTGAGCCCGGCGGTCATGCCGTCGTCGTGCCGACGCGCCAACTCACCGATGCGGCGTAGCGCCTTCTTGCCTGCCGTGCTGAGGAACAACGCGTGCAGGCGGCGGTCGTCGGGGTTGCGCCTGCGCTCGACGTAGCCGCGATCCTCCAGGTCGTCGACATAACTGACGACGCGACTCGGCAAAAGGCTCAGCTGGGTGCTCAGCCGCTGCTGGCTGAGCCCGGGTTGCGCGCCGATGGCGCGCAGGATTCCGGCATGCGGTGGGGTGAGCTCGAGGGTCGCCATCTGTTCGGCGAACTGCGTCGCGGCCCGGTGGCCGAGCTGTGCCAGCAGACATGCCACGGTGTCGGGCCTTCCGTTCTCCACGGTCAAACCGTATCACGGTGAAATCGTTCCAAATTCAAAACATTCATGAGGTTGAGTTCGGCGGTGCCCGGGCATATCGTTCAAAATATGAACGATTCAACGGGAGATCGAACTCGCGCCGACCGCGCGACCGGAAGGCAGGGCGGGCCGCCCTTGGCCCCGGTGGCGGCGGTATCCCTGACGCTGCTGCTGATCGGGCTCGCCGTCGCGGTTGCCCTCGGTGGGGTGATGCCGCTGCCTTATGGCGAGGCGGCTTCGGTGGTCGCCTACGTCCAGGGCAGGCACACCGCGGTACAAGCCGCGGCGGTGGGCACGTTCGCCGCATCGGTGCCGCTGGCGATCTACGCCGCAACCGTGAGCACCCGGCTGCGGCAGCTCGGGGTGACGGCGCCCGGTGCGACGATCGCGCTGGCCGGCGGCATTCTCGCAGCCGGGGCACTGGCGTTGTCGGGGTTGATCTGCTGGACCATGTCCCGGGCTGAGGTGGCTGTGGACGACGGCCTGGTCCGGGGGCTGTACTACCTGGTGTTCCTCACCGGCGGCGTCGGGCACATCGTCGCGCTCGGACTGCTGCTCGCCGGAATCGCGGTGCCCGGCCTCATCCTCGGACTGTTGCCGCGGCCGGTGGCATGGACCGGTCTGGTGATCGCCGCACTGGCAGAGCTGGCCACCTTGGTGTTGATCTGGCCTGAGTCGGCGGTGATTCTGCCGATAGCGCGGTTCGCCGGTCTGGTCTGGCTCATCGTCGCCGGCGCCCTCCTCCCGGCACGCCGAGCCGCTCGGAGCCGGCCATGAGGCTCTGCGTCAGTGTCGCGAATTATTCGTGGTCGGAGCTGATTTCACCAGTGATTTGCTGGTATACACAGGTGTGCGAGTGCCTGACGCAATTGCCCAGCTCCCTGCTACGCCGGGAATTACCTATCGCGGTATGAGTGGTCCGCCGCCCCAGTCGTCTTTCACGGTATCGGCTGTTCTTCCCACTTCGGCAGATCCACGGATCGCCAGCGAGAACTTCACCGCAGACCGGGTCGCAGCGATCGTCACGGTCACGGGTCGGTTCATCGGGCCGCTCTCCCGCCACCCCGAGGAGCGCGAAGTGGCCATCCTGCCGGCCACACTATTGATCCCGGTCGGGACCGTGACGGTTGCGGGGCTTGCCAATTCGGTTGTGCTGCTCGCCGAACCCGGTGATGCGCCGGGATTGCCGGCTGGTCAGGAGGAATTGGAGCGGACGGTGCGGGACCAGATCACCTGCGCTCTCGCGAGCCCGCCGGTGCCAATCCGTTCGCCTGGCCGCTTCACGCCATTGTCGGGATCGACTGGTACGTCAGCCGACAACGATGACATCTGGCGACTGAAAGTCTTCTATTCCACGCCGCTGGGGGATACGAAGGATGGCGAACGGAAGCTGTTTTTGCTTGAACGCGGCGGTGTCTGGTACGTGCCGGTTTTTCGGAGCATGGACTCGATGAGGGCTTCCTACGAGCAAATGAACCGTGCCGCGTACATGGTCCTGGAGGGCGACGTGAAAAGCGTGATGGACACCAACCGTTCGATTGAGCCGATGAGAAATGCGGGGATCGTCGTTGACCCATTCGGTGAACATCCGGTTGTGATTCCCCCGCCTGATTGAGACAGAGCTGTTTGTCCCGATCAGCGTGCAACCTAAGAGGACAGGCCGAGGTGCCAGCGAAGGGCGTGGGCTTCGGAGGCGCCGATGCGCGGTTCCGCGGCATCGATGAGTGCGCCCAGGTGATCGAGGGTGGACGGGTGCGGCTTCTGGTAGGTCGTCGAGGCCTCACGGTCCAGCCACCCGGTGAGATCTGATCTGGCATAGGCGCGGAGCTTTTCGTCGGAGTCGGCGACGCCGCCGAGGCCCGCCGCGATCCGGGTCCAGGTGTCCCTGCCGACCAGCAGGCTGAACGCGGCGCGCCGTACGTGTGGCGGTTGATCCTCGCTCAGCAGGGACCACAACAGATCCGTCGACGGCAGAGAGGTCTGCCCACGAAGCGCCGACATCACCTCGCGCACGACGATCGGGGCGGGGTCAGTGATCATGTCCGCGATCCTGTCGAGCGGACCGCCCAGACGGCGCACGGCCCGCGCCGCTTCGGCGCGCACCCGTGGGAGCTCGTGCCCGAGGTAACCCCGGGCCAGTTCCGAGTCGTCGATCGTCCCGCACTCGCCGAGCCCGGCGAGCACGCCCCGTAGCGCTGAGTCGCCCACGGAGAGCAGCATTTCCCGGTAGCTTGCGGCCGAGTCGAGGCCGGCCCGCCGCATCGCCCACTGGGCAGTGGCCCGCACTGCCGCGGACCGGTCGGAGAGGAGGGATTCCCCTGCCTCCGGGTGTCCGATCTGGACCAGCCCGGCCAGCGCCTCCGCGCGGACGCGCGCGAAGCGGGCGCTGAGCAAGCGTTCCAGCGTGTCCCGATGCTGATCGCCTGCGGCACGGATGGCCGCGTTCACACACAGGCGCTGGCAGACGTTGTCCTGTTCGGCCAGGGCCGCCTCGACGACCGCGGCCGAATCGGCACGCCCCGGTTCCAGCCACACGCGGTAAGCGAGCCTACGCACGTGAACGTCCTCGTTCCTGCGAGCTGCGGCGAGCGTTCCGTCGGGCCGCGTGCGTAACGCGGAGGCCACCGCTGCGATGGCATTTTCGCCGCGGCGCCAATCCCGCATCGCCGTCGCCACCCCGGCCGCTCGTATCAACGCGTCCGTATCCGCCGTGTGGAGCGCTGCGGGCAGTGCCCGCATGGCGTCGACCCGAACGGGTTCCGCCCAGTCAGCCGAACGGATCAACAACATCGGGAGCAGCCCTTGATCGCTGACCATCAGCGGCGCATTCACGGCACGCTGCCGTCGCCGCCCGTCTCCGGAACAGGCAACGAGCAGCAGCGCGACGGAATCTGAGCCGTCCCAGGCGGCGTCGATGATCTGTGGCCAGTGGTCGCTCGAATGGCTCCACCTGCGGAACTCGACGTCCAGCCGCAGCCAGGTGCGCGGGCGTACACCCGACAACACCCGCAACACCTTGTCGGGCTCAGCCCTTTCGGCGGCCAGCTGGATGAGGAGGTCCGCCGCCGCGTACAGGCTGCCACCGCGGTCCGCGTCCGCCATGGCCGTGGCCAAGTCGTCCAGCGCGCCGTCGTCACCCTGCATCGCGATCGCCCCCTTCCTGTGCGGTGCGGTTAGTGTGCGGGCAGCGCCGGGTCAACGCCAACGGATTTCGCTGCCGGGCGGCCGATCAGCTGCGCGATCGGGAGCACACTCCCGGGTGAACCTGGACGCGGTGCAGGTCGTCACCCAGCTCGATCTGGCGGTCGAATACCGAGGCGGCCAGCTCGCGCCAGTCGTCCTCGGTGCCGGCTGCGATCCCGGGCACATAGTGGGTGAGAATCAGGATTCCGACGCCCGCGCGCGTGGCCGTGGCCGCGGCCTCCTGAACCGACGAGTGATAGTCGCAGATGTCGCGGATCCGTTGTTGCGGAAGCAGATCGATGAGGTCCTTGCGAATCGCCGTGTGTATCAGGGCCCCTGCTCCGTCGGCCAGCGCATCGAGGCTGGGGCACGGCACCGTGTCGCCCGCGGCCACCACCGAGGCCCCGCCGTGCTCTATCCGGAAAGCGATGGTCGGCATCACCGGTCGGTGATCGGTGGGGGCGACCCGGATCTGCACACCGCCGTGGTCCCACACCGCGCCGTCGGTGTATTCGTGAACCTCCACTTTGGGTGGGCCGGCCAGGTCGGCGTGGTGCGCGATGCGGTAGCCGATGTCGTGGCCGAAGGCGCGCAGCGTTGCGTCGACCACGCCGGCAGTCCCCGGTGGACCGATGATCGGCAGCGGTGGTGCGTCCGGGGTGAAAGTGCTCACCCAGCGGGTGATGATCACGTCGCCCAAGTCGGCGATGTGATCGCTGTGCAGGTGGGTCAGCAGCAGAGCACTGAGTTGGTTGGCGCCCGAGCCGGCCGCCGCCAGCCGCTGCAGCACCCCGCGGCCGCAGTCGACGAGGAATGTCTGGTCGCCGGCGCGCACCAGGGTTGACGGCCCGGCCCGTTCCGGGTCGGGGATCGGGCTACCGGTGCCGAGCAGCGTGACCTCGATCATGGCCCCATTCCTACTCCGTTCCCGGCGGTACAGGCGTGGCTTCTTTCGTACTGACGAAGACCGACCTAGCCTTGTGTGAGGTGGATCACGATCGGAGGCTGCCGATGCGAATCGCGGACGTGCTGAAAAACAAGGGCACGGCGGTGGTGACTATTTCGCCGGAGACCACGGTGACGGAGCTGTTGGCCGGGCTGACCGAGCTGAACATCGGCGCCATGGTGGTGATGGGACCCGACGGCCTGGCCGGCATCGTCTCGGAGCGCGATGTGGTGCGCAAGCTGCACGAGCGAGGCAGCAGCCTGTTGGCGCAGCCGGTGTCGGAGATCATGACCACGGTGGTGGCGACCTGTACGCCGCGCGACACCGTGGATCACCTGAGCGCGCTGATGACCGAGAACCGGGTACGGCACATCCCGGTGCTCGACGGCGGACGGCTGGCCGGCATCGTCAGCATCGGCGACATCGTCAAGACCCGGATGGAAGAACTCGAGGCCGAGCAGGAGCAGCTGCAGGCCTACATCACCCAGAGCCGTTGATACGCCGCACCCGTAGTTGTGCGATTGTGGGCGGGTGGCTGCCGTCGATGTCCGTCCGCCGAACAAGACCGACGTGAAGCGGCTCGCCGCGGTGCTGGGCCGGGCCTTTCACGATGATCCGGTGATGTCGTGGATCCTGGCCGACGACGCCCGCCGGTCCAAGGCGCTGCCCAGGTTGTTCGCGGCGATCACCCGCCACCATTTCCTCGCCGGCGGCGGCGCCGAGGTGGCCGTCGGGGACGGTGAGATCGGCGCGGCGGCGTTGTGGGACGGGCCTGGACGATGGAAGCAGACTCCCGGTGAGGAACTGCGCATGTTGCCGACGATGGTGCTGGCGTTCGGACGCGACATGCGACGGGGCCAACAGGTCGTCGAGCTCATGAAACGGCATCACCCCGAGGAGCCGCACTGGTATCTGGCGGTGATCGGCAGCGATCCGACGGTTCGCGGCGGCGGTTTCGGGCACGCCCTGATGCGATCGCGACTGGATCGCGTCGACGCCGAACATGCGCCGGCCTACCTGGAGTCGAGCAATCCCGACAACATCCCGTACTACCTGCGGTTCGGGTTCGAGGTCACCGGCGAGATCGTGCTGCCCGGGGGTGGGCCGGTGATGACCGCAATGTGGCGGGCGCCGCGCTAGGCCGTCCGCGCGCGGGCAATCACGCCACATCCTGGCTGTTACAGTGCGAAGGCCGCCTGACAGGGGAATCCGGTGAAAGGCCGGAACTGACGCGCAACGGTATGAGGCATCGCCTCGAGTCCGATCACCTGCGGCCGGCGATGACCGTTGACGGCTCCGCGACAGGGCCCTGGATCAAAGGAAGTTTTCGCCGTGCGTGCAGCTACCGCACTGTTGTCCCTGTTGGTTGTGGCGTTGTCGCTCACGGTGGCGTGCGGGCATCCAGAGTCTGCCGTAGGTAACCCTGCGGGGGAGCGCGCTTCGGGTCCCACCAACTATCCACTCACGCTCGAAAACTGCGGTGTGAGCGTCACTTTCGACGGGCCGCCGCAGCGGGCGGTGTCGCTCTACCAATCCTCGACCGAAATCCTGCTCGCGCTGGGTTTGGCCGATCGGATGGTCGGTACCTCAACCTGGTTCGACCCGGTACTGCCCGAACTCGCGGCCGACAACGCCACCGTGCCGAGGCTGGCCGACAACGACCCGGGCCTGGAGGCGGTGCTCGCCGTCGAGCCGGACCTGGTGACCTCGGCCAGCGCTCACACCTTCACGGCGGCAGTGGTTGCCGACCGGAGCCGGTTCGCCCAGCTGGGCATCCCGACGTATCAGTCGCCTTCGGTGTGCACCGGGGCGAAAATCGACGGCGAGACCGTCACCCGCACCGAACCGTTGGCCCTCGACACCCTGTTTCGGGAGATCAGGGAGCTGTCCCAGATCTTCGATGTGCAGGAGCGCGGCCAGGACCTGATCACCCGGCTGACCCGCCGGCTGGGCGACACCTCTTCGATCACCGAGCCGAATACCAGCGTCGCGTTCTGGTTCTCGGGGTTGCGGACGCCGTATCTGGCCGGCTGCTGCTCGGCGCCCGGGTTGTACGCCGCCCACCTCGGCGTGACCAATGTCTTCTCCGATACCCGCGAAGACTGGCCGGAGGTCAGCTGGGAGGCGTTGGCCGACCGCGACCCCGATGTTCTGGTGCTGGCCGATCTGAATCGGCGGCGCGTCGACGGTGATGCGCTGGACGCGAAAGTGAAGTTCCTGGAATCGGATCCGGTGACCAGGAACATGTCGGCGGTGCGCGAGCGGCGCTATGTCGTACTGTCCGGGTCCGAACTCGATCCCGGCATCCGTGAGATCGACGCCCTGGAGAAGATGGCCGCCGGGCTCAGGGCATTCGGGCTGGCCCGATGATGCGCCGGGTGCGGCTGATCGCGGGCGCGCTGAGTACCACGTTGTTGGCTGGGTGCGCCCAGGCCACCGGCCCGGCCGCGGCTCCCGGGGCGCCGCCCGGATATCCACTGACCGTGCAGAATTGCGGCAGACAGGTGGTGGTCGACGCGCCGCCGCAGCGTGCGGTCTCCCTGAACCAGGGGTCCACCGAGATACTGCTGTCGCTGGGCCTGGCCGACCGGATGGTCGGCACCGCGACGTGGACTGACCCGGTCCGCCCCGGCCTCGAGGCCGAGAACGCCCGGGTGCCGAGGCTTGCGGTGAACAAGCCCTCGCTGGAGACGGTGTTGGACACCGGTCCCGACTTCGTGTCGGCCTCTTTCGGCGGCACCCTTGGGGCGGGCGGCGTCGCCGATCGCGACCAGTTCGCGGAGCTGGGCGTGCCGACTTATCTGGCACCCAGTGACTGCGAGGGCAAGACCTCGGTCAACGGTGACGGCGCACGCAGCACACCGTTCACGATGGAGGCGATCTACACCGAAATCCGGGATCTCGCCGAGATTTTCGGTGTCCCCGATCGCGGTGATCGGCTCGTCGCCCAGTTGCGGGCACGGATGGACACGGTCACTGAGGGCCCCGCCGGAATCGACATGGCGTTCTGGTTCTCCGACCTTCGCGCGCCGTATTTCGCCGGCTGCTGCGGATCACCCGGGGCGATCGCCGGTGCGGTCGGGGCACGCAACGTGTTCGCCGACACCACCGATGAATGGCCGCAGGTGAGTTGGGAGAGCGTGGCTGACCGCGACCCCGATGTGCTGGTGCTGGGCGACCTGAGCCGCCGCACGATCAACGGCGACGCGCTGGAGACCAAAATCGAGTTCCTGGAATCGAATCCGCTCACCCGGGGGCTGACCGCTGTCCGGAACCGTCGCTACATCGTGGTGAACGGCGCCGATCTCAACCCGTCGATACGTACCGTGGACGGCGCCGAGAAGGTGGCGAAGGGCCTGGCCCAACTCGGGTTCGGCGCGGGGCGGTGAGCCTGCGTACCACCTGGCTCGGCGGATTGTGGGCCGCCGGGCTCGTCCTGCTGCTGTTCTCCGCCGCGGTGGCGATCACCATCGGGCCCGCTGCGTTGTCGGTCGGGGACGTGTACCGCATCGTCGGCGACCGTCTGGGCGCCGCACCCTCCGGGGCCACCCGATTACAGGAGAGCATCGTCTGGCAGTTGCGATTGCCCAGGGTCGTCCTGGCGGCGATCTCGGGGGCCGGGCTGGCGCTGTGCGGGGCGATACTCCAGTCACTGCTGCGGAATCCACTGGCCGACCCGTTCGTGCTGGGCGTCTCCTCGGGCGCCTCCACGGGTGCGGTGCTGGTCGCGGTGCTCGGCGTCGGCGCGGGCACGCTGAGCCTGTCCGGTGGCGCCTTCGCCGGTGCGGTGCTGTCTTTCGCCGTGGTGCTGCTGCTGGCCTATGCGGCCGGGGGCGGGACCGATCGGGTGGTGCTGGCCGGAGTGGCCGGCACCCAGTTGTTCTCGGCACTGACGTCCTTCATCGTGCTGTCCTCGGCGGACGCCGAACAGACCAGGGGAGTGCTGTTCTGGCTTTTGGGGTCGCTGGCCGGGGTGTCCTGGTCCGACGTGTCCACCTGCGCGGTCGCCGTCGGCCTGGGACTGGCGCTGTGCCTGATCTACGGGCGCACCCTCGACGCCTTCGCCTTCGGGCAGGATGCGGCCGCGGCGCTCGGGGTGTCGGTGACCCGGGCCCGCATCGTGTTGCTGGTGGTGACCGCGTTGGTGACGGCGGCTCTGGTCAGCGCGGCCGGGGCGATCGGGTTCGTCGGGCTCGTGTTGCCGCACGCCGCGCGCTTCGTCGTCGGGCCCGGCCATCGGCGTTTGCTGCCGACGGCGGTGATCCTCGGCGCGATCTTCATGGTGTGGGTGGACACCCTGGCCCGGACGGTCTTCGCCCCGCAGGAGTTGCCCACCGGTGTGGTCACCGCACTGCTCGGCGTCCCCGCCTTCGCGTTGATCTTGTTGCGGCGCAGAGGTGTACATCGATGAGCCTACGAGCGGTCGACGTGAGCTGGACCCGCTCTGGGCGGGTCGTACTGAACGGTGTCACGGTGGATCCGGTTCCCGGAAGCACCGTGGGGCTGTTGGGGCCCAACGGTTCCGGCAAGTCGTCGCTGTTGCGGCTGCTGGCCGGCATCGACCGGCCCGACTCGGGGAGTGTGCAGCTCGACGGTCGTGAGCTGCACACGATGTCGCGGCGGGCGGTGGCGCGGCGGGTCGCGGTCGTGGGCCAGCACGCGGACACCGATCTGGACATCGCGGTGCGCGACATCGTCCGGTTGGGCCGGATCCCGCACACGCCGATTTTCGGGGGCGGTGACGGCGCCGCAGCCGTCAGCGCGGCGATGACGGCCACCGCCTTGCACAGTCTGGCCGACCGGTTGTGGCACACCCTCTCCGGCGGGGAGCGCCAGCGCGTGCAGATTGCCCGGGCGCTGGCCCAGGAACCCACGGAATTGCTGCTGGACGAACCGACCAACCATCTGGACATCGCTCATCAACTCGAGATCCTGGGGATGATTCGCGCACTCGACGTCACCAGCGTGGTCGCCCTGCACGACCTCAACCTCGCGGCGATGTTCTGTGACCACGTGGTGGTGCTGGCGCAGGGGGCTGTGGTGGCCGCGGGCAGCCCGGCCGAGGTGCTGACCGAAGAGCTGGTGGCCGATGTCTACGGCGTGCGCTGCCGGATCACCGTTGACGACTGCGGACCGTACGTGCGGTTCGAACCTGGCAGCCGGACGCGCGGCGCGGGCGGTCAGCTCCAGGAGTACTGAGCGCGCAGCCGGACCGCGACCGCCTCGAACCGGGTGCGGTCCAGGATCGCGCCCTCGCGGCGGATGCCTTCTTCGGGCACGTCGAGCACCCGGTCCAGCCGGACCCAGCTCGGCCTGCCGTCGTAGTCCCACGTGCCGGCGCCGATCGAGATCCAGTCCGGATCGTCTCGGTGGTAGTCCTGGCTGGACAACATCAACCCCAACAGGGTGTTCCGGTCACGGCCGACCACCAGGACGGGACGATCCTTGCCCTGGGTCGGGTCGTCCTCGTAGACCACCCAGGTCCAGACGATCTCGCCGGGATCGGCCTGCCCGTCAAGGTCGGGGGCGTAGCTGATTTTGCGGGCCCGGTGTGCGGTGGGCACGCTGTGCTTCGAAACGGGCCGGCCCGCCGTGATCGCCTGCGGTGGCGGGGCGGCCGCCCCGGCAAGCACTCCGAGACCGAGCTTGATGCCCTGTTGAAGGCCCTGCTGGAGGCCTTGCTGCACGGTCCGCGGGACGTTGTCCGTGGTCTGTAACTGGCGTACGAACTTCGGTGCCTCGTTGAACACCAGGTGCTCGGCGCCATCCACTACGCCCCTCAGAACCTGTTGGAACGCCTTCCACTGCGACGCCATGGTGTCGAGCATATGCGAGCAGACCCTTGGCGATTGTGTAGCGACGGTGGTTGCTCGATACCCTTAGGGAGCACAGCACGTGCTGGACACCCACGCTCACCAGGAGATTCCCATCAGCAGCTTCGCCGACAAGACGTTCACTGCGCCGGCGCAGATCAGGAACTTCTGCATCATCGCCCACATCGATCACGGCAAATCGACGCTGGCGGACCGGATGCTGCAGCTCACCGGCGTCGTCGACGACCGGTCGATGCGTGCGCAATACCTGGACCGGATGGACATCGAGCGTGAGCGCGGTATCACCATCAAGGCGCAGAACGTGCGGTTGCCGTGGACCGTGAACGGCGAAGATCACGTGCTGCATCTGATCGACACCCCCGGCCACGTCGACTTCACCTATGAGGTGTCCCGCGCGCTGGAGGCGTGTGAGGGTGCGGTGCTGCTGGTCGACGCCGCCCAGGGCATCGAGGCGCAGACGCTGGCCAACCTGTACCTGGCGCTCGACCGGGACCTCACGATCATCCCGGTGCTCAACAAGATCGACCTGCCCGCCGCGGACCCGGAGCGTTACGCCGGTGAACTCGCGCACATCATCGGGTGCGAGCCGTCGGACGTGCTGCGGGTGTCCGGTAAGACGGGCGAGGGCGTGGCCGAACTGCTCGACGAGGTGGTGCGGCAGGTGCCTGCGCCCACCGGTGACGCCGACGCTCCGGCGCGGGCGATGATCTTCGACTCGGTCTATGACATCTACCGCGGCGTGGTCACCTACGTGCGCGTCGTCGACGGCAAGATCACCCCGCGCGAACGCATCGCGATGATGTCCACCGGGGCCACCCACGAACTGCTCGAGGTGGGCATCGTCTCGCCGGAACCGAAACCCTCGGCAGGCCTGGGTGTCGGCGAGGTGGGCTACCTCATCACCGGTGTGAAGGACGTCCGGCAGTCCAAGGTCGGCGACACCGTGACGACGGCGCGCAAGGGTGCGACCGAGGCCCTGACCGGCTACCGCGAACCCAAGCCCATGGTCTACTCGGGCCTGTATCCGGTGGACGGCTCGGACTACCCCGACCTGCGTGACGCCCTGGACAAGCTGCAGCTCAACGACGCGGCGCTGACCTACGAGCCCGAGACGTCGGTGGCGCTGGGCTTCGGCTTCCGCTGCGGCTTCCTCGGCCTGCTGCACATGGAGATCACCCGCGAGCGGTTGGAGCGCGAGTTCAACCTCGACCTGATCTCCACCTCACCCAACGTGGTGTACCGGGTGATCAAGGATGACGGATCCGAGATCGTCGTGACCAACCCGTCGGACTGGCCCGAGGGCAAGGTCCGCGAAGTCTACGAGCCCGTGGTCAAGACCACCGTGATCGCGCCGAGCGAGTTCATCGGCACCATCATGGAGCTGTGCCAGTCGCGGCGCGGTGAGCTCGGCGGTATGGACTACCTCTCGCCCGAGCGGGTCGAGCTGCGCTACACCATGCCGTTGGGCGAGATCATCTTCGACTTCTTCGACTCGCTGAAATCCCGCACCCGCGGCTACGCCAGCCTCGACTACGAGGAGGCCGGCGAGCAGCAGGCCGATCTGGTCAAGGTCGACATCCTGCTGCAGGGCGAGGCGGTGGACGCGTTCAGCGCGATCGTGCACAAGGATTCGGCATCGGCCTATGGCAACAAGATGACGACCAAGCTCAAGGAGCTCATCCCGCGCCAGCAGTTCGAGGTGCCGGTGCAGGCCGCGATCGGGTCGAAAATCATTGCCCGCGAGAACATCCGGGCGATCCGCAAGGACGTGCTGTCCAAGTGCTACGGCGGCGACATCACCCGTAAGCGCAAGCTGCTGGAGAAGCAGAAAGAGGGCAAGAAGCGGATGAAGACCATCGGTCGCGTGGATGTTCCTCAGGAAGCCTTCGTCGCGGCGCTGTCCACCGACGCCGCCGCGGACAAGCCCAAGAAGTAGACCTTCCTTCCGCGTCTGGTCGCCGAGGGACTGAGCGCCTCAGACGACCTGCAACACCGCCTTGCCGGCGACCTTGCGACCCAACAACGCCTGTGCGGCGGAGGCGGTGTTCTCCCAGGAGTCGCGCAGGCCTATCTGTGGATCGAGTTCGCCGTCGGCGACCAGGGTCAGCAGGTAGTCGAGATCGTCCTGGAACGGTGCCCGAACAGTGAAGGGCTCCAACCGTTTCCGGTTGCCACGGCGTCGCTCGGCCTCGAAGTCGATGGTCGTCGGTTCGTTGGAGGCCATCCCGATGGACTGCACCGAGCCGCCGTCCGACACCAGGCTGAATGCCTGTGCCAGGAGTTTCCCGCCGACATTGTCGAGCACGCCGAACACCGGTTGCGTCACCGCGTCGAGCCCCACCACCACTTCGGCCGCGCCCAACTCCTCGAGGCCTTCACCGCGCGGAGCGCTGCCGACCGCGGCCACCACATGGGCGCCGGCCCGGGCGGCGAGTTGCACGGCGAACCGCCCGACTCCGCCGGACGCTCCGGTGATCAGCACCCGGTGGCCGACAACCGGGCCCAGAGCGCGCAGTGCCTGCAGGGCTGTCACCCCGGCCACCGGCAGCACGGCGGCTTCGTCGAACTCGACGAACTCGGGCAGTTCGGCCAGATTGTCGGTCGACACCACACGCCGTTCGGCCCAGCCGGCCTCACCGCTGAATCCGACCACCCGGGCGCCGACCGGTGGTCCGGAGCCGTCGGCCGCCGCTCGGGCTACGACGCCCGCACTGTCCCAGCCAGGAACTTCGCCGGGACGGCGCATCTGGTCGATGAAGTGCAGTTCCCCGAAATTCAGCGCGATCGCGTGCACATCGATGAGGGCCTGCGATTCGGTGGCCGAAGGTTCGGCCACCTCGTCGAACCGTAGGTTGGCGGGGGCGTGCGGGTCGTAGACGAGGGCTCGCATGAAGGGGCTAACCCCGGAGGGCGGGCGGCTATTCCCTCCCATAGGGTGGCGCACGTGAGCGAGAAGGACCGCGTCCGTTGGGACGCGGCCTACACCGACCGGCCGCCGGATCCGGCGTCCGCCCTGCCGCGGGAGTTCAGCGGCCAGGCCCACGAGTTTCCGGTCGCCGGCTCGGCTCTCGACCTGGCCTGCGGCACCGGTCGGGCCTCGGTGTGGCTGGCGGAGCGCGGGTTGGCAGTGTGGGGTCTCGACGTGTCCGCCGTCGCGGTCAACCGGGCGAGCGAGGCTGCCGCGCTCCACGGGGTGGCGGAGCGCTGCCGGTTCGACGTCGCCGACCTCGACGACGGGCTACCGGCCGGCCCTCTGGTCGATGTGGTGCTGTGCCATCGCTTCCGAGACCCCGCGCTGTACCCGGCGCTGGCCGCCCGGCTGCGACCGGGCGGCCTACTGGCCATCTGCGT
The DNA here is from genome assembly GCA_036235365.1 of Mycolicibacterium sp. 050232. Classification (GTDB taxonomy): domain Bacteria; phylum Actinomycetota; class Actinomycetes; order Mycobacteriales; family Mycobacteriaceae; genus Mycobacterium. The sequence continues at coordinate 207,266 of JAZBEZ010000004.1, read as the reverse complement.
GCTGAGCGAGGTCGGCGCGGAGTCGGGTCGATTCCGCGCTGCCGCAGGTGAACTCGAGACGGCCTTTGCCGGTCTCGAGACGGTCGCCGCGTCCGAGGGCGACGGTGAGGCGTGGCTGGTGGCCCGGGCACCGGCTACCCGGCGCTGACCGGGATCCGCCGGGCCTGCGCGAGCAGTTCGCCCCAGGCGTTGAACGCCTCGGCATACTCGGCCGAGGTGCCCGAGCTGCCGCCGGCGAGATCGACCAAAGCCCTTGCGATGCTTCCGATTCCGATGCCGGTCCGCTGCACCACCCTGACCAGCTCGGCGAAGGCCTGGTCCGGCGCGCAACCGCGCAGGGCGACCAGAACACCGATCGCCACGTCGATCTTGATGCGTGAAGTGTCGTCTGCACGGCGGTAGCTCATGTCCCGATGGTGCCGGGCAGGCAACTCCGGATCCAGACATCGGCGCACCGTGATTTCTCCCGCGTGCGGTTACATCGGAGCGTTCGCCGGCTGGAAGACCCCGGAACTGTCGGACTCCTCCTCGGCCCGGATGACGTGCACCACGGCGTTGATCAGGGCCAGGTGGGTGAACGCCTGCGGGAAGTTGCCCAGGTGCCGGCCCGTGCGCGGCTCGATCTCCTCGGCGTACAGATGCAGCGGGCTGGCGAACGACAACAAGCGCTCCAGCAGATGCTTGGCCCGGCTCACCTCGCCGATCTCGACGAGTGCGGACACCAGCCAGAACGAACAGATGGTGAAGGTGCCCTCTTCGCCGGACAGGCCGTCGTCGGTCTCCTCGACCCGGTAGCGCAGCACCAGGCCGTCCTCGGTGAGCTCGTCGGCGATCGCCAGCACGGTGGCCCGCACCCGCGGGTCATCTGAGGGCAGGAATCGCGTCAGCACCGCCAGCAGCAGCGACGCGTCCAGCGCGTCGTCGTTGTAGCGCTGGGTCAGCACCCCGCGCGAGTCCACCCCACGGGCCAGGACGTCGGCCTTGATCTCCTCGGCCGTCGCGCGCCACTGCTGCGCATAGCTCTTCTCGCCCTGCAGTTCGGCCAGTTTCGAACCCCGGTCCAGCGCCACCCAGCACATGATCTTGCTGGAGGTGAAGTGCTGCGGTTCGCCGCGCACCTCCCAGATCCCGCGGTCGGGTTCCTTCCAGTGCTTGATCGCTTCCTCGACCTGGTTCTTCAGCACGGGCCACAGCGCCTCGGGAATCTGCTCGCGCGACCTGGCGTGCAGATACACCGAATCCAGCATGGTGCCCCAGATGTCGTGCTGCATCTGGTTGTAGGCGCCGTTGCCGATGCGCACGGGCCGGGCGTTGTCGTAGCCCGAGAGGTGGTGCAGCTCTTCCTCGACCAGGCTGCGTTCGCCGCCGACCCCGTACATCACCTGCAGCGGGTGCCGTTCGCCGTTGTTCGCGCCGGAGACGTCGGCGATGAACGAGAAGAAATCGTCGGCTTCCCGGTCCAGGCCGAGCGTGTACAGACCCCACAACGCGAACGTGGAATCGCGGATCCACGAATAGCGGTAGTCCCAGTTGCGTTCGCCGTGCGGGGTTTCCGGCAGCGATGTGGTGGGTGCGGCCAGCAGGGCGCCGGTCGGCGAGTAGGTCAGGCCCTTCAGCGTCAGGGCGCTGCGCTGCAGGTAGGACCGCCACGGGTGGTCGGGGAAGTCACCGATGTTGATCCACTGCCGCCAGGACTCGCTGGTCTTCCACATCTTCTCGGCGGCCTCGTCGTAGGTCTGCGGGGCCGGGTGCTTGGACCAGCTCAGCGCGACGAACACGTTGTCGCCCTCGGTGAGCCGGGTGCGGGCGCGGGCCTCGCGGCCCTCGATGCCGATGCGCAGGTTGGTGGTCAGCCGCAGCGTGGGATGCGAATCCGGGTTGCGGCTGGCGCGGGCGATGGCTTCGCCGTACGCCGGGCCGGAGTACTCCCACGACGCGCTGACCCGGTGGTAGTCGAACGCCGGCTCGCAGTTCATCACCAGTTCGACGGTGCCGCTGACGCAACGGACGGTGCGCAGCAGGATGTGCTCGGCATCCCAGTCCATCGGGGTGCGCCGGTGCGTGCGGGAGCGGGTCTCGATGTCGTGCCACGGGCCCATCACGAGCGCGTCGCGCACGATCAGCCACCCGGTGTGCGTCTGCCAGGTGGTTTCCAGGATCAGGCTGCCCGGGAGGTAGCGGCGCGCCGCCGGAACGGTCACGCCGTAGGGTCCCAGCCGGAAGTGGCCCGCGCTGCGGTCCAGGATCGCTCCGAAAACGCTGGGGGAGTCCGGCCGGGGGACGCACAGCCACTCCACCGAACCGGCCGAGGAGATCAGGCAGGTGTTCTCGCAGTCGGACAGGAAGCCGTAGTCGGCGATCGGCGGGAACGGGTTCCGTAGGGCCCCGCCCGACGAGTACGGCACCGGGGCGGTCACCGTCAGGGGCGCCTCGGGCGTCTTGGGGGTGCCGGCTGTCTTGTCGAGTGCCGCGACGACATCCGTGGGCTCGGTGTGTTGCAGAACCATCCGCACATCATCATCTGCGGATAGAGGTGGCGTCTACCCGAGACACGCGTGTCGAACGTTACGGGCGGGGCGGGACCGGAAATGGGTGAAGCTGGCCATCGCCTACGCTTGCCCCATGGCGGCAATCCTGAACTGGTGGGACGGCGTCGAACTGTGGCTGACCGGGCTGCCGTTCGTCGTGCAGACCGCTGTGGTGATGCCGGTGGTACTGGCCCTGGCCTACGGCAGCGCAGTGGTACTCGACGGCGCGCTGGGCTGGGGCATCACCGGATTGCACCGGCTGCGCCACGCCCCGGCCGACGAGGTGGAATCCGAGTGAACGGTATGCCGCGCTCACGGGTCACCTTGATCTTGATTCTGCTTGTTGTGCTGGTCATTGTGATGTGGTTGCTGACCCGCTAGCCGGGCCACCGATCGCTCGACGGGCGTGACGCCGGAATTCTGTTATTCTTCGCGCCATGCATTCAGCGTCCGGCAAGACCGAGAGCCATGTCTTGGCTCTCATTGCCGTGGGTTCATGCGCTGTTGCAGACGTCGCCTGTTGTCGCTGACTCCAACCCGTCCGCGGTTTGGTGTCGGTGGCGCTAGCTCTACGCCCGGATACTTTTCTTCGCCTTTCCGCCTGACGGGACCTCTTACTGTCCGCTGCCCGTACGAAAGGTCATCAGTGCCCATTCACAGATCCAACCTCAGCACGTTCTGGCGTACCGCCACCGTCCTGGCCACCACCGGCTTACTCGCGGTCGGCTGCGCAGGCGGGGCCAGCGATGTCGCCGGTGGCGACCTGGGCGCCGAGAATGCCGACACCACGCTGACGCTCGTCGCCTACGCGGTGCCGGAACCGGGCTGGAGCAAGATCATCCCCGCGTTTGCCGCCACCGAGGAAGGCAAGGGCGTCGCGGTGCGGACGTCATACGGGGCCTCCGGCGACCAGTCCCGGGCGGTGGCCGACGGCAAGCCGGCCGACATCGTCAACTTCTCGGTCGAGCCCGACGTCACCCGGTTGGTCAAGGCCGACAAGGTGGCCGACGACTGGAGCGCGGGCAACACCAAGGGCATCCCGTTCGGTTCTGTGGTGTCATTAGTGGTGCGCAAGGGTAACCCCAAGGGCATCAGAGACTGGGATGACCTGCTGCAGCCTGGGCTCGAGGTGGTCACCCCGAGCCCGCTGAGTTCAGGTTCGGCCAAGTGGAACCTGCTGGCGCCCTACGCGGCGAAGAGCAACGGCGGCAAGGATTCCGCGGCCGGTCTCGACTTCGTCGACAAGCTGGTCACCGAGCACGTCAAGACCCGCCCGGGTTCTGGCCGGGAGGCCACCGACGTGTTCCTGCAGGGCACCGGCGATGTGCTGATCAGCTATGAGAACGAGGCGATCAACGTCGAGCGGCAGGGCAAGGACGTCGAGCACGTCAACCCGCCGCAGACCTTCAAGATCGAGAACCCCGTGGCCGTCGTCAAGACCAGTGCCCATGCCGACAAGGCCAAGGCCCTGCTGAACTTCCTGCTCACCGCCGAGGGGCAGAAGCTGTGGGCCGAAGCCGGATTCCGTCCGGTCGACCCCGCGGTGGCGGCGGACTTCACCAAGGACTTCCCGACGCCGGAGAAGCTGTGGACGATCGCTGATCTCGGCGGATGGAAAGAGGTCGACCCGGAGTTGTTCGACAAGGAGAACGGCTCGATCACCAAGATCTACAAGCAGGCGACTGGATGACCTCTGTAGCCCAGACCGATGCAGCCGGGCCTGATTCGGCTGCGCCCGCGCCGGGGGATCCCGCCCCCGGCGGGCGGCCGGGCCGCTATGGCAGCACCTCGCTGCGGGTGGGTGCCGCCTCGATCTGGTTGAGCGTCATCGTGCTGCTGCCCCTGGCCGCGATCCTGTGGCAGGCCGCGGGCGGCGGGTGGAACGCCTTCTGGCTGGCCGTCACCTCGAATGCGGCAGTGGAATCGTTTCGGGTCACCCTGACCATCTCGGCGGGCGTCACCGTGGTGAACCTCGTCTTCGGCCTGATCGTGGCCTGGGTGCTGACCCGCGACGACTTCCCCGGCAAGCGCCTGGTCGACTCGGTGATCGACCTGCCGTTCGCCTTGCCGACCATCGTGGCGAGCCTGGTCATGCTGGCGCTGTACGGACCGGCCAGCCCGGTCGGGCTGCACCTGCAGCACACCAAATGGGGCGTCGGCGTCGCGCTGCTGTTCGTCACGCTGCCGTTCGTGGTGCGGTCGGTGCAGCCGGTGCTGCTGGAACTGGACCGCGATGTGGAGGAGGCTGCGGCATCGCTGGGCGCCAACACCTTCACCATCCTGACCAAGATCATCCTGCCGGCCCTGCTGCCGTCGTTGCTGTCCGGTGCCGGACTGGCATTCTCGCGTGCCATCGGCGAATTCGGCTCGGTGGTGCTGATCGGTGGAGCGGTTCCGGGCGAGACCGAGGTGTCTTCGCAGTGGATCCGGACCCTGATCGAGAACGACGACCGCACCGGCGCCGCTGCGATCTCGATTGTGCTGCTGGTGATTTCGTTCGTGGTGCTGTTCGTGCTGCGCGCGGTGGGTTCGCGGGTGGCCAAGCGCGAGGAGCTCTCGGCATGACGCTCTCTCCGCCGGTGCGTTACCTGTTGCGCTTTCTGGCGCTGGCCTATGTGGCGGTGCTGGTGGCGGTCCCGGTCGGGTTGATCCTGTGGCGCACCTTCAGTCCGGGGATCGGCGCGTTCTTCGCATCGGTGGGCACACCCGCGGCCGTCTCGGCGCTGAACCTGTCGTTGTTGGTCGTGGCGATCGTCGTGCCGCTCAACGTGTTGTTCGGTGTTCCCACGGCGCTGGTGTTGGCGCGCAACCGGTTCCGCGGCAAGAGCGCCCTGCAGGCGATCATCGATCTACCGTTCGCGGTGTCGCCGGTGGTGGTGGGCGTTGCGCTGATCCTGCTGTGGGGTTCGGCCGGGCTGCTCGGCTTCGTCGAGAACAACCTCGGATTCAAGATCATCTTCGGGTTCCCGGGCATCGTGCTGGCCAGCATCTTCGTCACGGTGCCGTTCGTGATCCGGGAGGTCGAGCCGGTGTTGCACGAGATCGGTACCGACCAGGAGGAAGCCGCCGCCACCCTGGGATCGACCTGGTGGCAGACATTCTGGCGGATCACGCTGCCGTCGATCCGGTGGGGCCTGACCTACGGCATCGTGCTGACGGTCGCCCGCACGCTCGGTGAGTTCGGTGCGGTGATCATGGTGTCCTCGAATCTGCCGGGCACCTCCCAGACGTTGACCCTGCTGGTGGCCGACCGCTACAACCGCGGCACCGCGGAATCGGTGTACGGGGCGTATGCCATCTCGACATTGCTCATGGCAGTTGCCGTGGTGGTCCTGGTTGTCCAGGTGATCCTCGACCGACGCCGGACCAAGGCCACGCAGTAGGCCGAGAAGGAGACAAGAGCTATGACCGACGCGATCGTGGTTCGGGGCGCCAACAAGCATTACGGCGAGTTCGCAGCGCTCGACAACATCGACTTCGAGGTGCCGTCAGGTTCGTTGACCGCGCTGCTGGGTCCCAGTGGCTCGGGCAAGTCCACCCTGCTGCGTGCCATCGCGGGGCTGGACCAGCCCGACACCGGCACCATCACCATCAACGGGCGCGACGTCACCGGGATACCGCCGCAGCGCCGCGGTATCGGGTTCGTCTTCCAGCACTATGCGGCGTTCAAACACCTGACCGTTCGCGACAACGTGGCCTTCGGCCTCAAGATCCGTAAGCGTCCCAAGGCCGAGGTCAAGGAGAAGGTCGACAACCTGCTGGAAGTGGTGGGGCTGGCCGGTTTCCAGACCCGCTATCCCAACCAGCTCTCTGGCGGCCAGCGTCAGCGCATGGCCCTGGCGCGCGCCCTGGCGGTGGATCCGCAGGTGCTGCTGCTCGACGAGCCGTTCGGGGCACTCGACGCCAAGGTGCGTGACGACCTGCGCACCTGGTTGCGTCGCTTGCACGACGAGGTGCATGTCACGACGGTGCTGGTGACGCACGACCAGGCCGAGGCGCTGGATGTGGCGGATCGGATCGCGGTGCTCAACAAGGGCCGGATCGAGCAGGTCGGCTCGCCGACCGAGGTGTACGACGAGCCGGCGAACGCGTTCGTGATGTCGTTCCTGGGTGCGGTCTCGGAGCTGAACGGAATCCTGGTGCGTCCGCATGACATTCGTGTCGGCCGTAACCCGGAGCTGGCCGTCGCCGCAGGAGACGGCACCGCCGAGGCGACCGGGGTGCTGCGGGCCACCATCGACCGGATCGTGATGCTGGGCTTCGAGGTGCGCGTCGAACTGACCAGTGCCGCAACCCATGTGCCGTTCACCGCACAGATCACCCGTGGTGATGCCGAGGCGCTGGGGCTGCGCGAGGGTGACACGGTCTACGTGCGGGCGACGCGAGTTCCGCAGATCGCCGGGGGAGTGCAGGTTCCGGCGGGTGACGACGACAAGGCGCTGACCGTCAGCTGAGACGGTCAGGCCAGGGTCAGGAACAACTTCTCCAGTTCGGCGACATCCATCGGTTCGTCGCTCTCACCGGTGATGCATTCGCGGAGTCCGGTTGCGACGATCTTGAATCCGGCCCTGTCGAGTGCGCGGGATACCGCGGCGAGCTGGGTGACGACGTCCTTGCAGTCGCGGCCCTGCTCGATCATGGTGATGACGCCCGAGAGTTGCCCCTGGGCGCGGCGTAGCCGGTTGAGGATGGCGGAGATCGATTCCTCGTCGCAGATCATGTTGTCCCCTTAATGGTGGGTTTCCTGGTTCCATCATACCCATGGGGGTATGCGGATATGGTCAAGTTGTCGCGGCCGGAGGGCCGAAAAGCCATCGCAGTGGGCACCATCCGAGCCGCGCGCAGCTGAGGTTGCCGAGACCGGCCAGGACGGTCAGGCTCGCGGTCGCCAGCCCGAGTGCGGGGTGCAGTTCCTGGCCCAGGATCAGCGACGCCATGAGCAACACGAACCACCCGAAGGCCCGGCGCATCGCATCGGGGTCGACGTGCGCGATCAGTCGGGTGCCCAGCAGGCTGCCCAGAACTGCGGCGACCGTGATGGCGCCGGCCAGTGTCCAATCGATCGGCACGGTGCTCAGATGGCCGGCCAGGCCCGCAGCCGAGTTCATCGTGATCACCAGCAGCGAGGTGCCCACCGCGACGGGCATCGGAAGGCCGCCCAGCAGCGCCAGCGCGGGCACCACGAGGAACCCGCCGCCGGCTCCCACGGTTCCGGTGACCAATCCGACTCCCAGCCCCATCAGCAGGACCTTGGCGATCGGCACGGTACGGGCCGTCGGTTCACATGCTTTGCGGCCCTTGATCATCGCGATGGCGGTCGCCACCATCACCACGGTGAAGGCGATCAGCAGTGCCGACCCGGCGATGACGTAGCTGAGCAGTCCGCCCAGGTACGCCCCGACCATGCCCGCCGCCCCGAACAGCAGGCCGCTGCGCCACTGCACGTGTCCGGCGCGGGCATGGGACAGGGTGCTGACCGCGCTGGTGACCCCGACGACCACAAGCGACGTGGCGATCGCCTGCTTGGCTTCCATGCCGGCCACATAGGCCAGCAGCGGAACGGTCAGGATCGAGCCGCCCCCGCCGAGGAGCCCGAGGGACACCCCGACCAGGACGGCCAGCGCGACAGCGAGGGCGATCATGCCAACGCGCCGGAAGGTGCCTGCTTGGAGCCGATCAGCTGCTCGACGACGCTCTGCGCATCACCGGACGCACCGCGGTTGTACGGCAGCTTCGCCAGCATCATGCCCATCGCGCAGGTGTTCGTCAGCGCCGCGGTGGACAGCCCGGCCCCGATCGCCGCGGCGACCCACTTCAGCTTGGGAGCGGCGATGCTGCCCAGGACGCTGCTCAGCACGATCGAGCCCGCGACCAGGCGCACCTGGCGCTCCAGGTCCCACCGCTGCATGCCGCGGCGCACCCCGAATCCCTTGTCGTGCCAAGCGGTCATGCCGCCGTCGAGGATCGAGACGTTCGGCAGGCCCGCGTCACGCAAGGTCTGTCCGGCGGAGGTGGCCCGCTGCCCCGACCGGCACACCAACACGACATCCTCGTCGAGATGTTGGGCGATCTCGTCGCGGTGTTCCTGCAACAGATCGAGCGGAACGTTGTAAGCCCCAGGGATATGGGCGGTTTCGAACTCGCCGGGCGTGCGGACATCGATCACCCGCGGGCCTGCGCCGGCCTGCTTGCGCGCGTGCAGTTCTGCGGCGTCGATGATCGACGAGGTGGACATCAGGCAAGGCCTTTCAACATCAGGTTCCAGTACATGGCGGGCAGTCCGTACTTCTTCAGGTACCAGTACGGCCGGTGCGGTTTCACCGGATCGAGCAGGGGGAAGGAAGGTTTGAGGGCGAAGTCGTAGTCGAACTCGGCCAGCAGCATGTCGTGTGAGGACGTCACGATGGGGCAGGACGCATAGCCGTCGTAGGATCCCGTGAGCGGGCGTCCGCTGAGGACCGCGCCGATGTTCTCGACCACCGCGGGTGCCTGCTTGCGAATGGCCGCACCGGTTTTCGAGTTCGGCGACGATCCGGCATCACCGAGGGCGAACACATTCGGATAGCGCACGTGCTGCATGGTGTGCTTGTCGATGTCGACGTAACCGTTGGCGTCTCCGCCGACATGGCTTGTCGACAGCGCGCTGGTCTTGATCCAGTCCGGTGCCGACTGGTGCGGGACCGCGTGCAGCACGTCGTACGGGAGCGTGGACTCGGCGCCACCGTTACCGAGGCTGGTCACCGTCACCTTGCGCGCCGCCGAATCGACGGACCGCACTTCACTTCCGGTGTGCAAGGTGATGCCGTAGTCGGCGATGACCTTGTCGAGGTTGTCGGCGATCGCCGGGATGCCGAAGATCCGTGGGGTCGGGACCACCAGGTGCACGTCGATCCTGTCGAGCACACCCTGACGCCGCCAGTGGTCACAGGCCAGGTAGGCGATCTTCTGCGGTGCGCCGGCGCACTTGATGGGTCCCGAAGGCATGGTGAACACGGCCGTCCCGGACCGGGTGTTGCGGATGAACTCCCAGGTGCGCGGCGCGAGATCGAAGAGGTAGTTCGACGAGACGCCGTCCTTGCCGAGGGTGTCGGTCAGGCCCTCGGTGCGGTCCCAGTCGAGCTGGATGCCCGGCGCCACCACCAGTACGTCATAGCCGTATGTCGTGCCGTCGGCACACGTGACCGTGTTGGCATCCGGGTCGACGGCCATGACCGCACTCTTGATCCAGGTGGCGCCGCGCGGCATGACCGAGCCTTCGGCGCGCTCGGTTTCGGCGGCTGTGGCCTGGCCGCCGCCCACCAGGGTCCACAACGGCTGGTAGTAGTGCTTGTCGGATGGTTCGATGATCGCGACGTCGCTGTAGCGCTTGCGCAGCAACCGGGCCGCCACGGTGATCCCGGCCGTGCCGCCGCCGATGATCAGGACCTCATGCTTGACTGGGGTCGACATACTTGTGGTGTTTTCCTGTCTCTCAGAGGGTGGTGCGCGGTTCAGGCGGCGTGGACGTTGTCAGCCCAGGCGCCGTAGCCGCCCAGGATGTCGCTGACATCGGTGAAGCCGCGCTGACGCAGCAGGCTGGCCGCCACCGACGAGCGGTAGCCGCCGGCGCAGTAGACCACGGTCGGACGGGTCCGATCCAGTTCGCCGGTCCGATCCGCCAGCTGACCCACCGGGATGTTGACCGCGCCCGGGATCATGCCCGCCTCGGTCTCGCCGGGATTGCGCACGTCGACGATCTGCAGGTCTGCGACCGCGGCCGCCCGCTCGTCGAAAGCGGTGGCGGTCAACCGCGACGCAACCGTCACATCGTCCTGGTGCTCGAACATGGTCCGCTCCGGGTTGTCGAGGTACCCCAGCACCCGGTCGAACCCGATGCGCGCCAGCCGGTTCTTGCCCTCGCGCTCCTCGCCCGGATCGGTCACCAGCACGATGTCGGCGTCGGGTTTGACCACCGAGCCGGCGAATTCGGCGTAGCGGCCGGCCAGCCCGATGTTGATCGCGTTGCGCAGGTGACCCAGCGCGAAGTCCTCGGGGCTGCGGCCGTCGATCAGCATGGCTCCGCTTGCGACGGCGGCGGTGGCCTGGCGGTAGTCCAGCGCGTCCGGAGTCGCCTCCTCGTCGAGCAGTGCACGGTCCTTGCGGTTGAGGATCGCGTCGTAGACGAAGTAGCCAGGGGCGGGCGGTTGTCCGGCGGTGACCAGCTCGATGAAGGACTGCTTGTCCGGGGCCCGCAGCGCGTAGTTGGTCTGCTTCTGCTCGCCCAGGGTCGACGACAGCTCGGTGGACAGGTTCTTGCCACAGGCCGAACCCGCGCCGTGGGCCGGGAAGACCCGGGTGGCATCGGGCAGCGGCAGCAGCTTCTCGTGCAGCGAGTGGTAGAGCTTGTCGGCCAACTCGTCGCGGGTGAAGCCGATCGAGGCCAGCAGGTCAGGCCGGCCGACGTCGCCGATGAACAGGGTGTCGCCGGTCAGCACGCCGTAGGGCACGTCGTCGTCGGCGTGCTCGTAGACCACGATGCTCATCGATTCCGGCGTGTGGCCGGGGGTGTGGCGGAATTCCAGCACCACCTCGCCCAGCGAAATGCGTTGGCCGTCCTCGACTCCCATGTGGTCGAACTCCGGCTGGGCGACCGACGAGTACACGATCTGGGCGCCGGTGGCCTCGGCCAGCTCGAGGTGGCCGGACAGGAAATCGGCGTGGAAGTGGGTTTCGATCACCTGGGTGATCTGCATGCCGAGCTTCTGGGCGTCGGCGACGTACTCCGAGACGTCGCGTTGGGGGTCGACGACGACGGCGCGACCGGACGACTCATCGCCGATCAGGTACGAGGCGTGCGACAAACAGTCCAGATAGTACTGGATGAACTTCATTGTTCGACTCCTTGACGGGCGGATCTGTATACCTAGGGGGGTATACCAATGAGCCCGAATATACCCCTTGGGGTATAGGAGTCAAGCGCGTGCGGCGGAGGTCAGGCGGCGAAGCCGGCGCTGCGTGCAGCGAGCGCCTCTTCGTAGCGATCGAGTACCGTGGCCGCCACCAGGCGGTGCGGGCCAAGCGGCTCGGCCATGGGAATGCCTGCGGTGCAGGCGAATTCGGCGACGCGGTCGGTGATCCGGCCGTGGGCCAGGAACCAGGGGGCGATCACCAGGCGGCGCGCGCCGCGCCGGTACAACTGGTCCACCGCCTCCGGCAGGGACGGGGTCTGCCCTGTGGCGAACGCCACGTGGGTACCGGTCCAGCGGGTGCCCTCGGACAGTGTAGCGGCCAGTGCAGCGGTGCGCGCGTTGGCGGTCGGATGTGACGAGCCAACTCCGGCGAGGATCACGCCGAGGTCCGCGTCGAATCGGGACACCCCCACCCCGGTCAGCCGCTCCCGCACCACCTGCAGCAGGCGGGGGTCGTCGCCGAGCACATCGGCCTGGGTGACCTCGGCGCCCGAGCCGGCGATCAGCTCGGGAATGTCGATGCGGGCGTGATAGGCGCTGCCCAGGAGCAACGGCACCACCACGGCGCCGGGCTCCACCTCGGGTAGCACCTCGGTGAGGTTGGGTGCGTTCTGTTCACAGAACGCGACCCGTACCTCGGTGTCGGGCAGCAGGCGGCGCAGGTGCCCGCCGATGGCATGCGCATTGGCCGACGAACGCGGGTCCGCGCTGCCGTGTGCGGTGAGAACGAGCGTCACAGATACCTCACGAGGCGTGCAGCCCGCACTCCGTCTTGGCCTGGCCGGCCCACCGGCCGCTGCGCGGATCGGCGCCTTCTGCCGGCTTGGCCGTGCACGGGGCGCACCCGATCGACGGATAGCCGTCGTAGACAAGGGGATTGACGAGGATGTCGTTGGCCTCGATGTAGGCCTGCATCTCGTCGTCGGACCAGGCGGCGATCGGGTTGATCTTCACCAGGCCGAAGGCGGCATCCCAGCTGATCAGCGGGGCGTTGGCGCGCGTCGGCGCCTCCACCCGGCGGATCCCGGTGACCCACGCGCTGTAGCCCGCCAGCGCCTTGCCCAGCGGTTCGACCTTGCGCATCCGGCAGCAGGCGGCGGCATCGCGGGCGAACAGGTCCTTGCCGTGCAGCTCATCCTGCTGGGCGACGGTGTTCTCGGGATGAACGTTCACCACGTTGACGCCGTACACCTGTTCCACGGCATCGCGGGTGCCGATGGTCTCGGCAAAGTGGTAACCGGTGTCGAGGAACAACACGTCGACGCCCGGGCGCACCTTGGCCGCCATCTCGACGAGCACGGCATCCTGCATGTTGGAGGCCACCACATAGTCGCCGCCGAAGTGCTCGTCGGTCCAGCGCAGCAGCTCCTCGGCGCCGGCGTCGGCCAGCTCGGCCGCACCGCGCTCGGCCAGCTCGATCAATTCCGCTTCAGTCAATGTGCTCATCTCGCGATTACCTCAAGTCCGCTTCGTCGGCCCGGATGGCCCACTGGGCGAAACGCTCGTTGCCCTCGCGTTGTTTCACGAAATTGCGGACGATCCGCTCGATGTAGTCGCCGAGCTCGGTGGCCAGCACCTTGTGCTGACGCAGCTTGCGCCCGAAACCGCTGTCCAGGCCGAGGCTGCCGCCGAGGTGGACCTGGAAGCCCTCCTCGGGGCCGTTGCCGTCGTCGACCATCTGACCCTTGAAGCCGATGTCGGCGACCTGGATGCGGGCGCACGAGTTGGGGCAGCCGTTGATGTTGACGGTGACCGGTACATCGAGCTCGGCGTTGAGATCGCCCAGCCGCGCTTCGAGCTCGGGAACCAGGGTCTGGGCTCGGCCGCGGGTGTCGGCGAAGCTCAGCTTGCAGTACTCGATGCCGGTGCAGGCCATGAGGTTCTGACGCCAGTGCGACGGCTGAGACTGCAGGCCGAGGGCGTCCAGGCCGGCGCGCAGCGCGTCGAGCTTTTCATCGGGCACGTCGAGGATGATCAGCTTCTGGTACGCGGTCAGGCGGGCGCGGTCGGAACCGGCGGCCTCCATCAGGTCGGCCACCTCGGTCAGGATCTTGCCCGACACCCGCCCGGCGATCGCCGAGACGCCGACCGCGTTGAGTCCGTTTCGGATCTTCTGCACGCCGACGTGGTCGACGGTGTGCGGCACCTGCTCGGGAGCCGGTCCGTCGTGCAGGGGACGCTTCAGGTACTCGGTTTCGAGAACTTCGCGAAACTTCGCTACGCCCCAGTCCTTGATCAGGAACTTGAGCCGCGCCTTCGAGCGCAGCCGGCGGTAGCCGTAGTCACGGAAGATCCCGACGACGCCCGCCCACACCTCGGCGACCTCTTCCAGCGGAACCCACACCCCGACACGCTGGGCCAGCATCGGGTTGGTGGACAGCCCACCGCCGACCCAGAGGTCCAGGCCGGGTCCGTGCTCGGGGTGGTTGACCCCGATGAACGACACGTCGTTGATCTCGTGGGCGACGTCCTGCAACCCCGAGATCGCGGTCTTGAACTTGCGCGGCAGGTTGGAGAACTCCGGGCTGCCGATGTAGAGGCGCTCGATCTCCTTCAGCGCGGGCGTCGGATCCAGCACCTCGACCAGCGAATCGCCGGCCAGGGGAGACCCGAGCATGCCGCGGGGGCAGTCGCCGCAGGCTTCCATGGTCTGCAGGCCGACCTCGTCCAGGCGGCGCCACACCTCGGGGATGTCCTCGATGCGCAGCCAGTGGTACTGGAGGTTCTCCCGGTCGGTGATGTCGGCGCTGTCGCGCGCGAAGTCGACCGAGATCTGGCCGAGGGTGCGGACGGCCGCCGCCGAGAGGGCCTTGCCGTCGGTGCGCACGCGCATCATGAAGTATTCGGCCTCGAGCAGATCGGCGTTGTCGTCGCCGGTCCAGGTGCCGTCGTAGCCCTCGGTGCGCTGGGTGTAGAGGCCCATCCACCGGAACCGGCCGCGCAGGTCGTCCTTGGCGATACTGGCAAAGCCGTCCCGCGAGTAGACGTTGAGGATGCGGTCGCGCACGTTGAGTGCGTCGTCCTCCTGCTTGAACTGCTCGTTGTGGTTGAGTGGGTCGCGGCTGCCCAGCGCCCACTGGCCCTCGTCACGGGGCTTCTTGGCGGGCCGGTCGGCCTTGGCGGTAGTCACTGTTGTGCTCCTTGGAATGGAGCCGGCAGGTGGAGCGCGCAAATCACCGGTGGCTGTCCGGCGGCGCAGATCCGGTGCCAGCTGAAACTATGGGGCGGGCGGGGTCCGAAATCAACGCGTGATCAGGGCAGACAGCAACAGCTACAGACGCGCTTGAAATCGACATGCCGACGAGCCACCAGCGCAATGCGGGTGGTGCTGTTGTGGGCGGCAGTCACGCCCGACATTCTGCCACGATTGTCGCCACCTGCCCTAACCGGGCCATATTTGCGTTCACGGTGAGCAAAAGTCGTCGCTGGACAGTCTGGGAAAATCAGACCATGACCACGCGCACCGAGCTCACCGGCCAACCTCCGTTGGCCCATGTTCCGGGCCGTGCGTTCGGCATCTACATCCACGTCCCGTTCTGCGCGACCCGGTGCGGATACTGCGACTTCAACACCTACACGCCGGCCGAATTGGGGGGTGCCAACCCCGACGGCTGGCTGGCTGCCCTGCGGGTCGAACTGCGGCTGGCGGCCGAGAACGTCGGTTCGGTGCCGGTGCAGACGGTGTTCGTCGGCGGGGGGACACCCTCGTTGCTGGGCGGCGCCGGGCTGGCCGCCGTCCTGGGCGCTGTCCGGGACAACTTCGCGCTGGCTCCCGACGCCGAGGTCACCACCGAGGCGAATCCGGAGTCGACCTCCCCGGCGATGTTCGCGACGCTGCGCGAGGCCGGCTACACGCGGATATCCCTGGGCATGCAGTCGGCAGCTCCGCAGGTGCTGGCAGTGCTGGATCGCACCCACTCCCCGGGCCGTGCGCCCGCCGCGGCCCTGGAGGCCAGGGCGGCGGGGTTCGAACACGTCAACATCGACCTGATCTACGGCACGCCGGGGGAGACCGACGACGATCTGCGGCGCTCGATCGACGTCGCGGTGGGCGCCGGCGTCGACCACGTGTCGGCGTACTCACTGATCGTCGAGGACGGCACGGCACTGGCCCGTCGGGTGCGTCGCGGCGAGATAGCCCGACCCGACGACGACGTGCTCGCGCAGCGCTACGAACTGCTCGACAACCGGCTGTCGGCAGCGGGCCTGCGCTGGTACGAAGTGTCGAACTGGAGCACCGAAGGCGGGGAATGCCGGCACAACCTCGGTTACTGGGGCGGTGGCGAGTGGTGGGGTGCCGGTCCGGGAGCGCACGGCTTCTTGGGTGACACCCGGTGGTGGAACGTCAAGCACCCCAATGCCTATGCGCAGGCATTGGCCGAAAATCGGTTGCCTGTCGCCGATTTCGAGGAGCTGGAGGCTCGCGACCGGCACGTCGAGGAAGTGATGTTGCGGGTCCGGGTTCGAGACGGCCTCCCGGTGGCGCTGCTCGATGCCGGCGAACGGGAACGCGCTGAGACTCTTTGTGACGAAGGCCTTCTGGTCAGGAATCCCGACACCCTCGTGCTGACCGACCGTGGTCGTCTGCTCGCCGACGCGGTCGTCCGGGACTTGCTGGGGTAGCCGCCGAATCCATAGGCCTTTCTGTGTGAATTCTGTGAGTGTGCTGTGTATGTATGTATGGATGCTGTGCGGAAGATGTTGAATCCGTAGTAGATACGTAGGTCTGTGCAATGAGTAAGGCGAGGCTACGCTTTGCCGAATGCTCATGAAGAACGACGAAGCTGACTGCAATGCTTCGGCCGCGCTCGCCTCGTTCGAGCTGCCCGCGGGTGACAATGCGACCGCGCCAGCCGATCTGGTCGCCGAGATTGCCCGCGCGCTGTCCGGCGAAGGCAGTGACTACGTGGTCTACGAGCGGGAAAACCGATGGATTCTGGCCGCCGGTGCGCAGTGCGGGGTCGAGTTGGACAGCGATGAGCTGCGCCTCACCCGCGATGGCGCCGTGGCCGCCCGCCGGCCGTGGACCGGTAGGCCGGGCGCCGTGCTCGGTGAAGCCGTGGATCTGATGCTCGCCGATTCCGAAACCGATGCCGACACCGCATTCGGCTGGGTCGCATTCGAATTCGGTGCGTACAAGTTCGGCCTCGAGGACCGGTTGGCACCGGGGACCCCGCTGGCCCGGATTTTCTGTCCGCTGACGCAGATCGAGGTCACCGCGGAACGGGTCACCGTTCTCGGTGGCCCCGAGGACCATCGCGATGTCGTGCGGCGACTGATCGCCGGGGGCGTCCCGCCGACGGCCGCCCCGCGCGCCGTCGACATCCGGCAGGACGGCAGCGGCTATCGGGACCGGGTGGCGTCGGCGATCGACGAGATCGGGAAGGGCCGATATCAGAAGGTCATCCTGTCGCGGCGCTTCGACGTGCCGTTCCGGCTCGACTTCCCGTCGAGCTACCGGCTGGGGCGGCGGCACAACAACCCGGCTCGCTCATTCCTGTTGCGGCTCGGCCCGCTTCGTGCGCTCGGCTACAGCCCCGAACTCGTCGCCGCGGTGCACCAGGACGGGCTCGTGGTCACCGAACCCCTGGCCGGAACCCGGGCGTTCGGGCGCGGTGCGGCCGACGATCAGGCCGCCCGCGACGACCTCGAGTCCAATTCCAAGGAGATCGTCGAACATGCCATCTCGGTGCGCAGTTCGCTCAAAGAGATTGCCGAAGTCGCCGAACCCGGTACCGCGACCGTCACCGACTTCATGACCATTCGGGAGCGTGGCAGCGTGCAGCACCTGGGTTCCACGGTCGGGGCGCGCCTCGACCCGTCGATGGACCGCATGGACGCGCTGGAAGCGTTGTTCCCGGCGGTGACGGCTTCGGGGATCCCGAAGGCCGAGGGGGTCGACGCGATCCTGCGGCACGACGAACTGCCCAGGGGCCTGTACTCCGGCGCGGTGGCGATGTTCTCCTCCGACGGTTCCCTCGACGCGGCGCTCGCCCTACGGGCGGCCTACGAAGCCGACGGACACACCTGGCTGCGGGCCGGGGCGGGAATCATCGCCGAGTCCACGCCAGACCGTGAGTTCGAGGAGACCTGCGAGAAGCTGAGCACGTTGTCGCCGTATCTCGTCGAGGAGGCCAGTTCGGCATGTGAGTGAGCTAACACGCCCCGGGCGGCCCCGGGCGGTGGCTGCGAGGTAGCCAAAACGGCCGCGTCGTGCGGGAAACGCGCACGTCATCGCCATCCTGGGGTCATTCAGGAGATTCACAGCCGGTTCTGAGGTACAACTCCTGCTCTCTCAGATCGTGTGCCACTATGGTCCGCATGTCGGCCACGTATTTAGGCAAGCCTATCCAGACTTTCCTTCGGCCCGGGTCCTGCTGACATGGCGTCCGAGACTTCGAATCCGGAGCCCATCGCCGTCATCGGACTCGGTTGCCGGGTGGCCGGCAGCGTCGCGACGCCGTCGGACTTCTGGAATTTCCTGGTGGAGGGCCGTAGCCACGTCACCGAGGTGCCCGAGGAACGTTGGGAGCCCTATCTGCGGCGCGATCCGCGCAATGCCGCGGTGCTGCGTGAGGTGACCCGCCTGGGTACCTTCCTCGACGATCTGGCCGGATTCGACGCGGAGTTCTTCGGTGTCTCACCGCGCGAGGCCGAGGTGATGGATCCCCAGCAGCGGCTGGCGCTCGAGGTCAGCTGGGAGGCGCTCGAACACGCCGGTGTCTCGCCGAAGGCGCTGGCCGGCAGTGACACCGCGGTGCTGATGGGCGTCAACTCCGACGACTACGGCAAGTTGATCATGGAAGACCTGCCCGGTATCGACGCGTGGACCGGAATCGGGACCTCGCTGTGCGGCATCGCCAACCGGGTCTCGCATTTGCTGGATCTCCGCGGCCCGAGTGTGGCGCTGGACGCGGCGTGCGCGGCCTCGCTGGTCGCGGTGCACCAGGCGTGTCAGATGCTGCGTGCGGGCGAGACGTCGCTGGCGCTGGCCGGCGGGGTCAGCGCGCTGATCGGCCCCGGCCTGACCCGGGTGCTGGACGAGGCCGGGGCCACTGCCCCCGACGGCCGCTGCAAGACCTTTGACGCCGCCGCGGACGGCTACGGGCGCGGCGAGGGGGCAGGCGTCGTCGTGCTCAAGCGACTCGCGGACGCCGAACGTGACGGCGACCGCATCCTGGCCGTGGTGCGCGGTGGTGCGACCGCTCAGGACGGGCGGACGGTCGGAATCATGTCGCCCAACGGCGCCGCCCAGGCGGACATGTTCCGGCTCGCGTGCCGGATGTCGGGAGTCGACCCGGCCGGCGTCGGCTACGTCGAGGCACACGGAACCGGCACTCCCACAGGCGATCCCACCGAGGTCGGGGCCCTGGCTGAGGTGTACGGCGCCGGGCGGGTCGACGGGGACCGCTGCCGCGTCGGCTCGGTCAAGCCCAACGTCGGCCACCTGGAGGGCGGTGCCGGGGTGATGGGCCTGATCAAGACGGTCCTGGCCCTGCACCACGAGGCGATCCCGCCCACCGCCGGGCTGCGCCAACTGACCGGTGCGGTGGACTGGGCCAACAGCGGGCTTCGCGTGCCGACCGAGGTCGAACCGTGGGTACGCACCGATACGCCCCGGCAGGCCGCGGTGTGCAGCTACGGATATGGCGGCACGATCGCGCATATCCTGCTGGAAGAGGCTCCGGCGCAACAGGATACGACGGCACAGTCATCGGGTCCGCTGGTCGTTCCGCTGTCCGCGCGGTCCGGTCCGCGCCTGGCCCGCCAGGCCGAAGCGCTGGGCGATCACCTGCGGGCGGGTCATCAGGACGTGGCACCGGTGGCGGCCACGCTGTGGGCCCGGCGGACCCACGAACCGGTCCGGGCTGCGGTCGTCGCCGAGCGCCGCCATGAACTGATCGCCGGCCTCGACGCCCTCGCGCGGGGGGAATCCGGCGCCGGGCTGGTCACCGGGGAGATTCCGGGCGGGCAAGCCCGGGACGCGGTGTGGGTGTTCTCCGGGCACGGCTCGCACTGGGCCAATATGGGCCGCGAACTGCTCGCGGCGGAGCCAACTTTCGCCCGCGTCATCGACGAGGTCGATGACGTCTTCGGACGCGAGCTCGGGTTCTCCGCCCGCGAGGCGCTGAGCACGGGCGAGCTCGGCGGCACCGACCGGATCCAGGCGCTGACCTTCGCGACGCAGGTCGGGCTGGCCGCGGTGCTGCGTGAGCGGGGCGTGCGGCCCGCCGCGGTGATCGGGCACTCGGTCGGTGAGGTCGCGGCGTGCGTGGTCTCGGGGGTGTTCGAGTTGCGCCAGGGTGCGGCCGTGGCCTGTTTCCGGGCCCGCGGGTTCCGGTCCGTGATGGGTTGCGGTGCCATGGCTTTGGTGCGGCTGCCGTTCGACGAGGCCGCGCAGCGGCTGGCCGCTCGCACCGATGTGGTGGCGGCGATCAGCGCGTCGGCGGAATCCTGCGTCATCTCGGGTCTCACCGCGGCGGTCGAGGAGGTCTGCCGGTCTTGGGGCGAGCAGGGGATCGTGGTGCGCCGGGTCAACACCGACGTGGCATTCCACAGCCCCGCGATGGACGACCTGACCGGCGCGCTCGCCGAGAACGTCGCCGGGCTCGACCCGGCCCGGGATGCCGTGATCCCGCTCTACACCACGGCTTTGCCCGATCCCCGCTCCACGGCGCCGAGGGACGCCGACTACTGGGTGCACAACCTGCGTGGGCAGGTCCGGTTCGCCGAGGCCGTCACGGCCGCCGCCGAGGACGGCCACCGGCTGTTCCTGGAGGTGTCCGCGCATCCCGTGGTATCGCATTCGATCGTCGAGACCCTGCTGCATCTGGGTATCGACGACCATGCGGTCGTTCCGCTGCTGCGTCGCGATACGCCCGAGGCGCCGGCCGTCATGACTGCGATCGCCTCGCTGTACTGCCACGGCGCCGATGTCGAACACGGTGTCGCCGAGACTGATCCGTGGGCCGCGGACCTACCGGTCACCCAATGGCAGCACCGGCACTTCTGGCGGGTGCCCGCTGCAGCGCCCGGCGGGCGCGCGGTGCATGACACCACCAGCCACACCCTGCTCGGTGGACGCACCGACGTGGCCGGAACCGTCGCCACCCGGATGTGGCAGACGCGGCTGGACTTCGACACCCGTCCCTACCCCGGCGACCATCCGGTGCAGGGCACCGAAATCGTGCCCGCCGCAGTGCTGTTGAACACGTTCCTGACGGCGGCCGGCAGTGGCGCGGGGCTCACGGACATCCGGTTGCGCACCCCCGTGGCGCCCGCGCGCGCCCGCGATCTGCAGGTGGTGCTGGCCGACCGCGAGCTGACCCTGGCCTCCCGGCTGGCCGACGCCGAGGATCAGGACGGCGGATGGTTGACGCACAGCAGTGCGGTGGTGGATCCCGACCCCGCCGAGGTTGCCGATGTCGACCTCGATGACGCACGGACGCGTTGTCCCGAGCAGTTGCCACCGCGTCACGTGATCGACACCCTGGCCGAACTGGGGGTCGCCGCCATGGGATTCGGTTGGGACATCACAGATCTGCGTCGCGGTGACGGTGAGTTGCTGGCCGAGGTGACGTCCGAGCCCGACGGTGCGCAGCCGAACACCTGGGCCTCGCTGGTGGACGCGGCCACCTCTGCCGCCTCGACGAGTTTCGACGGACCGCCGCGGCTGCGGATGCCTGCCCGGATCGAACGGGTCGACGTCCATGGCGCGCCGCCGGCGACCGCGATGCTGTCGGTGCGGCGCAGGCCCGGTACCACCACCACCGATGTGGCGATCACCGACGAGTCCGGATCGGTGCTGGTGTCGATCGGCGGCATGGCTTTCGAGGAGCTGGAGAATCCCGGGCGGGAATCATCGGCGACCGACATCCGCAGGATCGTGCACCAGGTGGCGTGGCATCCGGTGTCGGCCCGAGCCGAGCGCCGCCCCAGCGGCGTGGTGCTGGTCGGTGGGGATGTCGACCGGCTGGAAGCCGCGGTTGTCGACCTGACCGCGGCCGCGGTGCCGTACCTGGCGGTGGAAGACCCCGCCGAACTGGAGTCGATCATCGACTTCGGCTCGTTGCCGAGCGAACTCGGCGATCATCCGGTCGTGCTGGTGCTGCCGCGCGACGATGACGCACCCGAGGTGGCCGTCGATCTCGTGACGCGGACGTTGGCCCTGCAACAGCGCCTGGGCCTGTCGGCGCGGCTGTGGGCGCTCACCGTCGGCGTCCACGAGGGATCCAACGTGACCCATGCGCCGCTGTGGGGGCTGGGCCGCGTCGCGGCTGCCGAGCATCCGCAGCTGTGGGGCGGGGTCGTCGACGTGGCCGACGGGCGCATTCCGCTGGATGCGCTGGGGTCGCTGTCCGGGCACGGAGTGCTGGTGGTCCGCGACGGCGTCGCCCTGGCCGCCCGCCTCTCGGCGTCAGCGGACGCGGCGCAGGCGAGCCCGATGCAGTGTGCGCCGGGCGGCACCTATCTGATCACCGGCGGCACCGGCGCGCTCGGTCTGCGGATGGCCCAGCACCTGGCCGATCTCGGTGCCCGCCGTCTCGTGCTGCTGTCCCGCTCGGGTCTGGGTGACCGCGCAGCCTGGGCAGGCGGCGAGCAATCGGCGGCAGTCCGTGCGGTGACGGCGCTCGAGGAGCGCGGGGTGTCGGTCACCGTCGCCGCGGTGGACATCGGTGCACCGGGATCGGCCGACGCCCTGCGGGACGTGCTGCGCCCGCTGCCGCCGGTGCGTGGTGTCATCCACGCGGCCGGCGTGGAAGCCGGTGCGCTGCTGATGAATACGACGTCCGACGAGTTCGCCGCCGCCATGCATCCGAAGGTGCGGGGGACCCTCGTGCTGCACGAGGTGTTCCCGCCCGAGCAGCTCGAGTGGATGGTGCTGTTCTCCTCGTGCGGCTACCTGGCCGGCTTCCCGGGACAGGGAGCCTACGGCTGCGCCAACGCGTTCCTGGACGGAATGGCCCGGCACCGGCGCGGTCTCGGCGATCGCACCACCGCTGTCGCGTGGACGGCGTGGCGCGGGCTGGGGATGGGGTCGGCCTCGGAGTTCGTCGCCGCGCAACTCGACGCGCTCGGCATGGGCCCGGTCGGCGCCGACGACGCGATCCGCGCACTGGACCTGGCGATGCGCGAGGACGCGGCCAACGTCGTGGTGCTGCCGGTGCTGCCGGCGGCAGCGGCTGTGCCGATCCTCGCGGACGTGGCGCCCGAGGAAGAGCCCGACGACATCGCGGAGCCGGTCGCGGGGGAGTTCGACCCCGAACAGCTCGCGTCTCACGTTTTGGCCGCGGTGGCAAGCCAATTGGGACTCGCGGAGTCCGATGTGAACGTCGATCTCCCGCTGGTGGAGTTGGGTGTCGACTCGATCATGACGGTCCGGCTGCGCCGGCAGCTGGAGAAGCAGACCGGGCTGTCACTGCCGCCGACGCTGCTGTGGGAGCACCCGACCGCGGCGGCGGTGACAGCCAGGATCATCGAGCTGCTGGACCCCGCCGCGGAGCGTGAGGTGCGGGTGGGGCATTAGCCGGTGATCGCGGCGATCAGTTTCTTCTTGTCGACCTTGCCCACCGCGGTGGCAGGCAGGGTCGGCATCGGGACCAGGACGTCGGGCCGGGCGTGGGCCGATGCGCCGCGTTCGTCGAGGAACTCATTGAGCTGGACCAGGGTGATCGGAGCGCCCTTGAACACCACTGCGGCACAGATCTTTTCGCCGAGATAGTCGTCGGGCAACCCGACCGCCGCGGCCGCGTAGACAGCGGGGTGGGTCAGCAGGTGGTCCTCAAGATCGGTGGCCGACACCGTCTCGCCGCCACGGTGGATGACGTCCTTGATCCGGCCGGTCACCTCGACATAGCCGGCGCGTGGTCCGTCGGTGAAGATCCGGACCCGGTCGCCGGTGCGGAAGAACCCGTCGGGGCTGAAGGACCGGGCATTGGCCTCTTCGGCCCGGTAGTAGCCGTTGAGGGTGTAGGGGCCGCGCACCAGCAGTTCGCCCTCCTGTCCGGGGGCGACCTCGTGACCGTCCTCGTCGACCACCCGCATCTCGTCGTGCGGCGACATGGGCCGGCCCTGGGTGTTCTCGACCACGTCCACCGGGTCGCCGGGGCGGGTGAAGTTCAGCATCCCTTCGGCCATTCCGAAGATCTGCTGCAGTCCCGGGCTCAGGCCCTCACGGATGAACCGGGCTTCCTCCGGGGACATCCGGGAGCCGCCCACCTGGACCACGCGCAGCGAGGTTGGCAGCACCGGTTCCCAGTCGCAGGCCTGCGCCCACAGCTTGGCCAGGGCGTTGACCAGTCCGGTCACCGTGACGCCGTGGGTGTTGATCAGCGCGAAGGACGATTCGGGGCTGGGGTCGTCGGTGTAGACGGTGGTGGCGCCGACGGTCATCGAGCCGAGCAGCCCGGGGCAGGCGAACGGGAAATTGTGTCCGGCCGGCAGTGCCGCCAGATAGACGTCGTCGTGCACCATCTCGCAAGCCTGGGCGCACGCCGCGGCGTTGTAGAGGTAGTCGTCGTGCGTGCGGGGGATGAGCTTGGGCAGTCCTGTCGTTCCACCCGACACCAGCAGTACGGCCGGACCGCTGGTGTCGACGGTGATGTTCGGCGGGGTGCCCTCGAAATCCTTGAGGGCCGACCAGGATTGGAAGGCGCCCGCATCCCCGTCGACGAAGACGTGACGCAACTGTGGCTGCTCGGACGTGAGTTGAGCCGCCAGGTCGCGGTGGTCGAATCCGGCGATGATGTCGGGGATGACCAGGCCGACGGCGCCGCTGACCTGGGCGAAGTGGCCCAGCTCGGCCGACCGGTGACCGGGTAGGCACAACACCGGGACCACCCCGGCGCGAAGCAGGCCGAACGTGGCGACCGCGAACTCGCGCGTATTCGGCAGCTGCACCAGGATGCGGTCGCCGGGAGCGATGCCCCGGGCGGCCAGTGCGGCGGCGACGCGGTCGGCGAGCGCGTCCAGCTCGGCGAAGGTGTGTGTACCTGCGGCGTCGACGACGGCCGGCTTGTCCGGCCAACGCTGCGCGGCCTCCCGCAGGATGCTGTCCAGTGCTTTGCCCTGCCAGTACCCGGCCTGGCGGTACACCTCGGCGCGATCCTCGGGGAACGGGGTGAATCCGTTTGCCAGTTCGTCCTGTTCGCGGTCAAAACCGGTGGTCATCGGTGTTCTCGGCTCCCGTCGGGTGAGTATGTCGGCAGATCGAATATAGGGTAACCTCCACTAAGTTAGGGCAGCCTTTACTAATAGTTCGGAGGATGAAGCGTGGTGGCGACGAGTTCCCAGACGGTCCGCGACGAGGTCGCCGAACTCCTGGGGGTCAGCGCTGCCGACGTCGATCCCGATGCCGACCTGATCGCCTCCGGGCTCGATTCGATCCGGATGATGTCGCTGTCGGGTCGCTGGCGTAAGCAGGGCATCAACGTCGGATTCGCCGCCCTGGCAGCCAATCCCACCGTCGCCGCCTGGATCGACCTGGTCGCCGAACACACCCCGGACGCCCCGGCCGAGCAGTCGGCTCCCGAAACCGGTGGCGCGGGTGTGGACGGCGAACCCTTCCCACTCGCTCCGATCCAGCATGCGTTCTGGGTGGGGCGCAACCAGGATCAGCAACTCGGCGGTGTCGGCGCCCACCTGTACGTCGAATTCGACGGCGCCGGAGTCGATCCGCAGCGGTTGCAGGCCGCGGCGACGAAACTCGCTGCACG
This sequence comes from Mycolicibacterium sp. 050232, assembly GCA_036235365.1. Lineage (GTDB taxonomy): Bacteria > Actinomycetota > Actinomycetes > Mycobacteriales > Mycobacteriaceae > Mycobacterium. The sequence continues at coordinate 182,075 of JAZBEZ010000004.1, read as the reverse complement.
CCACCCGATGTTGCGGGTCGAGATCCTCCCCGACGGCACGCAGCGGATCGGTGACCGGCCGCTACCGGTCACCGTCTACGACCTCCGCGACCTGGATGAGACTGCCGCACAAGAGCAGTTGGAGTTGCTCAGGGAAACCAAGTCGCACCAGATGCTGCACGACGAGGTGCTGCAGCTGAGCCTGTCGCTGCTGCCGGACGGTCGTACGCGCCTCCACGTCGATATGGACATGCAGTGCGCGGATGCGGTGAGCTACCGAAACTTCATGGCGGATCTGGCGGCGTTCTACCGCGGCGTCGACCTGCCCGATCTCGGCTATACCTACCGCGAGTACCGCTCGCAGCTGACTGCGTCGGCACCGCCGCCGTCGGAGGACGACCTGCAGTGGTGGGCCGAGCGGGTGCCCGATCTGCCGGATCCGCCTGTGCTGCCGCTGGTTCCGCTGTCCGATCAGCGAAACCCGCACCGCAGCATCCGGCTGTGGGAGACGCTCGACGTGCCGACCCGCGACGCATTGTTCGCGGCGGCGCATCGGCGCGGCATCACCCCGGCCATGGCGGTGGGCGCTTCCTACGCCAATGCGCTGGCGCGCTGGTCGACACAATCGAGGTTCCTGCTCAACCTGCCGATGTTCGGCCGGGAGCCGTATCACCCCGATGTGGACAAGCTGGTCGGTGACTTCACGTCCTCGCTGCTGCTCGACATCGACCTGACCGGAGCCGATACGGCGATGGCGCGGGCCCGGGTAGTGCAGGAGACGCTGCACGCCACCGCCGCACACTCCTCGGTGTCGGGGCTCGATGTGCTGCGCGACATGAGCCGCCACCGCGGTAGTCAGACGCTGGCCACGATCGTCTACACGAGCGCGCTGGGGTTGGGCGATCTGTTCGCCGGTGACGTCACCGAACATTTCGGGGCGCCGGTGTGGACCATCTCGCAGGGACCCCAGGTGCTCATCGATGCCCAGGCGACCCCGCTCGCCGAAGGCCTGATGATCAACTGGGACGTCCGGGTCGAGGCATTCCGGCCCGGCGTGGCCGAGGCCATGTTCGCCTATCACCTGGCCGAACTGCGTCGGCTGGCCACCGACGACGCCGCCTGGGACGCAGTCGATCCACCCGCCGCGTCCGAGCAGCAGCGCCGGGTCCGCGCCGAACTGAACGCGTCGACCTCGGTGCCCAGCGGCGACGTGCTGCACACCGGTTTCCTGGCCAATGCCACCGCCGCCCCGGACGCGCCGGCGGTGTTCAGCAGCGCGGGCGACCTCAGCTACGCCGAACTGCAGGACAAGGTGCTGGCCGTGGCGGCCGCCCTGCAATCGCGCGGGGTGTGCCGCGGTGAGGTGGTCGCGGTACTGGGGCCCAAGTGCGTCGAACAGGTCATCGCGCTGCTGGCCATCTCGATGGTCGGAGCCGCGTATCTGCCGGTAGGGGTGGATCAGCCGGCCGACCGGGCTGCCCGCATCCTGCACACCGGCGGGGTGGACTTCGCGCTGATCTGCGGCTCGGGGTCAGACCATCCCGACCTGCCGCACCTGACCGTTGCCGATGCCGAGATCATCGGTGACCCAGCACATTTCGAGCCGGTCGAGGTCGAGCCGGAGGATCTGGCGTACGTGCTGTTCACGTCGGGTTCGACCGGGGAGCCCAAGGGCGTCGAGATCACCCACGACGCGGCGATGAACACCATCGAGTTCATCAACGACCATTTCGAGATCGGTCCGGCCGACCGTTGCCTGGCGTTGTCGCATCTCGAGTGCGACCTGTCGGTGATCGACGTCTACGGAACCCTGCGCTCGGGTGGGTCGATGGTCGTCGTCGACGAGGAACACCGCCGCGACCCGGACGTCTGGGTCAACCTGATCGCCGAGCACCGCGTGAGTGTCCTTCACTTCTTGACCGGCTGGCTGGAGATGCTGGTCGCGGCTGGTGGGGCCCGCGAATCCCTGTCTTCGGTGCGGGTGGTGCCCACCGGCGGCGACTGGGTGCGCCCGGACCTGGTGCGCGCGCTGCGCGCCGCGTCGCCACAGATGCGCTTCGCCGGGCTGGGCGGGGCCACCGAGACCGCGACGCACAACACCATCTTCGAGGTCGGATTCGACGACGACGCCCTGCCGGCGCACTGGACCGCGGTGCCGTTCGGCGTCCCGCTGACCAACAACTGCTGCCGCGTGGTCGACGCCCGCGGCGAGGACTGCCCCGACTGGGTCCCCGGTGAGCTGTGGGTCGGCGGGCGCGGCATCGCCCGCGGGTACCGCGGGCGTCCCGACCTGACGGCCGAGAAGTTCGTCGAGTACGACGGGCGCCGCTGGTACCGCACCGGCGACCTGGTGCGCTCCTGGCCCGACGGCACGTTGGAATTCGTCGGCCGGGCCGATCACCGGATCAAGGTGAGCGGTTTCCGGATCGAGTTGGGCGAGGTCGAGGGTGCGCTGTGCCGGGTTTCCGGCGTGGATGCGGCCGTCGCGGTGCTGGTGCCGGTCGACGGCGGCCACGATCTACTCGGTGCGGTGGTGCGAGCGGATCAGGCCGGCCTGGAGGCGGGCCTGGATGAGGATGCGGTGGTCACGGCGCTCGCCGAGCTCGTGCCCGCGCACATGATCCCCCAGGTTCTCCTCGTCGCCGACGAGATTCCCTATGCCCGGGGTAAGACCGACCGCACGGCGGCGGTCCGGATGCTCACCGCCGTCGGTGCGCCCGAGGCCAGGGGATACCGGGCGCCGTCGGACCCGTTGGAAACGGCGCTGTGCGCGATCGTGGGCGATGTTCTGAGGCAGACGGGCGTCGGAGTCGACGACGACTTCTTCGCTCTCGGCGGCGACTCGGTGCTGGGCACCCAGCTGGTGGCGCGGATCAGGGATTGGCTGGACACCTCGACCGTCATGGTTGCCGACGTGTTCGCGGCCCGAACCGTCGCGCAGATGGCCGCGCTGCTGGCGGGCCGGGAGGCGGGTTCCGACCGCCTGCAGCTGGTGTCGGAGCTGTATCTCGAGGTCACGGGCATGGACAGCGCCGATGTGACGACTGAGTTGGCACGCACGTCCCCAGAACCCGCGTTCGGCAACTAAGGTTAGAGTTACTTCAGTTAGGGCAGGCTTTGCTTATCGTCAGGAGGTCGTTGTGGACGCCGTGAGTCGCACGACTACGCAGACCATGCAGGCAGTGGCGGCTGCACCGCTGCACCAGGGGTTTTTCACGCACGCACAGGTTGCACCCGACGACATCGCGGTGTTCGGCCCGACGGCCCGCTGGACCTACGGGCAGCTGCGTGAGCAGGCGCTGGCGGTGTCCGGCGCCCTCAGGGTGGCCGGGGTTCGCGTCGGCGACCGGGTTGCCGTCGTGGGCCCCACGGGCCTGGACACCGTGATCGCCACGCTGGCGATCCTGGCGGCCGGTGGCGTCTGCGTTCCGATCGACACCGCTGAACCGGCTGACCCGGTCCTGGAGCACACGGGCGTGCGGATGGCGCTGTTCACCGGCGATGGGCCGCCCAACTGGCTGCCCGCGCTGACCGTCTCCGAGGCGCTGCGGATCGGGGCTCGCTCGGGTGACGTCGCTCCGGTGCAGTCCGGACCGGGCGATCCCGCCTTTCTCGGATCGGTGGACGACAGCGGATACGCGGTGGTGACTCACACCGCCGCTCACGACGCGGTCGTCGAACTCAGTGGCCGGCTCGGCGTCAGGGGCGACGACCGCATCGGCGCGTTCTCGGCTGCCGGTGCCGGCGCGCCGATCCTCATGGTGATGGTGGCGCTCACCGCGGGCGCAGGCATCGTCGTCGCCGATGATGCGCCGCGGCGCAACCTCGAGCGGGGGATGAACGGCTTCGCCCTCGCCGTGCGGCATCGGGATGCGGTGGCCGCTCTCGACACCGCTGTGCCGTCGTGACGTCGCAGGATACCCAGATCACGGTCAAGCCCTGGGTGAAGCGCTATCCGGGTGCCGAAAGCTCAACAGCCACATTGGTATTCCCGCATGCCGGTGGAGCGGCGGTGGCCTACCGCGGACTCGGGACGGCGCTCGCGGCGGCCGGATCCGATGCCTACGTGATGCAGTACCCGCAACGCGGTGACCGCTTGTCCCACCCTGCCGCCCAGACGGTGGCCGAACTCGCCAAGGATCTCTTCGACGCGGCGGACTGGGCCGGCGTCGGATCCGTCCGGTTGTTCGGCCACTGCATGGGCGCGGTGGTGGCCTTCGAGTTCGCGCGGATCGCAGAGCGCAACGGCGTGGCGATCGAGGCCCTGTGGGTGTCGGCCAGCGAGGCGCCGTCCGCGGTGGCGGCCGCCCCCGCACTGCCGATGGCCGAGTCCGAGATCCTCGCCGAGATGGTCGATCTCGGCGGAACCGATGAGGCACTGCTGGCCGACGAGGATTTCGTCGAACTGCTGCTGATGGCGGTGCGTGCCGACTACGCGGCGTTCAACCGGTATGCGTGCGAAGCCGACGTGACCATCGCGGCGGACATCTACGCCCTGGGCGGCGACCGCGATCACCGCATCAGCGAGGACATGTTGCGGCGCTGGGAAACCCACACCACAGGCGCTTTCACCTGCTCGATGTTCGACGGCGGGCATTTCTACCTCAACTCCCAGCTGGAGGATGTGGCGGAGCTGGTCAATGAGCTCTAGCGGGCAACAACCCGGGCTCGACGCCGCCGATCCGGTGGTGATCGTGGGGATGGCGCTGGAGGCTCCGGGCGGGATCGAGACCGCCGAGGCCTATTGGTCGCTGCTGACCGAGCAGCGCGAAGCGCTCGGCCGGTTTCCCACTGACCGGGGCTGGTCGGTGCGCGAGCTCTTCGAGGGCTCCCGCCGTGACGGGTTCAAGCGTATTCACGACCTCGGTGGGTTCCTTTCCAGCGCGGCAACATTCGACCCCGCGTTCTTCGGTATCTCGCCCCGCGAGGCGGTGGCGATGGACCCGCAGCAACGCATCGGGCTGCGCATCGCGTGGCGCGCGCTGGAAAACAGCGGCATCAACCCCGATGACCTGGCCGGGCACGACGTGGGCTGCTACGTCGGAGCTTCGGGCCTGGAGTACGGCCCGCCGCTGTCGGAGTTCTCCCACCACAGTGGCCATCTGATCACCGGCACCTCGCTGGGTGTCATCTCCGGCCGGATCGCGTACACGCTGAACCTGTGCGGCCCGGCACTGACGGTCGACACCTCGTGCTCGTCGGCGCTCACCGCGTTTCACACCGCCGTCGCCGCGATCCGGGCGGGGGACTGCGACATGGCGCTGACCGGCGGGGTCTGCGTCATGGGCACACCGGGCTACTTCGTGGAGTTCTCCAAACAGCACGCGCTGTCGGACGACGGCCACTGCCGGCCCTACAGCGCACATGCGAGCGGCACGGTGTGGGCCGAAGGTGCGGCGATGTTCGTGCTGCAACGCAGATCCGCGGCTCGGCGGGCCGGCCGGCACATCCTGGCCGAGGTCCGCGCGACCGCGGTGAATCAGGACGGCCGGACCACCGGTCTGACCGCGCCCAGCGGCAGCGCTCAGCAGCGGTTGTTCGCCAAGGCGATCCAGCAGGCGGGCGTGCGGCCCGAGGACGTCGGCATGATCGAGGGTCACGGCACCGGCACCCGGCTCGGTGACCGGACCGAATTGCGTTCGCTGGCACAGACATACGGGGCCACCGCGCCGGGTGCCGGCGCCATGCTGGGGTCGGTGAAATCCAACGTCGGTCACTCGCAGGCCGCCGCGGGCGGACTGGGCCTGGCCAAGCTCATCCTGGCCGCCGAACACGCATCGATCCCGGCCACGTTGCACGTCGACGAGGTCAGTCGCGAGATCGACTGGGATGCCCAGGGTTTGCGGCTGGCCACCAAGCAGACCCATTGGCCCGCGGCCGACGGACAGCGCATCGGGGCGGTCTCCGCTTTCGGAATGAGCGGCACCAACGCGCATGCCGTCATCTCGGTGCCGGAGGCGGCGGAGGCAGCCGCATGAGCGACGCCAACGAACTTCCGGACGCACGTACCCCCGTCCTGCTCAGCGCGCATGCCGAGGACCTGATCGGCACCGACGCCGCGGCCATCCTGAACTATCTGGACTCACGTCCCGAGGTGGGTGCCGGTGATGTGGCGGCCACCCTGCTGGCCACCCGGCGCCTGCGCCGCCACCGCGCCGTCGTGCGGGCCGGCGATCGTGACGAACTCGCCGCGGGCCTGCGCGCACTGGCCGCGGGCGCCGAGCATCCGTTGGTCACCCGCGCTCAGACCGGTCCGGCGACAACGGGTTCGAGTGCCCGCATCGCGTTCGTGTTCCCCGGCCAGGGCAGCCAATGGCCCTCGATGGGCGTGGAGGCCTACGACCGGCTGCCGGTCTACCGGGCCGAGGTCGACAAGTGCGCGGCGGAGTTCGAAGCGGCCGGCGCCACCTCTCCACTGGATTACCTTTTGGCCGAACCGGATTCGGGTGCGGTCACCAACGATTTCTCCCAGGTGCAGATCCAGGGTGCCCAGTTCGTCCATGGTGTGGCACTGGCAGCGGTCTGGCGTTCCTGCGGTGTGCTGCCCGATATCACCGTGGGTCACAGCCTGGGTGAGATCGGCGCGGCATACGTGGCCGGCAGCATCACCCTGCCCGACGCGGTCGCGGTGGTGATCGCCCGAGCGACCGTGCTCGACCGGCTGACCGGGCCGTACCGGGTCGCCGTCCTCGGGATCACGCCCGACGAGGCGTCGAAAGTCGTTGCCGAGACGCCGGGCTGGCTCGAACTGTCCGTGGTGAACTCGCGGTCATCGGTCGCGGTGTCAGGGGATACCGATGCGGTGTCCGCGGCGGTGGCCGCCGTCAAAGGGCGTGGATCGTTCGCCAAGGAGATCGAGATGTGGTTTCCGGCGCACACCACCGCGCTGGACTCGGCCCGCGGTGAGCTCGAGTCGATGCTCCCCACAGCGGAATTCGGTGAATCACCCGTGCAGTTCATCGGATCGGCCACCGCCGACGTGGTCGCGCCGGGTACCGGCTTCACCGACTACTGGTACACCAACCTGCGAAGCACTGTGCGCTTCGACCGGGCCGTCGAGACGGCGGCGCGGCGCGGCGCCCGGATCTTCGTCGAACTCTCCGCGCATCCGGCGCTGCTGTTCGCCATGGGCGATCTGCTCGACGACGCGGCTGAACTCACCGGCGGTCCCGTGGTGATGGTCGGATCGGGCCGGCGCGATGAACCGATCACCGAACGGCTCAGCGCCAACATCGTCTCGGTGGCGATGGCCGACTCCGGCTACCGCTGGGATGACCTCCCGAACCGCTCGGCGGGCCGGTTGCGCGACTTCCCGTTCGCCCCGATGCGAGCCGAACATCTGTGGGCCACACCGCAACCGCTGCCGCCCGTGGCCGGTCTGACGGTGGGTGCGGAGCACTGGGAAAAGGCGTCGCCACGCAACGTACCGGCCGGGCAGCGCCGCGTCGCGGTGCTCGACCTGGCTGCCGGGCAGGGACCGGCGGCGGCGTTGAGCCGCGCCCTCGAGGACATCGCGGGTGCCACCGCCGTCGCTCCCGGCGATGCCGACCTGCTGATCGTGGTGGCGCCGGCATCCGGCGAGACCGACGCCGTGGCCGCGGCAGAAACCTTGAGCCGCCGCATCGACGAAGGTCTGCTCGGCTATGTCGGTGCGATCACCGGCGAGACCCGTGACGTGTGGCTGGTCACCGTGGGCGGTGAGCGCGCCGACGGCGAGCGATCCGCACTGCCCGAGGCGGCAGCCCTGGCCGCGACGCACCGGAGCCTGGGCTACGAGCATCCGGACCAGGACTTCCGGCACCTGGACCTCCCGCCAGGCCCGCTCGATCCGACCGCCGCGGCGGTTGCCGTCGCTGCCATGCTGACCGATGTCGACGATATTGCGGTGCGGGACAACGGGTCCGGTCCGACCGTCTGGCAGCGGGGGACGCGTGACGACTCCTCCGATGGCCGGCAGTGGACCGCGGAATCCGGGATCTTCGACGAGGTGGTCATCACAGGTGGGGCCGGCGCGGTCGGCCTGCACTTTGCCCGCCACCTGGTCGAGCAGGGGGCTCGACGCATCGTGCTGCTCAGCCGCAGCGGGCTCGACGAAGAACGGTTGGCGGACCTGGCCGACGTGGCTGTTGCGGGTACCGAGATCCTGGCACCACGATGCGATCTCACCGACCCGGCACAGATCGCCGCGACCGTTGCCGATCTGGAACTCGGCCCGGCATCGCTGGTGATCCACGCTGCCGCGTCCGCCACGATCGCCCCGGGCGGGGAACTGACCGGGGCGGCCGTGCGGGATACGTTCGCGGCCAAGGTGACCGGGCTGGCGAACCTCACGACTGCCTGGCCGCTACGCCCGGACGCCCGAATCGTGTTGTGCTCCTCGGTATCGGGCCTGTGGGGTGGCTACGGGCACGCTGCCTACTCGGCGGCCAACCGGCTTCTGGACGCGCTCGGCGGGCAGTTGCGGGCCGACGGCAGGCACTGCACCGCGGTGCGCTGGGGACTGTGGCCGGGCGACGGCATCATCGACTCCGCTGAGATCAGCAGGGTCGAGCGGTCCGGTCTGCAGGCCATGGCACCCGACCTCGCGGTGGAGGCCGGGCTGCGGGATTACCCGGCCGATCCGCTGGTGTTCACCGCCGACGCGGAGCGGCTGCGGACGTTCCTCGGTGCCGGTGACATCGCGAAAAGTCCCCCGCAAACGGGTACCGACGCGTCTGCTCGCGCAGACGAGGAGACCGGTGCCGCTGACGCCACGGGCGCGATGCGGATCGCGCTGGGGGCCGTGTTGAAACTTACCGACACCTCGGCACTGGATTTCGACGCGTCCCTGCTGGATCTGGGTGTCGACTCGTTGCTGGCGATCGACCTGCGCAAGAAGCTCAAGAAGGCCATCGGCCGATCAGTGCCGCTGGCCACCATCCTCGGTGGCGCCACCGCCGCCGAATTGATCGAGCATTTGGAAAGACCTGAAAAGGAAGCAATTTCGCGTGACTGACATGGTTAGTGCCGACCCGGCAGCCCCGAGCACCTCCGACGCGCGTCTGGAGCTGATGCGGCGCAGGCTTGCCGAGCGCGGCCTGGCCTCCGGGCCGGAGTCCGGCCAGGCGGGCGGCGACGAAGGTGCCCCGGTCGATCCCACCGTGCTGTCCGACGGGCAACGCCGGATGTGGTTCGTGCAGGGCTTCGACCCGAGCGGCGTGCTGCTCAACATCTGCCTGTCCTACCGGCTCACCGGGGTGATCGACCCCGAACGGCTCCATGATGCGCTCAAGGCGGTGGCGCAGCGGCACCCGATCCTGCGCACCACCTATCGCGCCGACGAGAACGGCGAGCCCGCCGCGACCGTCCACGACGACCTGACGCCGGGTTGGGCGGTGCACGATCTGTCCGACAAGTCCGAGCGCGCCCGCAAACTGCGACTCGAGGTGCTGGCCCAGCGCGAGTTCGGGACGGCGTTCGATCTGGGCAGTGATTCCCCGCTCCGTATCACGCTGATCAAGACCGGGCCGGCCGAGCACGTGATGCTGCTCGTCGCCCACCACATCGCCTGGGACGACGGATCCTGGCGGGTGTTCTTCACCGACCTCACCCGGGCATACTCGGGAGCACAGCTTCCCGAGACGCCGCGGGTGACGCAGTCCGGCGCCGCGAGCGGGGACGACGACCTGGCGTACTGGCGCGAGGTCCTGGCGAGCCCACCGGAGCCGCTGGAGTTACCGGGCCCGTCAGGGTCGGTGGTCCCCAGCGGTTTTCGGTCGCAGCGCAGCACCGTGCGGTTGTCCGCCGAGACCGTCTCGCGCGTGTCGGCGCTGGCACGTGACACCGGGGCCACGCCGTACATGGTGCTGCTGGCCGCTTTCGGAGCGGTCATCTACCGCTACACCCACACCGACGATTTCCTGATCGCCACCCCGGTGCTGAACCGTGAAACCGACGAAACCATCGGCTATTACGGCAACACGGTGGCGATGCGGCTGCGGCCGCGGGGCTCGACCGGGTTCCGGGATCTGGTCGAGTCCACCCGGGACACCGCCATCGGTGCCTTCGCGCATCAACGGGTCAACCTCGACCGCGTAGTGGCCGAGCTCAACCCGGACCGGCGCCACGGCGCCGAGCGGATGACCCGGGTGAGCTTCGGGTTCCGCGAGCCCGACGGCGGCGGTTTCGCCCCCGAGGGCGTGACGAGTGAGCGGGCCGACCTGCGCGGCCAGCACACCCAGCTGCCACTGGGTTTCATGGTCGAATTGGACGGTGACGGTGCCGTGGTGGAGGCCGAGCACCTGACCGAGGTGCTGGATGCCGAGCTCGCCGCGCAGATGCTGCGGCACTTCGCCGTGCTGCTCGACAGTGCCCTGGCCGAGCCCGACCGGCCGCTGTCGCGGCTGCAGTTGTTCACCGCCGAGGACGCCGAGTGGTTGCGTGCGGTATCCACCGGTGAGCGGTTCGAGACGCCTGCGACCACATTGGGCGCGCTCGTCACCGAGCAGGCTGCCCGCACCCCCGAAGCCACGGCGGTGGTCTACGAAGGCCGCCATTACACCTACCGCGAGCTCAACGAATCGGCGAACCGGTTGGCGCACTGGCTGATCGCACAGGGCATCGGGACCGAGGACCGGGTGGCGGTGCTGCTGGAGAAGTCGCCCGAGCTGGTCATCACCGCCCTGGGCATCGTCAAGGCCGGTGCGGTGTACCTGCCGGTAGACCCGACCTATCCCGAGGATCGACTCACCTATATCCTCTCCGACTCCGACCCGAAACTCGTTCTGCGCGAGCCGGTCGACGGCCTGGAGGACTATCCGGCCACCGATCCCACCGACGCCGAACGTATCCGGCCGCTGCGCCCGGACAACACCGCGTATCTCATCTACACGTCTGGATCCACCGGCCTGCCCAAGGGCGTGCCCGTGCCGCACCGGCCGATCGCGGAGTACTTCGTCTGGTTCGGCGGCGACTACCAGGTCACCGAGGACGAGCGCCTGCTGCAGGTCGCCTCGCAGAGCTTCGACGTGTCGATCGGCGAGATCTTCGGCATGCTGGCCGCCGGTGCGCGCCTGGTGATCCCGAAGCCGGGCGGGCTCGGTGACATCGGTTATCTCACCGATCTGCTGCGCGACGAGGGCATCACCTCGATGCACTTCGTCCCGTCACTGCTCGGGCTGTTCCTGTCGCTGCCGGGGGTCAACGAGTGGCGCACACTGCAGCGGGTGCCGATCGGCGGCGAGGCGTTGCCGGGGGAGATCGCCGACAAGTTCCTGGCCACTTTCGACTCGCTGCTGCACAACTTCTACGGCCCCACCGAAACGGTGCTCAACTGCACGCGTTACAAGGTCGAGGGCAAGCAGGGCGCGCGGATCGTGCCGATCGGCACCCCGAAGATCAACACCACGATCCACCTGCTCGATGATGCGCTGCAACCGGTGCCGGTCGGGGTGATCGGCGAGATCTACATCGGCGGAACACATGTCGCGCACGGCTACCACGATCGCCCGCGGCTGACCGCCGAGCGGTTCATCGCCGACCCGTTCAATCCCGGCGGACGGATGTACCGCTCGGGTGACCTGGCCCGGCGCAATGCCGACGGTGACATCGAGTTCGTCGGCCGCGCCGACGAGCAGGTCAAGATCCGCGGCTTCCGGATCGAGCTGGGTGAGATCTCCGCGGCCATCTCGGTCGACCCGTCGGTGGGGCAGGCCGTGGTGGTGGTCAGTGACCTGCCGTCGCTGGGCAAGAGCCTGGTCGCCTACATCACGCCCGCGGCCGGCGCCGAGCAGGTGGAGATCGACCGCATCCGGGCCAGGGTGACCGCGGCCCTGCCCGAGTACATGATCCCCGCGGCGTTCGTCGAGCTGCCCGAGATCCCGATCACCGCGCACGGCAAGAGCGACCGCCGGGCCCTGCCCGAGCCCGAGATCCGCTCGGCCACCGAATTCCGCGCGCCGGAAACCGAAACCGAACACGAGATCGTCGCGCTGTTCGGCGAGTTGCTCGAGCGCGACGGCGTCGGTGCCGACGACTCGTTCTTCGATCTGGGCGGTCACTCGCTGCTGGCCACCAAGCTGGTCGCCGCGGTGCGGACCCGCTGCGGTGTCGAACTCGGCGTGGCCGATGTCTTCGAGAACGCCACCGTGGCGGGCCTGGCGGCCAAGGTCGACGAGCTGCGCGACTCGGGCCTCGGTGCCGGCTTGCCTGCCATCGTCGCCACCGCCCACGACGGTCCGGCGCAGATGTCGGCGGCCCAGCACCGCCAGTGGTTCCAGTTCCGCATCGACGGCCCCAACCCGGTCAACAACGTGCCCTTCGCGGCACGCCTGACCGGACCCTGCGATGTCGAGGCCCTGGCCTCCGCGGTCAGCGATATCGTCGCGCGCCACGAGATCCTGCGCACCACCTATCGCGAGATCGACGGCGTGCCTTATCAGGTGGTTCATCCCGTCGCACCCGTGACGGTGCGTCGCGCCGACGGTGCCGGCGAGGACTGGGTGCAGGGCGAACTCGACGCCGAACGGCGGTACTGCTTCGACCTGGAGCACGAATGGCCGGTCCGGGCCGCGATGCTGTCCACCCCGGATTCGCATGTGCTGTCGCTCGTGGTGCATCACATCGCCGCCGACCACTGGTCGGGCACGGTGTTGTTCACCGATCTGCTGACCGCCTACCACGCCCGTCGGGCCGGACAGGCACCCCAATGGGCACCGTTGCCGGTGCAGTACGCGGACTTCGCGGCGTGGCAGGCCCAGGTGCTCTCGGGCGACGACGAGCGCGTCGAGGAGCAACGCACTTACTGGACAAGGCAATTGGCGGGGCTGTCGGGGGAGGCCGACGTCGAGAACGGCCTGCAGCCGGACTTCCCGAGGCCGCCCGTGCCGACCGGCGAGGGCAAGGCCCTCGACTTCACCATCGACACGGCCCTGCGGGGCAAGCTCGTCGAACTCAGCCGCGAACTCGGCGTCACCGAGTTCATGGTGCTGCAGGCTGCCGTCGCCATCGCGCTGCACAAGGCCGGGCAGGGCACCGACATCGCGCTGGGCACCCCGGTGGCCGGACGCACCGCACCCGAACTCGACGCGCTGATCGGGTTCTTCATCAACATCGTGGTGCTGCGCAACGACCTGTCGGGCAACCCGACCCTGCGTGAGGTGCTGCGGCGTTCCCGTGACATGGCCCTGGCTGCCTACAAGCATCAGGACCTGCCGTTCGACCGGGTCGTCGACGCGGTCAGCCCGGTGCGCTCGCTGGCGCGCAACCCACTGTTCGGTGTAGTGGTGCACGTGCGGGAGGACATGCCGGCCGAGCAGGTCATCGACACCGGCGCCGATGGTGAAACCCGTTTCACTGCACTGGAACCCACGTTCGACGTGGCCCATGCCGACCTGTCGCTCAACTTCTTCGCCGAGGCCGGCGCCGGATATCGGGGCACCGTCATCTACCGCACCGAGCTCTACGAGGCGGCTACCGCGCAGCGTCTCGTGGGCTGGCTGCATCGCATCGTCGAGGCATTCGCCGGCGACGCGGATCAGACGGTGCGTGACATCGCGGTCCTCGATGCGGCCGAACGTGACCTGCTGGTCGAGGACTGGAGCCGCAAGGCGGTCCCGCCGGCCGGACTGCCGCAGACCGAGGGCGCGGACCGCGTCTACCTGCTCGACGAATGGCGCCGACCGGTGGCCATCGGTGTCACCGGGGACGTCTACTACGCCGGTGGTGCAGTGGACGAGGCCGCCCGGACCGCCACCGGGTTCGCCGCACAGCGCTTCGCGCCCAGTCCTTTCGGGGACGGGCAGCTGTACGGCACCGGGCACCGCGCCCGCTGGACCACCGATGGCCGGCTGGAGCCGATCACCACCGGTGAGCCCCGCCTGCAGGCCGCACTGGAAGCGCTCGACGGGGTAGCGGTCGCGGCCACCCGGCACTGGGACGTCCGGGGCGTGACGACACTGGCCGGCTACCTGGTGGCCGAGCCGGGAGTGGCCGACACCGAAACCCTTTTGGACAGTGCCCGCACCGCGCTGCCCGAGGAGTTCGGCGGCGCCGTGCTCGCGGTGGTCGACGACATCGAACCCGCCACCCTGACCCGCCCGCGGGTCACGTCGGCGGCACCGTCGGAGCCGCCGGCCACCCCGACCGAGCACACGCTGGCGGCAATGCTGGTGGATCTGCTCGGCGCGACAGAGGTGGGCCGGTACGACGACTTCTTCACGCTCGGCGGCGACAGCATCCTGGCGGTGCAGCTCGCGGCGCGGGCACGCGATGCCGGCATGGCCCTGACGGCCCGCATGGTGTTCGAGCACCCCGGGCTGGCGGAGCTGGCCGCCGCGATCGACGCGGCCGGTGATGACGCCGCAGCGGCTGACGTGCACCACGAGCCGATGTCCGCATCGGGCCTGTCGCCTGACGAACTGGCCGCCCTGACCGCGGGATGGGGCCAGGGGCCGGGGACCTCGACGTGACGACCACCGGAACGCCGCCCGGCGTCGAGGATGTCCTGGCGCTCAGCCCGCTGCAGCAGGGGCTGTACTCGCTGGCCGGCCTGACCGAAGGTGACGACGGAGCCGATCCGTACGTCATCGCGATGGCCGCCGACGTCGACGGGGCACTCGACGCCGAGCTGCTGAGGACCTGCGCCGAGGCGATGCTGGTGCGTCATCCGAACCTGCGGGCCAGCTTCTTCCAGGGAAACCTGAGCCGCCCGGTCGCCGTGGTCCCGTCCGCGATCGAACTGCCCTGGCGACAGGTGCAGGCCGATGACGAGCACGCGGTCGCGCTGGAAGCCGAGGAGCGCGCCCGGCGGTTCGACCTCGGCCGTGGGCCGTTGATCCGTTTCCTGCTCATCGAGAAGCCGGGACTGCGTTGGCGTCTGGTGATCGTCGCCCATCACATCGCGATCGACGGCTGGTCGCTGCCGGTCTTCGTGGGTGAGCTTCTCGCGCTGTACGGGGCGAACGGCGATGCCGCCGGATTGCCCGTGAAAGTGCGGCCGTACCGCGACTACATCGGTTGGCTGGCCGGGCGCGATCAGCAGGCCAGCCGGGCGCGGTGGCAGGCTCATCTGTACGGCATGGATGCCCCCACGCTGCTGTCCCCGGTGCTGGCCGGACGCGAGACCCAGCCGGGTCTGCCGTCGCGTACCGAGGTGAACCTCGACGAACAGCAGTCCGCGGCGATCTTCGAGGCAGCCAGGTCCCGAGGCGTCACCGTCAACACCCTGTTCCAGATGGCTTGGGCGACAATTCTTTCGGTCTTCACCGACCGCACCGACGTGGTGTACGGCGTCACGGTGTCCGGGCGTCCGGACGAGCTGGCCGGTGTCGAGTCGATGGTCGGTCTGTTCATCAACACCGTGCCGCTGCGGGTCCGGGTCGACCCGAGCCTGCCGGTCGGCAACCAGTGCCTGGCGCTGCAGCGCGAAGCCGCCGAGCTGCGTGACCACAGCTACCTCAGCCACACCGAGTTGCGTTCGATCGGCGGGATCGGCGAACTGTACGACACGCTGCTGGTGTACGAGAACTTCCCGCCCGGCGGGCTGGTCGGCAGCGACGAGTTCGATCTCGGCGGAGCGGTGCTGCGGCCGTCGGCCCTGGAAAGCCTGTCGCACTTCCCGGTCACGATCGCCGCACATCCGACGCACGGCCGGCTCACGGTGCTCGTCGAAACCCTCGACGGGGCATTGGGACCGATCGATCCGCAGGCTCTGGGGATGCGGGTGCTGACGGTCGTGCAGCGGCTGCTGGAGAGCTGGGAACGTCCGCTGCGTGAGGTCGCCGTCACGCTCGATGACGACCCGCAGCCGGCCGGTGCACCAAACGAAGCCGGTGAAGACCGGTCCCACAACGGTTTTCCGGCTGGCTTTCACACTGTGTTCGCCGAGAGCGCCGGGGAGCGGCTCGGTTCGGTGGCGCTGAGTTGGGACGGGGGCGAGCTCAGCTACCGCGAGCTCGGCGATGCCGCCGATCGCCTGGCCGCCGAGCTGGTCCGGCGCGGGGTCGGCGACGAGACCCCGGTCCCGATCCGGTTGAGCCGTGGGCCCGACTACGTGGTGGCGATGCTCGCGGTGCTCAAGGCCGGCGGGATGATCGTGCCGCTCGATCCGGCCATGCCCGATGAGCGGGTGGCCGAGATCCGGCGCCAGATCGGCGCAGGCCGACACTCCCTGGTCGTCGACGAAACGCTGCTGGCATCCGTCGATTCCGAACCGGACGCCGACTACCGGCCCGCGCCCGTGCACCCCGGCAAGGGCGCCTACATCGTGTTCACCTCGGGCACCACCGGAAAGCCCAAGGGTGTCATCGGAACCCATCAGGCCCTGCTGGCCTACTGCGCCGATCATGCCCACCAGGTGCTGCAACCGGCGGCCCGGCGTCTCGGCCGTCCGTTACGGGTGGCGCACGCCTGGTCGTTCACGTTCGACGCGGCCTGGCAGCCGTTGGCAGCGCTGCTCGACGGGCACACCGTCCATATCGTCTCCGACGACGTACAGCGCGATGCCGAGGCACTGGTGGACACCATCGGGCACTTCGCGATCGACATGATCGACACCACCCCGTCGATGTTCGCCTCGCTGCGGGCCGCAGGCCTGCTGAGCCGGGTGCCGTTGGCGGTGCTCGCGCTCGGCGGTGAGGCCATCGACACCGCGACCTGGCAGGGGATCCAGTCCGAATGCGAGCGCACCTGGATGTCGGCGCACAACTGCTACGGACCGACCGAGACCACGGTGGAGGCCGTCGTCGCCGCCATCGCCGAACACGCCCAGCCGTGTATCGGTCATCCCACGGAGTCGACCGCGGCTTACGTGCTCGACGGGTGGCTGCGTCCGGTTCCCGACGGTGTCTACGGCGAACTGTATTTGGCCGGTGGACAATTGACCCGCGGGTACCTGGGGAGACCAGGGGAGACGGCCGCGCGGTTCGTCGCCGATCCGTTCACTCCGGGCGCCCGGATGTACCGCACCGGAGACGTGGTGCGCCGCAATCCGGAATCGCGGGCCATCGAGTTTCTCGGACGTAGCGACGATCAGGTCAAGATCCGCGGCTTCCGGGTGGAACCCGGCGAGGTGGCCGCGACGCTGCACGCCCATCACGGCGTCCGGCACGCCCATGTGGCGGTACGGCAGCACCGCAGCGGGCCGCGACTCGTCGCCTACGTGGTCAGCAAAACCCCGGCCGCAGAGCTGCGCCGGATGCTGTCCACCACGCTGCCGAGGCATCTCGTGCCGCATCACATCGTCGCCGTCGACGAGATCCCGCTGACCACCAACGGCAAGGTCGACGATGCCGCGCTGGCGGCGCTCGGCACCGGCGGGTCTGCCGAGGGATCCGCGCAGCCGGCCACCGAGACCGAGCGGGTGCTCGCCGAGGTACTGGCCGAGGTCCTTGGGACGCCCGAAGGGTCCGGTGTCGACGTCACCGCCGACTTCCTCGATCTCGGGCTGGACAGCATCGTGGCGCTGTCGGTCGTGCAGGCCGTGCGTCGCCGCGGCGTGGCCTTGCGGGCCCGGCTGATGCTGGACTGCGCGACAGTTCGCGAACTGGCGGCCGCCATCGACTCCGACGCCGTCTCCGTCGAGCATTCCGACGACGAGGCGGGCGAGGCGGCATCGGGGCCCATCCCGCTGCTGCCCAACGGACGTTGGCTCTACCAGTACGGTGACCCCCGCCGGCTGGCGCAGACCGAGGTATTCCGGTTGCCCGTGGGAATCACCCGGACACAGCTGGAAGCCTTGCTGCGCAACGTTATCGACGGGCACGAGGTGCTGCGCACCCGGCTGGACCGCGATGGCCTGGTCCTGGCTACGCACGCGCCGCGCGAAGTGCTCTCGGAAGCCACGGCCTCCGGTGATCTCAACGCCGCGGTGGCCGAGCAGGCCGAGGCCTCGGTGCAGCGCATGGATCCGGAGGACGGATCGATGCTCGATGCCGTCTGGTTGCACCACCCGCAGGCCGACGGCGGCCTGCTGATCCTGACCGCCCACGTGCTGGCGCTGGACCCCGCATCGTGGCGGATCCTCGTCGGTGAACTCGAAAATGCCTGGCATGCATTGGCTTCCGGACGAACTCCGATGCCGGTCCGCGAACACACCTCGCTACGGCAGTGGTCACGCCTGCTCACCGAACGGGCGGCCGGGCTGGGCACGTGCGACTTCTGGGAGCAGCAGTTCGACGGGGACGATCCTGAGATCGGTGCCCGCCGAATCGATCCCGCCGCGGACCGGATGGGCCATGTGACGGTCTCGATGTCCTTCGCCGATCCGGAGGTGACGTCCCAGCTGCTGACCGGCGCGGTCCCCGTGACCGAGGTGTTGGCCGCGGCGACGGCTCGAGCCCTGACCGGTTGGCGCCGGCAGCGCGACCAGTCGACCCCGGCGCCGTTGCTGGCGTTGGAGACTCACGGCAGGGCGGATGCGGTGGTGTCCGACGACGGCGACGTGGACACCGGCGATACCGCCGGCCTGCTCAGCATGATCTACCCGTTGCGGCTGACTGCCGATGACGCCCGGGGCGTGGCTGCGCAGGTGGCGGCGATCCCCGGCGATGCCATCGACTACGGGCTGCTGCGATACCTGCGCGAGGACACCGCCGAGCGGCTCGGCTCGCACCGGGACCCGCAGGTCCTGCTCAACTACCTGGGCCGGATCGAGCTGGATGCGTCCGATCACGCCTTGCTGCAGGACCGGTCGTTGCAGACCGGTGTGACGCCGATACCCGAACCGAATGTCGCTGTGCGCCATGAACTGACGATCATGGCCGCGGTGATCGACCGCGACGGGTCGGCCGTGCTCGGCACCCAGTGGCGGACCCTGCCCGACATTCTGTCCGCCGCCGACATCGCCGCCCTGCAGGCGATGTGGCTGGACGCTTTGCGAGAGGTGCTGCGAGAGGTGACCACATGAGTGCCCCGACGAATCCCACCCTGGCCGTCATCGGGGCTGGACCCAAGGCCATCGCGGTGGCCGCCAAGGCCGCGGAGTTGCGCGCGATGGGTGTGCCGGCTCCCGATGTCGTCGTCGTCGAACGTGCCGGGGTGGCTGCCAACTGGCAGGCCGTCGGCGGCTGGACCGACGGCAACCATCGCCTCGGTACCGGCCCCGAGAAGGACGTCGGCTTCCCGTACCGGTCGTCGCTGGTGCCGCGGCGGAACGCCGAACTCGACGAACGCATGACCCGGCACAGTTGGCAGGCCTACCTGATCGCCACGGGCGGCTTCGCCGAATGGGTGGACCGCGGCCGGCCCGCGCCGACCCACAAACGCTGGAGCCAGTATCTGGGCTGGGTGGCCGACGACGTCGGGATGAACGTGGTTGTCGGTGAGGTGGAACAGATAGCGGTCGACGGTGACGCGCGCCGGTGGGTGCTGCGCACCGCCGACGACTCCGTCACTGCCGACGGTCTGATGGTCACCGGTCCGGGCCAGGCCGAACGCTCGGTGCTGCCGGGCAACCCCCGGGTGATGTCGATCGCGCAGTTCTGGCATCAGGCCGGCAAGCACGAGATGATCAACGCCGAGCGGGTGGCGGTGATCGGCGGCGGCGAGACCGCCGCGTCGATGCTCAACGAGCTGTTCCGCCACCGGGTTTCGACGATCACGGTGATCTCGCCGACCGTCACCCTGTTCACCCGCGGTGAGGGATTCTTCGAGAACACCCTGTTCTCCGATCCGACCGGGTGGACCGGGCTCACCCTGGCCGAGCGCCGGGATGCGCTGGCCCGCACGGATCGCGGGGTGTTCTCGGCCCGTGTGCAGGACGCGCTGCTGGCCGACGACCGCATCCGTCATCTTCGTGGCCGGGTCGCGCACGCGGTGGCCCGCGATGAGCGGATCCGGTTGACCCTGTCCACGAACACCGGCGGTGAAGCGGTCGAGACCGTGCACGGCTTCGATCTGGTGATCGACGGGTCCGGCGCAGACTCGCTGTGGTTTGCCCCGTTGTTCAGCCAGGACGCCCTGGACCTGCTCGAGTTGGGCCTCGGTGGTCCGCTGACCAGTGATTCGCTCCAGGAGAACATCGGCCACGACCTGGCCCTGACCGATGTGTTCCCCAAGTTGTTCCTTCCAGGACTGGCCGGGCTCACCCAGGGCCCGGGTTTCCCGAACCTGAGCTGTCTGGGCCTGTTGTCCGACCGGGTGCTGGGTGCCGACCTGGCCCACCCCTCGATGAGGAGACTCGATGAGTACCAATCCGTTCGATGACGAGAACGGCACGTTCTACGTATTGGTCAACGCTGAGGACCAGCACAGCCTCTGGCCGGCTTTCGCCGATGTGCCCGCCGGCTGGCGGGTGGTCTTCGGTGAGGCCGGCCGCGCCGAGTGCCTGGACTACGTCGAGGCGAACTGGACGGATCTGCGGCCAGGCAGCCTGCGCGAGGCGATGGCCAACCAGGGCAGCTGACCGCGGTTACGCCGGGGTGGGCGCGAGCGCGTCCATGTCGAACACCCGGGCATGCAGGATGGTGCGGTTTCGCAGTGCCGCGCGTACGGCCCGGTGCAGGCCGTCTTCGAGGTAGATGTCGCCGCGCCACTTCACCGCGTGCGGGAACAGATCGCCGTAGAACGTCGAGTCCTCGGACAGCAGCCGGTCCAGGGCGAGCACCGTGGTGGTGGTGACGAGCTCGTCGAGGCGCAGTTGGCGCGGCGGGATGCGGGACCAGTCCCGGTAGGAGAGCCCGTGCTCCGGGTAGGGTTTGCCCTCCTGGACGCCTTTGAAGATCATCGCCGGCCCGCTTCCGTCGCAGTGTTGCGCGGTGTTGCCATCGGCATGGTTGCCTAGGCTAATACGTTCACGGGTCGTTGCCTGCGGCGGTATCGCCCGGCCCGCTGATCCCGAGCGCTCGCCGCGAATCGGTAAACCCGCTGCTGATCAGTAAAATGAACCGAGCAAAATAAAGTCATTGCTGCTGCGAAGGGTAGGTGAACAGGTGGGGAGCGCCGACGAACGTCGTTTCGAGGTGCTGCGCGCCATCGTCGCCGACTTCGTGGCCACCCAGGAGCCCATCGGCTCCAAGACCCTGGTGGAGCGGCACAACCTCGGCGTGTCCAGCGCGACGGTCCGCAACGACATGGCGGTGCTGGAAGCCGAGGGCTACATCACCCAGCCGCACACCAGCTCGGGTCGCGTACCCACGGAGAAGGGCTACCGCGAGTTCGTCGACCGCATCGACAACGTCAAGCCGTTGTCCTCGTCGGAACGCCGCGCGATCCTGTCGTTCCTGGAGTCCGGTGTCGACCTGGATGACGTGCTGCGGCGTGCGGTGCGGCTGCTCGCTCAGCTGACCAGGCAGGTCGCGATCGTGCAGTACCCGACGCTGTCCACCTCGTCCGTCCGCCACCTCGAGGTGGTGGCGCTGACCCCGGCGCGGCTGCTGCTGGTGGTCATCACCGATTCGGGCCGGGTGGATCAGCGCATCGTGGAGCTCGGCGATGCCATCGACGATCATGAGCTGTCGAAACTGCGCGAGATGCTGGCGCAGGCGCTGGAAGGCAAGCCGCTGACCGCGGCGTCGATCGCGGTGAGCGACCTGGCCACGCACCTCAACGGCCACGGCGCGCTGGCCGATGCGGTCGGCCGGTCGGCGACCGTCCTGGTAGAGACACTCGTCGAGCACACCGAGGAGCGGCTGCTCCTCGGGGGAACCGCCAACCTGACGCGCAACACCGCTGATTTCGGCGGATCGCTGCGGTCGGTGCTGGAGGCTCTCGAAGAGCAGGTGGTGGTGCTGAGGTTGTTGGCGGCCCAGCAGGAAGCGGGCAAGGTAACCGTGCGGATCGGTCATGAGACCGAGGCCGAACAGATGCTGGGGACGTCGGTGGTGAGCACCACGTACGGCAGTTCGGGCAAGGTGTACGGCGGAATGGGTGTGGTGGGTCCCACCCGAATGGACTATCCGGGAACCATCGCCAATGTCGCGGCGGTTGCTCTGTACATCGGCGAAGTCCTAGGTACCCGGTAAAGCAGCCGGTTCGTCCGGCATAGAAAGGTCAGGCAAGGTCAGCGTGGCACGCGATTATTACGGCTTGCTCGGAGTGAGCAAAGGCGCGAGCGATTCGGAGGTCAAACGTGCCTACCGGCGGCTGGCTCGTGAGCTGCACCCCGACGTCAACCCCGACGAGGAGGCGCAGGCCCGGTTCACCGAGATTCAGGTCGCCTACGAGGTCCTCTCGGATCCGGAGAAGCGTCGCATCGTCGACATGGGCGGCGACCCGATGGAGTCGGTGGGCGGCGCGCCCGGCGGGTTCAGCGGGTTCGGTGGTCTGGGCGACGTCTTCGAGGCGTTCTTCGGCGGCGGTACCGCCTCCCGCGGTCCGGTCGGCCGGGTACGGCCCGGCGCCGATTCACTGCTGCGGATGCGGCTGGACCTGGCGGAGTGCGCGACGGGCGTCACCAAGCAGGTGACGGTGGACACCGCGGTACTGTGCGACCTCTGCCACGGCAAGGGCACCAACGGCAAGTCCACGCCGGTCGCCTGCGATACGTGTGACGGACGTGGCGAGATCCAGACCGTGCAGCGCTCGCTGCTCGGCCAGGTGATGACGACCCGTCCGTGCCCGGTGTGTGGCGGAATCGGCGAGGTCATCCCCGATCCGTGCCACCGCTGCGGGGGCGACGGCCGGGTGCGCGCCCGTCGCGAGATCAGCGTCAAGATCCCGGCCGGGGTCGGCGATGGCATGCGGGTCCGGCTGGCCGCCCAAGGCGAGGTCGGACCGGGCGGCGGGCCTGCCGGTGACCTGTACGTCGAAGTCCACGAGAAGCAGCACGAGATCTTCGTCCGTGACGGTGACGACCTGCACTGCACCGTCTCGGTGCCCATGGTCGACGCCGCGCTGGGCACCACGGTCACCGTCGACGCGATCCTCGACGGGCCCACCGAACTGACCATCGCCGCGGGCACCCAGCCCGGTGCAGTAACCACCTTGCGTGGCCACGGCATGCCGCATCTGCGTTCCGGGGTGCGCGGTGACCTGCACGCCCACGTCGACGTGGTGGTGCCGTTGCGGCTCGACAGCACCGACACCGAGCTGCTGCGCAAACTGAAGGAGAACCGCAGCCGCGACGCCGCGGAAGTGCGTTCGACCCAGGCTTCGGCGAGCTCCGGCGGTCTGTTCAGCCGGCTGCGTGAGACGTTCTCGGGCCGCTGACGCGGAGCTGACGCCGTGAGTGCAGCGCTGTTCTACGTCGAGGCGCTGCCGGGCGCGGGGGAGCTGGCCGTCGTCGACGGTGATGAGGGTTTCCACGCATCCAACGTGCGTCGCATCCGCGCCGGTGAGCAGATCGACCTCAGCGACGGTGCCGGGGCCCTGGCGCACTGTGTCGTCGAAGAGACCGCCAAGGGCCGGTTGTCGGCGCGCGTGACCGAGCGGGTCACCCTCGCGGCCCCGCGCCCGACCGTCACCGTGGTGCAGGCGCTGCCCAAGTCCGATCGGTCGGAGCTGGCCGTCGAACTGGCGACCGAGGCGGGTGCGGACGGATTCGTTGCCTGGCAGGCGGCGCGCTGTGTGGCTCGCTGGGACGGCCCGAAGGTGGACAAGGGTCTGCGGCGCTGGGAGGCGGTGGCCCGCTCGGCGGCCAGGCAGTCGCGGCGCGCATACGTCCCCGGGGTCGCGGGCGTGGTGTCGACGACGGCGCTGACTCGGCGCGTCGCCGATGCCGTGGCCGGCGGCGCCGTGGTGCTGGCCCTGCACGAGTCGGCCACCGAGCCGCTTGCCGAACTACCTCTGGCCCAAGCGCATTCGTTGATGCTCATCGTCGGCCCGGAAGGCGGCATCGCCGACGAGGAGATCGTCGCGCTGACCGGGGCCGGTGCGAAGGCCGTCCGGCTGGGCCCGACCGTGCTGCGGACGTCGACGGCCGCCGCGGTCGCACTGGGGGCGATCGGTGCACTGACCGCGCGCTGGGAGATCTAGCGCCGCCGGGTGGCTGATCGGTCGTCGTTTTCCACCTCCGGGTCGTGGCGAGCCGTCCGCCAACAGCCCGGGTGTCGAAAGCGACGCGGGATACGCGGCGCTGACCTGGGTGTTCAGCCGGCCTGCTTAACCATTGGGGCGTGTCGTTGACCAGCGGTAAACTGGCAACAGTACGACGGCAGCCGGCCGTTTGGAAAACACGGAAAGCAGGCACAAACTCCACGTGACGCCCCGCGACACGACCGCTGACTCGTCGGTCACCGCATCGGAATCGGTCCGCAGCAGCATCACTGTTCCGCCCGACATCATCGTGGGCCTGCTCGGCTCGGCTGATGAAAATCTGCGGGCCCTCGAAAGACTTCTCACCGCCGACATCCACGCTCGCGGCAATGAGATCACCTTCACCGGCGAGCCCGCCGACGTGGCTTTGGCCGAACGTGTGGTCGCCGAGCTGATCGCCGTCGCGTCCGCCGGGCAGGCGGTGACGCCCGAGACGGTGCGGCACAGCGTCGCCATCCTCACCGGCACCGAAGATGAATCGCCGGCCGAGGTGCTCACGCTCGACATCCTGAGCCGCCGCGGCAAGACCATCCGGCCCAAGACGCTCAACCAGAAGCGCTACGTCGACGCCATCGATGCGCACACCATCGTTTTCGGCATCGGCCCGGCCGGTACCGGCAAGACATACCTGGCGATGGCCAAAGCGGTCAGCGCGCTGCAGACCAAGCAGGTCAACCGGATCATCCTGACCCGCCCTGCGGTGGAAGCCGGTGAGCGCCTTGGTTTTCTGCCCGGCACCCTGACTGAGAAGATCGACCCGTATCTGCGGCCGCTGTATGACGCACTGCACGACATGATGGATCCGGCGGCGATTCCGAACTTGTTGGCCGCCGGAGTCATCGAGGTGGCACCGCTGGCATTCATGCGCGGACGCTCGCTCAACGACGCGTTCATCATCCTCGACGAGGCGCAGAACACCACCGCCGAGCAGATGAAGATGTTCCTGACCCGCCTGGGGTTCGGCTCGAAAATGGTTGTCACCGGAGACATCACGCAGGTAGACCTGCCCGGCGGGGCGCGGTCGGGCCTGCGTGCCGCGATCGACATCCTCGACGACATCGAGGACATCCACTTCTCCGAGCTCACCAGTGCCGACGTGGTCCGGCACCGCCTGGTGTCCGAGATCGTGGACGCCTACGCCCGACATGAGGAGCCGGCATTGCTCAACCGTGCCCAACGCCGCTCGTCGAACGGGCGGCCCCGCAGATGAGCGTCGAGGTATCCAACGAGTCGGGCATCGATGTCTCCGAGGACGAACTGATCAGCGTCGCGCGCTTCGTCATCGCGAAGATGGACGTGAACCCGGCGGCCGAGCTGTCGATGGTGCTGGTGGACAGCGCCGCCATGGCCGACCTGCACATGCGGTGGATGGACCTGCCGGGGCCCACCGACGTGATGAGCTTCCCGATGGACGAGCTGGAGCCCGGGGGGCGTCCGGATTCGCCGGAGCCGGGCCCGTCCATGCTCGGCGACATCGTGTTGTGCCCGGAGTTCGCCGAACAGCAGGCCACCAAGGCCGGGCATTCGCTCGGTCAGGAACTGGCGCTGTTGACCGTGCACGGGGTGCTGCACCTGCTCGGCTACGACCATGCCGAACCGGACGAGGAAAAAGAGATGTTCGCGCTGCAGCGCCAGCTTCTCGAGGAATGGGTGGCTGATCAGGTCGAGGCCTACCACGCCGACCGGCAGAGCCAGAAAGATCAGCGCCTGCTGGACAAGTCCAGATATTTCGACGAACCGTGACCGGCATACTTCCGCTGCTCGGCGCTGTGGTGCTGGTCGGCTTCGGTGGCTTGTTCGCGGCTATCGATGCGGCGCTGTCGACAGTCTCGATCGCGCGGATCGAGGAGCTGGTCCGCGACGAACGTCCCGGCGCCGCCCGGCTCAGCCGGGTCGTCGCGGAACGCCCCCGCTATATCAATCTTGTTGTGCTGCTGCGGATCACCTGCGAAATCAGCGCCACGGTGCTGCTGGTGTCATTCCTGGACGGGCACCTCGGCGTCAGCTGGGGTCTGGTGGCCTCGGCCGCGATCATGGTGGTGACGAGCTTCGTGGCCATCGGCGTCGGCCCGCGCACGGTCGGTAGGCAGAACGCCTATTCCATCGCGTTGATCTCGGCACTGCCGCTGCAGGCCATCTCGGTGTTGCTGACACCCATCAGCCGTCTGCTGGTGTTGATCGGTAACGCATTGACCCCCGGCCGCGGTTTCCGCAACGGCCCGTTCGCCTCCGAAATCGAGCTGCGTGAGGTCGTCGACCTGGCCCAGCAGCGCGGCGTGGTGGCTGACGAGGAACGCCGGATGATCCAGTCGGTGTTCGAACTGGGGGATACCCCGGCCCGTGAGGTCATGGTGCCGCGCACCGAGATGGTGTGGATCGAAAGTGACAAGTCAGCGGGCCAGGCCACGTCGCTTGCGGTGCGGAGCGGGCATTCCCGGATCCCGGTGATCGGCGAGAACGTCGACGACATCGTCGGTGTGGTCTACCTCAAAGATCTTGTCCAGCAGACCTATTACTCGACCAACGGCGGCCGCGACACCAACGTGGCACAGGTGATGCGCCCGGCGGTGTTCGTACCGGACTCCAAGCCGCTCGACGAACTGCTCAACGAGATGCAGCTAGACCGCAACCACATGGCGCTGCTCGTCGACGAATACGGCGCCATCGCCGGACTGGTCACGATCGAGGACGTGCTCGAGGAGATCGTCGGCGAGATCGCCGACGAATACGACACCGATGAGGTGGCCCCGGTCGAAGACCTCGGTGACCGCCAGTACCGGGTGTCGGCACGGCTGCCCATCGAAGACCTCTGCGAACTCTACGGGATGGAAGCCGACGAGGATCTGGACGTGGACACCGTCGGCGGGCTGGTGGCCTTCGAATTGGGCCGCGTACCGCTGCCCGGTGCAGAAGTCACCTGGGACGGTCTGAGGCTGCGCGCCGAGGGTGGTTCCGACCACCGCGGTCGGGTGCGGATCGGCACAATTCTGGTGAGCCCGGCAGAATTCGAGAAACAGGAGACCCGCGATACCGATGACTGACCTCGACGCAGAAGACAACAAGCTCGTGGTGTTGGCGCGCGGCGCGATGGGCCGGGCCGAGGCGTCCTCGGGTGCAGCGGTGCGTGATCAGGACGGCCGCACCTACGCCGGAGCGCCGGTGAACCTGGCCGCACTGCAACTGACCGCGCTGCAAGCGGCCGTGGCCGCTGCGGTGTCCAGCGGTGCCACCGGGCTTGAGGCCGCCGTGCTGGTCGGCGGCGCCGCCGACGACGCCGGGGTGGCCGCCGTGCGGGAGCTGTCTGCCGACGCCACGGTGATCGTCACCGACCGGGCAGGAAACCCGATATGAGTGAATTCCGTTCCGGTTTCGTCTGTTTCGTCGGCCGGCCCAACACCGGCAAGTCGACGCTGACCAATGCGCTGGTGGGTCAGAAGGTCGCGATCACCTCGAACCGGCCGCAGACCACCCGGCACACGATCCGCGGCATCGTGCACCGTGAGGACTTTCAGATCATCCTGGTCGATACTCCCGGGCTGCACCGGCCGCGCACCCTGCTCGGGCAACGGCTGAACGATCTGGTCAAGGACACCTATTCCGAGGTCGACGTGATCGGGCTGTGTATCCCGGCCGATGAGCGCATCGGTCCCGGTGACCGCTGGATCTATCAGCAGATCCGCGCGGTGGCGCCGAAGACCACGCTGATCGCCGTCGTGACCAAGACCGACAAGGTGCCCAAAGACCGCGTGGCCGAACAGCTTCTCGCGGTCAGTGAGCTGGTCGGTCCCGATGCCGACATCGTTCCGGTTTCGGCCACCGCGGGCGAACAACTCGACGTGCTCACCGATGTCCTCGTCTCGAAACTGCCGCCGGGGCCTGCCTATTACCCCGACGGTGAACTGACCGACGAGCCGGAAGAAGTGTTGATGGCCGAGCTCATTCGTGAGGCAGCGCTGGAAGGCGTGCGCGATGAGTTGCCGCACTCGCTGGCCGTGGTCATCGAAGAGGTCTCCGAAAGGGAGGGGCGCGACGACCTCATCGACGTGCACGCCATCCTCTACGTCGAGCGCGACAGCCAGAAGGGGATCGTGATCGGCAAGGGCGGTGCCCGGCTGCGTGAGGTCGGCACCGCCGCCCGCACCCAGATCGAAAAGCTGCTCGGCACAAAGGTTTATCTCGACCTGCGGGTCAAGATCGCCAAGAACTGGCAGCGTGATCCCAAACAGCTGGGCCGGCTGGGTTTCTGAGCCCCCGGCTTGTCTTGACGCGGTTCGGCGGCTTAGCCCGCCTGCCGGTCGAGGGCGTTGATCGCGGCAGCGGCCTGGGAGGCGTCCGTCTGGGACGGGGCATTCCACCAGACCTCGGGCTGTTTGGCGGCCCAGCCGGTGATCGCCTCCAACTCGGCCGCCAGCGAGATCAGCAGCGGCTCACTATCGGCCGGCCCCATCAACTGGACACCGATCGGCAGTCCCTCGGACGTGAAGCCGGCGGGCACGTTGATCGACGGCCAGCCAAGCAGGTTCCACGGCCAGGTCACCGGACAGGCGCCGATCGAGCTGCGTTCCGTGGCAGACCACCCGCGGCGGTCGAATTCGTGTGTGAGCGGCGGTGGTTGGGCCGTCGTCGGTGCGATGATGACGTCGACGAGATTGAAGATCCAGGACATCCGGCGCTGGGCGGCGGCCTCGTGCGCACGAGCCTTGCGCAGCACGTCCTGTGACAGCAGCCGGCCGATTCGCATGTTGACCGCGGTGCGCTCGTCGAAGGGCACGTCGCCGAGCCGGTCAGCCCAGTCCAACAGCCCCGCGGTCGAGCGGGCCAGGAAGTCCCACGACATCCGCAGGCTGTAGTTGGGGTCCTTGGCCACCACGGTGTGGCCCAGTTGCCCGAGCTGGTCGGCGACGGTCTGCAGGGCATCGCGGATCTCGGGGTGCAGCTTGGCGGGGAAGCCGGTGAACGGGAATTTCGTCGACATCGCCACCCGCAGCGGCCCCGGTGCGCGGCCGACGAACTCGGCGGCCTGGATCGGCGCCGGCTTGTGCAGGTCGCCCTCGGCGTTACCGGACGCGGCGTCGAGCACCAGCGCGGCATCGGTGACGGTGCGCGCCAGCACCCCGTTGACCGTGATGCCGTTGAACGCCTCGGGCAGCGGCCAGGTGGAGATGCGGCCGCGTTGCGGCTTGATACCGACCAGGTGCGTCCACGCCGCGGGGATGCGGACACTGCCCGCGCCGTCGGATCCGATGGCCGCGGTCACCAGGCCGGCCGCCACGGCTGCGGCGCTGCCGCCCGAGGATCCGCCCGGGCTGTGCTTGCGTGACCATGGGTTGCGGGTATGGCCGAACCCCGGCCCGCCGGTGAACGGCCACTGCCCGAGCTCGCAGGTATTGGTCTTCCCGATGATCACCGCACCGGAGGCGCGCAGCCGGCGCACCACCTCGGCATCGGCGGTGGCGATGCGCCCGTCGCCGTCGATGCCGAACCGGGTGGGCACCCCGGCGATGTCCACGTCGTCCTTGACCGCGATCGGGATTCCCAGGAGCGGGAGTTGTTTGCCGGCCGCGCGAGCCGCGTCGGCTTTGGCTGCGTCGGCCAGGGCTTGCTCGCCCAGTACGACACGGAACGCGTTGAGGGTGGACTGGCTCGCGGTGATGGCATGCAGGGACTGGCGGACCAGTTCGTCAGAAGTGACTGCGCCGCTGGCGAGTTGGTACAGCTGATGGGTCAAGGTGGGAAAAGGCGGGGTGATCGAGTCGGAAGTCGCAGATTTGGCCATCACTTTCGAGGATATCGGCGGTGCGTAACGGAACCTGTCCGGCCATGGTGCGACACTGTCACGATGCGGCTGTACCGGGACCGGGCGGTGGTGCTGCGCCAGCACAAGCTCGGCGAGGCCGACCGGATTGTCACCCTGCTCACCCGCGACCATGGTCTGGTGCGCGCGGTGGCCAAGGGGGTCCGGCGTACCCGCAGCAAGTTCGGTGCGCGGTTGGAACCGTTTGCTCATATCGACGTGCAGCTGCATCCGGGACGCAATCTCGACATCGTCACGCAGGTGCAGGCCATCGACGCTTTCGCCGCCGACATCGTCAGTGACTACGGCCGCTACACCAGTGCGTGCGCGATGTTGGAGACCGCCGAGCGGCTGGCCGGGGAGGAACGGGCACCGATGCCTGACCTGCACCGGCTCACGGTGGCCGCACTGCGCGCCATCGCCGACGGCCGCCGGGCCCGCGAGCTGGTGCTGGATTCCTACCTGCTGCGGGCGATGACGATCGCCGGCTGGGCGCCGGCGCTGACCGAGTGTGCTCGCTGCGCCGCGCCGGGTCCGCACCGGGCGTTCCACGTCGCCGCGGGCGGCAGTGTGTGCGTGCACTGTCGGCCCAGCGGATCCAGCACCCCGCCACAACCCGTACTGGAGCTGATGTCGGCGCTGCACGAGGGGGACTGGGAGTACGCCGAGGCCTCCACATCGAGCCATCGCAGCCAGGCCAGTGGACTGATCGCGGCGCATCTGCAATGGCACCTCGAGCGTCAGCTGCGGACATTGCCTCTGGTCGAGCGGGTGTACCGGATCGATCGGACAGTCGCCGAACAGCGCGCGACGCTGGTCGGGCAGGATATGGGCCATGGCATTGACGAAGGACGGGAAGCGGGGCAAGTCGGCCTACCCACAGCTGCCCCCGGCGCCTGAGGACTATCCGGTCTTTCCGGACACCTCGACCTGGCCCGTCGTCTTCCCGGAGATTCCGGCCGGCACCAACGGCCGCTTCGCCCGCCCGCCCCAGCACACCTCCAAGGCGGTTGCGCCGCGGATCCCGGCCGATCAGGTCCCCAATCACGTCGCCGTCGTGATGGACGGCAACGGTCGGTGGGCCACTCAACGCGGCCTGGGCCGTACCGAGGGGCACAAGATGGGTGAGGCGGTGCTGATCGACATCACCTGTGGTGCCATCGAACTGGGCATCAAGCACTTGAGCGTCTACGCGTTCTCCACCGAGAACTGGAAGCGCAGCGCCGAGGAGGTCCGGTTCCTGATGGGATTCAACCGCGAGGTGGTGCGCCGCCGCCGGGAGAACCTCAACGCCATGGGTGTGAACATGCGCTGGGTCGGGTCGCGGCCAAGGATGTGGCGCAGCGTCATCAAGGAGTTCGACATCGCCGAGCAGATGACGGTCGGCAACGACGTCATCACGGTCAACTACTGCGTGAACTACGGCGGGCGCACCGAGATCGTCGAGGCCGCGCAGGCATTGGCCGCCGAAGCCGCCGAGGGCAAGATCAACCCGGGCCGGATCAGTGAGGCGTCGTTCGCCAAGCATCTGCACCGTCCCGACATCCCCGATGTCGACCTGTTCATTCGGACGTCGGGGGAGCAGCGGGCCAGTAACTTCCTGCTGTGGCAGTCGGCCTACGCCGAGTTCGTGTTCCAGGACAAGCTGTGGCCGGACTACGACCGCCGCGACCTGTGGGCGGCGTGCGAGGAGTACGTGAACCGCAACCGTCGCTTCGGCAGGGCCTGACATGCCCGGCCTCCTGCAGCAGTTGTCCTCGGCGCTCGGCGAGGTGATGTCCGTCGTCGAGGAACCGGACGAAGCGCTGACTGTCACGGTCGACGGTTCGGTGGCCTCGGTGCGGGTGGTCGCCATCGCCGAGGACCTGGAAATGGTCTCACTGACGCAGCCGTTGGCGTGGGATCTGCCGCTGAACAACAAGATTCGCGAGCGGGTGTCCGAGCATGCCAGCAAGACCATGCTGGGCACGGTGGTACTGGTGGAGAAACTGGTCGAGACGCCGACGAACGGTGCGACAGCCAAGGGCGCTGCCCGCAAGCGGCCGGCCAAGAAGGTCGCCGACGTGATGCTGCGCTACAACTTCCCGGCCGCCGGGCTGACCGACGACGCACTGCGTACGCTGATCCTCATGGTCCTGGCCACCGGTGCCGATGTGCGCCGGGACCTGATGTCGTGAGCCTTCCTCCGGTCATCCGGATCGTCGCGGCCGTGGTGCTCGATGAACGCGACCGATTGCTGGTGGTCCGTAAGCGCGGCACGACGGCCTTCATGCAGCCAGGCGGCAAGATCGAGCCGGGGGAGGCGCCGATCGACGCGCTGGCCCGGGAGGTTCGCGAAGAACTCGGGGTCGGTTTCGAGGTTTCGGCGGCCGATGAGCTCGGCCACTTCACCGCACCCGCCGCGAATGAACCCGGCCACGCCGTCGATGCGTGGCTCTACCTGGTGGATCTGGACGGCGAACCACGGCCGCAGGCCGAGATCGCCGAGATGACCTGGATCGACCCGCACGCGCCCGGCGACATCGAGCTGGCGCCGCTGACCCGCGACACCGTGCTGAACCTGGCGCGCGATCGGGCTTAGCCCCCACGTGTGAAGCGCTGTGGCGGAAAATCGACCCTGCCACCGCCACCACGCTTCATACGCGGAAATCCGGTCAGTTGATCCCGTCGACGCAGCCGCGGCACGTCCCGAATATCTCGATGGTGTGGCTGACGTCGGAGAAACCGTGCTCGCGGGCCACGTCGGCGGCCCAGGACTCGACCTGGCCGCCCGAGATCTCGACGGTCGCGCCGCAAGCCCGGCAGACCAGATGGTGGTGATGGTCCTCAGAACAACGCCGGTAGACCGATTCACCGGTGTCGGTGCGCAACGTGTCGACGTTGCCCGTGGTGGCCATGGTCTGCAGGGTGCGGTACACCGTGGTCAGGCCGATGGCCTGGCCGCGACGGCGCAGCTCGTCGTGCAACTCCTGGGCTGAGCGGAACCCGTCGGTCTCGTTGAGCAGGTCGGCGATCGCCGCACGCTGCCGGGTGGACCGGACCGCGCCCGTCACCGCGGTTCCTCGCTGGCATGGGCGACGGCGTCGGCGACGATGTGGGCCAGGTGATGGTCGACGAGGTGGTAGAGCACTTCGCGTCCCGCGCGCTCGCTGGCAACCACCCCGGCCTGCTTGAGAATCCGCAGATGCTGGCTCACCAGCGGCTGCGGCACCTCGAGTGCGTCGACCAATTCATGGACGCAGCGCTGGGATTGCTGCAGCTGCAGCACGATGGCGATCCGCAGCGGTGCGGCCAGGGCCCGCAGCAGCTCGCCCGCGTTGTCGAGGATCTCGCGCGACGGCATTTCCGACGCCGGGGCGGCGGTGTCCTCGCGCGCGTCGTCGTGTTGATTTACGGTGATATTGGAAATCGTTTCCATTACGGGTCAGAATACATGCGCGAAATCGCATGTCAACCGTCCCGCTGGCCGCGGCGGATTATCGCTGCAGGCGAGCGGGTCGCTACTCTGATGCACCGTGGCATCCATCATCGACACCGTTGCGAACCTGGCGAAACGCCGTGGCCTGGTCTACCAGTCCGGAGAGATCTACGGCGGCACCAAGTCCGCGTGGGATTACGGGCCGCTCGGTGTCGAGCTGAAGGAGAACATCAAGCGGCAGTGGTGGAAGTCCATGGTCACCGGCCGCGACGACGTCGTAGGCCTGGACTCCGCCATCATCCTGCCGCGCCAGGTGTGGGTGGCCTCCGGTCACGTCGACGTCTTCAACGATCCGCTGGTGGAGTGCCTGAACTGCCACAAGCGTCATCGTCAGGACCACATGCAGGAGGCCTACGCGGCGAAGAAGGGGCTCGACGACCCCGACTCGGTGCCGATGGACGAGATCGTCTGCCCCGACTGCGGCACCAAGGGGCAGTGGACCGAGCCTCGCGACTTCAACATGATGCTGAAGACCTACCTCGGCCCGATCGAGTCGGAGGAAGGCCTGCACTACCTCCGCCCGGAGACCGCCCAGGGCATCTTCGTCAACTTCGCCAACGTGGTCACCACCGCCCGCAAGAAGCCGCCGTTCGGCATCGGCCAGATCGGCAAGAGCTTCCGCAACGAGATCACCCCGGGCAACTTCATCTTCCGCACCCGCGAGTTCGAGCAGATGGAGATGGAGTTCTTCGTCGAGCCCGCGACCGCGGGCGAGTGGCACAAGTACTGGATCGAGACCCGGCTGCAGTGGTACGTCGACCTCGGCATCAACCGGGACAACCTGCGGCTGTACGACCACCCCAAGGAGAAGCTGTCGCACTACTCCGACGGCACGGTCGACATCGAGTACAAGTTCGGCTTCGCCGGCAACCCCTGGGGTGAGCTGGAAGGCATCGCCAACCGGACGAACTTCGACTTGTCCACGCACGCAAAGCATTCCGGTGTGGACCTGTCGTTCTACGATCAGGGCGCCGACACCCGCTACGTGCCGTACGTGATCGAGCCGGCAGCAGGCCTGACCCGCTCCCTGATGGCGTTCCTGGTCGACTCCTACACCGAGGACGAGGCTCCCAACGCCAAGGGCGGGGTGGACAAGCGCACCGTGCTCAAGCTCGATCCGCGCCTGGCCCCGGTCAAGGCCGCGGTGTTGCCGTTGTCGCGGAACGCCGACCTGTCGCCCAAGGCCCGCGACCTGGCCGCCGAGCTGCGCAAGAACTGGAACGTCGAGTTCGACGACGCCGGCGCCATCGGCCGGCGCTACCGCCGCCAGGACGAGATCGGTACGCCGTACTGCGTGACGGTCGATTTCGACACGCTGGAGGACAACGCGGTCACCATCCGCGAGCGCGACGCCATGACCCAGGAGCGCATCGCCCTGGACACGGTGTCGGACTACCTGGCGGTGCGGCTCAAGGGCGCCTGACTTTCCTCGCGCGGTTAGAAGCGGCCGCCACCGCCGCTGTAGCTGCGGCCGGACGAATGTGACGAGCCGCCGTAGGACGTCGGTCGGCCCATGCTGCGGCCACCACCGAAACCGCCGCCGTATCCGCCGCCGAAGCCACCGCCGAAACCGCCGCCGCCGCGCAGGATGTTGCCGATGAGGATGCCGCCGAGCACCGCGCCCATGTCGGACCCGCCACCGCCGCCGTACTGCGAGGTGTAGGACCGCTGCGCGGCGCGGACGTCGTCATTGGCCAGGCCCTGGGCCTGCGCGGCCAGGGTCGACGCCCCGTTGGCATGCGCCACCGCCTCGTTCGGATTCTGGGCCCGCTTGGCTTCGGCGGCCTGAAGCTGCCGCTGTGCCTCGGCCAGCCGGGTGCGGGCCTCCGGCCCGATGCTGCCGCGCCGGGTCTCGATGAAGTCCGACACCGCCTTGATCCGCGACTGGGCGGTGAACAGTGCCTGCTCCAGCGCCCGGGCCAGCCGCTCGGCGGCCTCCTGTTGTTCGTGCACGCCGGCGAGCAGCTGATCGAGTTCGGCGTCGGCCTTGGTGAGCCGGGTGAACGTGCCCAGCGGGTCCGCCTTGCCGTTGGCCGTCGCATCATCGGCCGCCTTCTTGGCGGCGTCTCGGGCGGCGCCCAGTTTGTCGGCCTGCGGCGTACCGGGCTGGGCCAGTAGCGAATTCGCCTGGTCGATGCCGGCCTGGATGTCGGTGACGGCCGCGGGCAGACCGGCCAGGGCGCGGTTGATGTCGGAGGCTGCGCTGTCGACGGCGTCGAGCAGGGTGCGGGCCTGGTCCAGTGCGGACTCGGCCGAGCGCACGGCGTCCACCAACGCGGTCTGGTCGGTGGCCGGTCGCGAGACCAGGCCGCGGGCCGAGGTGATGTTGCGGTCGGCGAAGGCCAGCCGCTCCTTGGCGGTGTCCACGTTGGTCGCCACCGAAGTCAGGGCGCTCGCGTCGAACTGGGTGTGCAGGCTGTCGAGGGTTTGTCGGGACGGATCGATGCGGGCGGTGAGATCGACCATCTGCTGGGTCATGGCGTCCAGTCGGCTCGGGGCGTTGATCACCAGATCGCGCAACTGCTCGAAGGCCTGGCTCTGGGCGTCCAGTTCACGGTCGGCCCTGGCCGCCGACACCACCACCTGCGTCAACAGCTGACGTTGTTGCAGCGGTGTCTCAGGCGCGTCGTCATCAAGCGTCTGGCGCACGGTGAATGCTTGGGCCAGAGCGGTTTTCGCATTGGCCAGGGCCGCGCTGAACGGTTCGGTGCGCTTGACGCCGAACTCCTCGACAGCCAGTTCCAGCTCGGCCTCACTGGTGCGCACGGCATTGTCGACATCGACCACGATCGAGCGGGACAGCTCGTCGAGTGCCTCCAGAGGCACCGAGGCCAATGCGTTGGCGTCGGTCGGGTCGACCCGCTTGGCGGCCTCGAACTCGGCGTGACGCCGCTTGGCCCGGCGGCGGCGCGACCACCACCACAGCAAGCCGGCCAGCACCAGGACCACGCCGAGCGCGATCAGCATGCCGGGCCACGACACGCTGGGTGCGGCGGGGGATTCGGGTTCGGAGTTCAGCCCGTTCGCCGCGGCGATCGCGGCCCCAGCCCAGTCGTCCCGGCGCAGGGCCGGGGTGACGCTGTTACGCCGGATGTCGTCCGCGCGGGCCGAACTGGTGACGGTGTCGGGCACCTGGAACGCGAACGCCCGGTCCACGGTGGCGACCGCCAGGAGCACGTCGTCGTCACCGAAATCGCTCAGCCGCATGGTGTTCTGCGCCCAGCCGACCGGGTTCTGCCGGGCGAAATCCTGGGTGAAGACCACCCACAGCTTGATGTGGCGGTCGTCGTAGAGGCGATCGATCGCGCGCTGCACGTTGCCGCGCTGGGCCGTCGACAACACCCCGGCGTTGTCGGTGAGTTGGGTGGCCAGCCGCAACGGCGGTTCGGCGGCGGCGCCGGGAGCAACCACGAGTCCGGTCATCAGGATCGCGAGCAGCATGGACAGCAGACGGGCGATACGCATGACCGTCAATCTAATGCGCTCCCGCGTCGGCGCGTTGCTTCCTGGCAGACTGTGCGTCGGTGAACGGGGATACGCAGTCCTGGTATGACGACTTCGACCGGCAACGTCTGGTGGTCGAAGCGCCGAAGGGTGCTGCGCTGCCCGGGACGGATACCGAGCACCGGACGGACTTCGCCCGGGACCGGGCCCGCGTGTTGCACAGTGCGGCATTGCGGCGGCTCGCCGACAAGACCCAGGTGGTCGGTCCGCGGCACGGCGACACCCCGCGCACCCGGCTCACCCATTCGCTGGAGGTGGCCCAGATCGGTCGCGGTATGGCGATCGGACTGGGCTGCGATCCCGACCTGGTGGATCTGGCCGGGCTGGCCCACGACATCGGGCATCCGCCGTACGGACACAACGGTGAGCGCGCGCTCGACGAGATCGCGAAACCCTTCGGCGGTTTCGAGGGCAATGCCCAGAACTTCCGGATCCTCACCCGGCTGGAACCCAAAGTCCTTGACGACGAGGGGCGTTCGGCGGGGCTCAACCTGACCAGGGCCGCGCTGGACGCGGTGGCCAAGTATCCGTGGCCCAGTTTCGGTACGCGCAGGAAGTACGGCTTCTACGACGACGACGCCGAGGCCGCCGAATGGGTCCGGGCCGGGGCGCCTGCCGAGCGGCCGTGCCTGGAAGCCCAGGTGATGGACTGGGCCGACGATGTCGCCTATTCCGTGCACGATGTCGAGGACGGCGTGATCTCCGGGCGCATCGACCTGCGGGTGCTCGGTGATCCCGACGCCGCCTCCTCGCTGGCCGACCTGGGCGCCAAGAATTTTCCGACCGTCACGCACGACGATCTGCTGGCCGCTGCCGAGCGGCTGTCGCAGGTGCCGGTGGTGGCCGCGGTGGGGCGCTACGACGGGACGCTGTCGTCCTCGGTCGCGCTGAAGACGATGACCAGTGAACTCGTCGGGCGTTTTGCCAATGCGGCGATCACCCAGACCCGGGCGGTGGCGGGAGGAGCGCCGGTACGGCGTTTTGATGCCGACCTCGCCGTGCCGCCGCTGGTGCGCGCCGAGGTGGTGCTGCTCAAGATGCTGGCGCTGCAGTTCATCATGTCCGATCACCGCCACCTGCAGATCCAGGCTGATCAGCGCACGCTCATCCACGAAGTTGCCCTGGCGTTGTGGGCGCAGGCCCCGGGCAGCCTGGATCCTCAGTTCGCGCCCGAGTTCGACCTGGCCGCCGACGACGGGGCCAAGCTACGCGTCGTGATCGACCAGATTGCGTCGTACACCGAGAGCCGGTTGGAAAGAGTGCACGAAGCACGCTCGCCCAGACCTCTAGAATGAGCCGGTGGCCGGCCGGATTTCAGATCGCGATATCGCGGCCATTCGTGAAAAAGTCCGCATCGAGGATGTCGTCGGCGACTACGTCCAGCTGAGGCGGGCCGGAGCCGACTCGATGAAGGGCCTGTGCCCGTTCCACGACGAGAAGTCGCCGTCGTTCCACGTGCGGCCGAACCACGGCCACTTCCATTGCTTCGGTTGTGGTGAAGGTGGCGACGTGTATGCCTTCATCCAGAAGATCGAACACGTCAACTTCGTCGAAGCGGTCGAGTTGCTGGCCGACCGGGTCAACTACACGGTCACCTATACCGGCGCGTCGACCACCAATGTCCAGCGCGACCGGGGCAGCCGCAGCCGGTTGCTGGCCGCCAACGCCGCTGCCCAGGAGTTCTACACCGAGGCGCTGACCTCCGATGAAGCGGCGGAGGCACGCAAATACCTGACCGAGCGCAACTTCGACGCCGCCGCGGCGGCCCAATTCGGGTGCGGGTTCGCGCCGTCCGGATGGGACACGCTGACAAAGCACCTGCTGCGCAAGGGTTTTGAGTTCAAGGAGTTGGAGGCGGCCGGGCTGAGCCGCGAGGGCAAGCGCGGACCGATGGACCGGTTCCATCGCCGCCTGCTGTGGCCGATCCGGGTGTCCTCGGGCGAGACCATCGGCTTCGGGGCGCGTCGCTTGTTCGACGACGACCAGAACCAGGCCAAGTACGTCAACACCCCCGAGACGGTGCTGTACAAGAAGTCGCAGGTGCTGTTCGGGCTGGACCGCGCCAAGCGCGACATCGCCAAGGGACACCAGGCCGTCGTCGTCGAGGGCTACACCGATGTGATGGCCATGCACCTGGCCGGGGTGACCACCGCGGTCGCCTCGTGCGGCACCGCGTTCGGTGAACAGCACCTGTCGATGCTGCGCCGGCTGATGATGGACGACAACTTCTTCCGCGGCGAGCTGATCTACGTGTTCGACGGTGACGCCGCCGGCCAGGCCGCCGCGGTGAAAGCGTTCGAGGGCGAGCAGAACCTGTCCG
Organism: Mycolicibacterium sp. 050232; assembly: GCA_036235365.1. Classification (GTDB taxonomy): domain Bacteria; phylum Actinomycetota; class Actinomycetes; order Mycobacteriales; family Mycobacteriaceae; genus Mycobacterium. The sequence goes on along the minus strand of JAZBEZ010000004.1, from coordinate 143,051 downwards.
GTCAGTCGTTCGTGGCGGTCGCGCCCGACGGTATGGATCCGTGCGATCTGCGACTGCGCTCCGGCGACGGCGCCGTGCGCGACCTGGTGGCACGACGAACTCCGTTGTTCGAGTTCGTGATTCGCAGTGCGCTGGCCGAACACGACCTGGACAGCGCCGAGGGCCGGGTGGCCGCGCTGCGGCGTTGTGTGCCGATGGCGGCCCGGATCAAAGACCAGACCCTGCGCGACGAGTACGCCCGGCAGTTGGCCGGCTGGGTCGGCTGGGACAACGTGGCACAGGTGCTCGGCCGGGTGCGGGAGGAAGCCAGTGGGGGCCGCAAGGACACCCGGCGTCAGCCTGCCGGGCGACAGGCAAGACCCAGGCAGACTCCCGTACCTGCACACATCGCCCGCCCCGACCCGGCAGATCCGACGCTGTGGCCGCAGCGTGAGGCGCTCAAGGCCGCTCTGCAGTATCCGGCGATCTCCGGGCCGGTGTTCGACTCGCTGACCGTCGAGAGCTTCACCCATCCCGGGTATGCCGCGGTGCGTTCGGCGATCGAGGTGTCGGGCGGAATGGCGGCGGGCAAATCCGGGGCCCAGTGGATCGAGGCGGTCCGCGAGCAGACCACGTCGCCGGCGGCGGCCAGCCTGGTCAACGAACTGGGCGTGGAGGCCATCAATGTCGAGGACGACGAGCGGCTGCCGCGCTATATCGGCGGCGTGCTGGCCCGCCTGCAGGAAGTGTGGGTGGGTCGCCAGATCGCCGAGGTCAAGTCCAAGCTGCAACGCATGTCACCCGTGGAGCAGGGAGACGAGTATCACGCCCTCTTCGGTGACCTGGTGGCGATGGAGTCCTACCGGCGTAGCCTGCTGGAACAGGCCAGCGGCGACGACCTGACTGCGTGATCGCCCACATCGCGATAGGGTGAGGCGCAGTCGGGCCCCTACACGCGAAAGAGGCAAACCCGGTGACACTTTTCAGCACGAAGACGCGGCGCTACCTTGCGGTCGGCGCATTTGCGCTGGCCACGGGCGCCGCGGCGGCTGCCCCGGCGTTCCTCGCAACCTCGGCCTCCGGCCCTGAGGTCTCGGCCCAACCGGCCTGCCTGGCCTGGTTCGGGAACAAGGAGGACGGCAAGTGCCTGTCCTACTCGAACGGCATGCCTGCCAACGTGGGTACGCCGTGGGTCGGCGCAGGCGGCAATGGCGGGTTCGTCACCGGTCCGCTGCTGCCGGGCACGTCGATCAACCAGGGAATCGGTTAGGCCTGCCAGCTACGTTTCGCTGAAGCGTCGGTGGACTCCTTCGTGGAGTACACCGACGTTTCTGCATCTATCGGGGTCAGCGTCAGGAACTGCGGATCAGGTGAGACCCGCTTGGCGACCTTGCGCCGACCGGCGTCCAGCACCGCTTTGGTGGCCGGATTGGCGGTCACGGCGCGATAGGTACTGGCGATCTGCTCATAGCGGCGTCGCCCGGCCTTGGCGCCCAGCACGTAGCCGACGGCGATCACGGCGGCATAGCGGATCACAGTTTTCCTCCCAAAGCGACGGGCCTCCCACAGCGACGGCCTCCCAGGCGGCAGATGCGTGCCCTCCATCCTGCCTCACCGCCGCCCCGACGCGCCCGTCTGGGAGCGAGTTGGCGGCAGCGGCGGTCGGTACGCTAGAGTCAACGCTCGGCCGCGGAGCTTCCGCGGAAGGTAGTCCCCTGTAGCTCAATTGGCAGAGCTCCCGACTGTTAATCGGGCGGTTATTGGTTCGAGTCCAATCGGGGGAGCAAGTTCTCGAAGATCCCGGTCCTATGACTGGGGCCGGGCCTGAGCCTGACGGGCCGCCTGGGTAAGCGCCTCCACCAGTGGATTGGACGCCGACGCGAGAGTTTTCCGCTCCTCGTCGGTCAATTGGTAGAACGTCCATACGCCCCAGGCCGCCGGCCGCACGTACACCGTCACCTGCTGTCTGTTGTTCTGCAGCACGGCAGGCACGGGTACCGCGCGATCGAGGGTGGCGGCGCTGGCCATCTCCTCGGCGATCTGTTGGACGTTGACTGATTCCTGCAGTTGGTACAGCACGGCCTTGTTGGCGGGGCCTTCCATGGCGAGGAACCAAGCCATCAGTGTCTCCTTGGGTAAATGGTGGTGAGCGGTGATCCGCCGTCGAATCGCGAGTCGGATCGCAAACAGTGTCACCTATCGACGCGCCGCCGTCAGCCCACTCGCTGAGCCGGTTTGATTCGCTACCCTCGAGGTGTGTACCCACGGCTGATCGCCATCGTCGCCTTCGTCGGTTTCCTCGCGGTTGGTTGCGGCTGGAGTCCGTCGTCCGCGCCGCCCCCGAAACCCGATACCTGCGCACCGGCGGACGGCCCGAGTGCCGACACGGTCGCGGATCAGATCGCGAAATTGCCGGCACCGGCGGCGGGTAAGGAATGGACCCAGATCGGCACCGGGCACACCACCAACTGCCGGCTGTACTGGGTGCAGGTGGGCCAGTCCAACCCCGAGCCCAACAGCGTCGGGCAGCTGCTGTTCTTCGACCGGCAGACCCCGATCGGCCCGGCCACCCCGGAGCCCCGGCCCTACATCAACGTGGTCACCAACGCCGATGACAGCGTGGTGGTGAATTACCAGTGGCAGCAGGGCCACGATTCGCCGACATCGCCGACCGGTATCGCCACCGTGCGGTTCCGGATCGGAGACGACGGCAAACTGGTTGCCGTCGACCCGATTCCGAAGCCCTGAGCCGGCTCAGCCGTTGAGCAGCTCGGCGGGGTCGAGCATCGCCGCGTAGCGCAGCTGCTCGGGGATACCGAACCCGTCGACGAGGGTTTCGACGTGCGGGCGCAGTGACCGGCAGCGTTCGTTGATCCCGCGCGTCACGGCCTTGGCGCGTTCGGTGGACAGATACCGGTGTTCGATGAACCAGGCCTTGTCGTCCTCGATAACCGACAGCGCGTACAGGTCGCAGACGTCCTCGAGGAGTCCGCGCGCGGTGTCGTCCTCGCAGGCGTCGATGCCGGCGACGAACGCTTCCAGGACGACCCGGTCGATGTGCGCCCGCGCGGCGTGCAGCACGTGGTCCTGTACTGCGTTGAAAGCGTCGAAGGCCGACATCTCCTTGGATTTGCCCTGCAGCCGCCGGGCCACCGAGGCCAGCATGTACTCCTCGCGGTCCTCGAACATCTTGACCTGGGTACCGCGGTTGAACAGGCTGCCTTCCTCCTCGTTGTCCTGGCGGGTGTCCAGGATGGTTTGGATGATGGTCTCGGCGGCAGTGCGTTTCATCACCCGTTCGCCGGCGAAGTTGGCCGCGAACCGCACCCATTCGACCGGACTCATGCCCTTGATGTCGTCGGCGTAGGCGGTGAGCAGTTCCTTGGCCACCAGTTGGGTGAGCACATGGTTGTCGCCCTCGAACGTGGTGAACACGTCCGTGTCGGCGCGTAGCGCGATCAGCCGGTTCTCGGCGAGATAGCCTGCGCCGCCACACGCTTCGCGGGCTTCCTGGATGGCCCGGCTGGCATGCCAGGTGTTGGCGGCTTTCAGACCGGCCGCACGGGCCTCCAGTTCGCGCTGTTCCTCGGCGTCGGGATCGTCGGAGGTCTGCAGCTCATGGCATTTGGCCACCAGCTCGTTCTGGGCGAACTGCAGGGCGTAGGACTTGGCGATCAGCGGCAGTAGCCGACGCTGATGTACCAGGTAGTCCATGATGAGGACTTCCTCATCGCTCTTCGGTGCCTCGAACTGCCTGCGTTCCAAGGCATATCGGGTGGCGATGTCGACGGCCACCCGGGCGGCTGCCGCGGCGCTGCCGCCGACGGTCACCCGCCCGCGGATCAGGGTGCCGAGCATGGTGAAGAACCGGCGGCCCGGGTTCTCGATCGGTGAGCTGTAGGTGCCGTCGGCCGCGACGTCGGCGTAGCGGTTGAGCAGGTTCTCGCGCGGGACGCGCACGTTGTCGAACACGATGCGGCCGTTGTCCACGCCGGGCAGGCCGCCTTTGTAGTGGCAGTCCGACGTCGTCACGCCGGGCAGGTCGTTGCCCATGTCGTCACGGATCGGCACCACCAGACAGTGCACCCCGTGGCCTTCGCCGTCCGGCGTGATCAACTGCGCGAAAACCGCTGCCACCCGGGCAGTCTCGGCGGCACCGCCGATGTAATCCTTGCGCGCCGTGGGGGTGGGCGAGTGAATGACGAATTCTTGCGCTGCCGGATCGTAGGTGGCGGTGGTCTCCAGTGACTGCACGTCGCTGCCGTGACCGGTCTCGGTCATCGCGAAACAGCCCAGCAGGTCCAGGTCGATGAGCCGGCGCACATACGCCTTGTGGTGGCGCTCGGTGCCCAGGTTCTCGATCGCGCCGCCGAACAGGCCCCACTGCACGCCGGCCTTGACCATCAGCGACAGATCGCTCATGGCCAGCATTTCGATCTGGGTGATGGCCGCGCCGACGTCGCCGTTGCCGCCGTGTTCCTTGCGGAAACCGTCTTCGGCCGCACCGGCCGCGGCCATGATCTTGAGTTGCTCGCCTACTTTCGCCCGGGCGATGACGGTGTTCGGGGTGTAGTGCGGTCGGAAGATCTCGTCCGACAACCTGGCCCGCATGGCGTTCTTGACGTCGCGCCAGCGGCCGTCCAGCGCATTTCGCAGATGTTCGGCAGTAGAGGTCATATCCGACGGTAACGCGTCCGGCGGGGGTAATAGGACGGTTGCGCCGGTATCTGTTGGGAAGGCAAGCCTTCCTGGACAAGCTCGACCTTGCCGCGAAAGACTGGCGCACATGCCGGACTCGGTCGGGAAATCGCTGTCTCCCACGGGCTTGCCGCATGTGAGCCATCACCGGCATGCAGATGTGACGGGCGGTTGGTTACGCGCGGCCACCTTCGGTGCGATGGACGGTCTGGTCAGCAACACCGCGTTGATCGCCGGTGTCGGGGCCAGCGCGTCAGCTCAGACCGTGGTGCTCAGCGGCGTGGCCGGGTTGCTGGCCGGTGCCTTCTCGATGGCGCTCGGTGAGTACACCTCGGTGACCACCGCCAACGAGCAGGTCGATTCCGAGGTCAGGGTGGAGCGTCGGTCGTTCCTCAGGAACCCGTCGGCCGAGCAGGCCGAACTCGTGGGCATGCTCCAGGAGATGGGGATGACGGCCGAGACGGCGGCGAAGGCAAGTGCGGAGATCCACCGCGACGAGAATCGGGCGGTGAACTTCCACCTCGTGCAGGAGCTGGGAGTGGATCCCCGGGAGAAGCCGTCGCCGTGGGTGGCGGGTGGCTCGTCCTTCGTGATGTTTGCCATCGGCGCGATCATCCCGCTCATCCCGTACCTGCTCGGCTTCGAGTCGTTGTGGGCCGGCCTGGCCTGCGGTGGCGTGGGCCTGTTGATCGCCGGCGCTGTGGCGGCCAAGTTCACCCGTAAGCCGGTGGCCGTCGCAGGGCTGCGGCAGTTGGTGTTCGGGGCCGTCGCGATCGCGGCCACCTACGTGGTCGGCATCCTGGTCGGCGCAGTCATCACCTGATGCTGCGCCGAATCCTGTTGGCCGGGGCCCTGGTGGTGTCGGCGTGCGGCCCGGCTCAGGCCACTCCGCAATTGGACTATCTGGGCCAGCGTCAGGTGGCTCGCGGCGCCACGCTGGACGGCACGGTGATCGGTGGACTGTCGGGAATCAGTTACGACCCGGCCGCAGACCTGTACTACATCGTCAGTGACGACCGCTCCGCCAAGAGTCCGGCACGCTTCTATACGGCGCGGATCGCGCTGTCGGACAACGGTATCGGTGATGTCGAGTTCGTCGCTACCCATCCGTGGCTGGACCGAGGCGGACACCCGTTCGCGCCGTTGAACGTTGATGCGCAGCCGCCGGTGGTGCCGCCCGACCCGGAGGCCATCGCCTTCGATGCGCGCAGGCAGCGGTTGTACTGGACCAGCGAGGGGGAGCGGCAGGGGCAGCTGTTACTGGATCCGTGGGTGCGGACCGCAGGCCTCGACGGCGGCTTCCTCGGCGAGTTCGTGTTGCCAGAGGGATTTCGGATGTCGACGGACGAGCACGGGCCGCGGCGCAACAACACGCTGGAGGGTCTCACCCTCACACCCGATGGACGGTTTTTGTGGGCGGCCATGGAGGGGCCCGGCTACGACGATGGTCCGTCACCCGAAGCGCAGCGTGGCGCGCTGACGCGCGTCATGCGCTTCGATGCGGAGTCGGGGACGCTCGATGGCCGGTACACCTATCCGCTGGACCCGGTCAGTGCCGGGCCGGGCGGCGACAACGGGTTGTCGGATCTGGTAGCACTCGACGACAACAGCTTCCTGGTGATCGAGCGCGGCTTCGGGACGCACGTGGCGGTGCGGATCTACCGGGCAGAAGTGGTCGATGGCTCCACCGAGATGACCAAGACGCTGATGGCGGACCTGACCACCACGCCAGGCCTCACGCCGCTGGACAACATCGAGGGAATCACGTTGGGGCCCAAGCTCCCCGACGGCAGGCAGTCGGTGATCGCTGTCAGCGATGACAATTTCTCGCCCACGCAGGTGACGCAGTTCCTGCTGTTCGCGTTGTGAGGGCTCTCGGCGAGCAAGCGGCCCGGCGGCCGAAACGCGGCGCCTATTTCAACAACGCGTGACGATCGAAGTAGAAGTAGGTGTACGCCGCGGTGATCGCGCAGACGACGGTTGCCACCAACAGCATCTGAGAGCCGCTGACCACGACGCTGATGAAGCCACCAACGATGGCGCCGCCCGCGAATCCGGACCACAACAGGAAATATCCCAGCCAATCGCTCAACTGGCCTCCGCTGATGTGGCGCTCGATGCCCTGCCCCATCTTCACCAGGGTGCCGGTCACGTAACTCAGCGGAATCGACACCTCGCCTTCCTTGACGAAAGAGGTGTTCAAGGCGCCGATACCGAAGGCCACGAACAGGATTGGGACGTACGGAACATCGCGGGCCGTCCAGCCACGCTCGATGAGGTCGACGACGGTGGACACCACCAGCGCAAGCGTCGTCAGCACCGTCGCGCCGTGGGGATGATTGACCCAGAGGTGGCGGCGGCACAACGACGCGATCACCACTCCGCCGACGAAGGCGAGCAACAACAGTGCGGCACCGATCGCCAGCCACTCCTCGCCCTGGAAGAGCCCGAGGAACGCCCGCTCGGTATTGCCGGTCATGAAGGTGACGAAGTACCCCGCCGAATGGGTGAATGCGGCCGCCCCAAGCACGCCGGCCAGGCCCGCCAGAACCCACGACAGTCGGGCCTCGCCGTCGAACTGTTGCGACATTCACCCATTGTGGGGAGCTTTGCCGGCACTGGGGGCGGGTTTCGCCCCGCGGTGTCAGCTGTCGCTACCGACGGTGACCGCAGTCGCCTCGTCGGTCAGCTCGTCGAGTTCGTCCTCTTCGACGTCGATCCCGATGAGGTGCGGACGCGTCAGGAACAGGACACCCGCACCGGCCAGCACCGCAAGCGCGCCCACCCAGTACGGCAGGTGCACGTTGACCTGCTCGCCCAGCACGCCGGCCAGCCACGGCGCCACGGCGGCGCCGCCGAAGCGCAGGAAGCTGTAGGCCGCCGAGGCGACGCCGCGCTCCACCGGGGCGGCTTTCATCACGGTTTCGGTGATCAGTGTGTTGTTGATGCCGATGAACAGGCCGGCGACCACCACACCCGACGCCAGGACGGCCTTGGAGTCGGTCCACACCGCCATCGCGGTCAGCACCGCCGTGAAGGCCAGCAGGTTGAGGATGAGCACCCGCACCGTGCCGAACCGGTGCTGCAGCCGCGGGGCCACGACCATGGAGGTGAACGCCAGTGCCAGGCCCCAGCCGAAGAAGATCAGCCCGATCTGATGGGCGGTCATGTTCAGCGGGAAGGGCGTGAACGCCAGCAGGGTGAAGAAGCCGAAGTTGTAGAGCAGCGCGGTGATCGCGACGCCGAGCAGGCCGCGGTGGCGCAGCGCCCGGAACGGGTCGGCCAGCGTGGTGGCGCGTTCGGCGCGCGGCGTGGCAGGCAGCAGGAACGCGGTGATCACCAGCGCGAAGGCCATCAGCGCCGAGACTCCGAAGAACGGGCCGCGCCAGGAGATCGAGCCGAGAACGCCGCCGACCAGCGGGCCGATCGCGATGCCCAGCCCCAGAGCCGCCTCATAGAGGATGATGGCTTGTGCCACAGAGCCTTTCGCGGAGTTGACGATGGTGGCCAGCGCCGTGGCGATGAACAGGGCGTTGCCAAGGCCCCACAGGGCGCGCCAGCCCACGATCTGCATCACGGTGTCGCTCATCCCGGCCAGACCGGCGCCGGCGATGATGATCACCAGGCCGAGCAGCAGCGTGCGCTTGGGGCCGATGCGGCTGGACACCACGCCGGTGATCAGCATCGCCACGCCCATCACGGCCATGTAGCTGGTGAACAGCAACGACACCTGTGACGCCGAGGCGTTGAGGTTGTCGGCGATCGGTTTGAGGATGGGATCGACCAGGCCGATGCCCATGAAGGCGACGACGGAGGCGAAAGCGACGGCCCATACGGCCTTGGGTTGGCGCCACATCGGGGCGGTAACTCCTAACTGGTTTTAGTGCGAGAGCGGATGATCGTCGACATCGGTGAGCAGCCGTCGAATGATGTCGACGGAGGCTGCCAGCGTCGTGCGCTCTTCGGCACTGAGACGTTCGAGCCGCGGGTTGATCGCGGCGGCGCGATCGGCCCTGGCTTGCTCGAGGGTCTGCCTGCCCTGCTCGGTGATGCGGATCAGTACCGCGCGGGCATCGCATGGATCGGTGGTGCGTGACACCAGGCCGGCGTCTTCGAGGCGGCGAACCTGGGTGGTCATGGTCGGCTGCGAGCAGTGGTCGAGATAGGCGAGGTCGGAGATTCGCGCCTCGCCCTGGTCCTCGATGGTGGACAGCAGTCGGGCCTGTGCCCAAGGCAGTGGTAGCCGGGTGCGCTGGGTGGCCAGCCGATTCAACCGGGCGACGGCTGCCAGCAGGTCAGCGCCGAGTTCGGTGTCGTCGGATACCGTGGCATCCTCGGTCGGGGTCGACATGCCCACCATATTACATAGATTTGCTATGTAGTCTAGTCGGCGGGCGTGCTGTCGCTCACACAACGGGCATCCGACGGCCGCGATCGCGGCTGGCAGAATCGAACGATGACCGCGAAACCCCCGGCGACGACGCCTCGGCGCGGCCTCACTCCCGGCGAGCTTGCGCAGGCCGCGGTGATGGCTGCTCTCTGTGCGGCTACCGCGATCATCGCCGTGGTGGTGCCTTTCGCCGCCGGGCTCTCGGTGCTGGGGACGGTGCCGATGGGACTGCTGGCCTACCGCTACCGACTGCGGGTGCTGCTCGCGGCCACCGTCGCCGCCGGCACGATCGCGTTCCTGATCGCCGGCATGGGCGGAATGATGACCGTCGTCGACTGCGCCTACATCGGCGGATTGACCGGCGTGGTCAAGCGCCGTGGCCGCGGTACCGGCACCGCGTTCGCGGCCGCCGTGGTGGCGGGGGCGTTGTTCGGCTCGGCGATCGTCGTCGCGCTGACGGTTCTGACGCGGCTGCGCAACCTGATCTTCGACTCGTTGACCGCAGGCATCGAAGGGATGGCCAAGGTCTTCGAGCGCATTCCGGTGCTCGACGTGGCCGCCGATCCGCTCCGGGCCTTCTTCGCCACGATGCTGGACTACTGGCCGCTGCTGATGGTTTTCCTCGGCATCACCAGCATCACCTCGATAAGCATGATCGGCTGGTGGGCCCTGTCCCGCATTCTGGCCCGCCTGCTCGGCATCCCCGATGTGCACAAGCTTGATGGCGACATCGACGCAGACAACGGGGCCGCGGTAATCGCACCGGTTCCGGCCCGGCTGACCGACGTGCGATTCCGTTACCCGGGCGTGGATCGCGATGCGCTGGGTCCGGTGTCCATGGAGCTGCAACCGGGTGAGCACGTCGCGGTGACCGGGCCCAACGGCTCGGGTAAGACCACGCTCATGCTCATGCTGGCCGGGCGTCAACCCACCTCGGGTGGCATCGAGCGGGCCGGTGCGGTCGGGCTGGGCCGCGTCGGTGGTACCGCGGTGGTGATGCAGCATCCGGAAAGCCAGGTGCTCGGGAGCCGGGTGGCCGACGACGTGGTGTGGGGTCTTCCGGTCGGCGCGACCGCCGATGTCGAACGGCTCCTGTCCGAAGTCGGGCTCGACGGCCTCGCCGAACGTGACACCGGCGGACTGTCCGGTGGCGAACTGCAACGATTGGCCGTGGCCGGAGCACTGGCCCGCGAACCCTCGCTGCTGATCGCCGACGAGGTGACCAGCATGGTCGACCAACAGGGCCGCGACACCTTGATGAACGTTCTGTCCGGACTGACCGACCACCACCAGATGTCGCTGGTGCACATCACCCACTACAACGACGAAGCCGATTCCGCCGACCGCACGGTGGCGCTGAGCGGCAACGGCGGCGCGGCCGACAACACCGACATGGTGCAGACCTCCGCGGTGCCGGCCGCTGCCTCACCAGCGGCCCACAAGGGCGCGCCCGTGCTCGAGCTGACCGGCGTCGGACACGAATACGCCAGCGGAACCCCTTGGGCGAAAACAGCTTTGCGTGACATCACGTTCACCGTCAACGAGGGCGACGGGGTCCTGGTGCACGGTTTGAACGGGTCCGGCAAATCGACCCTGGCCTGGATCATGGCCGGGCTGACGGTCCCCACCTACGGAGCCTGCCTGCTGGATGGGGTGCCGGTGGCGCACCAGGTCGGTGCGGTGGCGATCTCGTTCCAGGCCGCGCGGCTGCAGTTGATGCGCAGCACCGTGGGGCGTGAAATCGCCTCCGCCGCAGGGTTCTCGGCGCGCGAGCACGACCGCGTCGCGGGGGCACTGGAGATGGTCGGACTGGACGCCGCCCTGGCTCAGCGCCGCATCGATCAGCTCTCGGGCGGTCAGATGCGTCGCGTTGTACTGGCCGGATTGCTGGCCCGCTCTCCGCGTGCGCTGATCCTCGACGAGCCGTTGGCCGGCCTCGACGCGGCCAGCCAGCGGGGGCTGCTGCGGCTGCTGGAGGATCTGCGGCACAACAACGGGCTGACCGTCGTCGTCATCTCGCACGATTTCACCGGGCTGGAGGGGCTGTGCCCGCGCACGCTGCATCTGCATCACGGTGAACTGGCCCTCGCCCCGACGGCTGCCGGAGGTACCCGATGACCGCGCCGACCCGAGGCCAGCGCAAGCCTGTCGTGCTGTTGCGCCCGGTCCCCGGCGATACCGTCATCCATCGGTTGTGGGCAGGCACGAAGCTGCTGGCCGTCGCGGGCATCGGCCTGCTGCTGACCTTCTATCCCGGATGGGTGCCGATCGCAGCCGTCGCGGTATTGGTCCTGGTGACCGCGCGGCTGGCGCACATTCCGCGTGGTGTGCTGCCGTCCATCCCGTTCTTTCTGTGGATTCTGGTACTGCTGGGCGGGGCGCTCGCCGCACTGGCCGGTGGTTCGCCCGTGATCGACATCGGGTCGGTGCAGATCGGCCTGGGCGGACTGCTGAACTACCTGCGCGTCACCGCGCTGGCGGTCGTGTTGCTGGGTCTGGGCGCGCTGGTGTCCTGGACCACGAACGTCGCCGACGTGGCGCCGGCGGTGGCCACGCTGGGCCGCCCACTGCGAGCGCTGCGCATCCCGGTGCATGACTGGGCGGTCACGATTGCGTTGGCACTGCGGGCATTCCCGATGCTGATCGACGAGTTCCGCACGCTGTACGCGGCACACCGGCTGCGGCCGGTCGAACCCGCCGAGACCTTCCGGGCGCGGCGCAAGCAGCGGATCAGCAATCTGGTCGACCTGCTGGCCGCCGCCGTCACCGTCGCGCTGCGCCGGGGCGACGAGATGGGCGACGCCATCACCGCCCGCGGCGGTGCCGGCCAGATCTCGGCGGCACCGTCACGGCCCCGCAGGCGGGACTGGATCACCTTCGCCATCCTCGTCGTGGTCTGCGGCAGTGCCCTGGCGCTGGAGCTCACGATCCTGCCCACCAGCCTGCCCCGGCGCTGACGGCTGCCCGGTCCGCGACCGGGTCAGCCGGACCACCGCCACGATGATCACTGCCGCGATGACCACGACCGCCAGCCACGGCAGGAACAGGCCGAACAGCATCACCGCGCCGGACGCCACCGAGACCATGCCGTGCCAACCGCGCTCGACCTGCCCCCAGAACCCTCGGTACTGCGGCGTGGGGCCACCGATCTGCTCGGCCGTGATATCGAGATTGACCGTGCTGTAGTCGATCTGGTCGCCGAGCTGGGTGCGCTGCGCGCGCAGGCTGTCGAGGTCGGCCTGCCGCTGCGACAACGCGTTCTCGGCCTGGATCAGCGCCTCGGGATCCTTGGCGTCCCGCATGATCCCGAGCAGTCGGTCCACCGAGGTCTGCAGCGCTTTGATGCGGGCGTCGAGGTCGACACGCTGCGAGGTCACGTCGTCGGCTCGGACCTCGACGGTCTGCACCGTGCCGAGTTTCTTGAACTCGTCGAGCGTCCCCTCGAGTTTGGCGGCCGGGACCCGAAGCGCCAGGGAGATATGTGCGCGACCGGAACTGGAGCCGGCGTCCTCGGAGCGGCTGTCGATCCGGCCGCCGGCCTCGGTGGCCAGCGATACGGCCTTGTCCGCCACCGCCGCCGGATTACCTGTGGTGATCGACATCGACGCGGTCTTGACGATGTCGCGTTTCACCTCGGTGGGGACCGGGGCGTTCTTCATCCCCGGACCGGCCTCCGGCGCGGGGGCGGCCGGAGCGAAACCGGCGTCGCTCTGCGGAGCGGCCGGTGCCGAGGAACTCGAGGAGTGTTGCCCGGCGGCGCAGGCCGGCGCGGCAGCCAACATCGCCGCGGCAAACAGTGCCACCGTCAGGCGGCGGTGGCGGGATGCACTGGTGTGCTGGGGCATCAGCCCAATGTAGGCGAGCGCCGGAGGTCTGGGTCGGGAATCTTCCCCGGGTCAGCGCGCCGCGGCGGAATTCGCCGCCCACTGGGCGTCGCTCAGTGAGTTCTCGACATCGCTGCGGCCCAGGAACATCTCGTCGAAATACGGCTTGAGGGCCTGGTATCCGGCCGGGAAGCCGGCTGCGCCGGGCGCCGGGATCCGCGGCCCGTTGAGCACCCGGAAGAACGGGCCGACATCGACGCCACGGGCTTTCCAGTAGTCGTGGTAGACCGGCTGGGCGCCCAGGACGGCCGGGATGGCGGCGCCTGTGACGCCGAGGTATTCGTTGCCGCGTTTGCCGCCCATCCACGACAACACCTCGCGCACCGCATCGGGGTGGCGGGTCGCTGAGTTCGCCGCTGCGGCAATGCCGTTGGTGACGCTGACCCGGCCTTTGGGTCCGGCGGGCAGCATCGCCACCCCCCACCGGAATCGCGCCTGGTTAGCGATGGCGGCCAGGTTGTAGGTGCCGGACTGGAACAGTGCCATGCGCCCCTGCAGGAACGTGTTGCGGGAGAAGTCCCCGTTGTTGTTGGTGGCCGAGGCCGGCGGGGCCACGTGATCGTCGTTGATCAGGCGAACCAGATACCTGAACGCCTCGACGGCCTGCGGGTTGTCGAACGCGAATCGGTCGCCGATGGTGAAAATGCCGCCGGCCGAACCAATGTAGTTGAGGTAGATGCCCTGGAGGTCGTTGGCGGCGTTGTAACCCCACTGCCGGATACGGCCGGCGTCGAATCCTTCGTTGCCCGCAGTTCGACCCTGCTCGTCGACGGTGAGCCGGGCCGCCAGCGACCGCAGCGTGTCATCGGGCCCGTTGGACCAGCGCAGCGTGGTCAGTTCGGCGAGGTCCACTCCGGCGGCGTCGAGCAGGTCGGCGTTGAAGAACACCGCGATGCCGGCGTCGGTCAGTTGCGGCACCGCCCACAGGACGTCGTTGCGGGTGAACTGGTTGACCACCGAGGGTTCCCAGGCGCGGGCGGCATCGGCGCCCAAGGTCTGCCCGATGTCGAGCAGTCGGCCGTTGTCTGCGTAACCGGCGAGGTAGGCGTTGGACAGCCAGAAGATGTCGTCGGCACTGCCGCCGGCCACATCAGTGCGCAGGCTGTCGAAGTAGGCCGAATACGCGACGGTGTTGACCCGCACCTCGATATCGGGATGTTCCTTGCTGAACTCCGCGAAGGACTCCCGATAGGCGGCGGCGACCTGCGGGTCCCACAACCGCACGGTGACCACGGTGCGGCCCTCGGGTTCGGTGGTGCGGCCGAGCAGCGTCGCCGCCACCAACAGTGCGGCCATGACGAGTGCCAGGCCGGCAGCCACGAGCGTCGAGCGTCTCGGCTTCATCCGCGTGCTCCGCGAGATCGACGTGAGGGTCGTTGCGACGGCGATTTCACAGCCATTGCGCCAATTTCCACGATCATCGGGTATTGGCGGCCTGGTAACTACGAGCCCTGGCTAGGGAGCAGGCCGCTCCTTCCGGTCCTTCCGGTGACTTGTCGGTGGTGATCGATATGTTTCCAGTGTGTCGCGGTATCGGTTGATTCCTACTGCTGAGCAGGCGGTGGTGCTGGCCGAGCATTGCCGTCACGCCCGGTATGTGTGGAACCTCGCGGTCGAGCAGCAACAGCACTGGCAGCCGGGACGCCGTGCACCTGACTACAACGAGCAGTGTGCTCAGCTGACCGCGGCCCGCGCCGAACACGATTGGTTGGCGGCTGGCTCGCAGACGGTGCAGCAGCAGGCGTTGAGGGACTTTGCGCAGGCGATGCGAAACTTTTTCGCCCGCACGCACCGCCGCCCGACTTGGCGGAAAGCCGGTGTGCATGAGGGATTCCGGCAGGTCGGAGTCAAACCGCATCACGTCGAACGTGTGAATCGCCGGTTCGGTCAGGTGTGGGTACCCAAGGTCGGCTGGGTGCGCTTTCGCCTGTCGCGCCCTGTGCCGGAGGGGGTGAAGTCCTACAGGGTCACCCGCGATCGGGCCGGCCGCTGGCACATCGCCTTCGCCCACGCCCCGGATCCTGTCGCCGGACCGGGTGACGACAGCGTGGTCGGTATCGACCGGGGGGTTGCGGTATCGGCGGCCTTGTCGACAGGTGAATTGCTGCACGCCCCAGGCTTGAGCCGCGGCGAGGCTAAGCGGGTGAGGGTATTGCAGCGGTGCTTGGCCCGCGCCAAACGCGGTTCCAAGCGTCGTGCTCGCACAAAGTGCGCGATCGCCAAACTGAAGGCGCGGGAGACCGACCGGCGGAAGGATTGGGTCGAACAAAACACCACCGATATCGCGCGCCGCTTCGACACGATCCGCATCGAGGCCCTCGACGTACGGGCGATGACCCGTAGTGCGAGGGGCACAGTCGAGCGACATGGTGTTGGGGTGGCCCAAAAGCGCGGCCTCAACCGCGCCATCCGCGAAAGCGGATGGGGTCTGCTTGCCAGACGATTGCAGCACAAGGCTTGCGGTCGAGTCGAGCAGGTGCCAGCGGCATACACGTCTCAACGTTGCTCGGAATGTGGGCATGTCGCTCCTGGAAACCGCGAGAGCCAAGCGGTATTCGAGTGCAAAGCCTGCACCGCGGGTCCGTGTAATGCCGACGTAAACGCTGCACGCAACATCGCCGCCGGGCGGGCGGTGACAGCACGGGGAGACCTCGGCGCTAGCCGGTCTGTGAACCGTGAACCTCAACTCTGCCCTCCTGCTGCATAGGTAGTGGCGGCGTTGGAATCTTCTGGCTTCAGTGTCAGGGGAGGACGTCAATTGATCCCCGTCACGACGATCGAACGGACGATGTTGCGCGAGAACGCGATGAACAGCACGATCAGCGGAACGATCGCGACCGTGGTCGCCGCCATCACCAGCGTCCACTGCGCGTTGTACTGCGTCTGCAGCCCGGCTGTCGCGACAGTGAGCACCTGCCACTTGCTGCCGCTCGTGATCACCAAGGGCCACAGGAAGTTGTTCCACTGGCTCACCACGGTGATCAGGGCCAGGGTCACCAGGATCGGCCTGCTGGCCGGCACCACCACATGGGTGATGACGTCCAGGGTGTGGGCGCCGTCGAGGCGGGCCGCGTTGATCAGCTCCCGCGGAATCGACCGAAAGTACTCGCGCAGCAGGAAGATTGCGTACGGCGAGCCGAACATGAACGGCAGCACCAGCGCCCAGAAGGTGTTGCGCAGTCCGGCCTCGGCCATCATCAGATACAGCGGCACCACCGTCACCGTCGCGGGCACCAAGAGCGTCGCGATGTAGACCCAGAACAGGGCATCGCGGCCCGGAAACTGCAGCCGGGCGAAGGCGTAGGCGGCCAGCACCGAGAACACCAGCTGGCCGAGCAGGATGACGGCGGTCATCAACGCGGTCACCATGATGGCGCGACCGAACCCGGCGTCCGACAGACCGATGTAGTTCTCCACGGTCGGCGGCTTCGGTAGCGACAGCGGGGGATCGGTGGCGAACTGCTCGGCCGAGGTGAACGAGGTGAGCAGCCCGAGCCCGAAGGGCAGCAGGGTGATCACCGCGCCGAGGAGGAGCCCCCCGTAGATCATCACGTTACGTGAGGTCATAGCTGATCCTGCGGCGGAAGTAGATGTGCTGGAGAAGCGTGATGCCGACGAGGATGACGAACAGCACGATGGCCATCACGGAGGCCCGGCCCACCGCGGCCGCACCGAACGCCTCGGCATAGATGCGGTGGGCCACCAGATCCGTGTGGCCTTGCGGGCCGCCCGCGGTCAATGCGTACACGGTGTCGAATACCTGCGCGGCGCTGACGATTCCGGTGACCAGGACGAAGAACATGGTCGGGCGCAGCATCGGCAGGGTGATATGGCGGAACCGTTGCCAGTCGGTGGCGCCGTCGGTGCGCGCGGCGTTGTGGACATCGGCCGGGATGTTGAGGATGCCGGCCAGGAAGAACAGCGTCACGTAGCCGACATTGGTCCACACCACGACGGCCGACACCACCGGCAGCGCGAGCCCCGGATCGGTGAGCCAGTCCACCTGCCGGCCGAGCACAGTGCTCAGCGCCCCGTCCGTGGGAGCCAGGATCCACTTCCACAACACTGCGATGGCGAGAGGTGCACAGATCCATGGCAACACGTACACGGTGCGGAAGAAGCCGGTCCCCGGCAGCCCTCGCGCCAGTAGCGACGCCGCGATCAGTCCCAGCACGGTCTGGGTCGGCACCACCAGCAGGACGAACAGCAGCGTCACCGCCAGAGAGGTGCCGAACGACGAATCGGTCAGCACCGACGTCCAATTATCCAGTCCCACATACTCGATCGGGCCGAGCAGATCCCACCGCTGCAGGCTCAGCCAGATCACCACCAGCATGGGTAGCAGCAGGAAGGTGACCACGCCGAACAGGCTGGGGGCGACGAGCGCATACCCCAGTGCGGTCGTGCGGACACGCGAGGTGGCCATCGGGCCATTAAAGCGGTTCGCGACCTCCGGACGCCACGCCGGGCACCGAAGCGCCCAACCTCAACGCCGGAACACCGGTGGGCAATCCCGGTGCGGGCAATTTGCTCAGATGACGTACATCACTTGACTGCTCCGGAATCGAATTCGCTGCGTCGCACTTGTAGCAGGTAATCGCCGCTGACAGGGACTGGGGGAGAATCTCATGAGCACATCGCAGCGGGCCCGGACGGGGGCTTCGATCGCCAGGATGGCGCAGGCCATGCTTTTCACCGTGCTCGCTGCGGCCGCCATGGTCCTCGGCTCGCTGGCGGGCCCGATCGCAGCGGCAAATGCCGCCGACGGGTGCGCCGACGTCGAGGTGGTGTTCGCCCGCGGCACCAACGAGGCGCCCGGTATCGGCGCCACCGGCCAGGCATTCGTCGACGCGCTCACCGCAGACCTGCCCGGCAAATCCATCGACGTGTACGCGGTCAACTACCCGGCATCGCTGAACTTCGGCCAGGCGACCGACGGGATCGCCGATGCGAGCAACCGCATCCAGTCGATCGCCGCGAACTGCCCGGCGACCAAGATCGTGCTCGGCGGGTACTCGCAGGGCGCCGCGGTGGCCGGCTACACCACCTCGAGCTCCGTTCCGGCCGGGTACGTCCTGCCCGCAGGGATCAGCGGTCCGATGCCGGCGTCGGTCGCCTCGCACGTCTCCGCGGTGGCCCTGTTCGGCACACCCGACGACTTCGTTCTGGGACTGGCCGACCGCAGCGCACCACCCATCGCGATCGGTCAGCCGTACGTGGCCAAGACCATCCAGCTGTGTGCTCCGGGCGACCCGATCTGCTTCCCCGGAGGCCTGAACCGCGCCGCCCACAGCTCCTACAAGGACAACGGGATGGCAGTCCAGGCAGCAGATTTCGCGGCCCGTCAGCTCGGCGGTGCGGCGCCTTCGGCGCCCGTCGTGCAGACCGCGGCCGACGTCGGCGGGAACTGATCAACGACTGAACCAGGGCTGACGGCCGGAAGCGACTGAGCTTCCGGCCGTCAGCCGTTGAGGGCTCTGAACCCGGCAACGGTGTCGGCCAGCGTGATTCGCGGATCTCGGTAGGTGATGCCGAAGTCGCGTTCGCTCGGTGAGTCGTCGGATGCCGGCATCTGCGTGTAGTACTGCATCCCGGCTTCGGTGAACGGGGTCTGGAACGGCAGGAACGGCCCCATCCGGTCGAGCACCTGTCCGGCCACACGCAGCACGGTGTCGGGCACCGGCACGGCGACCATCGTCTTGTCGCCGACCTCGGTGAGCAGTTTGGCCAGCTGGTCCACCGGAATGCGATGTCCGCCTGCCATATAGCGGCGCGGACCGCGTCCGGGTTCCAGCAGTGCCACATGCAGGGCGGCGAGATCTCGACCGTCGACGATGGTCCAGGCCGCGCTGCGACCGGGGATCGCCCCGAGTTGCAGCGCGGCGGCCACGCCCTCACCGGCTTCGCCGAACTGGTCACCGACCGGCGGACCCATCACCATGCCGGGATAGGTGATGTTCACCGGGGCTCCGGCGTCCTGCATTCCGCGGGCATAGATTTCGACCTGAGCCTTGGACCGCCCGTAGCCGTCGGTCCCGCCGAATACCGGCAGGTCGGCTTCCAGCGTTTCCACGTCCGGATTGAACAACGCGGTGATGCTCGATACATGGATGATCGGATCGAGGCCGAGTTCGGCAGCCCCGCCGAGTACGTTGCGCGCGCCGTCCATATTGGTGCTCATCATCTGCGCGGTCTGACTCGGATCGGTGGCGACCAGTGCGGCACTGTGCAGGACGGCGTCGCAGCCGTCGAGTGCATGCATCACCGAGTCGCGGTCGGTGATGTCACCGACGGCATGGTCGGAGATGTCGACCCCGAGCTTGGCGACGCTGGTGTGCAGCCGGTCCGGGTTGCGCACCAGAAAGCGGACGGAATGACCGGCATCGGCAATCGCTTTCGCGCTCCAGCCGCCCACAAACCCGGTACCGCCGGTGACCAACACGCGCATGACGCCAACCTCCCAGCGAACAGACTGACTGTCGCAAGGACGCTAGTACGTCAGGAGTCGGAAGGAAGCGTTTTGAGTCGGCTCAGCCTCCGCGCAACGTGGCGAGCTCCTTCATATTCGCCAACCCCTGCTCCTGCGCCTCATCGAGGAACGCCGGCAACGGGGCCCGCAGTTCGGGCAGCACCTCGTGATCGAGCAGTGCCTGCAGGTCGGCCTGCTTGGCGCTGCGGCCGGCCAGATTGTCGAGCTCCTGAACACCGGAATCTGTTGTGTAGTCGTATATTTCGTGATGGACGGGCCGAGAGGTGTCGATGTCCATGGAGCCGGGCTTCCAGTACGTGTACATGCCGAGCTTGGCCTCGGGGGTGCGCACGGCCACGATGTGACTGGGTGCCGAGGTCGGGATCTCGGTCGGGGGACCATCGGCGCCGAAGAACTTCTTGGCCAGCGGGGATTTCATCAGCGCGGCCATCTCCTCGACCGACATGTCATCGGTGGCGTGGGCGATCCACCGCCGGCCCGATGCCGATGCGTCAGCGGCGATTCCGGCGATGTCGGCACGGCCGGACAGATAGGAGTAGCGGGAGTCCGATCGCCAGGCCGCACCGCCGTGCGCGATGGTCAACAGCAACGCCGCCAGGTCGGCGCTGGACGTCAGCTGAGTGCGGGTGTCGCCGGCTCCAGGTGTCAGATGACCTGACGGGTCGCGGATGTAGAGCGGTACCCGGATGCTCTCTTCGTAGACGGCGGCGCCCTTGCCGCGCAGGCCGTGTGAGCCGGCGTACTCGCCGTGGTCGGAGGTGAACACCACGACGGTGTTGTCGTCGATGTCCGGTCGGGCCGCGAGGATGTCGAGCACCCGGCCGATCTGGGTGTCCACCTGCTGATGCAGCCACAGGTACATGTCCAGGCACCGTGCCCACTGCGCGGCGGCCTCGGGCCCGGTGTAGTCCATCGCGCCGGTCATCAGCGGCGACATGAAGTTCATGTAGTCGATCTGCAACTGGGGCTTGCCCCTACGGCGCAGATCGTCGGCGGTCTCGAAGTTCACCGGCTTCGCACTGAACCGGCGCGGAACATCTTCCGGCAGAGGGTTTTTCGGCCACCAGCAGATGTCGTGCGGGTTGACCAGTGACACCGTGGTGCACCATGGGCCTTCGCCTGCGTGGGCATCGAACCACCCGGCGAACTGATCGACGATCGACGGGTCCTGTTGCAGGCCCTGGTTCGGTGCGCCGTTGGGCGACGGGTAGGTGCCGCCGGAGAAGCCGTGCACGTCCAGGCCGTCGGGAGTGTTGTCGGCGAGGCTGCCAAGGTGCCACTTGCCCCACCACCACGTGCGGTAGCCGGCGTCGCGCAGCATCGTCCCCCAGGTGGGGAACCGGGCCGCCAGCGTCGACTCGGTGGGACCTTCCCCGGTGTACAGGCAGCCGGTCTGGTGGGAGTACAGCCCGGTGGTCAGCACCCCGCGCGACGGTGTGCACATGTTCGAGGCGCTGTAGTGCGCACCGAACGAGGTGCTGCGGAGCCTGAGCCGGTCGAGATTCGGCAGCAGGCCACCGAGTTGCTCGGTATCGGGGAACCATTGCGGCGCTCGCATCTGGTCCACGATGACGACGAGGATGTTGGGCTGGCCGGCCGCGCTCGGCGTGCGCCTGCCCAGTAGTTCATAACCGCCGAATCCCACTGCGGCCGCACCGGCGGCCACCGCCGCACCGCCCAGAACGGTCCGCCTGCTGAGCTCTGCCATCCAGTCAGGTTAGGAGGTCATCCTGAGAACACCGTTTAGTGTGGGGAATCATGACAGCCCAGCGACGTGTGGACGCCGATTTCCTGGAGCTGCCCCGGTTCGAGTTGGCTGACGCGGCGTTGTCCGCGGCAGCCTCGGCCGGCGCCAGCTATGCCGACCTGCGGATTCATCGCATCACCACCGAGATCATCCAATTGCGCGACGGCGAGTTGGAGATGTCCGTGGTCAACCGCGAGGTCGGTCTGGCGGTGCGGGTGATCGTGGACGGCACCTGGGGGTTCGCCTCCCACGCGGAGTTGGCGCCCGGAGTGGCCGCCGAGACGGCGCGCCGCGCAGTGCAGGTGGCCACGACGCTGGCGTCGCTGAACGCCGAGCGCATCGAATTGGCCGGCGAACCGATCTACACCGATGTGACGTGGGTGTCCGATTACGGTGTCGACCCGTTCGGCGTCCCGGCCGCCGACAAGATCGGGCTGCTCGGGGAGTACTCGGGCCGCTTGCTGGCCGCCGACGGCGTCGACCATGTGTCGGCGGGTGTGCACGCGGTCAAGGAGCAGACCTTCTACGCCGACACGTTCGGATCCTCGATCACCCAGCAGCGGGTGCGGGTCATGCCCACCATGGAGGCCGTGGCCGTCGACTCGGCTGCCGGATCGTTCGAGACCATGCGCACGCTGGCCCCGCCGACCGCGCGGGGCTGGGAAGCGCTGGCCGGTGACGGGGTGTGGGACTGGACCTCCGAACTCGCGGAGTTGCCCACACTGCTGGCCGAGAAGACCAAGGCGCCTTCGGTCGTCGCCGGCCCCACCGACCTGGTGATCGACCCGTCCAACCTGTGGCTGACGATTCACGAATCGATCGGGCACGCCACCGAATACGACCGCGCGATCGGTTACGAGGCGGCCTACGCCGGGACGTCGTTCGCCACTCCGGACAAGCTCGGCACGATGCGCTACGGCTCACCGGTGATGAACGTGACCGCCGACCGCACCGTGGAATTCGGCTTGGCCACGATCGGATTCGACGACGAGGGGGTACGTGCGCAGAGCTGGGATCTGGTGCGCGACGGTGTCTTCGTCGGCTATCAACTGGACCGGGTGTTCGCGCCGCGGCTCGGTGAGGCTCGCTCGAACGGCTGCTCGTACGCCGATTCGCCGCATCACGTTCCGATCCAGCGCATGGCCAACGTGTCACTGCAGCCCGGCCCGGAGGATCTCAGCACCCACGACCTGATCTCGCAGGTGTCCGACGGCATCTACGTCGTCGGCGACAAGTCCTGGTCAATTGACATGCAGCGGTACAACTTCCAGTTCACCGGTCAGCGGTTCTACCGCATCCGCGACGGTCGTCTCGACGGGCAGCTGCGCGACGTGGCATACCAGGCCACCACCACCGATTTCTGGGGTGCGATGGAAGCCGTCGGCGGGCCCGCCACCTGGCGACTCGGTGGCGCGTTCAACTGTGGCAAGGCCCAGCCCGGGCAGGTGGCGCCGGTCAGCCACGGCTGTCCGAGCGCACTGTTCCGCGGCATCAACGTACTGAACACCCGGACGGAGGGCGGCCGATGATCGGCGCACAGACGGTCGTCGACATCGCTTTGGGCGCAGCGGACCCGGGAACGGAGACCATGGTGCTGGTCACCGACCGGTCCGACGCGTCGCTGCGGTGGGCCGGTAACTCGATGACCACCAACGGTGAGACGGTCAGTCGCACCATCACCGTGATCTCGATCGTGCGCCGCGCCGACAAGGCGCATGTCGGGTCGGTGCGCTCGACTGAAGTGGATCCGGCGGTGATCCCGGAACTGGTGGCCGCCGCCGAGCGTGCCGCGGTGGCCTCGCCGGAGGCCCGGGATGCCGCACCGCCGTTGCCGGGCGCGGGGCTGCCGGCCGACTGGGACGCTCCGGTGGTGGGCACCGGTGCGCAGGTCTTCACCGGCATTGCCGGTGATCTGGCCAAGGGGTTCGCCGGTTCCGACCAGCTCTACGGATATGCCCGCCACGTGATGGAGACGACGTTCGTGGCCACCTCCACCGGCCTGCGCCGGCGCTATACCCAGCCGACCGGGTCGGTGGAGATCAACGCCAAGCGGGACGGCACCAGCGCCTGGGCCGGGATGAGCACCCCGAATTTCGTTGATGTTCAGGTAGATTCGCTGCTCGATGAGCTTTCGCTGAAGCTGGGCTGGGCGGATCGCACCGTCGAGCTCCCCGCCGGCCGGTACGAGACATTGATGCCGCCCTCGACGGTGGCCGACATGATGATCTATCTGACCTGGGCGATGGACGGTCGCGGCGCGCAGGAGGGCCGTAGCGCGCTGTCGGCACCCGGCGGCACCCGGGTGGGGGAGAAGCTCACCGATCTGGGGTTGACGCTGTACTCGGACCCGTTCGCCGGCGAGCTGGCCTGCCAACCGTTCGTCGCGGTACCGAGTTCGTCGGAGCGGGTGTCGATCTTCGACAACGGCATGGACATCGGCCGGGTGGACTGGGTCCGTGACGGGGTGGTCAATGCGCTGGCCTATCCGCGGGCGGTCGCCGCCGAGTACGGCACGCCCGTCGCAGTGCCGGCCGACAATCTGCTGATGACCGGTGGCACAATCGAATTGGCCGATATGATCGCCGGCACCGAACGCGGGCTGCTGCTCACCACCCTGTGGTACATCCGCGAGGTCGACCCGACGGTGCTGCTGCTGACGGGCCTGACCCGCGACGGTGTCTACCTGATCGAAGACGGCGAGGTGACCGCCGCGGTGAACAACTTCCGGTTCAACGAGAGTCCGCTCGACCTGTTGCGGCGCACCACGGAGGCCGGCATCAGCGAGGTCACGCTGCCGCGCGAGTGGGGTGACTGGGCCACCCGGGCCTCGATGCCGACGCTGCGGATCCCGGACTTCCACATGTCCTCGGTGAGCCAGGCGCAATGAGGTAAGAGTGTTGTCCGGGCGGCAATTCACGGTTTACGGCCCATCGCACTGGGCCGTCATCGCCGTGTTCGTCGTCGGGGCGGTGCTGCTGGTCTGGTTCGGCCGGCGCCAGACCGAACGTCAATCCCGGATGTGCGGCCGCATCCTCGGCACGGTGACGGCCGCGATCTACGTCGCGATGTTCGCCTACACGCTCATTCCACCGTCGGTCGAGCGTTCCGTGCCGTTGCGATTGACCGACCTCGCGACTGTGGTCGGCGCCTATGCGTTGTGGTCGCAGCGGCACTGGGCCTACGTGCTCACCTATTACTGGGGTCTGGTGCTGAGTACCCAAGCGCTGATCTCGCCGGTGCTCAAGAGCCCGGACTTCCCGCACTACGAGTTCCTGGCGTTCTGGTCCATCCACCTGCTGGTGGTCTGGGCGGCCATCTATTTGACGTGGGGCCGTGGGATGCGCCCCCGATGGCGCGACTACCGACTCGTGGTGCTCGTAACCGCGGCATGGGCAGTTGTCACCACGACGTTCAACGGCATCGCGGGAACCAACTACGGTTTTCTCAACGCCAAACCGTCCACCGCGTCGTTGCTGGACCTGATGGGCCCGTGGCCGGTCTACGTCTTGGTGGCCAGTGCCTTGGTGGCAGCTGTGTGGGCGCTCATGACCTGGCCATGGGAACGTCGACCCCGGTAACTCACACGCGGTGCGGCAGGTTGTTGGATACTGCCGGTGTGTCTGCCGATCTGCTCAGCGAGTTGACGCATCTGGTCGCGCTATCGCCACCTGAGTTGGCCGATATCAACGCCGACGTGCGTGAGGTGTGTGCATCGACGCTGGGGTTGCCGGCCCTGCCGGCGGAGTCCCGCGGCGGCTGCGTCGACCCGATGGTGACCGAGTTCGCCGAGCAGTTCAGCATCGATGTCACCGGCGTCAACAACGCCCAGCGGGCCGCCTTCGCCGATCTGCTCGGGCCTGACGTGTTCACCGTGACGACGCTCATCTATGTCGCCGACTTCGTGCCGCGGATGCGCGCCGGGCTCACTGCCCTGGGCGTGGAATGGCCCGCGGGCTCTGTCGACTGGGACCACGACACCAACCCGGCGGACTATGTACTGGATACCTTCGTGCCTGCCGTCGGCCGGATGCGTGCGCTGGATCCGGTGACCTCCGAGATCGTGCGGCTGCGGGGAGCTCGCCAGCACAACTGCCGGCTGTGCAAGTCGCTGCGGGAGTCCGCGGCCCTGGAGGCCGGCGCGCGCGAGTCCGACTACGACGCCATCGACGACTTCGAGAACTCAGACCTGTCCGACCGACACAAGGCCGCGTTGCGCTACGTCGACGCGCTCATCTGGACTCCCGCTCAGGTGTCCGGTGACGAACTCCGTCAACACTTTTCGCAGGACGAAGCGATCGAATTGACCCTCGACGTGATGCGCAATGCGTGCAACAAGGTGGCCGTCGCGCTGGGCGCCGATGCCGCGCGCGTCGACGAGGGCACCGAGGAGTACCGGTTGGGCGCCGACGGGCAGCCCATCTACAGCTGAGCGTTCTTTCGGTTCGGCGGGCGCCGGTTTACGCAAGCAGTTCCAGAACGCCGTCGACGTCGGCCTCGCTGGTCGCCCACGAGCAGACGAATCGCACGGTGGGCAGCAGCGGATCGGGGCGGTGGACGGCGTATCCGGCCGAGACCGCGGCGTAGGCGGCTGGGTTGAGGTCGACGAAGACCTCGTTGGCTTCGGCGGGGGCGGCCAGCTTCAGGCCGAGCGCCTCGAATCCCGCGCTGAGCCGGCCTGCCATCCGGTTGGCGTGGGCGGCTGTCTGCAGCCACAGCCCGTCGCGCAGGATCGCCTCGAACTGCGCGGCAATGAACCGCTGCTTGCTGGCCAGCTGGCCGATCTGCTTCTGCACGAAGTGAATTCCGTCGAACAGTGCGGGGCGGCGCACCAGGATCGCGTCGCCCATCAGCATGCCGTTCTTGGTGCCGCCGACGGTGACGATGTCCGCGTCCGCGATCGCATCTGAGGGAGAAATATCCAGGGCGGCAATCGCATTGGCGATGCGGGAGCCGTCGACGTGGACGAGAAGATCGAGATCGTGGGCGTGGTCGACGAAGTCCTTGATGGCCTGCGGGGTCCAGACGCGGCCATTCTCGGTGGACTGGGTGATGGTGACGACGCGCGGCTGTGAATGGTGCACCGGCCCGCGGCGGGCCACCGCGGTGTCCAGCAGGGCCGGGTCGATCAGGCCGTTGTCGCCGGGCAGCGGGGTCACCGCGGCGCCGGAGAGCCGGACCGGACCGCCGGCCTCGTCGACCAGTGAGTGCGCGATATCGCTGCACAGG
The DNA here is from genome assembly GCA_036235365.1 of Mycolicibacterium sp. 050232. Taxonomy (GTDB): domain Bacteria; phylum Actinomycetota; class Actinomycetes; order Mycobacteriales; family Mycobacteriaceae; genus Mycobacterium. Next base: position 116,637 of record JAZBEZ010000004.1, on the reverse strand, counting down.
ATCTCCTGCCACGGCCGCACCGCGGCGGCCAGCGCGATGATGTTGGCCGCGGTGCCGGTGAGCGCGAACAGCACCTCGGCGTCGGGAGAGTCGAAGGTGGTCTTGACGGCCTCGGCCGCGCGCTGCGTGGCGTCGTCGTTCCCGTACGACGCGACGGCGCCGTCGTTGGCCGCGACGATCGCGTCGATCACCTTCGGGTGGGCGGGCGCGGCATTGTCCGAGGCGAACGCGTGAGAAGGCACGTCCGCCATGATCCCACCGGCGAGCGCTACGTCGAGGCGACCTTCTTCTTGAGGAAGAGCGCAGGCAACACCACCGTGGCCACGGCCGTGACCAGCCAGACCACCACGGTTGCCGCGATCCAGGAGCCGATGCCGCTGATGCTCAGGCCGCGGGTGAGCACCGAGGCCAGGATCAGTGCGACCAGGGTGGAGATCAGCCCGATTCCGCCGAGGAAGGCCGACGCGTAACGGCTGGCCATCTTGAGGAAGAACGGCGACAGGATGGCCTGCGCGACGGCGAAGATCACCACCGCGGTGATGAAGCCCCACGCCGACACCGAGACGCCCGGGACCAGCCACGCGGCGACCAGCAGGCCGAGGGCCGAGGAGCCGAGGAAGATCGCTATGCGCAGCAGAAAGCGGATCATGCGGTGAGCGTAACCGCGTCAGGGCAGGCTGCGGCCCCTCATTGGCGTCCTGGCACGCGGCATGTGCGACCATATTGCCGCGCAGATGCGTCTGGGGGCGGTAGCTCAGTTGGTTAGAGCCGGGGACTCATAATCCCTTGGTCGCGGGTTCGAGCCCCGCCCGCCCTACTCAAAGCTGTATTACTTCGGTTGATCCTTACGGCGTGAGGGAGTTGAGCGTGGTCGCGTGGCGGTAGAAACGGCTCGCACCGAAGCTACGGCTGAGGAATGCCAGCAGATGTGAGATGAGGTGGTCGCGCTCGACCTGTTCTGTGGAGACGCCGAACTGGGTTGCCACCGCGTCACGTTCGTCCTGATTCATGTCAACTCGCTTACCCAGTCTTCGACACGGCGGAGCGACGCCAATCTGCGCTGTTCGGTCGCGAGTTCCCGCAGACGGTCCTTGTCGCTGCGCGCGAAGAGCGCGGCGACGGCCGGCCGGACGTCTGTTTCAGCGTCGCCGAGGGCTGGACGATGAGCCAGGTCGAGCACCGTCTGCTCGGGTGTGGTTGCCAGCGTGGGACCCAGCTCAGTGCGGACACGTTCGGCGTCAAGGCTGCTGGTGTCACGTTTGACGAACTGGACTGTGGCTGGGCGGTCAGACAACACGATCGGTCGATGCTGTCGCGGCACAGCCACGACAGCAGTTGCCAGAGCGCGGGGGATCACCCCGTGCAGCCGTGCGGCGCTCACACCCATCACGACGACGTCCTCGACTCCGTAGATTGCCGAGCCGATACCGGCGGCAGCTGGTTCGAGCCCGGGGATCCATTTGCGACCCACCATGTCCTGGGGGACGACAACGTAGTAGCCGTCCGCGAGTCGGTGCAGTAGTCCATGCTCGGCGAGCCGCACCAGTTGGGCCCGAGGATGGGCATAAATGCTCGCCGCGTCGCTGGGGCGAATCGTTTTCATCGGCGCCCGGGTCAGCCCCACCGGGATGGGAGTACTTCGGGTCAGTGCCATCACTGGTCCTTGGGTATGCAGATCGTATCTCTTGACGGTACGAAACGCATACTGTTTGCGCAAGCATTCCTCCAGGGAACGTTGATGCCGATATCCTCCGCGCCCAAGGTTGATGGTGTTTCGGTAACGGTTTCAGAAAGTCTTAGAACGTTACGAGAAATGTTCGACGCCGCGTACGCATCCGCTGTTTCCCTGGTTGTATCCATTACGAGGCATCGTCACCGTAGTCAGGTTTGCCCGGGGCAGAAATGGGGGAACGAGAATGCGTTTAGCCGCCACCGTGATCACCATGGCTGCTGCTTGCACCCTTGTCGCGGGGTGCGGTGATTCGTCGGAACCGGCAGCCGAGACAACGGCGACCACGCCGATGATCACGTCGTTCCCGCCGACGCCGCTGAGGCAGAAACTGCTGCCCCGCTTGTTGCTTTCACCCGAGCAGATCAACGCGGCGATGGCCGCTGGGGGAATGGCCGTCACGGGTACCGGCTCTCAAATGTCTGATGACAGCGGCACGATGGCGCCTCGTGAGTGCCTCGCGGTCGACGGTGCCGTGCAGGCGCTTGTGTATGCGGACAGTGGCTTCACCGACGAGCACGAGGTGTCGTTGTCGGAGCCCGATGTCGTCGCCCACTACGCCAAGCAGGCGGTGGTTCGATTCGCCGACGCCGACCAGGCCAAGGCCTTCTACAACGCGTCCGTTCAGCAGTGGCCCGCGTGCAAGCAATACACCCACACGCAGACCGGCACGATGTGGGAAATGGGCCCCATCTCCACCGACGGTGGCGTGCTCAGCACTGTGGCGACCCAGACCAACGCTCAGGCAGGCGGATGGGCTTGCGGTCGGGCTTTGACCGCCAACAACAACATCGTGGTCGACGTCAATACCTGCAGTGCCAATCCGGCCGATTCGGCTGTCAAGATCGTCAAGCAGATCTCGGCGCGGATCGACGCACCACCCATCGTTTCCTAGGTGCTGACTCTGATATTCCTCGCCGGGCTGTGCGGCGGGTGCTAGACAGGCCTGTATGGCATGGGATTTCAGCACTGAACCGGAGTTTCAGAAGAAGCTCGATTGGGTGAAGCAGTTCTGTGAGGACAAGGTCGAGCCGCTCGACCATGTCTTCCCGTACGCGGTGCGCTCACCCGACCCGGTGGTGAAGTCCTACGTCCGCGAGTTGCAACAGGAGGTCAAGGATCAGGGTCTGTGGGCCATCTTCCTGGACTCCGACCTCGGCGGACCCGGCTTCGGGCAGCTCAAGCTCGGCCTGCTGAACGAGATCATCGGACGATATGCCGGGGCGCCGCACATGTTCGGAGCGTCGGCTCCTGACACCGGCAACATGGAGATGCTCGCCGCCTACGGCACCGACGAACAAAAAGAACGCTGGCTGGTTCCACTGCTCAACCAGGACCTGTTCTCGGCGTACTCGATGACGGAACCGCAGGGCGGTAGCGACCCCAGTCTGTTCAAGACGCACGCCGTGCGGGACGGAGGTGAGTGGGTGATCAACGGCGAGAAGTGGTTCACCTCAGCGGGACGGGTCGCCGACATTCTGTTCGTGATGTGTACCAACGGCATGTTCGTGGTGCCGCGCACGACACCGGGTGTGGAGATCATGCCGGAGCCGCGAAACCACAACCACATCGTCTACCGCGACGTACGGGTGCCGCTCGACCACTTGCTCGGCCCGGAGGATGGGGCAAAGGTATTGGCGCAGAGGCGCCTTGGCGGCGGACGAATCCACCACGCCATGCGCACCATCGCTCAGTGCAACCTGGCGTTCGACATGATGTGCGAGCGGGCGCTGAGCCGGCAATCCCACGGCAAGCTCATCTCCGAACATCAGATGGTGCAGGAGAAGATCGCCGAGTCTTACGCGATGATCAAGATGCTGCGGCTGTTCGTCCTGGAGACGGCGTGGAAGATCGACCACAGCTCGACCCAGGAAGCACGCACCGAGATCGCCGCCGTCAAGTTCACCATGGCCAAGGTGCTGCGTGACGTGTCGTTCAATGCCCTGCACATTCTGGGTTCGCTTGGCACCACCGATCTCACGCCCATTCAGGCGATGTACGCCGGTGCCCCGACCATGGGCATCGCCGACGGCGTCGACGAGGTGCACAAGGCCACCGTGGCGCGCCGGGTGCTCCGGGATTATCACCCGCACGAGGGGAATTTCCCGACCGAGTTCATCCCGTACAAGCGCGAAGAAGCCCGCAGGAAGATGAAGCCCGTGCTGGCAGCCAGACCCGATCTGGCGGCTTCCGCCGAGGCCTACCAGAAGTATTTCGAACGCCACCGCTGAGTCGTCAGACCTGAATGGCCGCAAGGGCATCGAAGCGATCGGTCCGGCTCCGGCGCACGCCCAGAGACCACCGGCCGTGTTGGGCGGGAAGCCCATCACGGCCGGTGGTCTCCAGATCCTCTAGAACCAGACTTTTCGCCCGCCGACCGGACGGCCAACGGCTCCGAGAATCCACAAGATGACCCCGATCACCAGCAGAATCCCACCGATGGTGTACAGGATCGATATACCGGCGAAATAGCCGATCAACAAGAGGATGATGCCGAGCACGATCATGGTCAATCCGTTCGACGTAGGAAACCTCGCGGTCTGTCGCAGTAGGTAATTGCCACAACTGTCGATATTCAAACGTGCGGGTGCATCGGCGCAGTTGGCATCCACGACATGGCAAACCTGCACCGGCGGACGGGGTTGCTCGGGACTGGGGCATTGCTCGGACCGCTGCTGGAAGATGAAGCGGCGCAACCCTATGAGGGGTACTGGCGTTAGCTCTAGCCCTCCGCGTCAGGCCGGCGGAGGAGGAGGTGGTGGCGGCGGCGGTGGCGGAGCGGGCGGCGGGAGCGTGATCGGCGGCAGCCCGGGGATCTCGATGACGTTCGGCGGTGGCGGCGGCCCGAGCTCGTTGAGCCCCGGCGGCGGAGGTGGAAGGTTGGGCGGAGGAATGTAGACCGGCGGAGGCGGCACGTACCCCGTGCTGGTGTTGATCGTGACGATCGAGCCCGGAATGGTCCGCCCGCTCGGCGTCGTCCCGACCACCGAGCCCTTGGTGGCGTTGTTGTTGACTTGTGCGGTTCTGTCGGCAACTCGGAAGCCGGCGTCCAGCAGGCGCTTACGGGCCTCGTCGACCTTCATTCCGCTGACGCTCGGTACTTCACCGCCGGGACCGCCGTCGACGTACCGCGGGTCGGTGGGCGGCAAGGCCACCGGGCCGAAGGAGTCGGCGATGGGACTCATTGCGGCGTACCACGTCAACGCCGGCTCGGTACCGCCGAACAGCGTGCCGTCGCCGCATTTGCGCAACGGGTATGAGCACAAGCCCGACGGTGACGAAGAGTCGTCGAAGATGTAGTTCGCGGCCGCGTACTGGTTGGTGAAGCCGAGGAAACCCGATGACCGGTGGGCCTCGGTGGTGCCGGTCTTGCCGGACATCGGCAGTTTCCAGCCGACCGAACTCGCTGCGCCGGCTGCGGTTCCGCTCGAGTGGTCCTTGCCCAGCGCGTTGGCCAGGGTGTTGGCCAGACCCTCCGGTACCGCCTGGTCGCAGGGGACCGTCTGGACGCCCACTTCACGGCCGTGCCGGTCGAAGATCTTGTCGATCGGATTGGGTGGGCACCAGGTGCCGCCCGAAGCCAGAGTCGCGCCGACGTTGGCCAACTCGAGTGCGTTGAGCTCGAACGGCCCGAGGGTGAACGATCCGATGTTCTGTCGCTTGACGTAATCGGCGATGCTTTCGTTGGAGTCGGGGTTGTAGTCGCGCGCGCTGCCGGGTTCGGCATAGGACCGCAGCCCGAGCCGGACCGCCATGTCCACCGCGCGCGGCACGCCGATCTGTGAGATGAGTTTGGCGAACGCGGTATTGGGCGACTGGGCCAGCGCATCGGTGACGGGCAGCGAGCCGGAGAATGCTCTCGCGTTGCGCACACACCAGGTTTCCCGCGGGCACCCGGGGGTGTCGCTGCTGCCCAGCCCCTTGCCCATGAATGTTCCCGGGACATCGAGTTTGGTGTTGGTTCCCATCCCCATCTCCAGGGCGGCGGCCGTGGTGAAGATCTTGAAGATCGACCCGGCGCCGTCACCGACCAACGAGAACGGCTGCGGCTGCACGGTTTGTCTGGCATCGAGGTCGAGGCCGTAGGTGCGGCTGTCGCCCATCGCGATCACCCGGTGGGTGTCCTTGCCCGGCGTGATCACGTTCATCACGCTCGCGACGCCGGCGGCGTTCGGGTTGGCGTACTTCTGCAGCGCCGCAGTCACACTGTCCTGAACCTTCGGGTCGAGCGTGGTGCGGATCAGGTAGCCGTTGCGCGCGACGTCTTCCATGGTCAGGCCGGCCTGCGCCAGATACTGCAGGACGTACTCGCAGAAGAAGGCGCGGTTGCCTGCGGCGATGCAGCCCTGGGGCAGCGGATCGGCTTGGGGGAGTACGCCCAGGGGTGCCGCTTTGGCGGCGCGCAGCTCCACGGCCCGGTCCGGCAGATAGTCGATCAACGTGTCCAGCACCAGGTTGCGCCTGGCGAGGGCGCCGTCCGGGTTGGTGTAGGGATCGAGCGCGCTGGTGGACCGGACCACGCCGGCCAGCATGGCGGCCTGCGGCCAGGTGAGGTCCGCGGCGTCGACACCGAAGTACGTGCGCGCCGCGTCCTGAACTCCGAAGGCGCCGTTGCCGAACGACACGAGATTGAGGTACCGGGCCAAGATCTCCTGCTTGGGAAGGGTCTTGTCCATCGCCAGTGCGATGCGGATCTCGCGCAGTTTGCGGGCGGGGCTGACCTCGACGGCGGCGCGGCGCTCGGCATCGGTCTTCGCCTTGACCAGGAGGTTGTAGTTCTTGACGTACTGCTGTTCGAGGGTCGACCCGCCGCGAACATCTTCGATGCCGCGCATATAGCCGATCAGCCCGTTCAGTGTTCCCTGGACGTCCACCCCGTTGTGCTCGACGAAGCGCTTGTCCTCCACCGACACGATCGCCAGCTTCATGGTGTCGGCTATCCGATCGCTGGGCACCGCCCACCGACGCTGCTCGTACAGCCACGCGATCGGCTGACCGGAGGCGTCCACCATGGTGGTGACGATCGGTGCGTCACCTTCGAGGACTTGCGCGGAATCCTGTGCCACTGTGTCGGACAGCCGTGCAGTCATGATCCCCACCCCGCCGACGACAGGGAACATCAAGACTGCCGCCAGCAATCCGGCCAGCACACAGTGCATGGCCAGCTTGGCAACTGTAGACCGCGAACCCTCTGGCGGGCCGGACATGCCCTCTAGCGTAAGGGGGGCAACGGGCACTCATGGGTAGATCACACGCAACACGTTGGCTACGTTGTGATTTCAGAACGCTCCGACATCCGGTCCGATGGATTGCCGACGGACGCCGTCGGCCGTGGCCGGCGCTGCGACACTCCGGTGCGCAACCTGCGCGAAAGGGTGTCGCTAACGATCGCCGCGACTGCAGTTGGGATTCGCCGGCTTGGCTGCCCAGGTGCAGACGTCGATGTAGGTGGTGTTGGCGTATCCGCCGCCGTCGAACACCCCGTACGCGTCGCCGTGAGTTCCGGTGTACGTGGCTCCGCCGCCTCCGCCCCCGCTCGAGCTGATGATCGTGGTGAGCGCCCATCCCTTGCCCTGCAGCGCGTTCTTGTAGGCGGTCATCACGTCGCTCGGTGACCCGTTGACCTGGTAGTGCAGGTGGATACCGCCGTCGGCGATGTCATCGGGGCCTTTGGTCTGCTGCAGGTCCGCCGGCGTGGGCAAGAGCGATGCCAACGCCGCACCGTCGCCCGCCGCGGTCGTGGCGGTGGTGGTCGTCGTGGTGGCTTCGGCCTTCTCAGTGACCGGACTGCATGCGGTGGCGGCCAGGCCGATGGCCAGGACCCCGATAAGGCAGGTTGCGGTGTTCTTCGTCATCGGCCTCCCCGTTCGTCTTGCCGCACGGTACCAATGTGAGCAAAGGTGTTTCGACAATATTGACGTGATAAATGCCAGGTAGTTCCTGTCGCAAGTACGGTCCGTGTCTGTGACCGCAACCGTGGGGGAGAGTGGCCACCGGCGAGCGCGCCAGATTCTCACAGCTGTCGCCTGGCAAAGGACTAGCCACGCCATAGGGTGCGATTTGTGACGGTGTCGTGCCCCAAATGTGACCGTTGCAGACCAGTGTTTCCCAAGTGACTCAAGTGCAACAACTGCACTCACGTCAGATCGGGGAGGCCATCATGTCTGCGACCACCACACTGGGCCGGCTGCTCGGGTACGCGGCGTTGAGTGCCGCGGGCGCGTTGGCGGCCTTGACCGTGAGCAACGGGCTGGCGGCAGCCGCGCCGCGGACGCCGCTGCCCACCGACGATCAGGCACCCGCGGTGCCGTTCGATCCCGGCGCGTTGGTCAGTGCCATCGACAACTACGCGTCGCTGCTGTCGATACTGACCGGAGGCCAGCGCACTCAGCCGGCGCTCGGCGGGCCGGTCGGCACCGTCCAACCGCCGGCCGCCGTCGTGCCGCAACCGGACGGTGCCTACCCGATGCTCCCCGGGGTTCCGGTGCTCCCCGGCGAGCCGTGAACCGAACGGAGCGAACTGCCGTGTACATCAGCCGAACAGTTGACACGCGAACCGCTCGGATCGCCCTCTCGCTGATCCGCTGCCCCATCAAGAGCCGGCGTTATCCGGCCAGTCAGGAGCGTCTGGTCACACCACAGGAAGCCGAGCTGCTCGCGCGGTAGCCGTTTCATGCGGCGGGCACTGCGTCCAGGGCAACGTGTTCGGCGTCGTAGGTGTTGATCGCGACGCTGTCGAGGATCGCGTGCAGTTGTTCTGCCTGTGCGCGTGGCGCGAGTTCGGTCGAGCGGTAGATGCTCCCGGCGGCGCGCGCCTGATTGCGCACGTGCCGGGTGCGCCCCATGCGCAGATCTTCGTAGTGACGCAGCCGCGCCCCGAGTTCGTCGGCCCGGGCGCCACGCAGGACGACCGCGAGCGTCACCGCATCCTCGATGGCCTGATTGGCGCCCTGCCCGAGGTGCGGCGTCACCGCGTGGGCGCTGTCGCCCAGCAGCGTGATCCGGTCGGTGCACCATCGGTCCAACGGCTCACGGTCGTAGATGCCCCACCGGAATGTGGAATCCATCGCGCCGATGATCGACAGCACCGTCGGATCCCAGCCCTGGTAGGCGGCGGCGAGTTCGGCGACATCGCCAGGGGCGGTCCAGGATTCGGTGACGGTGAGATTGGTGGGGACAAACGCCACGATGTTGAGGAGGTCGCCGGCCGAGACCGGGTAGGCCAGGAAGCTCTGCCGGGGCCCCAGCCACATGGAGCTGGCATTCATGTCGACGATGCCGCGCAGCCGGTCGGCGGGAATCAGCCCGCGGTAGGCCATGATTCCCTCGCTCACGGGTGCGGCGGCGCGCGCCACCTTGCCCTGTAGACGGGAGTGAATACCGTCGGCGCCGACCAAGAGGTCCGCGTCAACGGTTGTGCCGTCGGCGAATTCGACACGGACCCCATCACCGTGTTCGGTGGCGCCGACGCAGGAGTGGCCGAGCCGGAGGGCATCGGCGGGCAGTGCGTCCGCGAGTATCTTCTGGAACTCGCCGCGGTGCAGGCACCAGGTGCGGGCGGGGTCCCCGAAGCCGAGGGCGGACGGTTCTCCGGCGATCGGCTCGGCCTGCCAGGTGCGGAACTGATAGTGCGTGACCGGACCGGCGATCGCCGCCACTGCGTCGCCCACTCCCAGCGTGTTCAGGATGCGGGAACCGTTCGTCGCGATGGAGACCCCCGCACCGAGTGCCTTGAGCTCGCGCGCCTGCTCGTACACCGTCGCGTCGATTCCGTTGGCACGTAAGGCAATCGCGGCCGTCAAGCCACCGATGCCGGCACCCACGACGGCAACTCGAAGTCCGGTCATGAGGTCCTCCTCCGCAATACTTGTACCGATCGATACATCATTGACTATAAATGTACCGATCGGTACAGTCAAGAGGTGGCCAGGACAGCGGATCCCGTCAAGCGCGAAGAGCTGTTGAACGGTGTCGTGGGGTATCTCGAACAGCACGGCATCGGGGAGATGTCGCTGGCGCCGATGGCACAGGCCCTCGGTACGAGCAAGCGCATGCTGCTGTACTACTTCGGCGACCGGGCCGAACTGCTGGCCCAGGCCCTGGACGCGAGCCGTCCGCAGCTGGGGGAGATGTTCTCCCGTGTCACCACGGCGGACGAATTCGCAGACGCGGCACGGACGCTGTGGCGGGAACTGACCCGGGGCGGCGAACGTCGCAACGTGCGCCTGCTGCTACAGGTCCTCAGCCTGGCGGTCACCGACCCACAGACGTACGGCGAAGCGGCCCGAACCGCGGTGGAGGCGATGATCGCCCCGATCGCGCAGGCCTTGTCTGCGATCGGGTACCCCAGCGACAACGCCTGTGCGCGTGCCACTTTGGTGGTATCCGGTCTGCGGGGCCTCTGCCAGGACGGCCTGGTCACGGCGGACCGGTCGCGGGTCGACGCCGCTGCCGAGCTGTTGATCGCGGCCGCGGTCGCCTAGACATCTGCCGCGAATATCCAGTGCGGCGGATCACTGCTCGATACTGACTGCAACCCGCCGCCTAGATCACTACGCAGCGCGGTCGAGTCGAACGAACTCACACCCCGGCCCGCATCGGCGGCCCGCCACCGCGATCCCGTGCCGCTGCAGGATCTGAGCGACCTTGGCCGCAGTCTGACACGGCCGGTCGAAGACCTGCCCGTAGGAAAGCCTGACGGTCGACCGGCCGTCGACGGCGGCATCCAGGTCCCGTTCGAAATCCGCATCGCGCCGCGTCGCCGAATCGTGAAACACCCTGCCGTCGAGCTCGACGACGAGCCGTTCGCCGTACTCGGCGTCGCGATAACAGACACCGAGCGATGACTCCGACCGCTTCTGGCGCGTAGCTCGCGGCAAACCGTGCGGACGCTCGACGCGGACAAGATAGCCGTGCTCAAGAACCGAGCAGGTGCCGTCAGCGATGTCGACCAGCACCGCGCGCAGCCAGCGACGACGCCGCAGCCGCCCACGAGAGTCGAGGGTTTTCAGCAGCCGCCGCGCGGTGGTGCGCCGAGACTGGCAGGCATTGGCCAGGACGGCTATGGCATCGAGGTCGCGTGCAGAACGGCCGGCGACGTCGAGGGCGGCTTCCTCGTACCGCATGCGCGGCGGGCCGGCGTTCCACTGCACGCGATCGTCAACGTGGGCGACACGGTGTATGCGGACGCCGACCGGCTCAACCAATGTCGACCGTTGCCGCTCGACGGCGACATGGATCGGTGACGTCTGCGCGCCCAACGCCGATTCGAAGCACAGGGCGGCCGGGGCCGCGTAAAGCACTGCAGCCCAAGCCCGTTGTGCCCAGGTCAGCGGACCGGTGTGTTCGACATACACGCCGGGGTGCACCCGCGCCCACTTATTGCGCCTGAGCAATCGTCGGATTTCATGCTCAGCCAGCCCCGCATCCAACGCCTGCCGACGCGAGATCACCCCATCCTGCTGCCGAAGAGCTTCACCGACATTCACAGAACCGATGCTCGTCGACCGGCGCGATGGTCACCAGAGCCATTCGGCGATCTGTGGATAACCATCTATGCGGCGGATCACTGCTCGATACTGACTGCAACCCGCCGCCTAGACGACCCGACAGCTAAGCGTTCGACTGTTCCCGCTCCATCGCCCGTGCCACCACACCGCGGGCCGGACGCTGGCGGACCAGCTGCGGCCACCAGAACCAGCGGCCCATCAGCGCCGCGATCGACGGCGTCATGAACGAGCGGATCACCAGGGTGTCGAACAGCAGACCCAACCCGATCGTCGAACCCACCTGGGCCACCACGATCATCTCGCTCACCACCATCGACATCATGGTGAACGCGAACACCAGCCCGGCCGCCGTCACCACCGAACCGCTGCCGCCCATGGCCCGGATTATGCCGGTGTTGATCCCGGCCGGCAGTTCCTCTTTGAGCCGCGCCACCAGCAGCAGGTTGTAATCCGCACCGACGGCCAGCAGCACGATCACCGCCATGGCCATCACCATGAAGTGCAGTTCGATCCCGATCAGGTGCTGCCACACCAGAATCGACAACCCGAATGATGTGCCGAGTGAGATCAGCACCGTGCCGACGATCACCGCGGCGGCCACCAGGCTGCGGGTGATGATCAGCATGATGATGAAGATCAGGCAGATCGCCGAGATGCCGGCGATGAGCAGGTCGTAGTTGTTGCCTTCCTGCATGTCCTTGAAGGCGGACGCGGTGCCGCCCATGTAGATCTTGGAACCCTCCCACGGGGTGTTCTTCATGGCCTCCTTGGCGGCCAGTTTGATCCCGTCGATGATCTTGATACCTTCCGGCGTCAATGGATCACCGTCGTGAGAGATGATGAAGCGCACCGCTTTTCCGTCGGGCGAGATGAAGCTCTTCATGCCACGCTTGAAGTCGGCGTTGTTGAAGGTTTCCGGTGGCAGATAGAAGGTGTCGTCGTTCTTGGCGTCGTTGAACGCCGTACCCATGGCGGTCTGGTTCTCCGACATCGCCGCCATCTGATCCTGCAGACCCTTCTGGGTCTGATACATGGTCAGCATCATGGTCTTCATGTTCCGCATGGTCGCGATCTGCGGCTGCATCATGGTCGCCATCTGAGGCATCAGCTCGTCGAGCCGGTGCATGTCGGGCATCAGTTCCTGGATGCTGTCTGTCAGGGAGTCCACCCCGTCGAGAGCATCGAACACCGAACGCATCGACTGGCAGACCGGAATGTCGTAGCAGTGCGGCTCCCAGTAGAGGTAGTTCCGCAGCGGGCGCAGGAAATCGTCGAAATCGGCGATGTGGTCCCGAAGTTCCTTGACGTCGACGACCATCGTGTCCATCTTGCCCACCATGTTGTGGGTGATGCCGCTCATCTCGACCATGAGCTCGATCATCCGATCCATCGTGTTGATCGTCTTCTGCATCTCGTCGGCCTGCAGCAGCATGTCGTCGGCACGGTCCATGAGGTACTTGCGGTTCATCGTCTGGCTGACCCCGCCCATACTCATCTGGGCCGGGATGGTGCTGAACTCCAGCGGTTCACCTTGCGGGCGGGTGATGGCCTGCACGCTGCCGACTCCGGGCACCTCGAAGACCCGCTTGGCGATCCGGTCGATCACCAGGAAGTCCGCCGAATTGCGGACGTCGTGGTCGGTTTCGATCAGCAGCAGCTCGGGGTTCATCTTCGCCGCGGAGAAATGCCGGTCGGCGGCCGCGAATCCCTCCTGCGCCGGCAGATCGGTGGGCAGATAGTTGCGGTCGTTGTAGTTGGTCCGATAGCCCGGCAGCGTGAGCAGGCCGACCAGGGACAGCAGGATGGTGGCCAGCAGTACCGGCCCAGGCCAGCGGACCACGAAGGCTCCCAGCCGCCGCCAGAAGCGGATTCGCATGGCGCGTTTGGGCTCGAGCACCTTGCCGAACCGGCTGGCCACCGTGATGATCGCGGGCCCCAGCGTGAGCGCCGCCAGCACCGTGACCGTCATGCCGACAGCCATCGGAATGCCGAGGGTCTGGAAATACGGCAAGCGGGTGAAATGCAGGCACAACGTCGCGCCGGCGATCGTCATACCGGAACCGAGCACCACGTGCGCGGTGCCGTGGAACATCGTGTAATACGCCTGTTCTCGGTCCTCACCGACACTCCGGGCTTCCTGATATCGCCCGATCAGGAAGATCGCGTAGTCGGTGGATGCCGCGATCGCGAGGGTTACCAGCAGCTGCGTCGCGAAGGTCGAGAGGCCGATCAGTTCGTGATAGCCCAGGAAAGCCACCACGGCGCGGGCCGCTGAGAGCTCGATCACCACCATCAACAGCACCAGGATCACCGTGACGATCGACCGGTACACCAGCAGCAGCATCGTGATGATGACCGCGAAGGTGACGCCTTCGATGATCTTGACACTTCGGTCACCGGAGATCTGCTGATCGGCGGCCAGCGCGGTGGGCCCGGTGACATACACCTTGAGCCCGGGCGGCGGTGACAGGCCGGCGATGAGTTTCTGAACGGCTTCGACCGATTCGTTGGCCAGCGCCTCACCCATGTTGCCGGCCAGGTACACCTGCACATAGGTGGCTTTGCCGTCGTTGCTCTGGGCGCCGGCCTCGGTCAGCGGGTCACCCCAGAAATCCTGGACGTGCTCGACATGTTTCTTGTCGGCTTCCAGCTTGTCGACCATGTCGTTGTAGAACAGGTGGGCATCGGCGTCGAGTTTGTCCTCGGCCTCCAGCACGATCATCGCGGAGCTGTCCGAGTGGAACTCGTCGAACACCGTGCCGACGCGTTTCATCGCGATCACCGAGGGCGCGTCGCTGGGGCTCATCGACACCGAGCGCATCTGACCCACCACCTCGAGCGGGGGGACGGTGGCGCTCAGAAATGCGAGGAGGGCGATCCAGCCGACAATCACCGGAATGGCGAGTCGACGGATCCATCGAGCAATCCCCGTGTGGGGAGCTCTGGAATCGGCCATCAGGAACCCTTGGTGGTCGGTGTGGGGTGAGCACGATGCAGCGGCTGGCGCTGTGCGAAGGCTTACCTTACTACGTGGTGTCGTTTCCCCCGTCTTACCAGACGGCCCACCGCGACGGGTCGCCAGCCATCTCAAGCAGGCACTACACGCCGACCGGTTCGATGTCGTCGACGCGGCCCAGCCGCCACCGCCCGTCGCCGAGCAGTTCCAGATGGGTGTTGTGGTGGCGATGCACCGTGGTGCGGTGGGTGACGCTGACCAACACCGTATCGGGCAGTTCGCGACGGATCAGGCTGTAGATCATGAATTCCAGTGGCTCGTCGAGTGCGGAGGTCGCCTCGTCGAGGAAGACCACCTTGGGTTTGGTCAGCAACAGCCGGGCGAATGCCACGCGCTGCTGTTCGCCGGGGGAGAGCACCTTGGCCCAGTCGCCGTCCTCGTCGAGCCGGTCGACGTAGCGCGGCAGGGCGACCGCGAGCAGGGCGTCCTGCAGCGCCGTGTCGGGCAGGGCTCCGGGTTGGTGCGGATATGACACCACGGTCCGCAGGTCGCCCAGCGGAACGTAGGGCACCTGCGACAGATAGAGCGTCTCGTTGTCGCCCTGCGGACACCGCACCGTGCCCGAGGCGTACGGCCACAGCTGGGCGATGCTGCGCAACAGCGTGGTCTTGCCGGTACCCGACTTGCCGGTGATGATCATCGCCTCACCGGTGGCCAGGGACAGACTCAGATCGTCGATCAATTGCTCGCCGGCCGGGTTGCGTACCTCGACATCGCCGAGCTCGACCAGGCTGTCGGTTTCGGTGGCGAGTTCGGCGACTTCCAACTTGGGCAGTGCGCGGCTCTGCTGGTCGGCGGTGACCAGTCCGTGCAGACGGATGATCGAGGCGCGGTAGCCGGCGAATGTGTCGTACGAATTCCGGAAGAACGACAGCGCATCCTGGATCGCGCCGAAGGCGGCCACCGACTGGTTGACCGTCCCGAGCTGGATCTGGCCGCTGAACAACCGCGGGGCCTGCAGCGCCCAGGGCAGCGGGATGATGATGTGGTTCATCGACAGGTTCCACCCGGTGAACACCATGGTCCGGTTGACGAAGTGCTTGTAGTTGACGACGACGGCGGCGAACCGTTGCCGCAGCTGTGACCGTTCGACCTTCTCGCCGCGGTACAGCGCGACCGACTCGGCGGCGTCGCGCAGGCGAACCAGCGCGTAACGGAATGCGGCGTTGAACTTTTCGTTGTTGAACGACAGCCGGATCAGCGGACGGCCGAGAGCGAACGCGATCACGGTGGCGAAGGCGACGTAGACGAACACCGACCAGAACATCGCGCGCGGTATCTCGACGCCGAAGAGGCTGAGGTCACCCGAGAGGTTCCACAGGATCGAGGTGAACGAGACGACCGAGACGATCGACGAGATGGCCCCGAACGGCAGTGTGCCGTTGCTGGTCTGGTGCGGGGTGTTGGGCTGCGGGCCGGACAGGGCGGTGAACACGTCGATGTCGGACTGGATGCGCTGATCCGGGTTGTCGATGGTCTGGTCGATGAATCGGGACCGGTAATAGGCGCGGCCGTCCAGCCAGTCGCCGGTGAGCCGGTCGGTCAGCCACGTGCGCCAGGCCAACATGAATCGCTGGGTCATGAAAAGGTCGATCAACACCCGGGTGACCAGGATCGCGGCCAGCACCGAGAAGATGAGCAAGGCGACCCAGAACCCCCTGATACCAGAGGTTCTCACCTCGTCGTTGCCGGTGGCCCAGCCCTGCACCGCGACCTGTGCCGCGGAGTACAGGTCGTTGCTCTGGTAGCTGAACAACACCGCCAGTCGCACGCCGATGATCACCGACAGCAACATCGCGGCCAATGTCAGCCACGGCTTGAGGCTGTGTCGCCCGGTGAAGTAGGCGCCGGTCACGGTCCAGAACTGCCGGCCCCATGTGGTGAACCGGGCGAGCAGGGTCAGCACCGCCAGGGTGCACACCGCGGTGATGGTCCAGGCCTGGGCCAGCCACCACAGCGAGTGCAGTAACTCGGAACTCCAATCGATCGAGGGCGAGAACGGTTTGAGGTCATTCACGGGTCATCCTCAGGATCTGCCGACTGGATTGCCAGACGTGTCTGCGTGAAGCTACCGCAGCCGATGAGCCCTGGCTCACCGCAACACCGAGATTCGGGCGAATCACTTGGCTGGGTAAAAGGTCCAAACTTTGGAGCTCTATTGCCGAAGTGGCGCGCCAATAGCGGTGTTCGTCGGTAGGGTGGCGTTCGTCGACGGTGCATGTCCTCACGATCGTCCGAACGGCAAGGAAACCTGTTGGTTCTCTACGAATTTCGATGTGCGTCCGGTTGCGGCGTGACGAAAAAGATGTACTCGATGAGCACGCGTCCGGACGTGATCGACTGCCCGGACTGTCAGGGACCGGCACGCAGGGCCATCGCGGCTCCGAATCTGGGTCGCGGCGGCTCGACAGCCATGGCGCTGCAGGACGCGACCCGCGCGTCGTCCGACCGTCCCGCAGTGGTTGCCGGCCCGCCACCGGGTGGCCGGCGGCAGAAAGTCACCACCAACCCGCTTCACCAGAAGTTGCCCCGTCCCTGAAGGAGGATCAATGCCCGAGGTTGTCTTCCCGCTCGACTCGACCAAGAAGTTCACCGATCAGGAGAAGCTCGGCCACAACCGGTGGCACCCCGACATCCCGGCCGCGGTGACGGTCAAGCAGGGTGACTCGTTCCGGGTGCACTGTCGCGAGTGGTTCGACGGCGCGATCGTCAACGACGATTCCGCCGACGACATCCTCAACGCGCCGTTGACGACCGTGCACGTGCTCTCGGGCCCGATCGCCGTGGAGGGAGCCAAGCCGGGCGATCTGCTGATCGTCGACATCCTCGACGTCGGCCCCATCCCGCAAGAGGACGCCGGCCCGCTGGCCGGCCAGGGCTGGGGCTATACGGGCATCTTTCCCAAGCTGAACGGCGGTGGGTTCCTCACCGATCAGTTCCCCGACGCCTACAAGGCGATCTGGGACTTTTCCGGGCAGAAGGCCACCTCACGCCACGTGCCGCACGTCGAGTTCACCGGCATCGTGCACCCGGGGTTGATGGGCACCGCGCCCTCGACCGGGCTATTGGCCAAGTGGAACACTCGCGAGGCCGCACTGATCGCCACCGACCCCGACCGGGTGCCGCCGCTGGCCCTGCCGCCCGAGCCGCGTGACGCGATCCTCGGCGGACTGAGCGGGGAGGCTTTCACCAAGGCCGCGGCCGAGGCCGCCCGCACCGCGCCGCCGCGCGAGAACGGCGGCAACCAGGACATCAAGAACCTCACCAAGGGCAGCCGGGTGTTCTACCCGGTCTACGTCGACGGCGCCAACCTCTCGGTGGGCGACCTGCACTTCTCGCAGGGCGACGGCGAGATCACCTTCTGTGGTGCCATCGAGATGGGCGGGTTCATCGACCTGCGCGTGGACGTCATCCCCGGCGGCATGGAGACCTACGGGGTGAGCGAGAACGCCATATTCATGCCGGGCAACACCGATCCGCAGTACTCCGAATGGCTGGCCTTCTCCGGCACCTCGGTCACCCTCGATGGTGAGCAGCGCTACCTGGACTCGCACCTGTCCTACCAGCGCGCCTGCCTGCACGCGATCGACTACCTGACCAAGTTCGGCTACAGCCCCGAGCAGGCGTACCTGCTGCTGGGTGCCGCACCGATCGAGGGTCGGTTGTCCGGCGTCGTCGATATCCCGAATGCCTGTGCGACGGTGTACATTCCGACGGCCATCTTCGATTTTCCGGTCGCGCCGTCGGCCTCGGGGCCGACGAAGATCGACCCTGGTATGGGCGCCCCGCACTCGTCGTTCAACTGACGCGTCCGGGCACCGCTGGGGGCGGGCCTGGCCGCGGTCGAACTATCCTCGTGACCGAGACGACCGCTGCCCGCCCCGCTCCGAGGGCATGGTGCAACCGGAAAGGATCGCGCAATGACCCCGCCCCCTGGTGCCTCGCGCCTCGGCACCCGGTTCGGACCCTACGAGCTGAAATCGCTGATCGGCGTCGGCGGCATGGGTGAGGTGTACCGCGCCTACGACACGGTCAAGGAACGCATGGTGGCGGTCAAGCTGCTGCGCACCGAGATCGCCGCCGACGCGAGCTTTCAGGAGCGGTTCCGGCGGGAGTCCCGGGTGGCGGCTCGACTGCAGGAACCGCACGTGATCCCGGTGCACGATTTCGGCGAGATCGACGGTGTGCTGTTCATCGACATGCGCCTGGTCGAGGGCGCCAGCGTCAAGGAACTGCTGCGGACCAACGGCCCGCTCACCCCGGAGCGGGCCACAGCGATCGTCACGCAGGTGGCCTCGGCGCTGGACGCCGCGCACGCCGATGGCCTGGTGCACCGCGATATCAAGCCGGAGAACGTCCTGCTCACCCCCGACGACTTCGCCTACCTCGTAGACTTCGGCATCGCCCACGTGGGCGGCGAGGCCAGCGTCACGATGACGGGCGTGCTGATCGGATCGAGCGCCTACATGGCACCGGAACGGTTCTCCGGCGGCCCGGTCGGACCCGCCGCCGACGTGTACGCGCTGACCTGCCTGCTCTACGAGATGCTGATCGGCCGGCCACCGTACGAAACCGGTGATCTGCGCCAGCTGATGAGCGCACACATGTTCTCCCCGGCGCCGCGGCCCAGCATCATGCGCCGCGGCATACCGCGCGCATTCGACGAGGTCGTCGCGAAGGGCATGGCCAAGGACGCCGTCGACCGCTATCCCAGTGCCGGGGAACTGGCCAAGGCCGCCCGCGACGCGGCCAACTCCGCCGCGGCTCCCGCGCCGGCGCCGCTGCCGCCGCCCACGCCCGTGCCCTCACCCGCCCCGCCGCGACTCACCCCGCCGCCGCAGCCGCAGGCGCAGCCACCGGGCACCCGCGAGTTCTCGTCCATCTACCCCAATCCGGCCCACACCGGCTTCACGCCGTATCCGCCTGCACCACCCCCGGCGCAGACACCGCCCGCGCCCGCGCGCAAGCCCCGGTTCAGCCGGAACCAGCTCACCCTGATCCTGGTGACGGTCGGACTGTTCGGGATCGCCGCGGTATTGGCCGCGATGCTGGCCAGCGGCGGCGACGGCACGTCCTCCCGCGAGACGCTGACCGCACCGACCCCGCCCAGCGCGACGTCCGAAGCGCCGACCACCACCACGATCACATCCGGCTCGGCGACGGCCAACGTCAGCGGCACCGATGCGCAGGGCTTCGTCGACCACACCGCGCGTTGCCCGGCCGGCGACACCCCGGCCGCCGTGATCCGCACCGAATCCTCACTGGCGGTGATCTGCCAGACCGGCCCCGACAGCTTCTCCTACCGCGGTGAGCGGCTCAGCGACGGCGCCAATCTCCAGATTCCCACCGCCGAAAGGTCGGGCAACGGCTTCGTGGCCGTCAACCCCGCCGACGGCGCGCGCTATGAAGTCGGGCCGGACGGGCTCACGATCAGCAGCTACGGGAAGGTCGATTCGTCCGAGCCGCCTCTGGAGTACGGCGAGCGCTGAAGCGCCGGGGCGTACACCGCAACCGGATTGGTCTTACCCTTGAGCGCCAGCCCCGGCCGGAGTTCGAATCCGCCTCGATCGCCGCTGAGTTGGCTCAATGTGGCGCCGGTGAGCAGCACGGTGTCGCCGGTCTGGCGGGTCGCGGTCTCGACGCGGGCTGCGACGTTCACCGCGTCACCGATCACCGAGAATTCCAAACGTCCAGCGCCACCGACATTTCCGGCTATCACCGGGCCGGAGTTCAGGCCGACGCCGACGGTCAGGCTGCCGCTGAACTCCTCGTGCACCGCTTCGGCGATCTGTAGCGCGGCGCCCAGGGCGTCATCGGCATGACGGTCCTGGCGCCGAGGCGCCCCGAAGACCGCCATCAGGCCGTCGCCTGCGTATTTGTCGATGTGGCCGCCGTGGTCGTGCACGATCGGCACGATCCGCTCGAACAACCGGTTCAGGGTCGTGACCACCTCGGTGGGCTGCAGGCGTTCGGCGAGCGTGGTGAATCCGCGGACGTCGACGAACATCAGGGTGACATCCAACTCCTGGGCCTCCAGCGATCCGGCGGCGCGCAGGATGTGTTCGGCCACATCGCGATCCACGTAGGTGCCGAACGTGTGGCGGATACGTTCACGTTCGGCCAGGCCGGCCGTCATGGTGTTGAATCCGGCCTGTAGCCGCCCGATTTCGCTGGCGTCGTCGACCTCGACGCGGGCACTGAAATCGCCCGACTGCACCTGGGCCAGGGCGCGGCGCAGCGCGGTGACCCGTTCGGTGACCGAGCGGATGGCGATCAGGATCGCGAACAGGCCGACCACGATCGCGACCGCCACCAGGATCAGGACGGCCGCGAACGTGCGCTGGGCCCGGAAGCCGACGTCGGCCAGATACCCGACGGCGAGCACGGCGATGCCGAAGAGTGGAACGCCGGTCGCCAGCAACCATGCCATCACGAGCCTGCGCCCGATCGTCGGGCCGAAGCGCCGGTCCGGGGTGGCACCGTCGAGCGCCCGGGCGGACACCGGCCGCATCACCCGTTCGACGATCAGGTACCACACTGCGCTCGTCGAAATGCCGCCCAGGGCGACCACACTGAAGATGTACACCGCCGTGGACACCTGTTGGGTGAGCGCCAGGGACCCGAAGATCACCGCCCCGACGCCCCACACGGCCGCCGACAGTCGCACTGCCTCACCCGAGGCGCCGAGCGTCAACCGCTGTTCCTCGGCGGTGGGCGGACGGCCCGCGCTGAGCCAGGCCGTGCTGGCGGCGAACCGCCGCCGCCGTACCCGCAGCATCACCGGCACCGCGACCGCCAGGAACACGACGAGTGCGGTGCCGCCGCGTATCAGCAGGCGTTGGGTGTCCGCCGGGCTCAACACGATGGGTGCTGCGAAGGCCAGAAAGGCGCCGACGATCCCGCCGCCGCCGGCGCTGACAACCGCCGCGCCCCACACCCACCGCTTGAACGTCTGGTCGCGAAGTTCTGCCCCAACGTCGTCATGGGCGACGGCGATGGGGGCGCCGAGGTGGGCCAGGCCGTGGGCGGTGGCGTCCATGGCCAAAGCGTGCGCGCCTCACGCGGGCGCTCGATAGGGTAGTTGGCTACCTGTTTTCCGGCCCGGCGCGCTGGGCCTGCGGCCCTTTAGTCTGGAATCGGACGCACGACGCGGGTTGCACGTACGGAAACGAGGGGTCGCACATGAAGGTAGTGCTCGGTTACGACGGGTCCCTGGCGGCCAATGCTGCGATCCGCAGCGGCGCCGCGCTGTTCCCGGCCGCAGACGCGGTGGTCGTCTATCTGTGCACGCCGCCGTTCGGCAGCAAGGGGTTGCGGGCCCGATTGCGCCATTCGGCGCGCAACGTCGACGAGCTGATCGACCTCGTCGACAGCGAAAGCGAGGGCGAGGCCGCACGGTTGGTCGAGACCGGCGTGGTTCTGGCGCGGGCTGCCGGCTGGAATCCCGAACCGCTGGTCAAGCGCACCTGGGCAGGGGAGGGACTCGGGTTGGCGCAGGTGGCCGAACAACTCGAACCCGATGTGCTCATCGTCGGCGCCCGCGGGATCGGGGCGAGCGACTCGAAGCTGGGCAGTGTGTCGGATCTCGTGGTGCACCACGCTCCCCGTGCGGTGCTGGTGGTGTCCCAGAACATGATCTCGGCCGAATATGCGGCGGTGCCCGACGGACCTGTCGTGGTCGGTGTCGACGGTTCAGAGGGCTCCGACCGGGCGCTGGCCGCGGCCGGCGCGCTGTTCCCCGGCCGCGAGGTGGTCTCGGTCGGGGTGGACGACGGCAGTGCGGTCGATGTCGCCGCCGAACAGCCCGCACATCGCGTGCCCAGGTTCCGCGGGTCCGGTGCCGGTGCCACCGCCGACGCCCTGGTGGCTTTCGCTGAAGATCAACGGGCCGGTGTTGTGGTGGTCGGCTCTCGCGGGCGGTCGGCGCTGAAGAAGGTGCTACTGGGCAGCGTGGCCGCCGCCACGTTGCAGCGGACGTACCGGCCGGTCGTGGTAGTTCCGGGCGGCTAGCGGAGGGAACCGGCGAAAGCGCTTATCCCGCCGTCTTGCCCGCGTCGACGATGTAGACCGCGCCGTGGACGGCGGCGGCGTCGTCACTGGCCAGGAACGCGATGGTCTTGGCGACATCGGCGACGTCCATCATCCCGCGGGGCGCGGCGATCCTCATGATCAGATTCCAGTCGGCGTTCTCCGGTGCGGCGAACTCGGTGGTCTGCGGGGTGAGCATGCCGCCTGGGCATACCGCGTTGACGCGAAGGCGCTCCGAGGTGAATTCGATGGCCAGCGCACGTGTGAGACCGACCAGCCCGTGCTTGGCTGCGCAGTAGCCGGCCGAGTAGACCTCACCCTCGATCCCGGCGATGGAGGCGACGTTGACGATGTTTCCCCCGGTCTCCAACAGATGGGGCAGGGCGGCCCGGCACAGGAAGAACGGCCCGTTGAGGTTGACTGCGAGGTCCTTGTCCCAGTCCTCGTCGGTGACCGACACGGTGTGGCGCATCTGGTGGAATCCTGCGACGTTGATCAGGGCGTCGAGGCGGCCGAACTTCTCGACGCACTGCGCGACCGCGTCCCGGCAGGCCTCAGAGGAGGAGATGTCCACCGAGGCGTAGGCCCCGCCGGGCACGTCCTCGAACACTGTCGCCATCCGTTCGGCGTCGCGGGCAACACCGAACACCTTCGCGCCACGTGCCGCGAACAATTGGGCAACCGCCGCGCCGAGACCCGATGAGGCGCCGGTGACCAACGCGACCTTTCCATCCAGAGCAGTCATGGCTCACACCTTCTCACGCGGCCTGGCCGGCGGAACCGCGGCCAGCAGGGTGCGGGTGTATTCGTGCTCGGGATGGGTGAACAACTCGGCGGCCGGGCCATACTCGACCACCTCACCGGCCCGCATCACCAGCACGTCGTGGCACATCCGGTGTACCACCGCCAGGTCGTGCGCGATGAACAGGTACGTCAACCCCAGCTCGCGCTGCAACTCGACCAGCAGGTCCAGCACCCGCGACTGCACCGACACGTCCAGCGATGCCGTTGACTCATCGAGGATGAGCACGTCGGGTTCGGTAGCCAACGCCCGGGCGATACTGACCCGCTGCCGCTGCCCGCCGGACAGCTCGTGCGGATAGCGCGTAGCGAAATCTGTTGGCAATCCGACGAGTTCGAGCAGTTCGGCTACCCGCTGGGCGCGATCCCGGCGCCCAGCGGCCAGTCGGTGCACCCGCAGGGGCTCACCGATCGCGGCGCTGACCCGGGCCCGCGGATCGAGTGAGGCGAACGGATCCTGGAACACCAGGCTGATCCGGCGGCGCAGGTCGCGACCGCCGGCGAAGACGTCCTCGCCGCCCAGCGTCGCCCTACCCGCCGATACCTCCGCCAGCCCGGTCAGCGCAGCGGCCACCGTCGACTTGCCCGACCCCGATTCGCCCACGATCCCCAGGGTCGTCGCACGCCGCAGCTCGAACGAGACACCCTTGACGGCGTGCACCGCGTCGTAGCGCACGTCAAGGCCTTTGGCCTGCAACAGAACCGGTGCATCGTGGGGGGCGGGATCGGGTCCGGCGCCGTCGAGGAGCGGACGGGCGGCCAGCAACTCCCGGGTGTAGGAATGTTGCGGATGGTCGAACACCTGCAGGATCGGCGCCTGCTCGACGGCCTCGCCGTCGCGCAGCACCGTCACCTCATCGGCCACCTGCCCGATGACCCCGAGATCGTGGCTGATCCACACCACCGCGGTGCCGAAATCCCGCTGCAGATCGGCCACCAGCTCGATGATCTGCGCCTGGGTGGTGACGTCGAGCGCAGTCGTCGGCTCATCCGCGATGAGCAGTTCCGGATCGCACGCCAGGGCGATCGCGATCATCACCCGCTGACGCTGCCCGCCGGACAACTGATGCGGGTACGCACTCAGACGCTCGGCGGGCAGTCCGACCGCCTCGAGCAACTCGCCGGCCCGGGCACGGGCTTGCCGTCGGGTCATCTTGCGGTGTGTCTCAAGGCTTTCCGTGATCTGTCGTTCCAGAGTCAGCAGCGGATTCAACGACGTCCCTGGATCCTGGAAGACGAAGCCGATGCGGCTGCCGTGCACCGTGCGCAGTGCCCGCGCGGAGGCCCCGACCAGTCGGGTGCCGCCCGCCAGCGTGCTCGTGCCGGCGACCACCGCCCCGGGGGCATCGAGCAGGCCGGTGGCTGCCAGCACCGTCATCGACTTGCCCGATCCGGACTCGCCGACGATGCCGACCGTCTGCTCGCGCTGCACGGCGAACGACACGCCCTTCACGATCTCGCGACGTCCGATCGTGACCCGAAGGTCGTCGACTTTCAGCACCGGCGTGCTCATCGCCGCCCCGCCCTTCTCGCCTCGATCGAGGTGCGCTGTTTCGGATCGAGGACATCACGCAACCCGTCCCCGAACAGGTTGAACGCCAACACCATCACGAAGATCGCCGCGCCCGGGAACACCGCCATCCACCACGCCAGCGTGACGAATCCCTGGGCGTCGAAGATCATCCGGCCCAGCGACGGTTGCGGTGGCTGGATACCCAGCCCCAGAAACGACAGCGCGGCCTCGGCCAGGATCGCGAAGGCCAATGACAGCGACAGCTGAACGATCAACGGCCCGGCGATGTTCGGCAGGATGTGCCGGACCAGGATGTAGCCGTCGCCCGTGCCCATGCTGCGCGACACCGCGACGAACGGTTCCACCCGCACGCCCAGCGCCGAGGCCCGGGCCACGCGGGCGAAGATCGGGATGTAGACGATCCCGATGGCCAGCATCGTGGTGGTGATGCCGGGCCCGAGCACTGCCACGATCGCCAGGGCCAGCAGCAACACGGGGAACGCGAACATGACATCCACGATGCG
Organism: Mycolicibacterium sp. 050232; assembly: GCA_036235365.1. Lineage (GTDB taxonomy): Bacteria > Actinomycetota > Actinomycetes > Mycobacteriales > Mycobacteriaceae > Mycobacterium. The sequence goes on along the minus strand of JAZBEZ010000004.1, from coordinate 91,517 downwards.
CATCACCACGGTGTCGATCCAGCCGCCCCGGTAGCCGGCGAGCACACCGACCAGCACGCCGATCACCGCGGCCAGCGCGACCGAGACGACCGCGACGCGAAGCGAGGCGGCGATCGCCACCAGGACGCGGGAGAACACGTCGCGGCCAAGCTCATCGGTGCCGAACCAGTGTGCGGCACCTGGGCCCTGTAGGGCACTGGGCACGTCGATGTCGTTGATGCCGTACGGGGCGATCCAGGACGCGGACACCGCGACGATCAGCACCGCCAGCAGTACCGCGGCGCTGATCGCGGTCACCGGATTCGACAGCAGCAGCCGCCAGGATGCGACCCGGGAGTCATCGGTGGTGGTCATGACAGCCGGATCCTCGGGTCGACGATCGCATACAGCACATCCACCAGCAGGTTGATCAGCAGGAACAGCACCGCGATCAGCAGCACCGCGCCCTGGATCACCGGATAGTCCCGTGCGGCAACGGAATTGAACACCAGCCGGCCCAAACCCGGCCAGGCGAACACCACTTCGACCACGATGACCCCACCCAGGATGGTGGCCAGCTGGATACCGGTGATGGTCAACACCGGGAGTAGTGCGTTGCGCACGATGTGGCGGAAGGTGACCACCGGTGGTGCCAGGCCCTTGGACCGCGCGGTACGGACGTAGCCCATGGCGGCGACCTCCAGCACCGCCGAGCGCACATAGCGGGTCATGATGGCGCCGGCCACCAGGCCGACGGTCAGTCCGGGCAGGATGATGTGGCGCAGCCATCCGCCCGGATCGCCCAGCAGCGGGCGGTATCCGGAGGTGGGCAACCAGCCCAGCGTCGAGGCGAACACGCCGATCAACAGGATGCCCAACCAGAAATCCGGTACCGATACCCCGAATTGGCTGGCGACCCGCACGATCGCATCGCTGACTCGGCCCTCGCGCAATGCGGCGAAGATCCCGGCGGGCAGCGCGATCACCAGCGCGATGAGGAGGCCGACCACCCCGAGGGACAACGTGGCGGGCAGCCGGTCGAGGAGGGTCACCGTGACCGGATCGCCGTTGCGGAAACTGACGCCGAGATCGCCGGTCAATGCCGAGCCGAGGTAGGAGAAGAACTGCGCGACGATGGGTCGGTCCATGCCGCTGGCGGCGCGCAGCGCGTCGTAGGCCTGCGGGGTGTAGCGGGTGCCGAGCGCGATGCGGACCGGGTCGCCCGGTACCAGGTGCACCAGGGTGAACACCACGATCAGTACTCCGATGAGCACTACCGCCGAGTACAGCAGGCGTCGGGCCAGGAACTCCATGATCGGATGATTCGCGCGGATTCTGCTCAAGTTCAAGGGGTTTCACCTCGGTCAAGGTCGGCGGTGCGGAACCGGACTGCACCGTCGCGGCGCACCTGGTACCCCGACAGGTTGTTGGCCCAGGCCTGGATCACCGAGGGGTTGTACAGGTAGATGTAGCTGGCCTGATCTGCGATCCGCGTTGCGGCCTTGGCGTAGATGTCCTTTCGCTTGGCGACATCGGTTTCGGTACGGCCGGCATCGAGCAGTCGGTCGACCTCGGGGTCGGAGAACTTCTGCGCGTTGCTCGTGCCGTTCGTGTGGTGCTGTGCGTAGTAGAAATCGTCCGGGTCGATGTTTCCCAGCCAGCCCATCATCAGCATGTCGAAGTGGCCGGTGTTCTGTTCGTCGAGCCAGGTGGCGAAGTCGACGGTGCGGATGTTCACCGTGATGCCCAGCGGCGCTAGGTTGTCGGCGATGATCTGGGCCGCCGTCACGGTCTCTGGGTACTCGCTGGTGACCAGCATGTCGAGGTCGCGCGGCGCGGCACCCGTCTCATGGAGGAGGTCGCGCGCTTGATCTATGGAGAAGCGATAGCGCTGATATTCGGTGAACCACGGGCTGCCGCGCGGGATCGCCAGCTGATTTACCTCCGCGGTACGGTAGCTGGTGGCCGCGGCGATCGCGTCGCGGTCGATGCCGTAGGCGATCGCCTCGCGCACCCGTGGGTCGTTCCATGGCGGCCGGGCCTCGTTGAGGGCCAGATACCAGTAGTCGTTGCCCGGGGTGACCGCCAGTGTCAGCGAGTCGTCGTCGCGCAACTGGGCCACCCGCTGCGGCGGCACCGAATCCGTCCAGTCGATCTCGCCGGCCTGCAGCGCCGACAACGCCGTCGTCGGTTCGGAGATGAACCGGAACGTCACCCCGGACACCGGGGGAGCGCCTCCCCAGTAGCGCGGGTTTGCCTTGAGCGTGATGGAGTCACCGCTCTTGCGGCCGGCGAAGGCGAACGGGCCCGTGCCGATCGGATGGGTGGCGATCTGCCCGCTCTCGACGTTGGCGCGTTGCACGATCGCCATGCCCTTGAAGCCGCCGAGGTTGGTCAGCAGGTTCGGGGTGGGCTGGCGGACCGTGACGCGCACCGTCGCCGGGTCCGGCGCGGTGACACCGGTGACGGCGCTGAACTTGTCGACGTTGGTCAGCTGCTCGTCGATGATGCGTCGGTACGAATAGACCACGTCGTCGGCGGTCAGCGGGGTGTCGTCATGCCAGCGCACCCCGTCGCGCAGATGGAAGGTCCAGGTGAGTTGGTCGGCGCTGACCTCCCAGGACTGGGCCAACGCGGGGCGCATCTCCAGGTTGTCGTCGGGCTCGACCAGGGTGTCGAACACGTTCTCCAACACCTCGAACGAGAAATACGCACTTGTGCGGTGGGGGTCGAGCTGATCGGGTTCTCCGGCGATGGCCGCGATGAGATTGCCTGCCGATGCGTCACCGAGGTCCACCCGGCTGCCGGTGGAACAGGCAGCCAGCACGAATACCAGGACTGCCGCCAACGTTTTCATCGCCGGTCGTGTGGTCACGATTACTCCAGGATCACCGCGGGCGATCCGCCGTACGTTCACCCGCTGGGGCCGTCGCGGGGGCCGGTCTGACACGTCCGGACCCATACCGGTGACGGCGCTGATGAAGACTGCGATACTCACCCATTGTGACGTTCAAGCGCATGGCCTCTGCAGCCGCCCTGTTCTCCTCGCTCGGAATCGGACTCAGCCTGGGGATTGCGGCCCCGGCACAGGCGGACCCCGTGATGCTGGGCGTCTACACCTATACCCAGGAGGATGGCCGGATCGACACCTGGGGTGTGTGGCCGTCTTGTGTCCCGACAGTCGGGGATCTGCGTGAGCCGCTGGAGCTGGCGGTGGCCTGCCGGCTGCACGTCGAGACCCAGCGCGTCAGCGTAGGTGGCGACGCCAGGCTGGTCGGTGGGCAGTGGACGTACTCGACGAACGTCAAGGAAGGTTTCCAGTGCGCTGATGGCAGTTGGGCGCCGATCACCGAGACCTATAAGTTCGACGACATCGCACTGAGAGGGACCCGCAGCGTGGCCAACAACGAGGCCTGTGGCGGGACGATCGCTCCGGCGATCCACACCTTCCCGTTCACGCTCGCCTACAAGGAACCGCTGAAGACCCACGTCGAGGCGTACCCGCTCGATTGCGAGCCGGGTGGCCTGCGGTGGTGCACGTAGGCCAGAGGGAGTGGGGGAGTGCTACCGCTGATCGACGGCAAGGTCGTCGACATCACCGGACCTGGTCGCACCGACCGGTTCGGGGTCACCGCCACCGATCTCGGGGCATCGGTCGTCGCGCCCAACGGCAAGCTGGTGTCGGTATTCGGCGACACGTTTTCCGGCAGCCGGGTCGGGCAGGGCGACTGGCGCTCACCGGTGGTGCTGATCGGCACGGGCGACGCCAACCACGAGATCGTCTACGAATCGGCCGGCGGAGCAGACCCCACCTACGCCCGCCAGCTGTGGCACTACATCCACGACGACGAGGCCTCCGGGTGGCGGCGCGGTGGTATCAGCACCGTGATTCCGTCGGATCTGCTGCGGGTCGGCGACTCGCTGTATCTGCACGCGATCGTCAATCATGGCTTCGGCGCGGTCATCTGGACCGAGATCTGGCGTTCTGACGACAGCGGTGTGTCCTGGACCCACCTGGGTGAAGAGGCGAAGTTCCCGGCCGATCTGCACGACGGTCACGCCCAATGCTGGTCGTGGGATTTCGATCCGCACGACGGCTGGGTGTATGTGGTGGCGACGGGATTTCAGCGCGACAAGGGCATCATCCTGATGCGGGTCCGACCCGATCACATCGGCCGGCGGTCGCAGTACGTCAGCTGGGGGTTCACCAACGGACGGTGGCAATGGGGGCGCCAAGCCACCCCGATCACCCCGCCGGGCGAGACGTGGGGCGAGCTGACGTTCCGGCGCACTGCTGCAAGCAGATGGGTCCTGGGTGGGTTCCTGTCGTCCTCATATGCCTTGGGCTACCGCGTGGTGTCCTCCCCGGTGGCCAACATGCACACCACCCCGGTGCAGACACCCATCGTCGGATCGTCATGGGCGGGCGAGGATCATGCCGGCAACAAAGTCGCTCAACTCTACGGCGGCTACCTGCTGCCGGGCTCGCGCTTCGGCATCACCGGTGGCGTGGGACTCGTGGTGTCACAATGGCACACCGGCAGCGGATGGCCGTACCGGGCAATGCAATTCAAGGCCGGGCTGAAGGACACCTCCAAGACACCGCGTCAGCCAGATCCCGTCAACCTCTGACCATCAGGCGGTGAAGCCGCCGTCGACGTTCCAGTTCGCCCCGGTGACGTACCCGGACTCGGGGCCGGCCAGGAAGCTCACCACGGCGGCGATGTCGCTGGCGTGCCCGTAGCGACCCAGCGCGGTGGTTTGCCTTACGATGTCGGCGAATTCACCTTCGTCAGGGTTCAGGTCGGTGGCGATCGGACCCGGTTGCACATTGTTGACCGTGATACCCCGGGGTCCGAGGTCGCGGGCGAGGGCGCGCGTCAGAGAAGAAACCGCCCCCTTCGTCATCGCGTACACCGCGGTCCCTCCGGTCGGCACCCGGTCGGCGTTGATGCTGCCGATGTTGACGATCCGAGATCCCTCACCGAGGTGGCGCACCGCGCTGCGGATGGCGGAGTACACCCCGCCGATGTTGATGGCGACCAAACGGTCGAACTGCTCCTGCGGGAAGTCCTCGATCGGTGCCATGTACGCGGTTCCGGCATTGTTGACCAACACGTCCAGACCGCCGAGATCCCCGACCGCCTGTTCGACCGCGTTCGCTACCTGTGCCGGGTCGGCACTGTCGGCCTGGATCGCCACGACCTTCGCGCCGTCGGCGGTCAGCTCGGCGACCAGCTTGTCGGCCTCGACGGCAGAAGCGCCATAGGTGAACGCCACCGCGGCGCCGTCGGCTGCCAGCCGCCGCACGATGCCCGCACCGATCCCGCGGGATCCTCCCGTCACCAGTGCGCGCCTGCCGGTCAAAGTTGGTGTGGTCATGTGTCGGCCCTCCGCGGGTAGTTCGACGAAAGCGAATGATGTTGAGGTCAAAGCAGATCGCGCGATGATGATTCCCGATGTGATCGGTATCACCTAGGGTGTGGGCGTGAGAAAACGCGTCGTGGTCTGGGGCACTGGTTTCGTCGGGCAGATGGTGATCGCCGAGATCGTCAAACACCCATTGTTCGAACTCGTCGGTGTCGGTGTCAGCAACCCGGAGAAGGTGGGCCGCGACGTCGGCGAGATCTGCGCCCTGGGTGGTCCCATCGGGATCACGGCCACCGATGACATCGACGCGCTCCTCGCGCTGAAGCCCGACGCACTGGTCCACTACGGACCGACCGCCGCCCACGCCGACGTCAACATCGACGTGATCACCCGGTTCCTGCGGGCCGGCGTCGATGTCTGCTCCACCGCGATGACCCCGTGGGTCTGGCCCAAGATGCACCTCAATCCGCCCAACTGGATCGAGCCCATCACCGAGGCCTGCGAGGCGGGCGGGTCGTCGTGCTTCACCACCGGAATCGACCCCGGCTTCGCCAACGACCTGTTCCCGATGACCCTGATGGGCCTGTGCTCAGAGATCCGCCGAGTGCGGGCCTCGGAACTGCTCGACTACACCAATTACACCGGTGACTACGAATTCGAGATGGGCGTCGGCAAACCGCCGGAGCACCGTGCCCTGCTCGAAAGTCCGGACATTCTCATCTTCGCCTGGGGCGCAACGGTTCCGATGATCGCGCACGCGGCCGGCATCGAACTCGACGAGATCACCACCACGTGGGACAAGTGGATCACCCCCGATGAGCGCAAATCGGCCAAGGGCATCATTCCGGCCGGCAACGTCGCCGCCGTGCGCTTCACGATCAACGGCGTGTACCGCGGCGAGACCCGGATCCAGCTTGAACACGTCAACCGGATCGGCCTGGACGCCGCGCCGGACTGGCCGTCCGGAAACGACAACGACGTCTATCGCGTCGACATCGAGGGCACCCCGAGCATCTCCCAGGAGACCGCGTTCCGGTTCACCGACGGCTCCGGACGCGATGCGGCCGCGGCGGGCTGCCTGGCCACGGGACTGCGGGCGCTCAACGCCGTGCCCGCGGTCAACGAACATTTGCCAGGCTGGGTGACTCCTCTGGATCTACCACTGATTCCCGGTCTTGGCACCATTCGCTAAGTAACACCCGCCCCGTCAAATGAGATGGACTACCGGATAGGGTCCTTCTCGAAACGGGGGTGAAATGGCTGACGGGATCGGGTTGTCGATCGGATCGACGAACCTCGCAGCGGTAGTGGTGGACCGCGCCGCGGTGACGCGGTCGCCGGTGCTGACGCTGTTCCCGCACCGCGCCCCGGAAGTGGGTGTACCCAGCGAGAACCCCAATCTGAACGAACGCGGTCTGATCCTGACCGATTTCGTCGAACGGGTCGGGGACCCGGTCGGCATGCTGGCTCCTGACGGCTCGTCGCACCGGGGCGAAACGGTGCTCGCCGACGCGTTGGCGGCGCTGCTCCGCACGCTGACCCGGGGACGCCCGCCGGCTGATCCGATCGCCATCACCCATCCCGCGCATTGGCGGCCCAATCAGGTCGCGGCGCTGCGCGCCGAACTGGCTGAGGTCGGCGGTTTCGCCGATCCGGCGCTGGTGCCCGACGCCAAGGCGGCGCTGGTCGCGCTGCAGGACAACCCCGGGGTGCCGACGCGCGGCGTGATCGCCGTGTGCGACTTCGGGGGCAGCGGTACCAGCATCACGCTCGCCGACGCGGACAACGGGTACCAGCCGATTGCACCGACCATTCGGCACCCCGACCTGTCAGGCGACCTGATCGACCAGGGCCTGCTCACCCATGTGGTGAACGATCTGTCCGCGGCCGGAACGATCGATCTGGCCGGCACCTCGGCCATCGGCTCGCTGGGCCGTCTGCGTGCCGAGTGCCGGCGCGCCAAGGAGCGGCTGTCCACCGAGTCGGTCACGGCTCTGGTCGCCGAGCTGCCCGGGCACCGCAGTGAGGTGCGGTTGAACCGCAACGAACTCGACGACGTGATCGCCGAACCGCTGCGTGAGTTCATGTCTGTGCTGCACGGTGCGGTAGAACGCGCCGGGCTGCGTCCCGGTGAGCTCGTGGCGGTGGCCACCACCGGCGGCGGCGCCAGGATCCCGGCGATCACCACGACGCTGTCCGAGCACCTGCGCCTTCCGGTGATCACCGCGGCCCAGCCGGAGCTGACCTCGGCCATCGGCGGTGGGCTGACCGCGGTGCGCGGCACCGCGCCGGAGGGTATGACCGCGATGGCTCCGGCCTCGGTGGCGGCCCCGCCGACCGCGGCTGCCGCGCTGGTGGCACCCGAACCTCCGGCCGCTCCGACCGCGTTGGCCTGGTCCGATGCCGACGACGTTCCGGACGTCGCGCCGGTCGATGACTACCGTGCCGAGGAATACGGCGACGATTACGGGGCCGATTTCGACACCGGGCTCGAACCCGCGGGCGGACGCACCACGGCGCGCCCCCAGCTGGAATTCGGTGAACGTGAGCTGACCGAACGCGACGAGATCGCGGCGCGGCCCTGGTACCGCCGGCCGCCGGTGATCCTGGGTGCCGGTGCCGCGGCGGTGCTGGTCGCCGTCGTGGGGGCATTGGTCGCCATCATGGGCAGTGACGAGCCCGCCCGGCCTGCGTCCACCTCCAAGGCTGTTCCGTCCACGTCTGCGGCCCCGGACGAGAATCCGCCTGCCGCGCCGGTTGACGAACCGACATCGGTCGACTCACCACAGACCGTTACGCAAGAGGCGCCCGCCCACACCGTGACCCAGACGGTCGAGCAACCCGCTCCGGAGGCTCCGCCGGCGGAGAACCCGCCCCCTGCCGAGACGCCGACGCCGACGCCCGAGGCGCCGCCCCCTACGACGACCGAAGCCCCGCCGACGACCACCCAGCCGCCGACGACCACCCAGCCGCCGACGACGACCCAGGCGCCGACCACCACTCAGGCGCCATGGAGCCCCACCGCTCCGTATCCGACGATCCCCGGGCTGCCGTGGGTTCCGGCGCCGGGCGGTGGCCACACCGGGGGCTGACGGCTCGAGGTTTCAGCGCGGGACCGACTTGGTGTTGCCGTTGCACGGCGGGCCCCACAAGCCGCGATGCGCTTGTCTCGCTTCATCTTCGGCGGCTGCTATTGCGTCGTATCGCAAGACGGGGTGACCGCCGTACACGTACGCGTGGGCCATGCCTGCCCTGACCGCTTCTACTGAGTAGTCCCAGCCGTCGGCGCGGACCAGGTAGGCCAGGGTGCGGTTAACTGCAGTTGGATGATCCACGTGGTGCGGCTGTGCAGGCTCAACTTGTCGGCCGGTGCGTTTAGTCTCCACGCAGATTGAACTTCCGGACCAGGGGCTGTGATGGATGACGGGATCGAACCGAGACTTGTGGAGGTTCTCGATGTCCCGAGGCTTGGTGCGGTCGTTCGCGGCAATGCGGGCTCGTTGCCGTGGCGTTTGGTCGACGAGTCGGGTGCCGGCGTAAACCACGTCAATCTGTGGTTGGCCGACCTGTTCGCGTGCGACAACTCGCCTGCGACGCTGCGCGCCTATGCGTACGACCTACTGAGCTGGAGTCGTTTCCTCGGCGCACTGCAGGTTTCGTGGACTCAGGCAACGCGGGGCGAAGTCCGGGACTGGGTGAGGTGGTACCGGTGTCGCGCGAACCCGCAACGACGCCGCGGATCGAGTGCGGATACTCATCGGCCGACCCCAGGTTCTGTGAACGAGCGGACGGGCAAGGCCTACCTGGAGTCTTCCTACGCGCGGTCGTCGATGAATCGCAGACTGTCGTCGCTCAGTGGCTTCTACGAGTTCGCCCTGGAGTCGGATCTCGGGCCGCTCATCAACCCGGTACCGAAATCGCGCGACGATCTCACTCGACTCGACGTGCACCGCCAGCACTTCGATAACCCGCGCCCCCAAAAGCGCGCGCCTTATCGGCAGAAGCTAGTGGAACGTGCGCCGCGCGCGCTCAGCGACGACCTGTACGAGGAGGTATTTGCATCGCTGAGAACAAACCGCGACCGTGCCATTGTCGCTACGGCGATCTCCTCTGGTTTACGCGCCAGTGAACTGCTCAGCATGCGGCGGGGGATGCTCCATGCCGCCGACCAAACCGCCGATGTAATACCCAAGGGCGGGAATGGAAGTCGTGTCATGGTCCGTATCAGTCCCACTGCGTATCTCTGGATCGCCCGGTACCTTGCTGAGCGCCCCGTGGGTCCGCCTGAAGAGCCAGTCTGGCTGACATTGCGCGGCACACCGCGGCCGCTGAGCTATTGGGCAATGCGACAGATCCTTGAACGCAGCAACGCGCTGCTGGGCTCCAACGTCACGATGCATGACTTCCGGCACACCTTCTGCATGCGTCTCGCCCAGGACGAGAACATGACCATCGCGGAAATGCAGGAGCTGATGCGGCACGCGTCGATCGCCAGCACCACACGCTACCTGCGACTCACCGTAGCCGAACTCGTCGACAAACTTGATCAGCACTGGAATAGACCCCCGTCACCGCAGCCCACGCCGGCGAAAGGCTATGCGGCAGAAGATCTCCAAGTTCTTTTCGGTCGGGCATTCTGATGGCGCGGGTGCTCACGCGTGCCCAGTCGCTGGCGAGTTCGTCTGCGTTTGCCAACCATCCAGTCGAAGTACTGCCTTCGCTGTCCCCGACGCCCGAGGACCATCCGTGGTTCGGAAACACTGTCACCTGCGCCGAACGTGAACGCATCATCACTGCGGGACTTCCGCTCGTGATGGCACGGATGAGTGAGAAGTACCGCAGCGAGGCAGTAGCCCGCAGCGGTGCACGGCTCTGGCTGAGTCGCCTATTGGACTGGCTGGATGGCTTTGTCGGCGACAGTTATCAAGACCGTTGGATCGCCAGCGATTCCGATCGCCAGCCGAAGGCGTGGTGCCCAGCCTTATCAACCGGATCGCATACACGGCTTGGGGCAAGGCTGTCGATCAACGCACTCATAATGCTGGGGGTCATTCGTCCCGGCCATGACTGGTTGATCGAGAACAAGCAGGCGCGGTTCTACCGTGACTGGACGACCACGCACGAACCGAAGGCGTGGGATCGCTACTTCGCCGCCGCGGAGCACGAGGGCGCACCGGAAGTGAAGAAATGGCGAACCGCCACCCACCTGGTACGTATCAGCATCTGCAACGGGCTGCCAATCACCGAGCTGCACAGCCAGCATGTGTTGGCCTACCGAGACTTTCTCGTCTCGACCGGCAGGATGCCGGGGGATCTTCTCGCCATGTGGCACTACGGACGCCGCGGCGGACTGTTCGCCGGTGAAGCCGACGACCTGCGGCACTACCTCATCGCCAAACGTCTCAGTCCCACCGAACTGGTCGACCGCTTCAATGTGCGAGCTCCCAGCGTGCGAGGACTGTTGATCGCCTACCTCGCCGAGATCGCCGTCGGTCAGGACTACGCCAGCCTGGACGGAACCAGCCGAAACCTGGTGAAGCTGTTCTGGAAACCGATCGAAGACGCCAACCCCGGCATCGACACAATCAGTTTGACGAAGGCCCAGGCATCCGCCTGGAAAGAGTGGTTGCGCACCAAACCGGATGGGACTCCGCGCCGGCACGCCGAGAGCATTCTGGGAGCGGTCCGCAGCTTCTACCTCGACGTGGCTGCCTGGTCCCACGAGGATCCCTCGACGTGGGCCCATTGGGCTGTCTCATGCCCGGTCAGCATCCGCGACGTCCGAGGCCAGCAGAAGCGCCGGGCCCAGCGGGCACACCGCATGCATGCCCGCACCCGCACCCTCACCCCGCACGTCGATGCACTCGTCGCTGCAGCCCGGCGGGCGTACGTGCAAGCAGCAGAGCTGCAAGCGGTCGCGACGACAGCGCCGTTCGGTGAACCGTTCGCCGTGCACGGGAGCACCTACATCAAGCACACACCGGGCAAGCGGGCCGACCGAGTGCGCATCCATGTTCTGCAGGATGGATCGGAGAAGCGGGTTGACATCCACTACACCGTGACACGGGCCTTCATGACCTGGACGATCATCGAGGTGTTGCGCCACACCGGTATCCGGATCGAAGAGATGCTGGAGCTGACCCATCTGAGCATCAAGCAGTACCGCAAACCCGATGGCACCGTGATACCGCTCCTGCAGATCGCACCGAGCAAGACCGATCAGGAGCGGATATTTCCCTGCAGCCCGGAGTTGACCACCACCTTGGCGCGACTGGTCGAGTTCGTCAGCATCGATGGCCGCGTTCCGCTGTGCTGCCGAATCGACACACAGGAACGCCAGGTGTCGGCGCCGATGCCGCATCTGATCCAGATCCGAGAGGGTGGACGGTCGCGGGTAATCAACCAGTGCACGGTCCGAAAGTGGTTATCAGAGCTGGCCAACAGCATGGCCTTGAAGGACGCTGACGGTACTTCGCTGCATTTCACGCCACACGACTTTCGCCGGATCTTCATCACCGACATCGTCAACGCCGGGTTCCCGATCCATTTGGCCGCAAAGATGGTGGGCCACAACAATATCGAAGTCACGCGCGGCTACACCGCGGTGTATCAGAAAGATGTCTTCGAGGCATATGACCGGTTCATCGACAACCGTAGACAGGCACGGCCATCGGCCGAATACCGTGAGCCCACCCAAGCCGAATGGGACGAGTTCGTCGAACACTTCGGCCAGCGCCGGATCGCGCTCGGCAATTGCCACCGCCCCTATGGATCTGACTGTTCCCATGAACATGCCTGCATCCGGTGCGATTTCTGCGAGGTTGAACCGGCCCAGGCCGCAAGGCTCGATGAGATCCGTGACAACCTTCGCCTCCAGGTGGTCGAGGCCCAAAAGAACCGGTGGCTGGGCGACGTTAACCAATTACGCCTCACCATTGAGCACGCCGACCGCAAGGCGGCGAGGCTGGCAGCCCTCACCGAGGCGGCCCCGGTACTCCTTGCCGCGCACACGTCCTGACGCGAGCAGTAAGGGACCGTCCTTCTGACAGCTAGGTGCAGCAGTTGGGGTCGAGGACGACGCAGAGTGCCTGCAGGGCTTCGGGTTTGACGCGGTGAAAGACGTTCATGCCGCGCCGGTCGGAGATCACCAGCCCGGCTTTGCGGAGCTGGCCCAGGTGGTGGCTGACGGTGGATTCACTCAGGTCGAGCACCGCGGCCAGATCGCCGCTGGTCTCTTCGCCGGGGCGTGAGCTGAACAGCAGCGACATCATCTTGACCCGCACCGGGTCGGCGAGCGCCTTGAGCCGCATCGCGACCTGCAGGGCATCGGCGTCGCTGATCGGGCCCGCGGCGACCGGGGCGCAGCACACCGGGGCGGACATGTCGATCACGGGCAGCGCTTTGGGCATGACCCCATCCTGCCACCTGTCTTGACATATATCAAAAAGGTGGCATCCTGAGGTCGACGCGCCAGTTCGATATATGTCTCATCCCTAGTGGGAGGTCCATCATGTCCCGTATGCAACTCGCCCTCAACGTCGATGACCTCGACGAGGCGATCACGTTCTACACCAAACTGTTCGGCGTCGACCCCGCCAAGGTCAAGCCCGGCTATGCCAACTTCGCCGTCGCCGAGCCGCCGCTGAAGCTGGTGCTGCTGGAAAATCCCGGTAAGGGCGGCACCATCAACCACCTCGGCGTCGAGGTCCAATCCAGCGACAAGGTGCACGCCGAGATCGCCCGCCTGACCGGCGAGGGGCTGTTCACCGATGAGGAGATCGGCACCACGTGTTGCTTCGCCACCCAGGACAAGGTCTGGGTGACCGGGCCGGCCGGAGAGAAATGGGAGGTCTACACGGTGCTGGCCGACTCCGACACCTTCGGCACCAGCCCACAGCACCTCGACGATTCCGCCGACGGCGAGGGTGGGGTGTGTTGCGGCGGAGCCTCCAAGGAGGCTGACCCCGCCGCAGCGTCCTGTTGCTAGCCGATCGCACCTGCCGCGGCCGTGGTCACATGGCCGCGGCAGGCGCATGATCGGGGCATGGACCGCGATGCCATCGCTGCCGATCTGGAGCGCGCGCGTGTCACGTTCCACCAGCTACTGGCGGCCGCCGGCCCCGACGACTGGGATGCGCCGACGCGCGGAACCCGGTGGACCAACGAACAATTGCTGTTCCACATGGTGTTCGGCTACGTGGTCGTGCAGCGGCTGCTGCCCCTGGTGCGGGTGATGGGCCGACTACCTGACCGCGTCAGCGGGGCATACGCCCGGTTGCTCAACGCCGCGACCACGCCGTTTCATCAAATCAACTACTACGGATCATGCGCCGCCGCCATGGTCTACAACCGGCGCAGGATGGGCGCCAAACTCGACCGGGTCATCGACTCACTGCAACACCGGCTCGCCCGCGAGACCGACGACACCCTGCGGCGCGGCATGCATTTCCCGCCGGGATGGGATCCGTTCTTCTCCGACTACATGACGCTGGAAGACGTCTACCGCTACCCCGGGCGCCACTTCGACTTCCACGCCGCCCAACTCACCTTCACCTGACGTTTCATTTGCCAACAACTTCGATATCCGTCAATATTGATGTATGTCGAAGTCGCAGGAGTCGTTGACCGACGGGGACGCGTGCTGCCCACCCGGGGCGCTGCTGCGCGAACCCCTTACCGCCGCGGACGCGGCGGACATGGCGGTCAAACTCAAAGCGCTGGCCGATCCGGTACGCCTGCAGCTGTTCTCCGCGATCGCCAGCCACGCCGGTGGTGAGGCCTGCGTCTGCGACATCTCCGCCGACATCGAGGTGTCACAACCGACCATCAGCCACCACCTCAAAGTGCTGCGCGACGCCGGGCTACTGACCTCACAGCGCCGGGCCTCCTGGGTGTACTACGCCGTGGTGCCCGACGCGCTGGCCAGCCTCGCCGTCCTGTTCGGCATTGACGCAGCCGCCGGGGTGTCGGCATGACCGACACCACCACCCCGGCCCCAGCGGTCGTGGGCAAGCTCTCCACCCTGGATCGGTTCCTGCCGCTGTGGATCGGCGCGGCGATGGTCGCCGGGTTGCTGCTGGGCCGCTGGGTTCCCGGCTTGAACACCGCGCTGGAAAGCGTTCAGCTGGACGGGATTTCACTACCCATCGCTCTTGGCCTGCTCATCATGATGTACCCGGTGCTGGCCAAGGTCCGCTACGACCGCCTCGACACCGTCACCGGCGACCGCAAGCTGCTGCTGTCCTCACTGGTCCTGAACTGGGTGCTCGGCCCCGCGCTGATGTTCGCGCTCGCGTGGCTGCTGCTGCCCGACCTGCCCGAATACCGGACCGGCCTGATCATCGTCGGCCTGGCCCGCTGCATCGCCATGGTCATCATCTGGAACGACCTGGCCTGCGGCGACCGGGAAGCCGCCGCCGTCCTCGTGGCGCTCAACTCGATCTTCCAGGTCATCATGTTCGCCCTGCTGGGCTGGTTCTATCTGTCGGTGCTGCCCGGCTGGCTCGGCCTGGAACAGACCACCATCGACACCTCCCCGTGGCAGATCGCCAAGTCCGTGCTCATATTTCTGGGCATCCCGCTGCTGGCCGGCTACCTGTCGCGCCGGCTCGGCGAGAAAACCAAGGGCCGTGACTGGTACGAGGCCAAGTTCCTGCCCCGGATCGGGCCGTGGGCGCTCTACGGGCTGCTGTTCACTATCGTGATTCTCTTTGCGCTGCAAGGCGACCAGATCACCCACCAACCGTTCGACGTCGCCCGCATCGCCCTGCCGCTACTAGCGTACTTCGCGATCATGTGGGGCGGAGGCTACCTGCTCGGCACCATGCTCGATCTCGGTTATGAGCGCACCACCACCCTGGCGTTCACCGCCGCGGGCAACAACTTCGAACTCGCCATCGCCGTCGCGATCGCCACCTACGGCGCCACCTCCGGCCAAGCCCTGGCCGGCGTCGTCGGCCCGTTGATCGAAGTCCCGGTCCTGGTCGGGTTGGTCTACGTGTCCTTGGCGTTGCGCAACCGGTTCCACCACCACACCTCCCAACACCTTCCTGCCGACGGCTCGACGACGAGAACGGAACCCAATCCATGACTGACAGCCCCGTCACCCACGAGCTTCGCCACGATCTGTCCATCGACCAGCAACTCGCCCTGAAAACCGCGGCGACCCGGCTGGGCGGTGAGTTCGATGGCACCTTCGGTACCGAAACCATCGAACGGTTCTTGCATTCGTCCTACGACCAGTTCGCCGGCCGGGCCACCATTCCGAACTTCCTGCCGCTGTTGGCCGAACGGTTCGCCCGCCAACGCCTGCACGCCCTGGCGAGAGTGGAAGGAAAGATCAGCGACGGCAAACCGACCGTGTTGTTCCTGTGCACCCACAACGCCGGCCGCTCGCAGATGGCGCTGGGCTACTTCACCCACCTGGCCGGTGACCGGGCCGTCGCCTGGTCCGGTGGATCCGAACCCGGCAACGAGATCAACCCCGCCGCGATCGCTGCCATGCACGAAGTCGGTATCGACATCACTGGCGAATACCCCAAACCCTGGACCGACGAAATTGTGCAGGCGGCCGACGTCGTCATCACCATGGGCTGCGGGGACGCCTGCCCGATCTTCCCCGGGAAACGCTACGAGAACTGGGAACTGCCCGACCCCGCCGGCCAGGGCCTCGACGCCGTCCGCCCGATCCGCGACGACATCGAAGAACGCGTCCACCGTTTGTTGGCCGACCTGAACGTGCCCGTCACCCGGTAGCCGCGAAAACCTCAAGGGAACACACCGAATATGGCTGACACATCAGTGTTGTTCGTCTGCGTCAGTAACGCCGGAAAATCGGTCATGGCCGCCGGGCTCATGCGCCAGATCGCCGGACCGACCATCCACGTCAGCTCGGCGGGCACCCGCGCCAAGACCGCCGTCAACGACCTCTCGGTACAAGCCTTGGCAGAAGTCGGCGTCGACATCAGCGACCATCAGCCCGCCCAACTCACCGCGCAGATGCTCGACGACGCCGACCTGGTCGTCATCGTCGGCAGCCAAGCCCACCTCGACGAGTACTGTCCCGGCGTCACCATCCAGCGGTGGGATACCGACGAACCCTCCTTGCGCGGCATCGACGGAATCGACCGCATGCGAATCATCCGCGACGACATCACCACGCGCGTCCAGGCCTTGGCCGCCAACCTTTCCACCGCGATCACACCACCCACCGGCCAGCCATCCCGATCCAACGCGCGTATTGAGCGAAGCTAGATGTATGCGTGTGGAACTTCTCACGAGCCCGGGATGTCCGAATGCAGCGGCGGCTCGGCGCTTGCTCGCCGAGTGTCTGTCTGAGGTTGATATCGCTGAAGATGTGGTGGTGGAAAGGGTCGGTGGATATCCATCGCCAACAGTGCTCGTTGATGGTATGGATGTCATGAAGCCGGGCACTGAGCTGGCAGCTGATGCGTGCCGATTGGACCTTCCGACCAGGGATCGCGTGCTGGCGGCGCTTCGGAGTGCGACGCCGTTGACGTGATCGATCCGGGGTCTTACCCCGATGTTGCGGCCCCGAGTTCAGCTGGCTGCCGTGGTCTTCTGGTTGCGGGTGTGGGCCAGCCGGTGGGAGTCGGTTCCGGTTTCGATGATGGTGCCCCCGAGGGGCTTGGTGCGTCCGGCGCGCACGCCGTTGGCGATGACGACGATTTCGGCGAGTTCGTGCACCGCGACGACCGCGGCCAGCCCGAGGACACCGGTGAGGGCGAGCGGAATGAGCACCGTAATCAATGCCAGTGAGAGGCCGACGTTTTGCAGCATGATCCGCCTCGCGCGCCGCGCGTGGGCCAGTGCTTGGGTGAGGTGGCGCAGGTCTTCACCCATCAGCGCGACGTCGGCGGTTTCGATGGCCACGTCGGTGCCCATCGCGCCCATGGCGATACCCAAATCGGCAGTGGCCAGGGCCGGGGCGTCGTTGACGCCGTCACCGACCATGGCCGTCGAGGAACGTTGGCGCATTTGACCAATTAGCGCGGCTTTGTCTTCGGGCCGCAGATCGGCATGCACGACCTCGATGCCCACCTGCTTGGCCAATGCGTGGGCGGTCGCTTGGTTGTCACCGGTGAGCATGGCCACCTGATACCCGCCGCGGCGCAGCTGGGCGACGACGTGGGCGGCTTCGGGCCGCAGCTCATCGCGCACCGCGACTGCCCCGATGATCTGGTCGTTGTCTTCGATGAGCACGGCGGTGGCGCCGGCGGCCTGCATGGCCGCGACCTGGCCGGCCAGCGGGCCGGGGTCAAGCCAGCCGGGGCGGCCCAGCCGCAATCGACGGCCATCCCGCGCGCCGGTCAACCCGGCACCGGTGACCGCCTGCACGTCATCAGCCGGTTGCACGGGGCCCTGCGCGGCGGCGAGAATCGCTGCCGCGAGGGGGTGTTCGCTGCGGGCCTCCAACGCCGCCGCCACATCCAGCACGTGCTCGCGGGTGGCGCCGTTGGTGGTGGCGACGTCGATGACGGTGGGTGCGTTGGCGGTCAGGGTGCCTGTCTTGTCCAGCGCGATCGTGCGGACCGCGCCCAGGGCTTCCAGCGCCGCCCCGCCCTTGACCAAGACACCGAGCTTGCTAGCCGCGCCGATCGCGGCGACCACCGTGACCGGCACCGAGATCGCCAGCGCGCAAGGAGAGGCCGCCACCAACACCACCAGGGCACGTTCGATCCACACCAGCGGATCGCCCAACACGCTGCCGATGGCGGCGATGAGGACCGCGGCGATCATGATCGCGGGGACCAGGGGTTTGGCGATGCGGTCGGCCAGGCGCTGGGCTTCGCCCTTGCGGGACTGCTCGGCCTCCACGATCGCCACGATGCGGGCCAACGAGTTGTCAGCAGCAGTGGACGTGACCTCAACCTCCAGCACGCTGGTGCCGTTGATCGACCCGGCGAACACCTCATCACCGGGCCCGGCCTCTACCGGCACGGATTCGCCGGTGATGGCCGAAACATCCAGCGCCGTGCGCCCCGACACGATCGTGCCGTCGGTGGCGACGCGTTCGCCGGGCTTGACCAGCATCCGGTCACCCACCGCCAACTCTGCTGGGGCGATGGTGGTTTCGGTACCGTCGCGGAGCACGGTGGCCTCATCGGGCACCAGCGACAACAACGCCCGCAGACCTCGGCGGGTGCGGGCGAGGGAGTATTCTTCGAGGCCCTCGCTGATGGAGAACAGGAACGCCAGCATGGCGGCCTCGCCGACCTCGCCGAGGATCACCGCGCCGACCGCGGCGATCGTCATCAGCGTGCCGACCCCGATCTTGCCCTGCGCCAGCCGGCGCAGCGTCGAAGGCACGAACGTGTAGGCACCGATCACCAAGGCGAGCGCATACAGGCCGATTTCGACCGCATGGGGGCCGCCGGACCAGCCGACCACATAGCCGGCCAAAAGCACCACGCCCGCCACCGCGGCGGCGCGCAGTTCGGTGATCTCCCAAAGCCGTTCGGGTTCCTGCTCGTCCTCGCCGGGGCGGTCGTCGCTGCCGCAGCCGCACGCCTCACTCATCGCGCAACCTTCTTCCGCTCAGTCGGGTGGCCGTAGTTGGGGCACAACGCCACCGCGTTGCCGGTGGCCTCCAAGACAGCTTCGGCGGCCCGCAACATGTCCAGTAGTTCCGGGCGGGCCAGCCGATACACCGAGGCGCGGCCCTGCGGCCGGAAATCCACCAGCCCGCAGTCGCGCAGGCACGCCAGATGCGCCGACACCGTCGACTGCGCCAACCCCAACTCGCCGGTCAGATCCACCACCCGCGCCTCACCGACCGCCAGCCGGCGCAGGATCGCCAACCGGGTGCCATCCGAGAGGCTGTGAAACAACGCCGTCGCCGCATCCACATTCCCGCACATCGCGGGATCGACCGAACCACTTTTCATCGCCACACGACGATGATAGCGTCCAACACTATTGATCGGTCAACCCCGCCAACATCGATACAACCCGATGGATGAGGACGCAGGGCGGGGACGGGCCGACCGGGAAGGAGCAGGCGATGGCACTGACTGCACTGGGCCTGTTCGCGATGTTGATGCTGGTGATCGGGGCCTGTCGGCGCCGGATCCAGCTGGCCCGCATCGGCGACAGCGGCAACCGGCGGGGTTGGCGGCCCGACGGCACCCTGGAATGGTGGGCGCTCGCGCTCGCCGACGTGGGCTATCTGCTGGTCGGCGTCGGCGCCCCAGCGGCGGCCCTGGCCGGGCTCGCCCCACTGCGTTTCGCCGACCATCTGCTGGTTCATGCGACTGGGATCGCGGTTGCGGTGGTGGGCATCGGGCTGACCTTGCAGGCCCAGCTGGGGTTGGGGGCCTCGTGGCGGATCGGGGTTGATGAGACCGAACGCACCGAGCTGGTCACCGGCGGCCCGTTCGCGATTGTGCGCAACCCGATCTTCACCACACTGCTGCTCACCCTGACCGGCCTGACGCTGATGGTGCCCAACCCGATAGCGATCGCCGGCCTGCTGATCGCGATCGCCGGCATCCAGCTGCAGGTGCGCGAAGTGGAAGAGCCCTACCTGCGCCGCGTCCACGGCCACACCGCGACTACACCACCCGAGTGGGGCGCTTCCTACCGTGGCTCGGCCGCACCAGAGATGAGACCAATGATGCTGCCCGACACTACACCTGACTTCGACACGGTCGAGGCGACGGCGGCGTTTGTCGACCTGGCCGGCTACAGCATCCTCACCGAAATCTGCGGCGACCACGAAGCCGCCCAGCTCGCCGCGCGGCTTGCCGACCTGGCACAGGCTGCACTACAACCGGGCGTGAGGCTGGTGAAGACGATCGGGGACGCGGTCATGTTGACCGCCGACACACCCACCCAGATGCTGGCCACCCTCACCGACCTGGCAGAGCAGGTCGCCGGCGAGGACGGGTTCCTGGCGCTGCGCGCCGGAATCCATCACGGACCCGTCATCGCCCGCGGCGGCGACGTGTTCGGCCACACCGTCAACATCGCCGCCCGCATCACCGCACTCGCCGGGGCCGGCCACGCCGTGATCACCGACCCGATCGCGGCTGCCGCTACCCGACAAGGCCTGTCCACCCCAGCGATCGGTGCTCCGCCGCTGCGCAGCATCACCACCCCGATTCCGCTACACACGCTGGCCCTGACCGAGGCCCGCTACCCCCGCGACCCGGTCTGCGGCATGCGGATCAACCCGGAAACCGCCCGGGCGCGACGCCGCTACCAGGACCGGGATTGGTGGTTCTGCTCGACCGACTGCGCCCACCAATTCACCACCACCCCAAGCACTTACACATCGACACTCCCGGTCACCGCCAGTGAACGGCAGCCGACATGAGCCGCCCCTGGGGCCGCAACCGGCTCAAATTCGCCCTGGCCGGACCGCTGTTCGAAGCCGGCAACCGGTTCATCCCCGGCCGACCCCATGACCGGCTCGCCCAGCTCGTCGCCGACCAGAAACCGAAACGAGTGCTCGAACTGTGCGGCGGCACCGGCTACGCCGCCCGCCTGCTCGCCCGCAAATCCCCGAGCACACGAGTGGATTGCCTCGACATCTCCCCGGAAATGCTGGCCGTCGGCCGCCGCTACCTCACCCGCGCCGGGATCGGTACCGTGGCGCTGCATGAAGGTGACGCCGCCGCACTGCCGTTCGGCAATGACACCTTCGACGTGGTGATGAGCGTGTTCGGCTGGCACGAACTGCCCACCGACATCCGCCACCGCGCCATCGACGAAGCCATCCGCGTTCTACGTCTCGCCGGCCAGGTCATCGCCATCGACCTCGACCCACCACCCACCGCCCGCACCATCTTCGAGACCTACATGCGGCTCGCCGAACGACCCCACGCCCGCGACGTCCTGGGCACCGGCCTGGCCGACGCATTCACCGCACACGGACTGGCCGTCACCACCCATCTGCCCGCGCGCAGCTGGGCCGCCCCGTTCCAGATCGTCCACGCCCACAAAAGAGGTATCTGAATGGCGCGCACCAGCCGCATCCTGCTCACCGCGTTCGTCATCGCCGCCATGGCGATCGGGGCGCTGGTCTACCTGTCAGTGCGCGACCGCGACTCGACCACCACGGCACAGCCCGATACCGGCGAGGCCGGGCAGGTGGTGCGCGAGAACAGCCACCGACTCAACACGGTGCCCGACAGCACGGTGACGTTCGTGGAGTTTCTCGACTTCGAATGCGAGGGCTGCCGCGCGGTCTACCCAGAGATCGAAAAAGCGCGGGCCGAATACGGCGACCGGGTGAATTTCGTGATCCGCTACTTCCCGCTGCAAGCCCACGTCAACGCCGAGCGGGCCGCCCGCGCGGTGGAAGCCGCCGCCCAGCAAGGCCAACTGGAGGCGATGTATCGCAAAATGTATGACACCCAAGCCCAGTGGGGTGAAAAGCAAACCCCAGCCGATGACGTATTCCGCGGATTCGCAACAGAACTCGGCCTGGACATGGCCGAGTTCGACGCGGCCTACGCCAATCCCGCCACCCTCGAACGCATCCAACTCGACATGGCCGACGGCCGCGCCTTGGGCGTGCAGGGCACCCCGACCTTCTTCCTCAACGACACCCGCATCCAGCCACACAGCTATGAAGACCTAGCCCAGGCCTTCGATCAAGCGCTCGCCGAGAACTAGGCGCGGCCTGCCGCATCCATCGGCTTGACCGCCCCTCTCCACATCGACACTCATCTCAGTCCGGCCAGGAGGTTCACCCATGCCCGCCACCGCGCTCGTTCTCTACCTGGTCTTTGCCGTCTTAGGGTTCGGCTGGCGCAGCTGGACCCAGCACCGCCGCACCGGCTCGACCGGGTTTCGCGGCATCCACGGCCGGCCTGGCTCGCTGGAATGGTTCGCCGGCGCCGGATTCATCGCTGCCATCCTCGCCGGGGCGGCCGCACCGCTGCTGCAACTGCTCGGCATCCTCACCCCGATCGCGCTCCTGCAGGCGCCGTGGATTCAGGTGGGCGGGACGGTGCTGGCGGTGGCGGGTATCGCGGCCACCCTCTACGCCCAGCGCGACATGGGCGAGTCCTGGCGGATTGGCGTCGACCCCAGTGAGACCACCACATTGGTGCTCCGTGGTGTGTTCGGGCTGGTGCGCAACCCCATCTTCACCGCGATGCTGATCTTCGCCGCCGGCATCACCCTGATGACCCCCAACCCGCTCGCCCTGGTCGCGTTCGTCGTGCTGCTGGCCACCATCGAGCTGCAGGTCCGCGTCGTCGAAGAGCCCTATCTCAACGCTATCCACGGCCAGGCCTACCGGGACTACTGTGAGACGGTCGGCCGGTTTGTTCCCCACATCGGACGCACCCGAATCGTCTGACTGGCCGACTCGAATCGAGGTGAACCATGGCCACCGGTGATCGCACCGCCCGATGGAACCGATACTGGGACAAGAAATCCCGTACCTACGACCGCGAAATCGGATTCTTTGACCGCCACCTGTTCGGCGACTCCCGCCAATGGGTCTGCAGCCAAGCGGCCGGCACCACCCTGGAAGTCGCCGTCGGCACCGGCCTCAACCTCGAGTTCTACCCCGACACCGTCACGCTGACCGGGATCGACTGGAGCGAACAGATGCTCGACCTGGCTCGTCAACGTGCCGCCGACCTCGGCCACCCCGCCACGCTGCAACAAGCCGACGCCCACCACCTACCGTTCGACGACGCCACCTTCGACACCGTCGTCTGCACCTTCGGGCTCTGCGCCATCCCCGACCACACCAAAGCCCTCAACGAAATGACCCGCGTCCTGCGCCCCGGCGGACAACTCATCCTGGTCGATCACATCCGCAGCAGCGTCGCCCCCGCCCGAGCCGTGCAACGCTTCCTCGAACTGTTCACCGTTCCCCTCGGCGGCGAACACTTCCTGCGCCGCCCCCTCAACCACATCCGCAACGACCCCAACCTCGACATCGAACGCGTCGAACGCTTCAAACTCGGCCTCGTCGAACGCCTCACCGCCCGCAAACCCACGTAACCCGAGGCGAACTCACCGACCATCCAGCTAGAGCTGTCCCACATCAACAGCTCAGCCGCGCCCTCGAAGGCTCCAAAGACTCCGACTGATGACCGGCCCCGGTGAACGGATTGACTAGTGCAGATAAGTGCGCCCGTAGCGATCGGTCCTGTCTTGAGTCGGATCGGTCTGGAGGGCGACCCGTTGTCCGACCATGGTCGACTTCGCGAACCCCGTGGCCTCAGGACCCCAGCATCCGACCGTGTATCCGGGCTTCTTCGTTTCAGGAGTGTCGATACCCAGGATTCGCACGCGGAGACGTCCCCGCACGTCGTCGCGGATGTCGATGGTGTCGCCGTCGACCACTCGCAACACTTCTGCTGTCGTAGAAACGGGGGCGGCCCCGACAACGGGTGGAGAAGCAAATGCGATGAGGCACAACAAGACACCGACAACGCGTATCGCGATTGCCGATATCACGTTCGGTGACTACTTCTGCTCGCAGGCAATACCGTCGCCGTCCCTGTCGAGGTGATCGGCATAGCCGGGGTGGTCGGTTGTCATGTTGGAGTTGCCGTCGGCATACGCGTCCTTGCAGTAGCGATAGGGCGGGTCGGCCTGCGCTGCGGGGGCCACCACGACGGTGCCGCCGATCAGGGCTGCTAGGACTACGAAGGCACGAAACATGGGAACCCCCTTGTGATCTTGAATTGACGCAAACGTAAGTAGAGGCATGGTAGTACGCCCGACCGGGCGCTGGGCGCGTTCCCGGAGATTTGCGTCTGGCAAGACTTGCCCTGCCGTCAGGGCCGGCGGCAGCGACCTTGCGGCGGGCCGGTCACCTGGTCGCGATTTCCTTCAAGGCTTCGACTGCCTCGGGTGCGTAGGTGATCGAGGTATCGAGAGCCGCCGCGGTCCGCAAGGCCGTGGCCAGTGCCGTGGCAGCGAGTTCGACCAGGGTGTCGACGTCCACATCGCGATGGGTGATGCGGTCGATCAGCATCTCATCGAGGAATCCGATCCAGCCGTGCATGGCAATGCGCAGGGTGGGCGCGATCGGTTCGACGACACCGAGTGCCGACAGAATTCGTTGGGCGCCCAGCCAGCGAAGCTGCTCGACAGCTGACTGGTGTTCGGCATCGGCGCCCAGCGCGCCGCGAAGCAATGCGACGAAACTGTCGGAGTACGAATCGATGTGCGTGATATGCCCGCGCAGGGCATGGCGCAGCTGATCGACCAGCGACGCGCCCGGAGGCGCGGGCGCTGTCTGTGCCGCTGCGACCTCCGCTGCTATCTCGTTCATCACCGCCAGATACAGGCCGCGCTTGTTGACGAAGTGGTGTGCGATCAATCCGTACGCAACGCCGGCGTCCTTGGCCACCTGCGCGGTGGTGACCTGGTCGTACGGTCGTGTCGCGAACAGTTTTCGGGCGGTATCGACAATGGTCTGCCGTCGATCGACCGGTTTGGCCTGCGCCATCATCGACTCGGCCCGGCCAGTGCGCTGTGCGTATCGACCCGTCGGCCACCCACCGCGGCAACCAGTCGTCCCAGTGCCGGAACCTCCAACGGAAGTAGCGAATAACGCGGATGGACAACGCGTCTCGTGCCGCGATCGAGTGCGCGGACGATGGCCGCCGCTGTGGAGGCGGGTGCGACGGGCGGAAATGTCTTCGGCGGTGCGGACTTCCACGGCAACTCGTCGATGTCACGTAGTGCGGTGTCGGCGGCGCCTGGCACCACCTCGAGGACCCGGATACCGGTACCGGCCAGCTCCAGCCGCAGCGATCTTGTGGCCTGTGCCAGTGCGGCTTTGGACGCGGAGTAGTAGCCGAGCAAGGGCAGCGGGACGGCCTGCACGGTCGAGGTGACGTTGACGATGACGCCGGCATTCGCTGCCCGCATCGCCGGCAGCACCGCCGAGGTAAGGGCCAGCGGGGACCAGAGATTGACTTCGAACACCCGGCGGGCGGCGGCCGAGTCGGCTACGACCGATTGGGCTCCGGTCAGGTTGGTGCCTGCATTGTTGATCGCGATGTCGACCCCACCGAGGGCAGCCAGGGTATCGCGGCCCAGTCCGGCCGCCGCGCCCGGGACTGCCAGGTCGACACCGAACACGATGGGCCGTGGTGACCCGTTGGCCGATATCTCGTCGGCCAGGGCGTCGAGCAGTTCGGCGCGGCGGGCTGCCAGCGCGAGCAGTGCTCCGCGGCGGGCCAGGGCCAGCGCCAGTTCGCGGCCGATCCCGCTGGATGCTCCGGTGATCACCACCTTCTTGTCCGATAGGTCCATTTCTCGGTGTCGCATGTCTGGCTCCGCTCGGCCGATGGTTGCCAGGACCACGGTGACAGACTGACTGATAATCAGTCAAGTTCTACGGTGAGTGGCCGGGTACTGGCATCACGGGCTACCGCCCATCAAGATGGACGGGTGCACACCGGCTGGCAGAAACGTGACCGCAGCTCCGAGATCACCCGGCCCGTGAGGTGCGGGCGCTCATGAGTACCGGCGCCGAAGTGGTGGTGAACCGTCTGCTCGCCGAAGGCCTCGACGTGTGCTTCGCCAACCCGGGGACCTCGGAGATGCACTTCGTGGCGGCGCTGGATGCCGCCCCGCAGATGCGCCCGGTGCTGTGTCTGTTCGAGGGCGTCGCCACCGGGGCCGCCGATGGGTACGCCCGCATCGCGGGCCGGCCCGCGGCGACACTGCTGCACCTCGGCCCCGGTATGGCCAACGGGCTGGCGAACCTGCACAACGCTCGACGGGCGTTCAGTCCCGTGGTCAACGTCGTCGGCGATCACGCGACCTACCACCAACCCCTCGACGCCCCGCTGGAATCCGACATCGACGCGCTCGGCCACTGGGCGCACGGTTCCGTGCACCGGCCCGCATCAGCCGCCGATCTCGACGCGACAGTCCACGATGCCGTGCAGAGCGCGACCGGTGCGCCCGGGCAGGTCGCCACGGTGATCCTGCCCGCCGACTACTCCTGGGACAGTGCACCGCAGAAACCATTGTCGGACACGGTGTCCGCGCGACA
Source organism: Mycolicibacterium sp. 050232 (assembly GCA_036235365.1). GTDB lineage: Bacteria > Actinomycetota > Actinomycetes > Mycobacteriales > Mycobacteriaceae > Mycobacterium. The sequence goes on along the minus strand of JAZBEZ010000004.1, from coordinate 65,161 downwards.
GCCGGCCTCCGGCATCGATGTAGCCATCACCGGAGCCGCCGAATTGCTGCGCGCGCAGGGGGAGCGCGCCGTGTTGCTGCTCGGCGGTGCGGCCACCGGCGCCGACGGGTTGCGGGCGGCGGCGCGCATCCGCTCGGCCACCGGGGCCCGGGTTCTGGTCGAAACCTTTCCGGCCCGGTTGACCCGCGGGCAGGGCGTGCCCGCCATCGAACGCCTCGGCTATCTGGCCGAGCAGGCCACCCAACAACTTTCCGGGGCAACGCATCTGGTGCTGGTCGGCGCGAAGTCTCCGGTGTCGTTCTTCGCTTACCCGGGCAAGCCGAGCGTCCTGGTACCAGAGGGCGCTGACGTCCGCACCCTGGACGTGGGCGATTTGAGCGGCCTCGCAGACGAATTGGGTGGGGAAGTGCCCACCGATGCACAACCTGATCCGACCGACCTGCCGACCGGGCCGCTCAACCCGCAGAACCTGGCGCAGGTGATCGCCGCGCTACTCCCCGAGAACGCCATCATCTCCGACGAGGCCAACACCAGCGGGGTATTCCTGCCCGCCGCGACCGCGTCGTCGCCGCGCCACGATGTCCTTACCCTGACCGGTGGTGCGATCGGCCAGGGGCTGCCCGTGGCGGTGGGAGCCGCGATCGCCGCACCGGACCGTCCGGTGATCGCCCTGCAATCCGACGGCAGTGCGGCATACACCATTTCGGCACTGTGGACGATGGCCCGTGAACAGCTTGACGTCACCGTGGTGATCCTCAACAACCACGCCTATGCCATCCTGCAGCTCGAGCTGTTGCGAGTGGGCACCCAGGCGGATGGAGAGCGGTCGCGCTCCCTGCTCGACCTGAGCCGTCCCGATATCGACTTCGCCTCGATCGCACAGGGATTCGGGGTTCCGGCCACCCGGGCCGGGACCGCTGAGGAACTCGCCGAGCAGTTCCGCACCGCACTGGCAGAGCCGGGTCCACACCTGATCGACGCCGTGTTGCCGACGTGGTCGCCGGGCTAGGGCCGGCTCGGGCGGCGCTTCTCCAACACCACCGCCGCAATCGGTATGCGCATCTCCTCAGGCTCGGCGGACAGCCGCGCCGCGATGCCCGCGTGCAGCCGGTCGTAGAACACCGGTAAGCGGTCGGGATCGCCGACAAGCGCCGCGCCCAGATCGGCGAATGCCGTGAACCAGAGGAAATCGGCCCACCGGGTGCCGAAAGCGCTTGCGTCCCTGTCATGGCGGTAGGCGTTGAAGATTCGGTCTTCGGCGGCGACCAGCTCCACGTGCTGCAGCTCCAACCGCTCGAACCGGCCCGAAGGGGCGAACGGCGCGGCGAAATCCGCCGCATGGCGGCCGACGATCGGCAGTGACATTCGGGTCGCCTCATCGGCGCTCACCACGCCGCCGGCGATCAGCTCGGTCAACGCACCGACGACAGCGCGGAACAGAGGTCGGTAGCCCACGTCGCCGTCATCGTCCAGTGCGGTGGTCAGCACCACCAGGCGCCCGCCTGGGCACAGTTCACGGCCGCGAAAAGCGATGAACTCGTGCCAATCATGTGCCGCCTGCCTGGCATACGCGGCGCGCACCTGCTCGTCGTTGCTGTAGGCGGCGACGACGTGGTCGGTGACCGGCATCGGCGCCTTGCTCAGCCTCGCCACCGCCCACGCTGACCAGCCCAGGTGCACGCTGTTCGACGGCAGGATCTGACTGTAGAACGACCGGCCGATCGCCGAACTGAACGTGGCCGAATCCTTGTGCCGGTAGGACTGTGGATCCTCTTCCAGGGTCCGGAACATCGTGCAGAAGTCGTTGTCGGCGACATCGGTGTGCGTCACCAGCACCGAGTGCTCGGGGCGGGTGCGGCTGCGCACGGCCGCGACGGCGGCGGTGATCGGTTGCATCGAGTTGTGCACGGTGCCGGCCCCGTAGTCGGCGATGACGATGGGCTGCGGCGGTTTCGGGATCGGCACCGCGTGCGCCGCCAGCTCGAGAAGCTTCATCGCCGAGTTCATTCCGGCGGCATGCGGGCGGGGGGTGGCCCGGCGCGGCTTGGTCATGGCTAGTTGCGCCGCCGTCGGCGCAGCAGCAGTCCGATGAGAAGACCCATGACGAAAATGATGACCAAGATGAACCACATCGGCGACTCGACGGTCACCCAGAGCACGTGCACGCCCACCCGATCGCGGTTCTGTGCAACGAAGATCGCGGCGAGGGCGACCAGGATCAGGGCCACCCAGTAGCGCAGTGCGAACCGGCGGACCGGGCCGGTGGCCGCGGGGGTGTCGGTCTCGTCGCGAGGCATACCCCGACGGTAGCTCGTGATTTGGCGGCCATGACACACTTCGGCGATGAGTAATGGAGGGGGCGGCCCGCGGACCGCGATCGTGGCGTCAGTCATCGCCTTGGTCATCGGTATCGGCGGCGGAATCGCGTCGATATTGGTGAACGCGTTCGTCATCGCAGATTCCGCTGCCTACGGAGAGGTACCGATTCCAGGCTCCGCCAGCCTGGAGTTGCCGGCGGGTGACGTGGACATCAGCTATCGCGCCACGACCCTTACCGTGGGTGGCCAGGGGGTGATGGTTCCGCCGATCCAGTTGAGCATCGACCCGCCGCCAGGTGTGGCACGCCCCCACATCGACGACACGATGAGCAGTTCGACGAAGAGCAACCGTGAAGTCACGGTGCGGGTTTTCACAGTGCACATTCAGCAGGCCGGCACCTACCGCGTTGTCGCCAAGGCCCCGGTGTTCGAATCGCAGAATCCGCGGCTGGCGTTCGGTCACGGCAGCCCGTACTACTGGGTGATGTGGCCCTTCTTTGGGGTTGCGCTTTTCGGCGGAGCCGCATTGGCCGCCGCGATCGTGTGGGCGATGCGCTCCGGGAAGCGGACGTATCCTCTCGCACCGCAGGAATTCGGTGTCCCCGCGGGCTGGCCTCCGTCGGATCAGCCGAACAGCTACCAGCCCACCGACCAGGCGGTCAGGCTCGAACAGCTCAAAACGATTGCTGCGCTGCGTGATACCGGCGCGCTGACCGAGGCGGAGTTCGAGGCGGAGAAACGCCGGATCCTGAACAGCTGAAGCGCGTCACGCGGTGCCCGGGGATTGGATCAGTGGCCGCGCGCGACCCATTCGTCGTAATGGACGATCTCGTCGCCGATCGTGGTGGTGTCACCGTGGCCGGTGTAGACGACGGTCTCACCGGGCAGCAGGCCCAGCCGCTTGGAGATGGAGTCCAGGATCGTCGGGAAGTCCGAGAACGACCGGCCGGTGGCACCCGGCCCGCCCTGGAACAGGGTGTCGCCGGAGATCACCGCGTTGAGCTCGGGGATCGACCAGCAGACCGATCCGGGGGAGTGACCCGGGGTGTGCAGGGCATGGAGCTCGATGCCGCCGGCACGCAGCACCTGGCCCTCCTCGACCGTGCGGAAATCGTTGTCGGGGTGCACGACTCGCCACAGCATCTCGTCGGCCGGGTGCAGCAGCACCGGTGCGTCGAGCGCCTTGCCCAGTTCGGGTGCGACGGTGATGTGGTCGTTGTGGCCGTGGGTGCACACCACCGCGACCACGTTACGACCGTTCACGGCCTCGATGATCGGGGCTGCGGTGTGGGCGGCGTCGAACACGATGACGTCCTTGTCGTCGCCGACGAGCCAGATGTTGTTGTCGACGTCCCAGCTGCCGCCGTCGAGTTCGAACTTGCCGCTGGTGACCACCCGCTGAATGTTGGAGGCCGCGCTCATTTCTTCAACACCACCACGGACCGCAGCACCTCACCGGCGTGCATCTTGTGGAATGCGTCCTCGATCGCGTCGAGGCCGATGCGCTCGGAGACGAACTTGTCCAACGGCAGCCGGCCCTGCAGGTACAGCGAGATCAGGGTGGGGAAGTCACGCTCGGGTAGGCAGTCGCCGTACCAGGAGGACTTCAACGACCCACCGCGGGAGAAGAAGTCGACCAATGGCATCTCCAGCGTCATGTCCGGGGTCGGCACACCGACGAGCACCACGGTGCCGGCCAGGTCGCGTGCGTAGAACGCCTGCTTCCAGGTCTCGGGGCGTCCGACGGCGTCGATCACCACATCGGCGCCGAAGCCGTCGGTCAGGTCCTGGATGGTCTCGACCGCATCCAGTTCGCGTGCGTTGATGGTGTGGGTGGCCCCGAAATCGCGGGCCCAGTTGAGCTTCTTGTTATCGGTGTCGACGGCGATGATCTTCTTGGCGCCGACCAGGGCGGCACCGGCGATGGCGGCGTCACCCACTCCGCCGCAGCCGATGACGGCGACGGTGTCGTCACGGGTCACCGCGCCGGTGTTGATCGCCGCGCCGATACCGGCCATCACCCCACAGCCCAGCAGACCGGCCACGGCCGGGTCCGCCTCGGAATCGACCTTGGTGCACTGGCCTTCGTGCACCAGGGTCTTGTCGGCGAACGCGCCGATACCCAGTGCCGGAGTGAGTTCGGTGCCGTCGGTCAACGTCATCTTCTGCGCGGCGTTGTGGGTGTCGAAGCACAGGTGCGGGCGGCCGCGTTTACAGGCGCGGCACTCCCCGCACACCGCGCGCCAGTTGAGGATGACGAAATCGCCGGGTTCGACGTGGGTGACTCCCTCGCCGACCGATTCGACCGTGCCCGCAGCCTCGTGGCCGAGCAGGAACGGGTATTCGTCGTTGATACCGCCCTCGCGGTAGGTCAGGTCGGTATGGCACACGCCGCAGGCGATGATGTCGACCACCACCTCACCAGGACCTGGATCGGGGACGACGATGTCGACCAGTTCGACCGGCTGTTTCTTGCTCCGCGAAATCACACCACGCACTGTCTGAGGCATGCCTATAACCTAATGCAAACCGGACAGGTGTCCAATTAGTGGCGGCATCTCGTCGGTCGACGAATCTCGGCCGGGCAGCAGTTGCGCGCGATACCGTGGGTTGTGGTCGACGATCGAACTCAACTGCTGGTGGTGGCGCGCACGGCATATCGACGAAATGACTGGCGCACCAGCTACGAATCCTTCAGCCGCGTCGATGGGGTGCAGGCCCTCGACACCGACGATCTTGCCGTGTACGCCGCGGCGGCGTGGCGACAGGGACACGGCCGCGAATCCGTTCGGATCAACGAACAGGTGCACACCCGTCTGTTGCGCACCGACCCGGTCCAGGCGGCGATCAAGGCCGCCGAGATCGGCTTGGCCTGGTTGGCGCGGGGTCACCTTGCGCAGGCCCGCAGTTGGGCGCAGCGTGCTCAGGTGCTGCTCGAGGGAGTCCCCGAGACCACCGCACACGGTTACCTCGCGTACCTGCTCGCGGTGACGGCGGCCGACGCCGATGACCGCGCGCAATTCGATTCTGCAGCACGACGATTGGCCGCCGTCGCGGAGAACCTGGGCGATGTCGCCCTGGCCACCCTGACGAGGGCACTGACCGGCACGGCTGCAGTCGCGGCCGGCGATCCGGCCGGATACCGGACGCTCGATCAGGTGCTGCTGCCGGTGCTCGACGAACCGGTCCCGGTGGAATGGGCGGCCGACGTGTACCGGCGGGCGCTGAGCCTGGCGCACCGGCAGCAGGCGGACAATTGGGTGACGTCCTGGACGCAGTCCATGCAGCGGTGGTGCGATGCCACCGAACCGCAATCGACCCAGTCGGCATATCGCGCCGTCTGCGATGTGCACCGGCTCTCGGTGGTCGCCGACGCCGATCCACACGATCTGGTGCGTCGGGTGGTCGGGCTGCGCCGCCTGGTCGCAGACGTGGACGCGGTGGCAGCGAGCATGGTCGAGGAGTTGCTCACCAGGAGTGTGGGGCGCGCCCGATAGATTCGTCCGCGATGAAAGCCGATGTTCTCGACGTTATCGACGCCTGGCCGGTTGAGTCGGTTGCTGCCGCGGTGGTCGGTCCATCCGGGGTTCTGGCCAGCCGCGGCGACACGAGCAAGCCCTTCGCGCTGGCCTCGGTGACCAAACCGCTCGTGGCGCGGGCCGCGCAGATCGCGATCGAAGAGGGCGCTGTCGAACTCGACACTCCGGCCGGCCCGCCCGGTTCGACGATCCGCCATCTTTTGGCCCACACGTCGGGCGTGTCGATGCGGACGGCCGACGTGCTGGCGCGGCCGGGCCAGCGGCGCATCTACTCGAACTACGGATTCGAGCTGCTGGCCCGCGCGGTCGAGGCGGCCGCCGACATCGAGTTCGGCAGCTATCTGACCGAGGCGGTGTTCCAGCCGCTGCAGATGTCGGGGTCCAAGCTGTTGGGCGGATCGGAGGCGGCCGGTTTCGGCGGCGTGTCGACGGTCGCCGACCTGGCGGTGTTCGCCGGGGAGCTGCTGCGACCGGCGCTGGTGTCGCAGCAACTGCACGACGACGCCGTGACGGTGCAGTTTCCCGGGCTGGATGGCGTGTTGCCAGGGTTCGGCGTGCAGCGGCCGAATGACTGGGGGCTGGGCTTCGAACTCCGGGACGGCAAATCCCCGCACTGGACCGGGTCGGCAAACTCGCCGCGCACATTCGGTCATTTCGGCCAATCGGGGACGTTCTTGTGGGTGGATCCGGTCGCTGACCTGGCGTTGGTGGTGTTGACCGACCGCGATTTCGGGGACTGGACCTACTCCCGGTGGCCCGCGATCTCTGATGGAGTCCTGAGAGAAAACGGGACACACTAGCGCAACACTGGCCTCACAGGGCACAATAGACACGCGCGGCACACACAACTGCATGCTCGATCGGAATCACCAGGCCGTTGGGGAAGACGTCCCTCGTGATCCGAAGGAGTAGCAAATGCGTGCGTCGAATCAGTTCGCCGACGCGGCGACAGGCGTGGTGTATGTCCATGCCTCACCCGCGGCGGTATGCCCGCATGTTGAGTGGGCGTTGTCGTCGACCCTGTCGGCGCGGGCGAACCTGAAGTGGACACCGCAACCGGCCATGCCCGGTCAGTTGCGCGCGGTGACCAACTGGGTCGGGCCCGTCGGCACCGGGGCGCAGTTGGCCAATGCCCTGCGCTCCTGGTCAGTGCTGCGCTTCGAGGTGACGGAGGATCCGAGCGCCGGCGTGGACGGACACCGCTGGTGCCACACGCCGCATCTGGGCCTGTGGAGCGGCGCGATGAGCGCCAACGGCGATGTGATGGTCGGCGAGATGCGGCTTCGTTCGCTGATGGCCGGCGGCGCCGACATGCTGGCAGCCGAACTCGACACCGTGCTGGGCACCGCGTGGGACGAATCGCTGGAGCCGTACCGCAACGGCGGTGACGGCGCCGAGGTGTCGTGGCTGAGCCGGGGGGTCGGGTAGTCCGTCAGCTACGCGCCCAGAGGCAGTAGCCACTGAGCTTTGCCGTGAACATGTGGTCGCTGACCTCGAAGGTCAGCGGTCGGCCCGAATCGCCGCTAAACGTCTGAGGCTCGGACGTCTTCCCGGCACCCAGAACGTCGATGACTTCGACACCGCATCGGGCTTCGCTGGTCTGCGGGCTTCCCGTCCAGGCGCCTGCCTTGGCCTCCGGGTTCCGTCGGCCCTGTCCGTGCAGGATCAGCAGCGGCCCGGTGGTCAGCCACCGGTCCGACGACGGATAGGGATCGCCAGACGGCTGCCATGCCCCGCCGCTGCACTGCAGTAGGCGCCGATTGTTGCCGGTCGGACTGTCATCCATGAGTGTCAGCGCGCCGGCAAGGTCCTCGGCACATGCCGAGTCTGGTTGCGGCGCCGTGGTTTCGGACGGCCCCGGGGGCGGTTCGGGATCGGCGTGCGCGCAGGCACTCGTGGTGAGTGCGGTGGCCACGGTCAGGACCGCCGCACCCAGCGCCAACGCTCGACCCATGGCCTACACCGAGACCGTCTTCATCGTGGACAGGTCGGTCTGCATCAACCGCACGTTGTAGTCACCCCAGTAGGACAGGTTGTAGTACAGGTACTGCGAGTTGTCCTCGACCACATTGCCGTTGGCGTCGACCTTGTTGAAGTAATCGGTGCCCGACATCGGATGGACCATCGGTGCGTACATGCCGGTGTTGCTGATGAGGTCGTTGTTCACCAGCGTCGTGGTATCCGACCATTCGCCCTGCGGTGAATCCGACACCCGCATCACCACATTGTTGCCGCCATCGGTGTAGAGCACCACGTACTTGCCCAGATATTCGTTGTACTGAACCGACATCTCGCTGACGTTGCCGTTGGTGGGCAGGCCGCCCACCCAGATGCCGTTGGCGATCTTGGTGAACAGCCCGAACGTGAAGAAGTCGGCAACCCGGTAGATCGTCGGCAGCAGATCGGTTCGGGTGGAGCCGAACACCGGCTCGGCCGCCGACGGATCGCCGGTGACCCACTGGCCGTTGCCGTTGGCATCCTCACCCGCGAAGTACTCGTAGGCGGTGAGATTGGCGAGCTGATCCTTCTCGACCCGGGCCACATACGCCGAACCCTGTCTGCCCGACGGTGTTCCGTACACGTAGACGTACGGGTCGGTCGGATCATCCGACATCACCAGAGCGTTCTGCTGGAAGTGCTCGTCGCCGGGCACGTAGGCCGGCCCGGCACGGAACCAACCCGACGAACGGATGGTGTCCGGGTCGACCTGCCAGGTCTCGCCGCCGTCGGTGGAGTAGGCGATGCCCGAGTAGTTGGTGGTCCAGCTGCCCGGGTTGTCCCAGGTGCGGACCGACATCACTGTGGCGTACTGCGTGTAGGACCCGTCCTCGTTCTCGATCGCAATCGCCGAGGTCGGAATCATCGTGTAGGTGGTCCCGAAAAGCCCGTCATAGCCGGGGTCGTAGATGATCTGCGCCGCGCCGGCCGGGGCTCCGCCGGTGCCGTACCACGTCGGGGTACCGGGCACTCCGGGCTTTGCACCTGCGTGGATCAGGGCGTCACTGAACTGCAGACCGTTGGACAGATCGGTGTCGGAGGTGCGGAACAACACGTTGTTGCGCCAGTCGCCGGCCATGCCCGGCTCGCTGTAGGTGTCGCCGAACAGCGTGTAGATGATCGGTTTTCCGGTCACGGGATCGGTGTAGCCGCTGTTCCACATGATGCCCAAGTCCGTGCCCGCGACGTACCAGTGATCGGTGTAGCCGACTCCGGTGACCCATCCCAGCTTTTTGGTGTACTCCGCCAGTGAAGCCGGAACCTGAGGTTTGGGGGTCAGGTCATCGGTCTGCACCGCCGTATTAGGTGTGGCAGCCATCGGCTGGATCTCGCCCTCGGCGACCACCGAGGCGGCATCGTTGGCCGAGACGACGCGGGAACGCAACGGATTGATCGAACGCTCGAATTCCTTACGCGTCCAGGCCATCATGGCCCACAGCGCGGGGGACTGGGCGGGGGCAACCGGGCTGGTCCCGGCGCCGAACGGTGACAGGCCGGCGACACTGAGCAGCGCCGTGACCACTGGCGGTGCGGCGATCCTGGCCGCGGTCGGAGCGGGGGTGGACACCGGCGTCGCCGGGAGGATCGTGGTTTCCTTCGCCGCGGCGGTGGGGATATCGATCGACGTGGCCCCGGAGCGCAGGGTCGAGATCGCGTCGCGGCTGCGGTGATCGAGGTTCTCGGTCGCCTCCTTGAGGCGAACCACCACGGTGTCCGGGCGTTTGACGCGCTGCAGATCAGGCACAGTGGCCACGGCTTCGGGGACGATCCGTGCGGTCTCGGTCTTCTGGCGGGGGTCATCCTTGTCGCCGGTATCGGGGGCGTTGGTGAGTGTGCCCTGAATCTTGCTCCGGGCCTTTGGCGTCCGGGTGCGCACCGGCGTGCGCGCGGAATCCAGCCGGCTCTGTGTCTGCTTGATCGCGTCGCCGACGTCGTTCAGGCCGGACTCGACGTCCTTGCGAATCCGCTCGCCGATTTTCGACAGCGTGCCGGACGGCGTGGGCTTCCTGGTGTCCGAAAGTTTGCTCGGAGTCTTCTTCTCTCCGGGGCTCGAGGTGGCGCCGCCGGAACTGCCGGTGGTGGATTTGCCGGGATCGCCGGACCCGCCTTCGGCCCAGGCGATTCCGGTGCCAGAAGTCAATGCGGTGCCGATGCCGAGGACGACGGCCAGTGCGCCGACGCGGCCGATGTATTTGGTCGATTCCATGACGCTCCGTACAGTCCACTCGATCAAAACCCCGGCCCAGACGAAACGTACCGCGTGCCGTTCACGGTGTCGGGCAAACACGCCGAATCGCCGAAAACCGGGTCTGAACTGCGAAGGTCCGCCGTCACCTGATCCGGTAGTGGGCCGGGTCGGGTTCGGCCAGCATCCGGGTGAGGGTGGCTCGGTCGAACGGCCAGAGGTCGATGGTCCCGGAGTCGGTGAAGTACCACGAATTGCACCCGGTGTTCCACACCGTCGGTCCGAGTCCGTCGGCGACCGCGGCGTTGAATTCGTCGGTGGCCTCCTCGGTGACCTCGACCTCGGACAGCTCGGCGTTCTCAAACCGCTTGAGCCAACTCACGATGTAGCCGGCGGTTAGCTCGGCCGAGTACTGCAGTGGGATCGATCCGGTCGGCGAGTTCGGTCCCAGCACGGTGAACAGGTTTGGAAACCCGGGAATCGCCGTCATGCGATACGCGCGTGGGCCCTTCACCCACGCCTCGTCGAGTGTGATGCCGTCACGGCCCACGACAGTCATGGGCCGCATGTAGTTGTGCGCCTGAAACCCGGTGGCCAACACCACGACATCGACATCATGGTGCGTGCCGTCAGCCGTGCGGATGCCGTCGGGGGTGAATTCCACGATCCGATCATCGATCAAGCGGGCGTTGGGGCGCTTGATGGCCCGGTAGTACGAGCCCGAGACCACCTGCCGCTTGCACAGCGGTTCATAGTCGGGGGTCAGTTTCGCCCGGAGTGCGCGGTCACGGACCTGGGCGGCCAGGCTCAAACGGGCATAGGCCTGGACCAGCTTGCGTCGCCACGACGGTGTGGTCACCACGTCGGCGAGGATTTGCGATACCCACTGCAGTCGGGCGTACAGGAAGTCATGCCATCCCGGCCGCCGGCGCAGCACCTTGGCGAGGACCGACGACTGCGGCAGCGACATCGGCGCCCACAGGATCCACTGCGGAGAGCGTGCAAAGTGGAGCAGAGCGCGGGCTTTCGGCTGCAGTGCCGAAACCACCTGCACGCCCGTCGATCCCGTACCGATCACGGCGACCCGCCTGCCGTCGGTCACCAGCTCCGGATCCCACCGCGCCGTGTGCACGATCGGCCCGGCGAAGGTCTCCATGCCGGGGATCTCGGGGATCGACGGATGATGCAGGACGCCGGTGGCGCAGATGACGAAGTCGGCCGGCAGGGTGTCTCCGTCGGCTGTGGTGAGGGTCCACGACGTGGTGGTGCTGTCGTAGCGAGCCTCGACCACTTCGGTGTCGCAGCGCAGATGGGAGTCGAGTCCGAAGCGTTCGAGGACGTCGCGGTGGTACCGCTGAATATCGGCACCGTCGGCCCAGATGTGGCTCCAGTCCGGTTTGGGCGCGAACGAGAACTGGTAGATCTGCGACGGAACATCGCAGGTGAGCCCTGGATAGCGGTTCCAGTGCCACACCCCGCCGACATCCGAACCCTTCTCCAGGATCACGAAATTCGTGAACCCGGCCTGTTTGAGCGTGTAGGCGGTAGCGATGCCGGCCATCCCCGCCCCGATGATGACGATGCGGACCTCGCGGCTCATCGGGCCTCCTCGCTGACGATGAGTGCCCGCCGGACCGTGTCCGGCGCGGTGCGCATCGATGCCTCGAATGCGGACCGGCGCCGGCCGCGTCGCATGAAGTGGGCACCGAGTCCGGCCAGATCTGCCGAGTCGGGCCGGATGACGACGACACGCGTGCCACGTGCCCGCACCGCCGCCACTTCGCGGTCCAACCCGGCCGACATCGGCCGGCGCAGCAGGCGATGTTCCAGCTGCCCACCGAGACCCGGTGCGCGCGTTCCTGGTTCGGACGCCATGGGGGTGATCACGTAGATGGTCTCGGCCTCGTCGGGGGCGATGAGGTCGACCGACGCGGTCGAAGCGGCGCCGCCGTCGACGAAGTGTCTGCCCTCGATCGTGACCGGCGGCATCCAGCCCGGGACCGCCCAGGATGCGCGCAGGGCCGCGCCCGCGGTGGCCTCCGGTGCGCCGGGGGCGCCGAATGCGACGCGCTCGCCCCGCTGATAGTCGAACGCGACCATCCGGGCACCGGGGTGCGGCACCCACCCTGAGGGCTCGGAGAATCCCTCGGCGAGGCGCTGCAACCAGTCGGCATTGCCCCGGCCCACGGGAGCGATGCCCGTGGCGGCGACGAGACCCTGCTGGCTGCCGAGGAGCCGCGGATTGAGCAGACGGGGCGCCGGCAGTGGCGGCAAGCTGGGTGGGGCGTCCGCGATGTGCCGACGCAGGCGCTCATCGGTGGAGGTGCCGCGCTGCATCGCGACGAGATCGGTCACCGTGGCGCCGCCGCCCAGCATCGTGATGAGTTCAGCTCCGGCCGAAGTGCCTTGCATGACCGCGGCGTCGCGCGGATCCCACCCCGTGTGTTCGGTCAGTGCGTGCAGTGCCGCGACCGTCCAGGCGCCTCCGATGGTGCCGCCGCAGCCGATCACCAATGCCGTAGTCATGGCTTCACCTCGGAATCAACCTGGGTGGCATGGGATTTAGCTTGCCGGTCGAGGCGCTGCAGGTAGCTGGACCGGCTCTGTTCGTCCAGGGCGGTGAGGGCGCGGCGGTCGTCGATCCTGGTTCGTACGGCGCGCTGGAGCGCTTCGGGAACCAGGGCGTCGACGAGGGCCCACCCGGGTGCGACCCATCCCGGGACCGAGGTGCGGGCGGCGCGGGTGCGAACGGTATTGAGGATTGCCCGGGCGACGTCGTCGGGATCCACGGTGGGAAGGCCGTTTCCGAGCTGCACGCCTGAGGTGAGCTCGGTGCGAACCGCGGACGGCAGCACGGCAGACACGGACACCCCGGTGCCCGCGTACTCGCGGCGTGCGGCCAGTGAGGCGCCCAGTGCCGCGAACTTGCTGGCGTTGTAGGTCACCATGCCCGGGATCGGGATCATGCCCGCCATCGAGGCCACATTGACGACGTGCCCGCGGCCGCGGGCGACCATCGGAGGGATCACTGCGCGCATGCCGTTGAGGACTCCGCGCACGTTGACGTCGAGGATGAGGTCAGTCGTCGTCTCGGATTCGGCGTCGAACGCACCGAGCGGCATAACCCCGGCGTTGTTCACCAGGATGTCGATGCGGCCGGATTCCCGGACGGCGTCGGCCACGAAGCCGTCCCACGACGACCGCTGAGTGACATCGAGGTAGGCCGCCCGGCAGCCGGGGATACCGGCCGCCGTCGTCGCGGCCACATCGGCGTCGACATCACCGATCCATACCGTGGACCCCCGGGCCGAGAACAGCTCCGCCGTCTTGGCGCCAATGCCGCGCGCCCCGCCGGTGACGATGACGACCGCCCCGTCCACCGATGCCTCGCGCTGTGAAAACCGCACGTCATGCCTCCCCTGGAGTCGTATCCCGACCATTCGGATACTCACGGTATCTGAATACTTTGAGTTAAATCAATACCGGAAGTCCGTCGCGATCTATCATCAGCGAATGCCGCGGCTGACCAGGGCTCAACGCCAGGAACAGACGCGGGCCGAGTTGTTGCAGGCCGCCAAGCAGCGCTTCCTGAGCCACGGATACGCCGCCACCAGCCTCGAAGACATTGCCGACGACGCCGGCTTCTCCAAGGGCGCGGTGTACTCCAACTTCGGCAGCAAGCCCAACCTGTGTCGTGACGTCCTCGAACTGATCCACCGCGAGAAGTTCGCCGAGATGGCCGAACTCGCGATCTCGGACGCGGAACTGGAGACGCGCGTGGATGCCTTGAGCGGCTGGCTCGAGCGGACCGCAGGCGATGTCGGCTGGACCATGCTCGAGCTCGAATTCGCGGTGCTGTCGCGGAACAATCCCGAACTGTCGGAGATGATCACGGCACTGCGCAACGAGGCTGCGCAGATGGTCCTCGACGTACTGCAGTCGATGTCGGCCGAACTCGGGCTCACCGAAGCGCAATTGGCGAACAACGACGTTGCGGCGAGCCTGGAGGATCTCGGCAATCTCCTGCTCAGTGCCGGGATCGGACTCGGCATCCAGCGGGCCATCGACCCGTCGGTGCCGGCCCGGCCGTTCACCGACGCGTTCGGCCATCTGGTGAAACTGCTTGCCGCCCTGGGATCCCCGACGTAGCCCGAAGGAGTTTGGATGGTACTACCAGCCGCCGCACTGTCGACCCGACGCCCGAGTCGCAGCTCCCGCGCGTGTTATGGCATCGCCCGTCGAACCCTTCTCACCCAGGTACGCAGATCGGTTGCCTACCAAGGGGATCGATCCGCCGAGGATCGCCTCACCGCGATCGGCCGTCGCATCAACGCGCTCGCGAGGCTCCAGCGTCTCCGCCCGCGGCGGGGGTTGCGGGTCAGCCGCATCACGCTCGGCCATGTGACGATCGAGACCGTCCGGACGGCCGAGTCGGCTCACCGCACGCTTTCTGACGGCGCCATCCTGTACCTGCACGGCGGCGGGTTCTTTCTCGGTGGTTTCGACACCCACTCGCACGTCGTGGTTGCGCTCGCCCGCCGCACCCAGCTTCCCGTAGTGCACGTCGAGTACCGGCAGCACCCCGATGTGACCGTCGACGAGTCCGTCGCGGACTGCCTTCGCGCCTACCGCTGGCTGTTGGATCAGGGTGCGGACCCGGCCACCACGGTCGTGGCAGGCGACTCGGCAGGCGGATTCCTGGCATTCGCAACCGTTCTCGCCGCCCGGGAACAGGGGATCGGAACACCGGCCGGTGTGATCGGTGTCAGCCCGTTGCTCGAGCTCGACTGTGAGCGGCGCTCCGGCCATCCCAACTTCGCCGCGGACCGGATGGGGATCGGACTTGCCCTGCCGATGATCGTCGAGTGCGTCGGCCCCAAACGCTCGGACGGCCACGCCCTGTCCCCGGTCAACGGCGTACTCACCGATTTCCCGCCGAGCCTGATCATCGCCGCGGAGTCCGAGGCGCTGCGATGCGATGCCGAACGCATGCATGAGGTGCTGACCGAAGCCGGCCGGTCGTGCACCCTCAAGGTCTGGCCCGGTCAGCTCCACGCCTTCCCGGCATTCCTGCCTTTTCTTCCGGAGAGCCGGGAAGCCCGGGACTGCATGGTCGAGTTCATTCAGGACTGCGTGGGCACCAGCAAGCGCAGTGCGCCCGGCACCGCGGACACCGTGACCGGCAACGGAGCCGCGTAATCCCCGTCGGCGTAGGCGTTGATCCCTGGGCATTCCACGTGGATTGTCTTGGCCCGCTTGGTCGTCACCTCGTCGAGTTCGACGTGGGTGCCCTTGAAAACCGTGGGGAACAGGCGGACCAGTCTGGTGCGGGATGCCGAGGTGATCATCGTGATGTCGAGCAGCCCGTCCGCGTGGTCGGCGCCGGGGCAGATCAGCATCCCGCCGCCGTAACTGCGGGTGTTGCCGAACGCGGCCAAGGTGAGCTCGGTCCGGATCTCCGGTTCGTCGTCGAAGATGAGACGGAACGGCAGCAGCCGTAGCTTCGAGATCTCCGCGAGCATCGCGACGTTGTAACGCATCCGGCCGTGGGGCCAGCGCATCCGGTTCGTCCGGTCACTGACCAGCGAATCGAACCCGGCGGCCATCACGGTGCCGAACCACTTCACCGCACCGGAGGCATCCTCGATGCGACCGAGGTCGACCGTCTCGGTGTGGCCGTCGACGACGATATCGGCCGCGGCCTCGGGATCTCCTGTGGGCAGCCGGTATTCACGGGCATGGTCGTTGCCGGTCCCGGCGGGCACGATCCCCAGCGGCACATCGCCGGTGGCCAGCGCCTGCAGGGCCAGGGAGATCACGCCGTCGCCGCCGACCACGACGAGGGCGTCGGTGCCGCGGTCGAGTGCCTCGTCGACCAGTCGGCGGGCGTGCGCGGCGTCGGTCCCGACGATCGCGCAGACGTCGATACCGCGCCGCTGCAGCTGCGCAACAGCCCGCTCGGCGGCGTGCGGCGCGTTGCCGTGCCCCGACATCGGGTTGGTCAGGACCGTCACCCGGTTCACGGAATCAGCTTGCCCGGGTTGAGAATTCCGACCGGATCCAGCGTGGCCTTGACGGCCCGCAGAACCTCGACACCGAGGTCGCCGATCTCGTCACGCATCCACGGCCGGTGATCCGCACCGACCGCGTGGTGGTGGGTGATGGTGCCGCCGCCGCGCACCATCGCTTCGGATGCCGCGGTCTTCGCGGCCTGCCACTGCTCGACCGGATTGCCGCGCTGGGCGGCGACGACCGTGAAGTAGAGCGAGGCACCGGTGGGGTACACATGCGAAATGTGACACATCACGAGGGCGGGTGTGCCCGATTCGGCGAGCGAGGTAGTCAGCGCCTCGGTGACCGCGGCCTTCAGCGTGGCCAGGTTGGACCACGTGGTGGCGGTTTCCAGGGTTTCGCACAACGCGCCGGCGGCCAATAGCGAATCGCGGAGATACGGAGCGTTGAAGCGGCCGTGTTCCCAGGCGACGGCCGGCGCACCGCCCAGCGACGTACCGCCGTGGGCTTCGAGAACGGCACTGGTCTCCGCATGCCGGCTCTCGGTATGCGCCTGTGTGCCCTCGAACAGCGTGATGGCCAGGCAACCGCCCGTGATGCTCTGCTCGCCAATGCTTTCCGTGGTGGCCAGGTTCACCCCGGTCTCGGCCTCGTCGGACAGCCGGATCACCGTCGGGCCGGTACCGGTCTGGGTGACGGCCCGCAGCGCCTCGGCCCCGGTGCTGAAATCCGGGAAGGACCAGGCCTCGTAGCGCGTGGTCTCGGGCACCGGATGAACGCGAACCCGCACCCGGGTGATGACGCCGAACACCCCTTCCGAACCGAGGAGGAGCTGACGCAGGTCCGGCCCGGCAGCCGAGGCCGGCGCCCGGCCGAGGTCCAGCGTGCCGGCCGGGGTGACGGCCCGCAGCCCGCGGACCATGTCGTCGAAGCGTCCGTATCCGGCTGAATCCTGGCCTGAGGATCGGGTGGCGGCGAATCCGCCGATAGTGGCGAACTGGAAGCTCTGCGGGAAGTGGCCCAGCGAGAAGCCCTGTGCACCAAGCAATTCCTCGGCCTGGGGTCCAGTGACGCCCGCGCCGAGCTCGGCCTCGCCGGCCACCGCGTCCAGGCTGTGCAGCTCGTCGAACCGGCGCAGATCGAGCGCGACGACGGCGACGAATTCGCCGCGCAGCGGATCGAGCCCACCCACGACACTGGTCCCACCGCCGAACGGGACGACCGCGATCCGGTGTTCGGAGCAATAGCGGAGCACCTCGGCTACCTCATCGTCGGTACCGGGGAGAAGTACCGCATCGGGAGCGTCCTGGACGCTGGAATCATTGCGGCGCAACAGGTCCAGCGTCGACTTTCCCCCGGCTCGCAGTAGCCGCGACATGGTGTCGGTCCCGCAGTGCGGTGCGCCGACGATCGCGGTGAGGGCATCGCGGTCGGCGTCGGAGATGGCCGACGGCCGGAGTTGCACCTGCTCGGGCGTCAACTCTGCCGCGGACGCGGCCTCGATGCCCAGGGCCTGCTGCAGCAGGGACCGGATGCCGTCGGACAGCGGCTTGGCTGCCTGCGGGTCGCCCCAGGCATTCCACTTCATCGGGGGCAGGAACTGTTCAGCCGGCTGAGTCATGCGTTACAGTATTACACATGATGTCAATCAGTAACGAGAGATCGCTGAGCGACCAGATCTTGGATGCCGCCGCCAGCTGCGTGCTGGCCTTCGGCGTCGACCGGGTCACCCTGGCCGAGATCGCCCGGCGGGCCGGGGTCAGCCGCCCCACCGTGTACCGCCGTTTCCCCGACACCCAGTCGATCCTGGCCGCACTGCTCACCGCGCGGATCGTGGGCGTGCTGGACGAAACCGGCAGCCAGGGGTCGGGACGTGCGGCGCTGGTGGCCCGCATGGTCGCGGTGGCGGCCCGGTTGCGCCACGACGAGGTGATCATGGCGGTCCTGCACTCCGCGCCGGACGTCGCGATGGTCTACATCGCCGAGCGGCTGGGCACCAGCCAGCAGATCCTGATCGACGCGCTGGCCGGGGAGCTCAAGCTTGCGCAGGAGGCGGGATTGGGGGACGACCGGGTGCGGGCCGGCGACCCGCGCCAACTGGCCACCATGTGTCTGCTGATCACCCAGTCCGCGATTCAGTCCGCGCAGATGGTCGAACCGATCCTCGACGCCGATGCGCTGGCCGCCGAACTTGCCCACGCACTGAACGGATACCTTGCCTCGTGACCGGACCCACTGCGCTCAACCGCGCCAGACGCTCAACCGAACTGGCCGCTCTGGCCGACGGGGGACAGCTCGACCTGATCGTCATCGGCGGCGGCATCACCGGTGCCGGCATCGCGCTGGACGCGGCCACCCGGGGCCTGCAGGTGGCGCTGGTGGAGAAACACGATCTGGCCTTCGGGACCAGCCGGTGGAGTTCGAAGCTGGTGCACGGTGGTCTGCGCTACCTGGCCACCGGCAACGTCGGAATCGCCCGCCGCAGTGCGATCGAACGCGGAATCCTGATGACGCGCAACGCGCCCCATCTCGTTAAGGCCATGCCGCAGCTGGTACCTCTGCTGCCGTCGATGGGACGTGCATCGCGCGCGTTGGTGCGCACCGGGTTCATCGCCGGCGACGGCCTGCGCCGGCTCGCCGGCACCAGTGCTTCGACCCTGCCGCGCTCGAGTCGGGTGGACGCACGTCGTGCCGTCGAACTCGCCCCGACGGTGCGCAGCGAGGGCCTCGACGGTGCCTACCTGGCCTATGACGGCCAGCTCATCGACGACGCCCGGTTGGTGGCCGCCGTCGCCCGCACCGCCGCGCAGCACGGAGCCCGAATCCTGACGAGGGTCTCCGCCGGCGCCGCCGATGCCACCTCGGTGCGGCTGACCGACGAACTCACCGGGGAAACGTTCGACGCGACCGCGCGGGTGGTGATCAATGCGGCGGGGGTGTGGGCCGGCGACCTCGACCCGGCGATCACGTTGCGCCCCAGCCGTGGCACGCACCTGGTGTTCGACGCCGCGGCGTTCGGCAATCCCACCGCGGCACTGACCATTCCGATACCGGGGGAGCTGAACCGGTTCGTCTTCGCGATGCCCGAACAGCTCGGCCGGGTCTACCTCGGGCTGACCGATGAAGATGCCCCGGGGCCGATTCCTGATGTGCCGCAACCGACTCCGGGTGAGATCGCGTTCCTGCTCGACACCGTCAACACCGCGCTGGCCACCGACCTGACCACCTCGGACGTGCGCGGGGCCTACGCCGGGCTGCGGCCCCTCATCGACACCGGGGAAGGCAACACCGCCGACGTGTCCCGCGAACACGCGGTGGTGGAGTCGGCCAACGGGGTGATCAGCATCATCGGCGGCAAGCTCACCGAATACCGCTACATGGCCCAGGATGTGCTGGACCGAGCGCTGACCCTGCGCGGGCTGACCGCCACGGGCTGCCGCACGGCCAATCTGCCGCTTGTCGGCGCCCCGGCCAATCCGGTGTCCACGTTGCGGTCTGAGCACGAACTGCCGTCCTCACTGGTCGCCCGATACGGGTCCGAGGCGCCCAATGTGATCGCCCGGGCCCGGTGTGCCCGCCCCACCGGCCCGGTGGCCGAGGGACTCGACGTCATCCGTGCCGAGTTCGAGTACGCCGTCACCCACGAGGGCGCGCTGTCCGCCGACGACGTCCTCGATCGTCGTACCCGCATCGGCCTCGTGAGCGCCGACCGGGAGCGGGCCGTTCCTGCGGCCGCCGAGATGATCGCCGAATTCGGACAAGTCGAGTAGCCCACTACGCATGGCGCGGCCGGGCAGCGCGCGCACACTGCAATCATGTCGAAGCGACTGGTGGTGTGCTGCGACGGCACCTGGAACACGCCCGATCAGACAACGGATGGCAAGCCCACGCCGACCAACGTCGCCAAAGTGGCCATGGCGCTGGCTTCTCACGGCGCCGACGGACGTGAGCAGCGCCTGTTCTACCACCGAGGGGTGGGCACCACCCGGTCTGACCGACTGCTCGGCGGGGCCTTCGGTGCCGGCTTGTTCCGCGATGTGTGCGAGACCTATCGATTCGTCGTCCAGAACTACGAAGAGGGCGACGAGCTGTTCTTCTTCGGCTTCAGCCGCGGCGCATACACCGCACGCAGCACGGCGGGGCTGATCCGCAACTCGGGTGTGCTGCATCGCGACAATGCCGATCAGATCCAACAGGCGTACGCGCTGTACCGAGCTGGAAACCAGAACACCAATCCGCGCAGCGTTGCGGCGGCACTGTTCCGGAAGATGTACTCCTGTGAACCCGAGATCCGGTTCATCGGCGTCTGGGACACCGTGGGCGCCCTGGGGATTCCGTCAGTCGGAGGTTGGCTGGCCCGCCAATTCAACAAGCGGTACGAGTTTCACGACACCACTCTGAGTTCGAGGGTCGGTGAGGCCTACCAGGCACTCGCGATCGACGAACGCCGCGGGCCGTTCGTCCCGACCATCTGGTCCCGGTCGGATATGGCTCCGCCCCAGCAGCTCCTGGAGCAGGTGTGGTTCGCCGGAGCGCACTCCGATGTGGGCGGCGGCAACGCCGACCATGGACTCAGCGACATCGCGTTGTGCTGGATGCTGGAGAAGGCCCGCGGCGCCGGGCTGGTGTTCGTCGACTCGGCCTTCCAGCCCGGTGTGTTCCCCGGTGATCCGACGACGCTCGTCGACATTGTCGATGCGTACACCCGCATCGACCCGAATCCGGCTCAGGCAGCGGAGAATTCGCGGAAAGGCATCTACCGCTTCCTGCCTCCCCATTCGCGCGAGGGTGGAAAGGGTGGCAACGAGTACATCGCCTCGACGGTCTGCCGGCAAGAGCGATCACGTGGTTGGTGGAAAGCGCCTGTGCCCGACAACGACCCGGAGGGCCGCGTGGTGCAGATCGCAGTGGGCAACGACCTGACCCGGGTGAGCTAGACGTGGGATAACAGCGTTTCGCGCACCGCAGAACCGGTGTGACGCTGCCACAACACCTGCACCCCCACCAGCAGCTCAGGCTCCAGATCGATCACCGCGACTCGGCCGTCCATGGCCGGGCCCGGGGGAGAGGTGACGAACGCGACGGCACCGGTCGTGAGCGGGGCGGCGACAGTAGCCGCACCCTGGACTCGGCTGACGACGTAGTCGGGTTCGAACCCGGCCCGCCGGCATGCGGCCATCAGAAAGTCGCTGTAATACGACGCGCCTGGCGGGGCCCACAACGCGATGCGTTCCCCGGTGAGCTCATGGATGTCCACGGCAGAGCAGTCGGCCAGCCGGTGTTCGCGGGCCACGGCCAGCCTCACCCGGTCGTAACCCAGGATGGCCGTGGCCAATTCGTTGGTGGGCACGACCCCGCGGCGTAGGCCCAGATGCACGGTGCCGTCGAGCACCGCACCGATGAGCTGATCGGGATAGAGCTGACGGAAAGTGAAGGACATCTCCGGAAACCCGGTGATGGCCGGTTCGATGCGGGCATAGGCTTCGCTGCCGCTGAGTGCGGGGGTATGGCCGATGACAAAGACCTCGGCCGTGGCTCCGGAGGTCTGCTCCACCCTTTCGGCCACTGTGCGTGCTGCGGCCAGCAGTGTGCGGCCCTCGGTGAGCAGTAGCTCGCCCGCCGGAGTGAGCGTCAGACGGCGGCCTTCGCGCCGGAACAGCGCGGCGTTGAGGTCCTTTTCCAGTTGCTGCATCGAGCTGCTGAGTGCCTGCTGGCTAATATGCAGCTGAGTCGCTGCGGCGGTGAGACTGCCGGCATCGCCGATGGCGATGAACTGACGTAAACGCCGCAGATCAGGAATGTTCGCTGACACGTACCCAATCTATCTACAAGTACTGCTTGTGAAAACATCGAAATTTTGCGTTATTCAGATGTGGATGGCGTGGCTACGCTGCGACCTATGAGCAAACTGGAAGGCAAATCAGCAATTGTTGCTGCCGGAGCCAAGAACCTGGGCGGCCTGATCAGCACGACGTTGGCTTCGCGGGGTGTCAACGTCGCCGTTCACTACAACAGCGCTGCCACCGAGGCGGACGCCGACAAAACGGTCGCGGCGGTGCAGGACGCGGGCGTCAAGGCCGTCAAGGTACAGGGTGACCTGACGGTGCTGGCGAACGTCGAACGGCTCTTCGACACGGCCATCGATGCGTTCGGCAGCGTCGACATCGCGATCAACACGGTGGGCAAGGTGTTGCGCAAGCCGTTCGTGGAAACCACCGAGGCCGAATACGATTCGATGTTCGACATCAATGCCAAGGCCGCCTACTTCTTCTTGCAGCAGGCGGGCAAGCGCCTGGCCGACAACGGTTCGGTGGTGACCATCGTGACTGCGCTGCTGGCGGCCTACACCGACGGGTACTCGACGTACGCGGGCTCCAAGAGCCCTGTCGAACACTTCACCCGGGCCGCCTCCAAGGAGTTCGGCGTCCGCGGGATCAACGTCAACAACGTGGCCCCGGGCCCGATGGACACGCCGTTCTTCTATCCGCAGGAGACCCCCGAGCGGGTCGAGTTCCACAAGTCGCAGGCAATGGGCAACCGGCTGACCGAGATCACCGACATCGCCCCGCTGGTGGTATTCCTCACCGACGAGGGGCACTGGATCAACGGGCAGACCATCTTCGCCAACGGCGGTTACACCACCCGCTGAATCGCCGAATGGCCAGTTATTGCACGGCTTTTCGCCTGTTGTGTGCAATAACTGGCCATTCGCGCCAGCTGGAGAGTTACAGCGGGATGTTCTTGTGGCGACCGCGCCGGTGCGGGGCCTCGGCCAGTGCCTGCGTCAGCTTGCTGCGGGTGTGGGCCGGATCGATCTTCTCGTCGACCACGCCGATCTCGATGGCGGAATCCACACCGCCGGCGATGCGCTCGTGCTCGATCGCCAGCTCCTCGTGCAGCGCCTCACGCTCGTGATCCGGAGCGGCGGCCAGCTTGCGCTTGTGCAGGATGCCCACGGCGGCCTTGGCGCCCATCACGGCGACCTCGGCGTCGGGCCAGGCGAACACCTTGGTGGCGTTGAGCGAACGGGAGTTCATCGCGATGTAGGCGCCGCCGTAGATCTTGCGGGTCACCAGCGTTACGCGGGGGACCGAGGACTCACCGAAGGCGTGCAGCAGCTTGGCGCCGCGACGCACCACGCCGCCCCACTCCTGATCCACGCCGGGCAGGTAGCCGGGGACGTCGACGACGACCACCAGCGGGATGCCGAAGGCGTCGCACAACCGCACGAAACGGGCCGACTTCTCGGCACTTTCGGAGTTGAGGCAGCCGCCGAGGCGCAGCGGGTTGTTGGCGATCACGCCGACTGACCGGCCCGCCAGCCGACCGAGACCGACCACGATCGACGGCGCCCACTTGCCCTGGAACTCCTCGAACGGCACACCCTCGTCGAGCAGCGCCTCGATGATCGGGTGCACGTCGTAGGCGCGGCGGGCCGACTCGGGCATCAGCGCGGCCAGGTCGGTGTCGCCGGCCTCGGCCTTGCTGCGGTCGAAATGGCCCTGCTGGCTGAACAATCCGACCAGGCGACGGCCACGCTCGTAGGCGTCGAGCTCGTCGTCGGCGACGATGTGGCATACGCCGGACTTCTTGTGGTGGGCGTCGGGGCCGCCGAGCGACACCATGTCGACGTCCTCACCGGTGACGCTTCGCACCACGTCCGGACCGGTGACGAACACCTTGCTGTCCGGGGCCATGATGATCACGTCGGTCAGGGCGGGCCCGTAAGCCGCACCGCCCGCGGCGAATCCGACGACCACCGAGATCTGCGGGATATAACCCGACGCCCGGATCATCGCCTCGAAGACCAGGCCGACCGCGTGCAGCGCCTTGACACCCTCGGCCAGGCGCGCACCCCCCGAGTGCCAGATGCCGACAATCGGGCTCTGCTCCTCGATCGCGGTGTCGTAGGCGTTGACGATGTGGGCACAGCCCTCGATGCCCATGGCACCGCCCATCACGGTGCCGTCGGTGCAGAACGCAACCGTGCGAACACCGTTGACCGTGCCGGCAGCCGCCAGCACGCCCGAGCGGTCCCGCTCGTGCAGCAGCTCGACACTGCCGTCATCGAAGAAGGTCTGCAGGCGCAGCAGCGGGTCGCGGGGGTCGAGCGACTCGGCAGCGGTTTCGGGGGCCATGATCGTCATTTAGGTCTCCTTTAGTGGAAAGCTCTGGAAGCTCAGTACTTTCCGAAGGCGAGCGCGACGTTGTGCCCACCGAATCCGAACGAATTGTTGATGGCGTACTTGAAGTCGCCTTGCCGCGGTTCACCGGCCACCACGTCCAGATCGATCTCCGGATCGAGGTTACGCAAGTTGAGCGTCGGAGGAATGACACCGTCTCGCAGCGCCAAAACCGTCAGGATGGACTCCACCGCACCGACCGCACCGACCGAATGGCCGAGCGCGGACTTGGGCGCGTAGACCGCGGGTGCATGGCCGCCCATCGCGTTGTTGATTGCCTTGCCCTCGGCCACATCGCCGACGCTGGTGCCGGTGGCATGCGCGTTGATGTGATCGATGTCTGTAGGTTGCAGACCCGCCAGTTGGACCGCGCGGGTCATGGCGTAACCGGCCTGCTCGCCGTTCGGGTCCGGCGCCACGATGTGGAAGCCGTCCGACGTCACGCTCGCCCCCATGAGGCGGCCCAGGATGTTGGCGCCACGTGCCTTGGCGTGCTCCTCGGTCTCGATGACCATGAGGGCACCGCCCTCGCCGAAGACGAACCCGTTGCGATCCTTGTCGAACGGCCGACAGGCGCCCTGCGGGTCGTCATTGCTGTTGGACAGCACGATGCGCATCTGCGCGAAGCCGGCGATCGGCACAGCTTCGATCTTCGTCTCCACGCCACCACAGATCGCGATGTCGGCTTCGCCGAGCACGATCTGACGCCAGGCGTTGGCGATGGCCTCGGAGCCCGAGGCACAGGCCGAGATCGAGGTACACACGCCGGCCTTGGCCTTGCGATCGAGCCCGACGGCTGCGGCCGCGCCGTTGGGCATGTACATCTGAACCACGAGCGGCGACACGGCGCGCAGCCCCTTGGAACGCATCCCGTCGTACGCGAACACGAGTTCCTCGGAGGAACCCATGCCCGTGCCGATGGACACCATGAGCCGTCGGGTATCGACCTCCGGCGAGCCTGCGTTGGCCCAGACCCGGCGGCCGATCACCGTCGACATCTTCTGCAAATATGACAGCCGACGCAGTTCAACCCGCGACAACTCGTGATCGAAGTCCTCCAGGAGATGACCACCGATGCGAACCGGAAGGTCGTACTCCTCGACGAACGAATCGGTGAGAGTGCGGATTCCACTCTGCCCGTCTAGCAGCTTCTTCCAGGTGCTTTCAGCATCGGTTGCCAGCGCCGTTGACATGGCTACGCCGGTGACAACCACATTGGGAAGACCATTCCCAGTGGACAATCCCGCCATATTTGCTGTGTTCTTCCTTCCGTGTTTACCTTCCGGGGCACCCATATCGGGTGCCCCCGGCCAGGCTCGGGTTACCCGACCTCAGTACTTACCGAAGGCCAGGGCCACATTGTGGCCGCCGAAACCGAACGAGTTGTTGATGGCGTACTTGTAGTCGCCATAACGAGGCTCGCCCGCAACCACATCGAGATCGATCTCAGGATCGGGTGTCTCGTAGTTCAGCGTCGGGGGGATGACCCCGTCGCGCAATGCGAGGACGGTCAGCACCGACTCCAGCGCACCGACTGCGCCGATCGAGTGACCCAGCGCCGACTTCGGCGCGTAGACCGCGGCGCTCTGACATCCGGCAACCCGGATGGCATTGGCCTCGGCGGTGTCACCGATCGGAGTGGCGGTGCCGTGGGCATTGACGTGGTCAATGTCCTTGGCGTCCAACCCGGCGGTCTCCAGTGCGCGCTTCATCGCGGCACCAGCGCGTACGCCGTTGTCGGCAGGAGCGACCATGTGGAACGCATCCGAGGTGATGCCGGCACCCATCAGGCGGGCCAGCGGCTTGGCGCCACGGGCCAGGGCATGCTCCT
Source organism: Mycolicibacterium sp. 050232 (assembly GCA_036235365.1). Classification (GTDB taxonomy): domain Bacteria; phylum Actinomycetota; class Actinomycetes; order Mycobacteriales; family Mycobacteriaceae; genus Mycobacterium. The sequence goes on along the minus strand of JAZBEZ010000004.1, from coordinate 39,095 downwards.
CGGTCTCGATGATCATCATCGCGCCGGCCTCGCCGAACACGAATCCGTCGCGGTCCTTGTCGAACGGCCGCGACGCACCCGCGGGATCCTCGTTGCGGGTCGACATGGCACGCATCATCGAGAACGCCGCGATCGGCAGCGCCTCGATGCCGCCTTCCACGCCACCGACGACGGCGAAGTCCGCGTCGCCCATGACGATCTGGCGCCAACCGTGGGCGATGGCCTCAGATCCCGACGAACACGCCGACACCGGCGTGATGACCCCGGCGCGGGCGCCGAGCTCAAGACCGGCGACCGCGGCCGCACCGTTGGGCATGATCATCTGAACGGCGAGCGGGCTGACCTTGCGGATGCCGCCCTCGTTCATCGCGTCGTAGGTCTCGACGATCTTCTCGCCACCGCCGAGGCCCGTGCCGATCACGACGGAGAACCGATCGGGATCGACCTCGGGCGCACCCGCGTTTTTCCACAGCCGGCGCGCCAGCACCAGTGACATGCGCTGCACGTAGGAGTTACGGCGCAGCTCGATGCGGGTCAGGTGACCGTCGATGTCATCGACCAGGTGGCCACCGATACGCACCGGAAGGTCCCACTTGGTGACGAAGTCGTCGGTCAACTCACGGATGCCGCTGTCTCCGGCCAGGAGGCCCTTCCACGTGCTCTCGATGTCAGCAGCGAGCGCCGTGGTTGCCTCCACGGCGGTCACCACGACGTTCGGGAAGCCTCCGTTAGCAGTGGAAGGTTTGCTCATTCCGAGCCAAACTTCTCGCGCAGGGCGGCGGCGGCCTCGGGGTTCTCTTCCTCGAGCTTCTGGATGTAGGAGACGACGTCACCGACGGTGCGCAGGCCGGCCAGATCCTCATCGGGGATCTTCACGCCGTACTTGTCCTCGGTCTGAACCGCGATCTCCACCATCGACAGCGAGTCGATGTCCAGGTCGTCGACGAACGACTTCTCCGGGGTCACCTCAGACGGCTCGATGCCGGTGACCTCTTCGATGATCTCGGCGAGACCGGCGATGATTTCTTCCTGACTGGCGGCCACAATGGCTCCTTCTTGTTGTTGAAAGCGCCCTCCGGGTGCGGAGGACAATTCGGGGACGTTCGGTTGGTACTGCGTATTCGGTTGTCGGTGGACTTACAGCTCGTCCAAGCCATCCAGATCGGCGGGGCCCTTGACTGCGCGGGTCGGCGTGCCCTTCAGTTCGCGTTTTGCGATGCCGGCCAGGGTGCCCGCGGGCGGGAACTCCACGATCCCGGCGCGCTCGGCGCCGGAGAACCGGTCCCGCATGGTGGCGGTGCACAGATCCCAGCGCACCGGCTTGGTCAGCTGCGACACCAGCTTCTCCATCGCATCGGCGGCCGAGGCGACCGGCTGGCCGTCCGCGTTCGACAGAAGTGTCGCGGTGGGCTCAGAGGTTGTTACAGACGCGGCGGCGGCGGCGTAGCCGTCCAGCGCGGAAGCCATGTAGTGGGTGTGGAATGCGCCTGCGGTCGCCAGCTGACGGACCCGGGCCTTGGCCGGCGGATCCTCGGCGAGCTTCTCCAGCGCGGCGATCGCGCCGGCGGCCACGATCTGGCCGGCGGCGTTGCGGTTGGCGGGAACCAGGTCCAGCGACTCCAGCCGGGCCACGACCTCGGCCTCGTCGCCGCCGAGCACCGCCGACATGCCGGTCGGCTCGAGCGCGCAGGCCTTGGCCATCTCGGCACCACGGGTGGCGGCCAGCTTGACCGCGTCGTCGGCGGAGATGACGCCGGCGATGGCGTAGGCGGCGATCTCGCCGACCGAGTGGCCGGCGACGATCGTTTCGGCGGTCTCGGGCACGCCGCGCTTGGTCAGTTCCTCATAGGCCAGCAGCGTGGCGGCCACCACCAGGGGCTGCGTCACCGCGGTGTCGGTGATCTCCTCGGCGGTGGCGGTTGTTCCCAGCCGCGCCAGATCCAGGCCGCTGATCTGCGACCACGTGGCCAGGCGACCGGCGGCACCGGGCAGCTCCAGCCAAGCGGAGAGCATGCCGGGCGTCTGCGATCCCTGTCCGGGGGCAAGCAATGCGAGCACGGGTTGAGGCACGTCATTAAGAGAACACTGTGAAGATGGTTTTGTGGGGTGTAAGAGATTATGAACCTTGTCTTATGTTTTTGTAGGTTCCCCACAAAAGTGCATGTGATGCGACTTTGCCTTCACCGCAGCGAAATCTGTCTCGTCCGCTCAGCGGCCCGGTGAGCCCGGCTCAGGCTCGTCGTCTGGAGGGATGAGCCGGGCGAATCGCCGGTATCACCGTGGTTCCGGCATCGGGCGTGCTCGGGTGGTATGCCTGTTTGCTCAATCTGCCGACCGTCGACGCGACGCGCAAGACGTAGGCGTCCCGCGGCACGACGGGATCGCGGCCGGTGAAGTCGCCGATCCGTTTCAGCCGGTAGCGCACCGTGTTTGGATGAACGAACAATTTGCGTGCACAAGCTTCTATGGCGCCACCGGAATCCAGGAACGCGTCGAGGGTGTCGGTGAGCGCCGGCCCGGCATCGGCCAACGGCCGCATGACCTCGGATTCCAGGGCCGCGACGGCCGTCGCGTCACCCAGCAGGGCCCGTTCGGGCAACAGCTCGCGCGCCGACACCGGCCGGGGCGCGCCGGGCCAGCCGGCCACCGCGTTCATCCCGGAGATCGCTTCGGTCGCGCTGCGGTGGGCGGCTGTCAGAGTCGGGGAGGTCGGGCCGATCACCACCGGACCGTCGGCGAACACCGACAACAGGTCGACCAGGAACCGATCGGTTGCTGGCAGCGCGCCCGAGACGATCGTGATGAGCCAGGTGCCGTGCACATCTGACAGGGCCGCCCGGTCGTTGCGCTTCACGACCTCGTGGATGTCGTCGCGGGCCAGGTCCAACCGGTCCGGTCGGGGCAGACCGACGATCACCGTGGCCGGGGCGGTGGCGTCCCAGTTCAGCGCCGCCGCCTGGGACTGCAACTCGGGTCCGGTATCGCCGCGCACCACTGCATCGACGACGTTGGCTTCCATCCGGAGATCCCAGGCGCCGCGGGCCTCGGCCTGATCGGCGTAGGCGCTGGCCGCCGCGAATGCCAGGTCCCGGCTGTAGCGCAAGATGCCCGCGGTCAGCGCGTTCAGCTGCTCCTCGGACCGGGCCAGCATCGGAACCACCTCCTCGAAGAACTCCATCGAGGTCCGGACCATCTCGACCGACTGGCGCAGCGCGATACGGCGGCGCAGGTCCTGGGGGACCACCTCGAAGGCTTGCGCGGTGTAGCTGACGTCGCTTTCCGGGTCCCGCATCCATTCGACGAAGTTGACGACGGCGGTCTGCACCACCAGCTGCACGCTGGCCCGCTGCGACGCGTCGAGATCGGAGAAGAAGTCCAGGCGCTCGGCCATGGCATGCACCGCCTCGGTTGCCAGCCGGCCGGAATACTGCTTCAGTCGGCGCAGCGTCGAGTCGGGCACGGTCTCCAGGACCTCGACGGTCGACTTCGGCGGCACGAACCGCTTGTCGGGCATTCCTAAAAGCTACGCCACTTTTCTGGTGGATTCCTCCAAGAGCCCTCCGGCGGGCGGTCGCTCCCTCTTACTTATGGAGCGACCGCCCGTTTCCGGAGTCGCTAGGCGCTGCCGGTGTCGACGTAGGACACCGCGGCGGCGAACACGTCGTCGATCTTGTACTGCTTGGCCGCCGCGATGGCCACCGAAGGATCGATCTCGCCGTCCCGGGCCAGCCCCTCCAGCGCTGCCACCACGACCGACTCGGCGTCGGTGTTGAAGTAGCGCCGCGCCGCCGGACGGGTGTCCGAGAAGCCGAAGCCGTCGGTACCCAGCGTGATGTAGGTACCCGGGACCCACGGCCGGATCTGCTCGGGCACTGCCCGCATCCAGTCCGACACCGCCACCACAGGGCCCGCCGCGTCGGCGAGTGCAGCGGTCACGTGCGGCGTGCGGGCGGGCTGATCGGGATGCCGCAGCCGGTGCCGCTCGATCTCGACGCCCTCGCGGTTGAGCTCGCCCCAACTGGTCACCGACCACACGTCGGCGGCCACGTCCCACTCTTCGGCGAGCATGTCCGCGGCGCGGAGCGCCTCGGGCATCGATACTCCCGAGGCCAGGATCTGCGCGGAGTTGGAGCGCGGCTCGGCTGCCTTCCGGTACCGGTACATACCGCGCAACAGCGCCTCGGTGTCCAGATCGGTCGGCTCGGCGGGCTGGACGTAGGGCTCGTTGTAGATGGTGATGTAGAAGAACACGTTCTCGGCGTGCTCGCCGTACATCCGCTGCAGGCCGCTCTCGATGATGTGGGCGATCTCGTAAGCGAAGGCCGGGTCGTAGGTCACCGCCGCCGGGTTGGTCGACGCCAGCAGCAGCGAGTGGCCGTCGGCGTGCTGCAGACCTTCACCGGTCAGCGTGGTGCGCCCGGCCGTCGCCCCGAGCACGAAGCCCTTGGCCATCTGATCTGCCGCGGCCCACAGGCCGTCGCCGGTGCGCTGGAACCCGAACATCGAATAGAAGATGTAGATCGGGATCATCGGTTCGTTGTGGGTGGAGTACGACGTGCCCACCGCGGTGAACGACGCCGTCGACCCGGCCTCGTTGATGCCCTCGTGCAGGATCTGGCCGACCTCGGATTCCTTGTACGCCAGCATCAGTGCCGAGTCCACCGACGTGTACAGCTGCCCGTTGCGGTTGTAGATCTTCAGGCTCGGGAACCACGAGTCCATACCGAAGGTGCGGGCCTCGTCGGGGATGATCGGCACCAGGCGCGGGCCGATGTTCTTGTCCCGCAACAGTTCCTTGAAGGTGCGCACCGTCGCCATGGTGGTGGCCACGGACTGGTTGCCGGAGCCCTTCTTCAGCGCCTTGTAGGCGTCGGCTGCGGGCAGTGGCAGTGGCGTGGACTTGTTGCGGCGGGCCGGGACGAATCCGCCAAGGGCGCGGCGCCGGTCCAGCAGGTACCGGATCTCTGGGGTTTCCGGTCCCGGGTGGTAGTAGGGCGGCAGGTAGGGGTCTTCCTCAAGCTGGGCATCGGAGATCGGTACCCGGGTGACGTCGCGGAAGTCCTTGAGGTCTTGCAGCGCAAGCTTTTTCATCTGGTGCGTGGCGTTGCGTCCCTCGAAGTGGCTGCCCAGCGTGTAGCCCTTGATGGTCTTGGCCAGGATGATCGTCGGCTGGCCCTTGTGCTCCATCGCGGCGCGGTAGGCGGCATACACCTTGCGGTAGTCGTGCCCGCCGCGCTTGAGATTCCAGATTTCCTGGTCGGTCATCGGCTCGACCAGGGCCTTGGTGCGCGGATCGCGGCCGAAGAAGTGATCGCGGACGTAGGCGCCGTCGTTGGCCTTGTAGGTCTGGTAGTCGCCGTCGGGCGTGGTGTTCATGAGGTTGACCAGTGCGCCGTCGCGATCGGCGTGCAGCAGCGCGTCCCATTCGCGGCCCCACACCACCTTGATGACGTTCCAGCCGGCGCCGCGGAAGAACGATTCCAGCTCCTGGATGATCTTGCCGTTGCCGCGCACCGGGCCGTCCAGGCGCTGCAGGTTGCAGTTGACCACGAAGGTCAGGTTGTCGAGCCCCTCGTTGGCGGCCACCTGGATCAGGCCGCGGCTTTCCGGCTCGTCCATCTCGCCGTCGCCGAGGAACGCCCACACGTGCTGATCGCTGGTGTCCTTGATGCCGCGGTCATGCAGGTAGTGGTTGAACCGCGCCTGGTAGATCGCGTTCATCGGGCCCAGGCCCATCGACACCGTCGGGAATTCCCAGAAGTCGGGCATCAGGCGAGGGTGCGGGTAGGACGGCAGACCGCCGCCGGGGTGGCTGTGTTCCTGGCGGAAACCATCCAGTTGGTCGGTCGTCAGCCGGCCCTCGAGGAAGGCGCGGGCGTAGATGCCGGGAGAGGCGTGGCCCTGGATGAAAACCTGGTCACCACCACCGGGGTGGGATTTGCCGCGGAAGAAGTGGTTGAACCCGACCTCGTACAGCGATGCCGAGGAGGCATACGTCGAAATATGGCCGCCGACACCGACTCCCGGGCGCTGGGCGCGGTGCACCATGATGGCCGCGTTCCACCGGATCCAGGCGCGGTAGCGTCGCTCGACGTCCTCGTCGCCGGGGAACCAGGGCTCCAGTTCGGTGGGGATGGTGTTGACGTAATCGGTCGACGTCAGTGCCGGGATGGCGACCCGCTTCTCGCGTGAGCGCTCCAGCAGTCGCAACATCAGATACCGGGCGCGTGCCGGACCGGATCGCTCCAGCAACTCGTCGAACGACTCCAACCACTCCGCGGTCTCGTCGGTGTCGATATCCGGAAGGTAGGAGGCAACTCCCTCGCGAATCACCCGTACCCGGTCGGGTTCGGCTGCGGTAGAGGAGTTTTGGGCCAGATCCTGGCGCACGAACTCGGTGGTCAACTTCCGCTCCTTGTTAGGCGGTTACTACTGACAGTGCTTGTGGCACCTTCTATCGTCCCCCTATCTTGCCGCCTCCGTGCCGCTGGGGGTGGCGGTGCGCAAGTTACCCATCAGTTGCATTCTGAAGCGGTAACGTCTGCAGATCGTGCCGGTTGATGGGCAGTTTGGGGCAAAGGCGCGGATCGCCGCGTGCGCACTGGGTGGCGCCGCGCTGATTGCGATGGTCGTAGTGGGTTGTTCGTCCGTTACCGGCGGTACCGCACAGGTTGATTCGTCGGCGGCGCCCGACTATCGGGCGTCGGTGAAGGCTTCGATCGAGGAGTCCTCGGCGAGCTCGGTGACCCGCGAATCCGAACGGCAGGCCTCGTTGACCACCCGCGCCGTGCACACCGTCTGCGAGGACCTCAGCACCTCCGCCGTGGACGCGGTCAACGCGGTGAACGGCTATGTCGAAGCCGTGAACAACGGTGGGGACACCGCGGCCAAGGCCGGGCCGGCGATCGACGGGCTGAACCGCAGCGCCGATCTGGTCAGTTCCGGTCTGTCCGACGCGCTGTCGCCCGATCTGCGCGCCGCGCTGACCGAGTGGGTCGACTCGGCCAGAGCCCTCGTCGCCGCCATATCCGGCCACGTCGGGCCCGATCAGTTCAACGCGGCGTCCACGCGATCGAACACCGCGAGAGAGGATGCGCTGAACCGGTGCGACAAGGCTTACTGATGGACGGACGGACAAAGTGGCCCGCCGGACGCCCGCGCAAGTGCGTCGCCATGCGACGATAGGGCAATACGCAGTCTTGAGACAGGCTCGAAGATAGGTAAGGAGGACCGACGGTGGTCGCGGCGGCGGGGACGGACTCAGGCCCGAACTACGCCCACATCCTGGGGATCCACAAGGATCAGATAGTCCAGGAACTGGGTTGGGACGAGGATAGCGACGACGACATCCGGGCCGACATCGAGGAAGCGTGCGGCTCCGAGCTGCTCGATGAGGATTCGGACGAAGTCGTCGACGTCGTATTGCTCTGGTGGAGGGACGACGACGGGGATCTGGTCGACCGGCTCATGGACGCCATCACCCCACTCGCCGAGGACGGCGTGATCTGGGTGGTGACTCCCAAGACCGGCAAGCCCGGGCACGTGTTGCCCGCAGAGATCGCCGAATCGGCGCCGACGGCCGGTTTGATGCAGACCTCGTCGGCCAAGTTGGGGGACTGGACGGCGAGCCGGTTGGTGCAGCCGAAATCGAAGGCTGCAGGCAAGCGGACCTGATGTTGGCCGTGGGAGCCCCGGCGCCCGATTTCACGCTCCGGGACCAGAACGGCAGGCCGATCACCCTCAGCGCGTACCGCGGTGCCAAGGACGTGCTGCTGGTGTTCTTTCCGTTGGCGTTCACCGGCGTGTGTGAGGGCGAACTCGGCGAGATCCGCGACAAGCTGCCGCAGTACGAGAACGACGACACCGCGACCCTGGCCATCTCGGTCGGTCCGCCTCCGACGCACAAGATCTGGTCCATCGAAAGCGGATTCACCTTCCCGGTGCTCTCGGACTTCTGGCCACACGGCGCGGTCAGCCAGGCCTACGGGGTGTTCAACGACGACGCCGGATATCCGAACCGCGGCACGTTCGTCGTCGACCGGGCCGGCACGATCCGGTTCGCCGAGATGATGGATCCAGGCCGGCCACGCGATCAGGCGGTGTGGCGGGAGGCGTTGGCGGCCTTACAGGTCTGACGAAACATCCGCGGGATTTCCGGTCACGCCGCCTCGGCGTGTACCGTGCCTGCGACGGGGCGCGTAGCTCAGTGGTAGAGCTCTGGTTTTACACACCAGCGGTCGGCGGTTCGATACCGTCCGCGCCCACCATCATTCCCACAGGTGACAGGCGATCTTCGGTGGAGCCATAACTGCCGGGGCACCCAGACCAGGGGCCCAAGTTGCCAACAGGTTGCCAATGGATCGAATCGGCTGCCGGTGCGCCTCGGCGTGACCCGGCGGGCGAGCGGTGAGAATCTTCCCGTGACGAACTGGGCGTGGGTGACGCCGTTGGTGTCGTTCGTTGTCGGGCTCATCGGCGGCGCGATCCTGCTGTGGAACAACCGCCAGCGTCCGCACGACGTCTTGAAGACCTACGTGGAGATCTACAACGACCTTCCCGAGGGCGAGATCAAGGACCGACTATGGGCGGAGATCGCCGAGCGGCTGCGCATCCTGACCACACCGCGGGAGTCTGGGCGGAGGCACGAGGTGCCGATCCAGTCGGAGCTAGGGCCTCCGCTCATCGGCATACGGCTATGGGGGATTGTCGCGGTTCTGATAGCGATCGCGGTCATCGTCATCGGTGTCACTTCCGGCCTCAACGCCGCTGAGATCACGGTGCTGTTGGCGGGGTCCGTGGTGGCTCTAACGCTCATGGTCGGCGTCGCCGAAGGGCTTTACGCGTACATCAAGCGCTAGCTGATGACTGCTCAGGCGAACAGGGACGCGCCGACCGCACGCAGCTCGTCGGCCTTCACATCGGAGTAGATCGACAGCGTCACCGCCGGGTCATGCCCATGCCACGCCGCGACAATGTGCGGCGGGTGGCCCTGGTCCAACATCAGCGACACCGAGGTGTTGCGCAGGCCCTTGAGGTGGATGCGCCGCAGCCCCGCCCGGGCCCGCAACCTGTGGAACGCATCGGTGTAGGACTCCGGTCGCAACGGCACGCCATCCTCCCGGGCCGCGACCAGACGGTCATCGGACCACGGCACCCCGAGCGCCATTGCCTCACGCTTCTGCGTGGTCTTGAGCGCCCGCAGTGCCTCGGTCACGTCCTCCGGTAACGGCAGATCGCGGCGGCTGCGCTTGGACTTGGGTGCCCCCTCCACGGTGTCGCTGCCAACCGAGACGCGGCCCCGCCGCACCGACAGCGTGCCGGTGTCGAGGTCCACCGCGCTCCACCGCAGCCCGAGCACCTCGGAGCGCCTCATGCCGTAGCAGGACAGCAGCCAGCACGCGAACAGCCGGTGATCGCGCACCGCCTCACGGAAGTCACCGACCTCGGCGAGGGTCCATGACTTCGCGGTGACCTCGACGGGGGAGTCCCCGGGGTGCTGGGCCTGCTCGTCGGGGTCGGCGTCTTTGGGTCGCTCCACCAGCGCAATGACGTTGCGCGGCAGCACTCCTTGATCCACGTAGCTCTGCACCACTGCCGAGAACGTCGTGAGCGTCGAGCGCACGGTCTGCGGGCTGAGTCCCCGCGTGGCGGTCTCAACGGTGGCGTTGTCCGCTGCCGGTGGGGCATAAACCCCGCGCCGCAAGCGGGACACGCGCCCGGTGGCCAGCAGCTTGGCCAGCGCCGAGTGCACGTCACCGGGCAGCGCGGCGGCCACCTCCGCGACGCTGATCCCCTCGGGGTGTGCGGCCACCACCGCGACTACCTGTCCCGCCAGCGACGCGTCCCGGTAGTGGCGTGGGGAGGTGCGGGCTTCGGTCAGCATCCACGCCACGAGCGCGTCCCCGTCGGCCTTAGTGAGCTTCTGCAACTGCTTGCCGCCGAGGTAGCGGCGCACCGGCTTCAGATCGTTCTCGTAGCTGTAGACGGTCACCTTGCGGATGCGGCGGCGCCCGGCCAGCCACACGTCACACGCCTGATCGACGGTCATGGTGGACGGTTTGGCGTAGGTACCGGCAGCAACCTCGGTGGTGATGCGCCGCAGCTCTTTTCGCGCCTCCGCCTTGGTGCGGTAGGTGAACTTGCGGCGGTCGCGTGACCCGTCAGGCTTGGTGCCGACATCGACTTGGAACCAGTAGGTCACGGCCCCGTTGCGGGCGGTGTGGGTGTTGATCGGCTCGGCTCGGCGAGTGCGGGCTGCCGTCGTGGTGGTGGTGGTGGGTTCGCTGCTCATGTGGTGTCCGGTTTCTGGGGTTTCTTGGGGGTTCGTGGCTGGCGCAATTCGCCGCGCTCAAGCAGATTCAGACCGTTTGGTCCGCACTTGCGAATCCAGGCGGTCACCGTGTCGTCTGCGGGTCGCGTTGGACGCAAACCGTTGGCGACGACCTGGTCGGCCACATAGCCATAGACCGGCCTGATGTTGTTGTCGCGGGCGTACTTGGCCCATTCGGCGATCTGACTCAGGAACTCGGCGGTGATTTCCGGTGGCCGGCCTCGCCTGCGGCGCCGTGCACCGGGCGGGGGTGGCCATCGCGCAATGTCGGCATCGGTGAGCCGTGCTGTGGCCGCGCCGATCCCGCGGGCGGCCACCCACTGTTGGGCTTGATCTGTATCGAGTGCGGCCAGTGTCTCGGCGAACTCCTGAGCCACCGGGGTGCCCGTGGCCTCAAGCCACTCAATCGCGGTGGCCACCATCGCTGCGCCGTCCTTGGCGGCCTCCGCTGTGGCTGCCGCGAGCGCATCGTGCAGAGCGCGGCCCGTTTTCGCGGCCTCGGCAGTGGCATACCGTCGGGCCGCGCGGGCCAGCACGGTGGCGTTGATGCGCTTGAGGCTGTCCGAGGTGATCGGGGTGCCTTCGGGGGAGGTGATGCGCAGATCGGTGACCACGGGGTCGCCTCGTACAGGGTCCTCGCGCCACGCGAGTTCGTAGCGGTGGGCGTGGCCGTGGACCGTGATTTTCACTGGCCGTTGATCTTTGGGGACGACCTCGATGGAGGTGACTTCGCCCGTCCGTGGCTGTCTCCCCGGATTTATTGCACGTCCTGACACAATTAACAACGGTAGACGAATCTAACTACCGTGCGCAATTGTGGGTGGTATGGCTGATCTGGAAACCACGAACCCAACCGCCCCTACCGGACCGGACGGGGCAGCGTGCCCGATGATTCGCCGCGGCCCGGTCACCGTGGACTACCTGCGCGTACATCCCACCGTGTCAGCTGAGCAGACCGCTGGCCTCGTCGGGGTCAGTAGGTCCTATGTGTACGAGATGATCCGCAAGGGCGAAATCGACGCTATCAAGCTGGGGGAGAAGCGATTTCGCGTCAAGTCGGCATCGCTGCTGCGACTGCTGGGCGAAGAGTGACATTGGGGTTTCACCCCACCCGAGTAGGTCAGTACCCATGAATGAGCACGAGTCCCGTTGGCTGCGGATACAGATGATCTGCGACGAGTACGGGGTGAGCGATTCACTAGTTCGCAACCTGATTCACGATGGCCGACTTCCGGCTGTAAAGTTCGGGTCCGCGCGTTCTTCCCCGATCCTGGTGCGGCGCAGCGATATTGAATCCATGCTGGTGCCGGTGCAGCCGAGTTCGACGTCGGCGGACCGGCGTGCCGCGATCGCCGCGCGCCTGGACAAGCTCGGTCACAAGCAGGCGGGATGATGGGGCGTCCGGCGCGCCACCATCCGCCCCGGCCCGCGTTGGGTCCGGTGCCGTGCCGGTATTGCGGGTCGCCCTGCACGTCGCCGGCAACGGTGCGCGGAAGGGCGTGCCGTTCCTGCTGGCGGGTCGCGCACGTTGCCGATGCCACCGGTTTCTGCCCTGGGTGTGGCTACTGCGCGGTCACCCACGGTCATCACCGCACCGATTGCACCACCCTGCGACGACGACAGGAGATTTGAGTGAATCCGAGGCATGGGCCGCCTGAATACGACGACGGCGCCCCGATCGCCAGTCAGGACGCCGCCCACATCATCAATACCGACCAGCCTCCACAGCCTGCCGATAGTCCGCAGCGTAGCAGCGGCGAGGATGGGCCGTGGATCAGTGGGTATGAGGCCGCCGCGCGGCATCTGCTCGGCAAGGGCTTGACGCCCGCCCCTGATGCCTTGGGCCTGGCGGCGATGCGGCGTCAGGGTGGCCGGGCCGCAGCTGCCGCGCGCGTGATCGCAGCGCGCTGGGAACCGGAAGGGTGACGGATCCGGTGGGCTCCCGCGAGGTCGCGTGGTGGCCGTTCCACGAGTGGATCCAGCCCTACCTCGATACCGCCGGTGACTATCCGCCGGCGGGCACCCCCGCGTGGTGCGCACTGTCCGATAACGACCGCCGCAAATGGGCAGCCGCCCTCGACGCCGCCCAGCATCACGTCCTGCGCGTCGAGACCGCACAGGCCGCCAAAGCTGAAGCAGCACAGTCGATCTCAGCTGCCGCGGACTGGGCCGGGTTGGCCCGCTCGATCCGCTCCGGCATCTACATTCCAAGGAAGGCTTCGTGACCACCCCCAACACTGCACCTCGTCGCGACTTCGCCGATCGGCAGACGGTGGAGCACACCGGTCAGGTTCGCATGGCGTACCGGCTCGTCGCGGCCTACCACGACCGACTGCTCTACGTGCACGATGTGGGCTGGCATTACTGGGACGGTCAGCGATGGGCGCACGACGACATTGGCGCGGCCTCACGCGCCGTCATCACGGTTCTGCGGACAGCGCTCACAGAATCGTTGGATGACAAGCAACTACGGGCCGACGTACGGCGCTGCGAATCCCACGCCGGCATTCACGGCGTCCTAGGCGTGGCCGCGGCGCTCACTCCATTCGCCACGACCGTCCGCGACCTCGACCCCGACCCCTACCTGCTCAACGTCGCCAACGGCACCCTCGACCTACGCACCATGGAACTCGCCGCACACAACCCAGCCGACCGAATCACCAAAGTCACTCGCGCCGCCTACACCACCGATACCTCACCTGGTGACTGGCACCGCTTCCTGACCACCGTCCTACCCAACGAACCCGTACGCACCTACCTGCAACGCGTCACCGGACTCAGCCTCTGCGGCAAAGTAATTGAACACATCCTCGCCATCCTCACCGGCACCGGCGCCAACGGCAAAGGCACCTTCTACAACGCCGTCCTACACGCGCTCGGAGACTACGGCGAAGCCGCCGAACCCGACCTATTCATGCACCGAGAAGGCGCCCACCCCGCCGGCCAAATGGCACTACGCGGAAAACGCATCGTCATCGTCTCCGAATCCGACGACCACCGCCGCCTCGCCGAAGCCACCATGAAACGACTCACCGGCGGCGACCCCATCACCGCCCGATACATGCGACAAAACTTCGTCACCTTCACCCCCAGCCACACCGCACTACTCGTCACCAACCACCTCCCCAAAGTCTCCGGCGACGACCCCGCCGTCTGGCGACGCCTCCGCGTCATCCCCTTCGACGTCGAAATCCCCCCACACCAACAAGACGGCCACCTCGACGAAAAACTACAAGCCGACGCCGACGCCATACTCACCTGGACACTCAACGGCTGGACCGACTATCAACACCACGGACTCGCCGAACCCCCCACCGTCATCGCCGCCACCGACGAATACAAAACCGACAACGACACCATCGCCCGCTTCATCGCCGAAGAATGCACCACCACCTCACCCACCCTCAAAGCCACCACCACCCAACTCTTCGAAGCCTGGCAACACTGGCGAACCAAGGACGGCGCCGAAGAAATGACCCGCAAAGCATTCGGCCAAGCCCTCGACCGCCACGGCTACCCAGTCACCGACAAAACCCGCGACGGCAGATGGCGCGCAGGAATCGGCCGAAAAATCATCACCACCAGCGAAAACACCAACAACAACCAGCCAACCCCACACCACCCGTGACGCATGTGACGCATCCCCCGTATGTACCTACGCGCGCACACACAGGCCGCAATACCGGCAATGCGTCACATGCGTCACACACCCACCCGAAACCACCCCTGCGCCCGCGCGGGTCGTCACCTTCTGTTGTCAATCTGTTTGCATGGCATCGAGACAAGACACCAGGGCCAAGGCTGAGCGCGCGTTGGCGATGTACGGGACCGGGGCGACCTGGCAGGAGGTTGCGGACGCCTGCGGGTATCGGCATCGCAACTCTGCGAGGCAGGCTGTGCTGCGGTTGACGAGTCGGGAGCCGGCGGAGTCGCCTGAGCAGGCTCGCCGCAAGCACGACGAGGCCCTGCGGATGATTCAGCAGCGCAATTTCACCCGGTACCTCCATGCGGTGAAGGCCGGGGATGACGAGACGGCGGTGAAGTACTCGAAGGAGATTCGCGGCACGGTGGAGACCCGTGCGCGGATGGGTGGTGTGTTCGCGCCGCAGCAGGTGGAGCTCGGGTTGACCGATGCCGAGTTCAGCCGTCAGGTTGCGGAGTTGGTCGCGACTCTGCGCCCGGGCGCCATCCGGGATCTGGTGCGGGCCGGTGAGTTGGAGCCGACGGTGTTGGAGGCGTTGGAGGTCGCTGGTGTCGATGTCGAGGTGATCGACGCCGAGGTGGTGGAGGAGCCGGGATTGGCTGGCACGGATGGGTGGTCCAACATCAGTGGGCCTGGCCCCGTGCCCGAGCGGGTGCCCGAGCCGGTAGCGGTCGAACCGGACCCTGTCGAACTGGCGGAGCCGGAGCCGGTCGAACTGGTCGAGCCGGACCCCGAGCCGGTGCGTCAGCCCGCCGACGAGTGGGTGATTTCGAAACGGGCGGGGATCGTGTTGCACCCCGCAACCCGTCAATAGCGGCTCTGTGCGCGTCTGGATCTGCTTGGCCTCACGGTTTGGCGTGTGGCGCGCGTTCGTGGCGCAGGCGGCCAGTGGGGCCGGTTTTCGGGGTGGTTGCGCGGGGCGACCGACGCTGGCCGGTGGCCGCTGCCGAAACCTGCTGCAGCACCGTCTATCTGGGGTACACCCGTGTGGAACTGTCTGAAGGGCAACGAATTACGTCCAACTAGGGTCGTTTATCCATTAATCAACACCGTCTAAAATGGGTTAAAACCCAAACTAGACAGAAGGATTGACCGTGCCCAACCACCAGCACGTCGGCTACGTGCGCGTCAGCAGCCTCGACCAGAACACCGACCGCCAGCTCGACGGCATCACCCTGGACAAGGTGTTCACCGACCACGCCTCCGGCAAGAACACCGAGCGGCCACAGCTCGCGGCCTGCCTGGACTACCTTCGCGAGGGCGACACCCTCATCGTGCACTCCATGGACCGGCTGGCACGGTCGCTGGTAGGCCTGCGGACCACCGTCGATGAGCTGACCGCCCGGGGCGTCACCGTCGAATTCGTCAAGGAACGCCTGACTTTCACCGATGACGACACTGACCCGTGTTCGGTGCTCATGCTGTCGGTGATGGGCGCAGTCGCGGAGTTCGAACGCGCCATGATCCGAGAGCGGCAGCGTGAGGGCATCGCGCTGGCCAAGGCCAAGGGTGTCTACACCGGGCGCAAGCCGGCGTTGACGCCAGACCAGGCGCGTGAGGTGGCCGCTGCGAAGGCTCACGGCGCGTCCGCGTCCGAGCTGGCCCGCGAGTACGGGGTGTCACGGGCCACGATCTACAACACGACGGCTCGCGCCACCGTGTAGCACTTGGGGTGCAACACCCGGGGGGTCTAAGACTGTTGTCATGGCAGCAGTAGCGATCCACTCGGAGGGTGGCTGATGGGCAAGCGTGGCGGGGGTCCGGAGCGGCGTGATGTGCGCGGCGATGTGGGGATGGTGGCGCCTCCGACTGATCAGACCGCGCAGCGGTGGCGGCGGCAGCGGTGGCTGCACAACGTCTACACCGGCTCGTTTGATCTCGTGGCTGAGGTGACCGAGCTGCTCGGTGATCTGGCGCGGCAGGTCACTGAGTTGGCGGATCCGGTGGTGGTGCGGCCACGGGTTGAGGAGTGCATGAGCGCGGTGGTCGGTTGCGTGGAGGTGGTGGCTGCCTCACCGCCGGTGTTGCCTCGTCTGCCGGATGATGCGCTGCGGGACGGTAGTTGGGTGCCGCTGTTGGTGATGACGGCGCAGCGTCACTCTCCGGTGTTGCGGGCGTTGTTGGATCGGGCGCATAGGCCGGGGCAGACGTTCGCGGCGCAGGGTTCACCCTCGGCGCTGTTGGAGGTCGCGTTGCGCGAGCTGGACGGTGCCGCGTATCGGTTGGGCCGGGTGGTCGGGCAGGCGCAGCGGCGGCAGGCGGTGGGCTCGGTCGGTGAGTTCAACGCGAACCTGGCGGCGGAGGCGGATCGGCGTCGTGAGCGTGCGCGGCGGTCGGGGGCGGCGGCCAGGTTGGCCAAGTACGGGGTGGCGATCGGTGATGTGGATGAGATGAGCACCGGATAGGCACTGTCGGGCCGTAGGCTCGGGGTCAAGGTCCCTTGATCTGGTTGGCTGCGTGCCGGGGTTGATGGACAAAGTAGTGCGGGGCGTTTCCGCTGGCTGTGGGCCGGGTGCGCTGATCAATTTGGGGTTCCTGCTGGCTGCGGGCCGGGGAGCGAAGTCTTTTATTTCGCTTGGAAGGGAACGGATTTCACATGTTTGTGTTGCCGGAGGTTTTGCCGGAGTCGGTCGGCGAGTTGGACACGCTTGCTGCGCGGGCTCAGGCGGAGGTGTCGGTGCTGTCGGCGCGTCATGCTGCGTTTCGGGCGGGTTCTGGTGAGTCGTTGTCGGGTGAGGATGTGGAGCGGCTGGCGGCCCTGGTCGACGGGTTGGATCGCATCGGTGTGGCGCGTGAGGCGGCGTTGACCGCTGTCGCTGGTCGTGGTGGGCGCCCGGTCGAGTTCACCAATCTTGGTGGGGGTGCGGGGGATCTGCCGGCGCGTCAGGATGTGGGTTGGCAGATGGCGCGTTCGGCGCCGGGCTACCGGTCGGGTCGGGTCGGGTTCGCGGAGATCGCCCAGTCGTTCCATGATTTGCGCACGGTGGGGCGGCGCCCGGCGGGCAAGGTGATCGGCGCGCTGGCGGGTGAGACGCTGGCGACGATCGCTCGTGAACTGCCGCCGGTGGAGGACCCTCGGGGCCTGGTGGCGGCGATCGAGCACGCCACCCGTGAGATCCCGGGCAAGGGTAAGCCGACGGCGGAGGCGTTGACGGCTGCTGGGGGCTGGTGTTCCCCCAGCGAGCAGCTCTATGACTTCTGCGATGTGCCCGACGCGACGGACCTTGTGTCGGTGCCGGAGATCAGCGTGACGCGTGGTGGTGTGCGGTGGCCTGTGGAGCCAGACCTGTCGGTGCTGCTCACCGATGAGGCGTTCGAGTTCTTTTTCACAGAGTCTGAGTTGGAGGGCCTCGATGAGGACGGCAACCCGACCGCGGTGAAGGAGTGCGTCGAGGTTCCGTGCCCCGACGCCTACGAAGACATGCGGCTGTCGGTGGTCGGGTTCTGTGTCGAGGCTGGGATTCTGGCGGATCAGGCGTGGCCGGAACTCACGGAGTGGTTCCTGCGCAAGCTGATCGCGGCGCATCTGCGGTCGATCAGCAAGCGCACCATCGCCGATATGGTGGCCGGCTCCACCGCCGTGGACTACACGGGGCAGCCGTACATCGGGGCGGGTGGTTCGGTGCTGAACTGCCTCGCGTTGGCCGCCACCAATATTCGACTGAATCAGGGTCTCGCACACAACGCCACCATCGAGGGGGTGGCGCCGACCTGGCTCAACGAGGTGATCCGCTCCGATCTGGCCTACCAGCACGGGACCGAGGTGAAGGCGGTCACCGACGCGCAGATCGCGAGCTGGCTGACTGCCCGCCATATCGCGTTGCAGTACGTGGCGGATTGGCAGTCGCGTGGGATTCGTGAGCCCGGTTGGATCGCCCCCGAGGGTGTCACGACCGTGTGGCCGACCTCCGTGCAGGTGCTGCTGTATCCGGCGGGCACCTGGTTCCGCGCGCTGCAACCGGTCCTGGAACTCGGTGCCCTGTACCCGAAGGAGCAGTTGCAGGTGAACCGTTTCACCCGGTTCTTCACCGAGGACGCCATCGCGGTCGGTAAGCGCTGCGGAGTGTCGTTGGTCGCGGAGGTCCCGGTGTGCCCCAACGGTGGTATCGGTGACCGCTACCTCATCGACTGCACCACCAGTGCAGCGTGAATCATGTTGTGCCACAACATCGTTCATCACCTCAGGGGCGGCGGGCAGCGGCCCGGTGGTTA
Source organism: Mycolicibacterium sp. 050232 (assembly GCA_036235365.1). Classification (GTDB taxonomy): domain Bacteria; phylum Actinomycetota; class Actinomycetes; order Mycobacteriales; family Mycobacteriaceae; genus Mycobacterium. The sequence goes on along the minus strand of JAZBEZ010000004.1, from coordinate 20,850 downwards.
CATGGACGGGTGCCGGGCCGGGTTGGTACCTGGCCCGCGCCCGGCACCCCACCGCCGTCAAGCACCGCCCAGCCACGGCAGTAGTTGAGGAGCGGACATGACAACAACGACCTCCCCGGTCACCAAAACCAACGCTCCGCTGCCCATCCCCTTCGACGCGCCGCTGGCCAACCCGTCCCCCATCGGGCTATATGCGGTGACGGCGTGGACCGACGAGACCGGCCCACCGCGCTGGCTGATGTCCGGTGTGCAGGTCCGGCGCTTCAACTGCGGCCTCGATGATGCGTTCGGAGTGTGGCCGCACGGCTGGTGTGACGATCCCGGCGACGACATCAAAACCGGCGTGCGCCCAGATGATCCGGACCCGTTCAACCCGGTGACGGTGTGGGCATTCGATGAGTGCGACCTGACCGAGGCCAGCCGCAACGAGGTGGACACCCGCGTCCAACAGATCATCCGCCTGCGTGAATCCTTCGCCGTCGAGGCAGTATTCGGCTCCACGCTCACCAGCCGCACCACCCCCGAGGAGACGGGCAACGTCGCCGAAGCTGTGGCCTGGCTGGACACCGAACTGGCCAAGACCGGGCTGGTGGGCTACGTGCATGCGGCGCCGTGGGTTGCCACCCTGGCCCAGGAATACCAGCTCATCGTGCGCTCCGGCGGCACCATGAAAACGCCACTCGGCAACATCTGGGTGTTCGGCGCCGGCTACACCGACAGCCTCGGGGAAATGATCGTGGCCACCACCCAGCCGTACGGGTGGCGCGATCAGGTGGTGGTGCGCCCAACGATGGACCTGCCGGTGAACACCTATGCGGCGGTCGCGGAACGCTCCGTCGTGATGGGCGTCGAGTGTGTGATCGCCGCCGCGCAGGTGCCACAGGCCGGACTACAGGAGGAAATTGATGCCTGACGGAATCAACGTGGAGGTCACCACCGACGGCGATGCCGTCATCGAATTCGTGGACCCGGCGCTGCGTGGCCCGGTGCTGGGCGCGCTCAACAAGATCGGCGCGGCGGTGTCGGTCGATACCCGCAGCGGGCGGCGGTTCCTGTACCGCGTGCCCGAGGAGGCCGCCGCCCAAGCCGGGCTCATCGACACCGCCCCACCCGCGAAGTCGGGCCGCAAAAAGGCATCCCCGACCAAGCCCAACGGGTAGCGCAGCCGGACTTGGGCGGAGCCTCTGGCGGCGTAATCTCCTGGCTCGGAGTTCATTTCACGCCCATGTATTGGCCGGTGAACGAGAAGAAGATACCGAGCAACAGGAACAGGGCGCCGACCCAGGGGCGCCATGGATGTGCGCGGCCTTCGTGCCGAGTCGCCAGCTCATGGATCTTTTTCAGTGCCGCGGCGTGCAGCTCAGTCGCCATATCAACATGCGCTTGGGTCATGGGGGTGATGAACAGCGCGACGAGCTTGCCCCAACCACTGGCCGAGCGAACATTCTCCACAATTCGTTGCTTCACGGTTTCGTTGTCGAGCTTCGTCTGCAGACCGGCCAACAACTCGTTGTCAATCTCATCGAATCGCCCAACCATCTGTCGGTAGTCGCGTCGTGCCTCAAGGATTTCGGCCACGACCAGCGCGAAGCCGACCACTTGGAAGGTCAGCGCGACGACGGCTTGGGTTCGTAGGCCTGTGGGTGATGCCAACCAGTCGATCAGTGCGGGCATCTGCGGGACATTAGGCGACGGGGCGGTAGAACATCGCGTGTTCGGGGTCGTTTACTTCCGTTGGGTGTGGCCCGAAACCGATGTGCGAGGCCACTCGAACGTGGCGGTGGCCGCATAACCCGAGGCGTGGTGTCGGTGTGCTCGCCTACCATGCGGCACATGGAGAAGCCTGCCGAACACGACGACGACGTAGGTCCTCCGCGGCGCCCGACCGCTGCCGACTACGACGCGATGGCCGCCGACTACGAAGCCCACCCCGTCCGCGCCGACGAAATCCTCAGCATCGAACTCGGCCCCGGCCTGCCGGATGACCCGACTGACTATGAGGAGCTGGCCCGCAAGGTCGAGGCCGGTGAGTACACCGCGAGCAACCTGGTCGTTGGTGAGGCTGCGCGGCGGCGCACCGGTGCTGATTACGACGCCGAAGCCGCCGCCTGGGCGGAAGGCCCACCACCCGGCCCCGCTACCGGCCCCGTGGAGTACGGCCCGGCCTACCGGGGTCGGGCTGAGGAGGTCGCGGGTCCGATCGAGGTGAACCCGAACGGGCTGCCGCCGGAGCAGGAATAGCCCGGCTGGCTTGCTTCTCGGGGCGTTCAGTAGCCCAGCGCGATGCCCACGACGGTGATCAACAGGCCCACGATCGCCCAGCGCAGGTCGAGAACCTGCTTACGCTTGAGCTCGGCGGACAGGCCCGCGATCTGCTCTTGGATGTGCTTGATCGCGTTGTCGGCGGCCTCCTGGGAGTTGGTGGCTACCTCGTTGATGCGCACGCTGAGGGCCGCGATCTGCTTGTCGAGGGCCTCAATTTTGGGGCCGATGGCGTTGAGGTGCTCCGCGATGCGGCGGAACTGCTCATCAGCCGGCACGTCCGGGTCGAACGCAAAGTTGTAGGTGACTCGCACCCCTGGGGTGCCGCCTGTGAAGGTCATTGGCGCAGCTTGCGGTTGTCTCACATCGAGTTTGGGTTTACCCAGAAGCCGGCGCCACAGTTCTTTTGCAACATCCTCGCCCCACTCAACGATCTGGCCGGCCAGTGAGGTGCCGTAAAGGGCGCCGACGTAGGCGTTGGCGAAGCCGACAGCGGCGATGATGCCGCCGACGAGTTGCAATGTGGTGGCCCAACAGTGGCGGTCGGGGCACTCGACGGCTAGCGCCGTCACGACGAGGCCGGCGGCGACCACGATCAGCCCGAACGTGAACCACCGTTCCTGTTTGGCCACCTGCTCGTCCGTCATGGGGGCCTACCTATTTGAGGGCGTCGGCGCGATCGAGGGCGAGCTTGGTTTCAGTGACGGTCTCGCCAGCGGCTGCGTTGATTTGGTCCACGAGGGGTTTGGTGATCTCGGTGGCGGCGAGACATTGGTCGGTGAGCGCCTTGAGATGGTCGGTGGCTTTGGCGGTGTGCTCGTTGATCTGGTCGTCGGGGGCCGGCAGCCGGTTGCGCAGCCGGGTGGCGTCGTAGTGCAGGTGTCGGCAGGCGGTGTGCAGGAGTGCGGGGTCGCGGTCGGGCGCGGTGAGGAGAAGGTGGCCGATGAGGGTGAAGTCTTCACCGAGGTTGCTGATGACGGGGCGGGTCTTGTCGGCCCATGCGGTGGGGGTGTCGTTGGCGGGCTGGGTGCTGCTCGGCGCGGGGGCCGGGTCGGGCGGGTCACCCTTGCAGGCTGTGAGCGTGATGGCGGCGGCGGTGAGCGCGGCCATCGTCAACGTGAACCGCATGTCTCGACCGTATGTAGCGCGCTATGAAATTTCGGCGGAATCCCTGGAATGGATGCAAAAGGCGTGCCCCGGCGGGACGGGAGGGAGTGGCCTCCCCCGTACCGCCGGGGCACTTTCCCAAGGAGGTCAGAGATAACCCTGACAACACTGGCGGGTGTTAAAAATCCCACCCGGCCAGGTGCTTGCGACCGTACAGGCGGGCACCGACAAGTCCGGCCTCAGAGCAGGTCGCTCACTGCTCGTCCGCCCAGGGCCGGTCCCGCAGAAGTTGAGCCAGGGCTGCCACGTCCAGGCAGCGCCAGCGGCCACCCGTCACGGGGTCGAATAGGTCCCAGCGCCCGTCGTCCAGCTCGGTGACCTCGACCCCGGCGGCCTGCGCGTCGGCCAGGCAGCGCTGGCGCAGCAGACCGGGCATCCGGTGGCCCATCTCCATGAAGCCGGCGGTGATGTCGTCGTTGTCGGGGTGGATCATCGGGTCCTCCTTTTCGGGTCAACGTGGGCAGGCTGTGTCGGTTTCTTGTCGGTGGGAACGGATGTTCGCCACATTGCCACCAAGTTGCCAAGACACCACCGTACGAGCTGGACAGACCGATGCGCGACGGACAACTAGATGGGTGTTGACCTGCGCAGACTGGACACATTCGCACATAGGTGCACTAATGCCGACGGCTTTACACACCAGCGGTCGGCGGTTCGATACCGTCCGCGCCCACCAAGTTCATGGTCGGCCTGACATCATCCGTGGCAGTGCAGATCGACGTAGACCGTGGTGTAGCGGGTGAGGTTGCCTACCTGGCCCTGCGGACCACGGATGATCCAATTGTGTTTGACGTCGTGGCCCGGACGCACCCTGGAGACGTCGCACTTGTCCATCGACCCGGTGCCGACCTTGGCGACGATGACGTTGTAGCCGTCGGCCTTCAGTTTGTCGATGGTCTCTTGCGCGGACGGGCTCGACGGTGCGGCGACCGCCGGAGCGGCCACGACCAAGCCCAGGGCCGCTGCGCCTCCGAGCACCGCCACAGCGCCTTTCACTCGGTTATATCGCGGTCCTTTCATCATTGGAAACACCACCTTTCTGATAGGTGAATTTTCCTTAAGTCTAAGTTTGAATGGAGGCGGTATCGCCCACCTCATACCGAATGCATACGATTTCGCCGGATGGCGCCCATCGGGAATTCCTAAGAATCTGAGAGCTAATTCATAGAAAATGCCGACCAAATGCCGACAAAATGACGGCCATCGTCATATGGCGCAGATTACGCGGAACGCCCGGGTGTCATTCCCCTGGGCGCAACATGTATCCGACTCCGCGAACGGTGTGGATCATCGGCGAACGGCCGGTGTCGATCTTCTTCCGCAGATACGAGATGTAGAGGTCCACGATGCTGGACCGGCCGTCGTATCCGTAGTTCCACACCCGGTCCAGGATCTCGGCGCGGCTGAGCACACGCCGCGGGTTGCGCATCAAATAGCGCAACAGCTCGAACTCGGTGGCACTCAACGACACGGGCACCCCGTCGCGCAACACCTCACGGCTGGCGTCGTCGAGCACCAGATCGCCCACCTGTAGCGACTCGACCTCGGACCATGCCGCATGACTCGATCGGCCCAGCAGGTTGCGCAGCCGCGCCACCAGCTCTTCGAGGCTGAACGGCTTGGTCATGTAGTCGTCGGCGCCCGCCGCCAGCCCTGATGAGCGGTCCATCGCCGAATCACGCGCACTGAGGAGCAGGGCGGGCGTATAGCTGTCGGACTCGCGAACGCGTCGCAGAATCTCCAGGCCGTCGATATCGGGCAGCGCGATGTCGAGGACCACGACATCGGGGTCGGTCTCGTCGAAACGTGCGACCGCTTCCTGGCCGCTGTGAGCGACGTCCATCACCCAGCCCTCGTAGTGCAGGGCCATCTTCACCAGGTTGGCCAGCGCCGGCTCATCATCCACCAGCAGTACCCGAATGGGTGAACCATCGGCCCCGTGGGGTCGCGGGACACCTTTGACAGACACCGACGTCATAGTTCCATTTTCCAGACGACGGCTACCGATGTCACCGGGATCATATCGATTCCAAATATGTGCAGGTCGAATGACACTTCGCGCTGCTTTGAAGCTCAAAAATTTGGGTTCTCTATGCGTCCGTCCGCACTTGTTGACGCAACTTTATGACTGTTAATAGCCTGGTAGTGGAATTGTTAGTGAATATTGCACAGATTTCTTTTGGTGCCGACGACCGGCGGGCGAAAAGCTGCCTCGCCGACGTTGCGAAGGAGCCTGCCATTCACCAGCGACTGACAACGGCCACACGGCGGGCCTCCGGCGAGTCTGATGGCCCGTCGGGGCAGTCGCGTTGGCACTCTCTGCTGCGTTATGACCTGCCGGCGTCGCTGGTGGTCTTCCTGGTCGCGCTGCCGCTGTCCCTGGGCATCGCGGTCGCCTCCGACGCACCGGTACTCGCCGGCATCATCGCCGCGATCGTCGGCGGCATCGTGGTCGGCGTCCTGGGTGGCTCGCCCCTGCAGGTGAGCGGCCCCGCTGCCGGGCTGACGGTCATCGTCGCCGGGCTGGTCGCCCAGTTCGGTTGGGCTGTCACCTGTGCGATCACCATCTGCGCGGGTGTGCTTCAGATCCTGCTCGGCCTCAGCCGGATTGCCCGTGCGGCGCTGGCGATCTCGCCGGTGGTCGTGCACGCGATGCTCGCGGGCATCGGCGTCACGATCGCCCTGCAGCAGACCCACGTGTTGCTCGGCGGTGACTCGAAGAGCTCGGCGTGGCAGAACGTGACCGGACTACCCGAGCAGGTGCGCGACGCACACGGACCCGGCTTGTTCCTCGGGTTGCTCGTCATCGGCATCCTCGTCGCGTGGCGTTGGATGCCCGCGCGAGTCAAGGTGCTGCCGGGACCACTCGTGGCGATTCTGGGCGTGACGATGCTGTCGGTCGCCGGTCCGTTCGACGTCTCTCGTATCAAGATCGACGGCTCGCTGATCGATGCTCTGCAGCTGCCGAACCTGCCCGAGGGCAATTGGGGTGCATTCGCTACCGGCGTGCTGACGGTGGCACTGATCGCCAGCGTCGAAAGTCTGCTGTCTGCGGTGTCGGTGGACCGCATGCAAAGTCGCGCACCGCGCACCAATTTCGACCGGGAGCTGGTAGCGCAGGGCGCCGCCAACATCGCGTCAGGCTCGATCGGCGGCCTCCCGGTAACCGGGGTGATCGTGCGCAGTTCCACCAATGTCGCGGCCGGCGCCAGGACCCGCGCCTCGGCGGTCATGCACGGCGTGTGGGTGCTGGCGTTCGCGGTACCGTTCGCGGGCCTGGCCAAGCTGATCCCGACCTCGGCGCTGGCCGGGCTGCTCATCGTGATCGGGATCCAGCTGGTCAAATGGGCCCACATCAAGATGGCCTGGCGCACCGGCGACCTCGCCGTCTACCTCGTCACGATCGTCTGCGTGGTGTTCCTCAACCTGCTGGAAGGGGTGTTGATCGGCCTGGTGCTGGCCATTGCCCTGACGGTGTGGCGGGTGGTGCGGGTCAAGATCGTCGCCGATCCCGTCGTCGACGGCGAATGGCGTGTCGTCGTCGACGGTTCGGTGACATTCCTGTCGCTTCCCCGGCTCAACAGTGTGCTGGCTTCGGTGCCCGAGGGCACCCACGTCACCGTCGAGCTGTCGGTCGACTTCATCGACCACGCCGCCTACGAGACCATCGACGCCTGGCAGCGCCAGCAGGTCGCTTCGGGTGGCAGCGTCGACATCCATGACGTCGGCGCGGTCGAGATGAGAAGTGCCGTAGCCGGTCCACCGATGCGCGGTTTCACTCCCATCGACAAGCGCGTCGGCGTGGTGCCCTGGAGTTCCTGGCATCCGCAGCTGCGGCCATCGGTGTTGCACGGGCTGGCGGTCTACCATCGCCGCACCGCTCCCTACATCCGCCCGCACATGAAGGAACTGGAGCACACGCAGCGCCCCGAGACGTTGTTCATCACGTGTGCCGACTCGCGGATCGTGCCGAACGTGATCACGAGCAGCGGCCCCGGCGACCTGTTCACGGTTCGCAACGTGGGTAACTTCATCCCGATTGGTCGGCAGGACGTTTCGGTGGACGCTGCGATCGCGTTTGCGGTGAAGGTCCTGGACGTGTCGTCGATCGTGGTGTGTGGACATTCCAGCTGCGGCGCCATGAACGCGGTATTACGCGATGGCCCAAGGCAATCCACGGGTGACGAAGTGCTCGACGCCTGGCTGGAGTATGCGCGGCCGACGCTGGCTGCCTTCGACGGTGGCTGCCATCCGATCGCGCAGTCGGCAGCCGCCGAGGGGTTCGACGCCGTCGATCAGCTGAGCATGGTGAACGTGGCGCTGCAGGTACAGACGCTGACCGAGCATCCGCTGTTGCGCGAGCGCTACCAGCAGGGTCGGCTCGATGTGCTCGGGCTGTTCTACGACATCCCGAGCGCGGCGGTGCTCCGGGTGACACCGACCGAGGTGCATACATTCGAGGTCGGGCACGCTCGGTCATAGTGGCGCACAGCGACTGTCGTGTCGTGCCCCGTCATTCCGTCGGCCGCAGCATGTATCCGACACCGCGCACGGTGTGAATCATCGGTTCGCGTCCCGCGTCGACCTTCTTGCGCAGATATGAGATGTAGAGGTCGACCACGCTGGATTTGCCGCCGAAGCTGTAATTCCACACCCGATCGAGTATCTCGGCGCGACTCAGCACTCGCCGCGGGTTACGCATCAGATACCGCAGCAGCTCGAACTCGGTGACGGTCAGCGTCAACTTTGCACCGTCACGCGTCACCTCGTGGGTGGCTCCGTCGAGCACGATGTCGCCGACTCGCAGTACCTCGTCGACCGGTGGTGCGATATGGCTGGACCGGCGTAGCAAACCCCGCAGCCGGGCGACGAGCTCTTCCAGGCTGAACGGCTTGGTCATGTAGTCGTCGGCGCCGGCGGTCAACCCCGAAACCCGGTCCACCACCGAATCACGCGCGGTGAGAAACAACGTCGGCGTGTATGTCTCGGCTGCCCGTACCTGTTCCAGAATCTGCAACCCGTCGACGTCGGGCAGCATGATGTCCAGAACGACGACGTCGGGTTCGGTGTCGTTGAACATGGCCATTGCGTCACTGCCTTTGTGGGCGACGTCGACGGTCCAGCCTTCGTAACGCAGCGCCATCGTGACCAGGTTGGTCAGCGCCGGCTCATCGTCGACCAGCAACACTCGGATCGGCGATCCGTCATCACGCTGCATTCGGGGAAGCTGGCCGAGCATCGCCTGTCGGGGTGCTTGTCCACGTGGTGACACCGACATCGCCGCCATATCACCCATTGTCCGGAGGCACAGATCGATGTCACATGGTTCATGTCGAATTCATATTCAATTTGGACCGATTCACAGGTAAACACTTGCCATACCGGGCCCTAAGACCACACCGGCTTCGCACGCTTCAGCGACAGTTCCTGGCCGCGCATCGCGGTATCACCCCAGCACGAAGGACGCTCCTGGGAGAACTTCATGTTCACGAACCCCGTGAGGTCGGGCCTGATCACGTACTTGAACGGAACCGGGCCCGTCTTGGCCTGGAGGCTGCCGACCTCGCACTGAATACCGGGGTGGACGCGTTCACCGACCCACGCGCCCTTGTGCCGGTCGGCGGCGGAGTCCCATGCCAGGTCCAGCCGCCACGAGCCCTCCGGGGCCGGGTAATACACCCGCAGGCACTGTGGGCCGCAGTCCGACAGGGTCCAGTCGTAAGGCTGCGGCGCAGAACCGCCGGACGTCTCGGTGACGGAGTAGACGCCCGGTCTCGGCAACGGCGGCGCCGGTAGCTCGGGGGGAGCCGCCGGGGGCCCGGATGACCGCAGACCGCCAAGGGCGAATCCGATTGCCAGCGAAACGGCAACCAGGACAATGGCGTCTTTCAAAGGGGACCTCCGCGTCGGATCATAGATCCCGCTCGCCTTCTCGGGTCAGACCACCCGCCTGCCCAAGCGGTCACGGATCCGCATGTCCCACAGGTAGAGCTGGTAACCCAACACCCACACCTCGTGCGGGATCACCCGATCGGCGGCCCGAAGGCCGGTCAGCAACCAGTTGAAACGCCGCTGCTGGTCGGCCGTCCAGCTCATCCGCATGGGGGTGCGGAACTCGGCGGGCAGGAAACCGGTGGTGGCGAACAGGTTGAACCGCCCGGCCAGCAGGCGGATCGGTGCGGGCAGAAACGCCATCGCGGCGACCCCGTGCAGGTGCTCGCGCACCGGTGGGTCGATCCGCAGGTCCTGCAGCGACTGCTTCCAGTACGCGTCGAAGGCGTTGCGGTCCTCCGGCCACATCTCGTCGCGCACCTGCAGGGTGGTGCCCAGCGCGCGGGCGTCGGCATAGACCGCGTCGGCGGACTCCTCATCGAGCGGGCCGTACAGGAACTCGTGCATGTCGACGTAGTAGCGGTACAGGCAGGCGGCCACCCACAGCTGTAGCCGTGGGTCGAAGGCGTTGTAGGACACCGGGCTTGATTCCCGCGAGCGGACCAGTGCGTGCACCTTGTCGATCTGGGCACGCAGCAGCGCCCGGTCGGCGTCGGTGCCCATGGTGGCCGCGGCCAGGTAGGTGCCGGTGGTACGGGCCCGTTTGAACGGGTGCTTGTAGACGTTGCCGCTGTCCACCGGGCTCTCCAGGACGCCGTACCCGACGCCGGGGGAGGACAACTGCATGATGACGTTGGCCGCGGGCAGCAGCGCCGCCGCCGGGTTGAGCAGATCGGTAACCCGTCGCGGCCGTCGGGGCGGACCCAGCCTCATGAATTCGAGTAGACCACCTTGTGAGACGCTGCCGGGGTGTTTGCGCCGAGAAGTCGTGCCAGGGCCGCCGGTATCGCCGTCGGATTCCTCGCCGACCTGCTGCTCGGTGATCCGCGCCGTGGGCATCCGGTGGCCGGGTTCGGTGCCGGCGCAGCGCGGTTGGAAAAGCTGACCTACGCCGACAGCCGCGGTGCCGGCGTGCTGCACACCGGGCTGCTGCTCGGCGGGCTGGCCGGGTTGGGCTGGTTCGCCGGACGCGGCGACCGGGTCTGGGTGACCGCGGCGGCCACCTACGTGGCGCTCGGCGGCACCTCGCTCAACCGGGTGGGGCACCGGATGTCGACGCTGCTCACCGCCGACGACGTGGCCGGCGCCCGCGCCCTGTTGCCGTCGCTGTGCGGGCGGGATCCTGCCGCGCTGGACACCTCGGGCCTGACCCGGGCCACCGTGGAATCACTCGCCGAGAACACCTCCGACGCCCAGGTGGCCCCGTTGTTCTGGGCGGCGATCGCCGGCGTTCCCGGGGTGCTGGTGTACCGGGGTGCCAACACGCTGGACGCGATGATCGGGCACCGTTCGCCGCGGTACAACCACTTCGGTTGGGCTGCAGCCCGATTCGACGATGTGCTGAACTACGTGCCGGCCCGGTTGACGGGTGTGCTGGCGGTGCTGTGCGCACCGGTGGTGGGCGGGTCGGCGGCCGCGGCCCTGCGCGCCTGGCGGCGCGATGCGGCGCGGCATCCCAGCCCCAACGCCGGGGTGGCCGAGGCGTCGTTCGCCGGAGCTCTCGGGGTGCGTCTGGGCGGCCCGACGCAGTACGCGCACCAGCTCGAGATCCGGCCCACCCTGGGCGACGGGCGCATCCCCGAGGTGGCCGATGTGGCGCGCGCGGTGCGACTTTCGCGCGCTGTGCAGGCCGCATCAGCGGCGGTCGCGGTACTGCTGGCGGTCAGCGCCGCTTTCCGTAGCGGTCGGCGATCTTCTCTTCGGCGCTGAGCTCGCGGGCCGGTTCGGCCGACTGAGCCTGCGCCGCCGCGCGTTCGCGCCGCCGCTGCTGTATCTCGGCGTAGACGAAGTAGCCCAGTCCGAGCGGGGCGACGATCCCGAACGCGATCCACTGGATGCCGTAGGACAGGAACGGCCCGGCGTCGAGGTGAGGCAGGGAGATCTCCCCGAGGCCGCCGGGTTGACCGGCCACCAGCTGCAGGTACGAACCGGTCAGCGGGACACCGGTGAGCGAGGCGATCTGCTCGGGGTTGATCGAATACACCTGCTGTGCGCCGTCGTCGCCGCGGAACGGCTCCTTACCCGGCAGCCGGGCTTCCGCATCACGCAAGCGCGCGGTGATCGTCGCCCGGCCCGTCGGCGCGGCCGCGAACTGCGGCACCTTGTTCCCGTCGATCGGGGTGATGAAGCCGCGGTTGACCAGTACCGTCGGCCCGCCGTCGACGGCGAACGGGGTGAGCACCTCGAAGGCGGGTTCACCGTCGACCACGCGCAGCCGCACCAGCACCTCCGCCTCGGGCAGGTAGTGACCGGTAGCGGTGACCCGTTGCCATTGAGAGTCGGGGGCGGCCGAATCCTGCTGCGGCAGAAGGGTGGTGACCGGAACCGGATCGGCCTGCAGCGAATGGCTGATCTGGTTGTTCTCCCGCGAGGTCTTGGTGTTCTTGCCCAGCTGCCACGGCGCCAGCACGGTGAAACACAGATAGGCGAACGCCGCCACCACGATGAACAACGCCACCCACTGGGGCCGGAACAGGAAGGTCAAGCGGCGCATCAGGCTGTGTTCCCTTGAGGATTCCTCCGCTCCGCGAGCGCCTCGTCGACCCAGGTGTGCAGCCCGGGCAGGGACGCCTCGATCACGGTGAACACATCCTCGAAATCGGCCTTGACGCCGTAGTACGGATCCTCCACATCGCGAGCATGCGCTCCCGAGCGTGGGTCGAACGACCGCAGCATCCGTAACCGGTCGCCCGGAACCCCCATGTCGGTCAGGATGCGCAGGTGGTTGCGACCCAGCGCGACCACCATGTCGGCACCGAGATGGTCGTCGCAGACCTGGGCGGCGACGTGCTCGCTGGGATAGCCGCGCTCGCCCAACACCAGGCAGGCGCGCTCGTCGGCGCCGTCCCCGGCATGCCAGCCGCCGGTGCCTCCGCTGCTCACCCGCACCACGTCGGCCAGGCCGCGCTCGCTGATCTGCTGGGCGAACATCTTCTCGGCCATCGGGGACCGGCAGATGTTGCCCGAGCACACGAACGTCACATGGAGACTGTGCAGATTCCCCGGTCGCTCCGCTCCTGCCCGCCGGTCAGACACCGAGCACCTCCCGGAGTGCGGCGACGTCGCCGACGTGGGCATGCGCGGCCACCGCAACGGAGCCGGTGAAATCGGCGGCGCCGTAGCCCCAGCCGACCACCACGGTGCCGATGCCGTGCTGGGCCGCACCTTCGACGTCGTGCATCCGGTCACCGACCATCAGGACGCGCTCCGGCAGGGGCTGCAGCTGGGCCAGCGCATAGGCGACGACGTCGGCCTTGGCCGCTCGGACACCGTCTGGGCTGGCCCCGGCGATCACCTCGAAATAGCCGTCGAGGCCGAAATGCTCCAGGATTCGTCGCGCGGTGGGTTCGGCCTTCGACGTCGCGACGGCCAGTCGCACCCCGGCGGCCCGCAGATCGGCCAGCATCGCCTCGACACCGTCGAACAGGCTGTTCATCGCCCAGCCGCGGCTCGTGTAGTCGGCGCGGTACGCGGCGATCGCGGCATCGGCGTCGAAGCTCGTCTCGCCCAGGCTCAAGGCCAGCAGCGTCTCGTGCATCGGCGGGCCGACGATGCGTCCGACCAGGTCACCGTCGGGTACACCGGCACCGACGTGCGCCAGCGCGTGGCGGAAACTCGACACGATCCCGGCCGCCGAATCGGTCAGGGTGCCATCGAGGTCGAACAGCACCAGCTGCGGTCGGGTGAGTTCCAGCGTGTCAGTCACGTGCCCATTCTCCCGTATGCCGCGGACAGTCCGCCGACCACTAGTGTCGTGCTGTGCCACACCCACCCCGCGCAAGCGCCCGCTACCACGGCGACCAGGCCGCATTGCCGGGCATGCTGGACTTCGCGGTCAACGTCCGCCCCGGTGGTCCGCCGTCCTGGCTGACCGACCGGCTCGCGGCCCGGCTGCCTGACCTGGGCAGCTACCCGAGTGAGGCCGACCAGCGCCGCGCGGTGGAGGCAGTCGCCGCGCGGCACGGCCGATGCGCGGACGAGGTGGCCCTGCTGGCCGGTGGGGCTGAGGGGTTCGCGCTGCTGCCCGGACTGCGGCCACAGCTGGCCGCGCTGGTTTCTCCGTCGTTCACCGAACCCGAGGCGGTACTGGCCGCGGTCGGTGTGCCGATTCATCACGTCGTGCTGCCGCCGCCGTTCACCCTGGCCGGGGCTGACGTGCCCGATGAGGCGGACCTGGTGGTGGTCGGCAACCCGACCAATCCGACCGGCGTGCTGCACCGCCGCGAGGAGATCCTGGCGCTGCGCCGGCCGGGCCGGCTGCTCGTGGTCGACGAGGCGTTCGCCGACGGCATCCCAGGTGAGGCCGAGACGCTCGCCGGAGAATCGCTGCCCGACGTGCTGGTGCTGCGCAGCCTGACCAAGACCTGGGCCCTCGCGGGACTGCGGGTCGGCTACGTGCTCGGCGCGCCTGATGTACTGGCCCGGCTCACCTCGCCGCGCCCGCACTGGCCGCTGGGCACGCTGCAACTGGAAGCCATCGCCGCGGCCAGCAGCCCCGAAGCGGTGGCCGAGGCCGACGCCGCGGCCCGGCGTCTCGCCGAATTGCGGGCCGCGATGGTCGCCGGAATCGGTGGGCTCCGGCTGGGCGCGGTGGCCGGTGATGCGCCATTTGTCCTGTTCACGGTCCCTGACGCGGAGCTGATGCGAAAACATCTGGAAAGCAAGGGCATTGCGGTACGCCGTTGCGATACTTTCGTGGGCCTGCCGGAGAATTACCTGCGTGCCGCGGTGCGGCCGGAATGGCCCGCACTCATCGACGCCATGACGGAGGTGCTGCAATGAGCGGGCGTACGGCCGGGGTGCCGTTGGCGGAGGTGATCGCCGCACTGGACACCGCCTACCCGCCGCACCTGGCCCACGACTGGGACTCGGTGGGCCTGGTGTGCGGCGATCCCGACGAACCGGTCGAATCGGTGACGATCGCCGTCGACGCGACCGACGCCGTGGTCGACGAGGTGCCCGAGCGCGGACTGCTGCTGGCACATCACCCGCTGCTGCTTCGCGGCGTGGACACCGTCGCGGCCGACACCGCCAAGGGCGCCCTGATCCACCGGTTGATCCGCACCGGACGGGCCCTGTTCACCGCGCACACCAACGCCGACGCGGCCTCTCCCGGCGTATCCGACGCACTCGCCGAGGCACTGGGCCTGACCGTCGACGCGGTGCTGTCGCCGGCGGCTTCCGACCCCGACCTCGACAAATGGGTGGTGTTCGTGCCGGCGACCGACGCGGCGAAGGTGCGCCAGGCATTGTTCGACGCAGGTGCCGGGCACATCGGCGACTACTCGCACTGCAGTTGGAGTGTGGGAGGAACCGGGCAGTTCCTGCCGCACGACGGCGCCGCCCCGGCGATCGGGGAGGTAGGCACCGTCGAGCAGGTGGCCGAGGACCGCGTGGAGGTAATCGCCCCGTCGAGGCTGCGCGCGACCATCCTGTCGGCCCTGCGCGCTGCACATCCCTACGAGGAACCCGCCTTCGACATCTTCGCGCTGGCCCCGATCCCCGCCGGCGTGGGCATCGGCCGGATCGGCGTGCTGGATCAACCGATTCCGTTGTCGGCCTTAGCATCCCGGGTGCGCGCGGCACTGCCGGCCACCTCATGGGGGGTGCGGACCTCGGGTGACCCCGACGCGATGGTGTCGCGGGTTGCGGTGTGCGGGGGAGCAGGCGATTCACTACTGGGCACGGTGGCCCGGGCCGATGTACAGGCATACGTCACGTCGGATTTGCGGCACCACCCGGCCGACGAGCATCGTCGGGCCTCTCCGGTCGCGCTCATCGACGTGGCGCACTGGGCCACCGAGTTCCCGTGGTGCGCCCAGGCTGCCGGGGTGCTGCGCGGGCAGTTCGGTGCCGCGTTGGAGGTGCGGGTGTCATCGGTGCGCACCGACCCGTGGAACGTCGAGTGCTGACCGCTACCAACTACATGAAAGTCAGGGCATGAAAGCCGAAGTAAAACAGCAACGTTCGCTTCTCGCGCTGACCGAGGTCGATGCCGAACTCGGCCGGCTCGCCCACCGCGCCAAGAACCTCGCCGAACAGAAGAAGGTGGACGAGGCGCAGGCCGAGCATGCCGCGGCCAGCGACGGAGTAGGTGTTCTGGGTATCGCGCTGGAAGACCTGGAAGCCCAGGTGAACAAGCTCGAGAGCGAGATCGACTCGGTACGTCAGCGTGAAGACCGGGACCGCGCGCTGATCGACGGCGGCACGGTGGCCGCCAAGCAGGTCGCCGAGATCCAGCATGAACTGGAAACGTTGCAGCGCAGGCAATCCAGCCTGGAAGACTCGCTGCTGGAGCTCATGGAGCGCCGCGAGGAGCTGGCGGGCCGGCAGGCCGAGGCCCTCCAGCGCATCGACGATCTGCAGAGCGCCCTGTCCACGGCGCAGCAGGCCCGCGATGCCGCACTCGTGGAGATCGATCAGGCCAAGCATCAGGCGGCGACCCGTCGCGAAGGCCTGGTCGGCCTCATCGACCCTGAACTCGTCGACCTCTACGAACGCCTGCGCGCCCGGGGCGGCGCGGGCGCCGGGTTGCTCCAGGGCCGGCGCTGCGGTGCCTGCCGGATCGAGATCGACCGCGGTGAGAGCGCCCGGATCGCCGCGGCCGCCGAAGATGACGTGCTGCGCTGCCCCGAGTGCGGGGCAATCCTCTTGCGGATCAAGCAATGAAGGTTCTCGTCGAAGCCGACGGCGGTTCCCGGGGCAATCCCGGACCGGCGGGCTACGGCGCCGTCGTGCTCGACGCCGACCACGACGCGGTGCTGGCCGAGCGCAAGGAAGCCATCGGCCGGGCCACCAACAACGTCGCCGAATACCGCGGTCTGATAGCGGGTTTGGCGGCGGCCACCGAGTTGGGCGCCGCCGAGGTGGCCGTGTCGATGGATTCCAAGCTCGTGGTGGAACAGATGTCGGGACGTTGGAAGGTCAAGCATCCCGATCTGATTCCGCTACACCGCCAGGCTGCCGAACTGGCCGACGGCTTCGACCGGGTCAGCTACTCGTGGATCCCGCGGGAACGCAACAGCCACGCCGACCGGCTGGCGAACGAGGCCATGGATGCCGCGGCCGGGATCCTGAGTGACGTGCCCGCGCCGGAACCGGTCAGGGAGCCCGTCCAGGCCGAGAAGGCCGAACTGTCGGCCCCCGGGTGGACCGGTGCCACCGGGGCACCGACCCGGCTGCTGCTGTTGCGGCACGGCCAGACCGAACTGTCCGTCGCCCGGCGCTACTCGGGCCGCGGCAACCCGGAGCTGACCGAAGAGGGCCGCAGGCAGGCCGACGCCGCCGCGCGCTACTTGGGAGCACGAGGCGGGATCACGGCGGTGATCACCTCGCCACTGGGACGGGCGTACGAGACCGCGACGGCCGCGGCCAAGGCGCTCGGCGTCGATGTCCGCGTCGACGACGACCTGATCGAGACGGACTTCGGTGAGTGGGAAGGGCTGACGTTCGCCGAAGCCGCGCAACGGGATCCGGAACTACACCGGAACTGGCTGCGGGACACGAGCGTCGAACCCCCCGGCGGTGAGAGCTTCGATGCGGTGGCCCACCGGGTCCGCCGGGCGCGCAACCGGATCATCTCCGAGTACGGTCCGGCGACGGTTCTGGTGGTGTCCCATGTGACGCCGATCAAGACGGTTCTGCGGCTGGCGCTGGATGCCGGCGAGGGCATCCTTTACCGGCTGCACCTGGACCTGGCCTCGCTGTCGATCGCTGAGTTCTACGCTGACGGCGGATCGTCGGTGCGGTTGGTGAATCAGACCGCCTACCTGTAGGTCAGGCGTGCAGATGTAGTTGCTCGCCGTGCGGGCCCAAGATGGTGATCGCCTCGACCGGGCCGTCGACCACGCCGAACCAGTGCGGTGTCCAGGTCGAGAACTCCACTGCCTCACCGGGATTGACGACGAAGTCTTGATCACCCAGGATCAGTCGCAGCTTCCCGGACAGCACGTACATCCAGTCGCGCCCTTCGTGCACCGGGAATTCGGCGGGAGGCTTGCGGCGCTTGGCGCTGATCCGGATCTTGTAGGCGTGCAACCCGGCTGCCGGGCCCTGCCGGGTCAACGGCCAATAGGTGATGTCGTGATGGGTGTGTGAACTGCCGGTGACCCGTGGGTCCTCCGCCTGCGGCGGGCGCAGCAACTCGTCGGTGGTCACCGACAGGGCGGCGGCCAACCGGGGCAGATGATCGAGGGCCAGGCGGCGCTTGCCCGATTCCAGCCGGCTCAATGTTGAGACATCGATCTGCGCGCGGCGCGCGACGTCCTCCAGGGTGAGCCCGCGTTGTGCCCGCAACTCGCGAAGCCGGCTCCTGACCAGGGCGTCGATGTCGTCGGGTTGGACAGCGTTTGCCTCCATGGCAAATTAGCTTGGCACTTTGCCAGGTATTGGGCAAGCTCGATGGCATGGAGAACATCTGGGATTGCGTCATCGTCGGCGGCGGTGCGGCCGGTTTGAGTGCGGCACTGGTGCTGGGCCGGGCACGGCGCCGGGTGCTGCTGGTCGACGCGGGGAATCAGAGCAACCTGACCGCACACGGAATCGGCGGACTGCTGGGCAGCGACGGGCGCCCGCCCGCCGATCTGTATGCGGCCGGCCGCGCCGAACTGGCCGCGTACCCCACGGTGGAGGTGCGCACCGGCGAAGTCGTAAGCGGTGAGCCGGGATTCACGCTCGAGCTGGCCGACGGCAGTCGTGAGCAGGCCAGGACGGTGCTGCTGGCGACTGGCATGGAGTACCGGGCGCCGGATATCCGCGGACTCGAAGGGCTATGGGGTTCTTCGGTTTTCCACTGCCCGTTCTGCCATGGCTGGGAAGTGCGGGATGCGCCCGTCGCGGTGATCGCCCAAGGTGACCGGGCCGTGCACTCGGCGTTGATGATGCGCGGCTGGACCGAGGATCTGGTGGTGCTCACCAACGGCGACAGCGGGCTGGACGAGGCACAGGTCAAGCAGCTCGACGCGGTCGGCATCAGTGTCGACGAGCGGCCGATCGCCCGGTTCGTCGCGGAGGACGGCGAACTGACGGCCGTCGCATTCACCGACGGTACCCGGCTGGCCAGGCGCGGCGCGCTCGTCGCCGCCACGCTGCACCAACGCTCACCTCTGGCCGGGCACCTCGGCGCCGTTTCGGCGCCCGGGCCGATCGCCGCGGACGCGCTCGTCGTCGACGGATTCGCCCGCACCTCGGTGCCCGGCCTGTTCGCCGCGGGCGACCTCGGTGCCCAGATGCCGCAAGTCGCCACGGCCGTCGCATCGGGCAGTCAGGCCGGCGCCGCCGTCGTCCAGCACCTGCTCGGCGAAGACGTCGGGCTCCCGGTGCCGCCGTGGCCTTCTCAGACCGCCGTCACCGCGCAGTACTGGGAACGGCACTACGGGCAGCGTGGCCGGATCTGGAGCGGACGCGTCAACGCCCAGCTGGCCAAGATCGCCGCCGACCTGCCCGCTGGCCGGGCGCTGGATCTGGGCTGCGGTGAGGGCGGAGACTCCGTCTGGCTGGCCGAAAAGGGCTGGCAGGTCACAGGAGTCGACGTCTCCGACACCGCGCTCTCCCGCGCCGCCGCCGAAGCCCGGGAACGGGGGGTGGCGGAGCGGATCACGTTCGAACGCCACGACCTGTCCGAGAGCCTGCCGGACGGCCGCTTCGACCTCGTCTCGGCCCAGTTCCTGCAGTCGCCGATCGGCATGGACCGCGCCGCGATGCTGCGTCGCGCCGCCGGCACGGTGGCCGACGGCGGTCTGCTGGTCATCGTCGATCATGGTGCCGCGCCGCCCTGGGCTCCTGAGCACGTCCGGAAGTTTCCGTTCCCCAGTGCAGACGAGGTGGTCGACTCGCTGAACCTCGATGAGGCGCAGTGGGAGCGGGTCCGGGTGGCGGCCGACGAGCGGGAGGCGACCGGTCCCGATGGGCAACCCGGCACCCTGATCGACAACGTGATGGTGTTGCGTCGCGTGGGTTGAGCCGACTTGTCGTACCCGTGTGGCATACTCGCACACATGTTCGATATGGCGGAGTTGGCGCAGGTCAACCCACTTGCCGATGAGGCCGAGTTGCATCGGCGCATCGAGGAACTCGAACGGGCGAAGTCGGCTGCGGCCGCCGGCCAGGCCCGGTGCGCGGCCTTGTTGGACGAGAAGCGCCGGGCCGACGAGGCGGCTGCGCGGGTGCCGAGGGCCAAACGAGCTCGTGGGGTTGCCTCGGAGATCGCGCTGGCCCGCCATGATTCGCCGACGTGTGGCAGTCGGCATCTCGGCTTCGCCAAGGCGTTGGTGTACGAGATGCCGCACACGTTGGCCGCGCTGGAGTCCGGTGCGCTGTCGGAATGGCGGGCGACCCTGATCGTGCGGGAGTCGGCATGCCTGGCGGTCGAAGATCGCCGGGCGTTGGATGCCGAGATGTGTGGCGATCTCACCAAGCTTGACGGTCTGGGCAACGGGCGGATCGAGGCGGAAGCCAAGAAGATCGCCTATCGGTTGGATCCTCAGGCGTTCGTCGACCGGATAGCGAAGGCGGCAGAGGATCGAAATGTCTGGGTCCGGCCGGCGCCCGACTGCATGGCGCGTCTCACGGTGTTGTTGCCGATGCAGAAGGGCGTCGGTGTGTACGCGGCGCTGAAGCGATCTGCTGACACGACGTTCGATGGTCGGACCCGCGGCCAGGTGATGGCCGACACGGTGTACGAACGCGTGACAGGCCGTCCCGCCGACGTGCCGGAGCCGGTGGCGGTCAACCTGGTGCTGTCCGACCAGACGCTGTTCGGGGACGACGAGAGTCCGGCAGTGGTCGAGGGATACGGGCCGGTGCCGGCGTCGGTGGCCCGCAACTTGGTGAGTGACGCGGTTGCCGACGAGCGGTCGCGTGCGACGCTGCGACGCCTCTACGGACATCCGAAGTCGGGAGCGTTGACGGCGATGGAGTCGCGGTCGCGGCTGTTTCCCAAGGCGCTGGCCCAATTCATCGGGCTGCGGGACCAGACCTGCCGGACCCCGTACTGCGATGCGCCGATCCGTCACCACGACCACGCGCAGCCCCATGCCGGCGGCGGTCCGACCAGTGCGCTCAACGGGCTGGGGGAGTGTGAACGCTGCAATTACGTCAAAGAATCACCCGGGTGGTCCGTGACGACGAGTGACGAGAACGGTGTCCACACAGCCGAATTCGTCACCCCGACCGGGGCGGTGTACCGATCGACCGCCCCGCCGCCACCCGGGCCCATCGAGAGGTACGAGAGCGTGACCGAACTGCGGGTCGCGATCGAGTTCGCGCGTTGTGCAGCCTAGGGCGTGTCTGACAAATATTTCAGGTGTTGTGCCTGAAGCTTGAGGTATGTCGCGGTTTCAGTTGCTTTCGGATGCTCAGTGGTCGTTGATC
>JAZBEZ010000003.1:0-648206 GCA_036235365.1 Mycolicibacterium sp. 050232 | reverse complement strand
CGCGGACTCAGCCCAGCCGAGTTCGCCCTACAGTGGACCACGACCCACCAACCCCAAGCCGCATAGCGATTGGACCACTGAATGGGTCCCCCTCAATGGATCATGGCCCCGGGAGTGCGGTGCTCGTAGCGGTTGGGCTCTCGCCGCGATGCACGTACCGACTGGCCGGTGATCGGGTCGATCGCATTGAGATGTGGCACCTCGTGGCGTGCCAGGATCCGTCCGATCGTCGAGGGATTCAGGTTCAGCTCGGCAGCAAGCACCACCGCGCCGCGCTTGCGTCGCGCCCGTGCGCGCAGCACTTTCTTCTCGATCCGTGCGCTGGTGCGCGCCGGCATCCAGCCTTGTTGAACGGTCAGCGGGACCCGCATCGGGTCAAGGCCAGCCCGGTGAAGGCCTCTACCTGGCTACCGAAGGCGCTCCGATCTGATCGGGCTTCCGCACGGTCCACTCGATGACAGACTTGCCGTGAGGTGTTGCGCGCGCAGGCGCGACTACGGACAACAGAACCGCTAAATCCTGCGCTGCGGGCTCTGGGGCGAGATCGGTGACGGACACCTTCGCGTTTGGCTTGTCGGCCGGGTCGGCGGCTACGTAGAGGAGTATTGCGCCCCGCGTACCGGCCGGATCGCGTAATGCGTCCGCGGCGGTGTCCGGAGAAGTTTTGTGTGTGCCAGCGACGCGTTCCACTGCGTCGCGATGCTTCGAATCGCTACCTACAAAGCCGATGCGCGGCGTGTCACGGCGGTTACGAGTTACAACTTGGCCTCTTCCGATTCCGGGCAGGTCAAAGATCTTCGCTGACTTCGTGAGCTGGGGCCACACAACCACCAAGTCGTTGAGAGCCCCGCGTTTCTCTAAGTCGCGGAAGAATCGCCGTGCAGGGTCGACTACTTTCAAATAGTCTGGGTGCCAGCGCATTCCGTCAATCAGTACTAGGAATGACTCTGCGGAAACGATGCCCACCTTGGCTTTGAACGACTTCAGCGGATCTTCAGGTTTCTGACGGCTCGATGTGAATGTGCGCACGTCCTTTGCGCATGCGAGGATTGATGCCGCCAGTTCGAAGTTCGCGATCTTATGCGTGTCGTGCGTACGATCCGGCAGACCGTAATAATCGCGAAGCCGACCGGCATCACCCTTCGTGTGAATCTCCGCGTTGAACATCTTGTTTCTTGCCGATGGTCGCAAGTAGGGAAGATGTTGGCTCACAATCGGTGGCACTTGCCATGGTTCGAGGATGGGCGTCCCGTCCTCGCGAAATCCCTCGTACTCTTCAAGGCTTGCTCGTAAACCCATCTCGTCGCGCATCAACCCTTCGAAAGCTTCGTAGAGGTCTACGCGCTGAGGGGCGTCGTCGGGGTCCCGGCGAATGAACAACCTCACCAGATCGCGGTATCCATTTCGGTATCCGAACCATCGACCTGCCTGCATGAGGGTGTCCGCTTGGAGGGCCTTTCGCGTGTAGAAGGAAATCGTAAGGCCTTCCACAGTGAAGCCTCTGCTTAGCTTGGCTCCACCGACGAGGATTCGCCAGACGCTATTGCGGTCGAAGTCCAAAGCCTGTTGGTTCCGTTGTATATCGGCATCGCTGTTCACGATGAGCGTCGGGTCGCCCACTTCGTTGATACGCCGACTTGCTTCGCCGATAGCGCTTCGCAACTCGTCAAATGTGCTTGGCACGGCATACTTGCCTGCCCGCGCCAGGCACACCGGTTCGAAATCGTCCGTCCAGAGCTTCCGCAACCGGGAGAGGGCTTGCGGCTTGTGGTATCCAGCCTCGGACCATACCTCTTTTACCAGCTCTGCTTGATTCTTCTGGTCGCTGGTACGAGTGCTTTCATGGACCAGCATCGTGTGATGGCGGTCGTTGAGGCCATCGGTCTTTGCACGGTAGATCTTCATCGCCCCAGACAGAACGAAGGCATCTAGCGCGTCTCGCATCTCTTTCTTGCGTCGCGCTACATCCGCTTGATCGGCGAACTCGGGAGGTGGCCCGACCCTGCGGACGTACGCACGCTCATTCGAAGTGGCAGGATCGTTCTTAGGATCCTCTGTGTTCCAGTCAATGTCGTGGAAATCGGCGACGCCCATGTATCCAGGTGGCTTGTCCAGAGAAATAATGAAGTTTTTGGGGAATATGTCATCCGGGTCGTCGGGATCTACGAAGAAGTTTGCGAATGGGGTCGCTGTGTACATGACCAACTGACTGCGTTGCAATTGGGTTAGCAGCTGGCAGATCGCCTTGTTGATTGCGGTACGCTCAGAGGTCTTTGCGGGGTTCTTTGTATTGACGGAAGCTAGATCAGACTCATCATCGATGATCAGGGTTGGTATGTCAGCTAGCTTCTCTCGTAGCGGCTTGAGGTCTTTAGCGAGTTTCTCCAACACTGACTTGTTCTTTTTGACAATCGCGATCCTGGCGTCGGATTGCATGAGATTTTCGGGCTCGTAGAAGCGTTTCGATCGATTGACCAGTGGAAACTCCATACGAGTCAGCCCTTGGCGAAGGCGTTGATAGTCGTCATGAAGAAATGTCAGCCGTTCAACTGCGGGATACCCCTGCTTGTGGAAGGTGTCACCATGACTGATGAATTTCCCGGCGAGCCAGTCAGGATCGTCGGCATAGTCGAACTCTTCTGCTGACTCGGGATCAGCGAGCCCCCGGGTTAGGTTCTCGCGGCCCACCAGCTCTCGGTCGAGCCTCCGCTGGGTCTGTGATCGCAGTAGTTCGATCGTCCCAGTCATCACGATGATCAGCCGATAGCCAGCATCGATTGCCTTCGCGATCACGCCGGCGAAGTTCGCAGTCTTTCCGCTTTGTACGTAGCCGACAACGAGTCCTTTCGACTGATAGGCATCGTCCGATGACGGGTCGGAAAGGCGTTGCACGACATCATCGGTCGCATTGTCCAGCGCCGCTACAGACTCGCCGCTCCACCCAGGTTGCTTGAGCAAGTGGTCGCGATAATGCGGCCAGTAGAGCGCCGACTTGACCCTGCGCTCCTCGGTATACCAGGGCTTCCACCGCAGACTGATGACGGCTGTGCGCATCGTTGCCACGGGGGCGATCTCGTCCAGACGCCGGGACGCCGCCTCCGGGATTCGGAGCAACTTGTGTATCCGTTGCCTGCGTTCAGCTGTTCGCGGCGCAGTCGCCCCAGCCTCGCCGCTGTCCCAGGCGGGCGCTGGCTCGAAGTCCCAGTCGCTCAGTGCAAGTGAGAGGCGAAGGATGGCGATGTTGCTCTGCTGGTTGTCGTCCTCTAGGAAGTTAACAAGGTCCTCATCGGAAACGACTTCGCGGCCTTCTCGGTCGACATTGACTCGTTTGAGGAGGCTTGCCGGCCCTCTCTCGACTAGGCCCGCGATCGCCGAGACCAAGTCCTCTTGCCACAGTTCAATTGGTTTGGCCACGCGCTACTCCTCAATGAATCGACCAGCAGGTGAAGGCGGCTCTCCAGGCGTCAGTGCGGTCAAGTCGATGACGTAACTTGCGTTGATGATGAGCTCGGGACGAGCAGATGCGCGAACGAGCGCAGCTCTGGTGATCGACGGAAACTGGTCATCGATCTTGTATGCAGCCGGAGTAGACCGCAGTCGATAAGGATTCCGGTATGTGGCGCGATCTCGCTCACGCCATCCGGCGCGGGCTAGGGACTTGTCGAGTTCAGGATGATGGCCTGCCATTTGACGTGTTTCGTCAACAACGTCGGCCAGTGTACGGCCCGTGGCAGGCGTCGCTGCGGTGACCTGAATGGACACCAGCCACAGCGGCGAGCCGGGTACTGGACTCAGTTGGTCGAGACTGCTGATACGGTGCCGCCGAGCTTCCGATGTGGTTGTCTTGATCTCAAAAGAGCCATCAGGGAAGACGAAGTCGTGTTCGTTCTCGGCGAAGCCCTTCCACGCGGTGATGGCACTCGCCGCCGAAGCCTCCTGAATGCAGTGCTGCAAGAACATCAACTCGCCGTAGATGCCGACCTGTTTTTCGCGACTCAAACTCCGACTGTGCGCGAGAATTTGCTCAAACGTCGATACCGCGGCTTCCAGTGCGGTATCGAATCTGCATGCCTCCTGCTGCAGTAGATCCGAGATATCGCTGAGGAACAGATAGGACTCGTGCGGGTGCTCTGCGTACTCGATCTCGACCTCGTACCAGCGTCGCTCGTCAGCCCAAATCACTTCAAGGGTCATGTATTCCATGTCAAGCGGGGGTACGGGACGCCCGTCATAGACAGTGCGGAGAGCAATCCGGCGGCGGCCGGGGTCGACTACGAGCTGGCATGCCGGGTCGCCGGGAATCGTGAGTACCGACGGTGAGCGATGGCCCAGATACTCGTCTAGTGCTGACCGCGAGAGATGTCGTTTGGCTGGCGATTTGCTCATTGCAGTCGGCCTTCTCGGTAGGCGACCTCAGTTCGCACAGCTGCACCAAGAACGGAGTTCCAGATGTCGATGAGGTCCTTGTCCCGCGAGCCCCATCGCTCACCAGTGAAATGGTCTTCCGTGAGGAGATAGACCAACGATTTCAACAGCGGTGCATCGCTTAATCCGTTTGCGCCACCGGTGAAGATGTCACGGTAACGACGATTCAGGTAGACGGTTCGCGTTTCGCGATCGAGTTCCATGAAGGTTCCGGAAGGCATCGCCCGCCACCGGATGTCCACGGGTTCTTCGTTCTTCCGAACCGGAATCTCCGAGCCGATTACACGGCGTACCTCTTCGTGAAGCCCTCTGCCAGGGGCCACTACCGGCCTGCGTGCGTGCACCCTTCGCTTCGACTCAACAAGGACTTCACCTGCGCGGGCGAGGTATGACTCGAAAGTTGTGGAACGGTTCCGTGCATGTGTCAGGGCGTCTTGGAGATCCGCTGTAAACCTTATGGCAGTCTTCTCCGGCGTCATCTGCACGAACGGTTCGATGGTCTCGAAGTCGTTAATGGCGACACGCGCAAGTCCTCGGGACTTGTCCTTCGTCGTCACTTGATTCCAGCCGCCGGTCTGCAACAGACGGTCATTGCGATATATGAAGAAGCCCTGATGTTCTGCGCCGTCGCGCCCGTAAAGCCGATACTCGGGCCCGCTCGCTCGTGGCGGAACAATGTCGCATTCGAGATCGATGCGGCTGTCCCCGATCTTCGCGGTCAGCGTTTTGGGGTAGCCGCTCACTGCCGACGTCGGGAAATCGAACGGGTCTATCGACGAGACCGGCTCGGGCGCACCGGCCTCGCCAAGGTCATGATCAAAGAGCTGAATCTCGATTTGAACCTGGCCATTAGTCAACAGGCGGTGGTACACCAGGCCGAGGTGCATCCGCAGTTCTGACTGCGTCTCACCCAGCCAGGAGTCAAACTTGCTGTCTGTGAACTTCGGGAAACGCGTATCTGAGAGTTGTACGACTGTGCCAGAACGGGTTCCGAGGAGCTGAAACCAGGGTTGCGTGTCCTGCTGGACGACCCCCGGATCGAGCACTTCGCAACTGTAGTCGCGTTCGAAGTCCTTCCGGCGGAGACGTCGACCATGAAATGTGCCGGACCCCGGTCTTGTGCGGACCGTCAAAACGTCGGCGTGGCTGAATGCAGCGGCTTTCAGGCCGATACCGAAATGCCCCTGCGCACCCGAGTTGTACTTTCTTTGCCGGCCCAACCGCATAGCGTTATCAGCTTGGTTTTCGGTCATGCCCCGACCATTGTCGATGACCGTCAGGCCGGACGCGGCACCGTCTTTGATCTCGAAGACGATGAGCACTCGACTAGCCTCTGCATCGATGCTGTTGTCCACAAGATCGGCGACTGCTGTCGGCAGGCTGTGATGGGCGCCCAAGCTTTTCACCAAGCCCGGGTCAGGTGACAGAACTTTTCGCTCAACGACATCGCTTGTTGTACGCTTCCGCCCCACGTGGACCACCATACTGTCGGGCTTTCGGTTACGGGGTGAAAGTTCGCCGTACATGTCATCGATTGCCACGCGCAACAGCTTGGGGTTGATTGCCGGCTCGGCCCGACTAGTTGTTTGCACAGATTGCGAACGCCATTCGCATGTAAGTCGACGGAGTCCCCCGCGTTGTCGTGCCTCACCGCCTTGCAATCGCGATAGCACTCGCCTGTGGGAAGTGCTCGGGCGACGATGACAGCTGCGGTGAATTGCCCGACAATCGATCTTGGTAGGAAGCTGCAAGTTGCAGAGGTGACTGCTCGGACTGGCCGTGGAGGAGGGCGATGTCAGACAGACCGCCGGCATCGTCGGCCACCGTGCGGTCCCGCATGAGTCGGCAACGACGTCGCGACACACATCCTGAGCTCCGCGTCCGACAGATTCTCCACTCGCGGGGACTGCGCTACCGCGTAGACGTAGCTCCCGAGCCGACACTCAGATGCAAGGCCGACATTGTCTGGCGAGCGCTACACCTCGCCATCTTCATCGATGGATGCTTCTGGCACGGTTGCCCGGACCACGGGACCAGGCCCAAGGCCAATGAGGCGTGGTGGGGCCGAAAACTGGACGGGAACATCGAGCGTGATCGCCGCACCGATGCCGAGCTGACGGCTCGGGGATGGACGGTTCTGCGCTTCTGGGAACATGAGCCGCCCAGCGATGTCGCCGATACCATCTGCGCGAAGCTCGCTCACTTGCGCTCGGAGCTCGGCAGACAGAAGTCAGTCGAGTGAGACCGCCATCTGGCTTTCGGCGATCCGAATGCCGAGGGGCACTGTGCGCCCCGTCGTCCACGACGAATTGACTGTGTGGTCGAGTTCTTCACCATCGATTTGCATCTTCAACGCCTGAGCCAGTACGTGCACGGCGAGGCGGGGCGGTATTGCGTTCCCGATCTGTTGGCCGATGTCGTTACCGGACCAGGGGAAATCGTATGGGAAAGTTTGCAGCCTTCCGGCCTCTTGGTGTGTCAAACGGCTCTCGCCGCCGTTAGCGAGACGGAGTCGATTCCGCATGACCTTGCCAGTGACGGTCGCCGCCGGCTCGTGGGAATGGCGTTCTCCACGGTTCCGGGGGTCGCCGCCGCTGCCATAGTTTGAGACGACAGTGAACCTGGTGTCACGTTTCAGTGCCTGCTCCATGGAGACCCACGGTTGGAGACCGAACGCCAAACGGTTGTGCTGCCCTCGTCGGTAGGCCTGATGAGTAGGAGCCGGAACTGAAACAGCCTCATCGCCTAGTCGTGCGATGAGAATCGCGCGTCGACGAGTTTGCGGGACGCCAAACTCCTCGGTCCGGAGGACGCTTACGGCAGCGCGATATCCATGCCTCTCGAGAATCTTGCCATAGGCATCCCAGATAGGCGCGACCGCAGGTACCTGCTCTAATACGATTGCCTGGAATGGTTTGCCAGCCTCGAGCGAGAGCAAGGCCCAACGCATGGGTTCCAGCACCAGGCCGGTCCGATCATCGGCAAAACCGCCTCGGGGGATGCCGTCACCAAGGTGTTCGGACATCTCCTCGGCCTGCCGGATGATCTCGTCCAACGCACGCCTGCCGGACCCGGTACCTGCGACGGTGAAGGTCTGGCAGGGAGGCCCACCGGTCAGGACCGTCGCATCGGGGAAGTCCGCCGGTCCATAGTTCCGGACGTCCCCTTCCACAGTGTCGAGGCCGGCCTTGCGTCGTGTCTTGCACGCGTTGACATCCCATTCGATACCTGTGGTCGGGATATCGAGCCACGTTGCCCCGACATCGAGGCCACCGGGACCTGCGAACAGATCGATGATCTGCGGGTGCGGATCAATGAGCGCGTCGTCTCGCGGCATACGGAGATGCTAGCCGGCCGAGGCGTCTGCAACCGCGACGGCACGGCCGTGAGGCGCCGACGAATCTGCATGACAGTTGAGTCTGTTCGGTGCGAGTACCGGTGGCATTGGTTCTCCTTCGGTCTGCATTATGTGGAGGTGTCGAGATAGCTCCGAACTTCTGGGAGGACCTTCTCCAGGAAGCCTGTGACGTCCTTGCCGCCGAGGACGAGCTGTCGGTCCAACAGCCTGTTCCCGGCTTCGCACGAAGTCTCGCTGATGAGAGCGCATCCGTGACATGCGGACAGGTTCAACTGGGAGGATCCTTGTCGGTCGCTTTCGATGCACACTGGGTCGTTCGAGCAGATGTCGGCATCATCTAGCGCGGCGATCAGGAGGGGGATGAGCCGACCAGGTTCGCCGAGCCGTACCAACCCTCCCAACGTGCCCTGAGCATCGCCGGCGGCGGTGTAGATGAGTACGCCGGCGGTATGGTCCGTCCTCTCGGAATTCGCGTAGACCCGTTCCTGGAGAGCCGCGGACGAGTAACCGCTGGCAAACGCCAGCCTACGAATAAGCAAGTGCGCGATCGTATGCAGTGCGATGAATCTCGGCTCAGGCACGTCGAGTCGATGGGACCACTCAAGATTTTGCCGCCGGTTGATCAGAATGTCGGCTCGGGCCTGGACTTCCGGATCGCGCTCCCACTCCGAGATTGCGTCTTCGTCGAACCGAAGGAAGATGCCCTCGCCGAAGAGCTCCATCGCGGGATAGATCGGATTACGGACGTTATCGGGGCCGAGGTCGGCCTTTATGAAGGCCGCGTCGCCGTTGTGGCGCCTGAACCCGTAAAGCATCCGTACCTCACGGACCCGGTGAACCTGGCCAATGCCGGCAAGCTTTCGCTTCAGCTCCGATGGCGCGTCCAGGTCGTCCGTGACCGGCCATCCATCAACGACGAAGTCCTCACCACTTCGGTCTTTACCGTTGTCCAGCTTCTTCACAAAGGCGGCCCATTCGCCGTCTTTCAAGCCGATCATGTGAGGCTCACCAGACCGGTCTTCATCGCCCGCGATGCTCAACACGGTTTCACGAGACACCCCAAGCTCGTCGGCCATCCACTGCGCGACCATCTCGGCCTGGGGGCCACCGTTGTCTGCGACCACCTTCTCGAAATAAACGTGACCACGAATCTTCGCTGCGATCTCTTCGGACTCCGGTTTCGCCTCTGGGATATCCAAGGCCGATAGTCGCTCGGCGATGTAATTGCCTGTGGCGCCACGTTGAACAGCGACCAAGGGGAACTCGCAAGGTGCCTTTACGGCCGCTTGTTCTTCCCACGGCTGCCGGCTGTCGCACTTGATTCCGTCGCCGTGTAGAGCGCCTTCTCGTACGAGTTCGGTGAGCGGCCGTGACCGCTTGCACTTGTTGCACGACACACGCAGAGATGCAAGCCCCTCACCTTGCCCGGTGGTGCGCTCGAACCTCAGCTCGGTGTAGGCGCGACAGAATCGAACTTCCTCGGTAACCCCCTTGTCGTGGCCTCGGTGTGCCCACATGAACCAGGGGATGTCCTGGACGTGACTACCCCTTTTGCAGATCGCCACGTAGCGCATCGGCACCAGAAACCCGCCGCACTCGCAGGTATTCGACCAGCGGCCCTTCACCCTGCCGGTCAACTTGGAGAGTTTCGAACACCGCTCGCAGAACCGCCATTCGGGGAATCGCCAATACGGGATGCTCGCTGTGTCGTTTGCAGTCCGGCCGGCGTGCGTCGGTGCTTGGCGCAACTCACCGGCTCCGAGTCGGGAGGTGAGTCGCTCGCAGCTGATCCGAGGTGCGAACCGACGATCCCACCAGGACGTGTCGGGTGCGATCAGGGACGCGCCCAGGATGTCGACGATTGCACCGACGCCGAACGGTGTGACGGTTTCGGACAGACGAAGATCATGCTTGATCGGCTGCACGGTGCACCTCTTCCATGGGCTCTTTAACTTCGATGGCGACGTTCTCCTCCACTGACCGCATGGAGTCACCTACCAACCATCCTTCACCGGCCTGGCCGAAACGCTTCAGCAGCGAATTGTCGGCTTGGCGTCGACGGTCGTAAGTGAAGGGAACGTTCTCTTTCCGCGCGGAGGATGCCCGTAGGTCCCAATCCCGAAGTAGCTTGCCGAGCTGCTCTGTCGTCGCTTCGTCTTCGGCCGGGTCGGACCGTGTCACGTAGCCAAGGAATAGTGCCGTCAGAGTGTCGATAGCTTCGCTCATCCTGTTGTCAGATAAGTCCAATGCTTTGGCCGACGAATCGACGGCCATCGTTGTAAACGACTGCCGCAGTAGCGCGACGAGAGCGCCCGCCAAGGAACGGTCTCGCGACGACAAAGACCAAGGAGTGACGCTTGTCGGCTCGACGCTGCGGTACAGGGCTTCGTGGTAGCTCCGGAACGTCTCGAAGTGGGATCGGTCCCGCGCTCGGTTCGAGCGAAACAGGGTCACAACTATCCCGTTGTTCTCACCTCGGCCCACCCGGCTGGTTGCCTGGATGTATTCCGCAGTGGTCTTCGGCTGCCCGACCATGAGCATCAAAGCGAGTCGGGGTATGTCGATACCGACGGACAGCATGTTCGACGACAGCACTACATCGATCGCCTCATCCGACTTGTCAACGCCAACACCAAGTTCTCGCAAGTCGTTGGGAAGTTCACCAGGACCTCTGCGGCTCGTGAGCTCGAGTACGCGACCGGCGCGCACCCGACGTAGAGGCAAATTGAGGCGTTCTGAACGAGTTTCCAACCTGCCGTTGACGTCGTCGACCGCGAGGGTGCTCGAGCGTCCCAGTTCGCGAAGGCTGTTGTGGTACATCACCAGAGTCCAGTAGCTATCTCTGGACGGGCCGGACTCGGGACCGCCGATGAGACAGGGCAGTTCAACCAGCGGCGATGCCGCGGCGACAAGCGCGGATGCTTGCGAAACAGATTGTGGCATCAGGCCGACGTACAGACGGCCCTCGCCGCTCTCGGCTGGACGGGAGAAGAACGTTCGATCGTCGTCGAGTCCTGCCGGAGGGTAGAGCGCAACGTCTCGCCCATACAGCCCTCTCACCTGTTCCGCGGAGGCGCGGATGGTCGCAGTTGACGCAATGATCTTCGGGCTGGAACCGCTTTTGCTGAGCAAGAGCTGGATGACTGCATCAAATACCCCGACGGTGGTCCCCAGCGGCCCTGAAAGCAAGTGAAGCTCGTCCTGGATGATGATCGAGGGCTGACGAAATGGTGTGTTCAGGCCGAGCAGCTTGCCTGCCTCGGGCTTGAACTGCAGCCGAGCGAACTTGTCCACTGTGGCGAGCAAGATCGTGGGTGGCCGCTCGTAGAGCACGTCGTCGACTACAGACAGCGGAAGTTCGTCGTGGAACTCGCAATTGGTGTTCGTGCAGTGGATGACGAGGTCGTGGCCTTCGCGGCGGAAGCCGTACTTGGCGCGATCGTCGGTGTGCTTGAGTGGGACCATACTCGTTTGGCACCAGGGGCAGCTCTCGACTTGAAAACTGTTCGCTTCTTCGGGGCGGGCG
Organism: Mycolicibacterium sp. 050232; assembly: GCA_036235365.1. Taxonomy (GTDB): domain Bacteria; phylum Actinomycetota; class Actinomycetes; order Mycobacteriales; family Mycobacteriaceae; genus Mycobacterium. The sequence goes on along the minus strand of JAZBEZ010000003.1, from coordinate 636,897 downwards.
GCCTTGTGCAGTCGTTCAAGGGACTCCGTCGCCTCGCCCAAGGACGCCGGTGTGACGTCGTTGCCGACCCAGAGACCTATCGAAAAGGGTGCCAGGCCGTCTGCGCGTGGATCGGATGAACGCAGAAGTTCCATCGCACAAACCAATGCCGCGGCGCGCTGGAACTGTTGCGCAGTCAGGAGTCGCAGCGTGTAACGGGTGATCACCGCGGTACCGCCGCCTTGTATCCCGAATTGCAATCTGCGGTGGAAGATCTCGATCGCAGCGAGGCCGAGGTAGGCTTCGGTCTTGCCGCCACCGGTTGGGAACCAGATAAGGTCGACGAGTTCGCGGTCCTTGTGGCGTTCATCCACTGTTGATGCCAGAGATATCAGTAAGAACCCGAGCTGGAACGGACGCCATCTCGGCTCAGGTGGAGGATCCTGGCCGTGATTGATCCGCGATTGGTGCATCTGTAGCCGCATCGCCGCCATGCCCAGCGCGAACGATGTCCTCAGAGTGCTTTGTGCGGGATCGCGTAGGAGGTCGACACCGGCTTTCATCCGTTCCACGGCCAGTCGAGAACGATCGACGAGAGTGCGTGCGAGGCCGGCCTGATGTTCGAAGGATGGAACCCGCGCCTCCTGTTGTTCCACCCACTGCGAAAATGCGCGAACGAACGAGTCGAGTAATGAAATAACGTGTTCCGTCTCGGTGTCGATGCGCGATAGCTGGCTGAGTTCGAGCGCGCACCATTCGTCAGTACCCTCTGTGAACCCGGTTGTCTCGACCGTGGGTACAACAAACGCAGGAACAGGAGTAAGGAAAACTCGCGTGCACTCACCTGTCTCAATGGTCCAATCTGCAGCCATTCCGTGTCCAACGGCGTATACCTTGCGGTTTCGATATCGCAGCCGCAGTTCGGCTGACTCACTGTCGGCGTCGAAGGCTCTCGAGGTGTCGTACTCGAGTATCCGCCCGCCTTCTGGAGTTTCGACTGCCAGTTCGATCTGAAACACCATCTGGGATATGTCCAGCTTGTCGTCACCCGTCGATGTACTGGTTAGGCGCACATGGACGGTGACGAGGAACGCACTGCCGTAACCTCTCCAGCGCGAACCGATTTCAAACGGAACGTCATCTGCAGCCAGCTGCTGTATTCGTCCTTTTTCGCTGAGGATCAACCCGTCGTAGCTGAACGGACGCCGTTGCCAGCGGGGAGGGCCATCGTCGGTAGCGGACTTGTAAGTGGCGCCGGCAACATGGCACACCACTGAGGGGGAGTCGACCACGAAGGAGATTGCGACCGATGAAGGTCGCCAGTCCTCTGCCAATGGGACATTTGCATCCGACTCCTCAACATCGCCTTCCTCGACGGCGTTGGTCAAGAACTCGGTGCCTTCACCCGGTAGCGGAGGCTGTCCGCTGGTTGATTCGGCAGGGAACAACATGCCGACCGAGTACTGAAGGTGCGGCCGATTCATCAACACTTCCTCGGCACCGCCTTCGGGCCCGAAATAAGCGGCACGCAAGTGTTTTAATGCGGTCCGCTGAGGAGTGGTCAAAGTCATTTGAGGCTCGCCCGTTCACTCGTCAGCTGCTGGAGTCGCTTCTTGTCGTCGGCCGAAGCCACGATATGGAGTGACACGCGAGCGCGCGTCACAGCTACATAGAATGCTGCGATACCGGTTTCATCGAACTGCGTCGGCAGATCGCAGACTATGACGCATTCGGCCTCTAGACCCTTGGCGTAGCGCGGTGAAGTGACGGTGATGCCGTCGCGCGTGGATGTCGGTTCGGATGACGAACTGGCGCAGATAATCCAGGTCGTTGATCGATCCACCCCGTGCTCGATCAGTCGGCGAGCAACTTCAACCGCAGCATCGACATCAGGATGTCCGTCGGTCCAATGCCATTGGATCCTGTCGCCATGAACGATTCCCGGGTCGCCGATGTCCGCGCCTAGATACTCCTGAACCACATGCACGATCGCCTTGGTATTCCTGATGTTTCGACTCAGATCGAAAGAAATCGACTCGGCGGAAACCAGCTCGAGAATATCGGAATCGAATTGTCCATCTACGTGTGCTTGATTGTTGGGATCCAGGAACATACGCCAGCGGCCTGCTGAACGACCGTTCTTGATCACCGAGTCGAGGCGGTCCATTGCTTCGGCGTTCATCAGATCCTGCGCCTCGTCGGTCAGGACGACATCCCAAGACCTACCCTGCGGGAGCTCACCGAACGAAATGAGATCTATCTTCCGACCGTCGATCAGCGGCTGGAAGAACCGTGTCAGTCCAGGCGAGTAAAACGTGATCAGTACAGATCTGCCCAGTTCGGCTTCCTGTTTCGCGGACTCCGCCAGTACCAACGACTTGCCGGTACCTGCGCCTCCGAGCACCATGATCCGTTGATTGCGGTCGAGTGAGGCGAGTACACGGGCCTGTTCCTCGGTCGCGCGATTCTGGTCCTCAAGGACGGCACCACGAAGGGCGTCGACGACCGGCACAAGCGTGAAGTGGCCGAAAAGTCGCTCACGTAGGGCTTTCTGGCTCGCCAACTTGATCCGGGGAGGTGGCGCTGACGTGCCTGCCGCAACCGCATCGAAGGCGCTGACGAGGTTGGCGATGGTCATGTCCGGCCGCGATAGCCAATGGGTCGACTTCCACTCGACCGAAGGAGGTGGTGGGTCGACGTCGGGTGTGATCACGATTGACTCATGCGGGAACCAGCCGATCCCGTCTTCGGCGAGGATGTCTTCGAGGGCATACATGGCTGATCGCGCTTGTTCCATTGGCGATTCTTTGAGTTTGTTCCAGTCTCCACGGCGGTCGACCGAGTACCAGGTGCCTTCGTGCTTTCTGACTCCTCCGCCTTTGACCTCGATCAGTATCACGACGCCGCGCCACAGGACGATGAAGTCGGCCTCTGCCTGCTGCTTCCGGCGAGCCGAGCGCAGCTTGACGGAATGAAACGCCACTGCACCATCGGGGGCTGAAATTGATCGCAGCAGGCGAGCGACAAGCCGTTCGGCATCGCTGTCGGCGTACCGCACAATGTCGGCAAGGTCTGGGACGAGGATCATCCCTGCTGCTCCTTCCAGAGTTCTTCGTACTCGCGGAATCCGAGCAGCTCGTTTATGTCCCCGAAGTTATCGGCCATGTCGACGATGAGGCACTCTTCTTTACCGCCGTTCAGAGGTCCTCGCAGCCCCCGGCCGGCCATCTGTATGTACGCATTCGGGCTGAATGTCGGGCGCGCGATATAGAGGGCGCGAACGCCGGGAGCGTCGAACCCTTGGATGAGGAGGTCGCAGTTGGTGAGGACCCGGATCTCGTTTCGTTTGAACTTGTCGATCACTTCACGGCGTCGCTGTCTGCCAGTCTGGCCACTGACCGACTCCGCATCGATCCCGCGATAGCGCAGCGTAGCGGCCAAGACTTGAGCCGAAAGCACGCTGGGCGTGAACACCAGCACCGGCCAGGACTCATCCAGCCCCATAATGTGATGAACCAGTACGGACATACGCTCGTGATCCCGACCGATGCGGTCCAGCACAGTCGGATTGATACGTCGCAACCGCGTTGCGTCATTGCGTTCCGAACTGGTGAGTGACACATCGACGCCCTCAAGCACCTGATGATTGACGCGCGCAAGCACGCCAAGGGAGGCGAGCTCGTGATAAGGATTGCTCTCGAAGGCGCGAAGCTTTCGGTTACCGAAACGACTTGCAAGTCGTCGTGTTCCCTCTTCAGAGGTGCCTCTGAACGGCGTCGCGGATAGGCCAACGAGAGGCCGTGCCCAACCCCTGCCTGCGACGCCAAGCCACGTCAAGAGCCTGGTGTATCGCTCGGAGTCACCGGCCCGGTGTCCCTCATCGATGATCACAGCTGCCGGCGTACTCAACCATTCGTACTCGGGATCCTTGTGGATGCTGTCGAGCATTGCATCCGTCGCGACGATGATGCTGAACTCGGTGTCGGGCTCGTGCACAACGTTGCCCTCCCACAGTCGACCAATCGTGAGCGGTCGTTCGTCGCCGAGACCACGCCAAACTGTGCTCCATGTCTGAACTGCTTGCTCGCAGAGCTCCCGCGATTGTGCGATCCAGAGGATCGTGCCCTCCAACTCACCCGTGACGAACAGCCGAAGTACAGTCTCGGTCGCAACGCGGGTTTTGCCTGCCCCGGTGGGCAGCTCGACCATCGCTTTCAGCGCTCGACCGTCTTCGGTGCGTGTAGTCAGGACTTCGCCTAGTTCGCCGCTGATCGTCTGCTGGAACGGATGCAGCTCGCTCAGTTGGACTTTCCCGGGGACAACGAACTCGGCATCTTGGGGTTCGGCGCGGCGACCTGCATATTCGGTGCCGAAACCCATTTTGCGGAGCCACGAGATTGCCCTGGCTCCACCGGCCCATTCGCTTGGCACGTCGGGAAAACCTTCGCGACTGAAGAGATCGCGGAGCTGCCTGATTGAGTCTGATCCATAGACGGTCAGGTATAGGTCGGCGACCGATGTCGAACTGTCGACGAGGTCCTGGGCTTCGAGGGCGTGCCAGAGGCCATTGGGAAGCTCATCTCGCAGATCGTCCTCCCCGAAGTATATTTCCAATCGTTCAGTGTCGCTCGTAGCGGCGCATGCTTGTTGCCGAAGTTCTTCAAGGTGGTGATCGAGGCCAGCCTTGCGTACCTGGTCGAGTTCGGCGTTGGTCAGTCGAAGGTTGAAAGCGTCGTTGACAATCGATAGCAGCTCACGCTCATCGAAGGCGTTCTGAACGAACAAGTTGACGCCATCGAGGTGTGACTCCAGCGACTGATCTTCGACCCCCTCCTGGGTGGTCACCCGTTTGGTGATCATCGCTGCTCGGGTGATGGACGCATTCGTCAGCGCGCTCTCAGCGAAGGTTCCTCGGAGTCCGGTGAACACGTCGAGCACCCGCTCGCTGGACTGCTCGCCCTCTACCACCATCGAGAAGGCGAAGGTGTCCTCGAACTTTCTGCACCCGACGATCTCGACGAGCTCTGTGGCTCGAGTCTCAGTCGCCTGTAGGAATGGTCGTTGGCGCGCCGCCAGGAAGTCACGTTGCTCGTCGGAGACCGCAACGTAAACAGCGCTCGGTGGGCGAGATTCGACTGCGCGACCTACCCGCGCCGGAATGCTTCTAGGGTGGGTCCCCGGGTAAGCGACCTTGCTGGCGGTGACGATGAACTCCGTCAGGACATCATCGTCGATCGCTGACGGGAGAAGTTCGGCTTCCATTGCATCACGCAGGATTTCGACTGGAACTTCTTCGATCGTGTCCGGAAGATTCAAGATGTCAACGATACTTCCAGGTCCTACGAAGAGCGGTAGGAGATCGCGAAACTTCATCAGTGACGGTGCCACGACTTCGCTCGGCGAGCGGTACCCACGCGTGGAGTTGACGATGCCTGCTCTGTCCACTGCCCAGCGTACTGGAGAATCGATCTTGTAGTTTGCGCCCGAATCGACATCCTCGCAGTCCCATTGCGCATCACCGAAACTGAGTAGGCTGCGAGTCCAGCTCTCACGGAGTTGTAGTGAACCATTCGAATCCCGGAGAACGAGCAGCATCGAGAAAGGCCCAGGTGAATGAGTCAGCTTGGGATAGAGGCTGACTCGATCGATCGGTCGTTCGCCAAGTCCGAGTGAGGCGTTGAGGGTGTTGACTACCCATGACGTGTAGTCGTCGCGCAGCGGCTCGTCGTCAAAATCGTAATTCTTCAGTGGTTCACGAACCACACCAAGAGAGTGGGCAATCTGCGGTAGGCAGCGTTGGCGATCGAGAAGCATCGATGCGCTCTCGTGCGAGAGCGGTTCATCGAGGTCGATGACCTGCCGCGGCCAGGCCCAACTTCCATCACGCGTAGGGACTTTCACCGATGCATGTGGATGTGCCCTGAGTACCTCGAGTGCGTCCTTTATAGAAACGCCGAGAACCGCATCCCAGAATTTCGCCAGGTCCTCGCCACTGGCCGCGGACGAGAGCTGGGCGACGCGTGCACGAAGGATCGCGATGGGGTCCAGATTGCGGAACCCTGCCTCCACAAGGAGTTTCCTGACTCCCGGTTGGGCTAGCACGAGGGGCTCAACGAAGACGGCCCCTTCAATTGTGATGCCCTCTTCTTGCTCGAGGAAAACTACGTTCTTGTCGCTAAGCGCGCGGAGACCGTCGGTCGTTGGTAGAACGCGCGCCCGGAATATGTCGGTGAGGCGCGGATGTTTGAGGACGAACTCGATTGCTTGGGCCGCCGAACTGGCGTCGTCGCCATCAGCCCATTCCTTCAGCCACGTGAGCAACCCTCGTTTGGGCATCAGCTCCAGTGCCCGCTTCATGTCGCGCCCGTCTTCTTCCAAGAGGTCGGGATCTACCCCCAACGCAAACAGTTGACGAAGTCGCGTGAACCGTTGCGGTGTGCCGTAGCACCGCCAATGTGGCACATCGTCGGCGGTATTCGGAGAAGCGATCCATTCGCGATGGCTGTCCTCATCGATCTGCGAAGTGTCAAACGCGAAGTCGAGGGGAAGGAGATCGTTCGCGTGAAGCAATTCCCCGGACACGCCGGGGATGAGCGGAACCTTCGTGGAGAGCTTTGGCACGAGGGTGCACAGCTGGCCGTCTCCGAAGGAGCGTTCCTCTCGGCCACGCGCTGGGAGGTAGTCGAGGTGAGCGGCCGGATCCTCCGATGTACTTACTCGTGGCAGGATCTCAACGAATACTTCGGCGAGGGTTCGCAAGATCTCACGGTTGTAGTCGTTGCGAAGGAGCGTGGTCCGGTCGTCGTTGACGCTCCATGGGGCATTGAATAGGGCGGACGCGGAAGTCGTATCGATCAGTGGGAAGTACGACCAAAATTGCCCGATTCGTCTCTGTGAATGCCGGACCGGCATCGCGACGGTGACCTTGACCTTTGACCGCGATACGGCCTCGCCTACTTCTTGGCGAGCCTCAGCCGACGGTGAGTGCATTGCGTCTTGCACGATCCACTCTTCTCCGCTGCCGTCAGGGCGTTCGATCTTGAGCTTGCCAGCTCCGAGGTCGCGCGACACGTGGCTCGTGTCAAGGCCGTCGTCGCCGAGAACGCGGAGCTTGATCTCACGCACCGAACTCACGAATAGCAGAAACTCGGACGAGAATTCGGCGATTTCCTGACGGAGTCGTTTGAGCGTCTTTGCATTCGCTTGTGGCAGTTTAACTATGGTCGTTGCCCATTCGGCCAGCTCGCCAAGTATGGGATCGGATGCGAATTGTTCCAGTGGATCGGTAACTGTAGGTGTTCGGAGAATGGGGATCTGCCTAGCGTCACCCTTGACCTCGGATACGGCCTTCCGGGCTTCCGTGGAATTGAATTCGAATGACACGGAGCGGCTGAAGATCTGCGGCGTTTCGGTCACCGCTAGCACGGACTTGAAGCCGAGCCCAAACCGTCCGATCTCGTCCCCGCGTTTCTTACTCAAGTAGGCCTGGGCGAGCGTGACCAACCCACTCTTCGAGAAAGGACGGCCTGCGTTCGCGCAGTAGAGTGTGCCGGTATCCGGGTCAAGAACGATCTCCACACGACCCGGATACTTTGTTGCGGTTGCTTCACCGGCGCCAGACATCGCGTCTGCTGCGTTCTGGACCAATTCCAACAGGGTCCGTTTTGCGTAGCCTCCGGTTCGGATCGACTCTTCGAGACCCACGTGTTCACCGATTAGAGAAGCGTTGGCACGATAGGCTGCTATGGCCCTGTCGAACTGTTCCTGAACTTCGTTGACAAGGCCTGGATCCGCGACCCAGTCGGCCTCAAATCGTGAGTTCTTATCGGACATTGTCTTCCTCCGCTGTCGTGATTTCTGCAAGCGTGGCTGGTTAGTTATTCGGGTGCTGGCGCGCGTGAAGGGCCTGGTGGACCCGCGGGCGGCCAATAGAACAGGTCCGCTGCAGGAACCGCTTGCAGCGGATGACCGAAGTCCCTTCGCATAAATGTCCGGCTGCTGCAGCATGTTCCGGGATGGGCGGACGGGCAGCCGGCGTCGCTGAGCTGTTCGGTCATGACACGCATGACCGCAGTGAGGGCGGTGCTGCGAGGCGCATCGTCATAGTGGTTTGCATTTGTCGCGCAGGCCCGCTTGGTCCAATCCATCTTGGATGGCAGCACCTGCCCGAGGGCCTCGCTAACGAACGGCGGTAGCTCCTGGGTAGACACTGGCAACGTTTGGCTGACGAATAACTGATGGTCAACACGGTCCATGGATCACGCCCCCACTTCATGACCCGGTGCCCACCGTCGAGCGCTTGCGGCGGACAACAATGGGACGTGCGTACGAGAGAATTAACGAACATGAAAGCACGCACTGCGGTGTCTTGGCAGATGTTTTCCGCTCGAGCTCGGGAAAGGTCCCTGAGACGGCATCCGTCAGCGAGCTGCGGCTTGGGTTCCGCACCCTCGGGCATGCAGCACGTGCCCACGACGCTGCTTGGCGGTGGCAAGCCTTGTCGCATGCAACTCGACGGGATCGTGGTCACGGAACTCCTCAGCTGGACTGATCGAACGCCCGCGTATGCGAGCCGATCAGAATGACAGAGGACACCGACAAGTGGTTCTCGCGCGACCCGGACAGCACCGTCAAATCCGCGTCGGCTCCGACCGGAAGTCTGAGCAACCTGCTCACTTCGGGTCGGAGCGAACGCGTCCGTCTTGAGCAGGCGTCTTGACCTTGAATCGGTCACCGCCAGTTCCTCGCATGCTCGATGAATACTCGCGTAGCGTCGCTACGATACGGGCGTCGGATCGGCTGGTGATGCCTCCGCGAGGCTCTCGATCGGTCAGTCGATTCTGTAGCCGCGAGTTCGTCGAGCAGGCCGAGAGGCGTCGATAATCGCTTTGCCGTGTCTGCTGTGCGGGTTGCGTAGGTTTCTCGGCGGTTCGGGTGGCAGTTTCCCGCTCGCGATCGTTGCGCCTACCGCTGTTCCGGGCCGATCTTGAAACCCAACTCGCTGGCATACGATCGAAGTTGGCCGGCCACAGCCGACGGCAGAGCGCAATATCTGATCGGACTGGTGTCGGTCTTTTTCCAGTGGTGGTCGAGGGTTCTCTTTCCGAGAGTGCCGTCTTTCAAAAGTCGCCGGCCCCATATCTGGACCTTTACGAGGACACCATCCGTCCATTGAGCAGTGAAGTAGGCAGGGCGAAACCACTGTTCGAATGGGCGACCGTTGACGCCACATGCCATGTCGTCCAATTCATCGGGACCAAGCTCGAATCGTTTGGTGTGGGTCCTGTCCATGCTGCGCGACTTCCTCCGTGGGTGGCAATCTGGTCTGTCTTTGCAACCGTGTTTATCAAACGATGCGCACTGGGGAGTGCGATTCGGATACCGCGGCCTGACGACATGGTGTGGCATCGCGGTTGCGCCGCGTCTGCGCTCGACTAAGCCCAGATGGGTCCCGCTTGGGGATGGCTGAGTTCCTCTGAAGGGGACCCGTTTAGTGGTCCAGTCGCTATGCGACTTGGGTTGTTGGGTCGTGGTCCACTGTAGAGCAACTCGGCGGGGGTGAGTTCGCCGTGGGCGGAGGTTCTGCGTCGGGCGATCCCGGCGGAGGCTGGCCGGGCACGACGACCGCCGCTACGTGTCGTAGGCCCAGTCGATGATGTCGTCGAACACCGTGCGAATGCTCGCTAACTCGACACCTGCCAGATCCAGCGCGCGTACGACTCGTCGCACGCCGTCAGGGGTTGTGATTGGTAGTCCGTATTGCTCGAGGGCATAGTCCTTCCAGGGTGCTGAGTCCGACGGGCCGAGTCCGTGCAGTGCGCGGCACTCGTCAATCAGCGCCCGCCATTCCGGAAATGGGCCTTTCAGGAAGACGCGTATCGCCTCCACCGGAAGGGCGAACAGCAGATCGTCCTCGGCGACACCGAAAAGCGTCGGTTTCGGCAAGCCGCGCTCTTCGTACCGTTTGATCAGCCTCACGAGCTTGACCTCTTCAGAAGAGCGTTTTCTGTTACTGCGATCCCATAGCGTCGCGACTTTGGTGTTGTCGGTCAGGACACCGGTCTTGATCCCCAGCCGTGCGGTGAATTCGCCGTCGATGAGGCCTTCGAGGTTTTTTGTGCCGTGAATCGGAATGATGCTCACCCCGGCGGCATCAAGGCGGCCTCCGGCGTACTCTTCCAGGACAGCCTCGTCGAGGGTTCCCTCGACGAACAGAATCGCCCGGTGCAGCGAGAGCGCCGCGGCGGGATGCATGCCAACCTCGTCGGCCAACTCCTGCAGTTCTTTAGTGGCGGCTGTCGTGATCGTTCTGGCTGTCGTCGACAAAGTCGGTGCATCGTCCACGTCAACGACCTTTCGGGCGACGTTGACGAAGGTGACATCCTCGCTGGGGGCGCGCAGAAACTCCTCGTGGTGTGAGGCGGCTAGGACATTGAAGCCGCGTCCGACCATGCGGTTGCACCATCGGACGATACTGGCCACCGCGGAGTGATGGAGGTGAGCCTCAGGTTCGTCGATAAACAGCACATGCCCGGAGAATTTCCCGGCTCCGACAGAATCCAGAGAGGTCGTCTCGGTGTCGCCCTCCATGATTCGTAGCGCCAGTTGCACTGCGATACCCATCCACCGAGAAGCCCCTCTGCCGAAATTTCTCAGGGACCCCGCACTCTCCCCTTTGGAGGAGTAGAACAGACGCACCCGCGGATGGTCATCCCACCGCTCGGGCGTGGAGAAGGTGGTACGAATCTCCCCGTCAAGGAAATCCGGCAGGAGGTCGGTCGCCAACGATGCGAGCTGTTCGACAGCGCGTTTCACCCTGGGCCGGAGTCGATATACATTTTCGTTCCAATCGGCATACTCAAGCGGGGCATTGAGTTCGTCGCCGTACCAGCCATCCGGAGCAGTGAGCTTGGCGATCGCCGCGGTCACCCATGTGTCGATCTCCTCAACCTCACCGCCTAAGAGGAGCGGTTTCGGAAACGGACCGTCGTCGGAACGCTGCTGCTCGTCTAATTCGTAGTGCGGCGGCCTGTTAGCGGGTGCACTAAGGATCTCCTGATAGACCCCCCGATAGAACTCACTGGCGTCCGTGAACCACAACTCTCGGCGGCGTCGGTCGACACTTCCGTAGCAGACCTGTTCAGGCGGCAGGGGGCCAAACCGGACCACACCGTCCTCGGGCGGCTCCCAGTGCGGAAATGATTCCAGGACAGCGTGATCGAATTCGAAATCCGACTCGAGGTCCACGTAGACCGCTCCAACGGACCAGCCGATCTGCTTGTCCACCGAATCAGCGCTGCTGTCGCAGCGCAGCCGCGCTTCGCCGACCCCTGGGGCGTGGCTGGCGAGCATCAGATAGATGCAATCGAGGATGCTGGTCTTGCCGGCGTTGTTCTTTCCGAATAGGACTGTGAATCGGCCGATTCCGAACTCAAGCATGCACCGAAACGGCCCACCTTCGTCGGATAGATAGACTTTGGACATTCGCACGACGAGAAACCTAACCTGAGGGGACCCGTTTGGTGGTCCAGTCGCTATGCGGCTTGGGGTTTGGTGGGTCGTGGTCCACTGTAGAACGAACTCCGCTGGGGTGAGCTCGCCATGGGCGGAGTGGGGCCGGTTGGCGTTGTAGTCGCGGCGCCAGTCTTCGATGATCACCCGGGCTTCCCGCGCAGCGAGTCGAAGCGCCAGGAGTCGAGCAGTTCATCACGGAGCCTGCCGTTGAAGGATTCGATCCAGGCGTTCTGCCACGGCGACCCCGGATCGATGAAAAGCGAACCGGCACCGTTGAATCGACACCAATCACTGACAGCGTGCGCGACGAACTCAGGGCCGATGTCGAAGCGCACGTAGTGCGGCGCCTCGTGGACCAGCGCCAGTCGATCCAAGACATCGACTACGCCGACAGCGACTCCGATGCCGGGTGACCGCCAGATGCTGGCACACCTCAGCGAGCTCCTGACCGGTCCCGAGCAGCTTGTTGCCTTCAGCCAGTTTGCGGATGATCTGATCCGGGGTATGCCGACGGTGCTTGTTCGATGCCATGTCGTTGTCGATTCTTCCTTGCCCGCAGCCGGGCAACAGATTCCCACAACGACTGGACCACTACGAAGGGCTTACCTCAACCGGGCTGCGCTCGACTGGCGGGATGAACACAACGACCTCAATGCCCGATTCTTCGGGGTGGAGATCGAGGTCGTCAAGAGCCGTGACTCGGCGCCCACCCCCAACGCATGCCGTGGAACCCAACGACTGGGAAAGCGGGTCAAAGCCGCGGCCGACGCGGGCAAACAGACTGAGCTCGCGAAACTGTACTCGGAGTTCTGGCCCCAGTTCCTGGACCGCATCGCAACCGAGCATTGACGCGCGCGAAGGTTTCCTCGACATAGTCCTGGTATGAAGTGGGTGGCTCGGTGCGCGTGGCCGAGGACTCTCGACTTCGTGGCCTTCTGCACGGGGTTCATCTAGACGTCGGGATTCGACTGTTGCTCCTAGTTCGGTCGGCCAGGAGCCGGAGAACCCCTGCAAGGATAGAGCGGTGCCCGACGAACCGAGCTTTGTCGAGGTGGTGAATCCGACGTCGGAGGAGATCCGCGCCTGGGCATACAGCGGGGCCTCCGAGCCGATGCAGGACTGGGACCTCATCCTCGCCGACATGGACAACCTGGAACTGCTGCTGGAGCTTGTCGGCGATCAGGCGTGCCCTGCCCGAAAGTATCTACTCGACAGCTTGTATTGCCTGGTCGGCCATTCGGACCGCACCGATCCACGCCTGCTGAGTGCCGCCGAGGCGGCCCGGACATCCTCGGATGTCTGGATCGCGACCTGGGGTCGCCGAGTTGGTCAGGTCGCTGAGCATCCCTCCGATTTCGATCGCGCGGACTGGTGCGGCTGGGACGGTTTTCGTTCGCACCCGGACGGATAGGGCCTCATCCTCCGTACGCGCGCACTCCAGCGGTGCGACCTCAGAAGCTTGTCGGTGGGCTCTGTCATTCTGTCCGGCTGCCCTGAATACAGGCAGTGCCATTCAGTGCGAGAGAGGTTAGGGCAGTGACAGATCCTCGGGGCGGCCGCAAGTATGCGGCGGAGCTCGACGACGACCTGTTGGAGCGCATCACCGAGGTGGTCGCCGGCAGCGATGTCATCGAGACGTTGAGTAACAAACGCACCAACTGGATTGCGTCGGTCGACCGTGCGGGCGTGTGGGTGGAGACCCAGCGGTCCCGGGAACGTGGGGCGGGACCTCAGCTGGTGCCGGCATGGATGATCGTCGTGGCCTGGGAACGGTTGTGTAAGAACGGAACTCTCAGCCACATCGAGCTGCTCCACGACATGAAGGTGATGCGGTCGGCGTTCATCTGTGCATTGCTCGCGCAGTTCCCTGACGTCGTGGTGGTGCAGGGTCGCCCGGCTGTGCTGGAACGGATCACCACGTCGTGAAGTACACGAGTCGGGCGGTCAACTATGGCTGGGAATACTGGCGCCTCAACCGCATCGACGATGACAGCCTCCAGTGGCTGGCCATCAGCCGGCCGGAAGCGCGAGCTGTCATCGACCGATCCAAGGTGTGGACATTGATCCCGGATCGGCGGATCTTTCTCGCCAATTGGATTGTGACTGAGGACCATCACCGCCAGGAAGAGCCCGGGGTGTGGGTCCACGAGAACATCGACATCGATGAAGCCCGCGAAGTCGCCCTTGAGGTGCCGCAGGTGTCCTCCGATGACCTGGCCAGGATTCTGCGGCCGGAGCGCTGCCTGACGCTCAATCAGCTCGACCGGTATCCGGCGGACAAGATCCTTGGTGTCCGCGTCGCTCGGCTCCTGCGTTCCGATTAATCCGCAGTTATTGCGGATACCGCACTATCTGCGCTATGGTGGGTCATGTCGAACTCCTACGAGCAGATTCGCAACCACCTCGACCACGCAGAAGGCGCCGACACCGCTGCCCAAGCCCTACAGCACCTGAGGCTCGTTCTGACGGAGGTCGGCGAGCTCCTCGACGAGCAGCTCGCCCGAGCCGTCGTCGACGACGAAATGTCCATTGCGGCAGCGGGAAAGAGTGCCGGCCTCACCGAGAACGCCGTCGGGCCACGCCTGGCCAACACCGCCAGGCTGGCGCCGTACGCCACAACTGAACGCCGCGTCACTGCCGATGACGTCAAACGGGCCCGTAACGACAAATGGGCCAACACCCCGCTGCCGGCGGCGGCACCCCCTGAGCCGATGCGGTTCAAACCGCGTCGAAACACCAAGCGCTCCTAGCGCTTACGGAAAGGATCCATCATGGCCAACCCGAATCTCAGCCGCCTTGTGTTTCTGCTCGACCGGTCCGGATCGATGCAGTCGATCAAATCCGACGTGGTCGGCGGATTTCACGCCTTCCTTGCCGAACAGCGCGACGGCGACGGGCAGTGCGCCGTGACCCTGGCGCAGTTCGACCATGAGTACGAGGTTGTCTACCGCGGCGTTCCGCTCGCCAAGGTGCCGCAGCTGGAGTTGTCGCCACGCGGGCGTACCGCGTTGCTGGACTCGATGGGCAAGCTCATCACCGACACCGCCGCCGAGATCGATGCCCTGCCCGAGGAGGACAAGCCGGGCACGGTGGTGGTGGCGATCATGACCGACGGCCACGAAAATGCGAGCGTCGAATGGCAACGGCCGGCCATCAAAGCCCTTGTGGAGCAACAAACCAACGACCACGGGTGGGCGTTTCTCTACATGGGTGCCGACCAGGACGCCGTGGAGATCGGTAAGGGTCTGGGCGTCAAAGCTGAGCAGTCGGTCACCTACGGACGAGGAAAATCCCGCGAGGTGTGGGCCGCGGCGTCGGGCAACGTCCGCGCGTACCGTGGCGCCAAGCTCCTGGATGCAGACGCCGCAATGCCCGAGTTCAGTGACGATCAACGCGCCGAACTGGCGGACAGCTAGCCGCTGCGGCCACGGGGGTCGACTCGTCATCGGCCCCCAGCTTCGTCAGGAACGCCTCTCCACCGACCGTGCTTCGGGTTCGTCGCGGTCAGAGTCGTCACCTGCCGACGGGTGCACCTCGACCGGGTAGCCGGCCCGCAATGCGGCCACCGACAACGACGGCGTGACGACCACGGCGGATTGGAACCCTGCGTCGGCAATCGCGACCGGATCGACGTAACCCTCGGGTGACCAACGGCGCAGGGCACCGTTCCAGACCAGTCGAAAGTCGTTGTCGCCGTTCGCGATGAAGACGCCATCGGGCAACTCCGTGATCGGAGCCGTCCGCCGCGGCCTGCGGCGCGATTCATTCAGGAACCTGTCGAGATCCTTGGCTCCACCAATCCGAAAGCCGCCGGCATTGGCGGCATCGATGAACGCCCGGTACTGCCCGCGCCGGCATTCACCACACGGGCGGTGACCGGCGGCCAACGCAACGGCCTCGTCGAGAAAGAACAACTCGGTGTAGCTGCCTGGACTCATCACCTGGCGTCGGCGTCCCTTGAACTCGAGGCGACAGGTCAGCCACATGTTCGTACGAGACTGCCGGACAATCCGCTTCGCCTCGTCGTGCAGGATTCCTCGGTTGCCCATGAAGGTGCCCCGCGCCGTCGTCGCAACGATCTCGCCGCTGGGCGTCACTCGATTCTGCAGGGGCATGAGGTGACGGTAGCGGGGTCTGACGACACCAACGTCTACTTGTCGGTGGGCTCTGTCATTCTGTTCGGCTCGCATGTGCGGGCAACCATGAACAACGGATGGAGCACATACGATGACTACCTACTCGATCAAGACGGCCGCGGGCATGCTGTTGGCTCTCGGAGCCGTTGTGCTGTGGACAGCCAGCGAGGGCGTCGACGGGACCGCCCCGTCGGTGCAGTTGGCCGGCGCTGTCACCAGCATCGAAGAGCACGACGAACCACCCACCCGGGCGCTGTCCGGACCCACGGTCCCGCTGGCACCGGCTTCGACGGCGAGCCAGCGCAACGCGGTGCGCGCCGCCGAACAGTACCTCGACTACAGCGCCTTCTCACGCAAGGGCCTGATCCAGCAATTGGAATACGAGGATTTCTCAACGGCAGACGCGACTTTCGCCGTCGACCACATCACCGTGGACTGGAATCAGCAAGCCGCGAAAGCCGCCAGGGCCTACCTGGACTATTCGGCATTCTCCCGTGGCGGACTCATCGAGCAGCTCGAGTACGAGGGATATACCCCGGCTCAGGCCGCCTACGGGGCCACCGCCGCAGGACTCTAGGGGCGATGGACGCATCTTTGGAGGTGCTGCATGAGCAATAAGAGCTCCTCGGGCGCCGGCGGCGCGATCTTTTTCCTGTTCGTGCTCATCGCGTTGGTCCCGAAGCCGGTGTGGATCGCCCTCGGCGTCATCACCGTGGTCGTTCTGGTGAGCTGGGGTGCATACAAGGCGGTCGTTGTGCTGGAGCAGCGCAGTTACGAAGCGCAGGAACGGGACCGCAAGCAGCAGGTGAAGCAAGCTGCCGATGCCAAACGTCAACGCGAAGAACGGATCCGCACGGAGAAGCAACGACGGATCGACACCCTCGGCAAGCAGAACGCCGCGCTCGTCGAGTCGGCTCTGGTCGCGGTGAAGCAGGTGGCCGCGTCCGAAGCCGCCCGCGCGGGATGGTTGGGTGACGTCGACTTCAGCGCCGACATCAAGGGGATCACCGAGAACTTCGAGAAGGCACACGCGTTGCGCGCCGTGATCGGCAAGTTGTCGGCATTGGACAAGCCGAGCGTCGAGGATCGCAGGATTCTCGCGGAGGCCAAGTCCACGGCGGCCAAACTGGAACGCGTTGCGATCGAACGGGTGGAGCTCATCGGGAAATGTGCCAAGGAGGCGCAGCTCATCGACAAGTCGCTGCGCACCGAACGCGAGGACGCGCGGGTCGCTGAGCAGCGTGCCGAGCTGCACGCGAAGTTGAGCGCCATGCTCTACGGCATCGAGGCCACCCCGGAAACCACGCCGCAGGACTCGGCGGTGGATGCGGTGATGGCGCGCGTGCAGGCCTACCGGGAGATCAAGAACCAGATTCAACAAGCCCGTGACCAGGGAGCTGCGTAGGTGCGCATACTGGGCCCATGCCGACCATCACCGCAGTCCACGGCGACATCACGCAACAGCAGGTGGATGCGATCGTCAACGCCGCGAACAACGCCATGCGCGGAGGCGGCGGCGTTGACGGCGCGATTCACCGCGGTGGCGGACGGGCGATCCTGCGGGACTGCATCGAGCGGTTCCCCGACGGGTTGGCGACCGGCGATGCCGGATGGACCACCGCCGGCGACCTGCCTGCCCGTTGGGTGATCCACACCGTCGGCCCGAATTACCGTGCCGGACAGCGCGACCGAACCTTGCTGACGTCCTGCTACCGGCGAGCACTGGAAGTCGCCGACGAACTCGGCGCGTTGACCGTGGCGTTCCCGCTCATCAGCGCGGGCATCTACGGTTGGCCACGCCAGGACGCCATTGTCGCTGCCATCGAGACCATCACCGGCGCAGCAACACGAGTCGTAGGCGCCAGGATCGTCGCGTTCGATGATGCGACGTATGACCAAGTGTGCGAGCAACTCTCGGCGCACCGCTGACGGGCCGGCAGTCAATCACGTGCGAGAGGGTCGCTCCCTACGTGCCTGGTCCGTGCGCGCTCGGCGATCTCCAGGATGCGAGGGGTAAGCCCCGGATCTGGGCAAGATCCGTCGGACGGTTGGTCTGCGTCCTCGATGTCGTCATCGTCGATCTCCCAGTCGATGTCGAGGACGTACAGTGTCTTGGTGTCTGCTCGAATGCACCGGATCAACCGTTGCAGGTCACACCAATGCTCATGCATGCACTGCACCACCGTGCTCTCACACACCGACCCGGCGAGCGGGATGGGCGGCGTGAGTTCGCCGTCCCGATAACGAGCGAGGGTCACGTCGGTGAACCCATATCCCGGATCGGTGTCCGGCACCTCGGTGACCACATGGACCACGCCCACGCCCTCGATCGGGATCTCGGTGAGCTCTCGAAACCCGCTACTTTGGTAGCTGAACGCGGAGACCCGCGCAAGATCGCGGTCCAAAACAGGGTAGATGGCTCGGTGTAGCTGCATATTTGAATTTTACCGAGGGGTACCGACACATTTTGTGACAATTTGCTGACGAACCACGGCCACGCCTACGACGTTCCCTCAAATCCCGGTCCCCGTAACGGCTCGCCGAACCGCGCCCGCAACTCCAGCAACGGCTCGATCGTCCGGACCGCGAGATCAATGCGCTCCTCCAAGGTCCCGGTCAACAGCACCCAGGAGTGCCCGGCGGCGGTGAGCGCGTCGGCGAACCACCCCGTCATCGCCGCGCGGATGTCCAGGTCCCCTTCCCGCATCCCGTCGTCATGCCAGGGCACGCCCTCGTGGTCGGTGAGCAGGTACACCGCTCGCGGCGGGACGTCCGTCCAGGACCCGCCGGACGCGTCGTCAAGGTAGCGACGCTTCCAGATGGCGGTGGCGAACGCGTCGGTATCGCAGATCAAGATCGGGGAACCCGTCCGTGCCGCCTGCTCTTCGAGCCTGGACTGCTCCGGCCCGATGACATCGAAATCATGGGCATCCCAATGCAGTTCAGTGATATCCACGCCGGGGTTGGCGGCGCACTTGAGCTCGGTGTACTCACGCCCGTACTCGGGCACACAGCGCGTAGCCGCCCAGGCCCCACCGCGCGCGGCATAGCGCCGAGCCAACCGTTCGGCCACAGTCGTGGTCCCCGTCGACTCGGCGCCCACCACGACGACACGGGTGGTCAGCCCGGCCCGGGTGGCCGGCGCCAACTCGTGCCACTGGCCGGCGAGGTCGCGGCGCACCGCGGTGCTGCTGCCGGTCCGTCCGGTCCTCACGGCCGCCGCGCCGAACCACCGGGCGAGCTCGTCGACATAGTCGTCACCGCTGAACACCGCATCGACCTCCGGCGCGGCTCCGGCCGCCCGCACCCCAGCCCGCATGGCTGCGACCTGAGCCGCCCACACCCGCTGATCGGTCACGTCGACCGGTGCATCACAACGGATTCCGGCCACCGAAACGTGCACATCGCGCTCGTGCTCGTCACGCAGCCACGCCATCCGATCGGCCAGCGGAATGGTCTCGACGGCCGCGGCCATCACCAGCACGGTGAACCGGTCGCAGCGCGCCGCAGCGGTCCGAATCGCCTCGTGGTGCCCGATCCTCGGCGGATAGAACTTGCCGATCATCATGCCGTGCCGGAACTCGGTCATCGCACCACGCTGTCCGCCGGTAGCGCCTCGGAGGCGGGCACCAGCTCCCGCGCCCAGGCCCGCAACCCGGCGACGCACAGGCCGAGGAACAACACGTACACCGCCGCGGTGAGGATCAGCCCCTGGCTGAGATAGAGCGGGATGAAGATGCAGTCGGCGGCAATCCAGAAGTACCAGGTCGCGATCCGCCGGGTGTTGAGCAGCCACTGCGCGATCAACGACAGACACGTCGTCACCGCATCCAGGAGCGGGGCCGCATCGTGCGCGGCGGTCAGGATGACATACAGAACCCAGGTGCCCATCACCAAGAACACCGCGCACCAAGCCAACTCGGTCCGACTGCTCCGCCGCACCACCGTCGTACCCGCCTCAGCGCGGCCGCGCAGCCACTGCCACCACCCGGCGAAACCCAGGGCGATATAGAGCACCTGCAGGCCCGAGGCCGCCCACAGGCTGGCCGAGGTGAACAGCACCAGGAAGAACGCGTTGTTGGCGATCCCGACGGGGAAGTTGAGGATGTTGCGGCGCACCGTCAGCGCGACGCACAGGCCACCGGTGACGAAGCCGAGGAACTCGGCCCAGCTGACCGCGTCGCTACCGATCGTGAAGAGCGCAGCGTTGAGCGGCTCCACCATCCGGGCCAGCCAGTCGATCATCTGGCACAGCCTATTGGCTAGGTCGCCACCCACCACGGCGGGAACGCGATATCCAACCGGGTGCTCGCCTTGTAGCCCGTCCAGGTGGGGATCCCGGCCGGTTGCCCGCGGTAGATCCCGCGCGCCGCGGCCACCACCCGGTTGTGTTCTGTTGGCCAACGGATTTCATCGGCGATCTGCTCCAGGGCGCCGCGATCCCGGTCGAGGACCCGATCGACGATGCTGACCGCCGGCAGGGCATTGCTCTTGTCGCCGTTGCACCGCCGGCACGCCAGCACCAGGTTGGCCAACCCGTCGATGCCGACCAATGACCACGGCAGCACGTGGTCGACCGGGTCGCCCGGTTGCAGGTGGGAATTGCAGTAGAAGCAGTGCGGGCCGAAGGCCTCGGTGAACGGTCCACGGACGGCGGCGAGATCCGTACGGTCCCGGCCGAACAGATGCCCGGCCACGTCGGGCACCTCGGCCGTCAGGAACTTGTTCATCCCCCGGATGTCGTCGACCCACATGATCTCCAGCGCGGGCTTGAGCAGCCCGGCCAGCCGGGCCAACCCGTGTGCCACACCGGGCATCAACTCGATCGCGTCGCCGTGGGCGCGCAACGTCCTTCGTGACACGTTCTCGCCGAGGAACGAATCGTCGTACAGGAACGGGTCACCCGTGCCCGACCCTGGCAGCTTCTGCAGTCGTGGCAGCGGTTGTTTGGCCATGGCGATCACGATCTTGTCGATCGCTGCCCGATAGTCCGTGGGGGCTCGGACCTTCGCCACCTCCAGCGACAGGCCACCGTTTCCCGCCCCGGCCGCCGCGCGCAGCTCCAGCGTGGCATCGATGATGCGTGCCTTCGAACCGGTCCGGCGCTGGCGCAGGACGTGGCCGTCGAAGGTCCGCACCTGCCGCCAGTAGATCCCCAGCACCCGGTGCGCGAGGTCAGGGAGCGGAACCTGCAGTCGATCCTCGGGGGCGGGCGGCAGGTTCTCGATGCAGTGCTCGATCAGCCCCATCAAGGTCGCCAGCTTGTACGTGGCGTCCCGTTGTCCGGTCTCGAGGATCGCCACCACGCGCTGGCCGAGTAGCAGCGGATCGTCCACATTGGCACTGTCTCATACCGCACCCGGCGTACGTCCCGGAAAGTGGTACCGCTGGTGATACCACATTTCGCGACCATCTATGCCGACCCTCAGCGGTGCTCTTGTGACGCATGTGTTTTGGTGGTCGCGCGCCGTCGTACCTTGATCACTTCTAGTCCAACACCGCGACCAGCCCCGAATGGTCCGTCTCGCCGGCAAGCCGCGGCGCATGGTCGAACTCGCACATCTGCACCCGCCTCGCGAACTCAGGCGTGGCGTATATGTAGTCGAGGCGGAATCCGTTGTCACCGGGCCGGCTGAACCACGAGTATTCGCGGACGTCCGGATGCAGGGACCGCCACACATCGACGTATCCGGACGCGATCAGCCGCCCTGGCATCTCCGGCCCGATGAACTTCGTGCCGTTGGGATCTTTGTCGAGATCGTTGTTGCCCGTGTTGAAGTCACCGACCAGCAGATCGACCTCGCTGCGTCGGGCCCGATCTATCAGCGCCTCCCAGTAGGGGATTTTCGCGTGGGCCTGCGGCAGGTAGACACCGGCGACGATGGTCCCGTCGAACTCGGCGCACCAAACGTGGTGGGCGGCCAGATCCCGGCTGAAGCGCGACGCCCGGTCGATCGGAGTGCGGGACGCGATGAGCACGGTGTTCTGCTTGGTATCGGCCATTGGGTGTGTGGTCGCGTACCCGGCGCGTTCGAGCTGAGTGATCAGGCGCAAGCCGGTGTGGTTGGCCCGGAACTCGGTCACCACGAGCAGGTCGGCGTCATAGCCCAGCAGCCGTGCGGCGAGTGCGTCAGCGTTCTTGCTGCCGCCGTGGCGGATGTTCAGCGTGGCGATTCGCAGCGTCATCGGGAGTGTCCTCTCGCTCGACGTGGAATCTCCAGCGAGCCGGACAGTATGAACGAGGGCACTGACAGGCCGACCCTCCCATGAACTGCGGTGCCCACAATGATGGCGACGTAGCCTCGATTCCATGTCGAAATCGAACCGCCAACGCCGCGCAGCCAAGCATCGTCAGGCTCGCCGAAACGTCCGGTCGATGAACCACGAGCCGGCCGAGCCGGGCCTGTTCGCGCAGATACGAACGGCCCTGGTCGATCCCGATCCCTTGCACCTGCTCAGTTTCGCCAGTACTTTGCTGACCGCCGTCGATCCACGGGGCAGGGACCACCCGTTCGCCCGATCGGAGGAGGCGCCGGACCGACCGAGCCGCGAAGAGCTCGCCGCGATGTTCATCGACGTCCCCACCCCGGAAACCACCGCACTGTTGACCGTGATCGCCGAGTTGGCCAACGACGACGATCTCCTGCATGCCCGTATCCGGCGTGAACTGGCCACCCGGCCCGAGGCGGGTCCGGAATGGCTCAGAATGCTGGCGGAATCGTCGGCCTACCGGGCGGTGCGGATGGCCCATGTCCTCGGCGACGGAGACAACATCGTCATCGGGGTGCACCTGGCAGGCGACCACGAGATCACCCTCGTCGTCTACGTTGACCACAATCTCGGTCAACTGGTCAAGGACGCCTTCGTGGTGTCCGAACCGATCGCCGACGTCGTCGCCCAGTATCAGCACATCGCGGACGAACCCGACGTGGTCTGGGAGGACCTCAGCCTGGCCGACGCGCGGGCGTGGGTCGAGGAGGCGATCGCGGTGGGCGCCATTACCTTCCCGCCGATCGAAACCGAATCCTGGCCTGCCTGTCGTCCGCTGATCGAGTGGGTTGCCCGAACTTTGCCTAAAGGAGGGTCCGGCTATCAACGGCCCCAATGGGATTCGAACAAACTCAGCCGGCTGACGGATCGATTCTTCGCCTCGCAGTGGGGGCACCCGCTCGACGACGCCGATCATCGTGACCTGCTCGAGTCGCTGCTCTGGTACGGCACGGACTATGGTCCAGGCGATCCGCTGCGGTGGAGCGGCGTGCAGGTCGAGATACTGTTCATGGACTGGCTGCCCCGCAAGATCGTCGCCCCAGCCGAATATCTGGCCGAGGCACCTGAGCTACTGCGCGCCTTTGTGCGCTTTGCGCACAACGAATCTGGCGTCCGCACCGACCTGACCGATCAGACGCTGGCCGCGATCGATTACTACGCACCGGAATACCAGAAAGCGATCCGCTCACCCCGGCCACAGGGGCCCGCGGCACTGCTCGACGCGCTCGACGTCCACGGAGAGTTCGACGAGCCGTACTGGCACCAGGAGATGGAACTGGAGTCATTGGCTCGGCAGGTCGGCGGCGATGAGCAGTTGGACCAGCTGAACGCCGTCCCATTGCCCGACGAGCCGTTCGACTGGTCGGGCATTCCCGACGATGTGACGCCGCGGGTGGCCGAAGTGCTGGACCTGGCAGACGGCTGCTGCGACGCGTTGCTCGACGTCGAATACCGCACCGTCGCTCGCCGGGTGCTTGCGCGCGTCGCTTCCATGGGGCCCGAAGTCTTCAGGCGCAAGTCGCGCGCGGACACGGCGGCCGCAGCGGTGGTGTGGATCGCCGGCAAGGCGAACGGCCAATGCGAACTGGTTGCGGGACTCCTTCGCCTTCGATCTGCCGACATCACACGGTATTTCGATATCAAGAGCAGTCCGTCACAACGCGCGGAGGTCATGCTGCGGGCGGGAGGCTTCCCGGGCCGTCCCTACGACGTGGAACTCGGCTCACCCGACTACCTGACCGCTGAGCGTCGGGAACAGATCATTCGACGGCGCGACGACCTTCGGGAGCAGGTGGCTCCAAACCTCTGAGCGGGCTTCGAAACTTCAGTCGGGCACCATAGAGCCATGCCGCTCTCCGAATCGTTGCTTCTCAACGCGGCCGGTGACCTCGTCTACGCCCGGGGCGAAGACTACGTCCGTTATGTCCGAGGCCTCCGCATCACCGAGTTCAAGGCCTACGCGTCGATCCAGGCCAAGCGTGTCTACACCGTGGAGCTTGACTGGTCCGGCCTGATTCCCGACGGGTTCTGTAGCTGCCCGCACTACGCCGACGGCAACTTCTGCAAGCACCTGGTCGCGATCGGACTCGCCGCGATTGACAGCGGACGCGTCGCCGTCGAAGACTCGACCACCGCCGAGGCCCGGCTGCAAAACTGTGGTCCAGGCGATGGGTGTCGACGAGCTGCGTGACCTGGTCATCACCGCTGCGCAGCGCGACGATGGGCTCCGCCGCATGCTGGAGTTGCGCGCCGCGTCGACGTCAGGTGACGGCGAGCAGGTCAAAGCCGAGCTGGAATCCTATGTACGAAACGCGCTGACGTTTCGTGGCTTTGTCGACTATCGACGGTCGTTCGAAGTTGCCGAAGTGGCCGCCGAGATGCTCGATGAACTCGAGGACCACGTCAACAGTGGGACCGCCGAAGTTGCACGGCCCGCGTTATTGCTCGCAGTGACCGAGTTACGCAAGATGCTCGAGCACGTCGACGATTCTTCGGGCTATATCGGTGACCAATGCCAGCGGGCCGCCGATCTCTACGCACAGGCGTGCCGGCTGGGCGACCCCGATCCGGTCAAACTCGCGACATGGCTGGTCAAGTTCCGCGCCGACTCGCCAGGCTGGCCGACTCTGGTCTTGGCCGACTTCGTGGACGCATTCGACGACAAGGCACTCAAGACCTACCACCGCGCGGTGGACACCCTGGACCGCAAGCTGGCAGACCGTGATCACTTCCACCGGTTCGAAGTCGACGCCATGCTGCTGGAGCTAGCCGATCACGACGGCGATCTCGACCGAGCCGTCCAGTTGCTCAGCGAGACGGACCACCCGCAGTACGGAGCGATCGTCGCCCGGATGCGCGCAGCCGGGCGCACCGAGGATGCTGTGGCATGGATCGATCGCGCCGTGGCCGCAGGAGGGATCAGCAGCCACGGCGGTGGCAACGAATATTGGCTGAGCCCCGACGACGTCGCCAAGACCTATTTGGAATTGGACCGCATCGACGATGCGGTCGGGGTCCTGCGTGCCGACTTCGTCCGGCAGCCCTCGGCCCAGAATTACCGCGTACTGCTCGATTTCGCAGCCGGTGTCGATCGCGTTGATACCGAACACGCCTGGGCCTTGGGCCACGCGGAAGAACTGGCCACAGACCGATTCGCGGCCGGCGCGGTCCTGGTGCAACTCCATTTGAGCGATGGCAATAGCGAGGCCGCGTGGGAGGCCGCCGACCGCTACGGGCCTGGCTGGGCGTGGAAGGAACTGGCTGTCCGAGGTGCCGATGCTCGGCCGGTCGCTGCGGCGGATCTGTACCGTCCGGGGCTCGAGAACGATCTCCGATACCCGAACTCCAAGATCTATCCGGACGTCGCCGAGCGGCTGGCAACGATGGCCGAACTCTATGAACGAGGCGGTCGCAGCGACGATTTCGCGTCATTCCTGGCACAGCTCCGCGAGGACTACCGCAAGCGGCCCGCGCTGATGAAAGCACTGGACGCCAAGCAGCTTTGAACGGCGCCGATCATTGTCAGAGCCCGTGAGTAGCCAGCTAGTCACCCTCGTAGCGCTAGCAACAGGTGATCGTCCTTGACGCGTCGGCGGCAGTCTCCGCGTTGTTGAATGACGGCCCGGCCCGGAAACTTCTTGCTGCGGCCAACGGGCCGCGGTGCGCCATCACGGTCGTACCTCGGTAAGAGTTTTCGCCGGCGGTGTCTGACCGGGACGCGTCAACTCCTCAGGTAGGCGCCGCCAGGCGGCAACAACTATCGGCGCACTGCCACTGCGATCCGGTTCCCGAGGTCCTCCAGCTCATCGAGCACCAAACTCGCACCCCAGATCTGGTCTCGCTTCCGATCGGTCAAAGCTCGGAGAACCTCGGCGTCGCGCAGCCGACTGATGGCATCGAACACGCTGCTGCGCGGCGCGTCGATCAGGGCGACCGCATCGTCGGAAGAAAAGATGGGCGTGCTGGGCAACAGATCCAGAATCTTGGCTGCGGCGCTGCCGCGTCGCACCGGACCTGTGAGTTCCCGCCACTGGCTTGGTATTTCGCGCAGGCGTTGCGCTGTGATCCGCGATTCGGCGGAGGCGATTCGGGCCGAGCGTATGAAGGTTCCAAGCAGTGGACCCAGGTTGCCCGAGCGAAAGCTGCCCAGTGCATCGAAGTAGTCGTCGCGGCGCGCGACCAATGCCGAGGCCAGTGGTACCACCACACGAGTTGTCGTTCCCCTACGTCGCAGGATGGTGTTGATCAGGGCGCGGCCGATACGGCCGTTGCCGTCGGTGAAGGGGTGGATCGACTCGAACTGCGCATGTGCGATGGCGGCCTGCAACAACACGGGCATGTCGTCGCGGCTGGCGAAGGTGATGAGGTCGTTCATATAGCCCTGCACCGTTTCCGGCGGCGGCGGAATGTAGAGCGCACCTCGTGGGGAGAAGTCGCTACCACCGATCCAGTTCTGCACAGTGCGGAGCTCACCAGCGGTCGAGGATTCTGAAGGATCGTCGCGCATGAGCACTGCGTGGGCCGCGGTGATAGCGGAAAGGCGGATAGGTGTGCGCGAGCCGACCGTCCCGATCATTGCCTCCAGCGCGGTGGTTGCCGCAGCCATGGCGACAGCAGAGGAGTTCGCGCGGACGCCGTGCAACGCGCGCGCATAGTCGTCGACGCTGGCCTCGATCTGCTCAATTTTTGATGACGCCACCGATTCGGTGCGGAGCAGAAGGGTGCCCAGAGCTGATAGGTCATCTGCGTACGTGCCGTCGAGCTTGGTGATCTCGGAAGTTGCCGCTTCCAGATCAGCCGCGGTGTCTGAGTCGAGGTCGACTGCGCGGTCCGCGACGAGCGGTGGCAAAGACACCACGATCGAACGGAGCATGCGATCGTCGCGTGTACCGCCGCGATGCGCCTGCGCCCACTCTCGCGATTCCTGGCGATGCGGTGGCCATGTGTGTCCTGCCGGCTTCATAGCACTCCCAACCCGGACTAATACTACCACTAATCCGAGTTAAGTGACGTAAGTCGGATTAGTGGGCGTCGTAGTCCGGGTTGCAGTCGCCTACCGCTCCTGGCGGCGGGGAGCCAGAGCTGTTCAGCTCTTGACCAACTCGCGACCCGAGATCTTCTGCGTCCGCTTGTACAACCACATGAGCACGGCCGCGAACCCGATGATCCCGAGAATTTCAGCAAGAGTGCCGTCGTTGCCGGTGAAGATCGCGAAGGGATCGTCGCTCCCGGTGCCGGCGACGAACCCGGCGAACACCACGCCGTAGAGGCTTTCGCCGACGATCATGCCGGTGGCCAACAGCACGCCGAGCCGTTTCTTGCGCTCGACGTCGCCGCCCGTACGGTCGGCCCACTTGTTGTAGAAGTACCCGAGCAGCGAGCCGAGGGGGATGATCAAGGTCAGGCTCATCGGCAGATACATACCCATCCCGACGGCCAGCGGTGGCAGGCTGAATCGCGAAGTACGCGTGAGAATCTCGTCGATGATGACGATCACCACCCCGATCGCCGCGCCCAGCCCGATCAGCGACCAATCCAGGGATCCGCCGAACACACCCTTGGCCAGCGAGGAGATCAGCGCGGCCTGTGGGGCAGCCAGGGCGTGGTCGGTGGCGCCCGGTGCGCCGAGGAACCCGAACGCGCGTTGCATCAGGTCGAGCACCGGCGGAATGATCGCCGAACCGAACAGCACCCCAATCACCAACGCCACCTGCTGTTTCCACGGGGTGGCGCCGACCAGCTGGCCGGTCTTGAGGTCTTGCAGGTTGTCGTTGGAGATGGTGGCCACCCCGAAGGTGATGGCTGCGACGAAAAGCGTGAACGCCACCAGGGCGAGGGATCCGTCATCGGAGGTCGGGCCGTACACCAGCTTGATCAGCAGCGCGGCGATGAGCACGGTGAGGATGCCGACCCCGGAGATCGGGCTGTTCGACGAGCCGATGAGGCCGGCCATGTAGCCGCACACCGCGGCGATCACCAGGCCGATGAAGAAGATGAACACCACGCTCGCCACGATGATCCCGGTCGAGCTGCCGTGCAGCACGGTGGAATGGCTGAAATCCCACAGCAGCACGGCAATTGGGATCAGCATCGCCACCACGACGCCCACCACGATGGGGAACGGAATGTCGCGCTGGGTGATGTCGACCAGCTGGCCCTGCCGGCGATCGCGGGCCGAGGCCAGCGCCTCGGTGATGCCCTTGATGATCGGGCGCAGGATCTTCAGCAGCGTCCAAATCGCGCCCACCGCGATGGCGCCGGCTCCGATGAACCGCACTTCGTGGGTGAACACGCCGTCGATCACATCGGCCACCGACTCGTCGGTCCCGAACGCACCGATGGTGCGGATCGGCAGCAGCACCCCGAATGAGATGACGAGCCCGACGAGCATCGCGATCCCGACGGTCATGCCGATCAGATGCCCCACGCCGACCAACGCGAGCGACAAGCTGGCGCCGAACATCGAGCCTCCGACACCGACCTTGAAATAGGCCGCCACATAGTTGGCGAGCACCTTGAGATTGGCCAGCAGCGCGAACCCGGCCGACACCAACGTGCCGAACGCGATGACCCGGATCCCGACGCGGTTCTCCTCGACACCGCCGCTGCTGTCGCCGACCTTGAGGACCTCGGCCGCGGCCACCCCTTCGGGGTAGGGCAGATCCGAACCCGTCACCAGGGCCCGGCGCAGCGGGATGGAATACATCACGCCGAGAATCCCGCCGACCGCGCACACCGCGACGGTGATCCAGTACGGGAAGCCGGTCCACCAGCCGATCATGATCAGGCCGGGCAGCACGAAGATGATCGCCGAGAGCGTGCCCGCCGCCGAGGCGATCGTCTGCACGATGTTGTTCTCCACGATGGAGTGGTTGGCGAAGTTGCGCAGCAGCGCCATCGAGATCACCGCAGCCGGGATCGCGGTGGCGAACGTCAGGCCGACTTTGAGGCCGAGGTAGACGTTGGCGGCGGTGAACACCAGGGTGATCGCCCCGCCGAGCAGGATCCCGCGCAGGGTCAGTTCGCGCAGCGTCGGGGTGGTGGGTTCGGCTACGGCCACTCGGCATCCTCTCGGTTTGCGGTTGCTGACTTACGGTAAGCGCTGGGTCGCGGTGTCGCGGGGTGATCGGCACCGTGGACCGGTACCGACGCAGAGCCCAGACGGAAATGGGATCTGATTGGTACGCTGATCCCATGGAGGCTGTTATCGATTCGGGCGGCCGCGTGGTGTTGCCCAAGCAACTACGTGATGCCTTGGGACTGGCTCCGGGATCGAAGGTCGACATCTCCGCATACGGCGGTGGACTGCAGATCGTCCCGGGCGGGCGAACCGCACGTCTCGAGCGGGATGAGGACGGACGCTTGGTCGCCAGGGCCGACACGGTCGTCACCGACGAGATGATGTTCGCCCTCATCGATTCGGGACGGCGCTGACGTCGGTGCCTGCCACTGCTGTCGACACCAGCGTCGCGGTCCCGCTCCTCGTGACCTCACATCCGCAACACGCCATGGTCGCGAAGTGGGCGAAGGGGCGAACACTTGGGCTCAGCGGACATGCGCTAGCCGAGACATACTCAGTGTTGACGCGTCTGCCCGGCGATGCTCGCGTAGCCCCGACCGACGCGGTGGCCTTGATCGACGACAACTTTCCGGACTCGTTTCCGCTCGGTGCACGTGCCGCGCGAGGCGCCCACCGCGAGCTCGCCCGGCGGAGCATCGCCGGTGGTGCGACGTATGACGGCCTCGTGGCCTTGGCGGCTCGTGAGCACGGTGCGGTCCTGGTCACCCGGGACGCCCGTGCGCGAGCGACCTACGAAGCCCTCGGGTTGAGCACGCAAGTGCTGGCTGACGAGAGCGTGTGACCGATCGCCCGAGGGCAACCGTGGCACCAGTGCGGCGAGCGCAGTCGCTGAGCCGTGATGTGAGTCTCAATATTCGATAACCACGAAACCGCCCTCTACTGACGCGAATTGCGTGGCAATCCAACGTGAGTCGCTGCGCTCGTTCGACGCGCCCGTCAGTACTGCCGTACGGTCGAAAATATGGCTGTGTACAACCTGGCTTTCGAATGGACGGATACCAATCGCCATTGGCTCATCGAAGTTCCCATTCGGGTCGTCGCGTACATCGTTGTCGCGTTAATCATCAGGTTTTTGCTGCATCGCATGATCGACCGAGCGACCACTGGAAGAACCAAGAAGTCGGTTAGCGGCGAACTTGAAGGGCAAGCGAAAAAGCCTCCGCTGCTGCGCTATTTGCGGGACCGGGCCTCGGCCTCAGCGAATGGCCTGCGGGCCGCCGAACGTCGCCAGCAGCGCGCCGAGACCATCGGCTCGGTGCTCAAGTCGACGGTGTCGATCGTGCTGCTGGTGTGGGTCGTCCTGGCCGTGCTCAGTGTGCTGGGCGTGAACATCGCGCCGTTCATCGCCTCGGCCGGCGTGGTCGGCCTCGCGATCGGATTCGGCGCCCAGAACCTGGTCCGCGATTTCGTCAGCGGCGTATTCATGTTGCTGGAAGACCAGTACGGCGTCGGGGACACCGTCGACGTCGGGGAAGTGATCGGGGAAGTGCAGAGCGTCGGGCTCCGGATCACCACGGTCCGCGACATCGACGGCACGCTCTGGTACGTCCGCAACGGCGAGATCGCCCGCGTCGGCAACATGAGCCAGGACTACGCCGTCGCTCGGATCGAGGTGCCTGTCTCGCTGACCGCTGATGTGGACCGTGCTGAGCAGGTGGCCGTCGAGGCGGCCCACGAAGTGATCGCCGACCCGTCGATGGCTGGCAAGGTGATCGGCGAACCGGAGATGCTCGGGGTGCAGTCGCTGTCCGCAGACCAGCTCACGCTCCGGATGACCCTGAAGACCCGGCCGAACGCGCAATGGTCGGTGCAGCGCAAGCTCCGACGGGAGATTCTGCGTGCCTACGACGAAAACGGAATCAACCTGCCCTACCCGCAGGGCCGCATCCACGCTGTCGTCGGCGGTCCGGAGACCAACGGCACGTAATTGGCCGGGTTGATCCGCGCCTCACCAGACCAGCGATATGCCGTCAACGCGCCGCCATTCACCGCGCTGAAGTCCACGCACGCGGTGTAATCGGTCCAATCGTGCAGATGCTTGGCCGGCCACTGCCGCCAGTAGAGCCCGTAAAACACCTTCTTCGGGCAGTGGCGGGTAGGGCTCGCCGGTTTCGGTGGTGAAATCGCCTTCCATTACGGCGATGTCGCGCAGCGTGCGGGCCTCGCTGTGCCACCACCGCACCACGGCATCAATCGAATCCTGGTGCCAGCAGGCATGTACGACGCGCAGTCATCTATCGCTCCGCATCTCTTGACCTATCTCGACGGTAACCGCGTGCCCCGACAAATCGCTGCGAATCAGCGCGTACGACTTGTCGGTGGCAGGTGTCATTCTGATCGGCTGGCGTGAGCGCGGTGTCACCGCTGACGAGAGGAACGACCATGACAACCAACACAAACCCTGGCTGGTACCCGGACCCTGAAGGGCAACCCGGTCAGCGCTACCACGACGGCCGGCGCTGGACGCAGCACTTCGTTCCCACCCCGCCGCCTGTCCCGGCTCCGGCGCCCCCAGTGCCGGCGGTTGCCGTCGCCGTCGCGAACGGTGGTGGAACCAGCCACGGGCTGCACCTCGTGCTCACCTTGCTGACCTGCGGGGCGTGGCTGCCGGTCTGGATCCTCGTTGCCCTGTTCAGCGGGGGATCGTCGTCCTCGGTGGCCGTCTCGGGCGCCGGTGTCGTCACGACTCGGGCCTCCAACCGCCGACCCGCGTTGGTGGTGGCGGCCGTGCTGGGCGGGCTGTTCGCACTCGGTGTGATCGCTGAACACCCATGGCTGATCGCGGTTTTGGCGGTCGTCGGAGTGGTGGCCGGTTTCGCGGTCTGGGTGCTCAAGTCGGCCCAGCAGCGCGACGAGCAGCACCGGGCCGAGCAGTTCCGGCGGGACATGCTGGCCGACCGCGCCGACTACGAGGACAAGCTCTACCAGGAGGGCGACCCACGCGGAGTGCATGGCCGTTACCCGCCGCCTGAGTAGTGGGTCGCGGTCCAGTGGTATCACCGGTGGTATCGCATTTCACGACCACATATATGTCCACTCCGCGGTGCTGATGTGACAGTTGTGACCCGAACTCGCCAGGACTGACGGTCCCGACAAATTTGTCGGCCGCACATTGTTAAATCGTTGCATGTCGCAAGAGGGTGGGGCCGACGCCGCAGCTGCCGAACTGTCCGTTCATGACGTGATCCTGGAACTGCTCGGCAATGACGACGTGCTGGCCGATACAGCCAAGGACGTCGTGCTCAACGCGCTGGCCGAGGTGTCCGGAGATGCGGGTGAGTCAACGCAAACCGGGCCGGCCACAACATTTCTCAGCTCGATCTCGGTCTCCGGATTCCGGGGCGTCGGCCCGTCCGCGCGGCTCGACCTCTACCCGGCGCCGGGCCTGATGGTGGTCAGTGGTCGCAACGGCTCCGGGAAATCCAGCTTCGCCGAGGCGCTCGAGCTCACCCTGACCGGAACCAGTTACCGCTGGTACAACAAGAAGGAAAGCCTGTGGTCGGAGGCCTGGCAGAACCTCCACCACCCTGACCCGTGCGAGATCGAGGTCGGGTTCACCCGTGAGGCGGCCGACCCCTTCACCGTTGGGGTGCGATGGGACCAGGGTGCGAAGCTGGAGCACTGCACGACGTGGACGAAGACGGGCAACGGCAAGCGGGTCGACGGCACCGACACCCTCGGGTGGTCGCGCGCCCTCGAACTGCACCGCCCGCTGCTGTCGTATGAGGAACTCGGCCGGCTGTTCGACGGTGGCCCGTCCGCGTTGTACGACGCGTTGGCCAAACTGCTCGGCCTGGACGCGCTCGCCGACACCGAGAAGATCCTCACCGCGCGCCACAAGACGATCAAGACCGCCAGCGACGCGGCCGACGCCGAACGCAGGCGCGTGCTGAACGCACTCGCCGGCCACGCCGATGAGCGTGCCGAGCGCGCAGCCAAACTCCTCCGTAAACGCGTTGTGCCCCTTGATGATGTCCGCGCACTGGCCACCGGAGCGGGGGAGACCCAGTCCGACGTCGCACCCGCCCTCCGTGTCCTGGCGCAGCTGGAGACGCCGAACATCGACACCGTGGAAGAGGCCACCCGGCAACTGTGTGCCGCCGCGAAGGCCGCCGCCGACACCGCGACCGCCGCGATCGACCTCACCAGTCAACGGGTCGACCTGTTGCGCACCGCGCTGCGATTCCACGACCAGGGCGGTGACGCCGACTGCCCCGTGTGTGCGCAGGGCCGCCTCGACGCCGACTGGGCGACCGCGGCACAGGACACCATTGCCAGCAGCGAGGAGCTGCTGGACGAATACCGCGCCACAGCACAGCATCTCAGAACCGCGCGGTCAACCCTCACCACACTGATTCAGGAGCTCGCCACGGCGCCCGAGGTGCCTGGCATCGACCTCCCCGGGCTGTCCGCCTACAACGTCGCCGTGGCCGCGGCGCGGAAGGTCCCCGTCGGAGACGACGCCCTCGCGGTACACGCGGAATCGACGCTGACCGAAGTGATCGCCGCCGCCGAATCCCTGCGGGCACAAGCGTCCGACGAACTCGCGCGGCGCGAAAGCGCATGGGCACCGGTCGCCGCGCAGCTGGGCGGCTGGGTCGGCCTCGAAGAGCAGGCCCGCACGGTGGACGACGAACTGAACGCCGTCGCCGCGGCCAAGAAGTGGGTCACCGAGCACGCCGCCGCCTTCCGCAATGCCCGGCTCAAACCCATTGCCGCACAAGCCCGCGACATCTGGTATCAACTGCGTCAGGAAAGCAACGTCGATCTCGTCGAGATCTCGCTGGAGGGAACCGCGACCCGGCGCAAGGTAGTCCTGGAAGGGGCGGTCGACGGCAAGCCCACCAAAGCGCTGTCGGTGATGAGCCAGGGCGAGCTGCATGCCCTGGCCCTGGCATTGTTCCTGCCGCGGGCGACCTCGGCGAAGAGTCCCTTCCGGTTCGTCGTCCTCGACGACCCGATTCAGGCGATGGACCCCTCCAAGATCGACGGCTTCGTCCAGGTGCTGTGCGAGATCGCCAAGACGCACCAGGTGATCGTCTTCTCCCACGACGACCGGCTGGCCTCGGTCATCCGGGAAACCGGCGTCGATGCCAGGCTCATCGAGGTGGTCCGCGAAACCGGTTCACGAGTCACCGTGCGCGACAACGTCAATCCCGCCGTGCGCCAGGTCGATGACATCTTCGCGTTGATCAAGGACACCAAGATGCCCGACGACATCAAGGGCCGCGCCGCTCCCGCGCTGTTCCGGATGGCACTGGAATCCGCTGCCAAGCAAGCTTTTTACGCCAAGCAGGCGCGGGCCGGGCGGGCCATCGCAGAATCCGAAGAAAAATGGTCGACCGCCAAGAAGACCTCGAGCCGCCTGGCCCTGGCGATCCACGGGGACCCGCAGACCGACCTGACACCCTGGCTCAAACCCGAACGCAAGCAGGCACTGCGGATCTGCAACGCCGGCGCACACGGGGACGCGAGACCGATCTCGATTCACGACGCGCGGGACCTGGAGAAGACGGTCCACGCAGTGCTGGCCCTGCGGTGAGTGCGATGGACCTGCTCGGCCAGGCGCAGCGCGTCCTGCGCGCGCCCGGATCAGCCGAGGGCCTTTCGTCGCGGGTGGCGGCATTCCTGGCTCGGCAGGCGCTGGAAGAGATCATCGATCAGCGGTGCGCCGCCCTCGACGCGTCCGCTCCCTGGGCCAACTCGCGCAGCAAGCTTGTCGTGCTCAAGTCCCTCGATACCGAGGAGGCCGCTGATCGCGCGGCCCTGGCGTGGAACCGGCTCAGCGTGGCCTGCCATGTGCACGCCTTCGAGATGCAGCC
Organism: Mycolicibacterium sp. 050232; assembly: GCA_036235365.1. Classification (GTDB taxonomy): domain Bacteria; phylum Actinomycetota; class Actinomycetes; order Mycobacteriales; family Mycobacteriaceae; genus Mycobacterium. The sequence goes on along the minus strand of JAZBEZ010000003.1, from coordinate 602,095 downwards.
GTCCACCGCTGAGGTCGAGTATCTGTGCGGCGTGGTCGCGTCGTTGATTCCGGTCAACGGGTAGAACCCATCTGACATGCGCATTCAGGCCTCGATCGCGTCGGAAAGAACTATGATCCGCACATGGCTCGGGCCAGATTGGTGCTGTTGTCAGGGGTTCTGATTGCGGGATTCGCCGGCGTCGCCTCGCCGGTCGCCCACGCCGAACCAGCGCCGCCATGCGCCTTCACGTTGTCACCGCCCGCCGTCGTCCACGTCGACGGCGCTGACATGGTCAGCGTGACCGTCTCCCCGGACGCCTGTGGCGCACCGGCAGACCCCCGCCTCAGCGTGGCCTGCGTGCAGCGTCAGGACAACGCTTCACCGGTGCAATGCAATCAGGGCCGGGGAGCCCAACCCGCACAGGTGCTGACGCCCTATCGGCCCGGTGCGACCTACGTCTCCACCGGCCGGGCCTGCGGCGGCTGGATGGGCATCGCGGAAATCGCTCCGCAGTGCCAGGTGCTCGGACCGATCGCCGTGCCGCTGTAAGTCGCGGTTAAGCCACCGTAAGCCGCTGTAGCCGACCGGAGAGGCCGATCCGTCGCCGCCCGTTCATCTGCGAACTCCCTGTCGGTCACCTGTGCGAGGCAAGCTCGGGCGTTCGACGTCGGCAGAACTGAAGAGGTGACGGATGAGAACGGCACGGGCCGCAGCGGTGACCACCGTGGTAACGCTGATCCTGGCGGGATGCGCCGCCGGGGACAACAAGCAGGGGGAGACCCCGAAGGCGACCTCGCCGATCGACTGGAACCTGCCCGACGCGGACCGCTACCACCGCACTGCCACCTACCCGGTGTACCTCAACAAGCCAGCTGAGGACCCGCTCGAAAGGGAGACCGTCGCCGAGATCTCCACCGTCACCCCCGACGGCAACACGGTCATCTACACCGACGCCGCCGCCAAACGCATCGGTTTCGTCGACATCACCGATCCCGCCAAACCCGTTGGTAAAGGCACCCTTTCCCTCGCGGAACTGGGTCACAAGGACGACCAGCCCACGTCCGTGGCGGCGGTCGGCGACCACGTCCTCGTCGTCGTCGACACCACCGGCGGCGACTTTGCGCACCCGTCCGGCCGCGTCGACATCGTCCGGACTGCCGACCGCGCCCGGGTGCACAGCATCGACCTGGGCGGTCAGCCCGACTCGATCGCCATCAGCCCCGACGGCTCGTTCGCCGCGATCGCCATGGAGAACCAGCGCGACGAGGAGTACACCCCGCCTGGCAAGGAGGAAGGCGATCTGCCCCAGCCGCCAACCGGATTCGTGCAACTGATCGACCTCAAGGGCGCGCCGAACTCCTGGACACCTCGCAAGGTGGGCTTCGACGTGGAGGCCGCGCGTAAAGCCGGCCTGGATACTCCCGAAGACCTCGAACCCGAATACGTCAGCATCAACTCCCGCGGCCAGGTCGCGGTGACCTTGCAGGAGAACAACGGCATCGCTGTCATCGACGGTCCGACCGGCGAGGTCACCAAGATCTTCAGCGCCGGAAGCCAATCCGTCGACGGCATCGACACCAAGGAAGACGCCGCGATCGACCAGACCGGCTCGATCACGGACACCCCGCGCGAACCCGATGCCATCGGCTGGATCGGTGACGAGTACTTCGCCACCGCCAACGAAGGCGACTGGAAAGGCGGCACCCGCGGCTGGACGATCTTCGATGCCGCCACGGGCAAGGTCGTCTGGGATGCCGGCAACTCCCTCGAACAACTCGCGGTGCGCACCGGCCTGCACATCGAAGGTCGCGCGGAATCCAAGGGGCCCGAGCCGGAGGGCTTGGCCATCACCACCATCGGCGGTCGCCCTGTCGCTCTGATCGCCTCGGAGCGCAGCAACTTCGTCGCCGTCTACGACGTGGGTGACCCCAAGGCACCGGCCTTCCGGCAGATCCTGCCGACCACGTCCGGCCCCGAAGGGGTCCTGCCGATCCCGTCGCGCAATCTGCTGGCGATCTCCTCGGAAGCCGACGATGCCGAGGCCAAGGTGAGAGCCTCGGTCAACCTCTACGGCTACGGCGAATCCTATGCCACCGCAGGCAAACCGAGTTTTCCGTCCATCGTCTCCGGCGACGTCGACGGCGCACCGATCGGCTGGGGAGCGCTCGGCGCGCTGTCGACCGACCCGAAGAATGGCAACCGGCTCTACACCGCTACCGACATCGCCTACGGCCCGGCCCGCATCCTCGGCGTCGACGTGAATCAGAAGCCGGCCCTGATCGACACCGACTTGCCGGTCACCGAAGACGGCAAGGCCGTCACCCTCGACACCGAGGGCGTATCGGCCCGACCCGACGGCGGATTCGTGCTGGCGGTGGAAGGCGAAGACGGCGCCGCTAACCAGATCGTCTACGTTGCCGCCGACGGCAAGATCGAGAAGCGGGTTCCGCTGCCCAAGGACATCGCGGCGCAACTCGGCAGCAACGGTCTCGAAGGCGTTGCCGTCAATGGGAACTCCGTCTGGGTGGCCCTGCAGCGCGAACTCAAATCGGACCCGAAGGGCGTCATCCGCATCGGGCGCTACACCCCGGACGGGGATAAGTGGGACTGGTTCGGCTACCAGCTGGACACCACTGCCACCAAGGACGATTGGCTGGGTGTCTCCGAAATCGCCGTCCACAACGGTGAATTGCTGATCCTCGAACGCGACAAGCTCAACGGACCCGACGCCCGCGTGAAAGCCTTGTACCGAGTGGCGATCCCCGAGGGCACAACCAACCCGACGGACAAGCCACACGTCCTACCGAAGACGTTGGCCCGCAACCTGTTGCCCGACCTGCAGACCACCAACGGCTACGTCCAGGAAAAAGTCGAAGGCTTCGCGATCGCCGGCAACCAGAACCTGTACGTCGTCACCGACAACGACGGACTCGACGACGCCAACGGCGAAACGGTGTTCCTCGACCTCGGCCCGGCCGCCCAGGCGTTGAAGGGATAGCGCTGCTTCCACCCCGCAGCGGGGCTGAGATGACATGATGACGCCCATGAGGACGGCGTTCATCCGATCCGACAAGCTGCTGATCTTCGGTGGCCTGGCCATCTGCATCGTGGCCGGGCTGTCTCACTACGGTGGCTGGCCGCACCTGGTCGGCTTCATCGTCAGTGCCCTGGCAGTCACCGTGCTGGCCTCCGTCGTGGGCCTGGCCGTCGACCAGCTCGGAGACCGGTTCGGCCCCGGCGCAACCGGAGTGCTGCAGTCCGCCCTCGGCAATCTGCCGGAGCTGTTCATCTGCATCTTCGCGCTCAAGGCCGGGTTGGTCGATGTGGTGCGGGCGGCGTTGATCGGCTCCATCCTGGCCAACCTGCTGTTGGTGCTGGGCCTGGCGTTCCTGGTCGGTGGGCTGAAACACGGCCCGCAGAAACTCGGCTCGGCCCAGGTCCGGACCATCCTCGTGCTGATGGTGCTGTCGGTGACGGCCATGGCGATTCCGTCGATCGCCCACGAGGTGCACGCCCCGGCGTCCGAACACGAAGTGTCTTTTTCGATGATCGTGTCGGTGGTCCTGCTGGTGCTGTTCGCCCTGTCACTGCCGTACTCACTGAGCCGGGACAAGAACAAGACCAGTGACCCTGTGCCGCAACCGGATAAGGAGCCGCCGCGGTGGCCGGTCGGGTTGGCGATCGGCATGCTGGCCATCGCCGGCGGAGCGGCAGCGTTCGTCTCGGACTGGTTCGTGGCCGCGCTCGAACCGGCGATGGACTCGCTGCACATCTCACAGGCCTTCGCCGGTCTGGTGATCGTGGCGATCGCGGGCAATGCGGTGGAGAACGTCGTCGGCGTGCAGCTGGCCGCCAAGAACCAGTCGGAGTACGCCTTCTCGATCATCCTGAACAGCCCGATCCAGATCGCCCTGGTGCTGGCGCCGGTGCTCGTTCTGGTCAGTCAGATCTTCGGGCTCGCGTCACTGACCCTGGTGTTCGGGCCGATGCTGATCGTCGCACTGCTGGTCGCCGTGATCCTGGCCGCGATCATCGCCTTCGACGGGGAATCCACCTGGTTGGAAGGCGCGGCGCTGATCGCGCTGTACTGCATCATCGCCGCGTCGTTCTGGTGGGGCTGACCGCCTGCGGCGACACCACATTTCCAACCGGCTGTCACCGCCAGCTGTTGAGCACCGTTTCGACGGTGTCGTGCACGCGGTCCCGAGCTGAGAGTCGGTCTACACCGGACATGAGTAATTCGTCGTAGTCGGTGTCCTCGTGCCGGACCGAAGCCGCGACTGCAAGCCGAACTGCTTCCGGTTCGAAAGCACGCCCCGCCGCGCTGCGCCCCACCCGCCCGCTGCCACGAGCTGCCGTGTGACGGGCGATCGCATCGGCACGACTGGCGGGGCAGAGGGGGAACTGCGCGAGAATCGCAGTGGCGAATTCTGACTCGAACTGTCGATCTTTCTCGGTGCGCCGAACCTGCTCGCGCTCTCGACGTCGGGCGCGAACCTCCGCGTCCGACAGACATTCTTGTTCGGCCCGCTCGATAGCCTCCGGCTCAGCCAGAATCCCTTGTCGCTCATAGCGTTTACGCGACCGACTCCACCGCACCACGACCGCGGACAATCTGCTGGCCTTCGTCGTTCGCCGCGTCAGCGCGGCATCACCCGCGGGCAGGAACTCGAGATGTCCGAGGTCAACGCAGTGCAGGCACATCGGACCCGCGTCTTCCATCGACAGAATGTCGCCTGTCTCACCGCATGAGGTGCAGGTCCATTCCTTGAGCGCGATGATGACGACGATGTCCGTCCGGTTCGGCCCAGCCATATCAGGTGAGGGTAAACCCCACCGGCCGTTGGCGCTGCTAGCCCTCTGCCGCCACCAAAGACCCGAGCTTGATATCGGGGTTGTCGCGCTGGAAACCCTCCAGCCGCCACGGTGTCGAGAACAGCACCAGCATCACGCCGTCGCTGCGGGTCAGCACTTCACAGGAGACCTGACGGTTCACGAAATCGGCGTCCTCGGGGCGGACGACCCGCGCGACCTGATAGGGCAGGTTCTCCAGAGCGATCGGTGCACTGAGTTCGGTGGCCATCCGGTGGGCGGCCACCTCGAACTGCATCGGCCCGACGGCGGCGAACACCGGCGCCTGATCGCCGCGCTTGTCCGAGCGCAGCACCTGCACGACGCCTTCCTGCTCCAGCTGTTCGATCCCCTTGCGGAACTGCTTGTGCTTGCTGGGGTCGGTGCCGCGGGCCACCGCGAAATGCTCGGGGGAGAAGCTCGGGATCGGCGGATACACCACCGGGATGTCGCGGTACAGCGTGTCACCGGGGCGCAGGGCCGCGGCGTTGGCCAACCCGATCACATCACCGGGCCAGGCGTCGTCGAGCGTCGAGCGCTGCTGACCGAACACCGACTGCGCGTACTTGGTGACGAACGGCTTGCCGGTGGCGGCGTGGGTGAGCACGTCGCCGCGCTCGAACGTGCCGGAGACCACCCGCGCATACGCGATGCGGTCGCGGTGCGACGAGTCCATGCCGGCCTGCACCTTGAACACGAACGCGCTGAACGGCGAGTCCACCGCCCGCCGCGCACCGTCGACATCGAGCGATCCGCTCGGCGCCGGGGCCAGCTCGACCAGCACGTCCAGCAGCTGGTTGACGCCGAAGTTCAACGCGGCCGAGGTGAACAGCACCGGGGAGGATTCACCGGACAGGAACGTCTCCCGGTCGTAGTCGGACCCGTCGGCCGACAACAGCTCGGACTCCTCGACGGCGGTATCCCAGTCGTCACCGGCGGCAGCGTGGGCGTCGGCGGCGGCGATGTGCTCCTCGGGCGCCGCGGTGGCCCCGCCCGCGGTACGGGTGAACCGGATGAACTTCTCGGCGCGACGGTCCATCACGCCCTTGAAGTCGCCGGCGATACCCACCGGCCAGGTCAGGGGAGTGGTGCGCAGCCCGATCCGCTCGTGGATCTCGTCCATCAACTCCAGCGCATGGCGACCCGGGCGGTCCCACTTGTTGATCACCGTGATGATCGGGATGCCCCGGTGCTTACACACCTGGAACAGCTTGAGGGTCTGCGGTTCGAGACCTTTGGCGGCGTCGATCAGCATGACCGCGCAGTCCACCGCGGTCAGCACCCGGTAGGTGTCCTCGGAGAAGTCGGCGTGCCCGGGGGTGTCGAGCAGGTTGATGACGCAGTCGCGGTAGGGGAATTGCAGCGCCGTCGAGGTGATCGAGATGCCGCGGGCCTTCTCCATGTCCATCCAGTCCGACACGGTCGAACGCCGGCCCGCCTTGCCGTGGATCGCACCGGCCTCGGTGATCACCCGGGCGTGCAGCGCGAGCGCCTCGGTCAGCGTCGACTTACCGGCATCAGGGTGGCTGATGACGGCGAAGGTGCGGCGACGCGCGGCTTCGGCAGCGACGCGGCCCGATGGGGTGCTACGGGTATCCAGGGTGTCGGTCATGTCGGCAGAAATGGTATTGGCCGCGGGGCGCAAAACAGTAATCGAGCGACTCAGCGGTCCGCGTAACTCCACGCGCGCAGTTGCCCGGCGATCTCGTCCAGATCAGCCTCGGCGCCCGTGGCGACCCGGATCACGAAGTCGAACCGGTCGTCTTCGGGCGCGCTGATCCATTGGCCGTTGATGGCCAGCAACGTCAGGCACGCTGTCCATGCCAGCCGCTTGTTGCCGTCGACAAGTGCGTGGTTGCGGGCCAACGAATGCATCAGTGCGGCGGCCTTGAGGTGCAACTCGGGGTAGGCATCTTCGCCGAACACCGAGGCGCGCGGCCGGGCCAGCGCAGATTCGAGCAGCCCGTAGTCGCCGACCTTGACGTCGTCTCCGACAGCGCGCCGCGCAATCTCCAGCAGGTCGTCGAGATCCAGGTACTCGATCATGCGTCCTTCAGGCGCTCCAGAACCCCGGCCTCCTCGGCCACGACGCGCTGCAGCGCTGCGTCGACCTTGGCTTTGTGTGCTCGACGGGCGATGTACTCATCGATAGCGGACAGCGCGACGGCCTGCATCGACCGCCCTTCGACAGCGGCCTGCCGGCGCAGCGCCTCGGTCTGTTCGTCACTCGTCCGCAGAGTCATGCCCATGACGCGATGATACCGGTTTGATACCACCCCGGAAGTGGTCAACAGTCGAAGGCCCCACGGCACCGGAAGGCATGATCGATCCTGATGAACATCTGCGTCTTCCTCTCCGCCGCCGACCTCGACGACCGCTACACCGAGCCGGCGCGCGCCTTCGCCGAACTCCTCGGCAAGGGAGGCCACACGCTGGTCTGGGGTGGTTCCGACAAGGGGCTGATGAAGGTCGTGGCCGACGGGGTGCAGAACAGTGGCGGCCGCCTGGTCGGGGTTTCCGTGGAATTTCTGCGGCAGGCGGCCAGGGTCGGCGCCGACGAGATGGTGATCACCGCGGACCTCACCGAGCGCAAGGCGACGCTGCTGGCCCGCTCCGACGCACTGGTGGTGATGGCCGGAGGCCTGGGCACCCTGGACGAAGCCACCGAAATCCTGGAGCTGCGCAAACACCGCAGGCATGACAAGCCCGTGGTGCTGCTGAACACCGCCGGCTTCTATGACGGCCTGGTGATCCAGCTGCGCAGGATGGAGCAGGACGGTTTCCTGCCGCTGCCGTTGGATGAGTTGGTGTACGTCACCGAGGAACCTGAAGCGGTGATGACGTACCTGCAGCAGTGAGGCTGAACCTGCCGGCCAGATGCAGAGCAGGTTGGGCAACCGTCGTTGCTGCCGCCCAGCAATCGCCCCGCAATATGGAGTAGTCGACTACTCGCTGTTCTGAACTGCTGCTACCCCACGATGAAGGCAGGTGATACCAAACCCAGGAGAGAGATATGCGATCGATCGATGTCAGGCTCCACAGCATTTCGTGCGAATACAACGGATTCGGCGGAAAGATCCCCGTCGAAGGGTCGATCAGTGGATCGACCTATTTCCGAGATCCGAACAACCCAGCCGATATTCGCGATACCCGGGTGATCTACCCATTTCCCAACGGGCCCGTAAAGGTGAGTGAAGACGAGACGGTCCCGATTCGAATGGACCGGAGCGTCAGCTTCAGTCTGCGCACGCCGGTGCATGACCCGTCGGAATTTCCCGACTTCCTGAAGATGACGGTCACGCTGAACCACGAGCTGGGTACTCAGAACTGGACCTTCCGCAATAACGACACCTTTCCTCTGCGCCGTGAGGATCCTCTGCTCAAAACCATGGCGTTCAGTACGCCGAACCTTCGCGTCAACCTCGTCTTCGCCTTCCAGATGTGGGTCGAGGGTGCGGTATAGCCTCCGGAGGTCCTGCGGCATCGTCAGCGTCGCCGACTGAGCAACGACATCATCACGACTCGCCCACATCCCGGAGGCGTTGTGCCGAAGGTTGGGGCTCCCGGCTAGGATTGAGGCATTGATCGGGTTGCCTACCAGACCTAATCAATCAGGCCCTCGCCGAACCACATTGGAGTGATGTTGACGTCTGTTCGTCGTGCCTACCTTGCGGTCGCACTTGCCGTGCTGGCCGTATCGGGTGGTGTCGTCGTCTCGGCCCTGCCGGACTGCGCCGAGCACTGCCAGACGTTGGCCGCGCCGCCGCAAGGTGCCCCGCAGCCCTCACCCACCGAGCCGGCCAGACTGACCATCACCCCCAAGCTCGACGCTGAGGTCGATCCGCTGGCCCGGGTCATGGTCACCGCCGACACCGGCACCGTGGCGAGGGTGACGATGCTCAACGACGCCGGCAAAGAGATTCCCGGCGTCCTCACCCCCGACGCCAGGACCTGGAAGCCGACCACCACCCTCGGCTACGGCCGCACCTACACGCTCAAGGTCGACGCCCGCGGCCCCGGCGGCATGCCGACCCGCAAGACCACCAGCTTCTCCACCGTGACCCCCGGCTACCAGGCCCGCGTCTACCTCAACGGCACCAACTACGCCCCCCTGCAGGACGGTGCCACCTACGGCGTCGGCATGGTGGTCGTCGCGCGCTTCGACGAGCCCGTCACCGACAAGGCCACCGCCGAGAACCGGATGAAGGTGATCACCCAGCCCAAGGCGCTCGGCTCGTGGAACTGGATCGACGACCAGACCGCGCACTGGCGTCCGGAGAAGTACTACGCCCCGGGCACCAAGGTCACCGTCGACGCCGGCATCTACGGCGCCAAACTCGGCGACGACCTCTACGGCGCACAGGACGAGAAGGTGTCGTTCACCATCGGCCCCTCGCACGTCACCGTCGCCGACGACGCCGACAAGCAGGTCAGGGTCTACGACAACGGCAAGCTCGTCCGCACCATGCCGACCTCCATGGGCATGGGCGGCACCGAAACCGTCGGCGGCACCACCATGAGCTTCTGGACCCCGCGCGGTATCTACACCGTGATGGACAAGGCCAACCCGGTGATCATGGATTCCTCGACCTACGGCCTGCCGGTCAACTCGCGGCTCGGTTACAAGACGACGATCCCGTGGGCCACCCGGATCAGCATCGACGGCATCTACCTGCACCAGCTGAACTCGACGATCTGGGCGCAGGGCAAGGAGAACGTCAGCCACGGCTGCCTGAACCTCAGCGGCGAGAACGCCGAGTGGTTCTACAACTTCTCGGTGCCCGGCGACATCGTCGAGATCCGCAACACCGGCGGTGACCCGCTCAAGCCGACCAACAACGGCGACTGGTCCGTGCCGTGGGCCGAATGGCTCAAGGGCAGCGCGCTGCGCTGACCGAACCCGCCAGGTCTACTTCGGTGCCGGCAGCTTGGCCGCGATGCGGTCGATGACCTGATTGGCCTGCGCCTGCGAGTCGCCGTCACCGCAGACGATCGACTCGACGACGGTGCTCCCGCGGGCCAGGACCGCGTGATAGCAGTTGCGGGCCGGCGCTTCCTGACGCGCGACGCCGCCGCCACCGCGCGCAGTGTCGCGGCGCGGGTCGGGCAGGGCTTCGGGGTTCTCCGCGGTGACCGGCCCGGCCGTCCAATGCTGGGTGACGTCCTTGGCGGTAGTGGTGAACACGACGCCCTCTCGGCACTGTTCGTCGTTGATCATCCGCACGGTGTTGCCGGCCACCCGCAGTGCCTGACGTCCGGACTGCGGCCACACCGGTGACGTCTCCGGAAACACCTGAATCAGCTGGGCCGCCGACTGGCCCCGCGCGCCGCGGTTGTTGTCGCCGACCACGGCCCGGTAGCCGTCGGCACCCACCGCCTCCTGGAACAGCAGACGGGCCGCGCAGTCCCGGGGTTCGATACCGGCCGCGGGCTGCCCGGGCTGGGTGAACGTCGCGATCTGCTGCACGTCGGTATCACCGATGACCTCGCCGAGTTCGCCGGCCGACAGGAGCGCCGCACGCGCTGCCTCGGCCGGGTCCGCCGTTCCCGGGGCAGCGGGCGGAGTCTGAGCGGCCGCGGATGGAGTGGCCCCTTTCGACGACTCAACCGAGCCGTCGACACTCGTCGAGCATCCCGCCAACACCACAACCGCTCCAAGCAAACCCACCACAGCCCGCACTGCGCCCCCTCGTCATGTTCTGTCGGCCGTGTTGATCTTGCCCTAGGAGCCGACGGTGAGAACGCGGCAATCTGCTCATTACCCAGCGGAGGCGATCCGGAAATTGGTGCCTGTGAACCCCGCCGGCTGCGGTTAGGATTTTCACGGTCACTGCCAGGTGACCGCCAGACACCGTGCACGGTCTGGGTGGCGGTGAGTGATTCGGGGGATGCGGTGCGGTCCACACTGGTGATCGAGGTGTGCCTGTGACTGGCGGGGGCTTCGGCGGCCCCGGCCCGTTCGGTGGGCAGCCCCTGCCCCCGCCGCCGCCTCAGTGGGGCGCCGGGCCGCCGCAGCCCGGGCCGTTCGGTAACCAGCCACAGTTCACCGGGCAACCTTCCGGTCCCCCCGGATATATCCCGATGCCCACGCCCAAACCCGCCCGCAAGCCATGGCTTCGGCTCCCGTCCAGCAAGCGCGGCCGACGGATACTGCTCGGCGCGGGCGCCGGTGTGGTGGCCGTGGCTTTGGTCGCCGCCGGCGTCGTGGCGTTCAGCGGAGGCACCTACGACGAAGGCGCGGGCACGGCAGGCGAGGCGGTCACGGCCTACCTGGAAGCGTTGCAGCGCGGTGACGCGAAGACCGCATTGTCGCTGGGCCGGGAACAACCCCCGGACACGACGATGCTGACCGACGACATTCTCAAGAAGCAGATGGAGAAGTTCCCGATCACCGACGTCAAGATTCTCGGCGATATCCCCACCGCTGACGGTGGTGCCCGAGTACACGTGATCGCAAAAGTCGGGGGTGTCGACAGCGATGAGAGCATCAAACTCGAAAAGCCGCCGCCAGGAGAAGGTTGGAAGCTGAAATCCGCGGCGATGGCGACCGAGTTCGACACCGACGGCACGAATCGCGAACTGGTGAAATCCATCACGGTGTGGGGGAAGCCAATTCCCAAGAGCGGCAAGGGCTACTACTTCCCGGGCTTGGTCGAGCTGGCCAGTTCGAACCCGGCCGTCGGGATCTTTCAGGTCATTGGTGACGAGGACCCGTCACTGTATGAGATCTCGACCATGAAGAACACGATTTACCCCGAGTTCGAGATCACCGACCAAGGTCGTCAGATGGTGATGGACGCCATGAAAAACGCGTTGGACGAGTGCGCGAAAAGCACGAGCCTGCAACCGCCGAACTGTCCGAACGGCGCCGCACGCTCGGATTTCGTGCCTGACTCTGCGAAATGGACGGCACCACCCGACATTGACGGGTTCAGCGTGACTTATATGGACGAAAAGGATGGCACGGTCCGGGTTTCGGGGCGGCCGGAGTTCGGTGTATCGGTGAAGACGGCCAGTGGCCAGACCGAATCGGGCACATTCACCCCGTCCGTCTACGCCAAGGTCGATGTCACCACCGACCCGCCCACTGTTGATTTCGACAAGTCCTGAGTGCGGGAGCAACCCAACGTGACGAATTTTTCGAACTGGCCGAACCCCGACCCTTCGCGCTCCGTGCCACCGCACTCCAATCCGCATGTGCCGCAACCAGGTTTCGGCGGTTCGCCGGGTCAGCAGAGTGGTCAATCGAACTGGGGAGCACCGCCACCCGGTCCGAACCTGAACTCGCCGAGGGGATCCGGTGGGTCTTCGCCCGTGGCACCGTCGCCGGCAAAGAATCGCAAGCCACTGTTCATCACCGCCGCCGCCACCGTCGCCGTTCTGACCGTGATCGCCGTGATCGTGGCGTTCCTGCTGAGCAAGGGTGAAGACGGCCCCACCGGGAACCCGGATGGCTCGCCGACTGACGTGGCCAAGGCGTACCTGGAAGCCCTCGCGCAGGGAGACGCGCAGGCAGCGCTGGATCTCAGTGCGACACAACCGGCTACCACCGACTGGTTGACCGACGACATCTTGAAGCTGCAGCTGGAGAAGTTACCCATCACCGAGGTCCAGGTCATCGGGGAAGAGAAGAAACCAGATGCCGACGAGCGAACCTCTGTGGTGAAGGTCGCCGCGAAATTCGGTGGTCAGCGCACCGAAGGCGAACTCAACATGGTCGTCGTCGACAACCAGTGGAAGCTCTCGGCGGCATTCGTCGACGCCACCACCCAAGAGATCCACGGATTCGGATACGACGAAGAGGTCGACGCGCTGAGAGTGTTCGGCAAACCGTTACCGCAGAGCCGGCATTTCTACGTGTTCCCGGGTTACCTCGAGATCAAATCCTCCACGCCGTACCTCAACATCAACGAGCTGCCGCCGACCACGCTGGACGACGTCACAGCGCTCAAGGATACGTCGGTCAAACCGAAGTACTCGATGACCGACGAAGGCATGCCGGCCGCCGAACAAGCGGTACGGGCCTGGGTGGACAACTGTTTCAACGGAGGCAAGAACACCGGTGAATGCGAAGGCGCCATCAACGGTAACTGGGGCGAAGACTACGAATTGAGCACCATGCGGGTCCGCGGCCCGATCGACCTGTCCGAAGCGAATCTCAGACTTGCTGACGACGCGAGTGGACCTCTGGTGTACACGAGCAGTATCCGCGTGCCGTTTTCTGTCGTGGAGAAGGGGACCGGACGGGTGATAGAAGACACCCTGTACTTCTCGGACAAGCTCAAGGTGAACCTCGGCGTACAACCGCCAAAGGCGTTCGTGGACACGGGAAGATGACGTTGAGCTACAGGGAGATGCGGTGACCAACTTCGGGGGCGACAATCCCATCGGCGGCCGCGGGCCCCAGCCGCCACATGGCGTCCCGAACCCGGGTCGTCCGTCGTCGCCGGCGCCCGGGTCCTATCCGCCGGGACCGGCCGGCGGTGGCTTCCCCGGTGCCGGGTTCGGCGCGCCGCCATCAAATCAGCCGCCCTTCTCCGGCAGTGCGTTCCCCAATCCCGCCGGAAATGCGCCTTTTCCGGGTGGTGCACCGATGTACGGTGCACCCGGTTTCTCCCCGCCGACCTACGGCAGTCCTTCGCCCAAGAGTCGCCACAAACTTGCGGTCATCGTCGGTGCGGTGGTGGCTGTGGTCGCGGTGGTGGTCGGGATCGTGGTATTCGTCGGCAATTCCGGGCCGGATGCCAAGACCGCCAGTGGGGCGGTCGAGGGTTATCTGAAAGCACTGGCGAATGGTGACGCCGACAAGGCGCTGTCGTTCGGGATCGACGAGCCGCCGGACAAGACCTACGTCACCGATGCAGTGCTCAAGAAGCAGATCGAGAAGATGCCGATCACCGATATCAAGATCCTCGGCGAAGACTCCGACACGGTGCATGTCGTGGCCAATTTCGGCGACCAGCCCATTGACCAGGAAATCCCGGTCAAACAGTCCGGAGACGGTACGTTCAAAGTCGAATACACCACGTACCCATTGAATTTCGGGAAAGACACAGCCCAAGAATCGACCGCAGCGTTGGACTGGGTCACCATCTTCGGCGAGAAACTGCCCTCATCGGGTATCGCGTATCTGTTTCCCGGGGCGATCGAGGTTGGCAGTTCCAACCCGAACATCACGTTGGAGTACCGCCGGGACGCTTACCTGGACCCTGCGGGAAACTACCCGATCCTGGAGGAAACTGCGGACTTCGAGCTCAAGATCAGCGATGAGGGACACGAAGCCGCCGACAAGGCGATCTTGGACGTGATGACCGAATGTGCGAAATCCACCACGGTGTCGACTCCGGGATGCCCCACGCAAAACATCTACCTTGACGGTTTCATCGAGGGCACGGCCCGCTGGTCGCCTCCCACCAGCACCAACGGGGTGGTTGTCAAGCTGCCGCCCCTCAACGTCCGCATGGGTATGGGGCTCAGTGGGCGTGCGGATGTCGACGGTTACCTGGAAATGCGGCTCAGCGCACAGTCCAGCCTTCCCGACGGCAACGCCGACAACGAGAACGTCCAGGTCGACATGGACGGCTACGTCGACTTCACCGAGAACCCCCCGACGTACACCTACGAGAAGGATTAGACCTAGTGGAACTCCAACAGCCCGGCGTGGATGCGGGGGAACGTACGACACTGACCAACCGGATTCAGCCCGGCAATCAGGAACTGCAACTCGCGATGCAGGCGGTTCGTGAGATCGGCTACGCCTTCGGTGCCAAGGTGGTGGGGCAGGAGCAACTGCGCGAGACGCTGCTGATCGGTCTGCTCGGCGGCGGGCACATTCTGCTCGAGAGCGTGCCGGGTCTGGCGAAAACCACAGCGGCGCGGACCCTCTCGGATGCGATCGCGGGAAGTTTCCAGCGCATCCAGTGCACGCCGGACCTGTTGCCCAGCGACATCCTGGGAACCCAGATCTACGACTCGACCGCCGCGGAGTTCAAGACCCAGTTGGGCCCCGTGCACGCCAACATCGTGCTGCTCGACGAGATCAACCGGTCCAGCTCGAAATCGCAGAGCGCCATGCTCGAGGCGATGGAGGAACGCCAAACCACCATCGCGGGAACGACATACCCGTTGCCCGAGCCGTTCCTGGTGATCGCCACCCAGAACCCGGTCGACCAGGAGGGCACCTATCCGCTGTCGGAAGCCCAGACCGACCGGTTCATGCTCAAGGAGGTGCTGCGGTACCCGACGCCCGACGAGGAGGTCGAGGTGTTGCAGCGCCGAGACCGCGGGGTCTACGACCGGACGGGCGTTCCGCGGCCGGTCGTCAACCTGGAAACCATTCGGCGACTGCAGGTCACCACTCGCAACGTGCACATGGACCCGCTGCTGATGCAGTACGTCAGCCGGCTCGTCCACGTCACCCGTGAACCGCATCAGTTCCTGCGCCCCGAGGTGGCCCGGCTGATCGAGTACGGCGCCAGCCCGCGCGCCACGATCGCCTTCGTCAACGCGGCGCGCGCTGCCGCGCTGATCGCCGGCCGCAATCACGTTCTACCGCCGGACATCCACAAGGTGGCCTACCGGGTGTTGCGACACCGGCTCATCCTCGGATTCGAGGCAGTCAGCGCCAAGGTCACCCCGGAGTCCGTGATCGATCAGGTGCTGCAAGCGGTTCCGGTACCCGGATAGTCCGGCGATGGGTAGGCACCTCAACCGCTCGCGGCAGTTCTTCGGCAACGTCAGCCGCAGCATGCTGCAAGGCGGTAAGCACGCGTTGCTGCACACCCGGACGCTGGAGTTCGACGACCTGCGTCCGTATGTGCCCGGCGACGACATCCGCGACATCAACTGGAAGGCCTCGGCCCGCTCCAACGACACGCTGGTCACCAAGTTCGTCACCGAGAAACACCACAAGATCCTGCTGGTGTGCGACACGGGCCGGAACATGTCGGCGCTGGCGCCCAGCGGCGAGTTCAAACGAGACGTCGCCGGTGTGGTGGCCGGTGTCATCGGGATGATCAGCATGAGCCGTTCCGATGAGCTCGGCATGGTCTACGGCGATGCCCGGGGCAGCGCCACGGTGCGAAGCCGCAAGGGCGAGAACCACATCGAGGGCATGCTCGAGCAGTTCGGCGCGCACAGCGTCGGCGATGTCGGCGAAAGCCGCATCATCACGCAGCTGAACTACGTCGCGCACAGTCATCGGGCGCGGCTGTTGATGGTGGTCATCGCCGACGAGCCGGAGATCTCCGCCGAGCTTGAGGAGGCGGTCAAGCGGCTGGCCGGCCGCCACGAGCTGCTGTGGGTCGCGATCTCGGACATGCCGGCCGTCGGCGCGGACCAAGGCGAGATGGACGGCTACGACGTGGGTACCGGACGGTTCGTCCCCGACGGCACCACTCTGGGCCGGGCCGTGGTCGACGCCTACCGCCGAGCCGAACACCAGCGGATGGCCGAGCTCGACCGGTTCTTCGAACGCATGGCGGTGCCGTTCGTCCGGATCGGCGGCAGCGTCGAAGTCCGGAACAGGATCACGCATCTGACGGAGGTGTACAGCAATGCCCGGTGATGACCTGCTGAGGTTCATCGGCGGACCGCTCGCCCCGTCCGGATGGTGGCTGGTGCTGGCCGTCGTGATCATCGTGGCGCTGGTGGCCTGGTGCGCCGGCGTCGTGATCTGGACCCTGCCGCCGCAACGCCTGCGGTCCATCCCGGTCCTTCGCGATTGGCATGCCGGCTTGATCCGACGCCGGTTCACCCGCGCCATCGAAGAGACGACCGCGCGCTTCGGCAGACGTGAGCTGTCCCGCGAAGGCGCCGCCACTGCCTACAACCACACAGTGCGCAGCTTCCTGTACCTGCGTACCGGGGTGTACGCCAAGAATCTGCTCACCGAGTACCTCGCCCAGGGCGAGTTGTCCGACGCCGTCCCACTGCTGACCCTATTGCACGACGCGCAGTTCAATCCCGAATCCCGCGCTGACGTACCGGCTTTGGGACGTTCGGCCGAGGAGTTGATCCACGCATGGACCTGAGATGGAGCTGGCTGCTCATCATCGGTGTGCTGGGCCTTGCCGCCGCCGTGGCCATCGCCTGGCGACTGCCGGTGGCGAAGGTGCAGCGCCGGATGCGGCCACTGGCCAACGTGAGCCGCCTGACGCGGCTGCCCGAATTCGCGCGGGTTCAGCGCATCTATCTGATCTCGATGGCTGTCGTGGGATCGATGGTGGCCATTGCCTTTCTGGGCGCCATCGTCGCCGCGGCCCGGCCCGCCAAACTCGCCTCGGCCAACGACGGCTACGACGCGGCCTACCCCCGCGACGTCATGCTGTGTGTTGGGCAGCCGGTCAACGATCCGACCACCTCCGATTTCCTGAACTACTGGGCCGGGAAAGCCAAGGACTCCACCAGCACCTCGTTCGGGATCACCTCGAAGAACCTGCGTGCGCTGCCGATCACCCGGGACAACGTTTTCGCCGAGCAGCGGATGCGTTACTTCGCCGGCCTGGCCGGGATCCAGCACAAACTCGACACCCACCAGAACGTGGCGGTGGAGCAGAAACTCGAACTGGTCGCCGGTCTCGAGGCGTTCTCCCGCCCCGTCAAGTACGTCGACTACGCGACCAGCCTCGAAGACACCCTCGCCATGTGCCTGGCGGGATTCGGACCCAGCAGCGGATCCCACCGCCGCCAACTCGTCTACATCGGCTACAGCAAGTTCCGCGCCGACGACGAGAAACGGCCGTCCCTCTACGACCAATCTCAGGTGCTGGCCATTGCCCAGCGTGAAGGGATCCAGATCAACGCCATCTCCCGTGCCGACGTCGAACAGATCAGCCAGTCCGGCAACGATTCCCTGCGCGCACTGACCGACGCCACCAAGGGAAGCTTCTCGCTCTACAACCCGGCCGGGACCGGATCCTCGGGCGGCGCCAACGACATCATCAACGGCGCCCTCGACAAGATCAACCAGAACCCGCCGGCACCACGGTATCTCGGGATCAACCAGGACTCGAAGCGTTACTTCGACATCCCGACGGTGCCCTTGGCCATCGCGGTCGTGGCGGCGCTGGCGCTGTCCATCGGACTGGGGGTGCTGCGCCGATGAACTTCGCCCCGGTCCTGCCGGTCTACCTGCTCGCGATTCTGGCCTTCCTGATCGTGGCGGTGCGGGTGTTCACCCTCTACCAGCTGCTGACGCGTACCACTCCGGGCCGCTACCGCCCCGTCGTATTGCGGTGGCTCGGACTGACATTCGCCGCGCTACTGCTGGTGTTGGCGGCGTTTCGGCCGGGGATCGCCGATGACGGGGATCGCAAGGCCTCCGCCGCCGGCGGGGCAGTCTCCGACATCAACGTGTTCTTCGTCGTCGATCGATCGGTGACCTCGCGGATACCCGATTACGGCAACGGGCAGGCGCGGATGGAAGGCATCCGCGCCGACATCGCCGCGCTGATGGAGAAGTACCGTTCTGCCCGCTTCGGGATGATCGGGTTCGCCACCAAGGCCAAGATCAACTGGCCGCTGTCGCCCGACACCGACAGCTTCGAGGCGTACGTCAAGAATCTGTCGGCGTACTCCCTGACGCCCTATGACGCCTACAACTTCGTCGACCCGGTCGCGGCCAATGATCTGCTGCGCGAACAACTCGAAGCGGCGAAGAAGGCCTATCCCGACTCGAAGAGCCTGGTGTTCTACTTCGGCGACGGAGTCAAGGGCGACAAGGTCAAAGCGGGCACCTTCGACATCTCCGAGGACCTGTTCAAAGGCGGGGCAGTGCTGGGATACGGCACCGCGGCCGGAGGGCCGATTCCGCACAGCTACGCCAACGGGCGAAAGAACTATCTCGGTGACCCGAACACCGGCGCGATCATCCGGTCCGGACTTCAGGAGGTCTGGTTGCAGGAGATCGCGAAGAGCTTCGGCGTCAGATACTTTCACCGTGAGCCCGGCAAGGACATCGTGCCGGTGCTGCCACCGGTCGCCTCTGGTGGCCTGGTCGACGGCGGCGAGATCAGCGGTGACCAGGATCCGCTCGTCGGACGGACCGAGTGGTACTGGCTGTTCGCGTTGATCAGTGCGGCACTGCTGTCCATCGAGGCGGTGTTGATGGTTCGCGAGGTTCGGCGTAATCGCCTGTCCCGCAGCGACCTCACCGCGGAGGACGTGGTGGCCCAATGATGTTGCGTCAGAAGCCGAACCAGTTCATCCCGTTCCTGCGTCAGTTCCTGCAGATCGCGCGCCACCGCACGGTGGCGTGGTTCAACCCGGCGCAGCGCCGGCTCCGGCTGCGGCGCAGGCTGTTCCTCTACACCCTGCCCGTCGCCGCACTACTGGCGCTCGTCGTCGCCGGGCTGATCTCGGTGGTGATGGTCGGGAATTCCGCCGTGGACTCGTTCAACCGGCACGACATCGAGGCGTTGCGTGTAGACGTCGACAAACTGAAGACGTTCGGCGTGATCGAACCCGGCAGCATCGCGTTCGCTGAAGGCGATCTGCTTGTGCTGGAAGGAAAACTCAACGACGCCGAAGCGCGGTTCGGTGAGGCGCTGGAGAGCTTCGACGGCGCGGACTCCTGCCCGGTGCGGATCAATCTCGAACTCGTGCGGGAGACGCTGGCCGATCTGGCGGTGCGGTCGGGACGTCCCAAGGATGCCGACCGGCTGTACAACGACGCCCTGACCGTGGTCAAGGACGCTCCCGAAGGGTGCTTCCTCTACAACACCGATCCCAATGAGGAGCGACGGGCCGTGCGCGCCGATGCCAAGCCGCGACTGGAGCGCAAACTGGCGGCGATGCACGCACCGCCCCCGCCGCCGCCGACGGGTCCAGCGGTGGTGACCCCCGAGCCTCCGCCTCCGCCGCCGGCCCTTCCGCCCCCACCGGGGCAGGGCATCGGTCAGGGGGAGGGTCCGGGTGAAGGCCCCGGCCAAGCTCCCGGGCAGGCGCCGGTGCCCGGCCCGGGCCAAGGTCCGCCGCCTCCGCCGCAGGGGCCCGGCGCGGCGCCCGCGCTGCCGCCGGTCGGACAGGGCGGAGCACCGCAACTGCCGCCACTGTCACCTGAGGGTCAATCGGGCACCGAGACACCGCCGTTGCCGTCGCTGCCCGGAGAGAACCTGCCGGAAGCGCCGCCGCCACCGCCCGCCCCGGCCGGCGAGCAACCAGCGCCCGGCGGGCCCGGTGATGGCCCACTGCCGATGGCCGATCCCGGCGTACCGAACCCCGCGCAGATTCTCGGTCCCGTGGGGCCCGACGGTTTGCCGTTGGGGGACAAGAACACCAGCGCTCCAGACCTTCATCTGGAGGGCCGGGAGGGTGTCGGTTCAGCCCCGGAGGACAAGCTGCAATCCATCCTGGAGGATGCCAGTTCCTATGGCGGCGAGCGTGAGTGAACCGGCTCAGAACACCCGACGCGCCGGCGGGGGCTTCTTCACGATGGCCGGCAGGATGAACGTCTCGATATAGCCCCGGGCCACCGCGGGGTCGTCCATGTCGGGGACTGCTTTCACCAGGAACCCCAGCGCGGTCGCGATGATGAACTGCGCCAGGTCATGTGCCTGCAGGCCGGGCCGGAACTGGCCGGCGTCGTCGGCGATCATGGCCTCGATGGTGGTCTGCACCAACTCGGTCAGGCGCGAATCGCTGGCGATCAGCGATGCGATCGTGCCGTCGGAGGTTTGGTCGGCGATCGTGTTGAGCAGCGGATCGGACACCAGCTCGGTCGCGACGATGACCAGACTCTCGACCAGGAGATCGACGGGACCGGCGCCCTCGGGTATCCGCGTGAGGATCGATTCCATGTGCCGCTGCGTGGTGCGCTGCACCATGGCCGCGATCAGCTCGTTGCGGTTGGCGAACTGCCGGTAGATCGCGGTGCGTGAATAACCGGCCTCGTGGGCGATGACCTCCATGGTCGAGGCGCGGTACCCCCGGGTGACGAACAGGTGCTCGGCGGCATCCATCAACACCTCGCGAGACTGCTCGGCGGTGTTGCCGCCACCAACCGGGCGTCCCCGGGGTCGGCGTTCTGATGCTGGCAATCGACTGTCCTGCTCGGCTGCGTAATGGGGTTTCAGTATGCCGGACCGGCTGAGTCGACTGAGACCACGAACCATTAAAGGAACATTTGAACTAATTTGTTCATTTTCCTGCGGGCG
Organism: Mycolicibacterium sp. 050232; assembly: GCA_036235365.1. GTDB lineage: Bacteria > Actinomycetota > Actinomycetes > Mycobacteriales > Mycobacteriaceae > Mycobacterium. The sequence goes on along the minus strand of JAZBEZ010000003.1, from coordinate 581,108 downwards.
GCCGGTGACGCCGGTTAGCGTGCCTGCGTGATCAAACCGGGGCGGGCAATTCGTGTGTTTGCGACGATGGGGTGGGGCGTGCTGGTGGTCGCCCTGTGGATGGGGCTGATCGCGGGCGCGGCGTCGACGGCCCACGCCGATCCTGGCCGCGAGAAGTCAACCACACAGTCCGCCAACGATTCAGGCAGGCCGACGAAGGCCCGGGACAAAGCCACCCGCCTTGGCCCGCGCAAGGACAAGACGCGTCGGGGCGACGATGGCACGTCGCGTCAGCGCCCGCGGCTGTCCGCGCCGAAGTCCGTGCCGAAGACGCTGCCGACGCCCTCCGAGGTTCGCGACGCAGTCGACGACCTGGGTGCTCAGGTGCGCACCACACTGACCCGACTGACCGACCGTGCGTCGAATATCCGTACCGCGCAATCACTTCCACGGCCCAAGGCCGCCACGAAGCGTGACGCGCCGGAGCTGCCCAAGGTCACGGTGGCTACCGCGGCCGAGGAGGCGGCACCCGATATCGCCGACGCGATCGACACCATCACCCACCCGGCCGACCCGAGGGCACCGCAGGTCGGGGTGAGCACCGTCGTCGACCGCGTCGCCACCGAGGGTCGGACCCTCCTCGCTGATCTCACCGACCGGGCGTCGAAAACCGTTGCCGATCAACCCGTGACGCGACCCATCGCCCAACTGGCCGCCGCCACCGTCGGCACCCCGGCCACCGCGCCGCGGCCCGCGCCGTTGGTGAACATCGTCGGCTCACTGGTGTTCAACGTGGTCGGCGCTGCGCTGCAGGTGTTCTCAGGCCCGCCGGTGCTCCCGCCGGGCAGCAACGTCACCGTCCGCACCTCGACGCTGCACATGCCCGGCACCAACCAGACCGTGCGCGCGGACTGGTACTTCCCCGAAGATCCGGATTCGGCCACCGGCGTGATCTACCTGCAGCACGGGTTCATGGCCACCGGTCCGATGTACAGCTACACCGCGGCGTACCTGGCCGAGGAGACCAACAGCATCGTCGTGGCGCCCACATTGTCGTCAAACCTGTTCGACGTCAACGGAGAATGGATCGGCGGGGAACCGATGCAGCAGTCTGTCGCGGACCTGTTCGACGACGACCGGCCCGAACTGACCGCGAGCGCCAGCGCGGCCGCGGGCCACCCGGTCACGCTGCCGTCCAAGTTCGTGCTGGTCGGGCATTCGCTGGGCGGAATGCTGGTCACCGGCGCTGCCGGCCGCATGGTCGACAACGGCGCGGTCGACGACCTGGCCGGGGTGGTGCTGCTCGACGCGGTGGACACCAACCACGACATGCCCGATGCGCTCGACAAGCTCAAGGGCGCCAATTACCGTCCCGTGCTGCTCATTTCATCCGAGCGGTATGTATGGAACCTGGACGGCACGGTCGGTGACGAACTGCAGGCCGCCCGGCCCGGGAAGTTCAACGGCGTCATGCTGGTCGGCGGACGGCACATCGACGGCCTGCAGGGGGCCAACCCCATTCTGCAGTTCGCCGAATACTTCATCGCCGGCTTCTCGCAACCGCAGAACATCGATGCGGTCCAGACGATTTCGGCCGGCTGGATCAACGACATGTACAACGGCACCAGCACCGGTGTACACGGCGCCCCGCAGGAGAGCATCGAGATTCCGACCCCGTCGGGCACCGCCACCGCGGTGGTCCTGCCGTTCACCTCGACCGAACCGGTGCAGGCCACGCCGTGGGACGGCGTGGCCGAGGTGATCCTCGACGTCCTGTTCCAGTACGCGGTGTACGAGCCGCTGGCCGGACAATCGGTCGCGCTGACCGTCTGACGGCCGAAATCGGTGCCTGTCGAGCCCCCGTGGCGCCCATACCCTGGTGAGGACGCCGAATCGGGGGATTGCCGTGGAGCAGACACCGCCAGAGGAGTACCCGCACGAGTGGGTCGACCGGTACGGACCCCAGAGGTATGCGCCCCAGGCCTACCCCCAGCCGCCGTCGGCGGCAGACGGGCGTCAGCAGGCCATGCTGGCCCTCCGCTGTGTCGTCGGGGTGATCGGCGGCTGCGCCGTGGCGTTCTGGGCGCTGGTCGTCTACGCGATGCTCGGGTCGGCATTCGACACGAACCCGGCCACCGATCCGCACGGCTACGGGATCGTCTTCGGGGTGCTCATCTCCGTTCCGGTGAGCCTCTTCTGGGCCCTCTTGTTGCCGTTCGCGGCACCCAGACACTGGTGGGGGCGGGCCTTCGCGATCTCGTTGCTGGCCTTCCTGGCCCTCAACGGACTGGTGTTCTGGGCGCTGAGCGTCTCGGGTGCGGGATAACGCCGCGTCCGTGTTCGCTGACATCCGCTGAACAAGGCATATACCAAGCTCAGCTATACATTTTGCCGCGAAATCGTTAACCGAATTGGTGCGTGATCTGTGTGTGATTCAGCCCACCGAGGGGGTACATTGTGATCGCTGTCATAGGAAAGGGCGTGCAATGGTCGGTGCATTTGTGGGCGTACTTCTGCTGGTGCTCGGCATCGGCGCGGTCGCCGGCGTCGTCACGGCTGCTGTGATGGGCTTGCCCACCCTGGCGATCGTGATCGGCCTCATTTCCGGCGCATTTTTCGCCGGACGCGCCGTTTAGAGCTTCAGCCGCTTTCGCAGGCCGGTCGCTCGGACTGCCTGCCGGGAGATTGCCGCGCGAATCTCCGCTTCGGACCCCACGACGCGGACCCGCGTCTTGGCCCGGGTGACCGCGGTGTAGAACAGCTCCCGGGTCAGCAGGCGGGAGTCCTCGGGCGGTAGCAGCACGGTCACCTCGTCGGCCTGGCTGCCCTGGGACTTGTGGATCGTCATGGCGTGCATGGTCTCGACCTCGGTGAGCCGGCCGGTGGCGAAGATTCCCGAGCCGCCCACGGTTCCACCGACGATGGCACGCAGGCCGTCCGGGGTGGCGATGGTGACGCCGGTGTCGCCGTTGTAGAGCTTGAGCCCATAGTCGTTGGCGGTCACCAGGATCGGCCGCCCCACGTACCACGACGCCCAGATGGGCTCTCCGGTCGCCTCGGCCAGCCATCGCTGCACCTGACGGTTCCAGTGTGCGACGCCGAACGGACCGCGCCGGTGCGCGCACAACAGCCGATGCTCGTCGAGGATGGCCAGTGCTGCGCGCGCATCCCCGAGGATCGCCGCCTGCCGCAGTGCGAGGGCTTGCGGCACAAGCACTTCCCGCAGTCGTTCGGCTGGGTCCGAGGACACCCACTCGACATGCTCGCCGCCGGCCGCCAGCACCTCCACCGCGCCGGATGCGTCCCCGTTCCGGATTGCTGACGCGAGTGCGCCGATCGACTCACCGAACCGGTGCGAGGTTTGCAGGGCGGCCACTCCGCGCGAGCCCAGCCCCTCGACCAGATCGGCCAATACCGCGCCGGCTTCCACCGAGGCAAGTTGATCGGGATCGCCGACCAGCAGCAGGCGGGTTTGCGGCCGCACCGCCTCCAGCAGTCGCGCCATCATGGTCAGCGACACCATCGAGGTCTCGTCGACGACGATCACGTCGTGCGGCAACCGATTTCCCCGGTGATGACGAAACCGCGACGACGTGTCCGGGCGCGGCCCCAGGAGCCGGTGCAGCGTGGTGGCCTGCAGGCCCGAGATCCGCTCCCGGTCCACGGCGTCGAGCCGGTTCACCTCAAGCTGCACGGCCTCCTGCAGCCGGGCCGCGGCCTTACCCGTCGGCGCGGCGAGCGCGATCCGCAGCGACGGGAGACCGGCCAGGGCGGCCTGCTCGGCCAGCAGCGCCAACAGCCGCGCCACCGTGGTGGTCTTACCGGTGCCGGGCCCGCCGGTGAGCACCGTCAGGCCCTGTGACAACGCCACTTTCGCCGCGGCGCGCTGCTCCTCGAAACCCGGCGGGAACAACCGCGCCACATCGGGAACCGAGCCACCCGGCTGAGCGCCGACCAGGGCCAGCACGTCGTCGCAGACCTGCCGCTCCTCCAGCCAGTACCGGTCGAGGTACAGCAGGTCCCCGAACAACCGCAGCACGGGGGGAGTGCCCGTCAGCGGGCTGGCCGCCACCGCCGCCAGCCACTCGTCGGCCTGCGGCCACGGCAGCTCGGGCAACTGGGTCTGTTCGGCCACCGACTGCAGGTCCACACACACCGAGCCACCGCGCAGGGCCCGCACCGCCAGCGCGAGAGCGAGTTTGACCCGCGGGTCCGTTTCGGAGGCCAGCGTGCTCAACCGTTGCGCCACTTGCACATCAGCGGGCTCGAGGATCTCGGCGAACGCGTCCAGCATCACCCGGCTCCCTGATCGAGTAGCTCCGATATCGCGATCACCAGCGCCGCGGGCGGCTCCCAGCTGAACACCCCGGCCGGGTGTCCGTCGACGACGGGCGTCTGCGCCCCGCACATCCCCCGCACGAACAGGTACATCACCCCGCCCAGATGGGTGGCCGGGTCGTAGCCGGGCAGCCGCCAACTCAGGAACCGGTGCAGCACAACGCTGTACAGCAACGCCTGCAGCGGATAGTCCGAGTGCAGCATGGCCTCGACCATCCGGTCCCGCCCGTAGTCGGCCGCGGTGAGCGGCTCGTCGCCGGTGCCGAGCCAGTTGGTCTTGTAGTCGACGATGACGAAGCGCTGCCCGATCCGCAGCACGACGTCCACGGAACCGGACAGATAGCCGCGCAGCGGCTGACGGCCCAGCAGCCCGGCCGACAACCGTTCGGCGTACACCGCCATGGGATCATCGACCGGCAGATGTTCATCGAGCAGTGCGCCGACATCGGCCAGCCGGGCGAATTCGCCGCCGCGCAGATCGCCACCGGCCATGGGGAATTCGAAGTCCAGTTCGCACAGCCGGTCGGCCATTCCGATCTGGCGTAGCGTCACGCCGGGCGCCAACGGTCCCAGCGGGGTGTCATGCATGGGCAGCAGGGCGGCGGCCAGTTCGTCGGCCTCGACCTCCACCGGCCACCGAACGGCGTGCTTACGTACCTCGGTCAGCAGTTCGGCCGTCAGATCGGCGGCCAGTGGATCGGTGGTTTCCAGCACCGCGTGCACCAGTGAGCCGAACGCGGCCCCGGTGGGCAGCAAGGCCATCGGTGAGGGGACGTCGGCGCCCTGAACGGGGGCGACGACTGCGATGTCGGTCGACTCGTCGTCCAGTTCGGCGACCTCGGGCTCGCTGGACACTCCGGCACTGCCGTCGTCCTCGGCCGCCCGCAGCAGTCCCGAGTACGACGTGCGCCGCCACGCGGTGTCGATGGAGCGGTGAAAGTGCCGTGCCGCCAGATCATCCGGAATCGCTCGGGCGGGCACCGGCGGGGCCGGGACGATCACCGACTGCTCCAGCACCGGACCGCCCGCGGCCTCCCACGCCCGCAACCGGGCCAGCGCATCGTCGTCGGTGACCTTGGCCGGCGCACATCGGTCGGGCACCACGGCCTCACCGGGGGCACGTCCACGTAGCAGCCGCGACAGGCCGCCGTTCGGCTCGTCGTTCGACGGTGCCCACCACGCGACCACCTGGGACTGGGCCCGCGTCATCGCCACGTAGGTCAGGCGGCTGTCGTCGGCGGCCGCCTCGGCCCGCCCGGCCCGGGTGACCGCCGGATCCGGACCGCCGACCTGCAGGCAACGCACCCCCTCGTCGTGGAACAACACCAGATCCGGTTCCGGCACATAACGATTGAAGGCGAACGGCAGGTAGACGATCGGGAACTGCAGGCCCTTGCTGACCCACACCGTCATGATCTGTACGGCCGCTGCGTCGCTGTCCAGGCGACGGTTGCGCTCGGACGTGCCGCCGCCCTCGGAGCGCTGCGTGCGCAGCCAGTCCCGCAGCGCGGCCAGGCCGAAGCCCTCCCGGTGCGCGGTGTCGCCCAGCAGTTGGGTCAGGTGGGCCACGTCGGTCATCAACCGCTCACCGCCCTGCCAGGACAACACCCGCCTGCCCATGCCTGCCAGTTGCGCGGCCTCGAAGATCGCCGCCACCCCGCGTTCACGGGCATGCCCGGCCCAGGTGCGCAGCGTGTCCGCGACCCGGTCGGTCAGTGCCTCCCCGCCCGCGGCAAGAGTTTCAGCGGTCTCGCCGAAGAACATCGTGGCCGCCGCGGCCCGCACCAAACCGGGGCGGTGCGGCTGGTCGAACGCCTCCAGCAGATACAGCCAGTCCTCGGCGGCCTCGGAATTGAACACGTCCGAGTCACCGGTGTAGACCGCGGGGATGCCCGCCTCGAGCAGCGCGGTGTGGCAGGCCCTGGCGTCCTTGTGGGTCTCGACGATCACCGCGATGTGGCGGGCCTGCAGCGCTTCGCCTTCGAAGGTGGCGCCGCTGGTCAACAGCGCGCCGATGTCGGCGGCCAGGTCCTTGCCGATGTGGTCACGAAGATCGGCGATCGGAATCACCCTGGTACCGGTGCGATTTCGGGTCACCACGCGCAGCCGGAACGGCTCGTTGTGCGGCGCCCCGGCCAGCCGATGGCCCTGGTGATTGGCCGCGACGTCGTGCACCACGATGTCCGGACCGCCGAGCTCGGCGCCGCGCAACACCGCCTGCAAACTGTCCACCAGCACGCTGTCGCTGCGCCAGTTGGTGCCCAGCGTCTGCTTGTCCCCGGCGGTGGCCGCGGCCCGCAGATAGGTGTCGATGTCGCCGCCGCGGAACGCGTAGATCGCCTGCTTGGGATCGCCGATCAGGATCAGCGTGGACCGCCCGGAGAACGCCCGCTCGATCACCTGCCACTGCACCGGGTCGGTGTCCTGGAACTCGTCGACCATCACGATCGGCCAGCGCTGCGCCATGCGCACCTGAGCGGCGGAGTTCTCGGCCTGCAGTGCCCCGGCCAGCCGGGTCAACAGGTCGTCATAGCCCAGCACACCGCGGCGGCGCTTACGAATCTCCAACTCCGCCAACACCGCCCGGGCGAACCCCAGCCTGATTCCAGCCGGGGACTCCGGCTCGGGATCCAGCGGCCGCAGCTCGGTCGCCGGATTGGCCACCACCACGCGGGCCAGCCGCAGTGCCTCGGCATACCCCAGCTCCGGGACATCCCGCTGAGCACCGAAATGGGCGAGATACAGATCGTCGACGATCTCGCACACCAGCTCGTCAAGGCTCTCGACCAGGGTCACCCCTGAATCGCTGTCCCCGGCCACGCCGAGGGATTTCAGTACGATCTGGCAGAACTGATGCGTGGTGGCGATGGTCGCGGCATCGAAACCGGCCAGTGCATCGCGGAGCCGCTGTTTCCGGGCCTGCTGGTCCTCGGCGATCAGATACTGCAGCAGATCGTTGTCGGCGCGGGACGGATCCTCCAGTGCCGCCAGGGCGCTGACAATCTGGGCCCGTACCCGTTCGCGTAGCTCCTGGCTGGCGGCCCGGCCGAAGGTGATGAGCAGCATCTGGTCCAGCGTCGCCGCGCCCTCGGCCACGAACCTCGTCACCAACCCGGCCAGCGCGAAGGTCTTGCCGGTGCCCGCGCTGGCCTCCAGCACCGTGGTGCTGTTGGTCTGCGGCAACGGGCCGAGGAGGTCGAAGACGTTCATTGCACGGACCTCTGGGCGTCCAGGACCGGCAGCCACAACCGCTCCGCATACTCTCCCAGTCCGGTCAGTCGGTGCAACGGCGTGCCGCGGCCCCAGGCCCGCACGTGCGCGGGCGCCTCGTCCTCGCCGGGGAACCTGCCGCTGCGCCAACGGAATCCCGCTTGCCGCTCGGGGTCGTCACCGGCGTGACGGGCGCCCGCCCACGCATAGGAGGTCTTGATGGGCAGCGGCAACGGCTCCCGGCGGCCTGCGTCGTAGATGGCCACCAGATCGGCCAGCAGCGCGACCGGATCGTCCGGACGGCCCAGCCCGTCGACGCGCGGGGTATCGCCGCGCCGGGGGCGTCCGATGCACACCGCCGACCAGTCGCGCCCCGGCTGCCCGGCGGCCAACGCCAGCAACGGGATCCAGGATTGCAGCAGGTGCTTGCCGTCGAGCTTGGAATACGTCACCGACACCAGCCGGTCGCCGAACACCGGGGAGACCGTTCCGGTCAGCCGCCGCCCGGTGCCCAGATCGATGTCGACGTCGTAGGCCTGCGGTTCGGTGCCGCGGTGGCGCAACGCCTCGGCGGCCAACAGCGCGCATTGATCACGCAGCGCGATCGCGCGGCGCCAACCTAACTGGCCGGGCGGCAGCGTCCCCCGACGCCACTCGGCCTGCTGGGCATCGGCCGGGGTCATGCCGCGCAGGATGTCGCTCAGCATGCGATCGCCGACGGTCCATTCCTCCAGCGCGTCGATGTCCACCGGCATCACGTCCGACACCCCGTCGACATCCCAGGGCAGCGTGTACTCCAACGAGCGGAAGAAGCCCTTCACCGGATCTCTGAAGAACGTGACGAGATCCTCCAGCGCGACGTCCGCGGTGGGTGGTGCCGGCAGCCGGTGGGCGAAGAATGGCGGCCGTTCGGCCCGCTGCCCGGCGCTGGCCTGCGCCGCGGTGAGCGCGGTGGGGTCGAACGTGAACGGGCCTTCGGGCAACAGCGCGCCGGGAGTGACGTTGCGAATGTCGAACGGCTGCAACGGGTGAGCGGTCACCACGTCCGCGGGTTGCTCGGCGGTGACCTTGAGCGTGTCGAGCAACTCGGCCAACGGCACCGCCGGCGGGCGGGCCTGCCCGGAGTATTCGTTGGCGCCGGTATAGGTGATGACGAGGGTCTGGGTGGCTGCGCCGATCGCGTCGAGCAGCAACTGGCGGTCCTCCGAACGGATGTCGCGCTCGCCGGTGCGCGGGTCACGCGCCAGCGCGTCGTCGCCGTCGACGGCGCCCAGCCGGGGGAACACCCCGTCGTCCAGCCCGACCAGACACACCACCCGGTGCGGAACCGAGCGCATCGGCACCATGGTGCACACCGTCAGGGTGCCGGTGCGGAAGTTGGCCCGAGTCGGCCGACCGGCGAGGTGCCGATCCAGCAGTGCACGAATATCGCTGAGCCGCATCGGCGTTGCGGGCGCTTCCGCAGCCTCGGCGATCTCGGCGAACTCGCGCTGCACCTGGGCGGCGGGCCACTCCTCATCGGAGTAGGCGAGCGCCTCGATCCCGGTGCCCAACGCCGACAACCATTCCCCGAGCGGGCGGACCCCGCTGAGCTGATCGACCGCCTGCCGGAGCCTCTCCACGAAATCGGCGAACCGGCCCGCCAACTCCACCCGGTTGCTGCTGACGTCGTCGAGCGGCAGCGTGGTGCCGAGCCAGGCATGTGAATCGTCGGACATCGCCACCCCGGCCAGCACGCGGTCGATACCGAAACGCCAGGTGTTGTGCAGGAATTCAACGCCGTAGGGGCTGCGGTGCTCCTGATCGAAACCCCACCGGATGTTCGCCTCACGTACCCAGGCGGTGATGGCGTCCAGATCGTCGTCGGTGAATCCGAACCGGGCCCGCACCGGGGCCGACTCGGCCAGGTTGAGCACCTCGCTCGCGGTGGCCCGCCCGCCGGCCAGGGTCAGCACCGACGCCGCCACCGACAGCAGCGGGTTCGTCTGCACCAGTGCGCGATCGGCCAGCCGCACCCGCAGCTTGTGCGCCGGATGGGCACCGCGGACCACGTCGCCCAGCCCGAAGCCGGCGGTGATCAGCGGTGCATATGTCTCGATGTCGGGGCACATCACCAGGATGTCGCGGGGTTCCAGCGTCGGATCGTCGGCGAGCAGGCCCAGCAGCACCTCGCGCAGCACCTCGATCTGCCGGGCTGGCCCGTGGCAGCTGTGTACCTGGACCGAGCGATCCTCTGCACGGGGCACCCTGCCGTCGGGTCGGACTGCGTTGGCGGCGATGTCGGACTGCAGCCAGCCCAGAACGGTGTCGGGATAACCTGCGCCGCTGAGGTATTCGTCGGTGTCGGGGATCGGCAGGCTGCGCTGCAACTCGCGGAGGTCCCGGCCGAGGGTGGCCAGCAGCGGGTGTGCGACATCGCGGTGGCTGCTGTCCTCCCGGCGGGGCAGCGGGCCGGTGGGCCCGGCCAGCGACTGCCACAGGTCGTCACTGGGGTGTGGCAGCCACAGATGAAGATCGTGATGGGTGGCCAGCGCGGTGAGCAGTTCGATCTCGGTGACCGGTAGCCGGGTGTGCCCGAACAACGACAGCCGCTCCGGTAGGTCGCTCGGTGATTCAGTGAGCCGGGCAAGGGTTTTCGCGTGCCGGAGGTGCGGCGGTTCGGCGTCGATCCGTTCGGTCAGCGCCTGCCACAGTGGGGTCTGCCAGGACAGGTCGTCGGGTAGCCCCTCCCAGTCGACCAGCAGTCGCGGGCGTTGCCGCGCATAGGATGCGAACAGCCCGGCCAGCCTGCGGGCCACCGCATAGCGTCGGCCCTGCCGCAGCTCATACTCGTCACCGGTCTCGAAGTGGCCGAGATGGGTGGCCACCGGCTGACACCAGGGCTGATCCAGGTTCTCGTCGATGACCGCCAGCAGCGGCCAGGCCATGGCATCGGCCGACCACGGATCGTCCTCGTCCGTCCCGGTCAGCTCGGCGATCAGCGACCGCGGATTGCGGAACTCGACGGCCGCGCAGACTCCGAGCCGATTGCTCAGCCGCTGACTCAGCCAGCGCTCCACGCCCTTGGCCGGTACCAGCACCAGTTCCCGGGCGAACGGGTCAGCCGGGGATTGCGACAGCAGATCTGCCAGCCCGTCGGCGAGCAGATCGGTGCGCTCGGCCCGGTGCAGGTGCAGTCCCATCGAAAGACACGATAGGAGACCCGCTCAGAGTGTTGCTGCGTTTGGTGCCGACAACGAGGATGGTCGCGCCGCCAGGGCGACCGCCAGCGTCACCGCACCGGCGATCACGAACGCCACCCGCACATTGAACACGTCGGCCGCGCCGCCCAGCAGTGCCGCCGCGAACGGACGGGATCCGAGGAAGCCGACGAGCCACAACGCCATGATGCGGCCCCGCAACTGTTCGGGCGCCCGCTCCTGCACGACGGTGCTCAGACCCGTCATCGCCCAGCCGAACCCCAGCCCCGCGATCGCGAAGCCGGCCAGGGCCAACGCCGTCACGGTGCCCAGCGCCAGCAGGCCGCACCCGGCCACCAGCAGCCACAGCCCGACCGTCGAGACCCGGGCGGCGGGCAGGCGTCCGCGCATCGCGGCCAGCACCACCATGCCGACGGCCGCGCCGAGGCCGAATGCCGCCGACAGCGCGCCCACCAGATGCGCGCCGCCGCCGAGCTCCTCGGCCATCGACGGGGTGAGCGTTATCGACGGATCGGAGGCGAACCCGACCGTCGTCACCGCGAGCAGCGCCAGCAGCAGTGGGCGGTCGCGCCAGACGTAGGCCAGGGCGGCCCGCACCCGATAGTCGCCGTCGGGACTGCGTTCGGGCCGGGCGGGGAAGGTGACCAGCAGCAGGAAGATCGCGAACACCAGGTGCAGGCCCGCGCTGATCGCGAAGCCCGGTGCCGCACCGAGTCGCGCCGCCAGGAACGCGCCGATCGCGGGGCCCAGGATGCGGCCGATGGTCATGGGAATGCTGTTGAGCGCCATGGCTGTCGGCAGTTCGCCGTCGCGGATCAGGCTGGGCACGACCGACTGCATGGCCGGGCCGCCGATGACGAATCCGAAGCCCACGAGGGTGGACCCGACGAGCACCGGTACCGCTGCGGCAGTGCCCTGCAGGTCCGGGTCCAGGGCCAGCCACAGTGCAGTGGAGCCCGAGCCGATGATGCACAGCACCCGGCCCCACAGGATCTGGCGGCCCGGGTTGCCGACGTCGGCCCACTTGCCGCTGGTCGGGCTCAGGATGAGCTGGGGCAGGAACTGTGCGACACCGACCATGCCCACCATCACCGCCGAACCGGTGGCGTCGAAGATGACGATGGCCGCCACGATGCCGTGCGTCCACACCGCGACGACCGAGAACATCTTGCCCCAGAACAGGGCGCCGAAGACCGGGTCGAACATCAGCCGCAGGGCGCCACGCGGATGCGGGCGGGCAGTGGTCTGGGCTGTCACGAGCTGATCCCTCGCTCGAAATCGGTGACCAGCTGCTCCAGGAGGTCCACCAGCCGGTCGACATCGGCCGCGGGCCAGCCCGCCACGGTCTCGGCGACCATCTCCCGTCGCCGTTCGGTCACGTCGCCCAGGGCCTGACGCCCCGCCTCGGTGAGGGTGAGCACGCACCGGCGCTGATCCTCGACGTCCTGGGTTTTGGTCAGCAGGCCGGCGGTGACGACATTGGCGACCGTGCGGCTGGCGGTGGAGTGTTCGACGGCCATGTACTCGGCCACCTCGCCGACCGACGCGCTCTGCCCGGTCTTCTCCCGTTGCTCGACGGCCCGCAACACCCGCAGCGTGGACAGCGACGGCACGCTGCCCGACGCGTCGATCAGCCGACGCCGCCATCCCGGCCGCTGCCGGACGGTGTGGATGCGCACCAGAAGCTCATCGAGTTGGTTGTAGCGAGGCACTATATGTGCATAGCACATAGATATATTGGACCGGCAATCGCACGTGAAGCTGTCGGTAGGCCTCGGCAGACTCCGCCCATGGGGGATCCATTCGTCGGCACTGAAGCCCTGGCCTCGGGCGCCCTGACCCGGCATGAACTGCGAACCCGATTCAGGGCCATCCATCGCGACATCTACGTCGCCAGGGACGCCCGGCCGACTGCGTTACTGAGGGCCAAGGCCGCCTGGTTGCGGTCTCGGGGACACGGTGTTCTGGCCGGGTTCTCCGCGTCGGCATTCCACGGGGCGCGGTGGATCGACGCGAGCCTGCCCGCCTACGTCATCGACACGAACAATCGACGGCCGGCCCGCGGGATCGTCACGTGGGCCGACGCGATCGAGGACGACGAGATCTGCCGGGTCGGCGATATCCGCCTCACCACACCTACCCGCACCGCGGTCGATCTGGCCTGCAAGTTTCCGGACGATACGGCCGTCGCGGCAATCGACGCGTTGGCGCGGGCCACTCGACTGAAGGTGGCCGACATCGAGCGGGCGGCTGAACGTCACTCCGGCCGCAAGGGCATCAAGCGCGCCCGCGCCACGATCGCGTTGGTGGACCCGGGAGCGGAGTCGCCGCAGGAAACCTGGTTGCGGCTCTTGGTAGTTCGTGCCGGCTATCCACGGCCACAGACGCAGTATCCCGTCTGCAACGAATACGACGTGGTGATCGGCGAGGTTGATCTTGCCTGGCCGGAGTTGAAGATCGCGCTCGAATACGAAGGTATCCATCACACGGATCCGGAAACGCTTCGCAAGGACATCGCCCGGATCGACGAGATGATCGAGATGGATTGGATCGTCATCCGGGTCACTCGCCGGGACGGTGCGGCCAATGTACTCGGCCGGGTCGCCAAAGCCTGGGCCTCGCGTGCGTAGCGCTGTGGCGGAAAAACGGTCGAAAAATCACCGCAGCGCTTCACACGTGAGCCGCGAGGCCGAATTACCCCGCGAATTCCTTTGCCAGCCCGTCGATTCCGGCGCGAATCGCGGTGAGCGCCTCGGCGCGGGCCTTGAGCTTGCTCGCCACATGCGCTCCGGTGTTCACGGTCGCCGCGGCCTCGGCGGCCACTTCCTGGGCGCGGGAGAGCACCGCATCGGCTTCGACGACCTCGTCGACCCAGCCGCCCGCGATCGCCGCGTCGCCGCTGTACACCGCGGCCATGGACATCGCGCGCTGGAATGTGGCCGGGGTCAAGCGCATCCGCATGATCTCGATGGCCGCGATCGGCAGCGTCATCCCGATCTTCACCTCGTTGGCCTGGCACCGGGCGGTCGATGAGCCGACCCGGTGATCACCGGACAGCAGCAGGAACGAGCCCATCGCGATGGCGTGTCCGGTCGCGGCCATGATCACCGGCACCGGGAAGCTCAAACACCGCACCGCCAGCTCGAAGCCGCCGGCGAGCATGCCCAGCGTCGCCGCCGCGTCGCCCGACGAGAACACACTCAGGTCGAACCCGCCGCTGAACACCTTCGAACTGCCCGCCAGCACCACGGCTTTCACCTCGCCGGCAGCAGCGCCTGCGGCCGCCTGATCCAGTGCCGCGTTGATCTCGGCCTGCATTGCAGGCGACAGTGCGTTGACTTTGCCGTCGTCCATCGTGATCGTGGCTACGGCGTCGTTGAGCTCGTAGCTCACCAGGCTGCTCATCGCACCGATGCTAGCGAGTGCCCTCAGGCCCGATGACGCCTGCCGGAGGTTGCGGCCGGCTTGATCAGATCGGTCTCGGGATCGTCATCGTCGTAATCGTCGTCGTCATCGTCATGACTGGCCTCGTAGCGGTCGCGCCAACGGGACCGCACCTCGGCACCCAGGGCATTGATGCGGTTGATCTCGTTGCGCAGGGTCTGCTCGTCGGTCTCCTTGGCCGCGTACTGGAAATAGGTCAGCACACCGCGCAACAACTCCAGCTTCTGCTTCTCCCGGCGCGCCTGATCATGCGTGGTGAGCAGCTCCATGCGGTCCACGGGCGGCAGCGTCGCCCAATCCAGCACCGCGGTGTTGCGCAACTTGCGGCCACTGGGCTTGCCGGGCGAACCCGGCTCGTCGTAATAGGTGATCGCGCCGTCGAAGCGCGACGCGATGGCCTCGCCCAGCTGCTTGCGGTCCAGCGCCGAATCCCACACGATGCGCCACTCCTGCGACGGCGCCAGATACGGGATCTCGGCGGGCAGGTTCAGCGGCACGATGTCGACGAAGTTGTCGTCATAGGAACTTTCGTACTTGCCGACCGTGGGCGGGTTCGCGAATTCGAACCGCAACCCATAGGCCGGTCGCTGCCCGTAATTGCGGACGACGAGTTCGACGAGATGCCAGTCGGCGCTGCTGGGCTCCATGAACATCGACACATTGGGCTGGGTCAGCTCGGCCTGTCGTTCCTTGGCCTTCAGGTACTGCCGCCACGCATAGACCAACGCGATGACGACGACGACGATCGCCACCCATGCCGCGAGCGCAGTCCATGCACCCGGTTCGAAACTAGCCAACTCACGCCCCCGCTCCGTGACCGAATCGATGATCCCCACCGAGTGGGTATATCACGGACTTTCGGAGCGGGCAGCCGTCCGGCCCAGCAAACTTCGGCCAAAACCGGCCATGTCATGACGCGACGGCGGTGAGGATGTCGCGCTGCACGGTCCCGGTGACGGGAGTGTGCACCAGGCGCTCACCCCGGGCCAGCCATTCGGCATCGGCCCATTCGATACGCGCGGGCAGCCGCCGCCAGTAGTGCGGGTGCGAACGTAGATATACCTCCACACTCGCGTGCACCTTGGCATCCAGCGGCGCCCGGCACCGGCCGATCGTCGGCGCGGTCCCGGCCAGCGCATCGAGGTCGGTGGGGCAGGCGCTGTTGTCGATCACCGCAAGCCCCGCGGCGATCGCCCCGTCCAGCATCCAGTCGAGGGCGATATCAGACAGCGGCCAGCACGCGCCGGTACCGCCGGTGACATCGCAGCGGGCTCCCCGGAACCAGACCTCGTCGAGGTGCTCGCAGTACCGCATGGTCCGGCGCCCGCCGTCGACCGCCACCGCGTGCCGGCCCGATTCGACCGTCGGCAACGGACCCATCCGCTGCTTCGTGCCCGGAGTGGCCGTCGCGTTCCACAACCCGACGAACCGCACCGGCACGGCGGGATCGTGGTCGCCGACGAGTTGCGCCGCCAACACCCTGATCTGCCGCCAATCCTGGGGCGTGCGGGGCGTGCGGGGCAGTACGTAGGTGGCCAGGGCGTAGTCCAGTACGTCTGCGGAGTGGGCCGGCAACAGGCCGACCGTGCCGAGCAGGGTCGCCAGCTCGCCGGCGCGGTGCCCGCCCTCGCCGCCGCCGAACACGAAGATCCGGTCCCCGGGATCCCACGCGTCTCCGAGGAACCGGTATGCCTCGACGATGGCGGCCCGGGCTTCGCTGGCGGCATCGCCGCGGCGGCCCGGGGTGAACCTTCTGCCGCATCGATTCGCCGTGCCGCTGTGATACCAGTTCAGCTGATCGGTGCCATCCAGCAACCGGAACAGCATCTCGGTATTCGATGCGTCACGGAATCCGGGGTGTTCATCTGTGTGGTCGAAGCACAGCACGATGTTCTTCACGGTGACCCCCGACGGGACTGTCAACTACTCCTCGACAACTGCTGACAAGTACTTTGCCGGGTCGGCGGCCTGATGTCCTGAGTATTGCACTACTCGAATCGCTCAAAACAGCGCATCGTTCCCATTGCAACCGTTTGAGCAACGAAATCCGTGGCAGTTGGCGGATCGGAAGGCGGAATTACCCCGTTCCGGCGCCGTCAATTCAGCGGATTCCGCACTCGGTCCGACTGGAACGATTCATCAGCCGCCCATCAACATGTGCCATTGGTCGAGGTTCGACGCTCGGTACACGTAGTTGCTGCGTTTGACTTCATCGAGCGGGGCGCTCGGTTCCTCCGAGTACCAGTGCCCGGGGAAGACGGTCGGGTCTCCTGGCAGCTTGGCCAACGCTTGCAGGCTGCGGAACATGTCGTCGACATTGCCGCCGGGAAAGTCGGTGCGCCCGCATCCGTCGAGGAACAACGTGTCCCCGGCGACCAGGCGACCGTCCAGCAGGAAGCACTGGCTGCCCGGGGTGTGGCCCGGGGTATGCAGTAGCTCGATCTGCACCTCGCCGACCGAAACCTTGTCGCCGTGCACGTGCCCGGTCAGCTCGCTCGGCGCGATCCCGGTGACCTTCGAGACCCAGTCGGCCTCGTGGGTGTTGACGTGGACCGGCACGCTCTGGCGTTCCAGCAGTTCGGCGAGGCCCTTGAGGGAGAAGCCCGCCATCGTGCCGCCGACGTGGTCGGGGTGGTGGTGGGTGACCAGCACGCCAGACAGGCGCATGCCGTCGTTCTCGATGACGTCGACGAGGTCGTTGGCCGCGTACGCCGGGTCGACCACCACGGCGTCGCCGGTCTCGCGGTCGCCGATCAGGTAGGAGAAGTTGCGCATCTGCTGGGCGATCGGGTCGCCGGCCGCGTAGTCGCGACCCGACAGCAACTGCCGGAAGTACAAGCGGTCATCAACCTTGGGCTCGGACATGAGTCCAGCCTATTGGTGCCCCAGATCACCCGCGTCCCGTATCCCTGCAGGTCTAAAAACCGCACGTCACGACGTGTTTGACCCCACATCCCATAAAACTGGTATCAGAAATGCGGAATTACTACCGTCATCGGTATGCATCTCACCCGGTTCACCGACCTAGGACTGCGCACGCTGATGCTGCTGTCCTCGGGTGAGTCCCAGGACCGGCGCATCACCACCCGCACCATCGCCACCGGGGCCAACGCCTCCGAGCATCACGTCGCCAAGGCCGTGTCCAAGCTCTCCGAGCTCGGCATGGTGCACGCCCGGCGAGGCCGGGTCGGGGGACTGGTGCTCACCGACGCCGGGCGCACCACCTCGATCGGCTGGCTGGCGCGTGAACTTGAAGGTGACCGCGAGGTCATCGAATGCGGCGGGGAATCCCCCTGCCCGCTCATCGCCGCCTGCCGGCTACGCCGCGTGCTGGCCGACGCCAAAGAGGCGTTCTATCGCGAACTCGACCGCTACACCGTCACAGACCTCACGGCAGACAGCCGCCTGCCGATTGTTTTACAACTCACAACCGAAGGGAATCTCCGATGACCGTCACCAGCCCCGAGCCGTCTGCGGTACGCGACGAACTCGAGCCGCATCACGCCGAAATCGTCTCGGCGACACTGCCTCTCATCGGCGCGCACATCGACGAGATCACCTCGGAGTTCTACCGGCGACTGTTTGCCAACCACCCCGAGTTGCTGCGCAACCTGTTCAACCGCGGCAACCAGGCCCAGGGGGCCCAGCAGCGCGCGCTGGCAGCCTCGATCGCCACCTTCGCCACCCATCTGGTCAATCCCGATCTGCCGCACCCGTCGGCCCTGCTGGCGCGCATCGGTCACAAGCACGCGTCGCTCGGCATCACCGCCGACCAGTACCCGATCGTGCACGACAACCTGTTCGCGGCGATCGTGGAGGTGCTCGGCGCCGACACCGTGACCGCCGAGGTGGCCGAGGCCTGGGACCGGGTCTACTGGATCATGGCCGACACGCTCATCGCGCTGGAGCGGGATCTGTACGCCGGTGCCGGCGTCGAACCCGGTGACGTCTTCCGGCGGCTGCGCGTCATCTCCCGCGTCGACGACCCGTCCGGCGCCGTGCTGGTCACCGTCCGCGGCGATGCGCCCGTCAACTTCGCTCCCGGACAATATGTCTCGGTCGGTGTCACGCTGCCCGACGGCGCCCGTCAGCTGCGCCAGTACAGCCTGGTCGGCGCGCCCGGATCGGCCGATCTGACCTTCGCGGTCAAACCGGTCGACGCCGTCGCGGACCAGCCCGCGGGCGAGGTGTCTTCCTGGATCCGGGCCAACCTGTGCGTCGGCGACCTGCTGGACGTCACGGTGCCGTTCGGCGACCTGTACAACGGCGGCCGACCCGACGGCCCGCTGGTGCTGGCGTCGGCGGGAATCGGAATCACCCCGATGGTCGGCATCCTGGAATTCCTGGCCGCCGAGGCGCCCGATGCCCACGTGCGCGTCCTGCACGCCGACCGCAGCGACAACGGACACCCGCTGCGGGAGCGTCAGCACGAGCTGATCGAGGCGCTTCCCAACGCGAGCCTCGACCTCTGGTACGAGGACGGCGTCACCGGCGGTGCGCCCGGAGTCCACGCCGGCCTGCTCAAGCTCGACGGCATCGAACTGCCCGCCGACGCCGCGTACTACCTGTGCGGCGGGGCCGGATTCGTCGAGGCGGTCCGCACCCAATTGAGTGACCGCGGAGTCGCCCACGAGCGGGTGCACTGCGAGCTGTTCGCGCCCAACGACTGGCTGCTGGACTAGCCGAACAGGGAAAACACCTCCTCGGCGGCCGCGTTGACCTGCGGTTTGGTGCGGCTGCCGGGGAGGTTGTACCCTCTTTAAGGCCCCGCAGCCGCAACGCTGCGGGACAAGCCCCCTTAGCTCAGTCGGCAGAGCGTTTCCATGGTAAGGAAAAGGTCAACGGTTCGATTCCGTTAGGGGGCTCGGTGGACGCCAGGCGAGCGAAGCGACGCGGGAGTATCCGGACGTGGAGCCCCACCTGGGACCCTCCGGGGCGGTGTAGCTCAGCTGGTTAGAGCGCACGACTCATAATCGTGAGGTCGGGAGATCGAGCCTCCCCACCGCTACAGAAACATTAAAAGCAGAGCGTGATTTTGAGCAGGGAGAACTGACGTGGCGTCGAGTACCGACGTACGGCCGAAGATCACTTTGGCGTGCGAGGTGTGCAAGCACCGCAACTACATCACCAAGAAGAACCGCCGCAACGATCCCGACCGGCTCGAGATCAAGAAGTTCTGCCCCAACTGCGGCACCCACCAGCCGCACAAAGAGTCGCGGTAGCCATTCGCTGTGGCTCTTTCGACCAGCATCGTCGGGATGCATTATCGGCATCCTGAGCATTACGAAGTCGGGCGTGAGAAGATCCGCGAGCACGCGACCGCGGTCAAGAACAGCGATGCGTCCTTCTTCGACGAGGCTGCCGCAGCTGAGCTAGGGCATGACTCATTGCTCGCGCCGCTGACATTCATCTGCATTTTCGGGTACCAGGCGCAGTGGGCCTTCTTCGAGTGGGCCGAAATCGGCATCCAGGACGCTCAGATCGTCCAGGTCGACCAGGAGTTGAAGTTCCTCAAGCCGGTCAAGGCCGGTGACAAGCTCTACTGCGACGTCTACGTGCATTCAGTGCGCAAGGCGCACGGCACCGACATCATCGTGACCAAGAACATCATCACCAACGACAGCGGTGAGGTGGTCCAGGAGGCCTACACGACCCTGGCCGGGCGTGCGGGTGACGGAGAAGAGGGTTTTAACTGATGGCGCTGCGCGAGTTCAGTTCAGTCAAGGTCGGCGACACGCTTCCGGAGCGCGTGATCCCGCTGACCCGTGGAGATCTGGTCAACTACGCCGGCGTGTCCGGTGACCTCAACCCGATCCACTGGGACGACGAGATCGCCAAGCAGGTCGGCCTCGACACCGCGATCGCCCACGGCATGCTGACCATGGGCGTCGGTGGCGGCTACGTCACCGAGTGGGTCGGCGACCCCGCTGCGGTGACCGAGTACAACGTGCGCTTCACCGCCGTCGTGCCCGTCCCCAACGACGGTGTCGGCGCTGAGATCGTCTTCAACGGGCGCGTGAAGTCCGTGGATCCCGAAGAGAAACTGGTCACCATCGCCATCTCGGCGACCGCAGGCGGAAAGAAGATCTTCGGGCGCGCGATCGCGACCGCGAAACTGGCGTAAGGAGTTCTGGGCCATGGCACTCAAGGCTGACATCCGCGGAATGGTCTGGAAGTATCCGCACCCCTTCCTGATCGGCCGCGAGCAGATCCGCCAGTACGCCAAGGCCGTCAAGGCCATGGATCCGGCCAGCCATGACGAGGCGGCCGCCGCCGAACTCGGCCACGACGCCCTGGTCGCTCCGCTCACCTTCGCCTCCACGCTGGCGCTGCTGGTGCAGGAGCACTTCTTCCAGAACGTCGACGTCGGCATGGAAACCAAGCAGATCGTCCAGGTCGACCAGAAATTCGTCTACCGCAAGCCGCTGAAGGCCGGCGACCAGCTGCACGCGGTCATGACGATCACCTCCGTCGAGGAGCGTTTCGGCGCCGACATCGTCGTCACCCACAACGTCTGCACCGATGACAAGGGCGAAGTGGTGCTGGACGCCATCACCACGATGATGGGTCACGACGCCGACGACTCCATCCAGGTGAAGTGGGATCCGGAGACCGGCAAGGTCGTCCGCAAGGCCGCCGGGGAGTAAGCGTCATCAGTGGGCGCGATTAGGGTCTGCCACCCACGCCGGGGTACACTCGGCACTCGGGGTTTTTCCCATTTCAGCGCGCTGTCCGTCGACTTGACATCGAACGGGCCGCGCGCGAACTGTGTAAGCCTCGGCGCAGTACGGTGACAACAGAGCGCCAGCAGTCACCAACAGAGGGGCGTAGCTCAACTGGCAGAGCAGCGGTCTCCAAAACCGCAGGTTGCAGGTTCAAGTCCTGTCGCCCCTGCTCAAACTGAATACTCGACAAGGTGTGGACACTGGAAGGTGACCGCAACAAACCAGTCCGCTAGAGATGAACGGAGCATGCGGTGAGCGACGAGCGCGAAGGTGCCGGCTCCGCAGACGACACTGGAACCGACGCTGGCACCGACACCGGGGCTACGGACACCACCCTCGGCCAGACCGCTGTGGTGACCCGGCCGCTGCGCCCGACCGGCAAGCGGACCCGTCGTGGCGTGGCTGCTGAGGCCGACAGCGACGAGGCCGCTGAGGACGACGCGTCGAGCGACGATGCCAAGGCCGACTCCGGAAAGTCGAAGAAGGCCAAGAAGAACGCGAAGACCAAGAAGACCGGTCCTTCGCGGAACCCGATCATGTTCGTCGTCAACTACCTGCGGCAGGTCGTTGCCGAGCTCCGCAAGGTGATCTGG
This sequence comes from Mycolicibacterium sp. 050232, assembly GCA_036235365.1. Classification (GTDB taxonomy): domain Bacteria; phylum Actinomycetota; class Actinomycetes; order Mycobacteriales; family Mycobacteriaceae; genus Mycobacterium. Next base: position 559,619 of record JAZBEZ010000003.1, on the reverse strand, counting down.
CCGAACCGTAAGCAGATGGTCAGCTACACCACGGTGGTGCTGGTCTTCCTGGTGTTCATGGTTGCGCTGATCTCCGGTGCCGACCTTGGACTGGCGCGGCTGGTGTCGCTGGTGTTCGGCACCTGATCTGGAATTTGAGAGAGGACTGACAACGTGACCACGTTCGACGGCGACGAGACGCTCGCCGACGAGACCGTTAACGTCGACGGCGTCGAGTCGCAGACCGATGAATCGGCCGAAGGCCAGGAGGCCGTCGAGGCGACCGACCCGGTCGACGAGACCGACACGGCTGTAGCCGAGGGCTCGGAAGAGACGGCAGAGGCTCCTGCCGCCGACGAAGACGAGGACCCGGCAGTAGCCCTCAAGAAGGAACTGCGGCTCAAGCCCGGCGACTGGTATGTCATCCACTCCTACGCCGGTTACGAGAACAAGGTGAAAGCCAACCTCGAGACCCGTGTGCAGAACCTGGACGTCGGCGACTACATCTTCCAGGTCGAGGTGCCCACCGAAGAGGTCACCGAGATCAAGAACGGCCAGCGCAAGCAGGTCAACCGCAAGGTGCTGCCGGGTTACATCCTGGTGCGCATGGAACTCAACGACGAGTCGTGGGGCGCGGTGCGCAACACCCCGGGTGTCACCGGTTTCGTCGGCGCCACCTCGCGTCCGTCGCCGCTGTCGCTGAACGACGTGGTGAAGTTCCTGCTGCCGCAGGGCGCGGCCAAGAAGCCCGCCAAGGCCACCGCCGCCGCGGCGACCGGTGCCAGCACCGAAGCCACCCTGGAACGGCCCGAGATCCTGGTCGATTTCGAGGTCGGCGAGTCCGTCACCGTCATGGACGGCCCGTTCGCGACGCTGCCCGCCTCGATCAGCGAGGTCAATGCCGAGCAGCAGAAGCTCAAGGTGCTGGTCTCGATCTTCGGTCGCGAGACACCAGTCGAATTGACCTTCAACCAGGTCTCCAAGATTTAGTCGCCACAGCGGCTAGAAACAACGGGCGTTCACGCGCCCTTGGATGAGCAAGTAAAGGAACACCAGAAGCATGGCCCCGAAGAAGAAGGTCGCCGGGCTCATCAAGCTGCAGATCCAGGCCGGGCAGGCCAACCCCGCCCCGCCGGTCGGTCCTGCACTTGGCCAGCACGGCGTCAACATCATGGAGTTCTGCAAGGCGTACAACGCCGCGACCGAGTCGCAGCGCGGGAACGTCATCCCCGTGGAGATCACCGTCTACGAGGATCGCAGCTTCACTTTCGCACTGAAGACCCCGCCCGCCGCCAAGCTGCTGCTCAAGGCAGCCGGTGTGCAGAAGGGTTCGGGCGAGCCGCACAAGACCAAGGTCGCCAAGGTGACCTGGGACCAGGTGCGCGAGATCGCTGAGACCAAGAAGGCCGATCTCAACGCCAACGACATCGACGCTGCGTCGAAGATCATCGCCGGCACCGCCCGCTCGATGGGTATCACCGTCGAGTAGCGAACCGGATCGACGTAGATCCCAGTGGGAGGGCTGGCATCGGCCCGCACCACGACTCCAAGAACACGATTGGATTTTCAATGAGCAAGAACAGCAAGGCATACCGCGAAGCCGCGGAGAAGGTCGACCGGGACAAGCTCTACACCCCGCTTGAGGCCGCGAAGCTGGCCAAGGAGACCTCCTCCAAGAAGCAGGACGCCACCGTCGAGGTCGCCATCCGCCTCGGTGTTGACCCCCGCAAGGCTGACCAGATGGTCCGCGGCACCGTCAACCTGCCGCACGGCACCGGTAAGACCGCCCGCGTCGCCGTGTTCGCCGTCGGCGAGAAGGCCGAGCAGGCGCTGGCCGCCGGCGCGGACGTCGTCGGCAGCGACGACCTGATCGAGAAGATCCAGGGCGGTTTCCTGGACTTCGACGCCGCGATCGCCACCCCGGATCAGATGGCCAAGGTCGGTCGGATCGCCCGCGTGCTGGGCCCGCGCGGTCTGATGCCGAACCCCAAGACCGGCACCGTCACTCCCGATGTCACCAAGGCTGTGGCCGACATCAAGGGCGGCAAGATCAACTTCCGCGTCGACAAGCAGGCCAACCTGCACTTCGTGATCGGCAAGGCGTCCTTCGACGAGGCCAAGCTGGCCGAGAACTACGGCGCCGCCCTCGACGAGGTGCTGCGTGCCAAGCCGTCGTCGTCGAAGGGTCGTTACCTCAAGAAGGTGACCGTCTCCACCACCACGGGCCCGGGTATCCCGGTTGACCCGTCGGTGACCCGGAACTTCACGGAGGCGTAGCGCAGCGGAGCCGACCATGGGCTCTGAGGCGTAGCGCAGCGGAGCCGACCATGTGCTCTGAGGCGTAATCCGTCTGTCGAGTGGCCAGTTACGGCACAAGATTCTCTGAATCGCGTGTCATAACTGGCCATTCGGCGTTTCTGGGACGCACTCGGCGAGGCGGCGGCGCAGGAACGCCCGCGCCGGCTCGGACCCGGTGCCCTCGCCGTCGAGCGCGATGCGGTACCAGCGTCGTGCCTCCTCCAACCGGCCGGCGCGGCGCAGCAGGTCCGCGCGGATCGGCGCCACCGCATTGGTCCTGGCGAGCCGTGGATCGTCGGCCACCTCGTCGAGTGTGGCCAGCCCGGCCGCGAAGCCGTCGCGAAAGCCAACGGCGAGGGCACGATTGGCCCGTACGACGGGCGAGTCGGTCATCTCCACCAACTGGTCGTAGGCCAGACAGATCGTGGCCCAGTCGGTGTGCTGCCAGGTCGGAGCTGTCGCATGCAGGGCCGCGATCACCGCTTGTTGCAGATATGTGCCCGGTGCCCCGTCGGCCAGCCGCAACTGCTCCAGGCCTCGCGCGATACGTCCCCGGTCCCAGTGACTGCGGTCCTGCTCGTCCAGCGGTATCAGCGCGCCGCCCTCGTCGACCCGCGTCCGGCGTCGCGAATCATGCAGCAGCACAAGCGCTGCGAGTGCATGCGCGTCCCGGTTGCCCGGCATCAGTGAACACAGTTCGCCCGCGAGCCGGACTCCTTCGTCGCACAGCTCGTCGCGGATCGCCGACGGACCGCCCGTGGACCAGTAGCCCTCGGTGAACACCGAATAGATGCACCCGAGTACATGCGGCGTGCGCTCCTCCAGAAGCTCCGGCGGCGGCACCCGCAACGGGATGTTCGCTTTGCGAATCTTGTTCTTGGCCCGGGTGATCCGCTGTCCGATCGCGGCGTCGGACTGCAGCAGGGCGCGGGCGATCTCGGGAACGGTGAGCCCCGAGATCAGCCGCAGCGTCAGGGCCAGCTGCGAACCGCGGTCCAGTGCAGGATGGGCGCAGGTGAACATCATCCGCAGCTCGTCGTCGCGCACGGGGTGCAGCTCTGCGTCGCCCGACGCGTTCACCTGCTCGTACACCGCTGCGAGTTCCTTTCCGGGACGGGCAGATTCACGCCTGAGCCGGTCCAGGGCCCGATTACGCGCCACCGTGGTCAACCACGCACCGGGATTGGCAGGCGTTCCCTCGTCCGGCCACAGCCGCAGCGCCTGCGCACACGCCTCCTGGACAGCGTCCTCGGCCACGGTGAGATCACCCGACCAGCGGGCGATGGTGGCTACCGCCGGTCCCCACTCCCGCCGAAAGACGCTGTCCAGCCGGGTCATAGACGATCAGAGACCTGCGACCCCGGCCAGCTGGCGGACCTCGATCGCAGACGCCGGAATCATCGATGCCAGCTTCATGGCTTCCTCGCGATCGGCCGCCCGCAGCACGTAGAAGCCGTTGGCCACCTCGGCGCCTTCGATGTAGGGCCCGTCGGTCAGCAACACCTTGCCGTCGCGCACGCGCACAGTGGTCGCGGTTGACGGCGGATGCAGCGGCGCGCCCGCCAGTGTTTTGTCGCCGATGGTCTTGGCGAGTTCGACGTGCCGGCCCGCCTGCTCATTCCATTCGTCGGTTCCCGGCGTGTTGACGGCCTCCGGCGGCTCCAGCAGCAGGGCCAGCCAGTCGTTTCCGAGAGGCTGCTCGGGCGCCTGCCAATGGACCATCGGCCACACCTCTACCGCGCCGAAGCGGGCGACCGGGATGTCGCGGGCCAGGGCCAGCGCTTCATCGAGATCGTCGGCCTCGAACACGTAGTAGCCGCACGCCACCTCGGCACCCTCGGCGAACGGGCCGTCCGTTGTCACCGGATGGTCCGGACCGCCGTCGATGCGGGTGGCGGCAGCACTTCTGTCCAGCGCGTCGCCGGCCCGGATCGCCGACCCGGCCTTGGCATGAAAGGCCTGGAATGCTGCCATGCCTTCGGCCTGCTGCTCGGGTGCGAGTTCCACGTCCTGGCTGATCAGTAATGCGAAGTAGTGCATCGTCGTCTCCGGAGTGTCAGCGAGTGAGAACCGTCTGTTCCACTCTCTACCTATCCGACGATCGACGCTGCCGGGATCCGACAGCCCGCGCGAGATTGTTCCGGACTACTTCTGCAGCGTGAACTGATGCACGCTGATGTGGCCCGAGGCGAAGTACTTCTGGCAGCCGTTGAGGTACTTGTCGTAGCGGTCGTACACCTCTTGCCCCTGGATCGCGATGGCCTCGTCCTTGTGGGCCTCGAGCGCGTCGGCCCAGATCTTGAGCGTGCGGACGTAGTGAGGGCCGATCTCCTGCAGCTGCGTGACCTTGAACCCCGCTTCGGTCGCCTTCTCCTGCTCCATCGAGACCGAGGGCAACCGGCCGCCGGGGAAGATCTCGGTCATGATGAACCGGGCGAACCGGGCATCCTCGAACGTCATGTGCAGGCCGAGCTTCTGGCCCTGGCGAAGGTCGAAGCCGGTGATGTTGTGCAGCAGCATGGTGCCGTCGTCGGGCAGCGCGTTGTAGGCAGTCTCGAAGAACGCCGGATAACGCTCGAATCCGAAGTGCTCGAAGGCGCCGATCGAGACGATGCGGTCGACCTTGTCGTTGAATTCTTCCCAGCCCTGCAGCCGCACCTCGACGTTGCGGTTCGTCGGCACCTTCGAGAGCTTGTCGATGGCGTATTCACGCTGCTCGCCACTCAGCGTCAGGCCGATGACGTTGACGTCGTACTTCTCGATCGCCCGCGCCATGCACGCGCCCCAACCGCAGCCGACGTCGAGCAGTGTCATGCCGGGCTCGAGTCCCAGCTTGCCCAGCGCGAGGTCGAACTTGGCGAGCTGAGCCTCGTCGCCGGTCATATCCTCGCGCTCGAAATAGCCACACGTATATCCCATTGTGGGGCCTAGAAACAGTTCATAAAATTCATTGGAAATGTCGTAGATCGACTGCAGTTCTTCATATTTCGGTGTCAATTTGGACATATTCGAAATGCTCCAAGCTGTAGTGTTCTCCCCGCGCGTCTCAGGGTACCGCAGGTCACTGCCAGGGTCGTGCTGCCGCCGCCGGTACTGAATTCATTCGGCAAAGAAAATTTTCCTGCGGCAAGACCATTCGTAGGGCAGTGCCTGCGCAAATGCGCCGAATATGCCTGGTTGGCGAAGGAAATCAACCGGCGACATGCAGGGTGAACTGGTTGACGTCGGTGTAGCCGACGCGGAAGAGGTTCGCGCAGCCCGTGAGGTAGCGCATGTAGCGGTCGTAGACCTCCTGCGACTGGATCCGGACGGCCTCGTCGTGGTGGGCCTGCAGATTGGCTGCCCACAGGTCGAGGGTTCGGGCGTAGTGCTCCTGCAGCGACTGCCGCCGCGTGAGCGTGAACGCTCCCCGCTGCGCATGCTCCTCGACGATCTCGACCGTTGGCAGCCGCCCGCCCGGGAAGATCTCGGTAACGATGAACTTGATGAACTTGGCCAGCTCGAAGGTGAGCGGGATGCCCCGTTCGTGAGCGTATCGGGGGTGGATACCGGTGATGGTGTGCAGCAGCATCACGCCGTCATCCGGCAATGCGCGACGGGTGAAGCGAAAGAAATCGTCATAGCGGTCAGGGCCGAAGTGCTCGAACGCCCCGATCGACACGATCCGGTCCACCGGCTCGTCGAACTCTTCCCAGCCGGCCAGTAGCACCCGTTTGGAACGAGGGCTGTCGGATTCGTCGAACAGATTCTGGACGTGGGCGGCCTGGTTGCGGCTGAGCGTCAGGCCTACGACGTCGACGTCGTAGCGCTCGAGTGCGCGCATCATCGTTGCCCCCCAACCGCATCCGACGTCGAGCAAGGTCATTCCCGGTTGCAGTCCGAGCTTGCCCAATGCCAGGTCGATCTTGGCGAGCTGGGCTTCTTCGAGCGTCATGTCGTTGCGTTCGAAGTATGCGCAGCTGTACGTGCGGGTCGGATCCAGGAACAGGGCGAGAAATCGTCGGACAGATCGTAGTGAGCTTGGACGTCGTCGAAATGGGGTCTGAGATTTGCCGGCTGCTTTGCCATGCGGCGCCTAACGAAAGAAGACGGACTGGCGAGAGCCGCACTAAGCCGCGCCTTGACCTAGCCGCCCCCCAGACTGCTGTAGGAAACAGTAGGGCGGAACCGGTCAGCTACCGAGCTTTACCGCGACGGCAAACAAATTAACGTTGCAGATGCAGAGATCAAACCGAGCTTGCGAAGTTTGTCTTGAGCTCGCCGACGATCTCGTCCCACACCGGTTCGGGCAGTTCGTGACCCATTCCGTCGATCAGTACGAGGCGGGCGCCGTTGATCGCGCGGGCCACCGCACGTCCCCCGGACGGACGCATCAGCCGATCGGAGCGACCATGGATCACCACAGTTGGCACACTGATCCGCTTGTCGTGGTGGCGCAGACTGCCGCTGCCGAGGATGGCATCGAAATGCCTGGCGATCCCGGCCGGGTAATAGGCACGGTCGTACAACTCGGCGGCTTGGGCTCTGACCTCCTCTTCGGGAGTGGGGTAGCCCGGGCTGCCGTTGATCTTGCTGATCCGAACGGCGTTGTCGATGATGGCATCTCGCGACGAATTGGCCGGTGGCCCGGTGATCACCGACAACAGCTGCTTGATGCCGGGCGGGGGCAGCAGGGGCTGGTTGTTGCTGGAGAAGATCACCGCCAGCGACTTGGTGCGCTGCCCATACCGGGACGCGAATACCTGCGCGATCATCCCGCCCATCGAGCCGCCGACGATGTGAGCGGTGTCGATGTCGAGATGATCGAGCAGGGCCGCAGCGTCATCGGCAACGTCTTCGAGCGTGTAGACCGACGGGCTGCGCAGGCCCAGGAGCGAGCGGACCATCCGCAGCGACAGCGGAGAGTCGACCCGCTTGCCGGACAACTTGGTGGACAGGCCCACGTCGCGGTTGTCGTAACGGATGACACGTAAGCCCTGGCTCACCAGCTTTTCACAGAAACCGGTGCGCCACAACAACATCTGCGCGCCCAGACCCATGATCAACAGGACCGCCGGATCGTTAGGGTCGCCCATGTCCTCGTAATAGAGATCGACACCACCGGGCTGCGCCGAAGACTTGGCGAACCCGGACCGCACCTTCATGCCTGCCACTCAGCCCTCGATCCCGTCGGAATCGGAGTCTTTGTGTTCCCGGCTGATATCGACCATGAAGTTGGCGAAGTACCCGGTGAGCTGGGGATCGTTCATCATCTGCCACTTCGGGGCCAGCAGCTTCATGTAGCGCTCGACGTAGAGGAACTGCTTGCCGATCAACACCAGTTCCCGGGGAAGCTTGACGTCGTAGGCATCGGCGAGCGCGGCGAGCTGCTTGCCGATTTCGGCGTAGGACATATCGCCGAGCGACGTCATCGTGAGGGGAGTAGCGAACTTCTCCAGGTCCTTGGCGGCCTGCGCCTCGGGTTTCACCGTGCCCACGGCCCCCATCAACACCACGATCTTGCCTGCTGCCGCGTGATCCTTCTTGACCAGCAGGGCATACACGAGCTCGCGCAACAACCACCGGGTGCGCGGGTCGATGCGGCCCATGATGCCGAAGTCGAAGAACACGACCTTGCCGTCGTCGTCGACGTACAGGTTGCCCGCGTGCAGGTCACCGTGGAACAGGCCGTGTTTGAGGCCACCCTCGAACACGCTGAACAACAGGGCCTTGACCAGTTCGGTGCCGTCGAAGCCCTTCTTGCGGATCGCGGCGACGTCGTCGATCCTGACCCCGGTGACCCGCTCCATCGTGAGCACCCGCTGGCTGGTCAGATCCCAGTACACCTGGGGGACCCGGATGTTCTCGCCGAGCGGGGAGGCGTGCATGTGCGACACCCAGGCGTCCATCGACTGGGCTTCCAGCCGGAAGTCGAGCTCCTCGGCGAGATTGTCGGCGAAGTCGGCGACCACGTCCTGGGCCGAAAGTCGCCGGCCCAGCTTGGCCAGCTCCACAAGTTGCGCGCCACGCTTGAGGATCTGCAGATCCGCGGCGACGCGGCGGCGGATGCCCGGGCGCTGAATCTTGACCACCACCTCCTCGCCGCTGTGCAGCGTGGCGTAGTGCACCTGCGCAATCGACGCGGACGCGAAGGGTTTCTCGTCGAAACTCTTGAACAGGTTCGTGGGTTCGTCACCGAGTTCCTCGACGAAGAGCTTGTGCACCTCATCGGTGTCGGCCGGGGGCACCCGGTCGAGCAGGCTGCGGAACTCACGGCTCAGCGGTTCACCGAACGCGCCGGGGCTCGACGCGATGATCTGGCCGAACTTGACGTAGGTGGGACCCAGATCGGAGAACGTCTGCGGCACCTGCTTGATGATCTTCTGCTGCAGGGATCCGCTGCCGAACATGTTGGCGGCGACGCGGACCCCCGTGCGGGTGATCTGCCATCCGGTGGCGCCGATACGGGCGGCCTCCACGGGCAGCGGCACCCGACTCAACCTGGCGACCTCACGGTGCTTGGTTTTCGGCGGCGTAGTGCTCATAGCTGCAGTGTCTCAAAGGCCACGGTGCGGCCAAAAACATCTGTGCCGTGAGTCACACTGACGCGAAACTCTCTTCGACCTCTTCACGACTCAGAACCGGGTCACTTCCGGGTACGTAACTGGGCTCGGTATGCGGGGTGGTGGTGCCGTGTGCGACGCGCTTCTGGGCCGCCCGGAACTCGAGTGTGGTGCCCGCGGCGGTGTGCAGGCCGTTGATGATCGACCACACCAGGGCGCGTCGGCCGGCCCGCTCGATCGGGTTCGGATCGGTGTGCCCGATGAGCTGTTTGGCCCACTTCGGCATGGTGTCGCGGATCGCCCAGTCCACGGCGCTCTGCGGCATCGGCAGGTTGGAGCCGGTGGCCATGGCGGCCCCGTGGGTCAGCGCCAGCTTGGGCAGGTAGGACTCAAGGCAGTCCAGGGTCTCGGCCTTGGTGGTCGGCAGGTCGGTGCCGCCCAAGGCGTGCCCGACGCGGACGAACTCCCCGTAGTAACGGTCGAGTTTCTTACCGCGCAACGGGTTCGGATGGTAGATCTCGTGCGCGGTGGCCAGTCCCCACACCACGGTCGCGTAGTTCCAGCGCAGCCAGTCCGGATCGTCGGCGTCGTAGACCGCGCCGTCGGGCCGGGTGCCCTTGATGGTGTGGTGCATGGAGCGCACGGTCCTGGCCACGCGCTCGGCGGTCTCGGTGTTGCCGTACGCCGTGCCGATGAAGAACGCGATCGAGTGGCCCAGCCGCACCGCCGCACCTTGGGGGTCGATCTGCGGGACGGCGGTGCCGTTCTCGTCGCGTTTGACCAGACGCGAATGGTGCATGCCCATCCAGTAGATCGACGGATCGAGGCGCTCCATGTACGCGGCGCACTGCAGGCCGAAGATGAGCGCCTCGGTGTGTGAGTGCACGTGCCAGACGGCGCTGCCCGGCCCGAACCATCCCGGATCGCCCGCGGGCCCGGCGAACTCCATGCCGCGGAAGTAGTGCTGACGAATGTCTTTGTCGAACTTCCGCTGCAGCATCTGCTCGAGCACCTGGTGCGGCATATCCACCGTGAACCCCCTTCTGGTTACGTCTGTAGCCAGAATACATTTTGGGTACGGGTGTGACCAGACTTAGGCTGTAGGAATGTCGAGTCCGACCCGATGGGCCGGCGTGCCGCTGACGGACCGCCGTGCCGAACGCCGCGCGCTACTGGTCGACGCGGCGTTCCGGCTGTTCGGCGACGGTGGTGAAGCCGCGATGTCGGTGCGCTCGGTCTGCCGCGAATGCGGCCTCAACACCCGCTACTTCTACGAGAGCTTCGCCGACACAGATGACCTGCTCGGCGCGGTCTACGACCAGGTCAGCGCGGCCCTGGCAGCAGATGTCGACGCCGCGATGGTCGGGGCCGGTGACTCTCTGCCGGCCCGCACCCGGGCCGGGATCGCCGCGGTGCTTGGCTTCAGCTCGGCCGACCCGCGTCGGGGACGGGTGCTGTTCACCGACGCCAGGGCCAACCCGGTGCTGGCCGCTCGGCGCACGGCGACCCAGGACCTGTTGCGTGAAGCGGTGCTGTCGGAGGGCGGGCGGCTCAATCCGGGGTCCGACCCGGTCGCCGCCCAGGTCGGTGCGGCCATGTACACCGGTGCGATGGCCGAACTCGCCCAGCAGTGGCTGGGCGGGAACCTGGGCGACGACCTTGAGGTCGTGGTGGATTACGCGCTCCGGCTGGTGCTCGGCGGCGGTGCCGCCAATTAGGCCCGGGCGCTGATTCGCCAGGGGCGATCAGACTTCAGCGGTTGGCCGCCAGCGCTTGATCCACGGGGTCTCGGGCCACTGCTCCTCGGCCGCCATCAACTCGTACATCGTTGCGCGGTCGATGGATTCGCGGATGATGTCCGCGTGCCCGGCGTGCCGGCTGAGCTCCTCGACCAGATGCATGGCCACCCAGCGCACCGACCAGTGGTCGACGTCGTCCGGAAACCACGGCACCTCGTGGGGCACGGGAACTTGGGTCTCGAGGTCACATTCGGCCAGCACCCGCAATGTCTCGGCGTTCTGGGCCCTGAACGCGTCGAGCAGATCGGCCAGCGTCTCGTCCTCGTGCATCACGTACTGATCGGCGTAGTCGGCCATCTGCTCTTCCATCGGACGGGGGTCCGGCGGCGGGAACTGCGGTGCGTGCTCGGCGCGGGCGGTCCACCCCTGCTGCATCCCGGTGATGTGTTTGATCAGGCCACCGATCGACAGCGCGCTCACCGACGGGGTGGCGCGGGCCTGTTCGTCGGTCAGGCCGTGGGCCACGGCGAAAAAGGCGTTCTGCTGGAAGGCGACGAATCCGATCAGCAATTCGCGTTCGTCGGTGCTGGGGGCGGGCATACCGGGCATCGTTCAGTTCTCCTCGTGTTGAGTTGTGTGTACGTAAAGATCACGGATGCAGGCGATTTCGGCGCCGTGGTGGATGACCTCCCGGTTGATGTGCAGGATCAGCACGGCCATCGAATGCTCGGCCCACGGACCTTCGGCCGGACCGACGGGCTTGGCCAGGTCATCATCGTCGAGTCCGCGGACCCCGTCGATCCAATTTCGGTACGCGTCGTCGAGTTGTTTCAGGGCGGTGGCCGCATCGGTGGCGTACGGCCAGGACTCGTAGTCCGCCGGAGGTCCGCCGAAGTGTGAGTGACTGCGCATCGCGAACACGCCGACGATCACGTGCGCGAGCCGCCAGGCGATCGTGGTGAACGGTTCCGGCTGTGGCGGTGGGTAACTGAAGTCGATGGCGCCGTCGGGGTGAACGGTCCAGCAGTCGGGCACCGGTTGCCAGAAATATTCGTCGTCGGTCAGGCCGTCCAATCGCGGCCTCAGTTGATTGGTCCAGTGGAAGTCCAGTTGGTCGGCCAGGAGGTTTGTCCACATGGGAATACCGTCTCACCTGTATAGGACAGATTCGGTCCTAAAAGTGCGGCACACTTCTTGCATGGCTGTGAGCAGCGAAACCACCGGCCGGGTGCTGCAGCTCCTCGGACTGCTGCAGTCGCGTCGGGTATGGACGGGCGAAGAGTTGGCCCAACGGCTCGACGTCACCACGCGCAGCGTCCGTCGCGACATCGAGCGGCTGCGCGAACTCGGCTACCCCGTCCACGCCAGCAAGGGCCAGGGCGGCGGGTACCAGCTCGGCGCCGGTGCGGCGCTGCCACCGCTGCTGCTCGATCCCGACGAGGCCGTCGCGATGGCCGTCTGCCTGCGGCTGGCCGCAGGCGGAAGCGTCGCCGGCGTCGGTGAATCCGCTCTGCGGGCGCTGTCCAAGCTCGACCAGGTGATGCCCGCGCGGCTGCGCTCTCAGGTCTCGGCCGTCCACGACGCGACCGTCACCCTGGCACCCAACTCATCGGATGCGCCGGTGGAACCCGAGGTGCTGATGACCCTGGCCCGAGCCTGCCGGGACCATGAACACGTCAGCACCGACTACACCGACATCCGGGGCAACCACACCCAGCGCCGGTTGGAGCCCTATCAACTCGTGACCACCGGGCGACGCTGGTACCTCATGGCCTACGACCGTGACCGCGAAGACTGGCGCAGCCTGCGGCTGGACCGGATGTCGGCGGTCGTGGCACGGGGCAGCACCTTCGCACCGCGCGAGACCCCGGATGCGGCCGAGTACGTGCGGCGCTCGATCAGCTCCTCCCCGTACCGCTACCGCGCCCGCGTGCGCTACCAGGCCCCGCAAGAGGTTGTGGCGCAGAAGTTTCCGCCGGCGTCGGCCACCGTCGAGGCCGACGGGCCCGACGCCTGCATCGTCACCGCGGGCGCCGACGACCCTGAACGCATGGTGCTGTACTTCGCCACGGTCGGCTACGACTTCGAAGTACTCGAACCACCCGAGGTGGCGGCCGCCGTCAGCGCCGTCGCCGCGCGTCTGCACGCCGCCTCGAGCCGGACTAGGTGATGCCGAGGCGGTCGGTGAGCATCAGGAACGCGGCGGCGAAATCGTTGTCGGCGGTCGCGACCCGCACCGCATCCCAGTCGACCTGCTCGCGCACCGCGCGGGCGGCCGGCAGCAATGCACCGAAGTCGCAGTGGTGTTCGTTGAGCGAGCGCAGCTTCTCCGACACCACCAGCGTCGGCGGCAGCACCGGCATCCGGATCGCCAGCACATCGAGCACCTCGGCGGATCCCAGCACGGCCTCGTCCACCGATGCCCCGTTGAGCTGGTAGAGCACGTCGACCAGGACGTCGTCGTCGGGATAAGCCTTGAACAACCAGTCCTCGGGGACGTGCACGATCTGAAAACCGGCCTTGCGCAACGCCACCTCCGCCGCCTCGGCGTCGGTCTCGGCAACCACGAAATCGACGTCGTGCACGGGCTCGGGCGCACCGTAGACCCACAGTGCGTAGCTGCCGGCCAGCGCGAACTGCGGGCCGTGCGCCTTGAACGCCGACGCGGCGCGCTTCAGCGCGTCACGCAGGTCGTCGTTGCGGTCGAGCATGTGCGGCCCCGGCTCTGTCGGGCGCCGATGATGAAGGCGGCGCGGTTGTGGGTACTGAGTACCCATGCGGCTGGCCACTTTCAACATCCTGCACGGACGCAGTGTCCACGACGGCGACGTCGACCTGGGCAGACTGGCCGCCGCGGTGGCCGAACTCGACGCCGACATCCTCGCGCTGCAGGAAGTCGACCTGGACCAGCCGCGCTCGGGCAAGGCCGACCTGACCGCCGTCGCCGCCCGCGCGATGAACGCCGTGCACCATCGGTTCGTCGCCGCGATCTCCGGAACGCCGGGCGCCACCTGGATGGCCGCGACCGGGCGCGAACAACCCGGAACCGCCGCCTACGGCATCGCCCTGCTCACCCGGTACCCGGTCGAGAACTGGCAGGTCTTGCGGCTGCCGCGGATACCGGTCCGGTTCCCCATGTATGTCGCGGGCATCCGCCGGTTCCGGATCATCCACGAAGAACCCCGGGCCGCGATGGTGGCCCGCATCGACACCCCGCTGGGCCCGCTCACCGTGGCCAACACCCACCTGTCGTTCGTGCCCGGATGGAATCGGGTGCAACTGCGCCATCTGGTGCGGGATCTGGGCGGCTTCCCGGGCCCGAGGGTGCTCATGGGAGACCTGAACTCCGGAGCGCCGGTGCAGTGGCGGCCGCTCGGGGAAGCACCGACGTTCCCCGCCGACACGCCGACCACCCAGCTCGACCACGTCCTCACCGACGACCCCGCGCTGACCGCTGTCGCATGCGCCGCACCCCGCCTGCCGATTTCGGATCATCGGGCGCTAGTCGTCGACATTTCGGCGCCTTGAGGTCGTAGGGTTTTGCAGATGCACGTCACGTCAGTGGAGACGACGGAGCTGTTTGCCGGGCCGGAGGATGCCCCTCGGCAGCTGGTTCGGGTGCGATACCAGGACTGCGCCTCGCCGACGCCGGTGCGGGTCAGCGGAGACGGGCTCGCCGGTGAGGCGATCGCCGGAGCCGGTGCCGGCACCGTCGAAGTACCGGTGGACGTCGAGCGCGGCGTGCCCGGCGAGATCCGCCGCGCGCGGGTGGGCTCGATCGAATTCGACTTCACCGTCGCCGAACCCGGCTGGACGATGTACATGATCAGCCACTTCCACTACGACCCCGTCTGGTGGAACACCCAGGCCGCCTACACCAGCGTGTGGACCGAGGACCCGCCCGGCCAGTGCCGCCAGACCAATGGATTCGACCTGGTGCACGCCCACCTGGAAATGGCCCGGCGCGAACCGGAATACAAGTTCGTGCTGGCCGAGGTGGACTATCTCAAGCCCTATTGGGACGCCCGGCCCGAAGACCGGGCCGACCTGCGCCGGTTCATCGCCGAGGGACGCGTCGAGATCATGGGCGGCACCTACAACGAGCCCAACACCAACCTCACCAGCCCGGAGACCGCGATCCGGAATTTCGTGTCCGGTATGGGTTTTCAGCGCGACGTGCTGGGCGCCAACCCGGCCACCGCCTGGCAGCTCGACGTGTTCGGGCACGATCCGCAGTTCCCCGGGATGGCCGCCGACGTCGGCCTGACCTCCAGTTCGTGGGCGCGCGGGCCGCACCACCAGTGGGGGCCCATGCAGAACGACGGCGACCCCGAGCGCATGCAGTTCGCCAGCGAGTTCGAGTGGATCGCGCCCTCGGGCCGGGGGCTGCTCACGCACTACATGCCCGCCCATTATTCGGCCGGGTGGTGGATGGACTCGTCGGCCTCGCTGGCCGAGGCCGAGGAATCCACCTACACGCTGTTCACCAAGCTCAAGCGAGTTGCGTTGACCCGCAACGTGCTCCTTCCGGTGGGTACCGACTACACCCCACCGAACAAGTGGGTCACCCAGATCCACCGCGACTGGAATTCGCGCTACGCCTGGCCGAAGTTCGTCTGCGCACTGCCGTCCGAGTTCTTCAGCGCGGTGCGGGCCGAAGTCGACGAGCGCGGGATCACGCCGTCCCCGCAGACCCGCGACATGAACCCGATCTACACCGGCAAGGACGTCTCCTACATCGACACCAAGCAGGCCAACCGGGCCGCCGAGGACGCGGTGCTCGACGCCGAACGGTTCGCCGTGTTCGCCGGCCTGCTCGGCGGTGCGGACTACCCGCACGCCGCCATGGCGAAGGCCTGGGTGCAACTGGCCTACGGGGCACACCACGACGCGATCACCGGCTCGGAATCCGATCAGGTCTACCTCGACCTGCTGACCAGTTGGCGCGACGCCTGGGAGCTGGGCGTCACCGCCCGAGACAACGCGCTCGGGTTGTTGTCCGAGGCGGTCGACGGTTCAGTGATCGTTTGGAATGCCTTGGCGCACAACCGGACCGACATCGTCACCGTGCACCTCGACGAGCCGTTCTCCGGTGCGGTGCTCGACGATGACGGCAATGAGGTGCCCGTTCTGGTCGAACATGACGGAGCCACGGTGAGCTGGCCGGCCCGTGACGTGCCGTCACTGGGCTGGCGGTCCTACCGCTTTGGTCTCGGGGCCGCGAGCGGCTGGGAGCCACTGGCCGGGGACGAGATCGCCAACGAGCGGTACCGGCTACGCGTCGACGCGGCCCGCGGCGGCGGGGTGTGCTCGCTCGTGGACGACGGCCGCGAGCTCATCGCCGACGGTGGCGTCGGCAACGAACTGGCCGTCTACGAGGAGTACTCCGCCCATCCCGAGGCAGGCGAAGGGCCGTGGCACCTGCTGCCCACAGGGCCGGTGGTGTGCTCGTCGGCCGGCCCGGCCGACGACGTGCAATGCTATCGGAGCGCGCTCGGGCAGCGGGTGATCGTGCGCGGGCGCATCGGAGATCTGTTGCGCTACACCCAGATCATCACGCTCTGGTCGGGGGTGGACCGCGTCGACTGCCGCACCGTCATCGATGAATTCGTCGGTGTGGACCGCCTGGTCCGGCTGCGGTGGCCGTGCCCGGTGCCCGGCGCGTTGCCGGTGAGCGAGGTCGGCGACGCGGTGATCGGCCGCGGATTCGGGTTGATGCACGACGGTTCGTCGCATCACGCGGTGGACGCCGCGCAACATCCATGGACGCTGGACAACCCGGCCTACGGTTGGTTCGGGCTGTCCTCGGCGGTGCGGGTCCGCGTCGGCGCGGCGGTGCGGGCGGTGTCGGTGGCCGAGGTGGTGGCCCCCGACGAGGTGAATCCGCGCGATCTGATGGTCGCCCTGGTGCGGGCCGGCGTCACGGCCACCTGCAGCGCGGCCGACAAGCCGCGATACGGCGATCTCAGCGTGGACTCCAACCTGCCCGACACCCGGTTCGCGCTCGGCGGTCCGGATGAAAACCCTTTCACCGCAGCTGTTCTCGCCGATGCGGACATCGCGTACGCCGATGAGCTCAAACGTCAGATCGACGCCACCGGATCGGCTCGGGTGTGGGTGCCTGCGGCCGCTCCGCTGACCGAGCACTGGGTGCCCGGCGCCGACCTGCGTGGCGTGCGCACCCTTCCGGTCCTGATCCTGGCCGGCGATCTCGACGGGGTGGTCGATGACCTGGGTGACGCGGAAATCGTCGTCACTCAACGCGCCCCTGGGCCCGCCGAGCCGTTCGAGGCCCGCACCGTCGCGCTGCTGAACCGCGGGGTCCCCAGCTTCGCCGTCGACCCCGACGGCACCCTGCACACGTCGCTGATGCGGTCCTGTACCGGGTGGCCGTCCGGCACCTGGATCGACCCGCCACGGCGCACCGTACCGGACGGATCCAACTTCCAACTGCAGCACTGGACACACACATTCGACTACGCACTGATCACCGGCGCGGGGGATTGGCGCGCCGCGGGAGTCGCCCCCAGCGCGGCGGAATTCAACCGGCCGCTGCAGCCGGTGGTCATCGACTCGTCCGCAGGCGGCGGGCTGCCCGCCTGGGGGTCCCTGCTGGAAATCGAACCGGCCGGCGCCGTACAACTCGGCGCGCTCAAGGCCCCGGGCAATCCACTGGCGTCGGGCAGCGTGCGCACCACTGATCCGGCCGACGGGGTCACCGCGCGTCTGGTCGAGATCACCGGCAGCGCAGCGGACGTCACGCTCCGCTCCGGCCTGCGCGCACTCTCCGCCGCCGCGAGCCTGAATCTGCTGGAGGAGCCGGAGCCCGAGCAGCCAACGAACCTGACGCTGCACGGCTACCAGATCGCCACGGTGTCCACCCAGCTCAACCTGCCCAAGGTGGTGCGGGCCGAGCACCGTCGGTTGGCGCCGGAGGCCGAGGCGGCGCAGCCGCTGTACGCCAGGTACTGGCTGCACAACCGCGGCCCGGCGCCGCTGGGCGGGCTGCCCGCGGTGGCGTACCTGCATCCGGAAACCGTTGTCGGAAAACCCGGTACCGACGTTGTCGGGCGACTGACCGTGGCCAGCGATTGCACCGATGACGCGCTACACGGCCGGGTGAAGTTGCACGGCCCGTCCGAGTGGGATGTGCAACCCGCTGAGCTGCCGTATGTGCTGCCGCCGGGTGGGCATCTGGAAACCGATGTGGTGCTGACCATCCCGCGTGGCGCGGAGCCCGGCCTGTACCCGTTACGAGCCGAACTCGCGGTGACCGGAGGCGGTTCGGCGCTGCCGCCGTCGTGGCGACAGGTGGTCGAGGACGTGTGCATCGTCACCGTCGGCGAGCCGGATGCCCAGGTGCTCAAACTGGTGTCCGAGCCACAACCGGTCGACATCAAGGCCGGTGAGACCGCGCGGCTGTCGATCACCATCGGCACCGACGCACGTGCCGACCTCGCGGCCGAGGCGCACCTGCTCAGCCCGTGGGGAACGTGGGAGTGGATGGGCCCGGCGGCGGTGGGTGTCGAAGTTCCCGCCGGTGGTACCGCCGAAATCGGGTTCGACGTCGCGCCCCCGTCGTGGATCGAGCCGGGGCAGTGGTGGGCGCTGATCCGGGTGGGCTGTGCCGGACGCCTGATCTACTCACCCGCGGTCAAGGTCACGGTCCGATGACCCAGGTGGCATGGGCGGCGCGGGTGGCCGGAAAGCCGGTGTCGACCAAGGAGATCGACGCGCGGGAGGCCGCACTGCGGGCGGGTAATCGGGCCTCGGCGCTGCCGCGCCCCGGAACCAGCGAGGGGCGTCAGCTGCGGCGCTGGCTGACGCAACTGGTGGTAGCCGAACGGGTGGTCGACGGCGAGGCCACCGCACGCGGACTGTCTGCGTCCGGTGCTCCCGGCCTCGACGAGGTGTTGCCCGATACCGCGGCCCGGTTGGAGATCGGCAGTGTTGCCGCCGCCACGCTGGGAACCCCCGCCGCCCGCGCGGTGTTCGCCGATGTCACTGCCGCGGTTGAAGTTTCGGATACCGAGGTGGCCGCCTATCACGCGCGCAATCCGCTGCGGTTCGCCGAGGCGCAGGCCGGGCCGCACGGATGGCGCACATCTCCGCTCACCCCGCCGCTCGGTGAGGTCCACGACCGGATCGCCGCCCACCTCCGGTCCGCTGCCCGCAGACAGGCATTCCGGCAATGGCTCGATGCGCGGTGCTCGGCCCTGGTGGAGCTGGCGCCCGGGTATGAACATCCCGGGGATCCCCGGCAGCCGGACAACACGCACAAGCACTGAAGGTGACCTGCATGCCACTTACAGCGGCGCTCGATATCGGCGGCACCAAGATCGCCGCCGGCCTGGTGGATCCCGACGGGCGCCTGGTCCATCGGGCCCAGCTGCCGACCCCGGACGGCGACGCCGAGACCGTGTGGGCCGTCGTCGAGAAATTGCTCGCCGAGACCATGCAGGCCGCAGGCGGGGCCGCAAGCGGGGTCGGCGTGGCTTCCGCCGGGCCGATCGACCTGCCCACCGGCACCGTCAGCCCGATCAATATCACGCAGTGGCAACACTTTCCGATAGTCGAGCGGGTGTCCGGGGCAACCGGGTTGCCGGTGCGGCTAGGCGGCGACGGACTGTGTATGGCGCTGGGCGAGCAGTGGTGCGGCGCCGGCCGGAGCGCGCAGTTCCTGCTCGGCATGGTCGTGTCGACGGGAGTCGGTGGTGGACTCGTGCTCGACGGCGCGCCGTATGACGGCCGAACCGGCAACGCCGGACATGTCGGCCACGTCGTCGTCGCACCCGAGGACGGTGACCTGTGTACGTGCGGCGGGCACGGCTGCGTCGAAACCATCGCCTCCGGGCCGAGCATGGTGCGGTGGGCCAGGCGGCACGGCTGGGACGGCACCGACGCCAAGGCACTCGGTGATGCGGCAGTCCAGGGAGATGAGTGGGCGCTCAAGGCATTTGGGCGCGGTGCGCGCGCTGTGGCGGCGACGATCGCCTCGGTGGGTGCGGTGTGCGACCTGGATCTGGTGGTGATCGGCGGGGGAGTGGCCAAGTCCGGGGCGCTGCTGTTCGACCCGCTGCGGGCGGCGCTGGCGGACTACGCCGGGCTGGAGTTCCTGCGCGGGCTGCGGGTGGTGCCCGCCGAACTCGGCGGGGACGCTGGCCTGGTCGGCGCGGCGGCCCTGGCCCGCGACTGAATGCGCTTCTTGGTCTCCCGTTCGGTCCGCTGAATCTCCATGTGGGTGCGGCCCCAATCGCACAGCGCCGCCAGCACCGGCGCCAGTGTCATGCCGTATTCGGAGATCGAGTAGTGCACGCACGGTGGCACCGTGCCGGCGTCATGGCGATCGATGATCCCGGCGCTGACCAGATCGTGCAGATGCCGGATGAGCATGCGCTCGGTGATGTCGGGAATGCTGCGGCGCAGTTCGGCGGTGCGCATCGGCCCGTCGGACAGCCGCCACAGGATGGTCCCCTTCCAGCGCCCGTCGATCACCGACAGCGTCGCGTCGATCGGGCACTCGCCGATCTCTTTCTTGGAAACTGCCATGGTGGTCAACCTCCGCGTGCTGACTAATTTGTCAGTACCTTGTTTTTTGTCAGCTTACTGACCAGGCTCGATGGTGTGAACGAAATCGTACAGATTCTCGCCGTGATCATCACCGGCCCGCTTCTCGGCGTCGAGTTCGGCGTCGCTGCATTCACGAACCCGATCCTGCAGCGGCTGCCCGACACCGCCTATCGGCAATCCCGCGGCACCGGCGCCAAGACTCTCGGGACCGCGATGCCGTTCTGGTACCTGGCGTCGACGGCGTTGCTGATCGCAGCCACCGTGTTCAGGCCCGGGCCGTTGCTTGTCACGGCAGTGGTGATGATGGTGCTGGTCATGTTGTTGAGCGTCACCGTGCTGGTGCCGATCAACAACCGGGTCGCCGCTGGATTCGGCGGTGACGACGCAGATGAGGGCCTGGAGCAGTTTCACGAACTGGCCCGGCGCTGGGATCGACTGCACTGGGTGAGGGTCGGACTGCTGGCAGCCGCGTTCGTCTGCCTGGTGCTGGCCGGCTGACCGTTTTGGCTGATTGGTAGGTGTTCGGCTACTCTGGTCGGGTTCCACCGAAGACCGTCGGTCACCTAGCAATAGGTTGAAGGTCCGGGAAATGTCCCGGCGGCCCACGCAGGAGGACGAGGCTAAGTTGCGACCTGCGGATTAAAAGTCCGTAGCTTCCACGCCCCGACCTGTCTGCGTCGGGGCGTTCGTCATTTCACGGCCCCAAGTTGGTGGAGCGCCCGATACCCACCACAAGGAGGCATGCATGGCCAAGGCTGACAAAGCCACGGCGGTTGCCGACATTGCTGAGCAGTTCAAGGCGTCGACGGCCACCGTCGTCACCGAGTACCGCGGGCTGACTGTGGCGAACCTGGCTGAGCTGCGTCGTTCCCTCGGCGACTCCGCCTCGTACACCGTCGCCAAGAACACTCTGGTGAAGCGCGCCGCGTCCGAAGCCGGCATTGAAGGTCTCGACGAGCTGTTCGCCGGTCCCACGGCGATCGCGTTCGTCCAGGGTGAGCCCGTTGACGCCGCCAAGGCGATCAAGAAGTTCGCCAAGGACAACAAGGCGCTCATCATCAAGGGCGGCTACATGGACGGCAAGGCGCTGTCCGTCGCCGAGGTCGAGAAGATCGCCGACCTCGAGTCGCGCGAGGTTCTGCTCGCCAAGTTGGCAGGTGCCATGAAGGGCAACCTGTCCAAGGCCGCCGGCCTGTTCAACGCGCCCGCTTCTCAGGTTGCCCGCCTCGCCGCGGCGCTGCAGGAGAAGAAGGCTGCCGAAGAGGCTGCTTAACCGCAACCGCTGCTGCTTAACCGCAACCGCACAAACCACCCAACATCTGTAAGAAAAATCAGGAAGGACCATAAACATGGCCAAGCTGTCCACCGACGAACTGCTCGACGCGTTCAAGGAAATGACCCTGCTGGAGCTCTCTGAGTTCGTGAAGCAGTTCGAAGAGGTCTTCGAGGTCACCGCTGCTGCTCCGGTCGCCGTCGCGGCCGCCCCCGCCGCCGGTGGCGCTGCCGCCGAGGCCGGCGAGGAGCAGTCGGAATTCGACGTCATCCTCGAGGGTGCCGGCGACAAGAAGATCGGCGTGATCAAGGTCGTCCGCGAGATCGTCTCCGGCCTGGGCCTGAAGGAAGCCAAGGATCTGGTCGACGGCGCTCCCAAGCCGCTGCTGGAGAAGGTCTCCAAGGAGGCCGCCGAGGACGCCAAGGGCAAGCTCGAGGCTGCCGGCGCCACCGTCACCGTCAAGTAGTCCGAAACCGGACCGCAAGAACCCCCGAATCCCCACGGATTCGGGGGTTCTTTGCTTGTATGGGCAGGATTGGTCCGCCGGGGCCCTGGGTACTCCCGAATATTGGGAGACACGCATGTGTGGTCGGCACTGCGTGCGCTATGGTGACTCAAGCCACAGGCCGCAGCAGGTGGCGGGGTGAGCCGTAGGCGGAAGGATCTTTATGGGCGTCCAGATCGATGTGACGGGGCTGAGCAAATCTTTCGGATCGTCAAAGATTTGGGAAGACGTCACGATGTCGATTCCCGCTGGCGAGGTCAGCGTGCTCCTGGGCCCGTCGGGTACCGGTAAGTCGGTATTCCTGAAGTCCCTGATCGGCCTGCTGCGCCCCGAGCGCGGCTCGATCGTCATCGACGGCACCAACATCCTCGAGTGCTCGGCCAAGGAGCTCTACGAGATCCGCACGCTGTTCGGTGTGCTGTTCCAGGACGGCGCGCTGTTCGGCTCGATGAACATCTATGACAACACCGCCTTCCCGTTGCGCGAGCACACGAAGAAGAGCGAGAGCGAAATCCGCAATATCGTCATGGAGAAGCTCGACCTGGTCGGTATGCCCAACGACGGTCACAAGTTCCCCGGCGAGATCTCCGGCGGTATGCGCAAGCGTGCCGGCCTGGCCCGCGCGCTGGTGCTCGACCCGCAGATCATCCTGTGCGACGAGCCGGACTCCGGTCTGGACCCGGTGCGTACCGCCTACCTGTCGCAGCTGCTGATCGACATCAACGCGCAGATCGACGCCACGGTGCTGATCGTGACGCACAACATCAACATCGCTCGGACCGTGCCCGACAACATCGGCATGCTGTTCCGCAAGCAGCTGGTCATGTTCGGCCCCCGCGAGGTGCTGCTGACCAGCGAGGAGCCCGTCGTCAAGCAGTTCCTCAACGGTCGCCGTATCGGCCCGATCGGTATGTCCGAGGAGAAGGACGAGGCAACCGCGGCCGCCGAGCAGGCCATGCTGGACGCCGGCCAGCACGACGGCGGTGTCGAGGAGATCGAAGGCGTGCCGCCGCAGCTCACCGCAACTCCGGGTATGCCCGAACGGCAGGGCGTCCTGCGGCGTCAGGCCCGGGTGCGCGAGATCCTGCACACCCTGCCGCCCGCCGCGCAGGCCGCGATCCTCGACGACCTCGAGGGCACGCACAGGCTGCCGGTGCACCAGTTCGGCGACGAGCCCACCACGCGCCACCACCGTCCGGTTGAGGACGACGCGCCGACGGGCGCCATCGAGGTGCCGCACCAGAGCTGAGTTTGGATGAATCAGGCCGGGCCCACGGGCCCGGCCTGATTCATGTCGCGGGCAAGTCTGTTCGCTCAATTCGGTGTGGCTTGAGTCGTGCCGCGGGCACCGCCCGACCGTGCGTTTGCCGGCGCTGCAGTTCAGGGGAGAGTTCGCCGCACCGAACCGCGCGTCACCTCTTGACGGACGGCCGTGGACAGGCCAATCTGTTGGGCAGCATGTGTGACGGGTTTAGGGACGCCAGCCAGCGCCGGGCAACCCGTTTCATACGGTGGATGTGTGGTGGTTGAGGAATGCGCCGTTCTGCGCTATTGTTGGACGTTGCGCTGGCTGCACCCTGCCCACCCTCACCTGATCTGCACATAATGTTCTAGCCTGAGCGTTGCTCAGCATCTAGTCCTGTGCCGTGCGTATGGGGTTCTGGACAGGTCAAAGCCAGCCGAACCGACGCAGAATCGCGGCCGACGGACCGGCGTACCGGCACTCCGGACAGTCGCATGAGGTGCTGGAAGGATGCATCTTGGCAGTCTCTAGCCAGAGCACAGCGAACGCTAACACCAATAACTCCGTCCCAGGAGCACCAAACCGAGTTTCATTTGCCAAGCTCCGCGAGCCGCTTGAGGTTCCGGGGCTGCTCGACGTTCAGACGGATTCCTTCGACTGGCTCGTGGGTTCGGATGAATGGCGGCAGAAGGCCGTCGATCGCGGTGAGACCGACCCCAAGGGCGGCCTCGAAGAGGTGCTCGAAGAGCTCTCCCCGATCGAGGATTTCTCGGGCTCGATGTCGCTGAGCTTCTCTGACCCGCGCTTCGACGAGGTCAAGGCGCCGGTCGACGAGTGCAAAGACAAGGACATGACGTACGCGGCCCCGCTGTTCGTCACGGCCGAGTTCATCAACAACAACACCGGTGAGATCAAGAGCCAGACGGTCTTCATGGGTGATTTCCCGATGATGACCGAGAAGGGCACCTTCATCATCAACGGCACCGAGCGTGTCGTTGTGAGCCAGCTCGTGCGCTCTCCCGGTGTGTACTTCGACGAGAGCATCGACAAGTCCACCGAGAAGACGCTGCACAGCGTCAAGGTGATCCCCGGCCGCGGTGCGTGGCTGGAGTTCGACGTCGACAAGCGCGACACCGTCGGCGTCCGCATCGACCGCAAGCGCCGCCAGCCGGTGACCGTGCTGCTGAAGGCGCTCGGCTGGACCAACGAGCAGATCACCGAGCGCTTCGGCTTCTCCGAGATCATGATGGGCACCCTGGAGAAGGACAGCACCGCTGGTCCCGACGAGGCGTTGCTGGACATCTACCGGAAGCTGCGTCCGGGCGAGCCGCCGACCAAGGAGTCCGCGCAGACCCTGCTGGAGAACCTGTTCTTCAAGGAGAAGCGCTACGACCTGGCCCGCGTCGGCCGCTACAAGGTCAACAAGAAGCTGGGCCTGAACGCCGGCCAGCCGATCACGTCGTCGACCCTCACCGAGGAAGACGTCGTCGCCACCATCGAGTACCTGGTGCGTCTGCACGAGGGACAGACCGTGATGACGGTGCCCGGCGGCGTCGAGGTCCCGGTCGAGGTGGACGACATCGACCACTTCGGCAACCGTCGTCTGCGCACCGTGGGCGAGCTGATCCAGAACCAGATCCGGGTCGGCCTGTCTCGCATGGAGCGCGTCGTGCGTGAGCGCATGACCACCCAGGACGTCGAGGCGATCACGCCGCAGACCCTGATCAACATCCGTCCCGTCGTGGCGGCGATCAAGGAGTTCTTCGGTACCAGCCAGCTGTCGCAGTTCATGGACCAGAACAACCCGCTTTCCGGGCTGACCCACAAGCGTCGCCTGTCGGCGCTGGGCCCCGGCGGTCTGTCCCGTGAGCGTGCCGGCCTTGAGGTCCGCGACGTGCACGCCAGCCACTACGGCCGCATGTGCCCGATCGAGACCCCTGAGGGTCCGAACATCGGTCTGATCGGCTCGCTGTCGGTGTACGCCCGGGTCAACCCGTTCGGCTTCATCGAGACCCCGTACCGCAAGGTCATCGACGGCGTGGTCAGCGACCAGATCGACTACCTGACCGCCGACGAGGAGGACCGCCACGTCGTGGCGCAGGCCAACTCGCCGATCGACAACGACGGTCGCTTCACCGAGGACCGCGTGATGGTTCGCCGTAAGGGCGGCGAGGTCGAGAACGTGGCCCCGTCCGACGTCGACTACATGGACGTCTCGCCGCGCCAGATGGTGTCGGTCGCGACGGCCATGATCCCGTTCCTCGAGCACGACGACGCCAACCGCGCCCTGATGGGTGCCAACATGCAGCGCCAGGCGGTTCCGCTGGTGCGCAGCGAGGCCCCGCTGGTCGGTACCGGCATGGAGTTGCGTGCCGCGATCGACGCGGGCGATGTCGTCGTCTCGGAGAAGGCGGGCGTCGTCGAGGAGGTCTCGGCCGACTACATCACCGTGATGGCCGACGACGGTTCCCGGCACACCTACCGGATGCGCAAGTTCGCCCGGTCCAACCACGGCACCTGTGCCAACCAGCGTCCGATCGTGGACGCCGGGCAGCGTGTCGAGGCCGGCCAGGTCGTCGCCGACGGTCCGTGCACCGAGAACGGTGAGATGGCCCTGGGCAAGAACCTGCTCGTGGCGATCATGCCGTGGGAGGGCCACAACTACGAGGACGCGATCATCCTCTCGAACCGTCTGGTCGAAGAGGACGTGCTCACCTCGATTCACATCGAAGAGCACGAGATCGATGCCCGCGACACCAAGCTGGGCGCCGAGGAGATCACCCGGGACATCCCGAACGTCTCCGATGAGGTGCTGGCCGATCTCGACGAGCGCGGCATCGTCCGCATCGGCGCCGAGGTCCGCGACGGCGACATCCTGGTCGGCAAGGTCACCCCGAAGGGTGAGACCGAGCTGACCCCGGAGGAGCGCCTGCTGCGTGCCATCTTCGGTGAGAAGGCCCGCGAGGTCCGCGACACGTCGCTGAAGGTGCCCCACGGTGAGTCCGGCAAGGTCATCGGCATCCGCGTGTTCTCACGTGAGGACGACGACGAGCTGCCCGCCGGCGTCAACGAGCTGGTCCGCGTCTACGTGGCGCAGAAGCGCAAAATCTCCGACGGCGACAAGCTCGCCGGACGCCACGGCAACAAGGGCGTCATCGGCAAGATCCTGCCCGTCGAGGACATGCCGTTCCTGCCCGATGGCACCCCGGTGGACATCATCCTGAACACCCACGGTGTGCCGCGTCGTATGAACATCGGCCAGATCCTGGAAACCCACCTCGGGTGGGTGGCCAAGGCCGGCTGGAACATCGATGTTGCCGCGGGGGCTCCGGAATGGGCGTCCAAGCTGCCCGAGCAGCTGTACTCGGCTCCGGTCGACAGCATCGTGAGCACCCCGGTGTTCGACGGTGCCCGCGAAGAGGAGCTGGCCGGTCTGCTGGGCTCGACGCTGCCCAACCGTGACGGTGAGGTCATGGTGGACAGCGACGGCAAGGCGACGCTGTTCGACGGCCGCAGTGGCGAACCGTTCCCGTACCCGGTGACGGTCGGCTACATGTACATGCTGAAGCTGCACCACCTGGTGGATGACAAGATCCACGCCCGCTCCACTGGTCCGTACTCGATGATCACCCAGCAGCCGCTGGGCGGTAAGGCGCAGTTCGGTGGCCAGCGGTTCGGTGAGATGGAATGTTGGGCCATGCAGGCCTACGGCGCCGCCTACACCCTGCAGGAGCTGCTGACCATCAAGTCCGACGACACCGTCGGCCGGGTCAAGGTGTACGAGGCGATCGTGAAGGGCGAGAACATCCCCGAACCCGGTATTCCGGAGTCGTTCAAGGTGTTGCTCAAGGAGCTGCAGTCGCTGTGCCTCAATGTCGAGGTGCTCTCCAGCGACGGCGCGGCGATCGAGATGCGTGACGGTGACGACGAGGACCTGGAGCGCGCTGCCGCGAACCTGGGAATCAACCTGTCGCGCAACGAGTCCGCTTCAGTCGAAGACCTCGCCTGATCTCGCCCAGTAGTCAAGTTTCAACACCCGCAAGGGGAAAGGGAGTTACGTGCTAGACGTCAACTTCTTCGATGAACTCCGCATCGGCCTGGCCACTGCGGACGACATCCGCAACTGGTCCTTCGGCGAGGTCAAGAAGCCGGAAACCATCAACTACCGCACCTTGAAGCCGGAGAAGGACGGCCTGTTCTGCGAGAAGATCTTCGGACCGACTCGCGACTGGGAGTGCTACTGCGGCAAGTACAAGCGCGTCCGGTTCAAGGGCATCATCTGTGAGCGCTGCGGCGTCGAGGTGACCCGTGCCAAGGTGCGCCGTGAGCGGATGGGCCACATCGAGCTGGCCGCACCGGTCACGCACATCTGGTACTTCAAGGGTGTTCCGTCCCGGTTGGGCTACCTGCTCGACCTGGCCCCGAAGGATCTGGAAAAGATCATCTACTTCGCGGCCTACGTGATCACCTCCGTCGACGACGAGATGCGCCACAACGAGCTGTCGACGCTCGAGGCCGAGATGGCCGTCGAGCGCAAGGCCGTCGAAGATCAGCGCGACTCCGACCTGGAGGCCCGGGCCCAGAAGCTCGAGGCCGACCTGGCCGAGCTCGAAGCCGAGGGTGCCAAGTCCGACGTGCGCCGCAAGGTGCGCGACGGCGGCGAGCGTGAGATGCGTCAGCTCCGGGACCGGGCCCAGCGTGAGCTGGACCGGCTCGACGAGATCTGGACCACCTTCACCAAGCTGGCCCCCAAGCAGCTCATCGTCGATGAGGTGCTGTACCGCGAGCTGCAGGACCGCTACGGCGAGTACTTCACCGGTGCCATGGGCGCGGAGTCGATCAAGAAGCTCATCGAGAACTTCGACATCGAGGCCGAGGCCGAGAACCTGCGCGAGACCATCCGCAGCGGCAAGGGCCAGAAGAAGCTGCGCGCCCTCAAGCGTCTGAAGGTCGTGGCTGCCTTCCAGCAGTCGGGCAACTCCCCGCTGGGCATGGTGCTCGACGCCGTCCCGGTGATCCCGCCGGAGCTGCGTCCGATGGTTCAGCTCGACGGTGGCCGTTTCGCCACCTCCGACCTGAACGACCTGTACCGCCGCGTGATCAACCGCAACAACCGGCTCAAGCGACTGATCGACCTCGGTGCCCCCGAGATCATCGTCAACAACGAGAAGCGCATGCTTCAGGAGTCGGTGGACGCGCTGTTCGACAACGGCCGTCGTGGCCGTCCGGTCACCGGACCGGGCAACCGTCCGCTCAAGTCGCTGTCCGATCTGCTCAAGGGCAAGCAGGGCCGCTTCCGTCAGAACCTGCTCGGTAAGCGCGTCGACTACTCGGGCCGTTCGGTCATCGTGGTCGGCCCGCAGCTCAAGCTGCACCAGTGCGGTCTGCCGAAGCTGATGGCACTCGAGCTGTTCAAGCCGTTCGTGATGAAGCGTCTGGTCGACCTGAACCACGCGCAGAACATCAAGAGCGCCAAGCGCATGGTGGAGCGTCAGCGTCCCCAGGTGTGGGATGTCCTCGAAGAGGTCATCGCCGAGCACCCGGTGCTGCTGAACCGTGCACCTACGCTGCACCGCCTGGGTATCCAGGCCTTCGAGCCGCAGCTGGTGGAAGGCAAGGCCATCCAGCTGCACCCGCTGGTGTGTGAGGCGTTCAACGCCGACTTCGACGGTGACCAGATGGCCGTGCACCTGCCGCTGTCGGCAGAGGCCCAGGCCGAGGCCCGCATCCTGATGCTGTCCTCGAACAACATCCTGTCCCCGGCGTCGGGTAAGCCGCTGGCCATGCCGCGTCTGGACATGGTGACCGGCCTGTACTACCTGACCACCGAGGTCGCCGGCGATGTCGGCGAGTACGTCCCGGCCGGCAAGGATTCGCCGGAGCAGGGCGTGTACAGCTCGCCGGCCGAGGCCATCATGGCGCTCGACCGCGGTGCCCTGTCGGTGCGCGCCAAGATCAAGGTGCGGCTGACCGATGCGCGTCCGCCGGCCAACGTCGAGGCCGAGCTGTCGGCGAACGGCTGGAAGCCGGGCGATGCCTGGACCGCGGACACCACGCTGGGCCGCGTGCTCTTCAACGAGTTGCTGCCGAAGGGCTACCCGTTCGTCAACGAGCAGATGCACAAGAAGGTCCAGGCCCGGATCATCAACGATCTGGCCGAGCGCTTCCCGATGATCGTGGTGGCGCAGACCGTCGACAAGCTCAAGGACGCCGGTTTCCACTGGGCCACCCGTTCGGGTGTCACCGTCTCGATGGCCGACGTTCTGGTGCCGCCGCAGAAGCAGGAGATCCTGGAGCGGCACGAGGCCGAGGCCGAGGCGATCGAGCGCAAGTACCAGCGTGGCGCGCTGAACCACAACGAGCGCAACGAGTCCCTGGTCAAGATCTGGCAGGACGCCACCGAAGAGGTGGGTAAGGCGCTGGAGGAGTACTACCCGGCCGACAACCCGATCATCACGATCGTGAAGTCTGGCGCCACGGGTAACCTCACCCAGACCCGCACCCTGGCAGGCATGAAGGGTCTGGTGACCAACCCGAAGGGTGAGTTCATCCCGCGCCCGATCAAGTCCTCGTTCCGTGAGGGCCTGACGGTGTTGGAGTACTTCATCAACACCCACGGTGCTCGTAAGGGTCTGGCCGACACCGCGCTTCGTACCGCCGACTCGGGTTACCTGACCCGTCGTCTGGTGGACGTGTCGCAGGACGTCATCGTTCGCGAGACCGACTGTGAGACCGAGCGCGGCATCATCGTCACGCTGGCCGAGCGTGCCGCGGACGGTTCGCTGATCCGCGATGCGCACGTCGAGACCTCGGCGTTCGCCCGCACGCTGGCCACCGACGCGGTCGACGACAAGGGCAACGTCGTCATCGAGCGCGGCCATGACCTGGGTGACCCGGCCATCGACGCGCTGCTGGCTGCCGGTGTCTCGCAGGTGAAGGTCCGCTCCGTGCTGACCTGTGCCTCGGCCTCCGGTGTGTGTGCCAAGTGCTACGGCCGTTCGATGGCCACCGGCAAGCTGGTCGACATCGGCGAGGCCGTCGGCATCGTCGCCGCCCAGTCCATCGGTGAGCCCGGCACGCAGCTGACCATGCGTACCTTCCACCAGGGTGGTGTTACCGGTGGCGCCGACATCGTCGGTGGTCTGCCCCGCGTGCAGGAGCTGTTCGAGGCTCGTATCCCGCGGAACAAGGCGCCCATCGCCGACGTCGCGGGCCGGGTGCGGCTGGAGGAGAGCGACAAGTTCTTCAAGATCACCATCGTTCCCGACGACGGTGGCGAGGAAGTTGTCTACGACAAGCTCTCCAAGCGTCAGCGCCTGCGCGTGATCACCCACGAGGACGGCTCCGAAGGTGTGCTGTCCGACGGTGACCACGTCGAGGTTGGCGACCAGCTGATGGAAGGCTCCGCGGATCCGCACGAGGTGCTGCGTGTCCAGGGCCCCCGCGAGGTGCAGATCCACCTCGTCAAGGAGGTCCAGGAGGTCTACCGGGCCCAGGGTGTGTCGATCCACGACAAGCACATCGAGGTCATCGTCCGGCAGATGCTGCGTCGCGTCACGATCATCGACTCGGGTGCGACGGAGTTCCTGCCCGGCTCGCTGACCGAGCGGGCCGAGTTCGAGACCGAGAACCGTCGCGTCGTGGCCGAGGGTGGCGAGCCCGCGGCCGGACGTCCGGTGCTGATGGGTATCACCAAGGCATCGCTGGCCACGGATTCGTGGCTGTCGGCGGCGTCGTTCCAGGAGACCACTCGCGTGCTGACCGATGCGGCGATCAACTGCCGCAGCGACAAGCTGCAGGGTCTGAAGGAGAACGTGATCATCGGCAAGCTGATCCCGGCCGGTACCGGCATCGCCCGTTACCGCGACATCCAGGTGCAGCCGACCGAAGAGGCCCGCGCTGCGGCGTACACGATCCCGTCCTACGAGGATCAGTACTACAGCCCGGACTTCGGTGCGGCCACCGGTGCTGCGGTGCCGCTGGACGATTACGGATACTCGGACTACCGCTAGTCAGTCACGGAAAAGCCCCCGCTCCCGTATGGGAGTCGGGGGCTTTTTCGTGTGGGAGCCGTCTCGGCCCGCCGTTGTCACGCTGGAGTGGCTGTCGACGCCGATGGTCCCTCTGGCGTGACAGTGGGTGGTGAGGTCGACGCCAAGGTGGGCACCCCGGGGCCATCGAGTTCGCCGAGTGCGCCGCGCCGGCCCGAGATGGCCAGCAACAGGGCCAGTGCGGTGCCTCGTACGTCAGGCCCGTCGCCGATGGTCAGGTCGCCGTCGGTCGCGCTGATCCGCACGTGGGTGAGAAGCTCCTTCGCACCGCCGAATGCCCTTGAGGTACGGGCCTGTTGACGCAACGATCTGACGACGGCCTCGGGGTCATAGGCGCGCGTGACGCCGAGCGGGCGACGGATATCTTCGCCGTGCACGACTTCTTCGACGAGTCGGGTGTCAAGCGGCGCCGGGGGAGTCGACGTCCGTGACGCGGCGCGACGCAGGCGCTCCAGCGTTTCCTGCGGAGATGCGCCGCGGGCCCGCGCGACGCCACGCGCGTTCTGCCGGTCGAAGTCGAAGCGTGCCCGGGCCATGTCGACCATGAATCCGACCCGCGTCGTCATCGCCACGTCGACCAGATGCGCGACGACTTCGTGCACACTCCACCCGTCGCACAGCGACTCTGTGTCCCACGCGTCGTCATCGAGGCGTTCGAGGTCGGCGATCAGCGCTGCCCGCTCGGCATGCACCATCGGCCACACTGTGTTGTCCACATTGCATACGACCATCCGCGCCGACGAAAGTCATCGCAGCACCCGACGCGGTGTCGCACCGTCTCACTAGACTCGGCGGCGTGCTCATCGGCTCGCATGTAGACAACACCGACCCCTTGGCCGCGGCCGCCGCGGACGGCGCCGACGTGGTGCAGTTCTTCCTCGGTAACCCGCAGAGCTGGAAGAAACCCAAGCCCCGTGAGGACGCCGAGGTGCTCAAGGCGTCGACGGTGCCGCTGTACGTGCATGCGCCGTACCTGATCAACGTGGCCTCGGCCAACAACCGGGTGCGGATTCCGTCCCGCAAGATCCTGCAGGACACCTGCGACGCTGCCGCCGAGATCGGCGCCACCGCGGTGATCGTGCACGGCGGTCACGCCGATGACAATGACATGGACGCCGGGTTCGAGCGTTGGGTCAAGGCCCTGGACTATCTGAACACCGAAGTGCCCGTGTACCTGGAGAACACCGCCGGCGGCGATCACGCCATGGCTCGGCATTTCGACACCATCGCTCGGTTGTGGGATTCGATCGGGGACAAGGGAATCGGCTTCTGTCTCGATACGTGCCACGCGTGGGCGGCGGGCGAGGCGTTGATCGACGCTGTGGATCGGATCAAGGCGATCACCGGGCGCATCGACCTGGTGCACTGCAATGATTCCCGCGACGCGGCCGGCTCCGGCGCTGACCGCCACGCGAATTTCGGTGCCGGGCAGATCGATCCGCAGTTGCTGGCAGCGGTGGTCAAGGCGGCCGATGCGCCGGTGATCTGCGAGACCGCGGAAGCGGGTCGCAAGGACGACATCGCGTTTCTGCGGGAGCACGCCGGCTGAACACGTTCGGTGACCTGAACCGTTTTCAACGGCATCGTGACGCGAAGGTGAACTAACGTCACCTCTGTGACCGCGGTTGATGACTCGGTAACCCAAGAAGCCTCTGCGCCGTCGGACGCCGACAACCGCGCCCGTCGACTGCGGATGCTGCGGTACGGCGCGATCCTGGTGTGGGCCGCGGTGGTCGTCTACCGCACCGTCACCGACGGTTTCGCGTTCAACCGGGAACTGTTGTTGCTCTATATCGCGACGGGCCTGCTGGCCGCGAGCATCGGGCAGGGCCGACGGATGCTCTACGTGATACGCGACTGGCTGCCGTTCGCCGTGGTGCTGGCTGCCTACGACTTGAGCCGCGGAGCGGCCACCCTGGTCGGCCGGCCGACCCTGTGGCACTGGCAGGTCGACGCGGACCGCTGGCTGTTCTTCGGCACCGTCCCGACGGTGTGGTTGCAGGAACGGCTGAAGCTGCTGCACCCGCCGTGGTGGGAGGTGGTGATCAGCACCGTCTACATGTCGTTTTTCATCCTCCCCTACGTCGTGGCCGGCGTGCTGTGGCTGCGTGACCGGGAGGAGTGGAAGCGGTTCGTGCGCTTGTTCGTCGGACTGTCGTTCGCGGCGCTGGCCATCTATGCGCTGCTGCCGGCTGCTCCGCCGTGGGCCGCGGCGCGGTGCGGTGCCGATGACGTCGAAGGTGGCCCGGCCGGGCCGCGGTGCATGTTCCGATCGGCGCGCGAAGCCGTCGACGGGGGGCTCCTCGGCGCCATGGAGGGCAGTCGGGACGGCGCCCACGAGTGGATCGAACGGATCGTCACCCGCGGCTGGGGCAAGCTCAACCTTCACACTGCCACGGCGCTGATCGATCAGGGTCAGGCCAGCGTGAACCTCGTCGCGGCGATCCCGTCCTTGCATGCGGGGCTCACGGCTGCGGTCGCGGCGTTCTTGTGGAACCGGGTGAACCGCGGGTGGCGACCGCTGTTGGTGGCGTATCCACTCGTCATGGCGTTCACGCTCGTGTACACCGCCGAGCACTATGTGGTCGACATCGTGCTCGGCTGGGCCCTGGCGGGTGTGGTGCTGGCCGCGCTCAACCGGTACGAAGCGCGCCGCTCCTCGCGGCCGGCCGAGGGCGACGACGTCGACGGGTCGCCGGTCGCCGCCGCCGAGTTGGACCCAGCCTGAGGGCTCTGGCAGGGCCTGACCTGCCACCCTGACCTGGCGTGAGGGCTCTGGCAGGGCCCAGGCCGTCGTCCCCGGTCTGTCCCGGTCTGTCACGCCAGAGTGGCTGTCGAGTTCGAGCGTCACGCTGGCGTGACGCATTCGGCGCATGCCGGCCGGGCCACGCCCCGATTGTCACGCTGGAGTGGCGTTCGACGCCGGGAGCCACTCCAGCGTGCCATTGGAGGGTGCGGCCACTGCAGACAGCCGCGTGTTACAACTATTGTGCGGTTGTCGAAAATTTGTAACACTGGGGGCATGGCTGATACGCATGTCGTCACCAATCAGGTCCCCACGCTCGAGGACTACAACCCCGCCACCTCGCCGGTGCTGGCCGAGGCCCTCATCCGCGAAGGCGGGCAGTGGGGCGTGGACGAGGTGCACGAACTCGGCGCCATCAACGGGAGCGCCCAGGCCCAGCGCTGGGGTGAGCTCGCCGACCGGAACCGGCCCGTGCTGCACACCCACGACCGCTACGGCCACCGGATCGACGAGGTCGAATACGACCCGGCCTATCACGAGTTGATGAATGTGGCCGTCACCCACGGCCTGCACGGCGCCCCGTGGGCCGATGACCGTGCGGGCTCGCACGTGGTGCGCGCCGCCAAGACCTCGGTGTGGACCGTCGAACCCGGACACGTCTGCCCGATCTCGATGACCTACGCCGTCGTGCCGGCACTGCGGTTCAACCCGGAACTGGCCGCGATCTACGAGCCGCTGCTGACCAGTCGGGTGTACGACCCCGAACTCAAGCTCGCGACGACGAAAGCCGGCATCACGGCAGGCATGTCGATGACCGAGAAGCAGGGCGGCTCCGACGTCCGCGCCGGCACCACCGAAGCCACACGCAACGGCGACGGCACCTACTCGCTGCGCGGGCACAAGTGGTTCACGTCGGCGCCGATGGGCGACATCTTCCTGGTCCTCGCCCAGGCTCCGGGTGGTTTGAGTTGTTTCTTCCTGCCGCGGATCCTGCCCGACGGCAGCCGCAACCGGATGTTCCTGCAGCGGCTCAAGGACAAGCTCGGCAACCACGCCAACGCCTCGAGCGAGGTCGAGTACGACGGCGCCACCGCCTGGCTGGTGGGCGAGGAGGGCCGCGGCGTGCCGACCATCATCGAGATGGTCAACCTCACCCGCCTGGACTGCACACTGGGCAGCGCCACGAGCATGCGCAGCGGCCTGACCCGCGCCGTACACCACGCCCAGCACCGAAAGGCGTTCGGCGCCTATCTGATCGATCAGCCGCTGATGCGCAACGTGCTGGCCGATCTGGCGGTGGAGGCCGAGGCGGCGACCATGCTGGCGATGCGGATGGCCGGGGCCACCGACAAGGCGGTCCGCGGTGACGACCGTGAGGCGCTGCTGCGCCGGATCGGCCTGGCCGCCGGCAAGTACTGGGTCTGCAAGCGGGCCACCCCGCATGCCGCCGAGGCGATGGAATGTCTGGGCGGCAACGGCTACGTCGAGGATTCGGGTATGCCCCGGCTGTACCGCGAGGCTCCGCTGATGGGCATCTGGGAAGGTTCCGGCAACGTCAGCGCATTGGATACCTTGCGCGCCATGGCAACCCGGCCGGAGAGTGTCGAGGTGCTGTTCGACGAACTCTCCAAGACCGCCGGGCAGGACCCGCGGCTGGACCGCCACGTCACCACGCTGCAGAACGATCTGGCCGATCTGGAGACCATCCAGTACCGGGGCCGCAAGGTCGCCGAGGACATCTCACTGGCGTTGCAGGGCACGCTTCTGGTGCGGCACGGCCACCCGGCGGTGGCCGAGGCCTTCCTGGCCAGCCGGCTCGGCGGGCAGTGGGGTCAGGCGTTCGGCACCCTGCCGACCGGGCTGGACCTGGCGCCGATCCTCGAGCGTGCCCTGGTCAAGGCTCCGCACGCGAGGAGGACAGACAACGGATGACGGTCGAAACGCTCAAGACGATGACCTACGAGGTCACCGATCGAATCGCGCGAATCACGTTCAACCGCCCGAAAAAGGGCAATTCGATCGTCGCCGACACTCCGCTGGAACTGCAGGCCCTGGTTGAGCGCGCGGACTTGGATCCGGACGTGCACGTGATCCTGGTGTCCGGTCGCGGCGAGGGTTTCTGTGCGGGATTCGACCTGTCCGCCTACGCCGACGGCACCGGCGAGGCCGGGGGAGGCCGCTACGACGGGACGGTGCTGTCCGGGAAAACCCAGGCGGTCAACCATCTTCCGGATCAACCGTGGGATCCGATGGTCGACTACCAGATGATGAGCCGGTTCGTGCGTGGCTTCTCCAGCCTGATGCATGCCGACAAGCCGACGGTGGTCAAGATCCACGGGTACTGCGTGGCCGGCGGCACGGACATCGCGTTGCACGCCGACCAGGTGATCGCTGCCTCCGACGCCAAGATCGGCTATCCGCCCATGCGGGTGTGGGGTGTTCCGGCCGCGGGCCTGTGGGCCCATCGGCTGGGGGATCAACGCGCCAAACGCCTTCTGTTCACCGGGGATTGCATCACCGGCGCCCAGGCCGCCGAATGGGGTCTGGCCGTCGAGGCGCCCGAGCCGGAGGACTTGGACGAACGTACCGAACGCCTCGTCGCGCGGATCGCCGCGATGCCCGTCAACCAGCTCATCATGGCCAAGTTGGCCTGCAACTCCTCGCTGCTGCAGCAGGGCGTGGCGACCAGTCGCATGGTGAGCACCGTGTTCGACGGCATCGCCCGGCACACGCCCGAAGGACACGCTTTCGTCGCCGACGCGGTTGAGCACGGTTTCCGCGAAGCGGTGCGTCACCGGGACGAACCGATGGGCGACTACGGGCGCAGGTCCTCAGGGGTCTGACATGCCCGCGCTCACCCGGATGACAGCCCGGTCGGTGGTGCTGAGCGTGCTGCTCGGTGCGCACCCGGCCTGGGCCAGTGCCGCCGAACTGATCAGGCTGACAGCCGATTTCGACATCAAAGAGCCGACCCTGCGGGTGGCGCTGACCCGCATGGTCAGCGCCGGTGACCTGTTCCGGTCCGAGGACGGCTACCGGCTGTCGGACCGGCTGCTGACCCGCCAGCGCCGCCAGGACGACGCGATCGACCCGAAGCTGCGGGAGTGCGACGGCCAGTGGCTGACGCTGGTCATCACCAGTGTCGGCACCGATGCCCGTACTCGGGCATCCCTGCGGAACACGCTGCAGCAGTATCGCTTCGGTGAACTGCGCGAAGGCGTCTGGATGCGTCCGGACAACCTCGACCAGGTGTTACCTCAGGAGATCACCGACCGGGTGCGGCTCTTGTACTCCCGGGATCGGGATCCGGCCGGCCTGGCCGGCACGCTGTGGGACCTGCCCGGCTGGCGGGACACGGGCGAACAACTGCTGGACGAGATGGCCGATGCGACCGACATTCCGGGTCGGTTCGTCGCGGCCGCGGGCATCGTGCGTCACCTGCTGGCAGATCCGGTACTGCCCGACGAGCTCCTGCCCGACAGCTGGCCGGGCCCTGAACTACGCAAGGCGTACAACGACTTTGCCGCCGAACTCGTCGAGCGGCGAGATCGCGACGAACTCATGGAGGCGACATGATCGAAGCGGTGCGGGTGGAGCGCAACGGACCGGTGACCACGGTCATCATCGACCGGCCGCACGCGCGCAACGCCGTCGACGGCCCCACCGCGGCGGCCCTGTTTGCCGCGTTCGAGCAGTTCGACGCCGATGACGACGCCGCCGTCGCGGTGTTGACGGGTGCCGGTGGAACCTTCTGTGCCGGAGCCGATCTCAAGGCCTTCGGTACCCCGCAGATGAATCAGCTGCACCGCACCGGCCCTGGGCCGATGGGGCCGAGCCGGATGGTGTTGTCCAAGCCGGTGATCGCCGCGGTCAGCGGCCATGCGGTGGCCGGTGGATTGGAACTGGCGCTGTGGTGTGACCTGCGGGTGGTCGACGAGGACGCGGTGCTGGGCGTGTTCTGCCGCCGGTGGGGAGTGCCGTTGATCGACGGTGGCACCGTGCGGCTGCCCAGGTTGATCGGGCAGAGCCGGGCCATGGACCTGATCCTGACCGGCCGTGCCGTCGATGCGACGGAAGCCCACGCCATCGGCCTGGCCAACCGGGTGGTGCCGAAAGGCCAAGCGCGCCAACACGCCGAGGGGCTCGCCGCCGAGCTGTCCCGGCTGCCGCAGCAATGTCTGCGGGCCGACCGACTCTCGGCACTTCACCAGTGGGGTGAATCAGAGCAGGCGGCAATGGAATTCGAATTCGCCAGCATCGCCCGCGTCGCAGAGGAGGCCGCCCACGGTGCCGGCCGGTTCGCCGGCGGTGCCGGCCGGCACGGAACCAGCGCCGACTAGCCCTTGTTGACCTTGTTGTTGCTGCCGGTGTTGTTGACCTTGGGGTCGCCCGCCGCGTAGGTGACGGTGTTGTTCAACCCGATGATCGTCAGCCCCTTGTCGATCCGCTCGAAGGTGATCTTGTTGTCGGATCCGCCGATGTTCACATTGGCGCAGGTGCCCTTGACGGTCAGGGTGTTGTTGGCGCCACCGACCGTGAGTGATTTGCCGTCGGCGCAGTCGATGTCGGTCGTGGTACCGAATGAGCTGTAGTTGATGGTGTTTCCGACCTCGACATTCAGACCGGACTCTCCCGCGGTGGCGCTGGGCGTGTTGGTGTCCGAACTTTCTGAACCACAGGCCGCCAGGGTGAACGCCGCAGCGGCGGCGCCGATTCCGAGGATCAACTTGGTGTGGGGGAAACGGGTGAGCACGGTCAGTCTCTGCTTTCTGCCTCGGGTTTGATCAGGCTGATCAGGCGGGGACGCGACTGATCTGGTTGGTCATCCCCAGTTCCCGGCCGCGGTCGACCAGGATCGGGTCACCGTTCTTGAAGAACACGGTCTGGTCATAGCCGTACACGGTGACGTCGTTGATGACGTTGTCGGCGACGATGACGTTGGACGACCCCTGAACGGTCACGGCCCAGCAGGTGCCCAGCGCGGTGATCCTGTTACCGGTTCCGTTGACCAACAGCGTGGCGTTGTTGCAGTCAATGGTCTGTTCGACACCTTGACCGGTGACGTGGGTGTCACCGTTCTTGGCTGCCGCGCCGGGAGTGCCGACGGTGAGCGCCAGCGGCAACGTGAGCGTGCCTGCCGTCAGCCCGACAAGCATCCTCCGGCCCACAGCTGTCCAATTCACGGTGAGTTCCCCTTCCGATCCGCTGTGAGCAGAGTACGTGGCGCACTTCTCGCGTCGGCAGGTGTTGACCAGTTTGACCGGCGTTCCCCGACAGGTCGCGTGTGGTCTCGGTGCTGGGTACCGTGTTCAGCAATGCGTCGGTGTGTTGTTCAGGCTGCTGCCGTGGCAGTCACAGCCGTGGTGACCGTCGCGGGGTGTTCGCACACCATCGACGGCGCTGCCCAGCGCGCGTCGGCCGATCCCGCCGACCCCGACCGCAGTTTCGGATACGTCGATGATCGCTGCGGGCTGCTCGTCGACAGCACGATCCAGGAGATCCTGGCCGCCGACAATGTGGTGCGCCCGTACAGCGGTGCGGTCTGCCAATACGTGTTGTCGCGTAAGACCCGGCCCGGTCCTGAGCCGAATGCGGACTCACCCGCGATGCTCGACGTGATCTTCTCCTGGTTCGAGGAGGGCTCGCTGGACCGCGAGCGGGCGGTGGCCCGTAGTCGGGACGCGCAGATCACCGACGTCGTGGTCGAGCGGCACCAGGCGTTCGTGGCCCGTCGCGATGTGACGGGCGCGGCCTGCTCGGCAACCGCGGCGGCCGGGTCGGGCGTGATCAGTTGGTGGGTGCAGTTCCGCAGCGCGGGCAATGCCATGCAGGCCGGCAAGGGCGATCCGTGCCAGGACGCCAAGAAGTTGCTGTCGGCCACCCTTCAATCGGAACTCTGACCGTGGCGCACCGCTACCTCGCAGTGAGGTGCCTGGTCGGCATCGCCGTCGGAGTCGCGCTGACCGCGTGCGGACCGACGGAATCGCCGTCTCCCTCGGAACCGGCGGCGGCCGGCGACGGTTTTCAGGGCGCGGACTGCAACGGCATCACCGATGCCGACATCGCTGATGCCGTCGGCTCGTCGATGTTCACCAAGGCGGTGGTCAGCGACGCCGGGTGTTTCTGGCAGGAGAACTCGGTGCTGGGCACGTTCGGTGCCGGGATGGGCATCTCCACCTGGTGGTACCGGGGCAGCGACATGGACACCGAGCGGACGCTGGAGACCAGGGCCGGACGCACCCTCACCGAGCTGTCGATCGACGGCAACCAAGGTTTCCGCGCGTCGGACGCGAATGTCTGCAGTATCTACGTGGCCAAGGGGCAAGATGTGATCACGTGGTCGATTCAGACGATGAACCCGTCCACCCTGCCTGACCTGTGCCAGATCACCGAGAAACTCGCCCGGCTCAGTCAGGGCCGGGTGAACTGATCTGCGCTGTCTGAGGGGCTACAGTTTCACGGCGACCCAAACGGCGGCGTCAATCACATCGACTCGAAGGCAGTGCGTACATGTCAGCTCGGCCAGAGGCACAGGCGGCTGGAACTCGACGTTCCCCGTCGCGGCCGGCGCGGACCACGAGGCTCAGCCGCGATGCGATCGTCAACGCGGCGCTGACGTTCCTGGACCGCGAGGGCTGGGATGCCCTGACGATCAATGCGTTGGCCGGCCAGCTCGGCACCAAGGGCCCGTCGCTCTACAACCACGTGGACAGCCTCGACGACCTGCGGCGCACGGTTCGGATGCGCGTGATCGACGACATCATCGAAATGCTCAACACCGTGGGTGCAGGCCGAACCCGTGACGATGCGGTAGCGGTCATGGCCAGCGCCTACCGCAGCTATGCCCATCACCATCCCGGTCGTTATTCGGCATTCACCCGGATGCCCTTCGGTGGGGACGACCCGGAGTACTCGGCGGCGACCAAGGCTGCGGCGGGGCCGGTGATCGAGGTTCTGACCTCATATGGGCTGGAGGGTGAGGATGCGTTCTATGCCGCGCTGCAGTTCTGGTCGGCTCTGCACGGCTTCGTCCTGCTGGAAATGACGGGCGTTATGGACGATATCGACACCGACGCGGTATTCACCGATATGCTGCGACGACTGGCTGCTGGTATGGGGCAGTCAGAGTCGTAGCGTCTGACCTGGGATTAGGTCGTCGTTAGCGGGTTTGGTTCGTCACGGCCAGCCCTGGTATCGTGGTAGATCGTGCCTGGCCGGAAGGCGCACGCCGCTGAGTGTTTCGCTAGCGTGCCCGCACGCCGGGCGAATTTGCATGTCTAACACGCATCGGAATTCCACCGGTGTAAGAACGTGCGACACGCCCGGACGCGGGGTACGCGACCGGGGGATAACTGCAGTACAGAGACTTAGAAAAGCAAGAAGCAACACAGAGAAAGCCGGTACATGCCAACCATCAACCAGCTGGTCCGCAAGGGTCGCCGCGACAAGGTCGCCAAGGTCAAGACGGCGGCTCTCAAGGGCAGCCCGCAGCGCCGCGGTGTGTGCACGCGCGTGTACACCACCACCCCGAAGAAGCCGAACTCGGCGCTTCGCAAGGTTGCGCGCGTCAAGCTGACCAGTGGGGTTGAGGTCACCGCCTACATCCCCGGCGAGGGTCACAACCTGCAGGAGCACTCGATGGTGCTGGTGCGCGGCGGTCGTGTGAAGGACCTCCCCGGTGTCCGTTACAAGATCATCCGCGGGTCGCTCGACACCCAGGGTGTCAAGAACCGCAAGCAGGCCCGTAGCCGCTACGGCGCCAAGAAGGAGAAGAGCTGATGCCGCGCAAGGGTCCCGCGCCGAAGCGTCCGTTGGTCAACGATCCGGTCTACGGGTCGCAGCTGGTCACCCAGCTGGTGAACAAGGTGCTGCTGGACGGCAAGAAGTCACTGGCTGAGCGCATTGTCTACGGTGCGCTGGAGCAGGCTCGCGACAAGACCGGCACCGATCCGGTCGTCACCCTCAAGCGCGCGCTCGACAACGTCAAGCCCGCCCTCGAGGTGCGCAGCCGCCGCGTCGGTGGTGCCACCTACCAGGTGCCGGTCGAGGTTCGCCCCGATCGTTCCACCACCCTGGCCCTGCGTTGGCTGGTCAGCTTCTCCAAGGCCCGTCGTGAGAAGACCATGATCGAGCGCCTCGCCAACGAGATCCTCGATGCCAGCAACGGCCTGGGTGCCGCTGTGAAGCGCCGTGAGGACACTCACAAGATGGCCGAAGCGAACCGGGCTTTCGCGCACTACCGCTGGTGATACCCGCGCCCGGCATCCAGCGTCGGGTGCCGGTACGCGCGCAATCGAACACCTAATCAAGCAAGCGAAAGAGTTGGGAAGACTTCCGTGGCACAGGACGTGCTGACAGACCTGAACAAGGTCCGCAACATCGGCATCATGGCGCACATCGACGCCGGCAAGACGACGACGACCGAGCGCATCCTCTATTACACCGGCGTCAACTACAAGATCGGTGAGACGCACGACGGTGCCTCCACCACCGACTGGATGGAGCAGGAGCAGGAGCGTGGTATCACCATCACCTCCGCAGCCGTGACCTGCTTCTGGAACAACAACCAGATCAACATCATCGACACCCCCGGGCACGTCGACTTCACCGTCGAGGTGGAGCGCAGCCTGCGGGTACTCGACGGTGCCGTTGCCGTCTTCGACGGCAAAGAGGGTGTTGAGCCGCAGTCCGAGCAGGTGTGGCGTCAGGCCGACAAGTACGACGTGCCCCGGATCTGCTTCGTCAACAAGATGGACAAGCTCGGTGCGGACTTCTACTTCACCGTGCAGACCATCAAGGACCGCCTTGGCGCCAAGCCGCTGGTGATCCAGCTGCCGATCGGTGCCGAGAACGACTTCGAGGGCATCATCGACCTGGTCGAGATGAACGCCAAGGTATGGCGCGGCGAGACCAAGCTCGGTGAGAGCTACGAGACGGTCGAGATCCCCGCGGATCTGGCCGACAAGGCCGCCGAATACCGCAGCGAGCTGATGGACACCGTCGCCGAAACCGACGAGGAGCTTCTGGAGAAGTACCTCGGCGGCGAAGAGCTCACGATCGACGAGATCAAGGGCGCGATCCGCAAGCTGACCGTGAGCAGCGAGCTGTACCCGGTGCTGTGCGGCAGTGCGTTCAAGAACAAGGGTGTGCAGCCGATGCTGGACGCCGTGATCGACTACCTCCCGTCGCCGCTGGATGTCGAGTCCGTCAAGGGCCACGTCCCCGGCAAGGAGGACGAAGAGGTTCTGCGCAAGCCGTCGACCGACGAGCCGTTCTCCGCGCTCGCGTTCAAGATCGCCGTGCACCCCTTCTTCGGCAAGCTCACCTACGTCCGCGTGTACTCGGGCAAGGTCGAGTCCGGTGCCCAGGTCATCAACGCCACCAAGGGCAAGAAGGAGCGTCTGGGCAAGCTGTTCCAGATGCACGCCAACAAGGAGAACCCGGTCGAGTCGGCCTCCGCTGGTCACATCTACGCCGTGATCGGTCTGAAGGACACCACCACCGGTGACACCCTGTGCGATCCGAACCAGCAGGTCGTGCTGGAGTCGATGACCTTCCCGGATCCGGTCATCGAGGTGGCCATCGAGCCCAAGACCAAGAGTGACCAGGAGAAGCTGGGCACCGCGATCCAGAAGCTCGCCGAAGAGGACCCGACCTTCAAGGTGCACCTGGACCAGGAGACCGGTCAGACCGTCATCGGCGGTATGGGCGAGCTGCACCTGGACATCCTGGTGGACCGCATGCGTCGCGAGTTCAAGGTCGAGGCCAACGTCGGTAAGCCCCAGGTGGCCTACCGCGAGACCATCCGCCGCAAGGTGGAGAAGGTCGAGTTCACCCACAAGAAGCAGACGGGTGGCTCCGGCCAGTTCGCGAAGGTGCTCATCGACCTCGAGCCGTTCGTCGGCGAGGACGGTGCCACCTACGAGTTCGAGAACAAGGTCACCGGTGGCCGCATCCCGCGTGAGTACATCCCGTCGGTGGATGCCGGTGCGCAGGACGCCATGCAGTACGGCGTGTTGGCCGGCTACCCGCTGGTGAACCTGAAGATGACGCTGCTCGACGGCGCCTACCACGAGGTCGACTCCTCGGAAATGGCGTTCAAGGTGGCGGGTTCGCAGGTGCTGAAGAAGGCCGCCCAGGCGGCTCAGCCGGTCATCCTCGAACCCATCATGGCTGTCGAGGTCACGACGCCCGAGGACTACATGGGCGACGTGATCGGCGACTTGAACTCCCGCCGTGGTCAGATCCAGGCCATGGAGGAGCGCAGCGGTGCGCGTGTCGTCAAGGCGCAGGTGCCGCTGTCGGAGATGTTCGGCTACGTGGGTGACCTTCGGTCGAAGACCCAGGGCCGGGCGAACTACTCCATGGTGTTCGACTCGTACGCCGAAGTTCCGGCGAACGTGGCGAAGGAGATCATCGCGAAGGCGACGGGTCAGTGAGCATCTGGGCTTTGCGGCTTAGCCGCACGGCACAGCGCGAACTGAGCCGGAGTCGAGCCATCGATCACGCGAAGGCGACGGGTCAGTAAGCTCGTCGCGCAACTGTCGCGGGCACACAACTGAACACATCAACACTGCTTTAGGAAAAGCACCAACAAGTCCAGGAGGACACCACAGTGGCGAAGGCGAAGTTCGAGCGGACGAAGCCGCACGTCAACATCGGGACCATCGGTCACGTTGACCACGGCAAGACCACGCTCACTGCAGCAATCACCAAGGTTCTGCACGACAAGTACCCGGAGTTGAACGAATCGCGCGCATTCGACCAGATCGACAATGCGCCTGAAGAGCGTCAGCGCGGTATCACCATCAACATCTCGCATGTTGAGTACCAGACCGAGAAGCGCCACTACGCACACGTGGACGCCCCCGGCCACGCTGACTACATCAAGAACATGATCACCGGTGCCGCCC
The DNA here is from genome assembly GCA_036235365.1 of Mycolicibacterium sp. 050232. Classification (GTDB taxonomy): domain Bacteria; phylum Actinomycetota; class Actinomycetes; order Mycobacteriales; family Mycobacteriaceae; genus Mycobacterium. The sequence continues at coordinate 514,760 of JAZBEZ010000003.1, read as the reverse complement.
AGATGGACGGCGCGATCCTGGTGGTCGCCGCGACCGACGGCCCGATGCCGCAGACCCGCGAGCACGTGCTGCTGGGCCGTCAGGTGGGTGTGCCCTACATCCTCGTGGCGCTGAACAAGTCGGACATGGTCGACGACGAGGAGCTCCTGGAGCTCGTCGAGATGGAGGTCCGCGAACTGCTGGCCGCCCAGGAGTTCGACGAGGATGCCCCGGTTATCCGCGTCTCCGCGCTGAAGGCGCTGGAAGGCGACCCGAAGTGGGTCAAGTCGGTTGAGGACCTCATGGAGGCCGTCGACGAGTCGATCCCGGATCCGGTTCGCGAGACCGACAAGCCGTTCCTGATGCCCGTCGAGGACGTCTTCACCATCACCGGTCGTGGCACCGTGGTGACCGGTCGCGTCGAGCGTGGCGTGATCAACGTCAACGAAGAGGTCGAGATCGTCGGCATCCGCCCGACCACGACCAAGACCACCGTCACCGGTGTGGAAATGTTCCGCAAGCTGCTCGACCAGGGCCAGGCCGGCGACAACGTCGGTCTGCTGGTTCGTGGCATCAAGCGCGAGGACGTCGAGCGTGGCCAGGTTGTGGTCAAGCCCGGCACCACCACCCCGCACACCGAGTTCGAGGGCAGCGTCTACATCCTGTCCAAGGACGAGGGCGGCCGCCACACGCCGTTCTTCAACAACTACCGTCCGCAGTTCTACTTCCGTACCACGGACGTGACCGGCGTGGTTACCCTGCCCGAGGGCACCGAGATGGTGATGCCCGGTGACAACACCGACATCTCCGTCAAGCTGATCCAGCCCGTCGCCATGGACGAGGGCCTGCGCTTCGCGATTCGCGAGGGCGGCCGTACCGTCGGCGCCGGCCGGGTTACCAAGATCGTCAAGTAATGATGATCTGACCTAGCACTGCGAAAGCGGCGCTCACCTCAGGGTGAGCGCCGCTTTTGTTTTCCGGCGTGTTGGTGCTGGGTCCGGTGTAACGCCTGTGGTAGTTGAGACGATCTTTATTGCATAGTCGAGCTACACGGGTTGGGGACGAACATGAGACGAGTGCGACGACGGATATGGGCGCTGGCTTCGGCGGCAGTGCTCGCCGGCACGGCGGTCGGATTCGCGGCTGGATCGGCGCAGGCCAGTCCCGGGTGCCCGGACCTGCACTGGATCGGTGTCGCCGGTTCGGGCGAGCGGGACGATCCGACGACCGACGCCGGCATGGGCCGGGTGGTCTACAACTCCTTGCGTGACCTGTCCCAGTGGGTGCAGCAGGATGGCCGCACGATGACAGCGGAGGCCGTGGTCTACCCCGCGGCACCGGTTCCGGCCGACGGGGACCTGCTGGGCTGGGGCGGCTTCATGAGCAGTGTCGACGCCGGTGTCGCGGCGCTGGGGAACCAATACGCGGCGTTCACCCAGCAATGCCCGGCCAGCAAGGTCGTCCTGGCCGGATATTCGCAGGGCGCGATGGTGGTGCATCGCAACCTTGCCGGACTGTCGGGCAGCCCGAATCTGGCCGCCGCGCTGTTGGTCGCCGACGGTGACCGATTGCCCGCCGACCCCACCGTCAACCTGGGTACTGCCACGGCGATGAGCACCAGGAAGGGCGTCGCGCAGGACTGGCCGATCCTGTCCCACGCTCCGGCGCCCCTCACTCCGGCGATCGGCAGCCGCACGATCAGCGTGTGCGACCGCGGCGACGCGGTGTGCGACTACGACGAGGACGCCGAAGACGTGACCGCCACCGCGATCGCCGTGCACACCAGCTACGCCCGGTCGAGCAGCGGCGGGTACCGGTGGACTTGGCCGCTGTACCGGATGCTGGGCCCGTCGCCGATGCAGCAGCAGACGGTGCAGGCCGGCGGCGCGACGGATGGAGTCGTTCACTCCTGACGGGGCGGTCGCGGCTTTAATCTGATGGCGCCCGACGACGACAGGAGCCCGCGATGTCCACATTCCTGCGGTACTTACGCATTCAGGCCTTCGTACTGTTGTGCGGCATCGTCGGACCGATCTTCCTGGTCATCTACTTCGCCAGCGGCGGAGATCCGATGATGAAGTGGATGTTCTGGACGGGTCTGTTGGTCACCACGATCGATGTGCTGATCGCGTTGGGGCTCACCGCTGCCGGGGCGAAGTCGGCCGCGCAGAACGAGAAGCTCGAACAGGTCGGTGTGCTGGCCCTGGCCCAGGTCACCGGTATCCATGAGACCAACACCCGTATCAACGAGCAGCCGCTGGTGAAGCTGGATCTGCAGATCTCGGGACCGGGCATCGCGCCGTTCGGCAGTCAGGACCGCGTGCTCGCCTCGGTGTCGAGGCTGCCGATGATCACCAACCGCAAGTTGGTCGCGCTGGTCGACCCGACCACCAACGAATACCGAATCGACTGGGAGAGAAGCTCTCTGGTCAGTGGTCTGATGCCTGCGACGTTCACCATCGCCGAGGAGAACAAGACCTACGACCTGACCGGTCAGTCCGGCCCGCTGATGGAGATCCTGCAGATCCTCAAGGTGCACGGCATCGCGATAAACAACATGGTCGACCTGCGCGCGAATCCCGCAGCCCGTGAAGAGGTCCAGGCGGTGGTGCGACGCGCGGCGACATGCTCTTCGCGCGAGCGCTCATCGGCGACACAGCAGACGGTACCGCCTCCACCCGCCGCGACCTCGACGCCGGGCGCGCCGTCGGCGCCCTTCCTCGCACCGCCGGCACCCTCTACCGCACAACGGCTTCAGGAACTGGAAACTTTGCGTGCGACAGGCGCCATCAGCGAGGACGAGTACACCGCGAAGCGGCAGCAGATCATCGCCGATCTCTGATCTGGTTCTGGATCAACCCGATTGGTGCGTTGACCGTTTGCGACCCGGGACAGCGGCATCGACCTTGTCTCCTGTCGAACCCGGGGTGGTGCTCGCCAGAGGTGATCACGATTGTCGGTGCTGAGCCGGGCCACGGTCGAGCTGGCGGGCACTGTATGACCTGCCCGATCATCCGCGATCCCATTCAGTGGCAGGAGTCCAGGAACACGTTCTACTTCTGCTGTTAGCCTGTGGCCAGACCCACTGAAAGGACCCTGGCATGGCGGCAGGTAACGCAACACTGGAAGGCCGCGTGGCATTCGTCACCGGCGCTGCGCGCGGACAGGGGCGTGCGCACGCGGTGCGGTTGGCCAACGAGGGTGCCGACATCATCGCGATCGATGTCTGTCGGCCGGTCGACGGCACCATCACCTATCCGGCGGCGACGTCGGAGGATCTGGCCGAGACCGTCGCCGCGGTCGAGGCCGCGGGCCGCAAGGTGCTCGCGCGGGAGGTCGACATCCGCGATCTGGCCGCGCAGCAGCAGGTGGTGGCCGACGGCGTCGAGCAGTTCGGTCGGCTCGACATCGTGGTGGCAAATGCCGGGGTGCTGAGCTGGGGCCGGTTGTGGGAGCTGAGCCCAGAACAGTTCGACGCTGTCGTCGACGTCAACCTCAACGGCACCTGGCGGACCATCCGGGCCGCGGTGCCCGCGATGATCGAGGCCGGCAATGGCGGGTCGATCATCATCGTCAGCTCGTCGGCCGGTGTGAAGGCCACCCCGGGCAACGGTCACTATGCAGCCTCCAAACACGGTCTGGTGGCGCTGACCAACACCCTTGCCCTCGAGGTGGGCGAGTACGGCATCCGGGTCAACTCGATCCATCCCTATTCGATCGATACTCCGATGATCGAGCCGGAGGCCATGGCCGAGATCTTCTCCAAGTTTCCGAGTTTCCTGCACAGCTTCGCCCCGATGCCCTATCACAAGGTGACCGACGGCAAGAACGAGGGACTCGCCGCGTTCATGGCCCCCGAAGAGGTCGCCGACGTGGTGGCCTGGCTGGCCGGAGACGGTTCGGCCACCCTGTCGGGTAGCCAGATCGCCGTCGACCGGGGCGTGCTCAAGTACTGATCTCTCGCGCAGGGTCAGCCCGGCAGGACGAGAACCGGGACCGGGCTGTGCCGCAGGATCTTTGATCCGTGTGAGCCCAGGAACACCCGGGCTGCCGGGCCACCCGGCGAGGTTCCGATCGCGAGGATCTCACCCTCGAGCCAGTCGACGGCATCGATGGCTTCGCTCCAGTCGTTGCCGGTGACCACTTGCAGTTCCACCTCGTCGCCGATGATCTTGTCGTCCTTCAACCGGATCATCGCCTGCTGGGCCTGTTTCGCCCACTCCTGCAGGATCGCGTCCTCGGCGTGCAGTCCGACGGTCGGTGGATACATGTTGCGGCCCCGGACCGCGAAAGTGACCATGCGCATGGGCGTTTCGAGTCTTCTGCTCAGGTCCGTCACCCACCGGACGACGGACGCCGCTTCGGGGCTGCCGGGGTAGGCGCACGTGATGCGTGCCAGCGCACCGGATTTCGGCCGCCGGTAGCCGCGGGGGCTGATCGCCAGCGGGACCGGGCAGGAGTGCAGCAGCCGATCCGCGGTCGAGCCGACCACCACCTGGCCCAACCGACCCTCAGCTGCCGAACCGAGAACGAGCAGTTCGGCGCCGAGTTCGGCGACCGCCTCCAACAGCCCACCGGACACCGACCGGTGCGCGAACTTGTGGAAGCTGACGTCGAGGCGATCATCGAGTGCAGCCACGTGCTGGCGTGCCTGCTCGGCCGAGGACGCCGCCAACTGTGCTGCGTACTCGGCATATTCGGCGTCGACGCGGGCCGGCGACGGGGTCAGCCACGGACGCGGGACGACGGTGGCCACCGCCAGCGAGGTGTTCAGGGTGCGGGCCGCACCGACCCCGAGGTGCAGTGCCGACGCCCCGCCTTTGCCTGCGAGATACCCGACCACGACGGTCATCGGTTCTCCTCGGCTCCCGGGGTGGTCATCACGTCGTCCTCACCGGCGGCCGCGCCCGGGATGTATCCGTCGCCGCCGTCGTTGAGGGCACTGTGATGCCGGCTCCACAGCAGATAGAACGCCAGGACGAGGGCGACCCAGATGCTGAACCACAGCCAGGTGATGTGCGGCAGGCCCCACAGCACGAACCCACAGGCCAGCACCGACAGGATCGGCGTCACCGGGTAGCCGGGAACTTTGAAGGACCGCGGCAGGTCCGGTTCCCGCACCCGCAGGATGATCACGCCGATCGACACCACGATGAACGCGACCAGGGTGCCGATCGAGACGAGATCCCACAGATAGTCCAGGGGCACGAATCCGGCCAGGGTGCCGGTGACCGCCGCGACGACGATCGTGTTGTTCACCGGAGTCATGGTGCGTGGGTTGACCTTTGCGAACACGGGCGGGAGCAGGCCGTCGCGTCCCATGGCGAACAGGATGCGGGTCTGGCCGTACATCACCACCAGGGTCACCGAGAAGATCGAGATCACCGCGCCGAAAGCGAGGATGCTGCTGGCCCAGGTCTGCCCGTGCAGGATGTTGGTGAGCATCACCGACAGCCCGGCTTCGGACTGTTCGTCGGAACCGAACTCGTCGGCGGACTGGGTGCCCAGGCCGGCGAAGGCGACCAGGATGTAGACGCTGGTGACGACCACGAGTGCCCCGAGGATCGCCCGCGGCATGGTCTTCTGCGGGTTCTTCACCTCGTCGCCCGCGGTGGAGACGGCGTCCAGGCCGATGAAGGTGAAGAAGATGGTGCTGGCGGCGGCGGTGATCCCGGCGAAGCCCTTGTCCCAGAAGCCGGCGAAATGATCTGTGGTGAATGCGGTGAACGCGATCGCCACGAACATGCCGAGCACCGCGAGTTTGAGGATCACCATCACGGTGTTGACCGCGGCGGACTCACTGGCGCCGCGGATCAGCAGCAGCGCGCACATGATGATCAGAACCGTCGCGGGCAAGTTGATCAGGCCGGGGTCCTCACCCCAGGGGGCCGCCGACAGTGCGTGAGGCAGGCGCCAACCGAACCAGTTGTCCAACAGTTGATTGAGATAGCCGCTCCAACCGATCGCGGTGGCCGACATGGACACGCCGTACTCCAGCAGCAGGCAGGCCGCGACGCCCATCGCGATGAATTCGCCCATCGTGGTGTACGCGTAGGAATAGGTGGATCCCGAAACCGGCACGGCCGCCGCCATTTCCGCATAGCAGATCGCCGACAGCCCGGCGGCGATGCCGGCCACCACGAACGACACCAGCACAGCCGGGCCGGCTTTGGGGACAGCCTGTTGCAGCACGATGAAGATGCCGGTACCGACCGTGGCGCCGACGCCGAACAAGGTCAGCTGGAACGTGCCGATACTTCGTCGGAGATGGTCGGAGGCGCCGTGGGCGACCGGAGCCCCCATGACCGGCCTTCGTCGCAACATCTGGCCGGTCAAGCTGCTGGCTGGGGCGGACATGGTGCCTCCTTGCTGCCGATCAACCGATTATCGGCGCGCCTCGGCCAGGGTGTCGGCGAATCGGTCAACGGCCCAGTCGAGTTCGTCGGCGGTGACCACCAGGGGCGGGGCGAACCGCAGGGTCGAGCCGTGGGTGTCCTTGACCAGCACACCACGTTCGGCCAGAGCCAAGCCGAATTGCTTGCCGGTGCCCAGGTTCGGGTCGATGTCCACCCCGGCCCACAGGCCCATGCCGCGTACCGCGACGACTCCGTGCCCGATCAAACCGGTGAGCCGCCGGTGTAGACGGGCTCCGAGTTCAGCTGAGCGGAGCTGGAATTCGCCACGACGCAGCATGCCGACCACGGTGGTGCCGATGGCCGCGGCCAGGGGGTTGCCACCGAAGGTCGAACCGTGCTCACCGGGGTGCAGCACACCGAGCACGTCGCGGTCGGCCACCACCGCGGACAGCGGTACCACCCCGCCGCCCAGGGCCTTGCCGAGCAGGTACGCGTCGGGAACCACGCCCCAGTGTTCGCAGGCGAAGGTGCGCCCGGTGCGGGCCAGGCCGGACTGGATCTCGTCGGCGATCATCAGCACGTTGTCGCGGGTGCAGATGTCGCGGACCCGGGGCAGGTAGTCGGCAGGCGGGACGATGATGCCGGCCTCGCCCTGGATGGGCTCGATGAGCACGGCAGCGGTGTTCGCGTCGATCGCCGCGTCGAGCGGCCGATGGTCCCCGAAGGGCACCGAACGGAATCCTGGCGTGTACGGGCCGAAGCCGCGGCGCGCGGTGTCGTCGTCGGAGAAGCTGATGATCGTGGTGGTGCGGCCGTGGAAGTTGTTGTGCGCCACTATGATATTGGACTCCCCGGCGGGCACGCCCTTGACGTCGGTGGCCCATTTGCGCGCCACCTTGATGCCGCTCTCGACGGCTTCGGCGCCGCTGTTCATCGGCAGCACCATGTCCTTGCCACACATTCCGGCCAGCGCTTCGGCGAACGGCCCGAGGCAGTCCGAATGGAATGCGCGGCTCACCAGGGTCAGCTGGTCCAGTTGTTCGTGTGCGGCGGCGATGATCTCGGGGTTGCGGTGGCCGAAGTTGACCGCCGAGTAGGCGGCCAGGCAATCGAGGTAGCGCCGGCCGGTCACATCGGTGATCCAGGCCCCCTCGGCGCTGTGTGCGACCACCGGCAGCGGTGAGTAGTTGTGGGCGACATAGCGATCGTCGCGCGCGATCGCCGAGGCGGTCGCAGGATCCGGGGTGGCCTGGTTGTCCACACTGCCCAGCATGGTCATGGATGCAGCTCCAGGGTGCAGCATTTGACGGATCCGCCGCCTTTGAGGAGTTCGGACAGATCGACGCCGATCGGCTCGAAGCCGGCTCGGCGCAGCTGTGCGGCGAATCCGGTGGCGGCCGCGGGCATCACGACGTGGCGGCCGTCGGACACCACGTTGAGTCCGAGGACGTATGCGTCGGCCGGACCGACTTCGATGGCGGCGCCGAACAGTTCGGCCAAGCGCTTTCGGGCGTCGTCACTGAAAGCCGGGGGATAGTAGGCGATCGTCGAATCGTCGAGCACGGCCAAAGCGGTGTCGAGGTGATAGAAGCGCGGGTCGACGAGTTCCAGGCTGGTGACGTCCAGACCGGTGACGGCCGCGATTTCTCCGTGGGCGCGGATGTCGGTCCGAAAACCGTATCCGGCCAACAGATTCGAACCGACGAGCAGCAGGTCGCCCTGGCCTTCGTTGACGTGGTCGGTGCGCACCGGACGATAGCCGGCGGCGCGCATCCACTCGGCGTAGGCGTCGGCCTCGCCTGCGCGCTGGGGGTAGGCGAAGCGGGCCACTACGGCGGTGTCCCCGACCAGGAAGCCGCCGTTGGCGGCGTAGACCATGTCGGGCAGGCCGGCGCGCGGTGTCACCAGGTCGACGGTGTGGCCGAGGTCGGCGTACACCCGCCGCAGCGCGTCCCACTGGACCAGGGCAAGCGCGGTGTCCACGGGTGTGGCCGTGTCCATCCATGGGTTGATGGCGTATTCGACGGTGAAGTATTCGGGGGCGGTCATCGCGTAGTGGCGAAGGGTGGCGTTCCGCGCGGGCGGTACCGCGGTCCCGGATGCGGGCGCGGCCTCAGGCATGACTTCATCGAAAATCGTCATGATTCGACGATATGAAGCGGCTGTGACGCAATCAATCGCTTCCTGTTGCGCCTTGAGCAGGGATATATTGCATGAACTGTCATATTGCGGCGGTTTGTTGCGTGGAGGTCGATGTGGAGCGTCTGGACGACACCGACGGGCGGATTCTGGCCGAACTCACGGAGAACGCCAGGGCGACTTTCGCCGAGATCGGGCAGCGCGTGAACCTGTCGGCGCCGGCGGTCAAGCGGCGGGTGGACCGCATGGTCGCCGAGGGGGTGATCCGGGGCTTCACCACCGTCGTCGACCGCAATGTCCTCGGCTGGCGCACCGAGGCATATGTGCAGGTGTTCTGCCAGGGCACCATCGCACCGGATCAGTTGCGCGCAGCGTGGATCGACATCCCCGAGGTGGTCAGTGCGGCAACGGTGACGGGCACCGCCGACGCCATCCTGCACGTGCTGGCCCGGGACATGCGCCACCTTGAGGAGGCCCTGGAACGTATCCGCTCAACGGCACGTATCGAGCGCAGCGAGAGCATCGTGGTGCTCACCAATGTCATAGAGCGGGGTCAGGCGTGACCTACCTCATCGGCCTGCGCAAACGTAGGGTGCCCTACAACGATTAACCCGGATCGTGTAAAAACCCCACGTGACTACTTCAGCGGGATCAGCAGCGGGCATCGTCATCGTCGGCGGCGGCTTGGCTGCGGCCCGGACGGCCGAACAGCTGCGCCGCTCGGAGTACGCCGGGCCCATCACCATCGTCAGCGACGAGGATCATCTGCCTTACGATCGGCCGCCGCTGTCCAAGGAAGTGCTGCGCGCCGAGACCGACGACGTCACGCTCAAGCCGGCCGAGTTCTACAGCGAGAACGACATCACGCTGCGGCTCGGCTCCGCGGCCACGTCGGTGGACACCGCTGCCAAGACGCTGAAGCTGGCCGACGGCAGCGACGTGGCCTACGACGAGCTGATCATCGCGACCGGGCTGGTGCCCAAGCGCATCCGCTCCTTCGGCGACCTGGCCGGAATCCATGTGCTGCGCAACTACGACGAGAGCATGGCCCTGCGCGAGCACGCCGGGAAGGCTCAGCGGGCCGTGGTGGTCGGGGCCGGCTTCATCGGCTGCGAGGTGGCCGCGAGCCTGCGCAAGCTGGGGGTCGACGTGGTTCTGGTCGAGCCGCAGCCGACGCCGCTGGCCTCGGTGCTCGGTGAGCAGATCGGGACGTTGGTGACCCGGTTGCACCAGGCCGAAGGCGTCGACGTGCGGTGCGGGGTCGGCGTGAGCGAGGTGCGTGGCGCCGACAAGGTCGAGCAGGTGGTGCTGGGCGACGGCACGGAGCTCGACGCCGACCTGGTGGTGGTCGGTATCGGCTCGCACCCGGCGGTCGAGTGGCTCGACGGCAGCGGTATCGAGCTCGACAACGGTGTGGTGTGCGACGAGGTCGGCCGCTCCAGCGCCGCAGGCGTGTGGGCCATCGGCGATGTCGCGTCGTGGCGCGATCACGTCGGTGACCAAGCGCGCGTTGAGCATTGGAGCAACGTCGCCGACCAGGCCCGCGCCATGGTGCCGGCCATCCTGGGCCAGGAGGCCTCGCCCGTCGTGTCGGTGCCGTACTTCTGGAGCGACCAGTACGACGTCAAGATCCAGTGCCTGGGCGAGCCCGAGGCCGACGACGTCGTGCACGTGGTGGAGGACGACGGACGCAAGTTCCTGGCCTACTACGAGCGCGACGGTGTCGTGGTCGGCGTGGTCGGCGGCGGTATGCCCGGCAAGGTGATGAAGGCCCGCGGCAAGATTGCCGCAGGCGCGCCCATCTCTGACGTCCTGGGCTGACCGCCCAGCGATTTGTGCACCTGCGGTAACGCCTGGCGTTACCGCAGGTGCACAAATCGCTCTAGAACTGGCCGAGGTAGAACCGGCTGCCCTGGTCGTCAGTGCACTCGGCCATCAATCCGTAGTCCTGTCGTGACGGCTGCTGCAGCACGCTGCCTCCGGCTTCGACGACGCGGGTGACTGCGGCATCGATATCGGCCACCGTCCACATCGGCACGGTCACGGTCTGCGCGGAGCTACCGGCCACCCCTGACATGGGCTGGCTGCCCTGTACACCCCAACCGTCGTCGATCCGGCCGGATTCGAAGGTCCAGAAGAACAGCCGGCTGTAGAACGACTTGAACGCCGCCGAGTCGGCAACCTCGTAGGTGATGTACGAAAGTTCGCCCGGCCCTGCACCGTTCAGATCCGGCCTCGGCGTACCCGGGGCAGGCAGGAACACCGCGAACGGTGTGCCCGCCGGGTCGGTGGCGTCGAGCACTGCGCCGAAGTCGAATTCCTGGACCTGGCCTGGTTGACCGCCGCCGGCGAGGATCGCCTGGCGGGCCCCGTCCAGGTCGGTCACCGCGTAGCAGCAGAACAATGTTCCGGGTCCGTCGACGCTGAAGATGCCGATGTGCTGCTTGGTGTTGGTGACCTGGCTGTTGGCGGGGTCGAAGGTCCAGCCCAGCACGTGGCCGTAGAACCGCGCGGCCCGCTCGGCGTCGGGGACCCAGACCGAGACGTATCCGACATCGCCGTGCTGGATGGGCACGGCAGCTCCGGTCATCGGTCCGGAGAGCATCCAGCGGTGGCCGGACGGGTCGATGATCGCCGCGTTGCGCGTGCCGTAGTTCTCGTACGGTTCCCGCTGCACCTGTGCCCCCAGTGTGCGGGCCCGCTCAAGCACCGCGTCGGTGTCGGGGACATTCAGCATCATGCTCACCGAATTCGCATGTGGCGCCGGTGCTTTCAAGCCGATCTCGGGGTACTCGTCGGCCAGGTAGAACACTCCGCCGGAGAGCGCGAGCTCGGCATGGCCGATGCGGCCGTCGTCCATGACGATCGGCTCGCCAACCTGATCTGCGCCCAGCGCGTCGATGTACCACGCGATCGCGGCGCGGGCGTCGGGCACGGCCAGGTAGGGAATCGCAGCCGCGGCGGGCCGCGAATCAGGGTCAGCCGCAGGCTGGTTCAGTTCGGCGATGGCAGTTTCGGTTCCACTCATGTCAACTCCTTGGGTGCGTTCGGGAAGGGTGAGCGCCGATTCGAGCCGCGCGCGCAGCCGGGCCGCGAATGCCGGGTCGGGGGAGACCGGGCGGTCCGCGCCGGTCAGCACGGCCAGCGGGTCGTGGCTGTTGATCACGACGTCCCTCCCCCCGGTGTCGGGTACTGGGCTCTGAAAGCGCGGCGGGCCCGTACCAGCAGGGCTTCCGTGGCGTGCACGGTCCGTCCGATCAGCTCGGCGCATTCGGGCACTGAGCAGTCGTCAAGGTAGCGCAGGGCCAGGACCGTGCGGTGTTGTTCGGGTAGCCGGGCCAGAACCGATTCGGCGACAATGCGATCCAGCTCGGCGTCCCAGTCGTCGGCCGGATCCACCGGTTCGGGTAGGTCGGCCACGGGGACGGTGAACCGGTCGTGGCGCCTGCGGTAATGGTCGGCGAGCTTGTGCCTGGCCACCCCGATCAACCAGGGCACCGAGATCGGCGGCGGCGACGGTCTGCGGGCCGCGTCCATGGCGGCCAGGAACGTCTCCGACGTCAGGTCCTCGGCAGTTCCGCGGTCACCGCAGCGTCGTACGAAGTAGCCGTACACCACTGGCAGGGCCTCGTCGTAGCACCTCAGCAGTACCCGCGGAGCGTCAGTTTCGGCGCTCACACCCTTATCGTCGCCGTCGGGGGCCGAACTCCGACGGGGTTGTGCGAAGAATTTTCGGCCGAAAAATCGTTGGCCCGGATCGGGCGGGGTGCGTCATGGTGGTGGCCGTGGTGAACGTCGATGCATTCAAGCGGGACGGGTTCGTCAAGATAGAGCAGGCCGTTCCGGCCGAAATCGCAGATGCGGCCAGGGATCTGCTGTGGACGCAGATCGGATTGTCCCCGGAGGATCCGGCATCCTGGACGAGCCCGGTGGTGTGGGCGGCCGATCTGACCGGGGCGGGCCCATTCGGCCAGCTGGTGAACAGTGCCCCGCTCGCCGATGCCCTGGACCGGATCTGTGGAGCCGGAGGTTGGCTGCCGCGGGGCTCACTGGGCAACATCCCGGTGCGGTTTCCCGTTGACCCACCTGCGGAGGACCGGGGCTGGCACATCGATGCCAACACCCCGTTGCCCGGAGGCCAGTGGGCGGTCAGCGGCCGCCCGCACACAGTGCTGGTGCTGACTCTGCTGTCGGAGGTGGGACCCGACGACGCGCCGACGCGTATCCGGGTGGGTTCCCACCGCGACGTCGCCGGGGTGCTGGGGCCCGAGCCGGTCGACTTCGTCGAAGCCGGTGCCCTGGTGGACGAGGTAAGCCGAGACCGTCCGGTGGCTCATGTCACGGGACGGCCCGGTGACATGTTCGTGGTGCATCCGTTCACGGCACATGCCGCCGACGTACATCGCGGTCGCACACCACGTTTCATGTCGCAGGCGCCCGTGGCGTTGGCCGAGAAGCTCAGCCCACGAGGTCCTGCGGCGCTGGCCTGCGGGTGGGACGGGCTGCCGCCGGATCAGGTCTTGGCGTAGAAGAAGCCTGTCCCGACGATCGCGATGCCCAGCAGCACGGCGATGCCGGCGATCAGATTTCCGAAGCAGGTGGCGACGCCGAATCCGACGATCAGTGCCACGGCCAATGCGACCAGTTCGACCGCAGTCGGCTTCCGGTCCGGTTTCCGCACGGTGTTCACCTCCCAGGTTGGATCCCTGGTTACCCCGAAGCTCTGGTGTCGACTCCTTCCAGAGCCTCCAGTCCTGGCCGCGCCACCTCGAACGCCTCGGCGATGGCGTCGGCCAGGGCGACCGACTCGTCGGCCAGCCAGTGCTCATAGGCTGACAGGGCGACGCCCAACATCAGCCAGCCCGCGGTCTGCGGCATCAGGTCGGCTGGTGCCGCGCCGATGCGTTGTGCCACGTAGGCGGCGATGACCTCGCGCCAGCCGGCGTACATCGTCATCGAATACGCCTGTAGTCCAGCGGTTTCCAATATCACCCGCATGCGGCGGCGGTGCTGGGCCATTTCCTGGTCGTCGTAGGTGTTGAACGACAGCAGGGCCGTGCGCAGCGCCTCGGCCAACGGGATCTCGGTGCTCAGGGAACCGAGCAGCTCACGCAGGTGGTGCAGGTGGGCATCGAAGTCGCCCCACGGGATGGCGTTCTTGGAGGCGTAGTAGCGGAACAGCGTGCGGCGCGCGATCCCGGTTGCTTTGGCCACGTCGTCGACGCTCACCTCGTCGAAGCCCCGGCTGGCGAACAGGGCCAGGGCGACGTCGGTGATGTGGTCCTGCGTGGTGGACGGGCGCCGACCGACACGGGGCCCCGATACCTGCCGCATGAAACCCGCCCTTCCATTTATGCACTCGATGCCATATTCTTGCGACTCAGGTCACAATTGTCGAGACCCACAGTTGCAGGAAAGGTGCGATTCATGGATCAGAACCCGCAGGTTGAAACCGAAACCCAGCTCGTCACCGAGACGCTCGTCGAAGAGGTCTCGATCGACGGTATGTGCGGGGTTTACTGACGGTGTCCGCAGAGGTTACCGATATGGCTGGGCGCACCCGCGTCGTCTTCGACCCTGATGTCAGCTGGCGGTTGCACCACCAGGTGGCGGTGCGGCCCGAGCCGTTCGGTGCCCTGCTGTATCACTTCGGAACCCGCAAGCTGTCGTTTCTGAAGAACCGGACGGTCGTCGAGGTGGTCAACGCTCTGGCTGATCACCCCGACGCCCGGTCCGCGTGTCGCGCGGCCGGTATCGCAGACGCCGACCAAGGCCCCTACCTGCACGCCCTGAGCGTGCTGGTGTCCTCGAAGATGCTCATCCCCGGGAATTCACAATGACTTCTGTTGCCCCTGTGCCGAGGCTCGTCGATCAATTCGAGAGCGGACTCGACGCCCCGATCTGCCTGACCTGGGAGCTCACCTACGCCTGCAACCTGGCGTGCGTGCACTGCCTGTCCTCCTCCGGCAAGCGGGATCCGCGCGAGCTCTCCACCGAGCAGTGCAAGGACATCATCGACGAGCTGGAACGCATGCAGGTGTTCTACGTGAACATCGGCGGCGGCGAACCCACTGTGCGCCCGGACTTCTGGGAACTGGTCGACTACGCGACCGAGCATCATGTCGGGGTCAAGTTCTCCACCAACGGTGTGCGCATCACGCCGGAGGTGGCCGCGAAGCTCGCCGCCAGCGACTACGTCGACGTGCAGATCTCGCTGGACGGAGCCAACGCCGAGGTCAACGACGCGGTGCGCGGCAAGGGCTCGTTCGACATGGCCGTGCGCGCGCTCGAAAACCTTGCCGCCGCAGGCTTTTCCGATGCCAAGATCTCGGTTGTGGTAACCCGCCACAACGTCGACCAGCTCGACGAGTTCAAGGCGCTGGCCGACCGCTACGGGGCCACGCTGCGGATCACCCGGCTGCGCCCGTCGGGCCGCGGTGCCGACGTCTGGGACGAACTGCACCCGACGCCGGACCAGCAGCGCCAGCTGTACAACTGGTTGGTCGCCCACGGTGAGCGGGTGCTGACCGGTGACTCGTTCTTCCACCTGTCGGGGCTGGGTGAGCCCGGGGCACTGGCCGGGCTGAACCTGTGTGGGGCCGGCCGCGTGGTGTGCCTGATCGATCCGGTGGGCGACGTCTACGCCTGCCCGTTCGCCATCCACGACAAGTTCCTGGCCGGAAACATCCTGGAAGACACCGGTTTTGGGGCCGGCTTCCAGAACGTCTGGCAGAACTCCACCCTGTTCCGCGAGCTGCGCGAGCCGCAGTCGGCCGGTGCCTGCAGCGGCTGCGGACACTACGACGCCTGCCGCGGCGGCTGCATGGCGGCCAAGTTCTTCACCGGCCTGCCGATGGACGGACCGGACCCCGAGTGCGTCGAAGGCTGGGGCGAGCCGGCCCTGGCCCAGGAGCGCACCAAACCCAAGCCCAGCGGTGACCACTCCCGCGGTACCAAGCAGGGGCCGGTGGCACTCAAGTTGCTGACCAAGCCCCCCGCCCGCATCTGTAACGAAAGTCCGGTGTAATCCATGGCCCGTGATACCTGGTTCGAGACCGTCGCCATCGCCCAGCAGCGGGCGCGCAAGCGGCTCCCCAAGTCCGCCTACTCGTCACTGATCTCTGCCAGCGAGAAGGGCGTGACGGTCTCCGACAACGTCGAGTCGTTCGCCGAACTCGGGTTCGCGCCGCACGTGGTGGGCGCCACCGAGAAGCGTGAGATGGCGACAACCGTGATGGGGCAGGACATCTCGATGCCGGTCATCATCTCGCCGACCGGTGTGCAGGCGGTCGACCCCGACGGTGAGGTGGCCGTGGCCCGCGCGGCGGCGGCACGTGGCACCGCCATGGGACTGTCCTCCTTCGCGAGCAAGCCGATGGAAGAAGTCACCGCCGTCAACGACAAGATCTTCTTCCAGATCTACTGGCTCGGGTCCCGCGACGAGATCGCCGAGCGCGTGCAGCGGGCCAGAGAGGCTGGAGCCGCCGGCTTGATCTGTACGACCGACTGGAGCTTCAGCCACGGCCGCGACTGGGGTAGCCCGAAGATCCCGGAGCGAATGGACCTGCGCACGATGTTGCGGATGTCCCCGGAGGTGCTCACCAAGCCCCGCTGGTTGTGGAGCTTCGGCAAGCACCTGCGTCCGCCGGACCTGCGGGTGCCCAACCAGGGCCGGCGCGGTGAGCCGGGGCCGACGTTCTTCGAGGCCTACGGGCAGTGGATGGGGACCCCGCCGCCGACCTGGGAGGACATCGCCTGGCTGCGTGAGCAGTGGGGAGGTCCTTTCCTGCTCAAGGGCATGGTGCGCATCGACGACGCCAAACGTGCCGTGGATGCGGGTGTTTCGGCCATCACGGTGTCCAACCACGGCGGCAACAACCTGGACGGCACACCCGCGGCGATCCGTTGCCTGCCCGCCATTGCCGATGCGGTGGGGGACCAGGTCGAGGTTTTGCTGGACGGCGGGATCCGCCGCGGCAGCGACGTCGTCAAGGCGGTGGCGCTGGGTGCCCGGGCCGTGATGATCGGACGGGCCTACCTGTGGGGCCTGGCCGCCAACGGTCAGGCGGGCGTCGAGAACGTGCTGGACATCCTCAGCGGTGGCATCGACTCCGCGCTGCGCGGGCTGGGCAAGTCCTCGATCCACGACCTGACGCCGGACGACATCCTGGTCCCCGAGGGCTTCACCCGAACGCTCGGCGTACCGCGCACCGACGCCTGACGGCCGGTCCGGGCGCGTCGCGGCGTGGCGTGACTGGGGTGGCAGAAGAGACGTACGTGATGCTCATGGCGGGTCTCCGGAAAGCTAAGGCAAATCAATTGCTGCTTGCGCTCCAACAATTGGCGCACAGTAGGTGAATACGGCCTACGATCGGCACGTGGCTTTCCCCAGCGGGCTCGGGAACTCAACGTCGAGACAGCTACGCAGCATGTCGCCAATGTTGATCATCCCCGTGGGCTCTACCGAGCAACATGGTCCGCACCTGCCCCTGGACACCGACACGCGTATCGCGACGGCCGTCGCCCGGGAGGTCCTCGAGCAGCTCGACGACGCATCGTCCGATGCCTGGATGGTTGCCCCGCCCGTCTCCTACGGCGCCAGCGGTGAGCACGAGGGCTTCCCCGGCACGGTGTCGATCGGCACCGCCGCATTGCAGTCGTTGCTGGTCGAGTACGGACGCTCCGCATCGAGCTGGGCCTCGCGACTGGTCTACGTCAATGGTCACGGCGGGAATGTGGAGGCGCTGGTCGCTGCGGTGGCACTGTTGCGCCAGGAGGGCCGCGACGTCGGCTGGGTTCCGTGCATCGCCACGGGCGCCGATGCACACGCCGGGCATACCGAAACATCTGTATTGCTACATATTTCGCCCGGCGATGTCTGGACCGACGACCTGACTGCGGGGAACACGGCCCCCCTGGCAGAGTTGATGCCTGCGATGCGCAGCGGCGGGATCGCGGCAGTCAGCGAAGTCGGGGTGCTCGGTGACCCGACAACCGCGACGGCTGCCGAGGGGGAGCGTATCTTTGCTGAGATGGTCAACGGCTGCGGCGGTCGGATCAGGCGGTGGCAGCCCGACCAGAACGGATTGCTGACATGACCGGACCGAGGCTGCCCGACGGTTTTGCCGTACAGGTGGACCGCCGGGTCAAGGTGCTCGGGGCCGGGGCGGCCCTACTCGGCGGGTCGCCGACCCGGTTGCTGCGGTTGGCGCCGACGGCGCAGACCATGCTCAACGGCGGCCGCCTGGAGGTGCACGACGCCCAGAGCGCGCAACTCGCCCGGACTTTGCTCGACGCCACGGTCGCCCATCCCCGTCCGGCGAGCGGGCCGTCCCACCGCGACGTCACGGTCGTTATCCCGGTGCGGGACAACGTATCCGGTCTGCATCGGCTGATCGCCGGGCTGCGGGGCCTGCGGGTGATCGTGGTGGACGACGGCTCGGCGGTTCCCGTCGCGCAATCGGAGTTCGCCGGGATGCACTGCGATGTTCAGGTGGTCCGGCACCTCCGCAGCAACGGTCCGGCGGCCGCCCGCAACACCGGCCTGGCCGCGTCCGAGACTGATTTCGTGGCGTTCCTCGACTCGGATGTGGTGCCCCGGCGCGGCTGGCTCGAGGCGTTGCTCGGACACTTCTGCGACCCGGCGGTGGCCCTGGTGGCGCCGCGCATCGTCGGACTGCACACCGCCGACAATGTGGTGGCCCGGTACGAGGCGGTGCGGTCGTCGTTGGATCTCGGGGTGCGCGAGGCCCCGGTGGTGCCCTACGGCCCGGTGTCCTACGTACCCAGCGCGGCCATCATCTGCCGGCGCTCGGCGCTGGCCGCGGTGGGCGGGTTCGACGAGACCATGCAGTCCGGAGAAGACGTCGACCTGTGCTGGCGCCTGGTCGAGTCCGGGGCCCGGCTGCGGTACGAGCCGATCGCGCTGGTGGCCCATGATCACCGGACGGATCTGCGGGAGTGGTTCAACCGCAAGGCTTTCTACGGCACATCAGCGGCACCGCTGAGCGTCCGCCACCCGGGTAAGACCGCTCCGGTGGTGATCTCCGGCTGGACGTTGATGGTGTGGCTGTTCCTGGCCATGGGGTCATACGTCGGGTATCTGGGCTCTGTGGTGATCGCGATCTTCACAGGCCGCCGCATCGCACGCTCCCTCCGCACCGTGGACACCGAACCCACCGAGGTCGCCGCCGTCACTGCGCGCGGACTGTGGTCGGCGGCTCTGCAGTTGTGTTCGGCGATCTGCCGGCACTACTGGCCGGTGGCCCTGATCGCCGCCCTGCTGTTCCGGCGAGCGAGACACGCAGTGCTGGTGGCCGCGGTGCTCGACGGCGTGGTGGACTGGGCCAGCCGGCGCGGCAACGTCGACGACGACACCAAACCGGTCGGCCTGCTGGCCCACATCCTGCTCAAGCGCCTGGACGATCTGGCCTATGGCATCGGCTTGTGGACCGGGGTGGTGCGGGAACGTCAGCTGGGCGCCCTCAAGCCGCAGCTGCGGAGCTAAGCCCAGTTGCAGCGGCCATCTCGTCCTCCTCGCGTGCGGGACGTCCTGATCGTAGGCGCCGGAAGCGCGGGTTCAATTCTGGCTGAACGGCTTTCCAGTGATCCGCGCTGCAATGTCACCGTTGTCGAGGCTGGTCCGGCGCCCAGCGATCCGCGGGTGGCGGCACAGATCACCGATGCTCTGCGACTGCCGATCGGAGCGGCCAGTTCGGTGGTCCGTCACTTCGCGTCGGTGCTGACGGAGAATCCGCCGCGGCACACCGAGATCATCCGCGGGTCGGTCGTGGGCGGGTCGGGAGCGGTCAACGGTGGCTACTTCTGTCGCGGTTTGCCCAGAGACTTCGACGCTTGGGCGGTGCCGGGCTGGGGCTGGAACGATGTGCTGCCGCACTTCCGTGCCATCGAGACCGACCTGGATTTCGATACCGCGCTCCATGGGGCAAGCGGCCCTATCACCGTTCGGCGGGTTCGTGAATTCGATGGCTGCACAGCATCATTCGTCGATGCGGCGACTCGCTCGGGTTTCGGGTGGATCGACGACCTGAACGGCTCGGACGCCGGTGCGGCGCTACCGGCCGGGGTTGGCGCTGTCCCACTGAACATCAACGGCGGCACCAGAGTTGGGCCCGGCGGCGCCTACTTGAAACCGGCTATGGAGCGGCCCAATCTCGAGGTGCGCACCGACACCAGGGTTCGCGAGGTGATGTTCCGGGGGAACCGGGCTGTCGGGGTGCGGTGCGACGATGGTTCGGTGGTGGAGGCAGATCGAGTTGTGTTGTGTGCCGGTGCGATTGGCTCGGCGCATCTGTTGCTTTTGTCCGGAGTAGGGCCGCCCGCGGATCTCGAGGCGTACGGTGTCGAAGTGGTGGCCGGCCTGCCGGTCGGAATGCGCACCGTGGATCACCCGGAATGGGTGATCCCGGTCTCCTGGGTGCCGACCCATGACCTGCCGCCGCTGGAGGCCGTGCTCACCACGGCTGACGGCATCGAGGTGCGTCCGTACACGGCGGGCTTCGCTGCCATGGTGCACGGCCCCGGACATGATCCCGCGGAACTTCCGCACCTGGGTGTGGCGCTGATGCGGCCGCACTCGCGCGGGCGGGTCCGGTTGGCTTCGGCGGATCCGACAGTGGCACCGGTCATCGAGCACCGTTACGACACGGTCGCCGAGGATGTCGACGCGCTACGCCGAGGCGCTGAGCTGGCCCGCGAATTGGTCAGTCACACAGCGCAAGTCGGTGAGCCGTCATGGTCGACCTCGCAGCATCTGGCCGGCACCGCGCCGATGGGGACCGGGCCCGATGCGGTACTCGATCCGACCTGCCGGGTGCTGGGCGTCGACGGCCTGTGGGTGGTGGACGGGTCGATCATGCCCGCGATCACCAGCCGCGGCCCGCACGCGACCATTGCCATGATCGGTCATCGGGCCGCGGAGTTCCTTGCGACCTGAGCCGGCGCACGAAGCGCAGCTGCTGTCCATCGCGGCCCGGTGCCCAGATGCCCACGAACGCCGCGGCTACTGCCAGTACCACCGCCATCACGAGTAGGGCTGAGTTCGTCGCATCCAGGAACGCCTGCTTCGCCAGATCCGCGACGGCCGCACCCTGCGGGCCCAGCCGAGGTGCCACCGCAAGGGCTTCGGCCAGCGAGCCCAGGACCGGCTCGCGCACGTCGGGGGGTAGCCCGGTCAGCTTGGGCCCCAGGCGATTCTGGTAGTTGGCGGCCAGGATCGATCCGGCCACCGCGATGCCCAGCGCGGCGCCGACCTCCCGGGTGGTGTCGTTCACCGCCGACGCCACACCCTGCTTCTCATCAGGGGCGGCTCCCATGATGGCCGATGTCGTCGGCGCGGTGCACAAGCCGATGCCGATACTGATGATGATCAGCGGCCAGGTGTAGTCGAGATAACTGGAGTCCAGCTCGAGTAGTCGCATACACATCAGCCCGGCCGCGATTGCCAGCAGGCCGAGGGACACGCACAGTCGCAAACCCAGCCTGGGCAGGTACCAGTGCGTGGTCGTGCTGAGAACGAGTACGGGAAGCATCAACGGGCACAGGGCAATTGCAGTCTGGATCGGGCTGTAACCCATGACGAGCTGGATGTACTGCATGCTGACGAAGAAATAGCCGAAGTTCGCGAAGAACAGGAACGTGATGCCCACCGCCCCGGTGGCGAAGTCGGGTTGTCTGAACAGCCGGATGTCCAGCAGTGGGTGCGGAAGTTTGAGTTGGACCACGGCGAACGCGGCGGCCAGGGCGATGCCGCCGCCCATGCAACCCCACACCAGCGGATGCGTCCAGCCGCGCACCGGAGCCTCGACCACCCCGAGCACGAACACCGCCACTGCCGCGCCGATCAGGATGGCGCCGATCCAGTCCAGCGGAGCGGTGTCCTCGTCCCGTGAGGACGGCACGGTGCAGGTCAGGATGAACAAACCCACTCCGGCGATCGCGAACGTGGCGAAGATCGATTGCCAGCCCCAGAAGTGCAGCAGGCCACCAGTGATCAGGAATCCGAACACAGCACCGGACCCGACGACGCCAGCCCAGATCCCGATGGCCTTGTTGCGCTCTGACTTTGGGAAAGCGGCGGTCAGCAGTGACAGCGTGGCCGGCATGATGAACGCCGCGCCTGCTCCCGCCACCGCGCGCGCCGCGATGAGTTGGACCGGGTCGTCGAAAGCCATCGGTGCCGCCGAGGCGAGGACGAACACCGCGAGGCCGGCCAGCAATGCGCCCCGCCTGCCATAGCGGTCGCCGATGGCACCGGCCGGCAGCAGTAGGCAGGCCAGCACGAGGGTGTACCCGTCGATCACCCACGTCAGTTGGGCCTGGGTGGCGGCGGTCTGGCGCGCGATGTCGGGTAGTGCGGCATTCAGCGCCACCATCGATGCGACGACGATCGAGACGTCCATGCATGCCACTGCCAGCAACCAGTACCGCTGCTTGATCGACAGATAGGCCATGCCCGGGTCGATATCCTTGCTGGACTCGACGAGGGTGTGCGACATGCTGTGCTCCTTCGTCGATGAAGTTTCGAGACTAACAGTCTCGGAGCGAGACGGTAAGTCTGTTTTTATGGAGGTGGACGGCGAATGACTGCCGAGAGCGGTGACCCGCGTCCGGCCCGATCCCGGGCCAGGCTGCTGGAGGCGGCGACTGCGCTGTTGCGGTCTGGCGGGCCCAGTGCGGTCACCGTCGATGCGGTGACCAGGGCGGCAAATGTGGCCAGGGCGACGCTGTATCGGCACTTTCCGAGCGGAAATGACTTGCTGGCAGCGGCATTTCGCGCTCTGATCCCGGCAGCGCCGATGCCGCTGGAAGAGGGCTCGCTGCGGGACCGGCTGATCGCGTTGGTTCAGGCGCAGGCCGACTCGATCGCGGAGGCGCCGATCAGCATCACCGCGATGTCATGGCTGGCGCTGGGTGGCGACATGGAGCAACTGCCCTGGCGGACGGGCGACAGTGCGGAGGTCCGAACGCTGCGCGAGCGGGTGGCCGAGCACTACGCGGCGCCGTTCGAAGCGATCTTCGACAGTCCCGATGCCGTGGCCGAGCTCGGCGAGGTGGATCGCACGCAGGCGGCCGCGCTGCTGCTCGGTCCGATCGTGCTGGGCAAGCTCAGCACGCTGTCGGAATTCGACTACACCAGCTGCGTGCGCGCCGCGGTGGACGGCTTTCTGGCCACCCACCGCGTGGCCGAGCAGCCTCAGCGCAGCGAGTAACGAATCGGCAGGTGCTTGAGCCCGCCGACGAAGGTGGTAGCGGAAAGCTCTGGCTTTCCGGCCAATTCGATGGAGTCCAGCCGGCTCAGCAGCTCGGTGAACAAGCTGTTCATCTCCATCCGGGCCAGCGCCGCACCGAGACAGAAGTGCACGCCGTAGCCGAATGCCAAGTGCTTGTTCGGATCCCGCGCGACGTCGAAGCGGTGCGTATCGGCGAACACGTCCTCGTCACGGTTGCCGGAGACGTAGGCCAGATAGACGGAGTCGCCCTTGGCGATCGGTGTGCCGCGCACCACGGTGTCGGCCGTGGCGGTCCGCATGAACTCCTTGACCGGGGTGGACCAGCGGATCATCTCCTCGACCGCGGTGCCCATCAGGTCAGGATGCGACTTCAATTTGGCCAGCTGGTCGGGATTCTCGATGAGCGCGTGCAGTCCGCCCGAGATCGCGTCCTTGGTGGTGTCGTGTCCCGCGCTGGCGACGATGACGTAGTACGAGGCGGTGTCGACATCGGACAGCGGTTCCCCGTCGATGGTGCCGTTGGCGATGGCCGATGCCAGGTCCTCGGTCGGGTTGGCGCGACGCGACGCGGTCAGTGTGGAGAAGTAGGCGAAGAAGTCCATCAGAACCGCGAGTTGGTCCTCCAGTGAGCCGCCGTCGCGTTTGTACTCGTCGTCGTCACCGCCGAACATCTCCTGGGTCAGCATGTGCATGCGGGCGAAGTCCTCTTCGGGCAGGCCGAGCAGCGACATGATTACGTACAGCGGGAAGTCGACGGCGATCGCGGTGACGAAATCGCATTCGGGTCCGATGTCGCGCATCTTGTCCACGTAGCGCTTGGCGAGCTCGTCGACGCGGACCTTCAGGGCGCGCATCGCCTTGGGGCGGAACCAATCTGCGCCGATGGCCCGAACCTTGCGGTGGTGCGGATCGTCCATGTGGATCAGCGTGCGCAGACCCATGCCGGCCTCGAGCTGCTGCTTGGCGAGGTCGTCGGCCGCCGCGGTGGCCAGCAACGGCCGGGGCTCGCTGATGAAAAGTTCGTTGTCCCGCTCGACGGCCATGATGTCGGCGTGCTTGGTGATCGCCCAGAAGGGGCGGTATGGCCGGTTGTCCACCCAGGCCACCGGATTGTTGGCGCGCAAATGGGTCAGCGCGGTGTGCAGGCGCGCGTCGTCGGCATACGCCGTCGGGTCGGCGAGCACCTTTGCGGCATCGTCCATCGTCGGCGCGCTCATACAGACTCCTCCCGGGCGGGTACTTGACGGGTGTCAATTCCCACCATATGTGATCGCCGCCACCTGAGGGAGGGGATTTTGGGAGATCCGGCCCGTACGCTCACAGCCATGCGATCGGGGCGGTGTGCCATCGCGTTGCTGGCCGTGCTGGCGATGCTGGTTGCAGGCTGTGTGCGTGGTGGCGGGGAGGCGCTGGCGCCCCCGCATTCGCCGGGGCCGACAGAGGGGCGCGTCCAGGGGCCGGACCCGGCGCTCGTGCGGACCGGTGCCGGAACCCTGCGCGGCACAGTGGTATCCGACCACCGGCTGTTCGCCGGCATCCCTTACGCCGCGGCGCCGGTGGGGCCGTTGCGGTTCGCCGCACCGGTTCCCGCTCCGGGCTGGGCAGGGGAGTGGGACGCCACCCGGCCCGGGCCGCGCTGCATCCAGGATCCCGATTCAGATCCCGAACGCGGAGCCAACACGGCGGAGGACTGCCTCAACCTGAACGTCTGGACGCCGCCGGTGTCGGGGGAGAAGCGACCCGTGATGGTGTGGATCCATGGCGGCGCGTTCGCGGGCGGCAGCAGCGGCATCTACGACGCGGGGCGGCTGGCAGCGCGCGGCGGCATCGTCGTGGTCACGATCAACTACCGGCTCGGCACTCTCGGGTTCCTCGCCCACCCGGCGCTGGGAGTCGACGGCAATGTCGGCAACTATGGTCTGGCCGACCAACAGGCAGCCCTGCGATGGGTGCGGGACAACATCGCCGACTTCGGCGGCGATCCGGAAAAGGTCACTGTCGCCGGAGAATCCGCGGGTGGTATGTCGGTATGCGACCATCTGGTGTCGCCCGGCTCGGCGGGGTTGTTCCGCGCCGCGATCCTGATGAGCGCGCCGTGCCAGGCCCAGGCGGACCTTGCCGCCGCGACCGGCCGCTCGCTCGATTACGCGGCAGCGGCCGGATGTCCGGACCCGGTGACCGCGGCCATCTGCCTTCGGGCCCTGCCGGTGGACGGCCTGCGGAAACCGGTGTGGTACTTCAATATCGGCAGTGATCAGCTGACCGGTCCGGTCACCGGATCGGCCGTGATTCCGCAGCCCCCGCTGGCGGCTTTCGGCGCCGGACAGGCCGAACCGGTGCCGATTCTGATCGGTACCACCCGCGACGAGTTCACGCTCTTCGTGGCGTTGCGCTACCTGCGGCTGGGGCAGCGTTACGTCCCCGCGGACTACCCGCGGTTGCTGGCCGAGACTTTCGGCGCCGACGCCGCAGCGGTCGGAGCGCACTATCCGATCGATCGTTACGGCGGTGTGGCGCAAGCATATTCGGCGGCCGTCACCGACGGTGCCTTTGCCTGCATCTCGGACCGGATCGCCGGTGAGCTGTCCGGCACCGCTCCGGTCTACGCCTACGAGTTCAACGACCGCGCCGCGCCGGCGCCGGAGGTCATGCGGACGCTGCCGTTCCCGGTCGGGGCCAGTCACTCACTCGAGCTCCGCTACCTCTTCGACGTCGGCGGGGCACCCCCGTTGAGCCCGGCGCAGCAACAGCTCTCGGACCAGATGATCGGTTACTGGAGCGCATTCGTGCGCACCGGTGATCCCGCGGTCGAGGGGCAGCCGGGCTGGCCCGAGTTCGACGGCCCGGATACGTCCGCCCGAATGTCGTTGCGGGCCGACGGTAGTCGCGTCGACAATGGCTACGCGCACGTTCATCAATGCCCGTTCTGGGCGGAGCTGAAGGAGAAGTGAACTCGATGGCGACACCGGATCCGCAGGCTTTCGCCGAAGAGTGGGTGAATGCGTGGAACGCACACGACGTCGATGCGGTGCTGGCCCATTTCCATGAGGACGTGGTGTTCAGTTCCCCGGTTGCAGCACGCCTGTTTCCGGAGACTTCGGGCGTTATCCGCGGCAAGAATGCGTTACGTCATTACTGGAGCACGGCGCTGGCCGACCACATACCGGATCTGCATTTCGAGGTTGTTGACGTCTACCGCGGTGAGTCGGCATTGGTGATCCACTACCGCAATCAGAACGGCGGGCTGGTCAACGAGGTGCTGTTGTTCGACGGCGCGCTGGTGCGTGAAGGTCACGGCACCTACCTGAACTAGGACCCTGAGGCCGGCGTGACCCACGTGGTGATGTCGGCGTGCACCACTTCGACGCCGTTGCGGTCGGTGATGCTGATGGGCACCACGACGTCGGTGCCCTCGGTGATCGTGGCGAAATCCGGTGGTGCTAGCTCTGCGGTGGCCCGCAGTGAGGTAGTGGCCTTGGCGAGGTACTGCACGTTCATCGCCTTGGGGATCCACCGGTGCGTCGTCGGCACCGTGGCCTCCATCAACATGCCCATCGCCATCTCAGCGGCATTGCACGACGCGATCGCATGCACGGTGTGCAGGTGGTTGTAGACGTAGAACCACTTGGGCACCGTCACCTCGGCCAGGCCCGGTTCCATGCGCACCACGTGCGGCAGGATCGACGCGAAATACGGCACGCGAGCCATGGCGGCGGCGGAGAACGCCCACGTCCCGCCGGGTAGCGGTGACAACTTCTTCCATGCTCGGTACGTGGCGCTGGGCGTCTTCACGGGCGGCTCCGTCATGAGGCCTACCTTACTCAAGAGTAAGTTCGGTGCGGGCCTGCGGGTGAATCCGCGTGCGAAGCGCTGTGGCGGTTTGAAGAGGGATTTTCCGCCCTGGCGCTTCATCCGCGGGCGCACCGCATCGACAGCCCCCGACCTGCTCGATCGCGGATTTGGAGCATGCCCGGATCTAAGGCATACTGTTCGGGTTGCCTTGCGCCGGGTATTCCTGGCCGGGCATACGATCGGCGCCCCCACGGGCGCATCCGATCCCAACATCAGATCGCGGCTGATTTTCAGGGCGAGAAGATGTGCGCGAGGGCGACACGCCCGACCGCGGGGGTCGGTGGACCACAGACAGGTAAACAGCGGCGGCAATACTCGGCGCATCCGCGCCGGGGCACCAGGCCCGACGGGTTTCGATGGGGTGATCCCATCGGGGTTCCGATACGGCCGGCCGATGAACGAAGTAGAGGTAGGAGAAGCGTGGCGGGACAGAAGATCCGCATCAGGCTCAAGGCCTACGACCATGAGGCCATTGATGCCTCGGCGCGCAAGATCGTCGAAACGGTCACCCGTACCGGTGCCAGCGTGGTGGGCCCCGTGCCGCTGCCGACCGAGAAGAACGTGTACTGCGTCATCCGGTCGCCGCACAAGTACAAGGACTCGCGGGAGCATTTCGAAATGCGCACCCACAAGCGCCTTATCGACATCCTCGACCCGACGCCGAAGACGGTTGACGCGCTCATGCGCATCGATCTGCCGGCCAGTGTCGACGTCAACATCCAGTAGGAGAACAGAAATGGCTAACAGTGCTAGTTCTGCCGCTCCGCGGCGTGGCATTTTGGGCACCAAGCTGGGCATGACGCAGGTGTTCGATGAGAACAACAAAGTCGTCCCGGTGACGGTCGTCAAGGCCGGCCCCAACGTGGTGACCCTTATCCGTACCCCCGAGCGCGACGGCTACAGCGCCGTGCAGCTCGCCTATGGCGAGATCAGCCCGCGCAAGGTCAACAAGCCCGTCACCGGTCAGTACGCCGCCGCGGGTGTCAACCCGCGCCGCCACCTGGCCGAGCTGCGGGTCGACGAAGCTGCTGCCGCCGAGTACGAGGTGGGCCAGGAGCTGACCGCCGAGATCTTCGCCGACGGTGCTTACGTCGACGTGACCGGCACCAGCAAGGGCAAGGGCTTCGCCGGCACCATGAAGCGTCACGGCTTCGCCGGCCAGGGTGCCGCCCACGGTGCCCAGGCGGTGCACCGTCGTCCCGGCTCCATCGGCGGCTGCGCCACCCCGGGCCGCGTGTTCAAGGGCACCCGGATGTCGGGCCGCATGGGCCACGACCGGGTGACCACGCAGAACCTCAAGGTGCACAAGGTCGATGCCGAGAACGGCGTGCTGTTGATCAAGGGCGCCATCCCCGGACGCAACGGTGGTCTGGTGGTTGTCCGCAGCGCAATCAAGCGAGGCGAGAAGTAATGACTCTCAAAATTGATGTGAAGACGCCGGCAGGCAAGAAGGACGGCTCCGTTGAATTGCCGGCTGCCCTCTTCGATGTAGAGCCGAACATCGCGCTGATGCACCAGGTGGTCAACGCTCAGTTGGCGGCCAAGCGTCAGGGCACGCATGCCACCAAGACGCGGGCCATGGTGTCCGGTGGTGGCAAGAAGCCGTACCGCCAGAAGGGCACCGGTCGGGCGCGTCAGGGCTCGACCCGCGCACCGCAGTTCACCGGTGGTGGCATCGTCCACGGCCCGCAGCCGCGCGATTACAGCCAGCGGACCCCGAAGAAGATGATCGCCGCCGCCCTGCGCGGTGCGCTCTCGGACCGGGCCCGCAACGAGCGGATCCACGCGATCACCGAACTGATCGAGGGTCAGACCCCGTCGACCAAGAGCGCCAAGGCGTTCCTGGGCAGCCTGACCGAGAACAAAAAGGTTCTCGTCGTCATCGGCCGCACCGATGAGGTCGGCGCCCGCAGCGTCCGCAACCTGCCTGGTGTGCACGTGATCTCGCCGGATCAGCTGAACACCTACGACGTGCTCAACGCTGACGACGTGGTGTTCTCGGTCGAGGCCCTGAACGCCTACATCTCGGCGAGCACCAAGGACCAAAAAGAAGGAGCGTCGGTCTGATGGCAACGATTACAGACCCCCGCGACATCATCCTGGCCCCGGTCATCTCGGAGAAGTCGTACGGGCTGATCGAGGACAACGTGTACACGTTCATCGTGCATCCGGACTCGAACAAGACGCAGATCAAGATCGCGATCGAGAAGATCTTCGACGTCAAGGTGAGCTCGGTGAACACCGCCAACCGGCAGGGCAAGCGCAAGCGCACCCGCGCGGGCTTCGGTAAGCGCAAGGACACCAAGCGCGCCATCGTCACCCTGGCCGCCGGCAGTAAGCCGATCGAGCTTTTCGGAGCCCCGGCGTAACGCCGGGAACTAAGAGGATTTAACTGATATGGGAATTCGCAAGTACAAGCCGACGACCCCGGGTCGTCGCGGTTCGAGCGTCTCCGATTTCGCCGAGATCACTCGCTCGACTCCGGAGAAGTCGCTCATCCGTCCGCTGCACGGCACCGGTGGGCGTAACGCGCACGGCCGCATCACCACCCGGCACAAGGGTGGCGGCCACAAGCGCGCTTATCGCCTCATCGACTTCCGTCGCCACGACAAGGACGGCGTCAACGCCAAGGTCGCTCACATCGAGTACGACCCGAACCGCACCGCGAACATCGCGCTGCTGCACTACCTGGACGGCGAGAAGCGCTACATCATCGCGCCCCAGGGTCTGAAGCAGGGCGACGTTATCGAGCAGGGGCCGAACGCCGACATCAAGCCCGGCAACAACCTGCCGCTGCGCAACATCCCCGCCGGCACCGTGATCCACGCTGTGGAGCTGCGGCCCGGTGGCGGTGCCAAGCTGGCCCGCTCGGCCGGCGTGAGCATCCAGCTGCTGGGTAAGGAAGGCACCTACGCCTCGCTGCGTATGCCGTCCGGTGAGATCCGTCGCGTCGACGTGCGCTGCCGCGCCACCGTCGGCGAGGTGGGCAACGCCGAGCAGGCCAACATCAACTGGGGCAAGGCCGGCCGTATGCGGTGGAAGGGCAAGCGCCCGACCGTCCGTGGTGTCGTGATGAACCCGGTTGACCACCCGCACGGTGGTGGTGAAGGCAAGACCTCCGGTGGCCGCCACCCGGTCAGCCCGTGGGGCAAGCCCGAGGGCCGCACCCGCAAGCCCAACAAGCCGAGCGACAAGCTCATCGTCCGTCGCCGGCGCACCGGCAAGAAGCGCTAGGCCGCGGAAGGAGTAGCAGCGATGCCTCGTAGTCTTAAAAAGGGTCCGTTCGTCGACGACCATCTGCTCAAGAAGGTCGACGTTCAGAACGAGAAGAACACCAAGCAGGTCATCAAGACCTGGTCGCGTCGGTCGACCATCCTCCCCGACTTCATCGGGCACACGTTTGCGGTGCATGACGGCCGCAAGCATGTCCCGGTGTTCGTCACCGAGGCGATGGTCGGGCACAAGCTCGGCGAATTCGCCCCGACGCGCACCTTCAAGGGTCACATCAAGGACGACCGGAAGAGCAAGCGGCGATGAGTACCACAGTCACTGAATACCCGTCGGCGACGGCGAAGGCGCGTTTCGTGCGCGTCTCGGCCAGCAAGGCCCGCCGCGTCATCGATCTGGTCCGCGGCAAGAGCGTCGAGGAAGCCCTCGACATCTTGCGGTGGGCGCCGCAGGGCGCGAGCGAGCCGGTTGCCAAGGTGATCGCCAGCGCTGCCGCCAACGCGCAGAACAACGACGGCCTGGACCCGACGACGCTGGTGGTTGCGACCATCACCGCCGACGAGGGCCCGACCGCCAAGCGCATCCGTCCGCGCGCCCAGGGGCGTGCATTCCGGATCCGCAAGCGCACCAGCCACATCACGGTGATCGTTGAGAGCCGTCCGCCCAAGCAAAAGGGAGCGACCGCCGGTTCGGCACGTAGCCGTCGTGCTCAGGGCAGCAAGGCCGCCACGAAGAAGTCTGCCGAGACGAAGGGAGGCTCGGAGTAGTGGGCCAGAAGATCAATCCCCACGGTTTCCGGCTCGGTATCACCACCGAGTGGAAGTCCCGCTGGTACGCCGACAAGCAGTACTCGGACTACGTGAAGGAAGACGTCGCCATCCGGCGTCTGCTGGCCACTGGTCTGGAGCGCGCCGGTATCGCCGACGTGGAGATCGAGCGCACCCGGGACCGGGTTCGCGTTGACATCCACACCGCGCGTCCCGGCATCGTCATCGGCCGCCGCGGCACCGAGGCCGACCGCATCCGCGCCGACCTGGAGAAGCTGACCGGCAAGCAGGTTCAGCTGAACATCCTCGAGGTGAAGAACCCTGAGTCGCAGGCTCAGCTCGTCGCCCAGGGTGTCGCCGAGCAGCTCAGCAACCGCGTGGCGTTCCGTCGCGCGATGCGCAAGGCGATCCAGTCGGCCATGCGTCAGCCCAACGTCAAGGGCATCCGGGTGCAGTGCTCGGGCCGCCTCGGTGGCGCTGAGATGAGCCGCTCGGAGTTCTACCGCGAGGGTCGGGTTCCGCTGCACACGCTGCGCGCGGACATCGACTACGGCCTCTACGAGGCCAAGACCACCTTCGGCCGGATCGGCGTGAAGGTGTGGATTTACAAGGGCGACATCGTCGGTGGCAAGCGTGAGCTCACCGCCGCCGCGCCGGCCAGTGACCGGCCGCGTCGTGAGCGTCCGTCGGGCACCCGGCCGCGTCGTAGCGGTGCATCGGGCACCACGGCGACGAGCACCGAGGCCGGCCGCGCAGCGACCGGTGACGATGCACCGGCCGCAACCGAGGCCGCGGCTGCCAGCGCACCCGCAGCTGAGAGCACGGAGAACTAATCATGCTGATTCCCCGTAAGGTCAAGCACCGCAAGCAGCATCACCCGCGCCAGCGTGGCATCGCCAGCGGCGGCACGTCGGTGAGCTTCGGTGACTACGGCATCCAGGCCCTCGGCCATGCCTACATCACCAACCGGCAGATCGAGTCCGCTCGTATCGCCATCAACCGGCACATCAAGCGTGGCGGCAAGGTCTGGATCAACATCTTCCCGGACCGCCCGCTGACCAAGAAGCCCGCCGAGACCCGCATGGGTTCCGGTAAGGGTTCGCCGGAGTGGTGGGTCGCCAACGTCAAGCCGGGCCGCATTTTGTTCGAGATCAGCTACCCCGACGAGAAGATCGCCAAGGAAGCACTGACTCGCGCAATCCACAAGCTGCCGATCAAGGCACGCATCGTGAGTCGAGAGGAGCAGTTCTGATGGCAGTGGGAACTACGCCTGGTGAACTGCGTGAACTGTCCGACACCGAGTTGAAGGACAAGCTGCGCGAGTCGAAGGAAGAGCTGTTCAACCTGCGCTTCCAGATGGCAACCGGTCAGCTGGCCAACAACCGTCGGCTGCGCACTGTGCGCCAGGAGATCGCACGGGTCTACACCGTGCTGCGTGAACGTGAGTTGGGTCTGGCTTCCGGGCCCGGAGGTGAGGAAAGCTAATGGCGGAGACTAAGGGCCCCAAGCACACTCCGCGCACCGAAGAGACCCGTGGCCGTCGCAAGACCGCCATCGGCTACGTGGTGAGCGACAAGATGCAGAAGACCATCGTGGTCGAGCTGGAAGATCGTAAGAGCCACCCGCTCTACGGCAAGATCATCCGGACCACGAAGAAGGTCAAGGCGCACGACGAGAACGGCGACGCCGGCATCGGCGACCGCGTCTCGCTGATGGAGACCCGGCCGCTGTCGGCCTCCAAGCGCTGGCGCCTGGTCGAGGTGTTAGAAAAGGCCAAGTAGCCTTTCCGCGCGAGCAGACATCAAAGTGCC
Organism: Mycolicibacterium sp. 050232; assembly: GCA_036235365.1. Taxonomy (GTDB): domain Bacteria; phylum Actinomycetota; class Actinomycetes; order Mycobacteriales; family Mycobacteriaceae; genus Mycobacterium. Next base: position 482,376 of record JAZBEZ010000003.1, on the reverse strand, counting down.
CCAAACCTTCGGGTTTGGGGCACTTTGCGTTTTGGACGACGACGGCGCCGAGAGGTGAAGCAGCCGCACCGATTTCGACCTGACGGTTGCCACGCGACGCGAGTGACGACCTCTGCGTCGAATTCGACGACCTCAAAGTCATTTCGAAAATGGCCTCACCCAATTTGGGTGAGGCCATTTGTGTCATGGCACCTGTCCGTCTGAAACGAATGTGCGCAATTCGGCGTCGCTGCGTCAATTCAGTCACTACCGTTGAATCCGTTCGCGCATTTTTCCCGGCACAGCCCGCTAGGTAAAGGTGAACATGGCCGACTCGGATACCCATTACGACGTCATCGTCATCGGCTCTGGTTTCGGTGGAAGTGTCGCCGCGATGCGGGCCGCCGAGAAGGGCTACCGCGTAGCCGTGATGGAGTCCGGAAAACGCTGGCCCGACGATACGATCGCCAAGACCAGCTGGAACGTTCGTAAGTTCTTGTGGCAGCCAGAGTTCGAGATGTTCGGTGTGCAGCGCATCGAACTGCTCGACGACGTGCTGATCCTGTCCGGCGCCGGTGTCGGCGGTGGTTCGCACGTGTACGCGAACACGCTCTATGTACCGCCACGCCGGTTCTTCGACGCGCCGGAATGGGCCGGCATCACCGACTGGGCCGACGAACTGGCGCCCTACATCGATCAGGCCCGGCGCATGCTCGGCGTGGTCCGGGTGCCGTACCTGCCGACCGACGTCGACCGCCACATGCAACAGGTGGCCGACGACATGGGGATCGGGCACACCTTCAACCGCGCCCCGGTCGGCGTGTATTTCGGCACCCCCGACGAGGAAGCCGAGGATCCCTATTTCGGCGGCGTCGGGCCGCGTCGCCGCGGCTGCATCAACTGCGGAGACTGCATGATCGGCTGCGGTCGCAATGCCAAGAACAAGTTGACCGTCAACTACCTGTACCTCGCCGAGAAGCTCGGCGCCGACGTCCACGAACTCCACGAGGTCTATGAGATCGACAAGCTGGACGGCGGCGGGTTCGAGGTGCTCACCCGTCATCCGGGGTGGGCGCATCGGGCGGCCCGGGCGCAGCGCCGGCGTTACACCGCCGATCAGGTGATCGTGGCGGCCCACGCGTACGGGACGGCCAAGCTGCTGCTGCACATGCAGCACGACGGCAAGCTCGACGGCATGTCCAGCGAGCTCGGCCAGCGGGCCCGCACCAACTCCGAGCAGCTGCTCAGTGTGAATCGCCCCTACCGCGAGTGGAAGCGCGACCCGGAGAAGCTGCACGTCACACCCGGCGCGGTATCGATCACCTCAGGCGTGTGGCCCGACGAGATGACGAGTATCGAACCGGTCTACTACGGCGTGGGCAGCAACCTCATGGCGTTGCTGTTCAGCTATCACCAGCAGGGCGATCAGGAGCATCCGACCAGGAACTGGATCAAGGAGCTGATGACCCATCCGAGCAACGTGTTGGGTGGTCACGACCCTCGGCATTGGTCCGAACGCATGGCCGTGCTGCTGTGCATGCAGGCCGACGACACCTCACTGAACCTGTACTGGAAGAACGGCATGCTGCGCAGTCGCAAGGGGAGTGTGAAGTCACCGCCCGTGCATATCCCCGTGGTCGAGGAGTATGCCGACCGGCTCGCCAAACAAATGGGCTGCGACCAGTATTCGATGCTGTTCGAGACTGTCAACCGCACCGCCTCGGCACACTTCATCGGTGGCATGCCGATCGGCGAATGCGCCGACAGCGGCGCGGTCGACCCGTATCAGCGCGTCTTCGGCCAGCCCGGGCTGCACATCATGGACGGCAGTGTCATGCCGTCCAATCCGGGCGTCAATCCATCGCTGATGATCAGTGCGCTGGCCGAACGGGCAATGTCGTTCTGGCCCAACAAAGGTGACCCCGACCCCCGCCCGCCGTTGGGATCGGGCTACCAACGTCTCTCCGCGACCATGCCACACCGGCCGCTGGTGCCTGCCGGCGCACCCGGTGAGCTTCGGCTGGATGCCCGCCATCAGGACGTCGTTCCCGACTATCCCTATTGAGATAGCCCTACTGCGCGCCGAGAACTGCGAGGTTACCGTGACAACACCGAACTCTTTGACGGAGCGCCGACTCGGCCCCGCGGATCAACTCGGCGAAGGGTCCGTCAACCCGTACTACCTCGACGACCGCAAGTGGCGGGTCTCGGTCGCGCGCGTCGACGGGAAGCTCTACGCATTCGACGATCTGTGCACATACGAGGCGTGTCCGCTGTCGGCGGGAATGCTGACCGGGACCACCATCCTGTGTCAGTGCCACGGGTGTCGGTACAACATCACGGACGGATCGGTACTCAACGGCCCAGCGGTGCGGCCGCTGGGTACCTACCGGGTCGACGAGACGGACGGTGTGATCGTGATTTCCGCTTGACGTACCCCAAATTTCTGCGTTCAAACATGCCATCGCAACGAGATCCATGTGCTTGCTGTGCTATTGGATTTTTTGCCAACGCGCCGATGACAGCGGTGCTTGCAAAAGCAAATCAGATCGCTCCGGTGATTTGCGCGCAAATCAACTAGGGCGACGGCATAATTGACCCGCATGGATCCCAATTCGAAGTCGTATCAAGCCGATAAGCCTCACGAATTGCGTGCGCAGCTGCCGCGGCGCAGGATGCTGGGCGGACTGGCAGTGGCAGGTGTCGCGACCACGCTGATCGCTGCGTGCAACGACGAGTCCAACGGCGGAGCATCCGGTGGGGGCGGTGGCCCGGTCAAGACCGACAACAGCGTCAAAGGCGCGACGGAGGCCACCAAAGCAGCGAACAAGAAGGTCGCCGACACTCTGCCGTTCAACGACAGGTCCGACTTCGAGGATGCCAAGCGCGGCCTGCTCGAGCGGCCGGACACCCTGACGATCAAGAACGCCAACGGCGACGTGATCTGGGATCTGGAGGAGTACAAGAAGTACATCTCCGAGGACAAGTCGGCACCGGACACCGTCAACCCGAGCTTGTGGCGCAATGCCCAATTGTGCATGGAATACGGTCTTTTCGAGGTCGTCCCGGACAAGATCTACCAGGTACGCGGATACGACCTGTCCAACATCACGTTCATCAGAGGCAACACCGGCTGGCTGGTGTATGACACCCTCATCTCGCCGGAAACCGCCAAGGCGGCGCTCGATCTGGTCAACCAGAAGCTGGGCCCGCGCCCGATTGTCGCTGTCCTGCACAGCCATTCGCACGTCGACCACTACGGCGGCGTGCGCGGCATCATCAACCAGGCCGACGTGGATTCCGGCAAGGTGAAGGTGATCGCCCCGGCGAACTTCGTCGAGGATGCGGTCAGCGAAAATGTCATCGCGGGCAATGCAATGGGGCGGCGCGCGGTCTACATGTACGGCGCGCTGCTGCCCCGCAACGCCGAGGGCGGCGTCAACGGCGGCCTTGGCATGACCGTGTCGACCGGCTTGCCGACGTTGGTACTGCCGACCGACATCGTCACCCAGTCGGGACAGAAGATGACGATCGACGGCGTGGACATGGAATTCCAGTTCACTCCGGGCACTGAGGCGCCCACGGAGATGAACACGTTCTTCCCGCAGTTCAAGGCGATGTGGATGGCCGAGAACACGACCAACACGATGCACAACCTGCTCACGCTGCGCGGTGCGCAGGTGCGCGATGCGCGGATCTGGGCCAAGTTCCTCGACGACACCATCAACATCTACGGGCCGAACATCGATGTGAAGTTCCAGAGTCACCACTGGCCGATGTGGGGCAAGGACAAGATCATCGACTACTGGAAGAAACAGCGTGACATGTACAAGTACATGCACGACCAGTCGGTGCGTCTGATGAACAACGGGCTCATCGGTTCGGAGATCGCCGAAGAGATCCAGATGCCGCCGGAGTTGGGCAACTTCTGGCCCGACCGCGGGTATTACGGCACGCTCAAGCACAATTCGCGCGCGGTTTATCAGCGTTACATGGGTTGGTACGACGGCAATCCGGCCGACCTCGACGATCTGCCGCCGGAACCGGCGGGTAAGAAATACGTCGACTACATGGGCGGTGCGGACGCCGTCTTGGAGAAGGCCAAGCGGGACTTCGACAACGGTGAGTACCGCTGGACGGCAATGGTGCTCAAGCATGTGGTATTCGCCGACCCGAACAACACCAATGCGAAGAACCTGCTGGCCGACAGCTTCGAGCAGATGGGCTATCAGGCCGAGTCCGGTCCGTGGCGGTCGGTCTACCTGCAGGGTGCCTACGAATTGCGCAACGGCGTACCCAGTGCGGGTGGAACCGATGTCGCCAGTCCGGACACGATCAACGCCATGCCGCCGGAGATGATGTTCGACTACCTGGCGGTGCGACTCAACGGGCAGAAGGCCGCGGGCAAGACCATCACGATGAACGTGGACTTCACCGATCTCAAGAAGCAATACGGCCTGACGGTCGAGAACGGGGTGCTGAACTACACCACCGCGCCGATTCCGAACGCCAACGCGAGTCTGAAGCTGACGAAGGACACGATGAACGAGATTCAGTTGGGCAAGCTCAAACTCAACGACGGCATCGATCAGAACAAAGTCACCCTCGAGGGCAATCGCCAATCGGTGGACGACTTTGTCGGCATGCTCGACACGTTCCCGTTCTGGTTCAACATCGTTACTCCGTAGCAGCCCACGCCTGATTCGACCCATTGCCTCATCCGAAATGGGTGAGGCAATGGGTCTCTCGCGGATCTACATTCGGTGTCGGCCTGGTAATTCGTCTGAGAATCAGCTGGGGCGCAGGCATAATCCGGTCGCATGGATCCCAATTCGAAGTCGTATCAAGCCGATAAGCCTGACGAATTGCGTGCGCAGCTCCCGCGGCGCAGGATGCTCGGTGGCCTCGCCGTCGCGGGCGTCGCCACGACGCTGATCGCCGCGTGCAACGACAACAACGGCGGTTCCGCAGCCGGCGGTGGGGGAGGTGTCAGTACCGACAACAGCGTCAAGGGTGCCACCGAGGCGACCAAGGCGGCCAACCAGAAGCTGCTCGACACACTGCCGTTCAATGACAAGTCCGACTTCGAGGATGCGAAGCGGGGCCTCCTCGTGCGGCCTGACACGCTGACGATCAAGGACGCCAACGGCAATGTCGTCTGGGACCTCGAGGAATACAAGAAGTACATCGGGGACAACAAGCCGGCTCCGGATACCGTCAATCCCAGTTTGTGGCGCAATGCCCAACTGAACATGCAATACGGCCTGTTCGAGGTGGTGCCAGACCGCATCTATCAGGTCCGCAACTTCGACCTGTCGAACCTCACCCTCGTCAAGGGTGACACCGGCTGGATCCTCGTCGACGTGATGGTCTCTCCGGAAACCGCCAAGGCTGCGCTGGACCTGGCCAACCAACATCTGGGTGCCCGGCCCATACACGCGGTCGTGATCAGCCACTCGCACACCGACCACTACGGCGGTATCCGCGGAGTCGTCAACCAGGCCGACGTCGACTCGGGCAAGGTCAAGGTCATCACGCCGGAGGGATTCGTCGACCACGCGGTGAGTGAGAACGTGATCGCGGGCAATGCGATGTCGCGTCGTGCGGTGTACATGTTCGGCGCACAACTGCCCCGCAACGCCCAAGGTGGCGTGAATGCCGGTCTGGGGCAAACGATTTCGAACGGGGTCCCCACCCTCATCATCCCCACCGATGTGATCACCACCACCGGCACGAAGATGACGGTCGACGGCGTGGACATGGAGTTCCAGTTGACTCCGGGCACCGAGGCGCCGTCGGAGATGAACACCTTCTTCCCGCAGTTCAAAGCGATGTGGATGGCCGAGAACACGGTCAACACGATGCACAACCTGCTGACTCTGCGCGGTGCGCAGGTGCGTGATCCGTTGAAATGGTCGCAGTTCCTCGATGAGACGATCCGGCTGTACGGACCGAACACCGAGGTCAAGTTCCAGAGCCATCACTGGCCGATGTGGGGCAACCAGAAGGTCATCGACTACTTCAAACGCGTGCGCGACATGTACAAGTACATCCACGACCAGTCCGTGCGCATGATGAACAACGGCATGATCGGTTCGGAGATCGCCGAAGAGATCCAAATGCCCCCCGAGCTGAACAACTTCTGGCCCGACCGCGGGTACTACGGCACCCTGAAGCACAACTCGCGCGCGGTCTACCAGCGGTACATGGGCTGGTACGACGGCAACCCGTCAGACCTCGACGACTTGCCGCCGGCGGACGCGGCCAAGAAGTACGTCGAGTACATGGGCGGCGAAGGCGCGGTTCTGGACAAGGCGAAAAAGGATTTCGACGCCGGCAACTACCGCTGGACCGCGACGGTGCTCAAGCAGGCGGTTTTCGCCAATCCGGACAACGCCGATGCCAAGAACCTACTCGCCGACAGCTACGAACAACTCGGCTATCAGGCCGAGTCCGGACCGTGGCGATCGGTGTACCTCCAGGGGGCTTATGAATTGCGCAACGGTGTCCCCGACGTCGCCGCGACCAATTCGGCAAGCCCCGACACCATCAAGGCGATGCCCCCGGAGCTGCTGTTCGACTACCTCGCGGTGCGCCTCAATGGCCCCAAAGCCGCAGGCAAGAACCTCACCATGAACGTCAACTTCAGCGACCTGAAGAAGGAGTACGGGCTGACCGTCGAGAACGCCGTGCTCAACTACGCGCCGGCGCCGGTGCCGAATGCCAACGTCACTGTCACCCTCGACAAGGCGACGCTCGACGACATCCAGCTCGGCAACGTCAAGCTGGAGGACGCGATCTCACAGAACAAGGTGACCATCGACGGAAACCGCGGTTCGTTCGACGAGTTCATGGGTCTGCTCGACACCTTCCCCTTCTGGTTCAATATCGTCACTCCTTAGCTGGGACCATGGTGTGTTGCCCGGTACTCCGCCGGGCAACACACCATGCCCACGACAGTGATCGATAGGAACCAGCGTGCAGCCCTCCGGGACATCCTCGATGCAGCCGGTGCCGTGGTTCCTGGCGACCATCCCGTCGTCGAGCCCAGGGATGTTGTCGCGTAAAGCTGTCGGCCACGGCCTGGACGCGCACCTCGCCGGCAAGCGCGCCGTGCTCGTGGCCGCGCCGTCCGGGTTCGGCAAGACCGTCGCGGTCGCGCAATGGGCCGCCGAGCGGCAAAGCGACCACCTCGGCTCGGTGGCATGGCTGACGCTGACCGAGCGGGTGAACGACCGCACCGACGTGTTGCGCGGTGTGTTGACCGCGCTACTCAACAGCGCACGCGAAGCCGGCGACAGCTCGCTGGACCAGTCCTTGTCGAGGGCGTTCGAATCGGCCACCTACGATGCGGCGGTTGCCGTGCTCATGACCATCGACCCCCGCCGCAACGTGACGATCGTGATCGACGACTTCCAGTTCGCGCGATCGGTGTGGGGTGATGAGGAGGTCGTGGAGCTGGTCGAGAACGGGCCGCAATGGTTGCGGTTCGTCCTGATCACGACGGATCCGGTCAGCCCGTCATGGGCCCGGCTGCGGGTCCACGACAAGGTAGCGGTAATCGGCTCTGCCGAACTGGCCTTCACCCGCGATGAGGTGCGGGCCCTGGTCGAACAACGCGGCGCGGCGGCGCAGCCCGAGGACATCGACCACATCATGACGGCGAGTGGCGGCTGGCCCGGTGCGGTCCGCCTCATCCTGGTCAGCGGTGACGAAACCACCTCGTTTTCCGACGATGTCGATCTCACCGATTACATCGGCACCGCTGTGTTGGCCCGGCTGCGGCCCGACCTGGCCGATTTCGCGTTGAAGGCCACCGTGTGCCCACGGGTGGACGAACAGCTGGCCCGGGCCCTCACGGACCGACCGGACAGCGGTGAGTTGCTCAACGACTGCGTTGCCGCGGGTCTGTTCCTCGAGCGCATCGGTTCGGGGGAAAGCACTATTTTTCAATGGCATTCGATCTTCGTGAAGCACTGCCAGGAGATCTTGAAGCGGCGCCACCCCGAGGAGTGGACGCGGCTCAACCGGCTGGCAGCGGTCAAGCTGGCGCAGCAGTACCCGCTGGAGGCCGTCGAGCTCGCGATCCGCGGTGGCGACCATTTCGGGTACGACGTCGTTGCCGAGCATTGGCTCGAGCTGCTGATGCAATCCCGTTCGGGTGCACTGGATCTGGCCTGCGTGCGACTCGCCGAAGCTTTCGGTGAGAACGCCGAGACCCTGATGATCCGGTCCAGTTGTCGAGCCATGGTCGGCGACGATGTCGCGGCGGCGCTGTTGTTCAACCGGGCTGCGAGAATGTCGCAGTCGGGGGAAGCGCCGGGGCGACTCGATCTCATCGCGGATCTCACGCAGTTGCTGATCTCTGACGACCGTGAAGTGATGGACCGCGCCGCGGGGCGGGTCGAGGTCGCGCTCTCGGACCGTGAGCTCGTCGCGCCGCGTATCTATGCGTGCGCGCTGTTCGTGCTGGGCTGGGCGGATTCGCGGCTGCGGCGCAGTCCGACTCGCGGTTCGGAGTACCTGGAGGCGGCCGTCCACGAGTGTGCGGCCCTCGGGCTGTCGGAGGTCGCGCACCGCGCCCGGCAGAGCCTTGCCTTCGCGCTGGCTCATTCAGGTGAGTTGGGCCGCGCGCAGCAGGCGCTCAGCCTGGCCGTGTCATCCGGCGAATCGAGTCCCGAGCTTTGGCTGTCGCACGACGGTGACGGTATCCAGCGATTCACGGCAGGCTGGATTCACTTCTGGCATGGTGAGATCACCGAGGCCGTAGAGGATTTCATCCCATCGAGCGGCACCGTCGGTGTCGGGTACCCGGACACGTCACGGATGTTCCTGGCGTTCAGTGCGGCGACCCTGCGCGACAACGGTGTGGTTGCCGTTGCCGAGGCCGCCGTGGCCCGCATGCCTGACGCCGATACTCACGGCGTGCCGTGGATCAACTACAAGACGGGCAGTCGTGCACGGTTGGCCGAAGCGCGCGGCGAGCATCGGCTGGCGCTCGAGCTCGCTGCCGGGATCGTCGGCGCCGTGCACCTTCCCATGGTGTCAGCGGTGCTTTCGGGGATGTGCCGACGGCTGGGTGCGCCGGAGTTGGCCGGCCGACTGGCCCGCCAGGCACTGGAGCCGCAGCTACCGGGGTATATCGCCGCGTACGCGCAGTACACGTTGGCGTTGTTGGCCTGGCAGGACGGGCAGCCCGAGCAGGCGCACAAGCGGATGGAAGAGATGTTGGCCGCCGCACGCCCGGAGCACGTGCGGTACCAATTCGTCGACAACCCGGACTCGGCGTGCCAGGAACTGCTGGCCGCCCACCGCTCGTACACGGCGTACCCCGACTTCGTCGAGCAAGCCCTGTTGGCGAGCGAGCATCGCCGGGCGGATTCCGGTGCGGCAGGCCTGACGCCGCGCGAGCGGGAGATTCTGGCTTTCCTGCGGACGCCGATGACGATGCAGGAGATCGCCGACAAGATGTCGATTTCGGTGAATACGCTCAAGACCCACCAGCGCGCCATCTACCGCAAACTGGGTGCGACCAACCGCCGGGAAGCCATCAACCGGGCGGCCCGCTAACGTGATGCGGTGACCGAAGAACTCGTCGCCGTCTATGACGCCGATGGCAATGTGATTGGCGCCGAGCCACGTTCCCGGGTGTACGCCGAGGGACTGTGGCACGCCAGTGCCGGTGTGTTGGTGCGGTCCGCGGATGGCGCCCGCATCTACGTCCACCGCCGCACCATGACCAAGGCGGTCTTCGCCGGCATGCACGACTGCCTGGCCGGCGGGGTCGTCGACCCAGGGGAGACGCCGCTGCAGGCCGCAACCCGGGAACTGGCCGAGGAACTCGGCATCAACGGCCCATCGTTGACGGCGCTGGCCTCGGTGGCCTGGGACGGACAGTGGGCGGGAAAACCCATGCGGTGTCACCTGTTTGCCTACGAGGCGAGCTGGGACGGCCCGATCCGCCACCAACCCGAAGAGATCGTTGACGGCTGGTGGTGGACCGACGAGCAGCTAGCGACACACCTGGCCGACCCGGACTGGCCGTTCGTCCCCGACACCCGGGTTCTGATCCCGCACCTGTTGCGCTTACGTCAACACCCTTGAGGTAGTACGGGCGATGGTTCTTACTGGGTGTACCTCGTCACCCAGGAAGAAACCGTGCAAACCGTCTTCGAACGACATACCCCCGCCGCCGGCCTCATCGACCGCTCGTTGGCCACGTCGGCACTCCAGCCGTTCTGGCTCGATGACATGCCTGTTCAAGCCCGCTATCCAGCGCTGACCAAGCCATTCGCCCGATACGACCTGGTCGTGGTCGGCGGCGGGTACACCGGGCTGTGGTCAGCCTTGCTGGCAAAGCAGCGGGACCCGGGTGTGCGGGTCGCCCTCATCGAGGGGCAGACCATCGGCTGGGCGGCATCGGGCCGCAACGGCGGGTTCGTCGAAGCGTCGCTGACCCACGGTGCCGAGAACGGCCGCAGCCGTTGGCCCGACGAGATCGAGACGCTCGACCGGCTGGGCTTGGAGAACCTCGACGGTATCGCGAAGACCGTCGACACGCTCGGCCTCGACTGTGACTTCGAGCGGACCGGTTCGATCGCGGTGGCGGTCGAGCCCTACCAGGCTGCCGAACTGGCGGGTGCCGCACTGCGTTCGGACCAGGTCTACTTCGATCAGCAGGCGATCCGCGCCGAGGTGAGTTCCCCCACTTACCTGGCCGGCGTGTGGTCCAAGGATGCCGCCGCGCTGGTGCACCCCGCCAAGCTTGCGGGCGAACTAGCCCGTGCCGCAGCTGAACTCGGTGTGGAAATCTACGAGAACAGCAAGGTGCTCGGCCTCCGGCAGGACCACCGGGGCGGGCCGCTGTCGGTGCGTACCGAGCGGGTTTCGGTGCAAGCCGACCGAGTGATCCTGGCGACCAACGGTTTTCCGTCGCTGCTGAAGCGTTACCGCTACCACACGGTGCCGGTTTACGACTACGCCTTGATGACCGAACCGCTGACCGATACGCAGCTGGCCGACATCGGCTGGCGCAACCGGCAGGGCATCAGTGACATGTCGAACCAGTTCCATTACTACCGGCTGTCGAAAGACAACCGGATCCTGTGGGGCGGCTACGACGCGATCTATCATTTCGGCGGCCGGATCCGGCCCCAGTACGAGGATCGTGACGCCACCTACCGTCGGCTGGCAGGCCACTTCTTCACGACGTTCCCGCAACTGGAGGACGTCACATTCACCCACCGCTGGGCCGGCGTGATCGACACCTCCACGCGGTTCTGTGCCTTCTTCGGATCGGCGTACGGGGCTCGTGTCGGATATGCCGCCGGGTTCACCGGCCTCGGCGTGGCGGCCACGCGATTCGCCGCAGAGGTCATGCTGGACCGGTTCGGCGGCGTGCCGACGGCCCGCACCGAACTCGAGATGGTCAAGTCCGTCCCGGCGCCGTTCCCGCCAGAACCATTGGCCTCGGCCGGGATTCAGGCCACCCGGTGGTCACTCGACCGCGCCGACCATCGTGAGGGGCGGCGTAACGTCCTGCTGCGGGCGCTCGATTCCGTGGGACTGGGGTTCGACTCGTAGCGTTCCCGTACGCCCGACGCGGTGACGCCCCACAATGGCACGAGGGTGTTGACGTAATCGCGAAGAAGGCATGCGGATGGGCAGGACACTGAAGTCCGAATCGCCGAAGCGACGGCGGCGGCAGACCAAGCAGGGCGTGGTGCTGTCCGAGGAACTCATCGTCGAGGCCGCGCTGCGCGTCTTGCAGCACCACGGTGCCGCCGGCCTGAGCGTCCGGCGCCTCGGTCTCGCGCTCGGGGCTGACCCGACCGCGCTGTACCGCTACTTCCGGGGCATCGAGGACGTGGTGCTGGCGATCACCGACGAGTTGTTGCGACGCGTGGTCGACGGGTGGGAACCCACCGGGCAGTGGCGGGAAGACATGCGGGAACTCGGGCTGCGCGTGCACCGCGTCTACCTCGAGCACCCGCAGGCCGGGGTGCTGGCCGCGAGCCGGGTCACCGGTGGCGTCCACGAGATCCAGATCATCGAGACGGTTCTGGGATTGCTGCGGTCGGCCGGATTTCCGGAGGGCGAAGCCGTCGACGTGTATCACGCCTTCATCGACCAGATGCTGGGGTTCGCCGCACTCGACGCCGCGTTCGAAGCGCTGCCTGCCGAACACCGGGAGCGCGACGACGAGACCTGGCGCGACACCTACGCTCGGCTGCCCGCCGAGACGCACCCGAACATCGCCGCCACCAGTCGATTTCTCGATGAGTCGATGAGGCGGAGCGGCTGTGAATCGGCGCTGGAGTTGATTCTCGACGGCATTTCGTTGCGGCTGGACGCCTACCGGGCCTAGCGGCTCAGCCCGCCCTGGCCGCGATGCCGTCGAGCAATTGGTCCAGGCCGGAACGGAATTCGGTCATCGGGCCATCGTCGGGCTGATCGAGTGCGCCCGCGTCGATCGCGGCCGACAGCGCAGGGAAGCGCTCCTGGGTCACCAGGCGGCGCAGCAGCGCGGGGTACTCGCGGTCATCGACGTCGCGGGACTCCACGGCCAGGGCGGCCGACCCTCGCGTGAAGATCAGTACGGCGATGACCGCGCTGAGCTTCTCGCGTTCGGTCAGTGCCGTGCCGCACAAGGTGGCCAGCCCGGCGTCCAGCCAGGCGAGCTGGCCGGGATCGGCGGGAAGGCCGGCGGATGCCGTCGGCAGGATCCAGGGATGCCGGTGATAGACGCTCGACAGCTCATGAGCCCAATTCGTCAGTGCCGCACGCCAATCCGCACCGTCGGGGGCCGAAGGCGGCGGGCCGGGCGCGGTGGCGAGCATGAACTTCACCAGCTCGTCCTTGTTGGCCACGTGCCGGTATAGCGACATGGTGCCGCACCCGAGCCGCTCGGCCAACCGGGCCATGGACAGGGCCGCGAGGCCGTCGGTGTCGGCGAGTTCGACGGCGGCGGCGACGATGGCCTCCCGGGTGAGTCCGCGCGAGCGCCGCGGCTCCGCGTCCGGTTGCCAGAGCAGGCGCAACACGCGGGGGAGCGGGGTATCTGGGCCGGTCATCAAGGTTCAGAGTAGTCAGTGACATCCGACTGCGTATGGAATACCCTTTTGCGTATGTCATACGCATCGAAGCGTTCGGTTCGGCCGGCGATGGCGCTTGCGCTGATCGTTGTGGCGTTTCTCGTCTATTCGCTGCCGCCGTACCTGACCGGCGGGACCCGGGTGCAGTCCACGTTCGGCCTGCACTACCCACTGCTGGTCGCACACGTCCTGTTCGCGAGCGTGGCGATGGTGTGCGCGGTCGTGCAGATCTGGCCCGGCCTGCGGCAGCGACGCCCGGTGCTGCACCGGCGCACCGGCCGCGTCTACGTCGCCGCGGCGATCCCGGCCGCGGTCTCCGCCATGGTGATCGGGGCGGCTACCCCGTTCGGACCGATTCTGCGGGTCAGCGACGTCGTGCTCGGCGCGCTGTGGTTGTGGTTCACCGTCGACGGCTTCGTGGCGGCGCGTCAGCGGCGTTTCGGCACGCACCGCCGCCAGATGCTGCGCAGCGCCACCCTGGCGTTGTCGATCATCACCAACAGGATCTGGTCGCCGGTGCTGTACCTGAGTTTCGAGCCGTTGCGCGACAGCGTCTTTGGCGGCGACGAAGAGAAGTTCGTCTGGGCTGTGGCGGGTGTGGTCGGTTGGTTGGGCTGGACGATCCCGCTGCTGCTCCTGCAGTTGTGGATGCGCCGCCGGCCGGGGATGGGCAATCCGCCAACCGGTCTCACCCGGCGGCGCCCTGCGCCGACGGCTCCGTCAGTTTCTCCGATAAACACCAGCTAGCGCGTGTAATCTCCGGACAGTCTTACCGGTCTGAATCGCCCACCGGAGTGAGGTCGCCATGGCTACCGGATTCAACTCACAGTTCAACGGCAGGATCGAACTGGACATCAGGGATTCCGAACCGGACTGGGGACCGTACGCAGCGCCCACCGCGGCCGAGAATGCCCCGAACGTGCTGTATCTGGTGTGGGATGACACCGGCATCGCCACCTGGGACTGTTTCGGCGGCTTGGTGGAGATGCCCGCGATGAGCCGGATCGCCGAACGCGGAGTTCGGCTGTCGCAGTTCCACACCACGGCGCTGTGTTCGCCCACTCGCGCCTCCCTGCTCACGGGACGCAACGCCACGACGGTCGGGATGGCCACCATCGAGGAGTTCACCGACGGATTCCCGAACTGCAACGGCCGGATCCCGTACGAGACCGCGCTGCTGCCGGAGGTACTCGCCGAGAACGGTTACAACACCTACTGCCTGGGCAAGTGGCACCTGACTCCGCTGGAGGAGTCCAACCTCGCTGCGACCAAACGGCATTGGCCTTGCTCGCGGGGCTTCGAGCGGTTCTACGGCTTCATGGGCGGTGAGACCGACCAGTGGTATCCGGACCTGGTGTACGACAACCATCCGGTCGACCCGCCGGCCACGCCCGAGGAGGGCTATCACCTGTCGCGGGACCTGGCCGACAAGACCATCGAATTCATCCGGGACGCCAAGGTGATCGCCCCGGACAAACCCTGGTTCACCTACCTGTGCCCGGGAGCCGGTCACGCCCCGCACCATGTGTTCAAGGAGTGGGCCGACCGGTACGCCGGGCGGTTCGACATGGGTTACGAGGCCTACCGCGACATCGTGCTGCAGAACCAGAAGCGGCTCGGTATCGTGCCGGCCGACACCGAGCTGTCGCCGGTCAATCCCTATGCGGAAGTCAAGGGGCCCAACGGCGAACCGTGGCCCGCGCAGGACACCGTCCGGCCGTGGGACGCCTTGAGCGAAGACGAGAAACAGCTGTTCGCCCGGATGGCCGAGGTGTTCGCCGGGTTCCTGTCCTACACCGACGCCCAGATCGGCCGAGTGCTGGATTTCCTGGAGGAGACGGGACAACTCGACAACACGATCATCGTGGTGATCTCCGACAACGGGGCCAGCGGCGAGGGCGGGCCGAACGGCTCGGTCAACGAGACCAAGTTCTTCAACGGCTACATCGACACCGCCGAGGAGGGGCTCAAGTTCATCGACCGGTTGGGCTCACCGGAGACCTACAACCATTACCCGATCGGGTGGGCGATGGCGTTCAACACGCCCTACAAACTGTTCAAGCGCTACGCTTCCCACGAGGGCGGCATCGCAGACACCGCGATCATCTCCTGGCCCAACGGTATTCGTGCCCACGGTGCGGTCCGCGACAACTACGTCAACGTCTGCGACATCACCCCGACGGTCTACGATCTGCTCGACATCACGCCGCCGGCGAGCGTGCGCGGGGTTCCCCAGAAACCGCTGGACGGCGTGAGCTTCAAAGTGGCACTGGACAATCCCGAGGCTCCGACCGGCAAGGAGACCCAGTTCTACACCATGCTCGGCACCCGGGGTATCTGGCACAAGGGCTGGTTCGCCAACACCGTCCATGCCGCCACGCCGTCGGGCTGGTCGCACTTCGATGCGGACCGCTGGGAGCTCTTCCACATCGAGACCGACCGCAGCCAGTGCCACGACCTGGCCGACGAAGAACCGGACCGGCTCACCGAGCTGAAGGAGCTGTGGTTCAGCGAGGCCGGCAAGTACAACGGCCTGCCACTGGCCGACCTCAACATCCTCGAGACGATGACGCGGTGGCGGCCGTACCTGGTCGGGGAGCGGTCCCGCTACACCTACTACCCGAACACCGCGGAAGTCGGGCTGGGCGCGGCCGCCGAGTTGCGCGGGCAGTCGTTCACCGTGCTCGCCGAAGTCGCCGTGGACGGCACCGACACCCAGGGGGTGTTGTTCAAACAGGGCGGCGCACATGGCGGTCACGTGCTGTTCCTCGCCGACGGGCACCTGCACTACGTCTACAACTTCCTCGGCGAGCACGAGCAGTCGTTGGTCTCGCCCGATCCGATTCCGTTGGGACGGCACATCTTCGGTGTCCAGTACCAGCGGGTCGGCACCGTCGAAGGCAGCCACACGCCGGTGGGCGACACCACCCTGTACGTCGACGACACCGCGGTGGCCACGCTGGCCGGGATGCAGACCCACCCCGGCATGTTCGCGCTCGCCGGGGGCGGCATCTGCATCGGCCGCAACACCGGATCGGCAGTGTCCCGGCAATACCGGGCACCGTTCGCGTTCACCGGCGGCACCATCGGGCAGGTCACCGTAGACCTGTCCGGCGAGCCGTACCAGGACCTGGAGCGCGAACTCGCCGTCGCGTTCACCAAGGACTGAACGCCGGACGACAGCACGACTAGCCTCGGTGCCGTGGCCACCGAACTCATCGAGCTTCCCGGCGGGACCTTCCAGATGGGTTCGACGGCGTTCTACCCCGAAGAGACCCCGGTGCACGGCGTGACCGTCGCCGGATTCGCCATCGAGAAGCATCCCGTCACCACCGCCCAGTTCGGCGCTTTCGTCGAGGCCACCGGGTACGTCACGATCGCCGAACGGCCGATGGACCCGGCGCTGTATCCCGGGGTGGACGAAGCCGATCTGGTGCCCGGCGCCCTGGTGTTCAGGCCCACCGACGGCCCCGTCGACCTGCGGGACTGGCGCCAGTGGTGGGACTGGGTGCCCGGCGCGAACTGGCGTCGACCGTTCGGTCCCGATCGCGACCCGGCCGGAGGTGACCATCCCGTCGTGCAGGTGGCCTATCCGGACGCCGCGGCGTATGCGACCTGGGCCGGGCGCCGGTTGCCCACCGAGGCCGAGTGGGAGTACGCGGCGCGCGGAGAGGTCGAGGGCACCTATGCCTGGGGCGACGAGGTCACCCCCGGCGGCCAGTTGATGGCCAATACCTGGCAGGGGCGGTTCCCGTACCGCAACGACGGTGCACTCGGCTGGCGTGGCACGTCGCCGGTCGGAACCTTCCCGCCGAACGCGTTCGGCCTGTCGGACATGATCGGCAACGTGTGGGAGTGGACCACCACGCGGTTCACCGGCCAGCACCGGCTCCAGGCCGATGCGCCGGCGTGCTGCCCGCCACCGGCAACCGCGGATCCCACGGTGAACCACGCGCTCAAGGGCGGTTCGCACCTGTGCGCGCCCGAGTACTGTCATCGGTACCGCCCGGCCGCGCGGTCGCCGCAAGCGCAGGACAGCGCGACCACCCACATCGGATTTCGCTGCGTGGCCGGCTGACGGCCGCCGATCCCGATCGACGGCGATTTGGTGCATTCGCCGTGCTCACCTACTATGTAGGGGTTGCCTTGGGCAGACCTCGGTTGACTGCTGTTTTGAGTCAGCCCCGCGTGCCCTTCGGAAACAAAGACCGCGCACGTCCAGGTCGGTATCTGGCGTGCATACAAAACCAGGTCAGGAGATCGAGTGATTCAGCAGGAATCGCGGTTGAAGGTCGCCGACAACACGGGCGCCAAGGAGATCTTGTGCATCCGTGTGCTCGGTGGCTCATCGCGACGCTACGCAGGCATCGGTGATGTCATCGTCGCGACCGTCAAGGACGCCATCCCCGGCGGCAACGTCAAGCGCGGCGATGTCGTCAAGGCCGTCGTGGTGCGCACCGTCAAGGAGCGCCGCCGTGCCGATGGCAGCTACATCAAGTTCGACGAGAACGCGGCCGTCATCATCAAGGCCGACAACGACCCCCGCGGTACCCGCATCTTCGGGCCCGTCGGTCGGGAACTGCGCGAGAAGCGCTTCATGAAGATCGTCTCGCTGGCGCCGGAGGTTTTGTGATGAAGGTCCACAAGGGCGACACCGTGCTGGTGGTCTCGGGTAAGGACAAGGGCGCGAAGGGCAAGGTCATCGAGGCCTACCCGACCCGCGACAAGGTCCTGGTCGAGGGCGTCAACCGGATCAAGAAGCACACCGCGCAGTCGCAGAACGAGCGTGGCGCGTCGTCGGGCGGCATCGTCACCCAGGAAGCCGCCATCCACGTGTCCAACGTGATGGTCGTCGATTCCGACGGCAAGCCGACCCGCGTGGGTTACCGCGTCGATGAGGAGACCGGCAAGAAGGTCCGCATCGCCAAGACCAATGGCAAGGACATCTGATGACTGCACCAGAGAAGGTTCAGCCCCGGCTGAAGCAGCGCTACCGCGAAGAAATCCGTGAGGCGCTGAACAAGCAGTTCGAGTTCGACAACGTCATGCAGATCCCGGGCGTCGTCAAGGTTGTCGTCAACATGGGCGTCGGCGACGCGGCCCGTGACGCCAAGCTGATCAACGGTGCGGTCAGTGACCTGCAGCTGATCACCGGCCAGAAGCCGGAGATCCGCAAGGCCCGCAAGTCCATCGCACAGTTCAAGCTGCGTGAGGGCATGCCCATCGGCGCGCGCGTCACCCTGCGCGGCGACCGGATGTGGGAGTTCCTGGACCGGCTGATCTCCATCGCCCTGCCCCGTATCCGCGACTTCCGCGGCCTGAACGGCAAGCAGTTCGACGGCACCGGTAACTACACCTTCGGCCTCAACGAGCAGTCGATGTTCCACGAGATCGACGTGGATTCCATCGACCGTCCCCGCGGCATGGACATCACCGTCGTCACCTCGGCGACCAACGACGACGAAGGCCGTGCGCTGCTGAAGGCGCTGGGCTTCCCCTTCAAGGAGAACTGAGCACATGGCAAAGAAGGCGCTGGTCCACAAGGCCAACAAGAAGCCCAAGTTCGCGGTTCGCGCATACACGCGGTGCAACAAGTGCGGTCGCCCGCACTCGGTCTACCGCAAGTTCGGGCTGTGCCGTATCTGCCTGCGCGAGATGGCGCACGCGGGTGAGCTGCCCGGTGTGCAGAAGTCCAGCTGGTAATCCAGCAGATCCTGCGCAGTAGACCACACAGACCAATCCAAACAGGTTGCGGAAGGCCCTGAAGAGGGAACCGCCGCGAGGAAGGTGAGCCGGTTGTCATGACGATGACTGACCCGATCGCAGACTTTTTGACACGTCTGCGCAACGCCAATTCGGCGTACCACGATGAGGTGACTCTGCCCCACTCGAAGATCAAGGCGAACATCGCCGAGATCCTCAAGAAAGAGGGCTACATCTCCGATTACCGCACCGAGGATGCCCGCGTCGGCAAGTCCCTGGTGGTGTCGCTCAAGTACGGCCCCAGCCGTGAGCGCAGCATCGCCGGCCTGCGCCGCGTGAGCAAGCCCGGTCTGCGGGTTTACGCAAAGTCCACCAATCTGCCTCGGGTGCTCGGCGGCCTGGGCGTGGCGATCATCTCCACGTCCTCGGGCCTGCTCACCGACCGTCAGGCGGCACGAAGCGGCGTGGGCGGCGAAGTCCTCGCCTACGTGTGGTGAGGGGATAGAAGACATGTCGCGTATTGGTAAGCAGCCGGTCCTGGTTCCCGCCGGGGTCGATGTGACGATTGACGGCCGCAACGTCTCGGTCAAGGGTCCCAAGGGCACCCTGACCCTGGATGTCTCCGAGCCGATCACCGTCGAGCGCAACGAGGACGGCGCCATCGTGGTCAGCCGTCCCGACGACGAGCGGCGCAGCCGCTCCCTGCACGGGCTCTCCCGCACCCTGGTGGCCAACCTGGTCACCGGCGTCACCGAGGGCTACACCCAGAAGATGGAGATCTTCGGTGTCGGCTACCGCGTCCAGCTCAAGGGTTCCAACCTGGAGTTCGCGCTCGGTTACAGCCACCCCGTGGTGATCGAGGCGCCCGAGGGCATCACCTTCGCCGTCGAGACGCCCACCAAGTTCTCGGTCTCAGGTATCGACAAGCAGAAGGTCGGTCAGATCTCCGCGGTCATCCGCCGCCTGCGCCGTCCCGACCCGTACAAGGGCAAGGGCGTGCGTTACGAGGGTGAGCAGATCCGCCGCAAGGTCGGAAAGACAGGTAAGTAAGTCATGGCTACTACAAAGACTGACGCAGCAGCTGTCGCAAAAAAGAAGCCGGTGGGGCAGAACATCTCTGAGACCCGCCGTAACTCCCGGCTGCGTCGGCACGCCCGGTTGCGCAAGAAGGTCTCCGGTACCGCACAGACCCCGCGTCTGGTGGTCAACCGCTCGGCTCGGCACATCCACGTACAGCTCGTCGACGACCTGCAGGGCGTCACGCTGGCGGCTGCCTCGTCGATCGAAGCCGACGTGCGCGCCGTCGAAGGTGACAAGAAGGCGCACAGCGTTCGGGTCGGTCAGCTGATCGCCGAGCGCGCCAAGGCTGCCGGCGTCGACACCGTGGTGTTCGACCGTGGTGGCTACACCTATGGCGGCCGGATCGCCGCGCTGGCGGATGCCGCGCGCGAGGGCGGGCTGAAATTCTGATGACTGTCAACGAGAGGACTGCATGATGGCCGAGCAGGCAGGAGCCGCTCCGGCGTCGGAGAACCGTGGCGGCCGCGGCCGTCGCGACGACCGCGGTGGCCGTGGAGGCCGCGACAGCGGCGAGAAGAGCAACTACATCGAGCGCGTGGTGTCGATCAACCGCGTCTCCAAGGTGGTCAAGGGTGGTCGGCGCTTCAGCTTCACCGCTCTGGTCATCGTGGGTGACGGCAAGGGCATGGTCGGCGTCGGCTACGGCAAGGCCAAGGAAGTTCCGGCCGCTATCGCCAAGGGCGTCGAGGAGGCTCGCAAGGGCTTCTTCCGCGTTCCGCTGATCGGTGGCACCATCGTGCACCCGGTTCAGGGCGAGGCCGCTGCCGGTGTCGTGATGCTGCGTCCGGCCAGCCCCGGTACCGGTGTCATCGCCGGTGGTGCGGCTCGCGCGGTGCTGGAATGCGCCGGGGTGCACGACATCCTGGCCAAGTCGCTGGGCAGCGACAACGCGATCAACGTGGTGCACGCCACCGTTGCCGCGCTGAAGATGATCCAGCGTCCCGAAGAGGTGGCGGCCCGTCGCGGTCTGCCGCTCGAGGATGTGGCGCCGGCCGGCATGCTGAAGGCCCGGCGCGAGAGCGAAGCGCTGGCTGCCGCAGCAGCGCGTGAGGGATCGGCATAACCATGGCAGAACTCAAGATCACCCAGGTGCGCGGAACCATCGGCGCACGCTGGAAGCAGCGCGAAAGCCTGCGGACCCTGGGGCTGAAGAAGATTCGTCAGTCCGTGGTTCGTGAGGACAACGCGCAGACCCGCGGTCTGATCAAGGCCGTTCATCACCTCATCGAGGTGGAGGAGGTGAAGTCCTGATGTCTGTTATCAAGCTTCACGACCTGCGGCCCGCCCCCGGGGAGAAGAAGGCCAAGACCCGCGTCGGTCGTGGTGAAGGCTCCAAGGGTAAGACCGCCGGTCGTGGTACCAAGGGCACCAAGGCCCGCAAGAACGTCCCCGCGACGTTCGAGGGTGGCCAGATGCCGATCCACATGCGGCTGCCGAAGCTCAAGGGCTTCAAGAACCGCTTCCGGACCGAGTACCAGGTCGTCAACGTCGGCGACATCGCCAAGGCGTTCCCGCAGGGCGGCACCATCGGTGTCGACGAGCTGGTCGCCAAGGGCCTGGTTCGCAAGAACTCCCTGGTGAAGGTTCTCGGCGACGGCAAGCTGGCCGTCAAGGTCGACGTGACCGCCAACAAGTTCAGCGGTAGCGCCCGTGAGGCCATCACCGCTGCCGGCGGTTCGGCCACCGAACTGTAATTCTGCGCGAGCAGACCCAAAAGCCCCCGCTTCGGCGGGGGCTTTTGCGTTGGGCGTCAGCTCAGTCGGGGGATCACGTCGGCGGCCAGTCGCTCCAACTGTTCGCGGTCCTCGGCGATGGTCGCGCCGGTCGGGTTGAGCACGATGGTCTGCGCGCCCGCATCGAGAACCTCGCGCAGGCCGTGCACCACCTCATCGGCAGTGCCGGCCACCGCCACCTCCGCCAGGCCCGGCCGGTTCCCGTAGATGCGCCGCAGTCCCGCAGCCACCCGGTCCCGGGCGCGGGCGCTGTCGTCGTCGACGATGAGATACACCCGCTTGCCGATCCGGAACCGGTCCGCATCCCTGCCCTGTTCGTCGATCTCGCGGCGCACCGTGCGCACCGCCTCGGCGAAGGCCGCGGTGGTCGAGGAGCCGGCGCCGAGAAACGCGTCGCCGTGCCGCACCGCCCGGGCCAGTGCCGCCGGGGCGTTGGCTCCGAACCAGATCGGCGGGTGCGGGCGCTGAACGGGTTTGGGGCTGATGGCCAGGTCGTCAACATCGCGGAACCGGCCGTGGAAAGTGATCCTGGGCTCGTCCGACCACGCCGCCTTCATCAACTCCAGCCCCTCGGTGAAGCTGGAGATGAACGTCGAGCGGTCCACCCCGAAGGCCGGAAACTGCCGGAAACCACCGCCGGGAGCCACACCGACGTCGAGGCGGCCGTGACTCAGCCGGTCCACCGCGGTGATCGCGGACGCCAACTGCAGCGGATCGTGCAATGAAGTGACCAGCACCGCCACACCCAGCCGGAGCGTCGTGGTGACCGCCGCGGCGTAGGACAGCAGTTCCAGCGGGGCGATCGTCGGCGCCGGGCCCACGGTCTGCTCGATCGTCCAACCGCCCTCGAATCCGAGTTCCTCGGCGCGGGTCAGGTACGCCTTGAAGGCCCCGTCGTCGAAGCCGTCGTGATCGAGCTGCGGGAGCGAGATCGAGAACGTCACCCGTATCACGGTACGGCGACGGGGGAGGCGGGCAGAGGCAACGCGTCACCGCGCGCACAATTCGCGGATCGGTAGGCTCGATTCATGTTCGCGTTTCTCCCAGGACTGCCCGGCCAGGATGACCTCAAGATGTTGGTCCGGCGCGTTGACACCGCGCGGCACAACGGCGTTCCCAATGGATGTGTGCTGGAGCTGGACCTGCAGTCCATGCCCCCGGAGACCGCCGGTTTCGACCCGTTGGCCGTGATCTCGGGTGGCGGACGGCCCCTGGTCCTGCGACAGGCCGTCGCGGCGATCCACCGCGCCGCCGAGGATGATCGGGTGGCCGGGCTGATCGCGCGCGTCCAGTTGCCTGCCGCCGCACCCGGCCCGGTGCAGGAGCTGCGCGCCGCCATCGCGGCATTCAGCGACGTCAAACCCACGTTGGCGTGGGCCGAGACCTACCCCGGCACGCTGTCGTACTACCTGGCATCGGCGTTCCGCGAGGTGTGGATGCAGCCGTCGGGCGCGGTCGGTCTGGTCGGTTTCGCCACCAACGCCACGTTCCTGCGCGATGCACTCGACAAAGTGGGCATCGAGGCGCAGTTCGTGGCCCGCGGTGAATACAAGTCCGCCGCAAACGTTTTCACGGAAGCCCGCTACACCGATGCGCAACGTGAGGCCGACGGCCGGATGATCGAGAGCCTGCAGGCGCAGGTGTGGCAGGCCATCGCCGAATCGCGGCAATTGGACAGCGAGACGATCAACACGCTGGCCGACCGGGCGCCGGTGTTGCGCGACGAAGCGGTCACGGCCGGCCTGATCGACCGGATCGGGTTCCGGGACGAGGCCTATTCGCGGATCGGCGAACTCTCGGGCGGCCCGACGGAGGCTGGTGCGGATGCCGACCACCATCCGGATGCGCTGCCGCGGCTTTATCTCTCGCGTTATGCACGGACCACTCCGAAGGTGCCGACGCCGCCGATCCCCGGCCGCAAGTCCAGGCCCACCGTCGCGGTGGTGACGCTGCACGGTCCCATCGTGAGCGGTCGCGGCGGCCCGCAGGTTATTCCCCTGGGTAACTCCAACGCCGGCGGGGACACCATCGCCGCATCGCTGCGCGAGGCCGCCGCCGACGACGAGGTGTCGGCGATCGTACTGCGTGTCGACAGCCCGGGCGGCTCGGTCAGCGGGTCGGAAACCATTTGGCGCGAGGTGGTTCGGGCCCGTGATCGCGGCAAGCCCGTGGTCGTCTCGATGGGTGCGGTCGCGGCGTCGGGCGGCTACTACGTATCCATGGCGGCCGACGAGATCGTGGCCAATCCCGGCACCATCACCGGATCCATCGGCGTGATCACCGGCAAGCTGGTCTCGCGTGAGCTCAAAGACAAGCTCGGGGTGGGTTCGGATTCCTTGCGTACCAACCCCAATGCGGACGCCTGGTCGTCGAACACGCCGTTCACCGATGAGCAGCACACCCAGATCGAAGCCGAGACCGACCTGCTCTACACCGATTTCATCTCCCGGGTGGCCGACGGGCGCAAGCTGTCGGTCGCGCAGGTCGACGAGGTGGCGCGGGGGCGGATCTGGACGGGCGCCGATGCCTTGGAGCACGGTCTCGTCGACGAACTCGGCGGCCTGCGCACCGCGATCACCCGGGCCAAGGTACTGGCCGGGTTGGATCCGGACACCAAGGTGCGGGTGCTGAGCTATCCGGGCTCGTCGTGGCTGGACATGGTGCGGCCCAAGCCCTCCTCGCAACCGGCCGCGGCCTCGCTGCCGCAGGCCGTCGGCAATCTGCTCGGGCAATCGGTCGTGGGAGCAATCGAGAGTGCCGGGCGCACGATGACCGGCGCCAGTGCACTCTGGCTGGGCGAATACCGATTTTGACGCAGAGGATAATTGCGACGGCGTAACGCGCCGGTGCACCGCGGGCCCGCGGACGGTAACGTCAGATCTTGGCAACAGACGAATTGCTGACGATACGACGGCCTGTCCCCTGCGGTGTTCAACCCAGTCAGAGCAGCCGTAACAGAATGCGCGGCGGGGAACGGTGTCGTCAGACACATGGAGGACTCGTGCCCGCGCATAAAAGCCCGATGAGGGGCTTTGGAGACAAACCGGAGATCGACCATCGCGAACCGACCGAGAATGAGCCGGATCCTGGCGTACTGAAGCGGGCAATCGCCGCATCGGCGATCGGTAACGCCACCGAGTGGTTCGACTACGGCATCTACGCATACGGCGTGGGCTACATCTCGGCTGCGATATTCCCCGGCGACGCCCAACAGGCGACGCTGCTGGCCCTCGCCACGTTCGCGGTGTCGTTCCTGGTCCGTCCGCTCGGCGGATTCGTGTGGGGGCCACTCGGCGACCGGTTGGGTCGCAAACACGTTCTCGCCATCACCATCGTCTTGATGGCGGGCGCGACGTTCTGCGCCGGGCTGATTCCGTCCTATGCCGCGATCGGGATGTGGGCGCCGGTGCTCATGGTCGGGTTGCGGATGATCCAGGGCTTCTCCACCGGAGGGGAGTACGGCGGCGCCGCCACATTCATGGCCGAGTACGCGCCATCGCGCCGGCGCGGTTTCCTCGGCAGCTTCCTGGAATTCGGGACCCTCGCGGGCTTTTCGATGGGTGCGCTGTTGATGCTCGGCTTCTCGGCGGTGCTCTCCGATGACCAGATGGGCCAATGGGGTTGGCGACTGCCGTTCCTCGTGGCCGCCCCGCTCGGCCTGGTCGGTGTCTACCTGCGGTCGAGGCTGGAGGACACCCCGATCTTCCGCGAACTCGAATCGAAGGGGGAGCGGGAAGGTGGGCCCGCGTCCGAACTCAAGGATCTGGTGGTCGATTACTGGGGCCCCATCCTGCGATTGGGCGGTTTGGTCGTCGCGCTCAACGTGGTCAACTACACGCTGCTCACCTACATGCCGACGTACCTGGAACAGACGATCGGCTTGTCGAGCAGCCACTCCTTGGTGGTGCCCATCATCGGCATGCTGTCCATGATGGTGTTCCTGCCATTCGCCGGCCACATCTCGGACCGGGTGGGCCGAAAACCGATGTGGTGGTTCTCGCTGATCGGCCTATTCGTCGCGGGTATCCCGATGTTCCTGCTGATGTCGACGAACATGGTCGGCGCCATCATCGCGTTCGCGGTGCTGGGCCTGCTGTATGTGCCGCAGCTCTCGACCATCTCGGCGACGTTCCCGGCGATGTTCCCCACCCAGGTGCGTTACGCCGGCTTCGCCATCGCCTACAACGTCTCGACTTCGTTGTTCGGCGGTACCGCTCCGGCGATCAATGACTGGATGGTGGCGAAGACCGGCGACCAACTGGTGCCCGCCTACTACATGATGATTGCCTGCGTGATCGGCATGGTCTCGCTGATCAAGGTGCCTGAGACGGCCCGATGTCCGATCAGCGGCACCGAGATCCCCGGGACACCCGAAGCGCCTCCACAGCTGGATTACGAGACCGGGTCCGAGTCGGAAACGGAGACCGAGTCCGAGTCGGCTACTGGGACCGAGTCGGCAACTGGGACCGGGACCGCGTCAGCCGACCGGTAGGCGGGCGATCAGTCGCTCGACGGCGTCCTCCATGTGGGCCAGCATCAACTTGTCGGTCAGCGCGACGTCGCCGGACCGGATTGCGCCGGCCAGGGTCTGATGCTCACTGACCCGGTCGGTGAGTGCGTCGTAGGTGTCGGCCAGGGCGTGCACGCACATCCTGGTCTCCACCAGGAAGGTCTGGTGCAGACGGGAGAGCCGTGGGCTGCCTGCGAGTTCGACGAGCACCTCGTGGAAGCGCATGTCGGCCTCGCTGACCTCGTCCAGGTCCCTGGCGGCTGCCATCTCGTCGACCACGGCGAGTAATGCGTCCCCGGCGCCGGCATGGTCGCCCTGCAGGATCTGACGGCTCGCGGTCCGCTCGATCGCCTCGCGGGCCAGGTACATGTCGCGGATCTCGTCGGCGTCCATGGTGTTGACGAACACTCCGCGGTTGCGGATCGCGATGAGCAGACCCTCCTGGGTGAGGCGCTGCATGCCCTCGCGCAGCGGGCCGCGACTGACGCCGAACTTGCGGGCCAACTCGGCCTCGCCCAGTTGCATGCCCGGCACGAGTGCGCCGTGGGCGATGGCCTGCCTGAGCTTTTCGGCGACGATGCTCGGCGTCGATTCCTGCTCGACGGGACTGATGAAATCGGTCACGGCCTCGCTCCGAACAGGCGGCCCAACCCCGGCAGCGGCGGCACCGGGCCGATCAGCTGCAGACCCTTCCAGACCGTGACCTGGTTCGCGGTGAGCACCGGCTTGGCGACGGCGGATTCCAGCTGATCGATGAAACTCATTGTGTGCATGGCGGTGTCGGGCACCAGCACGGCCTCGGCGTCGGGGTGGTCCGCGGCTCGGACCATCGCAAGCACCTGTGCCTGCTCCAGCAGGCCCACCTCGGCAGCGGTGACGATGCCGTGGCTGCCCATCGACACCACGTCCACGCCGCCGCCGGCCAGGAACGCGACGAAGTGCCCCGCGACATCCTCAGGGTAGGATGCGGCCACCGCGACCCGGTGGATGCCCAAGTGCTGCAAGGCATCTACGAAAGCGATCGAGGTGGACGACGCGGGGACACCCGACGCGGCGGCCACCTCGTCGGCCTGGCGTCGGGCACCGTCGCGGCCGAAGACGAAGCTGCCCGAGGTGCACGCCCACATCATCGAATCCGGGCGCGCCGTCCTCAAGCGGACGACGCCGTCGGTGAGGCGTTCGGTCCGGCCGAGGTCCAGGAGGGCGTCGACCCGATGCGCGTCTTCACCCACCGAGGTGATCGCGACCGGCAATCTGAGTGTCGCCGGCAAGCGTGCCTGCAGTGCGTCGAAGTCGTCCTCGGCGCTGTGGCCGGGATACAGGATCCCCACCGTCGCCATACTTTTTCCTTTCAATGGTGGTGTTGTCGCTTGCCCGCGTTCAGGTTTCCAGCAGCCGCTGACCGACGCCGACGGCCTTGCGGCCCGCGACGGCGAGGGCCGCCCACATCGTCACCTGGTTGGCGGTGACCACCGGCTTGCCGAGTTCGCGCTCCAGCGGGGCGATCAGATCGTAGGTCGGCAGATTCGTACAACTGATGACGACGGCCTCGGCATCGGAACAGTCGGTGGCACACACCAACTCGGCCGTCGTCGTATACGGCACGGCCCAGATCCGCGAGGTCATTCCCAGGCCCGCGGTGGCGGCCACCTCGATTCCCGCCTCCATGAGATAGCTGGTCAGTCCGCTGGTGAGGTCGGCGGTGTACGGCGTGACGGTGGCGACCGTTCGCACGCCGAGGTGACGCAGTGCGGTGAGCATGGATCCGCTGGTGGTCACGGCGGCCGGGGCCCCGGCCGCACGCATTGCCGCGACCAAGGCGGCCTCACCGGCCATTCCCTTGACGAAGCTCCCCGCGGTACACGCATACGCCGTCACCAGTGGGGCCACGGCCAGCACGTTCGCGGCACCGGCCTCGACCTGCTCGGGTTCGGAGACATGCACCGCCATGTCGACGGTCACCTGCATCGGGGCGTACCGCAACCGGGTGACGTAGAGGCTGACGTCGTTGGGCACCCAACGCCACAGTTCGCGGTCGAGCGCGAAGTCGTGAGGCGTCACAACGCCGATCCCCACCTGCTGCAACGGTGGGGGAGGAACGACATCCTCGAGCGTCATGTCCACAGTGTGAGGCCGAGAGGGCAAACCGGCAACAGATTGTTGACAATCCTACGAAGGCGTTCCTAGCCTCGGAATGGTGCCGCCCCACGCAGCCCGCCCCGTGATCGCGGTGCTGTGCGAGCGTGACACCGACCGGGTGCCCGGTCTGGACGAGGTGGACGCGGAGTTCCGCTACTGCGACGCCGCCGGGCTGGGACAGGCCGTCGCGGGTGCACAGGCGGTGTTCCTGTGGGACTACTTCTCCACTGCGGTGCGTGAGGTGTGGGCGCATGCGGATGCGCTCGAGTGGATTCACATCGCGGCGGCCGGGGTCGACACCTTGCTGTTCGACCAGCTGCGGGAGTCCGACGTCGTGGTCACCAACGCGCGCGGGGTATTCGACCGCCCCATAGCCGAATACGTGCTCGGCGCGGTGATCGCATATGCCAAGGGCAGCCAGGCCAGTCACGACCACCAGCGGCGTCACGAGTGGCGCTACCGCGAGACCCGCAGCATCGCGGGCGCGCGCGCACTGGTGGTGGGGACCGGAGGCATCGGCCGCGAGATCGCCCGCCTGCTCCGCGCGGCCGGGCTGTGCGTGCGTGGCGCCGGGCGCGTGGCCGTCGACGACGATCCCGACCTCGGCCCCGTGGTGGCAACGGATGATCTGGCCGAGGCCGTCGGTTGGTGCGATCACCTCGTGCTGGCCGCTCCACTCACCCCGGCGACGCGAGGGCTCGTCGACGCGGCCGTGCTCAAGGCCATGAAACCCGATGCCCACCTGGTCAATATCGCGCGCGGACCGATCGTCGACGAGGACGCGCTGCTGGCCGCGCTGACCGAACGCCGCATCGGCGGAGCCACTCTCGACGTGTTCGGCACCGAGCCGCTACCCGCCGAACACCCGCTGTGGGATGCGCCCGGGGCCGTCATCACCGCGCACATGTCCGGAGACGTGGTCGGGTTTCGCGACCTCCTGGCGGCCCAGTTCGCCGACAATGCGCGACGCTGGCTGGCTGGGCAGCCGCTGCTCAACGTGGTGGACAAGAAGCTCGGATACGTGCCGGGAGGCCCGACGTGACGATCCCACAGGCGGTCGAGCTGCTCGAGGCCTACCGCGCCAAGACGATCTCTCCGGTGGAGGCGACCGAGGCGGCCCTGTCCGCCATCGCCCGCCACAACGATGCGGTGAACGCGTTCGTGCTCGTCGACCCCGACGGTGCCCTGGCCTCCGCGCGTGAATCCGAAAAACGTTGGTACGACGGGGATCCGATCGGTCGAGCCGACGGGGTGCCGACGTCGATCAAGGATGCGCTGTGGACCAGGGGCTGGCCGACCCTGCGCGGCAGCTGGCTCATCGACGACGCGGGGCCGTGGCAGGAGGACGCGCCCAGCGTGGCCCGGCTGCGGGAATCCGGTGCGGTGCTGCTCGGGAAGACCACCACACCGGAGTACTCGTGGAAAGGCGTCACCGACTCACCGCGTTACGGGGCGACCGGAAATCCGTGGAATCCCGCGATGACCGCCGGCGGATCCAGCGGGGGCAGCGCCGCGGCCGTGGCACTCGGAATGGGGGCCTGGTCGGTCGGCACCGACGGCGGTGGTTCGGTGCGCATCCCCGCCGCGTTCACCGGCACCGTCGCCCTCAAACCGACCTACGGCCTCATCCCGCTGTATCCGCCGAGCCCGTTCGGCACGCTCTCGCACGCCGGCCCGATGGCCAGGACCGTCGCCGACGTCGCCGCTCTGCTGGACGTGATCACCGGATTCGATGCCCGGGACTGGTCGGCGATGCCTTCTCCGAGTTCGTCTTTCGGGGCCGCCCTCGACGGCGGAATCGCGGGGCTGCGCGTCGCCTACTCGCCGAACCTCGGCTTCGGCGTCAACGACCCTGAGGTGGACGCCGCGGTGCGGACCGCGGTCGAGGTACTCGCCGCGGCGGGGGCGCATGTCGAGGAGGCCACCCCGGGCTTCGCCGACCCGGTGCACGCGTTCCACGTGCTGTGGTTCTCCGGCGAGGCAAAGGTGTTGGAAGGCAAACTGAGTGGCCCCGAGGCCGGACGTGTCGACCCCGGCCTGCGGCGCACGGCCACGACCGGGGCGAGCTTCACCGCGTCGGACTATCTGGACGCGATGGCGGTCCGGATGACGCTCGGGGAACTGATGGGCCGGTTCCACCGTAGCTACGACGTCCTCGTCACCCCGACACTGCCGCTGACGGCGTTCGCGGTCGGCCAGGATGTGCCCGACGGTTCGTCCTCGCCGGACTGGACGAGCTGGACGCCCTACAGCTATCCCTTCAATCTGACTCAGCAGCCGGCACTTTCGGTGCCGTGCGGGTTCAGTTCGAGCGGCCTGCCGATCGGGTTGCAGATCGTGGGACCGCGTCATGCCGATGCGCTGGTGCTCCGCGTCGGGCAGGCATATCAAGCTGTCACGGAATGGCATCGCCGGGTGCCGGGGTTGCTCGCCGAGGAGGTCGCATGAGCCGGTTGATCACGGTGTCGCTGGACAAGCGCGGAGTCAGTTGCGTCGCCCGGCTTCTCGACGAAGCGGCGCCGCGCACCTGCGCCGCGGTGTGGGATGCCCTGCCGCTGGCCGCGCAGGTGTTCCACGGCAAGTACGCCCGCAACGAGATCTACACTCTGCTACCGGCGTTCGGTGCCGATCCGGGAAAGGAGAACACCACGGTCACCCCGATACCCGGTGACCTGTGCTGGTTCTCGTTCGACTCCGACGATCTGGGCAACCCCGCCTACGGATATGAGAACAGCGCCGGCACCGGAACCAAGGGCGCGATCGTCGACCTGGCGTTGTTCTACGGTCGCAACAACCTGCTGATCAACGGCGACCAGGGCTGGGTGCCCGGCAACGTGTTCGGCGCGATCATCGAGGGGCTCGACGACATGGCCGCCGCGTGTCAGGACCTGTGGATGGGCGGAGCCAGAGGCGAGACACTGCGCTTCGCCAGGGCGTCGTGACCGTGTGTGGCACTCGTTCCGCGGGTGAAGCGTGGTGGCGGTCTCAGGGCCGATTTTCCGCCGTAGCGCTTCACACGCGGGGACGGTTGAGGCCAGGCTCGCCGGCCGAACTCAGCCCAGAGTGCCGCTGATATAGACGATCTCGCCCATCGGGTCGTTGTCGTCGCGGTCGGGAACCGGCAGACCGTGGCGGACGAACAGCTCCGAACGGACCACACCCGTCATCTGCCAGCCCTTGGCGCTCAAATAGTCGGCAGCCGAATGCCTCTCGCCGTGGTAGATCAGGGACGGCATGTCCATGTTCAACCCGAGCTGGCTGAACGTCGCGGTGGCGGCGCGGGCCTTCTCCGGGTCGAAATCCTTGAGCCCCGGCACGAATTCGGTGGCCACCGCGCTGCCCGGCGCGCTGAGGGCGGCGATGTTGTCGAACAGCCGGTCCTGCGCCTCGGGCGGCAGGTAGATCAGCAGACCCTCGGCGCACCACGCGGTCGGGGCGGCCGGATCGAATCCCGCTGCCCGCAGGGCGGCAGGCCAGTCGTCGCGCAGATCGACCGGAACGGTGCGCCGTTCAGCCGTGGGTTCCGCGCCCAGACCGGCCAGCGTGCGCGTCTTGAACTCGATCACCTCGGGCTGGTCGATCTCGTAGACCACGGTGCCCTCGGGCCAGGGCAGCCGGTAGGCACGCGAATCCAGCCCGGAGGCCAGGATCACCGCCTGCCGGATGCCCGCCTTGCCGGAGGCCACGAAATAGTCGTCGAAAAACCGGGTACGCACCGCCATCTCATCGATGTTGGCGCGGGCCCGGTCGGCGGCGTCGGGTGCCAGCTGGCCCAGCACCTCCAGGCTCAGCTCGCCGTCGACCATCTTGGTGAACACGTCGATACCCACCGCGCGGACCAACGGCGCGGCGAACGGATCGTCGATCAGGCCGTGGGAATCCTGGCTGGCGATGGCCCGCCCGGCAGCCACCAACGTTGCGGTCGCGCCGACGCTGGAGGCCAGATCCCAGCTGTCGCCATCGGTGCGTGCCATCGTGCGCCTCCCGGTTGTCTAGTTCGGTGTCTTCAGTGTTGCTGTCAGATAACCAGAATCGCCCGCGAGATCGGCGAGCTCCTCGGGATAGGGGAAACCGTGCGACTCGTAGGCCGATCGGGTGGGTTGCACCGTGGCGTCCCACCCCAGCGTGGCGAGGTAGTCGCGGGCGGCGGTCCGCTCACCGGAATAGAACAGGTCCTTCAGGTCCACATCGGAGCCGACCTTCTTGGACCATTCGCTGACCCGCTCGGTCCACTTGTCGTTGAGTGAGGCGGCGTCCATGTGCTCGGTGGCCAGTCTGCTGCCCGGGGCGCTGAGCGCGGTGATGTTGTCGAACAACCGGTCCTGGGCTTCCGGCGGCAGGTAGATCAGCAGACCCTCGGCGATCCAGGCGGTCGGAAGCTGTGGATCGAAACCGTTGTCACGCAGGGCCTTCGGCCAGTCGTCCCGGAGGTCGATCGGCACACAGTGCAACTCGGCGGCGGGCTCGGCGCCGAGCCCGGCCAGCGTGCGGGTCTTGAACTCCAGCACCGCCGGCTGGTCCACCTCGAACACCACGCTGCCGGCAGGCCAGGCCAGCCGGTGGGCACGGGTGTCCAGCCCCGACGCCAGGATCACCGCCTGGCTGATGCCTGCCTCACCGGCCGCGGTGAAGAAGTCGTCGAAGAACCGGGTGCGAACCGCGATCTGTTCGCACATCCGCTGCCGGTCGAGCATCAGATCGCCTTCGACGCACACCTCGCCGTCGGCCAGCCGGATGCTGTGCTCCAGGCCCACCGCACGCACCAGCGCGTCGGCGTACGGATCGGTGATCAGTGGGTCGGGTTGCTTGGTGGCCAGCGCGCGCGACGCCGCGACACCGGTCGCGGTGGCGCCGACGCTGGTGGCGAGATCCCAGGTGTCGCCTTCGGTGCGGGTCATGGTGTTCCTAATCTCGTATTGCGATGACGGCCTGCGAATTGCGTTGCAGTGCAGCGGCTTCTCCGTCGGGGAAGGCACGGCCGTATTCGGCGAACAGCTCGGGCCGCCGTCGGGCGGTGACCGACCATCCGCCGCCGGTCAGGTACTCGACGACCGAATTGCGTTCGCCGTCGTACCAGAGGTTGGCCAGGTCGAGGTCGAGGCCGTGCTGACGCCACTGCTCACTCAGCACCTGCCCGCGCTCGCGCAGGTCCACCGCCATGCCCGGCAGGTGGTACTCCGTGGCCAGTCGGCTGCCCGGGGCGCTGAGCGCGGTGATGTTGTCGAACAACCGGTCCTGGGCGTCGGGCGGCAGATAGGCCAGCAGGCCCTCGGCGCTCCACGCGCTCGGCGCGGTCGGATCGAAGCCGGCCGCCCGCAGGGCCTCGGGCCAGTCTTCCCGGAGATCGATGGCCACGGTGCGGCGTTCGGCCGTGGGGGTCGCCCCGATCCGAGCCATGGCGGCCGTCTTGGCGCCGATCACGGCGGGTTGGTCGAGTTCGTAGACCACGGTGCCGTCGGGCCACGGCAGCCGGTAGGCGCGCGAATCCAGACCGGAGGCCAGGATCACCGCCTGCCGGATTCCGGCACGACATGCGCTGAGGAAGAAGTCGTCGAAGAACTTCGTCCGCACCGCCATGATCCCCGTCATCAACTCGGCGCCTGCGGCCAGCTCGCCGTCGAGGGCGATCTCGCCGTCGACCAGCTTGGTGAAGAACTCCACCCCCACGGCCCGGACCAGGTCCGCCGCATAGGGGTCATCGATCAGCGGATCGGGTTCGGCACTCGCGATCGCGCGGGCCGCGGCGACCATCGTCGCCGTCGCACCCACGCTGGAGGCCAGATCCCAGCTGTCGGTGTCGGATCGTGCCATGGCCCGCCTACCTCACTTCTCGGCGTTGATGTAGAGCACCGATGCCGCATGGGCCTCGTCCTCGACCGGCGGCAGACCGGTCCGGATCAGCAGATCATTGGACGAGATACCGGCGGTCTTCCAGGCATGCCCTTCCAGGTATGTCGTCACGTCGGCACGGTCGCCGAGGAAGATCAGCTCGTTGAGGTCCATGTCCAGACCGTGCGCCCGCCAGCGGTCGGTGAATTCCTGCATCCGGGCCCGGATGGTCTCCTCGTCGTTGGTCTCGGTCGCGGGCACGCCCTCGACCCCGAATCGGCTGCCGGGCGCGCTCAGCGCGGTGACCTGATCGAGCAAACGGTCCTGCGCGTCTCCCGGCAGGTAGCCCAGCAACCCCTCGGCGATCCACGCCGTCGGCACGGACGGATCGAACCCGGCCTCGGCCAGAGCCGTGGGCCAGTCGAACCGCAGATCGATGGCGACAGTCCTGCGGTCGGTCGTGGGCACCGCGCCCAGGCTCGCCATGGTTGTGCTCTTGAACTCGATCACCTCGGGCTGGTCGACCTCGTAGACGACGGTGCCGTCCGGCCACGGCAGCCGGTAGGCCCGCGAGTCGAGGCCGGCCGCCAGGATGACCGCCTGCCGGATGCCGGCACGACATGCACTGAGGAAGAAGTCGTCGAAGAAGCGGGTGCGGGCGGCCATGCCGTTGGCGAACCGGATCAGGCCGGTCGCCGCCTCTTCGTCGAGTCCCTCGGTGCTGAAGTTCTCGTCGGCCAGTCGGGAGAAGAAGTCCATCCCGACGGCGCGAACCAGGGGAGCGGCGAAGGGGTCGTCGATCACCGGATCATCGGAGTTTGTAGCCATCGCGCGCGCTGCCGCGACCATCGTCGCCGTCGCACCCACGCTCGATGCGAGGTCCCACGAGTCGTCAGCAGTCCGGGCCATGAATTCCCCTTTGTTCAGTCAGAATCAACGTGTTAGTTAGGTGGTGTAAGGAGCTGTCGCCGACTGTACGCCCCGATTCTGAAGAGAAGCTCTGCCCCGCAGCTCGGCAGCTTCGCCGGGGAAGTGAGGAGGGCCGGGACAGGTGCACGCAGGGGTCCTCACGGAGACAACTGTTACTCTCGTAGACTGATTTGACGGCTGAGTCCGCAGGCTGCGCGCCTGCCGGGCGGCCGGACATGACTTGACCATTGACGCTGGCTCCACCCAGCCCCATTTGGCACGCCGCGCTGAGAGGTCGGCTGCGCAGGAGGAAGAGTGCTTTCGGCTTTCATCTCATCGCTGCGGACGGCCGACCTCAGACGCAAGATCCTGTTCACGCTGGGCCTGGTGATCCTGTACCGGGCCGGCGCGTCGATCCCGTCTCCGGGGGTTAACTACCCGAACGTCCAGAAGTGCATCGAGCAGGTCAGCGGCGGAGATTCGGCGCAGATCTACTCGTTGATCAACCTGTTCTCCGGCGGCGCACTGCTGCAGCTGACCGTGTTCGCGGTGGGCGTCATGCCCTACATCACCGCCAGCATCATCGTGCAGCTGCTGGTCGTGGTGATTCCGCGCTTCGAGCAGTTGCAGAAGGAGGGCCAGGCCGGTCAGGCCAAGATGACGCAGTACACGCGTTATCTGTCGATCGCGCTGGCCATCCTGCAGGCCACCAGCATCGTGGCGCTGGCCGCCAACGGCGGTCTGCTGCAGGGCTGCAACCTCGACATCATCCAGGACAGCTCGGTCTTCGGGCTGATCACCATCGTGCTGGTGATGACGGCAGGTGCTGCGCTGGTGATGTGGATGGGTGAGTTGGTCACCGAGCGCGGTATCGGCAACGGCATGTCGCTGCTGATCTTCGCCGGCATCGCCGCCCGCATCCCGTCCGAGGGCCAGACCATCCTGGAGAGCCGCGGCGGCCTGGTGTTCACCGCGGTGGTGGCCGCGACGCTGCTCATCATCGTCGGCGTGGTGTTCGTCGAGCAGGGCCAGCGCCGCATCCCGGTCCAGTACGCCAAGCGCATGGTGGGCCGCAAGATGTACGGCGGCACCTCCACCTACCTGCCGCTCAAGGTCAACCAGGCCGGCGTCATCCCGGTGATCTTCGCGTCGTCACTGATCTACATCCCGCACCTGATCACACAGCTGATCCAGAGCGGTAGCTCCAATCCCGGCAACAGTTGGTGGGACAAGTTCGTCGCCGACTACCTGACGAACCCGGCCGACCCGGTCTATATCGCGATCTACTTCGGCTTGATCATCTTCTTCACGTACTTCTACGTGTCGATCACGTTCAACCCCGACGAGCGTGCCGACGAGATGAAGAAGTTCGGCGGATTCATCCCGGGCATCCGACCGGGCAAGCCGACCGCGGACTACCTGCGGTACGTGCTCAGCCGGATCACCCTGCCCGGCTCGATCTACCTCGGTGTGATCGCCGTTCTGCCGAACGTGTTCCTGCAGATCGGAAACACCGGCTCGGTACAGAATCTGCCGTTCGGCGGTACCGCGGTTCTGATCATGATCGGTGTCGGTTTGGATACCGTCAAACAGATCGAGAGCCAGCTCATGCAACGTAACTACGAAGGGTTCCTGAAGTGAGAGTCGTTCTACTCGGACCGCCCGGTGCGGGCAAAGGCACGCAGGCGGAGAAGCTGTCCGAGAAGCTCGGCATCCCGCAAATCTCCACCGGGGACCTGTTCCGCAAGAACATCGGTGACGGCACTCCGCTCGGACTGGAGGCCAAGCGCTACCTGGACGCCGGCGACCTGGTGCCCGCCGAACTGACGAACCGTCTGGTCGAGGACCGCATCGACCAGGCCGACGCCGCTGACGGATTCATCCTCGACGGCTACCCGCGTTCGGTCGAGCAGGCCGGTGCACTGAAGGACATGCTTGCCGCCCGCAACACCAAGCTCGACGCCGTGGTGGAGTTCCAGGTGTCCGAGGACGAGCTGCTGACCCGCCTGAAGGGTCGCGGCCGTGCCGACGACACCGACGAGGTGATCCGCAACCGCATGAAGGTCTACCGCGACGAGACCGAGCCGCTGCTGGAGTACTACCGCGACGACCTGAAGACCGTGGATGCGGTGGGCGCCCTCGACGAGGTGTTCGCCCGCGCATTGCACGCACTGGGTAAGTGATCAGATTGCCGGGGTTGCGCAAGCGCAAGGTCGTTGCGCAGCGCAGCGCCGGAGAGTTGGACGCGATGGCCGTGGCCGGGGCGTTGGTCGCCTCGGCACTGCGGGCCGTGCGCGCTGCCGCCGCGCCGGGGGTGTCCACGCTCGAACTGGATCAGATCGCCGAATCCGTCATCCGTGACGGTGGCGGTACGCCGTCGTTCCTCGGCTATCACGGATTCCCCGCCAGCATCTGCGCCTCGGTGAATGACCGTGTGGTGCACGGCATTCCGTCGGTCGGCGAGAAGTTGGCGGCCGGAGACCTGGTGTCCATCGACTGCGGCGCCATCGTCGACGGGTGGCACGGTGACTCGGCCGTCACGTTCGGGATCGGTGCGCTGATCGCCGCTGACGAAGCCCTTTCTGCCGCAACGAAATCGGCCATGGAGGCCGGTATCGCGGCGATGCTGCCCGGAAACCGGCTGACCGACGTCTCGCACGCGATCGAGGTCGAGACCCACGCCGCAGAGGCCCGCCACGACCGCAAATACGGGATCGTCGACGGCTACGGCGGCCACGGCATCGGCCGGCAGATGCACATGGATCCGTTCCTGCCGAACGAGGGCTCGCCCGGGCGCGGCCCGTTCCTGGAGCCGGGTTCGGTGCTGGCCATCGAACCCATGCTCACCCTCGGGACCACCGAGACGAAGATCCTCGACGACGAGTGGACCGTCGTCACCGCAGACGGCACCCGTGCCGCGCACTGGGAGCACACCGTCGCCGTCACCGCAGACGGCCCGCGAATCCTCACCCAGTAATTAACGCCAGCAATCACTACCCGAATCGCGCGCCAACTCTGGTGCACGGTTGCGCGCAAAGGTAGTAATTGAACCGGATCGCCACCAACGTCGTATCACAGACGGAGGTAGGGAATGGATGATCCGGAGGCCGCCATGATGCGGGTGCTCTACGACGAGCATGCTGCCGCGCTGTGGCGCTACGCCCTGCGGCTCACGGGTGACCGAGCCCGCGCCGAGGACGTGGTGCAGGAGACGCTGCTGCGTGCGTGGCGACACCCCGAAGTCACAGCTGACACCGATCGATCAGCACGTGCCTGGCTGTTCACCGTGGCCCGCAATATGATCATCGATGAACGCCGAAGCGCTCGGTTCCGCAACGAAACCGGTGTGCCCGACCCGGAACAGGTGGCAGACCACGGCGGGACCGCTGCCACCCCCGACCAAGTGGACAACGCCTTGGATCGCATCCTGCTGAGCACGGCGCTCAGCCAGCTCTCCGACGAACACCGGGCCGTGGTCCGCCGGGCGTACTACCAGGGCTGGACCACCGGACAGATAGCCGAAGACCTACACATACCCGAGGGCACCGTGAAATCGCGGCTGCACTACGCGGTACGAGCATTACGTCTGAACTTGCAGGAAATGGGGGTGACACGATGACACAGTTCGGTGTACCCCACATCCCTGACCCGGTGGAATCCGACCGGTACCGGACCTGGGATGCGGCCTACGTGCTGGGATCGCTGGAAAGCAGTGAGCGACGCGAGTACGAGGCCCATCTGGAGGTCTGCGCGCAGTGCCGTTCCGCGGTGGCCGAATTGAGCGGGATGCCCGCACTGCTGGCCATGCTCGACCTCGACGACGTGCTCGCCCTCGAATCCGAACAGCCCGATCCGCCGCTGCGGCCGGAGGTGCTGCAGTCCGTGCTGGCGAAAGTGAGCTGGCGGCGGCGTCGTTCGCGGTGGGTGACCACGGCCGCCGTCGGCCTGGCCGCGGCCCTGCTGGCGGTCGGTGTGGTGATCGGGATCCGTCCCGAGGTGTTCGGCCTGCACGGCGGCACCGAACAGCAGAACGCACAGATGCTCACGATGAACAAGATGTCCGACACGCCCATCAACGCCAGCATCGCGATGACCAGTTACTCCTGGGGCACCCGGATCGACATGGCCTGCAGCTACGGGAGCTGGGGCAAGCAGGATGCGCCCCCGCAGAACCTGGGCATGGTGGTGATCGGCAGGGACGGCAGCCGCAACGAGATCGCGACGTGGATCGGGTTGTCCGGCGCCACCGCGCTACCGAGCGGCAATACCCAAATGCCCAAGGCGGATATCGCTGCGGTGCAACTGGTTACGTCACCGGACGGCAAGGTGCTGCTGGAAAAGCAGCTCTGAGACGGCGCGCTCAGCTGTCTTTGTGGGCGCTCAGCAGGAAGCCGGGCATGGTGATGTGTCCGTTCCCGTCCCGCTCCACACCAGGCATCGCCGCGGGCCCGCCGGCGGCTGGGCTGTCGTTGCCGTACAGCCTGGCCGGGCGCACCTCGTCGACGGTCCAGCAGGTTGCGACGGTTTCGCGCAGCTCGTCGGCGGTGAAGCCCGTCGGTCCAGGCGTGCTGTCCCCGAACGGCCGGGTCGCGAAGGCCAGGATGAACAGCACCGCGCCGGGTGCCGAGGCGCGGTGGATCGCCCGGATGTACGCCTGGCGCCTGTCGATCGGCAGGGCGTGCAGCAGGCCGCTGTCCAGCACGGTGTCGAAGCGGCCGTCGTAGCCACCGAAGTCGGTCATGTCGGCCTGCGCGAAAGTAGCTGTGGTCAGGCCACGTTCGGCTGCCGTGGCGGCCGCCGCGGCCACCGCCGTGGCGCTGGCATCGAGCCCCACCACCGGGTACCCCTGTGCGGCCAGTGCCAGCGACAAGGCGGCGTGCCCGCAGCCCGAGTCGAGTACTTCGCCGTGCACCTTGCCCTGTTCGATCACGCGGGCCAGCTCAGGCTGTGGCTCCCCGATACTCCACGGCGGCGGGGAGTCCTGCCGATAGGCGGCGTCCCAATCCATGTAGGGCTCTGTCATCTGATACCTCCGATCATTAGGTTCCCACGGTCGCCGGTGGGGTGAACACGTCATCCACTATGCCCAGATCGCGATGATCTTGATGGTGTCGCTGCCTGTGAGATCGCGGGGAGTTCGCACCAATCCGTCCTCACGGTGAACCCGGGAAACCCACACCTCGTGTCACTGGCAGAGCGCGGAAGTAGGTGACACATGGTCAAGGCGAACCGGGTGGTCGACCACATCGTCGGCCGGCTGGCCGCGAACGGGGTCACGCACATCTTCGGCGTGGACGGTGCCAACATCGAGGACCTCTACGACGCAGCGTACTTCCGTGACGACATCACCGCAGTGCTGGCCAAGCACGAATTCTCCGCCGCCACAATGGCGGACGGATACAGCCGCAGCGGCGGCGGAGTCGGCGTGGTGGCGGCGACCTCCGGTGGCGGCTGCCTGAACACCGTCCCCGGGCTCGCGGAATCGCTGGCCAGTCGCGTTCCCGTGCTGGCCCTGATCGGGCAGGCGCCGACCACTCTCGACGGCCGCGGTGCCTTCCAGGACACCAGCGGGGACAACGGAAGCCTCGACGGGCACGCCTTGTTCTCCGCGGTCTCGCTGTACTGCCGCAGGGTGCTGACACCGGCGGACATCCTCACCGCACTTCCGGAAGCGCTGGCCGTCGCGCGCACCGGTGGCCCCGCGGTGTTGTTGCTGCCCAAGAACATTCAGCAGGCGGAGCTGGGGGAGCCTACTGCCGGCAACGGCTGGTCCCACGTCATCGGGACGACGGCTCGTCATGCCGATCTCGGTGTGCTGGAGCAGGCGCTGCGCGGCGTCGACGGGCCGATCACGATCATCGCCGGGGAGCAGGTGGCCCGCGACGGTGCCCGGGTCGAACTGGAACGCCTGCGGGCCGCCCTGCGTGCGCGGGTGGCCACGGTGCCAGATGCCAAGGACGTGGCGGGCACCCCCGGGTTCGGCTCGTCCTCCGCACTGGGGGTAGCCGGTGTGATGGGCCATCCCGGGGTGTCCGCTGCCGCGGCGCAGAGCGCGTTGTGCCTGATCGTCGGCACCCGCATGACGGTGACCGCGCGGGCCGGTCTCGACGAGGCGCTGGGGTCGGTGCGGACCTATTCGATCGGGGCCCAGGTGCCCTACCCGCCGTGCACCCACCTGCACTCGGACGATCTGCGGGTGTCGCTGAGCCGGCTGGCCGGGGCACTGTCCGGTCCCGGCCGCCCGGCCCAGGTCCGGGTGCCGGATACGGCGCCGCGTACCGAACTGTGCCCACCTGTCCACGACGGCCCGGGTATCAGGTACCGCGATGCGATGTCCGTGCTCGACGACGTCCTGCCCGACGGCACCGATGTCGTCGTCGACGCGGGCAACATCGGGGCCTCGGCCATCCACTATCTTCCGGTCCGGCGGGACGGCCGTTTCATGGTGGCACTGGGCATGGGCGGCATGGGTTACAGCTTCGGCGCGGGTATCGGGATGACGTTTCAACGGGCATCTGCCGCCGTATCCCGCCGCCCGAGGCGCACCGCGGTGATCGCCGGGGACGGCTCGTTCTTCATGCACGGCATGGAGATTCACACCGCGGTGCAGTACCGGCTGCCGATCACCTTCGTGCTGTTCGACAACCACGCCCACGCCATGTGCGTCACGCGCGAGCAGCTGTTCTACGAGGATCGCTACTCCTACAACAGGTTCGGTCCGAGCCGGCTGGGCGCAGGTCTGGCGGCGATGTTCCCCGGGCTGCCCGCATACGACGTCGCCGAGATCCGCCAGCTGCCCCGGGCATTGGAGATGGCACTGGACACCGACGGTCCGTCGGTGCTGAGCATCGAATGCTCACCCGACGAAATCCCGCCGTTCGCAGCATTTCTCGCCACCGCAGACAACGCACCTTCCACGTCAGAGGAGAACAGGTCCCATGTCACTGCCCGCGCTTGAAGACATCACGGCCCATCGGGCCACCCGCACCCCGCTGGACGGACTGATCCGGATCGAGACCTCGCCCAAGGAGCAGGCCACTCCGATCATCATGGACATGATGCGCTCGGTGTACCCGCACGACCAGGTGTTCGGCCAGTACTGCACCGTCAACGACTACGTCGAGTGCCCACCGGATGAGTTGTTCGACTACATGTCCGACACCCGATGCCTGGAGGAGTGGACGTACAGCCTGCGTGGTTTCACCCCGACAGAAGAACCTGGGCTCTGGCTGGCCCATGACCGGCTCGGCGCCGGGCCGTCGGGTCCGGGCAGTGCGATCTACACCCGCACCGTGGCCAACCGTGAAGCACTCACCGTGGACTACCACTGCGCGTGGGATCAGGGCAAGCACCTGTGGATGATCTACCTGATGCGCATCGTCGACGCGCAGGTGGTCTTGGACAAGCCGGGATCGGTTGTGCTGTGGACGAATTGCCATCACCCGTTCTACGACGACAACCCGTACCCGGAGACCGCGCCCCCGGCCCGGCCGGTGTGGGTGGGCGACTTCTGGGACATGTTCGGGCCCGGTCACCTGTTGGAATTGCGCAACCTCAAGGCGATCGCCGAATACCGGCACCGCAACGGTCTGCCGGTCACCCCGGCCTGGATGAAGTGAGGTTCGGCCATGCCTGACCAGACTCCTGTCAGCCTCGTCGACGTGTCCACCTACCTACCCGGCGCGCCGATCGGTGCCGACTACTACGCCGGTTTCGCCGAAACCGATGAATTGGCCGACAATGTGATGTTCCGGGCGCCGCGGTTCCGTCATCATGTGGGGCCCGAGGAAACCGCGATCGACATGGTCGAGCATGCCGCCGCCGGGGTGATCGAGCGGCACGGCTCCGACGTCGTCACCGGGGCCGACGTGCTGATCACCCACACCCAACTGCCGGACATGCCGTTCTACGGCGGCGGTGGTGGCATGGCGCACCGGTTGGGCATGAAACCCAACTGGGTGATCGACCTGCACAACGGCGGGTGCGCGGCATTCATCCTCGGGCTCAAGGTGGCCCGCACGCTGCTCCGAGCGGGGGAGGGCCGCACCGCGGTGATCGCGATCGCCCAGAACTCCGCCGGACAGGTCTTCGACCAGCAGACCATCCGCCGTAAGGCGCAGGCGTCGGTGCCCGGCGACGGTGCTGCCGTCGGCCTGGTCACGCTGTCCGACGAGTCACCCATCCTCGACATCGAATGCCGTACCTACGGCGAGTACGCCGGGGACATGACCGTGGTCATGGATCCGCCGCGCAAATGGTGGCAGGCCGGGCCGGGGGAGGCGTGCATCGGCTTCACCGAGAGCAAGATCACCAAGGTGCTGGCCCGGGGAAATCGGCAGGTGCCCGAGGTGTCCTACACGGTGTGCGACCGAATCGGGGTGCAGCCCAAGGACATCGACCTGTTGGTGACCAACCAGCCGAACCGGGCGTTCCTGCGCAACTGGCGCGATGCGCTGGAGTTGCCGCCCGAACGTCACGTGGACACCTTTGAAGAATGCGGAAACCTCTTCGCCGCAGGCATTCCGGTCAATCTGGACCGGGCCGTCACCGGCGGTCGGGTGAAGGCCGGCGACACCGTGCTGATGGCCGCCTTCGCCCACGCCGGCGACTTCGCCGGGGCCGCCGCGGTGCGCTGGGGCGGCCGGGGGATCGTGTGATGGTGGCACCGCGCACCGCACTGTCCGACGTGGTCGGCACGCTGCCGCAGGCGGTCAACCCGTTGGCGTTGTCGCTCAACGAATGCCCCTTTCCGCCGTTGCCCGCAGTGCGTTCGGCATTGCGGGCGTGCGACGAGGCTGCCAACCGGTACCCGGAGTTCCTGCCGCAGCGGTTGCGTTCGCTGATCGCCGATCACGACGGAGTCGCCGAGGAACAGGTGATCGTCGGTGCCGGCGCCACCGGAGTCATCATGCAGGTGCTGCATGCGGTGACCAGTCCCGGCGACACCATGGTGATGGCGGCGCCGACCTTCGACGGATATCCGATCTTCGCGCAGATGGCGCGGTTGCGGACGGTGACGATTCCACTCGATGCGCACGGCCACCACGATCTGGATGCGATGGCCGATGCCGCCGATGAGGCAAGGGTGGTGGCGGTCTGCCGGCCGCACAACCCGACGGGCACCATCGAACCGGCCGTCGAGATCGAGCGTCTCCTGTCCCGGATACCCGAGGACACCGTCGTGCTGCTCGACGAGGCATATGTGGAGTTCTTGACGGCCGCCCAACGCATCGACGGGCCGAGCCTGGTGGCCAGGTTCGGCAATGTCGTGGTGGTGCGCACCTTTTCGAAGGCCTACGGCCTGGCCGGGCTGCGGATCGGCTACGGGTTCTGCGCTCCGGATCTCGGCAGGCAGCTGTGGCAGATGCAGCTGCCGTTCGGAATCGGGCTCAGCGCCCAGGTGGCGGTAGCCGCCTCCTACGATGCGGAAAATCAGCTGCGCCAACGTATCCGGATGATCGCCGCGGAACGGCGCTACCTGCAGACGCGGCTACGCGCACTCGGCGTCTACAGCACCGATGCGCAGGCCAACTTCCTGTACCTGCCCGGCGGCTCCATGCCGTGGCCGGAGGTGTTCGACGGCACCGGACTTCAGCTGCGCCACTACGGGGACGGCGGAGTGCGGATCACCGTCGGATCGCGGCAGTCGAGCCGTGCGGTGCTGGGTGCGGTGACAGCGGCCTGAGCGCACACCGGGAGAGCCGGATGCGTGCAGAATGCGCGGGCCCCGCGTGGTGATGCGGTAAGAAGAGGCGTGCCCTCACCACCAGACAAACGTGACCCCATCGCGCAGGCCCGCGCGAACTGGGAGGCCGCCGGGTGGGGCGACGTGGCCGGCGGCATGGTCGCGGTGACGTCGGTGATGCGTGCGCACCAGATCCTGCTGGCCCGGGTGGAGTCCGCGTTGCGGCCTTACGATCTCAGCTTCTCGCGCTTCGAGCTGCTGCGCCTGCTGGCCTTCAGCCGCG
Source organism: Mycolicibacterium sp. 050232 (assembly GCA_036235365.1). Classification (GTDB taxonomy): domain Bacteria; phylum Actinomycetota; class Actinomycetes; order Mycobacteriales; family Mycobacteriaceae; genus Mycobacterium. The sequence goes on along the minus strand of JAZBEZ010000003.1, from coordinate 437,432 downwards.
CCGGGGCGCTGCCGATCACCAAGGCCTCCGACCGCCTACAGGTGCACGTCACCAGCGTCACGCACGCCATCCGGCGCCTGGAAGCCAGCGGGCTGGTGGAGCGCATCCCGCACCCCACCGATGGCCGCACCACGCTGGTGCAGATCACGAAACTCGGGCGCTCGACCGTGGAGGACGCCACGGTGACCTTGAACCAGCAGGTGTTCGCCGACGTCGGGATGTCGGACGAAGAGTCCCGAGCGTTGGTGGCGTCGATCGAGACCCTGCGCCGACACTCCGGTGATTTCTGAGGCGGCTTTGTGGTTACCCCGAACTACCGTTGAATGCAGTTGAGGGGAGTGCGCAATGAAGGCCAAACGGTTGGGCGCGGCACTGGGGGCCGTCGCCGTCGTGTCGATGGCGGCCTGCAGTACCACGACCACCGGGGTGGCCACCGCGCCCGATGACGTCACGCCGTTCACGACGTCGTCGAAGGCGCCGAGGTCAACTGGCACAAACAGTCCCAAAGCGCCCCCGGGCTCACCGCGAGGTTCCGCGGGGCTGCCGCCCGAGGCGTTCGCCGAGGTTCGGGCTGCCGGCATTCAGGGTTCCGACAGTGCGATCGGGGATCAGCTGATGCTGGCCTGCATCATGGCCGGCGGCAGCTTCAACAAGACCAGGCAGGATGTCGTCAACGTACTGACCCAGATGGGCAGCAAGCTTCCACCCGACGCGCTCAAGACCATCGTGGACGTGGCGCTCAAGTACGAGTGCCCCGAACTCGCCGGGAAACTCGGCGGCTAGTTCCGCGCGGCGAGGCCCTTGAGGAGTGCGGCATGGAACGCCGCCGGATCCTGCATCTGCGGCGCATGCCCGAGGTCGGGAAACTCGACGAGCGTCGCCTGCGGAATGGCCTGCTCGGTGGCCCTGGCCAATTCCGGGTAGTGGCCGATCTTCGCCTGCACCTCTGGCGGTGCGGCGTCCTTGCCGATCGCAGTGGTGTCCTTGAGACCGATGAGCAGCAGTGTCGGTACCTGAAGCTGGTCGAATTCGTACAGCACCGGCTGCGTGTAGATCATGTCGTAGAGCAGCGCCGAGTTCCACGCCACCTGGGCCTTGCCCGGGCCCCGGTACATGCCCGCGAGCATCTGCACCCACGGTTCGTATGACGGGCTCCACTGCCCCGCATAATAGGTCGCCTGCTCGTAGCGGCGAATGCCGTCGGCCGTCGTCTTCAGTTCCCGGGCGTACCAGTCGTCGACGGACAGCGCCGGCACGCCCTTGGCCTTCCAATCCTCGAGTCCGATCGGGTTCACCAGCACCAGCTGCTCGGTCTCCTGCGGATACATCAACCCGTAACGCACCGCGAGCATGCCGCCGGTCGAATGGCCGATCACCGTCGCGCGGTCGATGCCGAGCGACTCGAGCAGCGCGTGTGTGTTGTGCGCGAGCTGATGGAAGCTGAACTGATAGGCCGCGGGCTTGCTGGACTTGCAGAACCCGATCTGATCCGGTGCGATCACGCGATAGCCGGCGGCGGTGAGTTCGTCGATCGTCTGCCCCCACGTGGCCGCGCAGAAGTTCTTGCCATGCATCAGCACGGCCGTGCGGCCATTGGGCTGCGCCGGCTGCACATCCATGTAGCTCATCCGCAGCGTCTTCTGTTGCGAAGCGAACGTGAACTCGTGGACCGGGTGCGGATAGTCGAAGCCCTGCAGTTCGGCGCCGTAGGCGGGACTGTCGTTCGTGGACTGGCATCCGGCGACCGCGCCGGTGGTGACGAGGACGGTGATGGCGGCGGCAAGCCTGCGGATCAAGGTCATCGGCGGCGACTTTACCGCGATGGCAGGCCTAGCTTGCGATCTGCAGTTTGAGGAATTCCGGGGCCTTGATCACGCGGCGCAGCATGAACCTGATGAACGCGGGCATGTCGGTGGCGTTCTCGTCGCGGTAGACCTCGGGTGCGGTCAACCGGTACCGACGGCGCCGGGCCTCCAGGTCACAGCCGCCCGCGGCCAGCACGTTGCGCACCCAGTCGGCCTGTGAGCCGTAGGTCAGGGCGATGACGAAACCGTTCGGCCGTCGGAATGCCCACAGCGGTGTCCGGAAGGTGCGGCCGGACTTGCGGCCCCGGTGGATGACGACGGCCCAGCCCGGCGCCCATGGGGCGATGAACCGGGTGAGCCGGTTGAGGCCGACCTTGTTGGCGTGAGCGATCCAGCGCGGAGCGGGCATCGTATAACTCCTCAGTTGTGGAATTAATGATTCGAGCGTAGACCTGGCCCGATCAGGAAGTCAACGACTGTAGAATTTCGGCACTATGCCGCCCCGTGGACGACGGCCGGGACAGCCCGGCACGCGTGAGGAGCTGGTCGCCACCGCCCGGCGGATGTTCGCCCAGAGCGGTTACGACAAGACCTCCCTGCGCGACATCGCGTCCGCCGCGGGCGTCGATCCGGCTTTGATCCGGCACTATTTCGGCAGCAAGGCCGAACTGTTCCGGGCGACCGTGGGCTGGCCGTTCGATCCGGAGCAGTTCAGTGGGCGCATTTTCGGCGACGAGACCAACGGCCTGGCCGAACGCCTCACCCGGGCCTTCTTCGAGTTGTGGGAACAGCCCGAGACCCGCGCGCCGCTGCTGGCCATCCTGCGTGGCGCGGCCACGCATGAGGAATCGGCCGTGCTGGTCCGCCAGTTCATCGAGCAGCGGCTCTACCCGCAGATCGCCACCGCGCTCACCGGTTCCGACGCCGAACTACGGGTGGACCTGGCCATGGGTCAACTGCTCGGCATCGCCTACCTGCGCCACATCCTGCGGATCGAGCCCATCGCGTCGCAGCCGACCGACGAGCTCATCGCCCGCGCGGTGCCCGCCGTGCGCGCGCACCTCGAGAAGCCGTGACTACTCCATGACCGACGGCAGCGGGATCGTCGCGGTCACCGTGGTGCCCGCGCCCGGCCGCGACCGGATGTGTAGCCGGCCGCCCACGATCTCGGCCCGCTCCGCCATCGACAGCAACCCGTAGCCGCCCATCTCGTCACTGCCCAACGGATGTTCGAACGTGTCGAAACCCTTTCCGTCGTCGACGATTTCGAGACGTGCCACGCCGTCGTCGACCGCGAAGGTGAGCCGGGCCCGGTCCGCCTCGGCATGTTTGACCACGTTCTGCAGGCATTCCTGGGCGATCCGGTACAGCGCCAGCTCGATGTGGTCGGGCACCCGCGTCTCGGCGAGGTCGACATCGATGGGGATCCGCGGGATCGAGCGGGCCAGGCTGGCCAGCCCGCCCGACAAGCCGAGGTCGTCGAGCACCGGCGGGCGCAGCCCGCTGATCGCGGCCCTGGCCTCCTGCAGCGTCAGCGCGACCAGTTCGCGAGCGGCCGCCAGCTGTTCGGCCACCGCCTGCGGTTCGACCGCGCGGGCCGCGGCGTCGAGCCGGTAGGACAGCGTCACCAATCGCTGGGAGATCCCGTCGTGAATGTCGCCGGCCAACCGGCGCCGCTCGATCTCCTGCGCCTGGATCACCTGCTCTACGAAATTCTCGTGGGCCCGTTCGCGGGCCACCAGCTGGCGGTGCAGCCGGGCCTGGTGCAGCGCGCCTGCGATGAGCCGGCCGATCACCAGCAGCAACTCCACGTCGCGCGGGGTGAACTCGCGGCGGTCGACGGTGTGCACGTTGAGCACCCCGACGAGGCCGCCCGGCCCGGTCTCCATCGGGACCGACACCATCGAGGTGAAGTCGCGCCCGCGCAGCGATTCGAAGGGTTTGTAGCGCGGGTCGGATTCTTTGTCGTGGCTGATCACCACGGGCTGGCGGTGGCTGGCCACCCAACCGGAGATGCCCTGCCCGAGCGGCAGCCGGATCTTGCCGATCTCGGCGTCGAAGGGCGGCGTGGCCCCGGCCAGGGTCAGGGCGCGATCTGAATCGTCGAGCACGTGGACGAAGCACACGTCGGTGGCGGTGGCCTCGGTGATCATCCTGGCCGCCGCGGCAGCGAGCGGTTCCACTCCCGGGCCGCTCGACGCCGCCCGGATGAGCTCGCGCAGCAGAGCCAGTTCCCGGTCCGCGGTGAGATCGATAGGGCCGAGATCGCGCTCGGGCTTTTCGGCGGTCACTGGTAGATGCCTTCCCGCAGTGCGGTGGCGACCGCTCCCGCCCGGTCGCTGACGCCCAGCTTGCGGTAGATGGAGCGCAGGTGGGTCTTCACCGTTTCCTCACCGATCACCAGCTTGTTCGCGATCCCCCGGTTGGACAGGCCCGCCACCACGAAGGACAGGATCTCGCTCTCGCGTTGGGTGAGCCCCTGCCGGACCCCGGGCCAGAACTCGTCGCGCTGCAGCCGGGCCGCGGTGCCGGCCGCGCGGGCCGCCATCCCCGGATCGATCGCGGTCTGCCCGCTGTGGGCGAACTCGAGCTGCCGCACCAGTTCGTCGCTGCTGATGCTCTTGAGCAGATACCCGGCCGCGCCCACCCGCAGTGCCTGGAACAGGTACTGCTCGTCGTCGTAGACCGACAGCATGACCACCTTGCGGTCCGGGTCCCGCTCCCGCAGCACCCGGCACAGATCCAGCCCGCTCGAGCCCTCCATGCGCACGTCGCAGAGCACGATGTCGGGATTGAGCGTCTCGATCACGGTCAACGCCCGCTCGGCGCCCACGGCCTGGCCGACCACCTCGACCCGGTCGTTGAACGCAGCAAGCATGGCCTTGAGACCCTCGATGACCATCTCATGGTCGTCGACCAGCACAAGGCGCACTGGATTGGAGGGCGCCATGGCATCACCCTAGAGGTGGAGACGGTGTTGCGAGGGCAGGGCAGGCGAACACCAACTCCTTTAATCCCCCCTACGGGGGACGCGCGAGCCGTGTGACGTGGGCCACTCTCATGGGGTGTCCTCACCACAAGAGAAGTCATGGCGTGCCGGGCGGTTCTGGTGGGACTGTGCCCAGGCCGAAACGAGTGCCCATCCGCTGCGTGCAGTGATCCTGGACCTCGATGCGTTGTCGGATCTCGACGTAGACGGCCATCGCGTCGTCTTCAACGCCGCATTCGCCGCGCATGGTCTGCCCATCGAATGGGGGGTCTCCCGTTACCAGCAGCTGCTCGCGCTACACGACGAGCGCCAGCGGGTCGCCGCTGAGTTGCGCAAGCGGTGCGTAGGCCCGGAGTGCGACGTCCTCACCGAATTGCTCGCCGACGAGATCTGCATGACCAAGGACCTGATGTTCGACGAGATGATCCTCGAGGCCGGCCTGACGCCGCGGCCGGGTCTGGAGGATCTGATGAACGACGCGTTCCTGGCCGGGCTGCCGGTCGGTGTGGTCGCCGCGGGTCGCCGGCGCTGGGCCGAACCGCTGGTGCGCCAGCTGGTCGGTGACGGCTTGGTGGAAACCGTCGTCACCACCGATGACGTGAGCGCCACCGGGTCGGAGCTGTACCGGCACGCCCTGGCAGAACTGGGAGTGGCGGGCCACGACGCGTTGGCCATGACGGGCTCGGCTGCGGGCCTGCGCGCCGCCAACGGCGCCGGGCTGGCCAGCGTGCTCATCGACCCCGACGCCGGTGCCGGGTCGTACGCATCCAACATGCGCGGCACCGCCGCGGCGGTGGCGGTGCGGCCGGACTTCGCCGGCGCCGACGCGCTGCGCCTCCCGGCGTGTCAGCGCCTGCACAGCCAGTGGTGGGCTCAGCGCAGCCCGTCTGCGGCATAGCTTTCTGCGCGCGAGAACAGGTCAGCTGCGGAGCGTCTCGATCACGGCGCTGAAATCCTGGTCTGCGTGCTCGTCGGCGAAGGCCGCGTAGATCTGGGCCGCATGCGTTCCCAGCGGTGCTGAGGACCCGGTCGACATCACCGCCGCCATCGCCAAGCCCAGGTCCTTGTTCATCAGCGCAGTGGCGAACCCCGGCTTGAAGTCGTTGTTGGCCGGAGACGTCGGAACGGGGCCGGGCACCGGACAATTCGTGTGGACGGCCCAGCAGTTGCCGGTCGCACCGGTGACCACGTCGAACAGTGACTGTGCAGAAAGCCCCAACTTCTCGGCCAGGACGAAAGCCTCGCCGACGGCGATCTGCTGCACCGCGAGCACCATGTTGTTGCAGAGCTTGGCGGCCTGGCCGGTACCCGATCCGCCGCAGTGGATGATCTTTCCCGCCATGGGATCCAGCACCGGGCGGGCGCGTTCGACGGCTTCGTCCTCGCCGCCGACCATGAACGCCAGCGTGCCCGCGGTCGCGCCTTTCACCCCGCCGGACACCGGGGCGTCGAGCTGGGCGATCCCGTGTTCGCCTGCCTTGGCGTGAATCTCGCGGGCATCGTCGACCGAAATGGTGGAGGTGTCGATGAACAACGTGCCTTTCGGCGCAACTGGCAACACCTCGGCGTAGCACGCTTTGACGATGTTGCCGTTGGGCAGTGACGTGATCACCACGTCGGCCCCGGCCACGGCCTCGGCGCCGGTGTCGAAGACCTTGGCACCCTTGGCTTCGGCGGCCGCCTTCGATGCCGGCACGGGATCAAAGCCGTGCACGGTATGGCCTGCAGTGACAAGGTTGGCGGCCATCGGACCGCCCATGTGTCCCAAACCGAGAAACGCGATCGTGGTCACGTAGGTCTCTCCCTATGCAGAGTTGCGGATGCGGGAGGACTCGGAGCGACCGATGACCACGCGCATGATTTCGTTGGTGCCCTCAAGGATGCGGTGCACCCGCAGATCCCGGACGATTTTCTCCAGACCGTATTCGCGTAGGTAGCCGTAGCCACCGTGCAACTGCAGTGCCTGATCGGCCACCTCGAAGCACTTGTCGGTGACATACAGCTTGGCCATCGCACACAGTGTCACCTTGTCGGGGTGGTTGGCATCCAACGCGGAGGCCGCCCGCCACAACATGTTTCGTGATGTCTCCAAACCCGTTGCCATGTCGGCCAGGGTGAACCGGATGGTCGGCTCGTCGAGCAGGGCCCCGCCGAACGCCTGGCGGTCGGCCAGGTAGCCCAACGCCTTGTCGTAGGCGGCCTGGGCTCCACCCAGCGAGCAGGCGGCGATGTTGATCCGGCCGCCGTTGAGCCCGTTCATCGCGATGCCGAACCCGGTGCCCTCGGTGCCGCCGAGCAATGCGTCGGCCGGAACCCGGACACCCTCGAAGATCACCTGCGCGGTGGGCTGGGCATTCCAGCCCATCTTCTGCTCCTGGGCGCCGAAACTCAGTCCCGGTGCGTCCTTTTCGACCACGAACGCGGAAATTCCTCGGTGGCCCGGCTCGCCGTCTTGTGAACCGGTGCGGGCCATCACCACGTACACATCGGAGCTGCCGGCACCGGAGATGAACTGCTTGACCCCGTCGAGCACCCAGTCGTCACCGTCGCGGACCGCCCTGGTCCGCAGCGCCGCGGCGTCCGAGCCGGCACCCGGTTCGGTGAGGCAGTAGCTGGCGATGGCTTCCATCGACGCCAGCCTGGGCACCCAGGTCTTGCGTTGCTCCTCGGTGCCGAAGCTGTCGACCATCCACGCGCACATGTTGTGGATGGACAGGAACGCCGCCAGGGTGGGATCGGCGGCGGCCAGCGCCTCGAAGATGCGTACCGCATCCAGTCGGCGCAGCCCACTGCCGCCCGCGTCCTCGCCGCAGTAGATGGCGCCCATGCCGAGTTCGGCAGCCTCGCGCAATACGTCGGTCGGGAAGTGATGGGTCTCATCCCATTCCAACGCGTATGGCGCGATGCGCTTTTCGGCGAACGCGGCGGCCGTGTCGATGATGACGCGGTCGTCCTCGCTCAGGCTGTACGGGTCGTTCAGGTTCACAGGCTCGCTACTTCATGGTCGGGATGACGAACTCGGCGCCATCCTTGATGCCCGACGGCCACCGCTCGGTGACGGTCTTGGTCTTGGTGTAGAACAGGATCGAATGCGGGCCGTGCTGGTTGAGGTCGCCGAATCCGGACCGCTTCCAGCCACCGAAGGTGTGGTACGCGACCGGAACCGGGATCGGCACGTTGACACCGACCATGCCGACCTGCACGCGGGACACGAAGTCGCGCGCGGCGTCGCCGTCCCGGGTGAAGATCGCGACGCCGTTGCCGTACTCGTGCTCGGACGGCAGCTTGAGGGCCTCTTCGTAGTCGTGGGCCCTGACGATGCAGAGCACCGGGCCGAAGATCTCGTCGGTGTAGATCGACATGTCGGTGGTGACGTTGTCGAACAGGGTGGGGCCGATGAAGTAGCCCTTCTCCAGGCTGTCATCGCCGAAAGTCAGTTCGTTGCTGGCCCGTTCGCGACCGTCGACCACGAGCTCGGCACCGGCCTCGACACCCTGGCCGATGTAGTCGCGCACCCGCTCAAGTGCCGCGCCGGTGACCAGTGGCCCGTAATCGGCCTTGGGATCGAGGCTGTGCCCGACCCGCAGCTGGTTGATGCGCTCGACCAATTTCGCCCGCAGTCGCTGTGCTGTCTCTTGACCCACCGGCACCGCGACGCTGATCGCCATGCAGCGCTCACCCGCACTGCCGTAGCCGGCGCCGATCAGCGCGTCGACCGCCTGGTCCAGATCGGCGTCGGGCATGACGATCATGTGGTTCTTGGCGCCGCCGAAGCACTGCGCGCGCTTACCGTGCGCGGCCGCGCCCGAGTAGATGTACTGCGCGATGTCGGAGCTGCCGACGAAGCCCACCGCCTTGATGTCGGGGTGCGCGAGGATCGCGTCGACGGCTTCCTTGTCGCCCTGGACCACCTGGAACACGCCGGCGGGCAACCCGGCCTCGATGAACAGCTCGGCCAGCCGCAGCGGAACCGAGGGGTCACGTTCGGAAGGCTTGAGCACGAACGCGTTTCCGCATGCCAGCGCCGGGCCGGCCTTCCACAGCGGGATCATCGCCGGGAAGTTGAACGGGGTGATACCCGCGACCACGCCGAGCGGCTGGCGGATCGAGTACACGTCGATGCCGGTGCCCGCGCCCTCGGTGAACTCACCCTTGAGCAGGTGGGGGATGCCCACCGAGAACTCGATGACCTCCAGGCCGCGCTGGATGTCGCCCAGGGAGTCGGCGACGGTCTTGCCGTGCTCCAACGAGAGGAGTTCGGCCAACTCGTCGGCGTGCTGGTTCACCAGTTCGATGAACTTCATCAGCACCCGGGCGCGGCGCTGCGGGTTGTAGGCGGCCCATTCCTTCTGGGCCTCGGCGGCGCCGGCGACGGCGGCGTCGACATCGGCGGTCGAGGCCAGGGCCACCTGTGCCTGCACCTCGCCGGTGCTGGGGTTGAGTACATCGGCGCTGCGGGTCGACCCGGCGGTGGTGCGCTGGCCGTTGATGAAGTGGGGAATCTGAGTGGTCATGGCGTTCCGTCCAAAGAGAGATGCGCAGTGGTGTGGCCCGGGGCGTACCCGAGATACTTGCATATCCTAGTAATTGGTCGGAGGGTTGGCAAGGGTTCTGGCGGCTGCTCGTGCGGCCGCTCGAGCCGAACCGGGCGTCCTACGGGCGAAGCCGGGTCAATCGAGCGAGACCCGGTCGCCGATCTGCATGGCGCCCTCGGAGAGCACCTGAAGGTATGTGCCGGCGCATGGCAAAAGGCCGAGTCCGAAGGCGTCGACGCGATTCTCGGCGGCGGGTGTACGGAGCGCATGCGGCGCCCGGGGGAGGTGGCCGTGCTCGAGGGTCGGAATGACGCAGCGGGGAGTGGGGCCCATGGCGCGTAGTCGCGTTCCGCCCACGCTGAGTACGTGATCGGTCCACTCGTTCTCGGCGTACGCGGGATACCCGGGTGGCGTAGCGATCACCAGGTTGGGTCGATATCGGGCGGCCTCGACGCCGATGCGCTCCAGGGTCGCCGTGGTGATCGCGTGCACAGGGGCCAGATCGTGGAACGAGTTCCCCGGAGTTGCCATGGCCAGTTCCAGGAGCGGGGCGTCGACTTCTGCCTCGACACCCATGTCGAGTACTTGATCGGGGTCTGCACGCTCGATCGAAGCGCCCGCGGGCCTGCTGTCGATCAGGTGAACCGGACGCCCCACAAGCTGTGACAACAGGTGATCGACGTCCTCTTCATCGGTTGTCGTCACGCTGCCGTCCGGCAGATGTATTCGTACGCGCCGGTCTTCGGTGACGGCGCCGCACGACAGGAGCCCCCGCCACAGTCGAGCCTGCTTTGCGCTCGCCACCCGACCGCTGGATTCATCGATGAGGGCGAACTGGCGGTCGCCCTCGGGTCCGCCGGCGTTGACGAACAACGTGTCCACGCTCTCCCCGAGCATCGACTTGACCGGGTATCGGTACAGGCAACCCACCTGCATGTGCTCAACTGCCTCGGCGCTCATGGACCGAAGATAACCCTGCGAAGCGAGCGGGAGGCGTGCCCTTTGAATTACGTCCTGCCGCGCCGAGTGCTGGCCGCTCGGCTGCTGGAACGCGCGCGAGCTCGGAACCGTCTCTGCCGATACCGATTTCGACGTAGCCATCGACATGATGCTTGGTGCGATCACCTACCGCGTACTGCAACCCGACCCGCCTGGCGTCGACGAGATGCGCCGCTATCTGCGAGCCGTCTACCGTCAGGTCGGGTTACTTCCATGACCGGTGTGCTGCTGCCAGCGCTCTAGCACCGCGGGGATCTCGGCCATCAGGAAGGCGTAGAAGTCGCGCATCTGGGTCAACCGGTGGTGTGCCGGGCTGTCGCGGTCGGTGGCCGAGATCCCGGCGTCGGCGGCGGCCTGCATGGCCGCGAGCGTCTCGTTCTGGTTCGTGAACAGGACTGCCCACGCGTTGTCGCGCAGCCGGAAGTGATCGCGCCGGCTGGCCGGGGCGGGAACCCGCTCGGCCAGGCCGACTGACGTCAGCATCTTGAGGGAGCCCGAGATGGATCCGGCGCTGGCCTGCAGGGTGTCGGCCAATTCGGCCATCGTGATGTTGGGCTGTTCGCTGAACAGCAGGGTGGCGAGCACGCGCGCGGTCATCTTCTGCATGCCGTGGCTGCTGAGTACCAGGGCGAGCCGTTCTGCCGCCTGCTGTGGGCCGGTAGCTCTGACCACGGTGAAACCTCCTCGCCCGAAATAGTCTTCAATAATTTCTGAAAGTTTAGTACAGTCTGATTCGGTGTTCCGGGAAGCCTGGTCGGAGATGTGGTTTTCGTCTGCGCGGAAAGGGCACTGATGAGCACGGCAACCGACGTCATCGACGTTCGCGGTCTGACATTCACCTACCCCAAGGCGACCGAACCGGCGGTCCGGGGAATGGATTTCGCCGTCGGAAACGGGGAGATCTTCGGGTTCCTCGGGCCCAGTGGGGCCGGGAAATCCACCACCCAGAAGCTGCTCATCGGCCTATTACGCGGCCATGGCGGCCAGGCGACGGTGTGGGGCCGGGACCCGGTGGACTGGGGGCCGGACTACTACCAGCGCGTGGGCGTTTCGTTCGAACTGCCCAACCACTATCACAAGCTCACCGGCCTGGAGAACCTCGAATTCTTCGGTTCCCTGTACGACGGTAAGACAGCCGACCCCATGGAACTGCTGGGCGCGGTCGGTCTGGCCGACGCGGCCGACACGCGAGTTGCCAAGTACTCCAAGGGAATGCAGATGCGGCTCACGTTCGCGCGGTCGCTGATCAACAACCCCGAACTGTTGTTCCTCGACGAGCCCACCTCGGGGCTCGACCCCGTCACCGCCCGCAAGGTCAAGGACATCATCCTGGACCTGAAGGCCCGTGGCCGCACGATCTTTCTCACCACCCACGACATGTCCACCGCCGACGAACTGTGCGACCGGGTGGCCTTCGTCGTCGACGGCGCCATCGTCGCACTCGACTCCCCGGCGGAACTGAAGATCGCTCGCAGCCAGCGTCAGGTCTGGGTGCAGTACCGCACCCCCGGCGGACTCGCCACGGCTGAATTCGGGATGGACGGCCTGGCCGACGATCCGGAATTCCATGCGATTCTGCGCGATCATCACGTCGAGACGATCCACAGTCGCGAAGCCAGTCTCGATGACGTGTTCGTCGAGGTGACCGGACGGCGGCTGACATGACGCGGCTGATCGCCGCGGCCCGGCTCGAGTTGGTGGTGCAGTACCGGCAGAAGTTCCTGCACGCGGGCATCTTCTCCGGGCTCATCTGGCTGGCCGTGCTTCTGCCGATGCCGCACAACCTGCGCCCCGTCGCCGAACCGTACGTGCTGGTCGGCGACATCGCGATCATCGGGTTCTTCTTCATCGGCGGCTCGGTATTCTTCGAGAAACAGGAACGAACGCTCGGCGCGGTCATCTCCACCCCGCTGCGCTTCTGGGAGTATCTGACGGCCAAACTGTGTGTGCTGCTGGCGATCTCGCTGTTCGTGGCGATTGTGGTGTCCACCATCGCCGACGGCTTCGACTATCACCCGATGCTGTTGGTCCTCGGCGTAGTGCTCGGCACGCTGCTGATGCTGATCGTCGGGTTCATCACGTCGCTGCCGTTCGCCTCGGTCACCGACTGGTTTTTGGCGGCCACCATCCCGCTGGCGATCATGCTGGTGCCGCCGCTCATCTTCTACTCGGGGCTGTGGCCGCACCCGGTGCTGTACATCGTTCCGACGCAAGGGCCGCTGCTGCTGTTGGGCGCCGCATTCGACCAAGTGTCATTGAGTAATTGGCAGTTGCTCTACGCCGTGCTGTATCCCGTGCTGTCGCTGGTGGTCCTGTGGCGGGCCGCCCATCTGCTGTTCGGTCGCTACGTCGTCGAAAGGTCAGGTGTGCTGTGACCGCGCTGCTTCATTCGGCAACCGGGAAAGCTCTGGCTGCGTTCGGCCGCAACGACATCCGCGGCACCTACCGGGATCCGCTGCTGGTCATGGTCGTGCTCGCACCGGTGATCTGGACTTCGCTCGTGGCGATCCTGACGCCGAAGGTCGCCCAGATGCTCGCGGAGCGGTACGACTTCGACCTGGTGCCGTATTACCCGTTGGTGCTCACCGCATTTCTGCTGTTGACGAGCATCATCATCGCCGGCGGGTTAGGGGCGTTCCTGCTGCTGGACGAGGTCGACGCCGGCACGATGGCTGCGCTGCGGGTAACCCCGGTGCCGATGTCGACCTTCTTCGGCTACCGCGCGGTGACTGTCATGGTGGTCACCACCATCTATGTGATTGCCACGCTGTCGTTCAGCGGCATTTTGGAGCCGGGACTGACCGCAGCACTGGTCCCGATCGGTCTGGTTGCCGGGCTGTCGGCGGTGGTGACGCTGCTGCTGATACTCGCTCTGGCGAGCAACAAGATTCAGGGCATCGCGATGCTGCGCGCCTTGGGCATGCTGATCGCCGGGTTGCCGTGCCTGCCGTGGTTCATCGACTCGCCGTGGAACCTGGCCTTCGGTGTGTTGCCGCCCTACTGGGCAGCCAAGGCGTTCTGGGTCGCCAGCGCACATGGCACCTGGTGGCCGTATCTGGTGGGCGGTGTGGTGTACAACCTGGCGATCGCCTGGCCGTTGTTCCGCCGGTTCCTCGCCAAGAACCGCTGAAAGTCAGCCGAGTGGTTCGGCCGGGCCCGCATGAGCCGATCGCACCGCGCCGATGCTGGCGACGGTGACCAGCGCGACGCCCAGATAACCGAGCAGCCCGATCTGCTGGCCCAGCACCACCAGTCCGGCCAGGGCGGCGGTGACCGGTGAGAGGCAGGTCAGCACGGCGAAGGTGGCGGGCGGCAATCGGCGCAGCGATATCAATTCCAGCGAGTACGGGATCACCGACGACAACACGCCGACCGCCGCGCCCACCCCGAGCACGCGCCAGTCGAGCGCGTCCAGGTGTACCGAGGCCACGGCGAACGGGCCGACGACGAGGGCGCCCATCGCCGTGGCGAGGGCCAGGCCGTCGACGCGGCGGAACTCGGCGGCCGTCCGCGCCGAGGCCAGGATGTAGCCGGCCCAGGCCACCCCCGCGGCGGCGGCGAAGGCGAATCCGGTCGCTTCGAAATGGCCGCCGCCCCCGTGCGGCAGGCCCAGCAGCGCGACGCCGGCGAAGGCCAGCAGGGCCCACAGCCAGGCCACCCGGCGCGTACTGGTGACCACCGAAAGGATCAGCGGGCCAAGGGCTTCGATCGTCACCGCGATGCCCAGCGGAATCCGCTCGATCGCGAGGTAGAAGCAGTAGTTCATCGTGCCCAGCGTCGCGGCCAGTGCGATCGCCGCGCCCCAGGCCTGCCGCGTCAGTCCCCGCACCGACGGACGCACGGCCGCACAGAGGATGACGCCGGCCACCGCGAAGCGGGCGAACAGCGCCCCCACGGTGCCGACCGCGGCGAACAGGCCGACCGCGAACGCCGCGCCCACCTCCTGGCTGACCGCGGCGATCACCACCAACAGCGCAGCCCCGAGCGGGGCGCGCGTCGTCACACCGTCACCGGAAGCGGAGCCCCCGTTGCCAGTTCGGCGTAGCCCCGCATCAGTCGCAACGCGGTGGCGCGATCAAGATCCGGATCCCGCGCCACGATGCGGTACCCGAGATAGTCCTCCATGGTCATCAATGTCATGGCGATGTCCCGTGCGGGGGCGGCCAGTGTGAAAGTGCCTGCGGTGGAACCATCTTCGAGAATCCGTGCATACAGTCCCACCTGCCGGTGAAAGATGTGCTGGACGTCGGCCCGCTGGTCCAGCACGAACCCGGCGGCCAGCACGGCCCGCCAGATGGCGCGCCATTCGGCGTCCTCGGGCCCGGACGGCAGCCCGGCCGCGATCATGAACGCGATCTGGTCCCGGGCATCCGCGGTCCGTTCCACCACCGCGAGTCGATCGTCGTAGAACTTGCTGTCCGAGCGCTGCGCGAGCGCCGAGAGCAACTGGTCCATCTCCCGGAAGTAGTAGCGCACGGCGTTCGGGGTCAGATTGAGCTCGGCGGCCACGTCGGCGATCCGCAGGGTGGTCAGATCGTTGCGCTCGATCAACGAGATCGCTGCGTCGAGGATCTCTTCGCGTCGTTGCGCCTGTCGGTTCGGCCGTCCCACGGGTCACATCCTTCACGAATCCGGCACTTCAGTTGACGCCGGTGGTTACCCGGCGCCATTATTTTCCAATCTTGAAAAGAATTGAGTCACAACTTTCCGGAGGGTGCATGCTGGACTGCTCCTCGCGTCCGCGCGCCCGCGATATCGGCGTCGTCATCGGCGAACACCCCACCGGTCCCAACAACGCGATCACGGACGTGGCCGGCGTCCGCGTCGGGCACACCACGATCCACCGGCCCGGGCCCAATCCGGTCAACACCGGCGTCACCGTCGTGGTGCCCCATCCCGGCATCTTCACCGAGCCGGTTTTCGCCGGAGCGCACCGGCTCAACGGCAGCGGCGAGCTCACCGGGCTGGAATGGATCCGCGAGTCCGGCGAACTCACCACACCGATCGGGCTGACCAACACCCACAGCGTCGGCGTCGTCCGCGACACGCTGGTCCAAGCCCAGGTCCAGGCCCGCGGTGAGGGGCTCTACTGGTCCCTGCCGGTGGTGGGGGAGACCTACGACGGGCTGCTCAACGACATCAACGGCCACCATGTCCGCCCCGAGCACGTGGTCGCAGCCCTGGCCGACTCCACCGACGGCCCGGTCGCCGAGGGCAACGTCGGCGGCGGGACGGGCATGATCTGCCACGGCTTCAAAGGCGGGATCGGTACCGCATCGCGGGTCACCGACACCGCGGCCGGGCCCTATACCGTGGGCGTGCTGGTACAGGCGAACCATGGCCGGCGGGAACGGCTTCGGGTCAACGGGGTGCCGGTGGGGGAGATGGTGAGCCCCGAACTGGTGCCGACCCCCGACCTGCCGATGGCCTATCCGGCGGGATCCGGCTCGATCATCGTCGTGATCGCCACCGACGCGCCGTTGCTGCCGCATCAGTGCACGCGGCTCGCGCAACGCTCGGCGCTGGCCGTCGGCCGGGTCGGCGGAAGCGGCGAGCAGTACAGCGGTGACCTGATGCTGGCCTTCTCCACCGGCAACCGCGGAATCCCGCCCTACGGGTGGGACGAGAACCCTGACGCCAACCGCCCCGAGATCGCGGTGCGGATGGTGGCGCCACAGCTGATGACCAGGCTGTTCGACCTGGCCATCGAGGCCACCGAGGAAGCCATCGTCAACGCTCTGGTGGCGGCCGAGACCATGACCGGCCGGGGCGGGCTGACCGCGCACGCGCTCGACCACAAACTGCTGCACTCGGCCCTGGTACTGGAAGGTCACTGACCCAGATCGGCAGGTCCGCAGGGGCGGGGCAGGAACAGCGACCAGCACATGTTGGGCGGCTGCCACGCGTAGGGCGGTGGCGGGTTGTCCCCTTCCCACACCGTGGACGAGACGTTGCCCTGACCTTGGTTCACGTAGTGGTAGCTGTGGCAGACGTTCCAGTCCCAGTTCGGCCGGGCATCCGCCGGTGTGTTGAATCCGCCGCCATAGCCGCCGGGTTCATCGCCGGGACACCACTGGTACGGCCCGCCGGCATGGGCGGTACCCGCCCCGAGTGCCAGCCCGGTCAGCGCCAGGCCCGCGGACACGAACATCGTCGCCGCCAACTGCGAAGCTCGGTTCATCGTGGTCTCGATTCGTCGGGTGCGTGTCGCGCTGCTGCGCCCATCGTCAACCCGCTCGGCCCGCCGCGTATGGAGTAGCCGACTACCTCAATTCAGCCGCCGAGATCAGCCGCCGATCTTCACCCGCAGCTCGTCGACGAACGCGCGGGTGTCATCCCAGGTGGGCAGCAGGCCCGCAGCACGCACCTGCTCCAGCGTCGGGGCTGCCGCGTCGCGCTCGGACAGCACCGGCTCACCCTCGATCGGCCAGTCGATCCCGAGGCTGGTGGCCGAGATGGTGTGCTCCCGCTCCGGGTCATACGGTGCCGAACACAGGTACATGACCGTCGAATCATCCTGCAGCGCAAGGAAAGCGTGGCCGAGCCCCTCGGACAGATAGACCGAACGCCGATTCTGCTCGTCGAGCAGTACCGAATCCCACTGTCCGAAAGTCGGTGAGCCGACCCGGATGTCGACCACGACGTCGAGCACGGCGCCCCGCACGCACGTCACGTACTTGGCCTGGCTCGGCGGCACCTCGGCGAAATGCACCCCGCGCAGCACCCCGGCTGCCGACACCGAGCAGTTGGCCTGCCTCAGGTCGAAGCGATGTCCGGTCATCTCGGCGAAGCCGGCCTCGTTGAACCATTCGAAGAACAGCCCGCGCGCGTCGCCGTGCAGTTTGGGGGTGATCTCCCAGGCGCCAGGAATGGTCAGCTCCCGCGCGCTCACTGGCCGCGCTCCGAATACGTGTCTTCCACTTTATTTTTCAGTGGGCCCCACCATGACTCGTTGTTGCGATACCAGTCGATGGTGGCCGCCAGGCCCTCGTCGAAGTCGGTGTGTTTGGGTGCCCAACCCAGTTCGTCGTGCAAGGTCGACGGATCGATGGCGTAGCGCAGGTCGTGGCCCTCGCGATCGGTGACGTGGTCGAAGTCGTCCGGGTCGCGGTCCATCAGGCGCAGCAGGGTGCGCATGACCGTGAGATTGCTGCGCTCGCATTCGGCACCGATGAGGTACGTCTGCCCGGCGCGGCCGCCGGTCAGGATCTGCCACACCGCGCGGTTGTGGTCGTCGACGTGGATCCAGTCACGCACGTTGGCGCCGGTGCCGTACAGCTTGGGGCGCCTGCCGGTGAGGACGTTGGTGATCTGGCGCGGGATGAACTTCTCCACGTGCTGGTAGGGGCCGTAGTTGTTCGAGCAGTTCGAGATCGTGGCGCGCACCCGATACGACCGCACCCAGGCCCGCACGAGCAGGTCGGCGGCGGCCTTGGTCGACGAGTACGGGCTCGACGGGTTGTACGGCGTGCCCTCGTTGAACCGGGCCGGATCGTCGAGTTCCAGATCGCCGTACACCTCGTCGGTGGAGATGTGGTGCAGCCGGGCCCCGTGCGCCCGGACCGCTTCCAGCACCGTGAACGTGCCGATCACGTTGCTGTGCAGAAACGGCTCCGGGTTCGCCAGGGCATTGTCGACGTGGGTTTCGGCGGCGAAATGCACCACGGCGTCCGCCTCGCCGACCAACCGGTTCACCAGGCCCGCGTCGGCGACATCGCCCTGCACCAGCCGAATCTGGTCGGCCACCGGCGCCAGGGATTCCCGGCTACCCGCGTACGTCATCGCATCGAGCACGGTCACCGACGTGGTCAGCGCCTCGCCGACGGCAAGACGCACGAAGTTCGCGCCGATGAACCCGGCGCCGCCGGTGACCAGTAGCCGCATGGGCCAACCCTAACCGGCCGCGGCGTCAGCCTTTCAGACCCAGCGGCCCGGCCAATTCGGTCAGGGTCGGGATCAGCTTGTCCTTGCCGCCGAGAACCTGGATCGCGACATGGTCGGCCCCGTTGGCGACGTGCTGCTGCAGGCGCGCGGAGATCGACTCGGCGGTCCCGTGTGCGACGACCGCGTCGATCAGCTTGTCGCTGCCCGGCTTGGCGATGTCGTCTTCGGTGAAACCGAGCCGGCGCCAGTTGTTCAGGTAGTTGCTCAGGTTCAGATAGAAGTCGACCGTCTCGCGTCCGATCGCGCGGGCCGCCGCGCCGTCGGTGCTCAGCACCACCTTGTGCTCGGGGGCCAGGAACACCGCCTCGCCCAGCACGTCCCGGGCATGTGCGGTGTGCTCGGGGGTCGTCAGATAGGGGTGTGCGCCTGCGCTGCGCTGCGCCGAGAGCTTGAGCACCTTGTCGCCCAGCGCGGCGATCACCAGTCGGCTGGTCGGCACCTTGGCCGCGTCCAGGACATCGAGATACTCCACCAGCGCCTCGTAGGGCTTGCGGTACTCACCGGTGTGCTCGGGATGACCCACCCCGATGCCGAGCACGAAGCGGCCGGGGTGGGCCGCTTCGATGCGATGAAACGATTCGGCGACCGCATTGGCATCGGCCGTCCAGATGTTGACGATGCCGGTGGCCAGCTGAAGTGACTGGGTGCGCTCGAGGATGGGTTCGGCGAAGGAGAGATCAGCGGCCGGTGAACCGCCCACCCACAGTGCGCCGTAGCCCAGCTGCTCGATCTCGGCCGCCTGCTCGGGCTGCACCGCCCCGAACGTCCACACCCCGTAGCGACCCAGATCGGGCTTGAGCGAAAGTGATTCGGTCATCTGTGAGTCCTTGTCTCTGGTCCTCTAGGCCAAGCCGAGCGGTCCGGCGAGTTCGGCCAGTGCGGGTACCAGTTTGTCCGGTGAGGTCAGCACTTGTACAGGTACGTGGTCGGCGCCGGCGTCGCGATGCTGCCGCAGCCGCGCGGCCACCTCGTCCACCGTGCCATGCGCGACGACGGCGTCGATGAACCGGTCACTGCCCGGCTTGGCCAGGTCCTCGTCGGTGAAGCCGAGACGCTTGAAGTTGTTGAGGTAGTTGCTCAGACCGAGGTAGATGTCGAGCGCCTTCCGGCCGACGGCCCGTGCCTTGTCGACATCGGTGGTCAACACCACTTTGTGTTCCGGGGCAAGAAAGGCGTCCGGACCGATCAGCTCGCGGGCCTGGGCGGTGTGTTCGGGTGTGGTCAGGTAGGGGTGGGCACCCGCCGAACGGGCCGCCGACAGTTGCAGCACCCTGGGGCCGAGCGCGGCGACCACGCGACGGTGTTGCGGCACGCCGTACTCGTCGAGCTTGTCGAGGTAATCAGTGAGCGCGTCGAGCGGCTTGCGGTACTCGCCGATGGCCTCGCGGTGCCCGACCCCGATGCCCAGCAGGAACCGGCCCGGGTAGGCGGCCTCGATGCGGTGGAAAGATCCTGCCACTGCCTCGGCGTCGGCTGACCAGATGTTCACGATGCCGGTGGCCAGTTGCAATGTGCTGGTGGCGGCCAGGATCGGATCGATCCACTCCAACTCGGCAGGCGGTGACCCGCCCGCCCAGATCGCGCCGTAGCCCAACCCTTCGATATCCCGCAGCTGCTGTGGCGACAGCTGCTGGAACTGCGAGTAGTGGCCGAATGCGCCGAACGTGCCGAGATCGGGCTTGGCGCCCGCTGTGGTCTGGGTCATGAACGTCTCAACCGGGGCTCGTGCGGGACCTATTCCGGCCGGATCACGGTGATTCTGGATCTGGCCGGGCGCTGTCGTGCGGCCCGCCGTTGTCACGCTAGCGTGACGCTCGATGTCGACGGTCACTCCAACGTGACAACGGGGGCCGGCGGGGCGGCGACGAGGCGGGGCTTGTCACGCTAGCGTGACGCTCGACGTCGACGGTCACTCCAACGTGACAATGGGCGGCTAAACCCGACGCCTGCTAAACCCGACGCCTGCCACTCCACGCCGGGCTACTCCGCGGCCTGCGACTCCGCAGCCTGCGTCTCGGGCGCGGGCGCCTGCAGCGGCAGCAGCACGATGAACCGGGTGTCGCCGGGTTCGGACTGCACCCGCAGATCCCCGTGGTGCTTTTCCACCACGATGCGCCAGGCCAGATCCAGGCCGAGGCCGGTGCCCTCGCCGAACGGTTTGGTGGTGAAGAACGGGGTGAAGATCCGGCTGATGTCTTCGGCGGGGATGCCCGGCCCGTCGTCGCAGATCTCCACCCGGATCATCTCGTCGGTCTCGCGGCAGGTGCGCAGGGTCAGCGTGCCGTGGCCGTCCATCGCCTGGATCGCGTTGTCGATGATGTTGGTCCACACCTGATTGAGATCGCCTGGGTAGCAGTGCAATTCGGGCAGTGACTTGTCCAGGTCCTTGCACAGGCTGACCGGCTTGTCCTTACCGATCTTGTCGCCGAACATCATCAGCGTGCTGCGCAGCAGTTCGTGGACGTCGGCGCTCTGATAGTCGCCGCGGTCCATCTGCGAGTACTGCTTGGCGCCGGCCAGCAGTGCCGAGATCCGTCTGCTCGCCTCGCCGATCTCGTTCATCCGAAGCTCGGTGTCGATCGTGTACTTCAGCCAGCCCAGGGCGGCCTGCAGGGTCGCCGACGCCTCCCCGTCCTTGAGTGCGTCGTCGACGGATGCCGAGATGCGTTCCAGCCAGTCGATGTCGAGACCGGCTTCGACGAAGGTCGGGGCGTAGTCCCAGGCACCCACGATGTCGTGGTCCTCGAGCCAGTCGCCCATCTCGTCCTCGCGGTCGGACGTCTCCAGCGCGGTCAACTCCAGGCCCTTGTTCTTGGCGACCTGCTCGGCGACCTCGTCCTGAATCGTCACCAGCATCCGCAGGGCCTGCGGGGTGAACTTGCCGTCGGCCAGCATCGCCAGCTTGTGACGCATCTTGCCGACGCCCTCACGCAGGTCGGCCACGGCGCGGGCGGTGGCGGCCGCCGGATTGTTGAGCTGATGGGTCAGGCCCGCGGTGATGTTGCCGAGGGCCAGCAGCTTCTCCCGCTGACCGATGATCTGGCTCTGGCGCCGGCCACCGACCTTGTGACCCTCCAACAGGTGCACCGCCATCGGGAACTGCGACTGCATGAACGTCGCGAACGCGTTGGCGTCCAGCACGAACACCCGCGACGGTTTCGTCAGGCGTACCGAGGCCTCGTAGACGTGCTCCTCACCGGGGATGTAGGCCGACCAGGCGCCGAAGTACACGCCGCGCATCGACGTGCGGTTGGTCTGGATGTCGACGCCGCCGGAGCGCTTCGACATCACCAACTCGCCGTCGAGCATCACGTAGAAGCAGGTGGCCGGATCGCCCTCGGTGACGATCGGGCCGGCCGGAAATCGTTCGATGCTGCCGGCCTGACACAACGTGTCGAGTTGATCGTCGGACAAGTCCTCGAACAGGAACAGCGTCCGCAGTTCGTCCCGCACGCACGTCTCGCCCATATCCGTCCTCTACTCCTCAGGCCTCGCCGGCCATCACGCTTCTGCCAGGTACCGGTGCACGAGCATCACGGCCATCGACCCTTCGCCGACGGCGGCAGCCACCCGTTTGGCGGACTCGGCACGCACGTCTCCTGCAACAAACACACCGGGCACACTTGTTTCCAGGTGATGCGGCGGGCGTTCCAGGGACCAGCCGCACACGTCGCGCAGGTCCGGTCCGGCCAGGATGAATCCGTGGTCGTCGCGCGCCACCACGCCGTCGAGCCAGTCGGTGCGCGGGGTCGCGCCGATGAAGCAGCACAGGCGCGTCGCCCGCACTTCCTCGTGCTCGCCGGACTGCCGGTTCACCAGTTCCAGGCCAACGAGGTGATCGTCCTCGCCGACTGCACTGACCACCTCGGTGCAGGTGCGCACGAAGATGTTGGGCGTCTGTTCGATCTGCTGAATCAGGTAGTACGACATCGACGCTTCCAGCGCCGGGCCGCGCACCAGCAGCGTCACCGACTTGGCCTCGCGCGACATGAACATCGCGGCCTGGCCGGCCGAGTTGGCGCCGCCGACGATGTACACGTCCTCGCCGCGACATTCGGACGCGTCCGACACCGAGGCGCCGTAGTACACGCCGCGGCCGACGTAGTTGTTCGGATTGTCGGGATCTGCCCAGCATCCCGGCACCGGGAGCTGGCGGTATTCGACCCCGGTGGCCAGGATGACCGCGCGGGCGCCGATGGTCTCGCCGTCGGCGAAGGTGATGGTGCGGGCCGCACCCGCGATATCGAGGGCGACGGCTTCGCGGGTGGTGATCACCTCGGCGCCGAACCGCTCGGCCTGTCTGCGGGCCGAGGTGGCCAGCTCGGCCCCTGACACGCCGGTCGGGAAGCCCAGGTAGTTCTCGATCCGTGAACTGCGACCGGCCTGCCCGCCGGTGGTGGTGCCCTCGATCAGCACCGTTCGCAGCCCCTCGGACGCCCCGTACACCGCGGCGGCCAGACCGGCCGGGCCGCCGCCGATCACGGCCAGGTCGTACATGGTCAACGACGGGGTCGTCGACAGCCCCAGCATGTCGGCGAGCTCGCCGTCGCTGGGTTCGACCAGCGTCTCGCCGCCCTCGGTGATCACCACCGGCAGCTGCAGACCATCCAGGCCGGCGGCGTCCAGCAGCTGACGCCCGACGGGCTCGTCGGTGGTGAACGCGCGGAACGTGTGCTGGTTGCGGGCCAGGAACTGGCGCACCTCCCAGGACCGCGAACTCCACTGGTGCCCGATCACCTTGGTGTGCGGGATGGCCCGGTCACCGACGGCGTGCCAGGCCTCCAACAGGCCGTCGACCACCGGGTAGAGCTTCTCCTCGGGCGGATCCCACGGCTTGAGCAGGTAGTGGTCGAGGTCGACGACGTTGATGGCGTCGATGGCCGCGGTGGTGTCGGCGTACGCCGTCAGCAGCACGCGGCGGGCCATCGGGTAGAGGTCCATCGCCGATTCGAGGAACTCGATGCCGCTCATCTGCGGCATCCGGTAGTCGGCGACGAACACCGCGACGGTGTCGCCGCGCAGCTTCAACTCGTTGAGGGTTTCCAGGGCGTCCGGGCCGGATTCGGCACGGACGATCCGGTAGCGCTCGCCGTAGTGGCGGCGCAGATCCCGGGCGACGGCGCGCGACACCGCGGGATCGTCGTCCACGGTCAGGATTACGGGTTTACGGGGCTGAGAGGCGGGGCCGGTCATCGCTAGTAATTATGCGCCCCGCCGCCAGCAGTTTTCTCAGCTCGGGTGCGCGCTGTTCCCGTTGTTCGCGTTGGACCCCTGAAGCATCGACGCCACGTCGATGCCGGAGGCCTTCAGCGACTCCAGAATGTTGGCCACCGCCAGCGGGCTGATGCCGAGCAGGCCGCCGACTGCGTCCTGGGTGTCGCGGGATCCGCCGATGATCGACAGCCGCTCGATCTCGGCCAGCGGTGAGGCGGCCGCCTCGGTCGCCTTGACCACCGAGGCCAGCACGTCGGGCAACATCAGCAGCCGCGCGGCGTCGGCCGTGTAGCCGTTGAGCGCGGCGGCGATCTCCTTCTTACCGTTGGCCTCGGCCAGCAGCTTGGCCTCGATACCTGCCGCCTCCGCTTGCTGCTCGACGCGCAGCGCGTCGGCCAGTTCCTTCTTACCGGCGGCCTCGGCGACCAGCTTGGCCTGCAGGCTGTCGGCCTCGGCCTGCTTCTCGACCCGAAGTGCGTCGGCGGCGGCCTTGCGGGCGTCGGCCTCGGCCTGACCCTTGCGCCGCTCGGTCTCGGCCGCGGCCTCGGCCGCCAGGATCGAGGACTGGCGCTGGCCTTCGGCGATCGCGATATCGGCCTGTCGTTTCGCCTCGGCAGGTGCGATCACGTCGGCCTGCAGGGCGGCTTGCGCCTGCTCGGCGCGACGCTGCTCCACCTCGATGCGGGCCTGCACCCGGGCCGCCTCGGCCTGCTCGGTGGCGATGCCGACGTCCTTCTGGGCGCGCGCGTTGGCCAGCGGACCGGCCTGGTCGGCCTGGGCGTTCTCGGCCTCGGTCTGTGCGCGCAGCCGCGCCAACTCGACATCGCGCTTCTGGTTGGCGGTGGCGATCGCGGTGTCGGCCTCGGCCTGCGCGATCGATCCCTCCTGGCGGGCCTTGGCCGACTGGATCTGCGCGTCGCGCTCTGCCTCGGCGGTGCCGACCGTGGCGTCGCGCTTGACCTCGGCGATGCGGCGCTGGCCGAGCGACTTCAGGTAGTCGTTGGCATCGGAGATCCCGGCGATCTTGAGGACGTCGACCTCCATGCCGATACGGGCCAGATCACCGCCGGCCTCCTCGACCACGCTGCGGGCCAGGCTGTCGCGGTTGGAGTTGAGGTCCTCGACGGTCATGGTCGCGGTGATGCCGCGCAGTGAACCGGCCAGGATCTCGTTGATCTGCCGCTGCAACTCGTTGAGATCGGAGGTCAGGAAGCGCTGCACCGCGGTCTGCACGGCCTCGTCGGCCGAGCCGATGCGCACCAGCCCGACCGCCTCGACGTTGACCGGTACACCGTTGTTGGACAGTGCGTTCTGCAGATTGATGCTGACGTTGAACGGCTCCAGGCTCATGATGTCGACCCGCTCGATGCCGGGCATCCGGAACCGGGCGCCGCCGCGGACCACCTTGGGTGTGCCGCGGCCGGTGAACACGGCCACCTCGTTGGGCGGCACCTTGATGTAGTTCTTGACGTAGACCAGCGGCAACACCACCAGGATGAGAATCGCGGCGATGGCGACGAGGACGACGATGAGCAGCAGGGACACTGTGGTGCCTTTCTCGGTGGGGCAGTGCTCGGGGACAGCTCAGGCTTCTGGAACTGCTCAGGTTTCTGGAACGGCGACGATGTGGACGAAATCCGGATCGATATCGGCGATGTAGACGCGGGTCGCCTTGGGCAGCGCATCGGCCTCGTCGCTCTTGGCGCGGGAGAACACCCGGTTGCCGTCGGCGTCGACGAAGGAGACCTCGCCCCAGCCGCCCGGCGGGACCTCGAGGGTGACCGTGCCGAGCAGGCCGACATAGGAGGACCGGCCCTTGTGGGAGTTGGACTGCTGGCGGCGCAGGTAAGGCAACAGCAAGCCGTTGAGGGTGAACACCAGGACGATGGCGCAGGCCGCGGCCAGCCCGGCGGTCCACAGGGCGCCCCACTCGAGCCAGGTGCCGATCAGGCCACCCGTGCCGGCGCCGAGTAGGGCCACCGACAGGCCGGTCAGGCTCAGGAAGGGCATGCCGTCGCCGTGCCCGACATCGGCGAGCAGCAGCGCGGCCAGTACGGCGATGCCGCCGACGACGAACGCGGCCAGGTACACAGCCATCACGTGCTCGTGTCTCCATTCGCCGGGTGCGCGGATCAGTCCGTACCATTCTTGCTTGATTCGTGGCTCCGAGGCGCACCAATCTTCGGCGCAGATGTGGGTGGCCGGTCCTGCTCAGCCGTGATTTTGGTACAGGCCGCCGAGCGGGTATTGTGGACCAACGGTGCGGCTATCGCGCCGACTTTTTGCGTGCCCCGTCTTGGAACCGGTGAATTTCTGGAAATTCGCCTCGATCCGGCTCACGTTCTTAAGTTGGTCGGTTGCAGCATCACGACGGGCTGCATTGAGACTGATGAAGCTACGAAACGAAAGCAAGGATCGCCGAAAAGTATGGCCAAGAAAGACGGTGCCATCGAGGTCGAGGGTCGCGTGGTCGAGCCTCTGCCCAATGCGATGTTCCGCATTGAGCTGGAGAACGGACACAAGGTCTTGGCCCACATCAGCGGCAAGATGCGGCAGCACTACATCCGCATCCTGCCCGAGGACCGCGTAGTGGTGGAGCTCTCGCCCTACGACCTGTCCCGGGGCCGCATCGTGTACCGGTACAAGTGACCCGATAGAAGCCCGACCAGTAACGACGAGAAACGGTGACGTGCGCATGCGCATGACGCCAACAAGCCAGAAGGATCGAAACAGCCGTGAAGGTGAACCCGAGCGTCAAGCCCATCTGCGATAAGTGCAGGGTGATCCGCCGGCATGGGCGGGTCATGGTGATCTGCAGCGATCCCCGCCACAAGCAGCGGCAGGGCTGATCCGTTCAGCTGACGGATCACAACACAACTGAATGATGAACTCCCAGCACCACTGAGCGGATACGCCGCTCATTCGCGATGAGCACTCATCCACGTCCGGTACGGAGGCCGGACCCCTTCAGAGCCCTTAGGGGCTGAAGGGAACGGGCTGGGACCAGACCTCCGCAGAGAAGAAGGAACACCGCCACATGGCACGCCTCGTGGGCGTCGATCTTCCGCGCGACAAGCGCATGGAGATCGCGCTGACTTACATTTTCGGCATCGGCCGTACCCGTTCGAACGAGATCCTCGCCGCGACGGGCATTGACAAGAACATGCGCACGAAGGACCTGACGGACGATCAGGTGACCGTTCTGCGTGACTACATCGAAGGCAACCTCAAGGTTGAGGGTGACCTGCGCCGCGAGGTGCAGGCCGACATTCGCCGCAAGATCGAGATCGGCTGCTACCAGGGCCTGCGGCACCGCCGTGGTCTGCCCGTGCGTGGGCAGCGGACCAAGACCAACGCGCGTACCCGCAAGGGCCCCAAGCGCACCATCGCCGGCAAGAAGAAGGCTAGGTAAGCACCGATGGCACCCCCGAAAAAAGCTGGGCAGGCTTCGAAGCGCGGTAAGACCACCCGTCGCCGGGAAAAGAAGAACGTCCCGCACGGCGCCGCTCACATCAAGAGCACGTTCAACAACACGATCGTCTCGATCACCGATCCGGCGGGCAACGTCATCGCCTGGGCGTCGTCGGGTCACGTCGGCTTCAAGGGTTCGCGTAAGTCGACCCCGTTCGCCGCACAGCTGGCCGCCGAGAACGCCGCCCGCAAGGCGCAGGAGCACGGCGTGAAGAAGGTCGACGTGTTCGTCAAGGGTCCGGGTTCGGGCCGTGAGACCGCCATCCGCTCGCTGCAGGCCGCCGGCCTCGAGGTGGGCGCGATTTCCGACGTCACTCCGCAGCCGCACAACGGCTGCCGTCCGCCCAAGCGGCGCCGGGTCTAGGGAGGATTTAGAAAATGGCTCGTTATACCGGACCCGCCACCCGCAAGTCGCGCCGTCTCGGCGTCGACCTGATCGGTGGAGATCAGTCGTTCGAGAAGCGCCCCTACCCGCCCGGCCAGCACGGCCGCGCGCGGATCAAGGAGAGCGAATACCGCACCCAGCTGCAGGAGAAGCAGAAGGCTCGCTTCACCTACGGCGTGCTGGAGAAGCAGTTCCGTAAGTACTACGAAGAGGCCAACCGCCAGTCGGGTAAGACCGGCGAGAACCTGCTCCAGATCCTGGAGAGCCGCCTGGACAACGTGGTGTACCGCGCCGGCCTGGCGCGCACCCGCCGGATGGCCCGTCAGCTGGTCAGCCACGGCCACTTCACCGTCAACGGTGTCAAGGTGAACATCCCGAGCTACCGGGTGTCGCAGTACGACATCATCGACATCAAGGAGAAGTCGCTCAACACCCTGCCGTTCGAGCTTTCTCGGCAGACCGCGGGTGAGCGTCCGATCCCGTCGTGGCTGCAGGTCGTCGGGGAGCGTCAGCGCATCCTGGTGCACCAGCTGCCCGAGCGCGCCCAGATCCAGGTGCCGCTCACCGAACAGCTCATCGTCGAGTTCTACTCGAAGTAGTAAGGACACCGGCCCACACGATCGGTGGGCCGGGTCACCAAGACGGCATCAAATAGCGGGTGCCGAGAAGGAGAAGAACAATGCTGATCTCTCAGCGACCCACACTGTCGGAGGAAACCCTCGCCGACAACCGCTCCAAGTTCGTCATCGAGCCCCTGGAGCCCGGTTTCGGTTACACGCTGGGTAACTCGCTGCGGCGCACGCTGCTGTCGTCCATCCCGGGCGCAGCGGTCACGAGCATCCGCATCGACGGTGTGCTGCACGAGTTCACCACCGTCCCCGGGGTCAAGGAAGACGTCACCGACATCATCCTGAACCTCAAGGGCCTGGTCGTGTCCTCCGAGGAGGACGAGCCGGTCACCATGTACCTGCGCAAGCAGGGCCCGGGTGCCGTCACCGCCGGTGACATCGTGCCCCCGGCCGGTGTCACGGTGCACAACCCGGACATGCACATCGCCACCCTCAACGACAAGGGCAAGCTGGAGGTCGAGCTCGTCGTCGAGCGCGGTCGCGGCTACGTCCCGGCCGTGCAGAACAAGGCCTCGGGCGCTGAGATCGGCCGTATCCCGGTCGATTCGATCTACTCGCCGGTCCTCAAGGTCACCTACAAGGTGGAGGCCACCCGTGTCGAGCAGCGCACCGACTTCGACAAGCTGATTCTCGACGTCGAGACCAAGAACTCGATCAGCCCGCGTGACGCCCTGGCGTCGGCCGGCAAGACCCTGGTCGAACTGTTCGGTCTGGCACGGGAACTCAACGTCGAGGCCGAGGGCATCGAGATCGGCCCGTCGCCGGCCGAGGCAGACCACATCGCCAGCTTCGCGCTGCCGATCGACGATCTGGACCTGACCGTCCGTTCGTACAACTGCCTCAAGCGCGAGGGTGTGCACACGGTGGGCGAGCTCGTCGCCCGCACGGAGTCCGACCTGCTGGACATCCGTAACTTCGGCCAGAAGTCCATCGACGAGGTGAAGATCAAGCTGCACCAGCTGGGTCTCTCGCTCAAGGACAGCCCGGCCACGTTCGATCCGTCCGAGGTCGCCGGTTACGACGCCGCCACCGGCACCTGGACCGCAGATGCCGGCGGTTACGACCTGGATGACACCCAGGACTACGCCGAGACCGAGCAGCTGTAAACCAGCTCTAAAGAAGAACAGTCGTCCCGGTCCTACCTGATACGGGGACCGGCCCCATTTAGGAGATAGTCGCAATGCCCAAGCCCACCAAGGGTGCTCGCCTCGGCGGGTCGTCCTCACACCAGAAGGCGATCCTGGCCAACCTGGCCACGTCGTTGTTCGAGCACGGTCGTATCAAGACCACCGAGCCGAAGGCCCGGGCGTTGCGTCCGTACGCCGAGAAGCTGATCACCCACGCCAAGAAGGGTGAGCTGCACAACCGGCGCGAGGTGATGAAGAAGATCCGCGACAAGGACGTCGTGCACGTCCTGTTCGCCGAGATCGGCCCCTTCTTCGCCGATCGCGAGGGTGGCTACACCCGCATCATCAAGGTCGAGAACCGTAAGGGCGACAACGCTCCCATGGCGGTCATCGAGCTGGTGCGGGAGAAGACGGTGACCTCCGAGGCGGATCGCGCTCGTCGCGCTGCCGTCGCGCAGGCCAAGGCCGCCGACGAGGCCTCGGCCGAGGAGCCAACGGCTCCCAAGGCTGACGAGGCCGAGGAGACCCCGGTCGCCGACGCCGAGGTCGAGGCCGAGGACGCCGCCGTCGCCGACGCCGAGACAGCTGAGGCTGCGGCCGAGGATGACGCTGCCAAGTCGTAGTGACAACATGAACATGCCCGCCACCGATTCCGGTGGCGGGCATGTTCGTTTGCGCCTGGACGTAGCGTACGACGGCACCGATTTCGCGGGCTGGGCGGTGCAGGTCGGCCAGCGCACGGTGGCCGGGGTGATCGACGAGGCGCTCTCGACGGTGTTCCGTACGCCGGTGGTGACCCGAACCGCGGGCCGCACCGACACCGGGGTGCATGCCACCGGCCAGGTGGCGCACGTCGACATTCCCGCCGATGCGCTCCCACATGCCTATCCGCGCACAGCTCGCCCGGTCGATGCCGAATTCACCCCGCTGGTGCGGCGATTGGCGCGGCTGCTGCCGACCGACGTCCGGATCCGCGACATCGTGCGGGCGCCTGCGGGTTTCGATGCCAGGTTCTCGGCACTGCGCCGGCACTACACCTACCGGCTGAGCCTGGCCCCCTACGGGGTCGAACCCGCCGAAGCTCGCTTCGTCACCCCGTGGTCGAAACCGCTGGACCTCGACGCGATGGCCGCCGCATCGCGGGAACTGCTGGGGCTCAACGATTTTGCGGCGTTCTGCCGGCACCGCCCCGGGGCCACCACGATCCGTGACCTGCAGCGGTTGGAGTGGGTACGCGACGGCTTTTACGTGACGGCGTATGTCACCGCGGATGCCTTCTGCTGGAACATGGTTCGCTCGCTGGTCGGCGCGATACTGGCAGTGGGGGAGGGTCGGCGGTCCCCAGAGTGGACCGCCGGGCTGCTGGGTGAGACGAGCCGGTCCAGTGCTTTCGCTGCCGCCCCCGCCCGCGGGCTCACCCTCGTGCAGGTCGATTACCCGGACGATGACCAGCTCGAGGCCCGCAACCTGATCACCCGGGACGTGCGGACGGCGGACTGAGCGCCGCCGAGACGACGATTCTTGGCGGGATCGCGGGCGAAACCCGCCAAAACCCTTAGTGTCGGCGAAATTCAGAGGCGCGCGGAGACGAATCTGGCCGCCTGCGCCACCATTCCCGACCGGATATAGCCGGGCGCCAGGTGATCCTGCCAACCGGCCCGCCAGTTGTAGGGGCTGCTGGGATTGCAGATCGGATCGTCCGAGTGGCACAGGTCGATGGTGCGATTCTGGTAGGCCGGGTTGAGCAGCGTGATCGGTGCGGCCCAGTTGGCGCCGTTACCGAACAGCGCGACCGCCGCGACATGCCGGTCGGTGCCCCTGGGTAGCGGACTCTTGAAGGTGAACGCGGCGATCGGCATCGCCAGGATGAGGTCGGTGGCGACGGCGCCCAGCGAGTAGCCGCCCAGCACGAGCCGCGTGTTCGGACAGTTGCGGGTCATCCATTGCACGTGGCGGCTCATGTCGTTGGCGGCTATGTCGGCCTGGGTGTCGGCCGGATACTTGACCGAATAGAGGGCGACGTTCGGCCCGCGCAGCGTCCGCAACGCGTTGACGAACGCAGCCCCGACTTGTCCGGGACCTGGAGGCTCCATGCGGCCGCGGGCGAACACCACCTCCGCAGGCGGGCACGTGGCGGCTTTCGCGACGCCAATCATGCTGGGCGCCACAGCCATTGGTACCACTACCGCCGACAGGACGGTGATCAGTGCGGCCGACATTCGACGGCCTATCACGGATTAGATGGTATTTACGGTCCCGTCGAGAATAGGTGCCGGTACGGCAACGATCCGGCGACGAAGCGTTTCCGCCTCAGAGGCGACCGGACACGAAATCCGCGGCCTGATTGACCATTCCGCCGTCGATGTAGGCGCCCGCCAGGTGATCGGGCCAGTTGTTCTTCCAGGTATCGGGGTCGGCCGGATTGCAGATGGGATCGGCGCCGTGGCACAGCTCGATGGTCCGGTCGGCATAGACCGGGCTGAAGCGGGTGATGGGACCGACCCATGCCGCGCCGTTGCCGAACAGGGCGACTGCGGCGATGTGCCCGTCGGCCCCGGCGGGGAGCGGTGTCTTGAAGCCGAAGCCGGTGAACGGGACGGCCAGCACCACGTCGGCGACCGCTGCGCCCAGCGAGTACCCGCCGACCACCAACCGGGTGTCCGGGCAGTTGTTCATCATGTACTGGATGTGGCCGCTCATGTCGTTGGCCCCGATGTCGATCTCGGAGTCCGCCGGGTATCGGACGGCGTAGACGCCGATGTTCTTGTCGGTCTTTGAGCGCAGCGCGTTCACGAACGCGTTCCCGAGGGTGCCGACGCCTGCGGGTTCGGTACGACCGCGGGCGAACACCACCTCGGCCGGAGGGCACGGGGCGGCACCGGCCACCGCTGGGGAACCGGGCAGGACAGCCGAGATGACCGGCAGGGCAGCAAAAGCCGTCGCGACGATGGCAGCCACACCGACCCAACGCCGAAGCAGACGTGCTGCCTGGCTTGCTACGTGGCTGTGAATGGGAAGTTCGACCACCTGAGCGATCGTAGCGGAAGCCGGCTACAAGAGACCGGCGACGAAGTTCGCGGCATCGTTGGCCGCCCCTTCGTAGGCCCGGTGGGCCGGGACGCTGTCGCCATCGCCACAGATCGGGTCGCCAGGGTTGCACAGATCGATGGCGCGAGATCCGTACACCGGGCTGGAGGTCAGCGGCAGCCCGAGTTTGGCCGACGGATTGCCGAAGACGGCGACCGCGGCGACATGCTCGGGGACGTTCGGCGGCAACGGCGCATTGAAACCGACGGCCGGGAACGGGACGGCGGCGATGACGTCGATCACCGCGGCACCCTGGGAGTAGCCGCCCAGCACCAGACGGGTGTCGGGGCAGTTGTCGACCATCCACTGGATGTGCCCGGAGGCGTCGTTGGCGCCGCCGGCCGCGGCCAGGAAGTCGAAGCTGGCCGGGTAGTTCACCGCGTAGGCGCCGACCGAGCGGCCGCCGACTTTGTTGCGCAGTGAACTGACGAACGCATTACCGATCCGGCCGAGGCCGGCGGTGTCGTTGGTGCCGCGGGCAAAGACGACCTCGATGTCGGGGCAGGCGGCCGATGCCGCCGGCAAACCCGAGGACAAGCCGGGCACCACGACGGGGGCGACGACGGCGGCGGCAGCGGTCAGCGCTGCCGCCACGAACACAGTGCAGCGACGAACAAGATCAATGGCCACACCGAATCCTAACGTCCGTTTGCCGCTAAACGATTCCCGCGACGAAGTTGACGGCCTGATCTGCCATGCCGACGTAGTCGCTGTGCGCGAACGGGTTCCGGCCGCGCGAGCAGATCGGGTCTCCGTCCTTGCAGATGTCGATGGCCTTGCCGCCGAACACCGACGACGTGATCGGTATGCCGAATTTCGCCGACGGGTTGCCGAATACGGCAACGGCAGCGACCTGGGGCACGAGGTCGCCCGCGAGCGGCGGCGCGGATCCGATCTCCCCGACCCTGTTGCCGAGCGGCGGGATGCCTGCCAGCATGTCCACGACCGCGGCGCCCTGCGAGTAGCCACCCAGCACGACCTTGGTGGACGGGCAGGAGGAGGCCAGCGTGGCGATGCGATTGGCGGCGTCGGTGGCGCCGTCGGCCGCGGCCAGGAAGTCGTAGCTGGCCGGGTAGTTCACCGCATAGGTGGACACGCTGCGGCCGCCGAGTCGTGAGCTCAGCCCGTCGGCGAAGGCCTGGCCGGGCCGGCCCAGTCCGGGTGCGTCATTGGTGCCGCGGGCGAAGATGACCTCGACGTCGGAGCACGGTTCGGCCGCGGCGGGTGCGGCGAGCGCCAGCGGGAAAGCCGCGCTGACCAGGGTTGAGACGATCGCGGCCACCCGGGCCGACTTCCGGAGGAGACTCACGGGGGACATATTCACACAAAATGGTTAGCCGCGGCTAATCGAATGTGTGCTCCGTCGTCTCCTGCAGGGCCATGTCGGGCCAGGTCGCCAGCTCGACCTGGGTGGCCACTTCGGCTTCCGGGTCCGGCTGCTCACTGCGGTCGCCTTGCCGGGCCACCGCCAGGCCGACCAGGACCACTGCGCCGCCGATCGCCTGACTGACCGACATCGCCTCGCCGAGCATGATCCAGGCGATCAGGACCGCGAACAGCACCTCGGAGAGCCCGACCAGAGACGCGAAGCGCGGCTTGAGCCGGGCGATCCCGACGATGCCCAGGGTGTAGGCCAGGGCGGTGGGGATCAGGCCCAGGGCGACCACCGGCACCAGCCACGCGGTCGTGTGTCCGGCGATGGTGACGGGGTTGGTGGTGAAGGTCATTGGCATCACGCCGGTGACCCCGAGGAGGGCCACGGCCGCGGTGCCGACGATCAGGCCGCCGGCGGCCAGGCTGATCGGGCTGAGGCCGTCGCCGTCGGTGCTGGCCTGGTTGGACATCATGAAGTAGCAGGCGGCGCACACCGCGGCGGCCAGACCCCAGGTCACGCCGGTGAGGTTGATCTGGGCGCCGCTGAACACGTCGAGCACCAGGATGATGCCGGCGATGGCGACCGCGACGCCGGCGAATGTCATGACGCTGGGGCGATGCCGGGTGGTGGCCCACACCCAGCCGACGACGAGGATCGGCGCGGTGTACTCCAGCAGCAGGGCCACACCGACGGACAGGTGTGCGACGGCGTTGTAGTAGCAGAGTTGTGCGCCGGCGATGGGGATCAGGCCGTAGCCGACGACGGTCTTGGCGTGGCCGAGCACCTCGTGGATCCAGCCGGGCCGGACCACGCTGGCGAACGCGGCCATCATGAGCGCGCCGCCGGCGAGTCGGGCGGTGACGGCCGCGGTGGGGCTCCAGCCAGACTCCATCAGGGCCTTGGCGAAGGGACCCGATGAGCCGAACGCGAGCGCGGAGCTGACGGCGAACAAGAGGCCGAGCCGGAAGTGGTTGTCGGCGGTCGTGCGGTCGAGTTGGGCTTCGGCAGTCATCGGTACACCTCCCCAGGGGCATGTCATGAGTAAAGTTGGTTATGGTAATGACGACGGCGTCGAACTTACGGTCACAGGAGGTCATGAGTCAAATGCTTTTTACCTATGACACGGAGCTCACGCTCCGGGCCGCGATGGTGTTGGTGAACACCGATCGGGTAGAAGGCGAACAACTGTCTGACCAGGCCGACCTCAACGCCTACCTGGATGACTTCGGCTGGACCGGCCGGCGTGACCGCGACAACGCCGAACTGGGGGCCGTGCGCGCGTTGCGCGGCCGCATCGGGGAGATCTGGGCGGTGGCCGACGACGAGGAGGAGACCGTGCGTCGGGTCAACGCCCTGCTGAGCGATACCAAGGCGGCGCCGTGGCTGACCCGGCACAAGGAAATGCCCGAATGGCACTTGCATCTGGCTTCGGTCGACGACCCGTTGGCGCAGCGGATGGGCGCCGAGATGGCGATGGCGCTGGCCGACCTGATTCGCGGCGGTGAACTGCGTCGGCTCAAGATCTGCGCGGCGCCGGACTGCGAGGCGGTCCTGACCGACCTGTCGCGCAACCGCTCGCGCATCTTCTGCGACACCGGCAACTGCGGTAACCGCCAGCACGTGGCGGCCTACCGGCAACGCCGGCGCGAGGACTGAACCAGGTCCTACGCGGACCTCACGTGCTTTCCGCTGTTGACCGCATGCCGCTCAACAGCGTGAACAGGACGGCTTCGACGTCCTTGGCGGTCTGGTCCGGGCCGGTTATTGGTGCGCTGCCGGTGCTTGAGGCCGGGTTACCGTTATCGCGGGGGAACAAATGGCACGGCAGTCGGCCACTCGGTTACAGCTCAGCGGGCATCGATTCCTGTTGCGGCGCATGGCTCATGCGCTGGTTCGCGGTGATGCACGCATGCTCGATGATCCGTTGCGCGCACAAGCGGTGGCCTACGGGGCGGGGTGTGTGCTGGCGGCCGTCGCGATCGCGGTGGGTGCGGTGCTCGCGCTGGCGCGGCCGGGCTCGGCGCCCGGCGACGCACCGATCCTGATGGCGCGCGACACCGGAGCGCTGTATGTACGCATCGACGACACCGTGCATCCGGTGCCCAACCTCGTCTCGGCCCGGCTCATCGTCGGCACCCCGGCGGATCCGGTCGCGGTCGATGACGCGGTGATCACCAGGTTCCGGCGCGGGCCACTGGTCGGCATACCGGGGGCTCCCGTACAGATCGGCCGTCCGCTGTCCCTCGACGAGTCGGGTTGGGAGATATGCGATCTCGCCGAGGCCGCCGAGACGGTGCTGGTGGCCGGGCGGGCGGATCGTGAGACTCCGCAGTTGCGCGCCGGTCATGGGCTGTTGGTGTCGGCACGCGCCGTGGGGGCTGCGACCTACCTGCTCACCGACGGGTGGCGGGCCAGGGTCGACCTTCGTGACATCGCCGTGGTTCGGGCGCTGCATCTGGAAGGTGTGCCGGTCCAGCCGGTTTCGCAGGCCCTGTTGGACGCTGTGCCCGAGGCCCCGGCGCTGCAGGTGCCCTTGATCGCCGGGGTGGGTGCTGCGGGACCGGCCGCGCTGGGCGGGCTCACCGTGGGCACCGTGGTCCGTGTGGCGCGCGCCGGCCCTGCAGAGTTCTACGTGGTACTTGCCGACGGGTTGCAACGCATCGGGAGGGTGGCGGCTGACGTCATCCGTTTCAGCGTGACGCAGTCCGACGACCAACCTCCCGTCGTGCCCGCCGACATGGTGGCCGACGTACCGGTCGCCGACAGTCTCGCGGTGGCCCGGTTCCCGGAGCGGGTGCTGCCTCGTGGCCGCTCGGTGGTGTGCGCCCGCTGGGATCCGAGACAGCCCGGAACCGACACGAACACCGCTGTTGCTGTGGCTGATTCACTGCCGGTCGATACCGTTGCGCTGGCTCAGGCAGATGGTGTCGGGCCGAACATCGACCGGGTACACATCCCGGTCGGCCGCAGTGCCCTGCTAGAGGCCGGCGGGCTCGTCCGAGGGGCGACGGTCGGTGGACCGTTGTATCTGTTGAACGATCTCGGCGTGCTGTTCGGGATCCGTGACGCGGAGACTGCCGAACATCTCGGTCTGGGCAAGAGAGTCGTCCCCGCCCCATGGCCCATGCTGGCGATGCTGCCGCGCGGTCCCGAACTCAACCGTGACGCGGCCTCAGTCGTACGGGATGTGGTCCCCGGCATCGGAGCCGCACCGGCGTAACCGGTTGGCCGCCAGTGCCACCGCGGTCAGTACCGTCAGGCCGATACACACTGCGGCACCGCCGAAGGCGATGCGCCGGGGCAGTGGATCGGTCGGTGCGGCCACCGTGGGTGCCACCGAAACCGGGGCGGTCGGCGCGGATACGGACGGCGAGGTGCTACCGCTCACCGCGGCCAGGGCATCGACCACACCGTGGCCGACGTACGGATTCCACCTGTCGGCGGGGGTGCGTGCGGTGCCTTCGATGCGGCGCATCACTTCGCGCGCGCTCAACTGCGGGAACCGGGCGCGCACGAGGGCGGCGATCCCCGCGACCACCGGCGCGGCATAACTGGTTCCCGATATCGGGGCATCCCGTCCGATCGTGTCGATCAACTGCTCCCCGTCGGGATGCAGTGACACCAGGTTCTCACCGGGCGCGGCCACGTCCACCCACGGGCCCGCCAAGCTGAAAGTCGATGCGGTGCCATCGGTTCCGACTGACCCGACGGCCAGCACCAGATCGTCGTACCAGGCCGGGCTGGAAACCGAACGCACGCCGTTCCAGTCGGGTTCGCCGACCGGCCCGACCGGCCCGTCCTGCTGGGTGCAGCCTGCACCGACGTTGCCGGCCGCGGCGACCACCACGACGTTGCGCACGTCGACGGCGTAGCTCAGTGCGGCGCCGAGGGCGCGGTCGTCGGGTGCGGCGGCGGCCGGCACGCAGGCGACCGACGAGATGTTGATGACCGTCGCGCCGAGGTCGGCCGCGGTGCGCACCGCCATGGCGAGGGTGTCGACGTCCCCGATACCGCTCGCCGAACCATCCGCGGCGAACTTGTTACTCGACTGCCGAATGGCCAGGACGGCAGCGTCGGGAGCGACCCCGCTGAAGCCGGCACTCGGTGCGGCAGCGGCAATTCCGGCGACTATCGTGCCGTGCCCGTCACAATCCGCCGTGCCGTCACCACGAGACACGTAGTCGCCGCCGCCGATCAGGCGGGGTAGGAGTCGGTGCCGGGTCACCCCGGTGTCGATCACCGCGATCTTCTGGCCCGCGCCGCGGGTGAGCGGCCATACCGCGTCGAGATTCAGCGGGCTCTTCGCGCCGGCCGCGCCGGGCGCCGTCTGGTAGCAGGGCACACGCTGCTCGGTGGGCCGGATGGGCGCGGGTGGCGCGGGTCGGGGCAGCAAGGTGGCATCCACCGCCGGTGGTACGACGGCTGCGGCCGGTGCCACAGCCAGTAGCGGAAGCCCCGTGATCAGCGTGGCGGCCAGTCGCCTCGACCGGTTCACCGCAACCCCAGGTCGCCGAAGAGGTCGAAGGCGCCGGCGAGCCAGCACGCCAACGGCACCACGGCCGCCAGCGCACCGTACTCGATGACGTCGGCGAGGCGCGCGGCCACCGGATTCCGCACGGTGACCGGCCAGACCACGGCCACTCCGGCGGCCGCAGCGAGTATGCCGGCCCACCTGCCGTGCGCCGGAGCCCATGCCACCGCGAGGATGAAAGTCGCTGTGAGAGAGAGAAAGCCGCAGAACGCTACGGCTGCGCTACAGGAGCCGGAGGCGTAGGTACGCGCGCGCAACAGCAGCGCCACTCCGACAGCGGCGGCGAACGCGATCTCGACGGCCGATACCTGTCGAAGACCGGCGAGGGCGAGGATCGCGGTTCCCAACGCGGCCGCCACCGCACCCCCGGCGACCAGGCCGACCAGGATCTGATGCCCCAGCAGTGCGCGTCCGTCGGCATCGGATCTGTCGTCGCCCGCTACGGGTTCCTCGGTATCTGGTTGTCCCGGTACCGCCGGCGTCAGGCCGGCCAGAGCGATGGAAAGCCGCGGGGTCAAGGGTAACAATCCCAACCCGACAGCGCTCACCACCGCACCCAGTGCCGGTGTGGCCAAAGGCCAGAGCACTGCCGACCCCGTCGCCACGGCGAGCGCGCCGGCCGCCGTGACGACGGCGATCAGGACCTGTCTGCCGCAACCGGTCACCCGGATCAGCACCACGCCCAGCGATCCCGCCGCCGTGGCAGCCAGGAAGAAGTTCGCCGGTGCCGGACCGGACGGAACCACCAGGAACCCGAGAACCGCCGCGAATCCCGCGGCGGCAACGCTGAGCGCCGCGGTCACGGTCGTGCTCAGCCCCTGACGAGGTGCGGACGCCGTGACGGCGGTGACGGTGACGGCCACAGCTGCTGCGGCGGCGACGCGGCCCCATCCGGCGCTGCCGAGTCCGGCCCAGGCCAGGGAAACGATGCCAAGCGCGCAGGCCCACAGGCAGGCGGTGACACGCAATCCGATCGGAAAAGCGTCATCGGTCGAGTCGATCGTCAACGCCGCCGGCAGTGGACGCTGGACTGTGGGCCGATCGCAGAACTCGGTCAAGATCAATAGATCGCCGTCATGAATATCGTTCTGCGCCAGGGTTGCCGACTCATCCAGGTCGGGACCGCCGAGGTGAGTCAGTTGCCAACGCCGTGGTGTGCCGTCTCCGGCGCCGAGCGCGTCGACGATCCATGGCAGCAGGTCGCCCACGGGCATCGCAGCGGGCAGGGACAGATCGACCGTGGTGTGGTGCAGCAGTTCGGTCGGCGGTCCGCAGTGAACCGATATGTGGCATAGGGAATCCGGCATCGCATCACCCCCCCGGTTGACGCCGATACATGTCACGTTAACTGACCGGGGATGGGGCGTCGCGCACCAAAATTTTTGTGCGGAAGGGGAACCCGAAGGGCTTGGTGTGCGTCCAAACATCGATGGAAACCATCCGCACACCGCACGTCACCGGCGGGTTCCCGGCAGGGGAGTCACCGACCGGGGAGCTGGTGATCGACGCGCCGCCCGCGTTGCCTCGCCACACCCCGGCCGGCCCGCTGACCAGGTTCTTGCCGATGGTGCTCGTGGTGGCGATGATCGGCATGATCGCGGTGTACGTCACCTCGGGTGCGACCGCTGCCCGCGGCCCGGCGTCCGCGATGTTCCCGATCATGATGGCGATGTCGGCGGTCGGCACGGCTGCCTACAGTTTGAAGAGCAACGGCCGGGCCCAGCAGCTCCACCGGGACCGTTGCGAGTACCTGCGCTATCTCGACGGGATCGACACCGCAACCGCTGAGACCGCCCGCTCACAGTGGTTGGGACTGCACGCGGACCATCCCGCGCCCGCACGTCTGTGGACACTCGCCGGCGGCGAGCGGATGTGGCAGGTACACCCCGGCGACCCCGACTTCTGCGGGGTGCGGATCGGAACAGGGGAGCGTCCGCTGTCCACCCGGCTGGTCGCCGGCACCACCGATCCGGGGCATGAAGCTGATCCGGTGACGGTATCGGCTCTGGCGCAACTGATCCGGCGCCGGTCGACGGTAACCGACGTGCCGTTGACACTGAACCTGAGCGGATTCGGGCTGGTGACGGTGGGCGGTCCGGCCGATGCGGCCCGAGCCCTGCTGCGCGCCATGGTCTGCCAGCTGGCCACCTCGCACAGCCCGCGACACGTCCGCATCGCGGCCGTCGTCGACGGGCCGACCGCGCGGCACTGGGAGTGGCTGAAATGGCTTGCCCACCACACGACCGCAGAAGGCTACGTCGAGACCGCCGGGTCCGCGGCGCACACCGTCGTCATCGTCGATTCAGCTTCGACCGCGGTACCCGCCTCAGGTACCGGTGTCACTCGGCTGGTCGTGGCCGGCGCCCGCGACATCGAGACCGCCGGAGCCGATCTGCATCTGGACCTGAACCCCGACGCGCAGCGATTCGGCGGTGCCCCACTGCAACCCGACCAGATGACGCACGAGCAGGCCGTCACGTGCGCCCGCCGGCTGGCGCGCTACCGTGAGGGTCACGCATCCGACGACTCGGGCTGGCCGGCGCTGATCGGTATCGACGACCGTGGGGCGGACCCGCTCTGGCAACCCTTGGATCCGCAGCGATTCCTTCGGGTTCCGGTCGGTCGATGTGTCGACGGAACCCCGCTGCACCTCGACCTCAAGGAAGCCGCGCATGACGGCATGGGACCGCACGGGCTGTGCGTCGGGGCCACCGGGTCGGGGAAATCGGAGTTCCTGCGAACCTTGGTGCTGGGGCTGATCACCACGCATCCGCCCGAGTTGCTCAACCTGGTTCTCATCGACTTCAAAGGTGGCGCAACATTTCTCGGCCTGAACAAGGTGAACCACGTCAGTGCGCTGATCACCAACCTGGCCGAGGAGGAACAACTGGTGGCCCGGATGGCCGATGCGCTGGCCGGGGAGATGACCCGCCGCCAGGAGTTGCTGCGGGCAGCCGGGAATCTGGCCAACATCGCCGAGTACCGGCGCCGGACCGATCTGCCGGCATTGCCGAACCTGCTTGTCGTGGTCGACGAGTTCTCCGAACTGCTGCAGCAGCACCCGGATTTCGCCGAACTGTTCGTGGCGATCGGCCGGCTCGGGCGGTCACTGGGCATGCACCTGCTCTTGGCCAGCCAGCGCCTCGACGAGGGCAGGCTCCGCGGACTGGACAGCCACCTGTCGTACCGGGTGTGCCTGAAGACGTTCTCGCCCAGTGAATCCCGGTCGGTTCTCGGTGTCGCCGATGCATATGAGCTGCCCAGCATCCCGGGAGCGGCGTACCTGAAATCTCCTTCTGGCGAGATCATCCGGTTCCAGACCGCGTTCGTCTCGGCGGCCTGCCCAGCGTCTGAGCAGCCCTCGCCACTGCCTCGGTCGGCGTTGCGGCCGCGGCGATTCACCAGGCTCCGCACGTTGGCCGATCACCCCGCGACAGCCCCGGCCACGGTTACCGTGCTGCACCAGATGGTCGAGCGGCTGTCCGGCCACGGCACACCGGCACATCAGGTCTGGCTTTCGCCGCTGCCGCGTGCGGTCCCACTCAGTGACGTGTTGTTGTCCGATTCCGAGCCGCTGGCCGCGGCGATCGGGCTCGTCGACTGCCCTTTCGAGCAGCGCCGGGATCGACTGGTGCTCGCGCTGGATGCCGCCCACGGCAACGTGGCGATCGTGGGTGGCCCGCAATCCGGAAAATCCACGGCGGCCAAGACTTTGGCGGTGGCGCTGGCTGCCACGCATCATCCCCGCGACGTGGCGATCTACTGCCTGGACTTCGGCGGGGGAGCGTTGAGTGCCCTACGTGCGTTGCCGCATGTCGGCGCGGTGGCCGGGCGCGCTGACGGCGACCTGGTCCGGCGCACGGTGGCCGAGCTGCATGCGGTGGTCAGTGCCCGCGAAGCGCGTTTCACCGCCCTCGGTATCGGCTCCATGGCCGACTACCGGGCACGTCGTCGAGACGGGGACATCGATGATCCGCTCGGCGATGTGTTCCTGATCGTCGACGGCTGGTCGACGTTCCGCGGAGATTTCGAATCCCTGGAGCCGTCGATCACCGCTCTTGCGGTACAGGGGCTTTCACTCGGTGTCCATGTGGTCGTGACCGCGTCGCGGTGGGCGGATTTCCGGCCGGCGCTCAAGGACCAGCTGGGGACCCGTATCGAGCTGCGGCTCGGCGATCCCGCCGAATCCGAGATGGACCGCAAACGCGCCAGACGACTGGCGCAGAACGCACCGGGGCGGGGGCTGACACCTGAGGGCCGCGAGCTGCTGATCGCCCTGCCCCGGTTGGACGGCCTGGCGAGCGATACCGGGATCAGCGAGGTTCTGGCCCGCGTCGGGGACATCCTGCGCCTACAGTACGGCGATGCCCGAGCGCCGGATGTCCGGCTGTTGCCCGACTGCGTGCGCGGGCACGAGCTGGGCCCGGTGCCGCGAGCCCGGATCGGTACCGAGGCGCTGTTGGGTCTCGGCGAACGCGAACTCGCACCGGTATTGGTAGATTTCGCCGTTCAGCCTGATCTGGTGATACTCGGTGACACCGGGTGTGGCAAGTCCACAACCCTGCGCACCCTGTGCCGAGATCTGGTGGACGGCAACGATCCGTCCGGTGTGCAGGTACTCATCGTGGATTTCCGGCGTGCGCTGCTGGGAGTTGTCGAATCTGAGCATCTCGCCGGATACGCGCCCTCGGCCGCCGCACTGGAGGCCGTGCTGCCCAGAGTGCTCGAAACCCTGCGCAGTCGGATGCCCGGTCCCGAGGTCACCCAGCGACAGTTCCGCGACCGGTCGTGGTGGCACGGCCCGGAAGTCTATGTCGTGGTCGACGACTACGACCTGGTGGCAGGCGGTGCGTCCAATCCGCTGTCGCCGCTGTTGCCCTACCTGCCGCATGCCCGTGACCTCGGGTTGCATCTGTTGCTGGCCAGGCGTTCCGGAGGTGCGGCGCGGGCGATGTTCGACCCGGTCCTGTCCGCGGTCAAAGACCTCGGCTGCATGGGTCTGATCATGAGTGCGAACCCCGATGACGGCGTGCTGCTGGGATCGGTACGGCCGGTTCGGCTCCCGCCGGGGCGCGGCACTCTGATCACCCGCGCGGCACCTGATCAGCTGGTGCAGGTCGCGCTGCCGGCCGGGCCGGATGAGTCGTGACGGCTGTCGTCGAGGTGGGGCCGGCGACCGTGCGCGGGCCCGGACAGGTTTCAGATCTCGCCGTGATCGCGGTGGCCGGCATCGACGACGAGATCACGCTGGTCGACGACGCGCCGGCGGCGGTATCGGATCTGTGGGTGGAGGTGCTCGA
Source organism: Mycolicibacterium sp. 050232 (assembly GCA_036235365.1). Classification (GTDB taxonomy): domain Bacteria; phylum Actinomycetota; class Actinomycetes; order Mycobacteriales; family Mycobacteriaceae; genus Mycobacterium. The sequence goes on along the minus strand of JAZBEZ010000003.1, from coordinate 394,041 downwards.
CGCCGCGGCAGCGGGGGCACGGAACCTGACTCTGGTGTGCCCGACCTGGTGGACTGCAGATCGCTGTGACCGGGTGCGGATGGCCGCTGCAGCGACGGGCGCTGAAGTTGTTGTGATACCGCGGGTTCGGGCCGTGAGTGCGGCGCTGACGGGCGCGTGGGTCGTGGTCGAGATCGCCGACGAGGTCGTCGTGGTGTCGGGCGCCGATGCCCGCAGCGTCACATTGGCACGCCACGCCGAGGAGGATCTGGATCGTGAGGCGGTCGTACGGGCCGTGATCGCGATCGGTGGGATGTCGGCCGAGATTGCCGTCGATGTGCCGGCTGAGGTCGCCGGGGGCGTGGCTCTGGGCTACGCGGTGGTCGCTGGATTGCGTAGTCGCGGAGTCGCGGCCACGCCGGCCGACACTCGGATATGGCGTGACACCCTCGTGGTATCGGATCCGCCCACCGCGGCTGATCCGTCTGGGCGACGGCGACGTCCGGGCCGGACCGCGCTCGGTGCCGCAGTGGTTCTGGCGGCCGCGCTGGGCGGCTTGGCTTTCGCTGCAGGTGCGCCGGTGGACCATCCGAAGATGACGGTCCTCGTCGAGGGCCGGGTGGGCATGCAGATCCCGGCCGGATGGACGGTACGGCGGGTCACCGATGGACCGGGATCGGCACGGGTTCAGGTGGTTTCGCCGATCGACCCGCAGGTGATGATTCATCTGACCCAGTCCGGCATCGGGGACGGCGCGCTGGCCGAGACCCTGCGGCAGGCCATGCGAGAGGAGCCTGCCGGGGTATTCGTCGACTTCGACCCGTCCTCGGTCGTCGCCGCGCGCCCCGTGGTCAGTTACCGGGAGATCCGTGAGGGCAGGGAGATTCGTTGGGCGGTGTTCGTCGATGGTCCCGTGCGGATCGCGATCGGATGCCAGAGCATCCCGGGGCACGCCGAGACGGTGCGGTCGGCCTGCGAGGCAGCCACCCGCTCTGCGCACGCAACACCCTAGAAAATAGGTGGAACCAAACGGGCCTGTGCTGCGTCGAATTGTTATATCCCGCAAGACAAGACCGGAGGAAGAGGAAATGTCATCAGGACCGACGGGGCCGTTGGGCACCGACTTCGACGTAATGGCGAGCGTGGCCGGCCGGATCGACGTCCTCAACGACGATGTTCGGGCGATGCTGCAGACGTTCATCGGGAAGATGGGCAGTGTGCCGCCATCGGTATGGGGCGGAGTGGCTGCCGTTCGGTTCCGTGACGTGGTCGACCGCTGGAACGGCGAATCGCTGACCTTGCACACCAGTTTGAGCCGCATCGCCGAGACCATCCGGACCAACGAGCGGACATTGCGTGCGGCCGCTGACGCGCACGCGCAGCGGCTCGGCACCGTGGGCGACGGAATCTGATCGGGGACGGCGATGGATCACGTTCTGTCCTACGACTTCGGTGAGATCGAGTACTCGGTCCGCCAGGAGATCCACAGCACCTCGAGCCGTTTCAACGCGGCCCTCGACGAGTTACGTTCGCAGATCGCGCCTCTGCAGCAGGTCTGGACTCGTGAGGCGGCGCAGGCTTATGCCGTAGAGCAGGCTCGGTGGCACCGGGCCGCGGCGACGCTCAACGAAATCTTGTTCTCCCTCGGCAATGCGGTGCGCGACGGTGCCGACGAAGTGGCTGCCACCGACCGCAGTGCTGCCAACGCCTGGGGAGTCTGACGCGCGCGGAAGAGCCGGTGCGGTCCCGTTCGGGGGAGAGCCGAGCGGGACCGCACACTTCCGATCTAGCGGCTTGAGTTGGAGTCGCCTGCCCGGCGGGGGCGACGGTGTCCACCACCGCGCTGTTGTCCGCCGGCACCGGAGCCGGACCGGGCTGACGGGGCACCGCCGTTGCGGGAGGAACCGCTCGGGCGGTTGCGGCGCTGCTGCTGACCCGACTTGCCCGGCTGCCCGGTCTTGTTGCCCTGGCGCCGCGGCGCCGGAGCGGCCTGGGCGACCGGCTCGGGCCGGATCGGATCACCGAAAACCCGGTCCCCGGGGGCGATCTCACGCAGCACCGGATGGTCGGCGCCGTTCACCCGGGTGATCGTCGGCTTGACCCCGGCCTTCTTGGTCAGCATACGAACGTCGGAAACCTGCGCGTCGTGCATGAGCGTCACAACGGTGCCCTCGTTCCCGGCGCGGGCCGTGCGCCCCGACCGGTGCAGGTACGCCTTGTGCTCGACCGGCGGGTCGGCGTGCACGACGAGGCTGACGTCGTCGACGTGGATACCGCGGGCGGCGATGTCGGTGGCCACCAGCACGGCCGCCGATCCGTCGGAGAACGCGGTCAGATTGCGGGTGCGGGCATTCTGGGACAGGTTGCCGTGCAGCTCAACTGCCGAAACGCCACGCGAATTGAGCTGGCGAGTCAGGTTTTTCGCGCCGTGCTTGGTGCGGGCGAACACGATGGTGCGGCCCGGGGCGGCAGCCAGATCGGCGACCACGTTGACCCGTGCGGCGTTGTCCACGTGCAGCACGTGGTGCACCATCGCGGTCACCGGGGACTGCGCCGAATCGACACTGTGTACCACGGGATCGTGCAGATAGCGCTTGACCAGCACGTCCACCCCGGCATCGAGAGTGGCCGAGAACAGCAGGCGCTGGGAGTCTTTCGGCGTGCGGTCCAGCAGCCGCTTCACGCCGGGTAGGAAGCCGAGGTCGGCCATGTGGTCGGCCTCGTCGAGCACGGTGATCTCGACCGCGGACAGGTCGGCGTGGCCGGACCGCATGTGGTCTTCGAGCCGGCCCGGGCAGGCGATCACGATGTCCACGCCGCCCCGAAGTGCGGAGATCTGCGGGTTGGGGCCCACGCCACCGAAGATGTTGACCGACCGCAGTCCGGTGGCCTTGGCCAGCGGGGTCAGCGAGGCCTCGATCTGGGTGACCAGTTCACGGGTCGGTGCCAGGATCAGCGCGCGGGGGCGGTTCGGCGCGCGGCGCGTGCCGCTGGTCGCCAACCGCGCCACCAGGGGCAACAGGAACGCGTAGGTCTTGCCGGATCCGGTCCGGCCACGGCCGAGGACGTCGCGGCCTTTCAGTGAATCGGGCAGGGTGGCGGCCTGGATCGGGAACGGGGTGTCGATTCCGTTGCCGGCGAGGGTGGCGACGATCTCGGCGGGCAGGCCGAGGTCGGCGAATGTGGGCACAGCGGTGCCAGGGGTTTCTTGGACAGACAAAATGAAAGCTCCGAAAATAGAGGGCGGTCGTCCTGCCCGGCGCGAGTGATATCTCGCGGCGCTCGGTGTGACGATCGAGAAGGCGGCAAAGGCAGAACAGACAAGCCGCCGTGCCCCGACTATACGGGTAGCGGAGTGGATTCCCCGAGTTCTGGCTGCTGACCAGCGGGTGGTATCCATCACAGGCCGGGCTGGTCAACTATCCTGGCGGTTACGCGTGAATGCCATACCCCATGGCCCGACGCCGGGAGAGATGATCGCCGTGGCCGCATCGAGGAACGCGGGAGGCCGGATATCGACCCGGGCACTGCCCGCGAAGGTGCGCGCTATCCACGATCTGTTCATCGAGGGCCAGGTCGACGCGGATTCTCTGGATTCCACCCCGGTGCGCCGCGTCATCGTGGAGAGCTGGCAGCGCAGCCTGGCCACCGGCGTCGACCCCGATCTGGGCACCCGGGCCGCCGCTGCGGCGGCGGCTCTGACCGAACTGCGCAACACCCACCCGCTCGCGCCCACGTTGCCACTGATCCGTCGGCTGCTGGTCGACGACGCCGTCGGTGCCGGGGTGGTGGTGGCGATCACCGCGGCCGACGGCACCCTGCTGTGGGTCGAAGGCGACCCCGGCGTCCGTCGCAAGGCCGAGGCGATGAACTTCGTGCCCGGGTCGGACTGGAGCGAGCGGGCTGCCGGGACCAACGCGCCGGGCACCGCGCTGGCGCTGGACCGCGAACTGCAGATCCTCGGGTCCGAACACTTCTCCCGCACCGTCCACTCGTGGAGCTGCACCGCGGTGCCGGTACACGACCCGGCGACCGGGGTGCTGCTGGGCGCCATCGACCTGACCGGTGGGTCCGCGGTCGCGACTCCGCAGACATTGGCGCTGGTCAGGGCCACTGCCGTCGCGGTCGAGAACCAGCTGGCCCTGCTGCGGCTCACCGGACCCGTCGCGCCCGGCGCGACCGAGGGGGCGCGGTTGACGGTGCTCGGTGCCGACCGCCCGCGCTGGCAGGTGGCCGATGCCGCGGGCCGCCCGCAGGCCAGTGGGCTGACCGGGCGGCACGCCGACATCCTGGTCCTGCTGATCCGGCATCCCGAGGGGCTGAGCGCCGATCACCTGGCGATGCTGCTCGACGACAAGGACCTCGACGTGGTGACCGTGCGTGCCGAGGTGTCGCGGCTGCGCCGGGTCATCGGCAGCGCCTACATCGAGTCGCGGCCGTACCGGCTGATGGCGCCGGTGGCCAGCGATATGGGCGATGTCTTCGACGGGTTGGAGGCCGGGAACGTCTCGGCCGCCCTGGACGCGTACTCGGGGGCCCTGTTGCCGCAATCTGTCTCACCCGCCATCGCCCGGCTGCGCACCGAACTGAGCGCCAGCCTGCGCGAGGCGGTGCTGGCCGGGGGCAACCTGAGCCTGCTGCGGCGGTGGTTGTCGCTGCCTGACGGCCGTGACGACCGCCAGGGCTGGCGGCTCCTGCATGATCACGCCCAGGCCGATCCGGTGGCCCGGGCACAGGCACACGGTCACCTGGCCGGGATCGACTCCGAACTGGGCTGATTTTGTCGGACCGGTGATCGCAACGTTGCATTCCAACGGTGCAACTGTGCTGCAACCTACTGCTGACTACCTTTAGTGACGACCGACACATCTGGGTGTCCGATGCAGGAGATTGCCATGACTGTTTATGCACGTCCGGGTGCCGAAGGCGCCCTGATGTCGTTCGAGGCCCGCTACGACAACTACATCGGCGGCGAGTGGGTCGCCCCCGCCGAGGGCCGCTACTTCGAGAACCCGACGCCGGTCACCGGTCAGGTGTTCTGCGAGGTGGCCCGCTCCACCGAGGCCGACGTCGAGAAGGCGCTCGACGCCGCCCACGCCGCCGCCCCGGCATGGGGCAAGACCTCGCCCGCCGAGCGCGCCGTCATCCTCAACAAGGTCGCCGACCGGATCGAGGAGAACCTCGAATCCATCGCGCTGGCCGAGTCGTGGGACAACGGCAAGCCGATCCGCGAGACGCTGAACGCCGACATCCCGCTGGCCGTCGACCACTTCCGGTACTTCGCCGGTGTGCTGCGCGCCCAGGAAGGCTCGCTCTCGCAGATCGACGAGGACACCGTCGCCTACCACTTCCACGAGCCGCTCGGCGTCGTCGGCCAGATCATCCCGTGGAACTTCCCGATCCTCATGGCGGTGTGGAAGCTGGCCCCGGCGCTGGCCGCAGGTAACGCCGTGGTGCTCAAACCCGCTGAGCAGACCCCGGTTTCGGTGCTGTACCTGATGTCGGTGATCGGTGACCTGCTGCCCGCCGGTGTGGTCAACGTGGTCAACGGCTTCGGTGTCGAGTGCGGCAAGCCGCTGGCCTCGAGTAACCGGATCGCCAAGATCGCCTTCACCGGTGAGACCACCACGGGCCGGCTGATCATGCAGTACGCCAGCCAGAACCTGATCCCGGTGACGCTGGAGCTGGGTGGCAAGAGCCCCAACATCTTCTTCTCCGACGTGCTGGCCGCCGCCGACGATTTCCAGGACAAGGCCCTGGAAGGGTTCACCATGTTCGCCCTGAATCAGGGTGAGGTGTGCACCTGCCCGTCGCGGTCGCTGATCCAGGCCGACATCTACGACGAGTTCCTCGAACTGGCCGCAATCCGCACCAAGGCCGTGCGCCAGGGCGACCCGCTGGACACCGAGACCATGATCGGTGCGCAGGCCTCCAACGATCAGCTGGAGAAGATCCTGTCCTACATCGAGATCGGCAAAACCGAAGGCGCCCAACTGATCACCGGCGGTGAGCGAGCCGATCTGGGTGGCGATCTGAACGGCGGCTTCTACGTGGCGCCGACGATCTTCACCGGGCACAACAAGATGCGGCTGTTCCAGGAGGAGATCTTCGGCCCGGTGGTCGCGGTGACCTCGTTCAAGGATTACGACGACGCCATCTCCATCGCCAACGACACGCTCTACGGCCTGGGCGCCGGCGTGTGGAGCCGCAACGGCAACACCGCCTACCGGGCCGGCCGGGACATCAAGGCCGGCCGGGTGTGGACCAACTGCTACCACGCCTACCCCGCGCACGCGGCGTTCGGCGGTTACAAGCAGTCCGGCATCGGCCGGGAGAACCACAAGATGATGCTCGACCACTACCAGCAGACCAAGAACCTGCTGGTGAGCTACGCCAACAAGGCGCAGGGCTTCTTCTAGGAGCCCCCCGGATCTGCCGTCGAGTGTGAAGCTGTTGCGACATCTGACCCGCACGCTCGCAACAGCTTCACACTCGCGGTACCAGTTCTGAACCCTTGCGTCCGGCGCTCGTCGAAGCGTTACGGACACGTAAATCTTTGTGCTGCAATAAATATCGTCGTCATCCTCTGGCTCGGAGTCAGTTTTCCGTTGGGGTGGACATCGTGACCGCCGAGGGTGATACTCATCTAGTCAAAGGTTGAGAAACCTACCTTTAACCTGGCGCCGACGGGTGGAGTGACAACCCTCCTCGAACCGGCCCCACAAGCGAATAGCTTTGTCGACGAAGGAGTTTGAAATGGCGGGTGTGGAAGAACACCTGGAGAGCGCTGACTATCTGCAGAAACGTCAGCTCAAATCCGGAAGCGCGGGTTGGCTGCTCCTGGCCGGCCTCGGCGTCAGTTACGTGGTCTCCGGTGACTTCTCGGGCTGGAACTTCGGCCTCGAGCAGGGCGGCTTCGGTGGCCTGCTGATCGCCGTCGTGGTCATCGCCGCCATGTACTTCTGCATGGTGCTGGGCCTGGCCGAACTGTCCTCGGCGCTGCCGGCCGCCGGCGGCGGCTACACCTTCGCCCGTCGCGCGCTCGGCCCGTGGGGCGGCTTCGCCACCGGGACCGCGATCCTGATCGAGTACTCGATCGCGCCGGCGGCGATCGCCACCTTCATCGGCGGCTACGTCGAATCCCTCGGCCTGTTCGGCATTCACAAGGGCTGGTGGATCTATCTCGCGGCGTTCGTCATCTTCATCGGCATCCACCTCGCCGGCGTCGGTGAGGCGCTGCGACTGATGTTCGTCATCACCGCGATCGCGCTGCTGGGTCTGGTCATCTTCGCCGTGAGCGCCATCGGCCACTTCGACGTCGCCAACCTGACCGACATCGCCCCCGACGCCGCCGCGGTGGGCGCGTCGAGTTTCCTGCCGCACGGCTACCTGGGTATCTGGGCGGCGATCCCGTTCGCCATCTGGTTCTTCCTGGCTGTCGAGGGCGTCCCGCTGGCCGCGGAGGAGACCGCCAACCCCGAGCGCAACGTGCCGCGCGGCATCATCGCCGCGATGACGGTGCTGATCATCACCTGCGTCACGGTGCTGTTCCTGACGGCCGGCGCAGGCGGTGCCGACGCGATGTCGACGGTGGACGATCCGCTGGTGCAGGCCCTCGGCGGTACCGGATTCGCCGCCAAGGCGGTCAACTACATCGGCCTGTTCGGGCTGATCGCCAGCTTCTTCTCGATCATCTACGCCTACTCGCGGCAGACGTTCGCGCTGTCGCGGGCCGGCTACCTGCCCACGAGGCTTTCGGTGACCAACAAGCGCAAGGCGCCGACGCTCGCGCTGATCGTCCCCGGCATCGTCGGCTTCCTGTTGTCGCTGACCGGTCACGGTGATCTGATCCTGAACATGGCGGTGTTCGGCGCGGCGCTGAGCTACGTGCTGATGATGATCAGCCACATCGTGCTGCGGGTGCGTGAGCCGGAGATGAAGCGGCCGTACCGCACTCCGGGCGGCATCATCACCACCGGCTTCGCCCTCGTCGTCGCGATCGTCGCGCTCATCGCGACCTTCGTGGTCAGCCCGGTGGCCGCGGGCCTGTGCCTGGCTGTGTTCTGCGCGTTCATGCTCTACTTCGCGCTCTACAGCCGCCACCGCCTTGTCGCCAACTCGCCCGACGAGGAGTTCGCGATGCTCGCGGAAGCGGAGAGTGCCCTGAAATGAAGTACCACCAGCAGGTTTCGGGGGTGACCTACAGCTTCGACGGTCTGGTCGAGGTGATGGCCAAGGCCACCCCGCTGCGCTCCGGCGACCAACTCGCCGGCTGCGCGGCCGAGCACGACGGGGAACGCGCCGCGGCCGCCTGGGTGCTCGCGGACCTGCCGCTGGACATCTTCCTCAACGAGGAACTGGTGCCCTACGACACCGACGAAGTGACCCGGCTGATCATGGACAGCCATGACCGGCAAGCCTTTTCGGAGATCTCGCACCTGACCGTCGGTGGGCTGCGGGACTGGCTGATGGACACCGCGGCGCATGACCACAGCGCCGAGCGGCTGGCCGCCGTCGCACCGGGGCTCACCCCCGAGATGGTGGCGGCAGTCAGCAAGATCATGCGCAACCAGGATCTGATCGCGGTGTCGGCCGCCGCGGAGGTGACCGCGGCGTTCCGCACCACCGTCGGTGCCCGCGGCACCCTGGCCACCCGGCTGCAGCCCAACCATCCCACCGACGACCCCCGCGGTATCGCCGCGGCGGTGCTCGACGGGCTGCTGCTGGGTTGCGGTGACGCGGTAATCGGGATCAACCCGGCCACCGACTCGCCGCAGGCCACCGCCGATCTGCTGTACCTGCTCGACTCGATCCGCACCCGCTACGACATCCCCGCCCAGTCCTGCGTGCTGTCCCACGTCACCACCACGATCGGGTTGGTCGAGGCCGGGGCGCCGGTGGACCTGATGTTCCAGTCCGTGGCGGGCACCGAGGGTGCCAACTCGGCGTTCGGGGTGAACCTGCAGTTGCTGCGGGAAGGTAACGAGGCGGCGCGCAGCCTGCGCCGCGGCACCGTCGGCGACAACGTCATGTACCTGGAGACCGGGCAGGGCTCGGTGCTCAGTTCCGGTGCGCACCTGGGCGTCGGCGGCAAGCCGGTGGATCAGCAGACGCTGGAGGCCCGGGCCTACGCGGTGGCCCGCGACCTGCAGCCGCTGCTCGTCAACACCGTCGTCGGGTTCATCGGGCCGGAGTACCTCTACGACGGCAAGCAGATCATCCGGGCCGGCCTGGAAGACCACTTCTGCGGCAAGCTGCTCGGCCTGCCGATGGGGGTGGACGTCTGCTACACCAACCACGCCGAGGCCGACCAGAACGACATGGACAACCTGTTGACGTTGTTGGCCGCGGCCGGGGTGGCGTTCGTCATCACCGTTCCGGGCGCCGACGACGTGATGCTGGGCTACCAGAGCTTGTCGTTCCACGACGTGCTGACCACCCGGCGCACCCTTGGCCTGCGCCCGGCCGCCGAGTTCGAGGCGTGGCTGCGCAGCGTCGGCATGGTCGACGACTCCGGCAAGCTGACCCCGTTCGACCTCGAGCGTTCGGTGCTGCGGTCCCTGACTTCCGCGGAGCCGTCATGAGTCCCAATGAGGTTGCGGTTCAAGAGTTCTGGGACGAGCTGCGCAAGACCACCCAAGCCAGGATCGGGCTGGGCCGGGCCGGCAACGCGCTGCCCACCCGCCGGGTGCTCGAGCTGTCCGCAGCGCACGCCGCCGCACGCGATGCCGTGCACGTGCCACTGGATGCTGACAAGCTTGCCGAAGAGGTCCGCGACGTAGGCATCGGTGAGCCGACACTGGTGACCAGCCGCGCCACTTCGCGCGACGAGTATCTGCGCCGGCCCGATCTGGGGCGCCAACCCGCTGAGGGCATGACTGTGCCCGACACCCCGGCCGACATCGGCTTCGTGCTGGCCGACGGATTGTCGCCGACCGCGCTGGACCGGCACGGTGCGACGCTGCTGGCGGCCTTGGTGGCCGAGCTGCGGGACCGCTACACCCTGGCCCCGCCGGTGATCGCGACGCAGGCCCGCGTGGCCCTCGGTGATCACGTCGCAGCTCAGGCACACGTGCGGACGGTGCTCGTCGTGATCGGGGAGCGGCCCGGGCTGAGCGTCGCCGACAGCCTCGGCATCTACCTCACCCACCTGCCGATGCCCGGTCGCACCGACGCCGATCGCAACTGCATCTCCAACATCCACCCACCCGACGGCCTGGGATATGCCGAAGCCGCGCGAGTGGCAGCCGGACTGGTCGACGGTGCGCTGGCACTGGGCCGCTCCGGCGTCGACCTGAAGGACACGTCACGAACCTCGGCGCTCGAACCGACCAGCATGACCCAGCTCAACTGAATCAGGAGTCTCAATGACCGTGCGTGCCGTCCTGTCCCTGCTCGCTGCGACGGCCGTTGCCGTAGCGGGCTGCGGTACCAGCAACGACTCGGCGGAGCCGTCGGCCCAGCCACCCAGCTGTCGCACCCTGGCCGAGAACCCCGGTTGGTACGGCGACAACCGGGACCGGATCGACGCGATGCTCGCCGAGTCGGGGACCTGCGGGGCCGACGGCTCGGTAGCCGACGGTGCGCCAGTGGCGCTGTTCGACTGGGACAACACACTGGTCAAGAACGACATCGGTGAAGCGACGTTCTTCTGGATGGTCCGTAACGGAAAGCTGCGGGCACCTGCGGGTGGTGACTGGGCGACCACCAGCCCGTATCTCACCCCGCAGGCCGCGGCGGCCCTCGGCAAAGCATGTGCCGCGGCCAAACCGGGCCAACCGATGCCGACAGACACCGACCTCGGGTGCGCCGATGAGCTGCTCTCGATCGTGGGAGAGGGCGAGACCCGGGCGGATGAGCCGGCGTTCGCCGGATTCAATGCCCGTCGCTTCGAGCCCGCCTATGCGTGGGTGGTCCAGCTGATGGCCGGCTGGCGAGAATCAGAGATCGAGGATTTCGCCAAGGCGGCCCGCAAGGAGAATCTCGACGCGCCCGAGGGCACCGAGCAGAAGGTCGGCAGCGAAGAGGTGACCGGTTGGGTGCGGTACTACCCGCAGATGCGTGATCTGGTGGAAACGTTGCGCGCCAACGGTTTCGACGTCCGGATCGTCTCCGCCTCGGCAGAGCCGGTGGTGCGGGTGTGGGCGGCTGAACTTGGTTTCACCCCGGACAAGGTGATGGGTGTGCGGACTGAGAGTGACGGCGATGTGCTGACGTCGAAGCTCGTGCCGTGTGGCGGCGAGACGGCCATCCCCTACATCGAGGGCAAGCGGTGCCGGGTCAACGAGGACGTCTTCGGCGTCAAAGGGCCCGCCGCGTTCGAGCAGCAGGCCGAGCCGAAGCGCGCTGCCTTCGGCGCCGGGGACTCCGACACCGACGTCACGTTCCTCACCGATGCCACCGAGCTGCGGCTGGTGCTCAACCGCAACAAGACCGAGCTGATGTGCTCGGCCTACGACAACGCCGACGGTCGCTGGCTGGTGAATCCGATGTTCATCGACCCGAAGAAGAAGCAGGGCGATCCGTACGAGTGCGCGACGGAGGGCTACATCGAGCCCAGTGGCAAGGAAACCCCGCTGCACCGCGCGGACGGAACTGTGGTGCCCGACCAGCAGGATTCGGTCTCCTAGATTCGTGCCGAGTGTGAACACGATCGCGAGAATTCTCCAGGATCTCGCGATCGTGTTCACGTTGGGCACACCAGACCCCGTCTGGCGCGTTTTGACCTGCGAGGACGTCCACCGGTAAGCTGCTCCGTTGGTGTGTGCTGCCCTCATGGGCATGCGGGTTCCGGGTCAACGTCGGTCGCCGGAGCCTTGATGCGCCCACCTGACCGGCACCATAACCCGAGAAGAAGAGGTAAGCGCTGTGCCTACGTACACGCCGAAGGCGGGTGACACCACGCGTCAGTGGTACGTCATCGACGCCCAAGACGTGGTGCTCGGCCGGCTCGCCGCTGCAGCTGCCAATCTGCTGCGCGGCAAGCACAAGCCGACATTCACGCCGAATGTCGATGGTGGCGACTTCGTCATCGTCATCAACGCCGAGAAGATTGCCGTCAGCGGCAACAAGCTCACCAACAAGTTCGCTTACAGCCACTCGGGTTACCCGGGCGGTCTGCGCAAGCGCACCATCGGCGAGCTGCTGGAGAAGCACCCGACCCGCGTCGTCGAGAACGCGATCATCGGGATGCTGCCCCACACCAAGCTCGGTCGGCAGATCCAGAAGAAGCTCAAGGTCTACGCCGGCCCGGATCATCCGCACGCCGCGCAGCAGCCGGTTCCGTACGAGATCAAGCAGGTGGCCCAGTGACCGAAGCGACTGAAGTGACTGAGACCGAAGCCGTGACCGAGAGCGTCGAGGTGGAGCAGGAGCATCGCGAGCCGGTCATCATCGACCGCCCGATCCAGACCGTCGGCCGCCGCAAGGAGGCCGTGGTGCGGGTTCGCCTGGTGCCCGGCACCGGCCAGTTCAACCTGGACGGCCGCAGCCTGGAGAACTACTTCCCGAACAAGGTCCACCAGCAGCTGATCAAGGCCCCGCTGGTGACCGTCGACCGCCTCGAGCAGTTCGACATCTTCGCCCACCTCGATGGTGGCGGCCCCTCGGGTCAGGCCGGCGCTCTGCGCCTGGCGATCGCCCGTGCGCTGATCCTGGTGCAGCCGGAAGACCGGCCCGCACTCAAGAAGGCCGGGTTCCTGACGCGTGACCCGCGTGCCATCGAGCGCAAGAAGTACGGCCTCAAGAAGGCCCGCAAGGCGCCTCAGTACAGCAAGCGCTGATCTGTCGCCTTTCTGGCCGAACGAACCCGCCGGGTGTGTCCTGTACACACCCGGCGGGTTTGTTTTGGTGTCGACGGGCTCTCGTCGAGTTCTACATATGGGCTGCTCTGGCGACTTTTCGCGACCCTGTCGTCGAAAACTGCGCCGCCTCCACAAATCTTTTTCCCGATTCGGGGTTTGAGGACCGCCACAGCGTGGAAGCCAACTGCCGGAGAGCTGGGGGCCGCTTTGTGTCAGCAGGGTTTGTGCCCGCAGGACCTTCCTGCCGCCGGTAAACGTCGTTGAGATGTCGGGGGATCGGATGCCGCTTTCCCATCGGAAGGAGCAATTGTGGGGAACTTCGTGAAGACGGCGACTGCGGGCGCGATGCTCGGCGGGTCGCTGCTGTTTACCGTCGGCCTGGGTATCGCTCACGCGGCGCCGGACACGGCCGGCGACGGCAAGGTGAATCTCACGCTCGGCAACGTCTCGGTTCTCGAGAACGTCGATGACGCCGCGGCCGCCCAGATCGCCGCGGGGGTGTGCGAGAACACCGACACCGCATCGCTGACCACCGCCGTTCAGGGGGTCGACGCGAACGGTACCGACCATGTTGTCTGCACCAACAACCTCGGAACCATCTCGTTCAGCCAGAACGGCACCACTGAGCGGCCGGGCAACGCGGCCGAGGGGACCGCACCGCACAGCCTTGCTCCGACGACAGCGCCCACTACGGTGGCGCCGGGAGGCGCCCACTCGTCGTCGGACACTGACGGCAGCTAGGGATTTTTCGCCGGTCCCCGCCCGCGCGTCAGGCCGTGGGCGGGGATCCGGTGATCACGAACGGGTATCGATCTGGCCCCGGGATGGTCGCTGACCTCGTCGGTTGTGTTTCAGACAGCCAATTATGAGAAGTTTAAGGGCATGGGTCGACTGTTCGGCACCGATGGGGTGCGCGGAGTCGCCAATCGCGATCTGACTGCTGAACTGGCAGTTGCACTCGGTTCGGCGGCGGCACGGCGTCTCGGCAACTCCGTGGGACATGGCCGGCGGGTCGCCGTGGTGGGTCGTGATCCTCGGGCCAGCGGCGAGATGCTGGAAGCCGCCATGATCGCCGGCATCACCAGTGAGGGTGTCGACGTCCTGCGGGTCGGCGTCCTGCCGACCCCGGCGGTCGCGTATCTGACCAGTGCGTATGACGCCAATTTCGGTGTGATGATCTCTGCGTCGCACAACCCGATGCCCGACAATGGCATCAAGATCTTCGGCCCCGGCGGACACAAGCTCGATGACACCGCCGAGGACCGCATCGAGGAACTCGTGAACGGCGGTCCCGGGCTGCGCCCGACAGGGGCAGGCATCGGCCGGGTGCTCGACGCGGAGGACGCGCTGGACCGTTACCTGCGCCATGCCTCCAAGGCCGTCACCACGCGGTTGGAGGGTCTCACCGTCGTCGTCGACTGCGCGCACGGCGCGGCTTCGACGGCTGCTCCGCGGGCCTATCGGGCAGCCGGGGCAAACGTCATCGCGATCAACGCCGAGCCCAACGGCCTCAACATCAACGACGGCTGCGGATCCACCCATATGGAGGTGCTGCAGGCCGCTGTCGTCGAGCACGGCGCTGATCTGGGTCTGGCCCACGACGGCGATGCCGACCGGTGTCTGGCTGTCGACGCGGCAGGCCGGATCATCGACGGCGACGCGATCATGGTGGTGCTGGCGCTGGCCATGCAGGAAGCCGGCGAGTTGTCGTCGGACACGTTGGTGGCCACGGTGATGAGCAACCTGGGATTGCACCTGGCCATGCGGGCCGCCGGTATCGAAGTCCGCACCACCGGTGTGGGGGACCGTTACGTGCTGGAGGAGCTGCGGGCCGGTGAGTTCTCGCTCGGCGGCGAGCAGTCCGGCCACATCGTGCTGCCCAGCTTCGGCACCACCGGCGACGGCATCGTCACCGGCTTGCGGCTGATGTCGCGCATGGCCCACACCCGCGCTACCTTGGCTGCTCTTGCCGAGCCGATGCAGACGCTGCCGCAGGTTCTGATCAACGTCCGGGTCGACGACAAGGCCGCGGTGGCCAAGTCGCCGTCGGTGCAGTCCGCGGTTGCTCAGGCCGAGGCCGAACTCGGCGACACCGGACGAATCCTGTTGCGGCCCTCGGGCACTGAACAGGTGGTTCGGGTGATGGTCGAGGCCGCCGACGAGAACACGGCCCAGATGCTCGCGGTACGGGTGGCCGAGTCGGTCAGCGGTCAGTCGGTCTGACGAGCGCTCGCGCGAGGAACATTCAAACCCGAGGGAACCCGATAAGGGCCGGCTGCGTCTAAACCGGGCATGGGAGATGTAACTGCCGCGCGTGTCGACGCCGAGGCGCTGCTGCAGGCGGCGCGCCAGTACGGTGCCGCCGCCGAGATCCTCGAGTCTGCTGCGCAGGTGCGGATGCGGTTCGACGGTGCGACGGCCGGCCGGGAACACATCGCGTCGGGTGACGCGCTGCGCACTGCGCTCGATGAGCGGATCGCGTCGCTTCGCCAGTGGGCCCGGGCAGCGGGTGAGGTTGCTGCGGTCCTGAGGAGCACCACCGACCGTTACCTCGCCGCGGATGCCGGCGCGGCAGCCCGGGTGGGCTGAGGCGTGGCCCAAACCGGTGATGTCGCAGGGCGTCTGGATCAGGGGCAGCCCGTGGTCGAGACTCTTGCCGAGTTCGTTTGGGCCTGTGCACTTTTGGGCTACCAGCATCCCGACCTCACGCTGCACGCCGGTCAGGTGCACGACTGGTACGCCACGGAGGACGGCCTGGATCTGCGGATGCTGGATGCCGACTGCGCAGCGTTGACGGCGGCTGCCGGGGCGGCCGAGCAGGCTCTGCGGCTGCATGACGAGCAGCTGACCGCACTCGAGCAGGCGTGGCAGGGGCGTGGTGCGCGGGCCGCGCGGGAGTTTCTGCGCCGCCATGGTGGCGCGGCCGGGCAGGCCGGCGCCGCCGTGCGAGGAGCTGCCGACACCCTGGCGTCGCTGCGCGATCAGCTGTGGCGGGCGGTCGACACCAAGGTTGCCGTGACGGAAGACATCGAGGCGCGATGTGCGGCCCAACGTCAGGACTGGTTGGCCGCGGCGCGCACAGTGCGGACTGGGATCGGCGACCGTGCCCTGGCCGGTGAACTGATCGACGCGCAGGTGAAACCCTTCGTCGCCAACGACATCGGGGCCGACTGGGTACCCGCGATGCGTTCGGCCAAGGCCGCGGTGTCCGACGCCTACGCGGCGGCGATCGCCGCCCTCTCCGACAGGCCGGCTCCGGTGTTCGAGATTCCCGGCGATCTCGGTCCGTCGTGGACACCGAGGATCGGTGCGGCGGTCTCGGCGGATCTGCCCGTGGGCGGTGCCCGGACGATGCCGGCGGAGTTCGTACCGTCGGCCGGTACCGGCTCGGCGCCGTGGGTATCCCCGGTCGGCGCGACGAACAGTGCATCGCTACCTCAGCTGCCCGCTACCGCACCAAACTTCACCCCGCCGACGATTGGTTCGGCGGCAGTACCGGATTCGGCCGTGGGGCCGGCCACCGGTCCCACGGCTGCTGATCCGACGGCCGGATGGGGTTCGACACTGGGCGGCGGCGGTTTGCCCGGTGCCGGATTGTCGGGTGCCGGGTTGTCAGGCATGGGATCCGGGGCGTCGGGCCTCGGCCGACAACTCGCCGACCTGTTCGGCGGCCTGATCGGATCAGCCGACGGATCGTTGGGGTCGAGCGCCGACACCGCGCTACCCGGGCAACTCGACCCACCGGAGGGCTCCGCCCCGGTCGACGAACTGGACGACGCGGATGATGCTGACGATCTCGACGAGCCCGACGATGAAGACGTCGATGCGGCAGCGGAAGACAGTGCGGCCGAGGAAGATAACAATGCGGAAGAGGAATCTACCGCGCCGGAGGCCGAAGAGGTTTCGACCGACGTGCCCGGGCCGGCTGACACCACGGTCGACACTGCCGCCGAACCGCAACCCGTCGCTGCCGCCCCCGGCGTCGCGGTCCCATTGGCCGAGGATCCGGTGGCACCGGCGGGCGAGACGCCCTGTGCGATCGCCGCCGACGAGCTACCGCAGGTCGGCGGCTAACCAGGTCGGATTGTCTCGGACGGAGATTTTCGATCCCTGCCAGTGGGACTGCCGGAAGGAAGGGTGCCGCGCGGGTGTTAGACCTGGTTGTGACGTGAAGCACAGTTGCCGCGAAAATTTCGGAGGGATCTTTCGATGACGATGGAATCCGAGTGTGAGGTGCGCCAGATTGAAGCCGAAGCACCGTCGGGGCGCTTCGCCCGTGGCTGGCACTGCCTGGGCCTGACCCGCGATTTCGGCGATGGGAACCCGCACGGAATCAACGTGTTCGGCCAGAAGCTCGTCGTCTTCCGCGGGGGTGACGGCAGGATCAACGTGCTCGACGGCTATTGCCCGCACATGGGCGGTGATCTGTCCCAAGGCCAGGTCAAGGGCGACGCGATCGCCTGCCCCTTCCACGACTGGCGGTGGGGTGGTGACGGTCGCTGCAAGAACGTGCCGTACGCCAAGCGCACTCCTCGACTGGCCCGCACCGTCACCTGGACGACACTGGAGCAGGACGGGTTGCTGTTCGTCTGGAACGACCCCGAGGGCAATCCGCCACCGGCCGGCGTGATCATTCCGCGCATCGAAGGTGCCACCAGCGATCAGTGGACCGATTGGCATTGGTACACAACGGTCGTCAACGCCAACTGCCGTGAGTTGGTGGACAACGTGGTGGACATGGCGCACTTCTTCTACGTGCACGGATCACTGCCCACGCACTTCAAGAACATCTTCGAAGGCCACATCGCAACGCAGTACATGAATGCCGATACCCGTGCCGACCGCGGGGATGTCGGCGGATCGACCATGCTCGGTACGACATCGGTGGCGTCCTACTACGGGCCGGCTTTCATGATCGACGACCTGACCTACCACTATCCCGACGCCGACCATCACAGCGTTCTGATCAACTGTCATTATCCGATCGACGCGAATTCGTTTGTCCTGCAATACGGCATCATCGTCAAGAAGCCCGAGGGGGTGTCCGACGAGCTGGCTTTGCAGAGTGCCGTCGCGCTCGGTGACTGGGTCAAGATCGGCTTCGAACAAGACGTGGCGATCTGGAAAACCAAGGCCCGCATCGACAACCCGCTGCTGTGTGAGGAAGACGGACCGGTCTACCAGTTGCGTCGATGGTACGAACAG
This sequence comes from Mycolicibacterium sp. 050232, assembly GCA_036235365.1. GTDB lineage: Bacteria > Actinomycetota > Actinomycetes > Mycobacteriales > Mycobacteriaceae > Mycobacterium. Next base: position 376,054 of record JAZBEZ010000003.1, on the reverse strand, counting down.
TTCTACGTCGATGCCGCCGACGTGGCCGCCGACATGATCGACCGGTTCGAATATGAAGTCGACACCGCGAGTGCACAGCACGCGTGGACGCAGGAGATCGCGGACAACATCGCGGCCCGCGCCGCCGCAGGGCCGGTCCGATGACGGTCCGCGTCGATCCGCGGCTCGAAGACTTGCCGATGCGGCCGGTGTCGTGCCGCAGTTGCGGCGCAGCTGTCATGGCGCGCAAGAGCAGTTGGCAACAGACCAGCGTGCAATGGAATACCGCGGCATCCGGGCTGTGCCCGCAGCGTCGCGACGCCGAGGCGTTGGCCGGTCACAGCGATCGCGGTCTGTTCCTCGGCTGCGATGCGATGGCTGCCTCGGTGGCGGCGGCCGCCACCGAGGGCGTTCTGCCTGTGGCCGACGCGACGTTCGGGCCCGGCGCTAGCGGGTGAGCGAAACGAGCTCCTCGCAGAACGTCACGGTCTCGGCGGTATCGGTGGCCAGCGGATGCACCAACATGGTGGTCACCCCGGCTTCGGCGTAGGCGGCGAGGCGCTCTTTGACGAAGCCTTTCGGCCCGACCAGCGACACGTTGCGCACCAGGTCGTCGGGCACGGCCGCGATGGCCTCGGCCTTCTTGCCGGCCAGGAACAGGTCCTGGATGTGGTCGGCCACCTCGCCGTAGCCATACCGGGTGGCCAGCTTGTGGTAGAAGTTCTGCCCGCGGGCGCCCATGCCGCCGATGTACAGCGCCAGTTGGGGTTTGGCCCAGGCCAGCCGCTCGTCGACGTCGTCGCCGATGGCCAGGCTGGCACTGACCATGACGTCGAGTGGCCCCAGTGCCGGATCGCGCTTGGCGGTGCCGGCGCGCAACGCGTCGCCCCACACGTCGTCGGCCTTCTCCGGCAGATAGAACACCGGCTGCCAGCCCTGTGCGATCTCAGCGGTCAGCTCGACGTTCTTCGGGCCCAGCGCCGCGATGGTGATCGGAATATCCTCGCGCACTGGGTGATTGATCAGATGCAGCGACTTGCCCAGGCCGGTCCCGCGGTCGGCGGGCAGCGGTAGCTGGTAGTACTTGCCGTCGTAATCCAGGTTCTCGCGGCGCCACACCTTGCGGCAGATCTCGACCACCTCGCGGGTACGGCCCAGCGGCGCGTCGAACGGTACGCCGTGGAAACCCTCCATCACCTGTGGCCCCGAGGTGCCGATACCGAGGCGGAACCGGCCGTCGGACACGTAGTCGACACCGGCGGCGCTCATCGCCATCAGCGCCGGGGTGCGGGTGTAGATCGGCACCACGCCGGTGCCGAGCTCCATGGTGGAGGTCTTGGCGGCCAGGTAGCCCAGCTGGCTGATGGCGTCATAGGAGTAGGCCTCGGCCACCAGGGCGATGTCGACGCCGACCTTCTCCAACTCGACGACCTGATCGGCCGCCTCCTTGAATCCGCCGGCGTAACTCAGAAATATTCCTGTCCGCATGGCGAGAGATTACCACCAACCAGTTGGTTGGGCAAAATCGAGGCACCGAAATTTATCCGCAGCAGGTGAACTATTCCCTCGAATAGCGCAATTATGCCGTGGCATAATTCACCATATCCGGCGAATGGCGGAAATCAACGCGGATGCAGGAGGGCTGAAATGCTGAGCCGAACTCTGGGCCTCGCCACGATCGCCGCGGGGGTTGCGGCACTCGGCGCGGGCGTGGCGTCGGCCGCGCCGGAATCGTCGTGCGCACCCTATGCGCCGGTGGCCGACACGATCGCCGGGAAGAGCTCAGATCAGTTGGGTAACTGGATGGTTCGTTATGAGAAGGTGGGTGGCGGCGACGCCGGGATCGCCGACGCGATCAACCAGGTGATCGATGCCGAGGCGCGTGGCCAAGTCGCCACGTATGAGCCGAGCGCGACGAAGACGAATCCCTGGACGCTGAATATCGACGGGCGTATCGATAAGCGACCGGTGACCATTTCTGCGCTGTTCACCGGTGAATACAAAACCGATCAGCCCAATATGCCCTTCAATGCTGTGGCAACCCGGGTTTTCGACTGTCGTAGCGGAATTCTGATCGATTGGGACAATCTTTTCACTGATAAAAAGGCGGGGCTGGCGCGGCTGTCCGAGGAAACCAAGAGGATCCTCCCCACGGTCTACGCGCCGCCCAGTCGTCCCGGAGTGTGGCAGTTCGGCAGCGAGGTCGCCCCGGTCGACGACAACTTCCGCTATTGGATCCCCACCGCGGAGGGCATCGAACTGCATTTCCCCGATTGGCAGTTCGGCCGCGGCCTCCCGGTGATCACCGTCGGCTGGGCAGCGGTCAGGGACCTGATCGCACCGGAGTTCCAGGCGATCACCGGGTAGCCGGCGGTCAATGCGGCTGGGCGATCCGCGGGGTGTAGCAGCCGTGGAAGCTCAGCGGCAGGTGATGGCGCAACCGGCCGACGTAGACCGGCCCGGCTTCGATGTCCTTGGCGTCGAACACCTCCAACCTGGCGGTGTTGTTGACCGCGTCCAGCACCGGACCGATCAGCCAGCCGTCATCCTCGTCGGTGGCCCCCGGGCGCGCCGCGAAGACCGCTTCGTGAGGAAGCTCTCCGTCGGAGAACTGGAACGTGGTTTCCTTGCCCGTCTCGTTGTCGATCTTGGCCAGCGCGTTCGGGTAGAGGCTGCCGCCGGTCGCAGCCGACATGTAGAAGTAGCGGTTCGGTTTGGCCATCTTGAACACGTTGATGCTCGGGAATTCGCCGTGAACACCGGAGAATTCATCGATGGTGACGTTCCCGCTGTCGGTGATGCGCAACCGTGTGGGCAGGCCGCCGAACGGCATCGTGGAGGTCTCCATCAGGGTCTCGACTCCGGCCAGCTGACCGTTGAGCTGCTCCCAGGTGGCGTGATAGTTCATCACGTCCACCACCACGTCGCCGTTCTCGTCGTCGTAGGCGTTGGAAAAGTGCAGATGCAGCATCGGATCGGTGTGGAAGATGCGGGGCTTGCCGCCGTCGCGCGGTACCAGGGCGATCATCGTGCCCATCGACGCGTCGTAATCGATGGCGTCGATGTAGTTGAGCAACCCGAAGGCGGCGCCGAAGAACTTCTTGAGCGGGAACACCAGCGGTGGGATCACGAACACCAGGTACCGCTTGGTCAGGCCGACGTCGTGATTGAACATCGGTCCGGGCAGGCGCACCGCACCGAGCCGGTGCAACTTGCCGGCGCGATCGACCCGGTAGCAGATCAGCTTGGGGACCGGCGCCATCGCCATCCCGAAGTTGTACATCTCACCGGTGTCCCAGTCCCACTTGGGATGTGCGGAGAATGCGCCGAGCCATTTGAGCTCACCGCCGTAGTCGTACTCGCCCCTGGTGCGCAGGGTGTCGGGATCGAGCTCGGTGGGCCGGCCACCTTCCCACAGTGCGAGTAGTTTCCCGGCGGTCATGACGACGGAGGTGTTGGCCACATTCGCGGGGAATCGCAAGGCGTTGGCCAGCAGGCCGCCCTTGCGCATGGTGCCCAGCGCGCGCAATGGCGCGCCCTCGGAGACGATCGATCGCTGATAGTGCTTGGTCTGGATGAACCGGTTGCGGAAGTGGACCTTCCCGTCGGCCATCGAGTACATCGTCATCATGCCGTCGCCGTCGAAGATGTGGCCGAGCGGTGTTCCGCCGGCCTCCATCTTGCCGGGACCGTTGCGGTACAGCGTTCCTCGCAATTCGTCGGGTAGCGCACCGGTGACGTCCTCGATCGGGTAGTCGTACTCCTCGTAGAGGGGGGCGTAGGTCTGGATGGGATTGTTGTCGACGCTGCTCATGGGGCTCCTTGTTCGGTGTCGGTCAGTGGGCCGGGTGGACGCGCAGGGTGCAGCCCAGTCCGGGCAGATGTGGGTCGAACTCCAGCGGCATCGGACCGTCGGCGGGAAAGACCTTCTCGCAGGCTGCCTTACAGCCCATCTGGCAGGAGTTCTCCTGTGCGGTGTACGTTCCGGCCACGACATGCATCGCGCATTCCGGGATCTCGTAGACCAGAGTGCCGCCCGGTTCCTCGCCGGTGCGGTAGATGGGGCCCACCAGGAAGGTGGAGATGCCGACACCCATGTCCATCACAGGTGCGTACCACGCCTTCGGCACGATCTTCACCGCGTGGAAGACCGGCAGGAGGTACCGCAGCCAGTGCCGCAGCCTGGCCGCGACGGCGTCGGACACCAATTCCTCCACCGCGCCGAAGGGCAGATCCCGCAGCAATTCGGAGGTCACCCATTCGAGCTCCCGGACGAACTGGCCGTATTGACGTTCCCACGAGCGCCGAGGACTCTCGAACAGCCCGCGCCGGCGCCGCTGGGCCACCAAATTCCTCCACCGCGCATCGATCGCCTCGCGGTCGGCGGTGATCAACCGCAGCATCGGCAGGAACACGGTTTCCGGGAGATCGGCGACCCGCTTGAGCATCGAGTGCATCAGCAATTCGTCGCGGACCATGGCGATGCGGCCGATCTTGAGTTCGTGGTCGGTCACGGGAGCTCCACCTTGGCGGCCTTCCATCGGCCGTCGACGTTCTGCATGGTCATCACCATGCGGCTGCGATCCACCCGCGGATCGGGAACCTCGGTGTTGGTCACCGTCTGGTCGACGAACAGCAGCACCACCACCTCGTCGTCGGAGGCCGACTTGACCGCTGAGTTCACCACGACACCGTGCCCGGTCGCCTTGTGGTCGACCAGCAGCTTGCGCAGTTGGCTGCTGGATTGGGCGTACATGTCGTGGAATTCGCCGGTGGAGCCGTCGAGGACGGCCGCGAAGTTCGCGTCGAGGTTGTTGGTATCCACCGACGTCAGCGTCACCGCGTAGGAGTTCGCCGTGTTCAGCGCGGCCGCACCGGCATCCGAGATCTGCCGGTCTTTGACGTAGTGCCAGCCGAAGAACCCGCCGGCTCCGGCGAGTGCCAGTAGTAGCGCCGTGAACGCTGCGACGAACAGCCGGAACTTCCATTTACCCTCGGGTGCAACGGACTCTGAGTCCGGCACCTCGATATCGCCGTCAACGGCCTCGTCGACGTCCGCACTGTCGGGACGCTCGGCCAGTTTCGTGTTTGCCATGATGCTCCTCATCTCTCACCACTGCCCGCCCTGGCGTTGCGGCTGCGACTCCGGGGGCAGGACCGGGCCGCCGTAGGGCAGTTGGATGGTGTGGTCGGTTATCGGTGTCGGATCGGCGCGGCGCAGGGGATCGAGTCCCGTTGGGGGAGCGGCGGTGTCGTCACCCGGCGGTCGGGGCGCGTTGCGGGCGCCCCGTACCAGAAGGTTCGGATCTTGGTTCTCGCAGTACGTGTACAGGTACGGCTCGGGATAGTTCGGGATGAACGGCACGTCGCGCTGGTGCGGGTAGTCGCACACCGGGCGGGGATAGATATCGGCGATCGCCCAGATCGCGCCGTCGTGCATCAGTGACCGGATGCCGTCGAGCAGGGGTTGGCGCTCGTCGTTGAACATCCGGTCGAGGGCAGGCACGCGGACCTGGGACAGCTGGGCCACCGTGGCCAGGTCGCCGAGCAACTGCACCATCGTCGGTGAGTTGTCGTCGATCACGGAGTCCACGGTGTTCAGCAGCTCCGGGGTCTTGGCGAGCAGAGTCCTTATGCCGGCGTCCTTTTCGCCGATACCGCCGAGTGTCCCGGACAGGTTGTGCGACATGGCGGTCAGCCCATCCGAGGAGTCGTCGATGATGGTGAAGACGGTGCGGCTGCTACGCAGCAACGTCATGGTCTGCGGCAGCACCCCGTCGAGGGTGTTGAGCAATACCTGGGCGCCGTTGAACAGATCACGCAACTTCTCCGGCCCCTGATCGCTGACCCCGAGTTCGTCGATGACCGACCGGATCTGCTGAGGGTCGGCCTGTGCCAGCACACCATCGACATTGGTGAGCAGGCGCCACAAGGGGACCGGAATCTCGGTCTGGCTGCGGTCGATCACCGAACCGTCCGACAGGAATGGACCGTCGCTGTGCCGCGGCGCGAAATCCAGGTACTGCTCCCCGGCGGGAGACAGGGCAGAAACCCGGACGTTGGTGTCGAGCATGGGAATACGAGCGTTGTGGTCGATCATCGCGGTGGCGACCACGCCGTCGCCGGACATCTCGACCGACGTGACCCGGCCGACCGGGATGCCCCGGACCGTGACGTCCTGGCCGGGGAGCAACCCACCGGATTCGGCCAGATCCACTTTGACCGCGATCTGGCGGTCGAACGGGTTGAACCGCAACGCGCCGAACGCCAGATATGCAACGCCGATCACCACGAGCAGCAGTTGGCCGACGACCGACAGCATCAGCCGTCGTGAGGTGACGAACTGCACCGCGCGAATGGACAGGGCCGCAACCGGATCAAGCAGCGTGCGCAGGCTCATTGCGGCGGCCCCCAGATCCGGCCCCGATCGGGACCCCACACCCGGTCGCCGAGCTGGGTCAGCACGAACCGGATCGAGCCGACCATGTTGTCCCAATTGGCCCACTTGGGCCCGGTGAACCCCGGGTCGGCGTAGTGGTTCATATCGGGGATGTGGCCGATCGCGACCTGCTGGAGGTCGACGTCTGCGGCGGCGGCGTTGCTGCCGAACAGCTTCAGCGCCGCAGGCAGGAACCGCAGGAAGTTGGCCATGGTCACTCTGGGATCGGTGGCGGCCTCGTTGAAGGCTGCCGACAGGGTGTTCAGGTCGTGGATCCAGCTGCGGGTATCGGTGCCACCGATGGCCGGGAACCTCTGGAGTTGGGTGGTCACCGCACCGATCTCGTCGACCAGGTCCACGATCGCGGCGGTGTTGTCGGCGATCGTCAGCAATGCCGGTGTGGCGGAGTCCAGTACCTCGTTGATGGTGTCGCGCCGGGCGTTGAGTTCGTCGGCCAGCCTGGCGGTTTGGTCCAGCATGGTCCGGATCTCGTCGGAGCGGTCGGCCATCGTGGAGACCAGGGCGCGGGACTCGTGGATCAGGCTGCTGAGTCCCTCGCCCTCCTTGCCCAATGCCCCGCCGACCCCGTTCAGCACCCGGGTCAGGTTCCGGATCACCCCGCCGTTGACGATCATCGACGTGGTGGCCAGCACCTGTTCCACCGTCGCGGCCGCGGTCGTGGAGCCCTGCGGAATCCGGTCTCCGTCGGCGAGCAACGCGGTGCCGGGAGCGCTGGAAGCGGGCGGGGTGAGGGAGACGAATACGTCGCCCAGCGGTGTCGCCGAACGTAATTCGGCGGTGGTGCCCTCGGGAAGCCGGATGCCGTCGAGGATCCGCATCTGCACCACGGCGGTGTAGTCCTTGGCGCTCATGCCGACCACCTCGCCGACATCGGCCCCTCCGACCCGGACCTTGGCGCGGTCCGGGAGGTTGAGGGCGTTGGAGAACTCCGCATCCAGCTCGTAGGTCGGTCCGCTGAGTCCAGGGGCAGGCAGGGGCAGTTGCTCCACTCCGGCAGAGCATCCCACCGCCGTGGTTGCCACCACGACGCCGGCCACGATGTGGCGCACGGTCTTCATTTGTCCGCCAACTTCGTCATCGCCTCGAGCATCGTGGTCATTCCGAAGTCGGGACCGAGGTCGCGAATCGATCCGGTGCGACAACCGAGTTGGCGCAAGCCCAGGATGTTGCAGACTTCCTTGGTCATCGAGCTGTCGAAGAACACGTTGTCGAAATGGGCGCCGACGCGCAGCATTCCGTTCTGCATGTCGATGGCGCCCGCGGCGTTGTCGATCGCCAGCGGGGCCACGTCGAAAACCTCGGACAGTTCACGGCGGTAGTCCACCAGAGCCCGGCTGAGCCTGGCGCTGCTGTCGACGCTGTTCTTGAGATTTCCGCCGTTGTCGGCCAGCAGGGTGTTGAGCCGGTTGAGCAGGTCATTGAGCTGCCGGCCGGTGTCGCCGCGCCCTACCCCTTCCGATGCCAGCACATCGGTGAGTTGTCGTACGTAGGAGCCGAACTCACGTACCTGGCCCTCGTTGCGGGCCGCGCCGTCGGTGAGCTTGCTGAGGTTGGTGATGATCGCATCGAGGTTCCGTTTGGTCGCGGCGCCGCCGTCGGCCCCGGTGCGTAGCGCCTCCGACATCCCGGCCAGTGCGTTCTTGATCTCGGGCCCGCTGGTGGCGGTGATCGCATGGGTGGCCGACATCAGATCGGTCAGCGGCCCGTTGCCCCGGCCGTCACCGCCCATGGCACCGCCGAGCTTGTCGACCATCTTCAGCACGCGGTCGAATTCGACGGGCGTTCGGGTCGATTGCGGTCCCAGCACAGCGCCTTGGGCCAGCGTTCGGCCGCCGGAATAGGCGGGGGTGAGTTCGATGTGGCGGTCGGTGAGGATCGAGGTCCCGACGGTGACCGCGGTGACCTCGGCGGGCACATCGGTGCCCGGATCGACCTCGATGCCCACGTCGACGTGGTCGCCCCGGTTGTCGATCGAGGTCACCCGTCCCACCGGCATTCCCAGCACCGAGACGTCGTTGCCGACGTACAGGCCGATGGCGTTGTCGAACTGGGCGGTGAACCGCAGTGCGGCAGTCGGGGTGGGGCGCAGCAGATAGGCACCGGTGACGGCCAGCGCCACGGCGGTGATCAGTACGGTCACGATTGCGGTCTTGCGTGTCATTGCAGTCCTGGCCTCATTCGCAGTCCTTGAAGTACTGGTAGCGCTCCGGCCACTTCCACTGCTCGGCGCGGCCGCTGATGGCGCACATCCAGGAATCCACCATCAGCCCGCCGGGCAGCATGAAGTCGAGGAACGGTCCCGATCCGGTGGCGTTGGCGGCATTGCGCATCGCCACCGGCATGATCTGGAACAGGTTGCGCAACAACTCATCATGGTCGCCGAGCATCGAGGTGACCTGCTGCAGGTCGGCGAGCATCTTGTCGATGTTCTCGCTGTCGGTCCCCATGACGCCCTGCGCGGTGGTGATCAAGGTGGTGGCCGCCTGCAGGAGTCGTTCGACGCTCGCGCGGCGACGGACGATCTCTCCGGTGAGTTCGCGGCCCTGGATCACCAGGGCGGCCAGATCGTCCTGCTGGCCGCCGAGGATTTTGGCGACATTCGCGGTGTTGCGCAGCAGATCGGAGATCTGGTCGCGCCGTTCGGCGATGATCGCCGACAGGTTCTTGACGTTGGTCAGCGCGTCGGGCAACACCGCAGGCACCCCGGTGAGCTGCTGCGACAGCAGCTGCATCGAGGAGGCGAACTGTGCGGCGTCGACGTCCTCGAACGTGGTGGTCGAATCGGAGAGCAACTTCTGCAGGTCGTAGGGAACCGAGGTGTTCGCCAAGGGGATTCGGCCATCGGGCAGGGTGCCACCCCCTCTGGGGCGCAGCTCGACGTAGCGTGACCCAAGCACCGTGGTGAGCTTGATCGCGGCCTTGGTCTCGGCACCCAACCGGACGTTGTTGTTGAGTTTCATGGTGACGAGGACCCGATTGACGGCGAGCTTGGTGCCGCTGACCACGCCGACCGGGACGCCGGCGACGCTGACCTGGTCGCCGGACCGCAGGCTGGCGCCTTGCAGGAACTCGGCCGTGTAGGTCCGTTTGCCGAGGTGCATCGAACTCAGCGCGGTGCTGGCGACGATGACGACGGTCAGGGCCAGCAGCGCGATGGTGCCGATCACTGCCATATTGCGGTCTTCGAGAGCGCGCGGCCGCCGATGCGTGGTCTGATCGGCAGAGGAACTGCGCCGCTTCAGGATTCGCTTCATATCGCCCGTCACCTGCACTTCGCCGTGTACTTGCGCTGCCCGCCCGGGGTGGCCGCGTTGACGATGGTCGGAATGATCGGCTTGAGGAAGTTGAACAGGGTGAAGTTGAAGTCGCACGGCATCGCGCTCATCGCGGCGGAGTCCCCGGTGATGCGCGAGAGGCCCTTGAGCACCGCAGGCAGGTTCGAGCCGAGCGTGGCCCAGCCGTCGCGGTTGGCCACCATCGTCGACAGCATGCCGGGTTGGCGGCTCAGCATGTCGTGCAGTTCGGGCTGCGTCGAGGTGGTGATCGCCGACAGCCGTGACACCACCGTCGAGATCGAACCGGTCGAGTGCACCAGTTCGTCCCGGTGCGCGTTGAGCCCGGCGATCACCGAGCGCATCTGGATCAGCGTGGACTGCAGTTGGGTGCCCCGAGACGCCAGATTCTCGGTCACCGCGTTGAGGCTGTCGATCACCCGGCCGAGAACCTGGTCGGGACCGGCCATCGATTGCGCCAACTCCGAGGTCTGCGCCACGAGTACGACGACGGAGTCGGAATCACCCTGCAGCGCATTGATCAACGCGGTGGAGAGGTTCCCGCGGTTCGTCGGATCGAGCAGCGTGAACATGGGCTCGAACCCGTTGAGCAGATTGGTGACGTCGAACGATGGCTCGGTGTGTTCGACGGGGATCATGGCGCCGTCGGCGAGCCGCTCGGGCCGGCCGAAGTCGGCGAGGGTCAGGCCGATGTAACGCTGGCCGATGATGTTCTGGTAGACCACTGAGGCCTTGGTGTTTCCGTACACCGGCTGATCCCGCTGCACCCGGAATCGGACGGTGGCCAAAGTGTCTGTGGCCGAGTCGGAATCGTCGAGGGTGACGGCGTCGACCCGGCCGACTCGCACGCCCGCCACCCGTACATCCGAACCTTCCCGCAGTCCGGTGACATCGGTGAACTGTGCGGTGTAGGTGAACGTGTCACCTTGTACCTCTCGGCGCAACGTCACCAGGATCGTCCAGGTGAGCGCCAGGCACACCGTCATGAAGGCGGCGAGCCAGATCAACATGCGGGCGCGTGCGTTCATGGTGTTCCCGATGGCTGTTCGGCGGGCAGTGGCGGGGTCGGGACGAATTCCTCAGGGGCAGGCGGTGTTTGCAACGTGCTCTGGAGCACCTCGTCGGCCGGGTTGGCCGGGTCGGGCAAGACGATCCCGGGCGGCGGGACGTAGGCGCGCGGATCGGGCAGGCCGTGGGTGTCGACGATGGGGATGCCCTCCGGCGCGGTGTCGCAGCTCGGGCCACGTAACTCGCCGTAGACGGGACAGTCCGCGCGGTTGTAGAGCCGCAGCGGTGCCAGGGCCACGACGAGCTTGAACGTGAACGTCACCTTCTGATTGGTGCGGGTCCACATCTCGTCGAAGAAACCGTTGACCACGTTGTGCAGGCCGACGGCGACGGCCGGGAACTTGCCGGACCGGTCGGCCAGCACCCCGATCACCGGGGTGAGGTTGCCGGTGATACCCAACAGTTGGTCGGTGTGATTGTCCATTGCGGTTCGCAGGGTTCCGATGGTGTGGTTGGCGCCGGTCAGCAGGTTTGTCAGCTCCGCACGCTGCTCGGCCACGGTGCGCATCGGCTTGACCGCGTTCTGTAGCGAGTCCAGCAGATCGGGGGCGGTAGCTCCGAGCGCGCCCAGCGCGGAGTTCCAGGTCTGCAGGGTCGGGGGGCCGGAGCCGTCGGTGCGCAGAGTGTTCATCTCGGTCACGATGCGATTGAGACCCTGTGCGGCCGAGGTCAATTCGGGGCCCTTGCCCGCGGTGGCGTCGGCGATGGCGCGCATCACACCCAGCGTGTGGTCGGTGTCGGGCCGGCCCACCGCGGCGACCAGCTCGCGCACCTTGGCCAGCGTGGACTGGAACAATTGGGTCGGCAGGGCGGTGTCCTGGCCGATCACGTCTCCGGTCCGGATCGGCCGGCCGCCACCACCGTTGTCGACCAACTGCACCGTGGACACCGCGAAGGCGTTGCCGGGAACGATACGGGCGGTCACGGTATTGGCAATGGCGGCAACGTAATCAGGGCGCAGATCGATGTTGACGAGGTTGTCGCCGCCGCCCAGCGCGGGCGTGACCGACCGCACCGCGCCGACCAGGATCCCGCGGTACTTGACGTCCGACTTCGGCGGCAGCCCGTCGCCCACGCTCGGCAGACGCGCGGTGATCTGGACCCGGCGATCGAGGGATCCGGTGGACTTGGCGAACATGAGATACCCGGCGACCGCACACACCGCGAGGAACACCACGCAAGTGACGATCAGTGCGCGCTCGGAGGGTCCGCGCCCGTCGAGTTCGAACGGATTCGGCATCAGCCTCCCAGCCTTCCGCCGGCGTCGACGCCCCAAAACGCCATGGTGAGCATCATGTTGGTGACGACCATCAGCGTGATGGACAACCGCATCGCCCGTCCGGCGGCGATGCCCACGCCCTGCGGGCCGCCGGAGGCGTAGAAGCCGTAGTAGCACTGCACCGTGGACATGATCGCCACGAAGACCGCCACCTTGATCACCGCGAAGAACATGTCACCGCCCGAGAGCATGAGGGCGAAGTAGTGCAGATACGTTCCGGAGGCCTGGCCGCTGGCCAGGTAGACCACCAACTGGCACACCATGAAGTTCAGCGCCAGGCACACGACGAACAGCGGAATGACCGCCATCGCCGAGGCCAGCACCCGGGTGGTCACCAGGTAGGGGATCGGGCGGATGGCCACCGATTCCAGTGCGTCGATCTCCTCGGAGATCCGCATCGAGCCCAGCTGCGCGGTGAATCGGCAGCCGGCCTGGATCGCGAAGGCCAGGGCGGCCATCATCGGTGCCAGCTCACGTACGGTCGCCAGGGCGGTCAGCAGCCCGGTCGCGGGCCCCAGTCCGAGCAGGTTCAGCGCGTTGTAACCCTCGATTGCCACCACCGCGCCGGCGGCCGCCCCGACGACCAGCACCACACCGGCGGTGCCGCCACCGACCACGATCGATCCGTTACCCCAGGTGACGTCGGAAGACAGCCGCAGGAACTCGCGGGGATACTTCTTGATCACGATCGGGATGCCCGCCAAGGTGCGGAAGAAGAACGCCACGATGTGGCCGTTACGGGCCATCTGGAATTGGGTGGTGTGCGCGGCGACGGCCAGCGGACGGACGCCGAGCGGCAGATGGATGGCGGCCATGTCAGAAACTCGTCTTGGGGAAGAGCACCAGGTACATCTGGCTGATCAGGGTGTTCGCCAGCAACAGCAGCAGGATCGATTGCACGACAGCGGCATTCACCGAATTGGCGACCCCGGCCGGCCCGCCTCGGGTGTCCAGCCCCTTGTAGCAGGCAATGACCGCGACGATGACGCCGAACACCACGGCCTTGATCAAGGTGAGCACCAGGTCGTCGACGGTCGCGAAGGAGGAGAACGTGGTCGTATAGCTGCCCGGGGTGCCGCCCTGCAGCATGACGGTGAAGGCGTACCCGGCCAGGAACCCGATGAAGCAGGTGAACCCGGTCAGGGCCACCGAGACGATCACGGCGGCAGCCAGCCGGGGCACCACCAATCGCTGGATCACCGAGATGCCCATCACCTCCATCGCGTCCGTCTCGTCGCGGATGGTCCGCGCCCCGAGATCGGCACTCATCGCGGATCCGACGGCAGCGGCCATCAGGATCGCCGCGACCAGCGGCGCGCCCTGCTTGATCACCGCCAGCCCGTTGGCGGCACCGGCCAGTGCGGTCGCACCGAGTTGGCCTGCCAGCAGGCTGAATTGGACAGCCAGGGTGACGCTGATGGGGACCGCGATGAACAACGTCGGCACCACGGCGGTGCGGGCCATGAACACCGCCTGCTCGACGAATTCCCAGAACGGGAAGCGGCCCCGCACCACGTCGGCACACAGATACTGGACCGTGCGGACCGCCAACACGCACTGACCACCGACAGTGCGCAGGGACGCGAGTGGGTGTCGATCCACATACCCGCGCCACCACTGCAGGACCCGATCGGTCGCTGCGGTGTCTGGGTCCGACGGCGCGTGCGGCACGATCAGCGGGCCCGGAAGATCACGTTGAGTCGCTTGAGTCCGCGCAGCATGAAGCTGGGCTCGTACTCGTAGTCGTTATCGGTGGCGAGCTCGATCGATCCGAATCGACGGGCCATGTCCGCCAAGGCGATTCGTGCCTGCAATCGCGCCAGCGAGGCGCCCAGGCAGGAATGGATGCCCTGACCGAACGCCAGATGTGTTCTGACGTCGGGGCGTTCGGGGTTGAATTCCTCGCCGTCGTCGTACTGCGCCTCGTCGCGGTTGGCCGAACCGAAGACCAGCACCACGAGTGAGCCTGCCGGAATCGTGTATCCACCGAGGGTCGCTTCGGCCTTGGTGATGCGGAACATGGACTGGACCGGGGTGAGAAAGCGCAGCGCCTCCTCGACGAGCAGCTCGGACCGGGCCGCCGGATCCTCCTGCAGCCAGTGCCACCATTTGGGATTCAGTCCGAGTTGGTGCAGCGTCCCGGTCATCAGCTTGCGTGACGTCTCATTTCCGGCGATCAGGATCTGCTGGATGATGCTCAGCGCCGCGCCTGTGGTCAGCGGTTCGTCGTCGTTGGCGTTGGATGCCTGCACCAATCCGGTGAGCAGGTCGTCCTGAGGGTTGGTGCGGCGATCTTCGAGTTCGGCGGCGAAGTAGCGCTGGTACTCGAGCAGGCTGCGCGCCTGCTCGAGCGCGCCGGCCTCGTCGATCTCGGCACCGATGGTCAATGCGAATTGATCGGACCAGCGCCGGAAGTCGTCGATCCGGTCGTCGGGGACGTTGAGTGCCTGGGCGATGATCCGCAGCGGCAGTGGCGCGGCGAACTGTTCGACGATCTCCACGGGTTCGTCGGTGGGCAGCGTGTCGAGCAGTTCGTCGACGACCGAGCGGATCCCCGGTTCGCGCTGAGCGACGAAGCGCGGGGTGAACGCGCGGGCGACCATCCGTCGGTAGTAGTGGTGATCGGGCGGGTCGGCGGTCAGCAGCGTCGGAATCATGTCCCAGCCCTGCCCCTTGAGCGCTTCGATCTCCTCGGCAACCGACGCCGGCGGCGGCATCTGCGGCAGGCCGAACGCGGAGGAGAACACCTCGTGGTCGGTCAGCGCCGCGGAAACCAGCTCCCGCGAGGTGACGAACCACATGCCGCGCTCGGCGACGAAGTGCACCGGTTCTTGGGCGCGCAGCGCTTGGTACCACGGGTGCGGCGCCTGCATGGTCTGTGGATCCAGCGGGTCGAAAGACGCGATCGGGCAGGTCGCGGGCGGGCTGGTGATGTCGGTCAAGGCCGTCTCCAGGGTTGTTGGGCAGGGCTGCCAGGGGTTTGGACTGTCCGCTTGACTAATTGGTGGACCAATATAATAGTGAGGTGCGTCATAGACAAGGCTCAATCTCCAGGTCCGGGAAAGCGAGGCAACGGTGCCGACAGCAGTGGTAACGGGGGCCGGCAAAGGCATCGGTCGCGCGATTTCGGAGCGGCTCGCCGCCGACGGCATGGACGTCGTGGTGGTGGACGTCGACGGTGTCGCGGCCGACGAAGTCGCCACCGCGATCGGTGGTCGAGCGGTCCGCTGCGATGTCACCGACGAGGGGTCGGTGACCACGCTGGCGGACGCATTGGCGGACATCGGCGCGATCGATGTGCTGGTCAACAATGCCGGCATCTGGCGTTCGCACACGCTCGCCGAGAGCACCGTCGACGAGGTCGACGCGGTCCTGCGGGTCAACGTGCTCGGCAGCTGGCTGGTCACCCGCGCACTGCTGGACCGGTTCGGGGACAACGGCGCGATCGTCAACCTGACGTCGGTGCTGGCCGAACTCGGAGGTGCCGGGCGCGGGATCTACCCGGCATCGAAAGCCGCGCTGGTCGCACTGACCAAACAGATGGCAACCGAGTACGCCCCCCGGGGCATCCGGGTCAACGCCGTCGGACCCGGTCTCGTGCTCACCGACGGCACCGCCGGCGAATTCGCCGATCCGGGGCTGCGGGACGCCATCGGCGACGCGATGCCGTTGGGCCGCATCGGTGAACCCGCCGATGTCGCCGCGGCGGTGGCCTTCCTGGCGTCGGCCCAAGCCGGCTACATCACCGGCCAGGTGCTCTATGTCGACGGGGGATGGGGCATCAACGGATCGGCTTTCATCGGCACCGCGGTGCAGGAATACCTGGCGGGCCTGGCTGAAACACGACTGAAGCAAACCCTGACAGAGGAGGCAGTGTGACCCAGGCACCCGACAGGACGGACGACGAGGTGAGCAAGCCGGGCGAGGCGCGATCCTCCGGGCCGACCGTGCAGAGCCTGCTCGCCGATGACAGCCGGGAAGTCCCGGCGCCGCTGTTGGAGGAGTCCTACGAGTTCCTCGGATCGGCCGACATCGACAAGGAGCGCTATTTCAGCGCCGAGTTCCACCGGCTCGAAGTGGATCGGATGTGGAAGAAGGTGTGGCAGTTCGCCTGCCGCGAGGAAGACATCCCCGAGCCGGGGGACTATTACGTCTACGACCTCGCCGACCTGTCCTTGATCGTGGTGCGCACGGCCGCCGGGGCGGTCAGGGCCTTCCACAATTCGTGTCTGCACCGCGGTACCCGGTTGTGTGACGACGCGGGCCGGATCAACCAATTGCGCTGCCCTTTCCACGGTTTCACCTGGAGCCTGGAAGGCAACCTCACCGACGTGCCCGGCCGGTGGGACTTCCCACACGTCGACGACGCAGCTTTTGCCCTGCCGGAGGCCCAAACCGGAATCTGGGCGGGATTCGTCTTCGTCAATCCCGATCCGGCGGCGGCGCCGCTGTCCGACTATCTGGGTGACCTGGAAAAGCATTTCGCGCCGTTCAATCTGCAGGACCGATTCAAGGCGATCCACGTCGCCAAGGTGATCGACTGCAACTGGAAGGTCGGCATGGAGGCGTTCCTGGAGTCCTACCACGTCATCGCCACGCATCCGCAGCTACTCGAATACCTCGGGGACGCCAACACCCAGTACGACATCTACACCCGGTCCGACGGCCTACCCGGCTTCAACCGGATGATCACTCCGCAAGCCACCAGCAGTCCACACCTCGAACCGCTGGAACCCCAGGACGTGCTCGATGCCATGTTCCGGGACTTCTTCCCCGAGGGCGTCGGGGCGTTCGAAGTGCCCGACGGTCAGTCCGCGCGCCCCATCGTCGCCGCGGCGATGCGGGACAACCTGGCCCAGACCACCGGCGCCGACCTGTCCGGCACCAGCGACTCGGAGATCGTCGACGCCATCCAGTACTTCGTGTTTCCGAACATGGTGCCCTGGGCCGGCGTCGGCGCGCCGCTGACCTACCGGTTCCGGCCGTACGGCAATGATCCCGACCGGTGCGTCTTCGACATCATGATGCTGATTCCGTTGCCGCCGGGTGTGCCCAAACCCAAGACCGCACCGGTCCATTGGCTCGAGCCCGACGAGGACTACGGGGCCGCACCGGAGCTGGGCGGGTTGTGTGCGGTGTTCAATCAAGATCTGTCCAACCTGCCCCGGGTGCAGCGCGGTCTGCGGTCGATGACCAAACCCGGTGTAACACTGGCAAATTACCAGGAAGTCCGGATACGGCAGTTCCACCAGGACCTGGATCGGTACATCGCCGGTGACGACTGAACTGCCGGTGAACACCCCGTCGACCACTGTGCTGCGCAATGATGGCGGGATGAGCGAGGTCACCAGCACCCGATCGGGACCGGGCCGTCCGGCAGGCACCGACAGCGTCGATACCCGTCAGCGAGTGCTCGATGCGGCGTGCCAATGTTTCGCGCAGTACGGCTACGGCCCGGCGACGAACAACCTGATCGCGGAGATGGCCGGCGTGACCGCGGGCTCGCTGCACTACCACTTCGGATCCAAGAGCAATCTCTTCGAAGCCGTCTGCGACTACGTGTACGGCAAGATCGTCGAGCGCTCGGTGGAGGCGCTGGCCGGCCCGCACTCGGTGCGCGGCCTGTTGCGGGCGGTGCTCGCCGAATCGATGCGGATCAACCACGAGTCACCCGAACTGGCCGGATTCGTGGCGACCGCACCCATCGACGCGCGGCGTCATCCAGAGCTGTCGGCAGCGTTCGCCAAGCAGGCCGAGGCCATGACGGCGACGCTTTCGCAGGCGGTGGCTGCCGGGCAGCGCGCCGGCCTGATCCCGAAGGACATGGACGCCGTCGCCGTCGCGGGCATGATCAGTGCGATCGTCGACGGGTTCGCGCATGCCGCGGCCAACACCGATGTCGCCGCCATGGATTCGATGAACCAGCTGTTCGACGCGTTGCTCCTGGAACCCGGCGGTGGTCCGTAATCGATGCTCACCACCGGAAAACCCGATTGCGCGGCCACGGTCGTGCGGCTGCGTCAGACCTTCGACACCGGCAGAACGCTCGATCTCGACTGGCGCCGCACGCAACTGCGGGCGATGGTCGAGATGCTGGCCGACAACGGCGACGCCATCGTGGAGGCGGTCACCGACGACTTGCGCCGACCACCGTTCGAGACCTGGCTGGCCGAGATCGTGGCGACGGTGAACGAGGCCCGTTACGCGGTCAAGAACGTCGGCAAGTGGACCAGACGCAGGCACCGCCGCCTCGAGTGGACACAGCTTCCGGGCCGGGCCTGGATCGAGTACGAGCCCTACGGCACGGTCTTGATCGTCGGGCCGTGGAACGTCCCGTTCCAGCTCAGCCTGACTCCTGCGATCGGGGCGATCGCCGCGGGAAACACCTTGGTGGTCAAGCCATCCGAACTCGCGCCGGCCTCCTCACGGCTGATGGCCGAGCTGGCACCGCGCTATCTGGATCCTGAGGCGGTCGCGGTGGTGGAGGGCGACGGTGCGGTCACCCAGGAGTTGATCGCGCAGGGGCTGGACCGGGTGCTGTTCACCGGTGGCACCGCGGTCGGTCACAAGATCATGGCGGCCGCGGCTGACCATCTGACCCCGGTCACGCTGGAACTGGGTGGCAAGAGCCCGGTGATCATCGCCGAGGACGCCGACGTCAGGACTGCCGCCCGCCGGATCGCCTGGATCAAGCTGATGAACTCCGGCCAGATCTGCGTGGCCCCCGATTACGTGCTGGTGCATGGTGCTGTGCGGGACCGGTTCGTCGAGGAGATCCGCTCGGCCATCGCAGACTTCCGGGCAGAGACCCCGGCCGGATTGCCGATCGTCAACGAACGGCAGTTCGCGCGGCTGGCCGGCGCGCTGGCCGCCACCGTGGGGGACGTCGTCATCGGCGGCGGTACCGATTCCGAACGTTTGGAGATCGAGCCCACGGTCGTCGTCCAACCCGATCCGGCCGAGCCGCTGATGACCGACGAGATCTTCGGCCCCATCCTGCCGGTGTTGGCGGTCGAATCCGTCGAGCATGCTGTCGAATTCGTCCGGAGACGGCCCAAACCCCTTGCCGCCTACCTGTTCACCGCCTCCAAAGAGACCAGGGACCGGGTCATCCGTGCGGTCCCGGCGGGTGGCATGGTGATCAACCAACTGCTGCTGCAGGTGGCGACGGCGAGGATGCCCTTCGGCGGGGTCGGGCCGTCCGGGATGGGCGCCTACCACGGCAGGTTCGGGTTCGAGGAGTTCAGCCACCGGAAATCGGTGCTGGCCAAGCCGACTCGCCCGGATCTCACTGCGATGTTCTATCCGCCGTACGCGGACAAGAGATTACGGATGTTGCGCCGTCTGGTGTGACACCTGTCAGCCCTCGACGAACCTTGGAGAGCCCATGGATGCCAGCCTTGTTCTGGACAGCCCTTTTCTGACCGGCCACCACCAGCCCAATCGGATGGAGGTCGACGCCCCGGATCTGGTGATCCGCGGGCAACTGCCGGAGGACTTGGCCGGGGTGTTCTACCGCAACGGCGCCGAACCCCTGTACCCACCGACCGACGAGGACTATCACTGGTTCGACGGCGACGGCATGGTCTATGCGTTCTTCATCGAGAACGGCCGGGTGTCGATGCGCAACCGCTGGGTGCGCACTGACAAGTTCCTGCTCGAACAGGGGGAGGGGCGTCGGCTGTTCGGTGTGCTGGGCAACCCGATGACCACGGATCCGGCGGCCGCCGGCACCCGATACAACACCGCCAACACCAACGTCATCATCCACGGCGGCAAGCTGCTGGCCCTGATGGAGGGCGCGCCGCCGGTGGCGCTGGACCCGCGCACGCTGGACACCCTGGGTGAGGAGACCTACGGCGGCCTCATCAACACGACGTTCTCGGCGCATCCGAAGGTCGACTACGCCACCGGCGAGCTGATCAACATCGGCAATGCGGTGCACGGGCTCGGCGGGGACGCCGTGATCCGTTATGACGTCATCGATTTCGATGGGGTACCGGTCGTCACCGAGTTGATTCCGGTGCCGCACATGACGATGCTGCACACCTTCTTCGTCACCGAGAACTGGGTGGTGTTCCCGGTGATGCCGCTCGAGCTCAGCCTGGAGCGGGCCATGCGCGGCGGTCCCATGACGGCCTGGGTGCCGGGCCGGCCGAGCAAGCTCGGTCTGATGCCGCGCCGCGGTACCGCTGCCGACGTGCGCTGGGTCGAGGTGGAGCCGCGGCACATGCTGCACGAGGCCAACGTCTGGGAGGACGCGCAGGGCCGCATCGTCGCCGATGTCGCCGCCGCGGAGGGCACCGCATTGTTCCCCGATGTCGACGGCAACCGCGCCAGTCACGCCGAAACCCAGCAGAGCCTGCGGCGCTGGACGATTGACCCGAAGGCACCGGACACGCTCAACGAACAGGTGATCAACGACCGCGACATCCAGTTCCCGCGGCCCGACGACCGCTTGATGGCGCAGCCCAGCCGGCACGCGTTTACGAACAGCAATCTGCAATCGCTCGACGGCCGGGTCGACGGCATGGATTCGGCGTTGCGGGTGGACACCGTGACCGGGGCGGAAGACCTCTACCATTTCGGCGCCGGCACGGCCGTCGGTGAACTCATCTTCGCACCGCGCGTCGGTAGCACCCACGAACTCGACGGCTACGCACTGACATTGGTGCACCGGGCGGGCTCCAGGGAAAGCGAACTGGTGGTTTTTGACGCGGCCGACATCGCGGGCGGTCCGATTGCCAGTGCCGTCATCCCGTTCGGTGTCCCCAGCGGATTCCACTGCAGCTATTACAGCGTGGACAGCCCGCTGTACCGGCAGGCGTTCGGAAGCGTCTAGAGCGCGACTCCAAGAATTGGTTAGACACGCTCTAGGTAGCGGTTTGCGGTCAACATGTGGCTGCAATCCGCGGCTTAGAGTGTGTCTAACCACTGCGAATACCATTGTGCCCAAGGCTATTACGTGACCAGTCTGGTATGACTGCTGCCGCTTTGTGGTCGTAGACGGAGCCCGACAGTTCGTAGCGCGGCGATGCCCCTTCTGGGCACGACGGTGGCCAGCGGTATCCAGGTCGCGGGAGGTAAACCGTCGTTGACATGGAGAAGTGATCTCTGTTACTAATTAATTATCTGACCGACCAATAGATGGGAAGCTGATGACGCCTGGGACCGCCGAGCTGACGCAGATCTTCACCACCGCCACGCGGATCAAGGTGTGCGACGAGAAATTCCGTTCCCTGATCCTGACCGGGCAGGTCAGCGCCCAGTACTACTCACCGCGCGGGCAGGAGATCGTGTCCTCGTCGATCGGGGCACTGCTGCGCCCGGACGACTACCTGGTCACCACCTACCGCGGGCTGCACGACCACCTGGCCAAGGGGGTGCCGATGCGGGAGTTGTGGGCCGAGTTCTTCGGCAAGGCCACGGGCACCTGCAAAGGCAAGGGCGGCCCGATGCACATCACGCACCCGGACTCCGGGCTGATGGTCACCACCGGGATCGTCGGCAGCGGTCTGCCCATCGCCAACGGTCTGGCCCTGGCCTCACAACTGCAGGGCGGCGACCGGGTCACGGTCGTCAACTTCGGTGACGGCGCCACCAACATCGGCGCGTTCCACGAGGCCTGCAACCTCGCGTCGCTGTGGAAGCTGCCGGTGGTGTTCTGTTGCCACAACAACCGGTACGCCGAGCACACCTCGTTCGAAGGGGGCACCAGCGTGGACCGGGTGGCCGACCGGGCGGCCTCCTACAAGATGCCGGGCGTGCGAGTGGACGGCAACGACCCGGTGGCGATGTACGACGCGGCCCGCACCGCGATCGAGCGCGCCCGCGCCGGTGACGGGCCAACCCTGTTGGAAGCCATGACGTTCCGCTTCTACGGCCACCAGATGTCGGACCAGAACGAGTACATGAAGCCCGGCGAACTGGACGCCGAACGCGCCGCGGACCCGGTGGTCCGGTTGCGGGACAAGCTGATCGAGGACCGGATGCTCACCGAGGATCACGCCGGCGCCATCGAGGCGCAGGCGAAGGCGGAAGTGCAGGATGCCTTCGAATTCGCCGAATCCAGCCCGGTTCCCGACCTTTCCGAGCTGCTGACCGATGTCTACGAAGGGGTGTGAAGTGAGTCAAGAGACCGTCCCGATGCTCGGCTTCCAGGCGCTCGGCAGTGCGCTTGACGACGCGCTGTCCCGTGATCCGTCGGTGATCCTGCTGGGTGAGGACATCGCCGACCCCAGCGGTGGGGTGTTCAAGGTCTCCGCCGGGCTGTCCACCAAATACGGCACGGACCGGGTCCGTGCGACCCCGATCAGCGAGCAGGCCATCGTCGGAGCCGCGGTGGGCGCCGCGATCGCCGGCCTGAAACCGGTCGCCGAGATCATGCTGATGGACTTCCTGGCCGTATGCATGGACCAGGTGTCCAATCACGCCGCGAAGCTGCGCTACATGTCCGGTGGGCAGACCACGGTGCCGTTGACGATCCGCTGTGCTGCGGGTGCCGGAATGCAGTTCGGGGCACAGCATTCCGAGATGCTGGAGGCCTGGCTCACCCATGTCCCCGGCCTCAAGGTGGTGGTGCCCAGCAACCCCGCCGATGCCAAGGGCCTGCTGACGGCCGCCATCTTCGACCCCGACCCGGTGGTCGTCGTCGAGCAGAGCCTGCTCTATTTCGCACCGCCGCAGCCGGTTCCGGTCGGTCACCACGTGGTGCCGCTCGGTTCCGCGGCGACGGTGCGCGCGGGTGGCGACATCACCCTGATCAGCTACGGCAGGCAGGTGCACACCGCGCTGGCCGCCGCCGAGCAGTTGGCGCAGGAGTCGATCGACGCCGAGGTGATCGACCTGCGATCGCTCGTGCCGCTGGACGAGCGCACGGTGCTGGAGTCCGTGGCCCGCACCCGCCACGCGGTGGTGATCCACGAGGCGGTGCGCCGCGGCGGATTCGGTGCCGAGCTGGCGTCGCTGATCACCGAGAACCTGTTCGACGATCTCGGCGCTCCGGTGCAGCGGGTGGCCGGCCCCGACACCCCGATCCCGTTCGCGAAGGTTCTCGAGGACGCCTTCGTGCCGGGTCAGGACGCCATCGTGGCGGCGGCCAAGCGTGCGGTCGCGCGGTCGCGGGCCACCGCCGGATCGCGCGGCTAGCCTCCGTGGTCCACGCGATCGAGCAATACGCTCGTCAGGATGCCACCGCGGTCGCGCTATCCGACGGCACGACCTCGTGGACCTGGCCGCAGCTCGATGAGCTCCTGAATCGAGCCGTGAATTGGCTTCTAACGCAGCGGATTTCACCAGACCAGCGCGTCGCGGTGATGGGTGCCAACAGCGTGCACGTCGCGCTGGCACACCTGGCCACCACCTACGCCGGGTTGTCGGCGGTGCCGGTGAACTACCACCTGACCGCCGATGAGGTGGGCTACATTCTGCGTGACGCCGCCGTGCACACCGTGCTGTGCAGTGCGGACGTGGCCGACACCGTGCGTGCGGCGGCTGCGGGGGCGCAGGTGCTGACCTGGTCCGAGCTCGACGCCGCGGCAGGGCAGTACCCGCATACGTCGCCTCCCGTCGACATTGCGCCGGCCAAGCCGCTGTACTACACCTCGGGCACCACCGGCTACCCGAAGGGCGTCGAACTGCCGGACCAGATGTTCCCCGGCGGCACATCGATGGTCGAATACGTTCAGCGCGTGATCGATTCGCCCATCGGCACGCCGGGTAGGCATCTGGTGGTGGCTCCCATGCATCACACCGGGCCGATGGCGGGGGTCCGCGGGATTCTTGCCGGCCGGCCTCTGGTGGTGCTGCCGAAGTTCGACGCCGAGCAGGTGCTTGCCACCATCGGACGCGAGCGCGTCGAGGCCACCATGATGGTGCCCACCCACTTCTCCCGCCTACTGCAGTTGCCCGCCGAGGTTCGCGACCGCTACGACGTCAGCAGCATGCGCAGCATCGTGCACACCGGCGCGGCCTGCCCGGTCGAGGTCAAGCGGGCGATGATCGACTGGTTCGGCCCGATCCTGGTGGAGGCCTACGGCTCCACCGAGGCCGGGACCGTGACCTTGATCAACTCGGCCGAGTGGCTGGAGCGCCCCGGGTCGGTGGGGCGGGCCATGCCCGGCTGTGAGCTGAGCATCCGCTCCGAAGCTGGTGAGTTACTTCCCAGTGGCACAACGGGATTGGTGTGCATCAAGTCAGCCCATCGGCCCAGCTATCACGGTGACCCCGAGAAGACCCGGCGCAGCTATGTGGCAGACGGAGTGTTCGCGCTCGGTGAGATCGGCCACCTCGATGCCGACGGCTACCTGTACCTGACCGACCGGGCCTCGGACATGGTGGTCAGTGGTGGGGTCAACGTGTACCCGGCCGAGTCGGAGGCGGTGCTGCGCCGGCACCCGGCCGTAGCCGACGTCGCCGTCATCGGGATTCCCCATGACGATCTCGGCGAACAACTGTGTGCCCTGGTGGTGAGCGCCGACCCCGGTGCCGATCCCGCCGAGTTGGTCGCGTGGACGCGAGAACACCTGGCGCACTACAAATGCCCGAATCTGGTCGAGATCGTCGACTTCGATCTGCGTTCGGTGATGGGGAAACTGAACAAGCGGCAGCTGCGGGACCGGTATCTGACCCGGACGGCTGTCGCCCCGACGCCGGCGGGAAGGCCCTGATGGAGACCGTTGAACTGACGCGCGGCACCGGATCAGCTGAGTTCGCGTTCACCGAGGAGCACACGACGCTGCGCGACGTGCTCGGTGACTTCTTTGCCGATGCGAACGAATCCGGTTGGCGCAGGCTGATGTCCGATGTGGGGGCCGACGAGATCGTCTTCGACACCTCAGCGCTGAACGCCTCAGGCGCCTCGGCCACCGCGGTGGACTTGGCGATCCTCGCCGAACAGGCCGGTGCCGCGCTGTTCGGCGGCCCGCTGCTGCCCAGCGTCGCCGTCGGTGTGCTGGCCGCAAGAGTCGGGGATCCGGCGCTGGTCGCCCCGCTGCGCGAGGGGACGCGAACTGCCGCCGCTGCCGTGAAAGCACACATGACGTCCGACCCCTCAGGTGGAATCGATGTGACGGTGGCCCCGGTATGGACTGCCGGGGGAGCCGACATCGCGGTGCTCTCCGGAACTTTGGCTGGGGCGCCTGCAGTGGCCCTGTTCACCGACGGCGCCGGCACGCTCGAGGAACTGGACGGTCTGGATCTGTCCCGGCCACTGGGGCGGTTCATCGCCCGGGGCGTGCAGCCGGCCGTACTGCTGCAGGGCGAGGAAGCCACCGCGGCAATCGCGGCGACGGCGCGGCAGACCGACCTGGTGATCTCCGCCGAGTTGCTCGGAGTCGCTCAGCAGGTATTGGACTCGACCGTCGAATACGTTGACAAGCGAGTCCAATTCGGCCGCACCATCGGCTCCTTCCAGGCGGTCAAGCATCGCCTGGTGGATCTGCTCGCCGCGGTGGAACTCACCCGGTCGGCGGTCTACGGGGCGGCCTGGCGGCTGACCGGTGAACCGCAACTCGGCACCGACATCGACCTGGCGGTCGCCGGACTGCTGTCCCGGCAGACGGCGCTCGCGGTCACCAAGGCCGCCGTCCAGCTGCACGGCGGTATCGCGATCACCTGGGAACACTGGGCGCATCGCTATCTTCGGCGGGCAAATTCCGTTGTGGCACTGACCGGTTCGCCCACCGAATATCGACGTCGGCTGGCTCACCTGATCGATCGACGGGATGGCTACCGTGCCTGAGCAGCTGAACGACGCGGAACTACGCGATGAGGTCGAGCGCTGGGTGCGCGAAAACCTTCCGGAGAACTTTCCCGGCGCCACCGACGCCTGGTACGCCGCACTCGGCGAGCGTGGTTACACGGTGCCGCACTGGCCGCGTGAACACGGCGGCCTCGGCTACACCGAGCAGCAGGCGGCCGTGGTCCGGTCGGTGCTGACCGGGCACGGCGCCGGACTGCCCGACCATTACTTCGTGCCGCTCACGCTGATCGGGCCGGCCGTCATGGATTGGGGTACCCCCGAACAGCGGCAGCGCTATCTGCCGGGCATCGTGGCCGGTGCGGACATGTGGTGCCAACTGTTCAGCGAACCCGGGGCGGGGTCCGACCTGGCGAGCCTGGCCACCCGCGCGGTGCCCGAAGGGGATTCCTGGCGGATCAACGGGCAGAAGGTGTGGAGCTCGTTCGCCACCGAATCCCGCTACGGGATGTTGCTGGCCCGCACCGATCCCGATCAGCCGAAGAACGCCGGAATCACCTGTTTCCTGGTCGATATGGCCTCGCCGGGTGTGACCGTACGGCCGCTGCGCCAACTCACCGGCGACGAACACTTCTGCGAGGTGTTCCTCGAAGATCTGATACTGGGGCCAGACACCGTGCTCGGCAAGGTGAACGACGGCTGGCGCGTGGCGATGACGACCCTGAACGCCGAACGCTCCGGGCTCTCGGAAACCTCCAGTGCGAGCGGTATCCCGTTGGCCCCGGTGCTCGAGCTGGCCCGCCGCAACGGACGGTGGGACGACCCGACGGTTCGGGAGCGGTTGGTGGATCTGTTCGCCGTCGAACATGCACTGGCGCTGACCAACCTGCGCTCCACCGCCGAATCCCGCGGTGCCGGAGGATCGTCCACCGGGTCCATCACCAAGCTCGTGTTGTCCGAATTGTCCCAGCAGATCGCCGAACTCGGTTTCGAGTTGGGCGGCGCGGAGGCGGCCTACTGGGACGCCACGATGCCGCCGGAGGCACACGACCTCCTCGACAGCCGCCGGTTCACCATCGCCGGGGGAACGTCCGAGGTGCAGCGGAACATCGTCGGTGAACGCGTACTGGGATTGGAACGCGAGATCGATCCCGGCCGAGGCAAGCCTTGGCGTGAACTACGGCGCAGCTGACATGCCGACCGTCACCGTGCGACCCGGCGGGATCACGTTCGAGGCAACCGAGGGACAGACGGTGATGGCTGCCGCCCTGGCGGCGGGTCTGAAATGGCCAACGGTGTGCGGTGGCAACGGTGACTGCCTGGTCTGTCACGTGGCCGTGCTGCAGGGAGCGCGACACCTGGCGGAGCCGTCGGCGGCCGAGAAGGAGGCGGTGCGCAACCTGACCGGAGATCACGGTGGACGCGGCGAGCACGTGCGGTTGGCCTGCCAGGCGGGAGTGTTGGGGGACGTAGTGGTCGAAAAACGTGGAGTACGCAAGCGACGCAACCAAGTAGAACAGGAGGAGTCGGGTGGCTGAGGTCATCGATCCCGACATCATGGAAGTCATCGACGGCCGGCTCAGATTGGTCGGCGGGCGCTGCGGTGCGTGCGGTGAGATCGAGTTCCCGCGCAAGCAGTCGTGTCGTGACTGCGGTGGCGTCGACATCGCGAAGGTAGGGCTGGCCGACCACGGGGTGCTCTGGAGTTGGACGGTGCAGCGGTTTCCACCGCCGAGCCCACCGTATTTCGGCGCCGTCGACGACTTCGAGCCGTTCGGGGTGGGCTATGTGGAACTTCCCGGCGAGGTGATCGTGGAGGCCCGGCTGACCGAATCGGATTCGGACCGGTTGCGTATCGGTATGCCGATGGAGCTTTCGGGTATCGACGTCGTCACCGAAACCGGTGAATTGGCACGCACGTTCGCGTTCGCTCCGGCCGAACAGCAAGGAGGCCTGCGATGAACGCAGTGGCGATCATCGGCATCGGTTGCCGGCCGTTCGGGCGCTACCAAGACGCCTCGGTGCGTCAGGAGGCGGTGGCGGCCATGCGGCAGGCGCTGGCCGACGCATCGGTGACCTGGCCGCAGATCGAATACGCCGTGGGCGGCAGCATGTCCGCCGGGTCGGCCGACACCCTGGTCTCCGATCTGGGCCTCACCGGTGTTCCGTTCGTCAACGTGTTCAACGGCTGTGCCACCGGCAGCAGTTCATTGATCTCCGCTGTGCACACCATCGAGGCCGGCGCGGCGGATCTCGCACTGGTGGTGGGCTTCGACTCGCACCCCCGTGGGGCATTCGCGATCAACCCCGCCGCGATGGGGCTCGGCGACTGGTACGGACCGTCGGGTCTCGCCCTGACCTCGCAGTTCTTCGCCCTGAAGATCCAGCGGTATCTGCACGAGTTCGACCTGCCGGAGCGGCTGCTGGCGAAGGTGGCGGCCAAGGCGTTCCGCAACGGTTCGCTCAACCCCAATGCCTGGCGCCGCAAGCCACTGTCGGAGGCTGACGTCGAAGCGTCGATGATGCTGTCGGATCCGTTGCGCCAGTACATGCTGTGCTCGCCCGGTGACGGCGCGACCGCGCTGGTGTTGTGCAGCGCCGACAAGGCCAGGCAGTTCAGTCCGCATCCGGTCTATGTGGCGTCCTCGGCGGTGCGCACGCGCCGTGCCGGCTCGTTCGAGGTGCTCAGTCCGTCGCTGTCGGTGCGTCGCGGGGTCAGTCCGACCGTCGATGCCGCGGCCGCGGCGTTCGACCTGGCCGGTATCGAGCCCGCCGAGGTCGACCTGGCCCAGTTGCAGGACACCGATGCCGGCGCGGAGATCATCCACCTGGCCGAGACCGGGCTGTGTGCCGACGGTGAGCAGGCAGAGCTGATCGACTCCGGTGCAACCGAACTCACCGGGCGGCTGCCGATCAACACCGACGGAGGTTGTCTGGCCAACGGCGAACCGATCGGTGCCTCCGGCCTGCGGCAGATCCACGAGAATGTCCTGCAGCTGCGCGGCACCGCCGGTGAACGTCAGGTGCCCGGACAACCAAAGGTGGCGCTGTCCCACGTCTACGGTGCGCCGGGTCTGAGCGGCTGCACGATTCTCACCAGGTAGGAGCCGGCGATGAAGGTGATCGTCGATCCCGACCGGTGCGTCGGCAACGGGATCTGTGAGGCGCTTGCCCCTGAACTGTTCGAGGTCGCCGTCAGCGGTCAGGCTCGACTGCTCGTCGACGAAATCTCCTCAGATCAGCAACAACTGGCGCAGCAAGCGGTGGATTCCTGTCCTGCGCTGGCGTTGACCATCGTCCCCTGACCACCTGCGAAAGGCCGCAACACCCGTGGAAATCAAGATGCCCAAGCTCGACGTGACGATGACCGAGGGGACTTTCCTCGGTTGGTTGGTGCCCGACGGCACCGTGGTGGAGGAGGGGGAGGACCTCTATTCGGTCGGCACCGACAAGGTGTCCGCCGACATTCCGGCGCCCAGTCCCGGGGTGCTGCGTTATGGCTCGGCGCAGGAAGACGAAACCTATGCGGTGGGAACTGTTTTGGGCATGCTGGAGGTATAGCCGGAGCTTTCCGGCGATCAGCTGATCCCGCGGGCGCGCAGTTCCGGTAGCACCCGGTCGCCGAGCAGCTGAAGACTCCGCCAACCGTCGTCGAGCGGCAGCCCGCCGATCAGCGGGTGGGCCACCACCTCTCGTCGGCCGGCCTCACACTGTGCGACGAGCTGGTCCGGGGTCAGCACCTCGACCTTGTTCAGCTTCCGTAGTTCGGTGACCGAGAGGGCCGCCTCCTCGTTGGGCCGATTCACTCCCGCACGACGCCATCCGCTGTATTCCGTCGCCTCGTTCATGAAGTGGTGCCCGCAGCTCGCCCACGTTCTTTCCGGGTCGTCGCTCAGAAGCGTTACGGTGTTGCTGTTCTCGGGCCGGTAGACGAAGCCGTCCTTGCCGTTCTCGGCCAGCTTCTGCAGGTACAGTGCCTCGAGGTCGGGAAGCGCGGCGGGGGGAGAGAACGGCAGTCCGAATCGGGCCGCCCGGGTGGCCGCCGCGGCACTCATCCCGCCGACGAACATCACCGGGTGTGGTTTCGTGCGGGGCTTCGGCGTGACGTTGACCGATCGCCCGTGATGTTCGAAGGGTTCGTCGGCCCAGGCCTTCAGCATCACCTCCAGGCACTCGTCCATCAAGCGGCCGCGTTCGCGCCACGACTTGCCCAGCGCGTCATACTCTTCCGGGCGATACCCCATTCCGGCCACGAAACTGAAGCGTCCCTCGGAGATGTTGTCCAGCACGGCGATGTCCTCGGCCAGCTTGACCGGGTCGTAGAGCGTGACGAGTAGGGCGTTGACACTGATCCGAATGGTGGACGTGCGACCGGCGACGGCGGCAGCCAGCATGAGCGGTGACGGTAGCCAGCCCGTCGGGGCGAGATGATGTTCCTCGCAACTGACCGCGGTGAATCCGGACTCGTCGGCGTATGCGGCCATGTCCAACGCCGCTCGGTAGCGTCCCGAGTGATCGCCGGCGGGGTTCGGGGCATTGGTCATGTTGAAACGCAGTGCGGTGATCAGAACGGCCACTCCTGGGTGGTGCGGGGCTTTCATCCGAGATTATGTGATCAATTGCTTGATTACATCAGCGGCCCGTCATTACGCTCCAGCCATGACAGCTACCCCGCTGCTGATCGACGGTGAGCTCGCGCCTGGCGGTGCCGGCACATTCCCGACCGTCAACCCGGCCACCGAGGAGGTGCTCGGCTCAGCCGCGGACGGGGACGCGAGCGACATGGACTGCGCCATCGGCGCAGCACGGACCGCGTTCGACGACACCGACTGGTCGCGCGACGTCGCCTTCCGGGTGCACTGTCTGCGGCAGCTGCGCGACGCACTCAACACCGACGTCGAGAGGCTGCGTGAGATCACCGTCGCCGAGGCCGGCGCACCGGTCAGGCTGACCCAGAGCGGACATCTACAGGGCCCGATCAACGACCTGGCCTTCCCTGCCGACACAGCCGAAAGTTACCCGTGGCGGGTCGATCTCGGTCGGGCCGAGCCGCTCGGAGTGCCGACGAAACGCACGCTGGTGCGCGAGCCGTTCGGGGTTGTCGGGGCGATCACCCCGTGGAACTTTCCGCACCAGGTCACCTTCGCCAAGCTCGGACCGGCGCTTGCGGCCGGGAACACCGTGGTGCTCAAGCCGGCGCCCGATACCCCGTGGTGTGCAGCGGAGGTCGGCCGGATCATCGCGGAGAAGACCGACTTTCCACCGGGCGTGGTCAACATCGTCACCTCGTCCGATCACGGCCTCGGTGCCATGCTGGCCGGGGATCCGCGGGTTGACGCCGTCTCCTTCACCGGATCCACCGCGACAGGCCGCTCGGTGATGGCCGTGGCCTCGCAAACCATCAAGAAGGTCTTCCTCGAACTCGGCGGCAAGTCGGCCTTCGTCGTACTCGACGACGCTGACCTGGTTGCCGCGTGCACGCGGGCGGCCTTCGCGGTGACGACACATGCCGGTCAGGGGTGTGCCCTGACCACCCGCCTCGTGGTGCCCCTGGCCCGGTACGACGCTGCCGTCTCGGCTGTGGTCGAGGCGATGTCGCAGCTTACGGTGGGCGACCCGCGAGACCCGAATGTCCTTTGTGGACCGCTGATTTCGGCGAAGCAGCGCGACCGGGTGCAAGGCTACCTGGATCTGGCGCTCGAAGAGGGTGGCGCGTTCGCCTGTGGTGGCGGCAGGCCTTCAGGCGCGGGATTCTTCATCGAGCCGACTGTGATCACCGGGTTGACCAACGATGCGCGGGTGGCGCGGGAAGAGATATTCGGACCGGTACTGGTGGTGCTGGCGCACGATGGCGATGCCGACGCGGTGCGTATCGCCAACGATTCGCCGTACGGGCTGTCCGGCGCGGTATTCGGGGCGGACCCCGAGCGTATCGGCTGGGTCGTATCGCGGCTGCGGACGGGGACCATCAATGTCAATGGCGGCCAGTGGTATTCGCCGGATGTGCCGTTCGGCGGCTACAAGCAGTCGGGGATCGGCCGTGAGATGGGCCTGGCCGGCTTCGAGGAATATCTTGAGACCAAAGTGGTGGCCGAGGCGGTGAGCTGACGAGCGCCTCACTCACCGTGCGCGGGCAGCAATATCCCACGGATCAGGCGCTTGGCCGCCTCGGTGGTGGCGTGGAAGGTGTCTGGTGAGAGGCTGGCCGCCTGTGCGGTCAAGCCGCGACTCAACGCATACAGCGCGTCGGCCGCCCCCTGAACATCGACGTCACGGGACAACGCTCCGTGCCGCTGTGCGTCACCGATGACCTCGCGAAAGATGCTGTGCAGGGGCAGCGCTGAGCCTGCCATCCGCATCTCCTGCTCGAACGCGGCCAGATGCGGGTATTCGCGCATCAATTCTCCGGACGCGTCCAACACCGCCTCGAGCCGCTCGATGACATCGGTACGGCTGCCGGCCGCGGCACGCAATCGGGGGACGGCGATCTCCTCGATTCGGGTCACCGTGGCGTCCAGCAGGTCCGATTTGTTCGAAAAATAGTGGTACAGACTGCCACTGGTCATCTCGGCGGTGCGAGCGATCGCCCGGATGGTGGCCTTGGCGTAACCGACCTCGGCGACACACCGCATGGCGGCGGCGGTGATCCGCTCCCGGGTCACCTCGCCGCTGGCGCCCACCGGGCGGCCGAGCTGCGGGGAAGACGCGGTCATGGGCTCAGCATAGGTTGCGCGCTACCATCCGAAGGACGCTCGGGCCGAGATGTCGGCGCAGGCCCAGACCGGAGGGAGCCGCCGATGGCGATACCCCAGCTGGGTCGTCCGGTCGGTGCCAACGGTGAAGAAACTCGGGCCAGGATCATCGCCGCCACCATGCATTGCGTGGCGGAGGTCGGCTACGCCAGAACCACGATTCGCGAGATCGCCCGCACCGCAGGGATCACCAGTGCGAACCTGTACAACTATTTTCCGAACAAGTCCGAGTTGATGACGGCCGCGATCGCGGCTCGGGCCGAGCTCGCGCTGCCGCGGCTGCGAGCGGCCGCGCAAGGCCCCGGCAATGCCGTCGACCGCATCGACGCCGTGCTCGACGAATCCGGTCGTTTGATGCGGGAGTATCCCGAGCTCGCGGCATTCGAATGGGCCATTCGCGGTCAGAGTGTCGTCGCCGTCTATCCCGACAGTGCCGGTGACGGTGGTTTCCAGGCGCTCCGCGAGATCGTCAAGGGCGTCGTGGACGACGCCTATCCGAACGGGGGAGCGCTACGCGATGCGGCGGTGGAGGCGATCTATGCCCTCGTCTATGGCCTCACCGAACTCGCCGCGACGCAGTCGCCGCAGACCTACCAGCGGGCACTGAACTCTGCCAAGCAGATGATCCGCGGGACGCTGTTCGTACACCCCTGACCTGCGCGACGCCGGCGGGAACACCGCCGATACCGTTGATATGATCAATTGGTTGATTATATAGTCGGGCGGTGACCGACGTTGGCGGCTCGGACTTTGACGTCGATGAGCTGCGCCGGAAGTACGCCGCCGAACGTGAGCGGCGACTGAGGCCTGACGGCATCGCCCAATATGTGGAAGTAGCGGGAAAGTTCGCCGGTTTCGGCGAAGACCCGTGGGCTGACCCGCATTTCAGCCGGGCGCCGCTCTCCGATGATGTGGACGTGGCGATCATCGGCGCCGGGTTCGGCGGGCTGTTGATCGGTGCGCGGTTGCGCGAGCTCGGCGTCGAGAACGTCCGATTGATCGACAAGGCGGCCGACGTGGGCGGTACCTGGTACTGGAACCGGTATCCGGGCATTGCCTGCGACGTCGAATCGTATGTGTACATGCCGCTGCTGGAGGAACTCGGCTACGTCCCCACCGAGAAGTACGCGAAGGGCGCGGAGATCTTCGCGCACTGCCAGCGCATCGCCCGCCACTACGATCTGTACCGCAATGCCTGCCTGCAGACCGAGGTACGTGAAATCCGTTGGCTGCCTGAGCAATCAGGGTGGCTCATCGCCACAAACCACGGCGATGCCATCAGGGCCAGATTCGTGGCGATGGCCAACGGTTACCTGCAGAAGCCCAAGCTGCCGGGTATTCCGGGGGTGGGGTCGTTCCGCGGGCACACCTTCCACACCAGCCGGTGGGACTACGAATACACGGGCGCACAGTTGGAGAACCTGGCCGACAAGCGCGTCGGGATCATCGGTACCGGTGCGACCGCGATCCAGTGCGTCCCGCGGCTGGCCACCGCCGTCGGGCAGCTGTACGTCTTCCAGCGCACGCCGTCGACCGTCGACGTGCGAGCCAACCGGGCCACCGATCCGGAGTGGGCGGCAACGCTGGAACCTGGTTGGCAACGGCGCCGCATGGAGAACTTTCAGATGCTCACCGCCGGCGGCACGGCCGACGAGGACCTTGTCGACGACGCCTGGACCAGCCTCACCAAGAAGTTACCGATCGTCCGCGACACGGCTCCCGGGGCAGCCGGCGTCGCCGAACTTGCCGACTTCGTCAAGATGGAAGAGATCAGGGCGCGCATCGACGCGGTCGTGACCGATTCCGTTACCGCCGACGCGCTCAAGCCGTGGTACGGCTACTTCTGCAAGCGTCCCTGCTTCCACGATGAATACCTGCAGGCGTTCAATCGCGAGAACGTGACCCTCGTCGACACCCGAGGCCTCGGTGTCCAACAGATCACCGAAGGCGGCGCAGTCGTCGACGGCACCGAATATCCCTTGGACTGCTTGATTTTCGCGACCGGGTTCGAGGTGGGTACCGAGTACTCGCGCCGCACCGGATTCGAGATCATCGGTCGTGACGGCCTGACGCTCACCGAGAAGTGGGCCGGCGGCGTGCGCACGTTCCACGGTCTACAGGTCAACGGGTTTCCGAACTGCTTCATCGAGAGCATCGCCCAATCGGGCTTCACGGTGAACTTTCCCTATCTCATCGACACCCAGTCCCGTCACATCGCCTGGACCATCGCCTGGGCGCTCGAGCGGGACGCGGCCGTCATCGAGGCATCGGCCGATGCCGAATCAGCCTGGGTGGACACCGTGGTGGCGCGTTCCGACGTCATCGCCGGGCGGCGCGAGTCGTGTACGCCCGGCTACTACAACCGCGAGGGCCAGGCCGACGTGCGACTGCGTCAGGGCAGCTTCTTCTTCGGCAGCCCGATGGAGTACGCGGACATCCTGAGTTCGTGGCGCACGGCCGGAGACCTGGCTGGTCTCGACGTATCCGGTTCGGTTATGCGATCCCGAAATCGATGACGCCCCTGATCAATTCCCCCTTGGCGAGGTCGGCGTAGGCATCGTTGATGTCGTCGAGCCGGTAGCGCCTGGTGACCATCTCGTCCAGCTGCAGCAGGCCGGACTCGTACAGTTTGGCCAGGCGCGGGATGTCCGCCTTCGGATTGCACGAGCCGAAGACGGTGCCACACAGGTTCTTGTTCATCAGGACGAAGTCCTGAAGGTTGAAGTTCAACGGTCGAGCACCGGGTGCCGACATGGCGGTGAGCACGCACGTTCCGCCCTTGCGCGTGAGACCCAACGCCTCGACGACATCGGATTCGCCGATCTCCGAAGGGGATACGACGACGCTGTCCGCCATCACCCCGTGGGTCAGTTCGCGCACCAGGTCGACTGCCTCGCCGGCCGTCGCCGAGGTGTGGGTGGCGCCGAAGCGCAGTGCCGACTTCCGTTTGAAATCAACGGGATCGACCGCGATGACCGATGCGGCGCCATTGATGCGGGCGGCTTGTACGGCTGCGGTGCCGATCCCGCCGACGCCGATCACCACCACGGTGTCGCCGCCGCGCACCCCGCCCCGATTGGCGGCCGAGCCGTAACCGGTCGGCACCGCGCACGCGAGAAGTGCGCTCGGGACGAGCGGGAGATGCGGCTCGAGCTTGACCAGGGAAGCCGCCGCTACCACGGTGTGCTCGGCGAACGCCCCGATCTTGGACACATGCGCGAGGTCACCGCCGTCGAGGGTGTGGTGGCGAAAGGTTCCGTCCGTGGGCATCCCGGGCATCATCGTGCCGGCTCCGGCGTCGCAGATGTATTCCATGCCGGTTGTGCACCAACGGCATTCGCCGCAGACCGCGACGAACGACGTCACCACATGGTCGCCCGGGGAGAACCGGGTGACACCGGCGCCCACCTCGACGACCACACCCGCACCCTCGTGGCCGCCGATGGTGGGCGTCATCGGTGTGAAATGGTCGGCCTGGTGCGGGGGAGCCATGATGCCGCGACGGATGTGGTCGTCGGAGTGGCACAGGCCTGCGGCGGCGAGTCGTACCAACACCTCGCCGGCGCGGGGCGGGTCGAGTTCGAACTCCTCCACCCGCCAGGGAGCACCGTATTCGTGGACGATGGCGGCTCGACTTCTCATCGCCATCCGTCTCCGATCCGTGCGACGGGTCAGGGTCGCGCAGGAAGTGCCGAGTTAATGATCAGTTGATCATATCGACCGACGCGGGCGTCACGGCTTGAGTAGCGCGACGACCTTGTCCTCAAGGGCGACCGGATCGGCGTCCGGGTCGGCAGGTTCGGTGTGCGGAAGCTCGCTGTCGGGATCACCGAAGTCGCGGTAGGTCTTGTCGCCGGCCAGCGTGGCCAGCAGGTACCCGGTGAGCAGGCCACGGACGATCTTCTGGGTGTCCTTGTCTGCGCCGGGCAGCCCGATGAAACGGGCCAGGCGACGCCCCTCGACCAGGCCGCCGGCCTGCGCCTTGCTGACCGTCCGCAGCGTCGCACCCTCCCAGGCGCGAGCCAGCTCCACGGCGTTCGAGCGCAGTGTCATCGGATCGCCGGGGGCGGTCAGGACCAGGCCGGGCACCTGCAGCGTCGACGCCGGTTGTTCGGCAGGCGGCTTGGTCACCGTCGGGAACAGCGACACCACGGCCTTCGGGCGGGCCGGGTCACCTCCCATTCCCGCGGCGGCGAACACCGCGGCAGATCCGCCGAAACCGTGCCCGACCACACCGCGCTTGCCCGGATGCACGCTGATCTTGCCCGTCCCCAGCCGCACCCCGGTGATGATTTCGAGGGCCGCGCCCAGGTCGAAGGCGAAATTGAGCACCGACGGAGCCACACTCGTCTCGGTATCGGGCGCCGCAGCCACGATGCCCCACGACGCCAGGTGCTCGAGCGTGCCCGTGTAGTTCTCGGCCCGTGTCATCCATTCGTGGCCGAACACCACACCGGGCAGATTCAGGCCGGATTCGGGCGTGTACACCACTCCCGGCATGCCGGCGAACGCCAGGTCACCGCGCAGAACCCGATGCGGTCCGCGCCGGGTCAACCCTGCGAAGAGCTTCTTTGTGCTGGCCACGCGTTGACCGTAGCGCAGGCTGCTGTGTCCGCGCCCGGGTGCTTTCGCGGTGATCTGCGTCAAACGCCGTCGCGCGGAATCGGGCCAGTGCTCTGGCTGCACTACCCTGGGAGCCTATGTGTGGAATCGTCGGCTACGTCGGGGCGCGCCCGGCCCGAGACATCGTGGTCGACGCGCTGCGCCGGATGGAATACCGGGGCTACGACTCCGCGGGAATCGCGCTGATCGACGGCAACGGCGGGTTGACGGTACGTCGTCGCGCGGGCCGGCTCGCCAACCTGGAGGCCACCCTCGCCGAGACCGACGACAGCGCTGATGGCAACGGTCTGACCGGCAGCACCGGCCTGGGCCACACCCGCTGGGCCACCCATGGCCGGCCCACTGACCGCAACGCCCACCCGCACCGCGATGCGGCGGCCAAGATCGCCGTCGTCCACAACGGCATCATCGAGAACTTCGCCGTTCTGCGCGCCGAACTGGAAGCCGCCGGGGTGGAGTTCGCCAGCGACACCGACTCCGAGGTGGCCGTGCACCTGGTGGCCCGTCAGTACGCCGACGGCGACACCGCGGGAGACTTTCCCGCCTCGGTGCTGGCGGTGCTGCAGCGCCTGGAAGGCCATTTCACCCTGGTGTTCGCCAACGCCGACGATCCGGGCACGATCGTCGCCGCACGCCGGTCCACCCCGCTCGTCGTGGGTATCGGTGACGGCGAGATGTTCGTCGGCTCCGATGTGGCCGCATTCATCGAGCACACTCGCCACGCCGTGGAGCTCGGTCAGGACCAGGCAGTGGTGCTGACCGCCGACGGCTATCGGATCACCGACTTCTTCGGCCGGGATGATCTGGAGGCGGGCCGGGACTACCGGGAATTCCACATCGACTGGGATCTCGACGCCGCCGAAAAGGGTGGCTACGACTACTTCATGCTCAAGGAGATCGCGGAGCAGCCTGCCGCCGTCGCCGACACCCTGCTGGGCCATTTCGTCGACGGCCAGATCGTGCTCGACGAGCAGCGTCTGTCCGATCAGGAACTGCGCGAGATCGACAAGGTCTTCATCGTCGCCTGCGGCACCGCCTACCACTCGGGCCTGCTGGCCAAGTACGCCATCGAGCACTGGACCCGGCTGCCGGTCGAGGTCGAGCTGGCCAGCGAGTTCCGCTACCGCGACCCTGTGCTGGACCGGAGCACCCTGGTGATCGCCATCTCGCAGTCCGGCGAGACCGCCGACACGCTGGAGGCGGTGCGGCACGCGAAGACCCAGAAGGCCAAGGTGCTGGCGATCTGCAACACCAACGGCAGCCAGATCCCGCGCGAGGCCGACGCGGTGCTCTACACCCGGGCCGGGCCGGAGATCGGTGTGGCCGCCACCAAGACGTTCCTGGCGCAGATCGCCGCGAACTACCTGGTGGGGCTGGCCCTCGCGCAGGCCCGCGGGACCAAGTACCCCGACGAGGTCGAGCGCGAGTACCACGACCTGGAGGCCATGCCGGCGCTGATCGGCCGGGTGCTGTCCGGGATCGAATCGGTGGGGCAGCTGGCACAGCGGTTCGCGAAGTCGCCGACGGTGCTGTTCCTGGGCCGCCATGTCGGCTACCCGGTGGCGCTTGAGGGTGCACTCAAGCTCAAGGAGCTGGCCTACATGCATGCCGAGGGCTTCGCCGCCGGTGAGCTCAAGCACGGTCCGATCGCCCTGATCGACGAAGACCTGCCGGTGATCGTGGTGATGCCGTCGCCCAAGAACGCGCAGATGCTGCACGCCAAGCTGCTGTCCAACATCCGTGAGATCCAGGCCCGCGGTGCGGTGACCATCGTGATCGCCGAGGAGGGTGACGACACCGTCCGGCCGTACGCCGATCATCTGATCGAGATCCCGGCGGTGTCAACGCTTTTCCAGCCGTTGCTGTCGACCATCCCGCTGCAGGTGTTCGCGGCCGGGGTGGCCCGGGCGCGAGGATACGACGTCGACAAGCCGCGCAACCTGGCCAAGTCCGTCACCGTCGAATAGCGCCGGCGCCGGGGACTGATGGATCTACAGGTTCCCGAGGTCAACATCGCCGGGCGGTGGGACCGCGGCGGGCTGGGGGCGTTCGTTTCCGAGGCGGCGTTCGAGCATTTCCTGGACGCCTACCGGGCCGGGATGGCCGCCTTGCCCCCGTGCGAATTGTTCGACGTGCCAACCTCGTTCGGTACGGTGCGGGCCTACCGTTTCGCCGGGCCGGACGCGGGCGCAGCGGTGGTGTTGCTGCCAGGTCGCAATGCGTCGACGCCGATGTACCGAGGCAATCTCGGACCGCTGCTGCAACGTCGTACCGTATACGGCATCGACCTGCTCGGTGAGGCCGGTCTGTCGGTGCAGCGCAAGGCGATACGCGCGGGTGCGGACCAGGCGCAGTGGCTCGACGAGGCGCTGGCCGGTCTCGAATTGGACAGGGCGCACCTGCTGGGGGTGTCGATCGGCGGCTGGACCGCGGTGAACTCCGCGGTGCATCGCCCGGGGCGGATCGCGTCGCTGACCCTGCTCGATCCGGTGTTCACTTTCACCGGCATCCCGGCCAAGGCGATGCTCGCCTCGGTGGCACTGTTCGCACCGGGTGTGCCGGAGCGCTGGCGCCGGCGGGTCCACAGCTGGATCGCCGGCGGTTCCGACCTGGCGGACGCCCCGGTCGAGTCCGCGTTGATCGATGCCGGGGCAAAGGATTTCACGCTGCGCACACCGATGCCCAGACTGTTCACCGAGGAGCAGTTGCGGGGGCTCGACGTTCCGGTGCTGGCGTTGATCGCGGGCCGCAGTGTCATGCTCGATCCGGAGCGCGCCACGGCGCGGGCGCGAGAGTTGTTGCCGCACGGACAGGTTGAACTCTGGGCCGACGCTTCTCATGCCATCAACGGTGAGTATCCGGAAGAGATCGCGCGACGTGCGGGGCGGTTCTGGGACGAGGTGTAGGCGCCAGGTCTTCAGGCGCGGATCACCGACGGCCCCAGCGCTTCATAGCGGTGGGCATCCTCCGGGGACAACTCGGTGCCGGTGACGATCGACTCGAAGTCGG
Organism: Mycolicibacterium sp. 050232; assembly: GCA_036235365.1. GTDB lineage: Bacteria > Actinomycetota > Actinomycetes > Mycobacteriales > Mycobacteriaceae > Mycobacterium. The sequence continues at coordinate 335,892 of JAZBEZ010000003.1, read as the reverse complement.
CGACGTCGGCGAACCGGCAGAAACTCGTCTCCCCGAACTTGGAATGCGCGGCCACCAGTACGCACCGCTGCGCGACCTTCACCGCGGTCTGCTTCACCGCTGCCACCGCGGGATCCGGTGTGGTGAGGCCATGTTCGGCGGTGATCCCGTTGGTGCCCAGAAATGCGATGTCGATGACCAGGCTGTTCAGCCGCTCCACCGCCCAGTGGTCGACGGTGGCCAGGGTGCGTCCGCGCATGCGCCCGCCGATCATCAGCACGGTCACGGTCTCGCTGTGCGCCAGCGCTTCGGCGGCCAGCAGCGAGGATGTCACCACGGTCAGTTCCTGGTCGGCGAGCTGTTCGGCGATCAGCCGTGGCGTGAAACCCTCGTCCAGGTACACGGTTTCGGCGCCGTGCAACAGCTGCGCCGCCGCGGCCGCGATGCGGTGTTTCTGGGCCAGGTCCACCTGGCTGCGGTATTCGACGGTGGATTCGAACGCGGCGGTCTCCAGCGGGATGGCGCCGCCGTGCACCCGTTTGAGCAGTCGTCTGCCGGCCAGCGCCTTGAGGTCGCGGCGGATGGTCTCGGCCGCGACGTCGAGCTCCTCGGCCAGCTCCAGCACATCGACGCGACCGCGGCTGCGCGCGAACTCCACGATGCGACTCTGGCGGGTATCTGAATCCACGCTTGCCATTCTGGGGCACCCTGGTCCGGCGTCGGTCAGTTGCTGTCGGAAAGCACCGCGCGTACGTCCTCGGCGCTGGTCGCCGCCCGCAGCCGGGCCACCTCGTCCTTGTCGAGGAAGACGTGCGCAATCTTGGTCAGCAGCGCCATGTGGTCATTGCCCAGTCCGGCGATGCCCACGACGAACTCGGCTGGTTTACCGTTCCAGTCGATGGGTTCGGGGTAGCGCACGAAGGAGATCCCGGTGCGACGGATCGCGGTCTTGGCCTCGTTGGTGCCGTGCGGGATGGCCAGACCGTTGCCCATGTAGGTCGACACCGACTTCTCGCGCTCGTGCATGGCATCCACGTAGGCCGGTTCGACGGCATCCGCCGCGACCAGGAGAGCACCGGCCTCGTCGATGGCGGCGTCCGCCGAGGTGGCGGTGCCGGCCAGCACGATCGATTCGAGGGGTAGTACGTCGGCTTCAGCGTTGGGGTCTTCGCGCAAGCGCTCATCCGCAGTGTTCTCGGGCTGTTCCTCGGGAGCCGCATCCCCAGCCGAGTTCGTCTTCCGCAGCATGTCGACGATCTCGTCGTAGCGCGGGGAGCTCATGAAGTCGTCGACCGAGACATGAACGGCCGAAGCGGTTTTCAGTCGAGCCCGGTCGGTCAGGTCTCGGTGGGTCACCACCAGGTCGTAGGTGTCGGTGAGGTTCGCGATCGACTGGTTGGTCACGGCGATGTCACCGAATCCCGCGGAGCGGATCTTCTTGCGCAGCACCGACGCACCCATCGCCGAGGATCCCATGCCGGCGTCACAGGCGAATACGATGCTGGTCACCGAGTTCCTGGGCGCACCGACCAAGGCTGAAGCCACGCTGGACTTCTTGCCCTTGAGCGCCTCCATCTCGGCGGTGGCCGCAGCCAGGTCGGGCTCGTCGCCGGCCCGGTCGGTTTTGAGCAGCAGTGCGGCGACGGCGAACGAGACGGCGGTGGCCGCGAGCACGGACAACGTCACCCCGAGGTAGCTGCCGCCTGCGGTCTGTGCGTAGATCGCGATGATCGAGCCGGGAGCGGCGGGGGCGCGCAGTCCGGAACCGAACAGCACGTTGACGAAGACGCCGGTCATGCCGCCGAGGATGGTGGCGGCGATCAGCTTGGGCTTCATCAGCACATACGGGAAGTAGATCTCGTGGATGCCACCTAAGAACTGGATGATCGCAGCGCCGGGGGCCGAGGCGCGGGCGGCGCCGCGGCCGAACACCATGAACGCCAACAGGACTCCCAGGCCTGGGCCGGGGTTGGTCTCGAGCAGGAACAGAATCGACTTGCCGGTCTCGAGCGCCTGGGTGGTGCCCAGCGGTGTCAGCACCCCGTGGTTGATGGCGTTGTTGAGGAACAACACCTTCGCCGGCTCGATGAGCAGTGAGGTCAGGGGCAGCAGGTCATGGTTGACCAGGAAGTCCACCGCGTTACCGGCGGCCCGGGTGAACGACGACACGATCGGTCCGACGCCGAAGAACCCGAGGATTGCCAGCAGCATGCCCAGGATGCCTGCGGAGAAGTTGTCGACGAGCATCTCGAATCCGGGCGGGATCTTGCCTTCCCACAGCGCGTCGACCTTCTTCATCGCCCAGCCGCCAAGCGGTCCCATGATCATCGCGCCCATGAACATCGGGACATCGGCGCCGGCGACCACCCCCATGGTGGCGATCGCGCCGACGACGGCACCGCGATTGCCGTGGATCATCCGGCCGCCGGTGTATCCGATCAGGACGGGCAGCAGATAGGTGATCATCGGGCCGACGATTCCCGCGCCGTCGTAGCTGCCCCAGCCGCCGATCCTGGCCACCCATCCGTCGGGGTCTCTGAGTCCGGAGAAGAGGGCCTGCAGCCAGCCCTGCTCGATGAACAGGGCGGTGATCAGGCCCCAGGCGATGAAGGCGCCGATATTCGGCATCACCATGTTCGACAGCGAGGTGCCCAGCTTCTGCACGTGCACCCGGACCCCGGTGCGTGGCGCTTCGACAGTGGACATCTGGCGACCTCCGATCTTGCCGGCCTGCTGGTGACGCCGGTCACACGAATACCCAGTACACCGCATAAATGGGCATCAGTGCAAGCAATCGGGCGAAAATGGGCAGCAAAAACTGTGGTTTTATGACCGAATCGGCGTTATGGTGCTGATACCGACTCGGATACCGCCAGCTCGGTTACCGCCAGTCCCTGTGAAGTCGAGAGGACCGTCATGAAAGCCCTGCGCTACTACGCCCCCGAAGACGTCCGCCTCGAGGATGTTCCGGAGCCGCAGTGTGGCCCCGACGAGGTGAAGATCCGCGTGCGCAACTGCTCCACCTGTGGCACCGACGTCAAGATCCTGCACAACGGACACCAGAACCTGACCCCGCCGCGCACCATCGGCCACGAGATCGCCGGTGACATCGTGGAGGTGGGCACCGACGTGAACTCCACCTATGGCACCGATTGGGCCGAGGGGGACCGGGTTCAGGTGATCGCGGCGGTCCCGTGCGGGGAGTGCCACGAGTGCCGCAAGGGCTGGATGGCGGTCTGTCAGAACCAGACGTCGATGGGCTACCAGTACGACGGTGGGTTCGCCGAGTACATGATCGTTCCGCGCCAGGTGCTCAAAGTCGATGGGCTGAACCGGATTCCGGACAATGTCGGTTACGACGAGGCGTCGGCGGCCGAACCGTTCGCGTGTGCGATCAATGCGCAGGATCTGCTGGGTATCGAAGAGGGTGACACCGTGGTGGTGTTCGGCGCCGGCCCGATCGGCTGCATGCACATCCGCATCGCGCGCGGCGTGCACAACTGCGGCCCTGTGTATCTCGTCGATGTGAACGAAAGCCGGCTGAAGATGTCCGCGGATGCCGTGCATCCCGACGAGGTGATCAACGCGTCAGAGATCGACGTCGTCGAGAAGGTGATGGAGCTGACCGGCGGTCGCGGCGCCGACGTCGTCATCACTGCCACCGCGGCCAACGTCACCCAAGAGCAGGCCATCGCCATGGCGGCCCGCAACGGGCGCATCTCGTTCTTCGGCGGACTGCCCAAGACCAACCCGACCATCACGTGTGATTCGAACGTCGTGCACTACCGGCAGTTGCACATCCACGGCGCCAACGGCTCCGCGCCGGAGCACAACAAGCGTGCGCTGCAGTACATCTCGACCGGCCAGGTGCCGGTGAAGGACCTCATCACGCGGCACATCCCGCTCGACGAGGTGCTCGACGCGTTCTCGATCGTGCAGAACGGCGAGGCCATCAAGGTGACGGTCGAGCCTGCCGCTGCGACCGCATCGGTCTGAGGTCAGTACAGCTCGTTCTCGTAGTGATCGTCGATCACCGCATGAAGCGAGCCGGCCAGGTCGCCGAGTTTCTCGGACATCTTCGCCGCGCTCTCGGTGATCGTGAGGGTGTAGAAGTCCCCGCCCAACATCACGGCGTCGGCGAGCCCGCGGCTGTCGCCTTCCCAGAGCTTGGCCCGGATCACGGCCTTGCCGCACTGCCCGAACACTTCACGGATGCGCACGATGGTGGCCAACACTGCGGGTTTGCCGTCGGCACTGAGCATCTCGAGCAATTCGGGGTCGTCGGTGACGAACGCGTCTCCGTTCACCCGGACCACCTCGCGGATGCCGGGTACGAAGAAGACCAGTCCCACCGCAGGATGCTTGGTGATGTTCTCGTGGCTGTCGGCGAGCTTGTTGCCAGGCCGGTCGGGGATGGCGAGCGTCCACGGGTCGAGGATCCGCACCGAACCAGGTGGGTCACCTCGCGGGCTGGTGTCCAGCTGGCCGTCGGCACCCACGGTGGCCATGCAGAAGAACGGGCTGTGCGCGATGAACCGAGCCGAGAATTCACCGAGTTTCGGTTCCTTCTTCTCGGCGATGAACCGTTCTGGGTATCCGACGATCTCCCTGACCCGATCCATGGCGATGGGGGTGTAGGAGTCTGCTGCTGTGCCTGTGGTTTTCGTCAATGCAGGCTCCTTACACCTCGAGAACGAGGCGCGGAGTTCGTGACCGGGAAACGCAGATGAACATGCGATCGTCGGCGGCACGCTCGGACTCCGACAGAATGTCGTCACGATGGTCGGGCGTTCCGTCGACGACGGCGGTCTCGCAGGCGCCGCAGATCCCTGATCGGCACGACGACGGCACGTTGACCCCGGCGACTTCGAGCGCCGCGAGGATGCTCTGGCCCGCTTCGACATTGACGGTCTTGTTCGACGCCGCGCAGACCACCTCGACGGGCTTGTCTTCAGTGGCAGGCACCCGTTTGCGCGGCTTGAAGCGCTCGAGATGCAGGCTGTCCGCCGGCCAGTGTGCGGTGGCGTCCTGCAGTGCCGTCAGCAGTGTCGAGGGGCCGCACCCGTAGACCTTCGCGCCGGGCTGCACCTGAGCGAAATGCTCGCTGAGCGGGATGCGACCGCCGGCGTCGGAGGCATAGAAGCTCACGCGTGTTCCGTATCCGCGGAGTTCGTCGGAGAAGGGCATCGAGGTTGCGGTGTGACCGCCGTAGAGCAGTTTCCAGTCCAGGCCCCATGATTCGGCCTGGCGGAGCATCGGGAGGATGGGAGTGATTCCGATGCCGCCGGCCACGAACACATATGAGGTGGCCCGGTGCAGCTCGAAGGTGTTCCGCAGACCGGCGACCGTCAGTCGTTGCCCTGGGCGCAGAAACGCGTGCACGTACTCGGAACCGCCGCGGCTGGTGCGTTCCCGCCGCACCCCGATGCGGTAGTACGCCCGCTCGCCGACGGGCCCGCACAGCGAGTACTGGCGTTGGATGCCGGTCGGCAGGAGCAGATCGATGTGCGCTCCGGGTTCCCAGGCCGGCAGTAGCTCGCCGGAGGGCGGCTGCAATTGCACCGACACCACGCCGTCGGCCTCCCATCGGAGCTGGCGGACGGCGACGCCGATCCCGCCGGCCGTCAGTTCGCTTCCCACGCCACACCCGCCTTTGCGTTAACAATGTTAATTGCAGGTCAGAGGTTAGTGTTAACATCGTTAACGTGTCAACTGCCTCGACTGGACGCGATCGCGTTTCGCTGGCCGACCTGTCGGTCGACCGCGTGGTCGCAGAAGCCCTGGCGCTGGTCGGCGAGGGTGGGCTGGAGTCGCTGACGATGCGCAGGCTGGCCGACCGGCTGCGGGCCCACCTGCCGACGATCTACCGGCTGGTCGACGGCAAGGACGTCCTGATCGACGAGATGGCCGAGACGATTCTGGCGAAGGCACTCGAAAGCGCCGACACCGCCGATCCGGAGTGGACTTCTCGCGTCAAAAGCCTTGCCGCGGGACTGCGTTCGGCGCTGCTGGCGCAGCGTGACGGAGCCCGGATCGTCGGCGGTAACTACGCCGCCAAGCGGGCCAACCTGACCTTCGTCGACACGCTCGTCGGCAGTATCCAGGCCGGCGGTCTGGCCAGGGAATCCGCCCTGTGGGCGGCGAGCTCCCTGTTTTGCTACGTCCTCGGCGAGGTCCTTGAACAGCAGGGTGCCGCCGGCGGCGAGACCGAGACACTCGAAGGTGTGGTTCGGGCGGGCGACTATCCGCACCTCGCGTCCAGTCCAGTCGAGCAGTTGCTCGATTTCGACGCACGATTCGAGTTCGGGCTGAATCTGCTCATGTCGGGCATGCGGCGGGCACGGTGCCGGTGACGGGTCGGGGCGAATCGCTGACCGTCCCGAGCAAACACACGTAACCTGTTGGCGCGCGGCAAAGTCGACGGCACATCGAGCGGAGCGGGAGCTGATGCGGTACTACTACTCGGCCGATGCGATCCGTGAGGCCGAGGCGCCACTGCTGGCCTCGCTGCCCGACGGTGTGCTGATGAGCCGCGCCGCCTATGGCCTGGCGACGGCGATCGCGACCGAGTTGAAGCTGCGGACCGGTGGTGTTGCGGGCCGGCGGATCTGTGCGGTGGTGGGTTCCGGTGACAACGGCGGCGACGCCCTGTGGGCGGCGACATTCCTGCGTCGTCGCGGAGCGACCGCTGACGCCGTGCTGCTGAACCCGGAGAAAACTCACGCCAAAGGCCTGGCCGCGTTCCGGCGCGCCGGCGGCCGCGTGGTGTCCGGCGTCTCTGCGGCAACCGATTTGGTGATCGACGGTGTCGTCGGCATCTCCGGGCGCGGCCCACTGCGCCCCAACGCCGCGGCGGTCTTCGAGGCCAACACCGCACCCGTGGTCGCCGTCGACATCCCCAGCGGCCTCGACGTGCAGACCGGCGCCGCCGACGGTGCCCACGTTCGCGCCGTCCTGACCGTCACGTTCGGCGGTCTCAAACCCGTACATGCCCTGGGGGAGTGCGGCCGGGTCGAACTCGTCGACATCGGTCTGGACCTGGCGCCGACCGACCTGGCCGGGTTCGAGGTGGCCGATGTCCGGGCCCGCTGGCCCATTCCCGGCCCGCACGACGACAAGTACACCCAGGGCGTGACGGGGGTGCTGTCCGGTTCGGCAACGTATCCCGGAGCGGCGGTGTTGAGTACCGGCGCTGCGGTGGCCGCCACGTCCGGCATGGTCCGCTACGCGGGAAGTGCCGGCCCGCAGGTGCTTTCGCACTGGCCCGAGGTGATCGCCGCGCCCAGCCCGCAGGAGGCGGGCCGGGTGCAGGCCTGGGTGGTCGGGCCGGGACTGGGCACCGATGACACGGCCAAGTCGGCGCTGCGTTTCGCGCTCGAATCCGATCTGCCGGTGATCGTCGACGCCGACGCGCTCACCCTGCTGGCCGCCGATCCCGGGTTGCTCGCCGGCCGCAGCGCACCAACCGTGCTCACGCCGCACGCCGGCGAATTCGAGCGGCTGGCCGGTGAACCACCGGGTGCCGACCGCGTGGCCGCCACCCGCGGTCTGGCCGACCGACTCGGCGCCACCGTGCTGCTCAAAGGCAACGTCACCGTCGTCGCCGAACCCGGGGGATCAGGCACGACCAGCTATCTCAATCCGGCCGGCCAATCCTGGGCTGCCACAGCCGGATCCGGCGATGTGTTGTCCGGGATCATCGGCGCCCTGCTGGCCGCCGGGCTGCCCGCCGGTGGGGCCGCGGCCGCGGCAGCCTTCGTCCACGCCCGCGCCGCCAACCTGTCGGCGGCCGATCCTGGTCCCAACCCGGCGCCGACCTCGGCGTCCCGCATCCTCGCTCACGTCCGCGCGGCGATCGCCGCGCTGTAGAAGAAAAGGATCCCCATGCCGCACAAGCACCCTCGCACCCCGCACATCTCGCCGGCCTACACCGGCAGGTTGGCGATGGCCCCGGTTCCGTCGCTGCGGTTGCCCGACGACGCGATGGAACCCAGTGCGGCATACCGGTTCATCCACGACGAGCTGATGCTCGACGGCAGCTCGCGGTTGAACCTGGCGACGTTCGTCACCACCTGGATGGACCCCGAGGCCGAGAAGCTGATGGCCGAGACGTTCGACAAGAACATGATCGACAAGGACGAATACCCGGCCACCGCCGCGATCGAGGCGCGCTGCGTGAACATGGTCGCCGACCTGTTCCACGCCGAAGGTCTGAGCGACGACGACGCTTCTGCCGCATGCGGAGTTTCCACGATCGGCTCCAGTGAGGCGGTGATGCTGGGCGGCCTGGCGATGAAATGGCGGTGGCGCGAGAAGGTCGGGAAAGACTGGAAGGGCCGGACGCCAAACCTGGTGATGGGCGCCAACGTCCAGGTGGTGTGGGAGAAGTTCTGCCGCTACTTCGATGTCGAACCGCGCTACCTGCCCATGGAGAAGGGCCGCTACGTCATCACCCCCGAGCAGGTGCTCGACGCGGTCGACGAGGACACGATCGGCGTCGTCGCGATCCTGGGCACCACCTACACCGGGGAGTTGGAACCGATCGCGGAGATCTGCGCGGCGCTGGACCAGCTCGTACAAGACAAGGGCCTCGACGTCCCCGTCCACGTCGACGCCGCCAGCGGCGGATTCGTGGTCCCGTTCGTGCACCCGGAACTGGAGTGGGATTTCCGGTTACCGCGCGTGGTGTCGATCAACGTCAGCGGCCACAAGTACGGGCTGACCTACCCGGGCATCGGCTTCGTGGTGTGGCGCAGCAAGGCCTATCTGCCCGAGGATCTCGTGTTCCGGGTCAACTACCTCGGCGGGGACATGCCGACGTTCACCCTGAACTTCTCTCGGCCCGGCAACCAGGTGGTGGGCCAGTACTACAACTTCCTGCGGCTGGGCCGGGCCGGATACACCCAGGTGATGCAGTGCCTGTCGCAGACGGCGCGCTGGCTTGGCGACGAGCTGCGCGACAGCGAGCACTTCGACTTGATCACCGACGGCTCGGCCATCCCCGTGGTCAGCTTCCAGCTCAAGGGCAAACCGGGCTACACCGAGTTCGACGTGTCGGAGGGGCTGCGCTCATTCGGCTGGCAGGTGCCGGCCTACACGATGCCCGAGGGCGCGACCGACGTCGTGGTGCTGCGGGTCGTCGTGCGCGAGGGGTTCTCCGCCGATCTGGCCCGGGCGCTCAAGGAGGACATGATCACGGTGCTCGGCCGGCTCGACGCGCTCAAGCCGCGCGGAGCGTTCGACGATCTGCAGCCGTTTGCGCACTAGAGAGCGCGTACCGGTCCGCTGATCAGCCTGGATACGTGTCTCTGGGACAATGGTCGGCGGTGATATGACATGCAGACGACCGAACTCGAGACATCGCTGACGCCGCACGCATCGCCGCAGGCGATGGTGGACCTCGGCGCGATCGACCACAACGTCCGCCTGCTGCGTGAACACGCCGGCGGCGCACGGGTGATGGCCGTGGTCAAGGCCGACGGTTACGGGCACGGTGCCGTCGAGGTGGGGCGGGCCGCGTTGGCTGCCGGGGCCGCCGAACTCGGGGTGGTGACGATCACCGAGGCGCTGGCCCTGCGCGCCGGCGGGATCACCGCTCCCGTGCTGTGCTGGCTGCATCCGCCCGGCACCGATTTCGCGCCCGCACTCGAGGCCGATGTGCAGGTCGCGGTGTCGTCGGTGCGCCAAGTCGACGATGTGGTGGCGGCCGTGCATCGAACCGGTCGGACCGCGACCGTCACGGTGAAGGTCGACACCGGGTTGAGCCGGAACGGGGTCAGCCCGGCTGATTTCCCGGCGTTGATCACCGCGCTGGGCCGTGCCCAGGCCGACGGTGCCATCCGGCCGCGCGGCATCATGAGTCACCTGGTGCACGGCGACGAACCGGACAACCCGTTCAACGACCTGCAGGGCAGGCGTCTGACCGCGATGCGTGAGCAGGCTGCCGAACAAGGCGTGGTGTTCGAGCTGGCCCATCTGTCCAATTCGCCTGCGGCGATGACCCGTCCGGATCTGGCGTTCGACATGGTGCGGCCCGGGATCGCGGTCTACGGTCAGAGCCCCATCCCGGAGCGTGGCGACATGGGGTTGATTCCCGCCATGACGTTGAAATGCCCTGTGGTGCTGGTGCGTTCGGTACACGCCGGCGACGGGGTGTCCTATGGTCACCGGTGGATCGCCGACCGGGACACCACGCTGGCGCTGTTGCCGGTGGGCTACGCCGACGGCATCTTCCGTTCCCTGAGCGGGAAGATCGAGGTGCTGATCAACGGCCGGCGCTGCCCGGCTGTCGGGCGGATCTGTATGGACCAGTTCGTCGTCGACCTCGGACCGGACGTCACCGACGTCAGCGAAGGTGACGACGCGATCCTGTTCGGTCCCGGCACCCAGGGCGAACAGACCGCCCAGGACTGGGCCGAACTGCTCGGCACCATCAACTACGAGGTGGTGACCAGCCCGCGCGGCCGGATCACCCGCACGTATCTGCAGGCAGGTCGCGGGCGTTGAGTCGCAATGCTCAGTGGTTGGCCGGGGCCGCCGGGCTGACGGCTGTGGGCACCGTGGCGGGCCGGTCGGTGGCGCGGTCTTTGACCCGTCGGCGCGCGGGCGAGGATCCGTACCTGGGTGAGGATTTCGAACGCCTCGATGCCGACCGCAGTTCGGTGGTGACGACCGACGACGGGGTGCCGCTGGCGGTGCGTGAGGTGGGTCCCGACGACGCGCCACTGACGGTGGTGTTCGCGCACGGTTTCTGTCTGCGCATGGGGGCCTTCTATTTTCAGCGCACCCGGCTGGCCGAACAATGGGGTCCGCAGGTGCGGATGGTGTTCTACGATCAGCGCGGCCACGGTCAGTCCGGCACCGCGCCACCTGACACCTATACCGTCGAACAACTCGGCCGTGATCTGGAATCAGTTCTGGCCGTGACGGTTCCGCGTGGACCCGCGGTGCTCGTCGGGCATTCGATGGGCGGCATGACGGTGCTCTCGCATGCCCGGCAGTTTCCGCACCGCTATCCGAAGCAGATCGTCGGTGCCGCAGTGATCTCCTCGGCGGTCGAAGGTGTGGCCCGCTCGCCGCTGGGCGAGATCCTGCGTAATCCGGCACTGGAGGCGGTGCGGTTCGTGGCCCGCTACGCTCCCGGCGCGGTACACCACACCCGCGGTGCGGCCCGGTCGGTGATCGGGCCCGTCCTGCGGGCGGCGTCCTACGGCGATGAGGCGGTCAGCCCCAGCGTGGTCGAGTTCTCCCAGCGGATGATGCACGGCACCTCGATCACCACGCTCGTCGAGTTCCTCCATGCCCTCGAGGTGCATGACGAGGCCGGGGGTCTGCGGGTGTTGGCGAAAGTGCCGACCCTGATCGCCTGCGGTGACCGGGATCTGCTCACACCGATGGAATACTCAAAGGCCATGGCCGCACAGCTACCCCGCTCCGAACTGGTGATCGTCGGGGGAGCGGGTCATCTCGTCCAGCTTGAGGAGCCCGTGGTGATCGACGACGCACTGGTCCGTCTGGTGGAGCGGGCGACCCCCTCCAAACTTGTCACCCTGAGCCGTCGGGTCCGCGATCGGGTCCGGTTCCGTGGCTGAGCGCAGCGCCGGCACAGCCGAGCTCGCCACCACCGAGGACACCATCGCCCTGGGCGCCACACTGGGAGCGGGGCTCAAAGCCGGTGACGTGGTGGTGTTGTCGGGTCCGCTGGGGGCGGGCAAGACCGTGATGGCCAAGGGCATCGCGGCGGCGATGGATGTGGACGGCCCGGTGGTCTCGCCGACGTTTGTGCTGGCCCGGGTACATCGCGCCCGGCAGTCCGGCCGCCCGGCGATGGTTCACGTGGACATGTACCGATTGCTCGATCACCCCGGCGTCGACCTGCTGGGGGAACTCGACGCGCTCGATCTTGACACCGATCTCGACGACGCCGTGGTGGTGGTCGAGTGGGGTGAGGGTCTGGCTGAACGTCTTTCCGATCATCACCTGGACATCCGGATCGAGCGGGACACCGAAACCGAGACGCGCACGGTGATCTGGCAGTGGAGCGCCCCATGAATGTGTTGACCATCGACACCGCGACCCCGGCGGTCAGCGCCGGCGTGGTCCGTCGTGACGAGGACGGCACGGCGCACACCCTCGCCGAGCGGGTGACCCTGGATGCCCGGGCGCATGCCGAACAGCTCACGCCGAACGTGCTCGGCGCGGTGACCGATGCCGGAATCACGGTGGGCGATCTCGATGCCGTTGTCGTCGGGTGCGGACCGGGCCCGTTCACCGGGTTGCGGGTGGGGATGGCCAGTGCCGCGGCGTTCGCTCATGCGCTGGGCGTCCCGGTGCACGGGGTGTGCAGCCTGGACGGCATTGGAACCCACACCGGCGGCGACGTATTGGTGGTCACCGACGCGCGGCGGCGCGAGGTGTACTGGGCGCACTACCGCGACGGGGTCCGGGTCGACGGCCCCTCGGTCAACGCCCCCGCCGATGTGGCGGCCGTGCTGGCGAGCTCGGTCGCCGCTGTCGCCGGTTCACCCGACCACACCGCGCTGTTCGCCCTGCCCCGGCTCGATGCGGTATATCCGACGCCGGATGGCCTGGTGCGGGCTGTCGCCGATTGGGATGACCCGCAACCGCTGGTGCCGCTGTACCTGCGCCGGCCCGACGCCAAACCCTCTGTGCCCAAAACCTCTGCGGCGGTGCGGAAATGACCGTGTTCGACGCGCTGACGCGGGCCGACGCCACGCGATGCGCCGAACTGGAAGCCAAGCTGTTCGCCGGAGACGACCCGTGGCCGGCCCGGGCGTTCCTGGCCGAGCTCGACGCCAAGCACAATCGCTACATAGCGGCCCGCAGTGACGGAGTACTGGTCGGCTACGCCGGAATCTCCCGACTGGGCCGAATGCGCCCGTACGAGTATGAGATCCACACCATCGGCGTCGACCCCGACTTCCAGGGGCAGGGGATCGGGCGCCGGCTGCTCGACGACCTGCTCGACTACGCCTCGGGCGGAACGGTTTTCCTGGAGGTCCGCACCGACAACGAACCGGCCATCGCGCTGTACGAGAGCGTCGGATTCGTCAACATCGGCCTGCGCAAGCGGTACTACCGCGCCAGCGGGGCCGACGCCTACACCATGCAACGCCTTCCCCAAGGGGCTCCGACGTGATCATCCTGGCCATCGAAAGTTCTTGTGACGAAACGGGAGTCGGCATCGCCGACCTCGCTGAGGATGGGACCGTACGGCTGCTGGCCGACGAAGTCGCCTCCAGCGTCGACGAGCACGCCCGCTACGGCGGCGTCGTCCCCGAGATCGCCTCGCGCGCACACCTGGAAGCCCTGGGGCCGACCATGCGCCGGGCGCTGGACGCCGCGGGCATCGAGCGACCCGATGTCGTCGCCGCGACCATCGGGCCCGGGCTGGCCGGAGCACTGCTGGTCGGGGTGGCCGCCGCCAAGGCCTACGCGGCCGGCTGGAACATCCCGTTCTACGGGGTCAACCACCTCGGCGGGCACCTGGCGGCCGACGTCTACGACCACGGTCCGCTGCCCGAAAGCGTGGGCCTGCTGGTCTCGGGCGGGCACACCCACCTGCTGCACGTCCGGTCGCTGGGGGAGCCGATCATCGAGCTCGGCAGCACCGTCGACGACGCCGCCGGTGAGGCCTACGACAAGGTGGCCCGGCTGCTCGGGTTGGGCTATCCGGGCGGACGCGTGCTCGACGAGCTGGCCCGCACCGGCGACAGCGACGCCATCGTCTTCCCGCGGGGCATGACCGGGCCACGGGACGACCCGTACGTGTTCAGCTTCTCCGGGCTCAAGACCGCGGTGGCCCGCTACGTAGAGGCTCATCCGGAGGCCTCGCAGGCTGACGTGGCGGCCGGCTTCCAGGAGGCCGTCGCCGACGTGCTGACCGCCAAGGCGGTGCGCGCGGCCACCGACCTCGGGGTGTCCACCCTGCTGATCGCGGGCGGGGTGGCGGCCAACTCGCGGCTGCGGGAACTCGCCGAGGAACGCTGCGCGGCGGCAGGCCTGACCCTGCGGGTGCCACGGCCGCGGTTGTGCACCGACAACGGCGCGATGATCGCCTCGTTCGCCGCACATCTGATCGCCGCCGGGGCGGCCCCGTCGCCGCTGGATGCGGCCAGTGATCCGGGACTGCCGGTGGTGAAGGGGCAGGTGGCATGAGCTCCCCGGCCGAAAAGCTGGCGGACAAACTTGAGATCACCGAGCTGCTGTACCGCTATGCCGAGCTGATCGACGCGGGCGACTTCGACGGGGTCGGGACGCTGCTGGGCCGGGGTGCATTCATGGGAGTGGCCGGTGGGCCTGCCATCGCCAAGTTGTTCGCGCACACCACCCGCCGGTTCCCGGACCACGGCAACCGCACCCGAACCCGACATCTGGTGCTCAATCCGATCATCGAGCTGGACGGGGACCGGGCTGAGGCTCGCTCGACGTTCGTCGTCGTCCAGAACACCGAGACGGTGCCGCTGCAGCCGATCGTGGTCGGGCGCTACTTCGACGTGTTCGGCCGTGACGAGCACGGCTGGTATTTCACCGAGCGCACGGTCGATGTCGAGATGGTCGGAGACGTGTCCGACCATCTGAACATCGCGATATAGGACGGGCGTCGGGACGCCGAACTATGCGGCCGTGCGGATGTTCACGACGTGGAAGTCGCTGGTGAACAGCCGGGCCCCGGTCGGTTGCGGCGGGGCGGTACTTCGATAGGTCCGGCCGGTGGGCGTGGTGAGCTCCGTCGTGTGCCGGCCGTATCCGTCGTAGACGGTCGCGGTCTGCCACCCCGGGCTTTCCTTTGCGTAATTGCAGCGTTCGCACAGCCCTTGACCGTTGCCTGCGCTGGTCGGACCGCCATCCGCGTGGCGGGTGATGTGATCGATGTGGCGAACCGGGGCGTCGCAGTAGGGAGTGCGGCAGCGCTGGTCACGCAAGGCGATAAGCCAGCGCAGACCCTTGGGGAATGCCCGGGCGGTGGACTCCAGGGCGACCAGGTTGCCGGTGGCCGGATCGGCGTAGAGCTTGCGCACCGCGGCCTCGACCTCGGGGTCCAACAGCGCCGCCAAGGCCATCTGCCGGGCCACCGACGGCGGAATGGGGCCGTATCCCTGCAACACCGCCGGCTCGGGGCCGTGGGCCAGCAAGCTCTCGTCGGAGACCACCAGATTGAGCGCGACCGGGACGGCCGCACCGACCTCACGCCCGGTGACGCGTCGATAGAAGGCATCGGCCATCAACGGTCCGCGCCCCTCGCGCCCGCCTCCGGCGGCGATCGAGGCCGCCGCGGCCGCGGCAGCCTGCGCCTGCAACGCCTGATAGGCCGTGACACCCTCGGCCGCGGTCAGCAGCGCCGTGACGTAGGCCATCCCGTGCGGAGCGGGACGCAGCGTGACTGTGCGATCGCACTGATGGCGGCTGATGCGCGCCATCACCGCGTCGTGGTCGAGCCGAATCGCCACCCGCCCGGCCTCGGCCTCGATCTTCCTGTCTCCCAGACCATCCAGCACGTCAGGATCGGCGCACAGTTCGGCGTCCATCGCGTGTCGATCTGCTGATGACAGGCACGCGGCCTGGTCCGCGATGATCATCGCCCGGTCTTCGGTGAGCACGCCGGACTGCAGCGCGGCCAGCGTGTAAGGCATGTCGTCGACCAGGATCCTGGACAACTTCAGATACTTGGCGCCGTGCCACGGGGATGCCTTGCGGGCCAGCCCGACCTCGGATGCCAGCCCTTGGGCGCGCTTGGCGGCGGGCACGCCCTCGGCGGCCTTGCGTTCGTGACGCTTGGTTTCCAGCATCGCCGTCACCCGAACCTGTCCGGCCGCGATGCTGGAAGCAGCGCGGTTCATCGCGGCGAGCTGATCGACCAACGCCGCTTCGGAGGCGTCGGGGTTGATGCTCCAACCAACTTCGAACATGTGTTCGAGTATAGCACCGTTCACTGACTCATGCTTTTTGGCAGGGTTTCAGCCCACAGATGAGTTCGCATGCGGCGCACAACCCACCCTTGAGTGCTAGCACTCGCATGTATAGAGTGCTAGGTGGCATGCGGCCAAACCCGGCGCCGGCACCCGCGACGACGGAGCAAGGGCACGGACGCTTGCCGAACACCTGGTTAACCGGCATCTGGGGAATCCCCCGGATCCACACCCCGAAAAGTGGAGGGCTTCCATCGTGGCAGTCAACATCAAGCCACTCGAGGACAAGATCCTCGTTCAGGCCAACGCGGCCGAGACCACGACCGCTTCCGGTCTGGTCATCCCCGACACCGCCAAGGAAAAGCCGCAGGAAGGCACCGTCGTCGCAGTTGGCCCCGGCCGCTGGGATGAGGACGGCGAGAAGCGGATCCCCCTGGACGTTGCCGAGGGCGACACCGTCATCTACAGCAAGTACGGCGGCACCGAGATCAAGTACAACGGCGAGGAGTACCTGATCCTGTCCGCGCGCGACGTGCTGGCTGTCGTCGCCAAGTAAGTACTCGTGCGTCCGCCCCGGAGATCCCCGTGTTCAGCACGGGTGGTTTCCGGGGCGGTATGCGTTAGGAGTCATGAAAGAGACTTATGAGCAAGCAGATTGAGTTCAACGAGACTGCGCGCCGGGCCATGGAGGCCGGCGTCGACAAGCTCGCCGACGCGGTCAAGGTGACCCTGGGTCCGCGCGGTCGGAACGTGGTGCTGGCCAAGGCCTTCGGTGGCCCGCAGGTCACCAACGACGGCGTCACGATCGCCCGTGAGATCGACCTGGAAGACCCGTTCGAGAACCTCGGCGCACAGCTGGTGAAGTCGGTCGCCACCAAGACCAACGACGTCGCGGGTGACGGCACCACCACCGCCACCGTGCTGGCACAGGCCCTGGTCAAGGCCGGCCTGCGCAACGTGGCCGCCGGTGCCAACCCGATCGCGCTGGGTCTGGGCATCGGCAAGGCCGCCGATGCGGTGTCCGAGGCCCTGCTGGCCGCGGCCACCCCCGTGTCGGACGAAAAGGCCATCGCCCAGGTCGCCACGGTGTCCTCGCGCGATGAGCAGATCGGCCAGCTGGTCGGCGAGGCCATGACCAAGGTCGGTCACGACGGTGTGGTCACCATCGAGGAGTCCTCGACGCTGAGCACCGAGCTCGAGGTCACCGAGGGCGTCGGCTTCGACAAGGGCTTCATCTCGGCCTACTTCGTCAACGACTTCGACTCCCAGGAAGCCGTGCTCGAGGACGCCGTGGTGCTGCTGCACCGCGACAAGATCAGCTCGCTGCCCGACCTGCTGCCGTTGCTGGAGAAGGTCGCCGAGAGCGGCAAGCCGCTGCTGATCATCGCCGAGGACATCGAGGGCGAGGCCCTGTCCACCCTGGTGGTCAACGCCATCCGCAAGACGCTCAAGGCCGTCGCCGTCAAGGCGCCGTTCTTCGGCGACCGTCGCAAGGCGTTCCTGGATGATCTCGCCATCGTCACCGGCGGCCAGGTCGTCAACCCCGACGTGGGCCTGGTGCTGCGCGAGGCCGGCCTGGACGTGCTGGGCACCGCGCGTCGCGTGGTGGTCAACAAGGACAGCACCGTGATCGTCGACGGCGGGGGTTCGAAGGACGCCGTCGACGACCGCGTCAAGCAGCTCAAGGCCGAGATCGAGACCACCGACTCCGATTGGGATCGCGAGAAGCTGCAGGAACGGCTGGCCAAGCTGTCCGGCGGCGTCGCGGTGATCAAGGTCGGCGCGGCCACCGAGACCGACCTGAAGAAGCGCAAGGAAGCGGTCGAGGACGCCGTCGCGGCGGCCAAGGCTGCGGTCGAGGAGGGCATCGTCACCGGTGGTGGCGCGGCACTCGTGCAGGCCCGTGCGGCCCTCGACAAGCTGCGCGGTGAGGTCAAGGGCGACGAGGCGCTCGGGGTCGACGTGTTCGCCTCCGCGCTGTCGGCCCCGCTGTACTGGATCGCCACCAATGCCGGCCTGGACGGCTCGGTGGTGGTGAACAAGGTCAGCGAGCAGTCCAATGGCCAGGGCTTCAACGCCGCCACCTTGTCCTACGGTGACCTGGTCGCCGAGGGCATCGTGGATCCGGCCAAGGTGACCCGCTCGGCGGTGCTCAACGCCGCATCGGTGGCGCGCATGATCCTGACGACCGAGACGGCCGTCGTGGACAAGCCTGCCGAGGAAGAAGATCACGGGCACGGCCATCACGGCCACGCTCACTAGGTAGTCCCGTAGACACCCCCGGTCCTGTTGGGCCGGGGGTGTTTTCGTTCTTCGTTCTTCGTTCTGCGGTCAGCGCTCGACGATCTTTGCGTGGTCTCGATGAGTTTCCTAATCGCCGTCGGTCCATACGGGTATGACTGACGACACCATGAGCACCGCATGCACCGTCAACGCGTCCGCCGAAACCGTCTTCGCAGTGCTGGCCGACCCGACCACCCATCAGGCGATCGACGGCACCGGCTGGGTGCGGGAGTCGCTGGACGGCAAGCAGTTGACCGCGGTCGGCCAGGTCTTCCGGATGGCGATGTACCACGACAACTTCGGGGGCATGCACTACGAGATGGCCAACCGGGTCGAGGTATTCGAGCCGCCACACGCGATTGCGTGGCTGCCGGGCCAAGGCACCGACAACGCCCACCTCGACTTCGGCGGCTGGGTCTGGCGCTACGACCTCACGCCGCTCAGCGACGACCAGACGCAGGTCACGCTGACGTATGACTGGTCGGCAGTCCCGGCCACCACTCGCGGCCAGATCGAGTTCCCGCCGTTCGACCGGCAGCATCTGGACAACTCGCTCAAGCACCTCGCCGGGCTGGCGCAAGGTCGGGCTTGACCCGACAGGCGCTTTTGGCTAAGCCGTCGGCTGAATGGAAACCAGCCGCAACGCGTCCGGCCGAGATTCATCGGGTGTGAACCGCACGACGAGGACGTCGGCGGGAAACTTGGTTGCCAGGCCGTTCAGGGTCCTGGGCAGGAACGCCCTGGCCTTGGCGTTGCCGTACCAGTTCGGATCGGGTGGAGAGGTATTCAGCCCTTTGACCTTGTCGATTGTGGCGTCCCACTCCCTGATCGCGTCAGGCGGGGCAGCCTCGAATCCGGTCGACTTCAGGTACGCATCTTCTCGGCCGGTAAGGGTGACTGCCGCACCGCCGCCCACTGGTGTTCCGGTGATGGTTCCGTCGACGACGTCGTCCGTCACCGTGGTCAGGCGTGCCGTGCAGACGTTGTCGACGAGGCGGGGAGGTACGCAGAAATCGGGCAGCGCTGGGGATGCGTGCGCTGGGGCGATGTTGACGACAGCCGAAACCGCCAGCACCGCTGTGGCGGCGCCGAGGCCGGCCATCTTCCGGCGACGAGCGTTCGGCATCGCGGCGACCCTCCTTCAGATGCGGCGACCCGTGGGCCACCCACTGACTGTATTTCGGCAGATACGCCGCCGGAGTTACACCGGTCAGGAGGCCAGCCGAAGGCAGGGGCGCTTCGTGTGGTCGGTATCGGAGGTGCGGGTATGAAGGGAGATCTGCGAGCCGCTACGCACGGTCCCGATCGGCCCGGTTTTGGCGAAGCGCGCCAATGTCGTTGTGCGCAAGGCGATTCCCGCCTTCGCCTGGCGATAGCCGATCCGTACGCCGGTCGCCCCCGCGGCGAACAGGCCGCCGAGCCCCGGCAACGCGGAGTAGAGCAGCGCCCACAGTGAAATCGCCGCAAGTGCGGTGATCGCCTTTTGGATCGGTGTGGCCTTCATACCGCCGGGGCGCCACATTTCGGCCAGGACCGGGCCGCCGCCCTGCAGCATCGAGGTCAACGAAATGATCTCGTCGACACTGAACCCGGAGGCCAAGGCTTCGGCAGAAGTAGGTGATCCCAGTTTCGGAAGCGACGAATGCGACAGGATCTTCTTGAGGAGGGTGACGATCCCGTCGGCCGGCAGCGCGCTCAACGACCTCGCGGAACTGAGAGCTTGGGTAGCCCACGGGAGGCTGAACATGGCGTGGATCTCCGTTGCCAGTTGGATGACGACGTCGACCGTCGCCGAGGCCAGCATCCTCAGCAGGTAGACCACGGCACGTCGGATCTCCGGTGTCGCGACCGGTGCAACGGGCTCTTCTGCGACGGCCTGTTCGGCCGGTGCGGCCGGCGTTGCCGCCGCGTCTGCGGCAGCAGCAGGGGCCGGGGTTGTCGCAGCCTCAGGTGTTGCCGCGGCCTCGGGGCCGGCCGCTGACGCAGTGGTGGTGTTGGTCTCGACGTGTGACGTCGGTTCAGCTGTGTTCTGGGTGGTCGACGCCGTCGAGGTTTCGACGGTGTCCGAGCCGTCCGACGTCGTCTCAGTACTTGACGAGGCGCCCGCGGAGGGCGGCGGGAGATCGATAACCGTATCGAGATTGAAGGTCGTCGGAATCTGCGGGTCGTTCGCACCGACGAGACTCCCGAGTGTCCCGGTCGCCGTGTTGGGCGTGCTCGAGCCGGCCGAAGAGGTCGACGTGGTGTCCGAGGTGGCCCCTACGCTGACCCCGGTGTTCGTCTGCGCGGAGACGGTCGAGCGGGGTCCGTCGTCGCCGTGCGCGGTAGTCGATGTGCTCGTCGTACCCGATGTGCTCGTCGTACCGGTCGTGGTCTCCGTATCGGTGGTGCTGGAGGCGGCCGAGGATGTCGATGCGCTGCTGTTCGTGGTCGACGCGGTGTGGCCGTCGCTGCTCGAGCTGCTGGTGCCCTGACCCGAATCCGACGACGAATCGCCGTCGGCGTGCGCCGATGGGATCGCACCGCACACGCCGCTCATCACGAGTCCGGCTGACACTAGGCACGCACCCGCAATGAGGTGAATACGTGGGGATATAGCGGTCTCCTTGCAGTGGACGTCATTCACTTGGCCACTGACAGCGAGAGCGGGTGTGACGTAGCTAACAGTAGGACTCAATTTTGGAGCCGAATCGAGAATCCTGTCAATATCGCGAGGCGAGTTGTTTCAGCAGGATCTGACGGGCGACACGCCGGGCGTCGAAGGGGTTTAACGTGCCGAGTAGCCCACAATTCGGACATGACGGAACCGCGGGAAGCGCCGCGCGGGGTCTCGCGTCAGACATTCCTGCGCGGCGCCGTCGGGGTGTTCGCCGCCGGAGCGGTGTTCGGATCGAGCCGGGCAAGTGCCGATCCCAGGGCCTCCGGCTGGGGCGACCTGTCGGCCGCCATCGACGGGCAGGTGATCCTGCCCGACAACGGCGGACAATTCGCTTCCGCCAAAAGTGTTTTCAACACCAACTTCAACGGCCTGACCCCGGCGGCGATCGTCACCCCGACATCGGCTGCGGACGTGCAGAAGGCGATGACCTTCGCCGCAGCCCACAACCTCAAGGTCGCCGCACGGGGTGGCGGGCACTCCTACGTGGGCGCGTCGACGGCGAACGGCACCATGGTCCTGGATCTGCGGCAGTTGCCCGGCGACATCAACTACGACGCAGGCACCGGGCATGTCACCGTGACGCCCGCGACCGGTCTGTATGCGATTCACCAGACTTTGGCCGGAGCCGGCCGGGGGGTCCCCACCGGCACCTGCCCGTCGGTCGGCGCGGCCGGGCACGCCCTGGGCGGGGGACTGGGCGCCCAATCGCGGCATGCGGGTCTGATGTGCGATCAGCTGGTGTCGGCGACGGTGGTGCTGCCCGGCGGCGCCGGAGTCACGGCGTCGGCGAACGAGAATCCGGATCTGTACTGGGCGTTGCGGGGCGGTGGCGGCGGCAACTTCGGAGTGACGACCGCTCTGACCTTCGCCACGTTCCCCGTCGGCGACGTAGATGTGGTCGGCCTGCATTTCCCGCTGCAGTCTTTCGCGCAGGTTCTGGTCGGGTGGCAGAACTGGCTGCGTACCGCGGACCGCAGCAGCTGGGCGCTGGCCGACACCATCACCGACCCGCAGGGCGCGCACTGCCGCATCCTCGCGACCTGCCCGGCCGGGTCAGGCGACAGCGTCGCCGCCGCGGTTGTCAAAGCGGTGGGCTTGCATCCGGCCGGGACCGAACACCGCACGTTCAATTACCTGGACCTGGTGAAGTTCCTCGCCGCCGACAACCTCAACCCGGCACCGCTCGGCTATGTCGGCGGATCTGACGTCTTCCAGTCGATCACTCCCGCGGCGGCCCAGGGCATCGCCGCGGCGTTCAACGCGTTCCCCGGTGGGGGCGGTCGGCCGTTGGTGATCATGCACGCGCTCGACGGTGCGTTGGCCACCGTCGGGCCGGGGACACAGCGTTTCCGTGGCGGCGGCAGTCCGCTCTGGTGCAGTGGTACGTGGAGACCTCCGGTTCGCCTGCGCCGGCGGCCAATTGGCTCGCCACCGCGCACCAGGCCGTGGCGCCGTATTCGGTCGGCGGCTACGTGAACTACCTCGAGGCGAACCAGCCGGCATCACGCTACTTCGGCCCCAACCTGTCGCGGCTGGCCGCCATCCGGCAGAAGTATGACCCGGGCCGGATCATGTTCTCGGGTTTGAACTTCTGAGGGGCAGGTGTTCGACGGCCATAGATCTCCTGCTGGTTCTGGAACGGCAGCTCTTCGACGATGTTCGCGGCGACGTCAGGGTCGTCGGTCCGGCCCAGCAGCGCGAAAACGTCTGGATGTTCCAGCAGTGCAACGGTGTCCAGAGCCCGTCGGCCGATTCTTCGGGCGTACTCCGATGGTTTCGCTCCCCGAGGTCACGGGCACAGGCCTAGCCTCAAGGCGATGGGTCTCACCCGACTCCTGGACGAGTGAAGGAACTGAGCATGCGAGCAACCGTGATGTATGGGGCCGGCGACGTGCGGGTCGAGAACGTGCCCGACCCCATCGTGAAGGAGCCGACCGACGCCATCGTGCGCGTCACCCGCTCCTGTATCTGCGGCAGCGACCTGTGGCCGTACCAGTCCATGCCGCACAAGGACGGTGGCCGCCGCATGGGCCACGAGTTCATCGGCATCGTCGAGGACATCGGCTCCGACGTGTCCGGCTTGCGGCGCGGCGACCTGGTCGTGGCTCCGTTCGTCTGGGCCGACAACACATGTGACTTCTGCCAGGAGGGGCTGCAGACGTCGTGCCGCCATGGCGGTGGGTGGGGTGCGCCCGGAGTCGATGCCGGCCAGGGTGAGGCTGTGCGCGTCCCGCAGGCGCAGGGCACGTTGGTGAAGCTCCCGGTGGCCGAGGATGCGGCGCTGATGCCGTCCCTGCTGACCCTGTCGGACGTCTTCTGCACCGGTCACCACGGCGTGGTGACGGCCGGGGTGGGCCCGGGATCCTCGGTGACGGTCATCGGTGACGGCGCGGTGGGATTGTGCGCGGTGCTGGCCGCCAAACGGCTGGGCGCCGAGCAGATCATCCTCAACGGACGCCACACAGTCCGGACCGACCTGGGGCGCGAATTCGGCGCCACCGACGTCGTCGCCGAACGCGGTGACGAAGCCGTCGAGAGGATCCGCGAGCTGACCGGCGGTGACGGTACCCACGCGGTGATCGAGTGCGTCGGGACCGAACCCTCGGTCGCCACCGCTCTCGACGCGGTCCGTGCCGGTGGCCGGGTGAGTCGGCTCGGGGTATCCCAATACACCGAGGTGCCAATGGGTTTCGGCACCTTCTTCCGCAACGTCACCCTGACCGGCGGCGTGGCGCCCGCCCGCGCCTATATCGAGGAACTCATGCCCGACGTTCTCGACGGCACCATCGAGCCCGGGCGGGTGTTCGACCGCACCATCGGCCTCGACGAGACCCCTGGCGGCTACCGTGCGATGGCTGACCGCGAGGCCCTCAAGGTGCTGATCGAGCCATGACACTGCTGCTGCAGGATCGCGACGAACGCGGTGTCGTCACGCTGACATTGAACCGGCCCCAGGCCTTCAATGCGTTGTCGGAGGCGATGCTGACCGCACTCGGCGACACCATGGACGCGCTTTCCCGGGACGACACGGTGCGGGCCGTGGTGCTCGGGGCCTCCGGGGAGGCGTTCTGCGCCGGCCACGATCTCAAGGAGATGCGGGCCGAGCCGTCGGCGGAGTACTACGAGCGGTTGTTCTCCCAATGCACCGCGATGATGCTGTCGATTCAACGACTCCCGGTGCCGGTGATCGCGCGGGTGCAAGGGCTCGCGACGGCAGCGGGCTGCCAGCTGGTCGCGATGTGCGATCTCGCGGTGGCGAGTGGCGACGCGCGCTTCGCGGTGAGCGGCGTGAACGTCGGGTTGTTCTGCGCGACACCGGGAGTGGCGCTCTCGCGCAACGTTCCCCGGAAGGCCGCCTTCGAGATGCTCGTGACCGGCGAATTCATCTCTGCCGAGCAGGCCCGGGTGCTGGGCCTGGTGAACAGGGTGGTGCCCGCTGATGCCCTCGACGAAGAAGTGGAGACGGTGGTCGCGAGCATCGTGGCCAAGCCGCGGGTGGCCATTGCGATGGGAAAGTCGTTGTTCTACCGCCAGATCGAAGTCGGAATCGAGCCTGCCTACGTCGACGCCGGCGCGACGATGGCCTGCAACATGATGGATTCCAGCGCACTCGAAGGGGTTCAGGCCTTCATCGACAAGCGTCCGCCCAGCTGGTGAGGGAAGCGGCTCAGGCGGGCATCAGGCCGGCATTGACCTCGAGTCTGGGCAGCCTCAGCGGCGCTGCAACTCGATGACCGGGATGACCCGGTCGGTTTTGGTCTGGTACTCCCCGAATCCCGGTGCCTTCTCGACGATGCGTGGGTAGGCGGCGTCGCGCTCGGCCAGTGGCATCTCACGTGCGTGCACATCGTAGGCGTCGGTGCCGATCTCGATGTGGGCATCGGGATGCGCACGCAGATTGTGCAACCACGCGGGGTCGACGTCAGCGCCCGCGTAGGAGCCGACGATGGCGAGTTTCCCGTCCAGGTCGAACGCCATCACCGGGTTGACGCGCTCCTTGCCGGACTTGGCTCCGGTGGTGTGCAACAGGAGCAGCGTCGCACCCTCGAACGGCCCGCCGACCTTGCCGCCGTTGGCGCGGAACTCGGCGATGATCTTGTCATTCCAGTTGTCGGTCATGACTTCTTTCCTACGCCTGCGTCGCGCCGATGTAGTCAGATCACCGAATCCCGGTCGTGGTGATGTGGACCGACGAGGTCAGGGTCTGGTGTACCGGGCAGCGTTCGGCGATGTCCATGAGGCGCTGCCGCTGGGTGTCGTCGAGCTCGCCGATCAACTCGATCTCGCGATCGACATGGTCGATCATGCCCTTGGTGGTTTCGCAGTCGGCGCAGTCCTTGGCATGAATACGTGAGTGCCGCAACGCCACTCGCACTTGCTCAAGAGGCCAGCCCTTGCGGTTGGCGTACATCCGTACCGTCATCGACGTACATGCACCCAGTCCGGCCAACACCAGGTCATAGGGATTCGGCCCCGCGTCCTCGCCCACCGGCAGGGGTTCGTCGGCGATGAATCGGTGGCGCCCCGCGGTGATCTGCTGGGTGTAGGTCCCCGCACCCGTCTCCGCGACGGTCACCGTGCCCTCCGGCGACGCTGCGCGCTCGGGATCCTCAGATGTCATGCCACTCTCCTCGACAGGTTGACCGATGCTTCGCGTCGGATCGTCGCACGAGTCATCCGCCGAAACCGGCAGTTCCGGATCGGCGCGCGGCGGGGATCGAGAATTGATCAACTGATCAGCATTCGTCGAGTTTTCGGGTTCGCGGCGGCAGGTGTGACGGCACGTGATTCGCGGCCTGATGCGGATGGCCCGGGTCGTGGCGGCCGCGGGTGGGCCGCCATGGTGGTGGCCCGAGAGATTTCGGCACTATTGCCACAAATTCGATGGACCACGTGACGACGCTCGTCCTGGGTTTGCTCAGGGTCGGACCGCGCCTTGCCGGTGCCTATGCGCATCGACGATGGTTACCCGGTAAAACCACATTGCGGTGTCGATATCGCAGTGCGAAACCCCATTGGCGAGACCGCTATATGTGCGGATCTTGGGTTAGCTGTGGGTATCTGGACGGGGCGGGGTCGACGTCCGCGGCGGGTCGCGGCCGGGTGTGTCCGGGGCTGTGCCGAAGGGCTGCTCGTCCGCCGGCGGAGGGCCTGCGGATTGCGCACCGGAATGGCCGCGCGCAGCAGTGTACCGAAATCTGTCGTTGACAGCTCTTTGTGGTCTGTGTCACCGTTCCTGATCGATCGACCAAATTATCGCGACGTCGTAGGAGTCGGAGCATGAGCAGCGACCGTCAACCCATCCACCACGTGCCTGCGCCGCTCGCATCGAGTACGCCGGCCACCCGCGCACCGTCCCGAAGGGCGGCCCAGACCGCCGCGAAGGTCGGCGGATACGGCGGCATGGCCGTCGCGGCCTGGTTGGTCGCCGCGGTGGCGACCGGCTACGGCATCTCCGCGGCCGAGACCGACGGCACCTCGGCCGACTCGCCATCGGCGAGTTCGGGTTCCTCGAGCACGAGCGGTGAATCGTCCACCGGCACAACCTCGACCGCCGCGGGTGCGTCCGCGACCGGAGCGACCGGAGACGGCGGTTCGCCGTCGGCGCCAGAATCGGGTTCAACCGGCGCCAAAGCGGGCCCGAAGAAATCCGGAAAGTCCTCATCGAGCATTCAGGTCGCGCCGGGCGTGACGATCAGCAGTAGCGGTGGCGCCCACAGCATCAAGATCGGCTCTCGTGACATCAAGCTCGCGCCGCCGGTCAAGGCGCCGCATCGCCCGTCGGCCGTAATCCCCGGAATCGGGGCCCAGCCGGAGTTGCCGTCGGTTTCCCTGCCGGGCCCCGATGTCCGCAATCCGCAACTGAACATCGTGCCCACCGCGCCCGTCACGGCGAAGAGCGATTCGAAGTCGGCGGTCCTCCCGTCGGTCAATGACGTGGAGACGTCACTGAATACCGCGGCGTCCACCCTGAACAACGCCGTCTCGAAGGTGGGTGCCGCTCTGGGGGGCGAGGGTGCCCGCGAGTCCGTCAAGCGGCTGTCCGGCACGGTGACCGAGTCGCTCGCCGCGTCCACCGCGGAGGCCTTCAACGCCCGTCCGGTCAGCAGCGCGCTGCAGACCCCGGTGGCCACCGCGGCGGTGGCGCCGGTCAACCCGCCGGCTGAGGTCGCCGAAGTCGGTTCTGGCGTCTTCGGATTCGTGAATGGCATCGTCACCGACATCCTCAACCCGTTCCTGGCGCCGGCCCCGGATTCACCGGAACCGTTGACCCCCATGGTGTGGGCGGTACTGGCGTGGGTGCGGCGCAACGCGTTCAACCAGGCGCCGACGGTCTCCCAAGACCCGACCACGACGGTGCAGACCGGGCAGACCGTCACGGGCAATATCGGCGCCGTCGATGCCGAGGGTGACGAGTTGACGTACACCGTGACCCAGCAGCCCGAGCACGGCACGGTGACCATCGATCAGAAGACAGGGGAGTACACCTACACCCCTGACGACATCGACTACGACTCGATTCAAACCGACTCGTTCACGGTGTCCGTCACCGACGGAAAGACCAACCTGCTGAACCTTTTCGGCTCGCACAGCGCGCAGTCGGACATTGCCGTCTCGGTGCTGAACCCCGATGTCCAACGGGTCATCCTGGATATGCCCGACGGTGTGAAGAATCCGGTCAATCCGCGTTACTCGGAAGATGGCAAATCCATCTACTTCTCGGGCACGCCGACCGCGGGTGGCCGGACCGAGATCTACCAGATCAGCATCGACGGGTCACGCGTCGAATGCGTCACGTGCGGGGTGTCCACCGACGAAACCGGAAACCTCGCCAAACCGGTTCCCTTCACCGACGGTTCGGGGCGCGTGATGGTGCTGGTGAACGTCGAGGGGGAGTCGCCCCGCTACTCCGTCCTGGAGACCGGAGTCAACGGCAGGGAGCTGGTTCCCATCACCACGCCGGACGGCGGCGGGTACATCATCGACCGGCAGCGTGAGATGAGGCCGTCGCCCGATGGAACACACGTCCTCTACACCCGAATCGTGGTGGGGCAGAACAACGCCCTGCAGGCCCTTCCGGTCGTGGGCACATTGACCCGCACCGAGAACGGGTACGAGGTCACCGACGCACGGGTGGTCTACGCGACCGGTGAAGGCAAGCAGTGGACGCCCGACGGCAAGGGTGTGATCATCCTCGGCGGTCAATACGACGCAGGCAACGTCGACGACATCGTGGTCAACCTGGAAACCGGCGAGGTGACCCGGCTGACCGCCAACCCCGACTACGACGAAGACACCGACCTCTCACCCAACCAGCAGTGGATCGCGATCGGCAGCACGCGCGGACTCGATGCGTTGACGCCGATGACCAGGATCGAGCGGCAGAACTTCCTCCCGGTCTACGTCGGCGCGCCGGTGTACGGGATGTATGCGCAACCGATCAACGTCTCGAACCAGGAGTGGGCGGTCGAGGTAGGAGACGAACTCGAGGGCGAGAACGGGATTCCGCTGTTCGACACCGGTGACGGCTACGCCGCTCGGAGCATGCCGAGCTGGAACCCCGACGGCACCGCCGTCACCTTCTGGGAGTCCGGTGTCGACGATCCGACGCAATCGCGACTGGTCATCGCGAACCTGCAGTACACGACCAGCGTCGGTCCGGTGGCGGCCGATCGCTCGACTCCGAACCCGGACTGGGCCCCTGAACTCGGCAGCTACGTCGCCAATACGACGCCGCTGCCCGCCACTGGAACGTATTCGGGTGCCGGCGGTGGCACTGCGGTGGTCACCGAGAGCACCGACGAGACGGGCCGCACCACCCGCAAGGTCGTCTACACCGACTACGTCAACGAGGACGGCATGATCCTCAACGGGTACGAGTCGGCCGACTACCTCGCCAGCCAGAACGAGGTGCACTATCTGGCCGATGTCGCCGTCACCGGAACGCATACCGGCTCCCTCAAGGCCGACGCCACGATGAACGCGTTCCAGCAGTCGCTGACCGGCTACATCACCTCTGATCTCGACGGTGATGTGCAAAGCCTCCCGGATCCGGATGCCGCGGAGGAGGCGCAGCAGAACGCCTAGCTGCCGAGCAGACGTCAAGGTCCCCCAAGTCACGCGATTTGGGGACCTTGGTGTCTGTTCGCCGGAGCGGAATCAGTCCGCCAACGTCACATCGACCGCGGCCAAGCGATCCGGATCGCCGACGATGTCGATGACGTGTATCCGCCCATCGCGGATGTCCAGGCGCAGTACCGACTTCAGCCGGCCGGCCGGCGCGATGACGATGCCCGCGGCGCCGTCGAGGACGGCGACCTCGCCGCCCCGCGCGACGGCGGCGAACATCTTCGACTCCTCGACGAACTCCCGAGCTCCGCGCAACTGGGTGGGGACCCGTCCGCCGACGAGCACGCGGTCGACGCGGCGCAGCACGTCGGGATCCAGGATTTCCAGCAGCGCCTCGAGATTGCCCTGCTGCGAGGCGGCCAGAAAAGTTCTGGCGATGTCGAGGTGCTCGGCGGTGGGGCGAACGGCGGAAGGCTCGGTGCCTCGAATGTGTTCCCGGGCCCGACTTGCCAGCTTCTTGGCGGCCGACGGCGTGCGGTCGAGCAGCGCCGCTATGTCGTCGAAGGGCACGGCGAAGGCGTCGTGCAAGACGAACGCCACGCGCTGGGCAGGCGAGAGCCGGTCGAGCACGACGAGCAGCGCGCGGCCCACCGACTCGGCCATCGCCACCTGCTCATCGGCTGCGGGGGACAGGGCATCGGGGAGGAGTTCGTCACCGCCGAGCACCTCGCCGCGCCGCTGCTGTTCCCGCAGCCGGTCGAGGCATTCGTGTGCGGTCACCGTGGTGAACCAGGCGGTCGGATTGCTCACGTCGTCGATACCGCGCCTGCTGACCTTGAGCCATGCGGCCTGGACTGCGTCGTCGGCGTCGTGCACCGAGCCGAGCAGCCGATACGCCACCGAGCGCAGATGGCGGCGATCCTCTTCGAATCTGGCGGCCAGAACCTGTTGGTCGGACATGTCGTCACCTTTCACACGCGGCGAGCGTCAACAAGGCGAACCCCTTGGCATCGGAGGCGACAAACATGACCCTACAACTCGGCATGATCGCGACGTTGATCGTCGCGGTCACCATCGTGGCCAATGCGGCGATGGCTCTCGGCGACCTCGTCGGGGCCAGATTTGTGCTGGCCAACTCGGCAGAGGTGGGTGTCCCGCGGTCCTGGGTCCCAGTGCTCGGGCTCCTCAAGGGCGCGGGCGCCGTGGGGCTGCTCATCGGCCTGTACGTGTTCCCACCGCTGGGCATCGCTGCCGCGGTCGGGCTGATCGTGTTTTTCGTCGGCGCCGTGGTCACCCACATCCGCGCGCAGGTTTTCTACAACATCGCCTTTCCGGCCGCGTTCCTGGTGCTCGCGGTGCTGTCGCTGGCAGCCTTCGTCGCGGGGTGACCCACCGCGACTGACGCTGACAACCGAAAAGGCCCCACCCCGGGCGGGATGGAGCCTTTTCAGATCGGCGGGTGAAGTTTGCTGTACGGCTCAGGCGCTACGGCGGATGCCTCGCTTGAGCAACAATTCGCGCTCGGACTCGCTCAGGCCGCCCCAGATGCCGTACGGCTCACCGACGGCCAGCGCGTGGGAACGGCACTGGGTGATCACGGGGCAGCTGCGGCACATCTCCTTGGCGCGTAGCTCACGCTGAGCCCGAGCCCGTCCGCGTTCACCGTCGGGGTGGAAGAACATCGACGAGTCGACACCACGGCAAAGTCCCTGCATTTGCCAATCCCAGATATCCGCATTGGGTCCGGGAAGCTGCTGCGGTTGCGGCATATGGAAAACCCCTCTCTGCTCGCCCATTTCGCCAAAAGTGGGCGGGTATGAGTCGGTGGAACCGTACTGAGCTCGTGTCGCCGATGACCGCTCGTGCACACAAACTAGGGGGACTGAATAAAGTGAGTCAATAGGCTGCCAGTGTGCTAAAGGGCATAATCGCAGGTCGAGAATTTACATCACGTTCATCGTTGTGACGCTTTGGCCGAGCCATGAATGTTAGGACCCTGGCAACAGTCTTCGGGTTTCCCCTGTTCGGGCAGGCGGAGGTGTTGTATGCAATTCCGGGCGGGCGATAGTTAGTTGACATGCCATTAACATTCGCGCCACCAATTGTTAACTGATACTTATATTGCAATCTTTGATACCCGGTTCCGCCGGTATGCGGCAGGCGGTGCGTGGTTCCCGCGGACCTGCGTCGAAAGCCATGTTGATAGCGTCGCGAACCGATGACTGCAATCGCAGCGGCCGCTTCGGCCCTGGCTGACGCCGCCTTCGGGGCCGACCCCGGGCGGTGGCCGTTGCCCACCGCAACCACCCCGCACGAGCGCTGGCTGCGGGCGGTCGCCGCCGGCGGGCAGGGGCGCTACGGCTGCGCCCTGGCCGAACTCGACGCGATTCTGCGCGGCCCGGAGCCCGGTCCACTCGCGTCGCTGGCGTACAGCACCCGCGCCTCCTTCCTTCGCCAGCTGGGCGGGCACGCCCGCGCCCGCGGCGCCGACGGCCGGGCGTGGGCTCGGTGCGGCGACGATGACGAGGCCGCGGCCGACGCGCTCGTCGGGCTGGCCGCCGATGCCCTCGGGCTCGGCAGGTTCGGCGTATCGGCCCGACTGCTCGACCGGGCACGCGCCGTCGACACGCCCGAGAACTCACGCCAGCGGATCCGGCTGGCGTGGGTCAGCGCCGAACTGGCGATGGTCCAGGGCGACGGGGCGACGGCGCTCAGCCACGCCCGTCGCGGTGTCGCCGCCGCGGCCGGTCACCGCTCGACGCGCCACATGGTCAAATCCGATGTCGTGCTGGCCGCGGCGCTGTGCAGCGCTGGTCAGATCGACGAGGCGCGGGAAGTCGCCGACGCGGCACTGCTGGCCACCGGGAAATCCGGGCTGATCCCGCTGCGGTGGGCGGTGGCCTGCGTCCTGGCCGATATCGGGAGTGCCTCGCACGACGCTGTGGAAATCAGCGGGATCCGGGACCTCAGCGCCGATACAGTGCGTCGCAGAGGCGGGGTGTGGGCCGGGCGCTAATCACGGTTACCCCACCCTGATCGTTATTGTTTAGCTGAGCCAATCGCCGCGAGTGTCGGTGCAACGTAACGCTGGAGAGATCGCCCACGATGACAAGTTCGGGAGACCGTCTCGACATTGTCGTTGCTGAGGCAGTGGCAGGTGATCGGAACGCGCTCTCGGAAGTGCTGGAGATCATTCGGCCGATCGTCGTTCGGTATGTCCGGGCGAGGGTGGGGGCGACCGAGCGTAGTGGTCTGTCAGCTGATGACGTTGCGCAGGAGGTTTGCTTGGCCGCCATAACGGCGCTGCCGCGCTACAAAGATCAGGGACGCCCGTTCCTGGCCTTTGTCTATGGCATCGCTGCGCACAAGGTTGCTGACGCGCATCGCGCGGCGGCCAGGAATCGTGCCGAGCCCACCGAGGTGGTGCCCGAGCGGTTCTCCCTTGACGCGGGGCCCGAGCAGTCCGCGCTCGACACCGAGTCTTCTGAACGGATGGCCAGGCTGCTGTCCGTGCTGCCCGAGAAGCAGCGCGAGATCCTGATCCTGCGTGTCGTCGTCGGTATGAGTGCCGAGGAGACGGCCGAGGCCGTCGGCAGCACCGCCGGCGCGGTGCGCGTTGCGCAGCACCGCGCGCTGGCCCGGCTCAAGACCGAGATCATGGCGACGGGGCGTGACCATGCCTGACTTCGGTCGCTGGACCTCAAACGGTGGTGATCCGTCCCTCAACGAGATCAACCGGTCCGAGAAATTCATCGAGGCGCTCTCGCTCGAGCACCAGGTCTATGCCACCGACCGGGAAGAGGCCGAACTGGCCGTCCTGCTGGCCGGGTGGCGCGACGAAGCCCGGCAGACCCCGATGACGGGCATCGCGACACCGCGGGAGGCCGTCAAGGCGCTCGACAAGGCCACCTCACAGGGCCGGGTGCGGATGCCGATGGCACTGGTGGGGTCGATGGCCGCCGCGCTGCTGTGTCTCGGCGGGTTCGGTGCGGCCGTCTACGGTTCGGGCCCGGGCGACGCGCTCTACGGCGTGCGCGGACTGGTCTTCGGCTCGGCGCCGGTGACACGCGATGTGGGCGTGGAGTTGGCGTCCAGTGAGCTCAAGCAGGTTCAGCAGCTGATCGACGAAGGACAGTGGGAACAGGCGCAGCAGAAGCTGCAGACGCTGACCACCACGGTCGCCACCGTCGATGACGAACAGCGCAAGCAGGAACTCGTCGACCAGTGGCAGCAGTTGTCGGTGAAGGTGGAGAACCGCGATCCGAGCGCGACCGTGCCACCCGATGCGCCGCCGGTGGTGCTGCCCGAGGTGACCGTGACGACGACGCCGTCGCCCTCGATCGAGAGTCCGACGTCGACTCCGACGACCGGGCCGTCGACGTCGCCGACGGAGACCGAGACCACGCCGGGCTCCGAGACGTCCACTCCGTCGGCAACATCCACGCCGTCGGAAACGTCGCAGCCCTCGGAAACGTCGCAGCCGACGACCACTCAGCCCACGACCAGCGAGCCGTCGACGTCCGCGACACCGTCGCCGTCGGCCACCACCGAGCCGACGACCAGCGCGCCGGTCTCACAGTCGTCGGCGACACGCACGACCTCGGCTCCGACCACCTCTGCTGCTCCGGCGGCCGAGGCGCCCGTGACCACCACTTCCGCGGCGCCAGCGGTGGAGCCTACGTCGGTGCCGTCGGCACCACCGGTGCATACTTCGACGGCTGCACCTGCGGAGACCGAAAGTGGCGCAGGTCACGAGGGCCCGTCGAGCGGGCGTGGCGGTGAGCGTCCGGCAGTGCCGGGGATGGAACTGCCCCTGTTGCCGGGGCTAGGCGGCGGTCAGCGGTAGCCGTCGGTTTCCGAGGTGGCCTCGTTGAGGGACGCGTCGGCGTAACCGCGGCAGTAATCCCACGTCACATAGGCGTCGGGCTCGGGGTCGTAGGCCGGCTCGTGCGGGCGCACCGTGCCGTCGACCAGCAGCTGCAGCAGGTTGGCGCGCAGCATGTCCCAGTCGTGGTAGTGGTCCTGCTGGCATTCGTCACAGCAGACGACGAGGCCACGAATTCCCTTGTGTGCCAACAACGCTTCGTACACCGCGAGATCGGCGAGATCTGCCTCGACTGCCGTCCGTTCCTGAGGGTCCAGAGGCTGGCCCGGCTCGATCGCGTCCAGCGCAGCCGACGGATCGCAAGGATCGTCGGCAAACGGATCGGGCGGCAAACCAGGGGGGAGGTGGTCACGCACGAGTCCCACACTACGCAGCCGTACTCCCATCGCGCCAGCCGTCCTGATCTGCAGGCGCAGGTGCGAGGAGCGGCAACATCACTGTCAATATCCGAGCCGATAGAATCGGGTTACAAGCCCCACGCCTGCCACTGGAGGCCCCACCCATGTCGATCGCTGAAAGCAGCGTTCCCATCGCCGTACCGGTGCCGACCGGTGGCGATGACCCCACCAAGGTCGCGATGCTCGGCCTCACCTTCGATGATGTGCTGCTGCTGCCCGCGGCTTCCGATGTGGTCCCGGCCACCGCCGACACCTCGAGCCAGCTGACCCGCAACATCCGTCTGCGGGTGCCGCTGGTCAGCTCCGCCATGGACACCGTCACCGAATCGCGGATGGCCATCGCGATGGCCCGGGCCGGCGGCATGGGTGTGCTGCACCGCAACCTGCCCGCCGCCGAACAGGCCGCCCAGGTGGAGATCGTGAAGCGCTCGGAGGCCGGCATGGTGACCGACCCGGTCACCTGCTCGCCGACCAACACCCTGGCCGAGGTCGATGCCATGTGCGCCCGGTTCCGGATCTCCGGTCTGCCGGTCGTGGACAACGACGGGCAGCTCGTAGGCATCATCACCAACCGCGACATGCGGTTCGAAGTGGACGAGAACAAGCCCGTCGCCGAGGTGATGACCAAGCCGCCGCTGATCACCGCGCAGGAAGGTGTTTCGGCCGAAGCCGCGCTGGGCCTGCTGCGCCGCCACAAGATCGAGAAACTGCCGATCGTCGACGGCCACGGAAAGCTGACCGGCCTGATCACGGTCAAGGACTTCGTCAAGACCGAGCAGTTCCCGTTGGCCACCAAGGACAGCGACGGCCGGCTGCTGGTCGGCGCCGCAGTCGGAGTCGGCGACGACGCCTGGGCCCGGGCCATGACTCTGGCCGACGCGGGTGTCGACGTGCTGATCGTCGACACCGCCCACGCCCACAACCGGGGTGTGCTCGACATGGTGGCCCGGGTGAAGAAGGCCGTGGGTGACCGGGTCGAGGTGGTCGGCGGCAACGTCGCGACGCGCGCTGCGGCCTCTGCCCTGGTGCAGGCCGGTGCCGACGCGGTCAAGGTCGGTGTGGGCCCCGGCTCGATCTGCACTACCCGCGTGGTCGCCGGTGTCGGCGCCCCGCAGATCACCGCGATTCTGGAGGCCGTCGCGGCCTGCAAGCCCTACGGCGTTCCGGTGATCGCCGACGGGGGTCTGCAGTACTCCGGTGACATTGCCAAGGCGCTGGCCGCCGGCGCGTCGACGGCCATGCTGGGCTCGTTGCTGGCCGGGACCGCCGAGTCGCCCGGTGAGCTGATCTTCGTCAACGGCAAGCAGTTCAAGAGCTACCGCGGCATGGGCTCGCTCGGCGCCATGCAGGGACGCGGGGGTGGCAAGTCCTACTCAAAGGACCGCTACTTCCAGGACGACGTGCTCTCCGAGGACAAGTTGGTGCCCGAGGGCATCGAAGGCCGGGTGCCGTTCCGTGGCCCGCTGGGCACGGTGATCCACCAGCTGACCGGCGGGTTGCGGGCCGCGATGGGCTACACCGGCTCGGCGACCATCGAGCAGCTGCAGCAGGCGCAGTTCGTCCAGATCACGGCGGCCGGGTTGAAGGAAAGCCACCCGCACGACATCACCATGACTGTCGAGGCCCCCAACTACTACACCCGCTGAATCGGTGGGGCAGGAGACTAAGAACAGTCATGCGCGACATGGTTGAGATCGGCATGGGCAGAACCGCCCGCCGTACCTATGAGCTCGATGACGTCACGATCGTGCCGTCCCGGCGCACCCGTTCGTCCAAGGACGTGTCGACGGCCTGGCAGCTCGATGCCTATCGCTTCGAGGTTCCGGTCGTCGCCCATCCCACCGACTCCCTGGTGTCGGTGGAGTTCGCGATCGAGATGGGCCGGCTCGGCGGGCTGGGCGTGCTCAACGGCGAGGGGCTGATCGGCCGGCATGCCGATGTCGAGGAGAAGATCGCCGAGGTCCTCGACGTTGCCGCGAAGGCCGACGACGACTCGGCTGCCATCCGGATGCTGCAGCAGCTGCATGCCGCGCCGCTCGACCCCGAGCTGCTCGGCGCGGCGGTGGCCCGCATCCGTGAGGCCGGAGTGACCACGGCCGTGCGCGTCAGCCCGCAGAACGCCCAGTCGCTGACCCCGACGCTGGTGGCCGCCGGCATCGACCTGCTGGTCATCCAGGGCACCATCATCTCCGCCGAGCGGGTGGCCTCCGATGGCGAGCCGCTCAATCTGAAGACCTTCATCTCCGAGCTCGACGTGCCGGTGGTGGCCGGTGGCGTGCTGGACCACCGCACCGCGCTGCACCTGATGCGCACCGGGGCGGCCGGCGTGATCGTCGGCTACGGCTCGACGGCCGGGGTGACCACGAGCGACGAGGTGCTCGGCATCAGCGTGCCGATGGCGACGGCGATCGCCGATGCGGCCGCCGCCCGCCGCGAGTACCTCGACGAGACCGGCGGACGCTACGTGCACGTGCTGGCCGACGGAGATATCCATACTTCGGGTGATCTGGCCAAGGCGATCGCCTGCGGTGCGGACGCCGTGGTGCTGGGCACGCCGCTGGCAGTGGCAGCCGAGGCTCAGGGCGGTGGCTGGTTCTGGCCCACCGCCGCCGCGCATCCGTCGTTGCCGCGCGGCGCCCTGCTGCAGGTGGCGGTCGGGGAGCGTCCGGGGTTGGAGCAGGTGCTGACCGGCCCGTCCGACGATCCGTTCGGGTCGCTGAACCTGGTCGGTGGTCTGCGCCGGTCGATGGCCAAGGCCGGGTACTGCGATCTCAAGGAATTCCAGAAGGTCGGCCTGACCGTCGGCAGCTGACCGCTTCTGACGCCCGACCCCGCTGCGCCGTTTTCTACACCAGGGTTGTGCTGGGCGGAGATCGCGGCCCGGAGGTAGAAATCGGTAGAGGTCGCCGCGGTATGGAGAAATTCTCCTTTACAAGTTAGGGCCTCCTGTCTAGAAGTTACCAATCGGTAGCGTCATACTGATCACATGAAGCCTGACTATGACGTCTTGGTGATCGGTTCTGGGTTCGGCGGCAGCGTGAGCGCGCTGCGCCTGACGGAGAAGGGCTATCGGGTCGGTGTACTCGAAGCCGGCCAGCGGTTCTCGGACGCGGATTTCGCCAAGACCTCATGGGATCTGCGCAAGTTCCTGTGGGCACCGCAGTTGGGCATGTACGGCATCCAGCGCATCCACCTGCTGCGCAACGTGATGATCCTGGCCGGTGCGGGCGTGGGCGGCGGATCGCTCAACTACGCCAACACCCTCTACGTGCCGCCGGCCCCGTTCTTCAACGACCCGCAGTGGAAGGACATCACCGACTGGCGGGCCGAGCTGATGCCGCATTACGACCAGGCCCAGCGGATGCTCGGGGTGGTGAAGAACCCGACCTTCACCGATGCCGACCGCATCGTCAAAGAGGTCGCCGACGACATGGGCTGCGGCGACACTTTCGTCGCTACGCCGGTCGGGGTGTTCTTCGGCCTCGACGGCGAGATGACACCGGGCAAGACCGTGCCGGACCCGTTCTTCGGCGGCGTCGGTCCGGCCCGCACCGGGTGCATCGAGTGCGGTGAGTGCATGACCGGTTGTCGGCACGGCGCCAAGAACACGCTCGTCAAGAACTACCTCGGGCTCGCGGAATCGGCTGGGGCACAGATACATCCGATGACGACGGTGACGAATTTCGAGCAGCGCACCGACGGTCTGTGGGAGGTCACCACCGTCCGGACCGGCAGCAAGCTGCGGCGTCGCCGCAAGACCTTCACCGCCACGCACCTGATCCTGGCGGCCGGGACGTACAACACCCAGAAGCTGCTGTTCAAGATGCGGGACACCGGCAAATTGGCAAAGCTCTCCACCAAACTCGGCGTGCTGACCCGGACCAACTCGGAGTCGATCGTGGGCGCCCAGACCCTCACGGTGACACCCGGCATGGATCTGACCCACGGCGTGGCCATCACCTCCTCGGTGCATCCCACCTCTGACACGCACGTGGAACCGGTGCGCTACGGCAAGGGCTCCAACGCGATGGGCCTGCTGCAGACCCTGATGACCGACGGCACCGGACCGCAGGGCACCGACAGGCCTCGCTGGCGGCAGTTCCTCGATCAGGCCAGTGCGGATCCGCGCAACCTGGTCAGGCTCCTCAACCCGCAGCGGTGGAGCGAGCGGACGGTGATCGCGCTGGTGATGCAGCACCTGGACAACTCGATCACCACCTTCACCAAGCGCGGGCCCGGTGGCAAGCGCGTGATGACGTCCAAACAGGGCCACGGCGAACCGAATCCGACGTGGATCCCGGTGGGCAACGAGTTCACCAGGCGGATGGCGGAGAAGGTCGACGGGGTGGCCGGCGGCACCTGGGGCGAGCTGTTCAACATCCCGCTCACGGCACACTTCCTCGGTGGGGCGGCCATCGGCGACAGCGCCGATCACGGTGTGATCGATCCGTACCAGCGCGTCTACAACTACCCGACGCTGTA
Source organism: Mycolicibacterium sp. 050232 (assembly GCA_036235365.1). GTDB lineage: Bacteria > Actinomycetota > Actinomycetes > Mycobacteriales > Mycobacteriaceae > Mycobacterium. The sequence goes on along the minus strand of JAZBEZ010000003.1, from coordinate 297,207 downwards.
TGTCATGGACGGTGCCGCAATCTCGGCGAACCTCGGGGTGAACCCGTCGCTGTCGATCACCGCTCAAGCCGAACGCGCGGCGTCGTTGTGGCCGAACAAGGGGCAGGACGACCAGCGCCCGGCGCAGAATGAGCCGTACCGAAAACTGGCGCCGATCGCGCCCGAGCATCCCGTGGTGCCGACCGAGGCGCCCGCCGGGCTGCGACGCCTGCCGATCGAGCCCGTCAATTCGGGCGGTTAACACCCGTCCCCTCCGGGTATCCCAACCCGGCCGGACGGCGAGGTCCGGCAGGGAGGGATGTGGCGCATGCGGAAGGCCTTTCACGACGAGTTGACGGCGCTGAGTACTCAACTCGCCGAGATGTGCGGGTTGGCGGTGAGCGCGATGGAGCGGGCCAACCGGGCCCTGCTCGACTCCGACCTGTCGTTGGCTGAACAGGTCATCGCCGACCAAGTGCACATCGCCGACTACAACCGCCGCATCGAGGAAGCCGCGTTTCGGCTGCTGGTTCTGCAGCAGCCGGTCGCGAGCGAGTTGAGGACCGTCGTCGGGTCGATGCACATCGCCGCCGATATCGACCGCATGGGCGCGCTGGCGGTGCACGTCGCCGACATCTCCCGACTGCGCCATCCCGATTGCGCCCTGCCGGAGGACGTGCGCGCGAGCTTCACCGACATGGGATCGCAGGCCGTGCGGCTGGCGCAGACCGCGCAGGAAGTGCTGGTGTCGCGGGATCCGGACGCCGCCGCACGACTGCGCGACGAGGACGACGCCGTCGACACCGAGCACCGTCACCTGTTCACCTTGCTGCTGGACCGTCAGTGGGAGGACGGGGTGTGCTCGGCTGTCGACGTCGCCCTGCTGGGCCGCTACTACGAGCGATACGCCGATCACGCCGTCGAGATCGGCAAGCGGGTGATCTTCGAGGCGACCGGCGGGCGGCCGGTGCACAAGAAGCTGGCCTGAGCAGCTACCGCGTGGCCGTGGGAGAGGATTCCAGCAGCGCGGTGAACAGTCGGGTCAGGGTGTCGGTGTCGACCGTGCCCGGTTGCAGCACTTCCTCGGTGGCAATGCCGGAGATGATGGTGACCACGAGTTGAGCGAGGGCCGCCAACTGGTGGCCGGGCAGGCTCGTTCCGGCCTGTTCGACGATGTGCAGGGCCTGATCGGCCGCTGCCTTGCGGCGGGCCACCAGGCGTTCGCGCAACTGGGGATCGCGTATCGCGCGCAGCCAGTACTCGATCAGCACGATCTGGTACTCGGTCTGGTCGTGTATCGAGTCGAGCGTTGACCGACTCAACGCCGCGGCGATCGTCGCGGTGTCGCCCTGGCCACTGTCGAGCGCGGTGGCGATGAGTGCCCCGCGACTCTCGAACTGCCGGTCCAGCAGCGCCAGGAACAACTCGTCCTTGGACTCGAAGTTCGAATACACCGCCCCTTTGGTGAATCCCGCGGCATGACCGATCGCGTCGATGGTGGCGCCGGCGAAGCCCTCGGCAGCGAAAACCTTGAGCGCTGCGTCCAGGATCCGGTCGCGCACCTCGTCACGGGTGGGGCGGGTGCGGGTGGGTTTGACAGCCGACATGACCAACACAATACTCGCTAGTATCGTATGGATACCAGTGAGTATCGAAAGGTCGGAGATGCAAGACAGGGACGACGCCGAGGACACCCAGGTGCCCGAGGGGGATGACGCGTCTGAGGCGCCGGAGGAGGACGCGGCGCAGGACGCGGCGCAGATCATCACGGCCGGGCTGGGGGTGGACGGCGAGCACGGGCCGCTGTTCTCGGATATCGACCTCGAACTCACGCCGGGATTCCACGCCATCCAGATGCCCGGCGGCTGGGGGCAGACCGCACTTCTGCTGACGCTGGCCGGACGCCTGGCGCCCAGCCACGGCACGGTGACGGTCTGCGGTGAGACCGATCCCAAAGCGATCCGACGCCACTGCGCGATCGCGGCGTTCGCCGACATCGACGAACTGGAGGACTCGGTCACCGTGCGGACGGTGCTCGCCGAGCAGCGCCGCTGGCTGGCCCCCTGGTATCGGCGGGTGCCGATCGAGGCCGGCGAATCCGCCCTGCGCGAGGTCTTCGGGGAGTTGACTCCGCCCGCGCCCGAGACCTACATCAGCGAACTGTCCGATCTCGACCTGTTCCTGCTGAAGGTCACCCTGGCACTGTTCTCGAATCGTCCGATCCTGGTGGTCGGTGATCTCGAGCAGGTCAGGGACAACTCGCGCCGGGCGATCGCGATCGAACGACTCGGTGCCGTCGCCGCCCAACGCAGTGTCGTTGTCGGCGTGACCAATCCGCTCGGTGTCGAAGCGCCCGACCACGGTCTGCACGACCACCGCATTCTTACCGGAAAGAACGAACAGTGCTGAAAAGTCTTCGCGCAAGCGGCTCATCTCGGCTGAACAGTCTTCGCGCAAGCGGCTCATCCCCGCTTGCCGGTTTCGCCTTCGGATCGGAAATCAAACGCTTCGGCCGCAGCCGGATGACCCGCGCTGCCATCGTGGTGCTGATGTTGCTGCCGCTCGTGTACGGCGCGCTCTACCTCTGGGCGTACTGGGACCCCTTCGGTCAGGTCGACAAGATGCCGGTGGCGCTGGTCAATTCGGATCAGGGTGCGGTGGTTTCGGGGCAGCACATCAATGTCGGCTCCGAGATCGCCAAGAGCTTGACCGACGACGCCAGCCTGAATTGGCACGTGGTGGATGCCGACGACGCGCGTCAAGGTGTCGAGCACGGCCAGTACTACTTCATGCTCGAACTGCCTGCCGATTTCAGCGAGGCGATCGCGTCACCGCTGACCGGTAACCCCAAGCAGGCCAACCTGAATGCGGTCTACAACGACGCCAACAACTACATCTCGTCGAACATCGGCCGCACCGCGATCGACCAGGTGCTCAACGCGGTGTCGACGCGGATCTCGGGCCAGGCCGTCAACCAGGTGCTCTCGGTCGTGGTCAGCTCCGGTGCCGGGATCAAGCAGGCCGCCGACGGTGCGGCCCAACTCGCCGACGGCGCAGTGAAAGTCGACGACGGCGCCGGCCAGCTGGCGACGGGTCTGCACAGCGCCAGGTCCGGCTCGGCCCAGTTGGCCACCGGCGCCAAGCAGCTCTCGGACGGGATCACCCAGGCCACCGATCCGCTGGTCGCGGTGACGTCCGCACTTTCGAAGGTCGGCGGCGACACCCAGAAGCTGGAAGACGGCACCGCTGCGCTCCGGCAGGCCAATGACCAGATCGGTGCCATCACCGGGGCGCAGGATTCCGCTGCGACGGCGTTGACGTCGGTGATCGATCAGTTGTCTGCCAGCCCGGATCCGATCGCCAACAACGCGGCCGGAACGCTGCGGGGTGTCCAGGACGACCTTCGGGCTCATCAGTTCACCCCGCAGATCCGGCAGCAGCTCACCGATGCCGAGAACGCGGCCATTTCGATGACGTCGTCGCTGCGCAACCCGGGCAGCCCGCTGAACTCCGCCCTCGATCAGGTGGGCAGCAAGAACTCCGACCTCAACGCCAAGCTGAACCAGCTGCGCAGCGGCGCTCAGCAGCTGGCCTCGGGCAACGCCGAATTGGCCAGTGGGATAGCCAAGCTCGACACCGGTGCCGGGCAGCTGAAATCGGGCAGCGCGCAATTGCGGGCCGGATCGGCCGAGTTGGCCACCAAGCTCGCCGACGGTGCCGGCCAGGTTCCCGACTGGACACCCGCGCAGAAGGCGGCGATCGCCGACACCATCGGCGGCCCCGTGCACCTGCAGAACTCGGCCGAGAACGCCGCACCCAACTTCGGTACGGGGATGGCGCCGTTCTTCATCACGCTCGCCCTGTTCTTCGGTGCGCTCGTGTTGTGGATGGTGATGCGCCCGTTGCAGAACCGCCCGATCGCCGCGGAGGTGCCGGCGATCCGAGTGGTGCTCGCCAGCTACCTGCCCGCGGCGGTGATCGGCCTGTTCCAGGCGATCATCCTGTACTGCGTGGTGCGCTTCGCCCTCGGCATGCAGGTGGCCCATCCGGTGGCGATGCTGGGCTTCATGATGCTGGTCTCATGCGCCTTCGTCGCCGCGACGCAGGCGATCAACGCCCTCGTCGGCCCCGCGGTGGGTCGGGTGCTGCTGATGGCCCTGCTCATGCTCCAGCTGGTCAGCGCCGGCGGGATGTACCCGGTGGAGACCACGTCACGGCCGTTCCAGGTGTTCCACAACTATGATCCGATGACGTACGGCGTCAACGGATTACGTCAGCTCATCCTCGGCGGGATCGACCACCGGCTCTGGCAGGCGATCATCACGCTGGTGGTGATCTGGATCGGTGCGCTGACCATCTCGTCGCTGTCGGCCCGGCGCAACCGGCTGTGGAACATGACCAGGCTGATGCCCGCCATCAAGATGTGAGTCAGACCGCCTGCAGCAGAGCGGCATCCGCGAGCGGCCGGCTCGGCAGTCCGTGGATGTCGACGGGCACGTCACCGGCGAGCGTCACGCGGTGCATCACCCGGCGCTGGTCGTCGTAATCGTCGACCGCACGGTGCTGGGTGGCCCGGTTGTCCCAGATCGCGACGTCGCCGAGGGTCCAGTTCCAGCGAACAGTGTTCTCCGGAACCGTGATCCGTCGCTGCAGCAACTCGAGCAGGGTGGCCGACTCGTGGCTGTCGAGGCCGAGGAAGCCGCGGGTGAAGTCACCGGCGACCAGGGTGCGCTCGCCGGTCTCCGGGTGCACTCGCACGACTGGATGTTCGGTGCGGAAGTCGGGCTTCTCGAACGCGGCCCGCATCTGCTGCTGTTCCTCGCTGAGGGAGATGGCCTGTGCCGCGGCGTAATCGAAGCGGTTGCTGTGGACGGCCCACAGGTTCTCGGTGAGCGCCTTGAGCGGTGCGGGCAGCCGGTCGTAGGCGGCCGCGGTGGAGGCCCACAGGGTCGATCCGCCGTATTCGGGCAGTGTCACTGCTCGCAGGATCGAGATGGCGGGATAGTCAGGCACGAACGTGACGTCGGTGTGCCAGCGCGTGGCCTTGGCGTACTCGGAGTCGAGCGGGGTGATGATCGGGGCGTCTTGCTGCTTGAGCGCATGGTGGCCGACGGGCTTGCCCAACAGCCGTGCGAAGGCGTGATGCTCCTCGTCGGTGAGGTGGTGCTGCCCACCGAAGAAGATCACCGTGTGCTCGAGTAGCGCGCGCCGGATCTCGGCGACCGTGCTCGCGTCGAGATCCCCGCCCAGCTGGACGCCCTCGATCCGGGCGCCGATCCGGCTGCCGAGCTTCGTGACGGTGAGAGGAGCGGTGGTGGAAGCGGTCATCGGATCAGTCCTTTGCGCTGGTGGGAACAACTGTAGTCAAGTGACTACAGCTGCATGTGGGCTAGTGTAGCCACGTGACTACACCCACGCCACCGGCAAAAGATCCGGCGAACCCGGTGGGCCGGGACGAGGTGGTGGCGGCCGCACTGTCCGCGGCGGCCGAACTTTTCGCCGAGCGCGGGGTGTCGGCCACGTCGATCCGTGACATCGCCGCCCGGTCCAAGGTCAACCACGGGCTGATCTACCGGCACTTCGGCACCAAAGAGCAATTGGTCGGTGCGGTCCTCGACCACCTCGGTGCGCGGCTCACGAGGTTGTTGGACGACGGCGGACCGGCCGACGAGATCGAGCAGAACATGGACCAGCACATGCGCGTGATGGCCAGGGCGCTGCTCGACGGTTACCCGATCGGACAATTGCAGACCCGGTTTCCGGGTGTCACGAGGCTGCTCGGACAGGCCCTGCCTCAGTTCGACGACGAGCGCAGCGGACGGCTCGCGGTCGCCAACGCTGTTGCTCTGCAACTGGGTTGGCGCTTCTTCGAACCGTTCCTGAAATCCGCGACCGGCCTGGACTCACTCGGCGACGACCAGGTGCGCGCGGCGATAAGCGCCGAGATCGCGCGGATCCTGGACGCCGACGACTCCGGCTAATCGGCCTTGACGGCGGCCTCGACCTTCTCGCCCAGCTGCTTGTCGACGTTCTTCCAGTACTCGAACGCCCGTTCCAGGACGTGGTCGGAGACACCCTTCGACAGGTGGCCGGCGATGTTGGAGACCAGCCGGGCCCGGGCCGCGTCGTCGAGCACGTCGCGCACCATGGTTCCGGCCTGTCCCCAGTCGTCGTCCTCGGCGTGCAGCGTGTACGCAGCGCGCACCATGTCGCCGTCGGCGCGCCAGACCGATTCGCCGGTGCGCGCCGGATCGGCCTGCGGCCCGCCGTAGGAGTTCGGTGCGTACACCGGATCGGTCACATTCTTGATCCGCATGGCGCCGTCTTTCGAGTAGCTGTTCACCTCGACCTTGGGTGCGTTGACCGGGATCTGTTTGTAGTTGGTCCCGAGCCGGTGACGGTGGGCGTCGGCGTAGGAGAAGTCTCGGGCCAGCAACATCTTGTCCGGACTCAGCCCGGTGCCGGCCACGCGGTTGTTGGGCTCGAACGCGGCCTGCTCGATCTCGGTGTGGTAGTCGGTGACGTTGCGGTCCAGCGTCAGCGTGCCGACATCGTGCAGCGGGTAGTCGCCGTGCGGCCACACCTTGGTCAGGTCGAACGGGTTGAACCGGTAGTCCTTGGCTTCCTCGAACGGCATGAGCTGTACCTTCAACGTCCAGCTCGGGAAGTCGCCGCGGTCGATCGAGTCGTACAGATCACGCTGATGGGCATCGCCGTCGACGCCGGCCATTCGGTCGGCTTCCTCCTGGGTGAGGAAGTCGATGCCCTGGTTGGTGATGAAGTGGTACTTCACCCAGGTGATTTCTCCGGCGGCGTTGATCCAGCTGTAGGTGTGACTGGAGTAGCCGTTCATGTGCCGCCAGTCTTTCGGGATGCCGCGGTCACCCATCAGCCAGGTGACTTGGTGCGCGGATTCCGGCGACAGCGTCCAGAAATCCCACTGCATGTCGTGATCGCGGGTGTTGTTGTCGGATCGCCGCTTCTGCGAGCGGATGAAGTGCTGGAACTTCAACGGGTCCCGCATGAAGAACACCGGGGTGTTGTTGCCGACCATGTCGAAATTGCCCTCGGTGGTGTAGAACTTGGTCGCGAACCCGCGAGGGTCGCGCCAGGTGTCTGGGCTGCCGCGCTCACCGGCCACGGTCGAGAACCGGGTCAGGGTCTCGGTTTTGACGCCCGGCTGAAACAGCGCGGCCTTGGTGTAGGCGCTCACGTCGTTGGTCACCTCGAAGTGACCGAATGCGCCCCCGCCCTTGGCGTGCGGCTGGCGCTCCGGGATGCGCTCCCGGTTGAACATCGCCATCTGCTCGATCAGGTAGTGGTCCTGCAGCAGGATCGGACCGTCCGGACCGATCGTCAACGAATGTTCGTCGCTGTACACCGGAATTCCGGCGTCGGTGGTTGTCGGCTTGGGCTGGGTACCGGTCACCCCGTCGCTCCTTTCGCTGTTCAGCGGAGAGCGCCGCGCGCGGCAGCGCCACCGCTGAGACGTACGGGTGGCGAGTACCCCCTAACGTTCCTCCGCCAAACCCGTCGGGTGATTCTTACCGGTCGGAGTGGCCGGCGCGACGGCCTATCGGCTCCCGGCCTGCGGGCTGTGTCGGGGGCGGCAGCAGCGGATGCCGGGGCTTGACGGTGACGGTGGTCGGTGCGCTGGTGTTGAGCACCACGTCGTCTCCGGCGTGACGGATGGTCAGCGACCCATCGGGCCCGTCGCGCAAGGTGTAGGTGACATCACGGTGGTCGGCTTGCACCGTCAGCCGGAAGTCCTTCCATCGCAACCGGAACCGTAGGCACGAGATGCCATCGGGCAGGTGCGGATCGAGTGACAGGATGCCTTCGTCGTCGCGCAGACCACCGAAACCGGCCACCAACGCCGTCCAAGCCCCGGCCAGCGAGGCCATGTGCAGGCCGTCCCGAGTGTTCCGGTGCAGGTCACGCAGATCGATCAGGGCCGCTTCATACGCGTAGTCATGGGCCAGCTCGAGGTGGCCGACTTCGGCGCACATCACCGCCTGGGTACATGCCGACAGTGACGAGTCCCGGGTGGTGCGGCGCTCGTAGTAGTCGACGTTGCGGGCCTTCTGCTCGGGCGTGAACGCGTGGCTCTGCCATTGCATGGCCAACACCAGATCAGCCTGCTTGAGTACCTGGGCCGGGTAGAGCCGGACATACGGCTCGTGGAGCAGCAGTGGATACGAGGTATTGGCCGAGAAGTCCCATTCGGCCAGCGTGGTGAAGCCCTGGCACTGCGGGTGCACACCCAGCTCGTCGTCGTAGGGAATGTGGGCGGCATCGGCGGCGTCACGCCACGCCGCGGTCTCCTCGGTGGTCACCCCCATGGAGTAGGACGCGTCGGGATGGCGGGTGCAGGCGTCGACGGCCACCCGCAGGTTGTGTGCGGCCATGAGGTTGGTGAAAACGTTGTCGCGTACCACCGCGGTGTACTCGTCAGGACCGGTCACGCCGTCCAGGTGCCAGATCCCGTGGCGGTCATGGTGCCCCAACGACATCCACAGGCGGGCGGTGTCCACGAGGACTGCCAGGCCACACTCCTGTTCCAGCGAATCATCGCCCGTGACAACGCGATAGCGCTCGAACGCGGCGGCGATGTCGGCGTTGATGTGCCATGCGGCGGTGCCCGCAGGCCAGTACGCCGAGCATTCCTCGCCCCGGATCGTGCGCCACGGGAAGCTGGCGCCCGCCAGGTCGAGCTGCCGCGCACGGTCGCGGGCGAGATCCAGAGTGGACGCACGCCACCGCAGCGCGTCGGCGGCCGCCTGCGGCTTGGTGTAGGTCAGCACCGGCAGCACGAAACCCTCGGTGTCCCAGAAGGCATGACCGTCATAGCCCGTGCCGGTCAGCCCCTTGCCCGCGATGGCACGCCGCTCGGCGCGGGCACTGGCCTGCAGCACGTGGAACAGCCCGAATCGCACCGCCTGCTGGCAGTCCGGGTCACCTTCGACTTCGACGTCGGCGCAGTCCCAGAACTCGTCGAGGTAGGCGCGCTGGGAGTCCAGGAGTCCTTGCCACCCGCTGTAGCGCGCGCCCGTGATGGCCCCGGCAGCCTGGTCCCGCAGGGCGGGACGTGAACGCAGGCTCGACCATCCGTACGCGAGGTATTTGACGATGCGCAGCTTCTGCCCGGCGCGCAGCCCACAGATGACGGTGGTCCGGGCCAGGTCGTCACGGGAGTCGGTACTGACCTCGACCCGCCCGGGCACCTCGACGTCGTGGTCCATCGCGGCCGCCATCATCAGGCCGCTGCCGACGGTGCGGTGGACCAGAAGCGCACCACTGTCGGTGTTTTCATGGTGTACGGCGCGCAGCGGGTGTTTGAGCACCGCCGACACCCGGGGGTCGTCAGAGGTCTCGGGCTGGTCCTCGTTGGTCACAAGCTCGGATTGCACTGTCACGCGGACGAATTCGTCGATCGCCTCGACGATGTACTCGATGGCCGCCACACCGCGGTGGGCGAACGACACCAGACGGGTGGAGAGAATCCGGACCTGTTTTCCGGCCGGCGAACGCCAGTGGGCGAGGCGGGTCAGGGTTCCGGCGCGCAGGTCGAGGGTGCGTTCGTGATCGATCAGTTCGCCGTAGCGCACGTCGAAGGGCTCGTCATCGACGAGCAGGCGCAGCAGCTTGCCGTTGGTGACGTCGACGACGGTCTGGCCGGCTTCGGGGTAGCCGAATCCGGCTTCGGCGTAGGGCAGTGGGCGCACCTCGAAGAATCCGGCCAGGTACGTGCCCGGCAGGCCGTAGGGCTCGCCCTCGTCGAGGTTGCCGCGCAGCCCGATGTGGCCGTTGGACAGCGCGAACAGCGATTCGGACTGCGCCAGCAGGTTGAGGTCCAGACGGGTTTCGCGCACCTGCCAGGGTTCCACCGGGTACGCGTCGTGGGTGATCATCATGGCGCTACATCAACTCCGCCAGGTCGGTGACGACGACGTCGGCGCCGTCGCGGCGCAGCTGCTCGGCTTGACCGACCCGGTCCACGCCGACCACGAATCCGAACTTTCCGGCCCGGCCCGCGGCGACCCCGGCCAGGGCGTCCTCGAACACCGCGGCCTGCGTGGGGGAGACGCCGAGGAGTTCGGCGGCGCGCAGGAAACTGTCCGGCGCCGGTTTGCCCGGCAGGTTCTCGTCGCGCATCGTCACCCCGTCCACCCGCTGCTCGATGTATGTGTCCAATCCGGTGATCCTGAGTACCTCCTCGGTATTGGCGCTCGACGACACCACGGCCCGGCGCAGACCGGCCTGTGTGACGGCCTCCAGGTAGCGCCGAGATCCCTCGAAGACCTCTACTCCGTCTTTCTGCAGGGTCTGGTGGAACATCGCGTTCTTCCGGTTGCCCAGGCTCTCGATGGTCTCGGCGTCGGCGGCATCGTCCGGTGTGCCTTCGGGGAGCTTGATCCCGCGGCTGGCCAGGAACGACCGGACACCGTCCTGCCGCCGCTTGCCGTCGACATAGTTCAGGTAGTCGGCGTCGATGTCGAAGGCTGTGAACGGCTCACCCGCACGTTCAGCTCGCGTCTTCAGATACTCGTCGAACATGGCCTTCCAGGCCTTCTTGTGCACGCTGGCGGTATCGGTCAGCACGCCGTCGAGGTCGAACAGGCACGCGGTGATCTGCTCGGGCAGGCCCAGCACAGCGTCCTCGCTTTCGCCGACGTCTCTTCCATCATGCGTAATCACCACGCGGCTGCCGTGTTCAAACACGCGCGGTCGTGCGTTTGCCCACATCGGTGCCCATACGCGTCACCTCCTAGACTGTTGCGGTGACGTCTGCATCTCCCCGTCCTGTCCTCGTCGTCGACTTCGGCGCTCAGTACGCACAGCTGATCGCTCGCCGGGTCCGTGAGGCGCGGGTGTTCTCCGAGGTCATCCCGCACACCACCACGGTCGAGGAGATCAAGGCCAAGGATCCGCAGGCCATCGTGCTGTCGGGTGGCCCGGCCAGCGTCTATGCCGAGGGTGCCCCTCGCCTTGACCCCGCACTGTTCGATCTCGACGTTCCGGTGTTCGGCATCTGCTACGGCTTCCAGGCCATGGCCCAGGCGCTGGGCGGCACCGTCGAACACACCGGGACCAGCGAGTATGGGCGCACCGAGCTGAACGTGTCGGGCGGTGACCTGCACGCAGAACTGCCGGGTATCCAGCCGGTGTGGATGAGCCACGGCGACGCGGTCACCGCGGCGCCGGATGGGTTCGAGGTGATCGCTTCCAGCGCCGGGGCTCCTGTCGCCGGCTTCGAGAACCGGGCGCGGCGGCTGGCCGGCGTGCAGTACCACCCCGAGGTCCTGCATTCCCCGCACGGCCAGCAGGTGCTGAGCCGGTTCCTGCACGAGTTCGCCGGCATCGGCGCGACGTGGACCGCTGCCAACATCGCCGATCAGCTGATCGAGGCGGTGCGGGAGCAGATCGGCGACGGCCAGGCGATCTGCGCACTGTCCGGTGGCGTCGACTCCGCGGTGGCGGCCGCACTGGTGCAACGCGCCATCGGGGACCGCCTCACGTGTGTGTTCGTCGACCACGGTCTGCTGCGGGCAGGGGAGCGGGCGCAGGTCGAGCGTGACTTCGTCGCCGCGACCGGGGCCAAGCTGGTCACCCTCGATGTCGCGGATCGCTTCCTGGAGGCACTGTCCGGGGTGACCAATCCCGAGGGCAAGCGCAAGATCATCGGCCGCGAGTTCATCCGGGCATTCGAGCGGGTGGTTCGCGACACCCTGGGCGCCAGCGAGGGCGAGATCGAGTACCTGGTGCAGGGCACCCTGTACCCCGACGTCGTCGAATCCGGTGGCGGCACCGGCACGGCCAACATCAAGAGCCACCACAACGTCGGCGGCCTTCCCGACGACCTGAAATTCAAGCTCGTCGAGCCGCTGCGGCTGCTGTTCAAGGACGAGGTGCGCGCGGTCGGCCGGGAGCTCGGCCTGCCGGAGGAAATCGTTGGGCGCCAACCGTTCCCGGGCCCGGGTCTGGGCATCCGCATCGTCGGCGAGGTGACGGCCGACCGGCTCGACACCCTGCGGCGTGCCGACGCCATCGCCCGTGAGGAGCTCACCGCCGCCGGGCTGGATCAGCAGATCTGGCAGTGCCCCGTCGTGCTGCTCGCCGACGTGCGTTCGGTGGGTGTGCAGGGCGACGGACGCACCTACGGTCACCCGATCGTACTGCGGCCGGTGTCCAGTGAGGACGCGATGACCGCGGACTGGACCCGCGTGCCTTACGAAGTGCTGGAACGGATTTCGACGCGGATCACCAATGAGGTGCCCGAGGTGAACCGGGTGGTGCTGGATGTCACCAGCAAGCCGCCGGGCACCATCGAGTGGGAGTAGGCGCCGGTTACTCGGCGGCCTTCTCGACGTACTCGGTCAGCATCTGACTGACGACCGATTCGATCGTCGACTCGATCGAGGCGGCCAGTGTCGCGCTCACCGCGGAGACGGCCTGGGTGCGGAACTGGATCAGCATCGTGATCAGTTCGGCCACTTCGGTATCGGCGGGCAGCGACTCGCCGGGCTTGATCTTCTCGGACACCTGCTCCACACCGGCCTGCACCAGGATCGAGCTGATCTGGTCCAGCAGTGGGACCACCTGCTCGTGCACGTTGATCAGGGTGTCGATCGGCACGCCGTATCGCCGGACCTCGTTGAACGCCTCGATCAGCTTGGGCCGCAGGATGATTGCCTCATCCGAGGACTTTTCGAGCCTGATCACGCCGTTGCCGACCAGCCGTTCGAACGCGGCGTCGTCATCGACCTGGCGTTTGGCGTCGGCCAGCGGCATGCGCTCGGGCTTCTCGGTCGCCCAGTTGCCCGCGATGGCGTCCTCCAGGCCGAGCACATCGCCGATGTCCTTGCCCTGCTCCCAGGCGCTGAGCATCTCGTGGACATGCGCGATGTTGTAGCCCCGGTCCAGCATCGAGGTGATCAGCCGCAGCCGGGTGAGGTGGGTGTCGTTGAACAACGCGATCCGGCCCACCCGCAGCGGCGGGTGCAGCAACCCCCGGTCGCGGTACACCCGGATGTTGCGGGTCGTGGTGCCGGCCAGCCGCGCCAGTTCGTCGATCCGGTATTCGCCGGATGCCGCGGCGCCGTGCGGTTGTACTGCGGCGTCGAAGAGCTGGGACACCGCTGTCTCGATGACGTCGCGCGACCCGCGCCGGATCTGCCGTGGGGCCCGGCGCAGTCCGGTGAGGATCGTCGAGATGGCGCCAGCCGGTGGCCGGGGCTGCTTGGCCGCCATCAGGCCGAGGAGCTGATCGCGACGGGTGCCTCGCGCGTCACGTCATAGTCGCCCAGCCGGAAATCCCGCATCTGTCGAAGATACTGGGTGGCGGTCCCGGGATACATCGACGCGTTGAATCCGTCTGCGGTCAGGTACCAGCTGCTGCATCCGGACATCCAGGTGGTCTTCGTGAGCAGCTGCTGCAGCCGGGTGTTGTGCCGCTGCTGGACGTCGGCGCGTACGTCGAGGTAGCGCAGATTCTTGCGCAGGATCGTGCTGATGCCGGTGACGGCGTAGTCGATCTGCCCCTCGACGTAGACCAGAAGCGAATTGTGCCCCGGCCCGGAGTTGGGCCCGGTCATCAGGAACAGGTTCGGGTAGCCGTGGACGTTGATGCTCTTGTATGCCTGCGCGCCGCCCTTCCACTCGTCGGCCAGAGAGCGGCCTCCGAGACCGGTGACGGGATAGGGCGGGCCCGTGAGATGAACGTCGAAGCCGGTGGCGAACACGATCGCGTCGAGGTGGTGTTCGATGCCGTCGCTGGTGCGGATGCCCACCGGGCTCATGGTGGCGATGGGCCAGTCGATCAGCTTGCAGTTGTCGCGCTGCAGGGCCGGGTAGTAATCGCTGGAGACCAGCATGCGTTTGCAGCCGGGAGTGAAATCCGGGGTCAGTTGCCTGCGCAGCCACGGGTCGGCGACCTGCCGGCGCAGGTGCGCCTTGCCGAGCCGGGCCACCAGTCCGGTCAGCGGGGTGTCCCACACCATCGCGGTCGCACTGGCCTCATGTCCCCAGAACAGCATCTGGCGGGCCAGCTGTTGTACGGCAGGCACTTTCGCGAACAGACTGCGCGCCGCCGGTGGGGTGGCGATGTCCAGGCGGGGGATCACCCAGCCCGGGGTACGTTGGAACACCTTGACGAAGCCCGCGGTCTTCACCAGCTCCGGGATGATCTGCACCGCACTGGCACCGGTGCCGATGACGGCGACGCGCTTGCCGGTGAAGTCGTAGTCGTGATCCCAGTTGGCGCTGTGGATCTTGTGGCCTTGGTAGCTGTCCAGGCCACGGATGTCGGGCCACTTGTGGTCGGGTAGGGGACCGGAAGCCAGCACGACGGTGCGCGCCCGAAAACGCTTACGCCCGGCGGTCTTGACCGTCCAGACGCCCTCGGCCTCGTCGAAGGTCAGGCCGTTCACCTCGATCCCGAACTGGATGCGCCTGCGCAGGTCGAAGGCCTCGACCATGTCCTCGATGTGCTGACGGATCTCGCCGGCAGGCGAGTACGCCCGGGACCAGTCGGGGTTCTTGACGAACGAGAACGAGTACAGCAGCGACGGAATATCGCATGCGGCACCGGGATAGGTGTTGTCGCGCCAGGTTCCACCGACCCGGTCCGACCGGTCCAGGATGATGAAGTCGTCGACGCCGGCCTCGATGAGTTTGATCGCGGTGCCGACGCCGGTGAACCCGGCGCCGACGATCAAGGTGTCGTATGTGCGCATGTCAGGCCGCCGGCTCGTGGGTCAGCTCTTTGAACCAACTGGGGATGGGGCGCAGCAGCGTCTTCGGATAGCGGTCCGAGGCCCACACCATGGGGTTGGCGATCCAGTGGTAGGGGTGGCGTGGGTTGGTCACCATCCGACCATGCAGCTTGAGCAGCTGATAGGTCGGCACCCGCCAGGTGTACTCACCGCGGCCGCCGATCTCCTTGAAGCGCATCATCGCCTTGTACAGCTTCTCCGGTTGCAGGCCCATGTCGACGATGTTGTTGCGCATCCGGTTGAGCAGCGGGACGTACATCAACGTGCCGATGATCACTCCGGGAGACGCCACGTTGCCGACGAACTCGACCGCCAGTCGCCGCACGGTGGAGTTGCCGATCATGTTGAGCACCTCGAAATCAACTGCGATATGCCGGGATTCGTCGTTGTTGATCTTCTCGAACACCTGATGACACACGGGGTCGTCGACCTCCTCGAGCAGGAACTTCAACAGTGCTCCGTCGAGAGCGACCTCGAGCATCGGGATGACGGTGCCGAGCACGGACAGCGACATGTGGTCGGAGAAGGTGTCCAGCCACTCGATGGCCAACCGGATGTTGACGTTCGGCTCGGGCATCTCACCGTCTTCGAGCATGCCCCAACGCTTCATCAGAGCCAGCTCGGCATTGGCGTGCCGCTGCTCTTCGGCGTGGAAGTAGCGGTAGATCTCGGCGATGGTCGGGGTCGGCGCCTTCTTGGCCAGCGCGGCGAAGCCGCGTGCACCGACGTTCTCGATCCAGCACAGATCGGCCATGAAAGCCTTGAGCTTGGGCCGCATCTCGTCGGTGATGGTCTCCGCGCCAGGGGCATCCCAGTCGATGTCGGCCAGTGCCCATTGCCGGTCCTTGATCTTCGCGAGCATTCGCTCCATGTCCATGGCCATTACGAAACCTCCTCAGAACTGGTGACGCGGGTCGTCAAACCCACGGCGCGGGTGTAGATCGTCGGGGTGAGCCGTTTTATCCCCCAGCCGATCCGGGCATCGGGTTGCGGCATGCAGTACAGGCCGCCACGGTCGTTGGTGTCCAGGCACATCCGGGCCACACGTTCCGGGGAGAACCCCGTCCAACGCATCAGCCGGTCGGCCAGCTGGGTGGATTGTTCGGTGATCCGCCCGGCGGTGACGATGTTCGTCTTGACGAATGTCGGGCACAACACCGTGACGTTGATGCCGGTGCCGGCCAACTCGGCGGCCAGGGTCTCCGACAGCGACAGTGTCCCGGCCTTGCTCACGTTGTAGGCGGCCATTCCCGGGGCTGCCCCGAATGCCGCCGCGGAGGCGACGTTGATGATGCCGCGCGGCTGATCACCATGCGCGGCACGAAGAATCGGCGTGAACACGTGGCAGCCGTGGATCGGCCCCCACAGGTTGATGCCGAGCACCCAGTTCCAGTCGTCGAGGGTCACCTCGCCGATCGGCTGCCCGCCCGCGCCGACGCCGGCGTTGTTGACGACGAGCGAGGGCGGTCCGTCGAACCAGGCTTGTGCGGCGTCGGCGAGGTGCGTGACGTCCTCGATCTGCGAGACGTCGCAACGTAGCGAGGTGGCCTGTCCGCCTCCGGCGATGATCGCCTCGGCGGTGGCGCGGGCCGCGGCTTCATCGATGTCGCTGCACACGACTCGACCGCCGCGGGTGGCCAGTTCTCGGGCGAAGGCGGCGCCGATGCCGCTGCCCGCTCCGGTGACGACGGCGTCCGAGTGGTGGCTGCGCTTGCGGCCCGATCCGAAGATGTTCATCTGGCGACCTCGATAGTGTTGCAGCGCAGGAATTCTGAGATAAATGTGGCGGCTTGTTGCATGGCCGGGATGGCTTCCGGGCTGAGCCGGGGGAGTGCTTGGAACACGTGCACCTGATCGGGCCACACCTGCAGTTCGGAATCGCCGCCCGCGGCATGGATGTCCGCATCGAGTGAGCGCGCATCGGCGAGCAGCATCTCGGCGCCGCCGGCCTGGATCAGGGTCCGCGGAAGTTGTCGCCCGCCCGCGATGTCGAGCTTCAGCCGGGGATGGTTGACATCTGTCTTCCCGCAATACAACTCGACCAGGCGCGCTGCATCGGCGACACGAATAGCCGGGTCCGGACGCAGGCCCTCGCGGGTACGGGCAAGCGCGAACGTCAGGTCGATCAGCGGGGAGAACAGCACCAGACCGGCGGGATGGGCGACATCGGGTTGCAGCAGCAGATCGACTGCGAGGTGCCCGCCGGCGGAGTCGCCCGCCATCACGATGCGGTCCGGTCGGAGCCCGCGTTCGGTGCACAGCCAATCCCAGCCGGCGCGGACATCGTTGGCAGCGGCGGGGAATCGGTGTTCGGGCGCCAGCCGGTAGTCGACGCAGAACACGGGGAGCCCGGTCAGGCGCGACAACCACGCGGTGAGCCGCCGGTGCGTCTGGGGCGAGCACAGTGCGAATCCGCTGCCGTGCAGGTAGTAGATGGCACGTTCGCCTTCGGCCACCCCCGGGCCGCGCACCCATTCGCCCACCACGCGTCTACCGTCCGCCATACGTACGTCCACGTGTTCGACCCGCGTGCCCGACAGGGACGGTCCGAAGGTGGCCATGATCCGCGCGATCAGTCTGCGTGAGGTCCACAGTCCCCAGCCGGTATCCGGCGGCAGAGCGGCGCTGACATTTCGCAGGGTAACGCTGCTGACTTTGGATGCGCTGCGGGATCGCAGAGATCCATGGCGCGGCACGGCCGGGTTGGTTCCGGGCATGAGGGCCTCCTCGTTGAAGCGTGTCAGGAGTACACCAGCAATTGATGACATTTGTCAATGTCACCAATTGATGATGGAAGTATCTGTGCCCTGCCTGGTCAGGCTCAGCGAACCGGGTCGCCGCGCCAGCGAAAACTGTTGACGTACTTGCCCATATCGAGGGCAAGGTCCAAGTTGGCGCCCGATGGAATTCCCGGACCGAAATCCGGGCCGTACGCGTGATACGGGCCGGATGCGACGGCGATCAGGGCCAGGTCGTCCTTCACCGCGGCCAGGATGACCACCCGCATCCTCATGTAGTCGCCGGTGGCGTTTTGTGGCCAGCTGTCGAGGACCATGCCGTACCCGGGTTGATAGCCGACCATGGCATTCGGCACCTCGTAGTCCAGATCGGTGTCGGGATAGGTGTCCTCGACCAGGGTGGTGGTGATCTCCTTCGGTGTGCGCCCGGCCGCGGGCTTGCCGATGAGCTGCATGGTGCCGCCGTCTCCGGCCAGGAAATCCGCCGTCACACCGTCGTCGGCGGTGGTGACCGAGTAGGCCGCGCCGGTGGCCGGATACGCGACCGAGAATGCGCCGTCCGGGGCGGTGAACCGGGGGTTGGTCGCGACCGGCTCCATGGTCGGGGGACTGCCGCAATCCGGTGGGCAGACGTAGCGAGCCGGCGCGGTGCTGACCAATGCCGACACTCCGACGAGGGCAACTGCCACCAACGTGACCCCGGCGGCCCATATCCCCAGCAGTCGCCGGTCGTCGGCACGGTGCGGCGGTTGTGGCAACGCGCGGATCGCGACTCCACAGTTCGGGCAGAACGCCATGTCGGGAACGGTGTGGCCGCACTGTGGGCACGGCAGCGATTCATCGGCGTTCGAGGGCTCGTGTTCCTCGTACAGCAACGCGAGTTGCAGGCCGACTCGCAACGCCAGCATCGCGACTGCCATCACGGCGAAATGCACTGCCAGGATCCACATTTGTGGCACGGGCACGACGTCGGTCACGCCGAGGATCACGTAGCACACGGGGATCATCGCGGTAGTCAGTCCCAATACGGTGCGCACGTGCTTCGGACGGTGAGCCGCGTTGTCCGGCGCCGGGGCGAACCACAGGGCGACGCCGGCGAGGGCGCCGGCAGCTGCGGCGGTCAACGGCACCGCCACACCCTGGATCCCGGCCTGGACCAACAGCCCGCTCAACGGGCGGTCATGGTCCACCATCCCGTCGTCGAACTGCGGAGCCAACCGGCTGAGCGTGGCCGCGACGGTGAAAGCAAGCGCGCCGAGGGCACCGATAGCGAAGCCGCCCAAGGAGTCTCGGGTCCGCGTCCCGAGCAGGCGCACCACCACCGCCGGGGTGAGCATCAGCAGCATGGCGCCGAGCGGAATCCCCAGACCGTCCCGCATGATCCGCAACTGCGGGACGTCGACACCCATCGGCATGTCGTACTCCCGGGCCACCGCGGTTCCGGTGGTCAGTGCCCAGGCGCCGCCAAGACCGGCTCCCAAAACGACGGTCAGCAGCAGCGTGCGGACTGGAACACCGTGAAAAACAACGGATTTGCGTAGGTACGCGACGAACAACAGGGGAACTCCGAACGCGGCGAACGCGTTCATCGCCGCGGGCAGTCGCAGCAGTGCGCAGGCCACCACAACGGTCACCAGCACACCGACGGCCAGCCGGAACGGCGCGCGCGAACGCTGCGGCAGCTGTGGGAACAGCGAGCTGACCACTGACAGCCGCAGCAGATGCTCGCGTCCGGCGCAGTAAGCCCGGATTCGCAACCACCCGGACCCTACGTCCGACGGGGACAGGTAGGCACCGCACCGGCCGCAGAAGGCCCCCGCCGGAACATCGGTTCGGCACACCCGGCATTCGACGGTCGGCACGGCGTTGCCGGGGCCGGTTCCTGACGGCTATTGCCTGTGCGGGCTGCCGATCCCGTGGCGCCCGGTGGGCGGCGCCGCCGGTTCTACGTGGGTGGGAGTGAAGCTGTTGGCACCACCGGGGGTGACCTTCTTCTCGGTGGGTGCGGCAGGGGGCGGCGGCGTGGTTGTGGTGGTAGTCGTGGTGGTCGGGGTGGGGCTCGTGGTCTCGGGTGCTTTCTCGCCCGTACCGCAAGCGCTGAGCCCGACCATTCCGACGATCGCGGCGGAGGCTGCGGCGGCTGCGAGGCGACGTGTCGATCGGCGTGACCTCATGATTCGTCCTAACTGTCCCCCGGCGGGCGGTGCAAAAACGGCACCTGAATCGAATTGCCAGCAAACTTTAACCCAGCGCGGCTCCGCATGGGCGTCAATTGCGAGGTTTTCAGTCGGGAGGCAGCACCGCCCCGGACGTGAGGTCAGCGGCTGGGATCTCCCCGCCAGCGGAAACTGTTGACGTATTTGCCCATGTCCAGTGCCAACTGCAGGTTGGCGCCCGACGGTTTACTGGCGCCGGAGCCCGGGCCGAACTCCCGGTAAGGCCCGACAGCTGATGCGACGAGAGCGAGATCGTCTTTCACCGCGACCAACACCAGGACCCGCATCCGCATGTAGTTGCTCGTGGCGCCCTGGGGCCAGCAATCGGCGACCAGGCCGAACCCGGGGTGGTAACCGACCATCGCGTTGGGGATGTCGTAAGCGGTCTTGGTGTCCGGAAACGTCTTCTTGACCAGGGAATTGGCGATGTCCTCGGGGCTGCGTCCGCCGGCCGGCTCGCTGAACAACCGCAGCATTCCGCCATCACCCGCCTGGAATTCCGCGGTGACGCCGGTCGGGTTGGTGGTGACCTTGTACGCAGAGGAAGCCACCGGATAGGAGACCGAGAAGCTGCCGTCGGGTGCGGTGAACACCGGATTGATCGCCACGGCCTGACCGGTCGGAGGGCGCCCGCAGTCCGGCGGACACATGTACCGGGCCGGGGATTCGCTCGTCGCGTGGGAAACCCAGGCCAGTACGCCGGCCACCAGGGCGATTCCGATGCCAAGGACGGTCAGCAGTTTGAGAAGCGAAGTGCCGCGGATGGCTCGGGTTCTGCCCGTCGAAATTGGGACCGCATATCCGGGGAAGAACGTGCTCATCCGGCGCCCGACCCGGGGTCACGGACCGGCCGGTGCTCGCGTCGTTCTTCCCGGGAAGTGCGTGACGATGCGTGGGTGGCCGCGCCGCAGTGCGGACAGAACGACATGTCGGGCACGATGTGGCCGCAGCGCGGGCAGAAGATGGGTTGGTCGGAGGCGATCTCGTCCTGGGCTTCGTGCAGCAGCGCCAGATGCAGACCGACCCGCAGCGCCAAGATCGCCAGCAACGCAACCACGATGTGCACCGTCAACTGGAACCACTGGGGGATCCGGGCCACGTCGACCAGACCCAGTGCCGTGTAGATGATCAGCACGGCGAACGCGCAGGAGAACATCACCAGCCGGACATAACCGACGTGTTTGTCGACCTTGGTGGCGGGGCGAGTGAACCACAACGCTGCGCCGATCAGGCCTCCGATGGACGCTGCGGTCAAAGGTACTGCGATACCGCGGATCCCGGCCTCGACGAGCAGCCCGGACAGCGGGCGGTTGTGCGCCACCATCCCGGTGGTCAATTGTGGCGCCAGGCGGGTCAGTGTGGCCGCGGCGGTGAAGGCCGTCGCGCCGAGTGCGCCGATCATGAAGCCGTCCAATGATTCCCGGCTCGCCGGTCGGGTCAGCCGGACCACGACGGCGGGCAGCAGCATGAGGACCGCGCCGCCCAGCGGAATTCCCAAGCCGTTGCGCACGATCCGGGAGCCGGTCACCCCCATGCCGAGTGGTACGCCGTAGGACTTGGCCATGAAGTGGCCGGTGAGCAGTACCCATCCCACGCCCAGGGCGATTCCCAGAAGGACGGTCAGTGCCAGATTGACGCGGTGCAGGTCGCGGAAGGCGTCGGATTCATAGAGATAGATTCCGAACAGCAACGGAAGACCGAGCGCTGCGACGGCGATCAGGGCCGCAGGCAGCCTCAGCAGCGCACAGGACACCAATCCGGCCAACAGGACCAGCATCGCGACACGGAACGGGGCGCGGGATCGGTGCGGCAGGTGCGGGAACAGCGAGCTGGCGATCGACGGACGCAGCAGATGTTCGTCCGGGGCGACGCAAGATGCACTGAGGCGCAGCCATTCCGGTCCGTCTCCCCGCTCCTTGTCGATCGGCACCCCACACAGGCCGCAGTACTTGCCGTCGGGCACGTCCACCTTGCAGACACGGCACTCGGTGGTAGGGACGTCGGTGTCGTCAGGCGTGTCGGTCATCGGTGCGCCTTCTGCAGGAAGAGAAGATTCTTGACGAGGTTCTCCACATCGGGTGTGCCCAACCCCGTCACCAGGTCGTAGCCGGGTGCCGCGGTGGCCACCGCGTTGCCGCCGAGAGTCACGTCACGGAAAGCCGGCAGCGGGGCTCCCTTGGCGATGCGGTACAGCATCGGATTGAGGTCGCCGAGCGCACGGCCACCGTTGGCGATCAGGTACTGATTCATCACCGCGGCCATCGCGGCCCACAGCGGTGCGGATTGCGAAGTGCCGCCGCCGACCAGAACCTGGCCGTTCAGAACGATTTTCACTCCGGTGAACGGATCGGCGACGGCGGAGATGTCGGGGGTCAGCCGCTTCTGGTCGCCGCCGGCTTCGCTGCTTCCCGGGGCGGACAGTCCGTGCTGCCAGTCCGGGCGGTCGAACAGCGACGAGACCCCGCCGCCGGTGCCCTGCGACAGTGGGACGTCGAACCAGGCCTGCTCGGCCAGCCAGCCGCCGTCGGCGTCGGTGGACAGCGTCGTGCCACCGACATCGGTCATCTCCGGCACGGACGCCACCGAGTCCAGGCCGATGTCATCTTTGCCGGGCGCGGACGACCAGTCTTGTCCGCCTTTGCATTCCAGGCCGGCGAGGTCGCCGCTGGCGTTGAACGCCGTGGTGCCGTGGGTGTGTGCGGTGGACAGCGCCGAGCGAACGGGGGCGAGATCGGCTGCGGTGATCAACTTGTCGCAGCCCCAGCCGATGGAGAAGCTCCACACCGCGCCCGGGAACTGCTGGTCCGCGGACTCCAGCATCTTCCCGATCTTTTCGTAGGCGCCGTCACCCTGAACGGTCGGCCGGGCATTGACCACGACCTTCTGCGCGTCCGG
Organism: Mycolicibacterium sp. 050232; assembly: GCA_036235365.1. Taxonomy (GTDB): domain Bacteria; phylum Actinomycetota; class Actinomycetes; order Mycobacteriales; family Mycobacteriaceae; genus Mycobacterium. Next base: position 274,605 of record JAZBEZ010000003.1, on the reverse strand, counting down.
AGCGATGGCGTGCGCGACCTGCAGATCCATGGTGGTCTCACCGCGCGGTGCACTCGGTTGCCCGCCGACCACCGTGGGGGTGAACCTGGGCAGGCCGAAGGTGGTGGAGAAGGTGTCCAGGTCGGCCTGATCAAAACCGTCGAACGCGAAGAACACGATGGTGGTGCCCTTGCCGGTGAACCCCTGCTCGGACAGGCCCGCGAGGTTGTAGGTGTTGAGCACTCCTTGTGGCGTCAGGCCCTGGTCCGGAACATCGGTCGGCAGGTTCCGCAGGTCCGGTCGCGACATCCGGTACGGCGTATAGCCCAGGATGCGGCCGACCTCGGCGACCTCCCCGGTCAGCGCTTCGGGGATGGACGGCTGCTGCGGTGAGGCGTAGAACTCCTGACCGCGCCGGCCTCGGTAGTCGTGGATGTCCACCCCGAAAGCGGTTGCCATGTCGGCGGATCGGCCTTCGGCGATCGCCCAGGCATCACCGGGTCGCCATCGGACCGACAGGGCATGCTGCTCGGCCCACCCGAACAGCGCGGCGGGTCGGCCGGCGTTGTGCAGCGTCATGGTGAGCTGCGCCGAACCGTTGTCAGCCGGGCCGAGATCGGTTGAGGCGGAAAGTAGTTGGGCGTACGGGCCGCTTATCTGAGCGGGCCCGGATGCCCAACCGCCCGTGGCAGAAGTGGTCCGCAGATCAGAGACCAGCAGGGCGCTGAACAGGACCAGCGCCAATACCGCCCGCCCGGCGGCGATGATGTTCATCCCGGCCATGGGTGAACAACCGACTTTCTGTGCTCCGGGTCTAGTTGTCGCCGGGGATTGCGGTGGGCGCAGGCGGTGCCTTCACGCCGGGGGTGAACAGGTTGCCGCCGGTGGGGTTGATCGACTTCTCGGTGGGTTCGACCGATGGCGGCGGGGCAGGGGTGGCCGGCGCGGTGGTGGTCGTCGTCGTGGTGGTGGTCGGCGTGGTGGTCTCGGGACCCTTCTCCTCGGTACCGCACGCCGCGGTGAACGAGATCATCCCGATGACTGCCGCACCGCCGGCGATGACGGTGAGCCGACGGGTCAACTGCCCAGACTTCATGGTGGTGTCCTCACTGTCCCCCGTGCTTTACAGAACCTGGCCTTCGGTGAATCGCTGCGGATTCCCACAACCGGTAACGCAAGTCGTGGCCAGTCCCATCCCGAAGCGGGTTCTGGTGGGGCGAACTCTAACTCAGAGTCCGCCCTGCCGCAGAACTGTTCCTGTCGGCCCTGCCTCGTGGGGCCGGTCACCGTCGGCCGCGGCTTGACGCTGTCGGGGGGCAGGTGTTTACTCGAGCAATCGAACATATATTCGAAAATGTCGAGAAACTGGTGATGCGGGAGGTGTTGTTGTGACTGCTGCGGCGGAACTCGATTTACACTTGCTCACCCGCTCTGAACAGGTGGAACACCTCCGGCGCAAGATTGCTTCGGTATCGGGGAAGGTCGGCCAGGCGCACCGTGGCGTGCCCCGGGCTCCGGCGGTGATCCCATCCCGGGAGTCTTTGCTGGAGGCGCCTGAAACGCTGGTTGAGGTGTTGCCCGAGGGCCTGCCGACGACGCTGCCACGCGGGTCCGTCGCGGTGGCCGCGGGTGCCCGGTCGCTGTCGCTGGGGATGGTGGCGGCGGTGACGGCTGCGGGCGGTCATGCGGCGATCATCGGTCAACCCGATGTCGGCTTGCTGGCCGCGGTGGAGATGGGTGCCGATCTGAGCCGGCTCGCGGTGATCCCGGATCCAGGCGCCGATCCCGTCGAGGTGGCCGCGGTGCTGATGGACGGGATGGATCTGGTGGTGCTCGGGTTGGGCGGGCGGTCGGTGCCGCCGAGCCGGGCCAGGGTGATGGTGGCGCGGGCCCGGCAGAAAGGCTGCACCCTGCTGGTTACCGACGGTGACTGGCAGGGAGCATCGGCCCGGCTGGAGGCCCGGGTGTCCGGTTATGAGGTGGCCGGTGCCGGTGAGGACGTTCCGATGCCCGGGCGTGGCCGGATCAGCCGGGTCCGACTGGCGATGCGGGCCCGTGGGCGGGGCATCGGATCGGCTTGTGCGGTAGGCGGGTAGCGCATGCCCGCCGATTCCAGGGTGCTGGCCCTCTGGTGTATGGACTGGCCCGCGGTGGCCGCGGCGACGGCGGCAGGCTTGATGTCGACGGTGCCGGTCGCGGTCACTTTGGCCAACCGGGTGATCGCGTGCTCGGCGTCGGCACGGGCGGCCGGGGTCCGGCGCGGGCTGCGCCGGCGTGAGGCGCAGGCCCGGTGCCCACAACTGCATGTCGTCACCGCCGACCCGGCCAGGGACGCCCGCCATTTCGAGAACGTGACGCTTGCCGTCGACGATCTGGTGCCGCGCGCCGAGGTGTTGCGCCCGGGGCTGCTGGTGCTCTCGGTGCGTGGCGCGGCGCGGTACTTCGGATCCGAACCTGTTGCGGCCGAACGATTGATCGACGCCGTCGCCGCGGCGGGGGCCGAATGCCAGGTCGGGATTGCCGATCAGCTTTCCACCGCGGTATTCGCCGCCAGGGCGGGGTGCATCGTCGAACCGGGGAACGACGCGCAGTTTCTCTCCGGGCTGTCGATCCGGCAGTTGGCCACTGAGCCGGCTCTGGCCGTCCCCGGCCGCGAGGACCTGGCAGACCTGTTGTGGCGGATGGGCATCCGAACCTTGGGGCAGTTCGCCGAGTTGTCCCGCACCGATATCGCCTCCCGGTTCGGGGCGGATGCGGTGACGGCGCACCGGTTCGCCCGTGGAGAGCCGGATCGAGGGCCTTCCGGGCGGGATCCTGCCGCTGAACTCGATGCGGTGATGAACTGTGACCCGCCGATCGAAAGGGTGGATGCCGCGGCCTTCGCGGGCCGGTCGCTGGCCAGTGACCTGCATCGTCATCTGGAGGCGGCCGGGGTGGGCTGTACCAGGCTGGCCATCCACGCGGTCACCGCCAATGGCGAAGAACTGGAACGGGTCTGGCGGTGCGCGGAACCGCTGACCGAGGATGCCACCGCCGACCGGGTGCGGTGGCAGCTGGACGGCTGGCTGAACCGCCGCACCATTGATCGGCCTAGTGCGCCCCTCGTCATGTTGCGCCTGCGCCCGGTGGAGGTGGTGTCGGCGGCGGCACTGCAGTTGCCGCTGTGGGGCGGGATGGGAGAGGAGGACCGGTTGCGGGCCCGGCGGGCGCTGCTGCGGGTGCAGGGTCTGCTCGGGCCGGAAGCGGTACAGGTGCCGGTGCTCAGTGGTGGGCGCGGGCCCGCCGAGCGCATCACCTTCACGCCGTTGGGGGACGAGCCGGTACCGCGAGCCGATCCGCGGCAGCCCTGGCCCGGCCAGCTGCCCGAGCCCTCACCGACCGTGCTGCTCGATGACCCGGTGGAACTTCTTGACGCACAGGGGAACCCGGTACGGGTCACCAGCCGTGGGTTGTTCTCGGCAGACCCTGCGCAGCTGGCCGGCGCGGGCCGCCGTGACGGCAGGCTGCGCTGGTGGGCGGGGCCGTGGCCGGTCGACGAGCGGTGGTGGGACCCGGAGAACCGAGGGGCCGGGCGCACCGCGCGGGTTCAGGTGCTGCTGCGGCACGACAGGAGGGACAGTGGGGGAGACCAGGCCCTGTTGCTGTGTTACCGGCAGCGCCGGTGGTATCTGGAGGGCGCCTATGAATGAGTGAGCTCAGCCCAGACGCTGCGCGAATTCCCCGACTCGGCTGATGAACCGGTCGAAGAACACCGCCGGGTCGACCTCGGTGCCGATGAGTGCGTTGGGTGGGCGGCGCCAGTGTCCGCGCCAGTCGGCCACCGTCATCCCGCGGGTCAGGGTGCCGCTCAGCTCGACGTCGACCGTGGTTTCCCGGTAGCCCACCAACTCCGGGTCCAGGGCGACGGCGGCGGCCAGGGGATCGTGCAGGTGCGCCAGGTATCCGTCGCCGGTGTCGAAGTGGAACTCGAAGTAGAACCGCATGGCGTCCTCGAGGACCCGGATCAACGGGTTGTCCGCCGTCGATCGCGTGCCCCGTTCGTCGAGCACGCTCATCGGAGCCGACGTGGAGCCGGCCGCGGCGGCCAGCCGGTTCAGCAGCGCAGGCGTCATCGCGATGTTCTCGGTGAGGTTGAGGCCCAGCACGATTGGCACATGCGTGGCGTCGTCGAGCCCCCAGGCGGCGTTCCAGCCGCTGAACACCTCGGCCGCGGACTCGGGGTCCACACTGATGTTCCACTCCGATACCGGTGTGGTGTTGCCGCGGTAATCGAAGGCTCCGCCCATGATCACCAGCCGGCGCAGCAGCCTGGGCAGGGTCGGTTCGGCACGCATGGCCAGCGCGAGGTTGGTCAGCGGGCCGGTGGCCAGCCCGATCAACTCACCCGGGTATGCCCGGGCCGCGCGCACCCAGGCCTCGGCGGCATCGTGGGCCGTGAGCAGTCGGTCGCTGTCCGGCAGCTGCGCGTAGCCCAGACCCTGCGGCCCGTGGGTGTCCTCGGCCGTATGCAGGGGTGCGCTCAACGGTTGTTCGGCGCCCGTGGAGACCGGGATCCCCGCCATCCCGCACAGCTCCAGCAGGCCCAGGTTGTTGGCGCAGACCTGTTGCACCGGAACATTTCCCGCGGTCGAGGCGATACCGACCAATTCGGCCTCAGGGCTGGCGAACAGATACGCCAGCGCCATGGCGTCGTCGACGCCGGTATCGACGTCGACGAACACAGGTAGCGCCGTGGGGGATGTCACCGTGTCAACGATAAGCCAACGACGGGACCCGGAATGGTTACCAGTGCACGCCGGGCACCAGTCGCACCGCCCGCTTGACCGGCCGCGCCACCGCACGCGGGACCCGCAGGTTGCGGGCGCTGCGGACCGGCCGCTTCGGCCGCCGCTGCGTCGGTTCGCCTGTCGGCGCCTGAGGGCTCTCGCCGGTCTCGCCGCGTGCGGCCGCCGAATCCGGGTAGCCCAGATACAGCTGATGCAGGACGCGACGCGACAGCTTCGGGGTCAGGTAGTTCCCGAAATCGGCGACGGTGCCCAGCGGGGTGTCGATCCGGGCCGGCTTGTCCACCAGGCCGCGCACCACCATGGCCGCAGCGTGCTCGGCCGAGATCGGCGGCATCGGGTTGAGCTTGCGTGACGGGGCGATCATCGGTGTCTTCACCAGGGGCATATGGATATTGGTGAAGGTGATGTGATCGGACAGGGTTTCGGTGCCGACCACCTCCGAGAACGCATCCAGCGCGGCTTTCGACGGCAGGTAGGCGCTGTACTTCGGGCTGTTGGCCTGGACCCCGGCGCTGGACACGTTGACCACATGCCCGAACCGGCGTTCGCGCCAGTGCGGCAGCAGCGCCAGCACCATCCGCACCGAGCCGAAGTAGTTGACGGCCATCACCCGTTCGTAGTCGTGCAGCCGGTCCGTCGAGTTCACCACGGACCGGCGGATGGACCGGCCGGCGTTGTTCACCAGGTAGTCGACGTGGCCGAACCGGCCGAGGATGTCCTTGACGGTGTGCTCGACCGACGCCGAATCGGTGACGTCACAGGTGAATGCGTAAGCCTGCCCGCCCGCTGCGCGGATCTCGGCGACCAGGTCGTCGAGCGCCTCACCGCTACGGGCCAGGGCGAAGACGCACCCACCGCGTTCGGCCACCGCGATCGCCGAGGCCCGGCCGATGCCGCTGGACGCGCCGGTGATGATGACGTGCTTGCCGACCAGTGGGCCGGCCGGGTCGTCGCGCCGCGCCCGGTCGGGATCGAGATGCTGCGCCCAGTACCGCCACAGTTTCGGTGCGTACGAAGAGAATTCGGGTACCGCGATCCCGGTGCCGCGCAGTGCGGCGACGGTGTCGTCCGCGGTGAACGTCGGCCGCAACTCCACCACGTCGAGCACATCGCCGGGGATGCCCAGCTGGGTGGCGACGATGTTGCGCACTGCCTTGACCCGTCCCCGGGCCCGCAGCACGGGTGCAGCGGTCGCCCGTGGCAGTGACCCGCGCAGCGGTGGCAGCCCGGCCTCGTCGGCCACGCCGCGGTAGATGTCGCGCAGCCCGATGGTTTTCGGCGCGGTGAGGTGGAACGTCTCGCCGTCCTTGTCCTCGACGTGCATCAGCGCGACCATCGCGTCAGCCACGTAGTCCACGGGCACGACGTTGGTGCGGCCGCTGTCGGGCAGCATCATCGGCGTGAACCGGGGCAGCGCGGCGAGGCGTGCCAGCACGCCGAAGAAGTAGTACGGGCCGTCGATCTTGTCCATCTCACCGGTCTGCGAATCGCCGACCACGACGGCCGGGCGGTACACCCGGTAGCGCAGGCCCGGCACCGAGCGGACCAGCATCTCGGCTTCGAACTTGGTCTGGTGATAGGGCGTGGGCAGGTCCTGGGCGACGTCGAAATCGGCCTCGGTGAACACGCCCCGATGGTTGCCTGCCACCGCGATCGAGGACACATGGTGCAACGTGGCGTCCAGGCGCCGGGCCAGATCGATCACCGCGCGGGTGCCGTCCACGTTGGCGGCCCGCTGCTCGGCTTCGCCGACGGTCATGTCGTAGATGGCCGCGCAGTGGACCACGTGCGAGACGTCACCCAACTCGGCGATATCGGTGTCGGACAAGCCGAGGTCAGCCGCAGTCAAGTCTCCGACCAGCGGTTTCACCCGCTCATCCCAATCTTGGGCGAGTCGCTCGAACCGAGTCAGTGACTCACGGCGTACCAGCACCCACACCTCGGCGGCGGGTTCGCGGGACAGAATCCGGGTGATCACGCGGCGGCCAATAAACCCGGTACCGCCGGTAACGACATAGCGCATGCGAGCCATCGTGGCCCGAGATCGGGCAAACGTCAACAAGGGCGGTTGACTCAACTATCGTCGGCACGCATGCCACTCAACCCGGACGCCATTGGCGAGACGACCGATCCGATTCAATTCGACTGGACCGACCGCGACACCCTGCTGTACGCCATCGGCGTCGGCGCGGGCACCGATGACCTTGCCTTCACCACCGAGAACAGCCACGAGATCGAGCAGCAGGTGCTGCCGACATATGCGGTGATCGCGTGCTCGGCGTTCCCGGCGGCACTGAAGATCGGCACCTTCAACTTCAGCATGCTGCTGCACGGCTCCCAGGAGATCCGGCTGCACCGGCCGCTGCCGCCGGCCGGAAAGTTGACCGTGGTCTCCGAGGTCGCTGACATTCAGGACAAGGGGGAAGGCAAGAATGCGGTGGTCATGCTCAAGGGCATGGCACCGATCCGGCCAACGGCGAGGTCGTCGCCGAAACCCTTACCACCGTGGTGATTCGGGGCGAAGGCGGGTTCGGCGGCCAGCCCGGGCAGCGCCCGGAGGCGCCGCAGATTCCCGACCGCGAACCCGACGCCCAGGTGGCGCTGCCCACCCGGGAGGACCAGGCGCTGATCTACCGGCTCTCCGGGGACCGCAACCCCCTGCACAGTGATCCCTGGTTCGCGAAGAATCTCGCCGGGTTCCCGAAACCGATCCTGCACGGGCTGTGCACCTACGGGGTGGCCGGCCGGGCATTGGTTGCCGAGCTCGGCGGCGGCGACGCCACGAAGGTTCATGCGGTGGCGGCGCGGTTCAGTTCGCCGGTGTTCCCGGGCGAGACGCTGACGACGTCGATCTGGCGCACCGAGCCGGGGCGGGCCGTGTTCCGGACCGAGGCCGCCGGGCCCGACGGAGCCGATACCCGAGTGGTGCTCGAGGACGGCGCCGCCGAGTATTCCGCCTGATCCAGGCAATTTCGTAGAAGCCCTGCACACCGCGAAGTGGGTTGACAGGATCGACCCACAACGGTCGCACGGCGCGGTGCGGGATGGGTGGTGACAGATGGCGCAGGCGAATCTGGTTGTCGGATATCTGGCCACTCCCGGTGGTGCCGATGCGTTGGCCCTGGCGGTTCGGTTCGCCCGGACCCTGGATGCCGAGGTCAACATCTGCATCGTGCTACCGCCCGACAGCGCACCGCCGGGCACCGTGCCCAAAGGCGGTGGCTACGAGGAAGTTCTGGCCGAACAAGCCCAGGGTTGGCTGGATGACGCACTGGCCATGGTGCCCGACGACGTTGTGGCGCACACCCATCTCAGCTTTGACGAGTCGTTCACCGACGGTTTGATCCGCGAGGCACTGCGGTTGCAGACCCGCGCCATCGTGGTCGGTGGCGCGGGTGGGGGACTGGTCGGCAGTTATTCGCTTGGGCCGGTGGTCAACGAGTTGTTGCACTCCTCGCCGCTGCCGGTAGCGGTCGCGCCGCGTGGGACGCGCTTTTCCCAAGTTCAGCGGGTGCACGAAATCACTTGTGCCATCGGCCAGCGCCAGGGCTCGGATTTGTTGCTCGACACCGCAGTACGTGCCAGCCGGGCTGCGGATGTGCCCTTGCGGTTGGTGTCGCTGGTGGCACTGGATCCTGCCTTCGGCTCGCTGCGCGGCGACGCCGAGGCCGTCCGGGCGCACGCGCTCGCACATGCCGAGCGAACTCTGGATGCGGCCAGAAACGAACTGCCGGCTGACTTTCCGGTGACGTCCACGATCGTGAACGGTCCGACCGTCGAAGCGGCCGTCGAACAGTTGGGCTGGGAGGACGGTGACGTCATCATGGTCGGATCCAGCCGGCTGTCTGCGCCGCGGCGGATCTTCCTCGGTTCCACCGCCGCAAAGATGTTGCGGGTTTTGGACGTGCCCATGGTGGTGGTGCCCCGAGACGAGCTGAAAGGCGGCGAGGACAAGTCATGAGCGAGCCCGCATCCGAACACCAGTCCCACCAGAAGCTCGAGGACGCCGAACACTCCGCGGGGCTGGTGTCCAAAGGGCTGGCCGCAGGCAAGGTCGGCACATTCTCGGGCGCTATTCTCGGGATCTCTTGTGTGGCACCCGGATACACGCTGACCGCCAGCATCGGCCTGATCGTCGCTGCGGTCGGCTTGAAGATGCCCGCCATCTTCATCGCCGGGTTCATCCCGATGTTCCTGACCGCCTACGCCTATCGCGAACTCAACTCCCGTGCGCCTGATTGCGGTGCGTCGTTCACCTGGTCCACCAAGGCATTTGGTCCGTATGTCGGGTGGATGTGCGGGTGGGGCATGGTGGTTGCGTCCATCATCGTGCTGTCCAATCTGGCCGCGATCGCCGTCGAGTTCTTCTATCTGTTCATCGCCCGGATCGCAAACCAGCCCTCGATCGCCGAGCTCGCCGACAACAAGGCCATCAACATCGTCACCACGCTGGTGTTTCTGGTCATCGCGACGGTCATCGCCAGTCGAGGTATCACCACCAGCGAACGGGTCCAGTACGTGCTGGTCGGGTTCCAGATGGTGGTGCTGGTGGCGTTCGCGGTGATGGCGTTCGTCCGGGTGGGGGGCGGCGACGCCCCGGCCGGGTTGTCGTTCGACCCGGACTGGTTCAACCCGTTCAGCGGACTTGCGTTGAGTGCCTTCGTGGTTGGTGTGACGGGGTCGATCTTCGCGTTCTGGGGCTGGGACACCTGCCTGACGCTGGGGGAGGAGTCCAAGGATCCGACGAAGGTGCCGGGCCGAGCGGGGCTGCTGTGCGTGCTGTCCATCCTCGCGACGTATCTGCTGATCGCGGTGGCGGTGATGATGTACGCCGGCGTCGGGGAAACCGACCTCGGACTGGGCAACCCGGACAATGCCGAGAACGTGTTCGCCGCACTGGCGGATCCCGTGCTGGGGACGTGGGCCGGGCCCTTGCTGTTCCTGGCCATCCTGGCCTCGTCGGTGGCCAGCCTGCAGACCACGTTCCTTCCTGCCGCGCGGGCGATGCTCGCGATGGGTGCCTACAAGGCCTTCCCGTCGCGCTTCGCCGAGGTCAGTCCGCGGTACCTGGTCCCGAGCTTCGCGACTGTCACCGCGGGCGTCGTCACCGGTGTTTTCTACACCGTGGTGAGCCTGCTGTCAGAGAGCGCGTTGCTGGATACCATTGCCGCCCTTGGCATCATGATCTGCTGGTACTACGGCATCACGGCGTTCGCCTGTGTCTGGTATTTCCGCCGCGAGCTGTTCACCAGCGCCCACAACATGGTGTTCAAGCTCCTGTTCCCGCTGCTCGGCGGAATCGTGCTGGCGGCGGTGTTCGTGATCTCGATCGGCGAGAGCATGAACCCGGAGAACGCCAGCGGCGCGGCGATCGGCGGTATCGGCCTGGTGTTCTTCATCGGGTTCGGTGTGCTGCTGCTGGGAGCCGTACTGATGTTCGTCTGGCGCTCGGTCAACCCGGCGTTCTTCCAGGGCGAGACACTGCGCTACGACACCCCGTCGCTCGTGGAGTAGACGCTACCCAGGCACCGCGACACCGACGAAATGGTCGTTATCGCAAGGTATTGACGACCATTACGCCGGTTTCGCGGTCGGGGCTTTCAGCTGCCGGCCGCGCCGCCGATGCCAGAGCTTCCTGTGTTGTGCGCGAGCTGGAACGGATCCAGCAGGTCCCACACCGTTCCGACAGCGGCGACCTTGAGATCGGCGGCAGGCTGCTCCAGGTTGATCAAGTCGGCGACGATGTCGTAGCCGTAGTACACCGCCGAACCCGGCGGCGTGGTCTTGATCAACTCGTTGATGATGGTTTGCCTGGCATTGCGGGCAGCCACCACATCGCTTCCAACGGCTGGTGCCGCGTTCTCCAGAATCTTGCTGATCGGGATCACCGCATTGACCCACGGCACGATCTGGCTGCCCCGGTAGATCTGCTCGGTCGCCTCACGCACGAGCGGATCGAGCTGATCGGGCGCGGCGTCGGTCAGGGCCTTCCGCAGGCTCATGATCGCATCGGGGAAGTCCGTCGGATCGGGGTCAGCGGCCCGCAACGGGTTGGGGTCCCACGCCGGGGCATCGGCCGCCGTATCGGCCTGGGTCTGCACCGCGGCGAGCTTCGGGGTGGCCAAGGTCTTGCTCTCCGGCGGTGCGACGGGCTTGGGTGCGGCCGCCTGCTTGGGGGTGAACAGGTCCTTGAGCTTGGCGACTTCGCCGGCCTCGAACTCCTCGGCGCTCGGCTTCGGCTTGGCGGCGAGCGGCTTGGCAGGTTTGGCGCCCTGAACGGTCTTGGCGACGCGTGCAGCCGTCTTCTCGATCTTGTCGGCCTGTTTGTCGGCGGCTTCCTTGACGCCGGCCTTGACCTTGGACAGGGGCTTGGTGCGCTTGGTGTCGCCGGCCTTGGTCTCACCGCGCTTGGGTCCGGCGTTGACGTGCTGCGATGTGCTGCTTGTCGAGTCCTTGGACGTGCCGTCAGCCGAATCCGCGTGGGCGGTGCCCTGGCCGGCCACGGCGAGCGCCGCCCCGACTCCTGCCGCTACCGCGACACCACCGACGTAGCCGATGTATTTCGTTGACGCCATTGCCGTCCTTTCACAGCCCATCCCCAGCCCACGGGCATCGTAGAAGGTGGCGGCGTGATCGGCATCACGAGGTGACTGCTCTCCAGTGTATCGAACACATGTTCGATACACTGGTTTGGTGGGCTGGCACAACGGGCCTCCGAGCTGGTCGGAGATGGAGCGGGTCCTTACCGGAAAGCCCCGCCGGTCCGGCCTGCCGTTGGAACCCGCAGGCGACGGCGGGGACAGCCCGGCCTGGTCGCGTAAGCGTGGCAATTACCAGCCGCCCGAGGTCTCCCGCAAACCCGGGTCGGTGCGCTACGCCGAGCTGCACGTGCATTCGGCGTACAGCTTTCTCGACGGCGCGAGCACGCCGGAGGAGTTGGTCGAGGAGGCGGCCCGGCTGAACCTGCGGGCGATCGCGCTGACCGATCACGACGGGCTCTACGGTGTGGTCCGGTTCGCCGAGGCGGCCAGGGAACTGGATGTCGCCACGGTCTTCGGCGCCGAGCTGTCGCTGGGGAACGTTCCCCGCACCGAGGATCCTGACCCGCCCGGTCCGCATCTGCTGGTGCTGGCCCGCGGGCCGGAGGGGTACCGGCGGTTGTCCCGCGAGATCGCCAAGGCGCACCTGGCCGGAGGGGAGAAGGGTAAGCCCCGCTATGACTTCGACGGGCTCACCGAGGCCGCCGGGGGCCATTGGCACATCCTCACGGGATGCCGTAAAGGGCATGTTCGCCAAGCACTCTCGGAAGGCGGTCCCGAAGCCGCTGCCGTCGCCCTGGCCGATCTGGTGGACCGCTTCGGGACCGACCGGGTCAGCATCGAGCTCTCGCATCACGGCCATCCGTGTGACGACGAACGCAATGCCGTCCTGGCCGGGCTGGCCCCGCGGTTCGGACTACCGGTGGTGGCCACCACCGGGGCGCACTTCGCCGGACCCGACCGGGGCCGGCTGGCCATGGCGATGGCCGCGATCCGGGCCCGTAATTCGATGGACACCGCGGCCGGCTGGCTGGCCCCGCTCGGAGGAGCTCACCTGCGCTCGGGGGAGGAGATGGATCGGCTGTTTGGTACCGAGATCGTAACCGCCGCAGCTGATCTCGGTGAGCAGTGCGCCTTCGGCCTGGCGCTCATCGCCCCGCAGCTGCCGCCGTTCGACGTCCCGGCCGGGCACACCGAAGACAGCTGGCTGCGCGAGTTGGTGATGGCCGGGGCCGCCGAACGGTACGGGCCCGTCGGCAGCGCAACCAAGGCCTACGCGCAGATCGAACACGAACTGCGCATCATCGAGCAGTTGAAATTTCCCGGCTACTTCCTCGTGGTGCACGACATCACCCGGTTCTGCCGCGACAATGACATCCTGTGCCAGGGCAGGGGATCGGCGGCCAACTCGGCGGTCTGCTACGCGCTGAAGGTCACCAACGTCGACCCGATCGCCAACGAGCTGCTGTTCGAACGGTTCCTGTCCCCGGCTCGCGACGGGCCGCCCGACATCGACATCGACATCGAATCGGACCTGCGCGAGAACGTCATTCAGTATGTCTACGAGCGTTATGGACGTGACTACGCCGCGCAGGTCGCCAACGTCATCACCTATCGCGGCCGCAGCGCGGTTCGCGACATGGCCCGGGCGCTGGGGTTCTCTCAGGGGCAGCAGGACGCCTGGAGCAAGCAGCTCAGCCGGTGGAACGGACGTCCGGATTCACCGGAGGCCGAGGACATCCCGCAGCCGGTGATCGAGTTGGCCACCCAGATTGCCAACCTGCCGAGGCACCTCGGCATCCACTCGGGGGGCATGGTGATCTGTGACCGTCCGATCGCTGACGTGTGCCCGGTGGAGTGGGCCCGCATGGCCAACCGCAGCGTGCTGCAGTGGGACAAAGATGACTGTGCGGCAATAGGTTTGGTGAAGTTCGACCTGCTTGGCCTCGGAATGCTCTCGGCGTTGCACTACGCCATCGACCTGCTGGCAGAGCACAAGGGTATCGACGTGGACCTGGCCAAGTTGGACCTGTCCGAACCGGCGGTCTACGAGATGCTGCAGAAGGCCGACTCGGTCGGGGTGTTCCAGGTGGAGTCCCGCGCGCAGATGGCCACCCTGCCCAGGCTCAAGCCGCGGGAGTTCTACGACCTCGTGGTGGAGGTGGCGCTGATCCGTCCCGGCCCGATCCAGGGCGGTTCGGTGCATCCGTATATCCGCCGCCGCAACGGTCTGGAGGAGGTCACCTACGACCATCCGTCGATGGAATCCGCGTTGAAGAAGACGCTGGGCATCCCGCTGTTCCAGGAACAGCTCATGCAATTGGCGGTTGACTGTGCGGGTTTCACCGCGGCTGAGGCCGACCAGTTGCGCCGGGCAATGGGCTCCAAACGCTCGACCGAGAAGATGCGGCGGCTGCGCAGCCGGTTCTTCGACGGCATGGCCGAACTTCACGGCATCACCGGCGGGGTGGCTGAGCGGATCTACGAAAAGCTGGAAGCGTTCGCCAATTTCGGTTTCCCGGAAAGTCATTCGCTGAGCTTCGCGTCGCTCGTCTTCTATTCGTCATGGTTCAAACTGCACCATCCTGCGGCATTCTGCGCGGCGCTGCTCCGGGCCCAGCCGATGGGGTTCTACTCCCCACAGTCACTGGTCGCCGATGCACGCCGGCACGGGGTGGCGGTACACGGCCCCGATGCCAACGCCAGTCTGGCCTACGCGACGCTGGAAAACACCGGTATGGACGTGCGGCTGGGGTTGGGCAGTGTCCGCCACATCGGCGACGAGCTGGCGGGGCGCCTGGTCGACGAACGAAATGCCAACGGGCCCTTCACCACCCTGATCGACCTGACCAACCGGGTGCAGCTGTCGGTATCCCAGACCGAGGCGCTGGCCACCGCCGGGGCGCTGGGGTGTTTCGGGATCAGCCGGCGCGAGGCCTTGTGGGCGGCCGGTGCGGCGGCCACCCAGCGACCGGACCGGCTACCCGGAGTGGGCTCTTCCTCCCACGTGCCGGCACTGCCGGGGATGAGCGCGCTGGAACTGTCGGCCGCCGACGTGTGGGCCACCGGTATCTCGCCGGACAGCTATCCCACCCAGTACCTGCGCGCCGACCTCGACGCGCTGGGCGTTGTTCCCGCCGACAAGTTGCTGGACGTCGTCGACGGAACCCGGATCCTGGTTGCCGGGGCGGTAACTCACCGGCAGCGTCCGGCGACAGCGCAGGGTGTGACATTCATGAACCTGGAAGATGAGACCGGGATGGTCAACGTGCTGTGTGCGCCCGGGGTGTGGGCGCGCTACCGCAAGCTGGCGCAGACCGCTCCGGCGTTGGTGGTCCGCGGCATCGTGCAGAACGCCAGTGGTGCGGTCACCGTGATCGCCGACCGGATGAGCCCGGTCGAGCTGAGGGTCGGCTCGCGGTCGCGAGACTTCCGCTGAGGCTCAGGCCGGATCGACGTCCGGCACGCCGGCGCTCTGGCCGGCGCCGACATCCTGGCTCGCGCCGGTGGTGCCCTCAAGCCCGGTCCGCAGCAATGACCACGCCAGCCGCCGCGCGGCAGTGGCCCGCTCGTGCAGCAGGCGTTGGACTGCCGGGACGGGGTTGGTTTCGGGGGTACGGCCCTCGACCACGTCGGCGTGCAGATCCTCGGCGACCTGGATCGCCATCAGCACCGCGTCGTTGACCCGGTTCAGCGCATCCTGCAGGCGGTCGTCCTGGCTGAGCAGATGGGCGTTGTCCAGCTCGACGGAAACGTCGCTCACCACCTGGCTCATCTGTCCGAAAAGCGCATTCATCGCGGTTTCCCGCTCGTCGCGGTCCGGGTTGCGCAGTTGAGTCGCACCCTCGGTCCACAGCGTCGCGAGCATCCGGGTGTGTGCGCCGACCGCGCGCGATACCTCGATCATGGCCTGCTTCTGCAGTTGCTCGAGCAGGTTGTTGCGCTCGATGCGGGCCAGTTCTTGCTGAGCCACCAGTTCGGCGGCGTGCAGTTTCTGCTGGGAGTCCATCTGTGCCCGATGCCATTTCTGGGTCAGGGCGAGTTCCAGCGCCGAGCGCTCGTCGGCCGCTGCCAGCTCTCGGCGCAGCCGCTCATCGGCCTGGGCGATGTCGTATTTGGCCTGACGCTGGATGGTCAGGATCAGCCACATCGTCACCATCACGACGACGAAGACCACGGCACCGAAGAACCACTCGGCCTTGCTCCCGGGCTGGCCCGGCCCGAACAACAGGAACCCGATGACCGCCAGGATGCCCAGGCCACCGCACACGAGCCAACCGATACTGGCCTTGCTCTCGACCGACGGCTTGGGGGCGGGGTCGTGATCCACCGCGGCCACCCGCATCGGCTCGGTCGCCTCACCGTTTTGGCCGTAGTCCAACGGGGCACCCCCTGACGACTCAGCGACCGTCGTCGATTCAGTTAGTCCGGCCATGTCGACCTCCCGTCGGCCAAGCCTGCCACCGTGCGGCGTTCAGCGTAGGGCCACCCTCGGCAACGAACGCTACCGGCCGGTGACACCCGCATTCGCATACCCTGTTTTCCGCCATTCTTCAAGTGCCCCTAGCGATGACGTGCCGCTCACTAACCGCTAGTGTCATCGGCGTGCTCACCGCGAGCGGCGGTGGATCGGACCCGACGGGCCCGGCGACCGGCCGCTCACTTTCTGTTGATCTTTTCGCTTGAGAATTGAGGGCCCATGGGACAAAACGCGACGCTGGAAGGTGATTCGGCGGTCATCGTCAGTCTGTCGGAAGCGGCGATGCACATGTATTCCGCCGCGATCGATGCACTGCCCTTCCCCGAGGACAAGAAGTTCCACAAGCGCGCCGACGTCGTCCTGTCCGGCCTGCGCAAGCTGCGTGCCTCACTGGCCGAGGCGGCCAGCAGCAACCGGCCCTCGCCTGCGGTCATCGTGGCGCTGAGCGGAGTCCGCCAGCGGTACGACTCCCTGATGGCCCATGCCGCTGCGGCACCGGGATCCTCTCTGGGACAGCAGATCTACGTCACCCGCGTCCACGCCAAGCTGTCCGCTCAGGAAGTGGCCAACGGTGCCGGCCTGCGCGACGGTCTGCTCGACGAGCTCGAGGCCGGCGCAACGCCGACCGACGCCGAGGCGGCCAAGATCCGGGACACCATCGCGGCGCTGGGTGGGTTGCCCGGCGACGATCACGGCATCCACGCGGTCCCGGCCTCGGGTGACTTCGGGTCGTCGGACGAGCCGCAGGCCAACGGCTGGGAGCCCGTGCTGGTCTCCGAGAACGCGGGCTGATCGACCCGTGCGCCGTGGTCGACGAGGCGGCGGCGCGCAACCTTCATCGGTTAGCTGAGTTGTACTGCGGCGCACGATGATTGGAAGCTCCCCAGCAAACGCTGGGGAGCTTCTCTGGTTTCCCGGGCTTCCGGTTGTAGTCTCGCGGCATGACCGCCGAACCAGCCCTGAACTTGACCGTCGATGAGCTCCTCACCACCACCCGCTCGGTGCGCAAACGTCTCGACTTCGAAAAGCCGGTGTCGCGCGAGGTGATCATGGAGTGTCTCGACCTGGCCCTACAGGCCCCCACGGGGTCGAATGCGCAAGGCTGGCAATGGGTTTTCGTCGAGGACCCGGCAAAGAAGAAGGCCCTGGCCGACATCTACCGGTCGAACGCGAACCCATATCTCGACCAACCCAAGCCGGAGCGGGGGGACATCCGCGATCAACAGCTGGGTGCCGTGATGAGCTCCGCCAAGTACCTCGCCGACAACTTCGAGCAGGCCCCGGTGCTGATGGTGCCGTGCCTTGAGGGCCGTCCCGACGGTGCGCCCGCCGGTATGAGCGCGTCCTTCTGGGGATCGCTGCTGCCCGCGGTGTGGAGCTTCATGCTGGCACTGCGCTCCCGTGGTCTGGGTTCGGCCTGGACGACGCTGCATCTGCTCGGCGACGGCGAGAAGCAGGCCGCCGAGCTGCTGGGCATTCCCTTCGATCGCTATGCCCAGGCCGGCCTGTTCCCGATCGCCTACACCAAGGGCACCGACTTCAAGAAGGCCAAGCGTCTTCCGGCCGAGCAGTTCTCGCATTGGGACAGTTGGTGATCCCGGGGCAGCCCTGGGGCGCCTGATGCCACCGATGTAATTGTGAAGCCGGTGTATGAACTCTCTGTGAGATTCGGGCGTGGGTCGCGGCGCGGCCCACGCCCGAGGCGTAACTAGACGCCGCCGGCGAACCCGTGTTGGCGCCACGCCTCATAGGCGGCCACCGCCGCGGCATTGGACAGATTCAATGACCGCCTGCCGTCGAGCATCGGAATACGTACCTGTGCGGTGATATTCGGGTCCGCCAGGGTTTGTGCATCAAGTCCGGTGGGTTCCGGGCCGAACATCAACACATCTCCCGGTTGGTACGCGATGTCCGCGAACGACGTCGACGCGTGCGCGGTGAACGCATAGACGCGAGCCGGCATCAACACGCGCCACGCCGCCGCCAGATCGGCGTGCACGGTCACAGATGCCAGGTCGTGGTAGTCGAGGCCGGCCCGGCGCAGCTTGGGTTCGGACAGGTCGAAACCCAACGGTTCGACCAGGTGCAGCTCGCACCCGGTGCCTGCCACCATCCTGATCGCATTGCCGGTGTTGGGTGCGATGCGGGGAGAAAAGAACAACACCCGGAACATTCGACGATGATCGTACGAAGGGTCGCCGGCGGGCGAATCGGGACCAGAAAGCGGCCGAAATCGGCACCGGGAAAGGGAACTGGAAATCGGTACGCGATTCGGCAAGCGCGGCGCTGTTTGCTCGATTACCACACAACTGCGCTACGGCTCGGTCACGAACTCTGTCTGTTCAGTAAGAATTGTGGAAACGCTCGCGGGAGACTGTCATACTCGTGCAATTGCCAAGGCGTTTGACGCCCGCCCCAGCGTGGGCGGAAACAGCAGGAAGTCTTATGAATCACGCCCCACGAGTGAATTGCGGCCACGCCGCCGGTAGTGCGGTTGGGCGCCGATGACTGCCTTTACGCAGCTGAAACAGGCTGACGGCACCCTCGTCGAGTTTTCCCCAACACCATCGGCTCCGGCCAAGCGCCCCTCGCGCTGGTCGCCGGCCAACTGGCCGGTCACCAGGAAAGTCCTCGCCATCGTCGTCGTGCCGCTGATCCTGGCGGCGACGTTCGGTGGCTTGCGCATCTATGCCAGTGCCAGCGCTGCCGGAGATCTGCGGTTGGCGGCCGATCGCGCCGAATTGATTCCCGACATCGACAGCTACATGGCTGCGATGGAGGGCGTGCTCATCGCAGCTACCGAAGGCGGCGACGGGCAATCGGCCATGTCCACGTTCAAAGAGCGCAAGACCGATCTGCAGCAACGGGCTGATGCAACTGATCTGCCCGAGGACGTCGATCAGGCCGTGGACAGCCTTCTCGGGAAGGGCCAGGAACTCGTCGATGCGGTGATGGCCGGCGCGATCGACCTGCGTCAACGCATCCTCAGCTACGGCCCACTGTTGCTGACCGGAGAAGCTGCCATCACCGGCTCGGTGCACAGCAACCAGCAGTCGGTTGCAGCCCAGGTCGAGGCGCTGGCCCGGGCGGTCGGTGCCCGCGGCCAGATGGCGATCCAGCGGATGCTGGTCAACCGGGGCGGGGAAGAACCGGAGCCCTTGCTGCGCACGTCGATGATCACGATGGCCGGTACCGAGCCGTCTACGGTCGCCGCGCTGACGAAGGTGCTCGGAGGTGGCTCCGAGGGGGCGGCCACGCTGCGCGCCGAGATGGTCAAGCGCATGGCGATGATGTCCAACCCCGGCATCCCGCTCGTCGGTAACCCGGACATGCTGGCCTCGCTCGACGCGACCAACAAGATCGCCGAGCAGATCATCAACGACACCACCACGGCCATCCCGGCGGCCGTGGAGTCCCAGGCCAGCGACGCCCGCAACGATGCGATCCGCGACGCCATCCTGGTCGCGACCGCGATCGTCAGCGCCATGGTCATCGTGTTGTTGGTGGCCCGCTCGTTGGTGCGGCCGCTGCGCACGCTGCGCGACAGCGCGCTCAAGGTGGCACACCAGGATCTGGCCAAGGAGATCGAACGGGTCCGTGCCGGTGGCGAGTTGGTACCGGTCAACCCGATCCCGGTGCAGACCACCGAAGAGGTCGGACAGGTCGCGCACGCCGTCGACGAACTGCACGAGCAGGCGGTGTTCCTCGCCGGGGAACAGGCCCAGCTGCAGCTGCAGGTCGCGGACATGTTCGAGACGTTGTCGCGGCGCAGCCGTTCCCTGGTCGACCAGCAGTTGTCGCTCATCGATCAGCTAGAGCGCAACGAGGACGACCCGGAACGCCTGGAGAGCCTGTTCCGGCTCGACCACCTGGCTGCCCGCATGCGCCGGAACGGCGCGAACCTGCTGGTGCTGTCCGGGTCCAAGCTCGCGCGCGAGCACAACCGCCCGGTGCCGCTGGCGACGATCGTCAACGCCGCCGCCTCCGAAGTGGAGGACTACACCCGGGTCGTCACCGCCGCGGTGGCCGACGTCGAGATCATGGGAGCGGCGGCCGGTGACCTCATTCACCTGCTGGCCGAGCTGCTCGACAACGCGTTGCGGTACTCGCCGCCGATCTCGCAGGTGCGGGTGTCGGCCGTGCACGCGGCCAAGGGCGCGTTGGTGATCGAGGTGAGCGATGTCGGCCTGGGCATGACCGAGGCCGACCTGCGGGTCGCCAACACCCGTCTGCAGTCCGGCGGCGAGGTCAACCCCTACACCGCGCGGCACATGGGTCTGTTCGTGGTCGGCCGACTGGCCACCCAGCACGGCCTGGTGGTGCGACTGCGCAGCACCGTCGCCGAGGAACCGAGCTCGGGTACCACGGCCGGGGTCTACATCCCGGCCACCCTTCTGGCCCGCGACGGCGGCGACCCGATTGACGAGCTTCCGTACGGCAGGCCCGTCGACGCGCACGCCGGGATCTCCACGGCCCTGTCGTTGGACGCCGACCCGGCCGATCCGTCGGCGCTGGGATCGGGCACCGACGAGCCCCACCTCAACGGCGCGGAGATGCCGTTCGACCTGCTGCCTCAGCGCAGCCCCGGAGCCAGCGGCATCTCGGAACTGCCGGGCACGCTGGCCCCGCAACCGGAACCGGAACCGGCTGCCGAGGCTCCGGTCGAGGAACCCGCGGAAGAGCCGGTCAGCGAGTGGCCACAGCAGTGGCCGGTGCACACCGAAGAGAGCGCGGCCCTGGCCAAGGGCGAAGTGAAGGGTGACGGCGCGGGTGCGGCTGACTCCGAAGTCGAGGAAGCCGACGACATCGAGGCCGGGCGTCAGACCCCCACGAACACCTCGTCGTTCTTCGCTTCGCGCGGACAAGCCGCTGCATATGGCGTCAACGGCGTCAACGGGGCCGCCGACCTCAACGGACTGAATGGTCTGAACGGCCACAACGGGCTCAACGGCCACAGCGGTCTGAACGGCGTCAACGGTCTCAACGGTGCGGCGCAAGAAGCCGACCACGCACCGGAGGAACTGGCCGAACCCGCCGTCGCCGAGGCCGAAAGCCCGGACGTCCAGGGCGACTCGATCTATCAGTCGATGGTCTCGGAATTCGAGATCGACCCGACGACCCATGTGCGCAGCGCCGACCTGGACTGGAAGACGGTCTGGGAGAAGGGCTGGTCGGTGGCCGCCGCGGCGCAGGACGCGCCGGTCGAGCAGCACACCGAGGAAGGCCTGCCCATGCGTACGCCGGGCGCCCGTCTGGTGCCGGGTGGCGTCGCTGCCGCGGTCGGGGTGACCGGCGAGTCCAACGGTCGTCACCGCAACGGTGGAGTACACCGTAACGACGACGGCTTCGAGACGGTAGCATCGGCAGACGAACCTGACAGCGGCATGTTCGCGGCGTTCAAACCGCGTGACCCCGAGTCTGTCCGTACGAGCACCAGCAACCTTTTCGGAGGCGTGCATGCCGGACGGTCGCATGCCCGTGAGACCAGAGGAACCGATAACGAATGACCCGTCCGACGCAGCGCGACTCCCTGGACTGGCTCGTGTCCAAGTTCGCCCGCGAGGTTTCCGGGGTGTCCCACGCGGTGCTCGTTTCGGCCGACGGACTACTGATGGCTGCCAGCGAACACATGCCGGTTGAGCGGGCCGACCAGCTCGCCGCGGTGTCCTCCGGCCTTGCCAGCCTCGCCACCGGCGCCTCCCAGCTGTTCAACGGCGGCCACGTGATGCAGTCGGTGGTCGAGATGGAGAACGGCTACCTGCTGCTGATGCGGGTGGGCGACGGCTCCAACCTGGCCACGTTGACCTCCCCGTCATGTGACATCGGGCAGGTCGGCTATGAGATGGCCATCCTGGTCGAGCGGGTCGGCGCGGTGGTGCAGTCTTCGCGCCGTACGCCGCAGCCGTCCTGAGTCTTCTGTCCCCTTCTGCCTTCGCGAGGTGCCTGTGGACGAACCGGAAACTACTGACCGTCCGAGTCTGGTGCGGCCGTACACGCTGACGGCCGGCCGTACCGACTCGCGCGTCCACCTTCCGCTGGAAGCGCCGATACAAAAAACCGACACGACGCGCGAACCGCGTTGGACTGGGCACGATGTGCGCGCACAGATCGTAGAGTTGTGCACCGGCAGCCCTTCGGTTGCCGAGATTGCCGCACATTTATCCCTCCCGCTCGGCGTGGCGCGCGTGCTGATCGGGGACTTGGTGACGCAGGGTTATCTACGGGTCGAAGCCACCCTCGATGACTCGGCTAGCTTCGACGAACGCCGCGAATTGATTGGAAGGACCCTGCGTGGCCTACGAGCACTCTGAACCCCGCTCGGCCTCCGCCGGTGGCGCCCCCCGACGTGGGGCCGCCTCGACGAAGATCGTCATCTCTGGCGGGTTCGGGGCAGGGAAGACGACATTCGTCGGCGCGGTCTCCGAAATCATGCCGCTGCGCACAGAAGCGTTGGTCACCAACGTTTCTGAGGGCGTCGACGCACTGGACGGCACCCCGGACAAGCGCACCACCACGGTCGCGATGGACTTCGGCCGGATCACTCTGGACGAGGATCTGGTGCTCTACCTGTTCGGTACACCCGGACAGCGCCGGTTCTGGTTCATGTGGGACGACCTGGTGCGCGGCGCCATCGGTGCGATCATCCTGGTGGACGTGCGCCGGTTGCAGGACAGCTTCGCCGCCGTCGACTTCTTCGAGGCCCGCAAGCTGCCGTTCATCGTCGCGGTCAACGAGTTCGACGACGCGCCAAAGCATCCCACCCAGGCGGTGCGCAAGGCCCTGGCGCTGCCGGAGCACATCCCGGTGGTGGCCGTGGACGCCCGCGACCGCAACTCGGCCAAGGCCGCGCTGATCGCGGTCACCGAGTACTCGTTGACCACGATGTCGGCGTTGCCCGGCTGAGGCGTGGTAGCTGACGAAACCGCCTGGGCGGACCGGGAATTCACCGGCCACGATTTCCGCGAGGAAGATCTGAGCCGGCTGCGCACCGAGCGTGTGGTGTTCACCGAGTGCGATTTCAGCGGTGTCGACATGTCCGAGTCGCAGCATTTCGGGTCGGCGTTCCGTAACTGCACGTTCCGCCGCGCGACGCTCTGGCACAGCGAGTTCACCAACTGCAGCCTGCTGGGCTCGGTGTTCACCGAATGCAGGCTGCGGCCCATCAAGATCGTGGAGTCGGATCTGACCCTGGCGGTATTCGGCGGCTGCGACCTGCGCAGCGTCGACCTGTCGGACTGCCGCCTGCGGGAGGCCAGCCTGGTCGGGGTGGACTTGCGCAAGGCGGTGCTTCGACAGGCGGACCTGACCGGTGCGCGGGTGCAGGACGCCAAGCTCGACGAGGCCGACCTGCGCGGTGCCCGCGTCGACCCCACCTTCTGGACCACCGCGAAACTGCGGGGCGCCAAGATCGACATCGCCCAGGCGCTGGCCTATGCCGCCGCCCACGGCCTCGACGTCCACGGGGGCTAGCGGTCACCGGTGATCGCTGACGGGTCACCGCTGACCGGCGACCGCCGTCGCGCGCCTTTTGTCACGCCTGCAAGGCGCCCAGGGAACCCGGACAACCCGGCTGGCGTGACAAAGAGGGGACGACAAAGAGGGGACTCAGCCGGCCTTGAGGCGGATCCGCCAGCGCACGAAGCCGGTGTAGACGATGCAGAGCAGCAGCAGGATGCCGATGTTGATCAGCCACACGGTCGGGGTGTGTTTCCAGTGCGAATCGGCCGGCAGCAGTGGCGGCGGCACCAGGCGGGTCAGGTCGATGGTCGACGCGGAGGCCGCAAAGCCCCAGCGCGCCGGGGTGATCCACGACAACTGATCGAGCACCACGCGGCCGGTCACCGGGATCATGCCGCCGGAGAACACCAGCTGGCTCATCACGGTGACCACCAGCAGGGGCATGATCTGTTCAGCCGAGCGCGCCAACGCCGACAGCGCCAGGCCCACCATCGCGGAGGCCACACACGTCATGGAGATGTCGATGAACAACTCCAGGTTGCGGCCGCCGATGAAGGCCCCGCTGTCGACCGAGCCCGGACCCCAGCCCTTTCCGAGGATCGTGATCACGGTGACGATGGCGGATTGGAGCACCGCGAACACGGCGAAAACCGCGATCTTCGCAAGCAGGTAGGCCGTGGTCGACAGACCGACCGCCTGTTCGCGCCGGAAGATCGCCTGCTCGCCGATCAGCGCCCGGATGGTCAGCGCCGTGCCCATGAAGATCGCACCCACGTTGAGCATCACCAGGATCTGGCCCGCTTCGTTGGGTGCCTCGCCGCCCTGGACGGCCGGCACCGGTAGACCGAATCCGACGTCACCGGGTACCGACAACGACAGCACGCCCATGATGAACGGCAGCATCAGCAGGAACGCGGTGTAGCCCCGGTCGGACACGATCAGCCGGACCTGCCGGCGGGCGATCGTGGACAGCTGCCGGAACAGGCTGGTCTTGGCCGGCTCGCCCAGATCGCCGGGCTGTGCCGACGACGCCGCGGCCGCCGGGGCCGGACCGGTGCGAGCCAGATACTTGCGGTTGGCCTCGGCCGGGTCGCCCGCGACGGTGCTGAAGATGTCGGCCCAGTTCGTGGTGCCGAGTTCGGGGCCGATCTGATCGGGGGGTCCGCAGAAGGCGGTCTTGCCGCCGGGGGCCAGCAACAGCACCTGATCGCACACGTCGAGGTAGGTCAGCGAGTGCGTGACCACCAGCACCACGCGGCCGGCGTCGGCCAGCTGGCGCAGCATCGTCATCACCTGGCGGTCGAGTGCCGGGTCCAGGCCCGAGGTGGGCTCGTCGAGGATCAGCAGTGACGGGCCGGTCAGCAGTTCGAGCGCGACCGAGGCGCGCTTGCGCTGCCCGCCGGAGAGCTTGTCGACGCGGGTGTCGAGGTGCTTGGTCATCTCGAGTTCTTCGAGCACCTGCATGACGACCTGCTCGCGGTCTTCCTTCGTGGTGTCCGGCGGCAGCCGCAGCTCGGCTGCGTACATCAGGGCCTGGCGGACGGTGAGCTGGCCGTGCACCACGTCGTCCTGCGGAACCATGCCGATCCGGGAGCGCAGCGAGGCGTACTCGGCGTGGACGTCGTGGCCTTCGAAGGTGATGGTGCCGCTGGTCGGATGTGTGTAGCCGGCGACCTGTTTGGCGAACGTCGACTTGCCCGCACCCGACGGGCCGATCACCGCGGTGAGCGTGCCGGGCCGGGCGTCGACGGAGATGTTGTCGAGCAGCGTCTTGTTGCCCTCGATGGTCCACGTCAGGCCGCGCACCTCGAGGCCGCCGGTGCGGGTGTCGGCCTCGGTTTCGCTGCGGCGCACCAGGGTGCCGCCGGAGAACACCAGGTCGACGTTGCCGATGGTGACCACGTCACCGTCGTGCAGGATCGCGTTGTCCACGCGCGCGCCGTTGACGAACGTGCCGTTGATGCTGCGCTCGTCGCGGATCTCGGTGCCGCCGGTGAGCGGGATCAACGTGGCGTGATGGCGTGAGGCCAGCACGTCGGGGATGACGATGTCGTTGTCGGTGGCGCGGCCGATCTTGACCGCGCCCGCGGGCGCCGGGGTGGTGCGCCCGGGCCGCAGGATCTTGAGCATGCTGGTCGCGATGTTGCCGCCGGCCTCGCTGCCGGCGCGGCCGGCGGTGGCCGCCGGCGCCATCGAAGTCGCCGCCTGGGAGGGGTTCGGCGCGCTGCGGACGGGCTGAGACTGATAGGCCTGCGGACCGCTGGAGTGGCCGCTCTGCGGGCCGCTGGGGTAACCGGTCTGGGGCCCGCTCGGGTAGCCGCCACGGGGTCCGCTGGGATATCCGGTCGGCGGGGTCGGGTAGCGCGGCTGCGGCCCCGACGAGTAACCGGGGTGCTGGGCCGGGGGCGGCTGACCGTACTGCTGACGCCCGGGGGCGGCGGCCTGGGTGGGCCAGGCGCCGCTGGGCCGGTTTCCGATGGGTACCGCCGCGGTCGGAGTCCGGCCGACCGAGCCCTGATGCCGGCCGACCTCGAAGGTCACCTGGGGTCCGTCGGGGTTGCCGATGTTGACGACCTGGCCGTCGTGGATGTCGATCGAGGGCACCCGGCGGCCGTTGGCGTACATGCCGTTGAGGCTGCCGTTGTCGATCGCGACCCATCGACCTTGGTCGAAGCGCAGCACCAGGTGCGCACGCGAGATCAGCGGGTGGGCGATGCGGACGTCGGCGCGGAGATCTCGGCCGATGACGACATCGTTGCCCGGGGCAAAGGTACGAGTCGATCCGTCGTAACGAACGGTCAGCGCAGGGCTCATCGCGCTCAACTCTATCGGTACTTTTCGCCGGGGCTGGGCCGTTGCGGAGGTGTCGCGGCGTGTGACGATGGCTCACATGGTTTCTGAAGGGCCGCAGAAGACGGTCGGCCGGGTGCTCGGCGTGCTGCGATCGCTCGGCACGGTGCTGGCGGGCGCGGCAGTGGTGTTGTTGGTGTGGGCCGCGGCGCTGGCCGGCTGGGCCCGGCTGGTGGCGCCGCGCAGTGCCGGCGAAAGTTCCTGGTACGTGGTTGGCCTGCACCGGTGGGGCGAGGCCCTGCCGAACCGCATGGCGTTGATCGTGGCGGTCGTCGCCGTGGTGCTGATCGCGGCGATGGCCTACAGCGTCTGGCGCGGCCACACGGGCCGGGACCTGGCGGCCACGCCGGCCGGGACCGCGGGGGTTGCGGCGCTGCTGGTCATCGCGTACGTCAGCCAGGGGATCCCGGCGTTCTACCGGACGGCGATGGACAACTCGGCGGTGACCGCGGCACTGCCCGCCGGGATGGCGGCGTGGTGGTTGTGTCTGGCCGGTGCGGCGGCGACCTTCCTGGCCGCCCGTGCCTTCCCGCACCTGGCACGCGGCTCGGTGAAGTTGCTGGCTGTCGGCGCGGTGATCGCCGTGGTGATTGCCGCGGTGGTGACCGTGGGCGCGTTTCGCGCGGGTGACGACGATCGCTTCCTCGACGCGACGACGGCGGCAGCTACCGATGTGCCCGCCATGCCCGACACGTTGGGGCAGCGGACGTACACGGTGTCGGTTCCCGACGCGTTCGAGGGGGACAAGCACGAGCCCAATCGCCAGATCGTTGCTGCCGGAGCCGGTTTCGCGGTGTACGGCGATCACCGGATCACCGCGTACGGCGCCGATGGCAAGGAACGCTGGCACTTCGCGCGGACCGGGCCCGGCGGGGTGATGGTCAACGGCATGCGGGTGTTCGACAACGGGGCTACCGTGGTGGCCTTCGTCGAGAAGGGTCTGGTCGGGCTTGACGCCACCACCGGCGAAAAGTTGTGGTCAAACGCCGACGACCAGATGATGTACGCGCTGGCCGAGGTCCCTGGCTACAACCTGGACGCGCCGTTCGTGGTGTACCGCGATGACCGGAACTGGGTGCGCTTCGATACCCGAACCGGTGAGCCGATGTGGACGGTGCCCGCACCACATGCCGACTGCGCCTTCCCGCCGCGTGCGGTGGACACCCGCGCGTGGCTGGTGTCGGTGGTGCAGTGTCGCTCCGAGCAGGGCAATGCGATCCGGGTGGTCGCAGTCAACCCCGACAACGGCGAAACCGTCTGGGACCACGAGGTGTTCAAGGGCCAGGCCGATGCGGCCGCGGTAGCCACGCCCGCGAACGCGGTGGGCATCCTGGTCCAGTTCGGTGGGGCCGGAGCACCGCCCGGGATTGCCTACGTCAACGTGGTCGACAAGACCGTGACCCTGCTTCCGGAGCGGGGCACGGGTGAACCGTCACTCGGCCCGAGCGACAACTTCCTGTTCTCGGGTCGCGACGGTGGCCGCCGGCTACTGCTGTTCGGACCCGACGGCAAGCAGAGATGTGCTGGCGCCCAAGGCATCCGCGGCACCCAGACCCGCGCGGTGGGGCAGGGCAGCGGCCTGGCCTACGTGTCGTTCTCGGACGGCTTCGCCGTCGCGGACGACGGGGATCAGGGGTCGCTGCGCACCTTCGACGCGAAGACGTGCACCCAGACCGCGGCGGTGCCCGCCCAAGCGGTCGAGGGGTTCGTCCCGGTGCCGGGAGCGGTGCTGGTGCTGCGGCGCGACGGGCAGACGTTGCAGATCGACGGGTACACCGCTTAGGTCGGGGTATCGGCCAGCGTGGGTACGGCTTCTGCCGGGTAGCGGTCCTGGGCGTCCCAGACGTCCCAGGTCTGCACGGCCCAGAACACGGCGAATAGCACGGTGAGGATGAGTTCGACGGTGATCACACCGAAGTGCCAGCCGAGGATCAGCAGCACGACACCGGCCACTACGGTGACGAGCATCAGCGCGGCGATCGTCGCGTAGAACCGGGCCAGGTGCCGGCGCACGGCCGCCCTCGCGTAGCACGCGTGATAGACCGCCACCAGGGTGATGGCCAGGAACATCGCCACCGCAGCGATCACGTGGGCATGCTGGGCGAACCAGTCCCACAGCATCAGCGGCGCCCCGGCGATGGCAATGGCCAATAGTGCTGCCGGTAGCCATTTCTCGACCCGCAGCAGGGCGGTGGCGATGGTCTTCCACGGGGAGGCGGCCTCCGCACAGGACGGTTCGGAAGCCACCGGTGCCTGCTGGGGCGTCCGCCAGCGGTTCAGGGCAAGGTACATGCCGGTGCCGACGGCGACGGCCACGAACAATGCGGCGACGTTGTTGGCGACGCCGCCGAACGGGTCGGCCACGGTGGGAAGCCATGGCTGACAGAGATCGTCGGCGGGGCCCGTGGGTACCAGCGCCACGATGAAGGCCATGAACCCGGAGTAGTTCAGCAGCGCGTCCTCGCCGATGCGGCTGCCCTTGTAGGCGATCAGGCAGATCCCGATCGCGCACAGGGAGGCCAGGAACACCGCGTGGGTGCGGGTGTAGAAGAACGCGCTGATCGACCCCTGCGGGCAACTGTGCGCCCAGGTCAGGGCCAGCGACGTCAACAGGAACACCACCAGCGCGACCAGGCCGACCCGCACATAGCGGTAGGTGACCATGGTGTCGCTGGGGTCGTTGCCAACCATGGAGCTATTAGCTCACGAGTGAGTCCGGGGCTCCCGTCACCACGCAGTGGGTGTGGCTGTAAATGGTCGGCATACACATGTTGCAGTGCGTGCACAGCGATCTGACAGAACCCTTGGCTTCTTCTGCCTGGATCCGGTTGAGCAGGTCCGGTTCGGCGAGCAGCGCGCGGCCCATCGCGACGAACTCGAAGCCCGCAGCCATCGCCCGGTCCATCGTCTCGCGGTTGGTGATACCGCCCAGCAGGATGATCGGCATGCTCAGCTCGGCGCGGAACTTCTCGGCGTCGCGCATCAGATACGCCTCGTGATACGGGTACTCGCGGAAGAACTTGTTGCCGCTCATCCGGATACCCCAGCTGATCGGGGGCTTGAAGTTCGCGGCGAACTCCTTGACCGGGGCGCCGCCGCGGAACAGGTACATCGGGTTGACCAGCGAGCTGCCCGCCGTCAGCTCGATGGCGTCCAGTCCGCCGTCCTCTTCGAGCCACTTCGCCGTCTGCAGCGACTCGTCGATCGGGATGCCGCCGCGGACGCCGTCGCTCATGTTGAGCTTGGCGATGACGGCGATCTTCCGGTCGCCGTGCTTGTCGACGGCGTCGCGCACCGCGCGCACCACGCCGCGGGCCACCTTCGCCCGGTTCTCCAGCGATCCGCCGAACTCGTCGGTGCGGCGGTTGATCAGCGGCGACAGGAACGAGCTGGCCAGGTAGTTGTGGCCGAGGTGGACCTCGACGGCGTCGAAGCCGGAATCGATGGCCAGCCGGGCGGCGTTGGCGTGCGCCTCGGTGACGTCGCGGATGTCGTCGATGCTGGCCTTCTTGGCGAACCGCATCGACAGCGGGTTGAAGAACCGCACCGGCGCCAGCGCCTTGGCCTTGTTTGTTCGTGAATTGGCGACCGGCCCGGCATGGCCGATCTGGGCGCTGATGGCCGCGCCCTCGGCATGGATGGTTTCGGTGAGCTTGGTCAGTCCCGGCACCGCCTCGGGCCGCATCCAGATCTGCCAGCCGTCGGTCCGGCCGCCCGGTGCCACCGCGCAGTAGGCGACGGTGGTCATGCCGACCCCGCCGGCCGCGGGGAGCCGGTGGTAGTTGATCAAATCCTCCGTGACCAGCGCATTAGGCGTGGACGCTTCGAAGGTGGCGGCCTTGATGATGCGGTTGCGCAGCGTCACGGGGCCGAGCTTGGCCTCACTGAAAACATCAGTGAACACATTGGGCTGGGTGTTCATATGCTGAGCCTGCCACGCGGCTGACACAATGGGCACCGTGGGTTCCATTGTGTTGGACGGTAAGGCGACGCGCGACGAGATCTTCGTCGACCTCAAGCAGCGTGTAGCGAAGTTGGCCGAGGCCGGCCGGACGCCAGGCCTGGGGACTGTGCTGGTGGGTGACGACCCCGGTTCGCAGGCCTACGTGCGCGGCAAGCATGCCGACTGCGCCAAGGTCGGGATCAACTCGATCCGCCGTGACCTGCCCGCCGACATCACCCAGGCTCAGCTCGACGAGACCATCGACGAGCTCAACGCCAATCCGGAGTGCACGGGTTACATCGTGCAGCTGCCGCTGCCCAAACATCTGGACGAGAACGCCGCGTTGGAGCGCATCGATCCGGCCAAGGACGCCGACGGCCTGCATCCGACGAACCTCGGCCGGCTGGTGCTCGGCAAGGAGGCGCCTCTCCCGTGCACCCCTCGCGGCATCGTGCACCTGCTGCGCCGGTTCGACGTACCGATCGCCGGGGCACACGTCGTGGTGATCGGCCGTGGTGTCACGGTCGGCCGGCCGATGGGCCTGTTGCTCACCCGGCGTTCGGAGAACGCCACCGTGACGCTGTGCCACACCGGGACGCGGGATCTGCCGGCCCTGACCCGTCAGGCCGACATCATCATCGCCGCGGTCGGTGTGCCGCACATGGTCACCGCGGACATGGTCAAGCCGGGTGCGGCCGTCGTCGACGTCGGCGTGAGCCGGGTGGACGGCAAGCTGACCGGTGACGTCGCCCCTGACGTCTGGGAGGTGGCGGGGCATGTGTCGCCCAACCCGGGCGGTGTCGGCCCGCTGACGCGGGCGTTCCTGCTGACCAATGTCGTCGAGCTCGAAGAGTCGAAACTGGCGTGACGGCAAAGGAGTTCGTCCAGAAGGTGGTCGCCGGGCAGTGGCCGATCCTCGTGGTCGGGCTGATCTTCATCGCGGCCTTCGCCTTGGTGGTGGCGGGCTACTGGCGTCGCGGCGCGCTGGTGATCGGGATCGGCGTCGGTGCGGCGGCTGCGTTGCGGCTGGCGCTGACCGATGACCGGGCCGGTCTGCTGGTGGTGCGTTCGCGGACCATCGACTTCGCCACCACCGCGACCGTGAGTGCGGTGGTGCTCTACATCGCCTGGACCATCGACCCGCTGGGCACCAGCTAGCGGACCGCATCGAACAGTGCCGCCCACTGTTCTGCGGACAGGTCCCGCGGCAGTGCCGACGGATGAATTCCGTTGGCCTGCAACCACCGACGATCGACGTGATGGCGCAGGATCTGCGCCATACCGCGGCCCCGCCCGGTGAACACCTGGTGTGCCAGAGCCTGAAACCGGCGCTGGTCAGCCGTCGGGATCAGGGGTTCGGCGCGGCGCCTGATGGTCAACAGGCCGGCGTCCACACCGGGCCGGCCGAGGTTCGGTCCGCCAGTCGTCGAGCCCGCCGCCGGTCGATTTCGATGGCGATCAGCGGCCGGTTCAACCGTTGAAGTGGCAAGGTGAGCGCACCGTCGCCTGCGCCGATTTCGACGATGGGACCTGTTGTGTGCGAGACGATTTTGACGATGTCGGCGACCACGCGCCGGTCGCACAGGAAATTCTGGCCGTACTCATGCCGGCCGTGATGAGAGAAAGACACGGGAAACTCCGCAGTCGCAGGGACAAAGCTGCTGCGGCGGACGTTCCGGGAAAGTGAAGATCCGCCGCTAGGTGCTGCGCAAGCGGAGGTAGGTCACTGACATGGCTGTCACGGTAGGCCGGACGGTTGCCAGGCTTCAACTGATTTTCACAGGAAATGCCCAGGAGGCAATATTGCCTAGTGGGCAACATTTTGGTTACCGTGGAGACATGGCACCGGGACTACGGGAACGCAAGAAGCTGGACACGCGAAGGGCGCTCAGCGATGCGGCGCTGACCCTCGCGTTCGAGCGCGGCTTGGAGAACGTCACCCGCGAGGACATAGCCAACCTGGCCGGCGTTTCGTTGCGCACGTTCACCAACTACTTCGCCGGCAAGTACGACGCGCTGGCCTACCGGCAGCGGGAGCGGATGCGGCGCAGCATCGACCTCCTGCGCTCGCGCCCCGCCGATGAACCGTTGTGGACCGCCATCACCGAATCGGTGATATATCCGGTGGACGCCGACATGTCGGACGTCTATGGTGTGGAGAACGCGCTGCCGACCCGCCAGCAGTTGGCTGAGGTCCGAAAACTATTGATGATCCCGGAGATTCGCGATGC
This sequence comes from Mycolicibacterium sp. 050232, assembly GCA_036235365.1. GTDB lineage: Bacteria > Actinomycetota > Actinomycetes > Mycobacteriales > Mycobacteriaceae > Mycobacterium. The sequence goes on along the minus strand of JAZBEZ010000003.1, from coordinate 242,338 downwards.
GACCTTCCGGGGGATGGTCGACGAGTGGGTTGCGGCGATCGCCGAGCGCACCGGTACCGAGCCCCATGACATGTATCCGCGTCTGGTGGCTGCCGTCGTGCGGGCGGTCGGCGACGTCGCGATGGACGAGTACGGAAACTCCGATCCGCCGGTGGCTTTCACGTCACTGCTGCGCAAAGGGTTCGCGGCGGTGGCCGCGGGCCTACCGGAACCGGGCCGCGCGCCGATTTCCACCTGAGTGTTGCGGCGACCGCGGATCTACAGCCCTGGTGCAGAAACCGGCGCGGACAAAGGCATGAAATACGTGGAAGGAAACCATGAACCACAAGACGGACGTCGTCATCTCGGGTGCCGGCCCCAACGGTCTGCTGGTGGCGGGGGAATTGGCGCTGGCCGGGGTGCGGCCGGTGGTGCTCGAGCAGCTGTCCGAGCCCAGCTCTGAACTGAAGGCCAACGGCATTGTCGGGCAGGCCAATCGAGTGCTCGATCTGCGCGGGCTGTACGGAGAGCTGAGTGGCACCGGCGCGGTGCCGGAACCGATGGCCGGCTACATCTTCGCGGGCATGCAGGTGCCGTTCACCGAAGTCGCCGACAATCCGATGTACGGGATGCTGATCCAGCAGCCGCGCGTGGTGCGGCAGCTGGTGGATTGGGTGCAAGGGCTCGGAGTCGAGATCCGGTGGGGGCACGAACTCGTCGGCCTGGAGCAGGTGGCCGGGGGAGTCGTCGTCGACGTCGCCTCGCCATCAGGTGGTTACCGGTTGCCCGCCACCTACCTGGTCGGGGCCGACGGCGGCCGCAGCCCGGTGCGAAAGAAGGCCGGCATCGACTTTCCCGGGCTGACCACCGACGTCGTCGCCCGGGTGGCCCACATCAGCCTGCCGGATGAACTGCGGACCGGGTACGGTGCCTTGGATGTACCTGGTATCGGTCGAATCCCATTCGGACACAATCGTTTCGACGGCGGAGTTCTGATCTACGCCGAATTCCAGCCGGGACGGTCGATGGTCGGCACCATCGAGTACGGCTCCGTCCTGCCCGACGACGCGCCGGAGCTGACCCTGGACGAGCTGCGGGCGAGCGTGAACCGGGTGGTGGGCGCCGACGTGCCGATGGCGGCTCCTGACTGGCCGGGACCGCACGCCCTGCGGCGCATCAACGGCCAGAACACCCGCCAGGCCGAGCAGTACCGGGCCGGCAACGTGTTCCTGGTGGGCGATGCGGCCCACGTGCACTCGGCGATGGGCGGGCCTGGCCTGAATCTGGGACTGCAGGATGCGATGAACCTGGGCTGGAAGCTCGCCGCCGCCGTGCAGGGCCGGGCACCAGACGGCCTGCTGGACAGCTACCACGGGGAGCGTTGGCCGGCGGGGCAGCGGGTGATGATGCACTCGATGGCCCAGGCCGCCTTGATGGCCGCCGGTCCCGAGGTCACCGCGCTGAGAACGCTTTTCGGTGAGCTGCTGGCCACGCCGGACGGCTCGGCGCACATCGCCGGTGTGCTGGCCGGCTCCGATGTCCGTTACGAGGTCGAAGACGGCCACCGGCTGTCCGGATACCTGGTTCCCGATTTCGTGCTCGACGACGGGCGCCGCATCGCCGAGTTGCTGCACTCCGGTCGGCCGATGTTGGTCGACCTCTCGGGCGGAGCCTACGCCGGCGTCGTCGACGGCTGGCGGGATCGGGTCGACGTGACGGTGACGACCGCGGCGGATCGGCCTGCCGCTGCCCTGCTGATCCGGCCTGACGGCTATGTCGCCTGGGCTGCAGGCGAATTCGATGAGGAAGGGCTGCGGGCGGCGCTGGCGCGCTGGTTCGGTCCGGAGTCCGAGGCGGCCGCGCTGAGCGCCTGAGGGCGCGGCGCAGCTAGCCGAGGGTGGCCCGGATCCCCACCGTGACGTACGGCAGCGCCAGGCCCGAAGAGTTGGCCAGCGCCGGGTGGGTGGCCAGCAGTTCGCGCACCTGGCCCAGAGTCCTGGTACGCACCTGCTCCGGTGAGGTGATGCAGTAGCTACGGGAGGCCACCAGGTCGATGAGGGCCTGGGGCGTCAGGTAACTCGTCCACTCCACCTGATGCCGCTCGATCTCTCCGAACGGCTCGGCCAGTGTCACCTGACTGTTGAACGGATCGTGTTCGGGGCCGATGATGCGGCCCAGATCCTTGACCCAGCCCAGACGTTCGTCCCGGGTGTTCCACACCAGGCCCAGCCGGCCCCCGGGGCGCAGCACCCGGCTGACCTCCTTGACGGCCCGCTCGGGGTCGAACCAGTGCCACGCCTGCGCCACCAGCACTGCGTCGACGCTGTCGTCGGCCAGCGGGATCTCCTCGGCCGTGCCCAACAGTGCCGGGGTCTGCGGCAGTGAGTTCGACAGCAGTTCAAGCATTTCCGGGATGGGATCGACGGCAATCACGTCCAGACCGCGTTCGACCAGCCGGGTGGTCAGCTTGCCGGTGCCTGCGCCCAGATCCAGCACATCATGGGCGCCCTCGGGGAGCAGCCAGTCGATCGCCTCCGGCGGGTACGACGGCCGGCCGCGTTCGTAGGCTGCGGCTTCTGAGCCGAAGGACAGGGAACGCGCTTTGGGCGAGCTCACCGCTGTGCCAACTCCAGCGTGCGGCGGATCAGCTTGCCCACCACTTCCGTCTCGACCAGGAAGCCGTCGTGGCCGTATGCCGAGTCGACCACGTCCAAGTCGTTGCAGCCCGGCAGTAACTCGGCCAGTTCCTGCTGCAGCCGGATCGGGTAGAGCCGGTCGGAGGTGATCCCGCCGACGATGACGGGCACCGGACAACCACTCAGCGCACTGGTGACCCCACCGCGGTCGCGGCCCACATCGTGGGTGGACAGCGCATCGGAGAGGACCACATAGGTGCCCGGATCGAACCGGCGGGCCAATTTGCCGCCCTGGTACTCGAGGTAGCTCTGCACGCCGTAGCGCCCGCCGGCGGTCGGATCCTCGTCGCCCTGCGCGTCGTTGGCGAACCTCTCGTCGAGTTCTTCCTCGCCGCGGTAGGTCAGGTGCGCGAAGCGCCGGGCGATCTCCATGCCGGCCAGCGGGGCCCGGTCGGTGCCGTAGTAGTCCCCGCCCTGCCAGTCCGGATCGGCCTTGATCGCGGCCACCTGGGTGCTCTGGGTGCCGATCTGATCGGCCGTGGCACGGGCGCCGACAGCCAGCACCAGCCCGGCCCGCACTTCGTCGGGATGACCGATCAGCCATTCCAGTGCACGGGCTCCGCCCATCGACCCGCCGACCACCGCGGCCACCTCGGTGATGCCGAAAGCCGCCAGCGCGGCCCGGTCGGCCTCTACCTGATCGCGGATGGTGATCTGGGGAAACCTTGAGCCCCAAGGCTTTCCGTCAGGCGCGAGCGATCCCGGTCCCGTGGATCCCTGGCAACCGCCGAGCACGTTGGTCGAGATCGCGCACCACTGGTCGGTGTCGATCGGAGCGCCGGGTCCGGCCACCCCGTCCCACCAGCCCGCGGTCGGATGGCCGTCGCCGGCCGGTCCGGTGACATGGGAGTCGCCCGTCAGCGCGTGCAGCACCATCACCACGTTGTCGCGCTGGGGTGACAGTTCACCCCAGCGCTGCACCGCAATCGACACGTCGGGCAGGACGGTGCCGTTCTCGAGCGTCAGCGCACCGATGTGCACCACGCTGGTCTCGCCTTCGGCCGGCAACGGAAGGGTGGACACGGCCGGTTCCTCGGTGATCGTCATCCCGGTCTTCTCTCGCCGTCCTACGCCGTCGTCGCCGCAGTCTGCGACGCCTCGTTGAACGGACGTGCCGCGGCGAACCCCTGTTCGAGGTCGGCCAGGATGTCGTCGATGCCCTCGAGGCCGACCGCTAGCCGCACCAGGCCGGGGGTCACGCCGCTGGCCAGCTGCTCGGCGTCGCTGAGCTGCTGGTGGGTGGTCGAAGCGGGATGGATGACCAGCGACCGCACGTCGCCGATGTTGGCGACATGGCTGTGCAGGGTCAGGGCGTTGACGAACGCCTTACCCGCCTCGATGCCGCCGGCGAGCTCGAATGCGAGGACCGCGCCGGTGCCCTTGGGGGCGATCTTGCGACCCAGCTCGTACCAGGGAGAGGTGGGGAGCCCGGCATAGTTGACCGACAGGACATGCTCGTGTCCGGCCAGGAACTCCGCGACCCGTTGCGCATTCGCCACGTGCCGTTCAACCCGCAGCGACAGCGTTTCTAATCCCTGCGCGATCAAGAAAGCGTTGAACGGTGCCGCCGCGGACCCCAGATCGCGCAGCAGCTGCACGCGGGCCTTGAGCGCGTAGGCGGGCGCGCCCAGCTCGGCGAACACCACTCCGTGGTAGCTGGGATCCGGGGTCGTGAACCCGGGGAAGCGGCCGCTGGTCCAGTCGAACGTGCCGCCGTCGACGATCACGCCCGCGATCGCCGACCCGTGGCCGCCGAGGTACTTGGTGGCCGAGTGTACGACGATGTCCGCGCCGAGCGCGATCGGCTGGATCAGGTACGGGGTGGCGATGGTGTTGTCGACGATCAGCGGGACGCCGTTCTCATGCGCCACGGCCGCCACGTTCGGGATGTCGAGGATGTCGATCTGGGGGTTGGAGATGGTCTCGGCGAAGAAGGCCTTGGTATTGGGCCGCGCGGCGGACCGCCAGCTGTCCAGGTTGTCCGGATCCTCGACGAAGCTGACCTCGAGGCCCAGCTTGGGCAGCGTGTAGTGGAACAGGTTGTAGGTGCCGCCGTAGAGCCGCGGGCTGGACACGATGTGGTCGCCGGCACCGGCCACGTTGAGGATCGCGAACGTCGCAGCGGCCTGCCCCGACGACAGGAACAACGCGGCGACGCCCCCTTCGAGTGCGGCGATGCGCTGCTCGACGACGTCGGTGGTCGGGTTCATGATGCGGGTGTAGATGTTGCCGGGTTCGGCCAGGCCGAACAGGGCGGCCGCGTGGTCGGTGTCGCGGAACGTGTACGACGTGGTCTGGTAGATCGGCAGCGCACGGGCATTGGTGGCGCTGTCCGGGGTCTGGCCCGCGTGGATCTGCTTGGTTTCGAACGACCAGTCGGCGGCGGAGCGAGGCTCGTCCGAGCGACTATCGGCCGGGGCTTCTGGGTTTGTCATGGCTTGGTGTCTCCTCCGGGTGAGGGGATGAGGAAGGTAGAGGTGTGGGGTCGGTTACCGGGCGTCGAGCCTGACGTCGATCACGACGTGCTGACACCGTGGGTTCACTGACACATACACATGGCTGGCCTCCATCAGGTTTCCCTGTCTGTCTGGGGGCCCGTACCTTCGGACCCGCGCTTGCCTTACAGCCGCGAACGACTGCTCAACCTGGTCATCACCCGGGGCACCCCACCGCGGTTGGAGGGTTGCCGGCCAGCAAGCCGGGGCTTGATGCTGACACTCATGACCGGCCTGCAGCTTATCGCAACGCGTTGAGGCGGTGCCAGTCGGTTGTCCGGGGTGTTTGCCGGTTGTGCGCGGACGGGGCTGGAACACGTTCAGTCCGGTGGAAGCGCGGAGGTGTCGGACGCCTGGACGCAAGCCAAAGTTACTGGTCAGTAATGAAAGCTGCTCCGTCGAGACGCGTCCCGCCCTTGTAGTCTGGCCGCGATACAGAGCAGCGAATAACCACGAGTGACAACGAGTGATCCTCGTCGAACCGAGACTGACGCCGGGAGAGCAACCATGACTGCCCAGCAGCCGACCATCATCTACACGCTGACCGACGAGGCGCCGCTGCTTGCGACGTACTCCTTCTTGCCGATCATCCGCGCCTTTGCAGGGCCGGCGGGTATCGATATCCAGACCAGTGACATTTCGGTGGCGGCCCGCATCCTGGCCGAATTCGGCGACTACCTGACCGAGGATCAGAAGGTCCCGGACAACCTCGGTGAGCTGGGCCGCCTCACTCAGCTGCCCGAGACCAACATCATCAAGCTGCCCAACATCAGCGCCTCGGTTCCGCAGCTCACGGCCGCGATCAAGGAATTGCAGGAGAAGGGCTACGCGGTGCCCGACTACCCGGGCGATCCCAAGACCGACGAGGAGAAGGCGATCCGCGATCGCTACTCGAAGATCCTCGGCAGCGCGGTGAACCCCGTTCTGCGTGAAGGTAACTCGGACCGTCGCGCACCCAAGGCGGTCAAGGAGTACGCCCGCAAGCACCCGCACAGCATGGGCGAGTGGTCGCAGGCCTCCCGCACCCACGTGGCCACCATGAAGACCGGCGACTTCTACCACGGTGAGAAGTCGATGACCCTCGACAAGGCCCGCAACGTACGGATGGAGCTGGAGACGTCCGGCGGCGAGACCATCGTGCTCAAGCCCGAGGTCAAGCTCGACGAGGGCGACGTCATCGACTCGATGTACATGAGCAAGAAGGCGCTGATCGAGTTCTACGAGGAGCAGATCGAGGACGCCTACAAGACCGGCGTGATGTTCTCGCTGCACGTCAAGGCGACCATGATGAAGGTCAGCCACCCGATCGTGTTCGGCCACGCCGTCAAGGTCTTCTACAAGGACGCCTTCGCCAAGCACCAGAAGCTCTTCGACGAGCTGGGCGTCAACGTCAACAACGGCCTGTCGGATCTCTACAGCAAGATCGAGGCGCTACCGGCCTCGCAGCGTGAGGAGATCATCGAGGACCTGCATCGTTGCCACGAGCACCGGCCCGAATTGGCCATGGTGGATTCGGCCAAGGGCATCTCGAACTTCCACTCGCCCAGCGATGTCATCGTCGACGCGTCGATGCCGGCGATGATCCGCCTCGGCGGCAAGATGTACGGCGCCGACGGCCGCACCAAGGACACCAAGGCCGTCAACCCGGAGTCGACGTTCTCCCGGATGTACCAGGAGATGATCAACTTCTGTAAGACCCACGGCCAGTTCGATCCGACCACCATGGGCACGGTGCCCAACGTCGGTCTGATGGCGCAGAAGGCCGAGGAGTACGGCAGCCACGACAAGACCTTCGAGATCCCCGAGGCCGGCGTCGCCAAGATCGTCGACATCGACTCCGGCGAGGTGCTGTTGAGCCAGGAGGTCGAAGAGGGCGACATCTGGCGGATGCCGATCGTCAAGGACGCCCCGATCCGCGACTGGGTCAAACTGGCCGTGAACCGGGCCCGGTTGTCGGGCATGACCTGCGTGTTCTGGCTGGACGACGAGCGCCCGCACGAGAACGAGCTGCGCAAGAAGGTCAAGGCATACCTCAAGGAAGAGGACACCGACGGCCTGGACATCACGATCCTGCCGCAGGTGTGGGCCATGCGGTACACGCTCGAGCGCGTCATCCGCGGGCAGGACACCATCGCCGCGACAGGCAACATCCTGCGTGATTACCTCACCGACCTGTTCCCGATCCTGGAGCTGGGCACCAGCGCCAAGATGCTCTCGATCGTGCCGCTGATGGCCGGTGGCGGCTTGTACGAGACCGGTGCGGGTGGGTCGGCGCCCAAGCATGTCCACCAGCTCGTCGAGGAGAACCACCTGCGCTGGGATTCGCTCGGTGAGTTCCTCGCGCTGGGGGCCAGCCTCGAGGACCTGGGCAACAAGCTGGACAACGACAAGGCCAAGGTGCTGGCTACCGCCCTGGACACCGCGACCGGAGAGTTGTTGAACGAGAACAAGTCCCCGTCACGCAAGACCGGTGAGCTCGACAACCGGGGCAGCCAGTTCTACCTCGCGCTGTACTGGGCGCAGGCGCTGGCCGAGCAGACCGAGGACAAGGAGCTGGCCGCGCACTTCGCGCCGCTGGCCAAGGCGCTCGGCGAGCAGGAGCAGGCCATCGTCTCCGAACTCAACGCGGCACAGGGCAAGCCGGCCGACATCGGCGGCTACTACTACCCGGACCCGGAGAAGACCGCCTCGGTGATGCGTCCGAGCAAGACGCTCAACGACACGTTGGCGGCCGCCGAGAAAGCTTAGCCGGCAGGGCGCGCGGCAGCGTCGATTTCTACCGTAGGGCGGTAACCCGCGAACGCGGGCGACCGTGGTGTCGAAAGCGGCGCCGCCGCTGCCGCCATGCCGTTACAAACGTGGCCTAGCCCGTCGCGCGCGCCTGACCGATATGCCGGTCGACGAACTCGGTGATCACCCGGGTGATGGTGTCGGGTGCCTCGAACATCGGGACGTGGCCCACTCCCTTGAGGGTGGTGACGACGGCGTCCGGCGCCAGGCTGCTGGTGAAGTGCCGGGTGAACCGCGGCGCCGGCAGCACCCGGTCCTTCTCGCAGATCACCAGCTGGGTCGGCGTGCGGGAATCGGCGATCTCCATCAGCCCCGCGGTGGTCAAGGCCTTGACCATGAGTTTGAAGTAGGCCGGGCAGTGGGCCACGTCGTCGATCAGGTCGTGGCGGTCACTGGCGTTGAGCACCTCGGGTGTGGCGCTGACGGCCAGGTAGGAGATCTGCTCGGACAGCGGCAGTTTCAGCACCTGCTGACGTAAGGCCGCGGTGGCCAGCACGATAGGCAGGGCGGCCATGAACTTGGCGATGATCTCGTACTTCGCCAGCGTGTGCATCGACCAGCCGCCCGCGGGGGCGATGCCGGTCAGCGTGCGGGCCCGGCCGCGGCGCTCCAGTTCGAAGGCCACCCAGCCACCGAGCGAATTGCCGACGATGTGCGCCGTGGTCCAGCCGAGCTCGTCGAGTCGGCGTTCGACGTCATCGGCCAGCGTCGCGACGTCGAGCAGCATCGGCGCATGCGCGCCGCCGTGGTGACCGGCCATGGTCGGGGCGAACACGTCATAACGGCCGGTCTGCGCGAGTTGCGGTGCGACGTACTTCCATACGCTCTGCGACAACAGAAACGGGTGCAGTAGCAGGATCGGATCGCCGTCGGGAGTTCCGAGGTGGATGGGAGCACGTTCAGCCATGCCGCCCGACATTAAGGTGATACCGCCGGTACCGCAAGAGGCTGTCGGTGTTGTCGGTGCCGGTCGGTAGGGTCGGGGCCGTGGCATCTCCGGGACCCCTGACCGTCAGCACCATCAACGTCAACGGCATTCGCGCCGCGGTCAAGCAGCGGTCCACCGAGAATCTGGGGCTGCTGCCGTGGCTGAAGGAAACCGAGGCCGACGTGGTGTGCCTGCAGGAGACCCGCGCCGATGACGAGCAGCTCAACGATGCCCTGGCGCCGGCCCTGGCCGATGGCTGGAATCTGGCCTCGGCTGTTCCTCATGTCAAGGGCCGCAACGGGGTTGCGGTGTTGTCCCGGCATCCCATCGAGGCGGCTCGGCTGCTGGTCTCCGACGAGTTCGAGACGCACGGCCGCTACCTCGAGGTGGATACCGCGGGCGTCACGGTCGCCAGCATCTACGTGCCGACGGGCGAGGCCGAGACGGACCGTCAGCTGGAGAAGGAACGGTTCATGGCCACCGTCGCCACGCGGATGGCCGAGCTGCATGGCCGTGACGCGGTGCTGTGCGGTGACTGGAACATCGCCCACACCGAGAACGACATCAAGAACTGGAAGGGCAACCTGAAGAAGGCCGGCTTCCTGCCCAGTGAACGGGCCTGGCTCACCGAACTGTTGGGGACGGGCTGGGTGGACGTGGTGCGCGTGCTGCATCCCGACGTGGCCGGGCCCTACAGCTGGTGGTCATGGCGCGGCAAGGCCTTCGACAACGACGCCGGCTGGCGCATCGACTATCACCTGGCCAGCCCGACCCTGGCCGTCCGGGCCACGTCGGCGCGGGTGGACCGGGCCGAGCTGTACGCACTGCGGTGGTCGGATCACTCGCCGGTGACGGTCAGCTACGGTTGACGCCGACGCACCGATCCTGCGTTTGGTTCGCCAAGAACTGGATTCATCGGGGACAATTTGCTGTGGAGGTGGCGACCGTGCATGAAGTGGTCGAGTCGAAACGGCACGAGGTCGAGTTGTTGTGCCGTGAGCTCGCCGTGCGTCGCCTCGATGTGTTCGGTTCTGCCGTCGGGGATGCGTTCGACGCCGAGTCCAGTGATCTTGACGTTCTCGTCGAGTTCGGCGAAGCGGCTGGCGTCGACTACTTCGACCATTACTTCTCGCTAAAGGAAGGCCTGGAGCGGATATTCGGACGTTCGGTCGACGTTGTGACGGTGTCAAGCATCAAGAACCCGTACTTCAAGAAAGACGTGATGAGGACGCGGGAAGCGCTTTATGCCGCGTGACGCGAGGAAGTACCTGTGGGACGCTCGGCAAGCGGTGATGCTGATCTGTCAGTTCAGCTCAATCAGTTGTCCAAAGTAGACGAGGTCATTTCGGCGCAGATTCCGGAGCTCTCACGGATAGTGGCCTTTCGGAACATCCTTATTCACGGTTACGCCGACGTCGACGACGCATTGGTGTGGCAAGTAATCGTCGACAAACTCCCGGAGTTGGAGAACGTCCTTCGCGACCTTCTTCCTGGTGAGCAATAGCTACGGCTGACGCCAGTCCGGGCGACGGCCCAGGTGGGCCAGGATGCGCTCGAAATCCGTTGCGCCCGAATCGTCGACGGCCCGGGCGAACGGTGAGGCGGCGGTGTCGCGGAAGTCGCCGTCGGGGATCGCCGTCACCAGCGGCAGCACGGCGGCGACGACGTCGTCCGGCAGGTCATATGGCGCACCGAGGCTGGCCGCGACATCCCAGCCGTGCACCGCGTAATCGACGAGGTGGAATCCGATCGCCAACGCTCCTGGGAACGTCGCGTCCGGTCCGAACTCAGGTAATGCGAACGTCGCCTCGGTGATTCCGTCGGCCGCAAAGGCCTCGAGCACGTCATGGGCGGCGGCGGTGTAGCTGCCGGCCGGGTCGGCGCGCACGGCGTCGGCCACAGTCTCGACGTCCCAGACCGATTCGTCGGCGCCGTGTCCGCGTGCCGCAGCGGCGAACCCGCGGTGCTGAACGGTCATGTGGGCCAGGAGATCGGCCAGTGTCCACTCCGCACACGGAGTGGGGCGGTCGAGGTCGGATGAGCGGACCGCGTCGACGGCGGCGACGGAACGCAGGACGGCGAGTCGGTGCAACGGGCGTAGGTCTGTTTCAATAGTAGGCATATGCTTACGATAAGCGTGAGCACATCATATGGCAACGCTTACGCTTATCGGATGTCTCGGCGCCCGGATCTGGCGGCCATGATGGCCCCGTTGTTGCGTGAGATGCTCGCCGCCGAGCAGCCGGTGCTCGACGCCCACGGCGTCTCGATGTGGGGTTATGTCGTGCTGCTCGCCCTCGACCGGTCCTCGGTGCGGACCCAGTCCGCGCTGGCCGAGGCGATCGGTGCGGACAAGACCCGGATCATCCGCACCCTCGATGACCTGCAACAGCAGGGGTTCATCGCGCGCGAAGCCGATCCTGACGACCGCCGGGTGCGGCTGCTGGCCATCACCGAGGCGGGCCGCGCAGTCAAGGACACGGTCCAGCGGGAGATCCAGCGCGGGGAAGAGCGCTGGCTGGGGGAGTTGTCGGCCGGCGATCGGAAAGTGTTCCTGCGGGTGCTGCAGCAGCTGACCCGCGAAGAATCCGGATGACGCCAGTGCGAAAATCAGAAGATCATGAGTAGCGGAAGCAAACAGGTCGTATTCTCGGGCGCCCAGCCCACCTCCGACTCCCTGCACCTCGGCAATGCGCTGGGTGCCGTCACGCACTGGGCGCAGCTGCAGGACGGTTACGAGGCGTTCTTCTGCGTCGTCGACCAGCACGCCATCACCGTGCCGCAGGACCCCGCGGTCCTGCGCAGGCGCACGCTGGTGACGGCCGCGCAGTACCTGGCGCTGGGCATCGACCCGACCCGCAGCACCGTGTTCGTGCAGAGCCATGTGCCTGAGCACAGTCAATTGGCTTGGGTGCTGGGGTGTTTCACCGGCTTCGGCCAGGCATCGAGGATGACCCAGTTCAAGGACAAGTCGACCAAGCAGGGGGCGGACGCCACCACCGTCGGCCTGTTCACCTACCCCGTGCTGATGGCCGCCGACATTCTGCTCTACGACACCGACCTGGTCCCGGTCGGAGAAGACCAGCGCCAGCACCTGGAACTCACCCGCGACCTGGCACAACGGTTCAACGGGCAGTTCTCGGACACCTTCGTGGTGCCCGAGGCGATGATCCCCAAGGCCACGGCCAAGATCTACGACCTTCAGGACCCGTCGGCGAAGATGAGCAAGTCGGCGGCCACCGACGCCGGGCTGATCAGCCTGCTCGACGATCCTAAGGCCACGGCCAAGAAGATCCGTTCGGCGGTGACCGACAGTGAGCGCGAGATCCGCTTCGACCAGGTGAACAAGCCCGGTATCTCGAATCTGTTGAGCATCCAGTCCGCCGTGACCGGCACCGACATCGACAAGCTGGTCGAAGGCTATGCCGGCCGTGGCTACGGCGATCTCAAGAAGGAGACCGCCGAGGCGGTGGTCGAGTTCGTCACCCCGATCAAGACACGCGTGGACGAATTATTGGCCGACACCGCAGAACTGCAGGCTGTGCTGGCTGCGGGCGCGGAACACGCCCGAGAGGTCGCGGGGAAGACCCTCGCTCGGGTTTACGACAGGATAGGGTTTCTCCAGCAAACGTCATAAGCGCCAAGGAGGGGTCGGCGGTGGACGAGCCCGAGAAGCCGGGACTGCTAGCCCGAGTCCGCGCGCGCTTTCCATGGTTCGACCATGTGATGCGGGCACAGGAGCGCTACAACGACTGCAACGGCAACTTCTATGCCGCTGGGATCACCTATTTCACGATCTTCGCGCTGTTCCCGCTGCTGATGGTCGGCTTCGCCGCCGGCGGCTTCCTGCTGTCGCGCCGGCCCGATCTGCTCGCAGAAATCGAGGATCGGATCCGGGGCGCGGTCTCAGGTGATCTAGGCCAGCAACTGGTGACCCTGATGGATTCGGCCATCGCCTCACGCGGCACGGTCGGCGTGATCGGACTGGCGACCGCGGCGTGGGCGGGCCTGGGCTGGATGGCCAACCTGCGTGAGGCGCTGAGTCAGATGTGGGAGCAGCACGCCGAGACCAGCTTCGTCGGCAACAAGCTCTCGGATCTGTTCGCCCTGGTGTCGGCGTTCCTGGCGATGGTGATCACCATCGGGCTGACGGTGCTCGGGGACCCCAGTTTGATGCGGAAGGTGTTGCGCTGGATCGGTCTTCATGACGGGGTGGTGCTCGGCAGTGGGCTGCGCGTCATATCGATCGCCGTGTCGGTGTCGATCTCCTGGCTGTTGTTCAGCTGGATCATCTCCCGGTTGCCGCGCGAACCGGTGCCGTTCCGCCGATCGATCCGGGCCGGCCTGCTGGCCGCCGTCGGCTTCGAGATCTTCAAGCAGGTGGCGTCGATCTATCTGCAGTCCGTGCTGAACGGTCCGGCCGGAGCGACCTTCGGCCCGGTGCTCGGATTGATGGTGTTCGCCTACGTCACCGCGCGTTTGATCCTCTTTTCGACGGCCTGGGCGGCGACGTCCACGGAGAGCCTGGCCGAAGCGCCGGTGCCACCACCGGACCCCGCGCAGATCGTCACCAGGGTGCAGGTCCACGAGGGGATCGGGGTGTCCGGCGCTTTGGCCGCGGCCGCCATGGGTGCGATTGGTGCCCTTGGGCTTTCGCGGTTACTGCGGCGCTAGTGGCTGACGGTCGGTGGCTGCGGCTCGTTGGCTGCGGCCCGTCGGCTGCGGCTCGTTTGTCACGCTGGAGTGGCTGTCGCACTCGGCTGCCACTCCAGCGTGACACTCGCGAGTGAAGCGTCGCGTCGGCTCTATCCCGGGAACCGACCGTCACGCCAGTGCAGCTCGCGACGCCGAGAGCCACGCTGGCGTGACAAAGTCGGCGCCGGTGGGGAAATGCCAGCTAGTGGCTGACGGCCTTCAGGCCGACGATGCAGCCGACGACACCGAGCATGAGCAGTATCTTGATCACCGAAGCGGATTCGGCGCCGGTGAGCATTGCGAAGCCCACGGTGAGAACCGCTCCGATGCCGACCCAGATCGCATAGCTGGTGCCGGGGGGCAGGCTGCGCATCGCGACGGCCAGGCCGCCCATCGACAACGCAAGCGCCACGAAGAATACGACCGACGGAACCAGGCGCGTGAAACCTTCGGTCTTGCTCAGGGCAGTCGCCCAGACGGCTTCGAGAACACCGGAGACAACGAGAATCAGCCAAGCCATGGCGCACCTCCAAACACCCCGTCTTGTCGCTGGCCGGGTACGGGTGCGCCTCGTCCGGTGCCATGTGCTGGCGCTTCCCATTGTAACAACGACGTAACATTGCAGGCTGTGAGCTTGGCAACCACCTGGTCGCGGTCGATCGGCATCGAAGTCCCCATCGTCAACGCCCCGATGGGCGGCGCGGCAGGAGGCCGGCTGGCGGCTGCCGTCTCGGCCGCCGGCGGCCTTGGCATGGTCGGAATGGGCAGTTCGGCGACGGCCGAGCAACTGACGGCCGAGCTCGCCCGACTCGACGGGCAGCGATTCGGCATCGGCCTGGTGCACTGGGTCGCCCAGGATCGGCCGGATCTGTTTGACGTCGCGGTAGCCGCCCGGCCGGCGCTGCTTTCCGTGAGCTTCGGTGCGGACTGGGCCTGGGTGCGTCGGGCGCACGATGCGGACCTGACGGTGACGACGCAGGTGGCCACGGTCGACGCCGCCCGGCGCGCGGTGGATGCCGGTGTCGACGTCGTGGTGGCGCGAGGGGCCGAGGGTGGCGGTCATGGCGAGCCGACGATCGGCACCCTGCCGCTGCTGGCCGAGGTGCTCGACGCCGTCGACGTGCCAGTGCTGGCCGCCGGCGGGATCTCCTCGCCCCGAGCGGTGGCCGCGGTGCTGGCCGCCGGAGCGGCTGCGGCCTGGGTCGGCACGACTTTCGCCGCATGCGCCGAGGCGCTGACGCCGACGGCCGCGCGTGATGCCCTGCTGGCCGCCGAGAGCGAAGGCACCGAGCTGACCACCGAGTACGACGTCGCCGCCGGATACCGTTGGCCCGCCGACATTCCCGAGCGCGTGCTGCGCGGATCCCCCGTCAACGCGGGGCAGGGCGTCGGACTGGTCCAGGCTGCGCCCGGCGCGGCCGAGATTGTGCGATCGCTGTCCGAAGGGGCCGAGCGGCTCCTCGGGCGTTGGCATTGACCGGGCTCTGCCGAACCGCCGAGAGCGGCGGCGGCCCGGCAGGCTCGGCATGTATTTAACAAGATCGGCAATTACTTGTCAGGCGAATCGCTGGATACCACTGCCAACACCCGCCCCGCACCGTCCTCAGCGGCGATAGCCGCCGCGATCCTCGCCGCTCGGTCTCGGAAGCAGCTGTCTGACACCGCGTCGCGTATCGCGGTACTGAGATTGTCTGCGCTGAGTCGACGTTGCGGGATCGGGCGGGTGCTGACACCGAGGTCGAACAGTCTTCGCGCCCAGAACGGTTGGTCGCCGTACGCACCCGGGGCCGCTATCGCCGGCACACCGGCGCGCAGTCCGGCCGCCGCGGTCCCGGCACCGCAGTGGTGGACCACGGCCGCCGCCCGCGCGAACAGCCAGTCGTGGGGAACCTCGCCGACCGCGATCACGTCGTCACCGCACCAGTCGAGCCCCGCCCAACCGGCCTGGATCACGGCGCGCACACCCGCATCCCGAACTGCCTGCGCGACAAGCGCGGACAGCCGTTCGGCTTCGGTGCTGCTGTTGACCGTACTGCCGAAGCCGACGACGACCGGTGGTGGCCCGGCATCGAGAAACTCGACCAGCTCGGTGGGCGGTTGCCATCCGGTCGGATCGGCCGGCCACCAGTAGCCGACGACCTCGATACCCGGTCGCCAGTCGGAGGGACGGGGGAGCACGGCGGGCGAGTAGCCGTAGAGAATGGGCCATCGCGCGCCGCTGCGTTGCCGTCTCGACGAGCGCGCCGAGGCTTTGGGCAGATCGAGTTGTGCGCGAAAGTGGTTGACCGCGTTGCCGTACAGCCCGTCGATCAACGACTCACCGATCCGCGCCGCCGCCCGGTTCCCGAACCGGCCCACGGACCACGCGCCGAGCACGGCCGGGGGATACTCGGCCGTCGCCGAGAAGGGCTGCAGCCGGACGCCGATGCTGGGGATCGCCAGCGCGTCGGCCAGCGGGTGTCCGGCCAACTCCGCGAACGGTGACAGCAGCAGGACGTCGGGCGGCTCGGCGCAGACGGCTGCCAACACCCGATCGCCCAACTCCCGCATGCCGCGTGGCGACAGGAACGCGGCCATCGCGTTCGCTGCTTCCCGCGCGGACACATCGGACAGATCGGCTGCGGCATCGTCGAGACCGTCGTCGAGTCCGCGAAACTCCAGCCCACATCCGATCACGAGTTCGGCGAAAGCCTGATACGCCACCATCATCACGCGATGCCCGGCCCGCTGTAGCCGCACGCCGACGCCCGTCAGCGGCGCCACATCGCCGCGGCTGCCGATGGCGATGATCGCGATGGTCGCCATCAGGATTTCGCCGCCCGTGCCGTGGCCTTCTCGAAGATCTCGACGAGCGCTTCGCCGTGGCCGGTGACGTCGTACCCGGGATCGCGTGCGTATTCTTGCGCCGCGCTGTCCAACGCGCCGCGCAGGATGTTCTTCATGAGCAGC
This sequence comes from Mycolicibacterium sp. 050232, assembly GCA_036235365.1. Lineage (GTDB taxonomy): Bacteria > Actinomycetota > Actinomycetes > Mycobacteriales > Mycobacteriaceae > Mycobacterium. The sequence continues at coordinate 225,806 of JAZBEZ010000003.1, read as the reverse complement.
GGTGACAGCTCACGGAATTCACCGTTGTCCACGCCCTCGGAGAAGATGCTCTGCGGGTCGAGCGCGGCCAGGTCCCCGGTCGGGGGATGTTCCTGGACGGCTTTGGCCGCGGCCTGGTCGACCCGTAATCCGTCCGCGTCGCGGTATCCCGAGATGAGTTCGAGCATGGCCACTGCCGCCGATCGATTGGCTGCGACGAACGCGACGTTGGCCCGGATGTAGGCGGACAGCTTTGCCGCCGCGGAGGTTTCGGCGTTGACCGCTGGAACGATCACTGCGGCGCCGAGGGTGAAGATCTCGGTGAAGACCGCCGCGACCACCTCGGACTTGCTGGTGAAGTGGTACAGCACAGCGCTTTTCGCGATACCGATGTGTTCCGCGATCCGCGCCAGTGAGGCCTGCGGGTAGCCCTGCTCGGCGATCACCTCGAGTGCGCCGTCGACAATCTGCCGGCGGCGGGCCTGTTCGGTAAACGTCCGCGTCCGCTCTGACCGCATGGTCTGAGATTAGACCGATCGGTCAGGAGTGGGCAAGGGGTAACCGTCGGCCGAGGTATAAGGCTGTTCTCAGGGCTTTCGGCAGGTGAGAATCAGCGAGCTGGGCGACGATTCAGCGAACGCGCGCCCATGATCAACATGAGCACGATGACGGCACCGACGATGGCCACACCGACCCGCACCGGCAGGGAGTCCGCCGGTGGCAGAACCGAAGCCGCCTGTGCGGCGGTCGGCTCCTCGGCTTTGGGTGTGGTCAGTGACGGATCAGGGTCGACGAGGGTGCCCACCTTCGTTCCCGGCGGGGTGGCGAACCCGTAATCGAGCAGGTGCGCCGCCTGTTCCCACGGCGCGATCGGCACCCGGGTGCCCTTCATCAGGATCGCCACCAGGCGCCGGCCGTCGCGGTTGGCCGCACCGACGAAGGTCTGGCCCGCGTCGTCGGTGTAACCGGTCTTGCCGCCCATCGCGCCCGGATAGTTGTAGAGCAGCTTGTTGTCGTTCTCGACCGGGTAGGACGGATTGCCGTCGCGCCCGGGGAAGTCATAGCTCTGGGTGGCCACGATGTCGGCGAAAGCCGGGTTCTGCCAGGCGTAGCGGTAGAACAGCCCGATGTCGTAGGCCGAGGTGCTCATGCCCGGGCCGTCCAGGCCCGACGGGGTGGCGGCGCGGGTGTCCCGGCCGCCGAGCTTGCCGGCGAGGATGTTCAGTTTCTGCAGCGCGGGATCCATCCCGCCCAGTTGCACCGCCAGGGCGTGCGCCGCGTCGTTGCCGGAGTGCATCAGCAGACCGTGCAGCAGGTCGTTGATCGTGTACCGGCCGCCGGGGCCGACGCCGACGCGGGTGCCCTCGGAGTTCGCGTCCTCCTGGGTGCCCGCCACCAACTTGTTGAGGTTGAGCTCGTTGAGCGCGGCAGTGGCCACCAGGACCTTGATGATGCTGGCCGGGCGGTGGCGTCCGTGCGGGTCCTTGGCGGCGATGATGTCGCCACTGTCCAGGTCGGCCACCAGCCAGGCCTCGGCGGAGACGTCGTTCGGCAACGGTGGGGTGTTCGCTGCGGTGATCACCCCGCAACCCGAGAGCGCTTCGCCACCAATCGTCTTCGCCGGCACCGGCAGCGGACCGGGAGCCACCTCGCCGGGCTTGGGCGCTTCCGAGGCATCCACTGCCGGGGGTGTCGTCACCTTGTAGGGACATTCCGGCACCGGATCGGCAGCGGCCACGGGCGTGTACAGGACGGTCGGTCCGGCCAGCATCGCCAGGGCCGCGAGTGCCGAGAATCCGCGCTTCAGCGCACGTGTCGGGAGCCTTCGCTGGTTAGCCATCGTCTGCGCAGATTAGGCGAGCGACGACGCGATTCCGCGTAGCCACGCTGTGACTCGTGAGGTTTCTGTGACAAATGTGATCTTGGGTGCGCGGGAGTCAGGATCTTGGTCAAGGCATGGGGCGGGGGACGGAACCAAGCCGTTGAGCGCGATTGTCCAAGATCACACCACCGAAGGAGCCGTCCCCCTGCACAAACGATAAACCAGCTGTCAACGGTCTGGCCGGACACATGGGTCGGCCCCCCTTGGAGGAAAGGGGGGCCGACTGGGGACAAGGGATCAGCTTTCGCCGTCGCTGCCCCCCGCTTTACCGGAGGAGTTGTCCGACTTGTCCGCCTTTGCGGGCTTGGCGTGCTTGCCCGTCTTGGCTGGCTTCGCGACACCGTTCTTGAAGCCCTTCTTGACCTTCGAGACGGCCGATTCCACCCTGTCCGATACCGAGGTAGCGACCTTCTTGACGGCCTCCTTGGCTTGTTTGGCTCCGCGGGGAGCACCCGTTGCGGCCGCTTCGCCCGGCGTTCCGATGGGTCCGCTGCGAACGAGCTGGCGCGCGGCCGGGGCCGGCGCGTCGTCGGCAACGGGCGTTGCCTCAGCTTCCGCGAGTTCCGCCGTCGCCGCCGCCTTTTCGGCCAGCGGTTCGGCCGCGACGTCAAGCGTCACGGCGTCGCCGGATGCCATCGCAAAGGCGGGCGCGGGTTTGATCGCGTCCCTGACGGCCCGCGGGAGATTGACCAGGAAGGCGGGAATGCTGCCGGCCTTGAACGCCGCTGGATCATACGAGAGCAGGCCCCAGGATGTCGTCGGGGACCCGTAGAACTCGTAGGTGTAGCCGTTGAGCACGGCGCCGGTCAATGTCGCCGGTGTGTTGACGAGGTGTAGGACCGCGTCCGCGATATCGCCGCTGTCCAAGGAGTCAGCTACAGATTGGGCGGTGACGCCGACCGCGGCGAGTGTGCCTTGGATAGTGCCGAGGAGGGGAACGAACCCTCCCACCACGCCTCCCACCGCGGATTGGGTGGCATTGGCGAGGTTCTGGGTGATCGTGGGGGCGATGGACGCCAGTCCCAGCAACGCGAACGCAGCTGGGACAACCGAATAGAGGACCTGCATGGCGTCAAGCCCCGCCTGCTGGTAGTCACCCGCGTTGATGTCGTCGATCACCGTCTGTAGCGCCGCGGGAAGGGCGGTGGTGAGGCCGGTGGCCAGCCCTGACACGGCGCCTGTCAGCCCGGTCGCCACAGTGGTGACGTAACCGATGTCGTTGGTGATCACCTGCCGCAGAATCGGTGCCGGGTCGCTGACGAGGGCGGCGCCGATCGCTGCGGAGTTGGCGAAAGCGTCGCCCAGAACTTCGGTCCAAGCCGTGAGCGGGTTGGTTGCCGCTGTCAGGCCGACGGCGACGGATTGGCTTGTGGGCGTGAGTGTCTCGGGTATCGCCGGTGATAGCGGCGATACCGCTATGGCTCCGGCGCCGACGAGCGCGGCGCCGGTCGTCAGATAGGACCGTGCGGCTACGTGCACAGGGCCACCTCCTTCGAAGGTGTGATCTTGGACACGCAGAACGTACCTGAGAAAAAGCTGATGAAAGCGCATGAATCCATGGCTAATCGTCAACCTGCGGCCCATCGGCGACGCGTGGCAAGCCCGGCTGAATAGTGACCGCGCAGATCAGCGGTAATCTACGTCACCGTCAGCTATCAGAATCCGGTCGGACGATATTTAAGATCGCAACAAAGTGTCTGGCGTTCTAGAACTCGTTCTATCCGTCCTGTAGCTCTACCTCTGATTGGCACTCGCACCGTCCGAGTGCGGATTTCGGAATCCGTGTGGTGACTGGAGTCGCGCAGAGGTGAGTGTGAGTCGTCTCCTGGCGTGGTCGGTTGAAGTGGCGCCGAGTCTGCTATGGCAACCGCCGTTGTCACGAGTTTCAGGGGAGACTGCACGGCAGGGCAGGCGCGACGGACGCGCGTGACCCAAGTGATGCTGAGGATTCATCGGCTACTGCCGGGTTGCGGGCTATGGAGATGAATACAGGTGGGACCGCGGCCCCAGAGGTCATCGACCGGTCGGGATACCGCGTTCCTTCAGGCCGGTACTGATCCGTCTGCAGCTATCGCCGATCGCGGTCAACTGGCGCCGCGACAGCGGATCCAGATAGTGGATTCGGACCCACCCAGCGTATGTGCGAAGCGCAAGCTGCATCCGTGACCGGCCCGCGGGCGTGATCTGGGCCAGCACGCTCCGCCGGTCGCGCTCGCTGGTCGTGCGTCGAAGCAACCCTTGCGCCTCCAGGCGACGGACCTGTTGGGTCACCCGTCCGGGCATCAACACCACGGCTTGAGCCAGATCACCCATGCGTGCCGTGCCGTCCGGGGACTTCATCAGAAAATCGAGCAGTATGACGTCCATCAACGACAGCGCGTGAGCGGTGTGCAACGCCCGGTTCAGCGCGTGGTACGCGCGGATCGCGGTGTCCAGATACTCGTGCCAACTGAGGCTCTCGAGGTCGTCGGCATCCGCCCATGCGGCTGCAGACTCTTTGCGCCCCATCCGATTACGGGCACCATGGCCCGCTTTTTCAACGCTCGCCACAGACATCTCCCGACAAGATGGAGCAACTCCTGGCTGATTCTTTTGATCTAGAGGTCTCACACCATAAGGCGTCCTCTCGTCGTTCGTCGAGAGAATCGCGCAACTCAGAGGTTTGCTCATGTACTCCGGCGCAGCGTCTGCGACGGCAGTTCGCCGAACCAACCGCGGTACCTGGCCGACATGCGGCCGAGCTCGCTGATGCCCCACCGATTGGACACATCGGCGATCGTGGCGCCCGGATGGCCGCCGGCGAGCAGGTCAGAACGGATGCCGTGCAGGCGCATCCGTGCGATGTACGACTGCGGGGACTCGCCGATCGTTTCGCCGAACGACCGGGCGAGGGTGCGCCGCGAAACACCCGCGAGCTGGGCCAGCCCTTCGACGTCCAACCGGTGGTCGAGGTTCTGGTCGATGTGCGTCCGGGTCAACTCGACAATCCTCTGGCGATGCCTGAGCCGGCGAACCGGCAGCGTCACCGGAGCCTGGGCGAAATGACCGATGAAGGCCGCGACGATGTCGGCGAATGCCCCGGAGTGCAGCCGGGTCTGACTGCCATCCTGATGCAGGCCGGCCAAAAACGACGAGATGGCGGTGAGGTGGGTCCGGTCCATCAGCTGTGGGTTGATGCCGGTGCGCCGAAAAGCATTGAGGGAAGGCCGTATTCCGTAACGCTCTGCCTCGCGATCCAACGTCTCCTCGCTGAGGGATACCACGGCGTAGAGGGAGTTCACATCGTGAAATGCCTCTTGCTCGTCTCCAGGACGAAATATCGTCACAACGCCTGAGTCGATCTCTCGCAGCAGGAGCCGATTGCGCGGCGGGATCCGGAGGCCGACGGCGATCGAAAGCGTGTCCTCGGAGAGTGGGCCTCGGATCTGTACCCGGCTGTCGAAGCGTCCCGAACTGAGTGCGACGCCGTCGCGGGCGGCGTGGACCAAGCTGCCGCTGGGCGCTTCACGCGACATCTGGAACGCGCTGAGGCCGGCGTCGGCGACCGCGTCGCTCAGGTCTTCCAGTTGCGTGATCCTGGTACGGACCACCGGCACGTCCATGGACCAGCAGTGTAAGACGCAACGGGTCTGTCCCAATCCGCATAGACCGTATTCGTTGACTGAGCTGTGATCTCGAGAGCGTCAGGCGAAGGAGAGGTCGCGAGTCATGCTGGCATTCGAGGTTCAGGAGCAGATTCTTCCGCAAGGTCCTCAGGATCTCAGCGACGACGAGTGGTGGACGTGGAAGCGCTTCGGGGAATCAGCCGAACTGCTCTACCGGGGGATCAACACCGCGCTCGCAGCGCAATACGAGCTCTCGGTTCCCGACGTGCATCTGTTGACCCTGCTCAACGCCGACTCGCACCGGTGGGTGCGGATGGGCGTGCTGGCGGAGGCCCTGGTCCTGGCGCCCAGCCGAGTGACATGGCAGGTGCGCAGGTTGGAGCAGCGCGGTCTGGTGCGCCGGTTCCGGAGCCGCGAAGACGGGCGCGGCGTCGTCGTCGGGATCACCAGGCAGGGACGGGATTACCTGGTGCCGGTGCTGCGGACGTATGCGGCGTTGGTACGGCGGTACTACCTGGCGCCCCTGACCCGCGAACAGATGACCACGTTGGGTGCCGGCACCAGGCGGGTCAATGTCGCGCTGAGGCGCCCGCGGGGTTAGTAGGTGCTCCCGATATCGGTGTAGGCCAACACGGTCCCTCGCCCGGCATCGGCACCCGGTCCCAGTCTGCCGCCGAAACGGCATTCCGGCAGAGGGTTACTCGAACTTGTTCTGCCGGAATGCCGTTTCGCGCCAGGTGCTCGGACTACAACAGTTTTCCCGCCTCGGTGAGCACACCGTGCAGGATCTCGTAGACCGCGTCGAACTCGGCCTGCCCGCTGATCAGCGGCGGGGCCAGCTGGATCACTGGGTCGCCACGGTCGTCGGCGCGGCAGTACAGCCCGGCCTCCCACAGCGCGGGCGTCAGGAAGCCGCGCAGGAGCCGCTCGGACTCTTCGTCGTTGAAGGTCTCCTTGGTCGCCTTGTCCTTGACCAGTTCGATTCCGTAGAAGAAGCCCTCACCTCGGACATCGCCGACGATGGGCAGGTCGTACAGCTTCTCCAGCGTGGCCCGGAACGCCGGGGCGGCTTCCTTGACGTGGTCGTTGATGCCCTCGCGCTCGAAGATGTCGAGGTTGGCCATGGCGACCGCGGCCGAAACCGGGTGCCCGCCAAAGGTGTAGCCGTGACCGAAGGTGGTCTTGCCGTCGTTGAACGGCTCGAACAGTCGGTCGCTGGCGACCATCGCGCCCAGCGGTGAGTAGCCCGAGGTCAGACCCTTGGCGCTGGTGATGATGTCCGGCACGTAGCCGAAATCGTCGCAGGCGAACATCGAACCGATGCGGCCGTACGCGCAGATCACCTCGTCGGACACCAGCAGCACGTCGTACTCGTCGCAGATCTCGCGGACCCGCTCGAAGTATCCGGGCGGCGGCGGGAAGCAGCCACCGGCGTTCTGGACGGGCTCGAGGAACACCGCGGCCACGGTGTCGGGACCCTCGAACTCGATCGCCTCGGCGATACGGTCGGCGCAGTAGCGGCCGAAAACCTTTTCGTCGTGGGCATATTCGGTGGGTGCCCGGTAGAAGTTGGTGTTCGGTGCGCGGAAGCCTCCGGGGGTCAGTGGCTCGAACGGCGCCTTGAAGGCCGGGATGCCGGTGATCGCCAGGGCGCCCTGCGGGGTGCCGTGGTAGGCGATGGCACGCGAAACCACCTTGTGCTTACCGGGTTTCCCGGTCAGCTTGAAGTACTGCTTGGCCAGCTTCCACGCGCTTTCGACGGCCTCGCCGCCGCCGGTGGTGAAGAACACCCGGTTCAGGTCGCCCGGTGCGTAGTTGGCTATGCGCTCGGCCAGTTCGATGGCCGGCGGCGTGGCGTAGGACCACAGCGGGAAGAAGGACAGTTTCTCGGCCTGCTTGGCCGCGGCCTCGGCAAGTTCCTTGCGGCCGTGGCCGACCTGGACGACGAAGAGGCCGGACAGCCCGTCGATATAGCTCTTGCCTTTGTCGTCGAAGATGTGGACGCCTTCGCCGCGGGTGATGATCGGAGGTGTGATGCCATCGCCGTGGCGGGCGAAATGCCCCCACAGGTGGCGGCTGGCTTTGGCTGCCAGCTCGGATTTTTCGGTGACGCTCATCGAGTTCCCCAATTGTATTGCTGTTTAACAAGTTTCAGATAGACGAGGGTTTCGGTGGTTATCACTCCCGGCAACGAGCGGATCTGGGTGTTGAGAAGTTCGAGCAGGCTGTCGTCGTCTTCGCAGACGACCTCGCAGATGGCGTCGAAAGACCCGGCGGTCAGCACGACGTAGTCCACGGCGTCGATGGCAGAGAGTTTCTCGGCCAGCTTCAGGGTGTCGCCGGTGCAGCGGATGCCGATCATCGCCTGCCGGGCGAACCCGAGTTGCAGCGGATCGGTCACCGCGACGATCTGCATGACACCGGCGTCGACCATGCGCTGGACCCGCTGGCGCACCGCGGCCTCGGACAGGCCCACGGCCTTACCGATTCCGGCATACGAACGGCGGCCGTCGGCCTGCAGCTTCTCGATGATCGCCTTCGACAGTTCGTCGAGCTGGAAGGCGGTGCGAGAATTGCTCACGCGCAGTGGGACGGCCTGAAGGTCGGGACCATCAGGGTTGGTCATGCACCGATTGTGCACGGAATCCGTCGTTTAGGGCAACCGAATCGATGAAATCCCTCGTTTGAACCGGGCCTCAGCGCGGGATTGCGTAGAGATCGGATGACTCATCGGTTACCGTGGGGCTTCATGAGCGTGGCAGTGAATGTGACGAGCAGCTGGATCAACGGTGCACCTGTGACGACGGCCGGGGCCGCCCACCAGATCATCGACCCGGCCACCGGCCGGCCTGTTGCCGACTACGCCCTGGCCACTCCGGCGGACGTGGACAACGCCGTCGATGCCGCCCGTACGGCGTTCCCCGCCTGGTCGAAGGCGACCCCGGCCGAACGGTCTGCGGTGCTGGCCAAGCTGGCGAAACTCGCCGACGAGCACGCCGACCAGCTGATCGCCGAGGAAGTCAGCCAGACCGGCAAGCCGGTCCGCCTGGCAGGAGAGTTCGACGTTCCCGGCAGTGTGGACAACATCGACTTCTTCGCCGGCGCCGCCCGCCGCCTGGAGGGCAAGGCCACCGCGGAGTACTCCGGTGACCACACGTCCAGCATCCGGCGGGAGGCCGTCGGCGTCGTCGCCACCATCACGCCGTGGAACTATCCGCTGCAGATGGCGGTGTGGAAGGTCATCCCGGCGCTGGCAGCCGGCTGCTCCGTCGTCATCAAGCCCGCCGAGATCACCCCGCTGACCACCCTCACCCTGGCCCGGCTCGCGACCGAGGCCGGCCTGCCCGACGGGGTGTTCAACGTCGTCACCGGAGGTGGCGCCGACGTGGGCACCGCCCTGGCCGGGCACCGCGACGTCGACGTCGTCACCTTCACCGGATCCACCGCGGTCGGCCGCAAGGTGATGGCCGCGGCCGCGGTCCACGGACACCGCACCCAACTCGAGTTGGGTGGCAAGGCCCCGTTCGTCGTGTTCGACGACGCCGACCTGGACGCCGCCATCCAGGGAGCGGTGGCCGGCGCGCTGATCAACACCGGCCAGGACTGCACTGCCGCTACCAGGGCGATCGTTTCCCGCGATCTGTACGACGACTTCGTCGCCGGAGTGGCCGAGGTGATGAGCAAGATCGTCGTCGGCGACCCGCACGACCCCGACACGGACCTGGGCCCACTGATCTCGTTCGCGCACCGCGACAAGGTGGCCGGCATGGTGGCCCGGGCGCCCGAGCAGGGCGGCCGCGTCGTCACCGGCGGAGTGGTCCCCGATCTGCCCGGCTCGTTCTACCGGCCCACCCTGATCGCCGATGTCGCCGAGACCTCCGAGGTGTACCGCGACGAGATCTTCGGCCCGGTGCTGACGGTGCGCTCGTTCACCGACGACGACGACGCGATCCGGCAGGCCAACGACACCGTCTACGGCCTGGCCGCCTCGGCCTGGACCCGGGACGTGTACCGGGCACAACGGGCCTCCCGCGAGATCAACGCCGGGTGCGTGTGGATCAACGACCACATCCCGATCATCAGCGAGATGCCGCACGGCGGTGTCGGTGCGTCGGGCTTCGGCAAGGACATGAGCGACTATTCGTTCGAGGAATACCTCACCATCAAGCATGTGATGAGCGACATCACGGGTGTGGCCGAAAAGGACTGGCACCGAACGGTTTTCACCAAGCGCTGATCTCCGGCCGGTCATCGCTGGCCCGACTGTCACGCTGGGGTGGCTCTCGGTGGCGACAGTCACTCTGGAGTGACGCCCGGCGCGGTTAGGCTGGGCAGGTGACCACTGCGGCGCGTACCGATGAATTCGAGGCGCTGCGGCCGCACCTGCTGGCGGTCGCCTACCGGTTGACGGGTACCTATGCCGATGCCGAAGACATCGTGCAGGACGCCTGGCTGCGCTGGAACGCCAACCAGACCACCATCGCCGACCTGCGGGCCTGGCTGACAACCGTGGTGAGCAGGCTCGGCCTGGACCGCTTGCGCTCCGCGGCCCACCGGCGCGAGGCCTATTACGGGGAATGGCTGCCGGAGCCCGTCGTCACCGGGCTCGACCCGAACGACCCGCTCAACGCAGTGGTGGCGGGGGAGGACGCGCGGTTCGCGGCGATGGTGGTGTTGGAGCGGCTCACCCCCGATCAGCGGGTGGCCTTTGTGTTGCACGACGGGTTCGGCGTGCCGTTCACCGAGATCGCCGGTGTGCTCGGGGTCAGCGACGCATCGGCCCGCCAGTTGGCCTCGCGGGCCCGCCGCGCGGTCGCCGACAGTCCGCCGCCGTCATCGCCCGACGATCTGCACAACCAGGTTGCCGGTGAGCTGATGGCCGCCCTGGCATCGGGGGAGCTCGAGGCCGTCGTGAAATTGCTGCATCCCGACGTCACGTTCACCGGCGATTCGAACCGTCGGGCCCCGACCGCCGCCCGCGTCATCCACGGTCCGGACAAGGTGGCCAGGTTCATCCTCGGGCTGTCCCAGAAGTACGGGCCGAATTGGTTGGCAGGCAGTCAATTCGCGCTCGTCAACGGCCAGCTGGGTGTCTACACCACGGGCGCGCCCGCCGCCGAAGGCTATCCCGAGATGATGCCCCGGGTCACGATCTTCACCGTTCAGGACGGTTTGGTCTGTGCGGTCTGGGATATCGCCAATCCCGACAAATTCACCGGATCCCCGCTGAGAGGTGCACAGTGATGCCGAACGAATCCGGGACGCTGGCCCACACGTTCAGCCGAATGATGTTCCGCGGCATGGACAAGATCCGGCACCCAGATGCCTTCGACATCGGCGCGCCGACCGGTTCGGACTTCGCCGGGTTCGAGAACTACCGCCAGATCGTGTTGGTGACCTTCAAGCGATCGGGTGAGGCGATGCCCAGCCCGATCAACCACGGTGTGGCCGGCGGCAAGATCTATGTGCGTACGGATCCGTCGACCGGCAAGGTCAAGCGCATCCGCAACAACCCGAAAGTCCTTGTGGTGGCGAGCAATCTGCGTGGCAAGCCCACCGGACCCGTCGTTGCCGGCGTGGCGCGCATCCTGCCCGAGGCGGAACACGCGCACGCCGAAGCCGTGATCGCCGCCAACTGGAGTGCGCCGATGAAGCTGTTCGAGCGGAGCCTCGACTACGGCAGCCAACTGGCCGGGATACCAACGGCATACATCGAGATCATGCCCTCGGGCGCGTGACGGTCACAAGACGTAGGGGATCAGCGCCTTGCGGTCCGTGGGGTACTCGGGGAACTTCTCCTGATACCAGGTGTGGGTGCCCAGGGCTCGGGGGATGAGATTGCCCGCGGTGATCAACAGGATGGCAACGCCGGGCAACGCCCAGGTCAGTAACGCGAAGCCGGACCAGGCGACGATCTCGCCCAGATAGGCCGGGCTGGTGACGAACCGGAAGCCGCCGCCGACCGGGATCCGGTATTCGGCACCACCCGGATTCTTCTTGTCCCGCAGGTTCCGCACGATCGATTCCGAATTGACCAGCAGCGCGAATCCGCACAAATAGATCACCAGGCCCACCAGGAATCGCGGGTCGGTCAACCAGGCCGTGGTGTACTGCCCGAAGAAGTCGTGGCTGAACAGGGTTCCGTTGAGGTAGCCGTGCATGGAGGTGACGAGCATGCCCATCACGATCACCGAGATGTTGAACGTGCCGCGCTTGCCGGGCGCCTGGCGGATCGCGAACGGGAAGAACCAACCGCGGTTGGCGTAGTGCAGCATCCAGATCCCGGCGAGCACCAGCGATGCCGGCTCGAAGCGGTGCGGTCCGGCCAGGTAGCTGACGAGGAACACGACGGTCGCCGGGATCTCCATCAGCCACCAGCCCAGCTTCGGGTTGAGGTTCAAGCCGAGCTTCGTCGTCGAGAACCGCCCGTACGAGCTCTGTGCGAAGAAGCCGCCGATGATCACGAAGGCGGCGAACGCGAAGGCCGCCGTCAGCACGGTGTCGTAGAACGTGTTGCCGGTGTACCAGTGCATGGGCGGTTCCTCGCTGAACAGGTGGTTTCAGCGGCTGGGGCCGCTATTTCTGTAACGTGTTCTACCACCTGGCTGCCTGCTGAGGCCAGCGCCTCGGGATCACCCTGGAGTCAGCGCTCGTCGGCCCAGGGCACCCGGCACGCGTCTCCGGAGTTGAAGCCCTGCTCGGTGATGCCGAGCGCCGAGTACATCCGCGACCGCATGTTCTCCACCCCGATCTGATAGGTCAGCTCGATCACGCCGTCGTCGCCGAAGCGCTCACGCAGATCGGCCACCTGCTCGTCGGTGACGGTGTGCGGGTCGGTGGTCATCGCGTCCGCGTAGGCGATCGCGGCGCGCTCGTCGTCGGTGAACAGCGGCGAGGTGGCGTAGTCGTCGATCGACTTGAGCCGCTCCACGTCGAGGTTCTCCAGCCGCATCAGCATGGAACCGAAGTCGACGCACCACGAGCAGCCGACGGTGCGGGCGGTCCAGAACACCGCGAGCTCGCGCACCGTGGCGGGCAGCTTCTTGGAGCCGCCCTGCAACAGCATCTCGTGGACACCGTTGGCGACCAGCAGGCGCGGGTGGTGCGCGGCCACCGCGAACGGCTCAGGCACCTCGCCGAATTCGCGCTTGGCATACCAGTACATGGCGCGGGTCAGCAGGCCGGCTTGTTTGGGGGTGACGGCGGGGATTCGTGTCTTGGTCTCGGTCATATGGGTTAGACGAGATGGCCCCTGGGTTTGTGACGCCGAACGTGAAGAAGATCGCGAGATTCCTCGAGAATCTCGCGATCTTCTTCACGTTCGGCAGAGGAAACTAGCGCGCGAACATCAGAGCGCGCTTGACCTCCTGGATCGCCTGGGTCACCTGGATGCCGCGCGGGCAGGCCTCGGTGCAGTTGAAGGTGGTGCGGCAGCGCCACACACCGTCGACCTCGTTGAGGATGTCCAGCCGCTCGGCGGCCGCCTCGTCACGCGAATCGAAGATGAACCGGTGCGCGTTGACGATCGCGGCGGGGCCGAAGTACGAGCCCTCGCTCCAGTACACCGGGCACGACGTGGTGCAGCACGCGCACAGGATGCACTTGGTGGTGTCGTCGTAGCGGGCCCGGTCGGTGGCGCTTTGGATGCGCTCCTTGGTGGGCGGGTTGCCGCTGGTGATCAGGTACGGCTTGACGGCGCGGTAGGCGTCGAAGAAGGGCTCCATGTCCACCACGAGGTCCTTCTCCACGGGCAGGCCGCGGATCGGCTCGATGGTGATGGTGAGCTGCTTGCCGGCCTTCTTGGGCAGCAGGTCACGCATGAGCACCTTGCAGGCCAGCCGGTTCACACCGTTGATCCGCATGGCGTCCGAACCGCACACACCGTGGGCGCAGGAGCGCCGGAAGGTCAGGGTGCCGTCCAGGTAGCCCTTGACGTAGAGCAGCAGGTTGAGCAGCCGGTCCGAGGGCAGGCAGGGAACCCGGAAGCTCTGCCAACCCGCGGAGTCCGGGTTCTCGGGGTTGAACCGGGCGATCTTCAGCGTGACCATGACCGCGCCGTCGGGAACGGGAGGCAGGGGCGGGTCGCCGGCTTCTGGCTTGTCGATGACAGGTGCACTCACGGTCTAGTACTTCCTTTCCATCGGCTCGTACCGAGTCTGGACCACGGGCTTGTAGTCCAGCCGGATGTCGGCAAGCAGTCCGGGGCCTTCCTTGTACGCCATGGTGTGGCGCATGTAGTTGGTGTCGTCGCGGTCGGGGTAATCCTCACGCGCGTGCCCGCCGCGGGACTCCTTGCGGTTGAGCGCACCGACCACGGTCACCTCGGCCAGCTCGAGCAGGAAGCCCAGCTCGATGGCCTCGAGCAGGTCGCTGTTGTAGCGCTTGCCCTTGTCGTGCACCGTGATTCGCGCGTAGCGCTCCTTCAGTGCGTGGATGTCCGTCAGCGCCTGCTTGAGCGTCTCCTCGGTGCGGAACACCGCGGCATTGTTGTCCATCGACTGCTGCAGGGCAGTGCGGATGTCGGCGACGCGCTCGTTGCCGTGCTCGGACAGGATGTCGCCGACCCAACCGACCACCATGTCGGCCGGGCTCTCCGGCAGGTCGACGTGATTGTGGTTGGCGGCGTACTCGGCGGCGGCGATACCGGCGCGACGGCCGAACACGTTGATGTCCAGCAGCGAGTTGGTGCCAAGGCGGTTGGCGCCGTGCACCGACACACATGCACATTCGCCGGCGGCATACAGGCCCGGGATGACGTTGGTGTTGTCGCGCAGCACCTGGCCGTGGATCGTGGTCGGGATGCCGCCCATGACGTAGTGACAGGTCGGGTAGACCGGCACCAGTTCGGTGACCGGATCCACGCCAAGGTAGGTGCGGGCGAACTCGGTGATGTCGGGAAGCTTGGCCTCCAGCACTTCCTCGCCGAGGTGGCGCACGTCGATGTAGACGTAGTCCTTGTTCGGTCCGGCGCCGCGGCCTTCGAGCACTTCCAGCACCATCGAACGGGCGACGATGTCACGCGGCGCGAGGTCGACGATCGTCGGCGCGTAGCGCTCCATGAACCGCTCGCCCTCGCCGTTGAGCAACCGGCCACCCTCGCCGCGCACGGCTTCGGAGATCAGGATGCCCAGGCCGGCCAGGCCTGTCGGGTGGAACTGGTGGAACTCCATGTCCTCCAAGGGAAGTCCCTTGCGGAAGATGATGCCCAGCCCGTCACCCGTCAGGGTGTGGGCGTTGGAGGTGGTCTTGTACATCCGGCCCGAGCCGCCGGTGGCGAAGACGATCGCCTTGGCGTGGAAGATGTGGATGTCGCCGGTCGCGAGCTCGTAGGCGATGACGCCGGTGGCCACCGGGCCGGCCGGGGTGTCGGTCAGCGCGATGTCGAGCGCGTAGAACTCGTTGAAGAACTCCACGTCGTGCTTGACGCAGTTTTGATACAGCGTCTGCAGGATCATGTGGCCGGTGCGGTCGGCGGCGTAACAGGCCCGGCGCACCGGGGCCTTGCCGTGATCGCGGGTGTGCCCGCCGAAGCGGCGCTGGTCGATGCGGCCCTCGGGCGTCCGGTTGAACGGCATGCCCATCTTCTCGAGGTCCAGCACCGCGTCGATGGCTTCCTTGGCCATGATCTCGACGGCGTCCTGGTCGGCGAGGTAGTCGCCACCCTTGACGGTGTCGAAGGTGTGCCACTCCCAGTTGTCCTCTTCGACGTTGGCCAGCGCGGCGCACATGCCGCCCTGGGCCGCGCCGGTGTGGGAGCGCGTCGGGTACAGCTTGGTCAGCACAGCGGTACGGACGCGCGGACCGGCCTCGACGGCAGCGCGCATACCTGCGCCGCCGGCGCCGACGATGACGACGTCGTAGCGGTGTTCCTGAATCATTGGTTAACCCCCAATATTCGGGTCGAAGGTGACCAGGACGTAGGTACCCAGAACCAACGTGAACCCTGTCGCCAGCAGAAGCAGCGAATTCAGGTAGAACTTCGTGACGTTCTTGCGGGCGTAGTCGCCGATGATGGTGCGCAGGCCGTTGGCGCCGTGGATCATCGCGAGCCACAGCAGGGCCATGTCCCAGATCTGCCAGAACGGGGAGGCCCAGCGCTGGGCGACGTAGTTGAAGTCGATGCGGTACACGCCGTCCTGCCACATCAGCATGATGAACAGGTGGCCGAGCGCGAGGAAAACAAGTGCGAGACCCGAGAACCGCATGAACAGCCAGGCGTACTTCTCGAAGTACGGAATGCCGCGGGGACGACGGGGTGCGCGCGGGTG
Organism: Mycolicibacterium sp. 050232; assembly: GCA_036235365.1. GTDB lineage: Bacteria > Actinomycetota > Actinomycetes > Mycobacteriales > Mycobacteriaceae > Mycobacterium. The sequence continues at coordinate 210,072 of JAZBEZ010000003.1, read as the reverse complement.
GTCCAGCGCGGCCGGCCGGTCGTGCTCACGTTCCATCACCGGTGCCGGACGGCCCAACCGCGACTCGCCCGCTCCTGGCGCGCTCACAGGAACCGCTCCGTCATGTGCATACCGAGAACTCCTAGTGCTGCGATGAGGACCACGGCAAACACGCCGACGGCGACCGCGAGCATCTGCCGCTGGTAGCGGGGGCCCTGCTGCCAGAAGTCGATGAGGATGACCCGGATGCCGTTCAGTGCGTGGAACAGCACCGCGGCGACCAGGCCCATCTCCATCAAACCGACGAGGGGCGTCTTGTACGTCTCGATGACCTCGTTGTAGGCCTGCGGGCTGACCCGGACCAGCGCGGTATCGAGGACATGCACGAACAGGAAGAAGAAAATCGTGGCACCGGTAATACGGTGCAACACCCAGGACCACATTCCCGGATCACCCTTGTAAAGGGTGCGCCGACGGGTTTTCCTGGGTTGCGGAGCCGGCACCTCCGTCTGAGTACTCATCTCGCCCTCCAACGTCATCGGTGGACGTTCGGGACTGCCTGTGTATTAGCCCCAAACCTCGGGGCGACTCTAAACCCATTTGTACTGGCGAAGGAATTACGGTTGAGCCGTTCTACCGCAAAATCGCGCAGAAGTTAGGCTTACCTATCTTACTGCGTGGGTCGGGAATTGGGGTTACGGAATGCATTCAGAACCTATGTCGGAGGTCTTCCCGTGACTGTTGTTGTCGACTGGAATCTGCTGCGTAACAAGGCAATCGAGGTCTCGTTCCACGCTTACGCGCCCTATTCGGGATTTTCCGTGGGGGCCGCGGCTCTGGTTGACGACGGTCGCGTCGTGACCGGATGCAATGTGGAGAATGTCTCATATGGCCTAGGTCTCTGTGCCGAGTGCGCTGTGGCCTGCGCCCTGCATTCCGGAGGCGGCGGAAGGCTCGTGGCGCTGTCGTGTGTGGGGCCGGACGGGGGCCTTTTGATGCCCTGTGGACGGTGCCGGCAGGTGTTGCTCGAACACGGCGGGCCCGCGCTGCTGATCGACCATCCCGGCGGCGCGCGGCCGCTGCGCGAGCTGCTGCCGGACGCCTTCGGGCCCGATGATCTTGGGCGTCGGTAAGGCCAAGTGGTCCAACAACTCCGGGTTACTGACGAGTAGGTTTACGGCCATGTCCCACCTCGACGCGCCCACCGTCATCCGGACCAAGCGGGACGGCGGCGTGCTGTCCGACGCCGCGATCGACTGGGTGATCGACGGCTACACCCACGGACGGGTCGCCGACGAACAGATGTCGGCACTGCTGATGGCGATCTTCCTGAAGGGCATGGCGCCGGCCGAGATCGCCCGGTGGACGGCGGCGATGGTCGACTCCGGGGAGCGGTTCGACTTCACGGACCTGCGCCGTGACGGGCAACCACTTGCCCTGGTGGACAAGCACTCCACCGGAGGGGTGGGGGACAAGATCACCATCCCGCTGCTTCCGGTCGTGATGGCCTGTGGTGCCGGTGTTCCGCAGGCGGCCGGGCGAGGGCTCGGGCACACCGGCGGCACGCTCGACAAACTCGAGGCGATCCCGGGGTTCACCGCGGAACTGTCGAAAGATCAGATCCGGCAACAACTTCGGGACATCGGTGCGGCGGTCTTCGCGGCGGGTGAGCTGGCGCCGGCCGACCGCAAGATCTACGCCTTGCGCGATGTCACCGCCACCACCGAGTCGCTCCCGCTCATCGCGAGTTCGGTGATGAGCAAGAAGTTGGCCGAGGGCGCGCGGTCGCTGGTCCTGGACGTGAAGGTCGGGCGCGGTGCCTTCCTCAAGACCGAGGCCGAGTCACGTGAGCTGGCGGCCACCATGGTCGAGCTGGGCAACGCCAACGGGGTGCCGACCCGGGCGCTCCTGACCGACATGAACTGCCCGCTGGGCCGGACCGTCGGCAACTCCGTGGAGGTGACCGAGTCGCTGGAGGTGCTGGCCGGAGGCGGGCCGTCCGACGTGGTCGCGCTGACGGTGGCGCTGGCCACCGAGATGCTCGACGCGGCCGGGATCGACGGTGTCGACCCGGCGGAGACGCTGCGGGACGGCAGCGCGATGGATTGCTTCCGTGCGCTGGTGGCGGCCCAGGGCGGAGACCTGAGCCGCCCGCTGCCCATCGGGGCCGCCACAGAGACCGTGACCGCCCAGCACGGCGGCATCATGGGCGACCTCGACGCCATGGGAGTGGCACTGGCGGCCTGGAGACTGGGGGCCGGTCGTGCCCAGCCGGGCGAACCGGTGCAGTTCGGTGCCGGCGTGCGGATCCACCGCAGGCCCGGCGAGCCCGTGGCCGCGGGGGAGACGCTGTTCACGCTCTACACCGAGACTGCCGAACGGCTGCCTGGGGCACTCGTCGAACTCGACGGTGCCTGGACCGTCGGCGACGCCGCGCCCGTGCCGCGGCCGCTGATCATCGACCGCATCGGCTGACGCCGTGGCGAATCAGCTGCCCGGCTGCTAAGCACATAAGGTGCCCGACGACGATCTCGCGGATTTCCAACGATCAGAGTTCACCTACCAATCCAAGACTCGCACCTTATTTCGGCGCGGCAATGGCCCGGCAGTGGTCATCATCGCCGAAATGCCCGGCATCACCCCGAAAGTCCTCGACTTCGCCCGCCAGGTCAGCGGGATCGGTTGTACCGCAGTCCTTCCGCACCTGTTCGGAGTCCCCGGTCGCGACCCGAACCCGGACGCACACGGTCGGGTCGCCTTCGTGGCGAATGCCGTCGGCTCGCTCGTACCGGCCTGTATCAGCCGAGAATTCGTCACGCTGGCGACCGGCCGGACCTCGCCGGTGATCGACTGGCTGCGCGCGCTGGCCAGACACGAACACCAGCGTTGTGGTGGGCCCGGTGTCGGCGCCGTGGGCATGTGTTTCACCGGCGGGTATGCCCTGGCGATGGCGACCGACGACGTCCTGCTCGCCCCGGTGCTGTCACAACCTTCGATGCCGCTCGGGCTCACGGCCGGCCAGCGTGGGTCGATCGACATCTCGGCGGACGACCTGGCCGTCGTCAAGCAACGCTGCGCGCGGGGTCTGACGGTGTTGGGGCTGCGGTTCACCGGGGACCGATTGGTCCCCCGCGAGCGCTTCGGCTTCTTGCGCGAGCAGCTCGGTGACGCGTTCGTCGCGGTCGAACTCGACGATGCCGACGCCAACCCCGCCGCGACGATGCCACCGCATTCGGTGCTCACGGAACACCTGATCGACGAGCCCGGGCAGCCGACCCGAGCGGCGCTGGACCAGGTACTCGACCTGTTTCGTCACCGACTGTTGAGCGCGTCGCAGCCTGATTGAGCCTCGCCGACCGCCCGGTGTCGCGCATGATGGGGACATGAGTACGCCGCTGACTCTGGACAAGATCCAGCACGCTCCCAAGGCCCTGCTGCACGATCACCTGGATGGCGGACTGCGGCCGGCCACCGTGCTCGAACTGGCCGGTCAGCTGGGCTACGACGACCTGCCGGCCACCGAGGTCGACGAGCTGGCCACGTTCTTCCGCACGGCCGCTCACAGCGGCTCGTTGGTGCGCTACCTGGAACCGTTCGCCCACACCGTCGGGGTCATGCAGACCCCCGAGGCGCTACATCGTGTCGCCTTCGAGTGCGTCGAAGATCTGGCCGCGGACAACGTCGTCTACGCGGAGGTGCGGTTCGCGCCCGAACTGCACATCGATCGCGGACTGTCGCTGGACGACGTGGTCGACGCGGTGTTGGCCGGCTTCGCCGACGGCGAGAAGGCCGCAGCGGCCGAGGGCCGCACCATCACCGTGCGCTGCCTGGTCACCGCGATGCGCCACGCCGCCCGCTCCCGGGAGATCGCCGAGCTGGCAATCCGGTTCCGGGACAAGGGCGTTGTCGGATTCGACATCGCCGGCGCCGAAGCCGGGTACCCACCCACCCGTCACCTCGATGCGTTCGAGTACATGCGAGGCAACAACGCGCGCTTCACGATTCACGCCGGTGAGGCGTTCGGCCTGCCGTCCATCCACGAGGCCATCGCGTTCTGCGGGGCGGACCGGCTCGGGCACGGGGTACGCATCGTCGACGACATCACCGAGTTCGACGACGGGACGCAACAGCTCGGCAGGCTGGCATCCATCTTGCGCGACAAGCGAATTCCCCTCGAACTCTGCCCCAGCAGCAATGTGCAGACCGGGGCGACGCCCAGCATCGCCGAGCACCCGTTCGACCGGCTGGCCCGGCTGCGGTTCCGCGTCACCGTCAACACCGACAACCGGCTGATGAGCGACACCACCATGAGTCAGGAGATGCTGCGGCTGGTCGAGGCTTTCGGCTACGGCTGGAGCGACCTGGAGCGGTTCACGATCAATGCGATGAAGTCCGCCTTCATTCCGTTCGACGAACGGCTCGCGCTGATCGACGAGGTGATCAAGCCCCGGTACGCGGTGCTGGTCGGTTGACTCGGCGGGGCAAGGTCCCGCGCTTCGGCACCACGACATGCATTGACCCCGACATCCCCACACCGCGGCCCGGCTGCGGCGTGGGGATGGCTACGACCTAGGAGTGATGGATGAAGTTTCTGGCGTACGGACTGACGGCTGTTCTGCTGGCCTCGGTCGTCAGTTGTGGCGGCTCCGACCAACCGCCGAGCGCGACGCCGACACCGGAGGCGGTGCGCCAGATCGCCAAGGAGGCATACGTATACGGCTTCCCGATGGTCGACTCGTACCGCATCCAGCACGCCTACTTCGTCGACAAGGCCAACCCGCAGTACAAGGGCGACTGGAACCAGACACACAGCATCGCCCGGGTGTTCACCCCAGCGGACACCACGATCCAGACGCCGAACTCCGATACCCCCTACACGATGCTGGGCGCTGACCTGCGAGCCGAACCGCTGGTGCTCACAGTGCCGCCGATCGAGGCCGGCCGGTACTACTCGCTGCAGTTCATCGACAGCTACACCTACAACTTCGCCTACGTGGGCAGCCGCACCACCGGCAACGGCGGTGGCAAGTACCTCTTGGCAGGCCCAGGTTGGAAGGGCGACAAGCCCGCAGGCATCACCGATGTGATCCGCTCCGACACCGATTTCGCGTTGGTCATCTACCGCACCCAGCTGTTCGATCCCAAGGACATCGACAACGTCAAGAAGATCCAGGCCGGCTACACCGTCGAACCGCTCTCGGCGTTCGTCGACCAGCCCGCGGCGACCGCCCCCGCGGTCGACTTCATCGCACCGTTGACTCCTGACGAGCAGAAGACCTCGCCCAAGTTCTTCCAGATCCTCAACTTCCTCCTGAAGTACGCACCGGAAGTGCCGTCGGAGAAGGACCTTCGGGCTCGCTTCGCCACCATCGGCATCGGCCCCGACGGGGAATTCGACCCCGACACACTGAGCGAGGAAACCCTGCAGGCTGTGCAGGACGGAATGGCCGATGCGTGGACCGAGCTCAACACCTTCAAGAAAGACAAGCTGGACACCGGCCAGGTGACGTCGGCCGATCTGTTCGGCACGCGGGAAGCGTTGAAGGACAACTACCTATACCGGATGGCCGGTGCGGTGCTGGGCATCTACGGCAACACCGCGCAGGAGGCCATCTACCCGGTGCTGGCCGTCGACTCGACCGGGGCGCCGTTGACCGGGGTCGACAACTACACCGTGCGGTTCGCGCCGGAGCAGGTGCCGCCGGTCAACTCGTTCTGGTCGACCACCATGTACACGATGCCGCAGAGCCTGCTGGTCGCCAACCCGATCAACCGGTACCTGATCAATTCGCCGATGTTGTCGAGCCTGGCCAAGGACCCCGACGGCGGCGTCACGATCTACGTGCAGCACGAGTCGCCCGGCCCGGAGAAAGAAGCGAACTGGCTGCCCGCGCCGGAGGGCCCGTTCCAGATGATCCTGCGGTTGTACTGGCCCAAGGAAGACGCGCTCAACGGCACCTGGCACGCGCCGAAGGTCACGAAGAGCTGACCGGCACGAGGTAGGTCAGCCACGCAGGACCTTGCGGAGCACGTCGGCGAAAGCTCCTGGCGCGCCCATGAATCCACCGTGGTCGCCCGGGAACAGCACGGGACGTGTACCTAGCAGGTCGGCAAGGGCAGTCGTGGTCCGCCTGGTCAGCAGACGTCCGGATTCCTCGCCGAGCCCCACCACGACCTGCCCGCGTGTCAGTGCCTGGACGTCGGGCAGGAACCGGGTGGTGGACCGGAGCTGGTGGTTGAAGAAGTGCGCCGCGTCGCGCCGCTCTTGCTCACTGGGCTGCGGCATCTCCGGCATCTGCGGCGCATCGGGCGGTACGTCGAAGCCGGCGTTGGCCATGAACTTGCCCCAGGCCGCGAACATCCCGTCGCGGTTGAAGGTGGCGATGATGTCCTCGGTGGCGGCACGCTGCGCGGCGGCATCGGGCAACAACTCCAACAGGGGAGGCTCGTGCGCGACGAGCGTGCGCACCCGGCCGGGGTGGCGGGCCACCAACGAGAGACCCGTCACCGCACCACCCGACGAGCCGAACACATCGGCCGAGGCGGCACCCAGATCGTCGAGGATCGCGGCGACGTCGTCGGCTCTGCGCTCGGGGATGGAGTTCTCGGTCGGATCATCGACGGAACTGCCGGCGATGCCACGCGGGTCGGCGGTCACCACCGTGTGGTCGCCGGCCAGTGCGTGCGCGAGCGGCGCGAATTCCGCGGCCGCCATCGGGGCGCCGAGGATCAGCAACAGCGGGCCGTCGCCGCGCACCTCGTAGTGCAGGCGTGCGCCGGGAACCTCGACGGTGTGCGTGGAAAAGCTGGTCGATGCGGTCATGAGTGATCTGACCGCCTGCGCGGCCAGAACTCATCGGCTCACCCCAGGACCTGTCAAATACACTCCCAACGTGAACCCGTGGGGGAGTTCGCCGTGGGGCGACAACGATGGTCAGCAGGCATCTGGGATGAGCGGGTCGCCGTTCGATTCCCCTGCGGTACAACCCGGGGCGCCTCCCGTATTCGGTGCCTCTCCGGGATTCCCTACGTCGCACGCGCCGCAGGGATGGGGGCAGCAGCCCCGATACGGCGGGTACCCACCACAATTCACTCCCCAGCCCCCGGAGGATCGCCGCCGAAACGCGAAGGTCATCGGAATCGTCGTTGCCGCGGTGATCGCCGTGCTGGTGCTGGTCGTCGGCTCGATCGTGTACTGGACGTTTGGCTCAGGGTCGGAGGCGTTGTCGGAGGCCGATGCCGCTGCTGGAAAGGCAGAGATAGCCGGTGCGGAGCGTCCACCGGCCGCGGCGAAGCTCTCCTCATTGAGTGCGGCGCCTACCAAGAACCTGTGGAGCTATCCGCTGGGTGGGGGCAGCCCACGTGGGCTTACTCGGGTTGTCGGTGGCGATACCAAGACCGTCCTGGTCAATCTGAACGATTCCTTCACCGCGCTGGATGCCGGCAACGGCTCGCAGAAATGGTTAAAGCCGGGCGTGTTTACGAACTGCGTCTTCAGCACGTCGGGCGCCACCGCCCTCTGCGTTGCCGCTGACAAGAGCGCGGCACTTCTGGATGTGGCCACCGGCGCCACGAAGAACGTGGCACCGAATCAAGGAGGAGGACTCCCACGGACCTACAGCGGTTCCGGCTTGCTCGCGTATTCCAGCCATCAGCAGAGCCTCACCGTATTCGACGACTCGGGACAGCAACTCTGGACCAAGCCGATGCCCGGGCAGGCGTCGGTGTTCCTGGATCAAGGCGTCGTGGCGGAACAAGAGCGGGGCGGTCTGAGTACCAAGTTCTACGACGCCAAAACCGGTGACGAGTTGTTCTCCATCGGGAGCGTCGACAATGTCATCGCTACCAGCCGGGGCATCGCGGTGTCACAGCGGAGCGGCGGGATAATGCCGGGCGGGAAACCGAGGCAGCGCATCGATTTCTACTCCTTCACCGGCAAGCTGGCGTGGAGGATCCCGGGGGACCGCGGTTATCGGCTGCCTGACACCAGCGACATGCCCCGTTTCGGCTTCCAAGGCTCGGTGCCGTACACGACATCGGGGGTCACGTCGCCGATCGTGTACAGCCAGGAGAAGGGGGAGATCGCCGGCGTGGACACGCTCACCGGAGAGTTGACGTGGTCGCAGCCGCTCCCGATGTCGTCCGACACCTTGGTCTCTCTCACTGGTCTCGGCACGCTGTGCGTCTTGTCCTACTCCGAGGTGAGTACGCGTGCCGGTGGGATGCGGGTGCGGGACTGTAACGACGCGAGTGGTGCGTTCGTCGACGGTGCCCAGCTCTCAGACAGGCTGATCGCCACCGACGGCAAGCAGATCGTGGCGAGCGGAGACGGACCGGTGAGCGCCTACGACACCGCGACCGGCCAACGAACCTGGCAGCTTCCCGACGATGTCTACACCGTCACCTGGGCAGGTGACGGGCTGTACATCGACGGGTACGACGACTTGAAGCGCGTGTCCTGAGAGCTACTCCGCCCGCAGGCGCGACTCCACGAAACGCTCCAACGCGTCCCACTGCTCGACGGCCTGGGCATACGGGGCCTCGGGCTTGCGGGCACCCTCGTCGCCCAGCACATAACTGACGAATTTGCCGAGCGCCTTGGTGCCGGCGAGCGTCTCGTCGACGGTCTTGTCCTCGGAGTAGTCGCTGACATCGCGCAGCAGCTCGACGGCCAACTCCAACTGGTCGTGGTCGACCGCGTCGGGACCGTCGGCGATGTCGTCGGAGATGCCGCTGAGGACGTAGATGTTCTCCTCGGCGACGTCCACCCGCAGGGAGCCGTCGGTGGCGGCGGTCCGGATGTCGTCGTAGGTGGCCAGGTCCGACAGGTCGTGGTCGTGCTCGTCGGCCAGATAGCGGGCCAGTGCACGCTCGGAACTGAACACGCTGATGCGGCCGTTGCGGCCGAGAAAGACCGGATCGTCGTCGAGGTAGCAGCGCAGGGTGTAGACGGTGCCCGAACCGGTCATGATGCGCACCGGATCGATACCGACCTTCTGCCAGAAGTCCTCGTCGTCACCGAGGACGGCGGTGTCGGCCGCGCTGCGCACGGGCTCGGCCTCGGCTTCGGTGTCATCCTCGTCGTCGCTCTCGGCGTCGTCGGTGTCCACCGCGAGGTCGTCCTCGTCCTCCTCGGGCGCGGGCTCCTCGAGCTCGGCCTCGGCCTTTTTCACCGCGTCGGCGTCGACGTCTTCCGGGATGGCGACGATCTCGTCGATGGAGTCGAGCACGCCGTCCCAACCCCGACCGATCACGGCTTCGATCTCCGCCCAGCGCTTACGGCCGGAGCGACCGGTGAAGCCGTCCAGTCCGCCGCCGAGCGTCCCGAGCACAGGGTTGCCGTTGAAGAACTTGCTGATCGCCGCCAGCTCACACACCGAGCCGATCGAGGACACCACCACCAGGGTGCGGTGCAGGCTTGCGACGGATTCCTCGGTCGGCTTGTCGGAGACCAGGTCGGGGACCCCGACGATGTCGTACTCACGGTCGTCGGCGGGCTGGAGCTTGTGCGCGTTGGCCGCGGTCAGCTTGTCCCACTTCGGGTGGTCGGCGAGGTCGTTGTCGGTGTTGGTGCGGACGAATGCCGCCAGATCAGCGACCGATTCGAAGCCGTACAGGGCGTCGCCCTCGCCCAAGAAGGCCTCCCACTCGTCGCCGGCATCCCGCCAGCGCGGAGCCCACAGTGTGTAGAGGTCGCCCTTGGTCAGCCCGAGCCGGACCGGCACGATGTCAGCAGCCATGCGGCACAGCCTAATGGGGGCCCCTGGACGGCAGTCAGGTTGTCTCCGGTTCGGGACCTGTCGGTACTTCTGTCACGCCGTGGGCCGCCAGAATCCCTGGAAGCCCTGACCGGCATTCGTGGTCCGGATCGGGGACAGCTTCACCGGATCGCCGGCCTCGATCATGGTGTTGGCGCCGACGACCATCGCGACATGCCCGTCCCATACCGCCAGGTCGCCCGGCCGCAACGATCCCGCCGAGACGGCCTTGCCGATGTCCTGTTCCTGGGCCAGCCGCGGTAGATCCAGCCCGGCCTCGTGGTAGGCCCACTGGGTCAGTCCACTGCAGTCCAGCCCGACGCCGGGCGTGGTGCCGCCCCACCGGTAGGGCACTCCGAGTTGGGTGAGGGCGTGCCGCACGGCGCTGGCCGCCACGGCATTGGGCGCTGTCGCCGTGCTGCCGTCGGGTAGCCGAACCGCCACGCCGCCACCGAACATCCCTGGGTCTCGGAGCCCGACCGGTGCCTCCGCGCGGTCGGCGTCCAGCGCGGTGGCCGGAGGAGAACCACCGGAGAACCCCGCCGGAGCCGCTGTGAAACCGCCGGAGCCGGCGCCGGTGGACAAGCCTGCCGAGCCCGGGTGCATTCCGGTTGCGGGCGGTGGGGCGGGGGCAGCGACGGCCGGGGCGGTGGCGGTGCCGGTGAGTGAGCCGGAATGCCGGTCCAGTTCGGCGCTCAGTTCTTCGACGACGGTCGACGCCTCGGTGATCGCGCGTCGTGCCTCGGCCTGCAGCTCCTGGGCCACCCCGGGTTCATCGAGATGAGGGGCCAGCGCGGCGGCGCGTTCCTCGAAGCGGTCGATGATCGCCTGCAGGCGCAACCTGGCCCGGGCTACCGCCGAACCCGCGTCCCGGGCTGCGGCGCCCAACGCCCGCGCCCGCTCGGCCAGCGCCGTCACCTCGGCAGCGGCGCCTGCGGCGAATTCCCCGGCCGCTGTCGCGGCGGTGCCCGACCAATCTCCGGCGGCGCGGTCCCACGATCGCCCGAGCGCGGCCGCGATGTCCGACAGGGCGCCGTGCACGCCATCCATCGCGGTCGCGGCGGTCTGGTCCGGCATGGCGGCATCCACCAGATCCCGCAACTCGTAGAGCGGCGCGGCCAGGATGACGGCGGAACTGGGCACGGTTACACCCGCGGCAACAGCTGGGCCGCCCGCCGGCCAGCGGAGTCGTAATCAGCGGCGGTGCTGCGCGCGCTGACGGCCCCGGCCCCGGTGCGTACCCCGAGCGACGCGACCGCGTCGCTGTGTGCGCTCACGGCTTGAGCGAAGGCGGCAGCGAACCGTTCGCCGACCGGCCCGAGTTCCGGTGCCGGAATCGCTCGCAGGGCGGCTGCCACGGCGTCCAGGTCGGCGGCGTGGGCGTTGAGGGCGGCGCCAAAGGCGCGGATCGCCGCCATGTCGGCGCGCAGGGTTTCGGCGGGCATGTGATTAGGACGCCGGCCGACGCCGTTCGGTTCCCGTTGGCGCGTCGTTTTCTACCGCAGGGCTGTCGTGAGCCGGGTATCGCTGCCCTCCTGTAGTAATCGGCGCACGGGTGACCCGCCTTTAGATGGCGGTGCCACCGCCGTCGGCATGCAGCGTCGAGCCGGTGATGAACGCCGCGCGCGGCGACGACAGGAACAGCACCGCGTGGGCGATCTCTTCCGGGGTGGCCGTGCGGCCCAACGGCAGGGCCCGCCCGAGTTCCTCGTTCGTGTCGCCCCACTGCGCCTCGACGCCTTCGGTGCGGGTCGGCCCTGGCGCCACACTGTTGACTCGCACACCGCCGGAACCGAATTCGGCGGCCCAGGTGCGGGTCAGCGATTCGACCGCGGCCTTGGACGCGCTGTAGGCCGAGGCGCCGGGCACGCCTTTCGACGCGACCATCGAGGTGACGTTGACGATGCTGCCGCGGCCGCGGTCGAGCATGCCGCCCACCAGTTGGGCCACCAGGAAATAGGTGCCGCGCACATTGGTGTCGAAGGTCTGCTCGAACGACGCGACATCCTGTTCCACGGTCAGCGCACCGGGAAAGGCGGCCGCGTTGTTGACCAGGATGTCGAGCTGATCGCATTGCCGGGCAAGGGATTGCACCGAGTCCAGGTCGCCGAGATCGGCGGCGACGAATCGGACCTCCCCGCCGAGGGTGGCCGCGGCGGCACGTCCCCGTTGTTCGTCTCGTCCGGTGATGGTGACCGTTGCACCCGCCCGGGCCAGCAGATCGGCGCAGGCCAACCCGATCCCTGCGGTGCCGCCGGTGACCAGCGCGCGGTATCCCGTGAGTTCTGTCGATCCGGATTCCATGGTGTCCTTCCGTCGGGTATCAGGCGACGCGTCGGGTGTCGTCGTCTTCGATCAAGGCGGCCCGCAGGCGTTCGCGGCTGCGGGCGATGCGCGACATCACTGTTCCCAGTGGGATTTCCATGAGTGCCGCGGTTTCGGCGTAGGTGAAGCCCTCGATGTCGGCGTAGTACAAGACCGTTCGGAATCCCTCGGGCAGCGTCAACACCGCGTCACGGACGCGGTCGTCGCAGAACGCGTCGAGGGCGCGGTCCTCAGCGGAACGCTCTGCGGTCGCGGAATGGATTGCGCTGCCGAACATGTCGCTGTCGGTGATCTCGGCGACCGCGAACGTGTCGGGGCGGCGCTGTTTCATCCGGTGCGTGCTGATCCACCGGTTGTGCAGGATGCGAAACAGCCACGCCCGCAGATTGGTGCCCGGCTCGAACCGCCGGAAACCGGTGTAGGCGTTCATCAGGGTGTCCTGGACCAGGTCCTCGGCGTCGGCATGGCTGTGCGTCAGCCGCCGTGCGGTGCGCAACAGGATGGCATGGAACGGCATGGCCTCCCGGACGAACCGGGCCGCCAGTTGCGCGTCAGACTCGACGCCGAGGTCCTCCGCGTCGATGCTCAGGGTCATCGGGCAGCTGCGGCTTTCGTCATGATCAGATCTCCAGACTCGGGGGCAAGAGCGAACGCCATCTCAGACTGGTTCGGCGGTGCCTGCTGGCGGACCCTTGAAAATCCGTAGTCCGTAGTCCACAGTGCGTGGCGTCGTCACCGGATCCACCTGCACGGCAGCGCCACGGCCCGTTAAGGTCAGCGCATGGATGTACGCGTCGTCGACCACCCTCTGGCCGCCGCGCGGCTGACCACCCTGCGGGATGAGCGGACCGACAACGCGGGATTCCGTGCGGCGCTGCGCGACCTGACCCTGATGCTGGTATACGAGGCCACCCGGGACGCGGCATCCGAGACCATCGCGGTGCGCACCCCGGTGACCGACACCACCGGTTCGCGATTGGCCAACCCGCCGTTGCTGGTGCCGGTGTTACGCGCCGGGCTGGGGATGGTCGACCAGGCGCACGCCCTGATTCCCGAGGCGCAGGTGGGTTTCGTCGGGATGGCGCGCGACGAGACGACGCATCAGCCCACCCCGTACCTGGCGTCGCTGCCCGACGACCTGAGCACACGTTCGGTGTTCGTCCTCGACCCGATGCTGGCAACCGGCGGGTCGATGGCGTACACGATCGATCTGCTGAAGGAACGCAACGCGGTCGACATCACCGCGGTGTGCGTGGTGTGCGCGCCGCAGGGGATCGACGCGATCGAGAAAATCGCCCCCGACATGCGGCTCGTCACCGCCACCATCGACGACGGCCTCAACGAGATCGCCTACATCGTCCCTGGACTGGGGGACGCCGGCGACCGCCAGTTCGGCCCGCGCTGAGGCATCACCAGCGGGCTGCCGCGTCGGCCAGATCCTGGCTGAGTTTCTGGGCATGCGCCCGGGCAGTATTCAGGTCATCGGTCGGCGCGCAGCGGACTTCGGTGTAGGACTTGAGTTTCGGCTCGGTTCCCGACGGGCGCACCACCACTCGGACCGAGGTGTCAGCGTCGCTGCCGGCGAAGATCAGGGCGTCGGTGCGCTGTTGACCGACCCGCTCCAGCAGATCCTCCACGGTGACGGCGATGCCGGCCAATTCGGTCGGCGGGTTCTCGCGCAACCGGGTCATGGCGGCCTCGGCATCGTCGATGTGGCGGGTGACGGCACCCGTCACGTGGACGCCGTGGAACTTGGCCAGGTCATCGAGGGCGTCGAGCATGCTGCGACCCTGATCGCGCAGTGCAGCGACGAGGTCGGCAGCCAGGATGGCAGCACTGATCCCGTCCTTGTCGCGCACCGAGGCCGGGTCGACGCAATGGCCGATCGCCTCTTCGTAGGCGTAGACCAGGGTGTTGCCGGGCGACTGGGCGCGGGCCAACCACTTGAACCCGGTGAGGGTTTCGGCGTGCTGGGCGCCGTGCGCCGCTGCGATCGATGCCAGCATCCGCGACGAGACGACGGTGCTGGCCACCAGGGCGGCTTCGCTGACCGGGCCCGGCTCGAGCTGGGACAGAATGTAATCGCCCAGCAGCCAACCTGTTTCGTCGCCGGTGAGCATGCGCCAGCCGTCGGGTCCGGGGACGCCGACGGCGCACCGGTCGGCGTCGGGGTCCAATGCGATGGCGATCTCCGCGTCGATGTCGTCGGCGAGCGCCAGCAGGGCGTCGACGGCGCCGGGCTCCTCGGGGTTTGGAAAGGTGACGGTGGGGAAGTTCGGGTCGGGGTTGAACTGTTCTTCGACCACGTGCACGTCGTCGAATCCGGCCAGGGCCAGCGCATCAAGGGCGTATTCGCCGCCGACCCCGTGCAGTGGGGTCAGTGCCACCCGCACCGAACCGGTGGTGCGGCGTACCCGGGCGGCGCGCTCCAGGTAGCCGTACACCTGGTGCAGACCACTGGTTTCGACTGCTGTCCTGGGGATCTCGTCGGCGTACGGGGCGCGGGCCACCGCGGCCTCGATCTCGCCGTCGGCGGGAGAGATGAGCTGCATGCCGCCGTCGAGAAACACCTTGTAGCCGTTGTCGGTGGGCGGATTGTGCGATGCGGTGATCTGGACCCCGGCCACGGCGGGTAGGTGCCGGACGGTGTAGGCGACCACCGGTGTCGGGACGGACGCCATCATGAGCATCACCTGGAAGCCCTCGGCAGCAAGGACTTCGGCGGCGGCCAACGCGAACTCGTCGGAACGGTGCCGCGCGTCGCGACCCACCACCACGTGCGACCCGCCGAGGCCTCTGTTCTTCAGCACCTGCGCCAGCGCCCATGTGGTGCGCATGACGACAGCCAGGTTCATCGCGTCGGGCCCGCCCCGCAACGGTCCGCGCAATCCCGCGGTGCCGAAGGTCAGCGGATTGTTGAATCGGCGGTCGAGCTCATCCGGGCTGCAGGCGGACAATTCGGCCGCGGTCTGAGGGTCGGGGTCATGCGCGATCCAATCAGCGGCGGCAGTCGCGACGGAGGTCATGACCCAAGTGTGCCCGCAGTGACGTCGGAGTACGCCAGCTTGCGCAGGACCGGTGCCACCAGCATCAACAGATCGAATTCCAGTTCCGTCAGGTTCTCCCGCATCGTGGCGTGCAACCAGGCGTCCCGTTCGGCGCGGTCGGCCTGCAGCAACGCCGTCCCCGCTGCGGTGATCTCGATGAGCTGACGGCGACGGTCGTTGTCGTCGGGACGCCGGACGATCAGGCCGCGGCGGACGAGTTCGTTGATGCTGTCGGTCAGCGACTGGGCCCGGACGTGCAGTCGGACGCCCATCTCGGCGGGGGTGGTGGTACCGCCGCGACTGGCCTCGCCGAGCAGTTCCAGCTGGCTCAAGGTCAGGCCGTGGTCTGGACGGTGTCGTCGCATCTGACGGGTCACCGCCATCATCGACTCGCGCAGTTCGGTCGCTGATGTTGCTGCCATAGACAAGTTATACCTTGGCATCGAGGGTTATCGTGGCATTTGGTCAGGTATCAGCTATCGATAGTCCGAAGGTATGCCTTAATATTTTCGGCAGGAGGTGCGAGACAGGGATGACGCGGACGCTGCGGTGGGCTCTGCTGGTCATCGCGACTGTCGTCGTCACCGTCCCGCTCAGCCTCGTGGGCGTCCCGTCGGCCGCGCTCTTCGCCGGGCTGGCGGTGGGCATCGTGCTGGCACTGGCCGCGCTCGCCCCGGAACGGATGCCGCGCCCGGCCGGCGTGATCGCCCAAGGCGTGCTCGGCGTCTACATCGGCACGATGGTCCACCGGGATGCGGTCAGCGCGATCGGTTCGAACTGGGCGATCGTGCTGGCGATCACGGTGGCCACCTTGGTGCTGAGCATCGTGGCCGGCGGGTTGCTCGGATTGCACCGCGACGTCAGCCCGCTGACCGGGTCGCTGGCCCTCGTCGCCGGCGGAGCGTCGGGTCTGGTGGCCATCGCGCGTGAACTCGGTGGTGACGATCGCGTCGTCTCCGTCGTCCAATACCTGCGGGTCGCACTCGTCACCGCGACCATTCCGCTCGTGGTGACCCTCGTCTTCCGCGCCGATCGGTCGCATCCGGCGTCAACTCCGGTCGAAACCGATTCGGCACCTTGGTATCTCAGCCTGGCGCTGCTGGCCGTCATCGTGGCTGTCGGTGCGGTCGGCGGGCGGTGGGCCAAGCTGCCGGGCGCCGGCCTGCTGGGGCCGCTGGCCCTCACGGTCGCACTGCAACTGACCGGCCTGTCCTTCGGATTGGCGGTTCCGGCGTTGCTGGTGCAGGCGGCCTACATGGTGATCGGTTGGCAGGCCGGCATCGCCTTCACCCGGGAATCGCTGCGTGCCATCGGCCGGATCCTGCCGCTGGCCGTTACGTTGATCGTGGTGCTCGGCGTGGCCACCGCGGGACTCGGTGTGGTGCTAGCCGACGTCACCGGGGTGACACAGCTCGAGGGCTATCTCGCGACCAGTCCGGGCGGGGTCTACGCGGTCCTGGCCACCGCGGTCGAAACCGGCTCCAACGTCACGTTCATCATCGCCGCCCAGGTGGTGCGGGTCCTGCTGATGCTGTTCGTGGCACCGCTGATGGCTCGGGCGATGGCTCGGATGGGCAGGCGGCGCGACCTGCGTCATGGCCGGCGGGATGAAGAACCCGTCGCCGCCGTCCGGCGATAGATGCGATAGATGATCGGCTGGGCCGCGACGTCATTGGCCTTGAAATTGGCCAGCACGAACGACCGGAAGCTGCGACGGAACAGCAGACTGGGCAGGAACGTCCGCAGCGCCGGCCAACTGGCGTGGTTGACCACGCTGAAATCGGTCGGCTCACCGGGCCGCGGGGCCAGCAGCGTCGAGTCGGGCAGCGCGGTGTGCCGCTGAAACCACCCCGCCGTGTATTCCCATGCGGCATAGACCGTTTCGGCCGAATCGCAGTGGAAGTAGTTGAACAGGAACCACCGGTCGGTGGTGTGGTCGACATCGGCGATCCGGGCCGCGTTGCCGGCCGCCAGCTGGTACGTATGCCGCGCCGCGTGGTGGATTTCGGCAACCATGGCGCGATAGGTGTCGTCCACTCGGACGTTGTCGATCACTTCGACATCGGCGGTGCGAATCAGAACGACCAGGTCGTAGCGGGCGGGCCGGACGCCCGCGCGCGCCAGCAGCGCGGCTCCCTCGCCGGGTGGGCGCAGCGCAGCGCGGAACACCGCGGCCTCGACGACGTCGTCGCGACGAGCCAGCTCGGTTGCCAGTTCGCCGAGCCGGCCGACCAGTCGGCGGCGGGTGCGCGACGGCAGGGGGAACGGCCCGCCCCAGCGCCCGGCCTCGGCCGCCAGCAGCAGAAACCCGTTGTCGGTCGGCCGGATGAGCCGCACCGGTTCCGCGAGTTGATCGTTGACGAGCTTCATCGGTTTTCTCCTTTTCTCAACTACTCAACGCCGGTCCAGGCCGGACAACCGCCAGGCCAGCGCCCGGCGGACGGCGGGCAACCTGCCGGCCATGCGCATGAGGCGATTGCGGATGGGGCGGCGGCGGGCCGATGCGGTGGCGAGTTCGGTGAGTCGGCTGGTCATCACGACGACGCCGTGTGCGGTGCGACGCCGGGTGGTGGCGTACTCGTCGAGTAACGCGTCGTGGGCTCCGGCGTCCAACACCTGCGACAGCCGCTCGCCCAGGACGACGGCGTCCTCGATGCCGAGGTTCATCCCCTGCCCGCCGGCGGGGGAGTGCACATGGGCGGCGTCGCCGGCCAGCAGGATGCGGTTGTCGCGGAAGGCGTCGGCGACCCGATGATGTACCCGGAAGCGCGATCCCCAGACGATCTCCTCGACGACGGCGGGCCGCGCCACCGGGCCGCGCTCGTCCAGCAGTGCTTGCACGAACGCGATGTCGGGGTGCTGCGGCGCTTCGTCGACTGTCGCGACGATGCGGTAGAGCCCGTCGGGCAACGGGGCCACCACGACCAGTCCGGCCGGCGAGAAGTAGAGGATCACCTCGTCGGCGGGCACCCCGCCGGACAGGCGGACGTCGGCCAGCGCGAACGATTCGCCGTACGTGCCGCCGCTGAACGCAATCCCGGCCTGGTCGCGGACCGTGCTGTGCATGCCGTCGGCACCGACCACGTACCCGGCCCGGATCTCCCGGCCGTCGGCGAAGGTGGCGATCGCATGATCGGCCGACTGCCGGATACCGGTGACCGACGCGGGTCGGACGACCTTGCCGCCCAGTTCCTCCAGCCGGTTGAGCAGGAATGCCTCGGTGTCGGCCTGCGAGATCATCAATGTGTACGGGTAGCGGGTCGGCAGGTCGCTGAACGGCACCGCGATCAGGAGTTCGTCGCGGTCTCGGATGGCGAAGGTCGGGGTGTGTACGCCCCGGGCCACGAGCTCGTCGACCACGCCGTAGGGCTCCAGCAGTTCCAACGTGTGGGGGTGGACCACGGCCGCCCGCGAGGTATTGGCGCCTTCGGCCTGCTGGTCGACGACTGTCACGTCGTGACCGTGCTGGATGAGCACGATGGCGGCGGTCAGCCCGACGGGTCCGGCTCCGACGATGAGGACGTCGGTAGTGGTCGTTTGCATCTTCGGCTCCTTTGTCAACAACCGTTGGTCAACAACTGTTGACTTCAACGTAGGAGCCTTTGTGCACAATGTCAACGGTTGTTGGCCTACGATTGTTGACATGCGACGACCAGCAGCTGAGACAAAGTCCGTCATTCTCGCCGCGGCTCGTGAGCGATTCGCCGCGGACGGATACGAGCGCGCGACGATCCGGGCGATCGCGGCCGATGCCGGGATCGATCCTGCGATGGTGATGCGCTACTACGGCAACAAGGAGCGACTGTTCGCCGCGGCCGCCGAGTTCGACCTCGAACTACCGGACCTGACCCAGGTGCCGCGCGAACAGGTCGGCGCCGCGCTGGCCGCCCATTTCCTCGAACGCTGGGAGCGCGACGAGGCGCTGCTGATCCTGTTGCGCGCCGGCGTCACCAACGAAGCCGTGGCCGAGCGGATGCGCACGATCTTCGCCGCGCAACTCGCTCCGGTGATAGCGGCGACCACTGCCGACGCTCCCGACACACCGGTGCGCGCCAGCCTCGCGGCCTCGCAGGTGCTGGGCATGGCGTTGTGTCGTTACGTGCTGGAATTCCCGCCCCTGGTCGCCATGCCCCGCCAGGAGCTGATCGACTGGATCGCGCCGACGCTGCAGCGATACCTGGTCGGTTAGATCCGTTCGATCACCGAACGCAGCAGCGCACCCATCCGGGTCGCGGATTGACGTCCGGCCTCGAGCACCTCGGCGTGGCTGAGCGGCTCACCCGTCATCCCCGCAGCCAGGTTGGTCACCATCGAGACGCCCAATACCTGCAGGCCCGCGGCCCGGGCGGCGATGGTTTCGTGGACCGTCGACATACCGACCAGGTCAGCACCCAAAGTGCGCAGCATCCGGATCTCGGCCGGGGTCTCGTAGTGCGGGCCCGGCAGCCCGGCGTAGACCCCTTCGGCCAGGGTCGGCTCGATCTCGCGGGCCAATGCCCGCAGTGAGGGGGAGTAGGCGTCGACCAGGTCGACGAACTGTGCCCCGACCAGCGGGGACCGCGCCGTGAGGTTCAGGTGGTCACTGATCAGCACGGGCTGGCCCACCTGGTATTCGGCGCGCAGTCCACCGGCGGCGTTGGTCAGCACCACGGTGGACACGCCCGCCGCAGCCGCGGCCCGCACCGGATGCACCACATGCTGCAGGTCATGGCCCTCATAGGCGTGAATGCGCCCGGCCAGCACCAGCACGCGATGATCCCCGATCCGGGTCGAGTGCACGTGGCCGTGGTGGCCCACCGCGCTCGGCGGGGTGAAACCCGGCAGGTCGGCCATCGGCACCGTGGCGACCGGATCGCCGAGCTCGACCACCGCCGGTGCCCAGCCCGATCCGAGCACGACCGCGACATCGTGCTTCTGAACTCCGGTGCGCTCGGTGATGGCGGCCGCGGCGTCCTGGGGATCGGTCACGATAGGCGAGCTTAACGGCCACCAACACCCAGTGAGATACTGCGAGGATGCCGTCTGCCACCGCCTCGCTGAGCGTCGAGGACGCCATCAACCGGCGTCGTGGCGACCTCATCGAGCTCTCGCATTCGATCCATGCCGAGCCTGAGTTGGCCTTCGCCGAGCATCGCAGCTGCGCCAAGACCCAGGCCCTGGTGGCCGAATACGGCTTCGAGATCACCGAGAGAGCCGGCGGGCTGGATACCGCGTTCCGTGCCACCTACGGCAGCGGCCCGCTCGTCGTCGGGATCTGTGCCGAGTACGACGCGCTGCCCGAGATCGGGCATGCCTGCGGGCACAACATCATCGCGGCCTCGGCAGTCGGCACTGCCCTGGCGCTGGCCGACGTGGCCGACGACCTGGGCCTGACCGTAGTGCTCGTCGGAACCCCGGCCGAGGAGCTCGGCGGCGGAAAAGTGCTGCTGCTCAACGCCGGAGTGTTCGACGACATCGCGGCGACGGTCATGCTGCACCCCGGGCCGGTGGATATCGCCGCGGCCCGTTCGTTGGCCCTGTCCGAGGTCACGGTCGATTACACCGGCCGGGAGTCGCACGCGGCCGTGGCGCCGTATCTGGGTGTCAATGCCGGTGATGCGGTCACCGTCGCGCAGGTGGCGATCGGCCTGTTGCGCCAGCAACTCATGCCCGGGCAGATGGTGCACGGCATCGTCACCCACGGTGGGCAGGCCACCAACGTCATCCCCGGTCGGGCCGAGATGCGCTACACCATGCGGGCGACCGATATGACCGCGCTGCGCGAGTTGGAAGACCGCATGGCCGGGTGTTTTTCGGCCGGAGCCCTGGCGACGGGCTGCGAGCACCAGGTCACCGAGATCGCTCCGGCCTATGCCGAGCTGTCGCCCGACCCGTGGCTCTCGGAGACCATCCGTGCCGAGATGTTGCGGCTGGGCCGTAGCCCATTGCCGGAGAATGTGGAGGCGAGTGTGCCGCTGGGCAGTACCGATATGGGCAACATCAGCCAGGTGATGCCCGGTATCCATCCGGTGATCGGTATCGACTCGGGTGGGGCGGCGATCCACCAACCGGCGTTCACCGCTGCGGCGGCGGGTCCGAGTGCGGACAAGGCTGTGCTCGAGGGTGCAATCATGTTGGCCCGCACCGTTGTTCGGCTGGCCGAGACGCCCGTTGAGCGGGACCGCGTGCTTGAGTCGCAGCAGCGGAGGCGGGCGTCATGAGTGTGTTGCAGCACGCCGCTGCCCGCTGGTTGTCGGCGAACTACGACGAGATGGTGTCGTGGCGACGGCATCTGCACGCTCACCCCGAGCTCGGCCGTCAAGAGTTCGCCACCACCGAGTTCGTCGCCCGCCACCTGGCCGAGGCCGGGCTGAATCCGAAGGTGCTGCCCGGCGGCACCGGGCTGACGTGTGACTTCGGGCCCGAGGACGGCCCGCGGATCGCGCTGCGCGCCGACATGGATGCGCTGCCGATGGCCGACCGCACCGGCGCGCCCTATGCCTCGACGGTCCCGAACGTCGCGCACGCCTGCGGGCACGACGCCCACACCGCCGTATTGCTGGGCGCGGCGATGGCACTGTCGTCGGTGCCGGAATTGCCGGTCGGGGTGAGGCTCCTGTTCCAGGCGGCCGAGGAGCTGATGCCCGGCGGTGCGATCGACGCGATCAACGCCGGCGTGCTGAACGGGGTGAGCCGGATTTTCGCGCTGCACTGCGATCCGCGCCTGGCCGTCGGTCGGGTGGCCACCAAACCCGGTCCGATCACCTCGGCAGCTGATTCCATCGAGATCACCCTGCATTCGCCCGGTGGGCACACGTCCCGCCCGCACCTGACCGGTGACCTGGTCTACGGGCTGGGAACGCTGATCACCGGGTTGCCCGGGGTGTTGTCCCGTCGTATCGACCCGCGCCACGACACCGTGATGGTGTGGGGTGCGGTCAATGCCGGTGTGGCCGCCAACGCCATCCCGCAGATCGGCACCCTGGCCGGGACCATCCGTACCGCGAGCCGTGACACCTGGCTGACGCTGGAATCGATTGTGGAAGAGACGGTTACGTCGCTGCTGGCCCCGCTCAACATCGAGCACAGCCTCAACTACCGGCGCGGGGTGCCACCGGTGGTCAACGAAGAAGTGTCCACCCGCATCCTCACCCATGCGATCGAGGCCGTCGGCCCCGAGGCGCTGGCCGACACGCACCAGTCCGGTGGCGGTGAGGACTTCTCCTGGTACCTCGAAGACGTGCCCGGCGCCATGGGCCGGCTGGGCGTGTGGAGCGGGCAGGGTCCACAACTGGACCTGCATCAGCCCACGTTCGACATCGACGAGCGCGCGCTCGGCGTGGGTGTGCGCACGATGGTCAACATCGTCGCCGCCTCTGCCTAGTTTCTTTGCACCGCGAGCGACCGCGTCTGTACGGCGACACGCCGCAATTTGCGTACCGCAACGGTCGCTCGCGCAGTGGCGAAACTACTTATCCACAGGCTGAGAAATTTTGACTATCGCTGGGCCATGACGAATGCCCACGATCGTGGCCATGGATCAGCAGCTGCAAATGATCTTCCAGGCGCAGGGTGGCGTCGCGACCAATGCCCAGATCTTGTCCCGCATCTCGCGACGTCAACTCCAGTCGGCAGTGAATCGCGGTGTGCTGGAAAGAATGTGGCAGGGCATCTACTGCCTCGGCGCGCCCGACGTTCGGGCACGTCTGCTTGGCCTGGATCTCTCATGCGGCGCCCGGGTCCCTGTATGCCTGGGAACTGCAGCGGCAATCCACGGGTTCGACACTGAGCAGCCTATCGACCTGCATGTACTGGAACCGATTGGATCGCGATTGCGCTCCTGCGACGGGTTGGTGGTGCATCGAAGGGACGGTGCTCCGCTCAACATCGTGCAGGAGCGGCTGGTGACGACCGCAAGTTGGACGGCGATCGAGGTCGCCCGCACGCTGCGCCGTCCGCGGGCACTGGCAACACTGGACGCCGCCTTGCGAAGCGGCACCTGCACTCGTGCGGACCTCTGGCGCGCAGCCCTTGACCAGGCCGGGCGCCGAGGCATCGTCGCTGTCCGCAACCTGATCGCCCTGGCCGATGGGCGCGCCGAGTCACCGATGGAAAGCGAGGCGCGGCTCGTGATGCTCGACGGAGGTCTTCCGGTGCCGGAATTGCAGTACGAGGTCATCGACGGCAACGACCAGGTACGCCGGCTCGACTTCGCCTGGCCCGAGCAGCAATTGGCTGTCGAGTACGACGGGCTGGACTGGCATGGCAATCCCGATGCATTGCGGAAGGACCGCCGACGCACCGCCGCTCTGATGGATGTCGGCTGGAGCGTCATCGCGATCGTGTTGGAGGACGTCCGTTATCGGCAAGGGGAGATGGTGGCGCGTATCAGTCGGCAGCTACGCCTTGCCCAAGCGGCGTGAGCGACCGTTGCGGTACGCGAAACGCGGCGTGTCGCCGTACAGACACGGTCGCTCGCGGTGCAGGGGGACCAGCTAGGGTCCGATATTGCGGGCCGGGCGGGTGCGCAGATCGTGCACATACGCGTCCGGCGCCCCGGCGATCTCCGCGGCGTCGGCCATCACCCCGAGATAGCGCGCCGAGGGCAGGCCGCCCTCCCACGCGTCGACGACATACAGCCAGGCCAGCACCGGGTCGGTGGTGGTGTCCGACGACAACCGGTCCACCCGGCAGCGGATCTTCTTGTGGAACCCGAGCTCGGAGCCTTCCCACCGGTCGAGCGAGTTTTCATCGGCCGGCGTCATGTCGTAGAGCACGACGAACACCTTCGCCAGCGGGTCTTCGACGACGGTGGCCAGCGCACCTTCCCAGCCGATGTCCTCACCGCCGAAGGTCAACCGCCAGCCATGCAGCCACCCGGTACCCGCCATCGGCGAGTGCGGAGCCCGCTCCTGCATTTGCTCCGGGTGCATATTCGATCCATACGCGGCGTACAGCGGCACGGTTAGACAGCTTAATCGGCGAAGTTGGTTAGGTTGGTCCCGTGGCTACCCGCATCGTGATCATCGGCGGCGGACCCGCCGGATATGAGGCGGCACTCGTCGCCGCTGCCCGCGGCCCGGAGGTCGCTCATGTCACCATCGTCGATTGCGACGGCATCGGCGGTGCGTGCGTTCTGTGGGACTGTGTGCCGTCCAAGACCTTCATCGCCTCCACGGGTGTGCGCACCGAACTCCGTCGTGCCCCCAACCTGGGGTATTCGCTGGATTTCGAGCAGTCCAAGATCTCACTGCCGCAGATCAACGAACGCGTGAAGAACCTCGCCACGGCGCAGTCCGAAGACATCGCCGAGCGGCTGCGCAGCGAGGGTATCGACTTGATCGCGGGCCGTGGCGAACTCATCGACGACGTCCCCGGCATGGCCCAGCACCGGGTCAAAGTCACCGGAACGGACGGCGCGGTCAGCCAGCTGACCGCCGATGTGGTGCTCATCTCCACCGGCGCCAGCCCGCGCGTGCTGCCCAACGCGGCGCCCGACGGGGAACGCATCCTCAACTGGCGCCAGCTCTACGACCTCGAATCGCTGCCTGAACACCTCGTCGTGGTGGGGTCGGGTGTCACCGGCGCCGAGTTCGTCAATGCCTACACCGAGCTCGGCGTCACCGTGACGGTGGTGGCCAGCCGCGACCAGATCCTGCCGCATGAGGATTCCGACGCCGCGGCAGTCCTGGAAGAGGTGTTCTCCGAACGCGGTGTGACCCTGGTCAAGAATGCCCGCGCCGAATCGGTGACCCGCACCGACACAGGCGTCCGGGTCTCGATGGCCGACGGCCGATTCGTCGAGGGCAGCCATGCCCTGATGACCGTGGGTTCGGTCCCCAACACGAGCGGGCTGGGTCTGGAACGCGTCGGTATCGAGCTCGGGTCCGGCAACTACCTGAAGGTCGACCGCGTGTCGCGGACCTCGGTGCCCGGCATCTATGCGGCGGGTGACTGCACCGGCCTGCTGCCGCTGGCCTCGGTGGCGGCCATGCAGGGACGCATCGCGATGTATCACGCCCTGGGCGAGGCGGTGGCCCCGATCCGGCTGCGAACCGTCGCCGCGGCGGTGTTCACCCGTCCTGAGATCGCCGCCGTCGGGGTTCCGCAGGCCGCGATCGACGACGGGTCCGTGCCGGCCCGCACCCTGACGCTGCCGCTCAACACGAACGCCCGGGCCAAGATGTCCAGCCTGCGGCGCGGCTTCGTCAAGATCTTCTGCCGTCCGGCCACGGGCGTGGTGATCGGCGGCGTGGTGGTGGCCCCGATCGCCTCCGAACTGATCCTGCCGATCGCGCTGGCCGTGCAGAACGGCATCCCCGTCGACGAGCTGGCCCAGACGTTCTCGGTATACCCGTCGTTGTCCGGTTCGATCACCGAGGCGGCGCGTCAGCTGATGAAACACGACGACCTGGATTAGCTGGTCGCACAGCGCGTGTCACACAGCACGGCGATGTCGCAGGATCGCCGTGACGATGAGCGTCACGATTCCGACGAGGCACAACAAGCCGCCGCCGCTGAGGCCGACAACGCTGCCGACGAGCGATCCCGCCTTGACATCGCCGCCCACCGCGAACTTGTCCGACGGCGCACCCTCGCAGGTGACGGCGTAGTCGGACGACTGCTGTGCGGTCGCGGTGAACACGGCCTGCCACTGATTGATCGTGAGGCCGCCGTCGTAGTTGTCGATCGTGGCCTCGTCGTCGGAACCGGTTTGGGTGCCCACGTTGCATCGCACCTTGTGGTGCTCACCGGGATTGGCGACGAAGATCACCTTGGTCTCGCCGGCATCGAAGTGCACCGTCGTCATCTCGCCGTTGGCGAAGGTGTGTTCGGCATCGGGCGCCGCGTCGGCAAAATGGCCGATCATCGACACGGCCCCGAATGCCGTGAGCAACAGCCCGACGATGAGCAGTGCCGCGCCGACGCCGTACCAGAGTTTCTTGGGCGGCGCCTTCCGCGGCGGGTAACCGGCAAAATAACCCGGACCCGGCGGTCCGTATCCGTATCCCATCGGCCCAGGCGATTGCGCGGGGAAGGGCGCGGGGAAAGGCGCGGGGAAAGGCTGGCCCGGCCATCCCGGAGGTGGAGTCGACACGACAGGAAACTTACCGATCGATGTGAGCGGATCGGCGCTGCACCACGCGATATTCATCAAGACACAGACCGGCAGACCGCAGAATCGGGCGGATCCCACCCCATCCACGTAGCCTGGGGATCGTGACTGACCCGATCTCAGCACCTGGCGATGGGCAAACCTTCCTCGGTCCGCAGCAAAGGGCGCAAGCCTGGCAACGACTCGGCAGCGAACAATTCGACGTGGTGGTGATCGGCGGCGGTGTGGTCGGGGCCGGTGCTGCGTTGGACGCGGCCACCCGAGGACTGAAGGTCGCACTGGTCGAGGCCCGTGACTTCGCGTCGGGCACGTCCAGTCGCAGCTCCAAGATGTTCCACGGTGGGCTGCGCTACCTCGAGCAGTTGGAGTTCGGGCTGGTTCGTGAGGCCCTCTACGAGCGTGAGCTGAGCCTGACCACGCTCGCACCACATCTGGTGAAGCCGTTACCGTTTCTGTTCCCGTTGACCAACCGGTGGTGGGAGCGGCCCTACATCGCGGCGGGCATCTTCCTGTACGACCAGCTCGGCGGCGCGAAATCCGTTCCCGCACAAAAACATCTGACGAGAGCCGGGGCGTTGCGGTTGGCGCCGGGGCTCAAGCGCAGCTCGCTGATCGGTGGGATCCGTTACTACGACACCGTGGTCGACGATGCCCGCCACACCATGACGGTGGCGCGCACCGCCGCCCACTACGGCGCGGTGGTGCGCTCGTCGAGTCAGGTGGTGGCGCTGTTGCGCGAAGGAGACCGGGTCACCGGCGTGCAGGTGCGCGATTCCGAGGATGGCGCCATCACGGAGGTGCGGGGCCATGTCGTGGTCAACGCGACCGGGGTGTGGACCGACGAGATCCAGGCATTGTCCAAGGAGCGCGGCCGGTTCCGGGTGCGGGCCTCCAAAGGCGTGCACGTCGTGGTGCCACGGGACCGGATCGTCAGCGAGGTGGCGATCATCCTGCGTACCGAGAAGTCGGTGCTGTTTGTGATTCCGTGGGGCACGCACTGGATCATCGGCACCACCGACACGGACTGGAATCTGGACCTCGCGCATCCCGCCGCGACGAAGGCCGACATCGACTACATCCTGGGCCATGTCAACACCGTGCTGGCCACCCCGCTGACCCACGACGACATCGACGGCGTGTACGCCGGGCTGCGACCGCTGCTGGCAGGCGAGAGTGAGGAAACGTCCAAGCTCTCGCGTGAGCACGCGGTCGCGGTGCCCTCGCCCGGCCTGGTGGCCATCGCGGGCGGCAAGTACACCACCTACCGGGTGATGGCGGCCGACGCGATCGACGCTGCCGCAGAGTTCATCCCGGCCCGGGTCGCCCCGTCGATCACCGAGAAGGTCCCGCTGATGGGCGCCGACGGGTACTTCGCATTGATCAACCAGACCGAGTTCGTCGGGAAGCACTACGGGTTGCACCCGTACCGGGTCCGGCACCTGCTGGACCGCTACGGCTCGCTGATCGGTGAGGTGCTCAAGATGGCGGAGGACGAGCCCGAACTCCTGGCCCCCATCACCGATGCGCCGGTGTACCTCAAGGTCGAGGCCTACTACGCCGCCGCGGCCGAAGGCGCACTGCATCTCGAGGACATCCTGGCCCGCCGGATGCGGATCGCCATCGAATACCCGCACCGCGGCGTCGACTGCGCGCGTGAGGTCGCCGAAGTGGTTGCGCCCGTGCTGGGATGGACCACCGAGGATGTCGACCGTGAGGTCGCCACCTACATCGCCAGGGTGGAGGCCGAGGTGCTTTCACAGACCCAGCCCGACGACGAGTCCGCCGATGCGCTGCGCCAGGCCGCGCCCGAGGCCCGCGCCGAGATCCTCGAACCCGTGCCGCTCAATTGAGACGACGCCCACCGTTGCCGGTGCGGGACGGCCTTGCCCCGGCCCGGCTGCGGTTGTTGGGCGGCAACGTCTACGACGAGTTGGAGAACCGCTTCGGTATCGGCGCGAAAGTGCTTGCCGGAGAGGTGGTTCTGCCGGACGGTACGACAGTCGATGCGACGACGACGCTGCCCGCCGGCGCGCACGTCTACTTCTACCGTGACCTGGTCGACGAGGTGGAGGTGCCATTCGACATTCCGGTGCTGTACCGCGACGACGCCATCGTCGTGGTCGACAAGCCGCACTTCCTGGCCACCATGCCCCGCGGTGGGCACGTCGCGCAGACCGCGCTGGTGCGGCTCCGTCGCGAATTGGATCTACCGGAGCTGAGCCCGGCGCACCGGCTGGACCGGCTGACCGCGGGTGTGCTGCTGTTCACGGCGCGCCGCGAGGTCCGGGGCCGGTATCAGCGGCTGTTCGCCGAGGGCAGGACCCGCAAGACGTATCTCGCTCGTTCTGAGGGCACCGCGACGGTGGCCCTGCCGGCCACGTTGCGCAGCCGGATCATCAAGCGCCGCGGGCAGTTACAGGCTTTCGAGGAGCCGGGGGAGCTCAACGCCGAGACGTACGTCGAGGACATGGGGAACGGGCTGTACCGGTTGTCGCCGCGGACCGGGCGGACGCATCAGTTGCGCGTACACCTGGCCTCGATCGGGTTGCCGATCGTCGGTGATTCCCTGTACCCCAACGTGATCGAGGTAGCACCCGACGATTTCGGGAGTCCGCTGCAGCTGCTGGCCCAGCGCCTCGAGTTCACCGACCCGGTCACGGGCGAGGACCGCGAGTTCGTCAGTTCCCGCATATTGGGCTGAAGGCTTGCATGGCCGGACGGCGGTGATGTTCTACTGACGGGGTGAATCGTGAGACTTTTGATCATCTGTTCGACATGGCCGACCGGACCGTGATCGTGACCGGTGGGACCCGTGGCATCGGATTGGCTCTCGCCGAGGGCTTTACGCTGGCCGGCGCGCGCGTGGTGGTCGCCAGCCGCAAGGCCGACGCCTGCGAACGGGCGGCCGAGCACCTGCGTGAACTCGGGGGACAGGCGATCGGAGTTCCCACGCACAGCGGCAACATCGACGACCTCGGCGCGTTGGTGGAGCGTACGGTCGCCGAGTTCGGCGGGGTCGACGTGGTGGTCAACAACGCCGCCAACGCGCTCGCTCAGCCGTTGGGACAGATGACGCCGGAAGCCTGGGCCAAGTCCTATGAGGTGAACCTGCGCGGACCGGTGTTCCTGGTGCAGCACGCGCTGCCGCATCTGAAGGCCAGCCCGAAGGCAGCGGTGCTGAACATGGTGTCGGTCGGGGCGTTCAACTTCGCGCCGGCCTTGTCGATCTACGCCTCGGGCAAGGCCGCGTTGATGTCGGTCACCCGCTCGATGGCAGCCGAGTTCGCCCCGCTCGGCATCAGGGTGAACGCCTTGGCGCCTGGACCGGTCGACACCGACATGATGCGCAACAACCCGCAGGAGGCCATCGATGCGATGAAGGGCGGCACCTTGATGAAGCGCCTGGCCACCCCGGATGAGATGGTCGGCGCTGCTCTGCTGATGTGTTCGGATGCAGGCAGTTACATGACCGGGCAGGTGGTCATTGTCGACGGTGGCGGGACACCTCGCTGACCTCGGCAAGACTGCCGGTGCCGACGGACAGGATCTGGCTGCGGTTCTCCACGTGCAGCGCCGTTTCCAGGCAGCCGGCATCGAGATTGGCCCACAGCACCTGTTTGGTCGATTCCAGGCCGAACTTGCCGTAGCCACACAGGGTTTCGGCAATCTCCAGAGCCGCGTCGAGCAGCTTCGCGGTGTCGTCGACGACCCGGGTGACCAGGCCGAGCCGCAGTGCCTCGGGCGCATCGACCGCCCGTGCGGTCAGGATCAGGTCGAACGCCGGGCCGGCACCGATGATCCTGGGCAGGGTGTAGCTCACCCCGATGTCGCAACCGCCGATGCCGAGCTTGATGAACTGCGTGCAGAACTTCGCCGCCGGGCCCGCGATGCGGATGTCGCTGGCCGCGGCGAGCGCGAAGCCGCCTCCGTAGGCCGCGCCGTTGACCGCGGCGATGACGGGCTGACGTAGCCGGTGCAGCTTGACGGTCAGGTTCGCGATGCGTTCCTGCCAGCGCATGCCCGAACGGGGAAACTCGGTGCCGCCGCCGGCCTCGGGCGGGTTGGGATCGCTCAGATCCAGGCCCGAGCAGAAGCCGCGTCCGGCGCCGGTGAGCACCACGACCCGGCACTCGTTGTTTGCCGCGATCGCGTCGAGGGTGGCGTGCAGCGCCTCGACCAGCTCGTAGGACAACGCGTTGAGTTTGTCGGGCCGATTGAGCGTGATGACGGCGATCTCGGGCCGTGGGAAGGCAAGGTCGAGTGGCTGCGCAGGGGACATGTCCGGACCTTAGCCGGTGCTGTGCCACCCGTTGACGCCGACAGCGATCATCCGTAGTTGTTTGACCGCGGTGCGGTGAATGGCCTCGACCGCTGACGCATCCCCTGCGTCTTCGAGGCTCTCGGCTATCGAGATCATCGCGTTGACGAACAGGTTGGCCAGGATGTTGAGATCCTCGCTGCTCCAGTCCTTGAGGGCGGGGAAGCGGGCCAGGTCGATCGCGAGCTCGGAGGTGATCAACCGGATCTCGGTGCGGATCGCGTAGCGCAGCACCGATACCCCGCTGGAGCGTTCGCGGGCGATGAACCGCCAGTGCTCGCGCCTGTCGTCGACACTGCCGATGAGGATCTCGGCCGAGGATTCGATGACGTGATGCGGGTCGAGCTTGCCGGCGCGCGCACCGCGGAGCATGTCGCGCAGAGACCGGAACGACTCGTCGATGAGTACCAGGCCGAGCGCATCCATCGAGTCGAAGTGCCGGTAGAACGCGGCGGGCACGATGCCTGCCTCCCGGGTGACCTCCCGCAGGGACAACGCGCTGAAGCTGCGGTCTTCCAGCAGGGTCAGCGCGGCGGTGATGATCGCGCGCCGGGTGGCCTCTTTGCGTTCTTCCCTGGACAGCGTGTCACGCGACCGCGACGACGATTCGGTCCGTCGCGGTCGTGACGTGGATGTTCGTGAATTGGGCGTACGTCTGTTCACTGATGTGAACCCTACCACTTGCTGGGTTTTTATCGTTGACAGAGTCGCCTGTGCACGCGCACTGTGTACATATGTTCACTCAAACAATCGCTAAGCGGGTGCTGGCGGCACCGCGCGTGAGTGCGCTCGCAAACCTGCTGACCGGCCCGCACGGAGTTGATCGCTACACCGAGCTGGTCGAGCCGACCTGGACGCTGGGCGATGCCCGCGCCAAGGTGATCGCAGTGCGGCGGCAGACGCCGCGCAGCGTCACGCTGACCCTCGAACCCAACGCCGCCTTCGCCGGCTTTCGGGCGGGGCAGCACATCAATCTCTCCGTCGAGATCAACGGCAGGCGCCGTACCCGGTGCTACTCGCCCGCCAGCGCCGAGGGGGCTCGCCACCTCGAGCTGACCGTCGGCCGCCACGAGGGCGGGCTGGTCTCGACCTACCTGTGGGACCACGCCTACCCCGGCATGGTTCTCGGCCTCGATTCGGTCGGGGGCGATTTCGTCCTGCCCGACGCGCTGCCTCGACGCATCCTGTTCGTCTCCGGTGGCAGCGGCATCACCCCGGTGCTGTCCATGCTGCGCACATTGCGTGCACAGGCGTTCACCGGCGAAGTCGCGTTCGTCCACTACGCACGTGGCGTCGACGAAGCCTGTTACCGCGCCGAGTTGGCCGCCATGCGTTCGGCCGGCGTGCGGGTTTTGCACGGTTACACCCGGGGGCAGGCCGCCGGAGATCTGGACGGGTATTTCGGTCCCGCGCACCTGGCGGCGGCGTTCCCCGGGTCTGAGCCCGATGCGGTGTTCGTCTGTGGCCCGCCGGCATTGGTCGACGCGGTGCGTGAGGTTCGTCCCGACGCACATTCGGAGAGCTTCGTTCCACCGGTGTTCGCAGTGCCGGCCGGATCGACCGGGGGCACCGTCCGATTCGCCAACAGCGACGTGGAGGTGACCGACGACGGTCAACCGCTGTTGGTGCAGGCCGAGGCCGCCGGCCTGGCCCCGGAAAGCGGTTGCCGCATGGGCATCTGCCACACCTGCACCCGATTCAAGACCCGCGGCGCGGTCCGCAACCTGATCACCGGCGCGATCTCCACCGCCGACTGCGAAGACATCGAAATTTGCGTCACCGCACCCGTCGGCGACGTCGTCATCGACCTTTGAGACCTATCGACTCACGAAAGGCGCAGACATGACTCACTACACCTTGACCCCCGAACAGTTCGAAACCTTCGGCGCCGAGCTCGACGCCATCCGTGAAAAGGCGATCGCCGATCTCGGCGAGCGCGACGCCACCTACATCCGCGACATCATCAAGATGCAGCGCAAGCTCGAAATCGGCGGTCGCGCACTGCTGTTCCTGCCGCCCGCCTGGCCCGTCGGCACCGTGATGCTCGGACTGTCGAAGATCCTGGACAACATGGAGATCGGCCACAACGTCATGCACGGTCAGTACGACTGGATGGGCGATCCGGCGTTGCGGGGCCAGAACTTCGAATGGGATTCGGCCTGCCCGTCCAACCAGTGGCGGCACTCGCACAATTACATGCACCACACCTACACCAACATCGTCGATATGGACCGCGACATCGGTTACGGCATCCTGCGCATGAGCGAGGACCAGAAGTGGAGCCCCTACTACCTGGGTAATCCGCTGTACGCCTTCCTGTTGATGGTGTTCTTCCAGTACGGCGTCGCGCTGCACGAGCTCGAGACCGAGCGCATCCGCACCGGCGAGATCAAGCTGCGGGACAAGAAGGACATGCTGCGTGAAATGTGGGCCAAGGTCCGCAAGCAGACCGTCAAGGATTACGTGGCCTTCCCGCTGCTGGCCGGACCGTTTGCACCATTCGTGTTCGCGGGCAACATGACTGCCAATCTGATGCGCAACGTGTGGTCCTACACGATCATCTTCTGCGGACATTTCCCCGAGGGCACCCATGAGTTCACCATCGAGGAAACTCAGGACGAGACGCGCGGACAGTGGTACTACCGCCAGCTGTTGGGTTCGGCGAACCTGTCCGGCGGCAAGTGGTTCCACATCTTCAGCGGCAACCTGTCGTTCCAGATCGAACACCACCTGTTCCCGGACATCCCGGCGCACCGGTATGCCGAGATCTCCGGTGAGGTCAAGGAGATCTGCCAGCGCTACGGCCTGCCCTACAACACCGGCCCGATCCACAAGCAGTTCGCTTCAGTGGTGCGCAAGATCGTGCGGCTGGCGTTCCCGTGGGGGAGCAAGCCCAAGGATCCCGAGCCCGTTGTGACCGAGTCCACAGCCAAAGAGCCTGCGCCGGAACCGGCTTCACAGCCGATCTGCGAGCCGGAACTCGTCAACTGCTGACCGGCAGGCTGCACTGCAGCAGCACCGTGTCCAGGCGTCGTCCGTGCTTGTAGCCCACCGCGCGCAGGCGGCCCGCCTCGGCGAAGCCGTGCTTGCGATGCAGGGCAAGGGATGCCGCAGCCTCGTCGGTGTCGACCACCACGGCGATGACCTCACGGATACCTGCTGCAGCGCAGCCGTCCAGAAGTCCTTGCAGCAGTAGCGTTCCGACGCCGCGGCCGGTGCACTGCGGGGTCAGGTAGATGGAGTTCTCCACGGTATGGCGATAGGCCGGCCGTAACTTCCATGGCGCGCAGTACGCGTAGCCGCCGATCTCGCCATCGAGTACCGCGGTGAGGAACGGTAATTCACGTTCGCGTGCCGTTGCGAGCCGACGCTCCCACTCCTCGCGGTGCGGCGGGATCAGCTCGAAGGTGGCCACCCCGGTCTCGACATGATGGGCGTAGATGGCACTGATCGCGTCGAGGTCGTCCGGTGAGGTGGGGCGGACGACGGCGTCGGTCATGATGTCACCCTAAGCTGGCGCTCAGTCGAGCGGAGGGATTCCGATGGCCTACGTCAAGGCGGCTGAGCGCCATGAGCAGATCGTGGCGGCGGCGATCCGCGTGCTCAGTGAGGTCGGGGTGCCGGGGACAACGCTGCGTGCCGTCGCCGCGGAGGCGGGCATCCCGCTGGGCACGCTGCATTACGTGTTCCCGTCCAAGGATCAGATGCTGCGGGCCGTCATCGTCGCGGTCATCGACGACGTCGTCGCCACCGTGCATGACAGCCTTCAACTGGACCGCGGCCTGGCGCACGCGCTGAGCCACGGCGTCACGACGTTCTGGGACGCCTTGGTCGAAGGCGATGTCGGCGTGCAGGTCATGCAGTACGAACTGGCGATGTACTCCGTCCGTAGCGAGGGATCGGGCGGGCTGGCGCGGCTGCAGTACGACCGCTACACCGCACTGGTCACGGAGTTCTGCGAACAGGCGGCGAACGCCGCAGGCGAGCGCTGCGCCGTCGACTTCGCGACCCTGGGCCGGCTCGGGCTTGCGATGCTCGACGGCCTGATCATCCAGTACGTGGCCAGCCGCGATCGCCAGACCGCGCGCCGCGATCTCGACCGCGCGATCCAGATGCTCGTGGCTCTCGCGGACCCGCAACCGGTGGTTGAGCGCACGTAGCTTCCAGGCAGGGCTGTTGCCTTCGGGTCGCACCGTGCTATAAAAGTCGGACGGTTGACCGACTTAGAAATGGCAGGTGGTCATGACGGCGCAGAGTGACGCGACGGAACAGGCCACGGTGGTCGTGGTCGGCGCAGGAGTTTCGGGGCTGACCGCAGCCCGCGAGCTGCATCGTCGGGGGATCGACGTGGTGGTGCTCGAGGCTGCCGACCGCCTCGGCGGACGAACGATGAGCGAAACCACCGCACTGGGATCGACCGTCGACCTCGGCGGTCAGTGGATCGGCCACGGCCACCGCAGGCTCACGGCGTTGGCCGACGAGCTTGGCCTGACTCGATATCAGATGCACACGGGTCCGATGCCGGGGCTGATCCACCGGTCGCGCCCGCTGTCGGCGGTATCGCCCGCGGTCCTCATGGCGGGAGCGGTACTGGCCGGCCTCGAAATGTTGTCCCGCACCGGGGTGCCGCAGCGGTGGAACGACATCACCGTTGAGTCCTGGCTGCACCGAGTGCCGGGCCGCACCCCGCGACGCCTGCTGGAAGTGATCGCCGCGGTCTCGTGGACTGCCGATCTGGACCGGCACTCGGTCTACGCGGCGGCGCGGATGATCCGCCAGCAGGGCGGGGTTCTCACGATGCTCTCGACCAAGGGCGGTGCACAGGACTCCCTGCTCGTCGAGGGGATGCGCGGGCTTGCCGCAGGGTTGGCCGCTGACCTGGATTCCCGAATTCGGCTGGGGCACAGGGTGGTATCGATACGTCGCGATGACTGCGGGGTGACGGTCCAGACCACCGCTGGTGCCGTCCGGGCATCGAAAGTCATCGTCACCGTGCCGGCCCCTGTGGCCGCATCCATCAACTACGATCCTCCGCTGCCGCCTGACCGGGCCCAGCTCGCGGACCACACGTACATGGGTTCGGTCTACAAGGCCATCGCGGTGTACGACGATCCGTTCTGGCGCCGGCGCAGGGGAGGCGAGCTGATCGTCCTCGACGGACCGGGCAGCGGTGTCTTCGATACCAGCCCACCCGACGGCCCAGGCCACCTGTGCGTGCTCATCGGCGGTCCCGCGGCCCGCGAACTCGATGGCCTCAGCGCCGATGCGCGGCAAAAGGCGGTACTGGAACCCTTGATCGGTCACATCGGGCCGGAAGTGCTCGATCCCGTCAGCTGGCACGAGAAGTCATGGCACACCGATGAATACGCCGGTGGCGGCTATATGGCGCTGCCCATCGCGGGGACCCTGGGCGGGCTTCTGCCATGGCCCTGCGAGCCTGTCGGCCATATCCACTGGGCCGGAACCGAAACCGCGAGCGATCACGCAGGGTATATCGAAGGCGCGATCGAATCCGGCCTCCGCGTGGCGCACGAGGTCACCCAGGCGCTGGCCGCGACAGCGGGCTAGCGGGGCATCAGAACGGCGGAGGTGGTCCGTATTCTTCGGCGAGCCAGGCCTGGTAGGCGCGTTCGTGTGCGAGGTCGTTGTTGAGTTCGGCGCGTAGGCATCGTTCTTCGGCGATGCGGTCTTGGCGGTCCTGTTCGCGGGTCCGTGAACGTTTGGGCATCTTCGCGCCACGGTTCGGATTCGAGTTCGGGGCCGGCGGTTCGGGGAGGTTGAGGTCCCCGGTGGGTTGGCCCAGGGTGGGGAACATGCCGGCGCCGTGGGGTTCGGTGGTGTAGGTGTGGCCGGTGGGTGTGGTGATTTCGACTGTGCCGTCGGGCAGTTGACGATCCGACCAGCCGGGACAGAACGTTTTGATCAAATGGTGTGCCCGACAATATAATTTGTTGTTCGACGGATGTGTCGGGCCCAGCGGGTAGGGCACGGTGTGGTCGATATCGCAGCGGTCGACGGGGGCGTCACAGCCGGGGAACCGACACGTCAGATCCCGCCACCGGATGAACTCCGACAGTGCCACCGACGGGCGATACCCCGGCTCAGCGCCTGGGGGCAGATCACCCGGCTCGACCGGTTCCTCGCTCGGCTCTTCCGGCTCAGACCCATCAGCGGCCACGACGGGTTCGACAGGCTCGGTCGGCTCGCTGGGTTCGGTCACCTCAGACGTATCCGACGCGTCGCTGCACGCGCCCGGCACCGGTACCGGCTTGAGCTTGGCCGAGGCGGCCAGGTCGCGCACTGCGTGGGCGGGCAGGATCCCGTACCCGGGCAGATATCCCGGATCATTGCTGGTGCCGTCGAGGGTGGAGTGGTTGGCCAGCACGTGAACCACCGCCGCGTCGGCGGCCGCCCGGTTCTGCGCGGCCGGGCAGTCCTCCCGCCCGCACCGGCAGGCCAACTGGGCTTCCAGCCGGGCCAACGGTCCGATCGCATCGGCGCGGCGTTGTTGGCGGGTGCGCGGATCATCCGCGCACACCGTGGCCGCCAACGCGTCGAGGCGTTGATCCAGGGCGGCCGCGTCGGCGGCGTCGACATTGGCCCACACCGTGGCCATGCCGGGGCTGCCCGGATCGACCTGGACGAACCTTTCCTCGGTCAGATCCGGGGGCACCCGTTCCCCGTTCGGATCGAGTTTGGCGACCCACTGATCGATCCGATCCCGCAATTGTCGCTCGGAGAACCGCATCCACCGATGCGCCCGGGCGGACAGTTCGGCATCCAAGCTGGCCCACACCGCGCGGTCCGCGGTGGTGGTGCGCGCAATCAGCATCCGCACCACCCGGTAGTCGATGTCACCGACGGCGAACCGTTCCGCCACCAGGGGCAGCTTGTCGCGCAGCACCCGGGCGTGATGCACCTGGGTACCGGCGCGGTGCCGGCTGATCCGCATCGCCGCCGACATCTCGGCGCACACCTCCTCGAACGGATCGGTGCGCCACAAAATCGACTCGATCAACTCCTGTTCCCGCAGGCTGTCCAACGCCCCGATCGCCGCCAGACGGGCCGCGATCGCCACCGACTCGGCCCGCGTGGCAGCGCTGACCTGGTCGATCAGCTGCACATCGGACATCATGCCGAACATACGTTCTATTATGCCACCACCGGGCGACAAGTTGTGCGGATCGCGTTTGGCCCGCAGGCGCTGAGCAGAATTACGTCTGGCAGGTCGGGCACCAGTACGTCACCCGCTCACCGCCGGCATCGGTCTCGATCAATGTCCCGCAGCGGCGGCAGGCCTCGCCGGCGCGGCCGTACACCCACAGTTGCCGGCCTGATCGCGTGTCGCCGGTGGTGGTGCGGTTCCACCGGGACCGGTTGAGCCACAGCATGTCCCGTGCGCGCTGCACGACGCGCAACGGATCGGTCAACGAGCTCACCGGAGAGGTGGGAAGCCGGCCGAACACGAAACACAGCTCGTTGCAGTAGACATTGCCCACGCCGGCCATCACCCGCTGATCGAGCAGGGCCGGCGCCAACGGGCGATCGGGATCGGCAGTCAGATTGACCGCCGCCGTGCGGGGCTCCCAGTCGGGGCCGAGCAGGTCCGGTCCGAGGTGCTCGACCGTCGCCATGTCGGCGTCGCGGTCCAGAACTTCCAGGACGCCGAGGTCGATCCCGGTGGCCCGGCTGTCGGCGGTCTCCAACACGGCGCGGATGCGGTGCGGCGCGACTTTGGACCACCCGATCCGCCAACTGCCCTCCATCTTGAGGTGAGAGTGAATGCTGGCCGGACCCACCCGGATGAACAAGTGCTTGCCCCGGCTGAGCACCTCGTCGACCACCTGCCCGGTCAGATCGACGGTGGCATAGCGTGGAACGCGAATATCGCATCGAGTCAACGATTTCCCCGCCAGAGCGGTCCGTAGTGCCGTGGCGGTATGGAAGACGGTGTCGCCTTCGGGCATGCCCTATTGAACCAGTCGCAGCGAAAGCTCCCACAGTCGTTGCGCGTTTGCCGGGTCCAGTGCATACGGCGCGACGCCGGATATGCCGAACTCGTCGCGGCGATCGACGACGGTGGCTTCGTTGCAGTCGTCGAAGTAGCGTCCGCCGATTCCCTCCAACAGCGGTGAGGCTGCCAGCAGAACCGAGGTGGCCGCGCCCTGTTCGACTGTCTTGAGCCTGCTGCCGGCTTCCCGGAACCGTTGGGCCGCCTGTGCGCCATAGGCCGGGTCGAGATGGCGTTGCAGCGCCGTGAGGATGCCACCGGGCATCAAGGCGTTGGCAGTGATTCCGTCGTCGGCCCAGCGGCGGGTGGCCTCCACGGCGAACAACACGTTGGCGGTCTTCGACTGGCCGTAGGCCCCGAACGGGTCGTAGTCGCGGAACCCATAGTCGATGTCGTCGAACACGACGGGGGAGCGCAGGTGCCCGGACGAGCTGACAGAGACCACGCGGGCGCCCCCTGCCGCGGAGAGGGCCCGGTGCAGGCCGGTGGCGAGGGTGAAATGGCCGAGATGATTGGTCGCGAACTGCAGTTCGTGGCCGGTGGACGACAACGTGAGGTCCTGCACGGCCATGACCCCCGCGTTGTTGACCAGAATGTGCAGCGGCGCGGACCAGGCCCGCGCGAACGACCTCACACTGTCGAGATCGGTCAGGTCCAGGGCGGCGACCCCGATTTCGTTGTTTCCGGTCGACGCGCGCAGCTCGGCGGCGACGCAATCGCCTGCGGTGGTGTCACGGACGGCCAATGTCACGGCGGCTCCAGCGGCTGCAAGCGCTCGTGCTGTTTCGATGCCGATACCCGATGCGGCGCCGGTGATGATGGCCGAGCGCCCGGTCAGGTCGACCCCGGCGATCACATCCGACGCGGTCGATTCGAAGCCGAAGGGCGTGGTGATGGGAGCGGTCATGCGTCTCAACAACAACGCATGCCCAGGTGCTGTTCCCCGCGGCTACCGAAGCCGCAGGCCGCGCGGGGTGCGGGAGAATCCCGCCCCGGTCAGCGCGTCCTGCACAGCGGCCCGGTCCGCGTCCACGCCGCGATCGAGCACCGCGACACCATTGATCCGCTCGACGAGCAGCGACGGCATACGCCCGGAGCTGAATAGTTCGGCCACGGCGCCCGCGGCGGCCCGCTGCGTCTCGGCATCGGAGGTGAAGCTGAGCAGGGTCCGGCCGCCGCGTTCGAGGAACCACACCAGTTGTCCGTCGACGAGTGCGACCAGGGCCCCGGCCTTCCGGCCGGGGCGGTGCGTGTCGTCGCCGCCGCGGTCCGGCCAGGCCAGCGCCGCACCGTATGGATTGGCCGGGTCGGTCGCCGCGAGAACGACGGCGTGGTACTCGGGCCGCTGAGGATCGACCCCGTCGAGATAGGACCGCAACCGGTCCACAGTGGACGCCGCGGCGAACTGCGCCCCGCCGAGAGATTCGACGAAGTACCCGCGCTGGCAGCGGCCGGCGTCCTCGAACGCACTCAACACCTTGTACAGGGTGGCGAACCCGCCGGGCACGCCCTCGGCGGAGGCCGCTCCCTTCGTGAGCACCCCGTGCCGGTTGAGCAGCAGCTCGGCCTGGAAATGGGCGCGCACAGTCGAATCCGGTTCGGCACCAGGCAATGCCGACCACCGGCCGGAGACCATCGGGTCGGCCGCGCGGCTGTGCGGGCGGGCGACGCTGTAGCGGCTGAGCCGGGGCGGCCGTTGGCGCTGCCGGTGCGCCGGTGCGCCGGACCGGCGCGGGCCGGTAAGCATCGCCCGCACCGGAGCGAAGGTGTCCCCGGTGACCCAGCCGGACCAGATCAATTCCCACAGTGCGGTTTTCAGCTCGGACTCGGCAGCATCCTGGTCGGTGAGTTGCCGGAAGAAGTACGCCCCGCCGTGTCCCAGCGTCTCCATGATGGCCCGGTGCGTATCGGTGAACTCGATTTCGGCGGGGACGGGCAGTGTCAGCGGTGCGGTCTCGGCCAGATGAAATGCCACCCAGCCGTCGCTGCTGCCGATCTGCCCGGCGCCCGACCACACCACCTCACCGGAGGCCAGCAGCTCGTCGAGCATGGACGGCTGGTAATCGCGGACCCGTTGACCGAAGACGAGTGACTCCACCGCCGACGCGGGAACTGGAACGCCGGCGAGCTGTTCGATCACCGTGGCCAGCCCGTCGATACCTGTGCTGTGGCTCGACCCGACGTGCTGCCACGACGGCAGGAAACGGCCGTAGGCCGCGGTGCTGACCGGTTCGACCTGAGCGCGCAGCGCGGCCAGGGAACGACGGCGCAGGATCCGCAGCACCTCGGCGTCGCACCACTGATCGCCGGGAAGGCCGTCCACAAATTCACCGCGCACCAGCCGGCCGTCGACAGCCATGCGGCCCAATACATCCGCGGTCACCCGCAGACCCAGCCCGAACCGGGCGGCCACCTCAGCAGTGGTGAACGGCCCGTGCGTGCGGGCGTAGCGGCCGATCAGATCCCCGAGCGGGTCGTCGACGGACTCGGTGAACGCGGCCGGCACCCCGACCGGGACCGGTGCGCCGACCCCGTCACGCAGCAGGCCGATGTCCTCGACCGCGGCCCACCAGGTCTGCCCGGCATACGTCACCGGCAGCGTCCGTTTCGCGGCGTGCAGCCCGTCGAGCCAGCCCCCGACGGTGTCGGTGGTGGCGCGCTCGGCGATCTCGGCCTCTGTGAGCGGACCCAACAGCCGCAGCAGGTCTGCCACCGCCTCGGCGTCGCGTGCCGCGCGCTCCTCCGTCAGGTGCTGCAGCTGAGCCGACGTCGAGGCGACCACCGCCGGGTCCAGAAGCTCGCGCAGCTCGACCCTTCCCAGCAGTTCGGACAGCAGCACGGTGTCCAGCGCCAGTGCAGCGGCACGTCGCTCAGCCAGCGGGCTGTCGCCCTCGTACATGAACGCACCCACGTAGCCGAACAGCAGCGAGGCCGCGAACGGTGACGGAGTGGCGGTTTCGGCCTCGACCACCCGCAGCCTGCGCTGCGCCACCTGTCGCATCAGTTCGGTCAGGGCGGGCACGTCGTAGACGTCCTGCAGGCATTCCCGAACGGTTTCCAGCACGATGGGGAAGTCCGGGTACTTGCGGGCGATGTCGAGCAGTTGTGCGGCGCGTTGCCGTTGATGCCACAACGGGGACCGCTTGCCCGGATGCCTGCGTGGCAGCAGCAGGGCGCGCGCGGCGCATTCGCGGAACCTGGACGCGAACAACGCCGAGCCACCCACCTCGGCGGTGACGATGGGCTCGACCTCGTCGGCATCGAATACGAACAGGTCTGCACCCGGCGGGGTTTCGCCGCTGTCGGGTAGCCGGACGATGATGCCGTCGTCGGAGGCGGTGGGCTTCTCGTCGATGCCGTACCGTTCGCGCAGCCGGCGGCCCACCGCGAGGGCAAGCGGTCCGTGGACCCGCAGACCGTACGGGGAATGCAGGATCACCCGCCAGTCACCGAGCTCGTCCCGGAAGCGTTCGACCACGAAGGTGGTGTCGCTCGGGATCACCCCGGTGGACTCCCTCTGATCGTGCAACAGCTGGTACAGATTGTCGGTGGCAAAACCGGCGAAACCCATTGCCTGGCAGCGCTCGTCGAACTCGGCGCGGCCGAGTGCGGCGAGTTCGCCGGTGAACGCCCCGACCGCCGCGCCCAACTCGGCCGGCCGCCCCACACTGTCGCCACGCCAGAACGGCAGCCGCGCCGGTTGCCCCGGCGCCGGGATGACAAGTACTCGGTCGTGGGTGATCTCGGTGATCCGCCAACTCGTGGCGCCCAGGGAGATGACGTCGCCCGGGCGGGACTCGTAGACCATCTCCTCGTCGAGTTCGCCTACCCGCGAGGGCTTATCGGAATCGGTGGCCAGGTAGACGGTGAACAACCCGCGGTCGGGGATGGCCCCACCGGAGGTGACGGCCAGGCGCTGGGCACCCGGGCGGGCGGTCAGGGTTCCGTGGTCGCGGTCGTACACGAGCCGGGGCCGCAGCTCGGCGAACTCGGTGGATGGATACTTCCCGGACAACAGATCGAGCGTGGCCTCGAACGCGCTGCGCGGCAACGTGGCGAACGGTGCGCTGCGCCGCACCGCGTCGAACCAGGCGTCGGCATCGACGGGTTCCAGGGCGGCGACGGCCACCGTGTGCTGGGCCAGCACGTCGAGGGGGTTGGCCGGGACGTGCATGGTCTCGATATCACCGGAGCGCATGCGCTGCACCGTCACCGCACAGCCGATCAGATCGGTGCGGTGCTTGGGGAACAGCACGCCCTGGGAGATCTCGCCGACCTGGTGCCCGGCCCGCCCGATGCGCTGCAGGCCGCTGGCCACCGACGGCGGTGACTCGACCTGGATCACCAGATCGACGGCGCCCATGTCGATGCCAAGCTCCAGGCTGGAGGTGGCGACGACAGCGCGCAACCGCCCGCTCTTGAGGTCGTCCTCGACCTGGGCCCGCTGCTCCTTGCTGACCGAACCGTGGTGGGCCCGGGCCAGCAGCGGCAGCGCGCCATTGGCCTGGCCGCTGGCCATGAGTTGGGCCGGGGCGCCGCCGCCCACCTGCGGATTGCGGTCCATCGACAGCTCGATACCTGCGCGTTCCGTGTGGATCTCGTTCAGCCGCGACGTCAGCCGCTCGGCCAGCCGCCGGGAATTGGCGAACACGATCGAGGACTGGTGCGCCTCGATCAGGTCGACGATGCGTTCCTCGACGTCGGGCCAGATGCTGTTGTTGTCGAGGTTGGCCATGTCGGGAACCGGAACCTGGACCGACAGGTCGAAGGTCTTGGCGGCGGGCGGGGACACGATGGTGGTGGGTGCCTGACCGGACAGGAACCGGGCCACCTCTTCGGGAGGACGCACCGTCGCCGACAAACCGATCCGCTGAGCGGGCTTGTCGAGAAGCTGATCCAGCCGTTCGAGTGAGAGGGCCAGGTGCGCACCGCGTTTGGTGGCGGCTACGGCATGCACCTCGTCGACGATCACGGTCCGCACCGAGGCCAGCGTCTCGCGGGCCGCCGAGGTCAGCATCAGGAACAGCGACTCCGGGGTGGTGATCAGGATGTCGGGCGGCTTGCTCAGCATCGCGCGGCGCTGGCTGGGGGTGGTGTCCCCGGAACGGACGCCGACGCTGATCGACGGGGCAGGGACGCCGTGCCGTTCGGCCACCCGGGTGATCCCGGTCAGCGGGGTGCGCAGGTTGCGTTCGACGTCGACGGCCAGGGCCTTGAGTGGTGACACGTACAGCACCGTCGTGCCCGACCTTGGCTCGGCC
The DNA here is from genome assembly GCA_036235365.1 of Mycolicibacterium sp. 050232. Taxonomy (GTDB): domain Bacteria; phylum Actinomycetota; class Actinomycetes; order Mycobacteriales; family Mycobacteriaceae; genus Mycobacterium. Next base: position 166,278 of record JAZBEZ010000003.1, on the reverse strand, counting down.
GACCGGGTCAGCTCATCGATGGCCCACAGGAACGCCGCCAGGGTCTTACCCGAGCCGGTGGGTGCGACGACCAGAGTGTTGTGGCCCTCTGCAATCGCGGACCAGGCCTGGGCCTGGGCGGCCGTCGGCGCGGGGAAGGCAGCCGCGAACCACTCCCGGGTCAGTGCACTGAACCGGGCCAGCGGATCGACCGGCGGGGTGGCCACCAAGCCATCCTGCCCCGCACCACCGACAAGTGGCGTCAGCGCTGCTCAGGAGCGGCAGCGCAGACCAGTTCGGCAGGCAGCTCGGGTACCCGGGCGACGGCGTCGAGCAGCGCGTGCGCACAGGTGTCGGCGACGAATCCCGCGTCGATCGACGGATCTTTGAGCCGTTGGCGGCACATCTCGAAGGTCAGGGCCAGCCAGCCGTAGACGGTGGCCCGCAGGTCGCGCTCGATCTTGGCGTCCAACGGCTCGGACACGGCCTCGGCGATCCGGCCCATGATCCGGTCAGCCTGACGGTCGTTGTCGACGTCGTCGACGCCGCGCAGCACCGGGTCGGTGCGGCCCAGACCCATGTACGCCGCCCATGCACCGTGCGGGTGCTCCTCGTCGTAGCGCAGATAGGCCAGCACGCCGGCGCGCAGCTGGTCGAACAGGCTCTGGCCCGGCTCTGCAGGCGTGCTCGTGGCCTCGAACAAGCGCTCGCCCTCGGCTTGCACCACGGCGGCGAAGAAGGCCCGTTTGTCGGGGAAGTAGTGATACATCAGGGCCCGGGACACCCCGGCGCGCTCGGCGATCTCGTCGATACGGACCTCGTCGTACGGTCGCTGGCCGAACACCTCGGCTCCCAGCGCCAGCAGCTCGTTGCGTCTGTCGGCGGGGGACAGCCGGCGTCTCGACTCGGCACCCACGTGTGCAGCTTAACGCGGGTGCCTTACTTGACACATGTATAACAAGAACGGAATCCTGGTGGCATGACCGTCGTGGGCGCGCGGACCTCAGCTGGGCGGCAGTACCCGAAGCTGCCCCACCCGCCGCGGCGGGTGCCGTTGCTGGGGGACGTTCTCAGCCTGCAACCCGACTCGTCGATGCAGAACGGGATGGGCATGGCCGAGCTCGGGCCGATCTGCGAATTCCGGTTCCTGGGTGCGCGCTATGTGGTCGCCGCCGGGGCCGACGCGGTCGCCGACCTCAACGACGAAGCCCGGTTCTGCAAGCATGTCGGCCCCGATATCGAGGCGCTGCGCATCGTCGGCGGTGATGGGCTGTTCACGGCGTACAACGATGAACCGAACTGGCACAAGGCCCATCAGTTGCTGATGCCGGCATTCAGTCAGGCCGCGATGCGTCGCTATCACGGGGTGATGTTCGACGTCGCGGGTGAGCTGACCGACCGCTGGGATCAGCGGGCCGACGGGGGTGAGACGGTCGATGTCTCGGCCGACACCACCAGGGTGACGCTGGAGACCATCGGACGGTGCGCGGCGGGGTACTCGTTCAGGTGCTTTCAGGACGACGCGATGCACCCGTTCGTCTCCCACATGGTGTCCGCGCTCCTCGGAGCCGACCGCCTCGGGGTGCTGCGTGAAACGTTCCTTCCGGCCTTCGTCTACCGCCGTTACGAGCGCCGGGTCCGCGCTGATGCGACGTATCTGCACGAGCTGGCCGACGACATCGTCGCCAGCCGCCGGGCGCAGCCGTCGGGCGGTCACGACGATCTGCTGCAGATCATGCTCGAGTCCGACCTCGACTCCGCCAACATCCGCTACCAGCTCATCAACTTCCTGATCGCCGGACACGAAACCACCTCCGGTGCATTGTCGTTCGCGCTGTACTTCCTGTCGCAACATCCGGACGTATTCGCCCGCGCCCGCGCCGAGGTCGACGAGGTGTGGGGCGGCGAAACGCGGCCCGAATTCGGGAAGATCGCCAAATTGCGCTATGTCCGACGGGTTCTCGACGAGTCGCTGCGACTGCAGCCGACGGTGCCGGCGTACTACCGCGCTGCCCGCCACGACACCGTGCTCGCCGGGATCCACCCGATGCGCAAGGGGGATTGGGCGCTGGCACTCACCTCCACCCTGCACCGTGATGTACGGTGGGGCCCCGACCCGGACGCCTTCGATCCCGACCGGTTCGCCCCCGAACAGATGCGGGCCCGGCCGGGTGGGCTGTACAAGCCGTTCGGCACCGGTGAAAGATCGTGCATCGGAAGACAGTTCGCCCTCCACGAGGCGGTGTTGATGCTGGCCGTGCTGATCCGGCGCTACGACCTGACTGCCGACCCGGACTACACACTGCAGGTCCAGGAACGCCTGACGATGATGCCGTCCGGATTCCGGCTGGCGCTGCGCAGACGCTAGCCCGCCGTATACGCATGAAACGCCCCGAATCGGGGTACCGTCATCGTGGACAGACCCGCAACGTCGTCAGGTCCGCGCATGGAATGGTTCATCGCAGGCGAATATTGGTTGGCCCGACAGGTATTGCAGCGGGGAACCGCCGCGATCTACCTGATCGCGTTCATCGTGGCGGTCCGGCAGTTCCGCGGCCTCCTCGGTGAGCGCGGGCTGCTTCCGATACCCCGGTTCCTGGCCGCCAACTCGTTCCGCCGCGCGCCGAGTCTCTTCCAGTTCCACTACTCGGACCGCTTTTTCGCCGGCGTGTGTATCGCCGGGGCGGTGCTCTCCGCGGCCCTGCTGGCAGGCTTCGGGGACCTCGTCCCGCTGTGGGCCGCGATGTTGACGTGGCTACTGGTGTGGGTGCTTTACCTGTCGATCGTCAACGTCGGGCAGACGTGGTACTCGTTCGGCTGGGAGTCACTGTTGCTCGAAGCCGGGTTCCTGGTGACGTTCCTGGGCAACGACGACGTCGGGCCTCCGCTTCTGGTGCTGCTGCTGGCCCGCTGGCTGTTGTTCCGCGTGGAGTTCGGCGCGGGTCTGATCAAGTTGCGCGGTGACGCGTGCTGGCGCAACCTGACCTGCCTGTACTACCACCACGAGACGCAGCCCATGCCGGGTCCGCTGAGCTGGTTCTTCCACCACCTGCCCAAGCCGCTGCACCGGGTCGAGGTGGCCGGCAACCACTTCGCCCAACTGGTCGTACCGTTCGCCCTGTTCGCCCCGCAGCCGGTGGCGAGTTGGGCGGCGATCGTCGTGATCATCACCCAGTTGTGGCTGGTGGCGTCGGGCAACTTCGCCTGGCTCAACTGGATCACCATCGTTCTCGCCTTCAGTGCTCTCGCGGATTCCACTGCAGCCGTGCTGTTCCCGGTGCCCGAACACCAATTCGGACATACCCCGATGTGGTTCGTGGTTGTGGTGCTCGGCTTCGCCGTCGCGGTGGCGGCTCTGAGCTATCTGCCGGCGCGCAACCTCTTCTCCAAGCGGCAGCGGATGAACGCCTCCTACAACCGGTATCACCTGGTGAACTCATACGGGGCGTTCGGCACCGTCGGCCGCACGCGCGATGAGGTGGTGTTGGAGGGCACCTCGGACGCCCAGTTGAGCGATCACACCGTGTGGAAGGAATACGAATTCAAGGGCAAGCCAGGCGATGTCCGACGGTGGCCGCGCCAGTTCGCGCCCTACCATCTGCGGCTGGACTGGCTGATGTGGTTCGCGGCCATATCGCCGGCATACGCCCACGGTTGGCTGCGCATGCTGCTGACCAGACTCCTGGAGAACGACCGGGACACACTGAAGCTGCTGCGGTGCAACCCATTCCCCGACGAACCGCCCCGCTACGTGCGCGCCCGGCTGTACCGCTACGAGTTCAGCACCTGGACCGAACTGCGTCGCGATCACGTCTGGTGGCACCGCATCTCGCTCGGCGTGTACGTCCCGCCGCAAACGTTGCCTGCTGCCGGTCGCTCATCGGCCGGCGCGCAGTGACCGCTGGTAACGGCGCATCCCCGCGATCCACCGGTCGTAATCGGAGCCCTTGTGGCGGTACATGTCGAGCACCTGCGGGTGGGGGAGCACCAGGAATCGGTCCGCCTTTACCGCGCCGACGGTGGCTGTCGCGACATCCTGCGCGCTGAGCACCTCGCCGGACTGCACGATCGATGCGGCACCGGCCGCGGAGTCCGGATCCTCCGACGCGCGCACCGCATCGAGCAACGGGGTCGCCACCCCCAACGGGCACACACAGCTGACCCCGACGCCGTCGTCGCCGTAGGTGATGGCCAGCCATTCGGCGAATCCGACCGCTGCGTGCTTGGTCACGGCATACCCGGCTGCCCCGATCTGGGAGAGCAGACCGGCCGCCGACGCCACCGACACGAAGTACCCCCCGCCACGTGACAGCCATTGCGGGACAAGAACTTGCGCTGCGCGGACATGGGAACGCAGATTGATGTCCAGGATCGAATCCCACTGCTCGTCGGTGCCGAGCCCTGGCGAGCCGATGATTCCGGCGTTGGCGACATAGATGTCGACAGGGCCGAAGTCGGTGGTGGTCAGCGCCTCGATGTCGGCGGTGACACCGGCATCGGCCCGGATTCCCAGCGACTGACCGCCGCCGGACCGGATCGCCGCGGCGGTCTGTTCGGCGGACTCCCCGTCGAGATCGGCGGCCACCACGCGGGCACCTTCCGCGGCGAACGATTCGGCAAGTGCGCGGCCGATGCCTGATCCCGCGCCGGTGATGACCGCAAGTCTGCCGGTGAGCTCCATGAGGACTTCTTAGCCGAAATGCACGCCCTGGGCCAGCGGCAGCTCCGAGGAGTAGTTGACCGTGTTGGTCGCGCGACGCATGTAGGCCTTCCACGCGTCCGATCCGGATTCGCGGCCTCCGCCGGTGTGCTTCTCGCCGCCGAATGCGCCGCCGATCTCGGCGCCGGAGGTCCCGATGTTGACGTTGGCGATGCCGCAGTCTGAGCCGTCGGCGGCCATGAACCGCTCGGCTTCCCGTACGTCGGTGGTGAAAATCGCCGACGAAAGGCCTTGCGGTACGGCGTTGTTCAGTGCGATCGCATCGTCGATATCGTCGTAGGTCATGACATAGAGGATCGGGGCGAACGTCTCGGCGTGCACGATCTCGGTCTGTGCCGGCATCCGCACCACCGCTGGGGCGACGTAGAACGCACCCTCATCACCCATGTCGTGACGCTCTCCGCCGAACACGTCACCTCCGTCGGCGCGAGCCTGCTCCAGTGCCCCGACCATGTCGCGGTAGGCGCGGGCGTGAATGAGCGGGCCGACCAGGGTCCCGTCCACGCTCGGGTCACCGATCGGCAGGCTCTGGTAAGCCGAGACGATCCGGGACACCAGCTCGTCGGCGACAGAGGAGTGCACGATCAGCCGTCGCAGCGTGGTGCAGCGTTGGCCCGCGGTGCCCGCCGCGGAGAACACGATGGCCCGCACCGCGAGGTCCAGATCGGCCGAGGGCGTGACGATCGCGGCGTTGTTGCCGCCGAGTTCGAGCAGCGCCTTGCCGAACCGCGCCGCCACCCGCGGCCCGACCTGCTGGCCCATCCGTACCGAGCCGGTCGCACTGACCAGCGCCACCCGTGGATCGTCGACCAACCGCTCGCCCAACTCGCGCTCGCCCAGGATGAGCCGGCTCACCGCAACGGGCGCACCCACATCGGTTGCAGCACGCTCGATCAGCGCCTGGCAGGCGATCGCGGTGAGCGGGGTGAGTTCCGACGGTTTCCACACCACGGTGTCGCCACAGACCAGCGCGACCGCGGTGTTCCACGCCCACACCGCGACCGGGAAGTTGAACGCGGTGATGACGCCGACGACGCCCAGCGGGTGCCAGGTCTCCATCAGCCGGTGCCCGGGACGCTCGGAAGCGATGGCGCGGCCGTACAACTGACGTGAGAGCCCGACGGCGAACTGGCAGATGTCGATCATCTCCTGCACCTCGCCCAGCGCCTCGGAGGTGATCTTGCCCGCCTCCACCGTCACCAGCGTCGCCAGATCTGCCTTGTGCTCGACGAGCAACTCGCCCAGGCGTGCCACCAACGCGCCGCGCACCGGCGCCGGAGTGGTGCGCCACGTCGAGAAGGCCTGTGCGGCATCGGAAATCACGGCATCGACCTGCTCCAGGCTGTTGTCGGACAGCGTGAACAACACGTCACCGCTGATCGGTGTGCTGGCGTGTAGACCGGGGCCCGGAGAGGTCGGCTCGCCGAGTTCGGCCGTCGCGCCGACGGCGGTCAAGGCGTGCCGCACCCGCCGGCGCAGCTCCTCTGCGGTGGGGAGATCGGTGCGTTCGGTGGTGGTCATCGTGTGCCTTTCTGAGGTCGCCGAGGAGTTACAGTGCGGGCCATGGGCGAAGCCGACGAATACGTGCTGGACGACACCGACCGGATCCTGGTCCGCACACTCGCCGCCGACGGCAGGGCCACACTGGCGCAGCTGGCATCGGCGGCCGGGTTGTCGGTCTCGGCGGTCCAGGCGCGGGTGCGCCGGCTGGAGTCGCGGGGGGTGGTGACCGGATACGCCGCGCGGCTCAATCCCGAGGCGCTGGGCAACATGCTCTCGGCGTTCGTCGCCATCACTCCTCTCGATCCGTCCCAACCCGATGATGCACCCGCCCGGTTGCAGCGCATCCCGGAAATCGAATCGTGCCACTCGGTGGCGGGCGAGGAGAGCTACGTCCTACTGGTCCGGGTTGCCTCCGCCCGGGCGTTGGAGGACCTGCTCCAGCGGATCAGGACCGCCGCCAATGTCCGGACGCGCAGCACCATCATTTTGCAGACATTTTACAGCGGACGTGACTACATTCCGTAACAGTTGCGGTCAGAGCCGACGATCACCGTAAAGATTCCGTTAGCATGGTGCCATGACCGCAGTGCTGACGAATACGGCGCCCATCACGCCCGAGCGGGTGCGCGCGGTCCTGGCGCGCAGCATCCTGACCGACGGTTTCGACTTCGTCCTCGACCTGGACCGCTCTCGGGGTTCGTATCTGGTCGATGCGCGCACCGGCGAACGTTTCCTGGACATGTTCACGTTCTTCGCGTCGTCCGCACTCGGGATGAACCACCCGGCGCTGGCAGGTGAGGATCCCGACGCTGAAGACTTCCGCGCCGAATTGGCCCGCGTCGCGGTGAACAAGCCGAGCAACTCCGACATCTACAGCGTGCCGATGGCCCGGTTCGTCGACACCTTCCGGCGCGTGCTCGGCGATCCGGACCTGCCACATCTGTTCTTCGTCGACGGCGGAGCCCTGGCGGTCGAGAACGCACTCAAGGTGGCCTTCGACTGGAAGAGCCGGTACAACGAGGCCCGCGGGATCGACCCGGCGCTGGGTACCAAGGTGTTGCATCTACGCGGAGCGTTCCACGGGCGCAGCGGATACACCATGTCGCTGACGAATACCGATCCCGTCAAGGTGGCCCGCTTCCCGAAGTTCGACTGGCCCCGCATCGACGCGCCATATCTGCGTCCCGGTGCGGATATCGCCGCACTCGAAGCTGATTCGCTGCGGGCCGCCAGGGCGGCCTTCGAAGCCAACCCGCACGACATCGCCTGCTTCATCGCCGAACCGATCCAGGGCGAAGGCGGTGACCGGCACATGCGGCCCCAGTTCTTCTCGGCGATGCGCGAGATGTGCGACGAGTTCGATGCGCTGCTGATCTTCGACGAGGTACAGACCGGCTGCGGGATCACCGGCACCGCCTGGGCCTACCGGCAACTGCAGGTCACGCCTGACGTCGTCGCCTTCGGGAAGAAGACTCAGGTGTGCGGGCTGATGGCGGGCCGGAGGGTCGACGACGTCGCCGACAACGTCTTCACCATGAGCTCGCGGATCAACTCCACCTGGGGCGGCAACCTGGTCGACATGGTGCGCTCACGACGCGTCCTCGAAGTGATCGAATCCGAGGGCCTGTTCCGTAACGCCGAGGTGACGGGTGACTACCTGCTGGCGCAGTTGCGCTCGCTGGCAGCGGATTTCCCCGATACAGTGCTCGATCCACGTGGCCGAGGTCTGATGTGTGCGTTCAGCCTGCGCACCGCTGCCGCGCGCGACGAGATGGTGCGGCGGATGTGGGACCGGCACGTCATCATGCTGCCGAGTGGGACCGATTCCGTGCGGTTCCGGCCGTCGTTGACCGTGACGCGCAGGGAGATCGACGACTGCCTCGTGGCGGTGCGGGATGCGCTGCGACATCCGCTCGCCGGCTAGGGCTGCTCGGTGGCGGGTTCTGTTGCCGACGCCGCGCGACGCAGGATCGACTTGAGCCTGGGAAGGTCGGAGCCGCCCACCAACTCGCAACCGTGAAGTTCGGCGAGTTTGCGTGCGGCCGGGGTGAATTCGTTGTTGGTGACCACCATGGTCCTGGCGCAATCCTGCATCGGCGCGCCGGCGACGACTTCCTGCACGGCGGCCGCACCAACCGGCCGTGACAGTCGTTTGCATTGCACGGCAATGCGGTTCGGCCGGCGGCCGACGATCAGATCCACGCCCCAGTCCCCGGTGAGCGGCGTCATGATCACCGGTAACCCACAGCTCCGGGCTACGTGAGCCACGTGGTCTTCGAATTCCAGTCCGGTCATCTCGGTCGCCGCTTGCTCGCGGGCGGTCGGAGTGTTGGCTCCATGGAACGCGCCGGCCAGGAACCGCGGAGTGGCGGCCAGGACCAGCGGCACCACGGTGCCGACTGCCAGGCTCCAGGCCGCGCCGGTCCCGGCCAGATGGCTCGCGATCATCGCCGCCGCACCGGCGGCGATGAACAACTTGATCCGGAGCCGTCTCATGTCGCCGAATGTAGAGGGCACCTGTGACAAATCGATGGAGCCGCTGACCACTCGGCGGGTTAATCTCATCCCGTGACGAGTGATCCCGCTATGGGGACCCCTGAGTCGCCGATCGAGCATGCGTTTGCCGGCGGCGAGCCACAGCGTGTCGGTTGGTTCCGGTTCTTCTTCGCCGACGAGCGCTGGGAATGGTCTCCCCAGGTGGAGCGAATGCACGGGTACGAACCCGGCACCGCGAACCCCACTACTGAGTTGGTGCTGTCCCACAAGCACCCGGAGGACTACGGACAGGTGGCTGCCACCCTGCTCGAGATCCGCCGCACCTCAGGCGCGTTCAGCACCCGGCACCGGATCATCGACACTGCCGGCGACGTCCACCACGTCGTCGTGGTGGGGGACCAGCTCTTCGACGACTCCGGCGCGATTGTCGGCACGCACGGTTTCTACGTCGACGTCTCGCCGTCCATCACGCAGGCGCGCGAGGACGCCGTCACCGAGGCGGTGGCTGAGATCGCCGAAGCCCGTGGCGTCATCGAGCAGGCCAAGGGCATGTTGATGCTGATCTATCGGATCAATTCGGACGCGGCGTTCGAGTTGTTGAAGTGGCGGTCGCAGGAAACCAACACCAAGTTGCGGCTGTTGGCCGAGCGGCTGGCAGAAGATTTCCTCGCGCTGGACTACAGCGAGACGCTACCCAGTCGCCAGATCCTGGACCGGCTGCTGCTCACCGCCCACCTGCGGGTCCGCCCCGAGGTTTAGCCCGGCCCTGTCCAGGGAAGACTCCCGGCGCTGATCCGAAGCGAATGGGAGTTGACTCATGACGGCCGCGACCCTGACCGCACTGGCCTTGGTCTGCAGTCTCAAGCGCCGACCCGCAGAGTCGAGCAGTGAGCTGATCGCCGACCAGGTGCTCGAGAACCTGGGTGTGCTCGGAGTGGGCACGGAGTCACTGCGGTGCGCCGACTTCGTGATCGAACCCGGGGTGGAGGCTGATATGGGCGGCGACGATCAGTGGCCGGAGATCCGACGGAAGGTTCTGGCCGCTGACATCCTGCTGCTGTCGAGCCCGGTTTGGCTCGGTCACCCGTCGAGCATCGCCCAGCGCGTCCTGGAGCGGCTCGACGCCGAACTGTCCAACACCGACGACGCCGGCCGCCCCGTGGTGGCGGGCAAAGTGGCCCTGGTGTCGGTCGTCGGCAACGAGGACGGCGCCCACAAGACGGTCGCCGACATCTTCCAGGGGCTCAACGACATCGGCTACACCATCCCGGCGCAGGGCTGCACGTACTGGAACGGCGAGGCCATGCATCGCACCGACTACCAGGACCTCGACGAGGTACCCGGCCCCGTCGCCGACGCCACTGCCGCAGCCGCGCGTAATGCGGCACATCTGGCGGGACTGCTCAAGGTGGGCGAGTACCCGCGTTACGAGTGAGAGGGGAGAACCATGAAAGGTCCCGACGACCCTGTCGACCACACCAGGACGACCCGGCCGCACGCCGGAGAGGCGATGAAGGACAACCGCAATATGCCCGCGCTGGTCCTCGTCGGCTTGGGCGTGGTGATGTTCGTGGCGTGTCTGTTCGGCTTCGCGACCGGCAATACCGGGGTAGGGGTGGTGCTCGCGATCCTGGCCGCCATCGGTCTGCTCGCCGGGGGCCTGTGGCTGGCCATCGCGCATCTGCGCGTGCGCCGGATCGAAGAACGTTGGTACGCAGAGCATCCCGAGGTGACCAGGCAGGCGCCCAACAGTTGACCTGAGAACGCGAGATGGCCCAGCCAATGGTGGCTGGGCCATCTCTTCAATCAGGCCGGCCTACGGCCGCTGGTTTGCCTGCTCTCGCTGTTCGGCGGCCTTTGCTCCCGCCCGGGCCGATTCCGCTTCGGCTTCCTTCTTGGCGACGTCCTTCTGTGCATCGGCCTTGTCCTGCTGGGCTTTGCCCTCACGAACAAGGTCCTCGCGGCCGGTCACGGTGCCGACAGCTTCTTTGGCCTTGCCCTTGACGTCCTCGACGACGCCCTTGATGCCTTCTTCAGGTCCTGAGTTCTTCTCGGTCATGCTTACCTTTCCGCTACTGGAGTGGATTGGTGATTACTACGCGGCTTCTCCACGCCCCCCTTGGATTCCCGGATGCTTCTCGACTAAACGTGACGTGACGAATCGTGGCGTTGCCGACAACCGAGTTTGCGCAGCGCCGGGATGGGTACCGAATAGGGGTGCTTTCCCGGATGAGTGAAATGGCCGGCGAACTGGCCGCAGGTACCGTTGCTGTCGGCGCCGAGACCGTTTATCGGCCCCAGCATGACTCCTGGCTGTTGATCGAGGCGTTGCATCGCAGCGATGCGGTGGCCGGTCGCCGCGTGGTCGACCTCTGCTGCGGCAGTGGAGTAGTTGCCGTCGCTGCCGCCCAGTTGGGTGCCAGCGCGGTGATGGCCCTGGATATTTCGCTCAGCGCGGTACGTAGTGCCCAGGCCGGGGCGCTGGCCGCTCAGGTGGATGTTGACGCCAAGCTCGGCTCGTGGAGCCAGGCACTGGAGCACCAGCCGTTCGACATCGCGGTCTGCAATCCCCCTTATGTTCCGGTGGGGCCCGACACCGCACCGGGGACGGTCTCGCCGACCGGTCCGATGATTTCGTGGGATGGGGGCCCCGACGGCCGCCGGGTCCTTGACCCGTTGTGCCGAGCGGCCGGCGCGCTGCTGGCCGCCGGAGGCTCGCTCTTCCTGGTCCAGTCCGAATTCGCCGATGTCGAGCAATCGCTGGCCTCGCTGCGGGCGGCCGGATTGTCGGCGAAAATCTTTGCCACACAACTGATTCCCTTCGGTCCAGTGGTGCATGGCCAGTCCTGCTGGTTGCGGGAGAGCGGACGGTTGGCGCCAGGGCGTGCCGAGGAACAACTCGTCGTCATCCGAGCGGACAAGCCATGAGCGAGCCGCGGGCGGTGCGAGTGGTGGATGGCGGACCGATCCTCATCGAGGGGCCGGTGCGCATCGAACTGCCGGACGGGAGTTCCGTGGAATCGGATCGGTTCATGGTGGCGATCTGCACGTGTCGCCGGTCCAAGATGTACCCGTTGTGCGATACCAGCCACCGCAAGATCAAGCGCTCAGGCAAGCGGTCGGCTTAGCGAGCTATTTTCGGCCAGCCAGCATTTCATCAGGTGGTCGGCCAACCGAGCTTCCAGCACGCCGAAAGCGCGTATCCCGAACACCACGTCGGTGTCGAGTTCGGGCTCGCGTCGGACCAGCTCGCCCACCACGTCGTGACGCACAACCTGTTCGTGTACCGCATCGGCCTCGACGTGCTCACGGTAGAACCGGATGCAGGCTTCGGGCGCATCGAGTCGCCGCAATGCCGCCACCATGCGCTGCGAACCTGGAGAGGACGTGATCTCGGTGGCGGCGAAATGTCCGGCAGCGGCGCCGCGGAGCCGGCGGTGCAGTCCGAACATCGACATCAGATTGACCACCGAGAGGGTCTCGGCCGGCACCGCGCTCAGGTAGCCCAGGTAGCTGTCGTCCAGACCGGCCGCGCACATCAGATCGCCGAACAGCTGCTGGTGCACACGGTTGCCCGCTCCAGCCCCGTACTCGTCGAATTCGACGGCCACGAACGAGGCTTTCGCCTGCCCGCCGAGGCGCGGAATCAGCCAGGCGTGCGGGTCGCCCTCCTTGAGGTGGTACAGCGACCGGTGGACGAAGTACTCCCGCATCTGTGTCCAGGTGCCCTCGTCGCGCAGGTGATATGACGGTCCGGTTCCGTCGGCCGGTTCGACCGACAGCTGTGCCATCTCGTCCTCGGCAGTGTCCCCGGGGCCGATGGCACCGACCTCGCGCCGGACCGCGGACAGAAAGGACCGTTCCAGTTGTGAGCGCAGATGCAACAGCCCGGCGTTCCACTCCCAGGACGGGTCGACCCCGGCGAAGCCGCGGTAGTGCAGCTCGTAGCAGACGTACAGAGCCAGCTGCAGATCGAGCTGGAACGGGTCGGCGTCGGGCAGCGGTACCCATACCGGCTCGAGGTGGTTGTGCGGGGCGCGCTCGCCCAGGCACTCGATCACTGCCCGTGAGATAGGTCCACAGGCGTACGGGAGCGTCGGTTCGGTGGTCTCGGGGAAGCTGGTCATCGCGCGACAGGTATTCCCGTCCGAGGTGTTTGCAAACCCTGCCGTCGGGGGTATACGGCGGGGTGTTGAAGTCGAGGTGAGTGACATGACCAGGCCAGCTGAGCCCGCGTTCATGCGGTGCGAACGAGAAGCCCTTTTCGAGCGGGTCGCCGATGCTATCGAGTCGCAGCACCGTTGTGCGCTCAGCGAATACGCCATCACCGAATTTGTGTGGTTCTGGCGTCGTGAGGCGGTCACCCACCCCGCAGGTTCGGGGAGCGACGGCTGTAACCAGCGCGCAGCGTGACGTGGCCAGATCCGACCCTGGCCACATCGCCCCATTCAGCAAGGAAGGTCGCCCGGTGCCGCCACCGGGCGATGGCAGCGATCAGGGCCGGTGCGTTGATACCCGTGCGCTCGTAGCCGAGATACGCCGAGCGGGTTCGGGGGCTGACCACCAGGCCCACGACAACCGGCGTCGATGGATCATCGCCGCGGGCGGCGGGGAATTCGAGCCGGACGTCGACGACGGTGCCGACCGGGTGGTGGCCGGCATCCAGTACGCGGATCCCGAGGAGGCTACTCAGCTGCATGGCGTCCGCCTGGGATCCGGGCCACGATGTGATCGCGCAACCAACGCTCGACCCAATTCGTGTCGAATCGGGTTTCGGCGGGTGACAGCCGCACGGTGACACCGATCGATGACACGAGCTTCCACGGGATCTCGTGCAACAGGGAGCGAGGTGGCGCACCGCCGAGGATGCGGGTCATCACCACGTGCCCGGAAAGTATCGCGGTCACGCGCGGGGCTGGACTGCCCGACTCGATGTCCGTGTCGAGATCGATGCCGTCGATCTCGAGATCGTCGACGATGCCGACGGGATCGCCGTCGTGATCGAGCAACTGGCGGTCCAACAGATGCAGGCGCGCATCGAGTGTCCGCCGCCCGGTCATTGACCTGCTCCGGTCACGATCATCAGCGGTATGGCGGCCACCGAGGCCATCACGATTATCACCAGATACAGCGAGCCGAACATGTTGAGCAGCCTTCCGTTCGTCTTGTCACCCATGTATTCCGGATCATTGGCCACGATGAGAATGGGCAGGTAGGTCAAGGGGAGTGCGATCGCCGAGAACACCACTGAGTACTCGGTGACCATGACCGGGTCGACACCGGTGAACAGCACGGCGGCACCGACGACGATGCTCACGAACATCACCACATGGAAGCGGGATGCCTCGGCCGGCCGGCGGAACTTGCCCCAGGGCCACCCCAAGAACTGCGCCAGCGTGTAGCCACTGGACAGTGTGGTCTCAAGGGCCGCACCGAATGTGGCCGCCACGATGCCAATGATCGCGAACGCCAGGGCCAGCTTGCCGCCGGCCTCGACGACAGGCATCACCACTTGAGACAGGGACGTCACCTCGATCTGATTTGGCAGCAGAACAAGTGTCGCGCAGGTGGCGATGGCGATCGACAGGATGCCGCCGAGCGGGAAGCCGACCAGGACATTGAGCCGTGAGACCCCGAGATCCTTTGTATTCCAATGCTCTTCGACGGCACCGGAGGAGAAGAAAAACACCTCGTACGGTGTCATCGCGGCGCCGAACAGCGCGATCGCGTAGTACCAGTACGTCGCGGAGGATTCGGATTCAGGAATCACCGGCTGGACCGCCTGATGGGCTAGTCCGCCCCAATCAGGTTGCAGGGCAAAGACTGCGACGGCGAATACGATCAGGCAGAGTCCCGCCAGACCGGCGGTGTTCTCCATGACCGAGAACTTGACCCGCCAGACCACCAGCCACACGGCCACGGCTGCCACCGGTATCCACAGCATCCGCCCGACGTCGGTGGCAAGTTGCAGGGCCAGTGCCACACCACCGATCTCGGCGGTCAGCGTCATCAGATTGATCAGAAACGATGCGCTCAGGTTGGCCGCAGCGGTGCGCGGACCCAAGCGCTCCCGGATGATCTCGAAGGTGGCACGCCCGCTGACCGCCGCCACCCGGCCCGCCATCTGCGCGAACAGGCAGATGCCGACGACGCCGACGAGCACCACCCAGACCAGCGCCAGACCGAATCGCGAACCGACCACGGCATTGGTCACCAGATCACCGATGTCGAGGAAACCGCCGATTGCGGTCAGGATCCCCAGCGCTACCGCGAAGAACTTCTTCATCAGCGGTACGCGGCTTCGAGGCCATCGGCCGATGCCAGCAGCTGCCTGCGTATCGCGGACAGCTCGGCCTCGCCCGTCACCTGGCGGACCCGTGCCGATGCCGTGTTGAGCTGTCCGATCATCGTCGTCATGGCTTCGGTCAGCATCCGCTGGCGTTCGAGGTCAGCTGGATTGTCGGCCTTGAGATCGGCGATTCCCTGGTAGGCCTTGGCAACCTCGTCACGCGCGTCGGCGACCTGGACGCTGACCAGCTGCGGTGTGGACCGGTCGCGCATCCGTAGGTCGAGCGCGTAGGCGCTGCTGCGGCCGGCGGCCACGGTTTCTTCCATGGCCTGGGCGAGTTGGCCGGCCATGCCATCGCGATTGGCCGGGCACTGGGTCAGCAGCAGACCCAGCGCAACGGTGAGCAGGGCAGCGAGCAGCGCCACCCGGATCCGTCGGGGTCTGCCCTCGGGGCCTCCGTCGGCGGCCATGGCGGAACTCCCTCACCCGGGGAGTGCTTCGCCGTCTTCGCGGTCGAACTCGTCGAGGCCGGAATCCTCCGTGACCACCTCACGTTGCTCCCGCCAGTCGGGGTCCGTCGCCTCCAATGGCGGGCTGTCCAGGTCGGAGACCGGTGCTTCGGCGTCGGGTACCGATTCGTTCTGCTCACGCCGCTGCTCGAGGGCATCTGCAACCGGCACCTCGTCGGGCACGTCGTCGCGGGTCATGTCGCCGGAATACCCCGTGGTCCCTCCATATCAAACGCGTCGAGTCAGCCCCGGGGTACTGCGGTCCAGGATCCATGCCCGGACCGCCGATGACACTGCGCCGCAGCCTCATTGCAGCGGCCGCCTTGGTTTAATGATCATGCGTCCACGGGTACGCGACCAACATGTCATCGTCAGGCCACACCTCGAGGCCCCCGTTGACTGTTGTGCACGGTGGGCAAATACCCCGCCGGGGGACTGGCCAAGCGCGTGGATCACGCGCAGTCGAATTGCGGGTCCCAGCTCGAGTCGAAGCTCTCGCCGTGGTGAGAGCGATGACGGCCTGCCTCGCCGAGTATGAAGAACTGGACAGCGGCACCGCTGGCGATCTGGCACTTGCGATCGACGAAGCATGCACGGTGCTGATCGGTATTGCTTCGGCCGGAGCCGCTCTCGTGTTGGTCGAAGACCCGCGCGCACAGGAACTCGTCGTCCGGGTCTCGACCGACTGCGACGTCGTCGACAACGACCCGGACAGCGTGGTCCTCAATGGTTTCAGTCGCCGGGTGCTCGAAGCCCTCACCGACAAGGTCAATACCTTCGTCGACGACACCGGTTTCGAACAGGAAGACGGCCACCGGCCGACCCTCGGCATCTCGATGACGATTCGACGCCGTTGGGCGGCGGCACCCGGTTAGCGGCGAACGTTTACCAACTGCAGCTGCCGCTCGTGATTGCGCAGCCTGGACAGGCCCGCGGGCAGGCCGGTCGAGGTGGGCAGGGCCCGGGCCGGGTCGCAGATCTCCAGCACGCGGGAGACCGAAGTGCTGGGAATCAATACCCAGTCGATGTTCTCGCCGGCGCAGCGCACGTTGAGGGTGTGCAGGCAGGCGAAGCAGCATGCGCCGAAGAATTCGACCGCACTCAGGTCCAGGACCAGCTGTCCGCTGGGCCTGCTGTGCCGGATTCCGCATTCGGTGAGGTCAGCGGCATTGGACGCATCCAACTCGCCGTGGACGCTGACAACCGCGGTGGCGGGCCACAGCCACTGGGCACAGAACTGCGCATGGGTGTGGTCGTTGGACCGTGGTGTGGCTCGTCTCGCCACGTTTCTGGTGGACATCGGTGACTCCCTCAGTAGAAATACTGTGGTCACGTCACACTTCAGGCTCTGTGGGCTCAAAACCCCTGGATACAGGGGGTGTCACGACCCTGCACCCGATGACGATTCCGGGGCGGCTGTGAACTCAACCTGCACTGGACTCTACTCTCCGGCCCAGGCTCGAACAATCGATCCACGGGGCTGATATGCACCTCCCGTCGCGTCAGCCACGTGGGCCACACCTCTCCCATCTGGTAAACAGATTTGGGATGGGACGGGCTCTCGATGCGCGGAAGGTATTGGGGCGCAACACTATCAGTGATGGAACTCAGAGGCGTCCGAGCAATATCGCCGCGCCGGCTCCGGTGAGCTCCTCGGCGGCCTGTCGACGGCCGGTCATGGCCAGCAGCAATGCCTCGGCGCTGCCGACGACCTCGGGACCGCTACCGCGCTCCCAGTCGATGTCATTGGCGCACAGCCGAAGTCCTTTTATCCGTCGACCGGCCCCGAGTCGGGGGTTGCCGGGCACCAGGGGCAGGATTCGTTGCAGTCGCTGGGCTGGCACGGTGCGCTGGAGGCCGAGTGCGCGACGGATGTCCTGATGATGAACAGTTCCGTCAATTAATCCGATCATGCCGCCGAATCCCGCGGTAAGACCCTGCGGTCGCAGATGGCAGTTGAGGAACTCGAGCAGGTCATCGGTCGACATCGCCGAGTATTCGGCCACGCCAACCTCGTTGGCGTGCACCACCCTTCCCTTGGCGAATCGCTTGAGCAACCCGGTAAGACGCAGCTCTTCATAGCTTATGACATGTGCCACAACGTCTTTCACAGTCCAGCCGGTGCAGAGGGACTCGGTCTGCCATTGCGCGGGGGTCAGGGTGGCCAGGAATTCGGCGAGGTCGGCTCGCTCGTCGTGGGCCAGGTCCATCAGTGACGGCTCGTCGGTGTTCATCGCTGGGCCTCCTGCGTGACCACGTCGAGGTAGCGGTCGAGGTACAGCGGCCATCCGGCGTCTCCGCCGACCCCGTCGGACACGGAACGCCAGCCCTCGCCGTGGCGCTCGAGGTGTCGGTGCTCGAGTTCCACCCGGGTGCGATCTGCACTTTCGGCGATGAACCGGACCTCCACCTCGCTCGTGCGACTCGGGTCGGACTCGATCTGCCACGTCGGTCCGATGTCCCATGAGAAGACGATGCGCGCGGGCGGTTCATAGGCCAGCACTCGTGCCCACTCGCACCTGCTGCCATCGGTGCCGATGTCATAGATGTGGCCGCCGACTCGCGGTTCGAAGACGGTCTGCGCGATCGGCACAGCGAGCAGGTTGTGTTCGCGGGGTTTGATCGCGTCGAACCGAGCGACGAACAGTGCGAACGCCCGGTCCGGCGATGCGTCGACGACGACACTCTTTCGGATGGGTTCGACCTCTGCCGGCATCATTGCGACGGTCCCTCCTGCTCGACGATGTTCTTGTAGGCGTCCAACGCCTGGCCCCAAAAGCTGTCCAACTCGGCGCGGAGTGCCGCCATGCCGTCCGGGTCGATGTGGTACATGCGCCGGGTGCCGTCAGCCCGGTCGTCAACCAGGCCAGCGCATTTCAGCACCTTCAGGTGCTGCGAGACCGCGGGTCGGCTGATCGGGAGCTCGCGGGCCAGTTCACCCACCGCCATCGGACCCGCTGCCAACCTTCTGATGATCGCCCGCCGGCTGCCATCGGCCAGAGCGGCCCATGGATCGCTCAATGGGTAAGTCACCACGAACGGTAAGTTTATACTTACCAATTCCGCGTGTCGAGCGTTGCCCGAATGTTTGACCAGCGCGTCAGTCGGGTACATCGCTTGCCATGAGACTTGGTGGATTGTTCGGAACACTCGTGCTCATCTGGCTGATCATCGGCGTGGTGGCGGCTTGGCAGCGCGACTATTTCCATGGTGGATCAACTAACTGCGCGACTGCCGGCGCTATTGCGCTGACGGTCCTCGCCGGTCCGCTCAACTATGCGGGCGTCAATCCCAAGGTGGACGAGTGCCGTTTGCCGCAACCCAGTGCGATGGACTCCGTCGCCGCCGTGAATTGAGGTTGCCATGATTGTTCTCGGGGCGATTCTGCTCATCCTCGGCCTGATCTTCAACATCTACCTGCTGTGGGTGATCGGCGTGATCCTGCTGGTCATCGGCGGTGTGTTCTGGCTGCTCGGGGCTATCGGACGGCCGGTTGCCGGGCGGCGGAGTTGGTACTGAGAGAACCAGGGAGGTACATGATGCCCAATCCGTCGATCAAAGACGAGAAGCTCTACGAGGAACTGCGGGACGAAGGCAACTCGAAGGAGAAAGCCGCGCGGATCTCCAATGCCGCTGCCGCCAGAGGTCGTTCGAGTGTCGGCCGCTCGGGTGGGGAGTCCGGCTCCTATGACGACTGGAAGGTCGAGGATCTGCGCAGTCGGGCGAAAGAGCTTGGGATCAAAGGGTATTCCGATAAGAACAAGCGCGAGCTGATCGGGATGCTCAGGAACCACTGATCGGCCGGCCCGGGAGGGCAACGCCCGGCCCCGCCCCATCGGCGGGGCCGGGCGCCCTGTTTGCAGGTTTTCCTCGCCAGAGGAGCTCAGGAGTTCTACCGTGGAGACAGCCCATGCACGGCAGGTGGGGCGAGAAGTGGCGGGAAGGAGCAGCCATGCACGGCCCAAAAGATCCAGTTGATCACGCTCGGACAACCCGGCCGCATGCCGGCGAGTCGATGAAGGACAACGTCATCATGCCCGCACTGGTACTGATCCTGGTCGGATTGGTGCTGTTCGTCGGCACTCTGGCGGCGTTCGCAACCGGCCACCCCGATGTGGGCCTGATGGTGGGAACGTTGTCCGCCGCCGGGTTTGTCATCGGATCGATGTGGCTGGTGCTCGAGCACCTGCGGGTGCGGCGTATCGAGGAGCGCTGGTACACCGATCATCCCGGCGTAATGCGGCAGCGGCCGAGCAGCTGAGGTCCGCGCCGAGCGACCCGGCCGCGGTGCGGCCGGGTCCCTGTCTCGCAGTGGGCACCCGGCTCAGAAGGTGAGTGCCAGTATCGCGAAATCGATTGCCAACACCGCTAATCCGATAATCGGAACGAGAATGCCGTAACGCATCCGCGAGGTGAAGATCGATACGGCGATCGCGACCAGGGGTACCACCGGCGCGCCGTAGAACAGGATCCCGAACCAGAATTCTCCTGGTCCCTTGTCCGCGCACACGTCGCCGGTGCAACCGGCCATGCTCATCACCGCACCCATGCCGTAGAGGAACACCAGGACGGCCGCGGGAATGGTCAACACCACCAGCACCCAGGTGAGCGAAATCCGCATCCGCGGCTCGCCGGTGTGCTCCGTCTGCAGAGTCTGTGATTCGGTCATGGCGTTCACATACCCAGTTTCGTGGCCTTCTGCACGGGTATCCCAGCCTCATGGCCAGATTCGGATACACCCTGATGACCGAGCAGAGCGGCCCACGACAGCTGGTCGACTATGCGGTGTCAGCAGAGCAGGCGGGCTTCGATTTCGAAGTGAGCAGTGACCATTACAGCCCGTGGCTGGCCAGCCAGGGCCACGCGCCCAACGCCTGGCCCGTGCTTGGCGCGGTGGCCCACGCCACTGAGAAGGTGCAGCTGTACTCGTACGTGACCTGCCCGACCATTCGGTATCACCCGGCGATCGTCGCCCAGCAGGCGGCCACTGTGCAGATCCTGGCCGAAGGCCGGTTCACGCTTGGCCTCGGCAGCGGTGAGAACCTCAACGAACACGTTGTGGGGAAGGGCTGGCCGACCGTCGAGCGCCGCCTCGACATGCTCGCCGAGTCGATCAAGCTGATCCGGGAACTGCTCACCGGCGAGCTGATCGACTTCAGGGGCGAGTTCTATGAGGTGGACTCCGCGCGCATCTGGGATGTCCCGGAAGTTCCCGTGACGATCGCCGTCTCCATGACCGGAGAGAAGTCCGTCGAGAAGCTCGCCGTGGCCGCCGATCACCTGATCAACGTCGCGCCGGACCGCGCGATCGTCGAGGGCTGGCACGAGCGCCGGCACGCCACCGGCGTACTGCCCGAGGGGCGGGTGATCGGACAGGTGCCGGTGTGCTGGGATCCGGACCGGGACGCCGCGGTGGAGCGGGCCTATGACCAGTTCCGCTGGTTCGGCGGTGGCTGGGCCGTCAATGCGGATCTACCGACGCCGGCCGGTTTCGCCGCGGCAACCCGGTTCGTGCGCCGGGAGGATGTGGCTGAGGCCATCCCGTGTGGACCGGACCTGGATGCGATCGTCGGCGCGGTGGCACCCTACCGCGACGCGGGGTTCACCGATATCGCCCTCGTCCAGATCGGTGATCAGGGGCAGCAGCGCTTTCTGGACGAGGCGGCACAACCGCTACTTGCCGCGTTGCGGGCCGAACTCGACTGAGCCGCCGGCGGACATCGGGTGCCCCAGACGCATGGTGAACGGCAGCACGAGCCAGACACCCACGAACGTCGCCACGGCGCCGGCGCCGGCGATGATCCCGGCGTGGCGCCCGGCCACGGTGTCGAAGATCAACTCGGTCACTCCGGCCATCGCGAGTCCGAGCAACACCAGCCCGACGAACGCGCACCGGTGCGCGGCGGAGACCAGCAGATTCAACCGGTGCCTGCGGAACAGGATGCGATGCATGCCGACCGGTGCGACCAGCAGTGCGGTGGCAGCGGCAGAAAATGCCACCGTCACCAGATAGACGATTCGCATGGGCTCATCGAGCATCGAAAACCGCTCCTGGAACGGCAAGGTCAGCAGCAGCCCGGTGAGCAACTGGACGCCGGTCTGCACCACTCGCAGCTCCTGCAGCAGGCTGCTCCAGTTGCGGTCCAGCCGTTCGGCTTCCGTCTCGTGGCGCAAGGTCTGATCCCAGGGCTGATCCAGCTCGGGATGGTCCGGATCCATACCGTCGATAATCCCACGTCGACCACAGGTTTCGGGTTGCGTCGCGATGGGCATCCCTGGCGGGACCCCTGTCAGGGCGAAGAAAGGAACGACCGGTCGCGTGAGACAAGGGTCCCGCCTGGAATACTGTCGATCCGATATGTCGGGAGGTGAGATGGCCGACGAACAAGGCCAATCCAAGCCGCTGCACCGCGCGGAGCGGTCGGTGGAGATTCGGGTCGCGGCCAGGCTGGAGAACCTGGCGGTGGTGCGCACGCTCGTCGCTGCGGTCGCAGCCTTCGAGGACCTTGACTTCGACGTCGTCGCCGATCTGCGCCTGGCCGTGGATGAAGCCTGCACCGCGTTGATCCGGGCCTCGGTCGCGGATTCGAGCCTGCGCCTGGTCGTCGACCCGCATGAGGAGTCGGTGGTGATCACCGCCTCCACCACCTGTACGGGTGCCGCGGTGGTCGAGCCGGGCAGCTTCAGCTGGCACGTGCTGAGCTCCCTGACCGACGAGGTGAAGACTTTCACCGACGGTGACGGTCCCGAGACCGGTCAGGTATTCGGGATCACCCTGACGACGAGGCGAGCGAGCCTGCTGCGGTGACGTCGGAATATGCGGACGTTCGCGAAATGTTTCGCGAACTCAGCGGACTGTCCGAGGACTCGTCGGCTCGCGAACGTCAACGTGAGCGGATCGTCGAGCGCTGCCTGCCGCTCGCCGACCACATCGCGCGGCGATTCGACGGCCGCGGCGAACCGCGTGAGGATCTGGTCCAGGTGGCCAGGGTCGGCCTGGTCAACGCGATCAACCGGTTCGATGTCGAAGCCGGATCGGACTTCGTGTCGTTCGCGGTGCCGACGATCATGGGGGAGGTCCGGCGCCACTTTCGGGACAACAGCTGGTCGGTGAAGGTTCCGCGACGACTCAAGGAGTTGCACCTGCGTCTCGGCGCCGCGACTGCGGAGTTGTCTCAGCGGTTGGGCCGCGCGCCGACCGCCTCTGAGCTCGCCGAGGAACTCGACATGGACCGTGAAGAGGTGATCGAAGGTCTGGTCGCGGGCAGCTCGTACAACACCCTGTCGATCGACAGCGGCGGCGGGGGTGACGAAGATGCCCCGGCGATAGTCGACACGCTCGGTGATCTGGACGCCGGCCTGGATCGGATCGAGAATCGGGAAACGTTGCGGCCGTTGCTGGCTCAGCTACCTGAGCGGGAGCGGACGGTGTTGTTGCTGCGCTTCTTCGAATCCATGACGCAGACGCAGATCGCCGAGCGTGTCGGTGTCTCGCAGATGCACGTATCGCGGCTGCTCGCGAAATCGCTAGCGCGACTTCGTGACCAGCTGCAGTAGCGGGGTCTTGCCGTTCAGCGTGGACAGTGCCGCGGCGACGCTGTAGCACGTCTGCAACGCAGAGTCCGGGTCGCAGATGCGCAGCAATCGACTGACAGCCTTGCTGGGCACCAACACCCATTCGGTATCGGTGGCCGAGCAGCGCTCCGCGATGGCCGTGAGGGCGGAAAACCCTGCGGTGCCGAAGAACTCGACATCGGTGAGGTCGACGGCGACTCGCTCGGCCTGGTCGGTGTGCTGCAACGCGTACTCGGCGAAGTCCCCTGCGTTGACGGCGTCGATCTCGCCGTGGGCGCCGATCACCGCCGTTGACGGCGGCAGCCACCGAGTGGCGAATGTGGCTGGCGATTCGTCGGTCCGGTCGAGCAGTGCGCTCGTCGAAAAGACAGTCATTGATGGCTCCATCAGTCGTAATACACGTATTCGTACTGTTGGTGCGGCGCCATTCGACAACGATGCGAGTTCCCGCACGCAATGTCGATGACGCTCGCTGCGGCTGTGAACTCAACCTGTCAGGAACCCTACCGCCATCAAGGTCATCGGACAATTTGTCTGAGTGGATTCTTAGAGTCGCAGGTCAGACTGTTGCCATGTCGAAGGCCGACGCAGTTGCCGGCGTGGTGCTCGCCGCCGGTGCGGGAAGCCGGTTCGGAATGCCGAAAGTTCTTGCCGATGATGGTGATTGGCTCGCCCGTGCGGTGACCGCACTCGACGGCGGCGGTTGCGACGACGTGATCGTGGTGCTCGGCGCCGCTGTGGTCGAGGTGCCCGAGCCGGCCCGCGCGGTGGTGGCCACACGCTGGGCCGACGGCATGAGCGCGTCGGTGCGCGAAGGGCTGGAGGCCGCCGGGGACGCCGAATGGGTTGTCCTGCACACCGTCGATACGCCCGATGTCGGCGCCGCCGTCGTAGCCAGGGTTGTGAGCGCGGCACGCGGGGCCGGTTCCGGACTGGCCCGCGCCCGCTACGACGGACGTCCCGGCCATCCGGTCGTACTGGCCCGCAGACACCTCGCGGCGCTGGCCGCCTCGTTGCACGGCGACCAGGGCGCCCGGGCGTTTCTCGGTGGCCGCGACGACGTCGTCGGCGTGGAATGCGGTGACCTGGCCACCGGACTCGACATCGACGAACGCTGACCGCTACAGCAGGCCCAGCCGTTCGACGGCGTGACGCTCCTCGAGCAGTTCGGCCACCGACGCGTCGATCCGGACCCGGGAGAAGTCGTTGATCTCCAGGCCCTCCACGATCTCCCACGCCCCGTCGACGGCGCGTACCGGAAGCGAGGCGACCACACCCTCAGGTACCCCGTAGACGCCGGGGGACGGCAGTGCCACTGAAGTCCAGTCATCGGGATCGGTGCCGTCCACCCAGTCCCGCACGTGGTCGATGGCGGCGTTGGCAGCCGATGCGGCCGACGAGGTGCCGCGGGCCTCGATGATCGCAGTGCCGCGGGTGGCCACGGTCGGGATGAAATCGTGGGTCAGCCAGTCGGTGTCCGACGCGAATTCAGAGCCAGGCCGCCCTCCGACGACCGCGTGGAAAATGTCGGGGTACATGGTCGGGGAGTGGTTGCCCCACACGGTCACCCGGGACACGTCCGTGACGTGCACACCCGCGTGGGTGGCAAGGGCGGCGACGGCCCGGTTGTGGTCGAGCCGGGTCAGCGCGGTGAATCGCTCAGCCGGGATGTCGGGCGCGTGGGCCGCGGCCACCAGCGCGTTCGTGTTCGCCGGGTTGCCGACCACGACGACGCGCACATCCGTGGCCGCGCCGGCGTTCAGCGCCTTGCCCGATTCGGCGAAGATCGCGGCGTTGGCCGCCAGCAGATCGGCCCGCTCCATGCCTTTACTGCGCGGCCGCGCCCCGACCAGCAGCGCGACGTCGACGCCGTCGAACGCGCGCACCGGGTCGTCGTGAATCTCGACGTCGACCAGCCCGTCGAAGGCACTGTCGACCAGCTCCATGACCACGCCTTCGGCCGCGCGGACCGCCGAGGGCAGCTCCAGCAGCCGCAGCTTCACCGGCACGTCGCGTCCCAGCAGGGCGCCCGCGCCGATGCGGAACAGGGCCGCATAGCCGATCTGACCGGCGGCCCCGGTCACGGTCACGACCTTGGGAGCCGGGCTCACGTGTGCACCTCCAGCCCGAGCACCTGTGTCGCGTAGCGCCGCACGGTGTCCTCCGAGATGGCGGCGGCGTCCTCGAAGCCGGGGCGACCCCGACTGCTCAGGAATCCCGTGGCGGGATCCAGGATGACCTCGGCGAGCAGCTCGCCGGTGGTCGGTTCGCATACCGCCCAGGTGTAGCGGGTGTCATCGGCCCAGCCGTCCGCGGCGTCGTGAACGTAGTCCAGGTCGTCCTCGCCCAGATCGGTGAGCGCGGGCCGGTCGTCGACCCGGTCGTCGGCGCGCAGCCCACGCAGATACCACTGGCCGTTGTTGATCTCCACAGGTTCCACAGGACCTCCACCGTGCCGTCAAAATGCCGAATGGCCACCTATGACACAAGATTCAACAGAATCTGTGCCGCAAGTGGCCACTCGGCGTGAGAAGAATTACTTGATCTCGGCGATCACGGTGCCCTGGGTGATGGCGGCACCGGCCTCGACGGCCAGGCCGGTGATGACACCGTCCTTGTGGGCGGTCACCGGGTTCTCCATCTTCATGGCCTCCAGGACCACCACGAGGTCGCCTGCGGCCACTTCCTGGCCCTCTTCGACGGCCACCTTGACGACAGTGCCCTGCATCGGTGCGGTCACCGAGTCACCCGACGCGGCCGCCCCGCCGCTGCCGCCCCGCTTGCGGGCCTTGGGCTTCTTGCGGACGACTCCGGGAGCAGCGGCGCCGCCGCCACCGCCGAGCGCCAGGTCTCCGGGCAGCGAGACCTCGAGGCGACGGCCACCGACCTCGACGACGACGGTCTGGCGGGGAACGGTGTCTTCTTCCTCGATCGGGTCGCCACCGGTGAAGGGCTCGACCGTGTTGTCCCACTCGGTCTCGATCCAGCGGGTGTGCACGTCGAACTTCTCGCCGTCACCGATGAAGGCCGGGTCGGCGGTCACGGCACGGTGGAACGGGATGACCGTGGCCAGGCCCTCGACGTTGAATTCGGCCAGGGCGCGGCGCGAGCGGGCCAGCGCCTCTTCACGGCTGGCGCCGGTGACGATCAGCTTGGCCAGCATCGAGTCGAACTGGCCGCCGATGACCGAGCCGCTTTCCACACCGGAGTCCATCCGGACGCCGGGGCCCGTCGGAGCCTCGAACTTGGTGACGGGTCCGGGGGCGGGCAGGAAGCCACGGCCGGCGTCCTCGCCGTTGATGCGGAACTCGAACGAGTGGCCGCGCGGGGTCGGATCCTCGGTGATGTCCAGGGCCTCGCCGTTGGCGATCTTGAACTGCTGCAGCACCAGGTCGATGCCCGAGGTCTCCTCGGTCACCGGGTGTTCCACCTGCAGACGGGTGTTCACCTCGAGGAACGAGATCAGACCGTCCTGGCCGACCAGGTACTCGACGGTGCCTGCACCGTAGTAACCGGCCTCCTTGCAGATGCGCTTGGCGGACTCGTGGATCTCCTTGCGCTGCGCGTCGGTCAGGAAGGGGGCGGGGGCCTCCTCGACGAGCTTCTGGAAGCGGCGCTGCAGCGAGCAGTCGCGGGTACCGGCGACCACCACGTTGCCGTGGGTGTCGGCGATCACCTGGGCCTCGACGTGGCGCGGCTTGTCCAGGTAGCGCTCGACGAAGCATTCGCCGCGACCGAACGCGGCGACGGCCTCACGGGTCGCCGACTCGAACAGTTCGGGGATCTCCTCGATGGTGCGGGCCACCTTCATGCCGCGACCGCCACCGCCGAAGGCGGCCTTGATCGCGACCGGTACGCCGTACTCCTTGGCGAACGCGACGACCTCGTCGGCGTTCTTGACCGGATCCGGGGTGCCCGGCACCAGCGGCGCCTTGGCGCGCGCGGCGATGTGGCGCGCGGTGACCTTGTCACCGAGGTCGCGGATCGACTGCGGGCTCGGCCCGATCCAGATCAGCCCCGCGTCGAGCACCGCTTGGGCGAACTCGGCGTTCTCCGACAGGAAGCCGTAGCCCGGGTGGATGGCGTTGGCGCCGGACTTTGCGGCGGCGTCCAGGATCTTCTCGAAGACCAGGTAGGACTCGGCTGAGGTCTGACCCCCCAGGGCGAAAGCTTCATCGGCGAGCCGCACGTGCGGTGCATCGGCGTCCGGCTCGGCATACACGGCCACGCTGGCAAGGCCGGCGTCTTTGGCGGCGCGGATCACCCGGACCGCGATCTCCCCGCGATTGGCGACCAGCACCTTGGAGATCTTTGAGCTGGCGTGGTTGGCCACGGTGCCTCCTCGGCAGTTCTCTAAGAAACGTCTTTAAGAATCTATCGCGGGCAGTTTATGCGCCGCACCTTGAGGCTCCCCAATCCGGTATCGGTTACCGACGAGTAGGTTTCGCACCGAACCTGACGGGTGTCACATCCGTCCTGTTGGAGGCCCGAAATTCCCGCGTCGGGCGGCTGCCCCGCGCCATTACTGTTTGGTCCGTGGGTGTGGGGATCATTCTCATCGTCGCGGGCGTGTTGGTCGGCGGAGTCATGGCGGCCGCGCCCAGAGGTATCTGGTGGGCCACGCAGTCGTGGAAGTTCCGCAATCCCGAAGCCAACGAGCCGAGCGACCTGTCCTACGGGATGACCCGCGCGAGCGGTGTCGTGTTGATCTGCGTGGCTTTGGTCATGGGCAGCGTGCTCATCTCCGATGACCTGTCGAAGTCAGCGCGCGAGAAACGGGAACGAGAGGCCGAAGCGCAGCAGCAGGCGGCTGAGGCCGCCTTCGTGGTGCCGCCGCCGGAGAACCGTGGGCAACTGCCGGTGGTCGGCTACTTCGCCGAGGAATACCCGCGCGGAGTCGAGTTCGAGGTGTTCTACATCGCCCCGGAGCGCTCGGTGCAGCACTACGTCCGTATGTCGTCGGAGCGTTTCAGTTTCCCGTGCTACACGTCCGCGACTGTGACTCGTGGTGATGGCGGGCGGGTCACCGTCAACGCTGAACTCATTTGGGCCCCAACCAAGCTCGGTGACATGGACGAATCCGACGACTGCCGGTTGGGCCGCAGGCACGAGATCCACTCCGCCGACGTCGATCAGGTCACCGCCACGACGCCGATCCTCACCGACTCGTCGATCGTCAATCTGAACGGCACCGAGATCGCTTCTGCAACAACGGGTAACGCCGTCCCGAAGCTCACCGAGGAGCCCGACGCCAACGGCACTCGCGCGACGGTGTCCGACCGTGGAGTCCTTCCGATCGTGGGATACGGGATCAACGACGATTATCTGGACATCTCGTATCTGAGGCCGAGACATTCCGGTGCGCGTGCAGGGCGGCTCGACGAGTGGCCCGAAGACGGCTGCGAGATCGATCCGATCATCACCGGCCTGGACACCGGCACCGTGACGGTCAACCTGAGGCTGCGTTGGGCGAACGTGTACGGCTATTTCGACGACGAGGACGACAAGAAGTGCGTGATGGGCGACGGTTGGTCGGGCGTGATGACCAGTCGGTGGAACAAGGTCACCGGCGCGCCGGTGGTACTCACCGATGGCCCGATCGTGGACGCCGACGGCAAGGTGCTCATACCAGCGGCACCTGGGAACCTGGTTCCCGAGCGATGAGCCTCAGGCTGCGCGCAACCGCCGCTTGATCCGGGTCAGCATCGCCGACATGCCGCGCAGGCGCAGCGGGCTGATCAGCGCGGCCAGCCCCAGCGCGGTGTAGAAGTCGTCGGGAACTTCCAGGATGTCATCGGCGGACTGGCCGTCGAGGCCGGCCGCCAGGATCGCGGCGAACCCGCGCGTCGTCGGAGCCTCCGGGGGAGCGCTGAAGTACAGCCGCACCTTGTCCCGGTCGGATGCGTCGACGTCCAGAAACAGCGGCGACTGGCACTCGGGAACCGGCTCCATGGCCGCCTCCTCGAGATGGGTCGGCAAGGGTGGCAACTCGTTGGCGAACTCCAACAGCAGCTGCAACTTGTCCTGGCCGGCCACCTCCTGGAAGTCGGAGACGACCTCCTCCAGGGTGGCCGGCATCGAACTCATGAGGCGCCCGGAGCTTCACCTGCGTCAGGGCCGACGGCGACGGGCACCCGCACGGCGTTGCCCCACTCGGTCCAGGAGCCGTCGTAGTTGCGCACGCCGGGCAGTCCCAGCAGGTGGGTCAGCACGAACCAGGTGTGGCTCGAGCGCTCACCGATGCGGCAGTACACGACGGTCTTGTCCTCGGGGGTGAGGAAGCTGTAGAGCTCCTCGAGCTCGGCCCGGCTGCGGAACTGGCCGCTGTCCCTGGCCGCCTTGGCCCACGGGATCGACTTTGCCGTGGGGATGTGCCCACCGCGCAGCGCGCCCTCTTCCGGGTAGTCGGGCATGTGGGTGCGCTCGCCCGTGTACTCCTGGGGCGAACGGACGTCGATCAACGGCTGCTTGCCGAGGATGTCCAGCACGTCGTCGCGGTAGGCGCGGATCGGGGCGTCGTTGCGCTCCACCACCGGATAGCCGCTGGACTGACGGGTGGGCACCTCAAGGGTGGTGTCGCGGCCGTGGGAGACCCACAGGTCGCGTCCGCCGTCGAGAAGGCGCACGTCAGGATGGCCGAACAGGGTGAACACCCACAGTGCGTAGGCCGCCCACCAGTTGCTCTTGTCGCCGTAGATGACGACGGTGTCGTCGCGGCTGATGCCCTTGCGGTCCATCAACTCGGCGAACTGCTCGCCGTTGATGTAGTCACGCACATTGGGGTCATTGAGGTCGAGGTGCCAGTCGATCTTCACCGCGCCCGGGATATGGCCGGTGTCGTAGAGCAGGACATCCTCGTCGGATTCGACGATGGCCAAGCCGGGCCGACCCAGGTTGCTGGCCAGCCAGTCGGCGGTGACCAGGCGCTCCGGGTGGGCGTACTCGGCAAGAGTGGGGCTGGGATCAGCAGGCAGCGGCACACCAAGAGCGTACCGTCGGTCCGGATATCCGCGGCGGGGCAGTGCCCATGTCCGACGGCCCGCCTAAGCGGTGAATGCCACCTCGTAGGCCACGGCGAAGCGCCGGGCGCCGTTGTTGGCGCGGAAGAGCGAGCCGCCGTTCTGAGACCAGGTCACCACGCGCAGCAGTCGCTTGCCCGGAGACAGGCGCTTGGCGATGATGTCGGCGAATGCGGCGCGCAGCCGCTCCAGGTCGCATGTCTCGAAGTCGCGCGCAACGCGAACATCCCACATTGTTTCTTCGACTGGCATCGGCCCAGTGTCAACCCGTGGTTGAGACTATTGGGCTATCGACACGGCGCGCCGCCTTCTCGAAAAGGTTGCAATTTGGTCACTGCGGACCGGCCGATGGTGGGCCATTACGCCCCCGACGGGGTCGCCGTTATTGCGGCGTTACCGAACGGTGGTCTCGCTCAACGGGATTCAAAGAAGGCGCACCTCACGCCCGGTATGAAGCTGGCCACCACCCTGGACCGCCTCCACACGGAATCGCCCAACGTCATGATTCCGCCGCGATCTGCGGCCGGGTAGGTCGTCAGCTCTGCACGTGTGAGGCCCACAGCTGCGCCACGGAAACTCCTGCCGCAGCGAGCATCCGGCGCAGCAGCGGCAGGCTCAACCCGATCACATTGGACGGGTCTCCGTCGATACCGTCGATGAACCAGCCGCCCAGCCCGTCGAGCGTGAAACCGCCTGCGACACCGAGTGGTTCGCCACTCTGGAGATATGCCTCCAGGTCCGCGTCGGACGGTGAGCCGAAATGCACTGCGGTGATGCCGGTATCGGCGATGCGGTGGGCGACGGCCCCGTCACGTACGACGAGCACCGCATGGCCCGAATGCAGCTGAGCCGTCCGGCCCGACATCGCCCGCCACTGCTTGCGCGCGGTCTCGACATCTCCGGGCTTGCCGCACAGCTGCCCGTCGAGCAGCAGCATCGAATCGCAACCGATGACGACACAGTCCCCGGCGATCGCCGGGGGCAGATGGGTGAACACCGCGTCCGCCTTGGCGGCGGCCAGTCCGCTCACCACTTGTTCCGGTGGGGCGCCGGCCAACGACGCCATCACGGCGTCCTCGTCCACTCCGGAAACCACCACCAACGGATCGAGGCCGGCCTGGCGCAGAACGCCAAGCCGGCCTGTCGATGCCGAACCCAGAACGACCCGGGTCATCTAGCGGCTCACTAGCGCCGCATGTGGGTGCGCTCCAAGAGCGTCACCCGCTGCCAGCTGAAGATCGACAAGCGCAGCTTGTCCACCGGGTGACCCCACAGGTTGCGATCCCGCACCACGGGCTCGGCGGCGCCGCCACCGGCCGTGCCGAGGACGGCCATCAGGGCGGCCATCTCCACGTCGGTGGGCTCACCGCGCAGCACCTTGATGTGCGCTTCGTGATCGGACTTCTGCTCTGCCTGTGCCTCGTCGGTGGTGACGTCGGCCTGCACTTCGGCGCTCACAGTGGAATGTTCCCGTGCTTCTTCGGCGGCATCTGGATGATCTTGCGTTCCAACAGTCGCAGTGCGTTGGCCACGTAACCGCGCGTGTGCGACGGCGGGATGACCGCGTCCACGTACCCGCGCTCAGCGGCGATGTACGGGTTGACCAGCGTGTCCTCGTAGGTCTGCTGCAGCTCCAGGCGCAGCGCGTCGACGTCCTCGCCCTTGTTGGCCGCCTCCTTGAGCTGTTGGCGGTAGACGAAGCCCACGGCACCCGAGGCGCCCATCACGGCGATCTGAGCCGTCGGCCAGGCCACCACCACGTCGGCGCCCATGTCCTTGGAACCCATCACGCAGTACGCGCCACCGTAGGACTTGCGGGTGATGACGGTGACCTTGGCGACCGTGGCCTCACCGTAGGCGTAGAGCAGCTTGGCGCCGCGCCGGATGATGCCGTTGTACTCCTGGTCGGTGCCGGGCAGGAAGCCGGGGACGTCGACCAGCAGCACGATCGGGATGTTGAAGCAGTCGCAGGTCCGGATGAACCGGGCGGCCTTCTCCGAGGCATTGATGTCGAGGCAGCCGGCGAACTGGGTGGGCTGGTTCGCCACGATGCCCACCGGGCGGCCGTCGACCCGGCCGAAGCCGACCACGATGTTGCCGGCGTAGCCGGCCTGCACCTCGAGGAACTCGTCGTCGTCGAGGATGCGGGTGATGACCTCGTGCATGTCGTACGGCTGATTCGGCGAATCCGGGATCAGCGTGTCGAGCTCGATGTCCTCGTCGGTCAGGGTCTCCTCGATCGAGCCCTGTGCCGGGGCCACGGGGTACTGTGGCGGCTCGGCGTAGTTGTTCGGGGGCAGATAGCTCAGCAGGTCCCGGACGTACTCGAAGGCGTCCTGCTCGCCGGAGGCGACGTAGTGCGCGGTGCCGGACTTGGCCATGTGGGTGTGGGCGCCGCCCAGTTCCTCCATGGTGACGTCCTCGCCGGTGACGGTCTTGATGACGTCGGGACCGGTGATGAACATCTGGCTGGTCTGGTCGACCATGACGATGAAGTCGGTCAGCGCGGGGGAGTAGACGTGGCCACCGGCCGCGGCACCCATGATCAGCGAGATCTGCGGGATCACGCCGGAGGCCTTGATGTTGTTGTGGAAGATCCGGCTGTACAGGCCGAGGGAGACCACACCCTCCTGGATGCGGGCGCCTGCGCCGTCGTTGATGCCGATCAGCGGGCGGCCGGTCTTGATGGCCAGCTCCTGGACCTTGACGATCTTCTCGCCGTAGACCTCACCGAGGCTGCCGCCGAACACGGTGGCGTCCTGGCTGAAGATGCAGACGTCGCGGCCGTCGATGGTGCCGTAGCCGGTGATCACACCGTCACCCAGCGGCCGGTTGCTCTCCAGGCCGAAGTTGGTGCTGCGGTGCTTGGCCATCGCGTCGAGTTCGACGAACGAACCCTCGTCGAGCAGGGCGAGGATGCGCTCGCGGGCCGTCAGCTTGCCCTTGGCGTGCACCTTGTCCACGGCGGCTTCGCCGACGGGATGCAGCGTCTCCTCGGCCCGCCTCTTGAGATCAGCCAGCTTGCCTGCAGTGGTGTGGATGTCCACCTGGTGCTCGGCGGACGGCTCGGTAACGCTCGTCATGGGTCCCGATGTTATCGGTAACCCTAAGACTGGTCTAAGAGAGGTGGACGTGGCGCGCGTCACGTCTTTCCGTCCGGGAGTGCGCCGACGTTTCGGGCAAACGTGGTCGCGGCGCCTGTGGGCCGGTCAGCGGCGCGAGGGTCCTGCGTCGAGCTCACTATCGCCTCGAACCGGGTATCGCCCGCTGGATTGGTCCTCGGGCAGCACTCCCATGGGGCTGTCGACGACGTGTTCGGTCATGCTCAGCGTATTGCGGTCGAAGTACTCGCCTTGCGTGTCGCGCTTCCAGGTGGCCGGCGACCCGGCGTACAGCCCGCGCTTCGGTTCGGGTGCCGAGCCACTGGTCATGGTCGAGTTGGCTGCCAGGAGCGATTGGTCGGGAAGGTGGCTGTCCTTCAGCATCACGGCGCCGCTGCCGACCAGCGAGTGGTGTCCGACGGTTATCCGGCCGACCGTCTGCCGCTTGTGTGTGAAATCCGGCTCGTGGGTCTGCAGGAGGCAGCGGTTTCCGCCGACGGCGGCGTACTCGCGGACCACGATGGTGCCTGAGCAGTCTGCGTAGTGCCTGCTGCCCAGCTTCGCGCAGTAACCGACGAACAAGGTCCCGGCCCGCGCATCAACGTGCTGGAAGGCGGGGTGTGCGGAAATCCAATTCCACGATTCCATCGCCGCGTGGTCGTCGAACCGGACCAGGCCCAACCCCCGGACGACGTTGAATGCTCCGATCCGGACACCTTCGCCGAGCTCGAATCGGCCGACGTTGTGGACGATGGTCGGTCCGATCCTGGCCGTGCCTGCGATCGAATGGCCAAATACCCGAAGTATCCGGTTCTTGAATGACGACGGCGGAAGGAGAAGCCAACAAAGCAATTCCAGCATCGGCACGCCTTTCTGCATCAGGAACGTATGGCGGACATGTCGGGTGGTCATTGCCGAATCTACTGACACCCGCAGGGGTTGCACGCTGACCGCGACGACAGTTTGTGGGGCGCATCACGACGACCGTGAGATGCGCCATGCGTCAAACGGCCGTGCGGGCATTGGTGATTCGTAGTATGCCGGGCAGGTCGATCCGCGCTCGAACAGGTGATTTGCCATGATCATTCGCGGGTGAGTTGTCGTGGTGCGCGGGCCACGATCGGTGTATCGGCAACGCGACAACCTTTGGGCGGGTGCGAGATCGCTTGCTGTTGCGTAAGGTCGGGTCGTCACGCCGGTGTCGCAGACACTGGGTGCCTACGACCTGGGTCAGAGACCGGGATCGTAACGAAAATGCCGGTAGGGCGCCGGGGGATGTCCGACAAGCGAACATTGCCGTGTCGCGCATTCGCGCAATTGTTGTTGTGGACCCCCGCGTGCCGACAAGGGAACGGGAGCCTTCAACTGACCGCGCCAGAGTCACCAATGCCAGCGAGCGAACGGCGGCCCACTGGAAACCAGTTCTCGCTCTCTGGCTTCGTCGGAAAGGGTTATGACCGCGGCCGGAGCCTGCCATGGCAGGTCATGTGGCTGGCGGTTTCGCGGTCCGTCCTGTTCCGGTGGTGGATGCCGAACCGCGTCCGGATTACCGTTCTGCGTGCGTTCGGCGCCAGCATCGGAGCCGGTGCACTGATCCGCCACGATGTCACGATCCACTGGCCGTGGAAACTGGAAGTGGGCGAGAATTCGTGGATTGGTGAGCGCGCGTGGATCCTCAATCTCGAGCGGGTGACGATCGGATCGAATTCGTGTGTGTCCCAAGATGTTCTGCTGTGCACCGGTAGTCATGACCGGTCCAGTCCGACATTCGAGTTCGACAACGGGCCCATCGTGATAGGTGACCGGGTCTGGGTGGCTGCCCGCGCAACCGTGCTGCGGGGGGTGCGGATCGGTGACGGCGCGACGATCGCCGCGACCACGCTCGTCTCCCAGGATGTTTCGCCCGGCGACACGGTGTTTCCGGCGCGTCCGGCGATGGGGGCAGCATGCGGGTGACGATCATCGGCATCAACTACGCGCCGGAGGTGACCGGAATAGCCCCGTACACCACCGGAATTGCCGAAGGCCTGGCCGAGCGCGGGCATGACGTCACGGTGATCACAGGGCTGCCGCACTACCCCCAGTGGCGTGTCGCCGAGGAATACCGCGGTGTGAAGCGCTGTACCGAGGTGGTGCGCGGGGTGACCGTGCACCGCGTCGGCCACCATGTGCCCGCCGAACAGAGCGCGCTGGGGCGGATCCGTATGGAGGCCAGTTTCGGATCTGCTGCGGCCACCCACAAGTGGGATGATCCCGACGTCGTCATCACTGTGAGTCCGGCGCTGCTGTCGGCCGCGCAGGCG
The DNA here is from genome assembly GCA_036235365.1 of Mycolicibacterium sp. 050232. GTDB lineage: Bacteria > Actinomycetota > Actinomycetes > Mycobacteriales > Mycobacteriaceae > Mycobacterium. The sequence goes on along the minus strand of JAZBEZ010000003.1, from coordinate 130,784 downwards.
GTGCTGCGAGCCCGGTTGTCGCGCATCCCGGTCGGGGTCGTCGTGCAGGACGTCTACAGCAAGGGCGTGGTGGAAACCGGCGTGGCCGGGGGCCGCTCTGCCGTGGCGGCCGCACGGCTGGAGTCGACGGTGCTCAGGTTGGCGACCGGCGTCGCAGTCATCCACCCCCGCTTTGTCGACTCGCTTGCCGAGATCGGCGTGAACGGTGATGATCTCGCCGTCATCCGAAACTGGACCCACATCGAAGGTGCTGCGCCTGCGAGTGGGTCCGCGGCGGTGCGGGAGAAGTACGGTTGGCGGGCAGGCGAAACCATCGTCATGCACACCGGCAACATGGGTGTGAAACAAGGGCTTGAAAACGTAGTTGCCGCAGGGAAACTCGTCGATGGGACGCAGGCAGGCGACATTCGGTTCGTCCTGATCGGCGACGGTAACCAGCGTCGCATGCTCGACGACGTCGCGCGGGATGCCGTTGCGGTGCAACTGATCGACCCGTTGCCGGATGACGAGTTTCGCGCGGCGCTGGCTGCCGCCGACATCCTGCTCGTGAACGAGCGTCCGGGAGTGGGCGAGATGGCCGTACCGAGCAAGCTGACATCGTACTTCGTTGCGGCCAAGCCCATTCTCGCTGCCACCGAGCCGACCAGCGGAACTGCCGAAGAGCTGCGCGCGTCCGGAGCGGGACTCGTCATTCCTGCCGGCGACCCAGAGGCCCTTGTCGAGTCGGTGCGGCACCTTGCTGCCGACGAGCAGAGCCGGCAGCGGTTCGGCTCGTGCGGCGCGCAGTACGCGCGCGAGCGCCTCGGAGCGGCCAATGCGGTTGCGCAGTACGAGAAGTGGGTCGGTGATCTGGCGTCCGCAGCCCGAGGACGACCGACATGAGTACTCGGGTGAGCCGCAACGACTGGTTTTATGCCGCGCAGCCGGCCACCTATCTGGTGGGACCGCTCGAGCGGGTGCTGTCGCCGGACCTGCTCAAGGCGCGGCTGCAGACCATCGCGGCGGAGGGGCCGCACAATCGTCTCGGTTTGCGCCCCAGCCGCACGTCGCGTCGTTGGGAATTCGACCCGTCCTGCGACGGGGTGGTGTTGACCAGTGGCCCGGCCCCGGACATGACCGACCCGGCCAGTGCGCTGCTCGACCTGCTGGCCGGTGGCCCGACGATCCCGCCGGCCACCGTGCACGTCCACATCGCCGAGCGCTGGCTGTTCCTGAATTTCGATCACGGTCTCGGCGGCGGCCGCCTGTTCAGCGAGGTGATCGCGGCGGCCGGCACCGAGGGACACGGGTTCAGTGCACCCGTACCTGTGACGACGACCCGTAACCCCGGTCTGCGGGCGTTCGCGCATACCGTGCGCAAAGAGCCGACGCGTCTGGTGCGGGCACTGGATGAACCACTGCGCCGCAGTGCGGCCGTGGTTCCCACCGGACAATTGGATGAGCGTGAATCGCTGGCGTACGCCCGGAGCAGACCCGATTTCCTGGAAGCGGTGCGGGCGAACCGTGACGAACACCTGTCAGGTGCGCCGCTGTCGGCGCTGATCATCTCGGCGTTCACGGAAGGATTGCACAGCCACGGAATACCGCCGGAAGACGAGGTCGGCCTCCTGGTGGATCTGGGGCGGTACCTTCCGCCGGGAGCGGGCACCCTGTCGAATTTCGTCGGCATCGCGCCGATTCAGATTGCACCGCCCTACGATCCGGCCGCGGTGGCCGGTGCGATAAACGACTACACGCACGGGTGCCGAGCCTTGATTCGATACGGCATGGCGTACGCGGCCCGGCTCCGCACCCGTCCAGCCGATCTTCCCCGCTGGCAGACCAACAGCCGGCGGGCCCGGATCATCGTCACCGATCATGCCAACTCGGCAGCGGGCAACAAGGTTTCGTGGGCGGCGACGCCGGGCGGGCACCACTTCGTCCGCAAGGCGCCGGTGCGCTACGCGAACCAGATCTCGTTGGCGATCAACCGTGTCGCCTCGGAGCTGCATCTCACCGCGTCCTACTACGCGAGCACCTTCCGGCCAGAGATGATCGCTGCTGTTCTCGACCGGATCGTGGCAGCGGATTCGCCGCTGATGCGCATGGGCCAGGTTGCGGCACCGAGCAGTCGGGCGGGGCGGTGAGAGATGGCCCGGATGCCGATAGCGTCGACTCCGCACGGCCGACAAGGGCGGTCGGTAGGGGTGATCACCACCGCCGACCAGGTGTTGTCGAGTGCCAGCAACGCACTGATGGTCTTTGCAGTTGCCCAAGTTTCACCGGCCGAGCAGTTCGGTATCGTCGCCCTGCTCGTCACGGTGGCCACCACCTGGATCGGCTTCAATCGGGGAGCACTGGGCACCGCACTGTTGTTGACCAGCAACATGCACCGGCGCGAGATAGCGGCCGAAGGGGGATACGCGACCAGTTGGTCGTTGGTGACCTCGGTCGTCGCGGGTGCGGCATTGCTGGTCCTGTCCTACGTTTTCGGCCAGTTCTGGATCGGTGTCGCGTTCGCCGTGAGCATGGTCGCCGTACTGGCACAGGATGTGCTGCGATTCGTCGCCATCGCACAGGCCAGGCCACTCGTCGCAGCCATCTGCGATGGCCTGTGGGTGGCCTGGATATTGGCCATCTACCTGGTGAACCTCGTCAGCTCCGGCATGTCGGCCGTCGCCTCGGTGTACCTGTGGGGGGCCGGTGGGCTCATCTCTGCGCTGCTGCTGGCCGCAGTTCTCCGGATCAAGCCACGGGCCTATCGTCTCGTCGGCTGGTGGCGCAGATATGACCGTGCTCGGCTGAGTTTCGGAACTGTGTACGCGCTCAACCAAGTCGGCGCCACCCTGGTGACGTTGACGGTGACGGTCGTCGTCAGCGGAACCGCAGCGGCCGGACTGCGGGGCGGGGCGACATTGTTCGGTCCGATCGCGATGCTGGTGTCCGCGCTGCCGATGGTGTTCGTGCCGCATGCCCGCCGTGCAGCGTCGTCGCCCGGCGAGCAGTGGCGGGTACTGGTCAAGACATCCACGCTCACTTCCGGGTTGACCGCCGTGGCCGGGGTGATTCTGGCCGTCATACCGAGCCAACTGGGCTCAGCAGTGCTGGGTGACACGTGGGCATATGCGTCGGCGCTCGTCGTCTATCTCGGGATCGAATGTGCGGCGATGTGCTGGATGGTGAGTGTGTATGCCTTCTTCCAGGCGCAGGGTATGAGCAGAACCGTGTTGCGGGTGAAACTGTTCCAGATCTGTCTGCAGCTCGGTCTCTGCCTCTGTGCCGGCCTGGTGGTGGGTACGGCCGTCGCCGTCGCGGTCTCACTGGCTGTCTCCGGCATCGTTTCCGCCCTGGTCGGCGTTGTTCTGGCGGTGCGTGTGGTCCGGCCCGCCGCGACGGCGCGGGAGGAGAATGTCATCGGCGTGGCGCAACGAACGCACACACAGCATGGCGACCCGATCGAGTCGGAGAAACCGTTGGGAGAGACTGGGATTGCGTGGCCCAAGGTCGATGTTCTCGAAGCGGAGATGAGGGGGCGTCGGGCTTATGAGTGACGAGTTCAGCGGGGCGGTTCTCGACCGGAAAGGTCTGACCGAGGAGGCGGGCCATCCGCAGCCGGCAGTCCTTCAGGTCGTAACGCTGATCACGCCGGACGGCGCCTACGGCGGGCCGGTCAGGGTGGCATTCAACCAATCCCGGCAACTGCGTGCGGCCGGCCACCACACCCTGGTCGCGGGTGCAGTACGCGGTTATCGAAAGATCCCCACTGTGCTGGACGGGGTACCGGTCCGACTCGCCAAGGCGCGCAGCATCATTCCCATGTTGGGATTTTCCGGATTGGTCGCGCCCGCATTGCTCGGCTGGATGGTGCGCAACCGCAAGCGCTTCGACGTGGTCCACGTGCACCTGGCGCGCGATCTGATCACGTTGCCGGCGGCCGTGGTGGCGCTGCTGCTGCGGAAGCGCCTGATCGTGCAGACACACGGAATGATCGCCGACAGCCGTCATCCGATCGCACCGATCCTCGATCGCGTTCTGACCGGGCCGGTTCTGCGCCGGGCTGCCGCTGTTCTGTACCTGACCGACGACGAGCGGGCCGCGTTGTCACGGGTCCAACCCGAGGCCTCGGTGCGGCATCTTCCCAACGGTGTGCCCGACTACCAGAAGGCGGGCACGGTGGCCCGGGCCGACCGGACATCCGGCCACGTCGAAGTGCTCTACCTGGCGCGGCTGCAATCGCGAAAACGTCCCGTGCTCTTTGCGAAAGCGGCGGCGCGCCTGCTGGCCGCGGGGTGCGGTGCACGGTTCACTCTGGTCGGTCCTGACGAAGGCGAGGCGGCCGAGGTTCTCGGTGCGATCTCGCGTTCCGAGGTCCACCCCGACGAGATCTGTTGGGAAGGCGCGGTGCCACCGGACCGCACTGTCGCGCGAATGGCCGCGGCGTCGATCTACGTATTGCCGTCGGTCGACGAGCCGTTCCCGATGTCGGTGCTCGAGGCGATGTCCGTCGGTCTACCTGTGGTGATCACCGAGAGCTGCGGGCTCGCCGGAACCGTACGTGCTTCCGGAAGCGGACTGGTGGTCGACGAATCGGAGGACTCCCTGGTCGAGGCACTGCGTACGTTGATCACCGACAGGGCGCTGCGGGAGCAGATGGGTGCTGCGGCGCGGCGGACGGCCGCCGCTTCGTTCAGCATGGAAGCCGTTGCGCGTGACCTCGCTGCCGTCTACGCCGATCGCTGCCAGCTGATCGACGATGAAAGGCGATGGGAGAGCGGGCAACTCGCGTGACCAACCCTGGTAAATCCGAAGCGCGGCCGCTCGGCCGTAGCAGGTCGCATCGATTGACTCGGCGCGTGCGTACCGACGTGACCATTGTCGCCACTGCAGTGGTGGTGCTGCTGATTCTCGTGGCCGCCGTCGGGACCGTCGTGTTCCGTTACGCGCCGGAAGACGACTTGCGTAAAGCCGACGCCGTGTTCGTGCTCGGCGGCGAGCACGACGGTCGTGAGGACTACGGTTTTCAACTCGTTCGCGACGGCGTCGCGCCGGTGTTGGTGTTGTCGAACCCGTACCGGGCGTCGGACCCGGTGATGAAGAAAGCATGCAATCGGCATCCGCGCGGTGTCGAGGTGCTGTGCGTGCCGCCAAAACCTTCCACCACCCTCGGTGAGGCGAAGTTGATTCGGCAGTTGGCCCGCGAAAGGGGTTGGACCACTGTGGTCGTTGCCTCCTGGCAATATCACCTGCCGCGCGCTCGCTTCATCTTCGAGCATTGTTTCTCGTCTTCGGCAGACTCCACCGTGATGCGCGCGGTGCCGCGCGAGTACCGCCTGTCAGCCGGTTCGTGGGAGTACACCTACCTGTACCAGTTCTTCGCATTGGGAAAGGCGGTGATGGAGTCGAAGAAATGTGATTGACCGCGAAATCACCACTTCAGCTTGTACTGGACACCGGCGAACACGTACACGCTGAGATATCCGAGCAGTGCAAATGCACTGCAGTACAACGCTGTTATGCCGAGGAGGCGGGCGGTCCGAAGAATCGCACGCCTCAGGTCCCCGCGGTCGCTGATCGCTGTCAGGGGTAGCAGCACCGTGGTGATGGGAGCCGCTGTTACCAGCAGTCCCTCGCCGAAGAGCAGCGCCACAGGCGGCGAATCCATCGTGGCTTGCAGACCGGTGACGCAACCGAGCAGGGCGCACACAACACAATTGACCGCGACGATGCGCCATCGGTCGGCATTTCGATACAGGTAGACCGCGGCCGGGGCACCCGTCGCAGCCCCTGCCGCAACCAGCAGCAGATCGGTGCTCACGGCAGGGTGCCCTCGTCTCGCGTGTCGGCGAATCTCAGCCCCACCACTGCTCCGCCGTACAGACCCGCCAGCGCGCATCCGGGTATCACCAGCAGAATTACGACCGCTGCCAGCGCAGGTTGGTCGATTGCGAGCGCGGTGTAGCCGCTGAGGCTGCCCGCGGCTCCGGCCATGCCCCAGATCAGCGATCGAAGTTGTTGGCGCACCGGCCAGGTCAGGACGGCGCCGATTGCGGATCCGGCGATCGTCATGGTGATCACGATGCTCAGAAGGAGCTGGGCGGGCCGGTCCCAGATCTCGGTTATGAGATGGCGCACAACGGCTCCGGCTACCGCGCCCACAATGATCCACCGCAGCTGCCAACTGCCGGCAGAACTCGAGGTCAGCATCGCTGCAAGGGTAGCCGCCATCGCCCGGCGGTCGCGGTGAGGGTTGTCACAATGGGCTCAATCATGCCTGTCCGGGTCGAACTTGCCTGGCTGGCAACGACGAAGAACTGTTAGATTGCAGTTGGACCGCTCAATCGACGTACGACGCCCAGGGTCACGCGGTTTGTTTGTTGCAAAGATTGTCGCCGCTGCGTGTTGAGCAGCGTGTGTGGCATTTCCGCCGGCCATGGGCCGGGGAGGTGCACGACAAAAAATGACCGTCGTGACGATGCCGCGCGAAGTGTTCAAGCGCACTCGATGGCAACGGCAGTACCTGGTCAAGGTATTCATCACCGACGCACTCGTGGTGTGCGCGGCAGTGGTGCTGGCGCAGTACGTCCGCTTCGGGCAAGCCCCGGATCTGTCCAGTACCGACGGCTACATCACGTCGGTCTCGATTCTGTTCGCAGCCATCTGGTTGTGCGCACTCTCGCTGTGTAATACGAGGTCGCCGCGGGTGATCGGGGCTGGTGCCGAGGAATACAAGCGCGTTGCGTCTGCGTCGTTCTGGACGTTCGGAGGCATCGCGATCATCACGTTCCTGCTTCAGCTGGAGATTGCGCGCGGCTATCTGGCGGTTGCACTGCCCGCAGGCACCGTGGCCCTGTGCCTGGCCAGATGGCTATGGCGGCGGTATGTCGGCAAGAAGCGTGCGGACGGGCACTATCAGACTGCGGTGATGGCGGTGGGTGACGCCGACGCGGTCACCTATCTCGCCCAGGAACTGGCCCGCGATCCGCGGGCTGGGTATGACGTTGTGGCAGTGGCGATTCCCGGTTATGGCGCACCTACTGGCGAGCGACTCACCGTGGGTGACCTGAGCATCCCGATCATGGGTGACGAGGACTACGTCCTGGAGGCCATACGAGAATGCGGTGCTGACACGGTAGCCGTGACAGGCGTCGAACACTTCGGCCATGAGGGCATCCGGAAACTCATGTGGGACCTGGAGGCGATGGGAGTCGATCTCGTGGTGTCGCCGGGCGTGATGGATGTGTCCGGTGCGCGTCTGGAGATGCGGCCGGTGGCAGGGTTGCCGCTGGTCCATGTCGAGAAGCCGCAGTACGACCGCGCGAAACGTTTCGAGAAACGCGCGTTTGACTTCGTTTTTGCGGCGGTGGCACTGGTTGTCGCCGCTCCGATCCTGCTGGTCGCCGCGATCGCCATCAAGCTCGACAGCCGGGGCCCGGTGTTCTATACATCCGAACGCATCGGTCTCGACGGCCGGCCGTTCGCAATGCTGAAGTTCCGTACGATGGTTTCGGATGCCGATCGTCAACTGGAGAGCCTGCAAAATCTCAACGAGAGCTCCGGCGGTGTCATGTTCAAGATCAAGGACGATCCGCGCATCACGCCGGTGGGCAAGATACTTCGCCGGTTCAGCGTCGACGAGCTACCGCAGTTCGTCAATGTGCTCAGGCAGGAAATGAGCGTCGTCGGTCCCCGTCCGCCATTGCGACAGGAGGTCGAAACCTATGACGGCGACGTCCAGCGCAGACTGCTGGTGAAGCCGGGTATCACCGGTCTGTGGCAGGTCAGCGGACGAGCGGACCTGTCTTGGCAGGAATCGGTGCGACTCGACCTGTCCTACGTCGAGAACTGGTCGATGGTGGCCGACCTGGTCATCATCGCGAAGACCGTGCGGGCAGTGCTGCTCAGTCAAGGGGCGTACTGATCTCCAAAAGCAAATCCACCCAATGCTTTACGGGTGTACGAGATGAAGGAGAAGACGCAGTGAATCAGGTGAAGAAGAAAGCCCTGATCACCGGAATCACCGGTCAGGACGGTTCTTACCTGACCGAATTCCTGCTCAACAAGGGTTACGAGGTCCATGGGCTGATTCGCCGGTCATCGACCTTCAACACGACCCGGATCGATCATCTGTACGTCGATCCTCATGATCCACACGCGCAATTGTTCTTGCACTACGGCGATCTCAGCGATGGCGCACGTCTGGTGACGCTGCTCAGCACCATCGAACCGGACGAGGTGTACAACCTCGCTGCGCAATCGCACGTGCGGGTCAGCTTCGACGAACCCGAACACACCGGCGATACCACAGGCATCGGGTCCGCGCGATTGCTGGAGGCGGTGCGGATCTCGAAGGTGCCCTGCCGCTTCTATCAGGCCTCCAGTTCTGAGATGTTCGGTGGCTCACCCCCTCCGCAGAACGAGCAGACCAGTTTCTATCCGCGTTCGCCATATGGCGCGGCCAAGGTCTACTCGTACTGGATGACCCGGAATTACCGGGAGGCGTACGGGATGTTCACCGTCAACGGAATCTTGTTCAACCACGAATCACCGCGCCGCGGTGAGACTTTCGTGACCAGGAAGATCACCCGAGCTGCCGCGCGGATCAAAGCCGGCCTCGACGAGCATCTCTATCTCGGCAACCTCGACGCGATCCGGGACTGGGGTTACGCACCGGAATACGTCGAGGGAATGTGGCGGACGCTGCAGGTCGACGAGCCCGAGGACTACGTCCTCGCCACCGGCGACCGATACACCGTGCGCGATTTTCTGGTCGCCGCGTTCGAACATGCGGGCCTCGATTGGGAACGACATGTCCGATTCGACGAGCGGTACCTGCGCCCCACCGAAGTCGACGCACTCGTGGGCGACGCCAGCAGGGCCGACCGGCTGCTCGGCTGGAGGCCGACGGTCCGTACGCCGCAACTCGCACAGATCATGGTCGACGCCGACATCGCACAGCTTGAATGTCGAGGTAAGCCGTGGACGGATACCCCGGCACTGGCGGGGTGGGGCTGAATTGCGACGGAGCGACGACGTGAACACGACATACCCGCTCGACCCCGCGGCGCCGACGTACGTCGCGGGTCATCGGGGCATGGTCGGGTCGGCGATTCACCGCAAGCTGAAGTCGGAGGGTTTCACCGATCTGATCGGCCGGTCCCACAGCGAGTTGGATCTGACCGACCGGACTGCGACCTTCGAGTTCTTCGCGAAAACGCGGCCCTCGCTGGTGGTTTTGGCGGCGGCGCGGGTAGGCGGAATCCTGGCGAACAAGACCTACCCGGTGGACTTCATCTCCGAGAATCTGCGGATCCAGACCAACGTGATGGACGCGGCGCTCGAATATGGCACCCGGCGTCTGCTCTTTCTCGGGTCATCGTGCATCTACCCGAAGATGGCGGCGCAGCCGATTACCGAGGATGCGTTGCTGACCGGTCCGCTGGAGGAGACCAACGATGCCTACGCGATCGCGAAGATCGCCGGCATCGTCGCGGTCCAGGCGGTGCGGCGGCAGCACGGTTTGCCGTGGATATCGGCGATGCCGACGAATCTGTACGGGCCCGGTGACAATTTCTCGCCGACGACCTCGCATGTCTTGCCGGCTTTGATCCAGCGGTACGACGAAGCGCACGAGAAGGGCCAGTCCCAGGTGACGAACTGGGGCACCGGCACGGTGCGCCGTGAGTTCCTGCACGTCGACGACATGGCGTCGGCCTGTCTGCACCTGCTGAGGCATTTCGACGGGCCGCAACAAGTCAACGTCGGGACCGGGATAGACCACTCGATCAAAGAAACGGCCCAGATCGTGGCGGACGCAGTCGGATTCGATGGTGAGACGGTCTGGGATACCAGCCGGCCCGACGGCACGCCCCGCAAGTTGCTGGACGTCAGCACCCTGCAGGACAGCGGCTGGCAACCGTCGATTTCGCTGCCTGACGGGATCGAACAGACCCTGGCGTGGTACCGGCAGAATCGGGCGGATGTCAGGCGGGTGGCCCTCGCGTAAGAGCCTGACGTGACATGGGCCTACGCTCTCGACCATGACCACCGGGCCGCTCGTGCTGTCCGAACTGGGCACTGATCCCGCATCGGTGCTGCGGCTCGTCGCGCAGTTCGACGCGCTGGAGGAGCAGGAGGTCAATGCGGACGCGGCCGTGCGGTTCGCCGCGCTGATCGCCGGATGCCCCGTCGGTGTCCGCTGGCCGGGCGGAACCGTCGTCCGCTATGACGCGTCGGGGCGTCTGGACCCGATCGAAGACGGGGCCGCGTCGCCGCCGAATCACCAGGAGACCGTGGTCTGGGTGGAACGCGACGGGCCCGGTCACCCGTTGGACGCGGTGCTGCTCGACCGGCTGCAACGACTGATGGGTCGGGTCGCGGTGCGGACCGGCGTGAGCGGTACTCCGCATCTGGGTGATCCCGCGCTGCTCGAGGTCGTGCTGTCGGCCAAGGAACATCGCGAAGACCGGGCCCGGGCGATCCGGCTGTTGGGGCTCGACGAGGCCAGGCCGACGTGCGTGCTGGCGGCATCCGGACATTCCCCGCGGGAGACCGTGCGCCTCATCACCGGTGAGCTGGCCGCGCCGACGGTGCGATCGGCGGTGATCGGCAACGCGACCGCCATCGTGTGCCAGGGATCATTCGACATGAGAGAGCTCTCGGATCGGCTGGAGCGCCTGATCGTCGAGCAGTTTCCGGCGGTGGTGAACATCGGCACCGCCTCGGGCCCGTGGATCGGGATCGGGTCGGTGGGCAACGCATTCAGCGCTTCGACCTCATGGCATGAAGCCATTCGTGCGCTGCGATTCGCGTCATCGACCGGATTCGGCAGGCGCGTGGTGGCCTACGAGCGGCTCAGCTCGCTGGAGCTGCTGGCCGACCTCCCGATCGACCGGGTGCGGCGTAATCGAGATGTAGCTCGTATCAACGAGATTGCGTCGACTCCGGCCGGCGATCTGGATGTGCAGACCACCGAGGCGTTCTTCGTCTACGGCTCGCTGCGGAGGACGGCGGCCGAACTGCACGTGCACCACAGCACGGTCGCGGCCCGGTTGGCGCGCGTGCAGGCCGCGATGGGGTGGGATTTCGAAGACCCGGTGGACCGCTTCCTGGGCACCCTGGTGCTCATGGTCCGGCGGATCGCGATGTCATCGGCGGAACTTGCCGACGCGGACCTGCTGTAAGAACGTCCGCGAGTTGCTCTCGGCGACATGAAGCTGCAGCAGTCCGACAGTCGTCGGGTGAATGCGGGCAATAGACCGACGCATGGCGGGTGACGGGCATCACTTCATTGGCCAAGATGGCGATGCAGCCCACAACAGCCCACAAACCAGCCCGCTGCAAGCTGACGAACCAAGGAGGCCGATATGGCCATCATCGACCCGACCAGGACCTGGGTCCCCGTGGAAGAGCGTCTCGCCGTCACGACCAACGAGCGGCATCGTCAGGTGCTGAGCATCGTGCTCGAGCACATGAAGGCCGAAGCGGAGCCCGATATGGAGCGGCTCATGGCGACTCTGAGCCCCAACCCGGACTACCACTTCTGGTACGCCAATGCCGATATGGGCCCCAAGACCACCGAGGGCGTGCGCGCGTATTACGAGGCCTTCGTGGCCAGCGGTGCCAACCACCTCGTTTTCGAGATCGATCGCCTCGCCGTCGACGATGATCTGGTGATGACCGAAGGCTGGATGAAGATGATCTACCCGGGTGCGGCCGCCCAGGCGATCGGCGTCGAGGTCGAGGATCCCGACGGCGACTACCTGCTGCTGTTCCGTCAGCTCATCAACTGGCCGATCGACGCCGACGGCCTGATCATCGGTGAGGACGCGTACCAGACCGGCCCGGTCAGCGTGACCAAGCTGAGCGAGGCAGAGTTGCCGCAGGCCTACATCGACCAGAAGCGCGCCGCCGCCCAAGCCCATGCCTGACGCGGTGCGTGACTCGATCGGCCAGTTGCTGCTCGACCGGGTCGGCGACCAGCGTCTCGGCCTGCGCACCCGCGAGAAGGACTGGACCTGGGACGAGGTGGTCACGGAGTCCGCCGCACGCGGGGCACTGGCCCAGTCGCTACGCGCTGAGGGCCCGTTTCACATCGGCGTGCTCCTGGACAACGTGCCGGACTTCGTGTTCTGGCTGGGTGGGGCTGCGCTCGTCGGGGCGACGATCGTCGGCATCAACCCGACGCGCGGCAACGACGAACTGGCCGGCGAGGTCCGGCATGCCGACTGTCAGCTGATCATCACCGATTTGGCTGGGCGGGAACGGCTTTCGGGCCTGGACCTCGGCCTGACGCCGGATCGCATCCTGGTGGTCGACGACCCGGCCTACGAAGACGCGATTTGTGCACGAAAGTCCGCGGTAAGCGCGGAAAACCGTGCACAAATCGCGGCTGGGTCTCTGCTTTTGCTGTTGTTCACCTCGGGCACGACGGGCGCCTCGAAGGCGGTCATCTGCAGCCAGGGCCGGCTGGCCCGGATCGCCTACGCGGCCGCGGAGAAGTTCGGTCATGTCCGCGAAGATGTGGAGTACTGCTGCATGCCGCTGTTCCACGGCAACGCCATCATGGCGCTGTGGGCGCCCGCGCTGGCCGTCGGCGCGACGGTGTGCCTGACACCGTCGTTCTCGGCGTCCGGATTCCTGCCGGACGTGCGGTATTTCGGTGCGACGTTCTTCACCTACGTGGGCAAGGCACTCGGATATCTGATGGCCACTCCCGAACAAGCCGACGATGCCGAGAACCCCTTGGTGCGCGGGTTCGGCACCGAGGCCTCGCCCGACGACCAGAACGAGTTCCGTCGCCGCTTCGGCGCCGAACTGTTCGAGGGCTACGGCTCCAGTGAAGGCGGTGGGGCAGTTGTGCTGGCCCCCGACATGCCGCCCGGCGCCCTCGGCCGGCCTGCGCATCAGGGAGTGGCGATCGTCGACCCTGAATCGCTGAATGACTGTGTGCCAGCGGTTTTCGATGAGCACGGTCGCGTTCTCAATCCCGACGACGCGGTGGGGGAGATCGTCGACAAGTTCGGCACCCGCACGTTCGAGGGGTACTACCGCAACGACGAGACCAACGCCGAGCGCATCCGCAACGGCTGGTACTGGACGGGCGATCTCGGCTACCTCGACGAGGCCGGCTTCATCTACTTCGCCGGCCGGCGCGGCGACTGGATCCGGGTGGACGGCGAGAACACCTCGGCGCTCAACATCGAACGGGTCCTGCGCCGCCACCCTGCCGTGGTGGCAGCCGGCGCGTACGCGGTCCCCGATCCGCGTTCGGGCGATCAGGTGATGGCCGCGATCGAGGTAGCCGATCCCGACGGCTTCGACGCCGCGGCGTTCGTGGACTTCCTGGCGAGCCAGGATGACCTTGGCGCCAAGGCGATTCCGCGGTTTCTGCGGGTGTCGAAGAACCTGCCGGTCACCGGGTCCAACAAGGTGCTCAAACGCGATCTGCAAAAGGAACGCTGGCACACCGGCGAGGTGGTGTACCGGTGGGCGGGACGCGGAGCGCCGGTGTACCAGGCGATGGACGACGATGACAAGAAGTCGCTGGACGCCGAGTTCGCGCAGTACGGGAGGCAGCGTTACCTATGAGGATGGCCGCATGAAGTGGACTGATGAGTGCGACGTCCTGATCGCCGGGTCCGGAGGTGGCGGCGTGGCCGGTGCCTACACCGCGGCCCGCGAGGGCCTGTCGGTGATCCTGGTCGAGGCCAGCGACAAATTCGGCGGCACCACAGCGTATTCCGGCGGTGGTGGCGTGTGGTTCCCGTGCAACCCGGTGCTCAAGCGGGCCGGCACCGACGACACCATCGAGGATGCGCTGGAGTACTACCACGCCGTCGTCGGTGACCGCACTCCGCGGGAACTGCAGGACACCTACGTCCGCGGCGGCGCCGGGCTGATCGAGTATCTCGAAGCCGATGACAACTTGAAGTTCGCGCCGATGCCGTGGCCCGACTACTTCGGCAAGGCCCCCAAGGCCCGGACCGACGGCCAGCGCCACATCGCAGCCAGACCGCTCAAGGTGGAGAAGGCCCCGCACCTGCGCGAACTGGTGCGCGGCCCGCTCGACGCCGACCGGCTCGGCGCCGAGCAGCCCGACGACTACTTCATCGGCGGCCGGGCCCTGATCGCCCGGTTCCTGAAAGCCATTGAGCAGTACCCGAATGCGACGGTGCGGCTCAACACCCCGCTGGTGGAGTTGGTGGTCGAGGACGGGAGTGTCACCGGCGCGATCGTCGAAACCGGCGGTGAGCGTCACGCGATCCGGGCCCGTCGCGGCGTGCTGCTCGCCGCGGGTGGCTTCGAAGGCAACGACGAGCTGCGCCGTGAATACGGCGTGCCGGGCGTCGCCCGCGACACCATGGGTCCGCCTGCCAACCTGGGCCGGGCGCACCAGGCGGCGATTGCCGTCGGGGCCGATGTCGACCTGATGGAGCAGGCCTGGTGGTCCCCGGGCCTGACCCACCCCGACGGCCGCTCGGCGTTCGCCCTGTGGTTCACCGGCGGCATCTTCGTCGACCAGAACGGGCAGCGTTTCGTCAACGAGTCGGCCGCCTACGATCGCATCGGCCGCGCGATCCTGCCGCGGCTCGCCGACGGTTCGATGACGTTGCCGTACTGGATGATCTACGACGATCGGGAAGGTGAGGTCCCTCCCGTCAAGGCCACCAACGTCTCGATGGTCGACACGCAGCAATACGTCGACGCCGGGTTGTGGCACAGTGCCGACACCCTCGAAGAGCTGGCCACCAAGATCGGCGTCCCCGCCGAGAACCTGGCCGCCACCGTGGCCCGGTTCAACGGGTTCGTCGCCTCCGGATCGGACGAGGATTTCGGTCGCGGTGACGAGGCATACGACCGGGCCTTCTCCGGTGGCGAGTCCCCGCTCGTCGCGATCGAGAAAGGCCCGTTCCACGCCGCCGCGTTCGGCATCTCGGACCTGGGCACCAAGGGTGGGTTGCGTACCGACACCGCCGCGCGGGTACTCGACACCGACGGTCAGGTGATCGCCGGTCTGTACGCCGCGGGCAACACCATGGCCGCTCCCAGCGGCCATGCCTATCCCGGCGGCGGAAATCCGATCGGAACGAGCATGCTGTTCAGCCACCTGGCGGTCAAAGACATGTTAGGACGAGAAGTATGAGTGACATCCGGGAGATCGACGCCGGCGCGGAGATGACGCGGTTCGCCCGCGGCTGGCACTGCGTCGGGCTCGCTGAGGCGTTCCGGGACGGGCAGCCGCACGGCATCGAGGCCTTCGGTACCAAGCTTGTCGTCTATTCCGACTCCGCCGGCGAACTGCACGTGCTCGATTCGTACTGCCGGCACATGGGCGGCGACCTGTCTATGGGATCGGTCAAGGACGACAACCTGGCCTGCCCGTTCCACGACTGGCGTTGGGGCGGCGACGGAAAATGCAAGCTCGTGCCGTACGCCAAGCGCACCCCGCGGCTCGCGCGCACCCGCAAATGGCATACCTGCGAGGTCAACGGTCAGCTGCTGGTCTGGCACGACCCCGAAGGTTCGACGCCGACCGACGAGCTGATCCCGCCCACGATCGAGGGCTACGAGGACGGCATCTGGTCACCGTGGCAATGGAATTCGATCCTGATCGAAGGGTCGCACTGCCGCGAGATCGTCGACAACAACGTCGACATGGCGCACTTCTTCTACATCCACCACGCCTACCCGACGTACTTCAAGAACGTCATCGAAGGCCACACCGCGAGCCAGTTCATGGAGTCCAAGCCACGTCCGGACTACGCCACCCGAGAACTCTGGGACGGCACCTATCTGCGTTCGGAGGCAACGTATTTCGGCCCGGCATACATGATCAACTGGCTGCACAACGATCTCGCCCCGGATTTCACCGTCGAGATCGCCCTGATCAACTGCCACTACCCGGTGACGCACAACTCGTTCGTGCTGCAGTGGGGCGTCGCGGTCCAGCGGAATCCCGGCCTGCCCGCGGACAAGGCCGAGAAGCTCGCCGCCACGATGAGCCGGACGTTCGGAGACGGCTTCATGGAAGACGTCGAGATCTGGAAGAACAAGACGCGCATCGACAACCCGCTGCTGACCGAGGAGGACGGCCCGGTCTACCACCATCGCCGGTGGTACGAGCAGTTCTACGTGGACGCCGCCGACGTCGCCGACGATATGACGGCGCGGTTCGAGCAAGAGGTCGACACCACCCACGCCAACGAACTCTGGCACGAGGAGGTCGCGGGCAACCTGGCCAAGCGGTGATCCATCACCGGTGCGAATAAGCTGACGGCCCATGGATGATCGCCGGCCGAACCGCCTACCGCTCGATGTCACCGCTCTGCGCGCCGGATTGGGTGAGCCCTGGCGTCGTCTCGACATCGTCGACGAAACCGGATCCACCAACGCCGACCTGCTCGCCCGTGCCGCCGCCGGTGAGCAGATCGCGGGCGCGGTGTTGTTGGCCGAGTACCAGAACGCCGGGCGTGGCCGGCACGGCAGGCAGTGGTCGGCACCGGCCCGGTCGCAGCTGGCGTTGTCGGTCGGGGTCGACGCGGCAGGGGTATCGGCTGACAGCTGGGGGTGGCTACCGCTGGCCACCGGCATCGCCGTCGTCGACGCCGTCGCCGAGGTCACCGGCGTGCGCGTCGGCCTGAAATGGCCGAACGACGTATTGGTCGGTCCCGGTGGGAGAAAGCTGGCGGGAATTCTCGCCGAGGTGGCGTCGCCGGCGCCGGTCGTCGTCGTCGGGCTCGGCCTGAACGTGACGATGACGGCGGACGAGGCGCCGGACCCGCGCGCCACCTCACTGTCACAGCTCGGCGCCGGCACCGTGGACCGCAACCCGCTGGCCCAAGCCCTGTTGCGGCATCTGGCCGCCAGATTCGCCGGCTGGCGGAGTTCCGATCCGAAGCTGGGCGCCGACTACCGCGAACGCAGCGTCACCATCGGCAGCGGGGTCCGCGCGATCCTGCCGGGGGACAAGATGCTGGTGGGCACGGCCGTCGATGTCGATGAGCTCGGGCGGCTGATCATCGACACCGGGACCGAACGGGTCACGGTGTCGGCGGGTGACATCACGCACCTACGGTCCGATGCGCCGTAGAGTGCTGCCGTGGGTTACCCGGAAAATGTGCTGGCCAACGACGAGCAGGTGGTGTTGCACCGGCATCCGCACTGGAAACGTCTGATCGGTGCGGTTCTCGTCCTGGTGTTGACCAGCGCGGCGTCGGCGTTCGTCGCTGCCGTGGTCAACACCATGGATTGGCAGGCGACCGCCAAGAACGTGCTGTTCATCGTCATCGGGGCGATCTGGCTCATCGTGGTCGGCTGGCTGACGGTCTGGCCGTTCCTGAACTGGTGGACCACGCACTTCGTCATCACCGACCGGCGGGTGATGTTCCGGCACGGTCTGTTGACCCGCTCGGGCATCGACATTCCGCTTGCGCGGATCAACAGCGTCGAGTTCCGCCACGGGCTGACCGATCGGATGTTGCGTACCGGCACTCTGATCATCGAATCGGCGTCGCAGGATCCCCTGGAATTCCACGACATTCCGCGCGTGGAACAGGTGCACTCACTGCTGTATCACGAAGTCTTCGACACCCTGGGTTCTGAAGAGTCGCCGAGCTGACACGCTTCGCCTGCCGGTGTGAAATCCGGTGAAAACGGCTATCTGTCAGGCATGACAGAACGGGTGCGACCGATTGCAGCCTTTGATCAGGCAGTTGTCGTCATTCCAGCCCACAACGAAGTGGCTCTGCTACCACGCTGCCTGCGTGCGGTCACCACAGCCGCGGCCTGCTGCCCGATGCCGGTCCTGACCGTCGTAGTTCTTGATTCTTGTGACGACGGCAGCGCCGAGTTGGCGGGCGAGTTCGGTCACGACCTCCACTTCGTCAGCGTGGAGGCGGGTAACGTCGGCGCGAGCCGGGCCGCCGGTTTCGCCTACGCACGCTCGCTGTGCAACCACGGCGACGAGTCTCGCACCTGGTACGCCACCACCGATGCCGACAGCCAGGTGGACCCTGACTGGCTGCTGCGGCAGTCCGCGGCGGGAGCCGCCATGGTGCTCGGCGTGGTGCGGGTCGCGGACTGGAGGCATCACCCCGTGGCGTTGGTTCAGCGGTACATGCATGCCTACGAGTCGAGTTCACGCCGAGCCAACGGTCACAATCACATTCATGGCGCGAACATGGGTTTTCGGGCCGACGCGTACTGGACGCTCGGTGGCTTCCGCCCCCTTGCCACCGGCGAGGACGTCGAGCTGGCCGAAAGGTTCGAGGCCGCCGACTACCGGATAGAACGGGACCCGACGCTGTCGGTGACCACGTCAGCTCGCCGGAACGGTCGAGCACCCGGCGGCTTCGCCGGCTACCTCCGTGATCTGTCGCGGTCGGTATTTCGTTCAGCCGAAAGGGATTCCGCATGACGGCCGGTTTGGTTCGGAGCTGGTTGGAGTCAGGCCGGTTGGAGTTGCCGCTGCCGGGTTCCGGTGCGACGGCGCGGCGTTGGCATCAGCTTGCGGAGCTGACGGAGATCGACGTCGTCGCCGGGCGGCTCGCAGAAGCTCACGTCGACGCGGTCGCGATCCTCGACGAGCTCGGTGCAAAACCGCCTGCCCCAGGTGAGCTGTGGGCGGTGTGGGCCGCCGAAGGCCATGACGCGGTACTCAACGCCCGCACCACCGGAGACCGCGAATCGGACACAGTGAGGCTGTCGGGCACCAAACTGTGGTGCTCGGGGGCGGGGCTCTGCACACACGCCTTGGTGACCGCCCTCCGCGACGACGGCCGACGCGCGCTGTACGCGGTGGAGACTTCCAGCGCCGGGGTACAGCCCTTGGCCAGTGCCTGGACGAATGCCGGCATGGCAGCCAGTGACACCCGTACAGTCCGATTCGTCGACGTGCTCGGCGTACCCATCGGCGATCCCGGCGACTATCTAAATCGTCCCGGTTTCTGGCATGGTGCGATCGGCGTCGCGGCGTGTTGGCTCGGTGCCGCCCGTGCGGTCGCGGCACCCTTGTACGCCGGGGTCGCCCGCGGAGAGGCCGACGAGCACGCGCTGGCCCACCTCGGCGCAGTCGACGCTGCGATCGCGGCGGCCGAAGCGATGCTGGCCGAGGCGGCCGCAGCAACCGACGCCGACCCCTTCGACCGGTCCGGGTCCGCCCAGTTGCTGGCCAGGCGAACCCGAGCTGTCACGGAAACCGCTGTCGACGCGGTGATTACCCGCACTGGCCGTGCACTGGGACCCGCGCCGCTGTGCCAGGATGCCCACCACGCACGCCGTGTCGCGGACTTGACGATCTACGTGCGGCAGAGCCACGCCGAGCGTGACCTCGCCGCGCTCGGACGGCTGGCGGGCGAGCACCGATGACTGCCGCTGAGCCCGCTGAAACATATGGCAACGCAACGCGGTTCGGGTCGCGGCCACTGAGCTGCGGCGGCACCCCCGGCCACGTCTGGACCAGCTGGGGCCGATGCTTCGGCGAGCTGGACCTCAGGGCGTGTCCCGCGCTGGTCGTGGTCGCACCGCATCCCGACGACGAGACCCTCGGCTTCGGCGCGACCATGGCGCTGCTTGCGGAACGGGGGATCGACGTCCAGGTGGTGTCGGTCAGCGACGGCGGGGCCGCCCGCGGCGATCTCAGCCCATCCGACCGATTCCGGCTGGAACGCACCAGGAGTGCCGAGTTGATCAAGGCGGCAAAGGCTCTCGGTGTGGCCGAGCCGATCAGCCTCGCATTACCCGACGGTGAGCTCGCCGGCCACCAGGACTCGATCACCGATCTGCTGACCGGGATACTCCAGGCTGGTCCGCCCGGCACGTGGTGCGCCACCACGTGGCGCGGGGACGGGCATCCCGATCACGAGGCCGTCGGACGGGCCGCCGCCGCGGCTGTGCGCCGCAGCGCGGCGGTCCTGCTCGAGTACCCGGTCTGGATGTGGCACTGGGCCAGGCCCGGAGACTCCGCAGTGCCCTGGGATCGGGCGCTCACGGTGCCGTTGACGACCTCGGCCGTGGCGCGCAAGCAGGTTGCCGCGCAATGCTTCCGCAGTCAGTTCCACCCGCCGGCACCTGGCGCGGGCCCGGTGTTGCCGCCGTTCGTTCTGCCTCGGCTGCTCGCGGTCGGAGAGATGGTGTTCCGTTGACTGCGCGCCTGCCAGATTCATATTTCGACCGCATGTACGCGAACTCGGCCGATCCCTGGCAGCTCGCGACCCGCTGGTACGAGCAACGCAAGTACGCGATCACGCTGTCGATGCTGCCGGAGCGGCGCTATCAACATGCCTTCGAGCCCGGTTGTTCGATCGGCACCCTCACCGCGCTGCTCGCCGGGCGCTGCGATCACGTCACTGCAATGGATGTGGCAGCCGCCGCGCTGGAGATCGCCGATGTCCGACTGCGTGCCGACGGCTGCAGTGACAGCACGCGAGACCGCGTCACCCTGTCGCGTGGGTCGCTCGACGACCCTTGGCCACCAGGGCCTTTCGACCTTCTTGTGCTCTCTGAAGTGGCGTACTACCTCGAAGAGGAGCTGCTGGCCGAGACGCTCCGCCGGGGGTGTCCGCAGCTGACCCGCGGTGCGACGGTGATAGCGGCGCACTGGCGGCACGCGGTGGCCGACTATCCGCTCACCGGGGATCAGGCCAACCGGGTCATAGCGGCGACCCCAGGTCTGACCTCGCTGGGCGGTTACCGCGACCGCGATGTGGTCATCGAGGTTTTTGACACCGACAGCGCTGCATCCGTCGCCATGCGCAGTGGTGTGCCAGGAGCTGGCGGCGAGTCTCCCGGGCACGGTTAGATGTCGCCGGGTTGGGTATCCGATGGCTGACTGCGCGACGGATCCCGTTCCCGCGCCAAGTCATTCCCGTGCCACGAACCCGTGGCCAAGCCAGGACCAGGCCAAAGGCAACCTGAAGCAGGCCGGGGAGAAGATCAAGGACGCCTTCAAAGACTGACCCTACGACGGTGGCCGACGGGCTGAGAGTCAGGAACTCTTGGACACTCGGCCCGAATCATCGCCGAGAGGACCCGCCTTCGCGCGGCGGCTCGGCCGCCGCAGCGGCGTGACGGTGGCGGACTTGCGCTCGGAATGATCCTCGAACGCCTCGGCGAAGCCGCCGCCGGTGAGCGTGGACTCCAGCGCCAGATCGGGCTTGTCGACGAACTCGTCGGGGAACACCCAGCGGCGGAATGCCCAGAACCGGAACGCCATCTGCAGCAGATTGCCCAGGATGTACGCCGAGATGAAGTCGGCGATGTTCTCCACCGTGAGTGAGACCTCGGGAACCCGGAGCCCCAGCACGTAACTGGAGAAGTACAGCGGCAGCATCGACAACAACACACCCACACCGCTGAATGCGAAGAACAGCAGGGCCTCGTGGTGACGTTCGCGGCCGCCGCGGTTCTGGAAGCTCCATTCCCGGTTGAGGATGTAGGAGGCGATGACCGCGACGATGCCTGCGATGATCTTGGCGGTGACCGGCTTGGGCTCCAGCACCGTGAGCTTGAGGGTGTAGAAGATCGCCGAATCGATGACAAACGTCGTCGCACCGACGATCGCGAACTTGATCAGTTCGTGATGGCGTTCGGCGTAGGGACGGACGAATCGCGGCAATCGAGCGATTGTCGCATCGGCGAAGGACACAGCTAGGCAGTGTACGTAAATGCGCCGTCTGATGTCGCATCGCTGCAGACCCCCGAGCTTAACCGCAGGTCAATGCGCCGGTCACGGCGAGGACATGAATTCGCGCATGACACCATAGGGGGCGTGCCGACAACTTCCAAGACTCCACCTGTGGTGGCGATGATCGGCGGCGGCCAGCTCGCGCGGATGACGCACCAGGCGGCCATCGCGCTCGGCCAGACCTTGCGGGTGCTGTCCGCCGGGCCCGACGAATCCGCCGCGCAGGTCACTCCCGACGTCGTCATCGGTTCCCACACCGACCTGGACGCCCTGCGCAAGGCGGCGGACGGCGCGTCGGTGCTGACGTTCGATCACGAGCACGTGCCGACCGAACACCTGGAGACCCTCGTGGCCGAAGGGGTCACGGTCAACCCGCCGCCGCAGGCGCTGGTCCATGCCCAGGACAAGCTGCTCATGCGTCGCAAGCTGAGCAGCCTGGGCGCCCCGGTGCCGCGCTTCGCCGAGATCACCTCGGTCGAGGATGTGGAGGCCTTCGTGCGGCAGATCGACGGTCCGGTGGTGATCAAGACCGTGCGCGGCGGCTACGACGGCAAGGGTGTGGTGATGGCCGACGACCTGGCCTCCGCGCGCGAGGTCGTGGCCGGCTACCTGGCTGACGGGGTGCCGGTGCTGGCCGAGGAACGCGTCGCGATGCGCCGCGAACTCGCCGCGCTGGTGGCCCGCTCGCCGTTCGGACAGGGCGCGGCCTGGCCCGTCGTCGAAACCGTGCAGCGCGACGGCATCTGCGTCGAGGTGTATGCCCCGGCGCCCGGACTGTCGGACGAACTTCGTTCGGCCGCACAGGAACTCGGCCTGCGAGTGGCCGAAGAGCTGGGTGTGGTGGGGGTTCTGGCGGTCGAGCTGTTCGAGACGGTCGACGGTACGTTGCTGGTCAACGAGTTGGCCATGCGCCCGCACAACTCCGGACACTGGACCATGGACGGCGCGGTCACCAGTCAGTTCGAGCAGCATCTGCGCGCGGTCCTGGACTACCCGCTGGGCGACACCTCGGCCATCGCGCCGGCTGTCGTGATGGCCAACGTGCTCGGGGCGCCGCAGACGCCGACGATGTCGATGGACGAGCGGATGCACCACCTCTTCGCGCGGATCCCCGACGCGAAGGTGCACCTCTACGGCAAGGGTGAACGGCCCGGACGCAAACTCGGGCACGTCAACATCATCGGCACGGACATGGACGAACTCCGCGAGCGGGCGGTGCGGGCAGCGCACTGGTTGTCACACGGCGAGTGGACCGACGGATGGGATGAACATGGCGAGTAAAGCACGGGTCGGGCTCATCATGGGCAGCGACAGCGACTGGTCGGTGATGTCCGACGCGGCCGACGCGCTCGCCGAGTTCGAGGTGCCGTTCGAAGTCGGCGTGGTCTCCGCCCACCGCACCCCGCAACGCATGCTCGACTACGCGAAAACCGCCGCAGGTAGGGGAGTCGAGGTGATCATCGCCGGAGCTGGAGGAGCCGCCCACCTGCCCGGCATGGTGGCATCGGCCACCCCGCTTCCCGTCATCGGAGTCCCGGTACCGCTGGCCCGCCTCGACGGCATGGACTCGTTGCTGTCGATCGTGCAGATGCCGGCCGGGGTGCCGGTGGCCACGGTTTCCATCGGCGGGGCGCGGAATGCAGGCTTGCTTGCCGTGCGGATCCTCGGTTCATCCGACATCGCGTTGCGCGACCGGATGGTGAAATTCCAGGCCGACCTGGAGAACATGGTGCTGGCGAAAGACGCCGCATTGCGCGATCGCCTGCTGGGCGACAGCTGAGTCAATCCCCGATCAGCTCGCGAATGCGGGGTGTCAGGGATTCGACCGGTTCATCGGTCGACATCACCACCACGGCGGTGCGGCCGCCACCGCCCCGGTAGATCGGCCACGTCGCGGCCAGCGCCTCGGCCAGGTCCGACCGCGGGTTGGTCACGTCGCCGCGCAGCCATCGGCGCAGCACGTGGTTGTGTGCGGCGACGACGGCGTTGGCGAATAATTCGGCACGCAGGTCCGCCGTCCAATCCGCGGACTGCGCGGTACGCAGGTGCCTGGTGAACAGCCGCACGTACCGCGACACGACGGCCGTTTCGAAGTCTCGTAGGGCAGGTACCGAGCGGGTGAGCCGGTACCGCGTCCGGGCGCGCTCACCCTCGGCGAGATAGTTCTCGAATACCGAGGTCGTTGCCACCGCGATGACCTCGGCGGGGAGCGCTTCGGCCGGCGCCGCTGACAACCTCTCGTCGGCGCGGAGCAGCAGCGTCTCGTGATCGGGAAAGATCATCGCCTCTTTCGATCCGAACTGACGAAACGCGGTGGTGCGTCCCACGCCCGCCCGGGTCGCGATGTCGTCGACGCTGGTCGCCTCGTACCCACGCTCCTCGAACAGCTCGAATGCCGCGCTCACCAGGCGCTCCCGGGTACTTGGCAGTGCGGGCATGAGTGCACCTTTCCTGGTACTGAGTGCCGATGATAT
This sequence comes from Mycolicibacterium sp. 050232, assembly GCA_036235365.1. GTDB lineage: Bacteria > Actinomycetota > Actinomycetes > Mycobacteriales > Mycobacteriaceae > Mycobacterium. The sequence goes on along the minus strand of JAZBEZ010000003.1, from coordinate 106,649 downwards.
GGTACTGGGTACCAAAGTAGCAGGGGCGATGTACTCGATGTGCAGTCCGCGCAACGATTGATCCAAGAGAGCCGAGAGCTAGGGAGAACATCATGGCTGGCTGGGGCGGTAACCCAACTTTCGATTTGTTTCAGTTGCCTGAGGAGCACCAAGAGCTCCGGGCGGCGATCCGGGCGCTGGCGGAGAAGGAAATCGCACCGCACGCTGCCGATGTCGACGAGAACGCACGCTTCCCGGAGGAAGCCCTGCAGGCTCTGAATGCCTCGGGTTTCAACGCGATTCACGTGCCGGAGGAGTACGGCGGCCAGGGCGCCGACTCGGTCGCGGCCTGCATCGTGATCGAGGAAGTGGCCCGGGTCGACTGCTCGGCCTCGCTGATCCCGGCGGTCAACAAGCTGGGCACGATGGGCCTGATCCTGCGCGGCTCCGACGAGCTGAAGAAGCAGGTGCTGCCGTCGCTGGCCTCCGGCGAGGCGATGGCCTCCTACGCGCTCTCCGAGCGTGAGGCCGGCTCGGACGCGGCCGGCATGCGGACTCGCGCCAAGGCCGACGGCGATGACTGGATCCTCAACGGCACCAAGTGCTGGATCACCAACGGCGGCAAGTCGAGCTGGTACACGGTGATGGCCGTGACCGATCCCGACAAGGGTGCCAACGGCATCTCGGCCTTCGTGGTGCACAAGGACGACGAGGGCTTCAGCGTCGGCCCCAAGGAGCGCAAGCTCGGTATCAAGGGCAGCCCGACCACCGAGCTGTACTTCGAGAACTGCCGCATCCCGGGCGACCGGATCATCGGTGAGCCCGGAACCGGTTTCAAGACCGCCCTGGCGACCCTGGATCACACCCGCCCGACGATCGGTGCGCAGGCCGTGGGTATCGCCCAGGGTGCGCTCGATGCGGCGATCGCGTACACCAAGGACCGCAAGCAGTTCGGTACCGCCATCGCCGACTTCCAGGGCGTGCAGTTCATGCTGGCCGACATGGCGATGAAGCTGGAGGCCGCGCGCCTGATGGTCTACCACGCAGCGGCGCGTGCCGAGCGCGGCGAGACCAACCTCGGGTTCATCTCGGCGGCGAGCAAGTGCTTCGCCTCCGACGTGGCCATGGAGGTCACCACCGATGCCGTGCAGCTGTTCGGCGGCGCCGGCTACACCGTCGACTTCCCGGTCGAGCGGATGATGCGTGACGCCAAGATCACCCAGATCTACGAGGGCACCAACCAGATTCAGCGCGTGGTCATGAGCCGCGCCCTGCTCAAGTAATCCCACCGATGCCGAGTGGCCAGTTGTTGCACGCGTTTCTCGAAAAGCTGTGCAATAACTGGCCATTGGGCATTTTGGGCGAAAGACGCTAGCCGCGGGTGACCTTCTCTGTGACGCGACGCCGATCTTGTGCGCCCGCATCGGGATTGGCGACCTGAACCAGTGACGCCCCGGCGACGAACACCGCGAGCAGATTCGCGATCAGTTCGTCGGGGGTAGCCCAGCCCGCGGTCGAGAGCACGCGGTCCTCGGCGGTGACACCCTGTGTGGCCGCGGCACTCCGGGCCGCTTCCAGAACCTCGGAGACCGACTGCCCGGCAAGAGCCGGACCCGGAACGCGCTCGGGCACGATCTGGTCGCCGTGCACCCGCACCGCGGTGGCGTAGTCGGTGACCCCGATGGGCAGATCCGCGGCCGGCTTGCCGAACGGGTCCAGAGACAGCACCGCGACCTCACCGCCGGACACCGCGTCGTCGGCCTCGTCGAGCCGGTCCCGGGTGCACAGGGCCATGTCGGCGGAATTGTCGGAACCACCGCCCAACACCACTTCACTACCGATCCACCAGATGCCGAACAAGACCGCGGCGGTCTGCCAGTGCGCGGGCAGCAGCACCGCCACGCGCGTGCCCGGGCCTGCCCCCATCTCGTCGCGCAACAGGTTGGCGGTCTTGGCGGCCCAGTTCGCCATGGTCACCGTCGACAGCTCGATCCGCTCACCGGTCGCGTCGTCGTAGTAGGTGATCCGTGGTCCGGCAGGGTCCGCTGCCATCAACGGATCGAGGACTGCAGCGCTGACTGTGCTCATAGCCCTTGGTTCTACTCGAGGACGATCAGTTCACACACTTGGGATCGTCGGAACCCGCATTGAGGATCGGCGACGGCGGTGGTGGAGGACCCAATTCCCCGGTGTCGCTGTAGGCGTCGCCGACGGAGGCGGGACCCACCGCAGACGGATCCATGCCGTCGGAGCCCGGCCCGGTGTAGTCCGCGGCCAGCACCACCCGCACTGCGCCGGGCGGCAGCGATGAATCCTCGTTCACCGGCAATCCACCGAGATCCTTCGACACGGCCTGGGCGCCGAGGTCGTCGGACTTGGCGGCCAGCACCTGGCTGGACACCGGCGGGGCGCCGTCGTGATTGCCCGTGGCGCCGGGCACGAATCCCTTGTTGCTCAGCACCTGCGACACCGCGGCGGCCAGGCCGTTGATGTCGGTGCCGTTGACCACCTCGACGGTGGTGTTCTCCGGGGAGTAGCTCAGTTGCTCGGTCTTGCCCGCGTCCTGGTCCTCCAGCAGGCTCGCCACCCACTGATGGACCTCGTCGGGATCCACCCGGACCACGCTCTGCATGCCGTCGTCGCTCCAGCCGTCCTCACGCAGGATCGGGATGGTGGCGAACGCCACACTGCCGGCCGCCAGCTTCTGCAGCTGCTCGACGAAATTCATGATGTCCCAGCCGTCGGAGATCACCACCGAGCGCTGAACCGCGTCCTGTAGCTTCCCGAGCGTGCCCGGGCTGGACAGCGTCCGGCTGGAGATCACCTCGTGAGCCAGCGACGCCATCACCGACTGCTGGCGGGTCACCCGGTCGAGGTCGCCGCGCGGCAGGTCATGGCGCTGGCGAACGAAGCTCAGCGCCTGCGGGCCGTCGAGCTTCTGCCAGCCCGCCGGAAAATCGGCACCCGAAAGAGGTTCGTAGACGGCGTCCTTGAGGCACACGTTGACGCCGCCGAGGGCGTCGGTGATCAACGCGAAGCCGAGCAGTCCGATCTCGGCATAGTGGTCGACCGTGACGCCGGTCAGTCCGGCGACGGTCTGGATCAGCTCCTCGCGGGCCGCCTCGGTGGCCTTCGGCTCGGCGACGGCGGGATCCTCGCCCTCGACCTCGACGAGCTGCTTCATCCGGTCGAGCTTGACGTCGCCGAACACACCGTTGATCTTCATCTTTCCCCAGCCCGGCGCCTCGACGTAGGAGTCGCGGGGGATGGAGATGGCCGTGGCCGACTTCCCGTTGTTGGGGATCCGGATCAGGATGATGGTGTCGGTATTGGTCGAGACGTCGTCGCCGGCACGCAGGGTCTCCAGCTCCTCGGCCGACAACGGGTTGCCGTGGGCGTCGGTACGGCTGTCCATGCCGACGAGCAGGATGTCGATGGCACCGTCGTCGCCGCCCTTGCCGAGCGCGGGCGAACTGATGTGGTTGATGCCGGATTCGAAGGAGCGGATCTGGGTCCAGGCCACCCCTGTTCCGAGCACCACGACTGACGCCGTGGCGACAGCGATGGAGCGAAGAAGGGGGATAGGCACCTGCCCAGGCTACTTGCGGCCCCGACGTGAGCCGGGTAACGCGGACCGGCGTGCCAGACTCGGGCACATGGCGCAACGGATTGTGATCACCGGGGCCGGAGGCATGGTCGGGCAGGTATTGGCTGATCAGGGCCGTGGCGAGGGTCGTGACGTGCTGGCCCTGACGTCTGCCGAATGTGATATCACCGACGTCGCCGCGATCCGGCAGTACCTCGAACCGGGCGATGTGGTGATCAACTGCGCGGCATACACGCAGGTGGACGCCGCCGAGACCGACCAGGACAGGGCTTACGCCGTCAACGCCACCGGTCCGGGCAACCTCGCCACGGTGTGCGCGCAAACCGGCGCTGACCTGGTGCACATCTCCACCGACTACGTCTTCGGCGCGTCCGAGCAGCGTCGCACCCCCTATGAGGTCGACGACCAGAGCGGACCGGTCAATGTCTACGGCCGCACCAAACTGGGCGGGGAACAGGCGGTGCTGGCCGCCAAGCCCGACGCCTACGTCGTCCGCACCGCCTGGGTGTACCGCGGCGGCGACGGCGCCGATTTCGTGGCGACCATGCGCCGGCTCGCGGCCGGAGACGGTGTGGTCGACGTGGTCGCCGACCAGATCGGATCACCGACCTACACCGGCGACCTGGTGTCAGCCCTGCTGCAGATCGCCGACGGCGGCGTGCGGCCCGGCGTGCTGCACGCCGTCAACGCCGGACCGGCCAGCCGATTCGACCAGGCGCGGGAGACCTTCGCGGCCATCGGTGCCGATCCGCAACGCGTCCGCCCGGTCGACAGCGGCCACCACCGGCGGCCCGCGCCCCGCCCGGCCTACACGGTGCTGTCGGCGCGCCGGTCCGCCGAGGCGGGCCTCACCCCGCTGCGGGATTGGCGGGAAGCCCTGGTGGCAGCGGTTGGAAAAGAGAGCCCGTCCGGCCCGCTACCCTCTACGCCGTGACTGAGGATGCGGCCCGCCCGCTCGTTGTGGTGACGGTGACGTACTCACCGGGCCGGCACCTGGACCGTTTCCTGGCCTCGCTTGCCCTGGCCACCGACCGGCCGGTGACCGTCATCATGGCCGACAACGGCTCGACCGACGGCGCACCGGAACAGGCCGAGCAGCGTTTCCCGAACGCGCGCCTGCTCCGTACCGGTAGCAACCTGGGTTATGGCAGTGCGGTGAACCGCGGCGCCGCCGAGATATCGGATGCCGAGTGCTCGGAATTCTTCATCGTCGCCAACCCGGATGTGCAATGGGGACCCCGCTCGATCGATCTGTTGCTCGAAGCCGCCCAGCGCTGGCCGCAGGCCGGGGCGCTTGGGCCGTTGGTCCGTGACCCCGACGGGTCGGTGTACCCGTCGGCTCGCCATCAGCCCAGCCTGGTGCGCGGCGGCATGCACGCCGTGGTCGGCCCGTTCTGGAAGTCGAATCCGTGGACCGCGGCTTACCGCCAGGACCGTCAAGAGCCCAGTGAGCGCGAGGTCGGCTGGCTGTCCGGCTCCTGCCTGCTCATGCGCCGGGCTGCGTTCGACGCCGTCGGTGGATTCGACGAGCGCTACTTCATGTATATGGAAGACGTCGACCTCGGTGACCGCATCGCCCGGGCCGGCTGGCAGAACGTCTACGTGCCGTCGGCCGAGGTGCTGCACCACAAGGGCCATTCCACCGGCCGTGACCCGGCGCGCAACTTGGCCGCCCATCACCGCAGTACCTACACTTTTTTGGCCGATCGATACCCGGCGCCCTGGCAGGCGCCGTTACGGTGGACAATTCGGGGCGCGCTGGCGGCACGTGCGGGCCTGGTGGTCGGTAGTTCTCGACGTAAGCACGTGAAAGGGCGCTGACGTGATCAATCCCGCGGAAGTGGACGCTGTCGTTCTCGTCGGCGGCCGTGGCACCCGGCTCAGGCCGCTGACCCTTTCGGCGCCCAAACCGATGTTGCCGACGGCGGGCGTTCCGTTCCTCACCCATCTGCTGGCGCGCATCGCCGAGGCGGGTCTCAAACATGTGGTGATGGGAACCTCGTACAAGGCCGAGGTTTTCGAGGAAGCGTTCGGCAACGGCTCCGATCTCGGACTCGAGATCGAATACGTCACCGAGACCGAGGCGCTCGGCACGGGTGGTGCCATCGCCAACGTGGCGGACAAGCTGCGCTACGACACCGCCATGGTGTTCAACGGCGATGTGCTCTCGGCGGCCGACCTGAGCGCGCTGCTCGAATCACATGACACCCACCAGGCCGACCTCACGCTGCATCTGGTGCGGGTGAGTGATCCGCGTGCGTTCGGCTGCGTGCCCACCGACGCCGACGGCCGCGTGACGGCGTTTTTGGAGAAGACCCAGGATCCGCCCACCGACCAGATCAATGCCGGCTGCTACGTGTTCAAAAAGCATGTCATCGACCAGATTCCGAAGGGCCGGCCGGTATCGGTCGAACGGGAGGTGTTCCCGGGCCTGCTCACCGACGGGCTGAAGGTGTGCGGGTACGTCGACACCTCCTACTGGCGCGATATGGGCACGCCCGAGGATTTCGTGCGCGGATCGGCCGATCTGGTCCGCGGCATCGCGCCGTCGCCGGCGCTCAACGGTCAGCGCGGTGAGTCCCTGGTCCACGAAGGGGCGGCCGTCGCTCCCGGAGCGTTGGTGATCGGTGGCAGCGTGGTGGGCCGCGGGGCCGAGATCGGTGCGGGCGCCCGGCTCGACGGTGCGGTGATCTTCGACGGCGTTCGCGTGGAAGCCGGTGCGGTGATTGAACGTTCGATCGTCGGTTTCGGTGCCCGCATCGGCCCGCGGGCGCTGGTCCGCGACGGCGTGATCGGCGACGGAGCCGATATCGGTGCCCGCTGCGAACTGTTGCGCGGGGCCAGGGTGTGGCCTGGGGTCACCATCCCCGACGGCGGCATTCGGTACTCGACCGACGTCTGAGGCCGGCGCGCTAAACGGTCCCGGCCAGTTGGCTCAAGCCGAAGTCGGTCCCCTCCGGCAGCGCGTCGAGCGGCCACCAGCGCAGGTCCAGAGATTCGTCGCTGCAGGCGATCTCGGCATCGGCCGGCGCTCGGACCACGAACTGCATGTCGAGGTGGCGGGTCGGAACACCCAGTGAGCAGGTCACCGGGTGCACGTGCAGTGCGGCCAATTGCGGGTCGATGGTCAATCCGGCGATTCCGGACTCTTCGGTGGCCTCGCGTAGTGCGGCGGCGCGAACGTCGGAATCCGTTTCCTCACAGTGCCCGCCGAGCTGCAGCCAGCGGCCGAAGCGCGGGTGCAGGGTGAGCAGGGTCTGTGTCCCGGTGTGGTCGACGACCAGCGCCGAGGCCGTGATGTGGCCGGGTACACAGGACCGCAGGCAGGCATCAGGGCGGGCGGCCAGAAACGACAGCACCGCGTGCCGCAGCGTGTCCTGACCGGGATCGGTTGTCTGCCACTGCGTCAGCACCTCCACGGCGGAGGCGTGCAGGCTCTCGGCGCTCACTTCACTACCAGCAGGCCGTCGGTGGGCACCGGGTCGCGAGGAGGCTGCGGATCGGCGGGGTGGCCGATCGCGATGGCGCCCAACGGCTCCCAGTCGTCGGGGAGATCGAGCTCGGCCCGTACCAGATCGCCGGCGAAGATCGTCGAGCCGATCCAGCAGCTGCCCACGTCACGTACCGCGAGCGCGACCAGCAGGGCCTGCACGGCCGCACCGACGGCGACGGTGAACATGGTGTGCTCGGCCTGAGTGCGGGCCGCGTCGGGATAGCTGTGGGCGCCGTCGGGCACCAGGAACGGAATCACCAGTTCGGGCGCGTCGTACAGGATTTGGCCGCGGCCCAGGCGCCGTTCGACAGACTCGGGGGCGCGGCCGTCCCCGGTGAGGTCGGTTCGCCACCTGTCCTTCATCCGGTCCAGCAGCCGGACCCGGGTGGCGCGGTCCTGCACCCAGACGAAACGCACCGGCCGGGTGTGGTGCGGCGCGGGTGCGGTGAGCGATTCGCCGACGGCGGCTTCGATGAGCGCATGATCGACCGGTTCATCGGAGAACACCCGCACAGAGCGACGCAGTAGCTGAGCTTGGTTGCGCCCCAACTGGATCGCCTCGGCAGTGCCGAGCCAGAACAGATCCTCCTCGCCGGGCCGCAGCAGCGTGGCCGCGTTCGAACCGTCGTCGGTCAGGTCCAGGCCGCGCACCACCGCGACCGGGATGGCGGTGAGCTTGCCCTTCACCAGATCGGCTGCGGCAGCGATCTCGTCGGCCACCGCCACCTCGGTGACCAGCAGTTCGTTGCCGTGCCGGTCGCGGGCACCGGCGTAGCCGTGCAGCACGGTGAGTCCGGATGCGCCGATGGCGAAATCGGCTTGGCCGTTGCGCCAGGCACGTCCCATGGTGTCGGTGATCACGACGCCGATGCTGACGCCGAGTCGCTCACTCAGGCCTTCGCGCAGCGCCCGTGCGCTGCCGTCGGGATCCACCGGTAGCAGCGCCAATTCGTTCGAGTCGACGTTGGAGCCGTCCACGCCGGCGGCGGCCTGGACCAGTCCGATGGCGTTCTCGGTGATCAGGGTGCGGCCCTTGCGCGCCAGCACCCTCACCGCCTCGGCGTCGATGAGCTTGCGCCGCAGGGCGTCCCGCTCTTCCGGATCGGACGGGGCGGTGACGATGCGGCCTTCGCACTTGGACACGATCTTGCTCGTGATGACCAGCACGTCGCCGTCGCGCAACCACGGTGCCGCCTCGGCGAGGGCGTCCGCGAGGTCGTCGCCGGGCCGGAACTCGGGAAGCCCTGGCACCGGCAGGATCTCGACGCGGTCGGCAGACCCGTGCTCGGTGTTCACCTCAACAGTCACAGCGAAACGCCTGCTACGTCCAGCCCCACCCGCACCATTTCGGCGGTGGTGGCCGGATCTGTCATCAGCAGCGGCACCGCGCGCACCTGCACACCTTCGATCTCGGCGTGGTCGCCTTCGTGGACCAGCCAGCCGTCGAGGATTCCGGTGCCCGACCGGGCGCCGAAGTGTTGTCCGACGGCCTGTGAGGTGGACTCGACGCCGATGATGGACAGGCATTCATCTGCCATGCCGCGCAACGGTTTTCCGTTGATGATGGGGGAGTAGCCGACCACCGGCGCCTGCGTCGAACGGAGTGCGCCCCGGACTCCCGGGATCTGCAGGATCGGCCCGATGCTGACAACCGGATTTGACGGCGCCAGCAACACCACGTCCGCGTCGGCGATCGCCTCGGTGACCCCCGGCGCGGCGGTTGCTTGTTCCGCACCGACGAACGCAAAGCTGTGCGAGGGCACCTGGGCGCGGTAGCGCACCCACCACTCCTGGAAGTGGATCGCCCGCCGCTCTCCGTCCTCCGGGTCGGTGATGACCACGTGGGTCTCACTGCGGTCGTCCGTGACCGGCAACAACCGTGCTCCCGGTGACCACCGCTTGCAGAGTGCCTCGGTGACCTGCGACAACGGGTAGCCGGCGCGCAGCATCTGGGTGCGGACGAGGTGGGTGGCCAGATCCCGGTCGCCCAGGCCGAACCAGTCGGGCTGCACGCCGTAGGCGGCAAGTTCTTCCTTGGCATGCCAGGTTTCGTTCCGGTGACCCCAGCCGCGCTCGGGATCGATACCGCCGCCCAGCGTGTACATGCACGTGTCGAGGTCCGGGCAGATCCGGACGCCGTGCATCCAGGCGTCGTCGCCAACGTTCACGATCGCGGTGAGTTCATGCTTGCTGTCGTTCCCGGCGAACTGACCGAGGCCCAACAGGTGCTGTACTCCCAGCAAAAATCGGGCGCCTCCGACGCCGCCGACCAGAACGGTGATCTTCACAACGTCCGACCCTAAGCGCTCAGGGCATGCGGATGGAAACGACGTCGTCACGGGCAGGACACGCCGAGGTCGCGACGCGCCGATTTGACATTACGAGATGGTATGAATTCGCGTCCTGGCGCTTGACCCCGGCAGCTAACACGTGTGTAATCACAGATGTGTCATTTCCCGGTTGGTGACCGATTCCGGTGTCGCGGACCGAGATTCGATCAACTGTTCGAATGGGGTGACCGCACATCGCAATAGTGGGGCTCCACTTAGGATCTACGAGACCGAGTGAGGAGGCGGGGGATAATGTCTTATGAGAGCGGCGATTTCGATCATGTGGTCCGGTTCGACAACCGGCTACTCGGCTCGGTAGACAACGCACCGCACATCAACGCCGGGCCGACACCGCTGGGGATTCCGGGACGTCCTCAGCTGAGTTTGGTACCTGAACACATTGATGTTGATCCGGAAACCGAAGACGACCAATGGCAGGAACGTGCGCTGTGCGCACAGACCGACCCGGAGGCGTTCTTCCCGGAGAAGGGCGGGTCTACCCGCGAGGCCAAGCGCATCTGCCAGGGGTGCGAAGTCAAGGATGCCTGCCTGGAATACGCGCTAGCGCACGACGAGCGCTTCGGTATTTGGGGAGGGCTGTCCGAGCGGGAGCGTCGTCGGCTCAAACGCGGCATCATCTGACGCTCTTCTCGAAGGAGCGCTTCATCGCAGGGTGTGGCGCTCGACGTCAGTCGTCGTCGATCGTTGGGTCGATGACTGACGGTTCAACTCCCAGATAGGTGGCCACCTGGGCCACCAGGATTTCATGCAGCAGATCAGCAAGCTCATCGGATCCTTTGACCCGGCGCTCGATGGGCTTGCGGAACAAGACAATTCGAGCCCGGGTCGCATTTCCTCTGACGTCGACCCCAGCAGGTATCAGCCGCGCCAGCGCGATCGGCCCATCAGCGATGACCTCGGGGGGCCATTGCACACTGTCTGGATCTTTCGGGGACATCCGCGGAATTTCATCGACGGCGACGTCGAGTTCTCGTATCCGCGACGCCCATCGCCGTTCGATCGGCTCGTAGGCCTCCAGCACTGCCATGTCGAACCGCTCGGCTCGGCTGCGCCAGCCTGGGACCGAGCGCGGAAGCAGCGGACCGCGCATATCGCGGCCGCGACGCGATCGCCATGGGTTGCGCTGGGCCACGGCGATGATCGTAACGGTTCGGGATCGGGGCCCCGACGGCTGCGCGTGTCCGGCGGCACACAGCGATCGTCCAAAGTAATCTCTGGAGCGTGAATGTTCCCCGTCGCTGCTGCCGGCCCGGGTGCCCGCACTATGCCGTGGCGACGCTGACTTTTGTCTATTCCGACTCCACGGCGGTAGTCGGACCTCTCGCCACGGTGTCCGAGCCCCACTCCTGGGATTTGTGTGTCGGTCATGCCGGCCGTATCACCGCGCCGCGTGGCTGGGAGCTCGTCCGCCACGCCGGGCCGCTGCCCACTCATCCCGACGAAGACGATCTGGTGGCGCTGGCCGATGCGGTCCGCGAAGGCCAGCCGGGCGCGGTTTCGCGCGGCGGGGTGGTGGCCGGATTCTCCGATCCCTCCACCGGTCTGGCCACCAGTGCCGTGACGGCGCCGCCTGCGCGTCCGGCGGAGACCAACGGGCGTCGTCGCGGCCACCTGCGGGTGTTGCCGGATCCCGACAACTAGCGCTGATTGGCTCTGACTCGACGACGACCGGCCCGCGAGTAGTGAACGTGTCGACGCCGCCCGACGGTTAGGCTGGCGCCAACGATTCCGTTTCACAAGGAGCAATATGTCTAGGCCAGCGGCGGCTGTTCACGATGTCATCAAGGCCTATGACGTCCGGGGGTTGGTCGGCAGCCAGATCGACGAGGCCTTCGTTTCCGAGGTTGCCGGTGCATTCGCTCGCCTGGTCCGCGCCGAAGGCGCCAAACAGGTCGTGATCGGCTACGACATGCGGGCCAGTTCGCCGGCCCTGGCCGACGCGTTCGCCGACGGGGTCACCGCCCAGGGCCTGGATGTGGTCCGGATCGGACTCGCCTCCACCGATCAGTTGTATTTCGCGTCGGGCCTGCTGGACTGCCCGGGGGCGATGTTCACCGCGAGCCACAACCCCGCCGCCTACAACGGGATCAAACTGTGCCGCGCCGGGGCCAAACCGGTGGGCAAGGACACCGGCCTCTCGACCATCTCCGACGAGGTGATCGTGGGGGTGCCGGCTCACGACGGCCCGCCAGGCGTCATCTCCGACCGCGATGTGCTGTCCGACTACGGCAGCTTCCTCCGGTCGCTGGTCGATCTCAGCGGGCTGCGTGAGCTGCGCATCGCAGTCGACGCCGGCAACGGCATGGCCGGTCACACGACGCCCGCGGTCCTCGGGCCGATCCCGGGCGCCACTGTGCTCCCGCTGTTTTTCGAACTCGACGGCACCTTCCCCAATCACGAGGCCAACCCACTGAATCCGGCCAACCTCGTCGACCTACAGGCCCACGTGCTGGCGACCGGTGCCGACATCGGTCTGGCGTTCGACGGGGACGCCGACCGTTGCTTTGTGGTGGACGAACTCGGTCGTCCCGTGTCGCCGTCAGCGGTGACCGCCCTGGTGGCGGCCCGCGAGCTCAACCGTGAGATCGGTGCCACGGTGATCCACAACCTGATCACCTCGCGCGCCGTTCCCGAACTGGTTGTCGAGCGTGGCGGCACCCCCGTGCGGTCCCGGGTCGGGCATTCGTACATCAAGGGACTGATGGCCGAGACCAACGCCATCTTCGGTGGGGAACACTCGGCGCACTACTACTTCCGTGACTTCTGGGGCGCCGATTCTGGCATGCTCGCGGCCCTGCACGTGCTGGCGGCACTGGGTGAGCAGGATCGACCGCTGTCGGAGTTCATGGCCGACTACCAGCGCTACGAGGCGTCCGGGGAGATCAACTTCACCGTCACCGATGCCCCGGCATGCGTCGACGCCGTGCTCAAATCCTTCGCGAGCTCGATCCAGTCGATCGATCACCTCGACGGCGTGACAGTCGATCTCGGTGACGGCAGCTGGTTCAACCTACGGACGTCGAACACCGAGCCGCTGCTGCGACTGAACGTGGAAGCGCGAACCGCCGAGGACGTCGCCGCGCTCGTCGACAGAGTTTCGGCGCAGATCCGTGGGGTGAGCGAGCCCGTGCCGTGAACGCCGTGGACGCCACGGTCGACCTCGACGACAGCGACGGACTTCTCGCCGCCGATCGCAACGGTCTGCTGCGGGCCTCGGCCATGGCAGGTGCCCAGGTACGGGCGACCGCCGCGGCACTGGCGGAAGGCCTGCTCGACCCACTGCGGGCGGATCATCCACCGCGCACAGTGATTTGGGTTGCCGGCCGCGGCACCGCGGAGAGTGCGGGCGCCATGCTGGCAGCCGCACTCGGAGCGTCCATCTCGGCCCCCATAGTGGTGGCCGCTGAAACTCCGCCGTGGCTCGGCGCGCTGGACGTACTGATCGTGGCAGGGGATGACCCGGGGGATCCGGCCCTGGTGAACGCGGCGGCCACCGGCGTACGCCGCGGGGCCCGGGTTCTGATCGTGGCGCCCCACGAGGGCCCGCTTCGTGACATCGCGGCCGGACGGGCCGTGGTGCTGGCGCCCCGCCTGTGGGTCCCCGACGATTTCGGGTTGACCCGGTACCTGGCCGCGGGCCTGGCGGCACTGCACGTGGTGGATCCGGGTATGCGGGTGGATCTGGCTGCGCTTGCCGACGAACTCGACGCCGAGGCGTTGCGCAACAGCGCCGGTCGGGAACTGTTCACCAACCCGGCCAAGACCCTGGCCGAGCGGATGTCGGACTGCGCAGTGGTGCTGGCCGGTGATAACCCGGCCACGCTGGCGCTCGCCCGGCATGGCGCGGCGACGATGCTGCGCCTGGCCGGAGAAGTGGCGGCCGCCGCCGGGTTGAGCGATGTACTCGCCGCGATGGGCAGCGGCGCGGTGGGGTTGCCCGCGGCCCGGTCGCTGTTCCACGACGAGGAGATCGACGGACCGCTGCCGCGCCGGATGCGGACGTTCGTGTTGATCACCGACACCGAGCGACAAGCGGTGGGGGCCCGGGTGAACGGCTTCGACGACATCGCGGTGATCGGTGCCGAGGATGTGCCGGAACCGGCGGGCACCACCCTGCCGGCCGGGCGTCCGGAACAACAACTGGCGATCCTGGCCGTCCGTGTGGAGATGACGGCCGTGTATTTGAAACTGGTTCGAGGATAAGAAGTGCATCTGCTACGGGGAGCGGTGCGGACCTATGCCTGGGGTTCGCGCACGGCAATCGCTGATTTCACCGGAAGGCCCAGTCCGACAATCCATCCGGAGGCCGAACTGTGGCTCGGGGCGCATCCGGGTGATCCGGCCTGGCTACAGACCGAACACGGTGAGGAGTCGCTGCTGCAGGCGGTTCAGGACGACCCCGAGGGGCAGTTGGGCAGCGTGGCGATCGGCCGGTTCGGCGACGCCGTACCCTTCCTGGTCAAGGTGCTGGCCGCCGATGAACCATTGTCGTTGCAGGCGCACCCCAGTGCGGCCCAGGCCCGGGAGGGCTTCGACCGCGAGGACCGGCTCAACATCCCGGTGACCTCACCCGTCCGCAATTACCGCGACCGCAGCCACAAACCCGAATTGCTGGTTGCTCTGGGGCAATTCGATGCGCTGGCCGGGTTCCGTCCGGTCGACCGCACGGTTGAGCTGATGCGCGCGCTGGCGGTCTCAGACCTCGACCCGTTCATCAACCTGCTCTCCGATCAATCCGACGCCGACGGGTTGCGGGCCCTCTTCACCACCTGGATCACCGCGCCGCAGCCGGACCTCGATGTGCTGGTGCCTGCTGTTCTCGACGGAGCCGTCCACTACATCCGGTCCGGGGCAAAGAAATTCGCTGCCGAGGCCAAGACGGTGCTGGAGCTAGGTGAGCGGTACCCGGGTGATGCCGGTGTACTGGCCTCCCTACTGCTCAACCGAATCAGCCTGCAGCCGGGGGAGGGCGTCTACCTACCTGCCGGAAACCTGCACGCGTATCTGCACGGTGTCGGCGTCGAGGTGATGGCCAACTCCGACAACGTATTGCGCGGTGGTTTGACCCCGAAGCACGTGGATGTCCCCGAACTTCTGCGGGTGCTGGACTTCACGCCCACCCCGGAGGAGCACCTGCGTCCGGACACCGTCACCGACGGGCCGGAAACCATCTACCAGACGCCCGCGCAGGAGTTCGCGGTATCGGTGCTGTCGGTCGAGGGCGACCACCTCGGTGACGAGATCGACGTGCACTCCCACCACGACGGGCCGCAGCTGCTGTTGTGCACGGAAGGTGCCGCGGCGATCTACGCCGACGACGACAAGCTGACGCTGGAGCGGGGCGCGGCAGCCTGGGTGGCGGCCGAGGACGGTCCCATCCGGCTGACCGCTGCCGAGCCCACGAAACTGTTCCGCGTGACCATCGGGATCTGACGGGTACCGCTCACACGGCGGTGCTGACGACGTCGACCTCGCTGTCACTGTTCCTGCGCTCGCTGAGCCACTGCTTGATGTTGTTACGCAGCGCCCGGCCGATCAGGCGGGGCGGCGGCACCAGATAAAGGCTGTCGATCAAGCTCGTCCTGCTCAGAAACCATTCGGCCACAACGGGATCGGTCTCGGCCGCGGCGACGAACTGACTGAACAGTTCGTAGGCCGGTCGGTACCACCACGGACGATCTCCCTGCGCTCCGTGCTCGGTGTGGTCGGCCGCGCCGTTCATCATCCACACCGGCCAGATGGTCTTGGCATTGCGGAACGCCAGCCGCCACGCCAGGTTGTCCTTTCCGCGGGCCAGCGCTCGGCGCAGATTGTCGGCCTGCAGCGCCGCCATCGTCACGCCCTGCCCGAACGTGGGGTTGAAGCTGGCGATGGCATCACCGAACGGCAGGATGCCCGTGGGGAATCGGCGGATCCGCTCGTAGCGCCGCCACTTGCTCGCCGGGTATCGGTGAAAGTTCATTTCGCCGACCGGCGTTCCGGCTCGCAATGCGGCGCTGATCTCGGCAGGCAGCACCTCGTCTGCCAGCACGCAGATCCCCTCGAAGTCCCGTAGCGGCTCGGCCTTGGCCACCCCGAATGCGGTGACCATCCAGATGCCGTCCTCGTGGAGGAGCATGCCCATCCCGAACGGGCGGTTTCGGGTGGCGCCGACGATGACCATCTTCTGCGGCATCATCCCGTCGGGGATCTTCACGCGCTGCGAGGCGTAGGTGACGCCGACCTGTATCGAGTCCTCGTGCGGGCGCTCGAATCCCCACTGCTGCAACCACGCCGGAAGCCGGCTGGCGCGCCCGGACGCGTCGACCACCAGATCGGTCGGCACGACATCGCCGTCGTCGAGGACGACGCCGGTGACCCGCTCGGTCACCGGGTCGTACTGCGCATGTGCGACCACTCGTTGCGCGATCTCGATGCCGGGCGTCGCGCTGACCCGCTTGCGAATCTGCCATTCGAGGTGGCCGCGGCTCGGCATGTACGCCGTGTACTTGTCGTCCAGCCCGGTCTCCAGGACATGACCGGCCGCGTCGAAGTGGATCAACTGGTGTTGGTTGCGGATCACCGGCACGCCCGAGTCCGCCATGTCATGGAGTAACCCAGGAAACAGCCCCTCCAGCTCCTGGGCGCCGCGGCCCATCAGCAGATGGACATGCTGCCCCTGCGGGATCGCGCTGCGATTGACCGGTTGGTCTGGTAGCTCGTCACGTTCATAGAGGGTGACGCGGTCGAAATGGTCGACGAGGACCCGGGCTGCGCACAGCCCCGCGATGCTCCCTCCGACGACGACTGCATGGCTCGGTGAGATCTGGTGAATCGTGCTCATTAGACGGCTACGGTACTGCGAACCGAGCGTGAAGCGGGCCGAATCGGAACCCCCGTCAATTGGCGCACCCGCACACGTGCCGGGCAACACGGTGGACCGGTGACCGCCGACCCTGTCGATGCCCCCATCGGACCAGTCCTGTTCCATCACGAGGACGCCGGCTTTCGCACCAATACACCACCTGATGGGATCGCGCTTACGACCGTGCAACAACTCATGGCACAATGCCGTGGCTAGTGGCGTGATGCAGCTCTCAGGTTGCTACCCTCTGCAAGGAAACTCACACATCAACGGATGGGGAAATGACAACGGTCAGCGACGCGGACGACACGGCACCGGAGGACCTCTATTTCGACAGGGTGGAGGCCCTCTCTCGTGCAACGGTCCGTCGGCGCTTCGATCCCTACGTCGACATCGACTGGGACGCACCCGAGAACGCGTTGAAAGACGACGATCCGCGATGGCAACTGGACCCGGACAGTGCTCCGCTCGCGGCGACGGACTGGTATGCCGAGCAGTCGTTGCAGCGGCGTATCGACATGGGCCGCTGGATTACCGCGAATACCCTCAAGGTCACGCTCCAATTCGAAATGATGCTGATTCGCGGCGTGGTGCATTACGCCGGGAAATTGCCGAATCGTTCGCCGGTGTTCCAGTATCTGCTCCACGAACTGATCGACGAATGCAATCACATCCAGATGTTCCAGGAGTTCATCAACCGCACCGGCGAGGATGTACCCGGAATGCGGCGCGGTTCCAGGGTGATCGGTCCGATCCTGGGCTTTATCGGCGGTTATGCTAACCTCATTCATTTCATTGGGGTGTTGTGCGGTGAACAGCCGCTGCACTACCAGCAGACGTTGCAGCATCGTGGCGCGGCGCACGTGCCCCCGCTTCTGAACAAGATCACGTATATCCATTTGGCCGAGGAAGCGCGGCACATATCGTTTGCCGACGATATTTTGGCCGAGCGAATGCAACGCGTCACGCGATTGAAGCGGGCGTGGTACGCAATTCTGTTCCCGTTTTTTCTCCGGTGGTTGATCGGCGAGATGATCGGCCCGCCACGCACTTTCGCCCGGCAGTTCGGAGTGCCTCGGGAGGTCTTCAAGGCGGCGTTCTGGAGGAGTGCTCAGTCACGGCAGATGATGGCGGAATCGGCCGCGGACGTTCGACGCGTCGCCGAGGATCTGGGACTGCGAACATCATGGTCGCGTTGGATCTGGCGAATGCTGGGCATAGAAGGCCGGCTACCGCGCTACCGGGGTGAGCCGGACCGCAGGTCTGCGGTCCTCGACGTGGCAGGGCTTCCCGTCGCGTTGGCCGCACGCCTCACGGGCGTGGCGGTGAGCGCAGCCATTGCGCTACTGGTGACGCCGGACGGCGTGCGAATCATCGCGGCGGCAGCCGCCGGGGCCGGTGTGTGGGCTATCTACCATGTTTACCGGCATCGCCGGGGAGATGTGGTGGGGAACCAGCCATTTGAATGGCCGAGGCTTTTCGTCTGGGTCGCGGTGTGTGTCGCGATGATTCCCGCGGGCGGGTTGATCGGGATCGCACTGGTGGTCTTCATGATCCTGGCGCTCGCCGAATTCATGCCGACCATCTGAACCAGTCCTGATCGTTCGCCGCGCCGTTGCCCGACCGCGGCTGCGGCGCAACCGGTTATACCGTCAGGCGGGCTTGTGGAATGTGTACACCCGGTACTGGATGAGGCCGAGCTTGGACAGCCACTTCATCCATCGGGTGCCGACGATCATCGTCTTCTGGGCCTCCGCTGACCCCTGCTCGCGGAAGAACTTGAGCAGGAACGGGTAGGTCGGCAACGTGTTCTTCCTGATGTTGCGCTTCGTCGCGAGCTGAAGCCCCGCACGTTTGCCCATGGATTTGTAGCCCCGCAAGGGCACGTTGCCGAGCGTTCCGTAGGACTTGGCGATACGGGGGCGGATCGCCATCCAGATCGGGGTCTTGCCGAAGAACATCAGCGTCGGCACGAAGTCGGACACCGCAAGGTAGCCGCCCGGCTTGAGCACCCGCGCCGCTTCGGCGAGGAACTTCTCGCGGGACGGGAAATGGAAGATGCACTCGACGGCCAGCACGCGGTCGAACGAGTTGTCCTCGAACGGCAGTTGACAGGCGTCGGCTTCGACCCAGGCGATCTTGTTGCCGTTGACCGGCGTGGTCTGGGCCTCGGCGGCCGCCAACTGGCGCGGGTCGATGTTCAGGCCCGTGAGATCCATGTTCGAGTAGGTGCCGTTGACCTGCTGGATGGTTCCGCCGAATCCGCAGCCCGCGTCCAGCAGCTTCTGCCCGTCTGCGACGTTTCCGGCCGCGAACAGAACATGGTCCATCTGCTCCATGGCAGCGATGTAGTCGGCCCGGGTGCCCTTGGCGGACTTGGGGTCTTCCCAGAAGCCCCAGTGCACTTGGTTCTCCCACAGCTGACCGGTTTCACCGCCGTCCTGCCGTTCATCAATCAGCAGGTCAAAGTAGGGGAGCTCAGCCACGCGCGAACCGTATCACGATCAAGGCCAAGTGTGACGTAGGCCCCATTCCTGCCCGATGGCACAGTTCAGCGGCAGTTTGAGAGTCCTACCTGTTTCACCGCCACCGTGGTGGGAACATGGCGTGACCCAGGCCATGACGAGAGGCGTCACCACATATGTCCGCGCTTCGGCGAACCAAGTCTGTCGAGCAGTCGATTGCCGACACCGATGAGCCGTCGACTCGGCTCCGCAAGAACCTCACCTGGTGGGACCTGACGGTTTTCGGGGTGTCGGTGGTGATCGGTGCCGGCATCTTCACCATCACCGCATCGACGGCGGGCAATCTGACCGGGCCTGCGATCTCGATCGCCTTCTTGATCGCCGCGGTGGCATGCGGTCTGGCGGCCTTGTGTTACGCCGAGTTCGCCTCGACCGTGCCCGTCGCAGGCAGCGCCTACACCTTTTCTTATGCCACCTTCGGTGAGTTCGCGGCGTGGATCATCGGATGGGATCTGATCCTCGAGTTCGCCGTCGCGTCCGCGGTGGTGGCCAAGGGGTGGTCGAGCTACCTCGGAACGGTGTTCGGGTTCGGCGGCGGCATCGCCGATTTCGCGGGTCTGTCAGTTGACTGGGGCGCGCTGCTGATCATCGTGTTCGTGACGGTGCTGCTCGTGATCGGCACCAAGCTGTCGGCGCACTTCAGCCTGGCGATCACGATCATCAAGGTGTCGGTCGTGCTGTTGGTGGTGATCGTCGGCGCGTTCTATATCAAGGCGGCCAACTACACGCCGTTCATCCCGCCCAACCAGGCCGGTGAGAGTGCCAGTGGGGCAGACCAGTCACTGTTCTCGTTGTTGACCGGCGCGGCGGGCAGCCACTACGGCTGGTACGGCGTGCTGGCCGGCGCCTCGATCGTGTTCTTCGCGTTCATCGGGTTCGACGTCGTCGCGACCACCGCTGAGGAGACCCGCGACCCGCAGCGCGATGTGCCCCGCGGCATCCTGGCCTCGCTGGGCATCGTCACCGTCCTCTATGTCGCGGTGTCGGTGGTGCTCTCGGGCATGGTGTCCTACACCGTGCTGCGGGACGCGCCAGAGGGGCACGCCAACCTGGCCACGGCGTTCGAAGCCAACGGTGTGCACTGGGCGGCGAAAGTCATCTCCATCGGTGCACTCGCGGGTCTCACCACCGTGGTGATCGTGCTGATGCTCGGGCAGACCCGGGTGCTCTTCGCGATGTCGCGCGACGGCCTGTTGCCACGCAAACTGGCGGTCACCGGCAGCCACGGGACGCCGGTCCGGATCACCGTGATCGTCGGTGTGCTCGTGGCGATCGCCGCCTCGGTGTTCCCGATGGGCCGGCTGGAGGAGATGGTGAACATCGGCACGTTGTTCGCCTTCGTGTTGGTCTCGGCCGGCGTCATCGTGCTGCGCCGCACCCGCCCCGACCTGCCGCGCGGATTCCGCGTGCCGTGGGTGCCGGTGTTGCCGATCGCCGCGATCCTGGCGTGCCTGTGGCTGATGGTCAACCTGACCGGATTGACCTGGATCCGATTCCTGCTCTGGATGCTGATCGGCGTGGTGGTCTACCTGGCCTACGGCCGCCGGCATTCGGTTCTGGCCAACCGGGACGTCGCCACCGTTTGAGTCCTGCACAACCGCCCCATCGACACTGAAACAGGGACAAAACCAGCGCCGGTTTTGTCCCTGTTTTCAGTTTCGATGCTGCAAGCCCTTCGCTCTGGATTGTGACCTGCTGCACTCATGAGGTTTACAAAACATAGGTAGATGTCTAGACACACGACACGGTGCCGCATATAGTCAAGCCATTGCAGTGATAGCTCTCACAAAAGGAGGCTTCTCGTGGTGGCGGAACTCTCGAACGGACCGGACGTCGCAGGCGTCGGGCAATGGCGGGACAAGAAGCGGCACCTGTGGCTCATGGGGCTCATCGCCCCGACGGCGATCTTCGTGATGCTGCCGTTGGTCTGGGCGCTCAATCAGGCCGGCTGGCACATCGCGGCGCAGGTACCGCTGTGGATCGGCCCGATCCTGCTCTACGTGCTGTTGCCGTTGCTCGACCTGCGGTTCGGGCCCGACGGGCAGAATCCGCCCGACGAGGTGATGGAGCAACTGGAGAACGACAAGTACTACCGGTACTGCACCTACCTCTACATCCCGTTCCAGTACGCCAGCGTCGTGATGGGTGCGTATCTGTTCACCGCATCCGACCTCAGCTGGCTCGGTTTCGACGGTGGGCTGAGTTGGCCGGCCAAGATCGGCATCGCGCTGTCGGTGGGTGTGCTCGGCGGGGTGGGCATCAACACCGCACACGAAATGGGGCACAAGCGGGACTCGCTGGAGCGCTGGCTGTCCAAGATCACACTGGCCCAGACCTGGTACGGCCACTTCTACATCGAGCACAACCGTGGGCACCACGTGCGGGTGGCCACCCCCGAGGATCCCGCGTCGGCACGTTTCGGCGAGACCTTCTGGGAGTTCTTGCCGCGCAGCGTGTTCGGCAGCCTCCGGTCATCGTGGGAGTTGGAGGCCCAGCGGCTGCGCCGGCAGGACAAGTCACCGTGGCACTGGTCCAACGACGTACTCAACGCGTGGGCGATGTCAGTGGTGTTCTGGGGTGCGCTGATCGCGATCTTCGGTGTCGGCGTGGTCCCGTTCATGGTGATTCAGGCGATCTACGGCTTCAGCCTGCTGGAGTCCGTCAACTACCTGGAGCACTACGGCCTGCTGCGGCAGAAGATGTCCAGCGGACGTTACGAGCGCTGCGCACCCGTGCACAGCTGGAACTCCGACCACATCGTGACCAACCTGTTCCTGTATCACCTGCAGCGTCACAGTGATCACCACGCCAACCCGACACGCCGGTACCAGACCCTGCGAAGCATCGACGGCGCACCCAATCTGCCCAGCGGCTACGCCTCACTGATCGGGCTCACCTATCTGCCACCGCTGTGGCGCAGGGTGATGGACCACCGGGTGCTGGAGCACTATGACGGTGACATCACCAAGGTCAACATCCAGCCCCGCCTGCGGGAGAAGGTCCTGGCCCGTTACGGGGTGGGAGCGCAGGCATGAGTGCCTACGAATGCCCAGGCTGTGGCTACATCTACGACGAGGCCAAAGGTGCTCCACGCGAAGGATTTCCGGCCGGAACAGCCTGGGATGACGTGCCAGACGACTGGTGCTGCCCGGACTGCGCGGTGCGGGAGAAGGTCGATTTCGAACCGATGGAGGTGGAGCAATGACCGAGCCCTACAAGCTGTTCGTCTGCGTGCAGTGCGGATTCGAGTACGACGAGGCCAAGGGCTGGCCGGAGGACGGCATCGCCCCGGGCACGCGGTGGGATGACATCCCCGAGGACTGGAGCTGCCCGGATTGCGGCGCTGCGAAGGCCGATTTCGACATGGTCGAGGTCGTGCGGCCTTGACAGCTTCGTGCGACGCGCTCGAAAGCGGGCCGGAAAGCGATAGTGTCGCCCGTGTGAGTCGGCCGCGAGAAAAGCAGCGCATTCCGTATGCGGAAGCGTCGCGCGTGCTGTTGCGGGATTCGATCCTCGACGGCATGCGTGAACTGCTGCTGACCCGCGACTGGTCGGCCATCACGCTGTCGCACGTGGCGCAGGTCGCCGGGATCAGCCGTCAGACGATCTACAACGAGTTCGGTTCACGCCAGGGCCTGGCCGAGGGATATGCCATGCGCCTGGCGGACCGCCTCGTCGACGCGGTCGACGAGGCCATCAACAACAACGTCGGCGAGGTGCATGCGGCGTTTCTGGAGGGCTTCCGGGCGTTCTTCCTCGAGTCCGCCGCCGATCCACTGGTGATCTCGTTGCTCACCGGCGCTTCCAAGCCCGACCTGCTGCAGATCATCACCACCGGCAGCGGACCGATCATCTCCCGCTGCTCGCAGCGGCTGACCGGAACCTTTCAGAACAGCTGGATGAAGGCCAGTGATGCCGATGCCGGGGTGCTTGCCCGCGCGATCGTGCGCCTGGCGATGAGTTACGTGTCGATGCCGCCCGAAGCGGACCACGATGTGGCCGGTGACCTGGCCCGACTTATGACGCCCTTCGCCGAGCGCTACGGTGTCATAGATACCCCCTAGCTGTCAGAGCGCCGCCGCTGTCACGAAACGCATGAGCGCCTGTCCCGCGAGCCCGCAGGCTAGAAGGTATCGGCATGTGGCGTCGCCGTTTGGCGCACCCGTGCGCCGGCAAGCAATCACGAATGAAAGAGGGCTCTACATGACCGAGTTGAAGGCGGACAGCCTCAACGGCATTGACTTCAAGGTGGCCGATCTGTCGCTGGCCGATTTCGGCCGCAAGGAGATCCGCCTCGCCGAACACGAGATGCCAGGCCTGATGGCGTTGCGTCGTGAGTACCACGACGTGCAGCCGCTCAAGGGCGCCCGTATCTCCGGCTCGCTGCACATGACCGTGCAGACCGCGGTGCTGATCGAGACGCTGGTGGCTCTCGGCGCCGAGGTCCGTTGGGCCTCCTGCAACATCTTCTCCACCCAGGATCACGCCGCGGCGGCCGTCGTCGTCGGCCCGAACGGCACTCCCGAAGAGCCCAAGGGCACCCCGGTCTTCGCCTGGAAGGGCGAGACGCTGGAGGAGTACTGGTGGGCCGCCGAGCAGATGCTCACCTGGGAGGGCGAGCCGGCGAACATGATCCTCGACGACGGCGGCGACGCCACGATGATGGTCCTGCGCGGCGCCGAGTACGAGAAGGCCGGTGTGGTTCCGCCCGCCGAAGAAGACGACTCGGCCGAGTGGAAGGTCTTCCTCGGCGTCCTGCGGGCGCGCTTCGAGGCGGAGAAGGACAAGTGGACCAAGATCGCCGAGTCGGTCAAGGGCGTCACCGAGGAGACCACGACCGGCGTGCTGCGGCTGTACCAGTTCGCCGCCGCGGGTGAGCTGGCGTTCCCGGCCATCAATGTCAACGACTCGGTCACCAAGAGCAAGTTCGACAACAAGTACGGCACCCGGCACTCGCTGGTCGACGGCATCAACCGTGGTACCGACGCGCTGATCGGCGGCAAGAAGGTGCTGATCTGCGGCTACGGCGACGTGGGCAAGGGCTGTGCCGAGTCGCTTGCCGGTCAGGGCGCGCGCGTGCAGGTCACCGAGGTCGACCCGATCAACGCCCTGCAGGCGCTGATGGACGGCTACGACGTGGTGACTGTCGAAGAGGCGATCGGCAACGCCGACATCGTGGTGACCGC
Source organism: Mycolicibacterium sp. 050232 (assembly GCA_036235365.1). Classification (GTDB taxonomy): domain Bacteria; phylum Actinomycetota; class Actinomycetes; order Mycobacteriales; family Mycobacteriaceae; genus Mycobacterium. Next base: position 82,664 of record JAZBEZ010000003.1, on the reverse strand, counting down.
GACCGGCAACTTCGACATCATCCTGCTCGAGCACATGAAGGCCATGAAGGACCACGCCATCCTGGGCAACATCGGCCACTTCGACAACGAGATCGACATGGCGGCCTTGGAGAAGTCGGGCGCGGTGCGGCTGAACATCAAGCCGCAGGTCGACCAGTGGACCTTCGGTGACACCGGCAAGTCGATCATCGTGCTGAGCGAGGGCCGCTTGCTCAACCTCGGAAACGCCACGGGCCACCCGTCATTCGTGATGAGCAACAGCTTCTCGAACCAGGTGATCGCCCAGATCGAGCTGTGGACCAAGAACGACGAGTACGACAACGAGGTCTACCGCCTCGCCAAGCACCTCGATGAGAAGGTGGCCCGCATCCACGTCGAGGCACTCGGTGGCACGCTGACCAAGCTCACCAAGGAGCAGGCGGAGTACATCGGCGTCGACGTCGAGGGTCCGTACAAGCCGGAGCATTACCGCTACTGAGTTACTGAGGTAGCGCGACAAGACACGAAAGTGCCCCAAATCGCCGTGATTTGGGGCACTTTCGTGTCTGCTCGGGAGAGAACGCTATTCCTTGTTGCTCTTGGCCTTGGTGGTCTTGGCTTTGACCTTCGCCTTGGCTGAGCTGTGTGAGCTGCCATTGTCGGACTTCGAGGCGCCGGAGCTCGAGGACCCCGCGGTCGAATCAGCTGAGCCGGAGGTGGATTCGTTTGACGTGCGGCTGTTGGTTCCGCCGAATCCGTTGCGGGCGTTCTTGACCGCGTCCCTGATGCCATGGGCCAGCTTGCGCTGGCTCTTGGCGGCCGACGCGTCGGCTTGGTCGGTGGCTGCCTTGGGGGCAACCCGGACCTTCGGTGCTGTTGCCGTACCGGCGCTTTCGGTCGCGTCGGTGGCCGCCGTCTCGGTGACGTCCTCAGTCGTAGTCGCCGTGGCCGCGGACTCGGACGCAGTGTCCGGAGCCGGGACGGTGACTGCCACCATCTTGTTCGCGGTGGTGTGGGTCAGCTCCGTGACGGGGGCAGCCTCGCCGGGTCCCGTGGTGTCGACAACCTTGTCAGCCACCGTCTCGTCGGCAGCAGCCTCGGTAGTTGTGTCGATACCTTGCAGCTTCTTGACGATGTCGTTGACAGCGGCGGTCTTGAGCATGTCGCGAAGCTTGGTGACGCCTGCGTTTTCCGCGATATCGCTCAGTGGATCGCCGAATGTCAGCGGGTCCAGACCGAACAGCGGGGGCGTGGGTGCGGGCGCATTTCCCTTGCCGTCGTAATCGTCCCAACCGCTACCGAGCAGCACGCCGACGGTCTGCGACAGGCCCTGCAGAGCGCCGATCGGGCCAATCGCTTCCGGCTTGACGTCGATGCCGATAGCGCCGAGATTGACCTTGAGGCCGAGGCTGTTGAAGATCGAACCGCCGACGGGGTCGATCGTCTTGATGACGTTGCCCTCTTCGTCTTTGACCTCGTAAGGGCTTCTGTCCGTCGCGCCAGGGGTGAGCAGGCCGCCGAATGCCAAGCTGACGCCGCCGATCGTGATGCCGTCCGGCATGACGCCCGCATCGTTGAGGACCGGTGCCAGCATGTCGAGGTTCAGGGTGGCGCCGTTGAGGAAGCCGTTGATTACGTTGGCCGGTACGTCCAGCATGGCCGAAAGCGCAGTTGACGGATCCTCGCTCTGGAGAGCGGTCGCGACGGCCATAGCGCTGTTGAGTAGCGCCACCGCCGGGCTGATCGTCGGACCGGCGAACCCCATGAGAACACCGCTGAGTGGCGATGCCAGGACGTTCATCACGGCGCTCGCCATCTCGGGATCGATGCTGTCCGGCAGCATTCCGGGCAGCATGTCGAACATCATGCCGTGCAGGCCGCCGAGGGTCCGCTTGAGCGCGGCGTCGGTGATGTCTTCATCCGCCCCGATTAGGGTGAGACCTGACGCCACCTTCATCACGTTGGCGGCGAACTGCTTCGAGACAGCCTCGAAACTGGACGGGTCATCGAAAAACTGCTTGGCGTAACCGATCTGGTTCACGATCGCCTGCTGGAGGCCCACGCCTGGTGCCAACAGGAAGTTGTCACCAAGGACCGTACCGTTGGCGATCGAGGTGTCGAGCGCGTCCTTCCACGCCGCGAGCGGATCCCAGCCCGCGGTGAGCCGGACTGCGCCGGCCTGGATGTCGTGCTGGAGAGTTGCGGGGACGGGTGAGAGCCCGGGAGCGGCGGCGATCATCCCGGTGGCGGCGATGACGACACCGGCGGCGGTGAGCCAGTGACGGGCCACTTCTTGCTGTTCACCAGGGGTTATGCGGGGCTGGGAGGCGAGCTGCACGACGTTTTCCTTTCGGAACTGTAAATAACGCCCAGACGGTAGCCCGAGATTTCGTTGAGGATGCAATATTCCGGCAATCTCCCTAGCTGCCTTAAGGAAGTGGGATTTTTGGCTATGCCTGACGGTTGGTGTTCATGCTGCTCATGGCGGTGAGGGCGCGACATGGCTAATAGTTATAAATTTTCTAATTGTCAGACATCTGACAGGCGGAATGCCCGGGTCGGCTGACGGCGTATCCCGCCCATCGCAGAGGGCGCGCGGCGCACGTTGCGTGGCGCGTGCGTCGACCAATCTTGATTTTACCTGCAATGCTCAAATGCGTTGTGCTGCAGCGAATATCGTCAAAGTAGCCGCGTGTCGATCGTCCGTATGCCCTCGCTGCACGTTCGAGAATTACTCGCGCGGAACGGCCCGCCGGTCCGACGCGGGCGTGCCGAATCAGCGCACTTCTATCAATTCATCTCTGCGTGGCCAGGCTGGTGGTCTAAAGGTCGATACACTGGGCCTTTGTTGCCGATTCCTCTGTCGGGTTGGCTGTCGCGGCTTCCGCCGAGGTGCATCCAGCAAACAAACAGGCGTGAGCCTGCCAGCTCAGCTCAGGGCGGAGGTCCGCTGCTGGCGGGCGGCCTCGGCCTTGATCAACTCGGCGATCTGCACCGCGGCTTCGAGTTCCCGGGCCTTGGTGAGATCGTCGAGAGCCGACGGCGACAGCCACTGCGCCACCGGATCGATCTCGCCGTCGAGGAACCGCCGGCGGCACTGACCTCGCTGGATCTTGCCGCTCGAGGTGGTCGGAATCGACACATGGGAGACCAGTAGAACCGAGTGCGGCTCCAGTCCGTAGCGCTCCGTCACGGCGGTCCGGACGGCGGCGGCCACCTCGGTGAGGTCGGCCCCGGGCTCGCGGTGGTGATCCACCTCCTGCACCACCACCAACTGTTCGACCGCCCCCAGGCCGGGTGTGATCGCGAAGACCGCGCCGCGGCCGGACACGAGCACGGGATGGCATGCCTGCACCGTGCGCTCGATGTCGTTCGGGTAGTAGTTGCCGCCGCGGATGACGACCAGGTCTTTGCAGCGGCCCGTGATGAACAACTCGCCCGACCGGAGGAAACCCAGATCTCCGGTGCGTAGGAACGGGCCGGCCGGGGTGTCCGGCAGGTCCGCCGAAAACGTCTCGGCGGTCTCTTCCGGTCGGGCCCAATACCCCCAGCCCACACTGGGTCCCGCGATCCAGATCTCACCGACCTCGTCGGCCTCGCACGGCCGGTGTGTCACCGGATCGACGACGACGACCTGTTGGCCACCCCGGGGTCGACCGCAACTGACCAACTCGACGGTGGACGAAAGCCCGGGGCGGGCGTCGACGACGCGATCCGATTGGAGCCCGGTGCGATCGACATGGGCAACCACCGGTAGTTCGGAGTCCGAGCCGCCCGACACCAGCAAGGTCGCCTCCGCAAGTCCGTACACGGGACAGAACGCTTCCGGCCGGAACCCGGCAGGCGCGAATGCGTCGGCGAACCGCTCCAGCGTGGCGGCCTGCACCGGTTCGGCGCCGTTCATGGCGGTGGCCAGGCTCGACAGATCCAGCGCCGCACGCTGCTCGGCGGTGCTGTGTTCGACGCACAGGTCGTAGGCGAAATTCGGTGCGGCAGTGAAGGTCGCGCGATGCCGGGACAGCGCTTCCAGCCAGCCCATCGGTCGTTTCACGAAGGAGGACGGTGACATGAGGTGGGTCGTGCAACCGACGTAGAGCATCGACAGGATCCCGCCGATCAGTCCCATGTCGTGATGCGACGGCAACCAGAACACGCTGATCGCGGTGTCGTCGCCATGCCACACCTGGCTGGAAGTCGCGATGTTGTGCAGCAGGTTGCGGTGCGTCAGTGCGACGCCCTTCGGCGTGGTGGTGGAGCCGGATGTGTACTGCACCATGGCGATTGCGCCTGGGTCGAGATCGGGAGCCACCCAGATGCCAGCCGGTCCGGCGCCGTCGTCGTCCTCGTCGGTACGGACCCACTGCAGGTCCCGCCCCTCGGCGAGCTCGTCGATCGCAGCCTTGACTTTCGACTGCGTCTCGGCAGTGGCGAGCGCGAAGCGGGCATGCGCGTCGGGCACCACCGAGGACAGGCGCGGAGCCAACCGCTCGTGTACCGGCACGGCGACAGCGCCGGCGTAGATGCAGCCGAAGAACCCGGCGATGGAGTCCAGACCCGGCCGGCACAGAACCAGGACCCGCTCACCGGCCGCACCCAGTCGCTGCAGTGCGGACGCGATCGCTCGGGCCCGACGGTCCAGGTCGGCATAGGTCAGCTGCGTGCGATTCACGTCGTCGCCGTCGTACGAGAAGCTGAACGCGACCTTTTCTCGATAGGTTTCGGCGCGCTGCTGCAGCAGGTCCATCAAGGTGGTTGCGGCAGGGGTGGTGTCGTGGTTCATTCGCTATCTCGTCCGTCGGCGGTTCCTGGGATCAGGCGACCGTACCGGACGCAAAAATAAGCAGGACTATCTTGTCGGGCCTTCCCGAGCGTCCGACGTGCGCCCGCTCGCCGGCCTCTCCGCCAGTCGGCACCAATTACGCTGCCACTGTGCTCATAGCGATCGAAGGTGTCGACGGCGCTGGCAAACGTACGTTGACAGGCGGTCTGCGGGCGGCGTTCGAGGCTGATCACCTCTCGGTCGGCAGCCTGGCATTCCCGCGTTACCACCAGTCGGTGCCTGCCGACCTGGCCGCCGAGGCGCTGCACGGCGCCCACGGGGACCTGGCCGACTCGGTCTACGCCATGGCCACCCTGTTCGCGCTCGACCGGGCGGGGGCGCGGGAGGAGATCCAGCACCTGCTCGCCACCTATGACGTCGTCATCCTGGACCGCTACGTCGCCTCGAACGCCGCCTACAGCGCGGCCCGGCTGCATCAGGACCCGGACGGCGAGGTGGTCGCCTGGGTGCGCGAGCTCGAGTTCGACCGGTTCAAGATGCCCCATCCGGACTGGCAGGTGCTGCTCGACGTCCCGACCGAACTGGCTGCTGCGCGGGCCGAGCACCGCGCCAACACCGAGGCCGATCGGGCCAAGGATGCCTACGAACGGGACGGCGGCCTGCAGCAGCGCACCGGCGCGGTCTATGCCGCGCTGGCGGCCGCCGATTGGAGCGGTCGGTGGGCCGTCGCGGGCCCGGATGTGGACCCCGTAGCCATGGCGGGGCGCCTAAGCAGCAGATAAAGCGGAGAAACCCGCGTGTGGTACCCCGGTTTTATCGCGATCTGGTGACACCATGGACACCATGAGGCAAAGGATCCTTGTCGTCGACGACGACCCATCGCTGGCCGAGATGCTCACCATCGTCTTGCGTGGTGAGGGATTCGATACCGCGGTCATCGGCGATGGCAGCCAGGCGCTCACCGCGGTCCGTGAACTGCGGCCCGATCTGGTCCTTCTGGACCTGATGCTGCCCGGCATGAACGGGATCGACGTGTGCCGGGTGCTCCGTGCCGATTCCGGCGTGCCGATCGTCATGCTGACCGCGAAGACCGACACCGTCGACGTGGTACTGGGTCTGGAATCCGGCGCCGACGACTATGTGATGAAGCCGTTCAAGCCGAAGGAACTGGTCGCCCGGGTGCGCGCCCGGCTGCGCCGCAACGAGGACGAGCCCGCCGAGCTGCTCTCGATCAACGATGTCGAGATCGACGTGCCGGCCCACAAGGTGACCCGTCAGGGCGAGCAGATTTCGCTGACACCGCTGGAGTTCGACCTGCTCGTGGCGCTGGCACGCAAACCACGCCAGGTGTTTACTCGTGATGTGCTGCTCGAACAGGTGTGGGGATACCGTCACCCCGCTGACACCCGTTTGGTGAACGTGCATGTCCAGCGGTTGCGGGCCAAGGTTGAGAAAGACCCGGAGAACCCGCAGGTGGTATTGACCGTTCGAGGAGTGGGATACAAGGCCGGACCCCCGTGATCTTCAGCTCCAGACGGCGCATCCGTGGGCGTTGGGGAGGTTCCGGCCCACTGTTGCGCGGATTGGGGACGCTCGGCAGGGCGCTGAGCTTGGTGTGGCGTCGTTCGCTGCAACTACGTGTGGTCACTCTGACGTTGGGGCTCTCGCTCGCCGTGATCCTGGTTCTCGGCTTCGTGCTGACCAGCCAGATCACCGACCGGATTCTCGAGGTCAAGGTCAAGGCCGCCACCGAAGAGGTCGAGCGGGCCCGGGTCACGGTCGGCGGCATCGTCGGCGGTGAGGAGAGCCGCTCGCTGGACAGCAGCCTGCAGCTGGCCCGGAACACCCTGATCGACCGCAAGGCCGACGCCCGGGCGGACGTGGCCGGGGCGTTCGACACGGTCCTCATCGTTCCCGGTGACGGCCCACGCGAAGCCGCCGCGGCCGGGCCGGTACAGCAGGTGCCGAACGCCTTGCGCGACTTCGTCAAAGCCGGGCAGGTCAGTTACCAGTACGCCACGGTCACCACCGATGCGTTCTCCGGTCCGGCGCTGATCGTCGGCAGCCCGGCGTCCTCGTCGGTGCCCAATCTTGAGCTGTACCTGATCTTCCCGTTGAACAACGAGGAAAGCACCATCTCGCTGGTGCGCGGCACCATGGCGACCGGCGGTGTGGTGCTGTTGGGTCTGCTGGCCGCCATCGCCCTCGTGGTGGCCCGCCAGATCGTGCAGCCGGTGCGGTCGGCCTCGCGGATCGCCGAGCGGTTCGCCGAAGGACACCTCACCGAGCGGATGCCGGTGCGCGGCGAGGACGACATGGCGCGGCTGGCGGTGTCGTTCAACGACATGGCCGAGAGCCTGTCCCGCCAGATCCAGCAGCTTGAGGAATTCGGAAACCTGCAGCGCCGCTTCACTTCTGACGTCAGTCATGAACTGCGCACCCCGCTGACCACGGTGCGCATGGCGGCCGATCTGATCCACGACCACAGTGAGGATCTCGACCCCGCACTGCGGCGGTCCACCGAATTGATGGTCAACGAGTTGGACCGTTTCGAGACCCTGCTGGCCGACCTGCTCGAGATCTCCCGCCACGACGCCGGCGTCGCCGAGCTGTCGGTGGAGTCGGTAGATCTGCGGTCCACGGTGCAGAGCGCGCTGGACAACGTCGGGCACCTGGCCGCCGACGCCGAGGTGGAGCTCGACGTCAACATGCCCGCCGATGAGGTGATCGCCGAGGTGGATCCCCGTCGGGTGGAACGGATCCTGCGCAACCTCATCGCCAACGCCATCGATCACGCCGAACGCAAACCGGTGCGTATCCGGATGGCGGCCGACGAGGACACCGTTGCCGTCACCGTCCGCGATTTCGGTGTCGGTTTGCGCCCGGGTGAGGAAAAGCTGGTGTTCAGCCGGTTCTGGCGGTCCGACCCGTCGCGCGTGCGCCGCTCCGGCGGCACCGGCCTGGGCCTGGCCATCAGCATCGAGGACGCCCGCCTGCACCAGGGCCGGCTGGAAGCCTGGGGCGAACCGGGCAAGGGCGCCTGCTTCCGCCTGACCCTGCCGTTGGTGCGTGGGCACAAGGTGACCACGAGCCCGTTGCCGCTGAAACCCGCTGCGCCGCAGCAGAAGCAGCGGCAGCGCCCCAACCGAGACCGGGAGCATGCGGAGGAGAACGTGTGAAGCGCCTGCTGACGGTGGTGGTCGTCGGTCTGGTAGTCCTGGTGTCCGGGTGCGCGGGAATCCCGAATTCGTCTTCCCCGCAGGCCATCGGCACAGTCGACAAGCCGGCCCCGCCGAACCTGCCCAAACCGGCGCCGGGCATGGACCCCGACGTGTTGCTACGCGAATTCCTCAAGGCCACTGCCGATCCCGCGAACCGGCATCTGGCGGCTCGGCAGTTCCTCACCGATTCCGCGTCCAGTTCCTGGGACGACGCCGGCAGCGCGCTGCTGCTGGACCGGGTGGTCTTCGTCGAAACCCGTGCCTCGGACCGGGTTTCGGTGAGCATGCGGGCCGACATCCTGGGATCCCTGTCCGATATGGGAGTGTTCGAGACAGGGGAGGGGGCACTGCCGGACCCCGGTCCCATCGAGCTCGTCCAAACCCCTGGCGGCTGGCGCATCGACCGGCTGCCCAACGGCGTTTTCCTTGACTGGCAACAGTTTCAGTCGACGTACAAACGCAACACCCTCTATTTCGTCGATCCGACCGGAACCACGGTCGTGCCTGATCCGCGCTACGTCGCGGTCTCCGATCCTGACCAGCTCGCGACCGAACTGATCTCCAAACTGGTGGCCGGGCCGCGTCCGGAGATGGCCAGGTCGGTACGTAACCTGCTCGACGCACCGCTGCGGATGCGCGGTCCGGTCACCCGGGCCGACGGTGGCAAGACCGGGGTAGGTCGCGGGTACGGTGGCGCCCGCATCGACCTCGACAACCTGTCGACCACCGATCCGCACAGTCGTCAACTGCTTGCCGCACAGATCATCTGGACGCTGTCACGGGCCGGGATCAGTGGGCCCTATGTCATCAACGCCGACGGTGCGCCCCTGGACGACCGGTTCGCCGACGGCTGGGAAACCTCGGATGTCGCAGCGGCCGATCCGGGCGCGGTGCCCGGTGCGGCGGCCGGCCTGCATGCGCTGGTGGGCGGCTCGCTGGTGGCGTTGGACGGACAGAGCACCAGCCGCGTGCCCGGGGCGTTCGGTTCGGCGCCCAATCAGAAGTCCGCCGCAGTGTCGCGCAACGGTCAGGCCGCGGCATCGGTCGTCGTGCTGCCCGACGCCCCGGAGGCGACTGCCGCCTCGCTGTGGATGGGTCCGCTGGGCGGGCCCACCGCGATGGCCATCGAGGGCAGAACCCTCAGCCGCCCGAGTTGGTCCCTGGACCAGGCGGTGTGGGTGGTGGTCGACGATACGAACGTGGTGCGTGCCATCCGCGACGCGTCCGGGGTGCCTGCCCGTATCCCGGTCGACGCGGCGGCCGTGGTCACCCGATATCCCGGCCCGATCACAGAGCTGCAGCTCTCCCGCGACGGCACCCGCGCGGCGATGGTGATCGGTGGACAGGTGATCCTGGCGGGGATCGAGCGGACACCCGAGGGGCAGTTCCTGCTGACCTATCCGCGGCGTCTCGGTTTCGGGCTCGGCAACAGCGTGGTGTCACTGTCCTGGCGTACCGGTGATGACATCGTGGTCAGCCGGACCGATCCGGCCCATCCGGTGTCGTATGTGAATCTCGACGGTGTGAATTCGGATGGGCCCAGCCGCAATTTGGCGACCCCGGTGGGAACCGTGGCCGCGAATCCGTCGACGGTATACGTCTCCGACCAACGCGGGGTGCTGCAGTTGTCGGCTTCGTCCAGTGAGAACCCGGCGTGGGTCGAGGTGCGCCCGTTGATGATTCCCGGCTCGTTGCCGGTGCTGCCCGGCTGACGGTCTGGCGGCCTGGGTCTTGCGCCGGTTTCTACCCCTGGGCTGTGCACCGGCGGGATTGGCGACCCAGAGGTGGAAACCGGCGAAGCCAGGCGAACGAGACCCCGCTGATGTCGGTGCCGGCGCGCAGACTGCGGTGCATGTTCGACCTCATCCTGCCGCTGGAGTGCGGTGGTTGTGGGGCGCCCTCGACCAGGTGGTGCGCGTCGTGTGCCGCAGAGTTCGGCGTCGGCGACGACGAGCCGCACCTGTTCACGCCACGGACCGATCCCGGCGTCCCGGTCTTCGCGCTGGGCCGCCATGCCGGTGTCCGCAGGCGCGCAATCGTCGCCACCAAGGAAAAGGGGCGCACGGACCTCGTGGCGCCGCTGGCCGGGGCGCTGAGGGGCGGCCTGCAGCACCTGCTGACCTGGGGCATCGTCGGTGCCCCGGTGACGGTCGTGCCGGCGCCCACGCGGCGGGCCGCGGCTCGTCGTCGCGGTGGTGATCCGGTCAGCAGGATCGCGACGTCGGCGGCGTCGGCTCTGCCGGGAGTGCGTGTCGTCCCTGCGCTGCGACTACGGCCGTGGGTGCGGGATTCGGTCGGCCTGTCGGGTGCCGCGCGTCAGCGCAACATCGCCGGCCGCGTGCGCCTGATCAGGCCGGTCGCCGGTGAGGTTGTGCTGGTCGACGACATCGTCACCACCGGGGCGACGGCGGCCGAATCGGTGCGGGTGCTGGCGCAAGCCGGGGCGCAGGTGTCCGCTGTGCTGGCGATTTCCCATGCTTGACGGGCGAGTCATTTCGTTGCGATCAAACCCACGTGAAGAACTGAGAACACGTATTTGAATTTGGTGGCACGAGTGGGTGAACACGGACTACCGTCGGCAGCAACCACCCGTGAATGACTCACGGCGGCGCTCTCGAAACGCAGCGCCACTTCACCGCCAAACGGTAGGAGGTGAGTACCCGACACCTTTCGCCGCTGGGTGGAGCAAACTTTCGCCGCCCATCGGCACCATCCGATTCGTTGATAAGTAGGGCACGCGTGATGCGTGTGACAACTGAGAGAAACGAGTTGCCGAGTATGTCAACCCATTCCCCGGATTCAAGCGCCACCATGGTGGTCGACCCCGACGAGCAGGTCGGTGACACCACCCCGGAGCCGAACGCAGAGGTTGTGGTCAAGGGTCGAAACGTCGAAGTTCCAGACCACTTCCGTATCTACGTCTCGGAGAAGTTGTCGCGCCTGGAGCGGTTCGACCGCACCATCTACCTGTTCGACGTCGAGCTCGACCACGAGCGCAACCGTCGTCAACGCAAAAACTGCCAGCACGTCGAGATCACGGCCCGCGGCCGTGGCCCGGTGGTCCGTGGCGAGGCGTGCGCCGACAGTTTCTACGCCGCCCTGGAGTCGGCGGCGGGCAAACTCGAGAGCCGGCTGCGCAAGAGCAAGGACCGCCGCAAGATCCACTACGGCGACAAGACCCCCGTTTCGCTGGCCGAAGCGACGGCGCACGAGGAGCTGTTCGAAACCCAACCGACGGCCACGGCCGACGCCGGATTGGCGGACGGTCTCGATGACCACGAGCCGGGCCGGATCGTGCGGACCAAGGAACACCCGGCGAAGCCGATGACCGTCGACGACGCCCTCTACGAGATGGAGCTGGTGGGACACGATTTCTTCCTGTTCCACGACAAGGAGAGTGACCGGCCGTCGGTGGTCTACCGCCGCCACGCCTACGACTACGGACTGATCCGCCTGGCCTGACGCGCCCCGCCAGGAAGGGACGAACAAAACCGCACCTCGGAGCAATTCGAGGTGCGTTTTTGTTTCTTCGCGCCAGCAGAACCAGCGACTTCGACCGGTCACCTACGATGGAGGCCAACAAGCCCGACCGATCCCACCTATGGGATCCATCGAACCCACAGGGGATATAGCGTGCTGTCGAAGTTGCTCCGTCTCGGTGAAGGCCGCATGGTCAAGCGCCTCAAGAAGGTCGCCGACTATGTCGACACCTTGTCCGACGACATGGAGAAGCTCTCGGACGCCGAGCTGCGAGCCAAGACCGACGAGTTCAAGAAGCGGATCGCCGACGGCGAGGACCTCGACGACCTGCTGCCCGAGGCGTTCGCCGTCGCCCGCGAGGCGGCCTGGCGGGTGCTGTCGCAAAAGCACTTCGAAGTCCAGGTCATGGGTGGCGCGGCCCTGCACTTCGGCAACGTCGCCGAGATGAAGACCGGTGAGGGCAAGACCCTGACCGCGGTGCTGCCCGCCTACCTCAACGCGCTGAGCGGTCAGGGTGTCCACGTCGTCACGGTCAACGACTACCTGGCCAAACGCGACAGCGAGTGGATGGGGCGCGTGCACCGGTTCCTCGGCCTGGACGTGGGCGTCATCCTGTCGGGCCTCACCCCCGAAGAACGCCGCGCCGCCTACGCCGCCGACATCACCTACGGCACGAACAACGAGTTCGGCTTCGACTACCTGCGCGACAACATGGCGCACTCCACCGAGGACATGGTCCAGCGCGGCCACAACTTCGCGATCGTGGACGAGGTCGACTCGATCCTGATCGACGAGGCCCGCACCCCGCTGATCATCTCGGGCCCGGCCGACGGTGCCTCCAACTGGTACAGCGAGTTCGCCCGGCTGGCCCCGCTGATGGAGAAGGACACCCACTACGAGGTCGACATCCGCAAGCGCACCATCGGTGTGCACGAGCTGGGCGTGGAGTTCGTCGAGGACCAGCTGGGCATCGAGAACCTGTACGAGGCCGCCAACTCGCCGCTGGTCAGCTACCTGAACAACGCGATCAAGGCCAAGGAGCTGTTCCAGCGCGACAAGGACTACATCGTCCGCGACGGCGAGGTCCTCATCGTCGACGAGTTCACCGGCCGCGTGCTGCTGGGCCGCCGTTACAACGAGGGCATGCACCAGGCGATCGAGGCCAAGGAGCACGTCGAGATCAAGGCCGAGAACCAGACTCTGGCCACCATCACGCTGCAGAACTACTTCCGCCTCTACAACAAGCTGTCCGGCATGACCGGTACGGCGGAGACCGAGGCCGCCGAGCTGCACGAGATCTACAAGCTGGGCGTGGTGCCGATCCCGACCAACAGGCCGATGGTCCGTGCCGATCAGTCCGACCTGATCTACAAGACCGAGGAAGCCAAGTACATCGCGGTCGTCGACGACGTGTCCGAGCGCTACGAAAAGGGCCAGCCGGTGCTGATCGGTACCACCAGCGTCGAACGCTCGGAGTACCTGTCGCGGCAGTTCACCAAGCGCAAGATTCCGCACAACGTGCTCAACGCGAAGTACCACGAGCAGGAGGCGAACATCATTGCCGAGGCCGGCCGGCTCGGCGCTATCACCGTCGCCACCAACATGGCCGGCCGCGGTACCGACATCGTGCTCGGCGGCAACGCCGACTTCCTGGCCGACAAGCGGCTGCGGGAAAAGGGTCTCGACCCGGTGGAAACCCCCGAGGAATACGAGGCCGCCTGGGAGGACACCCTCAACACGATCAAGGCCGAGGCCGGCAAGGAAGCCGAGAAGGTCGTCGACGCCGGTGGGTTGTACGTGCTGGGCACCGAACGCCACGAGTCGCGCCGTATCGACAACCAGCTGCGCGGTCGTTCGGGCCGCCAGGGCGACCCGGGTGAGTCCCGGTTCTACCTGTCGCTGGGTGACGAGTTGATGCGACGGTTCAACGGCGCGACGCTCGAGTCGCTGCTGACCCGGCTCAACCTGCCCGACGATGTGCCGATCGAGGCCAAGATGGTGACCCGCGCGATCAAGAGCGCGCAGACCCAGGTCGAGCAGCAGAACTTCGAGGTCCGCAAGAACGTCCTCAAGTACGACGAGGTGATGAACCAGCAGCGCAAGGTCATCTACAAGGAGCGCCGGATGCTGCTGGAGGGCGAGAACCTCCAGGAGCAGGCCCACGACATGCTCGTGGACGTGATCACCGCCTACGTCGACGGTGCCACCGCCGAGGGCTACGCCGAGGACTGGGATCTGGAGAAGCTGTGGGAGGCGCTCAAGACGCTGTACCCGGTAGGCATCGATCACCACGACCTGATCGACTCCGACGCAGTCGGTGAGCCCGGTGAGCTGACCCGCGACGAGCTGCTCGAGGCCCTGATCGCAGACGCCGACCGGGCCTACGCCGAGCGCGAGAAGCAGCTCGAAGAGCTGGCCGGCGAGGGCGCGATGCGGCAGTTGGAGCGCAACGTGCTGCTCAACGTGATCGACCGCAAGTGGCGCGAGCACCTCTACGAGATGGACTACCTCAAGGAGGGCATCGGCCTGCGGGCGATGGCCCAGCGCGACCCGCTGGTCGAGTACCAGCGCGAGGGCTACGACATGTTCGTCGGCATGCTCGACGCGCTCAAGGAGGAGTCGGTCGGCTTCCTGTTCAACGTCCAGGTCGAGGCGGCTCCGGCCCCCAGCGCCCAGGTAGCACCGGTGGCCACGCCCACCGGGCTGGCCGAGTTCGCCGCGGCTGCCGCGGCGAAGGCGGGCGAGGCCACGGCCGCTGATGCCGAGTCGGGTGCGGTGGCCACCAAGGAGCGTCCGGCACCGGCGTTGCGCGCGAAGGGGATCGAGAACGAGGCACCTCCGCTGACCTACACCGGCCCGGCCGAGGACGGCAGTGCCGAGGTGCAGCACTCCGGTGGCAGCGGTCGGCATTCCGCGCCGTCCGGCGGCACCCGGCGGGAGCGTCGCGAAGCGGCCCGCAAGCAGGCCAAGACCGGTCGGCCGGCGAAGTCGCACCGCAAGAGCTAACCCACCTGCAGCGCAGTGAGTTGCCAACGGCCACTGCGTAGTTCGATACGCCCGGCAATGGCGCGCACCCGCGCGCCACGGGTGTAGGTGGCGAACAGCTCGACAGCATCGGCCGAGGCTGTCGGCCGCAGTCCCACGCGGCGCAGGCTCGCGGTGGTCGGGTGGCGCGGCTTGGCCGCGGCGACGACCGCGTCGAGCAGCAGCTGGCTCATCACCGACCTCAGCTGGGCCGGAGGCCTGCGCCGGTCGACCACCTCGAGGACCCGACGCAGGGCCATGTCGGCGAACTCAGCGGCGCCGGGCTGCAAGCGGCGTTCCGGCTCGGGGCTGACCAACCGCAACCGGCGTGGGCTGGGCGCGTGCCGCACGGTCGGCGCCGGGCACGTCGCAGGGAACGGCAGCTGAGCTGGGGTGTCTCCCAGCGGCAATGCCGGTGGCTCGTAGTCGATGACCGGCGCGGTCAGTGACTGCGCAGCGAGTTTCGGAATGGGCACAGGCAACCTCCAGCGGTCGGCATCACGGACGACATCTGCTGGAGAGGTGCAGACCTACCCATGATCGCACGGGTTCGGCGTCCGGGAAGCACGGATAATCCGGGAATGGTTCAGCCCAGCATCGATTGGCCGGCCGAGCCGCTGCGCTCGCTGATCTGGACGTTGCAGGCGTGGGTGATCACCTTGGTGGTGTTCCTGGCCGTGGCGTTTCTGATCGCGAGGTTCACCCGGTGGGGACGGCAGTTCTGGCGGGTCAACGCACCGTTCTTCAGCGGCCGGGGCAGCTGGCGCACCTGGGCGCTGCTGGCGTTCATCCTCTGGCACACCGTGTACTCGGCACGGGTGGTGGTGATCTTCACCTACCAGTACGCGGATCTGATGAATGCGGTGCAAGCCGGTGCGGAGGCACTGGCCACCCACGACCCCGAGAAATTGGATGCCGCGCGCCAGGCGTTCATGACGTCGTTTGCGATCAGCGGGATTCTGGTGGCGCTCACGGTGATCTACACGGTGGTCGACCTGTTCCTGCGCCGGGTCTTCTCGATCCGTTGGCGCATCTGGCTCAACACCCGGCTGGTCGACGACTGGATGACCGGTGATGCGTTCTACCGCAACCGCTTTCTGGATCCTCCGGTGGAGAACCCCGATCAGCGCATCCAGACCGATGTCGAGACCGTCACCACCAAGTCGGTCGACATGACCGTCGGGGCGGTCAACAAGTCGCTGTTGATCGTCATGTTCACCGGTGTGCTGTGGCAACTGTCGGGGCCGTTGCAGTTGGGCGGCTGGGTGATTCCGCGGGCAATGGTGTTCGTGGCGTTCGTCTTCTCGATCACGGTGACCGTCATCGCGTTCTGGATCGGCCGCCCGCTGGTCCGGCTGAATTTCCTCAACGAACGGTTCAGCGCCAGCTTTCGGTATGCCTTGGTGCGCCTGCGGGACAGCGCCGAGCGCGTGGCCTTCTACCGTGGCTCCGAGCGGGAACGGGGGCTGCTGCACTCCCGGTTCGCCGAGATCATCGCCAACATGTGGCGGATCGTGTTCGCGCAACTGCGGCTCAACGGCTGGAACCGCGGGGTCGGTGACGTGACGACCGGCATGATCCCCTACATCGTGCAGGCACCCCGGTTCTTCACCGGGCAGATCACCCTCGGCGGTCTGCTGCAGACTGTCGCGGCGTTCGGAAATGTCTGTGCCGCAATGGCTTTCTTCCGTGATAGCTATGACGAGTTCACCGTTTTGCGGGCCGCGCTGTTGCGGATCGATCAGATGCTGGCTCACGACCAGCGGGCGCGGGAGCTGCCCAGGATCGCCGTCGGTCAGGCCGGGGAATCGTTGGCGCTGACCGACGTGGAGGTCGGTGACCTGCGAGGCCGGCCGCTGATCAGTGACCTCACGATGGTGTTGAACCCGGGGGACAGCCTGGTGGTGAAGGGCCCGTCAGGGTGCGGTAAGACCACCCTGTTGCGGAGCCTGGCCGAGTTGTGGCCGCGGACAGCGGGACTGGTGGAGTACCCGCCCGGATGGGCGACGCTGTTCCTGCCGCAACTGCCGTACCTGCCGCTCGGTGACCTGCGGGCCGCGGTGGTGTATCCACTTCCGATTGCCGACGTCAGCGACAGCGAACTGCGTGACACGTTGCGCGCGGTGGCGCTCGGGCATCTGACCGAACGGCTGGATGACGAAGCCGACTGGGCGTCGGTGCTGTCGCTGGGCGAACAACAGCGGGTCTCCATCGCGCGGGTGCTGCTGGTACGCCCACGGGTGGTGTTCCTCGACGAGTCGACGTCCGCGTTGGACGAGGGACTCGAAGATGCCATGTATGGGTTGGTGCGGGAACGGTTACCCGATTGCGTGGTGGTCAGCGTGGGTCATCGGTCCACGGTCGATCGCCACCACCGGTCCCGGTTGAACCTGGACGGTGACGGGAGTTGGGAGCTCGCGGAGATTTCGGCGTGAACACGCGGTGGCCTGGCCATGAAATTGACGCGGGGCAGCACCCGTGATGCGCGGCGGCCGAATCGCCGGTTACCGTGACGGGGTTCGAGCGGAGCGAGAAGGGGAGGTTGGCGCCGCATGGTGAGCAGGCTGTCGGCGTCCGACGCAGCGTTCTTCCACTTGGAGAACACCGCTACGCCCATGTATGTCGGGTCGTTGTCGATCCTGCGCAAGCCGCGGGCCGGCTTGAGCTACGAGACCTTGCTGGAGACCGTCGAGCACCGGTTGCCGCAGATTCCGCGCTACCGGCAGAAGGTGCGGGAGGTGACGCTGGGACTGGCCCGGCCGGTGTGGGTGGACGACCGGGATTTCGACATCACCTACCACATCCGGCGCTCGGCGCTGCCGTCTCCTGGCAGCGATGCGCAGTTGCACGACCTGATCGCCCGGCTGGGCTCGCGGCCGTTGGACCGGACCCGCCCGCTCTGGGAGATGTACCTGGTCGAAGGGCTGGCGAAGAACCGCATCGCGATCTACACCAAGACGCACCAGGCCCTGGTCAACGGCATGACCGCACTCGAGATCGGGCATGTGATCGTCGATCGTTCACAGAAGCCGCCGGAGTTCGGCGAGGACATCTGGATTCCGGCCCGCGAACCCAGCGACCGCCAGTTGGTACTGGGCGCGATCGGCGAGTGGATCACCCGCCCGACCAGCCAGCTGGCCGCCCTGCGGGACACGGTGACCGAGGTGGCCACGAGTGCCAGCGAACTCGCGGCGGTGGGTCGGCGGGTTGCCGAGGTGGCCCGCACGGTGGCACGCGGCACCGCGCCCAGCAGCCCGCTGAACACGACGGTGTCACGCAACCGGCGGTTCTCGGTGGCCCAGCACCGGTTGGAGGACTACCGGCTGGTGCGGGCCCGCTACAACTGCGACATCAACGACGTCGTCCTGGCCGTCGTGGCAGGCGCGCTGCGCAACTGGCTGCTGTCGCGCGGGGAGCCGGTGACCCCGAGCGCCACGGTGCGGGCGATGGCGCCGTTGTCGGTGTACCCGGACGCCGAACTGGACTCCTCCGGGCCAGGGCAGGCCATCAGCGAGGTCTCGCCGTTCCTGGTCGATCTCCCCGTCGGTGAGGGCAACCCGGTGGTGCGGCTGTCGCAGATCGCCCACGCCACCGAATCGCATCCCACCGCTGCCAGCCTGGTCGACGCGCGCACCATCGTGACCCTGTCCGGGTTCGCTCCGCCGACCTTGCACGCCATGGGTATTCGCGTGGCGACGGGTTTCTCGGCGCGCTTGTTCAACCTGCTGATCACCAACGTGCCCGGGGCCCAGAAGCAGATGTATGTCTCGGGCACCAAGTTGCTGGAGACCTACGCGGTGCCGCCGCTGCTGCAGAACCAGGTCCTGGCCATCGGGGTGACCTCGTACGACGGCATGTTGTACTTCGGGATCAACGCCGACCGGGACGCGATGAGCGATGTCGACGTCCTGCCGAGCCTGCTTCGGGAATCTCTCGACGAGTTATTGGAAGCGGCTAAGTAGGTTCTGGGCAGGCTCTGGCAAATACTCCAGGTATTTGACCTCGCGCTCGGTTCGGGGTCTGATGAATTCACCATGGCCACTGAGATACGAAAAAGTAGATCCGACAAGCACACGCAAGAAGCCAAGGAAACTACGAAGAAGGCGCTGAAGTCGCCCACCGGCGACGTAGTGCCGCATCACCCCGTGCTCGATGTTCCGGTCGAGCAGAAGGCCTACACCCGGCGTGCCGGCATGGATTGGGTCGTGTTCGGCGTGACCGCCGCGATCGCCGTCGCATTCCTGATCTGGGGTTTCATCAATACGGGTTCGCTTGCCACCGCATCGTCCAATGCACTGAATTGGGTGATGGCCGATGTCGGCTGGCTGTTCGTCCTGACCGCGTCCGGTTTCGTGGTGTTCGTGATCTGGCTGGCGATGAGCCGGTACGGGAACATCCCGCTGGGGCGCGACGACGACGAGCCCGAATTCCGCACCACGTCCTGGATCGCCATGATGTTCAGTGCGGGCATGGGTATCGGCCTGATGTTCTTCGGGGTATCGGAGCCGCTGTCGCACTTCGCCTCGCCGCCGCCGGGAACCGGGGGCCCGGGCAACCCCCGGGCAGCCGAGACCGCGATGGCGACCACGATGTTCCACTGGACGCTGCATCCGTGGGCCATCTACGCCGTCGTCGGCCTGACCATCGCCTACGGCGTCTATCGCAAGGGCCGGCTGCAGCTGGTCTCGGCAGCATTCGAGCCGTTGTTGGGTAAACGCGCCAACGGGCCGTGGGGCAAGGTGATCGACATGCTGGCGATCTTCGCCACGCTGTTCGGGTCAGCCGCCTCGCTCGGCCTCGGCGCGTTGCAGATCCGCAGCGGCCTGCACATCGTCGGGGGACTCGGCGAGACCGGCAACGCCGTCCTGATCGGCATCATCACGATCCTCACCGTGGCGTTCGTGTTGTCAGCGGTGTCGGGTGTCGCGCGCGGCATCCAGTGGCTGTCCAACATCAACATGGTGCTGGCGCTCGCGCTGGCGCTGTTCATCTTCGTTGTCGGCCCGACGATGTTCATGCTGAACATGATTCCGACGTCGATCGGCAGTTATGTCGGCGATCTCGCGCAGATGGCGGCCCGGACCGGAGCCGAAGGCGAGGCGGTCAGCACCTGGCTGCAGAGCTGGACCATCTTCTACTGGGCCTGGTGGATCTCCTGGACCCCCTTCGTCGGGATGTTCATCGCCCGGATCTCCCGGGGCCGCACCATCCGGCAATTCGTGACCGGCGTGCTGCTGGTGCCCAGTGTGGTGTCGGTGATCTGGTTCTGTGTATTCGGCGGCGCGGCCATCTTCGAGCAGCAGAACGGTGTGGACCTGGCCGGCATGGGCAGTCAGGAGCAGCAGCTGTTCAGCTTGCTCGGCGAGTATCCGATCGCAACGGTCACCAGCGTGTTGGTGATGGTGCTGGTCGCGATCTTCTTCGTGTCGGGTGCCGATGCCGCGTCGATCGTGATGGGTTCGCTGTCCGAGCGCGGCACGATCAAGCCGACCCGGCCCACGGTGATCTTCTGGGGCGTCGCCACCGGTGCGGTGGCCGCGGTGATGCTGCTGGTCGGCGGAGCCGACGCGCTCAACGGCCTGCAGTCGATCACCATCATCGTCGCGGTGCCGTTCGTGCTGGTGATGATCGGGCTCGCGGTGGCGCTGGTCCGAGACCTGCGAAGGGATCCGTTGGTGGTGCGCCGCGAATACGCGCTGGAGGCGGTCAACGATGCCGTGGTCGCCGGCGTCACCCAGCACGGCGACGACTTCGTGATCGCGGTGGAGAAGGACCCGCAAGCCGACGATCGGGAAAACGCAGAAGACGACTGACGACTAGTGTCGCGGTGTGCGCGTCTACATCCCGACGACCTTGGTCGCCTTGCAGCAGCTCGTCGCCGACCGGCACCTGCTCGTCGTGAACGGGACCGCCTTCGCGGTCACCCCGACACTGCGGGAGGCCTACGCCGAGGGCGACGACGACGAACTCGCCGAGGTGGCGCTGCGCGAGGCCGCGTTGGCTTCGCTGCGGTTGCTCGCGGGGACGGATTCGGCGTCGGACACGGGTCTGCCGCCGCGTCGCGCCGTGGTGGTGGCCGACGCTGAGGAGATCACGGTCCGCCCTGATCTCGACGACGCCGTCGTGCGGCTGTCCGGCCCGTTGCCGATCGACGCCGTGGTCGCCGTGTACGTCGACAACGCCGACGCGGAAGGGGCGGTGCTGGCCGCCGTCGAC
Source organism: Mycolicibacterium sp. 050232 (assembly GCA_036235365.1). Lineage (GTDB taxonomy): Bacteria > Actinomycetota > Actinomycetes > Mycobacteriales > Mycobacteriaceae > Mycobacterium. The sequence continues at coordinate 61,964 of JAZBEZ010000003.1, read as the reverse complement.
GTCATCGACGACGCGGACCTGGGGGACGAGGACGCCGAGCTCACGGTGGGCGACGCCCAGGATCACGACCTGGCCTGGTATGCCCCGCAGGAGTTGCCATTCCTGCTCGAACTGCTCTGACCGACGGGACAAGGATTCTCATGCGCGCATTCGGGCTGTTGGCGGTGCTGGCCGTGGTCTTGGCGAGTGCGGCGTGTTCGGACGGTGGGGGCGACACCCCTTCTGCAGGCTCAACCGGGGCCGCCGCCCCGACCGAGTCTCCGAAACCTCAGGCTCCACCTGCCACCGGGGCGGCCGTCACGGATTTCCGGAACGTCAAAATCTTTGACGGCCACAGTGATCGGTTGTCGGCGCCCTCCAATGTGCGGGTCAAGGGCAACCGGATCGAACGGATCTCCACCGAGGCACTGCCGGACGAGCCGGGGGCGACGGTGATCGACGGCGGCGGACGCACGTTGATGCCGGGCCTCATCGACAACCACTGGCACACGATGCTCGTGCGGCCGCCGGTGACCCAGTTGACGACCTTGGATCCGGGCTACCTCAACCTGTTGGCCGGCGCCGAGGCCACCGACACCTTGATGCGTGGGTTCACCACGGTCCGCGATCTCGGCGGCCCGAGCTTCGGTCTCAAGAAGGCCATCGACGAAGGCGTGATCAACGGTCCGCGCATCTACCCGTCGGGGGCGATCATCACCGTCACCAGCGGGCACGGTGACTTCCGTACCTCCGCGGAACTTCCGCGCAACCCGGGTGGCGTTGAGTCACGCCAGGAAGAACTCGGCGCCGCCATGGTCGCCGACAGCCCCGACGAGGTGCGGATGCGCACCCGCGAGCAGTTGTTCCAGGGCGCGTCGCAGATCAAGCTGACCGCCGGCGGCGGGGTGTCCTCGCCGCACAGCCCGCTCGACGTCACCACTTTCACCGAGCCCGAACTGCGGGCGGCCACCGAGGCGGCAGGCAATTGGGGCACCTATGTGGCCGTGCATGCCTACACCCCGCAGACCATCCAGCAGGCTATCCGCGCCGGGGTCACGTGCATCGAGCATGCCCACCTGATGGATGAGGCGACGGCAAAAGAGATGGCGGACAAGAACATCTGGCTGAGTACGCAACCCATTCCGGCCGAGATGATCGGTGCCTTCCCGCCCGGGTCCGACGAGGCCGCCAAGGCCAAGGAGATCGTCGACGGCGTCAACAACGTCTATCAGTTGGCGCGCAAGTACAAGCTCAAGACGGCCTTCGGCACGGACATCCTGTTCTCGCCGCAGTTGGCGCCGAAGCAGGGGGCGTTGCTGGCGGGGCTCGGGAAGTGGTTCTCGCCTGCCGAGACGTTGACGATGGCCACCGCGACCAACGCCGAACTGCTGGCGATGTCGGGCAAGCGCAACCCGTACGCCGGAACGCTGGGTGTGGTCCAGGAGGGCGCCCTCGCGGACCTGTTGCTGGTCGACGGCGACCCGTTGGCACGCCTGGACCTGGTCGCCGACCCGGGACGCAATTTCAAAGTGATCATGAAAGACGGGAAAACGTACAAGAACACTTTGGTGCCCTGACCTGCGACAGCGGGCGTGCGACTAGCTACGGACGGGTAACCTACGGTACCGTAGGTTTATGGCCAAGAACTCCATCAAGGTCTCGGCCAATGTGGCCGATACGGTTCGCCCCACGATCGCCGGCGCCGCGCGGCGTCCCGGCTGGAACGCGCTGCGGCGCGTCGTCGGTCAGGTGACCACTCCGCTGCTGCCCGACGATTACCTCAAGCTGGCCAATCCGCTGTGGTCGGCGCGCGAGTTGCGTGGCCGGGTTGTCGAGGTGCGGCGGGAAACGTCCGATTCCGCGACGTTGGTGATCAAGCCGGGCTGGGGCTTCTCGTTCGACTACGAGCCCGGCCAGTACGTCGGCATCGGTGTGCTGATCGACGGGCGGTGGCGTTGGCGGTCGTATTCGCTGACCTCGACTCCGGAGAAATCCGCGCGCACCATCGCGATCACTGTCAAGGCGATGCCCGAGGGGTTCTTGTCGACGCATCTGGTCGACGGCCTGCGTCCGGGGACCGTGGTGCGGCTCGCCGCGCCGCAGGGCAACTTCGTGATGCCCGATCCGGCACCGGCAACGGTGTTGTTCGTGACGGCGGGCTCGGGCATCACCCCGGTGATGTCGATGCTGCGGACCCTGGCGCGTCGCGACCAGATCACCGATATTGCGCATGTGCATTCGGCGCCAACCGAATCCGATGTGATGTTCGGCCAGGAGCTGGCGGCGCTGCACGATGCGCATCCCGGTTACCGGCTGCTGTTGCGCAGTACCCGGACCGAAGGCAGGCTTGACCTGGCGCAGATCGGCCACGTGGTGCCCGATTGGCGTGAACGTCAGGCCTGGGCATGCGGGCCGGAAGGCATGCTCAATGACGCCGAACGGGTGTGGGCCGCCGCCGGTATCGCTGACAGCCTGCACCTCGAACGGTTCGCGGTGTCGCGGGCGGCCCCACACGGAGCCGGCGGCACGGTAACTTTCGAGCGCAGCGGCAAGGAGGTCACTGTCGACGGCGCGACGCCGTTGATGGACGCAGGGGAGCAGGCCGGGATCCAGATGCCGTTCGGCTGCCGGATGGGTATCTGCCAGTCGTGTGTGGTGGGCCTGGTCGACGGGCATGTGCGCGATCTGCGCACCGGCGTCGAGCACGACCCGGGTACCCGGATCCAGACGTGTGTCTCGGCCGCTTCCGGCGACTGCGTCCTGGACGCTTAGCCTTTACTGGCTAGTAACCTACGGAATCGTAGGTTACGCTACCGTAGGTAATTGAGAGGAGGCTGACGATGGCAGTAACCGACGTTCCCGCATTCGCGCATCTGACCGATGCCGACATCGAGAATCTGGGCATAGAACTCGACGCGATCCGGCAAGACATCGAAGACTCCCGTGGTGAGCGGGACGCCCGCTACATCCGCCGCACCATCGCGGCGCAACGTGCGCTCGACGTCGCCGGCCGTGTCATGCTCGCGGCGAGCTCGAAGCGTTCCGCGTGGTGGGCGGGCACCATCACCCTGGGCGTGGCCAAGATCATCGAGAACATGGAGATCGGCCACAACACCATGCACGGCCAGTGGGACTGGATGAACGATCCCGAGATTCACTCCTCGTCGTGGGAGTGGGACATGAGCGGGGCGTCCAAGCACTGGCGGTTCACCCACAACTTCATGCATCACAAGTACACGAACATCCTCGGCATGGACGACGACGTGGGCTACGGCGTCATCCGCGTCACCCGGGATGCCAAGTGGAAGCCGTTCAACCTCTACGGCAACCTGCTGTTCAACACCCTTCTCGCGATCGGTTTCGAGTGGGGCGTGGGGCTTCAGCACCTGGAGCTCGGCAAGATCTTCAAGGGCCGCGACAACCGCAATGCAACGCTGGTCCGGGTGCGCGAGTTCGGCGTCAAGGCCGGCCATCAGCTGGCCAAGGACTACGTCGTCTGGCCGGCCATCACGTCGCTGTCGCCCGGTGCCACCTTCAAGTCGACCTTGAAGGCCAACGCCGTGGCCAACGTCATCCGCAACGTCTGGGCCAACGCGGTCATCTTCTGCGGCCACTTCCCCGACGGCGCAGAGAAATTCACCAAGACCGACATGGTCGGTGAGAGTCGCGGCCAGTGGTACCTGCGTCAGATGCTGGGCAGCGCCAACTTCAATTCGGGTCCGGCGCTGGCTTTCATGAGCGGCAACCTGAGCTACCAGATCGAACATCATCTGTTCCCGGATCTGCCGAGCAATCGGTACGCCGAGATCGCGGTCCGGGTGCGGGCGCTGTGCGAGAAGTACGACCTGCCCTACACCACGGGGCCGTTCCTGGTGCAGTACGGCAAGACCTGGCGCACCATCGCCAAACTGTCGCTGCCGGACCGGTTCCTGAAGGACACGGCCGACAACGCGCCCGAGACCCGCAGTGAGCGGATGTTCACCGAGCTCGAAGGCTACGGCGTCACCGATCCTGCAACCGGGCGTCGTCGTGGCCTGAAGACGGCGATCGAGACCGTGCGGGGCTGGCGCCGCCGCTGAGCCGGTTCGAATGTGAAGAAGGTGTCGAGAAATCAGCGATTTCTCGACACCTTCTTCACATTGGGCGTATTGGTAGGGCGCTCCCAGGATCCTGGCAGTCGTCGTGCATAGCCTGGCGGCCGTGAAGAAGATGCTCGCGGCCGCCATGGTGCTCGGTGCTTCCGCGGTACCGGTCGGTGCGTTGGCCACCGGTGTCGCGGCGGCCGACGACTACGCCGGCCAGAAGTACTCCGATGCGCAATCGGCACTGGCCGATGCCGGCATGAAGGGCGTCATCGCGACCCGCTCGGGCGACTCGGAGGCTGATGACGACTGCGTCGTCACCAGCTCCGAGAAGGCCCCCTGGCTCAAGGGCGACAGTTTCGCACCCGTGACCGACACCGTGTTGCTCAACCTCAACTGCAGCGCCGGTGTGGCCTCGGCCAAGACGCCGGGCAATTCGGCGGCCAGCCCGGAGGGCCGTGCCGCGATCGCAGCCGCCAAGCAGCAGGCCGCCGAAGAGCAGCAGCAGGCGGAGGCCGATCAGGCCAAGTCCAAGCACTGACCTCACATATTGAGTTCCCACACCTTGGGCCAGTCCTTACCTCGGAGCGCGGCGTCGATACCGCCGTCGACGAAGACGACGGATCCGACGAAGTAACTCGCCTCGGGGCCGAGCAGGAACGCGACCAGCGCGGCCACCTCTTCCGGACGACCGCCCCGCCCGGCGGGGATGGTCTTGAGGAACTGCTCCATCCCTTCACCGGTCAGCGGGTCCTTGCGCCCCTCCTGAGTCATCGGAGTGTCGATGAGCCCCGGGGCGATCGCGTTGAGCCGGATGCCTTCGGCGATGTACTCCGCGGACTTGGTGCGCGCGTAGTACGCCAGGGCGGCCTTGGTGGCCGGATAGGCCTGCAGCGCCGCGAAATCGCCGTAGGTGGAGGCGATCGTGTTGGCGCCCACTTCGTCGCCCGCCAGGCAGGCATCGGCCAGCTCGGTCGGCCAATTCGGTTGGCTGGTAGTCGAATTCGAGCTGATCAGCACTACGGAAGCGTTCTCGCGGTTGGCCAGCAGCGGACGCAGGCCTTCGAGCAGCTCGATCGCCGCGAAGTAGTTGACGGCGATGAGCAGATCGGCCGGACGTCCGGTGGCGGCGGCCAGCCCGGCGAACGGGACGAAACCGTCGATCCCGCCGTCGGCCAGCTCGGTGACCTTCGCGATTGCTTCCGATCGCCCGTCCGGGGTGCTCAGGTCGACATTCACATCGGCATCACGCAGGTCGACGCCGATCACCCGATGTCCGTCGGATTCCAGCCGTTTCTTGGTCGCAGCACCGAGCCCGGAGGCGCTGCCGGTGAGAACATAAGTAGCCACAGCAGCGACCCTAGTTCGGCACGGGCGTCATTCGAGGGGACGTGCCGCTCAGCGGTACGGGGGACGCGATCAGGCTTCTTTGAGCACCGCCAGCAGGCGCCTGGCCGCCGCCACCCGACCGGCCGCAGGGCCGGACAACGTGTCCAGGGCGCATTCCGGGTCGGCGGGCGGGCCCATGTGGCCGCACCCGCGCGGACAGTCCTCGATGGTCTCCGCGAGATCCGAGAACGCCAGGATCACGTCGTCGGGTTGAATATGGGCCAGGCCGAACGAGCGAATCCCCGGGGTGTCGATCACCCAACCGCTGCCGTCCAGTGGCAGCGCCACCGACTGGGTGGAGGTGTGCTTGCCCTTGCCCACCCCGGACACCTCGCCCGTCGCCCGATCAGCCTCCGGGACAAGGCGATTCACCAGGGTGGACTTGCCCACTCCGGAATGGCCGAGGAACACCGTGACCTGATCGGTCAGCATCGGGGCGACCACGTCGAGCGGGTCCTCGCGGCCCGCGGTGACGATCGTCAGGTCCAGATCGGCGAACTGCGCGGCGAACGGTTCCGGCGGCGCCAGATCGGATTTCGTCAGGCACAGAATGGGTTTCAGCCCACCGGCATAGGCGGCGATCAGGGTGCGTTCGACGAATCCGGTGCGTGGCGGCGGGTCGGCCAGTGCCACCACGACCAACAGCTGGTCGGCGTTGGCGACCACCACGCGTTCGGTCGGATCATCGTCATCGGCGGTGCGGCGCAAAACCGTTCGCCGCTCACCGCGACGCACGATGCGGGCCAGGGTGTCGGGCCGGCCGGACAGGTCGCCGACGATGTCGACGTCGTCACCGACCACGATCGGCGTGCGGCCCAGTTCGCGGGCCCGCATCGCGACCACACGGTGATGAGGGTCGCGGTCCAGGGCACAGCCCCAGCGGCCGCGGTCGACAGTCACCACCATCGCCGACTGGGCGTCGGCGTGGTCGGGGCGGTTCTTGGTGCGCGGACGCGAGCCTTTACCCGGTCTGATCCGGACGTCGGACTCGTCGTACTCCCGCGCTCCCAAGGTGGTTTACTTCCCCCTCGCAGGCGGGTCGCCCGCCAGCATCTGTACCCACATCAAGGGGAAATCGGGCAGGGTCTTGGCCGTGGTCTCGATGTTCTCCACCTCGACACCTGGCACCCGCAGGCCGATGATCGCGCCGGCGGTGGCCATCCGGTGGTCGGCATAGGAGCGCCAGGTACCGCCGTGCAGCGGCCGCGCGGTGATCAGCAGACCGTCCTCGGTCTCGGCGCATTCGCCACCGAGCCCGTTGATCTCGGTGGTCAGTGCCGCCAGCCGGTCGGTCTCATGCCCGCGCAGATGCGCGATGCCACGCAGCCGTGATGTCGCGCCGTCACGGGCCAGCGCAGCCAGAGCGGCGACCGTGGGGGCCAGCTCGCCGACATCGTGCAGGTCAGCGTCAAAGCCGTCGTAGCCTTCGGTGCCACTGACTTCCAGATGTGAATCGCGTTGATGGACAGTCGCATTCACCTTGGTCAGCAGGTCAAGGATGGTGTCGGCGGGCTGGATGCTCACCGACGGCCAGCCGGCGATCCGCACCGTTCCGCCGGTGACGATCGCCGCGGCCAGGAACGGCGTCGAATTGGACAGGTCCGGTTCGATGCTCCAGTCGCGCGCGGCAATTGGTCCGGGGGAGACCTGCCAGCGATTCGGGACCGAGTCGTCGACCTGGACGCCGGCGTCACGCAGCATCGCCACCGTCATCGCCACATGGGGAGCCGACGGCACCGAGGTACCGGTGTGCACGATGGTGAGTCCGTCGGTGAACGTCGCACCGGACAGCAAGAGCCCGGAGACGAACTGCGAAGACCCCGACGCGTCGATCTCGACGGTGCCGCCGGCCACGGCGCCGCGGCCGCGCACCGCGAACGGCAACCGGTCCCCGTCGACGTCAACGCCCAGACCGCGAAGTGCGTCGAGCAGGGGGGCGATGGGCCGGGCCCGAGCTTGCTCGTCCCCGTCGAACGTGACCGCGGTGGTGCTCAGCGCGGCGACCGGCGGCACGAATCGCAGCACCGTGCCGGCCAGCCCGCAGTCGACCCGGGCATCGGCGGCCGGCGCGATATCGCCGCTGACGGTCAGCGCGGTGTCGTCGTGCTCCGCGGCCTGCACGGTGACGCCCAGGGTGCGGATGGCGTCGATCATCAGATCGGTGTCGCGGCTGCGCAACGCCCCGCGGACCGTCGAGGATCCCTGCGCGGTGGCCAGCGCGGCCAGCACGAGCGCCCGGTTGGTCAGCGACTTCGAGCCGGGCACCGTCACCGTGGCGTCGACCGGGGTCGTCGTCGACGGAGCCGACCAGTGTTCCAATTGCTCCTGACGTCCGCTCACGCTCTATATCCTGCCTTGTCCGCCGACTCTGCAACCATGGGCACTATGTGTGGACGTTTCGCGGTGACCACCGACCCGGCCCTGTTGGCGCAGAAAATCCAGGCGCTCGACGAAAGCACGGCGAGTGCGTCGAGCACGGGAGACAAGGATGTGGCGGGCGCCAATTACAACGTCGCCCCCACGACGACCATCAGCAGCGTCGTCAAACGGCACAGCGAACCCGAGGACTCCTCGACGCGCCGGGTCCGCTCGATGCGCTGGGGACTGATCCCGCCGTGGGTGAAAACCGCCGAAGGTGGCGGTCCGGACACCAAGGGCCCGTTGCTGATCAACGCCCGGGCCGACAAGGTCACCACCTCGCCGGCGTTCCGCAACTCCGCCAAGAACAAGCGCTGCCTGATCCCGATGGACGGCTGGTACGAGTGGCGGCCGAACCCTGGGACGCACGGCAAGAAAGCTGCCAAAACCCCGTTCTACATGTACGGGGCCGACGGCGAGCTGCTGTTCATGGCGGGGCTGTGGACCACCTGGCGCCCGCAGGGCGCACCCAAGGACGCCGCGCCGCTGCTCAGCTGCACGATCATCACCACCGACGCTGCCGGGCCACTCGCCGAGATCCACGACAGGATGCCGCTGACCATCAGCGCACCGGACTGGGACCGCTGGATGGATCCCGACGCCCCGATCGACGAGGGGCTGCTGCGTGGTCACGGCGACCTCGACCGGATCGCCGTCCGCGAGGTGTCCCGCCTGGTCAACAGTGTCCGCAACAACGGTCCGGAGCTCATCGAGCCGGCCGAACCCGAAGAGATGGGCCTGTTTTGAGCGGGGTTGGGATTGGCGTTGATTCAGGTGTCGTCGATGCGATCGGTGCTGACCTACGTTCGGCCGGATTCACCACCTCTCGCGTGGCCGAGCTTCTGGGTACCGACGCCAACGCCGCGCTGAGTCGCGGTGTGTGGTGGCCGGTCCTGCGGGTCACGCACGCCGCGCCGGCCGACTGCCAGCGCCTGGCAGTGCTGGTGCGGCTGTTGCTGCTCGGTACGGAGGAGACGCCGGAGTCGGTGGAGGCCGCGTTCCCGTCGGTCAGCCTGCAGACACTGGCCGCCAACGGCGTCCTCGAGTTCCGCGGCGACCAGGTTCGGGCTGCCCTGGACATCCGGCCGCACAGCGACGGCGAGCGCGAGTTCTATGTGGTGTCCGATCAGGACGCCGCGGTACGGCGCGGCCCGTTGCGTCACGATCACGTGCTGGGCATCGGCGGGGCGTCGGTGTCACTGGCCCGTGCGGTCACGCGTAACCCCGTCGGCCGCGCGCTCGACCTCGGAACCGGATGCGGGATCCAGGCATTGCACATGAACGCGCACTGCGACGAGATCGTCGCGACCGACACCAACGAGCGGGCGCTGGCATTGGCGGCGATGACCGCGCGGCTGAACGGAATGTCGTGGGATCTGCGGCGCGGCAGCCTGTTCGAGCCGGTGGCCGGTGAGCGGTTCGACCTGATCGTGTCGAATCCGCCGTTCGTGGTGGGCTCGGGTGCCCGCGACTACATCTACCGGGACTCGGGTCTGGCCGGAGATGCGTTGTGCCAGAGCCTGATCGAGCAGATCGGTGACCACCTGCTGCCGGGCGGTACCGCGCACATCATGGCCAATTGGATCGTGCGCTCCGGCCCAGAAGATGAAGGTTGGCGTGGCCGCGTCTCTCGCTGGCTGGCCGGCACCGGCCTGCACGCCTGGGTGGTGCAGCGTGAGCTGGCCGACCCGGTGAGCTATGTGTCGCTGTGGCTGGCCGACGCCGGCGAGGATCTCGACCGGCAGGCGCAGCGGGGCGGGCAATGGCTCGACTGGTTCGCCGAGCAGGACATCGCCGGAATCGGGATGGGCATGATCTCGCTGCGGGTCCCGCGCGATGGGGAAGCACCCGAGCAGATCTTCGAGGAGATCACCGGTGCCGACGAGGCGCTCACCGGAACCGAAGTGGACGCGTTCTTCGCCCGGCGGGCCTACCTGCGCGACACCTCCGACGACGCGCTGCTCGCGGCCCGGCTCTCCACCGCGCCGGTCTTCCTCGAAGAGCAGTCGCTGCCCGGGCCGGAGGGCTGGCAGGAGATCGGGGCCGCTGTGCGCCGTCCCGGTGGCCCGGCCGCAGTGATCGGCGTGGACGAGGTGCTGAGGGCGCTGCTGGCCGGCTGCCGCGGGGAAGTGCCGCTGGGCACCCTGATCGAGTTGCTCGCGGCCCATCACGGAGTGGATTCGGACGCGCTGGCGCAGGCCGCCCTGCCGGAGGTACGGGAGGCGATCGGTCGCGGAATTCTCTACCAGGCCGAATGACCTTATAGAGGATTCCTCGGTTTTGGTAGAGTATTCCTCGTGCCACCTGTCAGGGCCAGAGGTGCGCGGGACCGGTTGATCTCGGTCGCGCGTCGTCGTTTCGCGGCAGAGGGGACCATCACCCCGACGCTGGACGAGATCCGGCGTCAGGCCGAGGTCAGCGTCGGATCGCTCTATCACCACTTCCCCGACAAGCCTGCGTTGGCGGCTGCGGTCTACGCACAGGTCATGGCCGAATACCAGGCGGGTTTCCTGGCCATGCTGCGCGAACAGGCCACCGCCGAAGAGGGGATCCGTAGCGGTGTCCGCCATCATCTCGACTGGGTGGCGGCCCACCGCGGCGAGGCGGTGCTGCTGCTGGGCGATCGGCTGGACAGCCCGGACCTCCGGGAAGCCAACCGGAATTTCTTCACCGCCATCCGGGACTGGTGGCGCCCCCACCACAGCTACGGAGCGTTGGTGGCCATGCGGCCGGGGATCACGGCCGCGCTGTGGCTCGGCCCCGCGCAGGAGTACGCCCGCTTCTGGGTAGCCGGCGAGATCGGCGACATGGACAGCGATGTCGTCGGGATGTTCGCCGACGCGGCATGGAAAGCATTGCAGGCCAATCAAGTTGAGGAGGTCAGCTGATGGACAAGCCCTTGTATCGCAGCATGGTGGCCGACGGGGACGCCCCGGACGCGCCGCAACGGATCCGCGTCGACCGCAGCGACGATCGGGCGGTGGTGACTCTTGACGAGCCGGACCGCCTGAACGTGCTGTCCGCACCGCTGGTCCGGCAGTTACGCCGCGCCCTGGAAGAACTGGCCGCCGACAACGACATTCGCGCCGTCGTGTTGACGGGCGCCGATCCCGGTTTCAGCGCGGGCGGCGACCTGCGCATGATGCGGGCGGCCATCGAGAACCGGTACCGGGCGGAGGGAACCGCGGACGTCTGGCGCTGGATCCGGCGCGAGTTCGGTGGCATCGCCAGGCTCATCGCCGGTTCGGACACCATATTCGTGGCTGCGCTCAACGGGCCTGCGGCCGGCGTCGGGCTCGCCTGGGCACTCACCTGCGATGTGACCATCGCCAGTGAGAAGGCCGTCATCGTGCCGGCCTTCGCGCGCCTCGGACTGATCCCGGAGGTCGGCACCAGCTGGGCGCTCACCCGGCGGCTCGGCTACCAGGGCGCGCTGGCCTACTACCTGAAAGGCGAGCACATCGATGCCGAGGCCGCGCAGCGGCTGGGCCTGGTGCACGAGGTGGTCGCCCACGACGAGCTGCTCGCCACCGCTGATCTGTGGTGCTCGCGCGTCGCCGAGCTGCCGCCGCACGCGGTCGCGATGGCCAAACCCCTGTTGCGGGCCGCGGCCGACGCCAGCTGGAACGACGCGCTCACTCTCGAAGAGTTCGCCGAGCCGACCTGTTTCACCACCGCGGCCTTCGCCGACAGTGTCGAGACCATGCTGGCCGGTGGGACGCGTCCGCGCTAGGTGGTCGAAAGCTGTTGCAGGACAGTGTGGGCCGCAGTGACCCGGGCAGCGATCGGATAGTTCTTGTTCGCGAGCACCACCAGACCGATCCGTTCGTCGGGCACGAAGACGGCATAGGCGCCGAACCCATCGGTAGAACCGGTCTTGTTGAACAACGTCGGAGATCCGCTGGGCCGGGGAGTGAGTGGCGTCGCCGGGTTGGGCTGCATCGCCATGGTGCTGGAGTTGCCGGCCAACAGTCGCTCGAGGGTGACCGGGTAGGGATACTGTTCCCAGCCGAGCCCCTGGGTCATCTCACCCACCTGGAAATATCCGATATGTGTGCCCTCGACAGCCGCGCGCATCGGGGCGTCAAGATCGTCGGGCGCGATGTTGGTCTCGACGAAACGGAGCAAGTCGGCGGCAGAGGATTTGACGCCGTAGGCTTCGGCATCGAAAACGCCTGGGTTCACCCGGACCGGCTCGTTGTCGGCGTTGTAGCCCCACGCGTAACCGTCCATCTCGGTTTCCGGCACTCGGACGAAGCTGCGGTGTAGTCCCAGCCTGGGGAACACTTCCTGTTCGATGAGATCGCTGAAGTCACGGTTCATCGCCAAGGCGGTGAGGTGGCCGAGCAACCCGATGCTGGGATTGGAGTATCGCCGCTGTTGCCCGGGTGGGGCATCGGGTGTCCAGCGCTGAAAGTACGTGGGCATCTGGGCGTCGTCGGTGACGTCAGGCGGAAACTGCAGGGGCAATCCACCGGCGGTGAAGGTACCCAGATTGAGCAGGTCGGCCCTGTCGATGGCACTGCCCGCCAACTCCGGCAGGTAGGTGCTGGGGTGATCATCCAGCGAGATCCGCCCGAGCGCGTGCGCGTAGGACGCCAGGGTGGCGGTGAATGCCTTACTGACCGATCCGATCTCGAAGATCGTGTCCCGCGTCACCGGTGCGCCGCTTTGTTTGTCCGCGACACCGAAATCGAAATACCGCTGTTCCCCGTCGACCGTCACCGCTACGGCCATGCCCGGTATGTCGTACTCGGCCATGAGCGGGCGAAACGCGTGGTCCACGGTGGCCGCGAGGGCGTCGGGACCAGCGGAAGCGGTCGTGCCGGTGGACGCACAGAGAAGGACTCCGACGAGTAGCAGCGCGGCCGCTTTGCTGGTTTTCCTTATGTCACACAGCATGTTTCATGCCCTGCGGTGGGCCGTCACCACCGCATAGGGCGCCTCGAAGGAGACTCCTCCCTCATCGTCGGTTGCCGCACTCAGCGCGGCGGTGAACGCGTCGAGCAGGCGGTCACGCGTCGTCCCGTCCAGCCGGCTCAGCAGGTCGACATGCATCGGGGATTCGTCGGCGATGAAGCGCACCGCGGACTCGACGGAGTCGAACTGCCAGGTGTGCGAGCCGGTTTCGAACTTCACGTCGTCGAACCCGGCGGACAGCCGGGACCGCACGATCCCGGGGTCGCCCCATTGGTCGGGCGAATACACAGAAGCCGGCGGTTGGCCCAGGGTTTCGACGATCGGAGTGAAGAACGGGCTGCCCGCCTCATCGCGGACCCAGGTGGAGAACGCGAACACTCCGCCGGGGGCGAGCAGCCGGGTGACCTCGGCGACCAGGCTGGTGGGCTCGACGAAGATGATGCCCATATTGGAAACCACCGTGCCGAACTCACCGTCGGGCAGGCCGGTGTGTGCGGCGTCGGCGACCACCCACTGCACCGCGTCCGCACCTGGCCGCTCGGCGGCGATGGCGATCAGCTCGGCGGTGAGATCCACGCCGCTGACCTTGGCGCCGGCCTGCGCTGCGGCCAGCGCGGCGCTGCCGGTGCCGCACGCCAGGTCGACCAGCGCGGTGTCCCGCACCGGCCGTAACCGGTCTGCGGCGGCGATGACTTCACCGGCGATCACGGCGATGCGTTCGGCGACTGCCTGGTAGCGGCCGGCTGCCCAGTTGGTAGGCCTCGGTTCAGAGATCTGTGGATCAGGCATGGAGACGAGCCTAATGGGGTATGCGGATACGCTATCGCTCCCCGTGAGGCGGGCAGATGCTCGGAACATGACCGAATCGCTTGCAAAGCCGCTGAAGTGCCGGGGCGCAATACTGCGTGGCGTCGGCATGGACTGGGAGATCGAAGAGATCACGCTCGACCCGCCGCGAAGCGGTGAGGTCCTGGTGAAGATGGTCGTGGCCGGGATCTGCCACACCGACGACCATTTCACGACCGGCGACATGGTGCCGACGCCCGACCTGGTCGCCATGTACGAGGCGGCCGGCATGCCCGCGCCTGATTTCTTCCCGATGCTCGGTGGGCACGAAGGCGCCGGCATCGTCGAGGCCGTCGGCCCCGGCGTGCGGTCGGTGCAGCCGGGTGACCACGTGGGTCTGTCGTTCATCGCCGCATGCGGCGCGTGCCGCTGGTGTGTCTCGGGGAGGACCTACCTCTGCGACAACGGGGCGAAGATGCTGGCCAAAGAGATGGTCACCGACAACACGGTGCGGCGTCACATCGGCGACGAGGGCCTGATGGCCATGACCCAACTCGGTACGTTCGCCGAATATGCCGTTCTGGCTGAGGAATCGGTGATCAAGCTCGACGAGTCGATTTCCCTTGAGGCCGCGTCGCTGGTCTCGTGCGGCGTGACGACTGGCTGGGGTTCAGGGACCGTCGGCGTCGGAACCCAACCCGGCGACACCGTCGTCGTGGTCGGCACCGGTGGGGTGGGCGTCAACGCGGTCCAGGGTGCCCGCGCGGTAGGCGCCAACCTGGTGATTGCCGTGGATCCCATTGATTTCAAACGGGATACGGCGAAGTTCTTCGGTGCGACGGATACCTGTCCGTCGCTCGAAGCAGCGATACCTCTGGTGCGGGAATTGACGCGTGGCCTGATGGCCGACCGCGTGGTGCTCACGCCGAGCGTGGTCACTCCGGAGATGCTGGCCCCGGCCTTGCTGTTGACGGGTAAGGGCGGTACCTGTCTGATGACCGGTGTCCCCAAGTTCGAGTTCAGCATGGTCCCGATGCTGCTCATCGACATGTTCCAGTACTGCAAGACGTTCAAGGGACTGCTCTACGGCGGCATGAACCCCCGGGCGAGCATGCCCATGCTGCTGGACATGTACCGCAACGGCCACCTCAAACTCGACGAGTTGGTGACGCGGCGGTACCGGCTCGATCAGATCAACGACGCCATCACCGACATGCGCGAGGGGCGCAACATCCGGGGCATCATCGAATACACGTAGCGCACGCTCGACGAGCGTCGAGCGTGCGCTGAGTGTCGGCGTTCGGCGGCGTGTCGGGCAGCAGACCCGCACGCTCGCGGTGCTTGGTTGCTACTGCTGGACGTATCCCGGGGGGTTGGGGGTGTCCACCCACAGGTCCACTCCGAGGTCCGATCCGGGCACACAGTCGTACACCGACAGGTCGGTGACGCCGTTGTCCAGCAACACGTCCTCGCACAGCAGGCTCTGCCCGGTGTACTCCTTCGCCGGCTTGTTGAAGATCGTGTACGCCGCGTCCGCATAAACGTCGGGCTTGCGGGCCCGGCCCATCGCCTCATCGCCGCCGAGCAGGTTCTGCACGGCCGCGGTGGCCACCAGGGTGCGCGGCCACAGAGTGTTGGACGCGATGCCCGCCTCACGCATCTCTTCGGCAATGCCCAACGCGCACAATGTCATTCCGAACTTGGCCATCATGTACGCGGTCGGCTTGAGCCACTCGGACTCCAGCCGGATCGGCGGGGACAGGGTCAGGATGTGCGGGTTCTCCCGGCCCTTCATGTGCGGGATACAGGCCTGCGACACCGCGTAGGTGCCGCGGATCTGGATGCCGTTCATCAGGTCGAAGCGCTTGAGCGGTACTTCCTCGATCGAGCCGAGGTTGATCGCCGAGGCGTTGTTGACGCACAGGTCGATGCCGCCGAATTGTGCCACCGCTTGATCTACTGCGGCTGCCACCGAGTCGCCGTCGCGGACGTCGCCGACGATCGGCAGGGCCTGTCCACCGGCCTCCTCGATCTCCTTGGCAGCGGTGTAGACGGTGCCTTCGAGCTTGGGATGAGGTTCGGCGGTCTTGGCGACCAGCGCGATGTTGGCGCCGTCGGCCGCGGCCTTCTTGGCGATCGCCAGGCCGATGCCGCGGCTGGCGCCGGAGATGAACATGGTCTTCCCGGACAGAGTCATGAAGACACGATAGGCCGACCGAGTTGTATTGATTTCGACGGTTCAGTGCCGCGACAGGCGGACGATGGGGACAGCGTCGTCGAACTGCGCCAGAAATGGAGGAGAACCATGAGCGTCGTTCCTACCGGGACCGTGCTGACCTGTGCTCACGAGGGATGTGGCTGTCGTATCCGCGTCGAGTCCGAATGCCACTGCAAAGGCCCCGAGACCAGCTACAAGTGCACGTGCGGCGCCGATATGGTGCCGGTCACCGAATAATCAGCCTGCGGCGTCGGGCTGCAGCGGTGGACAGTTGCCCGCCGGATCGGCGACCAGTTCGAAGTGCCACAGCTCGTTGGCGTAGATCTGGCACAGCCCGAAGCGCGCCCCGTTGGCGATCAGCCAGTGATCGGCCTGCGGACCGCCGATGTCGACCGCCTCGCCGGTGACATGTCGGGACGCGGTCGGGGTCTGCACATACTGACGGGCGGCGGCCAGGCTGCCGTACGTCTGAACCGCCTGGTCGAGCAGCGACTGCTGGAATTCGGCCGAGCGCCAGCCGGAGTTGATCGTCATGGTCACACCGTCGGCGGCGGCGGCATTTGCGGCGTTCTGGATGGCGGCCAGCAACCGCGGATCCAGCCGGCCGACCGCAGGGTTCTGCACGTCGAAGGGGGTCAGGACCTGCCCGTCGGACAACGAACCGTCACCTTGGGTCATCGGGACGGTGTCGTCGACCAGACGGATCTGGGGGGCGGGTGCGGACGTGCCGAGCAGGGCCGCCAGTGCGGCGACGCTCGAGGCCACAGTTGCACCCACCATCATCGGCATCACTGTGAACACACTACTGCGCCTGCCCGCGGGCCAGCGCCGGAGCGAGTTCGGCCACCAGCTCCTCGATCTCCGCCGGGTTCTTGAGGCGGTCGGGCACCCAGGCCAAGGCGATCCGCGCCGGTGCCCAGGTGGTCTCGTCGATGGGTACCAGCGTGAACTCCGGTGGAGAGAAGATCTTGCCGATCAATGATTCCGGCGCATACGGCACCACCGCGACGAGGTGACGGTTGAACACCTGTGCGGCCATCTCGAGTTCGCCGCCGAACTGGTTGGTGGTGCGCACGATGCGGGTCACCCCGCGCGCGTTGAGCGCACGGGTCAGGCCGGCCAGCATGACGGGGTTGGGCCGGGCGAAATCGATCACCACCTCGCGATCGCGCAGTTCCTCGATCGACACCAGCTCCTCGGCCGCCAGCGGATCGTCGAAACGCACCGCCACCGCACCCTGGAAAGTGGCCACCACCCGGTATTGCAGCCGTTTGTCCGAGGTGGGCAGATGGATGAGCCCGAGGTCGAGGTGGCCGGACACCAGCTTGGCCGTCACCTCCGCGGCCGACCCGGGGACGCTGAATTCGGTCGGTACCGCCAGGTTGGCGACGGCGGTCTGGACCTGCGCCACGAAATCCGATGGCGCATAAGCGGTTGCGCCCACCCGGATCGACGCGGCTCCCTCGGTGAGCCGGGCCGCGGTGGCCTTGAGCTCGTCGACCTGACGCAGGATCTCGCGGGCCGGGGCGAGCAGCTTGCTGCCCAGCGGCGTCAGGCGCACCTCGTGGTAGTTGCGCTCGAACAGCTGCCCGCCGAGCTCCTTCTCCAGCAGCTTGATCTGCTTGCTCAGCGGCGGCGGGGTGATCATCAGCCGATCGGCGGCCCGCTTGAAGTGCAGTTCCTCGGCGACCGCCACGAAGTAGGAGAGTCTGGTGAAGTCCATGCGGTCATTTCTGGCGATTCGCGGGTGAGGTGACCCACGAATGGTACGAGATGGGCCTTCAGCGCCCCGCGAGCTGCGAGCTCTGCGGCACCTCGAGCACGCCGGCGGCGATCAGCGCGTCGATGTCGGCCTCGTCCATTGCGAGCAGTTCGGTCGCGATCTCGCGGGTCTGCTCGCCGAGCAGCGGCGCCTGCAGCAGCGGGGGATCGGCGATGCGCTCCGAATGGATCTGCACGTTCTCCATCGTGAACGGCTCGTCGGCATGCGGGTGCAGTTCCTCGCGGAACGCGCGACGCTGCACGTAGTAGTCCCACTCGGCGACCTCGGCGGCGCGCAGCGCGGCGCCGGCCGGAACACCGGCCGCCTGCAGGAGCTCCATCGCCTCGGTCGCCGGGCGCTGTGCCGACCAGGTGCGCACGGCCTCGTCGATGCGGCCCCGGTTGGCATCGCGGCCGCTACGGGTCGTGAGCTGCTCGTCAGCGCCGAGATCCGGACGGTCGATCACCTCGCACAGTGCGTGCCAGTCGGCGTCGTCGCGCACGGTCACGGCCAGCCACCGGTCCTCGCCGCCGGCCGGGAACAGGCCCCACGGCGCGTCGTGGACCGCGCGGGACGAGGGTTCGTGGCCGCGGCGCACCAGGACGTCGGCAGCGATCTCGGCGGCCAGATGACTGAGCATCACCTCCGATTGTGCGACGCTGACCGACCCGCCGAGGTCCGTGCGTTCGCGGCGCAGCAGCAGGGCCAGTGCACCGAGCGCGCCGATCCGGGCCGCCACGTGGTCGGGGTAGACGGTGACGGTGTCGCAGAACGACTCCGGTTCGCCGGGGTACACCCACAGATCGGTGAACCCCGCGGCCGCACGCACCAGCGGCCCGTAGCCCATCCGCTTCGCCCACGGCCCGGTGGGCCCGAACGCCGAACTGTCGACGACCACGATGCCCGGGTTCACCTCCCGCAAGGTTCGGTAGTCCATGCCCAGCGTCTCGGCCACGCCCGGTTTGAAGTTGGTCAGCACGACGTCGGACAGAGTCACCAGGCGGTGGGCCAAGGCCCGGCCCTCCGGTGTCCGCAGATCGATGCCGATGGAGCGCTTGTTCCGGTGGCCGGCGGCGTACGTCTGCGACATCGAGTTCGGGTTGCCGCGCAGCCCGTCGGGGAACGCCGAGTTCTCGATCTTGATGACGTCGGCGCCGAGATCGCCGAAGAGTCGTCCGGTGTCGGACCCGACGACGATCACCCCGAGGTCCAGCACGCGCACGCCTTCCAGCGGAAGGCCCTCGTCGCGGCGCGGGCGGCCGGCGAGCAGCGGGGCGACATCGATGCGTGGCCGGCCGGCCGTCGCGTTCTCGGAGCTGTTGAGCGCGTTGGCGCGGTGTCCGTCGATCTCGACGACACCCGCCGGCACCGGTACCGATACTCCGGAGGCCAGGTCGACCTCGTGGAAAAACCCACGGTCATCGACCTGTGCGGTGCCGAGGGTTTCGGCCAGGGTGAGCACCGCTGCCGTCGGCACCCCGTGCCGCTGGCCCGCGACCTCCAGCTCGGCTCGGGTCTGTCCGGCGCAGAACTGCCCGATCGCGGCCATCAACTCCGGCGAGCCGAACCGCACCCGTAGCCGGTCGAACGATGGATCGGCGAACTGCTCGGGACGCCCCATCCATTCGAACATGCCGTGCCACTGGCGTTTTGCCAGCAGGCAGATCCGTACGTGACCGTCCTTGCACGCGATGATCGGATACCGCAGCCGTTCGGCATTCCAGTCGCGTTGTTGCGCGCTCAGGGCGACTCCGGCCGAGGCTGTTCCCGCTGTCCCGTACGGAGGATCGAGCGTCTGCATGGCCCCGTCGAGGATCGAGAAATCGATGAGATCGCCGTCGCCGGTGCGCAATCGGTCCAGATACACGCTGATGGTCATCACCGCCGCCTGCGCCGCCGCCACGTGATACGGCAGTTGCGCGGCCGGTGGCACCAACGGCTCACGCCCCGGGATACCCGAGCGCGACAGCTCACTGGTCAGCGCGTGCAGTACCGGGGTGGTGGCCTGCCAGCCGCGGTAGCCGGTATCGCGGCCGAACTCGCTGATGGACAACACCACCAGGCCGGGGTGTTCAGCGCGAATCTCGCTTACCGACAAGGTCTTATCGGCATCCGAACCGGGGCGGGTGTCCTCGATCAGGATGTCGGCCCCGGCCAGTAGTTGGACCCAGCGACGTTGGTCGTCGGGGACGGACGGATCGAGGACGAGGGTGTCCACTCCGTGCCGGTTGATCGCGATCGCCACCGAGTCGGGATCCACTCCGGCGTCCTCGGCGAGGGGACCGGCGGGTGGTTCGGTGACGCCGTGCAGGTGCACCTGGGTCACCGCGGCGCCGAGGTCGGCCAGCAGGCGGCCCACCGCCGTCATCGGGCCGCGCGACAGGTCGAGGATGCGAACCCCGGCCAGGGGCGGGTCGTAATCGTCCAGGTTGGCCATCGCGGTCAGCTCCGGCGGGCCTGGCGGAACGGGATGTCGCGATCGACTTCGGGTTCTTTGGCCAGGCCGAGGACCCGCTCGCCGATGATGTTGCGCTGGATCTGGTCGGTGCCGCCACCGATCGACGTGAAGAACGCGTTGAGGGTGAGGAAGTTGATGTCGTCGGCCTCCGGGTTGTCGGGTCCGGCCAAAAGTGCTTCCGCGCCGATGATCTCGGTCTTGAGGCGTGCTTCCGCATGAAGGATGTTCGACATCGCCAGCTTGCCCAGCGACATGATCGAACTTGAGGTGCCTTGTGTCGCAGCCGCTTTGGCGCGGGCGTTGTTGAGCGAGTTGAGTTCCCGCAACGCCAGCACATCGGCCAGCTCCTTGCGCACCGCCGGGTCGTCGAGGCGGCCGTGGTCGCGGGCCAGGCCGACGAGGTCGTCGGCGCGGGAGCGGTTGCGTGAGCCGCGCCCGCCGTCACCCATGATCGACCGCTCATAGGCCAGTGCGGTCTGCAGTACCCGCCAACCGTTGCCCTCGCCGCCGAGGAGGTACGCGTCGGACACCCGCGCGTCGGTGATGAACACCTCGTTGAAATGCGATTCGCCGGTGATCTGCACCAGGGGACGGACGTCGATGCCGGGCTGGCGCATCGGAATCATGAAGAAGCTCAAGCCTTTGTGCTTGGGCACATCCCAGTCGGTGCGGGCGATCAGCAGGGCGTACTCGGCGGTGGTGGCGCCCGACGTCCACACCTTCTGGCCGTTGACCACCCACTCGTCGCCGTCGCGGACCGCGGTGGTGCGCACGGCGGCCAGGTCGGACCCGGCGCCCGGTTCGCTGTAGAGCAGGCAGGTGCGGATCCGCTCGGTCAGGAAGTCACGCACCAGGTCGTTCTTGAGTTTGTCGGTGCCGAATTTCAGCGCGGTGTTGGCCGGGATGCTGTACTTGTCCTGGCGCGCCCCTGGCGCCTTGACCGCCCGGAACTCCCGCTCGATCACCGAGGCCAGCGCGTTCGGGTACGCGCGGCCGAACCACTCGGTGGGGTACGTCGGCACCGCGTACCCCGCGTCGAGCACCTTCTGCAGCCAGGCGACGCGCTCGGGCGAACTGACCCACGGATCGGTCGATTTCGGTAGCCCGGACCAGTTCTGGGCGAGCCAGTCGCGCACCTCGGTGCGCAGCTGATCGGCGTCGGGCAGGTCATTGGCGGTCATCTTCAGGCGCCTTTCGCCGAGAGGTAGCGCTCGCGGTGCAGCCCCGAGCCGCCGAGCAGTTGCAGGCCGGTGCGGGCCCGGCGCAGGAACAGGTGTGCCGGGTGTTCCCAGGTGAATGCGATACCGCCGTGCATCTGGATCGCCGACATGGCGGTTGTGTGGTAGGCCTCGGCGCAGGCGAAACCGGCCAGAGCGATTGCACCACTGCTGTTTTCACCGCCGGATGCCAGTTCGGCAGCGGCGTGCTGGGCGGCTGAGGTGGCCGATTCCACCTGAAGGAGAAGGTCGGCGGCCATGTGTTTGAGGGCCTGGAAGCTGCCGATCGGTCGGCCGAACTGGATCCGGGTCTTGAGGTAGTCCACCGTGATATCGAAGATCCGCCGCGCCCCGCCGACCTGTTCGCCGGCCATGGCGACCACTGCGAGGTCGAGGGCGTCCTGCACGGCGTCCCACCCGGCGGTGCCGATGCGGCGGGCGGGCGTGGCGTCGAACGTGTAGGTCGACAGGGGCACGGTCGGGTCGAAAACCGTTGCGGCCGTGCGCTCGAAGCCGTCGGCATCGGCCGCGACCTGGAAGACGCCGAAGTCCCCGTTGGTCCGGGCCACCACCAGGATCACGTCGGCAACCTGACCGTGGATCACGTAGTGCGCGTTGCCGGTCAGGATGTAATCTCCCGGCGAATTCGTTTCGGGGGCAGCGCGAACCGCGACGCCCTCCGGCGCCCAGGTCCCACGGGAGCCCGTCACCGCGACGGTTCCCACCGAGGTCCCGTCGACCAGGCCAGGCAGCAGTCGTCGTTTGTCGTGGTCGGTGCCGGCTGCTCCGATCAGCGCCGAGGCCAGCACGGCGCTGGACAGGAACGGCGCGGGCAGCAGCGCGGCGCCGGTCGCTTCGGCGACGGCCTCGAGCT
Source organism: Mycolicibacterium sp. 050232 (assembly GCA_036235365.1). Classification (GTDB taxonomy): domain Bacteria; phylum Actinomycetota; class Actinomycetes; order Mycobacteriales; family Mycobacteriaceae; genus Mycobacterium. The sequence goes on along the minus strand of JAZBEZ010000003.1, from coordinate 39,861 downwards.
CCAGCGCGCCGAGGCCGACGCCGCCGTACTCACTGTCGACCAGCAGGCCGGTCACCCCTTGGGCGGCGAGCTTGCGCCACAACTCGCGGTCGAACCCGTCTTCGGTTCCCATCACCCGGCGCACGTCCTGCTCGGAGCATTCGTCGTGGAGCAGTTCGGAGACCGCGGCGGCCAGTTCCGCTCGTTCGGCCACGCTGATCGTCATGTGCACCCGCCTTCCTCGTCGGGTCCATGCAATCTGGCGCGGGCCGTGGTGTAAATCACGGATTCGCACACCGCTACGTTTCCGATTGCGACATGCCGCGGGTGTCAGGTGGTGACGGCGATCTCGGCGGTCACCGCGCCGGTGGCCCGGACCAGATCGGCCGGGGCCAGCGCGACGTCCCATCCGCGTTTGCCCGCGCTGCACAGCACCTGGCCGAACGCCAGCGCCGAGGCGTCGACGACGGTGGGCAGCGGCTTGCGTTGTCCCAGCGGGGATATGCCGCCCACCACGTATCCGCTGGAGCGCTGCGCGGCGGCAGGGTCGGCCATCTCGGCCTTGGACACTCCCAGCGCCGCCGCCGCGGCCTTGAGCGACAGCTTGGCCGGCACCGGCAGCACCGCCACGGCCAGGCCCTTGGGCAAAGCGATGACCAACGTCTTGAACACCTGCTCGGCGGCGAAACCCTCGGCGGCCAGTTCGGCGACCGCCTCCGCGCCGAAGGATTCGTTGCGGGGGTCGTGCTGGTACTGGACGACCTGGTGGTCGATACCTGCGGCGACCAGGGCGGCGATCGCCGGCGTTGCTGCGCGTGCCATCGGGACAGGGTAGCCGCGTGCACGTCGGACACTCCGGGAACACAGTGGCCACTACATGCTGTTACTTCTCTCGACACCTGCTCAGCGCTACCAGTCGGTAGCACGCTCTAGGATCTGAAGGAGGATTCTGGTGCCAACCGTATGCCTGGAACGGTCGCCGGATACCCAGTGGTATTCCGGAGCTCTTGGTGGCGCCGTGACAGAAGGGAAGGTGTTTCCCACGATGACTGACGTCGAGCAGGCTGAGCCTGACACGCCGCAGCCGACCGAAACAGATGCCGAGCTGACCGCTCGGTTCGAACGCGATGCCATCCCGCTGCTGGACCAGCTGTACGGCGGTGCGCTGCGGATGACCCGCAACCCCGCCGACGCCGAAGACCTGCTGCAGGAAACCATGGTCAAGGCCTACGCCGGTTTCCGGTCGTTCCGCGAGGGGACCAACCTCAAAGCGTGGCTGTACCGCATCCTGACCAACACGTACATCAACAGCTACCGCAAGAAGCAGCGGCAACCCGCCGAATACCCGACGGACGAGATCACCGACTGGCAGCTGGCGGCCAATGCCGAGCATTCGTCGACCGGTCTGCGATCGGCCGAGGTCGAGGCCCTGGAGGCGCTGCCAGACACCGAGATCAAGGCAGCGCTGCAGGCGTTGCCCGAGGAATTCCGGATGGCGGTGTACTACGCCGACGTCGAGGGTTTTCCCTACAAGGAGATCGCCGAGATCATGGATACTCCCATCGGGACGGTGATGTCCCGGCTGCACCGCGGGCGCAAGCAACTACGCGAGCTGCTGGCGGATGTGGCCAGGGATCGCGGTTTCATCCGAGGTCAGCAGCTTGGTGAGCCGGAGGAGGTCTCGTCATGAGTGACAAGCACGATGAGGACGAGCGCTGGACCCCGCCGATCGGGCCCGTCGATCCCGAGCATCCTGACTGCGCCGCGGTGATCGCCGAGGTATGGACTTTGCTCGACGGCGAGTGCACGGCCGAAAGCCGCGACAAGCTCAAGCACCACCTCGAAGAATGCCCGGCCTGCCTGCGCCACTACGGGGTCGAGGAGCGCGTGAAGAAGCTCATCGCCGCCAAGTGCAGCGGGGAAAAGGCACCGGAAGGCCTGCGAGAGCGGCTGCGCATCCAGATCAGCCAGACCACGATCATCCGGGGCTGACCAGGCGGTTTGTCCTGATTGGCCCAACGACAAACCGCCCGATCTCCGAAGGGAGTCGGGCGGTCACAGTCTGCCGAAGCGGCTAGCGCACTGACTTCGAACCGGCGTTGGGGCGCTTGCCGTGGTTCGCCTTCGAGTGCTTGCGGTCACGCTTCTTGCGGCCACGCTTGGCCATGATGATCCTCCAGATGGTGTAAGAGCTTGCTCCCCAGTATCTCATGGCCTGGGGGCAGCGCTGTCCACCCGGGGTTGTGGTTCGATATAGGCCGCACAAGTAGTCGGGTTAGCAGCCGTAATGAAGTGGGGTGAAGATGGCCGAGGACGTTCGCGCCGAAATCGTGGCCAGTGTGCTGGAGGTCGTGGTTCACGAGGGCGATCAGATCGGTGCGGGGGACACCCTGGTGCTGCTCGAGTCGATGAAGATGGAGATCCCGGTCCTCGCCGAGGTCGCGGGCACTGTGACCAAGGTCAGCGTTGCCGAGGGTGACGTCATCCAGGCCGGCGATCTCATCGCGGTGATCGACTGATCTTCTTGGTTGACTGATGTCCACCCTCGGTGACCTTCTCGCCGAGCACACCGTGCTGCCCGGCAGCGCGGTGGACCACCTGCATGCGGTGGTCGGGGAGTGGCAGCTGTTGGCCGACCTGTCGTTCGCCGACTACCTGATGTGGGTGCGTCGCGACGACGGTGTGCTGGTGTGCGTCGCTCAGGTGCGTCCCAACACGGCCCCGACCGTGCTGCTGGCGGATTCGGTCGGCACCTTGGCGGCCGCCGCCGACCTACCCGTCGTCACCACGGCCTTCGAGTCCGGTGCGATCGGGCGGGGAAACGGTGGTACGCAACGACATTCGCCGGATCTGCCCGGTCTGAACGTGGAAGCGGTGCCGGTGCGGCACCGCGATCACGTGGTCGCGGTGCTGACTCATCAGACCGCACTGGCCGCCCGCCGGATGGCCAGCCCGTTGGAAGGTGCCTACCTGGACTGTGCCAGCGATCTGCTGCACATGTTGTCGGAGGGCACCTTTCCCAATGTCGGCGATCTGGCCATGTCGCGTTCCAGCCCGCGGGTGGGTGACGGGTTCATCCGCCTCGACGAGGTGGGAGACGTGGTGTTCGCCAGCCCCAACGCCATCTCGGCCTATCACCGCATGGGCCTGGCCTCTGAACTCGACGGGCACAATCTGGTCACCGTGACGCGTCCGTTGATCTCCGACCCGTTCGAGGCTCAGGAACTGGCCAACCACGTGCGTGACTCGCTGGCGGGCGGCTCCAGCATGCGGATGGAGGTCGACGCCGGTGGCGCGGCGGTGCTGTTGCGGACCCTGCCGCTGGTCGTGCACGGCGCCGCGGTCGGCGCAGCGGTCCTGATCCGCGACGTCACCGAAGTCAAACGACGTGACCGCGCATTGCTCAGCAAGGACGCCACCATCCGGGAGATCCACCACCGGGTGAAGAACAACCTGCAGACCGTGGCGGCCCTGTTGCGGCTGCAGGCACGTCGCACCAACAATCTGGAGGCCCGCGAGGCGCTGATCGAATCGGTCCGGCGGGTGTCGTCGATCGCGTTGGTGCACGACGCGTTGTCGATGTCGGTCGACGAGGAGGTCAACCTCGACGAGGTGATCGACCGGATCCTGCCGATCATGAACGATGTCGCCTCGGTGGACACACCGATCCGGATCAACCGGGACGGTGCCTTGGGTGTGCTCGACGCCGATCGCGCGACGGCGCTGATCATGGTGATCACCGAATTGGTGCAGAACGCCATCGAGCACGCCTTCGACGCGAACACGCCCCAAGGGTGTGTGACCATCCGGTCTGAGCGGTCGGCCCGCTGGCTCGACGTCGTGGTGCACGACGACGGGCGTGGCATGCCCGACGGGTTCAGCCTGGAGAAGTCCGACCGGTTGGGCCTGCAGATCGTCCGGACACTGGTCACTGCGGAACTGGACGGGTCGCTGGGCATGCACGACGACCCGTCGGGGGGCACCGATGTGGTGCTGCGGGTGCCGATCGGCCGCCGCAGTCGAGGGATCCAGTAGGGCAGGCCGGACGATTCACAGGACTCGCACAGTGGCACGTCAGTACCAATGAAGTAAATACCCAGCCGCGTCAATACGAAATGTGACGACAATTACGCAATTTGCTACGGAAATTGTCGTGAAAACAAGCTACGGCCCCGACATTCGTCGGGGCCGTAGCTTGCGTCGGAGGTCTGGACTGAAGGTCAGACTCCGGTGCGGGCCTTGGTGCGGGCGTTGCGACGCTTGAGCGCACGACGCTCGTCCTCGCTCATCCCACCCCACACGCCGGCGTCCTGGCCGGAGTCCAAGGCCCAGGTGAGGCACTCAGTGGTGACGGGGCAACGGTTGCAGACCAGCTTTGCGTCGGCGATCTGGGCAAGCGCCGGGCCACTGTTTCCCACGGGGAAGAACAGCTCCGGATCTTCGTCGCGACAGACGGCCTTGTGGCGCCAATCCATAAGATCAAACTCCTCGTTAGACATGTCATGCGTGCGCGGCGAAGCGCACTAGATTTTCTTCGGCTGTTAACGCGTGCACACGAATGTTTCTGCACTGTTGCATTGATGCTTTCACAGGCTGAACAGATGTCAATAGCATTGAGTTAACACGTGGGCAAAGTCACTGGGTGGGGCGGTGACCGGAGCGCTCACTCCTGTGTACTACACTCAAGAACCAGCTGCGCCCTAATTCCACCTTAAGCGGTGTGTTTGCGCAGGTCAATCAATTTTCTTCGTCGGCGCGACGACGCACAGCGCCTCGGGAACCGACGCGAACGTCATGGTTTCGCGCGCGCCGATGTAATCTCCGTCAATCTGGCAGGCGACAGGCGTGTTACTCGTCACGGTCACCGATTGAACGTTGTCGTCACGGATCAGATGTTTGGCGGCGAGACGCGGGTTGCGGGCCACCATCTGCCGGACCAGTCGCAGATTTGCCCAGACGTTCATACTCGTGGTGGCGAACACGCCCAGACCCGTGTCGAACGTGGTGTCGGGGTTCGTCCACACCGGGCGGCTGTTGGCGTAGGTCCATGGGCTGGAGTTCGACACGAACGCGAAGTGAACCCCGGCGACGGGTTCGGCGCCCGGCAGCTGCAGCGTCAGGGTCGGTTCGCTGCGGGCACTGGTCAGGAACTCGCGCACGGCTACGCGGATGTAACGCGATGCGGTGACCTTGCGCCCCTTGGCGCGTTGGGCCTCCACGGCCGCCACCACGTCACCGTCCACACCCATGCCCGCGGTGAACACGCCCCAGCGCTCGCCGCAGTCCATCAGGCCGATGCGCCGCCAGGGGCGTCCCATCCGGTAGCCGCCGAGCAGGTCGACAAGCTGGTTGGTGGCCTCGATGGGATCCGGGCTGATGCCCAGCGCCCGGGCGAAGACGTTGGCCGACCCTCCCGGGACGACGGCCACCGCGGGGGCCAGGCCGGCATCGGGACGGGTGCCACAGTCACCGAGCACGCCGTTGACCACCTCGTTGACCGTGCCGTCGCCGCCGTGCACGATCAGCACGTCCACCCCGTCCCGGGCGGCATCGCGGGCGATCTCGATGGCGTGACCACGGTGGTTGGTGTGTTCCACGGTCAGCGTCACCCGGCTTTCCAGCGCATGGGCGAGCAGGTCACGACCCGCGGGGGTGGTCGAGGTGGCGTTCGGGTTGACGATCAGCACGGCACGCACGGGGCATGAGCCTAACGGGGCAAGGTGTCCCGCCGTTATTTGTAGAGCTCCCCGTCGAGGTAGCGCCACTGGCCATTCACCCGCGCGAAACGGCTTCGTTCATGAAGGATGTGCCGGCTGCCGTCATGGACGTACTGGGCGCGGAACTCGACTACGCCGGTGGCGTCGTCTTCGTTGCCCGCGTCGGTGTCGACGATCTGCAACCGCCGCCAGGTGATGCTCTGGTCGAGGGTCAGGTCGGCGGGGCGGGTGTCGGGATGCCAGGAGCTCAGCAGGTAGGCGGCATCACCCACGGCGAAGGCACTGAACCGTGATCGCATCAGTGCGACGGCGGTGGACGCCCGCTGGGCGCCCGTGTGCAGCGGCTCGCAGCAGTCGGGGTAGGCGCGGCCCGTACTGCACGGGCAGAGGTGGACACTCGACACGCGGTCAAGTATCTCCACCCGTCGCCCGCGGCCCGCCTTCACGCCGAGATCGACATGACGGCTGTGTTTTTGTCCGATCACGACCCTCGCGTCGATCTCGACGTCGCGAAGCAGCCGGTACCGTACTGCAGGTGACCGAACGCCCGGGCAAGCCCTGTCTACTGCTCGTCAACGGACCGAATCTCAACCTGCTGGGCACCCGGCAGCCCGAGATCTACGGCTCCACCACGCTGGCTCAGATCGAGCAGCGGGTGGCCGAGCTGGCCGCCGGGTTCGGTTTCGAGGTCCGCGCGGTGCAGAGCAACCACGAGGGCGAACTCGTCGACGCCATCCAGGCTGCACGTGGCGATTGCGCGGGCATCATCATCAATCCCGCGGCCTACAGCCACACGTCGGTGGCGATCCGTGATGCGCTGAGCGCCGCCGAACTTCCGGTGGTCGAGGTACACCTGAGCAACATCCACACCCGGGAACCCTTCCGGCACCACTCCTATGTGTCGGCCGTCGCGGAGGTGGTGATCGCCGGAGCGGGGCCGGCCGGATACGAGTACGCCGTGCGCTATTTCGCGGAGCGGCAGTCGTGATCCAGCCGCCCTCGATCCGGTACGCGGGTTTCATCACCGCCGCCGAAGGGATCGCCGCGCTGATCATGGCGGTCGTGCTGCTGGTCCGCGCGGTCGCCGGTGCCGATCAGCAGATCGTCAGCGGTTACGGCACCGCGATCTGGTTCGTGCTGATCGGTGGCGGGGTGCTGGCCGGCGGGTGGGCGCTGATCACCGCCCGGCGTTGGGGCCGGGGCATCGCGGTACTGACCAACCTGCTGCTGCTGCCGGTGGCCTGGTACGTGATCACCTCGCACCACGTCGTGTACGGAATCCTGGTCGGATTACTGGCCGTGGTGACACTGGGTTTGCTGTTCAGCCCGTCCTCGGTGGACTGGATAACCCGGCGAGGCTAATCGCGGCGCTCGGCGGCCAGCGCCGAAAGTTCGGGACCCGATACCCGGTAGGTGGTCCACTCGGTCTGCGGTTTACCGCCGACGGCGTCGTACAGCGCGATGGCGTTGACGTTCCAGTTCAGCACTGCCCACGTCATCCGGGTATAGCCCTGCTCGACACATTCACCGGCCAACGTGGACAACAGTTTCCGGGCCAGCCCGCGCCGCCGGAACGCCGGACGCACGTAGAGGTCCTCCAGATACAGCCCGGCCACCCCGTCCCAGGTGGAGAAGTTCAGGAACCACACCGCGGTCGCGGCGATCTGCCCGTCGACCTCGACCATGTGCGCATACGCCACCGGGCGGTCTCCGAAAAGTGCTGTGTGCATCTGTTTTTCGGTAACGGTGCACTCGTCGGCGGCCCGCTCGAACTCGGCCAGCTCGCGAATCATCGCGGTGATCTCGATCTCGTCGCCGGGCCGTGCCCGGCGGATCAGCTCGCTCATGTCGCTCCTAGCCCCGTCAAGATGGTTCTGAATTTCGTGGTGGTCTCGTCGACTTCGTCATCTGGATCGGATTCGGCGACAATACCGCCGCCCGCACTGGCCAGTGCCGTATATCGGTCCGCCGACAAAACGGCGCACCGGATCGAGACCACCCAGCGTCCGTCGCCGTGGCTGTCGCACCAGCCGACGGCGCCCGCGTAGAATCCGCGATCGCCCTCCAGCTCGGAGATCAGCGCAGCGGCGCGGTCGGTCGGAACACCGCCGACCGCCGGGGTGGGATGCAGTGCGATCGCCAGATCGATTGCCGTGGTTCGCTTTTCACGTAGCCGGCCAATGACCGGGGTGCTCAGGTGCCACAGCGCGTCGGTGCCGTGCAATTCGGGCTCCTCGGCGATCTGCAGATCCATGCACAACGGTTCCAACGCCTGGCGCATCACGTCGACCACCAGCTGATGCTCATGGCGGTTCTTCGCCGAAGCCGCCAGCGCGGCCGCGTTGGCCGCATCGACCTGCGGATCGGCCGATCGAGGTGCCGATCCGGCGAATGGCTGACAGATCACCCGCTCGCCCTCGCGTGCCACCAGTAATTCGGGGCTCGCGCCCACGAGCGCGGTGCCGGCGTGGGCCTGTCCCGCCGCCGACAGGTCTGCCAGATAGACGGTGGCGGCGGGGTCGGCGTCGGCCAGCCGACGCAGCACGCCGCGCACGTCCCACGCAGAATGGGCGGTCAGCCGCAGCGAGCGGGCCAGTACCACCTTGTCGATCGGGACCTGCGGGTCGCGCAGTCGGCGGATCGCCTCGGCCACCCGGCCGCGGTGCACCGGACCCGGCGGCAGGGTTTCGCGGTCGATCACCGTCGGGGGAGGGGTCGCGGGCCACTCCGGCAGGGCGTCGGTGAACTGAACTGTCTCGGGTTCGTACAGCGCGGCGGGTGTGGTCAGGTCGAAGGGTAAGGCGCCCAGCACAATTGGGGCGCCAGAACGCAATGCGTCCTGCGCGTCGCCGATGTCGGGGTATCGGGCGCGCATCCCCTCGGCCAGGACGGCGCCGGTCGGACCGGCCAGCACGAACGAGGGATTCACAGCGACAGGCACGGGTTGGGGTGACCGGTCAGGCCGAGCGCGGTGATCTGGCGCACGGCGTGCTCGAAACCGCACACCGCAAGCGATGCGGGCACCATCGATACCCGGATGCCTTCGGACACCGGCAGTTCCGTCCAGCGGGTCAGCATCGCACGGGAGAAATGTCCGTGCCCCACGAACACCACATCCCGGGTGGGCACATGCTCCAGCGCCAACGCCACCGCCCGATCGGCCCGGGCACCGACCTCCGCGACGCTCTCGCCGCCGGGACAGCCGTGCGTCCACACCAGCCAGTCCGGCACGGTCTGCCGGATCTGCGGTGTGGTCAATCCCTCGTAGTCCCCGTAATCCCACTCCGCCAGAGTGGGGTCGACCTCGTCGACGTGCAGGCCGGCCAACTCGGCGGTGTCCAGCGCGCGGCGCCGCGGGCTGCTGATCACCAGTGGGTCGCTCAACTGCAGTTCGGCCAGTGCGGGGCGGGCCAGCACGGCCTGCTCGCGCCCGGTCTCGGTGAGTTCCAGCTCGGTGCGGCCGGTGTGCCTGCCGGTCGCCGACCACTCGGTCTCGCCGTGGCGGAGCAGGATCAGGCGGTGCAGGCGGTCGCTCACACCGGCGATTCTGCCCCACGTTCCGGCAATGCTGCCGGGAGCGTGCTTGGATGAAGGTGTGACGCGAGTATTAGCGGTCGCCAATCAAAAGGGTGGGGTAGCCAAGACGACGACGGTGGCGTCGCTGGGGGCGGCGATGGCCGAGCAGGGGCGTCGCGTCCTGCTGGTCGATCTGGATCCGCAAGGCTGTCTGACGTTTTCATTGGGCCATGACCCGGACAAGCTACCGGTTTCGGTGCACGAGGTACTGCTGGGCGATGTCGAGCCGGGGGCGGCCCTGGTGGAGACGGCCGAGGGGATGACGCTGCTGCCGGCCAACATCGACCTGGCGGGCTCCGAGGCCATGCTGTTGATGCGGGCCGGACGCGAGTATGCGCTCAAGCGGGCGCTGGCCAAGGTGGCATCCGATTTCGATGTGGTGATCATCGACTGTCCGCCGTCGCTGGGGGTGCTGACGCTGAACGGTCTGACGGCAGCGAACGAGGTGATCGTGCCGTTGCAGTGCGAGACCCTGGCGCACCGCGGCGTGGGTCAGTTCCTGCGCACGATCTCCGACGTGCAGCAGATCACCAATCCGGATCTGGCGCTGCTGGGCGCGCTGCCGACGCTCTACGATTCGCGCACCACCCACAGTCGCGACGTGCTGCTGGATGTGGCGGACCGGTACGAGCTGCCCGTTCTGGCCCCGCCGATCCCGCGCACCGTGCGGTTCGCCGAGGCCAGTGCCTCGGGATCCTCGGTGCTGGCCGGCCGGAAGAGCAAGGGCGGCCTGGCCTACCGCGAGCTGGCCCAGGCGCTGCTCAAACACTGGAAGTCCGGCAAGAAGCTTCCGACGTTCGCGCCAGAGGTGGTCTGAGCGCCACTTGACCTTCTCCTATGGACAGACCCGATGCTGAAAACATGAACGAAGACCTGCTGAGCATCGGGGAGTTCGCGGCCCGGACCGGGTTGTCGGCGAAGATGTTGCGCTCGTACGCGGCGTCGGGGGCATTGGTGCCTGCCGCTGTCGACGAACTCACGGGATACCGGTACTACTCCCGGGGCCAGATTGCTCAGGCCCGGACGGTGGGGTTGCTCCGGGGAGCGCAGATACCGGTCGCCGAGATCGCCGAATTCCTGCGGGATCCGACCGAGCAGCAACTGGCTGCCTGGGGGACGGCACTCGATGATGAATATGCGCACCGTCGTGAGGCCCTCGTGATGGCCCGCGGCGCGCTGCTCGCTCAATCTTCTCCGGTGGCAGGGGGTCGCCGGAGCGACGAGAGGACGATCTGGATGGCTTCGGTGTTACGGTCCGCGACGGCCACCGATCAGGGGCCGGTGCGGGAGAGCAACCAGGATTCCCTGCTCACCGACGGCATCCTGTACGCGATTGCCGACGGTTTCGGGCCCGGCGGTGAGCACGCCAGCCGGATCGCGGTCGAGGTGCTGGCCGCTGGATTCGCCGCGGCACCTGACCGCGACGGACTGGTCGGCGCGGTCCAGCAAGCCAATGAGAAGGTCTTTGCACACGTCAGCGCCTCGGGGACCAGTTCGGGCGCCACGCTGACCTTGGTGGCGATGTTCGACGACGAGCACGGTGGCCCCATGGCCATCAACATCGGGGATTCGCCGCTCAACCGGATCCGCGACGGCGTCATGTGCCAGCTCACCGATGATCACAGCGTGTCGGGGGAACTGGTGCGGGCCGGTGAGATCACCCGGGAGGAAGCCCGTTTCCACCCCCACCGCCACCTGCTGACCAGGGCGCTGGGCATCGGCCCTGTCATCCGTCCGGATCTGTTCGATCTCGACTGCCGGCCGGGCGACCGGTTGCTGATCAGCAGTGACGGATTGTTCGCCGGCGCCGAGGACGCCGAGATCGTCCACGCCGCGACGGATGACGAGCCCGAGGTCGTCGCGCAGCGGCTGGTTCAGGTGGCCAACGATGCCGGCGGCAGTGACAACACCACCGTAATCGTGATCGACATCGGCTGACCCGGGAATTATGCGGCGCCCAGCGCCACCAGTTCGGTGCCGCGCTGCTCCAGCAGGGTGTCGCCGGCCGCCACCGGCACCACCGGTGACACGCTGGGTGCGCGCGGCAGCGCGATATGGCGTTGCCCGGCGCCGGTCTGCTGATCGAAGACGTCGTACCCGTCGGTGACCGGAACCAGGAGCTGGCCGGCCATCACGGTGGCAGGGCCGACAGGCAGATGCGGTCCGGACTCGTCCGTATTGGGCGTCACGGTGAACTTGTACTGAAGGCCCGCGGTTCCGGTGGTGCTGAATACCAGCACCGAGTCCCCGGTCCACCAGCTGATCACGTCTCCGGAGCGGGTGGTGGTCGACTGCGGCGCGGCCGGCTTGGCCAGCGGCAGGCTGGCCAGGGTCTTTCCGGTCTCGTCGATGACGTTCACCATCGGCCTCGGGGTGGGCAGGTACACCGCGGTCGTGGTGCCCGACACGGCGACCACCTGGGCCCCTGACTCGTCGGTGACGTCCTGCAGTTCGACGTAACGCACGTCGGGGGTGTCCTCTTCGTCGGCCGGACGCAGCAGCGTCAGCCGGATGAACTTGCTCTTCGGGCAGGACTCGAGCACCGACACCGCCGATGAGCTCGCCGCGGCCGACAATTTGCGGCACACGGGCTGGGCCGGGACATCCGGCTTGATGCGGGCGTCCAGGGCGCCCCAGGACAGCATCCGGACCATGTCCGAGCGCCACAGCTCCAGGCGACTGTCGCCGGCGGAAAGCACTGTGGAGCCGTCGGAGGACAGCCGGACCTCGGGGTCGGCGTAGGCGGTGCGGGCCGGTCCGCGCCTGCCGGTCTTGCCGTCGACGGTGCTCACCTGTCCGCAGCCGCGGACGTCCGGATACACCCCGACCGCGTACTGGTACACCGCTGTCACGCCGCAGAGCTCGAGGTCGCGGGCATAGCTCCACAACACTGCGCCGGTGACCGGATCCCGGCCCTCGACGGTGGGCCCGTCGCCGGTGACCACCGACCCGCCGGCCAGCACGGGTTCGGTGGTCTTCGGGCTTTGTGTGGTCCACAGCTGCTGCAGACCGGTCGGCACCTCGCGCGCCGGGGTCAGGTAGGGAACGGGTGACGCGGCGGGCCTGCTGATGGTGGCCCGGGCATCACTGGTCCACCAGATCAGGCCGGCCGCCAGTGCGACGATCGCGACGATTGCCGCCGCGGCAGCCATGTCGCCGCGGGTGCGGCGTTCGGGTTTGACCATGGACTGGTGCCGTCAGGTCTTCCGGCGGTCAGCCGGCCGCGGCGGTCTCGGTCTTGCGGGGACGGCGCCGGCGGCGGCGACGTCCGGCGGTCGCCGATTCGCCCGCGGTGTCGTCCGATCCGGTCACGGGTGCGGCATCGGCGCTGTCCTGGGCGGGAGCCTCAGTGCCCTCGGGGTGTCCGTTGGCCGACTGGCCGCCGCGGGTACGCCGCCGGGTGCGGGTCCTGGTCTTGGCCGGCCGATCCTCGTCCGCCGAGGAGATGCGCTTCTCGTCGGGGCTGCGCTTGGCCTTGGCTTTGGCCTGACGGCGCTCGCCGATGGTGCCGGTCGCGTCGGTCGGGATGCCGAGCTCTTCGTAGATATGCGGTGAGCTGGAATAGGTTTCCGCCGGGTCGGGGCAGTTCAGGCCCAGCGCCTTGTCGATCATTTCCCACCGGCCCAGTTCGTCCCAGTCGACCAGGGTGATCGCGACACCGGTCTTGCCGGCGCGGCCGGTACGTCCGATGCGGTGCACGTAGGCCTGTTCGTCCTCGGGGCACTGGTAGTTGATGACGTGCGTGACGTCGTCGATGTCGATACCGCGCGCTGCGACGTCCGTGGCGACCAGCACGTCGACGGCGCCGGTGCGGAACGACTTGAGCGCCTTCTCGCGGGCACCCTGGCCGAGGTCGCCGTGCACGGCGTCGACCTTGAACCCACGCTCGGCGAGTTCGTCGGACACCTTCTGCGCGGTGCGCTTGGTCCGGGTGAAGATCATCGTGGCGCCGCGGCCCTCGGCCTGCAGGATCCGGCTGACCAGTTCCGACTTGTCCAGAGCGTGGGCCCGATAGGCGAACTGCTCGGTGGTGTCGTGGGTGGCCGCCGAGTGCGGGGCCTCGGCCCGGATGTGAGTCGGCTGGTTCATGAAGGTGCGGGCCAGCGTGATGATCGGGTCGGGCATGGTGGCCGAGAACAGCATCGACTGGCGATCGTCGGGGGTCAGCCGAAGGATGCGCTCGATGTCGGGCAGGAAGCCCAGGTCCAGCATCTCGTCGGCCTCGTCGAGTACCAGCACGGACAATCCGCCCAGCTGCAGGTGTCCCTGCTGGGCCAGGTCTAGCAGCCGGCCCGGGGTGCCGACGACGACGTCGACGCCGTTGCGCAGCGCTTCGATCTGGGGCTCGTAGGGACGGCCACCGTAGATCGAGGTCACGGAGAATTTCCGGTGGGCGGCGGGGTCAGCGTCCACAGTCAGGTACTTGGCGGCTCCGGCGAGGTCACCGTAGACCTGAATGCAGAGCTCACGGGTGGGCACCACGATCAGGGCCCGGGGCGTGCCGTTGAGCGGGCGGGCCTCGTCGGTGGAGATGCGATGGAGCAGCGGGATACCGAAGGCGTAGGTCTTGCCCATACCCGTGCGGGCCTGACCGATCAGGTCGTCGCCGGCCAGCGCCAGCGGGAGAGTGAGCTCTTGGATGGCAAAGGGGTGCTGGATGCCGGTCTCGCTGAGTGCGCGGACGATTTCGTCGCGGACGCCGAGTTCGGCAAATGTCTTATTTACGTGAGTCATGTTTGGAGGAGGTGGCCTTTCACTGTCAAACCTCATGGGCATCCAGCGCACACGGAGTTTGACGGTGAAACGGTCGGGTTCGCCCGGACAAGGTTCGTATCCTCGGCGCTGCCGATCCGTTGGGCCCTGCTCCTCAGGGGCGGGCCAACTGCGTGCACGCACATTTCCTGGTAGCGGTTCGGGCGCCGAAATTGTCGGCTCGAAGCCGTTACCACATGCCATTGTAGCTGGTCGCGGGATCTGGGCCGATTTGCCAGCCGATCACGGTGCCCCGGTGGCGTCTAGAGTTGGCCTCATGAATTCGCCTCAGCCTGCCGCGGAACAGATCGCCAAACCGGTCGATTCGGGCGTGACGGCGGATCATCCGGGTGTCAACGAATTGTTCGCGGTGCTGGCCTACGGCGAGGTCGCCGCGTTCTACCGGCTGACCGAAGAAGCCCGCATGGCCCCCAACCTGCGGGGCCGGATCAATATGGCGAGCATGGCTGCCGCGGAGATGGGCCACTATGAGCTTTTGCGGGATGCGTTGGAGCGCAGGGGAGTTGACGTCGTTCCGGCGATGACGAAGTACGCGTCCGCCTTGGAGAACTACCACCGGATGACCACTCCGAGCACGTGGCTGGAGGCGTTGGTCAAGACCTACATCGGCGATGCGCTCGCCGCGGACTTCTATCTGGAGATCGCCGACGCGCTGCCCGAGGCGGTCTCGACGGTGGTGCGTGCGGTGCTGTCCGAAACGGGGCATTCACAGTTCGTGGTGGCCGAGGTGCGGGCCGCGGTGACGGCCAGCGATCGCCAGCGTCACCGGTTGGCGCTGTGGGCACGTCGTCTGCTCGGAGAGGCCGTCACCCAGGCACAGTTCGTGTTGGCCGATCACGACGAACTCGTCGACCTGGTGATGTCCAGCGGTGAGGGCCTGACCCAGCTGGCCGAGTTCTTCGGCCGCCTGCAGAACACCCACCAGTCCCGGATGCAGGAACTGGGCCTGGCGTAAACGGGTCGCTACTGCGTGCAGGTGGTGATCATCGTGTTGTTGGCCTGCGCCACCAGCACGGCGCCGGACGCATCGGTGATCGAGCAGTTGAGCTGGCCGGCGACGCTGGTCGCCGTGACGGACTTCAGTGTCACGCCCGGGTTGAGCACCACGGTCTTGGTCCACGGCAGCGCGACGTTGATATCGGTCTGAAGCGCGCCCTGCGCGTCGGTGTAGACGATGGTGACCAGGTCGATGAGCTGGCGGTTGCCGGTCACGGTGTAGGTGACGGCGGTCGGGGTCGCGACTCCGGCCGGCGGTTCCGCTGCGACCGGCGGTGCCGGCGCGGGCGTCGCGGTGGCACTGGGTGTCGGCGTCACCGTGGTGACGGTCTCGGGCGACAGCGGAGCGGTCGGCGCCGCGCGTGGCGGAACCGGCTTCGAGGTGGCGTCCTGCGCCGGCTGGGTGGTCTGGGTCGGCTGCGCCGACGGGGACGTCAGGGTGGCCGACACCGAGCCGCTGTCCCCGCCGCCGAGGATCACCACGGTGCAGATGACCGCGATCAGCAGGATCGCACCGGCCACCCCGGCCACCCAGATCCAGCGCCGGTCGATGGGATCTTCGTAGAACGTGACCTCGTCGTCGTAATCGGCGTCGTAGTCGTAGTCCGCCTCGGCGTCGGCGGCGTAGCTGCCTGTCGCGTAGTCGGTCCGGTAGTCGGGGGTGTAGCCGGAGTACCCGCTCGGCTCATACGGGCGGTCCCCGAAGCGCTCGGTCGGGGTGGTGTCGTACGGCGAATAGTGCCTGGTCATGCGGCTGCCCCAGTCGTGTCGTCCAATATCGAAACTGATGCTATCGAGGCAGAAGTGACAGATGAGGCTGAGCTCAGGGCGTGTCGGTAACGGTCCGGACTCGGTTCGGTATCTGCGTTTCGCGCACGGCGTAGCCCCGTCCGCACCCGCTGGCGGCCATGCGGGGCGGCGGTCTACTAGCCTGCTCAGGGAAGTCGACAACGACGCGAGAAAAGAAAGAAGGGTCAAGCGTGGAGGTCAAGATCGGTGTCACGGACAGCCCGCGCGAGCTGACCTTCAACAGCGCGCAGACACCCACCGAGGTGGAGCAGCAGGTCACCGACGCGCTCGCCAAGGATTCGGGTGTGCTGGCGCTGACCGATGAGAAGGGCCGGCGATTCCTGGTGCAGAACAGCAAGATCGCCTATGTGGAGATCGGCGCCGCCGACGTGCGCCGGGTCGGTTTCGGCGTGGGCGCCGAAACCGCCTGAGATCTACGACCGGGTGAGTGGCACGTGTGACAGTCCGCCCCAGGCGAACTGCACCGTGCCGTCCACGGCCGTATTCCGGTCGATCGGCCGGTCATTGGTCAGCCAATACCGCGCGGAGTCGACGCTGATGGCCACCAATCCGACCGCGATCATCCTGGCCCGGTGGGCCTCGAGTCCGGAGTCGCGGCTGATCAGATCGAACACCGCATCGGTGCAGGCCTCGGTGGCGACTTTCACCTGCGCCGCCACCTGCGGCTCGCTGACATAGTCATTCTCGAAGATCAGCCGGTAGCCCTGGCTGTCGTGCTCGATGAAATCGAAGAACGCCTCGACGGCCGCGCGCAACCGCTGACGGTTGTCGGTCGTTGTGCGCAGGGCCTGGCGCACACCGGACACCAGGTTGTCGACGTGGCGCTGCAGCACCGCCAGGTACAACTCGAGCTTCGACGAAAAGTGTTGATACAGAACAGGCTTGCTCACGCCGGCGCGTTCGGCGATCTCATCCATGCCTGCCGCGTGGTAGCCGCGTTCGACGAATACCTCGCTGGCGGACGCCAACAGCTGTCCGCGCCGCTCATCACGAGGCAGGCGGTTGCCGCGTCGACCAGTGGTCGCGGGCTTGTCACCTCTCCTCTCGGCGGTGTTGGCGAGATCGCTCATCAGGTCCTCAATCTGTATTGCTCTGGCGCACTTGGACATGTTCATCCGAGCCGCTGATCGCACCGACACTACTACCGTGGCGCGTCAGATCTGTCGCGCGGTCGTTGAGAATCGGGCGTGGGTTTCGAAATGACACCAGCGTGGTCACGGCATAGCTGCGCTGAGAACCGATCCACAGGAGTCTGTGCCATTCTGGTTCCCGTGACCTACGACCCGGGACGTCGCGGGGGTGGCCGTGTCCCGGCGCTGCGCAACGAGTGGCGGGAGCCGCTTCGCGCTCAGCGAGATCCGATCGCCGTTGATTCGGGACGAGCCAGATCGAACAGGGACGACCACCAGCAGTGGCGCAAACAGACGTGGATCGGCCGATTCATCTCCACTTACGGCTGGCGCGCTTATGCGTTGCCGGTGCTGATCGTGCTGACCGTGGTGGTGGTCTACCAGACCATCACCGGCACCAGCGCGCCGCATTCCGCCCAGGATGAAGAGGGCCCGGTGCAGGGCCCGCCTACCATCGACGTGGCCAGCACCTCGATCATCGGTGCGCCGCCCAAAGGCCTGACCCAGTTCGACGCGAACCTGCCGACCGGGATCCTGCCCGCAGGCGGTCAGTTCACCCAGGCCGGGGCGCGGACCTGGCGGATCGTGCCGGGCACCACCCCCAAGATCGGTGAGGGCACCACGAAATCGTTCACCTACTCCGTCGAGGTCGAGGACGGCGTGGACACCACCGCATTCGGGGGCGACGAAGGTTTCGCCCACATGGTCAGCGAGACCCTGGCCAATCCGAAGAGCTGGACGCACAACGGGCTGTTCGCGTTCACGCGGGTGGATGCCGGCAGCGGCGTCGAACCCGACTTCCGGGTGTCATTGACCTCCCCGATGACGGTGCGCGAGGGCTGCGGGTACGACATCGAGCTGGAATCGTCCTGCTACAACCCGTCCTACGACGGGAATCAACCCAGGGTGTTCGTCAACGAGGCCCGGTGGGTCCGCGGCGCGGTGCCGTTCCAGGGGGACATCGGCTCCTACCGGCAATACCTGGTCAACCATGAGGTTGGTCACGCCATCGGCTACCAGCGGCACGAGGCCTGCGAGGCCAACGGCAAGCTGGCGCCGATCATGATGCAGCAGACGTTCTCCACGTCGAATGACGACGCCGCCAAGTTCGACCCCGGAACCGTCAAGGCCGACGGCCTGACCTGCCGATTCAACCCCTGGCCGTATCCGATCGCTTGACCGGCGCCGGATGGCGGGACCAGCCGGGCGCCGGGAAGCATGAGCACCGGATTACCGTTATGGGTACGAGTAGCTGGGACGATGAAGTGACCCGAAAAACTGAGGAGACATCCGGTGTCCGCGAATTTGGACGTGTCGTTACCGCCGTTGGTTGAGCCGGCCGCCGAACTGACGCGCGAAGAGGTGACGCGTTACAGCCGTCACCTGATCATCCCGGACGTCGGTGTGATCGGGCAGAAGCGGCTGAAGAACGCCAAGGTGCTGGTGATCGGGGCCGGTGGGCTGGGTTCGCCGACCTTGCTCTACCTGGCCGCGGCCGGCGTGGGCACCATCGGCATCGTCGAGTTCGACGTGGTCGACGAGTCCAATCTGCAGCGGCAGATCATCCACGGTCAGTCCGACATCGGGAAGTCGAAGGCACAGAGCGCCAAGGAATCGGTGTTGGAGATCAACCCACTGGTGACGGTGAACCTGCACGAGTTCCGCCTGGAACCCGACAATGCGGTCGAGCTGTTCAGCCAGTACGACCTGATCCTGGACGGCACCGACAACTTCGCCACCCGCTACCTGGTGAACGATGCCGCGGTGCTGGCCGGCAAGCCGTACGTCTGGGGCTCGATCTACCGGTTCGAAGGCCAGGTGTCGGTGTTCTGGGAAGACGCCCCTGACGGGCTGGGCCTCAACTACCGCGACCTGTATCCCGAGCCGCCGCCCCCTGGGATGGTGCCCTCCTGCGCCGAAGGCGGCGTACTGGGCATCCTGTGCGCCTCCATCGCGTCGGTCATGGGCACCGAGGCCATCAAGCTCATCACCGGCATCGGCGAACCGCTGCTGGGCCGGCTCATGGTGTACGACGCGCTCGAGATGTCGTACCGGACCATCCGGATCCGCAAGGATCCGGCCACTCCGAAGATCACCGAGCTGATCGATTACGAGGCGTTCTGCGGTGTCGTTTCGGACGCCGCCGCCGATGCGGCGGTCGGTTCTACGATCACCCCGCTGGAGCTCAAGGAGCTCATCGACTCCGGGAAACCGTTGGCATTGATCGATGTCCGCGAACCCGTCGAGTGGGACATCAATCACATCGAGGGCGCCGAGCTCATCCCGAAGCCGACGTTCGAGTCGGGTGACGCGCTGGCCAAGCTCGCGGTGGACCGGACACCGGTGCTGTACTGCAAGACCGGGATCCGTTCGGCCGAGGTGCTCGCGATCGTCAAGAAGGCCGGTTTTTCCGACGCAATGCATCTGCAGGGCGGAATTGTGGCCTGGGCCAAGCAACTCGAGCCCGACATGGTGATGTACTGACCGCTGGTTTGCCGGTCAACCGCTTAGGCTGAGGCTGTGAGTGTGGAACGGCCGCCGGAACATGTGCTGGCGGCGTTCGGCCTGTCCGGGGTGCGCCCGGTACCGCTCGGCTCGGGCTGGGAGGGTGGCTGGCGCTGCGGCGAAGTGGTGATGTCGATGGTGCCCGAGCACGCCCGTGCGGCGTGGTCGGCCAAGGTGCGGGAGTCGTTGTTCATCGACGGGGTGCGGCTGGCGCGCCCGGTCCGCTCGACGGACGGCCGCTACGTGGTCGCCGGGTGGCGGGCCGACACCTTCGTCGCCGGCACGCCTGAGCCCCGCCATGACGAGGTGGTATCGGCGGCAGTGCGATTGCACGAGGCCACCGCGAAGTTGGAACGGCCACGCTTCCTCACCCAACCGCCGGTGGCCCCGTGGGCCGATGTCGACGTGTTCATCGCCGCCGATCGGGCTGCCTGGGAGGATCGGCCGCTGCACTCGTTGCCGCCGGGTGCCAGGGTGTCGCCCGGCTCGTCGGACGGCCAACGCTCTGTGGAGTTGATCAATCAGTTGGCCGGGCTGCGCAGGCCGACCAGGAGTGCGAGTCAGCTGGTGCACGGTGATCTCTACGGCACAGTGCTTTTCGCCGGTACGGCAGCACCCGGCATCACCGACATCACTCCCTACTGGCGCCCGGCGCCCTGGGCCGCGGGCGTGGTGGTGGTCGACGCGTTGTCCTGGGGCGACGCGGATGACGGGTTGATCGAGCGGTGGCAGTCGCTACCCGAATGGCCGCAGATGTTGTTGCGGGCGTTGATGTTCCGATTGGCCGTGCATGCGCTGCATCCGCGGTCCACTGCGGCGGCGTTCCCGGGCCTGGCCCGCACGGCTTCGCTGGTCCGCCTGATCCTCTGACTCTCCCCGTTCGGCGAGCGGTCAGAACTGGTGCCGGTACTCGGACAGGCGCACCCGTCCGTCGACGGCCAGCACCCCCTCGGCGCGCAGGCGTTCCAGCTGCCGGGTGGCCAGGCGTGGGGCCGGGCGTCCCGACGCCGTGATCACCCGGTGCCAGGGTAGGTCCGAGGAGTCGGTCCGCATGATCCAGCCGACGATACGTGGACTGGAAAGCTCTGCGGCATCGGCGATATCGCCGTACGTGCAGACCCGCCCCGACGGGATCGCGGCCACCAGCGCCCGCACCCTCTCCACCTGTTCCTCGGTGACGGCAGGCATGTCAGCCCAGTTGCTCGAGGATCAGCTTCGCGGTCTCGGCGGGTTTGGCCTGGGCCACCATGTGGTCGCAATCCCAGTCCAGCAGCGTGAAATCCGGACCGAGGTGGTCGTCCAGCGCGTCGATCAGAGCGCCGCTCGCGTACGGCGGGCTGGTGCGGGTGGCGCGGACCAGGACCGTGGGAGTGCCCTTGCGTGGCAAGGCGACCGGACGCGCGAGCTCGCTCCAATAGGCCATCATCGCGGGGATGCTGATCCGCCATCCGTAGCGGCCGCCGGGCAGTTCGACGAGATGCTCGTCGAGGTCCCGGTCCAACTCCTCCGGTGCCACCTCGCCCCACGAACCGTTGGCCTTCTCTGCGCGCGCCTCGGCACGGTCGGGGTAGTCGGGCGAGGCCGACATGCTGTCGGCGATCTCACGCATCCATTCGCCGTCGAGCTCCACCGCGGGGTCCAGCAACACCAGCCCACTGACCAGATCCGGATGTGCGGCAGCGAGATTGAGCGCCACCGCACCGCCGAACGAATGCCCGACGACCAAGTTCGGGCCATCCAGCAGTGAGGCCAGGGCCTCGACGTTGGCGTCGAGCGTCCACGGGGCGGCCCACGACGAGCGGCCGTGCCCGAGCAGGTCGGGCGCCAGTACCGCCACCTCGGGCAGGTGCTGTTCGGCCAGTGTCTTCCAGCGCTGGCCGTGCCCGGTCAGGCCGTGGACGAGCAACAGCCGGGGTGGCTCGTCGGGGCCGTAGCGGTTGACATGCAATTTCTCGGCGGGCATGCCGTCGATGCTGCCATGAGCGAACCTCCGCCGTGTGTCGGGCCGTTCGGTCCCGTCGGCTTGTCGGTACCTTCTGGTGTCATTCACTTCATGACCGCACACCACGTCCAGCCCGCGCCGACCGGCACCGAGCTGCTGGCCCCGGGGCGCAACGGCGTGGTGCGGGTGCTGGGCGGGTCGGGGACGGGAAAGAGCTCGCTGTTGATCAGCACCGCGGTCGAGCACATCGCCGCCGGCACCGATCCGGAGTCGGTGTTGTTGCTGACCGGTTCGGCCCGGCTGCGTTCGGAGGCCAGGGCCGCGATCACCGCGCGGCTGCTCGGTGCGGGCACGCACGGCGTGGTGCGGGAACCATTGGTGCGCACCGTGCACTCCTATGCCTTCGCGCTGTTGCGGCTGGCGGCCCAGCGCAACGGTGATCCGCCACCGCGGCTGATCACCACCGCCGAACAGGACGGCATCATCCGCGAGTTGCTGGCCGGCGATCTCGAGGACGGTGCCGATTCGCCCGTGGGCTGGCCCGAGCAGCTGTGGCCCGCGCTGAGCACCGCGGGTTTCGCCACGGAACTGCGTGATCTGTTGGCCCGCTGCACCGAGCGCGGTGTGGATCCTCGTGCACTGCAGCGGCTGGGCCGCTCGGCGGGGCGTCCGGAATGGCTGGCGGCCGGCCGGTTTGCGCAGGCCTACGAGCAGATCATGCTCCTGCGGTCGGCGGTCGGCATGGCTGCACCGCAGGCCACGGTGCCGGCACTGGGGGCGGCCGAACTCGTCGGGGCGGCGTTGGAAGCGCTCGGGACCGATGCCGATCTGCTGGCCGCCGAGCGCGCGCGGATCAGCCTGCTGCTGGTCGACGACGCCCAGCACCTCGACCCGCAGGCCGCGCTGTTGGTCCGGGTGCTGGCCGCCCGCACAGGGCTGACCGTCATCGCGGGCGATCCCGATCAGGCGGTGTTCGGTTACCGCGGCGCCGATCCGGTGTTGTTGCGCGATCAGGGTGGCACCGACGCACCGGCCATCACCCTCACCCGGTCGCACCGCTGCGCGCCCGCGCTGGCATCGGCCATCTCGGGCATCGGACGTCGACTGCCCGGTGTGGGGCCCGGCCGCATGCTGGAGGGCAACCCGGACCGTGGACAGGGTGAAGTGACCCTGCGGATGGCGGCCACACCGCACGCCGAAAACGCGTTCATAGCCGATGCCCTGCGGCGGGCTCACCTGGTGGACGGGCTGCCGTGGTCGGAGATGGCTGTGGTCGTGCGCTCGGTGCCGCGAGTGGGTGCGGCACTGGCGCGGGCGCTGAGCGGGGCCGGCGTGCCCGTGCAGGCGACGGGTCCCGAGCTTGGGCTCGCGCAGCAACCCGCGGTCGCGGCCCTGCTGACGGTGCTGGAGACGACGGCAGCGGGCCGGCTGGACGGCGACAGCGCGGTCAGCCTGCTCACCGGCCCGATCGGACGTGTCGACCCGGTGACCCTGCGGCAGTTGCGCCGGGCATTGCGCCGCGCCGACGGCTCCACGCCGCCACGGGATTTCACTGACCTGCTGGTCGCGGCGATCGATGCGGAGCCGGCCGGATTGTCGGCCGAACACGTCAAGCCGCTGCGCCGCCTGCGGTCCGTGCTGGCCGCCGCCCGCCGCAGTGAGCGTGACGGCGCCGACCCGCGCTACACCCTGTGGCAGGCCTGGAATGCCTGCCGCCTGCAGCCGCGCTGGCTGGCCGCCAGCGAGCGCGGCGGCACCATCGGAGCACAGGCCGACCGGGACCTGGATGCGGTGACGGCCTTGTTCGACGTGGCCGACCAGTATGTGAACCGCACGGCGGGGGCGTCGTTGCGCGGGCTCGTCGACCATGTGACGACGCTGGGAACCTCGATGTCGGCGGCGGATTCCGGTCCGCGGGCCGACGCCGTGGCGGTGCTCAGCGCGCATGCCGCCCTCGGCCGGGAATGGGACTTCGTGGTGATCGCGGGCGTGCAGGAAGGCCTGTGGCCCAACACTGTTCCGCGTGGCGGCATCCTGGGCACGCAGAATCTGGTGGACGTGCTCGACGGCGTGGCCGCTCCGGACGACCGGGCGGTGTCGACCCGGGCGCCGCTGCTGGCCGAGGAGCGTCGGCTGTTGATGGCGGCCATGGGCCGGGCCCGGACACGGCTTCTGGTGACCGCGGTCGACAGCGACGGCGGCGATGAATCGTTGCTGCCCTCGCCGTTCTGCGCCGAACTGGCCGAGGTGGCAACCGAATCCGTGCCGCTGCCGCCATTGGCCGCGCCGCGGGTGCTGCAGCCCTCGGCGGTGGTCGGCCGGCTGCGGGCCGTCGTGTGCGCACCGGAAGGCGCTGTCGATGAGGAGTCCCGGTCTTGCGCGGCAACTCAATTGGCCCGGCTGGCGGCCGCCGGCGTGCCGGGTGCCGATCCCTCGCAGTGGCACACCATGACCACGCTGTCCACCGAGGAGCCGCTGTGGTCGGATACCGAACACGTGGTCACCCTGTCGCCGTCGACGCTGCAGATGCTGACCGACTGCCCACTGCGCTGGCTGCTGGAGCGGCACGGCGGCAGCGACGGGCGCGATGTGCGCTCGACGGTCGGGTCGCTGTTGCACGCGTTGGTCTCCGATTCGGGCAAGACCGAGAACCAGCTGGTCAACGACCTGGAAAAGGTCTGGGAAGACCTGCCTTTCGAGGCGAAGTGGTACTCGGACAATGAGTTGACCCGGCATCGGGCGATGCTGGAGACCTTCACCCGGTGGCGCGCGGATTCTCGCAATCAGCTGACCGAGGTCGCCACCGAGACCGACGTCGAGGGCCTCATCGTCGAGCCGGGGTCCGACGGGCCGGGCGTTCGGGTGCGCGGCCGGTTGGACCGCCTCGAGCGGGACCGGGCCGACCGGCTGGTCGTGGTCGACCTCAAGACCGGCAAGAGCCCGGTCACCAAGGACGATGCGCAGAAGCACGCGCAGCTGGCCACCTATCAGCTCGCGGTGGCGGCGGGTTTGTTGCCGCACGGGGATGAGCCGGGTGGGGGCCGGTTGGTATACCTGGGCAAGGCGGGGGCGGGCGGCGCCACCGAACGCGAACAGGATCCGATGACACCCGATACCCGTGCCGAATGGTTGGGCACTGTCAGCACCGCGGCGGCTGCCACGGCCGGACCGCAGTTCACCGCCCGGATCAACGACGGCTGCGCGCACTGTCCGGTGCGGTCGTCGTGCCCGGCCCAGGCACTCGGGGACCGGTCATGACGGAAACCGCGCCGGCCGGCGTGCGGTACAGCCCGGCCGAATTGTCCTCCGCGCTGGGCCTGTTCCCGCCGACCGAGGAACAGGCCGCGGTGATCGCCGCGCCACCGGGGCCCGTCGTGGTGATCGCCGGTGCGGGCGCAGGCAAGACCGAGACCATGGCAGCGCGGGTGGTCTGGTTGGTGGCCAACGGCTATGCGACGCCATCGCAGGTGCTGGGGCTGACTTTCACCCGCAAGGCTGCCGGCCAGTTGCTGCGCCGCGTACGCACTCGGCTGGCCCGGCTCGCCGGTGCCGGCCTGGCGCCGGTGCAAGGGGCGGGCGACGAGTCGGTGGAGTCGGCGACGGTCAGCACCTATCACGCGTTCGCGGGCACGCTGCTGCGCGAGCACGGGCTGCTGCTGCCGGTTGAACCGGACACCCGGTTGCTCAGCGAGACCGAGCTGTGGCAACTGGCGTTCGAGGTGGTGTGTGCGCATCCGGGGGAACTGGCCATCGAGAAGACGCCGGCTGCGGTCACCGACATGGTGCTGCGCCTGGCCGGCGCGCTCGCCGAGCATCTGGTGGACACCGACCAGCTGCGCGACACCCACGTCGAGCTCGAGCGGCTGGTGCACACCCTGCCGGCCGGGCCGTACCAGCGGGATCGCGGGCCCAGTCAGTGGCTGCTGAAAATGCTGGCCACTCAGACCGAACGCACCGAGCTGGTGCCGTTGATCGATGCGCTGCACCAGCGGATGCGGACCGACAAAGTGATGGATTTCGGTATGCAGATGTCGGCGGCGGCGCGGCTCGCCTCGA
Source organism: Mycolicibacterium sp. 050232 (assembly GCA_036235365.1). Classification (GTDB taxonomy): domain Bacteria; phylum Actinomycetota; class Actinomycetes; order Mycobacteriales; family Mycobacteriaceae; genus Mycobacterium. The sequence continues at coordinate 14,377 of JAZBEZ010000003.1, read as the reverse complement.
CGTTGCCCCAGGTCGGTGAGCAACTGCGGCAACGTTTCCGGGTGGTACTGCTCGACGAATACCAGGACACCGGGCACGCGCAGCGGGTGGCGTTGTCGTCGTTGTTCGGCGGTGGCGTCGACGACGGCCTGGCCCTGACCGCGGTGGGGGATCCGATCCAGTCGATCTACGGCTGGCGGGGCGCGTCGGCGACGAACCTGCCCCGGTTCACCACCGATTTTCCGCTCGCCGACGGCACGCCGGCGCCGACCCTGGAATTGCGAACCAGTTGGCGTAACCCGCCCAGCGCCCTGCATCTGGCCAACGCGGTGTCGGCCGAGGCGCGGCGTCGTTCGGTGACAGTTCATGAGTTGCGGCCCCGGCCCGACGCCGAGCTCGGCACCATCCGGTGCGCACTGCTCAACGATGTCGAGACCGAACGTGACTGGGTGGCAGACCATTTGGCGCGGATCTACCACGGCACGGTGGCTCAGGGTGCGGACCCGCCCACCGCTGCGGTACTGGTCCGGCGCAACGCCGACGCCGCACCGATGGCCGAGGCGCTCGGCGCCCGCGGCGTGCCCGTCGAGGTGGTCGGCGTGGCCGGCCTGCTGGCCGTGCCCGAGGTGGCAGATCTGGTCGCGATGCTGCGACTGATCGCCGATCCCGCCGCCGGGTCAGCAGTGATGCGAGTGTTGACCGGGCCGCGGTGGCGGTTCGGTGCCCGCGACATCGCCGCATTGTGGCGGCGCGCCAGGGAACTCGACGATCGGTCTGCTGGGGAGCCCAGCCCCGCCGAAATCGTGGCGCAGGCCGCCCCGGACGCCGACGCGGCCTCTCTGGCCGACGCGATCTGCGATCCCGGTGCCGCCGAACACTATTCGCCGGCCGGCTATGAGCGGATCGAGGCCCTCGGGCGCGAGCTGACCATGTTGCGCGCACACCTGAGCCACCCGCTGCCCGAGCTGGTGGCCGAGGTACGGCGCGTCGTCGGACTGGATGCCGAGGCGCGCGCCGCCCGTCCCGTCGCCGCGGGCTGGACGGGGACCGAGAACCTCGACACCTTCTGCGATCTCGTGGCCGACTTCGCCGGGCGGCCCGGCGGATCGGTGCTCGCGCTGCTGGCTTACCTGGACGTGGCGGCCGACGTGGAGAACGGACTGGCGCCTGCCGAGTTGACGGTGTCGCACGACCGGGTGCAGATCCTCACGGTGCACGCCGCCAAGGGATTGGAATGGCAGGTGGTGGCGGTTCCGCATCTGAGCGGCCGGGTGTTCCCGTCGACGGCCTCGGCGCGCACCTGGCTCACCGATCCGTCGGATCTCCCGCCGCTGCTGCGCGGCGACCGGGCGACCGAGTCGGAGCTCGGGGTCCCGGTGTTGGATACCTCCGACATCAACGACCGGAAGATCTTGTCGGACAAGATCTCCGATCACAAGCGCAGCCTCGAGCAGCGCCGTATCGACGAGGAGCGCCGGCTGCTCTATGTGGCGATCACCCGCTCGGAGGACACGTTGCTCATCTCCGGGCATCATTGGGGTGCCACCGAGAGCAAGCCGCGTGGCCCGTCGGAGTTCCTCTGCGAGATCAAGGCCATCATCGAGGATTCCGTCGCGCAGGGTGATCCATGCGGGGAGATCGAGCAGTGGGCCCAGGACCCGCCGGCCGGTGAGGCAAACCCATTGCGGGACAGGGCTGTCGAGGCTATCTGGCCCGCGGCTCCGGCCAGGGTCTCCGACGTCGACCGGGGCGCGGCGCTGGTGGCCGAGGCACAGGCCCAGGCGCAGCGCCAGGGTCAAGCAGCCGACGGTGACCAAGAAAGCGGCGGCCAAGACGACGCTGCCGACGCGGAGGGCTGGGCTGCCGACGTCGATGCACTACTGGCTGAGCGTGATCGGGATCCACGGGCCGCACCGGCAGAGCTGCCCGGCCAGTTGTCGGTCAGCACACTGGTGGAGCTGAGCCGTGATCGGCAGGCCGCGTTGCAGCGGCTGCACCGCAGACTGCCGCAGCGTCCGGATCCGCACGCCCTGTTGGGCACCGCATTCCACGAGTGGGTGCAGCGGTTCTTCCACTCCGAGCGGTTGTTCGACCTCGACGACCTGCCCGGCGCGGTGGACGGCGACAGCGGGCGGGCCGGTGCCGCGGAACTGTCCGAGCTGCAGGACGCCTTCGTCATGTCGCCGTGGGCCGCACGCACGCCGATCGAGGTGGAGGTGCCGTTCGACATGGCGATCGGGCGGACCCGGACGACTGTGGTGCGGGGCCGCATCGACGCGGTGTTCGCGCAGGAGGACGGCACTACCACCGTGGTGGACTGGAAGACCGGCGAGCCTCCGGCCACGCCGGAAGCCATGGCGCAGGCAGCCGTTCAGCTCGCGGTGTACCGCCTGGCCTGGGCGTCGCTGCGTGGGTGTCCGCCGGAATCTGTCCGGGCCGCGTTCCATTACGTGCGTTCGGGACAGACCGTGAGCCCGGAATCGCTTCCCGGCGAGGACGAACTCGTCGCTCTGCTGTCCGATCCGACGACCGCTTCGCCGGAAATCGAGCAGGAGTCCTAGCGGCCTTATCGGCAACGAAAGCCACTGCGGCCCAGTTATTTTTTTCCTGCGGCTCGGTCAGGAGTTGCGGTACACGCGCAGCGCCGCGGTGATCATCGGGATCTGCAGCGGCAACCGCGCGATGGCCACGATCCGCATCGGCCACGGCTTGTCCCACCACAGCCGGACCATGTTCAGGTTCCCGGGAAACACGGCGATGAACAGCGCCACGGCCGCCAGCGCGCCGAGCCGCCGGGTGCGGGGCGCCGCCAGCAGCGCGCCGGTGGCCAGCTCACCCACCCCGGAGGCGTAGGTGTAGAACCGGGCGCTGCCGGGGAGCTCGGCCGGGATGATCGAGTCGAAGGGCTTGGGGGCGACGAAGTGCAGGATGCCCATGCCAAGGAGCAGTGCCGCCATGCGTTGGGCGATTGGTGCGGAGGAGATCGGCTGAGGCTCGGGTGCTGTCATGGTTACATTGTGGCGTGCGTCTGATCAGATTGATGGGGTCGCGTGGCTAAAGGCAGGCTGCGGCGCCGCCTCGCCGCGATCGACTCGAACCTGACTTCCCGCCCGGACGCCGCGCTCGTCGATGTGTTGCGCATCCCTGAGCCGTTCGTCAGCCCGGCCCGCAAGATCTTCATGCGGGTGCTGTACGCGTTGGGTGCGCTGTTCGCCGCGGTGCTCATCGTGTATGCGGATCGGTACGGCTATCGGGACAACGACAGCGCCCCGGATGCCAACAACCCGTTGACCTTCCTGGACTGCCTGTATTACGCCACGGTGTCGCTGTCGACGACCGGCTACGGCGACATCACGCCGTACACGGATTCGGCTCGCCTGGTGAACGTCATCGTCATCACGCCGTTGCGGGTGGCCTTCCTGATCGTTCTCATCGGTACCACCGTGGAAACCCTGACCACCCAATCCAGGCAGGCGCTGAAGATCCAGCGATGGAGGAACAAAGTGCGTAACCACACCGTCGTCGTCGGATACGGCACCAAGGGGCGGACGGCGGTCGCCGCGATGGTCGGTGACGAGGTCTCCCCGGCTGACATCGTTGTCGTCGACGAGAACGCGTCCGCGCTGGAACGCGCCAAGGGCGCCGGCCTCGTCACGGTGCACGGTGACGCCACCAATTCCAGTGTCCTGCGGCTGGCCGGTGCCCAGCACGCGAAGTCGATCATCGTGGCGGCCGACAACGACGCCAGCGCGGTGCTGGTCACGTTGACGGCGCGCGAGTTGGCACCCAAGGCCAAGATCATCGCGGCGGTGCGGGAGTCGGACAACCTGCACCTGCTCAAGCAGTCCGGTGCGGATTCCACGGTGGTGTCGTCGGAGACCGCGGGCCGGCTGCTCGGTATCGCGACGCAGACCCCGAGCGTGGTGGAGATGATGGAGGATCTGCTGACGCCCGACGCGGGCTTCGCGATCGCGGAACGGGAGGTGACTCCCAAGGAAGAAGGCGGCTCGCCCCGGCACCTGCACGACATCGTGCTGGGCGTGGTGCGTGAGGGCCGTCTGGTGCGGGTTGACGCGCCCGAGGTGGATGCGCTGGAGGCCGGTGACCGGTTGCTCTACATCCGCAGTGCGGACGCCGAGCGATGACATCACGCCTCACCTTCGGCCTGCGCAATGTCCCCCTGCTGTCGCGGGTCGGCGCCGATCGGGCCGATGCGCTGCGTACCGATATCGATGCCGCGACCGAGGGCTGGCAGGACGCGCTGCTGCTGCGGGTCGACCGGCGTAATCAGGTGCTGATCTCGGGTGGGCAGGTGGTGCTCGGCAAGGCCTCGAGTCTGGGTGGCGACAAGCCGCCGGAGCACGCGGTGTTCCTGGGCCGGCTGGGTGACGGCAGGCATGTCTGGGGCGTCCGCAGTGCGCTGGAGGCGCCCGACGATCCTGACGCACCCGCCGAGGTGCTCGATCTGCGCCGGGCCGGCGAGGTGTTCGATGACGTCAGCGCGCAGTTGGTGGCGACCGCGACGGCGTTGCTGAACTGGCATGACCGGGCGCGGTTCAGCGCGGTGGACGGTGCGGCGACACGGTCGGCGAAGGGCGGTTGGTCGCGGGTCGATCCGGTCAGCGGCCACGAGGAGTTCCCACGGATCGATCCGGCGGTGATCTGTCTCGTGCACGACGGCCATGATCGTGCGGTGCTGGCCAGGCAGACGGCGTGGCCAGAGCGGTTGTTCTCGATCCTGGCCGGGTTCGTCGAGGCCGGAGAATCGTTCGAGACCTGTGTGGTGCGGGAGATCGCCGAGGAGGTCGGCCTCACGGTCACCGATGTGCAGTATCTGGGCAGTCAGCCGTGGCCGTTCCCCCGGTCGCTGATGGTGGGCTTCCACGCCATCGGGGATCCGGAACAGCCCTTCTCGTTCAACGACGGCGAGATCGCCGAGGCCGACTGGTTTACCCGGGCCGAGATCCGCGAGGCGCTGGACCAGGGTGACTGGAGCGCGGCGGACAGCGGTTCACGGTCGAGGCTGCTGCTGCCCGGGTCGATCTCGATTGCCCGCGAGATCATCGAGTCCTGGGCCGCCCTGGACTGACGGTCAGCCGAGTTTGGCCTTGACCTGCTTGATGGTCGGATTGGTGAGCGTCGACCCGTCGGCGAACTTCAGGGTCGGAACCACGTGGTTACCGCCGTTGACCGACCCGACGAACTCGGCGGCCGCGGGATCCTGCTCGATGTCCACCTCGGTCCACGCGATGCCCTCTGACTTCAGGGCCATCTTGAGTCGTGAGCAGTAGCCGCACCACGTCGTGGTGTACATGGTCACAGTCGGGGTAGCAGTCATAGTCCACATAACGTAGCTGAACCGCCGGCCGATGCCCGCAGTGACGCAGGTCTCCAGCCTGCACCGGTAAGTTGCTAATCCGCAGTGGACGGAGCTGAACATGACCCGATTGGTGCCGCCGGTGGCCGGCGACCCGCATGCGCTCGACGAGTTGCGGCTGCAGGTGCGGGCGTTCGTCGCCGAGCAGCAGCAGGCCGGAACGATCGGCCGGTATGCCGACAGCTGGCTGACCGGTTGGGACGAGGACTTCAGCCGGGCGTTGGCGGCCCGCGGCTGGCTGGGTATGACCGTGCCGGTCTCCTACGGCGGGCACGGGCGCAGTCACCAGGAGCGGTTCGTGGTGACCGAGGAGCTGCTGGCGGCCGGCGCGCCGGTGGGGGCGCACTGGATCGCCGACCGCCAGATCGTTCCGTCGTTGCTCAAGTACGGGACCGAGGAGCAGCGACGAAAGTTCCTGCCCGCCATAGCCAAAGGCGAGTGCTACTTCGGCATCGGGATGAGCGAACCGGATTCCGGGTCGGATCTGGCCAGCGTGCGCACGAAGGCCGTGCAGGTCGACGGTGGTTGGGCGATCACCGGTGCGAAGGTGTGGACGTCAGGGGCACACCTGGCCCATGCGTTCATCTGCCTGGCCCGTAACGCGCCCGTGGATCCTGCGCACCGCCACGACGGTCTGAGCCAGTTCATCGTCGATCTGCGCGCACCCGGCGTCGACATCCGGCCGATCATCTCGATGAACGGCAAGCATCATTTCAACGAGGTGATCCTGGATGAGGTCTTCGTGCCCGACGCCATGGTGTTCGGCACCATCGGCAACGGCTGGCAACAGGTGACCTCGGAGCTGAGCTTCGAACGCAGCGGACCCGAGCGCTTCCTGTCGACGTTCCCGCTGCTGGCCGACATGGCCACGCACATGCGGGACGGATCCCTGCCCCGTCATACCGATCTCGGGCGCTACCTGGGCCGCATCACCGGTCTGCATCAGATGTCGATGGCGGTCGCCGGTGCGCTGGAGCGACACGAGCCCGCCGACACGGCGGCCGCTGTGGTCAAGGTGCTGGGTACGGCCACCGAGGGGGACATCGCCGATTTCGCCGATGTCCTCGGCGAGACCGATGACGAGAGCTACTGCGCGATGCTGGCTGATGCGGTGGTCCAACGCCCGGGCTTCACCCTGCGCGGTGGAACCAACGAGGTGTTGCGAGGTGTCATTGCGCGGGGACTGGGGATGAGATGAGTGTCGACACCGAACTGGTCGAGATGATCGCGGCGGTCTTCGCCGCGCACCGCGAGCAGCACGCACCCGGTGACGGTACGGCCGAGTTATGGGGTCGCCTCGGCGGACTCGGGCTGATCCGGCTCACCGGCTCCGAGGAATCCGGCGGCAGTGGCGCCGGCTGGCCCGAGGCGGTCGAGCTGCTGCGTGCCGCCGCCTGGCACGGGGTGAAAATCCCGCTGGCCGAACATGACCTGCTGGCCTGCTGGCTGTTGGAGACGGCGGGGCTGGCGGTCGATGACAAGCGCCGCACCGCCTGCCTGCTCGACACCGACGGGGTCGCCCGTGGTGTGCCGTGGGCGGCTGGCTCCGAGCGGGTGGTACTGCTCTGGCGCGACGGCGCCGGCTACCGCGTGGCGGATGTGGACACCGCGTCGCTGTCGGTGACCGCGGGGCACAACAACGCGGGGGAGCCGCGCGACGATGTCCGGGCAGACCTCGCAGCGCTGTCGGGAACGTCGGTATCCGACGGTGTGGTCACCCAGTTCGCGCACCGTGCGGCTCTGGTGCGCGCCGTTCAGGGGTGTGCGGCGCTGGACCGGATCCTGGAGTCGTCGGTGACGCACACGCGCGAACGCATCCAGTTCGGCCGACCGCTCGCCAAGTTTCAGGCCGTGCAGAACCTGGTGGCTGACATCGCCGCCGAGTCGGCGCTGGCCCGGGCCGCCACCGACGGTGCCCTGGCCGAGGCGTTGCGATCGGACTGGACATCGTCACATCTGGATTTCCTTGTCGCCGTGGCGCGTTCGTGCGTGGGGCACGCAACCTCGGTGGTGGTGCGCAACGCTCATCAGGTGCACGGCGCGATCGGCACCACGCTCGAGCACCGGTTGCACGAGTTCACCATGCCCGCATTGTCGTGGCGTTCGGAGTACGGTTCGGTCGCGCACTGGGATCAGGTCCTCACCGACTACGCCACCACTGCCGGGGCGGACGGTTTGTGGGCGTTGGTCACGGCCACCGGCAGCTGACCGGTTCGCCGTCGGCGTTTCGGAATGTCGACGATATGACACCCGCTGTCCTATGGGACCATATGCCGGAGCGGGTTTTCGGAAGCCGGAGGTGTGATGAGCGCTCTCCTGCGTGCTGTGCGTCAACAGCGCGGCATGACCCTTGAGGCCCTCGCCGAGGCGACGGGACTGACCAAGAGCTACCTGTCGAAGGTCGAACGCCAGCGTTCGACCCCGTCGATCGCCGTCGCGATGAAAGTCGCCCGTGCGCTCGAAGTCGATGTCGCACAGTTGTTTTCCGAGGATCCGGCGGTCACGACGTTGTCGGTCGACCGTGCCGGCGAACGGGGCGCCAACAGGTATCAGGCGGTGGCCGCCGGGATGCTCGGAAAGTCGATGTCGCCGTTCATCGTCCGGCCGACACTCAAGTTCGCCGAGCATCCGCATCCGGAACATGCCGGGCAGGAGTTGGTGTTCGTCCACGCAGGCGTGGTGGAACTGCGTTACCAGGACGAATTGATCGTCCTGGAGACCGGTGATTGCGCATACTTCGATGCCTCGTTGCCTCATCAACTGCGGCAGCGGGGGAGCGCCCCCAGTGAGGTTCTCGTGATCACCCACACCGACTACAACCGCAACCGCTGACGGCCGTCTTTTCCCGCCTTCCGGCTCGCCCCTGAGTGCTGCGCTCTCCGTGGGTGGCGCCCGCATGGTTGACCATAGGACACAAAGTGTCCTATGGTTCGTGTGTGTCTCCTACGGGTATCCAGCGGGAAGGTGGTCCGAGATGACGACGACACTCGGTGATTCGAAACAAGTTCTGATGCAGCGCGCCCTCGACGGGCTGTCGGCCAATGTCGAGGAGTCCACGCTGACTCCGCGGCAGAAGCTGGCCCTGACCTGCCGTGCGCTGTTCGACGCGGGCCACGACTCGGGGCTGGCCGGGCAGATCACCGCGCGGGCCGAGGAGCCGGGCACGTACTACACCCAGCGGCTCGGCCTGGGCTTCGACGAGATCACCGATGAGAACCTGCTGGTCGTCGACGAGGACCTCAACGTTCTTGAAGGCGAAGGAATGGCAAACCCCGCCAACCGATTCCATTCGTGGATCTACCGCGCACGACCCGATGTGCAGTGCATCGTGCACACCCATCCGTTCCACGTCGCTGCGCTCTCGATGCTGGAAATTCCGTTGCAGGTGTCCCAGATGGACATCGCGCCGCTCTATGACGACTGCGCGTTCCTGGCCGACTGGCCGGGCGTCCCGGTCGGCAATGAGGAGGGCGAGATCATCAGCGCCGCACTGGGCGACAAGAAGGCCATCCTGCTGGCTCACCACGGTCACGTGATCGCCGGAGCCAGCATCGAGGAATCGTGCTCGCTGGCGATGCTGATCGAACGTGGCGCCAAACTGCAATTGGCGGCCATGGCCGCGGGAACGATCGCCGACCTGCCGCCGCGTCTGGCGCGCGAGGCCCACGACTGGACGTTGCGGCCCAAGCGCAGCCAGGCCAACTTCGCCTACTACGCCCGCCGCGCGCTCCGCAACCATCCCGACGCGTTGACCAGCTGACCCCTGAAACCAGCCCTCAATCCCCACGGAAAGGACACCATCATGCCCGCCAGTCCTGAAATCCACGGAATTCTCGCCTACCCCGTGACCCCGTTCACCGAAGATCAGCGGGTCGATACGGACAAGCTTGCCGCCCTCGTCGACCGGTTGGTGACCGACGGAGCCCACGGGATCGTCCCGCTCGGCAGCACCGGTGAGTCGGCGTATCTCACCGAGGCCGAGTTCGATGCCGTCATCGACACCACCATCGACGTCGTCGACCGCCGGGTGCCCGTCATCATCGGCGCGTCAGATCTGACCACAGCCAACACTATTCGCCGGGCGCAATATGCCGAGCGGGCCGGTGCGGATGCGGTGATGGTGCTGCCCATCTCGTACTGGAAACTGTCCGAACGGGAGATCGTTCAGCACTACGCGGCGATCGGCGCCGCGATCGGTGTTCCGATCATGGTGTACAACAACCCGGCCACCAGTGGCATCGATATGCGGCCGGAGCTGCTGGTCCAGATGTTCGACGACATCGACAACGTCACCATGGTCAAGGAATCCACCGGCGACATCACCCGCATGGAGCGCCTGTCCGAGCTCACTGACGGCCGGCTGCCGTTCTACAACGGCAGTAATCCCATGATTCTCAAGGCCTTCAAGGCGGGTGCGAAGGGCTGGTGTACAGCAGCGCCGAACCTGCTGCCGCAGCCGTGTCTGGATCTCTACGCAGCGGCGCAGGCCGGAGACTGGGCCAAGGCCGAGGCCATCTACACCGAATTCAAGCCCTTCCTCGAGTTCATCGTGGCGGGTGGTCTGCCCACCACGATCAAGGGCGGACTCGAGCTGCTCGGCCGGGGTGTCGGAGACCCCCGTCCGCCGCTGCTGCCGCTCGACGCCGACGACCGCGAGGAGCTGCGCCGGCTCCTGGTGTAAGCCTTACCTGCCCAACAACTTTCGGGTGCGGGCCGGCGCCGCGGCCGGGATGTCGGCGAGGATGTCGGCCAGTGTGACGCCGTCGAGGCTGGCCCGCCAGGCCTGGTGGGCGTCAGCCATCTTCACCGCCAGGATGCACTCGTGGCGGCACCAGGAGGTGGGCAGGGCACCACGCCCCTGCTGGCGGATCTCACGGCATTCGTAGGGCGGTGACGTGCCGTCGACCGCTTCGACGATCTGCAACAGCGTGATGTCAGCGGGTGTCCGCCCGAGCCGGAATCCGCCGCGCGGTCCGGTCGTCGCGGCCAGTACCCCCGCGCGCGTCAGGGCCTGCAGTTGCTTGGCGAGGTAGGCCGCGGGCAGGTCGAAGTACTCCGCGAGATCGGCGGCCGCAGCGGTGGTCCCGGGCTCGAGCTGCGCCAGCGACGTCGCGCAGTGCAGGGCCCACTCGGTGGCCACGGGAAGTTTCACAGCCCGTAGCTTATTACAGATATCAAGGACCTATATAGTCCGAGATATCCATCGGTGAGGACGGGAGACATCATGCGGATCGCAGTTGCCGGAGCTACGGGAAACATCGGGGCACGCGTGGTCGCAGCCCTGCAGGCCGCAGGGCACGACGTGGTGGCGATCAGCCGCTCGTCCGGGGTGGACCTGTCCACCGGGGAGGGTCTCGACGCCGCACTGGCCGGGGTGCAGGGCGTGGTCGACGCGATCAGCGCGCCGCCCACCGATCGCGACAGCACCGTGGACTACCTGGGTACCGCGACCCGCAACCTGCTGGCCGCCGAGGAACGCGCCGGGGTGGCCCATCACGTGCTGCTGTCCATCGTGGGAATTCACGGCATCGACGGCAATCCGCACTACGCCGGAAAACGTGAGCAGGAGAGGCTGATCGAGGCCGGCTCCGTGCCGTGGACCATCGTGCCGGCCACCCAGTTCCACGACTTCGCCGAGATGGTGGTGAGCTGGACCGAGCAGTCCGCCCCCGACGGTGCCAGCGCCGAAATCGCCCCGCTGCTGGTTCAGCCCATCGATCCCGACGACGTGGCCGCGGTGCTCGCCGAGATCGTCGTTGGTGACCCGCAGGGGCGTCATGCCGACGTGGCCGGCCCGCAGACCCAGGATCTGGTCGACCTGGCCCGGCGGACCCTGGCCGCCCGCGGCCGGGAGGTGACCTTGGTGCCGACGTGGTCGTCGATCTTCGGTGTCGAGATGGCGGGCAATGCGTTGCTTCCCGGTGCCGACGCGCGCATCGCGCCCACCACCTTCGACCAGTGGCTGAGCCGGCAGCGCTAGTTTCCCGGCCACGCCGGGCCGGAGGCTGTCACCGGTCCCTGACATAGTGGAGCGCATGCCGTTGGAGGCTCCCTCGCCCGCACTGGGCGATCTGGACGATGAGCAGCGGGAGGCAGTGCTGGCCGCCCGCGGCCCGGTGTGCGTGCTGGCCGGCGCGGGCACCGGCAAGACGCGCACCATCACCCGTCGGATCGCGCACCTGGTGGCCGGCGGTCATGTCGCGCCCAGCCAGGTGCTCGCGGTGACCTTCACCGCGCGGGCGGCGGGGGAGATGCGCGGCCGGTTGCGGCTGCTCGGCCAGGAGTCGGGCGTGAACACCTCTGCGGTGCAGGCGGTGACGTTTCACGCCGCCGCGCGCAGGCAGTTGCAGTACTTCTGGCCTCGCCTGGTCGGCGACACCGGGTGGGAACTGCTGGACAGCAAGTTCGCCGTGGTCGCGCAGGCCGCGAACCGCGCCGGAATGCAGACCAGCACCGACGACGTCCGTGACCTGGCCGGCGAAATCGAGTGGGCCAAGGCATCTTTGATCACACCGGAGGGCTACGGCACCGCGGTGGCCAAGGTCGGCCGCGACATCCCGTTCGATGCGGCCAAGGTCTCCGCGGTCTATTCGAACTACGAGAAGCTCAAGGCCCGCAGCAAGGATGTCATGCTCCTTGACTTTGATGACCTGCTGCTGCACACCGCCGCGGCCATCGAGAACGACGCCGCCGTCGCGCAGGAATTCCGCGATCGCTACCGGTGCTTCGTCGTCGACGAGTACCAGGACGTCACGCCCCTGCAGCAGCGCGTACTCGACGCCTGGCTGGGGGAGCGCGACGACCTCACCGTCGTCGGTGACGCGAACCAGACCATCTACTCGTTCACCGGCGCCACCCCGCGCTTCCTGCTGGACTTCTCGCGGCGCTTCCCCGACGCCGCGGTGGTGCGCCTGGAGCGGGACTATCGGTCGACGCCGCAGGTGGTGTCGTTGGCCAACCGGGTGATCGCGGCCGCCCGCGGCCGGATGGCGGGCAGCAAGCTGCATCTGGTCGGGCAGCGTGACCCTGGTCCAGAGCCGACGTTCTCCGAGTATCCCGACGAGGTCGCCGAGGCCAACGCCGTCGCCCGGTCCATCAAGAAACTGATCGAAAACGGTACGGAGCCCGCCGAAATCGCGGTGCTCTACCGGATCAACGCGCAGTCCGAGGTGTACGAGGAGGCGCTCACCGAGGCCGGGATCGCCTTCCAGGTACGCGGCGGTGAGGGCTTCTTCAGCCGTCAGGAGATCCGCCAGGCGCTGGTGGCCATGCAGCGTTTCGCCGAACGCGACATTCCCGAGGACGATCTGCCCGCGCTGGTGCGTGAGCTACTCGAGCCGCTCGGATTGACCGCCGAACCGCCGGCCGGCACCAAGGCCCGCGAGCGCTGGGAGGCGTTGACCGCGTTGGCCGAGTTGGTCGACGAGGAGGTGGCGCTGCGTCCCGAGCTGGATCTGCGGGCCCTGGTCGCCGAGCTGCGCCAGCGGGCCGACGCGCGGCATCCACCGGTGGTGCAGGGCGTCACGTTGGCATCCCTGCACGCGGCCAAGGGCCTGGAGTGGGATGCGGTGTTCCTGGTCGGACTGGCCGACAACACGCTGCCCATCTCGCATGCGCTCGCGCACGGGCCCGACAGCGAGCCGGTGGAAGAGGAGCGTCGCCTGCTCTATGTCGGGGTCACCCGCGCCCGGGTGCACCTGGGGCTGAGCTGGGCGCTGGCCCGCACGCCCGGCGGCCGGCAGGGCCGCCGCCCGTCGCGGTTCCTCAACGGCATCGCGCCGCAGCTGCAGAATTCGGTCGGCCCGAGCCCGGATCGGACGCGTCGTCAGCGCGGACCGGCGCCACGGTGCCGGGTGTGCAATGCCGCGTTGACGACACCGCCGGCGATCATGTTGCGCCGCTGCGAAACCTGCCCGTCGGACCTGGACGAGGAGCTGCTCGCCGAGCTCAAGGAATGGCGGCTGCGCGTCTCCAAGGAGATGAAAGTGCCGGCGTATGTGGTGTTCACCGACAACACCCTGATCGCCATCGCCGAGTCGTTGCCGGCCGACGAGGCCGCGCTGGTGGCACTCCCAGGGATCGGTGCGCGCAAGCTCGAGCAGTACGGCCCGGACGTTCTCGAGTTGGTCAGAGGCCGCCAAGATTCGTAAAGATCACGCCAAAACCGCAGGTAGAAAATAGGTTGTGCGATTCAGCTGTTAGGCTTTAGCCTCGTAACACAGCTCGGGTGACGAGACGGAAGGAGGGTGCCCGCAATGGATAACAACATCGAATTCAGCGGTGTAGCGGTTGCAGGCATGCCGTTGTCCGTGCTCGCCGTCGCCGTTTCCCCGGTTTCCCCGGAGGCACGTCGGCATGCCGCACCCGCTGCCCCCGCCGCCGCTGGATGGCCGGCTGCCGCTGCTATTGCACCGCAGCACAAGCGCCGCCCCGCCGCCGCGACTGGCGCGTCCGTGGATCGGAGCCCCTACTAGGTAGAGCTCCCATCTCAGCCAAATGGCCACGGACCCGCAGTCAACCGGATCCGTGGCCAATGTTTTTGGGAGTTGTTCCAACCCTCGAAACCTGGTCGCAGATCCCTCGAAGAGACAGATCGCCGACAACTACGACCAGGAAGCAGGGGGACACACACATGTCCATTGCGATGACCGCTCCGGAGATGAGCGTCGCGCCGGTGACATGCGAACAGCGGCTACCGGCGGTGCCGTGCCACATCGGAAATCCCGATCTGTGGTTCGCCGAGAGCCCAGTCGATCTGGAGCAGGCCAAGGCTCTGTGTGCGGATTGCCCGATCCGTAACGCGTGCCTGGCCGCTGCGCTGGAACGGCAAGAGCCGTGGGGCGTTTGGGGCGGTGAGATCCTCGACCGCGGAACCATCGTGGCACGCAAGCGGCCGCGGGGGCGTCCGCGGAAGAGCGTGGCCGCGGCCTGACACCGAGCGCCAGCGCGCCGAGCGCCAGCGCGCCGCGCTCGCCCATTGTCACGTTGGAGTGGGGCCCCGCACCCGGCCGCCCCCCCAAC
>JAZBEZ010000002.1:0-769088 GCA_036235365.1 Mycolicibacterium sp. 050232 | reverse complement strand
CGTTGGAGTGACGCCCGAAGCCGGGCGCCACTCCAACGTGACATTCGAGAAGTAGCGAGGGCAGCCAAACGCTCGGTGTGCGAGTGTCAGGCGGCTTCCTCGGTGAAACCCGGAACGAATTGCGTGGCAATCGCTTTCACGGGTACGTGGGCATCGAGCTGACAGCAGATTGCCGTTATCGAGGCGATCACCCGGGCCGGGATCGCCAGATTCGCCGGGAGGTCGAGCTGGCGGGCCATCTTGATCTGCGCCACCGAATTGTCCATCTGCCCGGCCGCCATCTTCTGCAGCCAGCGGCGGGTGTAGTGGAAGACGTCGACCTCGATGGGTTCGACGTACTGGCGCAGCATGTCGTTGACCTCCTCGATGGAGACCTGTTCACCCTTCTGGATGAAGCCCGCCGCTTCCATGACCGGGAGCAACTCGTCGTAGTTCTTGTCGCGCGCCAGCCGGATCATCTCGCCGAGCGCGTAGGGCAGCCCGCCGGGCAGCGGCGCCACCGCTCCGAAGTCGATGACACCCATCCGGCCGTCGGGTAGGAGCATGAAATTTCCGGGATGCGCGTCGCCGTGCATCATCTCCAGCCGTCCGGGTGATCCGAACGTCAGCTCGGTCAGCCGGGTGCCCATCAGATCGCGTTGTTCAGGCGTCCCGTCGCGGATGATCTCCGACATCGGGATGCCTTCCATCCATTCGGCGATGACCACTTTGGGGGCGCTGGCCACGATGTGGGGGATGGCGAAATGCGGATCGTTCGCGTATGCCTTGGCGAAGGCCCGCTGGTTGTCGGCCTCCAGCCGGTAGTCGAGCTCCATCTCGGTGCGTTCGATCAGTTCGTCGACCACGCCCTGGATGTCCGCGCCGGGGGCCAGCTGCTTGAACACCCCGACCAGTCGCTGGATGGTCTTGAGATCGGCACGCAGGGCCTCGTCTGCACCCGGGTACTGGATCTTGACGGCGACCTCACGCCCGTCCGACCACACCGCCTTGTGCACCTGGCCGATGCTGGCCGAGGCCACCGGCGTGTCGTCGAATGAGGCGAACCGGTCCCGCCACTTGGTGCCCAGCTGGGCGTCGAGCATCCGGTGCACCTTGGCAGTGGGCAGGGGCGGAGCCTCGCGCTGCAGTTTGGTGAGGGCCTCGCGGTACGGCTTGCCGTACTGCTCGGGGATGGCTGCTTCCATCACCGACAGGGCCTGGCCCACCTTCATCGCGCCACCCTTGAGCTCACCCAGCACGGTGAACAGTTGTTGCGCGGCTTTGTCCATCAACTCGGCAGTGACTTCGTCCTTGGACTTGCCGGTCAGACGCTTGCCGAAGCCCAGTGCGGCCCGACCCGCCATGCCGCCGGCCAGGCCGGCGAGCTTCGCATTCCGTGCCACGCTTCCACGTTTGATGTCAGACACCAGACCATCATCCATGACTCGCCTGAACCGCCCGCAACCAAGTGGCAACAAACGTTTTCAACACGGACAGTCTGGGTGTCGGGACCAGCGGCGCGCGACGATCGAATGCCCCGCTGCGTCGAGTTCCAGGGTCGTGTTCAGGGTGGGCGGCGCTTCGGGGGCGGGCTGGTCGCCGCCCGGGTGTCCGACCGCCCGGATCACCAGGTCCACCTGGCGCATGGCCAGTGCCGCGGTGGCCAGGATGGTCGAGCGGCTGGCGCTGCCGACCGCGCCGCGCAACTGGGTGGCCAGAGCCGGCCATGCTGCGTCCCGATCGGTGCGATGTAGGTCGGCGCAATGCAGGCAGCTGGTCAGCCCCGGGATCACCAGAGGGCCCACCAACCCGGCGCCGTCGCGGACACACACCGACAGGTGGGCGATGCCGTCGTGATGTAGGTCCTGCAGCAGCCGCGGGTCGTTGAGCTGATCGTCGGCCAACACCACCAGGTCGGTGGACGCTGCCACGTTCCCGGTGTACGGGTTCGTGCTGCGCCTGACTTTCGCACCCGAACAGCGCAGGCCGTTGGCCAGAAGTTCCGACAGCGGGCCACGGCCGTGGACGCGGATCGACGCCGCGCGGGCCCGTCGTGCCCGCGGCGTGGTCAGCGGGGTGAGCAGGCCGGTCTCGGTGAGCTCCACGATCAACTCGTCGATCGCCGAGGCGTCGTCGAATAATCCTGCGGCCATGACCAATTCGTCACGGGTCGCACCGTCCTGCAGCATGCGCAGCAGCACGGCCAGCTGGTTCTGGGGCATCCCGGCAGGGGGACGGACCAGCACGGCGCGCCGCGGGTCCCAGCCGAGCTGCACGGCCTCGTCGGGACGCAGCAGGATCTGCCGGCCGGCGGCGAGCACGTAGCGCGTCATGCGATGACTCTGCCACGGCGGCGGCGACCGCCGTTTCAGTTATCCACAGGGCCCGGCGAGGGTCAGTTGTCGCCGTCGTCCTCGCGCTTGTCCTTCCCCAGGTCGGCTTCTTTTTCAAAATCGGCGATGGCCTGTTCGAAGGCACTGTCGATGCCGGAGGTGTCGCCGCCGATCATCCGGTCGATGAAACCCGCCGGCTCGTCGAGATCGGCCGCGCTCGGCAGCAGGTCGGGGTGCTGCCACACACCGTCGCGGGCGTCGGTGCCGACCGCCTCGGTGAGCCGCTCCCACAGGGCCGCGGCCTCGCGCATCTTGCGGGGGCGCAATTCCAGGCCGACGAGAGTGGCGAAGGTCTGTTCGGCCGGCCCACCGGTGGCGCGACGACGACGTAGCGTCTCGGCAAGTGCCGAGGTGCCGGGGATGCGATCGCCCAGCGCCGCGGTGACGACGGTCTGCACCCAGCCTTCGATCAGCGCGAGCAGGGTTTCCAGCCGCTCCAGGGCGGCTTCCTGCTCGGGGGTGGCTTTCGGCTCGAAGATGCCCTGGTTGAGCAGCTGCTCCATCTCCGACGGGTCGCCGAGGGAGGCCGGGTTGAAGCCGCGGGCGAAATCTTCGATGCCGGTCATGTCGACCTTCATGCCCTTGGCGAAGGCCTCGACCGTGCCGAGCAGCTGACTCGACAGCCACGGCACGTGGCTGAACAGCCGGTGATGGGCGGCCTCGCGGGCGGCCAGGAAGGTCAGGATCTCGCTGCGCGGGCGTTCCAGCCCCTCGGCCAGCGATTCGATGGCCTCGGGCATGAGCGCGGCGACCCCCTTGGGGCCCAGCGGCAGGCCGACGTCGGTGGAGGTCAGTACCTCGCGGGACAGCTTGCCCAGGGCCTGGCCCAGTTGGGAGCCGAACGCCATGCCGCCCATCTGCGACATCATCGCCAGTAGGGGGCCGGCCATGCTCTTGGCCTCTTCGGGCAGTGCCGACGCCCACACCGAGGAAATCTGCTCGGCCACCGGGTCGCACAGCCGCTTCCAGGTGTCCAGGGTGTTGTCCAGCCAGTCGCTGGGGGTCCAGGCCACCGTCCGCGTGGTGCCCGCGGGCAGCGGGGTGACCCCGTCGAGCCACGTCTCGGCCAGCCGCACCGCGTCGGCGACGGCGCCCGTGGTCTTCTCCGGCACCGGTGCGACGAACCCGATCGAGTTTGACGCCAGCTGCCGGGCGAGGTCGTAGTTCACCGGGCCGGATTGTTTGCCGCCGGCCATCGCACTGCCCGCGCCGCTGAACATCTCGCCGAGCTTGGTGAAGATCTGCCCCAGGTCGCCCATGTCGAAGTTGGCTCCGCCCATGCCGAAACCGAACGGATCCGATCCCGGACCTGGTCCGGAGTTGCCGGAGCCGGACCCCGAATCGGGATCCTTCTTGTCTTTGTCTCGGTCGGGGTCGTTCCCGGCGGAGAAGCCGAAAGGCAGGTCAGCCATACCCACAACGGTACTCATGACCGGGTGTCAGGGTGCGGTCGTGGGTCACGCTGTGGGTGAACACGAAGGTGCAGGCTTTACTGTGGGCGGCGTGAACAGGCGGATTTTGACGCTGCTGGTTGCGCTGGTGCCGATCGTGGCGTTCGGCGTGCTGCTGTCGGTGGTGACGGTGCCCTTCGTGTCGTTGGGGCCCGGTCCGACCTTCAACACGCTCGGCGAGGTCGAGGGCAAGCAGGTGGTCGACATTCACGGACCCGACGCCGACGTGCACCCGACGGCGGGGCATCTGAACATGACCACGGTGTCCCAGCGCGACGGCCTGACCCTGGGCCAGGCGATGGCGTTGTGGATGTCGGGTCGTGAGCAGCTGGTTCCACGCGACCTGGTGTACCCGCCGGACAAGTCGAAGAACGAGATCGACGAGGCCAACAACTCCGACTTCAAGAAGTCCGAGGACAGTGCCGAGTACGCGGCCCTGTCGTTCCTGAAGTACCCGGTGGCGGTGACCGTGCAGAGCGTCACCGATCCGGGCCCTTCGGCGGGCAAGCTGCGCGACGGCGACGCGATCGACGGGGTGAACGGCGCACCGGTGGCGAACCTCGACGCGTTCCAGGCCATCTTGAAGAAGACCAAGCCCGGTGAGCAGCTGGTGATCGACTTCCGGCGCAAGAATGCGCCGCCCGGCGTCGCGACCATCACCCTCGGCGACAACCCCGACCGGGACTACGGATTCCTCGGCGTCGGTGTGCTCGACGCCCCGTGGGCACCGTTCGACATCGACTTCAACCTGGCCAACATCGGTGGCCCGTCGGCCGGGCTGATGTTCAGCCTCGCCGTCGTCGACAAGCTGACCACCGGCGACCTCAACGACGGCAAGTTCATCGCAGGCACCGGAACCATCACCGGCGAGGGCAAGGTCGGCTCCATCGGCGGCATCACGCACAAGATGCTGGCCGCCAAGGAAGCCGGCGCCAGCGCGTTCCTCGTGCCTGCCGACAACTGCACCGAGGCGCGCTCGGCCCCCCAGGACGGCATGGATCTGGTCCGGGTGGAAACGCTGACCCAGGCGGTCGACGCGCTGCACACGATTTCTGCCGGTGGCGAACCACCTCGCTGCTAGCCCGCACCCGGGCCGTGGATGGCTAGAGTTGTAGAAAATCGGGCGGCCCCGTCGGGCATGTCACGAGTCCACCGAGGCTGAAACGGGAGTTCACGAGTGGGGATGCGGCCGGCGGCGAGGATGCCGAAGCTGACACGACGTAGCCGGGTACTGATCGGGCTGGCACTGGTCGCGGTGCTGGCGTTGTTGATCGGACCTCGGGTGGTCGACGGCTACGTCGACTGGTTGTGGTTCGGCGAGTTGGGGTACCGCTCGGTGTTCACCACCGTGCTGGCGACCCGCCTCATCGTGTTCCTGGTGGTGGGTCTGCTCATCGGGACAGTGGTGTTCGCCGGGCTGGCGTTGGCCTATCGAAGCCGTCCGGTGTTCGTCCCGGCCGCCGGTCCGAATGATCCGGTGGCGCGGTACCGCACGACCGTGCTCGCCCGGCTGCGGCTGTTCGGGATCGGGGTGCCGGTCTTCATCGGCCTGCTCGCCGGGGTGATCGCGCAGAGCTACTGGGTGCGGGTGCAGCTGTTCCTGCACGGCGGCGATTTCGGGATCACCGATCCGCAGTTCGGCCGGGATCT
This sequence comes from Mycolicibacterium sp. 050232, assembly GCA_036235365.1. Classification (GTDB taxonomy): domain Bacteria; phylum Actinomycetota; class Actinomycetes; order Mycobacteriales; family Mycobacteriaceae; genus Mycobacterium. The sequence goes on along the minus strand of JAZBEZ010000002.1, from coordinate 763,615 downwards.
GGGTTTCTACGCGTTCGATCTGCCGTTCTACCGGTTGGTGTTGACGTACCTGTTCGTGGCGACGTTCCTGGCGTTCGTCGCGAACCTGCTGGGGCACTACGTGTTCGGCGGGATCCGGCTGACCGGCCGCAGCGGGGCGCTGAGCCGTGCCGCCCGGATCCAGCTGATCAGCCTGATCGGCTTCCTGATCCTGCTCAAGGCGTTCGCGTACTGGCTGGACCGTTACGAATTGCTGAGCAATACCCGTACCGGCAAACCGTTCACCGGCGCCGGCTACACCGACATCAACGCCGTGCTGCCGGCCAAGCTGATCCTGTTGGCCATCGCGTTGATCTGCGCGGTGGCGGTGTTCTCGGCGATCGTGTTGCGCGACTTGCGGATTCCGGCCATCGGCGTGGTGCTGTTGCTGCTGAGCTCGCTGGTGGTGGGGGCCGGGTGGCCGCTGATCGTCGAGCAGTTCAGCGTCAAGCCCAACGCCGCGCAGAAGGAAAGCGAATACATCAGCCGCAGTATCAGCGCGACCAGGCAGGCCTACGGGCTCACCGACGACACGGTGACGTATCGCAACTACGAGAGCAACGGTCAGACCACGGCCGCGCAGGTGGCCGCGGACCGCGCCACCACGTCGAACATCCGGCTGCTCGATCCGACGATCGTCAGCCCCGCGTTCACCCAGTTCCAGCAGGGCAAGAACTTCTACTTCTTCCCGGACCAGCTGGCCATCGACCGCTATGCCGGTCCCGACGGCAGCCTGCGCGACTTCGTCGTCGCCGCGCGCGAACTCAACCCGGACCGGTTGATCGAGAACCAGCGCGACTGGATCAACCGGCACACCGTCTACACCCACGGCAACGGTTTCATCGCCTCGCCGGCCAACACGGTGCGCGGAATCGCCAACGATCCCAACCAGAACGGTGGTTACCCCGAGTTCCTCGCCAGCGTCGTCGGCGCCAACGGCAAGGTCGTCTCGCCCGGCCCGGCACCGCTCGATCAGCCCCGGGTTTACTTCGGCCCGGTGATCGCCGACACCTCGGCCGACTATGCGATCGTCGGCAAGAACGGCGATGTCGACCGCGAGTACGACTACGAAACCAACACCGACACGAAGAACTACACGTACTCGGGCACCGGCGGTGTGTCGGTGGGTAACTGGCTGGCCCGGACGGTGTTCGCGGCCAAGTTCGCCGAGCGGAACTTCCTGCTGTCCAACGTGATCGGCGAGAACAGCAAGATCCTGTTCAACCGGGATCCGGCCGAGCGCGTGGAGGCGGTGGCGCCGTGGCTGACCACCGACACCAGCGTGTACCCGGCGATCGTCAACAAACGCATGGTCTGGATCGTCGACGGTTACACGACGCTGGACAACTACCCGTACTCGGAGTTGACCACGCTGTCGAGCGCGACGGCGGATTCCAACGAGGTCGCGGTGAACCGACTGGCTCCCGACAAGCAGGTGTCCTACATCCGCAACTCGGTCAAGGCCACGGTCGACGCCTATGACGGCACCGTGACGCTGTACGCCCAGGACGAACAGGATCCGGTGCTCAAGGCCTGGATGAGCGTCTTCCCGGGCACCGTCAAACCGAAGGCGGACATCTCTCCGGAACTGCAGGCGCACCTGCGTTATCCCGAGGACCTGTTCAAGGTCCAGCGGTCATTGCTGACCAAGTACCACGTCGACGATCCGGTGAAGTTCTTCACCAACGCCGACTTCTGGAACGTTCCGCTGGACCCGAACCCGACGGCAAGCAGCTATCAGCCGCCGTTCTACATCGTCGCCAAAGACCTTGTGAACAACGATGGTTCGGCGTCCTTCCAGTTGACCAGTGCGCTGAACTGGTTGCAGCGAGAGTTCCTGGCGGCCTATGTCAGTGCCAGCTCGGATCCGCGGACCTACGGCAAGATCACCGTGCTGACGATTCCCGGTGAGGTCAAGGGCCCCAAACAGGCATTCAACGCGATCAGTACCGACACTGCCGTCACGCAGGACCTCGGTGTGATCGGACGTGACAACCTGAACCGGATCCGATGGGGCAACCTGTTGACCCTTCCGGTTGCCGATGGCGGATTGCTCTACGTGGCACCGGTTTACGCATCGCCGGGAACCAGTGACGCCGCCTCGACCTACCCGCGCCTGATCCGCGTGGCCATGCTCTACGGGGACAAGGTCGGCTACGGCCCGACCGTCGGTGCTGCCCTGACCGAACTGTTCGGTCCGGGGGCGGGTGCCACCGCCACCAACGTGGCGCCCACCGACGGCAAGCCGCAGGCTGCCGGGACGCCCGAGGCGGCGCCGGCGGCGCCGCCACCGGCCAACGCGGACGGCCAGGCGCCGCAGGTCGCCGCACCTCCGGCCGCGATCCCGCCGGGTGAGCCCGTGCAGTTGTCGCCGGCCAAGGCCGGTGCGCTCAAGGAGGTCGAGTCGGCACTGTCGGCGGCGCAGGATGCGCAGCGCAGCGGTGACTTCGGCAAGTACGGACAGGCGTTGCAGCGGTTGAACGATGCGATGAACAAGTTCAATTCGTCGAAGTAGCGGTGTGAACTGACAGAAGGTGCCCACTCTCCTCGGGAGGGTGGGCACCTTCTGGTCTGCCCGACCGGTCTGAACTGGGCGCCAAGTTAATGCCAAGTGGTCCCGGTGATGCTGTGCGCCGACTATTTGCACGAACTTTCCCGAGAGGACCCCGATGACCCTGACCGACCTTGCGCACGACGGCCTGGACGACGCGCTGGAGGGGCTACGTGCCCACGTCGCCGCCCCGGTCGCGCTGCCGGGGGAGGCCGGCTACGAGCGCGCCACCCCTTGGAATCTGGCGGCCACCGTGGAACCCGCCGCGGTGGTGCTGGCTTCGTCGGCCTACGACATCGCCAACACGGTCGGTTACGCGGCCGCCCGGGGATACCGGGTGAGTGTCCAGGCCACCGGCCATGGCGCTCTGTCCATCGCTCCCGACACCATTCTGGTGCTGACTTCAGGCATGACCGACGTCACCGTGGATCCGGTGGCCCGCACCGCCCGTGTGGCGGCCGGGGCGACGTGGCAGCACGTGCTCGACGCCGCCACTCCGCACGGACTGGCCGGATTGGGTGGGTCCGCGCCGGGTGTCGGCGTTGTGGGATTCCTCACCGGTGCGGGAATCGGGCCGCTGGTGCGCACCGTCGGACTGTCGTCGGATTACGTGCGGTCGTTCGAGTTGGTCACCGGCGCAGGGGAGTTGCTGCGCGCGACGCCTGAGGAGAACGCGGAGCTGTTCTGGGGGCTGCGCGGCGGAAAGGCGACGCTGGGCATCGTCACGGCCGTCGAGATCGAGTTGCTTCCGATCACCGAGTTCTACGGCGGCGCAGTGTATTTCGATGGTGCGGATGCCGCGGCGGTGCTGCGCGAGTGGGCCCGTTGGTGCGCGGACCTGCCGGATTCGATCTCAACTTCGATCGCGCTGCAGCAGCTTCCGCCGCTGCCCGGGGTGCCTGATCCGTTGGCCGGTCGCTTGACCGTTGCGGTGCGCTACGCCGCGCTCGGCGACTTCGCCGAGGCCGAACGACTCTTGGCGCCGCTACGCGCGACGGCCACTCCGGTGCTCGATACGGTCGCAGTGATGCCGTACGCGGCAATCGGTGCGGTACATGACGATCCGGTCGATCCGATGCCGATCTACGAACACCACACGCTGCTGCGGGAGTTGACCGCGGACACGGTGGAGGTGCTCCTGGCCGCGGCCGGCCCGGGCTCGGGTTCGGTGCAGACGATCGTCGAAGTCCGGATGCTCGGCGGCGCGTTGGCGCGTGAGGCGCAGCACCGCAGCGCGTTCTGCCACCGCGACGCCGCGTTCGCGGTGGCAGTCATCGGGGTTCTGGCGCCTCCGGTCGCCGACCTTGTGGTGCCTCAGGCCGGTGCGCTCATCGTCGCGTTGTCGCAGTGGTCCAGCGGCGGCCAGATCCCCAATTTCGCACCGTCGGAGGACGCTGGGCGGGCCGTGCGGGTCTACGACGACGAGACCCGGCACTGGCTGTCTGCGCTGGCCGATCGGCACGACCCGGCAGGCGTGTTCCGGTGTGGCCAGGTGGTGCGTTTCGTGGTCTGATTTCCGGTCGTTTTCGGGCCGGAAACGCCTCTGAGCACCCGATTTGGAGCTCCACGTAAGACCCCGGTAACCTTGTATTCGCAACGCGGGGTGGAGCAGCTCGGTAGCTCGCTGGGCTCATAACCCAGAGGTCGCAGGTTCGAATCCTGTCCCCGCTACCAAGAGGAAATGGCCCTCGGAGATTATCTCCGGGGGCCATTTTCATTGATACCGGGCGTTGGTTCAGGCTTACTGAGTCAGCTTCTCCCGCACCCCTGGCGCGAGGACGCCGGCGATGGCGTCCCACTCCACGGTCACCGGGTAGTAGTCGCCGAGCACGTGGGCGACCGGCAGGTAGAACACCAGGCCGTCGTTGTCGGGCAGCCAATTGGCGAGTTGATCGGCGACCGGCTCCGGTGGCGCCTGATCGGCCAGCTTGTCCTCGCCGGCCATCTCGGCCTTGATGGCCTGCACCACCGTGTCCAGGCCGGCCTTCTGGTCGGCGAACAGATCGGTGATCATGACCGGTGCGGCGGTGTGCGCATCGATCACCGTCGTCGAGACGGTGTTGAACGGATGCGCCGCGTGCTCGACGTAGATGTTGAGCAGCAGCACGCCGGCCACCACACCGCTTCCGATGTGGGACACCCTGCTCCGTTCTTCCTCGGGGAGGGCGCCCGGCGCCACGGTGACCGGGAGGTTGTCCTCGGTAGGCTTGAGATAGTCGTCGAGGGCAGCGTGGACCGAAGCGTTGAACTTGTCGCGGACAGCGGTGGCCCCGCCTTTGAGCTGCGGAAGCTCTGCCTTGTAGGTGACGATTCCCTTTGTACCGTCGACGGTTTCGAGGAAACCGGTGAACGGTGTGGCCTCGGCAGTCGGTGATGTCGTTGTTGGCGTGGCGTCGGTCGCCGTGGTCTGCTCCGGTCCGGTGCCGCCGTCCGAATCGCGCGAATTGCACGCCGCCCCAACACCGACCATCGACACGATTGCCGCCGCCGACACCAAGCGACGAATCACGGTTGACCCAGTCATTTTTCGACCTTAATCCCGCGTGTGGTGGCGCGAACCAGGATTGGATATCTCAATCGCAGGCCGGTCGACTGGCCGAGGCGAACAGGTTGATCCCGGTAGCTTCGCGTCGCACCTCGACCGGCGCAGCCCCGAAAATCGACTGCGCGAACAGATCTGCCAAGTCCTGTGGTGACCGGTGGATCAGTTTCCAGTCGAGCAGATGATCCATGAAGGCCCGATCGGGATTGGCGGTATCGAAGTTCCCGACTATCGCGGTACCGCCTGGGCGTAGGTGATGGTAGATCCAGTCGAGTAGCTTCACGACGTGATGATCGGCCAGATAGTCGATGAGGCCGATCGAATACACCAGATCCTGATCACCCAATTCGAGCGTTTGGCGCCCCAGCGCGACTTTCACGATGTTGGCCTGTACGAACGCAACTCGTCCCGTCACCCCGAGGCTGTGGGCGATGCCCTGGGCGTAGCCCAACGCCTGGTCGTCGATGTCCAGGCAGGTGGCGATGATGTCCGGGCATTCTGCTTCGGCGAAGGTATCGAAGATCTCGCGGGCCGGCCCGCAGGCCAGACTGGTGATCGCGGTGGGCCTGCCCTGGCAGTGCTGCGCGGTGTCGATGATGATGTCGCGCAACAGCTGTCGGCGATTCTTGACCGCGCGCGAGGCCGGTATGCCGAGAAACCACTCGTCGATGTAGGGGCCGAGCCGGCGCACTCCGTCGGGTTTGTCGTCGTACACCATCTGCAACGTCAGATAGTCACCCGCGTACCCGCGGGGCTTGGTGTAGGAACGGTCGACCAGGGTGCTCAGCCCCAGGTACGGGTAGGTCTCCCGGTGCACGAAGGCGCCCAGCTCGTCGACGTCAGGGGTCCCGGCACGCAGGTGGACATGGATCTGGTCGGACAGGGCATTGCAGGCAGCGGTTACCCGGGCCTGCACGTCGGCGCTAGAGGTGCGACCGCCGATGATCAGTCTGTCGGCGGCCCACATTGCCGCCTTGAAACTCGCTGTGGTGAGGGCAAGTGGATGCGGCATCCCGTCGACGGAGAGCGGGAACGACGGGATGGCGCTGTCGAGGTGCGGTGCCGCGTCGATGGTCGTCATTGCCTGATGCTTTCGTGCCGCCGACGCGATGTCTGTAGTAGTGCACTACTCAATTTTTCTCGACGTCAATTTCTGGCGGGGCGACGGTCGCAGCAAAAACCGGTTTCCCTGATGTCGGGTGCCCCACCTACCCTGGGTGGCTGCGCAAACGAAGTCTCGGGGGAGACAGGGAGAGGTAATGATTACGGGCCCGAGCACCGGGGAAATCGCGACGCAACCGCGTGCCCAGGCGAGCGCGAACGTCATCATCGCGCTGCTGGTGGGGTCGGCGTTCGTGATGATCCTCAACGAGACGATCATGAGCGTCGCGCTGCCGGCGCTGATCGTGGACCTGGACATCTCCGCGAGCACGGCGCAATGGCTGACCAGTGGCTTCCTGTTGACCATGGCCGTGGTCATCCCGATGTCCGGTTCGCTGCTGCAGCGCTACCCGGTGCGGAGCATCTACCTGGCGTCGATGGCGTTGTTCTGCACCGGCACCCTGATAGCCGCGCTGGCGCCGGGGTTCGCGGTGCTGTTGGTCGGACGGATCGTGCAGGCGTGCGGGACCGCCGTGATGATGCCGCTGCTGATGACGACGGTCATGACGCTGATCCCGGCCGATCGGCGCGGCCAGATGATGGGGACCATCTCGATCGTCATCGCCGTCGCGCCGGCGATCGGTCCCACGCTGTCGGGGTTCATCCTGGGTTCGCTCGACTGGCGGTGGATGTTCTGGATCGTGCTGCCCATCGCGCTGGTGGCGCTCAGTGCCGGCCTGGCCTGGCTGCGGGTCGACGATGAGCGGGAGGAGCCGACGCCGATCGATCCCGTCTCGGTGCCCCTGTCGGCGGTGGCGTTCGCGGGTTTGGTGTTCGGACTGTCGCTGATGGGCGAGGGTGCGCACGGTCGGCAGTCGCTACCCGCGTGGGTGCCGATGACCTTTGGGGCGGTGGCGATGGTGCTGTTCGGCGCACGGCAGATCCAGCTGCAGCGACGCGACCGCGCGTTCCTCGACCTGCGCCCGTTCACCTATCGCCGGTTCTCGGTGTCGCTGGGCCTGGTGATCCTCGGGTTCATGGGATTGTTCGGCGCCATCATCATGGTGCCGCTGTACGTCCAGGACGTGTTGAAGCAGAGTGCGCTGGTCGCCGGATTGGCGACCCTCCCGGGTGGGTTGCTGATGGGGTTGGCCGGTCCGCTGGTCGGGCGGGCGTATGACCGGCACGGTGCCCGGGTGCTGGTCGTGCCGGGGTCGGTGTTGCTGTGCGCGTCGCTGTGGGGATTCACCCTGCTGTCGGCGGCGTCTCCGGTGTGGGAACTGGTTGTCCTGCAGACGATCATGATGGTGGGCCTGTCGATGATGTTCACCCCGTTGATGACTGACGCGCTCGGTGTCCTGCCCGACCGGTTCTACTCGCACGGCAGCGCCATCTTGACGACGCTGCAACAGGTTGCGGGTGCGGCGGGAACCGCCTTGTTCGTGACCGTTATGACGAAGGCGTCGCAATCGGGTGGTGCCCCGGATCTGCCCGGTGTCCATGCCGCCTTCACGGTCGCGGCGATGATCAGCGTGATCGCCGTCTGCGCGGCGTTCTTCACCGCGCCGCGCCCGAGTCCGGCAGGCGGTACGCCGACGCACTGAGTGTCGCCGAAAAACTTTGGTCACTTTGGCCACGTCAGTCCCATTTCGCGGGTTTCTGTCAGCCTATCGAACTAGTGTTCGAATCATGGTGATGGCGGCAGTGGTGCAGGACCGGGACGCGGTGCAGGCCGTGCTGGTCGGTCACCGCGCCGCGACCGCCTCGCTGACCGCTGTCGATTTCACCGGGTTCGACACCGCAGAACTGTTGGCACTGCAGTCCGAGCGCGAACAGCTCGCCCGCACCGAGGCGCTGATCGATCACCGGATCCAGGCCGCCCTGATGGCGCAGGCCAGCCCGCACGAGATCGGCGGCAAATCCTTTAAAGACGTACTGGCCACCCGGATGCGGATCAGCGGCAGGGAAGCCTCCCGCCGGGTGGCCGCAGCCGCCGCCCTGGGCCCGCGCTACGCCATCGGCGGCGAGGTGTTGCAGCCGCTGCTGCCGGCCTGCGCCCAAGGGCTGCTGGCCGGCACCATCAACACCGAACACATCACGATCATCCGCGACACCGTGGACAAGGCCGCAAAATATGTGAACACCGCTGAGTTGGCCCAGATCGAAACCGACCTGGTCGCCGCCGCCACCCGCGATACCCCCGAAACCCTCAAAGCCGCCGCCGACAAACTGCTGTATCTGCTCAACCAGGACGGCGACTCACCTGATGTCGCCGCGCATCTGCGTGGGCTGCGGATCGGCAAACAGGACGCCGACGGACTCGTGCACGTGCAGGGTTGGCTGGACCCCGAGACCGCGTCCTATCTGACCACGGTCACCGGCGTGTGGGGTGCCCCGGGCATCAACAACCCGGCCGATCCCGAACCGGTCCACAACCCCACACCCAACCCCCTCGATGACCAGGCCGGGGCCGACGAGGCAGACGAGGCCGCGCGCGAGACAGATGCTCCCGGGGCCGGCGCTACCCCGTCTGACAAGCCGGCGGCCGTCCCGCCCGATGTCCCCGAGACCGACGTCTTCGAGGGCGATGTGGCCACCGGGGAGGCTTCCGAGGCCGAGGCCTCCGAGGAGCAGCAGGCCTCTCACGAGCAGGACACCACTCAAGCCCAGCAAGACCAGCAGGCCGCTGCAGCCCGTGACACCCGGACCCAGGCCCAGCGCAATCACGACGCACTCAGGGCGGCGCTACGCGAGATCCTGATGTCCAAACGGCTCGGCCAACACGGCGGCCTTCCGGTCACCGTGGTGGTGTCCACCACCCTGGCCGAACTGGAAGCCGGCGCCGGAATCGCCGTCACCGGCTCAGGGCTGTGGATGCCGATGAAGGACCTGATCCGCTTGGCAGAACACAGCTTTCACTACCTCATCGTGTACAAACACCACACCGCTGAACCGTTGTACATGGGCCGCACCAAACGGTTGGCCACCAAAGCGCAACGCCTGCTGCTCTATGACCGCGACCGCGGCTGTACCCGCCCGGGGTGCACCGCAGCGGCCGATGACTGCCAGGTTCACCACGCCAAGGCCGATTGGCAGCACGGCGGTCACACCGACGCCCCCGACCTCGCGCTGAGCTGTGGCCCCGACAACCGTCTGGTCGGGCTCGGCTGGACCACCACCATCGACCCCGACACCGGCCGCACCCACTGGCACCCACCACCTCTCATGGACACCGGCCAGGACACCATCAACCACCACTTCCACCCCGAGGAACTACTGATCCCTCCGGAAGAAGCCGACGACAGTTAGAACCTGGCCAGAAAACTCACAATCACGCTGAAGCATACCGTGATTGGCGAAGCGGGCAGATGGATCGCCTTCCGCGACGGCGGGCTTCAGCGCGAAGTAATCGGAAGTCGAGTAGTGCACTACGCATGCGCGGTGCCGTGACTGCGGCCGACAGTGGATGTGCCCGTCGATCAGGGCGCATCGGCACTCGACACAGGAGTTCAACATGAGCTGGAGATGGACTGGCAATCACGGGGACGCTCCGTCGGCTGCGGCTGCGGCCACCGCATCGGGAGCAGGCCCCGGTGAGGCGATCTTCGAGGTCAACGACGGCGGGACCGTCGGTCTCTACATATTCGACAACCACACCGGCACCGGCGGTCGCGCATGGCACTGGACCGGCAATCACGCCGACGCTCCTTCGGCGGTGGCCGCGGCCAACGCTGCCGGCGCCGGCCCGGGTGAAGCCGTCTATGCCGTGAATGACGGTGGCACGGTAGGCCTTTACCTGCTCAACTGAACTCCCTCGCCTCAGCGCAATCGGCGATCCCGGATGCGCTGAGGCGAGGTCGGGCACAATCGAAACCATGCAGAAAGACCGGAGAGTCGTGGTCATCACGGGTGCGGGTAGCGGCATCGGTCGCGCGACGGCCCGAGTCTTGCTGGATGCCGGCCATCGGGTGGTGCTGGCGGGACGTCGGCCCGAACCGCTGACGGCCGCTGCCGACGGGAACCCGAATGCCCGCGTCGTCCCGACCGACGTCACAGATTCAGCCTCGGTGCGGGCGCTGTTCGCCGATACGGTGTCGACATTCGGACGCGTCGACGTGCTGTTCAACAACGCTGGGGTTTTCGGCCCGTCGGCGTCGATCGCCGATATCGACGACGAGCAGTGGCACTCCACGTGGCGCACCAACGTCGACGGCGCGGTGTTCTGTGCCAGGGAAGCAGCGCGCGCCATGGCGGCTCAGCTGCCCCGAGGCGGGCGGATCATCAACAACGGATCGATCTCCGCGCACCGTCCGCGCCCCAAGAGCCTGGCCTACACCGTCACCAAACACGCCATGAACGGGCTGACCGCGTCAATGTTGTTGGATCTGCGTGATATCGACATCTGCGTCACCCAGATCGACATCGGCAATGCCGCCACCGACATGACCGCCGGATTCAGTCATCAGACCCTGCAGGCCGACGGAAGTCTCGCGGCTGAGCCGACTTTCGACGTCGAGCATGTGGCCCGCGCCATCGCGCACCTGGTCGATCTGCCGCTGGACGTGTCGGTCCCGTCGCTGACGGTGATGGCTCGGGCCATGCCGTACTTCGGCCGCGGCTGACTGGACCGACCACCAGAAGACAACAGAGCCGGGGCCACGGGGCCACCGGCTCTGTACAGCGGGAGTTGTTTCAGTGATGCGAATCCTGAAGCTCGTGCCGCTGGACGACTGCGATCAACTCTTCGCGAACCGACGAGTCGGGCAGTTCGTTGATCCGCGCGTAGAGGCGGCGCCGCATGTTGGCGCGCTTCTGGTTTGCACGGAATTGCGCGAACGACATACTTCTCACTCCTTGGAAGTGCCCCGGATCACGGGTACTCGTTTTTCTCCATCCACACATGGGGGATCGCCCGAAGAAAGGGATGCCTCCATGCTCCCGCTCGGCGCAGATTAAAACCAATTCTTAGAGTGTGAGTTTCACTACAGCTCAAGCTGATTGGCCGCGGCGGGGTGCGCACCGTCACAGTCGCTGCCCAGGGTGGCCATCGACACCGGCACCACGATCGCCTACGTGCCGGCGGCCGGCGACGAATTCGGGCTTCCGGCGCCGGTCGGGTTGAGATCGTCAGCGCTGCCGAGCCGGGGCGGCCCGCTGCGGTAGGTGACCGGTGTCGCCGACAATGTGATCGGGTTGGCCACCTGGGGAGTGGGGGTTCCGGGCACTGAAACCGTTGCCTCGATCCCGAGCCGGTGGGCGAACGCGAACGCCTCCGAAAGGTCGTTGATCGGCCCGGCCGGCACACTCGCCTCGGTGAGTACCGCGTACCAGTGGTCCGCACCTTTCTTCTTCAACGCGGTTTCGATGTTGGGGCACAATGCATCCCGATGAGCGACCCGGTCCGGGTTGGTGCTGAACCGAGGGTCGTCGGCCAGCTCGGGTTCACCGATGGCGGCGGCGAAGGCACGGAACTGCTTGTCGTTACCGACGGCGACGGCGATGGGCCGGTCGGCGGTGTCGAACGTCTGGTACGGCGCGATGCTCGGGTGGCGATTGCCCATGATCTGCGGCACCGCGCCGGCGCCGAGATACCCGGAGGCCTGGTTCACCATGGAGGACAACAACACCGAGAACAGGTTGGTGTCGACACGTTGCCCGGCTCCGCTGCGGTCGCGATGCGCCAGGGCCGCCAGGATTCCGCTCAGCGCGTGCAGACCGGCCAGCACGTCGACCAGTGCGACACCTGCCTTGGTGGGATCGCCGGGTTCGGTTCCGGTGACGCTCATCAGTCCGCCGACCGCCTGCACCAGCAGGTCGTAGCCGGGTAACTCGGCGCCGCCGTCGCGGCCGAATCCGGTGATCGAGCAGTAGATGAGATCGGGGCGGATCGCGCGTAGGTCCTCGTATCCCAGCCCCAGTTTCTCCATGGTGCCCGGCCGGAAATTCTCCACCACGATGTCGGCGCCTGCCACCAGCGAGCGGGCCCGTTCCTGGTCGGCCGGATCGGTCAGATCCAGCACGACCGACCGCTTGTTCCGGTTGACGGCGTTGAAATACGTTGCCACGCCGGAGGAGTCGTAGGGCGGTCCCCAGGCCCTGGTGTCGTCACCGGTGCCCGGTCGTTCGATCTTGATCACCTCGGCGCCGAAATCGCCGAGCATCATCGTCGCGTACGGTCCGGCCAGCACCCGACTGAAATCTACGACGACCACCCCGCCGAGCGCGCCGGTCACCGCGGTCATCAGCGGAAGGCCGCCTGCCCGGTCAGCGCCTTGCCGATGGACAGCAGATGCATCTCGGAGGTGCCTTCGTAGGTGAGGACCGATTCGAGGTTGTTGGCGTGCCGCAGCGGCGAGTACTCGAGGGTGATTCCGCTGCCGCCCAACAAGGTCCGGCATTCGCGCGCGATGGCCAGGGCCTCGCGCACGTTGTTGAGCTTGCCGAGGCTGATCTGCTCGGGCCGGACGTATTGGGCGTCCTTGATGCGGCCCAGGTGGATCGCCAGCAGCATCCCCTTGCCGAGCTCAACGGTCATGTTGGCCAGCTTTTCCTGGGTGAGCTGATAGCTGGTGAGCGGCTTGTCGAACACCTCCCGTGAGCCGGCGTAGTCGATCGCGGTCTCGAGGCTGTCGCGGGCGGCGCCGAGCGAGCCGAACACGATGCCGAACCGCGCTTCGTTGAGGCACGACAGCGGGGCCGACAACCCTTCGGCCAGCGGCAGCTGCGCCGAGGCAGGCAGCCGGACGTTGTCGAGGACGAGCTCAGAGGTCACCGAGGCGCGCAGGGACAGCTTGCGGTGGATCTCGTTGGCGGTGAATCCGGGGGTGTCGGTGGGCACCAGGAAGCCCCTGATATCCCCGCTGCCGTCTCCGGTTCTCGCCCACACCGTGGCCACGTCGGCGAGGTTGCCGTTGGTGATCCACATCTTGGTGCCGTTGAGCACCCAGTCGGAGCCGTCGCGTCGGGCGCGGGTGCGCATGCCGGCGGGGTTGGAGCCGAAGTCGGGCTCGGTCAGGCCGAAACAGCCGATCGCGTCGCCGGCCGCGAGCCGGGGCAGCCATTCGTTCTTCTGGTCCTCGGATCCGTAGCGGTAGATCGAGAACATCGACAGCGAGCCCTGCACGGAGACGAAACTGCGGAATCCACTGTCGCCGGCTTCCAGTTCCATGCAGGCGAGGCCGTAGCTGACGGCGTTGGTGCCTGCGCAGCTGTAACCCTGTAGGTGCATGCCGAGCACGCCGAGGTTGCCGAACTCCTTGGCCAGTTCTCTGGGCAGGGTGGCCGATTCGAACCACTGCCCGACGTCGGGCTTCAGCCGGCTGTCGACAAACTTGCGTACCGTGGCGGCGATCTCGCGCTCGTCGTCATCGAGCAGCCGGTCGGTGTCGAACAGCTCCAGCGGCCGGTAGGTGGACTTCTTGGCAGCCGGTGCGGTGGTGGCGGTCATGAGTCAAGGCTAGATTTGCCGGGCAGATCCGCCTATGGCCGGTTCGTACAACTGCGGTCGGGTTCGTGTCCACTTTGGCGCTTCGAAGCGCCTGGGCGCCCGAGGTGGACGCCCCTCACGGTGGCTTATGCTCGGTGCGACGAACGGCGTGGCCCCAGGTGTTCTCGTCGTCGATGACCGGCGAATTCAGCCCAGGGGAAGTTCAGCGTGCAGGCGATTGTTGGCGATCTGGTTCGCGTCCCCGCTGTCCGGCGACGGGTGCGTGACGACCTGATCGGGTTGAGTGGCGTCGCCGCCTTGATCGTCGTCGTCTGCCATCTCTGGTTCGGTCGGGCACCCGGTGGTCTGGACGTCCTGCTGGTGCTCTCCGGCTTCTTCATCGGCGGTCGCGTTCTTCGCGACATCGGGACCGCGGGCCCGAAGGCCCTGGCCGCCGAGTTCGGGCGGGTGGTGCGCTGGCTGGTACCGCCGCTGGTTCTGGTGGTGGTCGTGAGTGCGGTGCTCACCGTACTCGTGCAGCCGGAGACCCGGTGGGAGGCTTTCGCCGATCAGACGCTGGCCGGCCTGGGCTTCTACCAGAACTGGGAGTTGCTCGGCTCGGCGGACGACTATGTGCAGGCCGGTGAGGCGGTGACACCGCTGCATCATCTGTGGGCCGTCTCGGTGCTGGGCCAGTTCGCGCTCGCGTTCTTCCTGCTCGCCGGTGCCGTCATCGCGGCGACAGCGCGCCGGGCTCGTGGCGCGCGACGCACCACCCTGGTCGCCGTGGCCGGAATTGCGGCGGCGGCATCGCTGTCCTACGCGATCACGACGCAGGCGGACAATCCGATGCTCGCCTACTACAGCACCGCCTCTCGCGCCTGGGAGCCGTTGGTCGGAGTGCTGGCCGCGGCGCTCGTCGCCGGCCCGGCGGCGGAAACCCGGTGGCCCGGCCGGCTCCGGGCCGCAGCGGCTGGGACCGGCCTGGTGGCGATCCTGGTGTGCGGTGTGCTCACCGACCGGGCCGTGCAGTCCCCGGGCATCTGGACATTGATTCCGGTGGCGGCGACGGTGCTGGTGATCGTGAGTGCCGCCCAGGGGGCGTCGCCGAGGACGAACGAATTGCTGCGCAGCGCCCCGCTGGTCGCCATCGGCACCGCGGCTTATCCGCTGTATCTGTGGCACTGGCCGCTGCTGATCTTCTGGCTGGCGACCGTCAACGACGATGCGGTGGGCCTGGCCGACGGCATCGCGGTCATGCTGGTGGTAGGGGCATTGTCGCTGCTCACCGCGCGGTGGGTGCAGTTGCCGTGGCGGCGCGGGCCGGGTCTGTGGATGGTCTCGGGTGCGGTCGTGGTGCTGGTCGCAGTGGTGCTGGTGGCGACGTCGCTGATGTGGCAGGGGCATGTCGCGCGCGCCCGTGCCAGCGGTGCGGAACTCGGCATGCTCTCGATCCGTGACTATCCGGGCGCGCAGGCGCTCATCGAGAATCGACCGGTCGCGAAGCTTCCGATGCGTCCGAGTGCGTTGGAGGCCGACGACGACATTCCGCCGTCAGCGGTTGACCACTGCGTCACCGGGTTTACCGGCGCCGAGGTCATCACCTGCGTGTACGGAGACCCCAAGGGTACCCGTACGATCGCGCTGGCCGGAGGGTCGCATTCGGAGCACTGGCTGACCGCGTTGCACCAGATCGGACGCCAACACGGCTTCAAGGTGACCACCTACCTGAAGTTCGGCTGTCCGCTGACCACGAAGCGTCTGCCGATCATCGCGGGATCCTTCGAGCCGTACCCGTCCTGCCGGACATGGTCGGACAACGCGCTGGCGCAGATCATCGCGGACCGGCCGGACTATGTGTTCTTCACCTCGACGCGCCCGATCCTCAACAGCCCGGGCGACTACGTGCCCGACTACTACCTGGGGATCTGGGATGAGCTGTCCGCCAACGGGATTCCGATGCTCGGCATCCGCGACACGCCCTGGATGATCCGGGACGGATGGTTCTTCTCACCGGTCGACTGTCTGTCCAGAGGCGGCGACGCCGAGTCCTGCGGATTGCCGAGGGACGAAGCCCTGGCCGACCGCAATCCCACACTCGACCATCTGGCCGACTATCCGCTGATGAAGGTCCTCGACCTCACTGACGCGGTATGCCGCCCGACCATCTGTCGTGCCGTCGAGGGCAACGTGCTCGTCTACCACGATGCCCACCACCTGTCGGCGGCCTACGTGCGCACCCTCACCACCGAGTTGGCTCGGCAGATGTCGGCCGCGCTCGGATGGTGGTGAAGCGTCACTCGACGACGAAGACCGGAATCTGTCGGTCGGTCTTGGTCTGGTACTCGGCGTAGGGCGGGTACGCCTCGACGGCCAGCTTCCACCAGTGCGCTCGCTCGTCGCCGTCGAGTTCGCGGGCGGTCAGCGACGCGGTCTTGTCGCCGTCCTGCACCGTCACGGCCGGGTTGGCCTTGACGTTGAAGTACCACGACGGGTGCTCGGGGGCGCCGCCCTTGGAGGCCACCATCGCGTAGCGGCCGTTCTCCTCGACGCGCATCAGCGGTACGTACCGCTTCTTGCCGGATTTGGCGCCTGTCGTCGTGAACAGCACGATCGGGCGGTCGAGGACCTCGACGCCGTCGGTGGTGCCTTGTTCCAGGATGCGTTGGGTCTGGTCGCGTACCCAGTCTGTCGGGCTCAGTTCGGCATGTTCAGTCACGCACCCCGCAACACCGGGCGTCGCGCCGCTATTCCGATCAGCGCAGTTTCAGCACCACTTTGCCCTTGGCGCTGCGGTTCTCCAGTGACGCGATGGCCTGGGCAGCCTGCTCCAGCGGGTAGACCTCGGGCTGGGGTGCGGGCACCGCGCCGGAGGCCAGCAGCGGCTGCAGCTCGGCCCACTGCTCCTGCAGGTAGCCCGGGTGCGAGAACGTCCACGCGCCCCATCCGGCGCCGATCACATCGACGTTGTTGAGCAGCAGGCGGTTGACCTTGACGGTGGGGATCTCGCCGCCGGTGAATCCGACCACCAACAGGCGCCCGCCCACGGCCAGCGACCGCAGCGAGTCGGTGAAGCGGTCACCGCCGACCGGGTCGAGGACGACATCCACACCGCGGCCGTCGGTGAGTTCCTTGACTGCGTCGCGGAATCCGTCGGCCAGCACCACGTCGGAAGCGCCTGCGGCCCTGGCGATCTCGGCCTTCTCCTCGGTGGATACCACCGCGATGGTGCGCGCGGCGCCCAGTGCCGGGGCCAGTCGCAGCGCCGAGGTCCCGATGCCGCCGGCCGCGCCGTGCACAAGGACCGTCTCGCCCTGGGCCAGCCTGCCGCGGGTGTGCAATGCGAACTGCACCGTCAGGTCGTTGAACAGGATGCCGGCGCCGGCTTCGAACGACACCGAGTCCGGCAGTGCGAACACCCGCTCGGCGGGCAGTGCCACGACTTCGGCCATACCGCCGGACAGCATGGTCAGGCCGAGCACGCGGTCGCCGGCGGAAACCTGGGCACCGGCCGGCGCGCTGCGCACCACGCCGGCGATCTCGGCGCCCGGGGTGAACGGCAGGTCCGGCTTGTACTGGTAGAGCCCGCGGGTGAGCAGGGCGTCAGGGAACGCGACCCCGGCGGCATGGACGTCGATCACCACGGTGTCGCCGTCGCTGGAGGGTTCTGCCACGTCGGCCACCCGCACCGCGTCGGGACCGTCGAGGGCGGTGATCTGGGCTGCACGCATCGGTGTCTCCTTCTGATGGGGTCGCCAGCTGATGGGGTCGCCAGCCAATTGTGACAGGTGTCAAGTCGGTGGTTAGCATCACCGGATGCTCAACGCCCGCGCCGCGGTGGTGCTCGACGCCGGAGCCGATCCACAGCTCACCGACGTCCAGATCCGCGAACCCGTCGGCGACGAGGTGCTGGTCCGCATCGACGCGGTGGGCATCTGCCACACCGATGTCAGCGTGGCCGCCCGATTCCGCAAGCTGCCGATGGTGTTCGGCCACGAAGGTGCGGGCACCGTGGTCGAGGCCGGCCCGCAGGCCCTGCCCCGGGTCGGCGACCAGGTCGTTCTGACCTTCGCCAGCTGCGGTACCTGCGGCAACTGCCGGTCCGAGGCTCCGGCGTACTGCGAGCATTCGACGGACCTCAACATGCGCGGAAGCCGCCGCGACGAGTCCAGCGCGCTGCACGCCGACGGTGTCCCGATCGGCGGCGGATTCTTCGGCCAGTCCAGTTTCTGCACCTACGCGATCGCCGGCAGCCGTAACACGGTGGTGCTGCCCGAGCCGATCGACCCGGCGCTGGCCGCTCCGCTGGGCTGCAGCGTCCAGACCGGGGTGGGTGCGGTGCTCAACGTGCTGGTACCGCAGCCGGCGGATTCCCTCGTGGTGTTCGGTGCCGGCGCCGTCGGGCTCTCGGCCGTCATGGGTGCCCGCATCGCGGGGTGCGACACCGTCATCGCCGTCGATCCGATCGCCGAACGGCGCACGCTGGCAACCGAATTGGGTGCCACCGCGACGATCGATCCGACTGCGTGCGACGCCGCTGCGGCGGTGCTCGAACTGACCGGGGGAGTGGCCGGCGCCGTCGATACCACCGCCCGGCCCGAGGTTCTGACCGCGGCGGTCGGAGTGCTGCGGGAACGCGGCACCCTGGCACTACTGGGCCTCGGTGCGTTGACGGCCGACCTGCCCGTCGCGGCGATCATGGGCAAGGGCCTGACCCTGCGCGGCGTGGTCGAGGGTGACAGCGAACCCCAATCCTTCATCCCGCGCCTGGTCGATCTGCACCGCCGTGGCGAACTTCCGCTCGACAAGTTCGTGAGCCGCTACCGGTTCGACGACTTCGACCGGGCCTGGGCTGCCGCCAAGGCCGCTGACGTCGTCAAACCGGTGTTGATCACCGGCGCGGTAGGCTCGTAGAACCTCGGTTCCACCCGGCAACGACGCCAACGATCGGAGCATCATGGCCCTTCCCCAGCTACCACCGGGACGCGCTGTCGAGGTTCGTGCCGCCGACGGCGTGCACTTGCATGCCGAGGTGTTCGGGCCTGAGGACGGCTACCCGATCGTGCTGGCCCACGGCATCACCTGCGCTATCGGCGTCTGGGCCCACCAGATCGCCGATCTGGCCGCCGACTACCGCGTCATCGCCTACGACCACCGCGGGCACGGGCGTAGCGAGGCCCCGCGCGGGCGGCATCGGTACAGCCTGAACCACCTCGCCGCCGATCTCGACGCGGTACTCGACGCCACGCTGCATCCCGGCGAACGGGCCATCATCGCCGGACATTCGATGGGCGGCATCGCGATCACCTCGTGGTCGCAGCGCTATCCGGCTCGGGTGACCGCTCGCGCCGACGCCGTCGCGTTGATCAACACCACTACCGGTGACCTGTTACAGGACGTGAATTTGTTGCGGGTCCCCGCACCGCTGGCGTCGACGCGCGTCCGGGCGGCCGGCACCGCGATCAGGACGTTCGGCGGGGCGTGGGTGCCCCGGATCATCGAGCGCCCCAACAAGCGGTTCGTGGCCCACCTGGCCGTGGGCCACGATGCCGAGCCGTGGGTGGGCGAGTTCGTCTATCGGCTGTTCGTCGATACCCCCGCTGCCGGTCGTGGCGGGTGGGCCCGCACACTGGTCAATGGCTTGGGGTCCCAACACATCTCGGTGCGAAACCTTTCGGTGCCGACCCTCGTGATCGGTAGTGCCAAAGACCGGTTGCTGCCCATCGGCGCCTCCCGCCGTATCGCGGCCGATGTGCCGAACCTCAGCGCCTTCGTCGAGATGCCAGGCGGGCATTGCGCGATTCTGGAATGCCCGTCACAGGTGAACGCCAAATTGCGGGCCTTGGCCGAATCGGTGGCCTTGCCTCCGGCGGTCAACCAGTAGGCCGTCAGTCAGTAAGTCGGTCCGCGACTTCGGCGGCCGCGCGCTGCCCGGACCGGACCGCGCCGTCGAGGAATCCGGTCCACTCGTCGGCGGTTTCGGTACCGGCCCAGTGAATGGAGTCCACGGGTTCGCGCAGCCAGCGGCCGTACTGGGTCCACGACCCCGGCGGCACCGCCGCTGTCGGCCCGCCGGGCGCGAATTGTTCTGTGCTCCAACAGTGGTCGATGTAGTCGATCGGCTGTCGCGCCTCATCGCCGAACAGGGTGGCGAACCCGGAGAGGGCCTGCTCGCGTCGTTGATCCGGCGACAGCCGGTCGAACGTGCGGGCATCGGTGAATCCCAACAGGATGCCGGGACCACTGTCACCCGGGCTGACGTCGAAGGTGATGAACACGGGTCCTTCGTCGGACAACGCCTCGCCCGAGCAGCCGTTGGCCCGCCAGAACGGTTTTTCGTAGGCGGCATAGGCCTTGCTGAGGTTGCCCTGCGGCCAGTTCTCGGCCAGCTCGGCATAGGGCTTGGGCAGGGGCGGGTTGAACTCGATACCGGCCCGGTGCTGCGGCGGGATCGCCACGATCACGGCACGTGCGTGTACCTCGCCGGCCGGGTAGCTCACCGCCACGGTGCCGTCGGGCCGACGCCCGATTCCGGCGACAGGGGCGTTGAGCACCACCCGGTCTCCGAGTTCGTCGGCCATCTTGCCCGCGATCTGCTGGGTACCACCGGGAAACCGGTCCTGCTGGGCGCCGTCGCGGACGTCGAGCATGCGGTCCAGCCCGCCGGCGGCCTTGACATAGCGGGCGGCGTGCAGCATCGACACCTCGTCGGGTTCGGCACCCCAGGTAACCCGGGACATGATCGCCATGAGGTTGCGGGTCGAGGCGTTGGCACCGGCCGAGCGCAGCCACTGCTCGAGGGTGAGCTCGTCGAGCTTCTCAGCGTTGGAGCTCTTCCACGGCTCACTGACCCGGATTGCCCGGCACAGCCGTTCGAAGCGCCACTGGATCCGGGACACGTCGAACAGTTCCATCATCGACAGGCGGGGGATGGTGCTGCGGTACGAGCGAACCCGCCCGTGCCACAGGATCAGGTTCTTGCCGCGGTCATAGGTGGGCACGGTGCGGCAGCCGAGTTCGTCGGCCAGCGCCAGCACCGCATCCTGGGTGGGGCCGACGAACGTCCCGCCCAGGTCGACCGGCACCTCGGCGATGGTGGCGGTCGACGAGCGCCCACCGACGCGGTCGCGGCCCTCCAGCACCACCACCTGGTGGCCGAGCCGGACCAAAGCGCGGGCTGCGGTCAGGCCGGCGAAACCGGCGCCGACCACGACGACGTCGGTGCTCGTTGGGATGCTCACCTGTCTAGGCTCTCACGCGTGAAGGTCATGACTGCGTTGTTCGGTCCGCACGGCGCGATCGATCGGGCCGCGGCCCTGCGCGAAGCCGGTGCCAGTGGGGTGTTCACCTTCGAGGGGCCCCACGATGTGTTCACCCCCTTGACGCTGGCCGCCACGGTCGGCGGTCTCGACCTGATGACCAACGTGGCAATCGCCTTTCCCCGCAACCCGATTCACCTGGCGCACCAGGCGATCGATCACCAGATCCTGTCCGGCGGGCGGTTCACCCTGGGGCTCGGCACCCAGATCCGTACGCAGATCGAGAAGCGGTTCGGTGCGGACTTCGACCGGCCCGTGGCGCGGATGTCCGAGTTCGTCGCGGCGTTGCGGGCGATCTTCGCGGCCTGGGACACCGGCGAGCGGCTGGATTTTCGCGGCGAGTATTACCGGCACACGCTGATGACGCCGACGTTCACGCCCCGGGACAACCCGTACGGTCCACCGCCGATCTATGTCGGTGCCCTCGGTCCCAGGCTCACCCGGGCCACCGCGCAGTTCGCCGACGGCCTGCTGGTCATGCCGTTCGGCTCCAAGCGGTTCCTGCACGAGGCCACCCTGCCCGCGGTGCGGGACGGGCTCGCCGCCGCCGGGCGCGAAGCAGGGGAGCTGGCCATCGTCCCGGAGATCATCGTGTCGGCCGGCGACGACCATGACGCGGCGCGACGGCTGCTGGCCTTCTACGGCTCCACTCCGGCCTACCGCCCGGTACTGGAGGTGCACGGCTGGGGTGATTTGCAGCCCGAGCTCAACGCACTGTCCAAGCAGGGGCGGTGGCAGGAGATGGGTTCGCTGATCGACGACGAGGTGCTCCACACCATCGCGGCCTGCGGTAGCCCCGCCGACATCGCCACCCACATCCGGGACCGGGTGGACGGCGTGTCCGACCGGATCTGCCTGTACCAACCGGGCCCGATCGCGTTGGACTCGCTTGCCCAGATCGTTGACGCACTGCGCGACTGAGCACCTAGGGTGGTGGTACTGCGCGGGACCAAAGGAGGTTCGCCATGGACGGTGCTCGTCGCGCTGCGGAGCCGGACTACTCGGACGTGCTCATCATCGGCGCAGGCATCTCGGGGTTGGGCGCGGCCTACCGCGTCCATGAGAAGAGCCCCGGCCTGACCTACACCGTGCTGGAGCGCCGGGAGCGCATAGGTGGCACCTGGGACCTGTTCCGCTACCCGGGGATCCGCTCGGACAGCGACATCTTCACGCTGAGCTTTCCGTACCAGCCCTGGACCAGGCCGGAGAACGTGGCCGACGGCGACGACATCCGCGACTATCTGACCGAGACCGCCCGGGAGCACGGCATCGATCGCCACATCCAGTTCAACACCCATGTGTTGTCGGCGGATTGGGATTCGGACACCGACACGTGGACCGTGCAGGCCGAAACCGACGGCCAGGCCAGGACCTTCCGGTGCCGGTATGTGTTCTGCGGCACCGGCTACTACAACTACGACGAGCCCTACACCCCGGAATTTCCGGGTATCGACAGCTTCGGCGGAGAGGTTGTGCACCCGCAGTTCTGGCCCGAATCGCTGGACTACTCCGGCAAGCGGGTGGTGGTGATCGGCAGCGGCGCCACCGCGGTCAGCTTGGTGCCCGCCCTGGCGCAGCAGGCGTCGCACGTGACGATGTTGCAGCGCTCACCGACCTACATGGTGGCGGCGGACCGCGTTGTTCCGTCGGTGCAGACCATCCGTAAAATTCTGCCGCGCAAGCTGTCTCATCAAGTTGTGCGGTTCCGCAACGCGATGATCCACGTGCTGAGCTATTACTTCTTCCGCAAGGCCCCTGGTCTGGGCCGCAGTTACCTTCGCAAGCGGGTCGTGGCGGCATTGCCCGAGGGCTATCCCGTAGACGTGCATTTCAAGCCGCGCTACAACCCGTGGGATCAGCGGTTGTGTCTGGTGCTCGATGGTGATCTGTTCGGGCACATCAGTGACGGCCGGGTCGATCTCGTCACCGACCACATCGATCACATCGATGCCACCGGCGTCGTGCTGAAATCCGGTGCGCGGGTGGACGCCGACGTGATCGTCACCGCGACCGGTCTGCAACTGCAGGCGCTCGGCGGGATCAGGCTGGCGGTCGACGGGCACGAGGTCAAGCCGACCGAGCGGTTCGTATACAAGGAATTCCTGCTCGAGGACGTGCCCAACCTGGCCTGGTGCATCGGCTACACCAATGCGTCGTGGACGCTGCGGGCCGACATGACCGCACGGGCATTCGCAAATCTGCTGGCGTACATGGGTGCTCACGGTTACACCCATGCCTATCCGCACAAGGGTGCGGCACCGATGCCCGAGAAGCGGACCTGGGACCTGGAGGCCGGCTACATCCAGCGGTCCGAGCACGCGCTGCCGCGTTCGGGGACCAGGCGGCCGTGGCACGTGCGGCACAACTACGTGCTGGACGCCATCGACCACCGTTTCGACCGCATCGACGAGTCGATGGTCTTCGGTCGTGCCCCCATTGCCCCCACCGCCCCCGTCGCGGAGGCCGCGTCGTAAGCAGGCGAGCGTGCGGGTCTGCTGCCCGGCACGCCCCATTTAGTCGGCAGTTTGCGCACGCTCGTCACGGGGTGCGGATACGAAGACCCGTCGACAGCAGCTGTGTGGCCGACAACCCGAAGGTTGTTTTGAAGCTGTCGGCCAGGTGTGACGGGCTGGCGAACCCGGACTCGGCCGCCGCGGTGGTCAGATTCTCACCGGCCGCTACGGCAGTCCCCGCAGCGACGAGCCGGCTCCAGATCCGATAGCGCCGCAGACTGGTTCCGGCCTCGCGGCGGAACAGGTGCAGGAACCGCGATTCGGACAACCCGGCGGCGGCCGCGAACTCACGTGCGGGTACCGCAGCCGCCGGGTCTTCGCGAATCTGCTTGGCCACCAGCTCGATCCGCGGGTCGACGCGATGAGGCACATCCGGGGCGGCCACGTCCAGCCAGCGCCGGGCGGTGTTGTCGTCGTCCGGCATCGCCGTCAGTACGGGCTCGGCGGCATGACCGATGCCGATGCCGCCCTGGAACTCGGAGAACTGCTGCCGGCACGATGCGCTGCGCTGCGAGCTGGGATCGAGATAGCACGACACCAACCCGCCCGGCATCGACAGGTGATGGATGAGCCGCGGTGGAATCAGCACACTGCCCGCGGTGATCGCATCGCCCTGCACCGTCACCGTCAGCGGTCCGTCGAGCCCGACTGCCAGGCACCACACCGATCCCGAGTGCGGATCCAGACCCAGACCGGGGCCGGCGTAGAGCGCCTGACCCGGCCACAGCCACACCGTCGGGCAGCAGGTTTCTGGAAGCGGCTCGACGGTCTCGGGGTCATGCTGATCGGACAACGTGAACAGGAGGTTACCGTGGTCGTCGCAGTGATCGTCGTGGTCGGGGTGTTTTTCCTCGGTATGGGTATCTACGCATTGGCAGCGCCGCAGACGATTCTGCGTCCCTTCGACTACGACCTCAGAACAGCCGCCGCCCGCGCGGAAGTCCGTGGCGTGTATGGCGGTTTCGGTCTGGCCATGGCCGCGGTGCTGGCCTACGCGGCCGTGGCACCGGCGGAGGTACGCACCGGAATCCTGATCGCCGTCGGTGCCGCGCTGGGCGGGATGGCTGTCGGCCGCGCCGTCTCGGCGGTGTTCGATGAACGGACGGCCTTCTATCCCAACTGGTTCTACTGCCTGGTCGAGGCGATCGGAGCCGCCGCGCTGTTCTGGGCGGCCTGAGTCAGCTGCTTTCCACTGCCGCGCTTTTCCGCTGGGTTGTCACGCCAGAGTGGCACTCAAGCCCGAGCGTCACGCCAGCGTGCGCCGTGGCGCGGACTCCCATTGCATTGTCACGCCAGAGTGGCTGCCGGCGGCGACAGCCACTCTGGCGTGACAAACTGCCAGCTAGAGAGTGACAAACTGCGACCTACGGGGCGACGGTGAGCCAGTCGGCGAACCCGGATGGGTCGTGCCGGCCGAGCGCGCCGTGCTCGAACAGTCCCCAGCCCTCGGACGTCGTTCCGCCCTCGGTGCAGACGGCACGGCCGACATGGTCGATCACGCCGAACGCCGTCCGCCCGACGACCGCAGGGTCGTTCATGTCATAGGTGCGGCGCTCGGTGAACTTCTCGCCCTTCCACACGCCATGGATCCAGTCGGCGTCGCCGCCGTACCCGCCGCCGACGTGAATCGGAACGGGCAGTTTGGATTCCACGTCGAAGCGCACCGGGGTGCCGTCGAGCGCGGTGGCCTCGATGGTGGCTCCGGTCGGGATGCGGGTGCCGGAGCGGTAGTGGATCTTCACCCGCGGCCAGCCGAGCTGCTCGACGCGACCGTCCTTGAAGACCCGGCTGCAGTCGTTGAGCGAGCGGAACCCGCTGGGGTCCTCCTGGATGATGAGCACGATCGAGAAGTCGTCGAACGCCATCGGCACGTAGAGCCACCACATGCCTTCGAACGGCGGGTCCGCCGGACGCCCGGCGGGCTCGGCCTCACCGATCGGTCGGATACCCCAGGATCGGTCGCGGGAACCGATCCAGGTGTCAGGGTCGACGTCGATGCGCTGACCGTCGATCTCCAGATAGCCGCTCCACGAACCCAATTGGGCGAAGCGCTGGGCGTCGAGGGTGACCCGGTTGCCCTGGCGCATCAGGTGCGGCTGTTCCTGGACGGCGTCGAACAGCCCGTTCCAGGTGAGATCCGCAGCGATGCCCTCGGTTTCCTCGAGCACGATGCGCACCTTCTTGAGCGGCTCGGGGACCTCGACCCGGTAAGCGCCGACGTGCTGGTTGAGCCGGTCCTGATCGATCGCATCGGACAGATGCACGGCCGTCTGCTCGTTGCCGCGGCGAACCAGAAAGTACGCGTCCTTCACCCCGAGGTTGGGGTAGTAACCGAGACCGGTGATGACGAAGATGTCGCCGGTGCGGTCATGGGCGTTGAAGTACGAGCGGTCGTAGAAGTTCCGGTCCGAAGAGCCGGGCCAGGCGATCGGCTGGGGGACTTGGTGGACGGGGAACTCGTCCATCGGGCCGAGCATTAGGACTCCTCAATCAGGCGCCGCAGCAACGGCGCGTGGTAGAACATCGTTTCGACATCGGCGGGCTTCTCGGTCTCGCCGAAGTGCACCCGCCGGGCGCCGGTGCGCATGAACACGCAACACCAGATGACCCCTGAGTAGATGTAGAACCAGCGCAGGTCGCCGAGTTCTGCCCCGGTGAGCTCGCGGTAGGTGGCGCGGACATCCTCTTCCCGCATCACGTCCGGCAGACCGGGCAACCCGGCCATACCCGACAGCTCCTGAAACACCATGTGCGCAAAGATGATCCACGAAACATCGAGCTCGCGGGGGCCGATGGTGGCCATCTCCCAGTCGAGTACGGCAGCCGGCCGGAAGTCGTCGTAGAGCACGTTGCCGATGCGCGAGTCGCCCCAGATCAGGACGGACTCCGATGCCGCCACGTCCTCGGGGAAGTTCTCTTCGAGCCAGGCCAGCGCCCGCTCGACCAGCGGGGAGCGGCCGATGTCGGGCACCGCATACTCGTACCAGTCCTTGAGCCAGCCGAAGTGCCTGCGCAGCGGGGTATCGCCGGGAGGATCGATTTCGGACAGGAACCCGAACCGCTCTGCGGCGTCGGGGATCGCGTGCAGTTTCGCGAGCACCTCGACGGTACTGTCCTGCAGTTCGCGCTGGCGTTCGAAAGGCGCATCGGCGAACCAATTGTCGCCGAAGGTGTAGGGCATGACATCCGGCGGCACCTGGCCCTCGACCCGGTCCATCAGGAAGAACGGAGTGCCGAGCACCTCGCCTGTGGTATCCATCCAGCGCACGTTGGGGACCGGCACATCGGTGAGTTCCCCGACCTGACGCATCACCTCGAACTGATGATCAAGCCGGTAGGACGAGAACACCGGGACGTCGTCGGCGGTGGGGGCGACGCGGGCCACCCACTGCTGCTCCTTGGACTCGCCGTCCTCTTCCCAGCGACCGGTCAGCATGATCGTCTCCGAGGACATGCCGTTGGAGTCGACTCCGCTTTCCACCGTGATCTCGGGGGCGACGCCGCCCGGCATCACGGTGGACAGCCATTTCGACAGCACCGTTGGCAGGGTGGTGACGTCACGGCTGGAGCGTTGCAGGTGGTCGACGTTCTCCACAGGAGCGTCCACGGCCTCGTTTGCCATTCAACTGTTCCTTACGGCCACAATTACGATACTGTTAGTAGCGTTATGAAAGCAGAGCCATCATCACTTGGCAAGACCGCCGGCGCGGGTCGCCCCCGTGACCCGCGCATTGACGCTGCCATATTGCAGGCGACCACGGACCTGCTTGTCGAAATCGGTTACGCGAACCTGACGATGGCGGCAGTAGCCGAGCGCGCGCAAACCACGAAAACCGCGCTGTACCGCCGGTGGTCGAGCAAAGCCGAGCTTGTGCACGAGGCGGTGTTCCCCGCCACGGCGACCGCGTTGACGACGCCGGCCGGTGACATCGCCGGCGATATCCGGGGGATGATCGGTGCCGCCCGCGACGTGTTCACCAGTCCGGTGATGCGTGCGGCGCTACCCGGACTGGTCGCCGACGTCGTCGCCGACACCGAACTGAACGCCCGGGTCATGCAACGGTTCGCCGGGACCTTCGTCACCGTGCGCGCCCGGATCGTCGACGGCATCATGCGCGGCGAGGTCCAGCCCGATGTCGATCCGGACCGGCTGGTGGAGCTGATCGGCGGGTCCACCATGCTGCGGATGCTGCTGTGGCCCGAACGCGAACTGGACGACGAATGGGTGGCACAGACGGCGGCGATCCTGGTGCACGGGGCAACCGTCAGCAAGTGACGCGAGTAGCGTCCGGCGGGCGCGGGGAGTCTGAGCATCCGGGTGCCGGCCATCGGTTGACATGAACGGTAGTTCAGGTTCGACACTGGTGTGATGAACGCGAAGGAGCCGCAGAACATCACCGCCGTGCAACCGTTTCCCTCGGACTGGCGTATCGCGCTGGTGCTGGTTCCGCACCCGGACGACCCTGAGTACGGGGTCGGCGCGGCGGTTGCGAAGTGGACTTCGGCGGGCAAGACCGTGCATTACGCACTGGCTTCGCGGGGCGAGGTGGGTATCGCCGGAATAGCGGCCGAGGAGGCCGGGCCGCTGCGGGAAGGGGAGCAGCGGGCGTCGGCCGCCATCGTCGGGGTGGACGACGTGCAGTTCTGGGACTTTCCGGACAGCAACATCCGTAACACGCCGGAACTGCGGGCGAAGATCGCCGACACGATCGTCGCGCTGCGTCCCGACGTGGTGATCACCTTGTACAGCGGGCCCAGTTGGGCGCCCGGGGCACCCAACCAACGTGATCACATCGAGTTCGCCCATGCGGTCGCGGCGGCCTTTGACGACATCTCAGGCAGGCTCACCGATGCTCCTCGCTGGCTCTTCGAGAACGGGCCGGATCCGACGCACTGCGAGGTGGTCGACGGCTACACCGAGGTGGCGGTGAATTCTCTTGCCGCCCATGAGGTCTACCTGTCGGTGCTCGACCCGGAGACACCCGTCGTCGAACAGGCGCGTCGGCAGGTGGAGATGTCCACACCGGCGATGTCGGGCATCGGCGAGCGCACCGTCGGCTTCATCCTGAAGCGGCATCGCTGAGCCGGGCGGGCCCGGCCTACCATCGCACCTGTGCGTGCAGTGGTGTATTCCGAGGTCGGCGTGCTGCCGACGGTCGTCGAGGTGGCCGATCCCGAGTGTCCTGACGACGGGGTGGTCATCGATGTCGCGGCCACCGGGCTGTGCCGGTCCGACTGGCACGCCTGGCGTGGACATGACCCGGTAGCGCTGCCGATCATTCCGGGACATGAGTTCGCCGGGACCATCGCGGCTGTCGGTGCCGACGTAACAGGCTGGCAGGTGGGTGACCGGGTGACGGCCCCCTTCGTGCTGGGCTGCGGGCGGTGCGAGTTCTGTGTGGCCGGTGACGCGCAGGTCTGTCCAGACCAGGAGCAGCCTGGCTTCACGTTGCCGGGATCGTTCGCCCGACAGGTGGCTGTGCCGCGGGCCCAGACCAATCTGGTACGCCTGCCCGACCGGGTCTCTTTCACCTCGGCCGCCTCGTTGGGGTGCCGGTTCGCGACGTCGTTCCGGGCCCTGGTCACCCACGGAGAAGTGCGACGCGGCCAGTGGGTCGCGGTCTACGGCTGCGGCGGGGTCGGTCTGTCGGCGGTGATGATCGCGAAAGCGTTCGGCGCCAATGTCATCGCGGTCGACGTGAGTGAGGACGCCTTGGCCGCTGCGCGTGGCCTCGGTGCGGATGAAGCCGTCAACAGCAGCGGAAGTGTCGACATTGCAACGGAAGTCGTCGCCCGCACGGGTGGTGGCGTGCACATCGGTGTTGATGCGCTTGGCCATCCGGATCTCGCGGCCGCCTCGGTCTCCTCATTGCGGAGGCGTGGGCGGCACATTCAAGTCGGTCTGCTCCTCGGGGAGGCCGCGCTGACCGCGTTCCCGATGGACCGGGTGATCGCCCAGGAGCTCGCGATCCTCGGATCGCACGGTATGCCTGCCGTCGACTATCCGGCGATGCTCGACCTCATCGAGTCAGGTGCGCTGGACCCCGAGCGGTTGGTGACCCGGCGAGTAGGCCTCGACGACGCGGCTGCAGCCCTTGCGGGTATGGATGCCCCGGCAGCGGGAATGACGATCATCGAGTTCGACTAGGCCTCGATCTGGCCCCGATTGCGTTGAGCCACAGCCTGGTAGCGGTCGCCCAAGCCGTCGAAATCGCGCGCCTGTGCGCCGGCGATCGCCTGTTCGGCGGCGAGCGCGGGACCGATGACCGGCTCGCTGCCACGGGTGTAGATCTCTTTGAGCCCGGACATGGTCGGACCAGGCACCTCGGCGATCTGACCGGCCAGCTCCAGTGCCCGGTCGAGTAACCGGTCGTGCGGTACCGCCTCGGTCACCAGACCGAGTCGCTCGGCGCGGACCGCGTCGACGACCTCGCCGGTCATCGACAGCCTGCGGGCCATGGCGGCGCCGACCACGTGGGGTAGCCGCGCTGTCATCCCGCCGCCGGGAAGGATGCCGACTCGGGCGTGGGTATCGGCGAACACCGCGCGTTCGGACGCGATCAGGAAGTCACAGCCCAGCGCCATCTCCAGCCCGCCGGTGAACGTGGCGCCGTTGATCGCCCCGATGATCGGGGTGCGCAGCTCGCCGGTCTTGGTGATGCAGTTGTGTGACCGGAACTCCGCGAAGTACTCCATACCGAGCGTCTGCGCTTCTTTGAGGTCGACGCCGGCGCAGAACGCGGGGTCGGTCCCGGTGAGCACGATGACGCGCACTGCATCGTCCGCGTCGGCGGCGTCCAGGGCTGCGTAGAGTCGCTCGATCAAGTCGCGGCCCAGGGCGTTCCGCGCCTGCGGGCGATTGAGGGTGATGACCCGGATGGCGCCGTGGTCAGCGGTCAGGACGGTCGTCATGGTCTGAATGTAGCCGGGGCTTGGCGTCACCCACCTTCCGCCGGCTAGCGCGAGGCGGGCACGATGCGTATATTCAATTACGATACCGTTTCGTTATTGAAGGGGTGGCGATGGACGACGTGTTGGTGGTCGGCGCGGGGCCGGTCGGCCTGGCCCTCGCCTGCGGGCTACTGGAGCAGGGGACGCCGGTCCGGGTGATCGACAAGGCCACCGGGCCTGCGACCACGTCGCGGGCCAACTTCGTGCATGCGCGTGGTTCCGAAGTGCTCGATCGGCTCGGCGCGCTCGGAGATCTGGCGGAGCGGTCGGTGCGCGCCATGAAGATCACCACGTATCTCGGTGACAAGCCGCTGATGCGGATCAGATTCGGCGATCCCGGCATCGACACCGCGGCTCCGCCGATGGTGATCTCCCAGGCGGAAGTGGAAGCGTCGCTGCGGAACCGGTTGGCCGAACTCGGCGGAGCCATCGAATGGGGGTCACCGCTGACCGCGCTGCGGCAGGACGATTCCGGCGTCGTCGCGACGGTCGGCGACGCACAGGTACGCGCGGCGTGGCTGGTCGGCTGCGACGGAGCCGGCAGCGCCACCCGGCGGCTCGCCGGGATCGGATTTCCAGGGGTGAAACTCAGCGAGCGATTCCTGCTGGCCGACGTTCATCTGGACTGGGATCTCGATCGGTCGGGAACCACCGGCTGGATTCATCCCGACGGCATGGTCGGCGCGATGCCGATGCCGGGCAACGGTTGGCGCATCATCGCCTACGACCCCGGACACTCCGGCGAAAAGTCAACCAGTGACGCGCTTCTCGCGCGCGTCGAGCAGATCCTTCCCGAACGAACCGGCCATGACGTCCACGTCCAGGAAGCAAGCTGGCTGTCGGAGTTCACGGTGCACCGCAGGCTGGCCGACAGCTACCGCTCGGGCCGCGTACTGCTCGCTGGAGACGCCGGCCACACGCACGCGCCGTTCGGCGGCCAAGGCATGCTCACCGGGTTGGGCGACGCCGAGAACCTGGCCTGGAAACTGGCGCTCGTCTGCGACGGACGCGCCGGGACCGGCCTGATCGATTCCTATGAGGCAGAACGTCGCCCGCTGGCCACCGAGGTGCTGCGCAACACCAGCCTGGTGACGAAGGTCAACGTCGCACAGAATCCGCTGGGACGGTTGCTGCGGGACAGGGTGATCGCACCGATCTTCGGGGTGCCCGCCGTGCAACGCTGGGTGACATATCAGACATCGCAGCTGTGGGTGAGTTATCGGCGCGGTCCGTTGGCCGAGAAGGCTTGTCCGGCAACCAAACCTCGCCCCGGTGATCGGGTGCCCGACCGTCGGTGCGGATCCACCCGCCTCTACGAGGAGTTGCGCGGGCATTGGGTGCTGCTCGGCCCGCGGCAGCTGGTGCAGGTCGCGCGTTCACACCTCGGCGATCTGGTGACGGGGCTGGAGAGTTCCGAGAACATGCTGGTGCGCCCCGACGGTCATCTGGCCTGGCGCGGTCAGGACCCCGGCGCACTGGATCGTTGGCTGAGCGCGGCACTGAGCACCGGAGCCGTGCGATGACCCGCACCGCGCCCGGCCGGCCGCGGGATTCCTCGCTGGACGCCACGATCCTGGCCGCAGCGCTGGAATTGTTTTCTGCGCAAGGCATCGCGGGCATGAGCATCGAACAGGTGGCCAAGCGCGCGGGCGTGGGGAAACCGACCATCTATCGTCGCTGGTCCACCAAGGAAGACCTGGTGGCCGACGCGATCGAGACGTCGGTGGGCGACCTGCACTGGCCGACCGTCGAGGACATCGACGCGACAGCGCCCGAGATCCTGGTCGAGCGAAATGTCGATACCGCCGCCGCGACCGCGGCCGATCCGCGATTCCGTGCGCTGGTCGCGCAGGTCTACGGCTCGGCGGTGACGCATCCCCGGTTGATGCAGACCTACTGGACGCACTACATCGCGCCCCGCCGCGAATTGACCAAGCGATTGCTGATCAAGGCCCAGCGTGCAGGCCGGGTTTCTGAGAGCGCCGACCTCGACGTGCTCGTCGACATGCTCGCCGGCGCGGTCACCTACCGTGTGCTGCAACCGAATCCGCCGGATATCGCGGAGATGAGGCGATATCTGGTGGCGGCGTACCGGCAGGCCGGGCTGCTGCCGTGATACGGGGGCGTACTCAGCGCAGGAACGTCTCGGCGTTGTTCGCCAGATCCAGCAGCGGTTGCGGCAAGGCGCCCAGCGCGAACGTGACGGCTGCGGTAATGGTGATGACGGCGGTGGTGAGCCCGCTCGGAATGACCACCTCCGGCGCGTCCTCGGGCGGATCGGTGAAGAACATCAGCACGATCACCCGGACGTAGAAGTAGGCCGCGGCGGCACTGGCGACGACGCCGATGATGACGAGCGGGATCGCCCCGCCCTCACCCGCGGCCTTGAACACCGCGAACTTGCTGACGAACCCACTGGTCAGCGGGATTCCGGCGAAGGCAAGCAGGAACAGTGAAAACACCACGCCGACAATCGGATACCGTCGACCCAGACCGGCCCATTGGGCCATCCCGGTGGCCTCCTCGCCGGTGCTGTTTCGGACCAGGCCGACGACCGCGAACGCGCCGAGCGTGCTGAATCCGTAGGCGAACAGATAGAACAGCGTCGAGGACACCCCGGCGGGGTTGGCCGCGATCACACCGGTGAGGATAAACCCGGAGTGCGCCACCGCGGAGTACGCCAGCATGCGTTTGACGTCGGTTTGAGTGACTGCCGTGATGGTGCCGACAACCATGGTCAGGATCGCGATCGCCCACAGGACCGGCCGCCAGTCGTCGCGCAACTGCGGTAGTGCGACGTAGAAGATGCGCAGCATGGCGCCGAATGCGGCGATCTTGGTTCCTGCCGCCATGAAGGCGGTGATCGCGGTGGGAGCCCCCTGGTACACGTCGGGTATCCACGAATGGAAGGGCACAGCACCGACTTTGAACAACACCCCGACCAGCAGTAGCGCGATGCCGATCAGCGCCAGCGGCGTGTTGGGCTCCTTCGTGACCACGGCATTGGCGATTCCGTTGAGGTCGAGGGTGCCCGCGTACCCGTACAGCATGGCCGCGCCGTACAGGAAGAACGCCGACGAGAACGCGCCGAGCAGAAAGTATTTGAGCGAGGCCTCCTGCGACAGCAGTCGCCGGCGACGGGCCAGGCCGCAGAGCAGATACAGCGGAAGTGAGAGCACCTCTAGAGCGATGAACATCGTCAGCAGATCATCGGCGGCTCCGAACAGCAGCATGCCACCGATCGCGAACATGGTCAGCGGGAAGACCTCGGTCTGCATCACGCCGGTCTTGGTGGCCAGTTGCTCGGCCACACTTCCCGGTACCGCCGATGCCTGGGGTGTGAAACCGTCCAGACCGCGTGGGCCGCCCGAGGTTTCGGCGGCGGACTGGCGTTCGGCGATGAGCAGGATACCGAGAATCCCGACGAGGACGATCGTTCCCTGCAGGAACAACGCCGGGGCATCGAGCACCACCGAACCGAGCACCGCGGGTTTTCCGGGAGTGCCATGCAGGTTCCGGGCCAGCAGCACGACTGCCACGACGGCGGCCACCAGCCCACCCAGCGCGAGGGTGACCTGCACCCCGTAACGCGCGGGCCGGGGCAGGAAGGCCTCGACCAGCACACCGGCCACGCCCACCCCGAAAACGATCAGCATGGGGGAGAGCAGGCCGTATTCGATGCTCGGCGTCACCATGTTCAGCGGCCCCCCTCGGCGATGGTCGGTGGTGCGGTCGGCACCGGATCGCTCTGTCCGATGGTGGTCAACGTGTGCTGGACGGCCGGATTGATGACGTCCAGTGCGGGTTTGGGATAGATGCCCAGCACCAGCAGCAGCGCGATGAGCGGGGCCACCACGACCAGTTCGCGCGGCACCAGATCAGGCAAACCGCGCGCACCGTCGTCGTCTTCGAGCAGCCCGTCGCGCACCGGGCCGGTCATCATCCGCTGATACATCCACAGGATGTACACCGCGGACAACACCAGCGCGGTGGCAGCGAACACCGCGACCACCGGATAGCGCGTGAATGTGCCGATGAGCACCAGGAATTCACTGATGAACGGGGCCAGGCCCGGCAGCGACAACGTGGCCAGGCCCGCCACCAGGAAGGTTCCGGCAAGGACGGGGGCCACCTTCTGCACGCCGCCGTAGGCGTCGATCAATCGGGAACCGCGCCGCGACACCAGGAATCCGGCGATCAGGAACAGCGCGGCCGTGGAGATCCCGTGATTGATCATGTACAGCGTCGAGCCGGCCTGGCCCTGACTGGTCATCACGAAGATGCCGAGGATGATGAAACCGAAGTGCGAGATCGAGGTGTAGGCGATCAGCCGCATCACATCGGTCTGGCCGATCGCCAGGACGGCGCCGTAGACGATGCCGATCACCGCGAGCGCGATCACCAGCGGACGGAAATACGTTGCTGCATCGGGGAACAGCGGCAGGCAGTAGCGCAGCATGCCGAATGTGCCGACCTTGTCCATGATCGCCATCATCAGCACCGCGCTGGCCGGGGTGGCCTGGACCGCGGCATCGGGCAGCCAGCGATGGAACGGCCACAATGGTGCCTTGACCGCGAACGCGAACATGAATCCCAGGAACAGCAGGTTTGCCACCGCGGGGTTGATCACGAACTCACCCGAGGAGACCGCGGCCACGATCGCCCGGAAGTCGAACGTGCCCGATTCGAATGCGTCGCTGCCTGCCGTGACCACGTACAGCCCGATCACCGCGGCCAGCATGACCAGGCCACCAAAGAGGTTGTACAGCAGGAACTTCACCGCCGCCTTCGAGCGGTTCTCGCCGCCGAATCCGCCGATCAGGAAGTACATCGGGATCAGCATGGCCTCGAAGAACACGTAGAACAGCAGGATGTCCAGCGCCACCAGGGACATGAACACCATGCCCTCGACGGCCAGCGTCAAAGCCAGGTAGGCCTGCACGCCGCGGCCGCCCAGCCCGGTCTGGTGGGTGGCGTCATTCCATCCGGCGACGATGAGCAACGGCAGCAGCACCGCGGTGAGGACCACCAGGGCCAGTGCGATCCCATCGACCCCGAGGATGTACCCGGTGCCGAACGACGGTATCCAGCGGTGTGATTCGACGAACTGATACTGCTCACCGGCGGGATCGAAGCCGACGGCGAGTACGGCGGCCAGGCCCAGCGCGGCCAGCGAGACCACCAGCGCCAACCATTTGGCCAGCGTCCGCTGCGCCGCGGGCAGCAGCATCACCACGGCGGCTCCCACCGTCGGGGTGGCCCACAACGCCGTCAGCCACGGGAATGTGCTCACCACAGTCGCACCGCCAGGATCGTCGCCACCACCAGAGCCGCCCCGCCGAGCATGGACAGCGCATACGAGCGGGCGAAGCCGGTCTGCAACCCACGCAACCCATCCGACGTTCGGCGCACCAGCGCTGCCAGGCCTCCGGCGGTGCCGTCGACCACCTTGTCGTCGACGGTCACCAGGGCCGCGGTCAGGGTCTGGCCACCTCGCATGAACACCGCCTCGTTGAATGCGTCGCCGTACAGATCGCGCCGGGCGGCCACCGTCAGCGCCGACCCGTCGGGCACCTCCGCCGGGACCTGCCGCTGCGCGTACATCCGGTAGGCCACCGCGATGCCGACTGCGACGACCGCCAGCACCATCACCGTGACCACCCACGCCGGGATCGCGTGGTGTGCCTCGTGCGTACCGACCACGGGCTCGAGCCAGTGCGACAGCGTGCCGCCGATCGCCAGCACGCCACCGGAGACCACCGAGCCGACCGCGAGCACGATCATCGGCCAGGTCATCACGGCCGGGGCCTCGTGTGGATGCGCTTCGGGAGCCCAACGCTTTTCACCGAAGAACGTCATCAGCATCACCCGGGTCATGTAGAAGGCGGTGATGCCGGCGCCCAGGATGGCCGCGCCACCGAGGATCGCACCGCGGATGCCGCCGGCTCCCAGCGCCGCCTCGATGATGCTGTCTTTGGAGAAGAAGCCGGCCAGCGGCGGCACCCCGATGATGGCCAGATAACCGAGTCCGAAGGTGGCGAACGTGATCGGCAGGACCTTGCGCAGCCCGCCGTAGCGACGCATGTTCACCTCGTCGTCCATGGCGTGCATCACCGACCCCGCCCCGAGGAACAGGCCGGCTTTGAAGAACCCGTGGGTGAGCAGGTGCATGATGGCGAACGCGTACCCGGCCGGGCCGAGCCCGGCAGCCAGCACCATGTAGCCGATCTGGCTCATCGTCGATGCGGCCAGGGCCTTCTTGATGTCGTCCTTGGCGCAGCCGATGATCGCGCCGAACAGCAGCGTGACGGCGCCGACGACGACCACACCGGTCTGGGCGCCCGGGGCCAGATCGAAGATCGG
This sequence comes from Mycolicibacterium sp. 050232, assembly GCA_036235365.1. Taxonomy (GTDB): domain Bacteria; phylum Actinomycetota; class Actinomycetes; order Mycobacteriales; family Mycobacteriaceae; genus Mycobacterium. Next base: position 726,831 of record JAZBEZ010000002.1, on the reverse strand, counting down.
CCCGGACCGCACGATCAGGTAGACGCCTGCGGTGACCATGGTGGCGGCGTGGATCAGTGCCGACACCGGCGTCGGGCCCTCCATCGCGTCACCGAGCCAGGATTGCAGCGGCACCTGGGCCGATTTACCACAGGCGCCCAAGAGCAGCAGCAGCCCGATCGCGGTGAGGGCGCCTTCGCTCAATGCCGGTGCGGCGCTGAAGACTCCGGCGAACGAGATCGACCCGATGGTGGCGAACATGATCATCAACGCGATGGCCAGGCCCATGTCGCCGACCCGGTTGACGACGAACGCCTTCTTGGCCGCGGCAGCGGCGGAGGGCTTGTGCGACCAGAATCCGATCAGCAGATACGAGGCCAGGCCCACGCCTTCCCACCCCGCGTACAGGCCGAGGTAGTTGTCCGCGAGCACGAGCAGCAGCATGGCCGCCAGGAACAGATTCAGGTATGCGAAAAACCTTCTCCGGTCGGGATCGTGCTCCATGTAGCCGATCGAATAGATGTGGATCAGCGATCCCACGCCGGTGATCAGCAGCACGAAGCACACCGACAGCTGATCGAGCTGTAGTCCGAAATCGACCTGCAGGCCGGCGACCGGTACCCAGGAGAACAGGGATTCCGTGACCGCGCGGTTCTCGCCGTGGCGGCCGAGCATCTGGGTGAACAGCACCGCCCCGAGCACGAACGCGCCCAGCGCCGTCGCACAACCCAGTAGGTGTCCCCACCGGTCGGTGCGTCGGCCGCCAAGCAGCAGCACCACGGCACCTACGGCGGGGAGGGCGATCACCAGCCATATTGGAATCGTCATGGTGCCCTTAGTGCCTCAGCATGCTGGCGTCGTCGACCGAGGCCGAACGGCGGGTGCGGAAGATGGTCATGATGATCGCCAGGCCGATCACCACTTCGCAGGCGGCGACCACCATGGTGAAGAACGCCACCACCTGACCGTCGAGATGGCCGTGCATGCGGGAGAACGCCACGAACGCCAGATTGGCGGCGTTGAGCATGAGCTCGACGCACATGAACATCACGATGGCGTTGCGCCGCAACAGCACTCCCGATGCGCCGATGGTGAACAACAGTGCCGACAGGTACAGATAGTTGTCGGGATTCATGGCATCACCCCTCCCCGTTCGCCGAGTTACCGGCCGAGTTGCTGATCGCGCGCTGAGGCAGAATGGCACTGACCGACAACGTCGCGTCGGATCCGTCGGGCAGCCGTGCCGGGACGTCGACGGCGTTGTGCCGCGCATACACACCGGGATTGGGCAGCGGGGTCGGATGCCCGCCTGCCTGGAACCGCTCGACCGCCAGTTCGCGCTGGGTCTTGCGACGCTCGAAGCGTTCCCGGTGGGCGAGCACCATCGCGCCCAGCGCCGCGGTGATCAGCAGTGTGCTGGTCAACTCGAACGCCCACAGATAGCGGGTGAAGATCAACGCGGCCAGGCCTTCCACGTTGCCGCCACTGTTGGCCTGGGCCAGCCCGGTGAACCCACTCACCGACACGCTGCCGATCCCGGCGATCAGCAGGATGCCGAATCCGGTGCCCGCGGCGAGCGCGGCAAGGCGTTGTCCGCGAAGCGTTTCGGTGAACGATTCGGACAGGTCGACCCCGATCAGCATCAGCACGAACAGGAACAGCATCATCACCGCGCCGGTGTAGACCACGACCTGCACCACTCCGAGGAACAGGGCGTCCTGAGCGATGTAGAGCACTGCCAGCGAGATCATGGTGCAGGCCAGAAAAACCGCGGAGTACACCGCTTTCGGGGCGGCCACCACTCCGATGGCGCCTAGAACGGCGACGGTTCCGAGGACCCAGAACAGCACCGCTTCCGTTGTCGAGGTGTGCGGCGCGCTTTCCACCGCGGCGAGCCGCGACATGTTCTCAGCGGCGAGCCGCGACATGTTCTCAGCGGCGAGCCGCGATATGTTCTCAGTGGCGAGCAGGGTGACATCGGGGCTCACTGGGCGTCCTGGGCGAGCGGCTTGATCCGGCCGAGGTAGTAGTCGTCGTCGGTGCTGCCGGGTGCCATGTCATGAGGGGGTACCTGCATGCCAGGTTGCAGCGGGGCCAGTAGTTTGTCCTTGCCCCAGATCAGATCTGCCCGGTTGTCGTCGGCCATCTCGTATTGGTTGGTCATGGTCAGCGCGCGCGTCGGGCAGGCCTCGATGCACAGTCCGCAGCCGATGCAGCGCAGGTAATTGATCTGATACACCCGGCCGTAGCGCTCACCCGGCGAGAAGCGTTCTTCCTCGGTGTTGTCGGCGCCTTCGACGAAGATGGCGTCGGCCGGGCAGGCCCACGCGCACAACTCGCAGCCGATGCACTTCTCCAGACCGTCGGGGTAGCGGTTGAGCTGATGACGGCCGTGATATCGCGGTGCGACGGGGCCGGGCTTCTCCGGATAGCCTTCGGTGATCGGCTTTTTGAACATCGAGCCGAAGGTGACCGCGAATCCGGCCAGGGCGTCGAGGAACTTGGGCGTCTTAGGCATCGACAGCCTCCTTCTGAGCGTTCGGCAGCGGCGGTACCGGATAGGCACCCGTGCTCTGTTGCGGTATCGGCTGAACCGTTCTGCCCCGCATTGCCTTCCACAGGGCGACGGCCAGCACCGCGACGATCACGACGGCGGTGGTCACCAGACCGGTGGCCCAGTTGTGGTACCCGTGCTCGCGCAGGCTGTGGGTGACGGCGACGACCATGATCCAGACCAGCGACACGGGGATGAGCACCTTCCAGCCCAACGCCATGAACTGGTCGTAGCGCAACCGGGGCAGGGTGGCCCGGAGCCAGAAGTACAGGAACATGAAGGTCCACACCTTGGCGGTGAACCACAGCAGCGGCCACCAGCCGCTGTTGGCGCCGTCGATCAGGTTGAACGGGAACGGGGCATGCCAGCCGCCCAGGAACATCGTGGTGGCCAGCGCCGAGACGGTGGTCATGTTGACGTACTCGGCGAGCATGAACATCGCGAACTTCAGCGACGAGTACTCGGTGTGGAATCCGCCGACCAGTTCACCCTCTGCCTCGGGCAGATCGAAAGGCGCCCGGTTGGTTTCGCCCACCATCGAGGTCACGTACACCACGAACGACGGCAGCAGCAGGAACACATACCAGGTGCGGTCCTGCGCGGCGACGATGCCGGAGGTGGACATCGTGCCGGCGTAGAGGAACACCGCCGCGAACGACAAGGCCATCGCGATCTCGTAGGAGATCACCTGGGCGCTGGAGCGCAGGCCACCCAGTAGCGGGTAGGTGGATCCCGACGCCCAGCCGGCCAGGACGATGCCGTACACCCCGATCGACGTGACGGCCAGGATGTAGAGGACCGCTACGGGTAGGTCGGTCAGTTGCAGTGCGGTGCGGTGACCGAACACCGATACCTCACCGCCCATCGGGATCACCGCGAATGCCATGAACGCCGGGATCACCGAGATGATCGGCGCCAGAAGGTAGATGGGTTTGTCGATGCCGGCCGGGGTGAGGCCTTCCTTGAGGGCGAGTTTGACGCCGTCGGCCAACGACTGCAGCAGGCCCCAGGGGCCGACGCGGTTGGGGCCGGGCCGCATCTGCATGCGGCCCAGCACCTTACGTTCGATCAGGATCGCCGCGAGCACGGTGAGCAACAGGAAGACGAACACCCCGAGCGCCTTGGCCAGGATCAGCCACCACGGGTCGTGGCCGAACAGCGTGGGGTCGGGGTAGGTCATGAGTCGGCCCGTCCGATCGCCACCAGTGCTCCGGCAGTGACCCCGAGTTGGCGATGGATCGCCGATCCCGGGGAATTCGTCGGCAGCCACACCACCCGGTCAGGCATCTCGGTCACCGCCAGTGGCAACGTGACGGCACCGCGGTCGGTACTGACGGTCACCGGATCATCTGATGTCACACCGAGTTCGGCGGCAGTGGCCGGGGACAGCCGCACCACGGGGCTGACGGCGGTACCGGCCAGGTACGGTTCGCCGTCCTGCAGCCGTCCGGCGTCCAGCAGCAGGCGCCAGCTGGCGAGCACCGCTTGTCCCGGCGCGGGGTCCGGGGGTGGTGCGGGCGCGGCCGACGGTTCGGCGGTGCGGGGGCCGGTCCAGGTGCCGAGCCGGGTCAGCTCGGTGTCGGCGGCTTCCGGTCCGGCCAGTCCGAGATCCACCCCGATCTCGTCGGCCAGGTAGTGCAGGACGCGTAGGTCGGGGATCGCGTTGGTCTGCAACGCCGGTGTGAACGGGCGAATCCGGCCCTCCCAGTTGAGGTATGCGCCGCCCTTCTCCACCGCGGGCGCCACGGGGAAGACCACGTCGGCCAGTTCGGTGACCTCGCTCTCCCGCAGCTCGAGGCTCACCACGAGCGGGGTGGCCCGGAGTGCGGCCAACGCTGCCGCCGGGTCGGGCAGATCGGTGATCTCGACGCCGCCGACGATGAGTGCGGAGAACATTCCATCGCCGGCTGCTGCCAGGATGGCGCCGGTGTCGCGGCCCGGAGTGGCCGGCAGATCGGTGGTGTTCCAGGCGGTTGCGGTCTGAGCGCGGGCATCGGCGTCATCGACGGGACGTCCACCGGGCAGCAGATTCGGCAGGGCGCCGGCCTCCAGTGCGCCGCGCTCGCCCGCCCGGCGTGGGATCCAGCCGATCCGGGCACCGGTGGCCGCGGACAGTCGCAGCGCTGCGGACAGGGCACCGGCTGACGTGGCCAGGCGTTCACCGACCAGGATCACCGCGCCGGGGCGTCGCAGCCGCTCATCGGAGGCCAGTGCTTCCAGTGCGGCAGCTTCCGTCCCAGGGACCGTCGGGATCAGGGTGCCCGCCATCTTGGTCAGTCCACGGCTGGCCAACGGCGCCACCGCCAGCACCTGCAGGCCGTTCTTGCGGGCGGCCTTGCGCAGCCGCAGGAACACGATCGGGGATTCCTCTTCGGGCTCCAGCCCGACGAGCAGGACGGTCGGCGCCTTCTCCAGCTCGGCGTAGCGCAAAGTCATGGGTTGTCCCGCGATGCGTGCCGCGAGGAACTCGGCCTCCTCGCCCGAGTGCGGCCGGGCCCGGAAGTCGATGTCGTTGGTGCCCAGCACCATTCGGGCGAACTTCGAGTAAGCGTAGGCGTCCTGCAGGGTGCAGCGCCCGCCGACCAGCACACCGGTGTTCGCGCCTGCGGCCAACAGGCCCGCTCCCGCGACCGTCAGCGCCTCCGACCACGAAGCCGGCCGCAGTGCGCCGTCTTCCCGGATCAACGGCGTGGTGATGCGGTCACCGGCCGTCGCATAGGTGAACGCCCACCGACCCTTGTCGCAGTTCCACTCCTCGTTGACCTCGGGATCGTCACCGGCCAAGCGGCGCATCACTTTTCCGCGTCGATGGTCGGTGCGCTGGGCGCAGCCCGACGCGCAGTGCTCACAGACGCTCGGGCTGGAGACGAGGTCGAACGGCCGGGCCCGGAAGCGGTAGGCCGTCCCGGTCAGTGCCCCCACCGGGCAGATCTGCACGGTGTTGCCGGAGAAATACGACTGGAACGGTTCGCCGGGAGCGATCCCGACCTGTTGCAGCGCACCGCGTTCCAGCAACTCGATGAAGGGGTCGCCGGCGATCTGTGCGGAGAACCGGGTGCAGCGCGCGCACAGAACGCACCGTTCGCGGTCCAGCAGCACCTGTGAGGAGATGTTGATGGGTTTCGGGAAGGTCCGCTTGACGTCCTCGAAGCGGGTCTCGGGGCGCCCGTTGGACATCGCCTGGTTCTGTAACGGGCATTCGCCGCCCTTGTCGCAGATCGGGCAGTCCAGGGGATGGTTGATCAGCAGCAGCTCCATCACTCCGCGCTGGGCCTTATCGGCGGCCTCGGAGCTGTACTGGGTGTGTACCACCATGTCCGGGCTGACCGTGGTGGTGCACGACGCCATCGGCTTGCGCTGGCCCTCGACCTCGACGAGGCACTGCCGGCACGCACCCACCGGATCGAGCAGCGGGTGATCGCAGAACCGGGGGATCTGGATGCCCATCAGCTCGGCGGCGCGGATCACCAACGTGCCCTTGGGAACACTGACCTGTTCGCCGTCGATGATCAGCGACACCATCTCCACCGGCGGGGTGTCCTTGGTCGGCTCAGCCAGCGTCATGCGCGGTCCCCTTTCCTGCGACGGACATTTACGCACCCGCCCCTTCGGTCGACATCAACGTCGAGGCGTGCGGATCGAACGGGCAGCCGCCGTCCAGGTGCGCCACGTACTCGTCCCGGAAGTACTTGATCGACGACATGATCGGGCTGGCCGCACCGTCTCCCAACGCGCAGAACGACTTTCCGAAGATGCCGTCGGCGATGTCGAGCAGCTTGTCGACATCGGCCTGAGTTCCGGCGCCTTCCTCCAGTCGGGCATAGATCTGGGCCAACCAGTACGTGCCCTCGCGACACGGTGTGCACTTGCCGCAGGATTCATGCGCGTAGAACTGGGTCCAGCGCCGCACCGCCCGCACCACGCAGGTGGTCTCGTCGAAGATCTGCAGCGCCTTGGTGCCGAGCATGGACCCGACGGAGGCCATACCCTCGTAATCCAGTGGTACGTCGATGTGTTCGCCGGTCAGCAGCGGTGTCGACGAACCACCCGGGGTCCAGAACTTCAGGGTGTGTCCGTCGCGCACGCCGCCGGCGTAGTCGAGCAGTTCGCGCAGCGTGATCCCGAGCGGCGCCTCGTACTGGCCGGGCCGGTTGACGTGGCCGGACAGCGAATACAACGTGAAGCCGGGGGATTTCTCCGAGCCCATCGACCGGAACCAGTCCACCCCGTTGACCATGATCGGCGGCACGCTGGCGATCGACTCGACATTGTTGACCACGGTCGGGCACGCGTACAGACCGGCCACTGCGGGAAACGGTGGGCGCAACCGTGGTTGGCCGCGCCGGCCCTCCAGGGAATCGAGCAGCGCGGTCTCCTCACCGCAGATGTAGGCGCCCGCACCGGCGTGCACGGTCAGTTCCAGGTCGAAACCCGACCCCAGGATGTCGGTACCCAGGTATCCGGCGGCGTAGGCTTCGGCGATCGCGGCCTGCAGACGCCGCAATACGGGCACCACCTCCCCGCGCACGTAGATGAAGGCATGGCGGGCCCGGATCGCGTAGGCCGCGATGATCACGCCTTCGACCAAGAAGTGCGGCGTGGTCAGCAGCAGCGGAATGTCCTTGCACGTACCGGGTTCCGACTCGTCGGCGTTGACCACGAGGTAGTGCGGCTTGGCCCCGGCCCCCTCATCGCCCTGGGGGATGAACGACCATTTGGTCCCGGTCGGGAACCCGGCGCCGCCGCGTCCGCGCAGTCCGGAATCCTTCACCAGTGCGATCACGTCGTCCGGCCCCATCGCCAGGGCCCGCTGCAACCCGCGGTAGCCGTCGTGGCGGCGATAGGTATCCAACGTCCACGGTTCTGGTTCGTCCCAGAATCGGCTCAGCACCGGAGTCAGCGCGGTCATGAGATCGGACCTGCCTCAGGCGCGGACATTCCCCGTTTCCGGGCTTCGTGCAGACCGGCCAGGGTGGCAGTCCCGGGCGCGCCGCCCGCCGCGTTCGGATCGGTCAGGCCGGCCAGGGTGCGGGCTGTCTCCCGGAAGGTGCACAGGGGAGCCCCGCGGGTCGGTGCCGGAGGTGTCCCGCCACGCAGGCCGTCCACCAGATCCCGTGCCGACGAGGGAGTCTGGTTGTCGTAGAACTCCCAGTTGACCATGACCACCGGGGCGTAATCGCATGCCGCATTGCACTCGATGTGTTCGAGGGTGACCCTGCTGTCGGTGGTGGTCTCGCCGGCGTGGATGTCCAGATGGTCCTGCAGCGCATCCAGGATCGCGTCGCCGCCCATGATCGCGCACAACGTGTTGGTGCACACGCCGACCAGATAGTCGCCGGTGGGGGTGCGCCGGTACATCGAGTAGAACGTCGCCACCGCGGTCACCTCGGCCTCGGTCAGTCCCAGCAGCGCTGCGCAGAAACCGATTCCGGCCGGGGTGAGGCAACCGTCCTCGGCCTGCACCAGATGCAGCAGCGGCAGCAGGGCGGACCGGGCATCGGGATAGCGGGCGGTGATCTGCTCGGCCTCCGCGGTGAGCCGGGCAGTCACATCCTCCGGATATGCCGCGGGCCCGTTGATCGGCGGGCCCGCTTCATCGGGGCGTTGCCCCAGTTCAAGAAACACTTCCTTCACCTATCCACCCCGCCCATGACCGGATCAATCGACGCCACCGCGGCAATGGCATCGGCCACCATGCCGCCCTCGCACATCGCCGCCACCGCTTGCAGATTCGTGAACGAGGGGTCGCGGTAATGCACGCGGTAGGGGCGGGTGCCCCCGTCGGAGACCATGTGCACTCCGAGCTCGCCGCGCGGGGACTCCACCGCGACGTACACCTGCCCGGCCGGGACCCGAATGCCCTCGGTGACGAGCTTGAAGTGATGGATCAGCCCCTCCATCGAGTGGCCCATGATCTTGGCGATGTGCTCGGGGGAGTTTCCCAGTCCGTCGGGGCCGACCTTGAGATCGGCGGGCCAGGCCAGTTTCTTGTCGCCGATCATCACCGGACCGTCGCCCATCCTCTCGAGTCGGTCCACGCACTGCTCGACGATCTTCAACGACTCCCGCATCTCCTTGACCCGGATGATGTACCGGCCGTAGGAGTCGCAGCGGTCGTCGGTGATGACGTCGAATTCGTAGTTCTCGTAACCGCAATACGGTTGCGTGCGACGCAGGTCATGGGGCAGTCCGGTGGAGCGCAGCACCGGACCGGTGATCCCCAGCGCGATGCAGCCGGTCAGATCGAGGTATCCGACACCGACGGTGCGGGCCTTCCAGATGTAGTTCTCGTTGAGTAGATCCTCCAAGTCGCCCAAGCGTTTCGGCAGCAGATCGAGTAGCGCCCGAACCTGGCCGATCGCGTCGTCGGGCAGGTCGGCGGCGAGCCCGCCCGGCCGGATGTAGGCGTGGTTCATGCGCAGGCCGGTGATCGACTCGAAGACCCGCAGGATCTCCTCGCGTTCCCGGAATCCGTAGAACATCGCGCTCATCGCGCCGAGCTCCATCCCGCCGGTGGCCAGTGCCACCAGGTGCGAGGAGATCCGGTTGAGCTCCATGAGCATCACCCGGATCACGCTGGCGCGCTCCGGGATGTCGTCGGTGATGCCGAGCAGCTTTTCCACACCGAGGCAGTACGCCGTTTCGTTGAAGAACGGCGAGAGGTAGTCCATCCGGGTGACGAACGTGACGCCCTGCGTCCAGTTGCGGTACTCGAGGTTCTTCTCGATACCGGTGTGCAGATAGCCGATGCCGCAACGGGCTTCGGTGATGATCTCGCCTTCGATCTCCAGGATCAGCCGCAGCACTCCGTGGGTGGACGGATGTTGTGGGCCCATGTTGACCACGATCCGTTCGCCGGCATGCTCGCGGGCCGCGGCCACCACGTCGTCCCAGTCCTGTCCGCCGACCACCACGACGGGGGATTCGGTACTCATCAGTTGTAAGACCTCCGCTGATCGGGCGGCGGGATCTGTGCACCGTGGTATTCGACGGGTATGCCGCCCAGCGGATAGTCCTTGCGCTGGGGATGGCCGACCCAGTCGTCGGGCATCTCGATCCGGGTCAACGCCGGGTGTCCGTCGAACACGATTCCGAAGAAGTCGTAGGTCTCGCGTTCGTGCCAGTCAGTGGTCGGGTAGATCGCATACAGCGACGGAATGTGCGGATCACCGTCGGGCGCGGCGACTTCCAGGCGGATCCTGCGGTTGTGGGTGATCGACATCAACGGGTACACCGCGTGCAGTTCGCGGTCCGTGTCGTCGGGATAGTGCACCCCGCTCACACCCAGGCACAGCTCGAACCGCAACTCGGGATCATCGCGCAGGATGCTGGCCACCGCGGGCAGCTGGACCCGGCTGACCTCCAGTGTCAGCTCGTCTCGATGAACCACCACGCGCTCGATCGAGACGGCATAGCGCTCCTCGCCGAGTATCTCGGCCAGTCGGTCGACCACCTCATCGAAATAGCCGCCGTACGGTCGGGGAGAACTGCCCGGCAGCGCCACCGACCGCACCAGCCGGCCGTAGCCGGACGTGTCGCCCGTGCCCGAGGCGCCGAACATGCCGCGGCGCGTCCCGATCACCTCGGGACCCTGACCGGTGCTCGTGCCGTTTCCGTTGGCTGTGCTCATCGCAGCAGGCCTTTGAGTTCGATGGTGGGCGTCACGGACAGCGCTGCCTGTTCGGCCTCGCGGATGGCCTCCTCACGATTCACTCCGAGCGGCATCTGCTGAATCTTGTCGTGCAGCTTCAGAATTGCGTGCAGCAGCATCTCCGGTCGTGGTGGGCACCCGGGTAGGTAGATGTCGACGGGCACCACGTGGTCGACGCCCTGGACCACCGCGTAGTTGTTGAACATCCCGCCCGACGAGGCGCAAACCCCCATGGCCAGCACCCATTTCGGCTCGGCCATCTGGTCGTAGATCTGGCGCAGCACCGGGGCCATCTTCTGGCTTACCCGGCCCGCGACGATCATCAGATCGGCCTGCCGCGGCGTCGCGGAGAATCGCTCCATGCCGAACCGGGCGATGTCGAAACGTGGCCCGGCCGTCGACATCATCTCGATGGCGCAGCAGGCCAGACCGAAGGTGGCCGGCCACAACGACCCCTTACGCACGTAGCCTGCGACTGCCTCCACCGTCGAAAGCAGGATTCCACCTGGCAGACGTTCCTCTAATCCCAATTCAGGCCCCCTCGCCGCCAGACATAGGCGTATGCCACGAAGACCGTGAGCATGAACAGCAGCATCTCCACCAGCGCGAACAAACCGAGGCTGTCGAATGCCACCGCCCACGGATAGAGAAAGACGATCTCGATGTCGAACACGATGAACAACATCGCCGTCAGGTAGTACCGGATCGGCATGCGCTGGCCGGTCACGCCGGCCGCCCCGGGCTGCATGGGCTCGATGCCGCATTCGTAGGCCTCGAGTTTGGACCGGTTGTAGCGGCGCGGACCGATCACGAGCGCGATCCCCACGGAAACCACGGCGAACGCGGCCGCGATCGCTCCGAGAACCAGGATGGGCGTATATAAATTCATGCCACTTATCGCTCCCCCGCCTGCCTGTCGATGTGAGCTAACCCACAGCCTAGCGAGGATTGCGGCCTGTGCCACACATTTTGGTTAGTATCGTTTCATATCGGGGCAGCGTGTCGCTGCGGCCGAAGCCATGCCGCGAAAGTCAACGGCAACAGGGCAATTCGCGGAAAGCTATTGAACCGGGGTGCGCAGCAGCGACACCACCGCATCGCCCAACCGGATCGGATCGATCGGGTGTGGCACCGCCGCCTCGGCCTGTGACCAGCTAGCCAGCCAGGCGTCGTCAGGTCGCCCGGTCAGCACCAGGACCGGCGGGCAATCGGCGACCTCGTCCTTGAGTTGTTTGGCCACGCCCATGCCTCCGGCCGGGGTGGCTTCACCGTCGAGGATGGCCAGGTCGATACCCCCGGCGTCCATCCGGGATACCACCATCGGTGCGGTGGCGATCTCGACGTATTCCAGTTCGGGCAGTTCCGGATGCACCCGTTTGCCCAGCGCGAGACGTACCTGTTCGCGGGTGCGCGGGTTGTCGCTGTACACCAGGATGCGCAGCGGCGCGGGGCCGGCCATGGAGCCGATGCTACTGCGCATGGCGTCGCGGGCCGGACAACTCAGCGAATTCTGTTGTGTCGCATCAAACTCGGGTGAACACGAGTTCACCCGACAGGACGGTCGTCGGGCCGACCATGCCGAGCAGGTCACCCGACACGCCGAAGGCGTCTCGTTGTACTTCGCACTGACCGGACAGTTGCAGCGCGCCGTCGTCGAGAGCCAGCACATCGACCGGCAACTCGATGGGCTTCGACACGCCGCGGACGGTCAGGTCCGCCGTGAGCCGCAGGTGGGGGTCGGATGGCTCCAGACCCGTCACCTGCACGGTGATGTCCGGATGGGCCTCGACGTCGAAGAAATCGGCGGACCGCAGATGATTGTCCCGTTTGCCGATCCCGGTGCGCACCGACGCCGCTTCGATCACCACCCGGCCGCTCACCCCGGCACCGGCAGAGCCTTCCCCGTGGAATTCGGTGAACTGCCCGGTGACGGTGGCCAGGCCCCACAGCGTCTTGTTCCGGAACGTGATCTTGGACCGGTCCGGGGCCAGCGTCCAGTTTCCGGCGCTCGCGGTCAGGATGTCGCTGGTCGTGGCCATGACACCTCCATTTTCGTCGGGTCAGGTGAGCAGCGGCGCGATGTCCTTCGGATCGAAGTACTCGTCGATGCGGTGGATCAGACCGTCGGTACCCACTTTGATCACGATGCACACCCGCAATGCGATCGATGTGCCATCGGGCGCGCCGGCGTGCAGGACATGCTGCTGGACGAATCCGCCGTCGAAGAACTGCCGATCAAGCACCTCGTAGCGGCGCTCGCCGGTCGCGTTGATGAACCAGTCGATGACCTTCAACGCGCGGGTGTGGTCGTTGTCCCTGGCGTCACCGGCATGCCAGACCGCGACATCGTCGGCCCACAGCCGGGCCACCCCCGCTTTGTCGCCGCGCTCGATCGCGTCGAACAGGCGGTGCGCGACGTCGTCGACGATTTCGGCTTCGGTAGGGGGCATCATCGGCTCCTCGGTAGGGCATTGAACTGCTCGATTGAATGTGATTATTCGTGATCGAGTGTGTGTGTTTGTGGGTGTGTGATGTTGGCTGTGTGGCGCGTGCGAGTGGTGTGCATCCCCTGACTGCGTACCGGTGGTTTGCGTGAGGATCGGATGCCGGTGCCTGCTCGCTGGCTGGAGTCGGGGACGATCTTGGGTCGACGCCGCGGCCGCTCGCCAGCCGGGTCGTACCGTCGGATACGTGCGAGTGTTCTGACATCCTGATCGGCGGCTGGATCTGGGACGGCGGGTTGCACGACTGGCCGACTGCGCCACGGCGAACGGGCATGTGATTGGCGCAGGCATGACCGAGGTCGGGTCGGGGTGGAACGGGAAGCGGCCGAGGTTGCGCCGGATTCTGTCGGACCGGTCTGCTTGGGTAGCGATTGTGGAACTCCGGGACCGGCTGGCCCGCTTGGGGGTGGTGCATCTCGATGCGGCGTTGTCGATGCAGCGCCAGCCGCGACTGGTCGCTGATCCGGACGAGATCACCGATGATGGCGAGATCACCGATGATTTGGTGCGCGCGATGATCGGGGTGGTGACCTGGATGTGCGCGCGACTGTCCGGCGGCGGTGGCGCGCGGAACCGGGCTATGCGAATGGTCACCGCTACCAAGCAGACTGAACCTGTCGAGGTGAGTGGTGGTGGTTAGGTTCGAGGTCCCCGAGGGGTGGATGGCGCAGGCGTACCGGTTCGCGTTGGATCCCACGCCAACGCAGTTGCGGGCGTTGGCTTCTCATGCTGGTGCGGCCCGGTTCGCGCACAATCACATGTTGGTGTTGGTGAAGGCGGTGATGGATCAGCGGGCCGCCGAATGCAGCTACGGCATCGACGAGGCGCAGTTGACTCCGGTGTTGGGGTGGTCTTTGCCGGCGCTGCGCAAGGTCTGGAATCAGCGCAAGGTGTCATGCGCACCGTGGTGGGGTGCGAACTCTAAGGAGGCCTACAACACCGGGCTGGAAGGGTTGGCCCGCGGACTCGATGCGTGGTCGAAGTCCCGTAAAGGTGAGCGTAAGGGTCGGGCGGTCGGGTTCCCTCGGTTCAAACGGCCCGCAGCCAGAAGTCGGTGCGGTTCACCACCGGGGTCATCCGGGTCGAGGCTGACCGCCGGCATGTCACCCTGCCGCGGCTGGGTGCGGTCCGCACCCATGAATCGACCCGCAAACTGGCCCGTCGGGTGGAGGCCGGTACGGCGCGGATCTTGTCGGCCACCGTGCGCCAAGACTCTGCCGGGCGCTGGCACTGCGCCCTGGCGGTGATCGTCGAGGTCAAGACGCGGCCGGCGCATGCACGGCGGTCGGCCCATCCGGTGGTGGGTGTTGACGTCGGGGTGAAAGCCGACAGCCTCCTGGTCATCGCGACCCCCGACGGTGGTGAAGTCGCGCGTATCGGCGCGCCGAAATCGCTGACCGGCGCGCAATCCCGGTTGCGGGCGCTGCAGCGCCGGGCCGCCCGCCAGCACGGCCCCTACGATCCGGCTAGCCGCACCAAACAGAGGCCGTCAAAGCGGTGGCGGCGCACCCAGGCCCGGATCGGCCGCACCCACGCCCATGCCGCGGCGATGCGCCGCGACGTGCTGCACAAGGCCACCACCGCCCTGGCCCAGTCCCACGATGTTGTAGTGGTCGAGTCGCTCAACGCGGCGGGTATGCGCGCCAAGGGAGGCGCGCGCAAGCGGGGTCTGAATCGCGCCTTGGCCGATGCTGCTCTGGCCGAGATCCGGCGCATGCTCGGCTACAAAACTCGTTGGTACGGCTCCCATCTGGTGGAGGCCGACCGGTATTTTCCGTCGTCGAAGACCTGCACGGCCTGTGGGAGGCGAAAGTCAAACCTCACCCTGGCCGACCGGATCTTCGAGTGTGACGGCTGCGGTATGCGGATCGATCGTGATCTGGGTGCTGCGATCAACCTCGCCCGACTCGGCGTACCCACAACGGTGGGTGAACAGAGTCCCGCCGGGAGTGGCCCGGTGGCAGGACGTGGAGCCACGCATGAGACCCGGCCCGCGCTCGCGGGCGAGGCAGCAGGCGATGAAGCGTCAACCCCGCACCACCAACAAGTGGATCAGACGGGGACCGCCTCACCGCAAGGCGAGGCTGCCTGATGAACACGCGAACTCACATTCGCTCACCCAAAGGCAACGGCTTGACCTCAACGGCTATTCAGGTTTCAGACTCGAATCATGAACTCCACGCCTGCACATTCCCTGTTCGACGAAGCCTACGAATCCCGTACCGCGCCGTGGGTCATCGGCGAGCCGCAACCGGCCATCGTCGAGTTGGAACGTACCGGCCGTCTGGGCGGCAAGGTGCTCGATGTCGGCTGCGGCGCCGGTGAACACACCATGCTGCTGACCCGGCTCGGTTACGACGTGCTCGGTATCGACTTCTCCGAAAATGCCGTCGCCCAGGCCCGCGAGAACGCCGCGCAGCGCGGCATCGATGCGCACTTCGCCGTCGCCGACGCGACCCGCCTCGGTGAGACGGAGGGCCCGCGGTACGACACCATCGTCGACAGCGCCCTGTTCCACGTCTTCGACGATGTCGACCGGCCACGCTACGTGGCCAGCCTGCGCCGGGCCGCCCGTCCGGGTGCGACGGTGCACGTGCTGGCGCTGTCCGACGCGGGCCGTGGGTTCGGACCTCAGGTCAGCGCCGAGGTGATCCGCCAGGCCTTCGCCGACGGCTGGGAACTGGAGGCCCTGGACACCACGATGTACCGCGGCGTGGTGGGCCCGGCCCATGCCGAGGCGATCGGCGAGCCGGTCGGGGCTCGGGTGGACGAGCCGGCTTGGCTGGCCCGGATCCGTAGGCTCTGACGGGTTCACTGCTCGTCGTAGCCCGGATGCGCGGCGGCCAGCCGCTGACGTACCAGGACGCGAAGGCAGGCGGTGACCTCGTCGGCTCGGTCGTCGAGTTCGCCGGCCCGGATAGCGGCCGCCAGCGCGGCCTCGTCGGTGAACCCGAGACCGGCCAGGGCCGCCTCGGCGGCCGGGGCGGCCTTACCGGCCGACAGTTCGCGTTCGACCATCCGCAGGGCATTGGCCGCCACGCGGGCCTGAAATTTCACCGGAGCCGCGACCGAGTCGCTGTCGCGCACCTCGGTGTCGAGGAACTCCGCGACCGCGGCGACGAGTTCGGCCGCGGTCGGCCGTCCGTACAGGTTGCTCACCAGCTGCTCCCGTCCAGCAGACCCAACAGGTCCCACTCGGTCTCGCAGACTCGACGGCCGATGGTGGCCAGCTCCACCGATCGGGTCTGCCCGCTCAGATGGCGCTCGGCCTGATAGCGGCAGATGATGCCCCAGCGCAGCGTTGCCAGCACCAGCCACCAGCGGATCGCCGACCGGTCCAGCTTCTGCCCACCGGCTTCCTCGTAGGCCCTCAGGAAGCTCTCGATGCTGCCCAACCCACCGGCGCCGAGATCGGCCGGCGCGCCGAACCGCCAGGCCCGGATGCAGAACCAGGCCAGGTCCTCGTAGACCTCGCCGAGGTGCACCAGCTCCCAGTCCAGCACCGCGGCCAAGCCGGAGTCGTCGACGATCACATTGCCCATCCGGAAGTCGCCGTGTACCAACCGCGGTGCCGACGGCGACGGACGGTTGGCGTCCAACCAGCGAAACACCCACTCGAAAGTGGCTGTGGTATCGCCCATCTCGTCGAGTTGCTCCCGCCACTGCGATATCTGGTCCTGCTCGACCAGTCCCGGCAGCGCGGGCGGTGAAGCCCGATGGATGGCGGCCAGCGCCTGCGCACACTGGGTGAGCAGTCGTGCCCGACCGGCTTCGTCGAGGCTCCGCTGAATGCGCCGCACGATGGTCTCGCCACCGATGAAATCACAGATCAGGAAGGGATCGCCCAGCGCGGCAACGGAATTGTCGGCGATCAGCACGTGGGGGACCGGCGCCCCGGCCCGAGCCGCCGCCCGTTGGGCCCCGGCCTCCAGCTCCATCCCGGCGTGGACCTCGTCGGGTGCACCGGTGCGCAGGATCAACGGGCGGCGAGCCGAGTCCGTGACGGCATCGAAGGACCAGGTGGTACGACTGGCCCCGCCGGTCAGCTCGCGCAGGTTCTCCACGCCCACCCCGTCGCCCAGCACCCCGGCGAGGACATCGACCAGCCTGGGGGCGAGCACGTCGACCGGCCGGGAAGGGCTGGTCACCGCTTGGCCTTGCCGAACCCGAACAGCCGCTGCGCCACTCGGCGCATCTGGATCTCCTCGGCGCCCTCGGTGATCCGGTAGCGGCGGTGGTGGCGGTAGATGTGCTCGAACGGTTCGTGCCGGCTGTAGCCGATGCCGCCGTGCACCTGCATGGCCCGGTCGGCGGCTTCGCACACCAGACGGTTGGCCCGGTAGTTGGCCATCGACACCTTGTCGGACACCTCCATGTGGTGGTTCTGGTCCAACTGCGTCGCGGCATACCGGACCAGCAGCCTGACCATCTGCGCCTCGGTCTGCAATTCCACGAGCGGCCACTGCACGGCCTGGTTCACCGCCAGTGGCTTGCCGAACACCATGCGGTTGTTGGCGTAGTCCACGGCGCGGTCGATACAGAACTGGGCGGCGCCCAGGCTGCTCGCGGCCTGACGAATCCGGTTCTCGTGCAGGAAGGTCTGCCCGACCTCCAAGCCGCGGTCGATCTCGCCGAGAACGGCATCGGCGGGCACCCGCACGTCCTTCAGCTCGACCTCGCCGTGATCGGTGGGCATGTTGAACGTCCACCAGTAGAACGGGACGGTGAATCCCGGCGCGTCGGTGGGGACCAGGAATGCGCTGATGCCTTGAGCTTGCCCAGTCCTGCCCGACGTTCTGGCGAAGATCAGATCGTGGGTGGCCCGGTGTACTCCGGTGTTCCACCGCTTGCGACCGTTGATGATCCAGCCGTCCCCGTCGGGTACCGCGGTCGTCTCCAACCAGGTGGCATCCGAACCGTGGTCGGGCTCGGTCAGACCGAACGCCATGGAACGCTTGCCGGTGAGCATGGCCTCGACCCATTCGGATTTCTGCGCCTCGGTGCCGAACCGGTCCATCATGATGACCTGCGGGAAGTTGCCCACGATCGAGGATTCGTCCTGCAGGTCGTTGTGCAGCCCGAGGCCCTTGTGCGCCAGATGTTCCCGGATCACCGCCATGTCGAGGTTGCTGCCGTCGCGCCCGCCGAACCGGGCGGGCAGCCCGTACCGCAGCCAGCCGGCGGCGTCGGCCCGGCGACGCATCTCGTCCAGCAGGTCCTCCCAGGCCCGCGCGGGTATACCGCCGTTGTCCCAGTCGGTGCGGGCGTATTCACGGCGTTGGTCGAAGTACTGCATGTGCTCGCGCTCGAGTGGCTTGATCTCGGCCTCGATGAACTCGTCCATCTCGGCAAGAACAGTTGAAAGATGTTCGGGTAAAGCGAAATCCACGCTGATCTCTCTTTCTCGGGGTTTCCGGCTCGGTCAGAAGCCGTACAACGTTCTCTTCCAGATGGTGGACAGGGTGGCGATGGCATCGGCATCGTTGATCTCGATACCGAGCCCCGACTGGCCGACGAAGACCGTGGTGAAGTTCTCGAACAACAAGGCGATGGCGGCGCCGACGTGTTCTGGCTCCAGTCCCTGCGCGTGGCCTTGCGCCTGGGCGTGGTGCACCGACGCGATGACGATATCGATGCCGAACCGCCGGAACTTGTTCTGCACCTCGGCGAATCGCTGCTGGGTGGCCGCCAACTGGGCGACCGCGATCATGATGCCGATGTTCTGTTTGAAGATGTTCCAGTAGCCGGTGACCACGGTGCTGAAGAACGCGGTGTCGTCGGGGGAGTCCGGCAGGTGCAGGTTCAGGCCGGACGGCTCGACGACGTCGTGCAGGAACGATTCGGCGAGCGCGGCCAACAGATCTTCTTTGTCGGTGAAATATCGGTAGAACACCGCCGGGCTCTTGCCGGCAGCCGAGGTGATGTCGGAAAGGGTGGTGCCGTGAAAGCCGCGCTCGGCGAACAGCTTCCGCGCAGCCAGCTCAATGGCCGACCTGGTCTGGCGGCCCTTGGTGCCCAGCTCGGCGGCGGTCATCGAGTCCTCAGCCCAGGATCCGGTCGCCGGCCCGCAGCAGTGCGCTGGGAAGCTCATGGCCTACCGCGTCCTGGGCGACCCTGGCGGCGTCGATGGCTGCGGTCAGTTCGACGTCGACGGCGATGTCGCTGTCGCGCAGCAGGTAGACCAGATCCTCGGTGGCGATGTTGCCGCTGGCGCCCGGTGCGAACGGGCAACCGCCGAGGCCGCCGACCGATGCGTCGAGACGTGTGACGCCGGACTGCACGGCCGCGTATGCACTGGCCAGTCCGGCACCGCGGGTGTTGTGGAAGTGCGCGCCCAGCGGCAGGTCCCCGATCAGCGGCCGGACCTGGTCGACCAATGACGCGACCCGCCGCGGGGTGGTGGTGCCGATGGTGTCGGCGATGGCGATCCGGTTGACACCGAAACCGGCTGCAGCCGAGACGATGTCGAGTACCCGTTGCGGATCGGTAGGACCGTCGAACGGGCAGTCCCACGCGGTGGCGATGATCACCTCCACCGAGGTGTCGCTGTCGTGCGCGATGGCCACGATGTCGGCGATCTGTGCCGTGGCCTCGGCCGAGCTGCGGCCGACATTGGCATGCGAGTGCGCATCCGACGCGGACACCACGTACTCGACCGACCTCAGGCCCGCGGCGATGGCGCGTTTGGCGCCGTTGGGGCTGGCCACCAGGGCGGAGAACTCAACCTCGGGAAACCTGTGCAGTTCCTCGGCGAGTTCGGCGGCGTCGGCCAAGGCGGGCACCTTCGAGGGTGAGACGAACGCCGTCGCCTCCACCTCCCGCACCCCGGTCGCCACGATGGCCTCGAGGATCGCCACCTTGGCGGACAACGGGATCGGCGTCTCGATCTGAAGGCCGTCCCGCAGACACACCTCTCGGATGTCGACCTTGTCGGGCAGGTTCATCTCACAGCACCCCCTCCGAACGCAGGGTTTCCAGGTCTTGTGCACTGCGCCCGAGCAGGTCGCCGTACACCTCGTCGTTGTGCTGGCCCGGCCGGGCCGAGCCCGCATTGCGGATGGTGCCGGGTGACTCGGAGAGCACCGGGACGACGCCGGGGCCTTTCACGGTCCGCTCGATCCGTTCATCGAAGTGATCGGCGATCATGCCGCGGGCCCGCAATTGTGGGTCCTTTACCACTTCGGCCACGGTGTTGATCGGGCCGCTGATCACCCCGGCCTGCGACAGGGTTTCGATGATCTCCTCGGGCTGTCGCCCGGCTGCCCAATCGCCGATGATCTTGTCCAGCTCGTCCTGATTACGGCCGCGGGCAACGTGATTGGCGAAGCGATCATCGGTAGCCAGCTCCGGGCTGCCCATCGCCGCGCACAACCGGCGGAAGACGGTGTCCTGGTTGGCCGCGATCACCACCCAGCTGCCGTTGGCGCTCTGGTAGATGTTGGACGGCGCGATGCCCTCCAGTCGGGTGCCCGAAGGTCCGCGCACCACCCCGCCGATGTCGTAGTCGGGGATGGTGGATTCCTGTATCGCCAGGCAGCTTTCGGTCAGTGCGGTGTCGACGATCTGGCCTTCGCCCGTGACGGTCCGGCGGTACAGGGCGGCCAGGGCGCCTTGGGCGGCGAACATGCCGGCCAGGCTGTCGCCCAGGGACAGGGCGAGCCGGGGCGGGGGACCGCCTGGGAAGCCGTTCATGTGCCGCAGCCCGCTGGAGGCCTCGGCCACCGAGGCATAGCCGGCCTTGCCTGCGTCGGGCCCGGTCTGCCCGTATCCGGACACCCGCACCAGGATGATGCCCTTGTTGCGTTGGCGCAGAACGTCGTAGCCAAGGTCCCACTTCTCCAGGGTGCCGGGACGGAAGTTCTCCACGATGATGTCGGACTGCTCGACCAGCTCCAGGAACAACTCCCGGCCCTTGACGGTACGGAGGTCCAGGGTGACGGCCTTCTTGTTGCGGGCGTGCACAGTCCAGAAGAAATGGTGCCCGTCGAGCTCGGCCTGTCCCCAGGTGCGCAACGGGTCCGGGGTGGTGGGCAGCTCGATCTTGATGACCTCGGCGCCCATGTCACCCAGCAGCCGGCCGGCGAACGGGCCGGAGATCAGGGTGCCGAGCTCGATCACCCTGACCCCGTCCAAGGCTCCGGTGGTCATGCTGAAAATCCGTGCCGGTGCAGCCAATCCGTGCAGACACTGACGGCGTGACGTAGCTTGTCGCGCTGGTCCGGGCCCGAGTAGTAGTGGTTGGCGCCCGGGATCTCGTGCATCTCCTTGTCGGAGTGCCCGATCGCCTCGTACAGCCGCCGGGTGTGGCTGGGCGTGCAGGCGTCGTCGGCGAGGTTGCCGATCACCAGGGCGGGGACGGCGATGTCCGGTCCGGCCTTGACGGCGTCACCGTTGGCGTCGTCGTAGCTCCACTGCGACAGCCAGCTGCGCAGGGTGCAGAACCGCGCCAGGCCGACCGGGCTCATGTTGACCACCTGGGGATCGCCCAGATAACACGTGCCGGGTTGACGATCGTTGGGATCGACGGTCGGGTCCAGCCACCGTGGGTCCGCCATCGTGCCGTGTACGACGAACGCGAACTCGTCGTCCGGCCGCCCGGCGGCCTTGAGTTCTGCTAATTTTTCCTTGACCCACTTGGTGATTCGCCGGTTGCGAGCGATCTGGGCCTGGTGGTAACGCTCCAGGAACTCCGCCGTATACGGCGGCTGGTTGGGATTGTTCGGGTTGTAGAGGTCGAGTTCCGGATCCCGCTTGGTCGGGTCGTTCTCGTCGAGGATGGACGCATCCATCCACTCGGTCATGGTGCCATGCCTGCTGATGTGCGCGGCCAACAGCATGATTCCGTCGGCCGGGATCAATCCGAGCTTGGTCAGATCCGGTCCGTCCCCGGAGGGGCTGGCCGTCACGGTCGGATGCTGGGCCTGCTGCTGGTAGAACACCGACAACGAACCGCCGCCACTCCACCCGGCCAGCACCACCTTGTCGTAGCCCAGTCGGTTCTTGGCGTCCTTGATGCACTCGCCGAGATCCTCGACCACCTTCTCCATGAGCAGCGCCGAGTCGGTGCCGCGGAACCGGCTGTTGCAGTAGATGACGTGGTGCCCGGCACGGGCCAGCGCGTTGATCATCGGCAGGTAGGCGCCACCGCCGATCGGGTGCATGAACACCAGCACGGTGTCGGACGGTTTCGACTTGGGCCGCAACAGGTAGCTCTCCAGGACCACCAGTTCGGCGACCCCGCCGTACACGTCGCGCACCGACGAGTTGTTCTGGTAGGCAACCAGATACGGGATGCGGTCGTACTCGTGCTTCACAGGTGCTTCTACGGTTGTCACTAGTGTTGCCCCAGATCGTTGGCGAGGATTTCGGCGGACGGGATGAGACGACGACGGGTGTCGATGGCGATCACCGACCAGTCGACCCGGTCGTAGTCGTCGAACTTGCGGCGGGCGCGTTCCCGTGCCTTCTCGGGCGCGCCATGGTGAACGCCTTGCGGTGCGTGGGAAACCAGGCCGGGCGGCATCGGGATGCCGTAGAGGGTTCCGCCGTGGAAGAACGCGATCTCGTCATAGTCGACGTTGCGGTGGTACCAGGGAGTGCGTTCGGTGCCCGGCACGCTCTCGGCGGGCTTGGGCAGGAAGTTCATCACGTACACGCCGGTGGCCTGCATGAAGAGGTGCACCGTCGGTGGCAGGTGCACGCTCTCGGAGGTGATGACGGTGTAGTCCTCGATGTTGAAGGTGAACGGGAAGTTGTCGCCCCGCCAGCCTTCCACGTCAAGGGGATTGTGTTGGTAGAACAGCGAAGTCGGACCCCCGTCGTGGATGAGCCGGACTTCGTACTCGTCCCGACCGTCATCGTCGATCGGTGCAGGTTCGGGGATGGTGACCTGAGCCGGATCAAACGGGAAGTGCCGGCCCAGGGTGCCGGCCGGCGGGACCCGGAAATCATCGGTGGCCTGGATCATCAGCCACGTACTCTCGCGGTCGGGCACCTGGCGGAACGTGCAGGCCTTCGGGAGGTAAACCCAGTCGCCCTCGCGGTAGCGCAGCGGGCCGAACTCGGTTTCCAGCAGGCCCGAGCCCTTGTGCACGAACAGCAGCAGGTCGCCGTCGACGTAGCGGACGAAGAAGGGCATCTCCTCGGTACGCCGGCTCAGCAGCACCTGGCAGTCCGCGTTGGAGAACATCAGCAGCGGGCCGCCCTGTGCGTCGGTGGCATCGCTGGGCTTGAGCTCGCTGGACAGCACGTCGGTGGGGCGCAGCGGGCCGACGGTGCGGTAGGCGGTGGGGTCGTTGCGCCGGTACATGTTGGCAGTGCGGCCGACGAAGCCGCCGCGACCGAGTTCATCGTCCTTGAGGCCGTCGAGGTCGGCGTGCACCCGTTTCGGGGTATTGCCTTTTCGCAGGTGGACGAAGGATTCCATGCTCGACTCCTGAACGGTTCGGGGCGAAAACTGAAAGTGACTTTACTTTTTGTTACAGCCCGTGACAAGGGGTGTCGAAGGTCGACTTTCCGCGTTTTGGGCTCGGCGTCCCGGGGTAGCCCACGAGTGGGCGCTCAAGCTCACTGCTGCCCACCTGTCGACGAAAGGACTCTCATGCGAAAGGAATTGGAAGGCCGCAGGGTCGGGATCCTTGCCGCCGACGGTGTGGAGCGCATCGAACTCGAACAACCCCGCGCAGCCGTAGAGAACGAGGGTGGTCACGTCGAACTGCTGTCGCTCAAGGCCGGCGAGATCCAGGCCCGCGATCACGACCTCGAACCCGCGGGCACCTTCCCGGTGGACCGCACGGTCGCCGAGGCGAAGGTCGATCAGTTCGACGCGCTGATCCTGCCCGGGGGGACCGTGAACCCGGACAAGCTGCGGCTTGACGAGACCGCGGTGGCGTTCGTCCGCGATTTCGTCGAGTCGGGTAAGCCCGTCGCAGCGATCTGCCATGGCCCGTGGACGCTGGTGGAAGCCGGCGTGGTGCGCGGCCGCACGCTGACGAGCTACCCGAGTATCCGCACGGACCTCGGCAACGCCGGTGCCACCGTCGTGGACCGTGAAGTCTGCATCGACGGCAACCTGATCACCAGCCGATCCCCGCGGGATCTGCCGGCGTTCTGCGAGGCCATCACCGAGGCGTTGGCCTGCACGCCGGCCCAGACCTGAGCCGTTAGCCGGTGAAGGACGGCAGGGTGATACCGACCGCGGCGTTCTCCTCGGGAGTTCCGAGCCGGTACCCGTATCGATGTGCCGTCTGGACGAAGTGGGCCACGTCCTCCGGTGTGCGCGGCGGGGCGTCGGCCGGGCGGCCGACCTCCCGGAAGAAGCGGCCCATGCGAGGTGTGGTGATCACCAGATCAACCGCCGGCCGGTCCGAGGTATTGCGGTGCGCGTGCGGTACCTCGCCCGGCACCTGGATGTAGTCACCTGGCCGCGCGTCACGCCACTGCAAGCCGTCGGGGCCTGCGACGAGCACCTCGTGGCCCCCGGAGACGACGTAGAAGTCCTCGAAATCGTCGTGGGTGTGCAAGGGGACGGTCACGCCGGGCGGGATCACCGCGCGCATCACACAAATCTGATTGGCGCCGTCGTCGGTGAGGGTGAGGAACTCGACGTGCGGTCCGAGGACTTCGAGAGCATGCGCACCGGTGGTCTCGGCGAGGTTCGTGATGATGCTCGAATCGAACGACTGGGTCATGAATCTTCTTTCTGGTAACTGGAATCAGGAGTGCAAAGCGCGTTGCAGGACGTGGATTGCCTGGCCGATCGCCTCGGTTGAGGCCGAAGTCGTGCGAAGTGCGTTGAGCACCATGAAGTCGTGGATTGTGCCGCCGTACCGCACGCTGGTGCACTGAAGCCCGGCGTCGATGAGCTTGCGCGCGTAGGCTTCTCCTTCGTCGCGGAGCACGTCGTATTCGCCGACGAGGACGAAGGCCGGTGGCAGTCCGGCCAGTTGCTCGACCGTCGCCCGCAACGGTGAGGCCGTGATCTCGCCGCGCAGGCCGGGGTCGGGAACGTAGGCATCCCAGAACCAGGCCATCGCCTGCGCCGTCAGGTGCGGTCCATCGGCGAACTCGCGGTAACTGTCGGTGTCCTGCGCAGCATCCGTCACCGGGTAGTACAGCGACTGGTGAACGAACTCGACGTCGCCGCGTCGCCTGGCCAGCAACATCAGGGCGGCGGCCAGGTTGCCTCCTGCGGAATCCCCGGCCACGGCCATGCGGTCGGCATCCAAGGCCCAGCCGGCGCCGTCATGACGAATCCACCGGGCCACGGCATACGCCTGCTCGAGGGCTCGGGGATAGCGTGCCTCGGGTGCGCGCTCATAGTCGACGAATGCCACGGCCGCGGGGACACCGACCGCGATCTCGCGTACGAATCGGTCGTGTGTGCCGGCACTGCCGAGAACCCATCCACCGCCGTGCAGATACAACACCACGGGAAGCGGACGGTTCCAGCCCGAGGGCCTGACGATGCGCGTCCGGCACCTGACCCCGTCGACGGCTACCACGATCCAAGAGCTGTCGACCTCGGGCTTGTGAATGGGAGCCGCCTGGAGCGACTCGAGCACGGTGCGGGCTCGAGGCACTGTCATCTGATAGACCAACGGTGAGCGCGCTGCGGCGTCGGCGAACTCGCGAGCCGGAGATTCCAGGGCGTAGCGCGTCATCCGATCACCCGCATGCCCGCTGCCGGTCGTCCGCACCGAGGTCGTCGATGATCCTGCGTCGGCGTGCGACGGAGCTGAGCGCGCTTCGCAGTTGTTGCCGTCCGCGGTGTACCCGGGACATCACGGTCCCCGCGGCGACGCCCGTCACCCGCGCGATCTCTTTGTAGGGCAGTCCCTCCACGTCGGCGAGGTAGATGGTCAAGCGGTACTCCTCACGCAGGCCCATCAACGCGCTCTTGATCTCCTCGTCCGGAAGGTGCTCCAGCGCTGAGACTTCCGCGGATCGGAGACCCCGTCCGAGGCGAGGTGATTGTTTGGTCAGCGTCGGGGCGGCGAAATCGCCGACCAGGACCTCGGCCGGTCGGCGCTGGGTTTTGCGGTGTCGGCTGATCCCGGCGTTGTGCATGATCTGGAACATCCACGCGTTGAGATTGGTGCCCTCCTCGAAGGTGTGGAAGCCGCGGTAGGCAAGCAACATCGTTTCCTGCACCAGGTCTTCGGCGTCCTGGCGGCTGTTGGTCAGTCGCAGGGCACCACGGAACAGCCGGTCGTGCAGCGGTACGGCATCCCGCTCGAATCGGGCGGTGAGTTCGCCGGGAAGGTTCGGTGAGGGCGTCCCGACCGGGTCGCCCTCACCCGCGTGCAGCATCAGGATGGTCCCTTTCGGACTGCATCCTCGATCTGGTCGCCGACTTCCTTGTCGATGCTGCGCCAGTACTCGAATGCCCGCTGTAGCACCTTTTCCGACACTCCGTTCCGGAGGTGCCCGGCCACGTTTGAGACCAGGCGCATGCGCTCGTCGGCGTCCATCACCTCGCGCACCAGGGCACCGGCCTGGGTCCAGTCGTCGTCCTCGGGGCGCAGGGTGTACGCGGTGCGGACCATGTCGCCGTCGGCGTACCACGGGACCTCGGCGGCGCGCGTCGGATCCGCCTGAGGGCCGCCGTACGAGTTCGGCGCGTACACGGGGTCGGTGGCGTTCTTGACGCGGAGCGCGCCGTCCTTGGAATACCCGTTCACCTCTGATCTCGGCGCGTTGACCGGGATCTGCTTGTAGTTGACGCCGAGCCGTGCACGGTGTGCGTCGTTGTAGGCGAAGCTGCGGGCCAGCAACATCTTGTCCGGGCTCAGGCCGGTGCCCGGTACCTGATTGGCGGGAGCGAATGCGGCTTGCTCGATCTCGGTGTGATGGTCGCTGAAGTTGCGGTCCAGCACCAGCTTTCCGACTTCGACCAGCGGATAGTCAGCGTGCGGCCAGACTTTGGTGAGGTCGAAGGGGTTGATGCGGTACGTCTTCGCGTCGTCGAAGGGCATCAACTGCACCTTCAGCGTCCAGCTCGGATGATCGCCTTGCCGGATCGCGGTGTGCAGGTCGCGCTGGTGAAAGTCGGCGTCCGCGCCTGCGAGCCTGTCGGCCTCCTGCTGCGCCATCGACTCGACACCCTGATCGGAGATGAAATGGTACTTCACCCAGGTAATTTCGCCGTCGGCGTTGATCCAGCTGTAGGTGTGGCTGCCGTACCCGTTCATGTGCCGCCAGGTCCGGGGGATGCCTCGGTCCCCGAACAGCCAGGCGACCTGGTGTGCGGTCTCCGGGGACAGGGTGAGGTAGTCCCACTGCATGTCGTTGTCTCGCATGCCGGTGTCGGCCCGGCGCTTCTGCGATCGGATGAAGTGCTGAAACTTGAGTCCGTCGCGCAGGAAGAACACAGGAGTGTTGTTGCCGACGATGTCGAGATTGCCTTCGGTGGTGTAGAACCGCAGCGAGAAGCCGCGTGGATCGCGCCAGGTGTCCGGGCTGCCCCGCTCACCGGCCACGGTGCTGAATCGGATCAACGTGTCGGTACGCGTGTTCGGTTGGAAAACCGCGGCCCTGGTGAACGCGCTGACGTCGTGGGTCACCTGGAAATGCCCGAACGCGCCCGAGCCCTTGGCGTGCGGCTGGCGTTCGGGGATGCGCTCGCGGTTGAAGTTGGCCATCTGCTCGATCAGGTAGTGGTCGTGCAGCAGGATGGGGCCGTCCGGGCCGACGGTGAGCGAGTGGTCATCGCTGGCGACGGGGACGCCCGCGTCGTTGGTGGTGGGCCGGGGCAATTGCGCGGTCATGCGGAGCCTCTCGTTGACAAGCGTTGGGGGATAGGGGCGGTGGCCGCTACTCGGGCCAGCTGTTTCCGAGAATGGTTTCGACGAAGTCCTCGCGGACGAACGAGGTGTCGAAGTGTGCGATGACGTCGTCGTTGACGGTGCCGAACGTGGTGCCGGGGCGGTCTTTCACGCCGCCGTAAAAGGCTTGCAGAATGCGGTTTTTGAAGTCGGGACGGGGATGCGCCGCTACGACGGCGGCAAGTGCTTCGGGTGCCAGGTCGTCGCGTCCGAGGCCGAGTACGTCCGTTTCGACTCCGGCGGTGACGAGGGCGACCTCGGGCTCCAGAAACTCGGGGACGCCGGGTGTGGTGTGCAGGGCGATGCCCAGCCACACGTTGCGGGCGCTCGCTTCGTCGATGCCGCGCTGCAGCAGGAACTCTCGCGCCGCATTGGCACCGTCGACCTCGAAGCGCACCGGGGAGGTACTGCGATAGGCCTCGGTCAGACCGAGATCGTGGAACATCGCACCGGTGTAGAGAAGCTCCAGGTCCGGCTGCAGCCCACGCCGCCTGCCCTGCAGGACGCCGAAGAAGAACACGCGTCGCGAGTGGTCGAAGAGCAGATCGTCGAGGGCTTCGCGGGCAAACTCGGTGACGTCACGAACCAGCGGCGTATCGGGCAGGGCGATGTCGTAGACGGTGTCGACAGAGGGTGCGGCCACGGGGATGTCCTGTTCACGGCGGGTCGGCCGGTGTGGCCGACGACTGCCAACAAGGGTCCGTCCGAGCCGCCCCGATTCGCATCGGCCACTGCCTAGCCGTCATGGCCAGGCTGCTCAGAACTGGACGTACGCGAGCTGTCCGCGCGAGGTGATGCCGAGTTTCGTGAACACCTTCCGCAGGTGGTATTGCACGGTTTTGGCGCTGATGAACAGGCGGGTACCGATCTCGGGGTTGGAGAGCCCGTCGCGGGCCAACCGGGCGATCTGGGCTTCCTGAGCGGTGAGTTCGGCGGTCACCGTCGGCGCTGAACGCTTGCGGGCGGTTTCGCCGGTGGCCAGGAGTTCGCGCCGGGCGCGGTCGGCGAAGGCGGACATCCCCATCGATTCCAGCATCTGGTGGGCCGTGCGCAGTTGTTCGCGTGCGTCGACCCGGCGCCGTTCCCGCCGCAGCCATTCGCCGTAGAGCAGGTGTGCGCGGGCCAGGTCGGTACGGATCAGGCTGGCTTCCAGCCTGGCGATCGCCTCGCGGTAGAGCCGTTCGGCGTCGGAGCCCTGCGCCAGTAGCGCACGCGAGCGGGCACCGACCCCGAGCGCCCAGTCGGTGCCGCTGGCGGTGGCCATCTCGGTGATCCACTCGGTGGCTTCTGTTGCCGTGTCGGTCATTTCGCTGCGGGCAGCGGCTTCGATCAGCTCATGCGCAGCCCAGTTCGCAATCCCGGGGTAGTGGAGTTCCGGATACTCCTGATGGTGCAGCGCGCGCTGGGCAGCGGCCATCGCCTCCGGGTAGTCGCCCGCGCCGTTGTGCAGCAGGGCCCGTGTCCATTCTGCGATGGCGATGCCGATGCCTTCTCCGCGCCGAGGCACCTCGGCGAGGATGCCTTCGGTCAGCGCGGTCGACTCTGCCCGCCGGCCGCGCATCGCGGCGAGATACGCGGCGGCGTAGGGACCCAGGTTGATGCCGGTCGCCTCGGTGGCCGCGGCCTGCTCTTCGATGAGTGCGGTCGCACCAGACAACTCGCCGGTGAACACCAGCATGATGGCACGGGTACTGAGGGCCAGCGGCAGCTCGGTGAGCGCACCGACATCGCGGGCCAGCTGAAGGTAGCGCGCGGACAAGGCATTCCAGCGTTCGTCGTCCCAGAGGTGCAGCGCCGCTTCGTTGGCCAACCACATCCACCGCAGTTCATCGGTGGTCGACATTGCACCCGGGAACTTCGCCAGCGCGTCCCGCAGGCTCGGCACCGCCGGCGGATATCCCTCGACGAAATTCGCGGCCAACCCGTCCAGGAGGTGATCGATCGCCCTGGGTGCCTGCGGGGGCGCAGGGGCCGCGGCGGCGGCGCGTGACAGGTCCAGCACGCCACCTCCGGCGCTGGCGAGCCGGCCGGCGAAGGCGGCGGCGGAGATGCCGTCGAGATAGGTTTCCCTGGCGCGGTCGGAGTCGATGGGTTCGAATCGCCTTGCGGCCCGCAACAACAGCAGCGACGCCTCGCCGCCGCGACTGGCCGCGAAAGCGAGCTGGGCGCGGAGCAGGTCGATGCGCGCACGCTGACGCTCGTCGAGCGGTCCGCCTTCGGCTGTGGCCAGCAGGGCGACCGCTGCGTCGAAACGTCCTGCCTGCACCTTGACCTCGGCTGCGGCAAGTGCCCGTTCGCCACGGCGGGCAGGGTCCAGAGTCAACAGTGCCGAGCGTTCGAGAAACGCCGCCGCGGCCGCCAGGCCGCCGCGTCCGAGGGCCTGACTCGCGGAGCGTTCCAGATCGTCGGCGAGGTCGGGATCCGGTCCCGCAGCGGCTTCGGCGAAGTGCCAGATGCGCCGATCCGGATCGCGCACGGGGTCGGTCTCCTCCCCGATCGCGCGGTGCACCGACTGGCGGTCGGCAGCCGACGCCGACCAGTACGTCGCCGAGCGCACCAACGGGTGCCGGAACCGCACGTGTGTGCCGATCTCGGCGAGCCCGGCGTCGGCGGCCTCGACCGCGGTGTCGTGCCCGATCCCCATGCGCGCGGCGGCCCGCCAGACGAGGGCAGCGTCACCGGTCGGATCGGCCGCCGCGATCAGCAGCAGCCTGCGAGCGCCGGAGGTCAGGGCGGAATACCGACGACGGAAGCTCTCCTCCAGCGCTCCGGTCAGTGAATCCGCGCGGGGCAGAACGAAACCCCCGGCCAATTCGGCTGCTGACGCGCCTCGCGGAAGCTCCAGCAAGGCCAGGGGATTGCCGTGTGTCTCGGCGACGATCTGGTCGCGGACGCGGGCGTCGAGCGGGCCCCGCAGCGCTGAGTCGAGGAGTCGGCGTGCATCGGCTTCAGGCAGTTCCGCGACCGGAAGGTCCGGCAGACCGACGACCTCGATCCGGCGTTCCCGGGTGGCGAACACCATCCCGACGGATTCCTCGCCGAGCCTGCGGGCGACAAAGGCCAGCGCCTTGGCCGATGCGCAGTCCAGCCATTGCTGATCGTCGACGATGCACAGCAGCGGCTTCTCCTCGGCTGCGTGTGACAGCAGGCCAAGCAAGCCGAGACCGAACACGAACTGGTCCGGGGCGGGACCCGAGCTGATGCCGAACGCCACCTGCATGGATTCCCGCTGGGGCGCCGGGAGGCGATCGAGGCGATCGAGGAAAGGAGCACAGATCTGGTGCAGCCCCGCGTAGGCCAGTTCCATCTCCGACTCGACTCCGGCCGCACGCACGATGCGCATGTCGGCTGCGCGTGCCGCGAGGTAGTCCAGCAGCGCGGTCTTGCCGATGCCGACCTCGCCGTGGATGACCAGTGACCGGCTCTGGCCCGCGCGCAGCGCCTCGACAAGCTGATCGAGCGCGGCGCGTTCGGCTTGGCGGCCCGCCATCTCTGCGGGGGTGCTTCCCAGCCGTGCCGACACTCCACGACGCTATAACGCGACCTCCTCGCGACGCAGCCCGGGATTCGTCACACCTCGAGCAGCGGCTTCAGCAGTTGTGCGACGGCCGTGGTGTCGCCCGGCCGATAGCCGGTCAGATTCGTCGCGGGGCTGAGGATCACGCCGTCCACGCCGGCGTCGAGCACCTTGGTCTTGATCTGGTCGACCACCTGCTCGGGGCTTCCGAACACCACTTGCTGTTTCAATTCGTCGGGAACGGCGCTGTCGGTCACGTTCTCGTCGATGAGGGCGAGGACCAGCGTGCTGGTCTCCAGCGTGGCGGGGTCACGGCCGATCTTCTCACAGCATTCCCGCACCACCTTCAACTTGTGCGGTAGCTGGTCGAAGCCGGCGCTGATGTTCAGATGGTCGAAATGTTCGGCCGCCAACGGGATCGTCTTCTTCTCCCCGCTGCCACCGATCAGGAGCGGGAGGTGACCGCGGAAGCGCGGCTCGGCCATCGCCTCCCGCACGCGGTAGTACCTGCCCTCGAAGGTGGGCCGCTCACCGGCGAGCATCGGCACGATGATGCGCAGCGCCTCCCCGAGTTTGTCGAAGCGGTCGGTGAACGTGCCGAACTCGTAACCCAGTGACTCGTGCTCGAATTCGAACCAGCCTGTACCGAGGCCAAGGACGGCGCGGCCCTGACTGACGACGTCCAACGTGGTGACGGCCTTGGCCAGCAGCGCCGGGTTGCGGTAGGTATTGCCGGTGACCAACGTGCCGAGCTGCACGCTTTCGGTCGCGGTGGCAAGGGCACCCAGTGCGGTATAGGCCTCCAGCATCGGCTCGTCCGGTGCACCCAACCCGGGCAGTTGATAGAAGTGATCCATCACGAACACCGAGTCGAAGCCGGCCGCTTCGGCTTCCTTCGCCTGCGCGATCACGGTGGGGAACAGCTCGGCGACGCCGGTGCCGTACGAGAAGTTCGAAACCTGAAGTCCGAGGCGGATTGTCAACGTGAACCTACTTTCTCATCGTGTCGAAGTGTGCGGGTCGGTCGGCTCACGTCATCGCCGATGGTCGGGACCGCTTGAGTTCGCCCGCGGTCGGCCATGGACATGGATGCCGTCGCAGCGCCCACTCCTATGAATGCCCGAACGCCGCGATCGATTGCCCGAACCGGAAATCTCTCCGGCCCGCGGGCTGGGTCCGCAGTCGCGAGCAGATTCCCGTTGATGGCTAGCCAATCCGACTAGCCATCAACGGATGCGAATGCATGGTGATTCACATGATCGTGTGGTGGTGATGCACGTTCACTACGGCACCCGCATGAAAAGCACTCGCCGCAAGTACATTCTGTCCCTGCTCCTCGTCTCGGCGGTGCTGCTTGCCAACGCCTGCTCGACCGCACCACCTGAAAACGAGACGATCGCACTCGGCGCGCCGTTTCGGACGTTCCACGTGTACGCCCAACCTGGCACTGCGCAGGCGTTCGTCAATTCGTGGATCGCAACCTTCGGGGGTGAGGCGCAACCTCCGGCGAATGGGATCGATCTGACGCCTTATCCCAGCAAGGCGACAGCCATCATGTTGTCTTCGCCGGTGGCCGCCCTCTCGGTATACGACTTCAGCTCGGGAATTCCCTATCCCTTCGGTCGAGAGGTCTCCGGCTGGGGGGTTACCGATGTGGATGTGGGGATCCAGCAGGCCACGGCCGCGAACGCCCATGTGCTGGTGGCGCCGTTCGATGATCCGTTGGGTCGGGATGCGGTCATTCAGTTCCCGGCCGGCAATGCTGTCCAGTTGTGGCACTTGTTCGATCTGCCGCCCAGCCTCTACCCTCCGCTGACCACCATGCCGGATCTACGCATCTACGTGCCAGAACACAGCATGGACCAATTCCTCGACTCGTATCTGGCCTTCACACAGGGCGAGTCGGTCTCTGACAATGCCGAGGCGGATGGAGTGCAGATCGGCCTTGAGGGCAAGACCTACCGCCGGGTGCGCACCACGTCGGATTACGGGAATACCGTCGTCATCGGCACCGACGGTCAGCTGCCGTATCCGTTCGGGCGGGAGTCCGCGGGAATCACGGTTCAGAGTGTCGCTGACACGGTGGACAAGGCCAAGGCGAACGGAGCCACCGTTTTATGGGGTCCAACTACCGTGCCGGAAGGACACAGCGTGATCGTGCAGTTCCCCGGTGCGTACGTGGTCGAGATCCACGACGGTCAACTGTCCTGAGTTGGCGACTCGGCAAGAGACCATTCTCTCGAATTCCGTTGCTCGAGAACAACACCCACACAGGAGATCTTTCACATGGCCAGTCCCGACCTCAAGGACAGTGATATCAGCTCTGTGATCGCCAAGGAAGACGCGGTCTTGCTGCTGATCGACCACCAGCCTCAGATGTTGTTCGGTGCCCGCAGTGCAACCGATCCGCAGAGCCTGGTGAACAACGTGACAGTGCTTGCCAAGCTTGGTCGGCTGTTCGAAATCCCGACCATCCTGACCTCCATCGCAGCCGAAACATTCGGCGGTCACTTGCTTCCCGAGTTGCGCCAGGTCTTTCCGGAGCACGAGATCATCGACCGCACTTTCATCAACGCCTGGCAGGATGGCCGCGTTCGGGATGCCGTAGCAGCCACCGAACGCACGAAGCTGATCATTGCCGGGCTGTGGACCGAGGTGTGCGTGGCGCTGCCGGCGCTATCGGCCAACGAACGAGGCACTGACGTCTACGCGGTGGTGGACGCGTCCGCCGGCTCATCCCAGGCCGCTCATGATGCTGCCGTCCAGCGCATGATCCAGGCCGGTGTCACGCCTGTGTCGGTGGCCCAATTGCTCTCCGAGTTTCAGCGTGACTGGGCCCGCGACGAGACCTACGGCCCGATCAACGAGATCATCAGGCAGCACCTTGGTGCGTGGGGGCAGGGCGTGACCTACGTCGAGGAGCTGTTCAAGCAGCCACGGTGATACCGCTGGGGGTCAGCGGGCGGCTTCCCGCGCTCGCTCGAGTGCCTCGGCGCGCATCTGGTCCCGCTCGGCGGGTGTCCACCTCGTGGTGGGTTCGACCACCAGGGTGTCGACGCGGTAACCCAGCATCCCGAACACATACTCCAGATACGGCTTCTGGAAATCCTGCAGTTCGGGGTGGCGTCCGTCGTAGGCGCTGCTGCGGGTCAGGATGAGTTGCACCGGCTTTCCCTCGCCGAGCGTCCCGACATGCTCACCGCGCTCGTTCAGGGTGAAGCTGGCCACCGGTTGCACGATGATGTCGATCCACGCTTTGAGCGCATGCGGCACATGCCAGTTCCACATGGGGGAGGACACCACCAGCCGGTCGAAGCCGCGTACGCGCTCGATCTCGTCGAGCACCTGCTGCCACACCGCCCGCTGGTCCTCGGTGATCGACTCGCCGAACAGCTGGGCGAACTTCGCGATCGCCGCATCCCGGCCGAACCGCAGCACGTCGTCGTTCCAGACCGAGAACCGCGCTACCTCGCCGACCCCGTCGGCGGCATCCAGATAGGCCTGCGCCAGTTGTGAGGACAGCGCGTCGTCCCCTTTGGGGCTGGCCTCGATCCACAGCGTCCGCATCAATCTCTCCCGTCAGATCAGCTCAGTCAGATCATGGACGTACGGGGGATTCGCATCCCCAGTGCCAGCGCGCCGGCCAACTCGCGGCTGGTGTCGTAGTCGAACACCACATGGCCGGACAGGACATCGACATCGCGCTTGAATCGTTGCAATGGGCTGGACAGGAAGTGGATGCTCGCGCCGCCTGCGCCGAGCAGGTCGGCGATCACTGTCTTGGATTCGCTGACGATGTGCGCGGCCGACAGCCGGGCCTGTGCGCGCACGGGCTTGTCCACCGAGTCGCCGGACGCCACGATGGCCTCGATCTCGCCGACGGTGTCGGCCAGCAGGGCGCGCAACGCGCGCACCCGCACCTGCGCGCCGGCCAGATGTGCCTGGGCGATCGGCTTGTCCTTCTGTACGACCCCTTCATAGGGCAGCACCCGTTCGCCGAGGCGCTGCGCGTAGATCTCGGTGACCCGCTCTGCGCTGCCGAGGGCCGGCATCGCGGCAAGCAGGGCCAGGGCAGGCACCATCGGCCAGCGATAGGCGGCACTGTCGTGCAACCCGGCGCCGGGTGCCGTGCCGGAATAGATGTCGAGCACCTTCACCAGCCGGTGCTCCGGCACGAAGACGTCGGTGGCGATGGCGTCGTTGGAGCCGGTGGCCCGCATGCCGTCGGTGTGCCACACGTCGGCCACGGTCACATCGTCGATGGGGAGCAGTGCCAGCGCCGGGTACAGCGCATCGTCAGGTCCGCACAACGCGGCGACGATGATCCAGTTCCCGTGCATGACGCCGGTGGCCCAGGACCACCGGCCGGTCAGGCGGATGCCCCCGTCGACCGGCAGTCCGCGCCCGGTCGGTGCGAGCGGGGCCGGAGCCAGGAACGGTCTGCTCGCGAACGCCTCCTCCTGGGCCTGCTCGCCGAACAGCGAGAGCATCCAGTTGTGCAGGGCCAGGAAGCCGATGGTCCAGGCGCTCGACGTACAGCCGTGGGCCATCCGGCGCACGGGATCGAGGATCTGCGGGAAATCCGCCTGTCGGCCGCCGTACCGCGCGGGCACCAGGAGTTCGGTGAAACCGGATTCGACGAGGTCGGTCACCGTCGCATCGGGGAGCCGGCGCAA
This sequence comes from Mycolicibacterium sp. 050232, assembly GCA_036235365.1. GTDB lineage: Bacteria > Actinomycetota > Actinomycetes > Mycobacteriales > Mycobacteriaceae > Mycobacterium. Next base: position 691,125 of record JAZBEZ010000002.1, on the reverse strand, counting down.
CTCCTCGGCTTCAGCGGCTCGCTGGGCCAGCCGTGCGACGAATTCGGCGCTGATGGAGCAGTCGGTGGTGAGGGGCGGGGTCATGCCCGAAAGTTACCATACTTTTTAGTATGGTCCGTTTACTGCCGGTCCCGGGGCGCTCGACAGACATTTCGAAAACTGGTTGGCGACGATCGGATAACCCTCCGGACACCAGTTGTGAACGGATAGGCATCGGTGTTCATCAGGCGCCTCTGACCCGGTCTGGCCGATCGAGGTGTTTCCGCAGGTAAATGACCTTTCGCCGGACACCAGATAAAGCCGAATTCACTTTTTTGAATCCGTAGATATGCAGTTCGGCGACGCGCGGCGGGTTTTCCCCCGTCGTGGGCGCGTGCTTTACTCATGGCGCAACAACTGAATTCTTCGGTCCGCTCATCAGAGGCACCGGCTCAGGCGAGCGGGCGTGACAGTGCAGCGACCTCGGTCGCTGCGGTGTCGCTTGGCGATGCTGATCGCTGATCGCGCAAATGGCGTAATTGACCGGAAGACGGATGGATTCGCAGTATGACCTTCATTGACAAGATTCGTGGCCATTGGGCACGCCGCATGACGGTGGCGGCTGTGGCAGCGCTGATGCTGCCTGGCTTGATCGGCGTTACCGGCGGATCGGCAACCGCCGGGGCGTTCTCCCGGCCGGGCCTGCCGGTGGAGTACCTGATGGTCCCGTCGCCGTCGATGGGCCGCGACATCAAGATTCAGTTCCAGAGCGGTGGCCCCGGTTCGCACGCGGTGTACCTGCTCGACGGCCTGCGCGCTCAGGAAGACTTCAACGGCTGGGACATCAACACCAACGCGTTCGAGATGTTCCTCGACAGTGGTCTGTCGGTGGTCATGCCCGTCGGTGGTCAGTCCAGCTTCTACACCGACTGGTACTCGCCGGCTTGCGGTAAGGCCGGTTGCGTCACCTACAAGTGGGAGACCTTCCTGACCAGCGAGCTGCCGAACTGGCTGGCCGCCAACCGCGACGTCGCAGCCAACGGCAACGCCGCCATCGGTCTGTCGATGGCCGGCTCCGCCTCGCTGATCCTCGCGACCTACCACCCCGACCGGTTCATCTACGCCGGTTCGATGTCGGGCTTCCTCAATCCCTCCGAGGGCTGGTGGCCGTTCCTGATCAACATCTCGATGGGCGACGCCGGTGGCTTCAAGGCCAACGACATGTGGGGTCCGACCGAAGACCCGAACAGCGCCTGGAAGCGCAACGACCCGATGTTGCAGATCCCGACGCTTGTCGCGAACAACACGCGGCTCTGGATCTACTGCGGTAACGGCCAGCCCAACGAGCTGGGCGGCGGCGACCTGCCTGCCACCTTCCTCGAAGGCCTGACCATCAAGACCAACCGCACCTTCCAGGACAACTACATCGCCGCAGGTGGCAGTAACGGTGTGTTCAACTTCCCGGACAACGGCACGCACAACTGGGCCTACTGGGCCCGGGAGCTGCAGGCCATGGTTCCGGACCTGCAGCGGGTGCTCGGCTAAGCCGAACAACACGCGATAACGAAATCGCCCAGAACACCAAGTGTTCTGGGCGATTTCGCGTCTGCTCGCCGGGGAACCGGCAGGAGGAACGACTACTTCAGTTCGGCTGAGGACAGGCCCAGCAGGCGGCGGGCGACCACCAGCTGCTGGATCTGCTGCGTGCCCTCGAAGATGTCGAGGATCTTGGAGTCGCGGGCCCACTTCTCCAACAGGGTCTGCTCGGAATAGCCGACGGTTCCGGCCATTTCGACGGCCTTGAGGGTGATGTCGCTGGCCACCCGGGCGGCCTTGGCCTTACCCATCGAGGCTTCCTTGGAGTTGGGGATGCTGTTGTCGGCCTGCCATGCAGAGCGGACGGTCAACAGGTACCCGGCCTCCCAGTCGGCCTCCATCCGCAGGAACTCCGCGGCGGGGGCGCTCTGCGCGTGGGCGGGCTTGTCGTAGGAGATCTCGATGCCGGCCTCGGTGAGGATCAGGCGCAGGTCCTCCAGGGCGGCACGGGCGATGCCGACCGCCATGGCAGCCACGATCGGCCGGGTGTTGTCGAAGGTCTCCATGACCCCGGCAAAACCCTTCTCCACGTGGACCTCTGGATCGCCCAGCAGGTTGTCCTTGGGGATGCGGGCGTTCTCGAAGCGGATCACCGCGGTGTCGGACGCCTTGATGCCGAGCTTGTGTTCCAGGCGCTCGACGGTCACTCCGGGATGCTCGCGCGGCACGATGAACGACTTGATCGCCGCCCGGCCCAGCGACTTGTCGAGCGTGGCCCACACCACGATGTGAGTGGCCCGCGAACCTGCCGTGACGAAGATCTTCTCGCCGTTGATCACGTACTCGTCGCCGTCGAGCACCGCGGTGGTGGTGACGGCCGCCGAGTCGGAGCCGAAGCCGGGCTCGGTGATGGCCATCGCGGCCCACACATCCTTGCCGAGGCGCTCGAGCTGTTCGGGAGTGGCCACCGAGGAGATGGCGGCGTTACCCAGGCCCTGACGCGGCACCGAGAGCAGCAGGGCGACATCGCCCCAGCTGATCTCCAGCGCGTTGAGCAGCGCGGACATGTTGGCGCCGTTGACGGTGACCTTCTCGCCCTTGGTGTTGGCGTCGTCTCGGAACGCCTCGGCGCCCGCGAACGAGATGGTCTTGGCGCTCGAGATGCCTTCGAACAGCGTGGCCAGGGTGTCCAGCTCGACCGGGTAGGCGTGCTCGGCGAGGTCGTACTTGCGCGAGATCGGGCGAAGCATCTCGGCGGCGCCCTGATGGCCCTTCTCGATGACCGCCTGGAGCTTGCGGGGCATTTCCAGATTGATTGCCATGATTAGTCTTTCAGCTCAGATATTAGGAATGACGGCTGGACTAAATAACTACGACACCCTCGGCGACGCCGATGGCCCGCAGATCGCGGTACCAGCGCTCGACCGGGTGTTCCTTGGTGTAACCGTGACCGCCCAGCAGCTGCACGCCGTCCAGGCCGATCTGCATGCCCTTGTCGGTGCCGAGCTTGCGGGCCAGTGCCGCCTCGCGGGCGAACGGCAGGCCCTGCTCGGCGCGGGCGGCGCCGCGCCAGGTGATCAGCCGCAGGCCGTCGAGCTCGATGGCGATGTTGGCGGTCATGAAGGCCACCGACTGGCGGTGGGCGATCGGCTCGCCGAAGGCCTGGCGCTCCTTGATGTAGGGGATGACGTAGTCGAGCACCGCGTGCGAGGTGCCGACTGCCAGGGCTGCCCAACCCAGCCGGGACAGCGCGATCGCCTCTGAGTAGATCGCGGCGGAGTCCTGGTCTGGGGCGCCGTCCTCGCCCAGAAGGTTGGCGAGCGGCACGGCTACGTTGTCGAGCTCGACCTGGCCGAGGGCGGCCGCGCGGATGCCCATGCTCGGATCGGCCTTGACCGTGAGCCCCGGTGACGACGCCTCGACGATGAACAGCGCCGGCTTGCCGTTCAACTGTGCTGCCACGATGAACAATTCGGCATCAGCGGCGGCCGGGACCAGCGACTTGACCCCGGACAGTCGGTAGCCGCTGGGGGTGCGCACCGCGGTGGTCTTGAGTGCGGTGGGGTCGAACAGTGCGTGCGGTTCGGCGATGGCCACGCAGGCTTGCGGCACGTTCTCGCCGGCGAATTCCTTGAGGTAGGTGGCCTGCTGGTCGCCGCTGCCCCAGTGCGTCAGCGCCGCGGCGACGCCACCGGGCGCCAGGATCGGCAGGGCCAGACCCATGTCGCCGTAGGCCAGTGCCTCGGCGACGAGCGCATTCGTCACGGTGCTGCGGTGCTCGGCGATGCCGTCGAAGTCCTCGGGGACGTTGACGGCGGTGACGCCCAGTTCAGCGGCCTTGGCGATGAGATCCGCGGGGTAGGTGGCGGCCTCGTCGGCGTCGTGCGCGGCGGGCCGCAGGATCTCGGCGGCGAATTCCCGGACCGTGTCGACGATCATCTGCTGGTCTTCGTCGGGGGTCAGGTCGAAGTAGTCGGCCCCGCTGGCCTTCAGCCGGGTCGGTGCCTTGCCCAGGCCCTGGATCCGCTGGAACTGCCGGGTAGCCGCGCCCGCGGTCGAAAATACCTGCTTCACACCGTATTTCAGGCCGCGGTTGAGCGGGTCGCGCAGGCCGTAGCGGTCCAGGAACTCCTGGCCGACGATGGGTGTGATCAGCGCCAACCCGATGTCGGTCGCTGTCCGCTTGTGCTTGTGCAGTCCGACGGCGCTTTGCCGGCCGGAGCTGGAGGGACGGGATGGGGTGCCGTTCTTGGACGGCAGGGTGTTGGTCATGTCAGCTGCCTCTGCTGGTCGTGGCGACGCATCTGACCGTATCTTACTCCGGAGTAAGATACGTCATCTGTTACCAACTTCACAGAGGCTTCACGCCGCGTCGAGATTGCACCGAGGGTCGCGAAATCTGCGCGATCACAGCCCTAAATGCAATCTCAAAGCAGTGCAATCTCAACGTGGAACGTTGCGGGAGCTCAGTTGTCGGCGAGCCGGTCCAGCACGGCGGCGTGAAGCGGTCCGTTGGTGGCCAGCGCGCTGCCACCGTGCGGGCCGGGGGACCCGTCGATGCTGGTGAACGTGCCGCCGGCCTCGCGGATGAGGATGTCCAGGGGAGCGATGTCCCACAGCTTCACCTCGGGCTCGCAGGCGATGTCGACCGCGCCTTCGGCGACCATGCAGTACGACCAGAAGTCGCCGTAGGCCCGCACCCGCCACACCGCGTCGGTGAGTTCGACGAATCGGTCGCGACGGTGTTCCCACCCCGTCGTCAGGTCCGAGTACGACAGGCTTGCCGACGCGAGGTCGGTAACCCCCGACACCGACAGTTTGCGGGTTGCCCCGGCGAACGAGCCGAATGCACCCTGGCCCAGCCCGGCCCACCACCGCCGCGCCAGCGCGGGAGCACTCACCACGCCTACGGTCGGGACACCGTCTTCGAGCAGTGCGATCAACGTGCACCACACCGGGACGCCGCGGACGAAGTTCTTGGTTCCGTCGATCGGATCGATCACCCACTGGCGTCCGGTCAAACTCGTTGTGCCACCGAATTCTTCGCCGAACACCGTGTCGCCCGGGCGGGCCGCGGCCAGCGAGGCCCGCAGCGCTTCCTCGGCGCCACGGTCGGCATCGGTGACCGGGGTCAGATCCGGTTTGGTCTCGATGTGCAGATCCAGGGCCCCGAAGCGGTCCATGGTCAAGGTGTCGGCCTGGTCGGCCAGCTCGAGGGCCAGTGCCATGTCATCTGCGACGGTGCTCATGCCGAAAGTCCTACCATGGCCTGGTGTGGGAATTCGGAATACTCCTCCTGCTGGTCGGGGCGCTCGTGCTGCTGCTGGCGCCACGGATCATGCGGCGCCGGGGAATTCGCGGTGAACTGGCGCACGGCACGTTACTGGTGACCGGGGTGAGCCCGCGTCCGGACGCGACGGGGGAGCAGTACGTCACCATCACCGGCGTCATCACCGGGCCGACCGTCAACGAGCACGTCGTCTACCAGCGCATGGCGGTCGATGTGAACGAGTGGCCTGCGATGGGGGCGCTGTTCCCCGTCGTCTACTCGCCGGGCAACCCGGACAAATGGGCTTTCGCACCCGACGGGCCGCCGGGGAGACCTGAGCCGCCTGGGCCGAACGCACCGGCGGGCCCCTGGACCTCCTGAGGGCCGCCGGCCTGGTCAGGCGTGCGCGATCCGGAGCAGCTCGGCCACACTCGCCAGCTTCACGCGGGGCCGGCCCAGCGGCTCACCCGTGGCACGCTCGTGCGCGTCGATCAGCCGCCAGTGCTCACCGGTGACCAGCTTCGGCTGGTGCTGCAGCAGCCATTCGGCGAGTTCGACGCCGTACTCGTCGCCGCGCTCGTCGACGCCGCCGGCCCGCAGATCCTCCAGCAGGGTGTCGACGGTGTCCTGTGAGTCCTTCTTGTTGCTGCCGATCACGCCGGACGGTCCGCGCTTGATCCAGCCCACCACGTACTCGTTGCGACTGCCGTCGATGCGCCCATCGGTATGGGGGATCGTGCCGGAGCGTTCGTCGAACGGCAGTCCGGGTGTGGGCACGCCCCGGTACCCGACCGCCCGGACCACCAGCTGGACGGGCAGCTCCTCGCGGTCGCCGGTGTCCTTGGCCACCATCCGTCCGTCGGCGTCACGCACAAGTTCGTTGCGGCCCAGCACGATCGATTCGACGTGATCCTCGCCGCGCAATTCGACGGGGGAGGTGCAGAAGCGGAACACGATGCGCCGCTTGGCTTCTCGCGGTTGTTCGTCGACGTATTTGCGTAGCACCTTGATGTTCTGCTTGACGGTCTTGCTCGCCGCCTCCAGGTCATCGTCGGTGATGCCGTCGAAATCGGCCGGGTCGAGGATGACGTCGACGTCGCCCAGTCCCTCCAGATCGCCGAGTTCGCGCAATTCCAGCGTGGTGAACGTCGCCTGCAGCGGCCCGCGGCGTCCGATCACGACCACCTCTTCGACCCCGCGGGTGTCCAGCGAGGCGAGTGCGTGGTCGGCGATGTCGGTGTTGGCCAGTGCCTCCGGGTCGCTGACCAGGATGCGCGCCACGTCCAGGGCGACGTTGCCGTTGCCGACCACCACCGCCCGTCCGCCCGCCAGATTCGGTGCCATGCCGTCGAAGTGGGGATGGGCGTTGTACCAGCCGACGAAATCGACCGCTGCCACGCTGCCGGGCAGGTCTTCGCCGGGGATGTGCAGCGCCCGGTCGGATTGCGCCCCGATGGCGTAGACGACCGCGTCGTAACGGTCCGCCAACTCTGCCGGCGTGATGTGCTCGCCGATCTTGATGTTGCCGAAGAACCGGAACCGGGCGTCGGCCGCGGTCTTGTCGAACTGTGCGCTGATCGACTTGATCTTCGGATGGTCGGGCGCCACTCCCGAACGCACCAGCCCCCACGGGGTCGGCAGCATCTCGAGCATGTCGACTCGGACGTCGCGATCGGAGTCGGGCGAATCGGCGAACTTCAGCAGCGATGCGGCAGCAAAGAATCCCGAGGGGCCGGAGCCGACGATCGCTACGTGATATGGGCGCATACCCTGCCTTCTTACGAGCTGGAAAAGCCGTCACAGACCCGTCCCGAGGCTGTCGGGGCCGGGTACCAACCGACTCTAAACACAGATCGCCGGTGCTGCCGCGAGTCGGAGAGAACTGCCGCCGAAATGCCGCCGGGTACCCTGAACATTCGTGGATCCAGACCGCCAAGCCGCCGTAGCCGCACTCGACACCACCCTGACGACCGTGGAGCGAGTGCTCGACATCGATGGCCTGCGCCAGCGGATCGACATGCTCGAGCAGCAGGCCTCCGACCCGAACCTCTGGGACGACCAGTCGCGGGCGCAGAAGGTCACCAGTGAGCTCTCGCACGCGCAGAGCGAACTGCGCCGTGTACAGGAGTTGCGTCAGCGTGTCGACGACCTGCCGGTGCTGTTCGAACTCGCTTTTGAAGAAGCCGGAGCGGAGGGTGACGATACGGTCGCCGAGGCCGATGCCGAACTGGTCAAGCTTCGCGAGGAGATCGAGACCCTCGAGGTCCGCACCCTGCTCTCGGGTGAGTACGACGAGCGCGAGGCCGTCGTGACGATCCGCTCCGGCGCCGGTGGCGTCGACGCCGCGGACTGGGCCGAGATGCTGATGCGGATGTACATCCGCTGGGCCGAGAAGCACGACTACCCGGTCGAGGTGTTCGACACCTCCTACGCCGAGGAAGCCGGGATCAAGAGCGCGACCTTCGCCGTGCACGCCCCGTTCGCCTACGGCACCCTCTCGGTCGAGCAGGGCACGCACCGGCTGGTGCGCATCAGTCCGTTCGACAACCAGAGCCGACGTCAGACGTCGTTCGCCGACGTCGAGGTGCTGCCCGTCGTTGAGACCACCGACCACATCGACATCCCGGAAGGGGACCTGCGGGTCGACGTGTACCGCTCCAGCGGTCCCGGCGGCCAGTCGGTGAACACCACCGACTCCGCGGTCCGGCTCACCCACGTCCCCACCGGGATCGTGGTGACCTGTCAGAACGAGAAGTCGCAGCTTCAGAACAAGGTCGCGGCGATGCGGGTGCTGCAGGCCCGGCTCCTGGAACGCAAGCGTTTGGAGGAGCGCGCCGAGATGGACGCGCTCAAGGGAGACGGCGGGAGCTCGTGGGGCAACCAGATGCGGTCGTACGTGCTGCACCCCTACCAGATGGTGAAAGACCTGCGCACCGAGTACGAGGTCGGCAACCCGGCCACGGTGCTGGACGGGGACATCGACGGATTCCTGGAAGCGGGGATCAGATGGCGCAACAGAAAAGATGACGACGACTAACACCGTGCTCGCCTTTCAACTCGCCGACCGCTGGCACTCGTTCTGGCACGGCGAGATCGGCGTCTGGATCCTGACCACCGGTCTGCGGATCGCCCTGCTGCTCATCGGCGGCCTGCTCGCGGCGCGCTTCATCAACTGGGCCGCGCAGCGCGTCGTGCGCCGGATCGACGCCGAGTATCAGGAAAGCGATGCGCTGGTGCGCTCGGAGAGTGCCAAGCACCGGCAGGCCGTCGCCTCGGTGATCTCGTGGGTATCGGTCGCCGTGCTGTTCATCATCGTGCTCGTCGAGGTGACCGACGCCCTCCAGGTGCCGGTCGCGTCCCTGGTCGCCCCCGCCGCGGTGCTCGGTGCCGCCCTGGGTTTCGGTGCGCAGCGCATCGTGCAGGATCTGCTCGCCGGGTTCTTCATCATCACGGAGAAGCAGTACGGCTTCGGTGACCTGGTGCGGCTGACGATCGCCGCGGCCAACGAGGCCGAGGGCACCGTCGAGGACGTCACCCTGCGGGTGACCAAGCTGCGGTCGTCCGAAGGCGAGATGTACACCGTCCCCAACGGGCAGATCGTCAAGGCGCTCAACCTGTCCAAGGACTGGGCACGCGCCGTCGTCGACATCCCGGTACCGGTCAGCGCCGACCTCAACGTGGTCAACGACGTGCTCAACGACGTTGCCGAGAAGGCGGCCGAAGACGGCGAGCTGTCCAAGCTGCTGCTCGACAAGCCGCAGCTGATGGGTGTCGAGAGCATCGGACTCGACACCGTGAACCTCCGGATGGTCGCGCGCACGCTGCCGGGCAAACAGTTCGACGTGGGTAGACGGTTGCGCGTGCGGGTGGTCCGCGCGCTGCGCCGTGCCGGCGTGGTGACGTCGTCTGACGCGTCGATCGCCGCGGCCGGCGACGTCATCCATCCCACCGCGGTCGCGGAGACGGTCGCGACACCGCAGGCACCGGCTCAGGAGCCGAAGAAGTGAAACTCGACTTCACCCGGGTCACCGAGACCGTCGAAAGGCTCTGGCACAGTCGTGTCGGTCGGCTTCGCACGTCGACGGTCGTGCTGATCATCGTGTTCATCGCGCTGTCGTGGGTGCAGCAGGAGTACGCACCCAAACAGGCCACGCCGTCCTCACCCGACAGTCAGGTGGTGCCGCCCGGGTTCGTGCCCGATCCCGAGTACACCTGGGTGCCACGCACGAAGCTGCAGACTCCCCGCACGACGACGCCGACCGAGACGCCGGAGACCACCGAAACCACGGTTCCGACGACCACGACGCCGACCGAGATCCCGGAGACCACCGAGACCACCACGCCCGGCGTGCCGACGAGTCCGACGACCACAACCCCGCCGGGCGCTCCGCGGACGACCGTGTTCGATCCGGACGGTCCCGGACTGCTTCCGCCCTTCACGTTGCCGGTGGGCCCCGGCGAGGCCCCGAGCCCCGCGGTCGAGCAGCCGCAACCGGGTCAGGACTCGGCGGTACCGACATTGCCGCGATAGCCTGACCTGCCGGATGCTTTCGCCCCGCTACACTGGCGTGCCGTGATGATCACCCTCGACCACGTGACGAAGCACTACAAGTCTTCGGCGCGCCCAGCGCTCGACGACGTCTCGTTGAAAATCGACAAGGGTGAGTTCGTCTTCCTCATCGGCCCGTCGGGTTCGGGCAAGTCGACATTCATGCGGCTGCTGCTGGCGGCCGAGACACCCACCTCGGGGGACATCCGAGTATCGAAGTTTCACGTCAACAAGCTGGCCGGACGGCACGTCCCGAGCCTGCGGCAGGTCATCGGCTGCGTGTTCCAGGACTTCCGGCTGCTGCAGCAGAAGACCGTGTTCGAGAACGTGGCGTTCGCCCTTGAGGTGATCGGCAAGCGCGGCGAGGTGATCAACCGGGTGGTCCCGGACGTGCTGGAGATGGTCGGCCTGTCCGGCAAGGCCAACCGCCTGCCGAGCGAACTGTCCGGTGGTGAGCAGCAGCGCGTCGCCATCGCGCGGGCCTTCGTCAACCGGCCGCTGGTCCTGATCGCCGACGAGCCCACCGGAAACTTGGATCCCGAGACCAGCAAGGACATCATGGATCTGCTGGAACGGATCAACCGCACCGGCACCACGGTGCTGATGGCCACCCACGACCATCACATCGTCGACTCCATGCGTCAGCGGGTCGTCGAACTCGAACTCGGCCGGCTGATCCGTGATGAGCAGCGCGGCGTCTACGGAATGGATCGCTAAGTGCGCTTCGGTTTTCTCGTCAATGAAGTTCTGACCGGGCTTCGTCGCAACGTCACGATGACGGTGGCGATGATCCTGACCACCGCGATCTCGATCGGCCTGTTCGGTGGCGGTCTGTTGGTGGTGCGGCTGGCCGACCAGTCGCGGGACATCTACCTCGACCGCGTCGAGAGCCAGGTGTTCCTGACCGACGACATCTCGGCCAACGATCCCAGCTGCGACGGCGACGCGTGCAAGGCGCTGTACCGCATGATCGACGACCGTGACGACGTGCGCTCGCTGAGCTTCCTCAACCGTGAGCAGGCGTACGACGACGCGATCAAGAAGTTCCCGCAGTACAAGGATGTCGCGGGCAAGGACGCGTTCCCGGCGTCGTTCATCGTCAAACTCAACGACCCCGAACAGCACGAGGCGTTCGACAAGGCGATGCAGGGCCAGCCCGGTGTGCTCAACGTGCTCAATCAGAAGGACCTGATCGACCGCCTCTTCGCGGTGCTCGACGGTCTCAGCAGCGTCGCGTTCGCGGTGGCGCTGGTTCAGGCGATCGGTGCGGTGCTGCTGATCGCCAACATGGTCCAGGTGGCCGCCTACACGCGACGCACCGAGATCGGCATCATGCGCCTGGTCGGTGCGACCCGCTGGTACACCCAGCTGCCGTTCCTCGTCGAGGCGATGATCGCGGCGCTGATCGGTGTGGTGATCGCGATCATCGGCCTGATCGTGGTGCGGGCCGTCTTCCTCGAGAAAGCGCTCGACCAGTTTTATCAGTCGAATTTGATTGCCAGGGTCGACTACGCTGACGTGCTCTACTTCAGCGCACCGTGGATGCTGTTCCTCGGCCTGGCGATGTCCGGCATAACCGCGTATGTGACGCTGCGGCTCTACATACGAAGGTAGTCGTGAACTAGTGGCGACCAAGAAGTCCAGCCCCGCCGGCAATAAGCAGATTGTGGCCAGCAATCGCAAGGCGCGGCACAACTACATGATTCTCGATACCTATGAGGCGGGTATCGCGCTGATGGGCACCGAGGTCAAGAGCCTGCGCGAAGGCCAGGCCTCACTGGCCGACGCGTTCGCCACCGTCGACGACGGCGAGATCTGGCTGCGCAACGTGCACATCGCGGAGTATCACCACGGCACCTGGACCAACCACGCGCCGCGGCGCAACCGCAAGCTGCTGTTGCACCGCAGGGAGATCGACAACCTGATCGGCAAGATCCGCGACGGCAACCTGACGCTGGTGCCGCTGTCGATGTACTTCTCCGACGGCAAGGTCAAGGTGGAGCTGGCGCTGGCCCGCGGTAAGCAGGCCCACGACAAACGCCAGGACCTGGCCAAGCGGGACGCCGATCGCGAGATCACCCGCGAGCTCGGCCGCCGCGCCAAGGGCATGTCCTAGCCTTTGCCCCGCGAGCGGCCGTGTCTGTACGCCGACACGCCGTAAAACCCGTACCTACGCGGTCGCTCGGCGAGCCTGAGCGACACGAAAGTGCCTCGGAATAATCGCTTGGCGTTGGCCGTTGGTGTTCGCGTACCATTGATTTTCCTGCCGAAAGTCGGCGGGGATGCGAGGGGCTGATCGGTTTCGACTTCGCGCATCGAATCAAGGGAAGCGTGCCGGTGCAGGCAAGAGACCACCGTAAGCGTCGTTGCAACCAATTAAGCGCCGATTCCAATCAGCGCGACTACGCACTCGCTGCCTAAGCGACTGCGTGTCTGTCAGACCGGGAGCGCCCTCGGCCCGGACCCTGGCATCAGCTAGAGGGACCCACCCACGGGTTCGGTCGCGGGACTCGTGGGGACATCAAACAGCGACTGGGATCGTCATCTCGGCTTGTTCGCGTGACTGAGAGATCCGAGTAGAGGCACAGCGAACTGCGCACGGAGAAGCCTCGAGGACATGCCGTAGGACCCGGGTTCAATTCCCGGCAGCTCCACGAGTAAAGGCCCAGGCCTGAGTCAATCTCAGACCTGGGCCTTTATCGTTGCTCGCTAGATCACGCAGTGCGACGGGTCTACCCCGGGGAGTGGAAAGAAGCCGATGCATTCCGGCGGATTCGGGGGCGGCGGGGTAGGCGGAATGTCCAGGGGCATGGGATGAAAGACCCCGGTACCCAAGTCGATCCAGCCGTACTGTCCGTTTTGTCCGCTGTACTCGTAGCAGGACGACCAGTCGAAGTCGGGCCACGGCGCAGCAGCCGGCCTGGGGTCCCTCGGACACCAGGTGGGCCGGGCCTGCGCGGTACCGGCCGGCGCCAAACCCGCCAGGCCCAAACCGGCCATCACCACAGCCGTCGTCAACCCAACGGTTCCTCGCTTCAGGAAGTCGATGGTGTTCATGGTGCTTCCCTTGTTCGTCGTGGCCTCTGGCATCACATCTTCGGCCGCGCGATCACGCGTGGATCGAGTAGACGACTACCCCAGATCGGGGTGGGATCCGCCCGTGCAGATGGCAGCGAGAAGATGCAGGTCAGAGAGAAATCGGGCACGCCATCCAGGCGATGAGCTTGATCATCCCGGGATAGGGGTTAGGTTGAGGCATGTTCTCTTGCCGCAAACACAGCCCTCAGAGGGGCAGTGCGCGGTCAGGTGGTCGCTGGGTCGGGCTTGGCGCTGCTGCACTTCTTACTTCAGGTTTTCCGCTCGTCGCGTTCACCGCACCGCCGGTGGCGGCCGCCGACGACTGTGCCGACGCGGAGCTCGTTTTCGCGCGCGGTACCGACGAACCGGCGGGCATGGGCCGGGTGGGCGATGCCCTCGCCGACGCGATACGCAAGCAGGTCGGCGGCATCAACCTCAAGACCTACGGGGTGAATTACAAGGCCAGCAAGTTGCAGCTGCACGGTGGCGACGGCGCCAAAGACGCGATTTCCCACATCAAGTCGACGTTGTCCTCGTGCCCCGACACCCAGATCGTGCTCGGCGGCTATTCGCAGGGTGCGAGCGTGATCAACATCGTCGTCGGCAACCCGGTGGGTGGCATCAGATGGGGCGATTCGCTACCGCCCGAGTTGGCGGACAACGTCAAGGCGATCACGACCTTCGGCGACGTGGCCACCCGCACCAAGCAATCGATAGCAGCGCAGAGCGCACTGTTCGGTTCCAAGGCGATCGACCTGTGTAACCCCATGGACCCGATCTGTCACGAGGGTCAGGGCAACGAATGGAGTGGACACACCGAGGGTTACGTCCCCGTGTACACCACCCAGGCGGCGACGTTCATCGCGGCCAGGCTGCTGACCGGGTCCGGCCAGTCGGTGCCAGGGTATGGCCCGGCGCTGCCGGATTACGGTCAGCTGCCTGAGTTCGGCCCGCTGCAGGGGTCCGGCTCAGTGCCGACGTACGGACCGCTGCCGGGATATGGGCAGACACCGAGCTACAACCCAGACAACTCCGTGCACGGTCCTTCGCCGGCATACAGCCCCGACGCACCGGGTTACGGGCAGCCAGGCCCGTCGAGTCCTGCGCCCACCACGCCGTCGGCACCGATCGGCTGGGTCTGAGCGGTCGACCGACTCACACAGACGGTAGGGAGATCGCGATCTCGGTGCCGCGGGCGTCGTGAACGTCCAATACGCCACCGAGGGCCAACACCTTGGCGCGGATCGATGCGAAGCCGATGTGACCGGTTTCGACGCTCACCGCAAGGCGTTCCCGTTGGATGCCGACGCCGTCGTCCGCAACGCACAGCGTGGCGCGCCCGGCGGAGCGTTGCAGGGTGAACGTCAGGTTGTCGGCCTTTGCATGTTTGATCGCATTCGTCGAAAACTCTCGTGCCGCGCTGTAGAGCAGGTGATCGGCGTCGGTCCGCAAATCATCGGGCCAGTTCTGGAAGTCCACATGGACCGCGAGGTTGGTGCGCGCCGCGATGCCGTCTGCCAATGAGGTGATGGCGGCCCTGAGCCCCGCTCGCGCAAGGACTTCGGGGTGCAGCTCCCGGACCACGTCGCGCAGCAGCCGGGAGCACTCGCCGAGCGCCAGGTCGACGCGGTCCATCGATTCGGCGGATCCCTCTCGCACCTCTTCCATCTCCCGACGCGAAGCCAGGACATACTGCAGCGCGCCGTCGTGCAGTCTTTCGGACAGGGTTTGTCTTTCGCGCTTTTCGAGGGTGACGATCTCTTCGAGCAGCTGACTACGTTCCTGGGCCAACCGGGCGATCGTCAGCTCTTTCGACTGCTGGATCCATGACAGCGTGACCGACCCCGCGGCCAGCCCGAACAACACCCCCGTCGTAGTGAGAATCGACCCCCACGGTTCGTCCCCGTTGGCCGTCTGGTTCACCCAGAGCACGACGACGTACGCGGCGACGGTGGGAACGGCGATCACCGCACTGACGAACGGATCAAGCTGAGCCGCAGCGATCAGTGGAATCAGGAACAGTCCGTAGTGGAGCACATCGGAGGTCCAGGTATTAGGTGAGCTGATACCTGATTCCACCGAAAGTATCGACACCACAGCGACATCCGCGCACAACATGAGCAGCGCAACCCAGCGCCGGGTCTCGATCCCGGCGCGGTTGGACGGTCGCAGCGCCCACAACCCCCAACAGCCGATCGCAGCCATGTAGCCCATCCAGAGCAGTGCGTAGGGCCAGCGGTATGTTTCGGGCGGTTGCAGGAACAACGCGAGGAAGATGAACGCCACCAACAGAACCCGCAGGGCGAATTGCAGCAGCAGCCCGCGAAAAACTGCGCCCTGGGCGTACTGCCCCAAAGCCGTTGCCGCCGCGCGCCTGACCATTTTCGACTCCCGCCAACCGCAAGGTTGGCAGGAGTATAGGGCGATTCGATCACGTCCTGAGGCGGGTTAACGAAGTTTCCCCGCCCGGTCTGCGATCATGGACAACGGTCCCTGCGTGTGACGAGACGGGGAGTTGAGCGAATGTTCTCTGCACAGCGCGAGTTTTCGGCGTACGGCCCTTCGCATCTGATCGTGTTGGCGGTGTTCGCAACGGGCGCGGTGCTTCTGGTGATGATCGGGCGCCGGCAGTCCGAGGCACAGGCCCGCATCCTGAGTCGGGTCCTGGCGGTGCTTCTCGTCGCGGCCTTCATCGTGGCGCTGGTCTACAAGTTGGTGGACCCGACCATCGACACCTCGGTGCCGCTGCAGTTGTGCGACCTCGCGGAGCTGGCGGCGGCGTATGCCTTGTGGTCGCAACGGCATTGGGCCTTCGTCCTGACCTACTACTGGGGTCTCGTCCTGAGCTCGCAGGCGCTGATCACACCGGATATCGGTACGGCCAAGGAGGGCGCTCCCGACTTTCCTCACCATCTCTTCGTCACGTTCTTCACCCTTCACGTACTCGTCGTCTTGGCGGCGATCTACCTGACGTGGGGGAGAGGGATGAGACCGCGGTGGCGCGACTACCGATTCGCGGTCATCGCGACCCTGGGATGGGTGGCCTTCACCTTTACTTTCAATGTGGTTACGGGAGCCAACTACGGCTACCTCAACAGAAAGCCTCCCACCGCGTCCGTGCTGGACGTACTGGGTCCCTGGCCGGTGTATCTGCTGGCCGAGGTCGTGCTAGTCCTCGTCGTCTGGGCGCTGATGACCTGGCCGTGGGAGCGGGCGCGGCGACGTGCGACGACGGCGGCGCCCCAGCTGTGAAATTGCTGGCAGTTGGCGGGCGAAGTGATTATTGACACCGACACTTTGACGAGCTAGGTATATTACGCGCGTTTGCGAATGTGTATCGCTTGCGACCTGTCCCACCGGGCGACAGTGGCCTGATCGAAGGGGCGGGTTGTGCAGACCACGGCATCACATACACGCATCGCCCGGGCGATCCGGGCGCTGGCGGTACCCATCGTGCTCGGCTGGGTCGCGCTGACCATCCTCACCAACGTGCTCGTCCCGCCGCTCGAGAAGGTCGGCGAGGAGAACACCGTCGGGCTGAGCGCCAAAGACGCACCGGCGATGATCGCCATGCGCAAGATCGGCGCCGAGTTCCAGGAGTTCGACTCCGACAGCAACGCCATGGTGGTGCTGGAAGGTGAGCAGCCCCTCGGCGACGACGCACATCATTACTACGACGGCATCGTCGACCAGCTCGAGGCTGACACCGCGCACGTGCAGCACGTCGCCGACTTCTGGGGCGACCCGCTGACCGCCTCGGGTGCGCAGAGCAACGATGGCAAGTCCGCCTACGTTCAGGTCTATCTGCGCGGCAACCAGGGCGAAACGCTGGCCAACGATTCGGTGGCTGCGGTGCGGGAAATCGTCAACCAGTCGTCGCCTCCGGCCGGGATCAAGGTGTACGTGACGGGCGGGGCGCCGCTGGTGTCGGACCAGCACCATGCCGGCGACAAGAGCGTCGCCCGCGTCACCGCCATCACGCTCGTCGTGATCGCGGTGATGCTGCTGATCGTCTACCGGTCGATCGCCACCATGATCCTGGTGCTCGTCATGGTGTTCATGGAACTCGGCGCGGCCCGCGGCATCGTGGCGTTCCTGGCCCACACTGGGGTGATCGGGTTGTCGACGTTCGCGGTCAACCTGTTGACGTTGATGGTCATCGCGGCAGGCACCGACTATGCGATCTTCGCGATCGGTCGCTATCAAGAGGCGCGTGGCGCCGGTGAAGATCGAGAAACCGCGTACTACACGATGTTCCGCGGAACCGCTCACGTGGTTCTCGGTTCCGGAATGACGATCGCCGGCGCGATGCTGTGTCTCAGCTTCACCCGCCTGCCGTACTTCCAGACCATGGGTGTGCCTTGTGCGGTGGGCACATTCGTCGCGGTGATCGCCGCGCTGACGATGGGTCCGGCCGTCATCGTGATCGGCAGCCGGTTCGGACGGTTCGAGCCCAAGCGCAGCATCCGGTCGCGGGGCTGGCGCCGTGTCGGTATCGCGGTGGTGCGGTGGCCCGGGCCGATCCTGGCCGCCACCTTGGGGCTGGCACTCATCGGCCTGCTCACCCTGCCGGGGTACAAGACCAATTACGACGCGCGCAAGTACCTGCCGTCGGATCTGGCGGCGAATGTCGGATATGCCGCTGCTGAAAGGCATTTCAGCGCCGCGCGGATGAATCCCGAACTGCTCATGATCGAGACCGACCACGATCTGCGGAACCCGGCAGACTTCCTGGTCATCGACAAGATCGCCAAGGGGATCGTCCGGGTGCCCGGCATCTCCCGGGTCCAGGCGATCACCCGTCCCAACGGCCGCCCGATCGAGCACACGAGCATCCCGTTCCTGCTGAGCCGGCAGGGCACGACCAACACGATGAACCGGAAGTACCAGCAGGACCGGATGGCCGACATGCTGGTCCAGGCCGATGAGATGCAGAAGAGTATCGACACCCTGGAGGAGACGGCGCGGCTGACGCAGGAGATGGCCGACACCACGCACTCCATGGTGACCAAGATGAAGGCGATGACGATCGACATCGCCGAATTGCGGGACAACATATCGGATTTCGACGACTGGCTGCGCCCGATCCGCAACTACTTCTACTGGGAGCCGCACTGCGCCGACATCCCGGTGTGCTGGTCGATCCGGTCGATCTTCGACACCCTCGACGGCGTCGACACGATGACCGACGACATCCAGAAACTCCTGCCCGACATGGAGCGGCTCGACACCTTGATGCCGCAGTTGGTCGCGCTGATGCCCCAGCAGATCGAGTCCATGAAAACCATGAAGACGATGATGTTGACGCAGCGGTCCACGCAGGCCGGTCAGCAGGATCAGATGGCCGCCGTGCAGGAGAATTCGACGGCGATGGGCAAGGCCTTCGACGAGGCCCGCAACGACGACACGTTCTATCTTCCGCCGGAAGCCTTCGACAACAAGGACTTCAAGCGTGGCATGAAGAACTTCATCTCACCCGACGGTAAGTCGGTGCGGTTCATCATCAGCCACGAGGGCGATCCCGCGACGCCGGAAGGCGTCAACCATGTCGAGCCGATCAAGTTGGCCGCCAAGGAAGCGCTCAAGGGCACGCCTCTGGAGGGTTCCCGGATCTATCTGGCCGGCACGGCGGCCACCTACAAGGATATGAAGGACGGATCGTTCTACGATCTGCTGATCGCCGGAATCGCCGCGGTATCACTGATTTTCATCATCATGCTGCTGATCACGCGCAGCGCGGTGGCGGCGGCGGTGATCGTCGGCACGGTACTGCTGTCCCTCGGCGCCTCATTCGGTCTGTCCGTGCTCGTCTGGCAGCACCTGCTCGGGCTGGAACTGCACTGGATGGTGCTGGCGATGTCGGTCATCCTGCTGCTGGCGGTCGGTTCCGACTACAACCTGCTGCTGGTGTCCCGGTTCAAGGAGGAACTGGCCGGCGGGCTCAAGACCGGCATCATCAGGGCGATGGCGGGAACCGGTTCAGTGGTGACTTCGGCGGGTCTGGTATTCGCCTTCACCATGGCGTCGTTCGCGTTCAGTGATCTGAAGGTCATGGCACAGGTCGGCACCACCATCGCACTCGGCCTGCTGTTCGACACTCTCATCGTGCGGTCGTTCATGACCCCGGCGATCGCGGCGTTGATGGGCCGGTGGTTCTGGTGGCCGCAGGTTGTCCAGTCGGCGGCGTCCAAGCGTCGTTTGGCAGCGCTCCGACAGGAGCCCACATACAAAGCCTCTGCGCAGCTCTGACTTACTCAGCGGGTCCGGTAGCTGACCCGTAACCGAAACTGCCCATGTGCGGGCCGGAAACCCTCGCACATGGGCAGTGTCATTCAACTACTTTTTATTGCCTCCAGGCCGCGGAGGTGGCGGCGGCTTGGCCTTGGTGGTCGGCTCGAATTTGCCGCCCTTTTTCGGATCGAAGCTTCCTGCCATGGTGATCCCTCTCGTTCGGTTCGATAGTTCCACCACTGCCCACCGTAACCACGATGGCAGGGATTGGGGTGGCTACCCGCGACGAGTGTCGGGAAGTGCCTGCCCACGGCGACGAGTCCGGCGAGAATCACGCTGAGCGGAAACAACACGCCGGGTTGGTTGCGACACGGTCACGGGAAGGTACCTATCAGTGCATCACTGGTCACACAGACAACATTGATCACTAACGTCACAGCAGCCAACTGTGACGTCATGTCGACGTCCCTGCATTGGGAAGGTGTGACATGTCGCGACGTCCTCGAGGTGCTTCGACGATGGCAGCGGCGGCCGCAATCGGACTCGTCGTCGCCGTCGGCGTGGCGCCCTCTGCATCGGCTGAACCCTGCGAAGGCGCGGCCGCGGCCGCGCAACCCCTCCCGCATCAGGCGTTTCAGATTCCCAAACCCTCCAGGCTGGCCCCGCTCAACCGGCCGATCGGACACAAACCCGTCGGCGCAAACGATCAAGCTCCGCTGCCCAGGCTCGGTCAGCTGCCGTTGGCCCTGCTCAAGGCGCTGATGCCGAACTCCGGGCAGGTCAGACAGAAGGCCGCGGTCGTCCCGGCGCCCAATCCCGGTGGTGCTCAACCCGTCCCGAATGCGGCGCAACCGGCACCGGCCCCTGCCGCACCTCAGCCCGCCCCGGCTCCCGCAGCGCAACCGGCGCCGGGCGCGCCTCCGGGCACGTCGATCGTCGGCTGGGTGACCGGACCGGAAAGCCCCAATCAGACCATCAAGCGCTTTGCCATCACCGGTACCGACCTCGGAATCATGTGGGACAACGGGGATCCGGCGAACCGTCAGGTGCTGATGGCCTTCGGCGACACCAACGGATACTGCGGTATTCCCGGCAAGCAGTGGCGGTACAACGCGCTGTTCCGCAGCCAGGATGGTTCGCTGTCGCGGACCATCGCGGTGCCCGACGGTGTGGTGGCCAACAAGTACTCGGGCTCTCCGGTTTGGCGCCAAGGCATTTCGAAGCAGATCATCAACAGCATCGGTCGCGCGCCGGAGGAAACCGGGATCATTCCGACCGCGGGAATCGCGGTCGGGCGCAACCAGTATCTGAACTTCATGTCGATCCGGAACTGGGACAGCCCGGGAGCGTGGTCGACCAACTTCTCGGCGATCGCGATGTCCCCGGACAACGGTGAGAACTGGGGTGTCTATCCGGGGACCATCCGCACCCCCGGCGGGGGCAACGAGAACTTCCAGATGGGTGCATTCCTCAAGCCGGGCCCCGGTGATCCGTACATCTACACGTTCGGTACCCCGAACGGACGCGGCGGATCGGCGTATGTCGCGCGGGTATCGCCGGCCTTCATCCCGGATCTCACGAAATACGAGTACTTCAACGCAGACCGCAATGCCTGGGTGCCGGGCAATCCGGCGGCAGCGACACCGGTGATCCCGGGTCCGGTGAGCGAAATGTCGGCCCAGTACAACACGTATCTCAAGCAGTACCTGGTGTTGTACGGCAACGGTGCCAACGATGTGGTGATGCGGACCGCGCCTGCGCCGCAGGGCCCGTGGGGGCCCGAGCAGTTGATCGCGCCGTCGTCGCAGATCCCGGGCGGCATTTACGCGCCGTATCTGCATCCGTGGTCGACGGGCAAGGAGCTGTACTACAACCTGTCGCTGTGGTCGGCCTACAACGTCATGTTGATGAAGACCGTGCTGCCCTGACTCGTCCGTTGACCTGACCCAACGGGGCCAGCATCGCGTCGAGGCCGTACTCGAACACCGCGTCGTAGTCAGTAGGGGACTGCAGGGCCGCGACAAGCGCCTGATCCGGCCAGTCGGCGGTCCACAGCGACGGGTCCTCCTCCTCGTGCGCGGGACCCCGCACGGCCGAAAACAGCATCACCGCAGAGGCGGTCACGTGTACCTGCACGGCCCGTAGCACCAGCGCGGCGCGGGGCCCGGTGACACCCGCCTCGGCCAGTTCGGCAGCGAGTTTCTGCTGGACCGGCAGGAACAACCTCGGCGTGCGGTCCCGCTCATGGGCGATGGCCAATAAATGCTGGCGGCGGATCAGCAGGCCGCGCTGGTTGCGGGCCAGCGAGGCGATCCGATCCACCGGAGTGTCGCCCGCCATGGGCAGTCCGGCCATCTCGGCGACCAGGCGGTCGACCAGGCTGTCGAAGAGTGCATCACGGCCGCCGACGTGCCAGTAGATCGAGGTGACGGCCACGCCGATCCGCTCGGCGAGGCCACGCATCGAAAACGCCTCCACCCCATCCGATTCGATGAGATTTGCCGCCGCATCGAGGATGACGTCGGCGTCGATCGGCTTTGCCTTCGGGCTCATCTGCCGGCGTCCGAGCGGATGCGTTCGGCCTCGGGCAGGTCGAGGTAGCGCTCGAGATTGTGGTGCATGTTGATGATTCTCCGCTCCTCGGCGGACAGCACCAGGTGGGTGAACCCCGGCTGGTGCAGTCCGCGTTGCAGGCCGGTCAGCACGGCGATGTCCTGGCTCATCACCACGCCCGGGTGGGCCTCCTCGGCGCTCATCCGGACGTCGGTCGGCGTGACCCGCGGTGCCCGCGCCGGCATACGGGTCATCAGCGTCATCACGAGTTGGCCCCGATCGGGATCGGGCCCGGGTAACGAGGTCATCACGGTCAGGTGATCGGCGCTGGCCAGCAGGGTCAGGTTGGGGAAGATGTTGTACTGGTGCAGGCACATCACCTGGTCGGTGCTGGCCCAGCCGATGTCGACACCGCGGCCGGCCGCGAATTCCTTGATCTGCGTGGCAATCACGTCAGCCACAGTCTGGCCGGGTGACTGCCGGTCACGGGGAAACGGCGTTCCTTCGGGGACACCCATCAGAGCGCCCTGTGTGTAGACGTAGGCGTCCCACACCTCCTCGTCGCCCAG
Source organism: Mycolicibacterium sp. 050232 (assembly GCA_036235365.1). Lineage (GTDB taxonomy): Bacteria > Actinomycetota > Actinomycetes > Mycobacteriales > Mycobacteriaceae > Mycobacterium. The sequence continues at coordinate 668,861 of JAZBEZ010000002.1, read as the reverse complement.
CGCCCCCGCCAGTCGCGGGCTCGGAACACCGTAGAGGGATTCGGATTTGCCGGTGTGGCCCCAGATCTTCTGCGGCGCGTACACGTCGTCCATGCACCGGTGCAGTTCAGGATGCAGCGTCTGGACATGGTAGGTCTCGCTGTAGCCGTCGGCGATGGTCTTCCAGTTGGCGTCGACGTCGATGGTCATCGTTGCGTAGCAACGGAAGTCACCGAGCCCGCACCAGGAGATGTCACCGGGGACCGCCTCCAGGTAGTCGGCCAGGGGCATGGCATCGGGGTCGAGGTTGACGAAGACCAGCCGTTCCCAGGTGTCCACCCGCACCGGGGCCAGCGGGAACTCCGACATGTGCACCGTGCCGAACCCTTTGCGGTTCGGGATCCGCTTGAGCATGCCGGCCAGGTCCCAGGTCCAGCCGTGGTAGCCGCATTTCAGCTCCCGCAGCGACGAGCCGGCGCCGGTGCACAGGGCGTTGCCGCGGTGTCGGCAGGCGTTCTGGAAGGCCCGCAGCTTGCCGTCGTCTCCGCGGACGATGAGAACTGAGTAGGAGCCGCAACGGTATTCGAAGTAGTCGCCTGGCTCGGCCACGTGATCGACCGTGCACGCCTGCAGCCACACACGCGGCCACATGCGTTCCGCTTCGAGTTTGGCGAATGCCGGTGAGATGTAGCGTTCGGCCGGAACCAGGGTGGGACGGGCCGGCGGTTCGCCGATCGCATCAGCCCGCCGGGGCGTGTCGGTGTCGGTCGGGCTGTGGGTCATGGGCACCTCCCACTGAGAAGGAGAATCTCGGGACGTCGCAATGTAACGGTGTTACATTGCGACCGTAGCGGCCTCCACGCCCCAAGGGAGCAAAAAACGTGTTCGATCTCAAAATCACCGGCGGCACCGTGGTCGACGGGACCGGAGCCGACCGGTTCACCGCCGACGTCGCGATCAAGGACGGCAAGATCGTCGAGGTGCATCGGCGCGGCGCCGGCGACCCGGCCCTCGCCGGTGACGCAGCCGAAACCATCGATGCCACAGGCAAGATCGTCGCCCCCGGCTTCGTAGATATTCACACCCACTACGACGGCCAGGTGTCCTGGGACGCCGTGCTCGAACCGTCCAGCAACCACGGTGTCACCACCGTGGTGGCGGGCAACTGCGGCGTCGGCTTCGCCCCGGTCCGGCCCGGCCAGGAGGACTGGCTGATCAAGCTCATGGAGGGCGTCGAGGACATCCCCGGCACCGCCCTGACCGAGGGCATCACCTGGGGTTGGGAGACCTTCGGCGAGTACCTGGACGTGATCGGCCGGCGTGAACTGGCTGTCGACATGGGCACCCAGATCGCGCACGGCGCCGTCCGCGCCTATGCGATGGGAGAGCGTGGCGCCCGCAACGAGCCGGCGACGCCTGATGACATCAAGGCGATGGCCGATCTGGTGCAGGAGGCCATCGAAGCTGGTGCGCTTGGCTTTTCGTCGTCACGGACCCTTGCGCACCGGGCCATGGACGGCGAGCCGGTGCCCGGTACTTTCGCCGCCGAGGACGAGCTCTTCGCTCTGGGCCGGGCCACGGCCGCCGGCGGGGCCGCGGTGTTCGAGCTGGCTCCGCAGGGTGCCGCCGGTGAGGACATCGTCGCACCCAAGACAGAACTCGACTGGATGCGCCGCCTGGGCGAGGAGGTCGACTGCGCGCTCAGCTTCGCCCTGATCCAGGTCGACGCCGACCCCAACCTGTGGCGGGAACAGCTCGATCTGTCCGCCGCGGCGCATCAGGCCGGTAGCCGGTTGTTCCCGCAGGTGGCGGCGCGACCGTTCGGCATGCTGCTGGGCTTTCCGGGCCACCATGCCTTCACCCACCGCCCGACCTACCGGCGCCTGCAGGCCGAATGTGCCCGCGAGGAGCTGGCCGAGCGGCTCGCGGATCCGAAGGTGCGTGCGGCGATCCTGGCTGAGGAAGACCTGCCGATCGATCCGAACAAGCTCTTCGACGGCATGTTCATGCTCGCGCAGAATGCGGCAAACCGGCTGTACCACATCGGGGAACCGCCGGACTACGAACCGACCGACGAGCGCACCGTCGCGGCGATCGCCGAGCAGCGCGGCGTGGACCCGCTGGCCGCGATGTACGACCTGATGTTGGAGGCAGATGCCGGCGCCATGCTGATGTATCCGATGTTCAACTACTCCGATGGCAACCATGATGCGATCCGGGAGATGCTCACCCACCCGGCCGGTGTGCTGGGCCTGTCCGACGGCGGCGCGCACTGCAGCATGATCTGCGATGCGTCGTACCCGACGTTCCTGCTGACCCACTGGGCCCGGGACCGTCATCGCGGTGAGAAGCTGCCGCTGGAGTACGTGATCCGCAAGCAGTCGCACGACACCGCCCAGCTCTACGGGATGTCGGACCGCGGCGTGATCAGCGTGGGCAAGAAGGCCGACGTCAACGTCATCGACCTGGACGCGCTGACCTTGCATGCGCCGCGGATGGCGTATGACCTGCCTGCTGGTGGAAAGCGGTTGGTACAGGGCGCGAGTGGCTACGATGCCACGATCGTCAGTGGCACGGTGACCCGCCGTCACGGCGTCGACACCGGAGCTCGCCCGGGCCGTCTGGTGCGCGGGACCCGTTGATCTGTAGGGTCTTTCGCTATGGCGGATTTCCGTTACGACCCGCGTCAGCGTCCGGCGCAGCCTCCGGCACCGGCCGCTGACGCGTTCACCATCCACACTGCCGTTGTCGCCGAAGGGGTTTCGCTGGCATTCGTCCGCGAGGGGATCGGCGGAGTGCCACTTCTGCTGGTGCACGGGTATCCCGAGACCAAGCGGATCTGGTGGCGCAACATCGAGGCCCTGGCCGCGGCCGGTTTCGAGGTCATCGTCCCGGACCTGCGCGGTATGGGCGACAGTTCGATTCCACCCGACGATCGGCACGACATCGTCACGTACTCCCGCGACCTGTACGCGTTGGTGCACGACCAACTGGGTCACGAGTCCTGCCTGATCGCGGCGAGTGACGTCGGGGCGGTCGTGAGTACCGACCTGATCCACCGGTTCCCCGGATTCGTCACGCGCTTCTGTGTTTTCAACACGGTGCCGCCCATGGGTGTCGACTACTCGGGAATCGGCACACAACATCCGGCGTCGGTGGGCGGCGCGACCGACCCCACCGGCGACTACCGCTGGATGCAGGGCGCCTTCCCGGACGAACTCGCCGCGATGCTGCCCACACCGGAGGCGCGCAGGCAGTGGGTGGCCGCGATGTACACCAATCGGTTGTGGGGCTCGGCATACGCATTCGGCCAGGCCGATGTGGATTTCATGACCGAGCCGTTCGCCGACGAGGCGCGGCTACGGGCCGGCTGGGCGTCCTATCAACTTGCCCATGGTCGCACGATGTCCGAGATCCCGCTGATGGATGCCGTCGAGGTGCCCACGTTGGTGCTCTACGGTCCCGACGATCATGTGGTCGGCGAGGATTTCGTTCCCCGCTGCGAGCGGGCGTTTCTCAACCGCATCGGGCCGCTGGTGGTCCCGGGTGCCGGCCACTTCCTGCAATGGGAGCGGGCCGACATCTTCAACCGGTTGATCCCCGCCGTGTTCGGCGATGTCATCGCTTCCCATCGACAGGCTGCGCCAGAATCGATCCGCCCAGCCACCGTCTGAGGAAGCGGCGCAGCTCTTCTCGGCTCCGGCCGGGCTCATTGGGTGCGACGAAGAACGACAGCATGGTGCGGAGCGTGAATTCCACGAGTTCGCGCAGGGCGGCCTCGTCGTATCCGTACTTCTCCCAGTCGACATCGAAGCGGGTGATCATCCGCATGCCGAAAGCCTGGCCTTCGTCGGAGGCGACATTGACCGAACTGGCTGCCGCCTGTGGCCCGGACAGCATGATGCGCAGGTGCGGTACGCGGGCGACCTCTTCCAGGGTGAACATCACGCCTTCGGTCATCGCCTCGGCCGGGTCGGTGATCCCGCGCACGCTCTCGGCGAGCCGGTCGAGAAATCCGTCGACCGTGGCGATGGCCGCCGCGTGCATCAGGGACTCGGCGGTGGGGAAGTAGCGGTACACCGTCTGGCGGATGACGCCGAGCGACGCCGCGACGTCGGCGATGCTGATTCCGGTGCCGGTCTCGGCGATCAACTGCACGGCAGCGGCCACGATGCGTTCGGAGGCTTCCTCGTCGCTGCCGGGCGGCCGCCCGTCCCACCCGCGTCTACGCGCCACGGTCCGGATTCCTGGCCAGCAACATCCCTGCAGGATATCGCCACCCATCGTTGACGGGGCGCATCCGCGTGTAGTAATCATACAACTAAGGCGTTCTTTGTATGATTGCTCGAACAAGCGAGGTGGCACCGATGACGGATCTGATCGTGCGGAAGATGAGGTTCGCGTTCGCGGATCACCGCGTCCCATTCCTCTGGAACGAGGCGAACCCGGCGTTCTCGTCGATGGCCAATGCGGTGTCGTTCCTGGCCATCGCCTTCGAGAAGATGATCGGGCACATGATCACCGAGGCCATGCCGTTCATCACCGATCCCGCGGTGGCCGAGGAAGCCCAGGCCTTCGTGCGGCAGGAGGGCCAGCATGCGATGGCCCACCGTCAGCATGCCAAGGGCCTGATCAAGACCTACCCGGGTCTCAAGGAGACCCTCGACGAGGTGGTCAAGGCGTACGACGACCTGACCGCCGAGACTCCGCTGAAGTACCGGTTGGCCTACACCGCCGATCTGGAGGCGACGTTCACCCCGGTCTTCAAGCTGATGCTCGACCATGACGACACGCTGTTCGCTCCGGGGGACGACCGGGTGGCGTCATTGTTCCTGTGGCACTTCGTGGAAGAGGTGGAGCACCGCAGCTCGGCGCTGATCATCTACGACGCGGTGGCCGGCGACCCGTGGTACCGCATGCGGGTTGCGCCGTCGATCTTCAAGCACGTGTGGGCGGTGCTCAAGATCGCCACCGAGGGCTTCAACAAGCATGTTCCGCTTGAGGAGCGCCAGATCGACGCGGTGTCGATGTTCGGTATGCAGGCGCGGAAAAAGGCTCTGCTGCAGAAGCTTCCGTTCACCAAGACCCCGTACGACGGGCCGGTCGCGAACGCGTTCGCGCATCTGCCGGTACGTGAGATGCTGACCGCCCTTACCGGCGTCGTGCGCAGCCAGGTTCCGGGCCACAATCCGGCCCACGAGAAGCTGCCGGCATTGGCCGACGAGTGGTTCCAGCGGTACGAGGACGGCTACGAGGTCACCCAGTGGTACACCGCCGACAAGGCCCCGACCCAGAGAGCAACCACCGCCGATGTCTGATCTGTGTACCCCGACTTTCGCGGGTTTGGCGCAGCGCCTGGGCTTTTCGTGTGACACCGCAGGCGGACTGGTCGAGTTCCGCAACCCGTTCGGGCTGGAGAACTGGACGTTGCCGGTGCTGGAGCTCACCGTCATCGCCGGCGCGATACTGGCGCTGGTGTACGCGATCGTGCGGCTGCGCCGGCACAACGATCCCACCAACCTGGTGCTGTGGTTCGGCGCCATCGCCTACCTGTTGATCATCGAACCGCCGCTGTACTTCCCGGGTGCGTTCGGAATCGAAGACCACGTCGACACGATGTTCGCGCACAACGTGTTCACCGTCGACTTCCTGTGGGGCCGGCTGCCGCTCTACATCGTCGCGATCTACCCGATGATGGCTACGGTCGCCTACGAGATCGTCCGGATCCTCGGGGTTTTCCGCCGGCGCGGGGTGCTGGTGGGCGCGATCTGCGTCGGGTTCGTCCATCACGCGTTCTACGAGATCTTCGACCACATCGGCCCGCAGCTTCGGTGGTGGGAGTGGACGCTGGGCCACCCGATGAACCAGCCGTTCTTCGATTCGGTCCCGTTGCCCAGCGTGGTGGTGTTCGCGGCGCTGTGGCCGATGTCGCTGGCGTTCTGCGTGCAGCTGTTCGTCGGGCGGCACGTCCAGGACGGCAAGACCTTCACCGGGTGGGCGATCGTGGGTCGCACCATCGTGATCGGCGTCCTGGCCTCGATCGGCACCGCAATCCTGCCGCTGCCCGCCACCCTCGCCACGTCGATCTCGGGCAGCACCACAGTCGGGGGCATCGTGTATGCCGCTGAGCTCGTTGTGCTCACCCTGGTGGCGATTCCGGTGCTGTTCAGTCAATGGTCGAGCCTGCGCAAGGACCGCGACCCCGCCACAGGTCGCTACTCGAACCCGCTGATCCTGCGGTACGCCGCGGTGTACCTGGCGGTCATGACGGTGCTGTGGCTGACGGCCCTGCCGGCGTACTTCGGTGCCGTCGACGGTGTCACCGCCGAGGGTGATCCCATCGGCAGCCTCGTCTACACAGTGATCTGCCTGGTGATCGCCGGGCTGTCGATCGCGGCAGCCGCGACGGTAAATCCCGCCGGCCTGCAACAACAGCCCGAAGCCCTGGCCCAGGGGCTGGTGGGCAATGCGGCTCCCAACCAGGAATGAGGAGCGAACCCACAGGCGCGCCACGCTGCTGACGGGTCGGGCCATGCGGCAGAATTGCGGAGGTGCCGACACCGCCGCAATATCCCGGCGACCCCGGCCGGAGAGGCCGGGGTCCCGTGCCGCCGCCTGATCCGGCCACCCGACGGCTGCCCCGACCCGGACGACCGGGACGACCCGAGCCGCCGACCGAACAGATCCGGGCCCGCCCTCAGCGGTCTGAGCCCGCGACCGAGAAGATCGAGGCCAGGACTCAGAAGATCGAGGCCAGGACCGAGAAGATCGCGCGGTCCAGCCCGGCGGGACCACCTCTGCCGAACCCTCCGGCCGGCGCTCCCGGCCCCGAGCAGCCCGCGCCGGCCAAGTCGCGGTCACACTGGCGCCACCCGGTGTCGATCATCCTCATCGCGGTCATCGCCGTGTCGGTGGTGGTGATCGGGCTGACCGGCGCCGAACTGTACGCCCGGCACAAGGCCGGCTCGGTACTCGTTGCGGTCGCCGAATGCGTCGTGGAGGACAACGCCTCCGTATCCTTCGGCGTCAATCCGCCGTTCCTGTGGCAGCACATCAACGGGCACTACACCAACATCTCGGTGGAGACCGGGGGCAGACAGGTGCAGGCTGCCAAGGGCATGACCGCGGATGTGGCGTTGTCCGACATCCGGTTGCAGGGCACCGCCGATTCCAAGGGCACCATCGGATCGTTGAGCGCCACTTTGAGTTGGACGTCGGCCGGGATCAAGGACACGGTGGCCGAGAACCTGCCCGGGGTCGGTGCCCTGGTCACCGACGTGACTACGGATCCGGCCGCAGGCACCATCACCATGGAGGCGGTAGGAGACACCAAGGTGACGGCGAAGCCCGTCGTCGACAACGGCAACCTCGATCTACAGGTCACCGACGTCAGCGGCCCGTTCGAGAAAGACACCGTGCAGGCCGCGCTCGACGGCCTCACCACGACGCTGAACGAGGCCTACCCGCTGGGCATCCACGCCGACAGTGTCGCGGTGACCGACACCGGGGTGGTGGGCAAGTTCTCCAGCCAGAACGCGTCGATTCCCAACGACGAATCCGACGACGCCTGCTTCGCCAAGCTCTGATGTTCCGAATCGCTTCGGTCGGTGCGCTCGCACTCGCGGCCTTGGCCCTCGCGCCGATCGCCCGGGCCGAGGGTCCGAGCCCGCTGCAACCGCTGGTCGACGCCGCCGCGCAGCGCCTGCAGACGGCAGATCCGGTGGCCGCCAACAAGTTCCGCACCGGTGGGGCGATAGCGGATCCGCCCCGTGAACAGCAGGTCATCGATGCCACCACTGCCGAGGCCGGCAAGCGCCACATCGATCCGGCCTATGTGAGAGACGTCTTCCGGGATCAGATCGACGCGACCGTCGCCGTGGAGTACGGACTGTTTTCGCAATGGAAGCTGGATCCGGCCACCGCTCCGGTGAGCGCTCCCGACCTGGCCGCGTCGAGAACCACCATCGACGGGCTCAACGACACGATGGTGAACGAGATCGCCGATCAGTGGCAGACCCTGCATTCGCCATCGTGTCCGGCCGACCTGGCAAGCGCGATTGATGGTGTGGTCGCGGCGCGCGATCTGGATCCGCTGTATCGGCGGGCGCTGGAGCATGCCACCCACTCCTATTGCCGCTGACCGTCGGCCACATCCGACTATTGACGTTTCTGTAGACGGTGGGCGGGTATCCCTGGCCGCAGGAGGTCAGGAAATGCCTACATGGAGTTGGATCGTCATCGTCGTGGTCGCGGTGGTCATCGTGTTGCTCGCGGTGGTCGTGGTGGCAGCGATGATGCGGCAGAAGCGCAGTGAACGGCTCAGGGAACAGTTCGGGCCCGAGTATGAGCACGCCGTCGAAACGGCGGGCGGTCAACGTGCAGCGGAGCGGGAACTGCTTGCGCGCGAACGGAAGCACAACAAGCTCAAGATCGATGAGTTGACGCCCGAGTCCCGGGCCCGGTACGTCGAGGCGTGGGGGGTGACCCAGGCCGGGTTTGTCGACAGCCCGTCGAAGTCGGTCGGCGAGGCGGATCGGCTGGTGACCGAGGTGATGCGCGAACGTGGTTATCCGATAGACGATTTCGAGCAGCGGGCCGCTGACATCTCGGTAGACCATCCCAAGGTGGTCGAGCACTACCGTGCCGCGCACATCCTGCACCTCGCTCAGGAGAAGGGTGAGATCGGCACCGAGGCGCAACGTGAGGCGATCGTGCACTATCGCGCGCTCTTCGAGCAGTTGGTCGGCGCGGCGCCCGAGGCGCGAACTGGAGCGGACGCCCGGGCTCAACATGACATTCCCGCCCAGGGTGACGCCGCCGGGCGCGGGGCCGGCACGAACGAAGCCGGTACGGATTCGACGAAGGAGGCGCGGGCATGACCACCCACGAAGAACCGGCGCCGACTGCCCGAACTGCCGAGGCCCAGGCGTTGAGCGAGGACAACACGTTGTTGTTCGCCGACGAACATCGCTCGGGACTGCATTCGCGCTGGAACGAGATTCAGGCGGCCTTCGTCGACGATCCGAAAGAGTGTGTGCAGAAAGCGGACAACCTGGTGGCTGAAGTCGTGGAAGAGCTCACCGCGAGTTTCGCCGACACCCGATCTCGGCTTGAGGCGCAATGGTCTCGAGGTGAGTCGGCCTCCACCGAAGATCTTCGGGTGGCGCTCACGCGCTATCGCGATTTCTTCCAGCGGTTGTTGTCGGTGTGAAGTTGCGGAGGACTACAAGATGTCGACGATTGCGTTCTTCAGCGACTCGGAACTGGTACCGAATACCGCTTGAACGCTGTTGCCGACCTCGATGACGCCTGCGGCGCCCAGGGCCTTCAGCCGATCCTGGTCGACCTTGCTCTTGTCGGCGACCTCCATGCGGAGCCGGGTGATGCAGGCGTCGACGTTGACCAGGTTCTCCCGGCCGCCGAACGCGGCGATGATCTGCTCGGCCTGGGTGCCGGCCCGGGCGGGTGCGGTGAGGGTGCCGGTACCGCCGGCGGTGGCGGGATCGCCGGCTCCGCCGGCAGCAGCCGAGTCGGTGCCCTCACCGAGGTTCGCCTGCTCCTCGGCCTCGAACTCCGCCTCGGGTTCACGGCCCGGCGTGCGCATGTTCCACTTCGTGATCGCGACGTAGAACAACACGAAGTAGATGACCGAGAACACCACACCCATCAGGACGAGCAGCCAGATGTTCTTCGCCGCGGGCGCACCGCCGTAGAGCAGCAGGTCGAGGAGCCCGGCCGAGAACGAGAAGCCCAGGTGGATGTCCAGCAGGTAGGCGATCGCCAGGGACAGGCCGGTAAGGACCGCGTGGATGACGTACAGCGGGAACGCCACGAACATGAACGCGAACTCCAGCGGTTCGGTCACGCCGGTCAGGAATGCCGTCAGCGCCGCTGCCGAGAGGATGCCGACGGCAACCTTGCGTTGCTTCTTGTTCGCGGCCAGGATCATCGCGAGCGCCGCCGCGGGCAATCCGAACATCAGAATGGGGTAGAACCCCGAGGTGAGGGCGCCCGCGGTCGGGTCCCCGGCCGCGAACCGGGTGAGCTCACCGGTGACCACGTTGCCGTCCGCGGTCTGGTAGTCGCCGTAGATGAACCACACGTACGAGTTCGGGATGTGGTGTAGGCCCACGGGAATCAACATGCGGTTGGCGAACCCGTAGACGAACGCGCCCAACGCGCCGCTGCCGCCGATGAACCGGCCGAGACCGGTCAGGCCGGCATCGAAGATCGGATAGAAGTAGCTCATCAGGAAGGCGATGAACAGGCTCGCCAGGGACACCACGATCGGGACGAACCGCCGTCCCCCGAAAAAGCCTAGATAGGACGGTAATTGGATGGTGTGGTTGCGGTCGAACAACCAGGCGGTCAGCAGGCCCACCACGATGCCGGCGAATACGCTGTAGTTGATCTGGGCCTGGTCGCCTGCCTTGTCCACCTCACCGGCCAGCACGATGGGGGACATGGTCTTGAAGACCGCCGACATCACCAGATAGCCGACCACCGCGGCCAGAGCCGTCGAACCGTCGGCCTTACGGGCGAAGCCGATCGCGACACCGACCGCGAAAAGCAGGGGCAGATTGGTGAACAGGGCGTCGCCGGCCGCGCTCATCGCCTTGAAGAACGGACCGATCACGGGGGAGTCGATCCGGCCCAGCAGGTCGGGTTGGCCCAGTCGCAGCAGGATGCCGGCGGCGGGCAACACGGCGATGGGCAGCATGAGACTCTTGCCGAGCCGTTGCAGTTGTGCGAAAGCAGGTATGTTCAGGCCGGACTTCTCCTGTGCACCTTCAGGTTTCGTCGTACCGCTCATCGCCCACCGTCCTCCTGGCCGCCCGGCGCGAACCGCCGTAAAGCTGTGCGGAAGCTTAGACGAGAACCTGCAAACGCGCGGCTGTCTTACGGCCGCCCTCGTATTGTTGGAACACCAGAGAAGGAGTCACCAAGTGAGCAGCACGCAGGTACTGGCCCCGGTTGCGGGCCGCGCAGTGGCACTCCAGGATGTGCCGGATCCGGTGTTCTCGGCAGGGATGGTGGGATATGGCGCGGCCGTGGATCCACCACGTGGCGTAGTCGACGCGATCGCCCCGGTCAGCGGCAAGTTGTTGAAGCTGATGCCGCACGCGTACGTCATCATGACGGCCGATAACGTCGGCGTCCTGGTCCACCTGGGGTTGGATACCGTCGGGCTCAACGGTGAAGGCTTTACCGCGCACGTGAGCCAGGGGGATCGGGTCACTGCCGGCCAGGTGGTGATCACCTACGACGTGCCTGCCATCGAGGCGAAAGGGCTCAATCCGATCGTGCCGGTCGTGGTCATGGACGAGCGTGAACCCGGGAACGTAACCGTGGCGGCGCCGGTCGCCTCAGGATCCGACATCGACTCGGGTGCAGAGCTTTTCACGGCGAACCAATAATGGAAGTCATCATCCTGCCCGACGCCGCGACGATCGGCGGCGTGGCTGCCGATGCGATCGGCGCGCTGCTCGGTCGCAAACCCGACGCGGTTCTCGGCCTCGCCACCGGCTCGTCGCCGCTGGCGATCTACGACGAACTCGCTGCGCGGTGCGGCGATGGGGAGATCACCTTCCGGCAGGCCCGCGGCTTCACCCTCGACGAATATGTCGGCCTGCCCGCCGACCATCCTGAGCGCTACCGCAATGTGATCGACGCCGTGTTCGTCTCACGGGTCGACTTCGCCCCGGATGCGGTGCTGGGCCCCGACGGCTTGGCGACCGACATTCCGGCGGCGTGCACGGCGTATGAGGACGCGATTCGCGCCGCAGGCGGTGTCGATCTCCAGATCCTCGGTATCGGCACCGACGGGCACATCGGCTTCAACGAGCCCGGGTCCTCGCTGGCGTCACGCACCAGGATCAAGACGCTGACGCGGCAGACCCGCCTCGACAATGCCCGGTTCTTCGGAGACGACCTCGACGCCGTGCCGACGCACTGCCTGACGCAGGGGCTGGCCACCATCATGGCGGCCCGGCACGTGGTCCTGGTGGCGCTCGGTCGCAGCAAGGCCGAAGCCGTGCACCACCTCGTCGAGGGGGCCGTGAGCGCCATGTGGCCGGCGACCATCTTGCAGCATCACCCGCATGTCACCGTTCTGCTCGATGATGCTGCGGCACAGCGGCTTCAGCTCATCGGCTACTACCAGGAGACCTACCGTTCGAAGCCGGATTGGCAGGGCATCTGAATGCTGCTGACCGCTGACGCGGTGATCACCGGCGCAGATCTGTTGCGGCCCGGCTGGATCGACGTGTCCGATGGCCGGGTGCGGGCGGTGGGTGCGGGCGTGCCGCCCCGGCCTGCCGATCGTGATCTCGGTCCCGTGACGGTGGTGCCGGGTTTCGTCGACACCCATACGCACGGCGGTGGCGGCGGGAGTTTCTCGGTGGCATCGGAAGCCGATACGTCGGCCGCGGTGGCATTGCACCGTGCGCACGGGACCACCACCATGATCGCCTCCCTCGTCACCGCGAGTCCGGACGATCTACTGCGTCAGGTCGCGGCGCTCGCCGAGGACGTCAGGGGCGGGCTGATCGACGGAATTCACCTGGAGGGGCCGTGGCTGTCGACCACACGGTGCGGGGCCCATCAACCCGCGCTCATGCGTGACCCTGATCCGGCGGAGATCGACCGACTGCTCGCCGCGGCCGCGGGAACGATCCGGATGGTGACGATCGCACCGGAACGGACCGGCGCCCTGTCCGCGATCCGGCGGCTGGTCGAGGCCGGCATCGTCGTTGCCGTCGGGCATACCGAGGCGACCTACGAACAGACCCGCGCTGCGATCGCGGCCGGTGCCACGGTGGGCACCCACCTGTTCAATGCCATGCGTCCCATCGACCGGCGGGAGCCGGGCCCGGTGATCGCGCTGCTCGAGGACCCTTCCGTCACTGTTGAACTCATCACCGACGGGGTCCACATCGATCCGGCCATCTACCGGCATGTCACGCGGTCGGTGGGGCCGGATCGCGTTTCGCTGATCACCGACGCGATGGCGGCCACCGGTATGTCCGACGGACGGTATGACCTGGGACCGGTTCAGGTCGACGTGGTGGACGGGGTCGCGTTCGTCGGAGGCACCGACACCGTCGCGGGGAGCACGGCGACCATGGACCGGGTGGTCCGATTCGCTGTCACCCATTGCGGTTTGGCCCGCGAGGAGGCGCTGCTGCTCGTGGTTCGTCAGGCCTCGCTCAACCCGGCGCGGGCGCTGGGTTTTCCCGGTGGTGGACTGATCCCCGGTGCCGCAGCCGATCTCGTGGTCCTGGATGCGGATCTGGCTGTCGCCGCGGTGATGCGGCACGGTGTGTGGGAGCCGCGGTCGACGGCCTAGGCCGCTTTCCATGAATCACGTGGGCACCCGAGAAGTGTTTTCTGTGGCAAAGGTTCGTGCTGTGACGGCAGTGATTAGCCGTTACGAATTCTTGTACCGGCGTACCGTCACCCGGGTAAGCAGCGAACCTCTGGGGGGTCGTTTTTGTCGGACTGGCCATTCGTCGCACGGGATGTCGAACTGCGTGAAGCCGCGCACGCGCTGAGGGGCGGCTCCGGCGGGGTGGTCCTGGCCGGAAAGGCCGGAGTAGGTAAGTCGGCGCTGGCCCGCGTGGTGGCCGAGGGCCTCGAGGCCGACGGCTGCCCCGTCCGGTTCGTGCTGGGCACCGAGACCGGGCAAGCGGTGCCGCTGGGGGCTTTTCGTCACGCGCTGACCCTCACCGATGCGCATGACCCGACGGTGATGCTCGCCGTGGCACACGACGTGATGGCCTCTGATGCCGACCTGGTCATCGTGGTCGATGACGCGCAGTACCTGGACCCGTTGTCGGCGCTGTTGGTTCAGCAACTGGCGGTGCACGGCACGCCGAGGCTGATCGTCACCATCGGGAACGGCGCGGCCGCATCCGATGCGGTGACCGCGTTGTGGAAGGAACAGTTGCTGCTGCGGTTGGACCTCGAACCCTTCACCCGCGAGCAGACCGGCGAATTGGCCGCAGCGGTGTTGGGCGGCGAAGTCGACGCGCGTGCGATCGGAGAACTGTATCGGTTCTCCTCCGGAAGTCCGCTCTACCTCCGGGGTGCGCTCAACGCGGCCCTGGCCGACGCGGCGTTCGTCTGCGATCAGGGACGCTGGCGGTTGCGCGGGCAGCTGCGGGCGAGTGCCGATCTGCACGCCCTGATCGAGTCACGATTCGACACGGTGACGCCGGACGAGCGTGACGTGCTGGAGGTGGTCTCCACCGCGGAGGTACTCGACTGGGATGTGCTGGTGGGAGCCTGCGAGCTCGATGCGATCGCCAGGCTGGAACGCAGGGGAGCGATCCAGGTGCTCAACGACGCGACCTGTACCCTCGTGCAGCCAGGCCACCCCATCATCGGTGAAGTCGCCCGCAGCCGATGCTCGAAAACCCGTTCCCGGCAGATCAATACGCTGCTGGCCGCGCTGTTGGGGGAACACCTCGCGTCGCCGAACAACGGCGGGCCCGCTGACGTACGGGGCCATATCCAGCTGGCTCGATTCATGGCGGGGGGCAGCGGCCCGGCGGACGCGGAGGCAATCACCGACGCCGCGGCCAGTGCGGTCACCATGTCCAACCTGGCATTGGGAGAAGAGCTGGCGCAATACGCCCTGGATCACGGCGCGGGGGTGCCTGCGGCGATCGTGCTGGCCGACGCGGTGAGCTGGCAGGGGCGTGGCGAGCAGGCCGAGGAACTGCTGGCTCGGTCGGTGCCGCCGGCCGACGACGAGTCGATGCTGGCGCGATGGGGCTGCCTGCGGGCCGCCAATCTGTTCTTCGGGTGCGCCCGCCCTGATGCCGCGCGTGCCGTGCTCACCGTGGTCCGCAGGCAGGTGCACTGCCCGCAGACGTTGGGACTGGTCGTGGCGATGGAGGCGGTTTTCGCGTACTTCGCCGGCGGCCTTGCCGATGCGATCTCGCTGGGCACCGAGATACTCGGTGCCGAGGCGTTGTCGACGGCCAACGTGTGGGCGGGACTCGCCGGCTCAGGCGCGCTGGCCCTGTCCGGGCGCTGGGACGAGGTTTCCGCCGTCGCACAGGTCGGTGAATTGGCCGCCGAGGATTGCGGGTCAGGGCCGCAGCGTTACTGGTTGGCCTTCGCGCAGGTATCTGCGGCGACGGCAGAAGGGGAGCTGGACCGGGCAGAGCGGGTCTGTGACCGCTACGGCGTGCCGGCGGCTGGTTCTCCGCAGGCTGAAGCTGTCGTCACGGCGCTGAATGGGCGGGTGGCATTGGCCCGCGGCTGCCTGACCTCGGCATGTGAATCGCTACAGGCCGCGGTGTGGGCGACGCCTGAGGGACTGCCGCCGGGGTGGCTCATGGTGGTCGCGGCGTGGCTGACCCAGGCCGAGGGGATGCGGGGCAACGGCCCCGCAGCGGGCGCGGCGCTGCTGCGTGCCGAGGACGCCGGGGTCGGGCCGCTCGAGGTGTTCCGGCCCGAGCTGGAGCTGGCCAGGGCGTGGGCGGCGGCAGCCAACGGCGATACGAAATCCGCCGTCGGCCACGCCGCTCGGGCCGCACAGTGCGCCAAGGCGCACGAGATGGACGCAGTCGAGCTCACGGCCCTGCACACTGCGCTGCGATTCGGCGAAGCGTCAGGTCACCGCAGAATCCGGCAATTGGCCCGTCACCTCGGCGGCCGGCTGGCCGAGGCCATCGCCGCGCACAGCATCGGCCTGGCGCAGCACGATCCCGACCAACTCGTCGCGGCGACGGACCGGTTCGAGGCGATCGGCGCGCTGACGCTGGCCGCCGATGCGGCTGCCCACGCGGCCCGGCATTTCGCCCAGACCGGTTGCCGCGGTGGTGAATTGGAATCCGCAGCCAGGGCCCTGTGGCTCGCGGGGCAGAGTGGGGCGTTGACGCCCGCCCTGTGCTGCGCCGGCGGACCGCTGCCGCTCACCGAGCGGGAGTGGGAGATCGCCAATCTCGTGGGCGTCGGAATGAGCAACCGTCAGATCGCCGGCAAGTTGTGCCTGTCGGTGCGCACCGTCGACGGGCATCTCTACCGCATGTTCGCCAAGCTCGGTGTGGAGGACCGCGACCACCTGGCCCGCCTGGCGCGCTTCGGCCCCGGCACGTGATCAGACGGGTCGGTCCGAGTCTTCACTGGAGGTACGGGCACCCACGAAATCGCGGAGCCGCGGATCGGTGGAGGTGAACCGGTCGACTTCCTCGCCACCGTCGCACCGCAGCAACGCGATGGTGAGGCTGTCCGCGGTGCGGCTGAGGACACGCCAGTGTGCACCGGAATCTTCCCAGCGCTGCAAATCCTCCACCCGATCCACGCTCATGCCTCCTACCATGGCATGTGATGGCCGAGAAACACCGTGTGCGGCTGGCCCGTGTGTACACCGAACCCGAACCCGATGAGGGGCAGCGGGTTCTGGTCGACCGGCTGTGGCCCAGGGGCCTGAAGAAGACCGATCCGCGGGTGGGGCACTGGCTGCCGGCGGTGGCCCCGTCCACGGAGTTGCGGCACTGGTACGACCACAAGCCGGAACGTTATGACGAGTTCGTCGCGCGCTATACCCAGGAGTTGCAGTCCGGCGAGGAGGCGGCGGCCTTCGACGAGCTGCGGTCGATGGTCAGCGACGGGCCGGTCACCTTGGTGACCGCCACCCGTGAAGTCGAACTCAGCCACCTGACCGTGCTGGCCAAGCTGTTGTCCTGACTCGGTCGCGGGGAGGAAGGTAAACCTACCCTCACTCGCTACGGTAGGCTCGGCGCTCAAATGAGCGATATCGATACCCATGTGACCGACTTGCCGGGCGCCCCTGTCCTCAAGCGCGAGCTGACCGACATCACCGACGAGGTGCGCGCCGTCGACGCTCCTTCGACCCCGGTCCTGGCCGAGCCGTACGACATCCGGGTCGCCGACGCCGACGCCGACGCCGAGCTTGTCTCGGAGTGGATGAACCGTCCGCACCTGGTGGAGGCCTGGGAGTACGACTGGGAGCCGGAGCGCTGGCGGCGATACCTGCAGGCTCAGCTCGACGGTCAGTATTCACGGCCGTTCATCGCGAGCTTCCGCGGCAAGCCCGTCGGCTACATCGAGCTGTACCGGGCGGCCAAGGACTCCATCGCGCCCCGCTACGCCGCCGATCCGTACGACATCGGCATGCACGCCGCGATCGCTGATCTGAGATTCGTCAACCGCGGCATCGGCCCGATCCTGTTGCCGCGCATCGTGGCCAACGTGTTCGAGCTCGAACCGAACTGCCGGCGGGTCATGTTCGATCCGGACCATCGCAACGCCGGTGCCCGGCGGGTGTGCGAATGGGCCGGATGCGAATTCCTGGGCGAGCACCAGATGTCGAACCGGCGGATGGCTCTCTACGCGCTGCCCCGCACACCCGACGACGCCCTCGGCGCCGTCGGGTAACACCGAATTGTTTCAGGCTCCGGCGAATTCGGCGTAGCCGTCGTAATCGGGCTTCATCGCCGCGGCCACCAGCTCCCACAGCACCTCGTCGGTGCCGCCGCCGACGCGGGCCAGCTTCATGTCGCGCCACCACTTGCCCAGCGGGGTCTCGTCGACGAGGTAGCCGGAGCCGCCGAAGATGTGCATGCACTCCGACGCCACCTCTTCGCCCAGCCGCGCGGCGGTTACCTTGAAGGCAGCGGCGGCCCGGAGGTCGAGCTTGCCCTGCGCGGCCGCGCCGGCCAGCGCGTAACGCAGCAGGTCGACGCGGGCCTGCAGGTCAGCGATCCGCATCCGCAGTGCCTGGTGCTCGTAGAGGGTGTGACCGAACTGCCGGCGCTTCATCATGCGCGCCAACGTGATTCCGAGGATCCGTTGCGATCCGGCGGCGACCTGTCCGGCGATCGACATGCGCTCGTGGGCCAGCCCCCAGGAGATGGCGGCCAGCCCGGTGCCGGCCCGGGCCACCAGGTGATCGGCCGGCACCCACGTGTCGATGTGCACGGCGGCCGTGGCCAGGGGCCCGTTGCCGACCTTGCGGTACGGCGTCTGGATCTCGACCTGGGAGGTGGGGACTGCGACGACGACGACGTTGCCGTGTCGGCTGGTCGGATCGTGGTCGACGTTGCGGGCCACCACCATGATGTGATCGGCGATCGTCGACAGGGAGACGAATTTCTTGATCCCCTTGATCTCGAAACCGTCGCGGGCCGTGCGGACTTCGGTCTCCACGATCTGCAGGTCCGAACCGCCGGATTCCTCGGAGGCAGCGATGCACAGCACGGCTTCGCCGCGGACGGCCTGCTCGCAGATGGTGCGCAGGTGGTCGGATTTGCCGAAGCGGCGCAGCAGGGCGATCGCCGAATCGTGCAGGCTGACACCCACGCCGATGCCCGAGGAGCCGGTCCGGCCCAGGGCGAGGGCCAGTTCGACCAGCTTGGCGACGTCGGGTTGCTGCCCGTCGCCCCACTTCTCGGTGAACACCCCGTTGCGGCCGAGGTGCTCGATGAGCTGACGCGGAAAGCTCTCCGTCTCTTCGGCTTCGGCTGTCCACGCCTTGACCTGATCGTCGAACGTCCGGTCCAGCAGATCGCGGTACTCGTCGAGTGAGGTGGTGGCCGGTGCCGGCGTGGGCGTGAGCGTGGTCATGACTTCGCTGCCTCCAATTGTCGTTTGACCTCCAGGCGGCGCAGCTTGCCCGAGGAGGTGCGGGGGAGTGATCCCGGGGTCAGGAACACCACGTCGGCGGGAACGATGCCGCACTCGGATGCCACCTGCTGGATCACCTGGCTACGGGCCTCGGCTTCGTCGGAGCCGCGGAACTCGGCCGCGATCACCAGCCCGGAGCGTACCGACTTCTCGCCGGCGCCCACGGCCACGACGGCGCCTTCACGAACACCCTTGATCTGAGCGGCAACCCGCTCGATCTCGGTGGGGAAGATGTTGCGTCCGGCCACCGTGATCAGCTCCTTGGTGCGCCCGCACACCACCAGGCCGCCATCGACGAAATAGCCGAGATCGCCCGTGGCGAACCAGTCGCCGGGGTCCAACGGTTCCTGGCCGAGGTAGCCCGACATCATCGATGTGCCGCGGATCTCGACCTCGCCCACCTCGCGGTCGACGATGCCCGCGTTGTCTTCGCTGGGCCGCAGGCGGACTTCCATCCCACCGATGGCGTCACCGAGGACTGCGAGTTGCTGACGGTTGGAACCGGCATCCGTTTCGACGGTGATCTCGTCGAGGACCACACCGAGTCCGGGTACGGGAACCGTGACCGCGCAGGATGATTCGGCCATCCCGTACGACGGTGAGAGGGCCCCGGGGTTGAAGCCGAAGCGGGACAGCTCGGTGCCGAACCGGCTCGTGGCCTCGCAATCCACCGGTTCGCCGCCGTTGAGCGCGAAGCGAAGGGCGGACAGGTCCAGATCGGTCAGGCGCTTGGAGTACTTGCCGATCAGGCCGTAGGCCATGTTCGGCGCGGCGGTCAGGCTCGCGCGGCTCTCGGTCAGCCAGCGCACCCAGCTGAACGGGGACGCCGCGAATGCCATGGTCGAGGCCTGCCACACCTCGATGCCGCCGAGCGCTCCAGCGAGCAGGAAGGTCAGTCCCATGTCGTGGTACAGCGGCAGCCAGGAGCATCCGATATCGCTGGGCGACAAGCTGATCCGCTCGCTGAGCCCACGCAGGTTCGCCAGTACCGCCGACGGCGTCAGCTGCGCGGTGCGGGGGGTGCCGGTGGACCCCGCGGTGCCCTGCAGGACAGCGAACTGACCGGTTCTCAGCGGCAGGGTCGTAGAGCGTTGTGCGTGCGCGACGACAGTGTGGTCGTGAAGCTTCAGCGACGTCTCGGCTGTCCGGAGCAGGTCCAGGTAGCCCCCGTGGCTGAACACCGTGCCCACACCGATTCCGGCGAATCGGTTCACGGTGGATTGCGCCCAGGTATCGACGTCCGCGCCCCGGATCGGGCCGGGCAGTACGGACAGTGCCGCACCGGCCAGCAGCGCACCCAGGACCGCCGCGACGCCCTCAACGGTGGGGTCGCCGACCACGCCGACTGCCCTCGAACCGTCCTGGCCGATCTGCTCGGCGACGTTCTCGGCGCGCGCGTACACCTGGCCCCACGGATGGCGGGTCCAGGCGCGGGTCTCCTGGTCGTAGACGACCAGGTCGGCGTCGGTGGTGGTCAGCGACGCTGCGAGCGCCGTGGCCAGCACGCTCACTGGCTGCTCTGCGCGGCAGGCACTTTCGCCAGGATGGCCGCCTCGAGGTCGCCGACGGTGTCGCAGCTGAGCAGGTCTTCTTCGGAGAGGGCGACCCCGAGCTTGTCCTCGATCGCCACCATGCCGACAGCGAAAGCCACAGAGTCGAGGCCGACGTCGTCGATGAGTCGGGATTCCCTGGTCACCCGGCGGACATCGACGTTCATGTCGTCGCGAAGGATCTCGGTGAGGGCGGCGCTGACCGCTTCGGGTGTTGTCGACTGCATGGGGTGGCACGGTACACGGGAGAGCAAAGATAGGCTAGCCTTACCCAGCTGTCTGTGAGGTCGGCGGACTCTTGTGAGGAACCCCGGTCGTTCACGGCCGGGAGAAATCGCATCCCGGTTGTTGTGCCGGTGCGGTGCGCCGGCAGGTTGGGGTTGGCCGGGCTGTTTTGGTGTTCGATGTAGTCCGTGGCTATGACCAGTGGCGGTCCGCCGCAGGACCCGGCGAAGTAGGACGGGGAACTGCTGGGCGCAACCGCCGTGCGGAATCGCCTGTGAGACGCAACAGCAGACGCACGTGGTCGGTTTCGCCGTTGAGTTCCTTCTGCTCTGCACCGAAGTCGGGCACAGACTTCGGCGATGACTTGTTCGCAGCGGCGCAGGATGTCGTCGGCGAACGGGCCGTGTCGGTTTCGGGGTGAAGACCACATGCACGTGCACGTTGTGGGCGACCGATCTACCTGTCCGTACATGAGGATCTGGTTCCCTCCCCCCATCGTGGTGAAGTAGACCAATCCTGGATTCCACGCTGGGCCCATGTTGTCGGACCTGAGGGTTAGGGTGCGGGTTGTGAAGCAGGTGGTCCAGGTTCGGCTGGAGGCTGATGCCGACCAGCTCGGTGCGCTGGTGCGGACCCTGGCTGCGTGCAACGACACCGCGAACCTGGTCTCCCAGATCGCCCACGCGCAGAACGTGTTCCGGGGCAGGGATTTGCGGGCGATCAGCTATGCGAGGGCCCGGTCACATGCCGGGCTGGGGGCGCAGGTGGCCCAGTCGTGTATCCGGAAGGTCGCCGACGCCTACACCGCGCTGCGGGCAAACCTGCACGCAGGTCGGTATGGCGAGCCCGGCAGCGCCCGCAGAAAGAAAGTGGAAGCAGCACCGGTCCGGTTCCGGGAGTTGGCGGCCCAGCCGTTCGATGACCGCTGCCTGTCCTGGTGCCATGACACCGACACCGATTCTGGTGGCACGGTGTCGATCTGGACTGTCGACGGCCGGCTCAAGAATCTGCGGTTTATCGGCGACGCCGACCAGGTCTCGCTGCTGCGGGCACACCGTCGCGGCGAGACTGATCTGGTGATCCGCCGCCGGCGCAAAATGGGTTTGGTCGCCTTTCTGGTCGCCACGATCGATGTGCCTGAGCCGTCGGTGCGCACTGGGGAGAATCTGAACAACCCTGCCGGGTGGATCGGGGTCGATCTGGGGATCGAGAACATCGCCGTCACCAGCGACCGCCCACTGGCCGCCGAACTGATGGCCACCTACGGTGCCGGAGCCCCCGGCGGTGCTGCCGGGCGAGGCAGTGTCAAAGACCGCCGCACTCGCAACCGGGAACTGCGCCAAAAATTGCAAGCAAAGAACACCAAATCGGCGAAACGGCTACTGCGCCAACGCGCTCGTAGAGAGGCGCGGTTCGCCGCCGATGTGAACCACCAGATTTCGAAGAGGATCGTGGCCGAGGCTGAACGCACCGGACGCGGTATCGCGGTCGAAGAATTGACCGGGATCCGTGAACGGGTACGGCTCCGCAAGCCCCAACGCGCCACCCACTCCAGCTGGGCTTTCGCTCAACTGGGGACGTTCCTTACCTACAAAGCAGCCCGCGCGGGTGTGCCGATCGTCGCGGTGGATCCGGCCTACACCAGTCAACGCTGCACCGCATGTGGCTATACCGATAAACGTAACCGGACCAGCCAGGCCCAGTTCGTTTGCCGGGACTGCGGATACACCGCAGAGCACGCGGACATCCTCGGCGCCGACAACATCGCGCGCCGAGCACCAACCACCTGGGCCAAGTCAACGGTCCCCAGCGCGGCGTAACACCTGGTACCCAGTCAGGGGTTGCAGCTGCAAACCTGGCCATCTATGGCCGGGTAGTTGACTAACTGAATCGCGCCAGCCTGGTCCCGCCGTGCCGGCGTCCGGCATCGACAACGGTTGCC
The DNA here is from genome assembly GCA_036235365.1 of Mycolicibacterium sp. 050232. Taxonomy (GTDB): domain Bacteria; phylum Actinomycetota; class Actinomycetes; order Mycobacteriales; family Mycobacteriaceae; genus Mycobacterium. Next base: position 646,505 of record JAZBEZ010000002.1, on the reverse strand, counting down.
GAAGGCACCATCTCAGCGCTGACCACACCGTGCTCGCGGGTGATTTCGTCGACGATCTCGAATGCTGCCGCGATCCGTCGCGGCGTGTCCACCACGATGGTCGTCACCGGCACCTGCCGTCCGAATTGAAACAGCCTGTCGCCATGTGGCTTGTCCTGCCCGCTGAACCCCCACACCGCACGCAGCACGGTGGCGCCGCCCGCCGCGCCCGTCTGCATCAGCCTGCGGACAATCGCCCGGTGGACAGGCACACCCTCGTGGTGGGCGGTCTCGGAGGTGTGCACCATCAGCTTCTGCCACAGCGGCAGGCCCTGGGCATCGGTGTCCGGAAGCTCCGCCGGCCGGGCCAGCAGTTGACCGCCCTGCTTGCACAGCTGCGCGCGCTCGACGGTGAGCAGCGGGTTGTTCTCCAGGAGCTCGGTGAGTTCACCGAGCGCGGCGTTCACCTGTGCCCCGGTTCCGAGCCCGATGATCATGAGCGGCACCTCGGTGTTGCGGCTGAAGAATGCGGCGCGGCGACGCTGGCCGTGCGCGGTGCCGTCGACCCCGAGGAACACCGTCGCCCCTGCGAACCCACGCCGGTGCAGCAGATCGCACACCGCGCGGTAGGCCGGAACTCCACCGATCCGCCGATGACGGCCGACGTACACAGTCAGCTTGCAAGTGTCGGCCACGGTCGGCGCGGGCGACTCGCGTCGGATCAACTGGGCACGTTCGAGGGTGATCAGGCCCCGGGGGATCAGCGCCACCGTCTGCTCGGCCAGCGCGGAGATCTTGTCGGCGGCATCGACGGCGGCGATGGCGATCGGGGGATCCTCCGAGGCGCTCAGGGTCTCGTCGGTGCGCAGGTGATGGTGCGGACCGAAGCTGGAGATCCCGCGCAGCATCACGCTGATCGCGATGTCGCTGTTCCCGTACAGGTCCAACAGCGCGTCGGCGGCGAAGCGGTGCTCGTGGCGGAGTCGCTCGGCGAAGTACGCGGTCAGCTTGAGGTAATCGGTGGTGGTCACAACCGGGCCCCCAGCGATATCCCCAGCCACGCCGCGATCAGCCCGAACACCACACTGACGACGATATTGCCGACTGCGGGCCAGATCCGGCGCTCCTCGCCCAGCCGTTGCGTCTCCAGCATCCAGGTGGAGAACGTCGTATAGGACCCGACGAATGCGGTACCCGCCAACAGTGCGGCGTGGCGGTCCAGGGCCAGGCCGGCCAGGAGTCCGAGCAGGAACGCACCGCTGAGGTTGACCGCCAGGGTGCCGAACGGGAACCCCCGGGTATGCCGGGCGGACACCGCGCGGTCGAGCAGAAACCGACAGACCGCCCCGGCGCCGCCCAGCAGCAGCACCCCGGTCCACACCACGACTGCCGTCATCCGCGCACCGCGGCCCGACGCACCATCGCGGTCGCGATCGCCACCGCGAGCAGACCGGCGGCGATGCTGGCCGCGGTGTAGCCGGCGGCCAACGCCCAGTCGCCGTGCTCGAGCATCGTGACGGTTTCGACCTGCATCGTCGAGAACGTGGTCAACCCGCCGCACAGCCCGGTACCCAACAGCGGCCGGCGGTAACTGGACACCGGCAGCCGTTCCAGCAGTCGCGTCGTGAAGTACCCCAGCAGGAAGGCGCCGACGATGTTCACGACGAACGTCGGCCACGGCCAATGTCCGGGTTGGGGTGCCGCGAGCACAGCCAGACCGGCGCGGGCGAGGGTGCCCAGGGCGCCGCCGACGAAAACCGCGGCCAATTCTCGGGGGTCATGGCCGAACATGGAGTAAAAGTATGGCGGCTACTGCGCGACTGGCGGGCATCGACATCCGTTCCGGAGCAGAATCGGGAACCATGGCTGCCAATCCGCGTGCCGGACAACCGGCTCGACCCGAGGATCTGATCGACATCGCGCAGGTGGTGACCGCGTACTACACCCGCCGGCCCGATCCCGACGACATCGCGCAGCAGGTGGTTTTCGGCACGTCCGGGCACCGTGGCTCCAGCCTGGACACCGCGTTCAACGAAGGCCACATTCTGGCGACCACGCAGGCCATCGTCGAATATCGCGCCGCGCAGGGCACCACGGGTCCGCTGTTCCTCGGCCGCGACACCCATGCCCTGTCGGAACCGGCGTGGGCGTCGGCGCTGGAGGTGCTGGCCGCCAATGATGTTGTAGCCGTTGTGGACGCCTCGGATCGCTACACCCCGACGCCCGCGGTCAGCCACGCCATCCTGACGTTCAACCGTGGCCGCGATGCGGATCTTGCGGACGGCATCGTCGTCACGCCCTCGCACAATCCACCACGGGACGGCGGCTTCAAGTACAACCCGCCCAACGGCGGCCCCGCCGATACCGATGCCACGGGCTGGATTGCCAAGCGCGCCAACGACATCCTGCGCGACGGTTTCAAGGACGTGAAACGCATGCCGTTGTCACGGGCGTTGCAGTTCGCCCAGCGTCACGACTACCTCGACGCCTATGTCGGGGATCTGGCCAACGTGGTGGACCTGCACGCGATCCGCGCCGAGGGGATCCGCATCGGTGCCGACCCGCTCGGCGGGGCCAGTGTGGACTACTGGGGCGCGATCGCCGAGCGGTACAACCTCGACTTGACCGTGGTGAACCCGCTGGTGGACCCCACCTGGCGGTTCATGACGCTGGACACCGACGGCAAGATCCGGATGGACTGCAGCTCACCGAATGCGATGGCGTCACTCATCGCCAACCGGGATTCGTACCAGATCGCCACCGGCAACGACGCCGACTCCGATCGGCACGGCATCGTCACCCCCGACGGTGGGCTGATGAACCCCAACCACTATCTGGCGGTGGCGATCGACTACCTCTACACGCACCGGCCGAACTGGCCGGCGGCCACCGCGGTGGGAAAGACCGCGGTCAGCAGTTCGATCATCGACCGGGTGGTGGCCGGGCTGGATCGCAAGCTGGTCGAGGTACCGGTCGGGTTCAAGTGGTTCGTCGACGGGCTGATCGGCGGCGGCATCGGTTTCGGCGGCGAGGAAAGCGCGGGCGCCTCGTTCCTGCGCACCGACGGGTCGACCTGGACCACCGACAAGGACGGCATCATCCTGGCGCTGCTGGCCTCGGAGATCCTGGCGGTCACCGGGAAGACACCGTCGCAGCGGTATGCCGAACTGACCGAACGCTACGGGTCGCCCACCTATGCCCGCATCGACGCGCCGGCCGACCGGGAGCAGAAGGCGCGGTTGGCCAAGCTGTCGCCCGAGCAGGTCGGTGCCACCGAACTGGCCGGTGAGCCCATCACCGCGAAGCTGACCTCGGCACCGGGCAACGGCGCCGCGCTGGGCGGGCTGAAGGTCACCACCGAGAACGCCTGGTTCGCCGCACGGCCGTCGGGCACCGAGGACGTTTACAAGATCTACGCCGAGTCCTTCCTGGGCGCCGACCATCTGGAGGAGGTGCAGCAGGCCGCGAAGGACGTGGTTAATACAGTCATCGGGTGACCGCACCGACCACCGCCCGGCTTCCGCGCGAGGTTTGGCTTCTGGTCTGCGCGAATGTCGTCGTGGCGTTGGGCTACGGCGTCGTCGCGCCGGTGTTGCCGACCTATGCCCGCCATTTCGGGGTCAGCATCGCCGCGGCCACCTTCGTGATCACCGCATTCGCCGCCATGCGGCTGGTGGGTGCCCCGCCGGCCGGCATGCTGGTGCAGCGGATGGGGGAGCGGCGGGTCTACATCAGTGGGCTGCTCATCGTCGCGGTGTCCACCGGCGCGTGCGCGTTCGCTCAGACGTACGGGCAGCTGCTGCTCTTCCGCTCGCTCGGAGGCGTGGGCTCAGCGATGTTCACGGTGTCCTCGCTGGGCCTGATGATCCGGATTTCACCGCCGGACGCCCGGGGCCGGGTGGCGGGGCTGTTCGCCTCCGGATTCCTGGTCGGGTCGGTCGGCGGTCCGGTGCTGGGCAGCTTGACCGCCGGGTTCGGACTCTCGGCACCGTTCTTGATCTACGGCGCCGCGCTGCTCGTGGCCGCCGGGGTGGTGTTCGTCAGTCTGCGTCACTCGGAGCTGGCTGTCCCGGTGGTCGACGACGCCCCCAAGGTCTCGATGCGCACCGTGTTGGGCCACCGGGCCTACCGGGCGGCGCTGTTCTCCAATTTCGCTTCTGGATGGTCCTCGATCGGGCTGCGCATCGCGTTGGTTCCGTTGTTCGTCGTGGACGCGCTGGGCCGCAGCGCGGGAGCGGCGGGGCTGGCGCTGGCGACGTTCGCGATCGGCAACGTCTCGGCGGTGGTGCCCAGCGGTTACCTGTCCGACCGGGTGGGGCGCCGCATGCTCGTGATCATTGGGCTGGCGGTGTCTGCAGCGGCAACGGTGGTGGTCGGGTTCACCAGTTCGTTGCCGCTGTTTCTGGTGGCTGCCTACGTAACCGGCGCGGCCACCGGCATGTTCGTCTCACCGCAGCAGGCTGCGGTGGCCGACGTCGTCGGCAACAAGGCGCGTGGCGGGACCGCGGTGGCGACATTTCAGATGATGTCGGATCTGGGCGGGATCGTCGGCTCGTTCGCGGTGGGGCAGATCGCCCTGCACGTCAGCTTCGCGGTGGCGTTCATCACCACCGGGGTGATCCTGCTGTTGGCGGCGGTGGGCTGGTTGTTCGCCCCGGAGACCCGACCGCTCACGTCAGAGGAGCACACCCCGGCCCGTCCGCTCGGTCCAGATACCGCCGACGAGCTGCCCTGACCAGCGATTTTGAACCTGGGGTAGCCGTGGTGTAACTTCGTGGGGCACGACAAACGGGGCTATGGCGCAGTTGGTAGCGCACCACACTGGCAGTGTGGGGGTCAGGGGTTCGAATCCCCTTAGCTCCACGTTTGAGAACCCGAAGTCAGATGGCTTCGGGTTCTTTGCTGTGTGCGGGTTGTCGGTAGCCTGGCCACGGCGATGACCCAGGACCTACCCGGAATCCGCCACCATAGGTCGCGTAGGTTCTTGGAGAATCAATTCCGAGGACCTAACGCCGCATTCAACGAAAGCCATCATGCCCGAGGACCAGAACACAGACGTTCCCCCGAATCACCTCTCCGTCGATCCCCGCAGCGCCTTCTATGACGAAGAGGTGCTCCTCCGTGACGTGGGTATCCGCTTCAACGGCGTCGAGAAGACCAATGTTCACGAATACGACGTGGCTGAGGGTTGGGTGCGTGTTGAAGTCCCTACCGCCAAGGACCGTCGCGGAAATCCGATGGTCGTCAAGCTCAGCGGCACCGTTGAACCCTATTTCCGCCAAGGGAAATAGCTGAACGCCCCTGGGTTACCGCATCGGACCGCTTCGCTGTGGCCGGGCCAGGCCGCAAAATCCGGCCTGACAGGGCCTCACTCCAAGTCGGAGAGAACCTTTCGCGCGGCTTCGAGTTCGGCCTCGAGGGCGGCGACCTTGGCGGCCTGCTGCGAGCGGGCCTCTTCGATCACTTCGTCGATGGGCGTGGAGAGGTCCTCGTGCAGTTCCTTGGCCGCCCGCGAGACGGCGGCGGCCGCGACCGCGACATTGCGCGCCAGGTAGGTGGTGCCCTGCTTGAGTTCGGCATGCCATTCGCCGTCGGCGGTACCGGTGACCGTGAGGGTGAGCTCGATGGTCTTGGCTTTCTTGCCCGGGGCCTTCTTGGCGGGCGCCTTCTTGGGCTTCTCGTCGACAGATGCTTCAGGGGCGGGTGTGGTGTTCTCGGGCGAGATGGCCGAATCGTCAGGGGTGTCGGAGTTGATGGTCAACGTTTCTGGTGCCTGGGCGTCTACAGTCATCGTCACGGCGTACTCCTTTTCGAACATCGCTTGCACTGGGTGGGCAGTCGCAGGTATTAGAACACATGTTCGACCTGTGTGGTCAAGTCGACTCGCCCATCGTGCTCACTTCGTCGAGCGGGCACCGTCGCGGATTTGCGCGCCGATGACTGTGGTGTCCAGATGGTCGAGGAGGTCGCGTGGATCGTCGAAAACCGCTTGTGCACCTGCTTTTTCGAGTTCACTGTCGGCGACGCCGCCGCAGCGCAAACCGATGAACGGGACACCGATGCGGGTGGCGGCTTCCCCGTCCCACACCGCGTCTCCGACGAAGACGGCCTGCTCGGCAGACACGCCGGCGCGGTCCAGCGCCACTTTGACGATGCCCGGGTCGGGTTTCGCCGTGTCGACGTCCTTCGATGACGTTGCTGCCGCGATGGCGTCGTCGCTGTCGAGAACCGTTCGGGCGATTGAGAGTTCGTCTTCCGGCGCGGAGCTGGCGAGCACCACCCGCACCCCACTCTCGGTGAGGTGGTGCAGCAATTCGCGGGCGCCGGGAAGACGCACGATGAGCTCCGTGACGTCTCGGTAGAGGCTGCTGTGCCGGTCCTTGAGGCGTTGCTGCACAGCGTCACTCGCATCCCGGGACAGGTTCGCCACCAGGCTGTCACCATCCATGCCGATGCTGCGGTGGATCCGCCAGGATTCCACGTCGACGTTCTCCTCGCGGAACGCGCGCGCCCAAGCATGAACGTGGAGGTAGTTCGTGTCGACAAGGGTGCCGTCGACGTCGAACAGGACCGCGAAAGGGCTCGAACCTGACATCAGCGCCGTATACCCACCTGCCCGCGGGTGAAACGGCTCAGGTGCGGTAGTGGGCGAGTTGCTCGGTCAGCTCCTGTGCGTACGCCAATTGCCGGGTGAGTTTGACGCAGGCTTCCTTTGCGCGGGTGTGACATTCGGCCACATAGGTGGCGGCGTCTGCACGCTGCGCTGCGTTCGAGATAGGGGAGTTGAGGGTGTCGAGGGCGTCGAGTAGCTGTCGCATCTCGTCGAGGCTGAAGCCCAGCGGCTTCATGCGACGGATCGCCAGCAGGCGGTCGACGTCGTCGGCGGTGTAGAGGCGGAAGCCGCCCGCGGACCGTGCCGAGGGGGCAACCAGACCAACCTCGTCGTAGTGCCGGATGGTCTTGATGGACAATTCGGTTCGTGCGGCGACCTCGCCGATCTGCAGGTGGTCCTGACTGCTCAACGGTTCCCCCGTGACGGTTCAGTGCGCCGCGGCGAGTTGGCCGCTGAGTCGCGCGTGGCGTTCTGCGCTGTTCTCGTTCATCCCGACGATGGTGGCGGTCTTGCCCTTGGCAGCGTATTTGGTGGTGATCGCGTCCAGAGTAGACACGGTGGACGCATCCCAGATGTGGGCCTGGCTCATGTCGATGATCACGTTGGCGGGGTCACCGGCGTAGTCGAATTGGTAGACCAGGTCATTGCTGGAGGCGAAAAACAGCTCGCCGCGGACCGCATAGGCGCGGGTGTCGTCGTCCGGGTGGTCGATATCGACTACAGAGGTGAAGTGAGCGACCCGTCGGGCGAAGAGCACCATGGCCGTCAGGGTGCCGACGGCGACACCATAGGCCAGGTTGCTGGTCGCCACGGTGACCGCGACGGTGGCCAGCATGACGGCGGTTTCGCTCTTGGGCATGCGCCGCAACGTTTTCGGGTTGATGCTGTGCCAGTCGAGGGTGCCGACGGAGACCATGATCATCACGGCGACCAGTGCGGCCATGGGGATTTGGGCCACGATGTCGCCGAGCCCGACGACCAGACCGAGCAGGAACGCGCCGGCCAGGAACGTCGAGATCCGGGTGCGGGCACCGCAGGCCTTCACGTTGATCATGGTCTGCCCGATCATCGCGCAGCCGCCCATGCCGCCGAAGAACCCGGTGACGATGTTGGCTACACCCTGGCCCAACGCCTCGCGGGACTTGTCGGAGCGGGTGTCGGTGATGTCGTCGACGAGCTTGGCCGTCATCAGTGATTCCAGCAGGCCCACCACCGCCATGGCCAGTGCATAGGGCGCGATGATTCCGAGTGTCTGCAGAGTGAACGGGATGTTGGGAATCAACAGCGACGGCAGGCTCGACGGCAGCTGCCCTTCGTCACCCACGTTGGGGATGGACCAACCGAATCCGACGGTGGCCGCGGTGAGGATCACGATGGCCACCAGCGGAGCGGGGATCGCGGTGCTCAGTTTCGGGAGGGCGACGATGACGGCGAGGGCGACCGCGACCATGGGGTAGACCAGCCACGGCACACCTAGCAGGTGTGGCAGCTGGGCCAGGAAGATCAGGATCGCCAGTGCGTTCACGAAGCCGACCATCACGCTGCGCGGCACGAACCGCATCAGCTTGGCGACTCCGAGTCCACCCAGGATCAACTGCAGCACTCCGGCCAGGATGACGGTGGCGATCAGGTAGTCCAGACCGTGACTGCGCACCAGCGGAGCCACCACCAGTGCGACGGCACCGGTGGCGGCCGAGATCATCGCGGGTCGCCCACCGACGACCGCGATGGTCACCGCCATCGTGAACGATGCGAACAGACCGATCCGCGGATCAACCCCGGCGATGATCGAGAACGAGATGGCTTCGGGGATCAGGGCCAACGCCACCACCAGGCCGGCCAGCACCTCGGTCCGCAACCTGCGCGGCGAACGGAGGGCCGTGAGCACCGATTGCTGTTCCTGCGGCGTCACCGCATCGGTCGATCGTTTCAACGCAACTCCGTTTCAGCGCCCTCGGTCCAACGCGGAGAGCAGATGTGGGCACAGTCGAGACACGCGTCATTGCGTGAAAGGTATTGCCAGAACATGCAATCGATCGCGGCCGCAGGGCCCGCAGGCGCGGGCGTACGGCGGCCATGTTCGGCGACGTAGCTGAACTCTACCCTCGGGGGAGGGTTGTGTTTCAAATCGAGAAGCGTGGATGTGCTCGACGCCACAGCGGGGTGGGTTGAGCGGTGGACCCTCGGCGCGACCGAACTCGGGTAGCGCACTACTCATGCCAACGCCGCGTTGCCCGGCGTTGACTGGCGATCACCAACAGTCATCGCATCGCGGGGGGCATCATGACACGTCACGGCCGAGACAGCTTCTACATCGTCGGTGAGGGTCTGGTGACGTCGGAAGCGGCCGACGAAACCCGCACCCTGGGGGCGGAGGCGGTGCCACGCTTGTCCGATACAGCTGCGCTCGGTAAGTTCCGCTTCTCGCGTATCGGGCCGAACGGTACGCCGGCCAGCGTCGGATTGATCACTGAATTGGCCAAGGCGATGACCGAGGCGCCGTCGGATCAGGACGGTGAGATTCCGGCCGGATACACATATCTGGGTCAGTTCGCCGATCACGACCTGACCAGGGACGACACTGTCGCCACGCTCGGATCGGACCTGACGGTCGACGAACTTGTCCAGGGCCGTTCGCCCACACTCGATCTCGATTCGCTCTACGAGCGCGGTCCAGTCAAAGACCCGGAGTTCTACACCGACGGACTGCACCTGAAGATGGGCAGCACCATCGGGCAGGGTCCGATCCTGCCTGGGTTCGACGGGTTCGACCTGCCGCGCGACCCGGCGCGGGAGACAGCGGTGATCCCCGACCATCGCAACGATGAGAACCTGGCAGTGGCCCAGACCCACCTTGCCTTGATCAGGTTCCACAACCGGGTGCTCGACACCCTCGGCCCGGTTCCCGCTCCGGCAGTGTTCGAGACCGCGCGTGCGCGCGTCGTCAAGCACTACCAGTGGATGTTGCTACACGACTATCTACCCAAAATCGTCGACCCCGGAATCGTCCACGACGTCTTCACTCACGGCCGCAAGCTTTTCGAGAAATCACCGATTCCAGGCGATAGCCCAACCATGCCGATCGAGTTCTCCGTTGCGGCATTTCGCATGGGCCACAGCATGGTTCGCGAGGCCTACAACTGGAACAAGATCTTTGACAACGGACAAGGCACCCTGTCGGCGCTGTTCAGTTTCTCCGGAACCAGCGGTGGACTGTCAGGCAACAGTCCCTTGCCGTCCACCTGGATCGCAGACTTCCGACGGCTGTACGACTTCGCGGAGGCAGGGCGTCCCGACCTGGTGGTACCGAAGGCCAAGTTCAACCGGGCACTCAGGATCGATACCAGACTGACGGATCCGCTCGCGACCCTCCCGCCGGGCTCGTTCGGCGGAGACCCCAATGTCCCGGTACCGCCGCTTCAGGCCAACCTGGCGTTCCGGAACCTCCTGCGGGCCAACATGGTCAAGCTCGCCAGCGGCCAGCAGATGGCAACGCTCGCCAACGTCACCGCGCTCAATGCCGAGCAGATCCTCACGGGCAACGGAGGCGCTGACTTGAACGGACTTTCTGGCGCGTTGCGCAACGAGCTGGTCGCCAACACCCCACTGTGGTTCTACATCCTGCGGGAAGCCGAGGTGTTCGGTGGAGGGCGGCTCACCGGCGTAGGCGGGCGCATCGTGGCCGAGGTCTTCCACCGGGCGATGGAAGGAAGCAAGTATTCCATTGTGCGTGAACCACATTGGCGTCCCAACCTGGGGCCCGACCGGCTCACCTTCCGCATGACGGACTTGCTGCTGTTCGCCTTCGACGGGCGAGCCGAGCTGCTCAACCCGCTCACCGACGACCCCGCGCAAGAGTTCGAGATCATCGAACTTCGCCGGGGCGCAGACAGCCCCTTCGTCAAGATCCTGCAGCATCTGTTGCGCGCGAGAGGGTTCGGTCTGACAGTGGACGGTGACTTCGGCCCGCTCACCGAGGCGGCGGTGCGGGTGTTCCAAGGCAGCCAGGGCGTCACGGTCGACGGCATCGTGGGACCGGTCACCTGGACCCGGCTGTTCATCACGGTCCGGCCGGGTAGCACCGGTGAGGCCGTGAAGGCGGTGCAGGTCAGGGTCAACCTGAGTCAAGCCACCCCCATCGATGTCGACGGCGACTTCGGCCCGATTACCGACGCGGCGGTGCGCAAGTTCCAGAAGAGCCGCGCCATCGACGTCGACGGCGTAGTCGGGCCTGCCACGTGGCGGCAGTGCGTATCCGGTCCGGCCTGACCGACGTCAGTCCTCCAGCCCGTATTCGTCGAACCAGTAGGCGAGTTTGCCGCGCCGGCTCACCGCGCGCAGCCGGGCCTCGGCGGCGTGCCGCGTCTTGCTGGTGGTGACGATGAGCAGTTCGTCGTCGACGGCGATGCGGGTGTCCGGTAACGGAACAAAGGTGCGGCCTTTGCGGATGATCAGCGTGATCACCGCCGGATCGGGCAGCCGCAGTTCGAGGATCGTCACGTTGTGCAGCCGGGAATGGGGCTGCACGGTCATGGTCAGCAGCTCGGCGTCGAGCACATCCAAGGGGGCGGCTTCGACCTGGATCTCGCGGGTGATGTCGCGGGTGATCAGCCCGAGTGCGTTGGCCACGAATTTGATACTGGGCGCCTGCACCAGGGTGAAGATCACCACGAGGACGAACACGATGTTGAGCAGCCGGTAGCTGTCCGGCACGCCGGCGACGATCGGGAACGTCGCCAGCACGATCGGCACCGCACCGCGCAGTCCCGCCCACGACAGGAAGAGTTGTTCGCGCAACGAGATCCGGAATCCGGCCAGCGACAGCACCACGGACACCGGCCGGGCGATCAGCAGCAGCACCAGCCCGATGACGATCGCGGGGATGATGTCGCCGGCCAGATCGTGCGGGTTCACCAGCAAGCCGAGCAGTACGAACAGCCCGATCTGGGCCAGCCAGCCCACCCCCTCGGCGAACGATCGGGTGGCGGACTTGTGCGGCAGCCCGGAGTTGGCCAGGACCACCGCGGACAGGTACGCGGCGATGAAACCGCTCGCGTGGGCACTCCCGGCGGCGGCGAACGCGATGAAACCCAGCCCGAAGGTGGCGATCGGGTAGAGGCCCGAGGCGGGCAGCGCGATCCGGCGCAAGGCGAATGCACCGGCGAACCCGACCGCCAGGCCCAGCAGGGAACCGGTGACCAGCTCGTAGACCAGGTGAGTGATGGCGCCCTCGGGGTGGAACACGAACGGCACCACGCTGAACGTCAGCACGAGGATGACCGCGGGGGCGTCGTTGAAACCGGATTCGGCCTCCAGGAGGCCGGCCAGACGTCTGGGCAGCGGGAGGATCCGCAGCACCGAGAACACGGCGGCCGCATCGGTGGAGGAGACGATCGCCCCGAGCAGCAGCGCGAGTTGCCAGTCCACGCCCAGCAGCAGGTGCGCGCCGACGGCGGTGATGGCGGTGCTGACAACGACACCGACCGTGGCCAGTACGCCTGCGGGTGCCAGCACCCCTCGGATGTCGGAAAATCGCGTGGTCAAGCCGCCTTCGACGAGCACGATCGCCAGGGCCGTGGTGCACACGTTGCGGGCCAGTTCGATGTTGTCGAAGTCCAGCCCGATCCCGTCGACACCCAGCACCATGCCCACCGCCAGGAAGAACAGCAGGCTGGGGAATCCGATGCGGGTCGCCACCCGGGTGCCGACGATGCTGGCCAGCAGCACGACGCCGCCGGTCAGCAAGGTGAGGTACAGCTGGTTCAGGCTCATCGGGAATTAGTTAATCAGGACGAAGGGCCGTGAGTGTGTTCTGCGAATAGGAGAAAATGGCTGAGTGGCGGAACGGAATATGCGGGTAGTGGTTGCCGGAGCGGGCAATGTGGGTCGTTCCGTCGCGCGGGAGTTGCTCGACAACGGCCACAAGGTGTTGCTGATCGAGCAGCTGCACCGCCGATACGAGCCCCACACGGTGCCGGGCGCCGACTGGTTGCTGGCCGACGCTTGCGAACTCTCCGCGATGGAGGAGGCCGGCATCGAAACCGCGGATGTGCTGATCGCTGCCACCGGTGACGACAAGTCCAATCTCGTGGTCGGGCTGCTGGCCAAGTCCGAGTTCGGCGTGCCGCGGGTGGTGGCCCGCATCAACGACATCCGCAACCAGTGGTTGTTCGGCCAGGACTGGGGTATCGACGTGGCGGTGTCCACGCCGGGGTCGCTGGTGGCCGGCATCGAGGGCGCCATCGACGTCGGGCATCTGGTCCGGTTGATGACGCTGCGCGGGGGTCGCGTTGAGCTGACCAAACTCACCCTGCCCGAAGACAACCCCGTGGTCGGTCAGCGGGTGGACCGATTGGACCTGCCGATCGACACCGTGCTGGTCACCGTCGTCCGGGGTAACAAGGTGCGCTTGCCCAAGCCCGACGACGTGCTCGAAGCCGGCGACGAGTTGCTGTTCACCGCCAATCGCACCTCGGAGAACTCACTGCTGGCCGCCATCCATGGTGGGGAGTTCCTCAGGGAAGTGGTTTCCGACGAGCCCTAGTGCTGAGTGAGGTGAGAGCAATGACTGTGCGGCGATTTCAGCAGCAGGCCGGAGGCATTGACTGGTACTGCGAGACGCGCGGTGACGGACCACCGGTCGTGCTGGTGCCGTCCGGTGAAGGCGATTGCGCGTCGTTCGATCGGGTGGCAGCTCAACTCGTCGACGAGTTCACGGTACTGACCTTCGACATGCCCGGATTCTCACGGAGCCTCGTCCAGACTGTCGACGACATTTCGGTATCGAAGCTTGCCGACCAGATCGCCTGTCTCGCTCGGTCTTTGGAGATTCCTCCCGCCACCTTCTATGGCTGTAGCTCCGGTGGAGCTGCGGTCCTCGACTTGGTGGTCGGGCACAGTGACCTCGTCCGGAACGCGGTGGTCCACGAAGTGGCGATGTCCGGGGCGGCCGCACTGTTGGCAGACCTGGTGGCACTGGACGATGCCGCCGTCGTCGAGCGCTGTCAGTTCCTGTTCGCAAACATGATGAACGACGACGTCGCCGCGTGGGATGCGCTCGGTGCCGAGTATCACGCGCGACTCGCGCAGAACTACGTGACCTGGGTGCGGCGATACCTCGCGCCCGGGGTGCCGCCAGCACACTCACCGGGCGACCTGGCCGACAGGCCGATCACGTGGACGATCGGAGGCCTCACGCCGGCCGTAACCTTCCTCGACAACGTCATACTCGCAGTCGAAGCCGGTTGCTCCATCAGCCCGTTGATGTGCAAACACTTTCCACAAGTCAGCGCACCGGACATGCTGGCTGCGCACATTCGGCAGAGCGCCCTGGCCCACCGGAGCTGAGCGCGGCGCTACGCGGCTGTGGGTGGTGGTTGGGGTTCGTATGGTGGGTGCCACCACCATTGGGCGCGTTCCCCCGTCGGCCCTCGGTAGGGCGGAACATCGGGTGGAGGCGTCGTGGGTGGCCGGGCCAACGACCCACCGTGCAACGGTTTCCCGCTGCGGTCGGTGACCCGCAACCGATGCGCGGGCCCGGTGATGGTGACGCCGCCTCGGTGATGCAGGCGGTGGTGATATGGACAGATCAGCACCAGATTGTCCAGTTCGGTTGGGCCGCCATCCTCCCAATGCACGATGTGGTGGGCATGCAGACCGCGGGTGGACCCGCAGCCCGGTACCCGACAGCACCGGTCACGGTGTTCCAGGGCCCGGCGCAACCGGCGGCTGATGGTGCGGGTGGTCCGCCCGGCGCCGATCACCTGCCCGCGGCGTTCGAACCAGGCTTCACAGGTGGCGTCACAGAGTAGGAAACGTCGTTCCTCGTCGGTCAGCAGCGGGCCCAGATGCAATGCGGCCACCGGGGTGTCGCCGTCCTTGTCGAGGTTGAGATGCACCGCCACCGTGGTGTGCTGACCGTGTGGGCGGCGGGCGGCCTCAACGTCCCAGCCCGCTTCGATCAGGCTCATGAACGCATCCACCCGGTCGGGAAATCCCGGTTCTTTCTCCTCACCGGTGTCGTGGTCGCGTTTGTAGTCTGCGATCAACGCGTCGTGATGGGCCCGCATCCCGGCATCCAACTTCGCCGCCTCCACCCGGGGCAGCCGGATCCGGTAGGTGGTGTAGCCGTCGCCCTCGGTGGCACTAATTGAACGCCGCTGCTCGGAATCGGGTGCGGGGCGGGGTTCCAGTTTCACCGCGGTCCGCAACTGCGCCACCGTGGCCACCGACGCCAACTGTGCGTAGTGCTCGTCGGACCCGTCGGCAGCCCGCGACGCGATCACCCCGACCTGATCCAGTGACAGCCGGCCCTCCCGCAACTGCTGCACGCACTGCGGGAACTCTTCCAAGCGCCGCGCCACCGCGACCACCGTTTCGGCGTTGTGCGGCGTTACCCCGGTTTTCCAGGCCACCAGCGCGGGGATCGAGCGGCAACCGGTCGCCCCGCACAACTCATCACGGTCCATTTCGGCGACAATTTCCACGATGCGGCCGTCGATCGCATTGCGCTGACCGCACAACTGCGACAACTCGGCGAACAACACCTCCAACCGCTGCGCAGGACTCACCTCAACATCGAAAGAGGCTGCGGCCGAAGACATAACCCCATCAAAGCAGAGAGGTACGACAAGTTCTGGGGCTCGCTGACCGATTCGCATTAGGCTGACGTCCATGGACGCGGAAGACGTCGAAGCGCCGGAACGCCGGCTGGTCATCAGGGTCAACTCGAATGCCAAGATGTCGCGCGGCAAGGCCGCGGCACATGCGGTGCATGCCGCGCTGAAGCTCTACGGCATCGAGTACGACCACCCGGTCATCGTGATCGGGGGCAAGCCCGACGAGATCCTAGCGCAGACGGTGCATGTCCGCGACGCCGGCCGTACCGAGCTGGAACCCGGCACGTTGACCGCGGGGGCGAGCTGGGAGTACAAGGACCGCGCCGAACTTGAAGAGGAGGGCGAGTAGCCGCTATCCCGTTGCGGCCGTGTGTTCTTCGCGTACCCGGGGCACGGCCAAGCCCAGGTGCTCCCGCAGGGTGGTTCCTTCGTAGTCGGTGCGGAACACTCCGCGCTCCTGCAGTAGCGGGACGACCTGGTCGACGAACGGGTCGAGCCCGCCGGGGGTGACGTGGGGGACCAGGATGAACCCGTCGCTGGCGTCGGATTGCACGAGGTGGTTGATGGATTCGGCGATTGTGGTGGCCGAGCCGACGAAGTTCTGCCGCCCGGTGACCTCGATGATGAGCTCGCGACTGGTGAGGTTCTCCGCCTCGGCCTTGGCGCGCCATTCGTTGGCGACCGCGACCGGGTCCCGGTGGATTCGCACGCTGGCCCGGCCCTTGGCGATGGTGTGCTCACCCACCACCGGGTCGACTGCGGGTAGCGGCCCGTCCGGGTCATGATCGGAAAGGTCGCGGTTCCACAGCTGTTCGAGGAACTTGATCGCGGTGGCGGGGGAGACCTGCGCCAGCCGCACCTCGTGGGCCAGCTCCGCGGCTTCGTCGTCGGTGTCCCCGAGGACGAAGGTGGCCGCGGGCAGGATGAGCAACTGGTCATGGCGCCGGCCGTATTTGGCGAGGCGGCCTTTGACGTCGGTGTAGAACTTCTGCCCATCCGCCAGCGTCCCGTACCGCGAGAAGATGGCGTCGGCCGCGGCCGCGGCGAACTCGCGGCCGCGGTCGGAGTCTCCGGCCTGGAAGACCACCGGGCGCCCCTGCGGACTGCGTGGCACGTTGAACCTGCCACTGATATCGAAATGGTCGTTGCGGTACGAGAATTCACCGGCAGTAGGGCCGGACAGGAATACTCCGTTTTCTTTGTCGGCGACGATCTCGTCACCGCGCCAGGAGTCGAACAGCGTGTGGGCGGCGGCCAGGAAGCTCTCGGCCCGCTCGTAGCGCTGGTTCTCGGGCAGGAAGCCGCCGCGCCGGAAGTTCTCGCCGGTGAACGCATCCCATGAGGTGACGACGTTCCAGGCGGCCCGGCCTTCGGACAGATGATCCAGCGAGGCGAATTGCCGTGCCACCTCATAGGGTTCGTTGAACGTCGAGTTGATGGTGCCGGTCAGCCCGAGCCGGTCGGTCACCGCGGCCAGGGCGGCCAGCACGGTGAAGGTGTCGGGGCGACCCACCACGTCGAGGTCATAGATTTCGCCGCCCTGTTCGCGCAGTCGCAGCCCCTCGGCCAGGAACAGGAAATCGAACTTGCCGCGTTCGGCGGACTGCGCGAAGCGGACGAACGAATCGAACTCGATGTGGCTGCCGGATTCGGGATCGCTCCACACCGTGGTGTTGTTGACCCCGGGGAAATGCGCGGCCAGATGAATCTGCTTGACGGGCTTGCTCATGGGCGTTTCCTGGTCATACGGTCGAGTAGCGGTTGACGGGACGCGTGAGGCCGAGCAGGCCACGCAGTGTCGACGCTTCGTAGGAGGTGCGGAACAGGCCGCGGCGCTGCAGCTCTGGCACCAGAACCTCGGTGATCTGCTGCAGATCGTGCGGCAGCGTTGCCGGCCGTAACCGGAAGCCGGTGGCCCCAGCGGTATTCCAGGCCTGCAGCAGGTCGGCCAGCTGGCCCGGGGTACCGACGAAAATCTCCGCGTCACTGCGGTATTCGGCGCCGGCCAGTTCATCGAGGCGGTCTCGCCGCACGCGCGCCGCGTCAGGCGCGTCGTCGAGGAACACCACCAGGTCGGCGAATACCCGCACCGGCGGCGTGTCGCTGGGGCGGAGCGCGGCGATGGTGTCGACCAGGGCGGTGACCTCGTCGGCGCTGTGCGGGGTGACGAAGCCGACGTCGGCGCTGCCCGCGATGAGCTGGTAGGCGGGGTCGACGTGGCCCAGGGCCGCCACGACGGGTTGACCCTGCGGTGGCCGTGGGGTGATCGACGGTCCCTTCACGGAGAACGACCCGCCCTCGAAATCGATGTAGTGCAGCTTGTTCCGGTCGATGAACCGCCCACTGGACACGTCGCGGATCTCGGCGTCGTCCTCCCAGCTGTCCCACAACCGGCGCAGCACTTCCACGTAATCTGCGGCCTCGCCGAACAATTCGGCGGTGAGTGCGGTGCGTTCCCCGGGCAGTTCGCGCCGGCCGAAGTGCGCCGCGGCATCCCGGCGGGAGGACACCTGCACCCGTACCCCGGCCCGGCCGGTGCTCACGTAGTCGAGGGTGGCGATGGCCTTGGAGGCATGGAACGGCTCGGTGTGGGTGGTGACAACAGTGGGGACCAAGCCGATGTGGCGGGTGCGGGGTGCGACGCGGGAGGCGATCAGCACCGCGTCGAGACGCCCGCGCAGCCGGTCGGTGCGGTCATCGGGGCGGAACGGATGATCGGACTGCAGGGTGAGTCCGTCTTCGATCGTGACGAAATCCAGCAGGCCGCGTTCGGCCTGGCTCACCAGGTCGGTCCAATACCGCGGCGAGAGCGTTTCGCCCGCGCGGGCCAGCGGCTCCCGCCAGGATGCCGGGTGCCAGCCGGTGCCATCGAGTGCGACGGCGAGGTGCAGTGGGGTGCCCATCGACGGTGCTCACTTTCAGTCGCGGTCTCTGGCGACAACGCGAGCACACACCCGGGTAATCCCCGGCGGGAGCCGCTGCGAGTGTCCAACCCAGTCTGACCTGCCTGAAGAGATCCACGCAGGGTGATGCGAAATCCCCGGGTTTGTCCGCCTACGCGATGTGTTCCCCGGCCGCGGGAGCGGTGAAGGTGTCGTCGAGATAGTCACGGAGTTCGCGAACGTCGGCGTCGAGCAGGGCGAGGTAGCCGTCGGGACGCACGAGTGTCAGCCCCGCGCCGCCAGCCGGAGCGGTGTCCTGCCGGA
The DNA here is from genome assembly GCA_036235365.1 of Mycolicibacterium sp. 050232. GTDB lineage: Bacteria > Actinomycetota > Actinomycetes > Mycobacteriales > Mycobacteriaceae > Mycobacterium. The sequence goes on along the minus strand of JAZBEZ010000002.1, from coordinate 628,089 downwards.
TATCGATCAGCTCCGCATGAGCCCCGATGGCGGCGTGGAGTCCGCGTGGCTTGGAACCGGAATACAGCAGGGTGAATCTGGATGAGTCGAGTACGTCGATGCGCGGGAAGCGGTCGCCGACTTCCAGGTGAGTGTCGTTGGTGCCGCCGGCGCCGTCGCGGTAGGAGACATCGAGCTGGGTCAGTGCGCGCTCCAAGACCCGCTGGACGGCGGGCCGCGCAGTGACGTGCGGCGCCAGTTGACGGCGGCCGAACGTGGCAACAGGGTTGCGCAACAGGGTCATCCGGGTTGCTCGTCGCGTGCCCTTGACCAGCCGATGCGCCACCGGAGAGCGTTCGGCGGCGTAGCTGTCCAGCAGCTCGGGCGCGGCCTGTCCGCGCACCACGGCCGCCAGTTTCCAGCCCAGGTTGAACGCGTCCTGGATACCCGTGTTCATTCCCTGCCCACCCACCACGGAATGCACGTGTGCGGCGTCGCCCGCGAGGAATACGCGACCGACAGAATGCCTGGCCACCTTGCGTTGGTTAATGCGAAATCGGCCGGCATAGGTGATCTCGGCGACGCGGGCCCCGGCAGGCGCACACCGGTCCACGGCGGACTGCAGCTCCTCGAAAGTCACGTCGCCCACGGGGGATTGGCCGGGCCGGTACGCGATGGTGAGCCGGTGCTGGTTGCCGGGCATCGGGAAGTACGCGACGAACCGGCCCCGGTTGAGGAACGAGTAGAAGGCGTCATACGGCAGTGCCCAGTCCATGTGGACGTCGGCGACGGCGAAGTTCTCCTCGAATGCCGCGCCGACGAACGGTACTCGGATCTGGTGTCGCACCGTGCTGTGGGCGCCGTCGCAGCCGATGACCCACGGCGCGTGGGTCTGCTCGGCCAGGCCGGTGCGGTGCTGCAGAGTGACTCGAACCTGGCCCGGGGATTGGGTGAGGGCGGTCAGTTCGACGCCGCGTTCGACCGTGACACCGTGCTCGGCCAGGCAGGCCGTCAGCAGTTCTTCCACCTGTGGTTGCGGCAGCATCAGCAGATAGGGATGCGGCGTGGCCAGATCGTGGATGTCGAGGTGCAGGAAGCGTTTTCCCTCACTGAAGACATTGAACTCGGTGACCGGGACACCGCTGGCCACGGCCGTTTCCGTCAGGCCCAACTTGTCGAACAGTTCGAGCGTTCTCGGCTGGACGCCGAGCGCGCGGGTTTCGGTGGTCGGCGCGGCGGCGGCGTCGACGATGCGGACGGCGACGCCGCGCCGGGCCAGTTCGATCGCCATCGTGAGGCCGGTGGGACCGGCACCCACGATCAGTACCTCTGCGGTCATCGCGCCTGGCTTTGCGATGCTGAGGAGTCCGAGCCGGTGTACTCGGGCACCCATGCCGTCGGACGTGGAATCCACCGCGGAACGTTGCGCCGGAAGTCGTCGTAGGGGGCGCCGAAACGGCGGCGGAGGTGTGGTTCCTCGAAGACCGGAATCGCGATCACGGTCAGCGTGCAGAACAGCGCGAACCAGCCGAACAGCCACGGGGAGGCCATGGCGACCGCGGTGCCGAGCTGGATGCAGAACACCGCCGTCATCATCGGGTTGCGGACGTGCCGGTAGGGGCCTTCGACCACCAGGTTGACCGGTGAACCGATCGCCAGGGCGCCCTTGCCGATGCGGTCGAACAGGATCACCGTCCACACCAGGAACCACAGTCCGAACGCGATCAACGCAGCGCCCGCGACGGCGCACAGCCAGCCTGCCGTGGTGCCCAGGTCAGGGGCGTGTGCACCGGTGAGCCAGATGATCAGGCCCGGAATGAAGATCGTCATCGTTGCCGGGGCGATCAGCACCGAGATCGTGTGCCGCCACCAGAGTCGCCGTTGCGTCATGTCGAACCCCTTTCTTCAACCACTGTTGAAGAAAACGCTACGCCTCGACTTCCGCATAGGTCAACGGGTGTTGAACTAAACTTCTGTCCATGTCAGAGTCCGGGCGCAGCGGCCGGTGGCGCACGGGCCAACAGAACAAGCAGCGGATCGTCGACGCGGCCCGTGAGCACTTCATGCGCGACGGCTACGAACGGGCGACCGTGCGCGGTATCGCCGCCGACGCCGGCGTGGATGTCGCGATGGTCTACTACCACTTCGGCAACAAGGAGGGGTTGTTCACCGCGTCGGTGCTCGATACGCCCCAGCATCCGTTGCACCAGCTCGCGCATCTGCTCGACGAGGGCAGCGACGAGATCGGCGTCCGCCTGGTACGCGATGTCGTCGAGCGGTGGGACGCGGGAGCGTCCTTCGACCCGCTGCTGACGGTGTTCCGGTCGGCGGACATTCAACCGTTGGCGCGCAAGCTCTTACATGATTCCCTGGCTGGTCCGGTGGCTCAGCGGGTGGCGGCGGAATTCGGTGTCGACGACGCCGAGTTGCGGGCCGAGCTGGTGACCGTACATCTGGTCGGTCTGGCTTTCGCGCGGTATCAGCTCAAGATTGAACCGATGGCTTCGGCGAGCGTCGATGATCTGGTGGCCTGGATCGGGCCGACGGTACAGCGGTATCTGACCGATCCGAATCCGTAGGCGCGCATAGCCGACCGCGCAGCACCGCCACGAACGGCCGCGGGTCGGCCCGCCCGTCGCGCCGGAACGGCATCGAGTCACGGGACGCAGCGATCCATTCCGCTCGGGACATGCCATCGAGATGTAATCGGCGCCCGGCCCGGCCGGCGAGCAGATGGAGCAGCAGTGTTCCGGTGCGCCCGTTGCCCTCGCGGAACGGATGGATCTGGTTGTAGTCGGCATAGATTCGGGCCAGCCGATAGGACAGTGTGCCGTCGTCGAGGCCGGCGCCTTCCTCGGCGAGCCTGCCGATCTCGACGTGCAGTGCCTCCAGGGCGTGTGGAATGCGTGCGCATGGACCGAAAGCGCTGTCGCCCTTGCGGAGTTCGACGATGCGGGGCTCGCCCGCCCACGCGTACACGTCGCCGAACACGTGCTGATGTAGCGAGCGGACGTTCAGATCCGTGTCCCGGTGGCGCAGGTGGACCTGAAGGATTCGGCCGGCGGTCGCCACGAACTCCAGCTGTGCCAGCGTAGCGGCGTCCTGGACACCGAAGTTGTTGCGCAGCACCGGTGTACCCGGAATGAAATATGGCCGGCGGTGGGCGAACATGCGTCGTCGCGGCGGTGGGACCGGGGAGGGGAGATGGGGCCCGAGGTACTCGCCGTACGTCGCTTCGCCGGTGAGCAATGCGGTCAGGGAGTCGATCTGCTCGGGTGTGGGCTGCCAGCCCTCGAGGCGTTCGGCAGCGACGGTCTGGGCCAGCGCATGACGCCCGGCGTCGCCGGGTTCGGTCACCACGAGGAGAACGTCGAAGTCGACGCCAGGTAGTCGAGTTTGCGTCGCACGCCGGTGAGTTCGCGGCCGATGCTGCGCAGGGCCGTGCGGTCCTGCGGAGAGAGTTCCGAGAGTTCGACGCGCTCATCGACGTCACTGTCGGAGTCCCAGCGGGCGGCCCGGACCCGCCAACGAATGCTGGACCCGATCGCGTGACATTTCGCGAGCACGCGGGCGTCGTCGGGGTCGAGGTAGCGAGTGCCGGCCGCGGCGGCGATCCTTTCGGCGGTGGGCAGCGCGTCACATCCGCAACTGAGCGCGGCCCAACGCGCGATGCGGACTACCGGATCGACGGCGGCGAGTTTGATGTCGATGCGGCTGTCACCGGACGTCAGCACGCGCAGCCGGGACGGGATGTAGCCGCGGGCGAAGGTGGAGTCCTGCAGCATTGCCGCCAGCGCGGCCGGCTGCGCCCGGGCGGCGATACCGGCTTGGTCGCGGAGATCAGGGCCGCCGACGAGTGCGTCGACGGGGACCGCATCGGCCAGCAGACCGATCATCACCACACCTCGGTCGGCCGCCGGGTCGGTAGCCCACCGTCCGATGCCGATCGCCCAGTCCTGGGCGGTGCGGTTGAACCGTGCCCGGGAGGCGATCGCACCGTTGTCGTCGCCACGCAAACCGCAACAGGCCAACAGATCGTGGACATGCACAGCCTGAGCCAGGGCCGACTCCGCTGTGACGTCGGCGCTACGGACGGCAAGGGTCTCCAGGTCCGATCCGGGAAGCGCGTCGCCCCGGCCGACGCTGCCCGAGGCAAACCAGTCCATACCTGGGCCCACCAGGCGGGCCGCGGTCGACAATGCGGCGCGGGCCACGGCCGACCACGCCTCGGCGACCGAGGCCGCTCCGACCCGGGTGTCGATCAGCGTCTGCACCGCGTCGTGGGCTGCCGCAGCCGCCGCCACCAGGTCGCTCTCGCCGGCTGCCGACGCAATGCGCCGGTGAGCGTCGTCCAACGGAGCCACAGCCATGTCGGCGATTGTGACAGGCGAAGGGTCCCGTGAGGATTCGGCAACCCAATGCTTACCGCCGGCTACACGAACGAAACACGCGGGTGACAGCTCGGACACGGCGAGGCGCTTATCTATCAAGTGACAGTTAAGGAGCTGGCGGCACCGCCCCCGAGCCTGAGAGAAACGCCTATGACCAGCAGCGCTACCGAGAGACAGCCAGATGTGGCCCGCAGTTTCGGCGACCACGACGATCTAGCCGAATTCGGCTACGACCAGCAGTTGCACCGTCGGCTCGGAAAGTTCGAATCCTTCGCCGCCGGCTTCTCCTTCGTGTCCATTCTGACCACGATCTTCCAGTTGTTCGGCCTCGGGTTCGGCTTCGGCGGCCCCGCCTTCTTCTGGACCTGGCCCGCGGTGTTCCTGGGCCAGTTCCTCGTCGCACTGTGCTTCGCCGAGCTCGCCGCGCGGTACCCGATCTCGGGCGCCATCTATCAATGGTCCCGTCGGATGGGCGGCGAGGTGATCGGTTGGTTCGGCGGCTGGTTCATGATCCTGGCCCAGATCGTCACCGCCTCTGCCGCGGCGATCGCGCTACAGGTGGTGCTGCCCACGATCTGGTCCGGCTTCCAGGTGATCGGCGAGGACCCGGCTCTGACCTCGCCCAGTGGCGCGGCCAATGCGGTACTGCTCGGCACCGTCCTGCTGGTGCTCACCACCACGATCAATTGCCTTGGTGTCAAATGGATGTCACGCGTCAACAGCGCCGGGGTGATCTGCGAGATCGTCGGCGTCATCGCGGTGATCGGGGTGTTCTTCACCCATGCGCAGCGCGGCCCGCAAGTGGTGTTCGACACCGGCCATGCCGGCGGCCAACCCGGTTACGTCTGGGCCTGGATCATGTCGGGATTGATGGCGGCCTACGTCATGGTCGGTTTCGGTTCTGCCGGCGAACTCGCCGAGGAGACGCGCAACCCGCGTCGCGTCGCGCCGCGCACCATCCGGCTGGCCTTGTCGGTCTCGGCGCTCGGCGGCGGCCTGATGATCCTGGGCGCCCTGATGGCCGCCCCGAGCCTGACCGACGGACGCCTGGCCACCGAAGGCCTACCGTACGTGCTCGACACTGTCCTGTCCTCACCGTGGGGAACGGTGCTGCTGATCGACGTCGCCATCGCTATCACCATCTGCACCTTGGCCATTCAGACCGCGGCGTCCCGGCTGATGTTTTCGATGGCGCGCGACGGGCGGCTGCCGGCCTCGTCGGTCCTGTCCCGGGTCAACAGCCACACCGGCACGCCGATCTGGCCCTCTGTGCTCATCGGATTGCTCTGCATCGGGGTGCTTCTGGTCAACGTCGGCAACTCGGCCATCTTCGCGACCCTGGCCAGCGTCTGCATCATCCTGATCTACCTGGCCTACCTGCTGGTCACTGCGCCGCTGCTGTACCGCAGGCTCAAAGGTTGGCCCGTCCAACGCAACCAGGTCGATGCCGAAGGCCTGCCGCTGTTCTCACTAGGCAAGTTCGGCACCGCGGTGAACGTGCTGGCCGTGCTCTACGGCGCGGTGATGATCGTCAACCTGGGTTGGCCGCGTGCCGAAATCTTCAATCCCACCGGGGATATGCCGATCCTGCAGTGGGCCGGGCCGCTGAGCATCGCGGCCGCGGTCGTCCTTGGCGCGCTGTGTTTCCCGCGCGGCAAGACCCACCCCAATCCCGTCACGATCGGAGCCTGAGATGACCACCGCGACCACTGCGACCACCGCCGGCGCCCGCGACCATGCCCGGGCCCAGGCCGGCACCATCACCGACTCGATGCCCGTCGTACCGGCATCGAAGTGGCCCACACCGCCGCAGGGCGTTCCATCCGAGCAATTGACCTGGGCCGAAACGGTTCCCGGCGGCCGCTACACCAGCAAGGTACTGGCCCGCGGCACCCGGCTGCGCCTGCGCGATCTGGACGGCGCCGCGTGCGCCCACCTGCTGCTGTGGCGCGCCGACGCACCCTGGGAACGACTCAACGTCGCCGACACCGTGAAAGTGCCCTGGCAGGCCTACCTTTCGGCAGGTCACCCACTGCTCAGCGATCAGGGCCGGGTGCTGGCCACCCTGGTGTCGGACACCTCGGGACACCACGATGCCCTGTGCGGCACCACCACGCTGACCGGCAACACGGCCAAATACGGTGCGGGCGAGGTCGAATCGGCCAGCCCCGCTGGGCGTGAACTGCTCGCGCTGGCCGCCCTCAAGAACGGGCTGACCCGTCGCGACGTGGCTCCGAGCCTGTCGTTCTTCCACGGTGTGCGGGTCGAAGCCGACGGCACGTTGGTATCCACCGGATCGGCCGGCGCCGGCGCGACAGTCGAACTGATCACCCACCTCCCGCTGATCGTGGCGGTCGCCAACACCGCGCATCCGTTGGATCCGGCGCCTCAGTTCACCGTCGGCTCGCTTGAAGTGCTGGCCTGGTCCGCACCCGCCGACCTGGCCGAGATCGGCGCGACCGTGAGTGATCGCGATCCCGAATACCAACGTGCGTACCTGAATTCCGAAGACGTCTGGAGTGCCCGATGACCACCACCGCCACCCACACCGTTGTCGACGAGATCGTCGCGCCCCGGGCCCCGTGGTCGAAGATCGTGCGCGCCGGAGACGTACTCACCATCGTCGACCTGCACGGCAACCAGGCAGTGGACACCCTGTTCTACGGGGCGGCCGACCACACCGTGCGCTACAGCGCCCCGACCACGATCGCCGCGCAGGGCAACATCTTCCTGACCACCGGATCGGTGCTGCGCGACAGCGACGGAGCGGCCATGCTGACCATCGTCGACGACGAGGTCGGCAACCACGACACCCTCGGCGGGGCCTGCTCGCAGGAATCGAACACGCTGCGGTACGGCCACCACACCAAGCACCAGCACGCCTGCGTGGAGAACTTCATCGGCGAGGGCGCCCGGTGGGGCCTGACCAAGGCCGACATCGTCAGCAACATCAACTTCTTCATGAACGTTCCGGTGGACCCCGACGGTTCGCTCGGCATCGTCGACGGTCTGTCCGCTCCGGGCAAGACCGTTTCGCTGCGCGCCGAGATCGACACCTTGGTGCTGGTGTCGAACTGCCCGCAGATCAACAACCCCTGCAACGGGTTTGATCCGACCGCCGTGCGAATGATCGTGACCCGCCCATGAGGACCCTGGAGATCGTCCGGCCCGGAATGGCCACCACGGTCCAGGATTGGCCGGGGCGGACCGGGTACTGGCAGATCGGCGTGCCGCCGTCAGGACCGATGGACGACGTGTCCTTCCGACTCGCCAACATCGCCGTCGGTAATCCGGAGGGCGCCGCCGGTCTCGAGGCCACGATGGGCGGACCGGCATTACGGTTCGACACCGACACCTGGGTATGCGTCACCGGTGCGCCCGCGCCGGTGACCGTCGACGGGGCTCGGGTCGCGCAGTGGGTGCCGGTCCTGGTCAGTGCCGGTCAGGTCCTGGACGTCGGAATGGTCGACGGCCCGGGTCTGCGGATCTACATCGCGGTCGAGGGCGGCCTGCAGGCCGACGAATACCTGGGTAGCGCATCGACATTCACCCTCGGCCGGTTCGGCGGCCACGAGGGCCGGGCGCTGACGGTGGGGGACAAACTGGAAACCCGCGACGCAGCAACCGGTACCCGTCGGCGCATCCTCTTCGAGGAACAGCCGGCAATCGGCAACCACTGGTACATCGCGGTGACCGTAGGACCGCATTCCGCGCCGGAGTTCTTCACGCACAACGACATCGACACGCTGCTCAACCACGACTACGAGGTGCACTTCAACTCCGACCGCACCGGTGTCCGGTTGGTGGGGCCGAAGCCCGAATGGGCTCGTCCTGACGGCGGCGAGGCCGGGCTGCATCCGTCGAACATCCATGACAACGCCTACTCGGTGGGCTCGCTCGACTTCACCGGGGACACCCCGATCTTGCTCGGCCCGGATGGTCCGAGCCTCGGCGGTTTCGTCTGCCCGCTCACCGTCACCGCGGCCGACCGCTGGAAACTGGGTCAGCTCGCCCCCGGCGCCACCATCCGGTTCGTTCCGGTCCGCGCGGCGGAGGCACCCACGCCGGCCACGGTGGGCCCGGCGCGGCGCGCCTCCATCCCGGCAGTATTTTCGCCGGGCGGCGATGGGGACGACGGAATCATCGCCGGCACAACATCATCGGATGGCAGCACGACCGTCACCTATCGCCGGATCGGGGACGACAACGTCCTGGTCGAGTACGGCGAGATGCGACTGGACCTGGCGCTGCGGGCCCGTGCGCACGCACTGCACCACGCCCTGGAACAGCACCGGCCGGACGGACTGATCGACCTCACGCCCGGGATCCGTTCGTTGCAGGTCAAGGTGGACCCTGCCCGGCTTCCGCAGTCGAGGCTGGTGCCGCTGCTCGCCGAGCTCGAGGCGTCGCTGCCCGCCGCGCAGGACCTCGTGGTGCCCAGTCGGACTGTGCGGTTGCCGCTCAGCTGGGATGACCCGTCGACCCGGGAGGCCATCGAACGCTACATGCACGGCGTGCGCGCCGATGCGCCGTGGTGCCCGTGGAACATCGAGTTCATCCGGCGGATGAACGGCCTGGCCTCCGTCGACGACGTGCACCGAATCGTCTACGACGCCGAGTATCTGGTGCTCGGTCTCGGTGATGTGTATCTGGGAGCTCCGGTCGCCACCCCGCTGGATCCGCGGCACCGCCTGGTGACCACCAAATACAACCCGGCGCGGACCTGGACCCCGGAGAACGCGGTCGGCATCGGCGGAGCGTACCTGTGCATCTACGGCATGGAGGGGCCGGGCGGATACCAGTTCGTCGGCCGCACCACACAGATCTGGAATCACCGCCACCCATTGGTGGCCCAGGGATTCGATCCCGAACACCCGTGGCTGTTGCGGTTTTTCGATCGGATCCAGTGGTACCCGGTGTCCGCCGACGAGCTCCTGGATCTGCGTGCCGACACGGCCGCCGGTCGCGGTCATGTCGAGATCGCCGACGGAACGTTCTCGTTGGCCGAGCACGAGCAGTTCCTGTCCGCCAATGCCGAGGACATCGCCGCGACCCGCACCGCGATGGAGGCGGCGCGGTCCGAGGAGCGCGAGCGTTGGGCAGCAGCAGGAGAATTCGCCCGAAAGGAGTCTGCGTGACCCGCATTGCCCAGATCTACCGGAACATCGAAGCCAGCGGACGGGACGAGGTGTTCATCCACCTGCGCCCGCAGTCCGAGGTCGAGGAGGACCACCGGGCGGCGCTTGCCGGTGACGGTCCACTGGCCGGTTTGGTGCTCGCCGTCAAGGACAACGTCGACGTAGCCGGGATACCGACCACTGCGGCATGCCCGGATTTCAGCTATATTCCCGATGCCGACGCACCGGCGGTGACCGCTCTCAAGGCCGCCGGTGCTGTCGTCATCGGCAAGACCAACCTCGACCAGTTCGCCACCGGATTGGTGGGGACCCGCAGTCCTTATGGCGCCGTGCGGGATTCCCGCCGGCCGGAATACATCTCAGGCGGTTCGAGTTCAGGGTCGGCGGTGGCCGTCGCACTCGGTTTCGCCGACATCGCCATCGGCACCGACACCGCGGGGTCGGGTCGCGTTCCGGCCGGGTTACAGGGAATCGTCGGGATCAAACCCACCGTCGGGGTGGTCTCCACCGACGGTGTCGTTCCGGCCTGCGCGAGCTACGACTGTGTGACCATCTTCGCCGCCGACCTGGCCACGGCCCAGTCGGCGATGGCCGTGATGAGTGCCGGTGCACCGCAACGTCAGTGGCCGGCTGACGTTCCGTTTGCGGCGCCGGCGACCCCCAGGATCGCGATACCGGACACGTTGGCCGGGCTCGACGACGCATGGCAGGCCGCGTTCGGCGACGCCGTGCGTCAGGCGAAGGCCGCCGGATTCGACATGGTGCCGATCCCGATGGACGACTTCTTCGCCGCGGCCGGCCTTCTGTACAACGGTGCGCTCGTCGCCGAGAGATGGGATGCGGTAGGGGAGTTCGTCAGCACGGCACGGCACGATACCGGGCTGGATCCGACCGTCGCTTCCATCGTCATCGCCGCGGGCGCCCATTCGGCCGTCGACCTCCTTCGTGACCGGCGACGCGTCGAGGAGCTCCGCCAAACGGCGCTGGCCCAGCTCGCCGGCTGCCACGCGCTCATGGTCCCGACGGCCCCGGAACATCCGCGCATCGACGAAGTCTCGGCTGACCCGGTCGCGGTGAACTCCCGGATGGGCCGGTACACCAACTTCTGCAACCTCTTCGACATGTGTGCCATCGCGGTTCCCGCCGGCACCGTGTCCGACGGTGCGCAGTTCGGAATCACCCTGCTGGCAACGGGATTCCACGACGGAGTCATCGCCGATCTGGCGGCCCGATTCCTCGACGTGCCGTCGGCCGAGACCTGGCCAGAGTCAGGCGGCGCTCCGCTGACCGAGCTAGCGGTGTTCGGCGCACACCTGCGCGGGCAGCCGCTGGAACATCAGCTCACCGGTCGCGGTGCCCGTTGGGCCGGGCCGATCACCACCGCGCCGCACTACCGCCTGTATGCGCTCGATACGGTTCCGCCGAAGCCGGGCCTGACCCGGGTCGCCGAGGGTGGGGCACCGATCGTAGGTGAGCGGTGGCTGTTGTCGCCGGCCGCGCTGGGGGAGTTCCTCGCTGAGTTGCCGACGCCGATGCTGCTCGGGAAGGTCGAGCTCGACGACGGCCGCTGGATCACCGGTTTCGGTTGCGACCACATCGCTCCCACGCAAGGGCGTGACATCACCGAGTACCGGGGTTGGCTGGCCGCGATGGCGTGAGTGCCTGTGGATGAACCCCGCGCTGGCGGTCCTAGAAAGCGATCACTCCGCGAATGTTTCGACCGGCACGCAGGTCCTTCATGGCCTCGTTGATGTCGTCGAGCTTGTAGGTGCGGGTGATGAGTTCGTCGAGTTTGATCGTGCCCGCCTCGTACATCGACAACAAACGTGGCATCGCCTCGCGCGGGTTCATCTCACCGTAGAGCACACCCTTGAGCGTCTTACACGAGCTGACCATGTCCGGCAGGATCAAGGGCACCATCATGTCGGTCAACTTGGCCATGCCGGTGAGCACACAGACGCCGCCCTTCCTCAGCAGCATCATGGCGACCATGATCAGATCCGGCGGCACTACACCGGGCGTGAGCACGACGCGGTCAGCCATCACGCCCCAGGTCAGCTCCTTGACCAACTCGACAGCTGCGCCGGCGTCGACGGCGGTGTGGGTGGCCCCGAAGTTCGGCGCGACCTCCCGTTTGAACTCGTTCGGGTCGACCGCGACGATGTGCTTGGCACCGGCGGCCTTTGCGCCCTGTACTGCGTTCATACCGATTCCGCCGACGCCGACGACCACGACGGTATCGCCGACCTGGGTGCCCGCCGCAACCGATCCCGATCCAAAACCCGTTGTCACCCCGCAGGAAACCAGCGATGCGGCCTCCAATGAGATCCAGTCGTTGATCTTGACGAGCGATCGCTCTGAGGCGACGACGTATTCGGAGAACGTCCCGACCTGCATCATGGCCATCAGGTCCTCCGAGCCGTTCGGCCCGGTTACGTGCCTGCGCCGGGTGTGGTCGGTGGTCATCTCCTTGCTGTAGATCTCGGCACCGACATCGCACAGGTACGTGTGGCCGGTGACGCAGAACCGGCAACTGCCGCATGCCGGGAAGAATGAGATAGCCACGTGGTCACCGGGTTTGAGGCCGGTCACACCGGGGCCCACCGATTCGACGATGCCGGATCCCTCGTGTCCGCCGAGCATCGGAAACCATTCGGGCACCGGTACGCCGGCCGCCCGCATCATCTCCTCCATATCGGTGCTCGGGACGCTATCGCCGGTGTAGAAGTGCTCGTCGGAGTGGCAGATGCCTGCGTAGGCCATCTTCACCAGGACTTCACCCGCTCTGGGCGGGTCGAGGTCGATTTCGGTGACCTCCCAGTCGATGCCTACTCCACGGAGAATCGCCGCCTTGGACTTCATCAGGCCGGCCACCCCACCGTCTTGGTCTCGGTGAAGATCTCCAAACCCTCGAGGCCGCATTGTCGTCCGATGCCGGACTGCTTGTAGCCGCCGAACGGTGCGTCGGCGCCATACCAGAGCCCACCGTTGATACCCAGTGTGCCGGTGCGTATCCGGCTTGCCACGTCCTTGGCCCGCTCCAGGTCATTGGCGAACACCACACCGGACAGGCCGTAGATGGAATCGTTGGCGATCCGGACGGCGTCATCGTCGTCGTCGAATCCGATGACCGACAACACCGGACCGAAGATCTCCTCCTGAGCGATGGTCATCCCGTTGTCGACGTCGGCGAAGATCGTCGGCTCTACGAAGAACCCTTTGGGCAGATGTTTGGGGATGCCGCCACCGGTGACCAGCCGGGCACCCTCCTGCTTGCCCTTCTCGATGTAGCCCAGCACACGGTCCTGTTGGCGTTTGGATACCTGCGGTCCCTGCAGTACCGACGGATCGGTCGGGTCGCCGTATTTGTTCTTCTCCAGTGCGATCCTGACGATCTCGACGGCCTCGTCATACCGCGAATTGGGCACCAGCAGCCGGGTCGGCATGGCGCAGCCCTGCCCGGCATGCATGGAGATGAAGGCACTTCCCCCGATCGACGCCCGCATATCGCCTTCGTCCTCGAGGACCAGATACACAGACTTGCCACCGAGTTCGAGGAAGGTGGGTTTCACCGTCGCCGCGGCTGCCGCCATGATGCGGCGTCCGGTCGCGGTCGAACCCGTGAACGCCACCATGTCCACGAGCGGCGAGGTGGACAGCACCTCGCCGACGAGGTGGTCGGAGGAGGTCACGATGTTGATGACACCCGGCGGGATGTCGGTGTGTTCGGCGATGATCCGGCCGATCCGGGTGGCATTCCACGGCGTGTCCGGAGCGGGCTTGAGCACCATGGTGTTGCCCATGGCCAAGATCGGGCCGATCTTGTTCAGGATGATCTCGAACGGGAAGTTCCACGGCGTGACGACGCCGACGACCCCGATCGGTTCCTTCCACACCTCCCGCGCGGCAGGTGTTCCCATGCCGAAGGCGTCCTTGTCGGGAAGAGAACGTTTCCAGGGGAACTGGGCGATCATCTCGGCGGGCCAGGTGAGCGCCTCGTTGAGCGGGACGTCGAGTTGCGGGCCGAAAGTCGACAACACCGGACAGCCGACCTCGGCGACCAGCTCGGCGCGGATGTCTTCGCGTTCGGCCTCCAGAGCCGCGTGGAGCTGACGCAGACCGGCAGCCCTCAGTTCACCGTTTCGCGACCAGTCTGTGTTGTCGAATGCCTGCCGGGCCGCCGCCACGGCGCGCTCCATGTCTGCGCGGGTGCCGTCGACGGTGACGCCGAGCACTTCCTCGGTGGCGGGGTTGATGTTCTCGAAGGTACGGCCGGTCTCCCCGTCGACGAGCTTGCCGTCGATGAGCATGCGGGATTCGTGTGTCATCTAGTGCTGTCCTTCACCACTGTCGGAGTTCGTTGACCGCTGCGGATGGGCGGGGGGCCATGGTCAAGTAGGGGATGAAACTGCTGCTGCCGCAGATGAGTACGGAGTGCACGACATCGGCAAGATGGCCGGCGTCGACAAGGCCGCCCTGCATCTCGCCCCGCTCCATCCACAGCCGGATCGCCTTGTCGAGCGCTTCGGGATCCCAGCTCTTGTTGAATTCGGTCTGCGAATCGCCCTCGCCGCCGAAGCTGTCACCCACTGCGAGACGGGTGAATCCGATGTTGGGATGTTCGATGCGCCAGGCCTCGACGAGTTTGTCCAGCGCGGCTTTCGTCACGGCGTAGGCGCCGAGGAGCGGCCAGGGATTGGTGTAGGACGCGCTCAGCGACGACAGGTAGACCGCCGATCCGCCGGTAGCGGCCAGGTGTGGTGCGGCCGCCGCGGTTGCAAGTGACGCACCGGTGACGTTGGTCGCGAACAGTTGCGCCCATTGTTCGGCGGTGACCTCCCGCAGCGGCGCGAGGACCCCCATGCCAGTGGTGTACACCATGGCGTCCAGCCCGCCGAATTCGCGGATGACCTCGGACATGGCGGCCTCACAGGAATCGGCGTGGGTCACATCGCAGACGACGGCGACGGCTCCATTGCCCGCCTCCTTGGCGGCGTTCTCGAGGCGGTCCCGCCGGCGAGCCAGGAACGCGACGCGAGCCCCCTTCTCGGCCAGTCCCATTCCGATGCACCGGCCGAGTCCTGCGGACGCGCCGACAATGGCCACCCGTGGCGCGCCAGATGTTGGGCTTCGCTGCATGAGTCTCCTTGGGGTGATCGAGAGTGAAATTATCATCCAGATAGAGCGACTATATGCGATATGTGGAAATCATCATTTACGCCAAGGTCCATTGACACGGTGGGAAGACCCTAAGCTTCAGTCCCGCAAGGCGTTTCGGACTGTAGGCGCGAAGCTCAGCAACATTCGATCGAGGATGGCGGCTGCCCGCTTCCGGGCCTGGGTGGTGTTCTTGGCGTGCGCGACCAGGAGGGCGGCCTCCTCCAGCGCGGCGACGAGCATGTGGGTCAGTTCGGTGACCGGCTGGTCATCGATCACACCCGCGGCGATCGCGTCCCGCACAGTCGCGTCGATGAGTGCGATGCTGTTGTCTTCCTGGATCGCACGGAGGGTTCGCCAGCCCAGGACGACCGGCCCGTCGATCAACATGACCCGTTGGACCTCGGGCTCCACCGCTGCCTGAAGAAACCCGTGCAGGCCGGTGCTGAGCCGTTCCCAGGCGTCGGTGCCCGGTGGAGGGGAGGCCAGTGAGCGCAGCGTCAGATCCCGTTCGACCTCTTCGAATACGGCGCGGAACAGCTCGGCCTTGTCCTTGAAGTGGTGATAGAACGCGCCGCGGGTGCCCACTCCGGAAGCGGTGACGAGATCGCCGATGCTGGTGTTGAAGTAGCCCTTTTGCACGAACAGCCCGCGACCTGCGTCGATCAGGTCACGACGGGTCGCCTCGCCCCGGGCCCGGCGCTCGTCGTCAGTGCCTCCCCGCTTCGCCATGCGGGTGATCCTATCAACATTCATGATGTATGTTGCGGGTATGGCGGACGATGAGGCGCGCGCGTACGGCACGGTCGCCCCACTGAAAGTGGGTCTGCTCAACGACTATCCCACCAGGGGTGACACTGACAACGACACGCTTGCGGCGCTCACCCTGGTGATGGAGGAGGCGCTGGCCTCGGGTCTGATCGACCGGCCGGTGGAGATCGTGCAGCGCAACGTCGTCGGGCTGCCCAACGGCACCTACCACGCCGTGGAGCGGGCGTTCGACGAGCTCGTCGCCGAGGGGTGTCTGGCGATCTTCGGGCCGTGGGTGTCCGACAACGTCGTCCCGCTCAGGCCGCACGTCGACGCGACCGCGCGGACCCCGATCATCACGCTCTCCGGTTCAGAGGGGGCGCTCGGTGAGTGGTGCTTCGCGCTCAACAACGGCTCTATGGCCGAGGAGCCGATCATGCTCGCCGCGGTCATGATCGGTGACGGTCGCTCGCGGATCGCGATCGCCTACGAGTCGTCGCTCATCGGCAAGGAGTATCTCGCAGCGTCGCAGAAGGTATACACCGCGGCCGGGCTGAAGATCGTTGCCAGCGTGGCGATCCCGCAGGTGGAAGCAGATAAGACGGCCGCGGTCGAGGAGTTGCGGTTGGCCGGCCCGGATGCGGTGGTCCACGTCGGGTTCGGGCACGGACTGTGGGGCTTCAGCGATGCGCTGATGGCCGCAGACTGGGATCCGCCCCGCTACACGACCACGGCCTTCGAGATGGCACACATCAACGCCGACTGGATGCGCCAGCTACGCGGATGGATCGGGCTGGACAGCTATGACGAACGGAATCTGGTCGGCCAGGCATTTCTCGATCGGTTCCAGGCGAAGTTCGGCCGGCGCCCTGGACACTCGATGCCCGGGCTGGCACATGACGCGGCCACCGTGATCGCACGCGGGCTGTCAGTGGCACGGCCGTTGACCGGCGAGGGCGTCAAACAGGGCATTGAGCAGATCAAGCTCATCCCGTCGGCCAGCGGTGCGCCGGGTACGTTTTTGCGCTTCGGTCGCTTCATCCGTCAGGGCTGGCTCGGCTCGGACTACCTCGTTGCCCGGCGTGTGCTGCCGGACGGCAGCGGCCACGTCTATCACTCGGTCCCCAGCGCGAACATCGCCCGAGCTGTCAGCGGCGGTTCAGGCTAGCCGGATGGCACCGAACACCGGTGCGGTGACGATCCCAGGCGGTTGCGCCAACACGTAGGGGATCGCGCGAACGGCGCTCATGGCGATCATCAGGTGACCGGGCAGGGTGGACGTGGCGTCGTCACCCCCGACGTCGAGCTGCAATTCGAAACTCGGGCTCCCGCTGATGACCGCGCGGATCAGTGGCGCCTTCTGGCCTGGTTGGAGTGGACTGAGCCCCCACTGCGGCAGATCTCGGGTCAGGATCCATTCTTCGTGGATCGCCAGTAACGCCCGCTCGGCCCAGTAACCGACCCACGAGAACCTCTGCCCGACAACAGTTCCCGCTTCAATGGTGCCTGCGGCCACCTCGAGGTCGTGCGGGAGTGTGGTGGCGTCCACCGCTATATCGATATGCGACAGTTTGACGCCCATGACGTCGGCGGTGGCGTTGAGAGCTTGCCGGTACGCCATGTCGAGTTTGCCGATGATGGGGGAGTCGACGCTGACATCCCCGGGCGGCCTGCCCATCCCCATCAGGTCGATGAGCATAGGTCGACTGTCGATTGCCGAGACGTCGGTGGCCTCGTAGAGGTCGATCCGGTCGATGGACTTGCTGAGTCCGGTAACAGTGGTGACCAGGCGTTCGAACATGAAGCCGGGATTCTCGCCGGCGGCGTGAAAGCGCGACCCTCCCGCGCGGCAGGCTTCAGCAAAAGCCGACTCGGTGTCTGCGCTGTAGGTGGGAAGGTGGTTGTACGACGTCGTCGAGATGACGTTGATTCCCGCGGCGAGAAGGCGGCAGATGTCCGCGGCGTTGGTCTCTACGGCATGGGCCTTGCTGGCCGCGTGCACCACGACGTCGGGAGCGACGGCGACGATCGCATCCTTGTCATCGGTCGCCTTCACCCCGCTTGGTGCTTCGAGTCCGCATAGCAGGCTCGCGTCCAGGCCTGCCTTGGCAGGGTCGTAGACCAACACCCCAGCCAATTGGAAAGCTGGATTCTCGATAATCTCTCGCAGTGCCGCGCGTCCTACCGCGCCAGTTGCCCATTGCACTACTCGAGTTGCCAATCGAATGCTCCTGGTTGTGCTTTCGGGTTTCTCTGGAGTCTGGTGCCGATCAACATACATCATGTAGGTTAGCGACCGACAGTGTGAATGTTGATTCTGTCGCGCGATAGGGAGGAGTCTGCGAATGGGCGAACCGGCAACCGTCGCAGAGCTCGAGCAGAGCATTCGCGAGGCCCAGGAACGATTCAACGAGGGGATGGGAGCCGACGGTGACGCCACGCCCTACCCCCTGCTCAAGCAACTCCGCGCAGAGTCCCCCGTCCACGCCGGATGGCCGGAGATGGGCATGGTCGGCAACCCGGACGGCGGCCCATACACCTTCACGGCGTACACCTTCGACGTGGTCAAGGCGATTTTCACCGACAACATCACTTACAGCACCCGCTGCTACGAGGACGTGGTGCGACCGTTGCAAGGGCCGACGATCCTGGAGATGCAAGAGCCTGAGCATGCGGTGTACCGCAAGTTGCACGAGTTCGCCTTCGCGCGGTCGTCCATGAAGCGGTGGGACGGTGAACTCGTCGGTCCGATCGTCGACAGCGCCATCGCCAAGTTCAAGGATGCCAAGCGGGCAGACATCGTCGATGCGGTGTTCATGCCGATCCCGGTGCGGGTGATCGCGGCGCTACTGGGCCTACCGGACTCCGACGTCCTGCAATTTCATCGGTTGGCGATCGACATCTTGGGCTTCCGCGGCGATATGGATACCGCGATGAAGGCATCGGCACAGCTACGGGAATACTTCGTGGGCATCCTTGCGGAGAAGCGTCGCAAACCGGGCGACGACATGGTCTCGATCCTGGCGGCCGCAGAAGTCAACGGTGTCAAGATGTCTGACGAACAGATCTACGGGTTCATGCGTAATCTGCTACCTGCCGGAGCCGAGACCACTTCGCGGTCCACTGCCAGCTTGGCGTTCGCTCTTCTCACGCACCCCGCACAACTCGACGCGGTTCGCGCCGACCGCAGCCTACTTCCGCAGGCCATCGAGGAAGGTATCCGCTGGGAGACACCGCTACTGAACTTCATGCGCGAAGTTACCCGGGACACCGAGCTGGGCGGGGTCCACATTCCCAAGGGTTCGACGGTGATGCTCAGTCTGGGCAGCGCCAACCACGACGAGACCCGCTGGGAAGATCCGGAGGCGTTCAATATCTTTCGGGATCGTAAGCCGCACATCGGGTTTGCCCACGGCGCCCATGTCTGCCTGGGGATGCACCTTGCCCGGCTGGAGAGCATGAAGATCTTCAACGCCCTGTTCGACGCACTGCCCGGATTGCGGCTGGATCCGGATACCCCGCCACCGTATGTCACCGGGGCCATGTTCCGGTCCCCGCCGCGCCTCGACGTGATCTGGGACTGAGGGACACGACATGACACGGGTAATTCAATGGGCCACCGGCGTGACCGGAACGATGGCCCTGCGGCACGTCATCGACCGTTCAGACTTGGAGCTGGTCGGTGTGCGGGTGTATGACCCGGCCAAGGCCGGGCTCGATGCCGGCCCACTTTGTGGACTGCCGGACGTCGGAGTTACCGCCTCGGGCGACCGGGATGAGCTCATCGCGACAGACGCCGACGTCGTGCTGTATATGGGCAAGGTCGAGACCGACACCCCGGGGTGCTTCCGCGACGTCTGCGACCTGTTGGCGGCAGGAAAGAACGTGATCGCCACGGGCAGTAGGTTCATTCACCCGCGGTCCCTGGATGCCGGTCTGGCTGACAGCATCGAATCCGCCTGCCGCGCAGGTGGTTCATCGTTCCTGGGGTTGGGGCTGTATCCAGGTTTCATCGGTGAATCACTCGCGCCGGTCCTGGCGCGGCTCACCGAGAACACCACCCACATCAGCGTGATCGAGGTGCTGAACTACTCGACCTACGCCAGCCACGACCTGATCTTCAACGCGATGGGCTTCGGTCACCCGGCCGAGGACACCACACCATTGCTGACAAACCCAGCCTATGCGGCCAGCGCCTGGATCGGCAGCGCGACCGTGCTCGCCCAGGCGCTGGGACTGGAGATCAAGGGGTTCGAGGGATTTCGTGAAGTCGTGACCACCCCGCGGCCGTTGACCGTCGCCGCGGGTGACATACCGGCGGGCACCGTGGCGGCGATGCGGTTCGGGGTGAACGTCGATTGCGGGCACATCAGCCTGTCGGTACAACATCTGACCCGGATGGACGACGATCTGGCACCCGACTGGCCGACCGAGATCGGCTACCAGGTGTCCTTCACGGGGAAGCCGAACTTGCTGCTCCACTTGGTCATCGGAGGAGATGACGAGGACCACGCCGGACAGGGCTGCCTGGCGACCGCCATGCATGCCGTCAATGCCATTCCAGCGATCATCGCCGCAGCGCCCGGGTTGTACGACCTTTCCACGATCGCTCCCTTCGAGCCGCACTGGTCGATGCGTTCGGTCGAGCCGGCCCTCGGGCGGCAGTGAGGGTTTTCGTCCAGCAACCACAATCAATGCCCCGGTCAGCGGGGAAGGAAGGTCGTTATGAAAGACGTACTCGGGTATGAGGGAAAGTCGGTCGTCGTCACTGGCGCCGCGTCGGGCATGGGGCAGGCGGCCGCGCAGATCCTGGTGGATCTCGGCGCGACGGTGACGGCACTCGATATCAAGCCGACCACCGTGCCTGTCGCCCGCGCCCTACAGGTCGATCTCCGGGATCGGGCCGACATCGAGGAGATCACGGCTGCCATCGACGGACCCGTCGATGGCCTGTTCAGCTGTGCGGGACTGCCGGGTCCGCCGTTCAGCGAATGGGACACCATATTGGTGAACTTCGTCGGCGCCCGTCACCTCGCCGAGCAGTTGGTGCCCAAGATGGCCCGGGGATCGGCCATCAGCGTCATCTCGTCGTCGGCTGCGATCGGTTGGCAGGATCACATCAAGGTGATCACCACCCTCCTGGAGACCGATGGATTCGACGGTGCCGTCGAGTGGTTGAAGACAAATGAGAAGAAGTGGTCGTGGAGCGGTTATGCCTACTCCAAGTACATCATCGATGCGTGGGTCGGGTGGTGGTATCCCGACTTGGGGCGCAGGGGGATTCGCATCAATTGCATCAACCCAGGCCCAACCGAGACCGCGATGATGCCGGCATTTCAGGAACTGATGGGCAAGGAGACGGTGGACGACGCGATCGGCCCCGTCGGACGTTATTCGAGGGCCGAGGAGCAGGCCTGGCCGCTGGTATGTCTGGGCAGTCCACGATTGAGCTATGTCGGTGGAACGGTGTTGTGGACCGACGGCGGCTGGAATGGCGCGATGACCATGGGGCGCCACACCGCACAGTGGGCAGACACCGCTGCCGATCAGATGGCCGCGAAGGACTAGGCGCCCTCCGTCTATCTGCTTGTCGGCACTCGCGGTGCGAGGTGGACGATTTCGCTGACCACCGAAGGATTGGCCCGGGTGACGGCGATGAGCGACAACATCGCGTTGGCGACGTCGTCGACGGCCGACATTCGAGCGGGTATCTGTCCTTCCTGCGCCCAAGCCCGGTAGAGGTCGGCCAGCAGATCGCGGTCGGCCCCTCGCAGTATCTCGGTGTTCTCGGTGGGTCCCACGCTGACCCGGATCAACGGCAGCTCCGGATGCTCGGCACGCCAGGAACGCAGGATCTCGTCGAGTGCTGCCTTGCTGGCGTGATAGGCGGCCACCCCTGCGCGCGGACGCCCGACGTCGTGGCTCGATGCGATGAGCGTGACGGCGTCGTCGGCGAGGTGCGGAAGTGCTGAACGCAATAGGTGGGAGGCGCCTACGGCATTGACCGCGTAGGCATGCACCCAGGTGTTGACATCGGTGTCCTCGATCAACGCGAACGGTACGACGGCGCTGGTGAAGACGACCGCATCGAGGCGGCCGAACCGGGCCGCCACCTGGCCGACGACCTGTTCGATCGCCCGCGGGTCGGATACATCGAGTTCGTGTGCGGTGCCGCCCAGTTCGGTGGCCAGTTCGCCGAGCAGGTCGACACGCCGCGCGGCCAGCGCGACGGTGGCACCCCGGGTGTGGGCGGCGCGGGCAAGTGCCCGCCCGATCCCCGATGATGCTCCCACGATCAACATCCGGGCACCCGAGATGTTGGAATGTCGATCACTCATGACGTTTTCGGCCTTTCGACTCGATGATGGACCGGACGGTGCGTCGGTAAGCCACTTGGACCGCCGGTGTCCTGGCGACGGTTCGGGGTATTCTCGCATACGAGAACAGAAATTCTCGCGGCGCATGACGAGGCGGTGGCACAGTTGATGTTCGCTCTCCTGCACGGTGGGATGCACAGAGGCTCGTGCTGGGATCTGGTGCGCGAGGAATTGCATCGGCTCGGCCATCGGACGGTGGCACCTGATCTGCCGGTGGACGATGATTCCGCCGGGGCCCGGGAATGGGCCGGAATCGCGGACGCCGCCATCGAGAGCGCCGCAACCGATGCTGACGGCGTTGCCGACGTCATCGTGGTGGCCCACTCGATATCCGGGCTGGCGTTGCCGGTGCTGGCCGCCCTGCGGCCGATGCGCCGAATGGTCTTCGTGGGTGGATTGCTGCCGGTGCCCGGCGTGACCTTCGCAGATCACCTCGCGGACAATCCTGACGCCGTGATCTTTCCCGAACCCGAAGCCGGAGGTTCGGGGCCCTTCGGCATGACCTGGGAGTCGGTCCGTGCCGGCTTCTATCACGACTGTCCGCAAGACATCGCGCGTTCGGCCTTCGCGGAGATGCGCGCTCAGTCGTTCACGATCTTCCTGGAACCAAGTCCGCTCGAGGAGTGGCCGGACGTGCCGTCGACGTACATCTTGCTCCGTGACGACCGGGCAGTCGGAGCATCATGGGCCTGGCGTAACGCGGTCCGCATCGGTGCGCGACTCATCGAACTCGACGGCGGGCACTCGCCGTTCTTCACGCGTCCGGTCGAACTGGCGGAGCTTCTCGTAGATCTCGCCGCTGAGTGAGAGAGTGCTTCGACGGCCAGAAGCGGCACAGCGGGTTCACGCGCGGCGTTGACATTTTGGACGCGTTCAACGATATTCGAGAGAATATAGATTCTCTATTGTGAGAATGTATGTTTCTCGAGTGCAAAGAGGGATTCGATGTTGCAAGAGCTTGTCCGGCTGGCCTTCGCGTGGGGTGCGATGATCGGCATCGTCGCTTTTTGGTATTGGCTGCTTGCCAATATCGGGACGTTCTGAGCCCGATGAACGACCAGGACCGGCGCCGCCGCCGCGCGCTGATCGTTTTTCAAATCGTCATCTACACGGCACTGCTGTCGATGTTCGCCATCCAGTTGCACATGCTCGTGGTCAGGGATTGGTAGGTAGCCGTGCAGACGCTGGAACAGCATGACGATGCCAGCCGCGAGGCGCAGCGTCAGGCGGACCGATGGTTGATCGTCGGCACCGTCTTGATGGGCACACTCGTGCTCGGCCCGATCGGTCTACCGATTTTCTGCCGGGGCGTGGTGCTGTTCCGGCGCGCGGAAAGGGCGGGATTGTCGGTCCGGCCGATGATGGTCACACTGATCGGGTATGTGATCATCCTCGATGCGGCGATCAACAGCATCGGTTGGGGCCTGGATGTTTTCGCCAATCATGCTCTGGTAACCAGGACGATATTCACGGCATGGGGCAACCTCATGGACGGCGGCTACTTCTGGCACTACAACGAGCTGTGGATCGGCGGGGCGGGTGCCCCAGGGGAGAAGGCCTGGATCATCGTGTGCATCGTGGTGGTTTTTCCGATGCGCATCGCGGCCGGAATCGGCTTCCTGCAGATGAAGCGGTGGGGTCATCAGTGGATGATCGTCACGTGCTGGTTCGGCATCATCGCCTGGCTGGGCTACATCCTGAACATGACGATGTATGCGGACGTCCGCTATGCCGGCACGGCCATTCCTGTCATCGGATGGTGGCTCTACAACATCTTCTACATCACACCGTTTCTCGCGATTCCGTATCTGCACACGGTCAATCGCGAGATCTTCACCGACTGAAAGTCAGAGCCGTGTCCGAAAAATCTGTTTCCGTCAGCGAACCGCCGCTCGGCACGCCCCCTGCCTTCGCACGCATGCATCGGTGGCTCAAACGTGGCCTCTTCTTCTGCCTTTTCGGGCTGGTGATCGAGGGGGCCCTCACGGTCCCCGCCTTGGCTCTGTGGTACGGATGGCCGACGCTGTCGCTCACCGAGATCTGCGGCGAGTTGTTGAAGGTCCGGTACTCAGACGACGCCTTGGAGTGCCGCCAACCCTATCCTCTGACTGGTCCGCCGTTCGGCGGGCGGCCCGAGGCAGCGGGGCAGCAGACGGCTCGGGACGAGTGGGGTGTACAGCCGGTCCCGTTATATCCCAGCCTCGGCTTCCGTGAGCTGGTACGTATCCACGAGGCGCGCGAGGGCAACTGACGATCAGACGGCGTGCCGGGGTCGCCTAACGTAGCGCCAGCAACTCCTTCAACTGGAGGGCCAGGTCGGATTTTTTCACCTTGCCGGTCGCGGTGAACGGCAGCGCTTCCTTGTCGGTGATCCAGATGAACTTCGGAACCTTGTACGCGGACAGCCGATCCCGGAGTTGAGCGCGAAGTGCCTGTGCGTCCAGTACCGCAGATCCGCGGGGCACCACGGCCGCCGCGACGACCGTTCCGCGGTCACCATCCTCTGCGCCGACGACGTAGGCCTCCAGGACCCCGTCGCAACCAGACAGTGCCAGTTCCACCTCCGACGGTGTGACATTGGTGCCGCCGCCGGTCTTGATCAGATCGCCGAGTCGTCCCGTGTAGGCGATCCAGCCGTCATTGAATCGGACACCGCTGTCGCCGGTCCGGTAGTACCCGTCCGGGGTGAAGACATCCTCACGCTCGCGCTTGTAAAGGCGCTGCATCAGTGAATATCCGCGAACCCATATCTCACCGCGGAAGCCGCCTGGCAGCGGCATATTCGTGTCGGGATCGACGATCAGGTGCTCGAGGCCTTCCATCGTCCAGCCGCCGGTCTGAGCGCGCTCGGGCGGTTGCGGAACGTATGGGTCCACACCGATGTGGCTGCCGCACAACTCGGTCATGCCGAGGGCGTTGGGTCCCCGAGGTCGCCGCTCCGGATCAACCATCGCGGGCATGCTGGTGCGCCGGACCGAGCTCAGGTCCCGTTTTCCGAAGTCCGGGTGTTCAGCCAGCGTTTTGCCCTGCTGCGGCCAGCCCAAAGTGATGGTGGCGCGATGGCGTTCGATGAGCTCGAGTGCCTCGCCCGCGTCGAATGCGGGTTGGGTGACCAGGGTGGCGCCGTGGTGGGCGACCGCGTGCAATCCGGTGATCAGTCCGCCCACCCAGAAGAACGGCATCGAGGTGAACATCACCTCGTCACCGGTCACCCCGTAGGAGAACGTCAGGTTGTACGACTGGCGTATGAGTACACCGTGCGTGTGCACCGGAGCCTTGGGGTCCCCGGTGCTCCCAGAGGTGTAGATGATCATCGCGTCGTCGGCCGGTGTGACACATGCTTCGATGTCGGAGAGGAAGCCGGTGTCGAAGCGGTTCGGCGATGTTTCATCGGATATGGCTGTGGCCCAGGGTCGGTCGGCGTCGCCCCACACCGCCACCCTGCGCAGGTAAGGTGCCGCGCGGACTGCGATTCGGTCCGGTCTTTCCTGGTCGGCAAGTCCGGGCAGTGCGTTCTCCAGCAGTTCGACAAAGTTCTGGTTGCGGAATCTCGACCAGGCGAGTACCGCCCGTAGGTCGGCGTGGCGCACCGTCCAGGCCAGCTCGGTGGCCTTGTGAAAGGTATTCAGTGGAACGGCGACTGCGCCGATACGTGTCACCGCGAACCAGGTGATCGCCCACTCCACGCTGTTGGGCATGAGTAGCCCGACGTGGTCTCCCTTTCCCAGGCCCATCGAAACGAGGTTCATGGCCAGTCGCCCGGACCGCAAATCAAGCTCACTGTAGGTGAGGACTCTGTTGTCGGCGATCAGGAACGGCTTGTCCCCAAAACGGGCAGCCGAGGATCGCACCAGCGCGGGGACTGTCGGGGTGATCGATGGGAGCGGCATGAGTATCGACGATACCGAATATGAGAATGAATGTTCTCGATCGGGCCGATGTTGACTACACTGATCGCCGTGAGGGCTGCATCCTGCTGCCACGCCACGATCATCGGAGGACACGATTTCCACACGCAAAGTGCTTGACGGGGTACGGGTGTTGGAGGTCGCGGCGTGGACGTTCGTGCCGTCGGCCGGCGCGGTGCTCGCTGAGTGGGGAGCCGAGGTCATCAAGGTGGAACCGCGTGACGGCGGTGATCCGCAACGCGGTCTCGTGACGATGGGCATCGTCGACGAGGGCGGGGGTTCGGTCAACTACATGATCGAAATCCCGAACCGTGGCAAGAAGTCGATCGGTGTCGACCTGAGCACCTTCGGTGGGCAGGAGGTGGTCCGTGAACTCGCCAAAACCTGCGACGTGTTCCTGACCAGTTACCTGCCCGAGCGGCGCAAGAAGCTCGGCATCGACGTGGATGACATCCGGGCTGCCAATCCGGGGATCGTGTACGTGCGAGGATCCGGCCACGGTCCGAAGGGGCCGGATGCGGACAAACCGGGGTACGACGGGGTGTCCTATTGGGCTCGCGGTGGCATCGCCACCATGCTCACTGAAGAGGGTGACGAGCTAGTGCGCTCCCGACCGGCATTCGGAGATCTGCTCGGTGGGATGACGATCGCAGGCGGGATCGCCGCGGCGCTCTACCGAAAGGCAACCATGGGGGAGGGGTCGGTGGTCGACGTGTCACTGCTGGCCTTGGCGGCATGGAATCTCAGTCCGGATGTGGCGGTGAGCCAGATCCATGGCGGTACGTCGATTCCGAAGTACAGCCATGCCGATGCGCCTAATCCGCTGGTCGGGACATATCGCACCAAAGACGACCGACATGTGCAGCTGATGATGCTGCAAGTGGACAAGTTCTACCCGGAGGCGATGAACGCCATCGGGCTGCCGGAGTTGATCACCGACCGGCGGTTCGCCGAGCCTGCTTCACGTTATGAGAACCGGGCGCAGCTTATCCAGCTTCTCGATGAGGCCTTTTCGCAACGGACACTTGGTGAATGGCGCGAGGCGCTGGCCGGTCTGTCCGGCGCGTGGGGCATCGTGCAGACACCGGGCGAGTTGTGCGCGGATCCTGCTGTGACCGCCAACGGCTATGTGGCAGAGACCGCGACGATGAACGGTACGCCCTTCGCGCTGCCGACCAACCCGGTGCAGTTCGACGAGCAAGCGGTGGTGCCACCAGGAGCGCCCGAGCACGGCCAACATACCGAAGAGGTGCTGCTCGATGCGGGCCTGGCGTGGGAAACGATCGAGAAGTACAAGGAATCCGGAGCCATTCTGTGAATGCACCACGCACGTCGATGACAACGCAGGGCGCCGTGGAGTTCGATCCGTTCTCCGCAGAATTCTTCAACGGTGCGTACAGGACGTTCCGGCGGCTGCGCGACGAGGCGCCGGTGTACTACAGCGAGAAATGGGATTTCTGGGCACTGAGCCGATATGAGGACGTGGCTCCGGCGACCAGGGACCATGAGACCTACTCGTCGGCCAAGGGCGCCACGCTTGACGCGGTCAAGGCCTATGACGGCGCGATCCCACCTCCGAAGGTGATCATCTCGATGGATCCACCGGAACACCAGAAGATGCGCAAGTTGGTCAGCAGCGTATTCACCCCGCGCGCGATCGCGTCGTTGGAAGACATGGTGCGCGAGAAGATCTACGAGCGCATCGATGCGCTCGATCCACGATCGTTCGATGTCGTCGCCGACTTCTCCGCGCTGTTCCCCAATGAGGTGATCACCACCATGCTCGGGGTGCCCAAGGAGGATCGCGAACAGATCCGGCGGTGGTTGGACCTGTTGCTGGAGCGGCGCATCGGCGAAATCATAGTTCCGCCAGAGGGTCTCGAAGCCTCGATGAACACCGGCGTGTACTACTACAAGCTGATCCAGCAGCGGCGCGCGGACCCGCGCGACGACATGATCAGCCGGCTCATCGAGACCGAGATCGAACGTGACGGCGTGGTCGACAAGTTGACCGATGTCGACATTGCGGGATTCGCAACTCTGCTCGGCGGTGCCGGCGCCGAGACGGTCACCAAGCTCGTCGGCAACGCCATCGTGGCATTCGCGGACTTTCCCGAACAGTGGCAGGCGCTCAGGGCAGACCGCAGCAAGATACCGGCGGCCATCGAAGAATTGCTGCGCTATGAAGCGCCGTCGCAGTACCAGGTACGCACCACTACGCGCGATGTGACGTTGCACGGCACCACGATCCCGCGGGGCAGCGTGGTCCTGCTGCTCACCGCGGCGGCAACCAGGGACGAGCGCATGTTCGGAGACCCGGACCGGCTCGACATCGGGCGCGAACGCAAGATGGGCTTCAACCTGGCGTTCGGGTATGGCGTGCACAGCTGTCTCGGTGCGGCGCTGGCGCGGATGGAGAGCCGGATCGCGCTGGATGCATTGCTGGACGTGATCCCCGAGTACGAGGTGGATCGAGATGGCCTACGCCGGGTGGCGATGTCGAATGTCTGTGGCTGGGCCAATGTTCCGGTCGGGCGGCTGGGCTGATCCCGATCAGGCTGGTGGCAGCAGCGGCGCCGCGCTGCGGACGCGGCGCTTGCCGCTCAGGAATTGCTCAGCGGGATCGATCGGCCGGTCGAGGCCCGCGGACGCCACGGCATGCACCTTGAAGGCCCGTGCCGCGATACTGAGCCGATGTTCAACGGCTCCGACGCCGGGATCGAGTTCGACGGGCCAGTCGCCACCCCACATCGCGACCTCGGTGTGCTGCCGGCGCGAGGCCGCGGTAAAGGTGCGACGGATGTCGGGGTGCGTGCTGTAGACGTCCGCGCCCGTCAGTAACAGATCAGGCCACTCGGACGAATCGAAGTGGGCTGACGGCATGCGGCCGTGGATGCCGAGGATGCGCAGCGTGCGTTCGTCTTTGGGGGTGCCTGAAGTGAGATAGACCTTCACATCCCAGCCCGCCCCGACGCGGTCGAAGATGAGCCCACCCGCGAACACAGCGGCATCGGCGGAACTGTTGGCAAAGACCACCAAGCGGTGTGGAGTAGCGTAGCCGCCCTCGGGCTCGGTCCTGCCCCTGTCGGACTTGGCCGTTACCGCCTTCATCATCGCCCCTTGCCTGATTGATCCGATAATCAATCATCTCATATTCGAGAATTATAATTTTCGTATGGAGACAGCGCATTCCACCCCGCTGACGGGCCGGGTCAGCGTTTGGCCGGACGGCCTCCGCTGAAACCCTGGACGGCATAGGGTCTGACGAATTCGGCCACCGCGTCGTCGTTGTCGATGAGCGCCGATGGAGTGGTGAACAGCGAGAACAACATCCGTGAGAACCACTCCGCTGCGGAGGGAATGTCGATGTCGTGGCGGACCTCGCCGGTGTGCCGTGCTGCGGACAGGTACGGCGCGAAGAACTCCGAGCACTCCTGCAGCAGGGTGGCGGCGTTCTTGGTTAGCATCAGGTTCACTTCCTGATGGTCGAAGTAGACCTCGGGTTCGACAACCCGGCGGGCCTGACATACGAACACCGCCGCGCGCACCAGCTTGCCCTCCAGCGTGCTGCCGCCGTCGCGGTCGATGGCCTTGGCCATATTGCGGTAGAAGCGCTGTGAGGCCGCCTCGGCGCAGGCCTCGACGACGGTTTCCTTGTCCTTGAAGTACTCGTAGACGGTGCTGCGGGATACCTCGGCAGCCCGCGCGATGTCCACGATGGTGGTCTTGGCCAGGCCCCGGGTACGAAAGCAGGCGAAGGCCGCCGAGATGATGATCTCTCGGGTGTCGGCGGCCGTCGCTTGCGTCATAAAGCGTCAGACTAGTGGACCGGTGCCAGGATCAGACCGCTGGTGGGGACGCCGGTACCAGAGGTCACCAGCACGTGTTCGACACCTTCCACCTGATTGTGGGACGTGCCGCGGATCTGCCGGACTCCCTCGGTGATGCCGTTCATGCCGTGGATGTAAGCCTCGCCGAGCAGACCGCCGTTGGTGTTGATGGGCATGCGTCCGCCGATCGAAAGCTCGTCGACGTCGACGAAATCCTTGGCCTCGCCCCGCCCGCAGAAGCCGAGTTCCTCGAGCTGGGTGAAGACGAACGGGGTGAAATGGTCGTAGAGGAAGGCCGTGGAGATGTCGGCAGGCTTGAGCCCGGAGTCACCCCACAGTTTGTTGCCGACCACGCCCATCTCCGGCAGTCCGGTGATGTCGTCGCGGTAGTAACTGGTCATCACCTCGCCGTCATAGGCAGCGCCCTGGGCGGCCGCGGTGATGACCGCCGGTGGGTGCGGCAGGTCACGGGCCCGCTCCACACTGGTCACCACCATCGCGACCCCACCATCGCTTTCCTGGCAGCAGTCCAGCAGCCGGACCACCGGCTCGACGATCCAGCGCGACTGCTGATGCTCCTCGATGGTGATCGGCTTTCCGTAGAACCACGCGTCGGGGTTCTTGGCTGCATGCTTGCGGTCGATCACCGAGATCTTGCCGAAGTCGGCATTGGTCACGCCGTAAGTCGACATATAGCGCTGCGCGTGTAGGGACACCCAGGCGGCCGGCGTCATGAAACCGAACGGGGCGTACGGCGCCATCCACAGCGGGGTAACCCCGGGTTGGCGGCCGGCGCCACCGAAGCGGAAACCCGAACGCTCGTTGAAGGCCCGGTAACACACCACGGCTTCGGCGGCACCCGTCGCTACGGCCATCGCCGCCTGCATCACCGTGCCGGCCGCGGCGCCGCCGCCGTGCGGAACCCTGGTGAAGAACGACAGATTCTGGATACCGACGTTGCGGGCGACCTCGATCTCTTCGTTCTCGTCGACGGTGAAGGTCACCATGCCGTCGATGTCGGACGGGCGCAGCCCCGCGTCGTCGATCGCGGCCTTGACCGCCTCACAGGCCAGTTGCATCTCGGTGCGACCGGACTCCTTGGAGAACTCGGTCTGGCCGATGCCGGCAAGCGCCGCCTTACCACCGATGCCGCTCATTCCCGAACACCCTCGAGAAGGCTGAGCACGGCGGTGCCGGAAACGTGATCACCCAGGCTGTTGCTGCCCTTCAGCGACACTTCGACCAGTCCCTCGCCGTCGGCGATGGACTTGGAGATGACGCTGCCGGTGAAGCGCAGGGGATCGTTCGGGAACGCCGGCACGCCGAGCCGGATCGACAACCGCTTGATCATCGCTTCGGGACCGGCCCAGCCGTGCAGGAACTTCACGCACAGGCCATTGGTGGTCAGGATGTTGAGGAAGATGTCGGGAGATCCCTGCCCGGTAGCGAAATCGCGATCGTGATGGACCGGCATGTAATCGCGCGACGCAATGGCGCCGGCGACGATCAGGGTGGTGGTGACGGGCACTTCGAGTGGAGTGATCTCATCGCCCACATCGATGGCGTCGTACGCCAGAGTGGTGGTGCCACCGATGGTGGAGGTCATTTTCTTCCTTCCTGATAGGCCGTGCCGAGATGCGCGAGTTGTGCGGAGGCTGAACCGAGGGCGAGTTCGATGTTCTTGGCCCACAGGTAATAACGGGAAACCGGATAGGTGACATCGATACCCATGCCGCCGTGCACCTGCTGGGCGGTGGCGACCACCCGGGCACCCGCCTCGGCGGCCCAGAATTTGGCGATGGCGGCCTCCCGTTCGGCCGGCCTGCCCTCGGCGATCAGCCAGGCTGCGTGCCACGTCGTCCAGCGGATCGCCTCGGTGTCGATGAATGCGTCCGCCATGCGCTGCTGGACGGCCTGGAACGATCCGATCGGCCGGCCGAACTGTTCGCGTTCACTGGTGTAGGTGGCCGCGATTCGCAGTGCACGCTCGGTGACACCGACCTGTATTGCGGACAGTCCCACCAGTGCCCGCGTGTGCAGTGCTGCCACGAGGTCGTGGTGGTCGCCCGCGTCGCCACCGATACGCTGCGCTCGGGCGCCCGCGAAGGTGACGTCGGCGTAGGGCTCGCCGTGGGTGAGATCCACCGGCGAGATCTGCACATTCTGGGTGTCGGTGTCCACCACGAACAGCCCGGGACCGTCCGCTGCCGCCGCGGATACGATGATGGCGTCAGCCAACTGCGCGGCCGGGACCAGTTCCTTGGCGCCGTCGATGAGCCAGGCCGCGCCGTCGGGCCGCGCGGTCGTGCGACACGGGACGGTGGGGTTGGAGTTCCCGGCTTCGATGAGACCCGCGGTGAGGATCATGCTGCCGTCCACGACGCCCGGGAGATATTGCTGCTGCAAGTCTGAATCACCATGCCGGGCAATGGTGTCCGCGCCGAGGACGAGGGTCGGATACACCGGTACCGGCGCGACGTTCCAGCCCACCTCGGCCAGCAGGATGCCGAGTTCGAGAAAGCCGGCGCCGCTCCCGCCGACTGATTCCGGCAGCGCGATGCCGAGCAGGTCGGCCGCCGCCAGCTCGTTCCACAGCCCCGCGTCGTACCGGGTGTCACCCGATTCCAACTCACTCAGGTGCTCCGGCGTGGCGCGATGCTCGAACAGTTGGCGAGCTACTTTGCCGACGGTTTCCTGGTCTTCGTTGAAGCTGAAATCCATTGTTGTGTCACGCCTTCGTGGTTACCGGGCGGAACTGATGCAACACCAGCTCGTCGCCGCTGGGCAGGGCCTCGAACGTCTCGTAGAAGACTTCGACGGCCAGACCGGGTTCGATGTTCTTCGGTTCGATGTCGCACAGATTGGAGACGATCCGGACCCCCTCGTCGAGATCGATCAGTGCCACGACGTACGGATACTCCAGGAACGGCAACGGCGGGTACTGCGGCATGACGAAGCTGTACACGGTCCCGCGGCCCGCGGACACTACATAATCCCAGTCCAGCGACTGGCATTGGCCGCACATCGGGCGAGGCGGCACACGCAGCGCCTTGCAGTCGATGCACCGCTGAATGCGCAGTTCGCCGTCTTTGAGCCCCGACCAGAAGAACTCGGTGTCGGGGCTGATCGAGGGAGCGAGTCGGTGTGCCACTGCTAACCGTCCTTCTTGAAGCGCAGGGTGCGGAAGCGCTGCCGGCCGATGACCTCGCCGTCCTGGTTGCGGTACGTGGTGATCCAGGTGACGAAGAACCCGGTACCCATCGCCGTTTTCTTTTCGTCGGAGATGGTCTCGAACACCGTCTCCGCAGACAGGTCGTCGCCGACTCGTGGGTAGCGCTCGATCTCGAACTCCGAATTGGTGGCTACGATCCCGGTGTATCCGGCGTCAGCCAGGAACTGCAACGGGTTCTCACCGAGCTCGACGGGGACACCGCCGCGCTCGTGGATACCCTCCAGCTTGGGTGGGGCCATGGTCCAGCTCTGCAGCATCACCGGTGGCGACACGATGGCCCCGTAGCGCGAGTTCTTGGCGAATTCCTCGTCCAGGTAAGCCGGGTTGAAGTCGCTGAGGGCGTGTGCCCAGTGCCGAATCATCGGCACATTCACCGGGTCCGGATTCCGAACTGGCTGACCGGAACTGATCGGCTGGCCGATGAGCGCATCGAGGCGCCGCCGCAACTCGTCTTTCGGTTGCTCAGTCAATGCCCTGCTTCCTTTCTTTCAGGATGCCCGCATGTCTCGGGGTGCCCGCGGCATCCCGAGTCCGGCCATGGCGATGATGTCGCGCTGGAGTTCGTTGGCGCCGCCGCCGAAGGTGTTGATGACGGCGAGCCGGTAGGCGCTCTCGAGTTCCCCGCGTAGCGCTGTGGTGTCGCCCTTGCGCAGACCGGCGTGACCGACGACATCGAGCAGTTCGCGGGCCACCTGCTGAGTCAGTTCGGTGCCGAACACCTTGGCCGCCGAGGCCTGGCCCATACCCAGCCCGCCGGAACTCAGCGTGGTGTTCACCCGCAGGTTCATCAGCCGGTAGGCTGACACCTGGGCCTCGACCCGGGCCAGGGCGTGCTGCACCCACGGCTGGTCGATGACGCGCCCATCATCGAGTTCAGTGCGCTGGGCCCAGGCCAGCGTCTTCTGGAACAACGGCTCCAATGCACCCAGGTTGCCCAGTGCCGCACGCTCCAGGTTGAGCTGGTTGGTCACCAGCTTCCAGCCCTCGTTTTCGCCGAGCACGATGGCACTTTCGGGCACGCGCACGTCGTCGTAGAAGGTGTAGTAGGTCGAGACCCCGGGCATGGTGTGCAGCGGTTTCCATGAGAAGCCCGCGGCGTCTGTCGGCACCATGAACAAGGTGATGCCCTTGTGCTTCTTGACATTCGGATCGGTTCGGGCCGCCAGCCAGATGTAGTCGGCGAACTCGGCGCCGCTGGTGAACATCTTGGAACCGTTTATGACGAACTCATCGCCATCGCGGACCGCGGTGGTGCGCAGCGAGGCCAGGTCGCTACCTGCGCCGGGCTCGGAGTATCCGATGGCGAAATCGACGTCTCCTTTGAGGATGGCCGGGAGGAACTTCTGTTTCTGTTCGTCGGTGCCGAACTGGATCAGGGTGGGTCCCACCGTGTTCAGCGTGATCATGGGAAGCGGCGCGTTCACCCGGCGAGCCTCTTCGCCGAAGATGTACTGTTCGAGCGCGGTCAGGCCGTGACCGCCGTATTCGGTGGGCCATGCCACCCCGAGCAGACCTGCCGCGCCGAGCGCGCGCCGGCACTCGGTCATGGCGGCGCCGCCCTCCATCAGGCCTGCGACCGCCGTGCGCCGCTCCGGGGTCATGACCGCCTCGAGACGCTCGCGGTAATCCTTGCGCAGCTGCTCCTGTTCCGGGGTGTAGTCGAAGTCCATCAGGCGTTCGCTCCCAGCCGAACCGGCATCCGTTTGACACCGGGCACCATGGTGGCGCGTAACCGGGTGACGTCGCCCGTGAGTTCTATCGTCGGGTAGGCGCCGAGTAGCACCTCGAACATCACCCTGGCCTCCAGCCGCGCCAATTGTGCTCCGAGACAGGCATGTTCACCCGCGCCGAAGGCGATGTGCGGATTGGGGTGTCGGGTGATGTCGAACGACTCGCTCTGTGCGCCGAAGACTTCCTCGTCACGATTCGCCGATCCGTACAGCATTACGACGGTGTCACCGGCGCTGATCTGCTGCCCACGGATCTCGACATCCTGGGTGGCCCGGCGTGCCATATGGGTGACCGGGCTGGTGAAGCGCAGCATCTCCTCAACGGCGTCGGGGAGCAGCGCGGGATTCGCGCGCAGCAACGCGAATTGCTCAGGATGTTCGATCAGCGCTTGGGTGCCGAGCGCGATGAGATTGCGCGTCGTCTCGTTTCCGGCTACCAGCAGCAGGAACGAGAAGTTCAGCAGATCCTCGTCGGAGAGTTGTTCGCCGTCGACCTCGGCCGTGGCCAGAATTGTCAACAGGTCGTCCTGGCCGGTGACCTCGCCGTTGCGGCGTGCGGCGATGAGATTGGTGAAATACCCGTACAGTTCACCGAGCGCTGCCAGGTGATCCATCTCGATGTCGGGATCGGCCGTGCCCACGGCGGCATCGGACCACGTGCGGAACTGCTCCCAATCCTCGGGCGGGGCGCCGAGCATCTCGGCGATCATTCGGGTCGGCAACGGCGCGGCGATCTCCTCGGCGAACTCGTACTCCCTGCTGGTGTCGACCTCGGCGATGATGCCCCTGACGATCTCGCGGACCTTGGGTTCCAGCAACGACACCTGGCGCCGGGTGAACCCGGAATTGATCAGCTTGCGCAGCTGTCGATGCCGAGGTGGATCGGTGAAGATCAGGTTTCCCTCTTGCACCGGTTCCGGTTGGGACGGATCCGGGATGGTGATGCCCTTGGTCGACGAGAACAAGCCGGGGTTACCGGAGACGAACCGGACGTCCTCGTATTTGCACAGGGCCCAGAAGTTGGTGACGTCATTCCAGACGACCGGCGTGCCGGCGCGCAGCTCCCGATATGCCGGGTAAGGATCGCCGGCGTAGAAGTCCGGCGAGTGCAGGGGATATGCGGTGGTGGGTCTGGTGAGCTGACTGGCGGGCTTAGCGGGCACCTCAGGGCCTTCCTTGACATGAGACCGATCGGACATTCATGCTTCAACTGTCCGGTTCATGTTCTGTCTACCAGTCATGGCATGAGCGAGTCAATCAACAGAATACTGTTATATACAGCGCATTTACGTGCTGCTGGCGTACTTTATGCCGCTGTACAGAGCGAAAACAAACGTTTGGAATCTGTCCGACGAATGTCGGCAGCTTGTCAAGAGGGGCCGGGTGACTTCATGGCCGATCCGCAGACGCTGATCGATGACTACGGGCACTACATCGGCGGGCAGTGGGTAGCTGCCGACGGCGGTCGCTACGACGTCGTCAACCCGGCTACGGAACAGGTGGTGGCCTCGGCGCCGGATGCCGGCGTCGCCCAGGTGCAGAGCGCGGTCGCGGCAGCGCGTGCGGCGTTCGACTCGGGCGTGTGGTCGCAGGCCGACCCCGCCGAGCGGGCACGCTGCATCCAGCAGCTGAGCACGGCGCTGCTGACCCGGGGCGAGGAGATCTTCGCGCTGGCGCAGGCCGAATGGGGTTGCACGGCAAACGAACGGCTGATCCACGTCGAGGGCCCGGCCTTCATGGTGGGACATGCCGCCGAACTGGCGCTCGAACCGGCCGAGGCGCCATTGGATGCCTGGGGGGCAGCAGGCACCACTCTGCTGCGTTACGAACCTCTCGGCGTCGTATCGATTCTGACGCCGTGGAACTTCCCGCACACCCTCAATGCGATGAAGATCGGTGCGGCGCTTGCTGCCGGTAACACCATGGTGCTCAAGCCCTCACCGCTTACGCCGCTGGCCGCTCTCGCACTGGCCCGCCTTGTCCACGAGGAGACCGACATCCCGCCAGGTGTGGTGAACGTGGTGACCCCGGCCGGCGTCGAGGCGAGTGTCGCGCTGACTCAGGATCCGCGCGTGGACATGGTGAGCTTCACCGGAAGCTCTGCCGTGGG
Source organism: Mycolicibacterium sp. 050232 (assembly GCA_036235365.1). Lineage (GTDB taxonomy): Bacteria > Actinomycetota > Actinomycetes > Mycobacteriales > Mycobacteriaceae > Mycobacterium. The sequence goes on along the minus strand of JAZBEZ010000002.1, from coordinate 591,487 downwards.
TCGCGCGGTGATGGCGACTGCCGCGCAGTCAATGAAACGTGCGCTACTGGAGTGCGGTGGAAAGTCGGCAGCCATCCTCACCGACGATGTCGAGATCACCGACGAGTTACTGGAGCGGCTACTCTTCGAGGGCTGCACATTGCACGCCGGCCAGGCCTGCATTCTCAACAGCCGTCTGCTGCTTCCCGATTCGCTGCACGACGACGTGGTCGGGCGGTTGGCGGAGCTGGCCCGCAACGTCGTGATCGGTGATCCGACCGATGCCGCCGTCACGATGGGTCCGCTGATCAGTGCCGAACACCTGGACCGGGTAGAGGGTTTCGTCACTGGTGCCGAATCCGACGGCGCGACCGTGGTCACCGGTGGCCGTCGGCCCAAGGACCTTTCGGCGGGGTTCTACTTCGAGCCGACCATCCTCACCGGTGCGACGCCCGATTCCGACATCGCGCAGCAGGAAGTTTTCGGTCCGGTACTGACCGTGCTGCGCTACAGCGATGACGACGAGGCCGTCGCCATCGCGAACAACTCCGAGTACGGCCTCGGCGGGGCGGTGTGGGCATCGGATGTGGACCGGGCCGTGGCGATCGCACGCCGGATCAGGACGGGCCAGGTCTCGATCAACGGCACCATTCCCGGTGACGCGCCGTTCGGCGGTTTCGGCCAGAGCGGGATCGGACGCGAGGGCGGAGTCCTGGGATTGCGGTCCTATATGGAGCCCAAGGCCATCGGGGTGCCGGCATGAGCGACGCTTGCGGAGCGAATCAAAGGGTGACGAGCGACGCTTGCGGCGCATTGGCGGGGCTGCGCGTGGTCGAGATCGGAGGTGAGATCGCGGGGTCGTACTGCACCAAGCTGCTGGTCGACCTCGGCGCCGACGTCCACAAGCTCGAGCCACCAACAGGTGACCCGCTGCGGTCGTGGGGGACCGGCGGCGGCCTCTTCGAGTACCTCAATGCCGGAAAGCGGAGCAGCACAATCGATCCGGCCATCGCCGCGGATCTCGCCGCCGCGCATACATTGATCTCCGGCGCCGACGTGCTCGTCGACAGCCTGTCCGTTGGTGCCCTGGACGGCTGGGGTTTGGACGCCCGCACACTCCGGAGCCTGAATCCACGGGTTGCGGTGGTTCGGATCTCGGATTTCGGGCAGCACGGACCGCTGAGCGGCCGGGAAACAACCCCGTTGACCATGCAGGCGGCCGCAGGTTGGGTCAACGATCGTGACCCCGGTCGTGCGCCCGTACAGGCCGGCGCGCGCATCCCCGAATACATCGCGGGTTCCTATGCGGCCATGAGTGCGCTGACCGCACTCCGCATCGCGGCCGGACATGTCAGCGGGCCTGTCGAGGTGGATCTGTCGGTGTTCGAATGCCTGCTCTCGACATTGCCCTATCCCATGCTGCTGGCCGAGCGGTTGATGAAGCTGGGCCTGCCGGGCAACGCCAAAGGCGCACCGATGCTGGGCATCGTGCGGGCTGCCGACGGCTGGATCGGCATCAACTGCCTGACCGGTCAGCATTGGCTCGATGTCTGCGCCATGGTCGGGCTGCCCGATTTCGAGGAGCACCAGATCGCCATCATGATCGGTGGACCCGAGCGCGAGGAGTTCTTCGCCAAGGCCCAGCCATGGCTGGATTCGATCAACGTGGCCGATCTCGTGGAGCTGAGCCAGGCGATGCGGATACCGGCCGCTCCCGTCACCGACGGTCAGACCATTCTCGACTGTCCGCAGTACGCCGATCGCGGGTTCTTCATCGAGGCCAACGCGGCGGGGCGCACTTTCACCCGTCCCGGGGCGCCATTCCGGCTCGCCGGGACACCGGTCCCGGCCCCTGGCCCGGCGCCCCAGCAGTCGTCGTCGGCGACGGCATGGCCGACTGCCGACCGCGCGGGCTTTGCCCCGGCGTCCGACCCTGAGCTGCCGTTCGCGGGTCTGAAGGTCTTCGACCTGAGTACCTTCTGGGCCGGTGCCTACCTCACCTGCTACCTGGGTGCGTTCGGGGCCGATGTCGTCAAGGTCGAGTCGATCCAGCGGCCGGACGGGCACCGCTATTCGGGTTCGCTTCTGCGCGACGGTGATGACTGGTACGAGCGTGGTCCCCTGTGGCAGGGGACCAACCTGAACAAGCGGGACATCACACTGGATCTCTCGTCGGTCGCGGGACGCGAGCTCGCACTGCGGATGGCCGCCGAAGCCGACATCGTCGTGGAGAATTACTCGCCCCGCGTCGTGGAACAGTTCGGCCTGGACTACGACTCGCTGGTGAAAGTGAACCCCGATGTGATCATGGTCCGCATGCCCGGTTTCGGGTTGGCCGGGCCATGGCGCGACTATGTGGGTTGGGCGCTGAACATCGAGCAGCTGTCCGGGATGTCGGCGGTGACCGGGTACCCTGACGGCCCGCCGTGCAACCTACAGGGACCTGCCGATCCGATCGCCGGCGTGCACGCCACGGTGGCACTGCTGGCCGCACTCGAACACCGAAACCGCACGGGCGAAGGACAACTCGTCGAGGTGGCCCAGATCGAGGTCGGGGCTGCGGTGACCGCCGAGCCCGTCATCGAGTCTTCGTTGACCGGGAGGGCGCCCGATCGGGTCGGCAACCGCCACCGCGAGTTCGCGCAGGGCGTCTACCCGACGGCGGCCGCCGATGACTGGGTGGCTGTGTCGGTACGGGACGATGCGGACTGGGGGGCGGTGGCCGAAATCCTCGGACGCCCGGAGCTGGTCGATGACGGGCGACTGGCTACCGCACCGCAACGGCGGGCCAATCATGATGCATTCGACGATGTGGTGTCGGCATGGACGCGCGGTCGTACGGCAGCTGACGTGGTTGCTGCATTGGGCGCCCGGGGGGTACCCGCCGAGCGCGTATTGACCCCGGATCGCATGTATGACATCGAGCAGCTGGACGAGCGCGGGTTCTACCAGGTACTGCGCCATCCGATCACCGGTGACCATCGATTCCCGGGCTGGCCCTTCCGGATTTCGCCGGGACCTATGCGGCATCACCGGACGGCGCCGCCGACGCTCGGTCAGCACAACGGTGCGGTGCTGGCGGCGCTGGGTTTGACAACCGATCATCTCGATCGGCTTCGCGCCGAAGGCGTCATTGGTGAGCGCCTCCGCGATGCGTAGCTCGGGGGCTTAGTCGACCATCAGTGCAATGGTGTCCACCACACACGCAGGACGGTCGGACCCCTCGATCTCGACCGTCACCCGCACGGTGGCCCGAGACCCCTTCTTGTCGACATTCACGGCGATCAGTTCCGCGCCGGCCCTGATGCGCGAGTCAACCGGGACCGGCGCGGGAAACCGCAGTTTGTCCACCCCGACGTTGACCTGCATGGACAGCCCGGTCACCTGATAGATCTGCTTCACCAGAATCGGAACCAGGGACAGCGTCAGGTAGCCGTGGGCGATGGTGCGGCCGTAAGGACCGGTGGCAGCGCGATCCGCGTCGACGTGGATCCACTGATGATCGCCGGTGGCATCGGCGAACAGATCGATCTGCTGCTGGGTTACGGTGTGCCACCCGCTGTAGCCGAGGTGCTCGCCGACATGCGCCTCGAAATCGGCAACGCCCCGATAGGTCTTGGGGGCGGTCGGTGCCTGGGTCATACCGCGGGAACCTTGTTCAGCCGCAACTGCTCGATGGCATTGCCGCCCATGATCTTTACCTTCGCCGCATCGGAGATCCCGTCGAGGCGGTCGACGAAGCTGAGCGGGTCACCGATGCCTTCCGGGTGCGGGAAATCGGAGCCGAACATCACATGATCCTCGCCCATGATGTCGACGATCGACTTGACGTCGTCCTCGAGGAAGGGGTGGATGTAGACATTGCGCTTGAACACCTCGACCGGGTGTTCGTCGAACTCCTTGGGCATCACCCGATACGCCTTTTCCAGCTGGCGAAGTAGATTCCTCACCCAGCCACTCCCGTTCTCCACGACCAGGACCCGCAGGTCGGGGAAGCGGGACAGAACTCCGTGGCAGATGAGCGCCGCCAGGGTGTCCTCCATGGCACGGAAGCCCATCACCACCTCGCGAAGTGCGCTGGGCTTGAACGACAGGTACTCGTCGCCGCCTTCCCACTCCATCAAATGTTTCTGATAGCCGCTGTCAGAGGCATGGAATGTCACCGGGATATCGGCCTTGACCACTTCGGCCCAGAACGGATCGAACTCGGGTAGGCCCATCGAGCGTGAACCGCCGAAGCGGCTGGGCACGGGCGCCGGCCGCACCAGGAACGTCTTCATCCCGCGCTCAAGGCACCAGTGGAATTCCTTGATCGCCTCGTCGATCAGCGGCAGGCAGATGACGGGTGTCGCGAAGATCCGGTCCCGATAGTTGAATGTCCAGTGTTCGTGCATCCACTCGTTCAGCGCATGGATGATGGCGTGGGTCAGCACCACGTCCTCGGTGGTGCGCTCCTCGATGAGGCTGGCGAGGGTGGGATACATGACGCACTGGTCGATGCCCAGCTCGTCCATGAGCTCCAGCCGCGGTGCCGGTGACTGGTACGCGGGAATGATATCCATTGCGTCGCCCACGAACTCGCGAAAGTTCAGGCCCTCGGGGTTGTTGCCTAGGAAGTAGTCCTCGGCACTGCCCGGCCGAGCCACCCGCGCGAAGGTCGGATTGGGGATCATATGGCTGATGTGGTCTTTGACGACCAGCTTTGGGCGTCCGTTGACCTCGACATAGCCCACCTTGCCTCGGTGCTGCTTCGGCAGGTACTTGAGCAGTGCATCCGTCGTCTCGTACATGTGGTTATCGATGTCGAATACCGGATACGGAAGCGAGCGGGAAGGCATCTGGCTAATCCTCCTCGGGGCAGTGAAAATCACCATTTACATGTTTCGATAACGACGTTATCACCCTCGTGGGTGAACATCTACATCCTGGACGGATCGCGCGCCCGACCAGGCCTGTATCACCTCGTCGGTCGTCGTGACCGTGGCAAGTAGCGCCAGCGTGTTGTCGATCACGGCGTCGGCGTACTCCCGGGGGTAGCCGGCTACCGCGTCGCGGGGGAGCACGAACTGATAGCTGCGATTCACGGCGTCCATGACGAAGTTGGTCATCGCCACGTTGATCGAAACACCCACGCCGACAATGGTTGTGATCCCCATGTTCCTCAGCACCGAGTCGAGGTCGGTGCCCGTCATCGGGCCGGCGCCATGGGTTCGGGTGAGTACCAGGTCGGAATCGTCCGGGCCGAGTCCGGGCAGCAGGGACGCTCCCGGGCTGCCTGGACTCAGGTCGGCATCGAAGGACTTGCCTGCGGCGAACAACCGCGCATTGGAGTTCGAGCCGCGACCGTCGGGGCGGCGCTGGATCAGGCAGTGCACAATGGCAACGCCGGCCACCCGCGCGGCCGGTAGCAACCTGACGATGTTGGGGATCGCCTGGCGCTCCGCCTCGTGGGCAAGCATCGGCAGTCCGGCCTGTGGGCCGAGCACGCCGCCCTGGCATTCCTGGGTGACAACGGCTGTCGTGCGTGGCGAGACGAGATCGCTAAGGTTGGGGCGGGGCATGAGAACAGACGTTATCGTCTGTGCCAACGGAATTTCCAGAGGAGAATCGATGTACGAGTGGGAGCTCTCGATCCGGGAGGCTGCGCGACAGCTGTTGGCGGACTACACCGCTGCGACTGACCGGTTCGATTTGCGGGAACTGGCTGCGTGTTTCGCCTCGGATGGGATTTTGGAGTTCACCGGGGGCGCCGATCCACTTACCGGTCCTGCCGCGATCGAAGCAGGACTCGGTGCCGCAATGTCTGCGCCGCCAGATGCGACGCGCACCAAACCGACGTTCGTGCGCCACCACGTCTCCAGCATCAGATTCGGAGCTGTCAGCACCGAGCGGGTCGAGGTCAGCAGCTATTTCGCGGTGTACACCGATGTGGGGCTCGACCACTGGGGCCGGTACCGTGACCTGTTGGTGTCAGAAGAAGGGCGCTGGCTGTTCGGCTATCGCCGAATCTCGGTGGATGCCTTCGCGCCGGCCAGCCTGATGCGATCCGTATGAGCGTCGTTCAGCCGCAGACGAATTCCTTGGCGAACGCTTGCGCACGTTCGATGTACCCGTCACGGTCATCGCCATTCGGTGCGATGGGAAGCCAGGTGACGCCGGCCGTGGCCAACCGCTCGATCAGGGTGTGACGTTCATCGGTTGATCTGCTCTCGTCGAGCATGTTGCCCGCAGAGAAGCAGATGTCCAGTGGTGCGGTGCGCCCGATCTCGTCGGCGTAGCCCTTCGCCCAGGCGATCGCAGACTCAAGGTCCTCGACGGTCGAGATCTCGGCGGTTCGGGATGCGGTGGCGTAGCCGAAGGTGTTGAACGGTGCCCAGCCCTGGCCACGTCTGATCGCACGGCGCACGGCAGGTTTGCTGTTGCCGCCGACCCAAACCGGCGGAGGCGGCGCGACGGGACGCAGGCGTACCCCGCGTGCGGTGAATGTTGTACCGGTATAAGCGATATCGTCACCACTGAGCACCGTGTCCAAGACGTCCAGCGCCTCGTCCAGCAACGCGCCACGATGGTCGAACTCCACCCCGAGTGCCCGGAACTCGGGCTTGAGATAACCGGCCGCGGTGCCGATGATGAGTCGACCACCGGACAGTACCTGCAGGCTCTGGATCGATTTCGCGCCGAGGAACGGATTGCGGTAGGCGGCGATGTAGACGTTGGTGAGCAGTCGCAGTGTATCGGTGGCCGCGGCCGCGAAGGACAGCGCGACGAATGGATCGAGCGCATGATGCCCGCCGTGGTCGAGCCATCTGGCATCCGGTGCGGGGTGGTCGGTGACGTGTACTGCGGCATACCCGGCAGCCTCGGCGGAGCGTGCGATATCAGCGATGGCTGCCGCGGTGACGAATTCGTCCCGGGCGTCGACGCGTTGGGTGGGCAGCTCGAGAGAAAACGAAACGGTCAAGGGATGCTTCTCCAATCAGACAGGTGTCGAAGTGACGAGGTCGGCCAGTCGCGATGCGTGATGATCGGCATCGCCGAACATCAGCGCGCTCGCCTTGGCGCGCCGCATGTACAGGTGTGCGTCGTGTTCCCAGGTGAAGCCGAGTCCGCCATGGGTGCGCATGTTGTCGAACGCCACCTGCATGAATGTCTCGGAGGCCGCCAGTTTGGCCACTGACGCGGCAATCGCCAACTCGTCAGGAGTCGTCGTCGCCGCTGCGTGCACCACCGCCGAGCGGGCGCCCTCCACCTCTACCAGCATGTCCGCACAGCGGTGTTTTACGGCTTGGAAACTTCCGATCGGACGTCCGAACTGGATGCGGTCCTTGGCATATCCGACTGCGGTATCCAGGCAGCGGGCGGCACCACCGAGCTGCTCGGCGGCCAACAGCACAGTCGCGATGTCCGAGGATAGGGCAAGGCCGTGCTCCGCCGCTCCAGGACGACCGATGAGCCGGGCCGGTGCGCCGTGGAAATCGAGACGGGCGATCTTGCGGGTGCGATCCATTCCGGCCAGTGGTGTGCGGGTCAGTCCCTCGGCGTCGCCTCCGACCGCGAACAGCGACGTGCCGGTGCTGTGGTGGGCGGCGACCAGCACGATGGCCGCGGTATGGCCGTCGAGGACCATCGGCGCCGAACCGTGGACGGTGTAAGCCCCGCCCTCGTCGTGTGCGGTCAGTACCACCGTGGTCGGATCCCAAGGCCCGAGCCGGTTGTTGAGCACCAGCGTCGCGGTATCTGTGCCGTCGGCCAGGCGCGGGATGAGGTCCGCCGCGGCCTGGTCGTCGCCGCTGGTCAGGATGGCCGGAATGGCAAGGGCGACGGTGGCGAAGAACGGTGCGCACACCAGGGCCGCACCCATCTCCTCGAACACCACGGCGAGTTCAGCGGTAGTCGCCCCGGCGCCACCGAACTGCTCTGGAACCGCGATGCCGTGCAGGCCGAGTTCGGCTGCCATCCGCCGCCAGGTGGTCTCGTCGTAGCCCACGTCGGTGTCCATCAGGCGCCTGACCACCTCGCTGGGGGTTGTGGCGGCTAGGAATTCGCGAACGGCCTGCCGGAGTTCGTCGGCAGCTGAGGTCATGGTCTCCCTAACTGTGTGCCGTCCTGATATAGGCATTGCCGGATAAGGATAGTATCTTTTCTGAAAACAGAGAATAATCATTCTCACCGAAGGGAGATGACCGGTGACGGCGAAACTCGACTACGGGATTTTCGACTGCGACACCCATTGCTACGAGACGCGTGATGCGTTTACCCGGTATCTGCCCAAAGAGTTTCATGATCGTGCCATCGCGCCGGTGAGGGGTGTCGACGGCAAGGAGGTCATCCTCGCCGGGCACCGGATCGCAACGTTCAACAGTGAGGCGGGGCTGGGCTTCGACCTGGCCTACCGGCCGGGGTCGCTCAAGGAGATGCTCAAGCAGATGGGCTCTGGCAACCCGGACGAAACGTATGAGCCCCAGCCCATGCAGCCGGAGTGGCTGGAGCGCGATGCGCGATTGAGGGTGATGGCCGAGCAGAACGTCGAGCGCGCCGTGATCTTCCCGGCGGGCATGGCCCTGGCCGCCGAACACTACGTCGACGACACCGAGGCGCTCTACGCGAACCTGAGATCCTTCAACCGCTGGTTCGACGACACCTGGGGTTTCAACTACCAGGACACGATCTACGCAACTGCGCTGCTGTCGCTGCGTGATCTGGAGTCGTCCATCGCCGAAACCGAGGCGATCATCGCCCAAGGTGCGAAAATGGTGCTACTCCCCACCGGCCCGGCACATGGGCGCTCGCCTGGAGATCCCTACTTCGACCCGATCTACGCCCGCCTCCAGGAAGCAGGCTGCACACTGGTCTTCCACATCCAGCCGTTCTGGTACTTCAACGCCATCTCGCCAGCGTGGGGACACAACCCGGACCCCGCTGCGTGGCACATGTCGGCGTGGCAGTGGATGAACATCTATGGTCAGCGACCCATCGAGGACACCCTGTCGGCGTTGGTGTTCGACAACCTGTTCGGCCGGTTTCCAGGCCTCAACGTCCTGGTGGCAGAACACGGCGCGGAATGGGTGCCGCAGTTCGTGATTCACATGGACAAGAGCCGCGGTATGGGCCGCAACGGACCGTGGATCGGCGGCAAGCTCACCGAGCGCCCATCAGAGATCTTCCGCAGGCATGTCGGTGTCGTGCCCTATCCCGAGGACGACATCCCGACCATCGTGGACCGACTGGGTTACGACGAGTGCCTGCTGATGGGGTCGGATTATCCGCACGCCGAAGGTCTGGCCGAGCCCGCCGACTTCGTCAAGCTTCTCGACCCGCTCGACGATGCCGCCAAGAAGCGGATCATGCGGGACAACGCCGACGCGCTGCTCGTTCGGAGTTAGTCGGCGGTGACTGTCGACGAATCCTCCCACGGTGCTCTGGACGATATGAACACTGTCGATCTGGAGTTCCTACGTGATTCGGCGCGCGAATTCCTCACCGGCCGCGGTGAGAAGGATTCGCTGACCGACCTTGCCGGCATGGACTGGACGGGGCTGCTGGTCGATGAGTCACTCGGTGGAGCCGGCTGGCGGCCCGTGGAGTCGACCGTAGTGGCCGAGGAACTCGGGCGCGCCGGCGACCGGTCGACGTGGCTGGGCGCCGTGGTGTCCGCGGCGGCGCTGGCATCGGCGCCGGCCGAGATTCGCGACCGCTGGCTCGCTGAGGTGCTGGCCGGTGCTGCCCCATCGGCAGTGGCGCTGGCCGGTGAAACCGTTCGGGTGACCGATTCGGATTCCCTACGAGCCTTGATCACACTGGGAAGCAACGGAATTCAGTTGTTCGAGATGTCCGATACGTTGCCGAGGGCCCGCGACGACGAACTGCTGGATGTCACCCGGCCGGCCTGGCGTATCGAGCTCGCGGGCACGCACGGTGTGGCCATCGGAGGCCCGCAGCGGGCCGAACAGCTGCTGGCGGTAGCCAGGGTCCTGCTCAGCGCGGACTCGCTGGGCGCTTTGTCGCGGACTTTCGCTCGGCTGGTGGCCTATCTGAAGGAGAGGGTCGCCTTCGGTGCGCCCATCGCGAGCTTTCAGGCGGTGCAGCACCGACTCGTCGATCTTCTTGTCCTGGAGGCGAAGGCGCGTGCAGTGATCATGAAGGCTGCCCGCGCCCTGGCAAGTGCGGACGTGACGGCCGAGGCGATCGCGTTGTCCGCCACCGCGCATGCCTTCGTCGCGTCGAAGGCGACCGCTGCCGTCGACGAGTGCATGCAATTGTCCGGCGGTATCGGATTCACCTGGGAGTACCCCTTGCACCACGAAATGCGCCGTACCTTCACCAATGGCCACCTGCTCGGCACGGCCCGCTCGAGCAGAGCTGATCTGGCGGAGAAGGCCGGCTGGTGAGCATCACGGTCGCTCGGCCCGGTGCGGTGCAGCTGTCGGAGTTCAGGCAGCGCGTGCGAGCCCATATCGACGAGCACGCACCGCCTTTCGCCGCCCGCGAAGGGCGCCGCGCGCCGGGAAACGCGGAGCAGGAGGCCCAACTGCGCACGTGGTTCGCCGGTCTGTTCGCGGCAGGCTTCGTCGGTGCGGACTGGCCGGTCGAATACGGCGGCAGGCCGGATCACCATCCGCTACACGATCGCATCGTCAGCGAGGAACTCCTGCGGGCCCGGGCGCCCCGGCCGGTCGACCAGGTCAACCTGGCGGCCCACGTGCTGCTGCACTTCGGGTCCGACGAGCAGAAGGCTGCCCTGTTGCCGCCGATCCGGCGCAGCGAGCATGTGTGGTGTCAGTTGCTCAGCGAGCCGGATGCCGGCAGCGATATCGCTGGGGTGCGCTGCCGCGGTGTGCGCCGAGACGACGGTTCCTGGGTTATCGACGGACAGAAGACCTGGATCACCGACGGACACTGGGCTGACATGGGTCTGGCGTTGATCCGTACAGACCCGGCGTCGACGCGGCATCACGGTCTCTCGGCGTTCATCGTCCCGTTGTCGGCGGCGGGAGTGCAGGTGCGTCCGATCCGGACGATCAACGAAGCGATCGAGGTGAACGAGGTCTTCCTCGACAGTGTCACCATCGGCCCCGAGGGACTCATCGGCGAACCCGGCCAGGGCTGGTCGATCATCATGGCAGGGCTGGACTTCGAGCGCTTCGGTATCGGCGGCAACGTCATCCTGCTGGAGCTGCTGATCGACGACCTGGTGACGGTGGCTCGGAACTCAACCCTCTGTGGCAGGCCGGCTCTCGACCATGACGACATCCGTCAGACGGTCGCCGAGCTCACGGTAGAGGTCGAAGTGGCCAAGGCGTTCATCGACGACCATGTCGAGCGAATGGCCGCCGGCGCGGACGAGATCGGGGACGGCTCGATAGCGAAGCTGAGCTTCGCCGAGACATACCACCGGGTTTCGGCGTATGGCACCGAACTCGGCGCGACGGTGTGTACCGTTGCCGCCGATGCAGGCGTCCAGGATGCGAAACAGCGGCTGCGGGAGTGCTGGTTGTGGTCTCGCGCCTACACCGTGTCGGGGGGGAGCTCGGAAATGATGCGAAACATCCTCGCCAAACGCCGGTTGGGCCTGCCGAGCCGGTGACTTCGCGAACGTACTGGGACCTGGTCGAGGCCGCGGCCGGGCAGCATCCCGACCGGCTGGTCCTCACCGACGATTTCGGCCGCAGCCTGACCAGCGCGCAGTTGCGCGACGCCGCGCTGGCAGCCGCAGCGGCCTTGGCGCAGCGGGGGGTCTCGGCGGGCACCGTGGTGTCCTGGCAGTTACCCACCACCATCGAGACGATGGTGGTGATGGTGGCACTGGCCCGGTTGGGCGCGGTGCAGAATCCCATCCTGCCCATCTGGCGTTCGGCCGAAGTACGCTTCGTGACAACACAACTCGGTACCGAAGTGCTGATGGTCCCGGGAAGCTGGAAGGGGTTCGATCACGCGGCGCTGGCCGCCGAGCTCGCCGCCGAACGTGATATGTCCGTCGTGATCGTCGACCACGCCGCACCGGTCGCGAACGGCCTGCGGCTACCTTCCGGTGATCCCGCCGCGCTCGGGCCCCCGCCCACATCGGCGGAACAGGGACGCTGGGTGTACTACTCATCGGGAACCACCGCGGCCCCGAAGGGTGTTCGGCATTGCGACCGGTCGGTCATCGCCGGGTCCGCCGGGGTGGTGGGGATGGTCGGTGCGTCCAGCGACGATGTCAACCCGATCGCGTTCCCGGTATCGCACATCGGGGGAGCGACCATGCTGGCCGCCTCGCTGCTGACCGGGATGCGACTGGTGCTGTTCGACACGTTCGACCCGGTCGAGACACCGAAGGCGATCGCTGCCCACGGCGCCACCATCCTGGGCTCGGCCACCCCTTTTTTCGTCGCGTTCATGGCTGCGCAGAAGCTGCACGGCAGCGCGCCGCTGTTCGACCGGCTGCGCGGTTGCGTGGGCGGTGGCGCGCCGATCACCGCCGAGCTCGGCCATCAGGTGCGCGAGACCCTTGCGGTGCCCGGTGTGGCGAATGCCTGGGGTCTCACGGAGTTCCCGGTCGCCACCTCACCGCGCCCGGACGCCGACCCGGAAGTGCTCGACCACACGGTGGGCAGTCCGGTGCCCGGGGTGTCGGTGCGGGTGGTCGACGATTCCGGGCACGAGGTCCCCAGCGGCGGCGAGGGCGAGTTGCGGCTCAAGGGGCCACAGTGTTTCCAGGGTTACGTCGACGCCACGCTCGACGCCGAGGCGTTCGACGGCGACGGCTGGTTCCGCAGCGGTGACCGGGGCCGGATCGATGTGCGTGGCAACGTCGTCGTCACCGGCCGGATCAAGGACGCGATCATCCGCAACGCCGAGAACATCTCCGCGCTCGAGATCGAGAACGTGCTGGCCACCCACCCCGCGGTGGCAGATGTCGCGGTGATCGGGATACCCGATGAGCGCACCGGTGAGCGGGTGTGTGCCGTCGTGGTCGCCCATGCCGGTGCGCCGGTCACGCTGGAGTCCCTGTTCGCGCACTGCCAGGGTCGCGGATTGAGCAAACACAAGGCACCCGAGTGCCTGGAGTTGGTCCAGGCGCTGCCGCGCAACCTCACCGGGAAGGTGCTCAAGACCGAACTGCGTGCCCGGTTCGCAGGTCGGTGAGACGGTTAGTGCACGGAGGCAACATCATTCGCGATATCAGGGAACTCACAGACGATCCGGCTGCCTACGCCGGCGAACTGCAGCGCCGGTGGGGTGGCCTGCTCAGCTACCGCTACATCGGCCGAAACCATGGATCGATGAATGTCGGGCCCGCCGACGACACCGTCGCGGTGCGCTCCGATATGCGTGACGACGCCGGCGCAATTCTGCTGTGCGTCTTCGGTATCGCGTCGCCCGAGGGCGGTCTGGTATCCGATCTGGAGGCAGTGCCGAATCCGGTGGTGCACTCGTGCCAGGTTCTGGACACCGGCGTCGGCGTGACCCGGTTCGAGGTGCGCACCGAGGGCTTGAAACGCGGCCGCAGCATGGCCTACAGCCGGTCGCTGATCGTCGACGCCGACAACCCCACCCGCGTGCTCGCGATCACCGAGGGCCAGGGCGTCACGATCGGCGTACCCCCGCAGGGGTTGCAGAAGATGGAGGTGGAACCGATCGAGGTGATCGATTCGCCCGGCCTGCCGCCGCTGTGGCAGGTGTTCGGTGGCAACCGGGTCGACGCCGACACCTGGGTACTGCCCGAACTATCGGCTGAGGTGGCCTCGCCCGATGCGGCGCTGCACGTGGGTCCGCAGTTCGTGATGACCGAGACAGCGGCCCGCAGCAGCGCCGCCGAACTGGCACAGACGGACACGCTCACCGGAGTCTCGTCGCACACCATGTTCCTGGCCAGGGCCAAGGTGGGCCCTTTCCGTTTCGTTGCCGAACCGCTGACCGGCACTGATGGCACCGTGGCGGCACGCACGCAGGTCTACGACGACGGGGCCGGCCGAAAGTTGGTCACCGTGGCGTCACACGTGTTTCGGCGCGTCTGAGGTTTCTACCCGGCCGCGACCGGCACGTGCTTCCAGCCGAAAACATTTGGCATCTTGACTCTTTCCAAGCCTGCGGTATCCACCTGGTAATCGGGAATGAGGTCCAGCAGCACGTCGATGGCGATCCGGCCTTCCAGTCGCGCCAGGGCGGCTCCCAGACAACTGTGGATTCCGTACCCGAAACCGAGGTTATGGCCGGAAATTTTACGTCCGATGTCGAAGCGGTCGGGTTCGTCGAAAGCCCGCTCGTCGCGGGTCGCGGATCCGTTGATGAGCATGACCGGCCGGTGCGCCGGGATGACTTGCCCGTGTAGCTCCACGTCGATGTTGCTCCATCGGATGTCGTACTGTGATGGGCCCTCATAGCGAAGGAGTTCTTCGAACGCCGCCGGTATGAGGCTGCGGTCATCGATGAGCGCGCGCCACTGATCGTGATGCTCGGCGAATACGACCGCGGCGCTCGCGACAAGCTTGGTCACGGTTTCGGCTCCGGCTCCGCCGAGTAGAGATGCGAACGCGGCGATCTCCACATCGCTCAGTTTGGTGCTCTCGCTGTCTTCGCGTTCGACTTCAACCTGAGTCAGGTTGGTGATCATGTCGTCTTGTGGGTGTGCACGCTTTTCGAGTACCAAGTCGTAGTAGTAACTCCACATGGCCACCGCAGCGTCACGCCCGGCCGGCGTCGTGCTGATGTTGCCGGGTCGGCGTTCGAGCAGGGCGTCGAGCCAATGCCGGATCTGTTGGCGGCCATCCGGCGGGACGCCGAGCATCGTGGTGATGACCTCGACCGGGAACAGCGCCGAAAAGTTGTCCACCACGTCGAAGGAACGGACATCGATCTGAGCTGCCGTGTTGACCACGATGGCGCGGATCATCGGCTCCAACTTGGCTATTGAGCGTGGCGTGAACACCTTGTTGACGAGAGACCGCATCCGGGTGTGCTGGGGCGGATCCATCATGATGATCACATCGCGGGGGATCAGAGCGTCGGGGTCGATGAAGTGGTCGAGTGTCACGCCTTTCGTCGACGAGTACGTGTCGTGATCCTTCATCGCGGGAGCTACGTCGGCATAGCGGGACAGAGCCCAGAAGTCGTACATGGTGCTGTGATACACCGGCGCGCGATCGCGCAACTGCCGGTACGTCTCGAACGGATTGATGAAGAACTCATCCGAAAACGGGTCGAAGTCCACGTGTTCGGCCGCCGAAGCCGAGTTCCGATCCATATGTGATCACCTTGCAGTCGCCGGTATACGTCACTGAACGAGAACGTTGTCCAGGCACCTACCATCCTCAAAATTGAGAGTAGCGCTAGCCAATATAGAGAATGTACGTTCTTGGCAGTTCCTTACACAAGCGCATTCACCTGTAATGCCAGTGCTCATCCAGGAGGGTTCTATGGCAATCGCCGTCGTCCATGCCGGAACAGGTTTGACCGGACGTGAAGCGCTTCGCGGGGTGATCGATGACCCGGACCTGGAACTCGTCGGGTTGCTCGTGTCGAGCCAGGACAAGGTCGGCAGAGACGCGGGGCGTTTCTGTGGTGTCCGTGACACCGGTGTCCTGGCCCATGCCGATTTCGAGGCTGTGTTGCGGCAGAAGCCGGACTGCGTTTCCTATTGCTCGACGGCTGTCGGCCGTGAAAAAGCGGCGTATCACCAGATCGCGCAGCTTCTACGGTCGGGGATCAACGTCGTGACGATCTCGACGATCCCGATGGTCTACCCGGCCGCGGCGCCGGCTCCGTGGCAGGAGTTGCTCGAATCCGCTTGCCTTGAGGGAGGATCGACGTTCTATGCCTCGGGGTGCGAGCCGGGGATCGTCAGTATGAATCTGCCGGTCGCGTTGCTCGCCGGTGCCGGTCGGGTCGACAGCTACCGAATGGACGAGTACGCGGTCGGAATGGACTTGGTGTACCCGATCTGGGACGTGTTGCACGAGTCGATGGGGTTTGGAAAGCCTGACGGACACGTGCCGGCACGCATCGCGTCGGGCAAGGTTCGCCATGACTGGGAATCGGTGGTGCGCTACCTGGCCGACGTGCTGGGGCTGCAACTGGATTCGGTGGATCTCGACTGGGAGACGCTCCTCGCCCCGACCGACCTGGAGACTTCTCTCGGTGTCATAACCGAAGGAACCATTTCCGGTCACCGGTGGCGATTGGCAGGCATTGTCGACGGGCAACCGGTCGTGGCCATCCAATACTTCGCCACGGTGTCGTCCACGCCATGGCCGGATTCGTGGCCGAAGCCCGATGGCGGCGCGGGGATGGTTCACCGGATCGCCGGGCGCCCTGGACTGAGGATGCAGGTGTGCTTCGAAGACGGTCCTGGCGAACGCGTGAACCCATCGTTGGCGTTCACCGGGCAGGCCATCGTCAACGCTATTCCTCATGTCGTCGCAAGCGCACCCGGACTTCTCGAACCTGTCCTGGGACGATCAGTGGTCACACGGCAGCCCCGTGCGGGTGTCCGGACATGACGTGATTCCCGCCCCGGGTGTGACCAGCTCGGGCCCTCAGAAGAATGCGGGTCCGATGAATCTGCGTATCAACTCGTACTCGGATTCTCGCTCCGGGACCGGCCAGCACCACAGTGCAAAGGTGACCCGGACGAGATACTGAGCGGCCAGCGAATCAGCGTGTCCGATCATCTCTTCGGCGAGGTCGGCCACCAGGGGTGACGCGGTCACCCATTTCCGGTCGTTGTCAGGACCGACCGCCGCCATCATCAGTCCGCCAAGCGGTTGCGCGCGGATCTTCTCGAGTGCCACTCCGATCGCGGTCACGACTCGGTCTGGCCCCGTCAGTCCGTCGATCGCCTGCCGGACCGACTCAAGGACGCCCTGCGACGCCCGGTCGATCATGCCCTCAAGGATCGCGGCCTTGCCGCCCGCATGACGGTAGACAGTGGCCGGTGAGCAATGAATCTTCTCGGCGAGAGCTTCGACAGTGAAGCCCTCGACACCTCGTGTAGAGACCAAATCTGCCGCTGCGACGTAGATTCTGTCGGCTGCAGCGCTGCTTCGATTCGCCCCAACCAGCCAGTCATGGCGTTTGGTCAACACTGCTCCTTCCACGCACAGGCCCAATCGTGCTCTCCTGCACGGGCCTTCGCCCAAGGACGCCACTTCTCGGCAGAGAACCTTACGACTGCCAATATCTTCCAGGCGGCGACCGGCCGATAACGATTCTCTCACATTGAGAACCGATGCCCTGCGCCATAACAACAAAGAGCCAGGTCATCGGCCTAGCATGAGAAATTGAGCCCTCATTCAGCTGCCGCCCACATTTCGACTTCCTGTCGCACTGTTGACGGACTCGGCAGCCAACGATCAGCCTGTATCGGTGGCAGTCGTGGCAGATCCATCGAGATTCTTCAGCCCTGAGGCGATTCAAGACCCGTACCCGATGTACGACGAGATGCGCTCGGAGGCACCCGTCCACCGAGTTGGAGAATCATCGTTCTTCTTGGTTTGCGGCTGGGACGCAGTGGTCGAGGCCACCGGTCGAGTGGATGACTTCTCATCGAATTTGACTGCCACGATGGTTTATCAGGAGGACGGCACCCTGGTGCCGTTCACGATGGGGCAGCCTGGCGGTCCGGAACATGCCCTGGCCACCGCAGATGACCCGCTTCACGCCGTACATCGCAAGATTCTGTTGCCGCATCTGTCCGCCAAGCGCGTCGGAATAATCGAACAGTTCGCAGCTGAGACGGCAATGCGGCTATGGAACGAGAACCTCAGTGATGACAACCATTACGAGTGGATGAGCGCGATGGCGAACCGACTTCCGATGATGGTCGTCGCCAGACTGCTTGGGCTCCCAGACGACGACGTCGACAAGCTGATCAGATGTGGTTATGCGACAACCGCATTGCTAGATGGCCTGATTGCCACTACACAGATCGAGGCCGCAGGAATGGCGGCGATGGAGCTCGGCGGCTACGTTCTCGAACATTTCGAGCTGGCAGGCAAAGACCCTCATCCCGGCTTGATTGCCGACCTGGCTACACGTTGCGCCGCTGGGGAGATCGACCAGGTGGTTGCTCACAGCATCATGCTGACGTTGTTCAGCGCGGCCGGCGAGTCGACAGCCTCCCTATTGGGTAGCGCTGTCGGGATTCTGGTCGACAAGCCACATATCCAAGAGGAGCTCCGCCACGACCCGGAATTGTTGGGCAACTTCATCGAAGAAACTCTGCGATTCGAACCGCCTTTCCGGGGGCACTACCGGCACGTCTGGCATGACACCGCCCTGGATGGTGTTGACATTCCTGCCGATTCGAAGCTCCTACTGCTTTGGGGAGCAGCCAACCGTGACCCGGCGCAGTTTGACGAACCCAATGACTTCCGACTGGACCGGACTGCGTCGAAGGGGCACCTCGCATTCGGCAAGGGCACGCACTTCTGCGTAGGTGCCGCATTGGCCAGACTGGAAGCAAGAATCGTTCTCGGCACCCTGCTTGAGCGAACGACCTGGATCGATTCAGTTGACGTAGGGCCCTGGCTGCCAAGCATTCTGGTGCGGCGACGTGAGCGGTTGCGACTTGCTGTTCGATGACTGGCGCACACGGCACGTCAGCTGCATCGGTGACGAGTAACGCCGGCTCCTACCTATTTTGGTGAGAGGACATCTGGATGAACGATCTGCAGACTTGCTTCGAGCTGGAACAGGCCAAAGCCCGCTACTGCCGATTGATGGATACCAAGAACTGGGCCGAACTCGGCGGCCTTCTGGCCGAGGATCTGGTCTTCGATCTGACTGACGGCAACCCTGAGGCGACGCCGATAATTGGCCGGGACGCGGCACTTGAAGCGGTCCGGCTGTCGGTCGGGGATGCCAAAACCGTTCACCAGGTTCATTCGCCTGAATTCGAACTCGGCGGTGACACAGCTCGCGTGATCTGGGCCGTGCACGAGCGCGTTGTGTGGAACAACGGTTCGTCGCTCACCGCGTACGGTCATTACCACGATCGCTGGGTACGCAGCGAATTGGGATGGCGAATAGCGGAATTGAGACTAACTCACCTGATCATTGATTTTGCCTAAACGCCACGATGGAACGGCCAGATGTCGTTGAAAGCTCAGTCAGATTGCTGGAACCGACGCTGGATCGATCGGTCGTCACGCGATGTTCACCAGGTAATCCCCGAGAGTGATTGCCTCGCGTATTCAGGCAGGTGTCGGCCGCATCATCCGTGGCCGCCGGCGATCAGATCACGCTTGACCACCTTGCCGACATCGTTGCGCGGTAACCGCTCCACGAACACGATGCGGGCGGGTACGCGGTAGGGCGTCAGTCGCTTCCGGCACCATGCGTCCAGGGTCTGCTCGGTGACGGTGTCGTCGAGGCGGGCGACGAAGGCCCAGGGGACTTCGCCGAGACGCTCGTCGGGAACACCGACCACGGCGGCCTCGCGCACCCCAGCGGCGGCGAGCAGGACATCTTCCACGGTGCCCGGGAACACTTTCAGTCCGCCGCGGTTGATCATGTCCGATACCCGGCCGTCGAGCCACAGGAAACCGTCGTCGTCGAACCACCCCAGATCGCCGGTGTGGAACCAGCCGTCATCGGTGAGCCGATCCAGGAAGGCCGGGTCGATCTTTCGGGCGGCCGTTGTCGGCGTGCGCACCATCACTTCGTCTGCGGTGATGGTGACGTCGATACCGGGCAGCGGGCGTCCGACCGAACCGAGCTTGGTCTCGCCCCATTCGCGGGCATCGGCGGCCGACCAGCCCACCACCTCACCGCCGAGTTCGGTCTGGCCATACGAGTTGAGCACCAGCACACTGAATTTGTCGCGGAACCGCGCGGCCTGAACGGGCGACAGGGGCGCGGTGATGGACCGCACGATCGTCAACGGTGACAGGTCGGTCACTGCCTCGTCGTGCAGCACCATCGTCAGCGCGGCCGGTGGCAGCACCGTGGAGCGCAGCTGGTGACGCCGCACCAACGCGGCGAAATCCCCCGGGACGAAACGGTCCATCAGCACCACGCCGGAGCCCGCGCGAAATGCGAACAGCACTTGGTAGATGCCGGCCCACAGGGACAGCGACAGCGGCACCAGGTTGGGCATCGGGGCACGCGTGGGCTTGTCCGATTCCGGCTTCCCGCGCAGTTTGGCCAGCAGGCGGTCGATGAGATCGAGTACCGTGGCGTGCCGCAGCGGCACCGGTTTGGGTGCCCCTGTGGTGCCGGAGGTGAACTGCAGCAACGCCACGTCGGCGTCGTACTGTCGCGGATCCTCCGGAGCCACGCCTGCGGCGACGACCCGCCACTGTAGGCCGGCGCCGGTGACGACCGGAAGTCTTGAGGGCGAGAAGCGGTGCGCCAGTTCGGAAGTAGTGATCACGGCCACCGGGCGTAGGGTTGCCAGCTGGGATGCCAGCTCGGCATCGGCGGCCCGCGGATTGAGTGGTGTGTAGACGCCCCCGGCGCACCAGGTACCGAACAACGCCGCGATGGTGGTGGCATCGTTGGGCAGCATCGCCGCCACCACCTGGCCGGTCTGCAGTCCGGCCTCGGTCAGCAGGGCGCCCAGTCGACGGGCCGCGGAACCGAGTTCCTCCCGTGGTACCTCGCGTTCGACCGTGTGCACTGCGACGGCGGGCAGGTCGTCGAGCAATTCGGCCAGGCTCACGACTGTGACTCCAGGGGAAGCCAGTTGGGACTGCGTTTGTCGGCGAATGCCTTGGGACCCTCGTCCTGGTCCGGGTGGCCCCACATCGACGTCAAGTGCTTTGCACCCTCGCGGCACGCATCGGTCAGCCCGTACTCCAGTGCGCCCCAGAGCGCCCGTTTGGTGGCCCGCATCGCGGCCGGGGAGTTCTTGGCGATCTTCTCCGCGAGTTCCTGTGCGACATCGCGCAGCGTCTCCGGGGGATCCACCACCTGGCTGACCATGCCGAGTTCGTAGGCCCGTTGTGCACTCAGGCGCTCGTGGCTGCCGACCAGGGCCATCCGTAGCACCGCCTCGGCGGGCAGCTTGCGCATCAGCGCGATGGTCTCCAGCGCGCTGACCTGGCCGATCGACACGTGCGGATCAACGAACGTGGCGTCGGATGAGGCGATCACGATATCGGCGTCGGCCACCCAGTGCAGGCCGCCACCGGCGCAGACACCGTTGACCGCCGTAATGACCGGTTTGCCGACATTGCAGTGCCAACTCGTCAGTCCCAGATCGAGCGAGGCCATGGTGTCCTCGAACTGCTGCACCGCGTCGCCGTCGAGTTCCTCGACATCTGCGCCCACCTGGAACGCGCGTCCGTTGCCGGTGTGCACGATGACCCGGACATCGGCGTCGGCATCCAACTCGGCCCAGGCTCTGCGGAACTCTTCGCGCATGATGACGTCGTAGGCGTTGAGCCGGTCCGGGCGGTTGTTGATGATCCATCCGACGGGACCGCGCCGCTCGACGATCAGTCGCTGGTAGGTCATGACACCTCCGTAGGCTGGTTGTGCATCTGTTGGATCGCTTCCACCGCCTCCCGGCGGGCCTGGGTCAGCCCGACCTCCAGCGATCGCCACAGTGCTTTCTTGGTCACCCGCATCGCGGTCGGGGAGTTGGTCGCGATCACGGTGGCCAGGGTGCCCGCAGCTGCTCGAAGATCCTTGCCCGCGACCACCTGGGAGACGATGCCGAGCTGATAGGCCCGCTGGGCGGAGATCCGTTCACCTTTGCCGCTCAACGTCATTCGGGTGATGGCTTCCATCGGTGATTTGCGCAGTAACGTGATGGCCTCGTACGCGACGGCCTGTCCGACCGACACGTGTGGGTCAATGAAGGAGGCGCTTTCGGCGGCGATCACGATATCGGCATCGGCGACCAGGTGCAGGCCACCCCCGGCGCAGACCCCGTTGACCGCGGCGATCACCGGCTTCCAGACATCGCAGTGCCAGGACGAGATCTTCAGCGCGGCATCCCTGGTGCGCCGGGAATGTTTGCGCATCGCCTGTTTGTCGCGGGCCACCTGGACCACATCCATCCCAGTGCAGAACGATCGTCCGTTGGCCGTATTGACGATGGCCCGCACGTCCGGATCGGCGTCCAGCTCCGCCCACGCGGTCTCCAACTCGTCGAGCATCAGCGCGTCGAAGGCGTTACCGGCGTCGGGGCGGTTCAGGATGAGCCAGCCGACACCGTCTGACTTCTCCACCACGATCCGCTCATAGGCCTTCACGATCGTGGAATGTCCTTCCACGGCTTGCCCTTCCACGGATCGGGCTCCTTCGGCAGCCCGAGCACACGCTCACCGAGGATGTTCTTGTTGATATCGGTGGTGCCGCCCTCGGTGCCGTTGGCCAGGCTGCGCATCCAGCCCTGCACCTCCCGCGGCAACGCGTCGGGGTCCTCGGTGACCGGCCAGGCCAGCGCCGTAGTGCCCACCAGATCGACCATCAGATCCTGGATCTGCTGGTTGAGAGTGGCCTGATGGACCTTGCCGATGGACGACGCGGCGCCCGGCGACTCACCGGCCTTGAGTGCCTCCCTGACCCGGGTGTTCGTCCAGCCGCGGATCTGCTCCTGCGCCCACAAGCGCATGATCTTGTTGCGGATCACCGGATCCGCCCACCGTCCGGTTTCCTGTGCGAGCGTGATCAACCGCTGTGCGCTGGATCCACCGAGTCGGCCCATGCCCCCGGAGCCTGCTCCCGACACCATCTGGCGTTCGCTGGACAGCGTCGACGCGCTGACCCGCCAGCCGTCGCCCCGATCGCCGACCCGGTGAGCATCCGGGACCCGGGCACCGTCGAGGAATACTTCGTTGAACTCCCGCTCACCGGTGATCTGCCGCAGCGGGCGCACCTCGACACCGGGTTGGTGCATATCGAGCAGAAAATAGGTGATGCCTTGGTGTTTGGGTTGGTCCGGGTCGGTGCGGGCCAACAGGATGCCGAAGTCGGCCTCGTCGGCCCAGGTGGTCCACACCTTCTGGCCGGTGACTACCCAGTCAGCACCGTCGCGGACGGCGCGAGTGGCCAGTGATGCCAGGTCCGAACCGGCGCCGGGCTCGCTGAACAGCTGGCACCACTTCTCCTGGTTCGCCACGATCGGTGGGAGAAAACGCCGGCGCTGTTGCTCGGTGCCGTGGCTGAACAGCGCCGCCGCGGCGTTGTTGAGGCCCAACGGGTTCAACCGGGTCAGCCGCAGCGGTGCCAGCACCGACTCGATGCTGCGGGCCACTGCGTTGGAGATGCCGAGACCACCGTGCTCGGGCAGCCAGGTCGGCGCGACGAGACCGCTCGCCGCGAAGGTGGGGTACCAGGAGCGATAGTCGGCCGGGGTGCGGACGGCGCGCAGCGCCTGGGCGCCTTGGGCTGCGGCGGTCCGCCAGGGCGCGGGCACCTGGGCCGCCACCCACATCTGCACCGCGGCGAGGGCATCGTCGGTGCTGGTGGTCGTGTCGATGGGTAGTGTCATCGGCCCCGAAACTCCGCCTTCCGCTTGTCCCGGAAGGCGGCCAACCCCTCCTTGAAATCATCGCTTCGGCTCGATAATTCGAGTGCCATGGCCTCGTTGTGCAGGTGCCGGTCGAGGTCGAGTCCGCGGCCGCTCTGCAGTAGCCACTTCGTCAGTCCCAGGGCGACCGTGGGCGCCGCGGCCAGCCTGCCCACCAGGTTGTCGGCCGCCGAATCCAATTGATCGACGGGATGGGCAGCGTGGATGATGTCCCAGTCGGCGGCGTCGGCGCCGGAGATCTCCTCACCGAGCATCAGCAGCCGTCGGGTGCGCACCATCCCGACCACGCGGGGCAACAGCCACGCCGCGCCGCTGTCCGGGCTGAACCCGCGGTCCATGAAGGGTTCCCAGAACCGGGCATCGGTGGCGGCCACGCAGAAGTCGGCGGCCATGGCGATGTGGAATCCGAGCCCGGCAGCCCAGCCCCGCACCACCGCGACGATGGGCACCTGTGTCTCGAGCATGAGTGGGATCAGCCGGTTGGCCTTGTTCGGCATCCGCCGCTGGGTGCTCCCGACTCGCGGTTTGCGTTCGGAGCGTGCGTTGTTGGCGATGAGGTCAGAGCCCGCGCAGAAGTCGGGGCCGTCGGCGTCGATCCGGATGACGCGGACCGTCTCGTCGACACCGGCGGCCGCGACAAGGTCGATCATGGCGTCGAGCACGGTGTCGTTGACGGCGTTGCGGCGGTCGGCACGGTCGAATGTGAGACGCAACTCGGGGCCGCGATGTTCGACCGCGAGTCCGTCGACGCTGGAGTAGTCCATGGTCGTATCAGTGCTCGGCGAACTGCGCTGCGACGGCGGTCAGTAACTCGGCGAGGTCGGTCGCCCCGCCGGGGGGATCGGGAAGCCGAACCGGTCCGCGCTCGCGACTGGGCAGCAGGATGGTGGCGTGGCCGGGCGTGGTGATCTGGCCCCGCTGGTTGGTGGCCGCAAGTTCGAGTTCGACGGCAGGCCGGTCACCTTCGGCGAGGAACTTGCGTGTCACGGTGCCGCTGACGGTGTGCAGATCGCCGACGTAATTGAACAACCGGAACTCACAGTCCAACTTCCACAACCAGGCGTCGTCGCCCATCCAGTCTGTGCACAGGTGGATAAGCCAGGTCTCGCGCATCCTGCCGTAGTCGAATGTGGTGGGATTACCCGCATTACGGGCGGCGTCGGGCTCCCAGTGCACTCGCTGCTGGACGTCGGGGACGCCGTGCTCGTTGGGAGTGTAGAACCGCGGTATGCGTTGCCGATTACGCCATGCCAGTCGCAGTGGGCGCACACCGTACATTCCGGTACCCATGCCGACGTGCCAGCAGACCATATCGGTCACCGTGAGTGGGCCCTTGGTCAGCGGCCCGACGGTGTCGCCCTCGGCCACGTCTTCCCACCAGCGTGGTTCGGCTCCGCGCGGGGTCTCGTGCGGATAGCGGCCCTCGATCTCGGCGATCTCCTCTGGGGTCCAGGATTTGAGTTCCACCGCTTCGTACTTCTTACGGCCGCGCGCCTTGCTCCGTTCGGTGCGGATCATGTTGCGGTACTGGCCGCCCAGGATGGTGCCCTCGTCATCGCGGAATACCTGGGCAGACCACTCATGGATGGCTCGTCCGGCGAAATCGCTGCTTTTGTCCAGCGCCGCCACCAGGGCATTGCGCCGGAATACCCGGTGCCCGGCTCGCAGCGGGGCCCACCATTCCCGGGATGAGGACGCGTAGAACGCGTGTACGCCGCGGAGCGGATCGCCTTTCGTCAGCGCCCGGTCGGTGTCGGTCAGTTCGGTGACCTCGTCTTCGCCGATCAACGTGTCACCGCCGACCAGGGCGGGTGGCGCAATCGACTGGCCCCAGACCGACTTGGTGGCGTAGTCGGGCTCGCACCACAGCGGGTTGGCGTCTCCGTAGCTTTCCGCGACATGGCGGAAGGCGTCCTCGTTGGGGCGGTGGTAGTGCGGTGGTTGGGTGTGCGGGACGGCGATGCCGACTGTCGCCCGCAGCCGGTCCAGGCCCTCGTCGGTGATCTGGCCGGTCTCGGTCATCGAGCAGCCTCCTCATGTGCGTGTTCCTTGGCCATGACCAAAGTGAGAATTAAGATACCCGAAAAGTGGAAATGCCGTTAACGGGGCGGGTGGAATGTCAGAAGAATCGGCAGGGATCAGGGTCGACGCTGGAACCGACGGTGTGCGCCGCATCGTGATAGATCGTCCGGAAGTCGGAAATTCGTTGTCGCCCATGGCGCGTGATGCCCTTACCGATGCCCTGGCCGAGGCACATGAGGACGGCGGAACCCGAGCCGTGCTGCTGACCTCGGCAGGGTCGAGACACTTCTGCGCCGGCGCCGGACTGGCGTCCGGGCCCGCTGATGCGGGTGCCCAGCTCGCACCCGACCGGCGGCCCGGTGATATCGCCCGCATGCTGGGACAGGGCTGGCAGCGGCTGGTGAGTGCCGTACTCGACTGCGACAAACCGGTTGTCGCGGCCGTCAACGGGACCGCGGTCGGTGCCGGTGCCAGCCTGGTGCTGGCCTGCGACATCGTGGTGATGGCACAGCAATCCACGCTGGTCGAGGCATTCGTGCACCGCGGGATTCTTCCGGACTCGGGCGCGGTGCATCTGCTCGCCAGGATCGTGGGGCTGCGCAAGGCCACCGAACTGCTGATGCTCGGCGAACCGGTGGATGCCGACGAGTGCCTGCGGCTCGGCCTGGTGAACCGCGTGGTGCCGGCTGAGCAGGTGGACCAGGCCGCTGATGCACTGGCCGTGCAGTTGGCAGCGGGCCCGTCCGTGATGCTCGCGCTCACCAAGCGCCTGCTGTCGGTGGCGTCGGAGTCCCCACGCGAGCGCGCGTTCGAGCAGGAGGCCTGGGCGGCTGAACTGATCTCCCGGACAAGCGATCTGCAGGAAGGGCTGCAGGCCTTCGCCGAGCGCCGCCCCCCGCGCTTCACCGGACGCTGAGTTCAGCCGGCGGCCGGCCCGCCCCGGATGGTGAACGACGAACTGTCGTCGATCCGGTCGATCGCCTCGGCGACCACCTCGGCCGTCAGTGCGGTGTCTTCGATTCCCTTGGTCACACCGATGAAGACCCTGGACACCTTGCCTGCCCCGACCGAATAGATGTGCGCCGTGCGTTCGCAGCTGCGGTGCGCCAGGTAGATCACCACTGGTGTGACCAGCTCCGGGTCCATCGCTTTACCCGCCTCGCCCATGATGTCCTCGGTCATCCGGGTCCGCGCGATCGGGGCGATGGCGTTGACGGTGATACCGCTGCGTGCGCCCTCGATTGCCAGCACGTGCATCATGCCGACCAGGCCCATCTTGGCCGCACCGTAGTTGGTCTGGCCGAAGTTTCCGAAAAGTCCGGTACCCGAGGTTGTTTGCACGATCCGGCCGTAGTTCTGCTCTCGCATCACCGGCCACACCGCGCGTGTCACGTTGAACGCGCCGGTGAGGTGCACGGCGATCACCGCGTCCACCTGGTCGGCTGTCATGTTCTTGAAGGCGGCGTCACGCAGGATGCCGGCGTTGTTGACCAGGATGTCGACGCGCCCGAACGCCTCGGTCGCTGCCGCGACGATGGACTGGCCGCCCGCTTCGGTGGCCACCGAATCACCGTTGGCGATCGCGGTGCCGCCTTGGGCGGTGATCTCGTCCACCACTTGCTGGGCAGCCGAGGTCGAGGCACCGGTGCCGTCGACCGCGCTACCGAGATCGTTGACCACCACCCGCGCGCCACGGCGTGCCAGTTCGAGTGCGTGGCAGCGGCCGAGTCCTCCGCCCGCTCCGGTCACGATGGCTACCTGGTTGTCGAATGTGATTGACATGGGTGAGAGGTTACATTTGCATCAACGAGAATGTGCGTTTGCATCGGAGGATCTCATGACAACCGACCTGCTGGGTGATGCGTCGTCTCGCGCCGAGCGCGTGCGCCCGCGTTACCGGACCGCGGGGGTCTGGTCCGAACGGCCGCTGGATCTCGTTCGATTCACTGCGGCAAGGCATCCCACGCGGCCCGCGCTGATCGCGCGTGGGGTTGAACTCAGCTACTCGGAACTGGACGAACGCATCGACCGGCTCTGTCAGACGCTGACCGAGGCCGGGGTGGGGACGGGCACGCCGGTCGTCGTCGTGGCCGGCAATGACATCGACTCGGTGGTGGCCGTCCATGCCGTGGAACGCGCGGATGCCGTGGTGCTGCTGGTGCCACGCAGCGCCGGCGCCGCACAGGTGGTCGATATCGTCGAGCGCACCGGGGCGAGGTTCGGCCTCGCACCGAATTGGCGAGATACCGCGAAAACTGACTTGTCAGGGTGTTGCACCTGGATCGAGGGCCCGGCCACGATGTCCGCGCCGGCACCGATCTGGTCGCAGCGTCCCGCCGATGAACCGTCGTTCGTGCTGTTCACCTCCGGTACCACCGCGAGACCGAAGGGCGTGGTGCACTCGCTGAGCACCCTGCAGAAGGCATCGGCGAACTACATCGCGGCCGCCGGGCTGGGTGCCGGAGACCGGATCTTCTTGATCAGCCCGCTCGCCTCGGTGACCGGGGTGGTGCAGGCGCTGTTCATCGGTCCGATGCTCGCGGTGCCGGTGGTCTTGGAGGATCGTTGGGATCCCGTGGCCACCTGCGAACTGCTGCTGGCCACGGGTGCGACCTGGTACGGCGGCCCCGACCGGCTGCTGGACCAGTTGCTCGACGAAGCGGTGGCGCGGGACCGGGCCGTGCCGTTGCGCGCGGTCTACCTGGGCGGCACCATGCTGGACCGCCGGATCGTCGCGCGCATCGAGGACGATTTCGGGATCGTCGTGATGCGTGCCTACGGGTCATCGGAAGTTCCGGTCAGCACCTCCGGTCAGCGCACCGACACACGGCAGGCACGGCATGCCGATGACGGTCTGCCGCTGACGGATGTCGAGGTCCGGTTGGGCTCGGCCGGCGATCCCGCGGAATGCTGCATCCGTGGCCCGCACACCTTCCTGGGCTACACCGACGCCGAGGCCGACGTCGCAGCATTCGAAGGGGAGTGGTTCCGCACCGGCGACATCGCCGAGATGACCGACGGGCGCGTGCGAATCGTGGGGCGGATCAAGGACATCGTGATCCGCAACGGGATGAAGATTCCGGCCGTTGAGGTGGAGGAGGCGGTGGCCAGGATTGCCGGTGTGCGCGAGTGCGCGGCGTACCCGGTGCCCGACGCGACCACCGGAGAGCGGCTCGCCGTTGCGGTGGTGCTCGACGAATCCGCCGAACTGTCGCTGCCGGAGGTGGCTGCCACGCTGGTCTCAGCGGGCCTGCCCAAGTACAAGCTGCCCGAGGAATTGGTGTTCTGGGACCGGCCGTTGCCGGTCAACGCCAACGGCAAGGTGGAACGAAACAAGCTGCACAAGAACGCAGACGGCCGGCCCCGTGCGGTCGCCGACCGTCTGGCTGCGACGCCCTGACTTGCTAGCCCTTGGCCCCGCCGCTGACGTTGATCGTCGCCTTGTTCATCCGGTCCTGCCAGTCCGACGAGCTGTCGCCGTGGTCCCGTTTGGACAGCGCCCGGATGGATACGTCGTGCCCCTCCGCGGCCTTCCGCAGGGCTCCTACCGTTGCCTGCTCCTTGCTGATGTGAGTGAACGGATCCCAGTGGTACCAGCGCATCGCGTTCTCATAGGTCATCTTGTTGATGTCGGCATCAGGAACGTCGAACTTCTTGAGGACCTCGTCGAGCGCTTCGGGGGCGTCGGGCCACATCGAGTCGCTGTGCGGGTAATCGGCCTCCCAGCAGATGTTGTCGATGCCGATCTGATGACGTAGTTCCACGCCGACCGGATCGGAGATGAAACAGGTCAGGAAGTGCTCACGGAAGAACTCGGAGGGCTTCTGCTTGCCGAAGTCCTGGCCCGTCCAGGTGGAGTGCATCTCGTAGGTCCGGTCGGCACGGTCGAGGAAGTACGGGATCCAGCCGGTGCCGCCCTCGGACAGCGCGATCTTCAGCCCGGGGTAGGCCTTCACCGGCTTGGACCACAACAGATCCGCCGCGGCCTGCACGATGTTCATCGGCTGCAGGGTGATCATCACGTCCATCGGGGCGTCAGGTGCGGTGATCGCCAGCCGGCCCGACGAACCGATGTGCACGTTGAGCACCGTGTCGGTGTCAACGAGTGCTTCCCACATCGGTTTCCAGTGGTCCAGGTCGTGGAAGCTCGGATAGCCCATCGCCGCGGGGTTCTCGGTGAAGGTCAGCGAGTGCACGCCGCGGGCTGCGTTGCGGCGGATCTCCTTTGCGCAGGCCTCGGGGTCCCAGATGACCGGCAGTGTCATCGGGATGAAGCGCGCGGGATAGGCCCCGCACCACTCCTCGACGTGCCAGTCGTTGTAGGCCTGCACGAGGGCCACGGAGAACTCGTGATCGTCGGTGGCGAACAGCCTTCCGGCGAAGCCCGGGAACGACGGGAAGCACATCGAGCCGAGGATGCCTCCGGCGTTCATGTCCTTGACGCGCTCGTCCACTTGGTAGCAACCGGGCCTGATCTCGTCGAGTCCCTGTGGTTCGAGGCCGTACTCTTCCTTCGGCCGGCCGGCGACCGCATTGAGCGCGACGTTGGGAATGACGACGTCGCGGAACTGCCAGGTGTCACTGCCGTCGGCGTTGTGCAACAGTCGTGGCGCGTCATCCTGGTACTTCTTGGCCAGGTGGTTCTTGAACATGTCGGGCGGCTCGACGATGTGGTCGTCGACGCTGACCAGGATCATGTCGTCTTTGTTCATGTCATTTCCTCTCGGGTGCCGGTGTGAGGGGCCTGAATACGGGAACGACGAAGCCGTCGTCGTCGTGACGGAAGTCGAGGTGCAGCGGCAGTCCGGCCTCTAGCTCGTCGGGGGAGCAGTGTTCGATATTCGTCATCAGCCGGGGGCCCTCGGCCAGGTCGACCATGGCGACCACCGAGGTTGCAGCGCCTTGGTGGACGACCGTCCAGGTGTAGAGCGTTGCCTGCCCGCTGGCGGGAACCGAGGACACCTCTTCGCTCCAGCAGCGTGGGCAGAAGGGTCTGGGATACAGGGAATTCCGGCCACATGATGCGCACGCGGTGACCAGCAACGTGCCGTCTTGGACCGCGGCCCACCACGTCTCGCTGTCGACGTCGGTTACCGGCCGGTTGGAGGCGCTCATCAGTTCCTCCCCAGGATCATGGTGGCGCTGTGGCTGAAGAAACCGCCCATTGCGTGTACGCACGCGAGTTCGGCGTCAGCGACCTGGCGGTCGCCGCATTCTCCGCGCAGTTGCCGAACGGCTTCGACGAGAAGAAACATGCCGCGCATACCCGGGTGACAGGAAGCCAGCCCGCCTCCGTCGGTGTTGGTGGGCAGCGCCCCACCGGGCCGCAGCGCGCCGGATTCGATGAACTTCCCGCCATCACCCTTGGCGCAGAACCCAAGGTCCTCAACGGTCAAAAGCACTGTTGCGGTGAAGGAGTCGTACAGTTGGCAGACGTCGATATCCGCTGGCTGCACCCCGGCCCGGGCGAAGGCTGCCGGTCCGGACACCGCGGCCGCCGACGTGGTGAAGTCACCCCACTCACTCATGCTGACATGCGAAGCCGCGTCTGAGGATCCAAGGATCCAGACCGGATCCTTGGCGCACGCGCGCGCGACGGCTTCACCGGCGAGCACCACGGCGCCACCGCCGTCGGTACGCAGGCAGACGTGCTTGGCGGTGAAAGGGTCTGCCAAGATGGGTGCCGACGCGACGTCGGCCAGGGTGATGCGGTCGCGTTCGAACGCGTTGGGGTTCATGGCGGCCCACTCGTGCGCCGCCACCGCCACTTCGGCGAGTTGCTCTACGGTGGTGCCGAATTCGATCATGTGCCTGCGCGCTGCCATGGCGTATTTCGCTATCAGGGAGGCGCCGTATGGTGCCTCGTACTGCATGGCGCCGCCGGTGCTCATCGCCGCAACGGATCCGCGCACCCGGCGTTTGACATCGGAGCGAGCCGTGGACCCGTAGGTGAGCAGAATGACGTCGACCTCGCCTGTCGCGATGGCCGCGACCGCATGCCGAGCCATTACCTCCCAGGAGGATCCGCCGACATTGGTGGCGTCGACCCATCGCGGCCGCAGCCCTAGGTATTCGCTGACCTCGATCGGCGGGAGCAATGTGCCGTGGCCACCGAAACCGTCGATATCGTCCTTGGTCAGTCCCGCATCGCTGACGGCGCGGCGCGCGGCCTGGGCCATCAACCCCATCGCAGTCATCTGGGGAACCCGTCCGCACTCGGAGAGGCCGGCCCCCACGACCGCAACACGTCTGGTTGGCATAGCCCATGTTAACCACACCGATAATGGCGTATGCGAATCGGTGCAAATGATCGTTCTCGTTGCGTAAGGTGAACCCGGTGCGACAGAATTTCAGGGCGAAGCTGCGCGGCGATCGGTTGGTACTGTGCCTGGCCCTGTTGAACTCCCGAACTCCAGAGGTCCCTGCCATCGCCGCTTCCTGCGGTTACGACGCGATCTATGTGGACCTCGAGCACACGTCGACATCGCTGGATACCGTCGCGCTGATGTGTGTTGGAGCGGCGGGGGCCGGCATCGCCGGTTTGGTTCGGGTGCCTTCGCATGATCCGAGTGTGATCGCCAGAGTGCTCGATACGGGTGCAGTGGGAATCATTGTGCCACATGTTAATTCAGCAGACGAGGCGTCCGCGGTGGTGCGCGCGGCCCGATTTCCTCCCATCGGGCGGCGGTCGATCTCCGGTCCCAATGTGGTCAGCGGATTCGGCCCGAGAAGTCCGTCGGAGCTCACCGCCGCACTGGAGGATCAGACTGTGGTGGCGGTGATGATCGAGACTCCCGATGCGGTTGCGGACTGTGAGGGTATCGCCGCGGTGGCGGGAGTCGACATGATCCTGCTCGGGCCGAGCGATCTGACCGCCGAGATGGGAATCCACGGCGACTATGAGAATGAACATTTCCGGTATGCGGTAAGCTCTGTTTCAGCGGCCTGCCGTAGGCACGGTGTGGCGCTCGGGATAGCCGGTATCAAATCGGTTGACCTGCTGGAACGATTCGTCGGGCTCGGCCTGCGATTCATCTCGGCGGGTACCGATGTCGGGATGATGACCGAGGCGGCCACCTCCCGAGCGCTGGCGCTTCGTGCCCTACCGACTGGTCGCTGACAGCACAGGCCGCGTCACGACGACAGGAGCACGGATGCCCACCGCGATTTACACCGAACAGGTCACCGACTCGATGGCCTGGACCGGCGCCGATTTCACCAGCAAGGAGGACTTCTGCTTCGACCTGTCGGCACGCAACGTGGCGGCGCTGGAGTCGATACTGGTCAATACGGCCGCCAAGGACCGGGATGACATCACCTTTGACGACGTCCGCCACCCCGACCTGAATGACGACCTCGCGAGGTTGTATCGGGATCTGATGTTCGGCAAGGGGCTGGCGTGCGTGCGCGGGTTTCCGGTCGGGCAGCATTCGGTGGAGGACCTCGAGCGTATTTACTGGGCGTTCTGCTGGCACCTGGGTTATCCGGTGTCCAACAACTCCTTTGGGCATCGGCTGGTGCGGGTGCAGGAGGAGATCCTGCCCAATGGGGTGCAGCCGGCACGCGGTACGAAATCCAGCGCGGAGTTGGCCATGCACAACGATGCTGCCGACATTCTGTCGCTGCTGTGTGTGTACCCGGCACTCTCCGGCGGCGAAAGCCAGTTCGCCAGCGGGCCCGCCGCGCACAATCGCATTCTCGTCGAGCGGCCGGACCTGCTTGAGGTGCTGTATCAAGGGTTCCCGCACCATCGCCGCAGCGAGCAACCCGATGACCAGCCCGACGTCACGCCCTATGACGTGCCGGTGTTCTCTCAGATCGACGGCCGCATCTGCATCAATTTCACCTACAGCAGCATCCTTCCCGCGATGAAGACGATCGGTCGGGAATTCACACCGATCGAGGAGGAGGCGATCGAACTCCTGCGCAACATCCTCGTGGAGCAGCAGGTGGAATTCCGGCTCGAATCGGGTGAGGCGGCCGTAGCCAACAATTTCGCGATGTGCCACTCGCGCTCGGACTTCGTCAGCAGCAACAACCCCAAGAAGGCTCGCTGCTTTCTGCGCGCCTGGATGGAGGTCCCACGCGAAGACCGCAGACTGCCACTGGGTCGTGAGTACTTCCACATGGAGAACAAGGATCTGCGGCTCGGCTATGACGTCGTCGAGGGTCGTGACGGCGCGATCGCGCGCAACGACTACAAGAACGTCGACAGCGCGCTGGCGGATATGTTCAAGGCCGCGCAGGCCAAGCCCAAGCTGAGCAGGTGACCGGAGGTGGGCCGCAACCGCGGCTGGTCTATGAGCGGTGGACCGACCCGATCGCCGGCGACGTGCTCGGCCTCGCCGATATCGATGTGGTCAAGCTGGAACTGTCGGCGTCCGACGAACAGAATTGGGCGGCGCTCGAGTCGGCGCACGGCTACCAGGTGGCCACCCGTACCGACACGGCATCGGTATCCGGCGGAGCGCAGTGGCTGGCCGGACCAGAGCTGATCTCGCGCTGCGAGAACCTGTTGGCTGTCTGTTCGGCCGGCGCCGGTTACGACGTGATCGACGTCGAGTCCTGTACCCGTGCCGGGGTGGCGGTATGCAACAACTCGGGCCCGGGTGCGGAGGCCGTTGCCGAGCACGCACTCGGATTCATGCTCGACCTGGCGAAGAAGATCACGGTCTCGGACCGGACCCTCCGCGCCGGCCCGCTGCAGGACCGGCTGGCGTTGCGGGGCACCCAATTGCTGGGCAAGACGCTGGGTGTGATCGGACTGGGGGCCATCGGAAGTCGGTTGGTGGAACTGTGCGCACCGTTCGGGATGGAAGTCCTCGTCTTCGACCCCTACCTGGACGAGGTGGCGGCCGCAGGCCGCGGAGTGACCAGGGTGGCGCTGGCGGAACTGGTGCGACGGTCCGACTTCGTGCAGGTAACTTGCCCGCTCACGGCGGAGACCGCAGATCTGATCGGGCGGGCCGAGTTCGCCGCCATGAAGCCCACCGCGTACTTCATCACGACCGCGCGCGGACCGGTACACGATGAGTCCGCCCTGTTGGACGCTCTGCGCAGTGGTGGTATCGCCGGGGCGGGCCTGGATGTCTTTCACACTGAGCCGCCACGTGCCGATGATCCGCTGCTACAGATGGCCAATGTGGTGGCCAGCCCGCACACGGCGGGAATCACCGTCGAAGCAGCCCGCGATATCGCGGTGGCCACCGCGACCCAATGGACGACCATATTCGGCGGTCAGTTGCCGCCGCGATTGCTCAATCCAGATGTGTGGCCTCGCTATTGCGAGCGTTTCCACGACGTGTTCGGGTTCCGGCCGAATGCCGAACCGGACCCGGCAGAACTCGATCCGAACCGAAGGTGACCAGCGTGGGATATCAGACAATAGAGTTCGAGGTGCGGGGGCACACGGCATGCGTGACCCTCAACCGTCCCGAGGTGCTCAACGCCATCAACGACGAGATGATCGCCGAACTGGCCGAGGTCTATACCGAGATCGAACTCTCGCAGGACATCTGGACCGTGATCGTCACCGGCGCCGGCCGGGCGCTGTGCGTGGGTGCCGATGTCAACAAGGCTGCCGACCACGACATGGACAACGCGGCGGGCATCGACAACCAGGGTGAACCCATTCTGAGCTCGCTGCGCCAGTGGGATGCTCCGCAGGAGGCTACGCCGCCTTGGCTTCAGATGACCAAGCCGATCATCTGTGCGGTGAACGGAATCGCCTGTGGCGCAGGAATGGACCTCGTCACCACGGCCGATATTACCATCGCCTCGGAAACCGCGACGTTGATGGATCCGCATGTGAGTATCGGAGTGACCTCCGGTCGGGAAGCTGTGCGGCTGGCGCGGATCCTGCCGCTGCCGGTGGCCATGCGGCTGGTGCTGATGGGACGGCACGAACGACTGGACGCCCAGCGTGGCTATGAACTGGGCATCTTCACCGAGGTGGTGCCCGCCGATGCGCTGCTGGAACGGGCCTGGGAGATTGCCGACACAGTGAATGCGAACGCGCCACTGGCGGTGCGTGGTTCGCGGATGGCAGTACGCAAGGGGCTGACGCTGCCGATCTATGAGGCCGAGCTACTGGCCGAGAACTACCGCATGAAGGTGGCGCTCACGAAGGACGCGATCGAGGGGCCGAGGGCATTTTTGGAGAAGCGTACGCCGCAGTGGCGGGCTCTGTAGCCCGCCGCGCGACGCGACCTACGCCAAGCCGAAGAAGTTCTTGGCGTTGGTGGACAGCACTTTTCGCTTGGTTTCTTCATCCAGTCCGGCTGTGGCCTTATTGGCGACGTCGGTGCTGTGCGGCCAGTTGGTGTCGTTGTGCGGGTAGTCGGTCTCGAACATCAGCTGATCGGGCCCGACCAGGTCGAGGATCCGGAACGCCACCGGGTCGCCGAAAGTCGAGAACCACACCCGGCCCGGAACCTGCGTGCTCGGCGGCTCGGTGAGCAAGGGGTGGATGCCGCCCCAGGCCCGGCGATCTTCCCAGACCTCATCGACGCGTTGCAGATAATAGGGAATCCAGCCGGCTTGCGCCTCGGCGAAGGCGAGTTTGAGCTTCGGGAATTGCCTGAGCTTGGCAGAGAACAGCCAGTCCACCAGTGCGATGGTGCAGTTGACCGCCATCAGCGCGCTGGTGACCACGTGCGGGGAATCGGGGGAGGACTTCGTCAGCGAGGAACTCGACCCGATGTGGAGCATGATGCCGACATTATTGCGCTCGCAGGCGGCGAAGAACGGGTCCCAATACCCGCTGTGGATGGACGGCAGGTCCAAGCGCGCCGGCAGTTCTGAGAAGCAGACAGCCGGCATCCCCTTGGCGGCAACTCGCTCAACTTCCTTGGCGGCTAGTTCGACGTCCCAGAGCGGGATGATGCCGAGCGGGATCAGCCGCCCGTTCGAGCCCGCGCCCCACTCCTCGATCTGGAAGTTGTTGTAAGCCTGTACGCACAGCAGGGCGAGGTCTTTGTCCTTGCCGTGCAAGAACCGTTGTCCACAGAACCGCACGAGGGTGTTGGGGAAGCAGGCAGAGGCCTCGATCCCGGCGATGTCCATGTCGGCGAGGCGATCGGCCGGACGGTAGCAGCCAGGGCGCATCTCGTCGTAGGTGATCGGGTCCGTTGTCAGTTCGTCGATTTCATAGCCGACCGCCGCGCTGATCAGCGGGATCGGGATGATCGCATCTTCATAGTGCCAGATGTCGGCATCGCGGCCGTCAACGTCGTCGATGAACGCGACATCTGAGGTGACGGTCGGGTCCATGCGCCCACGGTGCCGGACGATGCGCGGACCGACGTCCCGATAGCGGGCCGGCAGCCTGCTCGTCCATAGACCGGCAGGCTCCACCAGGTGGTCGTCGGGCGAGACGATGGGGATATCGGTAGAGATGGCTGAACTCAACGCTGCACTCCTTCGGGGCGCCTGATACGAAGCATTCCCTGTTTCGAGAATGATCGTTTTCACGATAGCGCATGCCGTCTGGCTGCGTATTGCGCGGGCGGCTGTGGAGGGTGAAAATCAACATACCCGCGGATGTAGATCGCAAATTCTCATCGACGATCCCGTATTCTGCTAGGCATCATGAACGCGAAAAAGGGCACGGCTGCCGACAGTGGGGGAGCCGAACTGGAGATCGTTGATGCCGAGTTGGACATCCCCGCGACGAGCTGGCAGCAGCGGACTATCGAACGACGGCTCAGCACCGCGCGTGCGCGCGCGCTGGCGCGCAGCTCCCGGTTTCTGGCCACCGCGCTGGAACTCGTCGAGGAGTCCGGTCGAGCCGACTTCACCATTCAGGCTCTCATCGACCGCTCAAATTTGAGCCTGCGGGCCTTCTACCAGCACTTTGCTGGCAAGGAAGAACTGCTCCTCGCACTGTATGAGAATGTCACCAGCCAGTTCACCGAGAGCATCCGCCAAGAGGTCGCGGCGGCGGATGGTCCGATGGACCAACTTGAAGCCTTCTGCCGAGGGTTCCTCTCCCGGGCGGAATCCTCGGAGAAGGTGGGCGGCCGGGTGATGACCATCTACAACCTGAGCCTGGAGATCGAGCGACCCGCCGACTTCGCGAAGATCTGGGAGCCGCATCACAAGCTGCTCACCAAGATTGTCACGTCCTGCTCACGGGCTGGACTGGTGCGCAAGGACCTGACCCCCGCCCAGTTGACCACACTGTTGAACTCCACGCTGACCGCACTCGCGCAGATTGGGGTATTCCAGGTCGGGGCCAAAGCGGTCGCTCTCAGCGAGGATCAGCTCTGGGCCTGGTGCAAGCAGGCGGTCTCGCCGCCTGCCGACGAGAAGCCGAAATCGGCGCGGGCCAAGTCTGCGCCGCGCACCGGAACGGCTCGCCGGTCCGGCAAGCTAACGGGGTAGGCCGAGGCCTCGCTGGGCGATTATCGATCGCTGCACCTCACTGGTGCCTGCGTAGATCGTGGTGCCCAGGGAGAACCTCAGCAACTGCTCGAATCTGCCCTGTTCGGGTGCGGTCGGGTCGAGGAAGCTGCGCACCCCGTCCGGGCCGACCAGTTCGACGATGTCCTGACTGGCTCGCTCCAGTGCCTCGGTGCTGAATATCTTGGACATCGGACCCTCCGCCACCGGGTGCCTGCCCTGTTCACTCATCCACACGCAGCGTCGCAGCAGCAACTCCGAGACTTCTGCTTCCATTGCCACCCTGGCGATTCGGCGGCGCACATCGGAGTTGGCGATGGCCGGCCGACAACCCTCGGCCGGGGCTGTCTGCGCCCACCGCTCGGCGTGATCCAGGAGCCTGGCAATGTGAGGCCCCCACCCCGAGGCGTGTTCATCCTGCAGGGACAACCCGAGAACCTGCCAGCCGCCGTCGATCTCGCCGATCCGCCACTGGTCGCCGACGCGGACGTCACTGTAGAAGGTGAT
The DNA here is from genome assembly GCA_036235365.1 of Mycolicibacterium sp. 050232. Classification (GTDB taxonomy): domain Bacteria; phylum Actinomycetota; class Actinomycetes; order Mycobacteriales; family Mycobacteriaceae; genus Mycobacterium. The sequence goes on along the minus strand of JAZBEZ010000002.1, from coordinate 553,116 downwards.
GTTGGTGCGCTCGCCGGAGAGCGTCCAGACCGCCTGTGCCTCGAATCCCGTGCTGTCCAGCGGCACCAGGAACATGGTGAGCCCCTTGTGCTTGGGCTTCTCTGGGCTGGTGCGGGCGAGCAGGAACACGTAATCGGCGATGTGGCCGTTCGTGGTGAACATCTTGGAGCCGTTGATCACCCAGTCCGCGCCATCACGTACAGCGCGAGTGGCCGCCGCGGCGACATCTGATCCGCATTCGGGTTCGGTGAAGCCCAGGGCGATCGTGAGATCGCCGTTCATCGCGGCCGGAACTATCCTCTCCTGCAGCTCCGGGGAGCCGATCGCGCGGATGATGGATGCCACCATCCTGGTGGTCTCCGACAGGTAGACCGGTGCGTCGAATCGCATCATGAGTTCCTTGACCACCTGCTCGGCCCATGGACCGCGATCCTGGCCGCCGAATTCCACCGGCCAGCCCGGAGCGAAGTAGCCCTTCTCGATCAAACCCTTGGCGAAGCCGTCGTCATGGGCGACGCCGCTGCGATAGGTCTGCTCCTCGAACTCCGGCGTAAGGACTTCCTGCAGGTATGCGCGCACCTCGTCGCGGAATGCCGTGGTCTCCGAGTCAAGCCGAAAGTGCATGTCCACATACCCTCTGTCGTCGAACCGTTCGTGTAGATACTGATACTCTCAAAATTGAGAACTATCATATCCGCAGGAATGGAGCGAGCGACGTGGACCTGACCCTGTCCGAGGAACAACGCCAGCTCGTTGATTCGTTCGCTGCCCTGTACATGCGCGAATCAAGCACTGAACAGGTGCGTGCCGCCGAACCACTGGGATTCGATCCCGCCCTGTGGGCAGCGCTGAGTGCTACCGGTGTGGTCGAGATGGCGGTTCCCGAGGAGCATGGCGGCTGGGGTGCATCGGTGCTGGAACTGGCGCTGGTGTCCGAACAGCATGGCAGGGCAACGGGTTCCGCTCCGGTGATCGAGGCGCAAGTGGCCGCCTGGCTGCTGGCCCAATGCGGTGCGATCGGCGCAGAGTCGCTTGCCGCGGCGATGTCGGGGGACCGGATGGTCACCTTCTCCCCGCGCGGAGCCTCTCGGCCTGAACTCGCGTTGGTGCCGGGGGGTGCGGTCGCCGACGTGGTGATCGCGCTGATCGGAGACCGCCTGGTGGCCTCGCCGATTCGGAAGCGCACCATCGTCGAGAACCTCGGCACTCTCCCGCTGGCCGATGTGGAGGTGGGTGCGGAGGCGGTCACCCTGGCCGAGGGCGATGTGGCGGTCGATGTCTATTCGGCAGGGCTGGATCGCTGGCTGGGACTGACCGCGGCCGCGCTGGCCGGCATCGGGGCGCGGGCCATCGAGGTAGGCGCGCAGTATGCAAAGGAGCGGCACGCGTTCGGTGTGCCGATTGGGTCTTTCCAGGCGGTCTCCCATCCGCTGGCCGACGCTGCCACCGCCGTCGACGGTGCCCGGCTGCTGGCGCTCAAGGCGGCGTGTGCGTTCGACGATGAGCCCAGCCGGGCAACCGAACTGTCCGCCATGGCATTTGCCTTCGCCGCCGAGTCCGCCCGCGCGGCCACCCGCACGAGCCTGCATGTGCACGGTGGGTACGGCTTCGGTATGGAGGCTGACGTTCAGTTGTACTTCCGACGTGCCCGCGGAATGACGATGGTGTACGGGGATCCGGTGACCGCACTGGACAGGGTCGCGGATGCCCGCTACGGCACCGCCTGCTGATCGGCGGTCCGTGTCCGTAGGGCCGCGAAACCTCTATGGGTCTCATTCGTGTGCCCGAACCTGATCTTTGAGCGCGAGAACCACCGGCGGGGCGTTGCGCCAGTCCGGTACGCCCTGTTCGGGACCGGCGGTGGCCAGTTTGTCCTCGCGGATACCGGCCCAATGCGAGTGGTTGAGTTGGTGCAGCGTGAAGCATGCCTGCAGGGAGTTGTAGAAGCCCATGTTGTCCTGAGTTTGATTGACCGACTCCTTGATGAGTAGAGCGGCCATGGTGGGCACTGCGGCGATGCGGCGGGCGAGTTCGAGTGTGCTGTCGGCAAGGTCGTCGCGGGTGAACACCTTGCTGACCATGCCCAGCCGGTGTGCCTCGTGGATGTCTATGGCATCACCGGTGAGCATCAGCTCCTTGGCCTTTCGTGGACCGAATTCCCAGGGATGGCCGAAGTACTCCATGCCGCACATGCCCAGTCGGGTACCGACCACATCCGCGAATCGCACGTCATCGCTGCCGACGATGAGGTCGCAGGCCCACATCAGCATCAGGCCGGCGGAGAACACATCGCCGTGGACCTGGGCGATGGTGATCTTGCGCAGGTTCCGCCAGCGCAGGGTGTTCTGGAAGAAGTAGTGCCATTCCTGCAGCATGCATTTCTCGGCACCCTCGCGGGTCCCGCCGTTGATGGCCGCCGTCGGATGCTGGTCGGGACCGGGCAGGTATTCGCTGATGGCCTGTTTGGATCCGATGTCGTGGCCGGACGAGAACATTTTGCCCTCGCCGGCCAGGATGATCACCCGGACGGTGTCATCGGCCTCGGCGGCGCCGAGGGCCTCGTCGAGCTCCACGAGCATGCCGCGGTTCTGGGCGTTGCGCTGATCGGGGCGGTTCAGTGATATCCGCACGATTGCGCCGTCGTCGTAGCTCTGCCACGTCAGGAACTGGTAGTTGCTCACTGTTCTCCCCATGTCGCTTGTGGTAATGATGTTATCGGTAATTGAGAAGCAATGTTCTCATACGCGTCAGGAGAGCCCCATGCCCCAGCCAGACCGTGAGATCTGGGATGCCGACAACCATCTGTACGAACCCGCCGACGCCTACACCCGGCACTTGCCCAAGCAGTACCGCAGCGCGATCCAGTGGATCCAGGTCAACGGTCAGACGAAGCTGATGATCAAGGGCCGGCTCACCGATACCATTCCGAACCCGACCTACGATGTGGTCGCGTCCCCAGGGGCTTGGGCCGACTACTTCCGCGGGATCAATCCGGACGGAAAGTCATTGCGGGAGTTGGCCAATCCCATCGCCTGCCCGGATTCGTTCCGCCGGGCCGAGGATCGGCTGGCCCTGCTCGAGGAACAGGGTGTGCACGCCTGCGTGATGTTCCCGACCACCGGCGGCATGCTCGAAGAACGGATGACCGACGATATCGAACTCGCGCACGCGGTTGTCCACGCGTACAACCAGTGGTTGTTGGAGGAATGGAGCTTTGACTACCACGGCCGCATCTTTGCGACGCCGGTGATCACCCTGCCAGATGTGGACAAGGCCGTGGCTGAACTGGACTGGTGCGTGGAGCGCGGCGCTCGCGCGGTACTGGTGAACCCGCGGCCGGTGGCGACTGTCTCCGGTCACACCACCTCGATGGGCCAACCGTACTTCGATCCGTTCTGGGCGCGACTGGCCCAACACGGCATCCCGGTGCTCATGCACGCCTGTGACTCCGGCTACGACCGGTACAGCCGTGACTGGGAAGGGGCGGGGGCGGAGTACCTGCCGTTCAAGCCGGATGCCTTCAAGACGATTGTGTACGAGGACGCGCGGTCCATCCTGGATACCTGCGCGGCGCTGGTGGCCCACGGTGTATTCACGCGCCACCCGGGAGTGAGGGTGGGTGTCGTCGAGAACGGCGGAAACTGGGTGCCCAGGCTGGCCGAACTCTTCGACCGAGTTTACCGGAAGATGCCCGCGGAGTTCGCGGAACACCCTGTCGCCCAATTTAAACGGCACGTCTGGGTGAATCCGTTCCACGAGGAGGACATGAGCGGGCTCATCGACCTGATCGGTGCCGACCGGGTGCTGTTCGGGTCGGATTATCCGCATCCAGAGGGCCTGGCGCACCCGGCGGAGTTGACTCCCGAGATCGCTGCCCTGGACGGACCGCTGATCGATCGCATCATGGGCGCCAATCTGCGCGAGCTGCTGACGGCGGTGCCGCGAGTATGAGCAATCCGAGGGTCATCCTCTGGGGGCCGGGCCAGGTCGGCATCGGGGCATTGCGTGCCGTCATCGCGCATCCCGGCCTCGACCTGGCCGGGCTGATCGTGCATTCTGAGGGCAAGGCGGGCCGTGACGCCGGTGATATCTGCGGTATGGCCGACACCGGTGTGATCGCCACCCGCGATGTCGATGCCGCTCTCGCGCTCGACGCCGATGTCGTGGCGTTCTTCGCATCCGGAGACTACCGCTATCGCGAAGCCGCTGAGGACGTGGCTCGTTGCCTGCGTGCCGGCAAGAATGTGGTGTGTACATCGCTTGTGCCGCTGTGCTATCCGCCGGCCGCAGACCGTGAAACCGTTCAGCTGCTGGAGGCTGCCTGCCTCGAGGGCGGCACCAGCCTGTTCAACAGCGGCGTCGATCCCGGCTGGGCCAACGATGTCATCGCCCTGACCATGACCGGTTTCAGCAGTCGGGTCGACACCATCACCATGCTGGAGATCCTCGACTACGGCCCGATCGCGCAGCCCGACATCATGTTCGACTTCATGGGCTTCGGCCACGAACCCGACTACCCGGCACCGCTTTTCGATACAAGCCGACTGGCTGCGCTGTGGTCTCCGATCGTTCACCTGGTCGCCGACGGAGTCGGGCTTCCGCTCGATGATGTGGTCACGACCATCGACAAATGGCTGGCTACCGAGCGGTATGAGGTCGCCTCCGGATGGATCGAACCGGGCACCACGGGCGGTATGCGGTTCAAACTCGCCGGGATCGTCGACGGACAGGAGCGAATCATGTTGGAACACATCACCCGGATGGGGGAGCGGGCGGCACCGGATTGGCCGCGGCACCCCTCGCCGCACGGCGGCTACCGTGTCGTCGTCGACGGGATGCCCACTTATACCGTAGATATCGAGATGCACGGCCGCGGCAACAACATGCGTGGGCTCACCTACGCGACCGTCATGCGGGAACTCAATGCCATCCCGGCCGTCATCAAGGCCGAACCCGGCCTGCTGTCCACGTTGGACCTGCCGTTGGTCACTGGACCGGTGCGGGGAGGCAGCTGGCGAGGAGTCCTGCGCCAGGCGGTGAACGCGTGACCAACAAGGTGGCCGAACATGTTTCGGATGACCTCTGGACGGTCATGAGCACTGCCACGGCTGTCCGGCGGTACCGCGACGAGCCGGTCCCGGATGCCGTCCTGGAGAAGTGCCTGGTCGCGGCGTCCTGGGCGCCGTCGGGCGGTAACGGGCAGCCGTGGCGATTTTTGGTGCTCGATACGCCCGAGCTCCGTGAGCTGGTCACCGCCGCAGCGCGGCGTACCTGGGAGGTGATGAAAGACTTCTACAAGCTGCCGGCAGTCAGCGATGCCGCCGATGACTCGAAGTCCCGCACGCTGCGGACCATGGCCGAACACATGCAGGTCGGCGGTGCAGCACCCGTACTGGTGTTGTTCTGCGTGCAGCCGCAACGTGGAACGACAGAACTGCAGCAGGGCGGGTCGATCTTTCCTGCGGTGCAGAACTTCCTGCTGGCTGCTCGTGCCCAGGGGTTGGGAGCAGCCATCACGCTGTGGCAGGACGCCTGCGACGCCGAATTGCGTTCTTTCATCGGTATTCCCGGGGACTGGAAGATCGCGACCCTGCTGACGGTGGGCTGGCCCGCAGGCCGGCATCATCGCGTCCGTCGCCGTGCGCTGTCGGAGGTCGCGATGTGTGACCGCTGGGACCGGCCCTGGCCGGCCTGACCGGCGTGATGTCGCTCTGGACGTTCATGAGAACAGCACTTAAGCAAGAAGGAATATCAACATTCTCTTTTCAGAGATGAACTATTTGCATACGATGATCGGTGTGTTGTCCATCACTGCTCGATGAGAGGTTTGGTGATCAGACGAGTGGACAGCCCGCAGCCCACCGATACCCCATCAGTGGTTATTCGAGCCGCCATACCGTGACAAGAGTGGCTCGGCAGCCGGGAAAAGAGTTCAGTGACAAGACATCTCGGGCCTGGTCCGATACACCGATCAGAGACCGACAGCCACGCAGGTCCGGTGGGTGGCGGGGCGGGCCGCAGTTTCGGGGTGCGCGGATTCGTCCGGCCCCTCGCCGGCATGTTGACCCTTCTCGTGGTTGGCGCGATCGTGACGCTGAGCGCCGCGCTGTTCCGCGGGAGCTTCGACAACACAGTGCCGATCACTGTTGTCTCTGACCGCGCTGGTCTGGTCATGAACCCAGAGGCGAAGGTCAAGATGCGAGACATCCAGATCGGCAGGGTGTCGTCGATCGAACAACGCGCAGATGGCAAGGCGCTCTTGCATTTGGCGATCGACCCAGCAGCCCTGTCGATGATTCCTGCGAACGTTCATGTCGACCTGGCATCTTCGACAGTGTTCGGTGCGAAGTTCGTTTCGCTGAACGTACCGCCGAATCCGTCGACTGAAATTGTGCGTGCGGGCCAGGTGATCGAAAGTGATCATGTCACCGTCGAGGTCAACACCGTATTCGAGCAATTGACTTCTGTGCTGTCGACGATCAAGCCGGAACAGCTGAACGAGACTCTGAGCGCCCTTTCGGTGGGACTGAACGGCCGCGGGCAGAGGCTTGGCGACCTGATCGCCGACGCGAACGCCGGACTCAGCCAGATTCGCCCGAGTCTGCCCAACTTGAGCCATGACATCGCCGTTGCGCCTGAAGTGTTGAACGCGTACGCGGACGCAGCGCCGGACCTGCTCACCACCATGAACAACGCCAGCCAGATCAGCAAGACCATCGTGGAGCAGCGAGACGGATTGGACTCACTGCTCACAAGCGTCATCGGACTTGCCGACATCGGAAACGACGTCATCGGAACCAATCGCACCCCGCTCACCGATGTCTTCCGGTTACTTTCACCGATCACCGGCCTGACCAACACCTACAACCAGGCCCTCTACTGCGCGCTTGCAGGGGCAGTCAACATGTCGAAAGTCCCGCCGCTGCGGGTACCCGGTGCGGAGGTGACCGCGGGTCTGCTGTGGGGAGCCGATCCGTACAGATATCCCTCGGATCTGCCGAAGGTGGCAGCCACCGGCGGCCCGCGGTGCGTAGGCCTGCCGCAGGTGCCGTTCGAAACGCGCCCACCCTACGTGGTTGCCGACGTCGGGACCAACCCGTGGGAGTACGGGAATCGGGGCAACGAGTTGAACACCGCGGGGCTCAAGCAATGGCTGCTCGGGCAGCGCGTCGACGGACCTCCCCGAAACTCGGCGCAGATCGGAATGCCGGGATGAGCCACGGAAAGTTCACCCTGCTGAAATTCGGCACCTTCGCCACTGTCATGGTGATCCTGTCTGCCGGGCTGATCGCCGTGTTCGCCGACTACCGCGGTGGCACGGAAACTCGTTATTCGGCCGTGTTCGCCAACGTCTCGGACCTCAAGACCGGGGATTCCGTGCGGGTGGCCGGAGTCCGCGTGGGAACGGTGGATGAAGTTACCCTGCGACCGGACAAGACCGTCGTCGTGCAGTTCGACGCCGATACCGCGGTGAAACTGACGACCGGTACGCGGGCGTCGGTCCGCTATCTCAACCTGGTCGGGGACCGCTACCTCGATCTCACCCAAGGCCCGGGTTCGACGCGCATCATGGTTTCCGGCTCGCAGATTCCGGTCGAGCGCACTTCTCCCGCGCTCGACCTCGACGTGCTACTCAACGGGCTCAAGCCGGTCATGCAAGGGCTCGATCCCCAGGATGTAAACGCCCTCACGACCACACTGATCGAGATCATGCAGGGCCAGGGGGACAACATGCAGTCATTGATGGCGCGTACTGCTTCCTTCACACGTACGCTCGCCGACAACGGTCAGGTCATCGAGAGCCTCATCGACAACCTCAACGAAGCGATCGGAACTGTAAGTCAGAGTGGCCAGCAGTTCGGCGGTGCGCTCGATCGGCTTCGCCAACTCGTCGGCGACCTCTCGGCAGATCGCGACTCCATCGGAGTGGCGATCGAATCGCTGAGCAACGGCACTGCATCCGTGGCCGGCCTGCTCGGCGAGGTTCGGCCGCCGCTGGCTGCGACGGTCGATCAGCTCAACAGGTTGGCCCCGGCATTGGATTCCGACAAGGACCTCATTGACAGCGCATTGCAGAAGGCCCCCGAGAACTATCGAAAGCTCGCCCGAATCGGTTCCTACGGAAGCTTTTTCAACTACTACCTGTGCGGGGTTACCTGGCGGGTGAGCGATCTGCAGGGCCGCACCGCGGTATTTCCGTGGATCAAGCAGGAAACCGGAAGGTGCGCGGAGAACCCATGAACAAATACCGCGGAATGCAGGTCGTCCGTGCTGGATTCATCGGCGTCGTCCTCATCGTCCTCGTCATCGCTGTCGGTCTTCAGCCTGAGCGACTGATCAACTGGGCATCTTCGATCAGATATCAGGCGGCTTTCGCCGAGGCCGGGGGACTCGAGCCTGGCAATCCGGTCAAGATCTCCGGAGTCAAGATCGGCGCCGTGACCGAGGTCAAGCTCGATCATGGCGACGTGCTGGTCACCTTCGCTGTCGATCACAACGTCCGGCTCGGTTCTCAGACGACTGCCCACATCGGTACCGGAACGCTGCTCGGTGAGCGCATGTTGACGCTCGAGTCTGCCGGGTCGGAAACGATGGCCTCGCTCGACCGAATTCCGTTGACGCGTACCGCTTCGCCGTACTCGCTCACCGACGTCGTCGGCGATCTCACGACCAACGTCGCGCATACCGATACCGGCTCCCTGAACCAGGCTCTCGACGTGCTGTCGGGCACGATCGACCAGATCGCCCCGGAACTGGCCCCGACCTTCGATGGGCTCACCCGGCTGTCGAAGACGCTCAACGGCCGCAACGAGAAGGTCTCCGAGCTCCTCCGGAACACCACGCAGGTGACCGACATTCTCGCTCAGCGCAGCGACGCGGTGAACACCTTGATCCTCGACGCCAATGATCTCACCGGTGCGCTGGTCCAGCGCCGCCAGGCGATCGTGAAACTCATCGCCGATACATCGGCACTGGCACAACATATTACGGGCCTGATCGACGAGAACCAGCAGGAGTTGAAGCCGACGTTGGACAAGCTCAACTCGGTGACGGCCGTCCTGGAGAAGAACCGTGACAACCTCGCAAAGGCGATCCCGGGTCTGGCGAAGTACGAGAGTGGCCTGAGCGAGTTGGTAGCGAACGGTCCCTACTACGTCGCTTACATCCCGAATCTCACCCAAGGCTCGCTGCTACAGCCATTTCTCGACTACGCATTCGGCTTCCGTAGAGGATCCGATGCCGGACAACCACCTGATAATGCCGGGCCGCGCGCCGAGATTCCGTTTCCGCGCAACGGTATTCCGCAGCCACAGGAGCAGTGGGGCCGGTGACCAGAGGCAGAACTGCTCGATTGACCGCGTTGCTGCTGGCGGCCTTGCTGATCGCGGGAGCGGCATGTGTGGTTCACCTGCGGTGCTTCGCGCCGCGAACGCTGAATGCGATCTTCACCACCGCGACCGCCGTGTACCCCGGCGATCAGGTAAAGGTCTCCGGGGTCCGGGTGGGCACGATCAAGGCGATCGAAGCCGATGGGACCGCTGTCCGCATGACCATGACTGTGGATCGTAACGTGCCGATACCCGCGGACGCGCGTGCTGTCATCGTCGCTCAGAACCTGATCTCCGCGCGATATGTTCAGCTCACCCCGCCCTACCGGTGGAGCGGCCCCACGATGGCCGACGGCGCCGAGATCCCGTTGGAACGTACTGCGGTGCCCGTTGAATGGGATGAAGTCAAAGATCAACTCAACAGACTCGCAAGCGAACTGGGCCCCCAGAACGGGGTTTCGGGTACCGCGACGGCACGGGTGATCGACAGCGCCGCAAATGCCATGGCGGGCAATGGACCGAAGCTTCGTGAAACACTGGCCCAACTGTCCAACGCCGGAAGAATCCTGGCCGACGGAAGTGGCGACATCGTCGGGACGATCAAGAACCTGCAGAAGTTCATCACGACGCTGAAGGCCAGCTCGACCCAGATCGTGGAATTCCAGAATCGGCTCGCCAGCCTGACCAGTGTGCTCGACGGCAGCAGGTCCGACCTCGACGCGATGCTGGCCAACGTTTCCGAAGTGGTCGGTGAGGTCCAGCGGTTCGTGCGAGATACTCGCGACCCGGCTGCAGAGCAGGTGAGAGGGCTGGCCAGCGTCACACAGAACGTCGTGGATCATCAGCGAGACCTGAAACAGATCTTGCATGTTGCGCCGACTGCCATCGCGAACACGTTGAACATGTTCGATCCTCGCGATGGCGGCGCGACCGGGATCTTCACGTTTGTCAATTTCAGCAATCCGGTTGAATTCTTATGTGGCGCAATCGGTGCGATCGAGAACACCACTGCACCGGAGACTGCGAAGCTCTGCAATCAGTACCTCGGTCCCGCCTTGAAGCAGATGAACTTCAACTACCTTCCGTTCCCGGTCAACCCCGTGCTGACGTCGGTCCCGCCGCCCGAGGATCTCGTGTACACCGAACCGGGGCTCGCACCGGGAGGCTCCGGACCGAAACCCGGCGCGCCGGAGACCCCGCCGGCGGTCTCTGCCTACACAGGCGTCGGGGACGTGCCCGCGCCACCCGGCTACGGACCACCGCCGGGCCAGCCAGATCTCAGCGGGATGCTGATGCCGCAGTCCCCGCCCGTACCACCGGCGCCGCCGCTGCCCGCGGAGAAAGGAGCACCGCCGCGATGAGCCTCTTCGGATCGCTGCGCCGTGGTGCGGTGCTGGGTTGCTGCGCCCTCATCACGACCAGCTGCAGCTTCGGCGGATTGAATTCACTGCCATTGCCCGGCGCCGTTGGCCGCAGCTCCGACGCCATCACCTACCACGTCGAGATCTCGAATGTCAGCACACTGGAACCCAACTCGCCGGTGCTGCTCGATGACGTCACGGTTGGAAGTGTGCGCAGACTGCGCGTCGCAGGCTGGCATGCCGACGTGGAAGTCTCGGTGCGGCCCGATGTCGTCGTCCCGAGCAACGTCAAAGCGTCGGTGGGCCAGACCAGCCTCCTCGGCTCGATGCACCTATCCCTCGATGTGCCCGCGGACCAGGCGCCGCAGGGACGCCTGGCGCCAGACTCGACGCTTCCTCTGGACGAATCCACCGCATATCCCGCCACCGAGCGGACGCTGTCCACTCTGTCGACAGTGGTGAACTCCGGCGGACTGGGACAGATCGGTGACATCATCCACAACTTCGATATCGCGCTGAGCCCGCACCGATCCGACGCCCGGGAGCTGGTCACAAACCTCAACGAGATCATCGGCGTGTTCGACACCCAGCAGGCCGACATCGTCGCGTCGATCCAAGCGCTGAACCGATTGGCCGGCGAACTGGCTGATCAGCGAGACGTGATCACCCGCACGCTGAAGGAAGTGCCTCCGGCGCTGGATGTGCTGGTTGGCGAAAGACCGAGAATAACAACAGCATTGGACAAGATGCGAGTCTTCAGCGATACCACCCGTGGGTTGATCGACGACAGTCGGAATGATCTGGTCACCACATTGCACAATCTCGATCCGACAGTCCGGGCGTTGGCTGACGTCGGGCCGGGTATCGACGAAGCATTGGCCTTCTTGCCGGTCATGCCCTTCGGGCAAAACGTGATCGACCGCGGGATCAAGGGTGATTACATGAATCTCTTCGCGGTTTTCGATCTCACCGTCCCTCGGTTGAAGCGTGGGCTCCTCACCGGAACCCGTTGGGGGAACGAGCATATCCAGTTGGTGCCGGCGCCTGGTGATCCCGGGTACGACGCCTATTACGCGAACAATCCGCTCACCACGCCGTTGCAGTCGCCACCGGCTCCACCGGCTCCACCCGCAGCTGCTCCGGTGCCGCCGAGTGGGGGCGGCTGATGCTGACCCGCTTCATCCGTATCCAGTTGCTGATCTTTGTGATCGCTTCGGTGGTCGGAATGGTCACCATGGCGGTGGTCTACATTCAGGCGCCGACCCTGCTCGGGCTCGGCCGCATCGTCGTGCGACTCGAGCTCCCCGCCGGCGGCGGGATCTACCGGATGTCCAACGTGACCTACCGGGGAGTCGAGGTCGGCAAGGTCACCGATGTCAAACTCACTCCCCAAGGTGCCGAGGCGACGATGTCGCTCGTCTCCTCGCCACGCATTCCCGCGGATCTGGTCGCCGAAGTGCGTAGCGTCAGTGCCGTCGGTGAGCAATATGTCGATCTTCGTCCCCGCACTTCGGCACCTCCTTACTTGGAGACCGGCTCGGTGATCCCGCGTCGGGACGCGAGCATCCCACAACCTGTCGGTCCGATGCTCGACAACGTGAGCGCACTCCTTGGCAGCATCCCGAAGGACAAGCTGTCCGCTCTGCTCGACGAATCGTCCAAGGCGCTCGACGACGCGGGGTTCGACCTCGGGTCGCTCATCGATTCCTCGGCGACTGTATCGCGAGACTTTCATTCGGTCTCTGGGCAGACACAGGCGCTGATCGACGATTCGGGGCCGCTTTTGGATGGTCAGGTACAGTCCGCGGACGCGACCAGAACATGGGCCCGGAGCCTCGCCGGCGTCACTGACCGCCTGGTGGCCGGCGACCCCCACATCCGGACGATACTGCAGCAGGGACCGGGCGCCCTGCAGGAGGTATCGCGCCTGCTCGATAGCGTGAAGCCGACGTTGCCGGTGTTGCTGGCCAACCTGACCAGCCTGGGGCAAGTGGGCGTGACGTACCTGCCTTCCCTGGAGCAACTTCTGGTGTTGATCCCGCCGTATTTCGCGGATCTGCAAGCGATTGCACCGAACAACAATGCGACGGGTCTACCGCTGGCGAACTTCAGGATCGAGATCAGCGACCCGCCGGCGTGTACGGTCGGCTACCTCCCGCCCTCGGCGTGGCGTTCACCGACTGACACCACGACCATCGACACACCAGACGGTCTGTATTGCAAACTGCCGCAAGATTCGCCGATCCTGGTGCGCGGTGCCCGCAACCTGCCGTGTATGGGTAAGCCCGGGAAGCGGGCACCGACAGTCGATATCTGCGAGAGCGACAAGCCCTACATGCCGTTGGCGATGCGCCAGCACGCGCTCGGTCCCAGTCCGGTCGACCCCAATCTTCTGGCGCAGGGGGTTCCTCCCGATGATCGGGTGACCTACGACGACCAAACTCACGCACCTGTCAACGGCACCCCGTTGCCGCCCGGCGGCGATCCCTCCGCGCCAGGGCCCGCTGTTCCGCCGCCTGCACCGGAACCCTTGCCGGACGACGCTCCGCAGCCCGGGGTCCCCGCGGCACCGTCCGCTTATTCCGAATCTTCGCCAGGCCCATCGGTTGCGGTGGCTACCTACGATCCGCGCACGGGCCGATTCATGGCTCGTGATGGTTCGACACATGTCCAGTCCAACTTGGTGGCACGGCCGTTACAGGAGCAGTCGCAAGACAAGTGGAAGGACCTGATCCTCGATCCCGCGGTCGGCGTGTCATGACCGCGGCCGGGTCCGCGGTGCGGCATGTCGCAACGGCCGCGACGACCGCCGCCGTGGTCGCCGTAGCGGGGCCGGTGCCGGTCGCGCGGGCCACCTTCGAGGACATCGCGATCAATGCGACGATGCGGGCGGTATCCGATGGGCAGTGGGCCAAGACCAACGAGATATTCCACGATGAGCCAACGGTGTCGAGCACCTGGACCATCACCTCGACATGCAGCGGAGTCTATGACTGCGTCGGGCATGTCACCAGCGACCGAGGCTGGAGTGCCGAGGCGCGTTACGTCAGCAAACTGTGGTTCGTCACGCGCACCGTCCCTGACTGGATGCGCTGTGACGATGGCAGCACCGCTCCGGGCAAGCAGATCTTCAAGTTCTACCGGGATCCCGACGACCCCGCGATGTTCAGGGGTTGGGACTCGACAGTCGGGCCCAGCGGTGCGTGTGGAATCAATCTGCCCCTGGCCATCGAGATGCCCTTCACGCTGAGCCCCGTGTAGGGCGATTGTTTTCCCGAGCGAGTGCGTCTGTGGATGAACTCCGCGCTGGGGATAACTCGGCCGTGAATGCACCGGGTTGTCGGTAGGTAGCGAGACCGTTGTCGCGAACATCCCTGCGAACAAGGAATGCGACATGGGTAACCCGGCCAACTTTGTCATTGTCGAAAACGGTTCGTGGCAGCTGTATTACGACCATCTGGTCGGCTGCCGCATGCTGGATGCGCTCGCATTCGGTCCGGAGTTTGCCGTGCGCTATGCGAGGGCAGCACGGGTCCGTCCACCGACGGAATGGGCATTGGCAGAAGGCAGTGCGGTGATCGACCTCGACCGAAAACGCTTGTTGTTCTTCGGTGACGAACTCATGTGGGACATGCCGATTCGTCGGGCGATGTTGGCTGTCCTCGCCCTCACGTGGCCGGACTACGCGGTGGGTTGGGCCTACGGAGGAACGGATGAGCTCGCCCAGTACGTCGGCGCGAATCACCCCTGGGATAAAGATCTCCGGGGACCTGACCTGACTTTGGCGCACGACCGCAACAGTCCATGCCATGTCGTGTCAGTCGTCGATACCGATGGATGTCTTCGATTGTGGCCGTTGTGGTGGGGCGTCAGTTCAGCGCGTCATGGGGCTGCGTTGCTGGAACTTCTTCCCGGCAGAGGATTCTCGAAGCTGCGGCTAGGACAGATCCCAGCGGGCGGCGTGCATGTTGATACCCGTATGCGCCGGGTCGGTGTCTGGTACGCGGACGATCCGCAGAATGTGTTCGACCGGCTGCCGAGTCTTTGGTGTGGGTGGCAATCGGAATGTTGGGACGACCACTACGAGGAACAGGTGGCGTTATGCGGCTCGGCGCTGTGGGTGCCTGATTTGGATCTCGGTGTAGGCGCCACCAACGGGCTGGAGTGGATTCGCAAGCGGATCTTCGCGAGCCTCCATGATGCTCTGAACAAGGGTGGGGTGCTTCCGTCTCCGCGGCAACCCCCGCATTCGGAGTGGTCGAAATTCGAAGAGGCATGCTCCCGCGTCGGGCTATATACTCAGAGCGCCTGATGTATATACCGGAGGTGTCCATGACGAAGCGCCTGATCGACATCGATGACGAATTGCTGGCCGCCGCGCAGCGTGAACTCGAAACCACCGGGATTGCGGACACGGTCCGATCGGCATTGCGGTTGGCTTCAACGCGATCGGCCCGCGTGCGGCAGGCGGATTGGCTGGCCTCGGGCGGATTGGCATCGCTGGCGGATAAGCGCGACAGGGACGAGGTATGGCGCTGACGGCACGGTTTCTCATTGACACCAGCGCAGCCGCCCGGATGGCACACCCGGCCGTCGCGGATCGCCTCCGCCCGTTGATCGAAGCCGGCCTGGTGGCCACGTGTGCGGTACTCGACGCCGAGGCGCTCTTCAGCGCCCGGTCGGCGGGCGAGTATGCGCAGTTGCGCGCGGACCGCCGCGATGCATACGAGTATCTCCCGACGGACGATGAGCACTGGCAGTCGGCCTTCGACGCGCAGTTCCGGTTGGCGCAATCCGGCAGGCACCGCGCTGTGGGCATCTCTGATCTTCTGACGTCTGTGATCGCGAGCCGGCATCGGTTGACGGTGGTGCACTACGACGCCGACTTCGAAATCGCGTCTTCAGTACTGGATTTCGAGCACGTGTGGGTGGTTCCGACGGGCACGTGTTGAGCCGCAGCCTGATTCACCCACCGGGGACGATCAGCGAGACCATGGTCTCGAGTTGGCGGGCCATCTGCCGGTAGCTCATCGCTCCGGTCTGTGCCTGCAACAGGGCACCCCAGAACACCGCCTCCAGGGTGGCGAGCACTTCCGGCCAGGCTCCGCCGCCCAGGGCCGTAGAGATCCGGCGGTTCACCTCGGCGGCGATCCGGGAGCGGACGTCTTCCACCACCTCGTCGTCGGTGCTCATCAGTGCCTGGGTGCAGGCCCGGGCCAATCGCGGCTCATCGGCCATCAGCAGCGTGAGCGCGGTGAGCTGCTCGGTGACCCGACTGGTGGTGCCGGCCGTGGGATCGATGACCAGCGGCAGCTGAATCACACGGTCCAGGTACAGCTCGGCGAACACCACCTCGATGGACGGGAAATGTGCGTAGAGCGCGGCGGGAGCCATCTTCGCGCGTGCGGCCAGTGCCGGCACCGAGATGACGTTGTGCGCATCGAGTAGTTGCGTGGCCGCGCCGAAGACACGACGTTGCGTGCGCACGCGCTGACCCTGTGCGTCGTGGAGGCGGGTGACCGTAGCCACCGCTGGCCTGGACATGTGTCCAAGATATAGCTGGGTGCCGCGATTGGCAATCGTCCGATGAAAATGCCTGTATCAACATATTTTTAGTTCTGTTTATCGAGCGATTCTTGTGCTGATGAGCGGGCAAGCGTGGCATTCGAGTCGATAAATCAGACAGGTGTCCAGTAGGATCTCCTCAGATCTGAAAGGGGAGGTCCGATGGCTTACGTGATCACGCAGAACTGCTGCAAGGACGCCAGCTGCGTTCCGGTGTGCCCGGTGGACTGCATCCGTCCGGCCGAGGGCGGGCTGGATTCCGCGTCGGCCGAGATGCTCTACATCGATCCGGAATCGTGCATCGACTGCGGAGCCTGCTTCGAGGAGTGCCCGGTCGGCGCGATCCACTACGAGGAGGATCTGCCCGGCGAGCTGCACCGGTTCAAGGAGCTCAACGCCGCCTATTTCGAGCGCCATCCGCTTGAGCCGGCGTCGGTGCCGGCAGCCACCTCCCGCGCCCGCGTCGAGGCGGGATCCCTACGGGTGGCCATCGTCGGTTCCGGGCCGGCGGCCTGTTATGCCGCCGCCGAGCTGATCGACGTCGACGGCGTGGAGATCAACCTGTTCGAGCGGCTGCCCACGCCGTTCGGACTGATTCGGGCCGGGGTGGCGCCCGATCACCAGCACACCAAGTCGGTGGTCGACATCTTCGAGCGGGCGTTCACCAATCCGCGGTTCGCCAGCCATTTCAACGTCGAGGTCGGCCGCACCATCAACCACGAGGAGCTGATGGCCCATCATCACGCCGTGATCTACGCGGTGGGTGCGGCCACGAGCCGGCGCCTGGGAATCGACGGTGAGGACCTCATGGGTCATCACGCCGCAGCCGAGTTCGTCGGGTGGTACAACGGCCATCCCGACGACGCTGCGCACCAGTTCGACCTGTCGGGCGAGCGGGCGGTCATCGTCGGCAACGGCAACGTCGCCCTCGACGTCGCCCGGGTGCTGTTGATGGACCGCGCCGCGTTGGCTGCCACCGATATCGCCCAGCACACCCTGGATGCGTTGGCCGACAGCGCAATCCGGGAGGTGGTGATCCTGGCCCGCCGCGATATCGGGCATGCGGCGTTCTCGGCGGGGGAGTTCCTGGCTCTGGGGCACCTCGACGGGGTCGACGTGATCGTCGACCCGTCGGATCTTCCTGCCGACGACGAACACGACGACGTCGAAATCTCGTTCAAGCTCGCCATCGCCCGTGAGTACGCGCAGCGCAGCCCGACTCCCGGGAACAAACGGGTGGTGTTCCGCTTCGGCGCCACCCCGGTCGCCATCCTCGGTTCCGGCCGTGCCGAAGGGTTGCAGGTCAGCACCGAGCGTGGAACCGAGGTGATCGAGACGCCACTGATCCTGCGGTCGATCGGCTATCGCGGCCTGCCCGTCGCCGGGCTGCCCTACGACGAGGACTCCGGGACCGTGCCCAACGAATCCGGTCGCGTGGTCGACGGCGCAGCGGTGCCCGGTACCTACGTGACCGGTTGGATCAAACGCGGACCTCGCGGAGTGATCGGCACGAACCGGCTGTGCGCCGAGCAGACGGTGGCCCAGCTGTGGGCCGACTTCGATGCGGGTCTGCTGACCCGTGACGTCGACGGCCGGGAGTCGCTCGATGCGTTGTTGGCCAGTCGGGGAGCCGAGCCGGTGGGCTGGCCGGGTTGGCGCGCGATCGATGCCGCCGAACGAGACCGCGGTGCGCAGGAGGCCCGACCCCGGGTGAAATTCGTGTCGATCGAGGAGATGCTCAGCGCGGGCCTGCGCGGCTGACTTCGGCTTCGACCTGCGGGTCGGGGTCGCGTGGGGTCCGGGTCGCCAGGATCGAACCGGCGAGGATCAGTGCCAGCCCGGCGACGTTGTACACCGTCAGAGGTTCACCGAGCACGATGACGCCGGCGGCCAGCGCAACAGCCGGGTTGATTTAGGTGAACACCAGCGCCCGCGCGCCCCCGACTTCGCGGATCAGTGCGAAGAACACCACGAATGCCAGCGCGGTGCAGATCACGGCGAGTGCGGTCAGTGCGATCAGCACGCGTCGCGACGGCATCTGGTCGGGCCAGGTCAGCAGCGCCGGGGTGGTGTAGATCAGGGCCGCGAGCGTCAGGCACGCCGCGGTGAGCGGGAGGGTCGGCACCTCACCCAGATGACGCGCGGCGATCAGCGGCGCGATCGCGTAACAGGTTGCCACCAGCAGCACTTCGGCGATGGGCCAGCCGTGTCCGCCGGCCAGTCCCGGGCCGGCGAGCACCGCCACACCGGCCAGCCCCACCCCAAGTCCGGCGATTCGCTTGGCGCTCAACCGTTCTCCGCCGGTGAGCCGGTCGAGAACCGCGGCGATGATCGGGGCGGTCGCGATCAGCAGACCGGTCAGCGAGCTGCTCAGGTGGCGTTCGGCATCAGTGAGCAGGAACCACGCCGCGATGATCTCGAAGAACGCGAACGCCAGCACGGGCCGCCAATGCCTCAGCACCGGGGTCCAGGCGGCGCGCGACATCACCAGCGGCAGCAGCACGGCTGCGCCGACGGCGGTGCGGGCCAGGACCAGTACGGGCACCGAGACGCCTTCGACGGCGATCTTGATCAACAGGTAGGGGATGCCCCAGATGAGGCTCATGGCGCCCAACAACAGCCATCCCCGTACGCTCACCCGATCCAGACTACGGGCGGTGGGTACGGGATCAGCGAGTAGACCGAAACTGAAACCAGGGACGAAAGCGCCGTTGATTCTGTCCCTGGCTTCAGTTCGGGCTCCTAGGCCTGGGTGAGCTCCGCGTAACGGCCGACGTGGTAGTCGGTCGAGCCGAACTCGTACTGAACTGCGGTGAGGCGCTTGAAGTAGTGGCCGATCGCGAGTTCCTCGGTCATGCCCATGCCGCCGTGCAACTGCACGGCATTCTGCCCGACAAATCGCGCCGCCCGGCCGATGGTGGCCTTGGCCGCCGATACCGCCTTGGCCCGTTGCGCGGGTTCGGCATCGAGGTTCAGAACGGCGAGATAGACCGCCGCGGAGGCCTGTTCGACCTCCATGTGCATGTCGACCATGCGGTGCTGCAGCGCCTGGAAGCTGCCGATGGGAAGGCCGAATTGCTGGCGTTGTTTGCAGTACTCGACCGTGTCGGCCAGCACCTTGCGCATGCCACCCACGGCCTCGGCGCACACCGCGGCCGCCCCTTCGTCCCGGGCCAGATCCAGTGACGGCCAGGCCTGCCCCTCTGCCCCCAGCAATGCCGAGGCAGGCACCCGGACACCGGAGAACGTCAGGTCCGATGCCCGCCGGTCGTCCACCGTGCGGTACGGGTGTGCGGTGAATCCCGTTGACAACGAGGCGATATCGACCAGGAACTGGGAGATTCCGTCGGTGTCGGCACGTTCCCCCGAGGTACGTGCAGACACCAGCAGGTGGGTGGCCAGCGGCGCGCTGACGGCCATGATCTTCGAGCCGTTCAGCACCCACTCGTCACCGTCGCGGACGGCAGTGGTCGAGACATCGCGCCAGTTGTCGCCGGAGGTCGGCTCGGTGGCGGCCAGCGCGACGATGGCGGATCCCGCCACGATGTCCTCGAGCAGGGTCGCGGCGGCCTTGTCGCCGGACCGGTGCAGCAGGCCACCGGCGACCACCACGGTGTCCACGAACGGTTCGATCACCAGGGCGTGGCCCAAAGCCTCGGCGATGACCATGGTTTCGACCGGCCCGCCACCGATGCCGCCGGCCTCCTCGGGCAGGGTTGCGCCCAGGATTCCCAGTTCGTCGGCGAAGCCCCGCCAGATCTCGGGCTGCCAGCCGGGGCCGGTCTTGGCCGCGGCCCGGCTGGACGCCAGGTCGTAGCGACTGGCCAGGAACTTGGTCAGCCCGTCGCGCAGCAGTTCCTGTTCGTTGGTCAGGTTGAAGTCCATCTAGAGCCCCAGTTCTGCCTTGGCGAGGATGTTTCGCTGAATTTCGTTGCTGCCGGCGTAGATCGAGCCTGCCCGGTCGTTGAAGTAGCGCAGCGGGGCTACCGCCTGCCACGGTGCTCCGCTGTGATAGCCGTCGGCGGGCGGTTCGTACTCGGCCACCGGGCCGCCCGGGAAAGTGGCATGCGGCTGGTAGGCGCGGGCGAGCGGACCCGCGGCCTCCATGGACAGCTCGGTCAGGGTTTGGCTCAGTTCGGTGCTCAAGACCTTGAGCATCGACGACGCCGTTCCGGGATGGCCTCCGTCTGCCACTGCGGCCAGCACCTGGTACTCGAGGATTTCCAGGACGTCGGTGCGGAGGCGGGCGTCGGCGAGCCTGCGGCTGAATGCCGGGTCGTCGATCAGCCGGCCACCGGTTGGTCCCGGCATTTCGGCGGCAACGGCGGAGATTTCGTCGCCCAGCACCTGCAGTGCCGGGGCGTTGGCACCCCCGCCGCGCTCGAACTCCAGCAGATACTTGGCCACGGTCCAGCCGTCGTCGATCGTGCCGATCACGTTCGACTTCGGGACCCGGACCTCGTCGAAGAAGACCTGGTTCTGGACCTCTTCGCCGGAAGTCATGACCAGTGGCCGGATTTCGATGCCGGGGGAGGTCATGTCGATGAGCACGAAGGTGATGCCCTGCTGCTTCTTGGCGCCGCGGGTGGTGCGCACCAGCGCGAACATCCAGTTGGCTTCCTGGGCGTGGGTGGTCCAGATCTTGCTGCCGGTGCAGACGAGGTCGTCACCGTCAGGTACCGCGGCCATGGACAGCGCAGCCAGATCCGACCCGGCCTCGGGCTCGGAGTAGCCCTGGCAGAAGAACACCTCGCCGGTCAGGATGCCGGGAAGGAAGTAGTCCTTCTGCGCCTGCGTGCCGAATTTGATGATCGCGTGGGCCACCATCCGGATGCCCATGGGTGACAACGACGGCGCACCGGCCAGCGTCGATTCGCGGCTGAAGATGTAGTGCTGCGTGAGGCTCCAGTCGCAGCCGCCGTGTTCCACGGGCCATGCCGGGGCGGCCCAGCCACGTTCGTGGAGGATTTTCTGCCAGGCCATGCTGGCGTCGTGATCGGCATACACGCTGGTCATCAGCCGGCCCGCGCGCTGGAGCTCGGGCGTCAGATTCTTGGCGAGAAAGTCGCGCACCTCGTCGCGGAATTCCTGGTCGGTCGTCGACCACTTCAGGTCCATGCCTGCCCCTTCTGCTGGTGTCGCTCCACAGAGTAAACCTAGTTAGTCAAGTGGCGCAGGCCACCCCGACTTCTGCGTGCCGACCCCGACCGGGGCGTCGTCGCATCACGTTGCTGGACCGTGGTGGCACCCGGCCGGGGGCGCAGGCGATAATCGGACTCGTGGAGCGTCGCCAAAGCGGTCAGGACCCCCAATCTCCGATGGCACTGCTGCAGAACATTCCTGCGCTGGTGGTACTGGAGCGGTTCCCGGTGCCGGTGTTGGCAATCGCGGAGGACGGAGCGATCCTCTTCGCCAACACTGCTTTCGGCGAGATGGTCGGCCGCGATACCGAGGCGGTCAAGAGCATGCAGTTTGCTGAGGTGTTTTATTCGCTGCCGGCCGACGAGTCGGCGGTCTCGGTGATGCGGGCCCATGCGGGGCTGCTGGTCGACCTCGTCCACGACGACGGCTCGATCGTGCGGGCGCGGATGAGCAAGTCGGCGCTGCTGCGTGGCGACGATCCGGTGGCACTGGCGACGTTCCAGGACCTCACCGAACGGTTGTGGGCCGAAGAACTGTAGGGCTAGCCGGCGGCCTGCGCGCGGCGCAGCGATTCGCGGGCCAGGAACTCGCGGAAGTAATCCAGCGATTCCCTGCTGACGATCGAGGGCAGCAACAGGTCCCACGTGCGGGCCACCCGTTCGCGTAGGTCGGTGCCGGTGGCATTCGCGCGGGAGAGGGCCTCGGCGCCCAGCATGGATCCCAGGATCACCTCGGCTGCGCCGGAGACATCGAGGTTCTCCCGTAGATCGCCTTCGTCGGCGGCCTGGGTCAACTGATTCCTGAGCTCATCGAGCCAGCTCGTGTACACGCGGGTGGCGGCAGCGTTGATCCCGCTGAACGTCCGCAGCAACTGCATACCGATCTGGGCGACCTTGTCCGAGCGGGCGAAATCGGCTACCACGAACAACCCGTGGATGGTGTTTTCCAGGGCCGGCGACGAGGATTCGGCGATGGCGCGGAACGTCGCGAGCATCGCGGTGCCGCCGTCGCTGATGATCGCCTCGGCCAGCGATTCCTTCGAGTCGAAGTGGTAGTAGAGCGCGCCCTTGGTCATCTCGGCCCGCGCGATGATGTCGCCGAGTCCGGTCGCCGGGTAGCCGTGCTCGCTGAACAGGTCGACGGCGGCGGTGATGATCTTCTGCCGGGTCAGCTCGGATCGAGCCTGGCGTGCCATGTCAGGTACGCCCGACTGCTGGGTCGGCTGCAGTGTCCGGCGAGTGGGGGTGCAGCGGCACCACCTTCTTGGCACCCACCGCGGTGCGACGCCGGATGAACTGCTTGAGGTAGCCAAGCCGTTCGGGCTCGGCGAATCCCGGCAGCGCCAGCCGCCAGCTGTGTTCGAGGTCCGTCAGGAACCGTGGCGGATCGTCGAGGTCACTGGTCTGGCGCACCCCGAGGTAGATCGACACCAACAACCGGGCGATCGCTTCCGGGTCGCTGTCGGCGGTGAAGTCGCCTTCGCCGATGGCACGTTTGGCGATGCCGGCGAAACCCTGCACCCATTCATCGAGCACCCGTGGCCCCAGGCCGTCGGTCCGGCCGATGGATTCGACCAGGTTCAGGCAGGCCCGGGCCATCGGGTCACCGATGTCTTCGGCGGCCACCAGGCAGGAGAGGTCGATCAGGGTCTCTGCTCCGGACAGGTTGCGAGCCAGGACGTCTTCGACGGACTTGTTGGCCCGCGCGGTGCGATGCTCGACGATCGATACCGCCAGCGCGTGCTTGGACCGGAAGTGGAAGTACAGCGCGCCCTTGGTGACTGCTGCGTCGGCCAGGATGTCGTCGAGGCTGACCAGGCTGTAAGGCGTGTGAGCGAACTGGCGCGCCGCCGCCTGCAGGATCTGGAGACGGGTCAGCTCTGCTCGTCGGTCGAGCTGCTCAGTCACCTCGGGGCCTTCCTGACTCTGATCCGCCGGCGGCTGTGTTCTGATTTCGCCGCCGTCACCAGCAGACTCAAAGTCTTCGCCGTGCGTGCATAACATTCTAAAGGTATGTATCGTGCTTAGCGTGATAACTCTTGGTTCGTCGCGGTTTGCCCGCCCGGCGCTGGCGCATGCCGCGGCCGCGGGCACTGTGGCGAGCGCCACCATTTGGCGGTCGGCAGTAGCCAAGGGCTATCCTGGAAGCGTTGTCATGGCCTGCACCGGCAATCCCCCTCGAATCCCGGTGCGGGCCATGACGACCTCAACTTCTGGTGCCTCCCAAGATATTTCGATCTTGATCGGGTTCCACGCAGTCCGGTCGGAGTGTCGCTAGCCGATGTGGGATGACGAAGTCGACGTCGTTTGCTGTGGCTCGGGCTTCGGAGCGTTGGCCGCGGCCGTTGCGGCGGCGGATGCCGGACTCGACGTGCACCTGATCACGCCGGGGACTGCGGGCACCACGCAGTCGGTGACCTCCGGGGTCGAGACACCGTGGTTGGGCGCGGGCATCGAGGATCCGGAGACCCGTGACTACCTTGACGCGGTGTCGGCGGATCTGTTGCCGGTCGACGCCGCCGAATATGACAGCGCCCTGACGGTTCGGTCGGTGAGCGATTGGACCCCCGTTTCCGGACGCGGTCGGATCGCGCCGTTCTACGGCGCCCGGCTGCAGGACTGGGCGCAGCACTGTCTGACATCCCCCTACGGCGTGCTCTACACCCGGCTGGCGGATCGCGGCACGACCTCGATGAAGACCTGCGCCGGCGAGGAGATCCAGGTCAAGATGCTCGGGACGCTGAACGTCGAGAGCGAGTCCGGCGCCGTCTCGGCGCTCGGTGACTGGCTGTCGGCCCAGGCACTCGACAAACAGATCCACACCCTGGACAACGGCACACTGCAGCGCATCGTGTTCGAGGAGGGCGAAGTTCTCGGGGTCGTCGTCGACACCGCCGACGGTCCGCTGGCCCTGCGAGCCCGCCACGGCGTGGCTCTCTCGACCGAACCCCGGAGCAGCGCCCCGGCGGCGGACGGTCAGCGCATCGAGTCCGGAAAGCCTCTGCAGGTAGGCCTGGTCGGCTACGGCGCCAGCAGATTCGGTCGCGTCGAGCTGCTCGACCATCAGCCCGACACCGGGAGGTCGGACTACTGCCGGGCCGGGGGAGTGCACGACTCGCCGCGCGAGTCGTACCGATCACGTGCGCGGCGCGGCTGAAAAATGCACGGGCACCCGCCCTTTGGCCAGTAGCGCGGCCATCTCGTGTCCGAGGATCGGCCTGGACAGCAAGAAGCCCTGAGCGCGGTAGCAGCCGTGCCGCAACAGCGTCAGCGCGGCCCGTTCCGTCTCGACCCCTTCGGCGACCAGTTGTAGGCCGAACGCCCCGGCCAGGGCGATCACCGCGCGCACGATCGGCAGGTCGCCCGGGTCGGAACCGAGCCCGGCGACAAAACTACGGTCGATCTTGAGGGTGTCCACCGGGAGTGACTTCAACAGTGACAGCGCGCTGTAGCCGGTGCCGAAGTCGTCGATGGCGACCTGTACCCCCACCTTGTGCAGTCCGGTCAAGGTCGAGCGCGTGGTTTCGATGTCCTGCACGACGATGCTCTCGGTGATCTCCAGGCACACCGATCCGCGAGGTAGGCGGAATTCCTTCATGATGCCGGCCACCGAGGCGACGAATCCGTCCGTCACCAGTTGCACCGGCGACACGTTGATCCGCAGCACGATGTTGCGGCCGACGCCGTTGGACCGCCACCGGGCGAACTCGGCGCACGCGGTCCGCAGCACCCAGCGGCCCAGCTCGCCTGCCAGGTTTATCGATTCGGCCACCCCGATGAACGAATCGGGGGACAGCAGGCCGCGCGTCGGATGCTGCCAGCGCACCAGAGCCTCGGCCGCCAGCACCTCGCCGGTCCGCATGTCGATCTCGGGTAGGTAGTGCAGCACCAGTGCGCCGCTCTCGATCACGCTCTGCAGGTGCAGCTCGATGTCGTTGCGGAAGTCGATCTCCATCGCCATCGCATCGGAGAACACCGCGACCTGGTTGCCTCCGGAGTTCTTCGCGGTGAGCACCGCGTGATCGGCCCGGTTGAGCAGGTCCGAGGTGGAGTCGCGGCCTGGAATGCCTTGGGCCAGGCCGATGCTGACGGTACGCGTGAGCATCTCGCCGTCGATGGTGACCCGTTCGCGCAGCACCGATTGGAGCCGGTAGGCCAACGCGGTGGCCGCCTCGGCCGTCATCGACGCCGCGGGCACCACGACGAACTCGTCGCCGCCGAGTCGTGCGATGAGCTTGGGCGAGTCGTCCCCACGCTGCAACCGCTCGGCCAGGATGCTGATGAAGGCGTCACCGGCGGTATGCCCGAGATAGTCGTTGATCGCCTTGA
The DNA here is from genome assembly GCA_036235365.1 of Mycolicibacterium sp. 050232. Lineage (GTDB taxonomy): Bacteria > Actinomycetota > Actinomycetes > Mycobacteriales > Mycobacteriaceae > Mycobacterium. The sequence goes on along the minus strand of JAZBEZ010000002.1, from coordinate 527,391 downwards.
GCCGGTCCAGGTCGAAGAACATCACCACCACCGGGCCGGGCTGGCCGGGAGCCAGCCGCGCCTCCAGATGGGCCATGAGCGCCCTGCGGTTGTGCAGCCCGGTGAGGTGGTCGTGATCGGCCAGGTACCGCAGCTGGTCCTCCGCCTCGATGCGGGCCTGTACCTGGGCGAACAACGAGGCAATCGCCTTGAGTGCATTGAGTTCCGCGGGTAGCCACTCGCGGTCGCCGAACTTGACGAACCCGAGGACGCCGGTGGTGATGTCGCCGGACAGCAGCGGCACGCAGGCCATCGACGTGCTCGCGATGTGCCGTCCCGCCTCGATGGTGCGCTGGTAGTCGTCGGTGGCCGGCTCGGGACGGAAGACTGCCGGTTCCTTCAGGTGCTCGGCCATCGCGAACACCGGATCGGCATCGGCGAAGTGGATGACCGCGATCGGGTCGGTCTGGGTGTCCGGCGGGCGCGGCGGCCATTCGGCCACCAACCGCGTCGCGTGTGCCTCGTGATCGTTGTGCCGCAGGAAGCTCACGTCCACGTCGAAGAACGAGACCAGCTCGGCCAGCACCTGCTGGCTGACCGTGACCGAGGTCGCGGCGTCCACCGCCATCAGTTGCGTGGCAACGGATGTGACGAGCAGTTCGAGGCTGCCTGGCACCAGATACCTCCGCCTATACCTCAGCACTTCGACTCAGCCGTACCGCAGCGTCGAACCCGTGTGGGCTCGGCGCCGGCTGCGTACGGTCGGGCGCGGCGCATAGGACAACCTGAGCACCAGCGCCTGTGATTCGTCGCGCTCGGTGGTGGTCAACCTGCGAAAAGCGTACTGCAGATCGCGCAGCGCATCGGCGTGACCAGGGGAGAGTTCCTGGCGGTCCCGGTCGTCGTGGGCATACAGGAACACCGGCGACACCGGTTGAACGGCCAGGCCGCGGCGCTGGGCGTGGACCCAGACGGCCTCGACCGCGGATCCGGCTACCGCGTAGTCCGTCAGTCGGCGGCCCCGGATCGAGACGACCGCCAGTGCCGAACTCGATGTCACCCGCTCGTAGGTGTCGTCGCCGAGTGCCGTGCCGACATCCCAGTCCGCCAGGTTCGCCATCACCTCGGGCCGGCGCAGGATGTCGAGTATCACCAGGTCCGCCGGGTCCAACCCGAGCGTCGTGACATCGATACCCGTATCGGGGTCCGGATCGCCCGGCCACCGGAGCTCCGACATCATCTCGCGGTGCAGGGTCGGGGTCAGATAACGGATCCGGTCGGCCGCGGCGAGCAGGCGTGCGGCGGTTTCGATCTCGGCCCGGTCATCGAGGATCGTCATCTCGGCGCCCTCGCCGCGCGCGGCGGACCGCAACTCGTCGAGCACATCGGCAGCGATCGGCGTCGCCGTGCCGCGGAGCCGATTGGTCTCCCGGGCCAGCATCGGCTCGTAGAGAGCGGCCAACTCCGGTGCGCTGCCTGCCGAGAATTCCGCGATCCCGAACAGCGGCGTGCCTTCGTCGCCGCGGGACCACTGCAGCTCTCCGGTCAGGCCGTGGGCGGCCGCGGCCACCCGCGCGTTGAACGCGGCCGCACCGAGTGCCACCGCGCTGCCGCGGTACCCGACGTCCATCGCCGTCGTGCATTTCGTCGCCAACCGGAGGCCGATCCGATCGTCGCTCGCCTCGATCTGCCACGGCTGGACATTGCCGCCCGAGGGGGCGCGGGTCGCCGCGTCGTTCAGGATGCCGGCGATCCCGGCCGGCTCGGCTCGGGTGTCAGCGGGCGGCGGCGTGGGTGCCGGTCCGAGCGTGATGCCGAGAGGATCGCCGATCCGGTCCAGCGCGTCGGCGACGTCGACACGAACTCGCCCTGAGGGCATCGGCTCACCCAGACCGATGCGCCGCACGGCATTGGCCACGACGGTCGCCCCGAGAACGACCTCGGAGGCGAGTTGGGGCCAGGTGCTCAACGTTTTGCCGACCTCGACCAGCGAGGCCGCCATGCGAGATGAGAGCTGGGGCGCGTCGAGAATGCGCAGGACGTACGGCACCTTGTCCTTGCTGCTGAGTCCGGCCAGGTCTCGCGCGGCGATGTCGCCGAGCAGACCGTGCAGGACCGGCCGCGCGGGCTCCAGGTCGAACCGCTCGACATCGAGCAGTCCGCGGTCACCCGTGGTCATCAGCACCGGCAAGCGGCGAGCGCGGGCCGCTTCCCGGACAAGGACTTTCGCGTCCAGCGAGTCGCATTCCTCGACGACCACATCGAGCCCGCGCAGGAACGCGTCGATGGATTCGGCCGCCGCACCGTTGCGATCGATGTGAACCCGGATGTACGGGTCGATCTCGGCAATCCTGCGTGCAGCCACCACCGCCTTGTTCAACCCCAGGTCGAACACCGTGCCCGGGACTCTGTTGAGGTTCGCCAATTCGAGCTCGTCGAAGTCGGTCAGATGGATCTCGCCGCACAGTCCCTCGGTCACGAGGTTGTGGGCGATGGCGTGGCCGACGCTGAGCCCGATGACGCCGATCTTCAGTTGCGACAGCCGTCGCTGTTCGTCGGAGGTGACGAGGTTGCGGTTGCGATCCAGCCGTAACCGGTTGAAGGCGACCGGCCCCAGGATATGGACCAGACTCCGACGCCACGGGTAGTAAGCCCACCGGGTCGGCTCGTCGATCAATTCCTGGCTGACCTGGGGGACAAGGGTGAGCAGAGCGGTCTGCTGCTCGCCGCATTCGTCGATCACGGTGATGCGTGGGTCCGCGCGGAGCTGGTCGAGGGTGAATTGGTCGTCGATGAAGATCGCGCGATGCTGATCCGCGTCGTTGAGTTCGGTCAATTTGGAATTCTCATCGCTCGTGTGCCGGATTTCTGCGGTCATCGTCCTGCTGCGGTCCTGGTGTGTCCGTCGAAGCCGGCGGGGTGCGTACCGATTCGCTGGGCCTCGGCGAAGTAACGCGACAGCTGCCCCGTATCGGCATGATGGGCGAATGTTCTGCTATCCCACCACATCATCTTCGTCTGGTATCGCTCATCCGGATACGGAGTCGCCGGAATTCTGGCCGCGAGCACGCCACCCGATGACAACCAGCGTTTGAGCACATAGGCCGCCGCCGTGGCCATGGCAAACTGAATATCCAAGAGTGTCATGGCATGCAGCGGCATACGCGCCAGCGTATCGGTGAGTGCGCGACTCTGTTCCGGGTCGTCGCATACCCAGGCGGTCTTCATTTCAACCACTCCGAACGGCAAACGGTCGGCGATCATCTTGCGAACCGAACCGAGTGCAGGTTGCCCTCCCCACTCGATGACTGCGTGGCTGTCCTCGACGCTTCGGTGCGGGCCCTTGGCTCGTAGGCCGCCGACGACGTCGCCGGCACGGTTGACCCCGACGCAGAACAACGCCGTATCCTCGCCTGTCCGTAGTGTTTTCGGGTCCAGCGCGCGCTCCACTCCGTGTTTGCGGTAGTTGGAGTAGGCCCCGCCGACGTATTCGTTCCACAGCTCACGTTCTGCGGCCGGCCGGGCCACGACGATCGTGCACTCGCTGTCGGGGTCCCACCAGCTTGGGCTTTCGTCCAATGTCGCGCAGCGGCGGTCTGCGGCATCGAGTTGGGGAGCGGTCATCTGGAATCCATTTCGTCGGTCAGCCGTGCCTTCCGCATGGACGGCTGATTTTTGGTGTGTAGCCCGGTGGTGCGAATACGTGTGACGAGTATCGCGCCGCTTCGTATGGGAATTCCAGCGAGCCGAGAAATCTTGTCCAGTCGGGTGGTGAATTCTGTCCGTACATCCCCGATTTACTCACGGGTACATGCAATTTTGGCAAATTCCGCAATCGCTGTACACGCCGCATATGTTGCTCTCGGACAGATAGGGCAAAAATTGAGAATTGACGTTGATGCCCAATGCGCGGTGCGCGGAAGGCGGGCCGGCCTTTTGCTGTGGCGCCCCTCAGCCAGCCGGTCGGCGATAGCGCACCGGGGTGAATGGCGGTCGACTTCGGGTCGGTCCGGCGCTTTCGGGCCGGTGTTTCAATTGGCGGGTAGTGCGGCGGCCGGGATGCCCGGATGAGATTCTTGTGGTGATGACTCAGGAGTATCCGAAAGCGTCCACCCTGCCGGTCCACGATGTCGGCAGGCTGCTGCTGCGTTGCGCGGACCGGCCCGGGTTGGTTGCAGCGATCAGCGGCTTCCTCACCGGTGCCGGCGCCAACATCGTGTCGCTGGATCAACACTCCACCGAGCAGTCCGGCGGCACTTTCATGCAGCGCACGATCTTCCACCTGCCGGGCCTGGCCGCGGTACGCGAAGAACTGGAGCGGGATTTCCGGCAGCGGGTGGCCGAGCCGTTCGAGATGGACTTCCGCCTGACGGAGGCCTCGAAGCCGAAACGGGTGGCGCTGATGGCCTCCCGCGAGGACCACTGTCTGCTGGATCTGTTGTGGCGCAACCGGCGCGGCGAGCTCGACATGTCGGTGGTCATGGTCATCTCGAACCATCCCGATCTTGCTGATCAGGTGCGCGCGTTCGGGGTGCCGTTCCTCTATGTCCCCGCGACGCGCGAGAACCGGCCCGAGGCCGAGCAGCGCATCCTGCAGTTGTTGCACGGCAACGTCGATCTCGTGGTGCTGGCCCGGTACATGCAGATCCTCACGCCTGAGTTCCTCGAGGCCGTGGGCTGCCCGCTGATCAACATCCACCATTCCTTCCTGCCGGCGTTCATCGGCGCGGCGCCGTACCGCAGGGCAAAGGAGCGCGGGGTCAAGTTGGTCGGCGCGACAGCGCATTACGTGACCGGCGACCTCGATGAGGGGCCCATCATCGAGCAAGACGTGGTCCGCGTCGATCACCGGCACTCGGTCGGTGACCTGGTGCGGTTGGGTGCGGACGTGGAGCGGTTGGTGTTGTCCCGTGCGGTGCTGTGGCACTGTGAGGACCGCGTAATCCGGTTCGGGAATCAGACCGTAGTCTTCTGACCACGGTTCGAGAGGAGTGAGCGTGAAAGTCTTCAACGGTCTTGACGAGTTCGTGGCAGCCAAGGGCAGCGAGCTGGGCCCCACCGAGTGGATGGAGGTTACCCAGGAGCGGGTGAATCTGTTCGCCGACGCCACCGATGACCATCAGTGGATTCACGTCGATCCGGAGAAGGCTGCAGGCGGACCCTTCGGCGGGACCATCGCGCACGGTCTACTGACGTTGTCGCTGCTGCCGCATTTCACCCATCAGCTGTATCGCGTCGACAACGTCAAATTGGCGGTCAACTACGGCTACAACAAGGTTCGGTTCATCACCCCGGTTCGGGTCGGGGCCAATGTGCGCGCGCGGGCGGCGATCACCGATGTCGCCCAGCTCGACGGCGCGGTGCAGGCGACCATGACGGTGACGGTCGAGATCGAGGGCTCGGAGAAGCCCGCCGCGGTCGCCGAGTCGATCGTCCGTTTCATCGGCTGAGGTTCTTTTCTTCCGCGAGCAGACGTGTCGGCAATTTGGGTGCCTACCCGTCTGCTCGCGGCGTTTCTGACACTTGTCAGAATTCATTGACGTTAGTCAAACTCCGCTGTTAGTGTTCTGCATCACAACGTGAAGGAGCACTGTGTTGCAGCGTTCACTGCCGCGGACCGCGATCATCGGCGCCGGCATCAGCGGACTCACCGCCGGGAAGATGCTCAAGGACTACCGGGTGCCGTACACGACGTTCGAGACGTCGGACCGGATCGGCGGTAACTGGGCCTTCGGCAACCCGAACGGGCACAGCAGCGCATACCGTTCCCTGCACATCGACACCAGTAAGCATCGGTTGTCGTTCAAGGACTTTCCGATTCCCGAGCACTTCCCGTCGTTCCCGCACCACTCCGATATCAAGGCCTATCTGGATGCCTACGCGAACGCCTTCGGGTTGTCGGAGAACATCGAGTTCAACAACGGCGTGGTGCACGCGGCGCGAGTCGACGGCGGTGGGTGGGAGATCGAGGATCAGGCCGGTGCCCGGCGCGAGTTCGATCTGCTGGTCGTGGCCAACGGGCATCACTGGGACCCGCGCCTGCCGGAGTTTCCAGGAACGTTCACCGGTGAGGAGATCCATTCGCACCACTACATCGACCCGAAAGACCCGCTCGAGCTGACCGGCAAGCGGATCCTGGTGGTGGGCATCGGGAACAGCGCCGCCGACATCACGGTGGAGTTGTCATCCAAGTCGCTGCAGAACAAGGTCACGCTGTCTACCCGCTCGAGCGCCTGGATCGTGCCGAAATACATTGCGGGACAACCAGGTGACAAGTACTTCCGCACCAATCCCTACCTTCCGCTGTCGTGGCAACGCAAGATGGTCCAGTTGATCGGGCCCATGCTCGGCACCGATCCGACGATGTACGGACTTCCGGCTCCGAACCACAAGCTTTTCGAAGCGCACCCGACGCAGTCGGTGGAGTTGCCGCTGCGGCTGGGGTCCGGTGACGTCATCCCGAAGCCGAACGTGTCCCGCCTGGACGGCGCCACCGTACATTTCGAGGACGGGACCAGCGACGACTTCGACGCGATCGTCTATGCGACGGGCTACAACATCACCTTCCCGTTCTTCGACGCCGACGTCGTCAGCGCCCCCGGCAACCACATTCGGCTCTACAAGCGGATGTTCAAGCCCGGGATGGACGATCTGGTGTTCATGGGTTTCGCGCAGGCGATTCCGACGTTGTTCCCGTTCGTGGAGTGCCAGTCCAGGCTGTTGGGGGCCTACGCGGTCGGAAGGTACGCCCTGCCGCCGGTGGCGGAGATGGAGCGGGTGATCGATGCCGACCAGCAGCTGCACGGCGGACATTGCACCGACCGGCCCCGGCATACCCAGCAGGTCGACTACTTCTATTACGAGCACGACATCCGGGCACGTGAACTGCCCGCTGGGGCCAGGCGTGCGGCCGACCGTGCCGGGGCGACCGCGGGAGTGCGGGCATGACGTACGCGGAGCTGACGTTCTATTCGGGCGGTGACCGCTGCAGCGCCTGGTATTTCACCGCCGACGGCGACGGTTTCACCGGACCGGAGGGTCGACCGGTGGTGGTGATGGCGCACGGGTTCGGCGGAACGAAAGACTCGGGCCTGCAGCCGTTCGCGGAGCGCTTCAGCGCGGCGGGACTGGACGTGGTGGCATTCGATTACCGGGGCTTCGGCTCCTCTGAAGGACAACCGCGGCAGAGCGTTTCGGTTGAGCGACAGCTGGCGGATTATGGTGCTGCGGTCGCGGCTGCTCAGCAGCTGCCTGGGGTGGATCGCGGCCGGGTGGTGCTGTGGGGTTCGTCGTTCTCCGGCAGCCATGTCCTGCGGGTGGCCGCACAGTGTGCCGATGTGGTGGCGGTGATCGGCATGACTCCGCTGACGAGCGGGCTCGCCGCCAGCCGTGCGGCGGTGGCGCACCGCGATGTCGCGTCGGCGCTGCGCTGGACCCTGGCAGGCGTGAAGAGCCGCGTCGCGGTGGCGGCGGGCGGGGCACCGACGCTGATGCCGCTGGCGGCCAAGCCGGGGGAGCCCGGCGCGCTGGCCCTCGACGGTGCCTACGACAGCTACCGTGCGATCGCCGGGCCGACGTGGCGCAACGAAGTCGATTCGGCCATCGGGATGGAGCTCGTGCAGATCCGCACCGGCGCCGCGGCCAAAGCCCTGAAATGTCCTGTGCTGATTCAGATTGCCGACTTCGACCGGTTCGTTCAGGCAAACTCGGTGATGAAGACGGCCGTACAGGCCAGGGCTCAGGTCCATCACTACCCGTGCGACCACTTCGACGTGTGGCCGGGTCATGACTGGTTCGACACCGCGGCCGACGACCAGGTGAAGTTCCTGACCCGCACGTTGGGCACGGCCTGACTCAGTCCCGCGAGTACAGCGCCGCAACGTCTCCCGGGCGCACCTTCAGCGCGGCATTGCGGGGGAGTGCGTCGACGACGGCGACGGCGACCGGCACGTGATGGCTCGGCAGCTCCTCGCGCACCAGGTCTTTCAACTCGGCTTCGGTGGGGGCGACGGCGTCGCGTCGGAGCTCCACCGCGGCGAACGGAACCGCCCCGAGGCGTGAGTCCGGGACACCGACCACACACGCGTCGAGCACGCTGGGATGCGAGATCAGCACCCGTCGAACAGTTTCCGGGAGAATCTTGAAGCCGCCCCGGTTGATGGCACCGTCGCCGCGCCCGTGCAGCGTGACGAAGCCGTCTTCGTCGACGGAGGCCAGGTCGGTGGTGCGAACCCAACCCGGTCCGATGACGGCCACGCTGGCTTCGAGCAGCCCGACGGTGCCGGTGGGGACTTCGGCAGCGGTATCGGGGTCGACGATGCGGACCCGCACACCGGGCAGCGGCAGCCCGACGCTGTCGGGCTTGTCTGCGCCGTAGCGGCGATACAACTCAGGCGTCCAACTACACACCGAGCCCGCGAATTCGGTTGCCCCGTAGGCCCACAACAGTGGTATGCCGTAGCGCCCCTCGAACTCGGCCCGCAACTCCGGCTCCAACGGCCCGGAGCCGCCCGAGAGTCCCTCCAGCGACGCGAGATCCTCGGGAGGGACGTCGGCCTGCAGCAGCATGCGCAGGATCGCGGGCTGCACACCCGCGCGGGTGATCTGGTAGGTCTTGATCGCCTCGACCCACTCGGCGACGCTGAACTTCTCCAGCAACACCATGCGCTTGCCGGAGCATGGCGCGGCCAGCAACTGGCAGACACCGATGCTGCCGAATGGCCAGTACACCAAGGCTGGTGGGGTGTCCGCTCCGACCACTTCGGTGCCCGCGCCGATCGTCATACTCAGGACGGTGTGGGCAAGAACGTTGGTGGCCACCGGGATTCGCTTGGGCGGTCCGGTGGTGCCACTGGTCAGGATGTGCAGGCCGGACTGCTCGAGCGTCGGGTCGTGCCTGCTGCCGGATTGCCGCGACGCCGTCACACCGACCCGCAGCGGACCGCCGGACAGCACGAGGCCGGCGGAACCGGAGGAGGCGACCGCGCTGCGCAGCTCGGGTGTCCAGTCATCGAGATCAGCGACGATCGCCGGCAGCGCCAGGGTCTCGATGTCGCGGGCAATCGCAGCGGGGGACTGGTACGAGTAGATCATCACCACCGGGCGGCGCGTCGCGATGAACCCGAGGATCGTAGCCGCATGCGCAATCCGGTTACGCACGACGATGCCGACCGGTTCGCCCGGCCGCACCCCGGCACCGTCCAATGCGGCCGAGATCTGCTCGATGAACTGCGTGATCTCGTTGCCCGAATACCACTTTCGGGCGAACTCGATGAACGGCCGGTCACCGTAGGCCTTCAACCCGGTGGCCAGGCCGTCGGCGAAATCCGCGGTCATGCCGGCCTAGAACTGGGTGGAACCCAGATCGACCGCGACCCGGCTGGCTGTGACATACCGGGACTCGTCGCTGGCCAGCCAGATCGCCGCGTCCGCGATGTCCTCGGGTTCGGCGATGTAGTCCGGCAGGAACGGGGTCACCATCTGCATCAGCCCGGGATTGGTGTCGTTGGCCCGGTTCAGCGCGGCCAGCATGTCGCCGGTTCCCATCGGAGTGTTAACCGCACCTGGATGCAGGCTGTTCACCCGGATCTTGTGCTTGCCCAACTCGGCGGCGAACGCCCGGGCCATGCCGGCGACGGCGTGCTTGCTGGCCGTGTAGTGCACCATGAACGGCTGCATCTTGATCCCGGCAGCCGAGCTGATCAGGATGATCGACCCACCCCGGCCGCCGTCGATGATGTGCTGGGCACCGGCCACCACGGTATTCCAGGTGCCGGTGACGTTGATGTCCATGACGTCCCGGAATGATTCGGGGGTGGTCTCGTTCCACGGTTCGGGCACCGTGATGCCCGCGTTGGCGACGATGACATCGAGCCGGCCGAATTCGGCCACGCCCTTGCCGACGATGGTCTTCAATGTGTCGTGGTCGCGGGTGTCTGCGGCGGTGGCGATGATGCGCTTGCCGGTGGCCTCCACCAGTCGCACCGTCTCGGCCAGATCCTCGGGAGTGGCGGAGTCGTAGGGCACGCTCGGCGGCAGCGGACCGGCGATGTCGACCGCGATGATGTCGGCGCCCTCGTTGGCCATCCGGATCGCATGCGCGCGGCCCTGTCCGCGGGCAGCTCCGGTGATGAAGGCGACTTTTCCGGCGAGCCTCTCGGTCATGAATTCTCCTTAGGGGTGCGTGGTGTTCAGAGCTGGCGTTGGGCGGCCTTGACCAGGCCGCCGCCGATGATGAGTCGCTGGATCTCGCTGGTGCCTTCGTACAGGCGCAGCAGCCGGACCTCGCGGTAGATGCGCTCGACCGGGACCTCGCGCATGTAGCCGGTGCCGCCGTGGATCTGTACCGCGAGATCGGCGATGTTGCCTGCCATTTCGGTGCAGAACAGCTTGGCCGCCGAGGGGGCGATGCGGCGGTCCTCGCCGGACACCCACTTGGCGGCGGCGTCGCGGACGAGTGCGCGTCCGGCCATTACTCCGGTCTGCTGATCGGCGATCATCGCCTGCACCAATTGGAAGCTGCCGATCGGCTGGCCGCCCTGCGTGGCCGCGGCGGCATAGGCGACGGACTCGTCGAGTGCGCGTTGAGCGGACCCGACCGCGAGTGCCGCGATGTGGACCCGGCCGCGGGCCAGCGAGGTCATCGCGGCGCGGTAGCCGACGTCCTCGCTACCGCCGACGAGTGCGCTGTTCGGCACCCGTACGCCGGTGAAGTTGACGTCTGCGGTCCAGGCGCCCTCTTGACCCATCTTGGCGTCCTTGGCGCCGACTTCGACGCCGGCCGCATCGGCGGGGACCAGGAATACGGCGATGCCGGGGCCGTCGGCGTCGGCGGGGCGGGTGCGGGCGAACACGACGAACAGGTTCGCGGTGGGCGCGTTGGTGATGAACCGCTTCTGACCGTCGATCACCCAGTCGTCCCCGTCGCGAACGGCCTTGGTGCGCAAGCCTGCCGGGTTGGATCCGGCGCCGGGCTCGGTCAGGGCGAACGAGGCGACGACGTCACCGGAGGCGATGCCCTCCAACCACCGGGACTTCTGCTCATCGGTGCCGAACCCCACCAGGACCTGCCCGGCGATGCCGTTGTTGGTGCCGAACATCGACCGCAAGGCAAGCGACGTGTAGCCGAATTCCATTGCCAGTTCGACATCTTGGGCCAGGTTGAGGCCGAGGCCACCCCATTGCTGGGGGATCGCGTAACCGAACAGCCCCATGTTCTTGGCCTGGTCGCGCAGATCGTCGGGTACCTGGTCAGTGGCCAGGATCTCGTTCTCGCGGGGTACCACGGCGGAGCGGATGAAGCTGCGGGTCTGCGTCAGGATCTCGGCGAAGTCCTCGTCGCTGACTTCGGAAGTGGCCGCGGTCGTGGTCACGGGTGAGCTCCATTTCGTCGCGCGGAATCCGCGGGGGCGATGAATCTCCAATATCGTATATGAAATATGATCTGGGCCAGACGGAGCCCCCGCGATCGAAAGTTAGGTGATCAGGTGTCGTTGTTGACCGGTCAGACTGCAGTGGTGACAGGCGGTGCCCAGGGTCTGGGCCTGGCCATCGCGAAACGCTTCATCGGCGAGGGCGCCCGGGTGGTACTCGGCGACGTCAACCTGGAAGCCACCGAGGCGGCCGCCCAGGAGCTCGGCGGCCCCGACGTGGCGACCGCGGTGCGTTGCGACGTGACGTCGTCCGCCGAGGTCGAGGCGCTGGTGCAGGCCGCCGTCGAGCGGTTCGGCGGGCTGGACATCATGGTGAACAACGCGGGCATCACGCGTGACGCGACCTTGCGCAAGATGACCGAGGAACAGTTCGACCAGGTGATCGCCGTGCATCTGAAGGGCACCTGGAACGGCACCAAATCGGCCGCGGCGATCATGCGCGAGAACAAGCGCGGGGCGATCGTCAACATGTCCTCCATCTCCGGCAAGGTCGGCCTGGTCGGCCAGACCAACTACTCGGCGGCCAAGGCCGGCATCGTCGGCATGACCAAGGCGTCGGCCAAGGAACTTGCCCACCTCGGGGTCCGCGTCAACGCCATCCAGCCGGGGCTGATCCGCTCGGCGATGACCGAGGCCATGCCGCAACGGATCTGGGATCAGAAGCTGGCCGAGATCCCGATGGCCCGCGCCGGTGAACCCGACGAGGTGGCCAAGGTCGCGCTGTTCCTGGCCAGCGACCTGTCGTCGTACATGACCGGCACCGTGCTCGAGGTGACCGGGGGTCGGCACGTATGAGCCGCGACGCGGTCATCTGCGAACCGGTCCGCACCCCGATCGGCCGCTACGGCGGCATGTTCGCGTCCCTTACCGCCGTCGAACTCGGTGTCGCCGCACTCAAGGGTCTGCTGGAACGCACCGGTGTGCCTGTAGGAGACGTCAACGACGTTATTTTGGGCCACTGCTATCCCAACAGTGAGGCCCCGGCCATCGGCCGCGTGGTGGCGCTCGACGCCGGCCTGCCGGTGACGGTTCCCGGCATGCAGGTCGACCGCCGATGCGGCTCCGGGCTGCAAGCGGTGATCCAGGCCTGCCTGCAGGTGCGCAGCGGCGACAACGATCTCGTGGTGGCAGGCGGCGCCGAGAGCATGAGCAACGTCGCGTTCTACTCGACCGACATGCGCTGGGGTGGGGCCCGCAGCGGCGTTGAGATCCACGACGGGCTGGCGCGCGGACGCACCACTGCCGGTGGGCAGTTCTATCCGGTGCCAGGCGGCATGCTGGAGACCGCCGAGAACCTTCGCCGTGAATACGGCATCACGCGTGCCGAGCAGGACGAGCTCGCGGTGCGCTCGCATCGCAGTGCGGTGGCGGCCCAACAGTCCGGCGTTCTGGCCGACGAGATCATTCCCGTGACGGTCAGCTCCCGCAAAGGCGACACCGTCATCGACACCGATGAGCACCCGCGCGCCGACACCACGGTCGAAGCCCTGGCCAAGCTCAAACCCGTTCTGCTCAAGCAGGATCCGGAATCCACCGTGACCGCGGGCAACTCCAGCGGTCAGAACGATGCCGCCTCCATGTGCATCGTCACCACCCCGGAGAAGGCGGCCGAACTCGGTCTGCGGCCACTCGTGCGCATGGTGTCGTGGGGTTCGGCGGGCGTCGCACCCAACGTCATGGGCATCGGACCGGTGCCGGCCACCGAGGCGGCCCTGGCCAAAGCGGATCTGCAGCTCAGCGACATCGACCTCATCGAACTCAACGAGGCGTTCGCCGCTCAGGCACTGGCCGTGCTGAAGGAGTGGAAGTTCGGCGACGCCGACTTCGAGCGCACCAACGTCCGGGGGTCGGGTATCTCGCTGGGGCATCCGGTCGGGGCGACCGGCGGGCGGATGCTCGCCACGCTGGCCCGGGAACTGGATCGGCGACAGGCCCGCTACGGGCTGGAGACCATGTGCATCGGCGGCGGCCAGGGGCTGGCCGCTATCTTCGAGCGGCTGTAGGAGAAATAGAGCCATGACCAGACTTGCGCAGACCCTGGGGCTCACCGAGTTTCAGGACGAGATCGTCTCGACGGTGCGGCAATTCGTCGACAAAGAGGTCATCCCGACCGCCCAGGAGCTCGAGCACTCGGATACCTATCCGCAGGCCATCGTCGACCAGATGAAGGACATGGGCCTGTTCGGGTTGATGATCCCCGAGGAGTACGGCGGGCTCGGCGAATCACTGCTGACCTACGCGTTGTGCGTCGAGGAACTCGCGCGCGGATGGATGAGCGTGTCCGGGGTGATCAACACCCACTTCATCGTGGCGTACATGATCCGCCAGCACGGAACCGACGCCCAGAAGCAGAAGTTCCTGCCGCGCATGGCTGCCGGTGAGACCCGTGGTGCGTTCTCGATGTCCGAGCCTGAACTGGGCTCCGATGTGGCGGCCATCCGAACCAGGGCCAAGAAGAACGACGACGGTACGTACACGATCGACGGTCAGAAGATGTGGCTGACCAACGGCGGCAGCTCGACCCTGGTGGCCGCACTGGTACGCACCGACGAGGGCGCCGACAAGCCGCACCGCAACCTGACCGCCTTCCTGGTCGAAAAGCCCACCGGCTTCGGCGAAGTGGTTCCCGGATTGACCATCCCGGGCAAGCTCGACAAGCTCGGCTACAAGGGGATCGACACCACCGAGCTGATCTTCGACGGCTACCGCGCGAGTGCCGACGACGTGCTCGGCGGCGTCACCGGCCAGGGTTTCTTCCAGATGATGGACGGCGTCGAGGTCGGTCGCGTGAATGTGTCCGCGCGCGCGTGTGGGGTCGGAATCCGGGCCTTCGAACTTGCGGTGCGCTACGCCCAACAGCGGGAGACCTTCGGCAAGCCGATCGCCGAGCATCAGGCGGTGGCGTTCCAATTGGCCGAGATGGCAACGAAAGTCGAGGCGGCCCATCTGATGATGGTCAACGCCGCGCGGCTCAAGGACTCCGGCGAGCGCAACGATGTCGCCGCCGGTATGGCGAAGTACCTGGCCAGCGAATTCTGTTCGGAGGTCACCCAGCAGAGCTTCCGGATTCACGGCGGGTACGGCTACTCCAAGGAGTACGAGATCGAGCGGCTGATGCGCGACGCCCCCTTCCTGCTGATCGGTGAGGGCACCAGCGAGATCCAGAAGAACATCATCAGCAAGCGGCTGCTGTCCGACTATCGGGTCTGAACCGTGTCCATACCCGATTTCGCTTCTCGGCCACAGCTGGCCGAGGACGTGGCGCGGCTGATCCGACGGCGGATCTTCGACGGCACGTATCCGGCGGGGAACTACATCCGGCTCGAACAGCTCGCGGCTGAACTGGGGATCAGCGTGACGCCGGTGCGCGAGGCGTTGTTCGGTCTGCGCACCGAAGGGCTGCTGACCCAGCAGCCGCGGCGGGGGTTCCTGGTGTTGCCGGTAACCCGCCGCGACATCGACGACGTGGCCGGCGTGCAGGCGCACATCGGCGGGCAGTTGGCCTTGCGGGCCGCGGGCCAGATCAGCGACGGGCAGCTCGACGAGCTCGACCGGATCCAGCGGGAGCTGGAGGACGCCTATGCTCGTGACGATCATGACGCGGCGGTTCGGCTCAACCACGCGTTCCATCGCGGCGTCAACCGGGCGGCCGAGTCGCCGAAGCTGGCCCAGCTGATGTCCCAGATCACCCGGTACGCACTGGAATCGGTGTACCCGACGGTCGAGGGCTGGCCTGAGCAGTCCACCCATGACCACCGCCGGATCCTGGCTGCGCTCAAGGAGCACGACGGGGATGCGGCCCGTGACGCCATGGCCGAGCATCTGTGCGCGGCCTCCAAACCGCTGAGCGATCACCTCGACCGGTTGGGCGTCCTCGAGTAGAGGCAACAAGGAAGGTGAGCGAGAATGGCAGGTGTTCTCGACGGGATCCGGGTGCTCGACTACGGGCGGTTCATCGCCGCGCCGTGGTGCAGTGCGATCCTGGCGGACATGGGCGCAGACGTCCTGCGGGTGGAGAAACGTGAAGGCGGGGAAGACCGTTGGGTGCAGGCCGTCACCGAAGGCGGTGAGGGTGGCACCTTCCTGCAGTGCAACCGCAACAAGCGTTCGCTGACGCTGGACTCCACCACCGCTGAGGGCGCAGAGATCACCCGGCGACTGGTGGCGCAGGCCGACATCGTGATCGCCAACATGCCCGCGGCCGGGATGCGGGCCAGCGGACTGGACTACGAAACGCTCAAAGCGGTCAAGCCCGACATCATTCTGGCCAGCGCGACGGCGTATGGAGAGGGTGGTCCGTACAGCGAGAAGATCGGCTTCGACGGTGCCGGGCAGGTGATGTCGGGGGCGGTCTACCGGCAGGGCCTGCCGGACCAGCCGATCCGGACAGTGGTGCCCTACGCGGATTTCGGGACCGCGCTCACCCTGGCGATCGGCGTCATGATGGCGCTGTATCACCGCGACAAGACAGGGGAGGGCCAGCACGTCGAGGGGGCCCTGCTGCCGACCGCGCTGATGCTGTCGAACGCCTTCCTGATCGAGCGGGAACTGCTGCAGGTGGACAAGCCCCGGATGGGCAACAAGGGCGCGTCGGTCGCGCCATGCGATCTCTATCGCACCGCGGACGACGAGTGGGTCCTGCTGCAGGTCGCCGGGCAGCCCATGTTCAAGCGCTGGTGTCGGCTGGTGGGCCGCGAAGAACTGTTCGACGATCCACGTTTCGCGAACGACGACACCCGCTGGGCCAATGGTGACATCCTCAACGACATCATGTCCGACTGGTGTGCCGACAAGACCAAGGCGCAGGTGTTGGAGCTGTTGGAGAAGGCGAAGATGCCTGCCGCACCATTGCATTCCACCCAGGACGTGCTCGACGATCCACATGTGCAGGCGATGGGTTATCTCCAGCGAGTCCCGTACCCGGGCGCGTCGCGCGATGTGCCGATCATCGAGACGCCGTTCCGGATGTCGGCGACGCCGGGGACGATCCGCCGGCGGGCCCCGCTGCTGGGGGAGCACACCGACGAGGTGTTGTCCGAGGTCGGTTATGACGCAGCGCAGATCGCCGAGCTGCGGGCCCACGAAATCGTGTGAATCTACAGCGCCTCGCCGATCGCATGCAGCGCAGCCAGTTGATCGCAGAAGTGTTCGGCATTGCCCGCCTGCACCGTGCAGTTGGCGATCGTGGCACCGGTGTCGCGCAGTCGGTCCAGCCGGCGGCGTACGGTATCCGCGTCTCCCAGTGGGTCCAGCGCCACACCGGGGGAGAGGACAACGTCGAAGTCCGCGGGCAGTTGATGCGGCGCGAGGAACTCGGCAATCGTGTCCGGTGAGAGGCCGAAAGGCATCCAGCCGGTGCCGAGTTCGACGGCACGACGTAGTGAGCGTTTGGTCCGCCCACCCACCCAGACGGCGAGATCGGTAGTGGTCGCATGCGGTTCGATGGCGAAGCCATCGACCACCGGCTGTCCCCATGCCGCCCGCAGCCGGGCGATGTCGCGGTCGGCCGCGGCGCCGCGATCCTCCCACTGGGCGCCGAGCAGTTCGAATTCCTCGGTCAACGATCCGACGCCGACGCCGAGGATCAGGCGCCCGCCGCTGAGCCGGTCGAGCGTGCCGTAGCTCTTCGCCAATGCCACCGGGTGGTGGTACGGGAGTACCACCACGGCGGTGGTCAATCGGATGCGTCGGGTCCGGGCCGCCAGGAACGACAAGGTGGCCAGCGGATCCCAGTAGACCGTCCCGCGGACTCCGGCGGCGGAGGCAGGAATTCCGGTGTGCTCGGCACACGTGAGGTGATGAAATCCCAGATTGTCCGCGGCCTCGGCGATCAACGCGAGTTCGTCGGGGCCGGCGTCGGCCTCCCACGGTGAGAACTCCCCGGGGTGCTGCATGACGATGGGTGTGGACAGTCCTAGCTTCACGATGTTGCCTCCTTGGCGTGGATCTTCGCAAAGCTGACGGTGGCGACGACGGCCAGGTCGTTGTTCGGCACCGTGAAGATGTCGACCTGGATCACCGTGGATCGTTTGCCGGCGTGCACGATACGGGCCACGGCCCGGGCGGCGCCGACGGTGACCGGCCGTAGGTAGCGCAGGTTGAGGTCCGAGGTCACCACGCTGTGACCCGGCGCCAACTGGCGCATGGCGAGCTTGCCCGCCGCGGTGTCCACCAGGGTGGCAAGCAGGCCGCCTTGCAGACCGCCGTTGGTGTTCACCACATGTGGGGCGACGGGAAGCTCGACGACGACTTCATCGTCGGACCCCGGGGCATCGCGGTAGCCGATCAGCTCGAACAGTTCGAAGATGTTGGTGGTCACCGGTCAGCCTCCGTGTAGCGGACCACCCCACGAATGTTGTTTCCCTCCAACATGTCCCGATAGGCGTCGTTGATCTGGTCGAGGCGATACTCACGGGTCACCATGTCATCGAGGTTCAACTTTCCCAGTTGATAGAGCGTCAACAGTTCCGGAATGTCGAACTGTGGATTGCCGCCGCCGAACAAGCTGCCCTGCAAGCTCTTCTGCAGCAGCGTCAAGCCGGCCAGATTGAGCGTGGTTTCGTCGTCGACGACGTTGCCCATCGCCGTGAGGACGCATGTGCCGCCCTTGGCGGTGAGCTGCATCCACGATTCCACCGCGCGGCCTTCGGCGCGTCCGACGGTGACGATGACCTTGTGGCACATGCGACCGCGGGTCGCGGCCGCCACTCCGGTCAACGCGGACGCCACATCCGGAAAGGCCTCGAGGGCACCGAATTTCACGGCCTGCTCCCTTTTCCATTCGACCGGGTCGACGGCGAAGATGCGCCGCGCGCCGGCGATCGCGGCGCCCTGTAGGGCCGCGGCGCCGACACCGCCGATGCCGATGACCGCCACATCTTCGCCGGGCCGGACATCCGCGCTGCGCACTGCCGAGCCGTATCCGGTGGTCACCCCGCAGCCCACCAGGCAGGCGACCTCGAAAGGGATCGACGGGTCGATCTTCACCACGGATGTCCGGTGCACGACCACGTACGGAGAGAAGGTGCCCAGCAGCGACATGGGAATCACGTTCTTGCCCTTGGTCTGCACGCGGAACGACCCATCCGATACGGAGGCGCCGGCCAGCAAGCCCATGCCGAGGTCACATAGATTGCGCAACCCGACCTGGCAGGCCGGACAACTCCCACAGGACGGGATGAACGACATCACCACGTGATCGCCGACCTCCAGGCCCTCGGTGTCCGGCCCGACCTCCACGATCACCCCGGCACCTTCATGCCCGCCCAGAATGGGGAAGTCGGCCATCGGGATGTCTCCGGTCATCAGATGATGGTCCGAGTGGCACAGGCCTGCCGTTTCCAGCGCCACCTTGACTTCGCCCCTGCGAGGGTCGCCGATCTCGATCTCCTCGATCGACCACGGTTGACCGAAGTCCCACACCAGGGCACCTTTGGTTTTCATCGCAGAACACCTTCCCTCAGCATGACGCGTAGCGCGGCATTGTCGACCTTTCCGGTGGCTCCGCGCGGGACGTCGCCCTCGTCGTCGAGCACCAGCCACAGCGTGGGCACCTTGAACGAGCTGATGGCGGCCCGGACGGCTGCACGGAGCGTCTCGACCGTGAGCCCTTCGCCCACCGCGACCGCTCCGACTCGATTGGCTTGGCCGTCAGGAACATTGACCACGTAGGCCGCGTGGACGCCGGGCACGGTCCGCAGCGCCCGCTGCACTTCGCTCGGATAGACCGTCGCGCCACGGACTTTGAACATGTCATCGGATCTGCCGCGGTAGAACAGGAATCCGTCAGAGTCGAGGTAGCCGAGATCGCCGGTCGGGTAGTGACCGTCAGGGGTGAAGACATCTTCTCGGCTGTGTCGGCAGATGCCCCGCATCACGTGCGGGCCGCGGATCTCGATCGTCCCGGTTTCGCCAGGGGACAGCGGTGCGCCGGTTTCAGAGTCGACGATGCGCACGTCCATCCCGTCGAACGGCTTACCGCAGCTGCCCCAAGCCGATTTCGGCATGTCGGTGTCGGCGCGGAATCCACAGTACGGACCGAACGATTCGGTCATCCCCAACAGCGACGCCCGCGCTCCGGGCTGTGACCGCATCGCCGCCGGCAGGAGCGCCTCGAGGCTTCCCGGCCGCAACGTGCTGAGGTCAGCGGCTCCGGAGTGGCGGGCCAGTGCCTCGGCTTGCTCGGGCCAGCCGCGGAACAGCGTGACTCGTTCGCGCTGAAGGAGTTCGAGTGTGGATTCGGGGTGGGGGATGGGTTCTGTCACCAGGGTGGCCCCGGCCAGCAGGGCCGAGAGGATGCCCGCGCCGAAACCGCCCACCCAGAAGAACGGCATCGGTAGGTACAGCCGGGTATCACCGGTGATGCACCGCGCTTCCAACCCAGAGCGCACGGCACCCAGCGCATTTCGGTGCGAATGAATGGTGCCCTTCGGTGGCCCGCTGCTTCCCGAGGTGAACATGATGACCATCGGGTCGCTTTCGCGTACGCAGGCGGCCTGGGCGTCGGCCGGGCCCCGTGATGCGCTGCGTCCCAGTGCTTCCTCGGTGGTCCACACAGCGCGCAGTGCGGGTAGCTCATCCGGATCGACCGGGTAGCGATTGCCCCGGAATTCCTCGACCGTGACGAGGAACTGCACCGATGCCATCCGCAATTGCGCGGTCAGTTCCGCCGGGCGTAACAGCGTGCTCAGGGGGACCAGGACAGCGCCGATCCTCATCAGTGCGATCGCGATCCGCACCCAATCGACCCCGTTGGGCATGATGAGCCCGACCCGGGAACCTTTGGTGACGCCTACGGCGATGAACCCGGCGGCCAGTTCGGCAGTCCCGGATTCCAGTTCGGCGTACGAGATCCGTGCCACGGGGTCTACGACTGCGGACTTCGTGGCTGACGAATGAGCACGCACCAGTGCGTCGATGGTGTCAGGCTGTGGATCAGGCATCGAACAGCCCGCGCAGCCCGGGAACGTCCAGCTTTCCGCTTGAGAGCGTCGGCAGGTCGGCGGTACCGCATACCGCGAACGCGCGCGGAATCTTGTACGCCGAGAGTGTGCCGCGCAGTTCATTTCGGACCGCATCGACGTCGACGGCGTCGTCGGTGACGATGACCGCTGCCACGATCTGTCCGCGGGTCGCATCGGGCAGACCGAGCACATGGGCAGTGAGTCCCAGTGCGGCCAACGCCTTCTCGACCTCATCGGGGGTCACGTTGGCGCCGGCGGTCTTGATCATGGCGCCCGCCCGGCCGAGGAAGTAGAAGTAGCCGTCGTCGTCGACCCGCACCAGATCGCCGGTGTGAAACCAGCCGTCAGCGTCGAAGCAGTCCTCGCGGTTGCGTCCGTAGTAGCCCTGCATGAGATACGGCCCGCGGACGCACAGTTCGCCCGAGGCCAGCACCTTCGTCTCGAAGCCGCGTGCCGGTCTGCCATAGCTGCCGCGACGCTGTTCGGGTTGATCACCGTCGTCGGGGTCGATCAGCACCACGCTGCCGGTCTCTGTCATCCCCAGCATGTTGTGCCGGAGCTCCGGGTCGGCCGGCCGACAGTCGGCGGCCATGACGGGGTAGAGGTTGCCTCGCCGCGCCGCGAACTGGCGACCCGGGTAGCTGGGATGACTACTCAAGTGGGCGATACCGGCGACGAAACCGTTGGTGATGGTGGGTTTCTCGCCTTCGATCAGGTCGAGGGTGGCACCCGCATCGGTCGCGTTCGAACAGATCAGGGTCGCTCCGGCGGTGATCGTGGCGAGCAGCCCGAACGCGAAACCACCGACCCAGAAGAACGGCGAATTGCAGAACAGCCGGTCGGCGGCAGTGAGCCCGCGGATCGCATTGAGATTGCGCTGGTGCCCGATCAGCGATGCATGGGTGTGGACCACCCCTTTGGGGGAGCCGGTGGAGCCTGAGGTGTAGATGATGGCCAGTGGATCGCAGCCGTCTACATCGTCTTCGAATGCAGCCAGCGTCGAGTCGTCAGCGTGGGGCATATCGAACAACGCGTGCCGCAGGCACGGGGCGTCGATACCAGCGAGCCGTTGTTCGTAGTCGTGATTGCGGAAGCCGCGTGCCGACAGCAGGATCGCGGTATCGCTGTCGCGCAGCTGGGTCTGCAGCTCGGCTGTGGTGAGGAAGGTGGAGTACGGCACCACCACCGCCCCGATGCGGGCTGCCGCGAGCATCCCCACCGTGAAATCGACCCCGTTGGGATAGAGCAGCCCGACGTGTGTGCCCTTACCGGCGCCGAGGGCGAGCAGGCCGCCGGCCACCTCGGCGGAGCGGTGCTGTGCCTCGGCATAGCTGATCCGCTGGTCGTCGCAGATCAACAGCGGGTGATCGGTGCACCCGCGCAACAGCTCCGCAACAGTGTCAGACACGTGACGCGAAATGGTCCCGTACGGCGCCGAGATCGGCCTTCCCCGAAGGTGTTCGCGGAATCGTCTCGACCAGGGATATGTCGGTAGGGATCTCGTAGCGGGCCAGCCGGCCACCGAGGTACTCGAGCAGACCGTCGACGGTGGCGGTGCCGTGCAGCTCAACCATCGCCACCGGGGTCTCGCCCAAGCGTTCGTCGGGCATGCCGATCACGGCCGCACCGCGTACGGCCGGGTGGCTTTCGAGGGCGGTGCGGACGTCGTCGGGCATCACCTTGAATCCGCCACGGATGATGGCCTGGTCGGCACGGCCGAGGATCCAGACGAATCCGTCGGCATCGATGCGGGCCAGGTCGGTGGTGCGCAGCCAGTCCGCGTCAGCATCGAACTGTGCCGGCTTGACCTCCAGCAAGCCCAACTCGTCCGGACCCAGCACATGGCCGTCCTCGTCGACCACGCGCAGTCGTGCTCCGGGGTTGGCTCGGCCCACGCTGCCGCGCTTGGCTTTCCAGTACTTCTGGTGATCAGCCAGTGTCCAGCTGGCCACCCCGCCGCCGAACTCTGTCGCGGCATAGGACGTGAGTACCGGGATGCCGAACTTCTCGGTGAAGGCATCGGCATCGTCAGCCGACAGTGGCGCGGTGCCGGAGGTGACCGCACGGACGCTGCCTAGGTCGTCGCGAGTCAGGTCGGAATGCAGCACCATCCGCAGGGCAGCCGGGACCAGTGACACCGCGCGTGGCTGATGCTCGCGCACCGCGGAGGCCCAGCGCGTCAGGTCGAACTTGGGCAGCAGGACGAACGGTCGGGCCTCGGCGATGCACAACAACACCCGGAACACGCCGCCGACGTGCACCAGTGGGGAGTTGACGATGGCCACGCCGCGCCGTAGTTCAGTTGGCGCCGGGGAGTTCTCGGGGTCGTGGCCGATGACGCTGCGGGCCAGCATGTCGTAGGTGAGATCCACGCGCTTGGGTGGGCCGGTGGTGCCGCTGGTCAGCATCCATACCGCGACGCCCGGTCTTCCCGCGTCCTCGGATGGCCGGGCTGCGGGAGCGACCTCGGGTAGGGTGTCGAGGTCGCGGATCGTGACCGTCGTCGTCGCGGGTGAGGGGGACGCCAGGGCGGCGATGTCCTCGGCCAGACCGATGAGTACCGGCAGGCCGAGGGATTCGATGTCGGCGCGGGTGCGCTCGTCCCCGCGGGACGGGTTGATCACGACGACGGTGCCGCCCGCGGCCAGTACGCCGAGCAGTGCCGCCACATGCGCGGGCTGGTTGCGCAGCATGATGCCGACTCGCATGCCGGAAGACACCGTGCCGATGCGCCGCGCCAGCGTCGCGAGCTGGCCCCAGGTGTGCCACTGGCCGTCGTACTGGATGGCGTTCGCGGTCGGGCCCAGGTCTAGTACGTCGTCGATGCGTCGCGAAAGAGGATGGGCCATCAGCGGATCCGTGGCGATGTCTTGGGCAGGGGACGTTCGGCCAGTTCGGCCTTGGCGATCGGGTTGCCCAGCCGGGTGTAGATGAGGCCCTGGTCCATCGCGGCACGGTAGGGCTTGTCCAGAGACTCCCAGATCGCCTTCACGGTGCCCTGGGTGGCCGTCGGCGGTTTCGTGGCGATGGTGGTGGCGATCTCGTTCGCGCGGTCCCACAACTGGTCCCTGGTCACCACCTCGGTGACCAGACCGATACGCAGGGCGGTCTCGGCGCTGACGCGTTCGTCGTTGCCCATCAACGCCATCCGCAACGTGTCACCCAAGCCGACCCGGCGCATCAGTCCGATGGGCTCCAGCGCGGATACCAGTCCGGCGCTGACGTGGGAATCGAAGAACGTGGCCTCCTGCGAGCAGATGACCACGTCGGCCTCGTTGACGAAGTACAGCGCGCCGGCCGTGCACATGCCCTGCACCGCGCACACCACCGGCTTCCACATCTTCTGCCACTTAGGGCTCAGGAGCTCACCGGGATCCTCGTGGTTCCAGACGATCTCGGGTTGTCCGTAACTGGACTTCACGTCGAGGCCCGCGCTGAACGCGCGGTCGCCTGCCGCCCGCAACACCACGGCATTGATGCCCTCGTCGTCTTTGATGGCCTGCCAGGCGTCGCGCATCTCGTTGCACATGGCGCGGTTGAACGAGTTGAGTGCTTCGGGGCGGTTCAGAGTGACGGTGGTGACCCGTGATCCGTGGTCGAAGTCGAGGAGAATCGTGTCCACTACCGGGCCTGCCAGTTCGGCTTACGCTTCTCCACGAAGGCCCGCGGTCCTTCGAGCGCATCCTCGGTGCGGACCACCCGCTCGCGGAACGTCTCGGCCAGGATCTCGCCTTCGTGCAGCGGCAGATCCAGCGTCTTGTGAATGGCCAGTCGGGTTCCTCGAACAGCCAGCGGGGCATTGAGACACACGGTGTCGGCGATCTCGTGGGCGCGTTCCAGCAGTTGATCGTGTTCGACGATCTCGGTGATCAGCCCGAGTTCGTAGGCGCGCTCGACGGTCATGCGTTCGTGCTTGCCCATCAAGGCCATTCGCAGTGCCACGGATCGGGGCAGAGCCTTGGCCAGGCGCACCATCTCGCGGGCGGCCACCAGGCCGATACTGACATGCGGGTCGAAGAACGTCGCCTTGTCCGAGGCGATCACGATGTCACCGGTGGTGACCCAGTCCAGGCCTGCGCCGCAACAGATTCCGTTGATCGCCACCACGACGGGTTTGGCCATGCTGCGGAACGGCGGGGTGCCCTCCTGCGGTGCCTCCCACTGCTCGTAGGTGGACAGGTACGGCCGCTCGTTGAGGACCTTTCCGTCGCCGGGGATTTCCTTGACGTCGGCGCCGGTGCAGAACGCGCGGCCGGTGGCCGTGACGATCATCAGCCAGACGTTGTCGTCGTTCTCCGCTTCGGCGTAGGCGGACCGCAACTCGGTGATCATGTGTGGGGACAGCGCATTGAGCGCGTCGGGCCGATTCAACGTGATGGTGGCCTTGTGGCCGTCCACCTCGTACTTGATGGTGTCGTATGTGGAAATTGCAGTCATCTGTTCCTCTGATTCAGCGGCCTTGGAAGTCCGGGTCGCGGCGTTCCCGGAACGCGGCCAGACCTTCTTTGAAATCGGTGGTGCGGCAGGAGAGTTCCAGGTTGGACAGCTCCTGGTTGAGAGATTGCGACAGGGTGGCGTGCTGGCCGTAGGCGATGGCCTGTTTGGCGAGCCCGATCGCGACGGTCGGCCCGGAGGCCAGGCGAGCCAACAGCGTGTCGACCGCCGTGTCCAACTCGTCGGCCGGAACGGCGCTGTGGATCAGGCCCCAGTCGGCAGCCTGGGATCCGGTGACCTTCTCGCCGAGCAGCAACATGCGCTTGGCCCGGGCCACCCCGGCCAGGCGGGGCAACAGCCAGGTCGCGCCGGAATCAGGGGTGAACCCGCGGCTCATGAACGGCTCCCAGAATGTCGCCCCGCTGTCGGCGATGGTGAAATCGGCGGCCAGGGCCAGGTTGCAGCCCAATCCCACCGCCCAGCCCCGGACCGCACACACCACCGGTAGCTGGATGGTCGCGACCAGTTCGATCACGCGGTGTGCGGTGTGCGGGATCCGCCGGACCAGGTCGCCGGTGCGGGGCCGCTGGCCTGAATCGTTGGTGGCGACCCAGTCGGCTCCGGTGCAGAAGTTGTCGCCGGTGCCGGTGAGGGCGATGGCCCGCAGCGAGTCGTCGTAGGCGGCCGCGGTGAGGATGTCGACCAGATCGTCGATCATCTGGTGGCTCAAGGAGTTACGCCGCGACGGTCGGTCGAGGGTGATGCGCAGCGTGGAGTCCGCGCGGGACGTGGTCACCGAACCGTCACTCACCAGGATTCCAGCCTTTCCCAATCCATACAGTTGCCCATACAGTAGGCGATGCGGTTACTATCCTGTACAAGTTAGCAAGGAAAGGTCGTCGATGGAAGGACGCGCACGGCGCATCCGGCAGCCCCGGGTTGCCGAGATCGTCGCGTCCAAACTGCGTGACGACATCCTGTCCGGCCGCCTGCGTGAGGGAGACATTCTGCCCACCCAGGAAAGCCTGTTCCAGGAGTTCGGGGTCAGCCCGCCGGCGCTGCGCGAAGCCATCCATCTGTTGGAGACCGACGGCCTGATCTCCGTGCGGCGTGGAAATGTCGGGGGAGCGGTGGTGCAGATGCCCTCGGCCGACCGCACCGCCCACATGATCGGCATGGTGCTGCAGACCCGCTCCGCCACGCCGGGCGACGTGAGCGAGGCCCTGCTACACCTGGAGCCGATCTGCGCCGGCATGTGCGCCGCCCGTACGGACCGCGCCACCGAGGTGGTGCCCTACCTGCAGGCCGAGATCGACCGACAGGTAGCGCAGTTCGACGACACCTCGCAGTACGTGCCGAATGCACGGAAGTTCCACGAAGCGTTGGTGTCCCGATGCGGCAATGAGCCGATGATCCTGCTGATCGGCTCGCTGGAGCTGATCTGGTCGACGCATGAGTCCGACGTCTGGACCGGCGAGGGCGAGTCGGGCATGTCGACTTCGACCATGCGGGCCGCACTGCGGGATCACCAACGTCTGGTGGACGCGATCGCCGACGGCAATACGGCACGGGCGAGCAAGCTCGCGGCCGACCATCTCACCGCGGCGCGGCGCACCACGCTGGCCGTCGGTAACGACAAAACCATTGAAGCGAGGTTGATTTCGCATGACAGATGACCGGGTGCTGTTCGAGATCGATGCGGACCACCGCATCGCCACCATCACGCTGAACAATCCGAAGCAGCGCAACTCCTACGACGCAGCCATGCGCGACGAGATCGCCCGCTACCTCGACGTAGTGGCCGATGACGACGATCTGACCGTCGTGCTGCTTCGCGGCGCCGAGGGGGTGTTCAGCACCGGCGCGGATATGAACAACGCCTACGGCTGGTACGGCGGTGAGCGCCCGCGCGAGGAGCAGAAGAAGTCACGGCCGAGTCAGCGTCGCCGGCTTACCGTGGACCGCAAGTCTTTTGGCTTCTACCACAACTTCATGGGGTTCCCGAAGGTCACCGTGGGAGAGATCAGCGGTTACGCGCTCGGCGGCGGGTTCGAGATGGCGTTGATGACGGATATCTCGGTGATCGCCCGCGATACCAAGATCGGGATGCCGGCCACCCGGTTCCTCGGCCCGGCGCTGGGTAGCCTGCACATGTTCTTCCACCGCCTCGGGCCGGTGCTGGCCCGGCGGATGCTGCTGACGGGAGACATCGTCGAGGCCGGCTCGATCGAGCACCTCGGCATCTTCACCGACACGTGTGACGCCGATCAGGTGACGGCCCGGGCGCAGTACTGGGCGGCCAAGGCGGCCAAGATGCCTGCCGACGGCGTGGTGATCGCCAAGGAGGCGTTCCGGCTGGTCGAGCAGAGTCAGGCCTATCAGGGCGAGGAGGTGGCCAGCTACATCTTCCACGCCTACGGCACCAACCTGCAGTTCTCGCCCGGTGAGTTCAACTTCGTCAAGACCCGCGCGCAGCATGGGACGAAGGAAGCGTTCCGGCTGCGTGACGAACATTTCCACGTCCCCGAACCGCAGTAGAAACCCGTCCTGATACCGTTACAGAAACACGATATAGCGTAAAGGTGGAACCATGCCAACACCCGTCATCGTGGGCGCTGCCCGCACAGCGATCGGCCGTTCGTTCAAGGGGACCCTGGTCAACACCCCGCCCGAAACCCTGATCACCACGGTCCTGCCGGAGGTCGTGCGTCGCGCCGGCATCGATCCGCAGGCCATCGACGACCTGATCTTCGCCGAATCGAACTACGGTGGCGGCGATATCGCGCGCTACGCAGCCGACGCGCTGGGCTGGGAGTCGGTGCCCGGCCAGGCCGTCAACCGGCACTGCGCGGGATCGCTCACCGCGATCGGTAACGCGTCCGCCCAGATCGGCTCCGGTATGGAGCGGGTCCTGGTGGCCGGCGGTGTGCAGTCGCTGTCGTCGTCGCCGCTGATGAAGTGGCGGGTTCCGGGATTCGGTCCCGAGATCGAGTTCATCGAGCCCTGGATGACCCCGACGCATGTCGAGACGCCGGACGCTCCGATGCGCGACATGTCGATCACGGTCGGCTGGAACACCGCGCAGGCAGCCGGGATCACCCGTGAGGACATGGACGCCTGGGCTGCCCGGTCGCATCAGCGGGCCATCGCCGCGATCGATGCCGGCAAGTTCCTCGACGAGATCGTGCCGCTGAAGGTGAACCAGCCCGACGGCTCGGTCATCGAGTTCAGCGTCGACGAGCACCCGCGCCGCGGCACCACGGCCGAGAAGCTCGCCGAACTCAAGGTCCTGCACCCGGAGATCGAAGGATTCTCCATCACCGCGGGCAACAGCAGCGGCACCAACGATGCTGCCGCTGCTGTCGCGCTGGTCGGCGACGACTATGCGGCCGCGGAGAACCTCAACGTGATGGCCAAGGTCAGGGCGTGGGGTGCGGTCGGCGTCGCCGCCCGTGACACCGGCCTCGGCGGCGTCGAGGTGATCGGCAAGGTCCTGGACCGCGCCGGGCTCAAGGCGTCCGATGTGGCGCTGTGGGAGATCAACGAGGCCTTCGCCTCAGTGCCGATCGCCGCGGTGCGCAAGTACGGCATCGACGAGGAGCTGGTGAACTTCTCCGGCAGTGGTTGCAGCCTGGGCCACCCGATCTCGGCCTCCGGTGCCCGCATGGTCACCACGCTGGTCTACGAACTGCAGCGCCGCGGCGGCGGTATCGGTGTGGCGGCGATGTGCGCCGGTGGTGGTCAGGGCGGCGGGCTGGTCATCGAGGTCTAGAACGTGATTTGACTCTGCGTCCGCGGCGCGAAAGTCCGAGAAGGACGCGCCGTGGGCGCAGAGTCAGCTGGCCGCGGCCTTGCGCCGGGCGGGCGTCTTCTTCGCCTTGCCGGCGTTCGCCTCGATCCGCTGGGCGGCATGGTCGAGGATGCACTCCAGGCCGTACTCGAAGTTCTTCTCGTCGGCCGCGCCGATGCGGTGCCCCTCGCTGGTGACCTGCGCCAGCAGCGGGGTGACCTCGGGGTCGATCACCATGGTCTCTTCGTAGTCGCCGGGCGCATTGTCGTTGGCCCGGTTCTTCTCGTAGAGGCGGTGCAGCACAACCGAGCCGCGGACATGTACGGACACGGCCGAATACGTGTCGAAGGCGTCCTCCACCGACAGCCCGGCCTCGACCAGGCCGGAGATCGCGGTCTCCATCTCCTGCACGCCCAAGCGTGCGGCCCGGGGGCTCAGTGCCGACCGAATGAGAATGAGATCACACAGAATCGGGTTACCCATGAAGGCTTTTCGCATGGTCCTGGCGTGGTTGGCCAGTGACTCACGCCAATCCTTGGCCTCCACATAGGGGGTGGCGACGACGAACTGGCGCAGCGCGCGGTCGGTCATCGCGTTGAGCAGATCGTCCTTCTTGCGGAAGTACCAGTAGATGCTCGTGACACCGACGCCGAGATGTTTGCCGAGCAGCGGCATGCTGAGGTTGTCGATCGACACCTGCTCGGCGAGTTCGAATGCGCCCTTGATGATGTCGTCAGGATTGATGGACCCACGTTCGCGCCGTTGACGTTTCTCAGCGGTCGGTTGCTTTGCCACTGCGGGCACCTCCATCGAATCGATTCTGTTCAAGTCGTCCCTGTGCCGCGGCTCAATCGCAGGTGAATTTACCGCCGGCCGCCACCTGAACTGCGCCTATGCGCGCGTGTCGCGGGGTCTTGTCGCTGTCAACCTTACCGGTAGCCCTTCTGTGGATGCCTTCCACCGTTCGCGCCGAGGCGTCGCTCGGGCGTCGACGGCGGGGTGCCGCCTTAGTACTGTAATCCCTATAGTAGGCTTTTCCGGGTTATCGGGCTTCGGGAGCGAAGGGGCATATTGGTGTCGGAAGTAGTTCTGCGGGAGCGTCGGGGTCGCACGCTCGTCATCACGATCAATCGTCCGGAAGCGCGCAATGCGTTCAATCTTGCCGTGGTGCAAGGGCTCGCCGATGCGATGGACGAACTCGACGACACCCCCGAGCTGTCGGTGGCGGTCCTCACCGGGGCGGGTGGAAACTTCTGCGCCGGCATGGACCTCAAGGCGTTCGCTTCGGGTGAGCTGCCCTATGTTCCGGGCCGCGGGGCAGGGTTCACCGAGCGCCCGCCGCGCAAGCCGTTGATCGCCGCCGTCGAAGGGTTTGCGCTCGCCGGTGGTACCGAGCTCGTGCTGGCGACTGACCTGGTGGTCGCCTCCAAGGTCGCCAAATTCGGCATCCCCGAGGTCAAGCGTGGCCTGGTGGCCGGCGGCGGTGGCCTGCTGCGTCTGCACCAGCGCATCCCATACCAGAAGGCGATGGAACTCGCGCTCACCGGCGACAGCTTCACCGCCGAGGAAGCCGCCGCGTGGGGCTTTGTCAACAAACTGACCGAGCCCGGTGAGGCGCTCGACGGCGCACTCGAGCTCGCCGATCGGATCACGGCCAACGGTCCGCTGGCCGTCGCGGTGACCAAGGAGATCATCGCCTCGTCCTCGGAGTGGTCGGCCGACGAGATGTGGAAGAAACAGGGCGAACTGCTCGCACCGGTGTTCTCCTCGAACGACGCCAAGGAAGGGGCCATCGCCTTCGCCGAGAAGCGCGCCCCCAATTGGACCGGTTCCTGACGAACGCATGGATCTGGGATTCGCAGGTGCGGCCACCGTTGTCGTGGGCGGTGGCCGTGGGATGGGCTTCGCCACGGCGCAATGCCTGGCCGAGGACGGTGCGCGGATCGCGATCGTAGGGCGTTCCCGCGACGTACTGGACTCTGCCGCAACGGAGTTAGGCCGCCTGGGATCGCCGGAAGCCGTGGCGATTGTGGCCGACACCTCAGACAGTTCCCAGGTTGAGCAAGCGTTCGCCGAGGTGGGCGAGCGTTGGGGTGAGCTCAATGCACTGATCAACACGGTCGGCCCCGGGGCCGCGGGCAACTTCGAGGAGTTGACCGACGACCAGTGGCAGGAAGCGTTCGACACCGGCCTGATGGGCATGGTGCGCTGCGTGCGGGCGGCATTGCCGTTGCTGCGCAAGGCCGAATGGGCGCGCATCGTCAATTTCTCCGCGCATTCGGTCCAGCGGCAGAGCACCCGGCTGCCCGCCTATACCGCGGCCAAGGCGGCTGTGAACAGCGTGTCCAAGAACCTCTCGCTGTTGTTGGCCGAGGACGAGATCATGGTGAATGTGGTTTCCCCGGGCAGCATCTCGTCGGAAGCACTGCGAGGCTGGGCTGACACGGTAGGTGTCGACGGCAACGATCCGTATGCGTTGATGGCGGCGATCGACGAGCATTTCGGGCATCCCGCCCACTTGCCGCGCGCCGGGCTTCCCGGCGAGATCGGTCCCGTCGCAGCATTTCTCGCATCCAAGCGCAATTCGTACATGACGGGTGCGAATGTGAACGTGGACGGTGGATCGGACTTTATCTAGGGGGCCGGATGGCAACAGCAGGCGAAGCGCGGGACTGGGCGCACTCAGCATTGCGCGGAATCGGTGATTCGCTCTACACCCCGTTCTGTGGCACCGACGGTGACGACATCGACTGGGACGCGTACCGGCACCTGGTGCGCTACTGCGTCGGCGACCTCGGTCACCAGATGCTGTGGTGTACCAGCGGTTTGGCCGAGTTCTGGGCGCTGACCCTGGCCGAGCGCAAGCAGCTGCTCGAGGTGGCGATCGAGGAGGGGCGACGGGCCAACCCGGATGTGGTGATCCAGGCCTGCACCGCGGCGACCTCGGCCAAGGACTGCCTGGAGTTGACCCGGCACGCGCAGCAGGCCGGCGCCGACATCGTCTACATCCAGACGCCGATGATGGAGGCGCACGCCGGAGAAGGAGTTCTGCGGTTCGTCCGATATGTCGCCGACCGTACGGATATCGCCCTCGGGATGTTCAACTCACCGTCCTCCGGTTATGTGCTCACGCCGGATGAAAGCGCCCGGATCGCCGAGGAGATCCCGGCGGTGTGCGCCACCAAGGAAGGCGCCTTCCGCCCGGCCGCGAGCCGCCGTCTGCATGAGCTGGCGCCGTACCTGGCGGTCTGGGAATGTGACACCACCGTGTACCGGGCGGGCTGGCTCCGGGAGGGCATCGTGTGCCCGGCCCAGCTGGGCACGGCGGGGTACCTGTACGAAACCCCGCAACGCCGCATCTTCACCGAGTACTGGGACCTGGTGTACGCCGACCGGCTCATCGAGGCGATGGACTTCGGCCGGGAGTCCGGGCTGGACCAATTCGGCCTCGATATGGGGTCCTGGTTCACCTGTTACCCGGGCCGGGCCGACTATTTCACCCACTGGGCCGACGCCTTCAAGTACGCGGCCTCGGTGCTCGGCTTGCCCATCGGTGCTTACCCGCACTCCCGCCCGCCCCAGGCGCTGCTGCCCGACGCGGCGAAGACCCAGATCGAGACCGCATATCGGAAGCTCGGTTTGATCGACGTCTGACGCGTCTTTACGCAGGTCGCGGCCGTAACGCCAGGCTTGCGGAATGCACTACCGATAGGTATACAGTATGTATGTCTGAACGGCTGGTGTGGCATCGGGGAGGTAGTGGCGCGTGACGGTCGCTGACAGTGTGGGAACCGAGGCGGTTCTCTACGAGACGACGGATGCAGGCGTCGCCGTCATCACGCTGAATCGTCCGGATCGACTGAACTCGTGGGGTGCGGACATTTCCGCCGGCGTCTACGCGAGTTTCGATCGCGCCGAAGCCGATCCCGCGGTTCGGGCGATCGTGCTGACCGGGAGTGGACGCGGATTCTGTGCCGGCGCCTATATGGGTGCCATGCAGGACCTGGGCGCCAGCATCAACGAAGACACCGACGTCAGCAAGATCGTCGGCGAGCGCCACCCGCATTTCCTCACCGAACTGCGCAAGCCGGTCGTCGCCGCCATCAACGGGGCGTGTGTCGGCATCGGCCTCACCCACGCACTGATGTGCGATGTCCGATTCGCCGCGGCCGGAGCCAAATTCGCGACTGCCTTCCCGCGCCGGGGGCTGATCGGCGAGTACGGCATCACCTGGATCCTGCCGCGGTTGGCCGGCTGGGGCGTCTCCGCGGACCTGCTGTTGAGCGGCCGGACGTTCTTCGCCGAGGAGGCCGCCGAGCTCGGATTGGTGAAAGAGGTTGTGGCGCCCGAGGACCTGCTGAGCCGCGCCCTGGAGTACGCCGAGGATCTGGCCCGCAACTGCTCACCGGCCTCGATGGCGGTGATCAAACGTCAGCTCTACGGCGACGCCAATGACAACGTCGTCGACGTGAGCGACCGCGCCGAGAAGCTCATGCACGAGTCCATGGTTCGCCCGGATCTCGTCGAGGGCATCACCGCATTCTTCGAAAAACGGCCCCCGAATTTCCCGCCCCTGAAAGAAGGTTGATGACATGACCGAAGCTCCCGAACGGCTTCCGTACCTCGCCGTCGACGTCGACAACCACTACTACGAGCCGACCGATGCGTTCACCCGGCACCTACCCAAGGAGTTCAGGAGCCGCGGTGTGCAGATGGTGCAGGACGGCAAACGTACGTTGGCGGTGATGGGCGGAACGGTCAACCACTTCATCCCCAACCCGACCTTCGACCCGATCATCGAGCCGGGCTGCCTGGACCTGCTGTTCCGCGGCGAGATCCCCGAAGGGGTGGACCCGGCTTCCCTGATGAAGGTGGACCGGCTCTCCGAGCACCCCGAGTATCAGAATCGCGATGCCCGGCTGAAGGTGCTTGATCGTCAGCGCCTCGAAACCGTGTTCATGCTGCCGACTTTCGCGTGCGGCGTGGAGGAGGGGCTCAAGCACGACATCGAGGCCACCATGGCTTCGGTGCACGCGTTCAATCTGTGGCTGGACGAGGACTGGGGCTTCGACAGGCCCGACGGACGGTTCGTGTCCGCGCCGATCATCTCGCTGGCGGACCCGGTGAAGGCGGTCGAGGAAGTCGAGTTCGTGATCGGCCGCGGTGCCAAGCTGGTGTGTGTGCGCCCGGCCCCGGTGCCGGGCGCGGTCAGGCCGCGGTCCCTGGGTGACCCGTCGCACGATCCGGTGTGGGCCCGTCTGGCCGAGGCGGGTGTCGCCGTGGTCTTCCACCTGTCGGACTCCGGATACATGGCGGTCCCGGCGCTGTGGGGCGGCAGCGGCGTGTTCAAGGGATTCGGCAAGCGCGATCCGCTCGACATGGTGATCATGGACGACCGCGCGATTCACGACACCATGGCCTCGATGATCGTGCACCAGGTGTTCACCCGGCATCCCAAGCTCAAGGTGTGCAGCATCGAGAACGGCTCCTACTTCGTCTACCGGCTGATCAAACGACTGAAGAAGGCGGCCAACAATGCGCCGTACCACTTCAAGGAGGATCCGGTCGAGCAGCTGCGCAACAACGTCTGGATCGCGCCGTACTACGAGGACGACGTGAAGCTGCTCGCCGACACCATCGGGGTGGACAAGATTCTGTTCGGCTCGGACTGGCCGCACGGTGAGGGCCTGGCCGATCCGACCACCTTCACCGCCGACATCCCGCAGTTTCCGGAGTTCAGTCTGGAGGACACCCGGAAAGTCATGCGCGACAACGCTCTTGAACTCCTCGGTGACCCGACCCGGACTGCGCCCGGTGTCGCGGGTCTGGTGTCGGTCTAGCCCGCGCCGATGGCCGAATGGACGATCGGTGCCGTCGTCGATGCGATCGCCGAGGCGGTACCGGACCGCGAGATGACCGTCTGCGGCGATCGCCGCACCACCTTCGCCCAGGGCGCTGATCTGACCCGCCGGCTGGCCAACTTCCTCGCCTCGCGCGGGCTGAGTGCCTACCGGGAACGTCGGGACCTGAACCGCTGGGAATGCGGCCAGGACGTCGTCGCACTGGTCATGCACAACGACCGGTACCCCGAGATGGTGATCGGTTGCCTCAAGGCGCGCACGGTCCCGGTGAACGTGAACTACTACTACGCACCGGGCGAGGTGGCCGACCTGTTGGCCTACCTGAAACCGCGGGCGGTGATCTACCACCGCTCGCTGGGGGCGAAGTTCGCTTCCGTGTTGGGGGATGAAGTTCTGGAGGCCGAATTGCTCATCTCGGTCGACGACGGCGAAGGCACCGAGTTGCCGGGCTCGGTGCGACTGGAAGATGCCCTGGCGCAGGGGGATACCGGCCACGGTGTGACCCCGTCACCGGACGATCTGCTGATGGTCTGCACGGGTGGCACGACCGGCCGCCCCAAGGGGGTGATGTGGCGTCAGGGCGACATCTACGTGTCATCGATGAACGGCGCCGACCACGACCAGGCGAGAGAGATCCACGACAAGGTGGCCAACGCGGGCCCGCCTTGGTTCGCGGTGTCACCGTTGATGCATGCCGCCGGGATGTGGACCGCATTCTCCGGCCTGCTGTCCGGCCAGACCGTGGTACTGCACGACACCAAGCCACGCTTCGATCCGCGCACGGTGCTCGAAACCGCGCAGCGGGAGAAGGTCGGGCTGATGACGATGGTGGGCGACGCCTACGCCGGACCGATCGTCGAGGAGCTGGGCCGGCGAACCTATGACCTGTCGTCGATGTTCGCGATCGGCACCGGCGGTGCCGCCACCAACCCGAAACATCAACGCGCACTGCTGGACCACATCCCGCAGATCACCATCATCAACGGGTTCGGTTCGTCGGAGACCGGGAATATGGGATTCGGCCACACTCAACAGGCGACCCCGACCGCCGAGACCTTCCAGCTGCGGGCCGGCGGGCTGGTGCTCGCCGACGACTACTCCCGATTCCTGGATCCCGGCGACACCGAGGTGGGCTGGGTGGCCCGCAACGGCCGGATCCCGCTCGGGTACTTCAACGACGAGGCGGCAACGGCGAAAACCTTCCCCGAGGTGGCCGGTCAGCGGGTGGTGGTCTCGGGTGACCGCGCCTCGCTCGACGCCGACGGCACCCTGCGGCTCTTCGGGCGGGACTCGTTGGTGGTCAACACCGGTGGGGAAAAGGTGTTCGTCGAGGAGATCGAAGATGTGCTGCGGGCACACCCCCACGTAGTGGATGCCCTCGCTGTCGGCCGGCCCAGTGAACGGTGGGGTGAAGAGGTGGTCGCACTGGTGGCGATCCGTGATGCGGTCGACGCGGCCGCGTTGCGGGAACACTGCGCCACCCGGTTGGCCCGGTTCAAACTGCCCAAGGACGTGCTGTTCGTCGAGGAGATCCGCAGACTCGGCAACGGCAAGGCCGACTACCGCTGGGCCAAGAGCCTGGCCTCGCAACAGGCGGAGATAAAAGCATGACTCACAAGGTGATTGACTGCCTGGCCAACGTGCACTTCGGCGAGACAGAGAACCAGCCCACCTTCATGAAGAAGGTGCGCGACGATTACTTCAAGGGCCCGAAGTCGATGTACGACCCCATCGACATGTCCGAGATGCTCGACGAGATGGACACCCACGGGGTGCAGAAGGCCATCCTGATGGACTCTTTGGCGAAACCATCGGTGACCGCGCGGAAGTTCGTCGAGGCTCAACCCGACCGGTTCGCCCTGGCGATGGGCGGAGTCAATCTGCTGCGTCCCATTCCGTCGCTGCGTGAGCTCGCCGCGGTGGCCAGTGATCTCCCTGTCGCGTATACCGTTGTGGGGCCCAGCTTCTGGGGCGACGGGCAGTACCCGCCGAGCGACGCGGTGTACTACCCGCTCTACACCAAATGCGCCGAGTTGGAACTGCCGCTGTGCGTCAACACCGGCCTGCCCGGGCCGCCGATACCCGGTGAGGTACAGAACCCCATTCACCTGGACCGGGTGTGTGTGCGGTTCCCGGAACTGAAACTGTGCATGATCCACGGGGCGGATCCGTGGTGGGACATCGCGATTCGGATGCTGATCAAATACCAGAACCTGCGGTTGATGACGTCGGCGTGGTCGCCCAAGCGGCTGCCGGAGTCCCTGTTGCACTTCATGCGGACCCGGGG
The DNA here is from genome assembly GCA_036235365.1 of Mycolicibacterium sp. 050232. GTDB lineage: Bacteria > Actinomycetota > Actinomycetes > Mycobacteriales > Mycobacteriaceae > Mycobacterium. The sequence continues at coordinate 490,645 of JAZBEZ010000002.1, read as the reverse complement.
CAAGGGCAAGGTCATCTTCGCCTCGGACTTCCCGGTGTTGCGCATGCAACGCGTGGTGCCCGAGGCGCTGGCGCTCGACCTGCCGGCCGATGTGCTGGACAACTACCTCTACAACAATGCCGCGGAGTTCTTCTTCGGCGAGAAACAACAGGAGAGCTGATGGACCGCTATGAACTGCGCAGGCTGGATTACAGCCTGACCGAGGATCACGTCGACCTGCAGACCGCATACCGGCAGTTCTTCAAGACGTACTCCGACATCGAGGCCGTGCGCGCCGCCGAGCCGTCGGGCTTCGACAAGAGTTTGTGGGAACGGTTGTGCGCCATGGGCGCCACGACGATGGCGCTCCCGGAGTCCGTCGGTGGTGACGGAGCGACCCTGGTGGACCTGACCTTGGTGGCCGAGGAACTGGGGCGCTCGCTGGCGCCCGTGCCGTGGATCGACCACGTCGTGGCGGCGCGGTTGCTCGCGCGCCTCGGGGCGATGGACTCACCGGAAATCGTGCAGGGCACCCAGATCGTCGGGCTCGATCCTGCGCAGGTCGCACCGACCGGTCCACGGCTCGTCCCGACTGCGTCGATCGCAGATCACGTCATCGTGCGTGATGGTGACGATATCGTTCAGCTGGGTTTCTCCACTCGCCCGGCGCGTGTCGACAACATCGGCAAGCTGCCGATGGCGTGGGTGGATCCGGCCGCCGCAGACTCCCGGACGGTGCTGGCCGGCGGCGCCGACGCCGTTGCCGAATATCAACGGGCATTGGATGAATGGCGCCTGCTGACCGGGGCGGCGCTGGTGGGGTTGGTGGAAGAGACCATGACGATCGCTGCCGAGTTCGCCAAGTCGCGGTACACGCTCGGTGTGCCGATCGGGACGCTGCAGGGCATCTCTCACCCGCTGGCCAATATTGCCATCACCGTCCAGAGTGGGCGGGGTCTGGTGCGTCGGGCCGCGTGGTTCCTCGACAACGAGCCCGACGAGCGGCCGGAACTGGCCCCCTCGGCGTTCGTCTTCATGGCCGAGGAGGCCGCCAAGGCCGCCACCATGGCAGTACACGTCCAAGGTGGGCTGGGGGTGTCCGCCGAGGCGGCGGCGACCGCATACCTGGTGCGGGCCCGCGGCTGGGCGCTTGCCGGTGGTGACCCGGGCGCCACGGCCGTCCGCATCGCTCAGATCGTCGCCGCTCGCGAAAGCAGGGTTTAGATATGGATTTCTCAACAGTCGAACTGTCCGCTGAGGACGAGGCGTTCCGCACAGAGGTGCGCGAGTTCCTGTCGCGCATCGTGACCGAGGACGTCATCCGGCGGGACCGCGAGACCGGTGACAACTTCGACGAGGGCGTGCACCTGGCCCTGGGCGCGGCCGGCTACCTGGAGAAGGAGTTCAAGTCCGAGGCCGACGGTGGGTTCACCCGGGTGCAGTCGCGGATCTGGCAGCTGGAGAAACGCAGGGCCGAGGTGCCGTGGGTGACCTGGGGAACGACGATCATGATCGCTCGCTCCGTCTCGAAGTTCGCCGCCCCGGAGATCCGTGACGACGTGCTGCGCGGGGTGTTCGACGGAACCGTGCGGATGTGCCTGGGCTACACCGAGCCCGAGGGCGGATCCGACGTCGCGACCTGCAAGACGCGCGCGGTCCGCGACGGCGACCAATGGGTGATCAACGGGTCGAAGATGTTCACCACCGGCGCGCACAACTGCAAGTACGTATTCCTGATCACCAACACCGATCCGGAAGCGCCGAAACACAAGAGCCTCACCATGTTCCTGGTGCCGCTGGACTCCGACGGCATCGAGATCCAGGGTATCCGCACGGTCGATGGTGACCGCACCAACATCGTCTACTACTCCGACGTGCGGGTCGACGACAAGTACCGGCTCGGTGACGTCAACGGTGGCTGGACGGTGGTGCGGGAACCGCTCGACGCCGAGCACGGGGCAGTCGCGGCCGCCGATGACGGCCTGGCCGATGTCGCGATCATGATGCACCAGGCCGGATTCATGGCAGAGGCGGCAGACAATGTGGCCGCGCTGGTCGGGCGATCCGGTGCCGTCGAGGACGGATCGGTCGCATATCGCTTGGGGCGCAGCGTGGCTCGCCTGGAGGCGTCCATGTCATCACCCAGCATCTTCGGCCGGGTGGCGCTGGCACAGACCATGCGTGACATCGCCCCGGATCTGATGGATATCGCGGGATCAGTTGCCGCACTGCCGGTCGGGGCCGACGGGGGAGCCGATGATCGCAGTGAGTACGTCTACCGGTTCGCGCCTTTGGTGGGCATCTACGGCGGCACGCTCGAGGTGTTCCGCAACATGATCGCCCAGCACGTGCTCGGTCTCGGGAAGCCGAACTACTCAGCTCCCAAGGCGAAGGCTTCCTAGGGGCTCGGCAACTACACGGGCGCGTCGGCCAGCTGCTTGTTCAGCTGGTCACCCTCGATGTCGAGGTTGGGCAGGAAGCGTTCCAGCCGCTTGGGCAGCCACCAGGCCTTCTCGCCCAGCATTGACATCACGGCGGGCACGATGGCCATCCGCACCACGAACGCGTCGACGAGCACGCCGAATGCCAGTGCGAAACCGATCTGTTTGATCATGGGGTCGCCGTTGAACACGAACCCGGCGAACACCGACATCATGATCACGGCGGCGGCCACCACGACGCGACTGGATTGGGTGAAGCCGTGCGTCACTGCGTCATCGCCGCGGTGCCCGTGCACATGGGCCTCCTTCATCGACGACACCAGGAACACCTGGTAGTCCATCGCGAGCCCGTAGAGCACACCGATCACGATGATCGGAAGTAGGCTCAGGATCGGTCCCGTCGCGCTCAAGCCGAACAGCTGTTGGAACCAACCCCATTGGAACAGCGCGGTGGTGGCGCCGAATGTGGCCAGCACGCTGAGCAGGAATCCGACGGTGGCCTTGACGGGAATCGCGATCGACCGGAACACGACGAGCAGCACCAGCAGTGACAGGCCGACGACTACGCCTATGTAGAGCGGTACGGCCTTGGCGAGGCGATCGGTGGTGTCGACGCCCATCGCGGTGATACCGGTGACACCGAGGTCGACGTCGTGCAGTTCGGTCAGTGGGCCGGCGTGCGCGCGGATGTCGCGGACCAGTTGGGCGGTCGCATCGTCTGTTGGCCCCGTGCTGGGCACCACCGAGAAAAGCGCGAATTCCTCGTTGTCACTCACCTTTTGCAGGCTGACAGATTCGATGCCGTCGAGACGGCGCAGATCGTTGTTCGTGCCCACCAGGTCAGCGGTGGTGAGCTTGCCATGGCCCGCAGCCGGCTCGGCCACGACGATGAGTGGTCCGTTGTACCCCTCGCCGTAGTGAGTGGCGACCAGGTCATAGCTTTCGCGCTGCGGTGTGCCCTGGTTGTAGCTGGCGCCGGCGGGCAGACCCATCGTCATGTTCAGGGCAGGCAGCGCCAGCAGCGCCGCGACCACTACGCCACCTACCGCGATCGGGACCCGGTGCCGCAAAATCGCACCGACCCACGCGGTCGCGAAACGGTGGTTGGCGCCGTTCTCGGTGGACTGCGTGCGCCGTGTCTTGTCCGAGCAGATGCGTTCGCCGACCAGACCGAGCAGGGCGGGCAACAGCGTGAGCGAGGCGATCACGGCGACGACTACTGTGGCTGCAGCAGCCAATGCCATCGGGGTCAGCAACGAGATGCCGACCACGGTCAGTGCCACGAGCGCGATCACCACGGTTGTGCCGGCGAAAATCACTGCACTACCGGCAGTTCCGAGTGCGCGGCCGGCTGCCTCGTCGGCGCTCAGACGTTGGTCGATGATCAGTCGCCGCTGGCGGTTGACGATGAACATCGCATAGTCGATACCGACGGCGAGGCCCAGCATCAATGCCAGCACGGCTGTCATCGACTGCATGTTGACCAGGTGCGAGAACAGGAAAGTTCCGCCGACGCCCACCGCGACCGAGCTCAGCGCGGTGGCCAGGGGCAGGCCTGCGGCCACCAGCGACCCGAGGGTGACAACCAGTACCAGGGCGGCAACGGCCAGACCGATGACCTCACCGGCACCGACGATCTCGGGCATCTCGACCATGCTTGCCGAGGGCAGCACGTTGACCCCCGTGCCGGAGACCGCGTCGCGTGCAGCGGTCACCGTGTGTTCCACGGTGCCCGACGGCAGTTCGGCAGTCTGCTTGTCGAACTGGAACTGGTAAAGGGCGGCCGCGCCGTCGGCAGAGACCACCACTCCCGGCACCGGCTGGCCGTTGATGGTCATCGGCCGTGGGAGGTTCGGTCCGGCCGCAGCCGGCACCTCGGATCGTGCGATGGCGGCGGCGGCCGTCAGCGTGGGGCTGGCGGGTCCTTTGGCCAGCTCTGCCTGAGCCAGTGCGCGCGGGTCGATCACATGCTCGGACTGCGAGATCGCATCGACGGCACGCAACACCGCGGCGCTGTTGGCGCCGTCGTCGATGCGCTGACCGGTCGGGGCGGCAAAGGCGATGAGCCCCTGCCCACCCGAGGATTCGGGCAGGCGCTGCGCCAGGTCGTCGATGACCTCCTGCGCAGGCGTGCCATCGATGCGCATCTCGTTCGAGATCTTCGGCGGATTGGTCACGAGCAGACCCGCCACCACGGCGATCAGGGCGAGCCAGCCGCCGATCACGAGCCATGGACGACCGAACGCAAAGCGCCCCAGCCGGTAGAGATAGGTGGACATATAAGTGAGAGTAGGCTCTCAATATGGGAGTAAGCTATCGTTTGTTGCCAAGCCCATTCTCGGTGCACGGACATGACCTGCGCCACGTCCCCCGGATCGGACATGCCTGCTCGCTCTAGCCGCCGTCGCACCGACGCCTATGCAAATGAGAGCCGTATCGTCGCGGCTGCCCGCGAGGTCTTCGCCGAGCACGGCGCTGCCGCGACCCTGACGCAGATCGCCGCGCACGCGGGCGTCGGCAATGCGACGCTGTACCGCCACTTCCCGAACCGGCAGGCGCTGGCGGCGGCCGTATACCAGGATGCGTTCGCCGCCGAGGTCGAACCGGTCATCCTGGCGCTCATCGAGAGCGACGCGCCACGTGAGGCATTCATCGACGTGATCGAACGGCTCGCCGAACTGATGTATATCCAGCGTCCGCTGCTGCCCTCGCTGGACCACCTCACCGAGCTGACGGCCAGATTGTTCAGCCGAAAACGCGATCTGCTGGAGGCATTGATCACGCAGGGGCAAACCGCCGGTGATCTGCGTGCCGACCTCACGGTGGACGACGTTCCGACCTTCGTCGCCATGGTGACCGCCGCCTCGGTGGCTCTCGACCAACCGCCACAGTTGCGCCGGCGCTACCTGAGCCTGATGCTCGACGCCCTCAACCCCGAAGACGCCCAGCCACTTCCGCCGTTGCCGGACGCCGGTACCTAACCGGTCGGCGCAAGACTCGGTTGAACAGGAACGAGTACCGGCGGCGGGGCTACCGGCGTCGCCACCTGCAAATCACCGCGGGGGACAAGGCTATCGGGGATCCGCCCTGCCCCACTGGCTTCGCCCGGCGGAGCCTCGCATTTCTGCTGACCTTCATTCCAGACCCCGCCGCTGTGCCGACAGCAACCTTTCGTATCGTCGATCTTCTCCTGAAGGGATTCATTGAGACCGTCGTTGAGGATGTCTGTGCAGGAGTCGAAATCCTCGATGTCCCAGACCCCGGGTTCGGCCTGTGAAATTCCGGTCGGCGACGCTATGACGACCATCGCCGCAGCGGCGAAAATCGTTGCGATCGCCGCTGGCCGTCGGGCGAGAGGCCTTTGCCGCCTGCAGCTGATTCTTGTTGTGTTTGACATGGCCGTGCCCCCGTCGTCAGGCGTCCGCGACTGAATGCGCCTCGAGCGCCTGTGAATCACCGGTATTGAATACAAATAGTGTGCGCCTGGGCACTCGGGGGGACAACCTCGACGATCATGCATCGTTGCCGGGGCAATGTTTCGGCAAAGGTGGGCGAGAATTGCGCCTGAGGGTCAGATGCGCAAGAGGGACTCGACGTTCTGGTGTGCGATGGCGTTCATCTGCTGATCGGAAAGTCCCGAACCGGTGAGGAATTCGGTGACGTTGTCGCGTTTGACGTACGGGAAATCCTCGGAGTAGATGATCCGGTCGGCACCCAGTTCGGCCACTACGTGATCGAGTTGGTGTTGATTGAACATTCCCGATGGCGTGACCCAGATTTGTTCACGGTAGTAGTCGCTGATCTGGCGGTCGCGACTCGGACGAACCAATGCCAAGGTCTCGTCGAGACGTTCCAGCCAGAACGCCATCAGTTCACCCCAATGACCGCTCAGCAGTTTCAAGCCCGGATGACGGTCCAACGCCCCCGACAAGATCAGCCGGACGATATGGATTCCCGCCTCTGCGTGCCAGCCGAATGCAGGCCCCGAGAACATCATTCCGACGGCAGCGGGCCAGTCGCCGAAGTAGTACGGCCGGGAGACCTGCTGGTGGGGTAATCCGGGGTGGACATAGATCGGCAGGTCCACCGCCTCGGCCGCGGCCAGTATCGGATCGAAACGTGAATCGTCGAGAAATAGTCCTTCGAATGTTCCGGCGATCAGAGCGCCGACGAACCCGAGATCGCCGACACAACGGCGCAGTTCCTCGGCTGCGGCACCGGGATTGTAAAGGGGCAGGGTCGCGAAGCCTCGAAATCGATCGGGATGCTCGGAAATCTGTTGAGCCAGATCATTGTTGACCTGACGGCACAGTTCGACCGATTCCGGCGCGGCCAGCGTACTGGGGCTGCCGTTGCCGTGTGAGACCACCTGTACATCAACGCCGACCGCATCCATGTGCGCCAACCGAGTGCCGCCAAGCCGAGTTGCCGCATCGCGGTCGTCGTTGAAGACCGAACCGAACTCGGCAAGTTCCTCGATCGGCAGACCGCTGGGCGGGCCACCCAGTTCGAGGACACGCTGACTCACCTCGGGGTGCTCGAAGTGTTCTTCGACGGTGATGATGCGCATCCCTATTCCTCCTTCAGTCGATGGCTAGTGAGACTTCGGCGTCAGCACGCTCTGAATTGCCGGTGCCACGAGTGCCACCAGAGTCTCCGTGTCGGCACCGGCGAGGGTAGGGACACCGACGATCTGGCGCCCCATGACGAGGCCGACCAGCATCGACGATGCCAGCCCGGCCCGCAGGACCGCGTTGTCGTCGGCGGTGCGTGCCCCGGCGGCATTGAGGAGTCTCGCCTGGATGAAGTCACGCAGTTGAGCGTTCGCCTGCTCGTTGACGACGGCACCGCGAAGCATCGCCATCAGTGGTTGCGAGTCCTGCGCGGCTCCCTCCCACACGTCCAGGAAGGCGCGGACCACTCGCTCGCCGAGGTGCTCGTCGGGACCGTCGAATGCACGGGTCAAGCGCGCCAATGTATCCGGCGAGATCGACATCACGGCGCCGAACAGCTCATCTTTGGACCGGAAGAACTGCATCACCAGGGCGGCGTCAACCCCGGCATCGGACGCCACCTGCCGGATGGTCGTCGCGGCGAACCCGGCACTGGCGAACCGGGCCCGGGCCGCGTCGAGGATGGATTGCCGAGTGGTGCTGGTACCCGGCCGCCGCCCGCGGCGTTGTTCCGGTGCCGGCCGAATCCTCGCGGTCATGACTGCAATTTACCGCTCCTGGCACAGAATATCAACGTGTGTTGATATGATCGGGTGATCGTGCCCAGGATGAAAGGGGTGGATATGGCCCAGGAGAAAGTGTTCATGCCGTCCTGTCCGTTGGAGCCCGGAGACAGGTACGGAGTGCTCAGCGGGTTCGATCCGGGCACGCGCACGCTACCGGCGGGCTTTCGTCTCACACCTGTCTTCCGGGCCTTACCCGTCGGCATCGTGCTCGAAAAGGACGTAGCGGTCACGATGCGCGACGGGGTGACAACCTATGTCGACATCCTGCGGCCGGCCGAGGCCGAGAAGGTACCGGTGATCGTGGCCTGGAGCCCGTATGGCAAGGGCGAGGGCAGTGCCCCAGCGGCCATGGGAGTGTTCGGGCTGGTCGGCCTGGACAACGGAATCGTCTCGGGTTTACACAAATTCGAGGGACCCGACCCTGCGTACTGGTGTGCCCAGGGCTATGCCATCTGCAACCCTGACGTTCGCGGAGTCTCAGACTCGCAGGGCGACAGCGTTTTGTGGGACCGCCAAGAAGGCGAAGACTGCCATGACCTGATCGAGTGGCTTGCCGCCCAGGAGTGGTGCACCGGCAAGGTGGCGATGAGCGGAACCTCGTACCTCGCTGTCGCGCAATGGTTCGCCGCTGCAGAACGGCCGCGGCACCTGGCGGCGATCAATCCGTGGGAGGGCGTCAGCGACGTCTACCGCGATCTCGTGATGCGCGGCGGCATGCCGGACACCGGGTTCGCCAGACAACTCCGCGACAACAGCTACTGGGGCAAGAGTCGCAAAGAAGACATCCTCGCCGAGGTTGATCGCTATCCGCTGATGAACGCCCTTTGGCAGAACAAGATCCCGCGCGTCGATCGGATCGACGTACCGGCCTACGTGGTCGCCAGCTACTCCAACTCCCTGCATACCGTGGGTACGTTCCGCGCCTGGCGGGGAATGGGTTCCGAGCAGAAGTGGCTGCGGATTCACAACACTCAGGAGTGGCCCGACTACTACGACGAGACGAACCGGGAGGATCTGCGCCGATTCTTCGACCATTTCCTCAAAGACGAAGACAACGGGTGGGAGGACACTCCGCGCGTCCGGTACGTCGTGCTCGACCTGGAGGGCGGCGGACACGTCAACCTGCCGGCGGACCGCTTCCCGCCGCCCGACGTCACCTACGCGAAGTATTTCCTCGACGTCAGCACCCGCACGTTGCTCACGGAGTCTCCCATCGCGGAGGCAACGGCACCGTACGACGCCGAGAGCAACCCGGGCATGGTGTCGTTCATCGTCCGCTTCGACCAGGAGATCACGATGGTCGGCTACCCCAAGGCGCACCTATGGGTCGAGGCGAAAGGTGCCGACGACATGGACCTGTTTGTGTTCGTACAGAAGCTGAATGCCCAGGGCGCGCCGCTACAGGAATTCACCGTGCCCAACCAGTCGGCGACGATCCACGACCTCACCGAACACGGAGCGTCAATCTTGCGGTACAAGGGTTCCGCCGGTCGACTGCGGGTGTCGATGAGACACCTGGACGCGACGATGTCGACCGACGAAATCCCGGTGCACAGCTTCGATCGGGTCGAAAAATTGGGCCCCGGTGAGGTCGCCGAAGTCGAGGTCGATCTGGCCCCGATCGGTTTGGTGTTCTATCCGGGCGAGCAGCTCCGGCTGGTGATCAGCGCCAAGGATCTGTTCGGTCCATGGATGCCCGGGCTTCGGGAATACGTGCCACAAAACAGTGGCCGCCACATTGTCCACGTGGGAGGTTCGCGTGCCTCGTATCTACAGCTGCCCGTGAGGACCCACAGCTGAACGTCATACCTCGGCAAGAGACGGCGGTTTGACCGCGCCGGGATCGGGATTGGCGATGGGCAGCCCCATGAAGCGTCGGGCGTTGTCGCCCATGAAGTCGTATGTGCGCCGGACGTCCATGCCCTCGGCGTACTTCCAGAAACCCTTGGGCTCGGCCAGTCCTTCGGGATGCGGATAGTCCGAACCGAACAGCACCTTGTCCCAACCGACCGTCTCCACCACGTCGGACACGCAGCCTTCCCAGAACGGGCTGACCCAGATGTTGCGGCGGAACACGTCGTGCGGATGTTCGGGGAAGTTCTGCGGCATCTTCTTGTACAGATCGGCGAAATCGTGGAACAGCGGGAAGATCCAGCTGCTGCCGTTCTCGACGCTGGCGATGCGCAGCTTCGGGAACCGGGTCAGCGTGCCGTGGCAGATCAACGCTGTCAGCATGTCGGCGATCTCACGGTGGCCCAGCACCATCCAGCGGAACGCGCTCTGCGCCATGAAATTCTGGGTGTAGGGCGGCTCCCACTTGTTGACGTACTCATCGAGTGGGGGATAGCTGGCGTGCAACACGATGGGCAGGCCGGCGGCTTCGACGTCACGCCAGAACGGGTCGAACTCCGGCAGGGCGGGGGAGCGCCAACCGTGCAGGCCGTTGACCGGTCCAGGTTTGATCAATGCGACCTTGGCCCCGTGGTCGAGGATCCATTCCAGTTCACGTTGCGCCGCATCGACTTCGGACAGGTTGATGATCGGCGTCGAGAACACCCGGTCGGCGTAGTTGAAGCTCCAGTGCTCGAGGATCCACTCGTTGAGCGCGTGGACGATCGCCAGCGTCAGCTGTGGGTCATCGGCGCTGGAGTGTTCGACCAGGCTGCCCAGGGTGGGGTAGTTCAGCGCCTCGACCACGCCCTGGCGATCCAGTTCCTTGACCCGTTCTTCCGGATTGCGGGTGGCCTCGGGGGCGTCGATGGCCTTGCCCTGCATCTCGCGCAGGGTCAGGCCCTCGGTGTTCTCGCCGGCGAAGAACTTCTCGTGCGCTCCCGGGGCGGCGACGCGCTCGAACGTCGGATTCGGGATGAAATCGGTGACCCGATTGTTGATCACTACCCGGGTCTGCCTGCCGAACTGCGCGTACTGCACGGCGCGGCTGTACTTCTCGGGCAGGAACTTGGTCAGCGCATCGCCGGTCTCGTACATATGCTGGTCGGCATCGAAAATCGGTGCGTCCCTGAACTGTTCAGTCATGATGTTTCCTCAGAGCGTCAGGACGGTGGCACCGGCGGTGCCGGGGGCGCCGTAGAGCTGGGCGAAACCGACGCGCGGGTTGCCGGGCACCTGCCGGTCGCCGGCTTCCCCGCGTAGCTGGCGCACCAGTTCGTGGATCTGGCGCAGGCCGGACGCACCGATGGGCTCGCCGTTGGCGATCAGGCCGCCGTCGGTGTTGATCGGCAGTGAGCCGCCGATCTCGGTGGCGCCGTCGGCCAGCAGCTTCTCCTGGTCGCCGTCGGCGCAGAATCCGCACTCGGCCATGTGGATGATCTCGGCACCGGCGTCGGTGTCCTGCAGTTGCACGACGTCGACGTCTTCGGGTGCCACGCCGGCCTTCTCGAACGCGGCCCGGGCGGCGTACACCGTCGGCGCAACGTCTTCGTCCACCGGTGCGCAGGTGGTGTTGACCTCGTAGGCGCCGTACCGCCGTGTCCGGACTTCGACAGCCTTCAGATACACGGGCTTGTCCGTGTACCGGTGGGCGATGTCCGCTCGGCACATCACCACCGCCGCCGCACCTTCGTCCGGGGCGCAGAACATGTACTGGGTCAGCGGATAGTTGAGCATGGTCGAGTTGAGGATGTCCTCTTCGCTGATCGGCTTGCGCCGGAACGCGTTCGGGTTCAGCGCGCCGTTGCGGAAGTTCTTGTTGGCCACCTTGGCCAGGGTGCGCTGCGAGATGTTGTGCTCGTGCAGATAGCGATTGGCCTTCATCCCGAAGAACTGGGTGGTGAGGTACTGGCCGTTCTCGGCGTACCAGCTGGGCATCCCGACCAGCGACGGGTCCTCGGTGAACGCGCCGCGCGGGTGCTTGTCCAGGCCGATCGCGATCCCGATGTCGTAGTCACCGAGCCGGATTCCGTCGGCACAGGCCTTGGTGGCGCTGGCGGCGGTGGCGCAGGCGTTGAACACGTTGGTGAACGGGATGCCGGTGAGGCCGACCATCCCGACAATCGCGTCCGGGTTGGCCACCGTCCAGCTGCCGCCGGTTGCAGCTTGGATGTGGCGCCACTCCACGCCGGCATCGGCGACCGCGGCGAAGATGGCGTCCACGCCCATGGCCATCGCGGACTTGCCTTCGAAGCGGCCGAACGGGTGCAGGCCGACGCCGATGATGGCTACATCATTTGCGGCGGAGTTCATACAGGTGCTCCTACGGGTGCGAACGCGAAGGTGACAATCTCGTTGTCGTCTTCGTCGGTGGTGAACGGGATCATGGTGAGTTCGACGTCCATGCCGAATTGCAGTTTGGCGGGGTCGTTTTCGGTGAGGCGGCCTTCGACGCGGATGACGGGTCCGGTGTCGTCGGTGAGTTCGACGAGGCCGACGCCGAAGGGTTCGAAGTTCTTGCCGGTGGGTCCCTTGTAGGGGGCGCCGGGTGGGAAGCCCTGGGTGGTCCAGGCGATGACGGTGCCGCGGCGGGGCAGGTGTACCTGTTCGGTGTTGCCGCCGGAGCACTTGGGGCAGCGGGCCTGGGCTGGGAAGGTGGTGGCCGTGCAGTCGCTGCAGCGACTGCCGATCAGCTGGGGTTCGGCGTCAGGCCAGGTCGAGATCTCCGGCGCGAGGGCCTTCTGCATGCGTCCGATTCCTCCGTGTTCGGCCGAAAATGTCTAGCAACTGTAACTCTTACAGTAACGTAGTCCAAGTGATCGAGCGCGAGGCTGAGTCCAAGGTGACGTTCTGCCGGATCTGCGAGCCGCTGTGCGGCATGATCGCCACCGTCGAGGACGGCAAGCTCACCGCGCTGCGTCCGGACAAAGACCACCCGCTCTCGGCCGGCTTCGCCTGCCAGAAGGGCATCGCGTTCAGCGAGGTGGTCAACGACCCCGATCGCGTGACGGCGCCACTGAAGCGCGTGGAGGACGGTTTCGAACCCGTCGGCTGGGACGTGGCGCTCGACGACATCGCGGCCAGGCTCACCGAGATTCACCGGCGCCACGGATCGGGCGCGTTCGCCTGGTACATGGGCAACCCCGCGGCCTTCAGTTATTCACACCTGTTCGCCGCGATGGCCTTCGCCAAGGGTGTCGGCGGCGAAAGTCATTTCTTCAGCTCGTCGACCCAGGACACCAGTAGCCGGCTGCTGGCCAACCAGTTCTTGTACGGCGCCCCCTTTCCGGTGCCGATTCCGGACCTGACACGTACCGATCTCCTGGTCATGTTCGGTGCGAATCCGGTGGTGTCGCACGGGAGTTTTCTCACCGCACCGCGGATCAAGGACCGCATGCACGACATCGTGAAGCGGGGCGGGCGGGTCGTCGTCGTCGATCCACGGCGCAGCGAGACGGCCGCTCAGTTCGAATGGCTCGGGATCGTCCCGGATGCCGATTCATACCTGCTGTTGTCGATCCTGCAGGTGCTGTTCGCCGAGGGGCTCGTCAGCGCGCGGGCCCGGACCCAGGCTGACGGGCTGGCATGGCTCGACGCGCAGTCGGCGCGGTTCAGTCCGGAAGCCACCGAACGGCACACCGGTATCGATCCGGACACTGTGCGCACGCTGGCACGCGATCTGGCGGCCACCGAACGGGCCGCGGTGTACGGCCGGCTGGGTACCTGCGTCGGGCGCAACGGCACGTTGACCACCTACCTTCTCGATGCCGTCAACCTCGTCGCGGGCAACCTGGATACCGCAGGCGGGAGCGTGTTCAGCACGTTGGGCATCCCGGGCCAGAAGTGGGGATCGCTGGCAATGGGCGCGTCGCTGCGCCGTAGCTACCGGACCAAACGGACGCGGGTCGGCGGCCTGCCGTTGGTGATCGGGGCGGAACCTGCCGCATTCATGGCCAAGGAGATCACGACGCCGGGCCGGCGGCAGGTCAAGGCGATGTTCATCGGTGCGGGCAACCCGGTCCTGTCGGTCCCCAACGGTGCGGAACTAGAGGAAGCGATGGAATCGACCGATCTGTCGGTCGGCCTGGACCTCTACGTCAACGAGACCACCGCACACTGTGACTACGTGTTGCCGGTGACGACGATGTACGAACGGGACGACTTCGCCGTCACCTTCCAGATGTTCCAGGCCACGCCGTTCCGGCAGGCAACTGATGCGGTGGTGGCGCCGCGGGGCCAGGCCCGCACCGAGTGGGACATCGTCGTCGATCTGATCGGCCGAATGAAGGTGCGCACACCGGTTTTCGCGGCCCTTCGGCTGGCGGCCAAACGGGCCGCACGACGGGGCCAGAGGCTCAGCCCGCGGCCGATGATCGACATGATGATCCGGATGGCTGACGGCGGTGACCGCTTCGGGCTGCGCCGGGGCGGGCTGACGTTCCGCCGGCTGGCAGAGCAGCATCCGCACGGCGTCGTGGTGGCGCCGAACATCCGCACCGGTGTGCTTGGCGAGGTCGTGGTGTATCCGAAGGGGCGGGTTCGGTTGGCGCATGACGACATCGCCTCCGAGATCGCAGCGCTGTCCCGACGTGCCGAGCCCGATGGATATCCGCTGCGGATGATCGGCATGCGGGAGCCGCGCTCAGAGAACTCCTGGCTGCACAATTCACCGTTGCTCATGCGTGGCAAGAGGATTCATCGCGCGCTGATGCATACCGAAGATGCTGCGACGCGTCACCTGGCAGACGGTGACGCGGTGCGGGTGCGGTCGCCGTACGGCCAGATCGACATTGCGCTGTCGCTCACCGACGACATCATGCGGGGGACGGTCGCGATACCTCATGGGTGGGGGCACAAGGGGAGTGGACGCTGGCGCATCGCCAACCAGGCGGGCGGGGCCAACGTCAATCAGTTGATGTCGAGTGAGCCCGCCGACGTCGAGGCGCTGGCCGGCATGTCCTGGCTGACCGGAGTGCCGGTGCAGGTCGAGCACGCCTGACCTTCTCGCGAAACGGCATTCCGGCAGGCCCGTTCTCGAACTTTCTCTGCTGGAATGCCGTTTCGGCGACTGGGTGTATTACTGTAAGTGTTACAGTTGTCGGCGTGAGCGAAGTCGTGGATGAGGCCGTCACCAGTGTGGACATCGGTCGGCGTGCCGCCGGCCGGGCCGAGAAGCGCATGCTTGTCGACGGCGAATTGGTCACCGCGGCTGCCGGTGCCGAATTCGACAACCTGAGTCCGGCCACCGGTCTGGTCCTCGGGACCACTGCGGCGGCCGGTGCGCGGGACATGGATGCCGCGATCGGCGCGGCCCGACGCGCGTTCGATGAATCCGACTGGAGCACCAACCGGGGATTGCGGCAGCGGGTGCTGGCCCAGTTGCAGGACGCGATCGAGTCCGAAAAGGACGACCTGCGTGAGGAATTGATCGCCGAGGTGGGTTGCCCGGTGATGACGACGGAGAATGCCCAGCTGGACTGGCCGCTGTCCGATGCGTTGCGGTATCCGGCCAGGCTGATCGACGAATTCGAATGGGAACGGACCCTCGACGGCGGCGGTCTGTTCGGTGAACGCAACGCCCGCACGGTGGTGAAGGAGGCCGTCGGCGTGGTCGCCGCGATCACCCCGTCGAACTTCCCGATCGAGGTGATCCTCAACAAGCTCGGCCCCGCCCTGGCGGCCGGCAACACTGTGGTGCTCAAACCCGATCCGAACACGCCGTGGAACGCCACCAGGCTGGGCCGGCTGATCGTCGAATGCACCGATATGCCGCCCGGCGTGGTCAATGTGGTGCCCACTCCCTCCAACGAAGTGGCCGGGCAGCTGGGCACCGACCCACGCGTCGACATGGTGTCGTTTACGGGGTCGACGGCTGTCGGCAGGCATCTGATGCGGGTGGGTGCCGACACCATGAAGCGCACCTTCCTGGAGCTCGGTGGCAAGTCGGCGATGATCGTGCTCGACGACGCGAAGCCCGGCCACATCATCCCCGGCGCGATCGGCGCGTGCGTGCACGCCGGGCAGGCCTGTGCGGCCAACACCCGGATGCTGGTGCACCGCAGCCTGTTCGACGAGGCGGTTGCCAATGTGACGATGGCGTTCGGCGCGGTCCCGGTCGGTGATCCGGCATTGCCGACCACCCTGGTCGGCCCACTGATCAGTGCGGCGCAGAAGCAACGCGTGCTCGACGCCATCGACGGCGCGCGTCGCGACGGCGCCGACATCGTGGTGGGCGGCGGGGCGCCCGAGGGGCTGCCCGCACATCTGACCGACGGGCACTTCGTCGCACCGACCGTCATCGTCGGGGCCGATCCCGGATCGGCCATCGCCCAGGACGAGGTGTTCGGGCCGGTGTTGGTGATGCTGCCGTTCGATGACGACGACGAGGCGGTGCGGATCGCCAACGACAGCGCATTCGGCCTGGCGGGGGCGGTGATGTCGGCATCATCGGAGCGGGCGATGGCGATCGCGCGGCGGATAAGGACCGGAGCGATCGGGGTCAACGGCGGCATGTACTACGGCGCCGACGCCCCGTTCGGTGGCTACAAGAACAGCGGCGTCGGAAGGCAGTGCGGGATAGAGGGTTTCGCGCAGTACACCGAGACCAAGACCATCGGCTGGCGCCTGCCCCGGCAGTAGGTTCCCGCGGAGAGAGCTACCCGCGGACGGTGGCGAAGGATGCGGCCCGATCGAGGATGCTGTCGAGGATGTGGTCGAAGTTGCCGTCGTCGGCCATGCCGATGCGATAGCCGCGCCCGGGGATCGAGGCGATCAGCGGCATTGCCTCGGCGTCGATCACCTGTTCCCAGTACTCGCGGGGGAACTGCACATCAGCGGTGCGGGTCTGCAAGCGTTGCAGCACAGCGGAACTGCGCACGAGTACGGAGATCGCCGTATAGGTATCGAAGGCCTGTTTGGCGGTGAGCCCGGCCTCCACCAGTGCGGCCACCGGCTGCTCGATCTTTTCCAGCGCGGTGCGCGCCGCCGGCGCGCCGCGGGTACCGCGGATCAGGATGAGGTCGCACATGATCGGATTCGAGTTGAACATCTCGCGCATCCGGTGGGCGTGGGTCCGCAGGGACTCGCGCCAGGTACCGGCGTCGATGGACAGCACGCTGAGGTCGTAGTCGAGCAGGACGCGTTCGGTCATCGCGTCGAGCAGCTGATCTTTGCGCCGGAAATACCAATAGATGCTGGTGACGCCGACATCGAGATGACGGGCCAGCTGCGGCATGCTGAGGTTGTCGATCGACACCTCGTCGGCGATCTCGAATGCACCGCGCAGGATTTCGTCGACGCTGATCGACCCGCGTTCGCGGCGCCGCCGACCGTTGGTGTGCGCGGGACTGGCCATGGCTTCGTCCTTCAGCGGATCGGGTCGAATGTGATGGGAATGGCGGTGGGGGAGCGGAACGGCTGACCGAAGATGTGCGGATCGTCGTCGGTGACCAGTGCGAGGTTGCGCACCCGGGAAAGCAGACTTTCCATGGCCACCCGCGTCTCCATCCGGGCCAGGTGCAACCCCATGCAGGTGTGCTCACCGGCGGCAAAGGTGATGTGCGGTAGCCGTTTCCGGAAGATGTCGAACTCCTCGGCCCGTTCCCAGCGGTTCTCGTCTCGGTTGGCCGAGCCCATGCAGACGTCGACCACCGCACCGGCCGGCAGCGCGACACCGCCGAGTTCGATGTCCTGAGTGGCCGAGCGCTGCACGGTGGTGAGCGGTGTTTCGTAACGCAACCCCTCTTCGATGGCCTGGCCGATCAGTTCATGGTCGGCCTGTACCGCGGCAAACTGTTCGGGGTGGGTGAGCAGCAGGTACAGCAGATTGCCCGAGGAGCGATAGGTCGTCTCCAACCCGGCGGGTAACAGCAACCGCAGGAATGAGTAGATGGCCTCATCGGTCAGCTTCTCGCCGTCGATCTCCGCGGTGACGAGGTCACCGATGATGTCGTCGGTGGGCTTGGAGCGGCGCAGGTCGATCTGCGTGAGGAAGTAGTCCTTGAGGGCGGCGGAGGCTTCGAAGGCACGTTTGTACTTGACGGTGTAGCTGATCAACTCGACCGCGCGCTGCCGGAACCAGGGCAGGTCTGCCTCGGGTAGGCCGAGCAATGTGGAGATCACCCTGGTGGGGAACTCGAAAGTGAAGTCGCGCACCAGATCGGCAGTGCCGGCCTCGATGAACTCGTCGATCAGGGCCTCGCAGATGGGGCGGACGACCTCGGGTTCCCAGCGCTGCAACGAGCGTGACTTGAAAGCGGCTGAGACCAGGTTGCGGTGGTCGCGGTGGGTCTTGCCTTCCATGGCCAGGATGGATGGACCGATGAAGAGTCCGATCGTGTTGTCGTAGATCTTCGAGTTGAACGACCTGCCGTCCCGGAACACGGTGTTGACGGCGTCGAACGAGACCGCCGCGAATTGGTGTTCCGGCAGTAGCGATTCCGGCGTCTTGGACCAGTCCATCACCGAGCCGCGGAACACCCCGTGCCGTGCACGGTGTCGCGCGAATATCGGGTATGGATCGCGCAGCAGGGTGGCGGTATCGACGACAGCCTCGTCGACGGCCAATCCCTGAACGTCACTCTCCACAGCTCACCCCACCATCCGGAACACGTCCGCCTCGCTGATGCATGTTACTGTAAATATTACAGTAACGAAATCAATGCAGTTCAGAGTGCGATCGGAGCTCCGTTACTCATCGATGCGATGAAGCCGGCGTCGACCTGGATGTCCTGACCGTTGATCCAGCGCGCCTCGGGCGAGGCCAGGAAAGCGATCAGTGGGACCACGTCGTGGACGGTGGCGTGCCGGCCGACTGTGGCCCGCACCAGGTCCAGGACGTCTTTACCCATCGTCTGTTCGAAGTCGGTGAGGATGGGTGTCTCGACCGGGCCCGGACTGACGGTGTTGACCCGCACCCCGTATTTGCCCCAGGCCGGCCCCGCGATCCGCTTGACGAACAGGATCGCGGCCTGCTTGGACGTGGTGTAGACCGGGAAATCCGGATCCTGGCCGGTCTGCCACTGCGCCACCGCATCTCCATCGGTGAGGTCGAGAAGCCCGTCGAGAATGTCGAGACGCTGCTGCCAGCCGAGCGCCGCGGTCGAGGCCACCGTCACGATCGAACCGCCGTGGCGCAGCTGCGGCAGCATGCCTTCGGCCATCAACCGCATACCCAGATAGTTGACCTTGAGGACGTCGGCCGGCGGCGCGGTGCCCGGGACGCCGGCCACATGGGCCAGCAGGTCCCAGCCGTCACCGATCTCACCCAACAGTCGGGAGATGTCGGCGGCGTCGCGAAGATCGCAGGTGGCGTGCTCCGATGCGGGGGTGTCATTGGGTCGCACGTCGACCGCGAGCACGTGGTCACCCCGCTCGAAGAAGTGCGCCGCGGTGGCGGCTCCGATCCCGGATCCGGCTCCGACGACGACGATCCTGCGTGCGCTCTCCGACATGCGCCAACCTCTCACTGAATGAACGACAGTAAGGACGACTGTAAACAATTCAGGCTGGTCGGACAATCGGCTGCGACCTGTGTGGTGGGTGCTACCGTTAGCCTTACCGGAGGCATCTTCGGCAATGTCGGCGACGCATGCCTGGCGAGGAGACGGATTCGAATGAGTGCGATCGAAGAGCGTGCGGCAGTGCAGCCGCAGCGCGACGGCCTCGATGAGCTGCTGGCCGCCCAGCGCCGCTCCTTCATCGCCGATGGTCCGCCCGATGTCGCGCTGCGCCGCAACCGTATTGACCGGCTGCTCGCGATGATCCTCGACAACTCAGAGGACTTCGTCGCCGCCACCGCTGCGGACTACGGATCGCGATCGCGCTCGGCGGCGTTCTTCGCCGAGATCCTGGGCATGCTCTCGGTCATCGAGCACACCAGGGCGCACATCCCGCAATGGATGCGGGCGACGAGACTGATGCGGGCTGCCCGGTTCGCAGGGCTCCGTGCCGAGGTACTGCCGAGCCCGCTCGGCGTGGTCGGAATCATCGGTCCATGGAACTTCCCGATCCAGTTGACGGTGCTGCCCGCGGCGGCGGCCTTCGCGGCCGGCAACCGGGTGATGATCAAGATGTCCGAGGTCACCCCGCGCACTGCCGAGTTGATGGCCGCCACCGCCCCGAAGTATTTCGACGCGACCGAACTGCGGGTCGTGACAGGCGGTCCGGAGGTGGCCGCCGAGTTCTCCGGTCTTGCCTTCGACCACCTGTTCTTCACCGGATCCCCGTCGATCGGAGCGTTGGTCGCGCGCGCGGCAGCGGCCAATCTCGTCCCGGTGACGTTGGAGCTGGGTGGCAAGAACCCTGTGGTGGTGGCGCCCGGAGCCGACATCGAGCGGGCGGCGAACCGAATCGCCCAGGCGCGCATGGTCAATGGTGGCCAGGTCTGCGTGTGCCCGGACTATGTGTTCGTGCCGGATGCTCAGGTCGACCGGTTCGTCACGGTGGCGCGCAAGACGCTGAGCAATCTGTTTCCCACCATCGTCGGCAATCCCGATTACTGCTCCTCGGTCAACGCCGCCAACTTCGACCGGGTGGTCGGCCTCATCGCCGACGCCCGCGCCCACGGGGCCCGAATCGACTCCGTGGTGCCCGCGGGGGAGGTGCTGCCCGATCCGGGCTCACGCAAGATCGCCCCGACCATCGTGCGTGACGTCGACGATCAGATGCTGATCGCGAGCGAGGAGGTGTTCGGGCCGGTGCTGGTGGTCCGCGGCTACTCCCGCCTCGCCGAGCCGATCGACCACATCAACGCCAACCCGTCCCCGCTGGTGGCGTACTGGTTCGGCCCGGACGACGCCGATTTCCGGCACTTCGTCGGTCACACCCGCAGCGGTGGGGTGGCCCGCAATGACTTTGCCGCGCACATGATCCCGTCCGACGCGCCGTTCGGAGGGGTCGGCCGTAGCGGAACCGGTGCCTACCACGGCAAGGCCGGTTTCGATGCGTTCAGCCACTACCGCACCGTGGTCGGCAGCGACTTGCCGTTCAGCGTCACCGGGCAGGCGGCCCGGCCGTTCAGCGCCTCCATGCGGGTAAGTGCGGACCTCAGTCTGCGCCGGGCCCGCAACCGAACCGCGGCCCGACTCAGGAAGTTTCGCTGACAGCCTGCTCGCGGGCCCACCGGTAGTCGGCCTTGCCGGCCGGGCTGCGCTCGATGACCGGGCGGAACACCACGGCCTTGGGCAGCTTGTAACGGGCGATCGTGGATTCGGCGTGCCCGATGAGCTCCTCGGCCGTGGCCGCGGCATCATCGGCGAGTGCCACCACAGCCACTACTTCCTGTCCCCACCGTTGGCTGGGGCGGCCGGTGACCACTACGTCGCGTACCGCGGGATGCGAGGCGATGGCGGATTCGACCTCCTCGGCGAAGATCTTCTCCCCACCGGAGTTGATCGTCACCGAATCGCGGCCGAGCAATTCGATCGCGCCGGTGTCGAGGTGGCGGGCGCGGTCACCCGGGGTGGCGTAGCGCACCCCGTCGATCACCGGGAAGGTCGCCGCGGTCTTGGCGGCGTCGCCCTTGTAGCCCAGCGGCACGAATCCGCGCTGCGCCAGCCAGCCCAGCCCATCGTGGCCGGCGGGCAGGACCGCGGTGAAATCCTCGGTCACCACGCAGGTATCGGGCCCGGCGTTGAAGGTTCCCGTCGATACCGCACCCGGAGCCGACATGTGGCTCATCTGCGCTCCGGTCTCGGAGGATCCCACCCCGTCGATGACGATGAGGTTGGCCTTGGCATCGATGAGTTGCTGTTTGACGTAGGGGGTCAGCTGGGCGCCGCCGTTGGCCACCACCGACAGCGAGGACACGTCCGCTCGTCCGGCTTTGATGGCGTCCAACAGTGGGCGTGCCATCGCGTCGCCCACCACCGTGGCCACCAGCACCTGTTCGCGTTCGATGGTGCGCACCACGTCGTCGGCGTCGAAACGGTCGACCACACTGGGGAATACGACGGTCTGCCCCGTGGTCACCGCCGTCATCGCACCCCATTGGGCCGCGCCGTGAATCAGCGGCGGCAGGATGAGCAGCTTGGTACCCGGGTTGTCGACCGCACGCCCCACGATCTCCTCGACGGACTGTGACTTCTCACCGGTCACCATGTTGCGTCCGCCGAACGCGGTCATGAAGATGTCGTGCTGGCGCCACAACACCCCCTTGGGCATACCGGTCGTTCCGCCGGTGTAGAGCACGTAGAGATCGTCGGGGCTGGGCTCAACCGGAGGCGGAACCAGCGACGACGAGTCGACGATCGTGTCGTAATCCACTGCACCGTCGAGCAGTTCATTGCCGGAATCGTCGGCGATCTGGATCAGTACCCGCAGTGCCGGCAGGTCGGGCAGGATCTCGGCCACGCGCGGTGCGAACGCTGCGTGGTACACCAGAGCGGATGCGCCGGAATCGGCCAGCAGATACTGCAATTCGTTCTTGACGTAGCGGTAGTTGACGTTGAACGGGGCGACGCGGGCCCGGAACGAACCGAGCAGGGATTCGACGAATTCGGGGCCGTTGTAGGCATAGATGCCGAGCAGGTCCTGGCCGACCTCGTGGCCGGCCAGCTCACTTCGTTCGGTCTGCGCTCCCAGTCCGCGTGAATGCAGGTACGCCGCAAGCCGATTCGACCGATCCACGATCTGACGGTAGGTATAGCGCCGGTCGCCCTGGACGATCAGCAGGCGGTCTCCGAGTGCGTGGGCGACGGCTTCGGCGACCGCCGGAACGGTGAACTGCACGGGTGCTCCTCTTGGACGGGTCAGCGCTGCCAGGCGTGCAGCAAGCGGTCGGTGGTGGTGACGGTGGCGAGAAGGGACAGGGTGTTGTCGATGACGGCATCAGAGTAGGCCGTGGGGATCCCGGCCACCGCATCCCGTGGCAGGACCACCCGGTACCCGGCGTTGACCGCGTCCATCACCAGGTTGGTGATCGCGATGTTCACCGAGACTCCCACCGCCACGATCGTGCGGACCCCGAGATTGCGCAGGACCGCGTCCAGGTCGGTGCCACCCATGGGTCCCAGGCCATGCCACCGCGACAACACGAGATCGTCCGGCTCCGGGCCGAATTCGGGTAACAGGGTGGCGCCCGGGCTGCCGGGCAGGATGCCGACGTCGTTGCGGCCGATCGCGAAGATCTTGGCGTTGTGATTGGAGCCCAACCCGTCAGGGCGTCGCTGCACCAGGCAATGCACCACCCGGGCGGAGACGGCGCGCGCTGCCGGCAACAGCTTGGCGATATTGGGCAATGCCTCGCGGCGGGCCTCGTCGGCCAGCGCGGCCAGTCCGGCGTCGGGGCCGACAACCGCGCCCTGACATTCCTGGGTGACGATCGCGGTGTGCTCGGGTGCGATCAGTTCGTTCAGGTCGATCTTCATGCGTGCGCAACACTGTCGACGGGTGGAACTTCGTAGAACTGGGTGGCCCACTTACGCATGGCCATATACGGTTTCGCGTCGATCTTGGCCAGCGGCGGGTGTTCGACGTACTTCTGGTAGCGCCAGATGTCGCAGTCCTCCCACACGGTCTTGAGGAACTGCTTCTCGACCTGTTTGCGAACCTGCTCGGGTGGGATGTCGGAGGACTCACCCGGGAGTTTGGGCCACCAGATCGAATAAAACATGTCGGACACCTCGTCGTCGACGGGGGTGCAGGCGAAGATCAACCGGTGATTCGACGAGCCCTCGAAGGCGCTCATCGCGAACCCCAGCCCGGAGAAGTGGCTGTGAATCCGCAGCGCCATCTTGTCCGGATCGTCACTGCGGGCGTCGGGCCAACCCGTCAGGAACCGCCATTCCTCGTCGACGTGTTCCCAGTGCAAGCAGACCGGAGTGACGGTGGCGCCGTGCACATACCGGAAATGGGAACTGTCCGGGCCGTTTTCGGCGACGATCTGCGGGTGTACCGGGATCGCGTCGGCCCGGCTGGAGAACTCCGGGTAGGGCCGGTAGTACGCATTCGGGTCGGTTTCGAACTGCGGGAACTTGTGGAAGATGTCGGGCAGTTCCCACTGCGGTTCTTCACCGTCGGGCTGGTACCACATGAAGATGCAGCCGTATTGCTCCTTGACCGGGTAGGACCGCAGCCGTAGCCCGCGGTTGGGCTTGTCGGGCTGGTAAGGGATGTAAGTGTTGTTGCCTTCCGGGCCCCACCGCCAGCCGTGGAACGGGCACTCCACGCAGTCACCGACTACCTTGCCGCCGTGCCCGATGTGCGCGCCGAGATGCTTGCAATGGGCCTCGAGTACGTGCAGTTCGCCGGACTCGTCACGGTAGGCGGCGAGGTCCTCGCCGAAATACTTCAGCGCCTTCACGTCTCCGACCTCATACTCGGCCGACCAGCCGATCATGAACCAGCCGGTGACCTTCCAGGTGAACGGCACTTTCATGGCCAGCTGCCTCCCTGCATCAGTGCTCTCGCATTAGGTACGGAATACATTACAGTAGAGCTTTCTGCATAGAAAGCGAACGAGTGCGAGCGCCGAGCAACGCGTTGATTATACTGAATGGCTTACGGTAGCGTTTACAAAAAGCAGCCCGGTCGAACGCGACGGGTGAACTGTCAGGGGTTATGTCACGGACCGTGACTCGCTCACGGAGGCGGAGAAGGATTATCGATGACTGCGGCCACGGTGGTGTTCGACCCGTTTTCCCAGGACTTCTTCAACAGTCCCTACGAGATGTACCGGCAGATGCGCGCGCATGCCCCTGTGTACTACAGCGAGCAGTACGACTTCTATGCCCTGACCCGCCATGAGGACGTCGCCGCGGCATTCAAGGACTATGAGACCTACTCCTCCGCCTATGGCGTCGACCTCGCGCAGGTACGCAAAGCCGATGTCACCGAACATGGTTCGATCATCGCGATGGACCCGCCGGCGCACCGCCGGATGCGCAGTCTGCTCAACAAGGTTTTCACGCCGCGCGCGATCCAATCCAAGCGTGAACTGGTGACCGAGCTGATCGACAAGCATCTGTCGGCGGTGGACCCGGCCGGGTTCGACTTCGTTCAGGACTTCTCCGCCCTCTTTCCCGTCGACGTGATGACCACGCTGCAGGGCGTTCCCGAAGGGGACCGTCAGCAGATCCGGCTGTGGATCGACGATCTGCTGCACCGGGAAGCCGGCGAGATCGAGATGGGTGAGGTCGGCATCAAGTCCGCCGTCGACATGGCGATCTACTACTTCCGGCTGACCAAGAAGCGCCGCAATGAACTCGGGGATGACTTGATCAGCCAGCTGATCGAGTCCGAGATCGAGCGCGACAACGGTGAGATGGAACCGCTCACCAACATCGAGATCACCGAATTCGCCACGCTTCTCGGTGGTGCCGGCGCGGAGACGGTCACCAAGCTGCTCGGCAACGCGGCAGTGGTGTTCGCCCAGAATCCCGGCGAATGGCAGAAGCTGCTCGACGATCGCAGCAAGGTGCCGCTGGCCGTGGAGGAACTGCTGCGCTACGAGGCGCCGGCGCAGTACAACGTGCGGCGCTCGATGCGCGAGATCGAACTACACGGGGTGACGATTCCGGCAGGCAAACCGGTGTTCCTGGTAGGTGGGTCGGCCAACCGGGACCCGGAGGCGTGGACCGAACCGGACCGGTTCGACATCGACCGCGATCGGTCGCAAGCGCAGAATCTGGGACTGGGCTACGGAATTCACAGCTGCCTGGGGGCGGCGCTGGCCCGGTTGGAAAGCGTGATCGCCCTGGACAAGATGCTGGACTTCATGCCGCGCTATGAGGTGGACTGGGACGGCTGCAAGCGAGTGAACATGCAGAATGTCGCGGGCTGGAGCAATGTGCCGGTTCGGGTCCTGGACTGAGTACGGGTGACCCCGACCGGAGATATAGTGCACCGCAGTCGACCAGGAGGTGACCCGTTGTCCGACGACATCGAAGCGATCAAGCAGCTCAAAGCCCGGTACTGCCGGTTCCTGGACACCAAGGACATCGACGCCTGGCGGGGATTGTTCGTCGACGACGTCGTGGTGAAGCTCGACATGGCCGTGTCGACCGGAGGTGCCGATCCGCAGACGGCACCTCCGCTGAAAAGCTTCGACGAGTTCTTTCCGGTGGTGTGGGGCGGTGTCGAACACGCGGCGACGGTGCACCATTGCCACACCCCGGAGATCATGCTGACCTCCGACACCACCGCGACGGGGATCTGGGCGATGGAGGACATGTTGTTCTTCCCCGACGGCAGTGAGTTGCACGGCGCCGGCCATTATCACGAGACCTACGAAAAACGTGACGGCACATGGCAGATCACGAGTCTGCACCTGTCCAGGACGCTACTGAAGTTCAAGGCCGCGTAGCCGGACCCCGCGCGGCCCCGCGTTTGTAGCGCTGTGGCGAGAATGTGCGCTGTTTTCCGCCATGGCGCTACAAACGTGACTCCGAGATACTCTGATCTGCAACAAGATCCATCGCCTCGCCGAACGCCTTGATGTAGTCGACCGCCGCCTGCGGGCTGCGGCCGTCGACGTGGATGACGGCCCACGTGGCCCCGTGGCCGGCGAGTTCGGCCAGCACCTCGCGCGCGTGGCCAATCGACGCATGGTCGTCGAGGTCGACCGGAGGACACACCACCTGGATGTCGACGGAGCGCGGGTCGCGGCCGGCGGCTGCCAGACGGTGGTGCAGCCGCCGCACGGCGGCACCGAACTGATCGGCATTCTCGATGGCCGCGGTGCGCATCGTCGCCGCCATGCCCGTCGTGGCGATGATCGGCATCCACCCGTCGCCGTGGTCGACCACGCGGCGGATCGCGGCCGCGCCGTTCCCCCCGATCCAGATCGGTGGGTGCGGTCGCTGCGCGGGGTGTTGCAACCAGACCGGCCCAACCGCGCCAAAATCGCGTCCGGCAAAGGGTGTTCCAGGATCTGTCCAGATCGAACGCAGCGCGGTGAGGGATTCGTCGAGCAGTTCGGCACGACGCTCGAGATCCACTCCCACTGCCGAGAACTCGGATCGCAGATAACCGGCTCCGACGCCCGCGATCAGCCGGCCGCCGGAGACCAGGTCCACGCTGCCGAGGGCCTTGGCCGACAGGTACGGATTGCGGAACGGGAGCACGTACAGGTTGGTCATCAACCGGATGCGCGAGGTGGCTGCTGCCATGAAGCTCAATGCGGCGATCGGGTCGAGCGTGTCATGGCCTCCGTTGTTCCGCCACTTGACCGACGGCGCCGGATGCTCGCTCAGCGCGACCGCTGAGAAACCTGCCGCTTCAGCGTGGGTGACGACGGCCCGGATGACCTCCGGCTGCAGGAAATCATCAGGTGCGGATGGCAGCTCGCTGGGGTATTCCAGGGTGTACTTCATCGATCTCCCATTTCTCACCCGATTCCGAGACGCTACTGAAAGCGTTACCGTAACATCCATCGTTGGTTGTCGACTGGGATGGAGTTGCGATGGATCGCCGGCGAAAAGTACTGGTCATGGGCGCGAGCGGAAACGTCGGCGCCTGTGTCACTCGCCAACTCGTGGAACGTGGCGACGACGTGCGGGTGCTGCTGCGACAGAGCAGTTCGACCAAGGGCATCGAGGGCCTCGACGTCGAACGCTGCTACGGCGACATCTTCGACACGGATGCGGTGGCCGCGGCCATGGCCGACCGTGACGTGGTGTTCTACTGCGTCGTCGACACCCGCGCCCACCTGGCCGACCCGGCGCCGCTGTTCTCCACCAACGTCGAGGGTCTGCGCAACGTCCTCGACGTCGCGGTGAATGCCGACCTGCAGCGCTTCGTGTTCCTCAGCACCATCGGGACCATCGCGGTCGGTGACGACGGCGCGACCGTGGACGAGGACACCCCGTTCAACTGGGCCGGCAAGGGCGGTCCGTACATCGAATCGCGACGGCAGGCAGAAAATCTGGTGCTGTCCTATGCCCGCGACCGGGCGCTACCTGCCGTGGTGATGTGCGTATCGAACCCCTACGGACCGCCCGACTGGCAGCCCAGACAGGGCGCGCTCGTCGCGATGGCCGCGTTCGGAAAGTTGCCCGTCTACGTACGCGGGGTGGGTTCCGAGGTGGTCGGGATAGACGACGCCGCCGATGCGCTGATCCGGGCTGCCGAGCATGGTCGGATCGGTGAGCGGTACATCGTGTCCGAGCGCTACATGTCGCAGCGGGAGATGTTCACCGCGGCCGCCGAAGCAGTCGGTGCGCGGCCGCCGCGATTTGGAATCCCGATGGCCCCGCTGTATGCCGTCGGATGGGTGTTGGGCATGTCGAACCGGCTGTTCGGCACCGACTTTCCGATGAACCTCACCGCGGCCCGACTGATGTGGCTCACCTCGCCCGCCGACCACAGCAAGGCGACACGTGAGCTGGGGTGGAAACCGGCGCCTACAGCCGAATCGATCGGCCGGGCCGCGCAGTTCTACGTGGACCGTAAAAACCGCAACGAGAAGGTCATCGACTTGTGAGTAAACCCGACTTTGACGCGATCGTCGTCGGCGCCGGATTCTCCGGCTTGTACGCGCTGCACCGGCTACGGAATCAGGGTCTGCGCGTGCGGGTGCTGGAGAAGGCCGACGCCGTCGGTGGCACCTGGCTGGTCAACCGGTACCCCGGCGCCCGCTGCGACATCGAGAGCATCGAATACTCGTACAGCTTCAGCGACGAGATCCAGCAGGAGTGGGTCTGGACCGAGACGATGCCGGCCCAACCTGAGATCGAGGCCTATCTGAATTTCGTCGCAGACCGGCTCGATCTTCGCCGCGACATCGCCTTCGGTACCGAGGTCACGACGATGACCTTCGATGAAGCCACGTCACTCTGGGCGATTGGCACCGCTGCCGGGCAGACGCTGTACACACCTTTCGTGGTGGCCGCCACCGGAATCCTGTCGGTGCCACTGGAACCCGACATCCCCGGGATGAGCCGATTCGCCGGCACCTCGCTGTTCACCAGCCGGTGGCCGCGCGAGGAGGTCGACCTCACGGGCAAGCGGGTCGGGGTCATCGGGACCGGATCGACCGGCGTGCAGCTGATCCCGGTGGTGGCCGGGCAGTGCGCACAGCTCACGGTGTTTCAGCGGTCCCCGGCGTTCACGCTGCCGTGGCAGGTACGCCCGTTCGAGCCGGGGGAGCTCGACGCGCTCAAGGCCGACTACGCGGGCATCAGGGCTGCGCAACGGGAACACCCGGTCGGGGCGGCTCGGCTCAGCGCGTTCTCCGTCCTGCTGGACATGCTGGTGCGGCCGCCGGTGAAATCAGCGTCGCCCGAAGAGAAGCGGCGCGCCGTCGAGGAACACGGAGTCATGGGGGCGCTCAACTGGGGAGACGTCTTCTTCGACATCGATGCCAACCGGACGGCCACCGAGTTGTACGGACAAGCCGTGGCCCGCATCGTAACCGACCCGGAGACGGCCGCGTCGCTCACGCCCAGCCACCCGTTCGCCTGCAAGCGGCCGATCATCGATCAGGGCTACTACGAGACCTATAACCGGGGCAACGTCACCCTGGTCGATCTGCGCAAGGGCGCCATCAATGAGGTGACGGCCACCGGGATCTCCACCGAACAGGGCGATTTCGACCTCGACGTGATTGTGTACGCCACCGGGTTCGACGCCATGACCGGCGCGTTGAGCCGGATCGACGTGCGTGGCCGTGACGGGGTGCTGCTGGGGGAGTACTGGTCCAAGGAGGGGGCACTGTCCTATCTCGGATTGGCGGTGGCCGGTTTCCCGAACTTGTTCACCATTCAGGGCCCGGGAAGCCCTTCGGCAGCAACGAATTTCGTGGCCGCCCTGGAGCAGCATGTGGAGTGGATCGCCGATTGCATCGCGTACCTGAGAGCCGGTGGATACTCAAGCATCGAGGCGACGCCGCAGGCGCAGGCCGAATGGGTGGAACACACCACCGCGCTGGTGGCACCCACCGTGCTGGTGCACCCGAGCTGCAACTCCTGGTACAACGGCGGCAACGTGCCCGGCAAGAAGAGGATGTACCTCGGATACACCGCCGGCATCCCCGAGTACCGTCGCCGGTGTGACGAGATCGCCGCTGACGGATACACCGGGTTCACTGTTGCTTAGGGCTACCCGGATAGCGTGGGAGCTCGGTGGCGTCGTGCCCCGTTCCGTGGGGGCGCTGGCCGGAGCGGGGAACTGGTATCCGTTGTCGGTCACCGGTCTGCGTCAGCTCGGCGAGGTTGCCCTCGACGAGCTGCTGGTCACGGGAATGACGCTGTCCGGCCCACCACCGCAGCTGCCGCGGCCACTGGGCGAGTATCAGTGGGCCGCCGACGAACTCGGCGCACTCGGTATCGACGGTGCGCACACGGAGCCGGATGCACTGGAGGTCAAGAGCATCCGGCCACGCCGCTTCGGCGCACTCACGTTCGACGAGCTGGTCTTCGACCACGAAGCCGCGTTGCCGACCTCGGTGCTCGCCGACGGTCATGGCGGCGTCGCGACCGCCAGGGTGCGGTTGTATCGCTGCGGTGACGATGCACGTCCCTGGCTGATCTGGCTACACGGGGCGGGTCAGGGTGACTCGATGGATCTGCTGGTCGCGCGGGTTCGGCGGCTTCGTGAACTCGGATTCAACGTGGCGTTGCCGGTCCAGCCCGGACACGGGCCGCGACGCGGGTCATGGCCGGAGTATCCCGCCCGCGATCCGCTGGCCAACATCGCCGGCATGATGCGTGCCGTGTCGGAGGTGCGGGCACTGATCGGCTGGCTCGAACCGCAGTCGTCGTCGATTGCGGTGGCCGGTCTGTCACTGGGCAGTGCGGCGGCAGCCCTGGTATCGCACCTGGACGCCCGGGTTGACGCAGTCGCGTTGTACACGCCAATCCTGGGTCTCAACACGATGATCGGATTGCACCTGGGTCGCTGGGGATCGGCGGGACGGCAGTCGGCGCGCGAGTTGCAGTCCACCACCGTGGCCGCGATGACCTCAGTGATCGATCCGCTGCACACCCGGCCGCGGACCGATCGTCGCCTGATCGTCGGTGCCTGGCACGACCGGATGGCGATGCGCAGCTCGGCGCTGGCCATGCACGAGCAGTGGGACGGGGAACTCTACTGGCACGACGGCAGTCATGTCGGGCAGCTGTTCTCCGGTGCGGTGCAGGACGCGACTGAACGCTTCCTAACGCCCGTAGCTTGACGTGATCCGTGCCCGCACACAGTTGATCTCGTGGTCGAGATCGTGGTCTTCGGGCAGGACCACCCATTGGAACGCGAGTCCGAAGATCGATCCCGTGATGTCGCGCAGTGCGATGTCGACATCGATATCGGGTCGCAGTGAACCGTCGGCGATACCCGCGCGCAGACCGGCCTCGATCTTGACGGCAGCCCCGGCCAGCTGACTGCGCACGCCCTCGCGCAGCGGTGACGTGGTCTTCACCGCCTCGAACGCCGAGACGAACATCGCGCGGGTCACCGCGGCATCCTCGGCGTGGATCTCCTGCACGCGGTCGAAATGGGCCAGTACCTGCTGCAGCCCAGTGGCCCCAGGTTCGGGGTCGGGGTTCAGCCGCGCCACATAGACCGCTTGGAAAGCGTCGAGGATGGCGTCCTTGCTGCCGTAGCGGGCGTGCACCATGGCCCGGCTGTACCCGGCCCGCCGGCCGATCTCGGCGGCAGTCGTTGCCTCCCAACCTTTCTCGACGATCAACTCCGCGGCAGCCTGCAGTAACCGGCGCGAGGACTGCTCGACGCGCTCCGGTTGAGTGAGGCCCTGGGCGGGTGACGGCACCCTTGCATATTAGACGGTCGACAACTAACTTAGTTGCTCAGCGTCAAATTTCTTCGCGGAGGTCAACGATGACATCGGTCGCAGTACCCGTGTCCGAGCCGGTGCCCACAAGCATCGATGAGGTCACCGCCCCCTGGTTGACCGAGGCGCTGGGTGTGCAGGTGACGGCGGTGCGGGCCGAGCGGATCGCGTTGGACACCGGCTTCTCCGCGGCGCTGTACCGGATCCACCTGAGCGGATCTGACGGTGCGCCAGAGACTTTGATCGTCAAGCTGCCGGCCGATTCCCTGGCGCGCGGCGGGATGGAGATGCTCGGCGGATATCAGCGCGAGTTGTACTTCTACCGGCACATCGCGCCGGCTGCGCCCATTGCCACGCCGCACTGCTACGTCGCGCGGATGTCCGGCCCGGACTTCGTGCTCGTCCTCGAAGATCTGCGGGACTGGGAGAACGCCGATCACCTGGCCGGCCTGTCGTTACCGCGGGTCCAGTTGGGTATCCGCCAGTTGGCCGGTCTGCACACGTGGTCAGCAGGCGTCGACGATGCTGTCCTGCAGGAGTTCCCGAGCATCGACAGCCCGTTGACGCGAGACCTGTTCCTGCCCGCTTTCGCGCCGGGGTGGCAGCTCTACCGGGAGCACACCAGCCGGCCGGTGCCGGCGTCGGTCGCGCATTTCGCCGAACGGTTCACCGATCTCGCGCCCGCCGCACTGACTACGCTGGCGGATCGGAACATGTTGTTGCACGGCGATATTCGGGCTGACAACATGTTCTTTCGCGATGATGCGCTCAAGGTGGTGGACTTCCAGTTGACCGTCCGTGGCGCGGGGGCGGCGGATATCGCCTACCTCGTCAGCCAAGGTCTACCCACCGAAGGACGTCGCGGTCACGACGAGGAGCTGGTGCGCGAGTACGTCGATCTGGTTGATGGCTACCCGTTCGACGAGGCCTGGCGCCATTACCGCTTCGCGACCGCCCTGCTGTTGTACATGCCGGTGGTCGCACTCCTCACCTGGGACGTCGCACCCGAACGATCCCGGCAACTGTGCGTGACGCTCATCGACCGGGCCGTCGCGGCCATCGAGGACATCGACGCCCT
This sequence comes from Mycolicibacterium sp. 050232, assembly GCA_036235365.1. GTDB lineage: Bacteria > Actinomycetota > Actinomycetes > Mycobacteriales > Mycobacteriaceae > Mycobacterium. Next base: position 458,294 of record JAZBEZ010000002.1, on the reverse strand, counting down.
CGAGGTGCTCGCATGACCGTTCGCAGTGCGCGTGAAGTGGTGGAGCAGTACAACTGGGTGGTCTGGAACGAGAAGGACTTCGCCCTCGCCGATGAACTGTTGGGGGACACCGTCACCCGCCACGATGTAGGAGAGGCGAAGGTGCTCACCCATGAAGAGGCCGTCAACCGGGTGATCGACCACTGGGCGATGTTCGAGACCATCCGGTTCGATCTGAACCTGGTCGTCGCGGGTGACGACGGTGAACACGTCGCGATCGTGTACGAATCCCCGATGACGTTCCCTGACGGTAACGCCATGACGGTCAGCAGTATGGAGATCTTCCGCGTCGTCGACGGCCGGATTGTCGAAGTGTGGAATTGTGGCTACAAGCAAGGAGTTTGGGTGTGACACAACCTGTTCTGGATGAACTTGGCTACTACCTGCTGGCCGGTGCAGGTGGTGAAGGCCCGGCCACGCTGATGGATGAGGCGCGCCGCGGCGAGGAACTCGGCTTCGGCACCGCGTTCATCTCTGAGCGGTGGAACGTCAAGGAAGCATCCTCGCTCGTCGGCGCCGCCTGCGCGGTCACGGATCGCATGCAGATCGCGACGGCTGCGACCAATCACAACACCCGCCATCCGCTGATCACCGGATCCTGGGCCACCACGATGCATCGACTGTCCCGGGGCCGCTTCACCTTGGGCATCGGCCGTGGCGTCGCCGCGATGTACAACGCCTTTGGGGTACCCGCGGTGACCACCGCCCAGATGGAGGATTTCGCTCAGGTCATGCGCAAGCTGTGGCACGGCGAGGTGATCTTCAACCACGACGGGCCGATCGGCAAGTATCAGGTCCTGTTCCTCGACCCGGACTTCAACGAGGACATCCGGCTGGCGATTGTCGCCTTCGGACCGCAGACGCTCGCCTTGGGCGGTCGTGAGTTCGACGACGTCATCCTGCACACCTACTTCACCCCGGAGACACTGCAGCGGGCGGTGAAGACCGTCAAGGAAGCCGCTGAGCAGGCCGGCCGCGATCCCGACAGCGTGCGGGTCTGGTCCTGCTTCGCCACCGTCGGCGATCATCTGCCCGAGGAACTGCGCCTGAAGAAGACTGTGGCCCGCCTCGCCACCTACCTGCAGGGCTACGGCGACCTGCTGGTCAGCACCAACAACTGGGATCCGGCTGTGCTGCAACGGTTCCGGGAGGATTCGGTCGTCACGTCGATTCCCGGCGGCATCGACCACAAGGCCAGTGCCGAGCAGATCGAGCACATCGCCACGCTGATCCCCGACGAGTGGCTGGAACCGTCGGCCACCGGATCGGCAAGCCAATGCGTCGACCGCATCCGCAAGGAGTTCGACTACGGTGCTGACGCGGTGATCATGCACGGGGCCACCCCCGACGAGCTGGAGCCGATCGTCGCAGAATACCGGGCCAGGTAGGCATCACCGGGAAGCGGGAAATAGAGCACAGCGCGTGTCGACCGGCAGACACGCACGCTCGCGGTGCCGGGATTACGGCATGATCAGGGATCGGGACACCGGCTCGGCGACCGCCTGACGGCTGAAGATGCCGTGCTGCAGGGTGACCAGCAGCGCGTTGCGGGTCTCCTCGGGGGAGATCAGCTCATCGAAGCCGAGGTGACCTGCCGACCGGAAGGACGCTTCCAGTTCCATCCTTTTGAGCACCGCGGTGTAGTCCTCACCGGCGTGGGTCGCGGCGCTCAGGGCGGCTGCGCCCATCGCGCCCATCGTCGCTCCGGGATAGGCGAAGGTGGCCACCTGGTCGTCGAAACCCAAGAGCGACATCACCATCGAGCCGAAGCCGAACGCCTTGCGCAGCGTCACGTGCAGCTTGAGTGTCGTCGCGGCGGTCTGGGCGGCGAACATGCGTGCGCCGCTGCGCAGTACACCGCTGCGTTCGGACTGGCTGCCCGGGAGCATGCCGGGGTTGTCGGCGAGGAACACGATCGGCAGGTGGAACGAATCGGCGACCGAGATGAAGTGTGCGGCCTTGTCCGCTGCGTCGGCGTCGATCGAACCGGCCATAACCTGAGGTTGATTGGCCACCACCGCAACCGGATAACCGCCCAGGTGCGCCAGTGCACAAATGATGGCGCGGCCGAACTTCGGCTGTACCTCGAACCAGTCCGGCCGGTCGAAGACCTCGTCGAGCACGGCGCGCATGTCGTAGATACGGCGGTTGTCGCGCGAGATGATGTCGAGAAGTTCGGTGGTCGGTCGCGGATCGGCGGTGTCGTCGGCCAGGCGGGTCGGCGGATACGACCACGCGCTCGACGGAAAGTAGGACAGATAGCGGCGGATGTCGTCGATGACCGTCTCGTCGTCGTCGGCGTAGTTGTGGATTACCCCGCTCGCCAGAGCGACATTCGGACCGCCCAGGTCCTCCTTCGAGATGTCCTCTCCGGTCGACTCTTTCACCACCGGCGGCCCCGCGGTGAAGATGGCTCCCTGGTGGCTCATGATGGTGAAGTCGCACACCGGCGCCACCAGGGCGCCGTGGCCTGCCGACGGGCCGAGAATCGCCGATACGGTCGGCACCTTCCCCGAGCATTTCGCCTGGGCGATGAGGTCGGTCGGGGTGCGCCCGTAGTGTTCGCCGCTGGGGCGAAAACCCGCTCCTTCCAACAGCATCACCAGCGGGATCTTGTTGCGTAGCGCCAGTTCGGCAAGCCGGTAGCGTTTGGCGTTGCCGCCCGGACCGATGCTGCCGGCCAGCGTGGTGAAATCCTCGGCACCCACCATCACCGGCGTGCCGTCGACGCGGCCCGAACCCGCGACCAGTCCGTCGGAGGCGATGTCACCGCCGACGAGCGTGCCGAACTCCTGGAAGGTGCCCGGGTCGAGCAGTCGGGCGATCCGGGCCCGGGCATCGAGCTTGCCCTTCCCGTGGTGCTTGGCCAGTCGCTCGGGACCGCCCATGCCGAGTGCGTGCTCCCGCCGGCGGGCGAGGTCCTCGAGCGTTTCCTTCCACTCGGGGTCGTTGGTCATTGTGTCTCCACTTCTCGAACCGGCGGTCGCCTTGTAGCCTAGCCTCGTTGACCATACTGAATTGCTTACTGTAGCGTCGATCAGGTGGTCGGATGTTGTGCGGTGCGGCAAGCTGGCAAAGGAATGCGCTGCCGATGAGTGAAGCGGTTCCCCGCGCTGTCAAGGTTGACCGCGGCATTCCCAGCCGGCTTGCCGAGGTTCCGGAGATCGCCCGCGACCTGGAGGCCCACGGTTACGACGGGTGCTGGACCGGCGAGATCAACCACGACCCGTTCCTGCCGCTCGCACTGGCCGCCGAGCACACCGAGCGCATCCAGATCGGCACCAGCATCGCGGTGGCCTTCGCGCGCAACCCGATGACCATGGCTCAGCTGGGCTGGGATCTGCAGACCTACTCGGGGGGACGCTTCATCCTCGGCTTGGGCACCCAGATCCAGCCACACATCGAGAAGCGCTTCAGCATGCCGTGGAGTCACCCGGCGCGCCGGATGCGCGAATATATCGAGGCACTGCAAGCGATTTGGAGTTGCTGGCGCGACGGGACCAAGCTGCGGTTCGAAGGGGAGTTCTACACCCACAAGATCATGACGCCGATGTTCACCCCCGAACCGTCGACGCTGCCGCATCCGTTGGTGTTCCTCGCCGCGGTCGGTGAACTGATGACCGAAGTGTGCGGTGAGATGGCTGACGGTCTGCTCGCCCACGCCTTCACCACCCGTCGCTATCTGGACGAGGTGACCACGGTGGCGCTGCAGCGCGGCATGGACCGCAGCGGGCGCGACCGCAGCGACTTCGAGCTGTCCTGCCCGGTGTTCCTGGTCACCGGCGCAGACGAGCGGGAGATGGCCGCGGCGTCCGTCGCGACCCGCAAACAGCTCGCGTTCTACGGCTCGACCCCGGCCTACCGCAGAGTCCTGGAGCTGCACGGCTGGGGCGATCTGCACACCGAACTGCACCGCCTGTCTCTGGCCGGCCAGTGGGACGCGATGGGCGAACTCATCGACGACGAAGTACTCGGCACCTTCGCGGTGGTGGCCCCGATCCCCGAACTGGCCGAGGCACTGCGGCGCCGCTGCGAAGGCGTCATCGACCGGGTGCTTCCAGGCTTTCCCGCCGCGGTATCCACGGAAACCGTGAACGCGGTGCTGCAGGAGTTTCGAGAATGCCCGCCAGTGAGGAGCAACGTATGACCGTCCGCACCGCCGACGACGTCGCCAGGATGTTCGCCGATCCTTCGGCGTACACCGACGAGGCGACACTGCACACGGCGCTGACCCATCTGCGGGCCAACGCCCCGGTGTCCTGGGTCGAGGTGCCTGACTACGCGCCGTTCTGGGCGATCACCAAGCACGCAGACATCATGGAGATCGAGCGCGCCAACGACATCTTCACCAACTCGCCGCGCCCGGTACTGGTGACCCGCGAAGGCGACGAGCAGCAGGCCGCCATCGGGATCCGTACCCTGATCCACACCGACGACCCGTTGCACCGTGACCTGCGGGCCATCGGAGCCAACTGGTTTCGGCCAAAGGCCATGCGCGCGTTGAAGGATCGCGCCGACGAACTGGCGAAGCGGTTCGTCGACAGAATGGTCGACGAAGGGCCGGAATGCGACTTCGTCCAGCAGGTGGCCGTGAACTATCCGCTGTACATGATCATGACGCTGCTCGGCGTGCCCGAGTCCGACTTCGCGTTCATGCTCAAGCTCACCCAGGAGCTGTTCGGCAGCGATGACGACGAGTTCAAGCGCGGCACCAGTATGGAAGAGCAGGGCATGGCGCTGCTCGAGATGTTCCAGTACTTCACCGAACTCACCGCCTCGCGTCGGGCGAATCCGACCGACGACCTGGCCTCGACGATCGCCAACGCGACGTTGGACGGGGAGCCGCTGTCCGATATCGACACGGTCTCCTATTACGCGATCATCGCCGCGGCCGGTCACGACACCAGCAGCGCCAGCATCTCCGGCGGCATGCACGCGCTGCTGCAGAACCCCGACCAATTGGCCCGGCTGCAGAGCGATATGAGTCTGATGCCGCTGGCGGTCGAGGAGATGGTCCGTTGGACGACACCGGTCAAGGAATTCATGCGCACCGCGCAACAGGACTACGAGATTCGCGGCGTTCGCATTGCGAAGGGCGAGTCGGTGCTGCTGTCCTATGTCTCGGGTAATCGCGACGAGGAGGTCTTCGTCGACCCGTTCCGCTTCGATGTCGGACGAGATCCCAACAAACACATCGCGTTCGGCTACGGTGTGCATTTCTGTCTCGGTGCCGCACTGGCCCGGATGGAGATCAACAGCTTCTTCTCCGAGCTGCTACCGCGGTTGCGCTCCGCAGAGCTCGCGGGCGTACCCCAGCACATGGCCACGACGTTCGTCGGCGGGCTCAAGCACCTGCCGGTGCGGTACTCGCTCAAGTAGCACGGGCTGCGAAACAGCAATCAGGGCTGCTAACCGGAAGGGTTAGCAGCCCTGACTTCTGTCTCGAGGCGGAGTTACCTACTCGGAACCAGAGTTGCCCCGCGCGGCGGCGTGCAGCGCGTCACCGCGGGTGCCCTGTTCGTGGTGGCTCAGCGCCTGGATCGAAACATCATGACCCTCAGCGGCTTTGCGGAGCGCACCGACGGTGGCCTGCTCCCGTGAGATGTGGCTGAACGGGTCGAACGAGTACCAGCGCATGGCGTTCTCGTGCGTCATCTTGTTGATCTCGTCGTCGGGCACGTTGTTCTCGGTCAGCACGTCCCACAACTCCTCGGGGGCACCCGGCCACATCGAGTCACTGTGCGGGTAATCGGCCTCCCAGGCGATGTTGTCGATGCCGATCTTGTCACGCAGCGTCACGCCGACCGGGTCGGAGATGAAGCAAGTCAGGAAGTGCTCCCGGAACACCTCGGACGGCACCTTGCCGCCGAAATTCTGGTGGGTCCAGGTCGAGTGCATCTCGTACGTCCGGTCGACGCGCTCCAGGAAGTAGGGAATCCAGCCCGTGCCGCCCTCGGACAGCCCGATCTTGAGATCCGGGTAATCCTTGATGGGCTTGGACCACAACAGATCCGCGGCCGCCTGCACGATGTTCATCGGCTGAAGCGTGATCATCACGTCCAGTGGTGCATCGGGTGCGGTGATGGCCAGCTTGCCCGAGGACCCGATGTGAACGTTGAGCACGGTGTTGGTGTCGCACAACGCCTTCCACAGCGGCGTCCAGTAGTCGTCGTGGAAGCTGGGGTAACCCATGGCGGCCGGGTTCTCGGTGAACGTCAGCGCATGCACGCCCTTCTTCGACACCCGGCGCACCTCGGCCGCGCACGCCTCGGCGTCCCAGATGACCGGCAGCGCCATCGGAATGAAGCGGGCCGGGTAGGCGCCGCACCATTCGTCGATGTGCCAGTCGTTGTAGGCCTGAACCAGCGCCAGGGAGAACTCCGGATCCTCGGTGGCGAACAGGCGTCCGGCGAAACCGGGGAAGGACGGGAAGCAGATCGAGCCCAGGATGCCGCCGGCGTTCATGTCCTTGACCCGCTCGTCGACGTTGTAGCACCCCTTGCGGATCTCGTCGAGGCCCTGAGGCTCCAGGCCGTACTCCTCCTTGGGGCGGCCGGCGACGGCGTTCAGCGCGACGTTGGGGATGACGATGTCGCGGAATTGCCAGGTGTCGCTGCCGTCGGGGTTGTGTACCAACCGTGGTGCTTCGTCGGCGTACTTCTTCGGAAGGTGGTTCTTGAACATGTCAGGTGGTTCGACGATGTGATCGTCCACGCTGATCAGGATCATGTCGTCTTTGTTCACGAACGCGCTCCATTCATGACGGCCTTACCGTAATGGCAACAGTTTAGACCGTCCCTCACCTTCTAGGCCAGGTGGTGGGCAGAATCGGCGGTCAGCAGCAACGCGCGCCGGGATTGGCCTCGGTGTTGCGGTGCCGCATCTTCCAGTAATCGCGCTCGGTCAGCACAGGCTCACCGGGATGGGTGCGTTCCCGGTGAACGACGTAGCGCCGATAGTGGTTGTCACCCATCAATGTTGACCAGTACCACCCGATGTGGCGTGCGGCCTGGCGTGTGCTCCGGGCAAGGCGTCCCACTGCTTCTGCACCTCCTTCTCGACCGAAGTGGCGATCAGCCCCGACGGGGCGAAGATGCGCGAAGGCACCTCCTCGTCCACCGCCAGCGGCCGGGCGGCGCCGCGCAGAGACTGCAGTGCCATCACCACACCCGCGATGAACACGATCAGCACCAGCACCGCGAACACCACCGACAAGGTGCCCTGGATGAAGGTATTGCGGATGACCGCGTCGATCTGATCGGGGCTCTTCGCCGCGCCGAAGCTTGTCCGGCCGGCCTCCTGGGCTGCCACGTACTGCGAATGCTGCTTCCAGTAGCCGACTTTCGGGTCAGCGGAGAAGATCTTCTGCCACGACGCCGTCATCGTCACCGTCAGATCCCACAGCAGCGGGAGACCCGGGATCCAGGCCCACCTCACCAATCCGCGTTTGATGACGACCACGGTGACCACCGTCAGCGCGATGGCGGCCAGCAGCTGGTTGGCGATGCCGAACAGCGGGAACAAGGTGTTGATGCCGCCCAGCGGGTCGGTCACGCCCATCAGCAGGATCGAACCCCACGCCGCGACCACGATGACGCTGCAGGCCCAGGCGCCCACTCGCCAGCTCGGGTTGCGCAGTTTCTTCAGCGGACCACCGAGATTGCCCAGGCCGTCCGACAGCATGAAGCGCGCGACGCGGGTACCCGCATCGACCGTGGTCAGGATGAACAACGCCTCGAACATGATCGCGAAGTGGTACCAGAACGCCTTCAGGCTCTCTCCGCCGAAGACCTGATGCAGCACCTCGGACATGCCGAAAGCCAGAGTGGGCGCGCCGCCGGTGCGCGACACGACCGAATGTTCGCCGACGCCTTCGGCTGCCGCGGTGATCTCCTGGGCGGTGATCGGCTGCCCGGACAGGCCCAGGCCGTTGACGTAGTCGGCTGCGGTCTGCGCGGTGGTGCCGGTCGCCGCTGTCGGTGCGTTGATCGCGAAGTACAGGTGCTGGTTGAGGATCGCCGCGGTGATCAGGGCCATGATCGCGACGAACGATTCGGTGAGCATTCCGCCGTAGCCGATCAACCGCATCTGGCTTTCCTTCTCCAGAAGCTTGGGTGTGGTGCCCGAGGAGATCAATGCGTGAAAGCCCGACAGCGCGCCGCAGGCGATGGTGATGAACAGGAACGGGAACAGCGAACCGGCGAACACCGGGCCGGTGCCGCTGGCGGCGAACTGCGAGATCGCCGGTGCCTGCATCACCGGCCGGGCGATCAGGATGCCGACGGCCAGCAGTGCGATGGTGCCGACCTTCATGAACGTCGACAGGTAGTCACGCGGGGCCAGCAGGAACCACACCGGCAGCACCGACGCGGCCAGACCGTAGATGATGATGCACCAGGACAGGGTCACCTTCGAGAGCGTGAACCAGTCGGCGCCCCACGATGTTTCGGCCACCCAACCGCCGGAGATCACCGCGAGCAGCAGCAACGCGACGCCGATCAGGGAAACCTCCGAGACCCGGCCGGGGCGGAGGAAACGCAGGTACAGGCCCATGAAGATGGCGATCGGGATCGTCATCGCGATCGAGAAGACGCCCCAGGGGCTTTCGGCCAGTGCATTGACCACGACCAGCGCCAGGACGGCCAGCAGGATCACCATGATGACCAGCACGCCGACGATCGCCGCGATACCGCCGACCACACCGAGCTCGTCGCGCGCCATCTGGCCCAGCGAGCGGCCGCGGCGGCGTACCGAGATGGACAGCACCAGGTAGTCCTGGACACAGCCGGCCACGACGGCACCGATGATGATCCAGATCGTGCCGGGCAGATAGCCCATCTGCATGGCCAGCACCGGACCGACCAACGGGCCTGCGCCCGCGATCGCGGCGAAGTGATGACCGAACAGCACCCGCCGGTCCGTCGGCATGTAGTCCGTGCCGTTATCGAAAAGCTCTGCCGGAGTGGCATTGTCGTCACGCGGCCGGACGATCTTCATCTCGATCAGCCGGGCGTAGAACCGGAAGCCGATCACGTAGGTACAGATCGCGGCGATCACGAACCAGACCGCGTTGACGGTCTCGCCGCGGAAGAAGGCGATCACCGCCCAGGCCACCGCGCCCAGCACGGCGATGATCGCGAAGATCGCCTTGTGCTTGGCGGTGATCGGCGAACGGTCGACGATCGCCACCGGCGGAAGGTCTTTGTCGGTGCGGATATAGGTGACGTCGCCGTCGTGCTCCTCGATGCGGTCCGCCGGTGGGGCATCCGGTGTTGCCACAGTTTCTCCTCGCTCGCCCAGTGTCATACGCGTCGTGACGATCTTTTCATCGAGCCAAAGCGCGTGGCATCGAATCCCGGTTTCCGAACCGTAGCCGGGAATCCGCGGGCCGGTCAGGTGAGGAAGGCGCGCACGGTGTCGATCGTGTCCGCCTGGTCCGGGGCCTTGTCATCCCGGTACCGCAGCACCCGGGCGAAACGCAGCGCGACGCCGCCCGGGTAGCGGCTGGAACGCTGGACGCCGTCGAACGCGATCTCCACGACCTGCTCGGGCCGGACCGTGACCACCCAGCCGTCGTCGCTCACTTGCAGTTCTCGGAACCGCTCGGTCTGCCACGCCAGCATCGCGTCGGTCATGCCCTTGAACGTCTTGCCCAGCATCACGTAGCCGCCGGTGTCCGGATCCCGAGCGCCCAGATGGATGTTGGACAGCTTGCCGGTACGCCGTCCCGACCCTCGCTCGACGGCCAGCACCACGAGATCGAGGGTGTGCACGGGCTTGACCTTGAGCCACCCGGCGCCGCGGCGGCCCGCCTCATACGGAGCCGCGGGTGACTTCGCCATCACACCCTCGTGCCCGGCCGCCAGCGTGCGGTCCAGGAACTGTTGCGCGACGACAGCATCGGTGGTGGCGACGCGGTCGACGCGGCACTCTTGCGGGACCAGCGCGTCCAGGGACGCCAGCCGATGTTCGGTGGGCAGATCGAGAAGATCCTGACCGTCGACGTGCAGCACGTCGAAGAAGAAGACCGACAGCGGTTCGAGATCGTTCGGGGTCTTGCGGCCGAACCGGGCGGCGGTGACCTGGAACGGGTGTGGGCGTCCATCTGGCCGTAGGGCGATGGCCTCGGCGTCGGCGATCAGGTCGGTGGCGGCCAACGCCAGCGTCGCTTCGACCACCTCTGGCAGCCGGTGGGTGACGTCGTCAAGGCTGCGCGTGAAGATCGCCACCTCTGACCCCCGACGGTGGATCTGGACGCGGGCACCGTCGAGCTTGGCCTCCAGAATCGCTGTACCACCGAGACGTTCGAGCGCGTCGGCGACATCGGTAGCCGTTTGCGCGAGCATCGGCCCGACCGGACGGCCGACCTGCAACTGAAACTCGGCAAGGGCGGAACGGCCTCCGGTCAGCGCCGCGGCGGCCACCGCGGGCAGATCGCCCGCGAGCATGGCCGCGCGCCTGACTTCGGCCGCGGGGATAGCGGATGCCCTGGCCACCGCGTCTGCCATCACCCCGGCCAGGGCGCCCTGACGTAGTTCACCGCCCAACAGACGCCGGAGGAAGGTCTGTTCGGTGTTCGTGGCCGCGCCGAAGAGGTTCCGCACCGACTCGGCGCGCAGCGCCTGAGCACCCTTGCCGGCGATTCCCTTGATCTCGGTGAATGCGGTGTCGACGCCGGTGACGGTCAACGTCGGGACCTCCGCGGGCATCGGAAGTGAACGCAATGCGGCCCACCCGACACCGATCTGACGCTGCGGCAACTCGCCGGACAGCCACGACACCGTCACCGCCACCGCGCGTGCGTCGCCGTCCGCCGCAGTCGCGGCCAGCAGGGTGGCGATGCGGTCGATCTTGGCCAACCGCGCCGAGGCCCCGGCGATATCGGCGGACGCGGCGGCGACGTCGGCGAGCAACACGCCCTCAGCGTGCCACGGGGGTCGGACAATCTCTGGTGTTCAGTGGAGCAGCTGCGTCAAGACGGCGGCCTGCGACTGCAGGTCCGCGGCCTGCTCGGGATATCCGTTCGCGATGTATTCGTCTGCCGCCGTGAGTCGTTCATCGACTTCGCTACGAATGAGGCCGCGAATCTCGGCGTCGCTGAGCGCCCGGCGGGAAACCTCGGTAGCACCCACTCCGGACACCGCCCCCGCGATCGGTCCACCGATGCGGGTATCGGTGTGGTCGGGTTGCGGTGTCTCGGCGTTGTCGATGGCGCTCAGAGCCGATCGGATCGCGGAGACGCTGACGGTGTCGCGGGACTTCCGTGCCGCCAGCAGGGCCCGGCGGAGTCGGTCGCGCCATTGCTCGGCAGGGGTCATGGCGGGTGAACTTAATCGGGCCGCTGGGTGACGTCGAGGGATTTATGCACGCTCGTCGAGGGCGAGCGTGCGCTGCGTGGCGACAGAATCCGGCGTGGCGGGGGACAAACACGCACGCTCGCGGTGCAAGGGGACCAGCAGGGGGAACCCGAAAGGCTTACGGGAAGCCTCGATGAGATAGGTTGCTTTACGATTTCGGTCATTTTTGGAAAGGAAGCTAGATGGAGATCGAAGGCAAGAAGGCTATCGTCGTCGGCGGCGCGTCGGGCTTCGGCCGGGCGACTGCCGAGGCCCTGGCCAAGCGCGGCGCGAGCGTGGCCGTGCTGGACCGGCCGCAGTCCAAGGGCCAGGAAGTGGCCGACGCGATCGGCGGCTCGTTCTTCCCTGTCGACGTCACCGACTTCGACGGCACCGAAAAGGTGCTGGAAGAGGCAGTCACAGCGTTGGGAGGCCTGCACATCATCGTGACCACCGCCGGCGGCGGCATCGGTGAGCGCACCATCAAGAAGGACGGTCCGCACAGCCTGGATTCGTTCCGCTCCACCATCGACCTCAACCTGATCGGCACGTTCAACATCAGCCGCCTGGCGGCCTGGCACATGAGCAAGAACGAGCCGGTCGACGCAGAGGCCGAGGAGCGCGGTGTCATCGTCAACACCGCCTCTATCGCGGCGTTCGAGGGCCAGATCGGCCAGGTCGCCTACACCGCGTCCAAGGCCGCCATCGCCGGGATGTGCCTGACCATGGCAAGGGATCTCGGCAGCTTGGGAATTCGTGTACTGGCCATCGCCCCGAGCCTGTTCGCCACCGGCCTGACCGAGGGCATCCCTGACGAGTTCGCCGCGGTGCTGACCAAGGACGCCGCGTTCCCGAAGCGGCTGGGCAAGCCCGAGGAGTACGCCAAGCTAGCCGTCGCGATCGCCGAGAACCCGATGCTCAACGGCCAGTGCCTGCGTTTGGACGCCGGACAGCGGTTCGCCCCCAAGTAGAGCGAATTCCGGCGTGATCGGTGGCGCGCCGGCGTCACCGATCACGCCGGCCGGGGAATCGCCGCGGCCGTGCTCTGGCCCAGCCACTTCGGGATCGCCCGCCGGACGTCGGCGGAACCCGACAGCGCGACACTGCCGTCGAGCACCGCGCGGGCCCAGCCGGCGTCGCCGCGCCAGATCTCGACCAGCGTGCGCAGGCCGGTCTGCACGGTCCCGGCCACCTCGTAGCCAGGATCGAAATCGCAGACATCGGCCTGCCCCTCGCTCACCGTCAGCCACCATCTCGACGCCTTGGGTTCGACGTCGTCGAGGATGAACGCGAGCGTGGTGTGGGAACGCGGCCACTCTGCAATGGGAATCGTGCGGCGCATGTCCCACATCAGCAGGTGCGGATCGAGATCCTGCTCGCCGAGTTCGCCGATCCAGCGCACTCCCCAGGAACCGAGCGCGTCGACCACACCCGCGAGTTCCTGCCCGCACGGGGTCAGGGAATAGCTTGTCCGCCCGTCGATCTCGGAGCGTTCGATCACCCCCGCGCGCGCCAGCGACTTCAGCCGCTTCGACAGCAGGGCGGGTGACATCTTCGGCACGCCCCGACGGAGGTCGTTGAAGTGAGCGCTGCCGCGTAGCAGTTCCCGGACCACGAGCAAGGTCCAGCGTTCGTCGAGCAACTCCATGGCCTTGGCCACGGGACAGAACTGGCCGTACGTCGACATCGGCGGTCTTCCTCCCCGAACAGTGCGGTGTCATAAGTACACCGCTGTCGGGGCGCGGAAGCCAGTACAGATCCAGAACCGGGGTCGCTACAGATCTGGTACTGGATTTGCTGCACCGAGTGGGATCACGATGAGCACCATGACCACTGAGAGCGAGCTTGAGGCCAAACACCGGGCGTTGTGGGCGCTGGGTGACTACGCGGCGATCGCCGCCAATATCGTGCGGCCGCTGGGACCGGTGCTGGTCGAGGCCAGCGGCGTCGGCCCCGATGACCGCGTTCTCGACGTCGCGGCCGGGACCGGCAACGCCGCCATCCCCGCCGCCGCGACGGGTGCTCGGGTCACCGCCAGCGACCTGTGCCCCGAACTGGTCGAAGTGGGACGCCGGCTCAGTGCGGACGCCGGCGTCACGATCGACTGGACCGAGGCCAACGCCGAAGCGTTGCCATTCGATGACGCTTCCTTCGACGCCGTGCTGTCCTGCATCGGGGTGATGTTCGCCCCGCACCATCAGCAGGCGGCCGACGAGCTCCTGCGAGTGACCTGCCCGGGCGGCCGGATCGGGCTGATCTCCTGGACGCCAGAGGGTTTCATCGGGCAGCTGTTCGCCACGATGAAGCCGTACGTTCCCGCGCCGCCGCCCGGGGTGTCCCCGCCGCCGAGGTGGGGAGACGAGGCCTACGTGCGGGACCTCCTGGGCGACCGGATCGGCGAGTTGACCTGTGAGCGGCGCGAACTCGACGTCGCGCTGTTCCCTGACGGCGCGGCGTTCCGCGACCACTTCAAGGCCAACTACGGCCCCACGATCTCGGCCTACCGGGCCATCGCCGCCGATGCCGACCGGGTTGCCGCACTGGACGCCGACATCGCCGCGCTCGGCGACAAGTTCCTCGACGGTTCGTCGATGCCCTGGGAGTACCTACTGACAGTGGCGAACACGCACTGAGCGGAGCGGGCAGCTGGCACCATGGCTGCATGCCCGACGACGTTCAGGAATTGCCGACACTCAGTGCCACCGACCAGGACGCCATCGGGCGTTGGCTGCGCGACCAGCGCATCGGCACCACCTTGACCGATGTGGCGCCGCTGACCGGGGGAACCCAGAACATCGTGGTGGGCATGAGCGTCGACGGCCGCCGAATGGTGTTGCGGCGGCCCCCTTTACATCCCCGGCCCACCAGCGACAAGACCATGCTGCGGGAGATCGCGGTGCTGCGCACCCTGGCGGGCTCGGCCGTACCGCATCCCGGTTTCATCGCCGCATGCACCGATCTCGAGGTGATCGGCGTGGTGTTCTACCTGATGGAGGAGGTCGACGGGTTCAATCCGGGCACCGACGTCAGCCCGGCCTACCAGGACGACGCAGATCTGCGCTACCGCGTCGGCCTGTCGTATGCCGGGAGCCTGGCCGAACTGGGCAACGTGGCCTGGGAGAACAGCGAACTCGCCGCCATCCGCCGGCCGGGTTCCTTTCTGGCCCGGCAAGTTCCGCAGTTCCTCGGGCTGCTCGAAAGCTATCAGCACGACCGATACTCGCCCGAGTCGTTGACCGGTGTGGGGGAGTTGGCGCAGTGGCTGGAGGACAACCGCCCGCCCGACGCCGAACCCGGCATCATGCACGGCGACGCGCACCTCAACAACGTCTTGCTACGTCGGGACCAGCCCGAGCTGGCCGCGTTCATCGACTGGGAGATGTGCACGATCGGTGACCCGCTGCTCGATCTCGGCTGGATGCTCGTGTGCTGGCCCGACGAACCGAATCCGATCAACGCGGGGTCGGCACTGGCCGCCCTCGGCGGGCTGGCCCACCGCAGCGAACTCATCGAGGCCTACCGTGCGGCGGGAGGCCGCCAGACCGAGCGGCTGGATTGGTATGTGGCGCTGGCCTGTTTCAAACTCGGCATCGTCATCGAAGGCACCTGGTCGCGGTACCTGGCCGGGCGGGCCAGTCGCGAAGCCGGTGAGCAACTGCATGCCTCGGCGGAGAACCTGCTCACACTCGGGACTCGGGTGGCCAAGGGAGACAACCCCTTCGGTTGACCTTCGCGGCGGGGCAAATCAGTAGGTGTCGATGGCGAGCTTGACGGCGAGGGCCACGCCCGCCGCGCCGATCAGGAAGCGCAGCGGCGCGGCCGGCGCATGCCGCACGATCACCGGGCCGAGACGCGAGCCGATGAGGCATCCGGCACCCAGCGGGATCACGGCCGGCCAATACACCGGGGCCACCACGATGAACGCCACCGCGGCAACCGAATTGGCCACTCCGAGGATCACGTTCTTGGCGGCGTTGGCATGCGCGAGGGTCGCTCCGCCGGTCCGCAGCAGCAGTGCCAGCAGCAGCACCCCGGCGGCGGCACCGAAATAGCCGCCGTAGACGGTGATCAGGAAGATCGCACCGGCCTCCATGGCCACCTTGATCCGATGCTCCCTGTGGTCGGCCACGCGCGTGGGCTGCTGGCGGCCACGCGGCAGCAGGATCGCCACCGACGCGAACGCCAGTAGCGCTGGCACCACCTTCTCGAAACCCTCGGCGGGAGTGCACAGCAGCAACGCCGCACCGAGTGCCCCGCCGGCGATCGCGATCGGGATGATCCGCTTGATCCAGGCTCTCTGCCCGGCGAGTTCGGGCCGGGAGCCCAGCACCGAACCGACGCCGTTGAACACCAGCGCCACGGTGTTGGTCACATTGGCGGTGACCGGAGGCAGGCCGATGAGCAGCAGCGCGGGATAGGTGGCCACCGAGGCCAGGCCGGCGATACTGCCGGTCAGTCCGCCGCCGATACCGGCGACGACAAGAAGGATGACCTCACCGACGGTCATGACGCTTCCACCACGCCGAGACTACGGAGCCAAAGTGTTTGCATGACCGGCCGGGCTGCGTCTAGCATCGCCAACGTGCCAAGGCGACTCGTAGTAGCAACCCGCAGCGGGGTCTGATCAGACCGACCCCCCGCTGTGGGTCGTTCGCTACTTCGTCGGTCACTTCCTCTAATCAGAGAAGACCGGCACATGTATCTCACTTCCTCGGCACCGCAAACGACGTTCGCCGCCCATTTCTCCGGTCCGCTACCGCGTGGCCTGCGCGAAGCCGGCGAGTCGGCCTCCTGGGAGCAGTTCCTCGCCGAGTATGCGGCCGGCCAGGGCGCGTTGAAGCTGGGGCAGTGGACCTGCACCGATACGTCATGTTCAGCCAGCAGGCTGGGTCCGCAGGCCCGCCACTATCAGGCCACCCTGGCCCTGGGCGACACCATCAGCACGTTGACGGCGGCCGCCAGTGGGCCCATCGCCGCACTCACCGAGATGCTCTACGCGCACGGGATCACCGTCGAGACGATGTCGTTTCACCAGTTGCCCGTCGGCGGCCGGACCGCGACCTTCATCGAGGGCTGCGACGGCCTGCACAGTGAATGGGCCATGGGGCTCGACGATGATCCGGAGCGGTCGGCGCTACATGCCGTGATCGCATGCGCGAACCGGCTGATGAGCAATCGGTTTCTCGCGACGGCCTGACAACGCCGAACGGCCAGTTGTGGCACGCGAATTCCTCCGAAAGCGTGCGACAACTGGCCATTGGGCCGTCGATTGGCTCAGTGCAGCGGACGCAGCACGATCGGCATTCCGTCGATCGGCACGGGCATGCCGCCGTAGTCGTAGCTCGGCCGGTAATCCGGGTTGGCGAGTTCCAGCTTGTAGCGACGCAGCAACCGGTGCATCACCGTCTTGATCTCGAGCTGGCCGAACACCATTCCGATGCACTTGTGCGCACCACCGCCGAATGGGGCGAACGCATAGCGGTGCTTTTTGTGTTCGCTGCGCGGCTCGGCGAACCGCTCCGGATCGAACTTGTCCGGGTCGGTCCACAGTTCGGGCAGGCGGTGGTTGATCGACGGCCAGGTCACCACACTCGTCCCGACCGGGATGAAGTAGCCCAACAGGTCGGTGTCGCGCACCGCCTGGCGGAAGTTGAACGGCAGCGGCGTCATCATCCGCAGGGACTCGTTGATCACCAGGTCGTAGGTTTCCAACTTGTCCAGCGATTCGAAGTCCAGCGGGCCGTCGCCGATCCGTGCGGAGTCGTCGCGCAGGCGTTCCTGCCACTCCGGATTGGCCGCCAGGTGGTAACACATCGTCGTCATCGTCGAGGTCGAGGTGTCGTGGGCGGCCATCATCAAGAAGATCATGTGGCTGATGATCTGGTTGTCGGTGAAGGTCTGCCCGTCCTCGTCAGCGGCATGGCAGAGCACGCTGAACATGTCGGTGCTCTCCGACCGCCGCTTCTCGCTGATCCGGCTGGCGAAGTAGTCCTCCAGGGTCTTGCGGGCCTGGATGCCCCGCCACCACTTCAACGGCGGCACCGAGGTGCGGACGATCGCGTTGCCGGCCCGCGTGGTGGTGGTGAACGCGTTGTTGACCGTGGTGACCAGCGCGCGGTCCGTCCCGGCCGGGACGCCCATGAACACCTCCGACGCGATGTCGAGGGTGAGCTCCTTCATCGCCGGGTGCAGCAGGAAGCGCGGATCGTTGGCCACCCAGTCATCGGCCAGCACCCGCGAGGCCACCGAGTCGATATGGGAGATGTAGCCGCTCAGCCTGGTGCGGGTGAACGCCTCCTGCATGATCCGGCGGTGGAACATGTGCTCGTCGAAGTCGAGCAGCATCAGGCCGCCCTCGAAGAACGGACCGATCACCGGATCCCAGGCGCGCTGCGAGAAGTCCTTGTTGCGGTTGGAGAAGACGGCCTGGGTGGCGTCGGGACCGAGTGCCATCACCGACGACAGCGCGGGTGACTGGGCGTAGTAGATCGGGCCGTGCTTGCGGTAGAGCTCGAGGATGAAGTCCGGACCGCCTCGGAAGATCTCGATCATGTGGCCGATGATCGGCAAACCGGAGTCGCCGCTGATCGGCTTGAGGCCACTGCCGGCAGGCGGTTCGGCGAACACGAACTGGTCCCATTGCTTGGCCTTGAGGCGCTTTTCGAGTGAACCCATGCCCGGCAGGGTGTTGGGCGTCGGGGTGAACCGGCGCTTGGCCTGATCGAGCAGGTAATGCGGGGTGCTGATGGTTGCCATGGGCCGCTCCTGACCATAAAAGGCTGACGAAGTGTGGTCGATGTCACCACTTGAGGCCATCCTGACTGTCAGACTTGACGCATGTCAAGTTTTGATCTGGCGCGTCGCGGGTGCAAAGGTCTAATGCCATGACAGCCGAATCGATACCGGGGAGCGGCAACGGCTCCACCGGGCGTCCGCAGGCCCGTCGGAGCCGGGGTGACCGGCAGCGCGAGGCCATCGTGGCGGCTGTGCGGGAACTGCTCGAGGAGCAGTCGTTCGCCGACATGTCGGTGAGCACCATCAGCGAGCGCGCAGGGGTGGCCCGGTCGGGCTTCTACTTCTATTTCGATTCGAAGTACGCGGTGCTGGCCGTGATCCTCGCGGACGCGATGGAAGAACTCGCCGCGTTGACCCACAACTACGCACCCCGGGAGGCGGGCGAAACCCCGGCCGCCTTCGCCGAACGGATGGTCGGCAGCGCGGCAACGGTGTTCGCCACCAACGACCCGATCATGGCGGCCTGCACCGTCGCGCAGAACACCGATGCGCAGATCCGCGATCTGATGAACGATTTCGAGGACGCGGTGATCAGCCAGATCGTCGGCCTCGTCGAACAGGACTCGGGCGCCCGTCCCATCTCCGATGACCTCCCCGCGCTGGTACGCACCCTGGTGGCGACGACCGCGATGACGCTGTCGCACGATTCGGCCTTCGTCGGGCGGGGGACCGATCCGGAGCGCGCCCTCGACGTGGTCGAGCGACTGTGGCTCAACGCACTGTGGGGTGGCCAAGACGCCTAGCGTCACAGGTAAGGTTCACCGCTATGGGGAGCGATACCGCGGGTAACGGTCGGGCGAGCCTTCGGGAGCACTACCGGGGGAAGAAGTGCTTGATCACCGGCGCCGCGAGCGGAATCGGCCGGGCCACCGCGCTGGCACTGGCCGCCCGGGGCGCTGAGTTGTACCTGACCGACCGGGACGAAGTCGGTCTGGCCCAGACCGTTGCCGACGCCAGGGCGCTGGGTGCCCAGGTGCCCGCACACCGGGCCTTGGACATCTCCGACTACGACCAGGTGGCGGCCTTCGGCGCTGACATCCACGCTGCGCATTCGTCGATGGACGTGGTGATGAACATCGCCGGGGTCTCGGCCTGGGGGACCGTCGACCAACTCACCCATCAGCACTGGCGCTCGATGATCGACGTCAACCTGATGGGCCCGATCCACGTGATCGAGACGTTCCTGCCGCCGATGGTGCAGGCGCGCCGCGGTGGGCACCTGGTGAACGTGTCCTCGGCCGCCGGCATCGTCGCGCTGCCCTGGCACAGCGCCTACAGCGCCAGCAAGTACGGATTGCGCGGTCTGAGTGAAGTGCTGCGCTTCGACCTGGCACGCCACCGCATCGGGGTGTCGGTCGTGGTGCCGGGTGCGGTGAAAACCGGTCTGGTGCAGACGGTTCAGATCGCCGGTGTGGACCGGGAAGATCCGAACGTGCAGAAATGGGTGGACCGGTTCGCCGGCCACGCCATCTCGCCGGAGAAGGCTGCCGACAAGATCCTGGCCGGCATGCAGCGCAACCGGTTCCTGATCTACACCTCGGCCGACATCCGTGCGCTGTACGCCTTCAAACGCGTCGCGTGGTGGCCCTACAGCGTGGCCATGCGACAGGCCAATGTGCTCTTCAGCCGGGCGCTACGGCCGAAGTCCGTGCAGCGCTAGCGTTTCCCCCAGTGCCACGAGGGAGTGTTGAGCATTCCGAACCCCTCCACCTTCGTCTCGCCCCACTGTTTGTAGAGCGCCACCTCGATAGCGGTGCCCCGCTGCTCATCGGCGGCCGGCGTGGTGTCGAGGAAGTCCAGCAGCGCGCGCGAATGCGTCACCACCACGACCTGAGACTGCTCGGCGGCCGTGCGGATCAGCGATGCCAGTGGTCGGACCAGATCGGGGTGCAGCGACGTCTCGGGCTCGTTGAGCACCATGAGTGACGGCGGCCGCGGGCTGGCCAGCGCCGTTGCCCACAGCAGGAAACGTAGTGTGCCGTCCGATAACTCGGCAGCACGCAACGGCCGCAGCATTCCGCGCTGACGCAGCTGCAGATCGAACAACCCGTCGTTGACCGCCACCGAGATGGTGGCCCCGTCGAAGGCGTCGGATACCGCACGGGCCAGATCATCGAAGGTCGTCTCGATGATCGTCTGAACGGCCGCGGCCAGATCTGAGCCATCGTCGGAGAGCACCGGGGTGCGGGTTCCGACGTGGGGCCGGCGGGCGGGCGCCCCCGCGTCGACCCGGAATCCGTCGTAGAACCGCCAGTCGCGCAACCGGTCCGAGACGGCCGACAATTCCGGAAGGGCGTCCGGGTGCGCGTACTCGGCGAGCACGCTGCGGTAGGAGGGCAGCGCGCGGGTCAGCTCATCGAAACCCCGACCCGATTGCGCAGCGACCTCGGCGTACTCGCGGGTGCGGCTCACCAGCGTCGAGGCCGGGCGTAGCACCGGCCCGGCGAACACCACTTCGCGTTTGATCTCGGGATCCTGGGCGAACGCCGACGGCTCGCCACCCGACCCGGCCATCTGCGGCAGGCCGAGGTCCACCAGGTAACCGAAATCGTCTGCGGAGAAGCCGAGTTCGAGTGACACCGGGCGAGTCCGGACGGTGCCCTGGGTCTGCCCGTTCGGCTGTTCGGGGCCTGCCCACAGCACTGACTGCAGGCCGCCCTCGCGGGCAAGGGAGCCGATCACCTGGCCCCGGCCGCAGTCTGCCAGCAGCCGCAGCGCGCGGTAGATCGATGACTTGCCGGAGCCGTTCGCGCCGGTGACCACCGTGAGGTCGGTCAGCGGCAGGATCACCTCCCGTAGCGAGCGGTAACCGCGGATCGCGATGGTCTGCAGCATGGGCTCGAGGCTATTGGTCGACTGTGACAACTGGGCCGGTGGGAATCCCGTCCATGGACAGTTCCAGCCGAACACCCAGCAGTCGGATCGGTCGGTCCAGCTCGAACTGGTCGAACACCGCCAGTGCGGTGTCGGTGATGACGTCGGCGTCGGTGCTCGGCGCGCCCAGCTTGCGGATCTTGGTGCGGGTGTAGAAGGTGCTGGTGCGCACCGTGACCGCCACCCGGGTCACGATGCGCCCCTGTTCGACCACCTCGTCGAGGGTCTGCCGGGTCAGGTCCCGGATCGCGCCGTCCATCTCGCTGCGCTCGGTGAGGTCGCGGGCGAAGGTGATGACATGACTGCGTGACCGCGGAATCCACGGTTCGGAGCTCACCTCGCTGTCGCCGCCGCCCTTGGCCAGCAGCAGGATCCACAGCCCGGTGCTGGGCCCGAAGGCTCCGGTGAGCACGGTGGCATCAGTGGCAGCCAGGTCGGCGACCGTGGTGATGCCCAGCGTGGCAAGCTTTTTCGTGGTCTTGGGGCCGACACCCCACAGTGCATCGGTCGGACGGTCGCCCATCACCGACATCCAGTTGGTCTCGGTGAGCACGTAGACGCCCGCGGGTTTGGCCAGGCCGGTCGCCACTTTGGCGCGTTGCTTGTTGTCGCTGATACCCACCGAGCAGGACAGCCCGGTCTCGGCGGCGATCACCGTGCGGATGCGCTCGGCCAACTCGACCGGATCGTCCACCGCGGCGCCCAGGTACGCCTCGTCCCAGCCCCACACCTCCAGTGGGTGGCCGAGATCGCGTAGGAGTCCCATGACCTGTTCGGAGGCCGCGTCGTAAGCATCGGGGTCCGACGGTAAGAAGGTGGCGTCCGGGCACTTGCGCGCCGCGGTGCGCAGCGGCATCCCGGCGTGCACCCCGAACTCGCGCGCCTCGTACGACGCGCAGGTGACCACCTTGCGGGGTTCGGTGGGATCGCCGCTGCCGCCGACGATGACGGGTAGACCTTGAAGTTCGGGGTGGCGCCGCAGTTCCACCGAGGCCAGGAACTGGTCCAGGTCGACATGCAGCACCCACGCGCTCATCGGGCTAGTGACCACACAACTTGCGGGCAGTGTCCTGCCACGCCGCTGTGAGCTCATCGAGGCTCCGGCCGTGGGCGAGTTGGTGGGCCAGGTAGTCGGGGTCCAGCAGCGCGATCAGGGCGTCGGCTTGCGCATCGAGATCGCCGGTGGTGCCCGCGGTTTGGAGCAGCATCCGGACGTGGGTGCGGTGCAGGGTGAACGGGCCGGTGTAGCGCAGGGCGGGATCGCGGATGGCGTCGGACAACAGTGCTTGGTGGCAGTGCACGAAGCGGAGGCGATCCGCGCCGTACGCCAGTAGCCGTTCCAGCGGGGGCGCGCCGGGTCCCAATGGGGGCGGGCCGAACATGAAGGCGTCCTGTTCGGCGGTCTCGTCTTCGTCGAGCAGCACCATCATCAGCCCGGCCCGGCTGCCGAACCTGCGGAACACCGTGCCCTTCCCGACACCGGCCTCTACCGCGATATCGTCGGTGCTGACCGCGTCGGGTCCGCGTTCGGCGATCAGCCGGCGCGCGGCGTCGAGGATGAGGGTGCGGTTTCGGGCGGCATCGCCGCGTTCTTGTGGCGCCGGGTCGGTGCCCGCCAGCTGGGTCGGGCGATCGGTGGCTGCCACAACTGAACTTTAACTCAGAAGGAATTAATCGGACCACAGTCCGGTTGATCGTTGCGAGAATCGGGCGAGTCGAACAAAGGAGCATGAACATGGCCGATGTCAAGGTGCTGGTGTTGGTAGGAAGCTTGCGAGCGGCGTCGGTCAACCGGCAGATCGCCGAACTGGCAGTGGAGCAGGCGCCCGACGGTGTGGAACTGCGCATCTTCGATCGCCTGGGGGAGCTGCCCTTCTATAACGAGGACATCGACACCGCCGACGTGGCCGAGTCCGTGGTCGCCCTGCGGGCGGCGGCCGGCGAGGCCGATGCCGCGCTCGTCGTCACCCCCGAATACAACGGCAGCATCCCCGGGGTATTGAAGAACGCCATCGATTGGCTGTCGCGGCCGTTCGGCAACGGCGCGCTCAAGGACAAGCCACTGGCGGTGGTCGGGGCGGCGCTCGGGCAGTACGGCGGCGTGTGGGCGCATGACGAGACTCGTAAATCCTTCGGCATCGCCGGGCCGCGCGTGGTCGAGGATCTCAAGCTTTCGGTGCCGTCCAAGTCGTTCGACGGCAAGCATCCGAGGGAGAACGCGGAGGTGGCCGAGGCGCTGCGCGACATTGTGGGCAAGCTCACAGTTGAGGTCGGCTGAGAGGTCGTCTTGGCGTTTTGCCGTTCGCGCCGCTTTCCGGCAAAATCTTGCCGCCGGCTGGGTCACTCCGACCCGGCCGGCGGCTTTGCTATTGGGGGGTCTTGCGCTTTGCGGCGGCCGGGTTTGTCGGTGCCTGGTGGTACATCTCGGGGTGCGGCGCGACACGGTCTGTCAAGTCGGGCACGACACGCCGTCGGTGTGGTTGCTGGCAAGCTTACGACCAGGGAATTTCAGAAATGTTATTCAGAACATGTTGTATGGCTTCGAACTGTCGGCCACTAGGTGTAGTGTCTGTGAGACCGACAGGCCACCACAGTTCGGGAGCCAGCCGGAGCGCAGCGAATCCGGCTGAGTCGGTTTCAAGACCAGCTGGAGAGCGGCTTCGACCGGCAGGAATTTTGGCGGCCCGAAGGTCGCTGAACTTAAGCGAAACGTAAGACCCGATCAGTTGCCAGTCACTGTCTAGTTTTTTCACTTTCCGCAAGAGGAGCCGTACCGAAGATGACCGTCACCGTGTACACCAAGCCCGCATGCGTGCAGTGCAACGCCACCTACAAGGCGTTGGAAAAGCAGGGCATCGCCTTCGAGAAGGTCGACATCACCCTCGACAGCGAGGCCCGTGACTACGTCATGGCGCTCGGTTACCTGCAGGCCCCGGTCGTGGTGGCCGGTAACGACCACTGGTCGGGCTTCCGCCCCGACCGGATCAAGGCGCTGAGCACGGTCGCGGCGACGGCGTAACGGAAGGCATCACCACCACGGGAGAGGAGTCGGACAGGATGAGCCATCTCGTCTACTTCTCCAGCGTCTCGGAGAACACCCACCGCTTCGTCCAGAAGCTGGGATGGCCCGAAGACCGCGTCACGCGAATCCCGCTGCACGGCCGCATCGAGGTGGACGAACCGTATGTTCTGGTCCTTCCCACCTACGGCGGCGGCCGTGCCACTCCTGACATCAACAACGGTGGCTATGTGCCCAAACAGGTCATCGCGTTTCTGAACAATGAACACAACCGGTCGTTGATCCGCGGCGTCATCGCCGCGGGCAACAACAACTTCGGTGCGGAGTTCGCGTACGCGGGCAATGTGGTCTCGCGCAAATGCGGCGTGCCGTACCTGTATCGCTTCGAACTCATGGGAACCCCGGACGACGTCGAAGCTGTCCGTGCGGGGTTGAAAGACTTTTGGAAGGACCAGACGTGCCACCAACCGTCACAGCTGCAGAGCCTGTAACCACTCCCGGGCACACCCTGCCCGGAGAGACCGATTACCACGCGCTCAACGCGATGCTGAATCTGTACGACGCCGACGGCAAGATTCAGTTCGACAAGGATGTGCGGGCGGCGCGGGAGTACTTCCTGCAGCACGTCAACCAGAACACGGTGTTCTTCCACAGCCAGGACGAGAAGCTCGATTACCTGATCGAGAAGGAGTACTACGAGCGCGAGGTGCTCGACCAGTACAGCCGCAACTTCGTCAAGAGCCTGCTGGATCGCGCCTACGCCAAGAAATTCCGGTTCCCCACGTTCCTGGGCGCGTTCAAGTACTACACCTCCTACACGCTCAAGACCTTCGACGGAAAGCGCTACCTGGAGCGCTTCGAGGACCGTGTGGTGATGGTGGCGCTGACCCTGGCCGCCGGTGACACCGTGCTGGCGGAGAAGCTCGTCGACGAGATCATCGACGGCCGCTTCCAGCCGGCCACCCCCACGTTCCTCAACTCGGGCAAGAAGCAGCGCGGCGAGCCGGTGTCCTGCTTCCTGCTGCGCATCGAGGACAACATGGAGTCCATCGGGCGCTCGATCAACTCGGCCCTGCAGCTGTCCAAGCGCGGTGGCGGAGTTGCCTTGCTGCTGACCAACATTCGTGAGCACGGCGCCCCGATCAAGAACATCGAGAACCAGAGCTCGGGCGTCATCCCGATCATGAAGCTGCTGGAGGACTCGTTCTCGTACGCCAACCAGCTCGGTGCCCGCCAGGGTGCCGGTGCGGTGTACCTGCATGCGCACCATCCCGACATCTACCGGTTCCTCGACACCAAGCGCGAGAACGCCGACGAGAAGATCCGGATCAAGACGCTCTCGCTGGGTGTCGTGATCCCGGACATCACCTTCGAGCTGGCCAAGAAGAACGAGGACATGTACCTCTTCTCGCCGTACGACGTCGAGAAGGTCTACGGCGTCCCGTTCGCCGACATCTCGGTGACCGAGAAGTACTACGAGATGGTCGACGACGCGCGGATCCGCAAGACCAAGATCAAGGCGCGCGAGTTCTTCCAGACGCTGGCCGAGCTGCAGTTCGAGTCCGGCTACCCGTACATCATGTACGAGGACACGGTGAACCGGGCCAACCCGATCGCCGGCAAGATCACCCACTCCAACCTGTGCTCGGAGATCCTGCAGGTCTCCACCGCCTCGGAGTTCAACGACGACCTGTCCTACTCCAAGGTGGGCAAGGACATCTCGTGCAACCTGGGGTCGATGAACATCGCGAAGACCATGGATTCCCCGGACTTCGCGCAGTCCATCGAGGTGGCCATCCGGGCGCTGACCGCGGTGAGCGACCAGACCCACATCTGGTCCGTGCCGTCGATCGAGCAGGGCAACAACAGCTCTCACGCGATCGGCCTGGGACAGATGAACCTGCACGGCTACCTGGCCCGCGAACGGATTCACTACGGCTCCGAAGAAGGCGTCGACTTCACCAACATCTACTTCTACACCGTGCTGTTCCATGCACTGCGGGCGTCGAATCTCATTGCGATCGAACGCGGTACGAGCTTCGGCGGATTCGAGGACTCGAAGTACGCATCGGGCGAGTTCTTCGACAAGTACACCGAGCAGGCCTGGGAGCCGGCGACCGACAAGGTCCGGCAGATCTTCGCCGACGCGGAGATCCACATCCCGACGCAGGACGACTGGAAGCAGTTGAAGGAGTCGGTGCAGAAGCACGGCATCTACAACCAGAACCTGCAGGCCGTCCCGCCTACCGGGTCGATCTCCTATATCAACCACTCGACGTCCTCGATCCACCCGGTGGCCAGCAAGATCGAGATCCGCAAGGAAGGCAAGATCGGTCGCGTCTACTACCCGGCGCCCTATCTGACCAACGACAACCTGGAGTACTACCAGGATGCGTATGAGATCGGCTACCAGAAGATCATCGACACCTACGCCGCGGCCACCCAACACGTCGACCAGGGCCTGAGCCTGACGCTGTTCTTCAAGGACACCGCCGACACCCGTGAGGTCAACAAGGCGCAGATCTACGCCTGGCGCAAGGGAATCAAGACGCTGTACTACATCCGGTTGCGGCAGATGGCCTTGCAAGGCACTGAGGTGGAGAACTGCGTCAGCTGCATGTTGTGACGGGCGGTAAAGGCACCGGCTCAGGGGAAGGCGTACCGCACGACCACGGGCGCGTGGTCGGATAGCCGCGCGCCGGGCGTGGGTTCCTTGTCGACAGTCACCGACAGTGCGGTCCTCGCGAGCCGCGGCGTGGCCAGGTGGTGATCGATCCGCCAGCCCACGTCGTTGACGAACGACTCGCCGGCCCAACTCCACCACGACAATGGCCCGGGGCGGTCGCCGTGCACCGTCCGGACCACGTCGACAAGCGTGCGGGGCCCGATCTGTGCGCCCAGCCAGGCGCGTTCCTCGGGGAGGAAGCCTTCCATCTTCTGCGCAGGTCGCCAATTGGTCACGTCGTGCGGAAGATGGGCCAGGTTCAGGTCGCCGAGCAGCAGGAACTCGCGGCCCGCCTCGAGCGCCGCCCGGCGGTTCCGGCGCAGCTCGCGTGCGAACGCACCGAGGAAGCGCATCTTCCGGTCGTACTTGGCGCCGCCGTCAGGTGTATCGCGCATGTTGCCTGGCCGCTGCAGGTGCGCCGGCAGGCCGCCCTTCGGCAGATAGAGGCACGCCACCGTGAGGGGTGCGTCCGCGAGGTCGACTTCGAGGTACCGGCCTTCGTGCGCGTAGGCCCCGAGGCCCCGGGTGCGTGGCGGATGCGAGACCC
Source organism: Mycolicibacterium sp. 050232 (assembly GCA_036235365.1). Lineage (GTDB taxonomy): Bacteria > Actinomycetota > Actinomycetes > Mycobacteriales > Mycobacteriaceae > Mycobacterium. Next base: position 430,959 of record JAZBEZ010000002.1, on the reverse strand, counting down.
AGGTCCGCGCGGCCGACGGTGCTTCGCGTGTCAGGACCGCGACGCCGTTGCGGCCCGGAACCAAGCCGCAGTCGATGGCCGCGTGATAAGGGGCGAATGCGCCGATCTGCTCGGGCGGACAGCGCAACTCTTGCAGGGCCACAACATCGAGCCCCCGCTCGGCGAGCCAGTCATCGAAGCCCCGACGGCGTGCCGCCCGGATCCCGTTGACGTTGAAGGTGGCGATGCCCAGCGGAGGGTTTGGAGTGTCGGGCATCGGGTGCCGGCGGTTCCGTTCGGAGTGCGTCATTGAGTCATTATTTTCGCCCCACACGGTCCCCGAAGGCAGCCAACCTGGTGACGTCGTTGTGACATCTATTTGATATAGATGGCGTTCTGTATAAAATAGCTTTGGATGTTGCGTGCGATAGTGATGTGATCGTGGATCCAGATCAGTTGGAGAGGACGCGAAGGGTGTCGTATCGCACGCTGAAGTCGATATTCCATCAGCGCGATGCGGCGGGAGCCGACGCGGAGGAGCGTGCTCGTCGGGGGTCACCATCGGCGATGACCTGGGATTTCCGCCTCGGTGGGCATCAAATGTTCTGCATGACGACACCTCGGATGTCTGTACTGACCGAGCGCGTCATGATGCTCGACGCGCGTGCGCAGAGCGCCTGGGCGTCGCTGCCACTGATCGCGCAGTCTCACTACCTGCACTCGATGATCGTCGAGGAGATTCAGGCGACCAACGACATCGAGAACGTCAGGTCTACGCGGCGCGAGATCGCCGACGCCTTGAGATCACTGCATGACGGCTCGACGCAGAAGCGTCGGTTCCGTGAGATGGTCCGCCTGTATGAGGCACTCGGCGACCGCACGGTGTCGCCGCCGGAGACTCTCGACGACATCCGGGCTCTGTATGACGCGGTGACCGCGGGCGAGGTGACGCCGGGCGATGAGCCGGACGGCACCCGGTTTCGCGCTGGCACGGTGTCGATCACCTCGGGTCAGAAGGTTGTTCATGTCGGGATGACGCCGGAAAGTGCAATCGATGACGCGCTGACGGTGATGCTCACTCAACGCCGCGATGAGGATGTGCCGCGGCTGATCCGGGCGGCCGTTGCGCATCTGATCTTCGAAGTCGCCCACCCGTTCTACGACGGCAACGGCCGGACAGGGCGCTATTTGATGGCCCTCGATATCGGTGACCTGCTGTCACCGATCTCGTGGTTCTCGTTGTCGGCGACGATCTTCGACAACAGAGACAGCTACTACCGTGCGTTTACAGAGGTCGAACACCCGCTGAATCGAGGGGACGCGACGTCGTTCGTCGAGGTGATGCTCGGGATCTTCAGCGTGGCGCTGCACCGTCTTGCGACTGATCTAGATGACCGTCGGGAAGCACTTTCTGTGCTACACCAGCGCATCCACGACATCGGGCGCCATGTCGACGCTCCCGCTGACATTGACGACGACGGTCGCGCGATCCTGTTCCTGCTCGGGCAGGCTGCCCTTTTCGGTCTTCGTGGTGTGCTGACACTCAATGAGCTCGCCGATTCAGGGACGCGGTCTAAACAGTTCGTCCGATCCAGGGTGCAGATTTTTGTCGATGCCGGGCTTGTCGATGTGGTATCCCGAAAGCCGCTCCGCTTTCAGCTCAGTTCCGCGGGGCGTGTTGTCTGCGGCGTCGCCGCCGCCCCGTCGACTGGCTAGTTATTGCACGCAAATCGCGAAATTGCGTGCAGTAACTAGCCAGTCGGTGGGATCGGTGCGTCCGGTAGGTCCGTCAGCTCTCGCGAGCCTGCTCCGCGCGTAGCGCCTTCAGCCGTCGCTGCTCGCCCAGCACGTTCTGGTAGCTCTCGCGTTCGGCGACCAGCCACTCCGGCTTGTCCGCGAGCAGCTGATCGATCTGCTCGGTGGTGAGCGCATCTCCGACGCCGCCGCGCGCGAGACCGGCGATCGAGATGCCCAGTTTGGCTGCCACCAGGTTCTTCGGGTGCGGTCCGTTCTTGCGGAGATCTGTGAGCCACTGCGGCGGGTTCTCCTGGAGAGCGGCGAGCTCACCGCGGGTGATCGCGTTCTCCTGGAACTCCGCAGGCGTCGCGGGCAAATAGACGTCCAGCTTCTTCGCCGCCGTGGCGGGTTTCATGGACTGCGCGTTCGGCCTGCTCATGCAATGAGCGTATCGGTAACCTGAGGCGGTGACCCCGCAGTCCCTGACCCTCGGGTACGTCCCCGGCGGGACGCCCGCGAAGTGGGCGCGGATCTGGGCGGACCGTCACCCCGGGGTGCCGCTGCGGTTGAATGCCGTTGCCGCGGCCGACGCGGCAGATGCGGTGAGGGACGGCAGAGTCGACGTGGCACTGCTGCGGCTGCCGTCGGACACCTCCGGTCTGGCCGTCATCCCGCTCTACGAGGAGACGACGGTGGCGGTCGTGCCGACCGATCACCTGCTCAGCGCCGCCGACGAGATCGCCGCCGCAGACCTCGACGGTGAACCGACCCTGCTGCCACTCGACAACGTCGTCGTGTGGGCGGACGCTCCAGGCGCCCCGGTCGATTACCGGCCCGAGACCACAGCGGACGCAACAGAACTCGTCGCTGCGGGAATGGGCGTGCTCATCGTTCCGCAGTCATTGGCGCGGCTGCATCACCGCAAAGACCTCACGTACCGTCCGATCGTCGACGCGCCCACCTGCCCTGTGGCGCTTGCCTTCCCGGAAGGGCCGCAGTCGGAACTGGTGGAAGAATTCGTCGGCATCGTGCGGGGCCGGAAAGCCAGTTCGTCGCGGGGACAGGCCGCGCAGGCACCGAAACGCACGGCGCGGGAGAAGACTCTCGCGAAGCAGGCCGCCCGCGCTGCCGCGGGCAAGGTCGCCCGCAAGCCGGGGCCGGCGAAGCGCGGGCGACGCTGACGCGCGGGGAATTGCCAGTCGGTGCGCACGGTTCGTGCCCATATGACAACTACCGGTGATGTTGCATCGTTCGGACCCAACGCGCCTGGATATGTATGGAAGGCCACTGCGGACATCGACCCGATCGAAGTCTTTCCCGGAATCACCGTGCAGCCGCTCTGGAAGGGCGCCAACGGTGCCAAGGCGGCGATCACAACGATCGCGCCGGGCGCGGTCTGGGTCGGTGAAGACCTCCACGCCCCAGGACCCGAAGAGGTCTACGTCGTTTCCGGCGTCTTCAACGACGGCGTCAACGACTATGCCGCAGGCACATTCCTGCACGCCCCGGCCGGGTCGTGGCACGTACCGCAATCTGCGGAGGGATGTGTGCTCTTCCTCTTCTATCCAGAGGGCTGAGAATCAGGCGGGCAGTTCCTCGAGGATCTCCGACGCTGCCTGCTTCCACGCCGCGACGTCGGGTGGCCCGGGGATGTTGCCGACCACGAGCACCACGTTCGCCAGATACTTGTCGGTGGCCACCCGCATCGCCGGGAAAGCGCCTGGGCGAGTGAGCGGTTCGATCAGCATGCGTCGTCCGATGCCAGGAACTTCCGTGGCGCCAGGTTCGCCGATATCCGCGAGAAGCTCCTCGGTGATGACCCCGGTGGTGGGGGACTGGACCTTGATCGTCGCGATGAACGACAGCACGCCGCCCGCGGTGGCGTAGTAATTGCAGCTGTGCCCGACAGTGCCGTCGGAGTTCGCGACGTTGGCGTCGATGCCGTTATCGATCGCGACGCCTGCAAGGGCCGACATCTGCGCTCCGGTGAGCAGGCAATCCGAGGGCAGGACGTGGTCACGCCACGTCGCGGTGTCCGCCGGTGCTGGGCGAACCCCGGCGACTGGTTGCCCGGCTACGACGTGCGAACAGGCAGTGGTACCTACAACCACCGCAAGGGCCGCCACAGATCCGCTGTACCGACCTGGCAAATGCACAGCGCCACGCTAGCTGATGCGCAGATGAGTTCGGGCAACGTGCGGTGACGAAAATCGGTGGCAACCGTCGCCGGCTGTGTCTGCGGACCTAGGACATGCGTTTCTCCGCAATCGCGGCAGGGGTCTCTGGACGACGCGAACTTACGCGCATAAGCTCGCGGTGGTTTGGGTGCAGCGCGACGAAAGGATGAAGGACATTGAGTAGCACCATTGCGGTCTTCAACCCGTCGAACGAGGAGCAGATCGCGGAGGTTCCGGATTCGGACCAGGCTGCTGTCGACGCGGCGGTGGCCAGGGCGCGTGAGACGTTCGAGTCGGGAGTGTGGCGCAAGTTGCCCGCCGCGCACCGGGCGGACGTGCTGTTCCGGGCGGCCGAGATCATCAAGGCGCGGACCGAGGAGCTCGCCGAGATCGAGGCGCGCGACAACGGCATGAACGCGATGGCTGCGCAGCAGATCATCAAGGTGGCCAACGAGATGCTGATCTATTACGCCGGCTGGGTCGGCAAGATCCACGGCGAATCAGCCAATCTCGTCTCCGACGGGTTGCTGGGTCATTTCGAGGAGTACCACACCTTCACCCAGTTAGAGCCGGTCGGCGTCGTCGGCCTCATCATCCCTTGGAACGGACCGTTTTTCGTCGCGATGCTCAAGGTCGCGCCGGCGCTTGCCGCTGGGTGCAGTGCGGTGCTCAAGCCGGCTGAAGAGACCCCGCTGTCGGCATTGAAGCTGGAAGAGATCTTCCGCGAGGCGGGGCTTCCCGATGGCGTCCTCAATGTCATCACCGGCTATGGCGAGACCACTGGCGCGGCGCTGACGGCACACCCCGACGTCGACAAGATTGCGTTCACCGGGTCGACGGAGGTCGGGCGGCTCATCGTGCAAGCTGCTGCCGGCAATTTGAAGCGCCTCACCCTCGAGCTCGGCGGGAAGTCGCCGCTGATCATGTTCGACGACGCCAATCTGGACAAGGCGATCATGGGTGCCGGCATGGGTCTGCTCGCCGGGTCTGGGCAGAACTGTTCATGCACGTCGCGGATCTATGTGCAGCGCAAGATCTATGACCAGGTCGTGGAGGGCTTGGCGGGTTTCGCCCAGATGCTGCCGATGGGCGGGTATGAGGATCCCACGTCGGTGTTGGGACCGCTGATCAGTGAGAAGCAGCGAAAGCGGGTAGAGGGCATCGTCAGCGACGGGGTGGCCGGCGGCGCAGAGGTGATCACCGGCGGAAAGCCCATGGACCGCAAAGGTTATTTCTATGAGGCCACGATCGTTACCAACACCACCCCGGACATGCGGTTGATCAAGGAGGAGATCTTCGGACCGGTCGGATCGGTGATTCCGTTCGACGAGGAAGAAGAGGCGATCGCGGCGGCCAACGACACCGAATACGGCCTGGCCGGCGCCATCTGGACCGAGAACCTCAGTCGTGCGCATCGAGTGGCGAATGCACTTCGCGGCGGCCAGATCTGGGTCAACTCGGCGTTGGCGGCGGATCCCTCAATGCCCATCTGTGGTCACAAGCAATCCGGCTGGGGCGGCGAACGTGGCAAGAAGGGCCTTGAGGCGTACTTCAACACCAAGTCGGTCTATATCGGCCTGACCTAGGACCTGGGACACGTGTGAAGCCCCTGCGAAAGACGCTCGCAGGGGCTTCATGCTTGCCAACGTGCGTCGCGAACGGGCGACGAGATGTTCGCCGCCTTCTCAGATGCCCGCACGGTCAGCGGGGTGCTCACGGGCAAGCCGTGACGAGGGTTTGGCGCGCGAGTGTCGAATGGCCAGTTATGACACGCGGAACGCGAGAAAGCGTGTGATAACTGGCCACTCGGCACAAAGGCCTAGGTGTGCTGCGGGCTCTGTGCCTTCTTGTACAGCGACTTGAGCAACATGTCACGGAAGGTGTGATTGTCCAACGCCTTCAGGCCGGCACCCGCGACCGCGGGCATCCCGGCGAGCTTGTTGAAGAAGCGGCCACGTCGGTATTCACGACCCCACGCCGCGCGCATCCGCTGCTCATAGTTGGTGAAGTCGTCGGGCCCGCCGTTGGTGAGCGCGGCGATCGCGCATTCGCCTGCGGTCAAACCGGATTCGAGCGCCTTGGAGATGCCTGCACCGGACACCGGCTTGCCCGCGCCGAGCGAGTCGCCGACGAACAGCACGCCCGGACGCCACGGCGGCCAGGCCGTGAAGCCCATCGGCAGTCGCCAGGCCCGCACGCTTTTGTTCTTCTTGAGTTCCTCGATCGGCGGCAGTTCCCATTCGGCGGGCAGGGTCCGCAGGAAGTCGCCAAGGAACTGGGTGGCGTTGATGGACTGCCAGTTCTTGTAGCTGTTGACGTAGCCCAGGCCGATGTTGAACCGGCCGCCGCCCATCGGGAAGATCCAGCCGTACCCGGGCAGCTGATCACCCTGGAACAGCAGCTTGAGGTAGATCTCGAACGCATCGCTGTCCGGCCGGTTGGCGTGCATCTCGGACCGGATCGCGATGGCCGAGTAGCCGTTGTACTCCGAGTCGATCTTCAGCGCGCGCTTGATGGGGGAGTAGGCGCCGTCGGCCGCGATGACCGCGTCGCCGAACACCTTCTCGCCACTCTTGAGCACGACGCCGACCACTCGGCCCTTGGCATCGAACTCGGGTCCGGCGACCTCGGCGCCCTGGCGCACCTCGGCACCCGCCGACTCGGCGTGCTTGAGCAACAGCGTGTCCAGCTCGGTGCGGCTCACCGTGTGGCCGTGGTCGGGCATCCCGGGACGGCGCGGGAAGGACAGCTCCCACTCGCTGGGGCTGTACACCGTCACCTTGTTGACCCGATGGAATTTGGCGACCTCGTCGGCCAGTCCCATCTTCTGCAGATAGCTCACGGCGCGGGCGGTCAGCCCGTCACCACATGGCTTGTCGCGGGGGAACTCCGCCTTGTCCAGGACCAACACCTTGGCGCCGGTCTGAGCGGCCTGCCACGCCGCGGCCGACCCGGATGGGCCGCCACCTGCTATGACCAGGTCGTATCGCTGCGTCATGAGCCTCGTCTCATTGGTTGACTGTGGCTGCGATAGTACCCAAGCGAGGTGTCGGCGGGTTGACGGGCGAACGCCCGGGTCAAACGGCAAAACTGCGTGTTGTGAGGCGGTCTGGGCAGGTCAGCGCTATCAGGGCGGTACAGTGATCGCGTGCGGCGAACGTCGAGATCACATTCCAGCGCTGGCGCGGGCGTCAAGGTTGATGCCCGCAGCGAGCGTTGGCGTGAGCACCGTAAGAAGGTGCGGTCGGAAATCGTCGACGCCTCGTTCCGCGCGATCGACCGGTTGGGACCCGAGGTCAGTCTCCGCGAGATCGCCGAAGAGGCCGGGACGGCCAAGCCCAAGATCTACCGTCACTTCGCCGACAAATCCGATCTGTTCCAAGCGATCGGGGAACGGCTGCGCGACATGTTGTGGTCGGCGATCTACCCGGCCATCAACCTCGGTGCCGACCCGGCCCGGGAAGTCATCCGGCGCAGCGTCGAACAGTACGTGCGGCTGGTCGACGAACATCCCAACGTGTTGCGGTTCCTGATCCAGGGTCGGTTCGCCGAACAGAGTGAATCGACCATGCGGGCCCTCAACGAAGGCCGCGGCATCACCCTGGCGATGGCCGACATGTTCTCCAACGAACTGCGCGAGATGGAACTCGACGGGGCCGCGATCGAACTGGCCGCGTTCGCCACCTTCGGCGCGTGTGCGTCGGCCACGGACTGGTGGCTGGGCACCGACGAGGACAGCCCGCGCCGGATGCCGGCCGAGGAGTTCGTCAACCACCTGACCACGATCATGGTCGGTTCCATCAACGGCACCTGTGAATTGCTCGGCATCTGGATCGACCCGGACCTGCCGCTGCACGAGGGTGTCCAGCGGCGCCAGCACGCCAGCTAACCGACTCGTTGACAGTCGGGTCCCACGTCCGGAGACTGGGAAGTATCCGGTACCGCCGTTCCCAGAAAAGGACCTGAGCTATGACGGCTGCCCAACCCTCGCCGCAGGGTCAGCAACCAATCCAGACCCGCGCCCTGATCATCGGCAGCGGGTTCTCGGGGATGGGAATGGCGATCGAGCTGCAACGCCGCGGCGTCGACTTCCTCATCCTGGAGAAGGCCGACGAGTTCGGCGGAACCTGGCGCGACAACACCTACCCGGGTTGCGCCTGCGACATCCCGTCGCACATGTACTCGTTCTCCTTCGAGCCGAAGGCGGACTGGAGCCACATGTGGTCGTTCCAGCCCGAGATCCAGGACTACCTGCTGGGCGTGGCCGCCAAGTACGGGCTGCGCCGCAACACCCGCTTCAACACCCACGTGGACCGCGCGCACTGGGACGACCAGGAGCTGCGTTGGCACGTGTTCAGTGACACCGGTCAGGAGTTCATCGCGCAGTTCCTGGTCTCGGGTGCGGGCGGACTGCACATCCCGCTGATCCCCGACATCGAGGGCCGTGAGGAATTCACCGGTGCGGCTTTCCATTCCGCGCAGTGGGACCACAGCGTCGACCTCACCGGCAAGCGGGTCGCGGTGATCGGCACCGGTGCCAGCGCGATCCAGATCGTGCCAGAGATCGTCAAGGACGTCGCGGAGCTCCATCTCTACCAGCGCACCCCGCCGTGGGTCATGCCGCGGGTGAACAACAAGTTCCCGCAATGGATTCGGCGCGCGTTCAGCTACGTGCCCGGCACCCGAGCGGCGATGCGCGCGGCGATCTACTGGATCCACGAGGGCGTCGGCTTCGCGATGACCCAGCAGCCGTGGCTGCTCAAGATCGGCGAGGCGATGGGCCGCTACAACATCAACCGCAGCATCAAGGACCCCGATCTGCGTCGCAAGCTCACCCCGCGGTACCGCGCCGGGTGCAAGCGAATCCTCAACTCCGACACCTACTACCGCGGCATCGCCAACCCCAAGACCCAGGTGATCACCGAGTCCATCACCCGGATGACGCCGACCGGCATCGTCACCGCCGACGGGGTCGAGCATCCGGCGGACGTCGTGGTGTTCGCCACCGGCTTCCACGTCACCGACTCCTACACCTACGTCGACATCAAGGGCGCCGGCGGTGAGGATCTGGTCGACCGTTGGAACCGCGAGGGGATGGCCGCCCACCGCGGTATCGCCGTGTCGGGCATGCCCAATCTGTTCTTCCTGCTCGGTCCCAACACCGCGCTGGGCCACAACTCGGTGGTGTTCATGATCGAGCAGCAGATCCGCTACGTCGGCCAGGCCATCGCCGCCGTGGACAAGGCCGGGGCCCAGGCGCTGTCGCCCAGCCAGCGCGCGCAGGCCGAGTTCAACACCGAGTTGCAGCACGACCTGGCCCACACAGTGTTCAACACCGGAGGTTGCCGGAGCTGGTACATGGACGCCCATGGCGTCAACCGGACCCTGTGGAGCGGCATGACCTGGCAGTACTGGCTGGCAACGCGCAAGCTGGACCCGGCGGAGTTCGATTTCATCCATGAGGCGAGCGACACGAAAACACAAGGTGTTGCGGTCCCCGCGGGTCATTAACCCCAGGGGTAGTGTCGTGGATACTGTCCGGCAAACACAACGACCTGGTGAAATGGGGTTCCGGTGAGCGAAGGCATGAAGCTGATCGACCGCGTGTCAGCGATCAACTGGAACCGGCTCCAGGATGAGAAGGACGCCGAGGTCTGGGATCGGCTCACCGGCAATTTCTGGTTGCCGGAGAAGGTGCCGGTGTCCAACGACATCCCGTCGTGGGGCACGCTGACCGCACACGAGAAGCAGCTCACCATGCGGGTGTTCACCGGCCTGACCCTGCTCGACACCATCCAGGGCACCGTCGGCGCCGTCAGCCTGATCCCCGATGCGCTCACCCCGCACGAGGAAGCCGTCTACACCAACATCGCCTTCATGGAGTCGGTGCACGCGCGCAGCTACTCCAACATCTTCTCGACGTTGTGCTCGACCGCCGAGATCGACGACGCGTTCCGCTGGTCGGAGGAGAACCCGAACCTGCAGCGCAAGGCCGAGATCGTCATGCAGTACTACAAGGGTGACGAGCCGCTCAAGCGCAAAGTCGCCTCCACGCTGCTGGAGAGCTTCCTGTTCTACTCGGGCTTCTACCTGCCGATGTACTGGAGCAGCCGGGCCAAGCTGACCAACACCGCCGACATGATCCGGCTGATCATCCGCGACGAGGCCGTGCACGGCTACTACATCGGCTACAAATACCAGCGCGGGCTGGCCCTGCTCGACGAGGAAAAGCGCACGGAGCTCAAGGATTACACCTACGAACTGCTCTTCGAGCTCTACGACAACGAGGTCGAGTACACCCAGGACCTGTACGACGAGGTCGGCCTGACCGAGGACGTCAAGAAGTTCCTGCGCTACAACGCCAACAAGGCGCTGATGAACCTCGGCTACGAAGCGCTGTTCCCCAAGGACGAGACCGACGTGAACCCGGCGATCCTGTCCGCGCTCTCGCCGAACGCCGACGAGAACCACGACTTCTTCTCCGGGTCCGGTTCGTCGTACGTCATCGGCAAGGCCGTCAACACCGAAGACGAGGACTGGGACTTCTAACTAGTTGGCGTAGGGGTTTCGCCCCTCACCAGTGTTGAGCAGCAGCGGATTGTTCACATCGAGGACATGGCTGCCACCCGGGCTGAGGACGAAGCCCGCCCCGTCAAAGGAATTGCCGCACATCGTCACCGTGCCGTCGGTGCCGCACGTCACGTTGCGGAAGCTGATGCGTGATCCGGGCAGCAACCGGTTGGGCAGTCCGTCGAACACGAACAGTGGCCGGTTGTCGTTCATGAACGTGGGTGGTCCCTGTTGTGCGCCGGTGACCGCATTGGCCGCGTCTGGTGCCGCGGGCAGCGGCCCGCTGCAACCGTAATTGCCCGACCTGCGACTGATGGCGCAGGCGATATCGCCCGGCACTGCAAATGCGTAGTACTCGCCGTTCTGCATCGCGAAGTCCGACGGCTTCACCGGCGTGAGCGCGTTGAGATTGAGCGGCGGCGGGGGCGGCGGCGGGGGCGGGTCCGCTGATGCCACGCCGGGGAAGCCGATGCCGGCACCGACCGCCGCGCCCACCAGAGCCATCAGAATCGTCATGCGCATCAGGCCACCATAAGACGTGACATCCTGGCACGCAGGAAGATTCCGCAGGCGTGAACGGCTGCTCACTCAGCGTCCCTCCAGCAAGCTGACAGTTGGCGTTGATATGAAATGACCTGATGTACCAGCTCATTGCGCAGATCTCGCTGATCCACGGCTGGTTCCCGGTCGTAGTGCAGCTGATCGCGGCGCTGCTGCTGGGAGCCGCCGTGGGCTGGCGCACGGCACGCTGGCGCCGCCGGATCCTGCCGGCGCTGGTGGTTGCGGCGGCGGTGCTGGCAGGCCTGACCTACTGGTACATCGACTCGATCGGCGTGGCAGGCAACGCGGGGCCACCCGAATTGTGGGTCTGGATCGCGTTGAGCGTGCTGGCCGTCGGCGTGGCGTTGCTGGGCTGGGTGAGTGCCCGATGGTGGCGCCGCACCGGGTCGGTGGCGGCAATCGGAGTGTGTGGGCTGGCCTGCGCGCTGACCCTCAACATGTGGGTCGGCTATTTCCCGACGGTGGACGGCATGTGGAAGCAGCTCACCTCGAGTCCACTGCCGGGGCAGACGGACCGCTTGACGGTGACCAAGATGCAACTGGCCCATTTCCAGCCGCCCAGCGGCGTCCTGGTCCCGGTGACCATCGATTCGGCGGCGTCGGGCTTCACCCACCGTGGTGAACTCGTCTACCTGCCGCCTGCCTGGTTCGCCGACAATCCGCCACCGCAACTGCCTGCCGTGATGATGATCGGTTCACAGTTGAACACCCCGGCCGACTGGCTGCGCGCGGGCAACGTGCTCGGCATCATCGACGGGTTCGCGGCGACGCATGGTGGCAACGCACCGGTCTTCGTATTCGTCGACGCCACCGGATCGTTCACGAACGACACCGAGTGCGTCAACGGTGCCCGGGGCAACGCCGCCGACCACCTGACCAAAGACGTCGTCCCGTACCTGATCTCGAACTTCGGGGTGCGGCCCGACCGTGACGGGTGGGGCATCGCGGGCTGGTCGATGGGCGGCACCTGCGCGGTGGACCTGACGCTGATGCACCCGGATATGTTCCGGTCATTCATCGACATCGCCGGGGATCTACGCCCGAACGCGGGGGACAAGGCGCAGACGATCAACCGGCTGTTCGGCGGGGACGCCGACGCCTGGGCGGCCTACGATCCGGCCACCGTCATGCGTCGTCACGGCCCGTACTCCGACGTGTCGGCGTGGTTCGAGGTGCCGCATCACGGCGGCGTGACGCGTGACCCCACGGCCAACCCCGAGGCCCAGGACGTCGCCGCGGGCACACTGTGCAATGCGGCCCGCGCTGTCGAGATCAGGTGCTCGGTGCAGACCGCGCCCGGCCGCCACGACTGGGCCTTTGCCGCCAACGCTTTTGGCGCCGCACTACCGTGGCTGGCCGGTCAGCTGAACACCCCGGGGGTGGAGCGTACCGAACTGCCGCCCTCGACGTTGGGGCCGCAGCCCACCAACGTCCAGGCCGCCCCGCGCTGAGTCAGCGGCCCCGGGCGGGCTGGGCGGCCGTTGAGGCCGACGAGGACGGTAGCGTCGACGGACGCTCGATGATCGTCGAATTCGGCCCGCCCACACGGTAACTGGCACCGCGGTGCTCATCGGCCAGGCGGTCGCCATGACCGAGCAGCTTGTTGCGCAGGGTGCCCGGTGCGTATTCCGACTGGTAGGCACCGCGTTCGGTGAGAACCGGAACCACGTGCTCGATGAACTCCGCGAACGAGCCGGGTGTGATCGCGTACGCCAGGTTGAAGCCGTCGACGTCGGTCTCCTCGACCCACTCCTGCAGGGTGTCGGCGACGTGCACGCCGGACCCGACGATGCGCGGTCCCATGCCGCCGATCTCGCCCCACTCGGCGATATCGCGCACGTTCCACTCGCCACCCTTGTCCGAGGCGGACTGAAATGCCTTGACCGCGGACAGGATTGCATTGGAATCGACATTGCCGATCGGCTCGTCGAGGCCATAACGCGCAAGGTCGACACCCATCCAGCCGGACATGAACACCAGTGCGCCCTCGGGGTCGCCGTAGGCCAGGTACTCGGCGTGCCTGGCGTGGGCTGCTTCGTCGGTCTCGCCGGTGATGACGGTGGTGAGGTTGAAGATCTTGGCCGAGTACGGATCCCGGCCGGCCAGCTCGAGTTCTGAGCGGATCGTGGAAACGGTTTCGCGCAGAATAGCTTTGGTGGGTGCGGCAGTGAAGATCGCCTCGGCGTTCTCCGCGGCGAAGCGCACCCCGCGCGGTGAGGAGCCGGCCTGGTAGATGACCGGGGTGCGCTGCAGTGACGGTTCGGCCAGATGTACCCCGGGAACGCTGAAATGGGTGCCGAGGTGACCGATGTGGTGCACCTTGGCCGGATCGGTGAAGACTCCGCGTTCGGTGTCTCGCACCACCGCGTCGTCCTCCCAGGAGCCTTCCCACAACTTGTAGAGCACCTCGAGGTACTCGTCGGCATGGTCGTACCGCGCGTCATGCGCCGGTTGGTCGGTCTGGCCCATATTGCGTGCTGCCGCAGGCAGATAGCCGGTGACGACGTTCCAGCCCACCCGGCCGTTCGTCAGATGGTCCAGCGTGGACATCCGTCGGGCAAACGGATAGGGATGCTCGAACCCGGTGCCGGTGGTGATTCCGAACCCGAGATTCTCGGTGACCAACGCCATCGCCGACACCAGCAGCATCGGGTCACCGACCGGGATCTGCGCGGCCTGGCGGATCGCCGCCTCGTCACTGGCCCCGTACACGTCGTAGGTGCCCAGCACGTCGGCGATGAACAGGCCGTCAAAACGTCCGCGTTCCAACAGCTTCGCCAGTTCGGTCCAGTAGGTGATGTCCTTGTAGCGCCAGGACTGGTCTTCGGGATGGCGCCACAAGCCGGGCGACTGGTGGGCAACGCAGTTCATGTCAAAGGCGTTGAAACGGATCACGCGGGTCACTGCGCCGAGAATGCCGGGGAACAGCCAGGCGGTCACCGGTTGCGCTCAGCGGGATTGTTTTGGCGGTGAACCACGAATGAATGGCCACACAACTGTCGGCGCGTCCAGTGGTGGGTTTGCCGGGTAGCCGCGAAACTTAGCCGGGTGTCAACAAAGTCGCTGCTGATCTCGGTCCTGAACTGGCTGCGTGCCGGCTACCCGGAAGGGGTCCCGGGCACCGATCGCGTCCCGCTGCTCGCGCTGCTGCGGGCCACGCCGCTCACCGAGGAGCAGGTGGCGGAGGTGGTGCGAAATATCGCCGAAGCCGCAGCACCGGCCGACGTAGACGATCCAATCAAGCGCGACGACATCGCTGAGTTCATCGCCGACGTCACCGACCACGACGCGGGTCCGGAGAACATTGCGCGGGTGGCGGCCAAACTGGCCGCCGCGGGCTGGCCGCTGGCAGGCGTCGACCTGGAGGCCGGCGCCGGCCCCGAATGACGGCTAATCACGCACAACGCCGCGGCTTGCGGGTCACCAGGTGACTGCAAGCCGCGGCGTTGACGAGTTTGGTATCGACTAGCCGCGCAGCGAGGCGGTGTCGATCACGAAGCGGTACCGCACGTCACTGGCCAGCACACGCTCGTAGGCCTCGTTGATGTAGTCCGGCTGGATGACCTCGATCTCCGGGGTCACGTTGTGCTCGGCGCAGAAGTCGAGCATCTCCTGGGTCTCCGGGATGCCACCGATCATCGAACCGGACAGGCTGCGGCGCATGCCTGCCAGCGGGAACGGCGGAACCTCCATCGCATGCTCGGGCATGCCCAGCTCCACCAGCGTGCCGTCGACGGCCAGCAGGCCCAGGTACGCGCCCAGGTCGAGGTTGGCCGACACGGTGTTGAGAATCAGGTCGAACTTGCCGCGCAGCTTGCGGAAGGTGTCCGGGTCGCTGGTTGCGTAGTACTCGTCGGCGCCGAGCCGCAGCCCGTCTTCCATCTTCTTCAGCGACTGCGAGAGCACGGTGACATGGGCGCCCATCGCGTGCGCGAGCTTGACGCCCATGTGCCCCAGACCACCGAGCCCGATAACGGCGACCTTCTTGTCCGGCCCGGCGTTCCAGTGGCGCAGGGGAGAAAACAGTGTGATGCCGGCGCACAGCAGGGGAGCGGCCGCATCGAGCGGGATGCTGTCGGGGATGCGCAGGACGTAGTTCTCGTCGACGACGATCGCGCCGCTGTAGCCACCGTAGGTCGGCGAACCGTCGCGTTCGGTGGAGTTGTAGGTGCCGTGCATGCCGTAGTCGCCGGTGCAGTACTGCTGCAGCCCGGCCTTGCAGTTGTCGCATTCACGACAGGAGTCGATGAAACAGCCCACCCCGACGTGGTCGCCGACCTGGTACTTGGTGACCTCCGAGCCCACCGCGGTGACCACACCGGCGATCTCGTGACCGGCGACCACGGGGTAGTTCGGGGTGCCCCACTCGGCCTTCACGGTGTGGATGTCGGAATGGCAGATGCCGGCGAAATGGATGTCGAAGGCCACGTCATGCGGCCCTACCTCACGGCGGGTGATGGTGGTCTTGGCCAGCGGTTCGGTGGCGGAATTCGCGGCATAGGCAAAAACAGTGCTCATCAAAAAGCCCTCTTTGTTCGTCGTCTTGTGCGTAACACGGAAAAGGTTAGCCCGGTTAACTGACTACTGCCTGAAAAGGCAGTCCAGGGCGTGCAACGACGGAGCCCGCGGTGGTAATCCCGCGATCCGGTGTGACATATCTCCCGGACTCGTCCCGGGAGGGGCTCACAATCCGGCTGCGCGGACCGATCCGTTGAAGGACACGCGCTCGCAGCGGATGAGCCCTTCCAAGGTGTAGGGATCGCGGGCGATGACGTCCTCGACTTCCTCCTCGGTGAGGTCGCCGGTGATCAGCACCGCACCGGTGGCCGATTCCAGACGTCCCGCCAGCAGGATGCGGCCTGCGGCCACTTCCTCCTTGAGCCATGCCACGTGGGCGGGGCGGGTCTGATCGACGACGTCGATGGGCTGGGTGTAGGTGGTGGTCAGCACGTGAAACACAAGAGCACCTTACGTTTCACGCGCGAGACCGACGTAATGGTCGTTCCCGCGGCGCCGGAGCGACCATTACGTCGACCTCGGCGATCGGCCGCAGATTTTCGAACGGTCAGTTGATCGGGGCGTTCACCCAGCGCAGGTCGTCGAGGATGCCGCGGGCGGCCACGATGTTCTGCCCGGTCTGCCAGACCTCGTTGTTCACCACGAACACCCGGTTGTCCTTGGTCGCCGACAGGGCCCGCCATGCCGTGCTCTCCAGAATCTTAGGTGCGTTGTCCTTGGCTGCCGCGGACGCGAACGAGACGTAGACGATGTCGGCGTCGGCAATCCGGTAATCGGCGTCGGTGGTGCTGAGCTCTTGGTAGGGCTTGTCGGTAAACCGTTGCGCCGCAGGGCGATCCAAGCCCACGGTGGCCAGCACGCTGCCGGCGAAGGTATCGGCGCCGTACACCCGGACACTGTTTTCGGTCAGCTGCACCACCGAGGCCTGGAAGTGCGCGGCGTCGTTCTGCGCGCCGGTGTCGCGGGCGGCGTCGTCGAATCTCGCGATCAGATCGGCCGCGGCGTCCCGGCGGCCGGTCGCCTCACCCACCGTGCGCAGGGTGTCGCGCCAGGCGGCTCCGGGTGCGCCGGTGAACACGGTCGGGGCGATCGCCGACAACGCGCCGAAGGAGGCCGGCGTCGTGGAGGCCGAACCCAGGATCAGCTCCGGGTTGGCCGCTTTGATGGCGTCGAGGTCCGGTGCGTTGCGTGAACCGGCCGGGGCGACCCCGTGCACGACGGCGCCGAGATAGGAGGGCTGCTCGGACGAACCGTCCGGAAGCGCGGCCGCGACGATGCGGGACTGCAGGCCCAGGGCGCACAACGCATCCAGTTGGTCACCCGACAGTGCCACGATGCGCTGCGGGTCGCCCCGGACTTCGCTGGACTCGGGGATGTCTCCGCCTTCGGCCCGCGCGTTGCGGACCTCGCGCGCCGACTGGTCGGCGGTGGCCGGCTCGGCCGCGCACGATTCGTCGGGGCGGCGCTGATTACCCAGCACGCCGGCGCCGGCGATCTTGGTGACGCTGGTGGTCATCGACGTCTGCGCCTGCTGCGTCTGCTCGGCGGAGCCGCACCCACTGGCGAGTGTCGCGGCCGCGGCGATCACCGCGACTGCGGCGCGGGGTCGGTTGGTCAGCACCGGGCGACCGTAACATTCACCGCTTCGCCGCTGGTCAGGACATCGCGGCCGAAAGATGTGACGCCACGGCGCCACGCAGTACGACAGTTTGTAGGACCCAGGGGCGGACAGACCGTCGGGAGCGTTAGGATTCAGGTCGATATGCGGGATTTCCCGACGAATCTTTGGAGGATCTCTTGGTAGCCGAAGCGCCCCCAATCGGAGAACTCGAGGCACGTCGTCCTTTTCCGGAACGGATGGGCCCCAAGGGCAACCTGATCTACAAGCTCATCACGACGACCGATCACAAGTTGATCGGCATCATGTACTGCGTCGTCTGCTTCGCCTTCTTCTTCATCGGCGGTCTGATGGCGCTGTTCATGCGTACCGAGTTGGCGATGCCCGGGTTGCAGTTCCTGAGCAACGAGCAGTTCAACCAGCTGTTCACCATGCACGGCACTGTGATGCTGCTGTTCTACGCCACCCCGATCGTGTTCGGGTTCGCCAACCTGGTGCTCCCACTGCAGATCGGCGCGCCTGACGTCGCGTTCCCGCGGCTGAACGCACTGTCGTTCTGGCTGTTCCTGTTCGGTGCGCTGATCGCCCTGGGCGGCTTCATCACCCCCGGCGGTGCCGCGGACTTCGGTTGGACGGCCTACTCGCCGCTGACCGACGCCATCCACTCGCCGGGTGCCGGCGGTGACCTGTGGATCCTGGGCCTGGCCGTCGGTGGTCTCGGCACCATCCTCGGTGGCGTCAACATGGTCACCACGGTGGTCTGCATGCGTGCGCCCGGTATGACGATGTTCCGCATGCCGGTGTTCACCTGGAACATCCTGGTGACCTCGATCCTGGTGCTGATCGCGTTCCCGATCCTGACCGCCGCACTGTTCGGCCTGGCCGCTGACCGCCACCTGGGCGCTCACATCTACGACCCCGCCAACGGCGGTGTCCTGTTGTGGCAGCACCTGTTCTGGTTCTTCGGCCATCCCGAGGTGTACATCATCGCGTTGCCGTTCTTCGGCATCGTGTCCGAGATCTTCCCGGTGTTCAGCCGCAAGCCGATCTTCGGCTACACCACGCTGATCTACGCCACCATCAGCATCGCGGCCCTGTCTGTCGCGGTGTGGGCGCACCACATGTACGCGACGGGTGCCGTACTTCTTCCCTTCTTTTCCTTCATGACGTTCCTGATCGCCGTCCCGACGGGCATCAAGTTCTTCAACTGGATCGGCACGATGTGGAAGGGCCAGCTGACATTCGAGACGCCGATGCTGTTCTCGGTCGGCTTCCTGATCACCTTCCTGCTCGGTGGCCTGTCCGGCGTGCTGCTGGCCAGCCCGCCGATCGACTTCCACGTCACCGACAGCTACTTCGTCATCGCGCACTTCCACTACGTGCTCTTCGGCACCATCGTGTTCGCCACCTACGCGGGCATCTACTTCTGGTTCCCGAAGATGGTCGGACGTCTGCTCGACGAGCGCCTGGGCAAGCTGCACTTCTGGCTGACCTTCATCGGCTTCCACACCACCTTCCTGGTGCAGCACTGGGTCGGTGACGAGGGCATGCCGCGTCGGTACGCCGACTACCTGCCCAGCGACGGCTTCACCACGCTCAACGTGGTCTCCACGATCGGTGCCTTCATCCTGGGCATCTCGACGCTGCCGTTCGTGTGGAACGTGTTCAAGAGCTGGCGCTACGGCGAGCCGGTCGTCGTCGACGACCCCTGGGGTTACGGCAACTCGCTGGAGTGGGCGACCTCCTGCCCGCCGCCGCGGCACAACTTCACCGAGCTGCCCCGGATCCGTTCGGAGCGCCCGGCCTTCGAGCTGCACTACCCGCACATGGTCGAGCGGATGCGCGCCGAGGCCCACGTGGGCCGTGCGCATCACCCAGAGCTCGAGTCTGCGGACCGCTCCAGCTGACGGGTGGCAGCATCCGGGGGTGAGCACGTCGAGGATGTTTCGATGATCGGTGCTCCACGAGGGCGCTCGTCGGTACTGATCACCGTCACGGGAGTCGATCAGCCCGGTGTCACATCGGCGCTGTTCGAGGTGCTCGCCCGCCATCACGTCGAACTACGCAACGTCGAACAGGTCGTGGTCCGCGGCCGGCTCACCCTGGGTGTGCTGGTCGCGGCACCGATCGAGACCGTCGACGGTGATGCACTGCGCAGCGACGTCGAGACGGCGATTCACCGGCTCGGACTCGACGTGGCGATCGAGCGCAGCGGCGACATGCCCGTCATGCGGGAGCCGTCGACCCACACCATCGTGGTGCTGGGCCGTCCGATCACCGCCGAGTCGTTCAGCGTGGTGGCCCGCGCGGTCGCAGGCCTCGGCGTCAACATCGACACGATCCGCGGCGTGTCCGACTACCCGGTGACCGGCCTGGAACTGCGGGTGTCGGTGCCGGCCGGAGCCGCCTATGGTCAACTGCAGTCCGCGTTGGCCCAGGTGGCCGTCGACGAAGGCGTCGACATCGCACTCGAGGACTACAGCCTGGCCCGGCGGGCCAAGCGCCTCATCGTCTTCGACGTCGACTCCACGCTGATCCAAGGCGAGGTCATC
The DNA here is from genome assembly GCA_036235365.1 of Mycolicibacterium sp. 050232. Lineage (GTDB taxonomy): Bacteria > Actinomycetota > Actinomycetes > Mycobacteriales > Mycobacteriaceae > Mycobacterium. Next base: position 411,247 of record JAZBEZ010000002.1, on the reverse strand, counting down.
GAGATGCTGGCCGCCCGGGCCGGTATGGAAGCCCAGGTGGCTGCGGTCACCGAAGCGGCGATGCGCGGTGAACTGGATTTCGCCGAATCTCTGCACCGTCGGGTCGCGACCCTGGCCGGCCTGCCCGCCTCGGTGCTCGACGATGTCGCCGAGCAGGTGGAGCTGACGCCCGGTGCCCGGACCACCATCCGAACCCTGCGCCGCCTCGGTTTCCACTGCGGCGTGGTGTCGGGCGGCTTCCGTCAGGTCATCGAACCGCTGGCACACGAACTCATGCTCGATTACGTCGCGGCCAACGAGCTCGAGGTGGTCGACGGCAAGCTGACCGGGCGGGTGATCGGCCAGGTCATCGACCGACCCGGGAAAGCCAAGGCGCTGCGCGATTTCGCCCAGCAAGTCGGCGTGCCGATGGAACAGACCGTGGCGGTCGGCGACGGGGCCAACGACATCGACATGCTGGCGGCAGCCGGACTCGGCGTCGCGTTCAACGCCAAACCCGCCCTGCGTGAGGTGGCCGACGCGTCGCTGAGCCATCCATACCTGGACACCGTGCTGTTCATCCTCGGCGTCACCCGCGGCGAGATCGAGGCCGCCGACGCCCAGGACGGCGTGCTGCGCCGCGTCGAGATTCCCGAGGACTGACACCGCTACCGGTGAACCGGCACCCGCCCTGAAGTAGGGTGGAGGACATGGCGAACCTGAAGCACGCAGTTGTGGTTGGCGCGTTCGCCGTGGCGGCAGTCCTGGGTCAGTTGGCGGTCGCCGCACCTGCCGAGGCCAAGCGATGCCCGTCGGGCACCGTTCAGACCAAGTTCGAGGGCGTGTGCGTGGCCGGTTCATCCGGTGGCGGCATGGGGGCGGTGGCACCGCCGGTGATGGCGCCGGGAACCGGAGACGCCAACATCCAGAGCCGGCCCGGTCAGCTGCCGACGGTGAACGGAATTCCGTGCACCATCGAGCACTACAGCACCTGCTACGCGATGTCGCAGCAGCCGTAGCGCCTGCGTTTCAGACCACCAAGGTTTGTGGCTGCGCGCTGAGCGTGCCGGTGATGCTGTGCCAGGCCCGCGCCAGCAATTGCACGGCCGCTTCGAGTTCGGGCTCCGGGAGCGCGTAGGGGAGCCGGATGAACCGCTCCAGCGTGCCGTCCACGCCGAATCGCGGACCCGCGGGCACATCGAGGCCCAGCCGCATCGCGGCCGCCGACAACGCGGTGCTCATCGGTGCAGGCAGCTTCACCCACAGCGACATCCCGCCGCGGCCATGCCCGGGCTGCCAGTCCGGTAGCTCACGCGCGAGCAGTGCCACCAGGAATTCGCGACGGGCCCGGAGGATCTCGCGGCGTTCCGGCAGCACCGCGTCGTGCATTTCGAGAAGCTTTGCCGCGGCGAGTTGTTCGAGTATCGGGGTGCCGAGATCCACCGAAGGCCGGATGGCGGCGATGGTGGCCAGTGTGCCGCGCTCGGCACGAATCCAGCCGACCCGCAGACCGCCCCAGAACGACTTCGACATCGAGCCGATCGTCAGCACCAGGTCAGTGCGGTGCACCGAAGCCGCCAGCGGTTCGGGTGGCGCCTCGTCGATCCACATGTCGACGATCGACTCGTCGACGATGGTGCGGGTGCGGGTGTCGGAGATGATCTGCCCCAACCGCTTTCGTTCTGCCGCGGGCATGGTGAACCCGGTCGGGTTGTGGCTGTCGGGTACCAGGTAGGCCAGGCTCGGTGCGAGTTGGCGCAACGCGGCCTGCACGGCGTCGAGTTCCCAGCCGTCCTCGGCGAGCGCGACCGGGACCGCGCGCGCCCCCGCGGTCGAGATGGCCGACAGCGCACCGTGATAGGTGGGTTGCTCGACCAGTACCCGGTCACCGGGCTGAGTGTGGCTGGCCAGGATCAGTCCGATCGCGTGCTGCGCTCCGCTGGTCACCATGACCTGGCTCGGATCGGTGGGTAGACCTCTAGTGCAATACCTTTCGGCGATCGCCGCGCGCAGCGGTCCGACGCCCATCAGTTCGTGGCCCGGTTCCCGCAGATACGGCGCGATGTCGCGGGCGGCGTCGGCGAACGCCTCCAGAACGGCGGTGCCGGGCGCGGACAGCGCGGCGGCGGCCAGGCTGACCGTCGGCGTGGTGATGTCGGGCTGGATGTGGCCGGCAGCCGGCAGGGCAGTGACGCTGCGGGCGCCGCGCCGCGCGTGCAGGTAGCCGTCCTCACGCAACTGGGCGAAGGCGGCGGTGACCGTGGTGCGCGACACCCGCAGCGACTCGGCCAGCGCCCGCTCGCTGGGGATGCGCGATCCGACCGGCACCCGGCCATCCACGATCAGCAACCGGATCGCGTCAGCCAGGCCGAGGTAGGCGGGGCCACTTTGGCTGGAGGTACGCCAGTTGCCTAGTTCGCGGGCCAGAAGGTCCACATCCAGGGCTCGCGCGGCCATATCCATCGACATAATAAGGCCAGTATGTGCCAACTGGATATTGATGAGCAAGCCACATGGCCGAGATTATGGCTGCATGGCACGGAACTGGATTTCCCGATTGGCGGAGAATCTCCGCCGCGTGTACGACACCGGCAACTACGCCGGTGACTGCGATGTGGACGCCCGCCGGGTGCGTAGTGAGCTCGACGCGATCCGCGTCCGATTCCCCGACCACGCATGAAGACGGCTTTCACCCGCGGGGCCCTGCTCCTGATCGGCCTGTGTGGCTACGGCGCGTCGATGGCGATGATGGTGCGCGCCGGACTCGGCCTCGACCCGTGGGACGTGTTCCACCAGGGGCTGACCTGGCACACCCCGCTGTCGCTCGGCATGGCCTCGGCCGTCGCCGGCGTCGTCGTCCTGCTGGCCTGGATCCCGTTGCGGAACCGGCCCGGAATCGGGACAGTCGCCAACGTCATCGTCATCGCGGTCACCGTCGACGCCACCCTCGCGGTGCTCCCCGCGCCGTCGGCGATGCCGGTGCGCATCGCGATGATGATCGGCGCTGTCGTGCTCAACGCCATCAGCACCGTGCTCTACATCGGCGCCGGCCTGGGCCCGGGACCTCGCGACGGCCTGATGACCGGACTCGTCGCCCGAACCGGATGGTCGGTGCGGCTGGTGCGCACCGGAATTGAGGCCACCGTGCTGGCCGTGGGCGCGCTGTTGGGCGGCACCGTCGGAATCGGCACGCTCGTCTACGCGTTCGGGATCGGGCCGCTCGTGCAGCTGTTCCTGCGGCTGACCCCACGGTCACTGCTGTTCCACGATTTCAGCGGCGGGCGTACCCGAGCGGATCGGGAACCGGTCACTACGATGAGCGAGTGGCCTCAGGGGAACGCACCGACTCGACAATCAACGATGACGAAGGCGGAACCGACCCCGACCTGTTGATCGACTTCGCCAGGGTGAGCCTGCGGCGCGGCGGCAACACCCTCGTCGGGCCGATCACGTGGACCGTCGAACTCGACGAGCGCTGGGTGGTGATCGGCCCCAACGGCGCAGGCAAGACCTCGCTGCTTCGGATCGCGGCCGCCACCGAATATCCGTCGTCTGGCACCGCGTACGTGCTCGGGGAACGCCTGGGCCGCACCGACATGTCCGAGCTGCGCGCTCGCGTCGGCTTGAGCAGCTCGGCGTTGTCCCAGCGGATTCCTGACGACGAGGTCGTGCGCGATCTCGTGGTGTCGGCCGGCTACGCCGTGCTCGGCCGCTGGCGCGAAGACTACGAGGACGTCGACTACGCCCAGGCTGTCGACATGCTGGAGAGCGTCGGTGCCGAACACCTCGCGGAGCGGACCTACGGGACGTTGTCCGAAGGCGAACGCAAACGGGTCCTGATCGCCCGGTCGCTGATGACCGACCCCGAACTCCTGCTGCTCGACGAGCCCGCGGCCGGACTCGACCTCGGCGGGCGCGAAGAGCTGGTGGCCCGGTTGACCGACCTGGCTGCCGACCCCGATGCACCGGCCATGGTCCTGGTCACCCATCATGTCGAGGAGATTCCGGTCGGATTCAGCCACGCGCTGATCCTCTCGGAGGGCAAGGCGGTTGCCTCGGGTCTGCTGACCGAGGTGTTGACTGCTGAGAACCTGTCCAAGGCGTTCGGTCAGTCGATCGCGCTGGACGTGATCGACGGGCGTTACTTCGCCCGGCGAACCAGGAGCCGAGCGGCGCACAGGAGGCGTGAATGAGGAGCAGCGACGAGCGCTCGCGCGAGGAGCCGACCGGCACCGACGATCCGCTGGTGGCCCGGCCTGCGGCCACGGTGATGCTGGTCCGCGACGCCGCCGAATCGATCGAAGTCTTCATGATGCGTAGGCATGCCGCGATGGAGTTCGTGGCCGGCGTGATGGTGTTCCCGGGCGGGGGAGTCGACGACCGCGACCGCAATGCCGACATCGCCTGGTTCGGACCCGAACCCGACTGGTGGGCACAGCGGCTCGGCGTGGACACCGGGCTGGCTGAGGCGTTGGTGTGTGCAGCGGCCCGCGAGACCTTCGAGGAGTCGGGGGTCCTGTTCGCCGGGCCCGCCAACGACCCGGACGGGATCGTGTCCGATGCCTCCGTCTACGGCGACGCGCGTGCCGCCCTGGCCAATCACTCGTTGTCCTTCGCCGACTTCCTGCGAGACGAGAAACTCGTGCTGCGCGCCGACCTGCTGCGGCCGTGGGACAACTGGATCACGCCGAAAGAAGAACGGACCCGGCGCTACGACACGTTCTTCTTCGTCGGCGCCCTGCCCGAGGGGCAGCGGGCCGACGGCGACAACACCGAAACCGACCGGGCCTTCTGGAGCACCCCGCAGGCCGGCCTCGACGACTTCGAACAGGGCAACTCGTTCCTGCTGCCACCGACCTGGACGCAGCTGAACTCCCTCGCCGGCCGCTCGGTCACCGACGTCCTGGCCAGTGAGCGCAAGATCGTTCCCATCGAACCGAACCTCTCGCTCGGTGAGGGCAGCTGGCAGATCGAGTTCTTCGACAGCGGCCGGTACAACGCGGCCAGGAATCAGCGGGCGCCACTGGGCCGGGGCGGGGAATCTGAACAGTGAACGAGTTCGTCAGCGCGATCACCGGGGTGACGCCGGAGCAGGACCGCGTCGGCACCCTCATGCTGTCGCGACCACCCACCAACGCCCTGACCCGGCAGATGTACCGCGAGGTCATCGCCGCGGCCCACGAACTGGGCGAACGTACCGACATCTCGGCGGTGATCCTCTACGGCGGGCATGAGATCTTCTGCGCCGGCGATGACGTTCCCGAACTGCGCACGCTGAACACGGGCGAGGCCGCCGCGGCGGATACGGCGCTGCGGCAGTGCATCGAGGCGGTGGCCGCCATTCCCAAGCCCACCGTGGCCGCGATCACCGGCTATGCGCTCGGCAGCGGGCTGAGCCTGGCGATGGCCGCCGACTGGCGGGTCAGCGGCGACAACGTCAAATTCGGAGCAACCGAGATCCTGGCCGGGTTGACGCCCCGGGCCGGCGGAGGTGCTCGGCTGGCCGACGTCATCGGGGCCAGCAAGGCCAAGGAGCTGGTGTTCAGCGGCCGGTTCGTCGGCGCCGAGGAGGCGCTGGAACTCGGCCTGATCGATCAGATGGTGGCGCCGGACCACGTCTACGACGAGGCGCTGGCCTGGGCGCGGCGGTTCATCGACCACCCGGTGGATGTCCTGGCCGCGGCGAAGGCCGCCGTCGACGGCGTGGTGGACCGGCCCTGACGCCGACCCGACCCGGGCAGTTAGGCTGCCCTGCATGACTGACATCAAGGATTCCGGCACCGACGCCGATATTGCCGGTATGCCGACTCCTAACCCGCACGCCACGGCCGAGCAGGTCGAAGCCGCGATGCATGACAGCAAGCTCGCGCAGGTGCTCTACCACGACTGGGAAGCCGAGACCTACGACGAGAAGTGGTCGATCTCCTACGACCAGCGGTGTATCGACTATGCCCGCGGCCGGTTCGACGCGATCGTCCCCGAAGCCGAGCAGCGCGACCTGCCGTACGACCGGGCCCTGGAGCTCGGCTGCGGCACGGGCTTCTTCCTGCTCAATCTGGTCCAGTCCGGGGTGGCGCGGCGCGGTTCGGTGACCGACCTGTCCCCGGGCATGGTCAAGGTGGCGACCCGCAACGGGCAGTCACTGGGCCTCGACATCGACGGGCGGGTCGCCGACGCCGAGGGCATCCCGTACGAGGACAACACCTTCGATCTGGTAGTCGGGCACGCCGTGCTGCACCACATCCCGGATGTCGAACTCTCCCTGCGTGAAGTGGTCCGGGTGCTCAAGCCGGGCGGCCGCTTCGTCTTCGCCGGCGAGCCGACGACGGTGGGCAACAAGTACGCCCGCGAACTGTCCACCCTGACCTGGCACGCCACCACCAACCTGACCAAGCTGCCCTGGCTGAGCGGCTGGCGTCGGCCCCAGGCCGAACTCGACGAGTCGTCCCGCGCCGCGGCGCTGGAAGCTGTCGTGGACCTGCACACCTTCGACCCGGCCGATCTGGAGCGGATGGCCGCCAACGCCGGTGCGGTCGAAGTACGCACCGCCAGTGAGGAATTCACCGCGGCCATGCTCGGCTGGCCGGTGCGTACCTTCGAGGCGGCGGTGCCGCCGGGGCGCTTGGGCTGGGGCTGGGCCAAGTTCGCGTTCAGCAGCTGGACCACGCTGAGCTGGGTCGACTCCAATGTGTGGCGTCGCGTGGTGCCCAAGGGCTGGTTCTACAACGTGATGGTCACGGGAGTAAAGCCCTCCTGAGCGGCGGAGTAGCGTTCGACCTCTCGCACGTCGCGTATCTGCGCTCGGAGGCGGGAGCGCAGGCCCTGGCTGAGGTGGCCCGCCGCCGCCTCGCCGGAGCCGACCTGGTCGGCGACATCGCCGCTGTCCGAACACAATTCGGTGACCGCGCCGGAATTCTGGTCGAGACCGTACAGCTGCGGCGTCGGGCTGCGGCCAAGTTCGACAACCCGGGTCGGTGGCTGTTCACCGACGAGGCTCTGCAACAGGCCACTGCCGCACCGGTGGCCGCTCGCCGCGCCCGCAGACTGACCGGCGCCAGGGTGCACGACGCCACCTGCTCGATCGGCAGTGAGCTTGTGGCACTGCGGGATTACGCAGCCCAGCTGCTCGGCAGCGACCTCGATCCGGTGCGGCTGGCGATGGCCGCCAACAATCTCGACGACGACGGCCCAGCTGTCCCGTTGTGCCGGGCCGACGCCCTCGCACCGATCACCCGCGACACCGTGGTGATCATCGACCCGGCCCGGCGGTCGGGTGGACGGCGTCGCTTCGACCCACGCGCCTACACCCCGGCCCTCGACGCGGTTCTGGACGTCTACCGCGACCGGGACCTCGTGGTGAAGTGTGCTCCGGGAATCGATTTCGACGAGCTCACCAAGATGGGGTTTGCCGGCGAGATCGAGGTGACCTCGGTCGGCGGCAGCGTGCGGGAAGCCTGCCTGTGGTCGCCCGGTCTGACCGAGCCCGGGATACACAGGCGGGCCAGCATGCTCGACACCCACGAGGAGATCAGCGACGCCGAACCCGACGACTGCCCCGTGGCCCCGGCCGGGCGCTGGATCGTCGACCCCGACGGCGCGGTGGTGCGGGCCGGACTGGTACGCCACTACGCGGCGCGGCACGGACTGTGGCAGCTCGACCCCGATATCGCCTACCTGTCCGGTGACCAGCTGCCCGCCGGAGTGCGCGGTTTCGAGGTCCTCGAACAGCTGCACTTCCAGGAGCGGCGGCTGCGCGCCGCGCTGACCGCTCGATCGGTGGGGGCGCTGGAAATCCTGGTTCGTGGCGTGAACGTGGAGCCCGACGCGTTGCGGGCGCGCATGCGACTGCGCGGCACCGAGCACCTGGCCGTCGTGATCGCGCGGTTGGGGTCGGGGGCGGCCAGCCGGGCAACCGCATTCATTTGTCGCCCTTCGCGATAACGGCCACGTACCCTGAACGAAACACGCCGGTGGATCCACCGGTGTGAGTTGATCGCCTGCGAGGACGACTGACGATGCGAAATTCCCCTGTGACAGCGCTCCTGGCGGCCGGCGCGCTGCTCGGCTGGCTCAGCATGCCGGTGGCAGCTGCGCAGTCGGCCTGTGCCGACCTCGGCGGCACCGTCGACGGTGACCAGACCTGTCAGGTGCACACCGCCAACGCCTCATACACACTGGATTACCGGTTCCCGGTCGACTACCCCGATCAACAAGCCGTCGCCGCCTACCTGACCCAGACCCGCGATGGCTTCGTCAATGTCTCGGGCATGCCCGGCTCACGCGATCAGCCCTATGTGCTGGACGCCAAGGGCACCGCATACAGCTCCGGGACCCCGGCACGCACCCAGAGCCTGGTGTTCGAGGTCTATCAGAACGTCGGCGGTGCCCACCCGCAGACCTGGTACAAGACGTTCAACTACGACGTGGCCGCCCGGGCACCGATCACCTTCGACACCCTGTTCAAGCCGGGCTCCAGGCCGTTGGACGTGGTGTTCCCGATCGTGCAGCGCGAACTGCAGAAGCAGTCGGGCGTCGAACAGGCCATCCCGCCGACCGTCGGCCTGGACCCGGTGCACTACCAGAACTTTGCGATCACCGACGACTCGATGATCTTCTTCTTCGGACAGGGCGAACTGCTGCCGGAGGCCGCCGGAGCCAGCCAGGCGAACGTGCCGCGGTCGGCCGTGGCGGCGCTCCTGGCCTGACGAGAGATCGGTCTGACGAGAGGTCAGGCCGGCGCGAACCCGTACACCTGACCGTCGCTGGTCGCAGTGACGATCCGGTGGTCCTGACCGATCGACACCCCCACCGGCCAGCCGGTGGCCTCCGGAACGGGATACGCATTCAGGGTGTGCCCGTCGGCGGTGTCGAACACCAACAGCGTCTGGCCGTGTCCGCCTTCGCGGGCAATTGCGTAGCCGACAGTGCCCGCCCGGCTCGATGTGGTCAGCGGGACCACATCGTCACGGGTCCAGGCCATCTCACCGTGGTCGCCGGCGTCGCGCACCGCGGTCAGTTTGGCCTCCGGCCCGCCCCCGGCCACGATCAGCCCGTCCGGCGACACCGAGGGCGGGGTCTGGGCCAGATAGTTCAGCGGCACCGACCATTTCGGTGAACCGTCGGCAGAGTTGAGCGCCCACAGTTTCTGGTCGCGGCCGTTGACGTACACCGTCGAACCGTCGGCCGACAGTACCGGGCTGGCCAGCGGTCCGCGGCCCACCGCGTTGCTGGTCCATTCCTGCGTCAGCAGCGTCTTCTCGCCGGGGTGGTAACGCAAGCCCATCAGCACCGGTGCCTCGGCGCCGGGCTGCCACACGCTGAGCACCACGATGCCGGCCTGATGCGAGAACGCCGGTGCGGCCGCCACCGGGCACCGGGACCGGGCCGGTTGGCAGTCATCCAGACCGCGCTGCGAATCGGTCGGGTCGACGCCGGCAACCAGGTCAAGCGGTGTTCCCTCGACCGTGCCGCGGTGCCCGTCGAACACCAGTACCTGACCCAGATGGGTGGTCACCAGCAGTTGGCCGTCGTCCAGCAGCCTGGGCGTGGTCGGCATGCCGATCACCGGCTGGCGCCAGCGGACCCACTGGGTGGGCGGGTAGGACAGGATCGTGCCGGGTTGCCCGATGTAGACGTTGTCGAACCCGTCGAACAGGGGACCGGACCAGCCGCCGCCGAGCACCAGCCGCGTGCACCAGCGCTGGCGGGCGTTGTTGTCGGCCTCCCACACCATCAACGAACAGCCGCCGGCGGTCTGCGCGTTGACCGCCAGCCGGTTGTCCGCGCTCAGCGCCACCTGAGCACCCAGCTCACCCTTGACCGACCGGCTCCACTCCAGGCGAAGCGCCTCGGGGCCGTGGGATCGGGTGTAGCTGCTGTTGGCGGCGTCTCCGTACTGCGCTGACCAGCCTGGTGCGGCGTGCGCATCCACCCAGGAATCGGTGTTCTCGCAACCGGCGAGCAGACCTGTGAACAGCACCGCGACCGCCAGTGCAAGGTATCGCCGGAACACGATGTCCTTTCGTCGCCGAACACGCGGGGCGCTCGTATTTGTGACCCACGTGAGGGTAACCGTTCGGCCCTGAGGTCCGGAGCGCAGTGACCCGGGACGGGGCGGCAGTCAAGGAACCCGGCGACCCGGATGCCCGTCGGAAGCCCTCGCGTAGGCTGTCCGGCCATGACGACGATGTGGGGCGCTCCGATTCACAAGCGCTGGCGTGGCTCCAGGCTGCGTGATCCGCGCCAGGCAGATTTCCTGACGAAGGCATCGCTGAAATGGGTCATCGACAATCGCGCCTACACCCCGTGGTACCTGGTGCGGTACTGGCGGCTGCTGAAGTTCAAGCTGGCCAACCCGCACATCATCACCCGCGGCATGGTCTTCCTAGGTAAGGGTGTGGAGATCCAGTGCACCCCGGAACTGGCGCAGATGGAGATCGGCCGCTGGGTCCACATCGGTGACAAGAACACCATTCGCTGCCACGAAGGCTCGCTGCGCATCGGCGACAAGGTGGTGCTGGGCCGCGACAACGTGATCAACACCTATCTCGACATCGAGCTCGGTGACTCCGCGCTGATGGCCGACTGGTGCTACGTGTGCGACTTCGACCACAAGATGGACAGCATCGAGATGCCCATCAAGGACCAGGGCATCGTCAAGGGCCCGGTGCGCATCGGCCCGGACACCTGGATCGCTGCCAAGGTCACCGTTCTTCGCAACACCTCGGTCGGCCGTGGCTGCGTGCTGGGGGCCCACGCCGTGGTCAAGGGTGAGATCCCGGATTTCTCGATCGCCGTCGGGGCGCCGGCCAAGGTGGTCAAGAACCGCAAGCTGGACTGGGAGACCTCGGCTGCCGAGCGCGCCGAACTCGCCGCCGCACTGGCCGACATCGAGCGCAAGAAGGCGGCCAACAGCAACTGAGCGGGCTGTTCAGGCCCCGTTGCACACCCCTGAGTCGCGGATCACGTTGCCGTAGACATTGGCGGTCGCGATGTTGGCGTTGATCACCCCGGACGGCTGTTGCTTGGCGATCTTGTCGCTGATCTGGGTCAGCTGATACCACAGGTGGTAGATCGAGTCACCGTTGTACAGCGGTGAATACTGGCTCTGGTCCGGGTAATTCGTGATGTACAGGGTGTGGGCCCGGGGATCCAGGAACGCCGCCGACTGATCGACATTGGCTTTCACGGTGTCGCCGGCGGCCTGCACGCCGGGAGCGGTCCAATAGTCGTGCTGCCCGCCGAGGAAGTTCTGGAACCCCACGATCTGGCTCATCAACGTGCCGTACTGGGCGTTGAACCACTGGCAGGACTCGCGTTGGGCGTCGATCTGCTCAGGTGTGACCCGTACCTGCCACAGGTTGTAGGGGAACACCGTGTAGTTCGGCGACCAGTCCGACGGGTGGGGTACGAACTCGGGCAACGTCGGCGCCGGTTCGGCGGAGGCCGGTACGGCCAGGCTGAGCGTCAACGATGCGCCGACGAGTGCGGTGCATACCGTGCGTAGGTGTCTGCGGATCCGGGCCACGGCTCGATTCTGCTTCGTGGCCAGCGCCGGCGCCAGCGGATCGGCGATTCTCGAACGAGCCGGGCCAGATTCACCACCCCGGCGGCCATGCCGATGAACAGCCCGAGGTTGGCCGCGACGAGCGTGGCGACGGGGGATCGTTGTGGAGCCATATCCGCACGCTAGGTGCGGATAGATTCGACGCCGGTCGAATCAGCGGTCGGGCAGCGCGTGCTCGACGATCGGTCGGCGCGGATGCGGCTCCCGCTCGGCACGTTTGGCGGCCAGATAGACCTGGCTGGTTTCGGCGGCCACGGTGTGCCAGTCGAAGTCGGCGCTGAGGCGCTCGCGGGCGGCGATCGCCCGACGCTGAGCGGAGTCAGGGTCGTCGAGCACCGCGCGGACCGCGGCCGCCAGCCCCGCCACATCCCGTGGTGCGAAGGACATTCCGGTCTGGCCGTCGATCACGGCTTCGCCCAGGCCACCCACGTTGGAAGTCACCAGCGGGGTTCCGGTGGCAGCTGCCTCAAGCGCCACGATGCCGAACGGCTCGTAGTGGCTGGGTAGCACCGCGGCATCGGCGGACTGCAGGGCCTCTAGCAGCTCTTCGTGGCCGAGCCGTCCGACGAACCGGGTTGCCTTGAGCACCTTGTGTTTTCGGGCCTGCTCGACGAGCCACTGCTGCTGGGTCCCGTCACCGGCGATGGTCAGGGTGGTGCCGGGATGTGCACGCCGGATACGGGGCAGGGCCGCGATCGCGTCGTGCACGCCCTTCTCGTATTCCAGGCGGCCGAGGTAGAGCAACTCGGGCGGGCCCTGACGGGGACGTCGTGGGGCGTACGGCCACAGATCGGCGTCGATCCCGTTGCGGATCACCCTGATCTCGGACAGTTCGGGGCCGAACAGCTCTGTGAGCTCATCGCTCATCGACGCCGAACACGTGATCAGCGAGTCGGATTCGCGCACCAGCCACGATTCCACGGCATGAACCTGACGGCTGATCGGGCCGGAGACCCAGCCGGAGTGCCGGCCCGCCTCGGTGGCGTGGATGGTGGAGACCAGTGGCACATCGAAGTATTCGGCCAGCGCGATGGCGGGATGGGCCACCAGCCAATCGTGGGCGTGGACCAGGTCAGGTATCCACCGGTCACCCGAATTGTCTTTGACGGCAAGGCCGGTGCGCACCATGGCGTGACCCATGGCCAAAGTCCAGGCCATCATGTCCGTGCCGAACTCGAACTCGTGCGGATCCTGTGCGGCGGCCACTACCCGCACTCCTTCGCTGACCTCGTCGGTGGACGGGTGCGTGCTGGGGTCGGTGTCGGTAGGCCTGCGGCTGAGGACCACGATCTCGTGGCCGGCTTCGGCGAGCGCGGTGGCCAGGTGGTGCACGTGCCGGCCCAGACCGCCGACGACGACGGGCGGGTACTCCCATGACACCATCAGGATCTTCATGACTGCGGGCCTTCGTGCCGGTGCGAGCGTGCGCACAATGCTGAGGTTTGACGGGGTGTCGAGCGGCAGACACGCACGCTCGCGCTGGTGGTCATTTTGGCAGACGCCGGGCGTCGAGGGCGCCGAACAGTCCGTCGGCCTTGTTCCAGCCGTCGGCGAGGCGCTCGGCGTGGTCGCGGCGGCCCGAGGCCAGTGCGTCGGAGATCTCACGGGTGGCATGGGCGTGCAGGTGCGCGCGGTAGCGCGCGTAGTCGGCGGCCGAATCCTTGCTCACCATGAACGGCCAGTCGCTGGACACCGTCAACAGCGTCTCCCGCAGGATCTGATCGGCCACCCGGTCGCGCGCGGTCGGTGCGCCGACCGCGGCATGCTGGGTGAGCGCCTTGTCGACCGTGCTCAGGGCGCCGTCGACCACCTCGCTGTTGAGCTGCACCAGATCCGAGACTTTCTCGCCGTTCCAGACCTGCCAGTCCTTGCCCGAACCCCATGAGCTGGGCGGCAATTCGACCGGGGCGCCGATGAACCCGTCGGCCTTGGCATCGGCGAGGGTGCCGACCCGCACGCCCGCTGCCGGCAGCGCCCGCAACACCCGGCCGAGCCACTCCGGACCCTCGTACCACCAGTGTCCGAACAACTCGGTGTCGAATGCCGCCACGACGTGGGCTGGCCGCCCGATCCGCTCGCTCTCGCTGATCAGGCGGCGACGGACCACCTCGACGAAGTCGGCGACGTGCTCGTCGATCGCTCGGTCGGCGCGCTGCGGATCGTAGGGCGCCTTCTCCTCGGACGGGACGTTACGGCCGGTGACCCGGGCCGGCTTGAGGCCGGTGGTGTGGTCATAGGTGTGGAAGTCCCGATATGCGGCATGGCCGGGGTAGCCGGACTTGGGCGACCACACGCGGTAGCTCACCTGCAGGTCGCGGCCGAAGGCCACCACGTCGGACTCGCCGACCGGCCGGCCGAGCGCGGTGTCGCCGTGCAGCGAGGGCCCGTCCACCATGAAGTGCCCGACACCGGCCGCGGCGTAACCGGTCTCCATGCCCGGCGCGTAGGCGCATTCGGGTGCCCAGATGCCGACCGGGGTGTGGGCGAACCGCTGCTGTGCATCGGCAAGGCCTTCGCGCAGTGCGAAGTCGCGCAGCCGCGGGTTGAGCAGCGGCTGGAACGGATGTGAGAGCGGGCCGCCGAGCAGTTCGATGGTCTCGGCGTCGATCAGCTGGCGCAGCAGTCCGCCGGCGCCGTGCCGCCAATGGGTGGTGAACTCCTCGATCGCCGCGCCGGCCTCGGCGTACTCGCGAATACCGAACTGCCGCAAGCCTTCCGGCTCACGCAGCGTGGTGGCCTCCTGGGCCCGCAACTGCCAGTTGGCCAGCCAGTGATGCATGCCCGTGAGGCAGTAGGGATCGTCGAGCTGCGCGGTCACCACCGGCGTCATGCCGAGGGTGATCAGGTGGCTGCGGTCCTCGGCGGCCAGGCCCCGCAGCACCCGCATCAACGGCAGGTAGGCCGCGGCCCACGACTGGTACAGCCACTCCTCGCCGACCGGCCAGCGGCCGTGATGGGCCAGCCAGGGTAGGTGGGTGTGCAGGACGAGCGTGAACAAACCCGGTACTGGTTCGGGTTCGGGGTCGTCAGTTGGATGCGTCACGGCCGCACCGCGATTGCGACCAGGTCGAGGCTGTCGTCAATGTTGCGTTCGGTCGCGGAGGTGAGATCGAAGTCGTCGATGCTGACGGCGGCCACGTCGGCGAGCAGCTGCTCGGGCCAGGGCGCGTCGGCCACCGCGCGCTGCACCTGCGCCTCGATGATCGAGCCCCCGTGCCGGGCGTCGAGTTCGGCGAGCCCGGCGCCGTGAAACACCCCGAGCACGGACTCGACGGTGAACCCGGCGTCAAGCAGCAGTTCGGTCAGCTCCGCGGCGTTGAGCTCGCGGGTGTGGAACGGGTTCAGCGGGGTGTCGCGACCGGGGGAGAAGGTGATTCGGTTGGGGGTGGAGACCAGGAACACGCCGCCGGGCCGCAGTACACGGAAACACTCGGAGACGAATTGACCCTGATCCCAGAGGTGTTCGATGACCTGGAAGTTCACCACGACGTCGACCGACTGGTCGGCCAGGGGAAGCTCGGCCAGGTTGCCGTGCTGGATTTCCACTCTCGGGTAGCGGGCTCGCACGTGTGCCACCGTGGCCTCGTCGTAGTCGAGCGCGACCACCTTGCGTGCCACGTCGGCGATCAGATCGGCGCCGTAGCCTTCGCCGCAGCCGGCTTCGAGGACGTCTCGATCGACGCACCTGCCCGCCAGCCGCTGGTACACCACCTCATGACGGCGAAACCAGTAATTCTCCTCGGCCAGGCCGGGGATGGTCCGCTCGCCGGTCAGGGGTAGGGCGTTATCCGGGTCACCAACGAATGCGCTCATTGGAAGGCAGGCTAACCCAGGCTTACCCAGGTTGAAGGGGTCGGTGGCCAATCAACCAACGGTTCCCATACCTCAGGGGTGTGGTAGGGGACGCCGGAATACAAAGTCCGACCAGCTATGGTGTTCCTGCGAACCATCAAAAGTTACCGACCGGTAACATGATGCTAGTTGCCTAGAACGTGATATGAGCCCGGGCCACCGGTCTCATCGAGGAGGACGAACCAGAGTCATGACGAACATCGTGGTCCTGATCAAACAGGTCCCAGACACTTGGTCGGAGCGCAAGCTGTCCGACGGCGATTTCACCCTCGACCGCGAGGCTGCCGACGCCGTGCTCGACGAGATCAACGAGCGCGCCGTGGAAGAGGCGCTGTTGATCAAGGAGCGTGAGGGCGGAGACAGCACCGTCACCGTGCTGACCGCCGGGCCGGAGCGCGCCACCGAGGCGATCCGCAAGGCGCTGTCCATGGGTGCCGACAAGGCTGTGCACCTCAAGGACGACGGCATGCACGGCTCCGACGTGATCCAGACCGGGTGGGCACTGGCCCGCGCGCTGGGCACCATCGAGGGCACCGAGCTGGTCATCGCCGGTAACGAGGCCACCGACGGCGTCGGCGGCGCGGTCCCGGCCGTGATCGCCGAGTACCTGGGCCTGCCGCAGCTGACCCACGTGCGCAAGCTGACCGTCGAGGGCGGCAAGGTCACCGCCGAGCGCGAGACCGACGAGGGCGTGTTCACCCTCGAGGCGACGCTCCCGGCCGTGGTCAGCGTCAACGAGAAGATCAACGAGCCCCGCTTCCCCTCCTTCAAGGGCATCATGGCCGCCAAGAAGAAGGAAGTCACCGTGCTCACCCTCGCCGAGATCGGCGTGGAAGCTGACGAGGTCGGCGTCGCCAATGCCGGTTCCAAGGTGCTGTCTTCGACCCCGAAGCCGCCGAAGACCGCCGGTGAGAAGGTGACCGACGAAGGTGACGGCGGCACGAAGATCGCCGAGTACCTGGTTGCCCAGAAGCTGATCTAGCAGCTGATTCCGAATACTCAACTTCCGAAAGACGTAACGAGAACTCATGGCTGAAGTACTTGTGCTCGTTGAGCACTCCGAAGGCGCATTGAAGAAGGTCAGCGCCGAACTCATCACCGCCGCCCGCGCCCTGGGTGAGCCCTCCGCCGTCGTGGTGGGCAAGCCGGGCACCGCGGCTTCGCTGGTCGACGGCCTGAAGGCCGCCGGTGCGGCCAAGGTCTACGTCGCCGAGTCCGACGACGCAGAGACCTACCTGCTCACCCCGGTCGTCGACGTGCTGGCCGGACTGGCCGAGTCGGCAGCGCCGGCCGGCGTGGTCGTCGCCGCCACCGCTGACGGCAAGGAAATCGCCGCCCGCCTGGCTGCGCGTATCGGCTCGGGTCTGCTGGTCGACGTGGTCGAGGTCCGCGAGGGTGCCGTAGGTGTCCACAGCATCTTCGGTGGTGCCTTCACCGTCGAGGCCCAGGTCACCAGTGACACCCCGGTGATCACCGTGCGTCCGGGCGCGATCGAGGCCGCCCCGGCCGACGGTGCGGGCGAGGTCGTCAACGTCGAGGTCCCGGCTCAGGCCGAGAACGCGACCAAGATCACCAAGCGCGAGCCCGCCGTTGCCGGTGACCGTCCCGAGCTCACCGAGGCCAGCGTCGTGGTCGCCGGTGGTCGTGGTGTCGGCAGCGCCGAGAGCTTCTCGGTCGTCGAGGAGCTGGCCGACTCGCTGGGTGGCGCCGTCGGTGCCTCCCGCGCCGCGGTCGACTCGGGCTACTACGCGGGCCAGTTCCAGGTCGGTCAGACCGGTAAGACCGTGTCGCCGCAGCTGTACATCGCCCTGGGCATCTCCGGCGCGATCCAGCACCGCGCCGGCATGCAGACGTCGAAGACGATCATCGCGGTGAACAAGGACGAGGAAGCGCCGATCTTCGAGATCGCCGACCTCGGCATCGTCGGTGACCTGTTCAAGGTCAGCCCGCAGCTGACCGAGGCGGTCAAGGCCCGCAAGGGATAGATCCCCAACGCGTCAACGCGGAACCCCGGTGCACCTGGTGCGCCGGGGTTCTGTGCTGTGTGGGTGATGATGTGAGGAAACGGACCCGCAACCCACGCCGAGTGTCACGCTGGAGTGGCACCTGTGCCCGAGAGTCACTCCAGCGTGACAAGGGCGGCAGAGACGGGTGGCGCGGCGTCGCGCTGCGACTACGGAGTTTCCAGGGTTTGAATCTCGGTCTGCGGTGCCAGTGTTGGTCCTGTCAATCGAGAAAAGGATTCGCACAATGAAAATCACAGTCATAGGTGCCAGTGGCCAGATCGGCTCGCGGGTGGTGCGGTTGCTCGCCGAAGCCGGGCACGACGTGGTGGCCGCCTCCCTGTCGTCGGGTGCGAACGTCCTCACCGGTGAGGGCCTGGTCGACGCGCTGAGCGGTGCCGAGGTGCTGGTCGACGTGGTCAACTCGCCTTCGTTCGAGGACGGCCCCGTGATGGACTTCTTCACCAAGTCCTCCCAGAACCTCGCGGCCGCCGCGAAGGAGACCGGGGTGGGGCATTACGTTGCGTTGTCGATCGTGGGCACCGATGGCCTGCCGGACAGCGGCTACATGCGGGCCAAGGTGGCCCAGGAGAAGAACATCACCGCCTCCGGTCTGCCGTACACCATCGTGCGGGCCACCCAGTTCCAGGAATTCGCCGAGGCCATCACCGCGTCGCTGGTGGTGGGCGACGAGGTCCGCGTCCCCGACGCCCGGATTCAGCTGATCTCCGTCGACGACGTGGCCGCCGAGGTGGCCAAGGTCGCGCAGGCCGCGCCGCTGGGCGGCATTGTCAACATCGGTGGGCCCGACAAGTTCTCGTTCGCCGACATGGCCCGCGCGGTGCTGGCAGCCCAGGGCGACGACAAGCCGGTCGTGATCGATCCGCAGGCGACATACTTCGGTACCGCGGTCGACGACGACAGCCTGGTCACCGGTGACGACGGGATTCTCGGTGGAACCCGTTGGGCCGCATTGTCCGGGGCACGCTGACATGCCGGTCTCAGCTGAGCGCGAGCAGGCGCTCCACGACGCGATGACCGTGATCGCCAGTGTGACACCGCCGTTCATCCCGCCGAACGCCGAAGTGATGACGACGGTCATCGAGTGGCCTGCCGGGTCGCCGGGCGCGCCGCCACACCGGCATCCCGCCGGACCCGCCTTCGGCTATGTGCTGGAAGGCGAGATGCTCTTCGAGCTCGAGGGTGAGGCGCCGCGGGTCGTCAAGGCCGGCGAGGCATTCTGGGAGCCCGGCGGTGACGTCATCCACTACTCGGATGCCAACAACCGTGACGACATCCCGCTGAAGTTCCTCGTCAACATGCTGTGCGTGCCCGGCGAACAAATGCTGGTCATCGTCGAGGACGACGAACTCGAAGCCCGCAAGGACCGGCGAGTGCGCTGATGGCCGAGTTCGCCGACGTCGTCCGGTCACGTCGATCGTCGCGAATGTTCCTGCCGGACAAGCCTGTTCCGCGCGAACTTCTGGACGAGGCGCTGGCGGTGCGCGCGCCGTCGAACTCGAACACGCAGCCCTGGCACGTCTTCTTCGCCACCGGTGAGCGGCGCGCCCGATTGGTGGACGCGCTGCTCGCCGCGGTCGAGGCGGCACTGCCGGCGATCGGCTCCGCGGGCCTGCCGCCGCGCTTCGCGCACCTGCGAAGGGAGAGCGGTGCCCTGGTCTACGGGGCGATGGGGATCGCCCGCGACGACGCCGAGGGCCGTTGGGCCCCGACGATCTGACGATCCTGAGCGGGCTGTCGATCGGCTACGCCGACCCCGAATTTCCCGCCAACCACCTGGACACACCGCGCAACCCGGTCGGTGAGAACGTGGTGTTCCGCCAGGACTGACGACAGTCCAAAAAGTCACCTGGCGCTCACAGACATGTCATACGGGCGATGCCGTACGGAGACCCGACTGGGCGACCGTGCTGGTTATGAGCACTGCATCTGTACTCATCGCCGCTGATTACACCGACGGCACGGCGCCCGATGCGCCGCGCTACACCCTCCTGTTGTCCGCCGATTCCGAGCTCATCGAAGCCGCCCAGCGGCTCCGTCACGACGTGTTCACCTCCGAACCTGGATTCGCACTCACCGGGGCTACCGACGGACGTGACGCGGACCGATTCGACGAGCACTGCGACCACCTGCTGGTGCGTGAGGACCGCACCGGTGAACTGGTGGGCTGCTACCGGATGCTGCCGCCGCCCGGCGCGATCGCCGCGGGCGGGCTCTACACCGCCACCGAGTTCGACGTCCGCGGTCTCGACGCACTGCGGCCGTCCCTGGTCGAGATGGGCCGCGCCGTGGTGCGGACCGACCACCGCAACGGCGCCGTCGTCCTGCTCATGTGGGCGGGCATCCTGGCCTACCTGGACCGTTCCGGGTACGACTATGTGACCGGCTGCGTATCGGTGCCGGTCGCAGGCAACGCCGACGGGCCGCCCGGAACCCAGATCCGTGGGGTGCGTGACTTCGTGCGACGCCGCCACGCGGCGCCCGCCGAGCACACCGTGTACCCGTATCGGCCGGTGGTCCTGGACGGCAGAGGGCTCGACGACATCGACCCGCCGTCGCGGACCACGGTGCCGCCGCTGATGCGCGGTTACCTGCGCCTGGGTGCGCAGGTATGCGGGGAACCCGCCCACGACCCCGACTTCGGGGTGGGGGATTTCCCGGCGCTACTGGACAAGCGGCGCGCGGACGTCCGCTACCTCAAGCGTCTGCGTTCGGTCTCGGCGGCAGCAGACCTGGCCGGGGGCGCGTCATGACCGCCCCGTGTGAACATTCCTGGCTGCCCAGGGCCTCGTGCGACGGCAGTTGCGTCCATGCCGGCGGCGCCGACGCCGGTCGTCGGCTCGTGGTCTGGATTCGCACCACGGTGCGGGTCACCATGGCCGTGCTGCTGGCGCCCGGGGTACCGCTGTTGGCGGTGCCGATGCCGGGCCGCTCGCATGTGCAGCGCTTCTACTGCCGGTTGATGCTGCGCTGCTTCGGAGTCCGAATCAGCTTGTCGGGCGGACCTATTCGTAACCTGAAGGGCGTGCTCGTGGTCAGTGGCCACGTGTCGTGGCTGGACATCTTCACGATCGGTGCGGTGTTGCCCGGCTCGTTCGTGGCCCGCGCCGACCTGGTGGAGTGGCCCGCGGTGGGCCGGCTGGCCCGGGTGATGAAGGTGATCCCGATCGACCGGGCCAGCTTGCGACGGCTGCCCGCGGTGGTGCACACCGTGGCCGAACGGCTGCGCGCCGGGCACACCGTGGTGGCCTTCCCGGAAGGCACCACCTGGTGCGGCCTGGCCTACGGACCGTTCCGGCCGGCGATGTTCCAGGCCGCGATCGACGCGGCGCGGCCTGTGCAGCCATTGCGGCTGGTCTACCGCCACCGCGACGGCCGCCAGTCGACGGTCCCGGCCTTCGTGGGGGAGGACACCCTGCTGCGGTCGGTGCGGCGGGTCATCACCGCACGTCGGACGGTGTGCCACGTCCATGTGGGGTCGCTTCAGCTGCCCGGAGACGACCGGCGGGCACTGGCCGGGCGCTGCGAGGCGGTGGTGCGCGGCCACCAGGAGCTCCCCGGCGCTCCCGCGCACGCCCTGGCGGCCTGAGGCGGCAGGAAGGCGGGTAGTCCGCCAGCGGCTATCCTAGGAGGGTTATGGCCTCCATCCTGACCTCTACCTCAGGCGGGCCGGTCTATCTCGATCACGCCGCCACCACCCCGATGCACGCCGCTGCCATCGAGGCGATGACCGCTGCGCTGGCCACCGTCGGCAACGCGTCCTCCCTGCATGGTTCCGGCCGCCAGGCACGCCGGCGCATGGAGGAGGCCCGCGAGACGCTGGCCCGCCTGCTCGGCTGCCGCCCGTCCGAGGTGATCTTCACCGCCGGTGGAACCGAGAGCGACAACCTCGCCGTCAAGGGCATCTTCTGGGCCCGCCGCGATGCCGAGCCGGCCCGGCGCCGGATCATCACCACCGCCGTCGAGCACCATGCGGTTCTGGACGCCGTGCAGTGGCTTGTCGACCACGAGGGTGCCGAGGTGACCTGGCTGCCGGTCGACGCCGAGGGGGCTGTCGCACCCGAGTCGTTGCGCGCTGCGCTCGAGGACGGCGACGGGCCCGCTGACGTGGCCCTGATCAGCATCATGTGGGCCAACAACGAAGTCGGCACGATCATGCCGATTGCCGAGCTCGCCGCCATCGCCGCCGAGTTCCAGATCCCGATGCACAGCGACGCCATCCAGGCCGTCGGACAGGTTCCGGTCGATTTCGGCGCCGCCGGGCTGGCGGCGATGAGCGTTGCCGCGCACAAGTTCGGCGGCCCGATGGGCATCGGCGCGCTGGTACTGCGCCGTGACACCGCATGTGTGCCGCTGCTGCACGGCGGCGGGCAGGAGCGCGACGTCCGTTCCGGGACACCCGACGTGGCAGGCACCGTGGCGATGGCCGCGGCCGCCGAGGTGGCCATCGGAGGGCTGGACGAACACAGCGCCCGGGTTCAGGCATTGCGGGACCGGCTGATCGACGGCGTGCTGTCCACGATCGAGGACACCCATCTCAACGGCCCGCGCGGGGCCGGGCGCCTCCCCGCCAACACCCACTTCACTTTCCGTGGCTGCGAAGGTGATTCGCTGCTGATGCTGCTGGACGCCAAGGGCGTCGAGTGCTCTACCGGCTCGGCGTGCACCGCGGGCGTGGCGCAGCCTTCGCACGTTCTGATCGCCATGGGTGCCGACCCGGCCACCGCGCGAGGATCACTGCGATTCTCGTTGGGACACACCAGCACCGACGCCGACGTCGATGCGGTGCTTGAGGTGCTGCCCGCGGCCGTCGAGCGGGCCCGGCAGGCGGCACTGGCCAGCGCGGGGAGGACGTTCTCATGAGAGTCTTGGTCGCGATGAGCGGCGGTGTGGATTCCTCGGTGGCCGCCGCGCGGATGGTCGATGCCGGCCACGACGTCGTCGGAGTGCACATGGCGCTGTCGTCGGCGCCGGGCACGTTGCGCACCGGATCGCGGGGCTGCTGCTCCAAGGAGGACGCCGGCGATGCCCGCCGCGTGGCCGACATCCTCGACATCCCGTTCTACGTATGGGATTTCGCCGACCGGTTCAAGGACGACGTGATCGACGACTTCGTCGAGTCGTACGCCCGCGGCGAGACCCCGAATCCCTGTGTGCGGTGCAACGAGCGCATCAAGTTCTCCGCGCTGGCGGCACGCGCGCTGGCGCTCGGTTTCGATGCGGTGGCCACCGGTCACTACGCCCGGCTGGCCGATGGCAGGCTGCGCCGCGCGGTCGACGCGGACAAGGACCAGTCCTACGTGCTGGGTGTGCTGACCGCCGAACAGCTGGCGCACGCGATCTTCCCGATCGGGGACACCCCCAAGCCGCAGATCCGGGCCGAGGCCGCCGAGCGGGGCCTGGCCGTCGCGAAAAAGCCCGACAGCCATGACATCTGCTTCATTCCATCCGGTGACACCCAGGCATTCCTGGGTGCCCGCATCGGGGTGCGGCGCGGCTCGGTGATCGACAACGAAGGCACCGTGCTCGCCGAACACGAAGGCGTGCACGGTTTCACCATCGGCCAGCGCAAGGGCCTGGGCATCGCGGGACCGGGTGCCGACGGACGACCGCGCTATGTCACCGCAATCGACGCCGAGACGGGCACGGTGCGGGTCGGACCTGCCGAGGACCTCGAGATCTGGGAGCTGGTCGGCGACAAGCCTGTGTTCACCAGCGGGACGGCGCCGCAGGGGCCGGTGGAATGCCAGATCCAGGTGCGCGCACACGGCGGTATCACCGACGCGGTGGCCGAGCTGCGCGACGGCAGGCTGGCGGTTTCGCTGCGGGGACCGCTGCGCGGGGTGGCCCCCGGCCAGACCATGGTGCTGTACCGGCCCGACGCCGACGGCGACGAGGTCATCGCCAGCGCAACCATCGCACGCGCGTGAGTGTCTTCGCATGAGTGTTTTCTCGACGGCCACCGGGATCGGGTCCTGGCCCGGCACCGAGGCGCGGGCCGCAGCGGAAGTCGTCGTCGGTGAACTGCACAACCTGTCGCACCTGGTGGAGCTGCCGGCGCGGGGGATCGGCGCCGATCTGATCGGGCGGGCCGGGGCCCTTCTGGTCGACATCGGCATCGACACCGTGCCCCGCGGCTACCGCATCGCCGGTGGGCGCAGCGCTGCGCTGCGCCGGGCGGTGAGCCTGCTCGGCGAGGACATCGATGCGCTGGAGGAGGCGTGGGAACGAGCCGGCCTGCGCGGCAGCGGCCGCGCGGTCAAGGTGCAGGTACCGGGCCCGATCACCCTGGCAGCCCAGCTGGAACTGCCCAACGGGCATCGCGCCATCACGGATCACGGTGCGCTGCGCGATCTTTCGGCCTCGCTCGCCGAGGGGCTGGCGATCCACCGTGCCGAGGTGGCCCGGCGGCTGGAGACCCCGGTGGTGGTTCAGCTCGACGAGCCGTCGCTGCCCGCCGCGCTGGCGGGCCGGCTGTCCGGGGTCACCAGCTTCACCCCGGTGCATGCGGTGGACGAGCCGTTGGCGATGAACCTGATCGACGCGTGTGTGGCAGCGGTCGGCTCGGACGTGGCACTGCACAGCTGCGCTCCCGATCTGCCGTGGAAGGCGTTGTTGCGCAGCACTGTTCACGCGGTGTCTGTCGACGTCTCGACCCTGACGCCCACAGATCTGGACGGTCTGGGGGAGTTCGTCGACTCGGGACGTACCGTCCTGCTCGGCGTGGTGCCGTCAGCCGCGCCAGAGGGCAGGCCGTCGTTCGAAGAAGTCGCCAAGGCGGCGGCGTCGCTCACCGACCGACTCGGGTTCGCCCGGGCTGTGCTGCGTGACCGCATCGGCATCACGCCGTCGTGTGGGCTGGCCGGTGCCACGTCGCAATGGGCGCGCACCGCGGTGGAACTCACGCAGAAGGCCGCCGACGCGTTCGCCGAAGATCCGGACGCCATCTAGAAAAAGCAACCAAAAGGTTGCGCTTGACTGTGCGTAGTCGTAGGTTGAAGGGCAACTGAAAGGTTGCATATGAGTACTGACCGGATCGAAAAGGAAGTTCTGCTCAACGCGCCCCTGGACCGGGTGTGGCGGGCCATCAGCAATTCCGACGAATTCGGCCGCTGGTTCGGGGTCCGCTTCGACGGGCCTTTCGTCGCCGGGGAATCGGTCAACGGGGTGATGACACCGACCGAGGTCGACGAAGAGGTCGCCGCCATGCAGGAGCCCTACGCCGGTGAGGCCGACGCGTGGCACATCGTGGCGGTCGAGCCGCCGCATCGACTGGCCTTCCGCTGGCATCCATACGCCGTCGAACCCGGCGCCAGAGAGCCGGAGGCGCCCACCACCCTCGTCGAGTTCACCCTGGCCGAGGCCGAGGATGGGGTCCTGCTGCGCATCGTCGAATCGGGGTTCGACGCGATTCCCGAGGCGCGACGGCGCTCGGCCTTCGAGGCCAACAGCCAGGGGTGGGCCCACCAGGCCGAGATGGTGCGCAAGTACCTCGCGCGCGGCGAGCCGGTGTGAGCACCTCCGTCGCCGAGCGCGCACCTGTGTTCGACGCACTCGGCGACCCGAACCGGCTACGCATCGTCACCCGGCTCTGCGAGGGCGGCCCGTGTTCGACGGTGCAGCTGACGCAGGTGATTCCGGTGACGCGACAGGCGGCGACCAAGCACTTGCTGCTGCTGGAGGCGGTGGGTCTGGTGGCCAGTGAACGCAAAGGCCGCGAACGCATCTGGCGGATCCAGCCGGAACCGCTGGTGCAGGCCAGTGACTACCTGACGGCGCTGTCGCGACGTTGGGACAGTGCCATCGACCGGCTGCGGTCCTACGTCGAGGAGTAGCGAACCGCTCGCACGCCCATTGTCACGCCAGCGTGGCTGTGGACGCCGAGTGCCACTCTGGCGTGACAAAGTGGTCTAGCCGCGTAGTTCCCGGCGCAGGATCTTGCCGGCCGACGACTTGGGGATCGCGTCGATGAACTCGACCTGACGCACCTTCTTGTAGGGCGCGACCAGGCCGGCCACGAACGACATCACCTCGTCGGCGCTCAACTCCGATGAAGGCTGTTTGACCACAAAGGCTTTCGGCACTTCCTCGCCGGATTCCTTGTCCTGCACCCCGATCACCGCGGCATCCGCGATGCTGGGATGGCCCAGCAGCACGGCCTCCAGCTCGGCCGGCGGCACCTGATAGCCCTTGTACTTGATCAGTTCCTTCAGTCGGTCGACGACGTAGACGCAGCCGTTGGCGTCGACCTGGGCCAGATCTCCGGTGTGCAGGAAACCGTCGGAATCGATGGTCTCCTTCGTGGCGGCCTCGTTGTTGAGGTAGCCGGCCATCACGTTGGGCCCCTTGAACCACAGCTCGCCGGTCTCGCTCAAACCCTCTGCCGGGACGCCGATTTCCTTGCCGGTGTCGGGATCGACCAGCTTGCTCACACCGTTGGGAACGGTCCAGCCGCACGAGTCCAGCGGCGCCACCGTGCCGGCCGCCGCCAGTCCACCGTCGTGCGGGGTGATGTGGCTGACCGGGCTCAGCTCGCTCATTCCGTAGCCCTGGGACACCGTGCAGCTCAAGCGATCTGCCACGGCACGCCCCAGGTCGGCATCGAGCGAGGCCGCACCGGAGAGGACGGCCCGCAGCGAGGACAGGTCGTAGGAATCGACCAGCGGGTGCTTGGCCAGGGCGACCGCCACCGGCGGGGCGATGTAGACGAAGGTGCACCGGTGGGTCGCGATGTTGTCCAGGAACTCACCGAGATCGAACGACGGCATGATGACCAGCCGCGCCCGGGCATGCAGCGCAGCGTTGAGCAACACGGTCATGCCGTAGATGTGGAAGAACGGCAGCACGGCCAACAGCCGGTCATCGGGAGTCAGGCCCTGCAGCGGGCGGATCTGTGCCACGTTGGCCGTCAGGTTGGCGTGGGTGAGCATGACGCCCTTGGGATTGGCCGTGGTGCCAGAGCTGTACGGCAGCGCGGCCAGATGCGTGGCCGGGTCGAAGTTCACCTCCGGTGCCGGGCCCTCGGCGCCGAGTCCGGCGTCGTCGAGCACCACCACCTGGTCCTCGCTCAGGCCTGCCGCCGCTGCGCCCTCGAGGGCCTGCGGCAGCAGTGCGCTCACCGTGACCAGCAGGCGCGCCTTCGAATCCTTGATCTGCTTGGTGATATCACGCGCGGTGAACAACGCGTTGACCGTGGTGGCTGTGGCACCCGCGCGCAGGATTCCGTGGAAGGCGATCGCGAAACCCGAACTGTTGGGGGACAACAGCGCCACCACGTCACCGACACCGATCCCGCGTGCGGCCAACCCGCCGGCGAAGGCGTCGATCTTGCGCACCAGGTCGCCGTAGCTGGTCTCGGTACCGGACTTGGCGTCCACCAAGGCGATCCGGCCGGCATCGGCTGCCGACATGTCGGCGAACAGGTAGTCGTAGACGCTGACGGTAGGCAGGTGGACGTCGGGGAATGGGCTGGCGATGGACATGGCTGCTTCCGATCAGTTCTCGTCGAGTTGTTTGATGAGCCGGCGTGAGGCGACCAGACGGAACGAGGCGTCGACAAGTTCGCGCACCTCGCCCCAATCCACCTTCGCCGCAGTGAAGTCCAGGCCGAGCCAGCCGAACGGGCCCATGTAGGCCGGGAAGAAGAAACGGCTGTCCTGTTCGAGCGCCCGGCGGTCGCTCTCGTCGACCTTGATCAGCAGCGAATGCGGATACGGCACCATCTCGCCGCGGACCTCGGGTTTGACGTTGCCGCCGTACATGGCGAACATCTTCGGCGCGCAGAACACCGGCCTGCCCCACGAAATCTTCTCGAAGGCCTCGGGAAATCCCAGGGCAACGGTGCGGAGTTCGGCCAGGCCCAAGTCGTCGTCGCTGAACATGATCGGGTGCGGCATGTCGTCAGGGTAGCGGTACGGGCCCACCCCGCCAGTTTGATTTAGGGTAGCCTTACCTTGCTTTATGGAAGGAAAGGTGGACATGCCCACGACTTGGTTGGACTCCCTCACCCGGCAAACCCGTCGAACGGGTGGATACCCCTATCCCCACCAGGCCGCCTATTTTCTCAACAATCCGTTGCGTCGACTCAGCGGCGACGACGAGCGGGCCGTCAAGCGGCTCGACCTGACCGGATTCGAGCGGGTACTCGAAATCGGGCCGGGCCCTGGATACTTCAGCGTCGCGATCGCCCGCAACCTGCCCCGCGGGCGACTGGACCTGCTCGACGTTCAGCTGGAGATGCTGGACAAGTCCCGCAGCGCACTTGACCGCGCCGAGTGCTACAACGTCAGTTTCCACACCGGCGACGCCGACGAAGAGCTGCCGTTCTACGACGACAGTTTCGACGTCGCGTTCCTGGCGTCGGCATTCGGCGAGATATCGGACAAGCGAGGGTGTATCCGGTCGTTGCATCGAATCCTCAAACCCGGTGCGCTGCTGGTGTTTCGGGAAGGATTCCCGGACCCTGACCGCCTGACCGTCGACGACCTGCGTGAACTGGTCGAAGCCGACGACTTCGAGTTCTGCGACGCCACCGGCAACCGCTGGCACGACATCGTCAGGTTTCGGCGCTTGCCGCTGCCATGAGCTGTCGGCGGGCTCCGCTAGCCTGCCAGAGTGAGCGAGAAGCCAACCGTGGACGCCGAGGCCGCACTGCCCGAACAGGCCGATGCCGACGAGCGGCGACGCTGGCAGGAGCTTGCCGACGAGGTACGGGGGCATCAGTTCAGGTACTACGTCAAAGACGCGCCGGTCATCTCCGACGCCGATTTCGACGCGCTGCTGCGGCAATTGCAGGCGCTCGAGGAGGAACACCCGGAACTGCGCACCCCGGATTCCCCGACCCAACTCGTCGGCGGCGCCGGGTTCGCCACCGAATTCGCACCCGCCGAGCACCTGGAACGGATGCTGTCCCTGGACAACGTGTTCGATTCCGACGAGCTGTCGGCCTGGGCCGCCCGGATCAAGGGGGAGACGGGCGACGCCGCGCACTTCCTGTGCGAGCTGAAGATCGACGGCGTCGCTCTGGCACTGGTCTACCGCAACGGCCGGCTGGTGCGGGCCGCCACCCGCGGTGACGGGCGCAGCGGTGAGGATGTCACGCTGAACGCCCGCACCATCACCGACATCCCCGAACAGCTGACGGCCTCCGACGAGTTTCCCGTGCCCGACGTGCTGGAGGTACGCGGTGAGGTGTTCTTCCGGGTCGCCGACTTCGAGGAGCTCAACGCCGGATTGGTCGCCGAGGGCAAGCCCCCGTTCGCCAACCCCCGGAACAGCGCGGCGGGCTCGCTGCGGCAGAAGAACCCGGCGGTGACCGCGCGGCGCAAACTCCGGATGATCTGCCACGGGCTCGGCTACGCCGAAGGTTTCAGCCCCGTCTCGTTGCACGACGCCTACCGGGCCCTCGGCCAGTGGGGCTTGCCCGTATCCGCGCATACCGCAAAGGTTTCCGGTGTCTCCGCGGTCGCCGAGCGCATTGCCTACTGGGGCGAGCACCGCCACGACGTCGACCACGAGATCGACGGTCTGGTGGTCAAGGTCGACGAGGTGGCGCTGCAGCGCCGGCTCGGGTCGACCTCACGCGCGCCGCGCTGGGCGGTGGCCTACAAGTACCCACCGGAAGAGGCCACCACCAAACTGCTCGACATCCGGGTGAGTGTGGGGCGGACCGGGCGGGTCACCCCGTTCGCCTACATGGAGCCGGTCAAGGTGGCCGGCTCGACCGTCGGCCTGGCCACGCTGCACAACGCGACGGAAGTGCAGCGCAAGGGCGTGCTGATCGGCGACACCGTGGTGATCCGCAAGGCCGGCGACGTCATTCCCGAGGTGCTCGGTCCGGTGGTCGACCTGCGCGACGGATCCGAGCACGCGTTCGTGATGCCGACCAACTGTCCCGAATGCGGCACCGTGCTGGCCCCGGCCAAAGAAGGCGACGCCGACATCCGCTGCCCCAACACCCGCAGTTGCCCGGCGCAGTTGCGGGAGAGGGTGTTTCACGTCGCGGGCCGAGGCGCGTTCGATATCGAGGGGCTGGGCTACGAGGCGGCCACCGCGCTGCTGCAGGCCGGGGTGATCGCCGACGAGGGCGATCTGTTCACGCTGACGGCCGAACAGCTCCTGCGCACCGAGCTGTTCACCACGAAAAAGGGCGAGCTGTCGAAGAACGGACAGCTTCTGCTGGCCAATCTGGACAAGGCCAAGGCCCAGCCGCTGTGGCGCGTGCTGGTCGCGTTGTCGATCCGCCACGTGGGCCCCACCGCGGCGCGGGCGCTGGCCACCGAATTCGCCAGCCTGGACGCCATCATCGAGGCGAGCGAAGAGCGGCTGGCCGCGGTGGAAGGGGTGGGCCCGACCATCGCCGCCGCGGTCGTCGACTGGTTCACCGTCGACTGGCACCGTGAGATCGTCCGCAAATGGCGGGACGCCGGAGTGCGGATGGCCGACGAACGCGACGCCAGCATCGAACGCACGCTGGAAGGCCTGTCGATCGTGGTGACCGGGTCGCTGCCCGGGTTCTCCCGTGACCAGGCCAAGGAAGCCATCATCAGCCGTGGCGGCAAGGCCGCCAGCTCGGTCTCCAAGAAGACCGCCTACGTGGTCGCCGGAGACGCGCCCGGCTCCAAGTACGACAAGGCCGTGGAGCTCGGAGTCCCGATCCTCGACGAGGACGGTTTCCGCGCCCTGCTGGCCGATGGCCCGCAAGAGCCAGAGCCGGACGAGGCAGCCACCGACGAGGGCTAACCGGGCGTCTCAGCGCAGGATCGTGGCGACGATGCCGGCCAGGTAACCCAACCGCGCCACCTCCGAGGGGCGGAAGCCCGGACCGCCGGGGCGGCCCAGCACCACCGCGGTGTCGTGGTCGCCCAAGGGCGCGGCGGCCAGCGTGGTGTCCATGTCGCGCCATACCTGCGGCACCCAGTCCGCATTTCCGTCGAGGGTGGCGGCCCGCTGCAGCGGCAACCACGGCGCCGATTCGGCCTTGGTCTCGGGCGCGCCGTGGCTCGCGGCGATGCGCTCCACCCCGGTCGCGGTGGACCGGACCACGACGCACCAACTCACGCGCAGAACCCGAGGTGCTTCCTCGGCGAGCACCCGCAGCCGATCGGCCTTGGAGTGCGCGGCGGCGACGTGGTCGATGAGCTCAAGCTCGCGGTGTGCCTCAAGCAGCCCGGTATGCGGCCGGATGCTGTCGACGTAGACGCCGGACAGGTTCTCGGCGGCGGTGATTAAGGTGTCCGGCATGGAGCCCTGCGGCAGGTCGACGACCAGATCGTCGATCGCGTAGCCGGTTCCACGCTCGACCACGTCGAGCGACAGGATGTCGGCGCCGACCGAGCCGAGGGCCACGGCGAGTGAGCCGAGGCTGCCTGGTCGGTCCTCCAGCTGGACCCGCAGCAGATACGAAGGCACGCGCATCACCTTTGCACAGCGGGCCCACCGCGGCATGCCGGTGCACGGTCCGTAGGGCTGCCGAGGCCGGATCGATTTGGTGCTTTGACTAGGCTGCTTTGTCGTGTCGAAGATCTCCCGAGACGAGGTTGCCCATCTGGCGCGTCTGGCGCGTCTGGCGCTGACCGATGACGAACTGGACAGTTACGCCGGCCAGCTGGATGCCATCCTCGGCCACGTCAGTCAGATCCAGTCCGTCGACGTCACCGGTGTGGAGCCGACGGACAACCCGCTCAAGGATGTCAACGTCAGCCGCCCGGATGTGGTCTTGCCGTGCTTGACGCAGGAGGAAGCGCTGGCTGCGGCACCGCGTGCCGAAGACGGGCGCTTCGCCGTGCCGCGGATTCTCGGAGAGGGTGAATGACGAGCATGAGTGAGCTGACCCGTCGCGATGCGGCGACCCTGGGTGCCCAGATCGCGGCCAAGGAGGTCTCCTCGACCGAGGTGACTCAGGCCCACCTGGACCAGATCGCCGAGACCGACGACCGTTTCAACGCTTTCCTGCACGTGGCCGCGGATTCCGCGCTGGCCGCCGCGGCCCGGATCGACGCCGCTGTGGCAGCCGGTGAGACGCTGCCGTCGCCGCTGGCCGGCGTGCCGCTGGCGCTCAAGGACGTCTTCACCGCCACTGACATGCCGACCACCGCGGGGTCCAAGATTCTGGAAGGGTGGCGCGCGCCGTACGACGCGACCGTGACCTCGCGGCTGCGCGCCGCGGGCATCCCGATCCTGGGCAAGACGAACATGGACGAGTTCGCCATGGGGTCGTCGACCGAGAACTCGGCCTACGGCCCGACCCGTAACCCGTGGAACACCGAGCGGGTGCCCGGCGGTTCGGGCGGCGGCAGCGCCGCGGCGCTGGCCGCCTATCAGGCCCCGCTGGCCATCGGTACCGATACCGGCGGGTCGATCCGGCAGCCGGCGGCGCTCACCGCGACCGTCGGCGTCAAGCCGACCTACGGCACGGTCTCGCGCTACGGCCTGATCGCGTGCGCGTCCTCGCTGGACCAGGGCGGCCCCTGTGCACGTACGGTGCTCGACACCGCGCTGCTGCATCAGGTGATCGCCGGCCACGACCCGCGTGATTCCACCTCCGTCGACGCCGCGGTGCCCGATGTGATCGGTGCCGCCCGGGCCGGTGCGGCAGGCGATCTCAAGGGCGTGCGCGTCGGTGTGGTCAAGCAGCTCCGCGGTGACGGATACCAGCCGGGCGTGCTGGAGTCGTTCAACGCCGCGGTTGCTCAACTGACCGCGCTGGGCGCCGAGGTCACCGAGGTCGACTGCCCGCACTTCGACCACGCGATGGACGCCTACTACCTGATCCTGCCGTCGGAGGTGTCCAGCAACCTGGCGCGCTTCGACGCGATGCGGTTCGGGCTGCGCGTCGGCGACGACGGCACCCACAGTGCCGAAGAGGTCATGGCGCTGACCCGGGCCGCCGGATTCGGGCCGGAGGTCAAGCGCCGGATCATGATCGGGACCTACGCGTTGTCGGCGGGTTACTACGACGCCTACTACAACCAGGCGCAGAAGGTGCGGACGCTGATCGCCCGAGACCTGGAGCAGGCGTACCAGAGCGTGGACGTCCTGGTGTCCCCGGCCACGCCAACGACGGCGTTCCGGCTGGGGGAGAAGGTCGACGATCCGCTGGCCATGTACCTGTTCGATCTGTGCACGCTGCCGCTGAACCTGGCCGGGCACTGCGGCATGTCGGTGCCGTCGGGCCTGTCACCCGATGACGGCCTGCCCGTCGGTCTGCAGATCATGGCGCCGGCCCTGGCCGATGATCGGCTGTACCGCGTCGGCGCCGCCTACGAGGCCGCTCGCGGCCCGCTGCCCAGCGCGTTGTAGACGCCATACGCTTATGCCCGGCACGGTCGTGTCAGGCACGGCAAGATGGTGCCTATGCGCATCGGAGTTCTCACCGGCGGCGGTGACTGTCCTGGCCTGAACGCGGTGATCCGGGCGGTGGTGCGTACCTGCGACCAGCGCTATGGGTCATCGGTGGTCGGATTCCTCGACGGCTGGCGCGGTTTGTTGGAGGATCGCCGTATCCAACTGGCCAACGACGATCGCAACGACCGGCTGCTGGCCAAGGGCGGAACCATGTTGGGCACCGCGCGGGTCAATCCAGACAAGCTGCGGGCCGGCCTGGATCAGATCAAGCAGACCCTCGAGGACAACGGGATCGACGTGCTGATCCCGATCGGTGGTGAAGGCACACTGACCGCCGCGCACTGGCTGTCCGAGGAGAATGTCCCGGTGGTCGGGGTGCCCAAGACCATCGACAACGACATCGACTGCACGGACGTGACTTTCGGCCACGACACGGCACTGCAGGTGGCGACCGAGGCGATCGACCGATTGCACAGCACCGCGGAATCGCACCAGCGCGTCATGCTGGTCGAGGTGATGGGCCGGCATTCCGGCTGGATCGCGCTGAACGCCGGGATCGCCTCGGGCGCCCACATGACACTGATCCCCGAGCAGCCGTTCGATGTCGAAGAGGTCTGTCGGCTGGTCAAGAAGCGGTTCCAACACGGCTCGTCACACTTCATCTGCGTGGTGGCCGAGGGCGCGAAGCCGGCCGAGGGCACGATGCAGCTGCGCCAGGGCGGGATGGACGAGTTCGGGCACGAGAAATTCACCGGTGTGGCACAGCAATTGGCGCTCGAGGTGGAGAAGCGGATCAAGAAGGACGTCCGGGTCACGGTGCTGGGTCACGTCCAGCGCGGTGGTACCCCGACGGCGTACGACCGGGTGCTGGCCACCCGGTTCGGGGTGAACGCGGCCGACGCCGCGCACGCAGGCGAGTTCGGGATGATGGTGTCGTTGCAGGGGCAGGACATCGGCCGGGTGTCACTGGCCGATGCGACCCGCCACCTCAAACTGGTACCGCAGTCCCGTTACGACGACGCGGCCGAGTTCTTCGGGTAAGTCCCGCTTCCTGCGCGACCCCGGACTGACCTGAAACGCAGCCCCATTAGGATCGACACCATGTCTGTCGCTACCGCTGAACTCGTCGACTACGACGACGTCATCGCCGCCTACGAGCCCGTGATGGGCATGGAGGTGCACGTCGAGCTGTCCACGGCCACCAAGATGTTCTGCGGTTGCGCCAACCGGTTCGGTGCCGAGCCCAACACGCTGGTCTGCCCGGTCTGCCTCGGCCTGCCCGGTTCGCTACCGGTCCTCAACGAGGCGGCCGTCGAGGCGGCGATCCGCATCGGCCTCGCGCTCAACTGCGATATCGCGCCGTGGGGCCGGTTCGCCCGGAAGAACTACTTCTACCCGGACCAGCCGAAGAACTACCAGATCTCGCAGTACGACGAGCCCATCGCGATCAACGGGTACCTCGACGTGCCGCTCGACGACGGCACCACCTTCCGCGTCGAGATCGAGCGTGCGCACATGGAGGAGGACACCGGCAAGCTGACGCACCTCGGCAGCGACACCGGCCGCATCGCGGGCGCGACCACGTCGCTGGCTGACTTCAACCGCGCCGGCGTTCCGCTGATCGAGATCGTCACCAGGCCCATCGAGGGAACCGGGGCGCGGGCACCGGAGATCGCCCGCGCGTACGTCACCGCGCTGCGAGATCTGCTGCGCGGCTTGGGCGTATCGGACGTTCGGATGGACCAGGGGTCGATGCGGTGTGACTCGAACCTGTCCCTCAAGCCGGTCGGCGCGGCCGAGTTCGGCACCCGCACCGAGACCAAGAACGTGAACTCGCTCAAGAGCGTCGAGGTGGCGGTCCGGTACGAAATGCGCCGTCAGGCCGCGGTTCTCAACTCCGGCGGCACGGTCACCCAGGAGACCCGGCATTTCCACGAGGACGGTTACACCTCGCCGGGACGGAGCAAGGAAACCGCGCAGGATTACCGCTACTTCCCCGAGCCCGACCTTGAGCCGATCGCGCCCAGCACCGAGTTGGTCGAGCGGTTGCGCCAGACCATCCCCGAGCTGCCGTGGCTGTCGCGCAAGCGGATTCAGGAGGAATGGGGCATCTCCGACGAGGTGATGCGCGATCTGGTCAACGCCGGTGCCGTCGAGTTGGTGGCAGCCACCGTCACCCACGGCGCCTCCAGCGAGGCCGCGCGCGCCTGGTGGGGAAACTTCCTGGTGCAGAAGGCGAACGAGTCCGAGATCGAGCTCGAGGCACTGCCCATCACCCCGGCCCAGGTGGCCGCCGTGGTCAAGCTTGTCGACGAGGGCCAGCTGTCCAACAAGCTGGCCCGCCAGGTGATCGAGGGCGTATTGGCCGGCGAGGGTGAGCCCGAGCAGGTGATGACCGACCGGGGCCTGGCGCTCGTGCGCGACGACTCGGTGATTCAGGCCGCGGTGGACGAGGCGCTGGCCGCCAACCCCGACGTCGTGGAGAAGATCCGTGGCGGCAAGATCCAGGCCGCCGGGGCGATCGTCGGCGCGGTGATGAAGGCCACCAAGGGCTCGGCGGACGCGGCGCGGGTGCGCGAGTTGGTCCTGGCCGCGTGCGGCCAGGCCGGATAACCGCCGGTCAGCTCACCGGCCGGCGAACATCGTCATCGCCGCGGCGGCATACTGCTCGAGCCGTTCACGCGGGTAGTTGTCCGGGTCGTGCACGGCGAGCCTGCCGAGCATCTCTGCGAAGGACAACAACGTGTGGCCGAGCAGCTCAGGGTCCAGCGCGGCAAGCCGCGGATCCACCGCAATACCGGCTTTCGCCATTTGCTCGACCTGCGTGAGGATCTGGTTTCTGGCGTTGCGGACGGCCGCGCGGTAGTCCCGCGGGGCGCTGTCGGGAACCGTGAGGATCAGTCGCCACCGAGTGGGGTTCTCCAGCACGCAACGCAGGAAACCGGTGACGGTCGCGGTGTAGGCGTCGGTCGGGCCCGTGACCGCCAGATTCTTGGGCAGCGCGGTCAGCACCTGGCTCAGCCCGTGCTGATGCTCGCGGATGAGCAAGGCGGTCACCAGTTCGGCGCGGGTCCGGAACGCGGTATACAGAACCGGTTTGCCCACTCCGCCGGCCTCGGCGACCGCCTCCATCCTCAGCTCGTGCAAGGGGCAATCGTGGAGCACGGCCATCGCCGCGTCCAACAGTTGCTCGCGCCTTTCCTCGCGCGGTAGCCGCGGGGCGTATCTGCGGCGGGGGCGGTCAGACACCCGGACAATGGTACGTGATGGGCGAACCATTTCTAAGGGCACGCTATGAACCTTGTATTCATATTTCGCCCCCGGCGCAGCTGTCCCCGGTCAGGTTCCGGGAGGCGTTCCGCCTCGAAAAAGCTTGTGGCTCAGGTGTTGTCGGCGTTGCTGCGCGGGAAGCCGCCGCCCTGCGGGAAGAGCGGGAAGACGACGTCGTCGAAGCTCTCCGCATCTCCGGTGGTCCGGTTCACGGTTGCGCCCCACACGTTGCCGTCGGGGGAGAGCTGCAGCGCCCACGCGTGCCCGCGCACGTTCTCCCGGACCACCTCCGGATCGCCGGTGACGGCACCGGTGTCGGGTGCGAGCCGCACCGCGACGGTCTTCTTGGGGGCGACCAGGTTGACCAACACCGTGCCCTCCAGGGCAGCGCACCCGGCGACCCCGGGTCGGTCCGGCCAGGTCCACACCGTGGAAACCTTGGAATCCTTGGTGATTCGCTGCAGCCGATCGGCGCTGGGGGTGCGGTCGGTGACGTAGAGCGAACCGTCGGCCGCATCGACGCACATGGCTCCGGCGGCGCCCAGGCCGCTCAGCGCCGTGGTGATCGGGGCCTGGTTGACCGTGGTGGGCTGTTCGATGCGCAGCACCTTGCCGGCCAGTGATCCTGGATCAGCGGCCAGTGCCGGATCGCCCGCATCACCCGTCTGGACCAGCAGGGTGGTCTTGCTGGTGAAGGTGAGCGACCCCATGTTGCCACTGGCGCCCTTGGGGATACCGGTGAGGATCGGCTTCGGCACGTCGCCGTCGGCGATGCGAATCACCCGGTTGTCGGTCGGTGTGCTGACGTAGGCGTACATCAACCGGTCCTGGCTGTAGGTCGGTGACAGCACGATGTCCATCAGGCCGCCGTCCCCGGACGGATCGACCGGAATCGTCACCTTGACCTTCGGTTCGGCCTTTACCGACACCTGCTTGACCGCGCCGGTGAGCCGCTCGCCGACCAGGGCGGACTGGCTGTCCGGAAGCATGATCAAACCGCTGGTGCTGTCCAGGCAGCCCTGCATCACGCCCGTTGCCTTGCATTCCTTGGGGAACGGCTTGGCCGGCAGTGGGGGCGGAGGCGGCGGCGTCGTGGTCGGCCCCGGCTCCATCTTCGGTTCAGTGGTGAAAGGCTCCGACTGGGCCGCGTCGAATCGGGCGCAGCCCGAACCGACCAGCATCGCGGCGCACAGAACGGCGGCCACCCCCGTCATCCGCCGGCGCGATTTCATGCTCGCCAGATTACGGATGCCCCGGCGGTGCGCGCCACGCCGGGACCGTGCGCCGGGTCCATAGCAGCCCGATACCAGGCAGAAGCGCCGGGGTAAATACCCGGATCGGACCGACCTTGCACTTACCCTGGCAGCTGTGACCAGTCACTCGCAGGACCCTCAAGCCTGGCAACGACCGGGTTACTCGGACGATTCCGCCAGGCCGGCCGGAGCCAGCCTGGTCGACCCGGAAGACGACCTGCCGTCGGCGACGTACGGCGGGGACTTCGAAACCACCGCGATTCCGCGGTACGACGCCAAAACGGGAGACCAGTCGGCCTTCAGCCTGGTCGGCGACCCTGAGCCGCTGCCATACGTGCAGCCGGGCGGCCCCGCTCCGATCGGGCCCTTCTCGGCCGAACCGGCCGAGATCGAGCGCGACGAGTTCGTCGACGACCGCATCAAGGCGGCCGGGCGCAGAGGCACCCAGGACCTCGGTCTGCTGATTCTGCGCGTGGCCCTCGGCGGGCTGATGATCATCCACGGCCTGCAGAAGGCGTTCGGATGGTGGGGCGGCCCCGGCCTGGACGGGTTCAACACCCAACTGGGCGACATGGGCTTCAAGAACGCCGACATCCTGACCTATGCGGCCACCGGAGGCCAGATCGCCGCAGGTGTCCTGCTGGTTCTGGGCCTGTTCACGCCGATCGCGGCGGCCGGCGCCCTGGCCTACCTGATCAATGGGGTGCTCGCCACGGCGATGGCGGCCCACGAGCAGGCCCGGCTCTCCGAAGTCATCACCGACGGCACCGAATACCGGATGATCGTCGTCGTGGCCGCGGCCGCGATCATCCTGACCGGCCCCGGTCGCTACGGATTCGACGCAGGCCGCGGCTGGGCCCGCCGCCCGTTCGTCGGATCGTTCGTCGCTCTGTTGCTCGGCGTGGCCGGGGGCATTGCCATCTGGGTGCTGCTCAACGGCGGCAATCCACTCGGCTGAATCGGTGCTGACAGGCCACTGACCTCAGGCGTACGGGTTCGGTACGCGGCCGCCGCTCACCTCGGTCAGCAGCGGCAGTGTTGCGAACGTCACTGCGGGCAGGCGCAGGTCGGTTCCGTCGGTCAGGTCGGCGATCGCCCATGACGACCGGTCGAACCGCAGTCCTTTGATATCGCCCCACGACACCGTGCGGCTGCGCGTCAGAGAACGTGCGGTGACGGCGTCGGCATCGGCGGTGGTGCGGTACCGGATGATGGCCGCCGACAACACAATCGGGATCACCAGCAGCACCGAGAAGACG
This sequence comes from Mycolicibacterium sp. 050232, assembly GCA_036235365.1. Taxonomy (GTDB): domain Bacteria; phylum Actinomycetota; class Actinomycetes; order Mycobacteriales; family Mycobacteriaceae; genus Mycobacterium. Next base: position 372,699 of record JAZBEZ010000002.1, on the reverse strand, counting down.
GTGGGATTGCTCAACACCAGGGTCAGCAGACCGAGCGTCAGAAAGCCGACTGCCAGGTGCGCCATGGGCGAAATCCGGATGACGACAGGGGCGGTTGCCGATCGTGCGCTCACAGCTTCATCCTTGCACCACCTGAATCGCGGGCCTGCCGGCCATCCACCCCGTCACGGTCCGCAGGCGAAGCAATTTGACCTTTAACCTGTACGGCAGCTACCGTCGGGTGCTATGCAGACCCCCGGATTGCTCGTAGTAATTGGTTGGCGCGTTGATGCCGCGCTGGCCCTCTGCCGGGCATAGCCAACCGCATCGACGCGCCACCCTCGTACAGCTACCGGCTGACGGGGGTTTTTTATTTGCCCAACAAGCGCGCCGGAATCATTGAAAAATTGAAGTTTCCTGAACAGGAATGTGACGCAAACCGTGAAGAGGACATCGTGAGCGCACCGACAACACGACCGCCAGCCCGGTCGGGAAGCGCGCCTGCCAACGGCGCAGCCAAGACCAAATCAGAAACGGGTCAGCCCAATCGGGTTGCACCGGTGCAGATGACCGGCGCCCAGGCGGTCGTCCGGTCGCTCGAAGAGCTCGGTGTCGACGTCGTGTTCGGCATCCCCGGCGGCGCCGTGCTGCCGGTCTACGATCCGCTGTTCGACTCACAGAAACTGCGCCACGTGCTGGTTCGCCATGAGCAGGGCGCCGGTCATGCCGCCAGCGGCTACGCCCATGCCACCGGCAAGGTCGGCGTGATGATGGCCACCTCGGGCCCCGGCGCGACCAACCTGATCACCCCGCTGGCCGACGCCCAGATGGACTCCATCCCGGTCGTCGCCATCACCGGGCAGGTCGGCCGCAGCCTGATCGGTACCGACGCCTTCCAGGAAGCCGACATCACCGGCATGACCATGCCGATCACCAAGCACAACTTCCTGGTGCGCAACGGTGACGACATCGCCCAGGTGATGGCCGAGGCGTTCCACATCGCCCGCTCGGGCCGCCCGGGCGCGGTCCTCGTCGACGTTCCCAAGGACATCCTGCAGGGCCAGTGCACCTTCTCCTGGCCGCCGCAGATGGATCTGCCCGGTTACAAGCCGAACACCAAGCCGCACAGCCGTCAGGTGCGCGAGGCCGCCAAGCTCATCGCCGCGGCGCACAAGCCGGTGCTCTACGTCGGCGGTGGCGTCATCCGTGGTGAGGCCAGTGCCGAATTGCTCGAGCTGGCCGAGCTGACCGGCATCCCCGTCGTCACCACCCTGATGGCCCGCGGTGCGTTCCCGGACAGCCACCCCCAGCACCTGGGGATGCCGGGCATGCACGGCACCGTGGCCGCCGTGGGTGCCCTGCAGAAGAGCGACCTGCTGATCGCCCTGGGTACTCGCTTCGACGACCGGGTCACCGGTCAGCTGTCGTCGTTCGCCCCCGAGGCGAAGGTGATCCACGCCGACATCGACCCGGCCGAGATCGGCAAGAACCGGCACGCCGACGTGCCGATCGTGGGCGACGTCAAGGCCGTCATCACCGATCTGATCGAGGTGCTGCGTCGCGACGGAACCACCAGTGCCGCACTGAAAATAGACAGCTGGTGGGAGTACCTGTCCGGGCTCAAGACGACCTACCCGCTGAGCTACGGCCCGCAGAGTGACGGCAGCCTGAGTCCCGAGTACGTCATCGAGAAGCTCGGCCAGATCGCCGGACCCGAAGCGGTCTATGTCGCCGGGGTCGGCCAGCACCAGATGTGGGCCGCGCAGTTCGTCAAGTACGAGAACCCGAAGACGTGGCTGAACTCCGGCGGTCTGGGCACCATGGGCTTCGCCGTCCCGGCGGCCATGGGCGCCAAGTTCGCCCGTCCCGATGCCGAGGTCTGGGCGATCGACGGCGACGGCTGCTTCCAGATGACCAACCAGGAGCTGGCCACCTGCGCCATCGAGGGCGCACCGATCAAGGTGGCGCTGATCAACAACGGCAACCTGGGCATGGTGCGGCAGTGGCAGACGCTGTTCTACGAACAGCGCTACAGCCAGACCGATCTGGCGACGCACTCGCGCCGGATTCCGGACTTCGTCAAGCTGGCCGAGGCGCTCGGCTGCGTCGGGTTGCGCTGCGAGCGGGCCGAGGACGTCGAGGACGTGATCAACCAGGCCCGGGCCATCAACGACCGGCCGGTGGTCATCGACTTCATCGTCGGTGCCGACGCGCAGGTGTGGCCGATGGTCGCGGCCGGCACCAGCAACGACGAGATCATGGCAGCCCGGGACATCCGGCCGCTGTTCGACGAGAACGACGCAGAGGGGCATGCCTGATGAGCAACACCACCCCCACCCACACCCTTTCGGTGCTGGTCGAGGACAAACCCGGTGTTCTCGCCCGGGTGGCCACGCTGTTCTCCCGTCGTGGCTACAACATCCAGTCCCTGGCTGTGGGCGCCACCGAGCAGAAGCACATGTCGCGGATGACGATCGTCGTCAGTGTCGAGGAATCGCCGCTGGAGCAGATCACCAAACAGCTCAACAAGCTGATCAACGTGATCAAGATCGTCGAGCAGGAGGACGACAGCTCGGTCTCCCGCGAACTCGCCCTGATCAAGGTGCGGGCCGACGCGACCAACCGTGGCCAGGTCATCGAAGCGGTGAACCTGTTCCGCGCCAAGGTCGTTGATGTTTCGACCGAGTCCCTGACGGTCGAGGCGACCGGTACCTCGGAGAAGCTGGAGGCCCTGCTGCGGGTCCTCGAGCCGTACGGTATCCGCGAGATCGCACAGTCCGGCATGGTGTCGGTCTCGCGCGGACCCCGTGGTATCAGCGCAGTGAAGTAAGCACGTCAAGTAGCGTTAGTCGGCTGTAGAGCTAGAAAGAGAAGGAAAATTTCGCATGGCAGTTGAGATGTTTTACGACGCCGACGCGGACCTGTCGATCATCCAGGGTCGCAAGGTCGCCGTCATCGGCTACGGCAGCCAGGGGCACGCGCATTCGCTGTCGCTGCGCGACTCGGGCGTGCAGGTCAAGGTCGGCCTGAAAGAGGGCTCGAAGTCCCGCGTCAAGGTCGAGGAGCAGGGCCTTGAGGTCGACACCCCGGCCGAGGTGGCCAAGTGGGCCGACGTGATCATGGTGCTCGCGCCCGACACCGCGCAGGCCGAGATCTTCAAGAACGACATCGAGCCCAACCTCGAAGACGGCAATGCGCTGTTCTTCGGCCACGGCCTCAACATCCACTTCGGCCTGATCAAGGCCCCGGCCAACGTCACCGTCGGCATGGTCGCCCCCAAGGGCCCCGGCCACCTGGTGCGTCGCCAGTTCGTCGATGGCAAGGGTGTGCCCTGCCTGATCGCCGTTGATCAGGATCCCAAGGGTGAGGGCCAGGCCCTGGCGCTGTCCTACGCCGCCGCGATCGGCGGTGCCCGCGCCGGCGTCATCAAGACCACCTTCAAGGAAGAGACCGAGACCGACCTGTTCGGTGAGCAGGCTGTCCTCTGTGGTGGCACTGAGGAACTGGTGAAGGCCGGCTTCGAGGTCATGGTCGAGGCGGGCTACGCCCCGGAGATGGCCTACTTCGAGGTGCTGCACGAGCTCAAGCTGATCGTCGACCTGATGTACGAGGGCGGCATCGCCCGCATGAACTACTCGGTGTCCGACACCGCGGAGTTCGGCGGTTACCTGTCGGGTCCCCGAGTTATCGATGCCGACACCAAGAAGCGCATGAAGGACATCCTGACCGACATCCAGGACGGCACCTTCGTCAAGCGCCTCGTCGCCAACGTCGAGGGTGGCAACAAGGAGCTCGAGGCGCTGCGCAAGGCCAACGCCGAGCACCCGATCGAGGTCACCGGCAAGAAGCTGCGCGACCTGATGAGCTGGGTTGACCGGCCGATCACCGAAACGGCCTGATTTTCACGCTGACTGGCCAGTTATTGCACGCGAACGTTGAAAACGCGTGCAGTAACTGGCCTTTCGCGTTCTAGATGATCGTGTAGCCGATCGCCGCCAGCGTGCGGGCGACATTCCGGCCGTCGGCGCTGCCCGGGAGTTTGTCGGTGTCGTCGATCTGCAGACCTTCACCGACGACACCGTAGAGCTCGGTCGACACCGGGTCGTCGGGCTCCGGCGGCTCGATGCGGCCATCCGGGTAGATGCACTGTGCCCGCATCGCCCACAGGGTCTGCGCGGCGGCGACAACGTTGTAGCCGCACAGCGGCGGGCTCAGGTGATAGAGCTCGAGGTCACCCACCGCGAGGATCTTCATGACCGGATCGGTATGCGGTAGAGAACCCACCAAGCGTGCGATGCCGGAGTTCACCGCTCAAATCTAAGGGCGCCACGGCGGCTCTCACCGCACCAAATTCGGCACGCGGTCAGCTGGCGCACCCGATGGGCGCCGGGTCGCCGGCTTCCGCGGCGGCCTCACACGCTTCCCTGAACCAGGCGCCGCCGGCATCGCCGGTCGCGTATCCGCCGCCGGCCTCACCGCGCGCGTATCCGCCGCCGGCTTCGTTGGTCGCGTATCCGCCGCCGGCTTCACCGGTCGCGTACCCGCCACCCGCGTTGTCGTTCACGTAGCCTCCGCCGCCGGGGTCGCCGGGAGCCGCGAGGGCGCTGCCTGCTGGGCCGAGCAGCGCTGCGAACACGAGCGAAGCCGCTGCAGCGACCGCGCCGAACACGAACTTCAGTCCCGTTGTCTGCTGTTCCCTCATCGCCGGTCCCCTGATCGTGGCCCCTGCGCGTCGTTGTCCGGTCTGCCCAACGCGCACATGAGCGCATGAGTCCCGATTTTACGTGACGTAAGTCACACTGGCTATCACGTCAGTGCGGAACGGCGACCTGCGGCGGCGTCGTGATCGGAGGAGTGGCCTTCGGGATCTCGGGGCTCGTCGGCGGCTCCGTCGGCGTCTCCGTGTCACCGGCCGGCGCTTCCGGCTGACCCGTTATCGTCTCGCCGATCGTCATCTGCGGGACGGTGACGTCTTCTTCGATCTTCTGCATGGGCTTTCCCGAGCCGCATGACACCACCGCAACCAGCACGATGCCCGCCCCGCAGGTGGCCGCCACGTGCTGCCAGTATCGAGTCGACACCTCGGCACCTCCTCGAGTTGAATCAAGGCTGACCAAGTCGACTGTAGAGCGTCGGCAGCTCACTCTGGCCCCAATGCGCGGATCAGGCCGTCACATTGGTGGTTGTCCACCTAGTCGCGCAGCCACACTCACCACGCGCCGGGCCAGGTGATCGAGCGCGTCGTAGGTGGTGTTGTCGAACTCGCTGATGTTGTCGTGGTTGGCCAGCAGGCTCGCGCCGTACGGGTTGCCGTCGGCGAACTTGAGCGGATCGGTGTAACCGGGCGGCACGATGATCCCGCCCCAGTGCATCAGCGTCACGTAGAGCGTCAGCAGTGTGGTCTCCTGACCGCCGTGCGCGGTGTTGGTCGAGGTGAACCCCGCGTAGACCTTGTCGGCGAGCTTGCCCTGCGACCACAATCCACCGAGCGAATCGAGGAATCCGCGCAATTGCGAAGCGACAGAACCGAACCGGGTTGGAGAGCCGAAGATCACCGCATCGGCCCAGACGATGTCGTCGCCGGTGGCCCTCGGAAGATCCTTGGTGGCTTCGTAATTCGCTGTCCACGCCGGATTGTGGGCGAAGGACGCCGGATCGGCGGTCTCGACGACCGGTCGCAACCGCACCTCCGCGCCCGCAGCCTCCGCGGTGGCGGTGACGCGCTGGGCCATGTGCGTGCCGTGGCCGGTTGCGGAGTAATAGATGACGGCTACCTTGGGCTGGGTCATGGCGCCAGCTTAGGCAGATCGGCGATGCCGAACTCACGTTTCAATACGGTGCGGGCCGCATAGAATCCGGCCATCCCGTGCACACCACCGCCTGGTGGAGTGGCCGACGAGCACAGGTAGGACTTGGGGATCGGCGTGGTCCACGGGTCGAACCGCGGAGTGGGACCCAACAGCGCACTGGTCATGTTGTTGCCGCCCACCCCGATGTCGCCACCGACCAGATTGGCGTTGTGCTCGTCCATCCGCGACGCGGGCACGCTGCGCACGCCGACCACCACATCGCGGAAGCCCGGCGCGAACCGTTCGATGATCCCGGTAACGGCCTCGGCCATGTCCAGCGTGGAGTTGTTGGGCACATGCACATAGGTCCACAACGGGCGACGTCCCGCGTCATCGACACGGGACGGATCGGCGATGTGGGGGAGTGCGGCCAGCACCATGGGCCACTCGGCGTGGCGTCCGGCGGCGATCTCCGACTCGGCCAATGCCATCTGCGCGCGGCCACCACCCAGGTGCAGCGTCGGTGCCAGAGCCAGACGTGGGTCGCGCCAAGGGATCTCGCCGCTCAACACGAAATCGACCTTCGCCACACCCGGCCCGTAGCTGTAGCGGCTCAACGCCCGGGCGTAACGCGCCGGCAGGGCCTTGCCGTAGATCGACAGCAGGGCCGTGGGTGCGGTGTCATAGATGACCACGCCCGACGGCGGTTCGGTGACCTCGTGCCCGAGGACCAGTTCACCGCCGTGCGCGGTGAGATCGGCGAGCAGAGCGTCGGGGATGGCCTGGGACCCGCCGATCGGGATCGGCCACCCCACCGCGTGCCCCAGCGTCGCCAGCATCAACCCGGCGCCTCCCGAAACCAGGGAGGGCATCTTTGAAATCGTGTGGGCGGCAACGCCGCTGAACAGTGCCCGGGCGTCCTCGCCTTTGAGCGACCGCCACAGTGGGGTGCCCTGGGCCAGCAGCCGGGGTGCGATGCGGACGGCTGCTCCCGGCGAGGGTGGTATCGACCGCTTGTCGCCGAGGATCAAGCCCACAACGCCATCGCAGTCGGCGGCCAGCGGCCCGAGCAGTCGTCGCCAGGAATCGCCGGAGTCCAATTCGGCGCAGGTGCGCTCGATGTCGCGGTAGCCGATCGCCGCCGGGCGGTCCTGCAGCGGACTGGCGTAGGAGATCTCGGGCACAACTAGGCGCACGCCCCGGGCTTGCAGGTCGTAGGCCGCGAAGAACGGCGACGCCAGCGCCAGCGGGTGGACCGCGGAGCAGATGTCGTGGCTGACGCCGGAGAATTCGGGGTCGGGCAGGGTACGAGCGCCGCCACCGGGGGTGGGCTGTGCTTCGATGACGCGTACCGACAATCCGGCTCGGGCGCAGATGACGGCGGCGGACAGGCCGTTGGGGCCGCTGCCGACGATTGTGACGTCCACGCCCATCAGTACACCGCACGCGGTTCAGCTGTGGTAGGGCACACACACTAGGCTGTCCGCGTGAGTCTTCCCGTTGTTTTGATTGCCGACAAGCTCGCGGAATCGACCGTCGCCGCCCTCGGTGACCAGGTAGAGGTCAGGTGGGTCGACGGTCCGGACCGCGAGAAGCTGCTCGCTGCCGTGCCCGAAGCCGACGCGCTCCTGGTGCGTTCCGCCACCACGGTGGACGCCGAGGTGATCGCCGCGGCCCCCAAACTCAAGATCGTCGCCCGCGCGGGCGTCGGCCTGGACAACGTCGACGTCGACGCCGCGACCGCCCGCGGAGTGCTCGTGGTCAACGCGCCGACCTCCAACATCCACAGCGCCGCCGAGCACGCGATGGCCCTGCTGCTGGCCACCGCCCGGCAGATCCCCGCGGCCGATGCGACCCTGCGCGAGCACACCTGGAAGCGGTCGTCCTTCTCGGGCGTCGAGATCTTCGACAAGACTGTCGGCGTCGTCGGCCTGGGCCGCATCGGGCAGCTGGTCGCCCAGCGCCTGGCTGCCTTCGGCGCGCACATCGTGGCCTACGACCCCTATGTCTCGCAGGCCCGCGCGGCCCAGCTCGGTATCGAGCTGTTGCCGCTGGAGGAGCTGCTCGGCCGCGCCGACTTCATCTCGGTACACCTGCCCAAGACCAAGGAGACCGCCGGTCTGCTCGGCAAGGAGAACCTGGCCAAGACCAAGCCGGGCGTCATCATCGTCAACGCCGCCCGCGGCGGCCTGATCGATGAGCAGGCCCTGGCCGACGCGATCACCAGCGGCCATGTGCGTGCCGCCGGTCTGGACGTCTTCTCGACCGAACCGTGCACCGACAGCCCGCTGTTCGAGCTGCCGCAGGTCGTGGTGACCCCGCACCTGGGTGCCTCGACAGCCGAAGCTCAGGACCGGGCCGGCACCGATGTGGCTGCCAGCGTGAAGCTGGCGCTGGCCGGCGAGTTCGTGCCGGACGCCGTCAACGTCGGCGGCGGAGCCGTCGGCGAAGAGGTGGCGCCCTGGCTGGACCTGGTGCGCAAGCTCGGTCTGCTGGCCGGTGCCCTGTCCGATGCGGCTCCGGTGTCGCTGTCGGTGCAGGCGCGCGGCGAGCTGGCGTCGGAAGATGTTGAGATTCTGCGTTTGTCGGCGTTGCGCGGCCTGTTCTCCGCGGTGGTCGACGAGCAGGTCACGTTCGTCAACGCGCCGACGCTGGCCGCCGACCGCGGGGTGGCATCCGAGATCAGCACCGCCACCGAGAGCCCCAACCACCGCAGCGTGGTCGATGTTCGCGTCGTGCACGCCGACGGCAGCGCGGTCAACGTCGCGGGCACCCTGTCGGGGCCGCAGCTGGTCGAGAAGATCGTCCAGATCAACGGACGCAACTTCGACCTGCGCGCCGAGGGCTACAACCTCATCGTCCACTACAACGATCAGCCGGGCGCGCTGGGCAAGATCGGCACCCTGCTGGGCGGGGCGAATGTCAACATCCTGGCCGCGCAGCTGAGCCAGGACGTCGACGGTGACAGCGCCATCGTGATGCTGCGACTGGACACCGACGTGCCCGAGGATGTGCGCTCCGCGCTCGCCGCCGCGGTCGACGCCACGACGCTGGAAGTGGTCGACCTGTCATGAAACTCGCGGTAATCGCCGGTGACGGCATCGGACCGGAGGTCATCGCCGAGGCGCTGAAGGTGCTCGACGCGGTCCTGCCCGGGGTGGACCGGACTGAATACGACCTGGGCGCACGGCGCTACCACGCGACCGGGGAAACCCTGCCCGAGGGATTCGTCGACGAGCTCAAGGGCTACGACGCAATCCTGTTGGGCGCCATCGGCGATCCTTCCGTGCCGAGCGGTGTGCTCGAGCGTGGCCTGCTACTCAACATGCGGTTCGCGTTGGACCACCACGTGAATCTGCGGCCGTCGAAGTTGTTCGCCGGGGTTTCCAGCCCGCTGGCAGGCAACCCGGAGATCGACTTCGTGGTGGTGCGCGAGGGCACCGAGGGTCCCTACACCGGCACCGGTGGCGCGATCCGGGTGGATACCCCGCACGAGGTGGCCACCGAGGTGTCCACCAACACCCGGTTCGGCGTGGAGCGCGTGGTGCGTTACGCGTTCGAGAAGGCTCGCGCGCGGCGCAAACACCTCACCCTGGTGCACAAGAACAACGTGCTGGCGTTCGCCGGCTCGCTGTGGAAGCGCACCGTCGATGAGATCGGTGCGGACTACCCGGACGTCGAGACCGCTTATCAGCACATCGATGCCGCGACCATCCACATGGTCACCGACCCCGGCCGCTTCGACGTGATCGTCACCGACAACCTGTTCGGCGACATCATCACCGATCTGGCGGCCGCGGTCTCCGGCGGCATCGGCCTGGCCGCCTCGGGCAATATCGATGCGACGGGCACCAACCCGTCGATGTTCGAGCCTGTGCACGGCAGCGCACCCGACATCGCCGGGCAGGGGATCGCCGATCCGACCGCCGCGGTGATGAGCGTGGCGCTGCTGCTGACCCACCTCGGCGAAACCGAGGCGGCGGCCCGGGTCGACAAGGCCGTCAACGAGCACCTGGCCACCCGCGGTGACGCGAAGCTCTCGACCAGCGAGGTCGGCGAGCGCATTCTGTCGCTGCTGTAGATCTTTGCGTCGAGACTGCGGTGAGGGCGTGCGCTTCTCGCACTTTCGCACCCTCACCGCAGAATCGATATTCGGGCGATGAGTCTGTCGGTGCCAACGGGTCTGTATGGGCATGGGACTCATCGAGATCGAACTGTTCGCAACCCTGGACCTCGTCGCGCAGGCGCCCGGCGGCCCTGACGAGGACCCCGAGGGGTTCTCGTTCGGGGGCTGGCAGGCGCCTCTGATCGACGAGATGTCGGGCGTGCAGGTCGGCGCCGCGTACGAGGGCGCCGATGCACTCCTGCTCGGCCGCCGGACGTACGACATCTTCGCCGCCCACTGGCCGCACCAAACGGGCGAATTCGGCGCGCTGTTCAACAGCATCCCGAAGTACGTCGCGTCTCGCGGCACGCCTGACCTGGCATGGGCCGGTTCCACCCAGTTGGGTCCGGATCTGGGTGCCGCTGTGCGGGAGGTCCGTGACCAGCATGAACATGTGAAGGTCGTCGGAAGCCTGAACCTCGTGCAGACGCTCCTGCGCGAGAAGCTTTTTGACCGCATCGACCTGTGGGTCCACCCGATCATGCTGGGAGCGGGGAAGAAAGTGTTCGACGGGAGTTCGGTGCCCACCAATGTCACACTGCTGCAGCCTCCGGTGGCGAGCCCGAACGGCATTGTGTTCCTGCGGTACGGGCTTGCCGACGGCATCCCGGGAACAGGCGACATGAGCGCGTCGTGATCGGGGATGACGACGGGCTTAAGCCAACCCGTTTAGCCTCGCCAGTTTGTCCTTATCCTCCGTTGGCCATCCAGCTTCGATGTTTGATGGCTGCTCTGCGGGCCTGTTTGGCCAGTGAGCGGTCGGGCAGGTGGCGTCCCAGCGCGTCGAGTACCTGCGCGGTCTCGGGTGCGCGATGCCGCCAGAAGGATTCCAGCATGCGAAGAGGGTCGTGGCCCTGCAGGAATTGTTCGCACAGCAAGTCGGGGTGGTCGACTAGCTGAGACAGGATGTCGACCATGATCGTCGGCTTGATGAAGCTGCCGACCGCATCTCCGGTGGCGAGGCCGTGGTCGAGTAGCCAGATGGCGGCGTGTCCGGCCGCCGGCGTGTCGAGTAATTGCCGCATGTGAGGTTCGCTCACCTCGATGTCGAACATCCCCAGCATGCGTAGGCCGACGAGCCGGGACGTCGCATCCTGGGCTTCTGCGGCCATTGCCGCTACCAGCCCAGCACGTTCGGATGGCGGCACTGACGGCCTCCAGGCGGCCAGGACTTGTGAATGTTGCTCTGATGGAATGGAATCCATCGCTTCGATTAGCTCGGGCAAGGTCGCTTCTGTCAGATCGTCGGCGGTGCGTAGACGGATCCCGGCGGCGGAGACATAGCCTGGCAGAACCTGGCGGCCCAATGCAGTCACGGAGACTGTGCCGCCGTACCAGCGCCGCCTCCCGTATGGGTTCACCGATTCTGTTCGATCTATCCACTCAACGGCGCCGGTCATGTCCAGCATCGCCACGATATCGCTGAGGTCGTCGGCGAGATGATCGCCCGAGACGTAGTAGTTGACCTCCTCAGCATCGAACTGGCTGAGCACCACCCGTGCATTGAGGTCGACGATGTCGTCGAAGTGCGTGAGGGTGCCCGCGGGGATCAGTCCGGCCAGCCAGTGCACCACGCCTTCGTCGAGCAGTTGGTGCAGTTCGCCGTAGAACGAGATTCCCCGACGAGTTGATGACAGCACGCCGGCTTCAAGCACTATCTGAAACAGCTTGGTGGCCTTGATGATCGGCGAGTTTCGTGACCACGCTTTGACGGGGACTAGGCGATTTTTGACGTATCGCGTTGCACCGGCTTCCTCGGCGAGCGCGAGCAGGTAGGTCAGGTGCCGCAGAGATTCCGTCGACTGTGTCTTGAAGGTCTTGTCGCCGATTTTCGGGTCGATTTCGTCGCCGGTGTCGAGGATGTCGACCAGGGCGCGTCCGTCGGCAAGCTTGAGGTTGCCCTTCGCCGTCAGTGCCGTCCCCGTGTCGCCGAGATGGTCGCAGAGCGCCTGCACCTTGGCCGGCAACGCCGCTGCCGAGGCGACGGACATCACGTCGGCTTCGGTGGGTGGAATATAGACGAACGGCAGGCCGACCATTGTCGGTTGCCCTACCAGGTGGTCGGTGCGGGCCCGCCGCTCCTCGATGGGCAGCGCATTGTGTTCGTCGATGCGCTGCTGCATGGCTGCCAGCAGTTCCTGCTCCGTCATGGATTCCGCGCCTTCGATCCCGGCAAACAGAGATTTGGCCATGCCGTAGTTGCCGGGATCGGCCATCATTGCGCGCATAGGGCCGGCCAGACCATTCGTTGCCCGGGCCAGGCGGCGTCCGGCCTCAGCACCGCCGCGGAGCTTGCAGGTGAAGCCCAGGAACAGGATGAACTCGACGAGGGCGTCGCACACCGCCCAGGAGTCGTCAGCCGGCAGGCTCAGGTGGCGTGGGCACCATTCCAGCAGATACGTGCGGACGGTGGCTTCATCGAGGCTCGCCAACGGCGCAGGCTCTCGCCACTCGAGGAACGACCGCGTGTGCCCCACGACAGTGGACACGTTGTTGTTGCCACTCTCGGCGAGCCAGTCCTCGAACTCGTCAAGCAGTCCGTCCGTCACATGGTCATCGTGGCACGTGGCTCCGACAACTTGACTGAGGTGCGGGCGGCATGCGGATGAACGCGCACGTTGTAGTCAGGCGGGGTTGTCCGCCGATACCATGAACTGCACAGATCGCTGTGGAGGAGGGCCACTTCCGCATGATGAGCTCATGGCGCTGCTGCCCGAGGTGGTCGATGTTCTAGGCACTCCATGCGTGTGACTCGAGCGAGCCTGGGACTAGGACTCTTCGCGCAAGCGCTCATCGGCCGGCACGAGGGGGACCGCCATCAACGGCAACAACGCACACACCAGGAACGCCGCCGGGTAGCCAGCCACGCCGATCAGTGCGCCGAACAACGGCGCGGAACTGGCGGTCGCCAAGTGCTGGCTGGTGTTCTGGGTGCCCAATGCGCGCCCGCTCCAGAACGGGCCGGCGATCTCGGCAATCGCCGTGAACGCCAAACCGTTGTCCGACACCGTGATCACCGAGGCGATCACGATCAGGGCGACACTGATCGGCGAGCCCAGCCAGTCGGTCAACGCCAGTAGCCCCATCGTGGCCGCAGCCGCGAGTGCGATGGTTCGGATCGGTCGCAGCCGCTGCCCGACGACATCGGACCAGCGGCCCGCGGCGATCCGGCCTGCCGCTCCCAACAATTGAGCGACCGTCACCAGCGTGCCCGCCGATGCCGCGGACCAGCCCCGGTCACTCATCAGCCACACCAGCGTGAACGTCCAGACCAGGCCCTGAGGCACCACCAACAGCACCGACACCGCGTGGATGCGCCACAACACGTTTGAGCCCCGGTACGGGTTGGCCAGGTGTTCGGCCGGTGCCTCATGCCGAGGCGGCCGGGGCGGATCCAGCACTCCCACAGCGCAGATCAGTGCCGACAGCACGCACACGATCGCGGGGAAGAGCAATGCGGTTGCCACCCCGTGTGATTCGGCCAGACGTGGAATCACCAACGCGCCCAGTCCGACACCCAGAGGCGTGGCAGTCTGCCGGATTCCCATTGCCAGCCCACGTTGTTCGGGTGGGAACCAGCCGACCACGACCCGTCCGCTCGCCGAATTGCTACTGGCCGCTGCCATTCCGCCCAGCAGCAGAAAGATCCCGACCGCCGGCAGGGAATCGGCGGACGCGGCCCCGAACGCCGCGGCGGCGGTCAGTGCGGAACCCACGGTCAGCACGATCCGTTCGCCGACCCGGTCGACGATGTACCCCCAGGCGATCAGCGTGAGCACCAGCCCGAAGCTCGGCATCGACGACAGTAGACCGGCCTTGGCCAGATCCAGGCCGCGCTCGGCGTGCAGGGTGGGGATGAGGAACGCCGCGCCGTTGATGAAGACGTTGGCACATGTGGTCGCAGTCAGGGCGATCGCCAACATCGACCAACGGCGAAACGTGCTGATCGACGAAACCGGCATGGATGCATCGTTTCACGGATGTCTCAAAATATTGAACTCATATTCCAATATGTGAGACGACGACACGCTGACTAGGTCGTGTCTGACAAATCGGGGCAGAACCAAGGCGCCGACCATGATGTGTCGCACCGGACTCTGGCCCATGCGTAACTAATTCAATCCTGGAAGCAGGAAGCACTTGCGCCGAGGATTACTGCCAGCATGTGACCGGAATCCTAGACGTAGAGCATATCTAATTAATATGAATGGTGTTGTGGCACAAACGGAGACCTGATGTGTCGCGGACAAGGCCCGGTTCGCGAGACTCGGCCCGGGCGCCAGCCTGGACCGAGGATCCGTCACCACCGTCGTCACCTTCTACCGCGTCCACAATTGACGACACGTTGGCCTACGCTGTGACCGTGAAGATGTGGTTTGCGGCAACAGTTTTGCTGATCTGCGGACTTGTGGCGGCACCGAGCTCGGCGGCGGCTGTGCCGAACTGGTCGGGCCTGGATGCACGCGCCTATGCCGCGCCGATTCCGGTGGCAGGCAGCCTGATCGAGACGGTTCCGCTCGACCCCGCACTGTCGGTACCGGGCGCGGCCGGCGCCTACCGCATCCTCTATTCGACTGTCGATCAGCATGATGCGGCCGCACTCAGTACCGCCGTGGTGTTCATCCCGCACGGCCAGGCTCCCGAGGGCGGATGGCCGACCATCGCCTGGGCGCACGGCACTGTCGGGCTCGGTGACGACTGCGCGCCGTCGGCACAGCCGCGTAGCGCACGGGACGCCGAATATCTGACGCACTGGCTCGATCGGGGTTACGCCGTCGTCGGTTCCGATTACGCCGGACTGGGCACGCCCGGCCTGATGAGCTATCTCAACAGCGTGGCCACCGCGCACAGCGTCGTCGACTCGGTGATCGCGATGCACCAGATGGACCTGCCGCTGTCACCGAAATGGGCCATCGTCGGTCAGTCTCAGGGCGGCGGGGCCGCGGTCAACAGTGCGCGCTGGGCCACCGAATTCAGCCGCGGCACCGGTCTGGCCTACCGCGGCGCGGTCGCCACCGGGACCCCTTTCAACGTCCAGAGCATCGTCGAACAGTCCGGGCCCGATATGGTGCTGCCGCCGAACCTGGGGCCCGCGGCCAACAGCTACACGGGCTACATCCTTGCCGGATTGCGCGAGGCGCGCCCCGATCTCGACGTGGACAGCGTGCTCACCCCGACCGGGCTGGACGCGGTCGACGAGGCCGAGACGCTGTGCAAGCCGGCGCTCGATCAGCAGCTCGCGGGTATCACGCCGACCGCGTACTTCCGCGCGCCGTTGGCCACCCGGCCCGGTCTGTCCGAAGCTCTCGATGCCTACCTGGGCACACCGACCAGCGGGTACGACCGGCCGATCTTCCTCGGCGTCGGGCTCCTGGACCGCGATGTGCCGCCGAACATGTCGCAACAGCTCGCCGATCAGCTACGCGCCAACGGGCAGGACGTCACCCTCAAGATCTATCCCGACCAGGATCACTCGGGCACCGTGATGGCCTCGGTTCCGGACTCCACACCATTCCTGGCCGCGGCGTTCGCCGGGGACTGACCGGAGGCGTCGACGCTGGTGGCAAGACGCTGCGCACTACCCTGGTCAAAATGCGCTTAGGTCGAATCGCCAGTCCCGACGGCGTCGCTTTCGTCAGTGTCGAAGGCGACGGCGCCGATGCCGTCTGCAAAGAGATCGCCGAGCATCCGTTCGGCAATCCCAACTTCACCGGACGGAGCTGGCCGCTGGCTGACGTCCGGCTGCTGGCACCCATCCTGGCCAGCAAGGTTGTCTGCATGGGGAAGAACTACGAGGCCCATGCCGCGGAGATGGGCGCGGTGGCTCCGGAGGATCCGGTGATCTTCCTCAAACCCAACACCGCGATCATCGGCCCAGGCGTGCCGATCCAATTGCCTGCCGACGCCAATCCCGTCCACCACGAAGGCGAGCTCGCGATCGTCATCGGGCGGCCCTGCAAGGACGTACCCGCCGCGCGCGCGGCCGAGAACATCCTGGGCTACACCATCGCCAACGACATCTCGGCGCGCGACCAGCAGGCCAAGGACGGCCAGTGGATGCGGGCCAAGGGCCATGACACCTTCTGCCCGGTGGGCCCGTGGATCGTCAACGACCTCGACCCCTCCGACCTGGAGATCCGCACCGAGGTGACTAGTGGAATTGCCGGCACCGCCGGCGAAAGCGAAGTGCGGCAGCTCAGCCGGACCTCGCTGATGATCCATGACATCGGGGCCATCGTCGAGTGGGTCTCGGCGGTGATGACGCTTCTGCCGGGCGATCTGATCCTCACCGGAACCCCCGAGGGTGTCGGCCCCATCGAAGACGGGGACACCGTGAGCGTCACCGTCGAGGGCATCGGTACCCTCACCAATCCCGTTGTGCGCAAAGGAAAATGATGACCGATTCAACTGTCAGGGTGAGGTTCTGCCCGTCGCCGACCGGAACCCCGCACGTCGGGTTGGTGCGCACCGCGCTGTTCAACTGGGCCTACGCCCGGCATACCGGGGGAGCGTTCGTCTTCCGGATCGAGGACACTGACGCCGCGCGTGACAGTGACGAGAGTTACGCCGCGATCCTCGATGCCCTGCGGTGGTTGGGTCTGGACTGGGATGAGGGCCCAGAGGTCGGCGGCCCGTACGAGCCGTACCGGCAGTCGCAGCGTAGTGAGATCTACCGTGACGTGATCGCGCGCCTGCTCGAGGCAGGCGAGGTATACGAGGCCTATTCGACGCCGGAGGAGGTCGAGGCGCGCCACCACGCGGCAGGTCGGAACCCCAAGCTGGGATACGACAATTTCGATCGCACGCTTACCGACGAGCAGCGCAAGGCCTTTGCCGACGAGGGTCGTAAGCCCGTGTTGCGCTTGCGGATGCCCGACGAGGACCTCGGCTGGACCGATCTGGTGCGCGGGCCGGTCAGCTTCCCGGCCGGCTCGGTACCGGATTTCGCGATCACGCGGGCCAATGGAGATCCGTTGTACACCTTGGTCAATCCGGTTGATGACGCGCTGATGAAGATCACCCACGTGCTCCGCGGCGAGGACATCATGCCCTCGACTCCGCGGCAGATCGCCCTGTACCGGGCGCTGATGCGGATCGGCGTGGCCGAGCGGGTACCTGAATTCGCTCATTTGCCAAGCGTTCTCGGTGAGGGCAACAAGAAGCTGTCCAAGCGTGATCCGCAGTCGAATCTGTTCCTGCACCGCGACCGCGGCTTCCTGCCTGAGGGGCTGCTGAACTACCTGGCACTGCTGGGGTGGGGCATCGCCGACGATCACGACGTGTTCAGCCTGGACGAGATGGTGGCCGCCTTCGACGTGGCCAACGTCAATTCCAACCCGGCGCGGTTCGACCAGAAGAAGGCCGACGCGATCAACGCCGAGCACATCCGGCTGCTGACGCCCGAGGATTTCACTGCGCGCCTCCGCGCCTATCTCGACGCGCACGGCCACGACACCGGTTTGGACGACGCCGCATTCGCCGAAGCCGCGGCGCTGATCCAGACCCGCATCGTCGTCCTCGGCGATGCGTGGGGGCTGCTGAAGTTCTTCGACGAAGGCTCCTACGAGATCGACGAGAAGGCAGCCGCCAAGGAACTGCGGGAGGGGGCCGCACCGGTCCTGGATGCCGCTGTGAGCGCCCTGGAGGGCGTCGGGGAGTGGAACACCGCCAACATCGAGGCGGCGCTCAAGGCGGCGCTTCTGGACGGTCTGGAGCTCAAGCCCCGTAAGGCGTTCGGACCGATCCGGGTCGCCGTCACAGGCGCGACGATCAGCCCGCCGCTGTTCGAGTCGATGGAACTGCTGGGAGCCGACCGAAGCCTGGCGCGGTTGCGTGCGGCCAGGGCCAAGCTGTGAACGGCTGGGCGGGACGGGGCTTGGTAAAGACCACCGAAAATCTTTGGTAGTCTGCTCGTCGGCCCGAAAAGCAAAACGGGGAGGCCCCCGCTGAGCCGATCGGATCGAAATTGCCCTTGACCTGCGGTGATGGGCAATTAATGGGGTATGGTGTAATTGGCAACACAGCGGTTTCTGGTACCGCCATTCTAGGTTCGAGTCCTGGTACCCCAGCCATCCGGAGCGGATCAGCCGGATTAGGTGAGCGCGACTGCCTAAGCTATGCTGGCCATCCGGAAGTTCTAGCCCCCGTCGTCTAGCGGCCTAGGACGCCGCCCTCTCACGGCGGTAGCGTGGGTTCGAATCCCATCGGGGGTACAGAGGTAAAAAGCGCCCAGTTCTTACGAACTGGGCGCTTTTGCGTTATCCGGGTGTGCCCGATTGTCACGCTGGAGTGACCCTGGGTGTCCAACGTCACTCTTGCGTGACGCTCGGCGGGCCTTGGTGGTCGAGGCTCCCGCGCTGACCGTGTTTGTCACGCCAGAGTGGCACTCGGCGTCAACAGCCACGCTGGCGTGACAAAGGCTGACGCTCACCGCCCGGCGGCCGGTGACGACGCGCCACGCCGGGCGGGTCGGCAGCGCGCTGAGATTCGTCTCACAATCGGCGGGTGAGTGCTTCGGCAGCGGCAAGCAGATCGGCTGCCCAGCGCGCGCCGGGCCGCCGGCCCATGCGGTCGATCGGCCCGGACACCGAGACCGCGGCGATCACGGCGCCCCGGCCGTCGCGCACCGGTGCCGAGACGCTGGCCACGCCCGGCTCACGCTCGGCGGCGCTCTGCGCCCACCCCCGCTTGCGGACTTCGGCCAGGGCGCGATCGGTGAACTTGGCGGCCGGCAGCACGGCCTGCTGGGTGGCCGGGTCGGCATAGGCCAGTAGCACTTTGGCCCCCGAGCCGGCCGTCATCGGCAGGTGGGTGCCGACCGGCACGGTGTCCCGCAGCCCGGCCGGAGGTTCCAGTGCCACCACGCAGACCCGCGATTGGCCCTCGCGGCGGTACAGCTGCACGCTCTCGCCCGTGATCTCACGCAGGCGGGGCAGGACCGCGGCCCCGGCCGCCAGTAGCGGATCGTTGACGTGGGAGGCCAATTCGGTCAATGCCGGGCCCAGCCGCCAGCGTCCGTCCCCGTCGCGGGTCAGCAGCCGGTGGGTTTCCAGGCCCGCGGCCAGCCGGTGGGCGGTCGCCCGCGGGAGCCCGGTCCGGTCGCAGAGTTCGGCCAGCCCGCAAGGTGACTCGGCCACGGTGTGCAGGACACCCACGGCTTTGTCGAGAACGCCGATGCCGCTATCATTTCTCACAGAGAGATACTAGCGTCTCGCATTGTGAGATGACAGGCGAGATGACGACAGTACCGCCCAGCCCTGGCGGACTCTTGATACAAGCCCGCATTGCCGTTAATCGAATCGAGAAGTAGCGATGGATCAATCGACACAGACATCCGGGAAGCCGCGCACCCTGGCCGAAAAGGTTTGGGACGACCACGTCGTGGCGCGCGGTGAGGGAGAGGGCGCGGCCAGAGAGCCCGACCTGATCTACATCGACCTGCATCTCGTCCACGAGGTCACCAGCCCGCAGGCGTTCGACGGCCTGCGGTTGGCGGGGCGTCCGGTGCGCCGGCCCGATCTGACGATCGCCACCGAGGACCACAACGTGCCCACGGTCGACATCGACAAGCCGATCGCGGATCCGGTTTCGCGTACCCAGGTCGAGACATTGCGGCGCAACTGTGAGGAATTCGGCATCCGACTGCACCCGATGGGCGATGCCGAACAGGGCATCGTGCACATCATCGGACCGCAGCTGGGGCTGACACAGCCAGGTATGACGGTGGTCTGCGGCGACAGTCACACCTCGACCCACGGTGCATTCGGCGCCATCGCGATGGGCATCGGCACCTCTGAGGTCGAACACGTGATGGCCACGCAGACACTGCCACTGAAACCGTTCAAGACCATGGCGGTCAATGTCGACGGCGTCCTGCCGCCCGGGGTGAGCGCCAAGGACATCATCCTGGCCGTCATTGCCAAGATCGGCACCGGTGGCGGGCAGGGACACGTCATCGAATACCGGGGCAGCGCCATCGAGGCGTTGTCCATGGAAGGCCGGATGACGATCTGCAACATGAGCATCGAGGCCGGTGCACGCGCCGGCATGGTCGCTCCCGACGAGACCACCTTCGAATTCCTCAAGGGTCGCCCGCACGCGCCCGAGGGCGCCGACTGGGACGCTGCTGTTGCCGCCTGGAGCCAGTTGCGTACCGACGAGGGCGCCGAATTCGACACCGAGGTCTACCTGGACGCCGCTTCGTTGAGCCCGTTCGTGACGTGGGGCACCAACCCGGGACAGGGCGTCCCGCTGTCCGCGTCGGTCCCCGATCCGGAGCTGATCGGCGACGACGGCGACCGGCAGGCAGCGGAGAAGGCTTTGGCCTACATGGACCTTCGACCCGGAATGGCCATGCGTGACATCGCCGTGGACACCGTGTTCGTCGGATCCTGCACCAACGGCCGCATCGAAGATCTGCGGGTGGTCGCCGACGTGCTGCGCGATCGCAAGGTCGCCGACGGGGTCCGGATGCTGGTCGTTCCTGGGTCGATGCGGGTCCGGGCCCAGGCCGAATCGGAAGGTCTCGACCGGATATTCACCGCCGCGGGCGCCGAATGGCGTCAGGCAGGCTGCTCGATGTGTCTCGGTATGAACCCCGACCAATTGTCTCCGGGGCAGCGCTGCGCCTCGACGTCCAACCGGAATTTCGAAGGCCGACAGGGCAAGGGCGGCCGCACACACCTGGTCTCGCCGGCGGTCGCCGCAGCCACCGCGGTGCGCGGAACACTGGCGTCCCCTGCCGATCTGCCCGCCGCGACCCACTAAGCAAACCAAAAGGAGAAGCCTGATGGAGGCTTTTAGCACTCACACCGGCATCGGCGTCCCGCTGCGACGGTCCAATGTCGACACCGACCAGATCATCCCCGCCGTCTATTTGAAGCGGGTTACCCGAACGGGTTTCGAGGACGGATTGTTCGCCGCCTGGCGCTCGGATCCGTCGTTCATTCTCAATCTCCCGCCATTCGACAAAGGCTCGGTGTTGGTCGCCGGGCCCGATTTCGGGACCGGATCTTCACGCGAACATGCCGTCTGGGCGCTCATGGACTATGGCTTCCGGGTGGTTATCTCATCTCGATTCGCCGATATTTTCCGCGGCAACGCCGGCAAGGCCGGGCTATTGGCGGCGGAAGTCGCCCAAGACGATGTCGAGCTCTTATGGAAGCTGATCGAGCAGAATCCTGGGCTGGAAATCACTGTGAATCTTCAAGATCGAAATATCGTCGCGGGAACGGTTGTGGTGCCGTTCAGAATTGACGACTACACGGCCTGGCGGCTGCTCGAAGGACTCGACGATATAGGCCTTACGCTGCGGAAACTCTCTTCGATCGAGGAGTATGAGAAGCGCCGGCCGGCCTGGAAGCCGCGCACTCTGCCGGCCTGATCCGAGGCCTTGTACGGGCGCTTCGGCGCCCGAATTCGCCGCCTGCCGAACCGGTTCTGGACCCAACCTGGCGGAGTCCAAGTGGGGCAAGCGGATTGCCGGATTGTTCGCTAGCTACGCCTGAAATTGCGCGTGGCTCTTGGAAATCAGTGGTCACAGGGTTTACCGTGTCCTCTAGTCGGTCCAAGGAGGACCACTGGTTTCGGAGGTTTTGAATGAACAAAGCGGAGCTCATCGACGTACTCACAACCAAACTGGGCACCGATCGTCGGCAGGCTACCGCCGCGGTGGAGAACGTTGTGGACACCATCGTCCGCGCGGTGCACAAGGGTGACAGTGTCACGATCACCGGCTTCGGTGTCTTCGAGCAGCGCCGCCGCGCTGCCCGTGTGGCGCGCAACCCGCGCACCGGCGAGACGGTGAAGGTCAAGCCCACCTCGGTGCCGGCTTTCCGTCCGGGCGCTCAGTTCAAGGCGGTTGTCTCTGGGGCGCAGCGTCTCCCGTCTGACGGCCCCGCCGTCAAGCGCGGCGTGACCGCAGGCCCGGCCAAGCGCACCGCCGCCAAGAAGACCGCCGCCAAGAAGGCGCCGGCCAAGAAGGCGGCTGTCAAGAAGGCCCCGGCGAAGAAGGCCGCGACCAAGGCGCCCGCCAAGAAGGCCGCGACCAAGGCACCCGCCAAGAAGGCGGCTGTCAAGAAGGCCCCGGCGAAGAAGGCCGCGACCAAGGCGCCCGCCAAGAAGGCGGCTGTCAAGAAGGCCCCGGCGAAGAAGGCCGCGACCAAGGCACCCGCCAAGAAGGCCGCGACCAAGGCACCCGCCAAGAAGGCGGCTGCCAAGAAGGCGCCGGCCAAGAAGGGCCGCAAGTAATTACGGTAAAGGCACGTCGTGGGCCATAGTTGAGCTCACGACGTGTCTTTTCTCGTGTGGTCTACCGCGGCTTGGACAGCGGACTGCACATGTGGTCGGCGGCTATCAGCCGACCATCCGCGATCGACAGCGCCCACACGCTGCCCTTGCGATTCCCCGTCGTGTCGGGTCGTACCCGGTCCCGTTCGCACCACCAGGAGATCAGACCGGGGATCACCTTGCCTTGTGAACAGATGACCGGTGTACCTGCGCGTGCGGCAATGTCGAGCAATCGATTGCGGGTCGCCTTGTGATCGTCGGCGTAGGCCTCTTCGGTCAGTGTCGGCTCATTGTGAATGTCCACCCCGAGTTCCTGGGCCAGGGGCTCAAGGGTTTGATGGCAGCGCAGCCGATCGGCCGCGTAAAGCGTTGTGGCACCGAATGCCAGTAGTTGGGCGACCAAGGCTTCGGCCTGCGCCCGACCCGTCTTGTCCAGCGGACGCTTCCGGTCGTCGCCCTTGAAACGGGACCGCCGCCCAGCCGTACCGTGCCGGACGATGAGTACCGTCTTGGTATTCGGTGGGTGTTTTGCAAAGCGGCACAACACTTTTCGATCGTGCGGGTAGACCAGCTGATCCATCGCCGAATCCACCGGCAGCCAGAGGAGCTTGTCCACCTCATCGTTGGGGGTGAAGTCACCTCCGGTCGCGCGGGCGGTCCAATACCAAACCCGTTTGGTGCCCTGGGGAATGTCGTAGGAACTCGAGCCGAGCCGTCGGCCGAGTTCTGCGGTGTAACCCGTCTCCTCGTGAACCTCGCGCACGGCGGCGACGGGTTCGGTCTCGCCGAGTTCGACCTTGCCCTTGGGCAGCGACCAGTCGTCGTAGCGTGGACGGTGGATCACGGCCACCTCGGTCACGGCTGCGCCTCCGACGTCCTCACCGCCGCGCCACAACACGGCGCCCGCCGCGGGCACGAGCTTGCTGCCCGGCTTGGCCGTTGGCGTGCTGTCCTTCGACACCTCAACTCCTGCAGGTCTTTCACCGGCCGGGGGCCGGACGCGTTCAGGGGTGCCGGTGACGTTCCATCAGCGACACCTGGTGGTCGCGAACGGTCTGCCCTTCCTGGGGTAGCGCCGTCCAGTGACCGTCGTGTCGTAACTCCCAGCAGCGGGTGGCCGGGTCCATCGCGGACTCGAACACCTCGTTGAGTTGTGCGGTCAGCCTCGGATCCTTGACCTGAGCCATCACCTCGACACGGCGATCGAGATTACGATGCATCATGTCGGCGCTGCCGATCCAGAACTCGTTGATGGCGCGGAAATGAATAATCCGCGAGTGCTCGAGGAAGCGTCCGAGGATCGAGCGCACCCTGATGTTGTCCGAGTAGCCGGGCACACCCGGGCGAAGGGCACAGATGCCCCGCACCACGATCTCGACCGGGACACCGGCCTGTGAGGCCCGGTACAACGCATCGATCACCTGCTCGTCGACGAGTGCGTTGGCCTTCAACCGGATTCCGGTCGTGGCGCCCTCGTGATGGGCGGCGATCTCACGGTCGATCCGTTCGATGATGCCCTTGCGCACACCGCGCGGAGCCACCAGCAGGTTGCGGTAGCTGTCCTTGCGCGAGTAGCCGGTCAGTGAGTTGAACAGATCGGTCAGGTCGGCGCCGATGTCGGGATCGGCGGTGAGCAACCCCACGTCTTCATAGAGCCGCGCGGTTTTCGGGTTGTAGTTGCCAGTGCCGATGTGGCAGTAGCGCCGGATGGTCGACCCCTCACGCCGCACCACAAGACAGGTCTTGCAGTGGGTCTTGAGGCCGATGAGCCCGTAGACCACGTGTACCCCGGCTTGCTCGAGTGCTCTGGCCCACTTGATGTTGGCCTGTTCGTCGAAGCGGGCCTTGATCTCGACGAGCGCGACCACCTGCTTGCCGGCCTCGGCTGCGTCGATCAGTGCGTTGATGATCGGTGAGTCGCCCGAGGTGCGGTACAGCGTCTGTTTGATCGCCAGCACGTTGGGGTCGGCGGCGGCCTGTTCGATGAAGCGTTGAACGGTGGTGGAGAACGAGTCATACGGGTGATGCACCAGCACATCCCCGTCGCGCAGGGTGGAGAAAATGCTCTTGGGTGTCTCGCGCTCACCGAAAGCCGGTGGGGTGGCGGGTACGAACGGCCGGTCCTTGAGTGCGGGCCGGTCGACGGCGTAGATCTGCCACAGCGCCGACAGGTCCAGCAGGCCGGGCACCTCGATGACGTCGCCCGGCGCCACATCCAGCTCCCGCAACAGCAGTTCGAGCATGCTCTCGGTCATGTCGTCGGACACTTCCAACCGCACCGGCGAGCCGAATCTGCGGCGCGCCAGTTCGCGTTCGAGGGCCTGCAGCAGATCCTCGTCGCGATCCTCTTCGACCTCGAAGTCGGCGTTGCGGGTGATCCGGAATGCGTGGTGCTCGACGATCTCCAGGCCCGGGAACAACACGGGCAGGAACGCCGCGATGAGTTCCTCCATCGGCAGGAACCGCACCACGGTCGAACCGTCGGCGGGTGCGCTCAGTTCCACGAAGCGCCCGACGTTGTCGGGCACCTTGATCCTGGCGAAGTGTTGTCCACCGTCCTCGGGATGCTTGACCGTGATCGCCAGGTTCAGGCTCAGCCCGCTCACGAACGGGAACGGATGGGCCGGATCCACCGCCAGGGGGGTGAGGACCGGGAACACCTGCTCGTGGAAGTAGGTGGAGAGCTTCGCGCGTTCGGTCTCGTCGAGCTGGGCCCAGTTGACGATGACGATGCCCTCTTCGGCCAGCGCCGGGCGGACCGAGCTGAGGAAGACGTTGGCGTGCCGGTTGGCGATCTGCTGGGTGCGTTCGTTGATGCGGCGCAGTTGTTCGCGCGGGGACAGGCCGTCGGCCGAGCGCACCGACAGTCCCATCTCGTCGCGGCGTTTGAGCCCTGCCACGCGGACCATGTAGAACTCGTCGAGGTTGGAGGCGAAGATCGCCAGGAACTTTGCCCGCTCGAGCAACGGCAGTGACGGATCGGCGGCCAGGGCCAGCACCCGGGCGTTGAAGTCGAGCCAGCTCAGCTCGCGGTTGAGGTAGCGATCTTCGGGCAGCGCGTTGTCGACTGCCGGCGAGGTGGCCGCCGGTGGCGCCTCGGGTGTCGCTGACTCGATGGAGGGCCCCGATGCGGTTGAAGTGGTGTCCCGTTGGGAGTTGTTCGTCCGGGTCCCTGGCTCGGCTTCGGTGGCTTCGCTCATGCGTCCGATCATTCCCTATGCCGGGGGTGCGGGGCTACCTACTGGCGTGCCTGCCGAGGGTGCGCGCGGTGGCCGCGCCGACCCCGAGGCGCCGCGCGGCCTGGAGATCGTCGGGTGTATCGATGTCGCAGCGTAGACCGGGCCAGGCGCCGGTGAGTTCGATCGCGCCGGAGTGTCGATGCCGCGCAGCTGAATCGGACCCGAAGTGCGGAGTGAGCGAAGTGCCGAAGGCGAACAGCGCCGAGGTTCCGGTGCCGTGCCGGTCTCCGACAAAGCTGCGCTGGTAGCCGCGGGCCAGGGTCAGGGCCTCAGCCAGCTCCTGGGGTTGCAGGGCAGGTAGATCCCCTTGGAGAACAACGATATTCGGTGCGGTGTTGCGTAGTTCGGCCTCGGCCGCGGTGATGGCGTTGTTGAGTGGGTCACGATGGCCCGGCGGTGTCGGGTCCATCAACACACCGGCGCCGAGTTGCCGGGCGGCCTCCGCCGCGGTGTCGTCGGGCGTGACCACTGTCACCGGGGCGATGGAGGATGCGGCGGTGATGGTGTCGACGAGCATCGCCAACACCACTGCCTCACGGGTGGGCGCGGAGAAGATGGGCGCCAGCCGGGTTTTGGCGGCCGACAGCCGTTTCACCGCGATCACCAGGGTGACGTCAGCGGCCTGCGTTGCTGCTGCGGCGGTGTCGCTTCGGGAGCCGCTCATGGGTTCATCCTGCCAGCCCCGCCGGCGGCGGCGATCCGCGCCGCCGCCGGGTTAGGGTGAGCGAGTGGTAGAGGCTGCGGTGATGGGTGCCGGTGCGTGGGGGACGGCGCTGGCCAAGGTGCTGGCGGACGCAGGTAATCCGGTGACGATGTGGGCCCGGCGTCCCGAGGTTGCCGACGAGATCAACACCGCTCATCGCAACAGCCGGTACCTCGGCGACGTCGCGCTGCCTCCGACGATCCGTGCCACCACGGATCCGGCCGAGGCACTGGCCGGCGCCTGCACCGTCCTGCTCGGTGTTCCGGCGCAGCAGCTGCGGGCGAATTTGGAGGGCTGGAAGCACCTGATCGGTGACGACGTGACCCTGGTCAGCCTGGCCAAGGGAATCGAACTCGGCTCGCTCATGCGGATGAGCCAGGTCATCGTCCAGGTGACCGGAGCCGATCCGTCCCGGGTAGCGGTGGTGACCGGGCCCAACCTGGCCAGCGAGATCGCCGACGAGCAGCCCGCGGCCACCGTCGTCGCGTGCAGCGACTCCGGACGCGCGGTTGCGTTGCAGCGCGCGTTGGCCACCGGATACTTCCGGCCCTACACCAATGCCGACGTGGTGGGCGCCGAGGTGGGCGGGGCCTGCAAGAACGTCATCGCGCTGGCCTGCGGCATGGCGGTCGGAGTCGGGTTGGGAGAGAACACCGTGGCCGCCATCATCACCCGCGGCCTCGCCGAGGTGATGCGGCTGGGTATCGCGCTGGGTGCCACCCCTGCCACGTTGGCCGGGCTGGCCGGCGTCGGAGACCTCGTGGCCACGTGTACCTCCCGACATTCCCGTAACCGCACCTTCGGCGAGCGACTGGGCAAGGGCGGCACGATGGAATCGGCGTTGACCGCGGCCGGCGGGCACGTGGCCGAGGGAGTGGCCTCGTGTGAATCTGTGCTGGCGTTGGCATCCAGTTACGGTGTCGAGATGCCGCTGACCGATGCCGTTCATCGGGTGTGTCACAAGGGATTGTCGGTCCACGAGGCGGTCGCGGGGCTGCTCGGACGCACTACGAAACCGGAGTAGCGCCCTCCGGACGTGAGGAGGTAGCACCAATGGACGGTTTGTACGGGGATTCCACCCGGAGCGTCAAAGCTGTTGGTGTGGAAGCGGTTCCGGGCCAACCGGTGGCGCCGGTCCCGGTACCGGCATCGGCGTATCACCTCTCGCCCGACGAGGCCGAGCCGATGGATACCTACGGCCGCAGCTCCAACCCTTCGTGGCGGCAACTCGAATCGGCCTTCGCCGAGTTGGAGGGGGCGGCCACCGCGCTCACGTTCGGGTCCGGCATGGCCGCGATCACCTCGGCCCTGCGGGTGCTCGCCAAACCCGGAACCACTCTGGTGGTCCCGGCGGACGGCTACTATCAGGTTCGCCGATATGCTGCTGAATATCTTGCACCGCAAGGGATCACGGTGATCGAGGCGAGTGTTGCCGAGATCTGCGAGGCTGCCGCTCGCGCTGATGTGGTGCTCGCCGAGACGCCGGCCAATCCTGGGCTCGACGTCGTCGATCTGCACCGGCTGGCGATGACCTGCCGCAGCCGCGGTGCCACCCTCGTCGTCGACAACACCACCGCCACCCCGCTGGGCCAGCAACCGCTTTCGCTCGGCGCCGACCTCGTGGTGGCCAGTGCCACGAAATCACTGTCAGGGCACAGCGATCTGGTGGCCGGCTATGTCGCGGGCAGCCAGCCCGAGCTGATGGCCGCCGTGGAGTCCGACCGGCTGTTGGCCGGGCCGGTCCTGGGCGCGTTCGAGGCCTGGCTGGTGTTGCGCAGCCTCGGCAGTGCCGGATTGAGATTCGAACGACAGTGCCAGAACGCGGCCGCGCTGGCGTTGATGCTGCGCAATCATCCGGCGGTGCGCTCGGTGCGCTACCCGGGGCTGCCCACAGACCCGGCTCACGAGCTGGCGGCTACCCAGATGAAGCGATTCGGCGGATTGGTGTCGATCGAGCTGGCCGACGAGGCCGCGGTGCACGCCCTGGTGCAGCGCAGCACCCTGCTCATCGCGTCGACCAGCTTCGGCGGAATTCACACCTCGGTCGACCGCAGGGCCCGTTGGGGTGATCCGGTGCCCGCCGGATTCGCCCGCATCTCGGCCGGGATCGAGGACACCGAAGACCTGATAGCCGACGTGGAGCAGGCCTTGGTCGGGTGAAAGCCCAGGTTGGGATGCACCGACAGGCAGCCACGGGCTGGGACGGTAGCCTCTCTAGGTTGTGACAGGCCGCAAACAGACCGGATCTCGTACCCGCGTCGCAGTCGTATACGGCGGGCGTAGCTCGGAGCACGCGATCTCGTGTGTGTCAGCAGGCAGCATCCTGCGCAATCTCGACCCGGAGCGGTTCGAGGTGGTCGCAGTCGGGATCACCCCGGACGGCTCGTGGATGCTGACCGACGGGAGCCCCGAGACGCTCGCGATCACGGATGGTGAGTTGCCCGTGGTCACCGAGACATCCGGTACCGAACTGGCGCTGCCTGCCGCCCCGAACCGCAGTGGTCAGCTGCTGGCGCTGAGCAACGGGCCCGGTGAACTGCTGGCCGCCGTCGACGTGGTCTTCCCGGTGCTGCACGGCCCGTACGGCGAGGACGGCACCATCCAGGGCCTGCTGGAGCTGGCCGGGATTCCCTATGTGGGGTCCGGCGTGCTGTCCAGCGCCGCCGGGATGGACAAGGAGTTCACCAAGAAGCTTCTGGTCGCCGAGGGCCTGCCGATCGGGGACTTCGTGGTGCTGCGGCCCAGCGATCCCACCCTCGATCTGGAACAGCGGGAACGCCTCGGCCTGCCGGTGTTCGTCAAGCCCGCCCGGGGTGGCTCATCGATCGGCGTCAGCCGGGTCGCGGCGTGGGACGAGCTGCCCGCGGCGATCGAACTCGCGCGCCGGCACGATCCGAAGGTCATCGTCGAGGCCGCGGTGCCGGGCCGCGAACTGGAGTGCGGTGTGCTCGAGTTCCCCGACGGCAGTATCGAAGCCAGCACTTTGGGCGAGATCAGGGTGGCCGGAGTACGCGGCCGCGAGGACGGCTTCTACGACTTCGCCACCAAATACCTTGTCGACGCAGCCGAGTTGGATGTGCCCGCGAAGGTCGACGATGAGGTATCAGAGGCGGTCCGTCGGCTCGCCGTGCGCGCCTTCAACGCGATCGACTGTCAGGGGCTGGCCCGCGTCGACTTCTTCCTCACCGACGACGGACCGGTGATCAACGAGATCAACACCATGCCGGGATTCACCACCATCTCCATGTTCCCGCGGATGTGGGCGGCCAGCGGCGTCGACTACCCGACCTTGCTGACCGCGATGGTCGAGACGGCTCTCGCGCGCGGCACCGGCCTGCGCTGAATTCGCTGCGCCCGCGAGCGATACAGCCTCAGCGCGCCTGACCGGGTGCCGGCTCCTGCGCCTGCATCGTGCGGGCGATCTGACCGGAGATCTGCTGAATGGGTGTCGGCCCCGAGCCGGCCGGCAGTGTCAACGCGACGTACACCGGGCGATCCACCGCGTACCACGTGCTGCGGCCCTGATCGTCGGCATCCTTCCCGCTGCTCGGCACTCCGGTCTCACCCACCCGGAACCACTGGACTTCGTCGACCACCTGAAGCGGCGTACCCACGACGAAATCGGTGGGGCGTTCCAGCCCACAACGCAGGACGACCGGTTCGGTGTCCGGCGCGGCGCGCCACGCCGCGGTGGCGGGAGGCGTCGGATCGACGGTCGGCGCGCGACGGAAATCGCCGAGCTGCTCGGGCAGTGCGTCGAGCAGGTCGTGGCACTGCCGGCTATCTGCCTGTGGTGCCGGTATCGACGGGATGGCGACGGGCTGCTGTGCGGGGGATTGCTGTCGTGACGCGGCGATACCGAGGACGGTGATCAGCACCGAGACCGCGACGACGACCGCCGCGATGAGCAAGGCGCGGGGCGGTCCGTCGGCGGCGTGCGAGTCGGTCACACCACCAACTCTATGGCCGGCCGGCGTCGGCGATCGGGCAGGTCAAGGTCCGGGTGATTCCGGGTACCTGCTGCACGGCGGGCACCACATCTGACTGCAGCGCCGCCAGGGTGTCGGCACTGATACGCAACACCACGTCATAGGGCCCGGTCACGTATTCCGCGGACACCACGCCCGGCAGGCCTGCGAGTTGTTTGGCGACGACTTCGGCGCGGCCCACCTCGGTCTGGATCAGCACGTAAGCCTCCACCACCGGCTGTCTCCTCCATCTCGCGGCATAAACTGCTGGCCGCAGGCACCAAACGTACCGCAGGTCGGGTCCGGGCTCAGGACGCGGCAGCCGACCGGCAGGAGGCCAGATGACCGGCGAGACCATCGGCACCGATTCCGGTGACGACAACGGCGACACCCTGGCGGGAGCCGGGGAATTCGTCGTCATCGACCGCCTGGTCACCGGGCGCAGGCAAGCCGGCGCGGTAGCCCTGGGCCCCGGCGACGACGCGGCCGTGGTGACGGCGACCGACGGCCGCGCCGTGGTCTCCACCGACATGCTGGTCCAGGACCGCCATTTCCGGCTGGATTGGTCGACGCCGCACGACATCGGGCGCAAGGCGATCGCCCAGAACGCAGCCGACATCGAGGCGATGGGCGGGCGGAGCACCGCCTTCGTGGTGGCTTTCGGCGCACCGTCGGACACCTCGGTCGCCGCCGCCGCGGAACTGGCCGACGGCCTGTGGGACGAGGCGGGCCGGTTGGGTGCCAGCATCGCCGGGGGAGACCTGGTGAGTGCGCCGCAGTGGGTGATATCCGTCACGGTGCTCGGGGATCTCGGCGGCCGGGAACCGGTGCGTCGCAGCGGCGCCCGGGCCGGCGACACCGTAGCTGTGGCGGGAGAGCTGGGTCGCTCCGCCGCCGGCTACGCGCTGTGGGAACGCGGCGTCGAAGGGCAGGCCGGGTTCACGGAACTGCGGCAGCGGCACCTGACCCCGCAGCCGCCCTATGGGCAGGGGGCGCGGGCCGCCGACGCCGGCGCCACCTCGATGACCGACGTGTCCGACGGCCTGCTCGCCGACCTCGGCCACATCGCGTCGGCCTCCGAGGTCGGCATCGACGTGGACCGCAGCCTTCTGGACGGCGATCGGCGCGAGGTCGCCGAGGCTGCCGCGGCGGTGGGCGCCGACCCGTGGGAGTGGGTGCTCGGCGGAGGTGAGGACCACGCACTGGCCGCGACCTTCCCGGGCGCCGTTCCACCTGGATGGCGGCCGATCGGCAGGGTGGTCGAAGGCCCGGCGACGGTGCTCGTCGACGGCACGCCGTGGGCGGGTAATGCCGGATGGCAATCGTTTGACTGAGCACTCACGCTAAGTTGGCCTACCGTGACTGCGGAGGCGAGGAGCAAGACGGTGGGGGCGGATGCGACGAGCGATTCTACCGGTGCACGTCCCCTGAACGAACTCGTCGACGCCGGGTGGGCTCGCGCGCTCGAGCCCGTCGGAGCGCACGTCGCGCAGATGGGGCAGTTCCTCCGCGACGAGCTCACCGCCGGCAGACGCTATCTGCCGGCAGGCCAGAATATTCTGCGCGCCTTCACCTTTCCGTTCGAACAGGTGCGAGTACTGATCGTCGGTCAGGATCCGTATCCAACGCCGGGACACGCCGTCGGCCTCAGTTTCTCGGTGGCAGCTGATGTGCGCCCGCTACCGCGCAGCCTGTCGAACATCTTCACCGAATACTCCGAGGACCTGGGTTATCCGCAGCCGGCCAACGGCGACCTCACCCCGTGGGCGCAACAAGGCGTGATGCTGCTCAACAGGGTGCTGACGGTGTCCCCGGGCACTCCGGCGTCGCACCGCGGCAAGGGCTGGGAAGCGGTGACCGAGTGCGCGATCCGCGCGCTGGTGACTCGCGACCAACCGATGGTCGCGGTGCTGTGGGGCCGTGATGCGTCGACGCTGAAACCGCTACTGGCTGAGGGTGACTGCGCGACCATCGAATCGCCGCATCCGTCGCCGTTGTCGGCATCGCGGGGATTCTTCGGGTCACGTCCCTTCAGTCGGGCCAACGAACTGCTGCGGCAGAAGGGTGCCGATCC
This sequence comes from Mycolicibacterium sp. 050232, assembly GCA_036235365.1. Taxonomy (GTDB): domain Bacteria; phylum Actinomycetota; class Actinomycetes; order Mycobacteriales; family Mycobacteriaceae; genus Mycobacterium. The sequence goes on along the minus strand of JAZBEZ010000002.1, from coordinate 340,494 downwards.
GATCGACTGGCGGCTGCCCTGATGCGATCAGGGCATGGGGATCCCCGGCGGGCCGGGGATCGCAGGCGGTGCCGGGATCGGCGGGGGTGACGGAATACCCGGTGACGGGATCTCGACGGTCACGTCCCCGTCGCCTTCGGTCGGATCGGGCATGTCAGCCGGCGGCGAGCCCGTTCCGGGCGACACGGGCGTTTCGATGACCGTGGTTTCGGTATGGGTTGCCGGCCCCTCCGAGGTGACCGGAGCCTCGGCCGTCGAAGAGGTCTCCGAGGTGGTCGTATCGTCCTCGGACGCGGTGCCGCCACACGCGGTCAGCATCGAGCCGACCGCGACGGCGGCAGCGAACGCATGAAGCGATGTATGTGATGCGCGACATGAGGTCATGACGGCACGGCATACCCCGCCGTGACCTCAGATAAACCCGATATCGCGCACCCGATCAGGTGCGCGAAGTCAGCCGCGCGAGACCTTGCCGGCCTTGATGCAGGAGGTGCAGGCGTTCACGCGCTGCTTGTTGCCACCCGGACGCGCCACGGCACGCACCGACTGGATGTTCGGATCCCAGCGCCGGCTGGTCCGCCGATGCGAGTGCGACACCGACTTGCCGAAGCCCGGGGCCTTTCCGCAGATATCGCACACGGCAGCCATATCAACAACTCCTCGAATTCAGTCCTTGGGGGGTCTGGGCCCGCTCGCCGCAAAACGGCGGGGCTCAACCCGACAACCTGATCAGGATACCGGGAGGCCAGAGGATCGCCAAAACGGCCCGTGAACACGACCCCAGGTTGTCCACAGCCGGCGGTGCTCTGATCAAGATTGTCGCCGTCAGTCGATAGGCTGGCGCCCACGGCGGTGACTGCGGGGGACGGCCGCGCGTATCGGTGGGATCTGATGGGGATTGGGAGGTCCGATGTCGGCTCGGCGGCTGGACGCCTCCGCTCTGCGGGCTTGGGCCCACACGGCCGTCGATGACCTGATCACCCACACCGACGAGATCAACCGGCTCAACGTGTTCCCGGTGGCCGATGCCGACACCGGGACGAACATGCTGTTCACGATGCGTTCGGCATGGGCTCATGCCGATGCCGAGCCCGCCGGTGCGGACGTCCCGGCACTGGCCAGCGCGTTGGCGGCCGGGGCGTTGCAGGGGGCACGGGGAAACTCCGGGGTGATCCTGTCGCAAATTCTGCTCGGCCTGGCCGAGGTGATCACCAACGCGGCCGCCCAGCGTGACGGTGACCTCTCCGCTGTGGACGCTGCACTGTTGGGCGCGGCGCTGCGCCATGCCGCCGGCCTGGCCGTCACCTCGATGGGCGAGCCCGTGCCGGGCACCATCGTGTCGGTGCTGGAGGCCGCGGCCTCGGCAGCCGAACGCCGCGCGGCCGAGGGAGGTGACGTGGCCGATGCGGCTGCCGCCGCGGGCGATGCCGCGTCCGCAGCTCTGGATCGCACACCGCAGCAACTCGATGTGCTGGCCAAGGCCGGCGTCGTCGATTCAGGTGGACGCGGCCTGCTCGTCCTGCTCGATGCACTGACGGCGACCCTGGCCGGGCATGCGCCCCGCAGGCCCGTCTACGTCCCGGCCTCACCGCAGGCCCCATTTGTGGCCACGGACCTCGCCGGTGCGGAGGCGCCGCCGCAGTTCGAGGTCATGTACCTGCTGACCGGATGCGGCGCGGCCGCCGTCGAGGGGTTGCGGGCCGTCCTCGAGCAGATGGGTGAGTCGGTGGCGATCGCCGCCTCGGGAAATGATCAGTACTCGGTGCACGTCCATGTCGACGACGCCGGGTCCGCGGTCGAGGCCGGGCTTGCAGTCGGGGCGCTGAACCGCATCCAGATCACCGCGCTGACGGTGGCTCCTGGCCTCAGGTCGGCAGGTGGCTGGGCCCGCGAGCGGGCAGTACTGGCGGTCGTCGACGGTGACGGCGGCGTCGAACTGTTCGCCGGTGAGGGCGCCCAGGTGTTGCGGCGCGACGCGGGCGAGCCCATCAGTGCCCAGCAATTGTTGCGGGCCCTGGTCGATGTGGGTGCTGCCCAGGTCATGCTGCTGCCCAACGGATATGTGGCTGCCGAGGAGTTGGTGGCGGGATGCACGGCGGCGATCGGGCGGGGCATCGATGTCGTGCCGGTGCCGGCCGGCTCGATGGTGCAGGGGCTGGCCGCGCTGGCCGTCCACGACGCGGGCAGACAGGCCGTGGACGACGGGTACACCATGGCGCGGGCGGCCGCGGGCGCACGGCACGGCGCGGTTCGGATCGCCACCGAAGAGGCGTTGACGTGGGCAGGTGGCTGCAAGCCGGGCGACGGGCTGGGCATCGCGGGCGACGAGGTGCTGATCGTGGGACCCGACATCACCACGGCTGCCGCCGGATTGATCGATCTGCTGATGGTGGCGGGCGGAGAACTGATCACGGTGTTGACCGGCGATGGTGTCGACAGTGCTGTGGGGGAGGCGCTGCAGGCCCATGTGCATCGCGAGCACCTGGGCGCCGAGTTGGTGACCTATCACACCGGCCATCGCGGCGACGCCCTGCTGATCGGGGTGGAGTGATGGCCACCCTCGCCGATCGGCTCGATTTCGTGCTCGGGGCTCGTGCCGCGAAGCCTCTGGAGGAGCACTTCGGCATCGTCACGGTCAACGATCTGCTGCGGCACTACCCCCGCAAGTACAGCGACGGGATGTCGGTGCGCGGTGAGGGTGAGGCACTCGACCTGGAAGAGGGCGAGCACGTCACGTTCATCGAGGTCATCACCGAGACCAAGACCGGTGAGATGAAGCCGACCTTCAACAAGACGACGGGCCGGCCGAAGAGCAGAAGCTGGCTGCGCGTCACCTTGGGCGAGCATCGGCCCACCGTGACGGCGACGTTCTTCAACGCCGGGTGGATGGTCGACAAGCTGCCGACCGGCACCCGGCTGATGCTCTCCGGCGAGGTCAAGTACTTCCGCAACAACCTCCAGCTGGATCATCCGGCGTTTCTGGTCCTGAATGCGCCGTCCGGCAAGCAGATCGGCACCAAGTCGCTCAAGACCATCGCGTCGGCATCAGGGGCGACCGGTGAGGACATGCTGGCCGAGTTCGAGCGCGACTTCTTCCCGATCTACCCGGCATCGGCAAAGGTGCAGAGCTGGGACATCTATGCGTGCGTGCGGCAGGCGCTCGACGTCCTCGACCCGGTTCCCGATCCGTTACCGGAATCTTTTGTGCGCGAACACAACCTGATGACCGAGGATGAGGCGCTGCGGGCGATCCATCTTGCCGAGAACTCGCTCGAGCGGGAGCGTGCCCAGCAGCGGCTTACCTTCGATGAGGCCATCGGTCTGCAGTGGGCGCTGGTGGGCCGACGGTACAGCGAGTTGAGTGAATCCGGCCCTGCCGCAACGCGAATCGATGACGGGTTGGCCGCGGCGATGCTCGGTCGGATGCCCTTCGACCTGACCGCCGGGCAATCCGAAGTGCTGGAGGTGATCTCGGGGGAGTTGGCCTCGACGCGGCCGATGAACCGGATGCTGCAGGGCGAGGTGGGGTCGGGTAAGACCATCGTGTCGGTGCTGGCGATGTTGCAGATGGTCGATGCGGGCTATCAGTGTGCGCTGTTGGCGCCCACCGAAGTGCTTGCCGCCCAACATGCGCGCTCGATCCGCGACGTGCTGGGGCCGCTGGCGATGGCAGGGGAGCTCGGTGGTGCCGAGACGGCGACGGGTGTGGCGCTGTTGACCGGGTCGATGACGGCACCGCAGAAGCGCGCCGTGCGCAACCAGGTGGCGTCGGGGCAGGCGGGCATCGTCGTCGGTACGCACGCGTTGTTGCAGGACGCGGTGGAGTTCCACAACCTCGGCATGGTGGTCGTCGACGAACAGCACCGGTTTGGCGTCGAACAGCGGGATGCGTTGCGGGCCAAGGCGCGTGACGGATTGACTCCTCATCTTCTGGTGATGACGGCGACGCCGATTCCACGCACCGTGGCGCTCACGGTGTTCGGCGATCTGGAGACCTCGTCCCTGCGCGAACTGCCCCGCGGCCGGCAGCCCATCACCACCAACACCATCTTCATCTCGCAGAAGCCGGCCTGGCTGGACCGGGCCTGGGCTCGCATCCGCGAGGAGGTGGGCGCCGGCCGGCAGGCCTACGTGGTCGCCTCACGCATCGACGAATCCGACAAGCCGACCGACAAGAATGACGGACGCGGCGGCCCGCCGCCGATCACCGTGGTCGATCTGTTCGACCGGTTGAGCACGGGCCCGCTGTCCGGGTTGCGGCTCGGGCTCATGCACGGCCGGTTGTCCGGTGACGAGAAGGACGCGGTGATGGGCGCGTTCCGGGCCAGTGAGATCGATGTGCTGGTGTGTACCACCGTCATCGAGGTCGGCGTCGACGTGCCCAACTCGACCATGATGGTCGTGATGGATGCCGACAGGTTCGGCATCAGCCAGCTGCATCAGCTGCGCGGCCGGATCGGTCGTGGTCAGCATCCCAGCCTGTGCCTGCTGGCCACCCGACTGCCCGAAACCTCGAAGGCCGGTGAACGGATCAAGGCCGTGGCCGCGACGCTCGACGGTTTCGCCCTGGCGGATCTCGACCTCGATGAGCGTCGCGAGGGAGATGTGCTGGGCCTCAACCAGTCCGGGCGCACCATCAACCTGCGGTTCCTGTCTCTGCGGGATCACCTCGAAGTGATCCAGGAGGCCCGGGCGTTCTGCGAGCAGCGTTACTCGAAGAGCCCGCACGACCCCGGAATGGATCTGTTGGCAGCACAATTCGTGAACACCGACCGCGTCGAGTATCTGGACAAGGCATGACCGGCCGGCGGGTATGGTGGCTGGCCGCGGTCGTCGCACTCACGGTGGTGGTCGCCGTCCAGGTGACCACCTCGACCCCGGACTCCGTGCGGTTCGCCGCGCAGGCGCAACCGCCCACCCTCGCGGCCGGGGTGGACCTGTTGACCGGTATGCCGGAGATTCCGGTGCGGTTGCGGAGCAACGACTATCGCCGCGCGGCCTTCGGTGAATCCTGGGACGACGACAACAGCGCGCCCGGCGGCCACAACGGTTGCGACACCCGTAACGACATCCTCAACCGCGACCTCGTCGACAAGACATACGTCGCGATCAAGCGGTGCCCGGCCGCGGTGGCGACCGGGACACTGCACGATCCGTACACGAACGCGGTGGTGTCCTTCGTCCGCGGCAATCAGACGGGTGCCGCGGTCCAGATCGACCACATCGTGCCGCTGGCGTTGGCCTGGGATCTGGGTGCGCGTGACTGGCCGGACGATCTGCGGCTGCGCTTCGCCAACGACCCGGCCAACCTGCTGGCGGTCGCCGGTAAACCCAACCAGGACAAGGGCGATCAGGAGCCCGCCCACTGGATGCCGCCCAACCGGGCGTTCTGGTGTCAGTACGCGGTGCAGTTCGTCGAGGTGTTGCGCGGCTATGCGCTCCCGGTCGACGCCGCCTCGGCCGGAGTCCTGCGCGAAGCCACCGGGACCTGCCCGACGGGCTGATCCAGGCTAGGTCAGCCCGTGAAGGTCGCCGGGTCGGGCCGGAACCGGGTGCCATTATCGAGACCGTTGAGGCGGTCCATCTGCTCGGCGGTCAGCTCGAAGCCGAACACGTCGAGATTGGACGCGATCCGTTCCGGGTCGGTCGAGCGGGAGATCACGATGTTGCCCACCTGGATGCTCCAGCGGATCAGCACCTGTGCCGGCGTCTTGCCGTGCGCCTCGGCGATGGCCGTGACAGCCGGGTTGTCGAGCAGATTGCCGACGCCGAGAGGGCTGTAGGCCTCCGTCGCCACGTTGTACTTGGTATTGGCCGCGCGCCAGGCGCTCTGGTTGAGCAACGGATGCAGCTCGATCTGGTTGACCGCGGGAGCGACGAAGGTCAGATCGACGATGGTCGACAGGTTGTCCGGGCTGAAGTTGGACACGCCGGTGGAGCGGGCTAGCCCCTCCTGCTTCAGCGCCATCAGCCCACCCCAGCTGTCGACGTACTTGCCGATGTCGTTGCCGGGCCAATGAATCAGGTACAGGTCCACGTAGTCCAGGCCGAGCCGCTCCAGGCTGGCGCGCCCGGCGTTCTGGGAAGACTGGAAACCGTGATCGGTGATGGCCAGCTTGGTCGTCACCGAGAGCTCCTCGCGCGGAATGCCCGATGCCGCGATGGCGCGGCCGACGCCGGCCTCGTTGCCATAGGCGGCGGCGGTGTCGATCAGGCGGTGACCGGCCTCCAGGGCCGCCGACACCACCCGCTCCGCATCGGAATCCGAGAGGCCGCCGACGCCGAGTCCGACGACCGGAATCGTACGGTCGTCGTTGAGCTTGACGGTGGGAATCGCAGCCCCGTCCGAGGAGGTCATGGCACCTATCCTGTGAAGTTGAAGGTTCGAGGATCGGGTCCCAGGCGTGTTTCCGTCTCCAACGTGGCGATGGCCGACATGTCCGATTCGTCCAGATCGAAGTCGAACACGTCGAAATTACTCACAATCCGCGCTGGGTTCACCGACTTGGGGATGACGATATTACCCAGATGTATATGCCACCTAATCAGTACCTGTGCGGGGGTTTTGCCGTGCCGCTCGGCGATACCGGTGATGACCGGATCGGACAGCAGCGACCCCTGACCCAGCGGGCTCCACGCCTCGGTGGCGATGCCCAGTTGCGCGTGCACTTCGCGAAGCTCGTGCTGCGGAAGCAGCGGGTGCAGTTCGACCTGGTTGACCGCGGGCACGATGCCGGTGGAGTCGATGAGAACGGTCAGGTGTTCGGGAGCGAAGTTGCTCACCCCGATGGACCGGACCCGGCCCTGATCGTGCAGGTGCGCGAAAGCTTTGAACGTGTCGACGTAGGCGTTGTTGGCGGGTACCGGCCAGTGGATCAGATACAGGTCGAGATAGTCGACGCCGAGCCGGTCGAGGCTCGCGTCGAACGCGGCCAGCGTCGAGTCATATCCCTGTTCGCTGTTCCACAGCTTGGTCACCAGGAACACGTCCTCGCGGGGCACGCCGGATTCGACCAGGCCGCGGCCGGTCTCGACCTCGTTCTGGTAGGCGGCGGCGGTGTCGATGTGCCGATACCCGGCCTGCAGTGCCGCGCTCACGGCGCGCACGGTCTCCTCGGCGGGGGTCTGCCAAACCCCCAACCCGACTTGCGGTATCGAATTACCGTCGTTGAGCGTGACACGAGGACTCACAGAGGGAGCAGCCATGACTGAAAGTCTGCCAGGCGGGCAGGCAGCGGGCGGATCCAACGGTCATCGCCGGGACATGGTGAAACAGGCGCTGCTCGAGCGGGCGACGGGGTTCAGCCTGGCCGCGATACCCCGGATTTCGGATCGCACCAAGCGGCTGCTGCTTGGCGGACGTTCGGTGACTGTCGACGGAAACACCCTGGACACCACATTGCAGTTCACCCTGGCTGCCCAACGGGCGGCCGGTGTCGGCGGTTTGGTCGCCGATTACAGCCCGGAGTCCGGTGTCGCCGTCTCGCGGGCCGCGCTGCGGGTGACGGCGGGCATGATGAAGGCCCGAATCCGTGCCGACGTGACCGAGATTTCGATTCCCGGCCCGGCCGGGCCGATCCCCGCGCGACGGTATGTCCCCGACGGGACCGGGGCCCCGGCGATCCCGGCGCTGCTGCTGTACTTCCACGGCGGCGGCTTCGTGATCGGTGACCTCGACACCCATGACAGCCTGTGCCGGCTGATCTGCCGGGACGGCGGAATCCAGGTGATCTCCGTCGACTATCGGCTCGCACCCGAGCACAAGGCGCCGGCCGCGGTCGATGATGCCTATGCCGCCTACCGCTGGGCGCTCGACCACGCCGCAGGCCTGGGTGCCACGCGCATCGTGGTCGGCGGAGACAGTGCGGGCGGCAACCTGGCCGCCGTCGTGGCACAGCAGGCCCGCGACTCCGAACTGCCGCTGCCCGCGCTGCAGTTACTGCTCTACCCGGTCACCGATTTTTCGAGTGAGACGCGATCGAAGACGCTGTTCGCCGACGGCTATTTCCTCAAGAAGCGCGACATGGACTGGTTTGCCGGGCACTACCTCGAGGGCGCCGAGGTATCGGCCGAGGATCCGCTGGTGTCGCCCTTGCTCAGCGAGGATCTCTCCGGCCTGCCGCCCGCGCTGGTGGTAACGGCGGGTTTCGATCCGTTGCGGGACGAGGGCAACCGATACGCCGGGGCGATGCGCGACGCCGGGGTGGTGGTCGACCTCCGAGAAGAGCGTTCGATGATCCATGCTTTCGCCAACTTCTTTCCCCTGGGCGGCGGCAGCCCCACGGCCACGAGCGCCATGATCTCTGCGCTGCGCGCACATCTCAGCCACGCCGAAAGTTGACCTGTCGACGCCGGTACGCTTGTCGACGTGGCCAAACCGAAGAAGACCGCGAAGTACGACCTCAAGGCGGCTGACCGCAAGCGCAACCTGTTCGTTCAGATCGGGCTGACAGCCGTTGTGGTGCTGTTCGCCGTCGGCCTGGTGTTCTACATCGTCACGACCGGCCACAAGCGGCCGGCCTCCGGCGAGGCCAGGGCCGTGCACGTAGCCGCGCCCAGCGTGATCACCAAAGAGGGCACTTCGGAACCCAAGGTGACGCTGAGCCTCTTCGAGGATTTCCTGTGCCCTGCGTGCGGACATCTGGAGCAGCAGCTCGGCCCGACCATCAACAAGCTCATCGACGCCGGTGCGGTCGCCGTCGACTACCACATGGTGGCGATCCTGGATAAGGCCGGCAACGGCTACTCGTCCCGGGCCGGCGGCGCCGCGTACTGCATCGCCGACGAGTCCGTCGATGCGTTCCGCCGCTTCCACTCCGCGCTCTTCACCCCGGGTATCCAGCCGGAGGAGGGCAGCGGTGTCTACCCGGACAACGCCCGGATCATCGAGCTCGCCCGCCAGGCCGGGGCCGCTGGTGAGGTGCCCGATTGCATCACCAAGGGCCGCTACGTCGAGATGGTGCAGGGCATGGCCGCGGCCACCGGAATCAACTCGACACCGACCATTCGGTTCAACGGCGAGGAATACAGCCCGACCACTCCTGACGCGCTGATCGCGAAGGTGAAGGAAGTGGTCGGCGACCTGCCTGCGTTGAAGGGTCCGGCTCCCGGCCCGGCGGCGCCCGCCGCCCCAGCTGCCCCGGCCCCCGCGGCCCCGGGCGCACCCGCACCCGCACCTGCGGCACCCGCTCCGGCGCCGGCCAACCCATGAGCGACGCCGTCGCCGAGCTCGACGAGCCCGGGACCGAGGAGCCCCGGCGCGTAGGCGTGGGCAAGGCCAGTGCCCTCTGGGTGCTGATCGCCGGTGTCTTCGGCCTGGCTGCGGCGATGGCACTCACGGTCGAGAAGATCGAGCTTCTGATCGATCCGTCCTACGTCCCGTCCTGCAGCCTGAACCCGGTGATCTCGTGCGGCTCGGTGATGTCGACGTGGCAGGCATCGGTCTTCGGATTCGCCAACTCGCTGATCGGGGTGGTCGCTTTCACGGTCACCCTGGTCACCGGTGTGCTGGCCATCGCAGGCGTTCGGTTGCCCCGGTGGTACTGGGCGGGGTTCGCGGTCGGCACTTTGCTCGGTACCGTCATGGTGCACTGGCTGATCTTCCAGAGCCTCTACCGCATCGGTGCCCTGTGCCCGTACTGCATGGTGGTGTGGGCGGTGACCATCCCGCTGTTGGTGGTGACGAGCTCGATCGCGCTCCGGCCGTTGCACCCGAACTCGGTCGCCCGGGCTGTCTACCAGTGGCGGTGGTCGCTGGTGGTGCTCTGGTTCACCTCACTTGTGCTGTTGATCTTGGTGCGTTTCTGGGAATACTGGTCAACGCTGCTGTAACACTTCCGCAATAACTTGTCGGTTAGGTCTACCCCGTGATTTCCAAGCTGTTAGTCGCCAATCGTGGCGAGATCGCGATCCGTGCGTTTCGTGCTGCTTATGAGATGGGCATCGCGACGGTAGCGGTGTATCCGTATGAGGACCGCAATTCGGTTCACCGGCTGAAGGCCGACGAGTCGTATCAGATCGGTGAGATCGGCCATCCGGTACGGGCGTACCTGTCTGTGGACGAGATCATCCGGGTCGCCAAGCATTCCGGCGCCGACGCGGTGTATCCGGGTTACGGGTTCTTGTCGGAGAACCCGGAACTGGCGTCGGCCTGTGTGGAGGCGGGCATCACCTTCGTGGGGCCTTCGGCGCAGGTCCTGGAACTGACCGGAAACAAGGCGCGGGCGATCGCGGCGGCCAAGGCTGCGGGTCTGCCGGTGCTGGCGTCGTCGGAGCCGTCGTCGTCGGTGGACGAATTGGTTGCTGCGGCAAGGGATATGACGTTCCCGTTGTTCGTCAAGGCGGTGTCCGGCGGTGGCGGGCGTGGTATGCGCCGGGTGACCGACCCCGAGGCACTGCCCGAGGCGGTGGAGGCGGCGTCGCGGGAGGCGGAGTCGGCGTTCGGCGATCCCGCGGTGTATCTGGAGCAGGCCGTCATCAACCCGCGCCACATCGAGGTGCAGATCCTCGCCGATACGCAGGGCAACGTGATGCACCTGTTCGAGCGCGATTGCAGCGTGCAGCGGCGGCATCAGAAGGTGATCGAGCTGGCGCCGGCGCCGAATCTGGATCCTGGGTTGCGTGAACGGATTTGCGCGGACGCCGTGGCCCTGGCGCGCCAGATCGGCTACAGCTGTGCGGGCACGATCGAGTTCCTGCTCGACGAGCGTGGGCATCACGTGTTCATCGAGTGCAATCCACGGATCCAGGTGGAGCACACGGTGACCGAGGAGATCACCGACGTGGACCTGGTGGGTTCGCAGTTGCGGATCGCGGCCGGGGAGAGCCTGGCCGATCTGGGGTTGAGCCAGGATTCGTTGGTGATCCGCGGGGCGGCGATGCAGTGCCGGATCACCACCGAGGACCCGGCCAACGGATTCCGTCCGGACACCGGGCGGATCACCGCGTACCGGTCGCCCGGCGGTGCGGGTATCCGCCTGGACGGTGGGTCGAATCTGGGTGCGGAGATCTCCGCGCATTTCGACTCGATGCTGGTCAAGCTGACCTGCCGGGGACGTGACTTCTCGACCGCGGTCGCGCGCGCCCGGCGTGCGCTGGCGGAGTTCCGTATCCGCGGTGTGTCGACGAACATCCCGTTCCTACAGGCGGTGATCGACGATCCCGATTTCCGCGCCGGACGCGTCACCACCTCGTTCATCGATGACCGCCCGCAACTGCTGACCGCACACACTCCGGCCGACCGCGGCACCAAGATCCTGAACTACCTGGCCGACGTCACGGTGAACAAGCCGAACGGCGAGCGGCCGTCGACGGTGTATCCGCAGGACAAGTTGCCGGCGCTGGACTTCTCGGCGGTACCGCCTGCGGGTTCCAAGCAGCGCCTGGTGGAATTGGGCCCCGAAGGGTTCGCGCGCTGGATGCGCGACAGCAAGGCTCTCGGGGTCACCGACACGACGTTCCGAGACGCCCATCAGTCGTTGTTGGCCACCCGGTTGCGGTCCACGGGCCTGCTCAAGGTGGCGCCGTACGTGGCTCGGACGATGCCGCAGTTGCTCTCGATCGAGTGCTGGGGTGGAGCGACTTACGATGTGGCGCTTCGGTTCTTGAAGGAAGATCCGTGGGAGCGGTTGGCCGCGCTGCGCGAGGCGGTGCCCAACATCTGTCTGCAGATGTTGCTGCGGGGCCGCAACACTGTGGGCTACACGCCGTACCCGGAGTTGGTCACCTCGGCGTTCGTCCAAGAAGCCACGGGAACTGGCATTGATATCTTCCGGATCTTCGACGCGCTGAACAACGTCGAGTCGATGCGTCCGGCGATCGATGCGGTCCGCGAGACGGGCACCGCGATCGCCGAAGTCGCGATGTCCTACACCGGCGATCTGTCCGACCCCAACGAGAATCTGTACACGCTGGATTACTACCTGAAGCTGGCCGAGCAGATCGTCGACGCCGGCGCGCATGTGCTGGCGATCAAGGACATGGCCGGCTTGTTGCGTCCGCATTCGGCGCATCTGCTGGTCAGTGCGTTGCGGAGTCGGTTCGACCTGCCCGTTCACGTGCACACCCATGACACCCCGGGTGGGCAGTTGGCGACGTACCTGGCGGCCTGGCAGGCCGGGGCGTCGGCGGTCGACGGTGCGGCCGCGCCGCTGGCGGGCACGACGAGTCAGCCGGCGTTGTCCTCGATCGTGGCGGCCGCTGCGCACACCGAGTACGACACGGGGCTGTCCCTGGACGCGGTGTGTGATCTGGAGCCGTACTGGGAGGCGTTGCGCAAGGTCTATGCGCCGTTCGAGTCGGGGCTGCCCGCACCGACCGGGCGGGTCTACACCCACGAGATCCCCGGCGGGCAGCTGAGCAACCTGCGTCAGCAGGCCATCGCGCTGGGGCTGGGGGACCGGTTCGAGGAGATCGAGACTGCCTACGCTGCGGCGGATCGGGTCCTGGGCCGGTTGGTGAAGGTGACCCCGTCGAGCAAGGTGGTCGGAGATCTCGCACTGGCGCTGGTCGGTGCGGGGGTCAGTGCGCAGGAGTTCGCCGCCGACCCGGCCCGCTACGACATCCCCGACAGCGTGATCGGGTTCCTGCGTGGCGAGCTCGGGGACCCGCCGGGCGGATGGCCGGAACCGTTGCGCACCAAGGCGCTTGAGGGCAGGGGCCCGGCCAAGCCGATCCAGGAGCTCTCGGTCGAGGACGAGGCGCTGCTGGCCGCGCCGGGACCGAAGCGGCAGGCGGCGTTGAACCGGTTGCTGTTCCCCGGGCCGACCAAGGAGTTCGAGGTGCACCGCGAGGAGTACGGGGACACCTCCGGTCTGAGTGCCAACCAGTTCTTCTACGGGCTGCGATACGGCGAGGAACATCGCGTCGAGCTTGAGCGCGGTGTGCAGCTGCTGATCGGTCTTGAGGCGATCTCCGACGCCGACGAGCGCGGGATGCGCACGGTGATGTGCATTCTCAACGGGCAGCTGCGTCCGATCACGGTGCGTGACCGGAGTATCGCCAGCGAGGTGCCGGCTGCCGAGAAGGCTGATCGCAACAACCCGGATCATGTCGCGGCACCGTTCGCCGGTGTGGTCACCGTCGGTGTCGCCGCCGGTGACACCGTGGAAGCCGGTGCGACCATCGCCACCATCGAGGCGATGAAGATGGAAGCCGCGATCACCGCGCCAAAGGCGGGCACCGTCGAGCGTGTCGCGGTGGCTGCCACGGCGCAGGTCGAGGGCGGTGACCTCCTGGTGGTGGTCGGTTCGGCGGGCAGGAGCGAAGCGACCGGGGGATCGATCTGACCCGCATCGTCGCCGGCAGTCTGGGTGGGCGTCGAATTGCGGTGCCCAGCAAGGGAACCCGGCCGACATCCGACCGGGTACGCGAGGCCGTGTTCAACGCGTTGACAGCCCGGCTGGACTTCGCCGGGTTGTCGGTGCTGGATCTGTATGCCGGTTCGGGAGCCCTTGGCCTGGAAGCGCTTTCGCGTGGTGCGACCTCGGTGACCTTCGTCGAGGCCGATGCTCGCGCGGCCGCCGTCATCACCGAGAACATCGCCACCCTCGGCGTCCGGACGGCCTCGGTGCGTCGCGGCAGTGTCGAGACGGTGTTGGCCGGGGGCACCACGCGGCCGGTCGATCTGGTTTTCGCCGACCCCCCGTACGACCTGGACGACGCCGCGGTCGATGCGATGCTCGCGCTGCTGGCCACTGCCGGCTGGGTGAGCAGTGGCAGTTTCGTGCTGGTGGAGCGGCGTGCGTCGAGTGGCCCGGTGAAATGGCCTGCGGGCTGGGATGAGTTGAGTATCCGGCGCTATGGCGACACCCGGGTGGAACTCGCCGAAGTGGGCTAGGTCGTGTCTGACAAATCGGGCAGCCCCAGGCCCCGGCCACGGTGTGTCGCAGCGGACTCTGGCACAGGCATAGCTCATTCAATCGTGGAGGCACTTACGCCGAGGATTCCTGTCAGCATGTGGCTGCGATCCTAGACGTAGAGCATATCTAATCAACATAAATGGTGTTGTGGCACATAGGGAGACCTGACGTGTCGCGGACAAGGTCCGATTCGCGAGACTCGGCACGGGCACAGCCAGGACTGAGGATTCGACACCGCCTTCTACCGCGTCCGCAATTAACAGACACGACCTAGCGGATCCGCTGATCCGTCGGCCTGTAGCGTCGTCACACATGAGTGGCGCGGTATGCCCCGGCTCCTTCGACCCGGTGACCCTTGGCCATGTCGACATCTTCGAGCGTGCGGCCGCACAGTTCGATGAGGTCGTGGTGGCGGTTCTGGTGAACCCGAACAAGAAGGGCATGTTCGACCTCGACGAGCGCATCGCGATGATCACCGAGTCGACCACCCACCTGCCGAACCTGCGGGTTGAGTCCGGTCAGGGCCTGGTGGTCGACTTCGTCAAGGCGCGCGGGCTGACCGCGATCGTCAAGGGTCTGCGTACCGGCACCGACTTCGAGTACGAGCTGCAGATGGCGCAGATGAACAAGCATGTGGCCGGTGTCGACACGTTCTTCGTCGCCACCACGCCGCAGTACTCGTTCGTGTCGTCGTCGTTGGCCAAAGAGGTGGCCTCGCTGGGCGGCGACGTTTCCGCGCTGCTTCCAGAACCGGTGAACCGCAGGTTGCAGGCCAAACTGAACGGCTGATCGAGGTTGCCGGCAGCGTCCGGCGGCGACACACCGATTGTGCTCCCAAGTCACAGGCGTAACACCAGGCACACTAGTCACTAACAACGACGACCTGGAGGGTTTTGCCGTGTACCGAGTTTTTGAAGCGCTCGACGAGCTCGGCGCGATCGTCGAAGAAGCGCGCGGTGTGCCGATGACCGCCGGCTGCGTCGTGCCCCGCGGGGACGTCCTCGAGTTGATCGATGACATCAAGGACGCCATCCCGGGGGAGCTCGACGACGCTCAGGACGTCCTCGACGCACGCGATTCGCTGCTGCGTGAGGCCAAGGAGCACTGCGAGTCGGTGATGTCCAAGTCGAATGCCGACGCCGACGGCATGCTCAACCATGCCAGGAGCGAGGCCGACCGGCTGCTCGCCGACGCCAAGGCCCAGGCGGACCGGATGGTCGCCGAGGCCCGCCAGCACAGTGAGCGCATGGTCGGCGAGGCCCGCGAAGAGGCGGCGCGGCAGGCAGCCGTGGCGAAGCGCGAGTACGACGCAAGCACGGGCCGGGCCAAGGCCGAAGCCGATCGCCTGATCGAGAACGGCAATCTGTCCTACGAGAAGGCTGTGCAAGAGGGCATCAAGGAGCAGCAGCGCCTGGTGTCGCAGACCGAGATCGTCTCGACGGCGACGGCCGAGGCCACCCGGCTCATCGACGCGGCGCACGCCGAAGCCGACCGGCTGCGCGGCGAATGCGACATCTACGTCGACAGCAAGCTGGCCGAGTTCGAGGATTTCCTCAACGGCACATTGCGCTCCGTCGGCCGTGGACGTCATCAGCTGCGCACGACCGCAGGTACGCACGACTACGCCACCCGCTGACGGGGCGGCGCGGTTCGGCGCGCACTGCCGCGTGGTGCGCCCTGACGCCGCCGTAGGATCGATGCATGGCGACGCATGCGAGATCTGGCGGGCGGGAGCAGCCTGAAAGGCGTAGTGACCGCCGATCGCCCTTGGTGATCGACGTCTCCCGACTGGGCCGGCGCCCGGGTTCATTCCTGCCTTACCAGGAAACGGTGCCCAGCCCGGTGAGGATCGGGGCAGAGCTGGTCGCCATCGAGAAGGGTGCGCCCCTCGAACTCGACCTGCAGTTGCAGTCGGTGTCGGAGGGCGTGCTGGTCAGCGGGACGGTATCGGCCCCCACGGTCGGTGAATGTGCGCGCTGCCTCACGGAACTGACCGGCGATGTGGAGATCGACCTCACCGAGCTGTACGCGTACCCGGACAGCACCACCGACGAGACCACCGAAGCCGACGAGATGGGTCGGGTAGGTGCTTCCGGTCAGGACGACACGGTCGACCTGGAACAGCCGATCATCGACGCGGTCGGGTTGGCATTGCCGTTCTCCCCGTTGTGCCGGCCGGATTGTCCGGGCCTGTGCCCCGACTGCGGCGTTGCGTTGGCCACTGCCGAGCCGGACCACCACCACGACAAGATCGACCCCCGCTGGGCCAAACTGGCTGCGATGATGCCCGACGACGAGCAGCCCAGGGGCGACGAGTGACCGATCCGCACGCGGCGCTGCTGGAGGCACTGGGCGTCGAGCTTCCCGCCGAGCTGCTCACCATCGCGTTGACGCATCGCAGCTACTCCTACGAGAACGGTGGCTTGCCCACCAACGAGCGGCTGGAGTTTCTTGGGGACGCGGTGCTCGGATTGACGATCACCGAGGAGCTCTACCACCGCCACCCCGAGCGGTCGGAGGGCGACCTGGCGAAGCTGCGTGCCAGCATCGTCAACACCCAGGCTCTGGCCGATGTCGGCCGTGGGCTCACCGATGGCGGCCTCGGCAGTCATCTGCTGCTGGGCAAGGGGGAGGAGAATTCCGGCGGTGCCGACAAATCGAGCATTCTCGCCGATGGTGTCGAATCCCTGCTCGGGGCAATCTACTTGCAGCACGGCCTGACTACTTCGCGTGAGGTGATCCTGCGGTTGTTCGGTGAGCTGCTCGACACTGCGCCGACACTGGGCGCCGGGCTGGACTGGAAGAGCAGCCTGCAGGAGCTGACTGCCTCTCGCGGGCTCGGTGCCCCCAGCTATGTGGTGACCTCCACCGGGCCCGATCACGACAAGGAATTCTCCGCGGTCGTGGTGGTGGCCGACGTCGAATACGGCAGGGGTGTGGGGCGCAACAAGAAAGAGGCCGAACTCAAGGCGGCTGCCGCGGCCTGGAATGCACTCGACGATGCGTGAGCACCGATGCCTGAACTGCCCGAGGTAGAGGTAGTCCGCCGTGGGTTACAGGAACATGTTGCGGGCAAATCGATTTCGGCGGTGCGCGTGCATCATCCGCGAGCCGTACGTCGTCATGAGGCCGGCCCCGGCGACCTGACCGCGCGGCTGCTCGATGCCCGTATCACCGGCACCGGCCGCCGCGGAAAGTACCTGTGGTTGACGCTTTCGGATCAAGGCGGCGACGAGACCGAGGCCTTGGTGGTGCACCTCGGGATGAGCGGTCAGATGCTGCTGGGACCGATCCGTGACGACCGGCATCTGCGGATCGCCGCGGTGCTCGACGACGGCACGGCCCTGAGTTTCGTCGACCAACGTACGTTCGGAGGCTGGCAACTGGCCGAGCTGGTGACCGTCGACGGCACCGCGGTGCCGCAACCGGTGGCACACGTCGCCCGCGATCCGCTCGACCCGCTCTTCGACCGCGACCATGTGGTTACGGTGCTGCGGCGCAAGCATTCTGAGATCAAACGTCAGCTGCTCGATCAGACCGTGGTGTCCGGCATCGGCAACATCTACGCCGACGAGGCGCTGTGGCGGACCAAGGTCAACGGTGCCCGAACCGCCGCGCTGCTGCCGCGTCGCCGGTTGGCCGCGGTGCTCGATGCCGCCGCCGAGGTGATGACCGACGCGCTGAGCCAGGGCGGGACGTCGTTCGATTCGCTTTATGTGAACGTCAACGGCGAATCTGGTTACTTCGAACGGTCTTTGGACGCCTATGGCCGCGAAGGGGAGCCGTGCCGCCGGTGCGGCGCGGTGATGCGCCGCGACAAGTTCATGAACCGGTCATCGTTCTACTGCCCGAGATGTCAGCCCCGTCCCCGGGGCTGACCTTCGTCACGGGTAGCTGATCACCGCATGCCGGACAGCTGCGGCGAATCACTCATGCAGATCTTCCACGATCCGCTTTCCTTGCGCAGGTACAGCTTGGCCGCGCCCCTGTTGGTCGAGATGTCGACGACTGCCTTGTCGCCGTTCACCGTGATCTTGCTGATGTCCGCCTCCGAACCGCCGGAGTCCGTGGACTTCGGAACGTCGATGGCACCGACACCGCCGATCTTGTCCAACAGGTCCTGGTCCGCCTGGCAGAAATAGGGCAGGGCTTCACTCAGGTCGCTGGAACTGGCCATCACCTCATCGAGGAAGTCCCGGACTTCCTGCTCGGCATCGCTCGCCTGGGACGAGCCGGCGCTGGTACTGCCGCCGTTCGATTTCGAATCGCCGTTCACGGCGAAGAAGATCACGCCGACGACCACGGCCAGCACCGCGATCACGGCACCGCCGATCGCCAGCAACTTCCCGTTGCCGCCCTTGGGTGGCTGCGGAGTGGGGTAGCCGTAGGGCTGTTGCGGCGCACCGTACGGCTGCTGGGCGCCGTAGGGCGCTCCGTACGGAGCCTGGGGTGCTCCGTACGGATTTCCGTAGGGCTGCTGGGGCTGTTGTGGCGCCCCGTACGGCTGTTGTGGATCGCCGTACGGCTGTTGTGGATCGCCGTACGGCTGTTGCGGTGCTCCGTAGGGCTGTTGTGGATCGCCGTACGGTTGCTGCGGCGCTCCATACGGGGACCCGTACGGCTGATCGGCATTCGGATACCCCTGCGGCCCGCCCGGTTGCTGAGGGTACGGCTGCTGCCAGGGGCCGGTGGGGCCCGTCGGCGGGATGGGCGGATAAGTCACTGTGCTCCTCAAGCGATTGGGATCCCGTCGAGTCTATCTGGCGGTACCAGGTTGAGGGTGGTGGCGAAACGGGCGCGCATCGGTGTATGCGCTCTTCGCCCGGTGAGTCGGCGACCGTCACCGCTGGAATAACGGGATGTCGCGACGTGTAGAAATACCGCATGACCGAACTTTGGGTTGACCGCACCGGCGTGCGCAGGTATGTGGGGCGCAGTTCGCGCGGTGCAGAGGTACTCGTTGGCAGTGAGGACGTCGAGGGCGTGTTCACCCCGGGTGAATTGATGAAGATCGCCCTCGCGGCGTGCAGTGGGATGTCCAGCGATCAGCCGCTGCGTCGCCGCCTGGGCGACGACTATCCGGCGACCATCCGGGTGTCGGGGCCGGCGGACCGGGAGCAGGAGCGGTACCCGCTGCTGGAGGAGAAACTTGAGATCGATGTGTCGGGGCTCTCGGAGTCCGAGGTGGCCAGGCTTCTGACCGTGGTCGAGCGCGCGATCGACCAGGTCTGCACGGTGGGCCGCACCCTGAAATCCGGCACCGAGGTGAAGTTCGAGGTCGCCACTCGATGACCGGGCCGGAACTCCCCGCTGCCGGGTCCGATGCCGAGGTGCGGTTGAGTGCCTGGGTGCACGGTCACGTGCAGGGCGTGGGGTTCCGCTGGTGGACCCGGTCGCGGGCGCTGGAGCTGGGTCTGACCGGGTTTGCTTCGAATCGTCCCGACGGGCGGGTGCATGTCGTGGCCCAGGGCCCGCGGGAGAAATGTCAGCGATTGCTTGAGCTGTTGCAGAGCGGACAGACCCCGGGCTCGGTGGACAACGTCGTCGCAGATTGGGCGGATGCCGACGCCCCGATGGCGGGGTTCACCGAACGGTAGCCGAGTCGGCGGTAGGGTAAATCGCCGTGCACCTCAAGAGTCTGACGCTGAAGGGCTTCAAGTCCTTCGCTTCGCCGACGACTCTGCGCTTCGAGCCCGGCATCACCTGCGTCGTCGGCCCCAACGGATCGGGTAAGTCGAACGTCGTCGATGCCCTCACCTGGGTGATGGGCGAGCAGGGTGCCAAGACCTTGCGCGGCGGCAAGATGGAGGACGTCATCTTCGCCGGGACGTCCTCGCGGGCGCCACTGGGTCGCGCCGAGGTGACGCTGACCATCGACAACTCGGACAACGCGCTGCCCATCGAGTACTCCGAGGTGTCGATCACCCGTCGGGTGTTCCGCGACGGTGCGGGTGAATACGAGATCAACGGCAGCAGCTGCCGCTTGATGGACGTCCAGGAGCTACTGAGCGACTCCGGCATCGGCCGCGAGATGCACGTCATCGTCGGTCAGGGCAAGCTCGCCGAGATCCTGGAATCACGTCCTGAGGACCGCCGCGCGTTCATCGAGGAGGCAGCCGGCGTTCTCAAGCACCGCAAACGCAAGGAAAAAGCGGTCCGCAAGCTCGAGTCGATGGCGGCCAACCTGGCCCGCCTGACTGACCTGACCACCGAGCTGCGCCGCCAGCTCAAGCCACTGGGCCGCCAGGCCGAGATGGCTCGGCGCGCGGCGACGATCCAGGCCGATCTGCGCGACGCGCGTCTGCGACTGGCCGCCGATGACCTGGTGAGACGGCAGGTCGAGTTCCACAACACCAACCAGGCCGAGACCACGCTGCGCCGCGAGCATGACGAGGCCACGGTCCGGCTGGAAACCTCGACCGTCGAACTGCAGGCGCACGAGGCCGCGGTGGCCGAACTGACCCGCCGTGCCGAGGCCGCCCAGCAGACCTGGTTCCGGGCCTCGGCACTGGCCGAACGGGTCAGCGCCACCGTGCGGATCGCGACGGACCGGGCTCAGTTGTTCGAGGCCGAAACGGAGGTTTCCACCGGGCAGGATCCCGATGCGCTCGAGGCCGAGGCCGATGAGGTTGCCGAGCTCGAGATGGAGCTGCTCGGCGAGCTGGAGGAGTCGCGCATCGTCTTGGAGACGGCTCGGGCCGAGCTCGCCGAACGTGAGCAACTCGCCGCCGAGGCCGAGCGGGCGCATCTGGCTGCGGCCCGGGCCGAGGCCGACCGTCGTGAAGGGCTGGCGCGGTTGGCCGGTCAGGTCGACACCATGCGCACCCGGGTCGAATCGATCGACGACGGCGTGATGCGGATGTCGGTCAACATCGAGGAAGCTGCCGCCAAAGCCCAACAGACGCAAGCCGAATTCGAGACCGTGCAGAGCCGCGTCGGCGAACTCGACGCCGGAGAAGTGGGCCTGGACGAGCAGCACGACCGCTCCGTGACGGCGCTGCGGCTCGCCGACGAACGGGTGGCGGAACTGCAGACTGCCGAGCGTGCCGCCGAACGGCAGGTGGCGTCGTTGCGGGCCCGTATCGAAGCCCTCTCGGTCAGTTTGGACCGGCGCGACGGTGCCGCCTGGTTGCAGAAGAACCACAGTGGCGCAGGTCTTTTCGGCACCATCGGCGAATATCTGAAGGTACGGCCCGGGCACGAGGTGGCGGTGGCCACGGTCCTCGGCGCCGCTGCCGATGCGTTGGCTGCCGAGGATTTCGGTGTCGCGGCAGCCGCCGTCGCCGCGCTCAAGCGATCCGACGGTGGTCGCGCGGCCCTGCTGCTGGGGGATTGGAAGGCCAACGGTTCGGCGCCGTCGGGAGCGCTGCCCGAAGGGGCGATCTGGGCCAACGACGTGGTGTCCGTCCCGGAGCGGTTGCGCGGCGCCATCACCGCGATGCTCTCCGGGGTGGCAGTGGTGACCGATCTGCCCGCCGGGGTGCAACTGGTGTCGGCGCGACCGGACCTGCGTGCGGTGACTGCGGACGGCGACCTGGTCGGTGCCGGCTGGATCAGCGGTGGCTCCGACCGCAAACCGTCCACCCTCGAGATCAGTGCCGAGATCGACAAGGCCCGTGCGGAACTGGAAGTTGCCGAGCGGCAGACCGGTGAGCTGGCGGCGGCATTGTCGGGTGCGTTGGCCGAGCAGGCGGCCCGACAGGAGTCGGCCGAAGAGGCGATGGCCGCGCTCAACGAGTCCGACGCCGCGATCTCGGCCATCTATGAGCAACTGGGCCGCCTTGGACAGGATGCCCGTGGGGCCGACGACGAGTGGCAGCGGCTGATCCGTCAGCGCAACGAACTCGAAGCCGGGCGCACCAAGACGGTCGAGGAGCTCACCGAACTCGAAACGCGGCTGCACAACGCCGAGCAGTTGCCGATGTTCGAGGCCGAGCCCGTGGACCGCCAGGCCTCGGTGGCCGCCGCCGACGCGGCTCGCTCGGTCGAAGTGGAGGCCCGCCTGTCGGTCCGTACTGCCGAGGAACGCGCGAATGCGGTTCGCGGACGCGCTGATTCACTGCGCCGCGCCGCTGCTGCCGAGCGCGAGGCGCGGGTGCGTGCGCAACGCGCCCGTGAAGCCCGCGAACATGCTGCGCGGGTCGCGGCTGCCGTGTCCGAGTCCGGACGTGTTGTGGCCCAGCGGCTGAGCGCCGTGGTGTCGGTGGCCTCACGGATGCGCGACGAGCTGGCTACCGAGCGCCAGGTGCGTGCGACCGCACTGTCCCAGGCGCGTGAGGCGGTCACCGAACTCAACGCGAGGATCACCGCGCTCACCGACTCGCTGCACCGCGACGAGATGGCGAAAGCGCAAGCGGCACTTCGCATCGAACAGCTCGAAGCCCAGGTGCTCGAGCAGTTCGGGATGCCCGCCGCCGACCTGATCGCCGAGTACGGTCCGCAGGTTGCGCTGCCACCCAGCGACCTCGAGATGGCCGAGTACGAGCAGGCGCGCGAGCGGGGCGAGCAGGTCATGGCGCCCGCACCGATGCCGTTCGACCGGCCGACCCAGGAGCGACGGGCCAAGAAGGCTGAACGCGAGCTCTCCGAGTTGGGCCGCGTGAATCCGCTTGCGCTGGAAGAGTTTGCCGCGCTGGAAGAGCGCTACAACTTCCTGTCGACGCAACTTGAGGACGTCAAGGCCGCGCGCAGCGATCTGCTCGATGTCATCGCAGACGTGGACACGCGCATCCTGCAGGTGTTCACCGAGGCCTACGTCGACGTGGAGCGCGAATTCGAGCAGGTGTTCTCCACGCTGTTCCCCGGTGGGGAGGGCCGGCTGCTGCTGACCAACCCGGCGGACATGCTCACCACCGGTATCGAGGTGGAAGCCAGACCGCCGGGCAAGAAGATCAAACGACTCTCGCTGCTGTCCGGTGGCGAGAAGTCGCTGACCGCGGTGGCGATGCTGGTGGCGATCTTCCGGGCGCGGCCGTCCCCGTTCTATGTGATGGACGAGGTCGAGGCCGCGCTCGACGATGTAAACCTGCGCCGTCTGATCAGCCTTTTCGAGCAGCTACGGGAGAAGTCGCAGCTGATCGTGATCACCCACCAGAAGCCCACCATGGAGGTGGCCGACGCGCTCTACGGCGTGTCCATGCGCGGCGACGGCATCACCACCGTGATCTCGCAGCGGATGCGGGGGCACGAGCTGGCGACCAGCCCAGGCTGATTCGGGGCTATTCCGACTCGTAGATCGACGGCGCCGACCAGCCGGGGCCGCTGAAGCAAGCATTGGCTGACGGCGTCGGACAGCCATTCCGCTGCCCGGGCGGAGGCGCTGGCGGTGTCGACGGGTCCAGCCGGAAGACGTAGGACGCCTTCGTGATTCCCGCAACGGTGACGGGCCGCTCTTTGTAGTACGCCTTCACCTCCAGCGGCTGCGGGATCGCCTGGTCGCTGGTGGCCACCAGGTTCCACTTTCCGTCGGTGACATTCGTCGTGCCCGTGAAGACCGGCGCCTTGGTGTCGCGCTGACGGACCGTCAGGCCCACGGTCTCCACGAAGGGGTCCGCCGTACCGGAGATGGTCAGCGTCTTGCCGGAATCGCTGAGGATCATCGGATCGTCAACGAAAACGCGGTCATTGCTCCGGGTCTCCGTCGTCGGGATGGCCACGGTACCGGGCTCGTCCTTCATCATGTTGTACACGGCGGGAACGGCCCCGATGAGCGCCGTTGCGATGGCGCCGATGACGGTGATCTTGGCCACCGACACATCGCTCCCTCTTGCCGGCCCGTCGGTGGCTTCGGCTGAATGGCGCAGTTTGAACAGCCGGCCGACGGATTGTGAATGTGTGGTCATGGCAGTGCTCCGTGCTTGGACTTCATCCTTTCGAGATGCCGCCGGCCGAGGGCTTGTCGGCTGACGTACGGAAATGATCACGTCGTGATCACGGGCAACGCATGCGTAGTGGACTACTCGAATGTTCGATCGCGCCGGGATAGCGGTCGGGAAACGTATGCCGAGCGTTGCGGACAGAACCCGGATTCCCCCGTGGATCCGGGTCCTGTTCCGCCCGCCCGACCGATGCGCGCCTATGCCGCGTCGGAGTGTGCGGTGCGCGGGCTACGGCGTGGTTTATCCTGCGTAGCGCCGTCTTTCGTCGTCGAGGTTGCGGGTTTGGGCTGGGCCGAACCGCTTTCGTCTGGGCGATGAATCCGGCGGGCCGGACGGGGGTCCGCGTCAGATCCGCCAGATTTGACCCCGTCAGATGTCTTGGGTGAGAGCGCCTGCCGCACCGACTGCCGGAGTCGCTCGGCCGTGGCTCTCGGCTTCGGCGTCTTGGCCTTGACTTCGGTCTTGACGTCGGTCTCGGGATCTTCCGCCGCGGGATCGGGCGTCGGGGTGTCGGTATCGGCCGCGGCGAGGGTGTCGGTCTGCGTCGTGGGGTGCGTGCGGGGCCCTTGCAGGCGGGGGTGCCCGGGTTGTGGTCCCTCCGGCGCCGAAATCTGGGGTGTCATCTTCTCGGACACCGGATTATCCGGTGCAGCAACATTATCCGTGCGGCGATCGGCAGCATCGTCGACGTTGATGCCCAGGTCGGCGAGTGCGTTGCGCACACCCTCCTTGGCCGCGGCCCTGAGATCCGATGCCAACTTGTCCAGGTCGATGTGGGGTATCAGGCCGGCACGGGTCGGGACACCCATGTTGGCGGGCGTGCGGTCGTAGGCAAGCTCGATCAGCACGCGCAGCGTGGGCTCTGCCAGGTCGATCACCGGCGCGGGGATTCCCAAGTCGCGCAACGGCTGCAGCAGTGGAAGGTGCTCGGTGTGGACCAGGTAGTAGGTGGTGTTGCCAGACGTGTACGACTCGTAGGTGCTCGGATCGTTCAGGTTGACCACCGATGACCCGTAGTTCGGATGAAGGTAGAAGTAGCCCATCAGGGCGTTGAGATCGGCCAGTAGGTTGAGTGGATATTTGGGAAAGTCGGCGATCAGGTCGTACTGGCGCGCGACGTCGGTCGTCTGGTACTCGTCATCAGGGGTGGCGCCGTCGAAGCTGACCCCGAGGATCGGGATGTAGAGGCCCTCGAACCGGGCCAGGATTCCGCCGTTGGGCCGGTTGGGGTTGGCCACGAACACGAAGGACAACTCGTCGGGTGAGGGCACCGTGGCGCCCTGCGCGCGGAGTTCTGCCAGGTTTCGCTTCTCCCGGGTGGCGATGTTGGCACTCTGCGAATAGCCGACGACGATCTTCTCGCCCGGTGTGTTCAGTACGGAGTTGTTGAGGCTGAGGACCCCGCGGGCGACCGAGGTGTCGAAGCTGACGTCGGTCAGACTGGTCGCGGGCCAGAACTGCTCCGGCGTCGATACCCATTTCAGGTCGTCCTCATCGAGGTGCCGGTCGGCCAGATAGGTGTTGTTCACCTGGTCCACATAGCTGCCGGCACCCCATTGGTGTGGGTCTCCCAGGGCCTTCATTCCGGTTCCGCCCATGATGAGTGCAGTCGCCGCCAACTGAACCAGCGTGGTCATGCTTGCCGTCAGCACCAACCCGACCGCGCCGACCAGAGCCACCAGCGTCAGTGCTGCCCCTCGAAGCACACGAATATGCATCCTTGCCCTCCCGTTACCGAGAAATCCCGAGGGAAGGACCACACGCCGACCAAACGCTGAAGTCATTCCCGACCCGTTTGGAATCGTGGACCAGGCCTGTGTCGGTTGTCAGCGAATTGAGAAAATTCCGAATAGAAAATGGAATGCGCAGTTAAAACGGCATGTTAAGTAGGTTTATTGAGAAATGCGGCAAAGCCGTAGATGAAATCTACGGCTGCCGTCAGAACGTTGGATCAGGTGCGTGCAAGCGGTGAATTGCCGCTGTGGTACGTCAGTGTACCGCGGTTCTCGGCGTTCCGATATGCCGATCTTTTCGGGTGGCTCCGGCATATCTGGGCCCAGCGGGTGAGGCGGGACAACGGGGCCGGTCGTTCCGATGCCGCCGCCCTGAGACAATGGCGGCGTGACAGAAGGTGCGTTGTTGGGTCTGTGGATCGCCATCGCGGTCGTGGCCGTTCTGGTCGTCGTCGCTCTCACGGTCGGATTGGTGCGCTACCGGCGCCGCCGGATCAGCCTGTCCGAGCGTGACGTCACGAAACCGCTCGATCGTTCCGGTGGCTATGCGGCGTCCTCTGGCATCACGTTCAGCCAGTCGGGTACTCCGACGGTCGAGCGCATCGACACCAGTGGGCTGCCCGCTGTCGGCGATGACGCGACCATTCCGCGGGATGCGCCCAAGCGCACCATCTCCGATGTTCAGCTGCCGGAACCGCCCGTCGAGCCGCCGGCGGCGCCGCAGAAGCCGGCCGAGCCCGTGGAACCGGAAGTGGTCGCCGAGCCGGAGCCGGTCGCCGAGCCCGAGCCCGTTGCCGAGCCGACCGAGGCGCCCGATCCGGTTGCCGCCGCCGTGGAGGACATCGTCCCGGCCGAGGGGCGGATGGACCGGTTGCGGGGTCGGCTCGCCAAATCCCAGAATGCGTTGGGCCGCAGCATGCTCGGTTTGCTCGGCGGTGGCGATCTCGATGAGGACTCATGGGAGGCAGTCGAGGACACCCTGCTGATCGCCGATCTCGGCCCCGTCGTCACCGAATCCGTCGTAGCGGCGTTGCGTGAACGGATGGCAAGCAAGAACGTACGGAGCGAGGCGGACGCCCGCGCGGTGCTGCGCGAGGTACTGATGTCGGAGTTGCGGCCCGAGTTGGACCGCTCGATCAAGGCGCTGCCGCATGCCGACAAGCCGTCCGTGCTGCTGGTGGTCGGGGTGAACGGCACCGGCAAGACCACCACAGTAGGCAAGCTGGCGCGCGTGCTGGTGGCCGATGGCCGTCGCGTGGTGCTCGGCGCCGCCGATACGTTCCGTGCCGCGGCTGCCGACCAGTTGCAGACCTGGGGTTCGCGGGTGGGGGCCGATGTGGTGCGCGGGCCCGAGGGCGCCGATCCGGCGTCGGTGGCCTTCGATGCCGTCGACGACGGGATCAAGACCGGAGCCGACGTCGTCGTGATCGACACCGCAGGCCGCCTGCACACCAAGACCGGCCTGATGGACGAACTCGGCAAGGTCAAGCGGGTGGTGGAGAAGCGCGCTGCCGTCGACGAGGTGCTGTTGGTGCTCGATGCCACCATCGGCCAGAACAGCCTGCCGCAGGCCAAGGTGTTCGCCGAGGTCGTCGACATCACCGGGGTGGCGCTGACCAAACTCGACGGCACCGCCAAGGGCGGGATCGTGTTCCGGGTCCAGCAGGAGCTCGGCGTTCCGGTCAAACTGGTCGGACTCGGTGAAGGCCCCGACGACCTCGCGCCGTTCGAGCCGGCGGCCTTCGTCGACGCCCTTCTGGGCTGAAACCCACCCGAAAAACTCGGCGAAACGCACGGTGTAACACCAGCGAAACGCAGCCCGGCTATCCGTTCACACGAGCGAAACGCAACGGCGCCGTGGCTGAAACATCTACTCAGCATTGTCTTGGACCAGGTCAATGGTCGTAAATCCTTGCGGCCGTGGCGTGGTGAAGGAGGAAACTGCGAGTGGAGCAATTCCCGATATTGGGTGCGCCGGACACCGGTGACACGGCATGGATGCTGGCCAGTGCCGCGCTTGTGCTGTTGATGACGCCGGGTCTGGCCTTCTTCTACGGCGGCATGGTGCGTGCCAAGGGCGTGCTCAACATGATCATGATGAGCGTCAGCGCGATGGGTGTCGTGACGGTGCTGTGGGCGCTGTACGGCTACTCGGTCGCGTTCGGCGACAACACCGCCGGGGTGATCGGCAATCCGGCACAGTTCTTCGGCCTCAAGGGTCTCATCGGGGCGAACGGTTCGGCCGATGCGCCCATCGCGCTGGTCGGGACGATCCCGGCCACCGTCTTCGTGGGCTTCCAGCTGATGTTCGCGATCATCACCGTCGCACTGATCTCGGGTGCTGTCGCCGACCGCATCAAGTTCGGCGGCTGGCTCTTGTTCGCCGCGCTGTGGGCAACCTTTGTGTACTTCCCGGTCGCGCACTGGGTCTTCGACTTCGATGTCAAGGGGTCCGACGGTGAGACCGTGATCCACCACGGTGGATGGATCGCCAACCAGCTCAAGGCAATCGACTTCGCCGGCGGTACCGCGGTGCACATCAACGCCGGTGTGGCCGGCCTGGTCCTGGCGATCATCCTCGGCAAGCGGCTCGGCTGGCCCGGTACGCCGATGCGTCCGCACAACCTCCCGTTCGTGATGCTCGGCGCCGGCCTGCTGTGGTTCGGCTGGTACGGGTTCAATGCCGGTTCTGCGGTGTCGGCCAACGGAATTGCCGGTTCGACCTTTGTCACGACGACGGTGGCGACCGCGACGGCCATGCTCGCCTGGCTGTTGACTGAGCGCATCCGTGACGGACACGCCACCTCGCTGGGTGCCGCGTCGGGCATCGTCGCCGGTCTGGTCGCCATCACGCCGTCCTGCTCGTCGGTGAATGTGGTGGGTGCGCTCGTGATCGGCGCTGTCGCAGGTGTGCTGTGCGCGCTGGCGGTGGGACTGAAGTTCAAGTTCGGCTTCGACGACTCGCTCGATGTCGTGGGTGTCCACCTGGTCGGTGGTCTCGTCGGAACGTTGCTCGTCGGCCTGGTGGCCACCGCAGAGGCGCCCGCCGGTGTTGCCGGTCTGTTCTACGGCGGCGGGTTCGATCAGCTCTGGCGACAGGCCGCCGGGGCAGGCGCGGTTCTGCTCTATTCGGCGGTGGGTACCGCTATCTTGGCGTTGATTGTCAAATTCACCGTGGGCCTGCGCCTGGACAAAGAAGAGGAGGCATCCGGTGTCGATGAGGCCGAGCACGCTGAGAGTGCTTACGACTTCGTCGCTGTCGGAACCGGTTCTGTTCTTGGTCGTCATGGCGGGGAGGAATAAGGAAATATGAAGCTGATCACTGCGATCGTCAAGCCGTTCACGCTGGAAGACGTCAAGACCGGTCTGGAGCAAACCGGCATTCTCGGAATGACGGTCAGCGAGGTCCAGGGTTACGGCCGGCAGAAGGGCCACACCGAGGTCTACCGCGGCGCTGAGTACTCGGTCGATTTCGTGCCGAAGGTTCGGGTCGAGGTCGTCGTCGACGATTCCGCGGTCGACAAGGTCGTGGACGTCATCGTGCAGGCCGCGCGTACCGGCAAGATCGGCGACGGCAAGGTGTGGGTCAGCCCGGTCGACACCGTGGTTCGGGTGCGTACCGGTGAGCGGGGGGCTGACGCGCTGTAACCGGAGCGTCCATCGAGACGTCTTCTCCCCGGCCAGCAATCGCGTGAGCATTACCCGGTGATCGGCCGGGGAGGAGTCGAAATGACAGAGAACAACTCAGATTCCGCCGGAGCCTCTCCTCAGGAGGCTCCGGCGGCGCTGTCCCGGCCAGCCAACGATCTGACGGCGGCCACCCGGCAACTGCTCTCCGGTGGATCACGCCAACTGGATGCGGCCGCCTTGCGGCACGCGTTGCTCGATCTGCACGAATTCTGGCTCGCCACAAAGGCGACCGAGATCGGGATCACGGCCACCAGCGGATTCTCGATCGTGGCCACCGGAGGTCTTGGTCGCGGCGAGATGTTGCCGTACTCCGACCTCGATCTCACCCTGCTGCATGACAACATGCCCGTAGAACTCGTCTCCGAGGTCGCGGAGAAACTCTGGTATCCCTTGTGGGACGCCAATATTCGGATTGACCACAGCGTGCGCACCGTACCCGAGGCGCTCAAGGTGGCCGGTGAGGACATCGCGGTGGGGCTGGCGATGCTCGACGCGCGCCATATCGCCGGTGATGCCGATCTGTCGGCGCTGCTGGTCGGCGGGTCGCGCCGGCAGTGGCGGATCGGAATCGCCTCACGGTTCGACGAACTCGTTGAGCACGCGCAGGCGCGGTGGGAGCGCAGCGGCCAGATCGCGCACCGCGCCGAACCGGACTTGAAGTCTGGGCGGGGCGGTCTGCGGGACGTTCAACTGCTCAACGCCCTGGCGATCGCGCAACTGGCCGACGTGTATCCGAGCCGGGCGCTGGCCTCACCGACCGGAACCCTGGGCGACGCCCACCTGGCGCTGCTGAATGTCCGTACCGAATTGCACCGGGCTTCCGGTCGGGGGCGGGAACTGCTGTTGGCGCAGCACGCAGACGAGATCGGCGCGGCATTGCGGATCGGTGACCGATTCGACCTGGCTCGCACACTCTCGGACGCGGCGCGCACGGTCAGCTACTACGTCGATTCCGGAATCCGTACCGCTGCCAACGCGCTGCCGCGGCGCGGTTTCGCCGCGCTGCGCCGCCCGGTGCGCCGCCCGCTCGACGAAGGGGTGATCGAGTACGCCGGCGAGGTGATTCTGGCCCGCGACGCCCGGCCGGAACGTGATCCGGGCTTGATCCTGCGGGTCGCGGCCGCATCGGCCAGTGCGGGACTGCCGATGGCGGTGTCCACGTTGAGCAGGCTGGCCGAAACCGCGCCGGAACTGCGCACGCCGTGGCCGCGTCAGGCCCTCAAGGACCTGCTGGTGCTGCTCGCGTCCGGTCCCGCGGCGGTGGCCACCATCGAGGCCCTTGACCGTACCGGGCTGTGGGGCCGGCTCTTCCCGGAATGGGGCGCGGTGCGCGACCTGCCTCCACGTGACGTCGTGCACACCTGGACTGTCGACCGTCACCTGGTTGAAACCGTTTCTCGGGCAGGAGCTTTCACCACGCGGGTGTCACGTCCGGACCTGCTGCTGCTGGGCGCGCTGTGTCACGACATCGGCAAGGGCCGCGGCGGTGACCACAGCGTGATCGGCGCGGAGTTGGCCACTCAGATCGGTACCCGGCTGGGTCTGTGGCCGTCCGACATCGAGGTGCTGTCGAAGATCGTCCGGTACCACCTGCTGCTGCCCGACACAGCGACGCGACGAGATTTGCAGGACCCGAAGACCATTGACGCGGTAGCCGACGCTCTCGGTGGGGACATGGTGCTGCTGGAGCTGCTCCACGTCCTGGCCGAGGCCGATTCGCTGGCCACGGGACCGGGGGTATGGGGGGACTGGAAGGCGTCGTTGATCGGTGACCTGGTCAGACGGTGCCGGTTGGTGATGGCGGGCGAACCGCTGCCGCAGCCCGATCCCATCGAGCCGCGGTTCATGGAACTGGCCGCGAACGACGGCGTCCATGTCGAACTCACCCCGGGCGACGGCCCCCACATCTACAACGTGACGATGATCGCCACGGACCGGCGCGGCCTGCTGTCCAGGGCGGCCGGGGTGCTGGCATTGAATTCCCTGCGGGTCCATTCGGCATCGGTCAACAGTCACGAGGGCTCGGCGATCAACACCTTCGCGGTCTCGCCGCACTTCGGTGCGCCACCACCTGTCGAACTGCTGCGCCAGCAGTTCATCCTGGCGCTCGAGGGCGAACTCGACGTCATCGGTGCGCTGGAGCGACGCGACCAGGAGGCCGCCCAGCACCCGACCACCCGCGCCGGCGAGATCCTGGCCTCGGTACCGGCCAACCACGTGCCCGCGCCGCCGCGCGTCCTGTGGTCGCCCGGCGCCGCGCCGGAAGACCTGATCGTCCAGATCCGCACCATCGACCGGGCCGGGCTGCTGGCCCGGTTGACCGCTGTCTTCGAGCGCGACGGCATCGACGTGGCCTGGGCCAAGGTGACCACCCTGGGCTCCTCGGTCGTCGACGTCTTCTGCATCACCGCGCCGGCGCTCGCCTCCGACGAGGCAGGACGGGCGGCATTCCGCGAGGAGCTGGAACGCGGCATGTTCGCGATCCTGCCCGCACCGCCGGCCAAGCCCACCAAACCGGTGGAGCAAGCAGGCTGACCTCCGGGCGGGCGGGTTGGTGGGCTCGCCACCCCGCTCCGACCCGGCCGCTAGGCTTACCACGTGTTTGAGAGCCTGTCTGACCGGTTGACCGGAGCCCTGCAGGGCCTACGCGGCAAGGGGCGGCTGACCGACGCCGATATCGACGCCACAGCGCGCGAGATCCGGTTGGCCCTGCTGGAGGCCGACGTCTCGCTGCCGGTGGTGCGTGCCTTCGTCGCGCGCATCAAGGATCGCGCCAAGGGTGCCGAGGTCTCGGCCGCGCTGAATCCCGCGCAGCAGGTGGTCAAGATCGTCAACGAGGAGCTGATCGGCATCCTCGGTGGCGAAACGCGCCAACTGAACTTCGCCAAGAACCCGCCGACGGTCATCATGCTGGCCGGTCTGCAGGGTGCCGGTAAGACGACGCTGGCCGGCAAGTTGGCGAAATGGCTCAAGGGGCTCGGGCACACCCCGTTGCTGGTGGCCTGTGACCTGCAGCGGCCCGGTGCGGTCAACCAGCTGCAGATCGTCGCCGAGCGCGCCGGTGTGTCTTCCTTCGCCCCGCACCCGGGTACCTCGCCCGATGGCCTGGAGATCGGCGGCCACGGGGATCCGGTGGCGGTCGCGACGGCCGGTATGGCAGAGGCCCGGGCCAAGCACTTCGACGTCGTCATCGTCGACACCGCGGGCCGGCTGGGCATCGACGAGGAGCTGATGGGCCAGGCCGCGGCCATCCGCGACGCCGTGAAGCCCGACGAGACCCTGTTCGTGCTCGACGCGATGATCGGTCAGGACGCCGTGGCCACCGCCGAGGCGTTCCGCGAGGGCGTCGGTTTCACCGGTGTCGTGCTGACCAAGCTCGACGGTGACGCGCGTGGTGGTGCCGCGCTGTCGGTCCGCGAGATCACCGGCACGCCGATCCTGTTCGCCTCGGCAGGGGAGAAGCTCGAAGACTTCGATGTCTTCCACCCCGACCGGATGGCCAGCCGCATCCTGGGCATGGGCGACGTGCTCACCCTCATCGAGCAGGCCGAGCAGGTTTTCGACCAGCAGAAGGCCGAGGAGGCCGCCGCCAAGATCGGCTCCGGTGAGCTGACGCTGGAGGACTTCCTCGAGCAGATGCTGGCGATCCGCAAGATGGGTCCGATCGGCAACCTGCTGGGCATGTTGCCCGGGGCCGGCCAGATGAAGGACGCGCTGGCCGCCGTCGACGACAAGCAGCTGGACCGCGTGCAGGCCATCATCCGCGGTATGACTCCGGCCGAACGCGCCGACCCCAAGATCATCAACGCCTCGCGGCGGCTCCGCATCGCCAACGGCTCCGGTGTCGCGGTGTCCGAGGTCAACCAGCTCGTGGACCGGTTCTTCGACGCCCGCAAGATGATGTCATCGATGGCCGGCCAGATGGGCATGCCGTTCGGGCGCAAGAACTCGCCGCGCAAGGCCGCCAAGGGCAAGAACAAGCAGGCCGGTAAGAAGAAGGGCCGCCAGTCGGGGAAGGGCCCGACCCCACCGAGGAACCCGATGGGTGCCGGGATGCCGGCCGGCTTCCCCGATCTGTCGAACATGCCCAAGGGGCTGGACGAATTGCCGCCCGGTCTGGCCGATTTCGACCTGTCCAAGCTGAAGTTCCCCGGCCAGAACTAGACGCATGCGCGCACTGCACGTCCGGGGTCGCGGGCTTCCCGACGGCGAAGAAGTGCAGTGGTGGATCGCTCGCGGCGTGCTGTCGGCTGAACCGATCGCCAACGCCGACACCGTCTTCGACGGCGGCTGGATCATCCCGGGCCTGGTCGATGCGCACTGCCATGTGGGTCTGGGACCTCACGGGGCCGTCGACCTGGACGAGGCGGTCACCCAGGCCGAAACGGAACGGGACGCGGGCGCACTGTTGTTGCGGGACGCCGGTTCCCCGGTGGACACCCGCAGCTTCGACGACCGCGACGACCTGCCGCGGATCATCCGGGCGGGCCGGCACCTGGCGCGCCCCAAGCGGTACTCGCCGGGTTTACCGATCGACATCGAGGACGAGTCGCAGCTGCCCGATGCGGTGGCCGAGCAGGCCCGGTGGGGCGACGGCTGGGTGAAGCTGGTCGGCGACTGGATCGACCGCGGTGTCGGGGACCTGGCGCCGCTGTGGTCCGACGAGATCCTCAAGGCGGCGATCGACGCCGCCCACGCCGAGGGGGCCCGGGTCACCGCGCACGTGTTCGGTGAGGATGCGCTGCCGGGGCTGATCAAAGCCGGAATCGACTGCATCGAACATGGCACCGGGATCACCGACGACACCATCGAATTGATGCTCGAACACGGCACGGCGCTGGTGCCCACGCTGATCAACATCGACAACTTCCCGGGCATCGCCGACGCGGCGGGCAAGTATCCGGTGTATGCCAAGCACATGCGGGATCTCTTTGCCTCCTGCCGCAGCCGGGTCGGCGCGGCCTACGAGGCCGGGGTGCCGATCTTCGCGGGTACCGATGCCGGCGGGATGATCGCGCACGGTCGCATCGCCGACGAGATCGAGGCGCTCAAGGGCATCGGGATGAGCTCCACTGCGGCCCTTGGTGCGGCCAGTTGGGATGCTCGGGCCTGGCTGGGTCGGCCAGCATTGGAGCACGGTGCATCCGCTGACCTGGTCTGCTTTGCCGAGGATCCGCGGGTTGCGGGGGTCAGTCACCCGGATCTGGTGATGCTGCGCGGGCGCATGTTCTGAGCTGCTGCGGCCCGGCGATTTGTGCACCTGCGGTAACGGTGAGCGTTACGGCAGGTGCACAAATCGCGCAGCGCCCTAGTACACGTCGCGCAGATACCGGTGGGTCTTGATCAGATCGTTGACGTAGGCGTGCGCGGCGTCGGCGTCCATGCCGCCGCTGTCGGCGACGATCTCGTGCAGGGCGGCGTCGACATCCTTGGCCATGCGGTCGGCGTCACCGCACACGTAAAGGTGTGCACCGTCCTCCAGCCAGCTGAACAGCTCCGCCGAATTCTCCCGCATACGTTGCTGCACATACACTTTCGTGTCCTGATCGCGGGAGAACGCCACATCGAGTCTGGTCAGGGTGCCGGACTCGGCGAATCCGGTCAGCTCCTCGCCGTAGAGGAAGTCGGTGGCTCGACGCCGGTCCCCGAAGAACAGCCAGGACCGGCCCGATGCGTCGGCGGCCTGCCGTTCCTGCAGGAAGGCCCGGAACGGCGCGATCCCCGTGCCGGGCCCGATCATGATGATCGGCACGTCGCCGGCAGGCAGCCGGAAATGATGGTTGGGGCGCAGGTGAATCCGAACCGCCTGGGTGCGCCCGGCCAGATAGGTGGAGGCCACCCCGCCGTGTTGGCGGCCGGCGCCGGGATAACGCACGGTGGCCACGGTCAGATGCACGTGATCGGGGTGCGCCAGTGGGCTGGAGGCTATCGAGTAGTCGCGGAACTGCAACGGGCGCAAGGTATCGATGACCTCGTCGACGGTGAGGTCGGCGCGCCTGATCAGATCGAGAACGTCCTCGCCGTAGGCGGCGGGGCCGGCCAGCTCCTGCAGTGCGCGTGAGGGGGTGCGGATCTCGAGCTGCTCGGTGAGCAGGAGTCCCAGGCTCTCTTCGGTTCCCGCTACCCGGTGCGCGGCGTCCACCTTGAGTTCGGCCAGGATTGCCGCCACCAGGTCAGGGTCGTTGACGGCGTGGACGGCCAGGGAATCGCCGGCCTGATAGGCGATCCCTGACCCGGTGAGGTCGAGCTCGTAGTGGCGAACCTCCTTGTCCGATTCCGTCGAGGTGAGCAGTCGATTGACCGACAGGGGAGCCGTGACGGGGCGATTGCGCTCCTGATTGCGATGCGGGGGATCGGGGTTCTCCGCAACGACGACGGGCGGCGCGGTAGGGCCGGACTGGGCCGCGATGAGTTGCTTGACCAGATCGGTGGTCCAGGCGGCGGCGGGTTCCTCGTAGCGTCCGTCGACGTCGACCCGGTCGGCGAGCCGGGTCGCACCCAGCTCTTCGAGTCGTGCGTCGAGGAGTATCCCTGCGTTGCAGAACAATTCGTAAGACGTGTCGCCGAGGGCCAGGATTGCGAAACTCATGTGCTCCAGCCGCTCGGCCGAGGCGCTGATCGCTTCCCAGAACAACGTGGCGGTGTCAGGGAATTCGCCGTCACCGAAGGTCGACGTCACGACGATGAAATGCGTTGTGGTACCGAGACGGTCGAGTTCCACCTGGTTGAGCTCCACGGCCTCGGCGGGAATTCCGGCCGCCGTGGACGCCTCGGCGAACGACATGGCGGCGTCTTCCGCGTTACCCATGTCGGTGCCATAGGCGACCACCAACGAGAACTCACGGTCGGACACATCGGCTCCCCTCATCGCGCGCGGGGTACTCCACGCGAATTTAGGGTCACCTTAGTTTGGGGCGAGTCCCGGTGGGGCCCTACCTTTTACCGCAGGCGAGCGCGGTCAGTGGGAGAAGCCGTAGTCGAACAATTCGATCGCCTGACCGTAGAGGTCGCCGGTGCCGTACATCTGGACCACGATCAGGCGCCGGTTGCCTCGTTGGGCAGCACCCACATACGTCTTGCGGGCCAGGTCGGTGTAGCCGGTCTTACCGGCGATGTCACCGGGGTAGCGCTGGAGCAGTTCGTTCTGGTTGGTCAGCGTCTTACCGGGAAACTGTGCGGTCGGTTGGTGCATGATCTGCGCGATCAGCGGATACCTCAGCGCTGCGCGCAGGATCACCGCGAGATCGTGCGGGGTGGTGACGGTTTCCCAGCCGGGGCCGTCGAGGCCCGACGGTGAGCCGGCCCGGGTGTTGCGGGCGCCGACGGCGGCCGCTTTGCGCGTCATCGCCGCCACAGTGGCCGGCCGGCCGCCGAGCATGTCGGCGAGCATGTTCGCCGCGTCGTTGCCCGACACCATGAGCAATGCTTCGAGCAGCTGGCGGGTGGTGTACGGCTGACCTGGCTTGAGGCCCACGCACGAGCATTCGACCTTGGTGTGCGACTGGTTGGCCCGGGCGAAATTGTCGGGCCGAAGGTGGTCGAGCACCACCATCGCCAACAGCGGCTTGATGGTGCTGGCCGGGGCGTAGGAGCCATTGGGATCTTTGGACGCCAGCACCCGGCCGGTGTCCATGTCGGCGACCAGCCAGGCCTTGGCCGGCCCGTCGGGAATCTGGGCCCCTGCCGGCTGAACGCCGGGCTGCGCGTTCGCGGCGGGTGTGACCGCGAGCACCGTGCCGAGGGCGAGCACGGTCGCCGCGAAACGTCGTCGCACGGAGCTTGACGCTACGGATCACAGGACTCGCTCAGCGCGCGATCAGGTCTCCGTATGGTTGCGGCGCCGGAGTGCCGATCAGCCTGCTACAGCTGGCTGATGCCGGCTGAGCTGTCCTGCGCGAAACCCCAGTCCAACAGGCTGGTGGCCTGGTCCCAGTAGGTCGGGCCACCTTCCTTGACCAACCCGTACATCATGGCGATCACCAACCGGCGGCCGTCGCGCTGTGCGGCGCCGACGAACGTCTTGCGAGCCACATCGGTGAAACCGGTCTTACCGCCGAGCATGCCGGGGTAGCGGCCCAACATCTCGTCCTGGTTGACCAACGTGACCGGTCCCGTGGCACCTGGGAAGGACGCCGATGGGGATGACGTGATCGCCGCGAACATCGGATTCGCCAGCGCGGCGCGGAAGATCACGGCCAGGTCCCGTGGCGTGGTGGCCCCGTCGATGCCGGGGCCGTTGAGGCCCGAAGGCGACCCGGCATGGGTGGCGTTCGCGCCGAGCGCGGCGGCCTTGGCGTTCATCTTGGCGACTGCGGAGTCGGTCCCGCCGAGCATGTGCGCCAACGTGTTGGCGGCGTCGTTGCCGGACACCAGCAGCGCCGCATCCAGCAGCTGCCGCATCGTGTATGTGCGTCCGGCTTTTACCCCGACGCAGGTGCACTCGACCTTGGCATCGGCTTCGTCGGCGACGACCGTTGCATCCAACGGTATTTCGTCGAGGGCCACCAGCGCCAGCAGGGTCTTGATGGTGCTGGCAGGTGCGTGCGGAACGTACTGATCCCGACCGGCCAGGATCTGGCCGGTATCCATGTCGGCGATGATCCAGGCCGGTGCGGGGCCCTCCGGGATGGGCGTCGCGCCGACCTGCTGCACGCTGCTGTCGGCGGCGGCTGTCGGGGACCCGGGTATAGCTGTAGGGAGAAGTGCTGCGAAACAGAGCGAGATCGCGCCGACGAGCCTGACCATGTCCACTGACCCTAGTGGCACAATGCCCGGGCATCGGTGTGTGAGGAAAACCCGACGAATTCGAGGTGAGAAAACGTGGCCGACACCGCCGCCATGCCGGAGGCCGAACGTGAGTGGATGGTCGACACGCTGCTGGCGTTGCTGCAGACCCCGAGCCCGTCGGGACGTACCGACGCCGTGATGCAGTTGATCGGCGATATTCTCAACGATTTCGGCGTGCCGTTCACGTTGACCCGGCGCGGTGCGTTGACCGCCGAACTGCCTGGTGAGTCGTCCACGATCGACCGAGCGCTGGTGGTGCACGCCGACACCATCGGTTGCATGGTCCGAAATCTGAAGGACAACGGCCGCCTCGAACTGGTCCCCGTCGGCACATTCTCCGCACGGTTCGCCGCGGGTGCGCGGGTGCGGATCTTCTCCGACGACCCCGACGAGTTCTTCACGGGCACGATCATGCCGCTCAAGGCCAGCGGGCATGCCTACGGCGACGAGATCGACACCCAGCCCACCGACTGGGACCACGTCGAGGTACGGGTGGACCGAAATGTGTCGACGCGTGCGGACCTGGAACGGCTGGGTCTGAACGTGGGTGACTTCGTCGCGTTGATCGCCAGCCCCGAACTCACCGAGGACGGCTTCGTGGTGTCGCGGCACCTCGACGGCAAGGCCGGGGTGGCGGTCGCGCTGGCCCTGGCCAAGACCATCTCGGAGCAGAAGATCGTGCTGCCGCACCGCGCCACGCTCATGGTGACCATCACCGAGGAGGTGGGCCACGGTGCCAGTCACGGGCTCCCGCCCGACGTGGCCGAGCTGGTCTCGGTGGACAACGCGGTCTGCGCACCCGGACAGCACTCGATCGAACACGGCGTGACGATCCCGATGGCCGACATGCACGGCCCGTTCGACTATCACCTGACCCGCAAGCTCTGCCGCCTGGCCCAGGGACAGGGCATCCCGTTCGCGCGGGACGTGTTCCGCTACTACCGGTCCGACGCCGCGGCCGCCATCGAGGCCGGAGCGGGCACCCGCGCGGCACTGCTGGGGTTCGGCCTCGACGGAAGCCACGGTTGGGAACGAACCCACCTGGACTCGTTGGAGGCCACCTATCTGTTGCTCAACGCTTGGCTGCAGACACCGTTGACGTTCGAGGCATGGGATTCCAGCCCGACCGGTGCGCTGCGTGACTTCCCGTCCTCGAAACAGCCTGCTCCCAGTGAGCAGTGGGTGCCGTTGTCCCGCGGCGACTTCACCGAGCCGGGGGACGCCTCGCCAGGGACGCATTGGCCGCCGTCGGAGGGCCCTCAATCCTGACCTGGTGTTGAATCGAGACATGTTGAGCCTGGCCGAGATTTCGGATCGTCTGGAGATCCAGCAGTTGCTGATCGATTACTCCACGGCGATCGACCGTCGACTGTTCGATGACCTCGACGCGGTGTTCACGCCGGACGCCTACATCGACTACCGGGCAATGGGCGGTATCGACGGTCAGTATCCGGAGGTCAAGGCGTGGCTGGCCGAGGTGCTGCCGAACTTTCCGGCCTACGCCCACATGCTCGGCAACTTCGACGTCCGCATCAAATACGACCCGGCGGGGGACACCGCGACGTCCCGCACGATCTGCTTCAACCCCATGGTGCTGCCGGGGCTGGAGCAACAGGTGTTGTTCTGCGGCCTGTGGTACGAGGACGAGTTCGTCCGGACTTCCGACGGGTGGCGGATGAGCCGCCGGGTCGAGACCAAGTGTTTCGACAAGGTCGTCTGACGCGGCCGGTTGACCCGCTGAGTGGCCAGTTGTGACACGCAACCGGCGGGAAGTTGTGCGATAACTGGCCATTGGGACCGGATTTGGGCTGGTCGGCATCGTTCTGGCACAATTGGCGGCTGTCTGCCGCGCGACTCGTTCAATGCGCTGCGCGGCGGTCACACACGTAAGGCAAAACCGGATCGGGCAATTCCGCCCGCATCGCCGAATTGCAGCGTGACACTCAAGGAGAAGTCTCACCATGGCTGTCAAGATCAAGCTCACCCGGCTTGGCAAGATCCGCAACCCCCAGTACCGCATCGCCGTCGCCGACGCGCGCACCCGCCGCGAAGGCCGCGCCATCGAGGTCATCGGCCGCTACCACCCCAAGGAAGAGCCGAGCCTGATCGAGATCGATTCGGAGCGCGCGCAATACTGGCTGGGTGTCGGCGCCCAGCCCACTGAGCCGGTGCTGGCCCTGCTGAAGATCACCGGTGACTGGCAGAAGTTCAAGGGCCTGCCGGGCGCCGAGGGCACGCTGAAGGTCAAGGAGCCGAAGCCGTCCAAGCTCGAGCTGTTCAACGCGGCGCTGGCCGAGGCCGAGAGCGGCACCGGTGCCGCGGCTGTGACGCCCAAGAAGAAGAAGGCTCCCGCGAAGAAGGACGAAGCTGCCGCTGAGGCCGAGGCCCCGGCCGCTGAGGCCGCCGCCGACGAAGCCGCAAGCGAGAGCTGAGCATCGCAGTGAGTTCTGTCGTGGTCGACGCCGTCGAGCACCTGGTCCGCGGCATCGTGGACAATCCCGACGACGTACGCGTCGACATGGTCACCAGCCGCCGCGGGCGGACCGTCGAGGTGCACGTGCACCCCGATGACCTGGGCAAGGTCATCGGCCGCGGTGGCCGCACCGCCACCGCGCTGCGGACCCTGGTCGCGGGTATCGGTGGGCGCGGAATCCGCGTCGACGTGGTGGACACCGACCAGTAGCGTCGGATCCATGGACCTGGTTGTCGGGCGGGTTGTCAAAGCTCACGGCATTTCCGGTGAGGTCGTCGTCGAGGTCCGTACCGACGACCCCGACGCCCGGTTCGCCCCTGGCGTGGCCCTTCGGGGCCGCGCCAAGGGGGGTACCGAGCGCAATTTCTCGGTCGAGTCCGTGCGCGATCACGCCGGCCGGCTGCTGATCCGGCTGGCCGGTGTCTCCGACCGCAATGCGGCCGATGAGTTGCGTGGCATGGTGTTCATCGTCGACACCGCCGACCTGCCCGCGATCGATGATCCCGACGAGTTCTATGACCACGAACTCGAAGGCCTGCGGGTTGTCACGGTCGACGGCACTGCGGTGGGGGTCGTTCGCGAGGTGCTGCACACTGCGGCGGGCGAGCTGTTGTCGGTCAAGGCCGATCCGGACGGCCGCGAAGTGCTGGTGCCGTTCGTCGGTGCCATCGTCACGTCGGTGTCCCGGGACACCGGAACTGTGGTCATCGATCCTCCGGACGGTCTGCTGAACCTGGACCAGGTCTGACGGGCCGCGCAGTGCGTATTGACGTCGTCACGATCTTCCCGGCCTACCTCGATCCGATCCGGCAGTCGTTGCCGGGCAAGGCGATAGACGCCGGAATCCTCAGTGTGGCCGTGCACGACCTGCGCGACTGGACCCATGATGTGCACCGGTCGGTGGATGACTCACCGTACGGCGGTGGGCCGGGCATGGTCATGAAAGCGCCGGTGTGGGGTGAGGCGCTCGACGAAATTTGTTCTGAGGAAACCCTTCTGGTGGTACCGACGCCGGCGGGACGCCCGTTCACGCAAGCTGTGGCCGAGCGGTGGAGTACCGAGTCGCACCTGGTCTTCGCCTGCGGGCGTTACGAGGGGATCGACCAACGGGTGGCCGATGACGCGGCCCGCCGAATGCGGGTCGAAGAGGTGTCGATCGGCGATTACGTGCTCAATGGCGGTGAGTCGGCGGCTTTGGTCATGATCGAGGCGGTGGTCCGGCTGATGCCCGATGTGTTGGGCAATCCGGTATCACACCAACAGGATTCGCATTCCGACGGCCTGCTTGAGGGGCCGAGCTACACCCGCCCGCAGAGCTGGCGTGGGCTCGAAGTACCGGATGTGTTGCTGTCGGGGGATCACGCCAAGGTCGCCGCGTGGCGCCATGAGCAGTCACTGCAACGGACCCGCGAGCGCCGGCCGGATCTGCTCGACCAGTCCTAGATCCGGCCGCCGGGGAACACCGTCTTCACCGCGTCGGTGATGGTGTCGCGCGCGGTGGTTGCGTTGGTGGGCTGCAGTGAGCTGATCACCATGATGAAGCGGCGGTCGGCGCCGACGACGCCGGTAGACAGGTGCATCCAGTCCGAACCGATGCAGCACATCCAACCCTGCTTGACCGCAACCGGCTCGGCGTAAAGGCCGTCGGGAATGCCGAATCGCTGGGGGTAGATCCCGCCCGGCTGCGTGCCGTCGATGGCGTTCGGGGTGGATTGAGCCAGGTTGGACAGGATGACGTTGGCCTGTTCGGCGGGCAGGCCGCCGCTGCCGTTCATCAACATGTCGTAGTAGCGCACCAGATCGGCCGCGGTACTGATGGTGTTCCACCACCGCCCGTCGTTCGGCGGCCGGGTCGAGGCCAGCCCGTACCTGGCGGCGACCCGGTCGACGATCGCGCTGCCGCCGCTGCGGTTCCAGAACACCTCGGCGGCGCTGTCGTCGGAGGACCTCAGCATCACGTCGAGGTTCTCGCGGTCTTCGGGACTGAGGACCGTTTGGCGCTTGGCTTCCTGCAGAAGCAGGTCGTCGGCGATGAACAACTTGACCACCGACGCGATGGCGATGGGCGCCCCGTTTCCGTTCGACACCAGCTGCCCCGAGTTGCGGTCGAGCACCAGCAGGGAGATCTCGGCGCCGGCATCGGCGGCGTCCTCGGTGGCCTGTTGCGCGCGCCCTGCCAGCCCCATGAAGGCGGCGGCGGGCTCGCCGGGCGGCGCTTCCGGCAGTGGAGCCATGCTGCCCTGCGGGACGACGACGGTGAGCTGCGGCGCGCCTGCAGGGACCGGCGGAGTTCCGTAGACCCGGGCTTCGCAGCCGACTGTCACGGCGGCCATCGCGACCACTGCCGTCATGCCTGCCGCGTTCGCAATCATCAGCTTCGACGGCCGCGGTCGCATGGTCCTCCTTGAACCGTCAACAAACCCGGTGCGCGCTGCTCCGACCGGCACATCGGTGGGTGAAGCCTAGCTGTTCGCCTCGTCGCACGCGTGCTTAGTCGGGCTCGAAGTATGCTGTGCGAGTCGACAGGGAATGGGCACCGGAAGCGCCGGATTTCACGGTATGGGGACCCATCTGGCACAATTGAGCAGTTGTCTGCGCAGGGCTGGGCCCGGCTTGTCCGCGTTCCGCTGCGAGATACACCCCGATACACCCGAAAATAGCTTCGGTTGCGCGCCGTGTGCGCGCCCATCCGGAGCCGCGAACAACAAGGAAGTGTCACCGATGAACACGCTGGACTTCGTCGATCAGGCGTCGCTGCGCGACGACATCCCGACCTTCAGCCCCGGCGACACCGTCAACGTGCACGTGAAGGTGATCGAGGGCTCGAAGGAGCGCATCCAGGTTTTCAAGGGCGTCGTGATCCGTCGCCAGGGCGGCGGCATCCGCGAGACCTTCACCGTGCGGAAGGAGAGCTACGGCGTCGGCGTCGAGCGGACCTTCCCGGTGCATTCGCCCAACATCGATCACCTCGATGTCGTGACCCGCGGTGACGTGCGCCGCGCCAAGCTCTACTACCTGCGCGAACTGCGTGGCAAGAAGGCGAAGATCAAGGAAAAGCGCTGAGCGCGCTGCTCCGCCTGACGAAGCTCTCGTCGCGGGATCGGTCACGACGCTCGCTACTGTGGTGCCTGTGACCGGACCCACCG
Source organism: Mycolicibacterium sp. 050232 (assembly GCA_036235365.1). Lineage (GTDB taxonomy): Bacteria > Actinomycetota > Actinomycetes > Mycobacteriales > Mycobacteriaceae > Mycobacterium. Next base: position 296,928 of record JAZBEZ010000002.1, on the reverse strand, counting down.
ACTCTTCCGACGCACGCTCGGAGGGCGACCTCGACGCCGGCTCGGACTCAGATTCCGCTTCAGTTTCGGAGGAGTCCGCCGGCAGCGACAAGCCGGATGAGTCACCGCGCAAGCACTCCACGGCACGTGAATTCGCCATTCTGGCGGCCATCGCGCTGGTGCTGTACTACGTGACGCTGACGTTCATCGCCCGGCCCTATCTGATTCCTTCGGAATCCATGGAGCCAACGCTGCACGGCTGCGCAGGCTGCGTGGGTGACCGCATCATGGTCGACAAGGTCACCTACCGGTTCTCTAAGCCCGAGCCCGGCGATGTGGTGGTTTTCAAAGGCCCGCCGTCGTGGAACATCGGCTACAAGTCGATCCGTTCGGACAACACCGCCATCCGCTGGGTGCAGAACGCCCTGTCCTTCGTGGGATTCGTGCCGCCGGACGAAAATGATCTGGTGAAGCGGGTGATCGCGGTCGGCGGCCAGACGGTGCAGTGCCGTGCCGACACCGGTCTGACGGTCGACGGCAAGAAGCTGAACGAGCCGTACCTGGATCCGGCCACGATGATGGCCGACCCGAATATCTATCCGTGTCTGGGCAATGAGTTCGGACCGGTCACCGTGCCGCCTGATCGGCTGTGGGTGATGGGTGACAACCGGACCCACTCGGCCGACTCACGTGTGCACTGCAGCAATCTGCCCGCCGACGCACGGGAAGGTCTGTTGTGTACCGGTGATCCGATGGCCGGCACTGTTCCGGTGGAGAATGTGATCGGAAAGGCACGGTTCATCGCCTGGCCGCCTTCGCGCTGGGGCGGCATCACCGGCGGGAACCCGCAGACCGACTCCTAGGAGCTGCCCGGTGCCTCCAGTGGTGAAGACGTCGTGGCCGCCTCGGACCGTGATCCGGCGGTCGTCGGGCCTGCGCACGCTGGAATCCGCGTTGTATCGCAACGGACTGGGCCCGGTGGCCGGGGTGGACGAGGTAGGTCGGGGAGCCTGCGCTGGACCTTTGGTGGTGGCCGCCTGTGTGCTCGGGCCCAACCGGCTGGACAGCCTGGCCTCGCTGGACGACTCGAAGAAGCTGGGCGCGCCGGAGCGCGAGCGGCTGTTTCCCTTGATCCGCCGGTATGCCCTGGCGTATCACGTGGTGTTCATCCCTTCTGACGAAGTGGACCGACTCGGCGTGCACGTGGCCAACATCGAGGGCATGCGGCGCGCGGTGGCGGGTCTGTCCCTGCGGCCGGGTTACGTGCTGTCCGATGGGTTTCGGGTACCGGGCCTGGCGGTGCCGTCCCTGCCGGTGATCGGGGGGGACGCCGCAGCCGCCTGTATCGCCGCAGCCAGCGTGCTGGCCAAGGTGAGCCGGGACCGGCTGATGGTCGAGATGGAACAGCATCATCCCGGCTACGGGTTCGCCGAGCACAAGGGGTACAGCACGCCGGCGCATTCCGCGGCGTTGACGGAGTTGGGGCCGTGTGCGGAGCACCGCCACTCGTATGTGAACGTGCGGCGGGCCGCAGAGACGGCAGATGTGCGGCGGGCCGCAGAGACGGCAGATGTGCGGCGGGCCGCGGAGATGACAGACGCGCGACGGGATATGGCACCAATGCGGCATGCTGAGGCGGGGTACGGAAAGATGGCCGACAGGGCATCAGGACAACGAGAAGGACAGCACACCAGATGAGCGCCGAGGATCTCGAGAAGTATGAAACCGAGATGGAGCTCTCGCTTTACCGCGAATACAAGGACATCGTCGGGCAGTTCAGCTATGTCGTCGAGACCGAGCGCCGCTTCTACCTGGCCAACAGCGTTGAGCTGATTCCGCGCAACTCCGAGGGCGAGGTCTACTTCGAGCTGCGTCTCGCCGACGCCTGGGTCTGGGACATGTACCGCCCGGCGCGGTTCGTCAAGCAGGTGCGGGTCATCACGTTCAAGGACGTGAACATCGAAGAGGTCGAGAAGCCAGAACTGCGCTTGCCGGAGTAGCCGTGGACAAGGGGACGACGTGACGGCGACTATCAGCACCGGAGAGAGCGATATTCGCCGCCGCGCCGAGGCCGTGCTGGCCCGTCTACCCGAGGTCCGTTCGTGGCAGGAGCCGCTGTACCGGGACCTGCATGAGCACCCCGAACTCTCGCATCAGGAGCGGCGTACCGCCGGTGTGGTCGCCGCTCGCCTGCGGGACTCAGGCCTGACCGTCCACGAAGGTGTGGGCGGGACGGGCGTAGTCGGCGTTCTGGCCAACGGCGACGGTCCCCGGGTGCTTTTGCGCGCTGACATGGACGCGCTACCGGTGACCGAGGCGACCGGTTTGCCGTACGCGAGTAGCGAGCCCGGCGTGATGCATGCCTGTGGTCACGACACCCACGTGACGTGTCTGCTGGGCGCGGCCGAATTGTTCGCCCGGGCGACGGATCACTGGCGGGGCACCATGATCGCGGTTTTTCAGCCCGCCGAAGAGGTGGGCGACGGGGCCCGCGGGATGACTGAGGACGGTCTGGCCGATCTGGTCGGTCCGATCGATGTGGCGTTGGCCCAGCATGTGTTTCCGGCGCCGGCCGGGCAGTTGCGTACCCGCAGCGGGCCGGTGTTGTCTGCGGCCGACAGCATGAGAATCACGGTCTACGGTCGTGGGGGGCATGGTTCGATGCCGCAGGCCACGGTGGATCCGGTGGTGCTGGCGTCGATGATCGTCATCCGCTTGCAGACCATCGTGTCGCGCGAGGTTGATCCGAGCCAGACGGTCGTTCTGACTGTCGGCAGCATTCAGTCGGGGACCAAGAGCAACGTCATCGGCGATCATGCGGTACTCGAACTCAACCTGCGCACCTTCGACGAGTCGGTGCGCACCGCGGTGCTCGCCGCGATCCAGCGCGTGGTGATCGCCGAGTGCCAGGCGTCCGACTCGCCGCGGGACCCGGAATTCGAGCTGTACGCCAGCTTTCCGCTGACCGTCAACGACGATGCGGTGACGGCTCGGGTCGAGGCCGCGTTCAGTGAGTACTTCGGCGATCGGGCGCAGCCCATGCCGGCCGGGTCGGCCAGTGAAGACTTCAGCGACATCCCGGCTGCGCTGGGAGCGCCCTACACCTATTGGGGCTTCGGCGGCATCGACGAGGAGAACTTCCGCGCGGCGGTGGCCGCTGATCGTGTGAGTGCGGACATTCCGGTGAACCACTCACCGCGGTTCGCCCCGGTACTGCAGCCGACGTTGGACACCGGCACCGAAGCGCTCGTGGTGGCCGGGCTCAGTTGGCTTTAGCGGCCAGGTGCTCGTCGAAGAAGGCGAACACCCGCGACCAGGCATCGGCGGTGGCGGCCTCGTTGTAGCCGAAGCCGGTGATCCGCAGAAATGATTGGCCGGGAAGCTGATTGGCGAAGCTGTGCCCGGCGTCCGGGTAGACCTTGATGTCGGCCGGGATGTTCTTGTCGTCGACGATGCGCTGTAGGCGGTCGCCCGCACCGATGCCCATCGGGTCGCGGCGGCCGAAGCTGGCCACTACCGGACACGAGGCGTCCAGCGTCTGCTCGAGCCGCCGTGGCAGCGGGGTGCCGTAGAACGGGGCTGCTGCACCAAACCCTTTGGGGCCCAAGACGAGTGCGAATTGCCCGCCCATGCAGAACCCGGCGATGCCGACTGTCCCGGTGCACTGCGGGTGTGCGAGCAGGTGATCGCGGGCAGCCAGGATGTCGTCGAGTGCCCGGCCGCGCTGGGTCAGGAGTTCGCGCATCACCCTGGTGATGCACCTGGCGCGGCCGCCGCGGGCGTAGAGATTCGGTGTGAGTGCGAGATAGCCGGCGGCGGCGACGCGTTCCGAGATGGCCTCGTTGTCCGGGCCGTAGCCGATCGCGTCGTGGATGATCACGACGCCGGGCCACGGTCCTTGTCCAGTCGGGAGGCTGAGTAGGGCGTCGATCGGGCCGGCCGGGGTGTCCACGGTGATCGTCGTCACCTCACCGAGGGTAGCGGGCGATCGTCAGGTTCCGCAGAACGTGCGGTAGACGCCGAAGTCCGCGGGCGCGGGTGCGGCATATCGCTCGAGGCCGGAGCGCTCGTCGTAGGGTGCGGTGACCGCGTGCATGAGGCGCTGGACGGGTGCCAGGTCATCGTTCATCGCCGCGTCCAACGCTTCCTCGACCAGGTGGTTGCGTGGGATGTACACGGGGTTGACCCGGTCCATTGCGACCGCGTCGGGGCCGAGGGCCTGCCACCGGGCCAGCCACGCGTCGAATCCGGCGGCGATCGTGCGCTCTGCGCGCGCGGTACGGCTGAGATCGCGAAAGAACGACGTGTAGTCAGTTCGGTTCTGCTGCAACAGCACAAGCAGGTCGCTGATCAGAGCGCGCGCCACGTCGTCGTCGACATCGGCGGACAGTCCGAGCTTGGCGCGCATGCCGGCCGACCATGCCGCGTCGAACTGCGGCCCGAAGTCGTGCAGAGCTTGGGTGGCCAACTCGACGGCGCGCTCACCCTCGTCGGCGAGCAGGGGGAGCAGGGTTTCGGCGAAGCGGGCGAGATTCCACGCGGCCACCGTGGGCTGGTTGCCGTAGGCGTAGCGGCCGCCATGGTCGATCGAGCTGAATACCGTTGCGGGATCGAAAGTTTCCATGAAAGCACACGGCCCGTAGTCGATGGTCTCGCCGGAGATGGTCATGTTGTCGGTGTTCATCACGCCGTGCACGAATCCGACCAGCATCCACCGTGCCAGCAGCGAGGCCTGTGTCGAGATGACCGCCTGGTACAGCGCCAGGTAGGGATTGGCGGCATCCGCCGCGGCGGGATGGTGACGGGCGATCGCGTGGTCGGCGAGCCGGCGCAGCAGCCCGAGGTCTCCGGCGGCCTGGGCATGTGCGAAGGCGTACTGGAAACTGCCGACCCGCAGGTGGCTGCCGGCGATCCTGGCCAGCACCGCGCCCGGCTGCGCGGTTTCGCGGCGGACATCGCGTCCGGTGGCGACGACGGCCAGCGCCCGGGTGGTCGGAACGCCCATGGCGTGCATGGCCTCGCTCACGATGTACTCGCGCAGCATGGGCCCGACGACGGCCAGGCCGTCGCCGCCGCGGGCGAACGGGGTGCGTCCCGATCCTTTGAGGTGAAGGTCGCGGGGGCGGTCGTCGGCATCGACGATTTCGCCGAGGAGCAGGGCGCGACCATCGCCCAGGCGGGGGACATACCCGCCGAACTGGTGCCCGGCATAGGCCTGCGCGACCGGGGTGGCGCCATCGGGGACAGCGGTGCCCGACAGCAGGCCGAGCCCGGCCGGGGTACGCAGCCAGGAAGTATCGAGGCCGAGGTCGTCCGCCAGGGGCTCGTTGAGCACGAGCAACCGCAGTGCCGGGGCCGGCTCGGCCTGCCACGCCACGGCCATTTCGGGAAGGGCGCGGGCGAAGCGGTTGTCGAGGACGACGGTCGGGTCGGGTGCGACGCTCACAGGTCGAGCCTACGGAGCCTCAGAGGCTGCCCAGGTCGTCGGGCACGTCGACGGCGTACTGCTGAAGGACGTCGAGGGGCACCAGGTCGAGGGTGCGCTCATGGGTGGCGGCCAGCACCACCGGGGCCGCCTTGCCGTCGTTGTGTGCACGTAGCCAGTTGACCGCGGTGACGCACCAGCGGTCGCCGGGCGTCAGGCCCGGAAACCGGTACTGCGGCGCCGGCGTCGACAGGTCGTTGCCGATGGACTGTTGGTGTTCCAGGAATTCGGCGCTCACCACCGCGCAGATGGTGTGCCGGCCCGCGTCGGCGTCGCCGGTCGAGCAGCACCCGTCGCGGTAGAAGCCGGTGAGGGGGTCGGTGCCGCATTCCTCCAGCGGGCCACCCAACACGTTGCGATCAGCCATGTGATCAGTATGGGGGCCGGAACGGCGTCAGCGTGGGGGCAGCGCGGCGGCACTGCGTTGCGCGTCGAGTACGAGCAGCGCCACGTGCAGCGAGGTCATCGATTCACCGTCGTCCAGGTGGACGCCGAGCCGGCGTTCGATCGTCGCCAGCCGGCTGTAGAGCGCCGGGCGGCTCATGTGCAGGCGCTTGGCCAGTGCGGACTTGTTGCCGGCGAGTTCGAGGTAACCGCGCAGTACTTCCACGTCGTCGCTGCCCTGCTCGGCATCGTGGATCAACAGGGTCTTGAGTTCCGTCTCGGCGAACATCTGCACCCGCGGATCGTCGAGCAGCAGCGTGATCAGCCCGCGCAGCCGGACGTCGGAGGCCCGCACGAACGGGCGCACCAGGTCCGACATCGACGCGGCGACCTCGGCGACGTGGGCGGCCTCGCGCAAGCCGTGGACGGCGTCGGCGAACATACCGGCCTCGCCGCCGACCGCGACGACGACCTTGTCGGTGTCGCCGCCGCGGGCGATGGCCTCGCGCCAGCCTTCGGCCAGGCGGCTCAGCACGGCGTCGGTGCTGAGTCCGCGACGTGGGTTCAGCGCCAGCACCAGGCCGATCTCGCCGTCGCGCCGGATCGAGCAGATCGCGCTGTGCCCTTGGGCTTTCACGTTGTGGGTGACCGCGTCGAGGATGCGGATGTTGCGACGTTGGGTACCGACCGGGTCGAGCCGGTCCGGTGGTGTGCCGACCCGGACCATGGTCGGTAGGTAGGAACTGCCGGCGCGCAGGCCGAGCGCCAGGGCCCGGGCGTCGGCCTCGCGGTCGTCTGCGATCCGTCCGCCCAGCACATCGTCGATCAACCCGCTCTGGGCCTGATGTTCGAGGCCGGACCGGCCGCGTTCGGCCATCCGGTGCAGGGCCAACGCTTGCGCGGCGCGTTCCAGGACCATCGTGGTCTTGGCCGGTGCGGCCGGGGCGTGCGGAACGATCAGCCGGCCCCACTCTTCGGCACGAGGGCCGACCGCGGTCGTGGCCCAGGGCTCTGTCATCGCCCGGGACCGGCGCTGCCAGTCGGTGAGCACGATGGTGGCCGGCTCGTTGCGGGGTGAGATTGCCAGCACCTGATGCGACAGGTCTTCGAGGACCACCGATTCGTCGATCATCTCGGCCGCTGCGCGCACGATGTCGGCCATCGTGGGGCGTTTCATGCTCAGCTCGGTGAAGGTTTTGTGGGTGCGGTGGGCGAATTCGAGTTCCTCGTACTGGTCGGCGACGATGAGCCGGTGTACCGCCTCGGTGACCTCGACGAACTTGGTCTCCCGATGGAGCACCACCAGCGCCAGCCCGAGCGTCTGGGCAGTCTCACCGACGGTGCCGGGAAGCGATTCGATGCGGGTGCCCAGCTCGACCACCACCCCGACGACACCGGCGCGCTGCATCCGTTGCAGGTAGTCGTAAGGTGCGTCACGCAGAGCGGCGCCGGTGGTCAGCACCAGTTCGCCGCCTTGCAACAGGCCGGCGAGGTCGGGCATGTCGCTGACGTGGACCCATCGCACCGGACGATCGAGCTGTTGTGCGCTGAGAATCTCGGGTTCGCCGGCCCGCACCACCGGGAGCTCGATGATGTCGCGGACGCTCGGGATCATTTACAAAGTGTAATGAACGAGTCAATGAGACTTACAGGTTGATGGCTCTTGAGGCGTTGCCGGTGGCTCAGAGTGATAGCCGTACCCAATGCCACAGGAAGGTTCGGACCCATGAGCAATGTCATCCAGCACTGGCGCGACGGCAAGATCTTTGCCGGCACTTCGACCGCCACCGCCCCGGTGACCAACCCGGCCACGGGCGCGGTCACCGGCGAGGTCGCACTGGCCAGCGTGGATGACGCCCGCGCGGTGATCGACGCCGCCGTCGCGGCCTTCCCGGCCTGGCGTGACACGTCGCTGGCGAAGCGCACCTCGGTGCTGTTCGCCTTCCGCGAGCTGCTCAACGCCCGCAAGGACGAGCTGGCCGCGCTCATCACCGCCGAGCACGGCAAGGTGCTCTCCGATGCCCTGGGCGAGGTGAGCCGTGGTCTCGAGGTCGTCGAATTCGCCTGCGGCATCCCGAGTCTGCTCAAGGGCGGTTTCACCGAGAACGCCTCGACCAACGTGGACGTGCACTCCGTGCTGCAGCCACTGGGGCCGGTCGGCATCATCTCGCCGTTCAACTTCCCGGCCATGGTGCCGATGTGGTTCTTCCCGATCGCCATCGCCGCAGGCAATACCGTGGTGCTCAAGCCCTCGGAGAAGGATCCGTCGTCATCGCTGTGGATGGCCCGGCTGTGGGCCGAGGCCGGTCTGCCCGAGGGCGTGTTCAACGTGTTGCAGGGCGACAAGACCGCAGTCGACGAGCTGCTGACCAACCCCAAGATCAAGGCGATTTCCTTCGTCGGCTCCACCCCGATCGCGCAGTACGTCTACGCCACCGCCACCGCGGCCGGCAAGCGTGTGCAGGCGCTCGGCGGGGCCAAGAACCACGCGGTGATCCTGCCCGACGCCGATCTGGACCTGGCCGCCGACGCCATGGTGAACGCCGGCTTCGGTTCGGCCGGTGAACGCTGCATGGCCATCTCGGCCGCTGTCGCCGTCGGCCCGATCGCCGATGATCTGGTGGCCAAGATCGCCGAGCGTGCCACCACCATCAAAACCGGTGACGGAACCAAGGATTCGGACATGGGTCCGCTGGTCACCAAGGTCCACCGCGACAAGGTGGCGTCCTACATCGATGCCGGCGAGGCCGACGGCGCCAAGGTCGTGCTCGACGGCCGCACCGTCCTGGACGGGGCGGGTCAACGGTCGGTAGGAGGCTTCTGGCTGGGCCCGACCCTGCTCGACAACGTCACGCCCGAGATGAGCGTCTACACCGATGAGATCTTCGGCCCGGTGCTGTCGGTGCTGCGGGTCGAGACCTATGACGAGGCTTTGGAGTTGATCAACAACAACCCCTACGGCAACGGCACGGCGATCTTCACCAATGACGGCGGCGCCGCGCGGCGGTTCCAGAACGAGGTCGAGGTCGGCATGGTCGGCATCAACGTGCCGATCCCGGTTCCCATGGCGTACTTCAGTTTTGGCGGCTGGAAGGCCTCGCTGTTCGGTGACAGCCACGCGCACGGCACCGAAGGCGTCCACTTCTTCACCCGGACCAAGGCCATCACCACCCGCTGGCTGGACCCCAGCCACGGGGGCATCAACCTCGGGTTCCCCGAGAACAAGTGAGAGAATTCCGCTCATGACTGCAATTCAAGAGTCCGCCGCGCTGCCCAACGGGTTGACCGTCGACGCGGCGAAGGCCGAGGCCGCGCGGGCCTATGAACTCGACCGCGCACATGTGTTCCACTCCTGGTCGGCGCAGGAGGAGATCTCGCCGATGACGATCACCGCCGCGCAGGGTTCCTACGTCTGGGACGGCGACGGAAACCGGTTGCTGGACTTCTCGTGCCAGTTGGTCAACACCAACATCGGGCATCAACACCCGAAAGTTGTTGCCGCCATTGCCGAGCAGGCCGCCAAGTTGTGCACGGTGGCCCCGCAGTACGCCAACGCGGCCCGCTCGGAGGCGGCCCGGCTGATCGCCGAGCGCACCCCCGGTGAGCTGAACAAGGTGTTCTTCACCAACGGCGGTGCCGACGCGGTCGAGCACGCGGTCCGCATGGCCCGCCTGCACACCGGCCGCTACAAGGTGCTGTCGCGGTACCGCGCCTACCACGGTGGCACGGACACCGCGATCAACCTGACCGGTGACCCGCGGCGCTGGCCCAACGACCGCGGCAATGCCGGCACCGTGCACTTCAACGGACCGTTCCTGTACCGCTCGTCGTTCTACGCCGAGACCGAGGAACAGGAATCCCAGCGTGCGCTGGAGTACCTCGACAAGCTGATCCAGATGGAAGGGCCGGCCACCATCGCCGCGATCATCCTGGAGTCGATCCCGGGCACCGCGGGCATCATGGTGCCCCCGCCCGGATATATGGCCGGGGTGCGGGAGATCTGCGACCGCTACGGCATCGTGTTCATCGCCGACGAGGTGATGGCGGGATTCGGCCGCAGCGGAAAGTGGTTCTCCATCGACCATTTCGACGTGGTGCCCGATCTGCTCACCTTTGCCAAGGGCGTCAACTCCGGTTACGTGCCGCTCGGCGGTGTGGCGATCAGCCCGGCCATCTACGACACGTTCGCGCACCGGGCCTACCCGGGCGGGTTGACCTACTCCGGTCATCCGCTGGCCACCGCGGCCGCAGTCGCCACCATCAATGCGATGGCCGACGAGGGCATGGTCGAGAACGCGGCCAAGATCGGGGCCGAGGTTCTGGCACCCGGCCTGGCCGAGTTGGCCGTCAAGCACCGCAGCATCGGCGAGGTGCGCGGCGCGGGCGTGTTCTGGGCCGTCGAACTGGTCGCCGACCAGCAGACCCGGGAGCCGTTGGCGCCGTACGGTGGCTCCAGCCCGGCGATGAACGCCGTGGTCGGCGCGTGCAAGGCCAATGGCCTGCTGCCGTTCGCCAACTACAACCGCATTCATGTGGTGCCGCCGTGCAACGTCACCGAAGAAGAGGCGCGCGAGGGTCTGGCGATCCTGGACAAGGCGCTCGACGTGGCCGATCAGCACACCAACTGATCGCGACCGACACTCGAAAGTCGACGGCCCGACGTGCGGTTTCCGCACGCCGGGCCGTCGGCGTCAGCGCCCGCCGACGATGAGGTCCTTGATCTCAGCCAGGTGTTCGTCGACCGAACGGAGGCGAGCCCGGGTCTCCTGACGGAACTCGGAGAGTTCACGCTCGACCGACGTGAGCCTTGCGTCCATAGATGTCAGCCGTAGGCCGTGCTCGCGCTGATTGGCGCCCAGCGCGTTGACCGCTGTGAGCACGGCGCGGTAATCGAAGCGATCCGCTTCCAAAGCGGCGACGCGAGCTTCGAGGTCTTCCAACGCGGCCATCGCCCCATCGTAAGTGCGCGCGAATGCGTCGGCCATGCGATCGCCACACCCTGTGGATAACTCCGTTGGCCTCTGATCCGTGGCGCAACTTGAGAGACTGGACGGGTGCGTTCACCTGCCCAGTGCTGGCTAACCGACATGGACGGTGTCCTGGTGCGCGAGGAACACGCGTTGCCGGGCGCCGCGGAGTTCCTGCAGACCCTGGCCGGCAAGCAACGTCCGTTCCTGGTGTTGACCAACAACTCGATCTTCACGCCGCGCGATCTCGCCGCCCGGCTGGCACGATCGGGACTGGCCGTGCCGGAAGCCTCGATCTGGACGTCGGCCCTGGCCACCGCGGCTTTCCTCGGCGATCAGCAGCCGGGCGGCTCGGCCTATGTGATCGGTGAGGCCGGGCTGACCACCGCGCTGCACGAGGTCGGCTACACCCTGACCGACATCGACCCGGACTACGTGGTGCTGGGGGAGACCCGCACGTATTCGTTCGAGGCGATCACCAAAGCCGTCCGGCTGATCCTCGGCGGCGCCCGGTTCATCGCCACCAACCCCGATGTCAGCGGGCCGTCCGCGGAGGGGCCGCTGCCTGCGACCGGGTCGGTGGCCGCGATGATCACCAAGGCCACCGGCCGCGATCCCTACTTCGTCGGCAAGCCCAATCCGATGATGTTCCGCAGCGCCCTGAATCGGATCGAGGCGCACTCGGAGAACACCGTGATGGTGGGGGACCGGATGGACACCGATGTGGTGGCCGGGATCGAGGCCGGGCTGGACACCATCCTGGTGCTCACCGGCTCGACATCGGTCTCCGACATCGAGCGTTATCCGTTCCGGCCCAGCCGCGTGCTGCCGTCGATCGCCGAGGCGATCGAGCTGATCTGATGACCATCGAGCCCATCGACGCGTACTTCACCGCGACGGTATCGGCGCTCGGCGCGCCGGACTCTCGAGAAGTGCCCGCGTTGGACGTCCCGAATCCCCTGGCGCTCTTCGATGCTCAGCTGGGCAGCAGGCATCTGGACTTGGCTGCCCGGTGGCTGCGCTCGCAAGGCAAGGGCTACTACACCATCGGATCGTCGGGGCACGAGGGCAATGCCGCCGTCGCCGCCGCACTGCGACCGACCGATCCGGCGCTGCTGCACTACCGGTCCGGCGGCTTCTACCTGTCCCGCGCCGCGCAGGTCGATGGCACCGATCCGCTGCGTGACGTGCTGCTCGGGCTGGTCGCGGCCACCGCCGAGCCCATCTCCGGCGGGCGGCACAAGGTGTTCGGCCGTCGCGACCTCAACGTCATCCCGCAGACCTCCACGATCGCCTCGCACCTGCCCCGCGCGGTCGGGGTGGCCTTCTCGATCGCCCGCACCCGCAAGCTCGGCGTGGCCTGCCCCTGGCCTGAGGATGCCGTCACAGTGTGCAGCTTCGGTGACGCCTCGGCCAACCACTCGACGACCGTCGGCGCGGTCAACGCGGCGCTGCACGCCGCCTATCAGGGCCTGCCGATGCCGCTGCTGTTCGTCTGTGAGGACAACGGGATCGGGATCAGTACCCCGACGCCGCGGGGTTGGATCGCCCGAGCCTACGGGGACCGCGAGGGGCTCAAGTACTTCGCCGCGGACGGCTGCGACCTCGCCGACGCGGTCGAAACGTCACGAGCCGCGGCTGATTGGGTTCGCCGCGAACGCAAACCTGCCTTCCTGCATCTGCGCACCGTACGGCTGATGGGTCATGCCGGCAGCGACTACGAGCAGGCCTACCGGCGGCCCGCCGAGATCGTCGCCGACTATGACCGTGATCCGGTGCTAAACACCGCGAGAACACTTGTGGCACAAGGCATCCTGACGACCGAGCAGGTTCTGCGACGCTATGAGGACAAACGGGCCGAGGTGATGGACCTGGCTCGCGACGTCAGCGGTTGTCCCCAGTTGGACAGTGCCAAGGCGGTGACGCAACCGCTGCGCGAAACACTCGACGACGCCAGGGCGGTCTCGGTCGTCGCCCCGGGAGAGCCCGGTGGTCCGCCACTGACGTTGGCCCTGGCGATCAACCGGGCGCTGCACGAGGTGCTGCAGGCCCACCCGGAGACGATCGTGTTCGGTGAGGACATCGCCCGCAAGGGCGGCGTGTACGGGGTGACGCGCGGATTGCAATCCGCCGCCGGGCCTGCCCGGGTCTTCGACACCCTGCTCGACGAACAGACCATCTTGGGACTGGCCCTCGGAGCGGGCGTCTCAGGTCTGGTGCCGATCCCGGAGATCCAGTACCTGGCCTATCTGCACAATGCCGCCGACCAGATCCGCGGTGAGGGAGCCACGCTGCAATTCTTCTCCAACCGTCAGTACCGCAACCCGATGGTGGTGCGGATCGCGGGTTACGGCTATCAGAAGGGGTTCGGCGGTCACTTCCACAACGACGACTCGATCGCCGCGATTCGCGATATCCCCGGGGTGGTGATCGCCTCGCCGGCCCGGCCCGACGACGCCGCGGCGATGCTGCACACCTGCGTTGCCGCGGCGAAAACGGCTGGTGCCGTGTGCATCTACCTCGAACCCATCGCGCTCTATCACACCAAGGACCTGCACGCCGACGGTGATCAGGAGTGGTTGGCGCACTATCCGACCGAGCCGGTGCGTATCGGCGCGGCCCGAACCTACGGCGACGGCGCCGACCTGACCATCGTGACGTTCGGCAACGGATTACCGATGAGCCTGCGGGTGGCCCGTCGCCTCGAACGGGCCGGGATCGCCGCGCGGGTGGTCGACCTGCGCTGGCTGTCGCCGCTGCCGGTCGACGACATGCTGCGCGAGGCGGATGCGACCGGCCGGGTGCTCGTCGTCGACGAGACGCGTCGCACCGGGGGCGTGGGGGAAGGCGTGCTCGCCGAACTCGTCGACCACGGCTTCACCGGCAGCGTGCAGCGGGTGGCCAGTGCTGACAGCTTCATCCCGCTGGGCGATGCCGCGCTGCAGGTGCTGTTGTCCGAGGACACCATCGAGGCCGCCGCAGTGAAACTGGTGGGCGCACGATAGCTTGACTGCCATGGCCGAATCTGTAACGCCGGACCCGACCCGCCCACTTGCCGGGGTACGGATCGTCGAGATCTCCAGTTTCGTCGCGGTACCGCTGGCCGGCATGACCCTGGCCCAGCTGGGTGCCGAGGTGGTGCGGGTCGACCCCATCGGCGGCGCTGCCGACTATCACCGCTGGCCGCTCACCGACGGCGGCGACAGCATCTACTGGGCCGGGCTTAACAAGGGCAAGCGCTCGCTGGCCGCGGACATGCGCTCGCCCGAGGGGCAGCAGCTGGTGCAGAAGCTGATCGCCGAAGCCGGGGTGCTCATCACGAATGTAGCGGGGCGGCAATGGCATTCGTACGATGTCCTGTCCGCGCTGCGCCCGGACCTGATCCACGTCGAGGTATCGGGACGCGCAGACGGCGGCACCGGGGTGGATTACACGGTCAACGCCGGGCTGGGCTTTCCGATGGTCACCGGGCCTGCACAGTTGGCGACGCCGGTCAACCATGTGCTTCCGGCCTGGGATGTCAGTTGCGGGCTGTACGTGGCGCTGGCGGTCAGCGCCGCACTGCGCCACCGTGATTCCACCGGTGAAGGCGCCCGGATCAGCATCCCACTGGAGAACGTCGCGCTGGCCACCGCGGGCAATCTGGGATTCCTCACCGAGGTGATGATCAACGGCACCAGCCGCGAACGGCTCGGCAACACCCTGTACGGCACCTACGGGCAGAACTTCACCAGTAGCGACGGCGTCGGGTTCATGCTGGTGGCGCTGACCGGCAGGCATTTCCGGGACCTCACCGAAGTCACCGGGACCACCAAAGCCGTTGCCGCCCTTGCCGAGGCATTCGGCGCTGATTTCACCGACGAGGGCCAGCGCTACACCCATCACGACGCTCTGACCGGACTGTTCACCCTGTGGTTCAGCGAGCACACCGCGGAGGAGGTCAGCGCGGCGCTGTCGGGTACCTCGGTGCTCTGGGAGCGCTACCGCACCTTCTCCGAGGTTGCCGTCAACGAGCGGGTGGTCGCCAATCCGCTGTTCACGCCGCTGGAACAACCGCGCATCGGCACCTATCTGGCGCCCGGGCTGCCGATGTCGATCGGCGGCCTGTATCCACCCGCGGTCCCCGCGCCCGCCCTCGGTGATGACACCACGTCCGTGCTGACCGAGCACCTCGGGCTCGGTGCCGACGAGATCGCGGCGCTGACCGAATCCGGCACCGTCGCAACAGGTACCGACGTTCAGTGAGCAGCTTGCTGAGGCTTTTGGACGTCAGCGCCGACGCTTCCGGTGAGGTGTTCACCGGGAACGCCAGCGGTCCGGAGGGCAAGCGGGCCTACGGCGGACTGCTGGCCGCCCAGAGCCTGGCGGCCGCCTGCCGCACCGTCGGCGACGATCGGGCACCGACCAACATGCACCTGCAGTTCCTGCGCGGTGGAAATGCCGGGGAGGCGGCCGAATACCGCGTGCAGCGGGTGTACGACGGGCGCACCGTCTCGTCCCGGCGCGTCGAGTCGTATGAGCACGGCCGCATGCTGACCACGGCCACAGTGTCGTTCGCGACCGCACTGGCCGGCCCCGAACACGGGATGGGTGCGATGCCGCACGATCCAGAGGTGTTGCCGTGCACCGGGCCGCCCGGGCCGGCGCCGTCCCTGCCGCTCGACGAATTCGACATCCGCATCGCCGACGAGGGGGAGGGCGAGGAATTCGTCCGCCGGATGTGGTGGCGGGTCACCACCGAGCTGCCCGAGGACCCGGTGGTGCACACGCTGATCGCGGTGTACATCACCGACCTGTACGGGATCGATCCGGCCCTGGCCGTGCACGGGCACAGCATGCGGTCGCGTAGTCACCGCAGTGGCACCACCGATTCGTCGATCTGGTTTCACCGTCCGGTGCGGGCCGGGGAGTGGAATCTGCTGGAGTCGCGTTCGCCGGCCACCGCGCGGGGACGCGGGCTGATCACATCGAGCCTGCTGCGCGCCGACGGCGCGGTCGCCGCCACCCTGGTACAGGAGGGTCTGGTCGCCGACCGCTTGGCGGACTGAGTTTCTACGGTCTGGGCCCAACCAGTTGTTCGACCTCACCGCCCGCGTGCGAGGTCGAACGGTCTCATCACCATGTCGAGGATTTCGGGGGTGAGCAGC
Organism: Mycolicibacterium sp. 050232; assembly: GCA_036235365.1. Classification (GTDB taxonomy): domain Bacteria; phylum Actinomycetota; class Actinomycetes; order Mycobacteriales; family Mycobacteriaceae; genus Mycobacterium. The sequence continues at coordinate 280,966 of JAZBEZ010000002.1, read as the reverse complement.
GCGCCGGCGTATTCGACCCAGCACCAGCTGCGTGCGGGATCCTTGCCCGACGAACAGGAGGTGAGACGGCCGAAGTAGTGGATATAGCTGCCGGACGTGTCGAACGTGAATGTGTATGTGTCCGAACCGATATTGGTGTCCAGCCTGGTCAGTTTGCCGGCATCGTCGAACGTCGGCATTGCGGTGATGTCGTCGTATGCGGTGGTCACTCCGTCGACGACCTGATAGCCGGGACCGAAGGCAACGCCGTCGCGACCCTGCCAGAAGCAGCCGCCGCCCCACTGTCCGTCGGGGTACTCGTGCATCCACGACACCCACATTCCCTGCAGGTGCCGGGCGATGGGGAGCTCGGGGTACACGCGCCCAGGCGCGCCGTAGGCATAGTCCTGATGCAGGTAGCCGGAGACGGGTACACCCTCGATGGTCCCGGTGGCGGCCATCAACTCATGGCGGTAGTACACCTGCTCGGGGACACCGCTCTGCACCGGGACATGGACGGTGAACACGTCGGTGACGTTGGTACCGTGCATTTCCCAGCGCCCGCTCGCATCGTGCCAATGGAACCCCCCGGTGTCGCGTTCGATCCGTCCGCTGGGATAGCTCAGCGTGACCTTATCGTCGGCGTCGGTGTAGGTCATCGGCTCGAACCAGTCGATGGTCGAGTACTCCGCGAACAGGTGTGGCGGGTCGGGATCGAACGATGCCGGCAGCTTCTTGAAGCCGGTGATCGGTGACACCACGTGTGTCATTCCGGTGATGAAGTCATCAGCCCCGCGTAGCCCCCAATAGGTCTGTCCCGCAGCGTCGTTGACGACGGCACCGATCCACATCCCGGCGAGCCCGACATCCGGCCCCGGGGTCCAATCCCGGCGATAGTGGTCGAGGGTGGGCGGATCAGTTGCGACGGTGAACTCGAAATTCTCCACTGTCATGCCTCCAAGCCGAAGTCGATCACGCCACGGATATTGCTGCCTTCGCGCAGATGCTTTATCGCGGTGTTGATTTCGTCGAGCCGATAACGCCTGGTGATGAGCTCGTCGAGTTTGAGCGCGCCGGACTCGTACATCGACAGCAGCATCGGCATGCTGGCGCGGGCGTTCATCTCGCCGTACAGCGAGCCCTTGAGCGTCTTACACGAGTTGACCAGGTCAGAGAGGATCAGCGGCACCGACATCTGCGCCAACGGGGTCATCGCCGTCACCACACAGGTTCCGCCCTTGCGGGTCAACATCAGACCCAGCGGGATCAGGTCTGTCGACAGCACGCCGACGGTCAGGACCACTGCGTCGGCCATCACTCCCCAGGTGAGCTCCTTGACCAGTGCCAGCGCTTCGGCGGCGTCGCTCAGCACATGGGTGGCGCCGAACGACGGTGCCGCCTCGCGCTTGAAATCGACGGGGTCAATGGCGATGACGTGCTTGGCGCCGGCGGCTCGGGCGCCTTGCACAGCGTTCATTCCGACACCGCCGGCGCCGATCACCACCACGGTGTCGCCCGGTTTCGTCCCCGCACACACACTTCCTGATCCGAATCCTGTTGTGACACCGCAGGAGACCAGTGAGGCGGCATCCAACGGGAGCCAGTCGTGGACCTTGATGAACGACCGCTCGGAGGCCACCACATACTCGGAGAAAGTGCCGACCTGCATCAGCGCCATCAGATCCTGATCACCCAGGTGCCGTCGCGAGGTGCCGTCGGTGATCATGTTCTTGCTGAAAACCTGCGCACCAACGTCGCACAGATAGCTCGTACCCGTGGCGCAGAAGCGGCAGTCCCCGCACGACGGGATGAACGAGACGGCCACATGGTCGCCGGGTTTGAGCGACGTCACCCCGGCACCGACCTCCTCGACGACGCCGGCGCCCTCGTGGCCGCCGAGCAGTGGAAACCATTCGGGCCTGGGCATTCCGGATGCTTCGATCAGGGCGCTCAGGTTGTCGTCGGGAACGCTGTCGCCGGTAGCGAAATGGTCGTCGGAATGACAGATGCCTGCGACGCTCATCTTGACGAGCACCTCGCCTGCCCGCGGTGGATCGAGCTCGATGGTTTCAATCTGCCAGTCCTGGCCGACCCCGTGCAGTACAGCAGCTTGGGATTTCATCGGATACCTTTCGCGGCTCTGAGCGGATAGATCGAGTCCATATCGGTGTCCAGATCCACATTTAAACCTCTAGAGGTATCTTCTGTAAAGGGTGCGGGCAGGTCCGGACGCACCGCGCGCATCGATTGGGTGGTAGGAGTAGACATGGCCAAAAGGACCGTGGGCGAAGGCACCGCCGCGGGCGGTTCTGTTTCAGGCAAGCCCAAGCAGATCGCCGACGAACTGCGCGGTTTGATCATCGCCGGCAGACTCGACGAGGGTGACCTGCTGGGAACCGAGGCCGAATTACTGGACCGCTTCGAGGTATCGCGGCCGTCATTGCGGGAGGCGTTGCGCATTCTTGAGGCCGAGGGTCTGATCTCGGTGGTCCGAGGCGTGCTCGGCGGAGTTGTGGTGCATCGGCCCGATCAACGGATGACCGCCCGGGCTGCGGCCCTGGTGCTGCAGTCCAGGAGCGTGTCGCTGGCCGACGTGTTCGAGGCGAGCGCCGTGATCGAGCCTGCGGCAGCCCGGATGGTGGCGATGTCGCGCGGGCGTGAACGCGCCGCCCACCAGCTGCGTGGGTTCGTGATCGAGATGAAGCGCACCGTGCAGGACCCGGTGGCATGCACCACCGCCATGGTCGGATTCCACAGCGACATGGTGCAGTTGGCCGGCAATCAGACGCTCATCCTGATCTGCGAGATGATCAACGAGGTCATCGTCCGCGCGGCGGTGGCCGACGTGCTGACGCGGAGCCGGAACGAGCCGATCGCGTCGCGGCGTCGCAGTATTCGGGAATTCGAGCAGCTCGTGGACCTGATCGCGGCAGGTGATGGTGACGGTGCGCAAGCGCTATGTGCTGCACAAATGGTGCGTCTGCGTGGGACGCTGCTCGGTGAACGCGGCAGTTCGACGGTCGAGGCGACCAGTCATCGTTGACGCCGGCGGTCGCGTTTTTCGGTCGGAAACATCTAGAGGCTTTCCTGGACTTGATCAGCGAGCGTGCGCTAACTTCGATGCGTCGAATTGGCAGATGTTTCTGGAGAGAGACTTATGGTCGACGTGACCCCGGCGCGCATCGGATTGCTCATTGACCATCTGGACGAGAACGGCGGTTACGACGAGAACATCGTTCCGGCACTGCAACTCGTCGCCGATGAATACCTGCAGAGTGGAATCCTTGAACGGCCAATCGAATTCGTCGTCCGCGCGGTTCAGGGTCTGCCGAACGGGACGTTTCGGGCGGTGCGAGATGCGTTCCGGGAACTCGTCGAGCAGGATGCACTGGTGATCTTCGGGCCGTGGGTGTCGGAGAACGGCGTCGCACTGCGTCGGTATGTCGAGGAACTCGCCGAGGTCCCGATCATCACGATGGCCGCCTCGGAAAGCATGTTGGGGGAGTGGGTTTTCGGTCTTCCGGCCGGATCGATGGAGGAAGAGCCGATCATCATGGCCACGGTGGCGGCACTCGACGGGTGTCGCACTGTGGGGTTGGCATTCGAGGACAGCCTGATCGGTCGCGAATACCTGCGAACCACGCGGGAGGCCTGCCGTGACACCGGATTGACGATTACCGCCGAGGTGGCGATTCCACAGGTCAAGAGTGAAAAGCGGGATGCCATGTCGAGGCTGGCAGCCGTCAAGCCCGATGCCATCATGCATGTCGGCTTCGGCCTCGGCCTCATCGGGATGAACGCGGCACTGGCGGACATCGGCTGGATGCCGAGGCGTTACACCACGACCGCATTCGAATTCGCTGCCACGGCGCAGTGGTGGCGCGAGCAACTCGCGGGCTGGACCGGCCTTGATCAGTACGACGAACGCAACGTGACCGGTCGCGCGTTCATCGATCGATTCGAGCGGGTCCACGACCGCCGTCCGGAGTACTTCTTCCCGCTGTACTGCTATGACGTCGGCCGACTGATGATGACCGCGATCGCCGGCGCGCGGCCGTTGACCGGTGCGGCCGTGAAAGAGGCGTTGGAACGTATCAAGATGCTGCCCGCAGCGAGTGGCGCTCCGGGGACCCGACTGAGGTTCGGGAAGTTCATCCGGCACGGCTGGGTCGGTAGTGAGTTTCTCGTGGCCCGGCGGGTACTTCCGGACGGGAGTGCCTCGGTACTGCATGCCACGATCGAGGGTCACGTCCGCGTGCCGTCGACACAGATCCCAGATACTTCCGATTCCGACGCATACTGATCCCGAACCTCGGCAACCATCCGTACCGCACGCTCACGCAGCTCGGCCGGATACTTCCTCGAACCTGAAATGACTCCATCCTTCACAAGAGAATGAAGTCTCAGACCATCGCGGGCGATTCAGATCGACGACAAACTCACCGAGTACCGGCGTGACACCCTGGCCGAGATGCTGACCATGCTCGATTCTGGGTTTTATCTGGCATAGCGGGTACTCGATGTAACCCATGTGGATGAAAGCCACGCTGGGGATAACTGGGCCGGATTGAGCCGGTTCTGTCGGTCCGGGTCCGCACGGTGTGGACATGAGTTCTCTGACACGGGCCGAGATCGGCGCACTGGGTGAACAGCTGGCGGTCGAGTACCTGACAACACAGGGTCTGCGGACGGTGAGCCGAAACTGGCGGTGCCGGTACGGCGAGCTGGACGTGATCGCCGTGGACGTCGCCACGAACACGGCGGTCTTCGTCGAGGTGAAGACCCGCACCGGCAACGGCTTCGGTGGCCTGGCCGAGGCGGTCACGGCACAGAAGGTACGCCGGATCCGCCGGTTGGCCGCGCTGTGGCTGGCCGAACAGGAGACTCGCTTCGCCGCACTGCGCATCGACGTGATCCGGGTGCGCCTCGGCCACCGCCGAGAACCCGAACTGACGCACCTCAAGGGGGTGGGCTGAAATGGGTTTGGGCAGAGCGTATTCGGTGGCAGTGAGGGGTCTGGACGGCATCATCGTGGAGATCGAGGCCGATATAAGCTCCGGGTTGCCCGGGGTGCACCTGGTCGGGTTGCCCGACACCGCGCTGCAGGAGTCGCGCGATCGGGTCCGTGCCTCGATCACGAACTGCGGCGACGAGTGGCCGATGTCGAGACTGACCCTGGCATTGTCGCCCGCCACGCTTCGGAAGGTTGGGTCGGTCTACGACTTGGCGCTCGCGTCGTCAGTGCTCTCGGCGCATACCAAGAAGACGTGGCCGCGGTTGGAGAAGACGGTGCTGCTCGGCGAACTGGCACTGGACGGGCGGGTCCGCCCGGTCACCGGGGTGCTGCCGGCAGTGCTGGCCGCAAAGCGTGAGGGCTGGCCGACGGTGGTGGTCCCCATGGAGAACCTTGCCGAGGCCTGCCTGGTCGAGGGAATCGAGGTGTGTGGTGTGCGTACCCTGCGGCAGTTGAAGGCCTGGTTCAACGGCAAGGCCGAATTGGATGGTCGGGTCGGCGCGGCGAGTCGGGTGGCCGAACCCGCCGCCGACCTGGCCGACGTGGTCGGGCAGGGTCAAGCCCGCTACGCCGTCGAGGTCGCCGCCGCAGGTGCTCATCATCTGCTGCTCACCGGGCCGCCGGGGATCGGGAAAACGATGCTGGCCCAACGACTTCCCGGGTTGCTGCCGCCACTGTCGGATACTGAATCGCTGGAGGTGACCGCGATCCATTCGGTGGCCGGATTGTTGGCTGCTGACACTCCGTTGATCACCCGCGCACCGTTCGTGGCGCCGCACCACACTTCCAGCGTGGCGGCCTTGGTGGGCGGCGGCTCCGGCCTGGCCCGTCCCGGTGCGGTTAGTCGGGCCCACCGCGGCGTGCTGTTTCTGGACGAGTTCGCCGAAATGGGTGCCAGCGCTCTGGAAGCCCTCCGGACACCGTTGGAGGACGGGGAGATTCGGCTGGCCCGCCGCGACGGCGTGGCCTGCTACCCAGCCCGGTTCCAACTGGTGCTGGCAGCCAACCCGTGCCCGTGCGCACCTCCGAACCCGGTCGATTGTGTCTGCTCGGCGCAGGCCAGGCTGCGCTATCGGAGCAAACTGTCGGGACCACTGGTGGATCGGGTGGACCTCCGGGTTGAATTGCATTCGGTCACCGCCGGTGCGTTCGCCCCGGAGGCCGGTGAGTCCAGTGCGGTGGTGCGCCAACGTGTGGCGGCTGCCCGTCTGGCCGCCGAAGAACGTTGGCGGCCGCACGGCATCCGCACCAACGCCGAAGTCGCAGGCTCCCTGCTGCGGCGCGAATTCCGGCTGCCCAGGGCGACTATGGCACCGCTGCGTACAGCGCTGGACCGGGGGGTGATCAGTATGCGTGGCGCGGATCGTTGCCTGCGAGTGGCGTGGACGCTGGCGGACCTGGCCGGGCGTCCGTCGCCATCGGTGGATGACGTGCTGTCGGCGTTGAGCTTTCGCCAATCCGGAGGGATGTCATGACCGACGAGGTGCGCCGCGCCTGGGCCTATCTGTCGCGGGTGGCCGAGCCGCCGTGCCCGGGATTGACGGCGCTGGTCGCACAGCAAGGTCCGGTGGAGGCGGCCGGCATGGTCAAGGCCGGCCGGGGGGATTCCGACCTGTTGAGCCGGGTCGAGGCGCGGCGGGAATTTGATTGCGCGGCAGACGACCTCGATGTTCTCGACAGGATGGGCGGGCGGTTGATCACACCCGATGACGAGGAGTGGCCGCTGCTGCGATTCCGCGCACTTCGCGGCGACAAGGAACTCAAGCGCCGGCATGCCCATCCACCGCTGGTGTTGTGGGCGGCGGGCCCGGTGCGGCTCGACGAGGCGACCGAGCGTTCCGCGGCGATCGTCGGTACCCGTGCGGCCACCGCCTATGGGGAGCATGTCGCCGCTGAACTGGCCGCCGGGCTGGTCGAACGCGATGTCACGGTGGTGTCCGGTGGGGCCTACGGCATCGACGGGGCGGCCCACCGGGCAGCGCTGGCCTGCGAGGGCACGACCATCGCGATCGTGGCCGGGGGCATCGACAACCCCTACCCGTCCGGGCACAGCGCGCTGTTCCACCGAATCCGGCAGGAAGGCCTGTTGATCAGCGAGTACCCGCCGGGGACGGCGCCAGGGAGGCTGCGGTTCCTCACCCGTAACCGGCTGGTGGCCGCTCTCTCCGGGGCGACCGTGGTGGTGGAGGCAGGGATACGCAGCGGAGCGGCCAATACCGCGGGGTGGGCCAAGGCGCAGGGGCGCTCGGTGTGCGCGGTGCCAGGTCCGGTGACGTCGGCGGCATCGGTGGGCTGCCACGCCCTGCTGCGAGATGGAGCACACTTGGTCGCCCGGGCGGAGGAGGTCGTCGAACTCGTCGGCCGTATAGGCGAACTCGCGCCGGAGGAGGCACATCCAACCGGGCCGTTGGACCAGCTCGAACCGGCGGAGAAACAGGTGTACGACGCGCTGCCGGCGCGTGGCACCCTCACAGTGGACGAGATCGCGATGCTCGCCGCTATGGCACCGCACCAGGTGCTCGGGCCGTTGACGATGTTGGAGTTCGCCGGGCTGGTGGAAAGCGTCGACGGGTGCTGGCGCATCGTGCGTGGGCGTCGGGCCGTTCCTCGTAAATGACGCCTACGTGGACGTCGTTGTATTGGCGCCGATTTGCTGCAGGAGCAGCCCCGTGGCGTGATCACCGAAAGCGAGCTGCAAGAGCAGCTGGCAGCGGTCCGGAGGAGACTCGAGGCCTGAGACACGTAGCACGCAGGCGGTCCAGTGGTCTCCGTATAGTCGATGAGGTCGGCTGAGAAGCGAGCGGCAGATGATCTTGGAGGCGCCATGGCAGGACGACCCGTGCACACGTTTCAGGTGGTGCATCGTGAGCAGTTGACCGACCACATCGTCCGGCTGGTGCTGGGCGGGGCGGGGGAGGGCACGGGCTTCGACACGTTCTCGCCCAACGACTTCAGCGACGCCTACGCCAAACTTGTCATCGTTCCGGCCAACGTGGATGTGTCGGTGCTCCCGAAACCCCTGACGCTGGACAGCTTTCAGGAACTGCCCGTCGAACAACGACCGACTGTGCGTACCTACACGGTGCGCAAGTTCGACAGGGAGCGCGGCGAGATCACCATCGACTTCGTCGTGCACGGTGAGCAGGGCGTTGCTGCTCCCTGGGCTGCATCGGCGGTACCGGGCCAGCCCGCCTACCTGATGGGGCCCAGCGGTGCCTATATCCCCGACCCGGCCGCCGATTGGCACCTGCTCGCCGGTGACGAGTCGGCTCTGCCGGCCATCGGCGCCGCCCTCGAGGCCATGCCCGCCGACGCGATCGGCAAAGTGTTCATCGAGGTGGCCGGCCCTCAAGAAGAAGTCGAGCTCACCGCTCCGGCCGGCGTCGAGATCAACTGGATCCACCGCGGTGGCCGTGCCGACCTGGTCGCTGACGACCACTGCGGAGACAACGCACCGCTGATCGCCGCCGTGAAGGAGTCCGCCTGGCTACCGGGTCAGGTGCAGGTCTTCATCCACGGCGAGGCGCAGGCCGTCATGCACAACCTGCGTCCCTACATCCGCAAGGAGCGTGGCGTCGCTGCGAAGTGGGCCGCATCGATCTCCGGGTACTGGCGCCGCGGGCGCACCGAGGAGACCTTCCGGCAGTGGAAGGCCGAGCTGGCAAAAGCCGAGGCCGACACCGCCGGCTGACGCCAGATGGCAAGGTAGCCGTCATGGCATACGGCGATTACCAACTCGAGATCTACCTGCAGGGGCTGTCCGGCGTGGTGCCGACCATGCCGATGGACTACGCGGGGCTGGAGGCCAAAGCCCAAGCCGCCATGCCCGCCTCGATCTGGTCCTATGTGGCCGGGGGAGCCGGCGACGAACGCACCCAGCGGGTCAATCGCACCGCATTCGACCGATGGGGTCTGATGCCGCGGATGTTCAACGCCCACCGGGAACGGGACCTGTCCGTCGACCTGTTCGGGCTCACGTTGCCGTCACCGTTGTTCATGGCGCCCATTGGGGTGCTGGGCATCTGCGGGCAGGACGGTCACGGCGACCTGGCCGGTGCCCGGGCCGCCGCGCGCACCGGGGTGCCGATGGTGCTGTCCACCCTGACCGAGGACCCACTGGAGGACGTCGCCGCCGAATTCGGTGACACCCCAGGGTTTTTCCAGCTGTACACCCCGACCGACAAGGACCTCGCCGCCAGCCTGGTCCAGCGCGCCGAGAAGGCCGGGTTCAAGGGCATCGTCGTCACGCTCGACACCTGGGTGCCCGGTTGGCGTCCGCGGGACCTGGCCACCTCCAACTTCCCGCAGCTGCGCGGAAAGTGTCTGGCCAACTACACCACCGACCCGGTGTTCCGGGCCGGGCTGCCGCAGCCGCCCGAAGAGAACCCCCAGGCCACCGTGCTGCGCTGGGTCAGTCTGTTCGGCAATCCGCTCACCTGGGACGACCTGCCCTGGCTGCGGTCACTGACCACATTGCCACTGATCCTCAAGGGCATCTGTCACCCCGATGATGTCCGGCGCGCCAAGGACGGCGGCGTCGACGGCATCTACTGTTCCAATCACGGTGGGCGCCAAGCCAACGGCGGCCTGCCCGCGATCGACTGCCTGCCCGGGGTGGTCGAGGCCGCCGACGGACTGCCGGTGTTGTTCGACTCGGGGATCCGCAACGGCGCCGACATCGTCAAGGCGCTCGCTCTGGGCGCCACCGCAGTCGGTGTCGGCCGGCCGTACGCGTACGGTCTGGCGCTGGGGGGCACCGACGGGATCGTGCACGTGCTGCGCTCGCTGCTCGCCGAGGCCGATCTGATCATGGGCGTCGACGGGTATCCGACGCTGGCCGACCTCACCCCCGAGGCACTGCACCGGCTCGACTGACCCGCTGTCACGCCAGAGTGGCGCTCGGGGCCGACAGCCACTCCAGCGTGACAAACAAGCGCAAAATGCCAGGTGAACACCTCTGGCGTTGTGAATATTCATCGGTGTAGCATTTTCCTTCATGAGTGTAGAAACCGTTCGTGAGCGGGCCGCGCACCTGGGCCCCGAGCGGCGGCGCCCGCAGGTGCTCGATGCGGCCCTGGCGATTGCGGTGTCGGAGGGGGTCGCGGCCGTCACGATCGGCGCGGTGGCGCAGCGCCTCAAGGTCACCCGCCCGGTGGTGTATTCGTGTTTTCCCGACCGGGTCGAATTGCTGCGGGCGCTGCTCGAGCGGGAGCTGGGACTGCTGATCCAAGGCGCTATCGACGCGCTGCCCTACGGCCGCGCGGACGCCGACGAGACCGTCTTCGTCGAGGGCTTCCAGGCGTTGCTTGAGACAGTCGCCGGGCGGCCCGATTCCTGGCGGCTCGTGATGAGCGCCGACCCGGACCCGGCCGTGGCCAAACACTTCCGCAACGGCCGCGCGGTAATGGTCGGGAAGGTCTCCAGGCGGCTGGCGCCCACGCTCGAACGTTGGGGCACCACCGACGCCGACAAGAAGTTGCCGGTGCTGGTGGAGCAGTTCGTATCGACTTGTGAAGGCGCGGTGCGGACGTTGTTGCACGACGACGGAAAAGACTGGACCCCAATCACATTGGGTGAGTTCATCGGATCGGCCACCTATCGGGTGTTTCGCACCGCCTGATCCAGCACAGAGGAGTTGTCACATGTCTGATCTCCAGCCGATGGCTGACTACGGGTTCTTCGGACCGGATTCGGTGGCGTGGAAGGTGTGGGGCCACGCCACCACACCGATCATCGGGCTGCAGCGCGCCGTAGTGGTCGAGGAGCTCGACCCCGCGCTGATCGCCGCGGTGGACACCACCGGCGCCAACTACGACCGGCCCCGCACGCGTTACGACCGAACGGTCCGCTACTTCGCGATGGTCGCGTTCGCCGATGCCGAATCGGTGCTCAAGGCCGCCGATGTCCTGGTCAAGGTGCATTCGAAAGCCATCGGCACCGAACCCCTCAGCGGTAACAAGTACGACGCCAATGATCCGCACTCGCAGCTGTGGATCCTGCTCACCGGCTGGCACTCCGTGCTCAAGGCCTACGAACTCTACGGCGGCGGAAAACTGACCGCCGAGGAGGAAGCCCGCTACTGGCAGGACTGCGCACGGGCCGCCGAGTTCCAGACCTGTGATCCCGCTGACATCCCGCGGACCCGTGAGGGGATCAACGAGTACTTCGAGCAGATGCGTCCCCACCTGGCGGTCAGCGAAGCGGCCCGCGCGATGATGGACCACCTCCTCAACGCCAAGGTGGTGCTGCCGCCGGCGCCCCGTGCTGCGAAGCCGGCCGTCGAGATCCTCAACTGGTTCCTGCGCGCCGGAACCATCGCCACCATGCCGCGGTGGATGCGCCGGCTCAGTGGCTTCGATCAGCCCCGCCTGGTCGACCTGGCCGTGCGGCCGGTGCTCAAGTTCGGGTTCGGTGTGGTGGACCGCATTCCTCGGCTGAAGTTGTTGGTGGCCAAGACCATTGCGCCGGCAGTGGTGCCGATCGCCGGGCCCTACATCATGGGGATCCCGCCGCGGTCGTTCGAAGTGCTCAGTCCCGAAGAGGGCAGGCAACGTTACGGCTACGTCAAGCCCGCCGACGCGCACAAGGAGCTGCGGGCCCGCCAGCATGAGCGGGTGTTCGGCCAGGGGCAGCTGCCCAGCGACGAAGGCCTCATCGAATCTCAGACCTACCTGGGGAGTTTGGCATGACCACCCGATCCGATGTCCTGTTCGACCCGAACCGGACCGAGTTCGACCAGTTCGACACCCGAACGCGGGAGATCTTCCGCGCCACCGTCGACTTCTTCGAGTCTCACGGCAAGCGGTGGCTCAAGCAACAGGACCGGGATCGGGTCTGGTACAGCGACTTTCTCGACCTGGTCAAAAGGGAAGGAATCTTCGCGACTTTCCTGACCCCCGCGTCGGAGGCCGGCGGGAACCCCGACAAGCGCTGGGACACCGCGCGCAATGCCATGTACAGCCAGATCCTCGGTTTCTACGGCATGCAGTACTGGTACGTCTGGCAGGTCACAATCCTCGGACTCGGCCCGATCTGGCAATCGGAGAATACGACCGCACGTAAAAAGGCTGCGGCCCTGCTGGATTCGGGGGAGATCTTTGCCTTCGGGCTGTCCGAGCAGGACCACGGTGCCGACGTCTATTCGACCGACATGGTGCTGGAACCGAGCCCCGACGGCTCGTACACCGCGACCGGGGGCAAGTACTACATCGGCAACGGGAACCTCGCCGGTATGGTCTCGGTGTTCGGCCGTCGCTCCGACAAGCCGATCATCGACAGCTCCGATCTCGACCGGCGCCGCCCCGAGCGGGACTTCGAGGGGTACCTGTTCTTCGCTGCCGACAGTCAGCATCCGGCCTACCACCTGCGCAAGAACGTGGTCGACGGCCAGATGTACGTCGCGGCATTTGATCTGGATGACTACCCGGTCAACGCCGACGACATCCTCCACGAGGGCAAGGCCGCGTTCAACGCAGCGATCAACACCGTGAACATCGGCAAGTTCAACCTGGGATTCGGCGCCATCGGGGCCTGCGAGCATGCCATGTACGAGGCCGTCACCCATGCCGAGAACCGGGTGCTGTTCGGCCAGCGGGTTACCGAATTCCCGCAGATCCGCCGGATGCTCGCCGACGGCTATGCGCGACTGGTCGGGATGAAGCTCTACAGCGAGCGCGCCATCGACTACATGCGCAGCGCAAGCCCGGACGACCGTCGTTACCTGTTGTTCAACGCGATCGAGAAGATGAATGTCACCCGCGAGGGCGAGAAGATCGTCACCTTGCTCGCCGATACCATCGCCGCGCGCGCCTTCGAATCCGACATGTACTTCACCATGGCGTTGCTCGGGCTTACCGGCTTGCCGAGGCTGGAAGGCACGGTGCACGTCAACATGGCGCTGTCGCTGAAGTTCATGCCGAACTACATGTTCGGCGCGTCTGACGCGGCGCTGGCCGCGCTGAATGTGGTGCCCGTGGGTAAGGCGCCCGGCCCCGTGCTCGGCCTGCTCGCCCGCGGCTTGCGAGTCGCAGGTGGCGCCATTGCAGGATCTCCTGTGGCACAGCGTATTCCACAACTCAAGCCGCTGCTGGCCCGCGTCCCGGAGATCCCGACGCGCAGGGACGCGGCCAGTGACGACTTCCTGTTCCGGCAGGGACCGAGCAGTGGGCTGGCGAAAATCCGGTTCGGGGACTGGCAGTCGGTGCTGCGTGGGTACTCGTCGGCGCCGAACGTCGCCGTATTCCTCGACCAGGCCCGGGCACTGCAGACGCTGCTCGCGGTGGCCACGCCGAATGCCGAGCAGCAACGCAACGTGGACTTCCTGTTCGCGATCGGTGAGATGTTCACCCTGATCCCGTACGCCCAGCTGATCCTGGAGCAGGCTGAGATCGAGGATGCGGGCACCGATCTGATCGACCAGCTGTTCGAGGTGCTCGTCACCGACATGTCCACGCACGCGACCAAGCTGCATTGCCATCCGGATGCCACCGCAGTGCAGCGGCAGCGCGCCCTCGACATCGTCAAGCAACCGGTGGCCGACGTCGCGCGCCGCGAGCGCGTGGTGACGGTCGTGCGCGGTCTTGCCGGCCGCTACGAGATGAACCCGTGATGGTCACGCGACGGTAGCGCCCCGGCGCGTCGGGTGCAGCGCAGGCGGACTTCTGCCACCGTGGCAGGGTGCCCGCAGTCCAGGATGTGCTCGCCGAGTTCGACGAATATCAGGCGCTGCAATGCGGCCGGTCCGAACACACCCGCCGGGCGTACCGGGGTGACCTGTCGGCATTGTTCGACTACACCGGCGGTGGGCTGGAGACCGTGACCCTGCCGATGCTGCGGTCGTGGCTGGCGGGACAGGCCGCGGCCGGAGCAGCGCGGACCACACTGGCGCGGCGCACCTCGGCGGTCAAGACCTTCTGTACCTGGGCGGCCCGGCGGGGGCTGCTGCCGGAGGACGCCGCCGCTCGGCTACAGGTCCCCAAGGCGCATCGCACCTTGCCGGCGGTGCTCCGTCGCGATCAGGCGATCAACGCCATGGAGGCGATGAATTCTGCTGCCCGCGAAGGTGATCCGCTGGCATTGCGGGACCGGTTGATCGTGGAGATGCTGTACGCCACGGGTATCCGCGTCAGCGAATTGTGCGGACTGGACATCGACGACATCGACACCTCACGTCGGGTACTGCAAGTGCTGGGCAAGGGAAACAAGCAGCGCACGGTCCCGTTCGGCGATCCGGCCCACGTCGCGTTGACGGCCTGGCTCACCGAGGGACGTCCCGCGCTGGCCACCGCCGGCTCGGGCCCGGCGCTGCTGCTCGGCGCCCGGGGTAGGCGGCTCGACCCGCGACAGGCCCGCACCGTCGTGCATCAGACCGTCTCCGCCGTCGACGGCGCCCCGGACATCGGCCCGCACGGGCTGCGCCACAGCGCCGCCACCCACCTGCTCGAAGGCGGCGCCGATCTGCGCGTCGTGCAGGAATTGCTCGGCCACACCTCGTTGGCCACCACGCAGCTCTACACCCACGTCACCGTGGAGCGGCTGCGTGCGGTGCACGACCAAGCCCACCCGCGGGCCTGACGTCGCGGAACGCAAAGGACAGGAGAACCCGCGATCCGATCCATAGTCGACCTACCGTCCGGACCCGTCTCCTATCTGACCTGGGCGCCCAGCCAACCCGTTTCAACGGTGGTACTGCTGCACGGGGGCGGTGTGGACAACGCCTCGTTGTCGTGGGGTGGCATCGGTCCCCGCCTGGCCGACACGGGTTATCGCGTCATCGCCCCGGACCACCCCGGCTACGGCCAGAGTCCGCCGGCGCGACAACCGGTCACGCAGGACCGGCTGGTCGCCTACGTGGGGGAGTTCGTCGATGCGATGCAGCTGGACCGCTACGTGATCGGCGGACTGTCGCTCGGCGGCGGTATGACCATCGGCCACGTGCTGGACCGCCCGGAGCGGGTGACGGGCGCGATGCTGCTGGGCAGCTACGGCATCATGCCCCGGCTGTCGGACGGACCGCTCTCGGGCGCCCGCCAGCTGGCCACCTGGGCGATGCTGCGCACGGGTCTGCTCGGTGCGATGACCCGTTGGGCCGGCGGCAACCGGGCCGCGATGACGCGCAGCATGCACGCGCTGATCAGGGATCCGAGGCAGCTGACTGACGCGCTGATGGGCGAGATCATGGCTGCGGCAGCACAACCCGGAGGATTCGACGCGTTCGAACAATGGCAACGCGACCAGGTGCGGTGGAACCTGCTGCGGACCGACTACACGCCACGGCTGCTCGAGCTGAGGTGCCCTACCCTCGTCATCCATGGCGACCGCGATCCCGGCGTGCCCGTCGCGCGGGCCCGTGCCGCAGCCGGGCTGATCCCGGATGGCCATCTCAAAGTGGTTGCAGGAGCCGGACATTGGGTTCAGCGGGACCAGCCGGATGTCGTGGTCGACGCGATCACCGGATTCCTGCGGAACATCAGCGCAACAGCTTGAACACCTCGGTCAGGTGTGGCAGCGCTGATTCGCGACCGGGCCACTCGTCGAACACCGTCCAATAGCTGATGCCGAATCGGTTCTGGCGGTCGATCAACGCTTCCGCCATTTGTTCGTAGGTGCCCAGCAGCACGAACGGGGACTCCAGCAACAGTTCTGGATCGGCCTTCAACTGGCCTGCCAGTTCCGCGGCGGCCTCCGCCGGACTTTCGGTGTGCACCACGAACTGGATGAGCGCGTTCAGTTCGATGTCCTCGAAACGGTCACCGGCCGCCTCGCGCACCACAGCGATCCGGTCCAGCAGACCCGCCGCATCGAAGTGGGTCAGCCGGACTTCAGTGGCGTCGTGGTTATGACTGAAACCGGCCAGCCCGGCGATATCGGCGACCCGGCCTGCCAGCTGCAGCACGCGGGTGCCGTTGCCACCGATGAGTAGCGGCACGTCGACCCCGGGAGCGGCGACCAGTTCGCCCGCGCCGGCCCGCACACAGTAGTGGGCGCCGTCGACGTCCACGGGCTGACCGGTCAGCAGTGGGCGGATCACCTGGACGGACTCGATCAGACGGTCCACCCGCGTGGCGCCGTTGTCGAATTTCAGTCCGGCCGCGTCGTATTCGGACTTCATGTGGCCGGCACCGAGCCCCAGCTCGAACCGGCCCCCGGACAGCGCTGCCACGCTTGCGGTTTCCCGCGCGATGTCGACCGGATGACGCAGATCGTTGTTGAGCACCAGGGTGCCGGTGCGCAGAGTCGACGTGACCGCGCAGGCGGTGGCGGCGCCGCTGAACGGGGCCAGCGTCGGTGCCAGATGATCGGGGATCGTCATCACGTCGAACCCGGATTGTTCGACGGTGACGGCGAATTCGGCAAATTCGATACCACGAGGAAGTGCCGTGTGTAGGCCGAAGCGCATGGGACGGTTGCGGTGGGGCTGCGACGCGACGGTCATATTCCGACACTAGGCCGGACTCACTGAGGTACGAGCGTGGGCAAACCGCTGCGGTTTGGCGGCGTGGCGGGCAGCAGACACGCACGGTCGCGGTGCCGGCGTCACCCGCTCAGCGGCTTGAGCCGGATCAGGGTTTCGGCGAGCAGTCCGAGTGGGTTGACGTAGTCGGCGTTCGCGGCCGCGCCCCACATCGCACCCCAGTGCAGGCAGGCCGGCACGGGACAGCCTGGGTGGCCTTCCATCAGCGTGCCGAGCAGTTGCCCGGTGCTCACCGTCTGACCGGGCCGCACCGCTGCCTGCACCGGCTCGTAGCTGGTGCGCAACCCACCCGGGTGGGCGATAGAGACCACCGGACGCCCGGCCAGCATGCCGGCGAACACCACGGTGCCCGGGCCTGCGGCATGGACAGGTTGCTGTGGTGCGGCAGCGAGATCGACGCCGCGATGGCCGCGGTTCCAATTGGGAGAAGGCGCATCGAAACCCCTGGTCACCGCGGGTCGTGGCGCGACCGGCCAGTGCAGCCGTGAGCCCTCGGCGCGGGCGGCCGCGGGCCATGACCACATCACCCCGAGCATCAGTACCGTCGCGGCCAACCTCACACCTCGAGTTCAGCCCCGCATCGGGGTGGCACGAAAGCCCCAAAACCGGGGCTGTGGATGAATGCGTCCGGCTTTGCCGCGGTGGTAAAAGCACCCCTGCGCAGCGTGTAAACTTCTACCCGCAGCTCGCTAGCGGGCTGACTTCGCGTGTCTGCGCATTCGACTGCCTCAAGGGGGTCGTACCCGGATGCCGACGGTCCTGACCTGGGGTTTCCCAGATCGGGTTCGGCAACCAGCGGGCACCAGGGCCTGGCATCACCCGACGCCGGGCGACAACCGACACATAAAGGAACGAGTTCATGGCTGTTGTGACCATGAAGCAGCTGCTGGACAGCGGCGCTCACTTCGGGCATCAGACCCGACGCTGGAACCCCAAGATGAAGCGGTTCATCTTCACCGACCGCAACGGCATCTACATCATCGATCTGCAGCAGACGCTGACCTACATCGACAAGGCCTACGAGTTCGTCAAGGAGACGGTTGCCCACGGCGGCACCGTCCTGTTCGTCGGCACCAAGAAGCAGGCGCAGGAGTCCATCGCCGAAGAGGCCACCCGCGTCGGCATGCCCTATGTGAACCAGCGCTGGCTGGGCGGCATGCTCACCAACTTCTCCACCGTGCACAAGCGCCTTCAGCGCCTCAAGGAGCTCGAGGCCATGGAGCAGACCGGTGGCTTCGAGGGTCGCACCAAGAAGGAAATCCTCATGCTCACGCGTGAGAAGAACAAGCTTGAGCGCAGCCTCGGTGGTATCCGGGACATGCAGAAGGTGCCTTCGGCCATCTGGGTCGTCGACACCAACAAGGAGCACCTCGCGGTCAACGAGGCCATCAAACTGGGTATCCCGGTCATCGCGATCCTGGACACCAACTGCGATCCCGACCAGGTCAACTACCCGATCCCGGGCAACGACGATGCGATCCGTTCGGCCGCCCTGCTGACCAAGGTCGTCGCCTCCGCGGTGGCCGAGGGCCTGCAGGCCCGCGCCGGCCAGGGTGCCGGTGAGAAGCAGGACGCCGAGGGTGCTGAGCCGCTCGCCGAGTGGGAGCAGGAGTTGCTGGCCGGTGCGACCGCCGGTACCGCCGAGGGTGAGGCCGCTGCCAAGCCCGAAACATCCACTGACGCTTCCTGATTTTCGGTCCAAGGAGGACTGCTTACATGGCTAACTACACCGCTGCCGACGTCAAGCGACTTCGGGAGCTGACCGGCTCCGGCATGATGGACTGCAAGAACGCGCTGGCCGAATCGGACGGCGATTTCGACAAGGCCGTCGAGTTGCTCCGCATCAAGGGCGCCAAGGACGTCGGCAAGCGCGCTGAGCGCGCCACCGCCGAGGGTCTGGTCGCGGCCAAGGACGGCGCACTTATCGAGCTGAACTCCGAGACCGACTTCGTCGCCAAGAACGCCGAATTCCAGGAACTCGCCAACCAGGTCGTGGCCGCTGCCGCAGCCGCGAAGGCCGGCGATGTCGATGCCCTCAAGGCTGCCAAGGTCGGGGACTCGACGGTCGAGCAGGCCGTCGCAGACCTGTCCGCCAAGATCGGCGAGAAGCTGGAGCTGCGTCGGGCCGCCTACTTCGACGGCACGGTCGAGACCTACCTGCACAAGCGTGCCGCGGACCTGCCGCCTGCCGTCGGCGTGCTGGTCGAGTACACCGCCGGCGACGCGGACAAGGGCAAGGAGGCCGCGCACGCGGTCGCCCTGCAGATCGCCGCGCTCAAGGCCAAGTACCTCACCCGTGAGGACGTCCCGGCCGACATCGTCGCCAACGAGCGGCGCATCGCCGAGGAGACCGCGAAGGAAGAGGGCAAGCCCGAGCAGGCACTGCCCAAGATCATCGAAGGTCGCGTCACGGGCTTCTACAAGGACGTCGTGCTGCTGGACCAGCCGTCGGTGTCCGACAACAAGAAGACCGTCAAGGCACTGCTGGACGAGGCCGGCGTCACCGTGACCCGCTTCGTGCGGTTCGAGGTCGGCCAGGCCTGACCCACCAGAAGCTCGGGCGGCACATCACACCCGATTGACGGCTCGGCCGTCCACACCCGATGGACGGCTCGGCCGTCGCCGCCCGTCGCAAAACCCCGCGCTCATTCCGGCGATCCCGGAAAGCGCGGGGTTTTGTTCATTCGTGACCCGGTCGGTGCCGGGTAGTTGCTCACGGCGGGGCAAGGGGCTTTGCCGATGTGGGAGTGTGGCAGGTACGAATTGGTTGGGGAGTGGTGTTGGAGGTGACATGCGCGTAGGTGTGGTGTTTCCGCAGACGGAACTCGGCGGAGATCCGGGAGCCGTGCGCGCATACGGCCAGCGTGTCGAGGAGCTGGGCTTCACCCACATCCTGGCTTACGACCACGTCGTCGGCGCCGATCCGGCGGTCCACCGGGACTGGGCGGGGCCCTACGACCTGTACACCACATTCCACGAGCCCATGGTGATGTTCGGTTACCTGGCCGCGGTCACCTCGCTGGAGTTGGTGACCGGGGTGGTCATCCTGCCGCAGCGCCAAGCCGTACTGGTGGCCAAGCAGGCGGCCGAGGTCGACCTGCTCACCGGTGGGCGGCTGCGCCTGGGCGTCGGCCTGGGCTGGAACGCGGTCGAGTACGAGGCACTCGGCGAGGATTTCGGGAACCGCGGCAAGCGGTCCGAGGAGCAGGTGGAGCTGATGCGTCGGCTGTGGACCGAATCGTCGGTCACGTTCGAGGGGCGCTACCACCGGGTGACCGGCGCCGGCTTGGCGCCGTTGCCGGTGCAGCGGCCCATCCCGGTGTGGTTCGGAGCGGCGTCCGCCCGGGCCTTGGAGCGGGCCGGGCGGCTGGGCGACGGTTGGTTCCCCATGGTCGGCCCCGGCGCCGAGCTCGAGGACGCCCGGGCCCGGGTCGAGCGTGCCGCTGTGTCCGCCGAGCGCGATCCGGCGAAGATCGGGATGGAGGGCCGCGTGACCTGGACCGGTGATCCGGACCAGACGGCAGCCGACATCGCGGCGTGGGCCGCGGCCGGAGCCACCCACGTCACGGTGAACACCATGGGTGCGGGCCTGCGGACGGTCGACGAGCATCTGGCCGCGCTGCAGAGCGTGGCTCGGACGCAGTGACGGAGGCTGCTAGCGTCGCAGCGTGACCAGCAGTCCGCGCCCCGCGCAAAAAAGCCCGACCCGCTGTAGCGCCTTCGGTGACGATGCCCTGGGCGAGCACGACGCCGTCGGCCTGGTAGCGGAACTGCGGGCCGGGCGGGTCTCGGCAGCCGACCTGATCGAGGCGGCCATCGCGCGGGTCGAGGCGGTCAATCCGACCCTCAACGGTCTGGCCTTCGAAGCTTTCGACCGGGCCCACGCCCGCGGTGCCGCACCCAGCAGCTACGGCGGGTTCTTCGACGGGGTCCCGACCTTCGTCAAGGACAACGCCGCGGTCGAGGGAATGCCGACGATGCGCGGCACCGACGCCTGGGAACCCCGGCCCGAATCGGCCAACGGCGACTTCGCCCGGGCCTACCTGGCCACGGGTCTGGTACCGCTGGGCAAGACCCGGCTATCGGAGTTCGGCTTCAGCGCGTCATGTGAACATCCGCGACTGGGCCCGGTCCGCAACCCGTGGAATCCGCTGTACACCGCGGGTGCTTCCTCGTCAGGTTCCGGGGCGTTCGTCGCGGCGGGGGCGGTTCCGATTGCCCATGCCAACGACGGCGGCGGCTCGATCCGGATCCCCGCCGCCTGCAACGGGTTGGTCGGCCTCAAGCCGACCCGGGGCCGGCTGCCGCAGGACAAGGACATGCGGATGATGCCGCTGCGGATCGTGTCCGACGGGGTGCTCACCCGGTCAGTGCGTGACACCGCCGCGCTGCTGCGGGAGATGGAACGCGTCTACCGCAATCCCAAGTTGCCGCCGATCGGCGATGTCAACCGCCCAGGCAAACAGCGCCTGCGCATCGCGGTGTGCACGCAGTCGGTCGTGCACGACGCCGGGGTCGAGATGACCGAGCTGACCCACAAGACCGCTGCGCTGCTCGAGGAGCTCGGCCATCAGATCACCGTGATCGGCAATCCGGTCCAGGCCCGGTTCAAGGACGATTTCCTGCTGTACTGGGCGTTCCTGGCGTATGCGCTGGTACGCGGCGGAAAGCGGTCCTTCGGTCCGAGTTTCGACCGCGACAAGCTCGACAACCTGACCCTCGGACTGGAACGCCACGCCTCGCGCCACCTGTATCGGGTCCCGGCGGCGATCGCCCGGCTGGCGCGGTCACGGCGGATCACCGAGCACCTGTCCAACAGCTATGACGCGGTGCTCATGCCCACGCTGGCCGAGCCCACCTTGGAGATCGGCAGGCTCGACCCGACGGCGGACTATGAGCAGATCATCGACCGGTTGCTGGCCTGGGTGGCCTTCACCCCGTTGCAGAACGCCACCGGAGACCCGGCGATCTCACTGCCGCTGGCCCAGACGGCCAACGGTCTGCCGGCGGGGATGATGCTGTCGACGACCCGCGGTAGAGAAGCCCTGTTGCTGGAACTGGCCTACGAGCTGGAAGAGGCCAGGCCCTGGCCGCGGATTCAGGATCCGGTCCCCGCCGCCCCGCGGAAGCGCACGCGAAAAGCCGTGAAATAGGCCGTTTTTACGTACCGGAGCCAGATCTGGGGATGGCGCCCGGCTCCGGGTTGAGGTTTTGCTCGGGTGCTGCATCCAGAGGTGGCGAGGTGCTCTTATGATGACCGGCAGGTGTCAGAGTATGCGGGGGTGTGAATGACGTCTGGGCCAGACGAGCAGTGGAGCCAGGACGCTCGTGGATCGATTCGTTGGCAGGATCCGGCTACCGCCACGCCGCGGCCGCCGACCGTGGCCGAGGCGCGCCTGCGGGACAAGATGCAGAAGGAGCGCGAGGCCGCCGCGGAGTGGGCCCGGCAGCAGGAGGAGACGCGCGAACAGCGCGCCGCCACCGGCAAGAAGATCCTGATGGGTTCGGTGGCCGTGGTCGGTGTGGTCGGAGTCATCGCGCTCGGCTACCACCTGTTGCACAAGGAAGAGATCGCGGCGTCGTGCGTCAAGGAGGGCACCAACGAAGTGGTGCCCGATTCGTACTGCTCCAGCGGATACAGCAGTTCCGGGGGCACCTTCATCTACATGGGCTCGCCGTACCGGTACTACTACGGCGGCAACAACGGCGGGGTGGGCACCATTGCCCGGGGCGGGACCATCCAACAGCCCAAGGGCACCACCGCCAAGACCAAGTCGGGGACGTCGATCTCGCGCGGTGGTTTCGGCTCGTCGTCGAGCTATGGCAAGAGTTCGGGGAGCTGAATGCGCCGCCAACGCAGTTCCCCGCGACCGGGCTGGGAACAGATCGTCGCCGACCAGGGGATGTGTTACGGGACCCCGGCGCGCGACGCAACCGGAGCCGACCGCCCGTACTGGGACGAATCGGTGCACTACGTCTTCGACATGGACGAGGTGCTGTCGATCGAAGCCTCGGTCGAGGTGCTGCACTCGATGTGTCTGGAGGCCGTCGAGCACGTCGTGCTGACCGGTCGGTACCGGGACTTCGGGCTTCCGGAGTGGAGTTGGGAGCACATCGAGAAGTCTTGGCGGCGCAGCGATCCGCACCTCTACGGCAGATTCGACCTGCGCTACGACGGTCGTCGGCCGCCGGTTCTGCTGGAGTACAACGCCGACACCCCCACCACCCTGCTGGAAGCGGCGATCCTGCAGTGGCACTGGAAGACCGACGTGTACCCGGCCGACGATCAGTGGAACTCGTTGCACGAGAAGCTGGTTGCCCGCTGGACAGAGATCCGTGACCAGCTCCCGGGGGCCGAGACCTACTTCACCTGGTCGGGCGCCGAGCACACCGGTGAGGATCACGTCACCGTGGCCTATCTGCAGGAATGCGCGGCGGAGGCCGGGGTGCACACCGTGGGCCTGGCCATCGAGGACATCGGGTTCGACCGGGACCTCAACCGGTTCGTCGACCTGGAGGAAGCTCCGATGTCGTCGATCTTCAAGCTCTACCCGTGGGAGTGGATGCTCGACGACGATTTCGGTCGCCGGGCCGTCGAACAGTTGCCGGCCACCATGTGGGTGGAGCCCCTGTGGAAGACGTTGCTGAGCAACAAGGCGATCCTGGCCGTGTTGTGGGAGATGTACCCCGGGCATCCGAATCTGTTGCCGGCCTATGTCGATGACCCGCACGAGCTGACCGACTATGTGCGCAAACCCAAACTCGGACGTGAAGGCGCCAACATCACCATCGTGGGCGCCGGGTACGAGACCGAGACGGGCGGCGTATACGGCGAAGAGGGCTACGTGTACCAATTGCTAGATCCGCTACCGCAATTCGACGACATGCGCCCTGCGCTCGGGGCGTGGATCGTCGGCGACGAATCCGCCGGACTCGGTATCCGCGAGACCTCGGGTCTCGTCACCGACAACGGCGCTGCCTTTGTGCCACACCGCATCCCGCTGTGACCCGGAAGGAACAACCCCAATATGACTACCACCATGGTTGCGCTCAGCTCCGACTACTGGTCGGTCCTCGGCCACGGGGTCTCGGCGATTGTGCTGTACTCGATTGTCGGTGTGGCGCTGATGGTCCTGGGTTTCTACGTCATCGACTGGACCACGCCCGGTCCGTTGCGGACGTTGGTGCAGGCCGGGCGACCCAACGCAGCCGCGGTCGCGGCCTCCGGCGTGGTATCGATGGCTTTCATCGTCGTGATGGCCATCTACAGCTCGTTGGGTGACCTGATCCAGGGCCTGATCACCACGCTGGTGTTCGGCCTGTTGGGCATTGCGGCCCAGGCGTTCTCGGTCCGACTGGTGGGCGCGATCAAGGGGATCGACATCGGCGGCGTCCTGGCCTCCGAAAAGTTCACCCCGCAGGTCCTGGTCGTGACCGCTTCGTATCTGGCCTTCGGACTGATCATCGCGGCGGCGATCCTGTAGCCCGCGCTACAGAGTCCGGCACACCGCGGCGGCCGCACGGGTCAACGCGGCGGGGCCGTCACGCAGGGCCTGATCCAGCGGGGTGCCCGGCTCGGTGATGGCCACCAGCTTCGCCACACCGTTGGCCAGCAGGACGTCGGCGTCGGCTGCCACGCGGCCGGCGAAGATCACCACCCGTGCACCGGTGAGTGCGGCCGCCCGGGCGACACCGAACGGCGTCTTGCCCAGCATGGTCTGGGCGTCGACACTGCCTTCGCCGGTGAACACCCAGTCCGCTCCATTCAGTGACTGCTGCAGTCCCACAGTCTGAGCGATCAACTCGACACCGGGGACGCATTCGGCGGCAAGGAATTCCATCAGGCCGAAGCCCAGGCCGCCGGCGGCGCCCGCGCCTGGGCGATCGGGCCGGGCATGACCGAACGCGGTGCCGGTCACTGCCACCAGTCGCGTCAGCGCGGCTTCGAGCACCTCGACATCTTCGGCGCCCGCGCCTTTCTGCGGTCCGAAAACCACACTGGCACCACCGGTTCCGAGCAGCGGCGCCGTGACGTCGGACGCGATCCGGATGTGTGTGTCAGCCAGTCGCGGATCCACACCCGAGACGTCGATGTGCTGCAGCCGGGCCAGTGCCGCGCCGCCGGGTGGCAGTGTGGCACCTTCGGCGTCGGTGAACGATGCGCCGAGGGCAGTGAGCATGCCGACCCCGCCGTCATTCGTCGCCGATCCGCCGATCCCGATCAGCAGCTCGGCCGCGCCGTGGTCCAGCGCCGAGATGATCAGCTGTCCGACCCCGAATGTGCTGGCGCGCAAGATGTCCCGTTCGGCAGGCGCTACCAGCTCCAGGCCGGAGGCGCTGGCCATCTCGACCACGGCCAGCCGGCGGTCTGCGACGTAGCCGTACGTCGCGGGGACGGGACGCCCCAGGGGATCGCTGACCTCGACAGTGATGCGCTCGCCACCGAGCGCGTCGACGACGGCGTCCACCGTCCCCTCGCCACCGTCGGCCATCGGCACCCCGATGCACTCGGCGTCGGGTAGTACCGACTCGACGCCCTCGCGCAGCGCCGCCACGGCTTGCGACGCCGTCATCGACTCTTTGAATGAGTCCGGGGCCAGAACGATCTTCATCCGTCTGGAACTTACCGACTGTGCGGCCGCTCGGCGCGGCAGCAGCGTCGGTGGAGCGTGCCCCTCAGATCACCGCGTGGGCGAGGAGCCGCTTGAGTTCGCGTCGCTGCTCGGTATCGAGCCGGTCGAGTACCTCGTCTTCGGCGGCGAGCACTGCCGCTTCGGCGCGCTTGAGCAATCCGGCGCCCTCGGCGGTCAGCTCGGCCGGCAGCGCCCGGCCCGAGTTGACGGTGGCGGGCCTGCGGACCGCGCCACGATCCTGCAAGCCGCGCAGCACGTTGTTCATCGCCTGCGGTGAGACGTTGGTGTGGCGGGCGAGTTCGGCATTGGACTGGCCGGGGGCCATCGACAGCACGCGCAGGCACACGAATTCCGGCAGCGTGAGTCCGAGCGGTTGCAGCTGTGCCGCGACCTTGGGCTGCAACACCGCGACCACGCGATACATCAGGTAGCCGAGAGGCTGCTCTTCGAGGATGCCCCCCATATCGGAGTTCATGTCAAGCATATTGACACATATCAACCAGGTTGATATACCGGACGTATGACCACACCAAGCGAAATGTCTGACGCAATGTTCGAATCGGCTTACCGCGGTGCGGCTCCCGAATTTGCCGGAGCGCGCCCGCCGTGGAGCATCGGCGAACCGCAGCCCGAGATCGCGGCGCTGATCGCGGACGGCAAAGTCCACGGCGAGGTACTCGACGCCGGCTGCGGCGAAGCCGCGACCGCGCTGTACCTGGCCGAGCAGGGATTCACCACGGTCGGGCTGGATCAGTCGGCCACCGCCGTCGAGATGGCGCGGGCCGAGGCGGCCAAGCGGGGGCTGACCAACGCCAGCTTCGAGGTCGCCGACATCAGCGCGTTCACCGGCTACGACGGCCGCTTCGGGACGATCATCGACTCGACGCTGTTCCATTCCATGCCAGTGGAACTCCGGGAGGGCTACCAGCAGTCGATCGTGCGTGCCGCCGCACCCGGCGCCTCCTACTTCGTGCTGGTGTTCGACAAGGGGACGATGGGTGACAGCGGGCCCGCGAATCCGGTCAGCGAGGACGAACTGCGCGAGGTCGTCGGCAGGTACTGGGTGATCGACGACGTCCGGCCGGCCCGAATCCACGCCCATGTGCCACCGGAATTCGCCGGCTTTGCCGATTTCGCCGGAGCGGACCTTCGCGACGAGGACAACGGCCGCAAATCGATGGCCGCGTGGCTCCTTCAGGCACACCTGGGGTAGTCGCCAGTTGACCTGCGCCCGCCGGCGACACTCCGGTCCGCAACGCCTCCCCCCACTAGGTGTGCTGCCCGGCATAGGGCAGGATAGAGAGGCCGTCCAGGGGTAACCCGGGGTGGCTCTCTACATGCGAGGAGTGCCGAGGAGACCCATGGCGGATCCGAATATCACCGGCGAGGGCGCAGCACCCATCCGTCCCTTCTACACGCGGGTTCTGCTGAAGCTTGGCGGAGAGATGTTCGGCGGTGGCGAGGTCGGTCTCGACCCCGATGTCGTTCATCAGGTGGCCCGCCAGATCGCCGCGGTCGTGCGTAGCGGCGTCCAGGTCGCGGTCGTCATCGGCGGCGGCAACTTCTTCCGCGGTGCCCAGCTGCAGCAGCGTGGCATGGAGCGCACGCGCAGCGACTACATGGGCATGCTCGGAACCGTGATGAACAGCCTTGCGCTGCAGGACTTCCTGCAGAAAGAAGGCATCGACACCCGTGTGCAGACCGCCATAACCATGGGCCAGGTGGCCGAGCCCTACATCCCGCTGCGGGCCGTGCGGCACCTCGAAAAGGGGCGCGTCGTCATCTTCGGTGCCGGCATGGGCCTGCCGTACTTCTCCACCGACACCACCGCCGCGCAGCGCGCCCTGGAAATCGGGGCCGATGTGGTACTGATGGCCAAGGCCGTCGACGGCGTCTACACCGCCGATCCGCGCGAAGATCCGAACGCCGAGCTGCTCACCGAGGTCAGCCACCGCGAGGTCATCGATCGCGGCTTGCGCGTCGCCGATGCCACCGCCTTCAGTTTGTGCATGGACAACCGGATGCCGATGCTGGTGTTCAACCTGCTGACCGAAGGCAATATCGCCCGCGCGGTGGCGGGTGAGAAGATCGGAACACTGGTCACCACCTAAACGGGAGAAGCCGACGTGATCGACGAAACTCTCTTCGACGCTGAAGAGAAGATGGAAAAGGCCGTGAGTGTGGCCCGTGACGACCTGGCCACAATTCGGACCGGCCGGGCGAATCCGGGCATGTTCTCCCGCGTCAACATCGACTATTACGGGGCGATGACGCCGATCACGCAGATGGCGAGCATCAACGTCCCCGAGGCGCGCATGGTCGTCATCAAGCCCTACGAGGCCGCGCAGCTCAAGCCGATCGAGGACGCGATCCGCAACTCCGATCTCGGGGTCAATCCGACCAACGACGGCAGCATCATCCGGATCTCCATTCCGCAGCTCACCGAGGAACGCCGTCGCGACCTGGTCAAGCAGGCCAAGTCCAAGGGTGAGGATGCCAAGGTGTCGGTGCGCAACATCCGTCGCAAGGCGATGGAAGAGCTGAGCCGGATCAAGAAGGACGGCGAAGCCGGCGAGGACGAGGTCGGACGGGCCGAGAAGGACCTCGACAAGTCCACCCACACCTACACCAGCCAGATCGATGACCTGGTCAAACACAAGGAAGGCGAACTGCTGGAGGTCTGATGGCCGATCAGCAAACACCTTTCGTGACAGACGCACCGGTCGGAGAACCGCAGAAAAAACAGTCCCGGGCCGGTCGTGACCTCCCGGCCGCCATCGCCGTCGGCGTCGTCCTCGGCGCTATGGCGATCGGCACCCTCCTGTTCGCGCCGATCTGGTGGCTGCCGTTGCTCGCGGTGGCCATCGCCATCGCCACGCACGAGGTGATCCGTCGGCTGCGCGAACACGGTTACGCCTTGCCGACCGTCCCGCTGCTGCTCGGTGGTCAGGCGATGATCTGGCTGACCTGGCCGTATGGAGCCGCAGGTCTGCTGGGCGCCTACGGCGGGACGATCGTCGTCTGCATGGTGTGGCGTCTGGTCGGGCAGGGCCTGGATCGGCAGCCGGTCAACTACCTGCGCGACGTCGCCGCCACGATCCTGTTGGCCACCTGGGTGCCGTTGTTCGCGGCCTTCACCGCACTGCTCATCTTCGCCGACCACGGCGGAGCCCGGGTGTTCACCATCATCGTCACGGTCGTCTTCGCCGACATCGGCGGTTATGTCGCGGGCGTCCTGTTCGGCAAGCACCTGCTGGCACGGGCGATCAGCCCCAAGAAGTCCTGGGAAGGCCTCGGCGGTTCACTGCTGTTCGGCATCGCCGCTGCCGTTGTCTCGGTGGCGTTCCTGCTGGACAAGCCGGCGTGGGTGGGCGTGCCGCTGGGCCTGTTGCTGGTCATCACCGGCGTGCTCGGTGACCTGATCGAATCGCAGATCAAGCGTGATCTCGGGATCAAGGACATGGGCACGCTGCTACCCGGCCACGGCGGGATCATGGACCGCATCGATGCGATGCTGCCGTCGGCCGTCGTCGGCTGGATCGTCCTGACGCTCCTCGCCTAGACCGCGTGCCCCTGACGCGTTCAGCCAGCACGCGATCGCACCGAGGACCAACCCCACGGCGATGCCTAGGTTCACCCGCTCGCCGAGCATGAACCAGGACAACACCCCGGCGACCGCGGGGATCACGCAGAACAGCATCGCGACCGCCGAGGCGCCGTGCAGATTGATGGCCCGCACGTACAGCGACACCCCGAGGGTGGCATTCAACAGCACCACACCCGCCACCGCCAGCACGGCCATGGTGGCGTCGTGCACCTCGACCGGCGTGGTGAGGGCAAGCGCCAACGCGGGGATGAATGCGACGGCGTT
Source organism: Mycolicibacterium sp. 050232 (assembly GCA_036235365.1). Taxonomy (GTDB): domain Bacteria; phylum Actinomycetota; class Actinomycetes; order Mycobacteriales; family Mycobacteriaceae; genus Mycobacterium. Next base: position 251,996 of record JAZBEZ010000002.1, on the reverse strand, counting down.
CTGCACGGACGTCGAGGCCCGGAAGTCGATATCGGAGCAGAACCGCTGTTGATAGACCCCGCCGGCGGCCAGGCCGAGCAGTGCCACCAACAGCAATCCGACAGCCGGGTCGATCCCACCCGAGGCCATCAGTCGCGTCGCGCATGCCGCCAGCACGGCGGCGACGCCCAGCACCAAGGCGAGCACTCGGCGCGGCGTCAACCGGTCGCGCAGGAACACCGCGGCCAGCAATGCCGTCGCAACCGGGTTCATCGCAATGACAACGGCGCAGAGCACGGCCGGCGCGCCATGCTGAATCGCGATGTAGAGCGCGCAGAATTGCACGGCCTGCATGAGCACACCCGCGACCGCGACGTGGAGCAGCTTGCGACCGGTGGGGAAGCGAACCCGGGCCAGCGCCGCCCAGGTGCCGAGGAACAAGCCGGCCAGCCCGAATCGGAAGGCCAGCACCGCCATCGGGGAGAGGGCATGTACGGCCATGTTCCCGATCGGATAGCCCAGGGCGTAGAAGAACGTCACGGTCGTCGCCGTGCGCATCGGCATCGGTGCAATGGTCGCCATGGTCCTCATGGTGAGTGGATGCCGTACGTGCGGTCCAACGATTATCGGCAATCGCGATTGATCACAGATGCTAATCATTGTGGCGGAATAACTCGGGTAGGTAGAAGGAAAGCCCTGGTTTTTGATCGTATGCGCTGATCGGAGTACGTTGGCCGGATGGGTCAGGTGCTGGACATCGCTCCACTGCGCAGCCTGGTGGCAGTGGCGGACTGTGGCGGGTTTCACCGCGCCGCCGCGGTGTTGCACATGACGCAGTCCGCGGTCAGTCAGCATGTGCGTCGCATCGAGGCCGTCGTGGGCGGTCCCGTCGTCGAACGCTCGGGTCGCGGCGTGGCCTTCACCGAGCTGGGGCATCGGGTCCTCGGCCACGCGCGGAGCATCCTTGCCGCGCACGATGCGGCGTTGGCCGATCTCGGTGCGGCCGAGGAGCAGGTGCTGCTGATCGGCGCCACCGAGCACGGTGCCGACGTCATGTTGCCCGCCCTCACCTCGGCACTGGGCGAGCGGTTGCCCAACTGGCGGTTGCGGTTTCGGCTCGACCGGAACGTGACCCTCGCCGACGCCATCGAACACGGTCTGGTCGATCTGGCCGTCATGCTCGACGGCTCCGGACTGGATCCCGCTCATGCGTCCGGAACGCTTGCGCTGAAGTGGGTTTCGGGCCGCAGCTTCGCAACTCCGGCCGGTCAGCCGTTGCCCGTGGTGATGTTCTCCGAACCGTGCACGTTGCGCGAGCCCACGTTCGCCACGCTGGACCGGTGTGGCATCGACTACCGCATCGCCGCTGAATCCGCCGATCTGTCCGGGCTGTTCGCAGCGGTGCGCTCCGGTCTGGGGGTGGCGCTGTTGCCGATGATCGGCCGCCTGCCCGATGGACTGTGCCTGGCCGAGGGGCTGCCGCCGGCCAGCCGGGCGTCGGTCTTCGTCCGCGGCCGCGCCGGAGTGGCCCCGGATGTCCTGGACACCGTCGAACGGACGGTTCACGACGTTCTCGCCGGACAAGCCTGATACTGGAAAGAACATGAAGCAGGAATTGGTCTTCGAAGCCCCGCGCCGCGGTATGCCGCCGCGGCACCTTGCCGACCTCGACGAGGACGGCCGCGCCGAGGCTGTCACCGAACTGGGGTTGCCGAAATTCCGGGCCAAGCAGCTGGCGAACCAGTACTACGGCCGCCTGATCGCCGACCCGAAACAGATGACCGATCTGCCGGCCGCCGTGCGGGACCAGGTCGCCGAGGCGCTGTTCCCGACGCTGATCGATCCGGTCAAGCAGATCCAGTGCGACGCGGGGGAGACCCGCAAGACGCTGTGGCGCGCGGGCGACGGCACGACGTTCGAGTCGGTGCTGATGCGCTATCCGCAGCGCAACACGGTGTGCATCTCCTCGCAGGCCGGCTGCGGCATGGCCTGCCCGTTCTGCGCCACCGGGCAGGGCGGCCTGATGCGCAACCTGTCCACGGCCGAGATCCTCGAACAGGTCCGGGCGGCGTCGTCGGCCATGCGGCTCGAACATGACGGACGGCTCTCCAACATCGTCTTCATGGGTATGGGTGAGCCGCTGGCCAACTACAACCGGGTGGTCGCCGCCGTCAAGCGCATCATTGCGCCGCCGCCGAACGGTTTCGGGATCAGCGCCAGGTCGGTGACGGTGTCGACGGTGGGACTGGCCCCGGCCATCCGCAAGCTCGCCGACGAGCGCCTCGGCGTCACCCTGGCTGTGTCTCTGCACACCCCCGACGACGAACTACGCGACACCTTGGTGCCGGTGAACAACAGGTGGAGTGTCGACGAGGTGCTGGAGGCCGCGCGGTACTACGCCGACGTCACCGGCCGACGCGTGTCCATCGAATACGCACTGATCCGCGATATCAACGATCAGCCTTGGCGCGCAGACCTTTTGGGTAAGAAGCTGCACAGCAAGCTCGGCCAGCTGGTACATGTGAACCTCATCCCGCTCAACCCCACACCGGGCAGCAAGTGGGACGCCAGTCCCAAACCGGTCGAACGTGAGTTCGTCAAACGCGTTCAGGCCAAGGGGGTGTCGTGCACCGTGCGCGATACCCGGGGGCGGGAGATCGCCGCGGCGTGTGGCCAGTTGGCCGCTGAGGGCTGAGTTTCTGCGCTGACTTTGAACTGAGGTCGCAAAAGTTCGAGTAGGCGTCTGCGTGGATTCAATGTCAACGTAGCGAGAGGCCTAACCCGGCGCGTTGGTGAACCAGAGGTTCTCTTCGCGCAGGCTGCGGCTGCGCCAGCCGTCGGGAGTGCGCACCAGTTCGTGGTGGTAGTAGCCGCCGCAGGCACTCATCTCTGACATCCCCGGCAACTGCATGGGGTTGTAGAACATCGCCCGCACCGTCGCGGTGTCCTCGGCACCGGCGAGGATCTCGATGTTGGTGATGTAGTGCATGCTCCACGGGATCACGCCGAAATTGGCGGCGAACCAGTCAACTACCTCGTCACGCGTCCCCACCACAGCGCCCGCTGACGAGTAGTCGATGTGCGCGTCCTCGGTGAACACCGACCGGTACAGCTCCCAATCCTTGGAGTCGACCGCGCGGGCATACCGGTACAGCAGGGCCGAGATCTCGGAATGCTCGCAGGCGTCCCTCACTCCGGCATGCCGATGGTCTTGGACTCGAAGTACTCCTTGAAGCCTTCCTCGCCGTTGCGCCGGCCCAGCCCACTCTGCTTGGAGCCACCGAACGGGCTGTTGATGCCGAAGTGGCTGCGGCTGTTGATGGTGACATTGCCGGTTCGGATGCGCCGGGCGACGGCGAAGGCCCGGTCCACGTCCCCGGACGAGACCTCCCCGGACAGGCCGTAAATGGAGTTGTTGGCGATGGCGACCGCTTCGTCGTCGGAGTCGTACGGGGTGACCGTCAGCACGGGGCCGAAGATCTCCTCCTGGGCGACCTGAGAATCGGGGTCGACATCGGCGAGCAGGGTGGGCTGGGTGAAGTAACCCGTGGGCAGGTTCTCCGGAACACCGCCGCCGGTGACCAGCCGGGCGCCCGAATCAATGCCGGATTTGATGAGCCCGAGCACCTTTTCGCGCTGGGTGGCGCTGATCTGCGGACCCTGCATGATTCCCGGGGTCCACGGGTCGCCGACCGGGAAGTTCTCCATCGCGCCCTGGAGCAGCGCGAGGCCCTCGTCGTAGCGGCTGCGGGGGAGCAGGATGCGGCTGGGCAGGATGCAGGACTGCCCGCTCATGACGCACGCCATCATCGCGGCGATGGGCAGCGCCGAGTTGAAGTCGGCGTCGTCGAGGACGATGTGGGCGGACTTGCCGCCCAGTTCGAGCATGGTCTTCTTGACCGTGGAGGCGCCGGCGGCCAAGATCGCCCGACCGGTCGCGGTCGACCCGGTGAAGGTGATCATGTCGACGCGCGGATCGGCCGACAGCGCGGCACCGACCTCGTTGGCGTTGGAGACGACGACGTTGAACACACCGGCCGGGATGTCCGTGCGCTCGGCGACGATGCGGCCCAACTCGGTACCTGACCACGGCGTGAGCTGCGCGGGCTTGAGCACCACGGTGTTGCCGGCCATCAGGGCAGGCACCGTCTCGGCGATGTTGAGGTAGAACGGCACATTCCACGGGGTGATCGCGCCGACCACACCGACCGGCTCGTAGGCGATCTTGCGTCGCGCCGGTCCGAGCTGGGTCTGGTGCACGCCGTTGTCGACGACGTAGTCGAAGTTCTTCCCGTGCTCTGCCCAGTGCTTGACCTCGCCGATCGGGTCCTCGATCTGTGAGCCCGTGACCGTCACCGGACAGCCGACCTCGGTGATCAGGATCCGTCGCAGCCGCTCCTTCTCGGCTTCCAGCGCCTCGTGCAGCTGCATCAGGCAGTGGTAGCGGAAGTCGACGTCGCGGCTCCAGTCTGTTTCGTCGAACGCGCGGCGGGCGGCGCCGACGGCCCGTTCCATGTCCGCGACGGTTCCGTCGGTCGCCTGGCCGGCCACCTGCTCGCTGGCGGGGTGGATCACGTCGAATTTCGCACCGCTGCCGGTGTATTGGAGTTCGCCGTCGATCAGCATCCGCTCGTCACCGGCGAGCACGCCGGTGTCGCTCTGCACCTGAGTCATAGGAGACAGCTTTACAAAAATTGCGTGTCGTGTCACCCCTTTGGGGAAAGGATTGACCGATCGGTAAGTCTCTGCGATCGTAGAGTCTCGGCTGTCACGCCAGAGTGGCGGTGGGCGTCGAGAGTCACGCCAGCGTGACGGAAAGGGGGCGTGCGTCGTAGTAGGTGCAGAGTCAGGTCAGTTTGCGTCGGGCTGTTTGATCCCGACGGCGTGGCGCAGCTGGGCGAGGAATTGATCGCCGTCATCACTGCGCACGATGTAGTGCGACACCGCGACCCGGATCGCGGTGGCGGCCTTGACCGGGGCGTTGGCGCCTGACAGGAGTTTGAGCAGCCGAGCCCGCATCAGCGGTATCACATTGGCCAGCTGGGCGATGACGACCTCGGGCTCGATGTCGACGAGCCGGACACCGGAATACGACTGCTGGTACTGCACGATGAATCGCAGTGCGGCGTCGAGTTTTTCGGTGCCCCGCAGGCCGACGGTGGCGCGGCTGATGCCATGGTCGAACATCTCGCGCTCGTAGGTGCCGAACGCGTCGAGAAGTTCCTGTTTGTCGGCGAACCAGCGGTACAGCGTCGGCCGGGAGACCCCGGCCTGCAGAGCCACCTCAGACAGGCTCAGCTTGGTCTGGCCGCTGCGGGCCAGCACCTCCGCTGTCGCGACCAGGATGCGGTGGCGCGTCGAGGTGTCTTCGACTGATACATCCCGCTGCGCGGGTACAGGTTCATTCACGTCCAGGCCTTGGTTGATCGTGGTTCACCAAATGGTAGGACCATCACAGCAACTTCTTCAGTATCGCCACAGTCTCCAGGTCGGCCAAAGCCGCTACGCCCCGTCTCGCGCCCTCCAGCGCAATGCCTTCGTCCTGCATACCGCCCAGCCCGGCGGTGATGACGGGTGCGGCGTACGCATAGATCGCGCCGAGGCGATAGCGCTCCCACAACTCGTCGTGGTCGAGGGCCGGCCCACCGGCCGCGGCCAGTGCGCGTCGGTACTCGTCGAGCAGATCACGCTCGGCGGACTGCCGGTCTGCCGTGGTCATGCAGGTGACCAGGGTATATGCCAACTCGCGGCCTGGGTGGCCGCGCCGCACGGCCTGCCAGTCGAGCAGGCCCGCCGCACCGTTGCGGAAGTACAGATTGCCCGGATGCGCATCGCCGTGCATCACGGTGTGCGGCGGGCGGTCCAGCAGTTGTGCCGCCGCACGGTAGTTCTCGTCGATGAACCGGCCGTCGGCCACCGGGATGTCGGTGTTCTCGGCGAGCCGCTTGGTCGAGAGCTTGAGCAGGGAACCGGTCATCAACGAGGTATGGTCCCCCGACGCCGAGTACAGCCAGCCCAGCGGCCCGCTGCCGGTGCGGGCCGGAAGCTTGTCCCAGAATGCCGCGTGTACCCGGGCCAGCAGCTCGACCGTCATGGCCGCCCGGTCCTTGTCCAACGGGTGCAGGGTGTCCGGGAATTCGCAGGGGTTGAGTGCCAGGTCCTCCAACACCAGCACATAGCGCCCGGTGACAGCGTCGAAGGCGGCGCCGTAGGCGCGGGGAACGCCGGGAAGGTCGGCGGCCAATTGTTGGTAGAAGCGGACCTCGGTGTGGCCCAGCCGGCCCAGCTCGCCCATCATCCGGGTGGCGGCGGTCTCGGCGGGCATCTTGACGAAGACCGATGCCGGTGCGTCGGGGCCCGACAGTGCCAGCCGTGCGCGCGACGACGTGCCCGCGTCACCGCCGACCACCGACACCGACTCGATCCTGCGGCCGGTCAGCCCGGACAGGTACGCCGCGTCGAGGTCGCCGATGCGGCGGGGCAGTGAGCGCATGCGCCCGATGGCCGCATCGGTTGCGATACGTTGCACCCCGTGGCCGATGTGTGCGGCCAGACCGGCGACGGGGACGAGGCTGTGGGCCGGTGTGAGCATTGGCCAAGTTTACAAATCTTCGCCTAATTGTAAAGCAGTTTCGGAAAGGTACGGTATGGCGGGTCCGTTGGAGGGGTTTCGGGTCGTCGAGTTGGGCGTCTGGGTGGCTGCACCGGCGGCAGGGGCGCTCCTGGCGGACTGGGGCGCCGATGTCGTCAAGATCGAACCGCCCTCCGGCGACCCTGCGAGAACGTTCGGTCGGATGCTCGGCCTGGATCCCGACCTGGGGGTGGCGGCCAACCCGCCCTTCGAGATGGACAACCGGTCCAAACGCAGCATCGTACTCGACCTCGGTACCGCAGAAGGGAAGGCGACCGCGATCGAATTACTCTCCACCGCAGATGTTTTCCTGACGAACGTGCGCCCTGCGGCGTTGCGGCGGCTGGAACTGGACTTCGAGACCGTCGCGGCACGCAATCCGCGCCTGGTGTACGGGTTGATCACCGGCTATGGACTGACCGGACCGGAGGCGGACCGCGCGGCCTACGACGTCGCCGCGTTCTGGGCCCGTGCAGGTTTGGCCGACCTGCTCACCCGGCCCGGGGACACCCCGCCGTTCCAGCGCGGCGGGATGGGAGACCACTCCGCCGGGATGACGCTGGCTGCCGCGGTGTGCGCCGCGCTGCTGGCCCGAAACCGCACGGGGACAGGCCAATTGGTCAGCACCTCGCTCTACCGCCAGGGCGCCTATACCGTCAGCTTCGATCTCAACACCGTCCTGATGAGTGGTGAGCAGATCGCGATCGGGCAGCGTGAGGCGATGGCCAACCCGTGTATGAACAACTACACGACCGGTGACGGTAAACGGTTCTGGATCGTGGGACTGCAAGGCGACCGGCATTGGCCCGCGCTGTGCCGGGTGGTGGCCCGCGAAGACTGGCTGACCGACCCGCGTTTCGCCACCGCGCGAGATCGATACATCAACGCCCGCGAGCTGATCGCCGAACTCGACGCGGTCTTCGCCGGCCATTCAATGGAGCACTGGGCCGGCGTTTTCGACGCGGAACCCGACTTCTTCTGGTCACCGATCAACAGCCTCGACGAAGTGATCGCCGATGAGCAGTTCCACGCCGCAGGTGGCATTGTCGAAGTCCCCGATGGGATTTCGACGGTGCCGATGGTCGCCAGCCCAGCCGATTTCTCGGCTACTCCGTGGCAGCCGCGCGCGGTTGCCCCGGCGCTCGGCGCGCACACCGACGAGATCTTGGCGGAGCTGCGCGGTCAGGACCGCTGAGCATTGATACCCGCGAGCAGTGCATCGAGCTGCTCACGGGTGACCTTGCCCGCCGAGAAGGCAGCCAGCCGCGCGATCGGTACCGATTCCAGCATCCGTAACAGATTGGTGCCGAGCGCGGAATCGCCTGTGCCGAACGGCGAAGCGCTACTCAGCACCGTCTGGATCGTCTGCGACGCCACCGGATCGGCCAGCAGCTCGCCGAGTGTCGAATCACGGGTGAACGGCTGCTTCGGCTCATCGCCGGTGACCGTCACCGTCGTCGACAGCCGCAGGTCGCGGCTCGATGCGCCGACCGACACCACATACTCGCCGGGTTCGACAGCCCAGCGTCCGGCCGCGGTGTGCCAATACGCGAGATCGCCTCGGCCGATCGGGATCTCGACGGAACATTGCTCTCCCGGTTCCACCGGCACCGCGGTGAAACCGGCCAGCCAGCGGCGCGGCCGGCCGACGGCGGAACCGGGCAATCCGACGTAGACCTGCACCACCTCACGACCTGACCGGGTGCCGGTGTTGGTCACCGTCACCCGCACCGACAATCCCTCGGCTGTGGCGTCCACTGTGAGGTCGGAGTAATCGAATCGGGTGTAGGACAGGCCGTGGCCGAACGGGAACGCCACCGGCAGGTCCCGGGTGTCGTACCAGCGGTATCCGACGAACATCCGCTCGCCGTAGACGGTATGGCCGGATTCGGCGGGAAAGTTGAGATAGGCCGGGGAATCCTGCAGTCGCAGCGGCACCGTCTCGGCCAGCCGGCCCGACGGGTTGACGACACCGAACAGCACATCGGCCAGCGCGCCACCGCCTGCCTGCCCCAGCAGGGCCCCGTCAACGAGGGCTGGCGCCAGACCGGCGACGGCGTCGAGACGCACCACGCCGCCGTGGGACAACACCACCACGGTGCGGGGCTGGACCTCGACCACGGCGCGCAGCAGATCGAGTTGGGCTGTGGGCAGGTCGATGTGCTGGCGGTCGTAGCCCTCGGACTCCTCCTCGGCGGTGAGGCCGAGGAATACGATTGCGGTTTCGGCAGATTCGGCGGCGGCCACCGCGGCCGCGATGTCGCTTCCCGAGCAGTGGCTGACCGGGTGGTCACCCGCGAGCTCGCCGATCTCGTCCAGCGGAATGTCGAGGCGGGTCGGGTTCACATGGGAGCTGCCGCCGCCCTGATATCTCGGCTCCTGGGCGAATCCGCCGATGACCGCCAGCGGTGACGGTGCCAGCGGCAGCAGACCCCCGTCGTTCTTCAACAGCACGATCGCCCGCTGTGCGGCCTCGCGTGCCAGCTCGTGATGAGCATCGGTATCGAAGGTTGTTGCTGTGGTGCCTGTTTCGGTGACTCGCTCGGTCAGTCGAACGATGCGGTCGGCGGCGCGGGTGACGGCACTCACGTCCAGGCGCCCGGCTTCCACCGCGCGCACCACCTCGGCGTCGGAGACGCCGCCCGTTGTCGGCATCTCCAGATCCAGGCCGGCCGCCACCGCGGCGACCCGGTCCGCCACCGCGCCCCAGTCGCTGACCACCATGCCGTCGAAACCCCATTCGTCGCGCAGGACGGTGGTCAGCAGCCAGGCGTTCTCCGAGGCATAGACCCCGTTGATCCGGTTGTAGGAACACATCACCGTCCAGGGCCGGGCCTGGCGCACCACGATCTCGAAGGTCCGCAGATAGATCTCCCGCAAGGTGCGGACATCGACGTCGGAACTGGCCCGCATCCGGTCGTGTTCGGCGTTGTTCACCGCGAAATGCTTGAGCGAAGCGCCGACCCCGCGGCTCTGCACACCACGCACCCACGCCGCGCCCAGCGTCCCGGACAGCAGCGGATCTTCCGAGTAGTACTCGAAGTTGCGCCCGCACCGCGGGTCGCGCTTGATGTTGACTCCCGGGCCCAGCAGCACATGCACGCCGAGCGCACGGCTTTCATCACCGAGGGCCTGGCCGACGCGCTCAACCAACTCCGGATCCCAGGTCTGACTGAGCCCGACCGCCGGGGGAAAGCAGGTCGCCGGTTCACTGCCCGACAGACCCAGATGGTCTGTGGCGCTGCCTGATTGCCTGCGCACTCCGTGCGGGCCGTCGGTCAGCACGATCGCCGGCACCGGGCCGATCGCCTTGGTGGCCCAGAAGCTGGCGCCGCTGCCCAGCGCGGCCTGTTCTGCCAGGTCAAGCCCGGCGAGGAGATCAGCGGAGTCGGTCACCGGGCCCAGGGTAGCGCCGGGCGCGTCACCCCAGGTCAGTGGTGTTTCACCCGGGCCGCATGGCGTAGCTGCGCGAGGAAGTCGTCGGCGTCGTCGCTGCGCACCAGGTAATGGGAGACGGCCACCCGCACCGCGGTGGCCGCGGCGATGTCGGCATCCGGTCCGGTGGTCAGGCGTTGCAGGCGTTCCCGCATTTGCGGGATGACCTGGGCGAGGCGCTTGATGACGTGCTCGGGTTCGATGTCGACCATGCGTAGTCCCGGGTAGGACTGCTGGTACTCGACCACCGTCCGCAGCGCGGCATCCAGGTGTTCGTCGTCGGGCAGGTCGGCGGAGGCCTGCGCCACGGCCTGCTCGTAGTACTTGCGCTCCCACACCACGAACGCATCGAGCAGTTCCTGCTTGGAAGCGAACCAACGGTAGAGCGTGGGTCGGGAAACGCCGGCCTGCGAAGCGACCTCGGACAGGCTGAGCTTGGTCATGCCGTTGGCGCCGAGCACCTCGGCGGTGGCGGCCAGGATCCGTCCTCGGGTGCTGCTGTCGTCATCTGTGGACGCGATTTCCGCCATGCCCACAGCTTTACAAACTATCGACGAACTGTCACGCTAATTCGTGGCGCGACACCGTTGTCGGACGCCCGTGCAGGAGGGAACACCGTGACAGTTGCCAGCTCACCGCAGGCACGCGAATACAGCCCATTCGACATCACATCGCACGATTTCTGGAGCCGGCCGTTCGCCGAGCGTGACAAGACGTTCGCACAGCTGCGCGCGGGTGAGGGCCTGAGCTGGCATCAGCCGCTGTCGACACTGTTCGACGTGGAGGAGCCCGGCTTCTGGGCCATTACCCGCCGCGCCGACATCCAGTTCGTCAGCCAGCATCCCGAGCTGTTCACCTCGACCAAGGGTGTTGCGCTCGATCCGATGCCCGCCGACGTGCAGAAGTTCGCCACTTTCTTCCTGATGATGGATCCGCCCGAGCACACCACGTACCGCCGCCTGATCAGCTCGGCGTTCACCCCGCGGAACGTCCGCAAGATCGAAGAGCAGATCCACCGCAACGCGGTCGCCGTGGTGGACGACCTGATCGGCGCCGGGGACGTCGATTTCGTCGAGGCCTGCTCGGCGCAGCTGCCGATGCGCACCATCTCCGACATGCTCGGTGTGCCCACTGCCGACCAGCCGGCCCTGGCCAAGGCCGCCGAGAAGTTGTTCAGCATGAGCGACGACGAGTACTCGTCGCTCGAGGAACGCGCCATGGCCACCATCAACGAGATCATGCTGATCTCTAACACCGGGGTCGAGCTGGCCAAGTTCCGGCGGACCAATCCCGGTGACGACCTGATGACCAGCATCGTCAACGCCGAGGTCGACGGGCACCGGCTGACCGACGAGGAGATCGGCGCGTTCCTGATCCTGCTGGCTTCGGCGGGGAACGACACCACCAAGCAGACCACCACCCACGCGATGATGGCCCTGGCTGCCAATCCGGACCAAAGAGATTGGCTGTTGGAGGATTTCGACAACCGCATCGGTCTGGCCACCGAGGAGTTCGTGCGGTGGGCCACGCCGGTGATCCAGTTCGCGCGGCACGCCACCGAGGATGTCGAACTGGCCGGCCAGCAGATCAGGGCCGGTGACAAGGTGGGGCTGTTCTACTGCTCGGGTAACCGGGACGAGTCGGTGTTCACCGATCCGCAGCGGTTCGATCTGAGCCGGTCACCCAACCCGCAGGTCGGGTTCGGCGGTGGCGGTCCGCACTTCTGCCTGGGCAACCAGCTGGCCAAGACTGAGCTGCGACACCTGTTCCGCGAGTTGCTGACTCGGCTGAAGACCGTCGAATTCGGTGAGCCCGAACTGCTGTACAGCAGCTTCGTGCACGGCATCAAGCGCGTGCCCGCGCACCTCGCATAGGTCCCTTGACGATGCGCGTCGAAGTCGACCTGGGCAAGTGCACCGGGCACGGCATCTGCGAATCGATCGCCGAGGACGTTTTCGAGGTTTCCGACGAGGGCTGGGTGCATATCCACGGCGATGATCACCCGGAGCGTGACCGGGAACGGTTGCAGCAGGCCGTGACCCAATGCCCGGCTTCGGCCCTGCGGATGCGCGACTGATTGCGGCCGAGTGGCCAGTTATGCCACGCGAATCCCCCGAATGCGTGCCATAACTGGCCATTGGGGGAGTGTGGTGTCAGCCGAGCGACACCAGCACCCGGCTCGGCCCGCGCACCGTGTAGTTGGTGCCGTAGTCGAGTGGACCGGCGAGCTGCCAGTCGCTCACGGTGTCGATCAATTCCTCGAGGAAGATCTGGGCCTCCAGACGGGCCAGGTTCATCCCGAGGCAACTGTGCAGCCCGAAGGCGAAGCCCAGATGCGACAGCTTGCGCCGGGTGATGTCGAAGACTTCTGGACGGTCCCAGCGTCGCGGGTCCCGGTTCGCCGCACCCAGTAGCAGGGTGATCCGCTCGCCGTCGGCCACGGCAACGTCACCGACGGTCACGTCGTTGCCGACCACATCGCGGAAGATGGAGTGCGACACCGTTTCCAGGCGATGGACCTCCTCCACCGCGTCCAGGGCCAAATCCCGATCGTCCCGCAGCATCCGGCGCTGCTCCGGATGGACGGCCAGTGTCGCCACGATCTGGGCCAGCAGCTTGGCGGTGGTCTCGTTGCCGGCGAACACCAACTGGGTGTTGCTCGCGACGACTTCCTGTTCGGTCATGTGCGCACACGCGTATTCGTGGCCGACCATCGTCCCGATCAGATCCCAGCTGCCCTCGGCCGGGCAGTCCCTGAGAGGCAACTGCTCGCGGATGTAGGAATTCAGTTGGGCCGTGGCATGTTTCCCGGCTGCGATCAACTCGGCGCCGTGCGCACCCGGCATGCTGTACCCCTCGGCGGAAGCGCCCATCGCATCGCTCCACGCGGTGAACTGGCCGACCATGTCCGGCTCGACTCCGAGCATGTGCGCGATCACCTCGGTCGGGATGCCCCGGGTGAGCTCTGAGACGATCTCGACCGTTTCACCGTCACGCAACCTCGCGGCGACCGGCTCCAACCGGGCCCGCACGATCTCGGTGATGACCGGGCGCAGCCGGGCCAACGTCCTCGGCCGGAAATCGCCGGACCAGATCGACCTGATCTGGTCGTGGTGAGGGCCGTCGTAGAACTCCATCGTCGGGCCGCCGAACACCGCTGCGTGCTCGACCTGGCCGCGCTCCGAGCCAAACCGCGAAGGTGCGCTGAGGATCTGCTTGACCAGGTCGAACTCGCCGACCATCCAGCGGTTGATCCGCTCGTTGAACACCACGCCGCCCAGGTCTCGGATCTCGCGGTAACGCACCCACGGATCGGCGACGAACGCCGGATCGGTGGTGTCGAACGACAGCAGCGGAACATGGGCGGCGACCATAGCTGCCATGTTGACAATTTTGTGCAATTCTGTAAAGCGTGAGTTTCAAGGATCTCGGCCGTGAACTGTCCAACTGGGGCCGATGGGGCGCCGACGACCAGATCGGCACGCTCAACCTCGTCGAGCCGCGCCATGTACAGGCCGCGGCCGGTGAAGTCCGTTCGGGCAAGGTGTTTCAGCTGAGCATCCCGGTGGGCAAGGACGGCCCGCAGAGCGGTATCGGCGGCCGGCTCAACCCGGTGCACCTGATGTCCATGCAGCCCGACGACTGGGAACCGCATGGGCTGCAGGTCGCCGACGACTGGATCATCATGCCGCTGCAGTCCGGCACCCAGTGGGATGCGTTGTCGCACGTCGCCTATGACGACAAGCTCTACAACGGCTACTCCACAGACCAGGTCCGCACCCGGGCCGGTGCCCGTCAGCTGGCCGTCGACGCCTTCACTGACCGGATTGCTGGACGCGGGGTGCTGCTCGACATCGCCCGATTGCGCGGCGTGGACTGGCTCGAAGGCGGTACCGCGATCACCCCGGCCGATCTCGAGGCCGCCGAAGCGGCGCAGGGCGTGACCGTCGGGGAGGCGGACTTCCTGCTCGTGCGTACCGGCTGGCGGGGCCGACTGCTGGCGCAGGGCCGTGACGGCTGGATGTCCACGGAGCCGGGCCTGGGCATCGACTGCGCCCGCTGGTTGCATGACCGCGGTGTCGCGGCGGTGGGCAGTGACAACTGGGCCATCGAGGTGATCCCCAGCGAGACAGGGGAGACGCTGCCGCTGCACTGCATCCTGATCCGCGATATGGGCATGCCGCTGGCCGAGATCCTCGACCTGGACGCGCTGGCCGCCGACTGCGCGGACGACGGCGTGTGGAGCTTCCTGTTCGTGGCGCCGCCGCTGCACATCAGCAATGCCGTCGGTTCGCCGGTCACGCCCATCGCCATCAAATGAGCCCCGCTTTCTCCTACCGGCTGCGTACCCCGACGCCGCTGGTCAGCATCGATGACTATCGTCGGGCCGCGCGCCGGGCCTTGCCCGAGATGGTGTGGGCCTACCTGGACGGCGGCGCCGAGGACGAGCGCACGTTGCGGGCGAACCGCCAGGGGTTTGCGAATTGGTCTCTGCGCCAACGAGTTCTGTGCGGTCACTCCGGTGCCGACCTGGGTGTGACGATCGACGGGCAGCGACTCGACCTGCCGGTGCTGCTGGCCCCCACCGGGCTCACCGGCCTGGCGCACTGGTCAGGTGAGCTGGCCGCCGCGCAGGCCGCCGAGCGGGCCGGAACCCGGCTGACCCTGTCCACGGCGTCGTCGTACTCCATCGAGGAGGTGGCCGGGGGAACCTCGGCCGACCATTGGTTCCAGCTGTATCCCTGGGGCGACGGCCCGTTCTCGGATTCCATGCTGAGCCGGGCCCGTGACGCCGGGTATCGCACCCTGGTGGTGACGGTCGACGTTCCGGTGCAGGGCAACCGGACGGGAGAGCGGCGTACCGGCATGGGGCACCCGCCCATCCTCACCCCGCGCCGGATAGCCGACGCCGCGATCCGGCCGGCCTGGTGGTACGGGCTGCTGCGCTACCAGCGCATGACGATGCGCAGCCTCACCCACACCGCGGGCGCCAAAGGTGCGGTGGAATCCGTTGGTATCCAGAACCGGCGGATCCGGCCCGACCTGAGTTGGCATGACGTGGTTGCGCTGCGTGAGCGGTGGGACGGCCCGTTCGTGGTCAAGGGTGTGCTGGAACCCGACGATGCGATACGTGCAGTCGACGAGGTGGGCGCCACTGGCGTGGTCGTGTCCAATCACGGTGGGCGCCAACTCAACGGAGCGGTCGCCTCGATCGAGGCGTTGCCCACGATCGCTGATGCGGTCGGCGACCGCGCCACCGTGCTGCTCGACAGCGGCGTGCGGTGCGGCACCGACGTGGTCACCGCGTTGGCCCTCGGCGCGGACGCGGTGATGATCGGCAGGCCCTACATCTACGGGCTCGCCGTGGCCGGCGGCGCCGGGGTCGGCGCGGTGCTCGGCATCCTGGCCGCCGAGATGCGCTCGACGTTGACACTGATGGGTGTGGCGAGGGTCGCTGACCTGACCCCGTCAGTTCTCCGCGCGCGTTAAGAACGCTTGGGTGGACGGGGACGCACCAGCACCGACTGCTGGATCGCGCCGACCGCGCCGGTCTGGTCGAACAGCGTCCCCACCGTTGCACCGATGCCGTCGGGCCCGTAGTTGGTGTCGGCGCGGATGCCGATCCACTCCCCGTCGGGCACCCGGTGGATGTGCACCACCAGATCGGTGTTGAGAAACGTCCACTTGCGGATGTCGATCTTGGAGCCGATGCCGTTGGCGTCGTCGGCCACCGCGAACAACCGCTGCAGCGGCGTCATCGGCTCGCCCTTGACCACGTCGACCGTCGGCTTGAGCCAGGACTCGCCGGGGCCGGGTGCCTGCGGCACCGTCAGCCAGCGCCAGTCCACGCTGTGCACGTAGTTGGGCTCCCAGTTCTTGGCCATGTCGCGGCTGCGGGCCTGCTCCAGCGGTGGGAGCGGCTCGACGCCGGTGTGCGCGACCGCGGTGGTGTCCAGTTGCAGCATTCGCCAACCGCCGGCGCGCGCCACCACCCGGGGCTCACCGTCGGGACCGGGCGCCAGCATTTCGGCGCTGACCAGCTCGATCTGTTTGCCCGGCCGTTCCAATTGCGCGCGCACCCACAGATCGCCCTCCGACGGCACCCCGCCCATCAGGTCGATGGCCACCCGGCTCAACCGGGTGTCGGCCCGGTGCTCGCAGCGTTCCAGTGCCCGCACCAGCAAGGCCGACACCGGCGCACCGTGCTGGATCGCCGCCGACCAGGTGCCGCGCGCCATATCGGTCGCACGGAACTTTTCCCCGATCGCGTCGTTCTCGTCGATCAGTTCGTAATAGGAGTCAGACATGGGTTCCTGTCAGTGGTGATGGTGGAGTGCGTCGTGGTCACCCGGTGCCGGCGTTTCGACCATCAGCGCGTCGACCCGCGACAGTTTGGTGCCGATCAGCCGTTCTGGATAGGCGTCGGTGGTGGTGACCATGAACAGGGTGCGTCCCTCGACACCGCCCAGAGCGCACGCGATGGCGGTGCGCCCGTCGGCGTCGACGCGGTCGGTGACGGCGGAGCCGTCGGGGGCGAACCGCTGAAACGTGTGCGCCAACGTCAGTGCCGCCCACACCCCGCCTTCGGCGTCGACAGCGAGGCCGTCCGGCGGGCCGTCGAGCCCCTCGGCGAACACCCTCCGGTCGCTGAGGCCACCGTCGTCATCGATGGTGAAGGCGCTGAGCCGCCGCGCTGTGGACTCCGCGACGATCAGGGTGGCGCCGTCCGGGGTGATCACCATGCCGTTGGGGAAGTCGAGCTGATCGGCGACGATCGTCGTGGTGCTGTCCGGGTCGACGCGCACGATCACCCCGTCGGTACGGGCCTGGGAGCCGACATATACCCGGCCGTGCTCGTCGACCACCATGTCACCAAGGGCCGCCGGGACCAGATCGCTGAGATCAGCCAGCAGTTCGACGGTGTCGCCGTCGTAGCGCAGCACCTGCCGGCGCTGGGTGGACACGATCAGCAGGGTGCCGTCAGGCCGAAAACCCAATCCGGACGGGGAATGACCGGGGACGGGCAGGGTGGTCATGGCACCCGACAACGTGACCGTGTGGACGGCTTCGCCCAGCATGTCGGAAAACCACAGCAGGCCTTCGAACCACCGCGGCCCCTCGCCGAAACAGAAACCATGCGCCAGTTCGGTTGTCCCGGTCTGGTCGGTTCCTGACGTCATCTCCACGTACCTTTACAAAACACGCCATAAGTGTCACGCTCCCATGGTGCCACTGTCAACTATCGGAGCGTCGTGATGAAGAAGTTCTACGGCCACACGCTGCTGTATTTGCACGAGACCATTGACCTGGGGTCGGGTCGGCCCGACCAGTTCACCGGCCCCTTCGGGGAGATCTACCAGCCGATGATGGAGGACCTCGGCGCCCGACTGTTCGCGATCTGGGAGACCACGCCCTACAACGGGCACTGGCCTCAGGTGACGATCATCTGGGAGATCGACGCATTCGCCGATTACGCCCGGATCGGCAAGGCGCAGGCGGCAGGCGGTAGTCACGAGAAGCCGGCGCTGCAGTGGGCGGCGTATCTGTCCGAGCTCGGGGCCCGCGGCGAGGGCCGAATCATGTACGCCGGCAAGTACAACCGCACACTGGCGCAGCTCCGAGAGGCGAACTTCGGTGCCGGCCTGGTGATTCAGGAGATCATGGAGACCAAGCCCGGGCGCCAGGACGACTACATCCGGGAACTCGAGCGGCTGTATGTGCCGTGGTCGGAAAGCACGGGCAAGCGCTGGCTGGGCTCGTTCATCACGACCTTCCGGTTCAACGAGGTGATCCACTACTGGGCGCTCGACGACGACTGGGACTGTTTCGAGAACCACTACCCGTCGTGGAAGGGCAACCCGCCCGCGGAGATCGTCACCTGGATGAGCGTGGCCCCCGCGCTGCGCGACGGCTGGGAGGATTCGATCCTTTCGGCCCTGCCGCCCTCGCCGCTGAAGTAGGTCTGGCATGAATCAGCCTGTGCTGCAGGATTTCACCTACGATCCGTTCGATCCGGAGGTGATGGCGAACCCGTTGCCGTACTACCGGATCCTGCGCGACGAGTACCCGCTGTACTACATCGACAAGTGGGACACCTACGCGCTGTCCCGCTTCGACGACATCTGGAACATGCTCGGAGTCAACGACGGAACCTTTGTCGCCTCCGAGGGGACGCTGCCGGCCGCCAACGTACTGGCACAGCGCAACAACGGTCCGGTGCCCGATCCGCCGATGCATCCCATGCCCTTCCATGCCAACTTCGACTCGCCGCTGTACGAGAACGTGCGGCGGTGCACATCGGCACAGTTCCGGCCGCGCTCGGCGGCCAAGCTGGCCGAGCGGATCCGGACCTTGGCCAACGAACGTCTCGACGAGTTGTTGCCGCGCGGCACGTTCGATCTGACCCAGGATTACGGCGGCATCGTCGCGGCTGCGATGGTCTGCGATTTCGTGGGCCTACCAGTTGATCTCGCGTCCGAGGTACTGGCCACTGTCAACGCGGGCAGCCTCGCGCAGCCGGGAGAAGGCGTCGAGGTGGGCAATGCGCGCCCCGGCTACCTGTCCTACCTCACCCCGATCATCGAGCGGCGGCGCGCGGAAGGTCACGACGGCAGCGTGCCGATCGCCGATGCCCTGATCGACTTCCGGCTGCCCGACGGGTCCGCCTTCGGGGACATGGAGGCCGCCGTGCAGATGCTCGGTGTGTTCATCGGCGGCACCGAAACGGTCCCGAAAATCACCGCGACCGGGCTGTGGCAGCTGCTGCGGCACCCCGACCAATTGGCCGCAGTGCGTGCCGATCTCGACGGCAACGTGCCGATTGCCCGCGAGGAGATCATCCGGCACAGCGCCCCCGCACAGTGGTTCGCCCGAACCGTGCGGCGGCCCTACACGGTTCACGGCACGACCATCAACCCCGGACAGCGCATCATCACCCTGCTGGCCTCAGCAGCCCGGGACGAACGCGAATACGAGAACCCGGACGACTTCGTGTGGGACCGGCGCATCGAACGGCTGCTGTCGTTCGGACATGGACAGCATTTCTGCCTGGGAGTGCACGTGGCCCGGTTGGAGATCACCATCATGGTCCAGGAGTTCCTCAAACGCGTGCCCGACTACCACATCGACGAGGGCGCGGCATCACGGCCGCCGTCGAGCTTCCAGTGGGGTTGGAACAACATTCCCGTGGAGGTGTGACATGTGGTCATATCGGCTCGTCGCTCCGTACACCTTTGAGCGGCAAGAGGTTTCCGAACCATCGCCGGAATCGTTGGCCGACGGCCAGGTGCTGCTCGACTTCCTCGCCGCCGGGATCTGCGGCAGCGACCTGCCCGGATTCCGTGGCACTCAGGGAAAACTGCCGGGGGACACCGGATGCTGCGCGGCGGAGATGAACGGCTTCCCGATCCACGAGATCGTCGGCGAGGTCCTGGCCAGCCGCCATCCCGACCACCGGCCGGGGGAGCGGGTGGTGGGCTGGGCGTCGGGTTTCGACGGCCTGATGGGCCGCGTGGTCGCCGACGGATCCGGGCTGGTGCCATACGACCCTGCGCTGCCTCCCGGACTCGCTGTGGGCCTGCAACCGCTGGCATGCGTCCTGTACGCCGTCGAGCAACTTCCGGACCTGGCAGGCCGTCACGTCGCGGTCATCGGGCAGGGCTCGATCGGATTGCTGTTCTCTTATGTGGCAAAGGCTTTCGGGGCCGCACGGGTCACCGGGGTGGACCCGGTGGACCGGTCGTCGGTGAGTGCCCGTTTCGGCGTCGACCGCGCGGTCCGGGCCACGAGCGACCGTTGGGTCAGACATCTGGCGCCGGACGGCAAGCCTGATGTCGTCATCGAGGCTGTCGGGCATCAGGTCGCCACGCTCAACCACGCGTTGGAAGCCGCCGCCTTCGGAGGCACGGTGTTCTACTTCGGAGTGCCTGACGACGACAGCTATCCGGTCAGCATGCGGACCATGTTGCGGAACAACCTCACCCTGAAATCCGGTGTGACGCTGGACCGCCAGCGCGTGCTGCGCCGGGCCGACGAGTTCGCCCGGGAACATCCTGACCTGTTGGCCGGCTACGTGACCCACACGTTCGGATCGGGCGACGTGCAGGCGGCGTTCGAGCTGGCCTGCCGCCCGGAGCCCGAGCGCGTCAAGATCGCGATCACCCGATGAACCCGCGCAGACTGCAGGACGCGCTGGCGGCCAACACCCAGGTCTGGGGCGGCTGGGTGGTCGGCCCGACGATCCTCGGCCCCGAGGAGTTCGCGGCGGCCGGATACCACTACGTCGGATTCGACGTGCAGCACGGATATCTCGACGATGCCGACGTGGCGCTGCTGTTACGCCGGCTCGAGCACGTGCCGATCGCCACCGCGGTGCGGTTGCCCTCGGCGGACCCCGCGCCGATCGGCAGGGTGCTCGATGCGGGCGCCGATGCGGTGATCGTCGCCATGGTGGAATCCGCCGCGCAGGCCGCTGCCGCGGTCGCGGCCACCCGGTACGCCCCGGCAGGCGTCCGCAGCTTCGGACCGCTACGGGCGAGTCTCGGTCACGACACCGCTGAGTTGGAGGCCCGGGTGAGCGTGTTCGCGATGGTCGAGACGGCCCGGGGTCTGGACGCCGTGGACGAGATCTGTGCGGTGCCCGGCCTCACCGGGATCTACGTCGGCCCGGCCGATCTCGCCATCTCGATGGGATATCAGCTCTCCGACGCCTGGACCCACCCCGAGGTGCGGGCGGCGATGGTCAAGGTTCAGGCCGCTGCAGGTGCGGCCGGATTGACAACAGGAATCCACGCCGGCGCAGGGAAGCTCGGAAAAGTCGTGTCCGACTTGGGTTTCCAGATGATCACGCTGGCCTCCGAATCCCAGGCGCTGCGCCGAGGTGCAGTCGAGCACCTCAACGAGGCAACGGGAAACGCGACCGGCACCGAACGAGGAGGATACAACTGAACGCAGGAGCAGAGCCGGGCCGCCGCGTCGCGCTGGTGACCGGTGCCGCGCGCGGCCAGGGTGCGGCCATCGTGCGCCGGCTGGTGGCAGACGGTTACCGGGTAACCGCCGGGGATCATCTGATCGACGAACTCACCCCTACTACAACCGAGTTCGGCGACAGCGTGTTGGCAGTCGAACTGGACGTGACATCGCCAGAGCACTGGCGGGCCGCAGTGGCAGCCACCGTGGCTCGGTTCGGCGGGCTCAACGCGCTGGTGAACAACGCCGGTGTGCTGCACAGTGCCTCGATCGCCGAGGAAACTCCGAGCGGATTCGAGGGCCTGTGGCGGGTGAATTGCCTGGGGCCCTTCCTGGGGCTGCAGGCCGCGCTCGAGCCGCTGCGGCGGGCCGACAACGCCGCTGTGGTGAACACCTGCAGCACCGGCGCGGTGCGCCCGTTCCCGAATCACGCGGCGTACGGGTCGTCGAAGTGGGCGCTGCGCGGGCTCACCCAGGTGGCAGCTGCCGAACTCGGCCGCGACGGGATCCGGGTCAACGCGATCTTTCCCGGACCCGTCGAGACGCCGATGCTCGACGAGTCCACCAAGGCCCGGCTGGCAGAGCGGGCGACGTTGGGGCGGCTGGGCAAGGCGAGCGAGATGGCCGACGCCGTGGCGTTCCTGTTGTCGGACCAGGCGGCGTTCATCACCGGCTCGGAGCTCGTCATCGACGGCGGCCAATGTCTGCAGATCGGATGACGCAGGTGCCCAGTTCGCAGCTTTCGGTGGGGATCATCGGCGCCGGGCCGGGCGGGCTGGCGCTCGGAATCTTCCTGAAGAAGGCAGGTTTCGACGACTTCACCATCTTCGACCGCGAGGACGGGGTCGGTGGAACCTGGCGGATCAACACCTACCCGGGCCTGGCCTGCGACGTGAAGTCGCACCTGTATTCCTACTCGTTCGATCTCAATGCCAACTGGAGCCGGCTGTGGGCCGGGCAACCGGAGATCCTGGAGTACTTCGAGCGGTGCGCCGAGCGCTATCGGCTGGGTCGGCATCTGCACTTGAACACCGAGATCACGGCGGCGCGATGGGATGCCGAGGCCAACGACTGGGTGTTGACCACGGGATCGGGTGCGCAGCATCGCTTCGACGTCGTGGTCTCGGCGATCGGCCTGTTCACCCAGCCGCTGCAACCGGACCTGGTGGCCGAGGAACCGTTCACCGGCACCCTCATGCACACCGCGAACTGGGACCACGAAGTCAACCTCGAGGGCGCCCGCGTAGCGGTCCTCGGCACCGGATCGACTGCGTCCCAGGTGGTTCCAGAAATGGCGAAGGTGGCGGAGAAGGTGTACTCGGTGCAGCGCTCGGCAACCTGGGTGCTACCGAAACCGGACCGTCCGTACACCGGGCGGGAACGTTGGCTGTTCGCCCACGTGCCGTTCGCGAAGAAGATCTACCGGACCCGGCTCTGGCTGCGCAGTGAGTCCAACATCGCCGTCATCGAGAACGGCAGCGACAAGACCCAGGAGTTCAAGGCGCTCGCGCTCAACCTCCTCGAATCCACGGTGGCCGACGAGGAACTGCGGGCTCGGCTCACCCCGGACCATCCACTGGGGTGCAAACGGCTGGTGTTCTCACCGGATTTCATCGCGACCCTGACTCGCCCCAACGTCGAGGTGGTGTCCAGTCCGGCGCGAGCGCTGCGGGCCCGGTCACTGGTCACCGAGGATGGCCGGGAACTGGACGTCGACGTGGTGGTGTGCGCCACCGGCTACGCCGCCGCCGACTACCTGGGGCAGATCGAGGTGACCGGCGAAAACGGGGTGTCGTTGCACGACACCTGGAGCGACGGGGCGTTCGCCTATCTGGGGATGGCGGTACCGGGCTTCCCCAACTTCTTCATGCTCTACGGCCCCAACACCAATGTCGGCTCCAACAGCGTGATCTTCATCCTCGAGGCCCAGGCCCGCTACGTGGTTCGGGCGCTGAGACACCTTCGGCGCAAACGCAAGTCGTATGTAGCGGTGCGGCCCAGGGCCATGGCTGCGTTTCTCGCCGATATCGACCGGTGGATGCAGGGCACGGTGTGGCTGACCCGGTGCAGCAGTTACTTCCGGGCACCCAGCGGCCGGGTGGTCACCCAATGGCCGCGCAGTGCCCGCGCTTTCTGGTCGATGACCCGCCGGTTTCGCTCCGCGGACTACACTTTCGAACCGCCCACCAACTACCCGGCCCGGGTCACCGCGGCCGCCGATCGGACGGACGGCTGAGCCATGGCCTGGCTGGAGCGCCTCGACCCCGGATTGCACGGGTTTGCCGAGGCCCGCACCGATCTGAGCACCGATCAGTTGGGTGTGGTGCGTACCTCGCTGGATCAGCGCCGCCGGGACGCCGCCCAGGTCCTGGATACGCCGGGTGTGGAGATCGTCGGGGCTCGCGTGGCGCTCGGACGACGCACCATCGGAGTGCGGATCTACCGCGGTGGACCGTCGCCGTCGCCTGCGGTGGTCTACTGCCACTCGGGTGCTTTCGTGCTGGGCAACCTGGACACCGACCAGATCCAATGTGTGGAGCTGGCCCGAAGGGCCCGCTGCACGGTGATCTCGATGGACTACCGGCTGGCGCCCGAGTATCCATATCCGGCCGCCTTCGACGACGCGATGGTGGTGCTCAACTGGGCGGTTTCCCTGGCTGGTGAGCTCGACATCGACGCGGGGCGTATCGCGGTGGCCGGCAACAGCGCCGGCGGCGCTCTGGCCGCGCTGCTGGCACAGCACGCCGCGGCCGGTTCCGCACCGCCGGTCGTATTCCAGGCGTTGCACCAACCCGTGCTCGACGACCGGCCCACCCGGTCGAAGGAGGAGTTCGCCGACACCCCGGGATTCGATGGTCCGGCGACCGTCGCGATGTGGCGGCACTATGCGGGTGGCCGGGACGTGCCGGAGGCGGCCGTGCCTGGCCGGACTGCCGCGCTCACCGGTGTGGCGCCGGCGCTGATCACCTGTTCGGAACTCGATCCATTGCGTGACGAGGCGCTCGACTACGCGCGCCGGCTGTTGGCCGAGGGCATTGCCACAGAACTGCATCTGTTCCCCGGGACGTGCCACGGCTTCGATTCGCTGGTTCCGGGGTGGGAGGTCAGCCAGCAACTTTTTGCGCTACAAGGTGCGGCGCTGCGCCGTGCGCTGCACGGTTGAGCGGGTAGCTGGGCCGCTCCGGCGGGCGCTGGGCGGTGGTTGTGATCGACGTTGTGGGCAATAATGCAGGTCTGTTGCAAATCAAACTCGCGCGGACAATCGGTTCGGCCGGTGCGACGATGGCCTCGGTGGGTGCGTGGCGTACCCGGCGGTCAACCTGGATGCGCCGGGAGCGAGTCAGCGATTGAGAGGTAAACATGTCGGCCGACGACGACCGGCTCATGTACTCCGGAGACGCCAGACACGCCAGGGACCCGCTGGCGTACGGCGGGCTTGACGCCCTGCTGGGCGGACCGGTTGCGGCATTGCCGAACGGGCGGACCCGGCACGGCGACGCCAGGGTGTCGACGCCCCCGGTTGTGCTGACCTCGAACTTCGCGGCTCCCCGCGAAGCGGAGATCACCACCAAGCTTCCCCCGGTTTCCGGCCGCCCGATCAGCGGGTCGTCCTCGGCGGGCAGCTGGATCCTGGAACAGCCCCTCCCGGCGGCGGCGCCCGGCGAGGCGCGTGCCATCGACAACCTCTCGCGCGTCGGCGTGCGCTCCTCGGTCAAGATGCAGCCGCGACGCGGATGGCGGCGGGCGGTCTATGTCACCACCCGGCTCAACCTCGGGTTGTCCCGCGACGAACTCTACGAACTGGACCTGTATGCCAGGGTGCGGCGCACGGCCCGGGAGTCCCACCAGATCGGTGTGTTCGGCCTGAAGGGCGGCGTGGGTAAGACCGCAGTCACCGTCGCGCTGGGATCGGTACTGGCCGCGGTCCGCGGCGACCGGATCCTGGCCATCGACGCCGACCCGGCCAGCGGCAACCTGGCCGACCGGGTGGGCCGGCAGTCCGCGGCAACCGTGAGAGATCTGCTCGCCGCCGAGGACCTGTCGCGGTACAACGATGTCCGGGCCTTCACCAGCATGAACGAGTCCAAGCTCGAGGTGCTGGGCAGCGACGAGTACAGCGGCGCGAGCCGCGCGTTCAACGACGCCGACTGGAACGCAGCGACTTCGACGGTCTCCAAGCACTACAACCTGGTGCTGGCCGATTGCGCGGCGGACATGTTCGCCCCGGCCGGCCGCGGTGTCCTGTCGACGGTCTCCGGTGCGGTCATCGTCGCCAGTGCCTCGATCGACGGTGCCCGGCAGGCCGCGGTGACCATGGACTGGTTGCGTCACAACGGCTATCAGGACCTGCTGAACCGGTCCTGCGTCGTGATCAACCACGTCGGGCCGGGCAAACCGAATGTCAACACCGGCGACCTGGTGCACCAGTTCCAGAAGCATGTGGCCCCGGGCCGCGTGTTCGTGTTGCCGTGGGACAAGCACATCGCCGCGGGCACCGAGATCCATTTCGACCTGCTGCGGCCGAGGTTCCGGCGCCGCGCGCTGGAGTTGGCGGCGGCGCTGTCCGACGATTTCGAGGGCGGCGCGGCGCTCGCTTGATTCGCGAATCGATGCGCGGCCCGGCCGCGGTCAAACCAACGCGAGCTCTCTGGCCACCGCGGCGTGGTACTTGTCGATGTTGGCCGGATTGACCACCCGGAACAACGCATCCGGCAGCGGGGAATCCTTGTAGGCCTCGATGGTCATCGTGCGGCTGAACAGCGTGACGTCGTTGCCCGGACGGGTGAACTGGTACTGCACGGTGATGCGGCCTTCCATGCCGCCGTTTCCGTCGCGGTCGTGTCCGAGCCGGCCCACCGAGTTGAACACCCACATCCGCGGTCGCATGGCGATCGCCAGGTGCCAGGTGTAGATCTGCGCGCCGTCAGACCCTGCCTCGGTCCAGGTGTCGCCGACCTGCAGCGGCAGCCGCTCGGGAAGTCCGCCGATGTGTGCGCTGCCCGGATACGTCTTCACCCAGTTTGCCGGATTGGTGACGAAGTCGTAGACCTCCTCGGCGGACTGGGTGAATGCTGTGTCGGAACTGGTGGTCACGATGCCCAATGGTGTTCACTTTCCTCGGTTTTGCGGGTCAGAGTTCGCAACCGCACGTGGCCGACGTCCCGGACGAGGGGAGTTCGGCAACTACGTCCACGCGGGTCGCGTCGAAGCTGAGGAACCCCTGGATCGGCAGGGACTCGGGCGGGGTGTCAGGGTAGCTCCATGCCACATCGGCGATGACGGTGTCGCCGATGACTGCCGACCAATAGCTGGCTGTGCCCTTGTAGTTGCAGTACGACGTGGTGTCGCTGGGCCGCAGGAGATCAGTGCGGACACGGGTGGGATCGATATAGAGCCGTGGCTCCAACGCCGTTTCGAAGACGATCACGGTCTCGTCGGTGTCGACCAGAACGGTGTCGCCGGCGCTCACCCGAAGGCCGCGGCGGGTCGGGCGGCAGTCGACCCGGTGATAGGGGTTGGGCGGGTAGTGCACCAGCCGGCGGCCCTCTTCGAACCAGGTGTCGACGGCATCCCAGGGCACCGCGGCGTATCCCGGTGCCTCGGCCACCGGTTCATGCGGAAGGTCGCCGAGCTCGTCGGCGGGGAATGCGTAACTGAGGGGGTGGCCGGCGCGGTGCACCATCAGGGCGCGTTCGGTGTCGAGCAGCGGGACATCGCCGCGGAACGCCTGGATACGGCGTGGGTGCGGTTCGATGTAGACCGTGCCCTCAGCAAGCGGGGGCGTGAACCAACCGGCCGGTTGTGTACTCAACGGACCGCGGCCGGCGACGAGACTCATTGCAGCACCTCCAATTTGGCTGACGGTCCGGGACGCGGGCGCGTCGGCGGGACGCAGCGGTGCCGGTTGTCGGGCCGACGGTTGCGTCCAGATAGAAGCTTTACAGATTCTCTTGAGAATGTCACGCTGTTGGGTGAGGCGGGCCACACCGCAACACCCTGTCGAGAGCGCCGGCCGATCAGGCCTAGGACCCGGATTGGATGCCTTATGTCCCCACAGTCAGGAATGTCCGCGCAGTTGTCCGAGGTACGCGGCGGCGACACGCTCGCAGTCCCGTTCGGTCGGCCGCGGGTTCGTCCATCGAAGGTCCTGCAGTACGAGCTGAACGTGGTGGCAGTAGATGCCGCCGACACCGTGGCGAGCATCGGGGGCTGGTTGTTCGACCGGGCCATGGCCGGCTGGCAGGTCAATGTCGCCGTCGAAGAGGGCGGCGACGGGAGCGCGCTGCGCATTCTCGGTCTGAAAGCCGTTGGCCTGAACGCACTGTGGCGATCGGTGGAGTCGGACTCGGTGGCGATCACGGCGATCGGCACCTCACGTGTCGAATCCGGCGACCACGGGCTCACCTTGCGGGACCCCGTCGGCGACGTGGTCTTCTTCGGGTCGCGCGCTCCCGACGGTTTCGAGGGGCAGATCCAGCGGGTTCAGTACTGCCCGACCGCGGCCGCGCTGGCATTCAAAGCCCATGCGTTGGCCATTGCCGGGGCAGACCCGGGACTGACAGGCGGGGTGGAGACCCTGTTCCGGTGCGGGCGGTCGTCGGACCTGCTCGACGCCGACCTGGTACCGGTGTGTTGATGCAGGCGCAGGCGTCGGTCGCCGGCCTGCTGGAGGTGTTTGACGTGGCATCCGCCGGAGCGGACCGATTCGTCGGCGTGACCGGCCCGGCCGAAACCGACGGGAGGCGGGTGGCCAAAGGGGCGCAGGCGTTGGGTCAGGCCATCGTCGCGACGGCAAAGCGATTCCCGGACAAGACGATTCGATCGGCGCATGCGGTCTTCACCCGGCCGGTCGAGATTGACTCGACGGTTGAGCTGGCGGTCGGGGTGGTGCACGAGGGGCGCTCCACGGCAACAGCTGTGGTGACCGTCGAGCAGGATTCACGGCTGTGCGCGACTGTGACCGTGTTGGCCGACGTGCCCACGGCCGACGTGGTCAGCCATCACGCGCTGCGGCCCGACGTCGAGACACCGGACGATGCCCACCCGGCCGGGCAGGCCATGGCCGGCCACGAGTTGCGCCTCGTCGACGTGGTCGATGTGAACAGCCCCGACGAGGTGGGGCCGCCCGAACTCTATGCCTGGCTGCGCTATGACCCGATCCCCGAACGTGACGACCTCGCCAAGGCGCTCCTGGCGTACTTCACCGGGCAACTCGGCATCTCGACCACCATGCGACCGCATCGTGGCGTCGGCACAGCGCAGGCGCACGCGACGGTGTCGACTGCGCTGATGTCGACGTCGGTCAGCTTCCACGAGTCGGTGGAGTGGGACGGCTGGTTGCTCTACAGCCACGAGAGCACTGCGGCTGGACAGGGGATGTCGTACGTCCGCGGTCAGGTGCATACCGAGGATGGCGAGCTGCTGGCGTCCTTCGCCCAGGAGGGGCTCATCCGCCCGATGCGCCCGGTGGATACCTCGATCGATGTGCCGGCCCGGTTGTAGGGCCGGGATGCGTGAGGTGCGGCTAGCGGATCCAGCCGCGGCGACGCATCCAGATGTTGCGAATCACGGCCAGGAAGATGAGTGCCGCGAACGTGATGAGGAACCAGTTCTCGACGCGGCCGATGTGGTTGCCGTGCATCATCACCAGCAGGAAGAGCGCGGACAGGATGCCGCCGAGGTGGATCACCTTGATGTTGAGGTCCGACCAGCCCCACGCTGCGGACGGCACTTCCTCGACGTCGACGCCGTTGTTGCGCTCCACTTCGGTGCTGGCCACGGTTGCTCCTCCGGATCGAACTGGCTTCAGGCTTGGCTTGCGGACATTCTGGCATACGACGCTGCGTCGTACGCGCGCCGTGGGGGGTCAGCCCAGGCGCCGGTATCTCCGCAGAGCCTCGAGCCGCTCCTCGGCGTGGTGGACGATCGGTTCGGGATAGGACGCCGGTCGGTGCGCGCCGAGTTTGTGCACGTTGGCGACGCCGGCAAGTTCCGGTACCCACTGTCGGATGTAGTCGCCGCCGGGATCGAACTTCGCGCCCTGCAGATCCGGATTGAAAACCCGGAAGTAGGGTGCGGCGTCGGTGCCGCAGCCCGCCGCCCACTGCCACCCATGTTGGTTGTTGGCCAGATCGCCGTCGACCAACTGGTCGAGAAACCAGCGGGCACCCCATTGCCACGGCAGGTGCAGGTCTTTGACGAGGAACGAGGCCACGATCATGCGCACCCGGTTGTGCATGAACCCGGTCGCGGCCAGCTGGCGCATCCCGGCATCGACGATCGGGAATCCGGTCCGGCCGGCTTTCCACGCTTCGAACACGCCCTGCGCCGACTCGTCGTCATCCACCTCGATCCCGTCGAAGTCGCGATTCCAGTTGTGCCACGCGCTGTCGGGCCAGTGATGCAGCACCGCGGCATAGAAATCCCGGAAGGCCAGCTCCCGCAGGTAGGCGTCATCGCCGGAGCCGAGGTCGATCGCCATGGTCCGCGGGTGGATGGTGCCGAACTTGAGGTGCGCCGACATCCGACTGGTGGTGTCGAGATCAGGACGGTCGCGTTGCGTCGGGTAGTCGGCCAGGTCCTGCTCCACGAACTGCCGCCACTGCTCGCGCGCCGCGCGCTCGCCCGCGCCGGTGACCAGATCGTCGGTGGCAGAAGGAATGTCGACGCGATCAGCGATGCCGTCCGATATGTCCGCGGGGTCGATCCAGCGCGCCGAACCGGGGCCGGAATCCGCCGGGGCACGCCAGCCGTGCCCGCACCAGGCACGGAAGAACGGCGTGAACACCTGATACGGCGTGCCATCCGATTTGGTTATCCGGCCCGGCGACACCAGGTAGCCCGATCCCGTTGCGCACAGGGCGATCTCGCCGAGGGCCGCCCGGACCGTGTCGTCGCGACGCCGCCCGAACGGAGAGTGGTCCTGCGAGATGTGCACCGAGGTAGCGCCGACGGCCCGGGCCAGAGCCGGAATTCGCTCCGCGGGGCGGCCGCGGGTCACCAGCAGTTTTCCGTCGAGATTGTCGGACAACTCGCGCAACGCCCGATACAGATATTGGAGGCGACGCGCACCGGAGGATGCCTCCAGCCGCGGATCGAGCACGTAGCAGGCCAGTGCTCGGCCGTCCTGCTGTGCGGCCTCCAGCAGGGCGGGATGGTCGTGGCAGCGCAGGTCCCGTCGAAACCAGAGCAACGTGGGCATACGTCCATGCTGCCCATGAACCCACCGGAAAACACACGGAAGGTCTTCGATGCAGTTCTGGAGCGGTACGGCATTCATGGACACCACCGACGCGCTGACGGTGGCGCCGTTGCTCGACAATGCGGGCTACCACGGCATGGTGTGCTCAGATCACATGATCTATCCCCGCGAACTGTCCTCGCCCTACCCGGATTCGCCGACCGGTAAGCCGCCGTGGACACCGGAGACCGCCTGGCCGGATTCCTGGGTGCTGATCGGTGCCATGGCCGCGCTGACCCACCGGCTGCGATTCTCCAATGCCATCTACGTGGCACCTGCGCGTCCGCTGCTCGAGGTTGCCAAGCAGGTGGCTACCGCGGCGGTGATCTCGGGCGGGCGCGTATCCCTCGGGGTTGGCGTCGGTTGGATGCGGGAGGAATTCGAACTGATGGGCCAGGACTTCGACACCCGCGGCAAGCGCCTCGACGAGATGATCCCGGCGCTACGCGAGATCTGGAAGGGTGGCTGGGTTTGTTACGAGGGGCAGTACTACTCGGTGCCCGAGCTGATGATCGAACCGCACCCGCCGGCTCCGGTGCCGATCCTGTGCGGCGGTGAATCCGAAGCAGCGCTACGCCGAGCTGCCCGATCCTGTGACGGCTGGATCGGCTACGCCTACACCCTGGATCAGGCCACCCGTTACACCACGCGGCTGGCCGAGCTGCGCCGCGAGTACGGGCGGGAGCGCGAGCCGTTCGAGATCATCCTGGCGCTGCTCGACCCACCCTCGCCGGACTTGTACCAGCGGGCCGAGGATCTCGGCATCACCGCGGTGATGTGCGCGCCCTGGCTCTCAATGCCCAACGGCGCCACCGGCGTCGACCGGTTCCGGGGGCCTATCGAGAAGTTCGCGGAAACCGTGATCGCCAAGGTGCGGTAGCCGGAGCCGATCGACCGGCGCCACCTATGATCGCGGTGTGGACAGGGGCGCGCGATGAAACGCACGGCGGTGCGCGTCGGCCAGGCCGGCGTGACGGGCGTCCTCATCGGGGTCGCGATCGGGCTCGGCGCCTACAACGCATGGTGGGTGGCCGTGTTGGTCTCGATCCCGCTCATCGTCGCGGGTCTAGCCATCGCGCCCCGGCCCTCCCGGACATCCGAGCTGCCGGTGTTCACGGACCCGGCGCACCCGCAGGCGGTGCCGGTCCGGGTCGACGCACTCGCCCGCAGCAGTCGCACCGACGACGATCTGCAACCGACTCTGGTGAGCGCGACGATCAGCCCACCGCACGACACCGAGTATCGGGCCCGGTGGATCGCGTCGATGTCACGCGACAACTTCCGCTCCCTGACCGAAAATCCGCTCACGGCGCTACCGCCAGATCAACTCCCCGAGCGCGAGGATTCCCGTACACCAGGCTTCGACGATCACCCCGGCACCCGGGCGGCGATCTACCCGCTGGTCGCCATCCTGGTGGCGTTGACCGTGCTCTTCGGGGTCGGCGAGGCGTGGCGGATCCCGTTCGACCGCCCTGAATCGCCTGCCCCGCAGGCCGATACCGCAACCACGTCGAAGACTATGAATTTCAACGCCCGTCGCAACGGCATGATCCGCGCGATCGCCGAGCAGTTCGGTCCGGCGGCGACCAACAACCTGCTCGATCTGCGTCTGACCGGCAGCGGGTCGGACTACGGCACGGTGCTCGACCCGACCAACGGTGACGCGACGACTGTCTACATCAACAACCGCGGGGACGTGTTCACCACGCCCTCACCGCGGGTTCTCCGCAAGGACAGCACTTTCACGGCCGCCGAGATCAGTTCGACCGATCTGGACGCGATCGCCGAAAATATGGCCCGGAACGCGGGCATGCCTGGCCGTCGGGGCGACTTGGAGATCAAACGGTCGGCGCCAGGCACTCCGGTAACTTTGACCGGCAACTTCGGCGGCCGGACCATCGATGGCCTCCCGGACGGCACCGTGGGCGAGATCTTCGATCCGGCAGATTTCACGGTGTCCTTTGATCGGGCTCGAAAAGCATTGGCGCTGGCCGGGATCGCGCCGTCAGACCGGGCGCTGACGAACTTCGAGATCCGTGGTACCCACCGGGCCACCCCGACCGCGCACGCGAGCGAACTCCAGAGCAGCGGCGGCGTGCTGCTGGATTTCGACACCGGTGACCGGTCCGGTCAGATTGTCATCGTGCCTGGCGAGCTGCCGGAGGTCACCGACGAGTCGCACCACTCGCAGCGGCAGACGTTCGCCTTCGACGACATCAACCTGCAGGTGTTCGAATCCGTTCGTGCACAGGCGATGCAACGTGGTGCCCTCGAACCCTACGAACGGGAGGCCGTCGAGATCTGGCTGACGGACCGGGAGATCGACCAGCACCGGTTGGCGATCCGGATCGAGCTCGCGGGCGTGGATGCGGCGACCGGGACGTACTCTCTCGCCGGCGCATTCCTTGCGCCGGGCGCCATCTGACCTCAGCCGGGCCGGGCCGCCGCTGAGTTCAGCTCGGCCTTGCGGCCTCGATGGACCGCCGCGTGACGCCCTCCAGCTGCGCGAGTTGCACTTTGGGTGGATGGAGGACGCCACGGTCGACGAGTTTGGTGACGATCTCGCGGACCCGGCCGTAGTAGGTGGCCTGTTCGGCAGGCGTGGTGCTCGAGGTGGCGTGGTTGTAGAGCTTGAGTGCGGTATCCAGTTCGGCGCGCTCGTTCGTATCCAGATACGACGTGCCGACCTTCTTCCCGTGCGATTCGCAGGCGATCCAGGCCCTACGCAGGGTGACCACGGCCTGTTGGTAGGCGTCGGCCAGCCCTCGGTTGCCCGGGTAGTCCTCCGTGCGTAACGCCGCTGCCTCGTCGAGCGCGACGTGGAACGTCTGCGTGGGTTCCACCGTCACATCGGTGATGGCGGGGTAGCGCAACAGCATCGCCGGGTCGAGTTCGTAGGCGCCGTACGCGCCGAGGATGTCGTTGTGGCGCCGGGCGGCTTCCTCCCACAACCGCCGCGCCGCGTCGTCGGTGCCGGCATCGGCGATCCGCGATCTCGAAACCGGCTCTTCCACACCGGGTTCGGAGTCGGGCACCGCCGATTCCAAACGGCGGACGATCTCGGCAGCTGCCGGGTCGGACTCGACGACGGCGACGCGCCACTCCTCGCTGCCTGCGTCGGTCCTGAAGGTCAGGGTCAGGTACTGCTGACCGCGCACGGTCAAGAGTCGGCCGTCTGTCGTGGTGTCATCGGCCGGTCCCGCTCGACTCACCGCGATCAGCGACGACAGCGGATAGCTCACGATCCGGTCGTTCTCGTCGCCCAGGTACACGGTGCGGCGGTCGACGGTGATCAGGACTGCGCCCGGTGTGCCCAACCGTCCATAGGCCACCGCACCCAATGCGATCGTGACGAGTGACGCCGCCACGACGGCAGTGAGGGGTCCTGACGCGCCCGCGTAGTTCAGCGCCACCAGGGCGACCAAACCCAACAGCAGAGCCGTGCCGGACGCGACGGCGGTCATCCGATGACGGCTGGTCAGATACTCGGTCCGCGCAGTTACAGGGACCGCCCGGGCGTCCTCGGCTGAGTTCATCCGCCTCAGCATACGGTCGCCGCAGGCGACCTTCCGGGCCGCAGTTAGAGCCGTACGCCGGTCAGTGTGACACTTGTCGTGATGTCAAAATGATGTCACCATGACAGCATGGATCTGCAGCCGTATGTCGACGCCGTCCGGCACGAGCTGGGGGTGGCCGCCGCGGCCGGCGGGCCTGAGGCCGAAGCGCTGGCCGAGCGGCTCACCGCCCCGCTGGAGCCCGCGCTGCGCCTTGCGCTGCTGGAATCCCTCTCCGAGGCGGCCGAACAGATCACACGTGAACTCGCCCCGGGATCCGTGCACGTCCGGCTCAACGGGCGCGACCCCGAGTTCACGGTCGAGTCGGCCGAGGCTGATGCGCCTGCGCCGCCGGTCACGGATGTGGCCGACGACGAGGGCGGCGGCACCTGGCGGGTGTCGCTGCGGCTCCCGGAGAGCCTGCGCCCCGGGGTTGAGGGTGCTGCCCGTCGCGACGGCATATCCGTCAACGCGTGGCTCGTGCGCGCCGCCGCGTCGGCCGTCGGCGGGTCCGGGCGCCAGAGCCGCCCGGCAGGAAAGAGTTTCAGCGGCTGGGTCCGCTGACCCATCGACAGGAGAAACACATGCCCACCTTCCGCACGCCTGAACCCATCACCGCCGTCGTCGAGGTGGCGGCCGGTGCGGTGCACCTGGCGGCCACCGACCGCGAGGACACCGTCGTCGACGTCGCGCCGCGTGACCCCGAACGGGCGTCCGATGTGCGGGCAGCCGAGCAGGCCCGCATCGATTTCCACAACGGCACTCTCGTGGTGACCGCAGGCAAGAAGGTCCTGTCCCTGGGCCGCGGGGGAGCGGTCCGCCTCGACATCGCCCTGCCCACGCATTCGCGGCTGGACATCTCGTCGGCATCGGCCGGCATCGACGCGGATGGTGTGTACTCCGATTGCCGCTTCGCCTCGGCGAGCGGTTCGCTCCGGGTGGCGGCCGTCTCCGGAAACTTGAAGGCGGACACCGCATCCGGAAACCTCAACCTCGGCGATCTGGCGGGTGATGCCCGGATCGCAACGGCATCCGGTGACGTGGCGATCGACCGGATCGACGGGGATGTCAAGTTTCAGGCGGCCAGCGGCAGCCTGGCCATCGGGTCGTTGCGCGGCCGCGTCAAGCACAAGGCCGCGTCGGGTTCTCTCACCGTCGGCATCGGGGTCAACGGTGCCCTGAGCGCCCAAACCGGTAGCGGTGAGGTCGAAGTCGGTATTCCGCAGGGCACCGCGGCGCGGCTCGAACTCAAGACCCACTCCGGCACCGTCGAGAACGCCTTGCAGGCCTCCGACGGGCCGGCCGAGGGCGACGAGACGTTCATGGTCCACGCGCGGACCGGCTCGGGGGATATCTCGATCCGGCGCGCCGCCCCGCTCGCCGCCCGTTAGCCGCCTCAGGCGGGGTCGAATCGGAAGACCGTCAAGCGCCCGGCCAGTGTCTCGAATTCGTCTGGCGTGCCGTCGATCACGAGGCCGCTGCGCTTGGCGAAGCCGACGCCGACCGGCACCTTGACCGCGAATGCACGCAGCACCGGACGCGACTGGTCGGGCGTGAGTTCAACGATCCTGACCTGTCGGGATCGGCGGCCCCTGGTGAGGGTGCCGGCGCCGGCGGCCCGGGCGTTGGCCGCCCAGTCCGAGCCGGGATAGCCGGCGACTGTGTACAGACCACCATCGTGGTCGAACGGTGTCATCGGGGTGCTGCGGAGCTTGCCGGTCTTGCGACCCGGGACGGTGAGCACCATGGCCGGTCCGGTCGGGAGTCCGAGCCGCTGCACCGCCATCATCAGTTTGTTCATCGGTTTGAGCCAGCGTGGTGGCTGCGGCTCGTTCGGGTGTCCTGACATCCCTTGTCCTCCTCAACTATCGGTGAACGGTCCGCGATGCGCGTCAACCCAGTCGGCGAACGTGGTCGCGGGCCGTCCCAGAATCTTTTCGACCTCATGGGTCACCAGTGCCGGCCGGTCGACGGTGGCGGTCAGCAGGCCCATGTACGCATCGGCGAACACCGCCGGGAAGCCCAGGTCGACGAACCGCTGCCGCACCAGACCGGTTGGTACCTCGCGGTAGCGCAGCGGCCGCCGCAGTACCCGTCCGATCGTGTCCACCAGCTCGGTGTTGGACAGCGCCTGCGGCCCGGTCAGCGGGATGCGCTGTCCCACAAGGTCATCGGTGAGCAGTGCGACCGCAGCCACGCCGGCGATGTCGGCGTCGGCGATCACCGCGGTGGACGCGCTCGCGTACGGGCCGCTCACCACATCGCCTGCCCGGATCTGTGCCGCCCACATTCCCGCGAAGTTGGAGGCGAACACCGTGGGGCGCAAGCTGATCCACTCCAGGCCTGATGCGACGGCCAGTTGCTCGACTTCGCGGTTGCGGTCCCCGCGCACGCGCGACGGTTGCCGGGAATCGTCGTCATCGGCGTTGATCGCCGACAACGCGACCAGACGTTTCACACCCGCGGTACGGGCCAGGTCGACCGTTGCGGCCAGTTCCTGACCCAACGCCCGGGAATTGAGGAACACCGCCGCGGCGCCGGCGATGCCGTCGGCGGCGGATCGGACCAGTTCGACGCCGGGCGGCAACCCGGCGGTTTCAGGGTTGCGGCTGACGGCGCGCACCAGGGCGCCGGCGTTGACGAGTTCGGTGACCAGCGGGCGGCCGACATTGCCGGTGGCGCCCGTGACGAGAATTGTGTTCATGCGATCAAGGACGGGACGCGACCCCGGAAAGTTACATCCGTCGCTCGGTAACTTTCCCGTGCTCTGAATCGTCGTAATGGCATGAGCGATTCCGCGTCGATCGAAGCGGCCTGGCGGGCGCACCACCCGTACCTGGTCAACCTCGCCTATCAGATGGTGGGCGACATCGGCGACGCCGAGGACATCGCCCAGGAAGCGTTTCTGCGGCTGTCCCGCACCGACGCCGAACACCTCGACGACGTACGCGCCTGGCTGACTGTGGTGGCCGGGCGACTGTGCCTCGATCACATTCGATCGGCCCGCGCCCGGCTGGAACGCCCCGATCTGGACCTGCTCCTGGCGTCGACAGCGTCGACGGACGCGGATCCGGCGGATCGGGTCACACTCGACGATGAGGTCCGCGCCGCGCTGTTCGAGGTGCTCAACCGCCTCAGCCCAGGAGAGCGCGTGGCATTCGTGCTGCACGACGTCTTCGCGGTCCCGTTCGACGACATCGCCGAGACGGTCGGCAGGCCGGTGGGGACCTGCAGACAGTTGGCGCGGCGTGCCAGAGTGAAATTCAGCAGCGCCGCTCACCGGCCGGTCGACGTCGCCGCGATCGAACACCGGCAGGTGATGGAGACCTTCATCGCCGCGTGCGCCACCGGCGATATCCAGGCGCTGACCTCGGTGCTCGACCCGACCGTGTGGGGCGTCGGTACGGTCCTGGCCGATCCGGCCCCGCCGCAGCAGATCAACCACGGGGCCGATACCGTCGCGACGAACCTGCTGCGCTACCTGGGCCCGGGCGCGACCCTGGTGTGCGGCGCGGCCGGTGAGCCGGTTCTGCTCGCCTACGACCGGCGCCGGCTGTTCGCCGTCGTCACGTTGACCATCTGGAACGGACTGGTGACCAAGATCGAGGCCACCGCCGACCCGTCGGCCCGGGTGGGGTGACCGTCGGCGCCACCAGGCCCGGGACGCGGCACAATGTAACGGTGAGCGACAGAATGCGGGTGCTGATACTCGGAAGCACCGGATCCATCGGCACCCAGGCGCTCGAGGTCATCGCGGCCAACCCGGACCGTTTCGAGGTGGTCGGCCTGGCGGCCGGCGGCGGTAACCCCGACCTGCTCGCCGCCCAGCGCGCCGCGACCGGCGTCGGCAACATCGCGGTCGCCGACCAGCAGGCCGCCGACAAGATCGGCGAGGTCACGTACGCCGGGCCTGATGCGGTCACCCGCCTGGTCGAGAACACCGAGGCCGACGTGGTGCTCAACGCACTGGTGGGGGCGCTGGGGCTGGCGCCGACGCTGGCCGCCCTGGCCACCGGGGCGCGCTTGGCGCTGGCCAACAAGGAATCGCTGGTCGCGGGTGGCCCGCTGGTCCTCAAGGCAGCCGCGCCGGGACAGATCGTTCCCGTCGATTCCGAGCATTCCGCGATGGCACAGTGCCTGCGCGGCGGCACCGCGGACGAGGTCGCCAAGATCGTCCTCACCGCGTCCGGGGGCCCCTTCCTCGGATGGACGGCCACCGACCTGGAATCGGTCACCCCTGAACAAGCCGGTAAGCACCCGACCTGGTCGATGGGCCCGATGAACACGCTGAACTCGGCGACCCTGGTCAACAAGGGCCTGGAGTTGATCGAGACCCACCTGCTGTTCGGTATCGACTACGACCGCATCGAGGTCGTGGTGCACCCGCAGTCGATCGTGCACTCGATGGCCACCTTTACCGACGGTTCGACCCTGGCCCAGGCCAGCCCGCCCGATATGAAACTGCCGATCGCACTGGCACTGGGCTGGCCGGCGCGGGTGCCCGGCGCGGCCCTCGCCTGCGATTTCACCACCGTCTCCACCTGGGAATTCCTGCCGCTGGACAACGAGGTGTTCCCCGCGGTGAACCTGGCGCGGGCGGCCGGAACCGGCGGCGGCTGCCTGACCGCGGTGTACAACGCCGCCAATGAAGAGGCGGCCGAAGCGTTCCTCGCGGGCCGCATCCCGTTCCCGGCGATTGTGCAAACCGTCGGTGACGTGTTGCACGCTGCCGACCAGTGGGCCGCCGAACCCGCTACCGTGGAAGAAGTACTCGATGCGCAGCGGTGGGCCAGGGATCTGGCCCGGCGCACGGTCGAGCAGAAATCCGTCAGAAAAGGGCTCGTCACCAAATGATGTTCGTTGTCGGCATCGCGCTGTTCGCGCTGGCCATCCTGGTATCGGTGGCCCTGCACGAATGCGGGCACATGTGGGTGGCACGTGCCACCGGGATGAAGGTGCGCCGCTACTTCGTGGGCTTCGGGCCGACGCTGTGGTCGACTCGCCGCCCCAACCGCCTCGGTGAGACCGAATACGGCATCAAGGCCATTCCGCTGGGTGGGTTCTGCGACATCGCGGGCATGACATCGGTGGATGAGATCGCGCCGGAAGACCGGCCCTACGCGATGTACAAGCAGAAGGTCTGGAAGCGCGTCGCGGTGCTGTTCGCCGGACCGGCGATGAACTTCATCATCGGGCTGGTGCTGCTGTATGCCGTCGCGATCGCCTGGGGCCTGCCCAACATCACTCAGCCCACCACCGCCATTGTCGGTGAAACCGGTTGTGTTGCACCGCAACTGAGCCTCGAAAAGATGGGGGAGTGCCAGGGCGCGGGCCCGGCGGCGCAAGCCGGGATCCGGGCCGGCGACGAGATCGTCAAGGTCGGTGACACCAAGGTCTCCGATTTCTCCCAGATGGCCACCGAGATCCGCAAGCTCAACGGTCCGGTGAACATCGAGCTCAAGCGTGACGGCCAGACCATCAACACCGTCGTCGACGTGACCCAGACACAGCGGTTCACCAGCGCGGACGCCAAGGAAGCGGCCACCGTCGGGGCGATCGGTGTCAGCGCCGTGCCGGTACAGCCCCCGACCAAGTACAACGCGCTGACGGCGGTGCCCGCGACGATCTCCTTCACGGGCGACCTGAGTGTCCAGCTGGCCCACTCGCTGGCCAAGATCCCCACCAAGATCGGCGCCCTGGTGGAGGCGATCGGCGGCGGTGAGCGCGACAAGGAGACCCCGATCAGCGTGGTCGGCGCGAGCATCATCGGCGGCGAGACCGTCGAGGCGGGGCTGTGGGTGGCGTTCTGGTTCTTCCTGGCGCAGCTGAACTTTGTGCTCGGCGCGATCAACCTGGTCCCGCTGCTCCCGTTCGACGGCGGGCACATCGCTGTCGCGACGTACGAGAAGATCCGCAACATGTTCCGGGCGGCCCGCGGCAAAGTCGCCGCAGGCCCGGTCAACTACCTCAAGCTCATGCCCGCCACGTACGTGGTGCTGCTGGTAGTGGTCAGCTACATGTTGCTGACCGTGACCGCAGACCTGGTCAATCCACTCAGCATCTTCCAGTAGGAGATCCCACATGACAGCGTCCATCGGTTTGGGAATGCCCGCACCCCCGGCGCCGACCCTGGCGCCGCGGCGCAAGACCCGGCAGCTCGATGTGGGCGGC
This sequence comes from Mycolicibacterium sp. 050232, assembly GCA_036235365.1. GTDB lineage: Bacteria > Actinomycetota > Actinomycetes > Mycobacteriales > Mycobacteriaceae > Mycobacterium. Next base: position 212,017 of record JAZBEZ010000002.1, on the reverse strand, counting down.
GTCGGCATCGGCAGCGAGCACCCGATCGCGGTGCAGTCCATGTGCACCACCAAGACTCACGACGTCAACTCGACCCTGCAGCAGATCGCCGAGCTGACCGCGTCGGGTTGCGACATTGTGCGGGTGGCCTGCCCCCGGCAGGAAGACGCGGACGCGCTCGCCGAGATCGCCCGGCACAGCCAGATCCCGGTGATCGCCGACATCCATTTCCAGCCGAAGTACATCTTCGCCGCGATCGACGCCGGCTGCGCGGCCGTGCGCGTCAACCCCGGCAACATCAAGGAGTTCGACGGCCGGGTCAAAGAGGTGGCCAAAGCCGCCGGCGACGCGGGCATCCCGATCCGCATCGGTGTCAACGCCGGTTCGCTCGACCCGCGGCTGATGAAGAAATACGGCAAGGCCACACCCGAGGCGCTGGTCGAGTCGGCGCTGTGGGAGGCCTCGCTGTTCGAGGAGCACGGCTTCGGCGACATCAAGATCAGCGTCAAGCACAACGACCCGGTGATCATGGTCGAGGCCTACACGCAGCTGGCCGCCCAGTGCGACTACCCGCTGCATCTCGGTGTCACCGAGGCGGGCCCGGCATTCCAGGGCACCATCAAGTCCGCTGTCGCGTTCGGCGCGTTGCTGTCCAAGGGCATCGGCGACACCATCCGGGTGTCGCTGTCGGCACCGCCGGCCGAAGAGGTCAAGGTCGGCAACCAGATCCTGGAATCGCTGAACCTGCGGCCACGCGGCCTGGAGATCGTGTCGTGCCCCTCCTGTGGGCGCGCCCAGGTCGACGTGTACACCCTGGCCAACGCGGTGAGCGCGGGCCTGGACGGGCTGGATGTCCCGCTGCGGGTCGCGGTGATGGGTTGTGTGGTGAACGGTCCGGGGGAGGCCCGCGAGGCTGATCTCGGGGTAGCCTCCGGCAACGGCAAGGGCCAGATCTTCGTCAAGGGTGAGGTGATCAAGACCGTGCCCGAGGCCCAGATCGTCGAGACATTGATCGAAGAGGCGATGCGCCTGGCGGAATCAGCAGGTTCAGATGATGCCAGCGGTTCGCCTGTGGTGACCGTAAGCTGATAGCGACCCTGTGAGCGGGGTCACCCAGCCTTGGCTTGAGCAGAGGGAATCGCCAATGTCGGCACCGCCGCTGTTCCGACTCGTCGACGAGCGACGGGTTTCCGTGGTGCGCGACGCCACTCCGTGCCTGCAGGTGTTCGACGAGGACCCGGTGGCATCGTGCATGGTGGCCGCCCGGGTCGCCGAGTTCGGGGTCGAACACGGCGCCATCGGCGGCGAGCTGTGGACCAGGCGCGGTGTCACCGAGTCGCTGTGTTACGCCGGCCCCAACCTGATCCCCCTGCGTGGGGACACCGAGGATCTCAAGGCGTTCTCGGACAAGGCGATGAGCACCGCGCGTCGCTGTTCGTCGCTGGTCGGCCGGGCCGAGTTGGTACTGCCCATGTGGCGGCGGCTGGAGTCGGTGTGGGGCACCGCCCGTGACGTTCGTGAGCAACAGCCGTTGATGGCGCTCGACTCGATGCCGCACTGTGTGATCGACCCGGCCGTCCGTCCCGTGCGGATGGAGGAACTCGACGCCTATCTGGTGGCGGCGATCGACATGTTCATCGGCGAGGTCGGTGTCGACCCGCGGCTCGGTGACGGCGGCCGTGGCTACCGCCGCCGGATCGCCAGCCTGATCGCCGCGGGCCGGGCGTGGGCCCGGTTCGAGCGTGGCGAGGTGGTGTTCAAGGCCGAGGTCGGGTCGCAGTCGCCCGCGGTCGGCCAGATTCAGGGCGTCTGGGTGCATCCCGAGTGGCGCGGCCATGGGTTGGGCACCGCGGGGACGGCGGCCCTGGCGGCCGCGGTGGTGGGCTCCGGCCGCATCGCGAGCCTGTACGTCAACAACTACAACACCGTGGCGCGGGCAACGTACGCCCGCATCGGATTCGAGCAGGTGGGCACGTTCGCCACGGTGTTGCTGGACTGAGCGTCGGTCCGGACCCGGTCGCTACGACCGGGCCTTCGCCGCCTTGTACTCGGTCTCGTACTGCTCGGCGACGGCGATCATCGCCTTGCCGATCTCCTCGTACTGCACGTCGCGAAGGTTCGCCAACGAAACACGGATCGACCACTCCGGTCCCTCGAAACCGCCGCCGTTCAACAACACCACGCCGGTCTGCTCGGCCAGCCGGAACAGGATGTCGGTCGGCTCGTAATTCGCCTTCACGAAATCGATGAATCCGGGGTCACCCCGCTCGGCAGCCCAGTTCAGGAAGTCCAGTTCGACGTAGTACGCGACGCGGTTGGGATCCTTCTCGAGCTGGATCTGCATACCGTCCTGCAGCGACTTGAACCGCCTGGCGATCAGCTCCTGCGCCTGATGCTTGTAGTGGTCGGCCTGGTCCAGCAGGCAGTAGGCGCTGAACAGCAGCATCTGGCACTGCTGGGGCAGGGACAGTCCGGCGGTGTGGTTGAGCGCGACATTGCGGCTGTCGGCGACCAACCGGTCGATGAATCGGATCTTGCGGGGTTCCAGCGTCAGTGGGCTGTAGCGCCTGTCGAGTGCTGTCTTGTCCGCTTCGGGAAGGTTCGCGATCATCTCGTCGAACACGTTGTCCCGGGCGATACCGATCGTGCCCAAACGCCAGCCGGTGGCGCCGAAGTACTTGGAGAACGAGTACACCGTGATGGTGTTGCGTGGGGCGACACCCATCAGGGACTGAAAGCCGTCGATGAATGTGCTGTACACGTCGTCGGTGATGACGATCAGATCCTGCCGCTTGGTGTGGACGATCTCGGCGATCCGGTCGAGGGTTTCGGGGGCGATGCGCACCGACGGCGGGTTGGTCGGGTTCACGCAGTAGAGGACCTTGATATCGGGGTCCAGCAGCTTGTCGATCTCGGAGTCCGGGAACTGCCAGTCGTGCCGGCCGTCCGCGTACGTGCCGGACGCCTGGATGTGGACCTGTTCGAAGTTGAACTCGTCGAGTTCGGTGATCTCGAGGTACGGGGTGAAGATCGGTGTCATCAGGGCGACCTTGTCGCCGCGGTGCATCAGCCGGTTGAGCATGAGCGAGTTGAAGATGTAGCACATTGCCGCGGTGCCGCCTTCGACGGCGAACAGGTCGTACTCGCCGAGGTCCTTGCCCGGGGCCAGTTCCTGCATCAGGTACCGCTTGGTGATCTCGTGGTTGTGTACGAGCATCCGGTCCGGCGACGGGTAGTGGTCGCCGATGATCGAGTCGGCCAGTTCCCAGACGAACGAATCGGGGTTGAAGCCGCACTGCTCGATCCCGTATTTGAGGACACCGCTGAGCAATTCGATCCCTGGCTCACCTTGATGCTGGTCCAGCCACGTGCCGAATCGCTCGGCGATGCCGTTCTTCTGCGGCACACCGACGAGCTCGGGATCCCATTGTTTGTTGGCCCGCGATTCTTCGAGCGCGAACCAACCCAACGCGAAGAACGCCTCCCGGGGTGTGGGAGCGATGAAGTTCGGATTCCCACGTCCGGCGTTGAGCATCTGAAATGTGGTGCGCTGCTCGTGTTCACCGGCGAGCTCGATCAGTTTGGACTTGAGTTCGAACGGCGATAGATGCTGCAGTTCGGCGATCTCCTCGCGGGAGATGTGTTTGAGGGTCACGTGCGGTCCTTCCGGTTCGGGTTCAGGAGGATGAGGCAGTACTACGCCATGAAGGCGACGACGATCGCGCCGCCGATGGACAGGAAGATGTTGCCGATGGCGTAGGGCACGGTGAATCCGAGCAGCGGGACACTGGATTTCGCGGCCTCACGCAGCGAACCCACGGCGGCGGTGGTGGTCTGGGCCCCGGTCAGCATGCCCAGGGTCAGCACCGGGTCGAATTTGAACACATATTTCGCGAGCAACGTCATCACCACCAGGGGCACCATGGTGACGATCACCCCGGCAAGGAACAGCGACACCCCGTATTGCTGGAGGCCCTTGACGAAGCCAGGTCCGGAGGTGATCCCCACGACCGCGATGAACGCGGTCAGGCCGACGCCTTCGAAGAACCATTGCGCGCCAGGGGGAATGCGTCCGAAAGTGGGGGACTTCGAACGCCGCCAGCCGATCAGCAGGCCCATCAGCAGCGCGCCGACGCTCGTGGTCAGCGACAGCGGGATGCCGGCGACCATCACCGACGGCACACCGATCAGGGCACCTATCGCGATGCCGAGGCCCAGGGTGACCATGTCGGTATTGGGTGTGGTGCGCTCGGGGTAGCCGATGAGAGTGATGGCGTTCTCGATCAGGTGCCGCTCGCCGACGAGCAGGACCTCGTCGCCACGCTTGAGTTGGACCTCCGAAGCGTGCGGGATCTCCACGCCGGCACGCTTGATGCGTTTGAGGTAGACGCCGCGGAAAGCCGGATTGTCGTAGGCCTCCCTGACCGTGACCCCGTCGAGGTCGTCGTTGGTGAGGACGACATCGAGTTCTTCCATCGGGTACGACAACAACTCCGGGTCGTCGGTTTCAACGCACAGGTCGGCAATCGGACCCGCGATGACCCATTCGCGGCGGCCGTTGACCGCAATATGGTCGCCGGGAAAGATTCGGGTCTCAGGGTCGGCGGGCAGCTTCCGGTCCCCGTGCCGGATCTGCGAGACGAACACCCGGCCACCGGTCTGCTGCCGCAGATACTTCTCGGCCTCGGCGATGGTCATTCCGGCGCCGTGCCGCTCGGGCAGTCCGCGCTCGATCAGGTAGGACCGGCGCACGATCTGATCGTATGCGGGCAACGCATTGGCGACTTCTTCATGGAAGCCCAAGCGCTTTTCGAGGTTGTGAGCGGCGGTCGGGAGGTTCTTGATGCCGAGTATCCGGGGCGCGATGTTCGCGCAGTAGATGGCCGCGCCGATGGTGCCGAAGATGTAGGTGACGGCGTAGCCCACCGATACCAGGTCCTGCCACTGCTTTATGGTGTCGGCGCCGATGTCCAGGCCGGCGATCGAGGTCTGCGCCACACCGATGATCGACGACTGAGTGAGTGCGCCGGCTGCGAGCCCCGCCGACAACCCGGGGTTGTACTGGAAAATCTTGGCGAGAATGATCACCGCCGCAAAACCCACGACGATGAGGACGACGGTGAAAACCGCCTGGGGAAGCCCGTCCCCTTTCAGGCCTGAAAAGAACTGCGGCCCAAGGTTGTAGCCGAGGGCGAACAGGAACAGCAGGAAGAACACCTGTTTGATCACGCCGTCGATATGGATGGTGTGGCCGCCGGTCTGCAGCACCGCCCCAATGATGACGCCGCACAACAATGTTGCCGTGACGGCACCCAGTCCCAGGCCTTTGTACTGAAACTTTCCGAAGTAATAGCCGCCGGCGAGCGCCAGGAAAATCGCTATCTCAGGATGATCGATGAAGACTTGGGCAATCGTATGCAACGGCGAACTTCCCCTCGGGCGGGTGGATTTCGATCAGTGCAGTGCAGTCCAAATACTGGCACAAGTCGGGTCGGTTACGGGGACCAATGCCCAACGATTCTCGGCGATATGCGACCGGAAATTTTTGCTGTAACTCGCTTTCCGTGCGCGAATATGCCGTGATTTCCGAGGAATTGAGTAGCCACGGGTATGTCTCGCCTGAACTGGGTGACCCGGTGGAAATTGGCCGGTAAGTGATCGGATGCGGCGATGTTCAATTCCGTCATCGCCGTGGTATGCCGGAACCCCACCGCGGGCAGACACGGACGGTGAGCTCAACCCGATCTCGTGACTGTCTCGGTCCGGTATCGGTGCGCCTCCGACCAAACCGGCGTCAACGTTCCTAACATCAGCCTCAATGGCAACTCAAACATCATCAGTCACACGGACCACAGGGCTGTTCGCGGTCGTCGTGGTCCTCGGGGCAACCGCGCTGAGTGCCTGCACTCCGCGGCCGGACGGGCCCGAGCCTGCTGCCGAGCAGTTCTTCGCGGCACTGGCCACTGGTGACACCGCGGCCGCCGCCGCGTTGGCCGACCGGCCCGAGGATGCCAAGACCGCCCTCAGCGAAGCCTGGAACGGCTTGCAGGCCACGGGTCTCGACGCGCAGATCCTGGGCTCGAAGTACGCCCAGGACACGGGCAGCGTCACCTACCGCTATACGTGGCACCTGCCCAAGAATCGCACCTGGACCTACGACGGACGGCTGAACATGATCCGCGACGAGGGCCGGTGGGAGGTGCGCTGGAATGCCACCGGACTGCACCCCAGGCTGGGGGAGCACCAGACCTTCGCTCTGCGGGCCGATGCGCCGCGGCGGGCCTCGGTCAACGAACGTGGCGGTACCGATGTGCTGGTGCCCGGCTACATCTATCACTACGCACTGGATGCCAGGGCAGCCGGTAGCGCGCTGATGCCGACGGCGCGGGCCGTCGCCGACGCGCTGCGGGGCTTCGACCCGGCCCTGGGCGATCCGCAGCGACTTGCCGAGCAGGCCAGCGCATCGGCGCAGCCGATGAGCCTGATCACGCTGAAGCAGGCCGACAACGACCGCATCGCGCCCGCCATCGGCCGGCTCCGCGGCCTCGTCGTCACCCCGCAGCCCGAAATGTTGCCCACCGACCCGACTTTCGCCCCGGTGATCGTCAACGAGGTCAAGAAGTCCGTGGCCGACCAACTCAACGGTCAGCCGGGCTGGCGGGTGGTCACGGTCAACCAGAACGGTGTCGACGTCGATGTGCTCAACGAGGTTGCGGGAGATCCGGCTCCGTCGATCACCATCAGCCTCGACCGCGCTGTGCAGGATGCCGCGCAGAACGCGGTCAACACCACGGGCAAGCAGGCGATGATCGTCGCGATCAAGCCGTCCACCGGCGAGATCCTGGCCGTCGCGCAGAACGGGGCCGCCGATGCCGTCGGCCCGCTTGCGACCATGGGGCAGTTCCCGCCCGGCTCGACCTTCAAGATGGTCACCGCGGGCGCGGCCATCGAGCGCGACATGGCAACGCCCAACACGCTTTTGGGTTGCCCCGGCACACTCGACATCGGGCACCGGACCGTCACCAACTACGACGCGTTCGATCTCGGCATGGTGCCGATGTCACGGGCGTTCGCCAATTCGTGCAACACCACCTTCGGCGAACTCGCCAGCCGGATGCCGCCGCGCGGCCTGTCCCAGGCCGCCGCGCGCTACGGCATCGGAACCGACTACCAGGTGGACGGAATCTCCACGTTGACCGGTTCGGTGCCGCCGACGGTCGATCTGGCCGAGCGCACCGAGGACGGTTTCGGTCAGGGCAAGGTACTGGTCAGCCCGTTCGGGATGGCGCTGGCCGCCGCCACCGTGGCCGCGGGCAAGACACCGGTGCCGCAACTCATCGAGGGGCGCCAGACCATGGTCGACCGCGCGGGCGCTCCGATCAGCCCGAAGATGGTCGACGGGCTGCGGCCGATGATGCGCCTGGTGGTCACCAACGGCACGGCCAAAGACCTCAACGGCCTCGGCGACGTGCGCGGGAAGACCGGTGAGGCGGAGTTCATGGGTGGTTCGCACTCCTGGTTCGCCGGTTACCGCGGGGACATGGCGTTTGCCGCGCTCATCGTGGGCGGCGGCAGTTCGGAGTATGCGGTGCGGATGTGCAAGACCATGTTCGACGGGTTGCCCCCGGCCTATCTGGCCTGAACGGCGGTACCGTTGAACCTGCCATGACAGGGATCAACGAACAATCCGTGGACCTGCGCGTCTCCGATGCCGATCGCAACGGCACATTGCGGCGACTGCACAATGCCGTCGCGCTCGGCCTGATCGACATCGCCGAGTTCGAGGAGCGCTCGGCGATGGTGTCACGCGCTCGTCTGCATTCGGACCTGGATGCGTTGGTCGGCGACCTGCCCGGCCCCGGTGCGATCGTCACCACCGCCACCGACCGGGTCGAGTTGCGCGGCGTGCTCGGCTCGCTGAAGCGTCAGGGTGAATGGACGGTCCCCACCCGGCTGGCGTTGGTACGCCGGATGGGTTCGGTCGAGTTGGACCTGACCCGGGCCCGCTTCGCCGGGCCGATGGTGGTCATCGAACTGGACATGAAGTTCGGGTCCGTGGACATCCGGCTGCCCGAAGGGGCCAGCGCGTCGATCGACGACGTCGAGGTGATCGTGGGCAGTGCCGACGATCACCGCCGCGACGCACCGGCCGACGGCACTCCGCACATCATCCTCACCGGCAAGGTGGTGTGCGGTTCGGTGGATATCCGTGGGCCGCGGCGTAATTGGAAGCTGAGCCTGCGCCGGGCCTGAGCTCAGCGCGGCTCGAGCACAGCGAACGTCAGCGTCGCGCGTGCGGCGAGCCGATCGCGGGTGACGTCGGTGACGTCCACCGACGTCACGATGAGCCGTTTGCCTGCCCGCACCACCTTCGCCTCCGCGCGGGCCGTGCCCATGATCGGGGCCAGGAAGTGGATGTTGAGGTCGGCGGTGGTGACGTCGTAGCCGACACCGCTGGCATTCCCCGCCAGCATTCCGGCCGCGATATCGATCAGGGTGGCCACCAGTCCGCCCTGAAGCGCGCCGCGGACATTGGAGAGGTCGGGCCGGTTGTCCATCTCCAGCACCAGCCGGTCGGCGGTCGACTCCACCTCGCGGTAGTCCAGCAGCTGCAGGACATGAACGGTTTCGGTCATCGCCGTGCCTCACTCATCCCCGTACGGTAACACCATTACCGCTTCTAGAGAGGCGCGCTCTCGGCGCGGTCACCGCAGCGCCTCGGTGGGTACGCCGAAGCGTTCCTGATATCCGGCGACCCGGGCGCGGACCTCCTCCGCATCGAGCCCGGTGTTGCTCCACGTGTACCGGGCACCTCCGTTGTCGCCGGGATGCGCGGCGAGGTGATCGCGCATGCGCTGCTCGGCCACGGGGGTGAACTCGCGGTCCAGTGCGTCGTAGATGCCGCGGATCGTGGTGAACGGGTCGCGGATGAAGTCGGCGAATTGGACGTCGACGATCTGGCCGGCGGCCAGCGCGCCGGAGTCGCGGGCCTTCATCGAGTTGTCCAGCCCGACGACGATCTCCTCTCGCGACTGCCGGGCGCACTCGGTGATGTCGCTGTGGTCGGAGGCCAGCCGACGCAGGTGTGTGGTGAGTGCGGCGATCGAGGAGATGACGTTGAGCGGGTCGCGGTGCGTCTGCACGATCAGCGCGTCCGGGTACTCGGCGACCAACGCGTCCAGCTGCCACAGATGCGCCGGTGACTTGAGCAGCCACTGGGTCGGTGCTCCGATCCCGGGCACTCCGGATTGCAAGTGCTGCAAGAATATCCGGTGGTAACGGTAGGCGTTGCGGTGGTCGGCGTCATGCAGCAGCCAGCGGTAGTAGGTGGGCAGCCGGTACTGGGTCGAGAAGATCATGCTGCAGAACTGTCCCGCCGACATCCGCACGCACTCCTGCCCGACCAGCGCACCCATCGGGTGATGCGCAAGCAGGCCGGGCACCAGCTGTTCGGACATCTCGATGTTGGCCTGGATCTGGGCGATGCGCGGATCTGAGGTGTAGGTACCGGGCTGCGGCAGCGGCCAGGGTGCATCCACCTCCCAGGTCAGGGGCGGCCGCAGCGCGGGATCCTTGGCCAGCAGGTCGAACAGGATCGTGGTGCCTGTCCGCGGCTGGCCGACGATGAAGATGGGCCGCTCGACAGGCGCGGCGGCCACTGCGGGATTGTCCTTGCGCCACTGCATGATTCGAAGTCGATGCACAAGCGGGTTGACGACGTCCATGACGGCGATCTCGACACCCAGGTCGTTGAGCCGTGCCTCGGTGGCCAGCCCGTCGGTCAGCAGGGCGAGGTCGTCCCGCCAGCCTGCGGGTTCGCCGAAATCGTCGCTGCCCGCGATCTCGCAGGCCTGTGCGATCAGGGCGTCGGGGTTGAACCGGAGGTGGTGATCGCCTTCTCGCTGTGCTTCTGCCTGCCGAGTCATCGCACCGTCACCTTCACCTCGGGCGCGGCCGGGTTTCCCAGCCAGCGCAGGATGACGAAGCCGCGTCGTCGCCCGCCGGTATCCAGCCAGTGGCCGTGGCCGAAGTCTTTGGCGCCGATGGCAATCCGGACCTTGCCGTCGGCATCGGGGCTGACGCCCTTGTCGGTCACCGAGCTGTGCCGGCGTCGCGGTTCGATGCACTCGTGCCAGATGTTCTCCAGCGTGACGTTCCAGTAGCGCGTGTCCGGCGGGGTGAACTCGAGCTGCAGCGTCTCGTCGCTGGCGAGGTCGAACGTGCCGATCATGTAGAGGTTGTCGGGTGTGGTGTCCGCGGATCCCAGTGCGGCGGCTTCGGCGGTGACGAGCTCGTTGGGCTGGGTCAGCAGTTCCGGCTTGATGGTGCGGTGCAGCGTCGTCAGCTTCATCAGTGTCCAGGCCATCGCGGTGAACTGCTCGGCTACCTCGGTGTCGGTCGGCGCTTGTGCGGGACCGGCGTCGAGGGTCTCGATCAGCAGGGTCGCCGGTGTTTCGGTGGCCGCGTCACCGATGTACTCGCGCACCACGATCGACGCGGCATCGGCGGGGATCTGCAGCCACTGGGCGTCGCCCAGGTCGGCCGGTTCCTGGCTGGAGACGATGACCGTGAAGGCGCCATCGTCCAATTTCAGGTCGGTGTCGCTGAGGTAGGAGGCCATTCGCCGCGGGGTCATGCCGGTGCCCGCGAGAACCTGGAAGCCCAGATAGGCGGAGGTGCCGCGAGTTCCGGTAACCCGGTAGGTGCGATCGCCCCGGATCATCGCCAGCAGGTACCGGCCGTCCGGGTTGGGTCCGCCGATCAGCCGGGTGGGTGAGCACATGTCGAAGAACCACGGCAGTTCCGGGTCGGCCTCCACCGACAGTTCCGAGCACAACGCGGTCACCCGGGACACCACCCGCAGCCCGTCGAGGAGTTCCCGTTCGTCGCGGGCATCGGTTTTCACGATCTCGGTGATGTCGCCGAGCATTTTCTGGACGAACTGCCAGGCTTCGACGGTTTTCGGGGCGCGGCCTTCGCTCATGCGAGACACAATCTCAAATGAGACGTAGTCTCATACGGGAAATGACCGAACCGATCCCGCTGAACATTCGCAAGCGCCAGGCCACCCGTGACCGCATCGCCGCATGTGCCGCCACGCTCGTGGCTGCCGACGGGCTCGCGGCCACCACGGTGGAGCGGATCGCCGCCGAGGCCGAAGTCGGTCGCGCCACCTTCTTCCGGTACTTCGCGTCCAAGGAGGACGCCGTCGCCGACGGGATGACGAGGCACTGGCTGGACGTGATCACCACACAACTGGCAGGTCAGCCCAGCGGATTGTCGGCGCGCGACGCCGTGGTGGCCGCGTTCCGCGACCTCGGCGACGATTTCGACGCCATCAGCGAGCAGGTGCGTGACCTGGCGATGCTGACCCGATCCTCACCGGCGCTCAACGCGTGGACCCTGCAGATCTACGTCGGTTACGAGACGGCCATCGCCGAGCTGGTGGCACCCAGATTCGCCGACCTGACCCCGGATGACGCCCGGCCCCGGCTCATCGGTGCCCTGGCCATGGCGTCGGTGCGGATCGCCCTGGACGACTGGCTGCAACACGGCGGATCGCTGCCGCTGCGGCTGCGTACGGCGCTGGCGGCGTTGTCCGTGAGCTGACGTTTAAGCTGTCCACATGCCAGTTCGTACCGCTCTGCGCCCCGGCGTGCTCTCGCCGACCCTGCCGGTTCCCAAGTCGATCCCGCGGCCGGAGTACGCGTGGAAGTCGACCGTGCAGGAGGGCAGCGAACCTTGGGTGCAGACGCCCGAGGTGATCGAGAAGATGCGCGTCGCCGGACAGATCGCGGCTGCCGCCCTGGCCGAGGCCGGCAAGGCCGTCGCGCCCGGCGTCACCACCGACGAGCTCGACCGCATCGCCCACGAATACATGGTCGATCACGGTGCCTATCCGTCGACATTGGGCTACAAGGCATTTCCCAAATCCTGCTGCACCTCGCTCAACGAGGTGATCTGCCATGGCATCCCGGACTCGACGGTGATCGAGGACGGCGACATCGTGAACATCGACGTCACCGCCTATATCGACGGCGTACACGGCGACACCAACGCCACCTTCCTGGCCGGCGACGTCGCGCAAGAACACCGGCTGCTCGTCGAACGCACCCACGAGGCGACCATGCGCGCCATCAAGGCGGTCAAGCCCGGCCGTGCCCTGTCGATCGTCGGCCGCGTCATCGAGGCCTACGCAAACCGGTTCGGCTACAACGTTGTTCGTGATTTCACCGGCCACGGGATCGGCACCACCTTCCACAACGGGCTGGTGGTGTTGCACTACGACCAGCCCGCGGTCGAGACCGTGCTGGAGCCGGGCATGACCTTCACCATCGAACCGATGATCAACCTCGGGTCGCTGGACTACGAGATCTGGGACGACGACTGGACCGTGGTGACCAAGGACCGGAAGTGGACCGCTCAGTTCGAACACACACTGGTGGTCACCGAGGACGGCGCTGACATCCTCACCCTGCCGTGAACAACACACCGTGAGCGGCGCACTACTGGTCGCGGGGACCACCTCTGACGCCGGTAAGTCGATGGTCGTGGCCGGGTTGTGCCGGTTACTGGCCCGCAAGGGTCTGTCCGTGGCGCCGTTCAAGGCCCAGAACATGTCGAACAACTCCGCGGTCACGGTCGACGGCGGTGAGATCGGCCGGGCCCAGGCCATGCAGGCCCGCGCGGCCGGGCTGGCACCCAGCACCCGGTTCAACCCGATCCTGCTCAAGCCCGGCGGGGATCGCACGTCGCAACTGGTGATCCGGGGCCAGGTGGCCGGAACGGTCGCCGCCGGCGACTACTTCACCCACCGGGAGCGACTCTCCGCGGTCGTCAACGAGGAGTTGGCCTCGCTGAGATCCGAATTCGACGTGGTGATCTGCGAAGGCGCGGGCTCGCCGGCCGAGATCAACCTGCGCGCCACCGACCTGGCGAACATGGGGCTGGCCCGCGCCGCGGATCTGCCGGTCATCGTGGTGGGCGACATCGACCGCGGCGGCCTGCTGGCCCACCTGCACGGCACCGTGGCCGTATTGGACCCCGAGGACCAGGCTCTCATCGCGGGATTCGTCGTCAACAAGTTCCGGGGTGACCCGGCGCTGCTGGAGCCCGGCCTGCGCCAGTTACGTGAGCTGACCGGTCGTCCGACCTACGGGGTGATCCCGTTCGACGACGGAATCTGGCTCGATACCGAGGATTCGGTGTCGGTCCGGCCGGGCGGCGTGGTCGGCACACCGCAACCGCCCCGAGGGGCGCAATCGCTCACAGTTGCCGCGATCCGGCTGCCGCGCATCTCCAACTCCACCGACATCGAGGCGCTGGCCTGCGAACCGGGTGTCGTGGTGCGGTGGGTTGCCGATGCCGCCGACCTCGCCGACGTCGACCTCGTGGTGATCCCCGGCAGCAAGGCCACCGTGAGCGACCTGGCCTGGCTGCGTCAACGCGGCCTGGCCGAGGCCATCCGGGCGCACGCCGCGCAGGGACGCCCCGTACTCGGGGTGTGCGGCGGATTCCAGATGCTGTGCCGCCGCATCGACGACACGGTCGAATCCTCTAGCTTGCACCCCGTCGATGGCCTCGGTCTGCTCGACGCCGACATCGAGTTCGCCGTCGAGAAGACCCTACGACACTGGGAAAAACCCTTGTGGGGCTACGAAATTCATCATGGCCAGGTGACCAGTGCGGCGGCCGATGACTGGCTCGGGGTCGGGCTGCGCCGGGGCGCGGTCTACGGCACCCATTGGCACGGCCTGCTCGACAACGACCGCTTGCGCCGGGACTGGCTCACCGAGATCGCCGTCAGCGCGGGCCGCAGCGGGTTCGTGGTTGCTGACGACACCGACGTTCGGGGCCGACGTGACGCTCAACTGGATCTGATGGCCGACCTGCTGGCCGCGCATCTCGATGTGCGAGCCGTGCTGGACCTGGTGCGGCACGGGGCGCCGGCGCGGCCCACCATGAGCACTGCGCTCCTCGCGCCACCTCGGTAACCTGGGCAGATGTTTCGGTGCCATCGATGGGTGGCAACTTCGGTCGGGTTGGTCACCATGCTCGCGGTGTCCGGCTGTGCGTCGGTGGTCGCCGGGACCCCGACCTGGCCCGGCGCGACCATGGAAAAGGTGTTGCTGACACCTGCTGACTTCCCGCCCGGCGTGCAGGTCGACCGGGTCACCGACGACGGTGCCGGCCCGGGCGGATCCGGCGGACCGCCCCCGATGCTGTCCACCCCGCCTGGATGCAGCGACGGGCTGACGAAGGTGATCGCAGAATCCGCCGAGCGAGGCCCGGGCAGTGCCGCGCAGATAATCGCCGCCTACGACGGGGTCCGCATGGTGCTGACGGTGATGGCCTCGCCGCTGCCGCTGGACAGGTTGGCGGCCACCGCGGAGCGGTGCGCCAAGTTCTTCACTCATTTCGACCCCGCGGACGAGGGCATCCCGATGACCACCACCAAGCTGACCGCACCCCGCGCGTCGGCATTGGCCTATCAGCAGACCATGCAGCTCGGTGGCAGGGACGAGAGCATCGTCTTCGCTTTCGAAAACGTCGGCAACTGGGCGGTTTTCGGGATCGCATTCCCTACACAGGATCCGTCGATCATTGCCAAAGGTGCATTGCCACAGACATTTCTGGACGTTTTCGGTACCCAGGCCGACCGTCTGTCCTCGCGCTGACGTAGGCGTCAGGACAATGTTGATTTCGGCCCGCCCGTGGCTACTGGACGGTAGTTTGTCCGAATGCTTACCACCGTCGCGACGATCGACGGATTCACCACACCCGTCGATGTCTCGGGACCTGAGCAGGGTTCCACCGTGGTAGTGCTCAGCGCCGGCCACCACGGCCCGGCCGCATACGAGCCGATCTGCCGGCGCCTGCACACCGCCTCCCTGCGTACCGTGATCATCGGTCCCGATCCGCGACTGACCGCCAAGTCCGTGGTCGGCATTCTTGATTCGCTCAACATCAAATGGGCTCTGCTGGTCGGCGACCGGCTCGGGGGAGAACTCGCCTGGGAGCTCGCCGCCACCCGGCTGGACAAATTCATCGGTCTGGTGGTGGTGGATCGCGGCCACCCCCGCGTCGCCGACGCCACCGGGACGATCCGCGACGACGACTGCCCGCCGGTCGAGATGAACACCACCGTGCTCGTCAGCTCTCCGGCCGCCCGGGCCGTCGCCAAGGCCAGCCAGCGGTACGTGTACGGAGACTTCCGGCTCGTGGAGATAGCGGGCCGGCGCAATGCCGGTGACTCGACCGCTCAGCTCGCGGCCGAGATCGTGCTGCGCACCAGCAGTTGGTGACCGGCGCTCAAGCCTCGCCCGCGGTTTGTCACGCTGGAGTGGCTCTGGCCGCCGAGTGTCACGCTGGAGTGACGGCGGATGTGGGCCGGTGACCGGCGCTCAAGCCTCGCCCGCGATTTGTCACGCTGGAGTGGCCCTGGCCGCCGAGTGTCACGCTGGAGTGACAGCGCAGGGTATGCGCGGGCGCTCAGTCAACCGCCTCTGAAGGTGTCCAGGCTTGCGGCAACCCCGGCTGCTGCGGGAACAGGAAGTCCACGAACGCCGCCGCGGTGGGTTGCGGCTCGTGATTGGCCAGGCCCGGGCGTTCGTTGGCCTCGATGAAGACGTACTCCCGGCCCGTCACATCCGGCACCAGCAGGTCGATTCCCGTCACCGGAATGCCGATGGCCTCGGCGGCGGTCACGGCGACCCGGCACAGCTCGGGGTTCACGTCCGCGGTGACATCGTGAATCGTCCCGCCCTGATGCAGATTCGCCGTCCGTCGCACCCGCAGCCGCTCGCCCTCGGGCAGCACGTCGTCGAATGACCAGCCGGCCTCGGCGACCGTGCCCTTGGTGACGTCGTCGATCGGGATCCGTGATTCACCGCCCGTGGCGGCGGCCCGGCGTCGCGACTGTGCCTCGATCAACTCGCCCACGGTGTGCTTTCCGGTGCCGACGATCTCGGCGGGACGACGGATCGCCGAGGCCACCACCTTGCCGTTGATCACCACCAGGCGAAGATCGTCGCCGGAGGCGCGCTGCTCGATCAGCACCTCCGGGTACTGCTCGCGGGCCCGGTGCAACGCCGAGTCCAGTTCGTCACCGCCGTCGACCCCGACGGTGATGCCCTTACCCTGCTCGCCGCGGGTGGGCTTGACCACCACATCGCCCACCTCGGCCAGAAAATCGTGGTCGTCGCGGTCGAAGGTGGCCAGCCGGCCCTTCGGCACCGAGATACCGGCCTCGGACACGATCCGCCGGGTCTGTCGCTTGTCGTCGCAGCGGGCCATCGCCACCGCAGAAGTGAATTCCGACAACGACTCTCGGGTGATGACTGTGCGCCCGCCATGGGACAGCCGCATCTCGCCCGCGCCCGCGTCGAGCACCTCGACCCGGATCCCGCGGCGCATCGCCTCGTCGGCGATGATGCGCGCATACGGATTCAGATCGTCGACCGTCTCCGGTGGATGGGTGAACAGCGGCTCGTTGATCGCGTTCTTACGCTTGACGGCCAGCACCGGCACCCGGTGGAAACCCAGCTTCTCGTACAGGGCGATTGCGGCGGAATTGTCATGGGCCACGGACAGATCCAGGTAGGCCCGACCTCGTTCCCGGAAGATGCCGGCCAGCGTGCGGGTCAGCGCGTCGCCGACCCCGGGCAGCCCGGCCGCCGGGTCCACCGCCAGGCTCCACAGGCTCGACCCGTCCTCTGGGTCGGCGAACAAGCGCTTGTGGTCCACGCCGGTCACCGTGCCCACCACGGAGCCGTCGTCATCGCGTACCGCGACCAGATAGACCACAGCGGGTGTCAGGGTGTGGTTGTGCCAGATGACGTCGACGGGTGCGGGCACCATGCCGCACCGCACGTACACCCGGTTCATCGCATCGGCGTCCATCGGGGTCTGCAGGGTGCGCACGGTGAACCCCAGGGGTTCGGCCGCGGCGAGGTCGTCGCTGAACCGCAGCCGATAGGTGTGGCTCGGGTCGATGAACAATTCGGCGGGGGAGCGGGCGATCAGTACGTGCGATTCGCGCGCGTAGATGCAGATGTCGCGCCGGCCCGGCACCTCTTGCTGCAACACCTCGGCGAGTTGCTCGGGATCGGCGAAGGTCTGCCCGAAAATTAGTCGGCCCCAACCTAATTCGAGCACCACGTCATCGGCCATGGCGTCGATGAGGTGCTGCGGCGAGGCGTCGTGCAGGCCCAGCGTGATCGCCTCGGTGTGATCGGCCCCCAACGAGGCTTCCGACGCGTCAT
Source organism: Mycolicibacterium sp. 050232 (assembly GCA_036235365.1). Classification (GTDB taxonomy): domain Bacteria; phylum Actinomycetota; class Actinomycetes; order Mycobacteriales; family Mycobacteriaceae; genus Mycobacterium. The sequence goes on along the minus strand of JAZBEZ010000002.1, from coordinate 194,774 downwards.
GGTCAGTCGCGGTCACGCCGCAGCCCCCGTTACACCGTGGCGCTGCAACCACAACTCCAGCAGCGCGATCTGCCACAACTCGTTGCCCCGCAGCGGGGTCAGTCTGCCGTTCGGGTCGGCCAGTAGGCGGTCGACGGCCTCGGGACGGAACAGCCCGCGCTCCTTGGCTTCCGGCGCATACAGCGCATCACGAACCATGTCCAGGTACGGCCCCTCGAGGTGGGTCAACGCCGGAACCGGGAAGTATCCCTTCGGCCGATCGATCACCGCCGCCGGAATCACCCGGCGCGCAGCCTGTTTGAGCACACCCTTGCCGCCGTACGCTGTCTTCAGCCCCGGCGGGCAGGTGGCGGCCAACTCGACGAGTTCGTGATCGAGGAACGGCACGCGGCCTTCCAGTCCCCACGCCATGGTCATGTTGTCCACGCGCTTGACCGGATCGTCGACCAGCATCACGGTGGTGTCCAGACGCAACGCCCGGTCCACGCCGGACTGTGCGCCCGCCGCGGCGAAGTGATCGGTGACGAACACCCCGCTGGGATCGCCGTCGACCCGGTATCCGTCGCTGATCAGCGCGCCCACTCCGGCGCTGTCCCGGTCGAAGAACGCGCCCCGGTAGCTGGCTACCGAGCCGTCGAGACTGGCCGCGCCCGGCTCGGCCATCGGCGGATACCAGTGGTAACCGGCGAAGACCTCGTCGGCGCCCTGACCGGACTGCACCACCTTGACGTGCTTGGCCACTTCCTGGCTGAGCAGGTAGAAGGCCACGCAGTCATGGCTGACCATCGGTTCGCTCATCGCGCCGATCGCTCCGTCGAGCGCCGGCAGCATGCGGGCGGTGTCGATGCGGATCTGGTGGTGGTCGGTCTCGAAATGCTCGGCAATGATGTCGGAGTACTTGAACTCGTCGCCGGCGACCCCGCCCACCGACTCGAACCCGATCGAGAAGGTCGACAGGCCGTGCTGCCCGGCCTCGGCGAGCAGTCCGACGATCAGAGAAGAATCGACGCCGCCGGACAGCAGGCATCCGACGGGAACGTCGGCGACCAGTCGCCGCTCGACCGCGCGCCGAAGCGACTCCAGTACCGCGTCCTCCCAGTCCCTTTCCGACCAGTCGGCCCGGTCGGCGTGGCGGGTGAAGTCCGGCGACCAGTACACCGTGGTGTGCCGGCTGCCGTCGGCCTCGATCGCGACCACCGACGCGGGCGGCACCTTCTTGATGCCCTGCAGGATCGTCAACGGCGGCGGAACCACCGAATGGAACGTCAGATAGTGGTGCAGCGCGACCGGGTCGATCCGGGTGTCGACCCCACCGCCCGCCAGCAGCGCGGGCAGCGACGAAGCGAACCGGATCCGGTGGGCGTCTTCGGTGATGTAGAGCGGCTTGATACCCAGCCGATCCCGGCCCAGCAGCACCCGGCCGGTGTCGCGCTCGACGATCGCGAACGCGAACATCCCCTTCAAGTGCTCGACGAACCGGTCACCCCAGTGGTGATACGCCTTGAGCAACACCTCGGTGTCGCTGTGCGAGAAGAAGCGGTAACCGTGCCCGGACAGTTCCCGGCGCAGCTCCTGGTAGTTGTAGATGCAGCCGTTCCAGCAAACGGTCAACCCGAGTTCGGGATCAACCATGGGCTGGGCGCCCGCTTCGGTCAGGTCAATGATTTTCAGGCGGCGGTGACCCAGCGCGACCCGGCCCTGCGACCACACACCGGCCGCGTCCGGACCCCTGGGTGCCATCGCGTCTGCCATGGCCGACACCGCTGAAATATCCGGTGTCCGGCCATCGAGACGCACCTCCCCGGCGGCTCCACACATCAGTTCGACCCTACACAGGATCTGTCGACGGCGCGCCACCCGCGGTGTGTCGGGGGTGTGACCGGGACATGTCGGACACTGGCCCTATTCTCCTCGCATGAGGCCTGGATTCGGCTTCGGGATAGCCCGTGACGAGCTGATTCGCGATTTCGGCGCGCAGTCGACCGTGCGTGGTGAACGCTATGCCGCCGAGGGACGGGTCCGTGACATCGAGTTCGATGCCGACGAGCGCCTGCTGCGCGGACGGTGCGTGGGTTCGCATGGTCAGCTGTACGTCCTTGAGGTCGGACTGTCGCCGGGAAGTCGGGCTGTCGTCGAGTGGGCATTGTGTTCATGCCCGGTGGGGTCGTTCTGCAAACATGCGGTCGCCCTGGTGCTGACGGCCGTGCCTGCCGACCCGGCGCAGCCGCCGGTCGAGCGCTGGCGCTACGTGCTCGACAAGGTGCTCGACGAGGTCGCCGTTCCCGACGGCGGCGGCAAACCGATCGCGCTGGAATTCTCGCTGGCCGGCCCGACCCGCTACCGCCCCGGCACGGTGCTGACGGTGCGCCCGCTGTCTCTGGGGAAGCGGGGCACCTGGATCAGCCGGGCACTGACGTGGCGGCGCCTCGTCGACTATCCCGAGCCCGGCGAGTTCGACCACGACCAGTACCGCACGGTGCGGGCGCTGTTGTCGGAGGTCGTGCGGTACTCGCCGCCGCACGGCGGAGGCGATGCGATGGTGCTCAACGGAATGCCCGCGACACTGTGGCCCCGGCTCGCCGAGGTGCTGGATTCGGGCGTGACCGTCATGGCCGACCCCGCGAGCGGCATCCGGGCGGTCGAGTTGGTCAAGAACGTCCACCTGCGGTTGGACTTCGCGGCCGAGGGCGCCGGCGGCGCGGTGATGTCGGTGGCGCTGATCGTCGACGGGCAGGACAGTGACCCCGAGGGCGTCGGCTTGCTCGGGATGCCGGCCCCGCACGGGATGTTTCAGGTTGTCGACTCGGTGCTGCGCCTGGGTGCGTTCGACCCGGTCCCGGGGCGCACCATGGCCGAGTTGCTGGGGCACCACGAGCAGGTGCACATCCCGGCCGACATGGCGCGAGAACTGGCCGTCGACATCCTGCCGCGGCTGGCCGGCACGGTGGATCTGGAAGTCGCCGACGGTCTGTTCGTCCCGCCGACCATCACGGGCCCGGTTCCGGCGTTGACGGTCAAGGTGGTCGACGGCGGCGCACGAGCCTTCTGGAGCACGCGCTACCAGGTCAACGACCAGCATCACGACTTCGACCCGATGTCCGCGGCGGGGTTGATCGGGTACCGGGATGCCGCCGCGGAACAGGAGCTCTGGCAGCGGGTGCTGCCGGCGTTGCAGGCGGTCGCTGCGGCCGCGCAGGACTGGAAACGCCAAGCGTCCCAGCATGTCAACCGCAGGATCACCACCACTCTGGACACCGATGCCGTCCACGAGTTGCGGGCCATCGTCAACGCCGCGGACTCCCGGGACGCCGTCGCGGTGGCGTCGCAGCGGACGCTGCTGGGTGGAGTGATTCTGACCCGCGTGGAGGCCGCGGTGCTGTGCGATCAGACGCTGCCGCAACTGGACTGCTTCGCGGACCTGACGATCGACGCTGATGACCGGTACCGGGCTGCGGGCACCGATCCGGTGCTGTCGTTCTCGGGCGACACGTCGCTTCCTGGGGACTGGTTCAGCCTGAACGTCACCGTCGGCGTGGATGGCGAGACGGTGGCCCTCCCCGACGTCATCCGCGAATTAGCCTCGGGTGCAACGCACATGCTGCTGCCGTCGGGGATCTACTTCCGGCTGGATACGCCGGAACTGGTGCGATTGAGGGCGTTGCTCGACGAGGCGCGGGCGCTCGGCGAGATCGACGGGGACCGGGTCAATGCCGCGTCGCTGAACATCACCCTGTGGGACGAACTGCTTGAGCTCGGTGTCGTCGACGAGCAGCTCGCCCGGTGGCGGGCCAACCTGGCGCGACTGGCCGCGGCCCGTCCTCCGGTGCCCGTCGACCCCCCTGCGGGGCTGGCTGCCGAGCTTCGCGACTACCAGCGCGACGGGCTGGACTGGCTTTCATTCCTGTGGGACAACGGGATCGGCGGGGTACTCGCCGACGACATGGGCCTGGGAAAGACCGTGCAGACGTTGGCGCTGATCACCCGTGCCGTGTCCGGCGGCGCGGGCAAGTTCCTGGTGGTGGCGCCGACGAGCGTGGCGCGCAACTGGGTGGCCGAATGTCACAAGTTCACCCCCGGTCTGAATGCGGTGGTGGTCACCTCGACCGATGCGCGGGCAGCCGTGGGATTGGCCGAACAGGTGGCGGAGGCCGACATCGTCGTCACGTCTTACACGCTGCTGCGCATGGATGTCGCCGCGTACTCACAAATCCAGTGGGCCGGAATGGTTCTCGATGAGGCGCAGTTCGTGAAGAACCACCACAGCAAGACCCATCAGGCCGCGCGTCTGCTCGACGTGCCGTTCAAGTTGGCCATCACCGGCACCCCGATGGAGAACAATCTGATGGAGTTGTGGTCGCTGCTGTCGATCACGGTGCCCGGGCTGTTCCCGTCGCCGAAGGTGTTCGAGACCTATTTCCGCAAGCCGATCGAATCGGGTCAGGCGCCCGACCTGCTCCCGGTACTGCGCCGACGGATCAAGCCGGTCCTGTTGCGTCGCACGAAAAGTCAGGTGGTTCGCGAGCTTCCGGCCAAGAGCGAACAGGTGCTCACCATCGGCCTGAGCGCCAAGCATCGCAAGATCTACGACACGCGGCTGGCCCGGGAACGGCAGAAAGTACTCGGGCTGCTCGGGGACTGGGAGAAGAACCGGTTCCAGATCTTCCGTTCGCTGACCCTGCTGCGGCAGCTGAGTCTGCACCCCGGACTGGTCGACGACTCCGCACGTTCGGTGGGGTCGGCCAAGATCGACTTCCTGGGCGAACAACTGGATCAGCTGGTCGCCGAGGGGCACAGCGCGCTGGTGTTCAGCCAGTTCACCGGATTCCTCGCCATCGTGCGGGCCCACCTGGATTCGGCGGGCATCGCCTACAGCTACCTGGACGGCTCGGTCGACTCCGACGGAAGGGCCCGGGCCATCGAGGAATTCGGTGCCGGCACCAAGCAGGTTTTCCTGATCAGCCTGAAGGCCGGCGGATTCGGGCTCAACCTCACCGCGGCTGACTACTGCTTCCTGTGCGATCCGTGGTGGAGCCCGGCGGCTGAGGCCCAAGCCGTCGACCGGGCCCACCGCATCGGGCAGACCCGGCCGGTCACCGTCTACCGCCTGGTCGCGGAGGACACCATCGAGGAGAAGGTGGTCGCGCTCCAGGACCGCAAGCGGGCCCTGTTCGCCGCCGTGGTCGACGACGGGGATCTGTTCGGCTCGACCATCTCCGCCTCGGACATCCGCGAACTGCTCGGGTGATCAGCCGGGCAGCTCGGCGGGTGAGGCGTCCACCTGCTTGATCGGACCGGTGAACCAGTGCTTCACCGACACGTGCCAGTAGAGGAACAGCAGCACCAGCACGCCGCCGACCAGCAGCGGCGTGTAGTTCACGAATTTCCACTGGAAGCTCGGATCCCACGGCATGCCGCCCAGCGAGGTCGGGAACATCGCGATGATCGAGGTGACGATGATCTCGACGATGGCTACCGGCGCCATCCACTTGTATTTGTTGCCGACGTTCCACGTGCCCTGCTCGAAGGAATCGCCGGCCTTCCACCGGAAATAGATCGGCACCGCGAAGCACAGGTACAGCCCGACCACACCGATCGACACGACCGCGTAGAACGCGACCGGTGAGGGTACCTCCACACCGTTGACGGGAATCTTCACCGGCACGATGGCGGGCAGCGTGATGATCGCCGCGATCACGGCGGTGATGATGACGGCATTGGCGGGCACACGGGTCGCGCTGACCTTCGACCACAACTGGTGGCCCGGGACCGCTCGGTCGCGGCTGAACGCGAACAGCATGCGCGAGGCGCTGGTCTGGCAGGCGGTGGTGCAGAACAGCTGCCCCGCGGTGGCGATCAGCAGCACGACCCCGGCCCATTTCGATCCCAGTGCCTGGGTGAAGATCGTCGCCACCGCTCCACCGTTGGCGGACACCTCGTCAGAGTTCTGCACGGCGAACAGGAACGACAGCAACAGGATCCAGCCACCGATGGCCGAGTAGAAGATCGACTGCCAGATGCCCTTCGCGGCGGCGTTGGCCGCGCTCTTGGTCTCTTCGGACAGGTGCGCAGATGCGTCGTAACCGGTGATCGTGTACTGCGTCAGGATGGCCGAGATCGGCAGTACGAACAGCAGGAAGCCCCAGCCGGAGGTGGATCCGGAGAAGATTCCTGAGTTGTTGATGGTCTTGGCGAAAACGTCGGAGACACTGGCGTGTTGGTCCGGGAGCAGCCACAGGATCGCGATCACCGCGGTGGCGCCGGCGACGTGCCACCACACCGAGACGTTGTTGATGACGGCCAGCAGGTGTGACGAGAAGATGTTGATCACCGCTGATACCGCCAGGATGATCAGGAACATGATGAACACCCGGGTCAGGCTGTAGCCGGCGAGCCAGGACTCGCTGAATGTCCCCAGTGTGAGGTCCAGGAATGTCGCGCTGCCGTAGGACACCGACGCCAGGATGGCGATCAGGCCGATGAGGTTGAGCCAGCCGGTGTGGAAGCCGGCCTTGGGCCCACCGAGTTTGGATGCCCACCAATAGATCCCGCCCGAGGTCGGATACGCGGAGACGAGTTCGGCCAGGCAGAACCCGATGATCAGGATGAAGACCGAGACGATCGGCCAGCCCCAGGCGATGGCGGCCGGACCGCCGTTGTTCCAGCCGAGCCCGAACGAGGTGAAGCAACCCGCCAGGATCGAGATGATCGAGAACGAGATGGCGAAGTTGGAGAATCCCGACCAGGACCGCTGCAATTCCTGGACGTAACCGAGTTTGGCGAGATGTTGTTCGTCGTCGGAGAGGTGTTCGGCGAGTTCTTCGTGCCCTTCGGGCATGGCGGCTCCTCGTGTGCAGGGCGGTGGGCGGTCTGCACACGGACAATAGAGCGTTATTGGTCTGCTGTCCTACCTTTTGGGGGTGACAATCATGCTGATTCGGGGCACGATCATCACGTCATCGGCAAGGCAATGGTTGGCTCGACGTAAGGTTGGCCACCGAGTCCCACACGGGCAGGAGGGTGCGCAATGAGCCAGAACCCCGGCATGCTGGCACGGGCCGACCTGGAGCAAATGGTGGCGGCGGGTGAGATCGACACCGTGATCGTCGCCTTCTGCGACATGCAGGGCCGGCTCACCGGCAAGCGGGTTTCCGGCCGGTTGTTCGTCGAGGAGGTCGCCGCCCACGGCGCGGAGTGCTGCAACTACCTGCTCGCGGTCGATGTCGACATGAACACCGTCGGCGGCTACTCGATGTCGAGCTGGGACACCGGCTACGGAGACATGGTGATGACCGCCGACTTCACCACGTTGCGGCTGATCCCGTGGCTGCCCGGGACCGCCCTGGTGATGGCGGACCTGTCGTGGCTCGACGGTCGCCCCGTCGAGCAGGCGCCGCGTAGCATCCTCAACCGCCAGATCGACCGTCTGACCGAGCGGAAACTGGTCCCGTATGTCGGCACCGAGCTCGAATTCATGGTGTTCGACAACACCTTCCGTGAGGCCTGGGCCGCGGGTTACCGCGATCTCACACCGGCCACCGACTACAACGTCGACTACGCGATGATGGCGTCCACCCGAATGGAGCCGTTGCTGCGCGACATCCGGCTCGGCATGGAAGGTGCCGGCTTGTACTGCGAGGGCGTCAAGGGGGAGTGCAACCTGGGTCAGCAGGAGATCGCCTTCCGGTACGACCACGCCCGCAGCACCTGTGACAACCACACGATCTACAAGAACGGCGCCAAGGAGATCGCCGACCAGCATGGCAAGAGCCTGACATTCATGGCGAAATTCGATGAGCGCGAAGGCAACAGCTGTCATATCCATATCTCGTTGCGGGGCGAGGACGGGTCACCGGTCTTCGCCGACGAGTCGGGTCTGCACGGGATGTCGCCGATGTTCCGCAGCTTCATCGCAGGCCAGCTGGCGACGCTGCGTGAGTTGACGTTGTTCTACGCACCGAACATCAACTCTTACAAACGGTTTGCCGACGGCAGTTTCGCACCCACGGCCATCGCGTGGGGCATGGACAACCGGACCTGCGCGTTGCGCGTCGTGGGGCACGGCTCCGGCATGCGGGTGGAATGCCGGGCGCCGGGCGGCGACGTCAACCAGTACCTGGCCGTTTCGGCGCTGATCGCGGGCGGTCTGTACGGCATTGATCACGAGCTGGAACTGCCCGACGCGTTGCCGGGCAACGCCTATGCCAGTGAGGTGCAACGGCTGCCCACCACCCTGGCCGAGGCCGCCGAACTGTTCGCGAAGTCCGAGGTGGCGCGGACGGCGTTCGGGGACGACGTCGTCGAGCACTACCTCAACAATGCACGGATCGAACTCGCGGCCTTCAATTCCGCGGTGACCGACTGGGAGAGGGTGCGCGGCTTTGAGCGGCTCTGAGGTCGGCGGCGCCAGCGCCACCCGCCCGGTGATCGGCATGAGCACCTACCTGCAGCAGGCGCAGAGCGGAGTGTGGGATGTGCAGGCGAGTTTCCTGCCGCAGGTCTACTTCGAAGGCGTCACCCTTGCCGGCGGCATCGCGGTGCTGCTGCCGCCGCAGCCGGTGGACGGCGACGTCGTCGATCTGGTCCTCGACCGCGTCGACGGTTTGGTGATCACCGGCGGTCCCGACGTCGACCCCGCGCGCTACGGACAGCAGTCGCACCCAGCCACCAACAGACCGGCCACCGCGCGCGACGCCTGGGAGTTCGCCCTGCTGGAAGCCGCTCTGCAGCGCGGAATCCCGGTGCTCGGCGTGTGCCGCGGCGCCCAGGTGCTCAACACCGTGCTGGGCGGCACCCTGCACCAGCACCTACCCGACGTGATCGGGAGCACGCATCACCAGAGGGGCAACGCGGTGTTCGGCACCTCGTCGATACGCACTGTGCCGAACACCCGATTGGCGGACCTGATCGGCGAGACATCCGATGCGCAGTGCTATCACCATCAGGCCATCGACCTACTGGGAGACGGGCTGGTGGTCAGCGCACGTGATACCGACGGGGTGATCGAGGCAGTCGAGCTGCCGGGAGAGGCATTCGTGCTGGGGGTGCAGTGGCACCCCGAAGAAACCCTCGACGATCTGCGGCTGTTCGCCGCTGTCGTCGAGGCGGCCAGAACCTATGTGACAGAAAGGATCTCATGACATCCAGCCAGGTCGTCAACCCGGCCACCGAGGCGGTGCTGGCCACCGTCGACCTCCTGGACGTGGGTGCCGTCGATGAGGCGGTGGCGCGCGCCGCGGCTGCGCAACGGGTCTGGGCCCGGTCGGCGCCGGCCGAGCGGGCCGCGGCACTCCGGGCATTCGCCGCCGTCGTCGACGCCCATATCGACGAGCTGGCCGCCCTGGAGGTGGCCAACTCCGGGCACCCGATCGGGCAGGCGGAATGGGAGGCCGGGCACGTCCGGGATGTGCTGCAGTTCTACTCGGCCACCCCGGAAAGACTGAGCGGCAAGCAGATCCCGGTCGCCGGTGGCCTGGATGTCACCTTCAACGAGCCACTCGGCGTCGTCGGGGTCATCACACCGTGGAACTTCCCGATGACCATCGCCGCATGGGGCTTCGCCCCGGCGCTGGCGGCCGGCAACGCGGTGGTGCTCAAGCCCGCCGAGTGGACCCCGCTGACCACGATCCGACTCGGCGAGCTCGCCGTCGAATCAGGTTTGCCGGCAGGGCTTTTCCAGGTGCTACCGGGAAAGGGCTCGGTGGTGGGCGAAAGGTTCGTGACCAACCCCGGCGTGCGCAAGGTGGTGTTCACCGGATCCACCGAGGTGGGGATGCGGGTGATGGCCGGCGCGGCGGCTCAGGTCAAACGGGTGACCCTGGAGTTGGGCGGCAAGAGCGCGAACATCGTGTTCGACGACTGCGATCTGGAGAAAGCGGCGGCCACCGCGCCGTACGGGGTGTTCGACAATGCCGGGCAGGACTGTTGTGCCCGTAGCCGGATCCTGTTGCAGCGCAGCGTCTATGACCGATTCATGGAGTTGCTGGAACCAGCGGTCAAAGGCGTTGCTGTGGGGGACCCCACGACGCGCGACACCGAGATGGGGCCGCTGGTGTCCCGGCCGCACTGGGAGTCGGTGGCGTCCTATGTTCCCGACGGCGCCCCGGTGGCATTCCGGGGCTCGGCCCCGAGCGGTCCCGGGTTCTGGTTCCCGCCAACGGTGTTGACGCCGCAGCGCACCGACCGCACCGTGACCGAGGAGATCTTCGGCCCGGTGGTGACCGTACTTCCGTTCGAGGACGAGGCCGACGCCATCGCACTGGCCAACGACACCCCCTACGGGTTGTCCGGTTCGATCTGGACCGACAACCTCTCACGCGCGATGCGGGTGTCGCGGGCGGTGGAAGCAGGCAATCTCAGCGTCAATTCGCATTCGTCGGTGCGCTACAACACCCCGTTCGGCGGCTTCAAGCAGTCCGGGCTGGGTCGAGAGTTGGGGCCCGACGCACCGCTGTCCTTCACCGAGACCAAGAACGTCTTTTTCGCAATCGAGGAGCTGTAGATGGATCTGACCCAACGTCTGGCCGGCAAGGTCGCCGTCATCACCGGTGGTGCGGGCGGCATCGGCCTGGCCACCGGCCGGCGGCTGCGCGCCGAGGGCGCCACCATCGTCATCGGCGATATCGACCCCGCCACCGGGGAGGCCGCCGCCGAAGAACTCGACGGGCTGTTCGTCGCCGTCGACGTGTCCGACCAGGATGCCGTCGATCATCTCTTCGACACCGCGGCAGCGACTTTCGGTTCGGTCGACATCGCGTTCAACAACGCCGGGATCTCGCCGCCCGAAGACGACCTGATCGAGACCACCGAGCTGCCGGCCTGGCAGCGGGTGCAGGACATCAACCTGAAGTCGGTGTACCTGTCGTGCCGGGCGGCGCTGCGCCACATGGTGCCCGCGGGCAAGGGCTCGATCATCAACACCGCGTCGTTCGTGGCGGTGATGGGTTCGGCCACCTCGCAGATCTCCTACACCGCGTCCAAGGGCGGCGTGCTGGCGATGTCACGCGAGCTGGGGGTGCAGTACGCGCGGCAGGGAATCCGGGTCAACGCGCTGTGCCCAGGTCCGGTCAACACGCCACTGCTGCAGGAGCTGTTCGCCAAGGACCCCGAGCGTGCCGCGCGCCGGCTGGTGCACATCCCGCTGGGCCGTTTCGCCGAACCTGAGGAGTTGGCCGCCGCGGTGGCGTTCCTGGCCAGCGACGACGCGTCGTTCATCACCGGTTCGACATTCCTGGTCGACGGCGGCATCAGCTCCGCCTACGTGACGCCGCTGTGACACCCTGGTAACTCACCATGACAGCAGAACCGGACCCTCAGCCCGCCGCCGAGGCGCTGCTGCGTCCGGTCCGGCTGGGTAACGCCTTCGAGGACACCGTCGGCAGGCTGTTGGAGACGATCCGGCTGGGAGTTTTGGGACCAGGGGAGTCGCTGCCGCCCGAGCGTGAGCTGGCCGCGCGCCTCGGGGTCAGCCGGGACACGGTCCGTGAAGCGATCAAATCGCTGGCCGACGCCGGCTACCTGGTGTCGAAACGGGGGCGGTACGGCGGCACGTTCCTGGCCGCGGAGTTACCCGCGCTGCCCACGTCCAGTCATCGGCCGACGCGCGAGGAGATCGACGACGCGCTGCGGCTGCGGGAGATCCTTGAGGTCGGAGCGGCGCGGATGGCGGCCGGTCGCACGCTGAGCGCGGCCGAGCGCGACGGGCTCTGGTCGCGGTTGGCCGACGTCCGCGACGCCGAACCCGACGACTACCGCCGGCTGGATTCGCGGCTGCATCTGGCCATCGCGGAGGCGGCGGGCTCCCCGTCACTGGTGCCGCTGGTCGCCGAGAACCGGATGCGGCTCAACGCCCTGCTGGATCAGATTCCGCTGCTGCCGCGCAACATCGCCCACTCCGACGAACAGCACGAGGAGATCGTGATGGCGATCCTGGCCGGCGACAGCGAGCGGGCCGCCGCGGCAATGCTGGCCCACGTCGGGGGATCGTCTGCCTTGCTGCACGGCTTTCTGGATTAGATTTGTACCGTGGACCGGCACGGTAAAGCCGGCCAGGTCGAGCGCGCGACCTCGGCCCTGGCCGACGTCGACACCTCAGGGTGGGCGCAGCGCTTCGACCTGCTCTCCGATCCGCACCGGCTGGAGATCCTGCTCGGCCTGCACCGGGCGCCCGGAATCTGCGTCAGCGATCTGGCCACCGCCCTGGGCCGTTCGGAAAACGCGGTATCCCAGGCGTTGCGGGTACTACGGGACCAGGGATGGGTCACCGCGACGCGCGTGGGCCGCACCGTGAACTACCGGCTCGACGATGACACCGTGCACGATCTGCTGCACTGGATCGGGGCGCGGCACGGCTAAACCCTGTTCATCTGTTCATCTAGACAGATGTGAGGCACGGTTCTAGTCTCGGTTGATGACCACCGGCGCGCTTCCCGAGGTGACGACGACGAAGCCGCGGCAGTTCGACCGCGGCGACTGGACCTCGATCGCCATGGTAGCTGCAGTAGTGTTGCTGCTGCACGTATTCGGTTGGGGCATACTGGTTTTCGGAGTGGCGCCGCAGCATATCACGCTGGGATCCGCCGGCGTGTTCGGAGTCGGACTCGGTGTGACGGCTTACCTGTTGGGCGTGCGCCACGCGTTCGATGCCGACCATATTGCGGTCATCGACAACACCACCCGAAAACTGGTCGGTGAGGGCACCCGCTCGCTCTCGGCCGGGTTCTGGTTCTCGCTGGGCCACTCCAGTGTGGTCTTCGGCTTGGCCTTGCTGCTGACGTTCGGCGTTCATGCCCTGATCGGTCCGGTCCAGGACGAGGACTCGCCGATGCTGACGACGTTGGGACTGATCGGCTCGGTCGTGGCGGGAACGTTCCTGATTCTGATCGGCCTGACGAATCTGTTTGCCGCCGTCGGTATCGCCAAGGTCTTCCGCACCATGCGCAACGGCGAGTTCGACGAAGCCGAACTCGAACGCCAACTGCACCAGCGCGGGTTCCTGGCCCGGTTGCTCGGCCGGGTGATGCGACGGGTGAGCAAGCCGTGGCATCTCTATCCGGTCGGCTTCCTCATGGGCCTGGGTTTCGACACCGCCACCCAGGTTGCCCTGTTGGTCCTGGCGGCGGGAGCGGCCGCCTTCACCCTGCCCTGGTACGCGATCCTGGTGCTACCGGTGCTCTTCGCGGCGGGAATGAGTCTCTTCGACAGCCTCGACGGCATCTTCATGGCGCGAGCCTACGGCTGGGCGTTCCTGCAGCCGGTCCGAAAGGTCTACTACAACCTCACGGTCACCGTGCTGTCCGTCATCGTCGCGCTGGTGATCGGCGTCATCGTGCTGACCGGTCTGCTGGTCGACCGGCTGGGCATCACGACCGGACCGCTCGCTTTCGTCGGGTCGGCGGACCTGGAGTTCGTCGGATTCGCTGTCGTCGGGCTCTTCGTGGTGAGCTGGCTTGTGGCCCTGGCGATCTGGCGGTTCGGCCGGATCGAGGAGCGCTGGGCTGCGCGAACCTAGTCGGTCAGGCCCAGCAGCGCGTTCTCGATCACCTCGGCCAGCGCCGGGTGAATCCAGTACTGCCCCCGGGCCACCTCTTCGGCGGTCTGGCCGAAGCTCATCGCCTGGATCAACGGTTGGATGATCGAGGACGCCTGATAGCCCATGATGTGGGCGCCCAGGATCTTGCCGGTGGCGCGATCGCCGATCAGCTTGGCGATGCCGGTGGTGTCCTCCATCGCCCAGCCGTACGCGGTGTCGCCGTAGGCTTGAACTTTGGTGACGTAGTCGTAGCCCTCGTCGCGGACCTCTTCCTCGGTCAACCCGACCATGGCGATCTGCGGCTCGGTGAACACCGCCGACGGCACGAACCGGTGATCACTGCGCACCATCGCCCCGGTGTCATCCCAATCGCGTAGCAGGTTTTCCCTGACCACCCGCGACTCGTGGTTGGCCACATGCTTGAGCTGATAGTCCGAGGACACGTCACCGAGCGCGAAAATGCCACGCGCCGTGGTGCGTTGGTATTCGTCGACGATGACCAGACCGTCCTCGTCCACCTCGACCCCGGCGAGCTCGGCATCGAGCAGGTCCCCGTTGGGCACGCGTCCGGTGGCCACCAGCAGCATGTCGGCGGGCAGCGTCTTGCCGTCGTCGAGCTCCAGCACGATCTGGTCACCCTCGTGGTGGGAGCCGATCACGTTCTCGTGCGTCCGCACGTCCCACTTCTCGGCGGCCAGCGCGCTGAACTCGTGGCAGATCGTCGCGTCGCAATGGCTGAGAAGGCACTCGCCGCGCACCACGATCGTGACCCGCACGCCCAACGCCGAGAACACATGGGCGAACTCGGCCGAGACGAATCCGCCGCCCACGATCACCAGGTGCTCCGGCAGTTCGGGGATCCGCATGATGTCGTCGCTGGTGTAGTACGTCACGCCGCAGTCCACGATGGCCGGCGGGACGTAGGCGCGGGACCCGGCCGCGATCACCACCTGATCGCTGCTGAATTCGTCACCGGCCTCGGTGCGCAGCGTGTAACGGCCGTCGGGGGTCTTGGGCCCGAACCGGGTGTGGCTGGCGTACACCGTGATGTCCGGGTCGTTGCGGCGGTAGTCCTCACCGCCGGCAGCGATCGGGTCGATCCGGCCGAACACCCGCGCGACGACGTCGGGCCAGCGCACCTTGTCGATGTGGGAATCGATGCCGTACTTGGCGCTGTCCTTGATCGTGTCTGCCACGTCAGCGGCGTAGACGAACATCTTGGTGGGGATGCAGCCGACGTTCAGGCAGGTTCCGCCGAACGTGCCCTGCTCGCAGATAGCGACCTTCTTACCGGCGTAGCGCGCGTCGAGAATGCTGTTGCCCGAACCGGTGCCGATGATCGTGAGGTCGTAGTGCTCCATGTGCGCTCCCTATCCGGAAGGTGTTGTGCTCGGCCGCGTTTGCAGGCTCAGGTAGTAGTCCAGCCAGCGGTCGAGCTCGCGGTAGGCCGCCGCGCGGGCGTCGGCCACCGACAGGAAAACATCGTGCTTGGCGTCGGTGATCGGAGCGACGGTGGTGTGGTTACCCACGCAACCTGACCACCGCGCGATCTGGCGGACATCGAGCACCGCGTCACCGCGCTGCATCGCAGCCGGATCGGAGGTTTCGGTGACACTGCGGTCCGAACGCAGGATCAGGTTCGGTACGCCGACGTCCAGGCCGCGGTGTAAGCGGGCCTGTCCGCGGCGGATCGCGTTGATCCACCCGAGGGTGACGGGGAAGCCTCCCAACGGTTTCCAGTCCAGGTTGTAATCGAAATCGCCGCCGTAGTCGCGGTGAAGTGTTGTGCCGTACCCGCCTTCGGTGGGTTTGCGGATCACCGACAGTTTGCGCAGCCGGGCCAGGGCGATCAGGGCGGCCGACGTGGGTGCGGTACGCAGGACGGCCGGTCCGTGCAGGTCGAAGAACGGACTGTTGAGGACCAGCCCGCCGACGTGATGGGTCGCCAGCCTTCCGCTTCGCCGCAGCCGGTCGGCGAACAAGGTGAGGATCAGCCCGCCCGCCGAGTGCCCGTAGAGGCATACGGTCGCCTCGCCCGTGTCGGCGGCGATGAGTTCTAGGGCCCGCTGCAGTTCGGTGTCGTAGCGCGCCAGGTCGGTGGTGAAATGCGCGGTCTGGCCCTCGTGCCGGGAGCGTCCGCACTTGGGCAGATCCAGCGCGTAGAACGCGAAGCCGCGCTCGGCGAATCGGTCGGCGAGTTCGGTGTGGAAGAAGTAGTCCGTATAGCCGTGCAGCGCCAGCACGGCGTGGCCCGTCCGGTCGTGCGGCGTGCCGCCCGGTCCCCGGCGGACGAGCGTGGCCACCAGGTCGCCTTCGCCGTCGGGATCAGGCCCTGCATCGATGGTCTGCTGCCAGAACCCCGGCAATACATCCGGCTCCCAATCGGGCTCCCGTGACGTCACGGTTCCACCCTAACCGCGCACGGTGAAAGTCGGATCGGTCGTGGCGATGACGAGCAGGAGAGTCATGCAGGTGCTGCTGCCCGCGCCTGATTGCCGGGCCTACCCACGGGACGTATGCAGAGGTGAGGGGCCATTCGTGCCGAGACCGTTCCGGCCCTGGCTACCGGACCGCCTGGATCGGTCAGCAACCTCACCGCGACGAGAATCAGCGCATCCGGCGGGTCCGGCTGCTCCGTCGACGGGCTGAGGACACGGGCCGGGTGACGGATCGCACTACCATGCCTGGCCAACCGGGATTCGTCGCGCGATAACCTTGGCATAACAGAAAGCCGTCGACGATGACGGGCCGCGCAATACAAAGGACGAGCGATCAGGGTGTCTGAGGCAAACGTGGGTACGACCGTGAAGACAGACGTCGTGCTGGTTGGGGCCGGCATCATGAGCGCAACCCTCGGCGCTCTGATCCGCCTGCTGGAGCCGGACTGGTCCATCACCATGATCGAGCGGCTCGACGGCGCTGCGGCGGAGAGCAGCGATCCCTGGAACAACGCGGGCACCGGGCACTCGGCGCTGTGTGAGTTGAACTACACGCCCGAAAAGTCGGACGGCTCCATCGACACCACCAAGGCCATCAGCGTCAACGAGCAGTTCCAGGTGTCGCGGCAGTTCTGGGCCTACGCGGCCGAGAACGGTGTGCTGCCTGATGTGCGCGGCTTCCTGAACCCGATCCCGCACGTAAGTTTCGTGCACGGGGCCGCCAACGTCGATTACCTCAAGCGCCGCCACGAGGCGCTGGTCGGCAATCCGCTTTTCGCCTCGATGGAATTCATCGACGACAAGGACGAATTCGCTCGCCGGCTGCCGTTCATGGCCGCCAAGCGGGACTTTTCCGATCCGGTCGGATTGAACTGGTCGCAGCACGGTACCGACGTCGACTTCGGCGCGCTCTCA
Source organism: Mycolicibacterium sp. 050232 (assembly GCA_036235365.1). Classification (GTDB taxonomy): domain Bacteria; phylum Actinomycetota; class Actinomycetes; order Mycobacteriales; family Mycobacteriaceae; genus Mycobacterium. Next base: position 177,893 of record JAZBEZ010000002.1, on the reverse strand, counting down.
CGCCAGCTGATCGGCTTCACCGCGCAGCGCGGGATGAACACCCTGTTCGGTCACGAGGTCCGCAACCTGCACAAGGAATCCGACGGCAGCTGGACGGTCAAGGTGACCAACCGGCGGACGGGCCTCAAGCGCAAGTTCAACGCCAAGTTCGTGTTCGTCGGCGCCGGCGGCGGTGCGCTGCCGTTGCTGCAGAAGTCGGGCATCCCGGAGGCCAAGGGCTTCGGCGGGTTCCCGGTGGGCGGCGCGTTCCTGCGGACCAACAACCAGGCTCTGACCGCAGGCCACCAGGCCAAGGTGTACGGGCTGCCGCCGCTGGGTGCCCCGCCGATGTCGGTGCCGCACCTGGATACCCGCGTGATCAACGGCAAATCCTGGCTGCTGTTCGGCCCGTTCGCGGGCTGGACGCCGAAGTTCCTCAAGCAGGGCAAGTTCACCGACCTGCCGTTCTCGGTCAAGCCGAACAACATCATGTCCATGCTCGGTGTCGGACTCACCGAGATGGGTCTGGTCAACTACCTCGTCGGCCAGCTGTTGCTCAGTGAGGCCGCTCGGGTCGACACCTTGCGGGAATTCGCGCCCAGCGCAGTCGATTCCGACTGGGAGCTGGACATCGCCGGCCAGCGTGTGCAGGTGATCCGGCGCAAGGGCGCCGGCGGTGTGCTGGAGTTCGGCACCACCGTGCTCACCGCAGCCGACGGCAGCATCGCCGGGCTGCTCGGCGCCTCGCCCGGTGCATCCACCGCGGTGCCTGCCATGCTCGACGTGCTGGAGCGCTGCTTCACCGATCGCTACCAGAGCTGGCTGCCCAAGCTCAAGGAGATGGTCCCGTCACTCGGTACCAAACTGTCCAACGAACCCGGCCTGTTCGAAGAGGTCTGGGCGTGGGGCACCAAGGCGCTCCAACTGGACGTCCCCGTGACTGCGTGACAGGGTCGGGCGGATGACGGTCGCACTACGCCGCAGCTGGGCCAAAGACCTCGACGTACCAACCCTTTACGAGCTCCTCAAGCTCCGGGTCGAGGTGTTCGTGGTGGAACAGGCGACTCCCTACCCGGAGCTCGACGGTCGGGATCTGCTCGCCGAAACCCGCCACTTCTGGCTGGAAAGTCCTGACGGAGAAGTCATTTCGACGTTGCGGCTGATGGAGGAGCATCCCGGCGGTGAGAAGTCGTTCCGCATCGGTCGCGTCTGCACCAAGCGCAGCGACCGGGGCAAGGGGCACACCTCCCGGCTGATGCAGGCGGCCCTGGCTGAGGTCGGTGATTACCCGTGCCACATCAATGCCCAGACCTACCTGATCGACATGTACGGCCGGCACGGATTCGTCCGGGACGGCGACGAATTCCTCGATGACGGAATCCCGCACGTGCCGATGGTGCGCCCCGGCGCCGATGTGACGCGAGAGCGAGTCTGATGACGGTCGAGAACCACACCTACCCCTTCAGCGCACTGGTGGGGCAGGACCGGCTGCGGCTGGCCCTGCTGCTGTGCGCCGTTCACCCCGAGATCGGCGGCGTGCTGATCCGCGGGGAGAAGGGAACGGCGAAATCGACGGCGGTACGCGGCCTGGCCGCGGTGTTGTCCGCCGTCGACGACGACGCCCGACTGGTGGAACTGCCGATCGGTGCGACCGAGGACCGGGTGGTCGGGTCACTGGACCTGCAGAAGGTGCTTCGCGACGGTGAGCACGCCTTCTCTCCCGGCCTGCTGGCCCGCGCCCACGGCGGCGTGCTCTACGTCGACGAGGTCAACCTGCTGCACGACCACCTGGTCGACGTGCTGCTCGACGCCGCCGCCATGGGCCGCGTGCATGTTGAGCGCGAAGGGATTTCGCACTCACACGAAGCTCGGTTCGTGCTGATCGGCACCATGAACCCGGAGGAAGGTGAGCTGCGCCCGCAGCTGCTGGACCGATTCGGACTGACGGTGGACGTGGCGGCCTCCCGTGATGTCGACGTCCGCGTCGAGGTGATCCGGGCCAGGATGGCGTTCGAGGCCGATCCGCAGGCTTTCGCCGAGCGCTACGCGACCGCCGACGCCGAGCTGGCAGGTCGTATCGCCGCGGCGCGGGCCGCGATCGGCTCGGTGGTACTGCCCGACGCCGAACTGCGCCGAATCGCCGCCCTGTGCGCGGCATTCGACGTCGACGGGATGCGGGCGGATCTGGTAGTCGCGCGGACCGCCGTCGCCCATGCCGCCTGGCGGGGCGCCAGCACGGTCGCCGAAGAGGACATTCGTGTGGCCGCCGAACTGGCACTGCCGCACCGGCGCCGGCGCGATCCCTTCGACGATCCTGGTCTGGATCCCGAGCGTCTCGAAGAGGCCATGCAGGAGGCGGGGGAGTCTGCCGCACAGTCGGGACAGAATCCCGAGCCGCCCGATCCGGACTTCGATCCCGACTTCGACCCGCCGGGCGGCGGTGCCGACACTGGTGCCGAAAGTTCTGCGCCGCAGGGTAATTCGAAGTCAGCTAGCCGCCCGAGCGCACCGCCGTCGGCGGTCTTCCGAACCAAGGCGCTGGTGGTGCCCGGGGTCGGCGAGGGTGCCCCGGGCCGCCGTTCGCGGGCCCGTAACCGCACCGGCACGCCGATCGCGTCCACCGCCGAACCCGGCAGCGGACACGGGCTGCACATGTTCGCCACCCTGCTCGCCACCGCGGGCCGGCAACAGGGGGCCGGCGTACCGAGGCCGCGTCCCGAGGACGTCCGGCGTGCGGTGCGCGAAGGCCGTGAAGGCAATCTGGTGATCTTTGTCGTCGACGCCTCCGGGTCCATGGCGGCCCGGGACCGGATGTCGGCCGTCACCGGTGCGACGCTCTCGCTGCTGCGCGACGCCTACCAGCGCCGCGACAAGGTCGCGGTGATCACGTTCCGGCAGCAGGACGCCCGCGTGCTGCTGCCGCCCACGACGTCGGTGCACATTGCAAGTCGCCGGCTCTCCCGGTTCGACACCGGCGGCAAGACCCCGCTGGCACAGGGCCTGCTGGCCGCCCGCGATCTGGTGATCCGGGAGAAGACCCGCGACCGCGCCCGGCGCAGCCTGGTGGTGGTGCTCACCGACGGCCGCGCCACCGGAGGTCCCGATCCGCTGGGCCGCACCAGGCAGGCCGCGGCCGCGTTGGTGGCCGAAGGAGCGGCGGCCGTGGTGGTCGACTGTGAGACATCGTTCGTGCGACTGGGATTGGCCGGTCAACTGGCCGAACACCTGGGATCGCCTGCGGTACGGCTCGAGCAGTTGCGCGCGGCCGAACTGACCCGGCTCGTCCAGCACCAGACCGCGGCGTAGCCCGGCTCGAGATTCTGCGCAGGAAGGACCGCCCATGCCACAGGGACAGCCGCTCACCGTTCCCGACGACGGCTTGACCACCAAGGCCCGCCGCAACGCACCGCTGCTCGCCGTGCACACCGGGCCGGGCAAGGGCAAGTCCACCGCGGCCTTCGGGATGGCGCTGCGGGCGTGGAACCAGGGTTTCTCGGTGGCGGTATTCCAGTTCGTCAAGAGCGCGAAGTGGAAGGTCGGGGAGGAGGCCGTGTTCAACCAGCTCGGCCGGCTGCACGAGGAACACGGGGCCGGCGGGCCGGTCGAATGGCACAAGATGGGCTCGGGCTGGTCCTGGACCCGCAAGCACGGCAGCGACGTCGACCATGCGGCCGCGGCGGCCGACGGCTGGGCCGAGATCAAACGTCGGTTGGCCGACGAGCGCCACGACTTCTACGTGCTCGACGAGTTCACCTATCCGCTCAAGTGGGGCTGGGTTGCCGTAGAAGAAGTAGTCGAGGTACTGAATGCGCGGCCAGGCACTCAGCACGTGGTGATCACCGGACGCGACGCCCCCCAGGCGCTGATCGATGCCGCGGACCTGGTGACCGAGATGACCAAGATCAAGCATCCGATGGACGCCGGCCGCAAGGGCCAGAAGGGCATCGAGTGGTGATTTTCGGCATGCTCGTGGACGCTGAGCGTGCGCAGAATGCTGCTGTTTCGCGGCGTGTCGGCCAGCAGACACGCACGCTCGCGGTGCTGAGGTGACCACGACACCGGCGGTGGTGATCGCCGCACCGGCCTCGGGCAGTGGGAAGACCACCGTGGCAACGGGTTTGGTCGGTGCGCTGCGCCTGGCCGGTCACACGGTGGCGCCGTTCAAGGTCGGGCCGGACTTCATCGATCCCGGCTACCACGCGTTGGCCGCCGGTCGCCCGGGCCGCAACCTGGACCCGGTTCTGGTCGGGGAGGATCTGATCGGTCCGCTCTACCGGCATGGGTGCGATGGCGCCGACATCGCGGTCGTCGAGGGCGTCATGGGCCTGTTCGACGGTCGCATAGAGGGGCAGATGACCGGTATCCCCCGGGGTTCGGCGGCTCAGGTCGCCGGTCTGCTCGGAGCTCCGGTGGTACTGGTGGTCGACGCCCGTGGGCAGAGCCACAGCATCGCGGCCCTCATCCACGGCTTCGTCACGTTCGACCCGGCAGTGCGGATCGCCGGGGTGATCCTCAACCGGGTCGGCTCGGACCGGCACGAAGCAGTGTTGCGTCAGGCCTGTGATCATGCCGGGGTGCAGGTGCTCGGCGCGATTCCGCGGGCCGTTGAATTATCGGTTCCGTCAAGGCATCTCGGCCTCATCACCGCCGTCGAGCACGGTCGTCAGGCGCGTGAGGCCGTGGCCGCGATGACAGACCTGGTGGCCCGGCACGTGGATCTCACGGCCGTGGTGGCAGCATCGACCGCCCACGTCACGGCCGAGCCGTGGAGCCCGGTCGCCGAGTCGGTGACCAATGTCACGGTGGCCCTGGCCGCGGGCAAGGCGTTCAGCTTCAGCTACGCCGAGCACGCCGAACTGTTACGCGGAGCCGGCGCACGGGTCGCCGAGTTCGACCCGCTGGCCGAACCCCTGCCCGCCGGCGTGGACGCACTGGTGCTGCCGGGCGGCTTCCCCGAGCAGTTCACCGCGGAATTGTCGGCCAACGATCTTGTCCGCCAGCAGATCAGGGATCTGGCGTCCCGCGGTGCCCCCATCCATGCCGAGTGTGCGGGCCTGACCTATCTGGTCGACGACCTCGACGGGATACCGATGTGCGGTGTGCTGGCCGGCTCGGCGCGGTTCACCGAGCGTCTGACGCTGGGTTACCGCGACGCGGTCGCAGTCGTCGACTCCAGCATGCACGCTGCCGGTGAACGCCTCACCGGACATGAATTCCACCGGACCGCAGTGGAATTCGCCGACGATCTGCCGCCGGCCTGGGCGTTCGCCGGTCCCGGGCAGACGACTCGGCGCGACGGTGCGGTGCAGCGCGGTGTGCATGCCGGATACCTGCACACGCACCCGGCGGCACACCCTGAGGCCATCACCCGGTTCGTGACCACGGCAGCAAGCACTAAGCTCGGCGGGTGACCGAGAATGCCTACCTCGTCGGCCTGCGCCTGTCGGGCAAGAAGGTCGTCGTTGTCGGCGGCGGAACCGTCGCGCAACGCCGGCTGCCCCTGCTGATCGCCAACGGCGCCGACGTACATGTGATCGCCAGGGCGGCCAGCCCCGCGGTGGAGGCACTGTCGCACGACGACCCGGGGATCACCCTGCAGCTGCGTGACTTCCGTGCCGGGGATCTCGACGGTGCCTGGTACGTGCTGGCGGCCACCGACGATCACGAGGTCAACGCCACCATCGCCGCCGAAGCCGAAGCGCGGCGCATCTTCTGCGTTCGGGCCGACATCGCCCGCGAAGGATCTGCCGTGACCCCGGCGACGTTCGACTCCGACGGCCTCTCGGTGGGGGTGCTCGCCGGTGGTGAGCACCGTCGCTCGGCGGCCATCCGCACCGCCATCCACGAAGCGCTACAGCGCGGCCTGCTGACCGCCGACTCCGGTGCGGAGCCGGGGGAGGCGCCCACCGGCGTGGCCCTCGTCGGCGGCGGTCCGGGCGACCCGGAGCTGATCACGGTGCGCGGTCGACGCCTCCTGGCCCGCGCCGACGTCGTGGTCGCCGACCGGCTGGCGCCCCAGGAGCTGCTTGCCGAACTCGGGCCCCATGTCGAGGTGATCGACGCGGCCAAGATCCCCTACGGGCGGGCGATGGCGCAGGAGGCGATCAATCAGGTTCTGGTGGAGCGGGCGCGCGCAGGCAAGTTCGTCGTCCGCCTCAAAGGCGGCGATCCCTTTGTCTTCGCCCGCGGCTACGAAGAGGTGCTGGCCTGCACCGAGGCCGGTATCCCCGTGACCGTGGTTCCGGGTGTGACAAGTGCCATATCGGTGCCCGCATTGGCCGGGGTTCCGGTCACCCACCGGGGCATGACCCACGAGTTCGTGGTGGTCAGCGGCCATGTTGCGCCAGGCCACCCCGAATCGTTAGTGAATTGGAATGCGCTGGCGGCGATGACCGGCACGATCGTTCTGCTGATGGCGGTCGAGCGCATCGAGCTGTTCACCAAAGCGCTTCTGGATGGCGGCCGACCTGCGGATACGCCGGTTCTGGTGGTGCAACACGGCACGACTGTCGCGCAGCGCACCCTGCGGGCCACGCTCGCCGACGCGCCCGAGCGGATTCGTGCGGACGGTATTCGACCTCCGGCGATCATCGTGATCGGACCTGTGGCCGCCTTCGCCGGTTAAAGGATTCTTAAGATTCCGGTAAGGTGGCCCCCTATGACGGCACTCAACGACGCCGAGCGCCAGGGCCTCGCCGCCCGCCTCCCGTCCTGGTTCCCGTCCTGGAGCTTCCTTTCCGCAGTCATCGCGATCGGCGGTATGCAGCTGCTGGCCACGATGGACAGCACGGTCGCGATCGTCGCGTTGCCACGGATCCAGGACGAACTCGGCCTCTCCGACGCCGGACGTAGCTGGGTCATCACCGCCTACGTCCTCACCTTCGGCGGCCTGATGCTGCTCGGCGGACGCCTCGGCGACACCATCGGACGCAAGCGCACCTTCATCGTCGGCGTCACGTTGTTCACGATCGCCTCGATTCTGTGCGGCATCGCCTGGAACGAAGCGACTCTGGTGACCGCCCGGCTGCTGCAGGGTGTCGGCGCGGCGATCGCCTCGCCCACCGGTCTCGCCCTCGTCGCGACGACGTTCCCGAAGGGCCCGGCCCGCAACCTCGCCACCGCGGTGTTCGGCGCCATGACGGCCATCGGCTCGGTGATGGGCCTGGTGGTCGGCGGCGCACTCACCGAGGTGTCCTGGCGGCTGGCCTTCCTGGTCAACGTCCCGATCGGCCTGGTGATGCTCTACCTGGCCCGCACCGCACTGCGTGAGACGAACCGCGAGCGCATGAAACTCGACGCCGCCGGCGCCCTGTTGGCGACCTTGGCCTGCACGGCCGCGGTGTTCGCCTTCACCCAGGGCCCGGAGAGCGGCTGGCTGTCGCCGATCACGCTCGGCTCGGGCGCAGCGGCCGCGGTGTTCGGCATCGCGTTCCTGATCGCCGAGCGCAGCGCCGAGAACCCTGTGGTCCCGTTCGACCTGTTCCACGAGCGCAACCGGGTCGCCACGTTCGCGGCGATCTTCCTGGCCGGCGGCGTGTTGTTCACCTTGACTGTGCTGATCGGCCTGTATGTACAGGACATCCTCGGCTACAGCGCTCTGCACGCCGGCATCGGCTTCATCCCGTTCGTCATCGGCATGGGTATCGGCCTGGGTGCGTCCTCCCAGATCGTGCGGTTCTTCCAGCCGCGCCTCGTGGTCATCGCCGGCGGCATCCTGGTGCTCGGCGCGATGCTCTACGGATCGACCCTGCACGCCGGGATCCCGTACTTCCCGAACCTCGTGGTTCCCATCACCATCGGCGGCATCGGCATCGGCATGATCGTGGTGCCGCTGACCCTGGCCGCGATCGCCGGTGTCGGCTTCGATCGGATCGGCCCGGCCTCGGCCATCGCACTGATGCTGCAGAACCTCGGCGGTCCACTTGTCCTGGCGATCATCCAGGCCGTCATCACGTCGCGCACCCTTTTCCTGGGCGGGATCACCGGCCCGGTCAAGGACATGAACGGTCCGCAACTGGCGGCCCTCGACGCAGGCTACACCTACGGGCTGCTGTGGGTGGCCGCGGTCGCGGTCCTGGTCGGCCTGGCGGCGTTGTTCATCGGCTACACCTCTGAACAGGTGGCGCACGCCCAGGAGGTCAAGGACGCCATTGATTCCGGAGAGCTCGAGCTCGACTGACGGCTGGTCAGGCCGATGCCGATGAACCGCCGGGACATCTCCGAGGCCGTCGGTCCGCTGGGATGGCGCCTGGTCCTCGGCGCCATCTACACCGAGGTGCTGGTGCCGTCGATGGGCGACGCGGCCTCAGCGGCCGCCCATGCGGTGCGCGTGGCAGGCCGGGATGCCTCAGGCCATCTCTCGATCGACATCAGGTCCGACCGGGCCGTGCTGCGTCTGCGCACGCGCGACGCTCATGCGCTGACCGAGCGGGACCTCGAACTGGCCCGCGAGTTGTCACAGGCGCTGGCGGCGCATGGTTTCGAACTGACCACCGGGCCCGGGGCCGTCCAGGCCTTCGAGATCGCGATCGACGCGCTCGACATCGCCGCCGTCCGCCCGTTCTGGAAGGCCGTGACGGGGTACGTCGACGAACCTGGCAACGCGGATCTCAACGCCGGGCTCGTCGACCCATTCGGCCGCGGACCCGCGATCTGGTTTCAGCAGATGGAAGCCCCGCGCGTGCAGCGCAACCGGATCCACCTCGACATCGACGTCCCCCACGACGCGGCGCAGGCCCGCGTCGACGCGGCGCTGGCCGCCGGCGGCAGATTGCTCAGTGACCGCGTGGCGCCGCGCTTCTGGGTGCTGGCCGACGCGGAGGGCAACGAGGCCTGCATCTGTACCTGGCAGGGCCGTGACTGAAGACACGCCTTAAGGTTGTCGCCTGTGATCACCCGCATGTCCGAGCTGTTCCTGAGAACCCTCCGCGACGACCCCGCTGATGCCGAGGTGCCCAGCCACAAGCTGCTGATCCGGGCCGGCTACGTCCGTCCGGTCGGCCCCGGCATCTACAGCTGGCTGCCGCTGGGCCTGCGGGTGCTGCGCAGGATCGAGACGATCGTGCGGGAAGAGATGAACGCGATCGGCGGTCAGGAGATCCTGCTGCCCGCGCTGCTGCCACGTGGCGCCTACGAGACCACCAATCGGTGGACCGAGTACGGCGACACCCTGTTCCGGCTGAAGGACCGTCGAGGCAACGACTATCTGCTCGGGCCGACGCACGAGGAGATCTTCACGCTGACCGTCAAGGGGGAGTACTCCTCCTACAAGGACTTCCCGGCCATCCTGTACCAGGTCCAGACCAAGTACCGCGACGAGGCCCGGCCGCGCGCCGGCATCCTGCGTGGCCGCGAGTTCGTGATGAAGGACTCGTACTCCTTCGACGTGGACGACGACGGCCTCAAGAACGCCTACCACGCCCATCGCGAGGCGTACCAGAAGATCTTCGGCCGTCTGGGTGTGCGCTACGTGATCGTGTCGGCGGTCTCGGGTGCGATGGGCGGCAGTGCCTCGGAGGAGTTCCTGGCCGAGAGCGAGGTCGGCGAGGACACGTTCGTGCGTTGCCTGGATTCCGGGTATGCCGCCAACGTCGAAGCGGTGATCACCCGCGCGCCGGCGCCGCTGCCGTTCGAGGGGCAGCCCGCGGCGCAGGTGCACGACACCCCGGACACCCCGACCATCGCGACGCTGGTGGACTGGGCCAATTCGGCTGAGCTGGCGCAGTTCTCGGGCCGCGAGGTGACCGCCGCCGACACCCTGAAGAACGTTCTGCTCAAGACCCGGGAGCCCGGTGGCGAGTGGGAGCTGCTGGCCATCGGCGTGCCCGGTGACCGTGAGGTGGACGAGAAGCGCCTGGGCGCTGCGCTGGAGCCGGCCGAGTTCGCGCTGCTCGACGACGCCGACTTCGCCAAGAACCCGTTCCTGGTCAAGGGCTACGTCGGACCGAAGGCGTTGTTGGACAACGATGTCCGCTACCTCGTCGATCCGCGCGTGGTGGACGGCACGGCCTGGATCACCGGTGCCGACGCCCCCAACAAGCATGTGGTCGGCCTGGTCGCGGGCCGCGACTTCACCGCCGACGGAACCATCGAGGCCGCCGACGTCCGCGACGGTGACCCGTCACCGGACGGTGCCGGTGTGCTGACCTCGGCCCGGGGCATCGAGATCGGCCACATCTTCCAGCTGGGGCGCAAGTACGCCGACGCCTTCACCGCCGACGTGCTCGGCGAAGACGGCAAGCCGGTGCGGCTGACGATGGGGTCCTACGGCATCGGGGTGTCCCGCATGGTCGCGGTGATCGCCGAGCAGCAACACGACGAACTCGGCCTGCGGTGGCCGGCGTCGGTCGCACCCTTTGATGTGCACGTGGTGGTGGCCAACAAGGACGACGCCGCCCGGACCGGGGCGACCGAGCTGGTGGCCGCCCTGGACCGGCTCGGTCATGAGGTGCTGTTCGACGATCGCAAGGCCTCGCCCGGCGTGAAGTTCAAGGATGCCGAGCTGCTGGGCATGCCGTGGATCGTGGTCGTCGGCCGCGGGTTCGCCGACGGCGTGGTGGAGCTGCGCAACCGGTTCACCGGCGAGAACCGCGAGATCGCGGTCGACGACGCGGCCACCGAGATCTCGGCGGCGATCACCGCCGGCTGAGCGACGTCGATTTCGACGCCAGGGCTGCTGCCAGTCGCGGGCAGCAGCCCTCGGGTCGAAATCGGCGAGCGCAGGCGGGCGCCGGAGCGCCGGAGCCCCCTATTCGCCCCCGCCGGGGAAAGCGACGGTAACCGGCCAGGCGTTCACGATCGCGCGCCACTTGGCCGCGGTGACGGCCGTCTCCGACAGTCCCGTCACCGCGAACGCGCGGTCCTCAGCGCTGGTGGCCTGTTCGAGCACCGCACGCCAGGCCACCGAGGCGTCCTCTTCCATGCGTATCGCGAGGTTGGCGGCATCAGCCGGATCGGTCACCGGCGCGGGCAACTGATATCCGGCCGCGGGCAGCGGCGGGGTTACCGAGCGGGCTTCGAGCATGCTGATGGCGGATTCGCGACGGGCCCGGTGTTCGGCCATCGCCGTGGCCACCAGGGCGTTGTCCTCCGCCGTCGAATGGGCCGACACCAGCCCGTAGCCGTAGATGGCTCCGTGCTCGACGGCCACGGCATCGAAGAGGGCGGCGTCGGCGGCAGTGGTCGGACGGCTGGGCGAGGTGGTCGAGCGTGGTCCCGGTGAGGTCACTGTGCACCTCCCAGCGCGACGGTGTAGGCGGCCGTGCACGAGGCCGCGATCGATCCGAGCAGGCCGGCGCGATAACCGGAGAGCGAGCGGGCCAGACCCGCGGCGCTGTCGGCGGACTCTTTGAGCGCGTTGACCACGTCGTCGACCCCGGGTGCGGACTCGCCGGCCCGGGTACCCGGGATGGTCTTGGTCGTGCTGCGGGGCGCGGTGGTGCTGGTGGCGGTTTCGGCGGGGGTCGAACCCGTCATCCGGGTCAGCTCATCGGACAGGGCCTTGGCGTGCGCGGCACGGTCATCGGCCACCGCCTTCAAGGCCCGGGTGGCCGCTGCCTGCAAGGGCTGGGCGGCCGCCGCGTCGGCGGCCAGCGCACTGTCGGCCCGCGCGCGGTCCCACTGCTCGGTCAAGTCGTCCACTTCGGGCTGAGGCGGCGTCGTACCGCATGCGGCGGCGGTGGCGCCCAACAGGGCAAGGGCCGCGGCCGAGAGCAGTACGCGCCGCCGGCTGATGTCTGCATGGGCGCTCGGCACGTGGAACATCCTGCCATTGCTGCCGCACCGGTCTGACGCCGCGCCGACCGGTCGGCGCGCGCCGGCGCGACGACATTCGCCACGCACCAAGTTGCGATTGACGGTTGCTGAGGCGGGCCTGGCGTATCGTGAATAGGCGATTCCGGGGCCGATCCAGGTGGCTGGCCCTGGGATTTGTGTCGGAGACAATTCAAGATGAGGAGCTCGCCGTGGCACCGGATCCAAAGTTGCGGTCTGCGGATTTGCCGTCGCAGACGCAGGTGATCGAGCTACTTGACGGCGAGTTCGCGCGCGCCGGTTATGAAATCGACGATGTCGTGGTCGACGCAGCCGCTCGTCCGCCCCGCATCACCGTTATCGCAGACGGTGACGAGGGTCTCGATCTCGATTCCCTGGCAGCGCTGGCGCGGACGGCCTCGGAACTGCTCGACCAGCTGGCGCAGGGCGACACGCCGTATGTGCTCGACGTCACCTCGCCGGGTGTGGACCGCCCGCTGACGCAGGCCAAGCATTTTCGCCGCGCCCGTGGGCGCAAGGCTGAATTGACGCTGGCCGACGGTTCGGTGTTCACCGGCCGGCTCGGGGAAACCGACGGCACGGTGCTCAACGTCGTGGTGCCAGAAGGGCGGGATCTGGCGGTCCGCGAACTCGCTCTTGCAGACATCACCAAAGCTGTTGTGCAAGTGGAGTTTTCACCTCCAAACCGACGTGAATTGGAACTGTCGGGAGAAACCGGGAAGGGGGCCGGCGAATGAACATCGACATGGCGGCGCTGCATGCCATCGAAGCGGACAAGGGCATCACCGTCGATGTGGTCGTCGAGACCATCAAATCGGCATTGCTCACCGCGTATCGGCACACCGAAGGGCATGAGCCCGACGCCCGTATCGACATCGACCGCAAGACCGGCGTGGTCAAGGTGATCGCCCGTCAGACCGACGCCGACGGCAACCTCCTGCATGAATGGGATGACACGCCTGAGGGATTCGGCCGAATCGCGGCGACCACGGCCCGGCAGGTGATCCTCCAGAGACTGCGCGACGCCGAGAACGAGAAGACCTACGGGGAGTTCGCGGCCCACGAGGGCGACATCGTCGCCGGGGTGATCCAGCGGGATGCCCGGGCCAACGCCCGCGGGCTGGTCGTCGTTCGGATGGGCAGCGAGACCAAGGGGTCAGAAGGGGTGGTCCCCAGTGCCGAGCAGGTGCCGGGGGAGCGCTACGAGCACGGCGACCGGCTTCGCTGCTACGTCGTCGGCGTCACCCGGGGCGCCCGGGAGCCGCTGATCACGCTGTCGCGCACCCACCCGAACCTGGTCCGCAAGCTGTTCTCGCTGGAGGTGCCCGAGATCGCCGACGGGTCCGTGGAGATCGTGGCGGTGGCCCGTGAGGCCGGTCACCGGTCCAAGATCGCGGTGGCCTCACGGGTGCCCGGGCTGAACGCCAAGGGCGCGTGTATCGGTCCGATGGGCCAGCGGGTGCGCAACGTGATGAGCGAACTGTCCGGCGAGAAGATCGACATCATCGACTACGACGAGGACCCGGCGCGATTCGTCGCGAACGCCTTGTCACCGGCCAAGGTGGTGTCGGTATCGGTGATCGACGAGGCTGCGCGCGCGGCGCGGGTGATCGTGCCGGACTTCCAGCTCTCGCTGGCGATCGGCAAAGAAGGGCAAAACGCCAGGTTGGCGGCTCGGCTCACCGGCTGGCGGATCGACATCCGCAGTGATGCGGCGCCGCAGCCCGAATCCGACGTCCGGCCCGGGGCGGTACACGATTGACAGTAGTGACCGGCGTTTCGGACCACAGCCCTCGGGGCGGTAGACTCAGCCGTGATCCAGCGCGAGACTCCGGCTCAGTCGCATCGAAGCACCTCCGACACCTCTGTCGGACCAGTGCGGACTTGCGTCGGGTGCCGGAAGCGAGAGTTGGCCGCCGAGTTGCTCCGAGTGGTCGCGGTGACCGACGGGAACGGGACGAGTTCCGTAACCGTTGACCCCGCGGCGAGCCTGCCAGGGCGTGGTGCGTGGCTGCACCCCGACCAGCAGTGCGCGCAGATGGCAGTGCGGCGACGAGCCTTCGTCCGAGCGTTGCGACTCACCGGTTCACCGGATACATCCGCGGTGATCGAGTACGTCGAGAAGATCGATCTCGACGGGCCCGACACCCCGGCAACAGAACAGGTAGCGAAGAACATGAGCACACCGTGAAGTCCCGATGACCATGCGTCATAGCTAAACCCGAGGCGCGGCGCCTACCACCGCTGTTGCCTCCAGACGAGGAGATGTAGTGGCAGCAGGTAAGGCCCGTGTACACGAGTTGGCGAAGGAACTCGGTGTCACCAGCAAGGAACTCTTAGCCAAGCTCAAGGAGCAGGGCGAGTTCGTCAAGTCGGCGTCCTCCACGGTGGAGGCGCCGGTCGCGCGTCGGCTGCGCGAATCGTTCGGCGCAAAGGCCGGCGGTAAGAAGCCCGAAGACAAGCCGCGCCCACAGGGTGGGGCCGCACCTGCGGCACCCAAGCCCGGCGCGCCCAAGCCGGCTCCGGCCAAGCCCGCCGCGACTGCGGCTCCGGCGGCCGAACCGAAAGCTCCGGCCGCTGAGTCCGCCCCGGCCGCCCCGCGGCCCGCGGCACCGAAACCCGCGGCTCCGCAGCCGCCGGCCGCACCGAGTGCACCGGCTGCCGCTGCGCCCGGCGCTCCGGCGGCGCCGACTCCGGGTGCTACGCCCGGTCCCCGGCCCACCCCCGGTGCCACACCAGGTCCGCGTCCCGGCCCGGCCTCCGGTGCCCCGAAGCCGGCCCCACGTGCCCCGCGGGTCGGCAACAACCCGTTCTCCTCGCAGCAGCCCGTCGAGCGGCCCATCCCGCGTCCGCAGCCGCGGCCGGGTGCCCCGCGTCCCGGCGGCGGCCCGCGTCCGTCGCCCGGCAACATGCCGCCGCGACCGGCAGGTGCCGGTGCTCCCGGCCGTGGCGGACCACGCCCCGGCCCGCGTCCGGGCGGTGGCCCGCGTCCCGGCGGTGCCGGTGGCGGCGGTCGTCCCGGTGGTGGCGGCGGCGGTAACTACCGCGGCGGTGGCGCCGGTGGTGGCGCCGGTGCCGGTGGTGGTGCGGCTGCCGGTGGCTTCCGGGGTCGTCCCGGTGGTGGCGGCGGTCGTCCCGGTCAGCGCGGTGGCGCGGCCGGTGCGTTCGGTCGTCCCGGTGGTGCCCCCAAGCGTGGCCGCAAGTCGAAGCGGGCGAAACGCGCCGAATACGAGAACATGCAGGCGCCTGTCGTCGGTGGTGTGCGGTTGCCCAAGGGCAACGGCGAAACCATCCGGCTGGCCCGCGGCGCGTCGCTGAGCGACTTCGCCGAGAAGATCGACGCCAACCCGGCCGCACTGGTCCAGGCGCTGTTCAACCTCGGTGAGATGGTCACCGCGACCCAGTCGGTCGGTGACGACACCCTGGAGCTGCTCGGCAGCGAGATGAACTTCAAGGTGCAGGTCGTCTCGCCCGAGGACGAGGACCGCGAGCTGCTGGAATCCTTCGATCTCACCTACGGCGAGGACGAGGGCGGCGAAGAGGACCTCGAACAGCGCCCGCCGGTGGTCACCGTGATGGGTCACGTCGACCACGGCAAGACCCGACTGCTGGACACCATCCGGAACGCGACTGTCCGCGAGGGCGAGGCCGGCGGCATCACCCAGCACATCGGCGCCTACCAGGTCGAGGTCGATCTGGACGGCAACGTCCGGCCGATCACCTTCATCGATACCCCGGGTCACGAGGCGTTCACCGCCATGCGTGCCCGTGGTGCCAAGGCCACCGACATCGCGATCCTGGTGGTCGCGGCCGACGACGGCGTCATGCCGCAGACGGTGGAGGCCATCAACCACGCGCAGGCCGCTGACGTGCCGATCGTGGTGGCGGTCAACAAGATCGACAAGGAAGGCGCCGACCCGGCCAAGATCCGGGCGCAGCTGACCGAATACAACCTGGTGGCCGAGGATTACGGCGGCGACACCATGTTCGTCGACATCTCCGCCAAGCAGGGCACCAACATCGAGGCGCTGCTCGAGGCGGTCGTGCTGACCGCCGACGCGGCCCTCGACCTGCGGGCCAACCCCGACATGGAAGCCCAGGGCGTGGCGATCGAGGCGCACCTGGACCGCGGTCGCGGGCCGGTGGCCACGGTGCTCATCCAGCGCGGCACGCTGCGGGTCGGCGACTCGGTGGTGGCCGGCGATGCCTATGGCCGCGTCCGCCGCATGGTCGACGAGCACGGCGACGACGTCGTCGAGGCGCTGCCCTCGCGTCCGGTCCAGGTCATCGGCTTCACGTCGGTGCCGGGTGCCGGTGACAACTTCCTGGTTGTCGACGAGGACCGCATCGCCCGCCAGATCGCCGACCGGCGCAGCGCGCGCAAGCGCAATGCCCTGGCCGCGCGCAGCCGCAAGCGGATCAGCCTGGAAGATCTGGATTCGGCGCTGAAGGAAACCAGCCAGCTGAACCTGATCCTCAAGGGCGACAACGCCGGTACGGTCGAAGCCCTCGAGGAAGCCCTGATGGGCATCCAGATCGACGACGAAGTGGAGCTGCGGGTCATCGACCGCGGTGTCGGTGGCGTCACCGAGACCAACGTCAACCTGGCCTCGGCCTCGGACGCGATCATCATCGGGTTCAACGTCCGTGCCGAGGGCAAGGCGACCGAGCTGGCCAACCGCGAGGGTGTGGAGATCCGGTACTACTCGGTGATCTACCAGGCCATCGACGAGATCGAGGCCGCGCTCAAGGGCATGCTCAAGCCGGTGTACGAGGAGAAGGAACTCGGCCGCGCCGAGATCCGGGCGATCTTCCGGTCGTCCAAGGTCGGCAACATCGCAGGCTGCCTGGTCACCTCGGGCATCATGCGCCGCAACGCGAAGGCCCGACTGCTGCGTGACAACACGGTGGTCGCGCAGAACCTCACGGTGTCCTCGCTCAAGCGTGAGAAGGACGATGCCACCGAGGTGCGCGAGGGTTACGAGTGTGGTCTGACGTTGACCTACTCCGACATCAAGGAAGGCGACGTCATCGAGACGTACGAGCTGGTCGAGAAGGTGCGGACCTAAGGTATGGCTGATCCGGCACGGGCCAAGCGGCTCGCCAAACGGATCTCCACCATCGTCGCCTCGGCGATCGAGTACGAGATCAAGGATCCCCGCCTGGCGGGGGTCACCATCACCGATGCGAAGGTGTCGGGCGATCTGCACGACGCAACGCTGTACTACACGGTGATGGGGTCCTCGCTCGAAGACGAACCGGACTATGCCGGTGCGGCGGCGGCGCTGGAGAAGGCCAAGGGCGTATTGCGGACCAAGGTGGGCGCCGGGACCGGGGTGCGGTTCACCCCGACCCTGGCGTTCGTCCGCGACACCGTGCCCGATGCGGCGCACCGGATGGAGGAGCTGCTGGCCCGGGCGCGGGCTGCCGACGAGGACTTGGCGAGAGTTCGGCAGGGCGCCAAGCACGCCGGCGACGAGGACCCGTACCGTGTGAGCGGGGCGGAGAACATGGACTCCCTTGCCGACGGGGCAGACACAGAGGATGCCGGTGACCGCGATCGAACGGATGACTGATACTGCTCATTCCGGGGCGCCCAACGGGCGCCCTTCCGGTCAGCGTGTCGACGCGCGTGCGGCAGCCGGCCTCCTCTCCGACGCGGCGAGCGTCAGCGTCGTGTGCCACGTCTATCCCGATGCCGACACCATCGGCGCGGGCCTGGCGCTCGCACAGGTTCTCGACGATGCGGGCAAGCAGGTCGAGGTAGCCTTCGCGGCTCCCGACCAGCTACCCGAATCTCTGCAGACCCTGCCGGGCGGGCATCTGATGGTCGCCCCGAACGCGATCCGGGACGACGCGGATCTGGTTGTCACAGTGGATATCCCGGGCGTCAATCGACTCGGCGCGCTGGCCGGCCTGGCTGGGGAGGGTCGCGCGGTGCTCGTCATCGACCACCATGCCTCCAACCAGCTGTTCGGCACCGCCAACTACGTCGATCCGACGGCGGACTCCACCACGATGCTGGTGGCCGAACTTCTCGACGCCTGGGACAAGCCCATCGACAAACGGGTGGCGCACTGCCTGTACGCCGGGCTGACCACCGACACCGGTTCGTTCCGGTGGGCCACCGCCCGGGCGCACCGGCTGGCGGCCCGGTTGGTCGAACTCGGGGTGGACAACGCCTCGATCAGCCGCGCCCTGCTCGACACCCACCCGTTCGCGTGGCTGCCGATGCTGTCCCGGGTGCTGGCGTCGGCGCGGCTGCTGCCGGAGGCCGTCGGTGGCCTTGGGCTCGTGTATGCCGTTGTGCCGCATGACGAATGGTCCAATGCCCGGCCGGAGGAAGTGGAGAGCATCGTCGACATCGTGCGTACCACCCAGCAGGCCGAGGTCGCTGCGGTATTCAAAGAGATTGAGCCGCAACACTGGTCGGTATCGATGCGGGCCAAGTCGCTCAACCTGGCCACGGTCGCCAGTTCGTTCGGGGGCGGCGGCCATCCCCACGCTGCCGGGTATTCCGCGGCAGGCCCCGCCGACGACGTCGTTCAGGCGCTCGCTCAAGCCCTTGGGTAGCCATGGTTGAGCCGGAAGGCGACATTGCGGTCACGCCGGCCACCACCCGTCGCATCGCAGGCCTGGCGCTCCCTGCCCTCGGGGTTCTGGCGGCCGAGCCGATCTATCTGCTGTTCGATATCGCGATCGTCGGGCGTCTCGGCGCGCTCAGCCTCGCCGGTCTGGCCATCGGCGGCCTGATCCTCGGGCTGGTCAACTCCCAGGGCACATTCCTGTCCTATGGCACCACCTCACGCTCGGCCCGGCTGTTCGGGGCGGGTGATCGCAAGTCAGCGGTCGGTGAAGGCGTCCAGGCCACCTGGCTGGCGCTGGGGCTCGGGTTACTCATCATCGCGGTGGTGCAAGCCGCTGCGGTGCCGCTGCTCACGGCGATCGCCGGCCATACCGACATCGCCGACGCCGCGCTGGGCTGGCTGCGCATCGCCATCCTGGCCGCCCCGGCCATCTTGGTGTCCCTGGCCGGCAACGGCTGGATGCGCGGGGTGCAGGACACCGCCCGCCCACTGCGCTACGTGGTGTTCGGGTTTGCGGTGTCGGCGGTGCTGTGCCCACTGCTGGTGTACGGCTGGCTGGGGCTGCCCCGGTGGGAGCTGGCCGGTTCTGCCGTGGCGAACGTGATCGGGCAATGGGTCGCGGCGCTGCTGTTCCTGCGTGCGCTCGTGATCGAGAAGGTCGCGCTGCGGGTGCATCCCGCGGTGCTGCGGGCACAGCTGACCATGGGCCGCGACCTGCTGCTGCGATCCATGGCATTCCAGGCCTGCTTCCTGTCCGCGGGCGCGGTGGCGGCCCGATTCGGTGCGGCCTCCGTCGCCGCACATCAGGTCGTGCTGCAGGTGTGGAGTTTCCTTGCGCTGGTGCTGGATTCGCTTGCCATCGCCGCACAGTCGCTGGTGGGTGCCGCGCTGGGTGCCGGTCAGCTGGCGCACGCCAAGACCGTGGCCTGGCGGGTGACCCTGTTCTCGACGCTGGCCGGGGTGGTGCTGGCCGTGGTGTTCGCGGTCGGCTCGTCGGTGCTGCCATCCGTGTTCACCGACGACGCATCGGTGCTGGCGGCCATCGGGGTGCCGTGGTGGTTCATGGTGGCCCAGTTGCCCGTGGCCGGAATCGTCTTCGCCATCGACGGCGTGCTGCTGGGCGCCGGCGACGCGAAGTTCATGCGCAACGCGACCCTGGCCAGCGCGCTGGTCGGCTTCCTGCCGCTGATCTGGTTGTCGCTGATCTACGGCTGGGGCCTGTTCGGCATCTGGTCGGGGCTGAGCACGTTCATGGTGCTGCGGCTGATCTTCGTCGGCTGGCGCGCGTTCTCCGGTCGCTGGCTGGTGCCGGGCACCGCCTAGAGTCGCACCGCGAGCGTGCGCGTTTGCGCCCCGACACGCCCTGCAGCGTCGACATTCTGCGCACGCTCACGCCGCGCGAGCTATCTTCGCGTTGCGCTGACCACCCAGGCGGCTCGCTTGCCGCTGTCGCTCTCGGAGACGGACATGTCGTCGAATCCGGCGTCGCGACACAACGCGCCGAACGCCTCGGCTTGTGACCGGGTCCAGCCGTGGCTGGCCAATCCGGTTGCGTTTTCGGGTGATTGACGTTCGATCGCGATCAACCGCCCGCCAGGTGCGAGCACGCGGCGGGCCTCGGAAACCGCCGCCTCGACGTCCTGCCAGTGGTGCACGGTGGCCAGCGCCCACACCACGGTCGCCGATCCGTCGGGCACCGGCAGAGCCTCGGCGGTGCCTTCACCCCAGGTGATCGGCGCGCGCTTCGGCGTGACCAGGCGCGCGATGCGCAACATGGTGGACGAGGGATCGACGCCGGTCACTCGTGCACCGCGGCGGGCCGCCACGCGGGCAGCGGTACCCGGTCCGCACCCCACATCGACGACATGGTCCACCGGCGAGACCTGCGCGACATCAGCGGCCAGCCTGGCCTTTGCCCGGCCCACCACGAGGAAGGCCAGCCCGCACAACACCCCGGTCACCCCCGCGAACCCGGGGTGGTCGGCATGGTGATTGATCGCACGCGCGGCGTTCATAGGTAGACCTTGCCGGTTCAAGGTGGGTTGAAGTCAAATGGCGGCATGGACGTGATCCCGATCGGCGAGGCCGCCGCGCGGTTGCAGATGAGCCCGTCGGCGTTGCGGTACTACGACGAACGCGGACTGGTGTCGCCGCGGTTGCGGCAGGCCGGCAAGCGCATGTACGGACCCGAGGAGCTTCGCCGGCTGGCATTGCTCAAGATCGTGAACCGGTTGGGCCTTCCGCTCGACACCGCGGCCGCGGTGCTGGATGCGCCGAGTGAGCAGTGGCGCGAGACGGTGCGCGAGCAGATCGCCGTACTGGACCGGGTGATCGCGCAAGCGCAAGGGGCACAACAGTTTCTGACCCATGCGCTGCGATGTCCGAAAGACCACCCCGCGCGTGAGTGCGAAACGATGATCGGAGCGCTCGACCGGCTCGTCGACGGCATGAGCGTCGAGGAACTCGCGGCCGACCAGACCGGGAGAGGTTGGCTCGTCGACTGACCCGGGCCCCGTTGTCACGCTGGAGTTGCGGTCGAGGCCGACCGCCACTCCAGCGTGCCAACGGGCTGCCTGACCAAGAGGTCAGCGCACCTGGGAACGTCCCCGCTCGATCACCGAGCTGCGGCTGGCCGCGATGTCGTCACCGGTCGCCGTTGCCATCCACGCCCGCGCGGACGCCGCTTCGATCCACAGCCCCTGATCGGTCTGCGACTCGTCGATGCGGTGGTAGGACGCGAGTAGCGCACGGACGGCGGCCTGGTTGTTGGCGACGATCGAGGCGGCCACCTTGCGAGCCGTGGGCAGCAGCTCGTCGTGGGGGACCACTTCGGTGACCAGGCCGGCGCGCAGCGCCTCGGTGGCCGAGAGATAGTCGCCGGTCAGGCTCATCCGCCGGGCCATACCCACCCCGACCTTCTGCGGCAGGCGCACGCTCAGGCCCCAGGTCGGCAGCAGCCCGACCCGCGCGTGGGTGTCGGCGAACCTGGCCTGCTCGGAGGCGATCAGGATGTCGCAGTACAGCGCCAGTTCCAGACCGCCGGTGACGGCCGCCCCGTTGATGGCGCCGATCACCGGCTTGGTCATGGCCGGCCATTTGGGGGAGATGTCGGGCAGTTCGGTGGTGTCGCCGAGTTCCTTGAGATCAAGCCCTGCGCAGAAAACCGGATCGGCGCCGGTGAGGATCACCACGTCGACACCGTCGTCGGCCTGCGTGTCGCGCAACGCCTGATAGAACTCGGTGCGCAGCCGCGTCGAGAGCGCATTGCGTGACCGGGGCCGGTTCAGCGTCAGGGTGCGGACCCGGTCGGTGGTGTCGACAAGCAGGACGTCATCACTCATGCGATCAATTTATCTGGTGTGATCCAGCGCCTATCGTGGTGTCATGTGCCGCAATATCACCGAGCTGCGGGGCCTGCAGCCCGCAGCCACTGACGAAGAGATCGAGGCCGCGGCCCGTCAGTACGTGCGCAAGGTCAGCGGTATCACCCGCCCGGCCGGCGCCAACGTCGAGGCGTTCGAGGCCGCTGTCGCCGAGGTCACCGCCACGACCACCCGGCTGCTCGACGGGCTGGCCCCGCGCCGTCAGCCGCCGAAAACCGTTCCGCCGCTGCGTCGTCCCGAGGTGCGGGCCCGGCTCGCCGCACAGTGACCCAGCACGGGCTGACCCAACCCGCGCTCAAAGAGTGGAGCGCGGCCGTGCACGCGCTGCTCGACGGCCGTCAGACCGTGCTGCTGCGCAAGGGCGGGATCCACGAAAAGCGGTTCTCGGTCGCCGCGCCGGAATTCGTGCTGTTCCCGACGATCGCCCACAGCCACGCCGAACGGGTGCGCCCGGAACACCACGACCTCCTCGCGGCGGCAGCTACCGACAGCACCAAGGATGCGGTGACCATCCGGGCCTGCGCGAGCGTGGTCGCGGCGGTGGAGGTCAACCGCGCCGAGGCGATCGACGAACTCGCCGACCTGCACATCTGGACGGCCGATTCGATCCGGGCCGACCGGATCGACTTCCGCCCGAAACACCGGCTCACGGTGCTGGTGGTCCAGGCCGCTCCGCTGCAGGCGGCCGGCCGGTTACCTCGCATCCCCGACTACGGCGGGTGCAAGAGCTGGGTCGACCTGCCGATGCAGCCCCTGCGGGGCGAACCGGTACACGAGCTTGCCACGCTGCACGACATCGCCGAGCGGGTGCGTCGGTCAGTCGGCTGACGGCGGCACCGGTCCGGCCGGCAGTACGACGCGCGACAGCCCGCCCTCGCCGTGATGCACGGTGTGCGTGGCGCGGACCAGCAGGGAGCCGGAGATCGGCGGTTCGCCCGTGCCCAGATTTCGGGCGAACCGCGGATGTGAGCCACCGGCGACCAGCACCCGGATCCGAGACCCCGCCGGGAAGCGGTGGGCGACGGCATCCAGCTCGAGGCGAACCGGTCCGGTGTGACCGTCCAACCGGCGGAATCCGTCGGATACGTTGCGGGACCGGCCTTTCGCGTCCACCTCACTGATCCGGACGAAGATGTCGTGATGAGGGTTGTCGCAGCTGTGGGCCAGCTCGACGACCGGATTGCCCGCGAGGTACAGAGCGGCGGGCAGCGGATCGCCGTCGAACGTCAGCACATCCTTGCGCCGGGCCAGCCGGGTGTCGTCACGGTAACCGCCGGCAGCGGCCAGCAGCCGGCCGCCGACCGTGGGGGTCGGGTCGGCGGGGTGGTAGACGAACGACGAGCCCGGTGAGTTCTCCGAGGGCGCGGTCGGCGCCAGCCGGCCGCCCGGCTGCAGGAACAACTCATGCTCGCCCATGACCGGCGGCCAGTCGGGCAGCTCCACCCAGCCGTGCCCGTTGACGTGGATCCGGACCGTGCTGCGGCCGGTCTCGCCATTGCCTGCCAGGTGGGCGTCCAGCCAGTCCAGCGATTCGCCGACCACTGTGGTGAGTCCCTTGGTCAGCAGCTGCGTGTGAGTCCACGGCCCGACCGTCAAAGCCACCGGGACACCACGCCGGTGCAGTTGCTCGTACTGCTCCAGCGTCTGGTCCAGGAAAAGGTCCTGCCATCCGCTGAGCAGCAGGATGGGCACCTCGACGTGTTGCAGCGCTTCGGCGAACCGCAGCCGGTCCCAGAACGGATCGTCGCGTTCGGGGTGCTCCAGCCAGGATTCGAACCAGGGGGCACCGGTGCCCAGCAGCCGGCGGCCGGCCGCACCCATCGGCAGACCGGCAGTTGCCTTGGCCAGTTCGGCGGGTCCTCGCAGCTGGCGGGTCAGCGCGGCCACCAGGCCGGGATCCTCCTGGCGGGCCACCATCGCGCTCCAGCCCAGAAAGTCGTTGAGAGTGAACGAGCCGGAGCCCCAGGCGGATTCGCTGAAATCGTGCGGGCCGACGGTGATCACGGCGGCCTTCATCTCCGGCGGCGGGTCGGCCAGCAGTGCCCACTGGGTGAAGCCGAGATACGACAGTCCCACCGTGGCGAAAGAGCCGGTGAACCACGGCTGGTCCCGCAACCAGGCCACGGTGTCGGCGCCGTCGGCCATCTCGTGGACCATCGGGGTGAACTGCCCGCCGGACCCGAACGTGCCGCGCACACTCTGCAACAGCACGTGATAACCGCGCGCCGCATACACCTGCGCGAACACCGACGAGAACGGGAAGCGGCGGCCGTAGGGCCCGCGTACCAGCAGGGTGCCGGCAGGTCGGCCGGTGACGGGTGCGTAGTGGTCGGCGACCAGTTCGACGCCGTCGCGCATCGGCACCCGCAGCCCGTGCTGCACGGTGAAGTCGGTCTCGTGCGGCGGGAGCCCCAGAACCTTGCTGACCGCTTTACCGGCGTACCGGCGGAATGTGCTCACGAAGCCAGGCTACGGAGACGGCTCAGAACTTGTAGTACGGCGCCAGTTCGTGGGCCCGCTGCAGGTTGATCTGCAGGCAGTCCGGCCGGTCCGGGGAGTGGACGGGGGAGTAGAACAGCGACTGCTGGATGACGCCGTAGCTGGTGTCGAACGCGATCATGCAGGTGATCCACCAGCGGTCGTTCCAGTCGGTGGGCTTCATGATCCAGTACTGGGCGGCCCGGTGTCCGTCGATGTCCAGTTCGACCGCGTCGGCCGGGATGGTCTGCTCGTAGGTGCGCCAGACGAAAGCCTCGACCGCCATCTGGTAGTTGCCAGCGTCGTAGTGGCACCGCAGGCTGTCCTCGGCCTCCGGCGGGGTGACGGCCAGGCCGAGGCGCTGGACCACGTCGAACGGGATGTCGTTGCACGGATCGAAGGGTGAGGGATCCGTGGTCTCGATGACCGGCCACTTGATGGTTGTGGACACGTTGGTCATCGGAAGATCGGTGACATCGAGGTGAAGCGGGCCGGCGCCCGCTCCCTCGGTCGGTCCGGACTGCCACCCCACGATCACCGCCGATACCAGCGCCGCAACCATGCCTGTCGAAGCCGACAGTAGGCGCAACTTGGCGGCCATCACACCCCCTCGTCAATTTGGTGGCAAAACGTTCCCCGGCTTGCGGGGAGTGTAGCGGTCGGTCGCAACGGACTCGACCATAAACGAGAACCTGTTCTAGTTGTCAACGACGCGCACGGCCGGCGCCCGGTTAGGCTGGACCGTTGTGGTGGTGCAACTGTGAGTGATCACGAGTCGAGAGACCGGCAGCCGATTCTGTGGGCGATCAGCGATCTTCATACCGGGCACACCGGGAACAAGCCGGTCACAGAGTCGTTGTACCCGGCTTCGCCGGACGATTGGCTGATCGTCGCCGGTGACGTCGGGGAGCGCACGGACGAGATCCGGTGGGCCCTGGACCTGCTGCGCAAGCGGTTCGCCAAGGTCATCTGGGTCCCCGGCAACCACGAATTGTGGACCACGAACAAGGACCCGATGCAGATCTTCGGCCGGGCCCGCTATGACTATCTGGTCGACATGTGCGACCAGATGGGCGTCATCACGCCCGAGCACCCGTTCCCGGTATGGACCGAGCAGGGCGGCCCGGCCACGATCGTGCCGATGTTCCTGCTCTACGACTACACGTTCCTGCCCGAGGGGGCCTCCACCAAGGCCGAGGGGTTGGCCATCGCCCGGGACCGCAACGTGGTGGGCACCGACGAGTTCCTGCTGTCGTGCGAGCCGTACGCGACCCGCGACGCCTGGTGCCGCGACCGTGTGGCGGCGACCCGCAAGCGGCTCGACGAATTGGACTGGATGGACCCGACGGTCCTGGTCAACCATTTCCCGCTGGTTCGCGAACCGTGCGACGCGATGTTCTATCCCGAGTTCTCGCTGTGGTGCGGCACGACGGCCACCAAGGACTGGCACACCCGCTACAACGCGATCTGCTCGGTGTACGGCCACCTGCACATTCCACGCACCACGTGGTACGACGACGTGCGCTTCGAAGAGGTGTCGGTCGGCTATCCGCGGGAGTGGCGCCGTCGCAAGCCGTTCCGCTGGCTGCGCCAGATCCTGCCCGACCCCAACTACACACCCGGCTATCTCAACGAGTTCGGCGGGCACTTCCAGATCACCGCCGAGATGCGCGCCCACGCGCAGCAGATGCAGGAGCGGATCAAGGCCAGGCGCGCGTGAGCGACACATTGCTGGGGCAGGTGTTGCCCGACATGCCGGACAAGCTTGCCGCGGCCGAGATGTACGACGACCCGCCCGGTCTGACGGCGCTGCCCGAGGAGGCGGCACTGGTGGCGCGTGCGGTGGCCAAGCGGCGCAACGAATTCACCACGGTGCGCTACTGCGCGCGTCAGGCATTGGGTGAGCTGGGGGTTGCCCCGGTACCGATCCTCAAGGGGGACAAGGGCGAGCCGTGCTGGCCTGATGGCATCGTCGGCAGCCTGACGCACTGCCAGGGCTTCCGCGGCGCCGTGGTGGGCCGCGTCGGTGGGGTGAGGTCGGTCGGCATCGATGCCGAACCGCACGACGTGCTGCCCGACGGCGTGTTGGGTGCCATCTCGCTGCCGTTGGAACGCTCCGAGATCGGCGGGCTGCCCGATAATCTGCACTGGGATCGAATCCTGTTCTGCGCCAAGGAAGCCACCTACAAGGCCTGGTATCCGTTGACGCATCGCTGGCTCGGATTCGAGGACGCCCACATCACGTTCGGGGTGGACGGGTCGGGCGCGGCCGGGACATTTCGGTCCCAGATCCTCATCGACCCGGCCGCCGAACACGGGCCGCCGCTGACGGCTCTCGATGGTCGCTGGTCGGTGCGCGACGGCGTGACATTGACGGCGATCGTGCTGTGAGCCGGCCGGTTCCAGCGCCGGGCCTGGTGATCGTCGACAAACCGGCGGGCATGACGAGCCACGACGTGGTGGGACGCTGCCGTCGGTTGTTCGGCACCCGCAAGGTCGGCCATGCCGGCACCCTCGATCCGATGGCGACCGGCGTGCTGGTGGTCGGGATCGAACGCGCCACCAAGATCCTGGGCCTGCTCACCGCCACCGACAAGACCTATGTCGCGACAATCAGGCTCGGCCAGACCACGTCCACCGAGGACGCCGAAGGTGAAGTGCTGCAGACGGTTTCGGCTGCCCATGTGACCGACGAGCAGATCGAGAACGCGGTCGCGCCGCTGCGCGGAGACATCGAGCAGGTCCCGTCGGCGGTGAGTGCCATCAAGGTGGCCGGCCAGCGGGCCTACAAACTGGCCCGCGAAGGGCAGACCGTCGAACTGGCCGCCCGCCCGGTGCGCATCGACCGGTTCGAGGTGCTCGCGGTCCGCCGGGTGGACGAGTTCGTCGACGTGGACGTCGATGTCGATTGTTCGTCGGGTACGTATATCCGCGCCTTGGCCCGCGACGTGGGTGGGGCACTCGGCGTCGGTGGGCATTTGACCGCCCTGCGCCGTACCAAGGTGGGCCGCTACGGGCTGGACGAGGCCCGCACACTCGACGACCTGGCCGATGAGGCGCGGCTGAGCTACTCGCTCGACGAGGCTTGTCTGGTGGGCTTTCCGCGCCGCGACCTGAGTGTGGAGGAGACCGAGGACACCAGGCACGGCCGGGCGTTGAAGCCGGCCGGCATCGACGGGGTGTACGCCGCTACCGCGCCGGACGGCCGGGTCATCGCCCTGCTGCAGGACGGTTCGTCACGCACCAAGAACGTCGTGGTGCTGCGGCCCGCTACCTTGTAGGCCCTCAAAGCTGGCCGTGGCGAGGCGGTTTGGTGCCGGACAAGGTGTAGTTGCCGATGTGGCGGATCTTCCAACGCGTGGCATCGTGCAACGTGTGTGTCCGCGCGTCGCGCCAGTACCGCGACAGGTTGCCCGAGGCGGAAGCGCTGCGGGTCCCGCCGAATTCGAACAGAGCGCTGCCGGCTTCGACCGCCGCCCGGGCGGCCGCCACTTTGGCGATCGCAACCGCGATCGAGGCTGCCGCGGCACTGTCCTCGGTGAGATCGGCCCGGGCGCTGTCGACTTGGTGAGCAGCCTCGGTCAGCAGCGCTTCCGCGCCCCGCACCGTCACGGTCAGCTCACCGGCCGCCTGAATCAGGGTCGGGTCCTCGACGGCGCTGGCGACCGACGCCTCGAAATGCGGCCGGGCCCTGGCGGCCTGACGGACCGACTCTTCCAGCGCCGCGGTGGCGATCCCGACGTCGAGGGCCGCATGCAGCAGCTGGGCCCGGGCCCCGTATACCGTGGGGCGCGCGAAGATCGGGCTGAATTGGACGACGTGCGTGGCCGGCACCTCGACCGCGTCGAGCGTGACGGTGCCCGAGGCGGTGGTCCGCTGGCCCATGCCGTCCCAGTCGTCGACGACCTCGACCCCGCGGGCGTCGCGCGGAACGAACGCGATGGCCTTCGGCGTGGCGGCCGTCGGCACCTGTCCGGAGCCGTCGGAGTGCGAGGCCCGCACGATCAGCCAGTCGGCGAACAACGCCCCGGTGGAGTAGTACTTGCGGCCACTCAGGACATAGCCGCCGGCTGCCGCCGTGAGCGTGGTGGTGTCCACGTCGATGGGATGCGGTCCACGTTCGGACTGCGCATTGGCGTACAACGCCCCGTCCAGCACCAGCCCGTAGAAGTACTCCTGTTGCGCCGGCGTGCCCTGCAGTCGCAGGGCCTCCAGGAACGTGAAATGCGAGTGCGGGATCTGTGCGATGGACGGATCGCCGTGTGCCAGTAGACGGAACACCTCGGCCAGCGCCGCGGCCGAGACGTCCAGCCCGCCGTGCTCGGTAGGCACCGAAAGCGCCAGCAGCCCTGATTCCTTGAGGGCCTGAACCTGCTCGTGCGGCAGGATCCGGTGCGCGTCACGGGCGGCGGCCCCCTCGGCGAACGATCTCGACAGCTGCGCCGCGGTGGCCAACGCCGACTCCACGGATCGGATGCGGGTGGCGCCGGCCAGATCCGTCACCGCGGCGCGCCGACGAACGGGATCGAGGCGGGCGCACCGGATTGTGAGCCGCCGCCGAACAATCCGCGCTCGCGCAGGATCGGCACCACGCCCTCGCCGAACCAGAACAGCTCCTCCAGATGCGGGTAACCGGAGAAGATGAACTCGTCGATGCCGATCTCGGCGTACTCGGCGATCCGGTCGGCCACCTCGGTGTGGCTGCCCACCAGCGCGGTGCCGGCGCCGCCGCGCACCAGCCCGACGCCCGACCACAGGTTGGGGGCGATCTCCAGGCTCCGGGCATCGCTCCAGCTGCCGTTGGCGCGGTTGGCCTCGTGCAGGGCCAGCATGCGCTTCTGGCCCTCGGACTGGCTGCGGGCCAGCCCGGCCTGCGCGGCGGCCACGGTCTCCTCGTCGAGCGCGCCGACCAGTCGGTCGGCCTGCGCCCACGCCTCCGCGGAGGTGTCCCGCGAAATGGTGTGCAGGCGGATGCCGAACCGCAGCTTGCGCCCCTGCTCCTCGCCGAGTGCCCGAATCCACTCGATCTTCTCGCGCACCGCGGCGGGCGGCTCGCCCCAGGTCAGGTACACGTCGGAATGCCGGGCGGCCACCGGACCGGCGGCCTTCGAGCTGCCGCCGAAGTACAGCGGCGGCACCGGGGTGGGCGGCAATGCCAGGGCGGCCTCTTCGACGTCGATGTACTCGCCCTTGTGGGTCACGGTCTCGCCCGCCCACAGCCGGCGGACCACGTCGAGGAACTCGTCGCAACGCGCATACCGCGCGTCCTTGTCGAGATGGTCCCCGAAGGCCCGCTGCTCGTGCGCCTCACCGCCGACGACGACGTTGAGCAGGATCCGTCCCGGCGCGTGCCGGGCGAACGTCGCGGCCATCTGCGCCGACAGGGTCGGGCTGACCAGACCCGGGCGGAACGCCACCAGGAACGCCAGCGACGTGGTCTCGCGGGCCAGCAGCGCCGCGGTGATGAACGCGTCCTCGCACCAGGCACCCGTCGGGATCAGCGCGCCGGTGAAACCGAACCGTTCCGCGGAACGGACGATCGAGGCCAGGTAGTCGATCGAGGCTTCCCGGTCACCACCGGCAGCGCCGGCGGGCGTGCCGTGGCCGCCGCCGACGATCAGCCGGCTGTCGCCGTAGGTGGGCAGGAACCAGTGCAGAGAGACAGTCACGAACAGGACATGTTGGTGCCGAACCGGCTATCGCACACGGGTAAAAATCGCGGTGATCTCCTCCCGCGTGTCGTCAGCTCGCGACGACCCAGATCGCCTCGGCCGCCGGGTTGCCCAGCTCGACCTGGACGCCGGCGTCGTCCCCGCCGTCAGGATCCGACGGGTTTCCAGGCTGCTCGATGGCCACCGAGATCACCCCGGCGAAATCACGCCGCGCCAGCACCCGCACCCGGGAATCGAGGCTGATGCCGACGCTGTCGAAGTAGCGCAGCATCTCGGGATCGGCGTCGGAGATCCGGGCCACCGTGCCGGCGTCGCCGTCCTGGCACGCGGACAGCTGGCGGGCCGGCGGGGTGGGCACCTGGCCGTCGGCGGCCGGGATCGGATCGCCGTGCGGGTCGCGGGTGGGGTGGCCCAGCTTGGCGTCGATGCGGTCGAGCATCCGGTCGCTCACGGCGTGCTCGAGGATCTCGGCCTCGTCGTGCACTTCGTCCCAGCCGTAGCCCAGTTCCTGCACCAGGAAGGTCTCCATCAGCCGGTGCCTGCGGACCATCGCCAATGCCGCGCGCCGGCCCGCGTCGGTCAGCGTCACCGCGCCGTACTTCTCGTGGTGGACCAGGCCCTGGTCAGCGAGTTTGCGAATCGACTCCGACGCCGTGGATGCCGACACGCCGATCCGTTCGGCCAACAGTTTCGTGCTGACCTTTTCGCGAGACCACTCCTGGGCTGTCCAGATGACTTTCAGATAGTCCTGGGCAACCGTGGAGAGGTCTTGGTGGTTACCGTCTGGACTCACAGTAGGAAAGTTTAGGCAATCATCACCTGATCGGGGGATCTAGAGCAGACCGCGTCGCGTTCGGGTCGTAGGCTGATCGCGTGCAGCGCTGGCGTGGGCAGGACGAGATCCCCACGGACTGGGGCAGGTGTGTAGTCACCATCGGGGTGTTCGACGGGGTTCACCGTGGACACGCGGAGTTGATCAGCCATGCGGTGAAAGCGGGCCGATCACGCGGAGTGCCGGTGGTCCTGATGACCTTCGACCCCCATCCGATGGAAGTGGTGTTTCCGGGGAGTCACCCGGCGCAGTTGACCACGCTCACCCGGCGTGCGGAGTTGGTCGAGGAACTCGGCGTCGACGTGTTCCTGGTGATGCCGTTCACCTCGGACTTCATGAAGCTCACCCCCGAGCGCTACATCCACGAGCTGCTGGTGGAAGACCTGCATGTGGTGGAGGTCGTCGTGGGGGAGAACTTCACCTTCGGCAAGAAGGCGGCGGGCAACGTGGCGATGCTGCGAGCGGCAGGGGAGCGCTTCGGCTTCGCCGTCGAGAGCATGTCGCTGGTCACCGAGACGCTCGATGCCGAGCATCGCGACGAGCGGGTCACCTTCTCGTCGACCTACATCCGTTCCTGCGTCGACGCCGGCGATGTCGTGGCCGCCACGGAGGCTCTCGGGCGCCCGCACCGGGTCGAGGGCGTGGTCGTGCGCGGCGACGGGCGCGGCCGGGTGCTGGGCTTCCCGACGGCCAACGTGGCGCCGCCGATGTTCTCGGCGATCCCGGCCGACGGCGTCTACGCCGCCTGGTTCACGGTGTTGGGGCACGGGCCGGTGATGGGCACCGTTATCCCCGGTGAGCGGTACGAGGCCGCGGTGTCGGTCGGCACGAACCCAACGTTCTCCGGGCGGACACGCACGGTCGAGGCGTTCGTCCTCGACACCGAGGCCGACCTGTACGGACAACACGTCGCGGTCGATTTCGTGGCCCGCATCCGGGGCATGGAAAAGTTCGACCGGGTCGAGCAGCTGGTCGCGGAGATGAAGCGGGATGCCGACAAGGCCCGCACGATTCTGAGTTCGCACTAGCAGCTGCTAGACTCTGCGCCGATCCGGTGCATGCTGCAGTCCGCGGTGGCTGTGCCGAGAATATGTTCGCGGGACTGAAATGATGGAGTTACGTTCGTGGCGCTTACTGCCGAGCAGAAAAAAGAAATCCTGAGCAGCTACGGTCTGCACGAGACCGACACCGGTTCGCCGGAGGCCCAGGTCGCCCTGCTGACCAAGCGGATCTCGGATCTGACCGAGCACCTCAAGCAGCACAAGCACGACCATCACTCGCGCCGCGGCCTGCTGCTGCTCGTCGGTCGCCGCCGTCGGCTGCTGAAGTACGTCGCCCAGGTCGACGTGGCGCGTTACCGCTCGCTGATCGAGCGCCTCGGGCTGCGTCGCTGACGCGGCGTCGGTGCCAACACTTACCGCGGCTGCCCCTCTCGGGGCAACCGCGATACTTTTCCTCGGCGGTCTGACCGCATGTTCGTCCGCGGCGGCCGCGGACATGAAGGCAGGGGACTGCCTGAAGATGAGCGGGACGTACGACCGCCCGGACGCCAGCCACGCCGAATGCGGCAGCGACGCGTCGAACTACAAGGTGATCTCCACGGTTACCGACAGCGACCAATGCCCGGGCGACATCGACACCTACTACTCGGTGCGCAGCGCCTTCAGTGACGAGACCCAGACGCTGTGCCTGGACATCGACTGGCTCATCGGCAGCTGTATGAGCATCGACCCGGCGAACGACAAAGACCCGTATCGGGTGGACTGTGCGGATTCGTCTGCGCCGCACCGGCAACGGGCCACCGAGGTCCTCCGTGGCGTGTCGAACGTCGATCAGTGCGCCAGCGGAGTGGGCTACGCATACCCGGAACGCCAGTTCACCGTATGTGTGGAGGACGTGTCCTAGCTGGCACGGATACGGGTCGGGCCATTGCTGCCGTGTAACATGAGGTCGTTCAGCGGCCGAAATCTGCGCTGAACACAGGTGCGGCACCCGCGATCCGCGGGCGCGGTTCCTGCGAGTCATATCGGGCCCGCCTGGACGGGCGGTCTTCGGTAGTGGCTGCCGGATCCCCGAGGCAGGGTCAATCCCTGGGGGCCATCCGGCCGCTTCGATCGACGGCCGTGGCCGCATCCAGGGCCCGTGGCGTATCGCCACCGTGACGCCGCGAAAACAGTTGAATGAATTCGAAAGAGGCCAACGGACTCTATGTCTGTAGTTGAACTTGAAGACGGTGTGTTCGAATCCACCGCAACCCTCGACAACGGGAGCTTCGGCACCCGCACCATCCGATTCGAGACCGGGCGGCTCGCGCAGCAGGCCGCCGGCTCCGTCGTCGCCTACCTCGACGACGAGACCATGCTGCTGAGCGCGACCACCGCCAGCAAGACGCCGAAGGACCACTTCGACTTCTTCCCCTTGACCATCGACGTCGAGGAGCGCATGTACGCCGCGGGCCGGATCCCCGGCTCGTTCTTCCGGCGTGAGGGCCGTCCCTCCACCGACGCGATCCTGACCTGTCGCCTGATCGACCGGCCGCTGCGCCCGTCGTTCGTCGGCGGTCTGCGGAACGAGATCCAGGTCGTGGTCACCGTGCTGAGCCTGGATCCGAAGGATCTGTACGACGTGCTGGCCATCAACGCCGCCTCGGCGTCGACGCAGATCTCCGGCCTGCCGTTCTCCGGCCCGGTCGGCGGCGTGCGTGTCGCCCTCATCGACGGCCAGTGGGTCGCCTTCCCGACCGTCGAGCAGCTTGAGAAGGCCGTCTTCGACATGGTCGTCGCGGGCCGCAAGGTGGGCGATGACGTCGCGATCATGATGGTCGAGGCCGAAGCCACCGAAAACGTGATCGAGTTGGTCGCCGGCGGCGCCCAGGCTCCCACCGAGGCCGTCGTCGCCGAGGGCCTCGAGGCCGCCAAACCGTTCATCGCGACGCTGTGCGATGCCCAGGCTGCGCTGGCGGAGAAGGCTGCCAAGGAGATCGCCGAATACCCGCTGTTCCCGGACTACGAGCAGGACGTCTACGACGCCGTGGCCGCGGTGGCGACCGAGGCGCTGTCGGAGGCACTGACCATCGCCGGCAAGCACGAGCGCGACGACCGCACCAACGAGATCAAGGTCGAGGTGCTCGAGCGTCTCGGCGAGACGTACGCCGGCCGCGAGAAGGAGATCGGCGCCGCCTACCGCTCGCTGACCAAAAAGCTTGTGCGCCAGCGCATCCTGACCGACCACTTCCGTATCGACGGCCGTGGCGTGACCGACATCCGGGCCCTGTCGGCCGAGGTGGCCATCATCCCGCGGGCGCACGGCAGCGCGTTGTTCGAGCGCGGCGAGACCCAGATCATGGGTGTCACCACGCTGGACATGGTCAAGATGGCCCAGCAGATCGACTCGCTGGGGCCCGAGACCAGCAAGCGCTACATGCACCACTACAACTTCCCGCCGTTCTCGACCGGTGAGACCGGTCGCGTCGGTTCGCCCAAGCGCCGCGAGATCGGCCACGGCGCGCTGGCCGAGCGGGCCCTGGTTCCGGTGCTGCCCAGCGTCGAGGAGTTCCCGTACGCCATCCGCCAGGTGTCGGAGGCGTTGGGTTCCAACGGCTCGACCTCGATGGGCTCGGTGTGTGCCTCGACTCTGTCGTTGCTGAACGCCGGTGTGCCGCTGAAGGCCCCGGTGGCCGGTATCGCCATGGGTCTGGTCTCCGACGAGGTCAACGGCGAGACCCGCTATGTGACGCTGACCGACATCCTCGGCGCCGAGGATGCCTTCGGCGACATGGACTTCAAGTGCGCGGGGACCAAGGACTTCGTCACCGCCCTGCAGCTCGACACCAAGCTCGACGGCATCCCGTCCAAGGTGTTGGCCGGTGCGCTGGCACAGGCCAAGGACGCGCGTCTGACCATCCTGGACGTGATGGCCGAGGCCATCGACGCTCCGGACGAGATGAGCCCCTACGCACCGCGGATCACCACGATCAAGGTGCCGGTCGACAAGATCGGCGAGGTCATCGGGCCCAAGGGCAAGATGATCAACTCGATCACCGAGGAGACCGGCGCGTCGATCTCCATCGAGGACGACGGCACCGTGTTCGTCGGCGCCAGCAATGGCGAGTCCGCGCAGGCCGCGATCGACAAGATCAACGCCATCGCCAACCCGCAGTTGCCCAAGATCGGCGAGCGCTTCCTCGGCACCGTGGTCAAGACCACCGACTTCGGTGCGTTCGTGTCGCTGCTGCCTGGTCGTGACGGCCTGGTCCACATCTCCAAGCTGGGCCGCGGCAAGCGCATCGCCAAGGTCGAGGATGTGGTGAAGGTCGGCGACAAGTTGCGCGTCGAGATCGCCGATATCGACAACCGCGGCAAGATCTCGCTGGTGCTCGTCGACGAGGAGTCGGCGGAGAAGGCGGATCCGGCTGCCGACGGCGCCCCGGCTACGGCCGACGCCGCCGCCGCTGCCGAGTCCTGATCGACTCAGCTCGACACAAGGCGTCTGCACTGAACACCACAGATGTCCGCCGGACAGATCTGCCCGGCGGACTCCGGGTGGTCACTGAGTACATCCCGTCGGTGCGTTCGGCATCCGTCGGGGTCTGGGTGGGTGTCGGTTCCCGCGACGAGGGACGAAGCGTCGCGGGTGCCGCCCACTTCCTGGAGCACCTGCTGTTCAAGGCCACCCCGACGCGCAGCGCGGTCGACATCGCGCAGGCCGTCGATGCCGTCGGCGGCGAGCTGAACGCGTTCACCACGCGCGAGCACACCTGCTATTACGCACATGTGCTCGACACCGACCTGGAGCTCGCGGTCGACCTGGTATCCGACGTCGTGCTCCGTGGTCGTTGTGCCGCTGAGGATGTCGAGGTGGAACGCGACGTCGTCCTCGAAGAGATCGCCATGCGCGACGACGATCCCGAGGACAGCCTCGGCGACGTGTTCCTGACGGCGATGTTCGGCGATCACCCGGTGGGACGTCCGGTGATCGGCAGCGTCGAGTCGATCGAGACGATGACCCGCGCGCAGCTGCATTCGTTCCACGTGCGTCGCTACACGCCGCAACGGATGATCGTGGCGGTGGCAGGCAACATCGACCACGACGTGGTGGTGTCGTTGGTGCGCCGGCATTTCGGTCCGCGGCTCGAAGCCGGGCGTGCTGCGGTCGCCCCGCGCAAGGGGGCCGGACGGGTCGGTGGCAAGCCGTCGCTGCTCGTGGTCGACCGCGACGGCGAGCAGTCCCACGTGTCGCTCGGCGTTCGTACGCCCGGCAGGCACTGGGAACATCGGTGGGCGCTGTCGGTGCTCAACACCGCACTGGGTGGCGGCCTGAGTTCGCGCCTGTTCCAACAGATTCGGGAATCCCGCGGCCTCGCCTACTCGGTGTACTCCACGGTGGATACCTTCGCCGACAGCGGGGCACTCTCGGTGTATGCGGGTTGTCAGCCAGAACGGTTCGACGAGGTGGTCCGGGTGACCACCGAAGTTCTCGAAGGCGTTGCCCGAGACGGCATCACCGCCGACGAATGTCGCATCGCCAAGGGCTCGTTGCGTGGTGGGCTGGTGCTCGGGCTGGAGGATTCCGGATCGCGCATGCACCGGATCGGCCGCAGCGAGCTCAATTACGGCGAACACCGGACCATCGACCACACCCTGGCCCAGATCGAGGCGGTCACGCTCGAAGAGGTCAACGCCGTCGCGCACCAGTTGCTGTCCCGCGACTACGGGGCCGCCGTGCTCGGCCCCTATCGTTCTAAAAAGTCTCTGCCGCAACAGCTTCAAACTATCGCCGGCTGACCCGCTACGCTGGGTCCGATGACCGGACTCTCGCGGCGCAATGTTCTGATCGGTTCACTCGTGGCGGCGGCCGCCGTCGGTGCCGGTGTGGGTAATGCCGCACCGGTTCTCGCGGCCCCGATGGACGACCAACTTGCCGAACTGGAGCGCAGGCACAACGCCCTGATCGGCTTGTACGCATCCAATCTGGATTCCGGGCGGATACTCGCGCACCGTCCCGACGAGATGTTCGCCATGTGCTCGACATTCAAGGGCTATGCCGCCGCGCGGGTGCTGCAGATGGTCGGCCGTCGCCAGATTTCGCTGGACAACCGGGTGTTCGTCGACCGGGAGGCGATCGTGCCCAACTCACCGGTCACCGAGACCCGTGTCGGCGCGGAGATGACGTTGTCGGAGTTGTGTCGGGCAGCCCTTCAGCGCAGTGACAACACCGCGGGCAACCTGCTGTTGAAAACCATTGACGGTCCGGCGGGCATCACGGCGTTCGCCCGCAGCATCGGCGATGAACGCACCCGCTTGGACCGTTGGGAGGTCGAGTTGAACTCGGCGATTCCCGGGGATCCGAGAGATACGTCCACTCCGGCGGCGTTGGCACTCGGGTACCGGGAGGTACTGGCCGGTGACGCGTTGAGTCCGCCGCAGCGCCGCCAGTTGGAGGACTGGATGCGGGCCAATCAGACTTCGAGCGTGCGTGCCGGCCTTCCGGAGGGCTGGACCACCGCCGACAAGACCGGCAGCGGTGATTACGGCAGCACCAACGACGTGGGGATCGCGTATGGGCCCGACGGGCAGCGACTGTTGCTGGCGGTGATGACGCGGTCGCAGGCCGACGACCCGAAGGCCGACAACCTGCGCCCGCTCATCGGGGAGCTGACAGCTGTCGTGGTGCCGTCGTTACTCTGAGTGCTCGGCGGATTCGATTGCGGTCGAGCCGTTCTCGGTGTCCTGGATCGCGATCTGGCGGGCACCGGCGGGGTTCTGCGACAACGGCACGCGGACGGTCAGGATGCCGCGCTCGTAGCCGGCGGTGATGTTGTCCTCGTCGGCCTCGGCGGGCAGGGTCACCGTGCGCAGGAACGAGCCGTAGGAGAACTCCGACCGCGCGGTGGTGTCGGCCCGCTCCGAACGTTCGGCCTTCACGGTCAGCTGGCCGTCGGCGACGGTGATCTGAACGTCGTTGGCCGGATCGATGCCGGGGATCTCGGCCCGCAGTTCGTAGTGGTCTTCGGTGACCTCGTCCTCGATGCGCATGAGGTTGCGCTCGAAGATCGGCCGAAGGCGGGGGAACGGGGTGATGCCGGCGAAGAACTCCGAGAGCTCGGGCAGCAGCGGGCGGGGCTGGTGCGCGACGGGCAGGTTGACCATGGGTGACTCCTCTTGGAACGTCGATCGGAGGAAAAGACCTTGTAACGCTTGCTCTTTCGATCCAAGCACCGACGTGGAGCCACCGGTCGAATGCGCGGTGAACAGCTCGGGTACGCGCGGCTGCTAGGTCACCCGCATCGAGTCGTCGCGCTGCAGGACGAAGAAATACGGCGCGCGAGAGTTCCGCAGGTCCATCGCCCCGATCACGGCGTCGTCGGTCAGTCGCCGGAATACGTCGTGGATGGGCAGCTGGTCGTAGACCATCGTGGCGGTGTCCACTCCGCGGTAGCGGGTGGTGCGCAACCGGGCCTTGGGCGCGCGGGTCTGCAGCAGTGGGCGCAACGCGGCGATCGGCGCCGTCATCGACCGGTTCCGAAGCAAGGGGATCTTCGTCGACACCGCGAGGCCGCCGAATGCCAGCGCCGGGTTGAGGGCCCACAGCGACGTGCCGTCACCGGCAGGGAACAGCAGCGGATGCACTATCTCGCCGTCGACGAACTGCTTGCCCCACCAACCGCTGGCCGCCAGCAGACCGTCCATCGGATGCCCGGTGGGTAATTCGGCGCCGTGCCAGGTGCCGAGCATGAACTCCGGTTCGACGGGCTCGGCCGCGTCGAAGGCGGCAAGGGCATCCCGGGTGGTCGCCGGAACGGTGGGGAACAACTGCTGAAGCATGGGACCACCCTACTTGACAGGTGTCAAGTACAGTCATGGGCCGTCATACGCGTCGCCCGGCCGGAGTGAACACCGGCCGGGCGACGGTGGGTTGGATCAGGCGAGGACGATGGCCGGATCGGTGAACGGCATGTCGAGGTCGGCCGCGACCTGTTCGGACAGCAGGGCGCCCTCGTGTGTCGACAGGCCCTTGGCCAGTGCCTGGTCGGCCTCACAGGCGGCCTTCCAGCCCTTGTCGGCCAGCTTGAGCACGTACGGCATGGTGGCGTTGGTCAGCGCGAACGTGGACGTGCGCGGCACCGAGCCGGGCATGTTGGCCACGCAGTAGAACACCGTGTCGTGCACGGCGAAGGTCGGGTCGTCGTGGGTGGTGGGCCGGGAATCCTCGAAGCAGCCACCCTGGTCGATGGCGATGTCGACCAGCACCGCGCCCGGCTTCATGTGGGCCACGGTCGAATTGGTGACCAGCTTGGGGGCCTTGGCGCCCGGGATCAGCACCGCGCCGATCACCAGGTCGGCCTGCTTGACGGCCTCTTCCAGTTCCAGTGAGGACGAGTACCGGGTCTCGATGCCGGCGTTGGTCTCGTTGTCGATCTTGCGCAACGTGTTGATGTTCAGGTCGAACACCGTGACGTGGGCGCCCATGCCCTTGGCGATGCGTGCGGCGTTGTAACCGGCGACGCCACCGCCGATGACGACGACCTCGGCCGGTGCGACGCCGGGCACGCCGCCCATCAGCACGCCGCGGCCGCCCTGGGTGCGCATCAGGTGGTAGGAGCCGACCTGTGCGGACAGGCGACCGGCGACCTCACTCATCGGGGCGAGCAGCGGCAGCGCGCCATCGGAGGTCTGCACCGTCTCGTAGGCGATCGACGTGGTGCCCGAAGCCAGCAGTGCGTCGGTGCATTCCTTGGACGCCGCCAGGTGCAGATAGGTGAACAGCGTCTGGCCCTTGCGCATGCGCGAGTACTCGGCCGCGATCGGCTCCTTGACCTTCAGCAGCAACCCGGCCTCGGCCCAGACCTGGTCGGCCGTGGTCACGATCTCGGCACCGGCGGCCTTGAAGTCGTTGTCGGTGATGGCCGAGCCTTCGCCGGCGCCGGCCTGGATGATCACGTCGTGGCCGCGTCGGGTCAGCTCCGCCACGCCCGCCGGGGTGATCGCCACTCGGTACTCGTTGTTCTTGATCTCGGTCGGGATGCCGACGAGCATGGTCGCTCCTTCAAAGTTGGGGTGCTGCAAATAATTGTGAAGAACCTTCGATAAGCGAGCAATATCTCCGATAAAGATTCGTTAGCATCGGATTATGTATGAAGAATCATCAAAATTGCGGGGGCGTGTGACCCGTTCGCCGAAGGATGTTCGGCCGGAACTCGATGAGGTGGACCGCCGCATACTTCTGGCGCTGCATGCCGACGCCCGCATGTCCAACAGCGCGCTGGCCGACGCGGTCGGTGTCGCCGCATCGACCTGCCACGGCCGGGTCCGCAGGCTCCAGGAGATCGGGGTGATCCGGGGCTTCTATACGGACATCGATCCAGCCGCCGTCGGCCTCAGCCTGCAAGCGATGATCTCGGTGAGTCTGCAGTCGAACGCGCGGGGAAAGATCCGTAACTTCATCGCCCATATCCGTTCCCGGCCACAGGTGATGGACGTCTATTTCCTGGCCGGGGGAGACGACTTCATCCTGCACGTGGCCGCGCGCGACACCGAGGATCTGAGGGCGTTCGTGGTGGAGAACCTCAATGCCGACGCAGACGTCGCGGGTACCCAGACCTCACTGATCTTCGAGCATCTGCGTGGGGCCTCACCGCTGTAGGTTCATTGCGCGCGCAGCACCAATCCGTTGCCGTCGGCACCGGAGAGCTTGAGTTCGTCGGCGTCGATCGACGCCTGAACGGTGCCCTTGAGGACCCGCAGCACGGCCTGCTCGATCTCGGCGACCTCCGGAGGGCAGGCCATCCTGGTGGTGGCCAGCGGGCCGAAGTCGATGACGGCCGGTGACCCGGAAACGGTTGCGCGGCCGGTGATCCGGTTGCAGCCCGTGGAACCGCTGACGGCGCCGTCGTCCCCGATGGCCAACGTGGGCTTGGACTGCTCGAGTGCGACCGAGGTGCTGACCGCCTGCGCGGACACCAGGCTGGTGACCTGCCAGGTGGTGCCGGTGAGCGGGCGATCGGGGTCGGCCACTTTCTTGTCCCGCAACGTGACGGTCGCCGCGTCGGTCTGCAACGTGAGGGTGTCGCCCGACAACGACCAGGCCGGCTTGGCGTCGAAGAACTTCGACACCCAGGCGTCCGAATCGCCGACCGGCGGGGCGCAGGCCATCATGGTCATCGCCAGCTGGGTGGTGATCCGGCCGTCGGAGAGCTCGGTGGTGCCGGAACCGTGGTTGCAGCCGGCGAAGGTGCTGATCTGCTTCCCGTCGAAACCGATCGCCAGCGGTCCACCGCCCGGGATCTGGTCACCTTCCACCTGTTCCGAGATGAAGGTGCGGCCGTCGAGATCTTTGGCGTCGGCGGCCGCGTTGTCGGCACACCCCACGAATGCGAGAGCAGCGACGACGAACGGAACCAGCGTGATCAGACGCATGGGTCCACCGTAGACGGCAGATGCACATGTCCTGCGGTTACTCGCAATCAGGTTGCCTGACAGACGGTTTCGTCGTCGTTCTGACCCGCATCGATGTCATCCGAATATCGCTGGGATGCACTCACGGGACGTTACGTCAGTTACTTCTACCTAAAAGATGTGACGCGCGCCCTCCGGCGGCCGCAATTTGATGTTTGCCGCACTCGGCGTCTTGCAGTTGCAGTCGTCTCTGATCGTTTGCGAGAGTTCTGCTCGCTCACTCGCATGCTGACCAACTGGTTGGCCGCGTCAACAAGTTGGAGGTTTGCGCGTGGCCTCAACCGCTGCGACATCGCGGGTCCGGTCCGGACGGCGGTTCAAGCACTGGCGGTATGACCCGCCCTACAAGACGGCGTGCGCGGGAATGAGCATCCTGCTGGCTGCGGTGCTGACGTTGACGTGGATGCAGTTCCGCGGGTCCTTCGAGAAGAAGGCGCAGCTGACTGTGCTGTCCGGACGGGCCGGTCTGTCGATGGACCCGGGCTCGAAGGTCACCTTCAACGGTGTGCCGATCGGTCGGTTGGCGTCGGTCGACGTCGTGACCGTCGACGACAACCCGGAAGCCAAGCTGATCCTGGACGTCAAGCCTCAGTACCTGAAGCTGATCCCGGCGAACGTGACCGCTGAGTTGCGGGCCACCACGGTGTTCGGCAACAAGTACATTTCGTTCTTCGCGCCCGACAATCCCTCGGCGGAACGGGTGTCGCCCTCGACGCCGATTCGCGCTCAGGGTGTGACGACGGAGTTCAACACGCTGTTCGAGACGATCACCGCGATCTCCGAGCAGATCGACCCGATCAAGCTGAATCAGACGTTGACCGCGACCGCGCAGGCGCTCGACGGCCTGGGTGACAAGTTCGGTCAGTCGATCGTCAACGGCAACGAC
The DNA here is from genome assembly GCA_036235365.1 of Mycolicibacterium sp. 050232. GTDB lineage: Bacteria > Actinomycetota > Actinomycetes > Mycobacteriales > Mycobacteriaceae > Mycobacterium. Next base: position 135,850 of record JAZBEZ010000002.1, on the reverse strand, counting down.
ATCCTGGGCGACCTGAACCCGCGGATGCCTCAGATCCGCCGCGACATCTCGGGTTTGGCCGATTTGGGTGAGGTGTATGCGAATGCCGGCCCGGATCTGTTCGACGGTCTGACCAACGCGGTGACCACTGCTCGTTCGCTCAATGAGCAGCGCGGCAATCTGGATCAGGCGTTGGTCGCGGCGGTCGGGTTCGGTAACACCGGTGGCGACATCTTCGAGCGTGGCGGGCCGTACCTGGTCCGTGGCGCGCAGGACCTGCTGCCGGTCAGCGAGATGCTCGACCGCAACAGCCCGGCGTTGGCGTGTTCTGTCCGGAATTATGCGGAGGCCGCGCCGAAGTTCGCCGCCCAGACCCGCAACGGCTACGCGCTTGAGTTGCACGACTTCCTGATCGGCGTGGGCAACCCGTACGTCTATCCGGACAACCTGCCGCGGGTCAATGCCAAGGGTGGGCCCGAGGGCAGGCCCGGCTGCTGGCAGCCGGTCACGAAAGACCTGTGGCCGGCTCCGTACCTGGTGATGGATACGGGTGCATCGATCGCGCCGTACAACCACCTCGAGATGGGACGACCGCTCGTGGCCGAATACGTGTGGGGCCGCCAGATCGGCGAGAACACCATCAACCCCTAGGTCAAGTTCTCTCCTACCGGCCCGACCATGACCGACGGAGCGGGGCAGTAGGCTCCCAACCATGCGAGTTGGTGTTCTCGGGGCTAAGGGCAAAGTTGGCGCGACCATGGTGCACGCGGTCGAATCCGCGGATGATCTGACATTTTCTACCGGGGTCGACATGGGCGATCCACTGACCCTGCTCACCGACGCCAAGACCGACGTGGTCATCGACTTCACCCATCCCGATGTGGTGATGGACAACCTCAAGTTCCTCATCGACAACGGAATTCACGCCGTCGTCGGGACCACCGGATTCACCTGGGACCGCATCGAACAGGTCGAGGCCTGGCTCAAGGAGAAGCCCGAATCCGCGGTGCTCATCGCACCGAATTTCGCCATCGGTGCAGTCCTGTCGATGCACTTCGCCCAGCAGGCGGCGCGCTATTTCGAATCGGTCGAGATCATCGAGTTGCACCACCCGCACAAGGCTGACGCGCCGTCCGGAACGGCCGCGCGCACCGCGAAGCTCATCGCCGAGGCACGAAAAGGCATGCCGCCCAACCCGGACGCCACCAGTACCGGTCTCGACGGCGCCCGTGGCGCCGATGTGGACGGTGTGCCGGTGCACTCGGTGCGATTGGCCGGGTTGGTCGCCCACCAGGAGGTGCTGTTCGGAACCCAGGGGGAGACGCTGACGATCCGCCACGACAGCCTGGACCGGTCCTCCTTCGTGCCGGGTGTGCTGCTGGCCGTGCGCAAGATCGGCGAGCGGCCCGGTTTGACCATCGGCATTGAACCGCTGCTCGATCTGTCGTGAGTGACGGCGCGCGGTCGCTGCGCATCCAACTGGTGATCGGCTTCATGTGCCTGGCGCTGATCGTCTACTTCCTGATGCTGGGGCGCACCGCGGTCGTTTTCATCGGCTCGGGTGAGCCGGCCGCGATCGGACTGGGCGTGGCGCTGATGGTGTTCCCGCTGATCGGTGTCTGGGTCCTGTTCACCACCCTGCGTGCCGGCCTGGCGCATCAACGGTTGGCCCGCCTGGCGCGTGAACAGGGCATGGAACTCGACGTCAGCGAGCTGCCGACGCGGCCCTCGGGGCGGATCGAGCGCGACGCGGCCGATGGCCTGTTCATGACGGTCAAGGCGGAACTGGAAGCCGATCCCGACAATTGGGTTCGCTGGTATCGGCTGGCCCGTGCCTACGACTTCGCCGGTGATCGCAGTCGCGCCCGCGAGACCATGCGCACCGCGGTACGGATGCAGGAACAGCAGTCGGCATGACCAAGACACTGCTCGTGGTGCATCACACGCCCTCTCCGGCGACCCGGGAACTCCTGGAAGCGGTACTGGCCGGGGCGCGCGATCCGGAGATCTCCGGGGTCGCGGTCGAATCGAAGCCCGCGTTAGCTGCGACGGTTACCGACATGTTGGCCGCCGACGGCTATTTGTTCGGTACCACAGCTAATTTCGGGTACATGAGCGGTGCGTTGAAGCACTTCTTCGATACGGTGTACTACTCGAGCCTCGATCATGTGGCCGGGCGTCCGTACGGTCTGTGGGTGCACGGCAACAACGACACGGTCGGTGCGGCGAATGCCGTCGACAAGATCGTGACGGGGCTGGCGTTGGTCAAAGCGGCCGACGTGGTCGAAGTTACGGGTGTGGTCGACGCCGGAGTCCGGGAACGGGCCTACGAGCTGGGCGGCACCCTGGCCGCAACCCTGATGGAGTGATGGAGGGACGGAATGCCAGGAATCGCCGAACTCGCGCTGGGGGCAGCGCCCATCGCCGGTGGTGCGATGCTCGGGGTGATCGCGGGCAACCTCAAACCACCGGACATCCGCGGAATGATCACCAAGGATCTCGATCTGCTGGACCGGTTGCCCGCCGAGGATGTCGAACGCAAGGCGCGGCTCAAGGCCAGCATCGACGAACGTATCGACGGCTTGATCGATGCGAGTGACCGCAGCCGCGAAATCCGTGAAGCAGCGATGTCCTACCGCGGAAACTGGCGGGACATCATCGTTTTCGTCTGCGCCCTGCTGTTCACGTTCATCTGGTGGAACGTCAGTCACAGCCGAGCCAACTGGCTGGTGATGTTCATCGCGATGATCATCGTGTCGGTCGCTGCAGGCATTTATGCGGGCCGCGGAATCGTCCGGGCGATCAACACCTTCCTGCACCGCAACGACGACGCGCCGAGGGGCTGAACCAGCCTCAGTAGTGGTACGTGTCGGACGGGGCCGGCACGTGATCGGGATCGTCGCTGTACTCGGGTTCGTGGATGCGGTACGCCCTGGCCAGGTCCAGGATCTTGTTGGCCCGGGCGATACGGGGCAGATCGGACCCGTTGCGGATCTCGCCGCCGTCGCGCTGGAATTCGGCGAAAAACTCCTTGGCCCAGCTGATCTCGTCCTGTGAGGGGGCCAGCCCTTCGTTGACGGTCGGACACTGATCGGGCGTGAGGCAGATCTTGCCGGTCATGCCGAATTCAGCCGAGACCGCCGTGGCTTCCGACAGCCGCAGGGCGCTGGAGCCCACGGTGGGCCCGTCGATGGCGCCGGGGAGTCCGGCGGCCTTGGCGGCGATGGTGAACCGCGACCGCGCGTACGCCAATGTTGCCGGGTTGTCGCCGAAACCGGTGTCGCGCCGGAAGTCGCCGATGCCGAACGCCAGCCGGAATGCGCCCTTGGCCGAAGCAATCTCGGTGATCCGTTCCAGACCGCGGGCGGTCTCCACCAAGGCCACGATCGGTACACCGGGCAGCCGGCGGGCGGTCTCGGTGACATGGTCCACCGACTCCACCATGGCCAGCATGACGCCGCCCACCGAGGTGTCGGCCAGCATGTCCAGATCGTCGGCCCACCACGGGGTGCCGAAGCCGTTGATCCGTACCCAGTCGCTACTGCCGTCGGCCAGCCACCGGGTCACCTTGTCGCGGGCGGCCACCTTGTCCTTGGGGGCGACCGCGTCCTCGATGTCGAGCACGACGATGTCGGCGCGGGAACGGGCCGCAGGCGCGAACCGCTCATACTGGGCGCCGTTTACCAGTAGCCAACTCCGGGCCAGTACCGGGTCGATCCGGAAACCGGGTTCGTATGCGTGGGACTCGTCGGAGAAGGGCTGGTCATACACGCCGTCAATCGTCGCCTACCGCCTATGCCGGGGCGAAAGCGGCCCCGAACACCCGCTCGGTGTTCTCCCAGTGCCGCTTTGCGGCTGCCTCGTCATACACCGCCTTGTGATCAGGCACCGCGAAACCGTGCGCTGCGGGATAGAACTCGATGGTGTGGTCGACGGCAGCTCCGGACAGTGCGTCTTCCAGCCTCTTGCCGTCGTCCTCGGTGAACGAGGCATCGTTCTCGGCTGCGGCCACGTAGACCGTCGCCTGGATCTTGTCGGCCAGCAGGTGAGGGCTGTCGGGATCGTCCTCCACGGCCAGCCTGCCGCCGTGGAAGGACAGCGCAGCCGCGACCCGCTCCGGCACCCGCGTGGCGACGATCAGCGATGCCCGCCCGCCCATGCAGTAGCCGGTGGTGCCGAACTTCTCACCGGAGACATCGGGCCGGGCCGCGAGGTAATCGAAGAACGCCTCGGCGTCGGCGGCGTAGATCTCCGGGGTGAGCGTGCCCATCAGCTCGAACAGCTGCTGGCGTTGCTCCTGGTCGGTGAACACCGTGTTGAGGTCGAAGGGACCCCAGCCGGGGGTGCGGTAGTAGACGTCGGGCACGAGCACGACGTAACCGAATCCGGCCAGCTCCGCCGCCATCTCTTCCATGGTGGGGCGCAGGCCGCCGGCGTCGGGGAACAGCACCACCCCGGGCCAGGGGCCGTCCCCTTCCGGTGTTGCGACGGTGATGCGGCAGGTGCCATCGGGGGTGGTGATCGTGTCAGTGGTGGTCGGCATGGCTTCCGTTCTACTCCCCATGCCGGCACGTAAGCTGACAGCGTGTCGATCCAAACCCCCTACGAGGACCTGTTACGGAAGGTGACCGAGCAGGGGGTGGCGAAATCTGATCGCACCGGGACCGGCACCCGCAGCCTGTTCGGGCACCAGATGCGCTACGACCTGGCCGCAGGCTTCCCGTTGATCACCACCAAGAAGGTGCACACCAAATCGGTGATCTACGAGCTGCTGTGGTTCTTACGCGGAGATTCGAACGTGCGCTGGCTGCAGGACCACGGCGTCACGATCTGGGATGAATGGGCCAGTGAGACAGGCGATCTCGGACCGGTCTACGGCGTGCAGTGGCGATCATGGCCGACTCCGTCCGGTGAGCACATCGACCAGATCTCGGGCGCCCTCGATCTGCTCAAGCGTGACCCCGACTCGCGGCGCAACATCGTCTCGGCGTGGAACGTCGGCGAGATCCCGCAGATGGCGCTGCCGCCGTGCCACGCGTTCTTCCAGTTCTATGTCGCCGACGGCAAGTTGTCCTGTCAGCTGTACCAGCGCAGTGCCGACCTCTTCCTGGGCGTGCCGTTCAACATCGCCAGTTACGCGCTGCTGACCCACATGATGGCTGCGCAGGCCGGGTTGGACGTCGGTGAGTTCGTCTGGACCGGCGGCGATTGCCACATCTACGACAACCACGTCGACCAGGTGGCCCTGCAGCTCAGCCGCGAACCTCGGCCGTACCCGGAACTCGTTCTGGCGCAACGTGACTCGATTTTCGACTACATCTTTGAGGATATTGCGATTCTGAATTACGACCCGCACCCGGCGATCAAGGCGCCCGTCGCTGTATGACCGACGATCTTCGACAGCTGGCGATGATCTGGGCGCAGTCCACCTCGGGCGTCATCGGCCGCGACAACGGCATTCCGTGGCAGCTGCCGGAGGACCAGGCCCGGTTCAAGCAGCTCACCCTCGGGCAGACGGTGGTGATGGGCCGGCTGACCTGGGAGTCGCTGCCGGCCAAGGTCCGCCCGCTGCCCGGCCGGCGCAACGTCGTGATCACCCGCGATCCCGGATACGTGGCCGACGGCGCCGAGGTGCTCACCGGCCTTGGCGACGTGTTCCGCGGCTGGGTGATCGGCGGATCGCAGATCTACGCTCAGGCCCTTCCGTTCGCGATCCGCTGCGAGGTGACCGAGATCGACATCGACCTGCCACCAGCAGCGGGCGACGCGATGGCACCGGGGCTCGACGACTCGTGGACGAAGACCACCGGGGAGTGGCTGACCAGCAGCTCAGGTTTGCGGTACCGGTTCTGCAGCTATGTGCGCGCGCGGTAACCGGCCGGCCTTCAGCATCGCCAGTCCGCTCCGCTACTTGTCGGGCCCCTGAGGAACGATGGCAAGGTGGCCACCCTGACGACAACCCAGGCCCGCCGGATCGCTGTCGCCGCGCAGGGGTTTTACGACCCCAAGCCGCGGGGCGCCGTCACCCGTGCCCATCTGCGCAAGCTGATCTCGAGGATTCAGGTGTTGCAGCTGGATTCGGTGTCGGTGGCGGTGCGCGCGCATTACGCCCCCGTGTTCAGTCGGCTGGGACCGTATGACCGGAACACCCTGGACCGGGCGGCGTGGTCTCACAGCGCCCGTTCACCCCGGTTGTTGGTGGAGTATTGGGCGCACGAGGCCGCGCTGATGGCGGTCGAGGACTGGCCGCTGCTGCGGTGGCGGATGCGCGAGTACACCCACGGCCGGTGGGGTACCGAGATCGTCCGGAAGAACCCCAAGCTCGCCGAGGACATCGTCGCCGCCATCGGCGAACTCGGCCCCTCCACCGCCGGTCAGATCGAGGCTCACCTGGAGTCGGAACCGCGCGGCCGCAAGGGGCCATGGTGGGACCGCAGTGAGACCAAGTGGGTGGCCGAAGCGCTGTGGTCGTCAGGGGTCCTCACAACCTCGACCCGGGTTGGGTTCGCCCGGCACTACGACCTCACCGAACGGGTGCTGCCGCCAGAGGTGCTGGCCAGGCAGCTCGACGACGATGAGGCGGTCCGCGAGCTGACCCTGCGGGCGGCGACCGCGCTGGGCGTCGGCACCGAGGCCGATATCCGTGACTACTTCCGGATGGGGGCAAAACAGGTCAAGCCGGCGCTGGCCAAGCTCGTGGCCGACGGGGAGCTGGAACCGGTCGATATCGACGGAGCCCCGGCGTATCTGCGGGCCGGCCAGACCGTGCCGCGGCGGGACCGTGGAACGGCGCTACTGTGCCCTTTCGATCCGTTGATCTTCTTCCGGCCCCGGGTGGAGCGGTTGTTCGGATTTCACTACCGGATCGAGATCTACGTCCCCGCGGCGAAACGCCAATTCGGTTACTACGTATGGCCGTTCCTGCTCGACGGCGAACTGGTGGCGCGGGTGGACCTGAAACGCACCGACACGGCGCTGCAGGTGCCAGGGGCGTTCATGGAGGACGGCCAGGACCCCGCGCGGGTGGCGGAGGCCCTGGCCGTCGAGCTGAGGACGATGGCGTCGTGGCTTGGGGTGGGCGAGGTCGAGGTGGGGGGCCGTGGCGACCTCGCCGAGCCGTTACGTCGCCGGTTCCTCAGCTAGTTCGGGGACCCCGCGCCCTCGGGACATGTTGGTGGCGAAGATGATCCCGCCGATCACGAGCCACACGACGCCGCCGATCTTGGCCAGCGCGTCGGCGTTGATCAGCACATAGCCGATGATCAGGAAGCCGACGGTCGGCACCACGAGGTGCAGCAGGTAGTTCTTCGACTTCTGCCGCACGGTGTAGTACCAGATGACCGACGCGTGCAGCAGGCAGAAGCCGAACAGCGCACCGAAATTCACCAGCGACGAGATCAATCCGATCTGGCCGACGAAGAACAGCACCAGCACCAGGCTCAGGGCGCTGACCACCAGGATGGCTGCGATCGGCACCTTGCGGGAGCTGATCGTGGACAGGAACGCGGGCAGTTGGCGGTCGCGGCTCATCGAGAACAGCAACCGGCTGGTGGCGGCCTGGGCGGCCATCGCATTGGCGAAACCGACGGCGAGCACATTGACCACGAAAAACGCGTTCATCCAGCCGGTGCTCGACGCGGCCTGCACCAGCAGGAAGAACGCGTTGCCCACCTCGTCGTCACCGAACGATTCGCGGCCTCCGGCCAACAGGCTGGCCAGCCAGGTCTGGGCGATGAACAGGAACGCCACCACGAACAGCGCAGCGATCATCGCACGGCCGGCTGGATTCTTCTTCCCGGTCGATTCCTCGGCCAGCGTGGAGATGCCGTCGAAGCCGAGGAAGCTCAGCACCGCGATCGACAGCGCCGCCGCGATCAACGGCGCGGTGACCAACTCGGAGTTCCAGATCGGCAGTGCGCTCCACCCGACGTCGGGGAGTGACTGTCCGTTGATGGCGCGCACCGCGATGATCACGAACAGCACGACGAAAACCAGTTCCACGGCGAGGAATACGCGGTTCACGATCTTGAGTGAACCCACGCCGAGCAGGTTGATGATCGTGTTCACCACGACGAATACGATCGCCCACACCCAGCGCGGAGTGCCCGGGAAGAGTCCGACCATCGATTCGGCGGCGAAGACGTAGAGCAGGGTGGGGATCAACAGATAATCGAGCAGGATGGCCCAGCCGGCGAAGAAGCCGAGGCCGGGGTGGATACCACGGCCCACGTAGGCGTACACCGATCCGGCCAACGGGAACGACTTGGCCATCTGGGAGTAGGCCAGTGCGGTGAACACCATGGCGATCAGGCCGATCAGGTAGACCAGCGGCACCATGCCCGATGCGCTGTTGTAGACCGTCCCGAAGATGGTCCAGGGTGCGATGGGCACCATGAACACCAGGCCGTAGACGATGAGATCGGCCGTGGAGATGGAGCGGCTGAGTTCCTGTTTGTAGCCGAATGATTCGAGATCGCGTTGCCCTTCACCGGTGGTGAGATGGGCGGCGGCCGCTTCGGTTGCCATGGCGTTCCTGTCGGAGTCGAAGGGGAGGGGTCAGACCCGGGCGGCAGCGGCCAGATCGTGCTGATTCAGGAACTCGGCGATCACCGAGCGGAACTCTTCGGGTTTCTCCAGGTGCGTGCAGTGGCTGGTGTCAGCGAACACGTGACTGTGGGCGTCGGGGATGAGGTCGGCATAGGGCTGCCAGGTCGCGGGGGTGGCCTCGTCGAACTCGCCGGCGATGACGAGTGTCGGGGCGGTGACCGACGGCAGCCGGTCGATGATTCTCCAGTCGCGCAGGGTCCCGATGACGTGAAACTCGTTGGGGCCGTTCATCGTGTGGTACACCGTCGGCTCGGCCTCCATCTGGGCCACGGTGTCGGCGAAGTCCTTCGGCATCGGCTCGACCCGGCAGACATGGCGACGGTAGAACTCCTCCGTGGCGGCCAGGTATGCGGGATCGGTGACCGTGCCGTCGGCCTCGTGCCGTTCGAGCGCGGCCCGGGCCTCCGGCGGCAGTTGCGCGCGAAGTTCGGCCGCACCCTCGACCCACAGTTGCATCGAGGCGGGGGAGTTGCAGATCGACAGCGAAGCCAGTCCCTTCGGGGCCCGGACGGCGATCTCGGCGCCGAGCATGCCGCCCCACGACTGTCCGAGCACGTGGTACCGGTCGGCCCCGAGTGCCTCTCGGACGGTGTGGAACTCGTCGACGAAGAGTTGCGGCGTCCAGAAGTCGGCCGGGGCGTCGGGCAGGTGTGTGCTGTTGCCGCAGCCCAACTGGTCGTAGTGGATGACGGTGCGGCCGGTCTCGTCGGCCAGGGCGGCGATGTTGGCGACGTAGTTGTGGGCCATGCCGGGTCCGCCGTGCAGGACGAACAACGGAAGGGCGCCGGGGCGGGCGCTTTCGGGTGTGGTGACCTGGACCCAGGTCTCGTGACCGCGGAAGGGCACCATGCGGGTGGAACGAGGCATGGCGGTCAGCATGGACCATTAATGGTCCTGTGACAAGACCATTAATGAGGATTTAATTTGGGACGTCGATATTGTGTGCCCATGGGGAATCCCGAGCCGCAGCCGACAGAGCCCACGGGCGTCACGCCCGGGCTCCTCGAGCGCGAACTCGAACCCTCGTCGCGGGTGGATGAAATCACCGACCGTCTGGTCACCGCGGTCGCGATCGGTGAGTACCTGCCCGGATCGCGCCTGCCTGCCGAGCGTGAACTCGCCGCGTCCCTGCGGGTCGGCCGGATGACGGTACGCGCGGCGCTGGCCCGGCTGGTCGAGCTGGGGTTGGTGGAGACCAGGCGCAGCGGCCGCGGCGGTGGCACCTATGTGCTGCAGCAGTGGCCGGAGTCGTCGACCGCCGCCGTCGGCCGCACCCTGACCACGCGGCTCGATGAGCTACGGGACCGCTGCGACGCCATCTGCCGAATCCACGGCGCGGTGTGCCGTGCGGCCGCGGAAGCCCGGACGGACCGCGATCTCGTGGTGCTGAGGGAACGGCTCGAGGCCTACCGCTGCGCGGAGAGCGGTCCGGCCGCCCAGCAGGCGGACAGTGCGTTGCACCTGGCGATCATGGACGCGGCCGGCAACACCGTGCTCAAACAGATGCTGCTCGAGTTGGAAGCGTCCGTGAGCATCGCCGCACCGGCCCACCTGTGGGGTGAATCCGCGACCATGCGCGAGATGGAGCTGCGGGCGCTGCGGGAGCACGAACAGCTGATCGATGCGATCGCCGGGCGTCGCGGGGACGACGCCGAAGCGTTGGCGCGCGCACACCTGGCGATCGACTTCGAACACATCACCGCCGCGATGCGGCGGGCCGGAGGCCAGGGCGTTTAGCCGAGGAACCGCTCCCGGTAGGCCCGGAACCGCTCGGCCAGGGCAGCCGGATCGAGGTTGAGGGCCGCGGCGTCGTAGATGACACCCCCGTAACGCCCGCGCGGGTGCTCGGTGAGGAAGTCGGACATTGCCGCCCGCACATCGTCGCCGAACGGTTGGTCTGCCAGTCGATAGACGGCGGCCAAGGTGCCCCGCTCGTCGGCCATGAAGTCGTCGAACCGGACATCGATGGATTGCCCGGCGGGCAGCACGTCACGATCGCGGATGCAGCCGGCGAGCAGATCGTCGATGCGGCCCAGCCAGTGCCCGGTCAGCTGCGCCACATCGGGACGGGTCACCGCCATCCGGGTCGCGTAGCAGATCATGGTCATCATCGACAGTGTCACCTCGACCGGATCACGATGGGTGACAATGAAAGTCGCATCCGGGAACGTCGCGGCCAGGGTGGGGAACTGTTCCAGATGCTGCGGGGATTTGAGTACCCAACGCGTCCCGCCGCGCAGCCATTGCATCGCCTGCAGGCTGCGCCTGACGTAGGCATAGGACGCCGCCTGGTCGTGGGTCTTGTAGTGAGCGGCGAAACTCGGCACGTAGTAGGTGGTTTCGAACAGCATGCCTGAGATGTCGTTGGCCAGGAGCTGGATCTCCTCGTGAGCATGCTCCACGGTCATGTCATGCATCCGCCGGAACTCCGGCAGTGAGGTGTTCACCAGTTCCAGGCCCGCGCCGCATCGATCCCGGCGCGGCTGCGGCGTGTCCTCGCCAGGGCCGGGCAGCGGTTCGAGGCTCTCCCAGTAGGGCAGATGGCGCAGGGCAGGGTCCGCGGCGAGCAGATTGTGCAGATGCGTGGTGCCGGTACGGGGGAGCCCGCAGATGATGATCGGCCGTTCGATCTCGACGTCCTCGATCTCGGGATGGTCGGCGATCAGCGCCTCCAGTCGCAGCCGGTTGACCAGGTTGCCCACCAATTGCTCGAACGCGATCGCCACGCCGGTGTCGGACAGATCCGCTTCGTCGCGCAGCGCGGTACAGAGCACGTCGAGACGTTCCCGGAACCCGGGGTCGCCGAAATCGTCCAGCCCGGTTCGCTCGGCCGCGGCCGTCAACATCGCGTCCGGGTCGAGGTTCAGGTTCGCCCCGTAGGCGGCCAGCCCGTCGCGAATCGGTTGGGCCGCTGGGGGATACACCGGATCGCTCAGGTCATTGAACCGGATCGGCGCCGGCCGTTGCATGCTGGCGGTCACAGGGCCGCAACCTCGGCCACGTCGACCACCCGGCACTGCGGGTGCGCCGGTGTCGCTTCGGGCAGGAACCAGCGCAGCCAGATGAGGCCCTTGGCCCGTCCCGCCGTCGAGACCCAGTTCGGGTGGCCGGGATCCTTGTCGCTGATGACGATGCGCCAGGATCCGTCCGGTTCATAGGTGACGTGGGCGCCGTTGATCGTCACCCGCTCGTGGGTGTAGTCGTAGGTGTGCAGGAACGGATTCCACAGGCACAGATTCCAGAACACGCAGTCCGGTGAGGTGCCCTCGATGACCAGGGCCTGATCCGGCGCGAGTTCGTAGGCACCCATCGCGTAGGCCGCGTCGGCAGCCGACCAGCCGTAGGCGTTCTGCGGGACGGGGAACGGCGGGTGCAGCTGATTGGCCGGCTCCACCTTGGTGGGCAGGAACGAAACCTGTTCGCGCAACCAGTTTCTGGCGTACTCGAAGCGGCGGGCCAGTTCGGCCGCGCTGTCGGAGCGCCGGGCCGGCGGGTTCAGTGTCTCGATCCGCCATTCCGGCCGGCGCCCGGTGTCCGGGTCGTTCAGATAGTCACGGGTCAAGGCGAATTCGGTATCGGCGTCCAGCTTGAGCCAGGCGCCCGGCTGCGGGTCGGGACTCATGACGAACTCGAAGTTGCCGTCCTCGTCGAACTCGAGGTCGCGGTTGTTGATCGTGCCGACGATGCGGTCGCTGTAGCGGCCTTCGCCGGGCCCGCCGTAGACCGTCATCGACAGGTACACCGCATCGCCGCGGTTGCCGGTGACCCGGTACGTACGGGCTGGGTCGAGCGGCGCGAGCTGGTAGAACGCGTCCGAGTTGTCACCACCCCATTTGAGGTAGGGACTGATGACGTCGACCAGGATCGGCTTGTCGCGGTCACCCCACACGTACGCGTCGACGGCGACGCGCAGCACGCTGAACGCCAGCCGGTACCCGTCGAGCAGATCGGGCTCGCTCAGCGCGGGGTCCGCATCGAGCAGTTTCCGCTCGATGGCGCGCATTTCGTCGAGCAGCCCGTTGAACGCTGCGGACAGCTCGGTCGTGTCGGTCATGCTTGGTCCTTCCTTCGGGGATTTGTACGTCCGGCTCCGTTGATCAGCAAGGAGCACAGTCGATCTGCGGTGTCGTCGACATCGACGTCCGGTTCCATGTGGGCGGTGTAGAACGCGGTGCCGATCACGGCCTGATAGACCATGTCGACGTCGACATCGGCGTGGACCCGGCCCTGTTCGATGCCGCAGGAGACCAGGGCGCGGAAGGCGTCCTTGGTCCGCTGGTCGAGCAGTTGTTGGGTCCGGATGTGCAGTTCCGGATCGCGGCGGCGCTCGGTGAGGATCCCGAGCGCGGCGGCCTCGACCACGGGATCGAGCCAGAACGTGAGTACCGCGCGAGCGAAGGCGCGCAGGTCGGTTTCGAACTCTCCTGAAACCGAGAGGAGTTCGCCGCCCGGCGGCTGCTCGAACGCGGCGTCGAAGACCAGGTGCGCCTTCGACGGCCAACGCCGGTAGATGGTGGGCCGGCTGACGCCGGCTTCGCGGGCAACGGACTCGATGGACAACTGGTCATAGCCGCCCTGTGCCAGCAGTTGACGGGTAGCGGTCATGATCGCGTGCTGGGTTTGCGGGTCACGCGGCCGTCCCGGCCCTGTGATCGGGGACACACGATTACGTTACGATGTGTCACGTAATTGGGTCAAGAGTCTTTTCTCCCGCCGCCGTTTTCGACACCTGGGTCGTGGTCCGTGCTGATCAACAGCCCCACGGTCGAAAACGGCGCAGGTACGCGGGGGGTCAGATCATCTTGAGCGCCGCGAGATAGAGATCGGTCGAGGCGAACGTGCTGGTCGGCTTGACGCGCTTGTGGGCGACGCCGCCGCGACGCCGCTCGGAGAAGATGATGCGCCCGTCCGGGCTGAACCCGATCTCCAACTCGGTCACCACGCCGGTTGCGCTGAGCAGCGGGTGCTCCCACACCATGGTGCGGTACTCCGCGTTGGGCCCGCTGTCGAAGATCAGGTCCCAGTCCTTTTCGTTGGCGCGTTCTCGGACCAGATCCACCATCTCGTAGTGCACGGTCGTTCCTCTCATGGTCAATGCCCTTCGTGTTGCGGAGATATCTTGCGCTGCAGTGGTATCGAGTGAGCTCTCAGCTTTGTTCAGTCGCGCTCGGTCGTCTGTCCGCCGATGGTCCCACTGCCAGGACCAGATCTGGATCCGCCGATCGGAGGACACGTGGTGGACACGAGCTAGTGCGTGCTCCGGCCGGGAAGAACCTGCGTCACCGTGGCTCGAAGGTCAGCGTCCTCCGGGCCCGAAATGCCGGCCTCCCGGTCGAAGGTGGCGGTGCCGTCGGCGTCGATGGTGAAATTGCCGACCTGATCCTGATCACCGCCCGTCACCTTGAAGATCACGGTCGTCTTGTCCGGCAACGGCTTTGTGCTGAGGTACTGCGGATTGATGGTGTACCGGTAGCTGCAGCCTGCCGAGCCGAAGCACTTCTGCTCGGTGATGACCACGCCGACGACGAAATCGGCTGCTGTAGGTGGCACGGCTGCCGGCGATGGGGTCGACGACGACAACCCGGCGTTCCACCTCGGAGTGTCGGCGGGATCCTTCGAGACCCGGTCCGGTGAGACGCAGCCCGCCAGGGTGATTGCCGCGCTAACAACGCACAGGGCCAGGGTGTTTCGGCGGATGTTGCAGCCGGCGGCAATGGCCATGCCGCAGATTCTGCGTAGCATCAGTCGGCCTTCCTTTTCAGGTGGGTGGGCCGGGTGGCGGGGCAGGGTCCAAGCTGTGAACCCGCCGCCCGGTGTCCGGGGAACAGGACAGTAAAGACCAACGGTCCGACAAGTTCGGATCACGTCGCGGCAGCCGACTCTCGGACCCGCCCGAGTTCGTGGCCAAAGCGAAGCGTTCCGGGCGTCGATCCCCGATTTCTCCGCTGTGGTTGTTCTCGTCGCCGGGTAACCGCCCTGGCGTACAAACGGGTGAGCACAGCCTTCCGACGGGCGCTACGCGACGGCCAGCTCAGGAACCGTGCGCCCGCTCGTATTCGGCAGCGCTGGAGAGCGCCAGCGCCACGGCCCCGGAGACCGCCGCGATGAAAGCGATCGTCACCAGCCAGCCGTATCCCGGCCGCGAAGCGTCACCCAGCACAACCACGCCCACGATGCCGGGCACCACGGTCTCGCCGACCACCAACGCGGCGGCGACACCGTTCACCGATCCGACCTGCAGTGCCACGGTGAACAGATAGAACCCGCCAAGCCCGGCGACCAGAATGGCCCACGATGCCGGGTCGGCGATGAGCACACCCAGGTTCAGGGGCTCGAGTCCGTCGACGACGCGCACGGCGACAGCCATCGCTCCGTAGAGCACCCCGGCGATCAGGCCCGCGGGCACCGCAGCGTTCCTGCCGAGCAGCCGCACGAGCCCGGCGCCCAGGCCCAGGATGATCGCCGACACCACCAGGACACTCCAATGCATGACCGCACCCGGGTCCCGGTCGCCGAGGGGCCCGGCGGTGGCACCCAGGATGCACAGCGCCACAAGCACTATGGCGATCGCGGTCCAGTCACGCCGATGTAGCCGCACGTGAAGAACGAAAATGCTCAACACCGCGGTGACCACGAGGTTGGCGCTGATGATGGTCTGCGACAGGAACAGTGGAATCAACCGCGCGGACACCAGGCTGCCGACGAATCCGAAAAGGTCGAGCGCGATGCCGGCGATGAAGATCGGGGCCAGCATCGCGGTGATGGTCGACCGCAGGGTGGGGCCGTTCGCCGCGGTGTCGCCGCCCGCGGCAAGGGTGTTGCCCGCGGCGTACGACTGAAGGACCGAGGCTGTGCCGTATCCGAAGCAGGCGAGCACCGCTGCGGCCACGCCGATCAGCACTGCGAACCGCCGGACACCAGGTGATTGTAGGAGCGCGACCGGTCTTGCTCGGGGAATCGTCGTCGATTTCTACCGCATGGTCGTAGATCCGCCGATCAACAGCCCTGGTGCAGAAGTCGGCGCGCTGCTGCAGCCCGTTGACGGCTCGACAGTAGGGTGGGCGAGTGGCCGACATCGCGCCGCTGCGGGTGCAGCTGATCGCCAAGACGGAATTCCAGGCCCCGCCTGACGTGCCGTGGAGCACCGATGCCCAGGGCGGGCCGGCGCTCACCGAGTTTGCCGGCCGGGCCTGCTACCAGAGCTGGTCGAAGCCGAATCCCAAGACGGCGACCAACGCAAGCTACATCCGCCACATCATCGACGTCGGGCACTTTTCGGTCCTGGAGCACGCGAGCGTCAGCTTCTACATCACCGGCATCTCCCGATCGGCCACCCACGAGCTGATCCGGCACCGGCATTTCTCCTACTCGCAGCTCTCGCAGCGCTATGTGCCCGAGAACGACGCCGAGGTGGTGGTCCCGCCCGGATTCGAGAACGATCCCGAGCTGGTTGGGATCTTCACCGAAGCTGCCGACGCCAGCCGCGCCACCTACACCGAATTGCTGGCCCGCCTGGAGGCGAAGTTCGCCGACCAACCCAACGCGGTTTTGAGTCGTAAGCAGGCGCGACAGGCCGCCCGGGCGGTGCTGCCCAACGCCACCGAGACCCGCATCGTGGTCACCGGCAACTATCGGGCCTGGCGCCACTTCATCGCGATGCGGGCCAGCGAACACGCCGATGTGGAGATCCGTGGGCTGGCCATCGCCTGCCTACGTGAGCTGGTCGAAGCGGCTCCGGCGGTGTTCTCCGATTTCGAGATTTCGACGCTGGCGGACGGTAGTGAGGTGGCTACCTCTCCTTTGGCCACGGAGGCTTGACGGAGTGGCCGGTCAACACCGCGACGGAGGTCCGATGGACCCGGGGTAATCTTGGCGCGTGAGTACGAGCGGAATCGATGTAACGGCGCAGTTGGGCACGGTGTTGACCGCAATGGCGACGCCGTTCAAGCCCGACGGCTCGCTTGATCTCGATACTGCCGCTCGGCTGGCCAATCGCCTGGTCGACGCCGGTTGCGATGGCCTTGTCGTCTCGGGCACCACCGGCGAATCGCCGACCACCACCGATGACGAGAAGCTCGAGCTGCTGCGCACCGTGCTGGAGGCCGTGGGAGACCGAGCCCGCATCGTCGCCGGCGCGGGTAGCTACGACACCGCGCACAGCGTGCACCTGGCCAAGGCCTGCGCCGCCGAGGGTGCGCACGGACTGCTCGTGGTGACGCCCTACTACTCGCGGCCCCCGCAGGCCGGCCTGGTCGCACACTTCACCGCGGTCGCCGACGCCACCGGGCTGCCGAACCTGCTCTACGACATCCCGCCGCGATCCTGCATCCCGATTGCCTGGGAAACCATCCGCGTCCTGGCCACGCACCCAAACATCGTCGGCATCAAAGACGCCAAGGGCGATCTGCACGGCGGCGGCCAGATCCTCGCCGAAACCGGGCTCGCGTACTACTCCGGCGACGACACGTTGAACCTGCCCTGGCTGGCCATGGGCGCCGTCGGCTTCGTCAGCGTCTGGGGCCACCTGGCCGCAGGTCAGTTGCGAGACATGTTGACCGCGTTCAACTCTGGCGATATCGCCACGGCCCGCAAGATCAACGTGTCGTTGGCCCCGCTGGCCCGCGCCCAGGCGCACCTCGGTGGGGTGACAATGTCCAAGGAAGGCCTGCGGTTGCAGGGATTCGACGCGGGCCTGCCGCGGCTGCCGCAGATCCCGGCGTCCCCGGCAGAGATCGAGGCGCTGGCCGCCGACATGCGCGCGGCGGCGGTGTTGCGATAGTGACCGCCGAACTCGCGCCCCCCAAGCCACTGGCCCCCGGCGGTCTGCGAGTCACCGCGCTGGGCGGAATCAGCGAGATCGGCCGCAACATGACGGTCTTCGAGCACCTGGGCAGACTGCTCATCGTGGACTGCGGGGTGCTGTTCCCGGGGCACGACGAACCCGGGGTCGACCTGATCCTGCCGGATCTGCGGCACGTCGAGGACCGGCTTGAGGATGTCGAGGCGCTCGTCGTCACCCACGCCCATGAGGACCACATCGGCGCGATTCCGTTCCTGCTCAAGCTGCGCCCCGACATCCCGGTGGTCGGTTCGAAGTTCACCATCGCACTGATCCGCGAGAAATGCCGCGAGCACCGCATCAAGCCGGTGTGCGTCGAGGTCGCCGAGCGACAGAGCAGCCAGCACGGTGTCTTCGAATGCGAGTATTTCGCGGTCAACCACTCGATCCCCGGATGTCTCGCCGTTGCGATCCACACCGGCGCAGGCACCGTGCTGCACACCGGCGACATCAAGCTCGACCAGCAGCCGCTCGACGGCCGGCCGACCGACCTGCCGGGTATGTCGCGGCTCGGCGATGCAGGTGTCGACCTGTTCCTGTGCGACTCGACCAACTCCGAACACCCGGGCGTCAGCCCGTCAGAGAGCGAGGTCGGTCCGACACTGCACCGGCTGATCCGCGGGGCCGAGGGCCGGGTGATCGTGGCGTGCTTCGCCTCGAACGTCGACCGCGTGCAACAGATCGTCGACGCAGCGGTGGCGCTGGGCCGGCGCGTCTCGTTCGTAGGCCGCTCGATGGTGCGCAACATGGGCATCGCCCGCGAGTTGGGTTACCTGCGCGTCGACGACTCCGACATCCTCGACATCGGAGCGGCCGAGATGATGCCGGCCGAGAAGGTCGTGCTCATCACCACCGGAACCCAGGGCGAGCCGATGGCGGCGCTGTCGCGGATGTCGCGCGGCGAGCATCGCAGCATCACCCTGACCTCGGGCGATCTGATCATCCTGTCCTCGTCGCTGATCCCGGGCAACGAGGAAGCGGTCTACGGGGTGATCGACGCGCTGGCCAAGATCGGCGCTCGAGTGGTCACCAATGCCCAAGCGCGCGTACATGTTTCCGGTCACGCCTACGCAGGGGAGCTGCTGTTCCTCTACAACGGGGTGCGTCCCCGCAACGTGATGCCGGTGCACGGCACCTGGCGGCACATGCGCGCCAACGCGGCGCTGGCCGCCAGCACCGGTGTTCCGCAGGAGAACATCGTGCTGGCCGAGAACGGTGTGAGTGTGGATCTGGTGGCCGGCAAGGCCTCGATCGCCGGTGCGGTGACCGTCGGCAAGATGTTCGTCGACGGGTTGATCACCGGGGATGTCGGTGATGCCACGCTCGGCGAACGCCTCATCCTGTCTTCGGGTTTCGTGGCGGTCACGGTGGTCATCCACCGCGAGACCGGGAAGCCCGCCGGCCCCGCCCACCTGCATTCGCGCGGGTTCTCCGAGGATCCGAAGGCGCTGGAGCCGGTGGCCCGCAACGTCGAGCGGGAGCTGGAAAGCCTTGCCGCCGACAACATCACGGACCCGACCCGCATCGCTCAGGCTATGCGGCGCACGGTGGGCAAGTGGGTGGGTGAGACTTACCGGCGGCAGCCGATGATCGTCCCCACCGTCATCGAGATCTAGTCTGATTGGTGCGCTGAGCCGCCCTCTGTAGCCGTTAGATTGGGTTGGTGAGCCGCCCCGCACCGCAGGTGCCATTCGAGCGTCGCCGTCCGATTCCGCCGTTCGGTTCTGCGGACGAGATCAAACGTGCAGTGGAGTATCCGCACTTTCTCCGTGGTCTGGTCACCGTGGGTGGCGTCATGTTCGCGCTGGTGTTCGCGTGGGCGATGTATGCCTTGGCCAACCGGGACCGTGACCTCAACACAACAATCACCGTTGTGTTCGCTGTGGCCCTCTTCACCGTCGCGGTGATCGTGCCCAGGGTCGCATTCCCCCTCTTGATGCGTCGCTTCTACGACCGGGTGATGGGGGGCGGAATCCTGTGCGACGTGTACCCGGCCGGATTTCCGGACGCCAAGACCGCGATCCTGATCGACGCCCGGCTATCGGACGCGCAGGCGGCTTATGTGCACGATGCAACCGTCTCCTGGCTCGGACGGCTGGCTTCGGATCCCGCGGCCGGTTCGCAGGCGCCAGGCCTGTTCTCCGACGGTCCGATTCGCAGCGCGGACGAATTCGCGGGCCCAGGCGCCAGGGGTGGATTCCTCGTGGCGCGCGACAAGAATCCGAACCAGGGCTGGCGGCTGCTCCTTCCCGAGACGAGTCCGCGCGACCCGCACCGGCCGTACTCGAACGGCCTTGTGGTCCAGGTCAAGACACCCAGCCTGGAGTCAGCCGGCCAGTAGCAGGATGCCGCCGGCGAGCAGGGCGATCACCTTGATGAGCTCGAAGCCGACGTAGTAATAGTGCGCCTGTGAACGGCTTGCGGCCTCCTCGCCCGGGGCGACGCCCAGCACGGCATCGGAACGCTGAGTCAGCTTGGGCCGCACCGCGATCAGTTGCACCGCGAGCGCCACGATGGCTACCGCGAAGGCCGCAATGATGGCCGTCGACGGGCGCTGCACCACCAGGATCACGACAATGATCGCGGCAAAGACGGTTTCGACCGAGTTCAGCGCGCGGAAAACCCTGCGCCCGATGCCGAGGCCGATCTGCAGGGTCACCCCGGGTGCCCGGAACTTCAGCGGTGCCTCGATGAATGAAATCGCCAGCACCATGCCCAGCCAGCAGAAGGCGATACCGACCGCGACAGCCGAACCGGCAGTCATCATCAATCTCCTTTCGGGCTCAGGTGAGCCACACACAGATCCGGTTCGACGAATGCGTCGAGCCGCTCAACGGCGAGGGGTGCCTGCCAGGCTTCCAACGCCCCCTGCATCAGCCCGAGATGGATAGGGCACACCACCGCCGAGCGGGTCTGGGCCAGACCGAGAAACGGGCAGTGGCGCAACCGGAGTTGGTCGTCCTCGGGTGGCTCCGGTGCGAAGCCGATGTCGTCGAGCATCTCGACCAGGGCATCGATGGGGGAGTCCTCGTCCGATGGGCGCGGGAGCGTGCGTCCCCAGGAGCGACCCATCTCCCGAGCTCGGCCGGCCGGATCATCCTCGGCGGCCAACCCGTTGACGAGGATTTCGGCCAGCATCCGGTAGTGGGTCGGCCCGGTCGGGTCCATGCGGCGGACTGCCTGGTAGAGCTGGGGCGGCCGGCCAGGCGTGCGGTGGTGAGGTTGGACACGTTCAACCTGTCCGCTCGTCTCCAGGTGCTCCAGGTGAAACCGCACGGTGTTGGTGTGAACTTCGAGGCGGGCGGCGATCTGCGCGCTGGTCATCGGCGTGGCCGAGGCCTTCAACGTGCTCAGCACGTCGATTCGGCGCTTCCCGATCGCGTTGATCATGGCTAGAGTTTATACAAGTAGGACTTGTAAAAACTAGGGCGACGTGCGACCGGCCCGGAAAGGGATATCTGTCCGATGGCTGAAGATCTGTCAGGCCGCGACGATGTCGAGCTGCTGCTGTGGCGCTTCTACAGCAAGGCGCTGTCCGATCCCGTGCTCGCCGAACCGTTCGCCGAGCTGCGGGCGAAGGGACTGCGCTCCCACCTTCCCGTCATGTGCGACTTCTGGGAGACGGTGCTGTTCCGCGCCGGGCTCTACCAGGGCAGCGCGCTGATCGTGCATCGCGAACTGCACGCTCGGCATCCGTTGTCGGCAAGGCATTTCGTGCGGTGGCTGACCTTGTGGACCGAAACCGTCGATGAGCTGTTCGTAGGTCCGTACGCCGAGCGGGCCAAGCTTCAGGCCGGCCGCATCGCCAAGGCCATGCACCGGAGGCTGGCCGGTGTCGATGCCGCAGAGCTCGACGCGCTGGTGGCCTGCTAACGCTTTTCGGCGTAGGCGGTCCATTCCACCTGGGAGGCAGTCAGTTTCCGGCCGGCCGGCGCGAGGTAGTGCTCGGTGAGGTAGTCGGGCCCTGCCTGCTCGATCAACTGCCAGCCGTAGGGCTCGATGAACTCCGCCACCCGATCGGGGTCCAGGCCGAACCGCCACAACTGGCTGCGGACGCGGAACCGCCGATACAGGGATTCGGCCCCGTACCTGTTGGTGCCGTCGATGAAATCGCTGCGGACATAGGTGAACGCCAGCCGGCTGCCGGACGCCGCAGAGCCGAGGAATTCGAACGTCGACGCGACACCTTGGGCGCTCAGGTACTGCGTCACGCCCTCCCAGATGAAGAACGTGCGGTGCCCGGCGTCGTGCCCGTGCCTGGCGAGTTCGGCGGCCAGGTCGTCATGTTCGAAATCCACCGGCACCAGGTGCACCGAATCCGGTACGGCGCCCAGTGCACTGCGCACCACCGAGCGCTTGCGTTCGATGTTGACCGGCAGGTCCACCTCGAACACCGGGACCGCGCTGTGCCGGGCGAGCCGATAACCCTTGGTATCCAGTCCGGCGCCGAGTATCACCACGGCGTCGAGGTTCGGGAGCGCCTGGGTGAGTTTGTCGCCGATGTAGCGCTTGCGGCAGGTCAGATTCGCCCACAGCCCCGGACCTGACCGTTCGGTGACCTGGATCAGCAGCCCGCGAGCCACAGACCAGCGGGCGGCCCGGGTGAACGCGCGCAGCCCGGCGGGCAGGAACGCGCACGCCAGGTCATCGTCGACCAGCCGCCGCTGGACCGGCTCGTACTGTTCGACGGCGGCCAGCACCATCGGGCCGACCGCGGTTGCGGCGACGGGTTCGCTCATCGTTTGTTGACGATGCCAGCATCCACCGGAAGTGTCACGCCGGTGACATAACGCGCCTGATCCGACACCAGCCAGGCCACCGCATTGGCGACGTCCTCGGCCTGCACCACCTGCACCGGCAGCGCGTTGCCGAAATCGGTCGGCGCGTTGAGCTCCTCGGAGACATGGCGCAGCCAATCCCGTGTGAACTCGTTGTTGATCATCGGGGTGTCCACCCCTGTCGGGTGGATCGAGTTGACCCGGATGCTTTGTGGAGCAAGGAAATTGGCGTAGGCCCGCATCAGTCCCACCACACCATGCTTGGCCGCGGTATAGCCGATGGACCCGCGGTCGCCGCCGCCGATGCCGATCAGGCCGGCCGCCGAGCTGATCAGCACGATGGACCCGCCCTCGCCCTGCTCGACCATGATCGGGATCGCCGCCTCCACGGTGTGGTGCACGCCGGTGAGGTTGACGTCGATCACGTCACGCCAACCGTCGGGACCCGACTGCATCGGGGCGATCCCGGCATTGGCGACGACGATGTCGAGCCTGCCGAGCTGCTCCACGCCGGCACGCAGCGCCGCCTGCAGGGCCTGTTCGTCTCGGACGTCGGCCCGCCGGGCGACGATGCGGGCGCCCGTCTCCTCGACCAGTTTGACCGTTGCGGCGAGGTCATCGGAGGTGGCCAGCGGATAGGGCACCGATTCGATCTGGTCGCACAGATCGATCGCGATGATGTCGGCGCCGTCGGCGGCCAGTCGCAGCGCCTCGGCCCGCCCCTGGCCGCGCGCGGCGCCGGTGATGAATGCGACCTTCCCGGCCAGGGGAGCGGCGGCGCTCATCAGCTGCGCAGCTGCCCCTTGGCAGGATCGCCTGCCACGACTGGTTGCAACATTTTGATATCGGGAGCGCCGTCGAGAAGTTCGCCGATCGAGCCGAACAGGGTTCCGATCGCCGGGGCGGTGCTGTGGGTCTTGAGTGCGTCGGCGTCGGCCCACTGCTCGACGAACACGAAGGTGCCGTCTGCCTCATGCAGCGAGTACAGCTGGCAGCCGGGCTCGTCGTGGACGGCCGCGACGGCATTGGTGCAGGCCTCGCGCACGGCGTCGACGGACTCGGGCTTGGCCTTCATGGTGGCGACGACGACAACAGGCATAGGTGTAGAACTCCTCGATGAGTGCCGAAACTGGACGAGTGTCCACCCTAGGCGATCGGGCGGCGAATTCGATGAGTATGGCTAAGTGTCATTTGATACCGTCTTGTGACCCGTGTGGCAGATGGTGATTGTGGGGCATATGCGACTAGGCTTGCGGGCATGGCTAACAAGACCGCCGGCCGATCCGGAGCGCGTTCGAGCAGGTCGAATGCCAGCTCGCGGGGCGGTTCGCGGCGTCAGGCGCCGGCCCGCCCGGGTCGCCAGGGACGCCCCGCTGCGCCCCGGCGCAAGCCCGCACGCAAGCCTGCGCACTCACCCGTCTCCGTCGCGGGCCAGAAACTCGGCCAGGGGGCCCGTGCCGGCTGGCTGATGCTGGCCAAGGGCGCCGGATCGACCGCCCGCTCGGTGGGCCGCGCCCGCGACATCGAACCCGGGCACCGCCGCGACGGCCTGGCGCTCGCATTGCTCGGCATCGCCGTCGTCGTGGCGGCCAGTTCCTGGTTCCATGCCGCTGGCCCGGTGGGGCAGTGGATCGACACCGCGGTGCGCACCCTCATCGGCGGCCCGGTGGTCCTGGTGCCCGTCGTCCTGGGCGCCGTCGCCGTCATCCTGATGCGCACCGAACCCGATCCGGAATCCCGCCCCCGGCTGATCCTGGGATCGGCCATGATCGCGCTGCCGATGCTCGGCCTGTGGCACCTGTGGTCGGGCTCGCCGCAAGATCCGATCGCCCGCCAGCACGCCGCCGGGTTCGTCGGCTTCGCCATCGGTGGACCGCTTTCCGACGGGCTGACCGAGTGGATCGCCGCACCGCTGCTGTTCATGGGTGTGCTGTTCGGCCTGCTGCTGGTCACCGGGACGACGATCCGCGAGGTGCCCTCGACGCTGCGGGCCATGTTCAGCACCCGGGCGTTCCACGACGACTATGACGACGAGTACGACGGTGACTACGACGAGGCCGATCTCGAAGACGACGGCTACGAGGACCTGTCCGACGGCTACTACGACGACGACACCTCCCGCGGCGACGCCCAGGCCTGGCCCACCGCGGCCATCGAGGCGCCCAAGGCTCCGACAGGCACCCCGCTGGACAACTACCCGCTGTCCGAGGACGCGCCCACCGTCCCCGAACCCGCAGTCAAGCCGCGTCGCAAGAAGGCCGAAGCCAAATCCGAGCCGAAGGCCAAATCCTCTGATGACACCCTCGTCATGGACCGGGTCGTCGAAGGGCCCTACACCCTGCCCTCCCTGGATCTGCTGATCGCCGGTGATCCGCCGAAACTGCGCACCGCCGCCAACGATCAGATGACCGACTCCATCACCTCGGTATTGGAGCAGTTCAAGGTCGATGCGGCCGTCACCGGCTGCACGCGCGGCCCGACCGTCACTCGCTACGAGGTTGAGCTCGGGCCCGGCGTCAAGGTCGAGAAAATCACTGCGCTGCACCGCAATATCGCCTACGCGGTCGCCACCGAGAGCGTCCGCATGCTGGCGCCCATCCCCGGCAAGTCGGCCGTCGGTATCGAGGTGCCCAACACCGACCGCGAGATGGTGCGGCTGTCCGACGTGCTCACCGCACCCTCGACGCGCCGCGACCACCACCCGCTGGTGATCGGCCTCGGCAAGGACATCGAGGGTGACTTCGTCTCGGCCAACCTGGCCAAGATGCCGCACCTGCTGGTGGCCGGTTCCACCGGCTCCGGTAAGTCCAGCTTCGTCAACTCGATGTTGGTGTCGTTGCTGGCGCGCGCCACCCCCGAAGAGGTCAGGATGATCCTGATCGACCCGAAGATGGTGGAACTCACGCCTTACGAAGGCATTCCGCACCTCATCACGCCGATCATCACCGAGCCCAAGAAGGCCGCGGCCGCGCTGGCCTGGCTGGTCGAGGAGATGGAGCAGCGGTACCAGGACATGAAGGCGTCCCGGGTCCGTCACATCGACGTGTTCAACGAAAAGGTGCGCTCCGGGGAGATTTCGACACCGCTGGGCAGCGAGCGGGTCTACAAGCCGTACCCCTACATCCTGGCCATCGTCGACGAGCTCGCCGACCTCATGATGACCGCGCCGCGTGACGTCGAGGACGCGATCGTGCGTATCACCCAGAAGGCGCGTGCGGCCGGCATCCACCTGGTGCTCGCCACCCAGCGGCCGTCGGTGGACGTCGTCACCGGTCTGATCAAGACCAATGTGCCGTCCCGGCTCGCGTTCGCGACGTCGTCGCTCACCGACAGCCGCGTCATCCTGGACCAGCCCGGGGCCGAGAAGCTCATCGGCATGGGTGACGGCCTGTTCCTGCCGATGGGTGCCAACAAGCCGTTGCGTATGCAGGGCGCGTTCATCACCGACGAGGAGATCCACGCCGTCGTCGAGGCCACCAAGTCTCAGGCCGAGCCCGAGTTCGTCGAGGGCGTCACCGCGGTCAAGGCCGGCGAGCGCAAGGACGTCGACCCCGACATCGGCGACGACATGGACGTCTTCCTGCAGGCCGTCGAGCTGGTGGTGTCCTCACAGTTCGGGTCCACGTCGATGCTGCAGCGCAAGCTGCGCGTCGGTTTCGCGAAGGCGGGCCGGCTCATGGACCTGATGGAAACCCGCGAAATCGTCGGCCCGTCGGAGGGTTCCAAGGCCCGTGAGGTGCTCGTCAAGCCTGACGAGTTGGCCGGCACGCTGATGCTGATCCGCGGCGGCTCGGATGCCAACGGCGCCGATGGTGACGACGATCCGGACGAGTTCTGATCCCGCTGACGTAGCCGCCGCGGCCCCGCGCCCAGCGGCCGGCGGCCGACACTTGTCACGCTGGAGTGGCGTTCGAGCCCGACAGCCACGCCAGCGTGACAAAGTAGAGGAAATTCCGGCTCAAGCACGGCGAAACATGGGCTGCCCCATGCTGTTTGTCACGCTGGAGTGGCGCTCAGCGGCGAGAGCCACTCCAGCGTGACAAGGCGGGCGTGACAAGGCGGGCGTGACAACGTGGGCGTGACAAGGCGGGCCGGTGCCGAGCAGCGCACGCTTCAGAGCGTCAACAACATCCGGGTATTGCCCAAGGTGTTGGGCTTGACGTAGGACAGGTCGAGGAACTCCGCCACACCGGTGTCGTACGAGCGGCACATCTCCTCGTACACCTCGGCGGTAACCGGAGTGCCGTCGATCTCCTCGAACCCGTGCTTGCCGAAGAAGTCGACCTCGAAGGTCAGTACGAATATCCGTCGCAGGTGTAGGTCGCGGGCGACGTCGAGCAACTGCTCGACGAGTTCGTGGCCGACTCCGGTGCCGCGGACCTTGGGATGTACGGCAACGGTGCGCACCTCGCCGAGATCGGCCCACAGCACGTGGAGCGCGCCGCATCCGACCAGCTCACCGTCGAGTTCGGCGACCCAGAACTCCTGGACCGCCTCGTACAGCGTCACCAGGTTCTTCTCCAGCAGGATCTTGCCCGCGTAGACGTCGACCAGGCCCTTGATTGCCGGGACATCGGACGTGCGGGCACGGCGCACCACAGGGTGTTTGCGCGACTCGACACTGCCTGCGTTCACAGGCGCAAGAGTATCCGTTACGGCAACCGATATTCTGTTGCGGTGCCGGGCCAACCTTCAACCGATCCGGTGGTCCCGCGTGCGCGCGTGGCCAACCTCGCCAACGTGCTCACCGGGGTGCGGATGGTGCTTGTTCCGGTATTCCTCGTATTTCTGTTCGCCGGCGACGGCCATGAAACAGGCTGGCGGATCGCCGCTTTCACGGTGTTCGCGGTCGCGGTGATCACCGACCACTTCGACGGGGCACTGGCCCGCAGCTACGGCATGATCACCGAGTTCGGCACCCTGGCCGATCCGATCGCCGACAAGGCCCTGATCGGGGCGGCGCTGATCGGCCTGTCGATGCTGCACGATCTGCCGTGGTGGATCACCGCGGTGGTGCTGGTCCGTGAGATCGGCATCACGGTGCTGCGGTTCGCGGTACTGCGGCACGGAGTGATCCCCGCCAGTCGTGGCGGCAAGCTCAAGACATTGGTGCAAGCCGTGGCCATCGGGCTGTTCATCCTGCCGCTGCACGCGTGGCCGGCCATCTGGCTCAGCGTCGCCTGGGTGATCATGTGGGCGGCCGTGGTGCTGACCGTGCTCACCGGTGCCGACTACGTCATTTCCGCGATCAGGGACTCGCGTGGAAGATCCGCTGCTCACTGACGACGCCAGGGCCCTGGTCGCCGACCTGACGGTGCGCTCCCAGAGCGTGGCCACCGCCGAGTCGCTCACCGGTGGGCTGCTCGCGGCGACGCTGGCCGGGGTATCCGGGGCCAGCGCCGTTCTGCAGGGCGGCCTGGTCACCTACAACGAGGACACCAAGATCTGGCTGGCGGGCGTGGCCCCTCAGGTGCTCGACGCGGTCGGTCCGGTCGCGGCTCCCACCGCGCGGGCGCTGGCGGTCGGGGCCCGGCAGCGTTGCGCTGCCACCTGGGGTGTCGGCCTGACCGGGGTGGCCGGGCCGGAACCGCACGGCGGACACCCGGTGGGCACGGTGTTCATCGGCCTTGCCGGCCCCGTCGACACCGATGTTGTCGAGTTGTCGTTGTCCGGCTCACGCTGGGATATCCGTCGTGCCGCCGTCGAGCAGGCGATCGCCCGGCTGCGTTTCCTGGTCGAGCACCAGTAACCGAAATCGCCCCGATGGTTTTCTTCGGGAACCTTGTCGTGACCGGCGGCGTTGATCTGTTAGCGAACCTGTGGCAGGCGAGGCGAAGGAGAGCGCGATGACGACATTGCTGCGCGAGGTGATCGGCGACGTACTGCGTAACGCCCGCACCGAGCAAGGACGCACGTTGCGCGAAGTCTCCGACGCTGCCCGGGTGAGCCTCGGATACCTCTCCGAGGTGGAGCGGGGCCGCAAGGAGGCCTCCAGCGAACTGCTCAGCGCCATTTGCGACGCCTTGGACGTGCCGCTGTCACGGGTACTGACCGATGCGGGGGAGAACATGGCCGAACGTGAGCACACCGGCGCTGCGGCCCAGATTCCCGACGCCAACGTCGCCCACATCGATGTGGCCACCAAGGTGGTCATTCCGCACGCCGTGTCGATGGCGGTCGCCTGACATGTCGACGGCTCCGACATCGGCCTGATTGCGCTGTTCGTGCCCGAGGTGCGAATTTTCGCAAAACACCCACGCGAACAGCGCGCGGGGCTGTGGCTGCATGTCCGGAACCGATAAGTTGGCATCAGAGGAATTGCGGCAACCCTGTAGGACAAAGGCCCCATCAAGGGCCCGACAAGCCCGATAGATAAGGCGGAACGATCCAATGGCCAATCCGTTCGTCAAGGCGTGGAAGTACCTGATGGCGCTGTTCAGCTCCAAGGTGGACGAATACGCCGATCCGAAGGTGCAGATCCAGCAGGCCATCGAGGACGCGCAGCGTCAGCACCAGGCCCTCACCCAGCAGGCCGCCCAGGTGATCGGCAACCAGCGCCAGCTGGAGATGCGGCTCAGCCGCCAGCTGGCCGACATCGAGAAGCTGCAGGCCAACGTCCGTCAGGCGCTGACGCTGGCTGATCAGGCCACGGCTGCCGGTGATGCGGCCAAGGCCACCGAGTACACCAACGCCGCCGAGGCGTTCGCGGCCCAGCTCGTCACCGGTGAGCAGAGCGTCGAGGACCTCAAGGGTCTGCACGATCAGGCCCTGCAGGCCGCCGCGCAGGCCAAGAAGGCCGTCGAGCAGAACGCGATGATGCTGCAGCAGAAGATCGCCGAGCGCACCAAGCTGCTGTCCCAGCTGGAGCAGGCCAAGATGCAGGAACAGGTCAGCGCCTCGCTGCGGTCGATGAGCGAGGTCGCCGCGCCCGGCAACACGCCGAGCCTCGACGAGGTTCGGGACAAGATCGAGCGCCGCTACGCGAACGCGATCGGCCAGGCCGAGCTGGCCCAAAACTCCGTCCAGGGCCGCATGATGGAGGTCCAGCAGGCCAGCGTCCAGATGGCCGGGCACTCCCGGCTTGAGCAGATCCGCGCCTCGATGCGCGGCGACGCCCTGCCCAGCGGTGACGCGGCCCCGGCGAAGCCGGCCTCCCCGGCGGCCAACCAGAATCCTGCCACCCCCGAAAACCCGCTCGGCCAATAACGATTCGAGTGTTTTAGATCATGGCTACCAAGACCGGTCGACCGGACGCCTGGAGATCGCTGGCACAGCGGGCTGTCGACACCGCGGCCGACCTGTCCGGTGCGCTGACCGAAAAGCTCAGTGCTGCCGCCGATCCGCGCGCAAAGCTGTTGCGCAAGCGGCGGTGGGCACTGCGCTTCGGGGTGTTCTTCACCTTGTCCAGCGGGTTCTGGGTGCTCGTGACGGCGCTGCTGGCGTCGTGGAGCACACCGGTCTGGGGCCTGATCATCAGCGGAGCTCTCGCGGCAGGCGCGGCATTCCCCGCCACGCTGTTCTGGCTGCGCTACCGGTGGTTGCGCGCGGAACCGCTTCCGGCGCAACGGCCGGTCTCAGGGCGTCGGTTGCCGCCGTGGGGTTCGGCGGCCCGGCAGCCCATGGCGGCACTGATGGCCTCCGAGCGGGGCATGTTCTCGCTGCTCGGTGTGTTGGAGCGCGGCCGGATGCTTCCGGCCGACGAACTGCGTGAGCTGAACGCGGTGGCCAATCACACCGCGCGGACGATGGCGGCCACCGCCACCGAGGTGGTCTCGATGGAGCGGGCTATCAGCAACGCCCCGCAGTCCCGCCAGCATCTGGTGCCCACGATCAACGCGTTCACCGCTCAGCTCGGTCAGGGCGTGCGGCAGTACAACGAAATGGTCACCGCCGCAGCGCAACTGGTGTCGACGGTGAATAGCGGCCAGGGTGCGGCGTCGCCCCTGGCACAGCAGCGTTACCGCAGCGAGTTGACGGGCGCCACCGATCGTCTGATCGGCTGGGCGCAGGCGTTCGACGAACTCGGTCAGCTGCGCCGCGCCTGAACCCCGGTTACAGCGACGTGCGCAGGGACGGCACGACCACGCCGACGAGGCCGCGCACCGTCGCCTTGAGCATGTCGAACATGTCGAAGTAGTCCCGCCACAGCGTGATTCGGCCCTCGTGCACCTCGAACACGCCGCACACCCAGAACTGCAGGCGCATCGGCCCGAACGTCAGCGCGTCGGTGCGTTCGGTCAGCACCGCTGCACCGTCGGCGGCGATCCGGTGGATCTTCACCTCGAAGCCCATCCGGCCCGGCATCGACCGGAACAGCTTCATCGCGCGGTTGCGGCCGTAGACGGTCGGAAAACCGACGTTCTGGTAGACGAGGTTCTGCGCCAACGCGCTCTCGGCTGTGTCGAAGTCCTGCTCCTGCAGTGCGTTGAGGAACGTCTCGACCGTGCTGGTCTGGGACACAGCTGCGGTGGTGGATTGGTCAGCCATGCCCGCAGCCTAGTGCGGGACGACTGTGGCAGGGTAGGCCGGTGCGTGTAGCTGTTGTCGCCGGACCCGATCCCGGGCATGCCTTCCCGGCCCTGGCGTTGTGCCTGAAGTTCCTGGCCGCGGGGGACACCCCGACGCTGCTGACCGGGGTGGAATGGCTCGACACCGCCCTGGCGGCCGGTGTCGACGCGGTCGAGCTCGTCGGCCTCGATGTCACCGATGCCGACGACGACGCCGATGCGGGTGCCAAGATCCACCAGCGTGCGGGGCGGATGGCCCAGCTCAACATCCCCGGACTGACCGAGCTGCAACCGGATCTCGTGGTGTCCGACGTGATCACCGCATGTGGCGGGATGGCCGCCGAGCTGATGGGGCTGCCGTGGGTCGAGCTCAACCCACACCCGCTCTACCTGCCCTCGAAGGGGTTGCCGCCGATCGGCAGCGGGCTGGCCCCCGGAATCGGGCTGCGCGGACGACTCCGCGACCGCGTCATGCGTGCGCTGACCGCGCGATCATGGCGCGCCGGTCTGGCGCAACGGGCCGCGGTGCGGGCCCAGCTCGGCCTGCCCGCGGCGGACCCGGGCCCGTTGCGGCGGCTGATCGCCACCCTGCCCGCATTGGAGGTGCCGCGTCCGGACTGGCCTGCAGAGGCCGTGGTGGTCGGTCCGTTGCACTTCGAGCCGACCGACGCGGTTCTGCCGGTGCCGGCAGGGTCGGGGCCGGTCGTGATGGTGGCGCCCTCCACCGCCACCACCGGGACGCAGGGGATGGCCGAACTGGTCCTGGAGTCGTTGCGCCCGGGAGAAACGCTGCCTCAGGGGACCCGCGTGGTGATCTCGCGGCTGGGCGGCGCCGACGTCGAAGTACCCCCGTGGGCGGCGGTGGGGCTGGGCCGGCAGGACGAGTTGTTGTCGCACGCCGATCTGGTGATCTGCGGCGGTGGGCACGGCTTCGTGTCCAAGGCGCTGCTGGCCGGGGTGCCGATGGTGGTGGTGCCGGGTGGCGGCGATCAATGGGAGATCGCCAATCGTGTTGTGCGCCAGGGCAGTGGGGTGTTGGTGCGGCCACTGTCGGCAGATTCGCTGACCGCTGCGGTCGGCACCGTGCTGGGGTCCGGGGCCTACCGCGCGGCCGCGCAACGCGCGGGCGCCTCGTTGGCCGAGGTGGCAGATCCGGTACGGGTGTGCCATGACGCCCTCGGTGGCACTCGGTAGGTTGGGGCCGTGCGGTTGACGGAATTCAATGAGCTCGTCGAAGGCCAGTTCGGCTCGATGCGGGGCCGCTCGCTGCTCGTCGACCATGTGCTCACGGCCCTCGACGGCCGCACGGCCGCCCAGGCCATCGAGGACGGCGAGGAGCCCCGCAACGTGTGGCGGGCGCTGTGCGCGGACTTCGACGTCCCGCGGGACCAGTGGTGAGCCGACGAGCTTCCCCTGTGCACATTTTCGGCGTATACCGGAGTCATGGGTCTCGGTGACCATCCGATGCGGACACCTCTTTACGGTGTCTTGCTGGTGATCGCAGCGGTCTTGCTGTGCTGGTTGGTGGCGTCAACTCTGGTCGGATGGCAGGCGGCGCTCGGCTACTTCCTGGCCGTCGCGGTCGGCGCATTCGGATTCGTGATGACGCTGCGGGATCTCGACAACTTTCCGAACTGGCGTCGTTGATTTCCCATAACTAGTGCCGCAGCAGCAGCTGCGCGGTTTCTCGATGCAATCTGCCGAAATTGTAGTAGGCCGCGCAGGCGCCTTCGGGCGACACCATGCAGGTGCCGATCGGGGTTTCCGGGGTGCAGGCCGTCCCGAACACCTTGCACTCCCACGGTTTGATCACGCCCTTGAGCACCTCGCCACATTGGCAGGCTTTGGGATCGGCGACCCGCACGCCGGGCATCTCGAAGAGCAGTTCGGCGTCGTACGCGGCGTAGTCGGGGTGGATCTTGAGGGCACTCTGGGAGATGAATCCGAGCCCGCGCCATTCGAAATGCGGCCGCAGCTCAAAGGTTTCCGCCATCAATTTCAGTGCGGCGGTGTTGCCTTCGGGTCGCACCACCCGGGTGTACTGGTTCTCCACTTCGCAACGGCCGTCGCGGATCTGGCGCAGCAGCATGTGCACCGACGCCAGGATGTCGAGCGGCTCGAAGCCCGCCACCACGATCGGTTTGTGGTAGACGGCGGGGACGAAGCGGTAGGGCCGCAGACCCACCACGGTCGAGACGTGACCGGGCCCGAGGAAGCCGGAAAGCCGCAGGTCCGGGGATTCCAGGATGGCTTTGATGGGCGGGACGATCGTGACGTGGTTGCAGAACACACTGAAGTTGTCGACGCCGAGGGCGCGGGCGCGCACCAGTGTGACCGCGGTCGACGGTGCCGTCGTCTCGAATCCGACCGCGAAGAACACCACGCGGCGGTCGGGGTTGTCCCGGGCGATCTTGAGTGCGTCGAGCGGCGAATAGACGAACCGGATGTCGGCGCCGCGAGCCTTGGCCTCGATGAGATTGCCGTTGGATCCGGGCACCCGCATCATGTCGCCGAAAGTGGTGAAGATGACGCCGGGTTGCTCGGCGAGCCACATCGCGTCATCCACCCGGCCCATGGGGATCACACAGACCGGGCATCCGGGACCGTGAACCAGTTCGATCGACGGCGGGAGCAGATGCTCGATCCCGTGCCGGTAGATCGTATGGGTGTGGCCGCCGCAGACTTCCATGAACTTGAACTCGTCACCGCCGGCAAGCTCGGTGATGGCTTTCACCAGGGCGCGGGCGGCCGCCGGGTCCCGGAACTCGTCGACGAACTTCATGCGGACACTCCTTCGCTATCAGGCGATTTCGGAGGTATTGAAGGCGTCGATCTCCGTCGTGTAGTCGGCACCCATCTTCTGCACCTGATCCAGTGTCAGTCTCGCCTCGTGCTCGTCGATCTTCGCCATCGCGAATCCGACGTGCACCAGCACCCAGTCGCCGATCTGCAGGTTGTCATCGGCCAGCAGGCGCACGCTGATCACCCGGCGCACGCCGCTGACATCGACTTTGGCGAGATGAGCCTCGGCGTCGACGATGTCGACCACCTGGCCGGGTATGCCCAGACACATGGCTGCAGCTCCTTTCTCTAGCAGATCCGGGGGAGCGGATCGCCCACGAGCATGTCGACGATCCGGCTGCCACCGAAAGCGGTTCGCAGCGCGACGATTCCGGGCGGCTCGGCGACGATCTCACCGACGAGCGCCGCGCGCGTGCCGAGCGGATGGGCCTGTAGCGCGGCGACGGCGGAGTCCGCTTCCTCGGGCGCGACGATCGCGGCGAATTTTCCTTCGTTGGCGACGTAGAGCGGGTCGATGCCCAGCAGGTCGCAGGCACCCGCAACCTGCGGCGCGATGGGGATCCGCTCCTCGTCCAGGATCACCGCGAACGGCGAGTCCTTGGCCAGTTCGTTGCACACCGTGCCGAGACCTCCGCGGGTGGCGTCACGCATCCACCGGGTGGACGGTGCTGCGGCCAGCAGGATCTCGACGAGCTCGTGCACCGGGGCGGTGTCGGAGGCGATGTCGGCGTCGATGGCCAGATCGCCGCGAGCCAGCATGACCGCCATTCCGTGGTCGCCGATGGTGCCCGACAGCAGCACCTGGTCCCCGGGGCGCACCTTCTCGCGCGACAGCTGTCGGCCCGCCGGTACGACCCCGACGCCGGCCGTGCAGATGTACATCCCGTCGGCGGCGCCTTTGCCGACGAC
The DNA here is from genome assembly GCA_036235365.1 of Mycolicibacterium sp. 050232. Lineage (GTDB taxonomy): Bacteria > Actinomycetota > Actinomycetes > Mycobacteriales > Mycobacteriaceae > Mycobacterium. Next base: position 101,429 of record JAZBEZ010000002.1, on the reverse strand, counting down.
TTTCGTGTCGCCGGTGACGATCTGGACTCCGGCGCGCGCGGCCGCCTCACTCATGTCGGCGACGATCTCGCGCAGATCGGCGATCGGAAAGCCCTCTTCGATGACGAAGCCTGCCGACAGCCATTGCGGGCGGGCGCCCGACACCGCGAGGTCGTTGATGGTTCCGTGTACGGCGACGTGACCGATGGAACCACCCGGGAAGCGATGTGGGGCAACCACATACGAATCAGTGGAGAACGCCAGGGTGTCACCGGACGGGGTGCGCAGCAGGGCCGCGTCCCCGAGTTGTTCGAGTTCGGGGTTGCGGAACGCCTCTACGAACACCGCGTCGACCAGTGCCGCCGAGGATTTCCCGCCGGCGCCGTGCGCCAGGGTCACCACCTCATCGAGCAGGCGCGGGCGCCGCTGCCGGAACTTCTCGATCCGCTCCAGCACCCGGTCCTCGCGTTCGGCTGCGGTGGTGGCAGCGACGGTGCTCATGATGCGTACGCCCGCGACATGTGGTCCTGAACCACTGCCCATAGCCGGTAACCGAGCATCGCGTGGCTCTCCTGGATGCGGTGGATGCTCTGGCTGTGCACGGTGAAACAGAAGTCCAGATCACCATTTTCGCCGGATGCGATGGCCATCCGCCCACCGTCGTGCCCGGAGAATCCGATGGTGAGCACACCCCGCTGCCTGGCCTCGGCGATGGCCGCCATGAGATCTTCGGAGTTGCCCGAGGTGGACAGCGCGATGGCGATATCGCGATCACGGGCGTGCGCGATGATCTGGCGTTTGAAGATCAGATCGAAACCCACATCGTTGCCCAGCGCGGTGACCACCGCCTCATCGGCGGCCAGCGACCAGGCGGCCACCGGTCTGCCGACCGCGGGCCGGCTGAACAGGGAGGCCAGGGTGGCGGCGTCGGTGGAGCTGCCGCCGTTGCCCAGGGTGTACAGGCGGCCCCCGCGCAGGAACCGCTCGGCCATGGCGGCCCCGGCCGCACTCAGGCCCGCCGTGTACTCCTGTAGTGATTCCTGTTGTAGCCGCGCGCTTTCGGCGGCTTTGCCGCGCGCCGAGGAGGCCAGGTCGTCGAGCAGTGCTCGGACGTCGGTCTCTTCGGACTCGATGAACGGGTAGAGGAATCCGGTGCTCTCTGTCTGGCTCATGGCTTCACCTGCCTTCGTCCATCGTCGCGATCGCGGTACCCGCGTGCACCAGGATGAGATCGTTGACCGCGACGTGATCGAGCATCGCGGTGTCCACCCGCTCCTCTCCGGCGGCGCTGCGGACCAGCGCCCGACCACCGGCTTCTGTTGGGGCGAGCACGATTTCGGCCAGTCGGCCTTCGTCGCCGCACGTGACGCAGGCCGCACCGGAGTCTTCGGGCCCGGCGGTCAACAGGCCGGGATGTTCGAAGCACACATGGGTGAGCTCCCACAACAGGTGGTACATCAGAACGAACCGACCGGTGGCCGGCACCATGGGGTCGTCGGAGTCCACCCACAGGATGTGATGGGCAGCTCCGGCCGGTGGCCGGGGGCCGCAGCCGATCCACAACGTGGTGACTCCCCAGGCGTCTGCGCGACGCATGGCGTCGACCGCGGCCGGTTCATCGGCCGTGGCCACGGCCAGCAGCAGGTCGCCGGGCTGACAGGCGACCCTGGCCTGAGCCACCGGATCGGGCTCGACCAGCGCCACCGAGGGCAGCGCACGCTTGCCGACGATCACCGGATGGACGAACTCGACGGCCACGTGGTGGGCGTGCGGTTCCCATTGCGGCGCAATCACCCACAGCGTGGCACCGTCGTGGAACTTGCGAGCCACATCGAGTGCTGCCGCGGCCAGATCGGCCGCCAGGTCCGTGTCCACGAACGGCTCACCCGGCGGCCCGGCAGCGGTGGTCGTGGTGACGGCGTGTGTGGTGGTACTCATGGTCGACCTCCTGTGTTGACCAGGTCGAGGGTGGCGCGGGTGGCGGCGGCCAGCGCCGAGGCGTCCCGGGGCGTCAGCGTGTCGCACACCCAATCCCAATGGGCGGACACGGTGTCACCCGCGCTGGGCAGATGGGTCAGAGATTTCCCGTCTCGGCTCCATCGGATCCGTTCGATGCCGGGCTCACCGAGCGTGAGGTGGCCATCCTCGAGCGCGAGCGGTCGAGATTGGACGAGGACGTGCTCATCCTCGACCGCTGTGACTGTGCCCCAACGGATCCGGCAGTTCTGCAGGATGTGCAGGGCAGTGCCGGGATCCCGGTCCAGGAAGCGGACCCACGGGTAGACGACGAACACGTGGAAGCTGTGGTGGGCCAGCACCGCGCCGTCAGTTGTCTCATCGGTGGACACCGTGTCGAGTGCTCCGGTCACCTGACCCTGGAACACCGTCCGCAGTCGGCCCAGCAGGCCGGCCGGATCCACCCGGTCCAGGAGCGGACCACCGACCCAATAGCTGCGAACCACGTCCGCGTCCAGCGGGTCGGCGCCGGTTGTCCCGGCGATGGATTGCAGATAGGGCCAGGCACCGTCGAATTCCCGTGCACGTGAAGCAAGCTCGGTCGCATTGTCGCCGGGTACGACTGCCGGATCCGACGGACCGCAGTACCCGAGTTCGTTGGGCGGGAAGGCGTAGCGGGCGAACAACTCGTATCCAGCGGGCAGGTACTGCGTCGGTGATGCGGTCATGGCGTCACCCCGCATTCCCGACCAGCAGCTGGCCCAGGGCGATACCGCCGTCGTTCGGCGGTACCCGGCGGTGGGTGATCACCTGCACGCCCCGTTCCCGCAACCCGGCCAAGGTCAGGCGCAGCAGCAGGAGGTTCTGGAAAACTCCGCCGGACAACGCCACCGGCTGCTCTCCGCAGCCGTGCGCATCCGCCAGGTTCAGGGTCAGCTCGACGATCAGCGCGGCGACCGCACGGTGGAATCGTGCGCCGATCACCGCAGGAGCCACCCCGGCTCGCAGGTCGTCGATGATCGCCGTGAGTACCGGGGCCGGACTGACGGTGACGGGAGTGGTCTCGGTGTCGGTTGCGAACGCGTACCGGCGCGGGCCCGCCGCGATACCGCGGGAAATTCCCTCCAGTTCGATGGCGGCCTGGGCCTCGTAGGCGACTGTCTGTCGCACCCCGATCAACGCCGAGACCGCGTCGAACAACCGGCCCATGCTCGACGTCGCAACGCAACCGGTGCCGGTGGCCAGTTGATGTGCCAGGGCCCGGCGTTCGTCGTCGGGACACGCGCGCACCGGCGGCAGATCGGCATCCCACGGCAGCCCGGACGCCCACAGGTGCGACAGCGCCATCCGGTAGGGGCGCAGCACGCTGATGTCACCGCCGGGCAGCGGCACCTGGACGAGATGGGCAACCCGTTGAAAGCCCTTGTAGTCGGCGACCAGTACCTCGCCACCCCACACCGTGCCGTCGGGGCCGTAACCGGTTCCGTCGAAGGTGAATCCGAGCACCTGCCGCGTTCCGTCCAGGCCGTGCTCGGCCATCACCGCGGCGACGTGGGCGTGGTGATGCTGGACGGTACGCACCGGGTGGGGTCCGGCGTTGCGATGAGCCCACTGGGTGGACCGGTACCCCGGATGCGCGTCGCAGGTCAGAGTTTCGGGTTCGACGCCGGTCAAGGCCTCCAGGTGGCGGACTGCGCGCTCGAACGCCGACAACGTGGCCAGGCTGTCCATATCGCCGATGTAGGCGCTCAGCCAGGCGTACTCGCCCTCGGCCACCGCGATCGTGTTCTTGAGATCGGCGCCCACGGCCAGGGTCGGCGGCACCGCGACCGGTAGGGCGACCGGTAGCGGCGCGTATCCCCGGGATCTGCGGATCGCCAACTCGCCACCGTCGATGATCCGGACCACCGAATCGTCGCAGGGCACCAGGATCTCGCGGTCGTGCATCAGCCATCCGTCGGCGATGTGTGACAGCCGGTCCAGCGCGTCGTCATCGGAAAAACAGATCGGTTCACCACTGACGTTGCCCGACGTCATCACCAGCACCGTCGGACCGGGCGGATCACCGGGGAGTCCGAACAGCAGGATGTGCAACGGGGTATAGGCGAGCAGCACGCCCAGATCGGGGTTGCGGGGCGCCACCGATTCGGCGACCGGCGCGCCGGCCGAACGGGGCAGGAGAACGATCGGGCGCTGCGGACCGCTCAGCACCCGGGCAGCGGCATCGTCGACCTCGGCGATCTCACGGGCGGTGGGCAGGTCGGCCACCATCACCGCGAACGGTTTGTCGCCCCGGCGTTTGCGGCGACGAAGCTCGGCGACCGCGGCGGCGTTGGAGGCGTCACAGGCCAGGTGGTAGCCGCCGATGCCTTTGACCGCGAGGATCGCGCCGTCGGCCAGCAGGCACCTGGCTTGCTGCAGCCCGGCTTCGCCGTCGATGAACACACCCGCGCCATCGCGGAACCGCAGTGTCGGCCCGCAGTTCGGGCAGCACACGGGTTGGGCATGGAAGCGCCGATCGGCCGGATCGGCGTACTCGTGCGCGCATTCGGCGCACATCGCGAAACCTGCCATCGTGGTGGCCTCGCGGTCGTAGGGCAGCGCGGCGATGATGGTGAACCTGGGTCCGCAGTTCGTGCAGTTGACGAAGGCGTGCCGGTACCGCCGGTTGATGGGATCGCGTTGTTCGGCAGCGCATTCCGAACACATGGCCACGTCGGGGGAGGCCAGGGTGCGGCCGCCGCCGGCCCGGGTGGTGTCAGCGATGGTGAATCCGGTCCCGCCGGTCAAGGGAATCGAGCAGGCGTCCACCGATTCGATCACCGCCAGCGGCGGCGGGTCAGCACGCAACCGGTCCAGGAAGGCGTCGAGATCACCGGGGGCACCTTCGATCTCGATGACGGCGCCCGAACTGTCGTTGCGGACGCAGCCGGTCAGCCCGAGCGCGGCCGCGGTGGTGTAGACGAACGGCCGAAAGCCCACGCCCTGGACAACTCCGTGTACGCCGATGCGCAGCCGGCGCCGCGCGGTCACGGTGGCACCTCGGTGTTTCGCCCGCGCCCCAACAACTCCAGGCCGCGCATCGCAGCCTCGGCGCCTGCGGAGTCCGTCTTCTCGACCGCGAAACCCATGTGGATGATCACCCAGTCACCGGGTGAGAACGTCTCGTCGGCGAGCATGCCGACATTGACCTTGCGGTGCTCACCCGCGACGTCCACCAGCGCAAGCTGATCGCCGTATCCCGGCAACATCTGGACCACTTGGCCAGGGATTCCGAGACACATGGCTCAGCCCTGCCCAACCGCGGTCGACAACCGCGCCACGGCGGCTGCCACGGCCTGTGCCGCATCAGGGACCGCCGCAGCAACCGGTTCGGAGAGTCCGATGCCGTCGGCCACGGTGGCCACCTCGCACCCGACGACGATCGTGGGCGGCGGACTGCCGCCCAGGGCTCGCAGGCTGGCAAACACCGCCGCGGGATCCATCGCGTGTGCATCCAGACCCGAAGCGCTCGAAAGGCTTTCATGATCGGCCTCGAACACGTGCAACGCACCGGGGTGGCCCCGGCACGGCAGCGCGTCGACCAGGACAAGGGAATCCCAGCCGTCGAGCAGGTCATACGCCAGGTGCACACCCCGGATCCCGTAGTCGCACAGCCGGATCCCCGGACCCGCGAGGCTCGACGGCAGACGCCGCATCACCTCGGGGCCGAACCCGTCGTCACCGAGAAAGATGTTGCCGATGCCGGCTACCAGAACTGAAGGCGTGATCCACCCCCTACATGCGCCGCATCTTCAGGTACCGTCGGGCGTCGGGGATCGACCGGACCCCGACCACCACCCCGGCCAACGCGACCGCCGCGACGGCGATCACAGCGACCCAACCCACAACTTCCATTGCGAACTCCTCTCAACTCACCACCGGTTCGACTTCGTCCGGGGAGAAGTACAAATAGCGGCCGTACCACTCGTGCAGGTCGGCGGCCGGATCGTCCTCGAGCACCACACCGACATGACGCTCACCGTCGACGGTTTCGTGCACCGAGGTCACCCGTGCCAGTCGATCGGCGAAGAACAGATCCTGTGCATCGGCACGCCGGAGTGGGTGCAGCCGCACCCGGCTGCCCCGGCTGACCCGTACGCCGCTGACCATCACCGCATCGGATCCGGGGTCGACGGCGTTGTCGGCCAGTGGATCCCACCAGTCGATGCCATCGGGCACCTCGGGAATCAGGCCGGCGGATTCTGCTGCCGCATGTGGATCGCGCAGCACCCCGTGCAGGTTGAGCATGGCCTCGGGGGACATGGAATCGCACCGGTCGATGACGGCTGCCGCTCGCGCATCGGTGGCACGGGCCTGCGCCTTCTCCTCGTCGGTCATCGTCATGATCCGCAACGTGAGTATCTCGTCGATCTCGGTGGAGTCGTACAGTGCGCCCTCGCTCTGCTCGGCGATCTCGGGATGGTCGTAGAGGATGATCGGCGACACCAGCATCAGGTGACTCGCTCCGGGCGGCCCGGCCAGCACCGGGAAGCACCGATGGTGGCGGCAACGCGACACCGCTGCGGCGGCCGGTGCGTCCGGTTCCAAAAGGGAGATGAACTCACCGTCGGTGACTTCGACGATCAGGTGGGTGCCGATCAACGACTCCGCGATGGCGTCCTGCTTGTCGGCCACCGGCGGCGCGGTGTTGCGCACCGTCACGCTCACCCGCAGCAGATCGCCGTCGGCTTCGGCGCCGATGATCAGCTCGCCCCGCAGCTCCCGCCGGGAGCGCACCAACCTGCCGCCCGCAATGTCCTCGACGTCGGTGCCCGACGCCACGACGAAGGGATGCGACTTCGGGACGCTCAGGTCCGCCACGGGGAGCGGTCCGAACTCGATCGCCTGCTCCACCGCCTCGTCCCAGCTCAGCCACGACTGAGCGGCCGTGGTCAGCTCGTCCACCGGTTCGTAATCGTCGTTGCCACACCGGCGTTCGACTCCCCGGTGCTGCAACTGCAGAAAGCGAACGACCGTCGACAGCGCTGCGCCGTCCCCGGCCCGGACCGGTAGCTGGGTCGAGAGCACGCTGTCTTCTCCGATTCCGGCGCGCTCGGCATCGGTCGGGCCCAGCACGCCGAACTGCCAGCGGGACTGGTTCTTACGCGAATTGGCGCGGTACGGATAAAGCAGATAGCCCTCGTAGAGGACCGCGTCGGCAACCGTGAGGACCTGATCCAGATCGCTGTTCATCGGATGTCCTGCCTGGTCAACAGGTTGTCGATGGCTGCCTCGAACGACAGCATGCCCCAGCGTGACTTGTAGTTGGCCAGCTCGTCGAGGATGTCGTGGCGCAGCCGCAGCCAGCCGGTGTTGGGGAAATGCTGTGCCATCAGTTGGTGCCACACCGAAACCGGCATGTCGAAATGGTCTTCGCGGTCCCACGGCACCTGCTGCACGGCGAAGCCGCGCGCCCCGCGCGTGAAAACCGTTCCACTGAACAGAAATTGCAGTGGGACGGTGCCACCGTCGAGTGCGTGCAGGTACTTCGATCCCACCACCTCCAAGTCGTAGGTGCACTCCAACGGCATCTCGACCTGGGTGGTGCCGGTGAATCCGGGAATCATGGCGCTGCTGTGCTGCCACAGGAAACTGTGTTGCGTGGTGCCCCAGCGTTCCCGCGGGCCGAACAGGTCCAGCATGCCCGCCGCCTCGGCGTCGTTGTAGCTGCGCCGCAGCGGTTCGATCCGGACCTGGCAGCGCAGCGCGATGGCGTGCACCGGGTCCTCGCCCACGGCGGCGACGCCGACCCTCGCGGACAGGATCGGGGTCACCGCATACGGTTCAGGCGTGATGTCCAGCACGGAGAACGTCACCGAGGTGCTCGGTACCGGGAGCTCGGTCATCGGGCCACCGCCTTGCTGCGGACATCGAGCGCGCCGAAGAACTCGTCGATATAGTGCCGCACGTCCTGCCCGCCGTCGAAGCCGCGCCACAGCAGCCGCAACCGGCCGACGAACTCGTAGCAGGCGTCGATCGGCACCAGATGGCAGGACGGCGGTTGACTTTCGTCGTCCGGGATCCGCAGCAGCAGTCCTTCGGTGTCCTCGGCCAGCAGGTCCACCCGGGGATCGGCGCGGCGCACGGAATTCCAGGTGTCCAGGTCGAGTTCGGATTCGGTGGCCCCGGCCGGACCCGGGTAGAAGGCCACCACCCGGCCCAGCGCCGAGTTCCGGAAAAAGAATGCCAACCCGACCGGAATCTGCAGCGATTCCCATTCGCGACGTCCCACGCCCAGGTCGGGAAACCTCAGATAGCGATCGGGGATGGCCCGGTAGCGCAAAGCGGCGCCGGTGTCGGTGAACAACAGATAGCAGCCACTGCACACGCACATCAGTTGGCGGCCTTCGACATTGACCACATGCCGATGTTCGTCGCCGATTTGTTCACTGCACATTTCGCACTGCTCGCCGACCCGCGACGGCGCGTCCCGGCCCGCTCGGATGCGGGCCAGTACGTCCAGCGGGCCGGTCACGACGCGACCTCGTCGACAACGGCCATCGACAACACGCCGTCGCGGAGAAGAACCGGAACCGGCTCCAGGTGAGCACTCGTGGCGCCGTCCACCGCCCTGCCGGCATGCACCACGTCGAACCCGCAATCGCAATGCGGGCAATGCAACACCGAGCCCGTCAGTGTCGCCCCCGCGAACTCGCGAGTGCAATTGGGGCAGTGATCCCGGTAGGCCAGGAACTCGTCGCCGACCCGGCAGGCCAGCACCGCGGCACTGGCCACCGAGAACCCGCCGACCTCTCCGGGCGCGAGCTCGGAGAGGGTGGGAACGGGCTGCCAGCTGGCGCGCCGGTGCCCCTCGGTGTGCACCCTGGCCAGCAGCGAATCGGCAGGTATCACACTCTGTCCGGCGTCATCGGTGACCACGTCGATCGTCGTGATTTCCGGTGCGGCCGCTTTGATGGCGTCCTCGATGGCCAACTCGAGGGTGACCGCCGAGGACGGGCAGCTCTTGCAGCTCCCGGCGAACCTCAGCCGCACGACCGGAGGTGCGACCTCGAGTAGATCGACATCGCCGCCGTGCGATCCGAGGTACGGGCGAACGCCGTCGAGCGCGTCGGCGATGCGCCGTTCGACGGCATGCGGATGCAGACCGTGCACCAACAACAGGCTCGCCACGAGATCGTCGGCGGCGACCGCGTCGGCGATTCCCGGATCGGCAGCGGTGGCAATACGCAGCATCCGTGCCAGACCGGATCCGTACAGATCGGTCAGTTCTCGCACGAGTTGCTCGGCGCGTTCCAGTGCCCCGCCCGCGGCGCAGGCGTCGAGCAACGTCTCGATGCGATCACCCGCCGCGCGCCATCGGGTGTCTTCCTCGGGGAGATCGGGGAGTGACTCAGCGGCGGGCGTCATATGTCATTCCCCGGTGGCGGATTGAGTGGGAGAGTGCATCAGCTCCAACGACTTTCCGTTGCCCAGGTACATGTGTACCCCGCAGGGCAGACACGGATCGAAACTGCGCACCGTCCGCATGACGTCGATGCCCTTGAAGTGTTCCCGATCGTTCTCCTCGAAAATTGGCTGGCCCTGTACGGCGTCCTCGTAGGGGCCCGGGGTGCCGTAGCTGTCGCGTGGATTGGCGTTCCACGGCGTCGGCGGATACGGGTGGTAGTTGGCGATCTTGCCGTCCCGGATCACCATGTGGTGGCTGAGCACCCCGCGAACCGCTTCGGTGAAACCGCACCCGATGGCCTCGTCGGGAACCTCGAACTTCTCCCACGTCTTGGTGCGGCCGGCGCGGATCTCGGTGAGTGCCTTCTCGCAGAAGTGCAGCGCGCACGCGGCCGCATAGGCCTGGAAGTAGGTGCGGGCCCGGTTGCGTTCGATGGTGTTGCTGCCCTTGGCCGGGATCTTCCACTCCAATTCGACCGGCCCCTTGAGCGCGGTCTTGGGCAGGTTGATCTGGACACTGTTGCCCGTGGCCTTCACGTAGCCGATGTCGACGAGTCCCGCCAGCGCGGTCGACCACAGTCGGGCCAGCGGACCGCCGCCGGTGTCGAGGGCGAGGTGGTCCTTGCCGTCGTACCACCGTGGCGACATGACCCAGCTGTAGTTCTCGTCGAAGTCCCGCTTCTGCGGCTTGGGGTTGGTGTGCTGGTTCCACGGGTGGCGCCGGTCGATCGGATTGCCGAGCGGGTCGGTCTTGACGAACATCTCCTGGTCGGTCCAGTCGTCGTAGTAGCTGTGGCCCAGCAGAATTCGGATACCCAGGTTGATGTCAACCAGCGAATGCGTCAGCAGTTTGCCGTCCACCACCACGCCCGGGGTGACGAACATCGCGTCGCCCCAGCTCTCCATGTCCTTGTAGGCGAAGTTGCAGACTTCGGGATCCTGGAAGGATCCCCAGCATCCCAGCAGGGTGCGCCGGAGCCCTACCTTGTCGTAGCCGGGCAGCGCTTCGTAGAAGAAGTCGAACAGGTCGTCGTGCATCGGCACGACCTTCTTCATGAACTCGACATAGCGCATCAGCCGGGTCATGTAGTCGGTCATCAGCTGAATCGTCGCGGTGGTGCCGATGCCGCCCGGGTAGAGCGTCGACGGGTGGACGTGGCGACCCTCCATGAGGCAGAACATCTCTCGCGTCCACCGGCTGACCTGAAGCGCCTCGCGGTAGAACTCGCCGGTGAACGGGTTGAGCGCCCGCATGATGTCGGCGATCGTCCGGTGGCCGTGTGCCTCGGCGTGTGGTGCGGGGGTTTTCTCCGCTTTCGCCAGCACGCTCGGGTTGGTCTCGGACACCATCTTCTCGCAGTAGTCCACACCGACCAGGTTCTCCTGGAAGATGTTGTGGTCGAACATGTATTCCGCGGCCTCGCCGAGGTTGACCAGCCATTCACCCAGATGTGGGGGTTTGACCCCGTAGGCCATGTTCTGGCAGTAGCACGAACAGGTCGCGTGATTGTCCCCGCAGATCCCGCAGATGCGGCTGGTGATGAAGTGCGCGTCGCGAGGGTCCTTGCCCTTCATGAAGATCGAGTAACCGCGGAAGATCGACGACGTGCTGTGGCACTCGACCACCTCGCGGTTCTCGAAGTCGATCTTGGTGTAGATACCGAGACTGCCGACGATGCGGGTGATCGGATCCCAGGCCATCTCCACCAGTTGACCGGGCTCGCGCTTCACTTCTGACGGTTCGGGGATGATTGTTCCGGTCATCGAACTTCACTTTCGTGTAAACGGCTGTAACGCAACGGGCTCCGACGTGCTCGAGGTCGTCGCGGCCGGGTGTTTGGCGAACCGGCGGTCCGCCGGACTCACCAGGTGCGGGTCGCTCCGGTGTCGAGCTTCGTACCGCGATGGCGCCACTTGGGCTCTTTGTCGACGGTATGGCCCGTGACGTGTCGCAAGCTGCGGATCACCGAGCCGTACAGGCCCGACGCCGCTGTCGACACCTTGCCGCCCGGCGGCTCGTCCATGAACGGCATGAACTTGTCCGGGAATCCCGGCATCGTGCAACCGATGCAGATGCCGCCGACATTCGGGCAACCGCCGATGCCGTTGATCCAGCCACGCTTGGGGACGTTGCACTTGACCACCGGGCCCCAACAGCCCAGTTTCACAATGCATTTCGGTGACCCGTACTCGGTCGCGAAGTCGCCCTGCTCGTAGTAGCCCGCCCGGTCGCAGCCTTCGTGGACGGTCTTGCCGAACAGCCAGGTGGGGCGCAATTCCTCGTCCAGCGGAATCATCGGGGCCTGGTCGGTGGCCATGTAGAGCAGGTAGGTCAGGGTCTCTGCCATGTTGTCTGGATGGGCAGGGCAACCGGGAACGCAGACGATCGGGATGCCCGCCTTGCTCTTCCAGTCCCAGCCGAGATAGTCGGGCACGCCCATCGCGCCGGTCGGGTTACCCGCCATCGCATGGATGCCGCCATAGGTGGCACATGTTCCGACAGCGACGACGGCGGTGGCCTTGGGGGTGAGCCGGTCCAGCCACTCGCTGGTGGTCATGGGCTGGTTGGTCGCGGGATTGTTGCCGAACCCACACCAATAGCCTTCTTCCTTGACCTGCTCGTTCGGGATCGATCCCTCGACCACCAGGACGAAAGGCTCCAGCTCGCCACGTTCCGCCTTGAAGAACCAGGACAGGAAATCGTCGGCGCCCCCGCTCGGACCGCATTCGAAGTCGATCAGGGGCCAATGGACGGCGATCTTGGGCAGGCCGGGGAGCGCCCCGAGGGCGATCTCCTCGATGCTCGGTTGGGTGGCGGCAGTCAACGCCACCGAATCGCCATCACAACTCAGACCGGCGTTGATCCACAGCACGTGGATCAGTGCCTCTTCTGCTTTGACTGCTGCCTCGGTTGGCATAGGTCACAGCTTTCCGGGGCCAGGGCTGACGGCCCCAATGGCTCGAGCTTAACCACGGTCAGCCTGCTTGAGACCTCAAACTCCGGGAGAGTTTCCTGAGTATTTGTCTAGTCAATAGGTTGATGCGCAAGCAGGTTGTTTACGCGTACGTCAACCCAGGTGTACCAGGCGTCGAGGCAGTCCCCTCGGGTCGCCGAAGTCGGCAGGATCGTCACCTCGGGATTGACGGATCGCGCATGGCGGCAACAAGTTTCAAGATCGAAGTCGACGTAGGGAAGGAGGTCGATCTTGTTGAGGATCACCAGCCCCGCCGCGGCGAACATGTGCGGATACTTCAAGGGTTTGTCGACGCCTTCGGTCACCGAGACGACAACGACCTTGCCGTATTCGCCGAGATCGAACAGTGCCGGGCAGACCAGGTTGCCGACGTTCTCGATGAACAGCACCGATCCGGGGTCGGGATCGAGGCTCTCGAGTGCTCGCCGGATCATCGCGGCGTCGAGGTGGCATCCGGCCCCGGTGTTGACCTGAACCGCGCGTGCCCCCGCGGCCCGGATCCGGTCGGCGTCGAGCAGCGTCTCCTGGTCTCCCTCGATCACCGTCACCGCACGGGTCGCGCCGAGTTCGCGGATGGTCCGTTCGAGCAACGTCGTCTTGCCCGCACCCGGGGAACTGGTGATGTTGAGCGCCAGGATGCTGCGCTCGGCCAGCCACTGCCGGTTCTGCTCGGCGATGAGGTCGTTCTTGGCCAGCACCTTCTGCTCCAGGGAGACGGTCTCGGTGTATTGATGCTCGTGGTCGTGGGGATGGTCGTGGTCGTGGGGATGCTCGTGCTCGTGGGGGTGGTCATGACCGGCGAGGGTGATGACGGCACCGTCCTGGCCGCAGCCGCAGGTTGCGCACATGTCAACTCACTTCCATCGAGAGGATCCGCAGTTCCCGGCCGGCGGTCACCTCGACGTCGGCGCTTCCGCACGGGCACAGCAAGATGAGATCGGGGAGTGCGAAATCCGCCCCGCAGCTGCGGCAATGAGCCGTGCCGGGGTGGATGTCGAGGTCGAGGCGGGCGCCGTCGGCCACCGTGCCCTCGGTGACCAGGTCGAAGCAGAAGAGCATGGAGTCGGGGACGACCGCGCACAGGGCGCCGACCTCGAGCTTCACACTGTGCACGCGCCGTCCTGCGGCGTGCTCACACACCGCATCGACAACGCTCTGAGTGATCGCCATCTCATGCATCGCTGCCCCGTATTCCGGGCCGGATGCTCCCACGATAGGCCCGTTTCGCCGCGGACACGGCGTGTCTCCTTGAGTCGAACAGGTGTTCGCTTTACTGTGGGCGGTGTTCGAGCGGAGATCCGGAGTTGTCGGTGCCCTGGCCTAGCGTCACGGCCAACCGATCGGAACACCGGTCAACACGACTACTTGGAGAGGCACCATCATGGCGCAGCAAGCCCCTGATCGCGAAAAAGCGCTCGAGCTGGCGATGGCCCAGATCGACAAGAACTTCGGTAAAGGCTCGGTGATGCGCCTCGGTGAGGAGGTGCGTCAGCCGATCTCGGTGATCCCCACCGGTTCGATCTCCCTGGATGTGGCCCTCGGTATCGGCGGATTGCCGCGCGGCCGCGTGGTCGAGATCTACGGCCCGGAATCCTCGGGTAAGACCACAGTGGCGCTGCATGCGGTGGCCAACGCCCAGGCCGCCGGCGGCATCGCGGCGTTCATCGATGCCGAGCATGCCCTGGATCCCGAGTACGCCAAGAAGCTCGGTGTGGACACCGATTCACTGTTGGTGAGCCAGCCGGACACCGGCGAGCAGGCGCTGGAGATCGCCGACATGCTGGTGCGCTCGGGCGCGCTGGACATCCTGGTCATCGACTCGGTGGCGGCCCTGGTGCCCCGTGCCGAGATCGAGGGCGAGATGGGTGACAGCCACGTCGGCCTGCAGGCCCGCCTGATGAGCCAGGCGCTGCGCAAGATGACCGGTGCGCTGAACAACTCGGGCACCACCGCGATCTTCATCAACCAGCTCCGCGAGAAGATCGGCGTGATGTTCGGCTCGCCCGAAACCACCACGGGCGGTAAGGCTTTGAAGTTCTATGCCTCGGTCCGCCTGGACGTGCGTCGCATCGAGACGCTCAAGGACGGCACCGACGCGGTCGGTAACCGGACCCGCGTCAAGGTGGTCAAGAACAAGGTTTCGCCGCCGTTCAAGCAGGCTGAGTTCGACATCCTGTACGGCCAGGGCATCAGCCGCGAAGGCTCGCTCATCGACATGGGTGTCGAGCACGGCTTCATCCGCAAGTCCGGGTCCTGGTTCACCTACGAGGGTGAGCAGCTGGGCCAGGGCAAGGAGAACGCCCGCAAGTTCCTGTTGGAGAACGTCGACGTCGCCAACGAGATCGAGAAGAAGATCAAGGAAAAGCTCGGTATCGGTGCTGTCGTGACCGCCGAGGCGAAGGCTGATGACGTCCTTCCCGCCCCGGTTGACTTCTGAGCCGTCGGGTAAGCCCGAGGGGGAGCAGGCGCAGGACCCTCGCAAACGCGAGGAGCAGGCCAAGAATGTCTGCCTGCGCCTGCTCACCGTGCGGGCCCGTACCCGCGCCGAATTGACCGAACAGCTCACCAAACGAGGTTACGAAGAAGACCTCAGTGCCAAGGTGCTCGACCGGCTCACCGAGGTAGGGCTGATCGATGACGAGGACTTCGCCGAGCAGTGGGTGCGGTCCCGGCATGCCAATGCGGGAAAAGGCAAGCGCGCCTTGGCTGTCGAGCTCCGTAAGAAGGGCGTGGACAACGACGTCATCGACGCGGCGCTGGCCGACCTGGACCCGGCGGCGGAGCGGCAACGGGCCGAGCAGCTGGTCCGCGACAAGCTGCGTCGCGAACGGCTCGACGATGACGACGGCGACGTGAAGGTGACCCGTCGCCTGGTCGGCATGCTGGCCCGCCGCGGCTACAACCAGTCGATGGCCTTCGATGTCGTCAGCGTCGAGCTCGCCGGCGAGCGGGAGCGGCGCCGGGTATAGCGGCCGCATTGTGTCGCTGTACCCGTATCAGTCCCGCTGCGTGTGCAAGACTTGCGCGCCCGGGGCGCCTTCCTGCTCGACGGCCTCTGCCTCCAGCGGCGCCGGTCCACGGCTGGAACGACGCAAGCGCTGCTCGATCCTGGTGGCCAGCGACGACAATGCCATGTTGACGCTGATCATCAAGATCGCGATGACGATCAGGGCGGGCAGGATGTTGGCGTAGGCCGACCCGATGTTCGTACCCTGACGAACCATCTCCACGAACGTGATCTGGTAGCCGATTGCGGTGTCCTTGAGTACCACGACCAGTTGCGAAACCAGCACCGGCAGCATTGCGGTGATCGCCTGCGGCAACAGGATCAGTCGCATGGTCTGCGTCCATGTCATTCCCAGCGACCACGCGGCCTCCTGCTGGCCACGGGGCAGGGAATGGACGCCCGCCCGAACGATTTCGGCGATGACCGCACCGTTGTAGAGCGTCAACCCGGTCACCACGCCGGCCAGCGCGATGTACTTGGACGGGAACACGTCGTACATGCCGTAGAGGAAGAACGCGAACAGCATCATGATCAGCACCGGCACTGCCCGGAAGAACTCCACGATGACCGCGCAGATCCACCGAATCGGAGCAACCGGCGACAGCCGGCCGACCCCGAGCACCATGCCCAATACCAGGGCCAGCACGATCGAAACCGCCGCCGCGGTCAGCGTGCCCTCCACACCGGGAAGGACGTAGGTGATCCACAGATCCGAGGTGAGGAACGGTTTCCACTTCTCGGGCTGGAGCTGATCTCTTTCCCACAACCGGACGACGACGAAGGCGATCAGGGCGATCGCGACGACCGCGGCGAGGACCGTCAGGATGTTGTTGCGTGCGCGCGCCCGTGGCCCAGGGGCGTCGAACAGGACCGATGCGCTGCCCATTACCGTGCCACCGCCAGCCGCTTACCCAACCACCCGAACAGCAGCCCCAGAGGCAACGTCAGCAGTATGAACCCGGCCGCCATGATGGCACCGATGGTGAGCACTGCGGCAGTCGACTCGATCATCTCCTTCATCAACAACGCTGCTTCGGCCACGCCGATCGCCGAGGCGATCGTGGTGTTCTTCGTCAACGCGATCAATACCGATCCGAGCGGGATGATCACCGCGCGAAATGCCTGCGGCAGCAGGATCAATCGCAGGTTCTGTCCGAAAGACAACCCCAGTGACCGGGCGGCCTCGGCCTGACCCATCGGAACCGTGTTGACCCCGGATCGCACCGTCTCGCATACGAAAGACGCGGTATAGACGGTCAACCCGAGCACAGCCAAGCGAAAGTTGCTGTCGGCGATCGATGTCGGTGAATGCGGGTCAACCAGGGTGATCCGCAGCGTCTGCCCGACCCCGAGCGCACAGAACACGATGATCAGGGTCAGGGGAGTATTGCGGATGACATTCACGTACGCGGCGCCGAGCCAGTTGAGCACCGGCACGGGGGCCAGCCGCATGGCGGCCAACACCGTGCCCAGGATCAGCGCACCGATCGCGGAGTACACCGTCAGCTGGATCGTGGTCCAGAACGCCGCGAATATCTGGTCGCGGTACGCGTCGAATATCTCCACGGTCGGTGCGCAGTCTCCGGATCAGTTGCGGTCGACGGCGGGCGGTGCCGGGGTGGTGATACCGGCCGGCCCGAGGTTGCGCTCGAAGGCTTCCTTCCAGGCGCCGCTGGATTCCATCTTCTCGAGCGCAGCGTTGATCTTGTTGCGCAACTCGGTGTCGCCCTTCTTCAGGCCGATGCCGTAGCGCTCCTCGGAGAATGGTTCACCGGCGATCTTGAACGTGCCGGGGCTCTGCGCGGCGTACCCGGCGAGAATCACCTCATCAGTGGTCAGCGCATCCACGGCACCGCTCTTGAGCGCATCCAGGCACAGCGTGTACGTGTCGTACTGCTGCAACTGGACCTTCGGGTACTCGTCCTTGATCCGCTGCGCCGGGGTCGACCCCGAAACCGAGCACAGCTTCTTGTTGTTCTCCAGCGAGGCCGCCCCGGTGATGTCGGTGTTGTCCGCGCGGACCAGCAGACTCTGCCCGGTGAGCAGGTACGGGCCGGCGAAGTCGACCTTCTCCTTGCGCGCATCCGTGATCGAGTAGGTCCCCACGATGTATTCGACCTGACCGTTCTGGATCAGCGTTTCGCGCTGAGGCGAGGGGGCTTCCTTCCATTCGATCTTGTCCTCGGGGTAGCCGAGTTCGTTGGCGACGTACTTGGCCACGTCGACGTCGAATCCGGACATGGAACCGTCGGGCTTCTTCAGGCCGAGTCCGGGCTGGTCGTACTTGGTGCCGATGACGATCTTGCTGGAGTCGCCGCCGCCACCACCACCGCAGGCCGACGTGGCGAAGGGAAGGGCGATCGCGAGCGCGAGGGTACCGACCAACTTGAACGGCACGGAGGGCATGTTCGGGTTCCTTTCGGGTGCAGCGTCAGTGCGGAGCGTCAGTGGTGAAGAATCTTGCCGAGAAAATCTTTGGCACGATCGGATTTCGGGCTTTCGAAGAATTCGGCGGGCGCTGCGTCCTCGACGATGGCGCCGTCGGACATGAACACCACGCGGTCAGATGCCCGGCGGGCGAAGCCCATCTCGTGGGTGATCACCACCATCGTCATGCCCTCGGAGGCCAATGAGGTCATCACGGCCAGCACCTCGTTGATCATCTCGGGGTCCAAGGCGCTGGTGGGTTCGTCGAACAGCATCACCTTCGGGTTCATCGCCAGCGAGCGCGCGATGGCGACGCGTTGTTGCTGGCCGCCGGACAGCTGGGCCGGGTACTTGTCGGCCTGATTGGCCACCCCGACGCGATCCAGCAGGGCCATCGCCTTCTCCCGGGCTTCGGCCTTGGACTTGCGGCGCACTTTTACCGGGGCCAGCGTGACGTTCTCCAGGATCGTCTTGTGCGCGAACAGATTGAAGGACTGGAACACCATGCCGACATCCGAACGCAACTGGGCCAGCTTGCGCCCCTCGGCAGGCAGCTGCCGGCCGTCGATCGAGATACTGCCGGAGTCGATGGTCTCCAGCCGGTTGATCGTGCGGCACAGCGTCGACTTGCCCGAACCCGACGGACCCAGCACCACCACCACCTCGCCGCGGCCCACGTCGAGATTGATGTCGTTGAGTACGTGCAGAGGTCCGAAGTGTTTGTTGACCCCCGAGAGTGAGATCATCGGCACATCTACAGCTGCTGCATCATCGACCTGCGGCTGCTCGCCGGGGCTTCCCATGGCAGGTGACCTTACCCAGGGAACGTCCGGCCTGCCCGGATCTCGTGAATCCGCCGCGTTAACGTTTCGGACGCCTCCGTACCATTGAGGCGTGACGACGATGGTGAACCGGGACGCGATGGCTAGCCCGGCCTCGCAGCGTGCCGTGCGCACCTATCAGGTCCGCACGTACGGCTGCCAGATGAACGTGCATGACTCCGAGCGGCTGTCGGGCCTGTTGGAGGACGCCGGATATCGGCGGGCCGAGGAGGGCTCCGACGCCGACATCGTGGTGTTCAACACCTGCGCGGTGCGCGAGAACGCCGACAACAAGTTGTACGGCAACCTCAGCCACCTGGCCCCGCGCAAGCAGGCCGACCCGAACATGCAGATCGCGGTCGGCGGCTGTCTGGCGCAGAAGGACCGGGATTCGGTGCTGCGCCGCGCCCCGTGGGTCGACGTGGTCTTCGGCACCCACAACATCGGGTCCCTGCCGGTGCTGCTGGAACGCGCCCGGCACAACCGCACCGCCCAGGTCGAGATCGTCGAAGCCCTTCAGGAGTTTCCGTCCACGCTGCCCGCCACGCGTGAATCCGCCTACGCAGCGTGGGTGTCGATCTCGGTGGGCTGCAACAACACCTGCACGTTCTGCATCGTGCCCTCGCTGCGCGGAAAAGAGGTCGACCGCAGGCCCGGCGACATCCTGGCCGAGGTGCAGACCCTGGCCGACCAGGGCGTGCTCGAGGTGACGCTGCTGGGGCAGAACGTCAACGCCTACGGGGTGTCGTTTGCCGACCCGGACGTACCCCGTGACCGCAGTGCGTTCGCCAAGCTGCTGCGCGCCTGCGGCGACATCGACGGACTGGAGCGGGTCCGCTTCACCTCACCGCACCCGGCCGAGTTCACCGACGACGTGATCGAGGCGATGGCGCAGACCCCGAACGTGTGCCCGACGCTGCACATGCCGCTGCAGTCCGGTTCCGACCGCATCCTCAAGGCGATGCGGCGCTCGTACCGGGCCGAGCGCTACCTGGGCATCATCGACAAGGTCCGGGCCGCGATCCCCGACGCCGCGATCACCACCGACCTCATCGTCGGATTCCCGGGCGAGACCGAGGAAGATTTCCAGGCCACCCTCGA
Source organism: Mycolicibacterium sp. 050232 (assembly GCA_036235365.1). Lineage (GTDB taxonomy): Bacteria > Actinomycetota > Actinomycetes > Mycobacteriales > Mycobacteriaceae > Mycobacterium. Next base: position 81,714 of record JAZBEZ010000002.1, on the reverse strand, counting down.
CGTGGTCGAACAGTCGCGATTCGCGAGCGCGTTCACCTTCCAGTACTCGATTCGGCCCGGCACCCCGGCCGCCGACATGCCCGACCAGTTGCCGAAAGCGGTTGTCACCGAACGCTATCAGCGGCTGGTCGACCTGCAGGAACGAATCTCTTTGCAGGAGAACCGGGCTCAGATCGGGCGGACGGTCGAACTTCTGGTCGCGACAGGCGAGGGGCGTAAGGACGCCGCCACCGCCCGCATGTCGGGCCGGGCCCGCGACGGCAGGCTCGTGCACTTCAGCCCAGGCTCCGACGTAGAGCGGATTCGGCCCGGCGACATCGTGACCACCACGGTGACCGGCGCCGCGCCGCATCATCTGATCGCCGACGCCCCGTTGGCCACGCACCGGCGCACCCGCGCCGGTGACGCCCACGCGGCCGGGCAGCGCCCCCGCACCGGCGTCGGCCTCGGGTTGCCGCGGATCGGCGCGCCGGAGATCCCGCCGTCATCAGGAGGATGTGGCTGTTGAGCAAGGAAAGCGACTTCGAGCCGTTCAAGGACGACCTCGCCGCAGTCGAACGGAAGGTCACCCGGGAGTTCGACTCCGGTCCGCGCGCGATGGTCGTCGCGATCCTGGTGTTCGTGGTGCTGCTGTCGTTCGTGCTGCCGCACACCGGTTCCAGCAAGGGCTTCGACGTCCTGGTGGGTGACGCCACGGCCGTGGCCGACGGCATCTCACTGCCGTCGCGGGTGTTCACCTGGCTGGCCCTGGTGTTCTCGGTCGGATTCTCGACGCTGGCGTTGATCACCCGCCGCTGGGCGCTGGCCTGGGTGGCCCTGGCAGGTTCCGCGGTCGCCAGCGCGCTGGGGATGCTCGCCGTGTGGTCACGTCAGACCGCCGTGGACCATCCCGGCCCCGGCATCGGGTTGGTCATCGGCTGGCTGGCGGTGATCGTGCTCACCTTCCACTGGGCGCGGGTGGTGTGGTCGCGCACCGCGCTGCAGTTGGCAGCCGAGGAGGATCGGCGTCGCGAAGCCGCGCAGCATCCGCAGCGCGGGGTGCTCGACATCCCCCAGACCGACGTGAACAAGAAAACCGACTCCGGCGATCAGCCGGATCAGGCCTAGCTGCCCTCTCCGAGTTCAGGCCTAATTGCGCTCTCCGAGCGCGGCTGCGGCCGCGTCGGCCCATTGGCGCCACTGCTCGGCGCTGGCCCTGGCCTCGGCCGCATCCTTGGTCCGCCCGGCTGCCTCGGCCTTCTCCGCCTGCCGCTCGAACTGCTCGGCACGTGACCGGAACTGATCGGCACGAGCCTGGGCTTCTGGATCGACGCCACCGGCCGGAGCGTCACGGACCTTCTTCTCGACGGCGCGCAGTCGTCGTTCCAGGTCAGCGGCGCGCTCACGGGGAACCTTGCCGATCGCGTCCCACTTGTCGCCGATGGTCCGCAGTGCCGCGCGGGCCGCTTCCAGATTGGTCGTGTCGATCTTCTCGGCCTCGGCCAGCAGCGCCTCCTTGGCGGTGGCATTGGCCTTGAACTCGGCGTCACGCTCGGCGTTCGCGGCGTTGCGGGCCCCGAAGAACGTGTCCTGGGCCGCCTTGAACCGGTGCCACAGTGCGTCGTCGACGTCCTTGGCGGCGCGTCCCGCCGCCTTCCACTCCGTCAGCAGGTCGCGGAAGGCGGCCGCGGTGGCGCCCCAATCGGTCGAGGAGGACAGTTGCTCGGCCCGATCGCAGAGCGCTTCCTTGAGCTGACGGGCGCCGGCGCGGCCGCGGTCGAGTTCGGCGAAGTGCGATCCGCGGCGACGATTGAAGGTCTCGCGGGCGGTGGAGTAACGCTTCCACAGGGCGTCGTCGAGCTTGCGATCCAGCCCGGTGATGGTGCGCCACTCGTCGAGAATCTCGCGCAGGCGGTCACCGGCGGACTTCCACTGCGTCGAGTTCGCGGCCAGATCCTCAGCCTCGACGGCCAGCGCCTCCTTGCGCGCGGTCTGGGCGGCCCGGTGCTCGTCACGCTGGGCACGCTCGGTCTTGGCGGCCTCGTCGGCGTGTTCGAGGATGGCCGTCAGACGGGTGCTCAACGAATCGACATCGCCGAGAACTGCTGCGGTGGGAAGACTCTCGGCCAGTGCAGCGGCTGCCGACTTGATCTTGCGGGCATCGCCGGTGCCCGAGGACAGCCGCCGTTCGAGCAGCGCCACCTCGGTGTGCAGATCATCGAAGCGCCGGCCGAAGTGGGCAAACGCCGATTCGGTGTCGCCGGCCTGCCACGAGCCGATGACGCGTTCACCGGATCCGTTGATCAGCCACACCGTGCCGTCGTCGTCCACGCGCCCGAAGCGGTGCGGATCGCTGGTCGGCGCCACCGCGACCACCGGGGCAACCCGGCTGGGGCGGGGAACGGGGCGGGGCGGCCCTGGCCTGGGTGCAGGCGTGGGAGTCGGCTTCGGCGTGGGCCCGGAAGTCTGCTGGGGGGTGGCTCCGCCTGGCTCACTGGTTGTCATATCCGCTCCTCGTACTCCGCACGGTTGCCCGTGCATCTACCGCGCGACGCGGCGCCTGATGCTGTCGCTGTGTCCGCTATTCAAGCAGGTCGTGCTGTGCCGTGCCCATGCCTTTAGGCTCAATGCCCCGACAAACTAGTTTGGGGACGTGCTGAGCGCCATCGCGATCGTCCCCGCCACGCCGGTTCTCGTGCCTGAACTCGTGGGCACGGCCGCGGCCGAGGTGGCCGGTTTGCGCGACGTCACGATTGCCGCAGCAGCGTCGTTACCGCCGCACTGGCTGGCCGTCGGCGTCGGCCCCTGCGACGCGGTGTACGGATCCGACTGCGCCGGGACCTTTGCCGGCTACGGCGTCGACGTCCCGGTCACGTTCGGTCCGGGAGGCGGGGGCGAACCGACCGAACTGCCGCTGTGTGCCCTGGTCGCCGGGTGGATCCGCGGCCGGGCCGCCCCCGAGGCCGGCATCGAAGTGCACGCGTATGCCGCATCGCACCAGACCGACGCCGCGGTGGGTCTGGGCCGTGCCCTGCGAGCCCGGATCGACGAGTCTCCGGATCCCGTCGGCGTGCTCGTCGTCGCAGACGGGCTGCACACCCTCACCCCAGCCGCTCCGGGCGGCTACCTGCCGGAGTCGGTGGCCACGCAGCAGGACCTGGACGACGCATTGGCCACCGGAGACGTAGCGGCACTGGCCGAGCTGCCCGAGCCCGTGCTCGGGCGCGTGGCGTATCAAGTGCTGGCCGGGCTCACCTGGCCCGCGCCCGGGACTGCCCGTGAGCTGTACCGCGGCGCGCCCTACGGGGTCGGCTACTTCGTCGGCGAATGGCTGCCGTGACGCGGCCCATCGCGGTCATCGGGCCGACCGGCACCGGGAAATCGGCCCTGGCGCTGGCGATCGCCGAAGAACTGAGTGGAGAAATCGACGTCGAGATCGTGAATGCCGACGCGATGCAGCTCTACCGCGGCATGGACATCGGCACCGCCAAGCTGACCGTCGCCGAGCGGCGCGGCATCCCGCACCACCAGCTCGACGTCCTCGAGGTCACCGAGACCGCGACGGTGGCCCGCTACCAGCAGGAGGCCGCGGCCGACGTGGAGGCCATCGCCGCCCGCGGCGCGGTGCCCGTGATCGTCGGCGGCTCGATGCTCTACATCCAGTCGCTGCTCGACGAGTGGACGTTCCCGGCGACCGATCCGACGGTGCGGGCCCGGTGGGAGGACCGGCTGGCCGAAGAGGGGGTCGCCGCGTTGCATGCCGAGCTGACCCGGGTCGACCCGGCCGCGGGGGCGTCGATCCTGCCGACCGACGGCCGCCGGATCGTGCGGGCCCTGGAGGTCGTGGAGCTCACCGGGCAGCCGTTCGCCGCCTCTGCGCCGACCATCGGTACCCCGCGCTGGGACACCGCGATCATCGGATTGGACTGGGAGACACCCATTCTCGATGAGCGTCTGCAACAACGCACCGACCTCATGTTCGCCGACGGCCTGGTGGGCGAGGTGCGGACCCTGATCGGCCGGGGACTGCGGGACGGCGTCACCGCCGCACGGGCGCTCGGCTACGCGCAGGTACTGGCCGACCTCGATGCCGGGGGAGACGGCAGCGCCGCGCGCGAACCGACGTTCATCGGCACGCGCCGCTATGTCCGCCGGCAGCGCTCGTGGTTCCGGCGCGACCATCGGGTGGTGTGGCTGGACGGGGCCGCTGACGGACTGGTGCACGACGCGCTGCGCGCGTGGCGGCACGTATCCTGATCAGGTGATCTTCGGCTCGATCCCTTTCGCGAAGGGACATGGCACCCAGAACGATTTCGTGGTGCTGCCCGACCTCGACGCCGCGCTGTCGCTGAAGCCGGCCGCCGTGGCAGCGTTGTGCGACCGCCGCCGTGGGCTCGGCGCCGACGGCGTGCTTCGCGTGACGACCGCCGGCGCCGCGCAGGCCGCAGGCGTTTTCGACCGGTTGCCCGACGGGGTGGCGGCCTCCGACTGGTACATGGACTACCGCAACGCCGACGGCTCGATCGCGCAGATGTGCGGCAACGGGGTGCGGGTGTTCGCGCACTACCTGCGCGCCTCCGGCTTGGAATCGGCCGACGAGTTCATGGTGGGCTCGCTGGCCGGGCCACGTCCCGTGGTGCTGCACGGCGTCGACGCGACCACCGCGGACGTCACCGTCGAGATGGGCAAGGCCAACCGGTTCGGCACGGGAACCGCGGTGGTCGGGGGCCGCACTGTCGGCGGGGTCGCCGTCGACGTGGGCAATCCGCATCTGGCCTGCGTCGGGTTGACCGAGGGCGAGCTGGCAGCCCTCGACGTGGGTGTCCCGGTGTCGTTCGACGAGCAGTTGTTCCCCGACGGCGTCAACGTCGAGGTTCTCACCGTCCCGGTCGACGGTGCGGTGTCCATGCGTGTGCACGAGCGCGGCGTGGGCGAGACCCGCTCGTGCGGTACCGGCACCGTCGCGGCCACGCTGGCGGCCCTGGCCCACCAGGGCGCGGACACCGGGACGCTGCGGGTCCGTATCCCGGGCGGGGAGGTCACCGTGACGATCACCGAGTCCACCAGTTACCTGCGCGGACCGTCTGTGCTGGTGGCCCGGGGTGAGCTGGCCGAGCAATGGTGGAACGCTGCCCACGCCTAATTGGGGTGCGCGCGGCCCGATACACGTGACAACCTGTAAGTACATATGACTCATCCAGAACATCCCGTCACTCCCAGCACCGGTGAGCTGGCTCTCGAAGACCGCGCCTCGCTGCGCCGCGTCGCCGGGCTGTCCACCGAGCTCACCGACGTCACCGAGGTCGAATACCGCCAGCTCAGGCTGGAGCGCGTGGTCCTGGTCGGCGTGTGGACTGATGGCAGCTCCGCCGATGCCGATGCCAGCCTGACCGAGCTCGCGGCCCTCGCCGAGACGGCGGGCTCGGAAGTGCTCGAAGGCCTCATCCAGCGCCGCGACAAGCCTGACCCGTCGACGTACATCGGCTCGGGCAAGGCGCAGGAGCTGCGCGAGATCGTGCTGGCCACCGGTGCGGACACGGTGATCTGCGACGGCGAACTCTCACCGGCCCAGCTCAACTCGCTGGAGAAGGTGGTCAAGGTCAAGGTCATCGACCGCACCGCGCTGATCCTCGACATCTTCGCCCAGCACGCCACCAGCCGGGAGGGCAAGGCGCAGGTGTCGCTGGCACAGATGGAGTACATGCTGCCCCGGCTGCGCGGCTGGGGTGAGTCGATGTCACGGCAGGCCGGCGGCCGCGCCGGCGGGGCGGGCGGGGGAGTCGGTACCCGCGGCCCGGGTGAAACGAAGATCGAAACCGACCGCCGCCGCATCCGTGAGCGGATGGCCAAGCTGCGCCGTGAGATTCGCGACATGAAGAAGATCCGCGACACCCAGCGCAGCCGGCGGCTGTCCTCGGACGCCGCGTCGGTGGCCATCGTCGGCTACACCAACGCCGGTAAGTCCAGCCTGCTCAACGCCCTCACCGGGGCCGGTGTGCTGGTGGAGAACGCCCTGTTCGCGACCCTCGAACCCACCACGCGCCGTGGCGAATTCGACGACGGACGGCCCTTCGTGCTGACCGATACCGTCGGCTTCGTCCGCCACCTGCCCACGCAGCTGGTCGAGGCGTTCCGGTCCACCCTGGAAGAAGTGGTCGACGCCGACCTGCTGGTGCACGTGGTGGACGGATCTGACGATCATCCGCTGGCGCAGATCAACGCGGTCCGCCAGGTGGTCAACGATGTGGTCGCCGAATACGACATCGCGCCGCCGCCGGAGCTGTTGGTGGTCAACAAGATCGACGCGGCCACCGACCTCGGGCTGGCAACGTTGCGGCGCGCGCTGCCCGACGCGGTGTTCGTCTCGGCGCACACCGGCGACGGGCTGGACCGGCTGCGGGCCCGTATGGCGGAGATGATCCCGCCGACCGACGCCACGGTGGACGTGACGATTCCCTACGACCGCGGGGACCTGGTGGCGCGGGTGCACGCCGAAGGCCGGGTGGACGCCACCGAGCACACCGCCGACGGCACGCGCATCAAGGCGCGAGTACCCATGGCGCTCGCCGCGAGCCTGAACGAGTTCGCCACCTTCTAGGCCGAGTCAGGCCGCGGGCTTGGACTTCGTCGCGGCCGATCGGGGCTTGGTGTCCTGGGTGTCCTTGGTCGCGGTCTTGTCTTTGCCGGCGTTGAGGCCGCCCAGTGCCTTACGCACGGTGCTCCGGATCGACTTCGCCGCGTCTCGCGCGGGATGTCCCTTGATTCCCAGGGCTTTCGGCACCGACGGACGCTGCTCAACGGTGGCTGCGTCGTCGGGTGCGGTCGGTGCCGTTCGGGGTGTGGCGACCGTGCTCAGTCGCCGTAGCGGTTTGTCATCGGAGGTGGCGGGGACTTTCGTGGTGTCGACGACAGTCTTGTTCTCGGCCGTGTCGGGGGTGTCCGGCACGTCGGCGGTGACGCCGGACTGGGTCGGGTCCGTCCACCCCGGCAGTGGATCGAGTCCGGGGTTGAGCGCGGCCCGGACCCCTTCGGGGATGTCGTTGACGAGATCGCCGACCAGCGTGACAGGGTTGAACTTCGGCAGCAACTGGAACGGTGTCGGACTGCTGTAGTCGGTTCTGGTGTAACCGGTTTCGATCAAAGTCTGCGCCATCGGAGAGACCAGGTCGACGAGCGGAACCACCACCGCGGACGTGCCGGTCGCCGCGCCGAGATCGAGTAGCGGCTGCATGATCGGCAGCGTCTTCGCCGGCAGGGTGACGTAGTACGTATCGCTGCCGTCGACCTTCTGGCAGTGGGTTTCGGCACTGCAGTCCGCTTTCGCGTTCTCCAGCGCGGCCTGCACCTGTTCGGGTGTGTAGCCGTACGGCGTCGCCGTGGCCGGATCGTCGCCCCGCGGGTCCAGATAGGTGCCGTGTACGTACTGGAATCCGGCCAGCGCATTCGCCAGGGCGAGCGGATTGAGCACCCAGGACGGAGCATCGGCGACGCCGTCGTACTCAAGCGCGATGTCGTAGGTCTCGATGCCGGTGTCCGTCGGAGTGGGCTGACCGAACGTCGCGTCGAGGATCGGAACGGTGCCCAGGATCGCCAGCCGCTCGAAGATGCCGCCGTCCGGGCGGTTGGGGTTACCGATCAGGACGAAGCTGAGATTCTCCTTCTGCTCATCGGTCAGGTCGGTCAGGTTGCCCTTGACGATGCTGGCTACCGACGCGCCCTGCGAATAGCCGAGGACTGTCACCGGATGTGCCGCACTCGGGTTGTTGTCGCCGACGAGTTCGCTGGTCAGCCGGGTGACTCCACTGGCGACCGACACGTTCCACTTCGCGCCCTCCAGCCCGCCCCAGCCCGGCAGCGGGATGGGCCAGAACTGGGCGATGTAGGGGACGGCCACCGGTGCCGCGCAATCCTCGACGCCGCAACTGCCGCTGGGCTGGACGTAGTAAGCCACGGCGTTGGCCAGGTAGTTGTTGGAGTCCTGTGGGTTCGGGGTGCCGGTGCCCGGGACGATCAGCGGTGTCACGGCCACCACCAGACCGACTGCCGCGGTGCCGACGGGCGACAGACCGATGACCACCGAGCCGGATACCGCGACGGCGCCGACCAGCAGTGACCTGGCAGCGGAACGGGGTGAGAATCGCATCGGCCAGGATCTCCTTCTGCTGACGCCGCGGTCAGCGCTGAAGGGATCTTTGCACCGGCACGCAACCGCCAGCGGGCAAACGGCCGAAGTGGTGACCGCCCAACGGTTTCAGCGTTGTCGGAGCACCGGTGGCTGGTGCGCGCGTACCGGGGGCAGCGCGCCGTCGAACTTCTCCACCTGCACCAGGACGTGCGCGCCGGTGCAGCCCCGGGCCAACGAAGAGGTGCCGATGTCCTCGGTGAGCACGTTGGGGTTGCCGTGCACGCACATCGCATCGGGGTCAGCCGGGTCAGCCGGGTCGAACCACGCCCCGGTCGACAGTTGCACCACCGCCGGACGCAGCCGGTCGTCGATCACCACGCCGGCCAGGCATGCCCCCCGGTCGTTGAATACCCGAACGACGTCGCCATCCGTCAGCCCGCGTGCCGCGGCGTCGTCCGGATTGATCCGGATAGGTTCGCGTCCTTGAACTTTCGATGCCTGACTGGTGGCGCCGCCGTCGAGTTGGCTGTGCAGGCGGGTCGCGGGCTGGTTGGCCAACAGATGCAGCGGGTATGTGCGGGCACGTTCTCCGCCGAGCCACTCCGCCGGCTCGTACCACCGCGGATGGCCGGCACAGTCGGCATAGCCGAATCGGTCGATGTCGGAGGAGAAGATCTCGATCCGGCCGCTCGGGGTGGCGAGCCGGTGCCCGATCGGGTCGGCCCGGAAGTCGGCGAGCAGTGTCAGTCCCGGCTCGGTGGGCAGTCGGACGCTGCCCGAGGCCCAGAACTCGTCGAACTCGGGAACTTCGAAATCCAGCCCGGCAGCCCACTTTTCATACATGTGGACCAGCCACTGCCGTGCCGTGCGGCCCTCGGTGAACCCCCGGCCGAAACCGAGCCGGTTGGCCAGCGCCGAGAACGTGGTGTAGTCGTCGCGCGAGTCGGCGTACGGCCGCGCCAGCGCCGGCATCGCGACCAGCAGCGGATCGTTGCGTGATCCGGAGTAGTCCTCACGCTCATATGCGGTGGTCGACGGCACGACGATGTCGGCGTGCTTGGCCATCGCCGTCCAGTACGGGTCGTGCACCACGACGGTGTCGACCCGGGACAGGCCCCGGCGCAGTCTCGGAATGTTCTGGTGGTGGTGGAACGGATTACCGCCGGCCCAGTAGACACACTTGATGTCGGGGTAGGTCAGCTGCAGACCGTTGTAATCGAACGGCTGCCCGGGCTGCAGCAGCATGTCGGTGACGGCCGCGACGGGGATGAATGTCTGCACCGGGTTGAGGCCCTGTGGCAGCGCGGGCAGTCCGCAGCGCAGCGGCGGCAAACCCGGCTCGTTCATCGACCCGTAGCCGTGTCCGAAACCTCCGCCGGGGATGCCGATCTGGCCGAGCATCGCCGCCAAGGTCAGCCCCATCCACGGCGCCTGCTCGCCGTGCCGGATCCGTTGCAGCGACCAGCTGACGGTCACCAGCGTGCGCGAGGCGGCCATCCGCCGGGCCAGCGCGGTGAGTTCGTCGGCGGGCAGACCGCTGAGTTCCGACGCCCACTGCGGGCTCTTGGCGACGCCGTCGTCGCGGCCCAGCAGGTACCGCTCGAACCGCTGATACCCGGTGCAGTGCGTGTCGAGGAAGTCGAGATCGGCCAGACCCTCGGTGGCCAGGACGTAGGCCAGCGCGAGCATCACCGCCACGTCGGTGCCGGGCACCGGGGCCAGCCACCGGCAGTCGCCGTCGACGTCGTCGCGCAGCGGGCTCAGCGACACGATCTGCCCGCCGCGGTCACGCATGCGGCGCAGCGCATCGCGGGCCGGATGTGCCGTGGTGCCACCGTGATTGATGCCGGTGTTCTTCAATGCGAGACCGCCGAAACACACCAGCAGGTCGGTGCGCTCGGCGATGACGTCCCAGTCGGTGGACCGTTTGAACAAATCGTCGTGGGTGCCGACCACCCTGGGCATGATCACCCCGGTCGCGCCCAGACTGTAGGAATGGCGGGAAAAGGTATAGCCGCCAAGCATTTTCAGAAAGCGGTGCACCTGACTCTGGGCATGGTGGAACCGTCCGGCGCTGGCCCAGCCGTAGGAGCCGCCATAGATCGCCTCGTTGCCGTACGTGTCGACGACCCGGCGCAGCTCGGCGGCGAGCACTTCGGTGAGCTCGTCCCAGGACAGCGCCACGTACTCGTCGGCGCCCCGCTCGGTACTGGGGCCGGGGCCGTCGCGCAGCCATCCACGCCGGACTGCGGGCCCGGCGATACGGGAGCGGTGCCGGATCGAACCCGGCAGGTTGCCGAGCAACGGTGACGGGTCGGCGTCGCCGGCGAGCGGCGTGACGGCGGCGATGTCACCGTCTGTGACGTCCGCGGTGAAAGCGCCCCAGTGCGCAAGGCTCGCGGGGGACTGGGGCATGGCCCGAGTTTACGGGTCGGTACGCCCCTCCCCGGGGCTGACCAACCACCCGGTTGGTATAGGTTGGCCCCAAATCCGTAACCAGTACCGGAGGTCACACCATGGGCAGTGCTGTGAAGTACGACCGCACGTTGTTCGAGCCGGAGCACGAGCTGTTCCGCGAGTCGTACCGGGCGTTCCTCGACAAGCACGTCGCGCCGTTCCACGACCAGTGGGAGAAGGACAAGATCGTCGACCGCGGGGTCTGGTTGGAGGCGGGTAAGCAGGGCTTTCTCGGGATGGCGGTCCCCGAGGAGTACGGCGGCGGCGGTAACGACGACTTCCGGTACAACACGATCGTCTGCGAGGAGACCGTGGCCGGCCGCTACAGCGGCATCGGCTTCAGCCTGCACAACGACGTCGTCGCGCCCTATCTGCTGCGGCTGGCCAACGAGGAGCAGAAGCAGCGCTGGCTGCCCAAGTTCTGTACCGGTGAATTGATCACGGCGATCGCAATGACCGAGCCCGGTACCGGCAGCGACCTGCAGGGCATCAAGACCCGTGCGGTCCGCGACGGCGATCACTATGTGCTCAACGGGTCGAAGACCTTCATCACCAACGGCATCAACTCCGACCTGGTGATCGTGGTCGCCCAGACCGACCCCGAGAAGGGCGCGCTGGGCTTCTCGCTCCTGGTGGTGGAGCGCGGCATGGAGGGCTTCGAGCGCGGTCGGCACCTCGACAAGATCGGTCTGGACGCCCAGGACACCGCGGAACTGTCGTTCACCGACGTCAAGGTGCCCGTCGAGAACCTGCTCGGCGAGGAGGGCCAGGGATTCGTCTACCTGATGCAGAACCTGCCGCAGGAACGCATCTCGATCGCCATCATGGCCGCGGCGGCGATGGAGGCGGTGTTGGAGCAGACGGTGCAGTACACCAAGGAGCGCAAGGCGTTCGGCAAGCCCATCGGCAGCTTCCAGAACAGCCGTTTCCTGTTGGCCGAACTGGCGACCGAGGCCACCATGGTGCGGATGATGGTCGACGAGTTCATCCGGTTGCACCTCGACGAGAAGCTCACCGTGGAGCAGGCCGCGATGGCCAAGTGGTACTCGACCGAGAAGCAGGTCGAACTCATCGACCGCTGTCTGCAGCTGCACGGCGGCTACGGCTACATGCGGGAGTACCCGGTGGCGCGGGCCTATCTGGATGCGCGGGTGCAGACCATCTACGGCGGTACGACCGAGATCATGAAGGAGATCATCGGGCGCAGCCTGGGTGTCTAGCGGGCCGACCGGCCCCGGATTTCTCCGGTATTACGCCTCGAGAAGCCCAAATCTGGGTCGCGAGACCCAGATATTGGGGCTTTTTTGGTCATGATCGGCCACGTTCCTTGGTTATCGTCACGTGCTGAAGCAAAGTTGTCGGGGCGGGACATTTCTGAGGAAACTTTGCCGAACGAGCGGGGAGAGCGCATGACTAGGCCTGGAGCGAGGCTGAACGCGACCGTGTGGCGGTTGGCGGTCGGCCTGCTCGCACTCGTGGTCGCTGCTTTGATGGGTCCGGCGGTGGCGTCGGCCACCCCTGAATCGGACGCCGATGCGGCGGTCACCGCAGCATGGGAGGCCAGCGGCGGTGACGGCGGGCCGCTGGGGCCCCGTCAGGGCGGCGTCTACGCGGTGGGTTCCGGCTTCGCGCAGAACTTCGCCGGGGGCAAGATGTTCTTCACCCCGGCGACCGGCGCCCATTTCATGCAGGGCGCGATTCTGGACAAGTACGAGTCGCTGGGCGGTGCGGCCGACGGCGATCTGGGCTTCCCCACCATCGACGAGGGCGCCGGGCGTGCCTCCGACAGCCGCAACTCCACGTTGAGCGCGCCTGACAACCCGGTCATCTTCTGGACTCCGGCCACCGGTGCCCGGGTGGTCCGGGGCGCCATCAACGCCGCGTGGGACAAGCTGGGCGGCTCGGCCGGGGTGCTCGGCGTTCCGTCCGACGATGAGTCGTTCGACGGCGACGTGATCTCCCAGAAGTTCACCGGCGGTGAGATCTCCTGGAACCGCAAGACCAAGGCGTTCACCACGGTGCCGCCGGACCTCGCCGATCAGCTGGCCGGCCTGGACGTACCGTCGGATCCTGCCGCGGCGATCGCCGCGGCGCGCCGGGCGGCAGGCGGACCCATGGGGCCGTTGGGCGCCAAGGACGGCGAGCAGTACCCCATCGGTGACGGCGGATTGGGGCAGAACTACGCGGGCGGCAAGATCTTCTACACCCCGGCCACGGGTGCCAACGCAATCACCGGTCAACTGCTGGAGAAGTACGAAAGCGTCGGGGGTCCGGAAGGCGATCTGGGCTTCCCGACCGCCAGCGAGTCCGAGGGCGGGCTGGGCCCGAACAGCCGGATCAGCACCTTCGCCGCGGCCGACAACCCCGTCATCTTCTGGACTCCCGACTACGGCGCGGTGATCGTCCGGGGCGCCATGAAGGCGGCCTGGGACAAGCTCGGCGGGGCGAAGGGCGCGCTGGGCGCTCCGATGGCCGACCAGACCGAAGACGGCTCCGTCATCACCCAGCGGTTCAGCGGGGGAGCGATCTCCTGGGACCGCGACGCCGATAAATTCACCACTGAGCCGTCCAAGCTCGCCTCCGAGTTGAGCGGACTGCAGATTCCCGGTGTCGAGCAGCCTCATGCCGGTGGTCCGCAGCCTTCGGCACCGGATACCGAGAAGCCGTTCTCATGGCACTGGAGCTGGTGGTGGCTGATCGCGGTCATCCCGGTGCTGCTGCTCGCAGGTCTGATCGTGGGAGCGGCGCTGTGGCACCGCCGCAGGGGCGCCGGCGATGACGACTTCGACCGCGATCCGTTCGACGACGACTACGACGGTGGCCCCGGCGAAGCACGCTATGACGACGGCCGCTACGACGACGCGCGCTACGAATCGCGGGGATACGACGACGAGTTCGCGGACGACCGCGGTACCGAGGCGCCGAGCTACGCAGCCGGCGCCGCCTACGGCGGCGAAGCCACGACGGCGCGATTCGCCGGGGCGGCTGAGGAGGCGGCGAGTGGCGCGGCGTCCCCGTACGACGGCCCCACCGATATCGCGATCCCGGTCAGCCAGTGGGCGGCTCCCCACATATCATCCGGTGGCTACGGACCGCCGGACGAGGACGACGAGCCGCCGGAGGATGCCGCGCGGCTGGCCGGTCCGGAGTCGGAAAGTGGCTTCGGGGACTACGACGACGGCTATCAAGAAGACGACGATTTCGAACACGACGACTACGACGAGGATGATTTCGAAGACGACGACTTCGACGCGGACGGCGATCTCAACGCGCCGATCGATGCGGACTTCGAGGAAGTAGCCGAGGGCGACGACACCGAGGATGAGATCGAAGGGGAACTCGCGGACGACGCGGCCGATACCGCGGCGTTCGCAGGTTCGGCGGGCGTTGCGCCTCCGCAGGGTTTCGGGGCCCTGAGCGGGCTGGCGGTGCCGAGCGGCCTTGCCGTGCCGAGCGATCAGGACAACGTCGACACTGCGCCCACCCGGGTGATCACCGAGGCCGAGGCGTACAGCAGTGAGTCCCACAGCGGGCGCCACGCGGCCATCGAACTCGACGAGATCCCTGCCGCCACGGCGATCCACCTACCCCTGGACGACCCGAACCGCGCGCCGGAGGGTTACCCGATCAAGGCGGACACCAAGTCCGGCCGGTACTGGGCACCCGACAGCAGCGAATACGACGACGCGGTGGCCGAGATCTGGTTCGCCAGCGAGGAATTCGCTCGCACCAACGGATTCGTGCGAACCGACTGAATTGCGGTCCGTCAGATCTTGCGGATCACGGTGACGACCTTGCCGAGCACGGCCGCGTCATTGCCCGGGATCGGGTCGTATGCCGGATTGTGCGGCATGAGCCAGACCTGACCGCGCGTCCGCTTGAACGTCTTGACGGTGGCTTCGCCATCGATCATGGCTGCCACGATATCGCCGTTGTCTGCCACGCTCTGCTGACGCACCACCACCCAGTCGCCGTCGCAGATGGCGGCGTCCACCATCGAGTCGCCGACGACCTTGAGCAGGAACAGCGAGCCCTCGCCGACCAGTTCGCGGGGCAGCGGGAAGACGTCCTCGACGGCCTGCTCGGCCAGGATGGGACCGCCCGCGGCGATACGCCCGAGCACCGGGACGAACGTCGGCTCGGGTAGCGCATCGGAGCCGGCCACGTCGGTCGACACCACCGCGGCTGCCGGATCGTCGGCGCCGCGCACGTCGACCGCCCGCGGTCGGTTCGGGTCACGCCGTAGGTAGCCCTTGCGTTCCAAAGTGCGCAACTGGTGGGCGACCGATGACGTCGAGGTCAAGCCGACCGCGTCGCCGATCTCGCGGATGCTGGGCGGGTAGCCGCGACTGGTCACCGACGCCCGGATCACGTCGAGAATCGTCCGTTGCCGGTCGGTGAGGCCGCCCTCGGCCCGGCGTGGGCCCGCGCCGTCCGATCCGGCCGGGGTGTCGGTGCTGCCGTCCCTGCTGCGGTCGTCGCTCATGAGGCCGAATGTAGTCGCTGGTCGAACATTAATCAAACATGTGTTCGACGCGTGTTGCCGGCGTGTCGGCAGGTGGGCCGTGTGCGGGGTGGCGATGCGGCGGTGGGCGGACTCGACGGCCCGAACTTGTCGGTGCCCTGTTCTATCGTTTGGCAACAGTTCGATCACATGTTCTATCCATCGAACACTTGAGCGACTATGTTCGAACACAAGAGCGAATACGTCTCACCGAAAGGCAGTCAGATGGCGATCATCGATATCCCCGCCGATAGCCGTTCCCGCGCTGTTCGGGCCACTCCGCGGTCGCAGTCGCCCCGCGCCCAGTTCGGTACCGGTGCGCCCAGGCCGGTACGCCGGGTCCAGCGGCCGGCACCGTCCCGGCCGTCTGCCGGCTCGGTCCGGTACCGCGGAACCGGAGTGCTGATGTCGCGGGCATCTCACCGCAGCCGCCCCATCACGCCGTTGACCACGGTCTTGTTGGCGCTGGTCGCCGCAGGCATCACCGTGTGGCTGGGGTTGGTGGCCCAACTCGGCGGGGTCGTCGGGACCGAGACGCCGACGCCGACCGAACTGGCGGTGGTCCAGGTGAAGTCGGGGGAGACGCTGCAGCAGGTGGCCCGGCGGATCGCCCCGGACGCCCCGGTGGCCCGGGTCGTCGAGCAGATCCGTGATCTCAACCAGCTCGACTCCGCGGCTGTCGACGCCGGACAGACGCTGCTCGCCCCGGTTGGCTGAGCTGCGTGATGGCCGCTGAATCGTCCTGGCTGCCAGTCACACTGGCCGGCGTCGGTGTGAGCACCTACGCCCCACTGGACCCGGCGGTGCGTCTGCCGCGGGCAACGCGGGTACGCTCAAGGGCGCTCGAGCTAGTTGTCCGGCGGCATGACGAAGGAGCGGTAATGCATTGTCCGTTCTGCCGTCACCCTGATTCGCGTGTGGTCGATTCCCGCGAGACCGATGAGGGGCAGGCCATCCGGCGCCGGCGGTCCTGCCCGGAATGCGGACGCCGATTCACCACCGTTGAGACGGCGGTGTTGGCCGTGGTGAAGCGCAGCGGGGTGACCGAGCCGTTCAGCCGCGAGAAGGTCATCCGCGGGGTACGCCGGTCCTGTCAGGGCAGGCAGGTCGATGACGATGCCCTCAACGTTTTGGCGCAGAAGGTCGAGGACGCCGTTCGCGGGCTCGGCACACCGGAGATCCCCAGCCATGAGGTCGGGTTGGCGATTCTGGGGCCACTCCGTGAGCTGGACGAGGTGGCCTACCTGAGGTTCGCCTCGGTATACCGGTCGTTTTCGTCAGCTGAGGATTTCGAGCGCGAAATCGAGGCGCTGCGCGCCCATCGGGCCGAGGCCTAGTCGGGTCCAGGCCGGGCTCAGTCCAATTGGGCGGTGCCGTCGTTGACGACGCGGCCGGCCAGGCGAACCCAGCCCTCCGGACTCCATCGGGTCTCGATCACCGAGCCCTTGCCCTGGATGATCGTCAGATCGCGGCTGAGATAGTCGGTCATCCGTACTGCCGCCGAGCCCGTGGCCTCGTCTTCGGGAATCCCCAGGTGTGAGGCGAACGACCGGGATCGCAACGTGCCACGCGCTTCGTCGCTCCAGGCCCAAAGGTAGGCGTTGTCGAAATCGTCGGGGTCCGCGGCGAGCACCTCGTCGACCGTGGCGAGGTCATAGATGGCGAATTCCGGCGCCCATTCCGAGCGGGCATTGACAATGGCGCGGTCGTCGTCGTACTCGACCGGAACGATTCCGGCGGGTACGCGCAGGGTGTGGACCGGCAGCCCCAGCTCGCGCAGCCACCATGACGCACCGATCGTCGGATGCCCGGCGAAGGGGAGCTCGGCGACCGGCGTGAAGATGTGCGCACCGGCCGAATTACCGCCAGGCTGCGGGAGATCGATGAATACGGTTTCGCTGTAACCCAATTCGGTGGCGATCCGCTGCCGGTCGCCCGGTGCGACGGTGCTGTTGTCGACCACTCCCAACGGATTGCCGTACTTGCCCTCGGAGTCGGTGAACACACGCAACACAGTGACGTCGATGGCCATAGACCGATGCTACGTCGCGGTCCATGCCGGCCGGGTTGGACCGCTCGGGAACCCGGCGGGGGAGAGGGTCAGGTGGCGCTGCGCTCGTCGGCGTCCATCGCGTCGAGCACAGCGATCTGAGTATCGAACGGACCGCTGATCGTCGCCTCTGTACGCCCGCTGCGCAGCAGGCTCCGGAGCTGATCCTGGTCGTAGACCGACGGTTCGGTCGTGTCGATGAAACGTTCGACCACCTCGACGAAGCGGTCGGGATCGTCGTGGAACGGGAAATGCCCGGATCCGGAGAAGATCTCCAACTGGGAACCGGGCATCGCGGCGTGGGCCATCCGGGCGTGGCTGACGGGGATCACCGAGTCGGATTCGCCCCAGATCAGTTGCACGGGAACGGATTCGGTCAAGTAACAGCGGTCCAGCATGGTGACGACCTGGCCCCGCCAGTCGACCACGGCGCGCAGGGTCCTGGCGAATGCCGACGATGCCGTCGGCTCAGGAAGGTCGGCCAGGATGCGCAGCATGTCCGGGATGTCGTGCCCGAGACCGGTTGAGCCCAACACCGTGCCCGCGGCGCGGCCGACGAGTTGCAGCGCCGGCAGCACCAGGGGCAGGCGCAGCAGGGCCAGCGCCTCGCTGCCCATGGGCAGGGAGGCAATCCGCAACGCCATGTTGACGTCCTTGGTGACACCGCCGGCACCGACGAGGATGAGGCGGTCCACCAACTGCGGGAACTGGTAGGCGAATTGCATCGCGACGCCGCCGCCCAGGGAATGCCCGACCACGGTCACCCGGTCGATGTCGAGCACGCTGAGCAGGTCGCGCATGCCGTTGGCGTAGGCGGCCACCGAATAGTCCGCCCGCGGCTTGTCAGAGCTGCCGTGGCCGAGCAGATCCGGGGCGATGACGGTGAACCGCTGCGCCAGCGCCGATTGCACGGTGTGCCACGTGGTGGAGTTGTCACCGATGCCGTGGATCAGCAGGATCGCCGGCCCGGATCCGGCCACCCGGAACGCCCGGCGGTATCCGTGGATCGTGCGGTATTCGAGTGTCGGGGTGAGCTCGCGAACGGTCCGCAGATGGGGTTTGCGCTCGGTCATGTTGGTCAACCTCGCTCTCGGCCCGGCGTCGGGCTGCTAGGAGTCGGTGTCGCCGTTCGGGAATCCGTCGCCGAAGCCATCCAGTCCGTCCCGGTACCTGTCGTCCTTGTTCTTGTCACCGGTCTGCTGGGCGAGGAACCGTTCGAACTCGGCGCCCAACTCATCACCGCTGGGCAGTTCCTCGTCGTTTGCCAGCAGGGACCGATTCTCCTGTGCGGCAACGAACGCATCGTACTGGCGCTCCAACCCCGTCACCACTTGGGCGACTTCGGTGCTGGCCTCTACCTGCTCGTTGATCTTGCTGTACACCTCGGCGCCGGCCTCGGACAGCTTCTCCAACGGCAGTTGTAGCGAACCGGTCCTGGCGACCTCGGCCAGCAGAGCCTCGGCCGCGGGCGGATATGCCGTCTGGGCCAGGTAGTGCGGGACATGCACGGTGTAGCCCACCACCTCGTGGCCGTGTTGAGCCATGCGGAACTCGAGCAGGTTGGACACGCTCGCCGGAACCTGGACCTCGCCGACCCAGGGAGTGTGGTCGGAGATCAGCTCTTTGTCGTTGGCATGCGCGGTCAGCATCACCGGTCGGGTGTGCGGCACCGCCATCGGGATGGTGCCCAACCCGATCACCCGGCGCACCCCGAGCTGCTCGGAGAGCAGCCGCACCGCGGTGATGAAGCGCTCCCATCGCAAGTCCGGTTCCAGGCCTGCCAGCAGCAGGAAGGGGGTGCCCACCCCGTCGTGCAGTGCGTACAGATTCAGCTCGGGTTCCTCGTAGCCGGTGAAATGGTCGGTCTTGAACGTCATCAGGGGCCGGCGGGACCGGTAGTCGAGCAGCTCGTCGATGGCGAAGGACGCCACCAGCTCGGTATCGAGGGTGTCCTTGAGGTGCTCGGCGGCGAGCCGGATCGCGTGACCGGCGTCGGAGAAACCCTCCAGGGCGTGGATCAGCACCGGACCGCGACCATCCGAGGACGACAGCTGCGGAGCCGGGAACTCAAGCTCGTACATGCCGCTTTGATCGGGTTGGTAGGGCTGGTCTGGGGTGTCGCTGCTGTCGGTCATCTCGCATCGTCTCCTCGCTGCGGTAGGACGCTGTCACGGCCTACCACCGTGCCATCAGTGTCCCGTATACCCGGGCCACGGGTTCGTTCCGCCCCGCTTCTGCGTGCGAACGCACCGGGGTGGGGTCGGCATTCCGGCGGTAATCCCCGCGATCAGGCAAAATCGTGATGATGCAGGTGACCCGGATGGTGAAGCTCACAGTTGCGGCGACGATGGTCGCCTCGGCTGCGGCGTGCACCGGGCCGCTCACCCGGACCGCGGGGGCCGGGTCGGACGCCCCCACGGCGGCCCCGCCGACCAGCCCTCCGGTCGTGGCCAACCCGCTGGCGCAGGCCGGGGCCGAGTCCGTGATGCCGGACCGGCGGGTGGGGGCGCTGTTCCTCGGCGACACCGCGACGCACACGTGTAGCGGATCGGTCCTGGCCAGCACGTCCGGCGATCTGGTCCTGACCGCTGCGCACTGCCTCCTCGACGGTGTCGACACCACCTTCGTTCCCGGCTTCGGCGAGGGTGGCGGGGAGACCTGGCACGTCGATGCGGCGTATCTGGACCCGCGTTGGATGGCCGAGCAGGATCCGCAAGCCGATTACGCGATCGTGCGGGTCACCGGCGGGTCCGGGGCGAGCCTGCCGGCGGCGGCCGACGGTGGGCTGACCCTGGGTTCGGCGCCTGCGCAGGGCAGCCCGGTGACGGTGACCGGCTACCCGATGGGCGAGGGCGGCAGCCCGCTGGCCTGCCGGGGCGCGACCACATGGTCGCCCCAGGGGTTCCCGTCGCTTGCCTGTGGGGGCCTGACCGACGGTTTCAGTGGCGCACCGTGGGTTTCGGGGTCGACGGTGACCGGGTTGGTCGGCGGGCTCGACGGCGGCGGATGCGACGACGACGTGTCCTACTCGCCGCGTTTCGACGACCGCATCGGCCGGTTGCTGGCCCGAGCCGAGGCGGGCGGGCCCGGCGACGCGGCGCCCGCGGCCCTCGAATCCGACTGCTAGAAGCGGAACTGGTTCAGCGGGCGTGATCTTGTCCTTGACGCGGTAGCTCGGCCCAGCTTCGCTGCGACGATCGCGGCGCGTCATACCGGGTGAACAAATGCCCCGCGGGTTATCCCCAGCGCAGAGTCCATCCCCAGCCACCGCCGGGCAGCGGTTCGGGCGCCGGTTCGTGACGGCGGCGGTTGGCACGGTCGGGCCATGACAACACCATCGCCGTCCCCGTCAGAGTTCGACTTCCATCTCAACCGTCCCGGTGCGCTGATCGCCGCGCTGCCCGCGGTGCTCGGATTCGTTCCGCACCGCAGCCTCGTCCTGGTCACCGTGGACCGGGGAGCACTGGGCTGCGTCATGCGGGCGGATCTGGCCGACGACATGACCGAGCGCGTCGAGCATCTGGCCGGCCTCGCGGCCACAGCCGGCGCGGACGCGGTGATCGCCGTGGTGGTGGACGAGCACAGTAGGGACTGCCGGGCCTGCGACGACCGCTATCGCGACCTGGCGGCGGTGCTGGACCAGACGCTCGCCGCCGACGGCATCGAGCTCTACGCCGCGCATGTGGTGGACCAGGTGGCCGCGGGCGGCTTCTGGCACTGCGCCGACAACTGTGGCGAACAGGGGTGGGTCGACGACCCGGGAGCATCGCCGCTGGCGGCCGCGGCGGTGCTGGACGGCCGGCGGTTGTATGCCAGCCGTGACGAACTGCTGCAGGTGATCCGGCCCGATCCTGTCGCCGCCGACTCGATGAGCCGGCGGCTGGCGCTCGAAGCGCAGCGGCCGGGTTGCCCGGATACCCGGGCCGATGCCGAGGTGCGCGGCGACGTCGAGGCGGCGATGACGACGGCCCAGCAGCTGTCCGAGGGCACCGCGCCCGGCCGGGCCGAGTTGGCGCGGCTGGCCGTGGCGTTGTCCGACCCCAGGGTCCGGGACACGCTCTACGCGCTGGCGGTGGGGGAGTGCTCCGAGCAGGCCGAAGCCTTGTGGGCCTTGTTGGCCCGCAACCTGCCCGACCCGTGGCGCGTGGAAGCGCTTGTCCTGCTGGCCTTTTCGGCGTACACGCGCGGTGACGGCCCACTGGCCGGGGTCTCGCTGGATGCTGCGTTGCAGGCGCGGCCGACACACCGGATGGCCGGCATGCTCGACACCGCGCTGCAATCGGGCATGCACCCGGAGCGGATCCGGGAGCTGGCGGTCACCGGCTATCGGCTGGCCGAACAGCTCGGGGTGCAGTTGCCACGGCGCAGGACATGGGGCCGTAGGGCCGGTTGAGGTGACTAGACCTTCTCGACGCGGACCGCGTGCGCCATGTGATGAGGCAGCTCGACCTGCTCGTGCCCGGGGATCACGATCATCACGCCGCCGTGGTCGGTGGCCTCGACGGTGACCCTGGCGTTCGGAACCACGCCGGCGTCCTTGAGCCTGCCGATCAGTTCGGTGTCGCCCTGAACGTGCTCGGTGAGTTGACGCACCACCACCGCCACCGGCAACCCGACGGGGAGTTCGGTGAGCCGGACGAGGCTGACATCGTCGAAGCCCGCCGCACCGACGCCGAGATCCGACAGGCCCGGGATGGGGTTGCCGAACGGCGAGGTGGTGGGGTTGTCGAGCACCTGGACGAGACGCCGCTCCACGTCTTCGCTCATCACGTGTTCCCAGCGGCACGCTTCTGCGTGGACGTCCTCCCACGGCAACCCGATCACGTCGACGAGCAGCCGTTCGGCCAGCCGGTGCTTGCGCATCACGGCGACCGCGAGGGCGCGGCCCTTGTCGGTCAGTTCCAGATGGCGGTCACCGGCGACGTGCAGCAGGCCGTCGCGCTCCATACGCGACACCGTCTGGCTGACCGTCGGACCACTTTGGTCGAGCCGTTCGGCAATGCGGGCACGCAGCGGCACCACACCCTCTTCCTCGAGGTCATAGATCGTCCGCAGGTACATCTCGGTGGTGTCGACCAGATCGTTCATGCGCGCCTTCCCAGCCCAAACGTCACCGCACAGTCTACCGTTTCCGGCGTTTGAACTGCGGCGCAACATCGGGGCGTCGGGCAGGTCACATCGATGTGGAAAACCCCAGGCCATGAGCCCGGGAACGGCTGAATATGCGATGTGCCCCGCCGGAAAACCGGCGGGGCACATCGACAGGAGGGCTAGCTGGCGTAGGAGCGGAGCCGATCGGCACGCTCGCCGTTGCGGAGCTTGGCCATCACTTCACGCTCGATCTGGCGGACCCGCTCGCGGGACAGACCGAACAACTTGCCGATCTGGTCCAGGGTGCGGGGCTGGCCGTCATCGAGGCCGAACCGCAGCCGGATCACCTGCTGCTCGCGCTCGTCGAGCGTGGCGAGCACGTGGCGGATGTCGGTGTGCAGCAGCTCGGAGATGACGGCGTTCTCGGCCGACATCGCCTCGGAGTCCTCGATGAAGTCGCCCAGGGGCGCCTCCTCGTCGGTGCCGACCGGCATATCCAGGCTCACCGGGTCGCGGCTGTGCTCCAGCAGGTCGTTGATCTTCTCGACCGGGATGCCGGACTCCTCGGCCAGTTCCTCGTCGGTGGCCTCGCGGCCCAGGTTCTGGTGCATCTCGCGCTTGATCCGCGCCAGCTTGTTGACCTGCTCGACCAGGTGGACGGGCAGCCGGATGGTGCGGCTCTGGTCCGCCATGCCGCGGGTGATGGCCTGACGGATCCACCACGTGGCGTACGTGGAGAACTTGAAGCCCTTGGTGTAGTCGAACTTCTCCATCGCGCGGATCAGGCCCAGGTTGCCTTCCTGGATCAGGTCCAGCAGCGGCATGCCGCGGCCCGTGTAGCGCTTGGCCAGTGATACCACCAGACGGAGGTTGGCTTCCAAGAGATGCCGGCGGGCGGCTTCACCATCGCGGACGACGGTGGCCAGATCGCGTTTGCGGTTCTCGCCGAGGCGCTTCTTGGTGTCCAGCATGTGCTGGGCGTACAAGCCTGCCTCGATGCGCTTTGCGAGCTCTACTTCATCGGCGGCGTTGAGCAACGCCGTTTTGCCGATGCCGTTCAGATACACGCGCACGAGGTCGGCGGCAGGGCTCTGGGCGTCCAGATCACTGTCGACGCGGCTTGTGGTGGCATTTGCCATGACGGCCTCCTGATCGGCTCGAACTGTCATGATCTACAACGTCGTAGGCGTCATGAGAGTTCCCGCCGATGTCCGGATTCATGCCCGTTGAGCTGCAGTTTTTCCGGACCGACCTGAGAATGTCCTAAGAATGGCTAAAGAAGCCGCTCAGCTGGGAGCATCGCCGTCGGGTGCCGCGGTGTCCCGTTGCGGTGCCACGTTCGGCTCCTTCTGTAACGCCGGCCGCTCCGCGGTGGGGAACAGTGGAATCCGCTCGCCGCGGCCGGCGTAGCGCCGCGGCTCCTCGGCGCTACGCGGGGGACGGTCGTTGGCGATCAGTACCGCCATCCAGGGCAGCGGGATCGACGCCACGATGATCGCGAGCGAGATCAGCCCGTTCTGCCAGATGTTGTAGGCGACGGCCGCCAGGATCAGCGCCGGTATGCGGAAGGCCATCAGCGTCAGGTACTTGCGTACGCGCTGGCGATGCTGCACTTCGTAAGAGGGTGCGGCTTTGGTGATGAGAACCGGGCGGGCTTCCTTGCCGAAATCGTCGCCGAAATCGTCGTCGAAACTCAGCTCGTGGCTTTGTTTCATGCCTCTACTGTTCCACACCTGGTGCGGGCGGCGGCAGGTGGATTTCGCTGTGCGCCGCACCCAGGCACAATGAGACTATGCAGACCCAGACCATCGAGCGCCCGGACACCGACGAACGCGTCGACGACGGGACCGACGACGACGCCCCCAAGTTCTTCCATTACGTCAAGAAGGACAAGATCGCCGAAAGTGCCGTCATGGGCACGCATGTGGTCGCGCTGTGCGGCGAGGTGTTCCCTGTGACGAAGTCGCCCAAGCCCGGCTCTCCGGTGTGCCCCGACTGCAAGAAGATCTACGAGCAGCTCAAGAAGTAGGCGGTTGTAGCGGGGGTTCGGCAGGCTCGGGCACACGGGTTTCGACCGGTGCCTGGGCGCCGCCGTTGAGGGCCTTGTCCTCCAGCCATTCCCGCAGTCTCCTGGCGTGGGTGTCCGCCGCGGGCCACTCCTCTTGAATGGCCGCATTGAGTTCGGCCCCGAGCATGATGGCGAAACCCAGGAAGAACGCGAACAGCAAGAACGCGATCGGCGTGGCCAGCGCGCCGTAGGTGTAGCCGGTGCTGGTGATCCAGGTCAGGTAGATCCGCAGCCCGAACGTGGCGACCAGGAACACCACGGTGGCCAGTACGGCGCCCAGTATCAGGCGGTGCGTCGGGATCGGCGCGGGCAACGAGACCCGGTACAGGATGGTCACGCCGATGAACACCGCCAGGAACAGCGCCGGGTAATAGCCGTAGCGCAGTACGTTGTCCCAGCTGTCCGGGATGTGTTCGGAGACAGCCCGGGGCCCGAGCGCCAGCAGCGGCGCCATCCCGATCGCGCCGACCAGCATGATCACGTACAGGCCCAGCGCATAGAAGCGCTGCCGGACCGGATGCCGCAGTGGCGTCTGATCGTGGGCCTCCACGATGGAGTCCACGAAAGCCGACACCGCCGACGACCCGGCCCACAGCGAGATCACGAAACCCACCGACACCACCTCGCCACGGGCGCCCCTGACGATGTCGCGGATCGTCGGTTCGATGATCTCGTTGACGACGTTGGGGGAGAAGAAGCTGTTCGCCGCGTTGATCAGCTGATCCTGGATCGTCGGCAGCGTGTCCGGCCCGAACAAGGGTGCGATGTAGGCCAGGCTGCCGAGCATCCCCAGTAGCAGGGGTGGCAATGACAACGCGCACCAGAACGCCGCCTGTGCCGACTCCGAGAAGATGGAGTCGTCCCAGCTCTTCGACAATGTGCGTCGAGTGATGTGCCAGATGTGGTGGCGTGATGGTGGTACTGGAAGCGGCTGGCCAGTCATGACCAGTCAAGCATTACTGACGAAACGTGCTCCTGCCCAGGCGGGTGGTGTCGGAGGTCGGCGATCAGGCGTCTGCCGTGCTGGTCTCCAGCACAGCGGCCAGTTCGACCAGCTTGGCTTCGTGCTCGTTGGCGTGGTGCTGGCAGAACAACAACTCGGCTCCTGAGGGCAGCTTCGCGCGCACGCGCGCGGCCGCACCGCAACGATCGCAGCGATCGGCTCTGGTTAGCTCCGGGCTTGTCAGAGTTGCGTTCATGGCTCCTCCGTCTTCTGCTCTGCGCATCTCGGCAAAGGCGCCTCGATTGCGTATGTCTACTCTGTCAGACGTTTTGGATTCCGGCCTTGTTCCCCAAGGGTTCACCGGTGTGTCGTGTCTCACTTGGCTGCCGTGTTGCTGGCCGGGCAAGCTGACGGTATGCATCCATCGCCGCGTGTCCTGGTTCACCTGTGCGGCGTCGAGGAGTGGCTGACGGCGCAGCGGAGCGGTGAACATCGTCCGGACTCGCTGAGCGTGCAGGGCTTCGTTCACCTTTCGGCTCCCGAGCAGGTGCACCTGCCGGCCAACCGGCTCTACTCCGGGCGCGGCGACCTGGTGCTGCTGCACATCGATCCGGAGAAGCTCACCGATCCGGTGCGCTGGGAGCCGGGCGTTCCGACGGACCCCGAGGCGATGCTGTTCCCGCACCTGTATGGTCCGCTGCCGGTCGACGCTGTGATGACCACCACGGCCTACCTGCCCGACGATGCGGGCCGGTTCGCGCCGCTGGTCGGCGACACGCCGTCGGGGTAGAGCGCAGCTCAGCAGCCGGCGCGGCGCGTGACATGCTCGTCAGGTGTCCGGCGCAGCCCAGAATCGGCAGGGCGCGGCCACCCGGCTGCGCCTGGTGAAGGCCGCCGAACGATTGTTCGCCGCCCAAGGAGTGGACGCGGTGTCGGTACGGGCGGTCAACGCCGCCGCGGGCCTCGGTGCGGCCTCGGTGCATTACCACTTCGGATCCAAAGACGAGCTGTTGCGTGCGGTGCTCACCGACGTCGGTGCGCCGGTGCGCGACGAGATCGCGGCCAACGTGGCGGTGCTCGCGGCCGATCCGGTCGCGCCGGGCCCCGACGCCCTCGTCCGCGCGGTCACCGAGCCGTATCTGAAACTGCTACTGCGCCACCGGGTCCGGGGCATGCGCTGGATCAAGATCATCGCGCAGATCTCGCAGGAGGACAATCCGGTTCTGCTGGACACCGAGCAGCATCTGCCCGACGAACTCTTCACGCAGGTTCAGCGGGCGTTTCCCGACTCCGACCCGGCGCGCCTGGAGCTGCGCTGGGCCATCTCGATCATGAACTTCATCCAGGCGCTGAGCCGGGCCGACGAATGGCGGCGTAACGGCAGCCGCCTGGACGAGACCGAACTGCGCGATTTCTACGACGACCTGGTGCGTTTCGTCGTCGGCGGGGTCGACCGCCTCCTCGGTTCCTGACCGGTCCGTCCTATCCAGCGGGAGCTTTCACGGCCAAATTTATGGATCACTTGATCCAATCATTCGATCCAGATAACGTGCCGGACATGTGGAATTCGAGTTCGATCAAGTTCGGCGCGTTCCTGGCGCCCTATCACCCCCTCGACGCCGATCCGGCACTGCAGCTGCGGCGTGACATCGACCTGATGGAGCATCTCGACCATCTCGGATTCGACGAGGCGTGGATGGGTGAGCACCATTCGACGGGATCCGAGATCGTCCCCGCGCCCGACGTGTTCATCGCGGCTGCGGCCGAGCGCACCGAGCGCATCCGGTTCGGCACCGGCGTGATGTCCTTGCCCTACCACCATCCGCTGGTCACCGCGGACCGCATCACCCAACTCGACCTGCAGACCCGCGGCCGGCTGATCGTGGGCACCGGACCGGGCAAGATCCCGCTCGACGCGCACATGATGGGGATCAACCCCGTCGACCAGCGCCGGATGCAGGGTGAGGCGCTGGAGGCGGTCCTGCGACTGCTGCGTGGCGAGGTCGTCGACATGGAGACCGACTGGTTCACGCTGCGCGCTGCCCGCGCCCAGCTGCCCACCTACGATCCGGCGGGCATCGAGGTGGCGACCGCGTCGACCATCTCGCCCAACGGCTCGGTGCTCGCCGGCACGCACGGGCTGTCCCTGCTGTCACTGGCGGCCAGCTCGCCCAGCGGATTCGACGTGCTCGACCGCAACTGGGGTGTCTACGAGAAGGTTTCGGCCGAGCACGGGCACCAGGCCGACCGCTCGACCTGGCGCCTGGTCAATCCGATCTTCATCGCCGAGACCCGGGCCGACGCCGAGCGCGCCGTCAGCCGCCGGATCCATGCCATCGCCGAATACGTCAACCGGCAGCAGGGCATCAACCCGGATTGGGCGCAGACCCCCGAGGGCATCATCAACCAGTGGCGCACCGACAACCTGGGTGAGTTCGGACAGGTCATCATCGGCACCCCCGAGGATGCGATCGCCCAGATCGAGCGGCTCGTCGAGAAGACCGGCGGATTCGGCACGCTGCTGATCCTGCATGTGGACATGGCCAGTTGGGAGGACACCAAGCGCAGCTACGAGCTGTTCGCCTCCGAGGTCGTCCCGCACTTCAAGAAGCGCAACGTGGGCCGGCAGGCCAGCCTGCAGTTCGCCGAGGACAACAGCCAGTACCTGCTCGGCGGCCTGATCGGCGCAATCACCAAGGCGCACACCGACTACTACGGCCAGCCTGCCGAGCAGCTCGCCGGGCAGGGGGTCTGATGCGCGCCGCCGAGTACCTCGACGGTCGGTTCACCGTCGCCGACGTCACCGAACCGCCCGCCACCGGTCCCGGCCAGCTGCGGATCAAGGTGGCGGCCTGCGGCATCTGCGGCAGCGATTTGAGCATGTCCAAAGACCCGTGCCGGTTCGTCGAGGTGGCTGCCGGTGCGGGCTATCCGTTCGCGGTGTTCGACGCCACCCGTCCGGTGGTGCTCGGTCACGAGTGGGCCGGCACCGTCGTCGAAACCGGTCCGGGCGTCGAGGTTTTCGCTGAGGGCGACCGCGTCACCGGGCTTGGCATCACCACCGAACAGGGCACCGGGCTGCCGACGATCATCGGCTACTCCAACCAATACCACGGCGCCTTCGGCGAATTCATCGTCGTCGACGCCTTCTGGGTCCGGCACGTGCCCGACGGCCTGTCGCTGGAGCACGCCGCCCTGGCCGAGCCGCTCCACGTCGGCGAGATGCACATGCAGCAATCCGGCCTGACGCCTGCCGACACGGCCTTGGTGATCGGGTGCGGATCGATCGGGCTGGGCACGATCCTGGCGGCGAAAGCCGCCGGCGCGCATACGGTCATCGCCTCAGAGCCGTCGCCCAAACGCCGTGAGCTCGCAGCCAAGATGGGCGCCGACATCGTCGTCGACCCCAACGAGCAGGACCCGATCGCCCTGTACAACGAGCTGCTGGGCGGCGGCAAGACCGGTGGCGGCCTGCTGATCGCCTACGAGTGCAGCGGGCGCGTCGGGACGCTGAACGCCCTGACTCACACCCTGCCGTGGGGGTCACGCATCCAGGTGGTGGCCTCGCCGTTCGCCGAGGAGACGATCATCCCGGTGGTCGCGCAGATGCGGCAGATCGCGATCAACTTCGGGCACGGCCCCTACGAACAGGCCTACGAGAAAGTGTTGGCGCGGTTGGCCGCCGGCGAGATCGATGCCGAGGCGATCATCACCGGACGGGTCGGCCTGGACGGCCTGGGCGACGCATTCGAGTCGCTCCGTGACCCCGAGGCGCACGTCAAGATCATGGTGCTGCCGGGGCAGTGAGGTTGTGATGGGCCGGCGTCAGCGACCCGCGTGCAGCGCGGTGTGCAACCGCCGGCCCACCAGGCCCCGCGCCTGCCTGGACCACGTGAACCCGACGTGGCCGGTGTTCGTCCACTGAACGTCGCCGTCCTGCCAGGCCCGATGCAGTGCGCAGGACTGGTCGACGGGGATGAGCCGGTCTCCGCGGGCGGCGAACAACGCCAGGCGATCGGCAGGCACCACCGCAGGCACCGACAGCGGGGATGCCACCCGGAATGTGTTGCGGGCGTCCGCGGAACGCAGCAGCGACTGATACTCGGCCGGTGGCCCGTGGTGCTCCATCAACCCGAGCACGTCGACGAACGGCAGTGCCGCGACCACCGCGTCGAGCGGTTCCAGGCCGGCCAGCATCGTGGCCAGGAAGCCGCCGAGGGACAACCCGTAGACCCCGACGGGGGCGTCGCTGGTGGACCGGATCCAGCTGACGAGACGGCGGACGTCCCACAGCGCCTGAGTGATTCCGTGGAGCATGCCCGTCAGGTCCAGGGACAGTAGCTGGTCGTCGTCCTCGGAGCGCCGCGGGCCGTGTAACGGCGACACCGGCACCGCTACATTGAATCCCAATTTGGTATGCAGGTAGGTCGCCCACAGCACCGCGAGGTCGAACCGGGATGAACCTATGCCGAACCCGTGCAGGCACACCACCCACGGTGCCCCGGGATCGTGGTGACCCAACAACCGGACGAAGACTGTGTCGTTGCAGTGGTTCCCGGGCCGGCGTGCCGCGCCGGGCTCCACTGCCCGCGGCGTGAATTCCGATGCGAACGTCATGGTTTCATGACGCAGCGGCCCGGTGCGGGTGCGTAACTCGAGCAGACCGGAATCGTGCAGTGGCGGCGGGGTGCGATGGTAGGTCGCCGGCGCCGTCACCCAACCGCACTTCTCGAAAAGTGCTGCGGTGGCGGCCATCTCGGCCGCAGTCCGGTCGGCCGCGAACTCGGGGTATATCTTCGGCTGCCGGGTCCGCATGACGGCGAGCACCGCTTCGTCGATCGCGACGTGGGGCGCGAGCGTCATCCGCCGGGTGAGGGTCACGCAGTCGGAACGCCGATTGTCGGACACCGGGAGTCTTGCCTGGCTCAGCCGGTGTGGACCGGCGTCACCGGAATCCGGCCGGCACTGGCGCCGCCGTCCACGGTCAGATCGGCGCCGGTGATGTACGAGGATGCGTCCGAGGCGAGGAAGGCGACCACGTCGGCGACCTCTTCTGGGGTTCCGACCCGGGTCAGCGGCGCACCGGGATGGCCGCCGAGTCCCCGTTCCACCTCGAGGTGGGCGATCATCGGGGTGTCGATCATGCCGGGGTAGACGGTATTGACGCGAATGCCCAACGGGCCCAGCTCGATTGCCGCCACCTTCGACATGCCGCGCAGGCCCCACTTGGAGGCGCCGTACGCGGTGTAGCCGGCCAGGCCCTGCACACCGGCCTGCGACGAGATGTTCACGATGGATCCGCCGCCGGCGGCCTTCATGGGTTCCGTGACGGCCTGCATGCCGAGGAAGGCGCCGATCAGGTTGACCCGCAGCATCTGCTCGAATCCGTCGACGTCCTGCTCGGCCAGCGGTACCACCTTGCAGATGGCGGCATTGTTGACCAGTACGTCGACGCGGCCGAACTCGGTGATCGCGGTATCGACCGCCACGCGCCAATCGGTTTCGCTGCCGACGTCGTGGCGGACGAAGCGAGCCGCGGGGCCGATGGACGCGGCGACCCGCTCACCTTCTTCGACGAGGAGGTCGGTCAGTACCACGCGGGCCCCGAGTTCGGCGAACAACCGCGCCTCGGCTTCACCCTGCCCGCGGGCGGCGCCGGTGATGATCGCGACCTTGCCGGACAGGTCGACGCCCGCCATCAGTCGTTGTCCTGGTCGATGCCGGTCAGCATGAGTTCGGAGATGCGGCGCGGGAATTCGGTGAACTTCGCCATCGGCACGATGTTGCGCGGCAGGATGACATGGCGGCGGTTGTGCTCGATGGCGTCGGCGATCGCCACCGAAACTTCCACCGGCTCCAGCGATTCGCGCGGAATCATCCGCCATCGAATGGATCGCTCGATGGTCCGCCGCGCCGGGCCGAAGGCGCGGATGTGGTCGATCATGTCGGTCTTCACCTCGCCGATCTGCACGAGCGTGGTGCCGACGGGCTTGCCCCGCAACTCACCGCGGATGCCCGCGGTGAAGTGGCTCAGCCCCGCCTTCGACGTGCCGTACAGGGTCAGTCCGGGCCCCTGGGAGATGGCGCCCATCGACGACACGTTGACGATGTGACCCCGCCCGCGCTGCACCATCCGCGGGATCACCTGGCGGCAGATCTCCATCGGAGCCGCCAGGTTGACCTGCAGCAGGTTGCGAATCTGCTCGGGGTCGACCTGATGGAACCGGCCGACGTGATCGATGCCGGCGTTGTTGACCACGATGTCGATGGGGCCGTCGGCCTCGACGCGGTCGATGAGGCCTTCCACCGCTTCGGGGTCACCCAGGTCGGTCGGGTAGGCCTTGCCTTTCAGTTGCTTGGCGAGCAGGTTGAGCGACTCGGCATCGCGCGCCACCACGGCGACCTCGACGCCGCGTGCGGCCAGTACCTCGGCGATGCTCTTGCCCAGGCCGCGGCTCGCGCCGGTGACCAGAGCGCGGGAATTCCTCAGCTTCATGGGTTGCCTTTCAGTGGGTAGCAGGTGTGGTCTTCGTCGTTCAGGTCGGGCTGTCGAAGGCGTCGCGGACGACGGCGCACACGTCTTCGGTGGCCTCGGCGGCGGCGGGGAGGTGGTCGGCGAGGTTGAAGAACCCGTGGAATCCGCGCTCGTAGCGCCGGACGCTGACTTTCGCGCCGCCGGCGGCGAGCATGCGGGCATATTCCTCGCCCTCCTCGCACAGCGGATCGAGGGCTCCGGTCAGCACGTGTCCATCCGGAAGACCGGTCATGTCACCGAGAATCGGCGACGCCGATACCTCGGCCTGGGCGCCGCTGTCGCCGAGGTACTGCGCCGTGAACCACTGCATGTGCTCGGCTGTCAGGACGCCACTCTTGGTGTGCGGGCTGGAGAGCGACGATTTGCGGCGCTGGTCGACCACCGGGTAGATCAGCACCTGGAATGCGATCGGTGGGCCGCTGCGGTCGCGGGCCGTCATTGCGACTACGGCCGCCAGGTTGCCGCCTGCGCTGTCACCGGCGACCACGAGCCGGGCCGGGTCGCCGCCGAGCTCGCCTGCATGCGCGGCCACCCATTCTGTTGCGGCCCAGGCGTCCTCGACCGCAGCAGGATACGGATGTTCGGGCGCGAGCCGGTAGTCGACCGAAACCACAACGGCGCCGATGCCGTTGGCGAGCCTGCGGCAGCAGGAATCGTGCGAGTCGAGGTCGCACAGCACGAACCCGCCACCGTGGAAATAGACGAGCACGGGCAAACCGGTGCCAGCCGCGGCGGCGTCCGCCGGATGGTAGATCCGCACCGGGATCTCACCCGCGGGACCGGGAACGGTGCGGTCCTCGACGTTGCCCACCGGAACGGGCATGGCCGGCCGACGGCTGGCCTTGAGCCGGGCCCGTACCTCGGCCGCGGCGGCGATCGGCTCGAGGACGCCGTCGACGATGGGGGCGAACGCGTCACCCATCCGGCCGGCGACCTCGCGCTTCATCGTGTCTGAATCGCTCACCTGGCACCGCCTGTCAGCTCGCCGCGCAGCACCTTGCCGGTGGCGTTGCGGGGCAACTTGGTCAGGAACTCGACGTCGCGGGGGATCTTGTAGCGGGCCAGGTTCGCCCGCACGTAGTCCTTGATGTCGTCGGCGGCCAGGGTGGCGCCGTCGACCAGGACCACGTAGGCGTTGAGCCGTTGGCCGAAATCGTCGTCGCTGACGCCGATCACCGCGACCTCGTCCACCTCGGGATGGCTGGTGATCAGGTTCTCGACCTCCAGCGGATAGACGTTCTCGCCACCGCAGATCACCATGTCGTCATCGCGGCCGTCGATGTAGAGCCTGCCGGTGTCGTCGAAGTGACCGACGTCGCCGCTGCTCTGCAATCCGTCGATCGATTCCTTGGTCCGGCCGTCGGTGTAACCGGAGAAGCTCACGTCGCTGCCGGCGAAAATCCGTCCGATCACGCCGGGTTCGGTGATCTCCTGGCCCGCCGAGTCGTACAGGCGCACGGCGCATCCGACAGGTGCGCGGCCCGCGGTGCGTGGATCGTGCAGCAGGTCCTCTGGCATCGCGACCGTCATGACCGCGAGTTCGGTTGAGCCGTAGAGGTTGTAGAGCACCGGGCCGAACTCGGTGAGGGTTCGCTTGACCAGGTCGGGCGGCATGGCCGAACCGGAGACGAAGATGATCTTGAGCGACGAGGTGTCGTATTTGTCGCGAACTTCCTTGGGCAGGGCCAGGATTCGCTGCAGCATCGTCGGTACGACGACCAGCACGTCGCAGGCGTGGTTCTGGACCGCGCGCAGGGTCTCCTCGGGGTTGAACTTGCGGCGCAGTACGAGGCGATTGCCCAGGGCCAGCGACAGGACTGCCTGGCCGAGACCGGTGCCGTGGAACATCGGCGCGGCCAGCATGCAGGTCTGCCCGCGGCGGCGCGGCACCCGGTCCAGCAGCTGCGCCGAGAACAGGGGGGAGGTCTTGCCGCGCGGGGCGCCCTTGGGTGTGCCGGTGGTGCCGCTGGTCAGCAGGGTCATCCCGCCGGGTTTGGCCGGCGCGGCCACCGGGGCCGGCGAGGTGGCGGCGATCAGGCCCTCCAGCGTGCCTTCGACGTCGGAGGCCGAGCGTTCATCGGTCCACGCCAGGAAGCGCCGTACGTCCGGATCGATGGCGCTGACCAGGTCGGTGAACTCCTCGTCGTAGATCAGCACGTTCACCTTCTCGCGGGCCGCGACATCGGCCAGCTGCGGCTTGGCGAAGCCGGTGTTCATCAGCAGCAGTTGCGCCCCGACCTTGCCGGCCGCGGCCAGGATGGTGACCAGTCCGCGATGATCCCGGCACAGCGCTGCGATGACCGAGCCCGCTCCGATTCCCCGGGAGTTCCAGGCCCGGGCGAGGGCATTGACCCGGTCGTTGAGCTGGGCGAACGTTACGTCGCCCCATTCGTCGGTGATGGCGATGGCGTTGGGGTCGCGGGTGGCGGCGCTTTCGATGACGGCGGCGAAGCCGCCGAACTGACGGACCAGCTTGGCCTGGCGGATGCCGTCGGCAGCGCCACCGGACAGCCCCGACTCGCGGAGCACGGCGACGCTGCGGGCGATCACCCGAAACCGGTTGGCCCTGGCGATGAGGCCGGCAGGGCGCGGAATGGCTCGCTTCATGGCGCAAACCGTAGGTGCCGCCGAGCAGGCTGCGGGTCGCGGAGTCTCGCTGGGCGGGACAGCTTGTCTACTGGGACACACGTTTGGATAAGAGTGATGGCAGCCACAGACAGTGCCGTATCGGCGGTGAGGACAAGCGAGGGTGAAAATGCGGCGTTTGAAGGGTGAGGACAACAGCTTCCTGGCGTGGGAGAGCTCGGTCCAACCGCAGCACACGATGAAGGCCGTCGTGCTCGACCCGACCCAGATGACCGAGCCGCTCACGTTCGACCGGCTCAAGACCGCGGTGCAGGGCTGGGTCGACACCGTCGAGCCCCTGCAGTGGCAGCTGCTGTCCCCGCGGGTGGGTTTCGGCCGGCCGTGGTGGGTATCGCGGCCGCAGATCGACATCCAGTACCACCTGCAGCGGACCACCGCGCCCGCACCCGGCGGCGACGAGGAGCTCGCCGCGACGATCGGTGAGATCTTCGAAACCGGGCTGGACCGCGACCGGCCGGCCTGGCAACTGTGGTTCGTCGAGGGGCTGGCCGACGGCCGCGTCGCCCTGGTACTCAAGATCCACCATGCCGTCGCCGACGGCACCGCATCGCTGCGGCTGCTGGAAACCCTCTACAGCTCGGATCCGCAAACCCCGCTGCCGCAGCCGCGATCGACGCCGCTGCCGAACGAGCGCCGCCCGGCACCGTGGATCTGGTGGCCGCTGGTGTTGCGCCACCAGGTCGCGGCGCTGGCCCGGTTCCCGAGCATCATCGCCCGCACCGTGGCGGTCACCGGGGTGATCCGGCGCAGGCAGAAGGCCGGTAAGCCCGGTTACGCCGAAGCCTTCGCGGCACCGGCGATGCCGTTCAACGAACCGTTCTCGGCCAGCCGCAGATTCGCCTACCGGCGCTGCGACGTGACCGAGATCAAGCGGGTGTCAAAGGCTTTCGGCGTCACCATCAACGACGTCTTCCTCGCCATTTGCGGTGGGGCGCTACGCGGTTACCTGGCTGAGAACGGAAAGCTCAGCGACGAGAGCATGACCGCGGTGGTGCCCGTCTCGATGCGCCCGGACGAAGCCGAAGCCGAATGGGGCAACAAGGTGGCGCGCTGGAACGTCGACCTCGCAACGCACATCGCCGATCCGGTGGAGCGCCTGGCGGCGATCGCCTCGGCGACCCGCACCGCGCGTGAGGTGCAGGCCGAGCGTGACGCCTGGCTGCAGCACGACTGGATGGAGTACTGGCCGCTGTTCTGGTTGTACTCACGGGTGCTGCCGATCCTCGGGGCGAAGATGAAACGCCGCCCGATGTTCAGCCTGATCGCCTCCAACATGCGCGGCCCGCAGAACACGCTCTACTGGGGCGGCGCGCCGATCGAACAGCTGATCTCGTCGGGTCCGATCGTGTTCCCGATGGGGTTGAACTTCACCGGGTGGAGCTACCGCGACGAGATGGCGATCTGCGTACTCACCTGTGGCGATCAGGTGTCCGACCCGTACGGGATCGCCGACCGGGTTCCGCAGGCACTGGCCGAGCTGGCGGCGCGGGCGGGCTCAGCCGACGGCGGGCTGCTCGATGCTCCGGATCGTCAGGCGGTATCCGGCTAGGACGTCGAACCACAGGCGCGCCACCGGATCCGTCGCATCGAGTGCGTGACGGTTGCCGCTGCCCAGGAGTTGGTCGGCGGCATTGCGGGCGCGGGTGACGGCCTGGCACAGCGCCGTCGCGGCGGTGCGGACATCGGAGCCCAGGGCCGCGGTCAGCTGCAGCCGGGCGGCATCGATGTCCGATTCCGCCTTGGCTACCAGTACCGCCGACGACGTCAGTTCGGTGGTGTCCTCACTGCCGTACGAGGTGGCCAGCCGCTGGCGGACCTGGCCGACGTGGGCCCGCCACACACCCGCGGCGGCGCCGACGACGGCAGCGGCCTGTCCGGCGCCCGCGAGGACCCGGTAGGGCGGGACACCAGCGAAATCGCCGGTGTCACAGGAACTGTCGTCAGGAACCGGGAACACTGCCGGTGCGTCGACGACCACACCCGAGGCGGTGACGTCACCGATTCCGACCGAGTCCAGGCCACGCAGGCCGGCCTGTCGTTCGACCTGCACCGCACCGCGGGGGAGAAGGACGTACCGGACCGCACCATCATCGAGCGTGCTCAACAGCAGCCAGTCCGCGAACAGCGCACCGGTCACCGATTCCCAGTGGCCGGTCAGCCGAAAGTGTCCGCGGTCGGCAGTCAACGAGCCCGTCGGCTCCCCGCCGGTGGTGACCAGCGCGCCGGCGTCGGTACCCCAGACCTGTTCGGCGGCGTCATCGCCCAGGCCCGCCACCAGGTAGGCCGCGGTGTTGACCGCCGCGGCCAACCACCCGGCGGACCCGTCGCGCTCAGCGAGGTCGGCCACCGCGGCGATGAAATCGACTGCTTCCGAGGCCGATCGGGACTCCGCGCGCCCGCCGTGACGGACGGGCTGCAGCAGCCGCGACGACGGCTCGCGCAGGGCGGCAATCGATTCAGCGGCCGAGACACGGGGATCGACGCCGGGTGTACCGGGCGGCTCGGCCATATGACCTCCTGGGAGGGGCGACGAATGGTATCCACGATGGTGACATACCCGACGGGCAGGATAGGGCGGCACTGATGACGCAGAATGTGCGCGCCGCGGTGCGACAGGCACTGCCGGCGATCGCCGCGGCCGCTGCCTCCGTCGATCACACCGGGGCCGTCGACCCTTCGGTGATCAGCGGTCTGCACGACGCGGGTTTCTTTGCGATGCTGCAACCCAAGGGGTTCGGCGGCATGGAGGCCGACCCGGCCGAGTACCTGGCCGTGACCCGCGACCTGTCCGCGGCATGTACCTCAACCGGCTGGCTGGCCGGCTGGTTGGGGGTCAACACCTGGCACCTGTCGCTGTTCGACGAACAGGCCCAGCGCGACGTGTGGGGGCCGGATCCGCGGACCCTGCTCTGCGAGTCGTACGCCCCGACGGGCCGGCTCGAGCGGGTCGGGGACGACTTCCGGTTGTCCGGCCGGTGGAGCCGGTGCACCGGGATCCTGCACTCGTCGTGGCTCATGGCCGCCGCGGTGCTCGTCGGGGAGGACGGTGCGGCCCAGGATTTCCTGGTCGCCCTGGTGCCACGCGCCGACTATGTCGTGGAATCGAGTTGGAACAGCGTGGGGCTGCGCGGTATCGGCGCGCACGATGTCGTGGTCTCAGGTGCGGTGGTGCCTCGGTACCGCACCTTCGGCTGGGTCAGCGGTGAACAGCTCGGGCGGCTCGCGCCGCTGTACCGATTGCCGCAGCCGACGATGTACACCCACACCGGTACAGCTCCGCTGCTCGGTGCGGCCGAGAATATTCTCTCGGCGTTGCGGCCCCGGGCCACGTCGTCGGTCGATCCGGTGGCCATGGCGTGCAGCGATCTTGAGTTGTCGATCGCCCAGATCGACCGCAACCTCGGCGATCTCGTGGATTGCGTACGTGCCGGCCTGGCTCCGGACAGCGATCTGGTGTTGCGGTCGCGCCGCGACCAGGTGCTGGCCTCCGAACGCGCCGTGGCGGCGATCCGGACGTTCGTCGCGCACTCGGGTGGCCGCGATTCCGAGGACCTCCTGGTGGAACGGGTATGGCGCGATGTGCAGACCGCGCAGACCCACGTCGCCAGCAATGTCGAGCAGGTACTGGCACTCGTCGGCCGCCACTCGTTCGGTATGGAGGTCGACGAGATCCTCTGGTAGCCGGTCAGACCCACGCGTCGGAGGTCAGGGTCCGCAACACCCGGGACAACAGGTTGTCGGTGGCCTGCGCGTGCGACGGGGCAATCGAGGCGGACTCCCGTGCACCAGTTTCTCGGGACCCCAGTTGCTGCGAGATGTGCCGGGCCGCCCGGATCACGAACGGGGCGGTGCGCTGCAAGCGGTGCAACGGCACCGCACCGGTCAGCGACAGGCCGGCCACCTCGCCGTCGGCCGACCGCAGCGGGGCTGCCACGCTGGTCAACCCGATCGCGAGTTCCTCGTTGTCGTAGGCGAGCCCGTGCCGGGACCGGATCCGGGCCAGCTCGCGGTGCAGGGTTTCCAGATCGCTGATGGTGGATCGGGTGGACCGGGCCAGTCGCGGTCCCAGGACGGCGTCCACCTCCTCGGCGGGAAGCTGGGCCAGCATGGTCTTTCCCAGGGCACTGGCGTGCGCGGGCGAATGCCCGGCGACGCGCGTGGGCACCACAGCGCTGTTGCGGCCGGCCACCTTGTCGAGGTAGACCACGTCGCCGCCGAAGAGCACCCCGAGATGCACCACGAGCCCGGTATCGGCGTGCAGGCGGGACAGGGTCGGCGAGGCCACGCTGCGTAACTGCGAGTGGTCGACCATCCGGGTCACGGGCAGCGGGGAAGCGGCCAGTGCGTAGCCGTCGGGACGGTGTTGCAAGAGCCCGGCACTGTGCAGTTGTTTGAGAATCCGGTGCACCGAGGACCGGGGCAGTCCGGTGCGGCCCGCGATCTGATCCAGCCGCAGGTGCTTGCCGGGTTCGTCGAACACATTGAGGATCAGGGCGACGCGATCCACCATCGACACGGCCGTGTCGCGTTGTTCGGCGCGTGGCCGTGATGTCGCGTTGCTGGTGGAAGCCGGCACCTGCGCCTCCTAGGACGTCGAACAGTGGGCCACTCACGATCTCACTCAGCGGGATGCTGCCGCAAGCACTTGATCGCCGTACCTGACCATGGTGGTCAGCACGCGATACGCGCGACAAGGGAGTTTTCGGATGCGTGGTGTTGAAATGACCAGGGACGTTCTGGACGGCATCTATGAGAACGCCGATCGGATAAGGGCACTCGGGCCCGTCAACGAGACGCTGGGCCGGCTCGACAACCGGACGGTCGACGCGCTACGCGAGTCCGGGGTGATGCACATGCTGCAGCCCGCGGAGTTCGGTGGCATCGAGACCCATCCCGGCGATTTCGCCGAGGCTGTTCTCGAGATCGCCCGGCTGGACGGGTCGGCGGGATGGGTGGCCGGTTCGGTCGGTGTCCCGCCGTGGGCGTTGGCCTCGGCTGACCGGCGACTGCGCGACGAGGTGTGGGAGGCCGACTCCGACGTCTGGATCGCCTCGGCGCACACGCCGGCCGGAGTGCTCCTGCCCGTCGACGGCGGCTACCGGCTCTCCGGTGAGTGGCGGTCGGTCGCGGCGATCGACCACTGCGAGTGGGTGGTCGTCGGTGCCCGCGTGGTCGGCACGGGCGACCCGGACGGACTCGGCTATTCGCTTGTTCCGCAGTCAGATCTGAGCATCGTCGAGGAATCCTGGGATGCGATCGGCTTGATCGGCACCGGGAGCAAGAGCATCACGATCGACGACGTGTTCATCCCCGGGCATCGACTGCTGAACCACAACAGCATCGTCGACGGCACCGCGGCGGGACACGCCGGCCTGCGCAATCCGATCTACCACATCCCGCTGAGCACCATTGCGCCGCTTGGCATCACGGCCGCGGTGATCGGCATGGCCGAGGGCGCTTTGGCCCACCACGTCGGGTCGGCGGACGCCGAGGACCCGGTCTGCGAACACGCGGCCGCCGAGATCCGGGCCTCGCGGCTGGCGCTGCTCGACACGCTCACTGCGTCGTTCAACCGCGTCCTGGACGGCCCGATCGACCCTGGCATGCGGGCACGTGCGCGCCGCGATCAGATCGCTGCGGCCCGCCGGGCGGTGCGGGCCGTCGACGAGATCGCCTGCCACTCAAGCGTTGACGCGCTGCGTCGCACCAGCCCGGTGCAGCGGTGGTGGCGGGATGCCCACGTCGGGCTGGCGACGGTGGTCGGCGAGTCGAGGGCCGTGGCCCCGTAGGTGAGGACGAGATCCGTCGATTACGCGTGGGTTCCGCCGTCGATCCGGATCTCGGTGCCGCTGATGAAGGCGCCGTCGTCGGAGACCAGCATCGCGATCACGCCCGCGACCGCGGACGGTGCGCCCATCCCGGCACCACCGGAGTCCAGGTTGGTCGGCATGATGGGCGACAACTTGGCGAACAAGGACCAGTCGGCGTCGGTGGGAACGAGTCCCGGTGTGGCATCGGTGATTCCGGACTTGATGCTGCCCGGCGCCACGCTGACCGCCCGCAGGCCCTGCTTGCCGTACTCCAGGGCGAGCGCGTGGGTCATCGCCTGGATGCCGCCCTTGCTGGCCGCGTAGGCGGCCATGTACGGATGGGCGAACGCCGCCGACGTCGAACTGAAGTTCACGATCGCACTCTGCGGATTCTCCAGCAGCGCCGGCAGCGTCTCGCGGATCACCAGGAACGTCCCGGTGAGGTTCACCGTGATGATCTGGTTCCACTCCTGCAGGCTCATCTCGTGCGTGTGCACCGCGCGCAGCATGCCCGCCGCGTTGACCACCGCGTCGAGGCCGCCGAGCGTCCCGACTGCGCTGCGCGCGCCGGCCACCACCGATGCCTCGTCGCCGATGTTCATCGCCAGTGCGGTGAAGCGGTCGGCGGTGCCGGCCTCCTGCGCGCTCTGACCGGTGGACTCCAATCCCTCGGCCGAGATGTCGGCGCCCACCACCGCGGCGCCCTCGTCGAGCAGTCGCAACGCGGTGGCCTGCCCGATGCCGGATCCGGCGCCGGTCACCAGGATCCGGCGTCCCTCAAGTCGTTTCATGGTGTTCACTGTCCCATCACGTATTTGACGGTCGGGCCGGTGGTCCAGCCGCCGTCGACGGCGATCTCGGCGCCGGTGACGTAGGTGGAGTCACCGGACAGCAGGTAACACACCGCGCCGGCGATTTCGTCGGCCTCGCCGACGCGGCCCATCGGGGTGTTGGGGTAGTTGCCTTCACCCTGTTGGATGCCGATCTGGGCGGTCATCGGCGTGTAGGTCATCCCGGGGTGCACCGAGTTCACCCGGATGCGGTCCGTCCCGAGCTCGACCGCGGCGATCTTGCTCAGGCCACGCACGCCCCACTTGGAGGCGCCGTATCCGGCGGTCAGTGCGAGGCCCATCAGGCCGGCGGCCGACGAGATGTTGACGATGGAACCCCCGCCCGCGGCGCGCATCGGTGCGATGGCCGCTTGGAGGCCGTTGAAGACGCCGACCAGGTTGATCTCGAGCACGGTGCGGAAGTGGTCCAGCGGCTCGTGCTCGATGAACTGTCCGGTCGAGATGCCCGCGTTGTTCACCAGGCCGTTGAGCTTGCCGAACTCCGCCAGGGTGAGCTCGACCGCGGTTTTCCACTGCGCCGCGTCGGTCACGTCGAGGTGCACGTAACGGGCATTGTCGCCCAGTTCGGCAGCCAGCGCGGCGCCGTCGTCGTCGAGGACGTCGGAGATCACCACCTTGCCGCCACGCGCGACGATGTGCCGCGCGAACGAGGCGCCGAGCCCGCGCGCGCCGCCGGTGACGATCGCTACGACGTCCGACAAGCTATCCGAAACTGCTTGCATCCCAACAAGTTCCTTTCACAGTGAGTCGCCGGCGGAGTCAGTTCGATCTTGGCCGCAGCACCGCCGGGTGATGACCGCAACGATATTCGCCGCCGCGAGGGCGTGACGGAAAGTCTCATTCAGCGGGAACGGCCTGGGCGCGCGCTCAGCCGGCGGCCGACATCAGCCGCTCGAGTTCGGCCGCGGCACCTTCGAGCAGCTCCCAGGAATCTTCGACCAGGTCCGGGTCGGCCTGGACGCCGAC
Organism: Mycolicibacterium sp. 050232; assembly: GCA_036235365.1. GTDB lineage: Bacteria > Actinomycetota > Actinomycetes > Mycobacteriales > Mycobacteriaceae > Mycobacterium. The sequence continues at coordinate 39,689 of JAZBEZ010000002.1, read as the reverse complement.
GTCGACGAAGTCGCCGTAGCTGAACACCGTGACGTTGATGCCCATCCCGACCGTCAGCGGGCCGACCGGGACGATGTGCTCGATGCGGGCACCGGCCATGTACAGCTGGACGGGCGGGCCGGGCACGTTGGAGACGATGAGGTTGCTGGCCAGGGGGAGCTTGTCCTCGAGCTTGGCCGCCCGGAACCCCTTGAACAGCAGGTTCAGCAGCAGCGGCGGGGTGAAGTCGGTCAGGCCGACGCCCTGCTGCGCCTGCAGGTCCTCGGCCAGCGCCTTGGCGCTGTTCATCCCGTTGTGGATCGCCGACAGTCGCTCGACCGGATCCTCCACGTCGGTGCACAGGGTCGCGACCATCGCGTGCACGAAATTGCCGGGCTCGTCGTCGCCGGCGTCGCGCGTCGACATCGGCACGGTGGCCAGGATCGAGCTGTCCGGCAGCGCATCGCGTTTCACCAGGTAGTTGCGCAGCGCTCCGGACACGACGCACAGGATCACGTCGTTGACCTTGACGCCGAAGCTGTTCTTGGCGTGTTTGACATCGGACAGCGGCAGCGAGGTGTAGGCGAAGCTGCGATGCGAACTCAGCGCACCGTTGAAGCTCGTCTTCGGTGCGCTCATCGGCCGCGGTGGGGGGTTGTCGCGCCGAAGGTGACCGATCGTGGTCACCGCGGTCCGGACGGTCCGGCCGAGGTACTGGGCGATCTTCGGCGGCGACGTGGCGGCCGCGAACGTGCCCTTCGCGAACAGCTCGACGGCCGACTGTCGGGGTTGTTCGCCGTCCGCGGGCAGGTCCACCACGGGCTTGTCGCCGTCGGGGGTGACATCGCACAGCACCGAGGACAGGCCGGCCCCGGATACTCCGTCGACCATCGAGTGGTGGGTCTTGGCGATGTAGGCCACGCGCCCGCCCGCCAGACCTTCGACGAACCAGCTCTCCCAGAGCGGCTGGTTGCGGTCGAGCTGGCGGGCCAGGATCTCTCCGACCAGATCGGCCAGCTCGCGGGTGCCGCCCGGGGCAGGCAGCGCGGCGCGGTGAATGTGGTAGTCCAGCTTGAACGTCGGATCGTCGACCCAGACCGGCCGGTCGAGTTGCAGCGGAACCTGCTGAATCCGGCGACGGAACTGAGGCAGATACGGCAGCCGCCGGTCCAGGTGATCGCGGAGGTGTTCGTAGTCGAATCCCGGTGCCCCGGAAGGATCGAGGATCATCAACCCCAACGTGTGTTGGGGCCACTCGGTGCCCTCCATCGACAGGAACATGGCATCCATGCCCGACAACCGCTTCATCGCTGACCCCCCGTTCGCTGACCACCCGGATGTGGAGGCCCGAACATATCGGCATTCAAGGCCCGGATCGGCGCAAAATTCCCGGTCAGCGAGACTTCGATGGTTTGCGGGAGGTGATGGCATCGCGGCCGTCGGCGGTTTTGCTGTCGCCCTGCCGGGTCTTAGTACCGGTGAGTGAGACAACGGCTGTCCGCCGGGCACCCCGGTTCGTAACGTGACAAGCCGAATCTCGAAGCGAAAGGCAACACAGTGACAGCCGAGCCAGCTCCGTCAGGTACCGCCGGAAAAACCACCGCCGAGGTGGATGTGGTCGTGGTGGGAGCCGGTTTCGCCGGGCTGTACGCACTGCATCGTCTTCGCGGGCAAGGCCTTTCGGTGCGGGTGTTCGAGGCCGCGGCAGGGGTGGGCGGCGTCTGGTACTGGAACCGCTATCCGGGCGCCCGCTGCGACGTCGAAAGTGTCGACTACTCCTATTCGTTCGACTCCGACCTCGAGCAGGAGTGGAACTGGACCGAGAAGTACGCCACCCAGCCGGAGATCCTGGCCTACCTCAACCACGTCGCCGACCGGTTCGACCTGCGCCGCGACATCTCCTTCGAGACGCGCGTGACCGACATGACGCTGGACGAGAAAACGCTGCGCTGGCAGGTCCGTACCGACCGCGGCGACGTGGTGTCCGCGCGCTTCTGCATTTTGGCGGTCGGGCCGCTGTCCAACGCCAACATCCCGGCGATCGAGGGCCTCGATTCCTTCGCGGGCGAGGTCTACCACACCGCGCACTGGCCGCACGAAGGCGTTGATTTCACCGGCAAGCGCGTCGGTGTGATCGGCACCGGATCCTCTGGCATACAGGCGATCCCGTACATCGCCAAGGAAGCCGCCGAACTCTACGTCTTCCAGCGCACCCCCAACTACAGTGTGCCCGCCGGCAACATCCCGCTCGACGACGAGACGCGCGCGGCGCAGAAGGCCGGCTACGCCGAGCGGCGCAGGCTCTCGATGCTCAGCGGCGGCGGCTCGCCGCACCAGCCTCACCAAAAGTCCGCCCTCGAGGTCTCTGCCGAGGAGTTGCAGCAGACCTACGAACGGCGCTGGGAACTTGGCGGCGTGTTGTTCTCCAAGGCCTTCCCGGATCAGCTGCTCACGATCGAGGCCAACGACACGGCGCGGCTGTTCTGGGAGCAGAAGGTGCGGGCCGTGATCGACGATCCCGCGGTGGCCGACGTGCTGATCCCGAAGGATCATCCGATCGGGGCGAAGCGAATCTGCACCGACGACAACTACTTCCAGACCTTCAACCGGGACAACGTCTCCCTGGTGAATCTGCGGGCCACGCCGATCGAGCGGATCGATCCTTCCGGCGTCGACACCACCGAGGCGCACTATGACCTCGATGCACTGGTGCTGGCCACGGGATTCGACGCGATGACCGGTTCGGTCCAGAAGCTCAACGTGGTGGGCCGCGGTGGCCGGACCCTCAACGAGGCGTGGGCAGAAGGACCGGCGACCTACCTGGGACTCGGTGTTCCGGGCTTTCCCAACCTGTTCAACATCGCCGGTCCCGGCGCGCCGTCTGTGTTGGCGAACATGGTGCTGCATTCGGAGTTGCATCTGAACTGGGTGGCCGACGCGATCGCCTATCTCGACGCCCAGGGCGCTCCGGCGATCGAGGCGCGCGAGGACGCCGCGGCCGAGTGGGTGGAAGAATGTACCCGACGTGCCGCTGGAACTCTTATGCCGGAGGCGAATTCGTGGTATCTCGGAGCGAACATCCCAGGTAAGCCGCGGGTGTTCATGCCGTTCGTCGGCGGATTCGGGGTGTACGGCGAGATCATCGCCGACGTCGCGGCGGCCGGCTACAAGGGCTTCGACATCCACCAGGATCTGACCGGCTAGCGGTCCAGCATGGCGCGGATATCTGCGCACACCTGCCGCCTGGCGGTGCCGGCCAGGGTGAGCGCCGGCATGGTCATGAACCCGTGGATGGCTCCGGGATAGCCCCGGTGCACCACCGGAACACCCTGAGCGGCAAGCGCTTCGGCGTAGACTTCGCCCTCGGACTGCAGCGGGTCGAAACCCGCGGTGACCACCACTGCGGGCGGCAGCCCCGACACGTCAGCGCGCAGCGGCGATGCGTGGGGATGGCCGCGGTCGGCGGCGTCCGGGACGTATTGCTCCCAGTACCAGACCATGGCGGCGCGGGTGTTGTAGAACCCGGTTTCGAAACGGCGGTAGGAGTCGGTGTCGAAGTCGGCGGCGATCACCGGATACAGCAGGGCCTGACACGCGATTGCCGGGCCGCCCCGATCGCGGGCGAGAATCGCGGTGACGGCGGCGAGGTTACCGCCGGCACTGTCGCCGGCGACGACGATCTTCGATCTGTCACCGCCGAGTTCGTCGGCGCGGTTCGCCACCCAGCACAAGGCGGCATAGACGTCGTCGGCGGCGGCCGGCCAGCGTGACTCCGGCGCCAGGCGGTAGTCCACGGACACCACCGTCGCTCCGACGCCGTTGCACAGCGACCGGCACAGGTCGTCGTGCGTGTCGAGGTCGCAGAACACGAACCCGCCGCCGTGCGCGAACACGATGATCGGCAATGGCCCGGTCAGACCGGCGGCCGGACGGTAGATCCGCACCGGTATGTCGCCCGGGATGACGAGGTCCTCGACCGACGCGACCGGCTGTGGCTGTTGCGGCGGCCGATACCGGGACCGTACGGCAGCCCTGGCCTCGGCGCCGCTCATCGTCTCGACAGCGGGAAAACCGGCATTCAGTACGGGCAGTAGTGCCGCGATCTCCGGATCGACTTTCATTTCCGCCTCCTGAGTCTCACGTAACCACATCGGCGTCGGCCCCGGTGCGTGTGTTCCGCGCAGCGGGATTCACGGAATCCGGCTCTCGGCCAGCACGATTGACGTCCGGGCGTCTGGTGGGCCGAACCCCGCTATACCACAGCGCTCAAACTCTTGTACCGCTGAGCGAGACTGCCGCTCCCTGGACTGACATGAGTGCGCACGATCACATGGCCCGGTGCAGTGAGGCCGTGGACACACCGGCGAAATCCATAGTCGTGCATTGGTATTCGGCCGGGCAGATCCGAGCCGTGGTCACCGCGCGCTCGACAACCTAATAGATGGAGAGGAAATGGACCGACATAGCAAGTTCGACAACGGTGCCGTACCCGCTGTGCGTCGCCGTTCGAGAACGACATGGAGAGGCCTCGGCATCGTGCTGACTGCCTTCGGCTTCTTCGTGATGTCAGTGCTGCCCGCATGGGCCGCAGAGAACATGCGGGTCACTTTCGTGCGGCACGGCCAGTCCGCGGGCAACACGTCGGGCAACATCGACACCTCGACGCCCGGCCCGTCGCTCACCCCGCTGGGCCGCGAGCAGGCCGAAGCGGTGGTCGACAAGCTGGGCGACAACAACTACGACGCCATCTACGCGTCGCAGATGATCCGTACCCAGCAGACCGCAGAACCGATGTCGGCCTACCTCGGCCTGCCGATCCAGGTGTTGCCCGGCCTGCAGGAGATCGAGGCGGGTGACTACGAGGGCACGCCCGAAAGTGGTGCACTGGGCGGTTACCTCAAGGCGCCGATCGCGTGGGCGTTCGCCGGTCAGCTCGACGCGCGGATCCCGGGTTCGATCGACGGCAATGAGTTCGATGCACGCGTCGACGGTGCGTTGAAGACCATGTACGACAAGGGCGACCGCAACGTCGTCGTGTTCTCGCACGGCGGCACCATCATGTTCTGGACCATGATGAACGCCAAGAACCTCACTCTGGCGGAGAAGGGCATGCTGCTGAGCCAGCACGCGCTGGGCAACACCGACTACGTCGTCATCGAGGGCAACCCCGAAGACGGCTGGACGCTGGTGGACTGGAACGGCCAGCGGTTCAGTCCCGAACCGACCTTCGGGCATGAGGTCGGGCTGCAGGTGCGGACACTGACCCGCCAGCTCGAAGCTGCCATGAAGCAGGCCACGGACTCGTTCGCCACCGGTGACCTGATCCAGGTCGCCACCGCGATCAACCGCAGTGTGGCCGATGCGTCCCTGTCGATGGCCAAGTTCAACCGGGCCATCAACGCCGAGGTCATCGAGCGGGTCGGCAAGGTCATCGACAAGGTGGGCAATCCGGATTCCGATCCGGTCTCGGAACTCACCGACAAGGTGTCCGACAGGGCCAACACCGTTGCCCCGGATACGACTTCGGCCACGAGCATGCTGAAGCCGTTGAACACTGTGGTGGCAGATCCGAAGGAAGCGCCGGCTACGGCCGGGGACGATCGCGACAGCGTGACCCGGAAGGTGACCTCCACGGTACGGGGGAACGGTGCCACCGACCTGACCACCGGCAACATGGTCAGGCCCGGAAAGGCGTTCGCCGACGCCAAACGCACCGGCGAGCAGGTCAGGACCGCGGTATCGGACGCCGCCGATCAGCTCAGGTCGACGGTGAAGTCTTCGGTCGGCAGCATCACCGGCGCCGCCAAGAAGGTGTCCGAGAGTGTCGGTGCGCCAAGCGTTTCGCGCGACTCGGCCGGTTCCGAGAAGGCTTCCGCCGATTCGGACAGCTGATGAATGCGGGAACACCGGCATAGTGCTCAGTCGCCGGTGACGACAAGGTCGGCCCCCTCCGCCAGGCGGAGGGGGCCGACCTCATAAGTGGTTCGTCCGGACTAGTCCAGGTAGTCGCGGAGCACCTGCGAGCGGCTGGGGTGCCGCAGCTTGCTCATGGTCTTGGACTCGATCTGGCGGATGCGCTCCCGGGTCACGCCGTAGACCTGGCCGATCTCGTCCAGGGTGCGGGGCTGGCCGTCGGTCAGGCCGAACCGCAGCCGGACCACGCCGGCCTCACGCTCGGACAGCGTCTCCAGCACCGACTGCAGCTGATCCTGCAGCAGCGTGAAGGACACCGCGTCGACGGCGACCACGGCCTCGGAGTCCTCGATGAAGTCACCGAGTTGGCTGTCGCCCTCGTCGCCGATGGTCTGGTCCAGCGAGATGGGCTCACGCGCGTACTGCTGGATCTCCAGCACCTTCTCCGGCGTGATGTCCATTTCCTTGGCCAGCTCTTCGGGCGTGGGCTCGCGACCCAGGTCCTGCAGCAGCTCACGCTGGATGCGGCCGAGCTTGTTGATCACCTCGACCATGTGCACCGGGATACGGATGGTGCGGGCTTGGTCGGCCATAGCGCGGGTGATGGCCTGGCGGATCCACCAGGTGGCGTACGTGGAGAACTTGTAGCCCTTGGTGTAGTCGAACTTCTCGACCGCGCGGATCAGACCCAGGTTGCCTTCCTGGATCAGGTCCAGGAACGCCATGCCGCGGCCGGTGTAGCGCTTGGCCAGCGATACCACCAGGCGCAGGTTGGCTTCCAGCAGATGGTTTTTCGCGCGATCGCCGTCACGGCAGATCCACTGGTAGTCGCGTCGCACCTGAGTGGTGAGCTTTTCGCCCTTCTCGGCGAACTCAGCCATCTTCTGGGTGGCGAACAGCCCGGCCTCGATGCGCTTGGCGAGCTCGACCTCTTCCTCGGCGTTCAGCAGGGCGACCTTGCCGATCTGCTTCAGATAGGCGCGGACCGAGTCGGCCGAGGCCGTCAGCTCGGCGTCCTTGCGTGCCTGCCGCAGTGCCTCGGACTCTTCCTCGTCCCACACGAAGTCGCCGGAGGCCTTGTCCTTCTCGGACGGCTCGGGATGCTCCTCGTCGGCCTTGGCCGCCTTGCCCGCGGCCGGTGCGGCCGCCTTGGCGTCCTTGGCTTCCTCCGCCTCGTCTTCGTCGTCCTCGTCGTCGCCGGACCCCTCGACCTCGTCGTCCGTGTCGAGGTCGTCGTCGAGCTCGAGGTCGGTGTCCTCGACTTCGAGTTCGTCGCCGGGACCGGCTTCCAGGTCTTCGGTGGTCTCGAGATCGTCGTTGACGTCTTCGGGCTTGCTCGCCGTGGCCTTGGTGGCCTTCTTGGCGGGCGCCTTCTTGGCGGGAGCGCGCTTGGTGGCGGTGCCGCCCTCAGCCTTGGCCGCGGTGCTCTTGGCTGCCCGCTTGGCCGGGGCCTTCTTGGCGGGAGTCTTGGTAGCGGTGCGCTTCACCGGCTCGTCGGTCGCCGGGCTTGCCTTTGTCGCTGCCACGTACACCCTTTCGGTCTCACGAAATTTCTCGGCGGGCATGGGCATACTCCACCGAAAGCGTCTGCTATCGAATGTTGGCGTTCTTATCGGCTGGGATATTCACCGCTATTCGGTAGGCGGCCGCCGAGGACCATTGTAACGACAGTGTGGGTGTTCACCGTGCCGAGCGGCAAATTTCGGCACGTGCGGTGGCCGAAGCGGCAAAGTTACCCGGCGGTAGCCAGCGTGCCGGCGGGGCCGGGGCCCTGACTGGCCATGGCCGCGCCCACGATGCCTGCGGTGTTGAGCAAAGCCGCCGGCACGATCGGGGTCCGGATCTTCAGCAGGGGCAGCCACTTGTCGGACTTGCGGCTGATGCCGCCACCGGCGATGAACAGGTCCGGCCAGATCGCGTTCTCGATCGTCACCAGAACCTTGTTCACCTCTTCGCTCCACCGCGCGTAGCTCCAGTCCTTGCGTTCCTTCACCGCGGAGGCAGCGCGGTGTTCGGCCTCCTTGCCGTCCACCTCCAAGTGGCCGAATTCGGTGTTGGGCAACAAGACACCGTTGTGGATCACCGCGGAGCCGATGCCGGTGCCGAAGGTCAGCAGCACCACGACTCCGGTGTTGTCCTTGCCGGCCCCGTAGTGCTCCTCGGCCAGGCCTGCCGCGTCGGCGTCGTTGAGTACGCGCACCGGCAGCCCGCCGAGTGCGGCGCTGATCACTTCGGAGGCGTTCACGCCGATCCATCCCTTGTCGACGTTGGCCGCGGTGCGCACGATGCCGTCGGTGACGACGCCCGGGTAGGTGACGCCCACCTTGCCCGTCCAGCCGAACTCGGCCACTACCGCAGCCACTGTCTTGGCCACCGATTCCGGGGTGGACGGCTGCGGCGTGTCGAGCTTGAACCGCTCGCCGATGAGGAGCCCGGTGTCGAGGTCGACGATCCCGCCTTTGATCCCGCTGCCGCCCACGTCGACGCCGAATCCGCGGCGTTGGGCTTCGACGGCGGGAACCGGATCTGCCGCGGGTGCATCGGCTGCGGTCATGGGTGCTCCTTTGTGGGACAGGCGGTGAGCAGGCTGTCGGACAGGGCGGGGGACAAACCAAGGCGCGTCCCCACCCTAGTCGTTGAACATCGCACCCGCCGGTGGTCCGCGATCCGCCGCGAAGCGACTTTTCGGCCCGGAGATGTTGCGATAGGGCGGTGACCGACAACAGTTTCGATGCTCCCGCCTTACGGGTCGTGGCCGAGCAACTGGCCACCGAAGCCGCCGACCTTGTCGCCCGCCGGCGCGCCGAGGTGTTCAGCGCCGATGGTGCGGCGGTACGTGACGACGTGCGGGCTGTCAGATCCAAGAGCACCCCGACCGACCCCGTCACGATCGTCGACACCGAAACCGAGCGGTGGTTGCGTGAGCGACTGGCGGTGTTGCGGCCCGCTGAGGCGATCCTGGGGGAGGAGGAGGGCGGTCAGCAGCACGACCGCCCGGGACTGAGTTGGGTGCTCGACCCGATCGACGGCACGGTCAACTTCGTCTACGGGATACCGGCCTACGCGGTGTCGGTGGCTGCGCAGTACGACGGGCGGTCGGTGGCCGGGGCCGTGGCGAACGTGCCTGCCGGTGAGGTGTACTCGGCCGCCATGGGGCATGGTGCCGAGGTGGTGCGGGACGGGGTGCGGAGCGCGCTGCGCTGCGGCGATGTCGAGGATCTGTCGATGGCGCTGCTGGGCACCGGGTTCGCCTACGACCCCGGCCGCCGGGCACGGCAGGCCTCGGTGCTGGCCCGGGTGCTGCCCGCGGTGCGCGACATTCGTCGCATCGGCTCGTGTGCGCTGGATCTGTGCATGGTCGCCGCCGGCCGACTGGACGCCTACTACGAAGAGGGCGTCCAGGTCTGGGACTGGGCCGCCGCGGCGCTGATCGCCGCGGAGGCGGGAGCGACGGTGTGGTTGCCCACTCCCGGTGCCGAGTACGTGGCTGCCGCAGCGCCGGGCATCGCCGACGCCCTGCGCGACGAGCTAGCAGGTGCCGGTATGGATCTTTGACAGCAGAGCCGAATCCGACGGGGCGGTGGCGTCGGGCCGCAGGCTGGCCAGCACGGCCTTGATGTCGTCGTTGCTGGCGAGCTCGCTGAACTCGGTGCCCAGCGCCAGATCGACTGTGGCGTCCGGCCTTTCGTCCTGGAACAGCTCCGTGCACGGGGCCACCAGCCACAGGGCGGCGGCGGCGGTGCGGCCGGACGGACCGAACCGGATCTGACCCTGGCATTCCAGCCGGGTGGTGGAGTAGATCGGGTCGTTCGCCGCCTCGGGTTGGGCAAAGCCCAGATCGCGCAACGCGCCGGCCACCTCGCCGGCCTGGCCGCCCTGTCCGCTGGCGTTGAGTACCCGGATCCTGGTCTCGGCCAGCGGTGCCGGTGTGACTTCGGTCATGGCCGAGTTGGCCACCTGTTCGCCGAGCTTGGGGGTCGCCGGATCGGTGGCGGGCGGCGGGTTGTTGCACACCGCGGCCTCGTGCACATCGGTGGGCTGATTGAGCGCGATGATCCAGACGATCATCGTCACCACTGCGAGTGCGACGAAGAGGACGATGCCTGGAACGAAACTGCGCCGACGGAACGGTCGACCGTGTCGGTCGAAGGCTGTGCCATCGGTGATTTGCGCGACCACATGAGCACTCTAAGGGCAAATGTGTTCGCTGACGCAGCAGAGCTCAGACGGTAGTGTGATGTAAATCACACTGAAACGTGTGGCAATACGGGCACGAATCATTTGGGGAATGCGTTCGACGCTGGTACAAAGCTCTGCTGCAAGGTAAGGGAGGGGACACAGACGATGGCAACCGACTACGACGCTCCACGACGTTCCGAAGCAGACGAGGTTTCTGAGGATTCGCTCGAGGAGCTCAAGGCGCGGCGCAACGAGGCGCAGTCCGCCGTGGTGGATGTCGATGAATCAGAATCGGCCGAGTCGTTCGAACTGCCGGGGGCGGACCTGTCCGGCGAGGAACTGTCGGTACGGGTGGTCCCGAAGCAGGCCGACGAGTTCACCTGCTCCAGCTGCTTCCTGGTGCATCACAGGAGCCGGCTGGCAAGCGAGAAGAACGGCGTGATGATCTGCACGGACTGCGCCGCCTGACGGCGGCTCAGCCGAATTCGCGGCTCAGCCGCGGAGCACTGCGAGGACGCGATCCGGATGACGCGAACTGATCAACCAGTACGGGGTGGGGTCATCCGGATCGTCCAGCACTACCAGCGCCATCGGGCCTACCCAGGCCCGATGGACGACGAAGGCAGCGGGATCGAGCTGGCGGCCCAGCGCAGCAGACTTGGCCGACCGCGGCACCTCCGCGGTCCGGGAGATGACGCTGGTCGGCAGGTGCGCGTCGCCGACCCACAACTCGGTGTCGCCGACGCTGTCGCGCACCACTTTCAATTCGGTCTTGCTGAACCACATCAGCACGGCTGCCGCCACGCCGAAGAGCAGTACGTATGGCAACCACGCCGGAATGGCCGGCGCGGCCAGGCCGATCTCGAACGCGATCACTCCTGCCAGCACCGCAGCCGGCAGTGACCACCACCAAGGCACCCACAAACGTTCGCGGTACTGAACGCTTTGGGTGGTTGCGCGCGTGTCTGACACGCGGCTCAGAGTAATCTGTGACGTCGTGTCCACCTCTCTGGCGGTCGTCCGATTGGACCGCGAACTACCAATGCCCAGCCGGGCGCACGATGGGGACGCGGGCGTAGACCTCTACAGCGCTCGCGATGTCGAACTGGCGCCCGGGCAACGCGAGCTCGTGCCGACCGGCGTCGCGGTCGCCATTCCGCACGGAATGGTGGGGCTGATCCACCCGCGCTCGGGTCTGGCTGCCCGCGTGGGACTTTCGATCGTCAACAGTCCGGGCACGGTAGACGCCGGTTATCGCGGCGAGATCAAGGTTTCGCTGATCAACCTCGATCCCGACACGCCGATCGTGATCAATCGCGGTGACCGGATTGCCCAGCTGTTGGTACAGCGGGTAGAACTGCCCGAGTTGGTCGAGGTGACCTCGTTCGACGAGGCGGGCCTGGCTGACACCTCCCGTGGCGACGGCGGCCACGGTTCCTCCGGCGGACATGCGAGTTTGTGATGGCATTCGGAAAACGCAAGAGCAACGATTCGGCTGACGACTCGGCTCGTCAGAACGATGACGAGCAGGTTGTCGAGCAACCGGCCCCGGTGGCGGAGGCCGACGACTTCGACGAGGGTTCCGACGACGGCCCCTTCGACATCGAGGACTTCGACGATCCCGAGGTCGCCACGCAGGGCAGGCTCGACCTCGGCTCGGTACTCATCCCGATGCCCGACGGCGGACAGGTCCAGGTCGAGCTCAACGAGGCGGGCGCGCCCAGCGCGGTGTGGGTGGTGACCCCGAACGGCCGGTTCACCGTCGCCGCCTACGCCGCACCCAAGAGCGCCGGCCTGTGGCGTGAGGTGGCCGGTGAGCTCGCCGAATCACTGCGCAAGGACGCCAGTTCGGTGAACATCCAGGACGGCCCCTGGGGTCGCGAGGTGGTCGGCGCGGGCAACGGTGGCGTGGTCCGCTTCATCGGCGTCGACGGCTACCGCTGGATGGTGCGCTGTGTGGTCAACGGCGCCCCCGACACCATCGATGCGCTGACCGACGAGGCGCGGGCATCGTTGGCCGACAGCGTGATTCGTCGCGGTGACACCCCGATGCCGGTGCGCACACCGCTGCAGGTGCAGCTGCCCGAACCGATGGCTGCGCAACTGCGCGCCGCGGCACAGCAGGCCGCGATGCAGCAGGCCGCGCAGCAGCTCGCCGCCTCGGGACAGACGCTGCCGCAGGATCAGCCGCCGGCCGAGCCGGTGGCGCGCCGCAGCGAGCAGGGCTCGGCGATGCAGCAGCTACGCACCATCACCGGCGGCTAGTAAGTACCCCTCAACCCGCCACGGCATCGCTGGCGGCCTCCTGCAGCGCCGCCAGGCACGCCGCGCCCAGCACGCCGGTGTCGACACCCATCTGTTCGAGGGTCACCGACCGCAATGCCGCCTGCGGCGCCGCGGCCACCCACTCGTATCCGACTTCGGCCGGATGCACGGGGTCGTCGGTGGCCACCGCGACGCCCATGGGCACCCTGAGCTGTTCGAGTTCGGCGCTGGCGGGTGCGCGGTAACCGGACGCCTCCTCCATCGCGTCGGGCAGGGTCGGCCATTGGCCCACCCAGGAGCGGGCCAATTCGTCGGCCAGCCACGGCGGGCTGGAGGCGCGCATCTGCGCGACGGTGGCCGCCAGGCCGTCCCGGCGCAACAGCTCCGCGGACTGCCGCGCCAGCAGCGCGGCGGGGGCGTGCTGGGAGGACCCTGTCCATGGCGGTAACGCGGCCAGCACGGCAACGGTCCGGCCGGGGTGGTCCAATGCCCACCGCACCGCCACGACGGCGCCGATCGACACCCCACCGACCGCGATCGGTCCCGAGCGGGCCGCGTCGTCGAGGGCGTGCAGGTAGCCCTCGACAAGTCGGTCCGGGGTCGGCGCCGGGGTGACCACCAGTGCGTCGGCGGCGTGCAGCGCACCCGAAAACGCCCGGTAGACGTAGTTGTCGTCGGACCCGGTGCCAGGCAGCAAAACGGTTGGGACACCGCGCAGGATGACGCTCATCACATGATCGTGCCTGCCCCGTCAAATCGTCGGCGTGCCGACCCGCACCCCACGTGGCATTCCCCGTGTAAGAGGTCTACCGTGGCCTTGGTTGGGCGGATTCACAGTGGATCCGCAGAAGGTCAGGAGAGGCCATGGCTACGGCCGAAGGGTATCTGCGCCGGCTTACGCGACGCCTGACGGAAGACCCCGAACAGCTTGATGTCGAAGAGCTCAGCGACGAGGCCGCCAATACCGGCGCGCTCAAGGCGATCGACGCCCAGCGCGGTCAGGAAGTGACGATGGTCGGCACTCTGCGCAGCGTCGAATGTAACGGCAAGGGGTGTTCCGGCGGCATCAAAGCCGAACTGTTCGACGGTACCGACACGGTGTTGTTGGTGTGGCTCGGGCAGCGCCGCATTCCCGGTATCGAGTCGGGCTGCACCCTGCGGGTGCACGGCCGGGTCGGCAAGCTGGAGAACGGCGCCAAGGCGATTTACAACCCCCGCTACGAAATCCAGAAGTGAGTCAGGCCGAAAAGAACACAGGCGACACACCTCACCCCACTGAGAGTGATCCGGCGCCGGTCCATGGCGGCGGCCGTGCCGTGCTGGAGCAGATGGGCGGCGTCAGCGGCCTGATCTATTCGTCGCTGCCGGTGGTGGTGTTCGTCCCGGTTTCCACCGCGTTCGGGCTGATGCCCGCGATCGCCGCCGCACTCGGTACGGCGACCCTCATCTTGATCTGGCGGTTGATCCGCCGCGAATCCGTGCAGCCCGCGGTGTCGGGATTCTTCGCCGTCGGCGTCAGCGCGCTGATCGCCTACCTGGTGGGGGAGTCGAAAGGCTATTTCCTGCTTGGTATCTGGAGCTCGCTGTTGTACGCCGTCCTGTTCGGGGTCTCGGTCGTGGTCCGTCGCCCGGTGGTCGGCTACATCTGGGGCTGGGTGAACACGCACGACCGCGCCTGGCGCGACGTCCGGAAGGCAGTGCTGGCGTTCGACGTCGCGACGCTCACCTGGGCCGCGGTGTTCACATCGCGGTTCCTGGTGCAGCAGTACCTCTACGACTCCGACGAGACGGGCTGGCTTGGCTTCGCGCGTATCGCGATGGGCTGGCCGTTGACCGCGGTCGCGGCGTTGGTCACCTATCTGGCGATCCGGGCCGCGCAGCGCGCCGTACACGCCGAGGACGGCGCACCCATGCCGGCCGAGCGCGATAACGCCGGCTAACGCGGCGCCGGGCGCAGCAGCAGCTCCCGCAGTTCGTCCTCGGACTCGGTGACGGCCACGAACAGCAGCTCGTCGCCACCCTCGAGAGGTTCATCGGATTCGGGCACGATCACCCTGGCCCCGCGCAGGATCGTCACCAGTGCGGTGTCCCGGGGCAGCTCGAGACGCTTGACGGGGCGCCCGCCCCACGGGGTGTCGTCGGGCAGCGTGATCTCGACCAGGTTGGCCTGTCCCTTGCGGAACTCCATCAGTCGCACCAGGTCGCCGACCGCCACCGCTTCTTCGACCAATGAGGCCAGCATGCGGGGCGTCGATACCGCGACGTCCACACCCCAGTTCTCGTCGAACAGCCACTCGTTGCGGGGATCGTTGACGCGGGCCACCACCCGGGGCACCGCGAACTCGGTCTTGGCCAGCAGGCTGACCACGACGTTGACCTTGTCGTCACCGGTCGCCGCGATCACCACGTCGAATTCTTCGAGCTTGACCGATTCCAGCATGGTGAGCTCGCAGGCATCGCCGAGCCGCCAGTGTGCGGCGGGGATCGCGTCGACGTCGATATGTTCGGGATTGCGCTCCAGCAGGGTCACGTCGTGATTGCTGTCCAGCAACTCGCGGGCGATGGAGCGGCCGACGGCCCCGGCCCCGGCGATGGCAACTTTCATCAGTGCGACTCCAAGTCCTCGCTGGGCGGCAGCGCAGCGATGGCCAGCGCCTCGGCGATGTGCCCGGATACCGCGGCCGCGTACACCTGGTCGCCGGCCTGGATCACGGTCTTCGGTTCGGGCAGGTAACCGTTGCCGAAGCGGATCATGAAGGCCACCCGGCCGCCTGTCGCCGCTTCGAGGTCGGTGACCAGGTGCCCGGCCCAGTCCTGGTGCAGCGGAAGTTCGGCCACCCCCACATTGCCCGAGGGATCCCGCCACTTGGTGGTCTCGGTCTCCCGGGTCAGCACGTTGAGCAGGCGGTCGGTGGTCCACGGCACCGTGGCCACGGTGGGGATCCCGAGACGCTCGTAGACCGCGGCGCGTTTGGCGTCGTAGATGCGTGCCACGACGCGCTCGACACCGAACGTTTCGCGGGCCACCCGGGCCGAGATGATGTTGGAGTTGTCGCCCGAGGACACGGCGGCGAACGCGCCGGCCTCCTCGATTCCGGCGCGCAGCAGTACGTCGCGGTCGAAGCCCATCCCGAGCACACGTTCGCCGGCGAATTCCGGCGACAGCCGGTGGAATGCGGTGCTGTCGCGGTCGATGACCGCGACCTCATGGCCGATCCGGGCCAGGCTGTCTGCGAGGGAGGCGCCCACCCGGCCACACCCCATGACGACTACACGCACCCGACGGTCCTTTCCGGTGGCAGAAACGCGCTGTTGCGCTGTCCGTGCCATCGAACGCTACAGCTTTGTGACGACTTTTCGTGTTCGGGCTTAGTCTTGGCTCTCGTGTCCAAGCTTTCGACGGCGACGCGCCGGTTGGTACTGGGGCGGCCGTTCCGCAGCGACAAGCTGTCTCACACCCTTCTGCCCAAACGGATAGCCCTGCCGGTGTTCGCCTCGGATGCGCTGTCGTCGACGGCCTACGCACCGGAGGAGATCTTCCTGGTGTTGTCGGTGGCCGGGCTGACGGCCTACTCGCTGACCCCGTGGATCGGCCTGGCGGTGGCGGCCGTGATGTTCATCGTGATCGCCAGTTACCGGCAGAACGTGCACGCATATCCGTCCGGCGGCGGCGACTACGAGGTCGTCACCACGAACCTCGGGCCCACCGCGGGGTTGACGGTCGCCAGCGCGCTGATGGTGGATTACGTGCTGACCGTTGCGGTGTCGATGTCGTCGGCGATGTCGAACATCGGTTCGGCGATTCCGTTCATCGCCCACCACAAGGTGCTGTTCGCGGTGATTGCGATCGTCGTCCTGGCGGCGCTCAACCTGCGCGGGCTGCGGGAATCGGGCACGGCGTTCGCCATTCCCACCTACGCCTTCATGATCGGGATGTACATCATGCTGGGCTGGGGGCTGTTCCAGATCTACGTCCTCGGCCACCCGCTGCGCGCCGAATCTGCCGGTTTCGAGATGCATCCCGAACACGGCGAGGTACTCGGCTTCGCGCTGGTGTTCCTGGTGGCCCGGGCCTTCTCCTCGGGCTCGGCGGCACTGACCGGTGTCGAGGCGATCAGCAACGGGGTGCCGGCCTTCCGGAAACCCAAGTCGCGCAACGCCGCCACCACTCTGTTGCTACTCGGTGTCATTGCCGTGTCGTTGTTCATGGGCATCATCCTGTTGGCCAAGGCGACCGGAGTGCAGATCGCCGAGCGGCCCCACGAGCAGCTCATCGGTGCGCCGGCCGACTACCACCAGAAGACGTTGATCGCGCAACTCGCCGACGCGGTCTTCCACAATTTCGGTCCGGGTCTGTTTCTCATCGCGCTCGTCACCGCGCTGATCCTGATGCTGGCGGCAAACACCGCTTTCAACGGCTTTCCGGTGCTCGGCTCGATCCTGGCCCAGGACCGTTACCTGCCGCGCCAGCTGCACACTCGCGGCGACCGGCTGGCGTTCTCCAACGGCATCCTGTTCCTGGCCTTCGCCGCGATCGCCTTCGTGGTGGCCTTCCGTGCCGAGACGACCGCGCTGATCCAGCTCTACATCGTCGGTGTGTTCGTGTCGTTCACGCTCAGCCAGGTCGGCATGGTCCGGCACTGGACCCGGTTGTTGCGCACCGAAACCGATCCCGTGGTGCGGCGGCGCATGATGCGGTCACGCGTGATCAACGGGGTCGGGCTGACGGCCACCGGTACGGTGCTGATCGTCGTGGTGGTGACCAAGTTCGCCGCCGGTGCCTGGATCGCCATCCTGGCGATGGCCGCGATGTTTGTCGTGATGAAGATGATTCACAAGCACTACAACACGGTGGCTCGCGAGCTCGAGAAGGAGGATGAGGACGCGGGTGACATCGTGCTGCCGAGCCGCAACCACGCGGTGGTGCTGGTGTCCAAGCTGCACCTGCCGACCAAGCGGGCGCTGGCCTATGCGCGGGCCACCCGGCCGGACGTGCTGGAGGCGATCACGGTCAGCGTCGACGACGCCGAGACCCGCGCCCTGGTACATCAGTGGGAGGACAGCGACATCAGCGTGCCGCTGAAGGTGATTGCTTCTCCATATCGCGAAATCACGCGCCCGGTACTGGATTACGTCAAACGGGTGACCAAGGAATCGCCGCGCACCGTGGTGACGGTGTTCATCCCGGAGTACGTGGTGGGGCATTGGTGGGAGCAGGTCTTGCACAACCAGAGTGCGCTGCGGCTCAAGGGGCGGCTGCTGTTCATGCCCAATGTGATGGTGACATCGGTTCCGTGGCAACTGAATTCGTCCGAGCGGTTGAAGGCGCTGCAACCGCGCGCCACCCCCGGTGATGCGCGGCGAGGATTCCTGGAATGACGGAGCTGACGCTGACCACCGGGCCGGCCGCCAACGGCGGCAGTTGCGTGGCCCGGCACGACGGGCGGGTGGTGTTCGTCCGGTACGCCCTGCCCGGCGAGACCGTGCGGGTCAATGTGTTCGATGAGCGCGGATCGTATTGGCACGCCGAGGTTGTCGAGGTGTTGGAAGCGTCCAGTGGCCGCGTCGATCCGCTGTGCTCGATCGCCGGTGTGGACGGGGCCGGATGCTGCGATCTGGCGTTCGCCGAGCCGACGGCGGCGCGACGGCTCAAGGGTTCGGTGGTGGCCAACCAGCTGTCCCGGCTGGGCGGATACACCTGGCGTGACGAGGCGACCGCCGTCGCAGAACCGGTCGGTGGCGGAGACGTCCTCGGCTGGCGCACGCGCGTGCGGCTGGACACCACTGCCGAGGGCCGGGCCGGTTTCCACCGCTACCACAGCGCTGAGCTGATCACCGACCTCGGTTGTGGCCAACTGCCCGCCGAGCTGACCGACGGCCTGGCCGAGATACGTTGGACACCGGGCGCACACGTGCATGCGGTGCTGGATTCCGACGGTCGCAGGCACGTCGTGCAGTCGGGCCCGAAGGCGACCGGCCGCAAAGCCGGCCGGCCGGCCGCTCCGAAGCACACGACACGGGTCATCGAGGGTGATTACGAGGCGGTGCAGCGCGTCGGGGGACGACAGTGGATGCTGCCGGTGACGGCGTTCTGGCAGGCCCACCGTGATGCTGCCGGCCTCTACAGCGGGCTGGTGGCCGACTGGTCCGGCCTGCAGCCGGGCATGACGGCGTGGGATCTCTACGGCGGTGCCGGGGTGTTCGCCGCGGCGCTGGGCGAACAGGTCGGGCCGGGTGGCCGGGTGCTGACCGTCGACACCTCGCGTGGGGCGTCGCGGGCAGCACGTAGCGCGCTGGCCGACCTGCCCTGGGTCTCGGTGGTCACCGACTCGGTCCGACGCGCCTTGTCCGCCGAATCGGGACGCCCCGACGTCGCGGTCCTCGACCCGCCGCGCACCGGCGCGGGCCGCGAAGTGATCGACGCGCTGGCCGCCACCGAGGTGCCGCGGGTCATCCATATCGGTTGTGAGGCAGCGTCGTTCGCCCGCGATATCGGGCTGTATCTGCGAAACGGTTACGCCGTCGAGGACCTGCGGGTGTTCGATTCCTTCCCGCTCACCCACCATGTGGAGTGCGTGGCGGTGCTGACCCGCTGAGCCGGCGCGCGGCCCCGCTCACTCCTGCGCGTCGGGGCCGATCGTCGGGGTGGGGAAGTGGGCGTAGGTCGCCCGGTTGCCGCCGTGGGCCCGCGACTGGTTCATCGCGGTGTCGGCCAGTGCCACGAGGGCGTCGACGATCTGCTGGGTGGGCAGTTCGGTGAGCGGGCGCAACTGGCTGCAGGCCGTGCCGATGCTGGCCGTCAGGCGCATGGGCGTGGTGGTCAGTGCCATGCGGATCCGGTTGACCAGCGGTGAGGGGTCGTTGGTCTTGAACACGTCGGCGATCAGGAACTGACTGTCGGACACGTGAGCCAGCGGCACCTTGTGCCGCACGGTCTCGCGGATCGCCTGGGCCACGGCGACGCGGGCGTGCAACGTGCTGTGGCTGCCGTCCATGTCGCTGAGCAGCGCCATGTCGTCGATGCCGACCGCCACGACCACCAGGTACTGATCGTCGTGGCGGCTGTGGGACCCGAGCATCGTTGCGGTGTGCATGTCGAATGCCTCGCGGTTGAGCAGGCCGGTCAGCGGGTCGATCTCGCTCGGGTGCTGGACGCGGTCGGGTTCGATCAACTCGACGGCCATCCGGCACAACGCCGAGGTGCTCAGGATCACCAGGGCCGCGACCAGCGTGCCGACCACACCCAGCCAGACGTCGGTGAGGGCCACCCGCACCCCCAGGAAGGCCACCACGGCGCCGGAGGCCAGCCAGGTGAGGTGCAGCACCCGGCGACTGTGCAGGAACGCCGTATAGCCGGTGATCAAGCTCAACGAGCTGGAGCCCATGAGTCCGACGACGGGGTCTACCAGCAGGATGCAGGTGGCCGCGATGCAGGCCGTCCCGATGGCCACGACGGTCCACGACTGCGTGCGGCTGGGCCACTGCCGCCGCCACCACCATTGCGCCAGCGTCAGCCCGCCGATGCTGACCACCACAGCCACGTACTGGAGGGCGCCGTGCGGACCCTCCAGGCTCATCAGCAACAGCACAGGCACCAAGCTCAACCCGACGATGGTGACCCCGACGAGGCGCTGCATCTGGGTGCGCTTGCCCTGCGCAGCGAGCAGGGCGGTACGCGCGTAGTAGTGATCGAATGGACTCAACCCGCACCCCGGAGTAATCGACTTCGCCTCCACCTTACGTAATCATGTGGGTCGCAGTTTTGTCGCCGGTTTGGGGCGCTGCCACTGACTTCGTCGGCATTTGCTCGGACACCTCACCTGTTAGCGTTATCCGCAGGTGTGCCGGGAAGTCTGGTCGGCGTTCGATGCATGCTGACCACAGGAGCCCGATGACCAATCGCCGTGAACTCAACAGCCCACGCCTGCTCGCCCGGGGGTCATGGCCCGAGTGGCAGCGGGTCTCGGAGCTGTTGCGCACCGAGACGGTCGGCGGAGCGTTGCTGCTGGCTGCCGCGGGTGCGGCGCTGGTCTGGGCCAACTCGCCGTGGTCGGGCGGCTATCACCGGCTCTCGGCGTTCGTCATCGGCCCGGAGTCGCTGCACCTGAATCTGAGCCTGTCTGCGTGGGCGGCCGACGGACTGCTGGCGGTCTTCTTCTTCGTCGTGGGCGTGGAGCTCAAGCGTGAATTCGTCGCGGGGGACCTGCGTGACCCGGCCCGTGCTGCGCTGCCGATCGCGGCCGCCGTCGGCGGCATGGTGGTACCTGCGGCGATCTTCGTCGGGATCAACATGTTCTCGGGCCATCCGGAGAACCTCGGTGGGTGGGCGGTGCCCATCGCCACCGACATCGCTTTCGCTCTGGCGGTGCTGGCCGTGGTGTCCACCCACCTGCCCGCGGCGCTGCGGATCTTCCTGCTGACGCTGGCGGTCGTCGACGATCTGCTGGCCATCGCGGTGATCGCCTTCTTCTTCACCGATCACGTGGCACTCGGCCCCTTGGCCGCGGCCCTGATCCCGATCGGGCTGTATGCCGTCGCGGTGCAGCGGGGGATACGGCAGTGGTGGATTCTGATGCCGCCGGCCATTGTGGCCTGGGCGCTCGTGCATGCCAGCGGAGTTCACGCCACGGTGGCCGGCGTCGTACTGGGTTTCACGGTTCCGGTGCTGGGCCGCCACGCCTCGGCCAAACACTTCGAACATCTGGTGCGGCCGCTCTCGGCGGGGTTCGCGGTGCCGGTCTTCGCGTTCTTCGCCGCCGGGGTGACGGTCGGCGGCTGGTCGGGTTTCGCCAACGCGTTGTCGCATCCGGTGACCATCGGGGTGATCGCGGGCCTGGTACTCGGCAAACCCATCGGCGTATTGGGAACCACATATTTGCTGGCCCGCTTCACCCACGCCACCCTGGACGAGGATCTCGCCTGGCGGGATGTGCTCGGCGTCGCGATGCTGGCCGGGATCGGTTTCACGGTGTCGCTGCTGATCGGTGAGCTGGCCTTCGGGCACGCCAGCGTGGCCGACGACGATGTGAAGATCGCGGTGGTCACCGGATCGGTGGTGGCAGGCCTGCTGGCGTCCGTGGTCCTGGTATCGCGCAACGCCGCATATCGCCGGATCCACCGGCTGGAGAACGTCGACGCCGACCATGACGGTGTGCCCGACGTCTATCAGCCTCGACAGGACTGACTTCGGGGTGCGTGCGTACACTGGCGGAATGCTTGAACAGGTCCGCGGTCCCGCTGATCTGCAGCACCTGTCACAGTCTCAGTTGACTGATCTGGCACAGGAAATCCGTCAGTTCCTGATCCACAAGGTCGCTGCAACCGGTGGACATCTTGGCCCCAACCTGGGTGTCGTCGAACTCACCCTGGCGCTGCACCGCGTGTTCGATTCGCCGCACGACCCGATCATCTTCGACACGGGCCATCAGGCCTACGTGCACAAGATGCTGACCGGGCGCGCACCGGATTTCGACAACCTGCGGTGCAAGGACGGGCTTTCGGGGTACCCGTCGCGCAGCGAGAGCGAGCACGACTGGGTGGAGTCCAGCCACGCCAGCACGGCGCTGTCCTATGCCGACGGTCTGGCGAAGGCCTTCGAGCTGACGGGGCACCGTAATCGCCATGTGGTGGCGGTCGTCGGTGACGGCGCTCTCACCGGCGGCATGTGCTGGGAGGCGCTGAACAACATCGCCACGGGTGGCCGCCCGGTGGTCATCGTCGTCAACGACAACGGTCGCAGCTACGCGCCCACCATCGGCGGGTTCGCCGACCACCTCGCCGGTCTGCGGCTGCAGCCGGCCTATGAACGGATCCTGGAAGAGGGTCGTAGGGCCGTACGCGGGCTGCCCGTCGTCGGCGAGTTCTGCTACCAGTGCATGCACAGCATCAAGGCCGGCATCAAGGATGCGGTCGCCCCGCAGGTGATGTTCACCGATCTGGGGATCAAGTACGTCGGCCCGATCGACGGCCACGACGAGCACGCGGTGGAGAATGCGCTGCGTCACGCCCGCGGCTTCAAGGCTCCGGTGATCGTGCACGTGGTGACCCGTAAGGGCATGGGCTATGCGCATGCCGAGAACGACGAAGCCGATCAGATGCACGCCTGCGGCGTCATCGACCCGGAGACGGGGCTGCCGACGAAGGCTTCGGCGCCCGGTTGGACGTCGGTGTTCTCCGACGAACTGGTCAAGATCGGCGCCAAACGGCGCGACATCGTGGCGATCACCGCGGCGATGCCCGGACCTACGGGCCTCGGTGCATTCCGGGATCGGTTCCCCGACAGGTTCTTTGACGTCGGCATCGCCGAACAGCACGCTATGACCTCGGCCGCCGGGCTCGCCATGGGCGGCCTGCATCCGGTGGTGGCGATCTACTCCACGTTCCTCAACCGCGCCTTCGACCAGCTGATGATGGACGTCGCGCTGCACAAGCTACCCGTCACCATGGTGCTGGACCGGGCCGGTGTCACGGGGCCGGACGGCGCCAGCCACAACGGGGTCTGGGACCTTTCGATCCTCGGCATCATCCCGGGCATCCGGGCCGCCGCCCCGCGCGACGGCGCGCGGTTGCGGGAGGAACTCGGCGAGGCGCTGGCCGTCAACGACGGACCGACCGCCCTTCGATTCCCCAAAGGCGATGTGGGCGAAGACATTCCCGCGGTCGAACGGCGCGGCGGTGTCGACGTGCTCGCGGTCCCGGCCGCCGGTCTGACCGACGACGTGCTGCTGGTCGCGGTGGGCTCGTTCGCGACGATGGCCCTCGCTGTCGCCGAGAGGCTGCGCGATCAGGGCATCGGCGTCACGGTGGTGGATCCGCGCTGGGTGCTGCCGGTTCCGGAGACCATCGGCGAGCTGGCCCGGGGACACAAACTGGTGGTCACCGTCGAGGACAACGGTGTGCACGGCGGGATCGGCTCGTCGGTGTCCGCGGCGTTGCGCCACGCGGAGATCGATGTGCCGTGCCGGGATCTCGGTGTCCCGCAGGTCTTCCAGGAACACGCCTCGCGCGGCGAGGTGCTTGCCGAGGTCGGCCTGACCGACCAGCACATCGCCCGGCAGATCACCGGCTGGATCGCCGCGATCGGTGCGCCGGAGGGCGAGCAGGAAGTCACGCACCGGGTCGACTAGGAGTCGTCGTCCGGTCTGTCGCGCATGTGGTCCGCGGCTAACGGGTGTAGCCGCAGTACGAAGATGGCGGCTGCCAGGACGAGCACCAGTCCGCCGAGCACGCCGACCTGAACGATGGCACGCGCGAACTCCGGCCCTTTGTCCAACAGCTTGGCCGCGTCGACGGACACCACCACGATCTCTTTGATACAGGCCAGGATGCCGACGATCAGGAATGGTTCGGCGACCAGCTCACGGGATCGCAACGAGGTCCGCACCGCATAGAGCAGCTCCACGAAGATGAAGACCAGCAGTAGGCCGTCGAGCAATTCCAGCGTGATCTGCGCGGCGGGGGCGCTCTTCAACCGCAGCATGAGGTTGACCTGTGCGGCGATCAGCACGACCGATCCGGCAAGCAGCAGGATCGCGATCGACCAGTAGACCGCGTCCTCGGCGATCCTCAGGATCCGGTCGGCGAAGCGCTCGCGTTCCTGCTCCGCTTCGGTTTCTCTCGACTGCGCCACCGCACTGACGTTATTCCTGTCGGGCTCGCCCCGGGTGCGAAATGCCATCAGCACGGGGTAGAGGTCCAACCTCAACTAGGTTGCAGCCATGGACGCCGAATTGCAGAGCTGGAAGGACTCCGGGCAGTTCTTCGACTACCTGGGCTTCGACATCTTCTACCGGGTCGCCGGAAGCGGACCGAATCTCCTTCTCATCCACGGCTATCCGTTCAGCTCGTGGGACTGGTCGCTGATCTGGCCCACGCTGACCGAGCGGTTCACCGTCATCGCGCCGGATATGATCGGGATGGGTTTCTCGGACAAGCCCGTCGCCTACGAATACTCGGTGCACGACCACGCCGACATGCACGAGGCGCTGCTGGAGCACCTCGGCGTCGGCACCGCCCACGTCCTGGCCCATGATCTGGGCGATTCGGTGGGCCAGGAGCTGTTGGCCCGCCACGAATCCGGTGGCAGCGCGTACGGCGCGCTGAACATCGCATCGATCACCTGGCTCAACGGCGGCCTGTTCAACGAGGCCTACACGCCACGGCTGCTGCAGAAGGCGATGTCGCGAACCCCGTTGGGGGACATCATGAGTCCGTTGCAGGGCAGCCGGTTGTCGCGTCGACTCGTGGAGCCGACCATCAACGAGATGTTCGGGGTGAACACCAAACCGTCGCCCGAACTCATGGAGAAGTTCCACCAGATTCTGGAGTACAACGGCGGCAAGCGGGTCATCCACAAGGTCGGCCGGTTCGTCAACGACCGCTACACGCACCGGAATCGATGGGTGCGGGCGATGCGGGAGACCGCGGTGTCGATGCGGTTGATCGACGGGCCGTCGGACCCGAACTCGGGGCGGCACATGGCCAAGCGCTATCTCGAGGTGATTCCCGATCCCGACGTGGTGATGCTCGACGACGACATCGCGCACTGGCCGCAGATCGAGGATCCGCTGGCGGTGCTGACGCATTTCCTGGCCCACATCGACCGCGTGGGCGGGTGAGCGTCACTCGGCGGTGCTGAGCGCCCTGGTGAGCACCGGCACCGTCAGCTCACGCTGCCAGGGCCGGACGTTGGCCTCCACGAGGAACTCCGACACTGCGGTGGCCACATCGCCGACGGGATGCCAGTCCCAGCACAGCCGGCGCACCACCTCGGGGGTGATGAGGTTCTCGGCAGGCACGGACACCCGTTCTGACAGTTCGGCCAGGCCGGCGCGCGCGGCCTCGAGTCGTGCGGCGGCCTCCGGCTTGCGCCTGGCCCAGCGCGCCGCCGGGGGCGGGCCGCTCTGGGTTTCATTGGCCTCGGGAGGATCGACGTTCTCCCTGGCCCGGTTCAGCGCGTCCAGCCAGACCTTCGCGCTCTTCCTCTGTTTCGAACCGCCGAAGACCGGCAGTGCGATGAGCTCGTCGACGGACTTGGGATTGGTCGTGGCCGCGTTGATGATCGCCGAGTCGGGCAGGATGCGCCCGGGCGCGATGTCGCGGCCGCGGGCGATGGTGTCGCGGGTGGTCCACAGCTCGCGCACGGCGGACAGTGCCTGCGGGTTGCGCACCTTGTGGATACCGGAGGTGCGCCGCCAGCGGTCACGCCGGGTGGGCTGTGCCACGTAGGTGCGTAGATACTCGAATTCCTGTGCCGCCCAGTCGGTTTTACCCTGCTCTTCGAGGACTGCGGCGATCGCGTGCCGCAGTTCCAGCAGCACCTCGACGTCCAGGGCGGCGTAGTTGAGCCATTCCGCAGGCAGCGGGCGCTTCGACCAGTCGGCCGCGCCGTGCCCCTTCATCAACTGCAGGCCGAGCAACCGTTGCACCATCGCGGCCAGGTTGACCCGCTCGAAACCGGCCAGGCGGCCCGCCAGTTCGGTGTCGTAGAGCTTGCCCGGGCGCAGGCCGATCTCGGACAGGCACGGCAGGTCCTGGTCGGCGGCGTGCAGCACCCATTCGTCGGTGGCCAGCGCTTCGGCCACCGGCGCCATCGCGTCGATGGGGGAGCCGCCGTGGTTGACCGGGTCGATCAGTGCCGTCCCCGAACCGGCGCGACGGATCTGCACCAGGTATGCGCGGTTGGAGTAGCGGAAGCCGGACGCCCGTTCCGCATCGATCGCGAAGGGCCCGCTCCCGTTTGCCAGAGATGTTGCCGCAGAGGATATTTCACCGGAAGTGACGCAGACTTCGGGCACCCCTTCGGCGGGGGACAGCAGTGGGGTTGCTTCGGCCTCGTCCGGCTGGGCAGAGTCTGGGTCTTGGTCGGTCATCTCACGCGCGGGTACGGGAACTCAGGTCGGTCACACCTGCCGGGGGCAACCCTGCAGCGTGCTCAAGCACCTCACAGAACGCCTCCACATGCGGTCCCAACTCCAGATCGGTCGCGGTCCAGGAGGCACGCAGCTCGAGCTGGTGTGCCCGCGGTGGGCCGGATATGTCACCGTAGCGCACCGAGGTGGTGGCGGTGACGGTGCCGCCCAGCGCGGTGACGTGCTCGGCGCGTGATTCCAGGGCGTCCACGAGCCAACTCCAGGCCACCTCGGGCAGCAGCGGGTCGACGGCCTCACTGGAATCCAGGTCGGCCTGGATGTAGGCGACAAGCCGCATCGTGCCGTCCCAGGCTTCGGCTCCGTCGGGATCGTGCAGCAAAATCAGCCGGCCGAACGCGTCGCCCTCGGAGCGCTCCGGGATGACGGCGGTATCGGGATGTCGGACCTCGGCGCCCAGCGCGTAGCTGTAAGGCGCCAGCCGCTGTGGCGGGCGTATCGGACCCAGTTCGATTTCCGGCCGTACGGTGGTGGCATTCATCGCCGCCACCGCCGTCCGGAACTGGGCCGGTTCGGCAGAGGTCACGGCGTTTGACGCTAGCGGATACGGCCAGGACGGGACGCAGGCGCGCCGTAGTGGGGGCGTCACGAACCGGCAACGGTCTGCACCGGCGGGCACGTGGCACCATAGGACCCGATGAATACCCGCCGGGAGCTGCCCGATTCCCCGTATCTTGCCGCCGCGAGCGGCCGCGCCCCGCACCGTGTACCGGTGTGGTTCATGCGGCAGGCCGGCCGCTCGTTGCCGGAGTACCGCGCGCTGCGTGCCCAGCATCGGATGCTGGAGGCCTGCTTCGATCCCGAGCTGGTCTGCGAGATCACGCTGCAGCCGGTACGCAGGCACGGCGTCGACGCGGCGATCCTGTTCTCCGACATCGTGGTGCCGCTGAAGGCCGCCGGGATCGGTCTGGACATCGTCCCGGACGTAGGGCCGGTCATCGAACACCCGATCCGGTCGGTGACCGACGTCGAGGGTATGAAACCGCTTGAACCGGCGCAGGTTTCGCCGGTCACCGAGGCGGTCTCGATGCTGGTGGGCGAGTTGGGCGACGTACCGCTGATCGGCTTCGCCGGCGCGCCGTTCACGCTGGCCT
This sequence comes from Mycolicibacterium sp. 050232, assembly GCA_036235365.1. Classification (GTDB taxonomy): domain Bacteria; phylum Actinomycetota; class Actinomycetes; order Mycobacteriales; family Mycobacteriaceae; genus Mycobacterium. The sequence continues at coordinate 12,331 of JAZBEZ010000002.1, read as the reverse complement.
CCTACCTGGTGGAGGGCGGCCCCAGCCGGCACCATGAGCGCACCAAGGCGATGATGCTGGGGGAGCCGGCCACCTGGCATGCACTGATGAGTGCGCTGACCGATCTGACCATCGAGTTCCTGCAGGCCCAGGTCAACGCGGGCGTGGACGCCCTGCAGGTGTTCGATTCCTGGGCTGGGACGCTGTCGCTGGCCGACTACCGCGCCTACGTGCTGCCCCACACCACGCGGGTGTTCGCCACGATGGCGGCGGCCGGTGTGCCGATGACGCATTTCGGCGTCGGAACGGCCGAACTGCTGGGAGCGATGTCCGAGGCGCTTGGCCCCGCACCGGCCACCATGGTCGGGGTGGACTGGCGCACCTCGCTGGTCGACGCCGCGGCCCGGGTCAAACCGGGTAGCGCGCTGCAGGGCAACCTCGATCCGGTGGTGCTGCTGGCGGGCTGGCCGGTGGCCGAGGCGGCGGTACGGCGGGTTGTCGAGGACGGGCGCGCGGCGGTGGCGGCCGGGGCGGCCGGTCACGTATTCAACCTGGGCCACGGTGTGCTGCCGGCGACCGATCCCGGCATCATCACCGAGGCGGTGACGCTGGTGCACTCGCTGTGAGTGCTACCTATTGCGTTGTCGGCGGCGGTATTTCAGGCCTCGTCGCGGCGTACCGGTTGCGGCTCGCGGCCGGACCACGGGCTCAGATCACGCTGCTAGACCCGGCTGACCGGCTCGGCGGGGTGCTGCGCACCGAACGGGTCGGCGGGCAGCCGTTCGATGTCGGTGCGGAGGCATTCATCGTCCGCCGGCCCGAGATGCTGGATCTGCTGGCCGAGCTGGGCCTGGCCGGTCGCCAGATCAGCCCGACCGGCACCCGCCCGCTGATCTACAGCGGGGCCCGGCTGCATCAGTTACCGCAGGGCACCTTGCAGGGCATTCCTGCCCAGGCGTCGTCGCTACTCGGGCTGGTCGACGACGAAACGGTGGCCCGCATCCTCGACGAGCGCAACCGGCCGCTGCGATGGAACCGCGGTGCCGATCCGGCCGTCGCCGACCTGGTCGGTGACCGGTTCGGGACACAGGTGGTGACCCGGTCGGTGGACCCGCTGCTGACCGGCGTGTATGCGGGATCCTCGGCGACCATCGGGTTGCGCTCGGCGGTGCCGTCGCTGGCGGCCGCGCTGGATCGCGGGGCGCGAAGCCTCACCGAGGCCGTGCGGGAGACACTGCCCCCACCGTCGGACGCGCCGGTGTTCGGCGCGGTCGACGGCGGCTACACGGTGCTGCTGGAGGAACTGCGTCGTCGCGCTGACGTGCGCTGGGTCCAGGTCGCCGCGGTGCGGGTGGACCGTCGTGGGCAGGGCTGGTCGGTGCTCGACGACGAGGGCGCGATTTGGTACGCCGATGCGGTGATGCTGGCGGTCCCGGCCCCGCACCTGCCGTCGCTGATCGAACACATCGCCCCGCGCACGGCGGCGGCAGCCCGGCGTATCCGGGTGGCCTCGGCGGCGGTGGTGGCCCTGGCGCTGCCGGGCGGTACGCCGTTGCCGCAACAGTCCGGGGTTCTCGTGGCCGCCGGCGAACGCCTCAACGCGAAGGCGATCACGATGTCCTCGCGCAAGTGGGGCAGGCGCGGCAACGTCGAGATGGTGCGGCTTTCCTTCGGCCGGTACGGCGACGATATGGCCCGCAGCACCGGCGACGAGGACCTGCTCGCCTGGTCGGCGCGTGACCTGAACACGTTGTTCGGCGTCACCGTGGATCCGGTGGACAGCCACGTGCACCGCTGGATCGACGCCATGCCGCAGTACGGTCCCGGCCACCCCGATCTGGTCGCCGAACTGCGTGCGGGCCTGCCCCCGATGCTCGCGGTGGCCGGCGGTTACCTGGACGGGATCGGGGTGCCGGCGTGTGTGGGCACCGCCACCCGGGCGGCCGCGGAACTGGTGTACAGCGGCGTGGGACGATAGGCGTATGGCCAAGCTCGACTACGACGAACTGAACTCCACCATCCGCTACCTGATGTTCTCGGTATTCGCGGTGAGCCCCGGGGAGCTGGGTGAAGAACGCACCCAGGTGACCGACGAGGCGACGGCGTTCTTCAAGACCCAGGAAGAGCGTGGCGTGGTCGTGCGCGGCCTGTACGACGTGGCCGGCCTGCGGGCCGATGCCGACTTCATGGTCTGGACCCACGCGGACAACATCGAGGCACTGCAGGCGACCTACTCGGACTTTCGCCGCACCACCGCGCTGGGCCGGATCAGCGACCCGGTGTGGAGCAGCGTGGCGCTGCACCGCCCAGCCGAGTTCAACAAGAGCCATGTTCCGGCCTTCATCGCCGGTGAGGACCCGGGCAACTACATCTGTGTGTACCCGTTCGTCCGCTCCTACGAGTGGTACCTGCTGCCCGACGAGGAGCGGCGCCGCATGCTGTCCGAGCACGGCATGGCTGCCCGCGGCTACAAGGACGTGCGGGCCAACACGGTGCCCGCGTTCGCGCTCGGGGATTACGAGTGGATCCTGGCCTTCGAGGCTCCCGAACTGCACCGTATCGTCGACCTGATGCGCGATCTGCGGGCCACCGACGCCCGTCGCCACACCCGCGAGGAGACGCCGTTCTTCACCGGCCCGCGCGTCAGCGTCGAGGACCTGGTCGCCAAGCTGCCCTGAATTTCAACTCATCGTGCGGGCCTGCACGCCGCCCGGCCCCACCTTGTCACGCTGGGGTGGCTGCCGAGCCCGATAGTCACGCTGGCGCAGCGAACGCCCGCACGGTTCGCCGACCTTGTCACGCTGACCGGAAAATGCCCCAGGGTGAGTGGGCAGGCCGAAGGCAGCCGGCGTAGCCGGCTGTGCGTTTGGTGTGCTTAGGCGGCGGGTTCGACGCTGACGCGGTAGCCCATGGCTGTCAGTTGGGCGATGTGGTTACGCATACGGCGTTCGATGTTGATCCGTCGGGTGTAGTAGTCGGCTCCTAGGTCATGGAAACGTGCGTTGGCATCAGAGAGCAGCTGCCAGACTATGGTCAGGATCGAGCGGGCCACCGCGACAAGGGCTTTGAGCTTGCCCCGGCGTTTGACGATCCGTCGATACCGTTCCCCGAGGAAGGTGTCGGTCTTGGCCACGGTCGCGGCGGCCTCCCCGAGAGCGCCTTTGAGGTAGGGGTTGCCGGTTCCGGTTCTGCCCGCGCGGGTCACCGGCCCGGACTGGATGGTGCGTGGGCACAGTTTGGCCCAGGACACCAGGTGCGCCGCAGTGGGGAACCGGGTCATGTCCATCCCGATCTCGGCCAGGATGATCTGGGCTGTGGTCGGGCCGATCCCGGGGATCTCACACAACCGTTGGGCGGCCGAAAGGTCCGTCGAGGCCACGAGGCCACTATCGGGCCGGCCCTCGTCGTGATCGTCGGGTCCGGTCAGTGCCAGTCGCGCAGCGATCCGTTCGGTCAAGGTGGCGATCTGGGTGTCGAGTGCGTCGATCTGATCGAGCAGCATCCGGGCCAACTCGCCGTGGTGATCATCAAAACGGCCATCGAGCGCTTTGATCAGCTCGGTCCGTTTGGCTGTCATCCGGCCGCGGGCCAGATCAGCCAACTGCCGCGGATCGCGTTCACCGGCGATCAGCGCCTCGACCATGGCCCGCACCGACACCGTGTCCAGCCGCGAGGCGACCGCTGAGACCTTGATCAACGCGTCTTCGAGCAGTTTCTCCAACCGCTGCCAATACCGAGCCCGCTCCCGCGTCAGATCCACCCGCAACCGGGTGTAATCGCGCAGTTGCCGAATCGGGGCCGGTGGAACAAAACTCGGCCGCAGCAGACCTTTTTCGGTGAGTTTGGCCAGCCACACCGCGTCGAGTTTGTCGGTCTTGGGCCGCCCCGGGACGTTCTTGACCTCGCAGGCGTTGACCAACTGCACATCCAACCCGGCGGCCTCGGCCAGGTAGTACCAGATCCGCCAATAATCCGAGGTGGACTCGATGGTGAGTTTCTCGATACCCCACCCGGCCAACTTGGCGGCCAACTCAGCCACCGCGCCGGTGGTGGCTTGGACCTCCCAGACCTTGCTGACCCGACGGGCAGGTCCGGGCATGCACACACACACCACACCCGAGGCCTTGGCCACGTCAATGGCAGCGACCTGCTCGATGACCAACTCATACTCGGCGTCGGGAATCTCCTCGATCCCGGCCGGACCCTTCTTATGCTTCACCTCGGCTGCCCTCCTCACCCATCAACACCACCGCGGTGGGCGGGTCACCTGGGGCCTCGGTCAAGGGAAAACCGAAATTCTGACCGGCGTGCTCACAGCAACAATGCATGACCCTTCCAGGTCCGGGCCCCGGCGTCAGGCTGGCGTACAAGCTCAACACGTCCCAGAGTGACAACGACGTCGACAGGCAACCCACACCCATTTTCACGCCTGCAAGGCGCCCAGGGAACCCGGACAACCCGGCTGGCGTGACTCTCGGCCGCGAGAGCCACGCCAGCGTGACATTGGCGTGGTGAGACCGGCGAATGCGCTGTTGAACTGGGCTTTCAGTGAGCGGGTCTACCCTCGCGGACATGACTGCTCCGCAAGAATCCGATCGCTTCGAAGAGATGTACCGCGACGAGCGGACATCGCACGGATTGCCCGCCGCGACACCATGGGACATCGGTGGGCCGCAGCCGGTCGTGCAGCAGCTCGTCGCGCTGGGCGCCGTCAAGGGTGAGGTGCTCGATCCCGGGACCGGACCCGGTCACCATGCCATCCACTATGCGTCAAAAGGGTTGTCGGCCACGGGGATCGACGCGTCACCGGCCGCGATCGAGCGAGCTCGCCAGAACGCGCAGCAGGCCGGGGTGACCGTCGACTTCCAGGTGGCCGACGCGACCAGGCTGGAGGGCCTGGAAGGGAAGTTCGACACCGTCGTCGACACCGCTTTCTACCACGTGTTCACCGAGGAGCCCGAACTGCAGAGGCAGTACGTGCGGGCGTTGCACCGGGCCACGAAACCCGGTGCGCGGCTGTACATGTACGAGTTCGGTGAGCACAACGTCAACGGCTTCCGCATGCCGCGTTCGATGTCGGCCGACGATTTCCGCGGGGTTCTTCCGGACGCAGGCTGGGAGATCACCTATCTCGGCACGACCACCTACCAGGGCAACGTCAGCGTCGAGGTTTTCGAGATGATGGCTGCGCGCAATCCCGACATGGCCGACCAGATGGCGCCGCTGTTGGAGCGACTGCGCGTCATCGAGCCATGGCTGATCGACGGCCGGGTGCACATGCCGTTCTGGGAGGTGCACGCCACCCGCGTCGACTGAGGCCGCCCGTCACTCCGGCTTGGGCACCAGCTTCAGTGAGATGGAGTTGATGCAGTAGCGCTGGTCGGTGGGCGTGGGATATCCCTCGCCCTCGAACACGTGTCCCAGGTGGCTGTGGCAATTGGCGCACAGCACCTCGACGCGGCGCATGCCCAGCGAGGTGTCCGACCGCAGGATCACCGCGGCCGAATCGGCCGGATCGAAGAACGACGGCCAGCCGCAATGCGATTCGAACTTCTCGGAGCTGCGGAACAATTCGGCGCCACACGCCCGGCACTCATACACACCTTCGGTCTTGGTGTCGGTGTACTCGCCGGTGAAGGGCCGCTCCGTACCGGCCCGGCGCAGCACCGCGAACTCCTCGGGGCTCAGCTTCTCGCGCCACTCGTCATCGGTCAGTTGCAGCTTGGGACCGTCGGTCGTCATACCCCCAAATTACGTGGTGTCCGCCGGTGTGCGCCAGGTACGACGGATCCGTACAAGCGCCGGTGGGGTCAGCGCGATAACCTGCGGTATGGGCGGCAGCTGGTTCACCAGACCCGGCATGACGGTGGTGGCGGGTTCGTTCGGTGACATCGAGTTGCACCACCATCCGGCGGTGCAGCTCGCGGTCGGGATCGACGGTCCGCTGGTGTTGGTGGCCGACGACGGCACCGAACAGTGTTGCTCTGTCGCGGCGGCGGCCAGCGGTACCCGCCATGCCATGCGGCCGGGCGGCGCCAGTGCAGCGCTGTCGATCTATCTCGGTGCTGAAACATCCACTGCGACAACACTCAACGCCGTGATCCGCGCGCACGGTCACCCTCCCGGGCTGTGGGCTGTCGACGATGCTGACCCGCTGGCCGCGGCGGCGGCAGCCGCGGTGGGGGCCGACGATCTCGCCGGTGCGGCGGGCACGGTGGTCGACGCACTACTCGACCGGGCCGATGCCGCCACCGGGGCGGCGGTGCACCCGCAGGTGCGCGAGGCGGTCCAACTCGTCACGACCCGGATCCCCAGTCGTACCGATCTGGGGTCGGTCGCCGGTGAAGTCGCGATGTCGGCGGACCACCTGGGCCGGCTTTTCCGCAAACAGACCGGGACGTCCTTCGGGGCAATGGCGCGGTGGACGCGCCTGCTGTCAGCGCTGGAGCATCTCGGCGCCGGCGCGTCGATCACCGATGCGGCACATCTGGCCGGGTTCGCCGACGGCGCCCACGCCACCCGGGTGTGCCGTGAGTTGACCGGTATCGCCCCCAGTGACGTGGCGCGGGCATTGGGCTGATCGGACGGATCCGTTCAAGCGCTGCGCCGCGATGTTGCGCGATGCTCGACGCACACACCGACGACAGGAGCTCCCATGCCGGCAATGTCACAGATCGAGCGCGCCTTCTGCAAGACGGCGTTGTGGCGCGGTGGAACCGGGCAGGCTGTGCTCGGCAGCATCCCGGTCGATCGGCTGGGCCACGATGTGCTCGAAATCGGCTCGGGCAGTGGCGATATCGCAGCCCGGCTGCGGCAGGCGAACCCGGAGCTGGCCATCACCGCGACCGACTTCGACCCGGCCATGGTGCGCACCGCAGCCCGTCGGCTGGGGGCATTCGACAATGTGACCGTGCGCGCGGCCGACGCGACTGATCTGCCGTTCGCCGACGACTCGTTCGACTCGGTGCTCAGCTGTCTGATGCTGCACCACATCGTGGAGTGGGAGAAGGCCGTCGCCGAGATCGCCCGGGTGCTGCGGCCGGGCGGTGTGTTCACCGGCTACGACCTGACCCGTACTCCGATGGCGACGGCGATCCACCGGCTCGACCGGTCACCGTTCCGGTTGGTCAATCCCGGCGAGCTCGACGAGGTCTGTGCGCGTCACGGCCTGCAGATGCGGACCCGGACCCGGCTGGCGGGTCAGGTCATGCAGTTCACCTCAGACTGATTCGGCTTCCTTGGTCCGGCTCAGCCACGGCGGGTCTATGCCCTCGTCGAGTCTGCCGTCCTGCTTGGCGTCCAGATACCGGAAGAGCAGCACGCAGAACACCACGACCAGCATGAGCGACCAGCCGTAGGTGATCTTCATGTATTCGAGGTAGCGCCCGGTCGTCGGCCAGCGCCACATCAGCCAGCGGTCCATCGTCATGAATCCGTAGACGGCCAGCCAGGCAGGCCAGTTGCGCAGTACCGAATTCGGTAGCACCACCGTCATCAGGAACGGGAACAGCATCATCGAGTAGTAACCCTGGGCCAGCGACAGCACCAGCCACGACGTGATCAGCAGCACGCCCGAGGACGTCAGCATCCAGAACAGTTGATCGCGCTGGTGGTAGTAGCGGTACAGCAGCCACAGGCTGATGATGGCCAGGATCACGAATCCGATGCGGAACAACAGGATCAGCCACTCTGGCAGCCCGTAATAGACGCCATTGCCGATGATCGAGCTGTTGAAGTAGTCACGCGTTTCGAACATGTAGGGCACGGTGTTGCGCACGAAGCCCATCGGGTCGGCCGACAAGGGCCAGGCCACAGCGTTGAGCGCCAACGGGACGGCGAAGGCCGTCACCAGTGCCCGCCACTGCCGGTTCAGCAGCGGCAGTAGTAGCAGCACGGCCAGCACGGGTTTGACGGTCAGGGTCAACCCGATCGCCGCGCCGGCCCACCACTGGTGCCCCACCTTGCCCGACAGCAGCCAGGTGAAGAACAGCACCTCGGCGAGCAACACACAGCCGTTGACGTTGGTGAAAACGAGGGTGTTGGTGACTGATTCGGTGCAGAACATCGCCAGCAGCAGGGCAGGCAGGGCCACCGAGGTCAGCGAGAACTTGAACAGCCGTACCAGAAGGCAGGCGGCGATGATGATCGCGACGGAGTTGATCGCCACGAACCAGAACCGGGACGCGAATTCCGGCAGGAAGCCGAACGGCGACAGCAGGAGCGTGCCACCCGGTGGGTACAGGTAGTGCGGATCGACGTAGCTGAAGTGCTCGTTGTAGATGGCCCAGTGCCGCCGGAAGTTCGACACCGCGCGGTACACCGGACCGAAGTCGTCGGTGATGTAGCCGTTGGTGGACAGCACGTAGCTGCGATGGATGATCGACAGGATCGCGAGCGGCCACAGCACCGAGCGCAGCACCGAGGCGGTGCTGGGCGGGGAGGTGCGGGGACGGAATGCGCTCACGAAACCGGAGATGATGGAATCTGCTGCCGCCACCAGCGAACCTTATACCGACGCCGATCAGGCCCGGCGTCAGGCGGGACAGTACGTGTCGGTCTCGGGCAGTTTGCCGCTGTCGAGATAACCCGTCAGCGGGGGTAGAGCGCACTCGGTGTAGATGCTGGCGCCGTGGCCGATGCCCTGCCACATCACCCGGCGGTTGTTGGCTCCTGCGTTGATGATGGTGGCGGCGACGGCCGCGACGCCCTCGTTGCCGACGATCGGGTCGTTGCGTACACCGAGCAGCAGCACCGGAATCTTGAGGTCCTGCGGGTCTTTCGGTGCCGTGCTGCTGGGCCAGTTGAGGCATTTGACGAGGTTCAGAGCGCCGACGGCACCGAACTGCGGATAGAGCTTGCCCCAGGCGACCAGCAGTTCGCGGACCCGGTCGGGGGTCGGCCGGTTCAGCGCGTCGCTGCAGGCGTTGACGAACTGGCCGTCGGTCTGGCGCAGGCCGTCGGCCTGGGTGATCAAGCCCGAGATCGGGCCGGCGTCACCGGCGCGGGCCGCGGCCAGGGCCGTCGCCAGGTTGTTGGTCGCGGCGATCCGGTCGCCTTGCGGGAAGCCCATTCCGGTGGTGATCGCGTCGACCAGGGTGGCCACCGAGGCCCCGCCGGGGCCGCGGCCGGCGCGCGCGTCGGCCAACAGCGCGTCGACGGCGCCCTTCGGATCGGGAGCCAGCGGGCAGTTGGTGGCTACGCACTGCGCGGCGAATGCGTCCAGCGCGGCCTGCTGGCCTTTGACGCGTTGCTCGGCGGCAGCTTCGGCACCGACTGCCAGCGGCAGCGGGGAGTCCAGGACCAGTCGCGAGACCTTGTTGGGGTGCGAACCGGCGTAGGCCAGGGCCACCTGAGCGCCGTTGCCGATGCCCAGCAGCGCCAGAGAAGGCACGTCCCAGGTGCTGCGCAGCCGTTCCAGATCTTCGGCCGCGTGCGCGTTGTCGTAGGCCGAGTCGCCCGGGGCGATCGTGTCGGTGCAACTGGTGGTCGCGGTCATGGTGATCGCGCCCAGGTTGGCCACCGGATCGTCGCCGGCCTGGAACTGGGTCTGGTCCAGCATTTCCTGGCGGTCGTAGATGTCGCGGCAATCCAGTGCGCCGGACATACCCATGCCGCGCCGGTCCACGGCGACGATGGGATGGGACTTGAGGATGTCGGTTCCCGAGCGCGCCAACCAGGTCGGCAGCTGCACAGAGGTGGGGATGTCGGATCCGGTGGTCATCACCAGCGGGCCGGCGTCGGGCGGGGTCTGCGCCGAACGGGCCCGCACCACACCGATGCTGATCGTGCCGGTGGCCCCGTTGATCGAGTCGAGGTCGGCGTCGTAGCTCGCGCAGTCCAGCGTGACGTCGGCGGGCGGCTGGACTCCGGCGCCGCCGAACACCCGGGGCGTGCAGTCCCGCCATGCCAGGTCGTTCTTGGGCGCTTCGATGCCTGGTGGGCCGGGCGGGGCGGCCGAGGTGGTCTCCGGCTGGCCCTGCGGGTGAGCTCCGGAGTTGGTGGCGTAGCGCGGATCTGCGGCGAACAGCGGTGAGCAGGCGGTGAGCAGTAATGACAGGACGGGCGCGGCGACGGCCGTCCTCCTCAGGGCTTTCACCAGCTGATGACGCATGCTGACCACAGTAGCGACAGACCGTGCCGATGCTCCTCGCGCCAGCGCTCGTCGGCGCATCTACCCGCGGACGTAGCGCGTGTAGAGGTAACCGTCGTCGTCGGTGAGCAGGTGTGACGGCTGCATCCGGGTGTGGGCGTGGCCCGGACCGGTGGCGATGCGTCGGGCCACACCGCCGACCAGGATCGGTGCCACGGTCAGGCACAGCTCGTCGAGCAGGTTGTTTTCGATGAGCAGGCTCAGCAGCGACGGGCCGCCCTCTGTCAGCACCCGGAAGAGCTTGCGCTCGGCCAGGATTCGCAGCGCCACGGCCGGGTCGACGCGGGTCGGGTCCGCGCCGGAGGCGTCGAGCACCTCGGCGACCGTACCCAGCCGGTGCCGTGCGTCGGCGACCGTCTTGGTGGCGGTGAGGATCATGGGCGGCACCTCGGTGCGGGTGAAGAACTTGGCGTCGTGGTCGAGCTCGGCCGACGCGGTGACCACCGCGATCGGCGGCACCTCGGCCTGTCCACGACGCTGGCGTTCCTGCCGTTGGGCAACCGACAGCTGCACACCGGAGTAGTTCTCGATTCGCACGGTCGCCGCGCCCATCAGGATGACGTCGGCGGTGTAGCGCATGAGATTGAACACAGCCCGGTCGCCCGGACCGCCCAGCCCGCCGGACTTGCCGTCCTCGGTGGCACCGCCGTCCAGACTGCTGATCATGTTGCCGCGCACCCAACATCTCTGCAGGTCATCGGGATATGCGTAGTACTGGGCCAGCTGTCCGTCGGCGATCTTGTCGACGTTTCCCAGCACGGTCAGGTTTGTCCCGGCGGTGTCATCGGACATGAACTGAATTGGAGCACGTCGTTACGCTGCCTGAATGCACGGGTCCAGCGGCGTCGCTCATCTCGCCGATCGTCATCCCACTGTCACGCCGGAGCGGCTGGTCGCACAGCTGGTCCCGCCGCCGACGTTCGCCGACGTCAGCTATGACAGTTACCGCCCGGATCCCGCCGAACCGTCCCAGGCTGCCGCGGTGGAATCGTGCCGCAGCTTCTGCGAGCAGGCCGCAGTGCGACGGGCGGGCAAGAAGAAGCTGTTCGGCAAGCGTGAGGTGCTGCCCGGGGTCGGGCTGTACCTGGACGGCGGGTTCGGCGTCGGCAAGACCCACCTGTTGGCCTCGACGTATTACACGCTGTCGAAGGGGGAGGCACCGACGGCGTTCGCCACCTTCGGTGAGCTGACCCAGCTGGCTGGTGTGTTCGGCTACAACGAGTGCATCGACCTGCTCTCGGAGTACTCGGTGGTGTGCATCGACGAGTTCGAGCTCGACGACCCGGGCAACACGACGCTGATCTCGCGGTTGCTCTCGGCGTTGGTGGAGCGCGGGGTGTCGATCGCGGCCACCTCGAACACCCTGCCCGAACAGCTGGGCGAGGGCCGGTTCGCCGCCCAGGATTTCCTGCGTGAGATCAATACGCTGGCTCAGATTTTCACCACGGTGCGGATCGAGGGGCCCGACTACCGGCATCGCGACCTGCCGCCGGCGCCCGAGCCGTTGTCGGACGACGAGGTGGCGCAACGGGCCGAGGGCGTGGTCGGCGCGACCCTCGACGATTTCGACGTGCTGTGCGCGCACCTGGCCACGATGCACCCGTCGCGCTATCACGCGTTGATCGAAGGGGTCACCGAGGTGTTCATCACCGGGGTGCACCCGATCGAGGATCAGAGCGTGGCGCTGCGGCTGGTGGCGCTGACCGACCGCCTGTACGACGCGGGCGTGCCGGTGCTGGCGTCAGGGACCAAGCTGGACACCATTTTCAGCCCGGAGATGGTGGCCGGTGGGTTCCGGAAGAAGTACCTGCGGGCCACGTCGCGTCTGCTGGCGTTGACCGCCGCCGCGCAGAAGACCGTCTAGGGCGTGTCTGACAAATAAGGCAGCCAGAGTGTGATGGCGCGTAGCACTGCTGCGGCACGGTAGACGATGGCGAGTTTGTCGTAGCGAGTGGCCAAGCCGCGCCATTGCTTGACCTCGTTGAAGTTTCGTTCAACCACATTGCGGCCCTTGTAGTCGGCGGCGTCAAAGGCTGGTGGCCGCCCACCACGGGCACCCCGACGTTTGCGGTTGGCGATCTGATCGGCGGGCTCAGGAATCACCGCACCTATACCCCTGCGCCGCAATCGGGTTCGGATCGTGCGACTGGAATATGCCTTATCGCCCCGGACACGATCAGGACGAGTGCGTGGCCGACCTCC
>JAZBEZ010000001.1:0-843515 GCA_036235365.1 Mycolicibacterium sp. 050232 | reverse complement strand
TATTCGATGCCATGTCGTCGTCGATTCTTCCTGCCCAAACACCTGGGCAACAGAGTCGCACAACGACTGGACCACTACGACGGGCTCACCTCACCTCCGCAAATTCATTCCGGCGGCACCTGGCGCCTGTTAGAACCTGTGAAGCGGTGGCCGACGCGAGGGGCGTTGCCTACGCGTCCCTAAGCTAAGGCATCTGCCATCCAGAGGCACTGGATCGTCGAATCAGGTTGGCGAGAAATCAAAATGCGTTCGGCACGAGTCGCGGTCGAAGTCAGCGCGGAGGGGCTGTTCACCGGCAGTCGTTGCACAATGTGCTGCCAGCGGAAAAGCGCGATGGGTGATGGTAAAAGTTGCAGTCTGGACACAGTCGTTCCTTGGCCAAGCGCGCAGAGTCACACCCGCAGTGCAGATTTGGGCAGCGTGGGCTGTTGCAGCGGTCGCACCGTTGGGTGACTGGAAACGACTCTTCACACGTCTCGCAGTCCCACCATCGACTACGGTCGTCATGTCCCTTCGGGACTTGGGGGATCGCCAGCGATTTCCACGGCACGTTATCCGTGAGAAGGATTGCGACCAGGTAGTCGTCGTCGAACCACCTGGCCTGGCCGAACACTGAATTGCTCACGTGGCCGTCTCGGTAGACGACGTGTGTTTCGTCGCGCGTGGCGCCCGTGCCCCGACTGCGTAGTGCCGCTTCGATTAGGGGAGTGCGGGATTGGTCGGAGCGCCTCGCTGGCGGTATGAATCCCCTCGGTGCGGCGAATCGTACAACCCCGACCGAATCGAAAAGTATGACGACGCCGGAACCTCGCAAGTGGCGCGCCGCCCATACGCAGCATGCTTCCCGCGAGGCAGACGACCCGGTAGTGAAGAGGTCCACCACGTCCTGAGGCGTGGGTCCACGAGGATCGATAGCAGAACGTAATTCTTTGTCCGGCAATAGGATTTGGGCAGCAAAAGCATCGCAGGACTGCTCCTCCAGTTGGTCAGGGTCGCTGCACTGGAACAGCCGGTTGCCGAGGTCGATGTCGGTCTGCTGCAGATGGTGCCCGAGTTCGTGCAGTACGGTGAAGTTGCGCCGTCCAGTGGACTTCGATGCGGTGACCACAAGCTGCGGTGGTGAACTCTGGTAGCTGCCAGCTACGGAGCACCCTTCGGCTGCCGGCGTCTCGTCGACAACCGCCACCGACAAGCCCGGCCACTCGTCGAGCTCCGAGAACGGATCGGCCCGTAAACGCTGAGAAGCCCCGGGACGGATCTGCTCGACGACCGTGATCATACTTTCAGCTTGGGCCTGAGCTTCTGCTTCATAGATACCGCGCACCGTCAGCGTGCCCCTCGACCGTCGTGTAGCTGTCGAAACTGCTCTAGCCGTGCCGCCCAGTCGGGTGCTGATGAGCCTGTCTGCCGAGCCGCGCGGGCGTACATCTCGTAGCTAACCGCCAGCCGAGCATTGGTCTCGTCGGTGCCGTCGCGTAGTGCACGAGTGCGCCACGTCTGTCGCCACCGTGGGTGGTCCACTTCATCGACGAACTCCAACGGTAAGGGGCGCACGGCTTTGGCAATGAGTTCATGATCGACTTCAGTGAGGCGGGCGATTGTCTCGACCTCGTCAGGAGTGACCGGTCTCTTGCCACGCAACAGGCTCATCACGTCGGACTGATCGAGTCCCAGATGACGTAATCCTTCGACTAGCGCCCGGAGATCTACCGCCTTCCCCAAGATGTTCGCCAATGTCAGCGGTGGTTGGTCGCCTTCCTGTGCGACAGGCAGGCTTGGTGCCGCGCGCAAAGCTTGCAAATCGTCTTCAATCTCGGCTCGAACCATCCGTGATGTGTCGAAAGGTGCCGACGGAGTGTGCCCGGTTCGCATCCCTAATGCTGCAGCAGCTTCGGGTGCAAAAGCCGATGATGTGATTACCTCAGTGACCGCATTGGGCAGTTGGTCGACTATTTCGTCGAACACTCGCAATGGAAGCGTCGTTTGGAGGTCTAACCACAACGTCGACTCGACCCCGAACGCAGTCGCATCTGCGTCCAAAACCAATGCTTGATGGTCCCCTGTGCCTGAATCGAGAGTGACGGGAATGACCTCGATGTCGCCGTTCTGGAATCCGGTGACGAACACAAGAACGCTGTCGTCTCCCCACGCTGCCCGCCAAACTTGGCCAGGTGTGATCGCTCGATCGGAAAGATCGCCGAACATCTGTTGCCGTCCCGCGGCCGTAAGGGAATGAGGGGGGGCCGCCTCGCGGGCTAACGCGAGAAGGTCGCGCGGCGGTGCGTCCTTCGTCAACTCGCGCTCCTGTCTGGTTGGTCGTCTTCAGCGACTCTCCCTATTCCAGTTTGACGACCTATCACTGATTCTGTCCGTTCTGTGGACCACTGCAAAGGGCGATAGTCGCGACGAGGATCCCATCGCGGTCGGTACCCGTGCCTGCGAGTTCGCGGATTTTGATCCTTAATCGGCGAGCGAACTCCGCGGACTGACTGCGGCCGCGCCCGAGTAGCCGCATCACTTCGGCAGGGTCATCGATGACGCAGAGGATCGCGCGCTCGTCACCGGACAAGCGCTTCAAGATCTGAGCCGCTGCTTCGGCCGTCTCTGCGGCCACCTCTTCGGCAATGACGAGTTCTTCGGGGCCTGGGACTTCGGACGGCAGATCTGAGTCTCCGTCTTGTTCGTCGTCCTCATGCTCTGGCAGGGGCACTTCGATAGGGTCCATCGCCGCCGCGAATCGTTGGGCGAAGACGTGAACGAGTTGCGCCGTCTCCAAGCTGCCCGAGGCTGCCTGCAGGACTGCTTCGAGTATTGCCACCATCGATCTTCGATCTGCGACCGGCGCTCGTCGAGTGCCCTTCTTCCATAAAGGAACACGTATGTCCGGCACCGCCCATGCCACGGCGAGAAGGCTGTCTGGGTCGCCTCCCCACGGCGGGGCAGCGGTGTGTGCGATCCGCCAGCGTCCGGCACCCTCCTGGCCGTCTGGCACACACTCGAAAATGGCTGTTTCGCTGAGGACCTTTTCGATCGACCGACGGAGCGGGCCAGTGCCGGTCGCGCGTGCCTGGTCGATCATCCAGTTCCTGACCGTGCGCCGGACCAGTTTCCCGAAGGATTCGTCGCTGGTTGCTTGGGTAAGCAACATGGCGGTCAACGCGGCGATCCTCGCGACGAAGAAATCCTGGCAGAGGTCCTCGGGGTCGAGGTGCTCCAGGGCACTGAACCGCTTTGATTCTTCTCGCACGATTCGGGACACGAGCGCGACGCCGCGCCTGTGCAGGTAGCCCAGTTGGTGCAGTTCCACATATGCAGAAATCGGGTCCCCCTCTCCCCACCCCTTCTTATCCCGACGAGCGCAGGCGCCGGCTAAAATTACCTGACTGGCGCGAGGCAGGCGTTGTTCGCGGCGAAGCGCCATCACCGAGTCGTTGCGACTCCGGCCTCGGCCGCTACCAGGACCTACCACCTGTGAGAATCGCCCCCTGGCTGGCTGTGCCGACTCCGACGAGCACAACCTCCTCGACTTGTGCGACGAGGTGCTCGGAATACCGGGACGTCCGCCAGCGGCATCATCGCTTGGGCGGCTGCTGCTTCGCGAGGTAGGCCTTCACTGCGGCCGATCGGCGGTGGCCGGCCGGCACGACACGCCCCTCCATCTTGGCCGACGCCTTCGTGGCCCGTATCCCGGCCTTCTTGACCGCAGCCCTCGACACCACCACCTTTTTCGGTGTGTTGCGCTCCATCGCGGCACTTCCCTCCGGGCTCCACCTGACGGGCCGATCTTATCGGCCCGGCACCCGCGATGACCACGGGATTCAGCCCGGTCAGAAGCGCGTTGATGGTCACGAAACGCATCAGCCACAGGGTTTCCCGATTGCCATCGACGACATGTCCCCTGGGCGTCAGAGGCAACGGCTACGGCAACAACGCGCCGCTCGCCATCTACGCGCCGCTGGCGCGATCCAAGCTGGGCTCGGCGATTGCCACAGCCGTGAACACCGCCGGCCGCGGCGGCGGCGGCCAGCGGTGCGAAAGAAATGCAGGCGGTTATGGAACGGCCGCGCATTTCGACACAGAAGGCCGCGTTAGCGCGGGCGGGAGGAGCGGTCGAACGGCTTTGGAAAAGGTCGGCAATTCTGGCGGGTGCCCGTTCGGCGGATCGTTTAGCCCGTGGGAGTCGACCGTTATTGTCAGGCACGGCAACTACGAGGGGGACAAACAGATGACGCCAGGCGCTCCGGAATCGTTGGCCGCGATGCTTTCGCAACCTCCCCTGCCACAACGCTCCTTCCAATGGAACCGCTCCGCTTGGTCCGCGGCAATGCACGATCTACCCGACGTGCAACAAGTCCTCGATTCACTGCCGGACAGAGTCGACCGGGAATCGATCCGCGAGGTTGTTACCGCACAACTCGAAGCCGGCGGAGTGCTACCGGCCTTCGCCAGCGCGATGGTGTGGGGTTACGGCGACAGCGGCTACGGGCCGATCCGCGTTCGCTGGGTGCTGACTGGTGTGAAGACTGGCGTCGACGGAGCACCTGTGCGGAGTGACATCGCCGACCTTCTGCGCACCGCCGCCGAGATAGTCCGCGCTCAAGGCCCCGTTGAGGGCTTTCGTTACTTGAACAACGAAGGCCGGATCAAGCACCTTGCCGGCGCCTTCTTCACCAAGTGGCTCTACTTCGCCTCGGCCACCACCAGCGCCGACGACCCAAACGCAGCGCCAATCCTGGACAAGCAGGTCCACGATTGGCTGGAACGGGAAGCAGGCATCTTGGTCAACATTCACAAGACTCAGGACTACCAACGTTATTTCGAAACCCTAAGAGCTTGGGGAGACGACTACGCCCGGACCCCTGTACAGGTCGAGAAAGCGATCTTTGGGCTGGCGACCGGACGCACCTAGCGACCGTAGGCTCCTTACATGAAAGAATCTGGCAGTGAACACGATCCGCCACACCAGGGTGGGTCTACGGCTGCCCGCGCCTACCTAACGCTTGGCCACGTTCTGGCTGCGATCGGCGCCGAGCACGGCCCACCGATCGGGCTGGACGATATCCGTGTGATCCGGCACAGCTTCAACACCGGCGAGGAGCTGGGATTACGGGGACCTGAGGATCTCACCGAGGACAAGGTCCGGAGTTACACGCGTTTCCAAGGTATCTCGCCCCGACAATTTCCAGCCGAACCCGAGCGCTATTGGGTGGTGCTGGTCGCTGACGGCAAGCGACGCTCCCGACTATGGGGAGCGTTCGAAAATCACGGGGAGATTGTCGCCGAGCGCACCGCGGAATCTAGATTCTTCGACCTACGTCGGAGCGACATCTTGAAACCTCTCGTCAACCGGCTCGTCGTCGAGTGGGACACGCCCCGTGTCTGGCATCGCCGTGCCTCCAGCGCCGCGGACATGCCTGTTCTCGAGATCGCGGACCGTGACAAAGTGCCTTTTCCTGGATTCGATGACGTGTTGCTCACTTTCCATGAACTCGGCGAAATGGTGTCGGACCGCCGCTATACCGACTGGCAAGTCGCGCTGTCCCAGGTGCAGGGCATCTACCTGATCACCGACGCCTCAAACGGAAAACAGTATGTCGGGAAAGCGTCTGGCGCAGAACAAATCCTGCAGCGCTGGCGGTCGTACGCGCAGGATGGACACGGCGGGAACCGCGCGCTGCGAGAACTGGCCAAGATCAGCACGGAGGCCGGCGGCGCGAAGACGGACCACGCCCGGCATTTCGTGTTCAGCATTCTGCGCGTGTTTGGGCCTAGCACCTCATCCTCTGTTGTCGACAAAGCCGAGTTGCATTACAAGATGGCGCTGTTGACTCGCGAGCACGGCCTCAACCGCAACTGATCGCGCAGCCCGTCTCGACTACGCCTCTACGAGGACGGATGGCGACGTAGCAAGTCGCTTAGCCCTTACGACCTCGCCCGAATGTGTCAGGGGCAGAACGTGTCCCACTGCGGAGCGGTGTGATGAGTTGGCTATCAGCCAAGCGTCGCATCACCGTTAGCGACATCGATCGTGTGTTGTACCACGGTAACGACAGACGAGGCTTGGGACTCGCGGTCAACGCGCACCTCGACGTAGTCCGCCGCGATCTCGTGTATGCCGTATGTCTTCGTATTGAAGATGTCGCTCAGTTGCTTCTGGTATTTCGAATCTGCGGCTTCGGACAACGGAACGCGGACGATGTAGCCCTGGCCGTCCTCGGCGGGCCGCGTCTGAGCCAGTTTACCGGTGATCTTCGCCATCGCCCTGTACCTCAATCGGTCATAGTTCGGAAGGTTTTCAACTTAGCGTGTCCGACGCGGCAACATCGAACCTTCACCGCAGTTTGCCCTGACGGCAAGGGGCATCGGCTCGCGATCGCGGAGCAACATCACCGTGACGGATGCACTCCGTCACGCCGTCCCCATCGCAGCTGGTGACGTCGCCGCCTACCGATCCACCATTAGGTCACTGGCGGGCACCCCGAGCGCGTCGGCGATATCGAACAGCCGCTCGTACAGCAGCCCGCGTTGGCCACTCTCCACGGCGCTCAGAATGGGGCGGGTGACGCCGGACTCATGGGCCAGCTGCTCCTGCGTCATACCTCGCTCGACGCGGAGCTCGCGTATTCGCTTGCCGACGGATTCTCGTCGGCGCTCCCATGCAGCCACACGCTCCGGACTGTTCTGGCTTGGTCGGGTGGGCACGCACATACGTAACTGTGAGTGCACCGTAAAGTCTGTACTACTAGTATTACATTGCCATGATGCACGCCGACACGCCACCAGTTCGACGCGAATGGGTGACCAAACGTGGCCTTCAGATGCTCGACGAACTCGTCGGCGCCCTACAAGAGACCCAGCTAGCGCTGCGCTCCATGCGTGTAGACGTCGGCCTCACGCTCGATGATCTGGAGCGGGACCTGCGGACGGCGCGAGAATCCGCGCGCTTGGCCTACGCCGCAGCAAGTCTTGTGTCCCAAGGCGCTGAACTGGCCGCGAGTTGGTCCGACTATCCATCCCGCCCGAAAGCAGTACTCGCACGGCACCGGGTAGCTGTTGACTACGGTGCCTCAGCGAAGGTCCCCGCAACGCCGGCAGCTGACCGGTATGGGGAGATGCTTCGCGAAACGTACGAATGCATGCTCCAACAAGCTCGCGAGTCTCAACCGGCACCAGCACGCGCCAATCGGCGGTGCGGACATCCGACGCTCGACGGAAAGTTCTGCCGCCGACGATTAGTACGGATTCGTCCGAACGAGTTTGCCCATCACTGCCCGGATCATCTGGACGATAGCGAGCGAGATCTCTATGAGCGCCACAGCCGACAGGCCGCAAGCGCGATAGCTCAGGCGCAGCGCGAAGAATTCCGCAGGATTGCCGATGAGTGGATCTCAGCGCGGCACGGGCTTCGATTGTGGGTCGAGCGGGTGGTCCGCGCGAGCGGGTGGGTGGATTAGCTCCACGTATTCGTGAGAATCGGGAGGGCGGAGCGGCGGTGGCAGCGTCCCACAAGTCCGGCATGTCGCCACGCGCTGACGAATCGCTCCGCAAACTGGCGTTCGGCCGTGAAGCCAGTACTACTTCGGTTAAACTCGGCCAAACCCGGTCATATCCGAAATCACGCTGACGCGGAGGTTCGCACCAATATGTCTGAGCCCTGGTTGTCGGCCGATGACATCTCCTCGCACCTCGGTGTCACGAAGGACACGGTCTACGCGTGGATCGCGGACAAAGCGATGCCTGCACACAAAGTCGGCCGACTTTGGAAATTCCAGGCGAGCGAGGTCGATGAGTGGGTTCGAAGCGGTGGTGCCGAGACGACAGGCGATGCGAAGTCCCCAGCCTAAGCAGCTTTCAGATCTTGTCGGCCGGTCGCGTTATCTTGATCGACTTGCCAACAGCCGGGAGGGGGAGCCGATGATGACAGCTACACAGCGGTACGCACTTTCGTTCACCAGCGGTTCGCTGCTGGCCCAAGAGGCCCTCATCGCCGTGCCGATCTATCTTCGCGAAGGTGATTGGGCTACGACCCGCGCACGTATCAAAGACGAGAACCTGCTTCAGACCCGTGTGGAGAGATCAAACACCCGCATGCTGGGTGCGCTCATTCCGCGGCTGCAAGTACTCACCGAGGCCGAACTTCAGATCATCGCCGACGGTACGTCTACTGAGCGCGGCCACCTGATGTGGGTCGCAGCGTGCCGGCAGTACGACCTGATTGGAGAGTTCGCCGAAGAAGTGTTGCGTGAACGGTTCCTCACGCTGGCGGGCACGGTGACCTATGAGGAGTTCGATTCCTTCTATCGCAGCAAGGCCATATGGCACGACGAGCTGGACTCCATCACGGATACCTCGTTCAAGAAGATCCGGCAGGTGGTGTTCAAGATGATGGTTGATGCCGGTCTGCTAACAAAGCAGGACTTGATCGAACCGACGTCGCTTTCGGCACGTGTCGCCGACTGCCTCAGCCGCCGCACCCCCAGCGATGTCCGATTCTTTCCGACGAAGGCGGCGTTGTGACAATGTCAAACCGGGTCACCCTGGCGCAGCACGAGGAGCACCTCTTCCAGGTTCTCAAGAGCGAGCGCTTCCTCAAGATGCAGGGCCTCGGCAATGAGGTCGCCCACTTCATCTACGACTACGACCCAACCTGGGCTCTTGACGTCGCGCAGGCGAAGAAGCGCATCAAGACCAAGCTCGAAACCGAAGAGGGCATAACGGTTTTCGAGATCAATCTGTATGACCTCTGCGTCGAACTGCTGAAGGAACGCAAGGTCTGGGAGCGCGTACTCGCGGCTGAGGCATCAATGGATAAGCCCGACTTCCTCAAGATGCTGCAGAACATGCTCGACCCTCAGATGCACCTTGCGCCCGCCATCAAAGCGCGCATCGACAGCCAGACATTCCAGATCTTGTTCCTCACCGGGGTCGGAGAGGTGTTTCCGTTCGTGCGCTCGCACACCGTGCTCAACAACTTGCAGACCGTCGTCTCTGACCGGCCGATGCTGATGTTCTTCCCTGGCAAGTACGACGTGTCGGCCACTCAGGGTTCGGCGCTTGTTCTGTTTGGACAACTCAAGGACGACTCCTTCTACCGCGCCAAGCGGATCCTCGACCAGGAAGCATGACTCGATGAAACTCAATGAAATTTTCCTCAAGGACGTCAACCGCTCGATCGAGGGCGTGGTCAAGGCCGATGACGTCGATCACCTCGGCGTTGAGGTCGAGGAGTACGTCTTCACCAACGACGCTGCCAAGAGCGTCGGGCCGCTGCTTGAGGAATACACCAACTACACCAACGCGAATGGCGTGTGGATCTCTGGCTTCTTCGGCTCGGGTAAGTCTCATCTCCTGAAGATGCTCGCCCACCTTCTCGGAGACGTTGAGGGCCAAGCGTTCCCCCGCGGACAGGTAAGCGAAAGCTTCCTCAGTAAGACCGACGACGCGATGTTGGCCGCATCGTTCAAGAAGGCCGCAACCATTCCTGCGAAGAGCCTGCTATTCAACATCGACCAAAAGGCTACGCTGATCGCCAAGGACCAGACCGACGCGCTGCTCAAGGTCTTCGTGAAAGTGTTTGACGAGAGCCGCGGCTACTTCGGCAACGATGGTGCCGTCGCTCGCTTTGAGGAGGACCTCGACAAGCGCGGTCAGTACGAAGCGTTCCAGGCGGCGTTCCAGAAGCTGGCCGGCATTGATTGGGCTCAGGGCCGCGAGCAGACAGCTCTCGAAGCGCACCACATCGATACAGCGTTCTCCGAAATCAACGGCGGAGCGAACCCAGGGATTATCGCCCAGTACCAAAGGTCGTACGCCGTGTCGATCGAAGACTTCGCGACCTCCGTGAAGGCATGGATCGACTTGCAGGAGCCCGGCTACCGCCTCAACTTCTTCGTCGACGAGGTCGGTCAGTTCATCGCTGACGATGTGAAGCTCATGCTCAATCTGCAGACCATTGCTGAGTCGTTGAACACGAAGTGCAAGGGACAGTCGTGGGTCTTCGTCACGTCCCAGGAGGACATGGACAAGGTCGTCGGAGACCGCACCAAGCAGCAGGGCAACGACTTCTCAAAGATCCAGGCCCGGTTCAGCACCAGGGTGAAGCTCACGAGTCAAGACGTCGAAGAAGTCATCAGCAAGCGCCTGTTGGAGAAGAACGATGCGGGTGTAGCTGCCGTCAGGGCGATCTACGCAGAGGACTCTGCGAACTTCAAGACGATCTTCGACTTTGTCGACGGTGCAAAGACGTACCGCAACTACATCGATGAAAGCCGCTTCGTCAACACCTATCCGTTTGTTACGTACCAGATTCCGATGTTCCAGGCTGCCATCGAAGGCCTGTCTGACCACAACATGTTTGAGGGAAAGAACAGCTCCGTCGGCGAGCGTTCGATGCTCGGTGTGGTCCAGGAGGTAGCCAAACTCATTGGCGGCGAACAGGTGAAGTACCTGGCCACCTTCGACCAGATGTTCGCCGGCATCAGTGCGGCTCTGAAATCTGCCGCCCAGAGTGCCATCCTGCAGGCGGAGAAACATCTTCCCGATCCCACCTCCGACGTGACGATCCTCGCCAACCGCTTGCTCAAGGCACTGTTTCTGGTCAAATACGTCGACACCTTCAAAGCCACACCGCGCAACCTCACCGTGCTCGTCTACGACCGCTTCGGTCTGGACCTCAAATCGTTGGGCGACTCGGTGCAGGACGCGCTCAACCTGCTGGAAACGCAGTCTTACGTGCAGCGCAACGGCAACGTCTACGAGTACCTCACGAACGAGGAACAGGAGATTGAAAAAGAGATCAAGGGCGTCGATATCGACTCATCCGAGATCTCCAACAAGCTCTTCAAGTACCTCTCGTCCGACATCCTCAAGACCAACAAGATGAAGTACGCGAAGAATGGCCAGGACTTCACCTTCGGATACAAGCTCGATGACATCGTCCAAGGCAACCAACGAGAGCTGACCGTCCACTTCATCACCCCAGAGACGAGCTACACCGACGACGAAATCAAAATGCAAAGCGCGGGCAAAGATGAGCTCCGCGTCTTCCTCGGCCGCGACAAGCGGTTGCTCGCCGACCTGCGCCTCTTTGTGAAGACCGAGAAGTACACCAAGCAACGCACAAACTCCGGAGCCACGCCGTCGATGCTGGCCATCCTTCAAGCCAAGCAGTTAGTCAACGCCGACCGAGAGAAGGAACTCATCGAGAGGCTGCGTCAGGCCGTCGGTGACGCGCAGATGATCATCAATGCCTCCGAAGTCACCTCCAGCGCTCAGGAGGCACTGGCGCGCGTGTCTGACGGTTTCCAGGATCTCGTCAGCCGCACCTACACGAGCCTGGGACTTCTTGGGGGCAAAGCCTTTTCAGAGCAGCAGGTGGCTGGGGCTGTTCAGAACGACCAGGGCCTGTTCGGTGTCGATAACTTGTCGACATTGACCTCGCCCGGGACCGAAATGGAGTCGTGGATCATCTCCCAGACCAACCTCGGCGAACAGGTAACAGTCAAGAAAATCGTCGGCCGCTTCGAGTCAAAACCCTACGGCTGGAACCTCGGCTCGATCGAAGTCGTACTGGGCTGGCTGGTCGGCACCGGAAAGATAGCCCTAAGCATCGATGCCACCCCGGTGGTACGTACCGAGGTCGCTGCCCTAATAAAGAACACCGCGAAGCAGCAACACACGGTCGCCGCTCCGCAAAAGGCCTACGATGCAACCAAAGTGGCAGCGTTCAAGAAGTTCTGCACGGAATTCTTCGACGAGGGCGCGGTGCCAAGCGACCCCGCGGAACTCGCTCGATTCGGCAAGGACAAGCTCGCGGCCAAACGTGAGGAGCTCAACGCACTCGTCAGCGCCAGCCGGTACCCATTTGTCAGCCAACTCGCTGCAGTCGTAGCGCTTCTAGATCAAGTCACTGGCAAGCCCGTCGACTGGTACCTTGCCGAATTCAACACGGCAGACGAACTCCTTGAGGCCAAAGGGGACACAATCGATCCCATCAAGGCCTTCCTCAAGGGGCAGCAGGCCAAGATTTTCGACGAAGCAGTCAGACTGCTCTCTGCCAATGCGGGCAACCTGGCCTACCTCCCCGAAGGTGCCGGAGACGAAATGAAGACGCTGCTCGCTGATCTGAATGCGTTTCGCGGCAACAAAATGAACCAACTCAAGGCAGCAACGGACGCCCTCAGGAGCCTGCTTGACGACCAGGTGACGAGTGCTCGCACGGCGGTAAAAAGTGCCGTCGAGACAAAGCTTGAAAGTCTGTTGCAGGAGCACTTCTACAAGGCCGCATCGGCCGATGCCCAAAGCGCGGCAGTCGACACAGTGAACACCCTTCTGTCGACGCTCGACAGTCAGAACCTCATAGCCGTCGTTCAACAGACTGGTAGCCAATTCGAGTCCGCCACCTATCCGAGCTTGATCGACCAACTCACCAAGTCTGCCGCCCGCGGGGGTGAACCTCAGAAGCCGACGGTCGCCGTCACTAGCATCAAGGCGGCGGGAGGCCCCGCAATTATCGAAACCGAGCCTGACGTCGACGCCTACCTTGCCGCACTTCGGGTCTCGCTTATTCAGGCAATCAAAGAGAACCGGATTGCAAACTGATGGAAACCGCGACACTCAAAGCCTTCGCGACGTCAGCCAGAACCGAACTCATCCGCGAAGTGACCGCGCGGATCACGGCCGTCCTATCCCATGGATCACCGGAGCGAGTCGAAAGTCCCACGACAGTCGCCAGTCTAGAGAGAGCAGTCGCCGCTGGCGGAAGCGGTGACAAAGGCAAGGCGCACGTGGCAGACAAAGTCGCCTACACCTGGTTCAACCGCATCATCGCCCTGAGATTCATGGACGCCAACGGATACACGGGCATCGGTGTTGTCTCGCCAGCTGCCGATCAGGTCGGCCAACCCGAGGTGCTTGCTGCCGCTAAACGCGGACAGATCGACAAAGAGGTCGTGTCCGACGATCGCAACTTAGCCACCATCGTGGGCTTGCTCAATGGCACTCGGCAGCCCCGACTGGGGGCTGACGCCCAAGCGGAGGCCTACTCTCTGCTCCTGGCGGTCTATTGCCAGTTCTGGAACAAGGCAATGCCCTTCATGTTTGAGCGCCAGGGCGACTTCACGGAGCTGCTGATCCCAGCGAACTTGCTGGCCGGCGACTCGGTGCTAAATCGCTCGGTCGACGTCCTCAGTCAAGATGTCTGCAAGGATGTCGAGGTCATCGGCTGGCTCTACCAGTTCTACATTTCGGAACGCAAAGACGAGGTCTTCGCCGGATTCAAGAAGAACAAGAAGGCCGGTGCAGACGAACTCCCTGCTGCTACGCAGCTTTTCACTCCGCACTGGATCGTTCGCTACGTCGTCGAGAACTCAGTTGGCCGTCTGTGGATGCTGAACAGACCCGCTTCGGGCCTCGTCCACAAAATGGACTACTACATCGCTCCAGTTGACCAGGAGACGGAGTTTCTCAAGATCGCTAGGCCCGAGGAACTGAAGGTTATCGACCCAGCCTGCGGTTCTGGACACATGCTGACGTACGCGTTCGATCTCCTGTGGGCGATCTATGAGGAGGAGGGTTACGCACCGTCTGAAATTCCGGGCTTGATCCTTGCTAACAACCTGTACGGCGCCGAGATTGACCCCCGCGCCGGCGCGCTCGCCGCCTTCGCGCTGACCATGAAGGCCGCCGGAATGCGGAAACTTTTTCTCAAGACCCCAGTCGCCCCGAATATCTGCGTGATCGAGCCGATCTCGTTCACACCTGACGAGCTGAATCTACTCACTACGAAGGACGGCGACCGCGACGATGAAGAAGCCTTTTGGAATCAGTTCCGCGATGCAGACACGCTGGGTTCGCTGATCCAGCCGAACGCAGATGCGACCGCGCGGGCGGCAGGCGTTCTGGAACGACTGAAAGATCAGGAAGCGACCTTCTACTACGACACGCTCGTCCGCGCTCGCAAAGCAGTCGAGCAGGCGGACTTGCTAAGTCGGAAATACTCGGTCGTAACTGCCAACCCACCGTACATGGGAAGCAAGAACATGGACGCGCGTCTTGCGACGTATGCCATGCAAGACTTCCCAAGCAGCAAGTCCGACCTGTTCGCAATGTTCATAGAACGGTGCCTGGATCTTCTACCCGTGGGTGGATATTCGGGGCTCATGACACCATTCGTCTGGATGTTTATCGCCAGTTACGAAGCTCTCCGAAAGCGACTTATTCGCGACGACGCTATCATCACGCTCGTTCAACTCGAGTACTCGGGATTCGACGGCGCAACTGTTCCGGTCTGCGCCTATGTTCTGCGTCGCGGCCAGTCCGATCACATCGGCGCCTTTGTTCGGCTCGCAGACTTCGTCGGGCCCGCGGTTCAGGGACCGAAGGCCTATGAAGTGATTCAGGCCGATCGCATGCGGCGAGCCGGCAGGCCGAGTGGCGGCATGGACCGCCATCTATACAGGATCGCGACCTCGGAATTTTCCAAGGTGCCCGGCACGCCGATTGCGTACTGGCTTTCTGACGCGATGCGTGCCGCATTCGCGAAGGGGCGCCCATTGCGAGAAGGCGCCGAGCCTCGAAAGGGGATGGACACCGGCGAAAACGCCAGGTTCTTGCGGGGTTGGTGGGAGGTATCGCGCTCGAAGACGTCGTTGACTGAGTTCCGGTCCGGTTACTGGGTTCCATATAACAAGGGAGGCGGATTCCGTCGTTGGTACGGTTACCGAGAGTTCCTAGTCGACTGGCGCAGCGGTGGTTCTGAGATGCGAACCCGCAGCGGCGCTAAGTATTTTGGCCGGGAAGGTTGGACATGGGGAACAGTGACTTCCGGCGGGTTTTCGATTCGATATACGCCTGCGGGCGCGGCCTTCGATAACGGAGGTTGCACGCTGTTCTCGCAGAATGACCTGTCGGTGGCAGCTCTAATTCTGAACTCGACCACCGCTGATTCGATCCTTGCGGCTATTTCGCCGACCCTCAATTTCCAGCCGATCAACGTTGGGGCGGTACCAATCATGGTGTCGGACGCCCTTTCCTCCGTTGCGGATTCGGCTGTTAAGGAACTTGTTTCATGTTCGCGCGCTGACTGGGATTCGTTCGAAACTTCTTGGGATTTCACGGAGGCGCCGTGGCTTGTTAATACAACGTCATCAGATCGGGGCTCAGAAACCCGACTCGCAATGCGCGCTGATGAGTGTTCCGCGCGATGGCGCAAAATCACAGAGGAACAGCGGCTCCGCGAGGCGTCGAATAACCGAATGGTGGCGGAGGCATACGGGTTAGAGGGCGAGGTTGCGCTCGATGTGGAAAAGCAGAGGGTATCGCTGACACGAAACGTTGAGTTTCGGTACGGTGCCGGCAAAACAGCCGAAGAGTACAGCCTTTACGAACGTGCGGACGCGGCCGCCGAGTTCATCTCGTATGCAATTGGCTGCATATTTGGTCGGTATAGCGTCGATCTACCGGGGCTGATCCTTGCCGACCAAGGCGCGACTTTGCAGGACTACCTGGCACAGGTGCCGTCGCCAAGCTTTATGCCAGATAATGACAACGTTATCCCGATCGTAGACGGCGACTGGTTTGAGGATGACATCGTCGCTCGGTTTCGTCAGTTCCTCCGGGTTGCGTTCGGGGATAAGCATCTGGAGGAGAACTTACGCTTCGTTACCGAGTCTCTCGGCGTGAAGAACCTCCGCGAGTACTTCATCACGAAGGCCGGTAGATCAAAGTTCTATGACGACCATGTGCAGAAGTACAAGAAACGTCCGATCTACTGGCTCTTCTCAAGCCCCAAGGGATCCTTCAACGCTCTGGTCTACATGCATCGCTACACGCCGTCTACGGCCTCAACGGTGCTGACGTACCTGCGTGAGTACGTGACGAAGCTTGAGTCGAGCCTTCAACAGGCGGAGCGCGCCGGTAACGCCAAGGAAGCAGACCGCCTGCGCAAGATTCTCGTCGAACTGAACGAGTACGAGCACGACACCCTATATCCGAAGGCAAGCGAGAACGTAGTCATCGACCTCGACGATGGTGTGAAGGCGAACTATCCGAAGCTCGGCGGAGCTTTGAGGAAGATTGCCGGGTTGGAGTCTTCGGGTGACTGAGCTGAACTCAGTCAAGGAGGCCATCACCAAC
Source organism: Mycolicibacterium sp. 050232 (assembly GCA_036235365.1). GTDB lineage: Bacteria > Actinomycetota > Actinomycetes > Mycobacteriales > Mycobacteriaceae > Mycobacterium. The sequence goes on along the minus strand of JAZBEZ010000001.1, from coordinate 827,381 downwards.
CGACTGGGCGCACAACGAGTCGTGTTCTGGCACGACCCATCTGGTGAGTATGAGGCAGATGTCGAGGCTCTCGAACTCGGCGCCGTCACCGTGACTCGCGTTCGCGGTAACGAATTTGGTGTGAAAGTTGCGATTCTCGCCGATCATGTCACTAAGCACCTTGTCTACCGCTCAGGCGAGATGCCACGGGGCACGAGCAACTGGCTACTGGACCTTGAGTTGGCCTACGGGGTCTTCACCGCAGACAAGACATCCATGCTTCAACAAGAATTCGGGATCAACGACCCCGCGCTAGCAGCCGTCATCGAGCAACACCAGAGTTTCTTTGGCGCCGGCTCTCGAAAGCTCGCTCTGGCGAAGCTTCTCACACCGGGCGACGACGCTGCGAAGATGCGGGCCAAGATGTCCCAGGTTCTCGTCAAGTCCTCAGGACACACGTTGACCGACATCATTCGCGAACTCCTCACCGAGAACGCTGCGAACAAGCGGGCCAAGTTCGATGACCTCGCGACCTTCGGGCTCGACCAATTCCTTTGGGATGGCTTGGCGAAGATCTACAAGTATTCGGGCACCAACCCAACGATCGATGATTTTGTGCTGTGGATATACAGCCGGGCGATCGACGACTTCGCGTCAGAAACACCCGGCGAATTCCGAAATATCCGGATCGACTTCAACAGCCTGCGCTACGACGTACGCACCCAGGGCGTGATGGCGACGCTCGCGTCGCGGGCGGCTGACGCACTCGACCTGAAGGCGAAGATTGAGCACCGCGATTTCCGCGAACTAGTCTCAGTCGCGATTTTCGAGGAGATCGACCGCAAGGTCATCGTCGATCTCACGGCCGCAGTTGTAACTCAATCGGTAACACCCCGCGAAGTAGCCGAAATCGTGCGGCAGCGCCAGGACAGCCTCTGGAAAGACAAGTACGCCAAACTGTACGAGGCGACGCACAGCGCCTCCGAACTCCTCGCATCCATCGCTGCCCTTCCCAGCACGATCCCATCGATGGACGCAGGCCTACAGCAATACCAATCCGACTGGTTCCGAATCGATCAGCAGTACCGCTGGTTCACATACGCCTACCAAACCGCAGACTTTCAGAAGCCACTCGAAGCATTGAAAGCGGAGGTTGACAAGCAGTACGCCAACAAGTTCCTTCATAGTTTCGGTGGATTGTGGCAGCAGGCACTGGACCCGATTGATCAATGGAAGTCAATTTCCCTTGCGCCCCAAAGTAAGTTCTTCGATAACCATGTCGCTCCCGTCGTCAAAGATGGCCGCACCAAAGCGGTGGTCATCATCTCAGATGGCATGCGCTACGAGGTCGCGGACGAACTGACATCCCTGATCCGGAGCGAGGACCGCTTCGACGCCTCGCTCTCGGCGGTGCTCGGAATGCTCCCTAGCTACACACAGCTGGGTATGGCAGCGCTGCTGCCGCAATCGGCGCTAGAGCTCAACCCAGAGGCGCTGCCGGTACTTGCCGACGGGAAGCCCACAAACGGAACTGCTAACCGCGACAAGATATTGCATGGGGTAAAAGGCCATGCAATCTCAGCCTCAGACGTGATGGCGATGTCCGGAGATGAACTGCGTGAGCTTTACAAGCAGCACCAGATCTTCTACGTCTACCACGACCGCATCGACGCAGTCGGCGACAAAGCGGCCACCGAACGCACGGTGTTCCAGGCGGCGGACGACACCATGCGCGAACTGGTGCTACTCGTCAAAAAGTGGACGAACGCCAATGCCACAAACATCTTGATCACCGCAGACCACGGCTTCCTCTACCAAGACATTCCGCTGGAACAGGCGTACTACCTGTCCGAGCCCCCGCACGGGGACGCGATCACCAAGACCAATCGCCGGTACGTGCTGGGCAGGTCTCTAAAACCCTCGCCTTCGTTCATGACCTTCACCTCACCTCAGGCCGGACTCGTCGGCGACATTGACATCCAAATCCCCAAGTCCATCCACCGAATCCCGCAACCCGGCGCTGGCACTCGATACGTCCACGGAGGAGCGTCGCTGCAGGAAATTGTCGTGCCAGTCATCGCGGTCAACAAGAAGCGCAGGAGCGACATCCGTCCAGTCCAGGTCGACCTTATGCCCGAGACCGACAAGATCACGACCGGACAGCTCGCAGTCAAGCTGCTTCAGCGCGAGGCGGTCACCGACAAGATCCAGCCACGCCAAGTCCGGCTTGGTATCTACGCAGGAGAAACGCCGATCTCGGACCAGCCGGTGTTGAATTTTGACAGTCCGTCAGCCGACCAGCGCGAAAGGTACCAATCGGTAACGCTGTACCTCACGCAGGATGCGGACGACGTCAACAATCGCGCCGTGGAGCTACGGCTTGAAGACCGCATCCCCAACACGAACCAATGGAAGACGTTCTCGAAAGCTAACTACACCATCAAACGTTCGTTCATGACGGACTTCGACTTTTAGCGGGTGATGACCATGACCGAGCAGACAGACCTAGCCGTGGCGAATGACGGCCAATCGGACGGCGTACCCAGCGTGTCCTCGGCAGCCCCGCCGAAGAAGTCAGCACTCGACGAGAAGATCAACGGTGTCTTCGGTGGCGCTGTGGTGCGCAAAGACCTTGTGAAGGCCGTCAAAGGCAACGCAATCGTGCCGTCATTCGTGCTGGAGTACCTACTCGGCCAATACGCAGCTTCCGACGATGAGGCCACCATCCAGTCCGGCATCGAGAGTGTCCGGAAGATCCTCGCCGACCACTACGTCCACCGCAACCAAGCCGAACTCGTGAAGTCCCACATCCGCGAAAAGGGCCGCTACCGCGTTATCGACAAGGTGCAGGTGCAGCTCAACGAAAAGGACGACACCTACGAGGCCGAGTTTGCAAACCTCGGCATCAAGCAGGTGATCGTCGCGCCCGCGACCATCAAGGCCCACCCCAAGCTGCTAGTCGGCGGCGTCTGGTGCATCTGCGACATCGAATACCAACACAGCGACAACGCCCGCGTCGTCCCGTGGATTCTAGGCTCCATCAAACCAATCCAGCTCTCCAACTTCGACTTCGACGGTTACGTCGCATCGCGGCGCGAGTTCACAACCGACGAATGGATCGACCTACTGATCCAGTCGATCGGGTTCAACCCAGAACTATTCGGCCGGCGAGCCAAGCTCATCCAACTCGTACGGCTAATCCCATTCGTCGAGCGCAACTACAACCTCGTCGAGTTAGGCCCCAAGGGCACCGGCAAGTCGCACATCTTTTCTGAGTTCTCGCCGCACGGCATGCTCATCTCCGGCGGCGAGATCACCGTCGCCAAGCTATTCGTGAACAACTCCAACGGACGTCTCGGCCTGGTTGGTTACTGGGACGTGGTGGCATTCGACGAGTTCGCCGGCAAGAAGAAGCGCACCGACAAGGCGCTCGTCGACATCATGAAGAACTACATGGCCAACAAATCGTTCTCCCGTGGTGTCGAAACTCTGGGTGCCGAAGCGTCAATGGTGTTTGTAGGCAACACATCACACAACGTGCCCTACATGCTCAAGCACTCGGATCTCTTCGATGAACTCCCCGAGAGCTACCACGACTCGGCTTACCTCGACCGCCTGCACTTCTATATCCCCGGATGGGAGGTCGACACCATCCGTGGTGAGATGTTCTCCGAGGGATACGGTTTCGTCGTCGACTACATCGCCGAAGTGCTCAAGTCCATGCGTGACTCGGACTTCTCCGACCGCTACCAGCAGCACTTTACGCTCGGCTCCGAAATCTCGACACGCGACCGAGACGGTGTCCACAAGACCTTCTCCGGTCTCATGAAGATCCTTCACCCACAGGGCGAGGCGACTACCGACGAGATCGAGGAGATCCTGCGGTTTGCTATCGAGGGCCGCAAACGCGTCAAAGACCAGATCCTCCGCATCGACTCCACAATGGCTGACGTCAAATTCGGCTATCTCAACAAGGACGGCGAATGGCGTTCTGTCACAACGCTTGAAGAGGACGAGTACCCGACCTATTATCACCAGCGTCGGCGACCGGACGATGAATCCGGCGGCTCCTCAGACGGTGAGGAACTCAAGCCCCCTACTACTCCCGCCACTGATGAACCCCCAGGGCCTAAGGCGCTGTTCGAGGGGCATCGTGAGTTCCAGGAGAACCAGCGGGGTGTCTCCTACGAAAGTCTGCTGCTGCCCTACCTTCACGGGGCAACAGAAATCACCATCATCGACCCCTATATCCGGGCTCCTCACCAAGGGCGAAACCTTGTCGACTTCCTCGCCGTGCTGGCGTCAGCGAAAGACCCCGCAGATGAGATCGCCTTCCATTTAGTGACGAAAGAGGACAAACCTGAGTACCAGCAGCAGCAACTATTGATGCTCAAGGCCATTCAAGATGGCGCTGCATCGGTCGGAATCAAGTTCAATGTCGAGTGGGATGAGTCTATCCACGACAGATCTATACGAGCAGACAACGGCTGGAAGATCCTCCTCGGCCGAGGTCTCGACATCTTCCAGAAAGGCTCGGGCAGCCAGTTCGACATCGGCTCCCGCCGTCAGGAGTTCAGGCAGGTCGTCGCCTTCGGAGTGACCTACATCCGGGAGCCTTGCTCATGACTTAAACCACGTACGTATCCGTAATTGCTTTCTAACCCGTGAAAGGACGCCAAATGGCGCTGCCGGCAGTCGAATTCAGATACCTCGATCAGATTCATTCTCCCTTCAGTGGAATCCCTACCGGGTTGGACGATGAAGGTGTAGACCACGAAGACCCCACGCTATTGTTCGTGTACTCCGGGATGGGCAGTGCGTGGTCGTACGTCAGCTCCCGTTTTCCGAACGAGCTGACCAGATTTATTGACAACCTGGAGGCCGATGAGGTCGCAGAAAGCCTCGAGGTCGACGGCGCGATCATGTTCATCGTGGACACCGACTGGAACGGCATCGACTACTACGCATTCGCGCCTGCAGACAGCGAGATCAGGTTCACCAAAGGAATCGAGTTCGCTGAGAGTGCCTCCGAGTCAATAAACGGCAACTGAGCCAAAGGTGTTCACACGCTCATGATCGTCTGGGTGCTGTAGGTGCAGCACCTGTGAATGCGAGGCCGCGAGGCCAGGGCAGTGCTGACGGCGTGCAGCAGTGGGCCCGGCTGCGAGCCGCCATCGCGAGGACCGACTGATGCTTCGGCGAGTCGAACACAATGGGGAGGGCAAGAAGCGATGCGCCTGAACAGAGTCGTCCTGCTCGACTACAGGACGATTGACGCTTTGGCATTCGAAGCGGGACCGTTGACGGTGCTGTTCGGCAAGAACAACGTTGGAAAGTCCAACATAATCAGCGCTCTCTACGAGGTGCTGGAGCCAGAATCCGCACGGGACAAAGCGGGCGAGCACCGACGGTTGGCCGACAAAGGTGCGGTGGTCTGTCAGCTGGATGACAACGTTGACTTCGACGACGAAGTGCGGTCGGCCCTTGGTGAGGTCGTGCAGCTGTCAAATGAGCCGACGGTGGCCTTCCTGGACTCGTCGCAGAATCACCGGCTACTCGCTGCCGATCCGACCGACTTGTACCTCGTCCGTCACACTCTGGAGACAGAGCACGGGCCCACTGAGAACGCACAAGAGATCTGGGACCAGATCGCCGAAGTGACTGCCGCAGGGCCCAGGCTGTCCGCTGTCGTAGTGGACTGGGAGGTCGCTGACATACACACGCGGGTAGATGCGGCTATCTCAGAGCTGGCCGAAGAGTTCTTGTTTGAGACTCTGAACGGCAAGAAGGGTTCTGCGAAACATCTGTTCGGAGCTATCTGGCTAGAGCCGCACGGTGACGGATGGCGCGTGCGCCCAGCAATGATTGAGTGCGCCGCGCGGTTGTCAGCGCTGGCAAGTGACCTGCTTCCAGACTTCCTCGACGGTGCTGTTGACGTGGATATCCAGCCGCCTTTCGTGTGGCACGCCGGAGGGCAGACAAACGTCGGTTACGTAGAGCGGAGCGGACCCAGGCGCTGGGAGCAGGCAGACGCCTACGGCCAAGGGACTGCGCGATGGCTCGCGGCCGCCGTTCAGATTGCACTACATCTGATGGCGCGCTACCCGGGTCTGAACAACCTTCGCGAACTCGCACCAAAGCAGTTCTCGGGATCAGTCTTGCTGATCGACGAACCAGAGGCACACCTGCATCCAGCTGCCGTCGCCAGCACGGTTCGCTGGTGCCGGCGCATGGTTGAACTCGGTTTCACCGTCGTCGTCGCGTCCCATCATGACGAGTACCTCAGAGCAGCGGGCGATGGCGTCAGCCTCGTGCACGTCACCCGCGACAGCAGCTCTGGCCGGACCGAAACCCGGTCACTGCCTTCGGCCCGCACCACGAGGTTGTTAGAACTGGCCGAAGATGTGGGTATGAACCCCGCAGCGGCCCTGGCGCTTCACCGCGCAGTGCTGTTCGTCGAAGGGCCTCTCGACGAAGCCATGCTGCTTGAGTACGCCGAGCTGGAACTGGATGCCGCCGGTATCAAGGTGATTCCAATTCACGGCACCAAGAACCTCGAAGGTTTGATTGCTGTGGAACTTGTGACGGAACTCGGCATCAACATAGGAGTTCTGACCGATGCAACAGATCCCGCGACAATGGTGGAGAGATCGGGCAGAAGGCGTTCGTCGGAAGAACGAAAGCTCCTCAAGGTCTTGCAGATTGCCCGTGAGAAGGGCCTGCCGGAACCGGCCGTGTTCGGTGTGCCCGAAGCCGACCTTCTGTTCGCGCTTCCGATAGCCGGCATTCGGGACTACCTTCAGGGCCCATTTCCTGAATGGGCGGCACTCGTTGCCGAATGTCGTGAAGCCCTCGGTAAAGGTCCCTCAGACTCCGTGAACTGGAAGGCCTACGCCCAGGAGCGGTACGGGCTGCCAATCGAGACAGCGGCAGGTGTACGCCACATCGTCCGTGCGCTGGATCTTGCGAACGTGCCTCTACCGTCGATTCGCAGGGTAGTCGATGAGGTCATCGACTGGGCGAGAAGCGATGCTGGAAGGCCATAAACTGATCTGCATCCCCGGACGGCAGAGCCGCCGTCTACCCGCGAACACCAGAGGCGTGGTAACCAGCGCGGAGAAGAAGGGCCGCGGGTTCCCCCAACACGCTGCTGACCAGGAATAGCATCGCCTCGCGGAACTCCTTCCCGTGCCAACGGGTTCCGCTCGGAGAGGCGGAAAGGCCGCCACTCACCGATAGATGATGAGCCAACTCATGCAGTACGGTGCTTTCACGGCCAAAGGCCCTGTTAGCCAATGGAATTGCCATGGTTGCGGTCGACGGTTCGTAGTGCGCCTTGCTTTGTCCACGCCGTTCTCTGACAAGGACGGGGCCTACGTTCGGGTACGTTTCTCGGATCGAATCCAAGGCCAGTACCGCGTCAACGTACCTCTGCACTGACGATATGTCAGCGAATCGTTTCTGCAGGGGCACGTATATGTGCGAACCGTGAAAGTCGACCACTCCACCCCTGTCGAGCACAGCGGACCATTGATCTTCGGCACCGTAGACCGCGGATGCGCTCACTTCCGACGCCTAGCGCCGATAGGAGAGACGTTGGGGCCTGGCCTCGGGCCGGAGTCTTCGAGTGCGACGTCGGCGATGATGGCGTCTAGTCGTGCGCTGGCGGTGTCATAGAGCATCTGTAGGGCGGCAACCGTTCGTGCGAGGTCGCGGGCTGCGCCCTCCCAATGAGTGGCTCGCGTCTGTAGGTCTTGGTTCCTTCTCTTGAGTTCCGCGACTTGCTCTTCGAGCGCTACCTCGTTCGGGTTGCGACGGTCTCGGGCTTCTTGCTCGAGTTCCGCCGCGCAATCGAGGAACAGATCCTTAAGGTCGATATGCCTGTGTGTGAGAGCTGACCGGGTCACGTCGGCTTCCCGGCGAAGGGTGTCAATCACAAGGCGGTCGTCGAGTGCAACGACGCGAGGCTTCGAGGTGATGAGGAGACGACGCATAGCGGCGACGATCTTCTTTCGCTCCGCGTCGTTCTCACGAAAAACCTGGGGGATCGTGTCGCGGTGAAGTGTCATCTTGGGGTGCTCCGTCGCGTCTTGCTGCGGGATGTCCCTGGTAGCCCTGAATCGACGATCTGTTCTTCATAGGCGTCGATCAGGTGGTCAGCCCGAATCACCTCTTCGGTAGTAGCACCGTGCTTTGACGCTTCAAGTTCGTGCTGGCGCTGCTGCAGCCCTCGGACTGAGTCCACGGTAAGTGCCTTGTTTGCACAGACGATCTTGCAACCTGAAACGTCGGGTTCCTCGCCCTCCTTGGTGCAGGCCGACCACGGTAAATGAAAGATGCAGTAAGCATGTGCGCCGCCGGCCAACGGAACTTCGTAGACCGATTGTCCGACCGACTTCGTAATACGCTTCCACTCGTTGCTGAGTACCGGCGTCATTAGGTTGGCGGGATCAATCAACTCCAACTCAGCTGCTGCCAGGTCGGCTACGCCGATGGCGCGATCTGCGGCGGGTCCACCGATCACTCCTTCACGCGACTCGACCACTAAGTGCGCAAGTGCTTGCCCGGTGCGATCGGACGTACGGCGTCCGAGCTTTGATTGGGTGGCGAGTCCGCCGTAGCCCTCTGTGGCCCGAGTGTCATAAGGGTCGCGAAGCCGGTGCCCCGCCTGATGAGCGCCGGCGAGGACACCGCCGATCTCTTGTTGGGTGAGGACCTCGGAGGTGCGGCGAAGCACGCGCAGAGTCATGAAATCCTCGGCATTCTCAGGAATGAAGTATTCCTCGGGAAGCGCCAGCTCCGCTGTGAGGCTTCGCGTTCGCTTCACGAACGACCGCAAGTTGTCGGCCGCTGTTGTTGTCGAAAGAGACTGAATCGCAACATTTTCGGATCCCGTTCGGGAAGACGCGAAGAGTCGTCCGTTTCGTCCGTTCAGACGCTGAAGGACGTTGACGGCAGTAGCGCCTAACTCCGTGATCGCCCATGTGCGTACGACGCCGTCCGCCCGCTGAGTTCCGTCTACACCATCCTGGCCCTTGAAGGTCCTCCCGTGCAACAGATATCGCACCTGACCGTCGGGGGCTTCGACGCGTTCAGTTATGGGTTTGCGTATACCGTCATCCTGAAGTGCTTCAAACTGAAGATTGAGCAACTCATCCGGCCTCATTGATGAGTTCAAGCCAATTAAGAACAAACAGGCGGTTTGTAGATCGACCTCGTGCGCGGCGAGTCGATAGTAGTCCAGCCCTTTGGGCTGCCAGCACTTGCCGTGAACTTTTCCGTTTATCGGAGTAGGGACAGGGCATGGCGCCTTGCTGATGGCAATCTCTGGGTGTTGGATCAATAGCTTGGACAACCCGTTGCGTTGAAAGCGGATGGGCCAGTTCAGAACGAAGCACATGTAGCTCGCCGCTATGCCTCCACCACCGGCGTCGGTGCATGGCAGAAAATCTCCGTGATTCTTGGTCCACGCGACCACGATGTCCATTGCCTGCTGCCTACTCATAGGGGTGTGTTGCACCGTGGCAGGCACATAGGCGTTGATCGCATCCCGTGCCGACAGGATGTCGTCCGCGAACTGCTCGACGAACGCCACACTCCACAACAGCATCGGTGTGAGGACATTGAGGGACATAGGTGGCGTTGCGTTGTCGGAGTGGCCACCGCGGTTTACGAATATCTTGTCATCGACCCAGGAAGGTGCGATAAGCCGCTCCTTTAAGGGCAGGTCTGCTGTGAGGTCGTGTAAGAGTCGAATGCTTCCGTAGTGCAGGACCACGGATTGTGGGTCGATCCTTCTTTCTAGGCTGCCTACGTACTTATCTAAGGTTTCACTGACGATCCCGCCAAGTGAGCGGACCTCAGGCGTCTCTTGTGTCACGAATGTCAGGAGTGCGCGGATGTGAGACAGGAATTGCGTGATAGTGCCCACCCCGACCCATCGTTTTGTCTTCGTGCCGCCTCGTCGAACTGCGTGTGCAGGCTTTCCTTCATTGATGAGCAGCCACACCGACTTCTTGGCAGAAAGCCGAAACTCTTGAGGGACAGAGTCGAAATTGCAGGTAAAACCCCAACGTTGACGCGGTGGGGCCATTGCCGCCAGGTCCCAGATGTCCTCGGAGAAGGTGGAGATCGGTACGTCCTCGCGAAGAATACGGTTGGCATTCGTGATAACAGGTGCGTCGCTGTTCCAGGCTGACCCGTCAGCCAAAGGTCGCATCGTCATGAATCGCCTCTGTTTGCAACGACCGTATTCCAAACTTGCGATCGCAGATCCGGACTCACTTTCGCGCGTTCCGCAGCGATGGTCTCCGGATCTACCTCTCCGAGAATCGCCTTGAGTTGTTGCCATGGAGTGAGGTACTCCCTGCGCCAACGATCTCGGTCATCATCGTCTCGCCGCTTAGCGTCCAGTAGATCAATCAGCGCGATGAGTGGGGGAAGGTTGTTTGTGACGATGTAAGCGTTCTTGCAGCCCAAGCAAGATAGCCATGAATTAGGGCAATAGGTCCCGGTCTCAGGATTGTGAAGGATGTCCCGGCATCGCGTGCCCTTGGCGGTGGTTGTGATGTCGAGTCCCTCCGCCGCGGCTTCTTCCTCGGTCAGGAGTCGTACCGCAAGATCACGCGCCGCACCGAGTGCCTTCTGCTGTGCAGCACGATGAATGTCCTCTAGTTCTCGAATCCTATTGGGATCCTTGAGGATGTAGGCATCAATCCATGTGAGATACCGATTGTCCACAGGGTGCTGTGCTATACGCGTCAGATAGGTTCTGTGAAGCCGTCGGAGGTCGAGATGCAGGCCTGCCGGCATCCAGTCGAGAGACTTAGGGATGTGAGAGACGCTGTTGACCAGCGTTCCGCTTCGCCTCATGAACAGGATGAGGCTTTCGCTGGAGGACTCCTTCGAGTACTGGTGTGCGTGCGGGTAACTGTCTAGGAGCGCTTCCGGATTGATTTGAGCAGAATGCCGCGCCGGGCTGGTGCAGTTCATGACCAGTTGCAAGAGTTTGCCGAGAGTGGAGGTGACGGCTACATTCTCCGCCATCAAGGACTTGCCACCGCTTCGGCGGCGCTTGTCGCGCTCAGATGTGAAGAGCGTGAGCCTCTCTGAACCGGCTGACGCAGCCGTGCTGGGTGTCCGTCGGCGTGCTGTTGTCGATGAGTTCTCTCCCGTCGCGGCGACGATTGCGCCGTAGGCCGCTAGCCCCTCGCTCGTGGTGAGGAAAAGCAAGGACCGTGCCTCCTCCATTCGAACGTTGCGGTGCTGATCGACAAGGTCGAGCGCAAGACCGTCCTCCTTAGCTAGACGCCGATGGGGTTCGCGAAGCAAGGCCTGGAGTGCACTCCAACGAGAGCGCCGTTCTATGGGAACTGATTCCTTCTGTTGTTGTGCCAGAGCCCAATTGGGCTCAATCCGGCGCCATGCAAAGCGTAAGGCGCGAGTTGCGTTGGATCGAATCTGCTGAAGCTCGCTCGCGGTGTAGTGATCGGGGAGAGTGTTGTCTTCAGTCTCCATGTACCTCTGGGAGAGCGCCTGTCCGAATTCATAAGATAGCCCGTCGTGCTGCGCGAGTAGGACACGCACCGCAAGAAGTCTCAAGTTGCGGGTTTTCGACGTAGCGTTCGAGTAGGTGTCGCGGGTCCACGCGACAAAGTCGTGCCAATCGTCTGCCCTGAGCGAATCAAGGTTGTTGATTCCTCGATCAGAAGCCCACTTGAGAAATACACGACTGCGCGAAGATCCGCCGCGCGCACTTTCAATGGACCGCCACGAGCCTGCAGGCCCGGTGGCGCTGGCGACGCAGGTGACCCATTGCTTGCGGATCTTCTCGGAGCCCGCCTCGTCTGCAAATCTCAGCGTCATATGCTTAGTGCCGGCCTCGTCCCAGACCGTCAGACTCAAGCCGTCTTCACTCACGCGGCTCTTCGGTTGTCCCTCAGGCATCGGTGCGAACCGTCCCTTAGTCACGGAGGCCTGCCTGATAGTCCAGACTCGGCAGGACACTCTCGTGCCGGGAGTGAAGCGCTTCATAGACCGATTTGAACGTTGCTTCGCGAAAAATGTTGATACCACGCAGATCCTTCACTGCGAGCAGGTACGCGTCCATGGTCGTCTGTAGGTCACGATGCCCGAGTTGCCATTGGACAGCCGTGTAGGCGTCCTCGTACCGGCTGGGGCTATACGCGGCGGGCGGTGATCCGAGTTCCTCATCAATGACCCTGTGCCATGCGATGAGCCAATTCAATGCGAACGAGTATCGCAATGTCTTCGCGGTCGGGTAGGGGACGCTGCCGGCGAAACCTGCTGCCTTGCAGGAACTGTCCCACCTCTGGGTTGCGCGTTGAATGACCTTCGTCATGTTGTGTTGATCGGCGGGCAGTCCGCTCTCGGTAAGCCAAAGCATGGCTGGTTCCCACCCGTCCTCGGTCTCTGCTAACAGCCATCGCCGAGCAGGCTCGAACAGTTGGTCGTGGTTTACCCAGTTTCTGCGGCCGTCGATCTGGATCTCCAGTTGCCCGCGCTTGGCTCGGTGGTTGGTGATTCTGTGCCACCTGACGTCGCTGTAGCTTCCGTGCCGTCTGCCCAGCGCTACGGCTCTACGTCGGTCCTGCTGGACATACCGTTGCAGTAGTCCGTGGACCAGCCACGGCATGACAATCGTGCGTGAACGACCCGACTTCGTGATGGAACTGGGCAGGCGAATCTCAGCGAATGCACTGGGGCTCTTCTCGGGTAGCTCCAAGGCAAGCAGGAGGCTCGTCTCGCCTTCGCGTGTGCCACAGAAGTAAAGCGTCTCAACGAATGTCGCGTTGCGTTGCGTGTTGCGGCCCCGGAAACACGAGTCTTCTCCCGCGCCTATGAGCTTGTTGTCACCACTGGTTGCCACCGCATAGCCCCGGAAGGCCACGTTGGACCAGAGGCGAAAGGTTTCGGGCTCTATCCAGTCGACGCGGCGGATGCGCGCGTTCTTACTCCGCCATCCGCCCACCTTGGCTCGCGTCGTACTCGAATCCTTGAACTTCAGACTCGGTCCGAACTCTTCAAGGGGGTTTTCGGCGGTGTATTGCTTCCTCGCCGCCCATTGAAAGAAGAGGGAGAGCGCCGCGACTTCCTTGTTCCATGTCGCCCCACTGATGGACCTCTCATTGCGGACGGGATCAGTGCGCCATTCCTTCCACTCGCCGAGATCGTTTGCGTCCATCTCGTGTAGTGCTTTCGGGAGGGGACGGCTTGCGAGCCACCGAATGATCGGTGGGTACACGGTCGCGTAGGTGCTGCGTGTGCCCTGCTTGAGTCGTGGCCAACGGGAAGTCCGTAGGAACTCGGTGAAGACGCGATCTGGCCGGTAACTTTCAGGGTCGGCTGCCAAGCGCGCCAGGTTGATGATCACCGGGGTCCCCGGCTTTATGCCTGCTTGTGCTTCCAGATGTTCGAGCGAGTCGAACCACGCCAATTCGGGGAGAAAGTGCGCTGGAGCAGACGAATCACCACCTGAAAGCACGGTCAGCCACGCGTCTCTCACAACGCCCCCGTTCGTCGGAGATAAACTGCTTGAACATAACACCCTGTATGTCCACAGAAGTCGCTCTGCACGAACTTGCCCACCACCTGAGCCATGCCGACCCGCCCCACGGACCGGATTTCGTCGCCACGCATATCGAGCTGTGTACGGCGGTCATGGGGCCGGAGGTCGGGCTGGTGCTGCGGATGGTCTACGGCAAAGAGGGCGTGGTCTGAATCTGGGGCTAGCCTGGCGAAGGTGACCGAACCCGCTGAAGTCGATGCCATGTTCAACGAGGTGTTGCACACCGAGGACGAGGCGCTGGCCGCGGCGCGCCGGTCCGCGCACGACGCCGACATGCCGGCCATCGAGGTGTCGGCCCAGCACGGCAAGTTGTTGTCGCTGCTCGCCCAGATCTCCGGGGCGCGACGGGTACTCGAGATCGGTACGCTCGCCGGCTACAGCACCATCAACCTGGCCCGCGGTGTGGGCCAGGACGGCAGCATCGTCACGCTCGAGTACGAGCCGCGTCATGCCGAGATCGCCCGCGCCAACTTCGAGCGGGCCGGGGTCGCCGACCGCGTCGAGGTGATCGTCGGTGCCGCACTCGACACGTTGCCGCGGTTGGCCGAGCGCGGTGACGTGTTCGACCTGGTCTTCATCGACGCCGACAAGGAGAACAACGTCCGCTACGTCGAGTGGGCGATCCAGCTGGGCCGACCGGGCTCGATCATCGTGGTGGACAACATCACCCGGTTCGGCCGGGTACTTGCCCCCGCGGCCGACGATCAGCAGGCGCGCGCCGTGCGCGACATGCTGGAGCTGATGGGCAGCCACCCGCGCCTGGATACCGCGGCCATTCAGACCGTGGGCACCAAGGGCTGGGACGGCTTCGCCGTCGCACTCGTGCGGTAATCCGCTAGGTGAGTGCGTCTTGCGGCTCGCGCTGGATGGGCTTGGGCCACGGCTCGGGCTTGGGCCGCTGGCGCACCATCTGCGGCCACCAGAACCACTTGCCCATCAGCGCTGCGATCGACGGGGTCATGAAGGACCGGATGACCAGGGTGTCGAACAACAGGCCCAGGCCGATCGTGGTGCCCACCTGACCGATCACCGCCAGCTCGCTGACCGCCATCGACATCATGGTGAAGGCGAACACCAGGCCTGCGGAGGTGACCACCGAGCCGGTGCCGCCCATGGCGCGGATGATGCCGGTGTTCAACCCGGCATGTATCTCCTCTTTGAATCTGGAGACCAGGAGCAGGTTGTAGTCCGCGCCGACGGCCAACAGGATGATCACCGACATGGCCAGCACCATCCAGTGCAGTTCCAGGCCGATCAGGTGCTGCCAGATGAGTACCGACAGGCCGAAGGAGGCGCCGAGGGACAGCACCACGGTGCCGACGATGACTGCGGCGGCCACCACGCTGCGCGTGAGGATCAACATGATGATGAAGATCAGGCAGAGCGAGGCGATTCCGGCGATCAACAGGTCGTAGTTGGCGCCTTCCTGCATGTCCTTGAACATGGCCGCGGTGCCGCCGAGGTAGATCTTGGAACCCTCCAGCGGGGTGCCCTTGATCGCCTCCTTGGCCGCCAGCTTGATGGGATCGACGTGAGCGACGCCTTCGGGGCTCATCGGGTCGCCCTCGTGGCTGATGATGAACCGCACGGCGTGTCCGTCGGGGGACAGGAACATCTTCATGCCGCGCTTGAAGTCCGGATTGTCGAAGGTCTCCGGTGGCAGATAGAACGAGTCGTCGTTCTTGGCCGCGTCGAAGGCCTGACCCATGGCGGTGGAGTTGTCCTGCATCGCCGCCATCTGATCCTGCAGGCCGCCCTGGGTGGCCTGCATGGTCAGCATCATGGTCTTCATCGTCTTCATGGTCGCGATCATCGGCTGCATGTTCGCGATCATCACCGGGATCAGGGCGTTCATCTTGTCCATGTCCGGCACGATCTGCTCGAAATCGGCTGTCATGGTGTCGATTCCGTCAAGGGTGTCGAAGACTGACCGGATCGACCAGCACATCGGGATGTTGTAGCAGTGCGGTTCCCAGTACAGGTAGTTGCGGATCGGCCGGAAGAAGTCGTCGAAATCCGAGATGTGGTCGCGGAGTTCCTTGATGTCGTCGACCATGCCGTGCATCTTGCCGACCATGCTGTTCATCACGTCGCGCATCTGCTCCATGAGCGCGATCATCTTGTCCATCGTGTCGATGGTGACCTGCATTTCGTCGGCCTGCTTGAGCATGTCCTTCATGCGGTCCTGCATGTACTTCTGATTCATGGTCTGGGTCGTGCCCTGCATGCTGATGTTGAACGGGATCGAGGTGTGCTCGATCGGCGTTCCCTGCGGGCGCGTGATGGCCTGGACCCGGGAGACACCAGGCACGCCGATGACGCGTTTCGCGATCCGCTCGATCACCAGGAAGTCCGCCGAATTGCGCAGATCGTGATCGCTTTCGATCAACAGCAATTCGGGGTTCATCCGGGCCGGGGAGAAGTGCCGGTCCGCGGCGGCGTAGCCGGTGTTGGCCGGCAGATCGGCGGGCAGGTACTTGCGGTCGTTGTAGTTGGTCTTGTACCCGGGCAGGGTCAGCAGACCGACCAGCGAGATGGCGATGGTGGCGATCAGGATCGGTCCGGGCCAGCGCACCACCGCGGCACCGATCTTGCGCCACCCGCGGGTCCGCATGGCCCGCTTGGGTTCCAGTGTCTTGCCGAACCTGGTGGCCACCGTGATGATCGCCGAGCCGAGGGTCAGGGCGACCAGCACCACCATGACCATGCCGATGGCCAGGGGGATACCGAGTGACTGGAAGTAGGGCAGGCGGGTGAAGTGCAGACAGAACGTGGCGCCGGCGATGGTCAGGCCCGAGCCCATGATCACGTGCGCGGTGCCGTGGAACATCGTGTAGTAGGCCGACTCTCGGTCTTCACCGACACTTCGGGCCTCTTGATATCGGCCTATCAGGAAGATCGCGTAGTCGGTGGAGGCCGCGATAGCCAGCATCACCAACAGGTTGGTGGCGAACGTCGAGAGCCCGATGATGTTGTAGTAGCCGAGGAAAGCCACCAGGCCGCGGGCGGCCGACAGTGACAGCACCACCATGAACAGCGTGAGGATCACGGTCACAATGGAGCGGTAGACCGTCAGCAGCATGATGATGATGACGACGAACGTGAGTGCGGTGATCATCTCGAGGCTGCGGTTACCGGCGATCTCCTGATCGGCGGCCATCGCTGCCGGTCCGGTGACGTAGGCCTTGACTCCGTCCGGCGCCTGGACGCTCTGGACGATCTTCTCGGTGGCCTCGACGGATTCGTTGGCCAGCGCCTCGCCCTGGTTACCGGCGGTGTAGACCTGCACGTAGGCCGACAGGCCGTCGGAGCTCTGGGCGCCGGACGCCGTGAGCGGGTCGCCCCAGAAATCCTGGATGTGCTCGATGTGCTTCTTGTCGGCTTCGAGCTTTTCGACGATCTGGTCGTAGTACTTGTGCGCGTCATCGCCCAGCGGCTGGTCGCCCTCGATGACGACCATGACCGAGCTGTTGGACTTGAACTCCTGGAACACCTCGCCGACGCGCTTCATCGCGATCATCGACGGCGCTTCGTCCGGTGTCATCGACACCGAACGCATCTTCCCCACCTCTTCGAGCTGGGGAACGATCACGTTGAGGACACCGATGACGGCGATCCAGCCGATGATGATCGGGATGGCCAGGCGCCGGATCCACTTGGCGATGCCGCCACGGTTGCTGTGCTGCGGCGCGGAGGCGACCGGGATCGACTCGGTCGGGGCGTCGTAATTGCTCATGCAGATTTCACCAAGCAGAAGGTCTGGGCGTTCACGCCGTTGGAGGTTCTCTCGTCTTTGAGTTCGTCATCGACGGTGATGCGGCAGCTGATCGTGTCGCCGTTGCCCTGCGCGACGATGTTGGGGAACACCGAGGGGGCGGTGGATTCCAGCCGCAGCGTCCACGGCAGGGTCACCCCGTCGATGCGCTGGGGCTGGGCGTCCAGATCGAGGTAGTTCACGTCCGCGGTGGCCCCGGGCACGCCGGAGATCTCGTAGACCACGACCTTGGGATCGAACGGTTTGGTGTCATCGACCTTGGCGCTGGAAATGCCGGAGCCGTCGCCGGCGCCGAAGAACGTGCGTACCCGCATCACCGTGAATCCGCCGACCACGACCACCACGATGATGATCAACGGGATCCAGAACCGTCTCAACAGCTTCATATTTGCTGGTCGGCCTTTCGGAGGTCAGGTACGCGGTGACGTACGGGCTAGCTGCGCAGCTCCATTGCCACTTCGTGATCATGTCGGCGTCGGCGGATTCCCGCCAACATCTTTCTACGTCGACATCCGCGGCGAGTTCGCCGCCGGAATCGTCCCCGAAGGGACTGACCGACACCTCCGAGATCAGCCGGCTGCCCGGCGCGCTCATGGCGGTGATGTCGACGACGAGCCGACGCTGCTCATCCAATGGAATGAAGGGTAGTACGCCCTCCACACTCCACAGGGTCGGCCGTTCGTCGTCGAATCCGGCTTGAGTGAGTGCGGCGGCCCAGTTTCCACCGATGTCGGCAGGCACACCGCGGACTGCGGCCGTCGGTGTGGTGCCGACCAGCGCGTCGGTCTTGACCTCGAGGATCGCCGGATTGTCGACGACGTACACGGTGGTGCCGGCGGGCCAGGGCAGTTGATAAGGACGCGGGTCCAGATCGGAGGCCAGGAAAACCACCTGTTCGATGCCGGTTTCGACGGCTGTCATCAAATAGGTGTCGAGGAGGTCGGCTGCCGGCGCTACGCATGAGCTAGGCATCAGTACTCCTCCCCGCAGATCTCCTTGCCGGATGTAAAGTGAAACCTATACAGTCGGCTAACTGCAATCAAGTTAGTTCGTTTAATTTACGGTGTGATCTAGCACCCTTGGATACGCTCAGGCGCGACGAAGGGACGGGGTGTGGCGAAGGCTGTGGCGCCGCGTGGCTTTGCCCGCGAACGAGTGCTGGAAGCGGCCCTGAGCCTGTTCGCGGAGCACGGCGTGAACGGCACGTCGCTGCAGATGATCGCCGACCGCCTCGGTGTCAGCAAGGCCGCCGTCTACTACCAGTTCCATTCCAAGGACGAGATCGCGTTGGCGGTCATCCAGCCGGTGTTCGACGACATGATGCGGTTGGTCCGCATCGCCGAGGCCATGTCCACGCCCGAGGCCCGGCGGGAAGCCGCCGTCAGCGGCATGGTGGAGATGGCGGTGCGACACCGGCGGGTGACCGCGGTGTTCCACGGAGATCCCGTCATCGACGGCCTGGTGCAGAGCCGGGCCGAACTCCAGGACACGATCGAACGTCTGACCGGGATCCTGCTGGGTCCCGACCCCGACGCGGCCAGCAGGATCTGCATGTCGGTGCTCGCCGCCGGGATCTACGGCAGCGCGACCGACCCGGAGCTCAACGACATCACCGACGAGGAACTGCACAGAGTCCTGCTGGACTGCGCGCAGCGGTTGCTGCGCGCGCCGGCCACACCCGTCGCCTCCGCCTGACTAACCCCGCAGCGCCGACGCGAAGATCGCAGGCAACTTGCCCCAGCCGGGCGCCCCGGCGAAGTCCACCAGCAGCCGGCCGGTCGTCGCCGCGGTGCGGTTGTTGACGAACCACGGCGGCTTGGGCGACAACGACCACTCGCCGTGGACCACCGAACGCGGCGCGGGCCGGAACGGGCCACGAACCACGGTGCGCTCCGGGCGGTCGAGCAGAAAAGCGTTGTGCACCACGCCGGTTCCGCTCTGGATGTCGTTGCGCTTGTGCCCGGGGAACGCTCCCCAGGTGGCCGTGGCAGTCAGGTAGCCGACGCCGGTCCAGGCGTTGATCGCGACGGTGCCGTAGCGCAGCCGCTCGACGAGGTGGTCGAACTTGTCGCCGAGACCGGCAAGGGTGTCCGGGTGGGCGATGATGTTCACCCCGAGGGTGCCGACGAATTCGTCGTTGGCGACCCGAACCGCTTCTTCGGCGAACTGGTCGTCCGGGACGTCGAGTTCGATGACGCCGAGGACCGGGCCGAAGTATTCGGTGCACAACAACGCATCACGGTCGGCCGGATCGACCACCAGGACCCGGGCACCCCTCGAACCCAGGTGCTGTGCGTCCGGATACGACGCGTCCGCGCTGGCCACCCGGACGTCGGAGCCGGGGTAATAGGCGGGCCGTGCCGGTGCGTCGTTGACGGCCTTGCGGATCGCGGCGATGAACTCCTCGCGCTGCGCCCAGTGCTTGGGCAGCACCACCACCTGCGCGGCCACGCAGTTGTAGCCGTTGTTGTGCAGTCGTTGCGTGGCAACGTGATTGGCCTGGAACTCGATGTCGGACTTGCTCCAGACACCGGGCAGCACGATGGTCGGGGACACCCCGCCGAGCTCGGCGGTCATCTCCTTGTCGAGCACCGGCTCGTCAGCGGCCTTGCGCCGGGCACCGTCCTCCCCGGTGCCGAACACGATGGCGTCGTATGTCAGCGCGCTACCGGTCATGTGCACATGGTCGACGAGCTTGTGCCGCACCAGGTACGTGCCGGCTTCGGCTCCGCCGGTCAGGATCCGCACGGCGCCGACGGTGATGAACGGGGCCAGCACCTTGGTCAGCACGGGCAGCAGGGGATCGGTGATCGGGTTGAGCTTGAGGGCCACCACCCGGTTGTTGGCGTACAGCTCGTAGATGGTGTCCAAAGGGGCGATCGAGAAGATGTTGCCCGCACCCAGTACCGCGCCCACGCCGTTGGTGCGGGACGGGTCGCGTTGAGCCAAGCCAGCTGCGCGGATTGCCTCGGCCTTCTCGATACCGGGCTGCAGCCACACCTCGGCGCTGAACCCGGACAGCAGCAGCTGGTCGAAGGTGTTGAGCGGCAAAGCCTTTACCGTGGTCCGGCCGCCCGGGGCGTAGCCGAACTCGGCGCCGTCGAGCGGGCTGCGGCCCGATTCGAGCTTGGCCAGACTCTCGGACAGGGCACCCAGGCCGGCCGCCAGTGAGTACGGACCGGACATCCACTCCTCGCCGACCAGCGGGGACGCCGGGTCGAGTTGTTTGATGCCGACGGCAGCGTCGACCCACTCGGCGGCGTGGCGCACGGTCAGGGCCCGCACCTCGTCGAGTAGTCCGCGGCGGGCCGCCAATGACAGGGAGGCCCAGGTCTTTTCGCCCTCGACCAGTTCCTCGAGGGCCTGGTCGATCTGCGTTTCGGTCATGTCAGCTCGCGCTCTTGTCGAATTGCACCAGTGCGTCGTGGTGGTTGTGGACGTACGGGGTGGGGCCTTCGCCCGCCTCCCGCTTGGCCACGATCGCAGCGTACTGCTCGAACGGAGTGGTCCGGTCCCATTTGGCCCTGGCCTGGGAGTCCTTTGCACTGCGAGCGTGCGCGTCTGCTGGCCGCCACGCCCTCAAACGTCGGCATTTTCCGTACGCTCGCGACGCACGAGGGTGCGCGCGTTACGGCGCGAGCTCGGCCACAGCCTGTGCGGCCGAGGTGACCCGGTCCAACCGCAAGGCGGTCTCACCGGCATAAAGCGCGGCGCGGTCCGCCCAGTCGGCGGGCATGGCCGCGGTGAGCGTGATCGGGGTGAGGAATGGCAGCGCTGGGTGTTGAAGGTGGAGGAGCGCGCCGTCGCCGCGGTCGGGGATCCTGGACAGCGCGCCGCTGTACTTGTTGATCGCCGCCGGCAGCCGGCGGGCGCTCCCGTCCGGGTGGCACCAGCGCCGGGTTGTGGCGTTGGGGAGTACCCGATGTCGCTCCGGCCAGCCCAGACCGAACACCGTGGTCTCGATCGTGCTGTCCGCGTCGATGATTCGCTGCCGGTAGGCCGGGTGGGCGCCGGACTCGTGGGTGAGCAGGAACCGCGTACCCGCCACCACACCCGCGGCACCGGCGGCGAGCGCCGCGCGGGTGTCGGCTGCGGCGGCGATGCCACCCGCAGCGAAGACCGGGCGGGAACCGGCCAGAGCCAAGGCTTTTGGCAAGAAGTCCGCCTGCGCGACGGTGCCGACCAGATGTCCGCCTGCTTCACGGCCCTGTGCGATCAACCCGTCGGCCCCAAAGGCCAGCGCCTCGGCGGCCTGCGCTTGGGTGCCGACCATCACCAAGACGAAAACGCCGCTGTCCGAAAGGCGTTGGATCAAATTTCGATCGATCGCGAACGCCATCACCGCGATATCGATCCTCGCTTCGAGACAGACCTCGACATGGGGCCGGCGGGTGAACGGCATCAGGAGATTGACCGCGACCGCGCGGTCGGGTGCCTCGTCGCGGACTGTCGCGATGGCCGACTTGAGCTGCCTGGGTGGCAGGAGCCCCACGGTGCCGAGTCCGCCGGCTACTGACACCGCGGCGGCGAGTGGCGCGCCCGCGATACCGCCGCCCATGCCCGCCTGGATCACGGGTACATCGAGTTTCAGTCGGTCTGCGATGTCCATGCCGCGATTCTGCGTCATCTGGGTCGGCGCGAGCGTGCGCAAACTGCCGACGATTTACGGCGTGGCGGCCGACAGACAGGCACGGTCGCGGTGCCTGGGGTTACCAGCGGCAGAAGTCGGGACCTGAACCGGAGTCGACGGCGCGGAAGGCGAGCAGATGCCGCTGCCACCACGGCAGCGGCGCTGACAGGACCGGGTCGTGCGTGGCGTCGTTCACGACCCGCGGGGGTCCGTCGTGCAGATAGGCGACGCGGACGCCGGTGAGGCCCGCATCCCGCCAGAGCAGGACGGTACGGCGCAGCTCGAGCCACGGGATGCGGACCGGAGGGTCTTCGGACAGCCATCGGGTCTGCCTGCGAAGGTGCGTCATATCGCCGGCATGCTCGGGCAGCTCCAGCCCGACCAGGGTGACGGTGTCACGCTGATACCTCGCCAGCTCGAGGGCGGTGACACCCGGCAACAGGTGGTTGGTGGTGCCTTCCTCGGTGTGCAGGTTGCTGAACATCGAGAAATTCGCGACGGTCTTGAGCCCCACATACGGCGTGATCCCGTTGGCGAAGGCCAGCAGCGGTGCGAGGAGCAGCACCAGGGGGTGTAGCTGCCAGTTCGGGGCGCGGACGCCGGCGGCACGGTAGGCACGCAGCAGCGCGACCATGAAAGGGATCACGGCGACGGCCCAGGTGAGGACCAGCAGGGTGTGCCACGGCAGGCCGATCGGGCTGCCCGGCGACTCGGCCGAACTCGACACCAGACTCAGCAGCACATGGGCCGCGAACCCCGTGAGCGCTACGCGTCGCAGCACGGTGGTTCGGGCCGCCAGGGTGGTGAACACCTCGGTCGGGACCAGGAGCACGTACACCGCGAAGACGACCGTGGCGAAGTCGTAGAACGAGGACAGCGCCAGAATCGAGTGGAAGCCCACCCCGAGCAGCACGCCCCAGAACCGCAGTCGCGGCACCGCCAGCAACGCCAAAATGGCGGCCTCGATCGCGACCGCGACGATGGCGACGGACTGCCCGACAACCGGCCCCGGTACTGCATCGTCGAAGCCATTGAGCCAGATGAGCTGGCCGAACAGGTCGCCGCCACACGAGGTTTCCGGCGTGAAGTAAGCGGTGTTCAACTTGTCGAAGACGGTGAACAAATAGACCACGAGCAACGTCATGCCGACCGGACTGCGCGCGGCGTCCAGCCAGCGTTCGACGAAGCTGTCCGGCTCGCCCGGCCGGTTCCGGACGATGAACGCCCACAACGCGGCGGTACCGAGCGCGACGGCGACCAGCAGGCTCAGCACGAGATGGTTCGACGGGGCAGGCAGGTTCAGCACGGCCACGGTGGCCCCGGCCGCCGCGGCCAGGCAGGCTGCTGCCACCGAACCGGGAAAGATCAGGGCGGGCAGGCCGGCCAGCAATACCGGCGCCACGGCGAGGGGTTGGCTGTCGGAATAGTGGAAGACCAACGCCATCGCGAAGAGCGTGGCGAACCAGCCGAGTTGCTGACGTGCGCCGCTGGGATCGTCCGTTCGGGCGTTGCTGCGCCAGCGCATTGAGATGACTGTACTTGGCGGCCGCCCGGCGCCACAGATGGCCGCCGCCGTCGACGGGTTTGCGGCGTAATCTGGGAAGCGATGGATGGGGGCGGTAGGGCCCAAACGCCTTGCCGTGTAACGGAAAGGACAAGAAATGAGTACAGTCCATTCATCAATCGACCTTCATCCGGACATCATGGCCCTACGGGCGGGCTATGACCGGGTCGCAGAGTCGATGGCCGCGCAGGTCACCTTCGGCCTGACGTTGCTGACGGCGATGTACGTCGCGCTGTCACCATGGATCGTCGGCTTCGACGCCTTCAGCAGGCTGACAGTCAACGATCTGATCGTCGGAGGGGCGATCGCGTTCCTGTCAATGTGTTTCAGCTTCGCGCTGGACCGTGCGCACGGTATGACCTGGACACTGCCGATCTTCGGTGTGTGGCTGATCATTTCGCCGTGGGTGTTTGTCAGTGGACCGACCGCCGGCATGATCTGGTCGCACGTGATCAGCGGTGCGCTCGTGATGGTGCTGGGCTTCAATGCGATGTACTTCGGGATGCGGGTGCGCAATTCTGAAGCGCGGCACGTCTAACCGGCGGTAGGTGCGGCCGACGGACCAGCCGTACTCCGGCTGGAAGGGATGCCTGCGTGCCGGGACCGGCCCGTGAATCGCTTGATGCGTCAATTTGCTCCCCGGGCCGGGTTTTGGGCCATATCCTGGGCAATCGCAGGACTTCGATGACGGCGATGGCGGGTACGAACTGCTGAGATGAAGCTGGCGGGGCGGGAAGAAGAGCTGGCGGCGATCCGTCGCTCCCTTGGTGGGCCGGGAACCCATCACGGTGTGGTGATCGTCGGCACTGCCGGCGTCGGCAAGACCCGGTTGGCTCGGGAGGCTCTCAGCCACGCCGCAGCGTCCGGGCATCGGACCAATTGGTTCGTCGGCACCGAATCCGCCCGTGCCATCCCACTGGGAGCGTTCACCGGATCGATCAGTCAGAGCATGTGCGATCCGCTGCCTGACGTACGGCGCGTGATCGATTCCTTCGTGGCCCAGCAGCGCATGGGCAAGGTCGTCATCGGCATCGACGACGCCCACCTGCTCGATCCGCTGTCTGCACACGTCGTACACCAACTGGCACAGACGCAGGGGGTGCGCCTCGTCGTCACCGCGCGTTCCGGCGGCCCGGAGCCCGATGCGGTGACCGCGCTGTGGAAGGACAGCCTGCTCGACCGGATCGACCTCGAACCGCTGTCGGCCACAGCGGCCGCGACCCTGATCGAATCCGCGGTCGGCGGACCGGTCGACAGCCGCAGTACGCGCCGTTTCTGGAAGCTCACCGGAGGCAACGCGCTGTACCTGCTGCAGTTGGTGAAGGACCAGATCGCCGCCGGGCGGATGCACAAATCCGCCGGGGTGTGGATGTGGGACGGCGATGTGGCCGTGTCCCAGAGCATCTCCGACATGGTCGGGCGCCGTCTCGGTGAACTCGAGCCAGGTATGGCGCTCGTACTCGACACACTTTCGCAGTGCGAACCGCTGAGTGTCGACATCCTGGCCGACCTGGTCGAGCCCGCCGACCTGGAGGCCGCTGAGCAGATGCACCTGGTCAGGGTCGAACGCGCCGGGCGAGGACTCATGGCGACCCTCGCACACCCGTTGTACGGCGAATTACGCAGGGCCACAGCCGGTGAGATGCATCTGTCGATAATCCGCGGGAAGCTCGCGAGCCGGCTGGCGTCGGAGCCCGACGGGGACATGCGCGCGACGGTGCGCCGGGCGCTGCTGGCGCTGCACTCCGACCTGCCACCTGATCCACAGCTGTATCTGACCGCGGCCCGGTGCGCCGCCGTGCTGCTCGATCCCGATGCCGCGAACCGATTCGCCGCTGCCGCAGGCGAATGCGGTGCCCCCGAGGCGGCTCCGATGCGGGCCATGACGTTGGTCCTGTTGAGCCGGGGTGACGAAGCGGAGGCGGTGCTGCGGGAGATCAGCGCCGACGACAGGCCGGACAGCCACCACTGGGCGACGATTCGGGCAGCCAATCTGGCCTGGATGCTCAGCCGGCCGCGCGATGCACATGCCATCTTGGAAAAGCTTTCCAACACAACGGAATCCGATGAACAGCGGATGGAACGCCTGGCCATCCAGGCCTGTGTCGATGCGGTGCTCGGGCACTGTGCCGACGCCGAGGAAAAGGCCAGGGCCGCCCTGGATTCGGGCGGGTTGCCCGATTTCCACGCCATGATGGCCTCGCTCGCGCTGATGATGGCGTTCGGTGCGCTGGGCCACGTCGACGACATCGACTCCGTCGCCGAACAGGCCATCGAACGGGCCAACACCTCGTTCGAATCCTCGCCGATGCGCTTCTGGTTCGGCGCGGTCCACGGCCGCGCCTGCCGGCTGACCGGCCGTATCGACGAAGTCACGGCGATGGCAGTCCGGCTAGACGAGTCGGCGCGTGACGTCCCAGGCCTCGTCTATGCCAATCTCGCCAACCTGCTCGGCCACGCCGAACTGGTCCGGGCCGACCTGTCCGCTGCCGTCAAACACCTGCACGAAGCTTACGCAGGCGCCGAAACACATGAGATAACAACGGGTTTGCGTATCGCCAGTTGTTTCGCGCTTGCCGAGGCGTACGCCAAGCTCGGCCAAGCTGCGGAGGCAACCCAAGCTCTGGCCGGCGTCGGGCAGATGATGCCCGACGATTACGTGTTCGCCCGCACCGCGATGTCGGTCGCCACCGGGTGGACGCTGGCCGCCGGTGGCGCGTTGACCGAGGCCATCGACGTGGTGCGCGAAGCGGGCCGGGACGCGGCGAAATGCGACCAGCCGACGCATGAACTGCTGTGTCTGCAGACCGCCGCACAGTGGGGCGACACGTCGGGCGCAGCGCGTGCACGGGAGCTTGCCGACACCCTGAAACTGCCGCTGGCCGAAACGGTTGCCCACCACACCGAGGGATTGGCGTCCGATGACGGTGCCGAATTACTCGCCGTGGCAGGGGAATACCGAGCCCTCGGCGACCGGGCCACCGCTACCGACGCCTTGGCGCAGGCCGCGGTCGCGTTCGGCCGCCACGGACAGGGCAAGCGTAGTGCGTATGCGGCCGCCCTGGCGCAGGCGAGCGCCGACGAATGCGGCGGGCTGTGCACCCCGGCGCTGCGCAACCCGGCCGGTCAGCCGCTGACCGGAAGGCAGCGTGAGATCGTCGAACTCGTCGTCGCGGGCCTGTCCAACAAACAGATCGCCGAGCGGCTGGTGATGTCGGTGCGCAGCGTGGAAGGCCACCTCTACCGGGCCTGTCAGCGGGTGGGGGCGAGCTCCCGTGAGCAGCTCGCCGCGATCATCCGTCGCGGTAGGTGATCTGTGCACGATTTTCCGCGGTCAGCGCGGAAAATCGTGCACGAATCCCGTCTAGTTGCAGACAGCGCCGACGGCGGCCGACTGGACCAGCTTGGTGTACTTGGCCAGCACGCCGGTCTTGTAGCGCGGGGGCAGCGGTTCGAAACCGACTTTCCGGGCCTCGAGTTCGGCTTCGTCCACGAGCAGATCCAGCGTCCCGTTCGCCACGTCGAGGCGGATCCGGTCGCCGTCCTTGACGAACGCGATGGGCCCGCCGTCGACGGCCTCCGGGGCGATGTGCCCGACGCACAGGCCCGTCGTACCGCCGGAGAACCGGCCGTCGGTCATCAGCAGCACGTCCTTGCCCAGCCCGGCGCCCTTGATGGCGCCGGTGATGGCCAGCATCTCGCGCATGCCCGGGCCGCCCTTGGGGCCCTCGTACCGGATGACCACGACGTCGCCGTGGGTGATGGTGCCGTCCTCCAGCGCGTCCAAGGCAGCCCGCTCGCGTTCGAAAACCCTTGCGGTGCCCTCGAACACGTCCGACTCGAACCCTGCGGACTTCACCACGGCGCCCTCGGGGGCGAGGGTCCCGTGCAGGATCGTGATGCCGCCGGTCGGGTGGATCGGGTTGTTCATCGCCCGCAGCACCTTGCCGTCCGGATCCGGGGGCGCGATGTGCGCGAGGTTCTCGGCCATGGTCTTGCCGGTGACCGTCAGGCAGTCGCCGTGCAGCAGGCCGGCATCGAGCAGCGCGCGCATGACCACCGGCACGCCGCCGATCTCGTCGACGTCCTTCATGACGTGGCGGCCAAAGGGTTTCACGTCGGCCAGGTGGGGCACCTTGTTGCCGATGCGGGTGAAGTCAGCCAGTGTCAGCTCGACCTCGGCCTCCTTGGCGATGGCCAGCAGGTGCAGCACCGCGTTGGTGGACCCGCCGAACGCCATGACCACGGCGATGGCGTTCTCGAAGGCCTCCTTGGTGAGGATGTCGCGCGCGGTGATGCCGCGGCGCAGCATCTCGACGACCGCCTCGCCCGAGCGGCGGGCGAACTCACCGCGCCGCTTGTCCACGGCCACCGGAGATGCGCTGCCCGGCAACGACATCCCGAGTGCCTCGGCTGCCGACGCCATGGTGTTGGCGGTGTACATGCCACCACACGCGCCCTCACCCGGGCAGATCGCCCGCTCGATGATGTCGACGTCCTCGCGCGACATCAGTCCGCGCACGCACGCACCGACGGCCTCGAAGGCGTCGATGATCGTGACTTCCTTCTCCGTGCCGTCGGTGAGCTTGGCGACGCCGGGCATGATCGAGCCGTTGTAGAAGAACACCGAGGCGAGGTTCAGGCGGGCCGCCGCCATGAGCATGCCGGGGATCGACTTGTCGCAGCCGGCCAGCAGCACGGAGCCGTCGAGGCGCTCGGCCTGCATCACGGTCTCGACGCTGTCGGCGATCACCTCGCGGGAGACCAGGGAGAAGTGCATTCCCTCGTGGCCCATCGAGATGCCGTCGGACACCGAGATGGTGCCGAACTCCAACGGATAGCCACCGGCCTCGTGCACACCGTTCTTGACGTCCTGGGCGAGCCGCTGCAGCGACATGTTGCACGGCGTGATCTCGTTCCATGACGACCCGACGCCGATCTGGGGCTTGACCCAGTCGTCGTCCCCCATGCCTACCGCGCGGAGCATTCCGCGGGCAGCGGCCTTCTCCAGGCCGTCGGTGACGTCGCGGCTGCGGGGCTTGATATCGGGCTGGTGGGAAGACATGCAGGTAAGTATGCCTCCCGGTTAGTTAGCCGCCCAAATTCTTTCTATACCCCTGTGGGGTACCCGTATACTGGAGTCATGGACGCGGCTGACAACTCGGGTGCACACGGCTACTCGGCGCAGAAGGACAACTACGCCAAACGGCTGCGCCGGATCGAAGGCCAGGTCCGGGGCATCGCCAAGATGATCGAGGAGGACAAGTACTGCATCGACGTCCTCACCCAGATCAGCGCCGTCAACAGTGCTCTGCAGTCTGTGGCGCTCGGCCTGCTCGACGAGCACCTCGGACATTGCGTGACGCAGGCCGTCTCCGAAGGCGGGGATCAGGCCGAAGCCAAGCTGGCCGAGGCGTCGGCCGCGATCGCCCGCCTGGTCCGCTCCTGAGCATGCTGGTGCTGTGAGCTTCGTCGAGATCTACGTCAGGGCTGTTCCGCCGCGCTCATGACGACCCTGGTGTCGATTTCGGCGAAGCGACGCCAGGTTAGTCGCCGTTAGTCGCCCAGGGCCTGCTCGATGCGCTCGACCTTCGCGGTGAGCTGCCCCGTGTAGCCGGGACGGATATCGGCCTTCAGCACCAGGCTGACCCGCGGGGACACCGCCGCCACAACGTCCACGGCCTGTTTCACCACCGCCATCACCTCGTCCCATTCACCTTCGATGTTGGTGAACATGGCGTTGGTCTCGTTGGGCAGGCCCGAGGCCCGCACCACTCGCACGGCCTCGGCGACCGCGGCGCTGACACTGCCGGTTTCATCCCCACCGGACGGGCTGATGCTGAAGGCGACAATCACGTAACCGATTGTGCGCTCGCGCGTGGCTGACGAACCCGGCGAACCTCAGTGCTTGCTGAAGACCGTCGGGCGTACCGCCAGGATCACGCGGTCGGCAGCGTCCGGGGGCACCTCGTCGAGTGACCCGCTGTAGCGGTCGTTGAGCGACAGGAAGAACGCCGCGGTGGGATCGGGCACGATCTCGTCCACCACGCCGCGGACCTCCAGGTAGCGGTACGGATTGTCCGGATCGTGGATCGACATCGCCACCTCGGGATGCGCCGTCACATTGCGGTACTTCTGGCGCTTGGTGGTGTGGGTGAACCGCAGATGCGTGCCATCCCATTCGAACCACATCGGGTTCACCTGCACGGTGCCGTCCGGTCTGGTGGTGGCCAGATGACCGAACAGCGGCCTCGTCAAGAGATCTTCATAACCATCGGGCACTGCAACCATTGCGCATCCTCTCGGTTCGGCAACCACGCACGGCAACGTTATGGCACTACCGTGGCATCCCAGCATGACCTTCAGCGTCACCGGCGAATCGCTTCCCGCCCATACCAGCCCGTGGACACCGCGCGTTGCCACGCAACTCGGCGTCCTCGCGGCGGCGGCGTTCGTCTACGTCACCGCCGAGATGCTTCCGGTCGGTGCGCTGCCGGCGATCGCCACCGATCTTCAGGTCAGCGAGGGCCTGGTCGCCACGCTGATGGCCAGCTATGCCCTGGTCGCCGCCCTGACCACGGTGGCGCTGGTGCGGCTGACGGCGCGCTGGCCGCGACGCCGGACGCTGGTCGCCACCCTGGTGTGCCTGACGGTCTCCCAGGTGATCTCCGCGCTCGCGCCGAACTTCGCGGTGCTGGCCGGCGGCCGGGTGCTGTGCGCGCTGGCGCACGGGCTGATGTGGTCGGTGATCGCGCCGATCGGGGCCCGGCTGGTCCCGGCCAGCCACGCCGGCCGGGCCACCGCCGCGGTCTATGTGGGCACCGGGCTGGCCCTGGTGGTGGGCAACCCGCTCGCCGCGGCGCTCAGCGCGATGTGGGGCTGGCGGACGGCCGTGGCGGTCATCGCCGCTGCCGCGGCGGTGGTGGCACTGGCCGCGTGGACCCTGCTGCCGCCGCTTGCGCCCCTCTCCGGCGCGACTCAGGCCGCGGTGGCCAGGCATGGCCACCGGCGTAACCGCCGGCTGCTCACCCTGTCGGTCCTGACGCTGATCGGCGTCACCGGCCATTTCATCGCCTTCACCTTCATCGTGGTGATCATCCGGGACGTGGTCGGGATACACGGCCCGCACCTGGCTTGGCTGCTGGCCGGGTTCGGGATCGCCGGTCTGGCCGGGATGGCCGCCATGGCCCGGCCCCTGGACCTGTGGCCCAAGGCCTCGGTGCTGAGCTGTCTGGCCGCGCTGGCCGCTGCGCTGCTGGCCTTGTCGGGGCTGGCCGTCGAATCGTGGTCCGGGCCGGCTGTCGTGGTGCTCGGCGCGGTAGCGGTGGTGGTCTGGGGCGCGGCGTCGACGGCTCTGCCGCCGATGCTGCAGGCCTCGGCGATGCGCACCTCGCCGGACGACCCTGACGGCGCGTCAGGCCGGTACGTCGCGGCCTTTCAAGTCGGCATCATGGGCGGTGCGCTGATCGGTGGCGCGATCTACGACCACGGCGGGGCCGCCCCGACCATCAGCGCTGCTGCGGTGCTGATCATTGTCGCGTTGGGTGGCGTCGCGTCGACTCGTGGCGTGTTCACAGTTTCCTGCGCGACCACTGAGAAGTAACGCGAGCACGCTCACAGTCGATAAACATCGCAGTTCAGCGCCGTGGAATCGGTGGTTGTCGGGGGAGGACGGCTTCTCGCGGCAGTAGCTGCTCACCGCGCTGTGAGACACTGGAGCGAGTTGTGCTGTCTGGAGGTTACTTATGCCGAAATCGGCAAAACGTCGACTGATCACCATGTTCATGGCCGCGGGAGTGGTCGGTGGAATGGTGCTCAGCCCATCCGCCTACGCCGACCCCGAGGTGCCGCCGGCACCCGTCGACCCCGTAGTCCCGGGCCCCCCGCCGGGCGCGTACATCCCCCCGCTGCCTGCTGACCCAGCGGCGCCGGCCGCTGTCCCGGGCGCTGCCCCGGCACCCGCCCCGATCATCAACTACGGCTCCCCGACCGTCCCGTTCACAGAGGGCAATGCGCCCGGGCAGAACTCCGAGCCGTTCACCGGTGAGGCGCCGTTCCTGCCGCCGTCGTTCAACCCGGTCAACGGGTCGATGGTGGGCGTCGCCAAGCCCATCTACATCAACTTCCAGCGGCCGATCGCCAACCGGCAGATGGCCCAGGACGCCATCCGGATCACGTCGAACCCGCCCGTGGCCGGCCGCTTCTACTGGGTCACCGACACCCAGCTGCGCTGGCGCCCGCAGGACTTCTGGCCGTCCAACACCGTGGTGAACATCGACGCGGCCGGCACGAAGTCGAGCTTCCGGGTGGGCGACTACCTGGTGGCCACGGTCGACGACAAGGCCCACCAGATGGAGATCATGCGCAACGGGAAGCTGGAGAAGACCTTCCCGGTGTCGATGGGCAAGCCCGACGGCAAGCACGAGACCAAGAACGGCACCTACTACGTGCTGGAGAAGTTCCCCGACATCGTGATGGATTCCTCTACCTACGGTGTGCCGGTGGACTCCAAGGAGGGCTACAAGCTCAAGGTGAAGGACGCCGTCCGCATCGACAACAGCGGCGTGTTCGTGCACAGCGCGCCGTGGTCGGTCGCCCAGCAGGGCCGGAGCAACGTCAGCCACGGCTGCATCAACCTCAGCGCCGAGAACGCCAAGTGGTTCTACGACAACTTCGGCAGCGGCGACCCCGTGGTCATCAAGAACACCGGTGGCGGCTGGTACAACACGCCGGACGGTGCCTCCGACTGGCAGATGTTCTGACAGAACGTCGATACAACAAAACCCCTGCCGACAGGCAGGGGTTTTGTTGTACGTGCGCTAGTTCCAGATGCGCACGCGCTGAGCCGGTTCCAGGTACAGCTCGTCGGAGTCGGCCACCTCGAACGCCTCGTAGAACGAGTCGAGGTTGCGGATGACGCCGTTGCAGCGGAACTCCGGCGGCGAGTGGGGGTCCACCGCCAGGCGCCGGATCGCCTCGGCCTCACGGGATTTGGTTCGCCACACCTGGGCCCAGCCGAAGTAGACGCGCTGCACGCCGGTCAGATCGTCGATCACCGGCGCTTCTCGGCCCTTCAGCGACAGCTCATAGGCCAGCAGTGCGATGGACAGTCCGCCGAGGTCACCGATGTTCTCCCCGACCGTGAACGCGCCGTTCACGTGGTGCGCCGCGTCCAGCCCACGCGGGCTGAACTGTTCGTACTGGTCGATCAAAGCCTTTGTGCGGACCCCGAATTCAGCCCGGTCGGCATCTGTCCACCAGTCCACCAGGTTGCCGTCGCCGTCGTACTTGGCGCCCTGATCGTCGAAACCGTGACCGATCTCGTGCCCGATCACCGCGCCGATGCCGCCGTAGTTGGCCGCGTCGTCGGCCTCGGCGTCGAAGAACGGCGGCTGCAGAATGGCTGCGGGAAAGACGATTTCGTTCATCCCAGGGTTGTAGTAGGCATTGACCGTCTGCGGCGTCATGAACCACTCGTCGCGGTCCACCGGCCCGCCCAGCTTGGCCAGCTCGCGGTCGGAGTTCACCACATGACCGCGGCGGTAGTTGCCGTAGAGGTCATCGCGCTCGACCACCAGCGTGGAGTAGTCCCGCCAGCGGGCCGGATAACCGATCTTGGGCGTGAACTTGTCGAGCTTCACCAGCGCCTTGGCCCGTGTCTCCGGCGTCATCCAGTCCAGCTCGTTGATGCTGACCCGGTAGGCCTCGCGCAGGTTGGCCACCAACTCGTCCATCCGGGCCTTGGCCTCGGGCGGGAAGTACTGCTGGACGTAGAGCTTGCCCAGGGCATCGCCCATCAGGCCCTCCACCAGGGAGACCCCACGCTTCCACCGGTCGCGGTTCTGCTCGGTGCCGCTCAGGGTGCGACCGTAGAAATCGAAGTTCTCGGCCACCAGTTCGTCGGTCAGCAGCCCGGCGCGTGAGTGGATGAGGCGCCAGCGGGTCCAGGCCTTCCAGTCCTCCAGGTCCTCGCTCGCCCACAGTGCGGCGAACGCCGTCACGAAGTCGGGCTGACGCAGCACCAGCTCGGACACTTTCTCGGGGGTGGTGCCGAGGGCGCCGAGCCAACCGGTCCAGTCGAAACCGGGGGCATCGCCGGACAGGTCTGCGAAGGTGCGCAGGTTGTAGGTCAGGTCGGCGTCGCGGCGCTTGACCACATCCCAGTGCGCGGCGGCCAGCTTGGTCTCCAGCGCCACGATCCGAGCCGCCGTGTCCGTGGGATCGCCGGCAGTGTCTCCGTAGACGAGCGTGAACATCCGGGCGATGTGCCCCGGGTACGCGGCCAGGATCTCGGCGTGCTGCTCGTCGCGGTAGTAGGACTCGTCGGGCAGGCCGAGCCCGGACTGGCTCATGTGCAGCAGGTAGCGCGTCGAATCCTTGGAATCGGTGTCCACGTACACGCCCGCACCGCCGGACACCCCGGTGCGCTCCAGCCCGCCCAGGACGGCGGCCAGCGCGTCGCTGTCGGCAGCGCCGTCGATCAGCGCCAGCTCGGCCAGCAGCGGCGCCAGACCACGCGTGGCAATGGTCTGCTCGTCCATGAAACTGGCGTACAGATCGCCGATGCGCTGCTCGTCGGTGCCCGCGGCGGCGTCAGAAGCGGCGGCCTGAGTGATCAGATCGCGGATCTGTTCCTCCGCGCGGTCGTGCAACAGCCGGAAGGCGCCGTCGGTGGCGCGGTCGGCGGGAATCTCGTAGTCGGTCAACCAGCGGCCGTTGACGTGGCCGAACAGGTCATCTTGCGGGCGGGCCTGCGGGTCGACATGGCTCAGGTCGATACCCGACTTGATCGCTTCTACCGTCACCCCGACATTCTTCCAGACGGCTGCGGGTGCGCTGGGTGGGTTTCGCTGCCGGTACCCTCACGGCCATGCCCGAGGCGCCGAGCAAGGACAGCACCAACGACCACTCCGGTGGTGCCATCACCGGCTTCGGCTTCGCCTCGGCGGTCGCGGGCCTGATCGCGGTCGTCGCGGTGGTCCTGGCCGTCATGATGTGGTCCGGACACCGCAGCGAGGCTGACGAGCGCGCGTACCAGAGCCGGGTGCTGCGGACGGCGGCCGACTGGGCCAACGTGCTGATCAACATCAACAAGGACTCCGTCGACGCCGGCATGCAGAAGCTGCGCGAGGGCACGGTCGGTCAGCTCAATGCCGACTTCGACGCGGCCGTGCAGCCCTACCGCGACCTCGTTCAGCGGTTGCAGGCCCGCACCACCGGCCAGATCGACTCGGTGGCCATCGAATCGCTCTACCACCCGCCACCGGGCCCGGACGGCCGCCCGGTGCCGCCGCCCAAGGCCGAGTTGGCCGGAATGGTTTCGCGCACCGACACCGTGCTGGTGGTGGCCACGTCCGTCAGCGAGAACGTCGGCACCGACAAGCCGCAGACCGTGCGCTGGAACCTGCGGCTGGACGTCTCCGACGTCGACGGCACCCTGATGGTCTCGCGGTTGGAGCCGATCCGATGAGAAACCGGTTGCGGGTTCTGGCTTTCGACATCGCGGCCCCGCTGGCTGCTGTCGCGGCGCTGCTCTACATCGGGCTGGCGTTGGCCTGGCCGCTGTGGTGGGTCTCGCTGTGCTCGGTGCTGTGTCTGCTGATCGTGCAGGGCGTCATCGTCAACATCGTGCTGGCTCGCCGCGACGGCGTGACGCTGGGCACCGACGACGACGCTCCCGGTCTGCGGCTGGCCGTCGCCGGTGTGGCTGCGGCCGCCCTCGTCGCCGCGGTGACGGTCGGTTACCTGCGCTGGACCGTGCCCGACCGCACCTTCAACAACGACCGCGACGAGGTGGTGCGCATCGCCAGCAGCGTCTCGGAGGCCACCGCCACTTTCAGCCCGCAGAGCCCGACCGCCTCGATCGACCGCGCCACGGCGATGATGTCGCCGCAGCAGGCCGAGCAGTTCAAGAACGAATTCGCCAACGTGGCAAAGGAATTGGCCAGCAAGAACGTATCGGCCACCGCCGCCACCATCTCAGCCGGAGTCGAGGCGCTCGGGCCGCAGGTGGCCAGCGTGGCCGTCGTCCTGCGTGGAACGCAGAGCGCGCCGGGCAAACCCACCGACAACGCGGTGATGGCACTGCGGGTAGCTCTGAGCAAGGCCGACGGGCGCTGGCTCGTCGACAACGTGACCCCGTTGCACTCGCGCTGAGGTCGCCGGGCGCTCAGCCGAAGCGGGCGTACTCGACCTTCAGGCAGAGGTCCTGGATGACCGTGAGACCGGCCGCGGCGCCGTCGCGGGCCACCTGGTCGTCGCGCAGGCCCAACTGCAGCCACAGGGTCTTGGCCCCGACCGCGATCGCGTCGGCGAGCACGTTGGGCAACTCTTCGCGCCGGCGGAACACGTCGACCATGTCCGGCACTTCGGGCAGCGCGGCGAGGCTGGGATAGACGGGAGTGCCGTCCACTTCGGTGATGGTCGGGTTCACCAGGTAGAGCGTGTAGCCGGTGGCCGCCTTCAGGTACGTCCAGACTTCGTGGCTGGCCCGCGCCGGGTTGGCCGACGCGCCGACGATGGCCACCGACCGGGTCTCCCGGAGGACGCGTTGCACCGTCGCGGCTGACTGGGACGTCATCTGGAGTGGCGACTACTTCGCGGTGCGCTGCGCGGACAGTTTCGCGAACCGGTCCGAGAGCCGCTGCATGCGCAGCAGCAGCGAAGCCGGCGGGCTGACGGTGCCTTCCAGATAATCGGCGAAGGACTCGTTGGACACCCCGACGCGCGAAGCGAACTCGGGCGCCTGCAATTCGGACCGGCGCAGCATGGCCTGGATCTGGCGGGCCACCTCGGCGCGTTCGGTGGCCTCCAGGTGCTCACGGGTACGCACCAGGACCTCCGACAGCGCCTTGGACACCCCGTAGGGGCGCGCGGTCTGCAGTACTTCCTCGACCTGGCGGGCGGTGCGGCCGTACGGATCCCGCTTGATCGCGGCGACGATCCGCTGCCAGACCGCCATGTCGTCGGTCTCCAGGGCCGCACGGATCGCGGCGGTCGGCCAGTACTCGACCGGCCGGTCGTCGAATGCGGGTTGACGCTGCGGCGGCGCGGCCTTGGCCTGACGTGATTGTCGCGGCTGTGCCGGCTGCTGCGAACGCTGTACCGGTGTGCGTGGTGTCTGCGTGCCCTGCCCCTGTGTGCGCTGTGCCTTGGTGTCTTGTCCAGGAGTGCGTTGTTGCTCCTGTGTCCGTTGTACCTGGGCGGGCGCTTTCTGGGGGCGTTGTGCGGAACTGCGTTGTGCCGAATTGCTTTGTGCGGAAGTGCGTGGCGTCGTCGCGCGGGGCGTGGCCGGTGTCCGTGAGGCAGGGGCGGAGCGTTGCGCCGACCGCTGGGCCGGGGTCCGTTGGGGAGCGGTGCGTTGCGCCTGGGCCCCTTGGACACGTTGTCCGGCAGGACGGCGGGCAGACGATTGAACCGGCTGAATCTCGTCGCGACGCGCAGTCCGCGCATCCCTGGACTCCCGGACGTCGGGCGCCAACGTCACTTCGCCTCCTCCAGCATCGCTACCGCAACTGACAGGCAGCGCTGCCTGACCTTCTCCCATTCGGCAGCTGCATCCGGGTCCGACATCACGAAATCGTGTTCATCGGACGGTTGCGGGTCGGCCAGCCGGCGCACCAGCTGCGTGGCCACCCATCTGCTCTTCGGGTTCTGCCCACAGTAATACCGGTCCATGCCCGACAACACCAGAGCTGCTGTCTCGGTTTCTACCGAGTCGACGAGATCAGCAAACTCCTCAAAGTCTTTCGTGCTGTTGCGGCACATGATCAGATAACTTTTCAGCCGCAGCGTTTCGGCGCCGGTCGGGATCTGCAGCCGGTCACCCGTCGGGAGCTGCACATTGGTGGTCTCCACCGGGCCGAGTCGCTCCATCGGGGCGCGATCCGCGTCGGCCTCGGTCTCCAGCGCGTCCACGGCCACCGAGAGCCGACCCCGCCACATCGTCACCGGATGCACCCCGGGGCACCGCTTCGGGCCGCCGGGCCGCCGGGCCGCCAATCGCGAGGACTGTTTGCTGCAGCCGCTGAACGCCAGCGGGTCGGTGACGATGATCGTTTGCGGGGCAAGGTGTTTCATCCGCGCGGCGGTGCGGACCATCATGCGTAGGTCCGATCCGCTCGGGCCCAACGCGGAGATGTCGTCGGGAATGATCACCAGGTCGTTGACCTCGACCTTGGGCAACGGCTTCTCGAAATCGACCTCGGGCAGCAGCCGGTCCAGCCAGTGCGGCAGCCACCAGTTCCACTCGTCGAACATGGCCATCAGCGCGGGCACCAGGATCAGCCGGACCACGGTCGCGTCGACGGCGATGGCCACCGCGCACGCCACCCCGAGCTGGGCCACCAGCGGCATGCCGGCAAAAGCGAAACCGATGAACACCGCGATCATGATCAGCGCCGCGCTGGTGATGGTGCGCGCGCTCGTGCTGACGCCGTAGGCGACCGCATCGCGGGTGCTGTTGGTCTGGAGGAACCGCTCCCGAATCCGGGTGAGCAAAAAGATCTCGTAGTCCATCGACAGACCGAACGTCATCGCCAGCACGAGCGGCGGGACGGTGCTGTCGAGCGAACTGATCTTCTCGAACCCCAGCCCCTCGAACCAGCCCCACTGGAAGACCACCACCAGGCTGCCGTAGGCCGCGGCCACCGACAGCACCGTCATCAGCACGCCCTTGAGGGCCAGGAACACCGACCGGATGGACACCAGCAGCATCACGAACGCGATCAACGCGACGAACAGGAACACCAGGGGCTGGGTACTGGAAACCCGGTCGTCGAAGTCCTTGATCAGCGCCGTCGGGCCACCGACGTCGACCCGTGCGTTCGAGCCCGCGGTCTGCGGCAGCTTGTCCCGCATCCAGTCGATGGCTTCGCGCGCGGCCAGATCCTCCGGGTCCACCGACAGCACGGCTGACAGCAGCGCGCTGGTGTTGTTGTCGGCGAATACGGCAGGCTGCACGGTCTGCACATTGGGTGCCCGGGTCATCTCCTGACGCACTGCGTCCAGTGCGGCGGTGCTCTTGGGACTGTCGGCGTTGCCTTCGGGGAACGTCACCAGCACCCGCACCGGGCCGAGTGCACCGGGACCCAACGCGTCCGCGGCGGCGTTGACCCCGCCACGAATCTCGTGGGTGGGCTCGAACTGGCGCTGCATGCTGTTGCCCAGCACCATCCCGAACGCCGGGGCGGCCAGGATCAACAACAGGATCGTCGCGGCGACGGCCGAGGCCCACGGCCTGCGCATCACCGCACCCGTCCAGCGGGTCCAGAACCGCGACTGGGTCGCCTCGGCGCGTCGGGACCAGTGCAGATACGACGAGCGCTTCGCCGCCGCCTTGCCGAACGTGGCCAGCACGGCCGGTGTCATCGTCGTGGAGGTCAGCACCGCGACCGCGACGGCCAGGATCGCGCCCGTGGCCATCGACACCAGCACCGGCGTGTTGATGATGTAGATGCCGGTGACCGACGCGATGACGGTCAGGCCGGACAGTGCCACCGCCAGGCCGGAAGTCGACATCGCCGCATCCACCGCATCCGCCGGATCACGGCCGGCGCGCAGCTCCTCGCGGTAGCGCATCAGGATGAACAGCGAATAGTCGATGGCCAGGGCGATGCCGAACATCGACACCGTCGAGGTGACGAACACGCTCATCTGTGTGTACATCGACAGCAGATAGACCAGGCCCATGGTCACCACGACCGTGCAGATGCCGAGCACCAGCGGCAGCGCCGCGGCGGCCAGCGAGCCGAACACCGCCAGCAGCACGATCAGCACGATCGGCAGGTTCCACTTCTCGGCCGCAGCGATGTCGTGCTTGGTGGCCTGGGTGGCGGCCGCGCCGAGCGCGCCCTGCCCGATGACGTAGAACTTGACCTTGCCGTCCTGGCTCTCGCCCGGATCTTCGCCGTGCACCCCCACCTTCTGGCGCAGCTGCTTGGCCACGTCCACCGCACCGGTGTTGTTGAAGTCCAGCTGCAGGGTGATGACGTACGGCCGGTCGGGCTGCGGCGCCGGCTGTTGCGGATTCGGCACGATCTTGACGCTGGGCACCTCGCCCGCGATCTTCTCGAGCCACACCACCGCGGCGTTCATGTCCTGGAACGAGGCGTCAGCGCGGGGAGCCGCGATCAGGGCAAGTGGGGACGCGCCCTGGTCCGGGAAATGTTCCTCGAGTTGCCGCTGGACGTGGAGCGACTGCGAACCTTCGACGTCGAACCCGCCACCCGTCAGATTGGACGACTGGTTGATCGCGAGGTAGATCGAGGGCACCAGAAGCAACAACCATGTCGCGAAAACCGCCCAGCGGAATCTGCGCAGATAGCTGCTCAAGCGCATCATGAACTGCTGGATGCGATTTCCCCGCTTTCTCCCCCCAACCTGGTTGGGCGTGTCCTGGCTCGTACCAGCGAGAGCGTACCTCCACCGGTGTAATGTGGCTCGCTCTCTTCCCGTTCTGAGATCACGCTGAGACATCTCACAGCTGAGATCCGTAGCGTTTGATGCGCCCGCCGCTAACGGAATCGACCGACCCGGCGAAATAGCTAAGGACGACCCCGGCTGACGTGTGCGCCGGGGCCCACTCTGAAGGAGTACTCCATGCAACCGACCAACGGTGGATTGCGCCGCGGTCTGGCCGCCGCCCTCGCGGTGACCGGGGCCGGCGGTGCCATGGTGGCCGCGCTCATGGTCCCGTCCGCTACGGCTGCGACCGATCCGTGTGCCGCCAGCGAGGTCGCCCGCACCGCGGGCAGTGTGGCGACCAACATCGGCAACTATCTGGACACCCATCCCCAGACCAACCAGGCCCTGACCACGATCAGTCAGCAGCAGGGTGGAGCGCAGTCGATCGCCGCCCTCAAGTCCTACTTCGACGCCAACCCGCAGGCTGCCAAGGACATGCAGCGGTTGCAGCAGCCGCTGGCCAACCTGGGCACCCGGTGCAAGCTGCCGGTGACCCTGCCGCAACTGATGGGGCTGGCGCAGGCCACCCAGCAGGGCGGAGGTGCCGCCAGCGGTTTGCCCGGTGGGGTGTCCTCGGCGCAGAACGTCGGGGTGCCCAGCGTCGCGGTGCCGGCGCAACGCCCGCCGGCCTCGGCCGCAACCGCGGGCTCCGGTCCGCTTCCGGGACCCACCGCGGCCTCGACCCGCTAGATCGGCCGCTCCCGCGTCGCCGGAGACGGTACCGCTGAACTGCGGATTCACCGGCCGGCACGACGGTTTGCGCGCAAGGCAGGAAAGTCGTCAAGGATTCTGCTTAGCTTTGCTTCAGCCGTTAACCGTTTGGGGTTACGGCCTCCCCATCCGATGAAGGAGCTTGACCATGTTGCTCTCGGCCCGAAATGCGCGGCGCGTGGTAGCTGGTGTGGCCGGCGCCGGCGCTGTAGCCGGTGCGATGCTGTTCGGCGCCATCCCGTCGGCGCTTGCCGACGACCCGGCGAACAACCCCCCCAACTGCAGCGCTGCCGATCTGGCCGGCGTGGCTTCGGGTGTGTCGGCATCAACCTCGGCGTACCTGTTCACCCATCCCGACGTGAACAACTTCTTCACCAGCCTGGAAGGTCTGCCCCGCGAAGAGGTCAAGACCAAGGTGCACGACTACCTCGAAGCGAACCCCCAGACGAAGGCCGAGCTGACCGGCATCCGCCAGCCGCTGGTAGACCTGAAGAACCGCTGCGGCGAAGCTCCGGCTCCCTCCATCCCGTAACCGAGTGCGGGTGGAAGCAACCCCCGCCAGCGGCGAAGGACACGTGACGCCCGAGAGTGTTAACCGCACGGTGCTGATGGTCGACGACGACCCGGATGTGCGTACTTCGGTTGCCCGCGGACTGCGGCATTCGGGGTTCGACGTCCGGGTCGCGGCGTCCGGCAAGGAGGCACTGCGGCTGCTGTCGAACGAGTCGCACGACGCGCTCGTCCTCGACGTCCAGATGCCGGAACTCGACGGCGTCGCCGTGGTCACCGCTCTGCGGGCATTGGGCAACGACATCCCGATCTGTGTGCTGTCGGCCCGTGACACGGTCAACGACCGCATCGCGGGACTGGAAGCCGGCGCGGACGATTACCTGACCAAACCGTTCGACCTCGGCGAGCTCGTGGCCCGGCTCAACGCACTGCTGCGCCGGGCCAGCCACGCCGAACGTCAGTCGGACACCATGACCGTCGGCGCATTGACCATCGACACCGCGCGCCGGCTGGTGTTCGTCGGCGGGGAACGTGTCGACCTGACCAAGCGCGAATTCGATCTGCTGGCCGTGCTGGCGGAGAACACCGGTGTGGTGCTGTCGCGGCAGCGGCTCCTCGAGCTGGTGTGGGGATACGACTTCGACGTGGACACCAACGTGGCCGACGTCTTCATCTCATACCTGCGGCGCAAGCTCGAAGGGCCCGACGTACCGCGTGTCATCCACACCGTTCGCGGAATCGGTTACGTGCTGCGGGAAGAGCCGTGAGGGACCAGCGCTAGGTGCGGATCTTCGGCTTCATCCGCTCGGCGTCATTGCGCACCAGGGTCGCGGTGGCTTCGGCGCTGGCCGCTGCGGCCGTGGTGGCGCTGTTCACCATCCTGACCTCGGTGGTGCTGGCCAACAACGACTCCGCCCAGTTGGACCGCAGGCTCGATTCGATCGTCGACGCCAGCATCAACCCCGAGCATCTGCAGGATCCCACCCGCGGGGTGCTGACCACCGGCCGGTCGCGGTCGTCGGGGCAGGTGGTGTTCCAGCGGGGCTTCCAGTTGCCTGCGCTACCGCCGGGCACGGAGACCGTCGAGGTCAACGGTGTCGATTACCGGGTCCGGACCGTCCAGGTGGATCAGCACGGCGGGGTATTGATGTCCATCGGTATCCGGGCAGACAGTATTTTGCTGAGCCCCAACAGGATTCCGCTGTACGTCGGATTCGGGGTGGCCACCGTGCTGGTGGCAGGCGGGCTGGGTTGGCTGCTGGCCGGGCCGGCCATCCGACCGTTGCGCAAGCTCACCGAGCACACCTCGAAGCTGGACAGCGGCACCGAGACGATGCCGAAGGTGCGCGGTGTGCGGGAGGCCGAGGACCTGTCGGAGGCGATGGCCGGCATGCTCACCCGCTTGGCCGCCGCACAGCGCGCCACCACCAACTCCCTTCAGGCCGCTCAGGATTTCGCCGCCAACGCCGCGCATGAATTGCGTACGCCGCTCACCGCGATGCGTGCCGACCTGGACACGCTGCGCATCCACAACCTGCCGGAATCCGAACGCGACGAGGTGGTGGCCGACCTGTCCAGGGCGCAGCGCCGGGTGGAGGCGATCATCACCGCACTCGGCCAGCTCGCGTCGGGGCAACTGGCCCAGGTCGAGGACCGCGAACTGATCGATATCGCCGACCTGCTCGACCGGGTGGTCAGGGAGAGCGCCCGGGGGAGCGAGCACGTCCAGATCGACGTGCAGGTGGCCGACGACATCGGCCTGGTGATGGGCTGGCCCGGTGGACTGCGCATCGCGGTGGACAACCTGGTGCGCAACGCCATCGTCCACGGTGAGGCCACCCGGATCACCCTGACCGCCCACCGCGGCGACGAGCACCTGGTGATCACCGTCGACGACAACGGGCGGGGACTACCGGTCGAGGAGCACGAGACCGTTCTGGGCCGGTTCCGCCGGGGTAGTACCGCGATGGCAGGCGGATCCGGACTCGGCCTGGCCCTGGTGGCGCAGCAGGCTCAGCTGCACGGCGGCGAGATCACCCTGTCCGACGGTCCCCTGGGCGGTCTGCGGGGGACGTTGACGATAGCGATATCGCCGACCGGGGATGCGGCTCAGGCGGATTGACGTTCGGATTGCGTGCGCCCGCGAACGGCCAGCACGCCGCGCCAGCCCAACAGCAGCAGCGCCGTCACCAGTGAGGCCACGACGATGAAGCTGACCGCCACACCGGCCGAGGTCAGCTTGCGGAGCACCATGCCGACCACGACGGTGCTGACCCACACCACAATCCCGGTGGGCGCCAACGACGTCGGGCGCTGCCACCCGCGGGACAGCAACCAGCCCACCACGGTTCCGGTCAGAAACGGCCAGGCGGTCTCAGCCACCCCGGCCAGCGTGATGCCCTCGGCGTGGCTGCGCCGTCCGATCGTGCAGAACACCACTACACAGATCAGGTCGGCCAGGAAGGCCGTGCCGCTAGCTCGTCGCATATGTCATCACATCCAGTACCAGTGGGCTGACGTCGGTTTGGTCGCGCTCGGCGAAGCCCGGTTGCCGTGCGGCCGGCTTGCCGTCGAACAACCCATCGGCGGCGGCCAGCGAGGTGAGCCGCGAATCGAGCCGGAACGATTTGAAGGTAAATGGTAAGCCATTGGACGCCAAAGGATCCGGGCCGTCCATCACATGGAAGTGCAGGTGCGGTGCATCGGAGTTGCCGGAGTTGCCCAGGGCGCCGATGACCTGCCCGGCGCTGAGTTTGTCACCGGGCTTGAC
Organism: Mycolicibacterium sp. 050232; assembly: GCA_036235365.1. Taxonomy (GTDB): domain Bacteria; phylum Actinomycetota; class Actinomycetes; order Mycobacteriales; family Mycobacteriaceae; genus Mycobacterium. The sequence continues at coordinate 783,390 of JAZBEZ010000001.1, read as the reverse complement.
CTTGATGCTGTTCGGTTGCAGGTGGGCGTAGAAGGCGTAGTTGCCGTCGCCGAGGTCCTGCACGATGTGGTTGCCGCCGTACTGCTGCAGGGTGAGGCCGCGCGGCGTGGCGCCGGGCACCTGCTCGTTCAGTCCGTCGAGCACCGCCACCACGGGCCCGTCGGCCACCGCGTGGATCTCCGCGCCGAAGTAGGGGTAGCTCGCGACTTTGGCCCGGTCCCCGGCGAACAACCGCCCGTCGGCCCCGAGCTGGACGTAGTCGATCGCGAATCTCTCTGCAGCCCAGATTTTTCCGTTGATCGGGTTCAGCGCCATCCGGTGCGGGGTCATATCGCAGCAGCCGTTCGCGTCCACCCAGTTGTCGCCCATCAGCGGCGGGGCTATGGACACCGGCTTGCGGGTCTGCACCGCCACCGGCGCCACTGTCTCGGTCAGGGTGGGCGGTACCAGCGGCGGCATCGGCTTGGCCACCGTGATCGCGAGCTCATGGGTGAGTTCTCCCGGCACCTGCGCCGGGTCGTCGGCCACGACATCCATCCACACGTAGGCGCTCTGGCCCGGTCCGAGCACATTGGTCCCGGCAGCGGAATTGCCCACCGCCCTGGTCCAGTACTTGAGGCTGTCCCCGGCCAGCGTGAGCAACTTGCGGTCGGCGGTAGCGGCGCTCAGCGAGTTGAGGGTGACCACGCCCGGCGAGGTGTTGGTCAACAACAGCTCGTAGGCCAGATGGGTGCGGCCATCGGTCGCTGCTACCGGAACCGGTTCTGCCAGAACCGATCCCACTACCGGCGTGACCGCCGGCGGTGGAGTGGTGGTGGTGGGGGACTCCGACTGCGGAGTCTGCGCCGACGAGCACCCGGCCAAGGTCAGGGCGAGCACGGCGATCGGATACCGGATTCGCATGGACGACTCCTAGCGCTCGGGTTCGGGATGGGGATTTTTGTCGGCGCCCGCGTCTTGCTGGATTGCCGGCTCGCCGGCGTCTTGCTGGATTGCCGGCTCGCCGGCGTCGGGATCCAGGTCCTTCTCTGTGCGGAACATGAAGAAGAACACCACCCAGCCGATCGCCGAGATGAAGATCCAGCTGACCAGCCGGTAGATGAGCATCGCCGAGATGGCGGAGGCCAGCGTCAGTCCGGAGGAGACCAGCCCGGGCACCAGTACCGCCTCGACCACGAGGAGTCCGCCCGGCATCAACGGGATCGACCCCACTGCACGGGCCGCGGCGTAGGCGACGGTGACTCCGGCCAGTGACGGATGACCGCCGGCGGCATAGCAGGCGAACGCCAGGCAGGCCACGTCGGCGACCCAGTTGAACATCGACCAGCTGAATGCCACTGCGAGATCTCGGCGGCCCAGGCTCACGGACTCCAGCTGCCGCAGGATCTCGCGCCACTTGGCCAGACCGACGTCAGAGGGCTTGCCGCGCAACGAGTTCACCCACGACAGCACCTTGACCCCGATGCCGTCGATCAGCTCGGGTCTGGTGGCCACGGCCTGGGCCAGCAGGATGATCGCCAGGAACGCGCCGAGCGAAAAGATCAGCGACAGTGGGTTCTTGCTGGCACCGAGCATGAGGGCGCCGCCGAGGCCCAGCAGTGCCAGGCCGACGATCTGCAGGACCCCCGACATCACCAGCTGCCACGACGCCACCAACGGCGAGGCACCCCAGATGCGTTGTTGGCGGTAGACGAAGGTCGCCGAGAGCACCGGCCCGCCGGGCATCGTGGTCGACAGTGCATTGCCGGCGTAGAACGCGGCCTCCGAGCGCCACTGTTTGACGGGCACCCCTGCCGAGCGCAGCAGGGTCCGCTGGATCTGGGCGAAGCTGTGCATCGACGCCATCGCGGCGCCGACCGCCGCCAGCACCCACCAGCCGTTCGCGGTCAGCAGGCTCCGCCAGGCTTTCGCCAGCTGATCCCAGACCAGGGTCACCTCGACGGCGAGCACGCTGACCGCGAGTGCGATGACCACCCATCGCGCCCACCAGTACTTGCCGCGCGTGGAGCCGGCCCGAGCCCGGGCTGTGTCGGCCGGCGCGTCGTGTGACACGCCATACAGGGTAACCGCGCTGGTCGCGACGACCTCACCGGTTGCGGCGGCGCGCCGCATTACGCTACCGACATGGCACTGGATCCTGTTGCTGATGAGGCCGTTACGCCGTTCGTCCGTAAGGTCGCGGCCTGGTCTTGGCGTCTACTGGTCATCTTGGCGGCCGTTGTGGCGCTGCTATGGCTGATCAAACACCTTGAGGTGATCGTGGTGCCGGTCGCGCTGGCCACCATGGTGGCGGCTTTGCTGCTGCCCGCGGTCGACTTCATGGACCGCCGGGGCGCCCCGCGCGGAGCTGCCGTGGCGTTGGTGCTGCTGGCCAGTTTCGCGGTGGTGGGCGGCATCCTGAGCTTCGTCATCTCCCAATTCATCGAGGGCGCACCGCAACTCGTGGAACAGGTGACCCGAAGCATCGACGGGCTGCGCAACTGGCTGATCAGCGGGCCGCTCCAGCTGAGCAAGGAACAGATCGACCAGGCGGGTAACACGGCGATCGAGGCTTTGCAGCGTAACCAGGAGAAGCTCACCACCGGAGCGTTGTCCACCGCGGGCACTCTCACCGAGCTGCTGACCGGCGCGCTGTTGGTGCTGTTCACCCTGATCTTCCTGCTGCAGGGTGGGCGCAGCATCTTCGCGTTCGTCACCAAGGTGTTTCCGACCCATGTGCGGGAACGGGTCCAGGACGCCGGGCGGGCCGGTTTCCATTCGCTGGGCGGCTACATGCGGGCGACGTTCCTGGTGGCCCTGGTCGACGCGGTCGGCATCGGTACCGGCCTGGCGATCATGGGTATCCCGCTGGCGCTGCCGCTGGCCTCGCTGGTGTTCATGGGCGCGTTCATCCCGCTGGTCGGTGCCGTCGTCGCCGGATTCCTGGCGGTCGTGGTGGCGCTGCTGGCCAAGGGGTTCGTCTACGCCCTGATCACCCTCGGGCTGATCATCGCCGTGCAGCAGCTGGAAGGCCATGTGCTGCAACCGCTGGTGATGGGCCGTGCCGTGTCGATCCACCCGCTGGCCGTGGTGTTGGCCATCGCGGGCGGCGGCGTGCTGGCCGGCATCGTCGGGGCCCTGCTGGCCGTGCCCACGGTGGCGTTCATCAACAGCGCGACCCGGGTGCTGCTGGCCGAGGACCCGGACGCCGAACAGGCCCGGCAGGAGAACGCCGAGGCAACGCTCGTCGAAGCCCCTGCCGATGACCTGCCGTCGGAGTCGTCGGCCGATCAGGAGCGCTAGGCCGGGATCAGAGCCGTCCCTCACGGCGCAGCAGGTCCTGCGCGCTCATCCCGCCGCCGCGACGCGGAGGCTCGTTGTCGCTGGGGTTGAACTTCTGGGTCGACGGATCCTGATCCCGCTGGCGCGGAGGAGGACCCGGATTCGGTCCCGGCCCCTGGCCCGGACGCTGTGCGTTGAACGCCGTCGTCGGCGCATTCCCGCCACCGGCAGGCGGACGGTGCTGCTGCGGCATTGCCCGGGTGGCGTCCGCTGACGGACGCGGCGCCGGCGCCGGCGGGGGCGGAGGAGGCGGAGGCGTGCCGTTCGACGGGCCGCCCGTGGCGGGACCGCCGCGCAGCGCACCCAACCACGATTCGATCTCGCGGTCTTCGCGCTGCGGCGGAGCCGGCGGGCCTCCGGCGGGCCGTCCGGTCGGTTGCGGCGTCCGCTCGGTGTTGGCGTTGGTGTTCCCCGTCGCCGTGTTCACCGTGTTGACCGCCGTGTTCACCGCATTGCGTACGGCGTTACGGGCCATGGCGAACCGGGTGGTGGCCGGTTCCTGGTTGGACTGCTGGCGCGGCGGTGCCTGGGGCGGGCTGATCCGGGCCGTGCCTGCGGCCGACGGCGCATTGGTCCGCGGCATCTGCGGGCGCATCGGCTCGGGCGCGGGATGGGTCGGATCATGCGGCCGCGGTGCCGGCAGGGCGCCGACGCCGGCCAGGGCACGCGGGTCCTCGGTGGACTCCTGACCCATCGGGCGCTTGCGCTCGTCGGGCAGTTCGGTCTCGCCGAGACCCATCTTCTGCTGGACGACCTTCATCCAGTGCGGAGCCCACCAGCAATCGTCGCCGAGCAGCTTCATGATGGCCGGCACCAGGAACATACGGATGACCGTGGCGTCGAGCAGCAGGGCGATCAGCAGACCGAACGCCAGGTACTTCATCATCACCAGGTCGGAGAAGGCGAACGCACCGGCGACCACCGCCAGGACCAGGGCGGCACCGGTGATCAGGCGACCGGTGGTCGCCGTGCCGATGCGGATGGCCTCGGCCGTGGACATGCCGCGTTCCCGGGCCTCCACCATGCGGGACACCAGGAACACCTCGTAGTCGGTGGACAGACCCCAGATCACCGCGATGATCAGACCGATCATCGGTGCCATCAGTGGCTGTGGCGTGTAGTTCATCAGGCCTGACCCGTGCCCGTCGACGAACATCCAGGTCAGAATGCCCATCGTCGAGCCCAGCGTCAGGGCGCTCATCAATGCCGCCTTGACCGGCAGCACGATCGAGCCGAAGGCCAGGAACATCAGCACCGTGGTGGTGATGACCAGGATCGTCACCATCAGCGGCAGCCTGGAGAACAGGCTGTGGATCGAGTCCTGTTCGAGGGCGGGGGTACCACCGACGAACACTTCGATGCCGTGTGGCGGCTGTAGCGCCCGCAGGTCGGAGATGTTCGTCGCCGCGTCACCGCGGTTGACCAGACCGTTCTGGATCACCCGGACGGATTTGTCCTTCGACCCGCTGTCGGTGGCCGGACGTTCCTTCCACATGGCCTCGGGATCGTTGTCCGGATCGGTGAAGCCCTTGACCGTCATCGCCTTGGCGCGCATGTCGGCGATCTGGGCGTCGGTGATCGGTTCACCGTCTTCACGCTTCATCACCAGCGTGATCTGTTCGGTGCGGAAACCGGGGAAGAGCTTGTCGAACTGCTCCTGGGATTGGCGCACGGAGTTGTCCGGCGGCAGGTACTTCTCGCTGATGCCGGCGAGGGTGAGCGAGCCGATCGGGAGGACCAGCAGCGTCATGACGATCAGGATGGGCGTGGCGAAGGCGATGGGCCGCTTCATCACGACGTTGACCAGCCGGCCCCAGAAACCCTGCTCGACTTCTTCGCGGGTCTTGGTCTTCTGGGTCTTCTCGGCGAACCAGTCGATGATCCGGCGCGAGAACGGCCAGTTGGCCAGGAACGGCACCTTCAGCAGTGTGGTCACGCCGAGGGCGTCGACCCGCGGGCCCAGGATGGCCAGTACGGCGGGCAGCACGGTGATCGACAGGAAGGCCGCCAGCATGACCGAGGCGATGATGGCGTAGGTGATCGACTTGAGGAATCCGAGCGGGATCAACAGCAGCGGCAGCGACGACGCCACGATGATCACCGCGGAGAAGGCCACGGTGCGGCCCGAGGTCATCACCGATCTTCGGACCGCTGCCTCGGTGTCATAGCCCTCGGCGAGCTCTTCTCGGAACCGGCTCACTATGAACAGGCCGTAGTCGATGGCGATACCGAAGCCCATCATCGTCACGACCGGCTGGGCGAAGAAGTGCACCGGGCCGAATTCCGCGGTGAACCGCAGGATGCCCAATGCGCCGGCGATGGTCAGGCCACCGATGATCGCGGGCAGGGCCGCAGCGACCGCGCCGCCGAAGACGAAGAAGAGCACCACGGCCACCAGCGGCACGATCGCGAGTTCGGCGCGCTTCTGGTCGGTGCCGATGGTGCCGGTGAGCTCGCTGGCCAGCGGGTTGAGGCCGGCGAGCTTGATGTCGCCGCCGTTGACCTGTTGCAGAGAGTCTTCGACAGCCTGGTAGTTCTTGAGGATCGCGTCGTCGTCGTCACCCTTGAGGGGCACGCTGATGAAGGTGTGGCGCAGGTCCTGCGTCTTCATCTGACTGACGGTCGGGTCGGTGGTGTCGGGGGCCTTGAGCCAGCCGACCCACCCGACGACCTGGTCCGGGTGATCCTTGACCACCTGGTCGAGTTCGCCGGTGACTTCCTTCTGCCACGCCTTGTCGGTGACCTTCTTGTCATCCGGCGGTGTCAGGATGGCGACGACGTGGCTTGTCCGGTCGCGGCCGTAGACCTCGTCGCCCAACAGCGACGCCTGCACGGACTGGCTGCCCTCGTCGTAGAAACCACTCTGAGTGACGTGCTGTCCGAGACTGGCTCCGTAGACGCCGCCACCTAGGCACAGCGCCACCATGACACCGATGACGATGTACCTGAACTGGTACACCGTTCGACCCCACCAGGCGAACACTTAGGCTCCTAACTAAAAACTCATGGTGACCCGCTGTTGCAAACTTCGCGGTCTTCAGTTGTTACACACGCGCGGTCAGTAGCGATGACAGCGGCCGGAACGGCTGTAGCCATGCGCCCTGCTCGGGCAGCGAGTCCAGGCCGATCCGTGGCAACGGCTCCCGGAACACACCGGGAATGTCCTCCAGATCGACAAACTCCAAGGTATCCGACGCTAACGCCCAGCTCGCATGTTCGCGAAATCCGAGCACCTGCACGGGAGTGCCCTCCCGAGCTATTTCTTCCAGCGGTTGGCGGAAGGCCTGTCCGTCCGCCGAAGCGACCAGGACCGCTGCCAGCCCCTCCCTGCGACGCAGGGCGATGTGCTCGAGCATGTCGCTGTCGACATCGCTGTCGTCGTCGATCTTCGGCTTGGCGAAGACGGCGAAGCCCACGTTACGCAACGCCTCCACCCATGGGCGCACTACATCGGCGCTACCTGGGGCGATGTTGGTGAAGACGGTGGCCTCGGGTTCCAACGAGACGTCTTCATCGTCACCGCTCTCGGCCGACAGATCAGCCGTGTACCCGAGCAACCAGCGGCCCAGCGCGTCGAACCGGGGACGGTGCGCGGCGGTCGGGCGGCCGCCCAGGATCGCGCCCAACCCCATGTCCAGATTGGGGGCGTCCCAGACCAGGAGAACCCGCCGCGCGGGGGTGATTACGGCGGTCTCGGGCGACTCCCCGGTTCGGGCCTCTGCCTGCGCAGACTCGTCCCGCATGTCTTCGGTCACACTCATGGCCGTTTCTCCCAGACCAGCTCGGTGACGTCGGGGCCGGCCAGCGCTTTGCGCTCGTATTTGGTGACCGGGCGCTCGACCGATATCGGAAGTCCCCCGCAAGCGGGAGGGGCCCCCAGCTCCGTGATGTCGACCCGGCGCAGCAGCGGTTCGGCGTCGCCGACCTCGGCGATGTGCTCGGCATACCCGGCGTGGTCGGTGGCCGCGTGCAGGATTCCGCCGGGCCGCAGCCGATCGGCGATCAGCGCCACCGTCGCCGGCTGCAGCAGGCGACGTTTGTGGTGACGGGCCTTGGGCCACGGATCCGGGAAGAACACCCGCACGCCGGTCAGGGTCTCGGGGCCGAACATGTGCTCCAGCACGTCGACGCCGTCCCCGCGGACCAGGCGGATATTGGTGACGGGGGATTCGGTCTGCGCGGTCCGGTCGATCGCGCTGAGCAGTTGGGCCAGGCCCTTGCGGTAGACCTCGACGGCGATCACGTCGAGGTCGGGCTCGGCCTGGGCCATGGCCAGGGTGGAGGTGCCAGTGCCCGAGCCGATCTCCAGGATCAGCGGCGCGGAGCGGCCGAACCAGGCCTCGGTGTCGAGGTCGACGACGGGTGTCGAATCCTCGTCGCGGGCCTGAATGCCCAGTTCGGGCCACAACCGGTCCCAGGTCTGCTGCTGGGCCGGCGACAGCGTCGACCGCCGGGTACGGAAGCTGGTCACCCGGGGAAAACGGTGCGGCTGGGCGGGCGGCACGTCGGCCGCCTCATCTGCCGGCGCCGGCCCACCGACATCGGACCTGGACGGGTGCATCCGTCCATGGTCTCTTATCCGCGGCGTGGTACCCGCATCGTGGTAGAGATTGATACCCAACAGTTGCCTCAAGCTGTGAGGACTTAAACCTCTGTTCGCGAGTCCGTCCGGGCCGTGTCACGATTTTTCATGGGGCACCCGGGGTGCGCCCGTCACCACGCAGGGAAGGCTGCCAGATTTTCGCAGACGAGCTCACACGCTTTGCCGACCGTGACGGTGATGTGCGGTTGGCGGAGATCAGTGCGCGGGTCTCGACTCCACTCTGTGTAGACGTCCGCGGGCGTCGCGGCGTGGGCGTGAGCACGGTGGCCTCCGCTCTGGCCGGTGCGGGGCTGGAAACCGGTGATGGAGGCGATGTCACGGTGCTGGTGATCGCCGAGGTGCTCAAACCCGAGGACGAGGCTCTACTCGGCGAGCTGCGCCGGACCGGGCGACCCACGGTTGTGGTGCTGAACAAGGCTGATCTGGCCGGGTCCGGGCCGGACGGTCCGGTCGCCACCGCACACCGCCGGGCTCAGAGCCTGCGGAGGGCGGCCGGGGTGCCGGTCGTGCCGATGGTGTCGCTGCTGGCGGTAGCCGCGGCGCTTCCCCCGCACCTGCTGGATGCACTGCGGCTGCTGGCCGACGAGCCCGCCGACCTGACCTCGGTCGATGCCTTCGTGGCCGGTGCGCACCGGGTCCGGCCTGCCGTGCGTACCGAACTGCTGGAGCGCCTCGACCGGTTCGGTATCGCCCACGCCACGCTGGCGTTGAGCCGGGGTGCCGACGCCGAGGCCCTGCCGACGTTGTGGCGACGGCTCAGTGAGGTGGACCGGGTGGTGGCCGCCATCGAGGCGGCGGCCGCGCCGGTCCGGTACCGGCGGATGCGGTGGGCCTTGGCAGAGCTGCGCGCCGTCGGCGGCCCGGTGGTGGGACGTTTCCTGGCCGCCGACGACACGGTGATCGCGGTGATGGCCGCGGCGGTCGACGTCGTGCAGGCCGAAGGGCTGACGGTGGATCAGGGCGACGATCGCAACGCCCATCTTTGCCGTGCCCGCCGCTGGCGGCACTACCGCGACGGCCCGGTGAACGCACTGCATCGTCGGTGTGGTGACGACATCGTGCGAGGCTCACTGCGGCTGCTGGGCGCGACGGGCAGCCGGCGGTGACCGACGTGGAGACGCCCCCGGAGGATGGGGTGACGGCGCAGACGAAAATCGCGGCGCGGACGCGAGGAGCAAAAATCGCGGAAGCCGACGCCGTGGTGGCCGCGATCGATCCGGGCCTGAACTCACCGGGGGTCGAGACCCGCGATGTCGTGCTGGTGGCAGGCCCGTGGCTGGCCGGATCGACGAGCGTGATGGCGGCGTTGCGGGAGCGGATGCCGCAGACCACTTTCGTGGAATCCACCGAACTGGTGGCGGGTGAAGCGCCGGCCGCTGTGGTGTTCGTGGTTTCTGCGGCCTCGCCCGTCACTGAATCAGATTGTGCCCTGGTCGATTTGGCGACGCGCTACACCGACCTGGTGATCGGGGTGGTGTCCAAGATTGACGCCCACCGGGACTGGCGTGAGGTGCGCGACGCCGACGCGAAGATCCTGGGCGAGCGCGACGTCCGCTACGACCGGATGCCTTGGGTGGGTGTGGCGGCGGCCCCCGATCTGGGTGAGCCGCAACTCGACGAGCTCGTCCAACTGCTCTCGGGTCAGCTGACCGACCCCGACGTCGTGCGCCGGAACAGGTTGCGTGCCTGGGAAACTCGGCTGGAGGCGGTGATCGGACGGTATGAGGCCGACGGCTCCGGAGCAGATCGTCAGGCCCGGGTGGAGGTGTTGCGGGAGCGTCGCGCCGAGGTGGCACGGGCACGCCGGCTGACCCGCACCGAACGCAGCATCGCGTTGCGCAGCCAGTTGCAGCAGGCCCGGGTTCAACTCGGCTATTTCGCCCGTAACCGATGCAATTCGGTTCGTACCGAACTGCAGGAGGATGTCGCGGGCATCGGCAGGCGCAGGATCGAGACGTTCGAGGACTACGCCCGTCAGCGCACCCACGAGGTCGTCGCCGAGGTCGACGAGGGCGTCACCGCACACCTGCGCGGCATGGCGGCCGAACTCGAGTTGACCGCGCCCGAGCCGCCGGCCCAGCCGGCGGCGGTGCCCGACCTGCCGTCGCCGCAGCTGAAATCCAGGGCCGTGGAGAGCCGGCTGATGCTGGTGTTGGGGGCCGGCTTCGGGCTGGGCGTGGCGGTGGCGGTCAGCAGGGTGCTGGCGGGTGCGGCTCCGGGGCTGGCCGTGGCGGGCCTGGTGGTCGGCGCTGTGGTGGGGCTGCTGCTGGCGATCTGGGTGGTCGGTACCCGGGGGTTGTTGCACGACCGGGCGGTGCTGGATCGTTGGGTCGGCGAGATCACCACCACGCTGCGTTCGTCGGTTGAGGAGCTCGTCGCGAAACGGGTCGTGGCTGCCGAGGCTGCGCTCACCGCCGAATCGGCGGCTCGGGAGGAAGCCGAGGCGACGGTGGCAGCGGAGAAGACCGCCGAGATGGATGCCGAGCTGCGGGAACATGCCATCGCGACCGCGCGGGCGGCCGCCCAGAGGGACCGGCGGATCCCGCCGTTACAGCGGGCGCTGAACGCCGTGCGGGCCGATCTGTACGGCAACGGCGATGCTACTGGTGAGTAACCAGCTGATAACCTTGATCTGAATCGTTCCTGTGAGTGATCGGACATACCACTGGTTCACCGTGGGTATGTCACCCGCGTTAACCTCTACCCAAGGGGTAGCCGTGACCGCGTCGTGACGTGGCTTGGGTTCCACAAACCTACGCAGGAGAATTTGATGACCTCAGCGACCATTCCGGGTCTGGACACCGCACCGACGAAACATCAGGGTCTGCTGGCCTGGGTCCAGGAGGTCGCAGAGCTGACTCAACCCGACCGGGTGGTTTTCGCCGACGGGTCCGCCGAGGAGTATGACCGCCTCGCCGCTCACCTGGTCGAGGCAGGCACCTTCCAGAAGCTCAACGAAGAGAAGCAGCCGAACTCATACCTGGCGCTCTCCGATCCGTCCGACGTCGCCCGCGTCGAGTCGCGCACCTTCATCTGCTCCGAGCGCGAGATTGACGCCGGCCCCACCAACAACTGGATGGAACCCGCCAAGATGCGCGGGATCATGACCGACCTCTACCGCGGCTCGATGCGCGGTCGCACCATGTGGGTGGTCCCGTTCTGCATGGGGCCGCTGGACGCCGAGGACCCCAAGCTGGGCGTGGAGATCACCGACTCGGAGTACGTCGTGGTCTCGATGCGCACCATGACCCGGATGGGCCAGGCCGCGCTCGACAAGATCGGCGAGGACGGCTTCTTCGTCAAGGCGCTGCACTCGATCGGTGCGCCGCTGGAGCCCGGCCAGAAGGATGTGCCGTGGCCGTGCAACGACACCAAGTACATCACCCACTTCCCGGAGACCCGCGAGATCTGGAGCTTCGGCTCGGGTTACGGCGGCAACGCGCTGCTGGGCAAGAAGTGCTACTCGCTGCGCATCGCCTCGGCGATGGCTCACGACGAGGGCTGGCTCGCCGAGCACATGCTGATCGTCAAGCTGATCTCCCCGGAGAACAAGGCCTACTTCATCGCCGCGGCGTTCCCGTCGGCCTGTGGCAAGACCAACCTCGCGATGCTGCAGCCCACCATCCCCGGTTGGCGCGCCGAGACCGTCGGCGACGACATCGCCTGGATGCGGTTCGGTAAGGACGGGCGTCTGTATGCCGTCAACCCCGAGTTCGGCTTCTTCGGCGTCGCGCCCGGCACCAACTGGGATTCCAACCCCAACGCCATGAAGACCATTGCCGCGGGCAACACCGTCTTCACCAACGTGGCCAAGACCGACGACAACGACGTGTGGTGGGAAGGCCTGGAGGGCGAGCCCGACCACCTGATCGACTGGAAGGGTCAGGACTGGAACCTGCGTGAGGCGGAAACCAAAGCGGCGCACCCGAACTCGCGCTACTGCACTCCGATCTCGCAGTGCCCGACGCTGGCACCGGAATGGGATGACCCGCAGGGCGTGCCGATCTCGGCGATCCTGTTCGGTGGCCGTCGCAAGACCACGGTGCCGCTGGTGACGCAGGCCCGCGACTGGCAGCACGGTGTGTTCATCGGCGCCACCCTGGGCTCCGAGCAGACCGCCGCCGCAGAGGGCAAGGTCGGCACCGTGCGCCGCGATCCGATGGCCATGCTGCCGTTCCTCGGCTACAACGTCGGGGACTACTTCCAGCACTGGATCAACATCGGCAAGAACGCCGACGAGTCCAAGATGCCCGCGGTGTTCTTCGTCAACTGGTTCCGCCGCGGCGACGACGGCCGCTTCCTGTGGCCGGGCTTCGGTGAGAACAGCCGCGTGCTGAAGTGGGCCATCGAGCGCATCGAGCACAAGGCCGACGGCAAGAGCACCCCGATCGGCATCGTGCCGACCGCGGCCGATCTGGACCTGGCCGGGCTCGACGTGGATCCCGCGGATGTCGACGAGGCCCTGGCCGTCAACGCCGAGGAGTGGCGGGCCGAGCTTCCGCTGATCGAAGAGTGGTTCGAGTTCGTCGGCGAGAAGCTGCCCACCGGCATCAAGGACGAGTTCGACGCCCTCAAGCACCGCCTGGCCGAGGAGGGCTAACCCTTTCACCGCGAGCGTGCGCGTCTGCAGGTAGACACGCCGCTAAGCGCCAGCATTACGCGCACCCTCGTCAGTGGCGAGGGTGCGCGTTTGCGTATGGAGCCCAATCGCATTGGTTCGCGTGCGTGACGTGGTGGCGAATCTCGTCGCGGATCTTCGCCGTGGCGTTACGCACGCGGTGTGTCAACCAGATCTGCACGAGCGCAATCGATCTGGTCGAACGCGTAGGCGGCAATCTCGGTCGTGGTCATGGCGGCACCGATCAGCGCCAGTGATCGGTAGCGTTCGTCGCCGAGAACGTCTCTCAGATGCGTGATAGCAGAGGTGGTTTCCGGAAAACCTCCAAGCGCGAGGGCTGTCGCGGCAAAGCCGCTGATGATCGCCGGCGGCTCGTGATAGCCCATCCGGTCCAGTACTGCGGTGAGCATTCCGAGTGCGGTGCGCATGAACTCGACGGTGCCGGAGTCGTAGTAGTGCCGGATGGCTTGGCTGACGTAGTCGAGGGCGTCGGAGAGTTGGCCGCGCTGGGCTGCCAGCGCGGTGAGGAGGACGGCAATGATCGATGACTGCTGTCGGTCGCCGCTCTCGTCGGCGATTGCCAACGCGCGGCGGAGAACGTCGTAGGCTCCGGTGGGTTCGACTTCCAAACGAGCCCAGCCGTATGCGAGGAGTGCGCCACCGGCGATGGTGGGATTGTCGGTATCGTCGGCCGCCACCAGGCTTTCCGACGCCGCCAGCGCCTCGTTGGTGCTACCGGTGATGGCCAATGCCACCACCATCACCGTCCGACTGGCGGTGTGCCGATCCGGACTACGGGCGATTGATGCTCGACACCACTCGACCGTGCGGTCGGAACGACCGATCGTGCTGTACCCCGCGGCCAACATGCTGGCGAGTTCATCACTGACTTCGTCGAACCGGCCGCTCTCGATTGCGGTTCGAGTAGCTTCCGCGTATCTGGCGAAGTCATCGATCCGGCCTAGCACAGCGCAATTGGTGGTCACGGCATACAGCTGCGCCAGTCTCGGGTGCTGGACGGCTTCGGCGCGCGGGATGAGTTCCTCTGTCCAGGCGAGGGGTTCCCATTGTTCGACGTAGTAGCCGAGCGATGCTGCGCACATGGCGATGGCGGCAGCGGTGTCGAGGTCGTCGTGATCGGCCGCCCACCGAAATGCGGTACGCAGGTTCGCCAACTCGGCGTTCAACCACTCGTAGGCCTCGCGCTGGCGCGGGCTGTCCCACAGTGCGACAAGCTCAGGCTCCAAGCCTGCGAAGTAGCGGGCATGGACCGAGCGTGCGAACTCCGCGTCTCCGGAGTCGACGAGTCGCTCCTCGGCGAACTGGCGGATGGTTTCCAGCATCGAGAAGCGGCTGTATGAGCCGGACCGGTCCACGGTCACGAGCGACTTCCGCACGAGTGCATCGAGCAGATCCAGCGTGCCCAACTCATCGTCCGAGCCGGCCACTGCACAGGCCGCAGCCAAGGTGAACCCGCCGCTGAACACCGAACACCTGGCCAGAAGGGACTTTTCGTCCGCGCCGAGTAGGTCGTAGGACCATTGCACGGCGTGGCGGAGGGTTTGGTGGCGCTCGAGTCCTCGCCGCGAGCCGACAAGCAACCGGAAGCGGTCGTCGAGACGGTCGCGGATTTCGGCAGCTGTCATCGACACCATCCGGGAAGCGGCAAGCTCGATCGCCAACGGTATCCCGTCCAGGCGGCGACAGACCTCCACAACAGCGCCGGACTCGATCGGCGAGGTGAAGGTGGCGTGTGGCGACACCGCCTGCGCCCGGTCGATGAACAATTCCGCGGCTGCGGAACCGGGGCCGTCGCGGACATCCAGGGAGGGCACCGGCCAAAGCTGTTCGTCCTTGAGCCGCAGGCCTTCTCGGCTGGTGGCGATGATGGTGACCGTCGACGATCGAGTGAGGATCACCTCGATCAGGTCGGCGGCGGCGTTCAGGACATGTTCGCAGTTGTCGAACAGCAACATGCGGCAGCGTCCTTGGAGCGCCACCGCAATGCTCTCGGCCACAGTGAGTCCGGGCTGCTGGGCGATTCCGAGCACGGCCGCGACGGAGTCCGGCACGGCGGTCGGATCACCGACGGTGGCCAGCTCGATCACGAATACTCCATCCGGAAACGCATCGGCTGACCGAGTGGCGATCTCCAATGCCAGACGGGTCTTTCCGACCCCGCCGACACCGGTCAACGTCACCAGGCGATGTGATTTCAGCACGGTGCCCAACTCGGTGAGATCAGCACCGCGGCCGATGAGGCTCGTGGCCGGAGCCCGCAGATTCCCCGGTTCGGAATGGGTCGTGTTCAACGGCGGGAAGTCGGTGCGCAGGCCGTTGGCGTGGACCTGGTAGACGTCAACGGGTTTGGTGATGTCGCGTAACCGTCTTGACCCCAACAAGATCAGGTCGACGTCGCCCAGCAGGCCGGCGGTGACACCGTCGAGAAGTATCTGGCCACCGTGCCCGGCGGCCATGATCCTGGCGGTGCGGTTCAGGACGGGGCCGAAGTAGTCGTCGCCGCGCAATTCGGCTTCACCGGTGGCGATGCCCATCCGGACGGGTAGTGCCAAGGTGAGTTGGGCTGCGACGGCCGCGTCGACGGCGGCTGAGGGGGACGGGAAGACCGCGCAGACGCCGTCGCCGGTGTGCTTGAACAGCGTGCCGTCCCGCTCGGTTATCGCCCGGCGCAGCACCTCGTCGTGGGCCTCCAGCGCCGCCTTCATCGAGTCGTGGTCGGTCTCCCACCGGCGGGTCGACCCCTCGATGTCGGTCAACAGGAACGTGACGACTCCCGACGGCATGTTGACGTCGTCCTCAGCGCCGTTCGGTGAATCGCATCGGCGCTCCCCACGCTGGATCCGCTGGGTGTTCCGTCATCGTAGGTCTGACCGAGGCGCCCGGACGGGGGATTGGCGATGCGGGTGACCTGGGTGTTTCTGAATTCAAGCACCCGCCCACGTCAATTCCGGCCGACGTAACCCAGCCGCACTTGACACCTGTCAAGTGGCGCCGGTTACAGTGCCCTCATGCAGATCCGCGAGCATGCCGAGGCCAACCCCGAGAAGCCGGCGATCATCCTCCATCCGTCAGGCACCGTCGTCACGTTCGGTGAGCTCGAAGCTCGCGCGAATCGCCTGGCCCATTACTTCCGCCGGCAGGGGCTGCAAGAGGGCGATGTGGTCGCGATCCTCATGGAGAACAACGAGCACATCCATGCGGTGATGTGGGCGGCGCGCCGCAGCGGCCTGTACTACGTGCCGATCAACACGCACCTGACCGCGGCCGAGGCGGCCTACATCATCGACAACAGCGGAGCCAAGGCCATCGTCGGCTCCGTGGTGCTCAAGGACATCCTGAGCGGTCTCGGCGAGGAACTGCCCAATGGCCTGCCGGATACCCTGCTGATCTCCGACGGTGAGCTCGACGGCTGGCAGCGGTACCCGGAAGCCGTCGCGGACCTGCCCGCCACCCCGATCGACGACGAGATGGACGGGGACCTGCTGCAGTACTCGTCGGGCACGACGGGCCGGCCCAAGGGCATCAAGCGGGAACTGCCCCATGTGCCGCCGTCGGAGACCCCCGGCATGATGTCGGCGTTGGTGGGGTTCTGGATGCAGCCGGACTCGGTGTATCTCAGCCCCGCGCCGCTCTATCACACCGCACCGTCGGTGTGGTCCATGCAGACCCACGCCGCGGGTATCACCACGGTGGTGCTCGAGAAGTTCGACGCCGAAGGTTGCCTGGATGCCATCCAGAAACACAAGGTCACCCAGGGTCAGTTCGTGCCGGTGATGTTCACCCGGATGCTGAAACTGCCTGAGAGTGTGCGTAATTCGTACGATCTGTCCAGCCTGCGACGCGTCATGCACGCCGCGGCACCGTGTCCCGTCGAGATCAAGAAGCAGATGATCGATTGGTGGGGGCCGATCGTCGACGAGTACTACGCCTCTTCCGAGGCCATCGGTGCGACGGTGATCTTCGCCGAGGACTGGCTGACGCACCCCGGTTCGGTCGGCAAGCCGATGAACGGTCTGGTCCACATCCTCGACGAGGACGGCAAGGAGCTGCCACCCGGCCAGGCCGGTGAGATCTTCTTCGAGGGTGGCGCCGATTTCGAGTACCTCAACGACGCGGAGAAGACCGCGTCCTCGCGTGAGTCGCACGGGTGGAAGACGGTGGGGGACATCGGCTATGTCGATGAGGACGGCTACCTGTACCTGACCGACCGACGCCACCACATGATCATCTCGGGCGGGGTGAACATCTACCCGCAGGAAGCCGAGAACATGCTCGTGGTCCACCCGAAGGTGATGGACGCCGCCGTGTTCGGCATCCCGGACGACGAGATGGGTCAGAGCGTCAAAGGCGTGGTGCAGACCGTGGACCAGGCCGATGCCACCCCGGAATTCGCCGACGAGCTGCTCGGCTGGCTGCGTGAGCGCCTGACGCACTACAAGTGCCCGCGGACCATCTCGTTCGAAGCCGAGCTGCCCCGCACCGATACCGGCAAGCTCTACAAGCAGGGGCTGATAAACAAGTACTCGTGACCGTCCTGGAACTGCCCGCGGGGATCCGCGTCGGGGTCGATGCCCCGAGCGACGAGGCGACGTTCACCCTGACCGAACGGCCCACGGAGGACCGGCGGGTGGTCACGGTCGACTCGGTCGAGCAGACACTGGGCGAACTCACCGAGCGGTGTCAGACCTGGCCGCAGGCCGCGGCGGTCTGTGACGACGTGCTGCGTGCCCTCGACCCGGCGGGGCCGACGCGGGCTGGACTCATCACCGAATCGCTGGCGTATTCGACGCTGCAGTCGGGATCGGAGTTCCGGCGATGGCTGGCCGAACGGGGGCCGGCCACCGCGCCGCAACTGCCCGAACCGGTGCAGGCGCACCGCGAGGGAAACACCTTGCATGTCCGGTTCAACCGGCCGCAGCGACACAATGCGTTCTCCACCGACGCCCGGGGTGCCCTGCTGGAGGCCCTCGAGGTGGCCCGGCTGGATCCGTCCGTCGACGAGGTGGTGCTCGGCGGCAACGGCCGATCATTCTGCAGCGGCGGTGATCTGGCCGAGTTCGGCTCGTTCGCCGACCCGGCCAGCGCCCACCTGGCACGCACCAGGCACAGCCCGGCACTGGTTCTCGATGTACTCACCGAGAGGCTGGGGCGGCGCTGCCGCGCCGAGGTGCAAGGCCAGGTGCTGGGCAGTGGGCTGGAGATGGCCTGCTACTGCGGGTGGGTCAGCTGCCATCCGGATGCCACGATCGGCTTGCCCGAACTGGCTCTGGGGTTGATTCCCGGGGCGGGCGGCACGGTGAGCATCCCGCGGCGCATCGGCCGGTGGCGCACCGCGTACCTCGTGCTCTCCGGGCACACCATCGACGCGGCGACGGCGCTGGCGTGGGGGTTGGTCGATGAGGTGCGGCCCGTCACGGTGACTCTGCGGTGAGGGCGGTCCCTTCTCGCACTTCCGCGCCCTAGCCGCAGGATCACCGCCGGTGAATGGCATAGTGCGAGATGTGAAACACGGTGGCCCGTTCTTCGATGATCTGCAGGTCGGTCAGGTATTCGACACTGCACCGTCGATGACGCTGACTGCGGGTGCGGCCGCGGCGCACCAGGCGATCCTCGGCGACCGGCTGCGGTTGGCGCTGGACGCCGAACTGGCCGCCGCGGTGACCGGCGAGCCTGGGCCGCTGGCGCATCCTGCGCTGGTGTGCGACGTCGCGATCGGTCAGAGCACGTTGGTGACCCAACGCGTGAAGGCCAACCTGTTCTACCGCGGGCTGGCGTTCCACCGCTACCCGGTGATCGGTGACACCCTGTACACCCGCACTGAAGTGGTTGGCCTCAAACAGAATTCGACGAAGCCGGGCCGAGCGGCCACCGGGCTGGCGGCCCTGCGGATGACGACCGTCGACCAGTTGGACCGCAAGGTTCTCGACTTTTACCGCTGCGCGATGTTGCCGCTGTCGGGAGATGACGTCGACACCGGGCACGCCGACGACCTGTCGGCGATCGGCGCTGATGCCACCGCGCCGAACCCCACCGCGGGATGGGATGCGGCCGCGTTCCGGAACCGGGTCCCCGGCCCCCATTTCGATCGCGCCCTGGCCGGGACGGTTCTGCACAGCACCGCCGACGTGGTGAGCAGCGCCCCTGAACTGGCCCGGCTGACGCTGAACATCGCTGCGACCCATCATGATCGGCGCGTAGGCGGCGAGCGTCTGGTCTACGGTGGGCACACCATCGGACTGGCCCTGGCGCAGGTCAGCAGGTTGTTGCCGAACCTGGTCACCGTGCTGGGCTGGGAGTCCTGTGATCACACCGGTCCGGTGCATGAGGGCGACACGTTGTTCAGCGAGCTGCACGTGGAATCGGCCGAGGGCGGCGTGCTCGAACTGCGCTCACTGGTCTACGCAGCCGGTGGACCCGACGGCGGCGACGACCGCCAGGTGCTGGACTGGCGGTTCAGCGCGCTGCAGTTCTGATGACACCGTTGGCGATTCCCCGGGACCTGCTGAGGCAGGCCCAGGCGGTCGCCGACGGCTTCACAGCGCACACCGGTGTGGCGGTCGACGCCACCGAACTGCTCACCGGCCGCGCCGCCCTGTTGAACATCGCCCCCCAGGGGCAGGTCTCGGCGGGCGGGGCGACGCGTCTGCTGGCCACCCGCGACGGGTGGTGTGCCCTGACCTTGTCCCGCCCCGACGACATCGAGGCGATTCCCGCACTGCTGCAGGATGATTCGGTGCAACCCGATCCCTGGCCGGCGGTCCTGGCCTGGGCTGCGGTGAACTCCGCTGCCGAGGTGGCCGAACGTGCCCGGCTGCTGGGACTACCGGTCGCGGTGCTCGGGGAAACCGCGCCCGCGCCGCCGGTGGTGAGCCCACTGTGGCCTACCCAGGCCGGGGCGCTGGCCGGCACGCTGGTCGCCGACCTGTCGTCGATGTGGGCCGGCCCCCTGTGCGGGCAGCTGCTGGCCCGGGCCGGGGCCACCGTGGTCAAGGTGGAAAGCTCGAGCCGTCCGGACGGGACCCGGGCGGGGGCGCCGACGTTCTTCGACTGGATGAACGGCGGAAAACTCTCGTATGCGGTCGATTTCGACGACCCCCGGGATCTGGCCGCGCTGATTCGGGCGGCCGACGTGGTGATCGAGGCCTCACGGCCGGCCGCACTGGTCCGCCGGGGGCTGGGCCCCGACGCCGTGGCCGCCCGGCCAGGACGGATCTGGCTGCGTATCACCGGGCACGGCACCGAAGGGGAACAGGCCGACTGGGTGGCGTTCGGCGACGATGCCGCCGTCTCCGGCGGCCTGGTCGGATATCGCCAGGGCGCACCGGTATTCAGTGGTGATGCCATCGCGGACCCGCTCACCGGGCTGCATGCCGCGGCCGCGGTGGCGGATTCGCGCCACCGCGGCGGCGGTGAGCTGATCGAATTCTCGATGGCGGCGGTGGCCGCCGGATACCGCGGCTGCGACGGCGGCATCGACATCGTCCCGGTACGACCCACCGTGGGACTGCACGGCCGGGATCTGGGGGCCGACAACGACGCCGTACGCCGGTTGGTGGCGGAACGGGCCGATACCCCATGCTGATTCGCCGGGCGACCCTGCTCGACGGGACAGTGGCGGACATCCGGGTCGGCGACACCATCGACGACGTCGCCGAAGCGTTGTCGCCCCAGCCCGGCGAACGGGTGCTCGACGCCGCGTTCGGCACCCTGATTCCGGGATTGCACGATCACCACCTGCACGTGTACTCAGCTGCAGCCGAGCAGGATTCGGTTCGGGTCGGCCCCGCCGAGGTGGCGGATGAGGCCGCACTGTCCAGAGTGTTGACGGCCTCGGTGGTAGGTGCCGACGGCTGGATCCGCGCTGTCGGCTATCACGAGGCGGTAGCCGGCCCGCTGGACCGGCGCACCTTGGATCGGTTGGCCCCCGCGGTGCCGGTACGCGTGCAACACCGCAGCGGTGTGTTGTGGACGGTGAATTCGGCGGGCCTTGCCGCACTGGGTCTGGACGATCACCCTGACGGTCGTCTCCGCAGTGCGGACCGGACCTGGTCGGACGCGCTCGGGCGCAGACCGGCGGCGGTCGCGGAGTTCAGCGCCCGCCTGGCCGGCCACGGCGTCACCGGGATTACCGATGCCACCCCCGACCTGCAGCCCGATGATCGCCCGACCGGACTGCGGCAACGGGTGCACTATCTGGCCCCGGGCAAGCGCATCCTGCACGACGACGGGCTCGATCTGGAGGCGCTCACTGCCTGGATCTTCGAGCGGCACCGGGCCGGTGCGCCGGTGGCCGTGCATTGCGTGACCTCGGCCCAGCTGATCGTCACGATCGCCGCGTTGCAGGCCGCGGGCAGCCATCCCGCCGACCGGATCGAGCACGCCGCGATGGTGCCGCGGGACTGTATCGCCGACCTCGTCGCGCTCGGCGTCACGGTGGTGACCCAACCCAACTTCGTGGCCGAGCGGGGCGACCAGTACCGCACCGATGTGCCTGCCGCCGAACAGGATCAGCTCTGGCGCCTGGCCACCCTGCTGGCCGCGGGTGTGCCCGTGGCGCTGTCCACCGACGCACCGTTCGGTGCGCCGGACCCGTGGGCCGCGATGCGCGCGGCCGTGCACCGTCGTACCCCGCAGGGTGCGGTGCTCAATCCGGTCGAGCGGATATCCGGTCGGCGTGCGCTGGAGTTGTTTATCGGAGGTGCGGACCACCCGGCCCGGCCTCGGCGCATCGCTCCCGGTGAACCCGGTGACCTGTGCCTGCTGACCGAAACCCCGTACCGGGTCCTGGACGCGCTGGACGCCGATCTGGTCGCCGCCACCATCGTGGGCGGTGCGGTGGTGTTCGAACGGTGAATGTGTGGCGGGTGCCGGGCATGCCGGCGTTGTTGGCGTGCGCGGCTTTGGGATTCGCCGGCTTTTCGCTGCTGCTCCCGGCCGCCCCGATGTGGGCGGTGCGGATCGGCGCCGACAGTCTCGGCGCGGGCGCGGTCAACAGTGTGCTCATGCTGTTCACCGTCATCGCGCAGCTGTTGGTCGGGCGGCTGTTGCGGCGGGTGGGCTGGGCCGTCACGCAGGCACTCGGGCTCGTGCTGCTGGGGATACCGGCAGTGGCGCATCTGCTCACCGGATCTCTTTGGCAGGTACTGCTTCTGGCGGCGCTGCGAGGGTTGGGCTTCGGGATCCTGACCGTGTGCAGCGTCCGGGGTATCGCCGCGATGATCCCGCAGGAGCGTCGCGGTCGGGCGATCGGCGCGTACGGATTGTCGATCGCGGCACCGCAGTTCGTGTTGACCCCGCTGGCACCGTGGCTGGCCGAAAACGTCGGGTATCAGTTGGTATTCGTGATGGCCGCCGCTCCCCTGCTCGCGGTGCCGCTGGCATTCACCCGCCCGGCGCCGACGTTGCTGCATGAGCCCCATGCGGATCGGCTCGACGGCGTGGGCGTCGGGTTGGTCGGTCCGATCGCCGCGCTCGTGGTGATCACCGCGGCGGGCGGCGGCATCCTCACGTTCGCTCCGCAACTGAGCGGCGCAACTATCGCACTCGGGGCGTTGTTGGCCATGACCGGCACGGCGGCGCTGGCCCGGTGGCTGATCGGGGGGCCGGCCGACCATCACGGCGCCGCGAAGTTCATCGCCCCGATGCTCGGTGTCGGCGCGGTTGGCCTGGCGGTGATCGCCGTGGGTATCGGCTTGGGCGGAACGTTGGTGATCCTCGGCTGTGCACTGCTCGGCACCGCCTACGGCGCGCTGCAGAATCTCACTCTGGTGCAGGCGTTCGCCGCGACCGGCGAGCATGCCCGCGGCGCGGTCAGCGTGGCGTGGAACGTCGGCTTCGATGCGGGCACCGGCCTGGGATCGTTGGCCGTCGGCGCGCTGGCCACGTCATTCTCATTCCCGACGGCATTCGCGGTGATGACGGCTGCGTGTGTGGCGGTCGGGCTGCTGTGGGTACCCATGCGCCATGACGGGCAATCAGGGCGCGGCACCGCTGGTTGACGCGCTGTACGACTACCACAATTCCAGCCGGTACGCGTTCTCGCCGCCCGGGCATCGACAGGGCCGCGGTGCCGGTGAGCGGGTTCTTCAGGTGCTGGGTCGTGAGCCGTTCCTGAGCGACGTGCTGGCCGGCGGCGGACTCGACGACCGGCGCATGAGCAACGGCTATCTGTCGCGGGCCGACGGTCCGGACACCGCGGGCCGATTGGTCGAGGCGCTCAAGCTGTGGCGCAAGGCCGCACACGATTTCGATCCGCCGCCGCGTGTCGATCTGCCCTCGTTGCGCACGGTACGCGTCGTCGCGTAGGCGGCGCGAAGGTCGGCGACCAGGCCGTCGAACGCGTCGTCGCGGGACTCCGATGGCCCTCGCAACACCGCCGACGGGTGAATGGTGGCGATCATCGTCAGGTCCCCGTCGGGCACCAATCCCTCGGCGTGCAGGATCTCCCCTCGGTGGCGAGATACCCGGAAGTCGTTGCCCAGCATGGACTTGGCGGCAGTCGCGCCCAGTAGGACGACGACTTCCGGTGCGACCGTGTCCAACTCGGCAAGGATCCACGGCCGGCACGCCTCGACCTCGGTGCGGCTAGGGGTCTTGTGGATACGGCGCTTGCCGCGTTCGTTGGTGGTGAACTTGAAATGCTTGACGGCGTTGGTCAGGTAGAGCTCGGTGCGGTCGATCTCGGCGGCCGCCAGAGCTTTGTCCAGGACCCGGCCGGCCGGACCCACGAACGGCGCTCCCGCACGGTCCTCCCGGTCCCCGGGCTGCTCACCGATCAACATCATCCGGGCCGATGCCTTGCCGGACCCGAACACGGTTTGGGTGGCATCCCGGTACAGCGGACACCCCTGGCATCGCCGTGCCGCCTCGGCCAGGTCAGTCAGCTCACGTGTTTCGGGGACGAACGCCGCTGCGCTGCTCATGACCGGGGGATACCCGCTCCGACCGTTTGACCATGCCCAGTTCGGGTATTCGTTGTGATGACAACAGGAGATGATGGCCATGACCGGGGCATACGCGGCAAAACGGGTATTGCACCGCACAAGGAGCCTTGAGGCCGCGGCCCTGGAGATCGGCTGTCGGGTAGCCGTGAAGAACGCGATCCGCGCTTGGGCCCTGCAACCCGATCTGGCGTGGCCGCTGAGCTCCATCGACCGTGTCGTCGGCCTCATTCCAGGACGCCCGGGCGCATCGGTACGGCCTGTGGCACTGCCCAACTGCCCGGCGGAACTGGTCCGCGCACCGGGAATATCAGGGCGCAACGCGGTCCTCTACTTGCACGGTGGGGCGTTCCTTACCTGTGGGCTCAACACCCACCGTGCTCTGGCTTGCCGACTGTCGGCGGCGGCAGATGCGCTGGTGCTCAACGTCGGTTACCGGATGTTGCCCAGGTGCGGGCTGGTGGATGCAGTCGAGGATGCTTTGGCCGGATTGTCCTGGCTGCGGCGGCGTGGCTATGGCGCGGAGCGGACCGTGATCGCGGGCGATTCGGCAGGTGGATACCTGGCTTTCGCGACGGCGCTCAGGTCATTGGCCCAGGGCGTGGATCCGGCGGCGGGCCTGGCCGCGATTTCCCCGCTGATCGACCTGGATCCGGCACAAAAACTGGCTCACCGCAACGTCTCTCGGTGCTCGATGTTCACCGGTGCGGCGTTGTCGGCATTCGCCCGGTCTATGCGTCGTAGCCAATGTCAGCCGAATCGGTGCGATGCCGAGCCGCTGATCGATCCGGCCACCGCCGATCTCGCGGGCATGCCACCGGTGATGATCCATGTCGGCTCCGACGAACTCCTGCTGGCTGATTCGGAATTGGTGGCGGACCGGCTGGCCGACGCGCACGCGGCGTGTGAGCTGCACGTCTGGAGCGGCCAGGTGCACGATTTCCCGCTCGCGGCCGACATCGTCCCAGAGGGTAGGCAGGCCATCCGCTACATGGGCGACTTCGTCAAAGCCGTGACCGCTGCGCCTGTCGAGAGTGCGGCGTGACCGCTACCCCAGGAGTTTCCCGCGCCTGCGCCGCGGTCATCCCCACACCATGAGCGATATCGAGAACGGACCGGATGACACGCTGTCGCCGAGTGAGTCGACCGATTCCGACGAGGTCGCCAATGCTGATGGCGACGAAGTCGTGGATCCGCCCGAGCAGTGGCACGGCGCGGATCGCGCGGATGCCGAGGAGACGCTGGAGCGCAAGCTCGCGGCTGAGGAGCCCGAGCAGCCGAAGCGTCGGGCCGACGAGGGGGACCACCCGGAAGACGGTGATGAGGGCGACGACTCGTTCTACGAGGTGGTGCGCTGAAGAGGCTCAGCCGGCCTGGCGTTGCAGCGTGACCGAGGCGGTGTTGGCATCGGCGTGGGTGGCGATACCGCTGCCCTTGGCCGTCACCGCCAGTGCCGTGCGGTCCCCGCGGAACAGGTCGCGGGAGAACTCGCACGGAGAACCGTGCTGGTCATAGGTGACGCGGGTGATCAGCAGCAGTGCCGCTTTGGGTTTGATACCGAGCAGGGTGGCTTCGCTGCTGGTGGCGCTGACCGCCTCGATGCGCTCGTCGGCCCGGCCGGTGACCAAACCGTACTGGGATTCCAGGATTTCGTAGAGTGACCCGCCCAGCTGCTGATCGAGCAGGCCGGGAAAGGCGTCCGCCGGAAACTGGGCGTGTTCGAGCGAGATCGGGGAGCCGTCGGCCAGTCGGACGCGTTGGATCTCGATGACGTAGTCGCCGGGCCCCAGGTGCAGGGCGGTCTTGGTGGCGTCGTCAGGGGTGGTGATGCGCGTCGAGAGCACCCGCGTCCCCGCGACGTACCCCTGATTGGCCAGGAAGGCGGGCACCCCGACCACGTCGGAGAGGTGGCGCTCGACCTGTCCGTGGCTGATGAAGATGCCGCCGGCCCGGCCGATAACCCGGTGCACCAGGCCGGCTTCCTCCAACGCGGCCAGCACTTGCCGCAGGCTGGAGCGGCTGGTGCCGTAGCGTTCGGCCAGGTCGCGTTCACTGCCGAGTTTGGCACCGGGGGTGCCCGCGTTGATCTCGGCGACGATGCGCCTGCGCAACTCCTCGCTGTGAACTGCCACCCCGGCCCCCTGCCCGTGTATTGGTACAGCCAATTCTATCCAGGTTGAACTAGAGTTCAGCGATTGCCAGGTGAGATTCGGGCAGAATCTGTCCGCCATCCACGACCAGCGACTGTCCGGTGATGTACGCGGCTTCGTCGGTGGCGAAGAACAACGCCGCGTTGCCGATGTCCGCGACCGATCCGAGCCGGCCGCTGGGCACGGCCGAGGCCATTTGGTCCATGTAGTCCTGGCCCATTTCGACCAGGCCCTCGGTGATGATGTTGCCGGGCAGCACGGCGTTGATGGTGATCTTCTTCGGAGCCAGCTCCATCGCGGCGGTGCGCAGGAAGCCCAGTTGGGCCGCCTTGGACGCACCGTAGTGCGACCAGCCGGGGTAGCCCGTGATGGGGCCGGTGATCGACGAGGTGATGACGACGCGGCCGTGGCCGCTGGCGGTCAGGGCAGCCAGAGCGGCCTGCACGATGTAGACGGTGCCCTTGAAGTTGACCGAGAGGACCTGGTCGATGTCTTCCGGGGTGAGGTCTTCGAGGCGCCCGGACGGGAAGATGCCGGCATTGGCGCAGACGATGTCAAGGCCATCGTGCCGCTCGACGGCGGCCTCGACCACGGCGCGGGCATCTTCGGGGCTGGTCACGTCCGCACGCAGGGCACTCACCCGCCCCGGGGCATCGGCGAGCGCCGCGACGGCCTCATCGAGGTCGGACTGGTTGCGCCCGGTGATGAGGACATCCACGCCGGCGTTGGCGAACGTCTGGGCGATGCCGCGGCCGATGCCCTTGCTTCCACCGGTGACGATGGCCGAGCGGCCCTGAAGCGATGCGAACATAGTGGGATCCTTTGGGTGTCAGGTCAAGGTGAGGCCGTTGGAGCGCAAATAGCGCTCGGCCAGTTCACAGCTGCCGGCGGCGTAGCTGATGGCTTTGGTGGCCGATTCCCGCGAGTGGCTGTGGCTGCCCATCCAGGCCAGCAGCAGCAGCCTGCGCAGCAGCACGAACGAGGCCAGCATGTCCTCGTCGGAGGCCGGCAGGGCGCGGCGGGTGCGGTAGCCGCGCACCCAGGCGTCCTGCCATTCCGGCAGTGCCGGGTCGTCCTCGATGAACGACACCGCGGTGCCGAAATCGTAGAAATACCAACCGAATCCGCAGTCGTCGAAGTCGATGACGGTGATCTCGGAAGGTCCAGCGGTCCCCGAGGATCCAGGGTCCACCAGCAGATTGGCCAGTCGCAGGTCGGCGTGGATCAGGCCGTAGACGTCGGGGCCGGTGCCGTAGGCGTGCAGCCGATCGTGCAGCAGCACCTGAGCGCGCTCCAGCACCTGTTGCTCGGCTGCGCCGACACCTTCGGCATCGTGCCAACGGCCCCATCGCCCGGATGGGCCCAGGCTGTGCTCCCAGTCCCACGAGAACCGGCCGAAACCGGCCGGGCGCTCCCACCGCTGCGAATGATCGTGCAGCGCAGCGGTGATCCGGCCCAGCGTGTGGAAATCGTCGAGGGACAACGCGCCCTCGTCGGGTTCGGCCCCGGCGACCATGCCGAAATGCACGGCGTAGCGGTCGATTCCGCCTGTCTCTTCACCGTTGACGGTGACCAGGCGCCGTCCGTCCTGTGCGGGCAGCACTGTCGGAACCGTGACGTCGCTGTCGGCGCGTAGCGCTGCCAGCCAGTCCAGTTCCGACTCGATCTCGTGGGGCCGGTGGTAGTCCTGCCGATGCACCCGCAGGATGGACTGGGTGCCGGCGTCCTCGACGAGATAGGTGGCGTTCTCGGACAGGTTCAGCAACCTCAGCGTCGCGTCCGTCCCGATGTCGTACTGGCGTAACGCCAGTTGGGCGACATCGATCTCGTCGGTGATAACCATCTAGTGCTCCCGTCCTTCGATCCCGTCCAGCACCGCGGTGATCCGATCCCGGGCCACCGTGACGTCAGCGGTGCTGCCGCCGATGTAGAGCCTCCCAGCGGCACCGATCATCTGCACGTCAACCACAGTAAGTCCAGGTGCCGCCCGTTCCGCCTCATTGGCCGCCACCGCTGCGAACAGTGCCGGGGTCATCTCGTAGACCAGCAGCGACTGCCCGGGCAGGATCATCGATGCCTGCCGGTTGCGGTTGAGGATCACCGCGTGCTGATCGGTGATGTTCTCGATGATGTCGTGGCAGAGCACCCGCGGCCGCAGCTGATCGGAGGCCTTGTTGCCGGTGCCGGCCAGGATCGCCTCGCCGGCCCGTTGCACGTCCTCCAGGTTGGCCGAGTGGATCTCGAGCACCCCGAATTGGCGTTCCACGTAGAGGATTCCGGGCTGGATGCCGGGGACCTCACGTAGGGCCAGGTCGATCACCCGCTCGATCGCCAAGGCCGGGGACACCTCGACGATCAGCGCGTGCTCACCCTCGTACGGCGGGTAACCCCGGGCCCGGGTCGGTGTTCCTAGGTAGGCGGCGAACTGACGCTGCAGATCCTCCACCAACAGGTAGACGCGGATCTGGGTGCGAATCCGCGTGCTCTCCTCAGCTCTGGTCGGCATGGCTACTTGCTGGCGACCGAGAAGTGCGCGCCGAGCTCATTGTGCGGACGCGGGATGACGTGCACGCTGACCAGTTCGCCCACCTGCGAGGCGGTCTCGGCGCCGGCCTCGGTGGCGGCCTTGACGGCGCCCACCTCACCGGTGACGATCACGGCGACCAGACCGTCGCCGACCTGCTGGCGATCGGTGATGGTGACGTTGGCGGCCTTGACCATGGCGTCGGCGGCGGCCAGCGCAGCCACGAAGCCCTTGGTCTCGATCAGTCCGATTGCGTTGCTGGACATGGGTATTTCTCCTTATTTGTTGGGGTTGGTGTCGGGTTTGACGTCTATGGAGCCGATGATGAGGGCGTCGACCGGAGGTGGGGTGCCGGTGAACCAGCCCGAGGCGACCGAGCCCTGGGCGACGAGCACATGCTCGCCCACGCCGCTGCCGAGGACATCGAAGGCGATGAGCTTCGATCCGGTGCCGTCGATCTCGATCTCAAGAAACGCCCCGGCCGGGATGCCGTCGATCCGACGGGTCGACCACACGTTGCCGGTGACAGTCGCTGCTAGCACTTTGGCTCCTTCTCAATCGTGATGCCCAAGGTCCGCGCTTTTTCGCGGGCCAGCGGGGTCAGCACGGCCTTGCGGCCGAGCACGAGCGTGCCTCCGGCCATGTCGGCGATGTGCCGCTCGGTGACGGCACCGGCTTCGATGCGCCTGCTGGCCCCGCCGCCGGATGAACGGGTCGGCCCCGCCAGCCGGAAGCTGAGCCGGCCCGTTTTGAGGTCGGCACGGGTCTTCGGGCTCTCGAAGAGCCGCAACAGCTTTCGGACGAAGTTGTCGAGGTCGCGGTCATTGGTCAGCTGCACGGTCTCGGTGCGATTCTTGCCGTCGACGGCGCGGGGTCCGGTGGGGTTCGCGCCAAACTGGTCGGCAACCGTCGGCGGGGCAGGAGGGGCCGGAGCCGGTGGCTGTGATGGGGGGATGGCCACCGGCCCCGGAGTCTTGGTCGCAACGAAGTCCCGGACGGCCTCCCGCACCACCTCGCGCACGAGGGCGCGCAATTCGTCACGGTTGATGCTCACGCGGTGGCCCTCGCCAGCGCGTCCCGAGCCGCCTCGGCCGCCGTACGGATGTCGGCTTCGGTGCCGGACAGGTATACGCGGCCCGTGGCGCCGATCATCCGAAAGTCGACCACCTTGATGTCCGCGGCCTTCTCGGCTTCGTTGGTGGCCAGGATCGCGTAGGACGCGGGGGCCACCTCGAGCACGAACAGCGATTCGCCGGGCAGCACCATCGACCCGATCTTGTTGCGGTTGATCAGGAATGCGTGCTGGTGGTCGACGCTGGAGATGATCCGTGAGGCCAGCACGTTCGGCTGCACCGCGCTTCCGGTGTCGCCGCCGAGCTCGTCCAACGCGGCGTCGGCGGCCGCCTTGACCGCACCGGTCTCGCCGTGGAACTCCAGGTAACCGAATTGCCGCTCTACCACCAGGATTCCGGCCTTGACCTCGGCATGCTTGAGGGCGACGTCGGTGACGCCCTCGATGTCCAGGCCGGGGGCCACCTCGATGATCTGGGCCGCCTGATTGGCGCGGGGAAGGGCGCCCTTGATCCAGGTGCCCAGATACGACATGGTCTGCGGTTGCAGTCGGTCGATGAAGATGAAGGAACGAAGTTCAGCCACAGCCCTACCTCTTGATCAGTTGTGCGAGTTCTTCGGCGACCAGCGCGCGCAACTCCGCACGCAGGGCGTCCAGGCCCAGTTCGGTCGAGCGGGCCGGTGCGGACCGGGTTCTCGCTTGAGAAGGCGCGCGTTTGCGGTCGTTGGAGGCACGCGGATACTCCGGCACCGGTCCGGCCGGTGAGTGCCACGGATTGATACCAGCGAAATTGCCCATGGGCACGGCGGAGTCGCTGTTGTACGCGATGCGTGCCCAGTTGATCAGGTTCTGCGGTTGCAGGTTCTCCCCGATCGAGCTGCGCCCGACGAACCCGGTGCCGATCGTCATCGACGGCGCCAGGTTGGTGTCCAGCCCGGAGCTGCCGGTGCTGTTGCCGACGTTGACCGAGACCCGCAGCACCGGTACCTGGGCCGCGAAATCGGTTATCACCGAGGCATTCTCGCTGTGGATGGCCGCCGAGTGGCCGGCCCCGCCGATTCGCACCACGGCCCGGGCGGCCCGGATGCCGCGCGCGGCGTCGGCTGCGGTGGTCATGCCGAGCACCGGGGACAGCTTCTCGTGAGCCAGCATCTCCTCGGCGATCACGTCGTTGAACGGTGCGATCAACACTCGGGTCTTGGCGGTGACCCGCAGCCCGGCCTGCCCGGCGATCCAGGCGGCGTCGCGTCCGACGACGTCGGTGTTGAGGTGACCGTCGGCGAACATGTAGGCGCGCAGGCGCCGTGCGCCGTCCTCGTCGAGGATGTGCGCGCCGGCGCGGGTCAGTGCGCCGCTGAGCTTGCCGGCGATCGCGTCTTCGGCGATCAGGACCGATTCGTTGGTGCACAACACCGAGTTGTCGAAGGCCTTGCTGTCCACGATGCGCTTGGCCGCCGCGTTGATGTCGGCGCTGGCCTCGACGAACACCGGGACATTGCCCGGGCCGACGCCGAGTGCGGGGTTGCCGGACGAGTACGCGGCGCGCACCACGCCGGTGCCCCCGGTCGCGACGATGACGTCGGTGCGGTCGTCGGCCATGAGCGCCTGCACCAGCGGAATGGACGGTTCCTCGACCACCTGGACGATGCCGTCCGGCGCACCGGCCGCGACTGCGGCCTCGGCGAGCAACCGGGCCGCATCGGCCGAGCACTGCTTGGCCCGCGGGTGCGGCGCGACGACGACGGCGTTGCGCGTCATCAGGGCCAGGATCACCTTGAAATACACCGTGGCAACGGGATTGGTGGTCGGCGTCAAGGCCAGCACGACGCCTGCGGGCCGGGGCAGTTCGACAATCTTGCGGGCCTCGTCAACCCGCGGAGACACGAAGTCTTCCCCGCGGTAGTAGTCGACGATGCCCCGCGAGCAGGCCCGGTTCTTGGTGACCTTGTCGGCCACCACGCCCATCCCGGTCTCGGCCACCGCCTCGGCGGCGAACCGCTCGGCCGCGGCGTAGGCGGCGTCGGCCACCGCGTTGACGATGCCGGTCACCGCGGACGCGTCGTAGTCGGCGTATGCCGCAGCGGCCCACCGGGCCCGCTCCAGCATGTGGCGGCCCTGTGCGGTACTGGTCATGATGCTTTACGTCCTCTCACGACGGTCTCGGCCCTAGCCACTGCGACGGCGAGGCGGTCCAGGACGTCCTCGCAGAGCTCGCGCGAGAGCAACAGACCCGGTTTGAATTGCAGGACACGGGGATCCAGCGTGGAGAAGATCGCCCACACGCCGTTCTCGTAGAGTTCCCGCATCACGAACTTGGCGCCTTCGGGGTGATCGAACTCCAAGCCGATCACCACACCGTTCTGCCGGATGCCGACGAACCAGTCCGGATGGTCGGCCCGGATCCGCTGTAGGCCTTGGTCGAAGATGTCGGCGATGTAGTGCACCATCGAGCGCACTTCGGGCCGGGTGGAGATCTCCAGCGTCTTCAGGGCGGCGACGCAGCCCAGCTCGGCGCCGCCGAACGTGGAGATATGGCCGAACCCGTCCTCATCGAGCCACTTCGCGGCGCGGTCGCTGAGCAGGGCCGCGGTGATCGGGTACATGCCACCGGACAGGCCCTTGCCGGTGACCAGGATGTCGGGCTCGATGCCGTGTTTGGTGATGCACCACAGTTCACCGGTACGCATCAGACCGGTCTGCACCTCGTCGGCGATGTACAGGGTGCCGTGCTTCTCGGTGGCGGCCTTGACAGCTTCCAGGTAACCCGGTGCGGGAAGCGGGAATCCGTAGGTGGCCGGGATGGTCTCCATGATCACCGCGGCGACATCGCCGGGCGCCAGCACCCGTTCCATCGCCTCGATGTCGTTGAACGGGACCTGCAGGAACTCGTCGGGCTGGTCGGCCAGGAAGAACTTGGCGAACCGGTCGTCACCGGTGGCCACGGCCAGGCCGGTGTGGCCGTGGTAGGCCTTGACGATCGAGACGATCTTGCGGCGCTTGGTGGCGTGCCGGGCACTCTTGAGTGCGATGTCGATCGCCTCACCGCCCCCGGATCCGTACGCCACCTTGGTGATCGACGCCGGCGCGGTCTCGACCAGGCGCTGGGCCAGGGCGGTGCGTGCCACCGACGGGAAGTGGTGGTTGCCGACGTCGAAATGCTCCATGCCCTCGGTAATCGCCTGCATCACTTCGGGATTGCGGTGCCCGAGGTTGTAGGTACCACCGTTGAGGTGCAGGTCGATCAGGCGGCGGCCGCCCATGTCCCACAGGAAATATCCCTCGCGGCGGTCGATCACCAGATCGACACCGGTGTCAGTCCAGAACTGTGTCTTGTCTGGATTCCAGAACGTCTTCGCCTTGTCCAGCACTTCGGCTTTGGACTCGAACGTGAACGTGCCGTAGTCGTACATGCGGCTCCCTCTCCAGCTATCCGGTAGCTGTGATGGGCCTCACCGTAAAGGGTTGCAACCATTTATGTCAATGGTTGCAGAAAGTGCTTGCCAATCGGTTTTGGTAGTGCCAATATACGTACGTCTCGATTGTGGCCCAGGCCACATCGGGTATCCCATTGTTACCTGGAAGGTGTCCCGCTAGATGACCGATCAAGCTGTCGCCAGGAGTGAAGACACAGCTCACGACGTACAAAGACTCAAGCGCAACGCCGTCGGCACCGTCGGCGTCATCTTCATGGCGGTGGCGACCGCCGCTCCGATCACGGCAATGGTCGGCAACGTCCCGATTGCCGTCGGCTTCGGAAATGGTTCGCATGCACCGGCCGGGTACATCGTTGCCACCGTCGTCCTCGGCCTGTTCGCCGTGGGCTACGCGACCATGGCCAAACACATCACCACCACCGGCGCGTTCTACGGTTACATCTCCCACGGGCTGGGCCGCGTCGTCGGGATGGCCAGCGGCGGCTTGATCACCATGGCCTACGTGGTGTTCGAGGCTTCCCTGATCGGGATCTTCTCCTTCTTCTTCCAGAACTTCATGCAATCCCAACTGGGCATCCACGTCCACTGGATCATCCCGGCGCTGCTGATGCTGGCGGTCAACGCCATCCTGACCTACTTCGACGTCAACCTGACCGCCAAGGTGCTCGGCATATTCCTGGTGACCGAGATCGTCATGCTCGCGCTCGGCGCAGTGGCGGTGCTACTCAAGGGTGGAGGCCCGCAGGGCTTCGCCGTGGCCGAGACGCTCAACCCCATCGGCGCGTTCACTCCGGCCGCCGGAATCGCCGGCGCGAGTGCTGGATTGGGCTTGTTCTTCGCCTTCTGGTCGTGGGTCGGCTTCGAATCGACCGCGATGTACGGCGAAGAGTCGCGTAACCCGAAGAAGATCATTCCCCGGGCCACCATGCTGAGTGTGCTCGGCGTCGGACTGTTCTATGTGTTCGTGTCCTGGATGGCGATCGCCGGCACGGGCCCGCAGCGTGCGGTGGAACTCGCGCAGGATTCGGCCACGTCTTCGGAGATCTTCTTCGGCCCGGTGCGCAGCACGTACGGCGAGTGGGCGATCACGATGTTCAACATCCTGCTGGTCACCGGTTCATTCGCCTGCGGCATGGCGTTCCACAACTGCGCCTCGCGCTACCTCTACGCGCTCGGCCGTGAAGGCTTGTCGGCGGGCCTGCAAAAGACCTTGGGCGCAACACATCCCACGCACGGATCGCCCTACATCGCCTCGTTCGTGCAGAGCGCGATCACCCTGGTGATCATCCTGTCCTTCCTGTTCGCCGGGATGGATCCCTATGTGCACATGTACACGCTGCTGGCGATCCTGGGCACCATGGCGATCCTGATCGTGCAGTCGCTGTGCGCCTTCTCGGTGATCAGCTACTTCCACATCCGCAAGAACCACCCGGTGTCCAAGCATTGGTTCAAGACGCTGATCGCGCCCGGTCTGGGTGGGATCGGCATGCTCTACGTCGTGTACCTGCTGTGGGAGCACAAAGACACGGCGGCAGGTACGGCATCCGGCACCCTACTGTTCAAGCTGACCCCGTGGATCGTTGTCGGGATCTTCGTCCTCGGTGCAGGTATGGCCACCTACTTCAAGCTGCGCGACCCGCGTCGCTACGAGTTGATCGGCCGGATCGTGTTCGAGGACAACGTTGTTCGAGACTGAAAGTCTCTTGCTCGAACTCAACGCCGTGGTCGTTGCCGCGTGAGTGGAACGACCACGGCGTCGTTCTGGGGAGGTGTCTCAGAGCACGTGAACGAATCGCTGGTCTTGCGGCGCCAGCGCGCCGGCGATGCGTCGATCAAAGGTCACCAGTGTGCCACCCGCGGTCGCAACCAGATTGATCAGATGGAAGTCTGTCGCCTGTTTGTGCCCGGCCAACCCGATCGTGTCGATCGCGGCACTCGCCAGACTCGAACTGTCGGCAACGAACGTGGCGCGGTCGTGGGCTCGCAATCTAGTGAGCACCGTGAGGGCCTGAGCGGTCGATATCTGCTGGCCCACCACCGCCGGGTTCAGTAGCAGTCGGATCAACCCGTTTTCGGTAACTGGTGTGGTGGCGAACCGCGGGCAGGTCGCGAGCCATGCGTGGGCTTGACGGTGATGCTGGTGCGTCGTGTTGGTCAGTGCGACGAGCACGTTCACGTCGGGCAGGCCGAAGGCGGGCCCCGACTCTTCAGGCATCCTCGGCGAACGCCTTCTCAACCATCTCATCCGTGATCACGTGGCCCTCCACCGCGGGCAGTACCGGGAAATCCGGATCTCCAAGCTCGGTGGTGGCGTACCTGGCCTCGTAGCCGGCGATGGCGAGCTCCGAAATTGCCTGGCCCATCGTGATTCCACGAGCGCGGGCCATGCCCTTGGCCGCCGCCAAGACGCGCTCGTCGATATCGAGTGTCGTCCGCATTCTCCAAGAATACATCACGCATCACGCATCACCACGTGCGTGAAGCGCCGCGATCGGGTCAGGCGAACGCCGCGCGTAGGCTCGCCAACTGGCTGGCCATGAAGGCTTGGGCCACGGGTGCTTTCGCCGCGATCTGGTCGAAACCGTGGAATGCCCCGTACACCTGTTCCACCTGGCATTCCACCCCGGCCGCGCGTAGCCGCTCGGCGTAGGCCAGGTCTTCGTCGTGGAACAGGTCCAAGGTTCCGACACCGATCCAGGCGGGCGGCAGCCCGGCCAGATCTTCACGGCGGCCCGGCACGGCGACGGCGGGATCGGCACTGCCCAGGTAGGCCGACCAGCCGAACTTGTTGCTGCCCTGCGTCCACAACCGGTGGCCGGGATTCTCCAATTCCGGCCCCACCGAGCGGTCGTCGAGCATCGGATAGACGAGTATCTGGGCGGCAAGGGACACCTCGCCGCGATCACGGGCGAGCAGGGCCAGGGCGGCGGCCAACCCGCCGCCTGCACTCGCGCCGGCGACCGCGACCCGCGAGGAATCGACCGCGGGCAGCGCCGCGAGCCATTTCAGCGCGTCATAGCAGTCCTCCAACCCGGCCGGGTAGGGGTTCTGCGGCGCGAGCCGGTACTTGACCGCAGCCACCGTGGCGCCGAGTTCCTTGGCGAAGCGCCGGCACAGCGCGTCGTCCTGCGCCGGGCTGCCCAGCACGTAGCCGCCGCCGTGGATCCACAGCAGAGCCGGTGTCGGCTCGGTGAGGCCGGACGGCCGGAACAGCCGCACACCGACACCGGAGGCCAGGGTCAGTACCTCGACGTCCTTGGGTGTCTGCCGGTTCTGCAGGGCGGTCAGCCGCTGCAGCAACGGCAGGGAGCGCCGGTTGACGAGCTGGCGCGGGATGAAGCGGGCGATGCGTTCCAAGTCCGGATGGAAACCAGTGGCGGTCGTCACAGCGTCTTTTCTACCGTGCCGCCCGGTCGGGCATTACCGAAGGTGTCGAAGAGTCCCCGTCACGCGGTGTTGAGTCTCCCCCTGAGGGAGGGACAAGACTGAACCGGTGACCATCGATCTGTCCATCGGAGACTTCTCCCGAATGACGCAGCTGTCGATCAAGACCCTGCGGCACTATCACGAGGTCGGATTGCTCGAGCCGGACCACATCGATTCGAGCAGCGGGTACCGGTATTACGTTTCCGATCAGGTCCCGACGGCCCAGGTGGTGCGCCGGCTCCGTGGCCTGGGCATGCCCATCGCCGACGTGCGCGCGGTGCTGACGTCAGCCCCTGCCGACCGCAACAGGCTGATCGGTGGTCACCTAGAGCGACTGGAGAACCAGCTTGCAGAGACCCGTAGCGCGGTCGAATCACTGCGCGCGATTCTCGAACGGCCCGCGGAGAATTCCGCCGGTGCGGCGATCGAACACCTCAGCGTCGCAGCGACGCCGGCTGCCGCGATCACCGCGGAGATCGACCGCGACGACTTGTTGCCCTGGTGGCATGGTGCGATGGGCGAACTGCGGGCAACGGTGGCCGCAGATACGGCCTCGAGATCGGCCGGCCCTCCTGCGGCGCTGTTCGACTTTGACATGTTCGCCCGCGATCGCGGCACCGCAACGGTGTTCATTCCAGTCGAAGGCGAGGTACGGCAGGCCGGACGGGTGCAGGAGGTGATAATCCCGGCGGCCGAGCTCGCGGTCATCCGACATCAGGGGCCACATGACGACGTTGACCTCAGCTACAGCGCCCTCGGCGAGTACGCCAACCGCCACGAGATCAGTGTCGAGGGCCCGCTGCGTGAGTACTACGAACGCTTCACCTGGGATACTGACGACTCTGCGCAATGGCGCACAGCCTTGTGCTGGCCGGTATTTCGGGCCGACGCATGAGCGGGCTGCAGGGACGACGCGCGGTGGTCACCGGCGGGACGAAGGGTGCCGGGGCCGCCATCGTCACCCGGCTGCGGGAGGCCGGGGCCCACGTGACCGCTGTGGCCCGACAGCAACCGGGCGACGGCCCTTCGGGCGCAAATGATTTCGTCGCCGCGGATCTCACCTCGATGACCGACATCGAGGATCTGGCCCGGCGGCTGCGCAACAACGGCGGCGTCCAGATCCTGGTGCACAACGCGGGCGGCTCGAGTGCACCGTCGGGCGGCTTCGCGGCGCTCAGCGATCAGGACTGGGCTGACGAGCTGAACCTGAACCTTCTCGCAGCGGTCCGCCTCGACCGGGCGTTACTGCCGATGATGATGCCGCTCTACGACGGCACGCTGGGATACGCCGCAGCCAAGGCGGCGCTGCGGGCGTACAGCAAGGGCCTGGCCAATGAGCTGGCGCCGAAGGGGATTCGGGTCAACACCGTGTCGCCGGGGTTCATCCAGACCACGGCAGCAGATGCGTTGATCGAGCGTATTGCCGCGGCCGGCAACGGGTCCCGTGAGCAGGCGCTCGAATCGTTGATGTCCGCACTCGGCGGGATTCCGCTGCGTAGGCCCGCCGAGCCCGCCGAGGTCGCCGAGGTCGTGGGGTTCCTGGTGTCCGACGCCGCGTCCTCGATCGTGGGTGCCGACGTGGTGGTCGACGGCGGCACCGTCCCGACGGTGTAGCCCGGCGGCGGCTCGCCCTTCGCGCGCTGGTTTCTACGCGGTGGCCGTGGATCGCGTCGCACCGCGACCGCAGGTAGAAACCGGCGCCCCGGGCGCTGGGGCGGCTACTTCAGCAGCGGATCGCGAGGCAGGCCCAGGATGCGCTCGGCGATGGTGTTGCGGGTGATCTCCGACGTGCCGCCGGCGATCGTCATGGCCCGGTTGCCGAGGTACGCCCGGGTCAGCTTCGGCGTCTGGCCGGTGACCCCGGCTGAGCCGACCAGGTTCATGCCCAGCTCGGTCAGGTGCTGGGAGTGCTCGGCCACCAACAGCTTGGTGACATTGCCCTCGGGTCCGGGCTCGGCACCGGCGATGGCGCGGCTGACCCGG
This sequence comes from Mycolicibacterium sp. 050232, assembly GCA_036235365.1. Classification (GTDB taxonomy): domain Bacteria; phylum Actinomycetota; class Actinomycetes; order Mycobacteriales; family Mycobacteriaceae; genus Mycobacterium. The sequence goes on along the minus strand of JAZBEZ010000001.1, from coordinate 745,298 downwards.
CGCAGGTTCAGCAGTCGCAGGGTGTGGCCGACGGCGATCACCTCGCCGGCGCGGCGCACGTAGCGGGCCCCGTCGGGGTCGTTGTCGATCAGCGCCACCAGCTCGTCGGCGTCGAATCCGGTCGGCGCCGCCGAACCGCCGCCGATCGAGATGCGCTCGTTGCCCAGCGTGGCGCGTGCCACCAGCCAGCCCTTGTTCACATCGCCCACGACATCGGTGTCGGGGACGAACACGTCGTCGAAGAAGACCTCGTTGAAGTGGGCGTCGCCGGTCAGCCCCCGCAGCGGATTCACCGTCACCCCAGGGGCTTTCATGTCGATCGCCATCATGGTGACGCCGGCGTGCTTGGGGGCGTCGGGATCGGTGCGCACGGTGGCCAGGCCCCACTGGCAGTGCTGGGCCAGGCTGGTCCACACCTTCTGGCCGGTGACCCGCCAACCGCCGTCGACCTTCTTGGCCGCGGTGCGCACCGCGGCGGCATCCGAACCTGCGCCCGGCTCGGAGAACAGCTGGCACCACATGACCTGGCCGCGCAGCACGGGCTCCACCCAGCGCTCGCGCTGATCGTCGGTGCCGGCCTGGGCGATGGTCAGGGTGACCCAGCCGGTGATCCCCATGTCGGCCCGCTCGATGTCGGTGAACTCCTCCTCGATCACCAACTGCTCCAACACATCCGCGGCCCTGCCATACGGCTTGGGCCAGTGCGGCACCAGGTAGCCGGAGTCCACCAGGTAGTCGCGGCGCTGGTCCTCGGGCAAGTCCTTCACCGCAGACGCGGCGTCACGCGCGTCCTGCCGGTACCGCTCGGCCTCCTCGGGCAGCGCAAAGGATGCCCCGTGCGCCTGACCGCCGCGTTGGCCGTCGACGACGTCGATCAGGGGGTCGGCACCGTCGCCGAGCACCGCGGCCAGCGTGCGGGCGCGGCGCAGGTACAGGTGTGCGTCGTGCTCCCAGGTGAATGCGATGCCGCCGTGGAGCTGGACATTGGTCTGTGCGCAGAAGATCTGGGCCCGGATGGCGTGGGCAGCGGCCACCGCGGCGGCGAACCAGGCGCCGTCGAGGCTGTCGGCGCGGGCCGCATCCCAGACCGCCGCCGTGGTCTGCTCGGCGTCGACGAGCATGTTGGCGGCGTGGTGCTTGACGGCCTGGAAGGTACCGATGGTGCGGCCGAACTGTTCGCGCACCTTCGCGTACTCGACGGCCATGTCGAGCGCGGCCCAGGACACCCCGACCGCCTCGGCCGAGCCGAGGATGCGGAACACCGTGCGCGCCGCCCGCGCTGCGCCGCGCAGGATCCGGCTCTCGTCGACGGTCACGGCTCGTAGGTCGACCGCACCGATGCTGCGGGTGGGGTCCAGGGAATCCTGTGCGGTGACGGTGATTCCGTCGGCCGTGGCGTCCAGGATCACGATGTCGTCTCCGGCGGCGAGCAGGAGTACCTGGGCATCGGGAGCGCCCAGGACCGCACGTGCCTGCCCGCCCACCAGGCCGTCGGCGCCGATGGTCACCGAGCCGGCCAGCCCAAGGGCGGCGACCGTGGTTCCGTCGGCGAGGCCCGGGAGCAGTTCGGCCCGAACCGCGTCCGGGGCGTACCGGTCGATGACCACCGAAGCGGACACCGTCGGCAGGAACGGGCCCGGGGACAGTTCGCGGCCGGCCACCTCGGCGACCACCGCGAGTTCGGGCAGACCGAATCCGGAACCGCCGTATTCCTCGGAGATCGCCAGCCCGTTCCAGCCGAGTTCGGCGCCGGCAGACCAGATTTCGTCGGGGTAGGTGCCGGGCTTCTCCAGCGTGGCGCGGGCGGCCGCGCGGCTGTGGAGCCGGTTCAGCTGCCCGAGTGCCGCGTCGGCGAGGTCCTGGTGCTCTTCGGTGATGGCCAGCGCAGACTTACTCATGGTTAGCGAAGCTAACGGGAGTTGCAGCGATAAGTCGATGTGATGCAGGTCACAATTGCGCTCGAGGTGGACGAGTCGGCGAAGTTGTCGCCTGAGTCAATACGCTGCGGGGTACGCTCGCGCAATGACGGCACGACCGGATAACCGGTACCCCGCACCGACGCTCGCTGATCGAGCTCGATGGTTGCTACATGCCAGGCCGGCAGACCATATGCTGGCGCTTAGCGTGGCATCGGCTTCGCTGCCAGTGGTGGGGAAGCACTTGGAACCGCTCGGCGTCATCACGGCGATGAGCATGTGGGGGTTCCGTCACCTGCCCGAATTCCTCACCTCGTCGGCGAAGTCCTGGTTCACACCGGACAACCCCGAATTGCGCAAGGCGGAGCGGGAGCAGACCGACATTGTCGCGCAGGAGGCGCTGCGCGGCGTGGTGTCGTCCGCCGACCTGGCCATCGACTGGCCGGCGCCGGACAGCATGTCGCCGTTGTGGCACACCTGCGAGTACCGCCGCGACGTGTACCGGACCTCGGTGCGCTACGGCGACGATCCGGCCCAGCTGCTCGATGTGTGGCGGCCCAAGCAGCTGCCCACCCAGCCGGCGCCGGTGCTGCTATTCGTCCCGGGCGGAGCCTGGGTCCACGGCGGCCGGATCCTCCAGGGCTACGCGCTGCTGTCACACCTGGCCCGGCAGGGCTGGGTGTGTCTGTCGATCGACTACCGGGTCGCCCCGCATCACCGCTGGCCCCGGCACATCACCGACGTCAAGGCCGCGATCGCCTGGGCGCGGGCCAACGTCGACAAGTTCGGCGGCGACCGTAACTTCGTCGCCATCGCGGGCTGCTCGGCTGGTGGCCACCTGGCTGCACTCGCCGGGCTCACCCCGAACGACCCGGACCTGCAGGGGGACCTGCCCGATGGGGCAGATACATCGGTCGACGCCGTGGTGGGTATCTACGGGCGGTACGACTGGGAAGACCGCTCCACCGAGGAGCGGGTCCGTTTCGTCGACTTCCTGGAACGGATCGTGGTGGGACGCAAGATCGATCGCCATCCGGAGATATTCCGGCAGGCCTCCCCGATCGCCCAGATCCATCCCGACGCGCCGCCGTTCCTGGTCGTCCACGGCACCGGTGACAGTGTCATCCCGGTGGCGCAGGCCCGCAGCTTCGTCGACAAGCTCAAGGCGGTGTCACGGGCCGTGGTCAGCTACATCGAGCTGCCGGGCGCCGGCCACGCCTTCGACATGACCGACGGAGCCAGAACCGGGGCGATGACGACCGCAATTGGCTTGTTCCTCAACCAGATTCACCGAAACCGGGCGATGGACGAGGCCAAAGCTGTCATATAGACGTTTCCACACCTGGGGAGGGACACCGTGAAGCGGTTGAGTGGGTGGGACGCGTTCCTGCTTTATACAGAGACACCCAACGTGCACATGCACACGTTGAAGATCGCCGTCATCGCGCTCGAAGGCATGGGGGACCGGACCTTCGGGATCGACGAGTTCCGGGAGGTGATCCGCGGACGGCTGCACAAGCTGGACCCGTTCCGCTATCAGCTCGTCGACATCCCGTTCAAGTTCCATCACCCGATGTGGCGGGAGAACTGCGACGTCGACCTGGAGTACCACGTCCGGCCGTGGCGGGTACGCGCCCCGGGCGGGCGCCGCGAACTCGACGAGGCCATCGGGGAGATCGGCAGTACCCCGCTGGACCGCAGCCGACCGCTGTGGGAGATGTACTTCGTCGAAGGCCTGGCCAACGGGCGCATCGCCGTGGTCGGCAAGATCCACCACGCCCTGGCCGACGGGGTCGCCTCGGCGAATCTCCTGGCCCGCGGGATGGACCTGCGGGACGGCCCGGACCGCGACGACGACTCGTATGCCACCGATCCCGCGCCCACCAAGTCCGAACTGGTGCGCTCGGCCTTCGCCGACCACATGCGCCAGCTCGGCCGGTTGCCCGGGACCATGCGGTACACGGCCAAGGGGTTCGGGCGGGTTCGGCGCAGCAGCCGCAAGCTGTCGCCCGAGTTGACCCGGCCGTTCACCCCGCCGCCCAGCTTCATGAACCACATCCTCGACGAGAAGCGCCTGTTCGCCACGGCCACACTGGCATTGGCCGACGTCAAGGAGACAAGCAAGAAGCTCGGCGTGACGATCAACGACCTGGTGCTGGCCATGTCGTCGGGAGCGCTCCGTACGTTGTCGCTCAAATACGACGGCAAGGCCGATCACCCGTTGCTGGCCTCGGTCCCGATGAGTTTCGACTTCTCTCCGGACCGCATCTCGGGCAACCGGTTCAGCGGTGTGCTGGTGGCCCTTCCGGTGGACGTCGCCGACACTGCCGAGCGGGTCCGCAAGGCGCACGACGCTGCCGCCCTGGCCAAGGAAAGCCATCAACTGATCGGCCCGGAGCTGATCGCGCGCTGGGCCGCCTACATGCCGCCGGCCCCGGTTGAGGCAGCGTTCAAGTGGCTTTCCCATCAGGACGGTCAGAACAAGGTGCTCAACCTGAACATCTCCAACGTGCCGGGTCCGCGGGAACGCGGCAAGGTCGGCGGCGCCACGGTCACCGAGATCTACTCGGTCGGGCCGATCACCACCGGCAGTGGACTGAACATCACGGTCTGGAGCTATGTGGACCAGCTCAACATCTCGGTGCTCTCCGACGACGCCACGGTCGACGATCCTCACGAGGTCACCGACGGCATGGTCGAGGAGTTTCGTGAAATCCGCAGGGTGGCAGGGCTTTCGGACAAGCTGACCGTCGTCGAGAGTGCGATGCCGCAGTAGGGATGAGCCGCCATGACACACACTGACGTCGCCGATTTCATCGTCGTCGGTGCGGGTTCGGCCGGATCGATCATGGCCTCCCGGCTGGCCTCGGCGGGTGCCGACGTGGTGCTCGTCGAAGCCGGTGGCACCGATCGCCGGCCCGACGTCCGGATTCCTACCGGGATCGCGTCGCTGTACATGACCGCGAACTGGAAGCACGAGTGCGCACCCGATGCGAGCAAGGGTGATGTGGTCGAGCACTTCCCCGGCGGCCGCATCATCGGCGGCAGCGGCTCGATCAACGCCATGGTTTACGTGCGCGGGCGGGCCGCCGACTACGACGGTTGGGCTGAGGCCGGATGTGCGGGCTGGTCGTTCGACCAGGTGCTGCCGCATTTCAAGGCGCTCGAGAACTGGGTGGGCGGCGGCGACGAGTATCGCGGTGACGCCGGGCCCATTCCGGTGTCGTGGTGCGGGCACCGGCACGAAGTCGACGAGGCATTCATCGCCGCCGCCACTGAAGCCGGACATGATCTGAACCCGGACCAGAACGGCCGATCGCAACTGGGTGTTTCGCGAACCCAGGTCAACCAGCGTCGGGGTCTGCGGGTCTCGTCGGCGCGCGGGTTCCTTCGATCACTGCCCCGAGACCGACGGCCGCGGCTGCTCGCCAGGACGACGGTGTCGAAAATCCTCGTGGAGAACGGCAGAGCCGTCGGCATCGAATGCCGGAGACGCAAACTTCTTGCCCGCCAAGAAGTTATCTTGAGTGCGGGTGCCATCGGCTCACCGGCTCTCCTGTTGCGCTCGGGAATCGGGCCGGCGGGCACCACACTCGATCTTCCCGGTGTCGGCGAGAACTTCCAGGACCACCTGGTGGGCACGCAGTTCTGGGAATCAAAGGTGCCCACCGCGAACACGCTCGGCCCGGTCAGGGCGCTCAGAGGTGTCAGCTCACTGCTGCTCCGGGGTGACGGCATACTCACCATGTCGCCGTTCGAAGCCCAGATCTTCACCGATGACTTCCAGATCGCGGTCAGCCCAATACATTACGAGCTCGATGCCGGTACCGGTCGGACGGCGATCGAGCGCGTGGACGGGTTCACGGTGTACACCGTGCTCATGCATCCTCAGGCCCGGGGCCGGGTCGGGTTGCGCAACGGCAAGGCCCGAATCGAGTTCGAACGCCTGGGTGACGGTGACGACGTCGACCGGCTGCGCAAGGGGATGAGCCACGCCCGTGATGTCGTCGAGGGAGCCTCGGCGATGAAAGGCGTTGCCGGTGCGTATCTGAATCCCGGCGATCAGGATCATGCATGGCTGGCCCGCCGGGAGACCAGCATCGGGCACGCCGTCGGGACCTGCCGCATGGGCACGGACGACGCCTCGGTCGTCGACCCCGAATTGCGTGTGCACGGCATCGACGGACTCCGCGTCGTGGATGCCTCGGTGATGCCGACGCTGACATCGGGCAACACCAACGCGCCCACCATGATGATCGCCCACCGCGCTGCCGATCTCATACTGGGCACTGCTTGACCGGACGCGCGCGAGCGTGCGCACAATGCCGCCCTTTCAGGGCGTGTCGGGCGACAAACGCGCACGCTCGCGGTGGCAGGTGAGCTACTGGATCGGTTCGTCGCCGAGCACCGTGGTGCGCAGCATGTGCCGCGGCGAGTTGGGCTCGTAGGGCGCGGCGCGGTGCAGGACACCCTGGTTGTCCCAGATCACGGTGTCGCCGACCGACCACTTGTGGCGGTACACCTTGTCGGGCGTGGTGGCGTGGGCGAGGAGTTCGGCCAGCAGAGCCCGGCCCTCGTCGAGATCCATGCCGACGATGTAATCCGCTGAAGCGCCCAGTACCAGTGACTTTCGTCCGCTGCGGTGCGTCCACACCAGCGGGTTCTCGTGCGTCGGCCGCGCAGCCCAGCGCTGCCGTTGCTCGGGTGTGGGGTCGGGGTAGACGCGCCGTTGCGACGCCTCCAGTGAATGCACCACCCGCAGGCCGCCGTAGCGCTCCTTCTCGGCTTCGGTGAGCGACTCGTAGGCGGCATAGGCGTTGGCGAACTCGGTTTCCCCTCCGCGGGTGGCGACCTCGACGGCCGACAGCATCGTCGCCTTCTGCGGGCACTCGTCGTGCATGGGGGTGCAGCCGTCGATATGCCAGTCGAACGTGGCCTTGAGGTATTCGGCGGCCTTGTTCTTCGTCCGGTCCAAGGTGATCGGATAGATGCCCGAGACGGGATGGTGGCCGTCCGCGGAGCGGTCGATCTCGCCGAGCCGCTGGGAGAACGCCACCTGGGCTTCAGGATTCAGGTGCAGGCCGTGGAAGACCAGGACACCGTTGTCTTCGAGCGCGTCCAATACGGCCGCTCCGAGGCTGTCGTCGGTGCCGAGGCGGTCGGGATCGACGCCGACGACCTCGGCGCCCACCGACGTGGTCAGCTTGTTGATGGTCAACACACTCACGGGTGCGTCCTCTCGTGTTCGGTGCCGGTTACGGCCGGGGATCTCCGGTGCGGATCATGACGGCGTCGGCGGAATCGGTCGGGGCGGGTTGGTGCATGATCTCCACCGACATCGCGACCATGATCAGCGAATAGATCAGGTGCAGCAGGTTCAGCGCATCGTCGGGCACGTCGTCGAGGGAGAACTTGTCGCAGTACTCGATGGCCTCTTCGAGACGGGGGAAGAACGCGTCGTAGAACCCGTGCATTTCGGGCATGGTGCTGGCCAGGCGACGCTCCCAGCGTTCGGTCTCTGTTGGCAGACACCAGATCTCGGCGTAGGGCTCCAGCTCGGCGAAGGCACTGGGCAGTCGGGGCGAGGTCATCGCGATGCTCCCGCCGGTGTGTGTTCACGCTGATACGACTCGACCCAGTCGACCGCCATCTTGTGCAGATGGCGGACCAGGATCTCCTGGTCGTTGAGCGGGAAGTCGTCGATGACGTCGTACTCGAGCGCGGCCTGCGTGCCGCCCAGCATGCCGGCGTCCTGCAGAGCGAACTCTTTGAGTACCACTGCGGCCACCTCGTGCTCGATCCGCTCCCGCACGGTGCGGGCCGGATGGAAATAGGTGAACGCCTCGAACCGGTGGGTGTTGTGCGAGGTCGGCCAGTAGCGATACAGCAGGTACCAGCCGCCGTAGATCAGGATCTCCAGGTTGGGGAAGATCTGGAAGTTGCTGATGCCCCACGGTTCGATGTTGCCGGGGTTGAGCCCCGCCGGGAGCTCACCGATGTCCGGGGTTCGCCAGGGCCCCACCAGTCCGCTCTGGGTGGCCCGCTCGATCGGGTACATGTACTCCGGCGCCAGCAGCCAGCGCCGGGTACCGGCCGTCGACACCAGCCGGTGCGGTCCGTCGAGCTGGAAGTGCCCACAGGTGAAGCCGGCGTTGGGATCCCGAACCTCGGGCGGCACCTGCTGGGTGTGCAGCGACGGCACGTGGTAGTACTCCTGGAAGGCGTCGGCGAAGATCTTCCAGTTGCTGTTGTTGTGTGCGACCCAGTCGTAGCGCTCGGTGAGTTTCCCGAACGGGTAGTCGTCGAGTGCGGTGACCATGGGGCCGAGGAATTCGCGCAGGGTCTGGCGTGGCTCGCGGTCGAAGTTGACGAACACGAAACCGGCCCAGACGTCGCAGTGGACGGGGACCAGGCCATAGTCGACGGTATCCAGGCCGGTGAAGCTGTCCGCGTCGGGTTGCGACAGCAGCTGCCCATCGAGGCCGTATCGCCATCCGCAGTGCCGGCATTCGAATTCGCCATCGGTACTGCGTAATTCGGTGGCGCGGAAGTCCGCCGCCACCACTGGATGCCCACGCCGGCGGCACAGGTTGTGGAAGGCGCGGATGCCGCCGTCACGGTCTTTCACCAGCAGCAGCGAGGCGTCGGCGGCCTCGACCTGACGGGTGATGAAACTGCCGGTCTCGGGGGTCTCCTCGACCCGGCTGATGTTGAGCCAGGCCCGCTTGAAGATCGCCTCCCGCTCCTGCGCGTAGAACTCGGCGGAGATGGAGTCCCGGAACGGGATCGGCCCGGTACCCAGATCCGGGTAGTGCTCGGTCCAGGATCCCTCAGCCGGCTTGGGCCACTTGGTTGCCATGCGAACCTCCGTGTGACTAGTGCGTTCTGGGACTGCTCGGACGGATATCGGCCACTACATCACCGCTCCGCCGTTGACCCCGAGGGTCTGCCCGGTGATGAAGCCCGCTTCCTCGGAGCACAGGAATCCGACGGCGGCAGCGATGTCCGCTCCGGTTCCGAGCCGGCCGAGCGGAATGTTGGCGGCGATCGTCTCATTGGCCGGCAGGTATCCCGCGGCTTGCGACTGATGCTGCATCGGGGTTTCGATGCCCGACGGGGGAATGTTGTTGACCGTGATGCCGTGTGCGGCGTATTCGCGCGCCAGTGATTTCGTCAACGTCAGCAGTGCGCCTTTGGAGGCGGCGTAGTGCGCCGCGAACGGGGTGCCGCGCTGGGCGCTCGACGAGGAGATCATCACGATGCGCCCCCATCCGGCGTCGACCATGTCCGGCAGGGCCACCTGACAACACCGGAAAGTGCCGCTCAGGTTCACGTCGATCATCTGCGCCCAGGACTGCTCGGTGATGTCGGCGAACGAGGCGTACCCGAACATGCCCGCACTGGTGACCAGGATGCCGACGGCCCCGAGTTCACTGCGGACCTTGCCGAAAGCCTCTTCCACCGCGGCGCGGTCGGTGATGTCGGCGCCGACCGCAAAGGCGGTGACGCCGGCCGACCGTATATCATCGGTGACACGTTGCGCGGCATCGGCATTCACGTCGAGTACGGCAATCTTGTGGCCGCGCCGCCCCAACTCGTGGCAGGTCGCTTCGCCCATGCCCGAAGCCCCGCCGGTTACCACGGCCACCCTGCTCATGCGTGCTTTACTCATAGACCACTCTCACTCGGCGACTGGTGGGCAGCGCCTGGCAGGTCACCACCCAGCCCTCGGCGATCTCGTCGTCGTCGAGGGCGTCGTTGTTGAGCATGCGTGCGTTGCCCTCGGTCACCTGTGCCATACACGTTCCGCACGAACCGGTTTCGCACGACGACGGCGCCTTCAGGCCGGCCAGTCGGGCGGTCTGAAGTAGCGTGTTGCCGGCCCGGTAGGGGGCGGTGACAGTGGTGCGGCCGAGTTCGATGGTCACCTCTTCGGTGACGGCGGGTTCGGACGGGTGGGCCGGTGGTATCGCCGCGACCGTGAAGCGCTCCAGGTGCAGCTGCCGCTTCGGGATTCCGGCGTCCAGGAGCACTCGTTCGACGGTGTCCATGAACGGTGCGGGACCACAGACGTAGTAGTCGGTATGTGCGTGGTCGTCGTCTCTTGGTTCAGCACCGGCGACGAAGTCGGCGATCTGTTGTGGCGAGACGACCCCGTCGTGGTCGTCGAGATGGTGGTGCACCTCCAGTCGCCCGGCGTGCACGTCGGTGAGGCTCGCCAAGGCGTCCCGGAAGATGACCGACTCGCGATTGCGGTTCGCGTAGAACAGCCGGGCCCTGCGGGTGGTGGTGGCCAGCGCCGAGCGCACCAGGGAGAACACCGGGGTGATTCCGCTGCCGCCGGCGAAGGTGACGACGTCCCGGTCTGTCGGGGTGAGGACGAATCGTCCCTCGGGCGGTGCGACGTGCAGCTCGTCGCCGACGCTGACCGTGTCGTTGATCCAGTTGGAGACCAGGCCGTCACGATCGCGTTTGACGGTGATCCGTAGATCGGGGTCGACGGCGGGGGACGAGGACATCGAATAGCACCGGCGGTGCGCGGTTCCGCCGATCGTCACCCCAAGGGTGACGAATTGTCCTGCCAGATAACGGAACTGGTCCTTGTGGGGATCCGGTACATCGAGAACAAGTGACACCGCGTCGACGGTCTCCCTGATCACCTGCTTGACCCGCACGGGTGTGAAGCCGTCCGCGTCGGTTACGCGGGCGGGGCGATCCAGGGGTTTCGTCGACGTCTCCATCGCGACCAACAATATCAAGTACTTGTCATTAGTATCAAGTGGTAGATATCAACCACACTGTGGGGCGTGGTGGACTCCGGGAGAGACGGGCAGGTCGTACGTCAGCGCCGGCATTTCTCCTGTTCGGCGCACCTCGATTACCCGTCGGTAAGTCTGAGGCTCTAGGCTGCGGTCTGACGCTCGCGGTGATCGTGCCGCTCTACCTGCCGCACCACCCCGAGGACACCTTGATGGCGATCGCCAATGTTCCCTCCTACCTGCATCTCAGCAGTGAGGACGTCGAAGAGATCGCGTATGAACTCGACGTGATCCGCCGAGACGTCGAGGAGTCGCTCGGGGCGGAGGACGCGGCCTACATCCGGCGGGTGGTCCATTTCCAGCGGGCGCTCGATGTCGCGGCGCGACTGATGATCGCCGGGAGCCGGTCCAAGACCGGGTGGCTGGTGGGAACGTGCGCGCTGGCATATGCGAAGTCCATCGAGAACATGGAACTCGGCCACAACATCTCCCATGGTCAGTGGGATTGGATGAACGATCCCGAAATCCACTCCAACACCTGGGAGTGGGACATGGTTGGGCATTCCGCGCAGTGGCGGTACTCGCACAATTACCGGCACCACGTGTACAGCAATGTGCTCGGCATGGACGAGGACATCGGTTACCGCCTCCACCGGGTCACCACCGACCAGCCGTGGCGCTGGGTCCACCTCGCGACTCCGGTGCGAAACCTGGTGCTGGCGGCGATGTTCGAGTGGGGCATCGCCCTGCACGGCCTGCACTCCGAGCGCCTGCGGCACGAGACGCCAGACGGCCTCGCCGTGGAGAAGCGGAACTTTCGCGACAAGATCGTTCGGCAGCTCGCCAAGGATTATGTGTTCCTACCCGCACTGAGCCTGCGCCGGTGGCGTCGGACTCTGGCCGCCAACATCACCGCGAACGTGCTCCGGAACCTGTGGGTGTACGTGAACATCATCTGCGGGCACATCCCCGACGGCGCCGAGACGTTCGACCCGGCGGTGGTGAAGGACGAGACCAAGGGTGAGTGGTATCTCCGGCAAATGGTCGGGACCGCAAACTTCAAGGCGAGCCCGCTGCTGGCGATCTCGGGCGGTCACCTGTGCTACCAGATCGAGCATCACCTGTTCCCCGACCTGCCGAGCAACCGCCTGCCGGAGATCAGCGTTCGGGTCCGGGAACTGTGCGAGAAGTACGACCTGCCCTACAACACGGCATCGCTTCCGCGCCAGTACTTCCGGACGCAACGGATCATCCACGGGTTGGCGTTTCCCGACTGGATGCTGAGCATCGCCCGGCGACGCCGCACATAGGCGATCTCCCCAGCGGGAGACGTCACGGGTCGATGTGATCGGAGTGCGGGGTGTGGCCCGTTCCCTGCTCGATCACCCGGCGCAGGAGTGCTTTCAGCTGCTCCTGCTCGTCATCGCTGAGCACGCCGAACACCCGCTCGTGGGCCGCGACCGCGTCGGCCACCACCGCCGAGGCGACGGCGCGGCCCTCATCGGTCAGGAAAACCTGCAGGATGCGCCCGTGCTGCGGGTCCTGTTTACGTTCGACCAGGCCCCGCTTCTCCAGCGCGGTGAGGGCGAGTTGAACGCCTTGCGGGGTGATGAGCAGACGACGAGCCAACTCGGCACCCGACAAACCCGGTTGGTTGGTCAACTGGCGCAGGACGCCGATCTGGGCCGTGGTGACCCCGTGCTCTTTGACCGACTCGTTGACCTCGGTGAGCGAGAAATAGAACGCCTGCTTGAGCCACCACAGGGTGTTCTCGGTGAGGTCCATATCTCGTCTCCTGCCGTGCCCGCCACTTTCGACGCTAGCGCACCTCGTGTTTGTAGATCACGCCATCTTTCATCACGAACCGGACATCCAGTGTCCTCGCGATGTCGGCGCTGGGGTCGCCCGCGACGGCGATGACGTCGGCCAGGTAGCCCGGCGTCAGTTGCCCCAGTTCGTCGGCGGCATCGACCAACTCCGCGGCCACTGTGGTCGCTGCCTGCAACGCCTGCATCGGGGTCATCCCGCGTTCGACGAGCGCGCACAGCTCCTTGGCATTCTCGCCGTGCGGGATTGCCGGGGCATCGGTGCCGCACGCGATGCGAACCCCGGCCGCAATCGCCTTGGGCAGCATCGACTTTGCCCGTGGAAACACCTCGAGCGCCTTCTTGCGCAGCTCCGGCGCGATCCGGTCGACGGCCATCGCGTCGGTCAGATAGGTGGTGGACACCAGGAAGGTGCCGTGGTCGACCATCATCTGGATGGTCTCGTCGCTGGCCAGGAATCCGTGCTCGATGCAGTCGATGCCGGCCCGGATACACGCCTGGATGGCGGTGTCACCGACGGCGTGTGCGGCGACCTTGACTCCGGCACGGTGCGCCTCGTCGGCGATGGCGGCGAACTCGGCATCGGAGTACTGCTGGGCACCCGGCGCGGTGCTGTGCGACATCACGCCGCCCGACGCCGACACCTTGATCAGCTTGGCGCCGTGGCGAATCTGGTAGCGCACGCAGGCGATGACGTCGGGCACACCATTGGCGATGCCTTCGGCGACCGACAGCGGCATGATGCCCGGCGCCAGCCGCTGGAACACCGTGGGGTCGAGGTGTCCGCCGTACGGGGTGACGGCATGGCCCGCCGGGTAGATGCGGGGTCCAGAGTGCCAGCCCTGGTCGATGGCCCGCTGCAGCGCGACGTCGAGCAGGTAACCACCGGTCTTGACCATCAGGCCCAGGTTGCGGACGGTGGTGAACCCTGCCTCCAGCGTGGTGCGGGCATTGACCGCGCCGCGCAGTGTGCGGTATGCCGGGTCGTCCTGCACACCGTGCATCGGTGTCGGCAGTCCCCCGGGATTGCCTGGCCCGCCGATCAGCAGGTTGAGTTCCATGTCCATCAGCCCGGGCAGCAGGGTGGCATCGCCGAGGTCGATGACGGTAGCGGAATCTGGTAATGGCCCTTCGGGATTCACCGCGCTGATGCGGTTACCCTCAACCACCACGACAGCCGGAGACCGGACCTCGCCGCCGGCCACGTCCACCCAGCGGGCGGCGCGCAGGACCGTGGTCTGGTTGTCTGCCGCCGTCACGGAACCGGCTCGACGACGCAGTCCAGCGACGTGGCGCCGGAATCAGGCACCCGGGGCTGCTTCCAGCACTCGACCGGAAAAGACACCGTCACCATCGAATACAACAGGTGCATCAGGTTGAGCACGTCCTCCGGCATGTCGTCGAGGCTGAACTTGTCGCAGAAGCTGATCGCTTCCTCGGCCCGCGGCGTGATGGCGTCGTAGAAAGCCTGCATCTCGGTCATGGTCGAACCCAGCCGCTTGGCATAACGCTGCGGCTCGCTGGACAGACACCACTCCGAAAACCGTTCGAGATCGGCGAATTCGGCCGGCAACTTGGCGCTCATCGGTTCACACTCCTGCCGTCTTGTGCTGGTAGTCCTCGATCCAGGCCGCGGTCTCCTTGTGCAGGTGCCGAAGCAGGATCTCCTGGTCGCACAGCAGGAACTCGTCGACCACGCGGGTCTCGATCGAGGTCTGCGTCGCCTCGAGGGTGTTGGCGTCCTGCAGGCCGTATTCCTTGAACGACACCGCGGCCAACTCCTGGCCCAGCCGCTCCCGTGGTGTGCGCGGTTGCGGGAAGTACAGCGTGCATTCGAAGGTGTGCGTGTTGAACGACGTCGGCCAGTAGTGGTAGGTCAGATACCAGCCCTGCCCCCAGAACAGGATGACGAAGTTGGGGAACAACTGGAACGAGTCCAGCCCCCACGGATCGCATTTGGCCGGGTTGAGCCCGACCGGCATCTCGCCGAGATCCGGCTTCTCCCACGGACCGAAAAGTCCGCTCTGGCAGATGTCTTCCATCGGTTTGCGCATCTCGTCGGGCATCTCCCAGGCCCGCACGCCGGAGGTGCTCACCAGTCGGTGCGGCCCTTCGATCCGGTAGTGCGGTGCCTCGAAACCAGACTCTGCGGCGGCCTTCGAGTAGGCGGTGGGGGATTGGTTCGCGTGCAGGATAGGTGCGTGGTAGAACTCCTGGAAGGCATCCATGTAGAGCTTCCAATTCGCCTTCACCTCAGAGCGATAGGTGAATCGTGAGGTCATCTTGTCGAACGGGTAACCCTCCAGATCGGTGATCATGGGGCCAAGGAATTCGCGGAGCGACTGCTCTGGGACCTTGGCGAAGTTGACGAAGATGAAGCCCTCCCACACCTCGCAGTGGACCGGAACCAGGCCGTAGCGGCTCTTGTCGAGGTCGAAGAACTCGCCCTCCTGCTGGACGAAGGTCAGCTGACCGTCGAGGTCGTACCGCCACGCGTGGTACTTGCAGGTGAACTGCCGGCACACCCCGTTGGTCTCCTCGAGCGGCATGTCATCCCAGACCAACTTGTTGCCGCGGTGCCGGCAGACGTTGTGGAAGGCCTTGATCTGCCCGGATTTGCCGCGCACCACGATGATCGAGGTGTTGGCGGCCTTCATCTCTCTGGTGAAGTAGCTGCCTGTACGCGAAAGTTGTTCGACCCGGCCGACATTCAGCCAGGCGCGTTTGAAGATCGCCTGGCGTTCCAGCTCGTAGATCTCCGGACTGATGCAGTCTTCGTACGACACCGGGCCGGTGCCCAGGTCGGGGTAGTGCTGGGTCCAGCTGCCTTCAGCCGGCTTGGGAAACCGAGCCATGCCCGCTCCTCTGCGATGTGATTCGGCCGACGATGCCGACATGGGCTGCGGACGCCGGCCAGGGCTTCAGGCTCGACGGTAGACGGCGGTTCCATCAATAACAAGTAGTTGATACTCTCGAAGGACTGAGGCGGAAGGATCCGAATGGATCAGCATCTTGGGGAGTACCTCGGAGTCGAGGCGGACTGGTCGCTGGACGGCGACCCTGGTGAGGCGATCGAGGTGATCTCGCCGCATACCGAGCAGCCCATCGCCCGCGTGGCGGCAAGCCGGCCCGCCGACGTCGACGCGGCGGTCGCGGCCGCCCGCACGGCCGTCGACCACGGACCGTGGCCACGGCTCGATCCGGCGGAACGGATCGCTGCGGTGCGTCGTCTCGCCGAGCTCTACTCACAGAGACGCGGTGACATGGCCAAGCTGATCTCGGCCGAGATGGGTGCGCCGATCAGCTTTGCCCAGCGCGCGCAGGTAGGGCTGCCGACGATGATGATGCCGGCGTTCTGCGACCTCGCTGAGGGGTACCCGTGGCAGGAGGACCGCCGCGGCTTCTTCGGTTCGGATGTCCGAATCAGCAAGAGTCCGGTAGGTGTCGTCGCCGCCGTCGTGCCGTGGAACATGCCGCAGTTCCTCATCATCACCAAACTGGTGCCCGCTTTGTTGGCCGGCTGTGCGGTGATACTCAAACCCGCTCCCGAATCACCCTTGGACGCCCTGCTTTTGGTCGAGATCCTCAAGGAGGTCGGTCTGCCCGACGGCGTCGTCACGCTGGTGCCAGGCGATGCCGCCGTGGGCGCTCACCTGGTCGGCCACCCTGGCGTCGACAAGGTCTCGTTCACCGGATCCAGCGCCGCGGGCCGGGCCGTCGCGGCTGCGGCCGCCGCCAATCTGACCAAGGTGAGCCTCGAGCTCGGCGGCAAATCCGCGGCCGTCGTGCTGGACGACGCCGACCCTGAAACCGTTGCGGCCGGTGTTCGTTCGGCCAGCCTGTCCAACAGCGGCCAGATCTGCAACGCACTGACCCGCATCCTGGTGCCCGCCGCGCGTGAGCAGGAATTCGTCGACGCCCTGGCCGCCCGGATGAGCGCGCTCGTCGTGGGCGACCCGGCCGATCCCGCGACCGAGCTGGGACCGCTCGTTTCACGACGACAACAGCAACGCGTCCGCGACTACATCGACCTCGGGCAACATGAGGGAGCCCGGCTGGTCTGCGGCGGGACCGAACTGCCCGACGGCGTCGAGGCCGGTTGGTATGTGCGGCCCACCCTGTTCGCCGGCGCGAAAAACACGATGCGCATCGCCCGCGAGGAGATCTTCGGGCCCGTGCTCACGGTGATCACCTACGAGGACGAGCGCGACGCCATCGCGATCGCCAACGACTCCGACTATGGCCTGGCCGGCTCGGTCTGGACGGCAGATGCCGACCGCGGCGTCAGCGTCGCCGAACGTGTACAAACGGGCACTTTCGGGGTAAACCAGGGGTACACAATGGATCCGTTCGCACCGTTCGGCGGCGTCAAGGACAGTGGATACGGCCGGGAGCTGGGCCGTGAAGGGCTCGAAGGCTATCTCGAGACCAAGTCCATCGCCGTCGCAACCGCACGTTGAGGGGACGAAGATGACCGTCACAGTGACCGATACGGCCCAGAGAAAGCCCGCTGCCGAGCGCATCGCCGTGCGCTGCGTCGACTCCGACGTCCATCCCGTTCCCCGCCGCGGGGTGCTCGGGCAGTACATCCCGGAGCCCTGGCGCAGCCGATACTTCGGTAGCCACGATGTGGGCGAGCTGATCTACTACGACGCGCCCGACTATGCGCACGCCTATGCCATGCGCACCGATACCTTCCCCTCCGACGGTGAATTTGCCGGCAGCGATCCGGATCTGGCGTTCCGGCAGTTGATCATGGAAGCCGGGGCCGACATCGCCATCCTGGAACCCGCGGCGTACTCGGCTCACATCCCCGAGGCCAACCACGCGATGAACTGTGCGTTGAACGACTGGCAGGCCAATCACTGGTTGGACAGCCACAACAACTGGCATGAGCGGTGGCGCGGCTCCATCTGCCTGGCCGTCGAAGCGCCGGAACTCGGGGCGCGGGAGATCGAGCGGTGGGCAGGCCATCCCTACATGGCGCAGATCCTGATCAAGGCCGAGCCGCGCCCGTCCTGGGGCGACCCGAAGTACGACCCGATCTGGGCCGCGGCCACCAAGCACGACATCACGGTGAGCTGCCACCTGTCGCGTGGTGAATACGACGAGCTTCCGCTCCCTCCGGTCGGGTTGCCCAGTTACAACCACGACTTCATGGTCACCTATTCACTGTTGGCGGCCAACCAGGTGATGAGCCTGATCTTCGACGGGGTCTTCGACCGGTTCCCCACGCTGCGCATCGTGTTCGTCGAGCATGCCTTCACCTGGATCCTGCCGTTGATGTGGCGCATGGACGCCATCTACGAGGCGCGCAAGTCCTGGATGGACATCAAGCGCAAGCCGAGCGAGTACGTCAAGGACCACATCAAGTTCACCACCCAGCCGCTGGACTACCCCGAGGACAAGACCGAACTGTCCCGGGCCTTCGAATGGATGGAGTGCGACAAGATCCTGTTGTTCTCGTCGGACTACCCGCACTGGACCTTCGACGATCCCCGCTGGCTGGTCAAGCACCTGCCCGAGCATGCGCGCGAAAATGTGATGTTCCGCAACGGGATTGCGACCTACAAGCTGCCCGAGACTGTTCCCGTGCTGGAAGGCCAGGTCCGGGTCTTCTAGGGCAGCTTGATCGCCGACACATACATCTCGACGATCGGCCGGTAGAGGTCGACGTCATCGAGCTCGCTGCCCAGTACGACGGCGTCGCTGGTGGCGATGAGTACTTGGGCGAAGGTCGAGGCCGGAATGCGCAACGTTGCCCCCCAGCGCTCCATCCCGGAGTCGATGAACTTGCCCAGCGCCTCGACGACCTCGGCGCGTTTGGCTGCCACCCGCTCTTGCGCCTCTGGATTGCGGCGCAGGTAGAGCGTGAATTCGTGGCCGAGCGCGGCATGGTCGGCGCCCCGGTCGCGGCTCAGCTCGCGCCAGCGTTTGGCGATCTCGTCGAGCTCGGCCGGCCCGACCTGCGTCGCGCCGGACATCACCTCGGCGAAGTTGTCGAAATACCGCCGCCAGTATCGGTCGCTGACGGCCAGGAAGAGATCGTCCTTGGTGGCGAAATGCTTGTAGATGGCGCCCTTGGTGTAACCAGCGGTGCGTGCGATGTCATCGAGAGTGGCTGGTGCGAAACCTTTCTCGGCGAACACCTCCTCAGCGGCATCGAGCAGCACTGAACGTGTGTGCTCAAGCCTGCGTTCCCGGGTCCAGCGCTCCGCCATGGCGGAAAGTCTGCCACAGAATCTGAGTGACCTATTGGAATCTCAGATACCGGTGAGTATATTTGCACCGGTCGGCCTGCCTCGTGCCGCCGACTGCATCCACGATCGTCAAGGGGAAACCGATCATGAGTGATCTGTCGAAGAAACCCGTCGTCACCGAAGACCTCGGCGGGATCGCTGACCTCGGAAAGCCAGGCCCGTCGTCATCGAACGCGTTCAAGATCTGGGCGACCATCGGCGGTTTGGTTCTCGCGCTGACCTTGTATCTGTTCGTCCGGTGGGTCACCGGGCCCTATTTCGAGCCGGTGTCGGGTGGCCCGAGCGAGCCGCCGCTGTATATGAAGATCCCGCTGCTGGCCAACGCTGTGGTGCTCTGGGTCGGACTGCCATTTGCATTGTGGTTCTTCATCATTCGGCCGTGGGTGCGCGAGAGGCGGATCACCCTCGACGGCATGCTGCTGGTGTCGATGGGTCTGATGATGTTCCAGGATCCGATGCTCAACTACTACAGCACCTGGTGCACGTACAACGCCTGGCTGTTCAACCAGGGTTCGTGGGCACCGCACATTCCGGGCTGGGTGGCGCACGAGGAACCGGGGCATACCGTGCCGGAGCCACTGCTGACGAACATTCCCGGCTACGCGTACGGCGTCCTGCTGCTCACCATCGTCGGATGTGCACTCATGCGAAAGATCAAGAACCGGTGGCCCGGCATCAGCAACCTGCGCCTGATCCTGGTCACCTATGGCATCGCCATCGTCTTCGACTTCGTGATGGAAGCCCTGATCATGCTGCCGATCGGGTTCTACTCCTATCCCGGTGCCATCCAATCACTCTCGTTCAATGCCGGGACCTACTACCAGTGGCCGATCTACGAAGGCTTCATGTGGGGCGGCGTCCAGGCTGCGCTGTGCTGCCTGCGCTTCTTCACCGATGACCGGGGACACACCGTGGTCGAACGCGGAATCGACCGGCTCCGCGGCGGTTTCGTCAAGCAGCAGTTCGTCCGCTTTCTGGCGATCTTCGGCGGGGTCAGCGCGTGCTT
Organism: Mycolicibacterium sp. 050232; assembly: GCA_036235365.1. Lineage (GTDB taxonomy): Bacteria > Actinomycetota > Actinomycetes > Mycobacteriales > Mycobacteriaceae > Mycobacterium. The sequence goes on along the minus strand of JAZBEZ010000001.1, from coordinate 725,531 downwards.
CTTCCTCTTCTACAACGTTCCCGCGACCTGGCTGGGCATGCACGGCGATGCGTGGCCCGAAGATGTCCAGAAGCGCTCGTACTTCAACCCCGGGATCTGCGGCGAGGGAACTGACCGGCCCTGTCCGAATCCTGATCTGCCGCTACCGACCAAGCACTCGGGGTATGTCAACCACGAAGGTGAACTGGTGCTGCCGGATGGGGTGAGCATCCCGCCTGTCGTGCCGATTGTTCAGGGCGAACAGCGATGACGGCCAGTAAGTTCCGGCCGGTCACCGAATCGGGTGCACGTCCGCCGTTCTACCGGTCCGGCGGCAGGGAGGTCGAAACTTTCCGGGCCGCCGCCCGACGCGGCGCCCCGGTGCTGCTGAAAGGACCCACGGGGTGCGGCAAGACCCGTTTCGTCGAGGCGATGGCCCACGAACTCGGTCGTGAGCTCATCACCGTCGCCGGACATGAAGACATGACATCGGCGGATCTGGTGGGCCGCTTCCTACTGAAGGGCGGCGAAACCACCTGGGTGGACGGCCCATTGACCAGGGCGGTGCGCGACGGCGCCATCTGCTATCTCGACGAGATCGTCGAGGCACGTCAGGACACGACGGTGGTCATCCACCCGCTCGCCGACCACCGGCGTGAATTGCCCATCGACCGGTTGGGGATCAGCTTGCCCGCGGCGCCCGGCTTTCAACTGGTGATCTCCTACAACCCCGGCTACCAAAGCATCCTGAAGAGCCTCAAAGACTCGACCCGTCAGCGGTTCGTCGCGATCAGTCTCGACTTCCCGACTGCCGAGATCGAGACCGAGATCGTCGCCTGGGAGGCGGGGATCGACTCGGGTACCGCTGAATCGCTGGTCGCCCTCGGAAACGCCATCCGACGTCTCGACGGCTCGGCACTGAGCGAGGTGGCCTCGACCCGCATGCTGATTCTCGCCGGTGGTCTGGTAGCCGAGGGACTCAGCTTGCGCGACGCTGTGCAGTCCGCCGTGGTGGAGGTGTTGTCCGATGATCCCGACATCATCCGCAGCCTCGGAGAACTCGTCGACGCCATCCTGCCACGACAGTGAACTGCCCGCAGCCGCACGACTTCCGGTTTCTGGCCGGGTTTCTCGCCGGGCGCCCGGTCGAGGTCGGCGTGGCCCGCGCGGATGAGCCCGCATATACCGACGGGCGGATCATTTTCGTTTCGGCGAATGCCGATCGGGATTGTCAGCGTCGCGAGGTACTGGTCCAGAGCGCACTCCTCGGAGCCGGAAGCCTCGACGGTCAGTACGTCAAGCGGTTGCGGGCTCGGCCCTCGCTTGCGCGCCGCTACCTGCTGCTCGAAGGTCGTCGGGTCCTGGCCGAAATCGGCCCGCGGGTCGCGCTGGCGGCGTCGGCCGCCCCTGATGCAGCTGTGCAGTCTGCCAATCGCGAGGAATCGTTGCAGATCGCCCTGGGCAGAACCAAACTCGACGCACCGCCGGATTGGTTCGGGACGATCAAACCGGCCAAACTCATCCGCACCCGCGGCGAATCCGGTTCACCGGCGACCGATGCCGATGTCCGGATGAACGTCGAGTACACCGATCCGTCCGAAATGGATGAGGACGATGACGACGACGGTCCGGCAGAGCAGAGTCGGATCCTCAAACTGTTCGAGGCTCCGATCGGTATGCGGGCGCCCGCGAGGTTCTTGCGCACCCTCTTCGGCAGCTCCCGGTCCTCCGGAAGTGAGGGCGCCGGTGGCGAGCTGGGGGTCGGCTCGATACGACGGACGTCGCGCGCCGGGGTGAACGCGCGGCCGATGCCGACCCCGATCCGCTTCAACGGTGCCGACCGGCCTGGTGCGGCACTCACCGTCGGTGGCGCCCTGTATCCGGAATGGGACACCTTCGGCGGCCGGTATCGGGAGGACTGGTGTCGCGTGATCGATTATCCGATCACCGCCCCGGCGGATGTCTCGACAGTTCGGGTAACGCGCGATGCGGTGCTGCGTCGCAGGCTGGCACGAGTCGGCCTCGGGCCCAAAGTGTTACGCGCCCGCGCCGAGGGCGACGACGTGGATATCGAGGCCGTGATCGACCTGTTCGTCGATCTGCGCTCAGGCCATTCACCGCCCGAGCATGTGTACACCGAGCGTCGCCGACTCGCGCGCAATCTCGGTGTGCTCATCCTCGTCGACGCATCGGGCTCGGCGACCGATGCCGACGGCGAAGGCCGGGCCGTCCATGATCACCAACGCCGCGCGGCAGCGACGCTCGCGGTGACGCTCGAGGAACTCGGTGATCGCGTGGCGGTCTACGGCTTTCGGTCACAGGGCCGCCGCGCGGTGCACCTGCTGGCCGTCAAGACCTTCGGGCAGGGCTTCGGCGCTCGTGAACGGACCCGCCTCGGCGAGCTGCAGCCCTTCGGCTATACCCGCCTGGGCGCCGGGATCCGCGGCGCCGGTGAGATCCTCAAAAACCAAGCGGGAACACCACATCGGCTGTTGATCGTGCTCTCCGACGGCTACCCGTACGACGACGGCTATGAAGGTCGCTACGCCCAGGCTGACACCGCCAAGGCCCTCGAAGAGCTGCGCGCAGACGGGGTGGCGTGCCTGTGCCTGTCGATCGGCACCGACCGTGACGCCGACGCACTCGACCGCGTCTTCGGACCGGCCAGTCACGCCGGCGCCGCGACGCTGTCCGAGCTGAGCCCCAGAATGGATGAATTGTTCCTGTCCGCGCTGGCCGAGTTGGCTGCTCCGAAGCCGCGGTGAGGTCAGGGGCTCACCGGTCCGCACGCGGTGTCGACGCGTCCGGCCTTGCGTAACAGTGCCTTGAGCTGTCGCTGTTCGGTAGGCGTCAGGCGATCCAGCACCCGCTGATCGGCGATGTGGACGGCGTCCTCGGCTCGGGTGAGCAATGTCCGGCCTGTTGCGGTGAGTTCGGCGGGCAGTGCTTTACCCGTGGCCGCGGTATCAGGGCGGCGCACGGCGCCCGCGGCTTCCAGCCGGTGCAGCAGCTGGTTGGTCGCCTGCGCGCTGACGTTGGTGAGGCGGGCGAGGTCGGCGCTCGTGAGCCCGGGGTTCAACGAGATGATCCGTAGACAGACGAACTCCGGCAGTCCGAGTCCGAGCGGGGTGAGTACCGTCGCCACTTCGGGGCGCAGCGTCGCAGCCACCCGGTGCAGCAGATATCCCAGCGGCTCGCTGTCGGGGGCAGTCATAGCTGGCATCCTCACATGCGCCGCCACCATCGACCATCCAGATCAGCCACTCCGTTTCGCCCACAGCTCAATCAGTTCTCAGCCAGATCTCATTGAATTGGTCCCGACTCGAGCGTATCAAGGAACTTGATACACCTGTCGGACCGCGTTCCTGCGGTCCGGTTGAACCCTGGAAAAAGGATGTGTGACATGGGTTTTGGAGGATTCGTCGGCGGCTTTGGTCCAGCGGGATTCGGCGGCGGTAACTGCGGTCCCGAAGGTCCGGGCGCGTTCGGTCCGGGCGCGTTCGGCGGAGGTTTCGGTGGCGGTTTCGGCGGCCCCGGGTTCGGTAAGGGCTTCGGTCCCGGCCTTGCCCTCAAGCGTGCCGCCGTCGGCACCGCGGCACTGTTGCTCGACGGGCCTGCTACGGCTGAACAGATCGTCGAGCGCACCACCGAGGCGACCGGTGGCGCGTTCACCCCGCCTCAGGACATCGTCGAACTTGCCATCGCGGCTCTGGCCGGCCGCGGCGTGGTCACCGTCTCCGACGGCGTCGCCACGCTCACCGAGCTCGGCACTCAGCTGCTGGCCTGGCGCGGTGTCACCAGCGAGACCGCGCATGCCTTCTTGGGCAAGGCAGGCAAGTTCGCGGACGTCATCAAGATCCGCACCGGCTTGCACGAGGTCGCCGGGCTGGCCCGCACCATCGCCTTCACCGGAACGGACGAGCAGAAGGCCAAGCTCGCCGAGGTGCGGACGAACCTGCTCGCGGCAATCACCGAGGCGAAGAAGGCCCTGCACGGGGCACTGGCCGAAGGCTGAATTGCCCCGCCGAGACTACGGTTTGTGACCCGAAATCCGGCAAATCACGACAGAAACCGTAGTTTCGGCGGGAGCTGACCGGGGTCAGCGCAGCACCGCGCCCGGATTGAGGATGCCCTGCGGGTCCAGGGCGTCCTTGATCCGGCGGGTCAACGCCATCACGTCGTCGCCGAGTTGTAGTGGCAGCCAATCCCTTTTGAGCCGGCCGATGCCGTGCTCGCCGGTGATGGTGCCGCCCATCGCGATCGCCAGTTCCATCACCCGGGTGAACGCCACTCGGGCGCGCTCGCTCATGTCCGGGTCCTCGGAGTCGAACACCACCACCGGGTGGGTGTTTCCGTCCCCGGCGTGGGCGACGACGCAGATCAGCACATCGCAATCCTCGGCGATCCGCTTGATACCGGCCACCAAGGCCGGCAGGTCAGGGATCGGCACCGTGACGTCCTCGAGGTAGAACGTGCCCAGTTGCATCAGGGCCAGGCCCACCAATCGGCGGGCAGCCGTGAACGCGGCACCCTCTTCGGGATCGTCGGTGGCATAAACCTCGGTGGCCCCGGACTTTTCGCAGGCTTCCACGATGTGGGCGATCTCCTCGGCGGCGGCACCCGGTGCATCTGACTGCACCAGCAGCATCGCCTCTGCCGAGCGGTCCAGGCCCATGCGGCGGTAGTCCTCGACGGCATTGATGGTGGCGTGGTCCATCAGCTCAAGCATGGCCGGCCGGACCGTGTCGGTGATGGCGACCACCGCGTCGGCGGCATCCTTCACCGAGCTGAACAACGCGACCGCGGTCGATGCCGGCGGCTGTGCGGGAATCAGCCTCAAGGTGAGCTCGGTGATCACCCCGAGGATGCCCTCGGAACCGACGAACAACTTCGTCAACGACAGGCCGGCAACGTCTTTCAACCGCGGGCCGCCCAACCGCACGGCCGTGCCGTCGGCCAGCACGACCTGCATGCCCAGCACGTAATCACTCGTGACTCCGTACTTCACACAGCACAACCCGCCGGCATTGGTCGCCGCGTTCCCGCCGATCGAGGAGATCTCGACCGAGCCCGGGTCGGGCGGATACCACAGCCCGTACTCGGCGGCCGCCTTCTTCACCTCGGAGTTCATCAGACCGGGTTGCACCACCGCTGTGCGGCTGGCGGTGTCGATGCGGATGGCGCGCATCCGTTCGGTGCCGAGGATGATGCCGCCGTCGACCCCGTTGGCGCCACCGGCGAGACCGGACCCCGCACCCCTGGGAACGACGGGAACCCGGTGTGCGCTCGCCCACTGCAAAACGGCCTGGACATCCTCGGTGCTGCTGGCCCGCACCACTGCCCGCGACCGGCCGGCTTCCGGATCGAGTGCGGCGTCGCGGCGATAGCCCTCGATCACGGCGGGATCGGTGATCACCGCATGGTCGGGCAGCTCGGCGGCCAGCGCGGCGATCTCGGCGTCCGGTGCGGACATCTTCAGGAGCTTAATGAGTCCGCAGGGGTATCGGCGGTGAGTTGAGCCCTGGCCCGCGCCCACGTCAGAAATTCCGCTACGGCATCGGCCGTGTAGTGCCCGCGCGGTGAGCCGAAGATGTCGAATGCGTGCTGAGCATGGGGGATCTCGGCGTAGACCACCGGCGAGTTCGACACCTTGCGCAGGGCGTTGACGAAATCGCGGCCCTCGACCACCGGGATGAGTGAGTCGTTGGTCCCGTGCAGCACGAAGAACGGTGGCGCATCGGGGTGGACCAGGGTGATCGGCGACGCGTCCCGGTACACCTGGTCATTGGTGGCCAGCGGCAGCTTGACGATCAGCCGCTCCAGGATCTCCATGAACTCTTCGCGTCCGGGACCGGTGGTGCTGAACCAGTCGTAGCGACCGTAGACGGGCACCGCGGCCGCCACCGAGGTGTCGGCGTCCTCGAAGCCCGGTTGCCACTTGGGATCGTTGGGGGTCAGTGCGGCCAGCGCGGTCAGATGCCCGCCCGCGGAACCGCCGGTGATGCACACCGCGTCCGGGTCACCGCCGTACTCGGCGATGTTCTCCTTTACCCAGGCCAATGCGCGCTTCACGTCGATGATGTGGTTGGGCCACGGGTGGCGCGGGCTGATCCGGTACCCGATCGACACACAGATCCAGCCCTGTTCGGCCAGGTGACTCATCAGGGGATATGACTGTGGCCGGCGCATCCCGATCATCCACGCCCCACCCGGAACCTGCAGCAGCACCGGTGCTTTGCCGTCGCGCGGCAGGTCCTGGCGCATCCAGATGTCGGCCAGGTTGGCCCGGTGCGGGCCGTAGTGGATGGTCTTGCGCGCGTAACGGCGCCGGCTCATCGCGGTGGTGTACACCTCACCCCGACGCAGGGGCCGCACCGTTGTGGGGTATTCGTCGGCCAGCGCTTCGTGCACCGGATCCTCGAAGTAGGGCCGCGATTGCACACCACGCCGATGCACCAGCACCAGCAACGCCCACGAAATGATCTTGAGCAGCAACGAGATCCGGCCGCCTGCCGAACGGTAGTCGCCGCGAATACCGCGGCGCAGCGCATCGATTGCCGACACGCTGATCACCAGCGGGGCGTTCTCCGAGGTCGGCCAGCCGAACGCAAACGACTGGACCGTGGTGTAACCCCTGCGTCCCAACGGTTTCACTGCATTGGCAGCGTTGAGCAGTTCAGCGGCGGCAAGGAGCAGCCGCCTTCGTGGTCGAGGATGGCGGTCAGCCATTCACCTTCTCCTGGAGTTGGCGACGGTCGATCTTGCCGGTGCTGTTGCGCGGCAACTCGTCGAGCACGGTGATCTCCCGCGGCACTTTGTAATTGGCGAGGTTCTCCCGAACATACGCTTTCAGGTCGTCGGGAGTCGCCTGGCTATCCGAGCCGGAGAGCACCACGAAGGCGACCAGGCGCTGCCCGTACTGGGTGTCGTCGACCCCGATCACGGCGGCCTCGGCGACCTCGCCATGGCCGGCCAGGATCTTCTCCACCTCGATCGGGTACACGTTCTCGCCGCCGGAGACGATCATCTCGTCGTCGCGGCCCACCACGAACAGCCGGCCCGCCTCATCCAGGTAGCCGACATCGCCCGAGGACATGAAGCCCTCGTGGAAGTCTTTCGTGGTGCCGGACGTGTAGCCGTCGAACTGCGTGGAGTTGCGCACGTAGATGGTGCCCACCTCCCCGGTGGGAACCCGCCGGAACTCGCCGTCGAGGATGCGAATCTCGGTGCCCTCCGCCGGTTTACCCGCGGTGTCGGGGGCGGCACGTAGATCGGCCGGTGTCGCGGTGGCGATCATGCCGGCTTCGGTGGCGTTGTAGTTGTTGTAGATGACGTCGCCGAACCGGTCCATGAACGCGATGACGACGTCGGGACGCATGCGCGATCCGGATGCCGCAGCGAACCGCAGCGTGCGCCCGTCATAGCGGTTGAGCACGTTCTCGGGCAGTTCCATGATCCGGTCGAACATCACCGGCACCACGCAAAGGCCCTTGGCCCGGTGCCGGTCGACGAGTTCGAGCGTGGCCTCGGGGTCGAACTTGCGCCGGGTGACGATGGTGCACGCCATCGACGCCGCGAAGGCCAGCTGGGAGAAACCCCAGGCGTGGAACATCGGCGCCACGATCACGACCCGCTCTTCGGTGTGCCACGGGGTGCGATCCAGGATCGACTTGAGCACCTCCGGGCCGCCGCCGGAATGCTTGGCGCCCTTGGGAGTTCCCGTGGTTCCCGAGGTCAGCAGGATCACCTTGCTTTTCTCCTCGGCCCGCCGAGGCTCCTCGCCCCGGTGCTGCTCGACGAGTTTCGCGACAGTGAGGTCGTGGGCATGGGTGTCGGTCCACGCCACGATCCGTGCGGTGCTGGGCCGGTCGGAGAGGGCTTGATCGAGAGTGCCGGTGAACTCCTCGTCGTAGATGACGGCGTCCACGGACTCGCGGTTGACCACCTCGGCCAGGGCTGGGCCGGCGAACGACGTGTTGAGCAGCAGCACGTCGGCGCCGATCCGGTTGGCGGCGATCAGCGACAGCACGAAGCCGCGGTGATTGCGGGCCATGATGCCGAGCACCTTCGGTTCACCACTCGGCAGTGCCTGCAGTCCGGCGGCCAGGGCGTCGGCCTGCTGGTCGACCTGCTGCCAGGTCAGTGTGCCGAGTTCGTCGACCAGACCGGGCCGGTTCGGGCACCGCTGCGCCGAGGCCGCGAAACCCGAAGTGACGCTCATGTTCTCGCGTGCCATCGCCGCGGCGATGCGCAGGTACTTGTCCGGGCGCATCACCGTGATGATTCCGGCCCTGCGCATGGTGGCCACCAGGCCGGCGACGTCGGAGACCCGGTCCACCGGTGCCGTCAGCAGATCAAGCGGATTCACCGGTGCTCAGCCGATCACCGGGAAGCGGCGCTCTTCGGCGAGCTCGTCCAGGGCGCGCTGCATGACGCGGCGGACGTGCGCGTCGACCTCGTCGATGTCGGGGTTCTCCCCGAATTCGGCCTCGATGTCGATCGGCGGCAGTGTCGTCATCACGATCTTGGACGGCAGCGGCACATTGAGCGGCAGCACTGCAGACAGGCCGAACGGGAATCCGAACGACACCGGCACGATCTTGGTGCGGGCCATCCGCGCGATCGGGCCGAGTGCCTTGGCGATCTCGGTGCCGCGGGACAGGAACAGTTGGGTCTCCTGGCCGCCGATTCCGACCATGGGCACGATCGGCACGCCGGCGTTGATCGCGGCCTTGATGTAACCGGTACGCCCGGCGAAATCGATCTTGTTCGCCGACAGGGTCGGCCGGTACACGTCATAGTCACCGCCGGGGAACACCACGACCACGCCGCCCGAGCGCAGGGCTTCGTCGGCGTTCTCGTGGTTGGCCCGGATGAAGCCGGTCTTCTTGAAGAAAGCCGCGGTCGGGCCGGTCATCAGCATGTCGTGGCTCAGGGTGTAGACCGGGCGCTCGAAACCGAACTTCTCGTAGAAGCCCGTCGCGAACACCGGCACGTCCAGGGCGAACAGGCCGCCGGAATGGTTCGACACCACCAGGGCGCCGCCGTTGGGGAAACTGTCCAGCCCGCGCACCTCGGCCCGGTGGTAGCCCTTGATGAGCGGCCGCAGGAAGCCCATGACCTTCTCGGTCAGGCCCGGATCCCACTTGGTGATTTCGGACGGGTCGATGTCGGTCGCGGCCACAGGGTCCCCCTATGTGGATTGGAACGTGTTCTAGTTTTGCCAGTGTACCCAGGTCGAGGCGGAAAAACCCATTTGCTGTCCGGGTCCCTCTGGCTACCGCCGAGTAGCTGTGGACAATCCTCTCAAAACCACTGGTCGCGTGGCGTCGCTATCAGTTCAGCGGAGATGTCGGGCAATTTGACCTGAACCATGGTTGAGGCGCCATCATTGGCCGGCATGGGCCCATCGCCATCTGACTCGGGATTCGATCTGCACGGCTACTTCGGCCGGATCGGCTATCAGGGTTCGACGCAGCCGGGCGTCGAAAACTTGCGGGACATCGTCGCCGCGCACGGCCGCTCCATCCCGTTCGAGAACCTGGACCCGCTGCTGGGTATCCCGGTCGCCGATCTCAGCGCCGCGGCGTTGTCGGACAAGCTGGTCACCCGGCGTCGCGGCGGCTACTGCTACGAGCACAACGGACTGCTCGGCTACGCCCTCGATGAACTGGGTTACGGCGTCGAACGTCTCGCCGGGCGCGTGGTCTGGATGAAGGAGCCCGACGCCCCGTTGCCCGCGCTCACCCACAACGTGCTCGCCGTGACGGTTCCCGGGGACGCCGGGCGGTACCTGGTCGACGTCGGCTTCGGCGGACAGACGCTGTCGTCGCCGATCCGGCTGCAGACCGGTGCGGTGCAGCAGACCCGCCACGAGCCGTACCGGGTGATGGAACTGCCCACCCGGGGCGCACCGGTATACGAACTCGCCGCACAGGTTCGCGGGCAGTGGCAGCCGCTGTACCGGTTCACCACCGTGCCCCAGCCGCGTATCGATCTCGAAGTCGGAAGCTGGTATGTGTCAACGCATCCCGGCGGGGTTTTCGTCGTCGGCCTGTCCGTCGCGCTGGTCACCGACGACGCCAGGATCAACCTGCGCGGCCGGAATCTGGCGATCCACAGTCACGGCGAGACCGAGCGCACCCGCTTCGACACCGCCGCGCAGGTGCTCGACGCGCTCACCGAACGGTTCGGCATCAACCTGTCCGATCTCGACGGCGTCGACGTCGAGGCCAGGGTGGCGCAGGTGCTCGACAGCTGAGCCGGCCGAGGCGACCACAGCAGGAAATGTCATGTTCTGCGGCCGGGCGGCCGACCATACTCGGTGAGCGTGGAGGACCAACCGAACGGACGTGACCGGCTGCGGGAGTTGCTCGACGCCGTCGTCGACGACGAGAACTCCGGTGTGGGTGACATGGCGCGCAGCAGCTACGCATCGGAGTTCCACTTCTCCCGGGAGGTACGCAGGCTCACGGGAGAGCCGCCTGCCGCGCTGCGCCGGCGGGTCATGCTCGAGCGCGCGGCCTGGCGGTTGCAGCAGGGGGCCGGGGTGGCGGAGGTGGCCGAGGCCGAAGGGTGGTCGTCTGCCGAGGTGTTCTCGCGGGCGTTTCGCCGCGCGTTCGGTGTGCCGCCCTCTCGCGCCGACGATGTCGGGTTCCGGTTGACCGCCCCCAACGGAGTGCACTTCCACCCGCCACAGTCGTTGTGGTGCGATGCCGACCCGGGGGTGTCCGGCGGTCCGGACATCGCCCAGTTCATGCTCGTGCACGATGTTGCTGACACCGGGTACCTGATCGGTGTCGCCGCCACACTCTCTGAACAGCAATGGGCCCAGGAGATTTCGCCGGGGCAGGTGGTGCTGGACTGGGACGGACCAGAGCCCAGTGTCGCGGCGGTACTCGGCGCGATCGTGTGGACCAAGGAGGTCTGGCTGGCGACCATCGAGGGCCGGGACTTTCCCTCGCGTGACACGACGAGCAAGGCGACCGCCGAGCAACTCGCCGCACACCACCGCGTGGTCGGAAAGCGCTGGACCACACTGATATCCGAGTACTCGGCGGCAGGGCGGTTGGGCGACACCGTGATCGACGCACTGTGCGATCCGCCGGAATCCTTTCAGCTGTACGGGATCATCGCGCACGTGCTGACCTATTCGGCACACCGGCGTGCTCTGGTTCGGGGCATGTTGGCGCGACATGGCTTGGCAGTCGACCGGGGAGACCCACTGGAATGGATGAGGAGGGACTGACTGGTGAAGACCGTTTACTACACCGCGTCGAGTTTGGACGGGTTCATCGTCGACACCGAGGGCAGCTTGGACTGGCTGATCTCGCAGAACATCGACCAGCAGGGCCCGTTCGGGTACGACGAGTTCATCAAAACCATTGGTGCACTGGTGATGGGATCGACGACGTACGAGTGGATCATGCAGAACGACCCTGACGACTGGGGGTATGAGCAGCCGACGTGGGTGCTGACCCATCGACCGGAGATCGTCTCCGCCGAGTATCCGGTTCAGGTGTTCTCAGGCGACATCGCCGAGTTGCAGCCGACGCTGGTGACGGCGGCAGCGGGTAAGGATGTCTGGGTGGTCGGTGGGGGCGACGTCGCCGCCCAGTTCGTCACGTCCGGGCTGATCGATGAGCTGATCGTCAGTTATGCGCCCTGCACGTTGGGGGCGGGCGCGCCGGTCCTGCCGGTCCGTTCGGAGTGGGCGCTGGCCGAATCGGCACCCAACGGTGACTTCATCTGTGCGCGCTGGGTCAGGGTGTCGGCCGACTGACCCCGGGCACACCGTTGCGCCGGACGAATTCCCTTGACTTGATCAGGAATTCGAGTTGGCGCGCGACGTCGTGCAGTGGATCGACCGATCGGGACGACCGGCACAGCACCACGGCACCCTCCAGGGTGGCGATGCACATCACCGCCAAAGACGATGCGTCGGATTCATCGAAGCCATCGGCGGCGAAAGCCGCGGTCAGCGCGGCGCGCCAGCGGTCGAAGATGGCCGCGGCCGCCGCGGCGAGATCGGGTTCTTCGTCCGGCGCCGCGATCGCCACCGCGACCACCGGACAGCCCGCCGTGAAATCGCTTCCGGTGAGGACACGTTCCCAGAATTCGACGAATCGGTGTACCAGATCCCATGCGCTGTCGGAAGATTCTGCACCGATGATGCCGCCGATGGTGTCGGCGGCAAACTGGAGTGCCTCGGTCAGGATCTGCCGGCGACCGCCCGGGAAGTGGTGATACACCGAACCGCGCGGCGCGCCGCTGCGGGTCAGAACTTCGTCGATCGTGACGCCGGCGGCGCCGCGCTCGCGCAGCACCTCGACCGCGCTGCCGAGCATGCGGGCGCGGGTGGAGCCGCGCTTGTTCCGCGGCTTCGCGGCGGTGTCAGGCGACCCGGTCATGCAGGAATTGCGAGGAACAGCGAAGCAGCATCCGCGGGGTGATGGTGCGCACCGGGGTGTGTGGGGTGCGAACCCGGCGGGTGAACCGGTGACCGGCGAGGTTGAGCTCAACGACCCACATCGCGCACCGCCCTTCTATGTCATCCATCATAGAAATGATGGAATCCTCGCATGATGTCGAGTATCCAACGAACATGCTTGTGGACAAGAGACTAGCAGGTGAACGGCTTCTGAACAGGTCCTACCCGCCTCGATGGACCAGGACAAAATTATGATGACTTGCATAATTTTGCGGAGCGGCGTTGACTGCCCCCATGACGACAGACCCGGCCTTCGACACCCTCACGCTGCAGCGGGATGGCCATGTCCTGCTGATCGGCCTGAACCGCCCGGAGAAACGCAACGCGTTCAACGTCGCGATGCTCACCGAACTCGCCCTCGCGTACGGCCTGCTCGAAACCGATGACGACCTGCGGGCCGGGGTGCTGTTCGCGCACGGAGACCACTTCACCGCCGGCCTCGACCTGGTCGACGTAGCGCCGCATCTGGCAACTGGTGAGCTGCCGGTCCCCGCAGGCGGACGCGACCCGTGGCGTCTCGACGGCGACTGGACCAAGCCTGTCGTCGCCGCGGCGCAGGGCCGATGCCTCACGCTCGGCATCGAGCTGCTGCTGGCCGCAGACATCGGGGTCGCAGCACAGGACACCCGGTTCGCCCAGATCGAGGTGCTGCGCGGCATCTACCCGTTTGGTGGCGCGACCCTGCGGCTGCCGCGCCAGACGGGCTGGGGCAATGCCATGCGATGGCTGCTCACCGGCGACGAGTTCGACGCCGCCGAGGCGCACCGCATCGGGCTGGTCCAGGAAGTCGCGGCGGATGCCGACGCGGCCGTCGCCCGAGCCCGCGAGATCGCGCACACCATCGCCGATCGCGCCGCGCCGCTCGGAGTTCGCGCCACCCTGGCCTCGGCGCATACCGCGCAGCGCGAAGGGGATGCCGCGGCGATCGCGCGGCTACGGCCCGTCGTCGCCGAGTTGTTCAGCACCGCCGACGCCGCCGAAGGTGTGCAGTCTTTCGTGGAACGCCGCGCCGCGAACTTCCAGGGTCGCTGAGATCAGCCCGCGGACTCCAGTGCGACGAGAGCCGCGGCCACCGCGAAGAACTTGTTCGACCCGAGCTGGCGCACGGTCTTGATGTTGAAGGCCGCGGCGAGATGCTCGGCGTCGGCGTCGGTCACCCCGGCCAGTGCGGCCGGCGAGGCGTCCAGGATCTCCTTGAGCGACTTGTCCTCGTAGGCCTTGTCGAGCGACTTGGCCAGATCGACGGAAACTGCCACGGTTGCCTCCTCGTTGTCGGGCCGCCCACCGTAGTTGCCCAACCTGAACGCCGGCTGACCGCACCCTGACCCAGCTGACACAAATGTCCCGGAAAACCGTGGTCTTCCGGGACATTTGCGGCTTTTCGCGGAGTTTTACTCGCCTGGCGTGTTACTCCGGGGTGTAGCCGAACGGCAGCAGCACACTCTTGGCCTGGGTGTAGGCGTCGATGCCCTCCGGGCCGTTCTCGCGGCCGATGCCCGAGTTCTTGAACCCGCCGAACGGGGCGCCCGGATCGAAGGCGTACATGTTCACCGCGTAGGTGCCGGTACGGATCTTCGAGGCGATCTCGACGGCCTTCGGGAAGTCGGTGGTGTACACACTGCCGGCCAGGCCGTAGGGCGAGTCGTTGGCGATGCGCACCGCGTCGTCCTCGGTGTCGAACGGGATCACCACGAGCACCGGCCCGAAGATCTCCTCCTGGGCGATGGTCATCGCGTTGTCGACGTCGGCGAAGACGGTCGGCTGCACGAACCAGCCCGAGTCCAGGCCTTCGGGGCGGCCGCCGCCGGTGACGATGCGGGCACCCTCCTCGAGGCCCTTCTTGATGTAGCCCTCGACCCGGTCACGCTGCTTCTCGGAGATCAGCGGGCCGATCATCGAGGCCGGATCGTCGGGCAGGCCGACCGGCATCGCGGCGACGGCGGCCGAGAGTTTCTCGACGACCTCGTCGTAGCGCGACCGCGGAGCCAGGATGCGGGTCTGGCCCACGCAGGCCTGGCCGCAGTTCATCAGGCCGGAGAACACCAGCATCGGCAGCGTGGAGTCCACGTCGGCGTCCTCGAGGATGATCGCCGCGGACTTGCCGCCGAGTTCCAGCGTGCAGGGCTTGAGCTTCTCGGCGGCGATCTTGCCGATCTCCTTGCCGACGCCGCTGGAGCCGGTGAAGGTGAACTTGTCCAGCTCGGGGTTGGCGGTCAGGGCGCGACCGGTCTCCGGGCCGCCGGGGACCACCGAGAGCACACCCTCGGGCAGGCCGGCCTCGGTGAGCACCTCGGCGAACAGGTTGGTGGTCAGCGGGGTCTCACCGGCCGGCTTGAGCACCACGGTGCAGCCGGCGAGCAGGGCCGGGCCCAGCTTGTTGCAGGCCAGGAAGAACGGCACGTTCCAGGCGATGACGGCGCCGACGACGCCGATGGGCTCCTTGATGACCAGCGTCTGGCCGTAGATGCCGTCGCGGATGTCTTTCCAGTCGTACTTGTCGGCCGCGCCGGCGTAGTACTGCAGGCTCGACACGCCCGCGCCGAACTGCATCATGTCGACGATGGTCGGCGGCTGGCCGGTCTCCAGCTTCAGCAGGTGCTTGAACTCCTCGGCCCGCTCGTTGATGAGCTCGACGGCCTTGGCCAGCACGGCCTGGCGCTCTTCGGGCGACATGTGCGGCCACGGGCCCTCGTCGAATGCCTTGCGGGCCGCGGCGCACGCGGCGTTGACATCGGCTTCGGTGGCCAACGGAACCTGGCCGACCTTTTCTCCGGTGGCCGGCGAGAAGACTTCGATGACCTCGGAGGTGGCAGGTTCCACCCATTGACCGCCGATGAACAGCTTGTCGAATTCCGTCCTGATGGCGGCTGAACTCTGTGTCATGAGCGTCACATTACCCAGATTTCCCAGAAAAACGAGAACCTGTTCCAGTGGATGGCTCAGGAAGGCCGAAGAACCAGCACCAGATTGCTCACCAGGAACTCCCGCAACCCAGGTACCGAGGTCATCCACCACGCCCATCGCGGGTGGTAGCGAGGAAATGCGGCGATCAGCGCGCCGGTGGATCGAGCCCACTGCAGACCGTCGGCCGCGGACACCGCGAACAACGACGAGCCGTAGTCGTTCTTGGCTCGATGACCGTGTTTGCGGGCATACCGCTCGGCTGCCCGGGCGCCGCCCAGATAGTGCGTCAGTCCCATCTCGTGGCCGCCGAACGGGCCGAGCCAGACGGTGTAGGACAAGATCGCCAGCCCGCCGGGTTTCGTCACCCGCAGCATCTCGTTGCCCAGCCGCCACGGATGTGGCACGTGCTCGGCGACGTTGGATGACAGGCAGACGTCGACACTGTCGTCGGCGAACGGCAGGGCCATCCCCGAGGCCCGGACGAACGTGCCTTCTGCCGCGTCCGCAGCTGGGCCGGCGTGCATTTCCCGCGGATCCGGCTCCACCCCGATGTAGTGCATACCGACCTGATCGAACGCCGACGCGAAGTAGCCGGGCCCGCCGCCGACGTCGAGCACCGTGCGCCCGGCGGGGGATGCGCCGGTGGCCGCGGTCCATAAATCAGTGGTCATCGCGACGGTGTCGGCGGCCAGCGCCCCGTAGAAGCGGGCCGGTTCGCTCTGTTCGAACCGGAATTGCGCCAGCAGTCGCACCGACCGGCTCAGGGTCGCCCGGTGGGCCAAGCGTGCCGAGATATCGCTGGGCTGCACCCCGCCCAACCTACTGGCCGGTACCCTCAACACGATGTCTGCCCGTCCTGACCCACGCCTGCGGAGCGTTCTGCTCCTGTGCTGGCGCGACACCGGGCACCCCCAGGGCGGTGGCAGCGAGGCTTATCTGCAGCGCATCGGGGCCTGCCTGGCCGATGACGGCGTCCACGTCACGCTGCGCACCGCGCGCTACCCGGGGGCGGCCCGCCGTGAGGTGGTCGACGGCGTGCAGATCAACCGGGCGGGCGGGCCCTACAGCGTGTACATCTGGGCCGGGCTGGCCATGGTGGTCTCCCGAGTCGGTCTCGGCCCGCTGCGCAAGGTCCGGCCCGACGTGGTCGTCGACACCCAGAACGGGCTGCCGTTCCTGGCGCGGCTGGCCTTCGGCCGCCGGGTCGCGATCCTCGTGCACCACTGCCACCGGGAACTGTGGCCCGTGGCCGGCCCGATGAAGGGCCGTATCGGCTGGTTCGTCGAGTCCAAGCTCTCCCCGCGGCTGCACCGCCGCAACCAGTACGTCACCGTGTCGCTGCCCTCGGCCCGCGATCTCAATGAGCTCGGGGTCGACTCGGGCCGGATCGCCGTGGTGCGCAACGGGCTTGACGAGGCGCCCGGCCCCACGCTGGAGCTGCCCCGGTCGACCAGCCCGCGGCTCGTGGTGCTGTCGCGGTTGGTGCCGCACAAGCAGATCGAAGACGCCCTGGAGGCGGTCGCCGCCCTGCGTACCGAGGTGCCCGGGCTTCACCTGGACATTGTCGGCGGCGGCTGGTGGCGGCAGCGACTGGTCGAGCACGCCGAACTGCTGGGGATCTCCGACTCCGTGACATTCCACGGTCACGTCGATGAAGAAACCAAACACCGTGTGCTGCAGCAGAGTTGGGTGCATGTGCTGCCGTCGCGCAAAGAGGGTTGGGGGCTGGCCGTCACCGAGGCCGCCCAGCACGGGGTGCCGACGATCGGCTATCGGGCGTCCGGTGGGTTGACCGACTCGATCGTCGACGGGGTCACCGGGCTTCTGGTCCAGGATCGCGAATCCCTGGTCGCGGGGATCCGCCAGCTGTTGAGCGACCCGGTGATGCGCGTGCAGCTGGGGAGCAAGGCGCAGACCCGCAGCGACGAATTCTCTTGGCGGCTCAGCGCGGACGCGATGCGCACCGTGCTGGGCTCCGTGCATGAGGGCAACTATGTCAGCGGCTTGGTGTAGTCAGCCCGCGTAGGTTGACTTTAAAACCACGCACACCACTACCCGCACAAATGCAGCGTCAGCTCAAAGTCAACAAGAAGTTCTGATCCCCACCGCCCCGCCGATCAGGGCCATCAGCCATACCGCATGCGCGGCGATCAACAGGTTTCGGTGCGGCGAGGCCGGGTGATCGCCGCCGATCCGGTACACCGCGATGTCGCCGTCCCGGTAGGCCACCGGAAGATCCAGTTCTGCCGGCACGCCGTTGGTTTCGACGACCAGCCAGCCGACCCCGGCGTCGGCCATTGTCCGGCGGTCGGCGCCCGAGCGCAGCAGATCCTGTACTGCCCGCGCCCGCTTTCCCTCGCCGGGCACCACTTGCCCGCCGATCACCAGGTCGCCGGTCGACAGCACTTCGGCACGCAGCCACCGGGGCAGCGGATCGAGTACCGGTGCGGCACCGGCCCAGTAGAACAACCGCATGCTGTCCGGGGGCAACGCCACCACCGGTCGGGGATCGGCGTTGATCTGGGCGGCCGCGGCCGTCCAGCCCGCCGGGTAGTGCACCGCGCGCATCTGATTGCCCACGCCCCAGGCCAAGTCGGGCAGCACCGCGATCAGTGCCGCACAGCCCACCGCGGCCGAAGCCGCCAACGGCACCCGCAGCCGGCGCAGAGTCACCGGAGCGGCCGCAGCGGCCAGTACATAGCCGGGCATGGCCAGGGCCACCCATTTCTGACCGTCACGCAGCACACCGAGGCCGGGCACGGCGCGGATCGTCGCATCGACGAACGCGATCCCGGGGCCGGTGGCCATGGCCGCGGGGATCACGACGGCCGCCGTGGCCAGCACCAGAAGCGGTATCGCCGAGCGGTTGCGCAGCGCCACCGGTAGGCCCAGTGCCACGATGCCGAGCAGCGCGACAGTCGCCACCACCGCGAAAAGCGTTGTGCGCGAGCCGGGTACTGCCTCACCGTTCCAGATTCCGCCCAGGCCCGCCAGACTGCCCAGGGTGCCCAGGCCGGGTTCGGCCCTGGCGGCGAAGGCGTGGACTCCGGCTGCCGATTCCGGAGAGGACACCGTTCCGCCGACCGCTGCGGACACGAGCCACGGCGTCGCGGCGAGCACGGCGATCCCCAAAGCGAGGGCACCGACCCGCAGCCGTCCCCATCCGGCGCCGGGGGCTGCGAGGCAGACAAGCGCAACGGTGGCGGCCAGCATCAGGCCGGTCGGCGTCAACCCGGCCAGTGCGATCCAGAACAGCAGGCCCCACACCGGCCCCATCCCTGACCCGGCCCGCAGCCGCAGCACACACACCGCGACCCAGGGCAGGCAGCCATAGCCGACCAGCAGGCTCCAGTGCCCCTGCAGCAGCCGTTCGGCCACATACGGATTCCAGATGGCCAGCGTCGCCGCCAGGAACTGGCCGGGCAAACCGGATCCCAGCACGGCCGAGGCGAGCCGTGCGGCGCCCCAGCCGGCCAGCCACAAACCGGTCACCAGCAAGACCTTGACCACCACGCCGCCGTCGAGGACGGCAGAGGCCAGGGCGACGAAGAAATCCTGGGGCAGGGCCCGGGGTGCGGCCTCGGTCAGTCCGAGCGCCGCGTCGGTCAGATACGACCGCGGGGTGGAGACAGCGTCGCGCAAAAGCAGGTAACCGGGCCCCAGCAGGGGCCCGGTTACCAGTAACGACAGTGCCAGCGCATAGGCGGGCAGCAGGGCGGAGCGCAGACGCAGGTCTATCGGTCCGGTGGTAGATCGGATGGACGTTGTGCGGGCAGTTTCTCGGTCTTGGCCTCGGCGCCGGGGACCTGGAAACCTTGGGTGTTGAAGAAGCCGTGATCGGCGGTGTCAAGGCCAGGATCGATCAGGGTCGACTCGGCGCGCACCGCGAACGAACCGACGACGGCGCCGCCGACCAGTGCCAGCAGGCCCAGCGCGGCGAAGGTGATCGGCAGGACGCGGGTCCACAGCGAAACCCGGTCCCGCTCATCCTGAGCGGCCGCGACCTGAGATTCCACGGTCTCCTCGTTGTAGGTGACCTTGTAGTCGACGTATGTCACCTCAGGCTTGAGGGCGTCCCGCGCGTAGTACTGGTAGCCGTGGTCCTGCGTCTTGACGATCGTGCCGGACACCGGATCGACCCAGAAGGTGCGCTGTGCGGCGTAGAAGCGGTCCATCGTGATCCGCTCGTCGGGCTCACCGGGCACACCCCACATCGCGGCACTCGCGGTGACCGAGCTGTCGGCGTCGTCCTCGTAGAGCGAGGAGTACTTGATCGGATCGGCCAGCTTGCCGTTGGAGTCGTAGCCGACGTTCTGGATGAAGCGGTAGGTCGTCAGCCCGTTGACATCTTCTTCACCGTCGTAATTCGCGTCGAATGCCTTCTGCGCGATCGGGTCGAAGGACGGGTAGGTCTTCTTCTCGGTGTCGAATGGGAACCGGTAGGTCAGGCCATCATGCGGCAGCGCGACGTTTGTCGGCGGCTTCTCGTCCTCGATGGCCCGCGGCTTCTGCAGCGCCCCGCCCGGGTTGTTGTCGCTGGACACGGCCAGCGCTGTGCTGCGGTTCATGGTGACGGTGTCCACCATCGCCAACAACAGGCCGGAGTCCTTCTGCCGGTCTGTGCGCCGCAGCGTGCTGCCCACCTGCAGCGTCACCACCTCGGCGTTGGACGGCGATTCCACGCTGACCTGTTGCTGGAGGGAGACCGGCACGTTGCGGTCGACAGAGAACTTCTCGGCCACCAGCGATTCCGGATCGAAAGCGGTCGCGGTGCCATCGCTGACCAGGCTGGTATCCAGGTTGAGCGGGATCTTGGCGATCTTGCCCTTGGTGTAGGTGGTCAGCAACAGCGCGGCGATGAGCAGGGCTGCACCCAGCCCCATCAGTCCACATGCCGCGATACGCAGCGCAACTGCGCGGTTCAAACCGGGCCTCCTTCAGTGTGGGCCAACTCGTCGTGAGGCAAACCCGTTCGACCCTAACAGCACTATTTAAGGCCATCACTTACTCCAGCGGCACGCCGCGGGTGCATTAACCCGCAGTTTGGCGGGGTTGCCATGGCGCGGCACACTGGTCGCCGTGGCCACCCGAGTAGCGGAGCCGGAAACGGGTTCGGAGCCGGTCGGCGGAACTCGCAGCTTCCTGCCGGCCGTCGAAGGCATGCGTGCCTGCGCGGCCATGGGCGTGGTCCTTACCCACGTCGCCTTCCAGACGGGGCACACCACCGGGGTGAGCGGCCGGTTCTTCGGCCGGTTCGACCTCGCGGTCGCGGTGTTCTTCGCGCTCTCCGGATTCCTGCTGTGGCGGGGTCATGCCGCGGCGGCCCGGGGCCTGCGTCCTCGCCCCCGCACCGGGCATTACCTGCGCTCCCGCGTCGTGCGCATCATGCCCGGATATGTGGTCGCCGTCGTGGTGATCATCCTGCTGCTCCCGGAGGCCAAGGCTGATCTGACGGTGTGGCTGGCGAACCTGACCCTGACCCAGATCTATGTGCCGTTGACGTTGACCGCGGGTCTGACGCAGATGTGGAGCCTGTCGGTCGAGGTCAGTTTCTATCTGGCGTTGCCGGTACTGGCGCTGTTGGCGCGGCGGCTGCCGGTGCGGGCCCGCATCGGCGTGATCGTGGCCTTGGCGGCACTGAGTCTGTTGTGGGTGCGCATCCCGTTCGACGGCACCACCGGGCTCAACCCGTGGAACTGGCCGCCGGCGTTCTTCTCCTGGTTCGCCGCGGGCATGGTGCTGGCTGAACTCACGGTGAGCCCATTCGGCTGGGTACACCGGCTGGCCCGGCGCCGGCTGCTGATGGGCGTCATCGCCGCGGTGGCGTTCGCGATCGCCGCCTCGCCGCTGGCGGGCCTGGAAGGGCTGCGCCCGGGCTCGGTCGGCCAGGTGACGCTGAAGACCGCGATGGGCGCGATCGTCGCGGGCGCACTGCTGGCTCCGCTGGTCCTCGACCACCCCGACACCGGGCATCCGATTCTGGGTAACAAGGTGATGGTCACACTGGGCCGCTGGTCCTACGGGCTGTTCGTCTGGCACCTCGCGGCGCTGGCCATGGTGTTCCCGATGATCGGGGAGTTCCTGTTCAACGGGCAGATGCTGGTGGTGTTGGTGCTGACGCTGGTGTTCGGCTTCGCGCTGGCCGCGGTGAGCTACGCGCTGGTGGAATCACCGTGCCGGGAGGCGTTGCGGCGGTGGGAGTACCGGCACCAGAGGCCGGTGCCGCCGCTGGACAGTTCCATCACCGACGAGCCTGAGCCTGCCCCAGCCGCGCGATGACCTCGTCCCGCACCGCGGTGCGCCGGGCCTTGCCGGCGTCGTCGCGCAGCGGGGTGTCGACGAACTCCACGTCGACCGGCACCTTGTAGCCGGACAGTCGCTCGCTCAGGAAGTCTTGCACCGCCGTGGCATTGAGAGCTGAGTCGGTGGCCGCGTGCACCAGGGCGTACGGCACCTGCCCCAGATCTTCGTGCGGTACGCCGACGACGAGGCACGACAGGACGTCGGGATGCTCGGCGAGCGCGGCTTCGATCTCGGCCGGGTACACGTTCTTCCCGCCGACGGTGAACATGTCCACCCGCCGGTCGTTGAGATAGAAGAACCGCTCCTCGCCGTCGTCGACGTAATACCCGAGATCTCCGAGTGAATCCCAGCCGTCGCGGCTCTTGGCCGTGCTGCCCACGTAGCGGTAGGTGGGTGCGCTGCCGGGGCCGGGCCGCATGTAGATCTCCCCGGTCACACCCGGCGGGCATTCCTCGCCGTCGTCGTCGAGCACCTTCATCTCACCGGCCACCACCACACCGACCGATCCGGGATGTCTCAGCCACTGCCCCCCGGAGATGAACGTCAGGGCCTGCAGTTCGGTACCGCCGTACAGTTCCCACAGCGCGTCCGGACCGAGCAGGTCGATCCAGGCCTGTTTGACCGCCGGTGGGCAGGGTGCGCCGACGTGCCAGAACCGGCGAATGCTCGTCAGGTCAAAGGCATTCGGGTCGGACCGGTAGGCCGGCAGCAGCCGCTGCATGATGGTGGGCACGGTGGTCAGGAACGTCACGCGGTGTTCGGTGACCAGCCGCAGGAACTCGGCCGCGTCGAAGCGCGGCATCAGCACCAGGTGGTGGCCCTGCAACAGGGCGATGGCGAACGTGGTGAAGCCGGTGTTGTGGCTCATCGGCACCGACATCAACGTGACGTCACCGGGCTCGGCGCCCAGCGGAACGCCGATCAGGGCCGGCACCCGGCTGTCGCCGCCGGCCTCGATCAGCTTCGGCCGTCCGGTGCTGCCGCCGGAGGCCATCGACTTCCAGGTCGGCGACACGGCCTCGGGCAGCGGTGCCTCGGACAGCTGGGCATCCGGGGTGAAACCGGCTGGAACCCATGGGGTTTCGCCGGCATCACGACCGACCACCAGCGCCCGGGGGCGAAGCGCCAGGATCCCGGCGAACTCGGCGTCCGGCAACCGGGGCGACAGCGGTTGCGGCACCGCGCCGAGTTTCCAGGTGGCCAGGACGGCCTGCACCCACTCGATAGAGTTGGGCAGGCTGATGGTGACGTAATCACCTTGTCGCACACCGTGTTCAGCGTACGAGCGGGCAAGTCGATTGGTGGAGCTGTCCAATTCGGCCCGGGTGAGCATGACACCCTGACAGGTCACCGCGGGCCGGTCGGGGTCGGCTGCGGCAAGCTGCGAGAACTGGGCGGGAATGGTCGGAATCGCGTCGGTCATCTCAGTAGCCGCCCTTGCGGTCGAAGATCCGTCGCGGATTGTCCACCAGCATCGTGGTGATCTGCTCCTCGGTGACCCCGCGCTTGCGTAGGGCGGGCAACACGTCGTTGTGGATGTGCAAATAGTGGCTGTTCGGAAGGGCCTGGGCGGTCAGATCGTCGGGAAGCGCGTCGAAATAACACCAGGTGTCGTGCGAGAGCACCATCTTCTCGGCGTGGCCGCGCTCGCACATGGTCGCCACCGTGGCGACCCGCTCCTCGAACGGAAGGAAGACGTCGACACCGAAGCGGTCCATGCCGATGTAGGAACCGTTGGCGATCAGCTCTTCGAGGTAGGCAAGGTCGGTGGTGTCACCGCAGTGCCCGATGATCACCCGGGACAGGTCGACGCCTTCCTCGGCGAAGATGCGCTGTTGTTCGAGGCCGCGCCTGCTGGCCGCGTGGGTGTGGGTGGAGATCGGCACCCCGGTCTGCCGTTGGGTCTGCGCCACGGCCCGTAGGACCCGTTCGACGCCGGGAGTGACGCCGGGTTCGTCGGTGGCGCACTTGAGGATCGCCGCCTTGATCCCGGTGTCGGCGATGCCGTGTTCGATGTCGCGGACGAACATCTCGGTCATCGGTTCGGGCAGACCGACCGCGGGCCCGTTGAAGTGGAAGGTCAGCGGCAGGTCGTTGTAGGTGTAGAAGCCGGTGGCGACGACGATGTTGAGGTCGGTGGCCTCGGCGATCCGGGCGATCCGCGGAATGTAGCGGCCGAGGCCGATCACCGTGAGGTCGACGATCGTGTCGACGCCGTTGGACTTGAGCTCGGTGAGCCGCGCGATCGCGTCGGCTTCCCGGCTGGCGTCGTCTCCCCAGGACTCGGGATAGTTCTGGGTCAGTTCGGTGCTCATGATGAAGACGTGCTCGTGCATAAGTGTGACGCCGAGGTCGGCGGTATCGATGACTCCGTGGGCGGTGTTGACGGTCGGCACGAGCCCGATGCTAGGTGGGTCAGTCCGCCGCGCGTGGGGATTCGGCCCAGTCGCGGGCGGTGGTGCCCGGACCGTCGAGCCCCCAGCTGATGACGCGGCGTGGCACGATGCGGATGATGTCGCCGGACAGGCCGCCGTCGGTGGTACCGGCCCCGGGTAATGCCGTTGCCGTACCCCGGATTTCGATACCGCGCGCATCCGGTGGCCGCACCGAGAGCACTGTGTCGACGATGAACGCCACCTGTGGGTTGCGAAGGACGTTGCGCCACTTCTGCGTCGATGCGAGGGCGTGGCCGACGATGTCGATGCCGTCCCCGTCGGGACTCAGGTGGACCCCGACGGGGCGGATTTGCGGATCGCCGTCCCAGTTCACCGAAGACCAATTGCGCGACGAGGTTTCGCGGCACTGGCAGGTCGACGAGATCCGGCCGGCGCAACTGCACGCCGCGTTGCCGGAAGGCCCCGCGCAGATGCCCGGCTTCCTGGTGACCGCGACCAAGGCTTAGTTGGCGGCCTCGACCACGGCCAGCACCTCGGGGGTGACCGGGTCGAGGATGTCGTCGAAGTCGTGGTGCTTCTGCACGAACTTGGCGACGTAGGGGCATACCGGAACGATGCGCTTGCCGGCCGCCCCGGCATCGGTCAGTGCGGCGGTCACCAGTTCGCCGGCCAGGCCCTGGCCGCCGAACTTGTCGTCGATCTCGGTGTGGTGGAAGATGCGCTGATCACCGGAGTCGACATAGGCTGCGAGGCCGGCATGCTCACCGTCGACGGTGATCTCGTAGTGGCGCGCTTCGGGAATGTTGCGGACTTCAGCCATGACCCCACTATGCCGCAGCAGCACTGGCACGATCAGTGAGATGGCGGACCGAGCAACGTCGACGTGGGCGCCGTTGGCGTCGCCGATCTACCGGGCGCTGTGGATCGCCCAGTTCGTCTCCAACCTGGGTACCTGGATGCAGACCGTGGGGGCCCAGTGGATGTTGGTCGGGGATCCGCGCGCGCCGGTGCTGGTGCCGTTGGTGCAGACCGCCACCACGTTGCCGGTGATGCTGCTGGCCCTGCCGTCCGGCGTGCTGGCCGATCTGGTCGACCGGCGTCGGCTGCTGCTCGCCACCCAGGGCGCGATGGCGGCCGGTGTGGCGGCGCTGGCGACCCTGACCGGTGCCGGGTTGGCCACCCCCACGGTGCTGCTGATCCTGCTGTTTCTGATCGGCTGCGGTCAGGCGCTGACCGCTCCGGCCTGGCAGGCGATCCAGCCGGACCTCGTTCCCCGCGAACAGATTCCGGCTGCCGCAGCACTCGGGAGCATGAGCATGAACGGTGCCCGGGCGATCGGTCCGGCGATCGCCGGGGCGCTGGTCTCGCTGTCGGGTCCGACGCTGGTGTTCGCGCTCAACGCGGTCTCGTTCGCCGGCATCGTGGTGGTTCTGTTGCTCTGGCGCCGCCCCGCCGCCGAGCACCTGCTGCCCGCCGAACGACCGTTCGCCGCGCTCGGCGCGGGTGGCCGGTTCATCCGGCGGTCCCCCATCATCAGACGAATCCTGCTGCGCGCGGTGTTGTTCATCGCGCCGGGCAGCGCGTTGTGGGGCCTGCTCGCGGTGATCGCCGAGAGGCAACTGGGGTTGTCCTCGTCCGGCTACGGGCTGCTGCTGGGGGCGCTCGGGGTCGGGGCGGTGCTCGGCGCGCTCGTGCTGGGCCGCTTGCAGTTCGTCTTCGGGCTGAACACCTTGCTGATCGCCGCGGCGCTCGGATTCGCCGGAGCCACTGCGGTTCTGGCGCTGGTCCACAATTTCGGCATCGTGCTCGCGGCGCTCGTCGTCGGTGGTACGTCCTGGCTGCTGGCCCTGTCCACGCTCAACGCCTCGATGCAGTTGAGCCTGCCGGCGTGGGTACGGGCCCGCGGGCTGTCGGTGTACCAGTTGACGTTCATGGGTGGTCAGGCCATCGGCTCGCTGGTGTGGGGCCTGGTCGCCGGTGCCGCGAGCACTGTCACGGCGCTGCTGATCAGCGCCGGCCTGCTGGTGTTCTGCGCGATATCGACATGGTGGTGGCCGTTGCACGCGCGCACCGGCGATCTCGACCTGACGCCGTCGGCGCACTGGCCCGAACCGGCGCTGGTGTTCGAACCGGAGCCGCCTGACGGTCCGGTCCTGGTGCTGACCTCCTACCGGGTGGAACCCGAGCATGAGGCCGAGTTCTTCGCTGCCATGGGCGTACTGGGCCGGTCACGTCAGCGCACCGGGGCCACGCAGTGGCGATTGTTCCGGGCCGTGGAGCGCGAACGCGTGTTTGTCGAGGCATTCGTGGTGCGGTCCTGGGACGAGCATCTGCGCCAGCACCGCACCCGTCTGACAGGTAACGACCTGCTCATCGAGCAGACGGTTGAGCGCTGGGTCGAGGGTGAGCCCGTCTCGCACCATCTGATCGCGGTGAAGACTCCTTGACTGTGAGGCCGATCACAGTAATATGACCAGTGGTCATACAGGCTGGAGAGTCAGATGCCGACAGTCACCTGGGCACGTTTGGATCCCGCTCGCAGGGCCGCGGTGGTCGAAGCCGCCGAGGCCGAATTCGGGGCGCACGGCTACTCCCGGGGCAGCCTCAACGTCATCGCCCGGCGCGCGGGCGTGGCGAAAGGCAGTCTGTTCCAATACTTTGCGGACAAGCGCGACCTGTATGCGTTCATCGCCGACATCGGCAGTCAGCGCGTGCGGGCCTACATGGAAGACCGCATTCGTACGCTGGAACCGAACCGCCCGTTCTTCGAGTTCCTCACCGATCTGCTGGACGACTGGGTGGCCTACTTCGCCGACCATCCTCAAGATCGTTCGTTGCACGCCGCGGCGAGCTTCGAGGTGGACACGGACGCCCGGGTCAGCGTCCGGACCGTCATCCACCGCCACTATCTCGAGGTGCTGCGGCCCCTGGTGCAGGAGGCTCAGAACCGGGGCGACCTACGGGCAGACGCCGACGCCGGCGCGCTGTTGTCGCTGTTGTTGATGATCTTTCCGCATCTGGCGCTCGCGCCGTACGTGCGTGGGATGGATCCGATCCTTGGCTTGGACGAGCCCAGTCCCGAGCAGCCGGCGCTGGCCGTGCGCAGACTCGTCGCGGTGCTGGCGGCCGCCTTCGCGGTACCCAAGACCCCGGCGACCACCGAAGCAGCCCACCAGACCTGAGGAGGTCAATTCCCATGTCACACACAAAGTTCGGCTCGCTGGCCAAGGGTGGTCTCAACTGGGACAGTGTGCCGTTACGGTTATTCGCCGGCGGGAATGCGAAGTTCTGGAATCCGGCTGATATCGACTTCACCCGTGACCGGGCGGACTGGGAGGCGTTGTCGGACCGGGAGCGGGAGTACGCCACCCGGCTGTGTGCCGAGTTCATCGCGGGTGAGGAGGCCGTCACCAAGGACATTCAGCCGTTCATGAGTGCGATGCGCGCCGAGGGGCGTCTGGGCGACGAGATGTACCTGACGCAGTTCGCCTTCGAGGAGGCCAAACACACGCAGGTGTTCCGCATGTGGCTCGACGCCGTGGGGATCACCGACGATCTGCACAACTACTTCGACGAGCTTCCGGCGTACCGGCAGGTGTTCTACGAGGAGCTTCCGGCGTCGCTCGATGCGCTGTACACCGACCCGTCACCGGCCGCCCAGGTCCGGGCATCCGTCACCTACAACCACATCGTCGAAGGCATGCTGGCGCTCACGGGATACTATGCGTGGCACAAGATTTGCGTCGACCGCGGGATCCTGCCCGGTATGCAGGAGCTGGTCCGGCGGATCGGGGACGACGAGCGTCGCCACATGGCATGGGGTACCTTCACCTGTCGCCGCCACGTGGCCGCCGACGATGCCAACTGGGAAGTCTTCGAGAACCGGATGAACGAACTCATCCCGTTGGCACTGCGTCTCACCGAGGAGGGTTTCGCCCTCTACGCCCCGGACATCCCGTTCGGTCTGGTGCAGGACGAATTCATGCAGTACTCCGCCGACAAGGGCATGCGCCGATTCGGCACCATCAGTAGTGCCAGGGGCCGCCCGCTCGAAGAAATCGACCTCGACTACTCGCCGCTGACGTTGGAGGACACATTCGCCGACGAGGACGCCAGGGCCCTGGCGGCCACCGCGTAGGTCCCGAGATGCGGTGTCGGCGAACCCCTCAGTCGCCGACACCGCAGCCGTGCACACCGCATAGTGCGCAGCCGCGCGAACACAGCTAAGCCTGAGGGCTCGGCTGCAAACTGACCGCGTAGTTAATGCGTTCAGTCCTGCGCAATCCTGGTCCGCAACTTGTAATCCCCCATGCAGCAAAGGGCGTTCCGGGTGTGTGCCACGCGTGCCGGTACCGTAAGTACTGCATACCCGCAATGTCAACAGCTACGCGGAATCCGTCGGCGCAGGCCCAGTTCACTCCGGATCGGTGGGCTTCGACGCCTCCGGTGGGACGATCGGCTCGGGTGTCCGTGCAGGCGTGATGGTGGACGCCGCGACGAATACGACCGACAACAGTGCCGACAACTGCACCCACGGAGAGTGCCCGACGTAGCCGTCGACCGACCGCCACGGGTACTGGCTCAGCGCAGCCCCGGCCAGGATCAGCCCGCCTGCCGACACTCCCACGGTCAACCGCTCGCGCCAGCTGTCGCGATCACGCAGTAGATAACGCAACCCCAGCGCGCCACCGGCTACCAACAGACCCGGCAGGCCGGAGATCGCTGTCCCCACCGCGAGGACGCCCGCCCCGGCGAGCAACGGGGACGGCTGCCACGGCCGCACCGGATCGAGATCCGGACTGCGGCGGCGGGCCGGCCACAGCGCCAGCAGGGCCAGCACCGGCAGCAACGCGAGTCCGCCGATCAGCCCGATGCGGTACGGCCGGTTCGACGGGAATGACAGTGTCACGGTGTCGGCGCCGCCGGCCGGGACCACCCAGCCCTGCTGCCAGCCGTTGACCTTCACCGGGGTCAGCACGGCACCGGCGGCGGTGCGGGCGATCCAGCCCGGGTTGACACTTTCGGGCACCGCCAGGACCCGGGCATCGGCACCGGCCGGCACCTGGACCTGACGGTGATCCGGCGACCACACCGGAGTTTCGACGGGAGTGGTTGTCGCCGTGCGTAGTTGGCCGGACACGGGCGTGTTCAGCACGACGCCGTCGACGACGAACTCTGCGCCAGGGCTGACCAGCAGTTCCTGTTGACCGGCCGGCAGGGCGATAGGTCCGGTCAGGCATGGGCGCGCCGGAATCGGGTCGCCGTCGAGCAGGGCGCCCACCGTGGTACGCACGGAGGTCTGGACGAACTGCCCGGCCACACCGATGATCGGGCCCTGTCCGCATGGAAGTGACACGGTCCGTTTGCGATTGGCGGCGGCGTCGGCCGCTGCGATGGGCTTGCCGCGGACATCGAGCACGGTCAGCTCGGCCAAGCCGGGTGGCTTGAGCTGATCGAAGCCGAGCGAGGTGCGGTCGATGATGTCGTTCCACCCCAGCAGCGACACCGTGATGGTGTCCGTCACCCGCGGTTTGAGCTTGGCCGTCTGGACTTCGCCGTTGCCGGCCAGTTTGTGCATCTGTGGACCGTCGCCGAGGTCGATCGCCACCTGCGTCGGGTGCGCCGGAGGTTGGTTCGCGCCGGGATCGATGCGGAGCGCGCCGACTTCGGTGGGCGCGGGCAATTTCAGCGTCAGCGTGGGCGGTGCCTTGAACTGGACGACGCGTTGCGGTGCGGTCCACGACGTCCGCGGGTCACCGTCGGTGGCGGCGTAGGACGACCCGAGTACGTCGATCGGATCGGCGTCACCGGCGGCGCGGGTGGTCCCGGGCTGGGCGACCAGATCGGCCAGCTGAGGCCCCTGGCGCGCCCGGATCCACACCGTCGGTTCGACATCGGTGGCGGCGGGCACCGTGAGCGTGCGACTCAGGTTGACGGGCTCCTCGGACGCCAGCGCCAACGCCGCTGCGCACCGTACCCCGACCGGGCTGTCCGCACACCCCGACCGGCCGAGCAGTTCGGTCCCCAGATCCCATTGAGCGACAACGGAATCAGCTGGGGGCGCGGGGACCTCGACGGTGTGCCGCAGGTTGATGGGGTGAGCGAAACCGGACGCGTCGTACTGGGTCACCGACAAGTCGGTGATGCCGAACTGCACACCGGCGGAGCCATCGTCGGTGGCGACCGCGGTGATCCGCACCCACGGCGTCTCGCCGACCGGCAGCGGCACGGTCAACTGTTGGCCCGCGGTGTCGAAACGCAGGCTGCTGGTGCCGGTCGCGGTGGCCACCTCGATGCGGCGCACCTGCGCGCCGACAGCGGTCGCGCTGGGCGTGATGGTCAGCGTGGCATTGGTGACCGGGTGATCGAAATCGACCTGGAGCCACTGGCCGACGGCGGCCTGCAGCGCGTTGGAGACCCACGACGTCGAACCGTCGTTGTCGATGGCCGCGGCAGGCCCGGTGGCCGGTGCGACGTTGGGCAGTGCGGTGGAGTCCGCCGCGGAACTCGACACGGAGACCTGTCCGCCGTTCCACTTGCCGTATACCGGCGCGGCCCCGTCAGCCGGATAGTCCGGGACGCGGTTGTGGGTGTGCCGGGCATCGTCCGGGCCGCGGATCGCCGAGGCATGGTCGTCGACGCGGCCGTAGTCGATCTCCCGCGCCGTGGGGGTGTCGGTGACGATCACGCCGGGGGATCCGCCCGGCTGTACCTGCAGGCCGGCCCGCTCGGCGTCCGCGGACAGCAGCGTCGGGCCCAGCGGGGGCAGGCCGGCCAGGCGGCGCCGCTCGTCCAGGCGCAGCAGTGCCTCGGGCGCACCGGCCACCCGCGTCATCGCGTCGGCGCCGACGAGGTACGGCGCGGCCGGGTTCTTTCCGCCGCTGTCGACCCGGTAGATCTCGACGGCGGGGTACCGCGGGCGTAAACCGCTGTCGGCGACGAAGCCTTCCAGCGTTCCCGGCCCGATCGGATCGCCGAACTCCGCCACTTTGCTCAG
Organism: Mycolicibacterium sp. 050232; assembly: GCA_036235365.1. GTDB lineage: Bacteria > Actinomycetota > Actinomycetes > Mycobacteriales > Mycobacteriaceae > Mycobacterium. The sequence goes on along the minus strand of JAZBEZ010000001.1, from coordinate 694,462 downwards.
CCCCGGTGAACCCTCGATCGACCGGTGCACCAGCACGGGGCGGGCCGACCGTGATACCTCCGGATCCAGGTCGTTGCGGACCACGACGTAGGAAATGCCTTGGCGGGCAAGGCTGTCGGCGAGCCCGGCCGAGGGCCGTCCGGCGGCGAACAACCGTTGCACCGAATCCAGGGCGCGGATCGTCTCGGGCGGGGTCAGCGGGATCGAATCCCGCACGCCCCACGGGCTGGATCCGAGCACCTGCAACGGCTCGTCGTGGCTGTTTCCCCAGGTCTGGGTGGCGAACGGCGCGCCGGGCGCCACCAGCACCCGGCCCCGCTCGGTGTTGTGCTCGTCGAGCCAGTCCGCGGTGTCGTGCCAGTACTGCGGGATCGCGGTGAACGTCCCGGCAGGGGCGATGCGGCCGGTCCAGGCGAGCGAGGTTCCGGCGGCCAGGGCGGCGAGGATGACGATGGCCACCGCGATCCGCTTGTCGCGTTCGGGCCGGGCGAACGCTCGCAGCCACACGGGCGTCGGCACGGTGCCGGGCAACGGAATCCGGCCCAACAGATGCGCCAGGCCCAGCGCCAGCGGCAGTCGCAACACCGGATCGAGCTTGGCCAGGTTACGCAGCGGTGTGCCCGCTCCGTCGAGGAAGTCCTGAACGGCCGCCCCCACCGGCGAGCCCAGCCCGCCGGAGTACCCCAGGGCCAGCAGCACCACGCCGATCAACAGGATGGTGATCAACCGGCCCCGCGCGGGCATCGAGCGCAACGCGAGTCCGGCCAGTCCGGCGGCGGCCACCAGCGTGGTCGCCAGCACCGCGACCGTGCTCGTCACCAGTGAGGTTGCCGCCGTGGCGGTCGATGCCACGAACGGGGTCCAGGTGTGGGTGCCGCGCAGCATCTCGACCAGCGACATCCACTGGGTGGTGACGCCGGAGGATTCGATGAAGTCCAGGAACGGCGGGCTGATCCGGCCCAGCATCACCAGCGCCACGATCCACCAGGTGACGGCCAGCGCCGTGCAACCGAACCACCACGCGGTGAACCGCCACCACAACCGGTTCGGCCGGTGACAGGCCCACCAGATGAGCGCGGCCAGGCAGCCCGTCAGAGTGGCGACCGCGTTCACCGCACCCATCAGCGCCACCGCGCCCGCGGACCGCGCGGCCATCAGCCGGAGATTCCGATTCCCGCGGAACGCCAGGATGACCGGCAACAGCACCCACGGCGCCAGCATCATCGGCAGGGTCTCCGACGAGATCGCGCCGAGCGTGGTCAGCACCCGCGGTGACAGCGTGAACGCGAGCGCACCGAGCACGCGTGAGCTGGTACTGCCGATACCGAGCGCTTCAGCGACCCGCAGCACCCCCCAGAAGCCGACGGTCAGCAGCAGGGCCCACCACACCCGCTGCGTCACCCAGCCGGGGACTCCGATCAAATCGCCGGCCAGGAAGAAGGCGCCATGCGGAAACAGGTAGCCGTAGGCCTGGTTCTGCGCCTGCCCGAACGGCAGGTCGCTGTTCCACAGATTGAACGCACGGGCCAGGAACCGCACCGGATTCGCGGTCAGGTCGAGCTTTGTATCGGGTGAGATCTCTCCGGGTGACTGGGCGAAAGTCAGGAGCAGGTTCGCAGCCGCGACCACCCACAGCCAGCGCCGCGACAGCGGCACAGCCAAGCTAGGACCGGTCGCCGTACTCGACCCGGTTGAGCACCGATGACGCCGGGTCGCCCGCTTGCAGCGGAGGCTTCGTGTCCTGCTGCACCATCAGCGTCACACCGAAGATGGCTGCCGCCCCCAACAGCAGGCCGACGACAATGCTGGCCGCGGAGGGGATGACGAACCGGTTCACCCGGCCAACCTAGCATGGCGACGCCCCGAATCCGTGTGAGGCGGACCTGCGGCGACACGCAGAGAATCGATTAGCGCCTATTCAGCGGCTAAGGTCGGGGCCCATGGCTTCACCGCGTCTCGTCGCAACCTTCGCAGCGTTGTCCGGGCTGTTGCTGGCCTGCTCTCCGAGCACCCAGGCGCCAGAGCCTCAAACTTCGGACACGAAGCCGCTGTCGACCCACGCGCCGATGCCGGCGGCGCCGGTGTGCGACCTGGCCGCCCTGTCGCCCCGCGACAAACTGGCCCAGCTGCTGACCGTCGGCATCAAAGATGCGGCCGACGCCCGTGCCGTGGTGTCCGAGCAGCACGTCGGCGGCATCATGATCGGCAGCTGGACCGACCTGTCGATGCTCAGCGACGGTTCCCTGCCTGATATCGCGGCGGCCGGCCCGGTGCCGCTCGCGGTCACCGTGGATGAAGAAGGTGGCCGGGTGTCGAGGCTCGCCTCGCTGATCGGCGAGCAGCCGTCGGCGCGGGTGCTGGCCCAGACCAAGTCCGTCGACGAGGTGTACGGCATCGCGTTGGACCGCGGTAAGAAGATGCGCGGCCTCGGGATCACCGTCGACTTCGCACCCGTCGTCGACGTCACCTCGGATGCCGACGACACCGTCATCGGTGACCGGTCCTTCGGCGACGACCCGGCCAAGGTGACCGAGTACGCCGGCGCCTACGCCCGCGGACTGCGGGATGCCGGGGTGCTGCCGGTGCTCAAGCACTTCCCCGGCCACGGGCATGGCTCGGGCGACTCGCACACCGCCGGTGTCGTCACCACGCCGCCGCTCGCGGAGCTTCAGAACAACGACCTCGTGCCCTACCGGACCCTGACCATTCAGGCGCCGGTCGCGGTGATGGTCGGACACCTGGAGGTGCCCGGCCTGACCGGAACGGATCCGGCCAGTCTCAGCCCCGCGGCGTATGACCTGCTGCGCTCGGGCAACTACGGCGGGCCGGGCTTCAACGGCGTCATCTATACCGACGACCTGTCCAGCATGGCCGCGATCAACCAGCGCTACGGCGTGGCGGCGGCGGTGCTCAAGGCACTGCAGGCCGGCGCCGACAACGCGCTGTGGATCACCACCGATGAGGTGCCAGCGGTGCTGGACGGTTTGGAGAAGGCCCTGGCCGAGGGCCAGCTGAACCAGGCCGCCGTGGATGCCGCGGTGCAGCGCAATGCCGACGCCAAGGGCGGGGTGCACTGCTGATTCACAGCGAGTAGACGCGTTCGGCGTTCTGTACGCCGATCATGTCGACGATCCGGATCGCGTCGGCCTCGCTGCAGTCCCCGGTTCGCACCCAGCCGCCCAGCGTCAGGCCCATGGCGCGCCGCCACAACACCGAACCCAGCAGGTGCAATTCGGGTGGGCCGAAGGCATCCGAGGAGTACAGCTGTTTGGCGAACGGCGCGGTCTCGAGTGCCTCGGCGATCAGACCGGTAGACCGGCTGCCGAGGTGGTTGATGCCGAGGCCCACGTCGAAATGCACGTGGTCGAAGGCCTGGGCCAGGTACCCGCCCTGGCGGTGGAACGGGTAGCAGTGCAGCAACAGCACCGGGACGGGTGCCATGGTGCGCAACAAGGGCAGCAACAGCATCGGGTCGGTGCGGTGCAGGTCCAGATCGCGGTCGCCGAACCCGACGTGCACCTGCAGCGGCAGTCCGACATCAGCGGCTTCATGGACGCCGAAGGCGATCAGCACCGGACTGTCGACCCGGATCGTCGCGCGGGCCGCGAGTTCGTGGGCATGCTCCATCACCGCCGCGTCGGACGGGCGCGACCAGTCGATGTCGAATGAGGTGCGGTAGGCGGCGATGGTCTTGAGGCCGACCACTGCGGGCGAGGCCGCCGATTCGTGCAGTGCGGCGCGGAACGCGTCGGGAAAGTCGTCGGCCGGGGTACCGGTTTCGATGAGCTGTTCGGCCAGACGTTCCAGCCGCACGATTTCCGAGGACGGGCGGCCGCTGAGTTCGGTGAGGCGTTGCGGGGTGGTGATGAGATCGCTCTGGAACCCGGTATCGACGATCCAGCGGTCGATCTGGGCCCGCGGCAGCATGAGGGCGGCCAGTTCGTTCGGCGGGTATTCGCTGCGGCGTTGCCAGTAGGTGTCGGCGCCGGCATGGGCGGGCAGGCCGAGAACCGGTGCGCACCAACGGCGGATCGACAACCCCAGCGGTGAGTCGAACTGCGTCATGAAGTCGGGTATCGGGTCGGTGGACCCCTCGTTGAGCGAGGCTTCGAATGCGGCCCGGTCGATCGGCTGGTCGAAGCAGCCGTGCACGTGATGGTCGATCAGCCTGACCGTACGCAGATGCTCGGCAAGCGCCTCGGGAACCTCGGCCTCGACGCCGGCGAAGATGTCGACGAGTTCACCATCGGGCATGGGGTGGCACCTCCGGTGCCCAATAGACCACATCAGACCTGCAGACGCGCGGGTACTGAGGTATCAGATGGTTGTTTATCCTGTTCAGATGGCAGGTGGAACGAAGCGGTTGCCGAGGGCCGTGCGTGAACAGCAGATGCTCGACGCTGCTGTGCAGATTTTCTCGGTGAACGGCTATCACGAGACCTCCATGGACGCGATCGCCGCGGAGGCCGAGATCTCGAAGCCGATGCTGTATCTCTACTACGGCTCCAAGGAAGAGCTGTTCGGCGCCTGCCTGGACCGCGAGCTGACCCGTTTCGTGGATGTGGTGCGCGGGGAGATCGACTTCACCCAGAGCCCCAAGGACCTGCTGCGCAGCGCTGTGCTGGCGTTCCTGACCTATATCGATGCCAACCGGGCGTCGTGGATGGTGCTCTACACGCAGGCCACCAGCTCGCAGGCGTTTGCGCACACCGTCCGCGAGGGCCGCGACCGGATCATCGATCTGGTGGCCCGGCTGCTCAGCACGGGTACGCGAAATCCTCAGCCCGACAGTGACTTCGAGATGATGGCGGTGGCGCTGGTGGGTGCCGGCGAGGCGATCGCCAGCCGGGTCAGCACGGGCGATGCCGACGTCAACGAGGCGGCCGAGCTGATGATCAACCTGTTCTGGCGTGGTCTGAAGGGCACGCCGTCGGACGCGGGAACACAGTCCGTCACGGCAGGCTAGACGGCCACACCCTCCACGAGGCTGAACGGGGACGCCGTCTCCACCACGCGGGTCAGCCGGAACCCGGCCTCCTGGTACAGCTTTCGGTAGTCGTCCTCGGTGCGTTCTCTCGCGGCGATACCGATCAGCATCTCCATGTCGGTCCACTTGCCGAGGAACTCACGGTCGTGGTCGGGGATCACTCCCTCGACCAGCAGCAGGGTGGTGCCCGGCGCGGCTGCCGCCCGGATGTTGCGCAGGATCGCCAGCGCCTCTCCGTCGGGCCAGTCGTGAATGATGTTCTTCATCAGGTAGGCGTCGGCGCCCGCGGGGACACTGTCGAAGAACGAGCCGGGAACCACGTGAACCCGATTTGTCACCTCGTACTTGTCCAATATTGCCGGTGCTCCCTCGACGACGTGTGGCAGGTCGTAGAGCACCCCGCGGGCCGTCGGGGTCGCGGTCAGTACCGCGGCCAGCAGCCGGCCGTGGCCGCCGCCGACATCGGCGATGGTCCCGAACCGGGTGAAGTCGTAGGCGGCCACCACGGGGGCGATCGCCAGCTCGGAGATGCTGGTCATGGCGTCGTTGAAGATCGAGCCCAGTTCGGGTTCGGAGCTCAGATAGTCGAACGCGCCCTGGCCGCGCAGCTTCGGGATGATCGCCTCACCGGTGCGGACCGCGTCGGCGAGATGGCTCCAGTGCTCGCGATGCTGCGGCGAGCCGACGAACTTCGCCATCCCCGCGATCGAGACCGGCGCGTCTTTACGCAGCGTCTCGCCCAGCGCGTTGAGCGCGTAGCGGCCGTCGCGGGTGCGACGGAAGACGCCTTCGCCGACCAGGGCGCGCATCAGGCGGTTCAGCGCATCAGGGTCGGCCCCGACCCGGCGCGCCAGCTCCTCGGGGCGCAGCGGGCCGGCAGCGAGGGCGTCGGCCACACCGAGCTGTGCGGCAACCGTGATGCCCTGGGAGACCCAAGCGCCCAGGATCATCTCCAACATGGCGGCGGGCGCGGGTACTGCGCGTTGGTGCAGTCGACGCAGATGGTGGCGGACACGTTCGACGGCGCGAACCAATCGGGCGGGCGGCACCTTGGCGGGAGTCACTGGATGACTGTAGGGCGTGTCGGTTGAGGTGTTGGTCACTATGGCCGGCATTCCCTCGACAGCAAACCGAACTGGAGTCGGGACCTGTCGCGGCTGCCGCCTAAAGTGGTGCGAATGTTCACCGCGACGGAAGCGCCCGGCCATGCCTGAGGCGGGCATGAGCGGCCAGTCGTTGGACCAGCTCTACCAGCTCAATCGCGAGGTCGCCGATTCGCGTTCGGCGCGTCTGCTGGTGGCGAACAACCTGGCCACCTACCTCACGCTGATGGAACGCCACCTGGACCGCGGGGCCAAGCTCACCGAGATCGAACTCGTGGTCCGGCTCGAACGCGACCTGGCCGACCTCGGCTCGGAAACGGACCAGTCGGGGCTGGCCCTGATCAAGTACTGGGCCAGCCAGGGTTGGCTGCATCGGATCACCGAGCAGTCCGGCGACACCGAACGCAATGTCTGCTACCTCACCTACGAGGCGCGAGCCGTGCTGGATTTCGCCCGCCGGATGCGCCGCGAGGACACCATCGCCACGGGCGGTTCGATCACGGGTATCGCGGCCGGACTGCGACGGGTGGCCGGTCAGGTCAGCAACGATCCCGAGCGAATCCGGGCCGACATCGAAGCCGAAATCGCCAAGCTGCGTGACGAATTGGATGCCCTGGAGCAAGGGCAGCGGCCCGAACCCGATCTGGTCGACGTCGAGGACGAGGCCCGGGCCATCGCCCTGCAGATGGAACAGATCGTCTCCGACATCGGGCAGTACGGCAGCATGCTCAACCGCATCACCACCCGGTTGTTGGATGCCTCGGCCGACACCGATCTCGGGTACCGGGAGCGCCAACGCCAGTTGTTCGACGACTACGAGTCACTGTTCGCGTCCCGCGAGAGCGCGTCGTACACCGCCTTCACCCGGATGATCCAGGATCCCGAGCAGCGGGCCGCGCTGGTGGCCGACATCGAGGCGGTGACGCGCGAGCTTCCGCACCTCGACCCGGGCCTGCGTGAGGTTATGACGGGGTTCTTCAGCCTGGTGTCGGCGCAGACGGCCGAGGTGGGCCGGACCCGGCAGCGCTGCGCCCGCCGGATCAAGCGTTTCGTGGCCTCCGGGACCCTGGAGCACAGCCGCGGCGTCACCCGTCAGCTCAACGATGCACTGACCAGTGCGCACGAATTGCTCAGCGTCTCGCTTGCCGACAGCCGCATCGGCGTCGAGGTGCCGCTGGTCCGCGCGGACTTCAATTCGATTGGCGCCGTGGCATTCAAGATCCGTGACGCGATCCCACCGTCGCAGGCAGAGACATCGGAGGGTGAGGTGAATCTGTCGGCGTTCTCGGCGCTGGCCTCGCAGGTGGATGCCGCTGAGCTGGCCGGTTTGGTCAACGGTGCGGTCGCGGCCGGCCCGTTGTCGCTGCCCGACGCGATCAACATGCTGGACTCGGCCTACCTCGGGCACGTGATCGTGCTGTGGTCCTGGGCGCTCAAGCAACGACAATCGGACGCCGAGGCCGGTCATTCTGCGCGCGTGCGGTTCCGGTCGTTGGAGGGCGTCGACCGCGAAATCGAGATCCCCCGACTGGTTTTCACCGAGCCGATCCCTACCGTCAGCGAGAGCATGCTATGACCGACACCCCGGATACGTCGCCCGTCAAAGACGGCGTGATCGATTTCGATGCCCTGCCGAGCATCGATGCCGTCGAACGGTCTACCGACCAGCGGCGGGCGCCCCGCTTCGACGGGGACGTCAGCGAACTGCCCGACCGCGCGTGCTGGGCCCTGCAGCACCTGCTGTCGCGTCGCTACGTCAGCAAGGACAACCACTCCGAGCTGTGGTCGTGGGTAACGCGCTACCGCACCGAACTCACCGTGCGGCTGTCGGAACTCGATATGCGGCTGTGCATCTCGGACGATCACGACATCGCCTACGTCGAACAGGCCGACTACGAGTCGCAGTGGCGGCGGCGCTTGCTGCGCCGCGAGACCCTCAACACCTACGACTCGATCCTGGCCCTGCACCTGGCCAAGCTCATGCGTGCCGCGGCGCGCGACGAGAACGTCCTGATCAGCCGCGACGAGATCCACGAGCTGTTCGCCGGGGTGAACAACGACACCGACCGCGACACCGCCTCGTTCGACAAGCGGATCGACAACGCGATCGAGCGGCTCACCGACATCGACATGCTCGCCCGCAACCGGGAGGACGAGGACAGTTTCACGATCAGCCCGGTGGTCAACGCGATCATGACGGCCTCGATGATCACCGAACTGCAGCAGCAGTTCGAGCAGTTGAAGCGGGCCGCCACCGGCACCGGGGACGACGGCATCGACGAACTATCCGAACGGCTCGAGGACGGGGTGGACGCTCATGGCTGAACCGACCAACCAGTTCTCGCTGTCGCGTCTGCAGGTCATCAACTGGGGTGTGTTCGACGGCTATCACTCGATTCCGTTCAGCCGGCACGGCACCCTGATCACCGGATCCTCGGGCAGCGGTAAATCCTCACTCCTGGACGCTATTTCGCTGGCGTTCCTGCCGTCGCACCGCCGCAACTTCAACGCCTCGGGTGACACCACCGCTGCGGGTTCGGGCACCGGTAAACGCACGGTCGACAAGTACGTCCGCGGCGCGTGGGGTGAACGGCGCGAGGGCACCAGCCGCCAGATCATGTACCTGCGCGGGACCGGCCCGGCCTGGTCGGCGGTCGCGGTCACCTACAGCGATCGCAACGGGCGCTCGGTCACCGGGTTGGTGCTCAAATGGCTTGCCGCCGAGAAGACCTCGGATCCCGGTAGCCGCTACTACCTGATCGACGACGACCGCGACATCTTCGGGCTGTGCAACCGGTGGGCGGCCAACGGCTACGACGCGGCGGTGTTCCGCGACGACGGCTGGACCGGCGGTCGCAGTGAGAGCCAGTACCTGGCCCAGCTGTACTCGAGCATCGGCATCCGGGCCTCCGAAGCTGCCCAGCAGCTGCTCGGCAAGGCCAAATCGCTCAAAAGCGTTGGTGGACTTGAGCAGTTCGTGCGGGAGTTCATGCTCGACGAGCCCGCCAGCCTCAGCGGCGTGGAAGAGGCCCTCGAGCAGATCAACCCGCTGGTCGAGGCCCGCGGCCTGCTCGACGTCGCCCGGCGCAAGCGCAACACCCTGGGCAACATCGCCGCGGTGCAGGCGCGGTACGCCGACGAGGCGGCCAAGTTCGGGGTGATCGACACCATCGACAACGCCATGATCCGCGATTATGTCGACCACGTGCGACTGGCCCAGGCCGGCCCGGAGATCGCCAATCTCGACGATCAGATCACCCAGCTCGGCGCCCAGCGTGACGAGTTCGGTTCTCAGCAGCGTCAGCTCAAGAACGAGCACAACTCGCTGATGGCGCAGATCAACACCGTCACGGTGGATCTGGTGCCGCTCCAGCAGCGGCTGACGGAGGCCGAGCGGATCAGTGAAGAAGTGTCGCGCCGGCGCAGCACCTACGAGGACAAGGTCACCTCGCTCGGCCTGACCCCGCCGGACACCGGCGAGGAATTCTGGTCGCTGCGTGAGACTTTGATGGACGAGGCCGACCGGCTGCACCGCGAACTGTTCACCGGTAACCAGCCCTACGTCGAGGCCTCGGCCAAGGAAGTCCGGGCCCGCGAGGCACGCGAGAGCGTGGAGTCCGAACTGGAACGCGTGCAGCGGCTGGGCTCGCCGCTGCCGCGGACCGAGTACGAGATGCGGGCTCGCATCGCCCGCGCGCTCGACATCTCCGAGCGCGACCTGGTCTATGTGGCCGAGCTGATGGAGCTCAAGCCCGATGAGACCCGGTGGCGGCTCGCCGTCGAAAAGGTGTTGCGCGGGGCCGGATTACGGCTGCTGGTCCCCGATGCCTACCTGGAACGGGCCCTGCGCTTCGTCAACGAGAACGACATGCGGGGCCGGATCCAGTTGCAGCACGTCCAGCATGGTTCGCAGTTGCGGACCCCGCCGGCGGGCACGCTGGCCACCAAACTCCAGCTCGCCGACCCGACGCACGACAGCGCCGTCGAGGCGCTCAACGTGATCGCCGCCGTCGGTGACTACGTGTGCGTCGACGGGCCCAGCGAGTTCACCGAGCAGTCCCGCGCGGTCACCGACCAGGGCCTGCGCAAGGACAGCGGTAGGCTCTCGATCAAGGACGACCGGTCGAGGCTGCGGCCCTCGGACTACATCTTCCTGGGCGGAACCGCTGCCAAAGTCGAAGCGCTGCAGGATGATCTGGCGGCCGCGCAGGACGTGTACCAGGTGGCACGCACCGCGCGTGAACGGCTCGACGAGCATCGTGGTCAGCTGCAGTCCCGGGAACGGGCCTGCCGGGCACTGTGCGACCAGTACATGCAGTGGAGCGACATCGACACCGATTCGGTCGACGAGATGCTCGAGCGGCTGCAGGACGAGCACGATCTGCTGGTCTCCGACAACCCCGATGCCGAACGGCTGCAACAGCGGGCCGACGAATGCTGGGAGCGGGTCGAGAAGGTCATCCAGCAGATCGGCTCGCTCAACGAGCGTGAGACCGCGCTGGACCGCAGGCGGACCGCGCTGCTGGAACTGAGCGAGGTCCTGACCGATCGGCTCGGATCCGCCGAGTTCCCATCGCACGCCCGCGACACGATCGACAGCTACGCGTCCGACATCGCGCTGACCCTGGAATTGCTCGAACCCGAGCTCTACCGCAACGAACTGATTCGCGTCATCGGCCGTGAGCGGGACCGGTTGCGGGCGGACCGTAATCGATCGCACGACGAGTTGGCCGGCATCATGGCTGCCTACGACAGCTCGTTCCCCGACGCGATCCCGAACGACAGCGACGTATTCGACGAGCGGGTGCACGACTACGTGGCGTTGTGCCGCCGGATCGACGAGCGGGAGCTGCCCGACGCGTACGAGCGCATGCAGCGCCTGATCACCGAGCAAGCGCCGGGAGCGATCCTGAACCTGCACATGATCGCCGACAACGAGGCCCGTCGGATCACCGAGCAGATCGCCCGGGTCAACACCGGTCTTGGCGCGGTGGAGTTCAACCGCGGCACCCGTCTCACCCTGCACGCCGGAACCCGGCACCTGGCTGCCGTCGACGAACTGAACGAGAAGGCCCAACGCATCTCGGCGCGAGTTTCACTGGTCAGCTTCGGCGACGAGACCGCGATGTTCGAGCAGTACACCGACATTCTGCAACTGCGGAAGTTGTTGGCGGGCAACACCCCCGAGGACCGGCAGTGGACCCGCGATGCACTCGATGTCCGCAACCGGTTCGTGCTGTACTGCGAGGAGCGCGACGCCGAGACCGGTGAGGTGATCCGGACCTACAGCAACTCCGGTGACAACTCCGGTGGTGAGCAGGAGAAGCTGATGGCGTTCTGTCTGGCCGGTGCGCTGAGCTTCAACCTGGCCAGCCCGGACAGCAACGACACCCGGCCGCTGTTCGCGCAGTTGATGCTGGACGAGGCGTTCTCCAAGTCGGATCCGCAGTTCGCCCAGCAGGCCCTGTCGGCGTTCCGCAAGTTCGGCTTCCAGTTGGTGATCGTGTCAACCGTGCAGAACAGCACGACGATCCAGCCCTACATCGACAACGTCGTGATGGTGTCGAAGTCCGACGCGTCGGCGCCCAACGCCAGGCCGGTCGCGTCGGTCACCTCGGCGTCGATCTCCGAATTCGCCGATCTGCGAAAGACTTCGGGAGACGCGGTGCCGAGCACCTGACGTCGCCCTTGAGGGGGAAAGTCCCGGGTCAGAGCCCGGTGACCGTCGCAGACAGGTGCGGGTAGCCCTTCTTCAAATTGCGCAGGGTCAGTTCCCAGCCGTCGGCGTCGCGCTCGACGTAGAGCCCGGCCTTGGCCGGGAGCACCACGGGCTTGGCGAACCGCACCGAGTACTTCACCGCATCGGGCAACTGTCCCTCGATGTTCGCCAGCACCGCTGCCGCGCTGAACATCCCGTGCGCGATGACGGTGGGGAAGCCGAACAGCTTGGCGGCGATCGCGTTGGTGTGGATGGGGTTGTGGTCCCCGCCGATCGACGCGTAGTTCCGGATCTGGCCCGCGGTGATGTTCAGAACCGCGTTGGGCGGCGGCAGTTTCGGCTGCTTCTGCGGTTCCGGCTTGGGTTCGCCGGACAGACTGGTCTTCTGCTGGTGCAGGAACGTCGTCACCTGGTGCCATGCCACATCGTTGCCGACCTTGAGTTCGGTGACGATGTCGACGAGCAGGCCCTTGCGGTGCTCACGCAGGTTCTCCGCGTGCACCGCCGCGCTGACGGCGTCGGTCACCTTGATCGGCTTGTACTGCGTGATGTGGTTCTCGATGTGCACCGAACCCATCGCGGCGAACGGGAAATCGAATCCGGTGACCAGCGACATCACCGTCGGGAAGGTCAGCGCGAACGGGTAGGTCAGCGGCAGGGTGTCGCTGAACCGCAGCCCGGTCACCTGCGCATAGGCGGCCACGTTGGCCGGGTCGATGGGCAGGTTGTCGACCGTGACGGTGCGGGCCGGCAGGCTCTCGTCGCGCGGGATGAACGGCAGGGCGCCGACGACGGCGCGCAGCATGTTGTTCACCTGTTCACGCCCCCAGCATGGCCTGGCCGCAGACCCGGATGGTGTTGCCGGTGACCGCATTCGACGCGGGGCTGGCGAAGTACGCGATCAGCTCGGCCACATCCACCGGCTTGCCGCCCTGGAACAGCGAGTTCAGCCGACGGCCGACCTCGCGGGTGGCCAGGGGGATGGCGTCGGTCATCTTGGTCTCGATGAAGCCCGGGGCCACGGCGTTGATGGTGATGTTTTTCGATGCCAGCACTGGGGCTAATGCTTCGGTCAGTCCGATCATCCCGGCCTTGGTGGCGGCGTAGTTGGTCTGCCCGCGGTTACCGGCGATGCCGGCCATCGAGGACAGGCCGACGACCCGGCCGCCCTCGCCGAGCACGCCGGCTTCCACCAGGCCCTCGGTAAGTCGCTGCGGGGCCAGCAGGTTCACCGCGACCACGGAATCCCAGCGGCTCTCGTCCATGTTGGCGAGCAACTTGTCGCGGGTGATGCCGGCGTTGTTGACCAGCACGTCGACCTTGCCGCCGTGTTGTGCGGTGACGTGGGCGACGATCTGCTCGACGGCATCGTCGGCGGTGACGTCCAGGGTCAGTGCGCTGCCGCCCACCTTCTCGGCGACCTTGCCCAGGTCTTCGGCGGCCTGGGGAACGTCGACGGCAACGACGGTCGCGCCGTCCCGCGCGAACACCTCGGCGATGGTTGCGCCGATGCCGCGGGCCGCACCGGTCACCACGGCGACCTTGCCGGCCAGCGGCTTGTCCCAGTCGGCGGGCGGGGTCGAGTCGGCGGCGCCCACGCGGTAGACCTGCCCGTCGACGTAAGCCGACTTGGCCGAGAGGATGAAGCGCAGGGTGGACTCCAGGCCGGTGGCGGCGGGCTTGGCGTCAGCGGCCAGGTACACCAGCGACGCGGTGGCGCCGCGCTGCAGCTCCTTGCCGAGCGAGCGGGTGAAGCCCTCCAGGGCGCGCTGCGCGATCTGGGCGTTGACGCTGCCTGCCTGATCCGGGGTGGTGCCGATGACGACCACGCGAGCGCACGAGGCGAGGTTGCGCAGCACCGGGGTGAAGAACTGATAGAGCTCCTTGAGCCCGGCTGCGTCGGCGATGCCGGTGGCGTCGAGCACCACGCCGCCGAACGAATCGGCCCAGCGACCGCCGATGTTGTTGGACACCACGTCGTAATCGCCGGCCAGCGCAGCGCGCAGGGGCTCGACGACGCGCCCCTCCCCGCCGATCAGCAGGGAGCCGTTCAAGGGCGGCTGCCCGGGGCGATAGCGGCGCAATGTTTCGGGCTGCGGCACGCCCAGCTGCTTGGCCAGGAACGATCCCGGCCCGGAGTTGACCACTTGGGAGAACAGGTCGGAAGCCACTTCAGCTGCCTTTCGCTTCGCAGTACTGCGTTGTCCACACCGAACTTACTCCAGAGTAAGAACAGTGGGTAATATGGCCCCGGACAACCCGACAGTGGAGGGCAAACAAATGGCCAACAACACGACCCGGCGACGCGTTGCCGTATTGGGTGGCAACAGGATTCCGTTCGCGCGGTCCGACGGCGCCTATGCCAACGCCTCCAACCAGGACATGTTCACCGCCGCGTTGGACGGGCTGATCGAGCGTTTCGATCTGGCCGGTGAGCAGCTCGGTGCGGTGATCGGCGGCGCGGTGCTCAAGCACAGCCGCGACTTCAACCTGATGCGCGAATGCGTGCTGGGCAGCTCGTTGTCGCCGTACACGCCGGCCTTCGACCTGCAGCAGGCCTGCGGCACCGGCCTGCAGGCCGCGATCGTCGCCGCCAACGCCATCGCGCTGGGACAGTACGAGTCGGCGGCGACCGGTGGTGTGGACACCGCATCGGACGCCCCGATCGCCTTCGGCAACGACCTGCGCCAGGTGCTGCTGGGCCTGCGCCGCTCGAAGTCCAACCTGGACCGGCTCAAGCTGGTCGGCAAGCTGCCGGCCGCGCTCGGCGTCGAGATCCCGGTCAACAGCGAGCCGCGCACCGGGATGTCGATGGGCGAGCACGCGGCGGTCACCGCCAAGAAGATGGGCATCAAGCGCGTCGACCAGGACGAGCTGGCCGCGGCCAGCCACCGCAACATGGCTGCGGCCTACGACCGCGGTTTCTTCGATGACCTGGTCACGCCGTTCCTCGGGCTGTACCGCGACAACAATCTAAGGGCCGATTCCTCTGTAGAAAAGTTGGCGAAGCTGCGACCCGTGTTCGGCGTCAAGGCCGGCGACGCCACCATGACCGCGGGCAACTCGACCCCGCTGACCGACGGCGCCTCGGTGGCGCTGCTGGCCAGTGAGGACTGGGCCCAGGCACACGGACACGAACCGCTGGCCTACTTCGTCGACGGCGAGACCGCGGCGGTCGACTACGTCAACGGGCCAGACGGCCTGCTGATGGCACCGACCTATGCCGTACCTCGGCTGCTCACCCGCAACGGACTGAGCCTGCAGGACTTCGATTTCTACGAGATCCACGAGGCGTTCGCCTCCGTGGTGCTGGCCACGCTGGCGGCCTGGGACTCCGACGAGTACTGCAAGGAGCGCCTCGGCTTGGGGAAAGCACTCGGCAGCATCGACCGCACCAAGCTCAACGTCAACGGTTCGTCGCTCGCGGCCGGTCACCCGTTCGCGGCCACCGGTGGCCGGATCGTGGCGCAGCTGGCCAAGCAACTGGCCGAGAAAAAGAAGGAAACCGGTAAGCCGGTGCGGGGCCTGATCTCGGTCTGTGCGGCGGGTGGGCAGGGCGTCACCGCCATTTTGGAGGCGTGACCTCAGGAAACCGCAGACCGAAAAACATCCGAAAAGTTTCTTTCTCCGGATGTGTAACGGCGCCGGTATAGAGGTCGATACACGGGTAGCTCCGTGTTGCCGTCTGACCCCCCGACCCGACGGCAACACGGGGCGACCTAGCTTCGAATTCTCGGCAAAATTCGGCCGTACTTTTCTCTGGTTTGAGGGGTACCCGAGGCGTACGATCGAGCCTACGACGGGTTCGGGAGTGACTGATCCAAAGAGTCGGTACAGGGGTGAGAGACCGGCTGCGTGAGACGAATAGAAAACGCCCCCAAGTGTCCTCCCGAACCCGCCCTTTTTTGGTTCTGAGCCCCGGACACGCTCTAGCGTGGTGCCATGCAGATCAGCCTCATCGCCTCATTGAGTGAAACCGGCGGCCGCTCCCCGATCGACGCCACCGTAGAGAACCTCGCACAACTGCACGACGAGGGATTTCGGCGCGTCTGGATGACGCAGATGCCGTACGAACCCGACCTGCTGACCGTGCTCGCCGTGGCGTTTCGTGAGGTCGACGGGATCGAGGTCGGCACCGGTGTCGTCCCGATCCAGAATCAGCACCCGATGCTGCTGGCCCAGCGGGCGCTCACGCTCAGCCTGATCAGCGGCGGCCGGTTTCTGCTCGGCCTGGGCATGACGCACGCAGCGGTGACCGAAGGTATGTGGGGCATCCCGTGGGACAAGCCGGTCCGTCGCCTCCGCGAGTACCTGGACGGGCTGCAGCCGCTGCTGGCCGGTGAGCCCGCAGACGCGCCGGGGGAGACCGTCACCACGCGCGGTGCACTGCAGATCCCGGGGGCGTCGGCGCCCGACGTCTACATCGCCGCCTTGGGGCCGCAACTGCTCAAGCTCGCGGGCCGTCGCACCGCGGGGACCGTCACCTGGATGACGGGGCCGACCACGCTGGCCGAACATGTCGCCCCGACGCTGCGCGATGCCGCCGGGGATCGTCCGGTCAGGGTGGTGGCCGCACTTCCGGTCAGCGTCACCGACGACGTCGACGGGGCCCGCGCGCAGGCTGCCAAACAGTTCGCGATGTACGGTCACCTGCCGTCCTATCGGGCCATGCTCGACCGCGAGGGTTACGCCGGTCCTGAGGATGCTGCCATCATCGGCGACGAAAGCACTGTGGCCGAACGTATTCGGGCGCTCGGAACGATCGGTGTGGACGAGTATGTCGGGGTGGTGTTCGATGCGTCGCCCGAAACCAGGGCCCGCACGAGGGCACTGCTGCGCTCACTCGACAGCTGACGGTGTGGCTGGCCACACCCCAGATTGGCTGGACAGCACCATCGTCCGATGCCAGCGTGTCGGGCAACGATGATGACCGTGACTACCACCGCAATCACCTCCGTCTCCGCAACCGATGACTGGCGCCGAACGCTGCGAACCCCGTTCACCGCGGCAGCCGGCCGTGGCTATCTGTATTTCGTGCTGATCAGCGTCCTTGCCGTGGTCGGCGTGGTCTACCTGTTCGTGACCGGGCTGACCTCAGGGCTGTTGCTCGTCACCCTGATCGGTATCCCGCTGGTGGCGCTCGTCGTGCTGTCGGGTCGACGGTGGAATGCGTTGTACCGGATGCTGGCCCGGCTGGTCGGCGTCACGATCGACGCGCCGGCACCCTTCACCCGGCACGCGAGTTGGCCGCACACCGTGGCCGCCGCGCTGACCGACGGTGTCGGCTGGCGCAGCCTGGGTTTCCTTCTGCTGCAGAGCATCGTGATGACTCCCCTGGGATACGGGGTCGTGCTGGGTATCGTGATATCGGCGGTGCTGGTGGTTTCCCCGGCGGTCTGGGCGATCACGGGTGAGGCTCTCGTCAGCTTCGGTGAACCCGTGGACTCGCTCGGCACCTACTTGCTGCTGTCGGCGGGCGGACTGCTCGCGCTGTACCTGTTGGCCTGGGTCACGATCGGTGTCGTGCGTGCCCATGTCTGGTTGGCCGCCGCGCTGCTCGCCCCGACCGAACGCGAACGCCGGGTCGGTGAACTGGAGCGGGCCCGGGCCGATGTGGTCGACGATTCGGCGGCGACGCTGCGTCGCGTCGAGCGAGACTTGCACGACGGGACCCAGGCCCGGCTGATCGCGGTGGCGATGACGCTCGCGCGCGCCGAGGAACAGTTGGTCGACCCCGACAAGGCCGACCGGGCCCGCCAACTGGTTTCCGATGCACTGGCGAACACCAAGGACACCCTGACTGAACTGCGGGACCTGGTCCGCGGAATCCGACCGCCCGCACTGGATCTCGGTTTGGTGCCGGCGGTGCAGACGCTGGTGGCACGCAACCCGATCCCTGTAGAGCTGGTCGACCAGATCACAGTGCGTCCGTCGCTGGGGGTGGAGACCCTGGCCTACTTCTGTGTGGCCGAACTCCTCGCCAACGTGTCTCGACATTCCGGTGCCACCCAGGCCACCGTGCGGCTGCACAGCGATGCCGAAGAGCTGCGGATCAGTGTGGCGGACAATGGTTCTGGTGGCGTGGAGCCGGCCAACGGCTCCGGTCTGACCGGGTTGGCCGACCGGCTGAGGATGGTCGACGGCCGTCTCGACATCGACAGTCCCTCCGGCGGACCCACCACGATCACCGCGGTCGTTCCGTCGGGAATGCAACGATGACTCGGCTGGCGATCGCCGAGGACAACGCGATCCTGCGCGACGGTCTGACGCAGTTGCTCGTCGAACGCGGTCACGATGTCGTGGCCAAGGTGGGCACGGCCGACCAGATCCGGGAGATCGCGGAGACGTTGCGGCCCGAGGTGTTCGTGGTCGACATCCGGATGCCGCCGACCTTCACCGACGAGGGACTCGTCGCGGCGGTCTCGCTACGCCACTCGCATCCGGATGTCGGGGTCCTGGTGTTCTCGCAGTGGGTCGAGACTCGTTATGCCGCTGAGTTGTTGGCCGGCAATCCGGAAGGGGTGGGCTATCTGCTCAAGGATCGCGTGGCTGACATCGGTGAGTTCGACGCGGCCGTGCGACGCGTCGCTGCCGGAGGCACCGCCCTGGATCCGGAGGTGGTGCGCCAGCTGATGGGGTCCCGCAGCGGCAGCGGAGACGCGCTGGCCCGGCTGACTTCCCGCGAACGGGAGGTGCTTGCCCTGATGGCTGAGGGTCACTCGAACAGTGCTCTGGCCGAACACCTCTCGGTTTCCGAGCGTGCCGTGGAGAAACACATCGGCAGCATCTTCACCAAGCTCGACCTGCCGCCGTCGACAGCACATCACCGCCGCGTGTTGGCGGTCGTCACCTATCTGAATTCCTGACGCCTCGCGGGAAGGACCTCAGCCTCAGGTGGCGGCTTCTTCCGGCTCTGTCTCGAGCAGGCGGCGTACGGAGGTGCGAGATCCATACGGCCGCAACATGCGGCTGGCCGGACGGGGCCGTACGATCTGGGGCCACCAGAACCACCGGCCGAGCAGCGCCGCGATGGACGGTGTCATGAACGACCGCACGATCAGGGTGTCGAAGAGCAGGCCGAGGCCGATCGTGGTGCCGATCTGGCCCAGGACGATGAGATCGCTGAAGATGAACGAGGACATGGTGGCCGCGAACACCAGACCGGCCGCGGTCACCACGCGGCCGGTGCCGGCCATGGCGCGGATGACGCCCGTCTTGAGTCCGGCCCCGATCTCTTCCTGGAACCGGGATATCAACAGCAGGTTGTAGTCGGCACCCACCGCCAGCAGCAGGATGATGGCCAGTGCCAGCACGATCCAGTACAGCTGGATGCCGAAGATGTACTGCCACACCAGGACCGAAAGACCGAACGACGCTCCCAACGACAGCACAACCGTCCCGACGATGACCATTGCGGCGACCAGACTGCGGGTGATGAACATCATGATGAGCAGAATGAGGCTGATCGCGGCCAGTGCGGCGATGAGTAGGTCGTATTTGGCGCCGTCCTGAATGTCCTTGTACGCGGACGCGGTTCCGGCCACGTAGATCTTGGCATCTGACAGGGGAGTGGCCTTGATCGCGTCGAACGCGGAGTCCTTGAGAGCGTCGATGTGTGAGATGCCCTCTGGCGTAGCGGGAGTGCCCTCATGCGTGATGATCATGCGGGCGGCCTTGCCGTCGGGTGATAGGAACAGCTTCAGTCCGCGCTTGAAGTCGGGGTTGTCGAAGGCTTCGGGAGGCAGATAGAACGAGTCGTCATTCTTGGCGGAGTCGAAGGCCTGCCCCATCGCGGTGGAATTCTCGAGGGCTTCCTGGGACTGAGCGTTGGTCCCGGCGGTGGTGGCGTAGTTGGACAGGGTCAGGTCACGGTTGCGCTCCTGGATGGCGATCTGTGGCGGTAGCAGCGCCACGAGTTTCGGTTGGAGGGCATCGAGCTTGTCCAGACTCGCGGTGATCTGACCGAACTGGTCGCTGAGCTTGTCGATGCCGTCGAGCGCGTCGAAGACCGACCGCAACGCCGCGCACATGGGGATGTCGAAACAGTGCGGCTCCCAATAGAAATAGTTGCGCAGCGGCCGGAACTGATCGTCGAAATTGGCGATCTTGTCGCGCAGGTCGTTCACGATCGCAACGGTGTCGTGGAAGGCCTGGGTCTGCTCATGGGTGGCGGCAGCGCTGGCCTGCTGCAACGAAACCTGCTGCTTGAGAATGTTGATCGTGTTCGACAGTTCGTTGGCCTGCTTGAGCAGGTCGGCGGCGCGGTCCTGCTGATAACCCAAATTCATGATCTGACTGGCACTCTGCGCGCTGATCTGAAATGGGATGGAGCTGTGCTTGATCGGCGTACCCAGAGGCCGGGTGATCGACTGGACCAGGGCAATGCCGCGGGTGTGCAGGACGGCCTTGGCGATGCGCTCGAGCACCAGCATGTCCGCCGGGTTGCGCATGTCGTGGTCGGCTTCGACCATCAGCAGCTCGGGGTTCAGCCGGGCTTCTGAGAAGTGGCGGGTGGCGGCCTCGTAGCCGATGTTGGCCGGTGCCGATTCCGGTAGGTAGGGACGGCCGTCGTAGCTGGTCTTGTACCCCGGCAGGGCGAGCAGGCCGATGAGCGCGATCAGGCACGACACCACCAGGATGGGCCCGGGCCAACGCACGATCGCGGTACCGATGCGGCGCCATCGCGGTGCCCGTGGGTTGCGTTTCGGCTCAAAGAGTCCGAACCGGCTGCCGATGGTCAGTACGGCGGGCCCGAGGGTCAGTGCGGCCACGAGCGTCACGAGCACGCCGATGGCGGCGGGTACGCCCAAGGTCTGGAAGTAGGGCAGTCTGGTGAAGTGCAGGCAGGCCACTGCTCCGGCGATGGTCAGTCCGGAACCGAGGATGACGTGCACGGTGCCGCGAAACATGTCGTGATAGGCGGCTTCTCGGTCCATGCCGCGGCTACGTGCCTCGTGGTACCGACCCATGATGAAGATGCCGTAGTCCGTACCGGCGGCGATTGCCAACAGCGTCAGCAGGTTCGTCGAATAGGTGGACAGGCCGATGACCCCGGAGTGCGCGAGCGCGGCGACGATGCCGCGCGCGGCCGCCAGTTCGATCAGGACCGTGACGAGCATGAGGAGCATCGTGACGAGGGAGCGGTAGACGACGAGCAGCATCACCGCGATGACGAGAAAGGTTATGCCGGTAACTTTTTCGGTGCCCTCGCTGCCGACTTCGAAGTTGTCGGTGATGAGTGGTGCGGCACCGGTGACGTAGGCCTTGACCCCGGGCGGCGGTGGGATGCTCGCCACGATGTCCCGGATGGCGTCGACCGATTGGTTCGACAACGCCTCGCCCTGGTTGCCGGCCAGATAGACCTGCACCAGCGCGGCTTTGCCGTCCTTGCTCTGCGATCCGCCCGCGGTGAGCGGATCGCCCCAGAAGTCCTGGATGTGCTCGACGTGCCTGGTGTCCTCCGCCAGTCGCTTCACCAGGGTGTCGTAGAAGCGGTGGGCCTCGTCGCCCAGGGGCTGGTCACCTTCGAGGACGATCATGGCCGCGCTGTCGGAATCGAATTCGTCGAAGACCTGGCCGATGTGTCGCATGGCCATGGTCGACGGCGCGTCGGGCGCGTTCAGTCCGACCGAGCGCGCCGCTCCGACCACTTCCAGCTGTGGCACAAGGACATTCGTCAATGCCGCGACGGCGATCCACAGCAGCACGATGGGCACCGCGAGTGCCCGAATGGTGCGCGAGGTCCGGGAACGCTCGGGAGCACCCTCGACGTGCTGGCCGCTCATGCGGATTTGTCCAAGCAGGCGATGTAGCCGTTCACGTTGCTGGTGGTCCTCTCGTCCTTGACCACGCCGTTGACGGTGATACGGCACCCGATGGACTCACCGTCGCCTTGCGCCCGGAGGTCGGCGAACATGGTCGGGTCGTCCGTGACCAAGGTTTGTGACCATGGCAAGGTCGTGTCCTCTACGCGCTGGGGTTGCGCGTCGATGTCCAGGTAGTTGATGGTGGCGACCGAACCCGGCGATCCGAACACCTCGAACAGCACCCGTTTCGGGTTGTATCCGGTGTTCTCCAGGGCGTCGGCGCTGGGCCGGGACACTTGGTTGTCGGAACCGAATATCCCGTGCAGGCGGCTGACGGTGAAGGCGACGACGGCTACCACGAGCACAGCCACGATCACCGTCCAGCGTCGCCTGACCAGGCTGCCTACCGAGATCCCCTGCATCTCAGAGCCTTTCGACAACGGGCGCGTGCGCACCGGGAAGCGAGGTTCTTTGCCGTCTAAAGCTTCTGAACGGTACCGTACGGTACTATTGTGGATGGGGCAAGACCTGTGAACAGCTCGGCTCCCCGCTCACAGAAAGGTTTCCCGCGTGGCTTCTGCTTCGACGCACGATGTTTCACGGCCGGCTCCGGCATCGCAGTGGACCGAGCGCGAGGCGGAGTTGTTGGCGGTGACCCTGCGCCTGTTGCAGCAGCATGGATACGACCGGTTGACGGTGGAAGCCGTGGCAACCGAAGCGAAGTCGAGCAAGGCCACCATCTACCGGCGCTGGCCGTCGAAGACCGAACTCGTCCTGGCGGCTTTCATCGAGGGCACTCGGGTTCAACTGGTGCCGCCCCGCACCGGGTCGTTGCGAACCGACCTGCTGAGCATCGGGGCTTCGGTGTGTGCCCAGGCGCGCGAGCACGGCAGCACGATGAGCGCGATCATGTCCGAGGTGGCGCACAGCCCGGAGCTGAGTGCCGCCCTGCAGAGCCAATTCGTACTGCAGCGCCAGAATCTGATGGCCGAGGTTCTCGCCGATGCGGTGGAGCGGGGGGAGATCGATGCCGCCGCGATCCACGAAGAACTGTGGGACGTGATGCCGGGATATCTGGTGTTCCGGTCCCTTATCCCGGGCCGTCCACCCACCGAGGCGACGGTGCGCGCTCTCGTCGACGACGTGCTGATGCCGAGTTTGTCCCGGTTCTGACCGGCCGGCGGTCAGCGGGTATGAGAGTCAGTGCAGGTGATCGACCAGGGAGCCCTGTTCGCCGAACAGGGCCGCGGTCCAGTGTTCGAGCACCGCGGTGTTGTCGGTGTCGTCGGGATGGAACCCACGTTTGGTGTATGCGCCCAGCCGAGCCAGCACCGTGCGGTTCACGAACGGCGAGTGACGCAACTGGGCCAGGCTACGGAACAGTCGTACAGGGTTGTAGGCAGCGCGGTCTCCCAGTAGTGAGATGGTCGAGAAGACCGCGACATTCATCGTGAAGGTCAGCCTGATGACTCGCATCGTCCAGATGCGCCGGCGTTCCGTTCCGCCCACGGCGCGGTACACGTCGAAGGCCACCGACCGGTGCTCGGATTCCTCGATCGCGTGCCACAGCAGCATTGACCGCACCTCGGTCGACCCCAGTAATGCCTGTGCCCGTTCATCGGTGAGCAGGGTTTCGGCGAGCACCGCGGTGAAATGCTCGAGGGCGGCCGTGATCGCAAGGCAGGTCAGTGGCGACAGTCGACGCTCGAAAGCCGTCACGTCCATGTGGGTACCGCGGTCGATCCTGCGGGTGGGGTAGCCCATCTGCTGCAGGCGCTCGTTCAGCGCACGGTGTTCGCGGCCATGGGTGACCTCCTGCCCGATGAAGCCCTGAACCTGGGACTTCAGTTCGGGATCGGTGACCTGGTCCGCGAAGCGGCGCACTGACCGGACGAAGAAGTCCTCGCCCTCCGGAAAGGTCGCAGACAGGTGCGCGACGATGTGGCTCATCACCAGGTCGCCACCGACGTAGTGGCGTTCGAGCGAGCCGGTGGGGTAGGAGAATCGAATGCGGCGGGCCCGGACTGTGGGTTTCGTTGCAGCAGAGTTGCTTTCGATGGTCATGCGGACTCCTCCTGCTGGTTTTCCTGGGCCCCCGCCGTGAGCAGTGGGCGGGCTATCGACTTGAACGTGGCGAGCACCTCGTCGACGGGATATGGGTCGTAGCCCTTGATCGACGTCCCAACGGCCAGGCCGTTCATCAGTGCAAACACCATGTGCACGGCAGGACGGGGATTCGGCGCGGTGCCGGAGTTTCGAGTCGGGAACATCTCGGCGTACACCCTGTCGCAGGCGGCTGAGAACTGTTGGTCGATCTCGATGACCGCGCGTGCCAGGTCGGGATCTGTGCGGGCGGCGACCCAAAGCTCATGCCAGGCAATGAATGTCGATCTGGAGAACATCGACCACAGCAGATCGATTGCCGCGTCGAGTTTGTCGGCCGACGGATCCAGGGCGGCCATCAGCAGCCCGAACTCTTCGATGCGGCGGTCGAACGAGTGCACCACAGCGGCCGTGAGCAGTTCGGTCTTGGTCCTGAAGTGGTTCTGCAGCGCACCCATCGACACGCCGGCGCGGTGGGCGACCTCGGCCGTGGTGGTGCCTTTGAATCCGACTTCCACGAGCGATTCGAATGTGGCGTCGAGGAGGGCGCGTCGCGTCTGGGCTGTCCGCTCGGCCTGAGTCCGCCTGGTCGGAGGATTTGGTGACATGCCATCAGCCTCAGGCATAAGAAACAATATGTCAATATTATTTTTTAACCCAGCGACGCCGGATGGCTGAGGCGGCTAGCCGACCCAGGTCCGTCGGCTGGTTGCGCGGACGCGGCTGCCGGCGACGTGGTGCGATCCGTCGCGGTGTGCGGCAGGGATGAGCGGGTCGTCGCGGTGGCCATCGGCGCGGATGATGTGTCGGCCGAGCGCACGCTTCTGCTGTTCGGTCAGTGAGCGGTCGCGGCGGGCCAGGAGATCCAGTTGCTGCCAGCTCAGGCCGTCGAGTTCGCCGTCGGCGTCGTGCGTCGCGACGACGACGCATCCGCGCAGCAGGGGAACCGACTTTGGCGTGAAAACTGTTGTGGCCAGCAGGAGTTCGGTCGCCTTACGGTTGACGTGACGCTGGCACGAGTGGGTCGACGGGCTGAACCAGAAGTCGAACTGCCGGTCGGCAGAGGTCAAGCAGTGCAGCCCGTGGTCGCGGACGAGCTGGTCTATGTCGGCGGTGGTGTAAGCCTGGGTTTCATAGATGGCGCCATAGACGCTGAAATACAGGACGGTGTTCATAGTGGTGTTCCATTCGCCTCTTTCTGTTTCGGTGCGGTCCAGTCGCGGATTCCGCTGATACAGAAGTTACCCATGTGGCAAATGGGATAAACCTCGATAACGATCAGAACACTATCTGCGCCAATTCAGTCCGTTGAGCGCCCAGATGGTCAGATAAGCCAGCCCGAAGAACGCCGCCACCGCTATCGCCACGCCTGTCGATTGGACATACGACAGCGGTGAGCGCATCCAGTCGAACGTCGCCGCGACCACGGCGTCGGGCCGCGTCACCAGGTCCCAGGAGTTCCAGCGCTGGAAGCGCCCGATGACGACCCCGACCGCACACAGCCCCACGGACACCACGACGGCCAGCCAGCCACAGAAGGCGCCGAATTCGTCGTCGAGTCGCTGGTGCACCAGCAGCAGCGACACGACGCCCAGCAGGATCCCGGTCCACGCCGCGAACCCGTACTGCAGCACATGGCGCCACAGCTCGTAGCCCTCGCCGAGGTGGACCAGATCGGTCACCAGATAGGGCGCGTTCGGCAGGAACGCGAGCCAGACCGCGCCCAGCGGGAGCAGCCACAGCCGGCGCTCGACCAGATCGAACGCGATCGCGAAGACCATCGGGATCCATGCCAGCACCAGATTCCAGATCAGGAACTTGGTCGGATACGACATCGGGGCGGCCGGATCGGTGATCCCCAGTCCAAGGGTCAGCGCTGTCGTCGCCATCAGTGAGACGACCAGCAGGATGCCGCGGGCTTCGGTCATGCGACCAGTTTGTCATCCGCCGAAAGTTGGCTTGTGTCCCATATTTCGGCCGAATTTGAGACACAGGCCCACGTTGGGCTTGGTCACCGCACTACCAGCGCTGGTGTAGCCGGTCGCGGTAAGACCGCCCGTCGGGGTCGTAGACGGTCCGGTACACCGGTTTGGCCCACGCCTGGGTGAGCCGGCCGAGACGCTCGGGTTGATGCGGCCGGAGGCGCCCGGGCGGGCGCGGGCCGGTCCGCCCGCCGTCGTGCCAGTCCTGCAGCGCCTGCGCCGACGCCGTGACGGCCTCGACCGCCGCTGCCGGATCGATCAGTTCGGCGTCGTCGTGGGCGGCGAGGTCGAGATGTTCGGCGAGCAGCCGCAGCCGGAGGTTTCGGGCGAACTCCCGGGCGCCATCACCGCGGCCGGCTGGGTCACGGGGTTCACGTTGGTCGCGGGTGTCGTCGAGTACCGCGCACGACAACTCGGTGTCGTGCGTCCAGGACCGCCGGTTGAAGTTGTCGCTGCCCACGCAAGCCCAGACATCGTCGATCACACACACCTTCGCGTGTACGTAAACCGGTGTCCCCACGTGGTTTTCGATATCGAAGATATGTACCCGTCGAGGGGCTGCGGCGCGGCACGTCTCGATGGCCTGCTGGCGGCCCACCTGGTTGGGTGGCAGGGCCAAGCGGCCATCGACATCGGGGTGTCGCGGCACCACCGCGATCAGGTGCAGGTCAGGGTTGTTCGTCAAGGCGTCGGCGAACAACTGTGAAACTTGCTTGGACCACAGGTACTGGTCTTCGAGGTAGATCAGGCTCCTGGCCCGCTGCACGGCTTTCGTGTAGCCACGTGCCACGCTGCGCTCGCCGCGCGGGGCAAACGCGTACTCGAAGTGGGCATCGGGATAGGTCCGCAGTACCTGGACCGCCTGTCGGCCGCAGGTCGGGGGATCGGGCGGCTGCGGCGGCAATCTGCCGGCGCTCAGGTCGGAGCGGCGAAGTTTATCGGCGATCCAGGCGATCGGCGACAGCATGTCCAACGGTGCCGGGTCGGTCCAGCGCTCGCGGAACGTGAAGTCCAGCGAGCCGACCGCCGGTCCTTGGATGCGTAGCTGGACGTCGTGCCACGGCGGGTGTTCGCCGTACTGGCGGGCCATCCGCATCGGCTGTGGATCCCCGCGATGGTCGTCGTCGTCGCGCCGCGAGTGGCACAGGTCGATACCGCCGGCGAAGGCGACGTCACGTTCGGGTGCGCCGGGATGGCGCAGTACGACGAGCTTTTGGTGATGGGAACCGCCGATGCGCACCCGTTGGTCGAGTAGCACCTCCCCACCCGCTGCCTCGATCACGTCACCGAGATGCCGGTTCTCCTCTTCGCTGTAGGCGAATCGGTCCAGGTGCGAGCGCCACATCAAGCCCTTGACGACAACGCCACGCTCGGCAGCCTGGCAGAACAGCTGGGCGATGGTTGGTCCGTCGTCGCGCATCCGTTCGTCGGGGTCGCCGCGCCAGTCGGTGAAGAACAGATGGTCGCCTCGGCGCATCTCGGCCACCTCGGCGGACAGCCGATCGAAGTAGGTCGCGCCGTGGATCAGCGGTTCGACCCGGTTGCCGGCACACCAGTCAGGCAACAAGGTGTCCGGATTGCCGCGTTCCTCCGTCGTGAGGAACCAATTCGTCAACTCTGTGGGCACTGTCCGGGAATACCCGTTGGCGGTCGTGTCTCCACCCGGTGCGTCAAAGACAAACGCCCCCGGGGTAACCCGGGGGCGTTTGTCTTCGTAGTTCTTAGAACGCAGCCTCGTCGAGCTCCATCACCTCGTTGTCGATGGTCTCGATGACCTGACGGGTGCTGGTGAGCAGCGGCAGCATGTTCTTGGCGAAGAACGATGCGGCGCCGATCTTGCCCTCGAGGTAGGTGCGGTCCTCGCCGGTAGCCCCTGCGTCGAGCTTCTCGATCGCAACAGCGGCCTGGCGGGCGAGCAGCCAGCCGAGCAGCAGGTCGCCGACCGCCATCAGGAAGCGGACCGAACCGAGGCCCACCTTGTAGATGCTGGCGGCATCTTCCTGGGCGGCCATCAGGTAGCCGGTGAGGGTGGCGGCCATGCCCTGGACGTCGGTCAGAGCGGTGGCCAGCAGCTCGCGCTCGGCCTTGAGGCGTCCGTTGCCGGTCTCGTTCTTGATGAACTGCTCGATCTCACCGGCCACGAATGCCAGCGCCTGGCCCTTGTCGCGGACGATCTTGCGGAAGAAGAAGTCCTGCGCCTGGATGGCGGTGGTGCCCTCGTAGAGCGAGTCGATCTTGGCGTCACGGATGTACTGCTCGACCGGGTAGTCCTGCAGGAAGCCGGAACCACCGAAGGTCTGCAGGCTCTCGGTCAGCTTCTCGTATGCGCGCTCGGAGCCCACACCCTTGACGATCGGGAGCAGCAGGTCGTTGACCTTGTGCGCCAACTCGCCCTCGATGCCGTGAACGGCCTTGGCAACCTCGACATCTTGGAACGTCGCGGTGTAGATGTACAGCGCGCGCAGTGCCTCGGCGTAAGCCTTCTGGGTCATCAGGCTGCGACGCACGTCGGGGTGATGGGTGATGGTGACGCGCGGGGCGGTCTTGTCCATCATCTGGGTCAGGTCGGCACCCTGCACGCGCTCCTTGGCGTACTCGAGAGCGTTGAGGTAACCGGTCGACAGGGTCGCGATGGCCTTGGTGCCCACCATCATTCGGGCCTGCTCGATGACGTCGAACATCTGCGCGATGCCGTTGTGCACCTCGCCGACCAACCAGCCCTTGGCGGGTACGTCGTGCTGGCCGAAGGTCAGCTCACAGGTGGTGGAGACCTTCAGGCCCATCTTGTGCTCGACGTTGGTGACGAAGGCGCCGTTGCGCTCGCCCAGCTCACCGGTCTCGAAGTCGAAGAGGAACTTGGGTACGAAGAACAGCGACAGACCCTTGGTGCCCGGGCCGGCGCCCTCGGGGCGGGCCAGCACCAGGTGCATGATGTTCTCGAACAGGTCGTCGGAGTCGGCGGAGGTGATGAACCGCTTGACGCCGTCGATGTGCCAGGAGCCGTCTTCCTGCTGGACGGCCTTGGTGCGGCCGGCGCCCACGTCGGAACCGGCATCAGGCTCGGTGAGCACCATGGTGGCGCCCCAGCCGCGCTCGGCGCCCAGCACTGCCCACTTCTTCTGCTCTTCGGTGGCGTTGTTGTAGAAGATCTCGCACATGCCCGCGCCCATCGCGTACATGTAGGCCGCGGGGTTGGCGCCGAGGATGTGCTCGATCAGGGCCCACTGAAGGGCGCGAGGCACCGGCATGCCGCCGAGTTCTTCGGAGAGGCCGACCTTGTCCCAGCCGCCGTCGAGCAGGGCGCGCATCGACTTCTTGAAGGACTCGGGCAGCTTGACGCTGTGAGTCTTGGGATCGAACACCGGCGGGTTGCGGTCACCGTCGGCGAACGACTCGGCGATGGGGCCTTCGGCCAGTCGGGCGATCTCCGAGAGCATCTCGCGAGCCGAATCCTGGTCGAGATCTGCATACGCACCGGTGCCGAGCACCTTGTCGATGCCGAAGACGTCGAACAGGTTAAAGACCTGGTCACGGACGTTGCTCTTGTAGTGGCTCACTTTTCCTCCTTGTGGAATGCCACCTGAGGTTGGGTACTTCGGATAAGTTACCCACCAGTAACTGCGGCTAACTATACCGTTCGGTAACTTCAACGCAAAGAGACTCTGAGCAATTTCTGGGAGCTAACCAACCCAGCGGTTGATCGACGTCTGTACCGGCCCGTCAAAATGCCCCTGAACTGCGGTTTTGTCATACTGTGACGATCCTCACGAACGCCCCATTAAGGTGGGCGGATGCGTCGAATAGCGGTGTGGGGCACAGGGAACATGGGTGCGACGGCGATCAGGTCGGCCACGGCGTTCCCGGGCCTGGAACTGGTTGCAGTCATCACGTCGTCCGAAGACAAGGCTGGTCGCGACGCTGCGACGTTTGCCAAGCTCGACGGCCCCACCGGGGTCAGCGCCACCACGGACGTGGACGCGGCGCTAGCCCAGTGCGAAGCCGTCGCCTATATGTCCTCCGGCGACATCCGTCCCGAGGAGGCCCTTGCCGAGATCGAGCGGTGCCTCCGCGCGGGCAAACAGGTGGTGACGCCGTCGCTGTACTCGCTCTACGACCCGGCCTCGGCTCCCGCCGAGTGGGTTGAACGGCTCACCGACGCCGCGGTGGCCGGTAACTCCGCGCTCCTGGTCAGCGGCGTGGACCCGGGCTGGGGCAATGACGCCCTGGCGGTGATCGCGGCCGGACTGTGCACCCGGATCCGCAGCATCCGGTGTCAGGAGATCTTCGACTACTCCACCTACAACCAGCCGCATTCGGTGCGGGTGCTGTGTGGGTTCGGCGGGTCGATGGACGAGACCCCGATGATGTTGCTGCCTTCCATACCCACCATGGTGTGGGGCGGCAACGTGCGGCTGATCGGCCGCGGACTCGGGCTGGAGATCGACGACATCACCGAGACGGTGGAACGGCTGCCGCTGACCGAGCCGGTCGACAACGTGATGGGCCGGTTCGAGGCCGGCACACAGGGCGCGTTCCGCCTCCAGGTCATCGGCTGGGCCGACGGCGTCGAGCGGGTCGTCGTCGAACACATCACCCGTATCGATCCGGCTTGCGCCCCGGACTGGCCGCAGCCCGACGAGGGCGTCGGGGACCACCGGGTGATCATCGACGGGGACCCGCAGCTGAGCATCGTCGTGCGCGCCGACGTTCCCGGCGGAACTCGCGCCGACGGCGGCAACACCACCGCGGCCAACCGCCTGCTCGGCGCGATCGACTGGCTGGCCACCCAGAAGCCCGGTATCTACGACGGACTCGACGTGCCGCTGCACCCGCCGCTGCCACCCGAGGTCGAGGCCACCCGCTGGGCCTGACGTTCATTCTTTTCGCCCAAGAAAGCCCAGTGGCCAGTTATCACACGCGAAACACGAAAAGGCGTGTGACAACTGGCCACTCGACGGGTTAGTCGTCGGGATCTGACTCTTCTGGCTCCTTGGGTGCCTCCGCCGAATCCGGGGTTGACTCCTTCGGTGCCTCTACTGCCTCTGCCGGTTCCGCATCGGGGAGCTGCGCCACCAGGTACTCGGCGAGTCCGCCGATCGTCGGGTAGTCGAACACCGCCGTCGCGTTGAGCGTGAACCTGCCGCCGAACTGACTGTGCAGCCGGTTGCGGAGTTCGATCGCCATCAGCGAGTCCGTGCCGAGATCAAGGAATCGGCTGGTCGCGGCCGGCGGTGCGGCGAGACGCAGGAAGTTCTGCACCTCCTTCTGCAGGAACTCCGTCACGAACCCGGCACGCTGCGGCACCGGGATCTCCAGCAGCTGCTTGAGCACCTCGCTGTCACCGACGACCTCGCCGACGGCGCTCGGCAGCACCACATCGAGGATCGGCGGACGTGACGTGCCCAGCACCTTCGCGGCCCGCTGCCAGTTCGCCTTGAGGACGGTGGCCTGGCCGGTGCCGTTGGCGACCACCTCGCCGAGAGCAGCCAGAGCCGCCGACGGATCCAGCGGAATCAGGCCCTGCGCACTGATATTCGCGGTCGCCGCCTCCGACGACGCCATACCGCCCTGCCCCCACGGCCCGAAGTTGATACCCGTGGCAGGCAGGCCCTGCGCCCGTCGCGCGGCGATCAGACCGTCGAGCAACGCGTTTGCTGTCGCGTAGTTCGCCTGTCCTGGCGAGCCGAACAAGCTCGACACCGAGGAGGACACGATGAAGAAGTCCAGGGCATCGTCCTTGGTCAGCCGGTCCAGGTGGCCCGCGCCGAACGCCTTGGGTGCCAGTGTCTTCCGGAACCGCTCGACATCCTGCTGACCCAGCAGGGCATCGTCGAGCACACCCGCCAAGTGGGCCACACCGGCCAGCGGCGGCAACTCGGCACGAATCCGCGCGAGCAGCGCCTCGACCTCGGATTCCTCGCCGACATCGGCGGTGAACACGTGGATGCGGGTTTTGTTGCGCTCGACGATCTCATCGATCAGCTTCTGCGCGACCGCATCGGGCGCGCGCCGGCTGGTCAACACGATGTCGCCGGCACCGCGTTGCGCCAGATACGACGCCGTGTGCAGACCGATCGCGCCGAGCCCACCGGTGATCAGGTAGCTCCGGTCTGGCTGCGGTGCAAGGGGATTCGGCAGCTGGCAGACGATCTTGCCGATGTGCCGGGCCTGCTGCATACGCCGGAATGCCGTCCTGGCCTCCGTCAGCGGGTAGATCTCCGCGGGTAGCGGTTTCCAGACACCCTTCGCGAGTCCGTCCGAAATTTCAACGAGCAGGTCGCGAATGCGGTCGGGCTCGGTGAACATCACCGTGTCCAACGCGACGATCTCGTAGGCGAGGTCGGGGCGGGCCTCGGCCATCTGCTCGGCCGACCAGATGTCGCGCTTGGCGATCTCGGCGAACCGGCCGTTCTTGGCGGTGGCCTTCAGCGTCGCCTCGATGAACCCTTCGCTGGTCAGCGAGTTGAGCACCACGTCCACACCGGCGCCGTCGGTGTCCGCCAGGATCTGATCGGCGAAGTCCGTTGTCCGCGAGTCATAGACGTACTTGACCCCCAGCTTGCGCAGCGTCGCGCGCTTGAAGGTGCTCGCCGTCGCGTAGACCTCCGCACCGCACTGCTGGGCCATCTGGATGGCGGCCAAGCCGACACCGCCGCTGGCGGCATGGATCAGCACCTTGTCGCCCGGCTTGAGCTGCG
Source organism: Mycolicibacterium sp. 050232 (assembly GCA_036235365.1). Lineage (GTDB taxonomy): Bacteria > Actinomycetota > Actinomycetes > Mycobacteriales > Mycobacteriaceae > Mycobacterium. Next base: position 662,064 of record JAZBEZ010000001.1, on the reverse strand, counting down.
CCCAGTCGAACGACAGCCGTACCGTCAGCGCCGCAGCGGGAATCGTGGCGGCCTCAACTCCGCTGATCCCGTCGGGGATCGGCGCGAGGAACTGGGCAGGCACGTTGAACCGACTGGAGAAGGCGCCCTGCATCGAGCCGTAGACCCGCTGACCGACCTCGACCCCGGTGACACCCTCACCCAATTGCGTGACGATGCCGGCGAAGTCACCGCCGATGGGCCCGGGATCACCCGGGTACAGGCCCAGCACGTTGAGCACGTCGCGGAAGTTGAGGCCGGCAGCCTCCACCCGCACCTGCACGTAGCCCTCGTCCGGAGCGGGCACCTCCTTCTCGGTGATCCGCAGGTTGTCGATCGCGCCGCGTTCGGTCGGTGCGAGCACGTAGTCGCTCCCGCGGGGCACCGTGAGATGCCCGCTGCGTGCCCACGGCAGCAGCCGGGAAGCCAGCAGCTTGCCCTGCCGCACTGCGATTTCCGGCTCTTCAACCGGGGTGGCCAACAGATTCGCGAGCGCCTGCACGGCCTCCGGAGACCCATCGGTGTCGACGAGCTTGGCGCGCAGCGCCGGTTCCTCGTTGATCGTGGTGCGCCCGAATCCCCACAGCGCCGCCTGCACCGGATCGACCGGCTCCCCGGACTCGGTGGCGACAGCCCGTTCGGTGACGATCCACAGCCCGCCGGGCAGTTTCAGACCACCCTGCACGGCGTGCACGGCGCCGAGCAGGTTGCTGATCTCCGTCTCGATGCGGGCCTGCACGTCGGCGCTGGACTCCTCGCCGCTCGACCCGGCGGCGCGCCAGACCACACCGGCGAACGGCAGGCCCTTCTCGGCGGCCTGTGCCAGCACCTGTCCCAGCGGTTCGGATTCGGCACTGCGGTCGAATGGGATGCAGCCGGACACCTTCGCGGCGAGATCGTCGAACCCGGCGATCAGCCAGGTGCCGCTGACCGTGGGTTCTGCACCGTCTTCCGTCGGTGCCGGCGGCGGCAATTCGTTCCAGCCGAGCGTGTACAGCAGGCGGGTGGCATCGCCGCCGAGGCCACGGAGCAGCGCCTCACGGGGTGCCCGTTTGACCGTGAACTCGCGAACGCCGCCCAGATAGCTGCCATCCCGGTCCAGGTAATCGAGGTCGAACACCTGGGTCTCGCTGTCGAGCGCGCTCTCGTGCCACCGCGCCCGGCAGTAGAAGCGCCTGGGCATCTTCTGCTTCAGCGTGACCTGCCCGTACCGCAGCGGCAGGAACAGGTCGTTCACGCCCTGCTCGGCCGCCAGCAGCGCGGGGAAGGCCGGGAAGGCGACACCGGTGCACAAGTCCATCAGGACCGGGTGCATCGGCTCGGTTCCGAGCTGTTCGGCGAGCTCCTCACCGACCAGGATGTCGCCGATCGCCTCACCTTCGCCGAGCCACAACGACTTCAGCGAACCCGACCAGGTCGGGCCCCAGGCCAGTTCCAGATCGGCGAATGTCTCGAACAACTCCTGTGGCCGCATGCGTTCGAGCCGCTCGATGGCCTCGTCGACGGGATCGGACTGATCGGGGGCCTCTTCGTCGGAGAGCCCGGCGATCACAGTGCCCTCGGCATTCAACGACCAGTCGGCACCGCGCTCGCCGTATGGCCGGCTGTGCACCTGGAACTTCCACCCGTCGCCGCCATCCAGTGGGTGCAGCGTCAGCTGCACCTCGCGAGAACTCTTCTCGGGCAGGATGATCGGCTCGTAGAAGAAGACGTCCTTGGCATGCGCGGGCGTACCGACCGCGGCCAGGGCCATCGCAGCGTACGTAGCTCCGGGAACGACGACGGTGCCGTAGATGACGTGGTCGGAAAGCCAGGGCTGCGATTTGACGGACAGCCGGCTGGTGTAGACCGAATCGCCGGAGGCGAGATCCTTTCCACTGCCCAGGATCCCGGATCCCACAGCGCCGTTGACATCGGCCGTGATTCCGCTGCCCTTGGGCCAGAAGCGGCGCCGCTGGAACGGGTAGGTCGGCAATTCCAGCCGACGCCGGGTCCCGCGATGCAGGGCGGTGAAGTCGGGTCGGTGACCGCCGACGTAGGCCGAGGCCAGTGCGTCGGCGATTTGCCGCCGGTCGGAGACACCCTTGCGCATGGAGACGATCGCGCGCGGCGCCCCCAGGTGCTCCGGCCAGACCTGCACCGCGGCTCCGGTGAGTACCGGTTGCGGACCGATCTCCATCAGAATCGAGCAGCCCAGTGCCGCCACGGTGCGCACACTCTCGGCGAACTGCACCGGCTGGCGGGAGTGCCGCCGCCAGTACTGGGCGTCGAGCGGAGTCTGGGCGGTGAGCACCGCGCCGGTGCGGTTGCAGACCAGCGGCAACGTCGGCTTCGCGAACTCCAACTGCGCCGCATAGGCCTCGAATTCGTCGAGCACCGGATCCAGTAGCTCGGAGTGGAACGCGTGGCTGGTCTCCAGCCAGGTGCACCGGATCCCTTCCTCCTCCTCGAGCTTCTCGACGATCTGCTCGAGATCGTCGCCCGGTCCCGAGAGCACGGTGTTGGGGCCGTTGTAGGCGCCCACCGAGACCCGGGGGAACTTACCGGCGACCTGCTCGACGTGCTTGGGGTCGGCGAACACCGCCACCATGCGCCCACCCTCGGGCAGGCTGCCGAACAACCGTCCGCGCTCGGCCATCAGCCGGGCGCCGTCCTCGAGGCTGAACACCCCGGCCACGCAGGCCGCAGCGTACTGGCCGACGCTGTGCCCGAGCACCACGTCGGGCTCGATGCCCCAGGACTGCCACAGGCGGGCCAGACCCATTTCCACCGCGAAGATCGCCGGTTGGGCGAATGACGTGTGCCGCAGTGTCTCTGCGGCCTTGCCGCCGGTCTCGCGATTGTCGGCGAACAGCACCTCGAGCAGCGGCTGCGGCAGGATGTCCTTGACCGCGTCCGCGCACCGGCGCACCGTTTCGGCGAAAACCGGTTCGGTGTCGAACAACTCACGCGCCATACCGGCGTACTGGCTGCCCTGACCGGTGAACAGCCACGCCGTCATCGGATTGTGCGGGCGCTCACCACGTACGACACCGTGCCGCAGCCGGTTCTCGGCCAGTTCGGCCAGACCCGCGCGGGCCTCGGCGACCGAATCCACCACCAGGGCGGCGCGATGTTCGAAGTGCGAGCGACCCGTCCCGGCGGTGAGGCACAGGTCGGCGAGGTCGGCCTCGGGGTGAGCCCCCAGCCAGGTCTCGTACCGCTGAGCCAATGCCGCCAGGGCTTCCGGTGACCGTGCCGACAGCGCCAACACCTCGACCTGCTCCGGCTGCGTTTCCACTGCCGACTCCGGCTGTGCGCCTTCGGTGGGCTCCCCGTCGGTGACGAGTTCCTCGGCGGGTGCAGCCGGCGACGGCGCCTCCTCGACCAGCACGTGGGCGTTGGTCCCGGTGAATCCGAAGGAGCTGACGCCTGCGCGCCGCGGCCTGCCGTTGGCCTGCCATGGCATCGCTTCGTCCACCACCCGCACGGGCAGCGAGTCCCACGGGATGTGCGGTGACGGATTGTCGAAATGCAGGCTCTGCGGCAGAGTTTCGTGCTGCAGTGACAGCACGACCTTGATCAGGCCTGCCGCGCCCGATGCCGACTCGGTGTGACCGATGTTGGTTTTCACCGATCCCATCAGCAGCGGCCGGTCGGCGTCACGCGAGCCCCCGTAGGCGGCTGCGGCCGCCTGGACCTCGATCGGATCACCCAGTGGGGTACCGGTTCCGTGTGCCTCGAGGTAGTCCACATCGCCGCCGTTGAGGCCGGCCCGGGCCAGCACCGACCCGATGAGGCGCTGCTGTGCACCACCATTGGGCACGGTCAGGCCACTCGAAGCGCCGTCCTGGTTCACCCCGCTGCCGGGGATGACGGCACAGATCCGATCGCCATCGCGTTGTGCGTCGCTCAATCGCTTGAGCACCAGGATTCCGCAGCCCTCGCTGCGGACATAGCCGTCGGCGGACGCGTCGAACGTCTTGCACCGCCCGACGGGCGACAACATCCTGGCGCGGGACGCTGCGACGACGGTAACCGGGGAAAGCAGGACGTTGACGCCGCCGGCCACTGCCATGTCGCAATCACCGGATTGCAGTGCCTGGCAAGCCTGATGGACGGCGACCAACGCCGAGCTGCATGCGGTGTCGACCGCTACCGCGGGGCCCTCGAGCCCGAGCGCGAAGGCAACGCGACCCGAGATGGCGTTGAGCGCATTACCGGTGATGAAGTGCGGCTCGATCTTTTCGATGGGCTCCGACGACAGCAGATGCGCATACTCGTTGGCCGCCACACCGACGAACACACCGGTGCGGCTGCCGCGCAGCGCCTCGGGGGAGTGACCGGCTCTTTCGAGTCCTTCCCATACCGTTTCGAGCACGAGGCGCTGCTGAGGCTCGATCCAGACCGCCTCGCGGGGCGAGATCCCGAAGAACTCGGGATCGAATCCGTCGATGCCGTCGAGGAATCCGCCGTAGCGCGTATAGGTCTTCCCTGGCGCATCCGGATCCTCGTCGAAGAACTCGTCGATGTCGAATCGCTCCTCGGGCACTTCCCGGATTGCATCGACACCGCCGGACAGCACATCCCAGAACGCCTCGGGGTTCGGGGCGCCGGGGAACCGGCAGGACACCGCCACGACGGCGATCGGGTCGTCGGTGCGCGTGGTCGCCGACACCAACTGCGGTGCGGGCTTGGCCTGTTCGCTGAGCCCGAGGACATCGCCGAGCAGGTAGTCGGCCACGTCGGAGATCCGCGGGTAGTCCATCACCAGGGTGACCGGAATCTCCGCGCCCACCCCCTGTTCCATGCGGCGGCGCAGTTCGACGGCCATCAGCGAATCCATACCGAGGTCGAAGAACCCGGCGTCCTCGCGGATCTCCGCGGTGTCGACGCGGGTCACTTCCGCCACCGATTCGCGCAGGTAATCGGTCAGGAGCTTCTTGCGCTGCTGCACCGGGGCATTCTTGAGCTGTTCGACCAGTTTGGTCGTCCCACCCGCAGTGGCCGGTGATCCGCCGCCCGCCACTGGCACTTCGCGTTCCAGCTCGGCCAGGAAGGCCCGTCGGCCCGCCTGCTGGTAGAGCGGCAGGAACCGGGCCCAGTCGATCCGGGCTATCACTCCCTGGGCTGGGCCGTGCGCCGAAGCGGTCGACACGACATCGGCCAGACCGGCCAGCGCATCCGAAGGCGACAACGTCTTGATTCCCCGCTGCTCCAGGCGCGCACGGGATTCCGCGTCGGCCATGCCGGCCGACCAGGGACCGAAGTTGACGCTGGTGCCGGCGATGCCCTGCTTGCGCAGACGCCAGGACAGACCGTCCAGGAACGCGTTGGCCGCACTGTAGGCGGTCTGACCGAACCCGCCCCACACCGAGGCGATCGAGGACGTGCTGATGAAGAAGTCGAGCTTCTCGTCGGCCACCGCCTCGCTCAGATGCCAGGCACCCCACACCTTTCCGGCGAAGACCCGGTCCACCTCGGCGTCATCGAGCTCGCTCAGCGGCGTGGTGCCGTTCTCGCCGGCGGCGTGCACGATGCCGGCCAGCGGCGGCAGCTCGGCCCGCACACTCGCCAGCAGACGTGCGACGTCGTGCGCGTCGGCGACATCGGCCGTGGCGACCCGGATCTCGCAGCCGTGCTGGGCACGCAGCGTGTCGATGCGTTTCTGTGCGGCCTCGCTGGGCTGGCGCCGGCTGGTCAGCACCAACTGCCTGGCGCCGTGCGCGGCCAGGTACCCGGCGACCTCGAGGCCGACGGAGCCGAGCCCGCCGGTCACCAGATACGTTGCGTTGTCGCGCAATTCCAGCGGATTGCCGCTCGGCAGGTCCTTCGGACGCACCAGCCGCGGCACGTAGACCTCTTGACCCCGCAGCGCGATCTGGTCTTCCTTGACCGCCGCTTCGGATCCCGTCGTGACGCGGTTGAGCAGGCTGGACCATTCGTCGGCCGTGGCCGTCGAGAGATCGGCCAGACCACCCCACAGCTGCGGCAGTTCGAGGGCCGCGGCACGGCCGAATCCCCACAGCGCACTCTGCTCGGGCGTGACGGTGTCCGCGTCGGTGACGTGCTGTGCTCCGCGGGTGACGAGCCAGATGGGCGCCCTGAGGTCGGCGGCTACCGCGGCGCGGAAGAGCCGCCGTGTTCCGGCCAGGACCTGGTGCTGCATGCGCAGCAGCGACCGCATCGATGGCGCACCGCCGGATTCGAGGCCCGCGACGTGAAGGATCCGCAGTGTCGAATCGCCTGTTGCCGCCGCGCGCAACGCTTCTGCGAGTTGCGCCTCGTCCGCGTCGGACGCGGGCAGTCCGAGGATCCGATGCTGCTGACCGCGCGCGGTGAGCACATCGACCAGGGACTTGACGGTTTCGGTTTCGTCGCCGACGAGGATCCAGGAGCTCTCCCCGGCATCCGTACCGGACAGCGGAGTAACCGCCTTGTCCCAGCGGAACTCGTAGCGGTCGTCCGCGATGGATTGGGTGGAGCGTTGCTGGTTGTGTTGCGCCGCAAGCTTGGTCAGCACCGCCAGGGTCTGATCGTCGTCGCCTGCGCCTCCGAGCAGCGCCGCGAGCTCCTCGATCCGGCCGTCCTCGAGAAGCCGGACCGCCTGGGTCCGCGCCGCCACGTGCTGCTGCTGGTTCGGTTCTTCCCGATTGTCGCGGTACCAGTACTGGCGATGCTCGAACGGGTAGGTCGGCAGGTCGAGCTTGCGTGCGTGCGACTGCCGGAAGGCACTGAAGTCGGGCAGGTGGCCCAACACGTATGCGTCGGCCACGGCTTCGGTGATCTGCCGGTGATCAGCGGTGTTCGGCCGGAGCGAGGCGATCACCCGCGGTGCGGAGGACGGGTCGGGCCAGGCGCCGAGGGCTGTCGCGGTGAGCACGGGGCGGGGGCCGATCTCGAGCAGCACCTTGCAGTTCAGATCGGCGAGGGTGCGCACGCTCTTGGCGAATTCCACCGGTTGCCGCGCGTGCCGGCGCCAGTACGCGCCGTCCATCTTGACGCTGCGGCCCAGCGCAGCGCCGGTGCGGTTGTCGATCAGAATCCGTTGCGGTGCATTGAAAGTGAACCGGTTGGCGTATGCCTCGAACTCGTCGAGGATCGGCTCCAGCAACGCCGAGTGGAACGCGTGGCTGGTCTCCAGCCAGTCGCACCGGATGCCGTCGGCGGCCAGCCCGGCCACCGCCTTCTCCAGGTCCGCTGCCGGTCCGGACAGCACGGTGTTGGCACCGTTGTACGCGGCGACGGACAAGGTCGGGTACTCGTCGGTGAGGCTTTCGACGCGCTCGGCCCCGGTGAACACCGCCACCATCCGGCCTCCGGCAGGCAGGCTGCCGAACAGACGGCCGCGTTCGGCCATCAGCTGTGCGCCGTCTTCGAGGCTGAATACTCCGGCGACGCAGGCCGCCGAATACTGCCCGACGCTGTGACCGAGCACCACGTCAGGTTCGATTCCCCACGACTGCCACAGCTGGGCCAGGCCCATTTCCAGCGCGAACAGCGCGGGCTGGGCGTAGGAGGTCTGCCGCAGCGTCTCTTCTGCGTCAGCATCGTCCAGCGCGAAAATGACGTCCAGCAGCGGCTTTTCGAGAACATCAGCGACCGCGGCGGCACACCGGTCCAGGATCTCGGCGAACACCGGTTCGGTGTCGTACAGCTCGCGGGCCATGCCGGGGTACTGGCTGCCCTGGCCGGTGAACAACCAGGCCGTCTTCGGGGTGTCATGCGATTCCCCGCGAACCAGGCCGGGAGCCGGACGGTCGTCTGCCAGCGCGCCGAGGAGTTCGACGGCGGCCTCTCGGGAGTTGACCACGAGCGCGGCGCGATGTTCCAGATGGGCGCGTCCGACGCCGGCGGTGAGGCAGACATCGGCCAGGGTGGCCTCCGGGTGCGCGGTCAACCAGCTGCGGTACTGGTCGGCGAGCTGCACGAGGGCAGCGGGAGTCCGCGCCGACAACGGCAGGAGGCTGAATCGCTTGCCCTCAGCGGGCCCGGCCACCTCTGGCTCCGCCACCGGCTGCGCCGCCGGTTCAGGGGCTTCTTCGAGGATGACGTGTGCGTTGGTTCCGGCGAATCCGAACGAGCTGACGCCCGCGATGCGGGGCTGACCATTGCGTTCCCAGGGGGTTGCTTCCTTGACGACCTCGACCGCGAGCCGGTCCCACGGGATGTGGGGCGACGGGTTCTCGAAGTGCAGGTGCTTCGGCAGCGTCTCGTTCTCGAGCGACAGGACGACCTTGATGACGCCGGCGATTCCTGCCGCCGCTTCGAGGTGGCCGATGTTCGTCTTCGCAGAGCCGATCAACAGCGGCCGGTCCGCTTCACGCCCGGCACCGAGCACCGCACCCGCGGCCTGTGCCTCGATCGGATCGCCCAGCGAAGTGCCGGTGCCGTGTGCTTCCAGGTATCCGACTTCGCTGGGCTGGACACCCGCCCGCTTCAGGGCCGCGGAGATAACCCGTTGCTGCGCGACGCCATTCGGCACGGTCAACCCACCTGAGGCGCCGTCTTGGTTGATTGCGCTGCCGCGGATCACCGCCCGAATCTGGTCACCGTCGCGGATCGCGTCCTCGAGGCGCTTGATGACGATGACGCCACAGCCCTCGCCGCGCACGTAGCCGTCAGCGGCGGCGTCGAACGTCTTGCAGCGGCCGTCGGGAGCCAGCATGTGAGCGCTGGAGAAGGTGATCATCGTGGCGGGTGTGAGCAGCACGTTCGCGCCGCCCGCCAGCGCGAGGTCGCACTCGCCCAGGCTCAGGGCCTGGCAGGCCTGGTGGATCGCGACCAGCGACGAGCTGCAGGCCGTGTCGACGGCGACCGAGGGACCCTGCAGGCCCAACCGGTAGCTGATCCGGCCGGCCGCCGCGGCGTTCGACGTCCCGATGGCCATGTAGGCCTCGATCTCGGGATATGTCAGCTCGTCAGAGGCCATTCCCAGGTAGTCGTGGGTGGCCAGACCCACGAACACGCCGGTGTTGGTGTCGGCCAAAGCCGTTGGTGCAGTGCCTGAATGCTCGACTGCGCGCCACGCAGTCTCAAGCAGAAGTCGATGTTGAGGGTCCATCAACCGCACCTCGCGGGTCGACATCCCGAAGAACGGTGCGTCGAACCCGGTCACGTCGTCGACGAAACCCGCACGACGAGTCACGACCTTGCCGGGAGAGCCCGGTTCGGGATCGAAGAACTCGTCCACGTCCCAGCGGTCCTCGGGTATCTCCGACACCGCGTCGCGGCCTTCGCGCAACACATCCCAGAACGCTCCTGCGTCCGGTGCTCCGGGAAAACGCGCTGCGTAGCCGATTATGGCAAAGCGAGGGGTCGATTTGGTCGGATGTTCGGCGGTTCTCATGCCGCTGTCCTCCTTGCATCGGCGGTCACACGGTGATTACGCGGGACATTTATCGCACGCGAAAATTGTCCGCCCCCCGACGGCACTACGCACTATTACACGAGAACCTGTGACTCGTGAGGCGTAACTTCCATCGAGAGGTGGGGTAGACGGTTGCCCGCGGACCGAGGGTATGTTGGGCAATCTCGGGGTGACCACGGCCACAGCGGCCAAACTGGGAGGGTGACGTTTTGCGTATCGGCAAGATAACTGTTGGGGCACTTGAGGAATGGACGCTGAGTCCGGGCTCGGTAACTTCCTGGCACCCCACGCCCGCGGCTCAGGAAACTGCGCGCCAAGCTCCGCTGAGCTCGGTTCCCGTTAGCTACATGCAGAGTCAACATCTTAGAAATTACTCCGAGAGAAACGCTGCGGGCCTGAACTTCTCACGGCAGATCATCGCCAGTTGTGAAGTGCCCGGACAGTGTGATATCGGGGCCATGGATCATGCCGTCAACTCCTACCTGCGCCGGCACGACACATTCCGCAGCTGGTTCGAAGAGGTTGAGACCGGCAAATTTGTTAGGCATGCGATCGAAGATCCGGCGGACATCGAGTTCATGCCCGTCGATCAAGGTCACATGACCGTCGACGAAATTCACGCGCACGTCGTGGGCATCCCGAATCCACTGGAATGGGGCTGCTTCACCTTCGGCATCATTCAGAACGAGAATCATTTCACATTCTTCGCGGCCATGGATCACGTGCACGGCGACGCAACGTTGATCGGTACCACGATGATGGAAGCCAATGGCATGTATTCCGCGATGAGTGGAAGTGGACAGGCCCTCGAGCTTCCCGAAGCCGGCAGCTTCGACGATTTCTGCGTTCGCGAACGCGAGTACACCTCGGCCCTGACCGTGGACTCGCCCGGCGTGCGCGCGTGGATCGAGTTCGCCGAGAACAACCGCGACGGATTCCCGGAATTCCCGCTGCCGCTTGGCAATCCGGACAAGTCGATGAGCAGTGCCTGGAGCTCTCAGGTTCTGATGGACCCCGCACAGACCGAGCGTTTCGATGCCGCCTGTGCGGCGGCGGGCGCTCGATTTGTCGGTGGCCTGTTCGCCTGCCTGGGTCTGGTCGAGCATGAGTTCACCGGCGCGCTCACGTATTACGGACTCACGCCGAGAGATTCGCGCACGGCGAGCGACAATTTCATGACGCAAGGCTGGTTTACCGGCCTGATCCCGATTGTCGTGCCCGTCGCGGCGACCTCTTTCAGTGACGCGGCAGGCGCGGCGCAGGCGTCATTCGATTCGGGCCTGGACATGGCGAGAGTGCCGTACTATCGAGTGCTCGAGTTGGCGCCGTGGTTGAACTGGCCGCAGCCGAACTTCCCGGTCTCGAATTTCCTGCACGGCGGCGCGGCTCCGCTCAACGCTATCCTCGCCGCAGGGGATCTAGGACTCGCGAACAACATCGGGATGTACCCGGACAATCGGTTCTCGTACCAATTGACGATCTACATTTTCAGGTACGGCGAGGGCACGGTGATGGCGATCATGCATCCCGACAATGCCGTTGCCGAGAAATCGGTCACGCGGTACATGGACGCGATGAGATCGGTGTCATCTCGGGTTGCTGACAGCGGGCACTGGGGGCGCGTCGCGTAGCGGCGAGCAAATCGATGCGATGCGCAACTTCGGCGCGAGGGTGAGGACGAGATGCGACGGCTAGCCGATTTCGTGGTTCGGTGGCCCTGGGCGGTGATCGGGATCTGGGCGGCGCTGTTGGTGGCGCTGCCACTGGCGTGTCCGTCGCTGAGCGACATGGCCCAGAAGCACCCGCTTGCCATCCTGCCCGGTGACGCACCGTCGAGTGTCACCGCGCAGAAGATGACCGAGGCCTTTCACGAATCGGGCAACAACAACCTGCTGTTGGTGGCCCTGATCAATGAGAACGGGCTGGGGCCTTCCGACGAGGCGACGTACCGCAAGCTGGTCGACTCGCTGCGTGACGACGTCACAGACGTCGAGAGCGTGCAGGATTTCGTCGCCACACCCCAACTGCGTCAGTTCCTGACGAGCAAGGACAAGACCACCTGGGTGTTACCGGTGGGCCTGGTGGGTGAGTTGGGCACGCCGCGGGCGATGGACTCGTTCAACCGCGTTTCCGACATCGTCAAGATGAGCACGGCCGGCAGCCCGGTGGCGATTCACCTGACCGGTCCCGCGGCGACCGCCGCCGACCTCACCGTCGCGGGGGAGAAGGACCGGCTGCCGATCGAGATCGCGATCGCGGTGCTGGTGCTGGCCGTGTTGTTGGTGGTCTACCGAAGTCCGGTCACGATGCTGCTGCCATTGGTGACGATCGGGTCCTCCCTACTGATCGCACAGGCACTGGTGGCGGGCTTCTCCGAGCTGACGGGTGCCGGAGTCTCGAATCAGTCGGTCGTATTCCTCAGCGCGATCATGGCCGGTGCGGGCACAGACTATGCGGTGTTCCTGATCAGCCGATATCACGACTATTTGCGATCGGGCAAGGACTTCGAACAGGCGGTCCGGGCGGCGATGTTGTCGATCGGAAAAGTGATCACCGCATCCGCCGCGACGGTGGGGCTGACCTTCCTGCTGTTGAGCTTCACCAAGATGGGTGTGTTCAAAACCGTCGGCGTGGCCGCGGCGATCGGAATCGCCGTCGCGTACCTGGCCGGACTGACCCTGCTGCCGGCCATCCTGGTGCTGGTCGGACCGCGCGGATGGGTCAAGCCGCGGCGCGAACTGACCGCCCGGTTCTGGCGCCGTTCGGGCATCCGCATCGTGCGCCGTCCGGTCCCGCACCTCGTTGCCAGCCTGCTGGTATTGGCCTTGTTGGCCGGGTCCGCGATCTTTGCCAAGTACAACTACGACGATCGCAAGGTGGTGGCGGCGTCGGCGCCGAGTTCGATCGGGTACGCCGCGGTCGAACGTCATTTCCCGATCAGTCAGTCGATTCCCGAATACATCCTCATCCAGTCGCCGCACGACCTGCGGACGCCGCGGGGTCTGGCAGACCTGGAGCAGATGGCTTCGCGCGTCGCCCAGTTGCCCGACGTCGGTCTGGTCAGCGGCATCAGCCGTCCCCTGGGTGAGGTGCCCGCGGAATTCCGGGCGACGTTCCAGGCGGGCATCGTCGGTGACCGGCTGGCCGACGGTTCCACCCAGATCGACCAGCGTTCGAGCGACCTCAACCGACTGACAGCCGGGGCGGACACGCTGGCCGACAGCCTCGCGGAGGTGCGTGCCCAGATCAACCAGATCGCACCCAGTCTCCAGAGTGTGGTCGACACGTTCTCGTCGGCGCGCAGCGAATACGGCGGCGACAAACTGGTGAAGGATGTCACCACCGCGGCCAAGCTCGTGCAGAGCATCAACACGCTCTCCAACGCCATGGGGTACAACCTGTCGGCGGTCAAGAACATCTTCGGCTGGATCGAGCCGGTGCTGGCGGCGCTCCAGAACAACGCGGTCTGCGACAACAACCCGTCCTGCGCCGAGACCCGCATCCAGTTCCAGCGCCTGGTCGACGAGAACAACTCCGGCAGCCTCAACGAGATCAACGATCTCGCCCATCAGCTGAACGGTGCGGGCGACGACAAGCAGACGCTCAACTCCTCGGTCACCAAGCTGAACGCGGCCCTGGCCAGCGTCAACAAGGCGGTCAACGCCATGGGGCTGAACAAGCCGGGCGGTCCGCAGTCGGGCCTGAAGGATCTGCAGTCGGGTGCCAACAAACTGGCCGGCGGAAGCCGGGAGGTCGCCGGTGGCGTGGATGAACTCGTCAAGCAGATCAAGGTCATCTCCGCCGGCCTGAACCAGGCCTCGTCGTTCCTGCTGACGATGCGTAACGAGGCCACGGATCCGTCGCAGGCGGGATTCAACATTCCGCCCGAGGTGCTGGGCCTGCCTGAGTTCAAGAAGGCCTCGGCGGCCTACGTCTCTCCGGACGGTCGGTCGGTGCGGTATCTGGTCCAGACCAAGCTCAACCCGTTCAGCTCCGAGGCGATGGATCAGGTCAACCAGATCCAGGACGTCGCCCGGGGCGCCCAGCCGAACACCACGCTGGCCGACGCCTCGATATCGATGGGCGGATTCCCGGCCGGACTGCGGGATACGCGGGATTACTACCAGCAGGACATCCGGTTCATCATGACCGCGACCCTCATCGTGGTGCTGCTGATCCTGATGTTGTTGCTGCGCTCGATCATCGCGCCCCTCTACCTCGTCGGATCAGTGGTGGTCTCGTACTTCGCGGCGCTCGGTATCAGTGTCCTGATGTTCCAGAATCTTCTTGGCCAGCAATTGCATTGGAGCGTGCCACCACTGGCCTTCGTGGTGCTCATCGCGGTGGGTGCCGACTACAACATGCTCATGGTGTCGCGACTGCGGGACGAGTCGCCAAACAGCACGCGATATGGCGTGATCCGTACGCTGAGTTCTACGGGCGGTGTGATCACTGCAGCGGGTCTGATCTTCGCCGCCTCGGTGGCCGGCCTGATGTTCTCCTCTATCGGCATAGTGGTGCAGGGCGGCTTCATGATCGGCGTGGGCATCCTGCTGGATACCTTCGTGGTGCGCACCATCACGGTGCCTGCCATCGCCGCGCTCGTCGGTAAGGCGAACTGGTGGCCGTCGGGATCGATCGGGCGGAAAACGGTGCGCACGTGACGAACGATCTTGAAGTTGCGCACGCAACAGTGGGTGAGCGCGCACGCGTGATGTGTGTGAAACTACGAAACGGAGCGGGGCGATCAGGAGTGGAGATGAAGAAACTCCTTGCAGGACTTGCGGTGTTCATGACTGCGAGCGTCACGGGGTCGTTCGGAGTTCTCGGCAGTGCGTGGGCCGATGAGACACCGGCCCCGACGCCGCCGCCGGGCGGACCCGCCGCCGGTACGCCGTCAAACCCCGGAACCGCCTACGCCTTGGGTGGCGCGCACGTCCTCGGGATCCCCTACGACGAGTACATCCGGATGACGGGTGAGAAGTGGTTCCCCGGCATGAAGCGGACGAAGGTCGACTACCCGGCCGGCCAGGTTCAAGGCCATACCCTGGAACGTTTCTTCCCGGGTATCGGCGCGCTCGGGGAGAAGTTCTATCCCGGCATCGGTCTCGACGGTCCCAGCATCGGCGAGTCGGTCGACGAGGGAGAAGGGAACCTCGACGCGGCGATCCGCAACGGTGGCAAAGGAACAGCGATGGGGCTGTCCGAGGGAGCGCTCGTGCTCAATGCCGTGAAGGCACGACTGGCCAATGACCCGACGGCCCCGCCGCCCGATCAGCTGAGCTTCGCGACCTTCGGCGACCCGATCGCCAGGCATCCCTTCGGTGAGAGCTTCCTGACCCAGAACTTCCCCGTCGGCAGCGTCGTGCCGTTCATGGACTACCGGATACCGGCTCCGGTGGAGAGCCAGTACCACACCGACCAGTACATCTCCGCCTACGACAGCATCGCCGACTGGCCCGACCGGCCCGACAACTGGATGAGCGTCATCAACGCGATCGCCGGTCTGGCCACCGGCCACACCGCGATCGCGTTCACCGATCCGAGCAATGTGCCGGCGCAGAACATCAGGACGACGGTCAACTCCAAGGGCGCGACCACGACGACGTACATGGTTCCCGAGGAGCACCTTCCGCTGGTGTTGCCGTTCAAGTACCTCGGATATGACCAGAACACGCTCAACGAGCTGGACCGGGTGCTGCTGCCCATGGTGGATGCGGGTTATTCGCGCAACGACGACCCGGCGACCGCCCCGATCACCGTCGACCCGGTGCACGGTTTCGACCCTGCCGAAGTGACCGCCCCTGCCAACGAGGCAACCTTCGGCGGCAACACCGACCCGATGTCGGAGCTTGCCAATGCTGCGCTGTCTGTGCTGAACCCGCAAGGTGCGGGCTGACGCCGTTTCCGAACCGATTGATTCGACGAGTTACGGACGTGATGTGATGCCTAGTCCCCAATCATCAATACTGTCGATGCTGCACGGACGTGCCAGTCTTCGCCCCGACGACATTGCCTTCACCTTCACCGATTACACGGGCAATCCTGCGGGTGTCACCGAGTCTCTGACGTGGTCGCAGCTGTCCCGCCGGACGATGAACGCGGCACGCGAGATCAGCCTGCACGGGTCGGTCGGTGACCGGGCGGTGATCCTGGCCCCGCAGGGCCTCGAGTACATCCTGGCGTTCCTGGGCTCCATGCAGGCCGGCTTCGTGGCGGTTCCGCTTCCGATGCCGCACCGCGGCTCGAGCCATGACCGCGTGAGTGCGGTCTTCATCGATACGAAGCCGTCGGTGGTCCTGACCACGTCCGCGGTCGCCGAGGACGTCGGTGACTACGTGGACCAGTCGCGGATGAGCACCGCGCCGAAGATCGTCGCGATCGATTCGCTGAATCTGGACGCCGACGACGGACCGGACGGATTCGACAACGGCACAGTCGAATACCCCGCGACGGCGTATCTGCAGTACAGCTCGGGTTCGACCCGGCTGCCCACCGGCGTGATGATCTCGCACCGCAACGTGCAGGCGAACTTCGAGCAGCTCATGCGGGGGTTCTTCGCGGATGCACAGGTCGGGTCCATCCAGGACGCGACGATCGTGTCGTGGCTGCCGTTCTACCACGACATGGGTCTGGTGCTGGGCGTCTGCGCTCCCATCCTGAGCGGGTACCAGGCGGTGCTGACGAGCCCGCTGGCGTTCCTGGAAAGCCCTGCCCGGTGGGTGCGGGCACTAGCCGAGAACCCCAAGGCCTTCTCCGCGGCGCCCAACTTCGCCTTCGAGCTGGCCGCCCGCAAGACCAAGGACGCCGACCTCGCCGGGCTGGACCTCGGCGGGGTGGTGGGCATCATCAACGGTGCCGAGCGGGTCGAGCCGGCCACCCTGGAACGTTTCGCAGACCGGTTCGCCCACTTCGGTTTTCGAGACCACATGCTGCGTCCGTCTTATGGCCTGGCGGAGGCAACCGTATTCGTGGCGACGGGCACCTGGAGTGAGTCGTCGGAGGCGGCCGCGTTCGATGTCGATGAATTGTCCGCGGGCCGGGTCCGGCGCTGTGCGCCCGGAAAGGGCTCTGCGCTGGTCAAATACGACCTGCCGCAGTCACCGGTGGTGCGCATCGTCGACGTCGAGACGCACCGGGAATGCGGACAGGATGTGGTCGGCGAGATCTGGGTGCACGGCGACAACGTCGCGGCCGGCTACTGGAGCCGGTCGCCGGAGGAGCAGCAGTGCTTCGGCGCCACACTCGTCGACCCGACCCCGGGTACCCCGGACGGACCGTGGCTGAAAACCGGTGATCTGGGCTTCATCTCGGACGGTGATCTGTTCATCGTCGGGCGGATCAAGGATCTGCTGATCATCCGCGGGCGTAACCACTACCCCGAGGACATCGAGGCAACGGTCCAGCAGATCACCGGCGGTCGGGTCGCGGCGATCGCGGTCCCGGTGAACAGCACCGAGAAGCTGGTGACCGTGATCGAGGTCAAGAAGCGGGGCGAAGCGGTGCACTGGCTCAAGGAGATCAAGAGCGACGTCACGTCCGCGATATCCAATGCGCACGGGTTGAACGTCGGGGATCTCGTCCTCGTGTCGCCGGGATCGATTCCCACGACGACGAGCGGCAAGGTCCGCCGCGCCGCCTGCGTCGAGCAGTACCGGCAGGACGAATTCACCCGCCTGGACGCCTGAGCCGCCGAGGTACTAGAGACCGACCAGCCCCACGACGAGCAGCACGCAGCCGACTGTGGCCACCACGGCGGCGACCTTGCGGTGCCGTTGTGTCTGTAGCCAATCGTGCAGTGCGGCCAGGCCGGCGCGGGTGCGCTCCGGGGCCACCAGATACGAGATCAGCGGGATCTCCACGAGACCGAACGCCACGACGTTGAACAGCAGGAGGGCGCCCACCTGGGTGGCTGCCGCGGCGCCGGAGGCGACGATGAGCGCCAACGCGGCGAGATAGTCGACCGACGGCAGGGCGATACCGAGTCCCGCGGCGCTCGCCGTCCACAGCGAATGGCCGCCCAGCAGGTTCTTGATGCGCGTCACGAACGGTCCGGGTTGCCGGTCGGGCTTCGGCCCCAACCAGCGGGTGGGCCTGCCGATGGCCAGGACGGCGGCGGCCACCAGAGCCAGTGCCCCGACCGCCAGCTGGACCCTGGGCAGGGTGAAGTGCGCTGACCCCAGGGCAGGCCGCAGGATGAACAGCACGATCAGGCCGACCGCGGTGCCCATCGCGAACCCGCCGATGAGGAACGCCAACAGCTGCAGCAGGGGGCGCGGCCGGTTGAGCATCACGACCGTCATACCGATGCGGAACGGCTCCAGGCTGACGGCAGCGGCCATCACCAGAAGCGGAATCCACATGATGGGGGCCAACTTACCGTCCAGCCTCCGGGTTGGGTTCACCGCGATCGCGACCCTGGCCGATGGCGCCGGCCGCGACGATGATGGAGCCGGTGACGCCTGCGCCGACGACGTGGTCTTTTCCCACGAACTACGCCGCCGGTCTCGGCTAGGGACGGGCGGAGTCCGGGCGAGAAAGTGCTGTGTGAAGATGGAGGTGCTATGAGTGCAACAGAACTGAGCCCGACGTCGCTGCGCGAAGCGTTCGGCCATTTTCCGTCAGGCGTCATCGCGATTGCCGCCGAGGTGGACGGCACCCTGGTCGGCTTGGCGGCCAGCACCTTCGTGCCGGTCTCGCTCGACCCGCCGCTGGTGTCGTTCTGCGTGCAGAACTCGTCGACCACCTGGCCGAAGCTCAAGGACCTGCCGTCGCTGGGGATCAGCGTGCTCGGTGAATCGCACGACGAGGCGGCCCGCACGCTGGCGGCCAAGACCGGGGACCGGTTCGCCGGGCTGCAAACCGAGTCACGCGAATCCGGGGCGGTTTTCATCCACGGCACCAGCGTGTGGCTGGAAAGCGCCATCGAGCAGTTGGTCGAGGCGGGCGATCACACCATCGTGGTGCTGCGCGTCAGTGACATCACGGTGAACGCCGACGTGGCACCAATCGTGTTCCACCGCAGTACGTTCCGCAAGCTCGGGGTCTGACTCCGGCGGCTACGGCTCAGGATCGGCCCGGACTCAGGGCCGTGCGGCGAGTTCGTCGCGGTATTTGGCGATGCGTGCCTCGAGTTCGTCGGCATCACCCGGGCGGCCCTCTTTGCGGGCCAGTTCGGCCCGGACCGACAGTTCCCGGATCGCGGTCCGGATCTCGTTGATGCTGTGAGTCTGTCCCATGCTCATGGAGCTGCCTTTCGTCGCTGATTGGCTGCCCCTCGAGCCTACGCGCGCCTCCGTGGGCTCCGAGAGCTGTTCACTGGTATGCCCGCGGCGATGCACCTCATTCGCGGGTCGCATCGCCGCGAGAACAACGAAATGGTCGTCCCCGTGGCGTGGGAACGACCATTTCGTTGATTTCGGCGCCGAGAACTAGCTCATCGGCGGAACAGCTTGTTGCCCAACCACACAATCGGGTCATACTTCCGGTCGGCGACCCGTTCCTTCATCGGGATCAGCGCATTGTCGGTGATCTTGATGTTCTCCGGGCAGACCTCGGTGCAGCACTTGGTGATGTTGCAGTAGCCCAGGCCGAACTCGTCCTGCGCCATGTCCTTGCGGTCCAGGACATCGAGGGGATGCATGTCCAGCTCGGCGATTCGCATGTGGAACCGCGGCCCGGCGAACGCCTCTTTGTTCTCCTCGTGGTCGCGGACCACGTGGCAGACGTTCTGGCACAGGAAGCACTCGATGCACTTGCGGAATTCCTGGCTGCGCTCGACGTCCTCCTGCTGCATCCGGTACTCACCGGGCTGCAGCTCCTTGGGCGGCGTGAACGACGGGATCTGACGGGCCTTTTCGTAGTTGAACGACACATCGGTCACCAGGTCGCGCATCACCGGGAACGTCCGCAGCGGCGTCACCGTGACGGTTTCGGACGGATCGAAGGTCGACATCCGGGTCATGCACATCAGCCGCGGGCGGCCGTTGATCTCCGCCGAGCAGGATCCGCACTTGCCGGCTTTGCAGTTCCACCGTACTGCGAGATCCCCGACCTGGGTGGCCTGTAGCCGGTGGATGATGTCCAGCACCACCTCGCCGTCGTTCACCTCGACGGTGTAGTCCTGTAGCTCGCCTCCGGTGTCGTCGCCCCGCCAGACGCGCAGGTTCGCGTTGTACGCACTCATGCTCAGCCCTTCCGATCTGGGTGCTCGGCCAGTTCTTGTGCGGTGTAATACTTTTCGAGTTCGGACAGCTCGAACGTGGCCAGCAGGTCCTCCCTCATCGGCAGCTGGGACTCGGGCGTCACCGTCACGTCCGGCACCACCTGATCCTCGCCGACCGCGCGGCACACCAGCAGGGTGTTGCGCCAGTTGGCGTCCATGTCCGGATAGTCGTCGCGGGTGTGCCCGCCACGGCTTTCGGTGCGGGCCAGCGCGGCCTTGGCGACGCACTCGCTGACCAGCAGCATGTTGCGCATGTCGATGGCCAGGTGCCAGCCCGGGTTGAAGACGCGGCCGCCCTCGACGCTGACGTTGTGCACGCGGGTCCGCAGCTCGGCCAGTTTGGCCAGGGCTTCCTGGATCTCCTCTTCCTTGCGGATGATGCCTACCAGGTCGTTCATGCACTGCTGCAGCTCGGCGTGCAGCGTGTACGGATTCTCCGGATTGGCGTGAGATTCGAACGGCGCCAACGCCAACTCGGTGGCCTCGATGAGCGCTGCTTCGCTGACCTTGGGCCGCTCCGGCAGCGCCGCCACATAGTCTGCCGCGCCGAGGCCGGCGCGGCGGCCGAACACCAGCAGATCCGAAAGGGAGTTGCCGCCAAGGCGATTGGAGCCGTGCATGCCGCCCGAGCATTCGCCCGCCGCGAACAGGCCGGGTGTGGCCGCGCCGCCGGTGTCGGGATCGACCTCGATGCCGCCCATCACGTAGTGGCAGGTGGGGCCGACTTCCATCTCGTCTTTGGTGATGTCGACCTCGGCCAGCTCCATGAACTGGTGGTACATCGACGGCAGCCGGCGCTTGATCTCCTCGGTCGGCATGCGGGAGGCGATGTCTAGGTACACGCCGCCGTGCGGCGAGCCGCGACCGGCCTTCACCTCGGAGTTGATGGCGCGGGCCACCTCGTCGCGGGGCAGCAGGTCAGGGGTGCGGCGGGCGGAGTCGTTGTCCTTGAGCCACTGGTCGGCTTCTTCCTCGGTCTCGGCGTACTGGCCTTTGAACACCGCGGGGATGTAGTCGAACATGAACCGCTTGCCCTCGGAGTTCTTGAGCACTCCGCCGTCACCGCGGACACCTTCGGTGACCAGGATGCCCTTCACCGAGAGCGGCCAGACCATGCCGGTCGGGTGGAACTGGATGAACTCCATGTTGATCAGGCCCGAGCCGGCGCGCAGGGCCAGGGCGTGGCCGTCACCGGTGTACTCCCACGAGTTCGACGACACCTTGAACGACTTGCCGATCCCGCCGGTGGCCAGCACGATCGCGGGGGCTTCGAACAGCACGAAGTTGCCGGTCTCGCGGTAGTAGCCGAAGGCCCCGGCGATCCGGCCGTCGTCCTTGATCAGGTCGGTGATCGAGCACTCGTGGAAGACCTTGATGCGGGCCTCGTAGTCGCCGAGTTCCTTCTTGTCCTCCTGCTGCAGCGAGACGATTTTCTGCTGCAGTGTGCGGATGATCTCCAGGCCGGTGCGGTCACCGACGTGGGCCAGTCGCGGGTAGGTATGTCCGCCGAAGTTGCGCTGGCTGATCCGGCCGTCCTTGGTCCGGTCGAACAGGGCGCCATAGGTTTCCAGCTCCCAGACCCGGTCGGGGGCTTCCTGCGCGTGCAGTTCGGCCATCCGCCAGTTGTTGAGGAACTTGCCGCCGCGCATGGTGTCACCGAAGTGCACCTGCCAGGAGTCCTTGGTGTTGACGTTGCGCATGGCTGCCGCGCAGCCGCCCTCGGCCATCACGGTGTGGGCCTTGCCGAACAACGACTTGGTCACCACTGCTACCCGCAGACCGCGTTCGCGTGCCTCGATCACCGCGCGCAGGCCGGCCCCGCCGGCACCGATCACGACAACGTCGTAGGAGTGCCGTTCCAGCTCACCCATAGAAATTCCCCACTCGACCTTTCGCGTGTATGTACTTGTCGGCCAACGAATTCAGCTGGGCCGACTCAGCCGATGAACCTGAGATCCGAGATGGTGCCGCTGGCCACCAACATGACGTAGAAGTCGGTGAGGACCAGGGTGCCCAGCGTGATCCAGGCGAAGAGCATGTGGCGGGTGTTGAGCTTGCTCACCTGTGTCCAGATCCAGTAGCGCACAGGGTGTTTGGAGAAGTGCTTCAGCCGGCCGCCGGTGACGTGCCGGCACGAGTGGCAGGACACCGTGTAGATCCACAGCAGTATGACGTTGCCGACCAGAATGACGTTGCCGAGACCGAATCCGAAGCCGGAGGGCGAATGGAACGCCACGATCGCGTCGTAGGTGTTGAGCAGTGAGATGAGCACCGCGGCGTAGAAGAAATACCGGTGCAGGTTCTGCATGATGAGCGGAAGACGGGTTTCCCCGGTGTATTTCGCGTGCGGCTCGGCCACTGCGCAGGCGGTCGGTGACTGCCACACCGAGCGGTAGTACGCCTTGCGGTAGTAGTAGCAGGTCAGCCGGAAGGCCAGCAGGAACGGCAGTGAGATGAACGCCATCGGGATGAACCAGGGCAGCTCGCCCACCCACTGACCGAGGTGGCTCGATCCGGGCGCACAGGCCGTGCTGACACACGGTGAATAGAAGGGCGTCAGGTAGTGGTAGTCCTCTACCCAGTACGCGCTTCCCCAGAACGCCCGGACCGTCGCATAGATGACGAATGCCGCGAGCCCCAGATTGGTCAATAGTGGTGCCTGCCACCACCGGTCGGTCCGTAGGGTGCGTTGGGGGATCTGCGCTCGTGTGGACGAGAAGACCCCGGTCGCGCGACGGTCAGCGGTGGGTGCGCTCACGGTTCCCTTTCTGAGGTTCAGTTGTTTTCTCGGGCGTCAAACGCCCGTGAGCTCAGCGATATCCGCCGAGACCCTCGTCGGCGACGTCCTGCCAGAACTCGCTTCCGTATTGGGTGTCGGGGATGCCGATCTTCTCGCGGGCCTGTTTTTGGCGTGTCACGCCGTGACGCATCTCCAACTCTTCGGCGTCGATGTCCAACCGCTCGATATCGTTGAGGATCCGCTCGGCGTCGTTCACCACGCGGCGCATGGCGGGGGAATCCCCGTATTTCGACGCCAACGTGGTGACACAGCGACGCATATCGCCGATCAGCTTGTGCAGTTCAGAGAACTCAGTGGTGGTGGACAAGTGACCTCCTCGGGCTGAAGGTGTCAGGGCTCACAGTACGACACCCAATGCTAGCCACATCACGATCGAGACGTGATGCGCATCACGTCCCATAGGGTGTCCCGGACCGCTCGCAAAGAGCCGCCGAAACCCAGGTCGTAGTGTTGGTTCCGCCGGCTTTGCGCATGGCCGAATGACATCTGAGCAGGACATCTGAGCACCTGGAGGAGCTATGACCGAGACCACGTTGCAGGAGCGGGCGGCGACGCTGCTGGCGCTGCACCAACCCGGCAACCCCGTCGTGTTGCCGACGGTGTGGGATGCCTGGTCGGCGCGACTGGCGGTCGGGGAGGGCTTCTCCGCACTCAGCGTGGGCAGCCATCCACTGGCCGATTCGATCGGTAAGGCCGACGGCGAGGTGATGTCGTTCGACGACCTGCTGACCCGGGTGCGGCAAATCACCGACGCGGTGGACGTGCCGGTCTCGGTGGACATCGAGTCCGGTTACGGCGAGCGACCCGAGCGGCTGATCGCGGGTCTGTTGGACGCCGGGGCGGTCGGGCTCAACATCGAGGACACCGTGCACAAGGAGGACAAGCGGTTGCGCAGTTCGTCCGAGCACGCCGAGTTGGTGGGGCAACTGCGTGCGGCAGCGGACGCCGCGGGTGTGCACGTGGTGATCAACGCGCGCACCGATTTGTTCCTACGTAAGGACGGCGATGCCGCTGATCGCGTGGACCGGGCGATCGCCCGGTTGTCCGAGGCCGCCGCGGCGGGTGCCGATTCGTTGTTCCCGGCCGGGTTGGCCGACCCGGAAGGGTTGGGGCGCTTCGCCTCTGAGGTGCCGCTGCCGGTCAGCGTGACCGTTCCGCCCGATACCGCCGACCTCGCCGCGCTGACGGACCTCGGCGTCGGGCGCATTACCTTCGGCCCGTTCCTGCAGGCCGTGCTGACAGCGAGGGCCAAGCAAGTGCTCGGCCGCTGGCGGTAGTCGTCAACGATTTGCTCGAACTACCGCTCTCGACGTGCGAATTGTGCCAATAATTGCGCACTGATACGTCGAGCGGGCGGGATGCAGCGATGGGTTGGCGCATAAGAAGTGTGGTGACGCTGGTTGCGGCCGGCGGGATGGTGCTGAGTGGGATCGGTGCGGCGCAGGCCGGGGCGGCGACGTTGGTGCCGTTGTCGAATTCCATCCGGGGATGCGATTTCACGAAGGCGTTGTTCCTCGGCGGTATGGGCTCGGGTACCGGTTCCGGCCGGGCGAGCATCGGTGCCGATGGCTCGCACGTAGGTGCCGAGGTCTCGCTGCAGTCGGCCACGCCGGGCACCGAGTACCGGGTGAGGCTGATCCAGCTGCCGCGACCGTCGGTGGCGACCTGCAACGTCGGAGATCCCGGCGTGGCGGGCGCGGTGCTGCATACCGATGCCAGCGGGACGGGGACGGTTGCGGTAGCCGGGCCACTGAGCTCGGACGCTACGCAGGCCTGGGTTGTCGTCGAGGGTCCGCCGAAACCGGGACGCATTCGCGGTGACGTCTACAGCTCGGACTTCCCGGTCAACCTCTGACCTATGCGAAAGCCGGTGGGATCCAGTGGATTCCACCGGCTTTCGGTATCGGCGCCCTACTTCAGCCGGATGCGGACGGCCAGGGCGGCGCACGCGATGACGACGGTGCCGCCGAGCACCGTCGGCCAGGTCAGCCGCTCGTGCAACAAGAGGGCGGCCCAGCCGATGGTCATCACCGGCTGGATCAGCTGGACCTGACTCACCTGGGTCATCGGTCCGATGGCCAGGCCGCGGTACCAGGCGAAGAAGCCCAGGTACATGCTGACCACCGCCAGGTAAGCGAACGCGGCCCACTGCACCGGTGTGGCGTGCGGCGGTTGCTGCACGACGGCCAGGCCCGTCAGCGCCAGCATCACCGGCGCCGCCACCACCAGGGCCCAGGACACCGTCTGCCAGGCGCCCAGTTCGCGGGCCAGCAACCCGCCCTCGGCGTAGCCCACCGCCGCCGCCAGCACCGCGCCGAACAGCAACAGGTCCGGCCAGCTCAGATGGCCGAACCCGGAGCCGCTCACCATGGCGAACACCACTGCGGCCAGAGCGCCGGCCGCAGCCATCGCCCAGAACGCGGCCGGCGGACGCTCGTGGCTGCGCAGCACCGCGCACACCGCGGTGGCGGCCGGCAGCAAGGCGACGACGATGGCTCCGTGGCTCGCGGGCGCGACGGTGAGCGCATAGGAGGTCAGTAGCGGAAAGCCCGCCACGACGCCTGCGGCCACGACGGCCAGCCGGGCCCACTGCCGGGCCGAAGGCAGTGCCTGCCGGGTCAGTGTCAGAGCGGCCGCAGCGATGGCCGCGGCGACGACGGCGCGCCCGGCGCCGATGAACAGCGGGGACAGTGCGCCGGTGGCCACCTTGGTGAACACGATCGTGAACGAGAACGCGGTGACGCCCAGCAGTCCCCACCACAATCCGGAGCGGGATAGCGCCGATGAACTCTGGCTGGTAGCGCTACTCTGTATCAACATGGATAACGATAGCACTGAGCGGATCGTGTCCGGCCTGCGAAAGTGGATCAGCGCGGCGTCACCGGGCGCACAGCTACCGTCCAACCGGGCCCTGGTGGCCGAATACGCGGCCAGCCCGGTGACGGTGGCCAAGGCCATGCGCACGCTGCGCAGTCTGGGGCTGGTGGAGAGCAGGCCGGGGGTCGGGACATTCGTGCGGGCAGTACGCAGCGCCCGCCTGCCCGATTACGGCTGGCAGACCGCTGCGCTGCGAGCCCCGCAGGCGCGCATCCCCGCGCTGTCGACGCCGCTGCGCAGTGTCGCTCCCGACATGATCGCCATGCACTCCGGGTATCCCGTCCGCGAACTCCTTCCCCAGCGGCTGGTCCGCACCGCAGTGGCCCGGGCTGCTCGTGGGGAGGCTGCGGTGAGCCCCGCGCCCGTAGCCGGACAGCCCGATCTGCAAGCCTGGTTCGCCCAGGAGCTGGCCGAGACGTTCGGTGCCGGCGTGACGCCGCCGACGGCCCGTGAGGTCATCGTGTTGCCCGGCAGTCAGAGCGGGCTGAGCTCGATCTTCCGGGCGCTGGTCGGCTTCGGACAGCCGATGCTGATCGAGTCACCCAGCTATTGGGGCGCCATCCTGGCTGCCGCCCAGTGCGGAGTGCGGCTGGTCCCGGTGCCCAGCGGGCCGCGCGGCCCTGAGCCCGAGGAACTTTCGCGGGCCTTCGCCGAAACCGGCGCGCGGGTCTTCTACGCGCAGCCCAACTACGCCAATCCTACTGGTGCCCAATGGGATCCGGAACTCACCGGCCAGGTACTCGAGGTGGTTCGCGACCATGGGGCCTTCCTGGTCGAGGACGACTGGGCGCACGATTTCGGCATCGACAGCACCTCGAGGCCGGTGGCGGCCTCCGACGATGGCGGGCATGTCATCTATCTGAGGTCGCTGACCAAGAGTGTGTCGCCGTCGATCCGGGTGGCGGCGATGGTGGCCAGAGGTCCGGCCCGGGACCGAATCTTGGCCGACCGTGGTGCGGCGTCGATGTATGTCAGCGGGTTGTTGCAGGCCGCGGCTCTCGATGTGGTCACCCAGCCGGCCTGGGGTACTCACCTGCGTGACCTGCGTCAGCAGCTACGGGTCCGCCGTGATCTCTTGATCGCCGCTCTGGCCGAGCATGCCCCGGGCGCACAGTTGGAGCATGTTCCCCGCGGCGGGCTGCATCTGTGGCTGCGGCTGCCCGATGCCACGAACGTGCACCGGCTGGTCCGCGAATGCGAGGCCGACTCGGTCCTGGTGGCAGCGGGCGACGAATGGTTTCCGGCCGAACCTTCGGGGCCGTACCTGCGACTCAACTACTGCGGGCCGGATCCGGAGCGGTTCGACGAGGCCGCCCGTGTCATCGGTCAGGCGCTTGCGCGTGTGACATCCGCGCAGATATGAGCAGATATGAGTAGCCCAGCGCCCATAACGCGCTGGTGCCGTGTAGTCCCTGTTCTAGGAGGGTTTCGGCGCAACGTGCGCCGACCCGGAATGCGAGTTGTGCGCCAGGGCGCCATAGCTGAGGCTGAAGACATGGACCAGACCCGGTATGCGAAGTTTCGTCCTTGTCGAGTACCGCCCGGAACCGTCAATCGAACCGACCTCGACTGGGCAGAACGGCGTGTGCTCGCGGCGATCGGTATCGGGCGGATCGTATGGGGCGTGACGACTGCAGTCGCCTCCCGCCGTGTTCACCGAATAGGCAATCTCGACTACCCAGGTCCCGACCAGGGCGTCTGGATCAAAGCATTCGGCGTCCGCGATGTCGTTTTCGGTGCGGCTGCTCTGCATCCCGACGCCACAGTCAGACACGCGACACGTAGGGCCGGGATCGCCATGGATCTCTTCGATGTGGGAGTGGTGATTCTCGCTGCCCGACGAGGCCTACCACGCCGACCCGCCGCGATCGGGGTGCTGTTGGGCGGCGCTACCGCCGCCGTCGCAGCAGTGGGGCCGACCGTGCTCAGAACGCTCAGACAGCCGAGCCGGGACCTCACTGCCGCTCGACCTCACATGTGCGTCGCCGACATGTGAGCACACCGTGACGGGCGCTTCACACAGGGCGACATTTCGGCAACTTCGGATTCCTAACCTCGCCGTATGTCGTCAACACAGAACGTCGTGGTCGTCGGACACGGCATGGTGGGCCACCGCTTCGTCGAGGCGTTGCGGTCGCGTGACGCCGCAGGCGCCTGGCGGGTCACCGTCTTGTCCGAGGAAGCTGACGCCGCCTATGACCGGGTCGGCCTGACCGGGTACACCGAGCACTGGGACCGGGCCAAGCTGGCCCTGCCGGGCAATGACTACGCCGGTGACGACCGGGTCGACCTGCGTCTGGGGTGTGCGGTCGCCGAGATCGACCGGGAAGCCCGCACGGTGCGCACCGCCACCGGGGAGAGCTTCGACTACGACGCGCTGGTGCTGGCCACCGGGTCGTACGCCTTCGTGCCGCCGGTGCCTGGGCGCGACCTGCCTGGCGTGCACGTCTACCGCACGCTGGACGACCTCGACGCCATCCGCGCCAGTGCGAAGAGCGCGATGGACTCGAAGTCGCCGGTCGGCGTGGTGATCGGCGGCGGTCTGCTGGGCCTGGAAGCGGCTAATGCGTTGCGGCAGTTCGGCCTGAAGACCCATGTGCTGGAGATGTCGCCGCACCTGATGTCGGCGCAGCTCGACGAGGCCGGCGGCACCCTGCTGAACCGCATGATGCGGGGCCTGGGCATCGAAGTGCACACGGCGGTGGGAACCGAGAGCATCCAGCCGGTGCAGCGGCACAAGCCGCTGCGCAAGTCCGACATCGACGATTCGATGCGGATCTCGCTCAACGACGGCAGCACGATCGACGCCGGTCTGGTCGTCTTCGCCGCCGGTGTGCGGCCCCGCGACGAGTTGGCCCGGGCCGCGGGCCTGGACATGGCGCAGCGGGGTGGTGTTCTCACCGATCTTTCCTGTGTCACAAGTGATCCCAGCATCTACGCGATCGGCGAGGTGGCTGCCATCGAGGGCCGCTGCTATGGCCTGGTCGCACCGGGTTACACCACCGCCGAGATTGTGGCCGACCGGTTGCTCGGCGGTGAGGCGGAATTTCCCGGCGCCGACATGTCGACCAAGCTCAAGCTGCTCGGCGTCGACGTCGCCAGTTTCGGTGATGCCAAAGGGGTTACGCCGAACTGCCTGGAGGTCGTGGTCAACGACCCCGTCAAGCAGACCTACGCCAAGCTGGTGCTCTCCGACGACGCCAAGACGCTGCTCGGCGGCATCCTGGTCGGTGACGCATCGGCGTACGGTGTGCTGCGCCCGATGGTCGCCAGCGAGCTTCCCGGAGACCCGCTGGCGTTGATCGCACCGGTGAGCGACGGCGATGCGCCCGCCCTGGGCGTGGCCGCACTGCCCGACATCGCGCAGATCTGCTCGTGCAACAACGTCACCAAGGGTGATCTCAAGGAAGCCATCTGCGGCGGCTGCGACGATGTGCCCAGCCTCAAGAAGTGCACTCTGGCCGGGACCTCGTGCGGCTCCTGCGTGCCGCTGCTCAAGCAGTTGCTGGAGGCAGAGGGGGTCGAGCAGTCCAAGGCGTTGTGCGAGCACTTCAGCCAGTCGCGCGCCGAACTCTTCGAGATCATCAGCGCCACCGAGATCCGTACCTTCTCCGGCCTGATCGAGACGTTCGGCACCGGAAAGGGTTGCGACATCTGCAAACCCACCGTCGCGTCGATCCTGGCATCCACCAGCTCCGACCACGTACTCGACGGTGAGCAGGCCTCACTGCAGGACTCCAACGACCACTTCCTGGCCAACATCCAGAAGAACGGCAGCTACTCGGTGGTGCCGCGGTCGCCCGGCGGTGAGATCACCCCGGAGCAGTTGATCCTGATCGGCGAGATCGCCAGGGATTTCGACCTCTACACCAAGATCACCGGCGGTCAGCGGATCGACATGTTCGGCGCCCGCGTCGAGCAGTTGCCGCAGATCTGGGCGCGTCTGGTCGAGGGCGGCATGGAGTCCGGGCACGCCTACGGCAAGTCGCTGCGCACCGTGAAGAGTTGCGTCGGCAGCACCTGGTGCCGTTACGGCCAACAGGATTCGGTGAACATGGCCGTCGAGATCGAGAAGCGGTACCGGGGTCTGCGCTCACCGCACAAGATCAAGATGGCCGTCTCGGGATGCGCCCGGGAATGTGCCGAAGCCCAGAGCAAGGACGTCGGCGTCATCGCCACCGAACAGGGCTGGAACCTCTATGTGTGCGGCAACGGTGGCATGTCGCCACGGCACGCCCAGTTGCTGGCCGGCGACCTCGACGACGAGACGTTGATCCGCTACATCGACCGCTTCCTGATGTTCTACATCCGCACCGCCGACCGTCTGCAGCGCACCGCTCCGTGGCTGGAGGCGATGGATGGCGGGCTGGACCACCTGCGGGACGTCGTGTGCAACGACTCCCTCGGTCTGGCAGCCGAATTCGAGGCGGCGATGGAACGCCACGTGGCGGGTTACGCCTGCGAGTGGAAGGGCGTCCTGGACGACCCGGAGAAGCTGTCGCGCTTCGTGTCGTTCGTCAACGCGCCCGATGTCGACGACCCGACCATCTCCTTCACCGAGCGCGGTGGCCGAAAGGTACCGACAAGCCTGGGTATGCCCTCGATCGTCCAGGAGGCGAAATGACACTGCTCGACGACCACAAGGACATTGACGCCTCGACTCCGTGGGAGTGGACGACCGCCTGCCGGTATGACTTTCTGATGCCGTGCCGTGGGGTCGCGGTGCTGCTGCCGGACGGTTCGCAGGCGGCGCTGTTCCGGCTTGACGACGGCTCGTTGCACGCGGTCGGCAACATCGACCCGTTCTCCGGCGCAGCCGTGGTCTCCCGCGGGATCGTGGGTGACCGGGCCGGCCGGGCGACCGTGCAGTCGCCGATCAAGAAACAGGCCTTCGCGCTCGACGATGGCAGCTGCCTCGACGACGACACGGTGTCGATCCCGGTCTACCGGACCCGGGTCACGCCGGGCGGATTCGTTCAGATCGCAGCCTGATCCGACGTCCGGCTCCAGTGGGCGTCGCGCCCCTGGAGCTTGCGGCGCTCCACGGCTCCACGGCGCTCGAGCACCGTCAGATTGCGGTACACCGACTCGATCACGACCGGTGCGCGGAAGTGCTCGTGCATATCGTCACGTAGCTGGGCAGTGGTCATCGGCCGTGACGTGCGTTCCAGAGTGTTCAGCAGGTGTTCACGCAGACGTTCGGCCGGGACCCGGTTACCGGGTCGCACTGCCGCGTGCGTCGTCTCGATGGGCTGCGCCCGCCGGTGTTTTCACCTGCACCTTTGTCTCTACTCCTGCCGGCTCGCCCGATGATCGCGATAACGATAACTGAGTTTTCGGCCCCGTTCTGACACCGTGAGCCTCCGGCAAACGATCAGAGAATTTCTTCCTGCGTCAACTACCTGTACAGCGGCTGTTTCGGTGGGGAATTTGCCAGATTTGCAGAGCCGGGAGAGTTTTCAAAGCTGTGGTGCGCCTACATCTGGCTAACTAGAATAGTTCGCTGGGTGTGTTTAGACTCCCTCTCAAGGAAGCGGCGTCAGAGGGGCTGACAAGGGATGTTTGCGCGTTCGGTAATGAATCTGGTGGGGGCGGCGGCGATGCTGGGCGCACTCGGGGCAACGTTCATCCCCCTGGCCCTGAATGCCGTGGATCGTGCCGGCCAACCCATCCCGTGCGGTAACGGAGCACGGCCGGATTACAGCGTCGCCGCCCAGCAGGACCAGCTCAACCTGGACCAGCACACGCTTGCTGGGCCGGGATTCATGGCCAGTGATTACGTCGAGCAATGTTCGGCGTTGGTCGGTGCCCGGCGGTCGGCGTTCTTCGCGGTCGCGGGTGCCGGTGGCGTACTCCTGCTGGCGGGCACGGCCGGGCCGCTGATCGTGCGGTCGATCCGCTCACGCTGCGGCAGGCAGGCTCAGTACACCGGCGCGGCGGAACCGGTTGGCTATCAGCCGAACCATGCCGGGGTGGGTGCCCAGTGGGGCGCTCACGAGGTCGGCGCCGGATTCACGCAGCCGGTCCTGGAAAAGCCCGTCGGCGAGCAGGTAGGACGCCACAGCTACGCGGCGATGGCCGCGGCGGCGCTGCGCGGCGACGGCTTCGGCAACGGTGGGCGCACCGGTCGCGGCGAAGGCCATTTCTACGCGGTCGCCGGTCATCGCTGACAGCAGGGCCGCAGTGCGCCGCAGGTCGGACTGGGCGCTTCTGTCGGACGTGCCTGCCGCCGCGAGGATCACTGAATCGCCTGGCCGCCATCCTGATTCGATGAGCCGGTCGGCGAGAACCCGGACGGTGCCCTGACACGGACCCAGCGGCTGGGTGACGGTGACGGCCGGGTGCCCGCTGGCCGCCACATGGGTGGGCACGTCGACCCGGACGTGATATCCGGCGGCCAGGAATGCGGGCACCACCACCGCCGGGCAGTCCGTCGGTAGCGTTGCGAGAACTTCGCTCGGTGTCGGGCCCAACACGTCGACGAAGGAGACGTGCACGGGCCGGCCCAGCATGTCGGATACCCGCGCGGCGAGATCGCCGATCATCGCGACGCCGCCCGGTTTGCGGGTTCCGTGGGCGACCAGGACCAGGCTCATCGCGCCGGGGCCAGCTCGGGATCGTCGACGGCCAGCCGGTAACCCCGCTTCACGACCGTCGACACGATGTTCTTGTCTCCCAATGCGGTACGGAGCCTCAGCACGGCTGTCTCCACCGCGTGGGTGTCTGTTCCGGTGCCGGGCAGGGCGCTGAGCAGATCGAACCGGGACACCACCGCGCCCGGACGGTGCGCGAGTGCGCGGATGGTCGCCATCCCGGCGGGCGACAGCGACTTGACCGTGCCGTCGACCAGAACGCAGGTACCCCGGATCTCGAGCGTGTGACCGGCGACCCTGACGGTGCGCGCCTGCAGCAGCGGAAGTTCGTCGGTGATGTGACGGGCCAAGGCGCCCAACCGCATCCGCTCGGGTGCAGAGGTGGGAACGCCGAGCCGGACCAGTGGCCGCGCGGTCACCGGGCCCACGCACATGGCATGGACGTCCGTGCGCAGCGCCGCCAGTACCCGGTCGGCGATGTCCATCTCGGTGGCGCGCATCAGCACCGATGCCACCGCCATGGCTGAGGTGAAACTGACTGCATCGAAGCGCCTTTCGGCGATGCCGGCGACCATCTGGTCGAACTCGCCGGCGCGCGGCGCGGGATGCCAGCGGTAGACCCGGATGGGCACCACCTCGGCGCCCCCGGCCCGCAGTTCGTCGAGAAACTCTGGGAACGGGTCCCACTCGTCGGTGGCGCCGTGAAGCTGCACGGCGATGCGTTGTCCCGCGACGCCCTGCTCGAGGAGATAGCGCAACACCTCTCGAGAGGATTCCGAATCCGGCGACCATTCCTCGGGCAGGCCCGCGGCCCGCAGCGCGCCCGTGGCTTTCGGGCCACGGGACACGATGCGGGCGTTGCTCAGGGCGTCGGTGAGCTCGGTGGCCAGGCCCCAGCCGTCGGCCGCGGCGAACCAGCCGCGGAAGCCGATCCCGGTGGTGGCGACCACGATGTCCGGTGGGACGTCGATGAGCGAGGCGGTGTGGGCGCGCAGCTCTTCGTCGTCTGGCAGCGGAACCATCGTGATGGCGGCTGCGCTGGTCACCGTGGCGCCACGCCTGCTCAGCAGCGCGCTCAGCTCGTCGGCACGTCGGGCGGAGGTCACCGCCACACGAAAACCTGTGAGCGGTGCCCAGTCGGGCTCGTTCATGGATCCAGTGAAGGCATCTCGTGTTTCCAAGTGATTACCCGGCCATTGCCGAGTCGTGTCGGTCCGCCGGGGTTGCTGTGACGCCCGTCGCAGCCGGCATCCGGACGTAACGGAACCAGGTGAATGCCGAGGCCACGACGTAGAAGACCAGGAAGATCCAGAACGCAGCCGTCGCCGACCCGCTGGACAGGTAGGACTGCCGCAGGGCCAGGTTGATGCCCACACCGCCCAGCGCGCCGATGGCACCGGCGAATCCGATCAGTGCACCCGACATCGACAGTGACCACCGCTGCCGCTCCTCTTCGCTGACCTGCAGCGAGTGGCTGCGGGCCTCGAAGATGGACGGGATCATCTTGTAGACCGAGCCGTTGCCCAGGCCGGAGAGCAGGAACAGCGCGATGAAGCCGACGACGTAGCCGGCCATCATCAGGCCGTTTGGAGCGTGCGGCGTGTGACCTCCGTTGTCGGGGCTGAGCATGCTGATCGCGACCAGAAGGCCGGCCGCCAGGATCATGCCGCCGAACACCGCCAGAGTCACCCGGCCGCCGCCGATCCGGTCGGCCAGCTTGCCGCCGTACACCCGGGACAGCGAACCGAGCAGTGGACCGATGAAGGCGATCTGCGCGGCGTGCAGCGAGGCCTGGCCGGCGGTCTGACCGCCTGCGGCGAAGTTGATCTGCAGCACCTGGCCGAACGCGAAGGCGAAGCCGATGAAGGATCCGAAGGTGCCGATGTAGAGCAGCGAGATCACCCAGGTATCCCGTTCTCCCAGAATGGCTTTCATCGCACCCAGATCGATGTTGTGCTGCTCGAGGTTGTCCATGTACAGCGCTGCGCCGATTCCCGCCACGGCCAGCGCCACCAGGTAGACGGCACATACCCAGTACGGGGCGCGGTTACCCGCGGTGGCGATCACCAGCAGTCCGACCAACTGGATCATCGGGACGCCGATGTTGCCGCCGCCGGCGTTGAGACCCAGTGCCCAGCCTTTGAGCCGTTGCGGATAGAAGGCGTTGATGTTGGTCATCGACGAGGCGAAGTTGCCGCCGCCGAAGCCGGCCAGGGCCGCGCACAGCAGGTAGGGCCACAGCGGCAGGCCCGGATGGGCCAGCAGCACCATGGTTCCCACCGTGGGGATCAGCAGGACGAAGGCGGAGAACACCGTCCAGTTGCGGCCGCCGAAGGTGGCGGTGGCCAGCGTGTAGGGGATGCGCAGGCAACCGCCCACCAGGGTGGCGGTGGCGCCCAGCAGGAACTTGTCGCCGGCCGAGAAGCCATACACGGCCTCGGGCATGAACAGCACCATGACCGACCAGATCGACCAGATGGAGAAGCCGACGTGCTCGGCGAACACCGACCAGATCAGATTCCGTCGCGCGATGTATTTGTTTCCGGCGTCCCAGGCCAACGTGTCCTCGGGATCCCAGGTGGTGATGCGATTCGACTTCAGCAGAGTGGGCATGGCGCAAAGGTAGGAAGCGATTATTGCGCAGGCGCTCCCCGCGGTGACTCGACCGTGAAATTCCGCTCACCAGCTCACCTACCGGGGTGTGAGCGCCTGGTTACCGGCGGTTACCAGACGTCCCCGTCGCGCCAGTCGCAGGTGATCTCCGCGGTCGTGTCGAGTTCCATGCCGGCGGGCAGGTCGACCGGCAGTACGAACAGTGACCGGTCGTCCTCGGGTGTGCGCGTCACCCCGGCCGGCTTCAGTACCGAGGTGGGCCCCTGCCAGGGCACCCAGCCGCGGGCGATGTAGATGTCGCGGGCGGACTCCGACGAGCTGAGTGCGCCGAGTTGGTAGGCGCCGCGCAGCACCTGCTCGACACCGTCCATGACGGCGCTGGCCAGGCCCTGGCCGCGCCAATCCTCGCGTACCGCCACGGCTTCCACATAGCCGCAGCGCAGCGCGATGTCGCGGTAGATCAGCCGACGCTGGACCACGGCGGCGTGCGCGATCAGGGCGCCGTGGTGGCAGATGAAGGCGTGCATGCCGCCGAGCGAATGCTCCCAGTCGGCGTCACTGAAATCGCCTTCGAACGCCTCGATGACCATGCGCCGGGCGCCCTCGCGGGTCTCCTGGTCGAGATCGGCGGTGTGGACGAGCCGAGCGGTGTGCAGGATCCCGCCTCGAACGGGCGAACTGACATCCTGGAAAGGCACACCCTTGTTCTACCAGCGCTGCGCGCCGGTGTCTGTATGTCGCTGGCCGTCGAGCGTGAAGAAGATCGCGAGTTTCGTTGAAAATCTCGCGATCTTCTTCACATTGGGCGAGGTGGCTAGCCCTCGAACGGACGGCGCGGGTGCGCCCAGTGCAAGCGGACGGTCTGCCCGGGCCGGACCTGGCCCAGCTTGTCGATGTCGTCGTCGGTCACCACACCGATCACCGGATAGCCGCCCGTGACGGGGTGGTCGGGCCCGAGGATCACCGGAAAACCGTTGGGCGGTATCTGGATTGCGCCGCGGGTCGCGCCTTCGCTGGGCAGTTGGCGGTCGGGCCAGCGGTAGTCCAGCGGCATGCCGACCAGGCGCATTCCCACCCGGTCGCTGTGCGTGGTCACCAGCCAGTTGGTCCGGATCAGGACGTCGGGGTCGACGAACCAGTCGTCGCGCGGGCCGGGCACCACGTTGAGCTCAAGCACGTCGTCGCTGATCGAGGCGACCGGGGCCTGGTCGGTCTCGGGCAGGTCGGCGGTGTGTTCCCCGACCGGCAGGATGTCGCCGGGCTGCAGCGGGGCCGGACCGATCGCCGACATCACGTCGTAGCTTCGCGAACCGAGAACGGGCTCGACGGCGATGCCGCCACGCACCGCCAGGTAGCTGCGCAGCCCCGAGTGCGGGGCGCCCAGTGAGATCACCTCACCGTCGTGCACATGGTGAATGCTGTTGGTGCCGAATGGAATTCCGTTGACCGCGGGGTCGGTGTCGGCGCCGGTGACCGCGACGGCGATGTCACCGCCGACCACCCGCGCCGAGAACCCGCCGAACATCACCTCGACGGTGGCATGCTCACCGGGGTTGGCGACCAGCCGGTTGGCGAGCGTGTGGGAGCGGCGGTCGGCGGCGCCGGAACGGGTGACACCGAGGTGGGCCATGCCGGGACGGCCGAGATCCTCGACCAGGGCCAGTGGTCCGGTGCGCAGCACTTCCAATTTGGTGGTCATTGTGTCCTCCTCGCCAACTAGCCGATGGCCCGGAACTGCACCCAGGTACCCGGGGTGAGCAGTGCGGGATTGTCCCGATGTACGTCGAACAGCACCGCGTCGGTACGCCCGATCAACTGCCAGCCACCTGGTGACTGCCGCGGGTAGATGCCGCTGAACTCTCCGGCCAGTGCCACTGCCCCGACCGGAACGCTGGTGCGCGGCTCGGCTCGGCGTGGCACCTGCAGTCGCTCGTCGCCGCCGACGAGGTAGGCGAATCCGGGAGCGAAGCCCATGAATCCGACCTGCCACGGGGTGCCGGTGTGTGCCGCGATCACCTGAGCCGGGGTGAGTCCGGTCAGGGTCGCGACATCGTCCAGGTCAGCGCCGTCGTAGACCACGTCGATGGTCACGTCCGGCCGGCCGGTGGGACGGACAGGTGCCGCACCGGGTTGCAGGCGCAGCTTGCTGAGCCGTTGCCGGGTGGGTGCCTGGTAGCGCGGATCGGCCAGCTTGATCAAGATCGTGCGCGACGCGGGCACGATATCGAGCACACCTAGCAATTGGGCGGCCGTGAGCGTGGCGGTCCACGCCAAAACATCGGCAGTGCTGTCGAACTCGAGCAGCAGAGCCTGATCGCCGTAGTCGCGGGCGGTGCCTGGGTTCAGGGCAGGTCCCGCGTCCATCACCTCTGATGTCACACTCATGACCTGAAGCTACCCGTCGGTAGCTAAGAAAGCTCCGGCTTTATGAACCTTGCCAGAGGTGCCTTATCGAAGCCTCAAACGGCGAGCTGATACGTGGGTTCGCGGCGCTTGATGGCGGCGATCACGCGGTAGGTGATCGGCAGCATGATGACCTCGACCGCGGTCTTGTAGACCCAGCCCAGCGCCGTGTAATTGACGAAGTCGCCGAAGGTGCTGATGCCGATCGCCGGGGCCGCGATGCCGCAGAAGACCAGGGTGTCACCGAGCTGACCCGCGAAGGTAGACCCGACCAGGCGGGCCCACAGATGCTTCTCCTTGGTCCGTTCCTTGATGGCGACGACGACCCAGGCGTTGATGGTCTGCCCGACGATGAACCCGGCCAGACCCGCCACGATCAACTGGGTGTAGGCGTGAACGATGTTCTCGAAGTGTTCCTGATTGGTGTAGAAGTCGGCCGCAGGCAGGTAGATGGTGATCCAGAATGCCAGTGCGGCAAGGGCGTTCATCGAGAACCCGAGGAAGATGGCGCGCCGCGCGGCCTTGAATCCGTAGACCTCGGAGAGCACGTCGCCGATCACGTAGGTGAGCGGGAAGACGATGAAGCCGCCGTCGGTGATGATCGACCAGTTGCCGATGATCGGTCCGAAGGCCACCCCCTTGGTGGCGGTGACGTTCGAGATGATCACCAGGGCCGTGAAAACCGCGACGAGCACCGGATAGTAGGCCGAGCCGACGATGGCAGTGCCGCGGTGCTCGGAGTTCTCCTGGGTGCCTGTCACCCGGTCATCTTGTCAGGTCAGTGCCTGGTTGAGCAGGGGCGGCAGCTGGTCGGCGACCACGGGGTAGGACAGCGGCGACGCGAATGCGATGGCGCCGGCCAGTTCTTTGGGAGTGAATACGTGCCGCTTGCGGGTGGTGGCTCTGAGTTCGGCGATCCCTGGGTCGGCCAACAGGGCGTCGCGCTCCTGATCGCTCTCGGTGGTCCAGATCAGCACGTCGGCGGCGTCGAGCACCGAGGCGAAGTCCGAGCGCGGGATCAGCTCCGGTGTCGGGGGAACGACGAAGCCCATCTGGGTGAGAAATTCGGTGCGCCATCCCGTCTGGGTTTGCACACCGTCGCGGAACAAGGTGCCGGCGAGCAGCATGGCCTTCCTACCGGCAAATCGCGGGTTGCCGGTGGCCACCGCCTTGAACCTGTCATCCACACCGGCGATCAGCCCCGTCATCGCGTCGTTCTGGAACAGCGCCTGGCCGATCAGGGTGGCCTGGTCACGCCACGGTTCGAAGAACGCGTCGGGGCCGGATTGGGCGATGGTCGGGGCGATCTCGGACAGTTTCGCGTAGGTGTCGGCGTCGAGTCCGGCATTGGTGGCCACGATCAGGTCCGGATTGAGCGATTTGATCTCGTCCACCTGGATGCCGTCGGTCAGGCTGAGCACGGTGGGCTGGGCGCCGCCGAGTTTCGGTTGCGCCCAGGGCCACACCGCGTGCGGCTCGCCGCCGAACCACTCGGTCGTGGCGACCGGGACGACACCGAGGGCCAGCAGGTCGTCCTGTTCGGTGAAACCCGCGCTCACCACGCGTTTGGGGGGCCCGGGGATGTTGGTGTCGCCGAAGAGGTGGCGGACGGTCACCGAACCGTCTTTCCTGACTTCGCCGGGCTTCTGCGTGCTACATGCGGCGACCAGGGCCATCCCAGCGGTGACCGTGAAAAACCCTCGCCGTGACCAGGTTGTCGGCACTTAGCCAGGGTAACGGCTACCCGGTGCCGAAGCTGCCGAACAAACCACCGAAGAGCACGGAGGCCAACCCGAGTGCCACCACGATGTTGACCACGGTTGCGGCTGCGAACAGCACGATGGGTCGCCAGCCGGCCTCTTTGAGGCCGCGCAGTGAGAACTCCAGCCCGATCGCCACGAAGGCGAAGATCAGGAACCAGGTGCGCAGGTCGTTCACGGTTGCGATGGCCGTCTTGCCGTCGGCCGCGAACTGCAGGTACAGCGTGCCGATGACCGACGCGACGATGAAGCCGAGGACGAATTTCGGGAACCGGTCCCAGAATTCGCGCAGCGACGGGCGTGCCACCGCCGGGTCGGGCGTGTCGGACCGGCGTTCGACCTTCAGGGCGAAGTAGGCGGTGAGGGCGATGGCGACGATGCCGATCAGCGCGTTCTGGGTGGTCTTGACGATGGTGGCGATCTGCAGCGCCTGTTCGCCGGCGATCGTGCCTGCCGCGGCCACGGCCGCGGTGGTGTCGATGTTGCCGCCGATCCACGCTCCGGCCACCGCGTCGGACAGCCCGAACACGTCGGCCAGCCACGGCAGCAGGAAGATCGAAGGCAGGGCGAACACGATGACGAGCGACGCCGCGTAGGCCAGTTGCTCCTTGCGGGCCTGGACGGCACCGGCCGCCGCGATCGCCGCGATCGCCGCGCTCACCCCGCAGATGGACACCGCCGAGGCGAGCAGTGCCCGCAGTTTGTCGTCGAGGCCGAGCCGTCCGCCGAGCCACCAGGTGAATCCGAAGACGAGCGAAATCAGCAGCAGGGCTTGGATGATCGCCGGTCCGGCGGCGGTGGCGAGCACCTTGAGATTGATCGAGGCGCCGAGCAGGACCAGGCCGGTCTTGATGAAGAACTCGGTGCGGAAGCCCTGCGAGAGCACGTCGCGCAGCGCGAGCCTGGCCAGGATCGCGTTGCCGATCAGTCCGAGAGCGATTGCGTAGACCGGAAATTCGACTGACTTGGCGATCTTGGCCAACGGGGTTCCGGCTGCCCAGTGCGGAACCTGCGCCTCGAGGAATCGGGTCGCCGCACCCAGCGCGATGACCACCAGCACGCCGGCGACGGCGTAGCCGACCTTCGACGAGCGCTGTTCGGCGCGTTCCTCGGTGCGCGTCACGGGATCACGCTGCCGGGGATGGCGCCGACGAGCACGAGGGCAAGTAGGGTGAGGCCGACGATTACGGCCAGCCAGTCTTCGTTCACGCGCGTCAGGCTAGGTAGCTCCAAAACCGCCGGGGAGGCTTGCGATCTCTGCGAATACAACCGGTTACGGACGAGGTGCGCCCTGGCAGGGAACCCGTTATTGTCGATCCCGCATATAGGGCGTCCCCCCGGGAATTATTCTCGGTTCACGGGGACCTACTGAGGAGTGGTCATGCGGAGCATGTGGCGTCCAGTATTGCTCGGGCTGGCCAGTTTGACCGTACCGATGGCCATCGCCTCCGCACCACCCGCCGCCGCCGATTGTGTCGATGCCGGCGGTTCGACGGTGTGCGCGCAGGGCAACGTCCGCGGCGGGGGCCCGGCTCCGCCGAAGGCCGGCCCCTATTACCCGTACTACTGCGCCAACGACTGGTACTGCGCCGGCGGCGGCTTAGAAATCAACATCGACCCCCGCCCGCCCGACAACGGCGGTGGCGGTGGTGGTGGCGGCTGGAGGCCGGGGCGCCCGTGAGCCTCAGCCCAGTTATCCGAGTCGACTTAGGAGCCACGATGTTCACCCGTCTGATCGCCACCGGCGCATTCAGCCTGTCGTTCTTGGCCGTTGGTGCGCCCGTCGCTGCGGCAGAAGGGCCGAACTGCACCGCCGCCGACCTGGCCGGTGTGATGGCCGGAGTCCGCGCGGCCACCTCGGCGTATCTGTTCACCCATCCCGACGTCAATGACTTCTTCACCAGCCTCAAGGGGCAGTCGAACGACCAGATGGCCGATTCGATACAGGTTTACCTGGAGGACAAGCCGCAGATCCGGGCCGAATTGCAGGGCCTCCGGCAACCGGCGACTGATTTCCGTAACCGCTGCGGCGGGTAGTCGTCTACGGCCCGGCCAGGCCGCGTAGCAGCACTTGCAGTCCGTACTCGAATGCATCGTCGGCACGTGCGGGCCTGGGCGCGCCGGTGGCCAGTGCTGCGGTCAGCTCCGGACCGACTGGGGCCCCGGACTCCCACGGCTTGTCGGGCGCGGTGAGGTCGAGGGCCGACCCCAGCACGTAGTTGTCGACCAGGGTGATGGTCCGCAGCGTGTCGGTGGGGCTGAAACCGGCGCGGGTCAGGGTGACGGCCAGTGCGTTGTACATCGTGAGGGCCTGGCGGCTGTTGACGGCGTGTGCGGTGAGCAGGGGAATCAGTCGCGGGTAGCGGGCGAAGCTGTTGCGGTACGACCGCATGATGTCGGCCAGGATCTCGGCCCACGGCCGGTCGGCGTCGATGTCGGGTAGGTCGACTTCCGACATCGCCCGTTCGCGGAGCAGTTCGACGATCTGCTCGCGTCCGGACACGTGGTTGTAGAGCGATGACGGGCTGACCTTGAGCCTGCGGGCCAGTTCCGGGATGGTGAACCCACCCGTTGTATTGACGAGATCCATTGCCGCACTGGCAATCCGGTCCATTGACAGGATCGGTATCGATGGCCGCCCCATGACCTGTTTCCCCTTGATTTCGTCTTACCGCTTTACAACTTGGTGGTCTGGGTCACAGAATAAACGAATTCCATTCGCTTTAGGAGTCGCATGACCACTCTCTTCCACGGCGGTGCCATCTGGACACCCACCGCGACCACCGATGCGCTGCTGGTTGCCGATGGAGTGGTGCGGGCAGTGGGTGACGACGCGTTGGCGTCGACGGCCGACCGGAAGATCGACCTCGACGGTGGCTTCCTGATGCCGTCGTTCGGTGACGGTCATGCCCACCCTCTGTTCGGTGGGTTGGAGTCGGCCGGCCCTGCGGTTCGGCCCTGCCGGTCGATCGAGGAGATCGTGTCGGCGGTCAAGGAGTTCGCCGAGGCGAATCCTGATCAGGAGTGGATCGTGGGCGCGTCGTACGACGGCAGCCTTGCCCCCGGTGGCTTGTTCGACGCGCGCTGGCTCGACGCGGCCGTCTCGGACCGGCCGGTGGTGTTGCGCGCCTGGGATTACCACACCTTCTGGGTCAACTCGGCGGCATTGCAGCGGGCCGGCATCACCGCCGACACGCCTGAGCCGGTGCTCGGTGAGATTCCGCGCCGTGAGGACGGCTCACCGCTGGGCACGTTGCGTGAATGGGGTGCCACCGACCTGATCACCGCCGTCATGCCGGCCCGCGACGAGGCGGTGCGGATCGCGGCGTTGAGTACGGCCGCCGACTACTACCTGGCGCGCGGCGTGACGTGGGTTCAGGACGCCTGGGTCGAGCCGGCGGAGCTGGACACCTACCTCGCGGCTGTTCGGGAGGGCACCCTGCGGATGCGGTTCAACCTGGCGTTCTATGCCGACCCACGGCATTTCGACACCCAGGTAACGCAGTACGCAGCGGCTCGGGACCGGGTTGAGGCCGCCGGCTCACCGCTGCTGACCGCGCACACCGTGAAGTTCTTCGCCGACGGCGTGGTCGAGAACGAGACAGGCGCACTGCTGGAGCCGTATTGCTCGGGCCTGCATTCGCACGGCATGCAGTTGTGGGAGGGCAACACCCTGGCGGAGGCAGCCAGAAGGGTTGACGAGCTGGGTCTGCAGATCCACATCCACGCCATCGGCGATGCCGCGGTCCGCCAGGCCCTGGATGCCATCGAATACGTTGCGCGGCACAATGGTCCGCGGGATCGACGACCGGTGATCGCGCACGCGCAGCTGGTGGACGACGCCGATCTGGGCCGGTTCGCCGAACTGGGTGTCATCCCGAACATGCAGCCGCTGTGGGCGCAGATGGACGCCCTGATGACGGTGCTCACGATTCCCCGGCTCGGAACTCAACGGGCAGACCGGCAGTACCGGATGCGCACGCTGGAGAGTTCCGGTGCGGCACTGGCGTTCGGTTCGGATTGGCCGGTGTCTTCGGGTGCGCCGCTGGACGGTATCGCGGTCGCGGTCTCACGGTGCACGTCCGAGGGTGAGCCCGTGGGCGGCTGGACCCCGCACGAGGTCCTTCCCATCGAGCACGCGCTCACGTCCTACACCTCGGCCGTGGCGTATCAGGCTTTCGGGGAAGAGAATTGGGGCCGCATCGTTCCCGGCGCGAGTGCCGATCTGGTGTGGTTGGACCGCGATCCGCGGTATCTACCGCCATCGGAACTTCCGGCGCTGCAGGTGCGCGCCACCTATCTGCAGGGCACGCAGGTCTATTCGGCCGCGGAATGAGAAGAGGAACTGGCATGTCCGATGTGGTAGAAGTGACCGAGGCGCGGCTGCGGCGCGCGCTGGGGCTGCCGTCGTTGGTGCTGTTCGGTCTGGTCTACATGGTGCCGCTCACGGTGTTCACCACGTACGGCATCGTCACCCAGACGACCGGGGGCCGGTTGTCGGTCGCCTATCTGGTGACGTTGGCGGCGATGGTGTTCACCGCGCGGTCCTACGCGGTGATGGCGGTCGCCTTCCCGGTCGCCGGCTCGGCATACACCTACACGCAGAAGACTTTTGGGGCCCCGGTCGGGTTTCTCGCCGGCTGGTCCCTGCTGCTGGACTACCTGTTCCTGCCGATGATCAATTACCTGGTGATCGGGATCTATCTACATGCCGCGCTGCCTGCGATCCCGCCCTGGGTGTTCGTCGTGCTGGCCATCGCCATCGTGACGGTGCTCAACGTCGTCGGCATCGTGTCGGTGGCCCGGGCGAACTTCGTCATCATCGCGGTGCAGGCGATCTTCATCGTGACGTTCCTGGCGCTGGCCACGTCCAAGGTGTTCAGCCTCGGCGTGCTCGACCTCATGGCGCCGATCCGTGGCGACGGCAGCGCGACCGGATTCAGCCCGGTGCTGGCCGGTGCGGCGATCCTGTGCCTGTCGTTCCTGGGCTTCGACGCGGTGTCCACCCTGTCGGAGGAGGCCAAGGATCCCAGACGGTCTGTGCCGCAGGCGATCATGATCGCCACGCTGGTGTCCGGGGTGATCTTCGTCGTGCTGTCTTACCTCGGGCAGTTGGTGTTCCCGTCCAACCAGTTCGCCGACGTCGAGTCCGGATCGCTGGACCTGATGCTGACCACGGGCGGGCAGTTCCTGCAGACCTTCTTCACCGCGGCCTATGTCGCCGGTGCGCTCGGATCCGCCATCACGTCGCAGGCCTCGGTGGCCCGGATCCTGTTCGCGATGGGCCGGGACGGCATCCTGCCGCGCCCGATCTTCGGTTTCGTCTCACCGCGGTTCGCCACCCCGGTGTACGCGATCCTGGCGGTGTCGGTGGTGTCGCTGCTGGCCACCGCCATCTCCCTGGCCACCCTGGCCTCGCTGATCAGTTTCGGTGCGCTGGTGGCGTTTTCGGTGGTGAATCTGTCGGTCATCAAGCACTACTTCGTCGACCAACGACAACGCGACGGCATCCAGGTGATCAGCCACTTGGTCCTGCCGCTGATCGGCTTCCTGCTGACCGTGTGGCTGTGGACGAGCCTGTCCGGGGTAACGCTGGTCGTCGGGTTGTGCTGGTTGGCAGTGGGATTCGTGTGGCTGGCCGGGGTCACCCGC
Source organism: Mycolicibacterium sp. 050232 (assembly GCA_036235365.1). Classification (GTDB taxonomy): domain Bacteria; phylum Actinomycetota; class Actinomycetes; order Mycobacteriales; family Mycobacteriaceae; genus Mycobacterium. The sequence goes on along the minus strand of JAZBEZ010000001.1, from coordinate 617,774 downwards.
GGTTTCCAGCGGCCGACGCCGGTGCTGGACATGAAGGAGTGACCCCGGCCCGTGATGCTCGCCGAGTGGCCACCTGTGACACGCGATTGCCGGAAAGGCGTGCAACAAGTGGCCATTCGACGCGCTGCTGGTGTCAGGCGACACTGATGGTGACGTCGATGTTGCCGCGGGTCGCCTTCGAGTACGGGCAGACCTGATGCGCGTCGTCGGCGATGGCCTGGGCGGTCTCCCGGTCGACGCCCGGGATGGTGACGGTGAGCCGCGCCCGCAGTGAGAACGCCCCGTCGGTGTTGAGCAGGTCTACCTCGGCGTCCACCGCGGTCTCGGCGGGCAGCTTCACGTTGTGCTTGCCGGCGGTCAGGCCCATGGCGCTCAGGAAGCAGGCCGACCAGCCGGCGGCGAACAGTTGCTCGGGGTTGGTGCCGGTGCCGGTGCCGCCGGGCGGGGTGAGCTGGATGTCGAGGTTGCCGTCGGAGCTGTAGGACTCACCTTGACGTCCGCCGGTGGTGTGGGTCTGGGCGGTGTAGAGGACGTTGTCGGTCTGGCTGGTGGTCACGTCGTTCTCCTTCGGTGGATGTGTGGATCCAATTGGATGCGTTAGAGATGAACGCCGGATGATTCAGATTCCATCCCATCCGATTAAATCGGATCCGATATAATTTGGAGATGGCACCTCGGACCCCGCAGCTCTCGGACTTCCTGTGCTTTGCCGTCTACTCGGCCAATCTGGCGTACGGCAAGGCCTACAAGCCGATCCTGGATGCCAAGGGCATCACGTACACGCAGTACATCGCGATCGTCGCGCTCTCAGAGCAGGACCACCAGACCGTGGGCAGCCTGGGGGAGAAGCTGTTCCTGGAGTCCAACACGCTGACGCCCATCCTCAAGAAGCTCGAGACGCTCGGCTATGTGACCCGACAGCGCGATCCCGGCGACGAGCGGCAGGTGATCGTGAGCCTTACCGACGCCGGCCGCGAACTCCGCGAACAGGCTTTCGAGCTGGACCTCGCGGCGGCGACCGGCCTGTCGCTGGACGAACTCAAGACCATGCAGCGCGGTGTTTCCACACTTCGGGACAACCTACGGAACTACCTGCGGGACAACGCCTGATCGCTGTGCTGCTCGGGGACCACCAGGACCGGCGTGCAGGCATGCGCGACGACGGCGCCGGCCACACTGCCTTCCAGGTGTCCCAGTAGTCCACTGCGCCGATGTGGTCCGACGACGATGAGGCTCGCGTTGTGTTCGTGGGCGGTCTCGACGATGCCCTTCCAGATCGGCGCCGCTTCGACGGCCAGGCTGCGGGCCCGGAAGCCTGCCCGGGTGGCCAGCGACGCCCCGTGCGCGGCCGTCTGCGCCGCCGCGTGACGAACCTCGGTGGCCTGGTCTGCGTCGAAATGTGTCGCCTCGACGGGGGTGAATCCCACGTCGACGGGTTGCCACACGCACACCACCAGGGCGTCCCGCTCGGTCGGCAGCTCGGCTGCCGCCTGCTCGATGGCCGAGGCGGCGCGCTTCGATCCGTCGTACGCGAACAGCACCGGCCCAGGGGACGCCGGAACGGTGGCTTCGGGTTGCATGACGGGACGGGCCAGCTCGGGCGCTATGGCCGGAGTGCTCAGCCCCGGCCGCAGCCGAGCCAGCAGCGGGGGTGAGTACCAGGCCGGCGATTCACCGTCGAGGAACTGGTCGAGGTCGGGTTGCTGGGGCCGGGCGCCGCTGAGCGCGTAGACGGCCACTCCGAAGATGGCGCCGCCGACCGACAGTCCGAATCCGATCCACAGGGCGTCGCCCGCGCCGGCAGTCAGGCCGCCGGCAGCTCTGGCGGCGAAGTGCGCGAAGATCGGCGCGACCATGAAGGCGGCCACGGCTCGCAACAGTTCGATGATCGCGAACACGCGCTGCAGGCTGTTGGACTGTAGTGAGAAACCGGCGACGAACAGTGCGGGCGCCACCGTGGCGCCGAGCGCCAGCCCCGTCAGCGCCGAGGCCAGCAGTGCCAGCGGTTGATTGGCGGGAAGGGCGAACCGGAACACCACGATGCCGGCCGCCAACAGCGCCATGCCGACCAGGGGCAGGTAGTGCATGGCACGCCTGGAGATGACGAACCCGAACACGAAGGCCATCACGACAGCTCCGCCGAGTTCGGGCAGGTACAGCAGGCCCACCTGCACCGGGCTGTACGTCTGCATGAAAACTTGGGCCGTGAGTGCCGTGGCCGCCACTGAGGCGGCGGCCGCGAACAACGCCAGGCCGACGCCGGCGACGGGGATCGAACTGGTCAGCATGGTGCGGACGGTCAGCAATGGCCGGCGGGACCGGAACTGGTAGACGATGAGCACCACGATCAGGGCCAGCCCGCCCAGCATCGGCACGATCGCCACCGGATCGGTGAATTCATGGCTGGTCAGTTGTGCGGCACCGATGAACGCGGCGGCGCAGCCGACCGACGCCAAGCCGATGGCCCGCAAGTCACGGGGAGCGTCGAGGTCGGCAGGCGGTGCGTCCTCGAACGTCAAGGCGGCCATGACGAGGGCGCCGACGGCGATCGCCGCGATGATCCAGAACAGTGGCCGCCACGCCAGGGCTTCGGCCTGGGCACCGCCGATGAACGGGCCGAGGGCGACGGCGCCGAACACGCACATGTTCATGATCACGGCCGTATGCCGCAGCTTGTCCCTGGGGAAGCCGATGGTCAGCGGCGGTGCCGCGGCGATCAGCAGCATGCTGGTGGCCAGACCTTGCAGGATGTGACCGCCGATGAACATCGCCCCGTTGACCGCCGATGCGGCGATCACTGACCCCACCACCAGGACGACCGCGTAGGCCAAAAGCATTCTGCGCTGCGGCAGGTGCTGGGCGAACTGCACGGCCAGCACCGTGCCGACCGCATAGGCGGCATTGCCGAGGCCGAAGCCGAGGCTCATGGTCTGGGCCGACAGGTTCAGCTGCTCGGAGATGATCGGTACCAGCGGATCGACCGCGGCGGACAGCGCCAGGTACGGGATCAAGGCCAAGGTGACCATGGCGGCCACCGCGGGATACCGGCCGGCGAGCGGACCCTGGCGCATCAGCGCCGCCCGGCGAGGGCGTTAGGCAGGGCCTGGCGCTGCGGCGCCGCGTTCGGACAGTCAACTGATGAGTTCGAATGGCGCACGTGTCCGTTTAACCGCGCCCACCGCGAGTGTTATTCCGTTGGCGGCGAGTTAATTCCGGATTGTGAACCGACTCACGAAAATTTGCATAGCGTAACGATGTGTTGTAAGGGCGCTGATTGTGTTGCGGTGTACAGGCTTTCAAGAAGTTCACAGGAAACTAACAGAGAAATGTTGTCGTTCAGCGCTGTTGGCCAACCGCGACAACTATGGCTTGAGCTGAACCTTCAGGTCTTCACCTGAGCGGGAGAACGCCCTGGCATACCCGTCGGCGGCGTCGTCCAGCGACATCGTGGTGGTGAAGATGCCGTCGACGTCCAGCCGGCCGGACTGCAGCAGCGGGATCAGCTCCGGCCAGGTCTGTTGCACCGGGGCGGTGGTGAGGCGGATGGTCAGACTGCGCAGCAGGCAGGCCAGTGCGGGCATCGGGTACGGCTGTAGGTCGTGCACGCCGACGATGGACACCGTACCGCCGGCGCGAACGGCGTCGATGGAGTCGTTGATCGTGGCGTCCAGGCCCACCGCGTCGATGACGGAGTCCACGCCGAGGCCGCCGGTGGCCTCCCGGATCGCCTGTGCCGAGGGCGGCGCGAACGTGATCGCCCCCGACGCGGCCGCGCGGTCGCGCCTGGCCTCGACCGGGTCGACGGCGAAAACCTTTGCGGCACCGAGGGTGATGGCGCTGCGCAGGGCGCACATGCCGACTGCACCCAAGCCGATCACCGCGACGGAGCCGCCGACCGGAATGTCGGCGCGTCTGGCCGCCGCCCAGCCGGTGGCCAGATTGTCGGTGAGCAGCAGCGCCTGCTCGGTGCTGATGCCCTCTGGCATCTTCAGCAGCTGGAAGTTGGCAGCCGGTACCGCGAGAAGTTCAGCCTGGGCGCCGCCGAGGAATCCGGTGCCGAAGATCTGCGGGCCCTGCACGCAGCGGATCGGGTCGTGGGTCGCGCAGCCGTCGCAGTGTCCGCAGCCGGCTACCGAGGAGACCAGGACCCGGTCGCCGACGGCGAATCCGATTACCTCCGGGCCGATTTCGACGATCGCGCCGACGGCCTCGTGTCCGACGGACACCGGGTCGGTGATCGGGTAGTGGCCTTCCAGGAAGTGCAGGTCCGATCCGCAGATCGAGGCAGCTTCGACCTTGACGATGGCCCCGTCGGGCCCGGGCAGGACGGGGTCCGGTCGGGTCTCGACGTGGACCTTTCCGGCACTGTCGACGACGACGGCGCGCATGCTCATGCCTCCACTGTGAAGTCGGACCAGATGGGTTCGTTGATGGCAGAACGGTATTCGCTCAACCGCCACGGGCTGACGGTGTGGATCTCGCCGTCGGCGTTCTTGAAGTACGAGTGCTTGATCGACGGCTGCGCCCATACGGTTTGACCGATCGCCTCCTGTGAGCGCCGGTGCCATTCCTTCGTCGGCTCGGGCAGTGGCTCCATGGTCCGCAGACCTTCGGTGATCAGATGCTCCAGGCATTTGTTGATGTAGCGCATCTGCAGTTCGGAGTTGAGGATGAGGCTGCCGCCGTGCGCGAGGTGGGTGCCCGGGCCGTAGGTCATGAAGAAGTTGGGGAAGCCGGGCACCGTGATGCCGCGGTACGCGTAGGGGCGCTGCCCCCAGGCCTCATGGAGATCGATACCGTCGCGCCCGGTGATGGTCATCGGGAACAGCACATCGGTGGCGCGAAAACCGGTGGCGTACACGATGATATCGGCATCATAGGTTTCGCCGTCGGTGGTGACGATCCCGGTCGGGGTGAGGCGTTCGATCGGCGTGCGGATCAGGTCGACGTTGTCGCGCTTGAGAGCGCCCAGCCAGCTGCCGTTGTCTTGCAGCGTGCGCTTTCCGGTGGCCGGATAGTCGGGCAGCGTCTTGGCGAGCAGTTCGGGGTCGTCGCCGACCTGGGTGGTGATCCAGTCGGTGAACATGATGCGGGCGATCGCGTTGATCTCGCTGACCGCGTTGCCCTGATCGTCATAGTCCGGGTCGACCCGCGCGGCGTCCAGGCCCTTGTCAGCTCCGGGCCATAGCAGCAGGAAGCGGTACCACCGGCCGTAATACGGCAGATGTTCCATCGCCCAGCGCACGCCGTCGGCGACGGGCTCGTGGTACATGGGGTTGGGGAACATCCACTGCGCCGTGCGCTGGAAGACCGTGAGGTGCTCGACCTTGTCGGCGATGGCCGGGGCGATCTGGAAGCCGCTGGCGCCCGCCCCGACGAGCGCGACCCGCTTGCCGGTGACGTCGACATCGTGGTCCCACGCTGCCGAGTGAAAAGCCGGTCCGGCAAAGGTTTCCGCGCCGGGGAAGTCGGGAATCTGCGGCCGGTTGAGCTGGCCGACGGCGGTGATGACCGCATTGGCCCGCAGCGTCTCGGTGCCGGCGGCCGAGCGCACCGTGACGTTCCACATTGCGCCGTCCCATTCGGCCGATACGACCTCGGTGTTCCACCGGATGTGGGGTCCCAGGTGGTGGCGGTCCACCACGTCTTGGAAGTACCGGCGCAGCTCGGGCTGCTCGGCGAAGAAGTGGTCCCAGTGGTTGCTGGGTTCGAAGCTGTAACAGTAGAAGTGGTTGGCCACATCGACGCGGGCACCGGGATAGCTGTTCTCCCACCAGGTTCCGCCAGGGCCGGCGTTCTTCTCCACGATCGTGAAGTCGATGTCGGCCTGCTTGAGGCGCACCCCGGCCAGCACGCCGGACTCCCCGCAGCCGATCACGACGACACGGAAACCGTGGGTGTCGTCCAGCGTGGTGGGCCGGCGCGGATCGACGCCCTCGAGGTCGAGTTCCTCCAGCATCAGCGGCAGGTTGTCGTCGTCGACCGTCTCGCAGGCCGCCCAGTCCAGCATCTCCCGGACCAGCTCGGCGGGCAGCGGCTCGGGCACTGGGCAGCCGCGGTCCCGGTAGTCGGCGATCACCGGCAGTGCGACCTCGCGGACCCTGGCCTTGTCCTCTTCGCTCATGAAGCCCTGGACCTCGTTGAGAAACAGTCCGGCCTGTTTGAACTCGCGGATGTAGCTCGGGTTGCCGGTGATGTGCACGAGCGAGAGCAGCAGCGTCGGGATGCTGACCTGCTCTAACGCCGCCGCGATCTCGGCATCGGACGTGGTGAACGGCTGGCCGACGTGGAAACTCCGGGTCACGCGGCGTTACGCTACGCGCCGTAGCGTTATGTGACAAGGGGTGTCTCGAGCCGGAAAGGGCCGAGGGTTGCCCAACCGAGAGATACTGGCGCGATGGGTGCGTTGGCGACCATCTCTCTGAAATCCGGTTGGGTCGTAACGTTGCGGCGCGCCTGCCGTTCCGACGTCGCTGAGTTGGTCGCGTTGATCACCGCAGATCCGGTCGCTCAGGCTCGTGGCGATGTCCCGGATCAGGACTTGGCTCCGTATCTGAATGCGTTTGACGCTATCGATGGCGACCCGAGCGAGCTCCTCGTGACGGCAGATCGCAACGGAGCTGTCGTGGGCACGTTCCAACTGAGTTTTCTGCCGGGCCTCGCTCGTCGCGGGGCGACACGTGCACAGATCGAAGCAGTCCGTGTCCGAGCGGATCATCGTGGGGCAGGGCTCGGCGGGGCGATGCTTCGTTGGGCTATTGAGGACGCGCAGCGCCGTGGCTGTGGGTTGGTCCAGTTGACCAGCGACGAGAGCCGGGTCGAGGCTCATCGGTTCTACGAACGCCTGGGTTTTGTTCCAACGCACATCGGATACAAGCTCAAGCTGGATGACTCGTAAGGTTGCGGCGCCAGACCTGAATCTGTTGTGGTGCAGTAGAACAGCACGGCTACGGGAACTCTGATCGTCGCGCCGCTCGGTCCCGAGGTGCTCCCGAATGAGGACGACGAGTGACGTTCAGGGCATCATCATTCACGGTTCAGAATGCGCGGTCGGGCTCTGGGGGACTCCCACTTGGCCTCCAATGACCGCTTCACCGGGGTTCCGGCGGCGAACTCGCGCTGAAAGGTTTCCCCGTCATCGGCCTCGAAGGTGACGAGAAAACCCGACTCCGTCGGTTCTTTGTGCACCACCTTGCACACCGGCTCGCCGGTGCCCAGGCCGATGATGTCACCCGGGGCTACGTCGTCGATGCGGCTGTCAGCGTTGGGTTGAGACATGAGTTGTCGGTAGCCGCTCTGCGCGTGCGCCAAACGTCGGCGTCACCGAGGTCGATCGCTGCCCGCCACCCACTCCTCATAGAACGGCGGCATCTCGGAAGCCCGCCCGGCGAAGTCGGGGGCACGCTTGTCGAGGAAGGCCCGCACACCGTCGTTGCCGTCGCCGATGCTCGTGTAGAACATCGCCAGCGAGTCCACCCGGTGTGCGTCGACGGGATGCGGTTCGGCCGCATTCCGGTAGAGCATCTGCCGCATGAGCGCGACCGAGACCGGTGAGCGGTCGCGAGTCCACGCATCGGCCAGCGCCCGCGCCTCGGCGATCAGTGCGTCCGGCTCGTAAACGGCCTGGGCCAGTCCGATCTCGCGGGCAGCGTCAGCGGTGAGGATGTCCGAGCGGTACACCAGGTCCAAAGCCGCTGGCATGCCGACGATCCGGGGTAGGAACCAGGTCGAACACGCTTCCGGCGTGATGCCGAGCTTTCCGAAGACCAGCCCGAAACGGGCCTTCGTCGACATGAGCCGGGCGTCCATGGCCAGCGTCATCGTGGCGCCGATCCCGACCGCGGCCCCGTTGATGGCGGCGATGACGGGCTTGCGGCAGGCGTAGATGGCCAGCGTCACCCGGCCGCCGGTGTCGCGGACCCGGCGCAGCTCGGGGTCGTCGAGGTCGGCCATGTCGGCCAGGCTCGGTGACTTCGACTCGTCGAGGCCGAACACATTGCCCTCGCTGGACAGGTCCATACCGGCGCAGAACGCCCGGCCCTCGCCGGTCACGATGACCACACGGACCGCGTCGTCATCGTTGACCGCCACGAAGGTGCGCTCTAACTCGTCGGCCATCTCGACGGTGAAGGCGTTGAGGTTGTCCGGGCGGTCGAGGACCACGGTGAGGACCCCATCGTTGAGCTCATGCCGGATCGTCGTGAAGTCCACGGGTGCTCCTCCTCGGGTCGGTTGCTCCTCAGATACTGCCGGTAGGTCACCGCGCGACGCCGACGCGGTCTAGGTTCTTGGGATGGACTTCGAGGAGTATCGTGCGCACGACGCCACATCCTTGGCGAAACTGGTTGCCGACAAGCAGGTTTCAGCGGCTGAGCTGCTGGCCGCGGCCCGGGGCCGGGCTGCGGCGGTCAACCCGAAGCTCAACGCCATCGTGCGCGACGTCCCGGCGTCGCCGACCGACGATCTGACCGGCCCGTTCGCCGGGGTCCCGTTTCTGATCAAGGACCTTGCGCAGGACTACGCGGGTTTGCCCACGTCGGCCGGTTCACGGGCGCTGATGTCACTGAACGCGGCCGAGCACGCCACCGTCGTCCAGCGCTGGCTCGACGCGGGTCTGGTCATCTTCGGGAAAACCAACACACCGGAGTTCGGCGCGAAGGGAATCACCGAGCCCGACGCGTGGGGGCCGACCCGTAATCCCTGGGATCTGACGAGGTCGCCGGGCGGGAGCTCGGGAGGATCGGCGGCCGCCGTGGCCGCGGGCATCGTGCCGTGTGCCGGCGCCAACGACGGAGGCGGATCGATTCGCATCCCGGCGGCCAGTTGTGGACTGGTCGGACTCAAGCCGGGCCGCGGGCTCACACCGTCGGGTCCGGTAGTCGCGGAATCCATGCACGGCGCGGCCGTTCAAGGCGTCGTCTCCCGGACGGTGCGCGATACGGCGGGGATGCTCGATGTACTCAGCGGCGGTGAACCTTGGGGACCGTACGTACCGGCGCTGCCCAGTGAGTCGTTCGCGTCCTGTGTGGGGGCCGATCCGGGGACACTGCGGATCGGACTGCGGGTGCCGACGTCGATCAACCCGGCGCCACATCCCGAGGCGTTCGCCGCCGTCGAGGCCACGGCGGCCGCGCTGACCGAACTCGGACACCATGTCGAGGAACTGCCTCAAGCGCCGTTCGACGACGCCGCGCTGGCCCGCGACTTCCTGCTGACCTGGTTCGTCTACAGCGCATGGGAGCTCGCCGAGGCCAAGCGGTTGACGGGCGCGGGCGATGACGCTTTCGAACGCGACACGCTCATCATGGCGGCGATCGGTCGCTCCACGAGCAGCGTCGATTACCTGGACGCGGTGCAGCGGCGCCACGACCACACCCGGCGGCTGACCATCTTCTTCGAGTCGTACGACCTGCTGTTGACGCCCAGCCTGGCGACCCTGCCGCCGCGGATCGGCGAGTTCGATCTGCCGGTGGTGCTGCAGCATGCCGCTGACGCGCTGATCAAGACCCGCACCGCGAGCATGTTGCGCTACACCAAGATCGTCGACGACATGGTGGACAAGAACCTTGGCTGGGTGCCCTACACCCAATTGGCGAATATCACTGGCCGCCCGGCGATCTCACTACCTGTGCACTGGACGGCCGAAGGTCTGCCGCTCGGCGTCCAGTTCGTCGCCCCGCTGGCCGGTGAAGCGCTGTTGCTCAAGCTGGCCGCCCAACTCGAGCAGGCGATGCCCTGGGCCGGTCGCTTCGCCCCGGTCTGACTGGGTGCGGGATCCGGCGCACCCGCCATGCCCCCGCACCTGGTTACTCGGTCAGTTGGCTTGGCGCGGCCTGGCGCCAGGAGTCGAGCAGAATATCGCGGAGCTCGCGCCGATCCTCCAGTTCAGCCAACCGGACCCGAACCCAGGCCGAGGCGGCCTCGTGTTGTGGGACCCAGAACTTGTGCGGTTCGGCGGCGATCAGTTCCTCGCGGTCAAACCTGGGGCAGCGCACCGCAAATGACGTCTCGTCGTCGGGCACGGTGACGAACATCTTGCCTGCAACGTCGAAGGTCGGGTGGCCCCAGCGTTCCTTCTCGGCGGTCTCCGGGAAAGAGAGTGCGATGCTGCGTACATCGTCAGCGTCGAGCACGGATATCGGACCTCCGATCGCGCATGGTTATCCGCTCCGGCAGCCTACCGGCTGTGCTGACGTCCCAGCGGAGTTGCGCGATGCGGCGTCGTCAGTGCGAAGCTCTGTCTGCCGGTGTCGGCTCGGGGAAGAACACGTCGGTGACGTCGACGGACTTCTTCCGGACCAGCATCACCGACGCGGCGGCGATCAGGCTGGCGGCGGCGAGCGCGTACAGACCCCACGTGACAGTGCCGGTGGCTTGTTTGATCAGGCCGAAACCGAACGGTGCGACGAACCCACCCAGGTTGCCCAGGGAGTTTATGATCGCGATCGCGGGCGCCAAAACCATTGGGTGCATCGAGGATTGGGGTATGGACCAGAACAGCGGGCTGGCGCTCTTGAAGCCCATCGCCGCGATGCACAGGAACAGCAGCGCCAGTATCGGCGAGGTGATGGCGGCCAGGTAGGTGCCGACGGCGGCGGTGAGTAGGGCGAAAATCAGTAATGGGCGACGTAGGTCAGGTCTGCTGTCGCCGAGGCGCGAGGACAGGTACATCGCGACGACAGCGCTGATCCACGGCAGGCTCGACAGCAGGCCGACGGTGATGTCGTTGAGGCCGTGGATCCGGCGCACGATCGAGGGCAGCCAGAACGTGTTGGCGTAGATCGAGAGCTGGATGGCGAAATAGATCCAGCAGAACAGCAGCAGTTTGGGGTCCGCCAGCATCTTCCAGCGGTTGCCCTTACCTTCGACGCCGGACGTCTTGGCTTTTTCGGCTTCCTCGACATCGATCGCGTCGATGAGGGCGTCCTGTTCGGCGCGGGTCAGCCACCTGGCGTCGCGGATTTTCGAGTTGAGCATGAAGTACGCGACGATGCCGACCAGTACCGACACCATGCCTTCGATCAGGAACAGCCACTGCCATCCGCGCAGGCCACCCTGGCCGTGCAAGGAGAGAAGGGGACCCGACAGCGGCCCTGAGATTGCGGCGGCGATGGAGGAACCCGCGATGAACAGTGCCGTGGCCCGCCCGCGGTGGCTGTCCGGCAACCACTTGGCCATGTAATAGATGACCGCTGGGAAGAAGCCGGCCTCGGCCATACCGAGCAGGAATCGCAGGACGTAGAACATTTCCGCGCTCTGGACGAACATCATGGCGGCGGAGACCAGTCCCCAGCTGATCATGATGCGCGTCAGCCAGATGCGGGCGCCGAACTTCTCCATCAGGATGTTGCTCGGAAGTTCGAAAAGAGCGTAGGCGACGAAGAACACGCCTGCTCCGAAACCATAAGCGGCAGCACCGATGCCGACGTCCGCCTCGAGATACTCCTGTGCATATCCGATGTTGGCGCGGTTGAGCTGATTGCAGATCAGCATGATGATCAGCAGCGGGACGACGCGGCGGAAGAATTTCGACACCGCCGACTGCAAGTCGGCGGACGCGGGCTGCGTGATCGACACGTCCGCTCCATTCGGTCAATCCCACCGAGGTGCGGTGGTCAAGGGATACATCGGCGAGTGACCCGCCTCACAATGGAATGTAAGGCAAAGCATTGATGCACGTCCAAGACCAATCAGGCATTAGTTGATCCATCCTCGGTATGAGTTCGGTTCCGTGGTCGACTCGGTTTGCATCGCCATCATCTAGTTCGCAGATGACCATTATGAAAAGCAATCGTTGGACTTGATCGCTCCTGGCGGGTCAGATGGACGCATGACATTCACCCGGCGGCATTGCGGCCGGGAACGAGTGAATATTGTTACGTCCCAGATTGATTCGCCACGATGAGGAGTGTCGTCATGACCGCCGTCCGCTTCCAGATGACTTCAGCGCTGGACCCCGCCGCCCTCATGGACGTGCTGACCGACTTTGGGCCGACGCGCCCGCAGCGGTGGCCGACGATCGACGCGGACCACTTCCAGGTTCACTCACTCGGCGATACCTGGGCCGAGGTGACCGAGGGCACCACGGCGGCATGGGAGCGCGCCCGCTACGACTGGGATGCCCAGCGTCGGCGCGTGACCGTGGCCACCCACGATTCGAAGGTCTTCGGCCCGGGCGGTGGGTGGACATTCCAGCTCACCCCTGAGGCAGGCGGCACTCGGGTGGACATCGAATTGATCCGCGACCCAAAGGGACTCAAGCGCAAACTGCTCGCCGCTTTGTTGCCGCTCGTCGCTCCGGCGTCATTGAAGAAGTCGTTCTCCGGGCCACTGCAGGCTAAATGACATCAGTAGTGGTACCGGGCCTTGAGTATCTTGACCGAGTGGTCGTCGGCTCGATACACGAGTCGGTGTTCATCGTCGATCCGCCTGGACCAGTACCCGGACAGTTCCCCTTTGAGCGACTCAGGTTTTCCGATACCGCTGAACGGATCGCGCTGGATCTCCCCGATGAGTCTGGTGATCCGTCTGGCGGTCTTCCTGTCGGATGCCAACCAGAACAGGAAGTCCTCCCAGGCATCGGGATCGAAGTGAATACTTCTCACTCCTTGCCGCCGGCCATCTCCTCGAGCTCTTCGATCGACGTGATGGGCTGCGCCGGCGTGCGGTGGCTGGTTTTGTCTCGGGCGACCGCTTCCATGAGTCGACGGGCATTCTCGGGTGACCGTAGAAGGTAGACCGTCTCCTGCCATGAGTCGTAGTCGTCGGCGGACATGAGCACTGCATTTCCGGCTTTGGACGTGATGCGGACCGGCTCATGGTCGGTGTTGACTTGTTCGAGCAGCGGGAAGAGTCGCTGCCGTGCTTCGCTCGCGCTGATGGCCATGATTCAAGATCCCGTCCTGTACGTGTCTACGGTACCTGTATTGTACGGAATCCTTGTACAAGAATCGATCGCCGGTTTCTTGCACACTCAGGTGATCGACCAGAACTCCAGCAGGGTGCGGATGGTCGCCACCAGGGGCAGGGGCTGATCCAGCATGGGGTGGTGGCCGGCCTCGGCGAGCTCGACGAACGGACCGCGCAACTGCAGGATCGAGCGGATCTGGTCGGCCATCCGGGGCGGGACCACGCCGTGTTCGCACTGCAAATACCCGATCCGGCAAGGGATTCGGGCGAACGCGTTCTCCAGGATCTCTTCGTCGTCGGGTGTCTCGTCCATCAGGTGGCCGCCGAAGATGTCGGGGTCGAACTTCCACACCCACCCGTCATCGGTCTTGCGCACCGATTGCACGGCGATGTGGTGACCGATGTACGGCAGCGTCACGTCCTGCTTCGGCACCGCCCGGAACCGGGCCAGGATCTCTTCTTCGGTGGGGTATCCGGCGGTGTCCCGGCGGCGGTTGCGCAGTCGAACCTCCTCGGGTGCGCGATCCCGCAACGGCGAATCGATGACCAGGATGCTGTCGATCTGCGCACCGAAGTGGGTGGCCGCGGAGGCGCCGACCCAGCCGCCCATGCTGTGTCCGATGATCGTGGGTCGCGCCGAGGAGCCGGACGCGGCGGCGGCCGCCATCGCTTCCCGGGCCCAGATTGACAGGGCGTATTCGGTGCGGGTTCCGCTGTCGCCGTGACCGCTCAAGTCGGGTGCGACGACCCGATGGGTGCGGGCGAAGAACGGGGCGATGTGATCCCACCAGCCCGAGTGGGCTCCGCCGCCGTGGACGAACAACAGCGGTGGCTTATCTGGATCACCCCAGCTGCGCAGGTGAATCGGGCAGCCGTCGACGTCGATGGTGGAGTGCTCTGGGGTCTGCTCCAGAGCGGAGGTGAACCAGGCCGGGGCGTCCGCCATCGGATGCGGGGCCGGCGCCGGTTCACGGCGGAACATGGGACTCACCTCGTAATTCTGTCTCATGCCCGAAGTGCGCCCGACACTTGCCTGACGAATTTCTGGTCGCGCGGAGGTCGTGGCGACCGGGTCTCAGGACAGCGCGAGGCCGACGCCCAGCGCCACCATCATCACCGCGATGACGCCGTCGAGAATGCGCCAGGTCATCGGGGTGGCGAACAGTCCGGCCAGCCGACGCGCGCCCAGGCCGAGGCCGGTGAACCACACCGCGCTCGCGGCGACCGCACCGGCGCCGAACAGCCACCGCTGCTCCCGGTGCTCGTTGGCCAGCGAGCCGAGAAGCACCACGGTGTCCAGGTACACGTGGGGATTCAGCCAGGTCAGCGCCAGGCACGTGACGAGCACCTCGGCCAGGCGGGCCGGAGTGCGCTCGGACGGGTTGAGCGTCGAGGGCCGGAAGGCGCGCCGCGCGGCGAGGGCGCCGTAGCCGATCAGAAAGGCCGCCCCGCCGAACTTCGCCACCGTCATCGCGTCGGGATGGGCGGTGATCACCGCGCCGACTCCGGCGATACCCGCGGCGATCAGGATCAGGTCGGAGACGGTGCACAGCGCGATGACGGCGACCACGTGTTCCCCACGGATGCCCTGGCGCAACACGAAGGCGTTCTGTGCGCCGATCGCGGCGATCAACGCCATGGTGGTGAGGAATCCGACGAGGACGGGTGAAGCCATGCCTTCGAGGCTATGGACGGGCTGTGATCAAGTACAGCTAATGGTTCTTAATATGGGTTAGTTCTGCTTATTAATGTAACGCACGCGACGTCGGCTGAGCTGGGACTGTTGTATCGACGACAACGTATTGTTTGTGCAGCAGAGGAACGGATGGGCGTTGCGAAATGGCAATGGCAACGGTGAGATTCACATCTACTCATACGTCACCGAGAAGACCTTCGACGCATAGGTGTTCAGCATCGTTGAGCGTATTTGTCGGTTGCAATTCGAGATGGCGGAAGATGGCGGATCCGCCAGCTGGATTGCAAAACAGCTACGCGTTGGGGGAGCTTTTATAGGGGATCGCTACCGAAGTTGCCAACCGACGCATCGACCCATCTCCTTTGGGCCTGAGGCGATAGCTTCGGGTGTCGCTCACCGAACCTCGCCCTGCGACAGCCCCGCCCTCAACATCGCTGGGCCGGTGCGGCCCCGATGCTACGAACCGCGGCCCAGCAGCTTAGATGTACATCCCGCCATTGACGCCGATGATCTGCCCGGTGATGAATCCGGCGTCGTCGGTGCATAGGAAGGCTGTGGCTGCGGCGATGTCGTCGGGGGTTCCGCAACCTCGGACTGGGACCATGGTGGCCAGGATATCCAGTGGCGGAACGATTCCCAGCTCCACGCCGCCTTGCGCCATAGGGGTGTCGACGATCGAGGGTGGGATCGTGTTGGCAGTGATGCCTTGTGGCGATAGCTCGAAGGCCAGCGCTTTGGTGAGCGCGATGACGCCCCCCTTGGATGCCACGTAGTGGGAGCGTTCGGGAGCGCCGGATTGGGCGCTGGACGATGAGATCGTGATGATGCGGCCCCATCCGGCGGCCTGCATGTCGGGGACGGCCGCCTGGATGCAGGTGAAGGTTCCGGTGAGGTTGATGGCGATGAGTCGGTCCCACTGTCCGGCCGTGACGTCGGTGACCGGCACGGGTGTGCCGACGTCGACGCCGGCGCTGGTGACGATGATGGAAACCGGGCCTAACTGGTCGCGTACCACGTTCATCGCTAAAGCTACGGCGTCCCGGTCGGTGACGTCCACCTCGATGCCGATCGCGGTGGCGCCCTGGGCGGTCAGTTCCTCGGCGTGACGGCGGGCGAGGTCGCCTTGGCGGTCCAGCAGGGCGACGGGGTGACCGGCCAGCGCCAGTCGACGTCCGATGGCAGGCCCGATACCGGAGGCGCCGCCGGTGACGACGGCGACGCGTGACGTGGCCAGGAAAGCGGGATCGGTCAAAGAAGTGCCTTTCTCGAGAGGCGACAGTCAAGCGCCGTGAGCGTGACACTAAGTTAGGCACTCGCCTAAAACAAGACCGCTTTGCGGGTGGCGGCTACTTCTCGGCGTTCCATTGGGGCGGTGTGAGCTCATAGTCGTCGAGAAACTCATGCACCAGTTTCATCGTGTTGGCGTGCCCAGTGGTGATGCCCATGGCTGCTTCGAGCACGATCAGGCGGCCCACGGCGGCGATGAGTACCGATACGACATCGGGCGGCACGGCGGTGTTGTCGGTGCGGCTGCGCAGGATGACGGTCAATGCGGCGACCTGGGCCTCGCGGAACTTCTCTGCACCTGCGGCCAGTTCGGCGCGGATTTCCTTGCGGTGGTTCCCGAGGGCCATGAACTCGGTCAGTAGTGCCACTCCCCGCGGATCAACAGTCAAGTCCCACAGTGCGTGTAGTGGTTGATCGGTAGTGAGGGCGGCGCGTTGTGTTTCCAGGGTGATCTCGGAGCCGCGACGCAATACGGCTAGATACAGCTCGTCCATGGTCGGGAAGTAGTAGTAGACCAGCGCACGCTGCACGCCGACTTCGTCGGCGATGCGGCGGGAGGTGGCTGCGGCGTAGCCCTCCGTCAGCATGATGTGCGCGCACGCATCGAGGAGTTTGTCGCGCGTGCCTGTGTCGCGGGCGCCGGTCCGGTTCCGTTTGGCCATGGTGTGGTCCTGTTCTGCGCGTGCCGCCGTGGTCGGGCGACCCTGCCGCTCTCTTGACCGCCCGACTGTCGAGTGCTAAGCATATGCCTAGTCAATTACTAGGCGACTGCCTAATCTAAAGATCCGCTCATGCGGGTGCTGCTGTGAACGAAGGGAACGGCATTGGGCGAGCGAACCGAGATCCACGAGGCCGACATCTTCACCGAGGAAGCGGTCATCAATGACCCCTACCCGTATTTCGATGCGCTGAGATCGCGCTGTCCGGTGCATCCGATCGCTCAGTCGGGCGTGGTGGCGGTCACCGGCTATGACGAGGCGATCCAGGTGTACCGCGACGACACGGTGTTCTCCTCGTGCAACGCGATGGGCGGTCCGTTTCCGCCGTTCCCGGTCGAGCCAGGCACCGAGGACATCACTGCACTGGTGCAAAGCAGCCGCGACCATTGGGTGTTCAACGAATTCATGGTCACTAAAGACGGCGCGGCGCATGAGGCTGAACGCAGCCTCTTGCGGCGGCTGATGACACCGAAGCGGCTCAAAGAGAATGAGGCCGAGATGGCAGGCCTGGCCGATGCCTGCCTGGACGACTTTCTCCACCGGGGCAGCTGCGAGTTGGTCACCGACTACGGAAAACCGTTCACCACCATGGTGATCGCGGATCTCCTCGGTGTGCCCGAGGATGACCGCAACCATTTCCGCAAGATCTTCACCGGGCAGCATGTCGCGATGGCAGGCTCAGATTCACCGCTGCCGGACAACCCGTTGGAGTACATGTACGAGACGTTCAGCAGCTACATCGAGGACCGCCGCCGCGAGCCTCGCGAGGACGTGCTGACGGCGCTGGCGACCTCCACCTACCCCGATGGTTCGTTGCCGCAGGTCGGGGATCTGGTGCGGTTGGCGACGTTTCTGTTCGGCGCCGGCCAGGACACCTCGGCGCGACTGATGGGCTCGGCGCTGCGAATTCTGTCCGATGATCAGGAATTACAGTCCGCCTTGCGGGCCGATTTGCGCCGAGTACCCGACTTCATCGAAGAGGTGCTACGCCTGGAAAGTCCTACGATGAGCGATTTCCGGATGACCCAGAAACGCGCCCAGATCGGCGGCGTCGAGATTCCGGCGGGGACCACAATTATGTTGCATCCGGGAGCGTCGAACCGCGACCCGCGGCGCTTTCCGGACCCGGCGACATTCCGCCTGGATCGCGAGAACGTGCGCGAGCACATCGCTTTCGGCCGTGGAGTGCACTCCTGCCCTGGAGGACCGCTGGCACGGGCGGAGGGACGTGTCACCATCGAGCGCTTCCTGTCCCGCACCGCCACCTTGACATTGTCCGAAGAGCATCACGGACCTGCCGGCAACAGGACCTTCCGCCACGACCCGACCTACATCATCCGTGGCCTGTCGGACTTGCACCTGGAGTTCACTCCGGCCTGAGGTCCGAAACACGCTTGGCCAGAACAGGAACCCGAGAATGTCGCCAGCCCCATCGCCCGTCGTGCAGATTGACCGTAGCTGTGCGAAGGCTGTGGCTGCGTGTCCGGAGCAAGCCATCGCGATCTTCAACTATCACGTCTGAAAGGTAGATCCCACCATGAGTGCCAGTATCACTCCCGTCTCAGAATCGATTGGTGTCGAAGTACGCGGTCTGGCCAGTGCCGATTTCACCACCGCGCAAACGGCCACTCAGTGCCGCCAATTGCTTGCTGCACATGGCGTCATCGTCTACCGCGAAGCTCACATCACCGATGCCGACCTGGTTACCTTCAGCCGGATGCTCGGCGAGGTGGTGGTCGCTGGCGCCGGTGGGCATCCCGATTTCCCGGAGATCTCGCCGATCACCATGGACCCGTCCAAAAGCGTCCTGGCCGGGCTACGACGCAGCACCATCTTTTGGCACACCGACGGATTGACCGACACGGTCCCCCAGAAGGCGACCCTGTTGGCCGCCCGCGAGGTGGCCGACGACGGTGCTGATACCGAGTTCGCCAACACCTACGCCGCTTACGAGTCGCTCCCGCCGGAGAAGAAGGCCGAACTGGACGGCTATCGCGTGGTGCACAGCGTGGCCGCATCGCAGTTGCTGCTCGAACCCGATCCGACACCCGAGCAGCTCGAAAAATGGAACCGGGCACCCTCGCGGGAACACCCGCTGGTCTGGACCCACGCTGACGGCCGCAAATCCCTGCTGATCGGCGCCACCGCCGGCGACGTCGTCGGAATGGACCATGCCGCCGGACGCGCGGTGCTCGACGAGATCCTCGAATGGTCGACCCAGCCGCAGTTCGTCTTGCACCACTCCTGGACGGTCGGTGACCTCGTCGTCTGGGACAACACCGGAATGTTGCACCGCGCCATGCCGTATGAGCCGACCTCGCGGAGGCTGATGCACCGCACCACTCTCGTCGGAGAGGAAGCGATCGCGTGAGCGTGCTTCCTGCGTGGTCAACGGCGCCGACCGCCATCGTGACTGGCGGTGCATCGGGCATCGGACTGGCCATCGCCCAACGATTTTCCGCTGAGGGCGCGACGGTAGCGATCTTCGACCGCAATGGTGGCGCCGCTACGGATGCGGCGACCGCGATCACCGCTGCCGGCGGCCGGGCCACCGGCTACGGCGTGGATGTCACCGACCGGTCCCGGATCGACACCGCAGTGGCCGAAGTCACTCGAACACTGGGCGCACCAACAATTCTGGTGAACAGTGCCGGGCTCGACGGCTTCGAGAAGTTCCTTGATATCAGCGCCGACAGTTGGCAGGAAATCCTGGCGGTCAACCTCACCGGCACGTTCGACTGCTGCCAAGCTGTTGTGCCGCACATGATCGACGCCGGCTGGGGCCGTATCGTCAACATCTCCTCTTCCAGCGCCCAGACCGGCAACCCGCTGATGACGCACTACTCAGCGGCCAAAGCCGGGGTTGTCGGATTCACCAAAGCCCTTGCCCAAGAACTCGGCCCCCGGGGCATCACCGTCAACACCATCCCTCCCGGCTTCATCGACACACCCATGCTTCGGCGCACCGAGGACCGCGGATTTCTGGGACCCGGTGTCCAAGCGGCCGAGGCCACCACCCCGGTGCGCCGCGTCGGGCAACCCGAAGACATCGCCGCCGCCTGCGCATACCTGGTGCGTGAGGAGGCCGGCTACATCACCGGACAAATCATCGGCGTCAACGGCGGAAGGACCATTGGCTGACATGGCACGCATACAACCCCTGAGCCCCAAAGAATTCCCGAAAGAAATGCGAACCGCGCTGGCGGCGCTGCGCCCACCCAACCCCAGACACAACCCACTGCCCACCACCGACCGCCCCAAAGCCCTGCACGTGTTGGGTGCCATGGCTCATCACCCCGACCTGGCCCAGGCGTACTTCACCTTCAACGGCCACCTGCTGTTGGGCACGACACTGAGCGAGCGGCACCGAGAACTCCTCGTCATGCGGATCGCCGCGGTGCGCAAATGCGGCTACGAATGGGCCCAGCACCTGTTCGTCGCACGCGACGCCGGGCTGACCGACGAGGAGATCGGGCGCATCGCCTACGGGCCGGAAGCGCCGTTCTGGAGCCCGCTGGAGGCTGCGATGCTCAAGGCGGTCGACGAGCTCGTCGATCCGGGCGCGATCAGCGAATCAACCTGGCAGACCCTGGCCGCCGAGCTGGATACCCGCCAGCTTCTCGATTTGATTTTCACCGTCGGCGGCTACGACATCCTGGCGCGGATGTTCAGCTCGTTGGGCCTGACCATCGACGACGACATCCCTGCCCTGATGGCCCGATACGACGAGCTGTTCGGATGAGCGCCCCGGTAGCCGTTGTCACCGGTGCCAGCCGCGGGGCCGGTGCGGGTATCGCCACCGCGCTGGGCAGCCATGGCGCTACCGTGTATGTCACTGGGCGCACCGAAAAGTCCGGTGAAGCGGCACTTCCCGGGACCATCTACGAAACCGTAGAGCGCGTCAACGCCGCAGGCGGACAAGGGATCGCGGTCCGCGTGGACCACGGCGACGACCAACAGGTCGCGGCGCTGTTCGACCAGATCCGCGACGAGCACGGTCGGGTCGACATCCTGGTCAACAACGCCGCGATCATCCGCGACGAGATGATGGGCCGCACCAAGTTCTGGGAGGAACCGCTCAACGTCATCGACACTCTCGATGTCGGGGTACGCAGCAGCTACATTGCCACCGTCATGGCCGCACCACTCATGCTGCCGCAGCGAAAAGGGCTGGTGGTCTTCACCTCCTCGTCTGGCTCGGTCCATTACGCATTTGGGCCCGCCTACGGCGTACCCAAAGCGGCGGTCGACAAGATGGCCGCCGACATGGCCGTCGATTTCGAAGAATTCAGCATCTGCGCAGTGTCAATCTGGATGGGATCACTGCTCACCGACCGCGTCCGCACCATCATCGCGTCCAACCCGAAAAAGTTCGGCCACATCCTCGACACCGCCGAAACCCCCGAGTTGACCGGACACGTGATCTGGGCACTGTTCAACGACCCAGACGTGATGGATGCCAGCGGCCGCACCCTGATCGGCGCCGAACTCGCAGACCGCTACGGGATCACCGACGAGCAAGGCCGTCAACCTCCCTCCTACCGCACCATGTTCGACGTTCACCCACACAGCCAATACGCCCACAAGATGAGATGAAACGGAGGGTCGTTGGGCCGAGAGCGGCTGCCTCGGCTCGTCGCACCCATGGTGGTCAGTGCATGTAGATCTCGGATCCGCCAACTAGATTGCAAAAAGGCGCCCGCCAACTACGCGGCAACGCCGGAAAAGATGCAGGTGGGGGAGATGGCGTCCGCCATCGAGTTTGGCAACCGACAACGTGACTCCGACCACCCAGACCTGGAATCAGCCGAGGCACTGCAGCAGGCGATCGACGCATTCGAGGGCACCGTCATAGCCGTGACGCATGACCGCTGGTTCGCCCGCGATTTCGACCGATTCTGGATCTTCCAAGAAGACGGAGATGGCGTCGAATCGTCGGTGCCAGTGTGGGACGAAGGCCGCGTCGTCCGTCCGAGGTGATGGCGTCGGCGGGTGGGTGATGTGCTCTTCCGGTTCGCGGCGTTGCCGCACATAGGAAGGCGTCTTCCCTGTCGCCAGCCGCCTTCGGGTTTTCCGGACAAAGAGCCCATCGTGGTCTAGCGTGATCGTGATCCGGGGAGGAATCGCTCGCCCCATGGTTGGGCCGGGGGAGGTGGGATTGGCCGATGCGTACACAGCCGATCAAGATCGATGGATATCCCTCTGGGGTAACGGATTTCGCTACCACGCGCCATCCGCTCCGGCCGACGAGCAACTGCTCGTGCAGCAGTTGGTGGACCGGCTCGTGCAATACGTCGCCGACCCGGACAACTCGGGCTTCACGTCGCTGGCAATAGCGATGCATTCGATTAGGTTCGCCGCACTGAGTATTTCGGAGGTATCCAAATGAGCCCCACATATGGCTACGTCGGAACCATCGAGTCCGAGACTCGGGAGACCGCCCGGCTCTGGTTCTCGCTGCGGTCGGAGAGCGTCGGCGGGGAATGGGTCAAAATCGGCGCCAATCGAGCGTGGTTCACCATGGACATGGAGACCGACCAGCGGCCGTCGCACATGGCGCAACTAACCCTGCTGCTCGAGGCGATGCGCAGCGGGCTGCAGATCAGGGTCAGCCACGGCGGACTCCTGAACTTCGGAATCAGTCGGGACAGCTATGAAGTCAATGGCATCCGAATCCTTCGCTCCGACCTGACGTTCTGAGCCGGCGATGGTCGACCTCACCGTCACCGCGCTGGACCCGCCGTCGGGCAATCGGATCCGCTACGAGCTCGGCAGCGGCAACTGGGCGTCCGGTTGGGTACCGCGCCTGGCCGGAGGTGGCGAGCTTCTGCTGGCCGAGCGGGATCGGATCGACGTGCTGCTGCTCGGCGACGGGTTCAAGAGCGAATCGGACTTCCGGCAGAAGCTGGACCAGTGGATCGAGGCCTTCTTCGAGGTCGAGGTGTACCAGCAGCTGCGCGGCGCCTTCCGGATTCGTGCCCTTTACACCCAGTCCGTACAGCCCGCTACGAAGGACCGCGGTTCGTACTACGGGGTCGCCATGGGCGCCGACGGCGTGGTCCGTGACCCTAAGTGGTGGAACTTGGCAGATGACTTGGGTATTGCGTTCCGGCGTCGGCTGTGGGACTCGATCAACGCCTTCGGAGACATGAACCTGCGGCAGTATCCCGACGACGTCGAGGACAGCAAGGTCATCCACAACCCTCTGTCGGGGCTCTACTCGCATCTCGTGGTGATGATGCTCGTGAAGACGCCCGGGTCGTCGACGGGAATGACCCGCAGAGTCGAGTTCGGGCCGAACGAAGCGCGCGGTCTCAACGTCGGCTTCGGCGAGAACTCCCTGCACGAATTCGGCCACGCCTTCGCCTATCTGGAGGACGAGTACATCCAGGAACGCGGCGTTCCACCGGAGGGTCGGGACGCCAATCCGGCGATACCGAGCGTGTACAACATCTCCAACCTTAGCTTCGAGAAGCACGTCGACCGAGTGCCATGGCTGCATGTCAGTCCGTGGGGACTGACGCACCGGCAGGCCGCGGGCAATGAGCCGTCGCCGATCGTGGGCTGGCTGTGGCGTGGCGGCGAGCAGGAGTTCGGCGTGTGGCACAGCGAGTACCAGTGCCTGATGAACGGCAAGCACCAGAACTATGCGTACACCCCCAACGGGGACGATCCGACTTTCGGCGAGCCGCCGTCCGACTGCGACCGCGTGTTCGTTGGCGGCGCCGACCTGAGGTGGCGCCACCCCCCGACGTACTGCCTCTGGTGCCAGGAGATCGTCGTCATCCGCACGCTGGAGAAGACGGGCGTCTTGGCGACGCCTCACGACGATCCGTCGATCGACGTCCGCGGTCGCGACTGGTATCGCACCTGGGTGGCCGAGGGCCGCGGGAACTACTGGGAATTCTTCGACGTCGCGGCACGGATTGGCCAACACGAGGTTTGGTACGCCAACCCGTCGGTTCGGGCCGACGATATGTGTCAGTTGAAGCAACTCGACGGTACGTACCTGCGGCTGGACACGTCGCCCCTGTACCAAGTGTTCGACGCGGCGCCCGTGGTGACTGCTGCGTCCGAGCCCCCCGACGATGGCGAGGAGCTGCTGGTCGTCACTGCTTGAGATACGCGAACGGGATTGTTACGAGGGTGCACTCGGCGCGGGAGACCCGATCCCTGGCTACCACGGCGCGGTAAGACACGATGGGCAATAGGTGGAAGCCCGCAGTCAACGAGCCAAGGTCGGATGCCACTGAGTACCAGGCGCATTCGGCACTGATGATCGAGTCTGTGACTTCGGTCGCGACCCGCTGGATGCCGACAGTTGCCCACCGAATGCGGGGGTGCGCGGTGGTTCGATCACCACCAGCATTTCATCCGGCCGGGCTGACTACGGAAAATCGCTGGGACCTGTGGAAACGCGGTGTTACCGTGACGGCGTGACCAGGTACTGCCACGGCTTTGAGCCGCTCGCCGGGATGCGCGAAGCATCCGCGGCGAGTTTGTGGCGCGCGGGCGCCAATGCCCCACGGCATCACGGCTGCTTCCGGTCAGGTCATGAACGAACCTTCACCCGGTCAATGGGTGCGTGCTCAGGCCGGAAGCAGGGGCTGGAACAACAATCGCGCAGATCTCTCAACTTTGCGGTTGTCGCAGACAGGAACGTCGCCTGACGTTGCTGTAGTTCAGCGCGCCTAATTGCCTTCGTGTGCAGAGGATTACGAAGAATAATCCGCTCGACAAACCGTTTCCCGTAGCGCATGCTGTTGACCGCAACGCACACGGATCAACGTGTGCAGAGCGGCGCGACGCGTGAAATAACTTGTCGTGTACGGACTTTGATAACTGAACGATGTGGAATTCGCGCTTGTGGCGGAACTGGCAGACAAGCGCCGTTAGCTGAGTTGGGATAGCACCAGCGCCTACCGCGGCGGTTACGGCGACACGCTGGATCACGTTGTACCCGAGTCGCGCGGCGGCCAGAACACCTGGCTGAACCGCGTCGCTGCGTGCGCACCGTGCAACGGGCGCAAGGGAAATCGGACTCCTGAGGAGGCCGGAATGCGGTTGTTCTGGGAGCCGTACTAGCCGCGTCAGCGGGACCGCTACCGGGTGCCGGCAATGGTCTGACGGGTCACCCCATCCACGCCCCTGTAGCTCAACCGGATAGAGCGTCGTCCTCCGACGGCGAAGGTTGGCGGTTCGAGTCCGTCCAGGGGCACGGCACGATGCCCGCGTAGCTCAATTGGAGAGAGCGCCTGTTTACGAAGCAGGAGGTTGCTGGTTCGAGTCCAGTCGCGGGTACCACGCCCGCCCCAGAATTGGTGCATCGTGCCCCTCGGGAGTGGCCTTACGCTCAATCTATGTCGGCAAACCTGCGAGTGGCCCCCGCCCAGCTGTCCGCAGCGGCGACGGCGCAGGCCGAGGTCGCTGCCGCGGTGTCGGCGCTGGGTGCCGGGCAATCGATGGCCAGCGCGAGCGGCGGCGTTTCCGACCTGGCCAGCGGCGCCGCCTGCAGCTTTGTAGCCGCGGTGCTCGACAAAGCCACCACAACCGTTAACGACGAGTTGACCATGCACAAGGACCGGTTGACGGCCGCGGCCGACCGGTACCGACAAGGCGACGAGGAGTTCGGCCGCCGCATACGGCGGATCGGTGGCTGACGCCGCGCCGGCGGGGGCGCCGGTCACGATTCCACAGGTCGAGGCGTCACAGCCCGGCAACCTGGTGCAGGCAGGCGCGGAGATGGGGCAGAAAGCCACGGCGCTCGGTACCCAGATCGAGCAGCATCAAAAGGGTCTGCAGACATTGCACGCCGGGTGGCAGGGGTCTGCCTCGGACGCTGCGCAGGCCAAGTCGGCCGCGACCGTACAGCGGATGCAACAACTGCAGGAAGCCCTCACTCGGACGCAGACCATCATGCAAGAGGGCGGTGGCCAGCTCGCCCAGACCCGCACCAGCCTGCTGCAGACCGTCAGCAGTCTGACCGCGCAGGGCTGGCAGGTTGGCCCTGACGGTTCCGTTTCGGTCCGCCCGGGCTCGACGCTGGAGCAGTACGGAAAGCTCAGCCCGTCCAATGCCGCGCAGCTGCAAGCGTTGGCGGCGAGTAACGCCGCGAACGTGAAGACCATGCTGGCCAACTTCGACACCGCGGACCGGCAGCTCGGCCAGAATCTGCGCGGCGCCGTCAGCGCGCTGGATTCGCCGATGCAAACCTTCGGCCCGGGTGGCCTGCCCGCACCCCAGAGCCCCAAAGACGCCGGCCCTCAGATCCCGGAAGGCAAGGACCCCAAGGAAGTCAAGAAGTGGTGGGACGCGCTGAGCAAGGATGACCGGGAACGGCTCCTGCGTGAGCAACCCGAAAAGCTTGGCAACCTCAACGGTATCCCGGTCGCCGACCGCAGCACCGCCAACAAGGCAGTGATGGACGCCGACATCGCCCGCGTGGAGAATGCGACGGAGGCACTGTCGCAGCAGGAAATGACCCGTTATTACAACGCACTGAAGGTGCGTGAGGGGCTGGCCCACAACGCCGACAACACCGATGCGCCCACCTATCTCTACGTGTACGAACCGGAGGCCTTCAACGGCCAAGGCAGAGCGGCGATTTCGATCGGTGATCCCGATTCGGCAGATAACACCACGGTGGTGGTACCCGGAACCAGCCACAGTGTTTCAGAGGGATGGTTGAGCAGCGACGACGCGGTCAACGTGTTCACCGAGACTCAGCGAGCAGATCCGAGCAAGAGCAACGCCGTGGTGGCCTGGATGGGATACAACGCCCCCGACAGCCTGACCGACCCTCAGGTCGGCCAGGTCGGCAATGCCCGCGAGGGCGGGGCGCTGTTGTCCTCGGACGTCAACGCACTGTCGGTGACGAACCACGGCGACTCTCACGTCACGGTGATCGGCCATTCCTACGGTTCGACCACGGTCGCCGACGCCGCTGCCGGCTACGGGATGCGCGTCGACGATGTGGTTCTCATCGGTTCTCCCGGAACCGACTTGGCCAAGAGCGCGGCCGATTTCCACCTGCCCGAGAACGGCCATGTGTACGTGGGCGCGGCTTCGACCGATCCCATCACTCATCTGGGTGGCGACAACAATCAGGTGCACATCCCCGGGACCGGTGTCACCATCGGGCTGGGCACCGACCCGGCCGATGACGATTTCGGGTCGACGCGTTTCAAAGCCGAGGTGGAAGGCTGGACCTTGCCGTGGAAGGACCACAGCGGCTATCTGGTCCCAGGCAGCGAATCGCTGTTCAGTATCTCTGATATCGCCTCGGGGCATGGCGATGCGTTGGAGCATGATGGGATGACAGCTGGTCACCGAAGGCAGGTGCTCGGAGTGGAGATCGACCCGGAGTCCTGGCGGATCGCGACGGGCGGTCACCGTCACCAATGAGCGCCGACGAACGTAGAGAAAAGGTCAGAGTGCGGGCGAATCTGTTCATCGCGGTGGGCCTGGCGGTCGCCGCTCTCACCTCAGGATGTGATGCCGTGAGTTCCAAGAGCAATGGCGTTTCGGACCCGCTCACGCCCGAGCAGTCCAAGGCCCAGGTGGTCGACGCCGCTCGCGAGATCGTGCAGACCCTGAAACTCGACGCGTCGGCGGTGGTGTTCCGGCGTTCCTCCTGCAACGACCAGCACGAGGCGCCGTTCCGGGGTGTGGTCAGGATCAAGTACCCGTTGGCGCCCAGTTTCGAAGCCTCCGGCACGGAGGTCGAACAGATGGTGCAGCAGTTGAGGTCCAACGGGTGGGGCGAGGACACGGATTTCAAGACGCACGCCAGCAGCCTTGCCAAGAACAAGGTGGTCGCGGTCTTCAACCCCCAAGCCAAGGGAAACGTGAATCGATCGATCGAACTCTACGGTGAGTGCCGCGACGTCACCACCACGAAGGACACCGCGGGCACCACCGAACAGGTCGAACTCAACTAGCAACGTGCACAACCTGTTTGGTCGGCAGCTCCCAGGTCACATCTGGGGATACGTCGGGTATTCGATTCCCGACAGGTATTGCACCGTCCGCACCACCTGGGATGAGTAGCCGAATTCGTTGTCGTACCAGACGTAGAGGATCACGTTGTCCTCGTCGACGATCGTCGCGTTCGCGTCGATGATGCTCGCCGCACGGGAGCCGATGAAGTCGCTGGAGACGGCGTCGGTCGCTGCGGTGTAATCCAGGTTGCGGCTCAACGGTCCCGACAGCGACGCCTGGCGCAGGTACTCCAGTGCCTCTTCCTTGGTGGTCGGGCGGTTCAGCTGCATGTTCAGGATCGCCACCGAAACATCCGGCGTGGGAACGCGAATCGAGCTGCCACTGATCTTGGCCTTCAGGTCGGGCATCGCCTTGGCGACCGCGGAGGCGGCACCCGTTTCGGTGAGCACCAGGTTGAACGGCGCGGACCGGCCGCGGCGATCGGCCTTGTGGTAGTTGTCCAGCAGGTTCTGGTCGTTGGTGAACGAGTGCACGGTCTCGACGTGGCAGCGCGAAATGCCGTACTCGTCGTCCATCGCCTTGAGCGGCGGAACGATCGCGTTGGTGGTGCAGGACGCACACGAGAAGATCTGCTGCTCGAGATCGAGTGTGCGGTGGTTGACCCCGTGCACGATGTTGGGCACGTCGCCCTTGCCCGGCGCAGTCAGCAGGACCTTGGCGATCCCGGGGCGCAGGTGCTTGGCCAGGCCGTCGCGGTCGCGCCACTTGCCGGTGTTGTCGATCAGGATCGCGTTGTCGATGCCGTACTGCGTGTAATCGACGGTCGACGGATCATCGCTGTGGATGAACTTGATGACGTTGCCGTTGGCGATGAGGCAGTTGTTCTCGTTGTCGACCTTGATCGAGCCGTTGAACTGGCCGTGCACCGAGTCGCGGCGCAGCAGCGACGCCCGCTTGGCCAGGTCGCCATCTCCGTTGCTGCGGATCACCACAGCGCGCAGGTTCAGGCCGTTTCCGGATCCGGCCTTCTCGATGAGCAGGCGCGCGACGAGGCGGCCGATCCGGCCGAACCCGTAGAGCACCACATCCCGCGGGCCCTGCGGGTCGCTCTTGTTTTCACCGGTCACATCGCTGAGCACCTGGCCGGTGAACTCGGGCACTGACTGGCTGCCATCGCTGGCCCGGTAGGCCATGACCAGCAGGCCGAGGTCGATCTTCGACGGGCCCAGGTCCAGGTCGGCCAACGCCTGCAGGAACGGGAAGGTCTCTTCGACCGAGAGTTCGTCGCCGCCCACCTGCCGCGCGAAGCGGTGCGTCCGCAGGATGCTGATGACGGACTTGTTCACCAGCGACCGGCTGTGCAACAGAACCGTCACGCCCTTCGCCCGGTGCAGCTTTCCGATGATCGGGATCATCGCCTCCGCGAGAGCTTCTTGGGCATTCCAGTTGGCGAGTTCTGGCGAGTTCAAATCAAGCGTCCTGTGGGTCGTGTGGGCTGGCCCCTCGGATGAGTAGCGCATCGATGGTAACGATTGCCCGATTTCACAAAACGCCCTGGTAGGGCGGTGAGATCGGCAGTGTCCCAGGTCACAGGTGGAATGATCGGCTCACGAGGGTGCGAAAGGGGTTCCCATGCCGGTTCCGGAGCAACCGCCAGGGGTCGAAATTCGCGAGATCGGGGACCATCCGATCGCCGGTATACCCACGTCAATCTGTGCCTTTGTCGGGAGCGCCCGCCAAGGTCCGGTCGATGATCCGGTGAAGATCAGTTCCTTTGCCGCGTTCGAGCACAGTTTCGGCGGACTGTGGACAGACAGCGGTCTGGGCTATGCGGTGCGCGATTTCTTCACCAACGGCGGGGCCGACGCGATCGTCGTCCGGCTGGGTGGCGATGACCGCCCCCTCACGGAGCCCGACTATGTCGGGCCGGGATTTCAGGATGCCCAGAAGGGCATCTACGCACTGGACAAGGCCGACCTCTTCACTGTGCTGTGCCTGCCGCCGCCGACCCCGGACGGCGACCTGCCGGGGAACGTCTGGGCGGCCGCGCTCACATACTGCGTTCGTCGCCGAGCGATGTTGCTCGTCGACCCGCCGGCCGCGGCGACAGTGACCACCGTTGCGCACTGGCCGGCCGACCACGGTCTGACCGGGGATGCCGGCCGCAACGGTGCGATCTACTTCCCGCGGATTCGGCGGCCGGATCCGCTGCGCAATAGCGCGGTCGGGGACTTCGCGGCGTGCGGCGCGGTGGCCGGGACGATCGCTCGCACCGATGCCGACCGAGGGGTCTGGAAAGCGCCCGCGAATGCCGCACTGGCCGGGGTCGCCGGGTTGACCGTGGCACTCGACGACCGACAGAACGGCACCCTCAACGCCTCGGGAGTCAACTGTCTGCGGACGTTCCCCGGTATGGGCCCGGTGGTCTGGGGTGCCCGCACGCTGCGGGGCGCCGACGAAATGGCCGACGAGTTCAAGTACCTCCCGGTGCGACGCCTGGCGCTCTACATCGAAGAGTCGGTGTACCGCGGAACCCAATGGGTGGTGTTCGAACCCAACGACGAACGGTTGTGGGCACAGATCCGGCTGACTGTCGGCGCATTCATGCACGACCTGTACCGGCAGGGGGCATTTCAGGGGCCCACCGGGCGCGACGCCTACTTCGTGAGCTGCGGTCGCGACACCATGACGCAAGACGACATCGACCACGGCCTGGTCAACATCACGGTGGCATTCGCGCCGCTGAGGCCTTCGGAGTTCGTGATGATCAGCATTCAACAGCGGGCAGGGGACCCGGAGTAGGCCGTCACCGCAGGGCACTGCCGCCGAGCCACCTGTCCCACGTGACGCTCCAGTCGCCGTTCTGCCAGACGGGCAGTGGGTCACCGCCGGTGTTGCGTACTTCGAACACATCTCCGGGCTGGGCGAACTCGTAGAACCACCGCCCGTTGTCGGCGTTGACGTTGAGGCATCCGTGCGACGTGTTGGTCTTGCCTTGCGCCCAGATCGTGCTGTCGAGTTGGTGGACGTAGATCCCGCTGTTGGTGAGCCGTACCGCATTGCTGACGGTCAACTTGTATCCGAGTCGTGAATCGACCGGAAGCCCGTAGGTGGAGGAGTCCATGACGACGGTGGCGGCCTTGTCCATCACTGTATAGACGCCGGGCTGGGTCCAGAACGAAATCGTCTTACCTGCAACGGTTTCGGATCCTCCCATGCCCATGGAGGTCGGGATCGTGCGGACCAGCTCGTCATTGCGGTAAACGCGGATCTGCTTGGTGGCGTCGTCGGCGATGGATATGTGAGATTCTCCGATACGGAAAGCGACTCGACTGCTGTTCGCGGTCGCGACGACCTCGGTGCCCGGGCTGTAGTAACTCTGCGGTCGCCAGTGGGCGCGCTGGCTGTTCATCCAGTACCAGGAACCGTCAACGGGTGGAACAGTTTTGGCCGACAGCTGTCTCTCCGCGGCAGCGCGGTCGGCGACCGGTGCGTCGAAGTTGGCCACGATGACGGTGCCGACACCGTATGTTCCGCCGTCGACCAGCGCGGCGCCCGACGTCGCGGTGAAGCGGACCGAAGCCTTGTCGCTCGACGTGGCCAATGTGTAGGCGGGACCCGAGGGGTCGCTGGAGCCCCAGGAACCCGCGCCGAAGGTGGCAATGAGGATCAGGGCGAGTGCCGACAGGATCGGTGCTGCCCGCTTGCGGGGTGGACTCTCAGACATGCGGTCGTCTCCCATCTGCTCCTGCGCCCTGGTGACGCGGTGTGCTAGAACGGAATACGTAGCTACGGCGTAGCTACGTAGGATTGAGGCTAGCATGGAGGTGCGCGGTGGGTGGACGGCGAGAGAGCGTCAACAAGGACCTGATCTTCATCGGGGGACTTGTCGTCATCGCGGCTGCGCTGATCGCCTACCTGCTGATCCGTCCGGGAAATGACGCGGTCTCCGCCGCGCCGACCACCGGTCCGTCGGTGACATCGCTGTCCGACGCCGAAGGGGCCGGCGGCACCGTCGAGGGGGGTCGGCCTCCCGTGGAGCGTCGCCAGGCGGGTGATCCCCTTGCGCTGGGCGCTACCGACGCGCCGGTGGCATTGGTGGTGTTCTCCGACTATCGCTGCCCGTTCTGCGCCAAGTTCAGTCGTGACATCGAGCCCGAGCTCGTCAAGCGCTACGTCGATGGGGGCCAACTCCGCATCGAGTGGCGCGACTTCCCGATCTTCGGCCCGCAGTCGATGTCGGCAGCGCGTGCCGGACGTGCGGCGGCCGAGCAAGGCAAGTTCTGGGAGTTCAACAGGGCGGTCTACGCCGCCGCGCCGGAGCGATCGAAGGCAGACCTGACAGACGAGGCGCTGATCGAGTTCGCCAGGGAGGCAGGAATTCCCGATATCGGCAGATTCACCGCCGGGCTGCGCGGAAACACCTATGACGCCGCTATCAATGCCGATCTGGCAAGGGGCACCGGGATCGGAGTCCCCAGTACTCCGGCCTTCCTGATCAACGATGTGCCGATGTTGGGGGCGCAGCCCATCGAAGACTTCGTGCGCGCCATCGACGCGGCACTGGCCGCTCGATGAGTGGCATCGGCCTGCTCGGAGCCTTCCTCGGTGGGTTGGCCTCCCTGCTCAGCCCCTGCTCGGCCCTGCTCCTGCCGTCGTTCTTCGCATACGCCTTCGATCGGGCACAGCTGTTGATTCGACGCACTTTCGTGTTCTGGGTGGGTCTCTGTGTGGTGCTGGTGCCGCTGGGTGCCGGTGTCGGGTTGTTGG
The DNA here is from genome assembly GCA_036235365.1 of Mycolicibacterium sp. 050232. Taxonomy (GTDB): domain Bacteria; phylum Actinomycetota; class Actinomycetes; order Mycobacteriales; family Mycobacteriaceae; genus Mycobacterium. Next base: position 585,452 of record JAZBEZ010000001.1, on the reverse strand, counting down.
GCAGCACGGTCACGCGCTATCGCAGCGAAGTGACCGTCGTCGGTGGGCTGGTGTTGATCGCGTTCGGTCTGATGACGGTGCTGGGCAAGGGATTCGGCCTGCCGTTCGTACAGCGGACAATGGGCCGCATCAATATCTCCGGGACTGTCTCGGTATTCGTGCTCGGAGCTGTGTACGGGCTCGCCGGATTCTGCGCGGGACCACTGCTGGGCGCGGTCCTGACCATGTCGGCGATCGGTGCCGACCCGGCCTACGGGGCACTGCTGATGGCCGTCTATGCGCTGGGGATGGCGGCGCCGTTGTTTGTGCTCGCGTGGTTGTGGGACCGCTTCAACCTGTCGCAGCGGACCTGGCTGCGGGGGCGACCGGTGCGACTCGGCCCAATTGAGACGCACACCACCGCTCTGCTCACCGGGGTGGCGTTCATCGTGCTCGCCGGGGTGTTCCTGTTCACCGACGGAACCGCGAATCTCGGCGGCGTACTTTCCGTCGACGCACAGTACGACCTGCAAGTTTGGCTGGGTCGGCTGTCGGCCGGTGTTGGCGATCCCTGGCTGATCCTGGGCGTGGTGGTGGCACTCATCGTGTGGCGGTCAATTCGTTTGTGGCGGCGGCGTGCCACCGGGATCGGGAGCGCGACGAAATGAGCAGAGCAGCTACTATCGCGCTACATAGGTTTGACGTGCGAGGCCGGGACACGGTGACGGCACACCTTGGCAGGCGGTAATAGGTATGGGAATAACGGGATTTGGCGATCTCGAAGCGGTTGTGATGGAAGTGCTCTGGTCGCGTACCGAGCCGTCCACGGTACGCAGCGTGCACAATGAGCTCGTCACCCAGCGCCAGATCGCCTACACCACGGTGATGTCGACGATGGACAACCTGTTCCGAAAGGGATGGCTGCAGCGGGAGAAGGTCGGTCTGGCCTACAGCTATCTGCCGGTGATGAGCCGCGAGGAACACTCCGCGCAGCTGATGCGCACCGTGTTCGAATCCGGTGGTGACAGCGAGCTGATCCTCAACTTCTTCCTCGAGCAGATCGTCGACGACGACTCGACGAAGCTGCGGCAGGCGCTCAAGCGGTTCACCGACGGGCGGTCACGATGAACGCGGTCACGTTTCTCCTCGGCTACGCGATGGTGTTGAGCTGGCTGGCGCCGGTCATTTTCACCGGCCCGATCTCGTCAGGTGTTCATCCGAGGCTCTCGATCGCGGGCTGGCTGGTGGTCGTGGCAACCGCGTCGTTCGCCTGGGTGGCGGCGTTGGGGATCCTGATCGCGGGCGCCGCCCACAGCCTGATCACCCGCAGTGCACCGACGTTCTGTGTCGAAACGCTGGGGATCGCCAGTGCGGTGACGTTACCGCCCACAGTGGCTACGGTATTGGTCGTCGCGCTGCTTGCGGTCACTGCTGCAGTGGCAACCAACACCACCCGCCGGGTGATCGTCACGCTGTACAGAACACGGCGCGCCAATCGTCGACACGTCGAAGCGGTCCGGATCATCGGTAGGCCCACCGACCACGCCGGCGTCGTCGCCATCACGGCTGACCAACCAACGGCGTACTGCGTATCCGGCGGCCGGCAGCGCGCCATCGTCGTCACGACCGCCGCCTTGGAGTTGTTGAACCCGCCGGCGCTGGCTGCGGTTCTGGCCCACGAGCGGGCGCACCTCCGGGGCCGTCATCACCATGTCATCGCGATCTTGAGCACTCTCGCGGATGCGTTGCCGCGGCTGCCGCTGATGCGGGCGGCGGCGCGATCGGTGCCGGTACTACTGGAGATGTGCGCTGACGATGCGGCGACCCGCAGGCACGGCCGTGAGCCACTGCTGGCTGGTCTCGTCACGCTGAGCACCCGGCTCCGCCTGCCCGACGGTGTGCTGGCCGCAGCCGGTACCGCGGTGACCGACCGGGTAACCCGCCTCATGCAACCCCGGCGGTCGATTCGGTGGCACCCGCAGTCGCTGACGATGTCGCTCATCGTCATCGGGATGGCCGCTGCACCCGCCTTCGCGCTCACGTTGTGCACGCTCCAGCCGTAACGACACGGGTGAGCGGATCAGATGTCGCCGCTGCTGCTCGGCCCGGTGCGGGGACCGTAGCGTTCGGCGTAGGCCTGGTGGATGTGCGCGTTCTTCTTGCGTGACAGCTCGTCGAGGAGGGCCGGGTTCAGGCCATGTTTGACGAGCATGTGACGTCGCCACACCTTGTTCAGCGCATGGGAGAAGTACACGAACGGGATGAAGATGGGCACCGTCATGCTGGCGTGCAGGTACAGCGACATCGGGATGAACCAGATCGGCGCCAGCACGAGGATCGCCGGGATCGCGACGCGAACCATCATCCGGATGGTGGCTCCGGGACCTGCCAGGTCGTTGGCCACCCAGTCGCGCATCGAATCGGGCAGCCGCTTGCCGTAGCAGTACCCGATGTACTGCAGTGGGCCCGGTTTGGTGCGTAGGGCTTGGCCGGTGGGCATTGCTGAAGGGTAGCGGTCTTCAACGAACGCTCAGAGTCTGGCGTCGACGGTACTGGGTGCCGCTGTCAACAGTTTTGCGTCGGCGGTGAGCAGTGTGAGCCCCTCCACGGTCGCCTGCGCGAGCAGCATCGCGTCGAAAGGATCCTTGTGGGGCAGCGCGGTGATGTCCCAGGCGAGGGTGTGGCGCCGCGTGACGGGGAGGTCCTGTAGGCCGGATCGGCCGATTGCATCGTCGAGCGAGTCCGGCAGGGTGAGCTTGCCGATCGCCGCCTTGATGCTCAGCTCCCAGGTGCTGGCCGCGGAGACGAACACCACCGGGCTGTGCGCGATGCGATCGCGCGCCGCGGCCCCCAACCGCGGGTTGTCTTCGAGTAGCCAGAGCAGGACGTGGGTGTCCAGTAGCAAATCCCTCATTCGATGCCGAACAGGGTGTTGAGGTCGGTGTCGACGTCGTCGAAGTGTTCGGTGTCGTAATCGAATTGGCCGGCCAGTCCACCGAATGCGATGTCGATGCGCGTATGCGGGACCAGGTCGGCCACCGGCTTGCCGGCCCGCGCGATGGTGATTTTCTCGCCGTTCTCGACGCGCGTGAGCAGTTGCGACAGGTGTGTCTTCGCATCGTGGATATTCACCGTCGACATGACGTCCAGCCTATTGGACTTAGTCTAGTCGGACTAGGCCCTCATGGTCAGTGTGGCAGGCGATCGAGCCAGTCGGAGTTTCCGTCGACCGATTCGCCGTCGATGACCACCATCGGCACCCCGGAGTCCGGCAGTGCCCGCAGCAGCGGCAGGTTGTTGGCGGCGATGGCATGTCCGTCGAAGGGGATGGGCAGCCCCAGTTTGATCATGTCCTGCGCGGACGGCGGCGCGCCGGCGCGATCGGCCAGCCCGGCGAGCTGATCGTTGCTCAGATCCGTCTGGCCTTTCTCCTCCGGCTGCTGATCGGCGGAGAAGATCTGCTCGATGAACTGCCAGGTGACCTCGCTCGATTTCGAGTGATCGGCGACGATGAAGGCGGCGTAGATGGCGCGGCTGTCGTAAGTTCCGCTGGCTGAGTACTTTTCGAGAAAATTGACCAGCCGCAAATTGATGTGGAGGCTGCCTTCCTCGATACGACGGGCGATCTCGGCGCCCTGCTCGCGGACCATCTTTCCGCTGTAAGGGCAGAGCGGATCCAGGTAGAGGTCGATCTGGCCGGGTGCGGCCGGGTCGCCGATGGAGAGGGTATCCCCGGCCGGCGACGCCTCCGCCGCGGATGCGCGTCCGACGCCGGGGCCCCACACCAGAACCGTTGCCAGCAGACCCAGCACCACCGCGATGGAAGTGATCGTCGACCGGTGCGCAGCTCTGGTTCGTGTGTGGCTCATGGGCTCCATCATGCATGTCTGAACGGATCAGCCTGACGGCGCGAGCCCGTTCTCGATGAGGTGCATGACCTCGTCGGCGACTTCGTCTTGCGTCTTCGCCGAGTCGATGACGTTGTGCAGCATCGCGGTCATCATGATGGCGCCGAAGATGCTGATCGCAGCACTCTCCGGGTCGGCGAGGCTGCGCAGTGAGCCGTCGGCGGCCCCGGCGTGGAGCACGCGGGCGATGGGTTCGTAGAACGCCTCTTGAACGGCCGACGCGAGTTCGGGTAGTCGAATCGCACGGCCCAGATCGCCGACGAGTGCCTGCGCGGTTTCCGGTCGGTGCATGGTGTGCGCGACCTGGACCTGGATCACGGCGGCCAATCGGTCTCTGCCCGGTCCGGGGCCGTCGGCAGCCTCGGCGACGTCGCGGGCGAGCGCATCGAGGGAATACCGGAAGAGGAAGGCCAGGATGTCGTCCTTGCCTTTGAAGTAGTAGTACAGCGTTGCCTTCGGGACGCCCGACGATTTGGCGATGTCCTCGATCTTCGTTTTCGCCAGCCCGCGGGCGGCGATGAGGTCGGTAGCGCTGTACAGCTTCTCGGCCACCGCAGGGGGCACCGTGCGCCCGGTCTGTTCAGCCACGAGCGCAGTCTACGAGCGTCCTTGCGCTGAGTTTGTACTTTGAGTACAAACTAGGAGTCTAAAAGCGGCGGTCGATCACTTCAGGGAGAGCCATGCCAGACGCGCGCACAGTCGATGTTCTCGTGGTCGGATACGGAGCTGCGGGCGTTTCTGCCGCCCTGGAAGCGCGGGCGAGAGGCGCCGACGTGTTGGCGATCGATCGATTCAACGGCGGCGGCGCAACTCAGGTGTCGGGCGGGATCATCTACGCCGGCGGCGGGACCTGGGTGCAGCGTCAAGCGGGTGTCGACGACACCGCCGACGCGATGTACGCCTACTTGCAGGCCGAGATCGGCGATGCCGTGCGCCCTGAAACGCTGCGCCGTTTCGTCGATACCAGCCCGGCGATGATCGATTGGCTCACCGAACACGGCGTCCCTTTCGAAGCCTCGGTGTGCCCGTACAAGACGTCCTACCCGAACAACAAGTACTACCTGTACTACTCGGGCAGTGAGAACTCCGGGCGCTTCCGTGCGATCACGCCACCGGCGCAACGGGGTCACCGAGCCAAAGGGCCGGGAGCCTCGGGCAAGAAGATCTATCAGCCGCTGGCCGAATCGGCGGCCGCCCGCGGGGTGCACACGCAGTTCCAGACCCGCGCCGTCGCGCTGCTGACCAACCCTGACGGACGGGTGGTCGGTGTGCGGGCCAGCACGCTCGCCGATGCGCCGGCGTGGGTTCGCCACCGGCATCGCGCATACGCCGAGCTCGCGATCAAACCGGGCATCTACTACCCGCCGCTGCGGGCCGCGATGGAAAAGCTGATGAACCGTCTGGAGCGGAGGTATGCCCGCACCGTCGATATCCATGTGCGTCAGGCAGTCATCCTCAGCGCCGGCGGCTACATCGCCAACCGCGAATGGATCTCCGAGCACGCACCGGAGTACCGCGACGGACTGCAGCTCGGTACCACCGGGGACGACGGCAGTGGAATCACCCTCGCCGCCGATGTCGGTGCCGCCGTCGATCGCCTCGACAACGTCTCGGCCTGGCGATTCATCACCCCGCCCAGCGCCTTCCTCGGTGCGCTCGTGGTCGATCAAGATGGACAACGATTCATCGACGAGACCCGCTACGGTGCGGCGGTCGGGCACGCGATGATTCAGGACCATGGCGGTCGCGGCTGGATTCTGGCCGATCAGCGCCTGCTCACCGAGGCGCGCGCCCAACTTCCCAAGCAGGCCATCTGGTTTCAGCGCCTGCAGATGGAAGCGATGCTGCGCACCGACCGCGTCGTCGGGGACACGCTGGAGGAGGCGGCAGCCAAGGCCGGTGTTGATCCCGCGGGGCTGCGTGCCACCGTGGCGGCCCACAACGCCGCAGCCGCGGCGGGGCTGCCGGATCCGATGGGGAAGCCAGCCGAGTACGTGAAACCCGTTGAGCAGGGCCCGTTCTCGTTGATCGCGATATCCATCAAGCCCAGTCTGATCAACCCGTGCCCGATGTTCACCCTCGGCGGCCTGATCGTCGACGAGCTCACCGGTGCGGTGACAACGCCTGAGGGACAATCGATTCCGGGCCTCTACGCGGCGGGACGGACCGCGATCGGAATCTGCGCCAACTCCTACGTCAGCGGATTGTCGATCGCCGACTGCGTCTTCTCGGGACGTCGCGCCGCCGAACACGCCGTCCAGTTGGCACCCGCGCGGTCAATTTAAGTCCATGAACTGCATGTTTGGTCAATTTCTCTAGTAAGTTAGAGGAAAAGTGGCATAGCCAGACACTTTCTTGTTACTGTCCGGTAATGCGCAATGCCGGGGGGATTGTCGTCGTCCTCATGCTGATGATCTGGTCACTCGTTGCATCTACCACCACGGCACTCGCCGACACGGGTGACGAACCGCAGTACGCGGAGTTCTATCTACCGCCCGACCCGTTGCCCGCTGGTGTTCCCGGCGACGTGATCCGCACCGAGCCGAGCCGGCTGGTACTCGAGCCTTCGGGTCAGCTGGGCGCCATCATGGCGACCGGTACGCGGATCATGTACCGCAGCACGGACTCTCGCGGGAATCCGATCGCCGTCACCGGCACTTACTTCGAGCCGTACAACGACTGGCCCGGCAAGGGGCCGCGCCCGCTGCTCGTCTACGCACCCGGCACTCAGGGGCAGGGGAACCAGTGCGCGCCGTCGCGCCAGTTCAACCAGGGCATCCACTATTCGGGTGGCTGGGACATCATGGTCAACTACGAGGAGGCCTTCGTCGCGACCTTGGTGGCCCGCGGCTTTGCCATCCTGATGACCGACTACCAGGGTCTGGGCACCGACTCGATGCACACCTACGTCAACCGCCTCGCCGAGGGTCACGCCGTGCTCGACGCCGCCCGCGCCGCGATGAAACTGCCCGAGACGTCATTGGATCCGCATGGCCCCGTGGCCTTCTGGGGATATTCGCAGGGCGGTGGAGCAACCGCATCGGCGGCGGAGCTGGCCTCGGGCTACGCGCCCGAACTGAACATCGTCGGCACCTACGCCGGTGCGCCGCCGGCCAACCTCAAAGAACTGCTGCCCTACGCCGACGGCAGTGCGCTGGTGGGGGTCGTCGGCTACGCACTCAACGGCGTCATCGCCGCCTACCCGGAAGCCGCCGACGCGATCCGCTCGAAGCTCACCCAACGTGGCAAGGACATGCTGGAGTCGGTGTCCCGCCAGTGCGTGGGGCAGACCATCGTCGATTTCGCCTTCCGCCATCTGCAGCCGTATTTCAACGAGGACATCAACAAGCTCGTCAACGAAGAACCGTTCAGCAGCCTGTTCGAGCTGCAGAAGCTCGGTCGGTACAAGCCGAACGCGCCGGTGCTGATCAACAGCAACCGCTTCGACCCGCTGGTGCCGTGGACGGCCGCGAACCAACTGGGCCGGGACTGGTGCGCGCAGGGCGCCGACGTCGAATTCCGCACCAACGAGGAACCGCCGTTCCTGAACAAGCTGGTGATCAACCACGCGCTCCCGATGTTCGTCGACGGCGAGCCGGCCATGCAGTGGATCGCCGCTCGCTTCAACGGTGAACCCACCACCCCGAACTGCGGACAGTTCTGACGGTCGAACCGCCTTCGCCGGGTATCGCGTGGACGGTCGATAGACTGCGATGCATCGCTGAACGCAGGAAGTACAACGCAGCCCAGCGTCGCCGCGAATTGGCCGACGCTGCCATCGAACTGCTCGGTTCCGACGGTGCGCGCGGCGTCAGCCATCCGAAGGTCGACAAGAAGGCCGGGGTGCCGGACGGCAGCACGTCGTTCTACTTCCGGACCCGAGATGCCCTGATGCATGCGATCGCCGCGCGCCTCAACGAACTCGACCTTGCAGATCTGTCCTTGCTCACCGAGGCGACCGACGCCGATCCGACGGAGTTCGCAGGCACCTTCGGATTCGCCACTCTGATCATGTATTCGGCAACCGAACCTTGGCTGACCCGGACCAAGGCTCGCTACGAGTTGGCCTTACAAGCCGGGCGTGACGACGACCTCGCCGCGACGCTACGGGAGTCCGTGGAAGGGTTCTACGGGCTCGCGCGCGCCGTCGTTGCCGAGTGGCATTCGACCGACGAGAATCCGTTGCCGGAGGGCGTCATCGATGACCAGGCCAAAACCCTGTTCTCGTTCGTGAACGGCGTGATGATGACGTTCGTCATCGGACAACCTCTGGTGGACAACGCAGCTCAGCTCGACCGGTTGATCCGGGGAGTCCTGGCGGGATGGCCGGCTGAGGGAACTGCCTGACTGCCGAACAGCGGTGACGCCAGCAGCATCGTGGCCACATGGTCGACGAATACCTCTTGGTCGGAACCGAGGTTGCCTTCGGTCCATTCGATGAACAGTGAGATGATCGCGCCGAACACGGTGGCGTACTGCATTTTGACCCGTGCCGAGGTTTTGGTTTCGGCCCCGCCGATCGGGACGGTCACGCCCGCCAGCGTCATCGAGCCGATGGACTCGCGCACAAACTTGCGCAGCCGCACGTCGGCGATGGGCTCCACCAACAAGATTCGACAGATCCGCGGATCGTCGGTCACGAGCTGCGCTGCCGCCCTTACGCCCGCCCGGGCGCGTGCGGGCAGATCGGCGGCCGGATCGTCCGCGGCGGAGATGATCCGGCGCGTGTGCTCGAACGTGCTGCGGTAGACCGCGTAGAGCAGATCGTCGGTGTCGGTGAAGCTTTCGTAGAAGAACTTCTGGCTGAGTTCGGCTTCTCGGCAGACGGCGCGCATGGTCATGGCGGACACCCCTTTGGTGCCGACCAGGTCGACGGCTGCCTGCAGCAGTCGGGCGCGGCGATCCGCCGACCGTGCGTCGGCGGCCTGGCCGCGGTACGGCCTTGACATGCCGCGAGCATAGCGGGCACCATCCAATTCCGGAAGCATGTGCTTCCGGAATTGGGGGAGGGATGCCCGTGACCGCGCCGAGTGCAGGTGAGCCTCGCGACGAGGTTGCGGCCTGGAACGCGTTCGTCGACGGATTGCGCACGGCGGGTGAGCAACTCGCGGCCGACACCGCGAACCTGCCGGAAAATGAACGCGCCGACGGGTTCCGGGCACTGCTGCGCGCGGTGTCCAATCAACTGGGACGCTTCGAGGTCGACCGTGACAAGCCGGAGTTCATCGCGTTCAACGGGTGGCGCCAGAAGTTCCTGATGGACAATCCCGACTTCCAGTACTGGGTCGCCGATGTTCGCCCCGACGGCCGGTACCGGATCCGCGGTAATCGAGGAGATGCGGCCTACGTCTCGGTCACGGTCTACGGTACCGGTGGGGCCGACACCCAGGCGGTCTCCCGGATCGACAGTGATGCAATCACTTTCGACGAAGACGGCGGATACGAGGTAACGGTCGGTGATGACCGACCACCGGTCGGGGACTGGCTGGGCCTGCCCGAGCGTGCCACCGTGGTCTGGGTCCGGCACTTTCACGATGAGGTGAAGACTGACCGCCACGGGTGGTGCGGCATCGAGGCGGTCGAGCCGCCCCCGAGCCCGGCACCGATCGACCCGGCGCGGTTCGGCAGGCACCTGTCGAAGGCGTCGGCGGCGATCACGCACCTGCCCCGCATCTGGACCGCCGCCGCGGCAGCCGATCGCACTGCGCCCAACCAGCTGCGCCACTGGGACGAGATGACGGGTGGCGCGGTGTTCACCGAACCGGCCATCCATTACCTGCGTGGCGGCTGGCAGTTGGAGCCCGGCGAGGCGCTGCTCATCGAGGGCGGGCTGGTGCCGTGCCGGTACTGGAACATCCTGGCGTACAGCAGATTTCTCAACTCACTGGACTACCGCCATCGGCGGGTGTCTTACACCGGCGCCACCGCAAACCTCGACGGTGGGCGCTACCGCTTCGTCATTTCGGCGACCGATCCGGGCCCGGCGGCCGGTGATTGGATCGACAGTGAGGGGCGCGCGTTCGGCATCGTCGTGATGCGGTTCCTGCAACCTGAGGGTCAACCGACCGTGCCGTCGGCACGCGTCGTTCGCCTCGCCGATCTGGTGGAGCGCTCATGACGGGCTGGACCGCACCTACCCGCACCCCGGAGGCGCTCAAGGCCTATGCCGCAGCCGAGGAGGATCGGGCTGCCCGGCCCGACCGGTACCGGCTCGGTGCCGACGCCGTCGATATCGTCATCGACCGCGGCACCCGCGGTGCGGGTGCCGGCGCGCTCGGTGACCCCGACCAGTGGCGTCCCGGTCTCCTGCAGTATCTCGCGTCGGCCGAGGAGGACGGACGGCTCAACGCCCTCGGAGCGTTGACCGCCCAGCGCACGGCAGCGGGCCGGCTGGCCGCCCGCATCGCGATGGCGCGGTATCTGCAGGAGCACCCGGCCACCGAACACCGGCCGCTGCTGCCACCGATCATCATCACCGGTGGCTGGCGCACCGGCACCACGTTTCTCTTCCGGCTCCTCGACCGTGACCGTCGGTTGCGCGCGCCGCTGCCCGCCGAGCTGGGTGCTCCCTGGCGGCTGGCCGGAGACCTCGACCCCGACGAACGCGCCCAGCGCCTGGAGGCGGCCGCGGCGGGCCAATACCTGCTGCATGTGCTCAACCCGGCGATGGCGGCTGTGCACGACTCCGGCCCGGACCTGCCCGAGGAATGCGTGCTCGGCATGGGCACGACCCTGCGCAACTGGGGGTTCGCGGCCACCACCCGGCTGGACGGCTACGCGACGTGGCTGGCCGGTCAAGACTTCGCGGCCGAGTATGCGCAGCACCGGCGGATGCTGCAGATCCTCGACGCCGGCGACGGACGTCGCTGGGTGCTCAAGGCACCGGCGCACACCGCAGAGCTCCGCCATGTGGTCGCGACGTATCCGGGGGCGTGCGTCGTCCAACTCCACCGCGACATTGTGGAGACCGTCGCCTCCGGCGCGAGCCTGTTCGCGACGTACCGCTCCACCTACAGCGACCACGTCGACGGGGCGGACGTGGGCCGGTTCCAAACCGAGCAGACTGAACTGTGGCTGCGGCGTGCGGTGGCCGGCCGGGCCTCGGCCTCGACCGTGACCTGGCTCGACATCCAGTACACCGACCTGATCGCCGACCCCGAGGCGACGGTGCGCCGCATCTACGCCGGAGCGCAGATGGAGCCGCCGGATATCGCCGGAATGCTCTCCGAGCATCACCGCGCCCAACCTCGCGACGGGAAAGGTAGGCACCGGTACCGGCCGGAAGAATTCGGGATCAACCCGGGCGAGCTGCGCGAGCGACTGGCGCATCTGGCTCAGCCCCATTACTTTCCCTGAGGTGATGTCCTCAGCTGCTGGCGCAGTCGCGCGGTTGATCGTCCCTTTTCTCACAGTTGCCTCCGTGGTCGGTGCGGGTCTCGCCGCCGAGGCGGTGCCGCAGGTACGCCTGGCCAGTGACGGCAACCCGCTCGAGGGGCATTCGTTCTACGTCAATCCCTCATCGAAGGCCGCGCGCGCCGCGCAGGGCGACCCGAGCCCCGAGCTGCAGGCGATCGCCAACACGCCCACGGCCTACTGGATGGACAACGTCTCGAGCCCCGCGGTGGACGCGAAGTACATCGCGGCGGCGCAGGCCGCCGGCACCATGCCGATCCTGGCGCTGTACGGCATCCCGCATCGCGACTGCGGGAGCTACGCGGCGGGTGGCTTCGGGTCGGCTGCGGCCTACAAGGGCTGGATCGACGGCGTCGCCGCCGCCATCGGTGGCGGGCCGGCCGCGGTCATCCTCGAACCCGACGCGCTCGCCATGGCCGACTGCCTGTCCGGCGATCAGCGCGAGGAGCGCTACAACCTGATGAGCTACGCCGTCGACACGCTGACCCGCAATCCGGGCACCGCGCTGTACGTCGACGCGGGCCACTCCCGGTGGACGGCAGCCGACGAGATGGCCAACCGGCTCAACCGGGTCGGCGTGGCCAAAGCACGCGGCTTCAGCCTCAACACCGCCAACTTCTTCACCACCGAAGAGGAAATCGGCTACGGCGATGCCATTTCGGGCCAGACAGGCGGCAAGCCCTACGTGATCGACACCTCGCGCAACGGCGCCGGACCGGCCGAAGGCGAAATGTACTGGTGCAACCCCAGCGGTCGCGCCCTCGGTGCTGCGCCGACCACGGCGACCGGAAACGGCAACGTCGACGCGTTCCTCTGGGTCAAGCGGCCCGGCGAGTCCGACGGCGCCTGTGGCACCGGCGAGGCATCGGCGGGCACCTTCGTCAACCAGTACGCCATCGATCTGGTCCGCAAGGCGCACGGGTAGACGGTCTACTGAGGCGGCGGTGGAGCCGCCTCGCATTCGGCGAGCCTCGGTGTGGAGAAGTTGACCGACCCGACACCGCCGAGCGTCATACCGTTGTCGGCGAGCGTCATCGTCGTCGTGTAACGGCAGGTCTGATTCACCGTCAAGCCGGTGAGGAACTCGACGTCGTAGGTGTAGAGGAACTCACGCACCAGCTGGTTCGCGTCCCACGGCACGTCGAGGGCGAAACCCAACGATGACCCGGACCGGGCGTTGAGCAGCCGTGGGCCGACCTCACCGATCCCCGGCGTCAGATAGAACGGGGTGCCGTCGAGCTTCGTGCCTGACACACTGACACTTCTGATGCGATAGCCGGTGGTGCCGGAGGGGATGAGTGGGCCGCGTCTGATGTTGGTGCTGAACAGGATCGAGTAGTTCGTGGCGCCGACGATCGCCGTCGTGCTGAAGCTCGTCGCGGTGAACTCCTGTGGCAGTTGAGCCGCGCAATTGCCGACCTTGCCGGCCGGATCACCGCATTCCTGCGGTGCTGCCAAGGCAACTGGTGCGACTACTGCTGCGCCGATGACGGGCACCGTCAAGGCGGCACCGCGGATGAACGTGCGGCGGGAGAACGAGCTCCCTGAGTGATTCGTCATTGGTCTTCCTCCTTATTGGCTCGTGCTTTTGATCGGCAAATTCGAACCTAACAAGGGCGACCTGCGGTTTGGCGGCGTTTGCCGCTACCGGAACGAGCCGGCCCCACCATCGACGAGCAGTGTCTGACCCGTGAGATAGGTGGAGTCGTCGCCGATCAGGAAGGCCACGACGGAACCGATGTCGTTGGTGGGATCGCCGATTCGCTTGAGGGAGGTGCTTCTGACCACCGCGTCATACTGCTTGGGTGCCATGTCGCGCAACACTTTCAGGCCGTCGGTTTCCGCGAGCGGGCAAACCACGTTGACGCGGATACCGTCGACGCCCCATTCCAGTGCGGCCACCTTGGACATGCCGCGAATGGCCTCCTTGGCGCCCGCGTAGGCGCCGAACGAGTGTGTGCCCACGGTGCCTGCCGCCGAGCCCAGGTTGACGATGGATCCGCCGCCGGCTTTGACCATGACCGGGTGAACCGCCTGCATGAGCCGGAAGGTGGCGCGTGGTCCGGTGTCATGGACGCGTTCGTACTCCTCGGCGGCGATGTCGACGAACGGGATGGGCCCGGCGCTGGCCACGGCGTTGTTGACCAGAGCGTTCACCGTGCCGAACGCCTCGAGTGCGGCGTCGACGATGCGCTGCGCGCTGCCGGGGTCACGCAGGTCGGCCACTGTCGACGCGACCTTGAACCCGGCCTCGGCGAATTCCGCTGTGGTGTTTGCCAATACGTCGTCGAGGATGTCGGTTACCAGGACACGGGCCCCGCGGGACAGCAACGCGGTGGCGATGCCTTTGCCGACACCGCGGGCCGCCCCGGTGACGATCGCGACGTGGCCGTCCAAGGAGTGCGGATGGCTGTAGGAGGACATGGGACTGCCTTTCTGGAGTTGACCAGATTTGGCACGCTAGCCGATACGCTCAGGCGCTGACGAGGAAGTCGAGGAACGCCATGCTGACTGATCTACGTTTCTGCCACCTGGTGGTAGGGGTGACCGACATGGACCGGGCCCTGGATTTCTACCGTGGCCTGCTGGGCATGGATGTGGTGTTCGACCAGTTGATCTCCGGTGAGCCGTTCGACGCAGTCCTTCACTCGTCCCGCAAGCAGGAGGGCCGTGTCGTCGGGGGAGTGGTGGGCGGCGTCATGCTCGAACTGCTCAGCCTGGGTTCTTCCACCCCGCCTGTACCGGGGAAGCGGGGCATCGTGGGTAACCAGAACATCGCGTTGTCGGTCACCGATCTCGACGCCACCTACCGCGCGGTGATCGAAGCCGGTTTCCAGCCGGTTCAGGAGCCGTTCCCCATCGACCGGGTCCGGATGTTCTTCGTCAACGACCCCGATGGCACCGCGGTGGAATTCGTCGAGTTTCCCGGTGGCGCCCGCAGTAGCTATGAAATGCACCGCGGCACAGATACCGCCGGAAGGACGTAACCGTCATGGCCATCGAGTTGGTGCGTGGTGCTCGGTTGTTCTCGGGCGTGCCCTATGCCTACGCGGCGATCACATCCGGAGACGGCCTGATCTTCACCGCGGGAGCCTGCCCGCTCGATGATCAGGGTCAGGTCGTTGCTCCCGGCGATGTCGCGACACAGGCCCGCCGGGCGATGGCCAATCTCCGGATTACCTTGCAAGACTGCGGTGCCCAGTTACGCGATGTGGTGAAGACGACGATCTACGTCGCCGGCGCTCAACGCGATGATCTCGCCACGGCGTGGAATGAGGTGGCGTCGGGCTTCGCCGACCATCAGCCGCCGAGCACGCTGCTGGGCGTCACGGTCCTCGGGTACCCCGATCAGCTCGTCGAGATCGAGGCGATCGCGGTGGCGCCCGTTAAGTGACCGGCGTGAGGTCGATCCCGGCGGGGGGTTGGAGTCGCCGCAGCTTGCCGTCAAAAGCCGTGACGTACAGGGCATTGCCGTCGGGGCCCGGCGCGACCCGCACCGAGGTTGGCCCGTTGGGCGGCAATGCGAGTTGGCTGAGACCTTTGGCGATCGTGCACACCCGGCCGGTTGCGGGGTTGACGGCGTAGACCTCGCCGGAGGTATCCCCCGCGACGTACAGCGTCCCGTCGCGGGTGGCTTGCATGTCGTCGGAGCCGGCGATCACCCCGGGCAATCGTGCGACCGTCGAGGTGGCGTTCGGCTTGTCGAGCGGTACCCGCAAAACCGTTGACAGAGCGGAATTCTCGGTATACAGCGCCGTGCGATCCGGTGTCAGTGCGAGACCGTTGGGCAGCGGGGTGGTGGACCAGGATTTGGTGTGACGTCCGGTGGCGGGGCGGTAGCGGCCGATGCCCTGCGGCGGGACCGTCAGCTGGGAGAAGATCAGATCGCCGTCCGGTAGGAACAGCAGACCGTTCGGTGAGGGCAACCCGCTGAGCAATGTCGTGGCTTGTCCGGTGGCCAGGTCGAGGCGCTGCAGCGTACCGCGCGCGGTGCCGGGGTTGTTTCCGGTCAGGAAGTAGAGGCTGTCTGCCGAAAGGCGAAGGCCCGCAGGATGATCAAGGTTCGATAGCACCGTAGTGCTGGTTCCGCGATCGTCGACGTGGAGGAGCTTGCCGTCGTTGATCGCGCTCAGATAGAAGCCGCCGCGGCCGTCAGGCTCGAGATTCTCCAGGGCGCCGAGTCCGCTGGCCACCGTGGTCATCTGCCAGCGCTGGCAGGCTCCTGACCGGCCGTCGGCATCAGGAGTAGCGCCCGCCGTCGGCGTCGCCGTCACGAACAGGGCCGCGATGGCGCACGCCGTGGCGCCAATTGTCTTCTGCAGCATCCACTCACCCCTCGTCCATCCCCATGCAGTTTGATACCTTTTAGTATCGGATGCTAAAAGGTATCATGAATCGGTGGCCAGAGACGAGGGTCAAACGGAGCGGCCGATGACGCGGCGTCGTGTCGAGACGCGGCAGCGGCTTCTTGAGGCGGCCTTCTCGGTGTTTGCCGCTAAGGGCTTCGGGCGCACCAGAATTGATGACATCTGTCAGGCATCGGGATACACCAAGGGCGCGTTCTACTCGAACTTCGGGACGTTGGATGAATTGTTCCTGGCCCTGTATCGCGAACAGTCGCGTGAATTCGCCGAGCACACGGTGAGATTCCTGGCTGCCGAACCGTTCGACACGGTCGAGGCCACCATTGAGGCCTGGGCGCAGGATCTGCCCATCGATCGGGACTGGTTGCTGATCAATACGGACTTCGTCCTGTATGCGGCTCGCCGGCCCGAGGTCCAGCTAGAGCTGGCAGCAGAACGTTCGCAGATGCGTGAGGATTTCGCTCACATGCTGGCCGGTCATATCGGTGATCGGGTGCCGCAGCTTCCCGCATCGCTGCCAACACCGGCTGACATGGCCCGGGCGTTGGTCACTGTGTATGACGGGGCCATATCCCAGCTCATCCTCGACATGGACGAACAGTCGGTGCGCCAGCACTTCGCGGACATCGCCAGTGCTTTGTTCCGGTAGAGCTTCCAGTCGCCGGGAAACGAGTAGTCGCCTACGCGTGTGCCGACCAGGACGGGAGAAAAGACTGGGTGCAGCGATATCCCGACGCAAGCGAGGTGGCCGTCATGTCGAACGTCTTCATGGAACCTGACCACTGCCGATTGGTTCGCCGCGTCGCTGCGATCACCGCCGGTGACCTGACCTCAACGCAGATCAGCAAGGTCGTCGATGGCGATCTGGACCTGCTCAACGTTCTCCCACAGTCCGGTAAGGACAAGGTGGCCGCTCTGGTCAAGCCGCAGATGCGGGGAGAACTGGAGAAGATCATCGGTGCGACGACCGATTACGTTCCCATCTACTACGTGGAGATGGCGAGGTTGTCCGCGCAGGCGGTGGCGCGCGTCATCGACGGAAAGCGGCGGCCGCTCGGTACCGGGGTGATGGTGTCGCCCCGGTTGTTCATGACCAACAATCATGTCATCGCGGATGCGCAGAGCGCCGCGTCGACCTCGGTCCAGTTCAACTACCAACTCGACATCGACGACGTGCCTGCCGCGGTCACGGAGTTTCGTCTCGACCCGGCGACCTTCTTCTGGACCAGCGACGAGAACGAGCTCGACGTATCGCTGATCGCGGTCGGACCCCGCTCGGCGGGCGACGGCAAGTTGTCCGACTTCGGTTGGAGCCCACTGTCATCGGCGCAGGACAAACACGCCGAAGGTGACCACGTCACGATCATCGAACATCCCGACGCCGACTACAAACAGATCGCGTTGCGGGACAACCGGGTCATCGGCCGCGGCAAGAAGGGCGTCACGCTTTACTACGCCGCAGACACCCTGCACGGCTCCAGTGGCAGCCCGGTGTTCAACGACCAATTCAATCTGGTCGCCGTGCATCACGCCGGCGGCGGCCGCAACGACACCGAACTCGAAGACGGGCAGCCTGTGCCGGAAGACTGCAATGAGGGCATCAGGATCAGCGCGATCGTCGACGCCCTCCGCGCCCGTCACGACCAATTGCCGGCAGGCCTGAGGGATCTGCTCGCCGAAGCGCTCAATCCGCCGGCTGCGTCCACGCCGTTGGAAGCAACACCCGCCGTCGTCGGCGCGCCAAACGGGACCCCGGTCATCACGACGTCACCGTCAGTGGTGACCGGCGACTTGTTTCTCCCCCGGCTCACCATCACCGGCAACGTGACCGATCTCAACTCGACGCCACCGGCCATCATCGTCGCCGATGACGACGCGAGCGTCGCGTTACCCGCGGTCCTGGAGCGCAATGACGCGCCCAACCCGGATTACAGCAACCGATCCGGCTACGATCCGGACTTCCTCCCCAAACCCGTTGCAGTTCCGTTGATTCCGACGAAGTTGCTGGCGCATTGTGCGGTGCCGAAGGGACTCAAACGGTCGTCGGCCAACGTGGTGCTGCGCTACCACCACTTCAGCCTGGTCATCCGCGCCGACCGGCGCATGCCACTGTTCACCATCGTCAACATCGACGGCCGCCGACTGCGCAAGGTCAACCGAGAGACGGGGGAGGTCGAGGCGGTCGAGACCTGGTACACCGACCCGCGCCTGCGGCCCGAACAGCAGCTCAACCAGGACGTGTTCGAGCGGCAGAAGCCACGATTGTTCGACCGTGGCCACATGGTGCGTCGGCTCGATCCGGCGTGGGGCAGTCCGGTCGCCGCGAAACAGGCCGCCGACGACACTTTCCACTTCGCCAACTGCTGCCCGCAGATCTCGGCATTCAACCAACACCTGTGGGCCGGTATCGAGAACTACGCCCTCGACAACGCCGGTGCGGAGAAGCGTCAGATCACCGTCATCACCGGGCCGGTGTTCGGTGGCAACGATCCGCTGTACCGGGGTGTCAATGTGCCGCGGCAGTTCTGGAAGATCGTCGTGCGGGTCAGCCCTCAAGACGGCAATCTCCGTGCCACCGCGTTCTTGGCCGATCAGAACGCGGCGCTGGATGCGGCTTTCGGCTCCGATGCCGAATCCTTCACGGACATAGCCAAAGTGGTGATATTCCAGAAATCCGTTTCCGACATCGAACACCTCAGCGGGCTGTCCTTCGGCGGGCTCAGTGACCACGACACGATGACGGCGGGGCTTGAGGCGGCGACGCCGCAGCTGGAATCGCTGGATGACGCCGGCTGGTAATCGTCGCGCGGCACAAGTCTGGACTTGATAGTCCATTTTTCTCGAGTCACGCTCGTGAGGTAAATGCGCGTGACTGGAGGTGTGCGGTGAATCTCGGTGAATTCGGTGTCTGGCAACCGGCCTATGCCACCACGCCAGAGATGGCGAAGCGGATCGAGGGCCTGGGCTATTCGGCGTTGTGGCTGGGTGGCCCCGCGCCGGATCTGGCGGGGATCGATGAACTGCTGGCCGCCACGGAGCATCTGGTGGTGGCCAGCAGCATCTACAACATCTACCGCGGTGATGCGGCCACGCTGGCGGCCGCGTACCGGCGTAATGAGAAGTCGTATCCGGATCGTCTGCTGCTGGGCCTCGGAGTGGGCCACCCTGAGCAGGTCGGTGATTACCGCACCCCGATGGCTGCGTTGAACGGCTTCCTCGATGCGCTCGATGCCCACGGCCTGCCTCGGGAGGGCCGGGCGCTGGCCGCGCTCGGCCCGAAGATGCTTGCCCTGGCCGCCGAGCGCTCTGCCGGTTCGGTGCCCTACCTCGTCACGCCCGAGCACACCCGTCGTGCCCGGGCGGCGCTGGGGCCTCAGGGGCTACTGGCTCCCGAACAGAAGGTGGTTCTCGAGTCCGATCCGGAACGTGCCCGGGCTCTTGCCCGTCCGCGCATCAAGCATCCCTATCTCGGATTGGTCAACTACACCAACAACTTACGGCGACTCGGCTTCACCGATGAGGATCTCGTCGGCGACGGCAGCGACGGGTTGATCGACCAGCTCGCCATCCATGGCGACGCGGCGACGGTTGCGCGCGGATTGCGCGAGCACCTGGCGGCGGGGGCGAATCACGTGCAGATCCAAGTGGTGGGTGAGCATTCGGCACCGCACCCGCAGATGCCGGAGGTGCTGCTGCAGGTTTACGACGAGGACGCGTTCAGGATTTACGAATCCCTCGCGGGCGCTTTGGGAATCGCATCCCGCTGATCTCAGCGCGTCGCGCCCTGCCAGACGGTGTCGAACGGCGCATTGCCGCCGATCCGGTCGACGATTCCGGCGGTGGTGAAGTCCTTGGCCAGGCGAACCGCCTCCGGCACGCTGGATCCCTTGGCCAGGGCGGCGGTGATCGCCGCTGCCAGAGTGCATCCCGCTCCGGCGACGCGAGCGTGTCCGACCTTCGGCGCGCTCAGGACCTCGGCGTCCTTCCCGTCGAACAGGACGTCGACCGCGTCGTCACCGGGAAACTCCACCCCGCCCTTCACGAGGACGTGGTCGGGTCCCAGGTCGGCAATGCGCCGGGCCGCCTCGACCAGGTCATCGATCGAGGTGAGGGCGTCCATCCCGGCGAGCGTGCGGGCCTCGAACAGGTTCGGGGTGACGACGGTGGCCAGCGGCAGGATCTGCCGGCGCAGTGCGGTGTCGGTGTCGAGCGCGGCGCCGGGTTCCTGCCCTTTGCAGATCAGGACGGGGTCGACGACGATGTGCCGCCAGGCTTGGCGGGCGAGGGCCTCTGCGACGACGTCGATTGTCGCCGGAGTGCCGAGCATGCCGATCTTGACGACGTCGAGGTCGTAGGCCGACGTCGCCGCCTCGATCTGGTCGGCGATGACTTGCGGGTCGACGGGTACGAACCGGTGGCCCCAGTTGGCCTTCGGGTCGAACGACACGATGCACGTCACCGTGCCCACGCCGTAGGTCCCGAACTCCTGGAAAGTGCGCAGGTCAGCCTGCAGGCCGGCGCCGCCGGTGGCTTCGGATCCGGCAATGACATACGAGAGGTCGACCACGTGGGTGAGCGTACGCCTGAGCTCCGAGCGTCCACAGGGAACTCGGCGGACGTTGACGCTCTACCGCGCGTGCGTGGCCACCGCCGGTGCCACCCAATCCCGCAGGTAGGTGCGCAGGCCCGTGTTGTGGCGGGATGGCCCGCCCGGGTCGACGATGAACGACTGCAGAGTCCGCAGCATGAACTCGACCAGCTGATCGAACACGTCTCCCTCGAATCCGACTGCAGCCCAGTCGATGTCGAATCGCTGCAAGATCGACTTGCCGAACTCGATGGCGAGGTCCGACGTCACGCCGGCGGTGAAGGCGCTGGCCTTGCCGGGCTGCAACACGAGGCTGAGATACCGGTCGTGCGGGATCTGTTCGGCGGTGTAGGCGATGCCCTCGACGACGGCTTCGCTCGGGTCGGTGATGGAGCCCAGTTCTGCGGCGAGTCGATCGAGAAAGCCGTCCACCGAGGAGACCGCGGTGGCGACCATGAGGCTTTCGAGCGTGGGGAAGTAGCGGTACACGGTCTGGCGCGTCACTCCCAGGGCCTGTGCCACCTCGGACACGCTCACCGTGCCGCGCGCGTCGATGGCGTGGCGGGCCGCGCCGATGATGCGTCCGACGGCTTCGTCATCATCGGCGGGAATGTCTCCCGACCAGCCGTGCCTGCGCATCCGTTGATCGTCGCACGAATGATGACCCGATCTTGACAATACAGTCAATGGTCATTGTATGGTCAGATCATGACCGTCAGCCCAGTGAGCAGCACCGACGAGGAATTGACCCGCCGCGCTCTGCGGCATGCCGTCGAGGGGACGACGGACATGGCCGAGGCGGTGCTGAAGGTGCCCTTGCACTACTACCGCGACCCGAAGATCACCGAGATCGAAGAATCCCAGATCCTGCGCCGGGTCCCGCTGGCGATAGTGCCGTCGGCTCAGATCGCCGAAAAGAACGACTTCGTCGTCCGCTCGGTGCTAGGGGACTCGTTGCTGGTCACCCGGGACCGCACCGGCGCCAGCCACGTGTTCCTCAACTACTGCCGTCATCGCGGGGCGATGCCGGCCTGCGGATCCGGAAACGCGTCCCGCTTCGTCTGCCCGTACCACGCGTGGACCTATCGCAACACCGGCGAGTTGTTCATGGTGCCGGGCAAGGCCGGCTTCGACACGATGGACCCCGCGGAGTACGGCCTGGTGGAGTTGCCGTCCGAGGAGCGCCACGGCTTCGTCTGGGCCGTCCTGACCGCGGACGCGACCATCGACCTCGATGCGCATCTGGGTCCGCTGGGAGCCGAACTGGCGCAATGGAATTACGAGACGTACGGCTATCACACTGACCGCGAGTTCTCCTCAGAGGTGTCGTGGAAGGGTGCGCTCGAGGCATTCGCCGAGGGCTACCATTTCCCGTTCGTCCACGGCGAGAGTCTGATTGGACAGAACACCCTGCCGAACACCGCGATCTACGACGAATTCGGCCGGCATCACCGCATCGGCTTCCCGTTCAACTGGATCAAGAACCTCGCCGAAGACCCGAGCGCCTCATTCGACCCGTCGGCCAACATGGGCGTCATCTACTGGGTCTACCCCAATCTGATCCTGGCCAACAGTCCGGTCGGCGTGGAGATCATCGACATGCTGCCCGAGGGGGAGCCCACCCGCTGCACGGTGCGGCACAGTTGGATGGGACGTATCCCGGCGACGACGGACGATATGCGTGCGGGCTACGACGCGGTCTACGAAGGAGTTCATGCCGCGGTGCGTGACGAGGACTTCGCGATGCTCCCGCAATGCGGTGAGGGCGTCCGGCACGGTCAGCACGACCATATGATCATCGGCCGCAACGAGATTGCCGTTCAGCACATGATCAAGGTGTTCGCCCAGGAGTTGGGAGTGGCACTGGGATAGCCTGGCGGCTGCCATTAACGCAAGTAACTCTTGCGTTAGAACTCCTCGATGACGGCCTGGCGATCGGCGGCGTCCGCCACCAGTTCCGCGACCATGACGGTGCGATGGCGGCGCTTCTGACCGTCGAGTTCCCGGGGCTGTTCCCCGGCGGCATGGTTGCCGCACACCGCTGGCACCTGGCCGTGGAGTTCGGCAACTGGATCATCGCTTCAACGGCCGCTGCGCCTGCAGGGTGATGCCCGGCACCGAGTTGGCCAGGTCGGGACGCTGTTTGCCGAAGGCCCGGATCGTCCGGTAGAACGACCACAACTGCCGTGGGGAAGGGACTTTCGGTACCCAGGCCAATTCCCAGTGAATGCCGTTGATCGGGTCGTCGAAGAACACCGCGCGGTAGCCGGGCCAGTATTGCGGATAGTCCTTGGGCTCGTCGGTGACCGGGATACCCCTGGCGATCAGGAACTCTCGATGAAAGCGGTCCACTTCCTTGCGGTTTCGGGCCCACAGCGCGACGTGGTTGATCCCGACGGCCTGGTCGGTGTGGGTGAGTTTGTCGCCGGTGCGAGCCGGTTGGATGCCGATATAGCTGTGCGGGTTGAGGTATCGCGTCATGTAGTAGATCGACTGGTACTCCATGTTCAGCGAGGAGAAGCTGTGGTACCCCAGGCGGCCGAACATCGCGTCATAGAACGCGATCGATTCGTCATAATCCAAGACCGCGAACTCGACATGACTTACCCCGCGCCACCGCATCCTGCCCCCTCAGAGTCGACTACTACCGAATGTAGTACTGCAAGTGTGTGCTGTGAAGGGCTGGATGCGCGCCGTTTTCTACCTCCGGGTCGCGGTTCTTGTCCAACGGCAGCCCAGGTGTAGAAAGCGGCGCGTCAAAGGGGACACAGGGCCTCCTCGCCGCGAAGTGCGCGCCTGCTCGCCGAAAGCCAACCCGTTTCTGCCAGCCGCCGCTCAATTTCTGCCACCGGAATTAACCGCGCTGACCAGCGTGTTGTGGAGATCAGACCGGGTAGGAATCCCCCGAACCGGTGGACAGACGTCCGAACCGCGACACACCCGCCACGGCTCGAACGCCCAGAACGAAGGGCTTCGAAATGAAGAAATTTGGTTTTGCCGGCATCATCGCCACAGGGTTCGCCGCCGCCATCGTCGGCCTGGCCGCCCCGGCGCAAGCTGACATCTCCCACCACCAGTGGGTGCACGACATCCAGCAGCATGCCAGCACCGGCGCCGTCACCCCGGTGTTCGGCAACGGCCGCTGATCAACAGCACCAGCGAGGGGCGCCCATGCCGGGCGCCCCTCGCTTTCGTTAGCACCGAAACCCCGGAAAGTAGGGTGGCGGCATGACCACCACCCACCGGCTCGCAGTGATCCCGGGCGACGGCATCGGCAAGGAAGTGGTGCCCGAAGGCCTCAAGGTGTTGGAGTCGGCGGCGGCCGCCTTCGGCTTCGCGATCGACTATGAGCAGTTCGACTACGCGTGCGCGGAGTACTACACCGACACCGGCGCCATGCTGCCCGACGACTGGTTCGACGAATTGAGCCGGTTCGACGCGCTGTTCTTCGGCGCCGTCGGCTGGCCGGACGTTGTGCCCGACCATATTTCGCTGTGGGGCAGTCTCCTGCAATTCCGCAGGCATTTCGACCAGTACGTGAACCTGCGCCCAGTCAAACTGATGCCCGGAGTGAAGAGTCCGCTCGCCGGCCGCGGGCCCGGTGACGTCGATTTCGTCGTCGTCCGGGAGAACACCGAAGGCGAGTACTCGAGTATCGGCGGCAAGATGTTCGAGGGCACCGACCGCGAGACCGTGGTGCAAGAGACGGTGATGACCCGGGTCGGTGTCGACCGGATCCTGAAGTACGCGTTCGAGCTCGCGCAACGTCGGCCCGACAGGCATCTGACCTCGGCGACGAAGAGCAACGGTATCTCGATCACGATGCCGTACTGGGACGAACGCGTCGAGCAGATGGGCGAGCGGTTCTCCGACGTCAAGGTGGACAAGTTCCACATCGACATTCTCGCGGCGAATTTCGTTCTGCACCCCGACTGGTTCGACGTCGTCGTCGCGAGCAACCTCTTCGGTGACATCCTGTCGGATCTGGGTCCCGCGTGCACCGGCACCATCGGCATCGCCCCGAGCGGAAACATCAACCCGGAACGGCGATTTCCGAGTCTGTTCGAGCCCGTTCACGGCTCCGCACCCGACATCGCCGGACGTGGAATCGCCAATCCCATCGGGCAGATTTGGAGCGCGTCGTTGATGCTCGACCACCTGGGTGAGCGCGATGCCGCCGCCGCGATCCTGAAAGCAGTGGAAGATGTGCTGGCCCGCGGAGGGGACGCCCTGACCCCCGACATGGGCGGGTCCGCGACGACGAGTGCGCTCGGGACTGCGGTCCGCGACCAGCTACAGGCGAATCTTGCTGGGACGCAGTAGTTCTACGACAGGTCAGGCCGACATCTGGCAGAGAAAGTCGGGTCCGCCGACGTAGACGATCCCGGACGGGTACGGTGCGGACGCGGCGCGGGTGATGGTCGTCGCCAACTCCCGGTCAGACATCACCTCGCCGGACACCACAGTGAAATCGATGCCCCGCCGGTCGAATTCGGAACGCATGGCGTAGAGCGCGGTCTCACCGGCGCGCTTGCTCGCGGCGATCGCCGCGTAACCCTTCGGCACGGCCTTGTTGGGGAAGAAGTGCGCCTGGTGGCTGGTGACGAACACGATCTGGCCGCCGACCGGCATCAGCGGCAGGGCCAGCTTGGCCAGCCGGCGCTGTGCGTCGCGGTTCAGCCGCATCGCGTAGCCCGGATCGGCGCCCAGCTGCAGCCCGGTCGATGCGTTGAGCACCAGGGCATCGAGTCGGCCGAACTCGCGGCCGATCCGCTCGATCATGGCGGCAGCGGCAGGTTCATCGGAAATGTCGGCACCGAGGGTCGAAGCACGACCGCCCGCGCGGCGGATGGCGTCGACGACCGTGTTGGCGCGTTTCGCGTTCTCGCGGTAGTTCACGACGACGTGGGTGTCCGGACCGGCGAGCTGCTGTGCGACGTCGGCGCCGATACCCCGCGATGCGCCGGTAACGAGGGCGATCCGGGTGGCTGCTGCAGGCTGCATGTCGGGTTCCTTCCGTCACTGCTGAGGCGGTTGGCCCGGGTTTGACCTGTGATAACACGATGTGTGTGCTCGTGCTCACAACCGCCCTGAGCCCCCACCGTACACCAACTCTAAGAAAAATAAGACTCTTTTAAGGTCACGGTAAGGGCAATGTCGTGTCGCAAGTTCGTTGCTGCGGTGCCGCCCTTACCCTGGCTTCATGACTGGCCAACGGGTGCCCGGAGGCGTGGTGCACAAGTTGCCGGCGGACCTGCGCGAAGCCCTGATGGGCAATGACTCGGCGCTGTCCGCTTGGCGCGACATCACGCCGTTAGCGCGCAACGAGTTCATCTGCTGGGTCGAGGACGCCAAGCAGCAGGTGACGCGCGAGCGGCGGATCCGCCGGACTCAGGAGGAGTTGGAGGAAGGGCAGCGGCGGCCGTGCTGCTGGCCCGGGTGCAAGCACCGCGAGCGCACCGGCAAGTAGCCGCCCCGTCCCTTATCGAATCGACAGACCGGTGAGCGCCCGGGAGATCACGAGTCGCTGAATCTCGCTGGTGCCCTCGAAGATCGTGAAGATCTTGGCGTCGCGATGCATCCGCTCGACCGGGTAGTCGCGGGTGTAGCCATTGCCGCCGAGGATCTGGATGGCCTCATCGGTCACGTACACCGCGGTCTCGCTGGCCACGAGTTTGGCCATCGAGCCCTCGGCGTTGTCGAAAGCCTGGTTGTTGCGCGCCATCCAACCGGCCCGCCACACCAGCAACCGGGCGGCATCGATCCGGCTCTTCATGTCAGCGAGCTTGAACGCGACGGCCTGGAACTCGCCGATCTTGCGGCCGAACTGCTCACGCTGGCAGGCGTAGTCGAGCGCGTACTCGTAGGCGGCGCGTGCCACGCCGACGGCCATCGCGCCCACGGTGGGCCGGGTGCGCTCGAAGGTCTTCATCGCGGCCTGGCCGCCGGCCGAGGCGCCGGACTTCACCCGCGCGATGCGCTCCTCGAACTTCTCCCGCCCGCCCAGGATCAGATCCTCGGACAGCCGGACGTTGTCGAGCACCACCTCGGCGGTGTGCGAAGCGCGGATGCCGTGCTTCTTGAACTTCTGGCCCTGGGTGAAGCCGTGGGTCTCCGGCGGGATGATGAACGTCGCCTGCCCGCGGGAGCCGAGTTCGGGATAGACCGAGGCGACCACGATGTGGACGTTGGCGATGCCGCCGTTGGTGGCCCAGGTCTTGGTGCCGTTGAGCACCCATTCGCGGGTGGCTTCGTCGAACCGGGCGCGGGTGCGGATGGCGCCGACGTCGGAACCCGCGTCGGGTTCGGAGGAACAGAACGCACCCAAGTGGGGCTCGCCGGGTGTGCCGAACATGGCGGGCAGCCACTGGCCGACCTGCTCGGGAGTTCCGTTGCCCGCCAAGGCTGCTGCGGCCAGGCCGGTGCCCAGGATCGACAGCGCGATACCCGCGTCGCCCCAGAACAGTTCCTCGAACACGGTCAGCATGCCGAGCCCGGAAGGTTCGGCGGCCTGCTGGGCGAACAGCTCGGGGGAATACAGCCCGACCTTGGCGGCTTCCTGAATGACGGGCCACGGGGTTTCCTCGCGCTCATCCCACTCCGCGGCTGCAGGACGCACCACTTCGGCGGCGAACTGGTGGACCCAGTCGCGGACTTCGATCACGTCGTCGCTCAGTTGCATAGAGAACGTCACGGACTACTCCTGAAATAGGTGGGGATCAATTGGTTCGAGAGCGGTGCTGCTTGATCATGCTGACGGTCTGGGTGACCCAGGCCTCGAAGAAACGTTCGTGGTCGACGTTGCCCGGCAAGCGCCCGGTCAGCGCCTGCAGGGTCGCGGCATAGGACAGCCCGGCGATCGCGACCGCCGCGGTGGCTTCGGGATCGGGGATCTGGGTTCGGCCCGAGCGATTGGAGGCGGCCAGTTCGTCGGCGAACCGCTGATAGGCGTTGTCGGTGATGACCTGCCAGGTCTTCTCGTCGAGTTCGCCGAGCTCATCCGGCTCGCGCAGCATGACCCGCAGCAGTTCCTCGCTGTGGGTCAGGTTGGTCCAGATCAACTGCCCCGCGCTACGGACCGCCTCTTCGACGGACTTGGGATTGCCCGCGTCGTACTGCTCGCGGGCGCTCACGATGGCGTCGATGCGGTGCGAGACCGCGGCCTCCAGGAGTTCGCGTTTCGAACCGAAGTGCTTGTAGAGCGCACCGGACCCCGGGGCCAGGCCGGCTGCCTGCTGGATATGGGCCACCGACGTCGCGGCGTACCCCTTGGCCGAGAACAGCTTGAGGGCTGTGGCCAAGAGCCGATCCCTTCCGGATGACATGGTGAGAGAGTACTCACTCACCAAATTTGGCTGCAAACAGGTCCGTCAAACCCCGCCGGATCGATAGGTTGACCTGGACTGTGTCGGTCTGACGGGGAGGCAGGACGATGGCAATGCTGACACGAAACGACAAGATTTTGTGTGGCACGTATGCGGTGATCGCACTGGTCGCCCTGGTTGCGACGTGGTGGAACAACATCGGCTTCTTCACCACCGAGAGCACGAGCCTCATCGACTTCTTCCGCAGTGGCTACGCCAATTACGGGTCGTCCTCACTCACCAACGACCTGCTGTTGTTCGGGTTGGCGGCGTTCGTGTTCATGGTCGTCGAGGCGCGCCGGATCGGGATTCCGAAGGTGTGGATCTACCTCGTGCTCAGTGCGGTCGTCGCGGTGAGTGTGGCGTTTCCGCTGTTTCTGATCCGGCGGCAGTTGGTGCTGGCGGACCGGCGGCGGGGGGCGGGTGGCGGCGCAGATTGACAAGCATGGTGATGGTGTTCAGCGACGCTCTAAGTCGCGAACGATCGCTTCGAGATCTCCGATGGCATAGGCCCAGTTGTGGCACCTGTGGGAGCGCACATCGAGTTTGGGGTGGCTCACCCACCGCTCGGCCCCCGGAAGTGATTGTCAGGGCGTCAACTCGACCCTCACTGAGTCGTTGTCGGGGAGGATCACGGTGGGTGTGCCCGCCGCCCAGGGATGGCGGATCAGGATCCATCGATTGTTGGTGTAAGCGAGGAGCCGATATCCGGCATAGGTGTACCGACACGCCTTGCCATCCGGCTGGCATCGGACGGCCTGCCCGCCTGAGATGCCCAAATCGGTGGTGCTGTAGACGACGACGTTGGGTCGGGTCAGTCGGCCGGTGGCGATATCGGCGGCCACCGCTGTCCCAAGATTTGCGGCGTAGATCGAGACCGCCCAGAACGCCGCGGCCAGGGCGAGCAAAACGCCGATGATCAGCACCATGACCGGGGGTCGCGTAGGTGAATGGGTGCGGTACAACAGGTATAGCAGGACGATCAAAACGCCGCCGACGCAAAGTAATACAGCGCTGAGCTGCGGTTGCATCCGCCGCGTCAAGCCCAAGATTCCTGCGATGACGCATCCGAGCGCTGCCAGGACGATCATGCCGCGTACCAACGGTCGCCACGACCGCGCGCTGTCGTGGCTTTCCACCAGATGCACACCGATCGAGATCGCCGTGAGTACGCCGAGCGTGAGGACTGTCCACACGGCCGGCTTGAAAAACACTTCGGCGCTGCGTAGGACGTAGTCGGTGTTGCTGTAGTTCAGAATGCTCACCGGCACACCGAAGAAGTCGAAGAGGACGCGGGTGCGTACCCAGCCGAAGTAGAACATCAACGCCGACAGCGCCACCCCCGAACCTGCTACTGCCGCGGCGATTTCGAAGAGGTATTTCACGTCCGACCGGATCGTGGACTCCGCTTCAGCGGTCACGGTCGAACCTGTACGTGCGGGATTGGAACATCGACGCCGGGGGCCTGAAGTGGTGGCGCGCCCCTCGTGTCGGGTGGCGATGGGGGACCAGGGGGAGCTGGTGGGACCCCGGGAATGGGCGCCACGGTAGCCGCTCGGGGTGTGGTCGCCGCCAACGCGGGTTCGCCTTCGCGCGCACCGGCGGGATTGTCACCGGGTGGGAGAGGAGTCGGTGTGGTGAAAGGAACAGGCTCAGAAGGTTCCTGTGGTGGCAGCCCCGGGATCGGTTCGGTTCGGGGCCCAGAATCCTCGACTACGCCGGGAATCGGTGCGGGGTTGGGTGCGCCCGGCGTAGGCACCTGCTGTACCGGGACGCCGATCGGGGGCACGCCGGGAAGTTCTTGTCGAGGCCCGAGCGTCACCCTCGGTGACACTTCGTCAGGCGGTGCCGGTGACTGCCCGGGGATGGCCTCGGGGCCGCACCCGGCGCACGCAAGGATCAGGACGCCCGCCGCAAGCATCCTGTGGGATATCGGCCCCCTGGACATGAACTGATTCTCTCGACAGCAAGGCTGTCTGGAACGAGTAGCGGGCTACTCGAAATTCGTCACCACCGGTGGCGACGGTTGACCGCTCCATCTGAGAACGGGTGGACATCGTCCAGCCCAATTCGTAGCCTGTCTCGGGAGATACACAGCCGGGCCAGGATCGGTCCTTGCAACGAAGGATCGTGACTATCCGAATGACCAGGGTGCGCCATCTGGTTCGGCGAACGCTGTGCGGGGCTGCGACCGCGGCCCTGGTTCTGGCACCGATCGGCGACGCGAAGGCGGACCCCGCGGCTGACGGGCTGGCCAAGCTCGACGAGTTGTCCCGCCAGGCCGTCCAGAGCCGCGAGGCCGTCACCGCTGCTCAACGCGATGTCGACGCCACGCAGGCCGAAGAGACAGCAGCCGCGGACCGCCACCGCGCCGACCTGGAAGCCCTCGAGGTCGCGAACACCCAGCTGCAGCCCATTCAGGCGGCGGTCAACCGGGTGGCGGCGATGACCTACATGGGTAGAGGCACCGGTCAGGTAGCGGCGGTGCTCACCGCGGACTCGCCGCAACAGCTGATCGATCAGCTGACCGTGCAGCGGGCGGTCGTCGATGGGGCGGCCGACAAGATGGAGGCCTACCGAACAGCGCGTGAGCGCGCGGCCGAGGCCGCCGGAGCCTCGGAGAGATCGGCCGCTGATGCTCGCACCGCGGCCGAGCGGGCTTCCGCGGTGCGCGAAGATCTGCAGACCAAGTTGCGTGAGCTGCTGCGTCAGATCGCCGAAGCCGAGGCCCAGTACGGAGCCTTGACCCCGCAACAGCAGGCCGTGGTCAACAACGCGGCGGCGGTGATTCCCGGTGCCGGGGCAGCGGATATCCCGGAGTCGTTGCCCGTCGGCGTCGCCTCCGAGGTCGGGCTACAGCCCAACACCATCGTGGCCGCCCGGGCCGTCAGCGCACAGTTCCCCCAGATCGCCGAGATCGGTGGGGTCCGACCGGACTCGAAGCCATGGCACCCCAGCGGCCTGGCGATCGACATCATGATCCCGAATTCCGGGAGTCCCGAGGGCATCGCGCTCGGCAACGAGATCATGGCGTTCGCGCTGAGCAACGCAGCCCGGTTTGGGCTGCAGGACGTCATCTGGCGGGGCACCTACTACACGCCGTCCGGACCGCAGGGGTCTGGCTACGGCCACTTCGACCACGTGCACATCACCACGACGCCCCGTCGCTAGTCGGAGAGTCCGAGCATCCTGCGGGTCATCTGCTTGAGCTGCACGCGGAGGGTCTCGCCGTCGATATCGGCGAGCAGTGGATGCATGACGGCGACGCTGATCGCGCTGGAGAGCATCGCGGCGTGGAACCGGGCCTCGACGCCGGCTTCGGTGCCCAGCAGCGCGGCGTAGAGGCGTTCGATGAATCGCTGAAACGGTTCGTACTCGGCCTGTAGCCGAATGATGACGGGGTCGAACATCGGAATACTGAAGGTGCCGCGGCGGTCGATGGCCTGCTCGATCATCCGGTCGAGCAGCGCATCGCGGGCCTGCCCGGGGGAGCCCTCCGCCTCGGCCGCTTCGAGTGCTTCCTCGAGCCGGCTCAGCTCCCGCTCGGTGATCGCGATGACGATCTCTTCCTTGGTCTTGAACTGCCGATACACGGCGGCCTTCGTGACGCCCATTTCGTCGGCGATCATCTGCAGCGACGTCCCGCTGACTCCGTGGTTGGCGATGAGTTTGAGGGCCGCGTCCATCACCCGCGTTTGGGCGGCGGTGCGCGTGATCGCGCCGAAGGTGCGGGCCTCCCGGGTGGACGTCACAGCGTCAACGGTAGCCGACGATTGACCGCCGGGTAGCCGATCGGCTACCGTCCAAGTTGCCGATCGGCAACTAAAACGTCACGCATGGAGAGAGTCCGACGATGAGACGACCTGACGGTGAGTTGATCCTGCTGGGGACGTTGCCCGTGGTGGCAATCATCTGGATCTCGGCGTTCTTCCTCTTCCCGGGGTTCGTACATCCCATGTCCCCCAACATGTCTGCCGAACAGGTCGCCAGTTTCTATCAGGACGAAACCGCGCGGATCCGGTACAGCATGATCCTGTTCAACTGGTTCGGTGTCGGCCTCATCCCGATCGTGATCCTGTTGGCGATGCAGGTCCGCCGGATGGCGCACCGCACGCCGATCCTGTCCTACAGCTTGATCGCCGCGGCGGGAGGTCCACCGGCACTGTTCCTCATCGCCAACATGTTCTGGCTGCTCGGCTCCTTCCGGCCCGACCGGTCGCCCGAGCTGACCCAGGTGCTCAATGATCTGGCCTGGCTGACCTTCACACTTCTGGTGCCGTATCTGATCGCGCAATGCCTGCTGCTGGCCCTGGCGATCTACTGGGATCAGCAGGAACGGCCGGTGTTCAAACCGTGGGTGGCGTACTTCAATCTCATCGTCGCAGCCGCGCTGGTGCCCGCGACATTCACCGCATTGTCGTTCGACGGGCCGTTCGCCTGGGACGGGGTGTTGTCCTTCTGGCTCAAGAACATTGCCATCGCCGTCTGGATTGTGGTGATGGGAGTCGTTCTCGCCCAATCGATCAAGCAGCAACGGGCGCAGGACGAGGTGCCCGCATGACCGGCTCACGGCTGAGCAGGTTCAGGTGGAACGTCCGCTACCACCCCAAACGCGAACTGTGGTTCGCCTGGTACGTGATGGTGTTCTTCTACCAGCTCTACGGGGTGCTGTTCTTCTTCGTCACCCGCGTGCAGCCGCCGCCGAGCCCCGCCTGGGACACCCCCACGGTGGTGGACTGGGTCACCGGTCACCGGTTCGGTGTTCTCGCCGGCTTCGCCATCGTCTTCCTCATCACCGGTTTGTGTGCGCCGATGAACGCCCTTCTCGCGTACTCGATGCGAAGAATGTCGGTCAGTCCGGCGTTCGCCTACTCGTATCTGATCATGTACTCGCTGAGCGCGATTCCGGGCATGCTGGTCATGGCCATCGCGATGACCGCGGCCGCGTTGCGGCCCGACCGGGACCCCGAGATCATCCACTGGCTCTACGAATTCGCCTTCCTGTCGTTCAGCGGGACCATGGGTGTGTTCCTGATCGGTTCCCTGGTGTGGATGGTCGCGATCCTGCTCGACAAGAACCGCGTGTTCCCGAAGTGGTTCGGCTATCTCAACCTCTGCAATGCGCTCACCGAGGTGGTCGTGGCGCCGGCCTGGATCTTCCAGCGGGGTGCGTTCGCCTGGAACGGCGCAATCGCCTGGTGGGTCAACATGGTCGTATTCGTCACCTACACCGGCGTTTTCATCGTGTTGCTGCGCAGGATGATCGAGCGGGAGGACTTCGGCACCGGTCCGTTGCCGGACCTGCCGGATCCGCAGGCCGATCAGCGCCAGGAAGCGGCAGAGGTGGTTCGATGACCGACCAGATCGAAGGCGTCCGCACCCGGGCGGTGCCCGGACAGCCCGACATGTGGATGTTCGTGCTGTTCGAATCGCTGTTGTTCACCGCCTACTTCTCCGTGTATCTGCTGTCACGCACCCAGAATCCCGAGCTCTTCCTGCAGTCGCAGTCCCATCTGGACCTGCGCATCGGGGTGGTCAACACCATTGCCCTGCTGCTGAGTTCGTGGTCGATCGCCCGGTGCGTGCAGGCCTCCCGCGAAGGCAACTACCGCTCCGCGTTGACGAACGTGTTCCTGACGATTTCGTTCGGCGTCGTCTTCCTGACCGGCAAGATCGTCGAGTGGGTCACCCAGATCCGCATGGGGAACACGTTCACCAGCGACGAGTTCTTTCAGCACTACTTCTTCCTGACATCGATTCACTGCATCCACGTCCTGATCGGCTTCGTGGTGCTCGGTGTCGTCGTCTACCAGTTGTGGAGTCCGACGAGGCGATCTCAGCAGCTCGTCGAAACCGGTGCCACCTATTGGCACACCGTCGATTTCCTCTGGGTCCTGATTTTCGCGTTGATCTACGTCGTGAGGTGAGTGGTGGGCATCAAAGTCAACACAAGACTGTTGATCGTCTGGGCGATCCTGACGGGAATGACGCTCATCTACGTCTGGCTGGACGAGGCCGTCGACCAGAACGGCACCTTGAGGGCCAGCACCGTCGTCACGGTCAGCGCGATCGTCATCGCACTCATCAAGGTGCGCATCATCTTCCGGGAATTCATGGAGGTGCGTCACGCGCCGGCCTTGCTGTGCCGGCTCATCGACGGATGGGTCGTGCTCATCGGCGTGTGCCTGCTGGGCAGCTACTTCGTCGGCTCGGCGGTCGCCGGTTAGGCGTGTCACGGCAACGACCAGTTCAGATCACCAAGTAGCCGAGACGCTGTGCAGCCCCGGCGATCCGAAGTGCAAGCCCGGGGTGGGTCAGCGGAAGTGAGAGCGTCGGCCGTGCGGGCATTGCCGAGGATGCAGGCAAGAACAGTGCAATACAAGGTTCGCCGGCGAACCGACTGTTGTAGCGCAGCCCATCCAGATCGGGGAAGGCCTCGGTTATACGTCGGGCCCACCGTTGCGTGATCGAATGCGGCGCAGTCGATATCGCGAATGTCCCGCCGGCGCGGGTCGGCCACGAGCCTGTGCTGTCCGTGGCCAAATCGAGCAGTTGTATGTCGCGGGTGAACCGCAACCCGGTCAGGTAGGGGTCGCCCCGAAACCGGTCGATGGTGCGCCCGACTTGGAACGCCTCCGCCAAGGCCGGCGTCGGCCCTGAAGCGCCATACCAGACGCCCGTCCCGGGGTGGTTCCGGGGCGGCGGCGGGTGGGGGTCGAACCGCAAGTGTGGGCCATGCTCGCGGAAACCGTTCCAGGGCAATACATGATTCCCTGTGGTGCGGTGGACACGCCACCACAACTCGTCGACTGCGACAGTTCGGTACTCGTTGTTCCGGATACCGATGGCACGCAGCTCGGCTGCCGACGGTGGGCCAGGGAAACGAGCGGTCACGCGGTGTACCAGTCGGTGGCGGCGGCAGCGGCAACCGCCTGCGCGACATCACCACCGTCGCGCAGCCACTCCACCGGGGTCAGCGGTCGGTCGTGGAACAAATCGGGCTGCGGGGTGCGGAGGAACCCAGCTACCGCGACGGGATGAAGGTCGGCAGGCAGCGCCTTGAACACCTGATCGAGGCCCCGGATCTGCCGAGTGGGGCCACCGTTTGGGTCGGTCTCGAACTGCAGCACGGGAAAGAGCCAGGTCTGCCCGTCCGGAATCGCCCACAATTCGCCGGCGAGCCGCTTCTGTCGCACCCGTGAAGCGCCGACCCCTAGTCCTGCGGCCACCTCGTCGGCCGTGAACGCGGTGACGGCGAGATGCGCCACGTGACCCGCGATCTCCGTTCCGGTCGTAATCAACGCGTCGTGGTCCTCGGCGAAATCGACCTGATCGAGAAGCCGCGCCTCGTCCTCATTGAGGGAAGCGGCCCACGGTCTCGATGCGGGAAGACCTTTCAACGCGGTGACAAAGTCAGGGGTGGTGATATCGAACCGTTCCCGCAGTAGCTCGTCTAGCTCGGTGTTCGTCTGCATGACAGCCTCCTATTAACGGAAGTTAACGTCAGTCTATAGCCGTTAGCAGATAGTGTCGAGGTGGATCAGGTCCCGTACAGATGCAGCGCCCGGGCGGTTTCGGTGGCCACCTCACCGCTCAACTTCGCGATCGGTGGTCCGCCGCGCTGATGGATCACATTCGCCAGGACCGCGACGTAGGTGTCTGACCCGGGATCCATCCACAGCGTCACCCCGGTGAATCCGGTGTGGCCGAAGCTGCCGACGGGAAAGACCGTGCCGCGCGGTCTGGAATGCGGGGTATCGATATCCCAGCCGAAGCCGCGCAGGTCCTGCCCATCGATGGCCGGATAGTGCGGGCCGAGTTGGGAATCGGCGTTGTTGGCCGCCTCGACCTGCTCGGCGTTGTGCCCGGGCTGCTGCGGAGTCGTCATCAACTCCACGGTCGATTGCTTCAGCGGAAACCTGCTCGGGCGGCCGGCGCGACGGTCGAGCAGGGCTTGCGCGAACCGGCCGACGTCGTTCACCGTCGAGAACACCCCGGCACTGCCGGCCACGCCACCCATACGGCGTGCCGTCGGGTCGTGCACCGTGCCGCGCAGCGGGTGACCGTAGTCGGGGTTGAGGCCCGGGGTGTCTTCGTCGAGCGCCGTCGGTGCGATCCGGGGCAACAGGTCGGTGCTCCAGCTATCGTCCGGGCAGTCGGTCGCCTTGTCCGCGCTCGGATCGAGAGCGATGGCGGTGCCCCGGACCTGGTGCGGACCACAGGCTTTGGTCGCGGGAAGGTAGTGGGTCTCCGACAACCCAAGCGGCGCAAAGACATTGTCCTGCACGTACCGATCCAAGGGCTGGCGGGTGATCCGCTCGATGATCGTGCCCACCAGGATGAAGTTGATGTCGGAGTAGTGGAACAGCTCGCCGGGCCGGTACACCACCCACGCGCCGAGTGCTCGGTGAATGCCTTCGGCCTTGTCGGCCTTGCCCAGCCCCCACGGACCGTCCAGGCTCAGATCGCCCGCGATGCCCGATGTGTGGGTGAGCAGCATGCGGACGGTCACCTGCGCACGCCGCGGATCGTTGGTGGGGTTGAAGTCCGGCAGGTAGGTCTGCACCGGGTCGTCGAACGTGACCTTGCCCTGTTCGTAGAGCTGCATGAAGGCTGTCGTCGTCGCAATGTTCTTCGACAGCGAGGCCAGGTCGAAGATCGTGTCCTCGGTCATCGGCTCGGCGGGTGCGGGTACCCCGTCCAGTCCGGGTTCCCCGTCCAGCTTGCGTGAGCCGTAGGCCTGGCGGAAGACGACGTTGCCTCCGTGCCCGACCTGGACCACCGCGCCCGGCAGGCGATGTGCCGCTATGGAGGCGTCGACCAGCTTCGAGACCGCAGTGAAGTCACCCATCGGGACCACGGCCGCCAGGGTGGGTGCTGGAGCCGGTGCCGCCGCGGGTGCCGGCGCATTCGTGGTCTTGGCGCCGGTGGCCGGCGGCGGCGGTGTGGCCTGTCCGCAGGCGGTCGCGGCGACCGTGACCACGGCGGCTCCCGCGGCGCAGAGCCGGGTCAAACGTGATCGCGACACCGTCACCCGATCGACGGTACGGGATCGGGTCGACCGGAGTGAACCAGTCTGGTCCCGGTGATGTCATGAGCCGGGCACTGTGACGAATGTGTCGCTTCTTGGGGCGTTTTCGGTCTGCCGGCACCAAAGGCTGCACACTCGTCACAGTGTTCCGCAGTGAACCCCGGCGGGGGCACGGCACGAGGAGTTGTACCTAGGATTCCAGTCACTATCAAGCAAGAACCCTCGGTGTAGTGCGTTGGTTTCTCGGTGATCAGGAGCGTGCAGCGGGCACGGGATGCGTCCGCGGCTCCAGATGCTTCGCCCACCCCGACGCGCACACCCCCGTGCAGGCGATCGCCAGTACCCCCACTGCAGACAGCATCACCGGGTAACTGAACCAGTGCGCCAGCGCAGCCAGCACTGCAGGCAACAGGAACCCGAGGTAGGCCAGCGAGTAGTAGACCCCGGAGATACCGGCGAGCTCGTCGGGCGGCGCAATGCGTTGGATCTCAAGCAGACCCGACACGATCGCGATCCCGTACGCGCTGCCGAGCAGCATCGCGACCAGCGGAGCGACGAGCGCCGAGCGGGTGACGGCCGTGGCCACCGCGGCGAAGATGCCCAGCGCCATCAACGCCATCGACACCACGACGGCCCGCGAGCTGGACACGTCGTCGAGGCGCCGGGCGACCGGCTGGATCAAGACTCCGCAGCCCAGGGTCAGCACGGTCAGGCCGACGGTATAGAGCAGGGCCCAGGAGCCGAGCTGGTCGGCGACGAGTGCAGGCACCACCGCGTAGGCGATGGCTGCCGAACCAAAGATCCACGGCGCCATGGGAACAACGACGTGCAGGAATCGGCGGTGTCCGGCTGCGGGCACCTTCAGACCATCGAGGAAGGGCCGCGACGTCGCACGGGGCCGGGTCTCGGCGGTCCGGTTCCAGACGGCCCACAGCACCGGCACGCACAGAGCCGCATGCACCAGATAGGTCAGCACCAGCGGCAGCGGCGCGTACACGGTCAGCAGCCCGGCGCACAACGGTCCGACGCCGAAACCCAGCGACAGGCAGATCGAGGCGCGGCGCGCACCGGCCCCGGCTGCGGCGTCGTCGAACGGTGGCCGAGACAGCTCGGCGATCCAGGCCGAGCCCACCGCCATGGCGATACCGACGGCCACCCCGCTGAACAACCGGCCGACGAACAGGGCCGGGAAGCCCCAGTAGTCACCGACGGCCAGGATCAGGCTGCCCAGCGCCGCACTGATGACACCGGCGGCCATAACGTTGCGTCGACCGTGGCGGTCCGACAGCGTCGAGGCGATCAGCAGCCCCGGGATCAGGCCGAGCACGTAGGCGCCCAACAGGATGTCCACATCCACCCGGGTGTATCCCGAGTGCTGGGCGTAGGCGATCAGCAACGGGGTGAATTGGTTTCCGCCCCAACCGATGCAGAACACTGCGATGGCCACCGCAAGCCATGGCTGAAGACGGCGCCGGACCTGAGCGGGCGCCTCGGGGGATTCGAAGGCGACAGCGGTCATGCCAGCACCACCAGGTACGTCGCCTCCAGATGCGCCAGCAACGCGCCTTCGAAACCGGACACGTCACGCCGGCCGATGGCGTCGGCCAATGCCGCGTGTTCACCGATCAGTTCGGTCAACCGCGCGGAGTCCGAGCGGGCGGCGTCGGCCATCATGCGGCGCTGCCGGTCGCTGAGCGAGCCGTAGAAGCGGCCGGCGATCGTGTTTCCGGCGACCTCCACGATCCGCCGGTGAAAGGCGTCGTCGGCGGCCGCGAACTGATCGGAGTCGCCGATCGCCGCGCCGTGGCGCTGTCGTTCGACCAACTCGGTCAGTTCACCGAACAGGGTGTCGATGGATCCCGCTGACCGGCACAGCCGGCGCACGGCCGCGGTCTCGAGCGCCAGGCGCATCTCGAGCAGATCGGTGGCCTCCTGCGCGGAGACGGGGACGACGACGGCACCGCGCCGCGGCACCAGATCCAGAAAGTCCTCGGCGGCCAGACGCAGAAACGCCTCGTGCACCGGCGTGCGGCTGACGCCGAGTTGCGTCGCCACCTCTACCTCGCTGAGCAGTTGCCCGCCCCGAAATTCACCGGAGAGGATCTGATCCTTGGTCATCCGGTAGACGCGCTGGCTGTTGCTCGACTTCTGGTCCACGGAGGACCACGATACCCCTTGCATGCAAGCTTGCATGCAAGGGGGTTATGCAGGGTGAATGATCAGAACGGGCTGCTGTTGGCCTGGTACTTGGAGGACTCCGGACGCGGTCCGAACCGGCGGATGTACTCCTCGTGCTTCCGCTGGTCCTTCTTGTACTGGATCTCGTCGACCAGGTTGGGGTCGAGCCCGTGCTGCGCCAGCCGGTGCCGGCGCCAGATCTTGTTGAGGGCGAGGGCCATCAAGATCGCCCAGATGTAGATCGGCACGGTCATCTCGATGTGCACGTACAGCGAGGCGGGCAACAGCCAGAGCGGCGCCAGCACGAACAGCGGCGGGATTGCCATCCGGATCAGGTGCCGGCGAACGGCGCCGTGGTCGGCCAGGTCGTGTGCCACCCACTCACGCATGGAATCGGGTAGCCGCTTGCCGTAGCAGTAGGCGACGTACTGGAAGAAGTTGGGACGGTCTTTGGTTTTCTGGCCGGCCATGAGGGCTCCTGGTGTCAATCGGTGAGTGAATTGGCCGCCAGCGCAGCCACATTGATGCGGGTCAACACTCGATGCAGCTCTTCGAGTTCGGTGAGGTCGACGCCCAGGCGTTCCACCACCGCGGGTGGGATGGCGAGTGCCCGTTCACGCAGGGCGATCCCGGCTTCGGTGAGCTCGACATCGGTCGCCCGTTCGTCGCCGGCCCGGCGGCTGCGGGTCAGCAGGCCGAGTGCTTCCAGGCGTTTGAGCATCGGCGAAAGCGTCGCCGAGTCGAGTTGCAACGCGGTGGCGATCTCCTTGACCGAGAGCGGGGGTGTGCCCCCGGAGTTGGACCGTTGGTGGTCCCATAGCGCCAGCATCACGAGGTACTGCGGATGGGTCAAGCCCAGCGGCTCCAGCAGCGGGCGGTACACCGCGAGCACTGCGCGGTTGCTGACGGCCAGCGCGAAACAGACCTGCCGTTCGAGGGCCAAGGGATCGGAGCTGAGCTCCGGCGCTTCGGATACTGCGGACACAAACTGAAAGTACCCTAATAGTTAGGGTACTAACAATGTCTCGATGGTCACATGACCGGGCTCAATGCGCGCGCTTGGCCAGCCGCTCGGCGTTGTCGATCAGGATGCTCCGGCCCTGTACCCGGATCCAGCCGCGCTGGGCGAAGTCCGACAACGCCTTGTTGACGGTCTCCCGCGAGGACCCGACGAGCTGGGCGATCTCCTCCTGGGTCAGCTCATGGTCGACGCGCAGGGCACTGCCGTCGCGGCTGCCGAACCGTTGCGCCAGGTAGAGCAGTTGCTTGGCAACCCGGCC
The DNA here is from genome assembly GCA_036235365.1 of Mycolicibacterium sp. 050232. GTDB lineage: Bacteria > Actinomycetota > Actinomycetes > Mycobacteriales > Mycobacteriaceae > Mycobacterium. The sequence goes on along the minus strand of JAZBEZ010000001.1, from coordinate 545,347 downwards.
CGGCACATCGGTGAAGATCAGGTCGGACAGGTTGTCGTTGGTGCGGCGCAGCCGGCGGGCCAGCACGCGCAGGAGTTGTTCGGCGATTTCGGGCCGATCGGCGATCCAGCCCCGCAGCACGCTGCGGCTCATCACGACGGCCTTCACCTCGGTCAGGGCGGTCACCGTCGAAGTCCGCGGCCCCGGATCGAAGATGGCGAGCTCACCGAACATGTCCGACGGGCCCATCAGCGTGATCAGGCTGTCGCGGCCGTCCACCGACTTGCGGCCGATCTTCACCTTGCCCGCGGTGATGATGTACAGCGTGTCGCCGGGCTCGCCCTCGGTGAACACGACCTCGGTCCGACGGAAGGTCACGGGCTCCAACTGCCTGACCAGAGCGGCCACGGCATCTGGCGACACACCCTGGAAGATGCCGGCGCGGGCCAGCACTTCATTCATATTTCCCCCTCGGTGGATGTGCCGAACCCGGCTGCTCGGAATGTTTGTACAGGTCGCAGCCGGAAGGGAGGCTGCCGTTTTACTTTACAAGGGTCCTAAGTCGGCTATCGGGTCCGGGTTTACACCGACACCTCATTTCGTAATGGTAGTGACGGTCGGATTCAGATGGCCGAGCAGCAGATCCGTTGGGCTTCGGCGACCGAGTCCGCAAGCGGACGGCGCGTGTTGATGAGGTGGGCGTCCGACCATTCGGCGTCGGCCGCCAGACCGTCGGCGATCTGCGGGGTCGCATCTGAGTTGGTGACCTGTCGCTGGACAATGCGCTGCTTGGCTTCGTCGAGCGGCACCGTGCACGCCAATTCCACTGTGGGACAGTTCTGCTCAGCTGCGATATCCCGCGCGCGCTGCCGAAGGTCAGGGTTTCGCCAGGTGCCGTCGAGGATCACCGATTGCCCCATGCCCAATGCCTGTCGGGCCTTCTCGAGCACCGCGTCATACACCGCGGACACGTTCTCGCTGCTGTACAGCCCCTCGTTCAATATCCCCGCCTCGCCGTCGAGGACTCCCCGCTCCTGTAGCTCGCGGCGCACATCATCGGTGGAGACGACCTGCGCAGCCACCTGTTCAGCGAGCGCGTGCGCCAGTGTGGTCTTACCGGTGCCCGGGCCGCCGCCGACGATGACCAGTCGCACGGTGCCTCGGCGGAGGTGATCAAGGGCGATGTCGAGGTGGCGCTTGGCGTCGTCCGCGGCGCTCGGGTGGCCTTGCTGAACCCTGATGCAGTCCACCTTGGCGCGGACCACGGCACGGTATGCGATGTAGAAGTCGACCAAGGCGGCAGGCGGGGTATCCCCGGAGCGCCGCTGGTACTCGGCCAGGAAGTAGTCGGCCAGGTCTTTACGGCCGAGGAATTCCAGGTCCATCGCCAGGAATGCGGCGTCGTCGATGCAGTCGACATGGCGGAGGCCGTCGTCGAACTCGAGACAGTCGAGGATCGCCGGGCCCTCCGGCATGCAGAAGATGTCGCCCGTCAACAGGTCGGCGTGGCCATCGACGATGTGGCGGGTGGCGATGCGGTCGCTGAACAGCGCGGTGCGACCCGTCAGGAACTGGTCGTACAGTCGATCGACCTCGGCCAGTGTTTCCGCGGGCACCACTGTTCCGGCGTACCGCTGCAATTCGGTGAGGTTGTCGCGCCAACGGCCGGCGACCGCAGGCAAAGTCGCTGCGCGGTCGATGTCCTCCGACCGTTCGGCGCCGGCGTGAAACCGTGCGATCGTCTCGGCGATCGCCGACAGATGTTCGACCACAGGTTCATCGCTGACGACGATCGACGTCAACCGGCGGGAATCGGGGTACCTGCGCATCACGATCACCGGTTCGGACTGACCACCTTGCGGATCGGAGAAATGGGCCACCCCGAGGTAGCTGTCGGGTGCCAGTCGCTGGTTCAGCCGGACCTCACGTACGCACACCTGTTCGCGGCGCTCGACCGAGCTGAAATCGAGAAAGTCCGTGGTGACGGGCTTCTTCACCTTGTAAGCCTTCTCGCCCACCAACGCGACGATCCCGGTATGTGTCTCGTGAATTTCCACTGCGGCCATAAACCGATGATCACTCTCCGTGGGCGATGTGCGGTAGTGGTCATCGGTCGGCATTCTCTTGCCGAAAGTCCTTCAGCCGATGGCCCAAAGACTCTGCTACTGCGGACTGACCAGCCCGGTGTCGTACGCATGGATGATCGCGGCGGCACGATCACGCAGATCGAGCTTGATGAAGATGTGGCCGATGTGACTCTTGACGGTGAGGCCGGAGATGCTGAGTTCGTCGGCGATCTCGGCGTTGGAATGCCCTTTCGCGATCAGGGTCAGGACATCGAGTTCGCGGGCGGTGAGGTCGCCGACGGCGGCTGCGCGACGTGGCTCGGCCGACTTGCGGTACGTGGTGAGCACCCTCGAGGTCACCGCCGGGTCCAGATAGCTGTCGCCCTGCGCCACCGCGCGCACCGCCCGGATCAGTTCCTCGGCCGAGGAGTCCTTGAGCACGAATCCACTGGCTCCGGCGCGCAGCGCGCCGGAGAGTAACTCGTCGTCGTTGAACGTGGTCAATGCCAGCACCGGAGGTCCGTCGGCCGCCGTCACCTGCCGCGTGGCTTCGATTCCGTCGACGCGTTTCATCCGCAGATCCATCACCACGACGTCGGGGCGGTACTGGGCGACGGCATCGGGCACCTCGTCGCCGTCGGCGCACTCGGCGACGATCACGAAGCCGTCCTTGCGCCGCAGGATGCGTCGCAGCCCGGAGCGCACCAGATCCTGATCGTCGACCAGCAGGACCGCGACGTCGGTCACGGGGTCCGTCATGACACCACGGGGCACCAGCGGGGCGCCCGGTCGGTGTCTTCCAACGGAATGTTCGTGCGCACCGACCATCCGTCGTCGGCCGGGCCGACGCTGATGATCCCGCCGAGCAACTCGACGCGTTGGCGCATACCGCGCACCCCGCGACCTTCCACGTCGCGGCCGTTCCGGATGGCCAACGCGGGGACGGGAAGTCTGTTGGCGACCGTCAGCGTCGCCGAAGTACGTGAGATCCTCAGCAACACTGTCGCTTCCGCGTCGGGTGCGTGTTTGGCGATGTTGGCCATGGACTCTTGGGCGATGCGATACAACGCCAAACCCACCGCGGCGGAGACCACGTCGGTGCGACCGGTCGCGTCGAAACGTACGTTGAGCCCGGCCCGCACGAAATCGTCTACCAGGCAACTGATGTCGTCGACTCCGGGTTCGGGAGCCATGCTCATCGGGGCGCCGTCGAGTAGTCCGACGGTGCGCCGGATGTCTGCCATGGCCTGCCGGCCCAGGCGCTCGGCTTGCTCCAATGCCTCGACCGCGTCGTCGACGTCGCGGTCCTGCTGCAGTCCGCGACGCGCCCCCGTCACATGCAGCAGGGTGACGCTCAGCGAATGCGCGATCACGTCATGGACCTCGCGGGCGATCCGGCGCCGTTCATCGGCCGCGGCGTGCCGGGCCTGTGCGGCTTGTGACTCCTGTTGCTGTCGCATGAGCTGCTGCTGGGTGTGTACGAGATCACCCACCAGCCACCCCATTCCGAGGATCCCCAGGTAGAGGGGCAGGGAGTCGAGGCGATGTTGCGAGGCGGCTGTCAGCAGCAGAGTGGCCGCGGTCAGCGAGGCCAGGAAACCTCCCCACACTCCGGTGAGTGAGGCGACCTCGCCGACCATCAGCACCGCGATCAGCGGGGCGAAATCGTTGGATACCGGTGTTGCTGTTGCGAACAGCAACACGGCGGTCGAGGTGGTCCAGGTTGCCCAGACGATCGGTGCCTTGAAATCGACGCCGGCCAGGTAGAACAACGCGAACGGGGCGATGCAGACGACGACTGCGAGCAGGCTCGCCGGAAGGTCGGCCGTCGGACGCTGCCACATGGCCACCACGCCGGCGCCGATCACCGTGGTGTCGAACGCCAACACGATGGCCCAGTTGTAGCCCACCGGGAGGGCGTAGCCCCGCCGGCGCACGTGCGCACGTATGCCGCGCGCGATGCCACCGAGCATGTTCTGATCGTAGAAGGCGAGGCGGCTGCCGTGCCTCCTACTGCGGTTGGATTTTTGGGGCCGGATTTTGTGGGGGCGGATTGCAGCACTCAGAGTCGCCACATTTCCCGGGCCATCGCGGCGTCTTCGACGAAGCCCTCACGCAGCGGTGGATAGTAGGCCTGATTCAGATCGGGCCGGGGTACGGCGGCCAATGCGGCCCGCACCGCGGCGAGGGTGCGCCGCCAGAGACCGCCCTTCGGGCGGGCGGCGGGGTCGCTCGGGATCGCTGGAACTGTCACCGGAGGGGTGAAAGCGGCGTCTTTCGCCGTCCATCCACGGGCGACGCCTGTCACTGAATTCGCTATCGAGATAGCTGGGGAACGTTGTGCTCGTGTCATGGCTCGACGCTACGAAGAATGCAGGTCAGCCCACATCGCGCTGCCGTCCGATCTTGACCTACGACCGTGGTAGGAGATCTGCACCGACCACAGGACGATCCGAGTGTGAGTGATTACGCTCGTGCTGTGGTCCAGAGTTCGACCCGCAGACGTGGTCCCCGGCGCGATGTCGACACCCGAACCCTCATCGTCGACACCGCCGAGCGAATGTTCGCCGAGACGTCGATCGGGGCGGTGGCCTCGCGCGCGGTGGCTCGCGAGGCGGGTGTGGCCAGCCGCGCGGTGGCCTACCATTTCCCGGCCAAGCGCGACCTGGTGCTGGAGGTGGCCCGGCGCCGCGCCCCGACCGTGTTCGCGGCGGTGGTCTCCGAACTCGTGCGGGTGGCGCAGTCGGGTAACGAGATTGGTGTCTTCGACGTCGTGGAGGCCCTGATCGTGCCCTATGTCCGGCTGCTTGACGAAGATCCGGTCGGTGGACTGCGCTGGCTCAAGGTGATGAATCAGCTGGCGTTGGACGAAGACCAGATCTGGCTTGACCAGTTGGCGGGCACACCAAGCCTGCCGGAGTTGTTCTTCGCCGCGGCAGGTCGTGCGGTGCCGGACATTCAGACCAGAGAAGGTCAGCAGCGCAGCACAATTGCCGTTCTCGGGATGATCGGCGCGCTCGCCAGTTCCGACTTGTCGCTCTATGGCCGGCCGCTGGGGCCCGACGGCCTGGACCGCGGGTGGGTCGACCAGCTCGTCCGCTTCACCGGCAGCGGATTACGCGGCGCTCGGAACTCGCCCGACTAGGATCAGGGCGTGCGGATCGACGGCCAGCAGCTCGCTGCCTTCGCCGCGGTCATCGAGCTGGGGAGCTTCGAAGCGGCCGCCCAGCGCCTTCATGTGACTCCGTCGGCGATCAGCCAGCGCATCAAAGCGCTGGAACAACGTGTCGGCCAAGTTCTCGTTGTTCGTGAAAAGCCTTGCACTGCAACATCAGCCGGTGTTCCACTGCTGCGGCTGGCGGCGCAGACGGCGCTGCTGGAATCCGAGACCCTGGCGGAGATGGGGGGCGGCGCGGCACACCGCACCAGGATCGCGCTGGCGGTCAACGCCGACTCGATGGCGACGTGGTTCACCGGCGTGTTCGCGCAGGCGGCCGAGTTCTTGTTCGACATCAGGATCGAGGATCAGGACCTCTCGGCGCGGCTGCTGCGTGAGGGCGTGGTGATGGGCGCGGTGACCACCGAGCGTCGCCCGGTCCCGGGGTGCCGGGTGCACCCGTTGGGGGCGATGCGCTACGTACCGGTGGCCGGCGCCGAGTACGTGCGGCGCTACCTGCCCGACGGATTCACCAGTGACGCCGCGCAGGCTGCGCCGTCACTGGCCTGGAACCGCGACGATGCGCTACAGGATCAACTGGTGCGCAAGGCGTTCCGCAAGGACATCGTGCGGCCGATTCATTACATCCCGACGGCCGAGGGATTCGGTGCCGCCGTGCGCGCCGGGTTGGGTTGGGGGATGTACCCCGAGGAGTTGGTGGACGACGACTTCGTCCGGATCACCGAGCAATACCTGGACGTGCCGCTGTACTGGCAATGCTGGAAGCTCGACAGTTCCACGGTCGAGACCATCACGTCGGCGGTCCGCAACGCGGCGGGGAGCCTGCGTGGCTCGACGCGGGCCTGAGAGCTAGCGCACCAGCGGCGCCAGGTGTTTGCGCGCATAGTCGCGGATCGCGTCATCGTCGTTGACGTCCAGTATCGGACTGGGCATCTGGGCCAGCGACACCGCGAGTCGGATGTGCAGTTCGGACACGGCCAGCAGGTCGGCGTCGGGCATGGTGGCACCGGCCGCGCGAAGTGCCTTCGCCATCGCCGACGAAGCGTGGTGGAGAAAGGCCGGGGCCTGGTCATAGGCCCCGGCCACCGCGGTGAAATCGGTGTCCAGTCGCAGGAACCGTCGCATCACAGGCTCGGTCGTCAGTAGTCGCAGCCCTTCGCGGAACGCCGCTACTGCGGCCTCGTTGGGACCCGAATCGATTGCCACGGTGCGCAATCGGTGCATGGCGAGGTCGAAGGTGCGCCGGCCGAGTTCGGTGATCAACGCGTCGCGGGTGGGGAAGCGGCGGTAGAGCGTACGGCGGCTGACACCGGCCTGCTTGGCGATGACGTCGAGGCTGGCCCGGCCCAGCCCGACGAGCGCCACCTCCTCGGCCGCGGCCTTGAGGATGGCGTCTTCCTGCTCGGTTTGGCTGGCGTTGCTGCGCGGCATCGGTACCAGTGTGTCAGCCTGCCGCCGGACATCCCACCGGGGCGAACGAATCCAGTGCCACCGACCGGTGCAGGCGGACCAGCTTCTCGTACTGCAGCCGGTTGTAGGCCAGCGGGACCAGCAGTAGCCGATCCGGCAGTACCCGCCACGCCACTTGCAGCAAGCGGGTGTACACGGCGAACTCGCGGTCGTGCCGGGACTGCCAGCGGAACCCGGTGAGCTCACGTACCCCCGGATGCATGATGCCGAACGAGCACACCTTGATCACCCGGCCGGCGATCGGGCGAACGGCCAGCCAGGACGGGGTCAGCGCCAAGCGCAGCGGGGCGGGCAGGAGCAGGGTAGGCAACGGCAGCTGGGTCAACCCGGCCGTGACGCGGGACAGGAATTCATTGCCCTGCAGCTGATTTTCCACCATGTCGTCGTAGTACTCGGCCGCCTCGGCATAGGTCTCCGGCAGCTTCGCCGACGCGCCCGGCAGTTCGATGGAACGAAAAGCCTTGAGCAGCTGGGCGTAGGCCGCCTCTTGTTCGGCGGTGTTCAGGGTGATTCCGGTCGCTGGGGTGAACGAATGCAGGACGACGAAGATCCCGCTGATGGCGATCCAGTTCCACAGCTGCGGATTCAGTGCGCTGTAACGGACCTCGGCGAAGTCGTCCTTGCCATGCCCGCGGACGTCGCGGTGCATCGTCTGCAGGCGGCGTCCCTCGGTCTCGCGGTCCTCGGCGTCACCCCAGATCGCCAGGAATGCGGAGAATCCGCTGCGTACTCCGCGGTCGAGGAAGTTGCGTTCGAACCGGCCGCTGCGGTCGACGGCGGCGGCCACCGGAACCAGTGCCACCTCGTCGAAAGCCGCGGCCCCGAAGGCGCCTCCCAGGATGCTGCCCGAGTGCCGGCGGAAATCCGCGAGCACTTCCGGTCGTACTACGTCTGCTTCGGCCACACTGCCAATCGACATGACGCAAAGGCTAGCAATCTGTGCCATTGTGTCAATGGTCAATCTGCGTTTCTGACATACGGGATTGGTAGCGTCGCGACATGGCCAACCGGACGCATCGATACGAGGTCGAGGTGACCTGGACCGGCAACACCGGTTCGGGGACCAGCGGCTACCGCGACTACGCGCGCGACCATGACGTGAGCGGTGTCGAGACGTCGGGCAAGCCGACGATCCCCGGCAGCGCCGATCCGGCCTTCCGGGGGGACCCGCAGCGCTGGAACCCCGAAGAGCTGCTGGTAGTCAGCCTGTCGCAGTGCCACATGCTGTGGTACCTGGCGCTGTGCGCCAAGGCGGGCATCGTCGTCACCGCCTACAGCGATCGCCCCGAGGGCACGATGAGCGAGAACGCCGAGGGCAGCGGCGTTTTCACCGACGTCACGCTACGGCCGCAGGTGGCCATCACCGATCCGTTGCGCATCGGAGACGCCGCCGAGCTACATCACGAAGCCCACCGCATGTGCTTCATCGCGAACTCGGTCAACTTCCCGGTAACCGCTACACCCACCGTGACAGCACGGAAGTAGGGATTGATGACGCGGCCACTGGGATGAATTGAACTGTATTCCACAGGGTTTCGTCAGGTGAGGGCCCCGAGTCGAGCACCACTGCGGTGGCGTCACCCCGGTCGCCGTCGATGTCGATGGCCTCGCCCGGATCGCCGTATGTGCCGTGGCAGTCGCTCAGGCAGCGGCCTGTGGCGGGATCGATGTTGCCGTCGAACATGTCGTTGATCCAGCCGGCCATCAACCACTGCACGGCCGGGGGATTCTGCGGCTGCGGAATCCCGGCCACGAGATACGCCGCAGCCTGGATCAGCGGGTTGCCGCCGAGCATCGAATCCATGTGGACACCACCGTCGACGACGACTCCGTTGAACTTCCCGGGACGGGCTGCGGAGAGGTCGTCGTTCACCGTGCTCGTCGAGTTGAACGCGTTCGACGGCGCGCCGAGCTCATAGACCGGCACGTAATCGGCGGGTTCATTGCCCTTGCTGGCCTGCAATTGCGCAAGTCGTTCCATTGCGTTCGGCAACGTGCCCGAGGGGGGAACTCCGTCCAGCAGCACCACTCCGGCCAGATCGTTGGGCGCGTCCTGCCCGTCGGCCCGGCGGGCCACCAGTCCCTCGGCGTAGTAGCCGGCCACCCCGGGCGCGAAGCCTCCGCCGAGCGAATGCCCGACGAGAGCGAACCGCTGCGGCACGACGAAAGTCTCCCGACCGGCCTTCAGCGATGCGGTGGTCATGCTGGTGTCCAGGGCTTCTCGATCGGGATCGAGGAAAAGTTCGGCGACGGCCTTGTGCATATTGTCCCCACCGAGCCACATGCCACCCTCGGCATAGGGGTTGGAGGTCACGGTGGTGACCACAACGACGCTGTTGGTGCGCTCAGCCAGATAGGACGCCGTGTAGCTGTAGATCGGGCCGGTGGCGATGAATCCGTGCTGAAGGTAGATCAGCCGGTCCGGCTCACCCTGCGTCGGGAAGTACCAGTCGGCAGGCACCTCATTGCCCGGGGAGACGACCAGCGTCGAGCTGCTCACCTCAACCGAGTCGCGGAGTCCGGGCGGCACCGTGGGCGGGCCGTCGACGGCTCGCATCACGGTGCCGATCGCGTCGAAGACGGCCGAGCCCACCGCCTCCGTCACGCGAGTGGCCACCTGCGAAATCGCGTTCAGCGGATCGGGCACGGCAACGGCCGGGGCGTCGACTGCCGGTGTGTCAACGGCCGAGAGGGGGCGCCCTTCCAGGGCGCGGGTCGGCAGCGTCCGAGGTTCGCGCACCTGCTCGCGAACCTCGTTGCCCGGCACGGAGAGTCGATGCCGCGGTGTCAGCTCTGGCTTAGGTTTCTCGACGGCCTTCGCGACGGCCTTCTCGACGGAGTCGTCGGCGGCCCGGCGGATACGTGAGGCCGCAGTCGCCGCCGAAACTCGACGGTCACTGTGTTTGAGGCGCGGCTTGGCCCGGTTCTTGGCGGGGGATGCGGTGCCGCTTGGCTTCTCGGCGCGGGCCGACGAGGTCTTCGCCGGGCCGGGATCCGAACCGCCGCCGGTCTCGGCGCCGGCGGAACCGGCGCCGGCCAGCAACGCCGCCGACACCCCGGCGGTCAGCACACCGGCGCCCACCCATCCAGACAACTGCATCAGAACCCCCGCCGGTATGCCGATCCGCGAATGGCTGGATGCTAACTCGCAGGCACCACGCCCCGCGGCAGGATCAGCGGAAGATCGTTGTAGGTGACGATGCCGGGTGCGGCGTTGACCACCGCGGGGATCGCGTTGATCGGGGGAGTGGCGGTCATGATGTGCCCCAGCACCATGAACTCCTCCAGGGTGGTGGCCTCGAAGTCCGGCGGCGGCAGGAACCCGACCTTCATCGTCACGGTCGGACGACCCGCCACCTCGATCACCCAGCCATCCTGATCGATCTGCCAATCCGGTTGCAGGGTCTGACCTTTGCGCCACCGCAGGGTCAGTTCGACGCGGGTCTCATCGCCCACGATCCCCTTCCAGCTGACGAACACCCCCGCGACCCCACCCGCCGGGATGGTCCACGATCCGAGATCGAGATCCGCTGTGGTCTGGGCGTATTCGGCATCGCAGCGCACCTCGTCGAACTCGATACCGAGTGCGTCACCGATCATCCGCACCGCCTCGCCGAAGACCCCGGTGCCGTGGGCGGTCATGGCCTGCAGGTCGGGGTGGTCGATGGGCTGGCCGAACCCGACCGGCTTCTCGGTTTCCGGCGAATCGTAGAAGGTGGTGTCGGCGGCCTCGTTGACCGTGATCTTGTCCACGCGGTCGCAGATGCCTGCTGCCACGATCGCGAGTTGGTTGACGTAGCCCGGGCTGATGCCCGATCCGAACATGGTCGAGCCGCCTTTGCGGCAGGCCTCGGCGATCCGGTCCCGCCCCTCACCCTGGTTGTGTCCGGTTATGAACGATGCGGTGGCGACGACGTTGACTCCGGCGGAAAGGATTTCGACCAGTTCATCGACGTCGATCCACATCGGGTTGTAGACCACGACATCAGGTTTGAGGGCCAGTAGTGCCTGCACGTCGTTGGTGGCGGTGACCCCGAGGGGCTCGATGCCGACGAGTTCTCCGACGTCCTTACCGGCCTTGTCCGGAGACCATGCGTAGCAGCCGATCAGCTCCAGATTCTGATTGCGGGCGATGGCCGCCACCGAACTCTTGCCGACGTTTCCCGTCGTCCACTGGACAACCCGGTATGGAGATTTTTGTGACATCGCAGCGGCTCCCTTGCTCGGTTTCGGGCAGTTTTCCACGACCGTGAGAAAAAAGGAAGAGTGGTCCGGATTGCGCCGCCAGAACAACTAGAGTTTGTGGTGTGACCACCGGAAACGCGCCCCGCCGGGGGCGGGGCCGTCCGCCGCGCATCGATCAGGAGAAGATCGTCGCCGCGGCCCGTGCCATCGCGCCGGGTGCGTTGACGATGCAAGCGGTGGCCGATGCGCTCGGGGTGGACCGCACCACGCTGCATTACTACGTAGGTGACCGTGACGGTCTGCTCGAGCTGGTGGTGGCCGATCTGTTCGAGACCGAGTTGCGTTCGATCAAATTGCCCGAGGGGACGAGCTGGCAGGAGATCCTGCGGGCCTACGGCAACGCCATCCGTCAGGGCGTGCTCAAACTCGGTGTGACGGCCACGAGTTTTCGGTTGCGGGGGACCAGTGGGGCCGCCAGTCTTGCGCTGGCCGAGCAGGTGCTGCGGGCCTTGACCGACGGTGGATTCCGGTCCGACGACGCGGGACGGGTCCTCACTCTGGTGTCCGGGCTCGCCATGTCAGCCGCACACGATGTGCTGGGCTCGGCGGAGTCTCGGCTACATCACCAGACACCTGAGGTGGTGCGCGCCCTCAAAGACCTGCCCTCCGGCGACTTCCCACTACTCAGCGGCGTCGTGACCGATCGGGGCGTCGACGCGACCGCCGCCCAGGACTTTGATTTCAACCTCGACATCGTGATTGCCGGGCTGGAGCGATTCCTGGCCAGATAGGGCCGGGTCGTCGTCGGGGCATGACTCGAGTACAGTGCTCAGCATCCTCTTAGGCGGAACTTGAGTTCCGTCTGGGTCAATTAGTGAATAGCAGGTCGGGGAGGCGCAACTGTGGTCCGGTTGCTCAAAAAAGCATGGATACCGCTGGTGCTGGTGGTGGTTGTCGCTTTGGGCGCGTACGCGATCCTTCGAATCCGTGATAACGGGCAGCAGGGGCCGAACTTGGCGGAGGGCTCCGGAATAACCGAGAACTTCAATCCGAAGCACATCAAGTACGAGATCACCGGTTCCGGAGGCACGGCGAACATCAACTATCTCGACGAATACGGTCAACCCAACCTCATCGAAAATGCCCCGTTGCCCTGGTCGTTCACGATCGTGACGACGTTGCCCTCGATGTCGGCCAACATCATGGCTCAGGGCGAGCGGAACGTCACAGACCTCGGGTGCCGGGTGACTGTCGACGACGACGTGCGTGACGACCGGACGAGTACCGACACCTTCAAACCGTTCATCTACTGCTTGGTGAAATCCGTATGAGTACTGCGAGTCGACGATGCGCTCCGAGGTACGAGGTGCGAGGAGGAGCGAGCGAATGAGCAACGCGCACACGAAGTCCCGTCGCCCCTTCCTGGGCCGGATGGTCCGGATCTTTTCGTTGCCGATCATTGTGTTCTGGGTGCTCCTCACGATTGCCCTGGGAACTCTCGTCCCGTCACTCGACGAGGTCGCGGCATCTCGATCGGTGCCGCTGAGCCCCACCGATGCGCCGTCGTATCAGTCGATGTTGAACATCGGCAAGGTGTTTCAGCAGTACGACTCGGACTCCACGGCGATGGTGGTGTTGGAGAGCGACGAGCCCGTCGGCGCGGCCGCGCACAAGTTCTACGACGAGATCGTCGCGAAACTGAAGGCCGACACCGAGCATGTCCAGAACGTCCAAGACTTCTGGAGCGATCCGATGACCGCGGCGGGTTCGCAGAGCGTGGACGGAAAGTCCGCCTATGTGCAGATCTTCCTTGCCGGGGACCAGGGCACCAGCAAGAGCTACGCGTCGGTGGCCGCAGTGCGTGACATCGTGGCCTCGGTGCCCGCTCCGCCGGGTATCACGGCCCACGTCGCCGGAAACAGTGTGCTCAACGCCGATACCCAGGTGGCAGGCCACCAGAGCATGGCGAAAATGGAGTTGGTGTCGGTCGGCGTCATCATCGTGATGCTGCTGGCGGTTTACCGCTCCGTCGTGACACTGCTCGTGTCGATGGTTGTCATCCTTCTGGAACTATTTGCCGCACAGGGTGTTACGGCGGCCGCCGGCTACCTGAACATCATCGGGCTGACCCCGTACGCGGTCAGTATGGTGACGATGTTGTCGCTGGCCGCAGGCACCGACTATGTGATTTTCCTCCTCGGCCGATATCACGAGGAGAGATCGAAGGGCCTGGATCGAGAGGACGCGTTCTATGTCGCCTACAGCGGCGTATCCCACGTCATCCTCGGCTCCGGTTTGACGATCGTCGGCGCCTGCCTGTGTCTCACCATGACCACGCTGCCCTACTTCCAGACCATGGGTCTGCCCTGCGCCATCTCAGTTCTGGTGATCATCATCGCCGGACTGACGTTGGCGCCCGCCGTCCTGACCATCGCGTCGAAGTTCGGTCTACTCGATCCCAAGCACAAGATCGCGTCGCCGGGTTGGCGCAAGGTCGGCACGTCGGTGGTTCGCTGGCCGATCCCCATCGTCTTCGTCACCAGCCTGATCGCCGTCATCGGCTTCGTCGCCCTGATGACCTATGTGCCGCAGTACAACGACAAGCAATTCACCCCCGCTGATATGCCGGCGAACCTCGCCATGGGCGTTGCTGATCGGCACTTCTCCCAAGCCCGGATGAACCCCGAGTTGCTGATGCTCGAGGCCGATCATGATCTGCGCACCCCCTCGGACATGCTGGTGATCGAAAAGGTCGCGAAGAACGTGATGCACATGCGGGGAATCGAACGCGTGCAGACCATCACCCGCCCTTTGGGTGCCCCGATCGAGCACAGCTCGATCCCGTTCCTGCTCGGCGCGCAGAACGCCAGCACGCTGCAGTCCGCCAAGTTCAACAACGACAACTCGGCGCAGATGCTCGAACAGGCCGACGAGATGAGCAAGACCGTCGCCAGCATGGAACGCATGTACGCCATCACCAAGGAGCTCACCGAAACCACGCACAGCATGGTCGGCAACACCCACGAGATGGTGGAAGCGACCAAGGAGATGCGGGACAACCTGGCCAATTTCGACGATTTCTTCCGACCGCTGCGCAACTACCTCTACTGGGAGCCGCACTGCTTCGACATCCCGATGTGTCAGTCGATGCGGTCGATCTTCGACACTCTGGACGGCATCGACACACTGACCGACAAGATGCAGACGCTGACCACCGACATGGACCGGATGGACCAGTTGATGCCGCAGATGTTGCCGGTGCTGCAGGACACCATCGGGACGATGAAGCGGATGCGCGATTTCATGATCGCGACCCACAGCACCATGGCCGGTACCCAGGCCGCGCAACAGGAGGCGGCGAAGGGCGCAACGGAGATCGGCCTGTACTTCGATCAGGCCAAGAACGACGACATGTTCTACCTGCCACCGGATGTGTTCGAAAACCCTGACTTCAACCGTGCGGTCAAGATGTTCATGTCGCCCGACGGCAAGGCGGTCAGGATGATCGTCACCCACCAGGGCGACCCGGCCTCGGTGGACGGCATCGAACATGTCCGAGGGATCAAAGGTGTTGTCGCCGATGCCCTCAAGGGCACCCCACTGGCCAGCGCGAAGGTTTCGCTCGCCGGTACGGCGTCGCTCTACAGCGATATGCAGGACGGTGTGATAACCGATCTGATGATCGTGGTGATCGCGGCGATGATTCTCATTTTCAGCATCATGCTGATCATCACCCGAAGTGTGGTGGCCGCCATGGTGATCGTGGGCACGGTGGCAGCTTCGCTGGGTACGGCGTGTGGTTTGTCGGTGTTGCTCTGGCAGGACATCCTGGGCCTGGGCGTGCAGTGGATCGTGATCCCGCTGTCGATGGTGATCCTGCTGGCGGTGGGTTCGGACTACAACCTGCTGGTGGTCTCGCGCTTCAAGGAAGAGATACATGCCGGGCTCAATACCGGGATCATCCGCGGGATCGGGGCCACCGGACGCGTCGTCACCGCGGCCGGCCTGGTGTTCGCCTTCACCATGATGTCGATGATCGTCTCGGACCTGCGGGTGGTCGGCCAACTCGGTATGACGATCGGCATCGGCCTGATCGTGGATACGCTGATCGTGCGCTCGTTCATGACGCCGTCGATCGCCGCGGCGCTGGGCCGCTGGTTCTGGTGGCCGCTCAACACATTTGAGATCACCCGGCAGGGCCGCCTCGATCGGGAACGGAAGAAGCTCGACGACAACACGGCGCCCATACCGACGACGACGGCCTGACCGTGATGACAGGCCGTGACGATCCGCCAGACCCGGAGTCGAAGCTGCGCCGGCGCACCGACGGTCGACTCGACCGGTCGCGGGACGCATCGATCCTCAACGCGGCGCTGGCCGCATTGGCGGAGAACGGCTACGTCAACACCAACATGAACGACATCGCCGCGCGGGCCGGTGTCGGTAAGGCGGCGATCTACCGCCGCTGGTCGTCGAAGGCCGCGCTGATCACCGATGCGCTCGTGTACTGGCGACCCGACCTGCTGGACGATGACGCGCCCGACACCGGCAGCCTGGAAGGCGATTTCGACGAACTCGTGCGGCGTGCGGTGCGCAACGACGAAGAGCACTTCTCCTACGACCTGGTGTTGCGGGCCGCGGTAGAGGCCACCCATGATCCGCATCTTGCCTCGGCCCTGGACGATCTCATGCTCCTCAAGGGCCGGCGCGTGGTGACCGCGATCCTGCAACAGGCCGTGGCTCGGGGGGAGGTGGCCGACCGGGACTGGTCTTTGATCGCCGACGCCATGACCGGCATGAGTCTGATGCGGGTGATCAGCGGGCAAAAGATCGACGCGAAGTTCATCCGGGATGTCATCGACACGCTGATCCTGCCCGCGGTGCGTACATCGAACCGTTGATGTTCGGTCAGCGCCGGAAGGCCCGCCGCATGGCGGTAGGTCCCGGGATTGGCGAATTCGGGTCCGATCCGTCACGATTATCTGAGAACCTAGGTTTCCAGATAAGGAGTGGCGGATATGGGGTCCAGCGCGCAGCGCCTGTCTCGCGATGAGATGGACCAGATCGACTGCCGGTTCTTCGCCAGGTCTCTGCTGTCGATGGGGCAGACGATGAGCACCGCAAACGTGATCATGCAGTTGGCCAATCCGGCGGTCGGCTACGGCGTGGCCCGCAGCAATGTCGAGAACGGCCGCCTGGATCGTCATCCGATCAAACGAGCCCGCACCACGGCTTCCTACCTGGCCGTCGCAGTGCTGGGGAACGCTGAGGATCGTCGTCGATACCGGCAGGCGGTCAACCGCCAACACGCTCAGGTCCGCTCGGACGGTGACAGCCCGGTGGAGTACAACGCGATGGACCCCGAACTGCAGCTCTGGGTCGCAGCCTGTCTCTACTTCGGCTGGGAAGACATCTATCAACGGGTACATGGGCCTCTCGCCGGTGCCGAGCGTGAGGAGTTCTACCAACAGGGAAAGGTCTGCGGCACGACGCTGCAGATGCCGGCCGAAATGTGGCCGCCGGATCGGGACGCCTTCGCGCGTTATTGGGATGCGCAGGTCGGGAGGGTTCAGATCAGTGATGAAGTGCGCGAGTTTCTGCTCGACATCGCCAACTTCGGGTATGCGCACCCGGTGATCCAGAAGCGGTTCGGGCCGGTCAAATACCGCCGCACCATCGGCTATCTCCCACCGGAGTTCCGCGAAGCGATGCGAGTTTCTTGGACGGACGAGGACCAGCAATGGTTCGACGAATATGTGGCCCGGCACGTCATGCGTGAGCGGAAGAAACCACTCTGGCTGTCCCAGTTGGGATTCCGGGTGCTGCTGTGGGATGTTCGCGTCCGATGCCGGTTCGGGCGACCCCTGGTTTGACGGTCCGCCAAGTCACGACCGACGATCGGGTGTAGATTCGTGGTCAGACCGGATACATCGGCAGGCGAACCGCGAGGTTCAGGGTGGCCGCTTCCGATGTCGGCGGTCAGCCGGCGATTAACGATCGCTTGCCATCCAATACCAGTGCGGTAGTCCCGTACCTCTCAAGGACACTCTCCATGGAATCGTCCGAACTGTTTTCGCACCGCGAGCACCAGGAACCGGCGCAAGATGCCGAGCGCTCGTTCGAGCCGGCAGCCGCGCCGGTTTTCTCGGATCGGCCTTCGGATCGACGGCGCCGTACTCATGCAGATACGCACTCGTCGTGAACGGCCTCAACGGGACCCGGCGTCTGGCCAGTCCGGTGCGGCTCACCCTCGCCGCGAGATTCGGCGCCGATATCGACGGCGCATGGTGGCCGCACACCGGCTCCGTGGCAAACGAACTGCCCGAACTGGTCGGGGTTCTGCACCGATCGCTCGGGGAAGTTGTTGATATTCGCGTCAATTGGTCGGCCGCTGAGGGGCAGCTCGATCTGGATTCGATCGTGACCGGCACTCGAGGCCCGACGGGTATGAAGCTCAGCCGGCCTCGTCTGATGATGGTGGCTGGCCGCGATGCGCGCGTGAAACTCCTTGTCGTCCCGTGTAAGACGTCCGTCTCGCTCGGCGCGTTGGTGATGCGGTGTGCCGCGGCGATGCCGGTGCAGGAAACTGTGCGGCGCTCACCCGCGTTCGAGACGGCCGACCGCGTGCTCCGTATCGCCCAGATCGAATCGGCAAGGTGGTTGGGGCAACTGCAGGAAGTGCCAGAAACGCTCCGATGAAACCGAATGGGCCGGTACGGAATTCATCCGCACCGGCCCAACGTCAGGTCTTGGGCGATCAGATCGCAGTGACTCCCACTGCCTGGGGGCCCTTGGCTCCCTGGGTGATCTCGAACTCGACACGCTGGTTCTCTTCCAGCGACCGGAAACCACCGCCGTTGATCTCGGAGTAGTGGACGAAGACGTCCGGGGCGCCGCCGTCAGGAGCGATGAAGCCGAAGCCCTTCTCGCCGTTGAACCATTTCACAGTTCCCTGTGTCATATTTTTACTTCTCTCATCGGTGAAACAGGACGTACCAAAAACGTCCGCAACGAGTATGGCACGTCAATTCCCGGGATGCCTAAAGTATTTGATTTTGCCTCAATCGGTTTCACCGCTGTCGGAGCCGAAATACCTTTCAGCGGAACGACTCCTCTCAGCTGGGGCGCCTCACGCGGAGGCCTCGTGCTTTTCCTTCTTGCCGAACGGCAGCACATGCATGATCCCCACCACCACGGTGCCCACCACCAGGCCGATCACGGCCGACGCTGCGGTGTTGGTCAGCCATGCCAGCAAACCGCCGAACGTGCTGCCCACCGCGTGACGGACCGCCTCCTCGGCATGGTGGACCAGGCTGTAGAGCGTGTGCCAGCCGAGCGTGTCAGTGCCGGCCAGCAGGATGTGCCCACCGACCCAGAGCATGGCCACCGTGCCGATCGTCGAGAGCGCTGCGAGCAGCTTGGGCATCCCGGCGACCAGGCCGCGACCGATCTTCTGCGCCACCCTGGAGGAGCGCTGGGCCAGCAGCAGGCCGATGTCGTCCATCTTCACGATGCCGGCCACTACCCCGTAGACAACGGCCGTGATCACCAGCGCGACGATCACCAGAATGATGAGCCGCGGCCAGAACGACTGGTCGGCCACTTCGTTCAGTGCGATCACCATGATCTCGGCCGACAGGATGAAGTCGGTGCGGATCGCGCCGGTGATCATGTACTTCTCGGCTTCACCGCCGATCGCCGCGGTGGGCTGGTCCTCCGCCTCGTGTCCGCCGTGGCCCAGGAACCGTCCCCAGACCTTCTCGGCGCCTTCGAAGCACAGGTAGGTGGCGCCCAGCATCAGGATCGGCGTCAGCAGGAATGGCGCGAACTGGCTGAGCAGCCACGCCGCGGGCAGGATGAACAGGATCTTGTTGCGCAGCGAGCCGATCGCGATGCGCTTGATCACCGGTAGTTCACGATCAGCGGTGATGCCGTGCACGTACTGCGGTGTCACCGCGGTGTCGTCGATCACCACGCCGGCGGCTTTGGCGGTCGCCTTGCCGGTCGCGGCACCGATGTCATCGATCGACGCGGCCGCGAGCCGTGCCAGCGCGGCAATGTCGTCGAGCAAACCGAACAGGCCGGCGCTCATTGGAATCGTCTCTCTTCGCGCGAGCGGCTCATCGGAAGCATCCCCATGAGCGAGAAGGCTACCGGCCTCTACATGCCGATGAGCGACTCGATCCAGCCGCGGGCGAAGTACAGGATGAAGCCGGCGGCCACGATCCACAGCAGCGGGCTGACCTCGCGGGCCTTACCTGCGGCCGACCGCAGCACGGCCCAGGCCACGAAGCCGACGCCGATGCCGTTGGCGATCGAATAGCTGAACGCCATGGTGGCCACGGTGAGCACCACGGGCAGCGCCACCGAGAACTCCGACAGATCGATGTGACGCAGTTGCGACACCATCATCGCTCCCACAATGACGAGGGCGGCCGCAGCTACTTCGGTGGGCACGATCGAGGCCAGCGGGGCGACGAACATGGCCGCCAGGAACAGCGCGCCGGTGATGAGGTTGGCGAACCCGGTGCGCGAGCCTTCCTCGATGCCGGCGCCGGACTCGATGAAGACGGTGTTGGACGACGCCGACGAGGAGCCGCCGACGACAGCACCGGCGCCTTCGACGATCAGGGCCGATTTCAGCCGCGGAAAGTTGCCCTGGGAGTCGGACAGCCCGGCCTCCCGGGACAGCCCGGTCATCGTTCCCATGGCATCGAAGAAATTGGCGAACACCAACGTGAACACCAGCATGATCGCGGCCAGCGCGCCGATCCGGCTGAAAGCGCCCAGGCTGACGTCGCCGACGAGAGACAGGTCGGGCAGCGCGAACGGTGAACCGGACAGGGTGGGTACCGACAGACCCCAACCTCCGTGCTTGTCCTGCGCCGATCCGAGGTGCCAGATCGCCTCGACGATCACCGCCACCACGGTGCCGGTGACGAGGCCGATCAAGATGCCGCCGCGGACTTTGCGGGCCACCAGCACACCGGTGACCAACAACGTGAAGACGAAGACGACCGTAGGCACGGTGTCGATCGAGCCGACGCCGTCAGCGCCGAGCCCGACCGGGGGCGAGGGTAGGCCGGTCGAGCCGACGAATCCGGCGTCGACCAGACCGATGAAGAGAATGAACAGCCCGATGCCCGCGGTGATCGCGAGCTTCAGCTGCATGGGGACCGCGTCGAACACCATCCGGCGGAACCCGCTCGCCGCCAGCGCCACGATGATCAGGCCGTCGATGACCACCAGACCCATGGCCTCGGGCCAGGTGACGGTGCCCACCACGGTCGTGGCCAGAAACGAGTTGATGCCGAGGCCCGCGGCGAACGCGAACGGCAACCGTGCGATGACCCCGAACAGGATGGTCATCACGCCCGCCGCCAGACACGTGGTGGCCGAGACTTGGGCGAACTGCAGCTTGTTGCCCGCGACGTCGGCGGAGCCGGAGAGGACGACCGGGTTCAGCACGATGATGTAGGCCATCGCGATGAAGGTGACCACGCCTCCGCGGATCTCGGAGATGACCGTCGAACCACGCGTCGAGATCTCGAAGAAGCGATCGAGTCGATTCATAACCGATGAGCCTAAAGCGGGAGTGGCCTGGTTTCCCGGCGTATCGGCGATGTTTGCCGTGGGGTCAATATCCAGTTGCCGAACGGCAACAGCCGCAAGGGGATTGAGCGCCGGAAAATCGTTTGACCTCAACTTGGGTTGAGGTGTCATGCTGCGTGCATGACAGTTCGACGTGACCGGTGCGGTGTGGAAAACCGCTCCGAACCCGGAGGTAATCCCCCTGGGGGTCAGGTGCGTCGGCGGATAGCGTCGAATGGCGAGTGTCTGAGGCGAGCGATATGAGCAGTGGCAGGAGCGGGGGCCATGCCGATGAACGCAGGTACGGACGTGAGTGATGACGATTGTCGCGCGGAACGATTCGAGCGGGATGCGCTGCCGTTGGTGGATCAGCTTTACGCGGCCGCGCGTCGTTACACGCGTAATGTGGCCGACGCCGAAGACCTGGTGCAGGAGACAATGGTCAAGGCGTACAGCAGTTTTCACACGTACCGGGATGGCACCAATGTCCGCGCCTGGCTGTTCCGGATCCTGACCAACACGTGGATCAACTCGTATCGCACTGCTCAGCGCCGCCCTCAGGAGGTCTTCGCCGACGAACTCTCGGATGCGCAACTCGCGGAAGTGGCACAGCGGTTCCCGCTGGGCGTGGTCTCGGCCGAGCTGGCGGCGCTGGAGTCGATGGGTGATGACGACGTGCGCGCGGCGATGCGGGCGCTGCCGGAATCGCAGGGCGTCGTCGTGTACTACGCGGACGTTGCGGGATTCCGGTACAAGGAGATTGCCGAGATCCTGCAGATTCCGGTGGGGACCGTGATGTCCCGGCTACACCGGGGGCGCCGCGCCCTGCGTTCGCGACTGGTCGAAATGGCAGTCGCCCGAGGCTATCTCGACCGTCCGTCGCGCAACGGTACCGCGGCCTGATCGTTGAGCCGGGTGTTCGGTCCGAGGCTGACAGGGTTCGGACAGCGAGTTCCCAGAAAGGGAGCCTCGGCTGCGTCCCTGGTCACAGCGGTGTAATGTTCCTCCCCGCTGTACATAGTTATTCGAACTAATTCGCCGATCGCCGGGGCGTCCTCGCCTGATGGCGGGTTCGGGTAATCGTCGGGAGGTATCCGGTGAGTCCTGGTCGGGCTGCTCGTCGTGTGTTGAAGCACGCGTGGATTCCGTTGGTTCTGGTGGTCGTACTCGCGGTGTCGGGTCTGGTGGTCTCGCGTCTGCACCGGATGTTCGGCTCGGAAGATCTCAACGCGAACGCCGGTGCGGGTATCGAGATCGTTCAGTTCAATCCCAAAGTGGTCTTGTACGAGGTGTACGGACCGCCCGGAACTTCCGCCGAGATCAGCTATTTCGATCCGGACGCCAATGTGCACTCGGTCAGCGCCCAGCTGCCCTGGTCCGTCACCTTGTCCACCACGTTGCCGACCGTCAGCGCGAACCTGATGGCGCGCAGCGACAGTGAGAGCAGCGGCGACCACATCGGGTGCCGTGTCACCGTCAACGGCACTGTCCGCGAGGAACAATCCGCCGATGGCGTCAACGCCCAGACCTACTGCCTGGTGAAGTCCGCATGACCACCTCCGTCACCCCGCCCGAGTCCACCGGCAAGCCGAAGCGGCCTGTATTCCCGCACCTGCTCCGCATCCTGGCGTGGCCGATCATCCTGATCTGGATCGCGATCGCGGTTGTGGTGAATGTGATCGCGCCGCAGCTGGAGGTCGTCGGCGAATTGCACGCCGCACCGATGGCGCCAGAGGACGCCCCGTCGATGCAGGCGATGAAGTTGATGGGCGCCAACTTCAAGGAGTTCGACTCCAACAGCACGATCATGGTTGTCGTCGAGGGTCGGGAGCCGCTCGGCCCGGACGCGCACCGGTACTACGACGAGATCATCCGCAAACTGCGGCAGGATCCCGAGCACATCCAGCACGTCCAGGACTTCTGGGGTGACACGCTGACCGCGGCCGGCGCGCAGAGCGCCGACGGCAAAGCGTCGTACGTGATGATCAACCTGGCCGGCGAGCAAGGCATGACGCTCGCCAACGAGGGCGTCGAAGCCGTCCGCAAGGTCATCGAGGAGACGAAGGCTCCCCCTGGGGTGCAGGCGCACGTCGCCGGGCCTGCCGCATTGACCAACGATATGCACGTCATCGGCAACGCGAGCCTGGCGGAGATCACCCTGATCACCCTGGTCGCCATCGCAGCCATGCTGCTGGTGGTCTATCGCTCGATCAGGACCACGCTGATCCAGTTGTTCCTGACATTCCTGGCGCTATTGACCGCCCGCGGCGTGGTGTCGGTGCTGGCGATGCACGATGTGTTCGGGTTGACCACCTTCGCGGGCAACATCCTGACCATGCTGGCGATCGCCGCCGCCACCGACTACGGCATCTTCATCTTCGGCCGGTATCGCGAAGACCGCGGCATGGGCCTGGACCGGGATGACTCCTACTACGCGACCTTCAAATCGGTCGCGCCCGTCATCGTGGGTTCCGGTCTGACCATCGCCGGAGCGACCTACTGCCTCAGCTTCGCGCGGCTGCCCTACTTCTCCACCATGGGTGCCCCCGTCGCGATCGGCATGGTCGTGGTCGTGGTCATCTCGGTCACACTCGGCCCGGCGGTGCTCTACCTCGGCAGCCGTGTCGGACTGTACGAATCCAAGCGGCCCCCGCAGAGCAAGTTCTGGCGCAAGGTCGGCACCGCGGTGGTGCGTTGGCCCGCACCGATTTTCGTGGCCAGCCTGTTCATCGTGCTGATCGGGGTGGTGGCCATCCCCGGATACAAGCCGGCCTACAACGACCGGTATTACCTGCCCGAGGATGCCCCGGTGAACGTCGGGTTCGCCGCTGCAGACCGGCACTTCTCCCAGGCCAGGATGAACCCCGACATCCTGTTGGTCGAGTCCACTCATGACATGCGCAATCCCGCCGATATGCTTGTGCTGAACAAGATTTCGAGCAATGTGATGCACGCCGAAGGCATCGCGATGGTGCAGAGCATCACCCGGCCGCTCGGAATCCCCATCCAGCACAGCTCGATTCCGTTCCAGACCAGTATCTCGGGGCAGACCAGCAATATGAACCTGCCGTTCCAGCGCAAGCAACTCGAAGACCAGCTCCGGATGATCGACGCGACCAACACCTCGATCGACATCATGAAGAGGCAATACCAGCTCTCGCTCGAACAGACCCAGCTCACCCAGGACTCCGCGGCCAAGTCACAGGAGCTGCTCGAGGTCACCAAGAAGATGCGCGACAACATCGCGAACTTCGACGATCAGTTCCGGCCGATGCGCAATTACTTCTACTGGGAACCGCACTGCTTCGACATCCCGATGTGCTCCGCAGCAAGGTCGGTCTTCGACGCCCTCGACGGGATCGACGAGCTGACCGACAAGACCTCGGCGGTACAGGTCAACACCGACGAACTGGCTGACCTCGCACCGAAATTGACTGCGCTGCTGCCGCAGACGATCGCGTCGATGGAAACCAGCCGGGACTTGTCGCTGGCATCGTACAACTCGCAGAAGGCCCTGATCGACCAGATGCAGGCGATGAACGACACCGCGCTGTCAATGGGTGCGGCCTTCGACGACGCCAAGAACGACGACCTGTTCTATCTGCCCCCGGAAGCCTTCACGAACCCCGATTTCGAGCGCGGCCTCAAGATGTTCCTGTCGCCGGACGGTAAGTCCGCCCGCATGTTCATCACCCACCAGACCGACCCGGCGACGGTGGACGGGATCGCACGAGTCGAGTCAGAGCGCAAGGCCGCGCAGGAGGCTCTGAAGATGTCGTCACTGTCGGACGCCATGATCTATCTCGGCGGTGTAGCGGCGACATACAAGGACATGTCCGACGGCGCCCGCTACGACCTGATGATCGCGGTGGTGTCGGCGCTGACGCTGATTTTCATGATCATGCTCATTCTGACGCGCAGTGCGGTGGCCGCGTTGACCATCGTGCTGACGGCCGGCAGTTCGATCGCCGCGTCGTTCGGCATCTCGGTGTTGTTGTGGCAGGACCTGTTCGGGATGCCGGTGCACTGGTTGGTCATGCTGATGTCGGTGATCATCCTGCTGGCGGTCGGATCGGACTACAACCTGCTGCTGGTATCCCGGTTCCAGGACGAGATCCACGCGGGCCTGAAGACCGGCATCATCCGGTCCATGGCCGGCACCGGTGGCGTGGTCACGTCGGCTGGGCTGGTGTTCGCGGCGACGATGGCCGGCATGATGGCGAGCAACCTGATTGTGCTGGCCCAGATGGGCTCGACCATCGCGATCGGCCTGCTGATCGACACCTTCATCGTGCGGTCGCTACTGATGCCGTCGATCGCGACCCTGCTGGGTCGGTGGTTCTGGTGGCCGCAGGTGGTTTATCCGCGTGGGGACAACCACTTCCGCAAGCCGGCGCCGCGACGGGTGCCTCGTGCGGATGACGACGACACCGCGGCCATTCCGGTGCCTACGGGCTAGATCCGGCAACGGTCCGGCAGCGAATTCACCCTGTAAGCACTCCCGTGTCGGATTACTGCTTGATATTGACTGCAATCCTCGACGTAGAGCATGTCTAAACAATGTGAATGGTGTTGCGGCAGAAGCACGCCCTATTGGCGGGCCTTCCACTGCCGGTAGGCCTCGGGCAGGCAGACCGCGCAGGGGCGGTAGCCCGCCGCTATAGCGGTCGGCACGTCGGGGAAGAAGACCCGGTGGCGCACGTAGCCGCCGGCGGCGATGGCGCGCAGCGCCGATGGGCAGTCGAGGCGCCCGTAGATCTTGCTCACCCGGTGTCCCCCAACGCTTCCCGGCGTACTGCCGAAGTACGGCCGGCCGTCGGCGCCGGTCAGGGTGTACGGGCTCACACCGCGTCGTGGAAGACCAGGCCCAGGGTGTACCTGGTCCCGGAACGGACGGTGGAGACACCGTGCCGGATGGGTGCCGCAGACCAGCCCCGCGCCGACTTGGTCGGCCGGTCGCGAGTGGTGAACACCAACCCGTGCCCGTGCGGAATGACGGTGGCGGTACCGCGTGATTGGGCGCGGGGCCGTTGTTCGTAGAGCAGGAACTCGCCGCCGGTGTAGTCGACGTCGGGGTCGGTCAGGTTGACCACCACCTGCAGCGGGAAGATCAACTCGCCGTAGAGATCGCGGTGCAGCGCATTCCAGTCCCCGGCACCGTATTTCAGCAGGATCGCCGTCGTCTTGGTCTGACCCGCCGCATGGCACATGTGCAGCCAGTCGTCGAGGTCGTCCGGCCACGGTGCCTCCCGGCCGAGCCGGGCCCACCACATGCGGGCGATCGGCAGCAGGCGTGGATACAGGGCCTTCTTCAAAGCGGTCACGGCCGGCGGGTAGGGCGTGCGGAAGTAGCGGTACTGACCTTCGCCGAACCGGTAGCGGCTCATGTCGATGGTCGACCGGAACCGGGCCGCGTCGGGGTAGAGCGCGACGATGTCGGCGGCTTCTGCCGGAGTCAGGAGCGGCCCGGTCAACGCGCATCCCGTGTTGTCGAGTTCGTCGCCGACAGCACTCCAATCGGTGGAGTCGACCCGTCGCCGCCACGAGCTCGTGCCGCTCATGTGGCAGCCTCCAGGTCGAGCAGCAGGCGCTTGGCTTCCGCGCCGCCGAGGTAGCCGCCCATCGCCCCGTCGCTGCGCACCACTCGGTGGCAGGGAATGACCACGGGGAGAGGGTTTTTCGCGCAGGCGGTCCCCACGGCGCGCACCGCCTTGGGGCTGCCGGCCAGGGCCGCGACGGTTGCGTAGCTGGCGGTCCGCCCGTAGTCGATCTCGGGCAGGTGATGCAGCACCGTGCTGCGGAACCCGGCGGTGAGGCGCCAGTCCAGCGGGAGGTCGAAGCTGCGTCGCGTCCGGGCGAAGTACTCGTCGAGTTCCCGGGCCGCGCCGTCGAGGCGGCCGGGTGCGCGCAGGATGCGCGGGCTGACCTCGTCGGCGAGATGCTGCAGCACGATGTCGTGGTCTTCGCGGGCATAGGCGACGCGAACCAGGCCCTGCTCGGTGGCAGCCAGCAGCAGTGGCCCCACCGGGCTGTCGACAATGCGGTAGGCGACGTCGAGAAGTCCGTCATGCTGGGCTGCGGCCGCGAGCCGGTCGTGTAGTTCGGCCAGCTTGCCGGAGCCGGGTCGGGTGATTCGGGCCAGGTCTTCGACGATGCCGTCGTCAGTCATGAGTCTCTCCGTTCTCGGCCGCGTCAGATTGTTCTTTGAGGTAGGTGCGTCGCAGCGTGGCGATGCCGTCGCTGGAGGCGCGGCGTGCGGCCGCAGCGCTGCCGCCGAGGATTTCGGCGATCTCGTCGTAGGACAGGCCGGCCAGGTAGTGGTAGGCGACGGCGTGTTTCTGTTTGTGCGGAAGCTGGTCCACCGCGGCGGTCAGGTCGGCGAAGTTCTCGGCGGTGCGGGCGCCCGGTGTTTCGGGGACGACATCGGTCGGAATGGGTTGGCGGGTCCGGGTCCGGGTGAGGTCGATGGCTTTACGGTGCGCGACGGTGACCAGCCAGGCCTCGAAATTGGTATCGGCCGGGAGGTCGGGGTAGGCCTTCAGTGCCGCCAGGAATGTCTCCGACCAGGCGTCGTCGGCGTCGTGCGCGCCGACGACGGCGCAACAGACCCGAAAGACGGTGGGGCCGTGGTCGCGAACCACGGTCTCGAACGGCGGTTTGGCATTCACACCCTGTAGACGCTCCGTGGCCGAGTTTTGTGAGTTTTCCATCGTGGCTGATTTCTGCCTGCCGCGTCGAGGGCCGATCGAGATCGTTCGGCTGGCAGTGCGAAACTGACCGGTCTATGAGCTACTTCGGTGAGCTTCGTACCCACTGGCAGCCCCTGGCCGCGGCGACCGCGGGTCTCAGCGCCGGGCTGAGCTTGAGTGCCTACACGAATGCCGCGATGGGGCCGCAGTTTCTGGCCGCGTTCGGATGGAGTCGCTCGGACTTCGCGCTGACCGGTGCGATCACGTTGCTCACCTTTGTCTTCCTGCCGGTCTACGGGCGCCTCACCGACCTCTTCGGGGTACGGCGGATCGCGTCCGTCGGTGTCGTCGGATTGCCCGCATGCTGGATCGCCTACGCGCTGATGTCCGGACCCATCTGGCAGTACTTCTCGATCAACGTCGTCCTCATCGCGCTCGGGGTGACCACGACCCCGGCGATCTACAGCCGTCTGGTCGCGACCCGTTTCCGAACCGCCCGGGGCCTGGCCCTGGCCATCGCAATCTCCGGCCCGCCACTACTCGGCGCGATCGGCGTCCCAGCGCTCGATGTTGTCAATCGCACCTACGGCTGGCGGGCCGGATGCCTGGCCATCGCGGCGACGATCGCGGTAATCGGCGTCATCGCGCTGCTCCTCGTGCCCCGGCGCGACGGCGATTCAGCGCAGGCAGCGGGAGAACGCAAGGCCGGCAAGGATTACCGAGCGATCGCCCGCAGCAGGGTGTTCTGGATCCTGTTGCTGGGAGTGTTGCTGTGCAACCTGTATCACTCGGTCACCACCACCCAACTCGGGATCATGCTGGGTGACGCCGGGGCCGGCGGGCGCGTTGCGGTGCTCGTCACGATGTTCGCCACTGCCGTCATCGTCGGCCGCTTCGTCTGCGGGGTGGCTCTCGACCGGTTGCCCGCACAGGTGGTCGCCGCGGTGGCGATGGCGTTACCGGGTCTCGGTTGCCTGCTCATCGCGTCGCCATGGGACCACATCGGAGTACTCACGGTCGCCGTGTGCTGTCTCGGTGCCGCCTGGGGAGCGGAGGGTGACGTGATCGCCTACCTGGTGGCGCGGCACTTCGATCTGGGGGTGTACAGCACGGTGCTCAGCATCCTGTCGGCGGTCATCGGCGTCTCCTCGGCGCTGGGCGCGGTCGTGCTGAGCCGGATGCTCGCCGCCAGCAACAGCTTTGACGGGTTCCTGGTCGTGGCCGGCACCGCGGCCTTCATCGGCGGGGCGTTGCTGCTGTTGTTGCGCAGGCGCGACATCATCTTTACAAATCGGTCGAGAAGTGTCACGGTGTCCTGATGGACTTCTCCCACGTCGAGCTCTCCGAGGAGGACCAGGCCTTCCGCGACGAGTTGCGGGCGTTCCTGGCCCGGGTCGTCACCGACGAGGTGATCGAGCGTGACCGCCAGACCGGTGAGAATTTCGACGAGACAGTGCATCTGGCCCTGGGGGAGGCCGGGTATCTGGCCGGTGATTTCCAGGCCGAGGCCGACGGGGGATTCAGCGCGGTGCGGCGCCGGATCTGGGAACTGGAGATCGGCCGGGCCCATACCCCGTGGTTCCACTGGGGAACCACCGCGATGGTCGCCCACACGGTGGAGAAGTTCGCCTCAGCGGAGCTTCTCGACGAGGTGCTGCCGGGCGTGCTCGACGGAAGCCTGCGGCTGTGCCTGGGCTACACCGAACCCGAGGGCGGATCCGACGTCGCGACCTGCAAGACCCGCGCGGTAAGAGAAGCCGATGGGTCAACTTGGGTTGTCAATGGCTCCAAGATGTTCACGTCGAACGCGCACAACGCGCAGTACGTGTTCCTGCTGACCAACACCGATCCGGCCGCGCCGAAGCACAAGAGCCTCACCATGTTCCTGGTGCCGCTGGATTCGGC
Source organism: Mycolicibacterium sp. 050232 (assembly GCA_036235365.1). Taxonomy (GTDB): domain Bacteria; phylum Actinomycetota; class Actinomycetes; order Mycobacteriales; family Mycobacteriaceae; genus Mycobacterium. Next base: position 516,284 of record JAZBEZ010000001.1, on the reverse strand, counting down.
GGGTGTCGAGATCCAGCCGATCCGCACCGTCGACGGCGACCGCACCAACATCACCTACTACAGCGACGTCCGGGTCAGCGATCGGTACCGGATCGGTGAGGTCAACGGTGGCTGGACGGTGCTGCGCGGTGCCCTCGAACTCGAGCACGGCACGTTCGAGCGCGAGACCCGCGGCCTGCAGAAGCTCGCCACCATGACCGAGCACATCAACCTGATGGCCGAAGCGGTCGACCGCGTCGCGGCCGACGCCCCCGACGACGCCGCGTCGCGCTATCGGTTGGGCCGGGGCATCGCCCGGCTGGAAGCCGCGATGAGCAGCCCCGACATGTACGGCCGCGTGGCGATCGCCCAGACCATGCGCGAGGTATCCCCGGATCTCATGGACATCGTCGGATCGGCGGGCGCACTGCCCGTCGGGACGCCGGGTGCGGCCGGCGACGGCGCGGGCGAGTACATGTTCCGGCTGGCCGGGCCGACCGGCATCTACGGCGGCACCCTTGAGGTGTTCCGCAACATGATCGCGCAGCAGGCGCTCGGGTTGGGCCGGCCGAACTACTCACCGGCAAAGTGAGCGGTAGGGCGTCAGTACGCTGACCGGGTGCATCCCTTCGACAAGGCCCTTGAGCTCGAGCCCGCCGGGGACGATCGCCTGCGCGGTCGCACGATCCCCGAGTGGGCCAACATGGTCGGTCCGTTCGGCGGCATCACGGCCGCCACGCTGGTGCGTGCGGTCGAGCTGCACCCGAAACGGCACGGCCAGCCCATCGCCCTGACCGTCAACTATCTGGCGCCGATCGTCGACGGTGAGTTCGAGATCGTGACGCGGGCCGTCAAGACCAACCGGTCCAACCAGCACTGGATCGTCGAACTCAGTCAGGACGGCGACGTAAAGACCACCGCGACCGCCATCTTCGGGCTGCGTCGTGACACCTGGGCTGACACCGAAGTGGCGCCGCCGGCTGCCCCGGCTCCCCAGGAGATCGTGGCGTCGGCACCCCCGTTCGGCGTGGTGTGGTTCGACAACTACGACATGCGTTTCGTCGACGGCGCCATGCCTGCCGACGGCGCGGAATCCGGCTCCTCGACGACCACGCTGTGGGTGCGCAACAACCCCTCCCGGGCAATGGATTTCGCGGCGCTGACCTCGGTGAGTGACATCTTCTATCCGCGGGTGTTCCTGCGCCAGGGGCAGTTCGTGCCTGCCGGGACGGTGTCGATCACGACGTACTTCCATGCCGACGAAGAGCAACTTGCGGCCCAGGGTGACGACTTTGTGCTCGCCACTGCACGGGCGCAACGGTTTTCGCGTGGCTACTTTGATCAGACCGCGCACCTGTGGGGTCGCGACGCCACCCTGCTGGCCACCAGCCACCAGATCGTCTATTTCAAGGGCTGAAGGTTTTCGGGGGCCGATTGCAGGGCGATCCACGCACTGACCCGGGTCTGCGGATCGTCGAGCTTGCCGGGCAGCACTGCCTCGATGGCCGCGAGGCGGTTGCGCACGGTGTTGCGGTGCAGCCCGAGCTCCTCGGCGACCTTGAGGCGCGAACCGTGGTGGCGCAGGAAGCACCGCAGAATCTCCAGCTGCTCGGAATCGAGCCCGCGCAGCCAGGATTCCGCGAAGGCGGCGGCTTTCTCGGGATCGATCAGGCCGAGCGGGCCGTTGTCGATCACCCGGTCCCAAACCACCACCCCAGACACGTCGGTGGCCTGGGCAAGCGCCAGACCGGCCGTGCGGTAGCCCGTTGCGCCGTCGCTGGGCGCCACCGCATTGCCGACTCCGACCTGCAATCCGTCGTCGGCCAGCCCGGCGCCGGTCGGCTCGGCCAGTGCGGGTTCGATGACCGCGCACAACTCCCCGGCGTACACCCCGGCCAGGATGCCGCGCCGGTCCAGCGAGGCCGCCGCATTCTCGATGGCGGGTTCGTCTCCGGTGGCCCGCAGGAAACGGATGTGCTTCGGTAGCTCGGCCGTCGGCTGGTCCACCTCAAGCACCAATTGTGCGGTGCGGTCGTCACTTTCGGCGAGCAGTTCCAACGCGCGGCTGTGTAGGTGCCTGCGGGTCGTGGCACGGCTGCGGTCCTGCTCGTCGATGAGCCCCAGCAGGGCAACCGCGGTCGTCACGGCCTGGCGCTGTCCTTCCGACGCCCGGGCCGGCACCAGCGCGGCCAGGTAGGCCGACGCCCGGCCGCGCAGCCCGATCGGGTGCACCGAGACCGAGTGCGTCGGATTGGACTGCCCCGCAGCCGAACGCAATCCGTGCGCCTGCAACCGCTTGACGTCGTCGGCAATCTCGTCGAGGGGGAACTCCTTGCGGCGGGCACCGACCGGACCCGTCACCACCCGGCCGTCGGGATTCATCAGACACGTCGCGCCGTCGAGGGCCGAGGCCAGTGCGCTGATCACCGCAACGGCGGGATCCGGTTTGGCCGCGGCCGAGATGAGCTTGCGCTGGGTCTGCAGGGATTCGCGCGTTGCGGTGGATTCCTGTTCCTCCAGCAGGTGTGCGACGTGGCGGCTGATCGCGACGAAGGTGGTGCGGCGCGGCACCTCGAACAGATTCACCTGGTGCCGTCGGCAGGCTTCGGCGAGCGGCGCCGGCGTCTCGGTATGGGTGAGGCCGACGGCGAAGCCCACCGCGGCCACGCCGGCATCGGAAAGCCTGCGCACGTACCCGTCCCACTGGTCGTGCCAGCCGCCCGTTTCCAGGCCGGTGGTCAGCAGGATCTCGCCGCCTTCGAGGAATGGACCCGGATCGGCGAGTTCGCTGGTGGCCACCCAGCGGACCGGGGCGTCGCGACGGCAGACCTCGACGGCGATCAACCCGAGCGCGCGCACATCCAGGACATCGCCGACCAGAACCATAGGTGCCAGTTTCGCACAATTCTCTAAGTGTATTTGTGCATTTCTGACCTGACGGCGGTGCCCGCGGTTGCCTAGCGTGAGGACAACCAACCGCCAGCAGCAGGAGGAACACGTGACCATCGCTGAGATCGCAGGTGCGGCCGTCACCCAGGAACGCCGGCTCGTCACCGCCATTCCGGGCCCGATCTCGCAGGAGATGCAGGCACGTAAGACCGCGGCCGTAGCCGGCGGCGTCGGCACCACCCTGCCCGTCTACGTGGTCGCGGCCGGCGGCGGAATCCTGGTCGACGCCGACGGCAACCAGCTCATCGACTTCGGCTCCGGCATCGCCGTCACCACGGTCGGCAACAGCGCGCCTGCCGTCGTCGAAGCGGTCACCGAGCAGGTCGCCGCGTTCACCCACACGTGTTTCATGGTGACGCCGTACGAGGGCTACGTGCGGGTCGCCGAGGAACTCAACCGGCTCACCCCCGGTGACCACGACAAGCGCAGCGTGCTGTTCAACTCCGGCGCCGAGGCCGTTGAGAACGCCGTCAAGATCGCCCGCGCCCACACCCGCAGGCAGGCCGTCGTGGTGTTCGACCACGCCTACCACGGTCGCACCAACCTCACCATGGCCATGACCGCCAAGAACAAGCCGTACAAGAACGGCTTCGGACCGTTCGCCGGTGAGGTCTACCGAGTGCCCACCTCGTTCCCGTTCCGGGACGGCGAGACCGACGGCGCCGCCGCGGCCGCCCGCGCCCTCGACCTGATCGACAAGCAGGTCGGCGCGGACAACGTCGCCGCCGTGGTGATCGAACCCATTCAGGGCGAAGGTGGATTCATCGTCCCCGCACCGGGATTCCTGCGTGCGCTGCAAGCCTGGTGCACCGAGGCCGGCGCGGTCTTCGTCGCCGACGAGGTGCAGTCGGGCTTCGCCCGCACCGGCGCGATGTTCGCCGTCGAGCACGACGGCGTCGTGCCCGACCTGATCGTCACCGCCAAGGGCATCGCTGGTGGCCTGCCGCTGTCAGCGGTCACCGGCCGCGCCGAGATCATGGACGCGCCGCATGCCGGCGGGCTCGGCGGCACCTACGGAGGCAACCCGATCGCCTGCGCCGCCGCACTCGCGGTCATCGACACCATCGAGCGTGAGGGACTGCTCGCCCGCGCGGTGGAGATCGAGAAGACGATGGTCGGCCGCCTCAAGGCGATCGCCGCCGAGGACTCCCGGATCGGCGAGGTCCGCGGCCGCGGCGCCATGATCGCCGTCGAACTGGTCAAGGCGGGAACCACCGAGCCCGATGCCGACCTGGCCAAGCAGGTGTCGGCCGCTGCGCACGCCCAGGGCCTGGTGGTCCTGACCTGCGGCACCTACGGCAACGTGCTGCGCTTCCTGCCGCCGCTGTCGATGCCGGATCACCTGCTCGAAGAGGGGCTGGACATCCTGGCCGCCATCTTCGCCGAGACCCGCTGACCGCTCGCCGATCCCAGGAGACGCTTGTGAACCCGCAGAATGCGATCGCCGAACTCGACGCCAAGCACGGCATCCTGATCGACGGACAAGCCCGCGGTGCCACCTCGACGTTCGAGGTGTACGACCCCGCCACCGGACTGACCATCGCCGAGGTCGCCGACGGCACCGTCGCGGATGCCCGCTCGGCCGTCGACGCTGCGCACCGGGCGTTCGATGACTGGGCCAAAACCAGCCCGCGGCAACGGAGCGACATCCTGCGCCGGGTGTTCGATCTGATGGTCGCCGACACCGATCGGCTGGCGGCGTTGATCTGTGCGGAAAACGGCAAGTCTGTGGCCGATGCCCGCGCCGAGGTGGGCTACGCCGCCGAGTTCTTCCGCTGGTTCTCCGAAGAGGCGGTCCGGACCGACGGCGCCTACGGGGTCAGCCCTGCCGGTGGCACCAGAACAATGGTCACCCACAAGCCGGTCGGGGTCGCGGCACTGGTGACGCCGTGGAACTTCCCGGCCGCGATGGCGACCCGCAAGATCGCCCCGGCCCTGGCCGCGGGCTGCACCGTGGTCCTCAAGCCGGCCGCCGAGACGCCGCTGACGGCGTTGGCGATCGCCGGAATCCTCTCGGCCGCAGGCGTTCCCGATGGTGTGGTGAACATGGTGCCCACCACCGATGCCGCTGCTGTGGTCGAGCACTGGCTCGGTGACGAGCGGGTCCGCAAGGTGTCGTTCACCGGCTCCACCGGCGTCGGCCGCATCCTGCTCAAGCAGGCTGCCGACCGGATCGTCAACGCGAGCATGGAACTCGGCGGCAATGCCCCGTTCGTCGTGACCGCCGACGCGGACGTCGAAGCGGCCATCGCGGGCGCGATGGTGGCCAAGTTCCGGGGTGGCGGCCAGGCCTGCACCGCGGCCAACCGGTTCTACGTGCACGCCTCGGTCGCCGACGAGTTCGTCGCAGGTTTCGGCGCCGAGGTCGCGGCCCTGCGGGTGGGCCCGGCAGCGGATCCGGAGTCACAGGTCGGGCCGCTGGTCAGTGAGCGTGCGGCCCGGCGAGTGGCTGCCGCGATCGACGCCGCGGTGGCCGACGGTGCCGTGATCGCCGCGCAGGCGCAGGCGCCGGCCGAGGGCTGGTTCGTCGCTCCGACGCTGCTGACCGGGGTCGCCCCGGACGCCGCGATCCTGGCCGACGAGATCTTCGGGCCCGTCGCGCCGGTCGTGGTGTGGGAGGACGAGGACGATCTCCTGCGCTGGGTCAACGACACCGAATATGGTTTGGCGGCTTACGTTTACGCTGGCCGACTGCAGGACGCGGTGCGGCTCGCGGAGTCGTTCGACGCCGGCATGGTCGGTATCAACCGGGGCATCGTGTCCGACCCGTCGACCCCGTTCGGCGGGATGAAGCAGAGCGGGCTCGGTCGCGAAGGCGCCCGCGAAGGCCTGCACGAGTTCCAGGAGACGCAGTACTTCAGCGTGGCATTCGACTGAACGTCCCGCTCAGAATGGTGCCGAGTGCTGCATCAGGCTCAGCATCAGCACGATCATGCACAGCAGCGAACTGAACATGATCAGGCCCATGACGGCGACCACGAGCCACATCGTGCAGCGCTGCTTACCGCGGGCCAGTTTCGCGAGTCGCTCATCGTGCATGAGTTCATCTGCCACGAAAGCGAATTCGACGCGGGCCAGTTCAGCGTCGCCGGCGGGTGCGCCGGAGGAGATTTCACGAAGGCGGGCCGCGGCGATGCCTACGCCGACTCCGGCGAACCGCCGGCTCATGTGCCGCGCCTGTCTGCGGGTGAGACGGTGATCGAACGCATCCATCGAATGCGGCCACTGTCCCCATCCGCGATGAGCGTTTGACGGGGTCGTCATAACTCATTGAGTTTACGAGTGTGCCGCGGGGTCAGGAAGCGTTATCACGTGACTTGTTCACGTGCGCAAGTACTTTCTTCACCGGATGACGCGGTGCACGTCCTCGTTGACGTCGCCGCCCTCCTGGGCGATCCAGGGTCCTTCGATCGAGGGGTCGATGATCCCGTCCTCCAGCCACGTGTAGCGACCGGCGAGAACGTCATGCGCCAGGGCGCGGTCGGGGTCGTCGCTGTTGTCCCAGAGTTCGGTGAACAGTTGCTCGGCGCGAACGCGGGATTGACGGCAGAACGCGTCGGCGAGGTCCACGGCGGAGTCCGGTGCGTCGCTGCGGGCCCGGACGCAGGCGGCCGTCATCGCGAACAACTCCGCCCCGATATCGACGATCCGGCCGAGGAACCGCTGCTTGTATTCCAGCTTGCCCTGCCACCGCGACATCGCATAGAAGGTGCTGCGGGCGAGCTTGCGGCTGGCCCGCTCGACATACCGCAGATGCTCGGCCAGCGGGCCGAATTCAGTGAACGACGTTGGTAGCTGGCCTTTTCCGGTGACCAGGGTCGGTAGCCATCGCGCATAGAACTTGCCGGCCTGGGCGGCCGCTTTCGCCTTGTCTTTGAGGTCGGTGTCGGGGTCGATGATGTCTCCGGCCACCGAGAGATGAGCGTCCACCGCCTCCCGGGCCAGCATCAGATGCATGATCTCCGTGGAGCCTTCGAAGATCCGGTTGATCCGCATGTCGCGCAGGATCTGCTCGACGGGCACACCGCGTTCCCCACGGGCAGCCAGCGACTCGGCGGTCTCGAAGCCACGGCCGCCACGAATCTGCACCAGCTCATCGGCGATCAGCCAGGTCATCTCCGAGCCGTAGAGCTTGGCCAGGGCGGCCTCGATCCGGATGTCGGTGCGGCCGGCGTCGGCGAGCTCGCCGGCCAGCTCGACCATGGACTCGATGCCATAGGCAGTCGCGGCGATGAATGCCACCTTGCCGGCCACCGCGTCGTGCTCACCGACCGGCCGGCCCCACTGCACGCGTTCCTTGGACCATTCCCGGGCGATCTTCAGGCACCACTTCGACGTTCCGGTACATACGGCCGGCAGCGACAGGCGTCCCACGTTGAGTGTGGTCAGCGCGATCTTCAGGCCTTCGCCCTCGCGGCCGATCCGGTTCGCGGCGGGCACCCGCACATCGGTCAGCTTGGTCAGGCCGTTCTCGATTCCGCGCAGTCCCATGAACGCGTTGCGATTCGTGACGACGATGCCTGCCGTATCCGCCTCGACGACGAATGCGGTGATGCCGCCCCGGTGTCCTTCGCTCGGCGGTACCTGGGCCATCACCACCAGCAGATCGGCGATGACGCCGTTGGTGGTCCACAGTTTGACGCCGTTGAGCAGGTAGTCGTCGCCGTCGGGGGTGGCGGTGGCGTGCAGCCGGGCCGGGTCGCTGCCGACATCCGGCTCGGTGAGCAGGAACGCGCTGATCTCCCGCGTGCACCGGGGCAGCCAGGTGCGCTTCTGTTCATCGGTCCCGAACATCGACACCGGCTGCGGCACCCCGATCGACTGATGGGCGGACAGCAATGCCCCGAGCGCCGGGTGTACCGAGCCGACCAGGGCGAGGGCCTTGTTGTAATAGACCTGCGACAGCCCGAGCCCGTCGTATTCGGTGGAGATCTTCATGCCGAACGCGCCCAGTTCCTTCAATCCTCGGATCACCTTGTCCGGGATCTGGGCGTCACGTTCGATGACCGCGGCGTCGATCTGCGCCTCGCAGAACTCCCGCAGCTTGGCGAGAAAAGCCTCGCCGCGCTCCGTCTTCTCGGCCGAACCTCTCGGGTGCGGATGGACCAGATCCAGCCGCAATCTGCCGAGGAACAGTTCTTTGCCGAAGCTGGGCTGGTGCCACTGCGCTTCGCGCGCCTGCTCGGCGACCTGCCTGGCCTGTCGTTCGTTGATTTCTCCGGTAGCGGTCATCGCCGGCCTCCATGCGTCCGTCCGCCGGTGGTATACCCGCAAACGGTCTTGGCCACGCTCGCTGCCGGGCCGTACAAGTACGGGACCCGCTTCCGTCTCGCTACACTTACCGTAAGTCCAACGGTTAGGAGTCGCGTTGATCAAGGTCATGCAGGGCGTGCGAGTGCTCGAGGTCGCGCAGTTCACCTTCGTCCCGGCGGCCGGGGCCATCCTCGCCGACTGGGGCGCCGACGTCATCAAGGTCGAGCACCCCGTGCGCGGCGACACCCAGCGGGGCTTCATCAACATGGGCGGGTTCCAACTCGACCCGAACCGGCACCCCCTCATCGAGCACCCCAACCGCGGCAAGCGCAGCGTCGGTATCGACGTCTCGACCCCCGGGGGCCAGGAGGTGCTCTACGAGATCGCCAAGACAGCCGACGTATTCCTGACCAATTACCTTCCCGCCCAACGGCAGAAGAACAAGTTCGACGTCGAACACATCCGGGCGGTGAATCCGAACATCATCTACGCCCGCGGCAGCGCCTACGGAGACAAAGGCCCCGAGCGCGACACCGGAGGATTCGACGGCACGGCCTTCTGGACCCGCAGCGGTGTCGGCCATGCACTCACCCCGGAGGCGATCAATGGTGCACTGTCGCAGGGTATTCCGGCCTTCGGCGACTCGATCGGCGGGATGAACATCGCCGGCGGTATCTCGGCGGCGCTGTTCCACCGGGAGCGGACCGGGGAAACCGCGGAGATCGACGTCTCGCTGCTGAGCACCGCGTGGTGGGCGGCCGGTGCCAGCGTCACGCAGGGCATGGAGACGGGGGAGACGATGCGCTCGCTGATGCCCGACGACGCCACTTCCGTAAACCCGTTCATGGCCAACTACCGGACGTCCGACGGCGGCACCATCAACCTGTGCATCGTGAGCCCGACCGGCTACATCCGCGACGCCTTCGAACATCTCGGCCTGCCCGAGCTCGCCGATGATCCGCGGTTCTCCGATGTGCTGCCGCTGATCGAGAATGCTTCGGAAGGCGTCGAACTCATCGCGAAGGCGATCGGCAGCAAGCCGTTCGAGTACTGGCGTCAGCACCTCAAGACCATGAAGGGCCAGTGGGCACCGTTCCAGAGCCTGGTGGACCTGGCCACGGACGACCAGGCGGTGGCCAACGACATGATCGTCGAGGTGGAGGCCGCCGACGGCGGCGATCCGTTCAAGGTGGTGCGCGGTCCTGTGCAGTTCAATCACGAACAGCTGGAGACCACCCGCGCACCCCAGGCCTCCGAGCACACCGAGATCGTCCTGATGGAGCTCGGCCTCGGCTGGGACCGGATCGAGGAGCTCAAGGACTCGGGCGCGATCGCCTGAGCCTGATTGGTTGGCTTTGCGTGGACCCGCCGCGGCGGCGACCTCTGGTGTGGGGCGTGCTTCGACGTGGCGCCGTTTTCTACTGCATGGCTGTTGATCGGCGGTGGCCACGACCCCCAGGTAGAAAACGACGAAACTCATGCCGGCGCCGGCGAAACGCGCGGCGGCGCAGATACGCCGCCGCCCGCAAGCGAAAAGCTAGTTACAACCGCCCGCGTGGACCCACCGGCCGTTGTAGCCGATGCATCCGCTGACGTTCGCGCCCGGCGGGGGTGGCGGTGGTGGCGGGTCTTCCGGGAGCGGGGCGTAGTAGGCCGGCGGCGGAACATAGGGGGCGACGGCGTCGGCGACGTTGACGCAACCGCCCACGGAGATGCGGCGTCCGGCACTCGCGCACACGTCGGCGCCGGCAGTGCCGGCGGGCGCGAGAACGATGGCGCCGGGCAGCGCGGTGAAAGCGAGCGCGGCGGTGGCAGCGCGGAGCCAGGGTGAGCGTGAGGATGAGCTGAACATCATTGTCCTAAAGGCTGATCAGGGGCCTTGATTCCGCAGCGATTACGGAAGTCGGTCAACGGCTGACGGATGCCGACCAGGTCGGCGTGGGCTTGCGGGTTCGCATCGAAGAAGGCCTTGGTTTCCTGCGGAACCTCGTCCTGCGGGCGGCCGTGCAGGTTGGTGTAGAAATTGTTGACGTCGGGGTGGGTCCACAAATAGGTGGACGTCGCGGCGGCGACCCCGGAGGCGATGCCGGCAAGGTCTGCAGCCGTGCAGTTGGGCGGGCGCGGTGGCGGCTCGGCAGCCGCGGTCACCGGGCTGAACAAGGCGACGGCAACTCCGACGGCACCCGCCGCGACAGCGGGCACCACCCCGTAGCGCACGGTGGTCAGTGTGCGGGACACAGCGGGACTCCTTCCCGAGGTGGGCAGGTGCCGATTGCATCGCCCGGCGGGCCGAACATTAGCAGGCAGGACGGGGTATGCGCGACGAATCCTTGGTTCGGCAAGGACGTGGCTTGGCTTGGGGTGCCGGTGTTTAAGGCCGCGGCGTCGAGGTAAAAATCCGGGGTTTCGAGCGCGGCAGCGGTGTCTTCGAGCATCTGTGCACCGTTGGGCAGGGAGATGAACCGGTCGTGGCGACCGACATCGTCGTCGGGAATGTGGGCGGCGGCGACCAGGGCGCGACTATCCCCGCCGAGTTCGGTGACGAGCTGGTGAAAATTCGCGAGTGCCGTCCCGCGAATCACGGCCACGTCCCACAATGTCAAAGATTTGTCCCGGAATGTCAAGACAGCAGCTGTCAGTTTGCTGCACAGTAGATGCCCGGGTCGGGGTGAATCGGCTGCGCGGCTTGCCCCACCAGTGGTCGGCTGCCAGCCCCAGTTGCCAGTGAGAGAGGGGCGCGGTGTCTGACGTGCAGGGTGACCAGTTGGTGGCGGCGGTTCTACCGGACGGCGGCGTTTTGCCGTTCCCGCCAGTTCCATCGGCCAGTATCGCGGGCCGCACGTTGCAGGAGTCGACGTACCAGCCGCGGCAGGTACCGAAGCGCCTGCACGATGACTCGCCGAACATCGTCATCGTCCTCATCGACGACGCGGGGCCGGGCTTGCCGTCGACCTTCGGCGGTGAGATCACCACCTCGACTCTCGATAAAATCTGTGCTGAAGGTGTGTCCTACAACCGCTTTCACACCACCGCCATGTGCTCGCCGACCCGCGCGTCGTTGTTGACCGGCCGCAACCACCACGAGATCGGCAACGGCCAGATCGCTGAGCTGGCCAACGACTGGGACGGATATGCGGGCAAGATCCCGCGCTCGAGCGCCACCATGGCCGAGGTGCTCAAGCAGTACGGCTACGCGACTTCGGCCTTCGGCAAGTGGCACAACACCCCCGCGGAGGAGACCACCGCCGCCGGTCCGTTCGAGAACTGGCCCACCGGACTGGGTTTCGAGTACTTCTACGGATTCCTGGCCGGCGAGGCCTCGCAGTACGAGCCCAACTTGGTACGCAACACCACCGTCGTCGCTCCGCCGAAGACTCCCGAAGAGGGCTACCACCTGTCCGAGGACCTGGCCGACGACGCGATCTCGTGGCTGCGGCGGCACAAGGCTTTCAATGCCGACAAGCCGTTCTTCATGTACTGGGCCAGCGGCGCTATCCACGGCCCGCACCACATCATGAAGGAATGGGCCGACAAGTACGCGGGCAAGTTCGACGACGGCTGGGATGCCTACCGGCAGCGGGTGTTCGAGCGGGCCAAGGACAAGGGCTGGATCCCGCAGGACTGCGAACTGACGGAACGCGATGAAGCGATGGCGGCCTGGGACGACATCCCGGAGGACGAGAAGCCGTTCCAGCGCCGCCTGATGGAGGTCGCCGCCGGTTACGCCGAGCACGTCGATGTCCAGGTGGGCCGCATCGCCGATGAGCTCGAATCGCTGGGCTATGCCGACAACACCCTGTTCTTCTACATCTGGGGTGACAACGGTTCATCGGGCGAGGGCCAGAACGGAACCATCGCCGAACTCTTGGCGCAGAACGGGATTCCCACCACGGTGCGCCAGCACATCGACGCCCTCGAAGAACTCGGCGGTCTCGACGTGCTGGGATCCCCGTTGGTCGACAACCAATACCACGCGGGCTGGGCATGGGCCGGCAGCACGCCGTACAAGGGGATGAAACTGCTCGCCTCCCATCTGGGTGGCACGCGTAACCCGATGGCGGTGCGCTGGCCGGCGAAGGTCGCCCCCGAGAGCCGCCCCCGCGACGTCTTCCTGCATTGCAATGACATCGTGCCCACCATCTACGAGATCGTCGGGATCGCGCCGCCGCAGATGGTCAACGGCGAACCGCAGATGCCGCTGGCGGGGGCGAGTTTCGCTCGCACGCTGGCGGACCGAAATGCCCCCGGCGGCAAGAAGACCCAGTACTTCGAGATCATGGGCAGCCGTGGTATCTACCACGACGGCTGGATGGCCTCGGCCCGCGGACCCCGGTTGCCCTGGGTGCCGGGCCAGCCGCCGGGCATCGCCACCTGGACCCCCGACAACGACGTGTGGGAGCTGTACCACCTCGACGAGGACTGGTCGCAGGCCCACGATCTCGCCGCCGAACAGCCAGAGAAGGTGGCTCAGATGCGGGAGATGTTCATGGTGGAAGCCGCCCGCAATGAGGTGCTGCCCATCGGCGGTGGCCTGTGGGTTCCGGTCTATCACCCCGAGCTGCGCATCGCCCCGCCGTACAAGGAGTGGGAGTTCTCCGGCGACACCATCCGGATGCCGGAGTTCTGTGCGCCGGCTCTGGGCAACAAGAACAACGTCGTCACCATCGACGTCGACATTCCCGCCAACGCCAACGGGGTGCTGTACGCGCTCGGTGCCGCGGCGGGCGGGCTGACGGTGTACCTGGACGAGGGGCAGCTCTGCTACGAGTACAACCTCTTCATCCTGCAGCGCACGAAGATCCGCGCCGAGGGCAAGCTGCCGCCGGGACGTGCCACGATCACCGTCACCACCCAGTACGCCGATCCCCGCCCGGCGGGACCGCTCGACATCACCATCGCGCGCGACGGCGAAACGATCGCCGGTGGTCAGGTCCCGCTCAGTGCACCGTTGTTGTTCACCGCCAACGACTGCCTGGACATCGGCACCTGCCTGGGCTCACCGGTGTCGCTCGACTACCGCGAACGCGCACCGTTCCCCTTCGAGGGGCGGATTCACCGCGTCCACGTCGCGTATACCTAGGACCCCGACAAAACGAGGTGGCTGCCTGACCAGGTCCGGCAGCCACCTCGAAGGTCTGGTGTGCGTTGGGTTAGATGTGCACCGCCCGGTGACGATGACGAAGCAGGCGGGTCAACCAGCGAACATCGATCAACATTACGTTGGCCTTTCTCTCAGGCGCTCTTGATAAGCAGGGGCAGCAACCGGCGGCGTGCCGTGTTGCCTTCGGCGAAGTGATGCAGGGCTTCGGGCACCGAGGAGCTGAGCGGTACGCCCACCTCCTGGTGGTGAATCTCGGCGGCGACCGGCTGGCTGGCGACGACCGACCAGTCCACGCCTAGTGCGCCGCACTTCTCATCGATGTCGTAGAACAAGGAGATCGCCTGCGGTGCAAAGCTGTTTACCCCACTCAGGTCGAGTGCCAACGGCTTCTCCGCAAGGATGAACCGATTCACATACGACGCGATCTGGTCGATGTTGTTGCTGTCGATATCTCCCTTGACGGTCACCACTGTCGCCAGCTGGCGGCATACCGCGCGCATCGATGCGCCCTCGCAGATGACTGCCGAGTTCCCGTACCGAAAGTGTCGATCCAATGCCGGGGTGTTGTTCGTGAATGTCATGATCAGCCTCCCGCCGTCTTTCCTGAGCTCTGGCTGAGCTCCGTCGCGTCAACCTGTTCACAACGCTAAGTGGGCAAAATAAGGCGGCTGGGAGCTGGGGTTAATGCTTTGCTAAGAACATTCGGGCCCTACTCCTCGGTAAGGTCAGCGACGATCAGCACATCGAGTGTTCGCGGTCCGTGGACGCCTTCTACCCGCTGTAGTTCGATGTCGCTGGTGGCGCTGGGGCCGGAGATGAAGGTCAGTGGCCGCGTGGGCGTCAACTCGGCGAATGCCTGCGGCACGGTGTCCACGATCTGATCGACCCGCACCACACAGATGTGGTGGTCAGGCACCAGGGTCAGGGCGCGCCGTCCCTGTGTGGGGCCGGCATCTAGGACGATCGTGCCAGTCGCGGCGATACCGAGCGCGCATCCGGTCAGCACTGCGTCGGCGTTGTCGAGTTGCTCGACACCCAGCACGGGCGCGTCGGCGATCGTCGTCACCCCCGCCACCCATTCGATCGGAAGATCGGCCGGGGTGACGACGGTGGCGTCAGTGCCGACCAGTTCGAGGACGGTCGACGCGATCGCCCCGGCCTCGACGCGATGTACGCGGGCCCGGTACTCGGCGACCGTCTCGGCGAACCTCTCGACGTTGCCCGTGCCGGTCAGCGGCTCGTGGTGATAGTCCCGTGGCACCGCGACGGTCTCCGGTGGTGCCGACGCCAGGGCGGCCCGGATCCGGCCCAGCACCGCAGCCTTGGCCTCGGGCGTCGCGCCGGTCATGCTCGGCCTCCCTGATGAGTCCGGCTCCACCACTGCCGGAACGTCTCGGCGGGCGGCGCGGGGATGTCCCGGCTGGCGGTCCACCTGGAGGCGGGCCAGGGCAGCGCGGAGATGCGGTGATCGCGCCCGGCGATCAGCCGCCCGGCGCCCAGAGCTTTCTCTGCCAGGGAGAACCGGCCGGCGCCGGACATCGCCCAGCCCGCGGCCTTCATCGCCAGGTCCTGCCCGGAGAAGAGGACACCCCGCAGGCTCCCTCTTTCTTGGTCCACTTGCTTCGCACGCAGGTGCACCAGGATCGACGGGATGTCGATGCGTACCGGGCAGGCTTCGAAGCAGGCACCGCACAGCGACGAGGCAAACGGCAGGCTGGCGTTGGGGTCATCGTGGCCGGTGGTGCCGGTGAGCTGAGGACTCAGGATCGCCCCGATCGGTCCCGGATAGACCGAGCCGTAGGCGTGGCCGCCGGTGCGTTCGTAGACCGGGCACACGTTCAGGCACGCGCTGCACCGGATGCAGTGCAGAGCGGCGCGGCCGACCTCGTCGGCCAGGACGCGGGTGCGGCCGTTGTCCAGCAGCACCAGGTGGAATTGCCGCGGCCCGTCGCCGGGATGCACGCCGGTCCACATCGAGGTGTACGGATTCATCCGTTCGGCGGTCGAGGAGCGGGGCAGCAACTGCATGAAGACCTCGATATCGGCAAACGTCGGCACGATCTTCTCGATACCCATCACGGTGATCAGCGTCTCCGGCAGCGTCAGGCACATCCGCCCGTTGCCTTCGGACTCCACCACCGCGAGTGTCCCGGTCTCGGCGATGCCGAAGTTGGCGCCGCTGATCGCGACCTTCGCAGTGAGGAACTTGCGTCGCAGATGGGCCCGGGCCGCCATCGCCAGCACCCGGGGGTCGTCGGTGAGCTCGCCCGCGTCGGGCATCTCGCGGGTGAAGATCTCCCGGATCTCGGCGCGGTTGCGGTGTATGGCCGGCACCAGGATATGGCTGGGCTTGTCGTGGCCGAGCTGCACGATGAGCTCGGCCAGATCGGTTTCGAACGCCGCGATGCCCTGGGCTTCCAGGTATTCGTTGAGTCCGATCTCCTGGGTGGCCATCGACTTGACCTTGACCACCTCGTCCGAGCCGGTGGCGCGGATCAGGTCGGCGACGATGCGATTGGCCTCGTCGCCGTCGCGGGCCCAGTGCACCACGCCGCCGCGCTTGGTGACGTTGTGCTCGAGCTGTTCGAGCAACTCGGGAAGCCGCGCCATGACGTCCTGTTTGAGCGCGCTGCCCGCGGCGCGCAGCTGCTCCCAGTCGTCGCATTCGCGTATTGCGTTGAGACGCTTGGTCCGAATGGTGTGGGTGGCATGTCCGATGTTGCGGCGCAACTGCGAATCGGCGAGCGCGGTGCGGGCGGCTTGCGGGAAGGGCACGTCGCCACGGAGGTTGCCGACGCCGGGGGTGCCCAGGAACGTGGTCATGGCTGGGCCGCCAGGATCTCGGCCAGGTGCACGGTGCGCACACCGGAACGCAGCCGGCTCAGGCCGCCGCCGATGTGCATCAGACACGAGGAGTCCCCGGCGCTGCACACCTCGGCGTCGGTTTCCAGGATGTGGGCCATCTTGTCGGCCAGCATGGCCGTGGACGTGTCGGAATTCTTGATCGCGAAGGTTCCGCCGAAACCGCAACAGGATTCGGCCTCGGGCAGTTCCACCAAGGTCAGGCCCCGCACGTGGCGCAGCAGCCGCAGCGGTTTGTTGCCCACGCCGAGCATGCGCAGCGAGTGACAGGTCGGGTGATAGGTGACGCGGTGCGGATAGTAGGCGCCGACGTCGTCGACACCGAGCACGTCGATCAGGAACTCGGACAGCTCGTAGGTGTTGGCGGCCAGTTGCTCGGCGCGGACGGCGAGTGCGTCGTCACCGGCGCGACGGGCCACCATCGCGTGCTGGTGGCGTACCGAACCCACGCATGAGCCCGACGGGGCGACGACGGCGTCGCAGTTCGAGGATTCGAAGGCCTCGATGTGATTGCGCACCAGTGC
This sequence comes from Mycolicibacterium sp. 050232, assembly GCA_036235365.1. Classification (GTDB taxonomy): domain Bacteria; phylum Actinomycetota; class Actinomycetes; order Mycobacteriales; family Mycobacteriaceae; genus Mycobacterium. The sequence goes on along the minus strand of JAZBEZ010000001.1, from coordinate 499,616 downwards.
GGTGGCTTCCTTCAGATAACCGGTGTTGACATGCATTTGACCGCAACAGGTTTGGCCTTGGGGGAACTCCACCTGATGACCGAGGCGCTCGAGTAGTTGCACCGTGGCGATCGCCGCGGGCGGAAACATCGCATCCGCGAGGCAGGTCGCGAACAGGGCGATTCGCATGCGCACTCCTCAAGCGTGACGTGTTCACACTACCGGTGCGGAATAAAGTAGACGGATGTACACTTTTATCAGGTGTTGAGAGGAGCTTCCATGGCATTGTTCACGGAGAAGGAAATCGAATACCTGAGTCAGCAGCACATCGGACGGCTGGCGACATCGGGGAAGACTGCGCTGCCGCACGTGGTGCCGACGGGCTTTCACGTCGACGCCGAGACGGGCAACATCAAGATCGGTGGGCACGCCTACCGTGGCCAGGACCGCCTCTACATCCGTCACCTGAAGGGCAATCCGCAGGCGGCGTTCGTCGTCGACGACCTGGTGACCGAGCCCACCTGGAGTCCGAGGGGCGTTTCGATCAAAGGGCCGGTGACCATTCACGACACCGGTGGCGAAGCATTGGGGCCTGGATTCGGCCCGCGCTGGATCGAGATCACCCCACACTGGGTGTCATCGTGGGGCATCAACGAGGAGCCGTTCGCCGAACCGGTCCCGCCTCGCAAGGTATCCGGCTGATGAATAACGTTGCACTGCAATATGAAAGGGAACGACCATGAGCTTCAACACCGCAAACGGGACATGTGGCGCCCGTCAACCCAAAGCTGGGTTCTTGACCAGCTTGTTCAACAACTGGTCGATGCGCCGGATGCGTCGCAAGGGCGGCAAGGTCATGGGCATGGATGCCCTCGTGCTTACCACGGTGGGGCGCAAGACCGGAGAGGAGCGCAGCACGCCCGTCGCGTGGTTTCCCGGAGGCGGGAACAGTTGGCTGGTCGTCGCGTCGGCGGCGGGTGCACCCAAGAACCCCGCGTGGTACTACAACATCGCCGCGCATCCGGACCGGGTTCAGATCGAACTGGACGGGCGCAAGGTGGCGGTGACGGCTGAACAGCTGCATGGCGCCGAGCGTGACGCGGCGTGGAGTCAGATCACCAGTGCGCTACCGCGTTTCGCCAAGTACGAGGAGCACACGGACCGCGAGATTCCGGTCATTCGCCTGACGCCGCGATGAGCGGCGCGGAATCGAGCCCGCCGGCGACTGAACGTAAAGGCGAGCGCACCCGTCGCCGCATCCTGGAAACCGCGCGCGATGTGTTCGCGGAGCTCGGCTACGACCGGGCGACCATCCGAGGTATCGCCGCGGCGGCGGGCGTCGACAAATCCAGCGTGATCAAGTACTTCGGCACGAAGCAGAACCTGTTTCACGAGGCGGCGACCTGGACGATACAGATTCCGGATTCCGTTGGGCCCGAAGGATCTTCGACGGCCGAGAACCTCGCGCGCGGGATGTTCAACGCATGGTCGGCTGAGCCCAACAGCCCGATGGCGGTGTTGCTGCGGACCAGCATGACAAGTGAGGACGCCGCCGCGATCCTGCGCGAACACCTCGCCACGCACACCACTCCGGTCATCGCCGAAGTGATCGACCAGCCCGATGCCCGCCTGCGCGCGGCTCTCGTCGGCGCGATGCTGGCGGGGATCGCCAGCCAGCGCTACCTACTCGACGTCCCAGATATCCGCGACGCCGGCATCGACGAGATTCTGCGCATCATCACGCCTGCCGTGGAGGCGATCATCTCGGCGCCGTAATCCTCAGTGCTTCCACTGCGCGCCGCGGTAGTGCTCCCACGGGTTGTAGTCGGCGAGCAGCTCTTCCTGCGGCGGGCGCTCGGCCTCGGGTACGTGCTGCAGGTTGATCCGGACCCGGTACCAGATCGAACTCGGGCCGCGCATGCCGTCGAGCAGGACGTCGACGGGTTCGAGCCGCTCGGCGACCGCGGGATGACGCTCGCGCCACACGTCCAGCGCGGCCATCGCCTCGTCTTTGGTTTTGGTCTTGGCGATCTCGATCAGCGGCATGGTCGATTGACGACGCCCATCGTGCGAGGCCCCTTTCGGGGCTTTCTCCGCGGGACCGAGTTCCTTGGCGAGTGCGAGCAACGCGTCCAACCCGCCGACCGTGATGTCCATGCCCTCCCACGGGTCGCCGATCTCGGCGAAGCGGGCGGGCACGGTGGCGACCGTGAACGACTCGGGACGGCAGCCGTCGACCTCGTCCCAGCGCAACGGCGTGGACACCCGGGCGTCGGGGGTGGCCCGAACCGAGTAGGCCGAGGCCACCGTGCGGTCCTTGGCGTTCTGATTGAAGTCGACGAAGACGCGGGAGCCGCGCTCCTCCTTCCACCAGCGCGCCGTGGCGAGATCGGGAACGCGTCGTTCCACCTCACGGGCCACTGTCTCGGCGGCCAGCCGCACCTTGGTGAACGGCCACTTCGGGTGGATCCGCGCATAGATGTGGAAACCGCGCGAGCCCGACGTCTTGGGCCACGCCGTCAGCCCGTGCTCTTCCAGTACCTCGCGGGCCACCTGCGCGACGGCGACGATCTGCGACCAGTCGACTCCGGGCATAGGGTCCAGGTCCACCCGCAGTTCGTCGGGATGGTCGAGGTCCTCGGCTCGCACGGGGTGGGGGTTCAAGTCGACGCAGCCCAGGTTCACCGCCCACGCCAGGCCTGCGGTGTCGCGCAAAACCGCTTCCTTGGCCGACGTGCCGGACCGGTACTTGAGCTCGGCCACGTCCACGTAGTCCGGCCGCTTCTCGGGTGCCCGCTTCTGGAAGATGGCTTCGGCGGTGATGCCCTTGACGAACCGTTTGAGGATCATCGGACGTCCGTACACGCCGCGCAATGCACCGTCGGCCACTGACCGGTAGTAGTTGATCAGGTCCAGCTTGGTGACGTGCGCGTCAGGGAAAACCACCTTGTCGGGGTTGCTGACGGCCACCACGAGGCCGTCGATCTCCAGCGACACTGCACCGGCCATGAGCACATGGTAGTTACCGCACGCGGTGCGACAGATGTCACTTATTGTTGCGACATGCCAAGTCTGTCTGATCTGCCTGCGAACCTGACCGCGAAGGCCAAGCAGTACGCGGAGCGTGGCGCGGCCGAATTGCACTACGCGCGCAAGATGTTCGAGGCCGGCGCGCTGCGGCTCGAACCTCCGCAGAACATCCTGGCCATGCTGGGCGACATCCGCACCTGGGGCGAGATCGGGATGATCCCGGCGCTCAACGCGCGCCGGCACCCCAACCGGGTCGCGGTCATCGACGACGAGGGCGAATTCACGTTCGGTGAGCTCGACTCCGCAGCCCACGACGTGGCCCACGAACTGCTCACGATGGGCGTCCGAGGCGGTGACGGAGTGGGAATCCTGGCCCGCAACCACCGCTGGTTCCTGGTCTCGCTGTACGGCGCGGCCCGGGTCGGCGCCCGGATCATCTTGCTCAACTCCGAGTTCTCGGGTCCGCAGATCAAAGAGGTCTCCGAGCGCGAGGGCGCCAAGGTGATCATCTACGACGACGAATACACCGCGGCCGTGGCCCATGCGGAACCGGAACTGGGCAAACTGCGGGCGTTGGGCGTCAACCCGGACAGTGCTGAATCTTCGGGCTCCGCCCGAGGCGACAATCCGTCGGGCAGCACCGATGAGACCCTGGCCGACGTCATCGCGCGCGGCAACGGGCGTCCGGCGCCGAAAGCCACCAAGCATCCGTCGATCATCATTCTGACCAGCGGCACCACTGGCACACCCAAGGGTGCCAACCGTGCCGCCCCGCCGTCGCTCGCGCCGATCGGGGGAGTGCTGTCGCACGTCCCGTTCAAGGCCGGCGAGGTCACATCGCTGCCCGCACCGATGTTCCACGCGCTCGGATTCCTGCACGCCACCATCGCAATGATGCTGGGCACGACCCTGGTGCTGCGCCGTCGGTTCAAGCCCGCCACCGTGCTCGAAGATATTGAGAAGCACCAGGTGACCGCCATGGTGGTGGTGCCCGTCATGCTCTCGCGGATGCTCGACCACCTTGAGCAGATGAAGCCCAAGCCCAATCTGTCCACGCTGCGGATCGTGTTCGTCTCCGGATCGCAGCTGGGTTCCGAGCTGGCCTCCCGAGCCCTCAAGGACCTCGGTCCCGTCATCTACAACCTCTACGGTTCCACCGAGATCGCGTTCGCGAGCATCGCCCGCCCCAAGGACCTGTCGATCAACCCGTCGACGGTCGGGCCGGTGGTCAAAGGCATCACCGTCAAGATCATCGACGACAACGGCAAAGAGCTGCCGCGGGGGCAGGTGGGCCGGATCTTCGTGCGAAACACGTTCCCGTTCAAGGGATATACCGGCGGTGGGGGCAAGGAGATCATCGACGGCATGCTGTCGTCGGGTGACGTCGGATATTTCGACGAGAACGGTCTGCTCTACGTCAGCGGGCGCGATGACGAGATGATCGTCTCCGGCGGCGAGAATGTCTTCCCGGCCGAGGTGGAGGACCTCATCAGCGGGCATCCCGAGGTCGTCGAGGCCACCGCGCTCGGCGTCGAGGACAAGGAGTGGGGCGCCCGACTGAAGGCCTTCGTGGTGAAGACCGAGGGTGCCAGCCTCGACGAGGACGCGATCAAGACCTACGTCAAAGAGCACCTGGCCCGCTACAAGGTGCCGCGTGAGGTGGTCTTCCTCGATGAGTTGCCGCGCAACCCCACCGGCAAGATCCTCAAGCGGGAGCTGCGCAACCTGGAATAGTTTGCTCGCATCGGTGGTAGTACAGCCTTGTGAACATCGACCTGGCTGGGAAGACCGCACTCGTCACCGGCTCGACTCAGGGCATCGGGCTGGCCATCGCCGAGCAACTGGCCCGCAGTGGGGCCCGCGTCGCCGTCAACGGCCGCACGCCGGCCCGGGTCGATGAAGCCGTCGCCAAGCTGGGCGAGTTCGACGTCCTGGGCGTGGCCGCGGACGTCTCGGCCGAGCAGGGAACGGCTGAGCTGCTACGCCAGCTGCCCGACGTCGACATTCTGGTGAACAACCTCGGCATCTTCGGGGCTGTGCCGCCACTGGAGATCACCGACGACCAGTGGCGCAACTACTTCGATGTGAATGTCCTTGCCTCAGTGCGACTTATCCGCAGCTACCTGCCCGGGATGACCGAGCGGGGCTGGGGCCGGGCCATTCAGATCGCCAGCGACTCGGCGATCGTCACGCCGGCGGAGATGATTCATTACGGCGTGTCCAAGACGGCGCTGCTCGCGGTATCGCGCGGTTTCGCCAAGGAGGCCGCGGGCACGGGCGTCACCGTGAACTCGGTGATCGCCGGGCCGACTCACACCGCCGGGGTCGAGGACTTCGTCTACCAGCTCGTCGACAAATCGCTGCCGTGGGATGACGCGCAGCGGGAGTTCATGATCAAGCACCGGCCGCAGTCGTTGATCCAGCGACTGATCGAGCCGGAGGAGATCGCGAACATGGTGACCTACTTGGCCTCCCCGCTGGCCTCGGCCACCACCGGTGGGGCGTTGCGGGTCGACGGCGGGTACGTCGACTCGATCTTGCCCTGACGTCGGCTGCGCTAATCGAGCATGGCTGAACCTGGCACCGCCAGGCACAACAGCGACAACGCGAGCAGGAACCAGCCCGCGCCCTGCCAGATCGGCCAGGTTCCCTCGGCTTTCCATATCTGGTAGGTGCGGACGAAGGCGCCGACGCCGCCCACGAACACGATCGTCGGCACCAGCGTCGCCGAAAGTGTCGAACGGTCGAACGCGTAGAACGTCAGGGCCACCGCGGCGACGGCGACCACCGCCACCACGTACCACACTGCGGACCGGAACATCTGCGGGTCGTGCCAACGCTTTTCAACATCATTCTCGTCGCTGCCCATGGTGTTCACTCACATCGTCAGGGCGGCCCGTTGATGTACCAGGCCAGGCATCCCGGCCGGTCCCGGCACGCGATGATGGCGCCGGCGTCAGGGGCGGACCCGCGTACCCGGGGCGGTCTGGGCTGCAGATTGCAATTCACCACATAGGGGTTCCACGGAATGACACCGTTCACACATGGCTCGGCCTGGATTTCGGTGGGCGGCGGGGAAACTTGTCCCCACCCGGCGGTCGGTGCGATGACGACCGACAGCGCTGCCGCACCCAGGAGCACCGGGCGCAGAACGCGTAGTCGCGACGTACTCATCGTCGAGCATCAACCGTTTCTGGTGGCTGTCTATTTCGACGGTACGCCTAACTCTGCTCGCGGATAGAAAGTTACGGGTCGCGGGGCAGGCCCAGCAGGCGCTCGGCGATGATGTTGAGCTGGACCTCGGTGGTGCCGCCGTAGATCGTGGTGGCGCGGCTGGCCAACAGGTACTCGGCCCAGCGGCCGAATTCCTGCTCGGGATCTCCGATGGCTCCGTCGGTGCCGAAGGAGGCCACGGCGAACTCCGCGTAGCCCTGCCCGGTCTTCATCGACAGCAGCTTGGAGATCGCCGCGGCCGGCATGGCATCCCCGCCGGCCAGCGTCAGCAGGGTCGACCGCAAGTTGAGCACCTTGGCGGCATGGCCTTCGGCGATCAACTGGCCGGCGTGGTTCTGCTCGATCTGGTCGAACTGGCCGTCGCGGAGGAACGCCACGAACTGGTCGAGGTTGGCCAGGAACGGCGGTTCGCTGCTGCCGATCGACACCCGCTCGTTGGTGAGCGTGTTGCGGCTGACCTCCCAGCCGCGGTTGACGTCGCCGAGCACCATGTCGTCGGGCACGAACACGTCGTCGATGAACACGGTGTTGAACATCGCGTTGCCGGTCAGCTCCCGCAGCGGCTTCACCTCGACGCCCGGCGCCTTCATATCGAGCAGGAAGTACGTGATGCCATTGTGTTTCGCGGCGTTGGAGTCGGTCCGCGCCAGCAGAGCACCCCACTCGGAGAACTGTGCGCCCGTCGTCCAGATCTTCTGCCCGGTGATGCGCCAGCCGCCGTCGACCTTGGTGGCCTTGGTGGTCAGGCTGGCCAGGTCCGAACCCGCGCCCGGCTCGGAAAACAGCTGGCACCAGATCATCTCGCCGCGGAACGTCGGCGGCAGGAAGCGCTGCTTCTGCTCGTCGGTGCCGAACGCCACGATCGACGGGATGATCCACGAGGCGATGCCCATCTGCGGGCGCTTGACCCGCCCGGTGGAGAATTCCTGGGCGATGATGATCTGCTCGATCGGTTCCGACGCCCGGCCCCACGGCCTGGGCAGGTGCGGCTGCACCCAGCCGCCCTCGGCGATCGCGGTGGTGCGCTCTTCGCGCGGAAGTGCCTTGAGGGCAGCGACTTCCGCGCGGATCTCGTCACGCAGCTTCTCGGTGTCGGAATCGAGGTCGATGTCTACCGGACGCATTCCGGTCGCGGTCGCGGTATCGACCACCGACTGGGGATAGTCCGAGGCCCGGCCGAAGCATGCGGCCAGCACGAGTGCGCGCCGGTAGTACACGTTGGTGTCGTGCTCCCAGGTGAACCCGATGCCGCCGTGCACCTGGATGCAGTCCTGGGTGGTGTGCTGGGCGGCGGCAGGTGCCAGGGTGGCGGCCACCGCGGCGGCGAACTCGAAATGGGTGTCGGCAGAAGGGTCTTCCTGCGCATCGTCGAGCGCCCGGGCGGCGTCCCAGACCGCGGCCGTCGCCCGCTCGGTCTCGGCGATCATCCCGGCGCACTTGTGCTTGATCGCCTGGAACTGGCCGATCGGCCTGCCGAACTGTTCGCGGATCTTGGCGTACGCGGTGGCGGTATCGGTGGCCCAGCGGGCGACACCGACCGCCTCGGCCGACAGCAGGGTCGTGATCAGGGCGCGGGCATGGGCGCGGTCCAGGCCGGCCAGCACGCGATCGCCGGTCACCTCGGTGGCGTTGGCCCGGACATGGGCCAGCGGACGCAACGGGTCGACGCTGCGCACCGGCTCGATCTCCAGCTGGGCGGCGTCCAACACCACCCACTGGACCCCGGATTCGATCGCGACCGGCAGCACCAGGACCGATGCCTGCGCCGCCGCGGGTACCGCTCGCGCCTCGCCACGGATGACCAGGCCGTCGCCGTGCCGGGTCGCGGTCAGGCCGGAGTCGATGGCGTAGGCGGCGATGGTTTCGCCGGAGGCCAGGCCGGCCAGGATCTCCGCGTCGGGATTGTCGGCCGAGATCAGCGCGCCGGCGATCGCCGACGGGACGAAGGGTCCGGGCACGGCGCCGTAGCCGAACTCGGCCAGCGTGATGGCCAGCTCTAGGATTCCGAAGCCTTGCCCGCCAACGGATTCCGAGAGGTGGACGCCCTGCAGGCCCTGCTCGGCGGCGGCCTTCCAGTACGGCGGGGGATTGGGAATCGGCGTCTCGAGCGCTTCGTGGAGTACCTCCGAGGGCGCGACTCGCGTTACCAGGGACCGAACAGAATCGGCCAGATCGCTGTGCTCAGACGTGATCGCAATGGGCATGCGGTTCCTCCATCCGGGGGCATAAACCTAATAACCGGTCGGTTGGGCCGAGGGTACCCCGGCGTGACCGGCGCCACTCCGGCGGCCTATCTAACCCCGTTTACTACGTGAGCCAGGTGTTTGCCGTCGCGGATGCGTTGGCAGTTGTCGACCGCCATGGTCAGGTAGCGGCGCATGGTGTCGGCGGTGTACCAGGTGACGTGCGGGGTGAGCACCACATTGGACAGTTCCAGCAGGGGATTGCCGGGCGGTACGGGCTCTTCGGCGAAGACGTCCAGGCCGGCCGCGGCCACCTGGCCGGTGCGCAGCGACTCGACGAGGGCGGGTTCATCGACGATCGGCCCGCGCGCGGTGTTGACGACGACGGCGCCGGGTTTCATCGACGCCAGGGCCTTGCTGTCGAGCAGTCCGTGGGTGGCCTCGGTCAGGGGGAGGTGCAGCGAGACGATGTCGCTGGCGGCCAACAACTCTGGCAGGCTGCGCCACTGCGGGTGCCCGGTGTCGCGGGTGCTGGTGTGGATCACCTGGGACGGGTCGGCGCCCATCGCGACCACGATCCTCTCGACCCGCTTGGCGACATTGCCGTAGCCGAGCAATCCCACCGTGCAGCCGCCGATGTCGCGCACGGTTTCACCCAGAGTGTGGTCCGAGGGCCAGCCCGTGCCCTCGCGGGTGGCGCGGTCGAGTTCGGGCAACCGGCGCAGCGCGGCCAGCATCAGCAGCACGGTGCCCTCGGCCACCGACGGCGCGTTGGCGCCTGGCATGTTGGCCACCAGGATGCCGAGCCGGGTGGCCGTGTCGACGTCGATGGTGTTCACGCCGGCGCCCAGCTTGTGCACCAGCCGCAGCCGCAACCCACGCTCCAGGTCGTCGCCGGAGACCGGTCGCAACACATGCCAGAGCACCTCGGTCGACGGCAGCTCCCGGTAGAACGTCGTGTCGTCGTCCTCGGCGCAGAACGTCACGTCGAGCCAGTCCTGGTGAGGGGCAAGAAAATCCATCACCTTGTCACCGGGGGTGAAGTGGGCCAGGACCTTGATCCGGCCGGGGTTCACCGCCACCGCTTCGCGATCCATCGGGCGATGGTATCGGCCTGCTCGGCCCGCGCGCCCGGAGTCGTGAAGTAATGATCGGTGTCGATCGAGCATCGGGACTTGTCGGTGCCGGCCAGGGCCTCATAGATGCGTTCGGCGTCGGACGGGTACACCCCGGTGTCCCGATCGGCATTGATCACCAGCGCCGGACAGGTGATGCGGGCCAGATGCGGCTCGGCCCGGGTCTGGGCGTGGCGCAGGCTCCACATGCCGATCCAGTTGCGCACGGTGGTGGCCGCGGCGATGCCACGCGCGGACCGGTTGGCCTTGATCGGGGTGCCGGCGTAGCACAGGTTGGGCTGTCGGTTGGTCGGTTCGACCGTCGGGTCGACCATCCTCGGGTCGGCCCAGGTGCGCATGACCGTGAAGGGGCGGTCCGAATATCCGGCCGCCTGAATTCTTTTCAGCTCTTGCTCAGCCCAGTCGGTGATCTTCTCGTTGCGGGCGACCTGGGCCGCGCGGTACCGCGCCACGAAGTCGGCGGAGTACGGCGCGGCGTTGCGCTCGTCGAACAGGTCCAGTTCGGGATCGCCGGCGATGGCGTCGTTCTCGTCGACGACGGACGCGTCCATCCACGCGGTCAGGACATCGGGGCGGCCCGGATGGGCCGCGCTCGCCACGTAACCATCTGCGGGGAGCAGTTCGGTCAGGCCCGCGGCCGGCCGCATCCCGTCCAGCGGCTGCACGTTCGGGTCGACGGCTTGGGACTGGTAGGCCGCCATCAGGGAACCCCCGCCGGAGTTACCCAGCAGCACAACGGTTTCTATACCCTGTACCTCGCGCAGCCAGCGCACGCCCACACCGATGTCGACCAGTGCGTGGTCCAGCAGGAAGCTGCTCTCGAAGCCGCGGAAGCGGGTGTTCCAGCCGAGGAAGCCGATGCCCCTGGTGGCCAGGTACTCCGCGATGTAGTGCTCGGAGAAGTCGATCTGGTAGTGCGTGGCGATCACGGCGACCGTGGGTTTGCGCTCTGAGCTCCGGTAGTAGAGACCCTGGCACGGATATCCGCCCGCACCGGCGCGCTGGGCCGTCGGCGATTCCAGACCGACGAACTCGCGGATCACTTCCGGTGACGCTGTGCTCATGAATGCGGGTTCCCCTCGTGGTAGATGGTCCGGTAAAACACGTTGGCCAGGGTGGTGATGCAGGCGGTGTCGTCAGCGGCGGCGTCGCGACCGCCGGACAGTTGGACGTAGCAGAACTGGTTGAGCATCGACACCAGTGCGACGGCGGTCAGGTGGGCGTCGTCATCAGGGCAGAATCCTTGCTGCTGAGCATGTTTGATCATTTCGGTGATCATCGCGATCGGCAGCTGGCAGATCTCGTCCCAGTATTCGGCGAAGTCGTCGTCGATCATCGCCATCTGGGACACGCTGATGATCTCGGCCAGGCGGTGCCGGTAGGTCATCCAGTGCGCGGCGGCCGCCTGGTGGCAGCGCTCCCAGTTGGTCAGATTCGGTGCGGTCGCGGGGAGCGCGCGTTCGCGGGCCTCGTTGCGGAAGCGGAGAGCCCATTCGCGCACCATGGCCTCTTTCGAGGCGTAGTAGTTGTAGAACGACGCGGCGGACCGTCCTGCCTCGGAGGCGATGTCGGAGATCGTCGTGGCCAGGATGCCCTTGCGGGCGATCACGGTGCGGGCCGCGCTGTCGATCGCGGCCTGGGTCTGGCGGCCACGCGCGGTCGGCAGCGGGGTGCGGGGGCTGACGGTCACGGATTTCCTCACTCCCGGCGGGCCGGAAATCTTTGCACGGCCGTTGATCACTTCTGAATCTGATGTTAGATTCAGATTCGCAGCAGCGCCAGTCCTTGGTGCGTTCGCCCCGGAGGTTCATCGACGTGATCAAGCCTGACAATCCCAACTCGGAGTTCGAGTTCGGCGGAATCAACCATGTGGCACTGGTGTGCGCGGACATGGCCCGCACGGTCGACTTCTACACCAACGTGCTCGGCATGCCCCTGATCAAATCGCTCGACCTGCCCGGTGGCATGGGGCAGCACTTCTTCTTCGATGCCGGCAATGGTGACTGCATCGCCTTCTTCTGGTTCCGGGAGGCCCCCGACGGCGTGCCAGGCATCTCGGCGCCGGCCGCCATTCCCGGCATCGGCGAATTCGTCAGCGCCACCGGCTCGCTGAACCACATCGCCCTGCACGTGCCCGCCGAGAAGTTCGACGAGTACCGGCAGAAGCTCAAGGCCAAGGGTGTTCGCGTCGGCCCGGTGCTCAACCACGACGACAGCCCGATGCAGGCGTCGGCGACGGTGCACCCCGGCGTCTACGTCCGGTCGTTCTACTTCCTCGACCCAGACGGGATCACCCTGGAATTCGCCTGCTGGACCAAGGAATTCACCGACAACGACGCGCAGGCGGCGCCTAAGACGGCAGCCGACCGTCGTCCGCCGGTGGCGGCGGGGTAAGCGATTCCGGGCAACGTCCGGCCGCGTCCGGCCGCCCGGATCGCCGCGCCCGGGTCTCGCCATTGTCACGCCAGAGTGGCCGTCGCCGTCGAGCGTCACTCCAGCGTGACATTGGAGGTGCGTTAGCCGCGTTGGCCCGGAGCCTTGTCACGCTGGCGTGGCTCTGGAAGCCGACAGCCACTCCAGCGTGGCATTGGAGGTCGTGACATTGGAGGTGCGGCGGGCGCGCCTACTTGGTGGCCGTGACGAAGTACCCGCGCGGAACCCCGGGGACGTCGAGTGGCACCGCGGGGGCGAACCACCGGTTCCACTTGTTGCCCGGCTCGGCCACGTCGGTGACCGTCGCTGACCATCCCAGTCGCTCACACAGCTGTTCCGGAGCGTCCGTCCCGAAGAGCCATGGCGCCCCGTTCCGGGACATCTGTTCGCGGACCGCGGCCAGCATCAGGCTGTCCAGCAGCACCTTGCCGACGATGTCGTACAGCAGCACCGAACCAGGTGCCGAGAGCGCGTCGACCCGCTCGAACAGTGTGTGCACGGCGCCCTCGTCGAGGTACTGCAGCAGTCCTTCCATCAACCAGACCGCCGGCCGGCCGGGGTCAAAACCCTTGGCCCGCAGGGTATCGGTCCAGTCCTTGGTGAGATCGACGCCGATGGCCACCCGTCGGCAGCGCGGCTCGTCGCCCGCCAACGCCTCGGCCTTGCCCGCGATCACGGCGGGCTGATCGAGTTCGAACACCGTAGTGTCGTCGGGCCACGCCAGCCGGTAGGCGCGCGCATCCAGTCCGGCGGCGAGAATCACCACCTGCCGCACCGATCGCACGGCGTGCAGCAGCGCCTCGTCCCAGAAGCGGGTACGCACCACGATCTGCAGCGTGGACTTGTCACCGCTGGTGGCGACGGCCTCGGCGAGCATCCGCTCCCCGGACTCGCCGGCCAGTCGTTCCGCGAACGGATCGGTGAAAAGCCGGTCGGGACGGCGGTTTTCCTCGGCGCGGATGGCCGCCACGAGGACGCCGGTGTCGGCGACGGCCCGCCCGGGGGTCTGTCCGGAAGTCATCCCGCCATCATGCGCGGCCCAGCGCGGCTGTGGCGCCTGGACCTAGGATTCCAGTCAATATCGAGCAGTAATCCTCGGTGTTGTTCGTTGGGCGGAGTCCCGGCACGTCAACTCCCCGGTTGTTGCATGCCGGCCACTGCGTCGAGCATCGAGCGCAGCTGGTTGATGAGCTGTTCGGGCGTCAACGCGACCTCACCGGACAGCCAGGCGCTGATCGTCTGGGTCACCCCGCCCACCGCGAAGTACGACGTGGCTTTGAGGTAATCGTTGGCAGGCAGCTGCAGGGCACCGCCGGCGTGCTGGCCGAGCAGTGTCGCGAACAACGCCGTGGATTGCACGCGCTTGCGGGTCAGGACCTCGTTGGACAGTTTGACGCTGAACAGCAGCCGCCCGATCCGGCGATCCTTGGCGATCAGGTGCACGATGTTCGCCATTCCGGCCATCGTCTGCTCGGCCAGCGGGACGGCGTCGACGGCGGCCTGAGTGGACGTCGCGATATCGGCGATCACCCAGTCGTAGACGGCGCCGATGAAGTCGTCTTTGTCGGCGAAGCTCTCGTAGAAATACCGCGCGGCCAGGCCGGCGGTGCGGCACACCGCGCGCACCGTCACCTCGCCGTCCTCGGCGCCGAGCAGGTCGAGCCCCGCCTCCAGCAGCTGGCTGCGCCGTTGCGCGAGGCGGTCGGCTGCCTCGATGCCGCGGTACGGGCGGACCTGCTTCACTCCAACATCTTGACACCCGTCAGGCCGGCAGGCCAATATCAGGAATCACACGTTCTCAGTTGTAGAAGGGGTGGCCATGACGGTCAGCGAACCGATCCCGCACGTCGAAAGGTCGATGAACGACCCGTCGCGTCCCGGGGCTGCGCCCAAGCGTCGCCGGCGGGCCGCCAGCTTCGACGACGGACTGATGGGTGTGGCGCTGCTGGCCGGCCCGGCGAACGTGATCATGCAGCTGGCCAACCCCGGCGTCGGTTACGGCGTCGTGGAGAGTCGCGTCGACAGTGGTCGCACCGATCTGCACCCGGTCAAGCGGGCCAGGACCACCTTCACCTACCTGGCCGTGGCCACCCGCGGTTCCGATGCCCAGAAGGCGGCCTACCGTCGCGCGGTCAACAAGGCCCACGCGCAGGTGTACTCCACCGAGGACAGCCCGGTGAAGTACAACGCGTTCGACAAGAACCTGCAGCTGTGGGTGGCCGCATGCCTCTACAAGGGCGGGGTCGACGTGTTCCGGATGTTCGTCGGTGAGCTGGACGACGAGACCGCCGACCGGCACTACCGCGACAGCGTCACGATGGGCACCACGCTGCAGGTGCCCGAGGAGATGTGGCCGGCCGATCGGGCAGCATTCGACCGGTACTGGGATGAGTCGCTTGAGAAACTGCACATCGACGACACCGTGCGCGGCTACCTGTATCCGATCGCCGCGGGCCGACCCAAGAATCCGAAACTGCCCCGGGCGATCCAGCGCCGGCTCGACGCGGTGGCGCTGCTGATCACCACGGGATTCCTCCCGCAGAGGTTCCGCGACGAGATGCACCTACCGTGGGATGCCAAGAGTCAGAAGCGGTTCGACCAGCTGATCAGGGTGCTGCGCACGGTCAACGACGTGCTGCCGTCGGTCCTGCGGCAGTTCCCCTTCAACGTGTTGCTCAAGGACCTCGACTGGCGGATCCGCACGGGACGCCCGCTCGTTTAACGTGGCCGCAGGTGCCGCACCGAAGTGAACCGGGCGAAATCCCGATCGAGCGTGACCACGTCGCAGTGATGTTCGGCTGCGACCGCGGCAAGGGCGGCGCCGGGGATCAGATCGCCGGCCGCGTCGGCTTCATCGCACAACTCCTGCAGTAGGGCGAGATGGCGCGGTCCGGGCCCGACCCGTAGGTGGTTGGGCTGCGCGTCCACCGCAGTGATGAACGCGAATGCCTCGCTACGCGGCGACGGAATCTCGAAGATCCGGCGATTGGTGGCCAGTCGGAGAAACGGTCCCCACACCATGGCCGGGACCGCGAAAGGGTCTGCGGTGTCGAGCATGTGGTCGAACCACATCTGGACGGATTGGTGGTCGGGGTGATCTCCGCGATGCACGGCGAGCACCACATTCACGTCGAGCAGGAGCATGCGCTGTTACCGCCGCGCGTTGAGGTCGACGGCGTCGTCGAGGGCCTCGTGCAATGCCCGGTTGGACCGCAGGTCGACGCCTGGGCGTGGCCCACTACCGCCGGTGAACACCGGGACGGCCGGCCGGGGTGCGGTGTGGGAATCTGCTGCCAGTTCACGGCGCAGCGCGTCCTCGACGAGTGAACCGAGCGTCTGCCCCCGCTGCCGGGCGCGACGCTTGGCTGCGGCCGGCAGCTCGTCGGCGATGGCGATGGTGGTGCGCATGATGTCACTCCATGCGCATCACATGCATCACTTGGGCTGTCAGAATCGCGGCGTACCCTCGCGCGGGTGAGCACCGGACGAACAGACACAGACCACTGGGATATCACCACGAGCGTTGGTTCGACAGCGTTATTCGTAGCTGCGTCAAGGGCATTGGAGGCGCAGAAGGACGATCCGCTCGCCGTTGACCAGTACGCGGAGGTGTTCTGTCGCAGGGTCGGGGGCGAGTGGACGACCGCGGTTGAGGGCACCGACCCCGAGCATCCGCTGCAGACCGAGTTCGGCGAGAGCTTCGTGACCTTCCAGGGCGCCCGCACGAAGTACTTCGACGAGTACTTCACCCGGGCCATCGAAGCCGGGGTGCAGCAGGTGGTGCTGTTGGCGGCCGGACTGGACTCACGGGCCTACCGGCTACCGTGGGCCGACGGCACCGTGGTGTACGAGTTGGATCAGCCTCGGGTGCTCGAATTCAAGCGCGCGACCATTGACGGGCTCGACGAGGCGCCGACGGCCGAGCGGCGTGAGGTGCCGATCGATCTGCGCGACGACTGGCCGCGCGCGCTGCAGGATCGCGGCTTCGACCCGTCGCGGCCCTCGGCGTGGATCGCCGAGGGTTTGTTGATCTATCTGCCCGCCACAGCACAGGAACAGCTGTTTGCTGGAATCGACGCGTTGGCCGCGCCGGGCAGCTTCGTCGGCATCGAGGAGGCGGTTCCGATGCCGGACGAGGCATTCGAGGCCAAGCGCGCCGAAGCGCTGTCCTCCGGTGAGGAGAACGCCTTTTTCACGCTCGTGTACAACCAGCAACACGCGCCGGCTGAGCAGTGGTTCGGGTCGCGGGGCTGGGCTGCGGCGGCGACACCGCTGCATCGGTATCTGGCCGAGGTGGGTCGGCCCGTGCCCGCTCCCGACTCCGAAGCCGGCGCGATGACAGGAACTATCTCCTTGGTCTCTGCGACAAAAAGGTGAGGCAGTTCACGACCTAGTGCGAGTACGTGCCTCTCGACACTTAAGTTATGCAATGCTAACTTCAGCAAAAGTTAGCTTAGCCATACATAAGGGAGAGATTCGGGGGCTTAGTGGCTCCCGTGCACGCATATGGGTAGTGACACGCTTGCGGCTCCAACACAGGGAGCGCCCCGGCTCGATCGCGATGTGATCAGCCGCTTCGCCACATGTTGTCGTGCGTTGGGCTTGACGGTGAACGACCGGCAACGGCCGGCCGACGCCGACGCAGCCCGGACCGGCTTTGCCGGCCTGACGCGTTTAGCGCATGACCACTGTGACGCCTGGACCGGCCTGGCCGCCGCGGGCGATGTGTCCGGACCGGTCATCGACGCAGTCTGGCGCACCCGGGGCAGCGCCGGTCTGCTGCAGCGGGAGATCGAGCTGGCGGCCGGTGACCTCGGGTTCACCTACGACAGTGGCCTGTACCTGCAGTTCCGAGCCGCTAACGTCGACGACTTCCAGCTCGCCTACGCCGCCCGGCGTTTCGCCTCGGGCGGCCGTGCCGAGGCCGACGCGCTGGTCGCCGAGCTGCTCGCCCGTCGCCCTGGGTGGCTCAACGCCACCTGGCTGCGGGTGGCGTTCAACCACCACGCCGAGCGCTGGTCCGATGTGGTGCGCCTGCTCACCCCGGTGGTCACCAACCCGTCACTCGACGAGGTCACGGCTCACGCCGCGAAGACCACCCTCGGCATCGCGCTGGCCCGCCTCGGCATGCTGGCTCCGGCGTTGTCCTATCTGGAGGACCCGTCCGGCCCGATCTCGGTGGCCGCGCTCGACGGCGCGCTGGCCAAGGGACTGACCTTGCGTGCCCAGGGCGAGGACGAGGACGCCAACGAGGTACTGCAGGATCTGTTCGCCGCGCACCCGGAGAACAAGCAGGTCGAAGAAGCCTTGCTGGATACGTCTTTCGGGCTGCTCATCACCAACGCCGCCCGCATCGACGCCCGTACCGATCCGTGGGACCCCGAGACCGAACCGTCGGAGTCGGACTTCGTCGATCCGGGTGCCAAGGAACGCAAGGCGCACCTGCTCGTCGAGGCCGAAGCCGAGCTGGCGGAGTTCATCGGCCTGGAAGAAGTGAAGTTCCAGGTGGCCCGGCTCAAGAGCTCGGTGGCCATGTCCATCCGCCGTCAGGAACGCGGGCTGGCCGTGGCCCAGCGCACCAACCACCTGGTTTTCGCAGGCCCTCCCGGTACGGGTAAGACCACCATCGCCCGTGTGGTCGCCAAGATCTACTGCGGTCTGGGACTTCTCAAGAAGGAGACGGTCCGCGAGGTGCACCGTGCCGATCTGATCGGCCAGCACATCGGTGAGACGGAGGCCAAGACCAACGCGATCATCGACAGCGCGCTGGACGGCGTGCTGTTCCTCGACGAGGCGTACGCGCTGGTGTCCACCGGTGCCAAGAACGACTTCGGTCTGGTTGCCATCGACACGCTGCTGGCGCGCATGGAGAACGACCGTGACCGGCTCGTGGTGATCGTCGCGGGCTACCGCAAGGACCTCGACATGTTCCTGGACACCAACGAGGGTCTGCGCTCCCGCTTCACGCGCAGCATCGACTTCCCGTCGTACTCGTCGTCCGAACTCGTCGAGATCGCCGAGCGGATGGCAGAGAAGCGTGACAGCACCTTCGAGAAGGCCGCTCACGACCAGATGGAGAGGCTCTTCGGTCATCTGGCCGAGTCCACCATGCCCGACGCCGCAGGCGTCCAGCGGCGCAGCCTCGACATCGCCGGCAACGGCCGCTTCGTTCGCAACCTGGTGGAGCGTTCCGAGGAAGAGCGCGAGTACCGCCTTGATCATTCCGACCAGGATGACTTCACCGACGAGGAGATGATGACGATCACCGCCGGTGACGTGAACAATTCGGCTGCTCCGCTGCTGCGCGGCCTGGGCCTGTCGGTGCCCGCATGACCGGGCAGGGGCCTTCCGACGAGCGTCGCTCCTTCAGCTCTCGTACGCCGAACAACGAGAACCCCGACGGGGTGCAGTACCGTCGCGGCTTCGTCACCAAGAACCAGGTCACCGGCTGGCGATTCGTCATGCGCCGCATCGCTTCCGGCGTGGCGCTGCACGACACCCGCATGCTGGTCGACCCGCTGCGCACGCAGAGCCGGGCCGTGGTGACCGGTGCCCTGATCCTGGTCACCGGACTGATCGGCTGCTTTCTGTTCTCCCTGTTCCGGCCCGGCGGAGTCGCGGGCAACGACGCGATACTCGCCGACCGGTCGACGGCGGCGCTGTACGTGCGGGTCGGTGAGCAGCTGCATCCGGTGCTGAACCTGACCTCGGCGCGGTTGATCTCCGGCAAGGCGGACAACCCGACCACCGTCAAGACCAGTGAGATCGACAAGTTCCCCCGCGGCAACCTGCTCGGCATCGCCGGTGCGCCGGAGCGGATGGTGCAGAGCACCAGTGGCAACGCGGATTGGACTGTCTGCGACAGCAATTCGGGTACCTCCGCAGGCGTGACCCTGATCGCCGGGACGCTCGGCTCCGGTGAGGAGCGGGCATTGCCGGTCACCAGCGACCAGGCGGTGCTCGTGCACCACGACGGTGGCCCCACCCCGGGTGACTGGCTGCTGTGGGACGGCAAGCGCAGCCCGATCGACGTGAACAACCGCGCGGTCACCGATGCGCTCGGTTTCGGCTCTGACATCCCGGCCCCGCGGCCGATCGCGGCAGGCCTGTTCAATGCGATCCCCGAGGCGCCCGTACTGGCTGCCCCGGCGATCGCCGCGGCGGGTACGCCGGCTCAGTTTGAGCTGTCGACCCCGGCGCCGGTCGGTGCGGTGGTCGCGGCCGCCGAGGCCGACAACACCGTCCGCTACTACGCCGTGCTCGCCGACGGGCTGCAGCCGATCTCCCCGGTGCTCGCCTCGATCATGCGCAACACCGATTCCTACGGGCTGCAACAGCCGCCGCGACTCGGAGCTGACGAGGTGGCCCGTACTCCGGTGGCCCGTGGCATCGACACCGCTGCCTACCCGGACCAGCCGCTGAACTTGTTGTCCGCCTCGGCCGCCCCGGTGACCTGCGCCCAGTGGACCAAGCCTGCCGGTGCCACCGAGAGCCGACTGAGCCTGCTGTCCGGTGCTGCCCTGCCGGTGCCCAACGGGTTGCGAAGCGTCGACCTGGTCGGAGCGGGCGCCAACGGCGCTGCCAGCCGCGTCGCGTTGGCACCGGGTACCGGATACCTGGTGCAGACCGTGGGCGCTGAGCCAGGATCCCCGACCGCGGGCTCACAGTTCTGGGTGAGCGACACCGGTGTGCGCTACGGCATCGACACCAACGGTGACGACAAAACCCTTGCCGCGCTTGGCCTCACCTCGCCTGCCCTGCCGATCCCGTGGTCGATCCTGACGCAGTTCGCTGCCGGTCCGACCCTGTCCCGTGGCGACGCCCTGACCGCACACGATGCGCTGTCGTCCAACGCCGATGCTGCACGCCTGGAGGCAACGCGATGAGTAGGTTGATCTTCGAGCACCAGCGCCGGCTGGCTCCACCGGCCACCCGTAAGGGCACGATCACCATCGAGCCGCCGCCTCAGCTGGAGCGGATCGTCCCGCCGTCACTGCTGCGCAGGGTGCTGCCCTACCTGATCGTCATCCTGATCGTGGGCATGATCGTGGCGCTGTTCGCCACCGGCATGCGGATGATCTCGCCGACCATGCTGTTCTTCCCGTTCGTGCTGCTGCTTGCCGCCACGGCGCTCTACCGCGGCGGCAACAAGATGCGTACCGAGGAGGTCGACGCCGAACGCGCCGACTACCTGCGTTACCTCTCGGTGGTCCGCGACAACGTACGCGCCCACGCCACCGAGCAGCGGGCGGCGCTGGAGTGGTCGCATCCGGAGCCCGAGGCTCTGGCCGTCATCCCGGGCACCCGTCGGCAGTGGGAGCGCGACCCGCGCGACCGCGACTTCCTGGTGCTGCGCGCCGGACTGCACGATGTGCCGCTGGATGCCGCGCTTAAGGTCAAGGACACCGCCGACGAGATCGACCTGGAACCGGTGTCGCACAGCACGCTTCGCGGTCTGCTCGATGTGCAGCGCACGGTGCGCGACGCCCCCACCGGCATCGACGTCACCAAGCTGGCCCGGATCACCGTGATCGGTGACGCCGAGGAAGTCCGCGACGCGCTGCGGGCCTGGATCGCCCAGGCCGTCACCTGGCACGACCCGACCATGCTCGGGGTGGCACTGGCCTCGCCCGATGTCGACGCGGACACCTGGTCGTGGCTGAAATGGCTGCCGCACGTGGATGTTCCGTCGCAGGCCGACGGCGTCGGTCCGGCCCGGTACCTGACCACCGGTGTGACTGAGCTTCGCGGACAACTCGATTCGGCGCTGGCCGGACGTCCGGCGTTCCCGGCGGTGGCCGACCAGGCGCTCAAGCACCTGCTGGTCGTGCTCGACGATCCCGAAGCCGACCCCGACGACATCGCCCGGAAGCCCGGCCTCACCGGGGTGACCGTGATCCACCGCAGCGACAAGCTGCCCAACCGTGAGCAGTACCCCGATCCCGAGCGGCCCATCCTGCGGGTCGCCGAAGGCCGGATCGAGCGGTGGCAGAGCAACGGGTGGCAGCCATACGTCGACAAGGCCGACGCCATGTCGGCTCCTGCGGCCGCCCACATCGCGCGCCGGTTGTCGCGCTGGGACTCCAACCCCGGCTACGTGCGGTCGACCGCGACCGGTGGCGCCACCTTCACGACGCTGCTCGACATCCCGGATGCCGCGGCGCTGGACGTCGCCGACTTGTGGGCTCCGCGGAACCGCGACGACGAACTGCGCGTGCCGATCGGTGTCACCGCCACCGGTGAGCCGCTGTACTTCGATCTCAAGGACGAGGCCGAGGGCGGCATGGGTCCGCACGGCCTGATGATCGGTATGACCGGTTCGGGCAAGTCCCAGACTCTGATGTCGATCCTGCTGTCGCTGTTGACCACTCACTCTGCCGAGCGGCTCATCGTGATCTACGCCGACTTCAAGGGTGAGGCCGGCGCCGACATCTTCCGCAACTTCCCGCAGGTGGTCGCGGTCATCTCGAACATGGCCGAAAAGCGGTCACTGGCCGACCGGTTCGCCGACACCCTGCGCGGTGAGGTGGCCCGTCGTGAGCAGATGCTCAAGGAGGCCGGCCGCCGGGTACAGGGCAGTGCCTTCAACTCGGTGACCGAGTACGAGGCCGCCATCGCCGCCGGACACGACCTGCCCCCGATGCCGACGCTGTTCGTGGTCGCCGACGAGTTCACCCTGATGCTCGCCGAACATCCCGAGTACGCGGACCTGTTCGACTACGTGGCGCGCAAGGGCCGCTCGTTCCGGATTCACATCCTGTTCGCGTCGCAGACCCTGGACGTGGGCCGGATCAAGGACATCGACAAGAACACGTCGTACCGGATCGGCCTGAAGGTGGCCAGCCCCAGCATCTCCCGTCAGATCATCGGGGTCGAGGACGCCTACCACATCGAGTCGGGTCGTGAGCACAAGGGCGAGGGCTTCCTGGTGCCGGCTCCCGGTGCGGTGCCGATCAAGTTCCGCAGCACCTATGTGGACGGCATCTACGACCCGCCGCGGGCCGAGAAGTCGATCGTGGTGCGGGCCCTGCCGCAGCCGCAGCTGTTCACCGCCTCGCGAGTCGAGCCCGAGCCCGATACTGTGATCGTCACGAACGAGCCCGAGATCGACGTCGCGCCACCACGCAAGCTGATCGCCACCGTCGGCGACCAGTTGGCCACCTACGGTCCGCAGGCACCCAAGCTGTGGTTGCCGCCGCTGGACGACGCGATTGCCCTCGACGACGTGCTTGCCAGCACCGACATCGAACCCGGTCAATTGCGTTGGCCGCTGGGTGAGATCGACAAACCGTTCGAGATGCGCCGCGACGCCCTGGTGTACGACGCCAACTCGTCGGCAGCCAATGTGCTGATCCACGGTGGTCCGCGCTCGGGCAAGTCGACCGCGCTGCAGACGTTCGTCCTGTCCGCGGCCGCCCTGCACTCACCCAGCGAAGTGAGCTTCTACTGCCTGGATTACGGCGGCGGGCAGCTCGCCGGCCTGGCGGATCTGGCCCACGTCGGTAGCGTGGCCACCCCGCTGGAGCCAGAGCGCATCCGCCGTACTTTCGGCGAGCTCGAGCAGCTGCTGCAGGCCCGTCAGCGGCAGGGTGCCGTGAGCCGGGTGGGCAGCTATGCGGACGGCTACGGCGAAGTTTTCTTAGTCATCGACAACCTGTACGCCTTCAGCCGAGACAACACCGACACGTTCAACACGCGTAACCCGTTGCTGGCCAAGGTGACCGAGCTGGCCAACACCGGGCTGTCCTACGGCATCCACGTCATCATCACCACGCCGAATTGGCTGGAGGTGCCGCTGGCGATGCGCGACGGCCTGGGCCTGCGCCTGGAGCTCAAGCTGCACGACAGCCACGACAGCATCGTGCGGGTGGTGGGTGCGCTGCGGCGTCCGGCCGAATCGGTCCCGGCCGATCAGCCGGGCCGCGGCCTGACCATGGCCGCCGAGCACTTCCTGTTCGCCGAGCCGCAGTTGAGCGACATCGCCGTCATCAACGCCCGGTACCCGGGTCAGAGCGCACCGCCGGTGCGCCTGCTGCCCACAGAGCTGGCCCCGGCCGCGCTGGCGCCGCTGTACCCGGCGCCCGAGCAGGTGGTCATCGGGCAGCGCGAAGAGGACCTGGCTCCGGTCGTGGTCGACTTCAAGACCAACCCGTTGCTCGCGGTGTTCGGCGATACCCGATCGGGCAAGACGACGCTGCTGCGTCACATCATCCGCACAATCCGCGAGAACTCGCGGCCGGACGAAGTGGCCTTCACCGTCATCGACCGACGGCTGCACCTGGTCGAGGAGCCGTTGTTCCCGGACAACGAGTACACCGCCAACATCGACCGTGTGCTGCCGGCGATGCTGGGCCTGTCGGCCCTCATCGAGAAGCGCCGTCCGCCTGCCGGTTTGAGCCCGCAGGAGCTCAGCGCCTGGAATCAGCGGACCGGGACGGATGGCCACATCCACTACCTGATCATCGACGACGTGGACCAGATCCCCGACGGACCCGCCGTCAGTGGGCCGTTCGCGGGGCAGCGCCCATGGACCAACATCGTGAACCTGTTGGCCGAGGCAACCGATCTGGGCCTGCGGGTCATCGTGACGGCCCGGGCCACCGGGTCGGCGCACGCCGTGATGACCGCACCGCTGCTGCGTCGTCTCAATGATCTGCAAGCCACCACGTTGATGCTGTCGGGCAATCCGGCCGACAGCGGCAAGCTCCGTGGGCACCGGTTCGCCCGGTTCCCCGCGGGACGCGGCATGTTGCTCGGCGACAGCGATGCGCCCGAGTTCGTCCAGCTCGTCAACCCACTCATCGATGACACGGCACTGTCCGTGAACAACGGGAGAAAGGAATTCTGATGACATTGCGGGTAGTTCCGGAAGGATTGACCGCCGCGAGCGCGGCCGTCGAGGCGCTCACCGCGCGCCTGGCCGCCGCTCACGCTGCCGCCGCCCCCGTCGTCTCGGCGGTGATCCCACCTGCCGCCGATGCGGTGTCGCTGCAGACCGCAACCGGCTTCAGCGCGCACGGCGCCCAGCACTCGGCGCTGGCTGCCCAGGGCGTCGAGGAGCTCGGCCGCTCGGGTGTCGGTGTCGGTGAGTCCGGTGCCAGCTACGTCACCGGCGACGCGATGGCGGCTGCCTCGTACATGACTGCGCGCGGCCTCTGACATGACCGCCCCCATCTGGATGGCCCTACCGCCCGAGGTGCACTCGTCGCTGCTTTCCAGCGGCCCGGGCGCCGGGCCGTTGTTGGCCGCAGCGGGGGCCTGGCAGTCGCTGAGCACCGAATATGCCTCGGCGGCAGCAGAACTCACCAGTGTGCTGGGTGGAGTGCAAGCCGGGTCGTGGGAGGGCCCGAGCTCGGAGCAGTATGTGGCCGCGCACGGTCCCTACCTGACGTGGTTGGCGCAGCAGAGTGCCAACAGCGCTGCGGTGGCCGTGCAACACGAGACGGCGGCCGCGGCCTACACCACCGCGGTGGCCGCCATGCCGACGCTGCCCGAGCTGGCGCTGAACCACGTTGTGCACGGCGTCCTGATCGCCACGAACTTCTTCGGCATCAACATGATTCCGATCGCGGTCAACGAGGCCGATTACGTACGGATGTGGATCCAGGCGGCCACCACCATGGCCACCTACCAAGCTGTCTCGGGGGCCGCCGTGATGGCGGCGCCGACCAGCATGCCGTCGCCGATGCTGCTCAAGCCCGGTGTCGGGGAGGCAGGTACCGCATCGGCCAACGCACAGCAGATGATGGCGCAGGCGACTGCGACGGATTCCGGTTCAGCGCTGACCGATGCCGACGCGACGGCCGACAGCAATCTGCCGCAATGGCTGGTCGATTACATCAAGACGCTGCCCGACAGCGATCAGCTGCTGAAGTTCCTGGAGGATCCGCTCGGCAACATCCAGGGCATGATCCAAACCCTGCTGACCGATCCGGGCTCCTTCTGGAGCACTTGGGGCGCGATGCTCGGCCCCGTGATCTACCAGGCGATCTTTCAGCCCGTGGGTTGGGGCACCTGGATCAGCGTCGCGCTCTCGCCGTTCTTGATTCCGCTGCTGGGCATCGGTCTCGCGGGGCTGGCATTACTTCCCCAGCTCCCGACCGATGCACCGCCGGCGGACGCTCCCGCCGACGCCGATGTTCCGGCGGGACCGGCGCGCGCCGACCAGGGACTGCCCATGGCCGGCCTGGCGCCTGCGGGCGCGGGAGCTGGGGCGGGGGCGGCTGCGCCTGCACCGGGCGCTGCGCCCGCCTCGGGGGCGGCTGCGCCGGCACCGGTGGCCGCGGCAGCGTTCGCACCGTATGCGGTCATGGGCAACGATCCCGACGGGGGCTTCAGCCCGACCGTGGGCGGCAAGTCGAGTGCGTCGGCACCGGCTTCCGGTATTCCCGCCGCAGCATCCGGTGTGGCCGCCTCGCTGGCGGCACGTCGCAAGCGGCGTCGCAAGCGTGGTGCGGCGTTGGAAGACCATGCCTACGCGGACGCCTACATGGACTACGAGGAATCAGACCCGGACCCGGCACCGAAGCCGGAACCGCGCGTGCAGGCGTCCGAAAGCGGTGCCGGCGCCATGGGATTCACCGGCACCGAGACCAAATCCGATACCACCGCGGCCGGGTTGACGACGCTGGCGGGCGAGAGCTACGACGACGAAAGTCCCGTCTCGCCGATGCTGCCCGGTTCCTGGGAACCCGGCGATTCGCAAGGGGGTGCCCGCAGCTGACCAGATCATCTTCATCACGTTCGATGCACCGCCAAATGTCTACGACCCGAAAGGAAAATCCATGAGCATGTTGGACGCTCACATCCCCCAGTTGATCGCCTCCGAGGCGGCGTTCAGCGCCAAGGCCGCGCTCATGCGCAGCACCATCGCCCAGGCCGAGCAGGCCGCCATGTCCTCGCAGGCCTTCCACATGGGTGAGGCCTCCGCCGCGTTCCAGGCCGCCCACGCCCGCTTCGTCGAGGTGTCGGCCAAGGTCAACGCCCTGCTCGACTACGCGCAGCTCAACCTCGGCGACGCCGCGGGCACCTATGTGGCGCAGGATGCGGCCGCGGCCAGCACCTACACCTCCATCTGACCGAGCTAGATCCACAGCGATACAGGAGTTTTCATGTCTCAGATCATGTACAACTACCCGGCCATGCTGGCTCACGCCGGGGAGATGAACACCTACTCGGGTGCGCTGCATGCCGTCGGTGCCGACATCGCCGCCGAGCAGGCCGCGCTGAGCAGCGCCTGGCAGGGTGACACCGGTATGACCTACCAGGCCTGGCAGGCCCAGTGGAACCAGGCCATGGAGGAGCTGACCCGCGCCTACCGTGCGATGGCGTCCACTCACGAGATGAACACCATGTCGATGAGCGCACGCGATGCCGCCGAAGGCGCCAAGTGGGGCTGATGCCGGTGGCTCCGCATTGAGCGCCGGAGCTAACGCTGTCGAGCTGACCACCGACCAGGCCTGGTACCTCGCCGAGGTACTGGGCGCCGGGGCGTACCCGTGGGTGCTGGCCATCACGCCGCCCTACAGCGAACCGGCGCAGCGGGCCGGCTTTGTCGCCGGACAGGTCGCTGAACTGACCAGGATGGGTGTGCTCGACGCCGGTGGCGGAGTCAATCCGCGGGTGGCGCAATGGGTTCGGCTGGC
Source organism: Mycolicibacterium sp. 050232 (assembly GCA_036235365.1). GTDB lineage: Bacteria > Actinomycetota > Actinomycetes > Mycobacteriales > Mycobacteriaceae > Mycobacterium. The sequence continues at coordinate 472,976 of JAZBEZ010000001.1, read as the reverse complement.
CTGCCGGGCGACCCAGTGGCTGGACCTGCGGTTTGTCTCCGGACCCGGAGATCTGCTGCGAGGCATCGTTGCGCGCTCGGGTGGCAGGACGGTCGTGGTGTTGCGTAACGCGCAGTTGGTGACGTTCACCGAGATGGACATCGCCCACCCGCACGCCCTGGTCCCGGTGCTCACGGCCGGGCTGTCGCAACGCAGACCGGCGCGGTTCGAGGAGTTCGCGCTGCCGGCCGCGGCCGGCGCCCGCGCCGACGAGCAGATCCGCAACGGCACCCCGTTGACCGAGGTGCTGGGATTCCTCGGAGTCCCGGCCTCGGCCCGCCCGATGGTGGAGGCGGTGTTCGACGGGCGCCGAACGTATGTGGAGATCGTGGCCGGTGAGCACCGTGACGGCCACCGGGTCACCACCCAGGTGGGGGTCAGCATCATCGACACCCCCGGAGGCCGAATTCTGGTCTCTCCGTCGAAAGCCTTTGACGGAGAGTGGATTTCGACTTTCACGGCGGGCAGTGCCGACGCGATCACGATGGCGATCGAACGGCTCACCGCCTCCCTACCGAGCGGCTCCTGGTTCCCGGACCAACCGCTCATCCGCGACTTCGACAGCGAAGCCGTCAACGACATTTTTTCCGATAGTTCCAACGATGATGTACCCCACCGAGATCCACGCTCCATGAGAAGAACCCAGAAAGCATAGGAATGTCCGACAACACTGTGATGCCGATCGTTCGGGTGGCCGTGCTGGCCGCTGGAGACGACGGCGGCCGGCTGACCGAGATGGCCCTGCCGTCCGAGCTGCCGTTGCGCGAGATCCTGCCCGCGGTCCAGCGCATCGTGCTCCCCGTCGGGGGCGACGGTGCCGATAGCGGCGCCGGTGACCCGGTTCGGCTCAGCCTGGCCCCGGTTGGCGGTGCGCCCTACAGCCTGGATGCCACACTCGACACGGTCGGTGTGGTGGACGGGGATCTGCTTGCGCTGCAGGCCGTTCCCGTCGGCCCGGCGGCACCCCGCATCGTCGAGGACATCGCCGACGCCGCCGTGATCTTCTCGGCAGCCCGCCGGCGTCCCTGGGGCGCCGCGAACGTCGCGCGCTATGCATCGCTGGCCTTGATCGGGCTGATCCTGGTCGGTACCGGCCTGGGCGTGGCCCATCGCGTGGTGACCGGTGAGCTGCTCGGCCTCTTCGTCGTCGCTGGTATCGCCATCGTCACCGTGCTCGCCGCGCTGTCGACCAAGGGCCGGTCACCGGCACTGTCCACCGCCCTGGCGGTCACCGCACTCGTCCCCGTCGCCGCGGCATTCGCCCTCGGCGTACCAGGTGATTTCGGTGCGCCCAGCATCCTGCTCGCCGCAGCCGCAGTGGCCGCATGGTCCCTGATCAGCATGGCCAGCTCTCCCGACGATCGGGGCATCGCGGTGTTCACCGCGACGACGGTCGCCGGAGTCGGCGTGTTGCTGGTCGCCGGTGCGGCCTCGCTGTGGGTGATCAACTCGACCGTGATCGGGTGTGCCCTGATCCTCATCGCGCTGGTGGTCACCGTCCAGGCGGCCCAGCTGTCCGCGATGTGGGCCCGCTTCCCGCTGCCGGTCATCCCGGCGCCGGGCGATCCGTCCCCGTCGGCGCACCCGCTTTCGGTCTTGGCAGACCTGCCGCGCCGGGTCCGCGTTAGCCAGTCGCATCAGACCGGTGTGATCGCCGCGGGCGTGCTGCTCGGGGTGGCCGGATCCGTGGCCCTGGTCGCCTCGCCGACCGCGTCGCCGTGGGCCTGGTACGTCGTGGTGGCCGCCGCGCTCGCTGCCGCCCTGCGGGCCCGGGTCTGGGACTCCGCCTCGTGCAAGGCGTGGCTGCTCGGCCATCCTTACCTGCTGACCGTTGTCTTGTTGGTGGCCTTCGCAATCGACGGCAGGTACCAGGCCGCCTGGTGGGCATTGGCCGTGCTGGCCGGCCTGGTCGTGGTGTGGGGCATCGCCGCGCTGAACCCGCGGGCGGCGTCGCCGGACACCTACTCGCTGCCGATGCGGCGCCTGGTCGGCTTCCTGGCCACCGGTCTCGATGCCTCGCTGATTCCGGTGATGGCATTCCTCATCGGGCTGTTCAGCCTCGTTCTCGACAGGTGATGAATCGGTGATCCACAAGAGCCTGGGTGTTCTGGCCACAACCGGTCTGGTGTTGTTGGTCGGAGCACCGTCGGCGGGCGCCATCAGCCCGCCCGAGGTCGATCCACAGATCGCCCCACCGGCCGGTAGCGCCGGCCCGGTGGGGGCGATGGCACAGCGTTCGGCGTGTGCCACCACCGGCGTGCTGCCGGGCACCGATCCGGGGTCGGTCAATCCGAACCAGTTGGCACTCAACCTGTCCGGTGCCTGGAAGCAGAGCCGCGGACAAGGTCAGACGGTCGCTGTCATCGATACCGGCGTGCAGCCGGGCCCCAGGCTGCCGCACGTCGAAGGCGGCGGCGACTTCATCGAGTCCACCGACGGCCTGACCGACTGTGACGGCCACGGCACCTCGGTGGCCGGCCTGATCGCCGGGCAGCCCGGAGCCGACGGCTTCTCCGGTGTGGCGCCGGAAGCCAGGTTGATCTCGATCCGGCAGAACTCTCCGCGATTCGCCCCACGTGCGGCCGGTGCCGACATGGCCGAGGCGCGGGTGGCGACCGACGTGGCCAGCCTGGCCCGCGCCGTCGTGCGCGCGGCCGACATGGGTGCGCGCGTCATCAACATCTCCGTGGTGACCTGCATGCCGGCCGACAAGCAGATCGATCAGAACGAACTCGGTGCGGCACTGCGCTATGCGGCGGTCGAGAAGGATGCGGTGATCGTCGCGGCCGCCGGTAACACCCAGGGCGGAGTCACCACCGGATCGGCGTGCGGGTCCAACCCGTTGTCTGGTGCGCCCGCTGATCCGCGGAACTGGGGCGGCGTCTCCTCGGTGTCCATCCCGTCGTGGTGGCAGCCCTACGTACTGTCCGTCGGCGCGCTCAACGCGACCGGTCAGCCTTCGGCATTCACCATGGCCGGACCCTGGGTCGGAATCGCGGCGCCCGGGGAGAACATCTCCTCGGTGAGCAACGCGCCCGGCGGAGGATTGTCCAACGCGATGCCCACCGATCAGGACAAGATGGTCCCGCTGAGCGGCACCAGCTACGCCGCGGCGTACGTGTCCGGCGTTGCGGCGTTGGTCCGCAGCAAGTTTCCCGATTTGAACGCACGCCAGGTGGTGCACCGGCTGACCACGACGGCCCAGGGCGCTGCCCGTTCGCCGTCGAACCTGATCGGCGCCGGTGGTGTCGATCCGGTGGCCGCGCTCACCTGGGACGTCGCCGATGTGCCGCTCGACGGCCCGGAGGCTCCCGCAGGCAAACCCATTGCCGCACCGGCAGAACCGGCTCCGCGTGACAACACCGGCCGAATCGTCGCATTCGCCGGCACCGGAGCACTTGCGCTGGCGGCCATCGCCGTTGCGTTCAGCGCATACAGACGGAAGGACCACTCATGACCGCCCGACTTGCGTTGGCGTCCCTGTTCATCGTCGCGGCGGTGCTGGCCCGGCCCTGGCAGACCAACACCGAACGCTGGGTGCTCGGTGTCTCCGTCGCCGCGGTGATACTGCTGCTGGCCTGGTGGGGCGGGATGTTCCTGACCACCCGGGTAGCCCGGCACTTCGGGGTGTTGCGGCGCAACCTTTCCAAGAAGCAGCCTGAGCCGGCGCTCGATTCGGAAACCGTCGTGCTGCGGGTCGACCCCGCGGACCCGGCACAGCTTCCGGTCGTGATCAGCTACCTGGACCGCTACGGCATCCGCTGCGACAAGGTCCGCGTGACCCACCGCGATACCGGCGGTACCCGCCGCAGCTGGATCAGCCTGACCGTGGCCGCCACCGACAACATTGATGCGTTGCGTGGCCGATCATCGCGAATCCCGTTGCGGGACACCACGGAAATCGTCGGCCGCCGGCTCCGCGATCATCTGCAGGAGCAGGGCTGGACGGTCACCCTCGTCGACGGGGTGGATTCCCCGCTGCCGGACCCGGGCAAGGAAACCTGGCGCGGCGTGAAGGACGACTCCGGACACGTCGCGGCATACCGCGTCAACGTCAGCGACAAGCTGGAGGCCGTGCTGGCCGGGGTGGGCGCGCTGCCGGCCCAGGAAACCTGGACCGCACTGGAGTTCACCGGATCTCCGACACAACCGCGGTTGACGGTGGGCGTGGCGTTGCGTACGGCGGACCGGCCCCCACGCCGGGCTCCGCTGGCCGGGCTGAAATCGGCCGGCGGTCGGCACCGCCCCGCATTGGCGGCGCTGAACCCGTTGTCGTCGGACCGTTTGGACGGCGCCCCGGCCGCGGTGCCTTCCGCGCTGCTGGGCTCTGTCGAGGCGTCAGTCGAACATGAAATCCCGCAGGAAGCGGGTCATCCGGCGTAGGTAGTCCGGCTGGCTCACATGCAGCAGGTGGTTGCCGGGGAACCAGTGGAACGCGCAGCGATCCCAGTGTTCCCACAGCATCTCGGCCTGCTGCGGCGGGGCCAGCCGGTCACCGAGGCCGGTGATGATCAGCCGTCGTTCCTTGGGAACCAGAGGGCGGTAGTTGAGCGGTGAGGCGTACCGCGCCGCCGCTTCCGTCAGCGCCGGGTCGGTCCCGGCCACGAGCCGTTGCAGGGCCACCAGCTTATTGGCCGGGAACCACTCGTCGACGGTGCGGTCCGGCGTCACCACAGGGACATTCGGGACTACCGCCTGAATCCGGTCGTCCACGCTGGCCAGCAGTGCCGAGGTGAAGCCGCCCAGGGAGATGCCGGTCAGGGCGACCCGGTCGACACCAGTGGACTCCAAATAGTCGACCACTGAACGGAAGTCGTGAACGGCCTGGGCCATCGCCTCGGAGAAGCCGGCGAACCCGTGGGAGAAGAAACCGTAACCGCTGAACGGTGAGAACCGTTCGGCGCGGCGACCGTGAAACGGCAGGGTGTACAACAACACGTCGTAGCCGGAGCGGTAGAACCACGGCAACGACAGGAACAGGCCGTTCGCCAGGTACGGCGACCCCATGAAGCCGTGAATCACACACAACGTGGGATGCGGTCCGTCGTCGTGGCGCCAATGCTGGGCCCGCACAACGTTGTTGCGGGAGAACCCGCTGCACAGGTCGCGCATCCCGGGGTTGACGGCGGTGAAGCTGCTGTCGAAGCGGATGTTCTCCACCCGGCCGTGCGCGATCAGTTCGGCTACGGGATTGGCCCGGCGGGTCGACACCCGGGGTGGCCGGGTGGGCGCCGGAAACGACACCGCGGGATCTTGAGCGGTGGCCAGATCGGCGTAGAACCGCATGTGGTCGTTCTCGGTTCGGGACTCCGACGGGTGCAGCATCGACGCCAGGGCGGTCGGCACCATCGACGTCGCCACGATCGAGGCGACCCCGGTGCGCAACGCGATGTCGGCGATCGCCGAGGCGTCGACGATGGCTTTCTGCCGCAGGGTCAGATCGGCCCGGCGCGGCAGGCCGCGCGCACCGGCATCACCGCCGGGGACGTCGGGAACAGGGATCGGAGGTTCGACCGGGTCCGGGTCCACGATCCCGATGCTAACCAACTGCTCAGCTCAGACCGAACAACTTCGCGGCGTTGTCGTGCAGAACATTGCGGCGCCAGGTGTCGTCGACACCGGGCAGATCGATCAGGTGATGGATGGCCTCGGCGTACCCGTACGGGATGTTCGGGAAGTCGCTGCCGAACAGGATGTGCTCACCGAGGGCCTTCAGCCGGCTGAGTTCGCCGGTCGGGAACGGCATCATCTCTTCGACGAACGGGGTGAACGCCATCGTGGTGTCCAGCCGCACGTTGTCGTAGCGCTCGGCGAGATCGAGGAACGCGGTGTACTCGGGCATTCCCATGTGCGCGACGATCAGCGGCAGTCTCGGGTAGCGGCTCAACAGCCGGACGATGGGGTCGGGACCGGTGAAGTCGCCCGGCGTCGGGCCGGAACCGCAATGGATGACGACCGGGACGCCGGCGTCTTCGATCTGGCCCCAGACTTCGTCGAGCAGGGGATCGTTCGGCTCGTAGTTGCCGACCTGGATGTGCGCCTTGAACACCTGGGTGCCTGCGGCGATGGCGTCTCCGACGTAGCCGGTGGCCTCGGGCTCGGGGTAGAACGTGGCGGTGGCCAGGCAGTCCGGGGTGTCCTGGGCGAAGTCCTTCGCCCACTGGTTGAGCCAGGCCGCCATGTCCGGCTTGTGCGCGTAGATCAGCGACGAGAAGCGGCGGATGCCGAACTCACGCAGCGTGGCGACGCGCTGCGCCTCGTCGGCCCGGTAGTTGATCGGCCATTCCCGGCCGATCAGCGGGCCCTGGCTGTCGAAGTACTGCCACACCTTGTCCATGACGTTTTTCGGCATGAAGTGGGTGTGCACGTCGACGATCCCGGGCAGGCCGAGCTCCGTCCAGATTTGCCGGACTTTTTGCGATTCATCCATCGTCGACGATCATGCACCGCAGGCCGCGGGAGGGGATGATCGGGTGGGTGTGGAACCCCGAGACCTATCTGACCTTCGCTGACCACCGGGGCCGGCCGTTCTACGACCTGCTCTCGCGGGTGGCGGCAACCGCGCCGCGCCGCATCGCAGATCTCGGGTGCGGCCCGGGCAACCTGACCGAGACGTTGCTGCAGCGTTGGCCCGGCGCCACGCTTGAGGCCTGGGACAGCTCACCGGAGATGGTGGCGGCCTCGCGGGCCCGTGGGCTCGACGCGCACGCCGGCGCGATCGAGGACTGGAAACCACAACCCGACACCGACATGGTGATCTCCAACGCCGCACTGCAGTGGGTGCCCTCGCATCGTGAGCTTGTGGTGCGCTGGGCCAGGCAGTTGCCGTCCGGGGCTTGGATCGCGTTCCAGGTGCCCGGCAATTTCGATGCGCCGTCGCATCATGCGGTGCGTGCGCTGGCCCGGCGTGAGCCGTTCGTCGAGCCGCTGCGGGACATGCCCTGGCGGGACGTGGGCCAGGTGGACACGCCTGTCGAGTACGCCGGGCTGCTGACCGACGCAGGCTGCACCGTGGATGCCTGGGAGACCACCTATGTGCACCAATTGACCGGCGAGACACCGGTTCTGGACTGGATCACCGGGACGGCTCTGACTCAGGTGAAGGGCCGGCTGAGCGAAGAGCTGTGGGAGCAATATCGGCAGGCCATCATTCCGATGCTGGCCGAGGCCTACCCGCGACGGCCTGACGGCACGACGTTCTTCCCGTTCCGGCGCGTGTTCGTGGTCGCTCAAATCCAGTGATTTCGGTGCGTTTGGTAACGCTAGGCGTTACTGGATGCACCGAAATCACATTACCTACGACGTAATCGACATGCGTACCTGCACGCTCCACGATTGACGCATGACCACCTTCGAGACCGCAGACCGCACCGACATCCACTACACCGACACCGGGTCGGGGCAGGCCCTGGTCTTCACCCACTCGTGGGGTCTCAATTCAGGTCAGTGGGATCACATCATCGAACAATTGGCGCATAACGGCTTTCGCTGTGTGAGCTACGACCGGCGCGGGCACGGCAACTCCGGCGCGTATGACGGCGACTGGACGGTGGATCTGCTGGCCGACGATTTGGCCGGGCTGCTCGCTCATCTGGATCTCGATGACGTGACGTTCGTGGGGCATTCGCTGGGCTGCGGTGAGGTCGTGCGCTATCTCAGCCGGCACGGAGCCGGGCGGGTGAATCGCGCGGTGTTGGTAGCCCCGCAGCTCCCGCTGCTGGTAGCCGGTCCGGACAACCCCGAAGGTGTTCCCGTGGAGATGATCGATGGGATGCTCGCCGAGCTGAAACGCGATGTACGGCAATGGTGTATCGACAACGCCGCACCGTTCTTCGGCGACCATGCGGTGCCCTCTGAGGTGGTTGAGTGGACCGTCGACCAGATCGCCGCGCTGCCCGTCGAGACCGTGCTGGCCACCCAGCGGATGGGTGCCCACGCCGACTATCGCGCCGAGCTTGCCGAACTCGACCTGCCCGTTCTGGTGATCCACGGTGACGCCGACGTGTCCACTCCCATCGAGCTCACCGGGCGCCGTACCGCCGCACTGCTGCCGAACGCAGAGCTCGTCGAGATCCCCGGCGCCGCACACGGTTTGTACCGCACCCACGCCGACCGCATCATCGAGGCGATTTCGGTGCAATCACCGGCGCTGACCGCCGCTGAACGCACCGAAATCACCGGTGGGTAGGCCCTGCTCCTCGGCATCGCGGCGGTAGCGGTCCACCCATTCGTCGGACCGCTGGTCGGCCTGGCGTTCCAGGACCGGCTGCGGCGCCAATCGCGGGTCCAGGCCGAGCGCTTCCAGCACCGTGGCCACCACGGTGGTGAGATTGCGCCACAGATACGGGTAGGACACCTCGATGGGGGAGATGTCCTCCTCGGCGAACCAGGAGCGCCAACTCTCCTCCTGCGCCTGCAGCAACGCCACCACATGGGCGATGGCGCCGGCGTGGTATTCGGCGCGGGCGTCGCGCACGGGATCGGCCCGTCCGCGCCAGACCCTGGTCTGCACCGCGCGCCAGAACGAAACCGCCTGGGACACAACATCGGGACGGTACACGTGGATCAGCACTGGATCGGTGCCGGTGACATCGCGGATCGCGGCCAGCAGTCCGGGACCGGAACGTTCGGGCAGTCCTTCGGCGCGGTCCAGCAGCAGCGGGGTCTGGTTCCACATCAGCTTGCCGCCCCACACCCCGTTGGGCGTGCGGCCGACGGTGCGGACGTAATCACGCCAGATCTCCGACGGGGCCAGATCCGGCTTGCCCTCGACCAACGGATCGAGCAGGCGCAGGATCGACTCGTCCTCGACACCGGCGAACCACTCCCGGGGCTGCGGCGACATGCTGGTGGTCGGTAGGTACTGGAAGAACTCCTGGGGCTCACCGGCCATGCCGGTGGAGCGCAGGGATTCCACCAGCAGGGTACTGCCGCTGCGCTGGGAAGCGAGCACGAGATAGGCAGTCGGATGATCTGGCATGGGCGAGACTCTAACCATCACTGATTTGCCGCGCCTATTGAAAAACGCGTCGAGAGTTTTAGTTAACCGGAGTGAAAACTATTGGCGGGCACCGGTGATGCCGCGGTCGGCGGCGATGGCCGATCGGCTCGTGGCGGGGCGGCCGTGGATGCTCAGATATGTCTCGGTGTAGCGCTCCGAAATGCGGCTGCCGGCGAATTCGGACGGTATGACGTCGAAGGTCTTCTGGCGCCAGTCGTTCAGCAACAGCGCGAGGTTCTCGGCGATCGCCTCGGCCTTGTCGGTGGCGTCGGGTCCCAGCAGGTTGTTGCGCTCGGTCGGGTCCGCGACGAGGTCGTACAGTTCGCGGGCGGGGCGGGGGCGCAAGACCGTGTCGCCGAGCACCCTTCCGGGTGGGCTGTCGGCAATATCCCACGGCAGATCCAACAATGGCCGTACCGCGTAATTCTCGATATAGCTGTATTCCTTTGTGCGGACGGCCCGAATGGGATCGAAAGAATCGTGATACGTCTTTGTGGTGTACACCTCGGAACGGATCTCATCGGTCTCCGTGGACGTTGCCGCGAAGTTGCCGGCGTGGGACAACCCCTCGACCTCGCCGGGAATCTCGACCCCGAGTAACTCCAGCAGCGTCGGCAACAGATCGACCCCGCTGAACAACTCGTCGTAGCGGTGCGGCAACGTACCCGAACCCCGCGGTGGACGCACGATCAACGCGATGCCGGTGCCGGCGTCGTACAGCGTCGACTTGGCCCGGGGCAGCGCGGGCCCGTGATCGGTCATGAACACCACCCACGTGCTGTCGTCGAGGCCGGCCGCGGCCAGGGCGTCGAGCAGTTCGCCGACCTTCGCGTCGGCAACCGTGATCGACCCGTAGAACTCGGCCAGATCATCGCGGACGTCGGCGGTGTCGGGCAGATAGTCGGGCACCTCGACGGATCCCGATTCCGCCGGTGCGTAGCGCTCCCGAGGGTACGGGCGGTGCGTCTCGAAGAACCCGGTGGTCAGCAGGAACGGTTGTTGCGGAGCGTCGGCCAGCCACGCGGAAGCTTGTTCGACGACATACTCGCAGAACGAGTTCGACACGTCGAACTGGTGATAGCCGAGATTCGCCGGATACGAAGTCTCGTGCTGCATGCCGAACAGTGCTGTGTACCAACCTGATTCGGCGAGGATGTGTGGGAGGGTGCGCACCCCGGCGCGGTACTCCCAGCCGTGGTGGGCCAGGCCGACCAGGCCGTTGGTCTGCGGGTACCGGCCGGTGAACAGCGAACCCCGCGACGGTGAGCACAGCGGCGCGGTGGCGTGGGCGCGGGTGAACAGGATGCCCTCGGCGGCGAGTTGGTCGAGGTGTGGGCTGGCCACATCGGGGTGGCCGTATGCGCCCAGGTAGCGCCCGAGGTCGTGCCAGTGCACGACCAGCAGGTTCTGCTGTTGCGGCTCGGTCACGTCAGATCCTTTCCATCCACCTTACGACCGAACAGGCCGGGCTTTCGGTCCGCAACCGTTTGACTCATCGAGAGCCGCTTATTCGGCGGAGCCCGGTCGGTAGGGTGGGGCCATGCCGACCGCCACCGAACCCGCTGCGGTCAGCGGCTATGAGGCCCGCTGGGAGCAGCACAACACCGAGCGTCGTGCCCAGATCCTGCAGGCGGCGGTCGCCTTGATCGAGGAGAATCCGTCCGGCGCGGATATCTCCATGGCCCGTATCGCCGACCGCGCCGGCCTGGCGAAGTCGGTGGTGTACCGCCAGTTCGCCGGCAAAGACGAGCTTGAGCGCCGCGTCCGGTCCTTCGTGTTCGACGATTTCGCAGGGGTTCTCGACACCAACCTCGACGTCTCCAACGGCTCGCTGCGCGACATTCTGACCCGCACCGTGGCGGCGGTGGCCGACTGGATGCTCGACCATCCGCGGCTCGACGAGTTTGTCCGGCGCGGCCCGACCTACGACAGCGACGGCTCGCTGGACGCGGTCAGCGAGCTCAAACTGCGCATGACCAGGCAGTCCGAGGGGATCATCGCCACGATCGCGCAGACCATTGGGGTGGATGACAGCGCGTTCAAGACGGTCCCGTTCGCGGTGGTGACGATGGTGGAGGCCACCTTGTCGGCGTGGATCCGGGGCGCGGCGCCGGAGCGGTCACGGGAAGAGATCGTGACGCACCTGGCCGACTTCGGCTGGTATGTCCTGGACGGGGCGGCGCGCGCGAGCGGACTGGACATCAACCGCGACGACGAGTTGACCTCGGTGATCGCCGGGCTGATGAACCGAGAGGACCGCTAGGTCAGCCGCCCCGCGTTGTAATCGTCGACCAGGCTGCGGACCGTCTCCTGGGCGCAGGACTTGTTGGTGCCGATGAACCCGGTCGGTCCGCGTTTGATCCACCCCGTGACGAACGCGGCTCGGACGCCCTCCACCCGGCCGGCCTGATGAGGCACCGTGGCGGTGGCGTCGTCGAACGGCAGCCCCGGCACCGGCCGGCCGCGATACCCGATGGACGTCAGCACCAGTCCGGTCTCGATGACCCGTTGGAGCCCAGTCGCTTTCACTCGCGTCGAACCGTCTGGTGCGGCCACCAGCTCGTTGTGGACGAATTCCACACCAGCGGTGGCGGATTCGCCGAGAATCTCGGTCGGCGACAACAGATACTCGAGCACGATCCGGCGATTGCCGTTCCCGTGGGGCGCCGCGCGCAAGATCGCTGCGCGCGGGTCGGAGTCCGGCAGGGTTCGCAGGTCCTCGTCGCGGACGACGACGTCGACCCCGGGGGTCGAGCACAGCCCGACCAGTTCGGGAAGCGTGAACGCCGACTGCTCGATCCCGCGCCGGCCGACCACGACCACCTCTTCGATTGCGCTGTCGCGCAATGCCTCCAGGGCATAGGGGGCGATGGCCGTATCGGCCAGCAGGCCCGGATCCATGGTGAGGATGCGCGCGACGTCGAGGGCCACGTTGCCGTTGCCGATGACCACTGCGCGGTGATGGGACAGATCGAACGAGCGGGCGGCGAAGTCGGGATGCCCGTTGTACCAGGCGACGAACTCGGTGGCCGAGGTGACGCCGGGCAGATCGATGCCGTCGATGTCGAGGCGACGGTCCGTGGAGGCGCCCACTGCGTAGATGACGCCGTGATGTTCGTTCAGCAGTGCGTCGTGAGTGACGTCGTTACCGACCTCGACGCCCAATCGCATCTCGAGGCGTGGATCGGCGGCGATGTGGTCGAACTGGTGGGTCACCCCGCGGGTCCGCCGGTGATCGGGTGCCACGCCGAAGCGGGCCAAACCGTATGGGTGCGTGAGTTTTTCAAACACCTGGACCCGGGCGCCGGGGATGGTCAGGACCTCTTCGGCGGCATACATCGCCGCCGGGCCCGATCCGACGATCGCCACCCGCAGGTCGCCGCCCGTGCGTACCTCAAGCGGCGGCACCACCGGGGCCAGGATCGGCCGCGGCCGGGGCGTGGCGTAGAAATCGGCGTTCAGCGTGGCGAACACGTCTTCGTCGGCGGTCAGCTTGGTGTGCGGTTTGATCGCGTCTACCGGGCAGGCAGTCACGCATGCCCCGCAGTCGACGCATTCGACCGGGTCGACGTAGAGCATCTGCGCGGTGTGGAAGTCGGGCTCGTCGGGTGTGGGGTGAATGCAGTTGACCGGGCAGGCGTAGACGCACGACGCGTCGCTGCAGCAGGATTGCGTGATGACGTGGGGCATCAGGCGAGGGCAACCGCTTCACGGTCCGGCACGCCGCGGTAGCGGGCGGCCTCACCGTCGATGCCGCAGCGCTTCCACACCCAGCGTCCGACCCGGTTCATCAGGCCGAGTTCCTCGCTGAGGGCCCGCATCTCACCGAAATAGCCGGACAGGATCTTGCGGGAGTGTGGGCTGCGCCAGAACGCGTCCTTGATCACCGCCCGCGGGATGCCGAACTCCTCGCCGAACGACTTCGGCGGAGCCACGATCTCGTGTGCCAGCCAGCGCAGCGTCAGGGGGAAGGCGACGCACGCGAACGCCTTCATCGGCCAGGAGCGTTCCGGCATATGGGTTTTGAGGAACTCGTGCGCCCAGGAGATGTGGCGGGCTTCTTCGGCGATGTGGATCTGCATGGTCCGCAGCACCGCGGGCGGAATGTTGGCACCCTCGCGGATCAGGCCCTTCTGGAAATGATCGATCGGCTCTTCGCCGGCGAGGATGCCTGCCATGAACGCCGTTGGCGAGTATTGGCCGACCAGGCCGATGTAGGGCGACAGCCGGCGGAACAGCGGCCGCATGCCCGGCACGTCGACGCCGCTGCGGTTGACCAGTTCCTGGAACATCTGGATGTGGTTGCACTCTTCGGTCATCTCGTGCAACGCGTAGCGGAACTCGGGCGAGTTGTTGGGCAGCTTCATGATGAACGCCATCAACCCGCGGATGAGGATGCTCTCGAAGGCCGCGCCGACCTTGACCGAGTTGAGCGTCCGCCAGCGGCCGATCTCGATCTGGCGGGTCAGGGGCTGGGCCTGGTACCACGCGGTGGCGCCCAGCGGATCGACGTTCGGCGACAGCACCCAGCGGGGGTCGTCGAGGTCGATCGCCAATTCGGGGGAGTCCCACGCGATGTCCAGGTACGGGTCGAAGCGACGACGTACGGAACCGTCGGACAGCGTCTGCAACAGGTCCTGGTAATCCGCATCCAGCGATGCGGCGTCAGGCGAGCTCGAAGCCATGGCGACAATTTACCGAGACTTTGTGTCCCGGTAAATAGCGATCCGCGAATTTACGGGTGGTACGGCACTCCGACCGCGCGGAACACGTACTCGGGCCCGACGTCGAAGGCCAATGACCGGCGCGGCAACTGTGTCAGCACCGCGTCCGGTATCTCGGTCTTGTAGTGCAGCGACAACTGGCCACGACAGCGCTGGTCGATCTGGGCCACATCGGCGGTCAGGGTGAGCCCGGCCGGGTCGAGTTCGGCATGGACCGCACCGATCTGCGGCGCCGACCACGGCTGGTCGATGCTGCGGCCGGCAAGCTTGGGCAGGGTGGACATCGTGGCCAGCGCGCGGTAATTCGTCAGGACCAGCGCGCCCGCGTAGCTCGCGACACTGCCCGCCGACCGTTTGCCCGGGATCGCTCCGGTGAAACGCCTGGTCACCGGGAGGTATTCAGCGAGAAAGAGAATGCCCTCGGCCTCGGCCTCGGCCCGTAGACCCTCCGGCAGAGCGCCGATGTGCATCAGCTTTCGCAGGATCAGTGCCATGTCTTCGACGGTAGCGCGCAAACATGGCAAATCGGTTGGAGCTGGTAGAGATGATCTGGTGAAAACCCGGGACCGGCGGCTGATCGTGAGCGCCGTGGCGGCCGTCGCGGTGTACGCGGTGCTGTGGATCGGTTACGCGATGCAGTGGTCCTGGCTGGACGACGTCGACGCCGCGGGGTTGGCGGGTCCCTACCGGTACGGCGCGGCGCACCCGGCCTGGGTGACGGCGTGGGACGTGTTCTGCGGCGTGCTCGGACCGTTTGCGTTCCGGCTGCTGGCGTTGGTGATGATCGTCGTCGCGCTGATGCGTCGGCAGCGGCGTATTGCCATGTTCCTCGTGTTGACCGTCGAGCTCAGCGCGGTGACGACCGAGCTCGCCAAGTCCCTGGTGAACCGTCCGCGTCCGGACACCGCACTGGTCCACGCCCTGTCGACGTCGTTCCCGTCGGGGCACGCGCTGGGCGTGATGGTCTCGGTGCTGGCGCTGTCAACCCTGGCGTGGCCCGGGATTCGCCCCGGGCTACGAGCCTGGTGGGTGGCGGCCGGGGCGCTCGTCGTCGTCGCGATCGGCGTGGGACGCGTCGTGCTCAACGTCCATCACCCTTCCGACGTGATAGCCGGTTGGGCCTTGGGCTATGCCTGGTTCGCAGCGGTCTACCTGCTGTACCCGCCGTATCCACCAGTCACGGCAGTGGGCAGAACACCGGCAGTGCCCGATAGCGCACGCTGAAACTGGCCTCGCTGAGCGCCTCGCCCACTTCCCCGTCATGGGCCAGGGTGGTGGGCCCGTCGACCGCGACGAATCGGAACTCCGGAACCTGGAGCTCGTGATAGAGCGGGCTGCGTTCGAGCCGGCCCAGCACCACGGCCGTTGCGATGCGCAGCCGGCTGAACCGTCGCCCGGTCTCCAGGATTCGTACATCGATCAGACCGTCGTCGAGGCGCGGGCGCTGTGATGGAGCGAACCCGGACGGGAAGTACGTGGAGTTGCCAAGGAAGAACAACTCGGTCTCGAGGGTCTTGTCGTCGTAGCGGATCCGGACCGGGGCCTCGCGGCGCAGCGTGAGGTACAGCGCGTACATCCCGGCCAACCGCTTGCCCATCCGGTGCTGGAGCTTCTCGCGGGTCCGCACGTACGTCGGGTAGGCACCGATGCTGGCGGTGTTGATCACCATGCGTTCCTCATTGAGGCACACCAGGTCGACATAGGCCGCGGAGCCTTCGGCGATCGCTTTGACGGTCCGGGCCACCGTGTCGCAGCCGATGTCCTTGGCGAAGTGGTTGAACGTCCCGCCGGGAAACACCGCGAGCGGAACCCCGGCGTCGACGGCGATGCCTGCCGCACATGCCACTGTGCCGTCGCCGCCACCGACCGCGAGCACGTCGGTCCGGGCGGCCGTCTCCCGCAGCACCGCCTCGATGTCGTCGTCATTGCCGAGTTCGATGATCTCCGCGTGCGGCAAGGCCTTTCGGACCTCGTCGATGATTCGCGCGCCGGTGCCGTCGCCAGATGCGGGGTTGATGACCAGGGCGACGCCGGCGCCGTCCGGTCGAGGCTCTGTGCGGTATCGCAGCGGGTCGGATTTCGGCAGGGTCGCCGCCGGGATGGTGGGGACGACGCGGGCGCCGAGGACCGCGATGGCGGCGCCGATGCCGAACCCGGCGAACACGTCACCGGGATAGTGCGCGCCGGTGGCGACCCGGGACAACCCCACCAGTCCGGCGAGCAGTGCCAGCGGCAGGCCGGCCGGCGCGGACTCCAGACCGACACCGACGGCGAAAGCCGCCGCGCTGGCGGAGTGCCCCGACGGCAGCGAGTGCGACGTCGGGGTCCGCCTGGTCCGTCGGGCCAGAGGGATCACGCTGCGGTCCGGCCGGGGCCGCCGCCAGATCCGCTTGGCCACCTGATTGGTGATCAGGCTGGTCACCGCCAGGCTGACCACGCCACGGGCGGCGCCGCGGCGGACCGACGTGCTGCCGAGCGCACTCAGCCCCGCCGCGATGGCGAACCACAGCTTGGAATGATCTGCGGCCCTGGTCAGCCGGGGCATCAGGCTGTCCAACAGCGGGCTGGGTGACTCGGCGACCGCTTCGAAGACCTCGCGGTCCAGAGTGCCCAACCCTTTGCCGATCGCGTGCACGTCCATGGCGCCAACGTAACCGTCGCGACCGGATCGTGCTCCAAGCTTGATCCGGCTGAGAGGGATGGCGACGACGATGGACGGATGCGCCGACTGCTCGCCCTGCTGTGTGCCGGGGTGCTGGCACTGGCATGCGCACCCACCGCCGCTGCCGTCGACCCGCCGTGGTTCGCCCAGTCCGTCGGCAACGCCACCCAGGTTATTTCGGTTGTGGGCGTGGGTGGTTCGAAAGCCAAGATGGATGTCTGGCAGCGTGGGCCCGCGGGCTGGCAACCGATCGGTGCCGGGATTCCGGCCAACATCGGCTCCAACGGAATGGCTCCGCAGACTCACGACGGTGAAATGAAAACGCCCATGGGCGTTTTCAGCCTCGACTTCGCCTTCGGCACCGCACCCAATCCCGGCGGTGGTCTCCAGTACGTCCAGGTCACGCCCGACCATTGGTGGGACGGCGACATGAAGAGCCCGACCTACAACACCATGCAGGTGTGCAAGAAGGCGCAGTGCCCGTTCAACACCGACCCGGCCAGCGGCACCGAGAACCTCGACATCACGGCCTACAAACACGCCATCGTGATGGGCGTCAACAAGGCGCGGGTGCCAGGCAACGGTGGCGCGTTCTTCGTGCACACCACCGATGGCGGGCCGACGGCCGGCTGCGTCGCGATCGACGACGCCACCTTGGTGAAGATCATGCAGTGGCTACGGCCGGGCGCCGTCATCGCCGTCGCGCAGTAGCTCAAAGGTTCAGGGCGGCACCGGGTTCGAGCTTGAAGTTGAGACCCTCCAGCGACAGCGTGGCGTCATAGGTGCGGTCGTAGCCGGTGCTGCTGATCTTCCAGCCGTCGGCGGTGCGGCGGTAGGTGTCGTGATAGAACGCCGAGCCGAACAGCATGAAGTTCATGGCGGCGACGATCACGCGGTCCTGCAGGTACCAGGTGGCGGTGGCTTCGTCCCCGTCGACCTTGATCTCAGGGTGCGCGACGCGGTGCTCGGTGATGACCTCGGGACCCAGCGAGCCCTTCATGTACTCGACGAGTGAGTCGCGATCGGTAAAGTGCAGCGTCTTGCCCATGGACTGGCCGTAGTCGCCCTTGATGTCCTCGGTGAGGGTGTCGGCGAACTCATCCCAGTGCTTGGTGTCCAGCGCTCGTAGGTACCGGTACTTGACTTGCTTGATGTCGTCGATGTCACCCATGCCCGACATTGGAGCACACCGCGCACGGGCGCAATAGCCTCTGTGACCACTGTGAGGAACGTGCAGGGTCCGGGGCGGTAGATGTCACCCAGGCGCTGTGGCGAATGTGTAGGTCTTGCGACGGAGACGCGGCGGATCGGGCACGAGAAGCTACACACTCGTCGCAGGGGCCGGGATCAGCACGACTAGTCCGGCGGAGCGACCTGAAATGGTTGCCAGGTCGTCTAATTGACGATTATCTGCGGTAACCACCCATGTTCCTGTGCGTGGCATCAGCGTTGCTGGCGTCATCAAAGCCGCACCGGCGGAACGCGCTTGGCGGCGGTCCCACGGAGTGTCAGACTGCTCCGGCGCCGCGCGACGGCTATCGTGGCGGGCGTTATGAGCGGCCCGTTGGGGTTGTCGATCGGGACCACCAACTTGGTTGCGGCGCGGGTCGGCAATCAACCTGTCAGCCGGCGTTCGGTGTTGACCTTGTCGACCGACCGGACGCCGCAAGTCGGTATGCCCGACTCCGGTTCCGGAGTCACCTTGAGCGGCTTTGTCGAGCGGGTCGGCGATCCGGTGCCCCTCGTGGCGCCCGACGGCGCGTCCTATCCCGCCGACACTCTGCTTGTCGAAGCCCTCGATGCGATGGTGGAACTCGCCGGCGGCCCCTCGGAACAGCTGGCCATTGCCGTGCCCGCGCACTGGGGGGCTCCCACCCTGCGTGCCCTGCGCAATGCGCTGCGCACCAACCCCAGCTTCTCCCGCGACGGACGGCCGCCGCGGCTGGTCCCCGATGCGGTCGCCTCCCTCGCGGCCCTGCGCGCCAACCCTGGCCTGCCGTCCGACGGTGTGGTGGCCCTGCTCGACTTCGGTGGCGGCGGTACCAGCATCACGCTGGCCGATGCCGCGTCGGCGTTCGAGCCCATCGACGAGACCACCCGCTATCCCGATTTCTCCGGCGACCAGATCGATCAGGCGCTGCTGACTCATGTGCTCGACGGCGTCGCTCAGGCCGGCGGCATCGATCCGGCAGGTACGGCTGCGGTCGGGTCACTGGCCAGGTTGCGGGAGGAATGCCGTCGGGCCAAGGAACGGTTGTCGGCGGACACCGCGACCGATCTGGTGGTGGAACTGCCCGGCTATTCGGCCACGGTGCGGGTGACGCGCACCGAACTCGACTCGTTGATGCAGGCGCCGCTGGCCGGCGCGCTGGACGCGCTGGAAAAAGCGTTGGAACGCAACGGGATCAGTTGGCAGGCCGTCTCGGCCGTGGTGACCATCGGTGGCGGGGCCAGCATTCCCCTGGTCACTCAACGACTTTCGGAACACTCCCAGGCCGTGGTGGTGACGACGCCGCAGCCTGCCCTGGACGCCGCGATCGGTGCCGCCCTGTCCGCTGCCTACCTCGCCGACTCCGATGCGCAGACCGGCGTGGCCCCCACCCTCGGTGCGGCGGCGGTGGTACCGCCGGTCGAAATACCTTCCGGTGCAGGGGGTTCTGAGGGGTCCTCGACGTTCCGTGCGCTGGCCTGGTCCGAGGATGACGCCGACGACGATGTGGTGCCCTACACCGGCCCCGATCTGGTGGACTCCTACGGCAGCGAGACCGCGGCGCGGCCGGCCGTGCAGTACGTCCCACCTACCGGTCCGATCGAGCAACCGCGCGGTGGCTGGCAACGGTTGCCGTTGACGGTATTCGCGGTGGCTGCGGCATTGGTCCTGGTCGCGATCGGTGGGGTGACCTACGCATTGACCAGTGCGACGGGCACCGCGCCGAGTTCGGAGGTCAAGCCGCCCGAGCCCAAGCCGCTGCCGCCGCAGGAAGTGGCGCCCAGCCCGGTCGAGGCCCCGCCGCCGGCCCCGGTCGAGCCGCCGCCCGCGCCTGAGCCGGTGACCCAGGCGCCGCCGCCGGTCACCGTGACGCAGGCCCCGCCGCCACCGGTGACGGAGACGCACGTCGTCACGCAGACGACCACGCCCCCGCCCGTCACGACGACCACGACGGTGCCTACCACCACGACGACGACAACGACGCCGCCGACCACCACCACCACGGTGCCGACCACGACCACCACGACGACGAATCCGATGACGACGACGTACGTCACCGTGCCGTTCGTCCCGGTACCGATTCCGATCCAGGTGCCGAACCGGGGTGAGACGCAGCAGCCCCAGCAGCCTCAGTACCCGTACCAGCAGCAGCCGCAGTATCCGTACCAGCCCTACCCGTAGCGCTGGTTGCTGACGTTGCGCTGAATGGCATTTGCCGAAGGTCGGGGCGAAGGATCCCCTGACCTGTCTCTTCGCTCGTTCAACAGTGCCGGGGATTAGTTTGCTGGGCTTGAAAAGTGTTGTGCGCATTGTCAATACAGTGAGTTGACGGCGGCGTAACGTCTGCGGCCATGGTGGGAATGGGTGGGGCCAAACCAGTCCAGAAGTTCGCGATGGTGGGCGCGGCTGCGGCCGTGGCCACGGCATTGACCGTCGGCGCCGCGGCGCCGACGTCCGCGCCAGTTGCCGAGGCGGCCTATGGGGTGTTCACGACCGGGCCGTTGTTCGGTGCGCTCGACGCGGTGGGCGTCGACATCAACGACCTGCTACCCGATGAGGTGCGGGCGATCCTAGATCCGCTCGGTGTGGACATCGTCAATGTCCCGTCGAACTCGGTCGACATCAACAATGCGATCAACGGCATCAGTTTCGTCGCACCGCCACTCATCAACAGTAGGGCCGGGGTGGTGGTGGGCTTCGGCCTCGGCTCGTACCAGGCGACGCGGGCCTATCAGGCGCTGCGGTCGAGCGCACAGGGCGACACCTGGGAGGGCTACGACGCCTTGGAACCCGGTCCCGTCGTGCTGGGACGGCAACGCACCAACACCACCAACCTGGTTCTGGTGTTGATCCGCAACCCCAGTCGGCCCAACGGCGGTCTGTTCGCCCGGTTCGCCCCGGTTGCGGATCTCTTCGGGGTCGACACCGTGACGCCACCCGGTGGGCGGGTGCCGGACCCGGCCACCGGCATCGACCTCAACACCGCGACGGTGGACGTCACCTGGGCGTATGACGTGCTGTCGGATGCGCCGGTCACGCTCAATCCGGTCTCGTGGGCGAATTCCGTTGCCGCGTCGATCTTCCTGACGAATCTGGCCGGCGGCGTCGAGATCAAGGGCGACGCTCCGAACGACGTGCTGCTGAACGTCGGTGCGATACTCGCCGGCACCCTGATCGACGTCACGCCGACCGGCGGCAGCTACTACCTCACCGCGGTGCCCAACGACCTGGCGTTGCTGGAGCCCATGCGTCTGCCGGTGCGGGTGATCAACGCCGTGACGGGCTGGAACCTGGACACCCCGCTGGCTGACGCAATCCAGCCCGCGGTTCAGATCCTCGTCGACATCGGCTATTCCGACGTGGTGCGCGAGCCCGACGGGACCTACCACCGCACGTACGACACCGCGGGCGACCCGACCCCCTTGCTCTCGGAGTTCCCGCTGGACTCACCGGCGGAGTACCTGCGGGTGCCCGGCGATGTCGCTCGCGCACTGGTGCGCGGGTTCCGCGACGAGTTCCTGCCGGGTACGCCGGAGCCGGACGAACCAGCGCCGGAAATCGCTGCCCCGCTTGCTGTCACGGACACACCGGAACCGGTGCAGAAACTTACGCAACAGGTCGAGAAGGCGCCGGTTCGGGCTGAGGTCCGGCAACCGGCCAGGCTTCGCACCCCGGTGAAGTCCGCGGTGAAAGAGGTCCGCACACAGGCTCACAACGCGGCCGAGGATGTCCGCGCACAGGTGGACAAGGCCGCGGATGACGTACGGGCCGCGGTCAAGAAGGCGGTGAGAGGCGGCAGCTCCGAGGCGGACGACGCGGGCAAGGCCGCCAAGGAGACCACCAAGGTGAAGAAGACCGCCGGCAAGAAGTCGGCGTCCGCCGGCGAATGAGAGCCCTCGGGCTCGGGGAATGCGCTGCCGAGCCATCGCCTCGGCTGTACCTTTCGATCAACAATCGGGAGGCACTGTGAAGCGCATCTATGCCGTCGTCGTCGCCGGGGCCGCCACCGCCATGTGTGTGGCGGCCGCACCCGCTGCCGCCACGCCCGCCGAGGGCGATGTAGTGCGCACTGATCTTGGTAAAGGCACCACCACCGCGCCGATCTGGGTGGTGACCGCGGGCCAGCCCACCACGTTGCATGTGCAGGGTCTGCTGCTCAAGCCCGGGGCCGGCAGCGGTTGGCACAGCCACCCTGGATGGGAGCAGTCGGTGATCAACGAGGGCGCCGTGGTGGTGCAATCCGCGGTTGACTGCGCACCGGTGGAGTACGCCGCGGGCCAGGCGGTGGTGATTCCGGCAGGGGTGCCGCACCGGGTGACCAACGAGGGCACCGTGGACGCCGACGTCGTGGTGACCTATACGCTGCCAGCCGACGCCCCGGTGCGCGATGATGCCGCCGCCGTGTGTCCCTAGCTGGGGAAACATATCTGGTGCGCCGAAACTTTGGGCAGGGTCGGAAATGTAGGTAAGAGTTCGGTTAAGGTTCTGCTGTGCCTGAGATGGATCGTCGCAGTGTGATGTTCATGATGGGTCTGGGGGTGGCAGCGGCCGCATTGCCTGCCGGGACGGCGAATGCCGACCCGGCCCTTGGTGATAACCCGCCTGCGCCTGCCCCCGGAGCGCCCACTCCGCCCGCTGCCGCCGCGGCGCAGCCCACCTTCCTGTTCCAGGATGAGTTCAACGGCCCCGCCGGCTCTCCGCCGGACCCGGCGTGGTGGCACCTGATCCCCGAGCGCGAGACCATCAAGAACCCGGTCGAGTGGGACAAGCCGTTCAACATGGGCCGCTACGTCACCGACACCGAGCACGCCTTCCAGGACGGCAAGGGCAACCTGGTGATCCGCGCGACCCGCGGCCCGGGCACCACCGTGCAGGAGAAGTACGCCAGCGCCAAGGTCGTCGGCAACTGGCGCGGCGGCATCGGCACCACCTGGGAGGCCCGGGTCAAGCTCAACTGCCTGACCGACGGTGCCTGGCCCGCGTTCTGGCTCCTGAATGACGATCCGGTCCGTGGTGGCGAGGTCGACCTCGTGGAGTGGTACGGCAACCGTGACTGGCCGTCGGGCTCCACCGTGCACGCCCGGCTGGACGGCGAGTCGTTCGCCACCAACCCGCACCCGATCGACAGCGGGTGGCACACCTGGCGGATGTCGTGGACCCCGCAGGGCATGTACTTCTGGAAGGACTATGCCCCGGGCATGGAGCCGTTCTTCGAGGTTCCGGCGAACTCGTTGCAGGACTGGCCCTTCAACGATCCGGGTTACACGCTGGTACCGGTGTTCAACATCGCCGTCGGCGGCTCGGGTGGCCGTGATCCGAGCGGCGGGAACTACCCGGCCGAGATGCTGGTCGACTGGATCCGCGTCTTCCAGGGCTGAGTTTTTCGCGCCGAGACTACGGGTTATGACGTGTTTTCAGTGATTTCACGTCAGAACCCGTAGTTTCGGCGTTTAAGGGGTGACGGCGGTCCGGAGCTTTCCCGGTGGTGGGGTGCGTAGCGCTGTTTCGATGTCGTCGAGCGGCACCGGCGCGACGACGAGCGCGTCCCACGGATAGTGCTCGCGGGTTTCGTCAAGGAATTTGACGGCCCGGTGCAGGTGGCGGGGCTCGTAGTTGTGCACGCCGGTGATGGTCAGCCAGTGCCGCACAACCGTTTCCGGGTCGACCGCCAACGGCGGTCCTGGCGTGACCGAACCGGCCAGCACCATGGTGCCGCCGATATCGAGGCGGCCCAAGGCCTCCGCGACGGCCGCGGACGACCCGGTGTAGTCGATCGCCACATCGACCGGGCCGCCGTCAGAGGCGCGGCCGCCGAATCGCGTGGCCAGCTCCATGCGGTCGGCATTGTGGTCGACGACCTGAACATCGGCTCCGGCCGTAGCGCAGGCCGCGACCGCGGTGAGCCCGAGCATGCCCGCCCCACCGATGAGTACGCGTCGCCCGGTCAGCCCGCCGGCAACTTCCAGGGTGGCCATCACCGTCGCCGTCGCGCACGCAGCCGGTGCGGCGACCGCGTCGGAAAGCGTATCGGGCACGGCGGCGATCGTGGTGCCG
Organism: Mycolicibacterium sp. 050232; assembly: GCA_036235365.1. Taxonomy (GTDB): domain Bacteria; phylum Actinomycetota; class Actinomycetes; order Mycobacteriales; family Mycobacteriaceae; genus Mycobacterium. The sequence continues at coordinate 449,286 of JAZBEZ010000001.1, read as the reverse complement.
CGCGGCAGAACCACGTGGGCGGCATAGGAACCGGACAACGCCCAGTCCCCGTCGAACGCCTCGTGGCCCACCTTGCGCACCGACAGACACTTGGCGCTCAGGCCGGAGCGGCACCTGCTGCACGACCCACAGGCCACCGTCACCGACCAGATAACACGTTGGCCGACTTGAGCATCCGCGCCCGGACCGACGGCGACAACTTCGCCGACGGCCTCATGGCCGAGGATCGACGGGCAGGCCGCAGGGCGCCGGCCCATGACGGTGTGCAGGTCGCTGCCGCACACCGTGGCCAGCCGCACCCGGACCAGGACCTCGCCGGCGCAGAGTTCGGGGATCGGGACCGTCCGCACATCGACGCCGGAGCCGGTCCACACCGCGGCCACCGTCACACGAGGCGGGATCGGATCCATCCGGACAACCTTTCGATGGCGTAGACGATGACGAAGATGACGAGGACGATCGCGCCGGCGACGTCGAAGTTCAGCGTGCGGATCGATTCGAAGAGCAGGTAGCCGACGCCGCCCGCGCCGACGATCCCCAGGATGGTCGAGGTCCGCACGTTCACGTCGAACAGGTACAGGCTGGATCCGACCATCGCCGGCATGGCTTGCGGAATCACCGCGGAGAACAACGTCTTCCACCATCCGCCGCCGACCGAACGCACCGCCTCCAAGGGGCCGGGATCGATCTCCTCGACCGCGTCCGCGACCAGTTTGGCCAGGAATCCGATCGAGCCGATGGCCAATGCACAGGTGCCGGCGATGGGGCCGAGGCCCAACGCGGCGACGAACACCACGGCCAGAATCAGTTCGGGCACGGCTCGCACCACCAGGATCCAGCTGCGGGCGGCCCAGTAGACCGCCGGGTGGGGAGTGACATTGCGGGCGGCCAGGATGCCGACGGGGAGCGACAGCACCACACCGATGGCGGTGGAGACCACACCGATTGCGACGGTTTGGCCTGCCGCGGTGAACAACTCGCTGCCCAGTGCTGAGAAGTTGGGTGGGATCATCCGGGCGAACACCTCGATGGCCGGCCCGACCCAGGTGACCAGTGAGAGCGGGTTGATCTTCAGCACCACCAGGGCGGCCAGGCAGACGGCGATCAGTCCGCCGCCGAACACGAAGCGCGCGATGCGTTCTCGGGCCGGGTTCGACTGCGCCGAATCCAGCAGCATTCGACGGATCACAATGGACAGCAGTTCCATCGCGGCAATGATTGCCAGGATGACGCAGGCGATGCCGAGCGCCCGCGGATAGATCAAGCCGCGCAACGCATCCTGCAACGCGAAGCCGATGCCGCCGGCGCCGACGAAGCCGAGCACGACCGACATGCGCAGGTTGATGTCGATGCGGTAGATGAACGTGGCGATCCACGACGGCACGACCTGGGGGACGACGGCGTTGAGCATCTCGCGGAAGTAGCCGACGCCGGTGCTGCGCACCGCCTCCCGCGGTCCTGGATCGGTCTGCTCGATCGCATCGGCGAATACCTTGCCGAGCATGCCGATGGAATGGATGGCCAGCGCGACAATGCCTGGGAGCACACCGATTCCGAGGGCACGAACGAACAGCACGGCGAACAGCAGGTCCGGCATGGCCCGGCAGAACGTGATGATGGCCCGGGCCACTGCCTGCACAGCCGGGTGCGGGGTGGTGTTGCGGGCAGCCATGAACGCCAGCGGGACTGAGGCGATCGCCGCGAGCACGGTTCCCAGCACGGCCATCAGCAGGGTTTCGACAGCGAGGCTGCCGATGCGTCCCGGATCGTCCAGCCGGGGCGGGATCATGCGTTCCAGCAGGGCTGCGACCTCGTCGAGACCGTTCAGCAGGGTGCCCGGGGCGAAGTCGATCGACCAGGCTGCGACGAGGGTGACCAGCACTGCGGCGACCGCCACCAGGTGCAGGAGACCGGGTAGTGGCCTCCGTACGGGCGCGGGAGGCGTGGGTGTCGGACGTTCGGTCAGGTCGGTACTCACGAGGGACGGGCCGCCGAACGGGCTGCGGGGTCGACGCGTTGGTAGATCTCCATGACGTCGTCGCGGGTCATCCCGACTGCGGGCCGGTCGAGGATCTTCTGGCCGTTGCGCAGGCCGACCAGGCGGTGCGCCCAGCCCAGCGCGAGATCCACCTGGTGCAGCGTGCAGACCACCGTCAGCTTCTCCTCGATGCACACCCGGAACAGCAGATCCATGACCACACCGGCGTTTTCGGGGTCGAGCGAGGCGACGGGCTCGTCGGCGAGCAGCAGGCCGGGCTTCTGCATCAGGGTGCGGGCGATCGCGACCCGCTGCTGTTGGCCACCGGAGAGGGTGTCGGCGCGCCGGTCGGCGTAGTCGGCCAGGCCGACGCGGTCCAGATAGCTCAGGGCTTCGGCGCGCATCGCCTTGGGGTAGGTCAGCGCACCGTAGCGGGGGAGCCGCAGCTGACCGAGCCCTCCGATGAGCACGTTCTCCAGGCAGCTCAACCGGCCGACCAGATTGAAGTGCTGGAACACGAACCCCACGTTGCGGCGCAGGGCGCGCAGCTGCTTGGCCGAGGCGCGATCGACGTGGGTGCCGCCGACCTCGACGCTGCCCGAGGTGACCGGGTGCAATCCGTTGAGGCAGCGCAGCAGGGTGGACTTGCCCGACCCGGACAGGCCGAGCAGTACCAGCATTTCGCTGCGCCGCACCTCGAGGTTGACCTGGTCGAGGGCAAGGGTGTCACCGAAGCGTTTCGTGACGTCCTTGGCGATGACGACCAGATCGTCGCCCGCAACGGGATGGTGGGGGCCGTTGGTGCTCAAGGGTTTTCAGCCCTTGCACTTCTCGGAGCCGGTGACGTCGCAGACGTGGCGCACGCCGCTGTAATCCGAATCCTCGACCGGGACGAAGCCCCAGGCCCGTTCGTCGGTGATCCGGCAGGCGTCGCCCTCGCAGAAGCCCTCGGCTTCGAGGTTGGTGACGTTGACCTTGTCGGCGAAGAGGGTCTTGAGCTTGCCGACGGCCTCGCTGCCCAGCGCGTCGTTGGCGGCGAACACCGAACCGGCGATCATCTCCGACTTCCACACCGTCTTGAGCTGGCCGGGCTTGAGATCACCCTTGGCGATCATGGTTTTGTCGACCATGGTGTCGAACGCGAAGCCGGCGTCGCAGTCGCCGTTGGCGATGGCCAGGGCGGAGGAATCATGCCCGCCGGCGTAGATCGGCGACATCGCCGCGGACAGATCGCCCTCGGCGCCCGACTTGATCACCCCGGCCTCGATCAGCCCGGCAGTCGGATAGAGGAATCCCGACGTCGAACCCGGGTCCACGAAGCACACCTTCTTGCCTGCGAAGTCCTTGAGGCCGTTGATGTTCGCCTCGTCCGCGCGGGCCAGGCCGTAGGACTGGTAGCCGGGCTTGGCGCCCTGTTCCTGGATCACCGCACCGACCGGGGTGACCTTGGCGCCGTTGACCCCCGCCACCACGTAGGCGAACGGACCGAAGAACGCCAGGTCGACGTTGTTGGCGATGATGCCCTCGACGACCCCGGCGTAGTCGGAGGCCTGGACGAACTCCACCTTGGAGCCGGTTTCCTTCTCCAGCAGCTTGATCAGTGGCTCGTAGCTGGCCTTGAGATCGCTGGAGTTCTCGGCCGGGATCGCGGCCAGGGTCAGGGTTTCCGGGAAGCCCTGGGCGGTCTTGGCGTCGGAATTGTCGGAACTCGAACAGCCTGACAACACGAGGGCAGCGCTGGCCGTTGCCACAGCAGCGATGCGGGCAGGCTGACAAAGGGTGCGGAACTTCATGGCGCGCGGGACCTTTCGGGGCGGGGACGTTTGGCGGGCAGTGCGCGAGCGGGGGTGCGCAGCTGCCCTGCCCCACACCCTGTGGGTTGGTCTATACCAGCGGGTGCATCGAAGTTGGCGAGGAGGTTAACAACGCGGCAAGTCTTGGTCTATACCAAGACTTGCTACTGTGAGCGGGTGTCCGCGAGTGCAGAACCGAGGGTTCTCAAGCACCAGGTTGTCCGTGCGCAACTGGAGCGTCTGCTCGACGGCCTGGAGGTCGGCGACCCGTTCCCGGCGGAACGGGAGATCGCGGAACGATTCGATGTCGCCCGTGAAACGGTCCGCCAGGCGCTGCGAGAGTTGTTGCTGGCCGGGCGGATTGAACGACGCGGCCGCACCACCATCGTCGCGCGGCCCAAAATCCTGCAGCCACTGTCCATGGGGTCCTACACCGAGGCCGCCAAGGAGCAGGGCCGCAGCGGTGGGCGCATCCTGGTCGGCTGGAGCGACTTGGTCGCCGACGACATCCTGGCCGGCCAACTCGCCATCGACGTCGGCGCGCCCATCCTGCAACTCGAACGCGTCCTGACCACCGACGGCGTCCGCGTCGGCCTGGAGACCACCAAGCTGCCGGCTTTCCGCTACCCGGGATTGCAGGAGGCGTTCGACTACCGCGATTCGCTCTACGCCGAGATCCGCAACCGCGGGATTCATTTCGCGCGGACCGTCGACACCATCGATACCGCGCTGCCCGACTCGCGTGAATCAGCGCTGCTGACGGTGGACAGTCGGACCCCGATGTTTCTGCTCAACCGGGTGTCGTACGACCAGGACGGCATTCCCATCGAGCAACGGCGTTCCCTGTACCGGGGTGACCGGATGACGTTCACTGCGGTGATGACCGCTTCGTAGGACGCATCGGCATGCTGAACGGCGCCCTTAGAAAGCGTCGGCTTCCGTGACCAATTCGTGACCTTTGACCTGGGTAAACACGCCGCAAATGTGCTTGACAGTCATTTAAGGAAACTCTCAGAACGGGGGAGCGGTTGCTGCAATGCCCCGATGGTGCCCGTATGGTGCCCGTGTGGGCCGACACGCATTAGCCAGCCCCAGTCAGCGCAAACTGCCGGCTGTCGCGGCTGCGATCATCGCGCCGGTCGCTGCATTCTTCGCGAGCGCCAGTGGTGCTCCTTCATCCCCGTTTTCCGACGACGCCAAACCTCTCGCGGCGCCAGCGCCGGCCCCTGAGTCGACGTGCTGCATGGAGATCGTGGCCGCGCCGGCTGGATCCGCGTCGCCTGCCGTCGCCCAAACCGTCGGTTTGAGTGCAAACCAGGCGGCACCGGCAACGGCCTCCCGCTGGCGCGTCATCAACATCCCGCAGTTGCTGCCCATGGGTCTCGCCCCGGAGCGCGGCCTGCAGGTCAAGACCATCCTGGCGTCCCGCGCCGTCAGCGCCGACTTCCCCGAAATCCACGACATCGGCGGCGTCCGGCCGGACGCGCTGCGCTGGCACCCGAAGGGCCTCGCACTCGATGTGATGATCCCGAACCCCAGCAGTTCGGCGGGCATCGCGCTCGGCAACCGCATCGTCGCGTATGCCCTGAAGAACGCCGATCGCTTCGCCCTGCAGGACGCCATCTGGCGGGGCACCTATTACACGCCCGACGGCGGGGCCAAATCCGGCGGCTACGGCCACTACGACCACGTCCACCTCACCACCAAGGGTGGCGGCTACCCGACCGGCGGCGAGCTCTACCTGCGCTGAGCGTGTCTCCTAATTGGGACCGCATGCGCCGCTTAGATTCGCGTCGTGGCGCGCAGAATGTCGTTCCGCCGGGCTCGGTCCGTGATGAGCGCCGAGATCGCCGCGATCCGTCGCACCGATCCTGACCTCGACGCCGGTGACATCGCCGGATTCACCCTGCCGATCCTGGTCCGCGCCCTGGGCGTGGTGGCCATTGGTGTGGTGCCGCTGCTGGTGGTCCGCAACGGGGAGACGGCAAACGAACAGTTGGTCCCGGTGATCGGCTCGCTGGCGCTGGTGATCATCTGTGCGGCCGTGGTGGCCTGGCTGCTCTCGATCGTCATCTCCGGTCTGGTGGTGATGATCCTGTACCGGACCCGGCCGGCGTCCTCCTCGCGGCTGGTGATGCGCATCCTCACCGACTCGTTCATGCGCATCGACGACTCCACCTCGGCGCTGATGCTGCTGGCTCTGCTGGCCGGCTTGCTGTCGTTGGCCTTCGGCCTGCCGACGCGCAGCGGTGACGAGCTGGCCAACTCGGTGCTCGACGATCTGCTGGCCGCTCAGATCGGTGTGCTGTTGGTGGCGTTGGGTTTTGCGTTCGTCGCCGAATCGATCCGCTCGGCCGCCGACATCGTCGACGACCAGTCGCTGCTGCTGGCCTGGCCGTGGGCGTTGATCATCGCGTCGCTGAGCTGGGTGCTGGCCACCGTCGTCGGCCCGTTCGAGGCGACGCGCATGCTGACCATCCTGTTGCACGAGTGGTTGCCCGCCGTCGTCGACGGACATCCCAGCACCCAGGTGATCGCTGAGTTGGTGCCGCCCTCGGCGCGCTGGTGGGTGGCGTTCGGCCCGTTGCCGGTCATCGCCGCGATCTGGGCCTACGAGGCATACCGGCGCGGCGGGTTCGTCGCGATCCGGCGGTTCTTCGAGGACGACGGGGCGGATGCTGCCGTCAGTTAAGCGTGGAATTTAACGCATAAAAGGTTGACGGCTCCGTGGAGTAGCTGTCATGGTAGTTATGCATTATTTTTCAAGCATAGGGGTAGATATGGCTGTCCCGCGGCGTACGCAACCTTCGGTCAACGCCTCTATGCCTGAAATTGCACGCATAGGGAGGCTCTTCGCTGAGCGCCGTGTCACGCTGCGCCTCACCCAGCAAGCGGTCGCTGACTTGGCCGGTGTCTCCCGCTCCAGCCTTCAGTCTCTGGAGCGGGGAAGTGGTTCGATCAAGTTCGGTTCGGTCCTCGAAATCGCCGATGTTTTGGGTCTGCACATCAAGGTCAGTGAGACGGCCGAATGACGGCTCCCGAAGCTCCCGATCTCCGCGGGGTCGTCGAAGCTGACGTTTACCTCGGCGATGAGCGCGTCGCACATCTTGTTCGGCAGGCCGGTGACCAGATCAGCTTCGATTACGTCGCTGAGGGGCCTGCTGTTGGCGGCGCGCTTCGGGACAAGTCGGTCTCGTGGTCATTGCTGCGGACCCGCGATTACCCCGTCGTCACCACGGGCGGTGCCGTTCCTGCGTTCTTCGCGGGGCTGCTGCCGGAAGGGGTGCGACTGGGTGTCGTGACGACATCGACCAAGACTTCTGCTGACGATCACTTGACGCTGCTGCTGGCGATCGGCGCGGACACCATCGGCAACGTCCGAATATCGCCGGCCGGGGTTGACCCGGTTCAGCCGGCCGCGATGTTCGACCCGGAGCGAGACACAGACTTCCGTGTGGTCTTCGAAAAGCTAACTGGTTCGGTTTCTGCCGACCCGGTGGGTCTGGCGGGAGTCCAGCCGAAGGTCAGTGCCGGGATGGTCTCGGCGCCAACGCAAACGCGTTCGGGACCGGCAATACTCAAACTCAACCCGGTTGAGTACCCGTTGCTCGTCGAGAACGAGCACTTCTTCATGACGATGGCTGCGGCTTGCGGATTGCGAACTGCCGCAACGTCACTGCTCCACGATGCCGAAGGCCGCAGCGCCCTGCTCGTCACCAGATTCGACCGCGCGGGCACGACGCGCATTGCGCAGGAGGACGCATGCCAGGTGGCGGGCATCTATCCCGCCTCGAAGTACCGCATCACCACCGAGGACGCCATCAGCGGCCTCGCCGAGGCATGTGCGCGCGGCGGCGGCTCCAAGGTGGCCGCGACCGCCGAGCTACTCAAGACAGTCGTGTTCTCCTGGCTTATCGGAAACGGCGATCTGCACGGAAAGAACTTGTCGATCTATGACCTCGACAGGGTGTGGCAACCAACGCCCGCGTACGACCTGCTGTGCACCCAACCGTACGCAGGCTGGCGAGACCCTATGGCGCTCAACTTATTCGGTCGCGCCAACCGGCTCTCTCGGGCCAACTTCGTCGATGCCGGCGAGCGCCTCGGCATCAGGGCACGTGCGACGAGCAGAATGATCGATGAACTTGTTGATGCTGCATACGACTGGCCGGACAGATGTGGACAGATCGGATTCGACGATCGGCAGACAGAACTTCTGGCCGACATGCTGCGGACGAGATTGGGCAGCTTGAAATAGGACCGGTCCTGGGCTGTGTCCGTGCCGAGTCTCGCGAATCGGACCTTGTCCGCGACAGATCAGGTCTCCCTGTGCGCCACAACACCATTCATATTCATTAGATGTGCTCTATGTCTAGCATTGCAGCCACATGCTGGCTGCAATCCTCGGCGTAAGTGCGGCCAGAGTTGGCACGACCTATTCGTCCTCGGGTTCGGCCTCAGGTTCGGGATCGGGCACGTCGCGTCGCCGCGCGAACATCAGCACGAGATCGTGAATCGGCGCCTCACGCCGGCCGCCCCACTCTGGGCCAACCGCGAAGTCGGTGTCGGTCGCGACGAACCGGTAGCCCGGTAGGTCCCGTTGCGGGGCGAACGGAAACTTCATGTGCCACAACCGTTCCGCCACCGCCACGGCCGCGTCGACGGGCATCGCCCTCTCGATCCCCAGCGGGATGCAGATGTCCTGGGTGTGAATCAGGATATCCAGCAGAGGGTCGACTTCCTTGGTCAGCGGCGGGCGCTTCCGCGACCCTGCCATGCCGCGCAGCTTCGCCGTGATGGCAGCCGGATCGGACGGGTCCTCCAACGCCGCCCGGCGCACCATAGCGTCGAACCGGAAGCCCGACTTGAGCGCCGCCGGCAACATCTCGCCGATGCTCGCGTGGGACTGCGTGATGTGGATGGCCACCTCGCGTACCGTCCAGCCCGCGCACAGTGACGGAGTGGCCCACTGTTGCGGTTCGAGGGTGTCGAGGAGATCGGCGAGCTGTCCGCGCTGCTCATCCACATTGCGCCAGATCGTGTCGGAGTCCACGGCCCGCTCCTATCGTCAGGGTTCTCTGAACAAAATAGTCGGGTCGGCAAACAGCACTCTGGCCCAGCACCGGGTGCTGGGCCAGAGTCGTCGTCCGTAGCTCAGTCCGTCGCGAACGCGGCCTGGGCCTCGCGGTTGAGGTCGACGTACTTCTCCTCGCTCAGGTCGACCGCGACGCCCTTGATGGTGCCGCCGGTGAAACGGCCCGGATTCTGGTACAGATCCGACACGTTGTCGCCGCTGTCGAACCCGACGCACAGCCCGTCACCGGCGAGGGTGAACTTGCCGGTCTGGGCGCGCATCGGGCCCTTGGCCGCTTCTTTACCGTCTACGTAAAGGATTGTGGTGCCGAGAGATTCACCATGCTCGCCCTTCTTCTCCCAGATGAACTCCATGCCCAGGGCATGCTTGCCCTCCGGCAGTGGGCCGGAGACGAACACCTGCTCGGGTTTGATGCCCAGGAAGTTGTAGACGTAGTGCAGCTTGTTGTCCTTGATGAACAGCGAATGCCCACCGAAGCGGGAACCGTGGGCAAACAGCACCCCCTGGGCATCCTTGGTCATGTCCACATCGGCGATGATCTTGTAGGACCGTCCGCGGATGTTGGCCGCCACACCCTCGGGCACAGGCGCAGTGTCCGGGTAGTAGAGGTACCGGGTGCGGGGCGGTTCGAATTGCGGGCGCTGGATGGTGAGCAGTTCGACCGGGACGCGATCGTCGAGGGGTAGCACGTAATTGTTCTTGGCCTCCTCGTTCCATGCCTCGATCAACTCCTGGAGCTTCTCCGGATTCTGATCGGCGACGTTCTTGGCCTCGGAGCGATCCTCGTCGACGTGGAAGAGCTCCCACTTGTCCTGATCGAAATGGCCCTTGCCGCTGATCGGCGCGTGCAACGCCGATGCTTTCCAACCGTCCTGCCAGATGCCGCGGGTGCCGAGCATCGCGTAGTACTGACGCTTCTTCGTGGTGGCGGCGTCGGCCTCGTCGAAGCTGTACCGCATCGACACCCCGTTGACCGGGTACTGCTTGATGCCGCGGTACTCCTCGGGCATCTCGATGCCCGTGACGTCGAGAATCGTCGGGACCACGTCAGTGGCGTGGTGGTACTGATGGCGCACCTCACCCTTGGCTTTGATGCCCTTGGGCCAGTGGATCACCATCGGATCGCAGGTGCCGCCCGAGAACTGCGAATAGCGCTTGAACATCTGGAACGGTGTGGAGAACGCCACCGCCCAGCCCGTCGGATAGTGGTTATAGGTATCGGGAGTGCCCAGCTTGTCGAGCATCTTCATGTTCTCGGCCAGGTCATCGGGGTAGCCGTTGAAGAACTTGTTCTCGTTGACCGAACCGTTCGGTGACCCCTCACCGGATGCCCCGTTGTCGGCGCAGTAGAAGATGACGGTGTTGTCCAACTGCCCGGTCTGTTCCAGGTAGTCGACGACCCGCCCGACCTGGGCATCGGTGTACTCCGAGAAACCGGCGAACACCTCGGCCATGCGGGAGAACAATTTCTTCTCGTCCGGGCTCAGCGAATCCCACGGCCGCACCGCGTCGGCCTCCGAGGCCACATCCTCGGGCAGCGGATTGATCGGGGTCAGTTCGGTGCCCTCGGGCATGATGCCCTTGTCGATCATCCGCTTGAGCACCCACTCGCGGTAGGCCTCGTACCCGTCGTCGAACTTGCCCTTGTACTTCGCCGAGTATTCCTCGGGGCTGTGGTGCGGTGCGTGGTTCGCGCCCGGGCAGAACCACATGTACCAGGGCTTGGAGGGGTTGCTCGAACGCTGGTCCCGCAGCATCCGGATCGCCTGATCCGCAAGGTCTTTCGACAGATGATAACCCTGTTCCGGAGGGTACGGCTGATCGATGAACCGGTTGTCCTCGGACAGGTCGGGATACCACTGGTTGGTTTCGCCGCCGATGAAACCGTAGAACCGGTCGAAGCCTTTCTGCACCGGCCACTCCGATTTGCTACCGCCGCTGGAGACATCCTCCTCGGGCACGTTGTGGTCCTTGCCCACCCAGAAGGTGCTGTAGCCGTTGTCCTGCAGCACCTGCCCCACCGTCGCGCACTGTGCCGGCAACCGGGCTGCCGCACCGGGGAAGCCGTCGGACCCCTCGGTGATGCTGGCGAACCGGTTCACATGGTGATTGCGGCCAGTGAGGAGGCAGGACCGGGTCGGCGAGCACAGTGCGGTGGTGTGCCACTGCGAATAGGTGAGCCCGTTGTCGGCCAGCTTTTGCAGCGTCGGCATGTTGATCCGGCCGCCATAGGGTGACCACGAGGCCATCCCGGTGTCGTCGAACAGCACCACCAGGACGTTGGGCGCACCTTCTGGGGCATGCTTGAGCTCGAAGGGCTTCCAGTCCGGCTTCGAGTCACGAACGTCCAGTTCGATCTTGCCGTCGAAGCCTTCGTTGATGCCCGTGCCGTAGTCGGGCGGACCTGCGTGCCCACTGGCACCCGGCTTGCTGCCGGCTTTGTCGGCGTCGTCGCAGGCCGCCAGTGCACCCACGGTGGCCGCGCCGACTCCGGCGGCTGCGATGCCCCCCAACATCGAACGCCGCGACAGTTTGCCGCGTTTTTCAGTTTCAGTGATGTCATCGTTGTTCGATTCCATGCGGGCAACCCTAAGCACGGTTTGCCCGGATTGTCCGGATAAATCACCACAGAATTGGTAACAGTCGATAAACCGTTGTGGCCCAACGTATCTCTGACTCGGTGTGCCGAGATGTCAATCGCCCGTTCTGGGCGGTGGTTACAGCGGAATCGGGCGGTTCAGGTCGTCACTGTCGTCGTCGACCAGTAGCTCATGAAAGCTCCGCAAAGCCGACGCACACGCCGCACGCTCGGCCGGGTCGAGGCGGTCGAGCACCCTGCTGAGCTCCCGGCGGCGCTTGGTGGTGACCTGCCGGACCAACTTGCGGCCGCGGTCGGTCAGCGACAGCGTGACGACGCTGCGGTTGGTGGGATCGGAGCCGCGGACCAGATGGCCGGATGCATCCAACCGGTCGGCCAACCGCGTCACCGTCGAACCCACTACCCCGAGCGACTGGGCGCACTCCGTCGAGGTGGACTTCCCGCGCTCCTGCAGAACGAGCAACAGACGGAATTGTGGGAGCGAGAGTTCCAGTTGCTCGACGCTGCGAAGCGCCACGCCCACCAGATCTCGGGTTGCCACTTCGAATGCCGACAGTTCGTCGACCGGAGTTCGGGTCATGTCGTGCTGCGGCGCGCTGCCCATCTAGTGAGTATTCCACGCGAACGGGTTCCGTGGCGGAGAGTCGTTGCCTTGGCACCGAGTATCCCGTGCTGAGTGGAGGTTCCCGTCGATTGTGGATACAGCCGTGAGCAAAAAGCCGGTATCTCAAGGTGATTCGGAATACCTGTCGGACGCCAGGTTGTCGCGCGACGGCGTATTCAGCCCATTCTCGGGGAACGCTCAGGTACCAAGCCCATACTGAATACCGTGCGCCTGAAGTCATGGCCGGCGGCGGTGTGGCGATACGTTCGCAGCGCCCCATTGACTTATGCGTGGTTGGCGGTGCTGCTCGTCACGACGATCATCCAGCGCCAGACCCATGGGCGGGACCTGCACGACCTCCTGGTGCAGAGCTCGACCAACATCCACCATCTGGGAACCGAGCCGCTCTACGTATTGGTCACCAGTCTGTTCTGGATCGATGGCCGGTTCTGGACCCCGTACCTGGTGCTGTTCACGTTGATCCTCGCGCCCGCCGAACGTTGGCTCGGTCAAATACGCTGGCTTGCAGTGGGTTTGATCGCACATGTGCTGGCGACCTACATCAGCGAGGGAGTGCTGTATCTAGCCATCCACGATCACCTCGCGCCCGAGCGGCTGGTCCATGTCCGCGACGTCGGGGTGAGTTACTTCCTTGCCGGGGTGGGCGCTGTGCTGGCGTATCGCATCGCGCGGCCATGGCGGTGGTTGTACCTCGGCGTGGCACTCGTGTACTTCGGTGTCGCATTGGTCAGCAATATCAACTTCACCGCGATCGGCCACATGTCGGCGCTGCTGATCGGGCTGTGCTGTTATCCGTTGACGCGGAGGCGGGGTGGGCGCGTCGGGTCCGCGCCGGCGTCTGCCGCGTCGTCTTCGTCGTCTTCGTCGTCGGTTTCTACCGCAGGGTCGTGACTGCGGCCGATCGGCAGCCCTGGCGTGGGAACCGGCGCGTCGCCGGCCCAGCGGGCGCTCACTGCCGTGGCTGGGACAACAGCGCCACCACCGCGTCGGTCAGCGTCGCGCGGGCGATCTGGAGATCCGAGGTGAAACCCATCTGGCGTTCGTTGCTCAGGCCCCGGATCGCGGCGGGAAGCAGGCAGCGCACCCGGTACAGCTGGTCCGGGTCGAGGTCCAGCCCGTCCATCAGATAGTCGAAGCCTTGAATCCAATCGAGTTCGCGGGCTGCGAAAGCCGCTGCGGTCTGCGGGTATTCGGCGGCGATATCGGAGCGGCGCGGCGGAAGCGAAGTGCGCAACGCCGTCAGCGCTCGCCCCTCGGTGGTGTCCAGGTACTCCCACACCGAGTCGATCGCTGCCGTCACCCGCTCCCGCAAGGTGCCGCCACGCGGCAAGGACTCGTCGGATGACCAACTGCGGGAATGGATCTCGGTGATCACGGCCACCCACAGGCCGTCCAGGTCGCCGAACTGATGCTGCACCGTACCCCAGGTGACGCCCGCATCCTTGGCAATGCGATTCGCCGAGACCGGTTCGCCACCGCTGTCGGCCAGGCAGCGGATGGCGACGTCGAGCAGCCGTGCGCGGGTCTCAAGGCCGCGCTTGTTCAGCTTGGTGCCCGCGGCCGAGGTGACCGCGGACGGAACCGCCTCCTGCCACTGCTCCAGAGCGCGGGCGGCCTGAGGGGATTTGCGGGCGTTCAGGCAAACCTGCCCGGGTTCGCCGCGACCGCCCGGCGCAGCGTCGGCCGGTTCTCTCGGTAGGCCTGCACGACGGGTGCCAATTCGTGCGGGCTCGCCCCGTGCATGATGACGGAGTGGGTGCCCACGTCGAACTGCCGGGCGATGGTGCTCGCGCAGTCCTGCGGTGATCCCTTGGCCACCGAGTCCAGCCATTCGGTCGGGATCAGCTCGCCGATCCGCTGCAGCGTCTCGAACGAGGCGCTGGCGTCGATCGGCCCGGCAGTGGCGGCGTCGGTGAACAGTTCGGACTGCTTGATCCGCTCCCAGACGGCGGGATCCCAGCCGTTGGCCGAGACCAGCACATCCGCGTACGCCTGCAGGTAGGTCGCCAGGCGCCCGACGCCGCGACGCAACTGGTCCTCCTCGGACAACGCATCGGGAACTGTCGCCAGGCACGCCCAGATGCGGACGCTGTCGGGATCCCGGCCCGCGCGTTCGGCACCCCGGCGCACCGCCTCGACCGACGACGTCGTCGCCTCGTCAGAGAAAAAGGTATGGAGCACAACGAAATCGGCGATCTCGCCGGCGAGCTGCATCGTCTTGGGGCCCACCGCCACCAAGCCGATGGGCGGTCCGTCAGGCAGGCCACTGGCATGGCGCAGGAACGGCCACTTCCCGGACGGACCGTCGTGGTCCAGGATCATCTCGCCGGCCCAGAGCCGGCGGAGAATCCCGAAGAAGTCGCGCAGCCGGGCCTCGGTCACCACCGGTAGGCCGATCGCCTGCCAGTACGCTGCCATTCCCCGGCCGAACGCCATGGCGAACCGGCCCTCGGTGAGGGCGTGCATCGTCGAGCCGATCGTCGCGGTGACCGTGGGGTGCCGCGTGTGGTAATTCGTCGACGGCGCGATCCCCAGCGTGGTGCTGGCGCCCGCGACCGCGCCGGACAGGACGGCCGGGTCCTTAACCGTGAAGCGTTCACCGATGTGGCACGAGCCCAGACCGAGCTCGTCCGCGGTCCGGGCCTCGGGCAGGACCACCCGGACATCCGCGGGGTGGCGGGTCACGGCGTAGTAGCCGAGCTCGTTGAGCTGGTCGCCGGGGTTGTTCGCGCTCAATTACGTGCCTCTCGTTCCGTGGACGTCTAGCACTGTCGGCCACGGTGAGCGCAATTGTCAATGAGGGTTCTCAATGAATGGGCAGCTGAATTCTCCAGCTACCACCGGGTGCCGTCGAGCCCCGGAATCACGCACCGGCCATCAGCGGCCACCCGGCCGATCACCATGCCGTCATACCCCGTGCACGGCGAGTTGAGCGGCGCACAGGTGTAGACGGACGTGATCACCTTGTCGGGGCCGCAGGCTGAGCCGGGTGCCGGTGGGTCGGCATTGGCGAATGGGGTGCTGAAGCCCAGCATCAATGTTGCTGTGCCAGCGACGACGAGTAAGCGGGTCGCGTCAAACATGGTCGACACCTCCGGCCGATGATGGCCCCCGACAGGCAACGATGTTACTCGCGCGGGGCATCTGTCGGGTTGGTTCACCGAATGGGCAAGCAACAAGGCTGGCTGACCGAATTCATGGGGAAAATGCGGGATTTCGCCGATTCAAGCTTGCCGGCAAAGCGCGATATGTCGCCGACCTGTATGTATGGAGCCGATGACGGGAATCGAACCCGCGTATTCAGCTTGGGAAGCTGATGTTCTGCCATTGAACTACATCGGCATGGTGCTGACGAAGGATAGCAACCCGGCCCGGTCTGTGGGTAAGGCGGGCGGACATCGTCACGGTGAGTCTAAGAAATTGACGCCGGCATAGGGGAGCGGCGGCGGCCGGTGTCTGGCGAAGGTTGGCGATGCGGCCGACGGGCAGCTGCCCAGTGCGGACCCGGCGCCTCGGTCGGCGCGGCGAAACATCTGACCCCAGAACATGATTGCTGTTCACGACCCACCCTGAGAATCGGGTAAATCCTCGGGCTGTCGTTCTCAGATGCGCTGTCTACCGTCGGTAGTCGTGGGCTCCATCCGGCGCTGAATGGAGCGAATAGGCCCGCAGGTCGGGCCGCATCAACCGAGGGGTTCAACCCAATGGATGTTGTCATCGGCATTGCCATGACCTCGCGCGACGCCCGGCTCCTCCTCGTGGAGGGTGCCGGCGGCGACGGCGCGGTGATCGACCACGGCTCGCTCGACGTGGACACCCACGTCGGCGTCGAGCACCCCGGTTTCCGCGAGCGCGTCGTCAACGCGGTGATCGACGCCCGCGACACCGCCCCGGCCAACGGGTACACCGTCACGCGCGTCGCGCTGACCTGGACCGACGCGGTGGCCGCTGAGGCCGGCCTGGTACTGGATGCCCTCGATGAGATGGGCATCGCCAACGAGGTGGTGGTCTCCACGACCGACGCGCTGGAAGCCGCCGCCGAATACACCGTCCGGATCGCCGACTGCGATTCGATCGCGCTGTGCGTGGTGGAACCCGACGAGACGCTGCTTGCCGTGGTCGGTGCCGAGGGCGACGATGGGAAACGCCGGGTGCGCAGCCGCCACCTCGATGGATCTGACGAGGGCAGCGCGGTGCTGGCGCTGTGCGGCTTGTGCGACAGCTTCCCCGAACGGGTCGCCGCGATCGCCATCGCGGGATCGGCGCCGGACGCGGAAAGCCTTGTCGAAGAAGTGAATTCAGTGATGCCGCGACCCGTCGTGCTCGGCGACGACGCAGCCCTGCTGCTCGCGCGCGGTGCGGTACTTGCCGGCGCCGACATCCGCCACGATGCCGTGCCGGCACCCAAGCTCGATCCGCTGATGCGCACGTTGACCACGGTCATGGCGACGGCGGTGCTGATCCTCGCGGGTGCGGTATTCCTGGCTCTCACCGTGCAAGGCAGTGGCCGCGGCGCCCCGACGCAGGCGTCGACACCGGCTGAACACGCCGCGCCGGTCTCGCCCGCCGAGCCGTTGCTGCCGCCGGCGGCCCAGCCTGGGGCCCGCGACGGACAGCAGGTCCACACCGTCGCGTGCAGGGTGTCGCCGTGGGCGGCGGGCAAGCCCGTGGCCGCGCCGTGCCTCGACATCCCCTTGCCGCCGTTGCCTCGGGTGGTCCGTCGCTGAACCGATACGCTCGTCGGGTGCTGCTCTCCGATCGAGACATCCGGGCCGAGATCGCCGCGAAACGCCTGGCCATCGAGCCGTTCGACGATGCGCTGGTGCAGCCGTCGAGCGTCGACGTCCGCCTGGACAGCCTGTTCCGGGTCTTCAACAACACCCGCTACACCCACATCGACCCGGCCAAACAGCAGGACGAGCTGACGTCCCTGGTCGAACCCGCCGAAGGCGAGCCGTTCGTGCTGCACCCGGGCGAGTTCGTGCTCGGCTCGACGCTCGAGGTGTGCACGCTGCCCGATGACCTGGCCGGACGCCTGGAAGGGAAGTCTTCGCTGGGCCGTCTCGGATTGTTGACGCACTCGACGGCCGGGTTCATCGACCCGGGTTTCTCCGGGCACATCACCCTGGAGCTCTCGAACGTCGCCAACCTGCCGATCACGTTGTGGCCGGGCATGAAGATCGGTCAGTTGTGCCTGCTGCGGCTGACCAGCCCGGCCGAGCACCCGTACGGCAGCGACAAGGTCGGCTCGAAATACCAGGGCCAGCGTGGTCCGACGCCCTCACGCTCGCATTTGAACTTCATCAAGTCGTAGTTGTGCTGCCGAGTGGCCAGTTATGACACGCCGATCAGCCATTCGCGTGTCATAACTGGCCGCTCGGCGCGCCACGAGGGGCGGGCCCGCCACACGATTGCGCCGCTTTCTACCTGTGGGCTGTGGAAATTGCCGATCAGCAGCCCAGTTGTAGAAAACGGCGACGCAGAGGCAGGCAACGCCAACGAGGCCAACCAACAGCCCCGGTGAACTTTCAGTAACCACACCGCAACACGAAACACGGCCGAAACACGCGCGCCCCGTGGCTGAAACGCGCGCCCGACATTCTCGTCGAGACCAAAGGAGCTCGACGTGCCCGAAATCGATCCGGCCGCCACAGCCTGGCTGCTCGCCAGTACCGCGCTGGTCCTGCTGATGACCCCAGGCCTCGCCATCTTCTACGGCGGCATGGTCCGCACCACCGGCGTGCTCAACATGATCATGATGAGCTTCATCTCGATTCCGCTGGTCACGGTGGCCTGGCTGCTGGTCGGCTACACGCTGGCGTTCTCCGATGACGCCGGCGGCGGCCTGATCGGCGGCCTGCAGCACTTCGGCATGCTCGGCATCACGCCGAGCACTGCCCACGGCGCGGTGCCCGAGCTGCTGTTCGCCACCTTCCAGCTCACCTTCGCGATCATCACTGCCGCCCTGGTCAGCGGGGCTATCGCGGACCGCGCGAAGTTCGCCGCCTGGATGCTGTTCGTGCCGGTCTGGGCCGTCGCGGTGTACGCCGTCGTCGCGCACTGGGTCTGGGGGCCGGGCGGCTGGCTGGCCGGCCTCGGCGTGCTCGACTACGCCGGCGGCCTCGTCGTCGAGATCGTGTCGGGCTCGTCGGCCCTGGCGCTGGCCCTGGTGCTCGGCCCGCGCATCGGTTTCAAGCAGGACGCGATGCGCCCGCACAACCTGCCCTTCGTGCTGCTCGGCGTGGGCCTGCTGTGGTTCGGCTGGTTCGGCTTCAACGCGGGCTCGGCGCTCGCGGCCAACGGCACCGCCGCCGCGATCTTCCTCAACACCCTGGTCGCGGGCTGCCTGGGCATGCTGGGCTGGCTGACGGTCGAGCAGGTCCGCGACGGCAAGCCGACCACCTTCGGCGCGGCGTCCGGTGTGGTGGCCGGTCTGGTCGCGATCACCCCGTCGTGCGGCACGGTCAACACCCTCGGCGCCGTCGTGGTGGGCCTGGCCGCCGGTGTGGTCTGTTCCTTTGCGATCGGCCTGAAGTTCCGGTTCGGGTACGACGACTCGCTGGATGTCGTGGGTGTGCACTTCGTCGGGGGTGTGGTCGGCGTTCTGCTGATCGGATTCCTGGCCACCGAGGTGATGACGCAGGGCCCGCAGGGCCTCTTCTATGGCGGCGGGCTGACCCAGCTGGGTAAGCAGCTGATGGCCGCCGTCGTCGTGGCGGCCTACGCCTTCACCATGTCCTATGTATTGGCCAAGGCGATCGACCGGTTCATGGGGTTCCGGCTGAGCCCCGAGGACGAGACCACGGGCGTCGACTTCACCCAGCACGCCGAGTCCGCCTACGCCGAGGGCGTGCACGGGCACCTGCCCCAGCGCCGGCCGGGATTGTTCGGCGGCACCCTGGGGCAGCTGGGCCAGTTCGGAGACCGAGATCAGCGGCCGGATCCGGCCGAAGAAGACAGTGCGGGATGAACCGGGCGGCGCTCTTTGTCGTAATGCCGAGTAGGGTCTAACTAACCGGCGCCGGCACGCACCAAGCCGTCGCGGTCCGACATGAATCTGAGCGCTGTAGCTAACAGCGCTGGTGTAACAATCGAGCTGGTTACGCCGATGAAGGTTCTAGTTGTCGGTTCGTGCGGAATGTGTGCGCAATGGCGACAAATGCAGTGCAGCAAACACATTGGAGGGCTCGGTGGACATCGTATTGGGTGTGGCGATGGCACCTACAACGGTCCGCATGGTGCTGGTCGAGGGGGAGAAAGCCGACGGAGTTACCGTCGATCACGACGTCTTCGACGTCACCGCCGTGGAGGATTCGGCAACCGTCAGCGCGGCCGATCAGGTGGTCGCCGCCATCCTCGGAACCCAGGAGAGCGCCACCACGGGTGGGCATCATCTGAAGTCGATCGGTGTCACCTGGACCGACCATTCCGACGCCGCCGCGCTGCGCGACACACTGTCCGCGCACGGCATCGACGACGTCATGCTGGTCTCCGAAAGTCATGCCGCCGCCGCGCTGGCCCAGGCGGTCGGCCGGGCAGTCGGCTACGACACCACGGCGCTGCTGTTCATCGACCGCGACGCCGCGACGCTCTCGGTGGTCAAGACCGACGACGGTTCGGTGGTCAAGGTGCTGAGCCGCTCTCTGCACAGCGCCGACGCCATGGCCGTACTCACCGACATGGCTGCCGCCGTCGACGCCGCCGAATCCGCGCCGAACGGCATGTTCGTCCTCGGCGCCGGCGTCGACGTCGCTTCCGTCAAGGCGCACCTGGAACCCCTGGTGTCGCTTCCGGTCAGTGCCCCGGACGAGCCGGAGATGGCGCTCGCCCGCGGTGCGGCGCTCGCGTCGGCCAATGCTCCGGCGTTCGAGGCCACCACGGTCGGGTTGGCCTATTCGCAAGATCCTGACGGCACGACCGCGGGCAGCGCCTACGCGCTGGCCGGTCTGGCCACCGAGATGGCCCCGGCCGGTGCCGGTGCCGTCGACGGCGTGGACCTCGTCGCCGACGAGATGCCGATGGACGACGAACGCAAACCGTTCCTGCTCGTGGGTTCCGCGCTGACCTCAGTGTTCGTGGTTGGTGTTGTGGCCCTGGTTATTTCGCTTGCGGTGAGTATCCGGCCGACGGTCGATCAGCGTCCCTCTCCGGCGCAGGGCGCCGTGGCGCCGAGCGCCCCGGCCAAGCTTCCGGCACCCGCACCCGCGCCACCACCCGAAGCACTGGTGCCGCCGCCACCGGCCCCGCCGCCGGAGACCATCAAGGCCCCGATCCCGGTGGTCCAG
The DNA here is from genome assembly GCA_036235365.1 of Mycolicibacterium sp. 050232. Classification (GTDB taxonomy): domain Bacteria; phylum Actinomycetota; class Actinomycetes; order Mycobacteriales; family Mycobacteriaceae; genus Mycobacterium. Next base: position 428,911 of record JAZBEZ010000001.1, on the reverse strand, counting down.
GAAGCCCCGGCGCCCGCACCGCAGGCGCCGCCGCGCACGGTCTACGTCGAGCAGCCCGCCGCGGCTCCGCCACCCGCGCCCGAGGCGCCCGCTCCGGCCCCCGAGGCTCCGCCCCCGGCGCCCGTGGCTCCGCCTCCGCCGGCCCCGATCTACAACCCGCCGGCGCCGTACATCCCGCCGCTGGTCGTGCTGCCGCCCGCACCGCGGCTGCCGAACATCTTCCGGCCACCGTGGGACCCGCCGCAGCGTCAGCAGCCGTGGGATCCGCCGTCGCGCCACGAACCGGAAAGCCCGAAGTGGCCGGGCTCAGGCTCAGATGACTGGGAGCCTCCGAACTCGGGTTGGAACCCGGGCCGTGGCTCCGGTGACTGGAACCCCGGTCGGTCAAGTGGTTCCGGTGACTGGAACCCGGGTGGCTCGGGGTCGGGCGATTGGAATCCCGGCCGTTCCGGCTCCGGTGGTTCGCGCAGTGGCGGTGACGGCGGAGGCCTGTGGCCCTTCCCGTCATTCGGCAGGCACTAGGCCCCGCCTCCAACCGTTACCTGACGTTGGCCTGCCGCTCAGTGTCACGTAGCGGCTAGCTCATTATCGCGGCCTATCCAGGCAGTATGCGATGCACCGTATTCGGTACCGGCTATCTGGGCGCGACACATGCCGCGGGCATGGCCGAGCTCGGCCACGAGGTGATCGGGGTCGACATCGACCCGGGCAAGGTGGCCAAACTCGCCGCCGGTGACATCCCGTTCTACGAACCCGGCCTGCGGAAGGTGTTGAACGACAACCTGTCTGCCGGCCGGCTGCGATTCACCACCGATTACGACGAGGCCGCCGATTTCGCCGACGTGCACTTCCTCGGCGTCGGCACCCCGCAGAAGAAGGGCGATTACAGCGCCGACCTGCGTCACGTGCACGCCGTCATCGACACCCTGGTGCCCCGGCTACGCCGGTCCGCGGTGATCGTCGGCAAGTCCACCGTCCCGGTCGGGACCGCCGCCGACCTGGCCGAGCGGGCCCGCGCCCTGGCACCGGTCGACGTGGACGTCGAGGTGGCCTGGAACCCGGAGTTCCTCCGCGAGGGCTACGCCGTGCACGACACGCTGCACCCGGATCGCATCGTGGTTGGTGTGCAGCGTGATTCGCTCCGCGGCGAGGCGGCGGTACGTGAGCTCTACGCGCCGCTGATCGATGACGGGGTGCCGTTCCTGGTCACCGATCTGGAGACCGCTGAGCTGGTCAAGGTGTCGGCCAACGCGTTCCTGGCCACCAAGATCTCGTTCATCAACGCGATCTCCGAGGTGTGCGAAGCCGTCGGCGCCGATGTCACCCTGCTGGCCGACGCACTGGGCTACGACCCGCGGATCGGGCGGCGATTCCTCAACGCGGGCCTGGGCTTCGGCGGCGGCTGCCTGCCCAAGGACATCAGGGCGTTCATGGCCCGGGCCGGTGAGCTCGGCGCCAACCACGCGCTGACGTTCCTGCGTGAGGTCGACAGCATCAACATGCGCCGCCGCACCGCCATGGTGGAGCTGACCACCCGGGCCTGCGGCGGATCGCTGCTGGGCGCCAACATCGCGGTGCTGGGTGCGGCGTTCAAACCCGAATCCGACGACGTGCGCGATTCACCCGCCCTCAACGTCGCCGGCATGCTGCAGCTCAACGGCGCCGCGGTCAACGTGTACGACCCGAAGGCGATGGACAACTCGCAGCGGGTGTTCCCCACGCTGAACTACTCGACCTCGGTGGTCGAAGCCTGCGACCGGGCCGATGCGGTGCTGGTGCTCACCGAGTGGGCCGAGTTCGTCGACCTCGACCCCGCCGAGCTGGCCGACATGGTGCGCGTCAAAGTCGTTGTGGACGGCCGCAATTGCCTGGACGCGCAGCGCTGGCGGGACGCGGGGTGGCGGGTGTACGCGTTGGGACGCCCGGTCGCCACTGTTTGACGCTTGTAGAACAAATTTCGCGGTCGTAGGCTCGGGCCATGCGGGAACGAATCCGGTGGATGGCCCTGCACGGGGTGGTTCGAGGTATCTCTGCGTACGGGATGCGTCATGGGGATCCGCAGGCTCGGCTGATCGCCGACCCGGCGGTGCGGGCCGATCCGGCGCCCTTCGCCGATGAGATGCGCCGTCACGGACCGATTGTGCGTGGCCGTGCGCTCTTGATGACGTTCGACCACGACGTGGCCACCGATCTACTGCGCTCCGACGACTTCCGGGTGTCGCGGCTCGGCGGGAACCTGCCCCGTCCGTTGCGGTGGGTGGCCGACAAGACCTATACCGGCGGACTGCACCCCCTGATGCCGCCGTCACTGCTCGCAACGGAACCCCCCGATCACACCCGCTACCGCAAGCTGGTCTCCTCTGTGTTCACCACCCGCGCGGTCGCCCGGCTGCGCGAACGGGTCCAGGACACGGCCAACGAACTGCTGGACTCGATGGACGGCGGCGGAGTGGTCGACATCGTCGACCGGTACTGCGCACAGCTGCCCGTCGCGGTGATCAGCGACATCCTCGGCGTGCCCGACGCGGACCGCCAACAGATCCTGCGCTTCGGGGAGCTCGGCGCGCCCAGCCTGGACATCGGGCTGACCTGGCGGCAGTACCAGGAGGTGAACTCCGGGATTCACGGGTTCGAGACCTGGCTGACCGATCACCTGCGTCAACTGCGCCGCAACCCCGGCGAGGATCTGCTCAGCCAGATCATCTCGGCCTCCGAGGCCGGCGCGGCCGGGGAACCGCTCACCGAATCGGAACTGCGCGCGCTGGCCGGGCTCGTGCTGGCGGCAGGGTTCGAGACCACGGTCAACCTGCTGGGCAACGGCATTCGCATGCTGCTGGACCACCCCGAACACCTGCGGACCCTGGCGGGGCGGCCCGAACTGTGGCCGAACACGGTCGAGGAGATCCTGCGCCTGGACTCGCCGGTGCTGATGAGCGCGCGGGTGGCTCTGCGCGACACCGTCGTGGCCGGAACACCGGTCCAGGCCGGAGAACTCGTCATCATCCACCTGGCCGGAGCCAATCGCGACCCCGCGGTGTTCACCGATCCGCACCGCTTCGACATCGAACGCGACAATGCCGGCCGTCACCTCTCGTTCTCCGGCGGCCGGCATTTCTGCCTCGGCGCAGCACTGGCCCGGGCCGAGGGACAGGTCGGTCTGCAGACCTTCTTCGAGCGGTTTCCCGATGCACGGGCGGCCGGTGCAGGCAGCCGCCGCGAGACCCGAATCCTGCGCGGTTGGTCGACTCTGCCGATCGCGCTCGGGAAGGCACGCACGGCGGTAAGTTCGTGACGTGGACTTCCGAGCTGCTCTGCTCGACCAGACCCGGACCTTCGGGGAGCTGATCGCCTCCAGCGATCCTGAGACGCCGGTGCCGACGTGCCCGGAGTGGAAGCTCAAGCACCTGTTCCGCCATGTCGGACGCGGAAACCGTTGGGCGGCACAGATTATCTCCGAGCGCCGGGTATCGCCCCTCGACCCGCGTGAGGTCCATGAGGGCAAGCCGCCGGATGATCCCGACGGCGCGATCGAATGGCTCAACGCCGGTGCGGCGCAGATCCTCAAGGCCGTCGATCAGGTCGGCACCGACACCAGGGTGTGGACGTTCCTGGGCCCCAAACCCGGGGGTTGGTGGATCCGGCGACGCGTGCACGAGGCGGCGGTACATCACGCCGACGCCGCGCTGGCCGTGGGAACCACGTTCGACATGCCGGTCGACCTCGCCGCGGATGCGGTCAGCGAGTGGCTCGAGATCTCCACCGGCATGGCCAACAAGCGGCACGCCGAGCCGCTGGCGTTGGGCTCGAGCATCCACCTGCACGCCACCGACGAGGGGCTGGGGCCGACGGGGGAGTGGACGCTGGAGCACGACGAGGACGGCCTCGGCTGGTCACACAGCCACGGCAAGGGCACCGTCGCGCTGCGCGGGCCGGCCAACGACCTGCTGCTGGCCATCACGCGACGGCGCAGTGCGGCCGACCTCGGGCTCGAAGTGTTCGGCGACACCGCGACCTGGGACACCTGGCTCGACCGCACACCGTTCTGAGTGGCGTACGTTTCGTTCATGACCACTTCCGAGATCGCCACGGTTCTGGCTTGGCACGACGCGCTGGACGAAGACGACATCGATACCCTGATCGCGCTGTCCAGCGATGACATCGAGGTGGGCGATGCCAACGGAGCCGCCCAAGGGCACGCCGCCCTGCGCGAGTGGGCCGCGTCCGGCGGGGACACCGTGACCCCGGGACGGATGTTCGTGCACGACGGCGTGGTCGTCGTCGAACAGACCATCATGGCGGCCGACGGGACCACCCGCACCGGTGCTGCGGCGTTCCGGGTGGTGCACGACCACGTCACGTCGGCGTTCCGTCACGACACCCTGGCCGCCGCACTGGCCGCCACCGAGCTGACCGAGAAGGATCTCGTCGGTTAGATGCCCCTTGCCGCGCACATGTTTCAGTGCGCGGGCTCGTGCGCGGGGAGTAGCGTCAGGCCATGGAGTAGATCGACAACTCTAGAAGGAATGGCCTCATGACGAACGAAGGAATGGAGAGCGCGCACACCGGTTCGGAGCACGTTGCGGAGCACGCGACTGTTGAACACCGCCATGTCGACGAACACGCGGAGCTGTATACCAGGCATCTCGCCGCGCACGAGAAACTCTATGCACGACACCGCGACGAGCATGCGCGCCTAGCGGAGAAACACATCACCGATCACGAACGGGCGACCGATGGGGTGGCGCTGCGCAAGATAGCTGTGTCCACGAAGCATGTCGGGCAGCACCTCGGGATCGCGTTCCGCCAAGCGTCCCAGTTGGCCTGGCTGAACGTGCGCGATGTCAGCGAGCGCGTCGGCCTGGACCGTCGTCACGCAATGGAGCTCATCCTGCAGGAGCGCAGGCACGCGCAGGAAGATCGGCACGAAATTCACAAAGCATCGTAGGGCGGTCAGCGGCCTGCGGTGTTGGGCGTAGCCAGTACCGCGGCGATCGCCGTCGTCAACGGGACCGACAGCGCCAAGGCGATACCGCCGACCGCGGAGCGGGCGATCTCGATGGCCACGCTCTCACCCGTCAGCACATCGGCCAGGGACCGGTTGGCCACGCTGAACAACAGCAGTAGCGGCAACGCGCTGCCGGCATAGGCGAGCACCAGGGTGTAGACGGTGCTGGCGATGTGGTCGCTGCCCACCCGCATGGCGCCGAGGAAGATCGAGCGCCGGCTCCCGCCGTGCTCGGCGAGCTCGAACACCGCCGAGGCCTGGGTGATGGTCACGTCGTTGAGCACACCGAGTGAGCCGATGATGAACCCGGCCAACAGCAGGCCGGTGATCGACACGTTGCCCAGGTACGTTGCGACCGCGTTGTTCTCCTCCTGGGACAGCCCGGTGAGGTGGGTCAATTCGATTGCCGCCCAGGATAATATCGCTGCAAGCAACAGTGACGTGAGAGTCCCGAGCAGGGCCGCGCTGGTGCGCAGACTCACACCGTGGGCCAGGTAGATCACCGCGTAGAGAATCGCCGCCGATGCCACCAGCGCGACCGGGATCGCCGATGCGCCGTCGCGGAGGGCGGGCAGCAGGAACACCACGAGGACAAGGAACGCCACGACGATGCCGATCAACGCGCGCAGTCCCCGCCATCGAGCTACAGCGACGACCACGATTGCGAATATCGCGGCCAGCCCGGCCAGCGGCCAAGTGCGCTCATAGTCGTAGAAGGAATAGGTCGTCATTCCGGTTGGATCGACCTGGCGTGTTATGCGGATGTGATCACCGACCGCAAATTGGGGCTGGCCTGGTCCGCCGCTGAACGCCAGCAATGTGTAGGCACCTTCGTTGGGGCCGGAGTCGACCGCGACGATCGACTCCACGCAAGTAGCGGCGTCGCCCTCGACGGGTTTCGGTATCGCAGTCAGCACCGCCCCCTCCGATTGGTTGCCGCAGGCCGCAGCGCGGGTGGATACGACGTGCCCGGCTTCGGTGGTGACGGCGCCGCCCGCGGCGTTCTGGAAAGGCAGCGGGATGTCGACCTTCTGATGGCTGGGCCACAACACGGCCGCGCCGATCAGGACCGCGAGCCCGATGGCGATCAGCAGGCCGACGACGATCCGGGCTGCCAACGGGCCGAGCGGGGACGGGCCGGCCAGCGAATGCGAGTGGGAATGCGTGTGCGCCACCCGGTCACTGTAGAGGGAGCGGCTGTCCGGTTCCTGACGCCTACTGGCGGTAGCCGGCCAGGAAGTTGCCCAGCCGCTCGATGGCCTGGGCCAGGTCCCGCGCCCACGGCAGCGTGACGATACGCAGGTGATCCGGTGTAGGCCAGTTGAATCCCGTGCCCTGCGTCAACAGGATCTTCTCCTGCAACAACAGGTCGAGCACCAACTGCTCGTCATCGTGGATGTCGTGCACTTCGGGGTCGAGTCGCGGGAACGCGTACAGCGCTCCCGCGGGTTTCACACACGAGACACCGGGGATCTCGTTGAGCTTTGACCACGCGGTGTCCCGCTGCTCGAGCAGCCGGCCGCCCGGCAACACCAGATCGTCGATGCTCTGATGGCCGCCCAAGGCGACCTGAATCGCGTGCTGCGCAGGCACATTCGGGCACAACCGCATATTCGACAGCAGGCTGATGCCCTCGATGAAGCTGGTCGCGTGTTCCTTGGGGCCGGTGATGACCAGCCAACCCGAGCGGTAGCCGGCCACCCGGTAGGCCTTCGAGAGCCCGTTGAAAGTCAGGCACAGGAGGTCAGGCGCCAAGGTCGCCAGCGAGATGTGCTTGGCGTCGTCGTAGAGGATCTTGTCGTAGATCTCGTCGGCCAACAGCAACAGCTGATGCTTACGGGCCAGCTCCACCATCTGATCCAGGGTTTCGCGGCTGTAGACCGCGCCCGTGGGGTTGTTCGGGTTGATCACGACGAGTGCCTTGGTGCGCTCGGTGATCTTCGACTCGATGTCGGCGACGTCGGGATTCCAGCCCTGGGTCTCGTCGCACATGTAGTGCACCGGGGTGCCGCCGGCCAGCGCGGTCGACGCCGTCCACAGCGGATAGTCGGGCGCCGGGATGAGCACCTGATCGCCGTTGTCGAGTAGCGCCTGCAGGGTCATCGTGATGAGCTCGGAGACCCCGTTGCCCAGATACACGTCGTCGATGTCGAACCGGGGGAAACCCTCGACCAGTTCGTAGCGGGTGAACACCGCGCGGCGCGCGCTGGCGATGCCCTTGGAGTCGGAATACCCCTGCGCGTAGGGCAGGGCCTGGATCATGTCGCGCATGATCACGTCGGGCGCCTCGAAGCCGAACGGAGCTGGGTTGCCGATGTTCAGCTTGAGGATGCGGTGCCCTTCAGCTTCCAGCCGTGAGGCCTGCTCGTGTACCGGCCCACGGATCTCGTACAGGACGTCCTGCAACTTCGTGGACTGGGCGAACGTACGCGGCTTCGGGTGCTGACCGGTGTGCCACGGCAACTGATGGGTAGTCACGCTCACCATGGTCTCACCACAGTCCACTGATTTTGGAATTTGCCGATCTGCCCACCCAAGCGCCAGTGGCCAGTTATGGCACACGATCCGGCTGGATCCGTGTCATAACTGGCCACTGGACGGGTGGTATCAGCGCTTGCCGGGACGCTTGGCGCCCGGCTTGATGCCTAGCCCGACGACCGGAGGTTCCGGCTTGGCGGGCTCGGCAGGCGCCTCGGCGGGCTTTTCAGCGGCCGGTTCCGGCGTCGCCTCGGCGGCAGGAGCCGGGGCAGCCGGAGCCGCAGGCGCGGCCGGGGCGGCCTTCTTGGCACCCGGACGACGCGCGCCTGCGGCGATACCCAGACCCACGACCGGCGGTTCGGCCTTGGCCGGCTCAGCGGCAGCCGGGGCCTCAGCAGCAGGAGCAGCCGGGGCGGCAGGTGCCGCCGACGCAGCAGGAGTCGACTTCTTGGCACCCGGGCGCTTCGCGCCGGCCGCCATGCCCAGACCCTTCACCGGAGCCGCGGGTGCAGCCGGGGCTGCGGGAGCCTCGGCAGCTGGGGCGGCGGTCGCTGAGGGAGCCGCGGTCTTCTTGGCGCCCGGACGCTTGGCGCCACCGGCGATACCCAGGCCCTTGACCGGAGCAGCCGGTGCCTCGGTCGGAGCGGCCTCGGCCGCGGGAGCCGCCGCCTTCTTCGCACCCGGACGCTTCGCACCACCGGCCATGCCCAGGCCCTTGACCGGAGCAGCGGCGGCAGGTGCAGCGGAGGCCTCGGCAGCCGGAGCAGCCTTCTTGGCGCCGGGACGCTTCGCGGCGCCGGCCATGCCCAAACCGGTCACCGGCTTGGCCTCCGCGGCCGGAGCCTCGGACGCCGTTTCGGCCGCGGGTTCCTCGATCACCGGCGCTGCCGCAGCCGCGGCGGCTTCGGCCTTGGCTTCAGCCTCGGCGCGTGCCTCGGCCCGCTTCTCGGATTCCTTGGCCGCAGTGCCCTTTTCGGGCAGCTTGATGCCGCTCTTGTCCAGCGAGTTCAGCAGCAGCTGCGCCACGTCGAGCACTTCGGCCTTCTCGACGTTGCGGGCAGCGGCGACGTCATCGACACCGTCGGTGATCATCACGCGGCAGAACGGGCAACCGGTCGCGATGGTCGAGGCGGTGTCCATGGCCTCTTCGGTGCGCTCCACGTTGACGCGCTTGCCGATGTGCTCTTCCATCCACATGCGCGCGCCACCGGCACCACAGCACAGGCCGCGGTCGGCGTGGCGGGGCATTTCCTTGAGCGTCACGCCCGAGGCCTCGACCAGCTCACGCGGAGCCTCGTAGACCTTGTTGTGGCGACCCAGGAAGCACGGGTCGTGGTAGGTGACCTCGGGGCCGCCGGTGGACTTGACCGGCACCAGCTTCTTGTCCCGGACGAGGCGGTTCAGCAGCTGCGTGTGGTGCACGACGGTGTAGTTGGCACCCAGCTGCGGGTACTCGCGGCCGATCGTGTTGAAGCAGTGCGGGCAGGTGACGATGATCTTGCGATCGACCGTCTCGACACCCTCGAACAGCTCGTTGATGGTCTCGACGTTCTGCGCGGCCAGCTGCTGGAACAGGAACTCGTTACCGGAGCGGCGGGCCGAGTCACCGGTACAGGTTTCACCGGTGCCCAGCACCAGGAACTTCACACCAGAGGCGGCCAGCAGTTCGGCGACGGCCTTGGTGGTCTTCTTGGCGCGGTCCTCGTAGGCGCCGGCGCAACCGACCCAGAACAGGTACTCGAAGCCGTCGAAGCTCTCCACGTCTTCGCCGTAGACCGGCACGTCGAAGTCGACCTCGTCGATCCAGTTGGTGCGGTCCTTGGCGTTCTGGCCCCAGGGGTTGCCCTTGGTCTCCAGGTTCTTGAACAGCACACCCAGCTCACCGGGGAACTCCGACTCGACCATGACCTGGTAGCGGCGCATGTCGACGATGTGGTCGATGTGCTCGATGTCCACCGGGCACTGCTCGACGCAGGCACCACAGTTGGTGCAGGACCACAGCACGTCGGGATCGATGACGCCCCCCTGCTCGGCGGTGCCGACCAGCGGGCGCAGCGCCTGCTCGGGTCCGGAACCTCCGATGCGGGCGAAGCCGTCTTCGGCCACACCGTGCGCGTGCAGGCTGTCGCCCAGCTTGTCGAAGTCGACCGAGCCTTCCTCGGGCATCGACTTGCCTTCGATGATGTACGGAGCCTTGGCGAACAGGTGATCGCGCAGGTTCATGACCAAGAGCTTTGGGGACAGCGGCTTACCGGTGTTCCACGCCGGGCACTGCGACTGGCAGCGACCACACTCGGTGCAGGTCGCCATGTCGAGGTTGGCCTTCCAGGTGAAGTCCTCGATACGGCCCTTGCCGAACACCGCGTCTTCGGCCGGATCCTCGAAGTCGATCTTCTCGCCCTTGTCCTCCATCGGCAGCAGTGGGCCGAGGCCGTTGGGCAGGCGCTTGAAGGTGACGTTGATCGGAGCCAGACCGATGTGCAGGTGCTTGGAGTGCAGCACGATCAGCAGGAAGGCCAGCATGACGCCCAGGTGGGCCATCAGCGCCAGGGTCTCCAGCCAGACGTTGGCAGTGTGGCCCAGCGGAGCCAGCAGCGCGGCCATGCCGTCGGAGAAGAAGGCACCCGACTGGTAGGGGAAGTTCTCACCCAGCACGTTGACGGCCGCGCCGCGGAACACCGCGTAGGTCGCGATGACCAGGAAGATCATCACGAGGATCGTCCAGGCGCCGCCGTTGTGCGAGCCGTAGAAGCGGGACTCGCGGCCCAGTTGCTCGGGGTTCTTCCGGATACGGATGATCGCGAAGACGATGATGCCGGCCAGCACGGCGACGGCGAAGAAGTCCTGGAGGAAGCCCAGCACGGCCCAGCGGCCGACGAACGGGATGTGGAACTCGGGGTTGAACAGCACGCCGTAGGCCTCGAGATACACGGTCGCGAGGACGAAGAAGCCCCACATGGTGAAGAAGTGCGCGATGCCGGGGATCGACCACTTCAGCAGCTTCGACTGGGCGAAGACTTCCTTGTTCTGGTTCAGGAAGCGCTGAACCAGATGGTCCTTACGGCCACGCTCGTCGCCGACCTTCTGGCCCGAGCTGATCAGTTTCGTGAGCCACAGCACGCGCTTGGCGGCGAACGCCAAAACGACGAGCGTTGCGAGCACGCCGAGAATCAGCCGCGCCACCACAAGGGTGTGTTCGAGACTCTCCACCAGAAACGCCTCCATTCGCGAGTTACTCGCGGGTAACTTGGGCATAGTTACCCGTCGGTAACTTAGCTTCCTTCAGCTCATAGTGACATTTAGGTGTTTCTTACCGCTACCGAGGCTTACCTAACTTCGAGGCCACTGTGGTATAGCTCTCAGCTGCGCCGGGCGTCTCTCAGCCCTGCGGCGCCAGCATCGCCCGCAGCATGGAGATCATCTCCGTGCGCGACTCGGCGCCGAGACGCCGGCGGATCCGGGCTACGTGATGCTCGACGGTCTTGGCCGAGATGAACAGCTGGCTGCCGATGTCGCGGTAGGGCATGCCGAGCAGTAGCAGTTCGGCGACCTCGCGCTCGCGATCGGACAACTTGGTCGACGACGGAGCCGGGGCGGTCTGCGTCGAGGGACCGACCGGCGCTGCCGATGAAGCGACCTCGACTTCCTCCACTGCACTGGTCTGTTTGAGATCGCGGGCCAGCTGCAGCATCGCCTGCGATACCCGCGCATCCGGCGTCTGCAGCGCGGCCTGGCTGGCCAGCCGGGTGCCGTCCCAGGTCAGGCCGAACTGGGACAGCGCCCGAGCCGCGGTTGTCACCTCATCGATGTCGACGTGATTGGCCAGGACCCGCAACCAGGTGCGGCCACCGTTGGCCAGCGCCCGGGCGAAGGCGCTCTGCCCCGCCGCGGCGGTCAACGCCTGCCCGTGCGGGGCGACGGCACCGGGCGAGTTGGCGAGAATCCCGGCGTGCACACCGGCCCAGTGCAGCGGTACCGACCACAACACCGGGTTGCCGAGTGCGGCAAGCAGGTCCCAGGCCTCGGCGAGGGTGTGCTCCAGCCGGTCGACCTGACGCATGCGGGCGCCGGCCACCCACAACTCGCCCAGCGGCAACAGCGAGAACAGGTCGATCGAATACTCGGCGAGCACCTCCACGGCGGCATACCAGTACTTCTGCACGGCACCGCTGTCCCCGCTGCGTCGGGCGATCGCGGTGCGCAGCGCGGCGGCCCACAGCGCGTCGCGCCGGTGTAGATCTTCACCTGCTTCAGCGGCGGCGGCGTCGGCCCCGGCCGCGGCGAGCTGGCCGTCCTGCATCTTCACCCAGCCCAGCAGCAGGCGGTGCCGAGCCGCGCTGAAGACCTCGTCACCGGCCGCCCCGGCCCGGACGGCCCGGCTGATCACACTGCGCGCCCGCACCGAGTCGCCGCCGTGCAGCGCCGCCAGCGTCACCAACGCCGCCGGGGTATCGGGAGCGACGCCGCCGGCCTGATGCTCGGCCGTGACGGCCTGACCCAGCCGGGCCACGGTCACGGCGAACGGCTGATCGAGCGACAGCACCAGACCTTCCGCCAGGCTGCGGGCGGCGCGCGCCGTCGAGGTGGGCGGCCCGGCCACGTCGGAACTCGACGACGCCCGCGCCGCATCGCCGTCACCGGCTGCGAGGAATGCCGTGGTGCTCGCCGAGCTGACCAGGACATCCGGATATGGGCCGAGCCACCGGAACAGATCGGCGGCCTGTGCCGCGCCGCCGTCGTGCAGGGCGACGCTGGCCGCGATCCGCACTGCGGTCGAGCGTTCGGCCGGATCCTCGGAGGCGAGTAACTCATCGGCCATCCGGGCCGCTGTCGTGCAGTCTCCGGCCAGTGCCAGCGCATCGGCCAGTCGGGTGCTCACCGCCGCCGCGCCTGCGGTGACCGCGGCCCGGTAGAGGCGGGCTGCCCGCGCGGGCCGGGCACGATTATGCGAGGCGTGCTCCGCGAGCGCTTCAGCCAGCCGGTCGTCGCGCAGGCCGTGTTCGGCCAGCCGTACCGCGAGGTCGGCCGACAAGGTGGACAGCTCGAGTTGTGAAGCGAGAAGCGAGGTTTCGATCTCGTGGTGGCGGGCGGCCCCGGCGATCTGAGCAAGTGACTCGTGAACCATCCGCACGAACCGCCGGTCGTGGGACGGTTCCACCAGTCCGCCGGCCCGGGCCCGATCCACCAGGGCCGACGCCTCAGTGCTGGTCAACCGCAGCGCCGCCGCCACGTCATCAGGACCGAGGTCATGGCTCAGCGACAGGATCAGCAGTGCGTCGCGGGTGTCGTCGTCAACCCGGCGCAACCGCTGCAGCAGGGTGAACCGGGCCGCGTCCGCCGGTGCCTCGGTGGCGGCGGCCGCGCACAGCAGGAACGGCAGCCCCGCGGTGGCGGCCAGCACCGACCGGACCGTCTCCTGAGTCGCCGGGCCACTCGACGCCGTGCTCAGCACCCGACCCACGTCGGCGGCCGTCAGCGGACCGAGCCGGACCGCGGGGTTCTCCCGTTCCAAGGCGGTGGCCAACGTGACCAACGGCAGGCGATGGGTCAGCGGTTCGCCCGCCACCACGACGGTCGAGGCCGGATCGGCCACTTTCTCTGCGAGGCGGTCGATTTCGCTGTCATCGAGCAGGTGTGCATCGTCGATGACGAAGGCCGCTTCGGGCGCGTCGCCCGGTCGGGGCGCACGGGTCAGCACGACCCGGTCGGCGTTGCGCAGCGCTTCGCGAATCTCGGTGAGCACTGTGCTCTTCCCGGTTCCGACGCCGCCCGAGACCAACAGCTTGACCGGTGCGGTCGGGCCGGCTAGGACGGCCTCGATCGCCGACCGGGCAGCCAACGGGAGCTCCGGAGCAGGATCCGGTGCGGTCATCAGGGCCGGCCTAGGCGCCGCCGTCGCCCTCCGCCGCCGCACTCGTAGTGACCGGCGGCTGGGTGGTGGTGGGCGGCTGTGTCGTTGTCGGTGGCTGTGTGGTCGTCGTCGGCGGTTGCGTCGTGGTGGTTGTGGTGCGCGTTGTCGTTGTCGTCGACGGAGTGGTCGTGGTGGTTGTCGTCGTCGTGGTGGTCGGGCTTGTCGTCGTGGTGGTTTCCGGCGCCGACGTCGTCGTCTCCGGCGGTGGCGGTGGCGGCGCGACGACGGTGGTCGTCTTGACTCCGTCGGGCCCCTCGGTCACGGTCGTGACCGGCTCGGGCGGCGGCCCCTCTGGCGACGGGCCCATCGAATACGTGGTGCTCGTCTCGGTGACCGGCGTCGAATCCCCTTCGGAGCTGGTCAATGTCACTGCGAGGCCGCCGGCGGCCAGCAAGGCGGCCGCGGCCGCGGCACCGAACAGGATCGGCGGGCGTTTGTACCAGGCGAGCGGAGCCGGGCCTGCGTCGGACATCTCCTCGTCGTGGGCGAACTCGACGGACGGCCGCGCCGCCGTCGAGCCTGCGGGCGTCTCGTACTCGCTGCCCGCATACGGCACCGGCTCATTGCCGGGCGCGTCGTCCTGCGACCAGGCCAGGGCGCCCATCGCTGCGGACTCGGCACCGGCGGCTTGCCCCATACTCGTCGGTGCCATGCCAGTGGGTGCGTCGGCGGCCGCTACCTCGGGAGCCAAACCTGTCGGTGCGTCGGCGGCCGCCACGATGGGGGCCATTCCCGTGGGCGCGCCCGCATCGATGACCCGTTCGGCGACCAGCGCGGCCCCCGCGGCCACACTGAACTGCGGTCGTGCGGTGGTGGCGACAGGCGCGCGCAGGCGCTCCGACAGTCGCTGGGTGACAAGAGGAATCGCCGCGCCACCGCCGACGGTGGCCACCGCGTTCACGCTCGACAAGGCAATGTTGTTGCGCTGCAACGTGTCTTCGATGGCATCCAGCAGGCCCGCCAACGGTGCGGACATGAGCTGGTCGAGTTCGGGGCGGGTCACCCGGACGTCGGAGTTGTATCCCGGCAGCTCGGTGTGGATCACCGCGGCAGTGTTGGCCGACAACTGCTCCTTGGCCTGACGGCACTCGGCCCGCAGCCGGGCCAGCGATCCGACAGCCGCGGTGCCCGCCGGATCGGCATCGTTGGCAGCCGCGACACCGCTGAGCACATGGTTGAGCAAGGCCTGGTCGATCAGGTCGCCGGAGAAATCGGGATAGCGCACGGTCGGTCCGATGGTGGCGAACGCCGCACCGGCGTCGGCCAGTGTCACGCTGGTGCCGCTGCCGCCGAGATCGCACAGCACCACGACGCCTTCGGTGGGCAATCCCGGATCCGCCTGCAGCGCAGCCAGCGCGGTCAGGGAGTCCGGCACCAGGCCCGGCGCGGCGCCATTGGGGGCCAGTGCGGGATAACGGGGCAGTACATCGCGCAACGCGCCGACAGTGCCCGGACCCCAGTGCGCCGGGACGGCGATCACCACCGGTGCGCCGCCACCGGCGAGGCGTGCCATCGCGGCCAACGCCTCGGCCAGCACCAGCTCACCGCGGTGCTGGGACCCGTCGGCGGCGACCAGCGGAACCGGGTCACCCACCCGCTCCGCGAAGCCGGCCAGTGGCAATCCGTTGCCGGTGTAGTCGCCCACGTCCGGGGCGCGGTCGTTGTGCAGGGTGAGGATCGATCGGCGGATCACCGGTTGGCGACCCTCGCGGGCTGCCACCAGGTTGGTCATCCCGATCGACAATCCCAGTGAGTCGGTCATCAGGCGTCACTCCTGTTGTCTCGGCCGAAACCCCACCCTAGCTGCTGAGACCTCCCGGGCCCGGGATTGATCCCCTAGTGGCGTCGATCCCCTAATGCCGTCCCCCCTAATGGCTGGCTCGGAGGGGTGGGTTCGGCACCGATCCCAGCGCGCTCACAGCTGGCTAGCATTCAAATCGAACTGTTGAGGAGGTGGAGCATGGCGAACACATTGCTGGACTTTGTGATGTCGCTGGTACGCGACCCCGACGCCGCTGCCCACTATGCCGCGGACCCGGCGCAGGCCATTGCCGACGCCCATCTGACCGATGTGACCAGCGCGGACGTCAACAACCTGATCCCCGTCGTGTCGGAGTCGCTGTCCACGGCGGGCGCCAACGGCGGCTTCGGCGACCTCGGCGCCGCCGACTCGGGTGGCAACGTGTGGGCCAGCGGAGCGGCGACTGCGGCGTTCGATGCCTTCGGTGATCACGTGCCGCTCGATTCCCCCAACGACGCCTGGGACGCGACGGCGGGCAACGTCATCGACCAGTCCGGCTCGTTGGACCATCTCGCCACTTCAGTGTCTTCGGCATCGGCCATCGACGATGGCGGCCTGGTGGATCAGCCGCTCGACGACCTGTCGCTGCAGCTCAACGAGCCTGTGATCGACGACGCACCGGTCGCCGATCCGGGGCCGGCACCCGATTGGGCCCACCCGATCGTCGACGACCAACACCACACCGACAGTGGTGAGGGCTTCGACATCTTCGACTGATCTCTCTCAGCGCCGAAATGCGCACGACCCGTGTGGTCGTGCGCATTTTCGTGTTTACCTGCGGAAACGCTAATGGTTTTAGGGTTTCGACCCACTGCCCCTACATATCCCCTAACCCCCTATTGGGGTAGCCCCCTGCACCCCGAGTAGGGGAGATACGGGGAGGGGAATCGACCCCGTTTCCGGAGCCGCGGCGGGCCCATAAATTTGTCTCCAGATCGCCGGAGAGCCCGGCGGGGGGACTCACCAGAGACTCCACAGAAACATCCGAAAGGGTTGGAGAAATGACCACTCTGATCGACTTCATCCTGGACCTGTTCCGCAGCCCCGCCTCGGCAGCTTCGTTCATCGCCGATCCGGATGGCAGCCTGCGTGACGCCGGCCTGCCGAACGTGACCGCAGCCCAGCTGCACGCCGTCGCGGCCACCGCGGCCCCGGCCGGCGTCCTGCTCGGCGGCGGCAACCCGGTGCTCGGCCTGCAGCGCGCGGTCGCCGACCACCACAGCATCCCCGCCCAGTTCGCGAACCAGGTGGCCTCGCCGTTCTCCCCGCAGACGCAGTTCGCGCCGGAGGTGGCCAGCCGCAACAACACCGACTTCGCGAGCCACAACGACACCGACCTGGCCAGCCACAACAACGTGCCGGTCATGAGCCCCAACCAGGACGCCGGCGCCAACGCCCAGCAGGGTGCGTTCAACCTCGGCTTCGGTGACATCACCCTCGGCGACAAGAGCACCAACACCGCCACCAACGGCGGCGTGGTGGTCGACGGAGACAACGGTGGCGACATCGTCAGCGGTGACGGCGCCGTGCTCGGCGACGGCAACACCATGAACAACGGCGACATCCTGGCGGGCGCCGGGTCCAATGTCGCCGTCGGCCGGGACAACGACATCGAAGACAACTCGCAGACCGCCGGTGGCGATCTGATCTCCGGCAACGACGGCCCGGTGATCAGCGATGTCGACATGAGCGGTGGCCACGGCGGTGGCGCGTCCGGCGGCGACAGCCTGATCGGTATCGGCAGCGGTGGCGCATCCGGTGGCGACGGCGGCAACGCCGGCTCGATCATCCTCACCGACGCCTCCACCACCGCGGTGGGCGGCAACCAGACCACCATCGACGGTGACTACGGCAGCCGCAACACCCAGGACAACTCGGTGAGCACCTCGGTCCAGACCGAGAGCTCGCACAGCGTCGAGGACAACTCGTCGAGCTACACCTCGAACATCGGGTCGGGCAACGACACCGCGTTCGCGTCGAACAACGAAACCGCGTCCAACAACGACACGTCCTTCGGTTCGCACAACGACACCAGCTCGGCGCTGGGCTCGGGTAACAGCTACGACTCGCAGTCCCACACCGACGTCGCGTCGCACAATGCGACCGACACCGGGTTCGACGCCTTCTGATCCTTTTCCCACACGGGCGGGGGCCATCCGTACGCGGGTGGTCCCCGCCCTATTGGCGCGCCTACCGTTGAGCCCGGCATGCAGGAGGAAATCTGATGACGCAACCGAACGACCCCGGTAAGGTCGCGGCCGGCGGGCCGGCCAGGCCGGTCAAGGTGATCGTCGAACTCATCGACCACACCAGCACCATCGCCGCCACCTATGACCGCGGCGACCTGGTGGAGCGTCTCCGGGTGGCGAAGGTGCGCATCAGTGACCCGCAGATCCGGGTGGTCATCGCCGGCCAACTCAAGCAGGGAAAGAGCCAGCTGCTGAACTCGCTGCTCAACATCCCGGTGGCCCGCGTCGGCGATGACGAATCCACCGTGCTGGCCACCGTGGTGGCCTACGGTGAGCAGCCGTCGGCGCGGCTGGTGGTGGCCCGGCCTGACGGGGCCGAACCCGAACTGATCGAGATCGCGCCCTCGGAGGTGACCAACGACCTGCGCCGGGCGCCGCAGGCCGGCGGCCGTGAGGTGCTGCGGGTCGAGGTGACCGCGCCGAGCCCGCTACTCAAGGGCGGACTGGCTTTCGTCGACACCCCCGGCGTCGGAGGCCTTGGGCAGCCGCATCTTTCGGCGACCCTGGGCCTGCTGCCCGACGCCGACGCGCTGCTGATGGTCAGCGACACCAGCCAGGAATTCACCGAACCGGAGATGACCTTCATCCGGCAGGCGATCGAGATCTGCCCGGTGGCAACGATTGTCGCGACCAAGACTGATCTGTACCCGCACTGGCGGGAGATCGTCGGCGCCAACACCGGTCACCTGCAACGCGCCGGCATATCGACCCCGATCACCCCGGTTTCCAGTGTGCTGCGCAGCCACGCGATCCAGCTCAACGACAAAGAGCTCAACGAGGAATCGAACTTCCCGGCCATCGTGAAGTTCCTGTCCGACCGGGTGCTGACCCGCGAGAGCGACCGGATTCGCGACCAGGTGGTCGCTGAAATTCATTCGGCCGCAGAGCATCTGCTGTTGGCGGTCGACTCGGAGCTGTCGGCCTTCACCGATCCCGACGAACGCGAACGGCTCACCGCCGAACTGGAGCGGCGCAAGGAGGAAGCCCAGGACGCTCTGCAACAGACCGCGCTGTGGCAGCAGGTGCTCAACGACGGCATCGCCGACCTGACCGCCGACGTCGACCACGATCTGCGCAACCGGTTCCGCAACATCACCCAGCACGCCGAGAAGGTGATCGACACCGGCGACCCCACCCTGCACTGGGCCGAGATCGGCTCCGAGTTGGAGGAAGCGGTGGCCACCGCGGTCGGCGACAACTTCGTCTGGGCCTACCAACGTGCCGAGGCGCTGGCCGCCGAGGTGGCCCGCACCTTCACCGAGGCGGGCCTGGAGGCGGTGCAGCTGCCGCAGATCGACGCGCGCGACATGGGCGCCGGCTTCGGTGAGATGAAATCGCTGGCCCGCCTCGAAGCCAAACCGATCAAGGCCGGGCACAAGGTCATCACCGGCATGCGCGGCTCCTACGGTGGCGTGTTGATGTTCGGCATGCTCACCTCCTTCGCCGGCCTGGGCATGTTCAACCCGCTGTCGCTGGGCGCGGGGCTGGTGCTGGGTCGCAAGGCCTACAAGGAGGACATGGAGAACCGCATGCTCCGGGTGCGCGGTGAGGCCAAGACCAACATGCGCAAGTTCATCGACGACGTCGCGTTCGTCGTCGGCAAGGAATCGCGGGACCGGCTCAAAGGCATCCAACGGCAACTGCGTGACCACTACCGCGGGATCGCCAACCAGACCACCCGCTCGCTCAACGAGTCGCTGCAGGCCACGCTCGCCGCGGCGAAAGTCGAGGAGAACGAGCGCAATACCCGGGTCAGGGAGCTGGAGCGGCAGAAGAACATCCTCACCCAGGTGGTCGACCACGCCCAGAACCTGGCCGCAGAGGGCAACTAAGCTCCAAGAGTTGGTTTTCGGGTTGGAAGGGTTGGACTCCGCAGCGTGAGCACGGCCGATCAGGTGCGCTCGATTCTGGGCGGCACCATCAAGGCGTACCGGGGCGACCCGGCCTACCTCAATCGGCCCGACGTGCACAACGAACTCGACCGCATCGGACGCCGGCTCAACCAGCCGATCCGGATCGCGCTGGCCGGCACGCTCAAGGCGGGCAAGTCGACGCTCGTCAATGCCCTGGTCGGGGAGGACATCGCGCCCACCGACGCCACCGAGGCGACCCGCATCGTCACCTGGTTCCGGCACGGGCCCACCCCCAAGGTGACCGCCAATCACCGCGGCGGCCGTCGCTCGAATGTGCCGATCGCCCGCGACCCGCACGACCGCGGCCTGACGTTCAGCTTCGCCGAGCTGAACCCCGAGGACGTCGTTGATCTCGACGTCGAATGGCCAGCCGCCGAACTCGTCGACACCACGATCATCGACACCCCGGGCACCTCGTCGCTGTCACGGGATGTGTCGATGCGGACCCACCGGCTCCTCGTCCCCGAGGACGGCGTGCCCCGCGTCGACGCCGTTGTGTTCCTGCTGCGCACCCTCAACGCGGCCGACATCGCGCTGCTCAAGCAGATCGGCGAGCTCGTCGGCGGGTCCTCCGGCGCGCTCGGCGTCATCGGGGTGGCCTCGCGAGCCGACGAGATCGGGGCCGGCCGCATCGACGCGATGATGTCGGCCAAGGACGTGGCCAAGCGGTTCACCGAGGAGATGGACAAGACCGGGATCTGCCAGGCCGTCGTCCCGGTGTCCGGCCTGCTCGCCCTGACCGCCCGCACCCTGCGGCAGAGCGAATTCGTCGCGCTGCAGAAGCTGGCCGGTATCGAACCGGCCCAATTGACGAAGGCCATGCTCTCGGTCGACCGGTTCGTCCGCGAAGACAGTGCGCTGCCGGTGGACGCCGCCACCCGGTCGGCGCTGCTGGACCGGTTCGGCATGTTCGGGATCCGGATCTCCATCGCGGTGATGCATGCGGGCGTGTCCGACTCCGTCGCCCTGGCCGACGAACTGCTGGAACGCAGCGGCCTTATCGCCCTGCGTGACGTGATCGACCAGCAGTTCGCGCAACGTTCAGAGCTGCTCAAGGCGCATACCGCGCTGCTGTCGTTGCGGCAGTTCGTGCAGCACAACCCGATCTACGCGACGCCCTACATCCTGGCCGACATCGACCCGCTGCTCGCCGATACGCATGCCTTCGAGGAACTGCGGTTGCTGAGCCTGCTGCGCTCGCGCCCCACCACGCTGAACGAGGACGAGATGGCCTCGCTGCGCCGCATCATCGGCGGCTCGGGCACGGACGCGGCGAGCCGGCTGGGATTGCAGCCCGACGCCCCGTTCGACGGGCCACGTTCGGCCTTCGCCGCGGCGCAGCGCTGGCGGCGGCGGGCCGATCATCCGCTCAACGATCCATTCACCACACGGGCCTGCCGGGCTGCCGTGCGCAGTGCCGAGGCGCTGGTCGCCGAGTACTCGTCACGCCAGTACTAACGAATCGGGCTTCACCGTCGACATACAGGTATGCGTGATTGCCTGGGGTTGTCCGTTGGGGCGACCAATCTGGTGGCGATCGCCGATCGTATGCCGCTCGTGCGGCCGGCGGTGTTCGCGCTCGGTGGCGGCCCGGTCATCGACGGATTCGTCGAACGGGTCGGCGACCCGGTGCCGCTGGTCGCGGCGGACGGCTCGACGCACCGCGCCGAACATCTGGTGGCCGGTGCGGTCGAGGCGCTGACACGTGAGGCCAGCGTCACGCACCGTCCCGACGTGTCGGTGCTGACGGTGCCGGCGCATTGGAGCCCGGCGGCTGTCGATTCTGTGCGGCGCGCGATGCCCGGCGTCCGTGTGGTTCCCGATTCGGTCGCCGCGCTCACGGCCATCCAGGCGCATCCGGGTCTGCCCGCCCGGGGCGTCGTCGCCCTGTGCGATTTCGGCGGATCGGGCACCAGCCTGACTCTCGCCGACGCGTCCGCAGGGTTCGCCACCATCGGGCAGACCGTCCGGTTGGAGGAGTTTTCCGGTGACCTGATCGACCAGGAAGTGCTGCGCCTCGTCCTGCGCAACCTTGAGGCCGAACCGGCCGGGACGGCCGCGGTGGCGACGTTGGTTCATTTGCGTGAGCAGTGCCGGGCCGCCAAAGAACGGCTGAGCGACGAGAGCGCCACCAGCCTGTCCGGTCCGAGCGGTGCGATCAGGTTGACCCGTGCCGAGTTGGACGCGGTGGTTTCTGGGCCGTTGGGCGGCGTGATCGAAGCCCTGCTGGACCTGCTGCGCCGCAACGGTATTCACCCGGCACAGTTGGCAGCGTTGGTCACCGTCGGCGGCGGAGCTCGGATACCGCTTGTCACCCAACGGTTTTCCGAGGCCTTCCGGATGCCGGTCACCACCGTGCCGCAGGCGCAGGTGATCGCCGCAGTCGGGGCGGCGCTGCTGGGCCGCCGCGGCGCCGACGAGACCGCGACGCAGGTGGCGGTGGCTCCTACTGCCGATCCCGTGCTCGGCACCGCCACGGTTGCGGCGTCTGCGCTGGCCTGGTCGGTGGAAGACTCGGTGGCTGAGGTCGCCGCGTTCGTTCCGGAGTCGGTGACCGAAGATTCGGCCCGGCCGGAATTCATGTTCTCCGAGCCAGTTGCACCTCCCGCTCCGCCACGCCTGCCCTGGTATCGGCGCGGGGGAGTGGTGGCCTACGCCGGGGTCTTCCTGGCCGTCGTCGGCACGGTCGGCATGGTGCTGTCGGCACGGGCTGACCGCCTCGATGCTTCGGCCACCGGACTGTTGGCGCCGCAGAACGTCCCGGCCGAGTCCGCATTGGCGCCGGCCGCCGCCTCCGCGCCGCCGACCCGGACTGTGGTGGTTCGCGATCCGTCCTGGCCGGGACCTGGCGCCGGCGCGCCGGCTGCCGCTCCCAGGCAAGCGTCTGCACCGAGGTTGGTGCAGAGTCGGCAGAGCGCACCGCTTGCGCCGGCCCCGCAACGGATGGCCCCGGCGCCACGGGCACCCCAGCCTCGGCCCGCCGCGCCTGCGCCGGCTCCGGCACTTCCGCCTCCGCCTGCGGCGATCCCGGTGCCGCCGTTGGTGTTTCCGCCTGTGACGCTCCCGCAATTGCCGATCCCGACGTTCAAGCCGCCGGTGTCTGAATCGCCGTCGCCGTCGCCGAGTCCGACGCCGAGTCCCACGCCTTCGCCTGAGCCCAGCCCGTCGCCGACTCCTTCACCTTCGCCTGAGCCGAGCCCGTCGCCGACTCCTTCACCTTCGCCGGAGCCGACACATACGCCGGAGCCTTCGCCTGAGCCCACTCAGGCACCCGAGCCCACTTCGGCCCCGGAGCCGACCACGGCGCCCGAGCCCACACAGGCTCCTGCGCCCACTTCAGCGGTGCCGTCACCCTGAGTCGCACTTAACCCCTAGGATTTTTGCTCGATAGTGACTGGAATCCTCGGTGTTGAACGATTATGCGGCGCGGTCGAGCCGAGTGAACTCACAGTTCGGCCCACACGGGTGGCCACTCACCGGGATCCCGTACCGCTGCAGCACCTGAGCGATCTTGCCAGCGGTCTGGCACGGCCGGTCGAAGACTTGCCCGTAGGAAAGCCTGACGGTCGAGCGGCCGTCGACCGCGGCGTCGAGATCGCGTTCGAAGTCCGCATCTCGCCTGGTCGCCGAATCGTGGTACACCCGGCCGTCGAGCTCGACGATGAGCTGTTCGCCGTACTCGGCATCGCGATAGCAGACACCGACGGATGACGTGGCCCGCTTCTGTCGCTCGGCCCGGGGTAAGCCGTGCGGTCGCTCCACGCGGGCCAGATAGCCGTGTTCAAGCACCGAGCAGGTGCCCTCGGCGATATCGACCAGCACCGCGCGCAACCATCGGCGACGGCGGACCCGTGCCCGAGAAACGAGTACTTGCAGCAGTCGACGCGCGGTGGTTCGCCGCGACTGGCAGGCGTTGGCCAGGACCGCGACCGCATCGAGTTCGGACGCAGCGCGGCACGCGACGTCGAGCGCTGCTTCGTCGTACCGCATCCGTGGCGGGCTGACATTCCACAGCACGCGCTCCTGAAGATTCACAAGGTGATGGATGCGGACTCCCGCCGGTTCTGCCAATAGCGCCCGCTGCTGCGCGACCGCGACATGGATGGGCACCGTGTGGGCCCCAAGGGCAGATTCAAAACACAGCGCGGCCGGAGCTGCGTAAAGCACTGCGGCCCAGGCTCGTTGCGGCCACGTGAGCGGTCCGGTGTGGTCGACATACACGCCCGTGTGGACCCGCGCCCACTCGTTGCGTCTGAGCAATCGCCGGATCTCATGGTCTCGCAGACCAGCGTCCAAGGCCTGCCGGCGCGAGATCACCCCGTCCTGTTGGCGAAGCAGATTGTCGACGTCCACCGACTCGATACTCGTGGACCGCCGCTACGGCGGCCAGAGGCATTTCCAGACCTGTGGATAACCGCCAGGGGCGAGCTGGGCTAGGGGTTGTCCGCGGCGGGCGTCGGACTTGTCGTCGTCACCGGTGCCGTCGTGGTGGTTGTCGTCGGCGGAGTCGTCGTGGTCGTGGTCTCGGAAGTTGTGGTGGTTTCGGTGGTCGTGGGGGTGGTCTCCTCGACCGTCGTGGTGGTGGGCACCACGGTTTCGGTGACGGTGTGAGTCGGCGCCGGAACCACCGGGGCCGTGGTGGCGACCGATGTGGTCGTCGTCGTTGTGGTCGTAGTGGTGGTCGTCGTCGACGGGGAGTCCGACGAGAACAGCTGCACCAGGGCGTAGATCACCAGCGCTGCGATGACAGCGCCCGCGGCGCCCATGCCGATCAATGCGGCGGGCTTGCGGTACCAGGGAACAGGCTCGGGAGCGGGTGGCTCGGAGTACTCGCCGTAGCTGGGGGCGTACTGGGTGGGCTCGTCGTCGTCGTAATAGTTCGACACTCGCCGATGGTAGGCGGGTTCAGCCGCCCGGCGGCGGATACAGCGTGCGTGTCACGTTGGTGCGCGGCCGGTTATGCGTAGTGGTGGGGTACTCGCCGTAACCGGCGCTGCCCGACTCCGTCGTCGTTGTCGTCGTAGTGGTGGTGGTGGTTGTAGTCGTCGACGTGGGCGACGTCTCGGACGTGGTCGAGGTCCCGGAAGTCTCCGATGACGACGTCGTCGAGGTGTCCTCGCCGGGAATGCCGTACTCGGTGGTGGTGGGGAGGGGGCTGGTGGTGGTGCGCGTCGTGGTGGACTTCGTGGTCTTCGCCGTCGTCGACGTGTAGGTGGGCGGGACGAAATCGATCGGCGCGTCCTCGGGCCCGCCAGAGCCGGTCAGCGAGATCGCCGCCCACACCACCAGGCCGATCACGGCCAGGGCAGCCGCGCTGGCCCCCGCTACTGCCGGCGTCGAGTGATGCCAGGGCGCCTCGGGAGGCTGCCCCTGATCGTCGTCGTCACCGGTCACGGGCTCCGATACTATGCCCGGCCTCCGAGCGGGTATCGATCAGCTCAGCTGACGGAGGACTTCACCCGCGACCAGTTCCAGATGATCGAGATCGGACTGGTCGAGCATCTGCAGGTAAACCCGCTGCACGCCGGCTTCCAAGAAGGGCCCGAGCTTGTCGACGATCTCGGCGGGAGTGCCGACCATCGGCGAATTGCTACGCAGTTCGTCGACCTCGCGGTTGATCGCGGCGGCCCGCTTGGCGATCTGCGTCTCGTCACGGCCTGCACACAGCACGAACGCCGCCGAGTAGGTCAAGGAGTCCGCGGCCCGTCCCGCCGCGGTCACCGCGTCGGCCACCCGCGCGAACTGGGTCTTGAGGGTGTCCATCGGCACGAACGGCACGTTGAATTCCGAGGCGAACTCGGCGGCCAGCGCCGGCGTGCGCTTGGCGCCTTGGCCCCCGATGATGATCGGCAGGTTCGACTGGGCGGGCTTGGGCAGCGCCGGGGAGTCGACGACGGTGTAGTGCTTGCCCGAGAAGTCGAAGGTCTCGCCGACCGGAACACCCCACAGGCCGGTGAGGATGCGCAGCTGCTCTTCGAGCCGGTCGAAACGCTCACCCAGCGGTGGGAACGGGATGGCATAGGCCTGGTGCTCCTCTTCGAACCAGCCGGCGCCCAAACCCAATTCGACACGGCCACCGCTCATCTCGTCGACCTGCGCCACCGAGATGGCCAGCGGTCCGGGGTGGCGGAAGGTGGCGGAGGTGACCATGGTGCCCAGCCGGATCGTCGAGGTTTCGCGTGCGATGCCGGCCAGCGTCACCCAGGAATCGGTCGGACCGGGCAGGCCGTCACCGCTCATCGCCAGGTAGTGGTCTGACCTGAAGAACGCCGAGTAGCCGAGCGCCTCGGCGGCGCGGGCCACCGCGAGCTGATCGGAGTAGGTAGCGCCTTGCTGGGGTTCGACGAACACACGGAAATCCACGACGCCAGCCTATCGACGATCTCAAGTGGGCGGCTGATGAGTGAGCTCGTCGAAGCGGGCGAGTGCGGCGTCGAGGTCGGACTCGTCGAACAGCTCGCTGCGACTGATCAGATCGCCTTCGACCATCATGATGTCGATCCCCCGCCAATCGGCCTCGAAGCCCTCGGGTGTGGCCCCTTCCGCCGCGTGAGTGATGACCGCGCCGCGGCCGCTCAACCGGTGTACGGATTCGACGTAGATGCGACCTTCGGGCATGTCATCCAACGAAGAACGGATGTATGCGTTCAGACCACCGGGCTCGAAGGAGGTCGCTCGGTGGTGGTCGATATTCACCCAGTCGGGCGTGGTCGAGGGTAGTTCGTGACGGTTGGCCGCGGCGATGGTTCGTGTGATGACCGACCAGGTGTGCGCGTGGGCGGAGGCCTCGCCGGCGAGGTAGCGGGCATCTAACTCGGCGAAGGCAGAGTCGATGTCGTCTAGGTCGAACACGACGATCGCCAAAATCCGCTCATTCGCGTCGATCTCGACCATCTGCAAGTCGTCGATGCTGAATCGATCCGGCTCGCCTCCCGACTTGCTCACCCGAACACGCGTGAGAGCGAGGTGACTTCCACGGATCGCGATGGTTGTGACGTTGTCTGTTTTCAGTCCGACGTCGATGACGGCGTGGCCGTGGGCGATCACGGCGTCGCGGCCGTGGCGCGAACCGTCACCCACAAGCCTGCGGCGATCGTCGATCGCGGCATCACGGGACAGTGCTTCGGACACAGCACCCCAGTCACCTGCGGCGTAATTGTTGTGGATGCGTTCGAACATGCGGGATGCCGAGTTGCACAGCCGCGGTGCAGGGCGGCTGAGTTCATCGAACCTGGTGAGCGCGGAGTTGAGTTCGCCTTCATCAAAGACCTCGCAGCGATTGATCAGGTCGCCATCGACCGTCAGCACTGCGACTATCCGCCACTCCGCCTCGAAGCCCTGGTCGGAGGTGCCGCGCGCTACCTGCGTAATGACCGACCCGAGTTCCGTCAGTCGGTGCACCGCCTCGATGTGATGCGTTATCACCGGAGTGTGGTCCAGCGCCGTCCGGAGAAGCGCCCTCATGCCTCCAGCCTCGATGCTTACCGCGCGTCGATGGTCAATGTCTACGAAATCGGCTGTTGTTGATGGAAGTTCGTGCCGGTTGAGTGCCGCACAGGCGGCCATCGTGAGTGACCAGGCGTGTGCACAGTCTGCCGCTTCGCCCGCGAGGTAGCGCGCGTCGAGTTCGGCGAAGGCGGAGTCGGTGTCGTCGGGGTCGAACGCGACATGTACCGCGAGGTGCTCGTCGGCGTCGACCTCGACGAGGTCCAGTGCATCGACGTGGAATGTTTCCTGTTGACCGTCGCCGCCGGAGTATCGGACACGACTGAGGACGAGGCGCGCTCCTCGGATCGCAATGACTTCAGCCATGACGTTGTTGGCCCCGACGTCGGCGATTTTTGAAGCATCAGCGATCACGTCTTCTCGACCGCGCAGCGTGCCGGCGTTAACCACGCGTCGGCGGTCGTCGTCGAACACGTCCTCGGCGAGGATCTCCGTGATCGCATCCCAGTCGCGCGCGGCGAAATATGCCCCGAAGCGGCCGGCTACTCGACTTGCGGCGTTTTCCAGCCGCGGAGCCTGTCGATTGAGTTCATCAAACCTCGCGAGTGCAGCGTCGAGGTCTGCCTCGTCGAACACTTCGCCGAGCTTGATTCGGTCGCCTTCCACGGTCAAAATGCAAACGTCCCGCCACTCGGCATCGAAACCCTCTTGAGAAGTTGCTGTCGCCATATGAGTGACGACCACTCCGACGTCACTGAGCCGATGAACCGCCTCGACGTAGATGGTGGCTTGTGTCGTGATGTCCCAGATCGCGCGGAGTGACGCGCCCAGACCACCGGCCGCGATAGCGACTGTTCGCCGGTGGTCGACATCCGTCCAATTTGGTGTGGCCGCGGGAAGCTGATGCCGATTCAGCGCAGCGTATGTGCTTATGGTCGTCGACCACGTCTGCGCATGGGTCGCGGCCTCACCTGCGAGGTAGCGGGCATCGAGTTCTTTGAGTGCGGCGTCGAAGTCGTCGGAGTCGAAGGTGACGACGGCGGCGATGAGCCCGTGGTCGTCCAGCGCAATGATTTCGAGAATTTCCACGTGGAACCCGTCGACCTGTTCATCGCGGTTCGCGTACCGGGACCGCCTGAGCACCAGGCGTTCACCGCGTGTCGCAATGACGGTTGCCGCCGTGTTCCTGACGTCGAGCCCAGCGACGGCGCGGGCGTCTTCGAGGGCGGCATCCCGACCGCGACGGATTCCGGTGCTTACGATGTGGCGGCGGTCCTCACTGAGCATGTTGTCGGCCACCATGGTCGCCATCGCATCCAGATCCGGTTCTATGAAACACTTCTGTAAGCGCTCGTAGGCTTGGCTCGCTGCGTTGCTCGGCTGTGCCGGACGACTGAGTTCGTTGAACCGCGCGAGCGCGGCGTCGAGGTCTGCCTCGTCGAAGACCTCCAAACTGCTGAGCTGCTCGCCGTCGACGGTGAGGATGATGACGTCCCGCCACTCGGCATTGAAGCCCTCTTGCGAAGTGCCTTTCAGCACTTGGGTAAAGAGCGCTCCGGAACCACTCAGCCGATGTAC
The DNA here is from genome assembly GCA_036235365.1 of Mycolicibacterium sp. 050232. Taxonomy (GTDB): domain Bacteria; phylum Actinomycetota; class Actinomycetes; order Mycobacteriales; family Mycobacteriaceae; genus Mycobacterium. The sequence continues at coordinate 400,530 of JAZBEZ010000001.1, read as the reverse complement.
AGACTCGATGTAAAGGTTGATGTCCGGTGCGACATCCCACGTCGAATGGATATAGGGGGTGATGTCGCCAGGTTCGAACGCCGTCGCGCGCCGATGGTCGGTTGTTACCCAGTCCTGCGTCGTTATCAGCGGTTCACGCCGGTTGAAAGCGGCGACATTTCGGGCGATGACGGTCCAGGAGCGCGCGTGGTCGACGGATTCACCGGCGAGGTATCGCGCGTCGAGTTCGGCGATCGCGGCGTCGAAGTCGTCGGGGTCGAAGGTGACTGTAGCTCTAATTTGATTGTCGGAGTCGACCTCGATCACGTGCAGGAGATCGAGGCCGAACTCCTCGGGTGCGCCACCGCCGAGTGAGAATCGAGCGCGAGCGAGGACGACGCGTTCCCCACGGGTCGCAATGGCGGTGGGAGATTGGGTAGCGCCGAGATCGGCTGCTATTCGGAAGTTCTCAACGAAGGATTCCCGGCCGATCTGCAGGTCGGCGTTGATCACCCGACGGCGGTCGTCAAACCTGATGTCGTCAGTCACCGCTTTCGCCATGGCGTCCCAATCGCGGGCAGCGAATCGCCCTAGAAAGCGATCGGTAGCTCGGCTCGCCGCGTTCTCCAGCCGACGCACCGGCTGGCTGAGTTCGTCGAATCGCGCCAGCGCGGCATCAAGGGCCGCCTCATCGAATAGCTCGCTGCGGCTGACCCTTTCGCCATCGACTGCCAGAACATGGACATCCCGCCACTCGGCGTCGAAGCCATCTTGCGAAGTCCCACGTGCAAAATGGGTAACCACCGCTCCGAAGGGGCTGAGGCGATGAACGGCCGCGATCTGGATCTTGGTGTCGGGTGAATCTTCCCATGCGGCTTGGATGTACCTGACCATGTCGCCGGGCGCGAAAGCTGCCGCGGCGTGACGCTTATCGATATTCACCCAATCAGGTGTCGTCGGAGGGATCTCACGCCGGTTGAACGCGGCGTATGCGCCCATGACGGTGGACCAGGTCTGCGCGTACGGGGCGGCTTCACCGGCGAGATACCGCGCATCGAGTTCGGCGAAGGCGGCGTCGAGGTCGTCGAGGTCGAAAGCGATGACGGTCTCGATCAACCCACCGGCGACTCCGGTTACCGTCAGAGACTCGGCGTTGAAGCCGTCGCGTCCGGTGAGGGTTACCCGACTGAGGCACAGATCATCGCCCCGAACCGCAAGCGGTGTGGTTGAGATGTTCACGACGCCCAAATCGGCGACTGTGCGAACGTTGGCGACCGCGCTGGCACGGCCGTATTGTTCTCCGCGGATCCCCCGCCTCCGGTCATCGATCCAAACCTTTTCCGTGAACAGCGGTTCGACCTCTTCCCAACTGCGGTAGGCGAACAGCCTATTCATCCGATCGTTGATCCGCGTCGCTGCGTTCTCCAACGACGCTCGCGAACGTTCCTGCTCGAATCGCGCGTACTGCGCGTCGAGTTCGGTGAGCGCAGCTTCGATCTCTTCGATATCGAAGGACACTTGCAGGCTGATGCGACCTTCCGTGTCCAGTCCGATCAGATGTAACAGCTCGTCACGTGGCGCACCTGGATTCTCATCCGGAGTGCCCAATGTCGATCGGACCAGGGCCAGGCGTTCACCGCGGACAGCGACAAGCGCTCGATGGATCCGCACGATGCCGATCTCGGGGAAACTTTGTGCCCTGCTTGCCCACTCGCTGGGTGAAATTTCGGTGCGCGAGAAGCCGACAATCTTCCGGTGGCTCTCGAGGGATATACGCGGAGCGAACACCTGGTCCAATTCGTCCCAGGATTCGCGGGCCACGTTGTCGTCCAATTGGCGGATCGCCCGCACGCAGGCGGTGTCCGACGCGATGCCGGCTTCCGGCGGGGAATCGAAATGTGACTGAAGACGCCGGGTCGATTGCCCCGCCGAGTGTTGTGCTTCGAATCGCGCTTGTAGGGAGTCCAATTCGGCCATCGCGGTGTCGATGTCGTCTAAGTCGAACCACATGGCCAGTTCGATTCGACCTTCTTCGTCGAGCCCTTGAAGCTGGAGCCACTCTTCCTCTGGCGCTCCAGGGCTTTGGTCAGCAGTGGCTATCACCAGCCGGGAGAGAGCCAGGCGGTCACCTCTCGTTGCGACAAACGCAATGTCGTGCCGTACCGCGCCGATGCCCGGAAGGTGCGCCACCTGCTGTGTCCATTCCGTCGACGAGAAGACTGTGCGGGGAAAGCCGCCGACGATCCTCCGGTGACTCTCGACGGTGACGTTGGACGCCAGCATCTCCTCATACTCGGCCCAGGCCTGCCGGTGGACAGCGGAACTCAGCCGGCGGACCGCCCGCACGCACGCATTGTCGAACTCGGCAACCGGCACTTCGGGGGCAGCTGGTGGGATCGGCAGATTCTGCTCGCCGACAAGAAGTCGCGCCTTTTCCGAAAGTGCCACAGCACCTTTGAGTTCGTACAGCTCGACAGCATGTTCAGCTGCGGTCCGTGCTCCGCCGACATCGCCCGCGGCGCCCAACACTGTCGCCAATGCCAGGCACGCGTCACCGTGATCGACCAGTGCGTCGGTGCGCTCGGCGATGGCCACGGCCCCCTCGGCCACCTGCCGGGCGTCCTTGTGGGAGCCACCCGCTGACAGCAGTTGTGCCCGAACCGTGCGCCAGGCGATGGCGGCCTTCAAAGCATGGCCTGCCAGCCGCTCACTCTCCGAACACAATTCGTCAGCCTCGACGCCCCGGTCCAGCAAGAGGCACGCGCGCGCCAAAAGCGCGGCGGTCTCCGCCGTATCGGCATCCAGCCCCATGCGGCGGAAGCCGTTGTAGGCCAGACGAAGGTGCAGCTCGGCTGCAGCCGGATCGTCGAGCACCAACTCGACGATGCCGGCGAAGTGCTCAACTTCGAGAAGCGCATGGCGCAAGCCCAGTTCGGTCACCGTGCGCCGGGCAGAGTCGATCATCCGTCGGGCGGCGGCGGCCCGGCCGCGGAACGCCTCCAAGACCGCCTGACAGCGCGTCGAAGTCGCCTCGACCGCAGGCGAATCGGTGGTGATCCGCAACAGGCGCACCACGTCGAGGCATCGTCCGCCCGCACGCGGCACGGGACTGGGTCCCCACAGCGCGGCCAACGGGGCGCCTGCCAGCACCGCGTTCACCAGCCGGTGCTCGCGCGCCTGGCGCGCCGCGGTAAGCGCGTTGTCCAAAGCGGGCTCGCAGTCGGCGACACGCCCGAGGCGGGCCAGGCACCCGGCCCGCACGGTGTGCGCCTTGGCTTCTCCTGCGGCGTCGCCCAATTCGGCCAGTGTGACGGCGGCGGCACTCACCGCCAGTTCGATGTCGTCCAAGCGCTCGGGATCTACGAGCATCGACAGCTGGCCATCGAAGCACGTCGCCCACGCGGCCAGACGCGCTGAGTCGCGGGTGCCCTCTTTCAGTTGCGACACCGCACTCGCCGCTGAAGACACATCGCCCGCGGCCAGGAGCGCCTCGCAGCGCGTCACCAGAAGTTGGACGCGTTGATCGTCACGGTCGGGCAACTCGTCGTCCAGCTCGTCGAGCGCGTGCAAGGCATGGTCGTACAGGTCGGCGGCACCTTCGTAGGCCAGTCGTGCCATGGCCTGGTCTCCGGCGCGGCGGCAGTACTCGACCGCCTTGAGCGCGTTTCCCGCCCAAGCACATTCGAAGTAGTGGTGGGCCAGCTCGGCGAGAAGTTCGTCGTCGGCGCCCGGCAGCGTCTCCAACGTCGCGGCGATCCGCTGGTGCAGCCGCATGCGGCGCACGGAGGCCAGTTCAGCGAGCAGTGATTGCCGAACGAGGGCGTGGTTGAAGCGGTAGAGCCCGCCCAGCTCCTCGATGATGATCCCGGCCTGGCATGCCTCGTCGAACGCGTCGACGAGATCCTGGCCGACGACCTGCTCAACCAGGTCGAGGGAGAACTGGCTGCCCACCACCGCCGCCGCGGCCAGCGCCTTGTTGGTCTCCACCGGGAGCCGGGAAAGTCTGCGGCTCACGGCTTCCCGGACACCCTGGGGCAGAGTGCTCGGATCCCAGTGCCCGCCACTTTCGTCCACATGGCGTAATGCCTCGATGAGGAAGAACGGGTTGCCAGCGGTGACCGAGGCCAACGCGCGGGCCAACTCCTCATCGGCGTATCCGGCTTCGGCGACGTACGCGCTGACGTCTTCCTGGTCGAGGCCGCCCAGGGCAATTCGGTTGGCACTGCCGTCGCGGTGAAGATCGGCGAGCATCGCGGCCAAGGGATGGGACCGGTCGAGGTCGGTACTGCGGTAGGTGCCGATGATCTGCACGCGGGCATGCTCGCCGAAGCGCAAGAGGTGGCGCAGCAGCAGCAGGGTCGGCTTGGCCGCCCAGTGCAGGTCGTCGAGTACCAGGACGATGGGGACGTCCACCGAGGCGAGACCCAAAAGTGCGACGACCGCGTCGAACAGCGCATAGCGTTCGGTGTCGGGATCGCCGCGTGGCGGTGCCGCGAGATCGGGGAGAACGTCGGACAAACCCGGAACCAGCGGTAGTAATGCCTCGACACCGCGCATCCCGCGCAAGCGGGCGGTACCGACGCAGGGCACGAGCGTGCGCAGGGCTTCGGCGAACGGTTGATAGGGCGCACCGAGATCCTCGTCGGAACGGCCGTACAGCACGACCGCGCCTTGTGCGTAGGCCTGCCGGCCCCATTCGCCGGCCAGGCGGGTCTTGCCCACGCCCGGTTCGCCCGCGATCAGGACTGCTGCGGTGCCACCGGTGAGGGCAGACTGCCAGGCGGTGAGAAGCTCCGCGAGCTCACGGTCGCGCCCGACGAATGGACCGGGTCCGCCGAGCACTGCGGGCATGATCGGCCGATCGATGGGGGTATCGCCTGCCGGTGGCGGATTTTCGTCGGTCTGCAGGCGGAGCTCGAAGAGGTGCTCTGGCCGCGCTAGGTTCTTCAGCTGGCGCATCCCGAGGTCGACGAGCGCGACATCGTCGGACAGGGAGTCGATCACCAGCTCGGCAGTCGCACCCGAACACAGGATCTGGCCTCCCGAGGCCTGCGACCGCAGCCGGGCCGCGCGGTTGACGGCCCGACCGAAATAGTCGCCGTCACGAAGCTCGGCCTCCCCGGTATGCAGCGCCACCCGGATCCGCATGGGGTCGGCCAGGGCCCACGGCTCGTGAAAGATGGCGTCCTGCAACTCGATCGCCGCGGACGCGGCAGCTGATGGACGGTCGAAGACCGAGAACGTGGCATCGCCTTCGCCGCGCGTTTTGATCAGCCGCCCGCCGCGGGAGGTGACGACCAGTTCGACGATCTCGTCATGCCGGGCGAGCGCCACAGCCATGGCGGCGGAGTCTGCCTCCCAGGCGGCGGTCGATCCTTCGATGTCGGTCAGCAGGAAGGTGACGGCCCGCGTCACCGATGGAACCTGCTGTGTCGCAGGGATATCGAGTTCGGCATCCTGTGCGACGATGGCGGCCTCCAGCCGCCGGAGCTCAGGTCCGGGGTCGACGCCGAGCTCATCAGCCAGCAGCGACCGGGCCCGTCGGTAGGCGCCGAGCGCCTCACCCTGCCTGCCGGCCCGATAGAGCGCGAGCATCAGCTGACCCCAACGTCTCTCACGCAAGGGCGCATCCGCCACCGCTGCCTCCAGATCGCCGATGATCTCCGCGGCACGGCCGGTCGCAAGGAGCGCATCGGCCCGGTCCTCGACCAGCGCCGCGTGGGCCTCGACCCACCGGGTCTTCTCGGACACTCCCCGCCGGCCTTCAGGCAGTTCCGGGACGCCACGCCACAGACCTACTGCCTCGTCGAACCGGATGAGCGCTGCGCTGGTGTCGCGGGCGGCGAGGGCGTCCCGGCCAGATCGAGCGAGCGACTGAAACCGCGCGGCGTCGGTCTCGGCCGTGTTGAGGCGCCAGCCGGTCCCTTCGGTGAGCACGAAACCGTCGCCGAGTGCATGACGCAGACCCGAGATGTGGGTCTGCAGGGCCTTGGCCGCGGTGCGCGGAGGATCGTCGCCCCAGAGCAATTCCATTAGTACGTCGGCCGGAACCACCGAACCACCGTGCAATCCGAGCATCGTGAGGATGGCGCGCGGCTTCGCGCCCGGTATCACGACGGGCGCACCGTCCATTCGGACCTGTAGAGGTCCCAAAACCCCCAGTTCCACCGATGAAAGCGTACCCACGCGCCAATCGTCGGGGTGCCGATTCAACGCACGATCAAGAACGAGTAAAGCCGGGGACTACCTGGCCTTTTACAGGCCGCGGTGGGCAGCGCGCAGTGCGGCGACGGCGTCGTCGTCGCCGGAGAACGTCACCCGGGCCTGCCCGCGGCCGGCGGCGAACATCAACAGCTCGCCCGGGTCTCCGGTTACCGTCACCTCCGGCCCGGAGCCGACGGTGGCCAGCGTCTTGCCCTGCGGCGTAGCCAGGGTCACCCGGGCGGGGGATTTGCCCATGGCCATCCGGGCCATCGCTCCGATCCCGCGGGACAGTGCGGATACCGTGGCGTCATCGAGATCCCTTGGTTCCCAGCCTGGTTGGGCGCGGCGAACATCTTCGTTGTGGATGAACATCTCGGCCACGTTCACCAGCGGGTCCAGCAGTTTGAACGGGGAGTACAGCGGTGGGCCCGCAGCGATCTGATCGACCAAGTCGTCCCATTGGGTGCTTTCGGTGACCTTCTGCTGCACCCGCTCGGTGTAGCCGGCCAGCTGGGGCACCAGAATTCCGGGGGCGGCGTCGAGGCGACGCTCGCGCACCACCAGGTGGGCAGCCAGGTCGCGGGCGGTCCAGCCCTCACAGAGAGTGGGCGCATCAGGTCCGGCGGCACGCATGGACTCGACCAGGGCGGCACGTTCACGGCGAGCGACAGTCATTGCCCAACTCTAAAACGTTTTCACCCCTTCGACAGCGATGGTCATCCCATGCCCGGTGCCGTCATTGCTGATCCGGGTGCCGTCCTCGCTCGCATCGATGGTCCAGCCCACCGCGCTGTACTTGCGGTAATCGAGGGTGACCACCGGAATGTCACCGAGGTTTCCCACCACCCATTTGATCTGGCCAGCGGGGGTGAGACTGACCCCGGTCGCGTGCTCACCGTCGATCACCGGGGCGTTGGTGAAGTCTGATTCGCAGCCGACGTACTGCTTGGACAGCTGGCAGCGGGTCTTACCCGACTTGGTCTCGATGTACACGTACCCGTTCTCAGGCTCCAGTGGGGTGGCGCCGGACGGTGCGCGGGAGGTGCTGGGGGGAGCCGCAGCGGTGGTGCTCGGCGAGGGCGCCGGGCTGGACCGGGTGGGCCGTTCCGTCGGGAAACTGGGCTCGGTCGGTGATTGCGGGCTGGTGGCCGGGGTGCCGTCGATGCTCGACTGGCAGCCCGACAACAGCACACCCACAGCCAGCAGGGCGCCCAGCGATTGCCACGCCTTCACCGCGCCAAGGCTACGCACCGTGCGTAATCGCAGCAGGTTATGACGCGCCGAAAGGCCCTGTGCCCGGGAACGCGTGCATCGGACCGGATTGGATGAAAAGTCGAGGATGGCTCAAACGGTGATAACCCGGATCAGCTCGTCCAGTCCGGTGAAGTCATCACCGTTGCGGGTATAGAGGTCCAGTTGATGGGCGTGTGCGGTCGCCGCGATCAGCAGGTCGGCAACCCTGCTACGCGGCCGCCGCCCGCCTGCCGCCACTGCGGCAACCACAAGACCGTAGCTGCGGGCGGCGTTGGCGTCGAACGGTATTGGATCGACTGCTGATTCGACTTCCTGCAGTCGAAGTTGACGCTTGGCTGCTTCCGTGGTCGTCAGCGCCAAGTGGGGGCCGGCGGCCAGTTCTGCAGCCGTGATCGCGGAGATCGCTATCTCGTCGGGCAACGCGGTGAGCACGTCTAGGTCGTGCCAGTCGATCACGACGGAGGTGTCGAGCAAGCCGGCCACCTCAGAGTCCCTGGTCTATCGCCTGGTCGAGGTCAGCGCGGAATTGGCGGTGGTCGATGCGTACCGCATGGTCGGCCATTGCGGCGATGTCCGCACGGGAGATGAACGTGCGGCGGCGCGAGCGCACCGGTTGGAGTTTCGCGACTGGTTCCCCATTGCGGGTGATGACGAACGTCTCGCCTGCCGCGACCGCGTCGATCACCTTGGCGTTGTCGTTGCGCAATTCACGCTGGGCGATGGTCTTGGCCATGTACCAAGTTTAGACGTGCTGTAGCAGATTGCGCTACGTCTTGCTACAGGATCCGCGACGGTGTTGATATCTGCCGTCGGCCATGATGTCCCGCTCATCCGGACCGATCTCACTCCGTCCGGTTCAGTCGACGCCGAGCATCACCTCGGTCGACTTGACGAGCACCGTCGCCGCAGTGCCTTCTGTCAGCCCTAGTTCCTCCACGGCTTCCTTCGTGATGGACGCCGTGACGATCTGCTCGCCGCCGTCGAGCTTGACCTTCACGGTCGCCATGACCGCGCCGACCGTGACCTCGGTGACCGTGCCGGTGAGCTGGTTGCGGGTGGACAGACGCATGGCGGACCTCCGTCGAGCAGTGGCTTTGCAGCAACGCTAGCCCCTACGGCCGAGTAGCATCCGTCACATAACTCAATACGTCGATGACGCATCGCGGGAGAACCTCCGGTTCCGGAGGCGCCGTAGGAGCAAATCCTCCCCGGGAATCTCTCAGGCCCAGTACCGCGGTGTCGAGACAACTCTGGAGAACAGCGCGGTCGTCTCACGCGCTTACCGAAGGTGAAAGGCGCGGCGCGCCAAATCTCTCAGGTGTCAGGACAGAGCGGGGAGGTGTCACCACACATACCCGGAGCTGTAGTCATGACGATCAGTGTTTTCGATCTGTTCTCGGTGGGGATCGGCCCGTCGAGCTCACACACCGTAGGCCCGATGCGGGCGGCCGGCATGTTCGTCGACGAACTCGTCCGTCGCGACGTCGTCGACCGGGTCACCGAGGTCGGGGTGGAATTGTTCGGCTCGTTGGCGGCGACCGGCGCCGGGCACCGCACGATGCCTGCCATTCTCCTGGGGTTGGAGGGGTGTCGGCCCGAGACCATCGAGACCGATGAGATGGACGGGCGGCTCACCACCATTCGCGCCGAGGGCAAGGTCCGATTGGCCGGCCGGATTGCCATCGCGCTGACCGAATCCGACATGCGTCTGCAGCCGGGTCGGCGGCTGCCTCAACACCCGAATGCCATGACGTTGACGGCATTCTCGGCCGGCGGTGAGGTGCTGTACCGCGAGACGTACTTCTCGGTGGGTGGCGGCTTCGTCGTCACCGAAACCGAACCAACCCCAACCGATCCGGCCGACGCACCTGCCACCGCCTCCTTCCACTCGGCCGTTGAGTTGCTCGCCCTGACCGGGCGCCACGGTCTGTCGGTGAGTCAGGTGATGATGCGCCAGGAGTGCCTGTCCCGCAGCGAAGCCGACGTGCGTGAGCGCCTCTTGCACATCCGCGACGTCATGGTCGCGTGCCAGGAGAACGGGATGTCCCGTGACGGATATCTGCCCGGCAACCTTCAGGTCCGGCGTCGGGCGAAAGACTGGTTCGTGCGGCTCAAAGCCGAAGACCCGCAGCGTGATCCGGCCTTTGCCGAGGACTGGGTGAACCTGGTGGCGCTCGCGGTCAACGAGGAGAATGCCTCGGGCGGGCGGATCGTGACCGCGCCGACCAACGGCGCGGCCGGAATCATCCCGGCGGTCCTGCACTACGCACTGCACTACACCGCGGAAGGGCAAGCCGACCCGGACGACAGCACCGTCCGCTTCCTGCTCACCGCCGGAGCCATCGGATCGCTGTACAAGGAACGAGCCTCGATATCGGGCGCCGAGGTCGGGTGTCAGGGCGAGGTCGGCTCCGCAGCATCGATGGCGGCCGGCGGCCTGGCCGAAATCCTTGGTGGCACACCGCAACAGGTCGAGAATGCCGCCGAGATCGCCATGGAGCACAGCCTCGGCCTCACCTGTGACCCGATCGGCGGGTTGGTGCAGATCCCGTGCATCGAACGCAATGCGATCTCGGCGGGCAAGGCGATCAATGCGGCACGGATGGCGCTGCGGGGCGACGGCACCCATCGCGTCAGCCTGGATCAGGTCATCGAGACGATGCGTGCCACCGGCATGGATATGAGCGCCAAGTACAAGGAGACGTCAACCGGCGGGCTCGCCGTTGCGGTCAATGTCGTCGAATGTTAGTGATGTAGGAGAGTACGTAACGCGACGGCCTCGGGGTCGTTGCCGAAGTGCTCGACGACCTGCACCTGGATCTCGCCGACGATGCCGCCGAGGATCGCGCCGACCGCGATCATGGTCGGTTCGTCGTCCTTGAAGACCGGCCGCAGGATCGACTCGTACTCCTCGTTGGTGAGCTGACCCATCTTGTCGATGATGGTCTGCTCGAGGTTGAGCGCGTTCATGGCGTAGTCCTGCGCCTCGACCAGGGTGGTGGGTAGCCGGTCGAGCACCATCTGCACCAGGTTGTCCTTCAGCGCGTTGTAGCGCTGCGTGCCGACAGCGAGTTTGACCAGAGGGGTGGCGATGCCGGTCTGGGCGTCGATCGCCGCTTCGACTTCCTTGCCGATCAACGAGAACAGTTTGTCGGCGCCCGGTCCGCGCAGCACGCCGTCGAACAGGATCTCGGGAGAGAACAGGTCCTCGGCCAAAATCCGCGCGTAGTCCTGGGTGATCGTGTCGCGCTGAGCGTGCAGCAGCCCCTGGAACGGGATGAATCCCAGGTACTTCTTCGGCTGCACGGGCCGGAACAACATATTGAGCGCGATGTAGTCGCTGATGAAACCGACGCCGAAGCCAAATGCCGGCATGATCCACGGATTCTGGAACAACGCCCAGGCAACCATTTGGACCACGCCGATGCCCAGCCCGAAGTAGATGCCGCTGCGCCGGACGAACGCCATCGCGTTGTCGCCCAGCCCGCGCATCAGTTTGTTCAGCTTGTCCTTGTTGCGGACCAGCGTCGTGACGGCCAGGTACTGGATGTCGACGAATCGGTTGAGATCCGAACGCATCTCGTTGAGCATCTTCTCCACGACCTTGGGGGTCTGGTCATGGATTCGGGCCTGGATGGCCTTGCGTGCGGCATCGGGCAACGAGTCCCAGAGCCCTGGGCGGATCCGTTCGGCGAGGTCCCGGGATATCTCGTCGACAGCGGCGGTCAGCGGCTCGCGCAGCGCCTCGACGGCTTCCCGGGCGTCGACCTTCTCGAGCAGTTCTTCGGGTTTGAGCAGCTTCTGGGTGAGCAGCTCGATGGTTTTGGAGCCCACCTTGCCGGCGCGGCGCGGGACGATGCCCTGCCAGCCGAGCGGCCCGATGCCTTTGAACTCCACAGGTCGGTAGATCATCTCCAGCGCGACGATCTTGGTGCTCCACCCGACGAAGGCGGCGACGAACGGCATGGACAGGTAGACCAGCCAGTTGACGCTGAAATCTGCCTTGATTTCCTGCCACGTCTGGATCGCGAGAACCGTCTCGGCTGTGCCGGTCACGACCCGTCCAGTTGCACGGCGGCCTCCCACAGGCCACGTCCCAGCCCGGACAAGCTCAACGTCAGCCTTTCCACCCGTGCGGCAAGCGGTCCGCGCGACGCACTCTTGATCGCCCGCAACACCATGGGCTCGGCCAGGAGCACCTCGTATTCGGCCTTCTGCGAAGGGTCCTCCGGGCCGGTTTCCACCAGGCCGAGAGACAGCAGATGGCCGACGTACTGCGGGACCATCGCCGGCAACGCCACATTGGCGGTCCGGCCGATCAGGCAGGCGTTCTCCAACACCGCTTGCCCCGGCGTGCGCGAGCGGGTCCAGGTGTGAATGTTCACCAGCGGCGACGTCGCACCTTCGGACAGGGCGCCGATGATCCGTGCCTCGTCGGCCACCAGTTGATCGAGCAGGCGGTGATACAACTCCACCTGGCTGCCGGCGGTGCTCTGGTCCAGTGCCCGGTCCAGCAGGCGGTCCATCTTGGTGTTGAGCGATTCCGCCGTCGGTTCCTCTGGCGTGGCGATCGTCGCGGGCTTGGATGCCGACGCCGAATCGATGGCCTCCAGGCGGTTCTTCACCAACGTGGCCAGCTGTTCTTCGCCCCAGGCCGCCAGCTTCATGCTGGTCTTCGCGGCGTCTACCGCACGGTCGGTGATACCGAACGGGTCGAACCGCTTCGGCACCAGCGGGCGCGGGTTTCGCGGCGTACGGATGGCGATCGCGATGTCGCCGATCGGAGTGGCAAACCGGAACGCCCGGCGCTGGTAGCCGTGCTTGGCTGGCTTTTCCTCGGGCACGTTCGATTCAGGCTTCGATAATGCATCTGCCATCGCCGGGATCCCCCTCCATATGAATGTCGGCGCCCCCCGGCACCGCCGCCGCGCGCCGGATGTCAAGCCGTGGTCGAGGTTGACCGGCGGCATTTGATTATGGGGCACGGTACCCGGTCGGAGTGTGGTCGAGCCCGGGGGTAACTCCCCAAGCGCTTTTGTCGTCGGCCTGTGAAGCATCGGGAACAAATCCGGCTGAAGCCTCGTTAACCACATCGACAGTAAGTTGAGTGAGGCAGACTCAAGTCTGGGTTGACAATCTAAGGCTACCCGGAGCAGGCTTGAGCGCAGTCCGCTCAGACCCCTATATGTATCAGGAGGCAACACCATGGCTCGTGCGGTCGGTATCGACCTCGGGACCACCAACTCATGCGTGGCGGTCCTCGAAGGCGGCGACCCCGTCGTCGTCGCAAACTCTGAGGGTTCCCGGACCACCCCGTCCGTCGTCGCTTTCGCGCGTAACGGCGAGGTGCTGGTGGGACAGCCCGCCAAGAACCAGGCGGTGACCAACGTCGACCGGACCATCCGTTCGGTCAAACGCCACATGGGCACCGACTGGACCGTCGAGATCGACGGCAAGAACTACACGGCGCAGGAGATCAGCGCGCGCACGCTGCAGAAGCTGAAGCGCGACGCCGAGGCCTACCTCGGTGAGGACATCACCGACGCCGTCATCACGGTGCCTGCGTACTTCAACGACGCCCAGCGCCAGGCCACCAAGGAAGCCGGCCAGATCGCCGGCATGAACGTCCTGCGCATCGTCAACGAGCCCACCGCGGCCGCCCTGGCCTATGGCCTGGACAAGGGCAGCAAGGAACAGACCATCCTGGTCTTCGACCTCGGTGGCGGCACGTTCGACGTCTCGCTGCTGGAGATCGGCGACGGAGTCGTCGAGGTGCGTGCCACCTCCGGCGACAACCACCTCGGTGGCGACGACTGGGACGACCGGATCGTCGATTGGCTGGTCGACAAGTTCAAGGCCACCAGCGGCATCGACCTGACCAAGGACAAGATGGCCATGCAGCGGCTGCGTGAAGCCGCCGAGAAGGCCAAGATCGAACTCTCGAGCTCGCAGAGCACCTCGATCAACCTGCCCTACATCACCGTCGACGCCGACAAGAACCCGCTGTTCCTCGACGAGCAGCTGACCCGCGCCGAGTTCCAGAAGATCACGCAGGATCTGCTGGACCGCACCCGTCAGCCGTTCCAGTCGGTGATCAAGGACGCCGGCATCTCGGTCGGCGAGATCGACCACGTGGTGCTGGTCGGTGGCTCGACCCGTATGCCCGCCGTGACCGAGCTGGTCAAGGAACTCACCGGCGGCAAGGAGCCCAACAAGGGCGTCAACCCGGACGAGGTTGTCGCAGTGGGCGCCGCGCTGCAGGCCGGCGTGCTCAAGGGCGAGGTGAAAGACGTTCTGCTGCTTGACGTCACCCCGCTGTCCCTCGGTATCGAGACCAAGGGTGGCGTGATGACCAAGCTGATCGAGCGCAACACCACCATCCCGACCAAGCGGTCGGAGACCTTCACCACCGCGGACGACAACCAGCCGTCGGTGCAGATCCAGGTCTTCCAGGGTGAGCGCGAAATCGCTTCGCACAACAAGCTGCTCGGCTCCTTCGAGCTGACCGGTATCCCGCCGGCCCCGCGCGGCGTGCCGCAGATCGAGGTCACCTTCGACATCGACGCCAACGGCATCGTGCACGTCACCGCCAAGGACAAGGGCACCGGCAAGGAAAACACGATCAAGATCCAGGAAGGCTCCGGCCTGTCCAAGGAAGAGATCGACCGGATGATCAAGGACGCCGAAGCGCACGCCGACGAGGACCGTAAGCGTCGCGAAGAGGCCGACGTCCGCAACCAGGCTGAGTCGCTGGTCTACCAGACGGAGAAGTTCGTCAAGGAGCAGCGTGAGGCCGAAGGCGGCTCGAAGGTTCCCGAGGACACCTTGACCAAGGTCGACGGCGCGATCGCCGAGGCGAAGACGGCGCTGGAAGGCACCGACATCTCGGCGATCAAGGACGCCATGGAGAAGCTCGGTGTCGAGTCCCAGGGGCTGGGCCAGGCGATCTACGAGGCGACCCAGGCCGAGCAGGCCTCGGGAGCTGAAGCTGGACCGTCCTCGAGCGCTGCGGACGACAACGTGGTGGACGCCGAGGTTGTCGACGATGACCAGGAGACCAAGTGAGCGAGAACGATCCGCACGAGCCGGTGACCATCACCGACAAACGGCGCATCGATCCCGACACCGGTGAGGTTCGTGAGGCGCCGGCCCCTGAGGGGCCGGCGCCCGCCGCCTCCGATGCCGGCGCGCCGGCGAGCGACAGCGACGAGATCGCCGAGCTCAAGACCACGCTGCAACGCGTGAAGGCCGAATACGACAACTACCGCAAGCGGTCACTGCGCGATCAGCAGGTCACCGCCGATCGGGCCAAGGCCACCGTCATCACCCAACTGCTGGGTGTGCTCGACGATCTGGACCGGGCCCGAAGCCATGGCGACCTGGAATCCGGTCCGCTCAAGTCGGTTGCCGACAAGCTCGTCGGTGCCCTTGAAGGACAGGGCCTTTCCGCATTCGGCGCCGAGGGTGACGAGTTCGATCCGTCGCTGCACGAGGCTGTGCAACACGAGGGTGAAGGCACCCATCCCGTCGTCGGGACCGTGATGCGCCGTGGCTACAAGATCGGTGACCAGGTGGTCAGGCACGCCCTTGTCGGCGTGGTCGACACGGTTCCCGAAACCGAAGCGGATACTGATTTCCCGTCGGGGGCAGCGGATAACGCTGACGCCGCCGGCGATCAGGCCGCAGAATCAGACAATTAGACAAACCGACTAGAGAGAAGAGGTAAGGAGGTGGCGCATGGCCCAACGCGAGTGGGTCGAGAAGGATTTCTATAAAGAACTCGGCGTCTCCTCTGACGCCAGCGCCGACGAGATCAAGAAGGCCTACCGGAAACTGGCCTCCGAACTGCATCCCGACCGCAATCCCGATTCGGGTGCGGCCGATCGGTTCAAGGCGGTTTCCGAGGCGAACAGTGTTCTGTCGGACCCCGCGAAGCGCAAGGAGTATGACGAGACCCGCCGGTTGTTCGCCGGGGGTGGGCGTCGGTTCAACACGGGCGGGAACTTCAGTGGCGGGTTCGGTTCCGACGGAGCCGAATTCAACCTGGGAGACCTGTTCGACGCGGCCGGACAGAGCGGCGGCGCCAACATCGGTGACCTCTTCGGCGGTCTGTTCGGACGCGGTGCGCAACCGCGGCCGAGCCGGCCTCGTCGAGGTAACGACCTGGAAACCGAAACCGAGCTGTCCTTCCTGGAAGCCACCAAGGGCGTGGCCATGCCGCTGCGGCTGACCAGCCCGGCGCCCTGCACCAACTGCCACGGCAGCGGCGCGCGGCCGGGCACCAGCCCCAAGGTATGCCCGAACTGCAACGGTTCGGGTGTGGTCAACCGCAACCAAGGGGCGTTCGGGTTCTCCGAACCCTGCACCGAATGTCGGGGCAGCGGCTCGATCATCGAGCACCCCTGCGCCGAATGTCAGGGCACCGGCGTCACCACCCGGACCCGCACGATCAACGTGCGGATCCCACCGGGTGTCGAGGACGGTCAGCGCATCCGGTTGGCCGGGCAAGGCGAGGCCGGTCTGCGCGGTGCGCCGTCGGGCGACCTCTATGTCACCGTGCATGTGCGTCCGGACAAGGTGTTCGGGCGTGACGGGGATGACCTGACGGTTGCGGTCCCGGTCAGCTTCCACGAATTGGCGCTGGGGACAACGCTTTCCGTTCCCACGCTGGACGGCAAGGTCGGGGTGAGGGTGCCCAAGGGCACCTCAGACGGCCGGATCCTGCGGGTGCGCGGGCGCGGGGTTCCCAAACGCTCCGGCGGCCATGGTGACCTGCTGGTCACGGTGAAGGTCGCGGTGCCGCCAAACCTGGAAGGTGAAGCGGCAGAGGCGCTGGAGGCTTATGCGAAAGCCGAACGAGCCAGCGGTTTCGATCCGCGGGCCGGATGGGCAGGCAACATATGAGCCAGCGTAAAGAGGAAGCACGCACGTTCTTGATCTCGGTGGCCGCCGAGCTGGCCGGTATGCACGCGCAGACCTTGCGTACATACGACCGGCTCGGGCTGGTCAGCCCGCAGCGCAGTTCGGGCGGCGGGCGTCGCTACTCCGAGCGTGACGTCGACCTGCTCCGTGAGGTGCAGCGGTTGTCGCAGGACGAGGGCGTCAACCTGGCCGGGATCAAGCGCATCATCGAACTGACCAATCAGGTCGATGCGCTGCGCACCCGGGTCTCGGAATTGACCCAGCAGGTCGAACAACTCAGCGACCAGCGCCGCGACGTCTCGGTGGCGTCGAAAGCGGTGGTGCTGTGGCAGCCGCGACAGCCTCGCCGCGGTGCGCGCTAGCTCACTCTGATCGAAAAGGTGGCCGTCTCCGGACTTCCGGGGGCGGCCATTCTGTAATTTCCCCGGCGCAGCGCATCGGTCGGTGCGGCCATCGGTTCGATACCCACCACGGCGTCGTTGCCGGGGGCGAAAAGCTGTGCGGCAGTGTAACCTTCGTCGAAGCGGACATCGACCCGGTGGCTTCCACCGGACAGCGTGAACACCGCACCCGACTCGACCTCGTCGAATCCGTCGTCGAGTTCGGTGGTGCCCAGCCGCCGCACCCCACCTGGCCACTCCCGGGATTTGCCCGTCGGCAATCCCCGGTCATCGACGAGCAGGTGCCGCATGGTCGGAGTCTGCAACTGCCAATCTTCGCGGGGCACACCGGGAATCGTCACGTACGGGTGGTAGCCGTAGCACAGTGGCACCGGCCGGTCGGCGGTCGGCGCCACCGTGGTGGACACGGTGAGGGCCCGGTCGGCCAGCGTCACTGCCATGGTCAGGCGGTGGGGGAACGGGAACGTCGCCAGCAGGCCAGGTTCGGCACCCCAGTCCAATGCGGCCGTCAGAGTGTTCCCGGCTTGTTCGACCACCTGCCAGTCCGGATTGGCGGCCAGCACCCCGTGCATCGGCGCTCCGTGCGCGTCGGCGCGGACGCCGTTGACCCCGGGTGTCACGTCCACGGTGGTGTCGTCGACTCGATACTGGTTGGCGCTCAACCGGTTTGCCCACGGGTAGAGGATCGGGATGCCCATCGTCTTGCCGTCGGTGAGGTAGGCCTGCAGCCCGCGCCGCTGGCCCAGTATTCGACGTCGGTGGCTGCGTCGGCCAGCGAGGTGCAGATCATCCCCGCGGCTGGAACGTAGGTGGCCGTCAGTGACGACGACGGGTCATGCAGGGTGACTGGTTGGACCAGGGTCATGGCGCCAGTCTGGCATTCTCAGCGCGTCAGCGGGTCGTGCTGGATGCGCTCGGCCGGCGCTCCCCGCTCGACCAGGGCGGCTTTGGTGGCAGTGACCATGTCCGGTCCGCCACAGATGAGGATCTGCCGATCGCCCCAGTTGCCATACCTGGTGACCACGTCGGCCAGGGTGCCGGTCTGGCGCACATGCAGGCCGCGTGGCGGCTGCACGCTCGGATACTGGCCGGCCCACGGCGGATCGGTGCTGTACTCGGACACCGGGGTCACCGACAGCCACGGGTTCGTCGAAGCGATGTGCCACAGGGTTTTCAGGTCGTACAGGTCGCACGGATAGCGGCCACCGAAGAACAGGTGCACACGCGGATTCTCACCGTGCAACGTCATGTCCATGATGATGTTGCGCAGCGGAGCCAGGCCCGTGCTGCCCGCCACCATCAGCACATCTTCGCCGTCGCGGTCGACCTGCAACCCGCCGTGCGGGCTGGATAGGCGCCAGCGGTCCCCGATCTTGGTCTCGGCGACGATGGCGGTGCTGACCATGCCGCCGGGGACGGACCGGATGTGGAACTCGATGCCCCCGGACCGGTCGGAGGGGACGGCGGGGCTCATATAGCGCCACCGGCGCGGCCACTGCGGTACCTGGACCGTGACGTACTGGCCGGGGTGATAGAACAACGCCTGGTCGAGTTGCAGCCGGATCACCGAGATGTCGCGGGTGACCCGGTGGTGCTCGATCACGGTGCCGTCGCAGTAGGCGGGGGAGTCCTCGGCGTCGGCCGCTCCGCGCATCACCCCGATGACCAATGCCACGGCATCGCGCGTGGCCTCGGCCAGCCGGTCATCCCATTCGGGCTCGAGGTGGCGGTGCAGCGCGTTGTACAGCGCCTCCTGCATGGAGTCGTAATGACTCTGCGTCACACCGTATTTGCGGTGGTCTCGGCCGAGCTGAGCCAGGAACGCCACCGGCTCCTCGGCGCGCTGGGCGATCAGCTCCCCGAACAGCCAGGTCAGGGCGCGGGCGAAGACGTCGCGCTGGCTGTCCATGTCGGGAGGGAACAGATCGCGGGCCGAGAGGTCGGTGGCGAACCACTGCGTGTAGAAGTCACGGATCAGGGGTGCGGAGCCCTGCGCGGGGTCGACAGCGTTCTGGAGTGTCTCCAGCGCTTGACGGTCATCGAGTCCCACGGGGTCGCATCATATGCGTGGAACCTGCCGGCCGCCGCAAAGCGGCGATGATCACCAACGTCACCCCGGCCACCACCCAGCAACTGAGCACGATGATCGCCAGGTCCGCGCCGGCGCCGCCGAAGTAGGCGGTGGATCGCAGCAGCGTCGCGGCGGCCCCCTGCGGCAACAACTGCCCGAGCTGGCCCCAGCCGGCGGGCAGCATCTCCGGTGCCGCCGTCAACCCTGACAGCGGGTTGCCCAACAGCAGGGCGAGCGCAGCGCCCAACCCGAGGCCGACCTTGCCGAACAGTGAGCCCAGCCCGAGTACGGTCAGGCCGGCCGCGGCGATCCCCAGCGTCAGGCCCGCGGCAACTCCCCAGAAGTTCGAGTCGATCGAGCCGAACACGTACTGGAGTAGGGCCGCGACGGTAATCCCGGCGACCGCGAAGAACACGACCGCGGTGACCAGCCGGGTCCACACCTCACGGCGCAACACCAGCACCAGCGCGACGGCGGGCAGGATCCCGGCCAGGGTGATCGGCAGGGCAGAGGCGGCCAACCCGGTGCCGCGCGGATCCTGACTGGTCGGCGGGGCCAGATCCTCGGTGTGCAGGGCCACGCCCTGGTGAGCCGCGATACCGTTGCCGATCTGGGTGAGCAGTTGCGCCACGGCGGGGCTGCCGCCGGTGGCCGTCAGCAGGGTCGGGCCCTGTGGGCCGAAAGCGATGCCGCCGTAGATGTTTCGGTTGAGGATCGCCTCTCTCAGCGATTCCTCGCCCGGGTAGTAGGTCACCTCGAACGCGCCGGGGGCCTGCCGTTCGAGGAGTTCGGCGATCTGGCTGGTGGCGGCTTGGGGCCCGGCGGCACCGATCGGGATGTCGTTGGGCTTGGAACGCGTGGCCGGCAGGGCGAACGCGACGGCGACGACGGCGATCGCAATCGTCAGTACGGCGACGATCCCCGCGGCCCGTAGGGCGGCGGGCGGGTCGTGTTCGGGTGCCGCGTGGTGGACGGGTGCAGTGGCCTGGGTCGAGAGCATCATTCCCTCTTTTCATCCGTTGTTGAATTAACGGTTGATGTGAGGGTAATCCTCACTTCGAAGGTTTTCAACACTCATTGAAATGATACTGTCGACGTATGGCTTCACCTGGGAAAACTGCGAGCCGGCGCGGGCGACGCCAGGGTGACCCGGTGTCCCGCGACGCTGTGCTTGCGGCGGCCAAGCTGCGCTTCGCGGCCGAGGGATACGAGAAGACGACGCTGCGGGCCATCGCCGCGGACGCGCATGTCGACGCGTCGATGGTGCTCTATCTGTTCGGCTCGAAAGCCGATCTGTTCCGGGAATCGCTGCGCCTGATCCTGGACCCGGACGTGCTGGTGGCTGCCCTCGAAGGACCGCCCGAGGGCATCGGCGAACGCATGGTCCGCATCTACCTGAAAATGTGGGAGACGCCCGATACCGCGGCCAGCATGCGCGTCATGCTGCAGTCGGCCACATCGAATTCCGATGCGCACGTGGCATTTCGAACGTTCATGCAGGATTACGTGCTCACCGCGGTCTCCGGAGTGCTCGGTGGTGGCGAGCAGGCCCGGCTGCGGGCCATGCTCGCCGCGTCGAACCTGGTCGGCACTGCCATGCTGCGATATGTGATGGCCGTGCCGCCGATGGCGACACTCTCCGGCGAAGAAGTGGTGCGCCTACTCGCGCCGACGGTCACCCGCTACCTCACTGCGGACGCGGATGAGCTGGGGTTGCCGGAGTTGTAAGTGCTACTTGCCGAAGGTCGCGCTTGCCGCGACCTTGGTGTATTTCCCGATGACCTGGCTGACCTCGACCGCATTCGCCGCTGCGTTGGCGTTCATCATCGACATCCGTCCGGCAGCAAGCGGGACTGAGCCGGCGACCGCGCCCATCTCGATGGCCAACGCGACAGCGGGCCCTTGCGGACCGGAGACCTTCGCAATCATTGCGGGCAGGATCGCATAGCCGAGCACAGTCGCGCAGGTGCCGAGGAACGAGCGCGTCTGATCAACTTGACTCGCCTGCTTGCTCACGATTGCTTCCAAAGCCTTGTCGGCTTCCGCGATCGAGCGCGCGCGTTCCTGTTGCTTCGCGTCTTGGCCCGTGTAGGCCTGCGAGGCGCCGCCTTGCCACCCAGAGGTCGGCTTCGCCGATTCCAGGGTGTCATGGACTTGGCCCAACTGCTCTGCGCCCTGCCCGAACCTGTCGCCAGTATCCGGACTGCCGATTCCGCACGTGAGGGTCATGCCTTGGATGCCCAACAGGCCGACGTTGATGATGGGAGTTGCGAAAGACTTACCGAGAAACATTTGCACGATGGCAATGGCGTCCGAACCCAGCCCAAGTTTGTCCCCGGCGTCGTCATGAGACTTCGTGGACCACAGAGTGTTGGCATCCCCGAGATCGCCGGCGACCTTGCTGTTGCCGAGCGTATCGCTGACCTTTTCTGCGGCGCTCCAAAAGCTCATCCTGGTCTGGTCCTTCCTTTGTCGATATGAGCCTAACAGCGTCTCAACATGTTGCTATGCACCAATTTTGGGTGTTCCGAACGCGGGTTTGGCGTTCTCTGGGGCAACACTGAATGCGCTGACGGCTGGTGTCCAGGCTGACGACACACTCATCGGGCCCACCGCGAGAACGGCGCTAGCGAATCGAGATGGTCGTACAGAAAGTGTGCAAATGCGGTGGCCAACAGCAGCGTAGGTGTTGGTGGGGACGTGGGACGCGCACAGTCGAGCCGGTAATCGAAGGTTGCGTACATGAACATGGCTTCGAGCTTGGATTGGTTCCGCTGACTATGTACCCGTCCGATCTCTGCACTGGTGTCGTAGATCGGTTCGTCGAGTTCCAACTTGGTGAACTTGGGGATATAGGAACGTATTTTGGTGGCGCCTAGCGATTGGTCCTGATATTCGAGCTCGAACGAAATTTTGGGGGTTCGGAAGTACTGCCAATACGAGCTGGTCTGCCGAAGGCAACCGAGTTCACGGCCGTCGGGGTCGTGAACGTGCAGACGATGTTTGCCACGACCCACGAATCCAACGGATCGGATGAACTGCAGCAGTTGGGTTCCATCGGGCCGAACGACCTCGAATACGAGTTCGCTGATTGCCTCAGCCCCCAGGGGGGGTGCTTTCAGTGGTTGGATCAACGCCAGTAGTTGCCCACGCGGGTTCGTAATCGAGCAACGGATATCGGAGCCCGATCCACCGCGGATTGGTTGGAGGAACAGGGTGGGCTCCCCGAATGGGTACCCACCCGAAGTCAGCGGTGGGGCAGGCGCCTGCGCCGCGGTCTGTGCCTGCGTCGGCGAACCAGCTGCCACGTGGGGTGTCCACTGTCGGCCGTCGAAGTACCGGATCTGCTGAATGTTCCACGGGTCGGTAAACCATCCCGCCTGCGGCGGTGGTGGCACGCTTTCGTTGATGGTCGCCCCTCGGTCAGTCTTCGCGCTCGGCGTGCCGTGCGATGAGCGCGAGGTCGGCCTCGTGGGCCTGTTCCGGGGTGGCGAACGGCATGTTGGTCCCCACGAAATCCCGCGCATCGCGCAGATCCATGCCCTGCTCGACGAGCATGTTCACCACGCCGACGTGGACGACCGCCGTAGCTTTCTTGGCCGCCACGCCTGCCACGAACCGGATCTCTTCGGCAAGTTGGGATTCGGTCAAGGTGGTTACCTTTGGATCCAGATCGACCTGTGCGACCGACCCGCCGAGGTACGCCGTCACCGAGACAGTGCCCGGCGGGTTGATCGCCTGTACTACGGGGACTTGTTCCTCGTCCGCGGTAGCCACGTCGGCGTCGACCGCGCCGAAACCGTCGTCCTCATCGTCTTCGACTTCGGCGTTGGTGAAGTCGTCGACACTGTCGAAGCTGGTTCCGTGGTCGATTTCACCGGCAGAGTAGTCCGGCAGGGCGTCGAGTCCCGACGCGTCATCGTCGGGTTGGTGTGGTGTGTCGAAGTCGAGCGCGTCCAAACCCGTGTCGTCGGAGTGGAAGAACTCATCGTCCGGATCGTGCGTGGTCACGTATCTGAAGTCCCGATTCTGATCGATGGCCGGCGCGAGCCGAGACAAATGGCTTTGATTCGTACGTTACCGGTGACGAAATTGCCGGCTGGTAGTGGTCTCAGCGTGGGTGCATCTCTTTGCTGAGTTTGCCCGCCTCTTGCGTGTCGGACTGGTCGTAACGTGACGCTGCCAGGCCCAGGCGGCTCGACAGGCTGGTCGAAACGGAATTCAAACCGTCGCAGGCAGCAGCGCGTGCCGCTTCTGCCGCTGCGACGGCCGCGTTGGCCGCCGAGCAGACGACGCCGTGATTGACCATCATTGACGTGCTGACACCGTGAGATGCGGAGGCAGCCGCGAGAATTTGTTGTGCGGCGGTGTTCTGCAGCTCCGCAAGTTCGAGCACGTGTGAGGTAATCACGCGCAGTTCGCCGGACATGTGGATCTCCTCGTGTACCTAGCGGCCGTCCTGTCTGTGGGCGAGCCTAACCGGCGACTGAGACTCACCTGTGCACCAATTTCGGTCGGGAACAGCAACACGGGGAGCCGAGGCGATGTCGTTGAGCGCTCAGCTGCCTTCGAATTGATTCTGTCCCAAGGTATCTACGAAGCTGGGGCCACGGCGTTCGAGTTCGCCCCGGTATTGGTCGGCCCAGGTGCTGAATGGGTGATGGGCCAGATGCTCATTGCGGAAGCGGTCGTCCTCGGACACCTCGGAAACGCAGAAAGAGGGAATGGCGAGATCGACCACCGGGCCGCCGCGCTCGACTTCGGCGAGCAGTAGCGGTGCGTTTCTACCGAGGAACTGGTCGATGATCCAGCCGTCCTCGCCGAGCCACATCGAATAGCGGACCTTGGCGATCACATGATCGGCTCGGCCGACGATCTGCGCGGCGATCACTGGATCGAGTTCGCGTTCGGCCTCATATCGGGTGCCGCCGACGGCAGGACCTTTGGCGGTCATGGTCCCGAGCGATTCCTCGCCCAATCCAGCGACGAGCTGGGCGGGAGTGGCATTCAATTCCGCGGGTGCTGGTCCCTGTACCCGCACGCGCACGGCATATCCGTCGGATGCGAACAGATATGCCTGCACGATCAGGGCAGGCATGGGATCCGACGCTGCCGCTGCGGGCAATTCGCGGACAAAAAACTTCCGCTCGAATTCGAAATCACCGAAACCGGATTCGGACATGCGCACACCGTAGCCCGATCTGCGCCGAATGCGTCGCCTATAGCGCGTGAATTCCCTTGTAGAGCACGAGGAGGCCGATCACCACGAGAATCGCCGCAACCAAGACCGCGTGGTTGCGTTCCATCCATTCCTTGAGCCGGGCCAGCGCCGGGTCCAGACGCTCACCGGACACCGCATACGCGAGGATCGGCAGGGCCACGGTCGATCCGGCGGCCGCCACGAAATACAGCCCCGCCGCCCACACTCCGGGTTGGCCGAGACCGGCGCTACCGATCGCCAAACCTGCTGCCACGCAGATGAACAGCACTTTGGGGTTCACCACGGTGAGTGCGAGGCCCGCGGCACCTGCCCGGGCCGGCGTGAGCTTACTCAGGCCGGCCATCCACTTCGGGCTGTGCTCGGACTGGGCCCGGGTCAGGAAGCGGTACGCGCCGAAGACGATCAAGGCGGTGCCGACCACGATGCGTAGCCACGACGCCCACGTCGGAGGCTCGTCGAACCGGCCGAACAGGCCGGAGACGCCGACGAAGATGGCGGTCAGTGCGATCAGGCCGAGAAACCATCCGGCCAGAAAGGACAGGCCTGTCGGCCGGGGCCGGGGAGTGTGAAGCACGAGGACCGCCGGAATGATCGACAGCGGGGACAGCGCCACCACCATGGCCAGCGGGATGAGTTCGGTAAAAACCGAACCCCAGTTCTCCGTCATGAGCAAAAACCTAGCAACCTCGAATCACCTCCGACCAGGCAACTCACCGCCAGATGCGGGCACATGTGGCTGTGGGCGGAGGCTGCGACGACGGCGATGTGCACGTGGTCGAGCCTGCCCGTGAAAAATTTTTAAAGTTGAGCGGAACAGACTCAACCTTGACTACGTTGTACATCGCGACAAGCATTTTCCACGTAGTCGAAAAGGCCGTGGATAGACACAGAAGGGGAGGTGTCGTGGACTCGTTCAACCCGACCACGAAGACCCAGGCGGCGCTGACCTCGGCGTTGCAGGCGGCTACCGCCGCAGGCAATCCACAGATCACCCCCGCCCATTTGTTGATGGCGTTGCTGACGCAGAACGACGGCATCGCCGCACCACTGCTGGAGGCGGTCGGAGTCGAGCCCGCAACCATCCGCGCGGAGGCAGAGCGCCTCATCGGTCGCCTGCCGAGCGCGAGTGGCTCCAGTTCGCAGCCGCAGCTGTCGCCGGAATCGATCACTGCGATCACCACTGCGCAGCACCTCGCGACCGAGATGGACGACGAGTACGTCTCCACCGAGCACCTGATGGTCGGCCTGGCCACCGGAAGCTCCGACGTCGCCAAGCTGCTGACCAATCACGGCGCCTCTCCGCAGGCGTTGCGTGAGGCATTCGTCAAGGTGCGTGGCAGCGCCCGGGTCACCAGCCCGGACCCCGAGGGCAGCTATCAGGCGCTGGAGAAGTACTCCACCGACCTGACCGCCCGCGCCCGGGAAGGCAAGCTCGACCCGGTAATCGGTCGCGACACCGAGATTCGTCGCGTCGTACAGGTATTGAGCCGCCGCACCAAGAACAACCCGGTGCTCATCGGCGAACCCGGCGTCGGCAAGACGGCGATCGTCGAGGGCCTGGCCCAGCGCATCGTCGAAGGCGATGTGCCGGAAAGCCTGCGGGACAAGACCGTCATCAGCCTGGACCTCGGGTCCATGGTGGCCGGCGCCAAGTACCGCGGTGAATTCGAGGAACGGCTCAAGGCCGTCCTCGATGACATCAAGAACTCGGCCGGCCAGGTCATCACGTTCATCGACGAGTTGCACACCATCGTCGGCGCCGGCGCCACCGGTGAGTCCGCGATGGACGCGGGCAACATGATCAAGCCCATGCTGGCCCGCGGTGAACTGCGACTGGTCGGCGCGACCACCCTCGAGGAGTACCGCAAGTACATCGAGAAGGATGCCGCCCTGGAGCGTCGCTTCCAGCAGGTGCTGGTCGGTGAGCCCTCGGTCGAGGACACCGTCGGCATCCTGCGCGGCCTCAAGGACCGCTACGAGGTGCACCACGGTGTGCGGATCACGGACTCCGCGCTGGTTGCGGCGGCCACGCTGAGTGACCGCTACATCACCAGCCGGTTCCTGCCGGACAAGGCCATCGACCTGGTCGACGAGGCCGCGTCCCGGCTGCGGATGGAGATCGACTCGCGGCCTGTCGAGATCGACGAGGTGGAGCGGCTGGTCCGTCGCCTCGAGATCGAGGAGATGGCGCTGTCCAAGGAAGAGGACGACGCGTCGAAGGAGCGGTTGGAGAAGCTGCGCGGTGAGCTGGCTGATTACAAGGAGAAACTGGCCGAGCTGACCACCCGTTGGCAGAACGAGAAAGGCGCCATCGACGTCGTCCGCGAGTTCAAGGAGCAACTGGACACGCTGCGCGGTGAGGCCGACCGGGCCGAACGCGACGGCGACCTGGCCAAGGCCGCCGAGCTGCGCTACGGACGCATCCCCGAGGTCGAGAAGAAGCTCGACGCCGCACTTCCGGTCGCCGAGGCTCGCGAGAACGTGATGCTGAAGGAAGAGGTCGGCCCCGACGACATCGCCGATGTGGTCGAGGCGTGGACCGGCATCCCCGCCGGGCGCATGCTCGAAGGCGAGACGGCCAAGCTGCTGCGCATGGAGCAGGAGCTGGGCAAGCGCGTCATCGGCCAGTCCGAGGCAGTGGTCGCGGTTTCCGACGCGGTGCGCCGGTCGCGCGCCGGTGTTGCCGACCCCAACCGACCGACGGGTTCGTTCATGTTCCTGGGCCCGACCGGCGTCGGTAAGACCGAGCTCGCAAAAGCGTTGGCGGAGTTCCTGTTCGACGACGAGCGTGCCATGGTCCGCATCGACATGAGCGAGTACGGCGAGAAGCACTCGGTGGCCCGCCTGGTCGGTGCGCCTCCGGGATACATCGGTTACGACCAGGGCGGTCAGCTGACCGAGGCCGTGCGTCGGCGGCCGTACACGGTGGTGCTGTTCGACGAGATCGAGAAGGCCCACCCGGACGTGTTCGACGTGCTGCTGCAGGTGCTCGACGAGGGCCGGTTGACCGACGGCCAGGGCCGCACGGTCGACTTCCGCAACACAATCCTGATCCTGACCTCCAACCTGGGTGCCGGCGGCACTCCGGAACAGGTGATGGCGGCGGTGCGGGCTGCGTTCAAGCCGGAGTTCATCAACCGGCTCGACGATGTGCTGATCTTCGAGGCGCTCAAGCCGGATGAACTGGTGTCGATCGTCGACATCCAACTCCAGCAGCTCGACAAGCGGCTGGCGCAGCGAAGGCTATCGCTCGACGTGTCGCTGGAGGCCAAGAAGTGGCTGGGAGACCGTGGGTTCGACCCGCTCTACGGTGCCCGCCCGCTGCGCCGCCTGGTGCAGCAGTCCATCGGCGACCAGCTCGCGAAGAAGCTGCTGGCCGGTGAAGTGCACGACGGCGACGTGGTGCCGGTCAATGTCAGCGCGGACGGCGAAAGCCTCGTGCTGGGCTGACCTAGCCTGCCGAAAGGTATTGAAACTGGCCATGCTCCACGGAGCATGGCCAGTTTCGTACCTGTAAGCGTAAAGATGGACGGGTGATCCCCTCCATCACCGCGGTACCCGGTAAGGCCAATCTGCTCATCGGCGCCTATGACCTCGCCACCCTGGGCTATGGCGCCGAGGAGTTCTTCGTCTCGGGGACGGCCGGGTCATTTTCAGACGTTGTCGCTTCCGAGGCGGACTACACCACCCGCATTGTCGTTATCTCGCCGAATGATCCGACGAAGTCGAACGGCACCGTCATCATCGAGTGGCTCAATGTCAGCGGCGGGATCGACGCTCCTGCCGTGTGGTTGATGGCTCACCGCGAAATTGCACGGGAGGGCTACGCGTACGTGGCGGTCTCGGCCCAACGCGTGGGCGTGGAAGGTGGAGACAGTCTCGTCGGTGCCAACATGTCGCTGAAAGCGCAGGATCCCGAACGCTATTCGGCACTGCATCATCCGGGCGACGCATTCGCCTATGACATCTTCACCCAGGTCGGCCGTTTGGTGCGCGACGGCGCGATCGACGGTCTCGGTCCGGAAACCATTCTGGCTGTGGGGGAGTCACAATCGGCGATGTTCCTGACCACCTATGTGAACGACGTTGACCCCGACGCCGCGGTCTTCGATGGCTTCCTGGTCCACTCGAGGTTCGGCACCGCCGCCTCGCCCGACGGAACCAGCGCGCTCAACGCGTCGCGTCCGGTGCCGTTCCGGGACGACCTGCGGGTCCCGGTCCTCACGGTGCTCACCGAAACCGACGTGGTGGACGGCCACCTGCCGGGCTACCACCGGGCGAGAAGACCGGACTCCGCCATGTTCCGGGCGTGGGAGATTGCCGGAACATCGCACGCCGACAACTACACGATTCGCGTGGGATTCATCGACACCGGGTCGGCACCGTTGCCGGACATCGTCGCGGCGTACGCGCCCACCGATCGGTTGATGGGGGTCGAGCTGTCGTACTTCATCAATTTCGCCCCGCAACACCATTACGTCCTGCAGGCCGCGATCGCGAGCCTGACCCGCTGGATCCGTGAGGGCAAGGCCCCGGTGTCGGTACCGCCGCTGGAGTTGACCGACGACGAACCGGTCCGGTTTGCACTGGATGCCAACGGCATTGCCGCGGGCGGCGTCCGCACGCCGTGGGTCGATGTGCCGATCGCGCGGACGTCCGGTCTTGCCCCCGACGAGAGCCCCATGTCGTTTCTGTTCGGGTCGGGAGAGCTGTTCGACGTCGGGAGGCTGCGTGAGCTCTACCCGGGCGGCGGCGCCGAGTATCTGCACCGGTTCACCGCGGCCCTCGATCGAGCTGTCGAGGCCGGCGTCATCGTGCGCGCCGACCGGGCCGAGATTCTGAACCTCGCGGCCACGATGTTCCCAGGCGTCAGATGTTGAACCGGCCGGCGAATCCGCGCAGCGGCACGTCGGCGCTCGTCAGCAACCCGGGCGCGGCCTTGACCACGGACGCGATCGCGTTGAGCGCGGGCAACCCGGTCACGGTCATGCCGATCGAGGCGAACGAGTCCGGATCGGACAGGTCCACACCTGGTTTGGGGAAGATCATGTGCTTGTTGTAGACGCACGGATCGCCCTTGATCTGAGTGATGTAGCAGCCCTTGATATCCCAGCTCGGATCGGTGTGCGGGGTCATCTGCCATTCCAGATGGGTTTCGACGCGCGGCACACCGTCGACCACGCCCTGGTACTTGATGTAGTTGCCGCCGAGTGATCCCTTGGGCAACGTGTACCAGCCCAGGTCGACATCCTTGGTGCAGGCGCCGAGCTCGTAGCTGAACTTGACCTCGTCGAGTTCCAACCCGAAGCAGTCGGCCATCATCAGCACGCTGTCGGCGAAGACCTCGGTGTACTTGCGCAGCTTGCCCGGGATCGACGGATCGTCGACGGGCAGGCCGTAGCCGACCTCGATCCAGGTGTCCTTGCTGTGATGGCATGAGACATCGACGGATTCGATGGTGGTGACGTTCTCGATCTCGGCCACATCGGCCGAACAGACCACGCCCAGGATCTGATTGACACCGGGATTCATGCCGGTGCCGTAGAAGGTCGACCCACCCTTTTCGCACGCCTCGGCCAGCAGCTGTGACACCGGCTTGCCGGAGGGATGCGGATGGTTGGTGTCGCGGTGCCAGCCGGTGATCCAGTCGGCGGTCGTGACGATGTTGATCCCGGCCTCAAGGACTTTCACGTAGAGGTCCTCATCGGGGAACACGCCGTGGAAGGTCAACACGTCCGGATGCGCCGCGATGATCTCATCGACCGATCCGGTGGCCGTGACCCCGATCGGATCGATGCCGGCGATCTCACCGGCGTCGCGTCCGACCTTTTCCGGTGTGTAGCAATGCAATCCGATGAGCTCGAGATCGGGCCGCTTGCCGATGCGCTTGATCATCTCGGTACCGACGTTGCCGGTCGCCACCTGGAAAACGCGGATCTTCTCGGTCATATGAAATCGGCCTTTCGTCCTGAAGTTGGATTGGCGGCTCCGCCGCCGGAAGCCAGGTCTGCGGCACTACCGCCGCGACCATCTGGATAGAACTGCATGGCCCACTTGCGAATTGCGGTGAAGCCCTCGTACTCGGCGGTGGCCAGCGCCGGGGGATCGGAATAGCGCTGGTGCGACCAGATGTGGATGTCCTGGGTGAACTGGCGGATCACCTCGTCGCCGAATTCGGTGGCCCGCTGGGCAGCTCGGGGACTGTCCTTGCCGGGGGTGCGGCCGATGTAGACCATGAACCGGACGTCCGAGGTGGATTCGTCGACCGGGGTGACCGCGGAGATGGTGCGGTTGTCGATCATTCCCCAGCTCTTGGTCACCGCGATGCCCAGGCCGCCGTTGATCGCCTCGACGCCACTGCGCACATCGTCGATCGATTGTTGATCGTCGCCCTCGAACGTGATGGTGAAGTCGACATAGGAGATCGGTGCGGCGAAGTCGTGACGGGTGAACACCGGCACGATCGGCGTCTGGTGCACGAACTTGAAGTGCGCGAAGTCGACGCCGTTCTCCAGCACGTACTGCGGATGCAATTCGAGTGCTTCGCGGAACAGTCGCTGCTGGGGGTAGTAGTCGGCGGGGCTACTGCCGTCGTTGAACGACGCGAACACGTCCGGCGCGTCGAAGAACGGCTCGCGCCCTTCGATGTCGTGCCAGATGTAGATCGCCTCGTTGAGCTCCGCGACGGGATAGGTGCGCATGCGGCGGCCGCGGTTGGGTCGGTCCTGGTACGGGATGCAGACATTGCGGCCATCGGCGTTCCACTGCCAGCCATGGAACGGGCACTGGATGACCTCGCCGACGACCTGGCCGCCGAATCCCAGGTGGGCGCCCAGGTGCTCGCAGAAGGCGTTCATCACGGTCACCTGACCGGATTCCGATCGCCAGGCGACCATCTCCTCGCCGAAGTACTTCATGGCGTGTACAGCCCCGATGTCGACCTGGTCTGACCAGGCGACTTGGAACCATCCCGTCGGTTTCATCGACAACGGTGGCTTGGCCATGACACGAATCGTAGGAGGTTCTGTGAAAGTTTGGAAGAGGGTTCTGTGAAAACGGAGTAGCCTCTCGAAGATGACCGAGGTGAGCGGGCGCCGCACCAACCGGCGCGGTGAAGCCACCCGGGAGAGCATGCTGGAAGCCGCCCGCAAGGTCCTGGCCACCGGCGACCCGGGCGCGGTCTCGGCCAACCGGATAGCCAAGGACATCGGCGCCACCTGGGGCGCGGTGAAATACCAGTTCGGCGACATCGACGGGTTCTGGGCCGCCGTGCTGCAGCGCACCGCCGAGCGCCGTGCGGGAATGTTCAGCCACCACGACAGCTCCGCTTCGCTGCGCCAACGCGTCGCCGCCATCATCGACCTGCTCTATGACGGGTTGACCGCGGGCGATTCGCGGGCGATCGAGAATCTGCGCGCGTCACTGCCGCGGGATCCCGCCGAACTCGAACGGCTCTTCCCGAAGACTGCCGCTGAGCTGTCGTCCTGGGGGCAGGGCTGGCTGCAAACCTGCCAGCAGGCCTTCGCCGACCTAGGCGTCGACCCCGAACGGGTGCGTGAGGTTGCCGCGTTCATCCCCGGGGCGATGCGTGGCATCACCTCCGAGCGTCAACTCGGCAGCTTCATCGACCTCGACGTGGCCCGGCGCGGCCTGACGAATGCGATCGTCACGTACCTCGAAGAGTCTCGGTTACGGCGCTCTGATCACCAGTAATCGGGTTGTGACCTCACAAGGCTGGGGCTTTCCCGCGGTCAACAAGTAGGCTATGCCCGATGGTCCCGCTCTGGTTCACGCTGTCCGCACTCTGTTTCGTGGGTGCGGCGGTGCTGCTGTACGTCGACATCGACCGTCGACGTGGGTTGGGACGGCGCCGTAAGTCGTGGGCGAAGTCGCATGGCTTCGATTACGAGCACGAGTCGCACGAGATCCTCAAGCGCTGGAAGCGCGGGGTGATGTCGACCGTCGGTGACGTCACGGCCAAGAACGTCGTACTCGGCCAGATTCGTGGCGAGGCGGTGTTCATCTTTGACATCGAAGAAGTGGCGACGGTGATCGCACTTCACCGCAAGGTCGGCACGAACGTCGTCGTCGATCTGCGGCTCAAGGGCATCAAGGAACCCCGGGAGAGCGATATCTGGCTCCTCGGCGCGATCGGGCCGAGGATGGTGTACTCCACCAACCTCGACGCCGCTCGCCGTGCCTGCGACCGCCGGATGGTCACGTTCGCCCACACCGCGCCCGATTGTGCCGAGATCATGTGGAACGAGCAGAACTGGACGCTCGTCAGCCTGCCGGTCACGAGCACTCGCGCCCAGTGGGACGAGGGCCTGCGCACGGTGCGTCAGTTCAACGACCTGTTGCGGGTACTGCCACCGGTTCCGCAGAACGGTGTGGCACCGCAGTCGGGTCAGGGCAGTCAAGCGGCGCTGGCACGTCGCGCGGGCTCGCCCAGCCGTCCGTTGGCGCCGACCCCCGCCGGGCGTCGGGAGCTGCCGCCGGGCCGGGCCGATTCGGCACCCGGACGTGGTGACATCAGCCGCTACACGCAGCCGCGCCAGGAGCCGGGCCGTCCGGATGTGGTTCGTCGGACCCCGCCGCCGGCCCGCAACGGACGTCACGCACCGCACTACCAGCGCTAGCCGACGCACCCAGAACAGTTCAGTAACCTGTCGGCATGCCTGCGCGCCATGACAAAAGCAGTGGGAAAAGGTCGTGGGAGAACTTAGGACAGAACTGACGTGGCAGTGCGGGCGCTGATCGCGGCGGTGATGGCGGTACTTCTCGTCGTCACCGCGGGATGCTCATCCGATCAACCGGAGCGCACGTACGAAGCATCGACCGCCGAGCTCGGCGAATCGCTGGACATCCTCGGCTGGAAGCTGAAGGTGTCGGATCTGCGGTTCGACTCCGAACACGTCCTCGTCGACGTCGCGGGCTCCGCATCGGGCGATACGCACGCCAAACCCGAGGACATCCGGTTCGGGCTGTACGGCGCCCTGGCACATCCGATCGAGGCTGACGCGCTGCACGGCTGCGACGGCATCACCAACCTCGGCCTGCGACCGCTGTCCGCGTCGGCGCCCGACAAGCTCAGTGGCACAGTCTGCTTGGGGCCGCAGCGGGACCAGAGCCAGGTACGCGGTGTGTACGTGTACTCGCCGCGTGAGCGCATCGCCGGCACCACCATCGCCTACCCCGCGGCCTTCCCGGTCGGGGTGCTGCCCACCAGCGTCGACGATGCCGGGGTCACCCTCAAGTCCACCAGCGTGGATGCGTTCAGCGCCGACGGCGGACAACTGGCGCCGACTGCAATGGGCGACCCCGGTGCCTTCAACGGCAAGGGCTACATGCTGATGGGCCTCGAAATCGCCGGTGCGGCCAGCCGTTACGCGGACGACGCGGCAGCGCGCGGCGGTCCGCTGATGGTGGTCGCCGGCCCATCACTGCCGCCGCCGGGGCTCAGCCGCGCCTGCTCGGCGTACGGATCGTCGGTGCTGATCCTGCCGGAGGCCTCGCGTGAGGCCGTCAACGTACGGGCCTCGCTGTGTACGCAGGGGGAGATGACCGCGGCCTTGCTGTATGCCTCGGTTTCGGTGATCGGAACCCACGCTGCCCTGTGGACCACCCGTGGTTGAGGCCGTCGGCCCTACTGAGTGGGGAGAGTCCCCGGGAGTGGGACCGTGGGAGGGGCCGTTACCCTCCGGCGACGACGCCGCGCGGTATGACCCCGAGCTCTTGAGCGCCGGAGACACCCGCAATGTCGTTGACGCCTACCGGTATTGGACCCGGGAGGCAATCATCGCCGACATCGACCGGCGGCGGCACCGGCTCCACATCGCGATCGAGAACTTCGGCAACGATGCCAACATCGGCGCGGTGGTGCGCACTGCCAACGCCTTCGCCGTCGACACCGTGCACATCGTGGGGAAGCGCCGGTGGAACCGGCGGGGCGCCATGGTCACCGACCGCTATCAGCGGCTGTGCCACCACGACACCACTGCCGAACTGCTGACGTTCGCGGCCGACGCCGGGCTGACCGTCGTCGCGGTCGACAACGTGCCCGGTGCCGTCCGGCTGGAAGAGACCGAACTACCCCGAAATTGTCTGCTGATCTTCGGACAGGAAGGCCCGGGCATCACCCCGGAGGCGCAGGCCGGGGCGGCCGTCACGGTATCCATCGCTCAGTTCGGCTCGACCCGCAGCATCAATGCCGGTGTCGCCGCAGGCATCGTCATGCACGCGTGGATCACTCGCCACGCGGATTTCTCCCGGGCCTGGTGATCGAGTGCGTTTCGCCCGCTCACGCGGGTCCGACACGGAAACTGGTCGACATGCCGACAATTCGAAGCGCTGTTAAGGCAGGATCGTGTGCATGGATCAGCTATGGGCCAACCGTGCGGCCAGCGCCGAAGCTGCGATCACCCAACGACACCTGAAGAAGCTCTGGGGTCTGCCGGGCACCCAACTCGGCGTGGTGGCCTGGCCGGCGACCAAGAAGTACCGCCAGTTCGGGACCTGGCATTACTGGTGGCAGGCGCATCTTCTGGACACCCTGGTCGACGCACAGGTGCGTGACCCCCAGCCCGAGCGCAAGACGCGTATCGAGCGGCAGATCCGTGGGCACTGGATACGCAACAACCTGTCCTGGACCAACAACTACTACGACGACATGGCCTGGCTGGCATTGGCGCTTGAGCGCGCCGGCCGGCTGGTCGGAGTCGAGAAATCCCACGCACTCAAGAAGTTGTGCGCACAGTTCGTCGACGCCTGGGTGCCCGAGGACGGCGGCGGCATCCCGTGGCGCAAACAGGACCAGTTCTTCAACGCCCCGGCCAACGGTCCGGCGGGGATCTTCCTGGCCCGGTACGACGACCGGCTGCGCCGGGCCCAACAGATGGCCGACTGGATCGACGAGACCCTGATCGACCCCGAAACGCACCTGGTGTTCGACGGCATCAAGGCGGGCTCGATGGTGCGGGCGCAGTACACCTACTGCCAGGGCGTGGTACTCGGCCTGGAGGTCGAACTCGCAGTGCGTACCAACGACACCCGGCACGCCGAACGGGTGCGGCGCCTGGTCGCCGCGGTGGACAAGGAGATGGCCACCGACGGCGTCATCAAGGGTGCCGGCGGCGGTGACGGCGGGCTGTTCAACGGGGTCACGGCGCGGTACCTGGCCCTGGTCGCGAATACGTCGCCGGGCGATACGGCCGACGACCAGGCCGCGCGTGACACAGCTCGATCCCTGGTGCTCAAGTCCGCGCAAGCAGCCTGGGACAACCGCCAGACCGTCGAGGGGCTACCGCTGTTCGGGGCGTTCTGGGACCAGACCGCCGAGGTGCCCGGGGCCGAAGGCCAGCAGGCGCAGTTCGTCGACGGCGCGGTCACTGCCTCGGCGATCGCCGAACGTGACCTATCGGTGCAGGTGTCGGGATGGATGCTCATGGAGGCCGCGCATACCCTGGCCGAGTGACCCTCCACACCAAATAGAAAAGTGGTCGGACCATAATGGGTGCGTCGCTGTCCGACGAGTGTGCCGAGGCGAAACTCGTTGAGGCACTTGGGGTGAGCCGTCCTTCGGTCCGTGCGGCGGTGCGCTCACTCGTCCAGGCGGGCCTGCTGGAAAGTCGGCAGGGAGACGGGACATACGTGGTCGCCGACGACGAGACGACCGTCGCCCTGCTGCGGGTTATCGGTGCCGCGGATCAAATCGAGGCGCAGCTGGTACGCCATTCGCTCGAGGTGCTGGCCGCACGCGAGGCCGCAGTTCACCGCTCGGCCGCGGACATCGAGGCGTTGCGCGTCGCAGTCGCCGGGCGCCGAGACGCCAAGGTCAAAGCCGACCTCAAGGCTTTCATCGAGCATGATGTCGCCTTCCACGTCACGGTGGCCCGTGCGTCACACAACGCGTTGCTGTGCGAGTTCATCGCATCCTTCGAGGCTGTGATGCGCGATGCTGAGCACGCCGCGCGCTGCATGCGGGTTCCCGATCATCCGCACCGGGAGTTTCACCACGATCTGTACGAGGCGATTCAACGTGGCGACCAGGAGGCCGCCACCCGCGCCGCGGTCCATGGGCTCGATGTCCGCGAACGCCACCTGAATGCGGTAGGCAGCTGACCGGGGCAGCGGGCTACGTTGGTGGAGTGACTCGAGCCAACATCGATTTTCCCAGCCGGATCGGAGTGTGGTGGGCCAGCGAGACCTGGTCGATGCCGGACGCGCAGGAGGTCGCCCGCGAGATCGAGGCGCTCGGCTTCGGCTCGTTGTTCCTACCCGAGGTGACCGGCAAGGAGTGCCTGACACAGTCGGCCGCCTTCCTGGCTGCCACGCAGCGTCTCGTGGTGGGCACCGGCATCGCCAACATCCATGTCCGGGTGCCGAGCGCCGCCGAGACCGGCGCCCGCACTCTCACCGCGCTCTATCCGGGCCGGTTCGTGCTCGGTCTCGGGGTCAGCCACGGGCCGTTGGTCGAACACGGTCTCGGCGGCGTCTACCAGAAGCCACTGGCCACCATGCGCGATTATCTGGACCGGATGGCCGCGGTGCCGGAGCAGATCGAGCCCGGCGTCGGCCGGCCGCCCCGGCTCCTGGCGGCGTTGGGCCCCAAGATGATCGAGTTGTCGGGCACGCACGCCGACGGTGCTCACCCCTACCTGGTGACCCCCGAACAGACCCGCGTCACCCGCGAGATCCTCGGCCCGGACAAGTGGATCGTTTCCGAGCAGGCGGTGGCGATTGGTGGCGACGATGCCGATCAACTTCGCCGCGCCCACGCGCACCTGGACGTGTACAGCGGTCTGCCGAACTACCGGAACTCGTGGCTGCGTCAGGGGTTTGACGAGTCCGACCTGGTGCGCGGCGGGTCCGACCGGTTGGCTCGCGCAGTGGTGGGGATGGGATCGGTCGACAGTGCCGCCAAAGCGGTGACGGCCCACCTCGACGCCGGCGCCGACCACGTGGTGCTGCAGGTGCTCGGTGACAGCCCGACGGCGGACCCGCGTCCGGCGTTGCGCGAACTGGCCGGTGTGTTGGGCCTGAGCTAGTCAACCGGCGCGAATGGCCAGTTGTTGCACGTTCTCGACGAAAAGCCGTGTGATAACTGGCCACTCGGCGTGATGGCGGGTCAACTCCACAGGGTCACGTGGACCTTGGGCCGGAATCTGGTGACGCCCACCCCGGTTCCGCGAATCATGGCCTGGGTACAGCGCGGCGTGGTGATGAACCGGACCAACTCGGACACCGCAGGCTGACGGGCTGCCGCGGGCAGCGTCGACGCGAACCACTCCCCGGCGAACTGCAGGCCGGTGCCTTTGACCTGCGCGAGCCGGCCGACGGTCAGATCGGCGGCCACCGCGAACCCGATCGTCGGCATCACGCCCCCGACGCGGAGCACCTCTTCCAGGGCGGCGGCGTCACTCTGGAAGATCCGCTGCCGGGCCTCGGGGATCGACAGGTTCCGCAGCATCGTCGCGATTTCCCCGTCGACGCTGCCGCCGGACGGACCGAGCAACCATTGCTGCTCGCGCAACAGGTTTGGGCTGGGTGGGCGTCCGGTCAACGGGCTGTCCGGGGTGGTCACCGTGATGACCTGGTACTTCAGGAACGCGCGCACCGCGAGCGCCGCATGATCGCTGTCCGGCGGCGGGCCCAGTGCGATGTCGATCGCACGGGTGGCGATCAGGTCGGCGAAGCGACTGGCCGGCTGGACGCTGAGCTCGACCGAAAGGTCGTCGGCGCGTGAGGAGAACAGCTCGATGAGTCCGGGCGCTGCATGTTCGGCAAATGCGCTTGAGGCGGCGATGCGTAGCAGACGCCGGCCGTGCGCGGCCTCGGTCACCTCGATCGCGGTCTGCTGCTGCAGGCCGAGGATCTCGACGGCACGGCTGGCCAGACGCAGACCACCCGGAGTGAAGGCCAGGCCGGCCGCGGTCCGGGTGAACAGCGCGTCGTCGAGTTCCTTTCGCAGCTGGGCCACGTGCATCGAGATCCCGGCGTCGGACATACCCAGTTCCTCGGCTGCGGCCCGCACCGAGCCCAGCCGCACGACCGCCGAAAACGCACGCAATTGCGCGGGTGTCACGATTGAAGCCTAGAACGCTTAGTGAGTTCTACGCTCGGACAATGATCTATCGGTGGTTGGCGCGAAAGAAAGCGATCGCCCTCTGGGCGAAGCTCTCCGATCAGCGCATCGATGAGATACCGCTCGCCGATGACGTGCACTTCCAGTACCTGGGGGACCACGCACTGGCGGTGGACCTTCGTGGTGCTGATGCGGAACGCGAATGGTTGCGCGACAGGTTGTTTCGGCAGTTTCCCGATCTGCGGTTCGAAGTGGAGGCGATGGTGATCGAAGGTGGCCCCTGGTCGACTCGGATCGCCACCAGTTACGCCGCGACCCGTCAGGGCCAAATCGTCTATCGGGGCGTCAACATCGGCCGCGTCGTCTGGGGCAAGATCGTTGAGGAGCGGATTCTCCCCGATACTCAGGCATTGGCGGTGGCCCTCGGCCGGGGCGGTCTAAATTGAAACCGTGAGGGATGTGCTGAGCACTCTGTTAGCGGTCTGGCGTGCGGGTGCCACCGCAGGGGTCGGCACCGTGGTGCGCACATTCCGGTCCGCCCCGCGCCCGGCAGGCGCGTCGATGGTGGTCGCCCCAGACGGCACCGTCGCCGGGTCGGTTTCGGGTGGCTGCGTCGAGGGTGCGGTGTACGAACTGGCGACGGACGTGATGACCAGTGGTACCCCGGTACTGCAGCGCTACGGCGTCAGCGACGACGCCGCGTTCGAAGTCGGCCTGACGTGCGGCGGCATTCTCGATGTGTTCGTGGAGCCGGTGTCCCAGAAGACATTTCATCAGCTGAGTGCGATCGCCGAGGATATCGAGGCCCACCGCCCGGTAGCGGTGGCCACCGTCATCGCCCATCCCGACGCGTCGTGGATCGGCAGGCGGCTGGTGGTGCACCGCGACGATTCCGACGGCTCGCTGGGGTCGCCGCGGGCCGACGCTGCCGTCACCGACGACGCGCGCGGGCTGCTGGCCGCCGGCCGCAGCGAGGTGCTGACCTACGGTCCGGACGGCCAGCGTCGCGGTGAAGGCATGGAGGTCTTCGTCGCCGGCTACGCACCGAGGCCCCGCATGCTGGTGTTCGGAGCGATCGACTTCGCGGCGGCCGTCGCCCAGCAGGGTGCCTTCCTGGGTTACCGGGTCACGGTGTGCGATGCCCGCCCGGTGTTCGCCACGTCGGCACGGTTTCCGACCGCCGACGAGGTGGTGGTGGACTGGCCGCACCGCTACCTGGCGGCCGAGGCGCAGGCGGGAGCGATCGATGCCCGCACGGTGATCTGCGTGCTGACGCACGACCCCAAGTTCGACGTGCCGCTGCTCGAGGTGGCGTTGCGGCTGCCGGAGGCGGCCTACATCGGTGCGATGGGGTCGCGGCGCACGCACGAGGACCGGCTGGCCCGGCTGCGGGAGGCGGGGTTGACCGAGGCCGAACTGGCCAGGTTGTCCAGCCCGATCGGGCTGGACCTCGGCGGGCGGACCCCGGAGGAGACCGCGGTGTCCATCGCGGCCGAGATCATCGCCCAGCGCTGGGGCGGCGGTGGGCGACCGCTGGCCCAGACGGTTGGCCGTATCCACCATGAGCAGGGCAAACACGCGTCGCTGCCGGCCAGTTAAGTAATCGCTTGACCGGAGGTTGACGCGCTGTCGAGGTGCGCTGCGCGGGGCAGTTGACTAGGCCTGTGGGGCGGCGGCCTTCTTGGCGGCGCGGCGGCGCTTGAGCCACTCGAAGAACATCGGGGCCACCGAGGCCACGACGATCAGGATGAAGATCGGCTCGAGCAGCTTCTGGATGATCTCGAACTGCCCCAGCCAGTATCCGAGCAGGACGAGGCCGACGCCCCACACGATCGCGCCCAGGACGTTGAACGTGGTGAACACCGAGTACCGCATCTTGGCGGCGCCGGCGACGATCGGCGCCAGGGTGCGGACGATCGGCACGAAGCGGGCGATGACGATCGCGAACGGGCCGCGCTGCTCGAAGAACCCGTGGGCCTCGTCGAGGTACTTCTGCTTCAGTACCCGAGCGTCGGGCTTGAACATCTCGACACCGATGAACCGGCCGATGAGGTAGCCGACCTGGCCTCCGAGGATCGCCGCCACCGGGATGAACACCAGCAGCTGCCACAGCGCGAAGTTGGCGTCCACGGCGGTTCCCTGGGCGGCAGTGCCCGCCGCGAGCATGCCGGCGACGAACAGCAACGAGTCGCCGGGCAGGACCGGGAACAGCACCCCGGACTCGACGAAGACGACGACCAGGATGCCCACCAGGGCCCAGGTGCCGAAAGATCCGATGAGGTGCAGCGGATCCATGAAATCCGGCATGAGTGCCAGATTGGTCGTAGCCTCAGGGAGGGCGATGTCGATCACGACTCCCTAGGGTACCTGGGCCCCACCAGCGGTCTTCACCTGCGATAACCCGCGTCCAGATGATGGAAGGACAAGCCATGCCGATCGCCACGCCTGAGGTCTATGCCGAGATGCTGAGCCGGGCCAAGGAGCATTCGTTCGCGTTCCCGGCCATCAACTGCACGTCGTCGGAGACGATCAACGCCGCCATCAAGGGATTCGCCGACGCGGGTAGCGACGGCATCATCCAGTTCTCGACCGGTGGGGCCGAGTTCGCCTCCGGGTTGGGGGTCAAGGACATGGTGACCGGCGCCGTGGCGCTGGCCGAGTTCGCCCATGTGATCGCCGACAAGTACCCCATCACGGTGGCCCTGCACACCGACCACTGTCCGAAGGACAAGCTGGACACCTATGTGCGGCCGTTGCTGGCCATCTCGGCCGAGCGGGTCGCCGCGGGCCGTAACCCGCTGTTCCAGTCGCACATGTGGGACGGCTCGGCCGTCCCGATCGACGAGAACCTGACCATCGCCCAGGAGCTGCTGAAGCTCGCGGCGGCGGCCAAGATCGTCCTCGAGGTCGAGATCGG
Organism: Mycolicibacterium sp. 050232; assembly: GCA_036235365.1. Classification (GTDB taxonomy): domain Bacteria; phylum Actinomycetota; class Actinomycetes; order Mycobacteriales; family Mycobacteriaceae; genus Mycobacterium. The sequence continues at coordinate 359,478 of JAZBEZ010000001.1, read as the reverse complement.
GGTGGTCGGCGGCGAAGAGGACGGCGTCGAGGCCGAGATCAACGAGAAGCTCTACACCTCCTCGGAGGATTTCGAGAAGACCATCGACGCGCTGGGTGCCGGTGAGCAGGGGGCCTACCTGCTGGCCGCGACGTTCGGCAACGTGCACGGCGTGTACAAGCCCGGCAATGTGGTGCTCAAGCCCGAGGTACTGGCCGAGGGGCAGCGCGTTGCGGCGGCCAAGCTCGGATTGGGCAGTGACGCAAAGCCTTTCGACTTCGTGTTCCACGGCGGCTCGGGTTCGCTGAAGTCCGAGATCGAAGATTCTCTCAAGTACGGCGTGGTGAAGATGAACGTCGACACCGACACCCAGTACGCCTTCACGCGCCCGCTCGCCGCGCACATGTTCACCAACTACGACGGGGTGCTCAAGATCGACGGCGAAGTGGGCAACAAAAAGGTGTACGACCCGCGCAGCTACCTGAAGAAGGCCGAGGCGTCGATGGCCGAGCGTGTCATCGAGGCCTGCAACGACCTGCACAGCGCCGGGCGCAGCGTCACCGGCGCCTGACGGCTCAGGTGGCCAGTCGGCCGTATCCGAGGATGCCCGCGATCTCGGCGTCGTCGAGGGTATGCACGCGGATGCCGCCCTCCTCGTTGCCGCCGACCGTGGTGATCGCGTTGTCATCAGCGACCACAACGAAATTCGTGTGCAACCCGAGTGGGCTGCCGTCGGCGTACATCACCACGTCACCGGTGTGCGGTCGGTATCCGTTCGGGTCGGCGAACCGGCCGGCGCCCTGGTAGTACTCCTGCAACGTGTAGACGCCCGGGATCCGCCAGCTGCCCGAATTCGGGTTGGTCAGCGGCTGCCCCGCCTCGTTGAGCACCCAGCTGACGAAGTCGGCGCACCACGGCTCCTCGACGCCCTCGGAGAAATGGCTGCCACCGGGCTGGTCGTCGTACTGCGCCTGCAGCACGTCGACGATGCGGGCCTGGGCCGGATCAAGGGTGGCACGGTCGAGTTCGGGAAAGGCCACGCGTTTGCCGGGCAGGACGTCGAGTACGGCGTCCGGATCCCGGATCAACAGCGCGGCCAGGCCCACGACGACGACCGCGCCGAGCGCGCACAATGCCAACCAGAGCTTGGGTCCGCGCAGCGTCACCCGGTCAGGTTAGCCGGTCGGCGCCTGGCAGATCTTCCACTGATCGTCGCGGAACTGGAGGTCGAAGCTGCGGGTCGAGCGGGTTTGCGGGGCGAACGCCATGAAGCTGGTGACATTGGCTTCGGCGTGGTCGCCGTTGACGACCACCTGGTCGATACTGGCCACGACGGGGTACTGCTTGGCAGCGGCTACCCGGGCGTGGGTTTCATCCCAGGCCTTCTGGTCGTACTTGACGTAGTTGTCGCTGGTGGTGCCGCAGGTCATCGACCGCAGGGCGGCCAAATCGCCGCGCTGGATGGCCGAGTCGAAGTTCTGGATGGTCTCGCGGACGTCATCCTCCTGGGAGGCGGCCGACGATGATTTGCGGGTCAGCAGGACGGTGCCGAGCACCGCGATCGCCACCAGCGCCGCGATCACCAGAACGACCGCGACTACCCACCCCCAGCTCCGGCGGGCAGCGGGCTGAGGATTCTGTTCCTGTTCCTCGCGCGGCGGGATGACTTGTGGGGCTGCACCTTTCGGTACCTCGGCGGCGACGGTGTCACCCTCGGCGGGCGGCGCGAAGACCTCGGTCTCCGGGTCGGGAGGGGTGTCGATCTTCTGCGTCGACCCGGCGTCGAATCCGGAGGGTGCGGTGAAACGCCGCTCTTCGCTGCGCGCCACCGCCTCGGTGACCTCGTCGGCCGAGCCGATGATCTCGGTGGCCGGCTCGTTCACGTCGGACATCCGGGGTAACTTGACCTGCTCGGTCGGCGTATCGCTGTGGTCGGTGGGTGGTCCAGCCTGCTCGTCAGGTCCCGTTGGGTTCGACATCCCTGCTGCGGTCCTCCCGTACGTCGGTACCGGTGGAGCTTATCGGTCGGTGCACAATAGGCCCATGACACGGATGGGTGATTTGTTGGGGCCGGATCCGGTGCTCCTTCCCGGGGACCCTGAGGCCGAGGACGAATTGGCAGCGGGGGAGAAGGCCGCCGTGGTGGCTGCCGCCCACCCGTCGGCGTCGATCGCCTGGGCGGTGCTGGCCGAGAAGGCGCTCGCCGACGACAAGGCCGTCACCGCATATGCCTACGCCCGCACCGGATATCACCGCGGGCTCGATCAGTTGCGCCGCAACGGCTGGAAGGGCTTCGGCCCGGTGCCGTTCGCTCATGAGCCGAATCAGGGTTTCCTGCGGTGTGTGGCCGCGTTGGCCCGGGCTGCCGACGACATCGGCGAGACGGACGAGTTCCAGCGGTGCGTCGATCTGCTCGACGACTGCGATCCGGCCGCGCGCGGCGAGCTCGGCCTGGCCTGAGAGGGTCTCAGTCCTTCGCCTCGCAGGAGCAGTCTTCGGCTGAGTTGGGCGGCTCCACCTGCACGGTGGCGTGTGCCAGGCCGCGGGCGTTGAGTACCGCTCGGGCGTCGCCGAGTACCCGGGCCGTGTCGGCACTACTGGTCAGGTGCGCGGTCACCATGTCCTTGCCCGGAACGAGCGTCCACACGTGCAGATCGTGCACCTCGGTCACGCCGTCCACCGATTCGAGCGCGGCCCGAAGCTCGTTCACGTCGATGTGCTGCGGCGACGATTCGCTCAGGATCCGCAGCGCGGCGCGGGCCAGGGCGATGGCCCGCGGCAGCACCCACAGGGCGACCAGGACCGCGACCACGACGTCGGCGTAAGGCCAGCCGGTGGTGACGGTGACGATGCCGGCGATCAGGACGCCGATGCTGCCGACGGTGTCGGCCATGACCTCCATGTAGGCGCCCTTGACCGCCAGGCTGTCCTTGGACTGCGAGCGCAGCAGCAACACGACGACGGCGTTGGCGGCCAAGCCGGCGAGCGCCACGACGATCATGGGCACGCCGGGAACTTCGGGTGCATTGCCGAGGCGTTCGAAGGCCTCGTAAAGAATGAAGACCGCCACGCCCAGCAGCAGTGCGGCATTGGCCACGGCGGTGAAGACCTCCGCCCGGTGCCAGCCGTAGGTGCGGGCCGGCGACGAGCTACCGCGCTTGGCCAGCAATACCGCGGTCAACCCCATGAACATGGCGACCAGGTCGGTGAGCATGTGCCCGGCATCGGCGAGCAGGGCGATCGAGTTGATCAGCAGTGCGGTGACCAGTTCGAGGACGAAGAACGCGCTGAGAATCGCCGCGGCGATGATCATCCTGCTGACGCGGGTATCGCTGCGGTGGCTGTGATCGTGGCCGGCACCCATGCCCGAAATATATGCGGAAGTACGCATATGTGGCAAGCGTTTGGCCGCCGGCGCCGCCGAGTGTCACGCCGGAGTGGCTGTCGGCGCCGAGTGTCACGCCAGCGCAGCGACGGCCGGATGGCAGGCGAGCCGCGCGCTGAGCCGCGGGCACGTTGGCACGCCAGCGTGACTGTGGCCGTCGAGCGTCACGCCAGAGCAGCGACGGCCGGATGGCGGGCGAGCCGCGCGCTGAGCCGCGGGCACGTTGTCACGCCAGGGCGGCTGTGGCCGTCGAGCGTAACGCCAGGGTGACAAGACGCGGGCGAGGTGAGTGGAGGCGACGACGCGTCAGAGCCAGGCGGACCAGAACCGGGTGAGCTGGCTGCCGACCGACACCAACTGGCCGGGCACGCCGGAAAGGTCGACGAACCAGAAGACCACCGAGAAGAACCAACGATTGAGTGTCGGCGTGAACAGCAGGATCAGCAGGATGAACAGGCCCCACTGCTTGGCAGGCTCCAGCGCGCGCTGGGTGTCGGGGCTCAGGTGTGGTTCCAGTGCGCCGTAGCCGTCCAGTCCGGGAACCGGCAACAGGTTCAGCACAACCGCGGTGACCTGCAGGAAGCCCAGGAAGGCCAGTCCGGACCAGAACACACTGTGGGCCGGGTCGAAGAAGATCCGGGTGATGCCGAGCAGCAGGACTGCCAGCACCAGGTTGGCCGTCGGGCCGGCCAGGCTGACCAGGGTTCTCTGCCGCGCCGTCATCCAGGAGGTGCGGACATAGACCGCGCCGCCGGGCAGCCCGATACCGCCCAGGGCGATGACGAGTACCGGCAAGCCCAGCGACAACAGGGGATGGGAGTACTTGAACGGGTTCAGGGTCAGGTACCCGCGTACGGCGACGTCGTGGTCACCGAACCGCCAGGCCGTGAAGGCATGGCCGAATTCATGCAGGCACAGCGACACCAGCCAGCCCGCGATGACCAGGATGAAGACGCCGACGTAGGACAGCGGCCTGACGGTGTCGGCCGCAAGCCAGGCCACCACCCCGCCCGCGGCGGTGAGCGCGACGACGGCCAGGAATACCGGGCTGGGCCTGACCGACTGATGCAGCGGGCGGATGTTCACGATTCGACGCTACCGGCTGTGGCCCCAGCTCAGCCCACGCGCAGCCAACCTTCGGTGTGCCGATAGAACGTCGAGCGTCGTACCGTCCGCGGCGCGGGCACTCCGTCACGGATCACCTGCGCACCCGGGGTGCCCAGCTGCGCGGCGCGTCCGGCCACCCAGCGGCGCGGCCGGCCGCGGGCCGACAGCACGCTCGCACGCAGTCCCGGCATGCTCAGCGTGGGCTCGATCCGGACACCTGGCGCCTCGCCGTCGAACAGCACGATGTCGTCGACGATGGCTTCACCTTCCAGAGCTGCACCGTCAGGCCCGTGCCACTGCGCGGCGCTGACCAGCACCGTTCCCGTCTCGTCGCGGATCAGCGGGACACGCCGGGCCGCGGCACCGAGAGCGCGGCGGGCGGACCAGGTGCCGGAGGCCGCAGCGACTTCGACGTCGAGCCGATCAGCACGTAGCAACGCGCTGAGCACGGCCGCCAGCTCGGCTTCGCCGCCGGTCACGACCAGTCTTCGGTAGCTGCCGAGGTCGTCGACGTCAACTCTCGGCAGGTTGCGGAGCGGGCGCGGAACATGCCCCGTACCGACCACCGCGACCCCGTCTGAGGTGGTCAAAACTGCTCCTTGAGGTCAGACAAATGTGGTTCTGGCGTGAGCTGGGATAAGGTGACCTACCGGCTGCATCACACTAGTGCGGAAGATTAGGCGGGAGATTACGCCATGCCGGCAATCGTCCTCATCGGCGCCCAATGGGGCGACGAGGGCAAAGGTAAAGCCACCGATCTGCTCGGTGGACGCGTGCAGTGGGTCGTTCGCTACCAGGGGGGTAACAACGCCGGGCATACCGTCGTCCTGCCCACCGGGGAGAACTTCGCACTGCACCTGATCCCATCGGGCATCCTGACGCCAGGGGTCACCAACGTCATCGGTAATGGCGTGGTGGTCGATCCAGGCGTGCTGCTGACCGAGCTCCACGGCCTCGAAGAGCGCGGCGTCGACACCTCGGGCCTGCTGATCTCCGCCGACGCCCATCTGCTGATGCCGTATCACGTCGCCATCGACAAGGTCGTCGAGCGATACGCGGGCAGCAAGAAGATCGGCACCACCGGCCGCGGCATCGGTCCCTGCTACCAGGACAAGATCGCCCGCATCGGCATCCGGGTCGCCGACGTGCTCGATGAGCAGTTGCTGGCCGAAAAGATCGAGGGCGCACTGGAATTCAAGAACCAGGTGCTGGTCAAGATCTACAACCGCAAGGCGCTGGAACCGGCCGAGGTTCTTGAGAACCTGCTGACCCAGGCCGAAGGCTTCAAGCACCGCATCGCCGATTCCCGGTTGCTGCTCAACCAGGCGCTGGAAAAGGGCGAGACCGTGCTGCTGGAGGGTTCGCAGGGCACGCTGCTCGACGTCGACCACGGCACCTATCCGTTCGTCACGTCGTCGAATCCGACTGCGGGCGGCGCCGCCGTCGGCTCCGGGATCGGTCCGACGCGGATCACCACGGTGCTGGGAATCCTCAAGGCCTACACCACTCGTGTCGGGTCGGGTCCGTTCCCGACCGAACTCTTCGACGAGCACGGTGCCTACCTGGCCAAAACCGGCGGTGAGGTCGGCGTGACCACCGGCCGCGCCCGGCGCTGCGGCTGGTTCGACGCCGTCATCGCCCGCTACGCGACCCGGGTCAACGGCATCACCGATTACTTCCTGACCAAGCTCGACGTGCTGTCCAGCCTGGAGACCGTGCCGGTGTGCGTCGGCTACAAGGTCGACGGCAAGCGCACCAACGAGATGCCGATGACGCAGTCCGACATCCACCGCGCCGAACCGATCTACGAGGAGCTGCCCGGTTGGTGGGAGGACATCTCCTCCGCCCGTGAGTTCTCGGATCTTCCCGCCAAGGCGCAGGACTACGTACTTCGGCTCGAAGAGCTTGCCGGCGCCCATGTTTCGTGCATCGGTGTGGGTCCGGGCCGTGAGCAGACGATCGTGCGGCGTGACATCCTGGCCGCCAAGTGACGGACGAGCGGCCCTCTGTCTTCGAACAGCACGGCGGATTCCCGGTCTTCGAACCGGCCGATCCCGGACCGGGTTTCGCGCGTTTCCTGACCGCGATGCGCCGGGCGCAGGATCTCGCGGTGTCGGCCAACCCGGACAGCGACACCTGGGACGACGCGGCTGATCGAGCTGAAGAGCTGGTCAAGCTGCTCGGGCCGTACGAGGCGGCCGAGGGCGTCGGACCGGCCAACCGGGTGCCGTCCCTGCCCGGTGTCGGCAGCCTGCTGATGCCGCCGTTCACCGTCGCGAAGTTCGAGCCCGAGGGCGTCGAATTGAAGGTCGAGTTCAGCCGATTCCATGTCGGCGGCAACTACGCGGTGCACGGTGGTGTGCTGCCGCTGCTGTTCGATTCGGTGTTCGGCATGGTGATCCACGCCGCGGGCCGGCCGATCAGTCGCACCGCGTTCCTGCACGTCGACTACCGCAAGGTCACGCCCATCGACACCGAGCTCACCGCGCGCGGCTGGGTGCGGGAGGCCGAGGGGCGCAAGGCATTTGTGAACGCCGAACTGCGTGACCCCGACGAGAACCTGCTCGCCGAGGCGAACGGTCTGATGCTCAGATTGCTGCCGGGGCAGCCCTAGATCGCAGTGCGGCCGCCATCAGCGCTGAGCACCGCGCCGTGGATGAAACTGGCGTCGTCGCTCACCAAAAACGCGATGGTCCTGGCGATTTCGGAAGGATCGGCGACGCGCCGGGCCGGCGCCTGGGCGGCGAGTGCGGCAAGGCGATCGGTGCCGTACTGAGCCGTGGTGCCCTCGGTGAGGGTCGGACCCGGAGCGACGGCGTTGATCCGGACGCCCTTCGGACCGTATTCGGCAGCCCAGGATTTGGTCAGCAGATTCAACGCGGCCTTCGAAGACGCATATACCGCGGAACCGGGTGCGCCGAACATGGAAACCATGGTGCTGACATTGACGATCGCACCGCCCCCGCGTTTGGCCATGGCCGGTGCCACCGCGCCGACCAGGAAGAACGGAATCTTCACGTTGAGGGCATAGCAGTCGTCGAAGTCCTGTTCGGCGATCGCCGCAGTCGGCCCGAATACGGCGATGGCGGCGTTGTTGATCAGGATGTCGATCTGGTCGCTGACTGCCAAAGCGTCCTGCACCAACGAGTTGGCGCTGGCGGCATCGGACAGCGTCGCGCACAGAAAGTCGGCGGTGCCACCGGCGTCGCGGATCTCGGTCACCACCTGGGCTCCGCGGTCGGCGTCTCGGCCGGTCACCAGAACATGTGCGCCGCGCCCGGCGAGAAGCGTTGCGGTGGCATGGCCGATGCCACTCGTCGCTCCGGTGACCAGTGCAGTTTTCCCGTTGAGTGACACCCGGTCATCGTAGGGGGACGAATGTCACCGCAGATTGGTGGCCGAGGTGTCACGATGGCCCGGTGGTTCAACAACATCTGCACCGCCTGTCGACGCCGCGGGCAGCCGCATTGGCGGGCGTGCTGTTCGCGGTCCTGTTCGGGGTGGCCCTGGTACTGATCCGCACCGCGTTGCCCGAGGGGGCCGAGCCTGGTTCACAATGGATCGACGGCGCGGTCACTCGACTGCGCGTGGCATCGGTGTTGATGCCGTTCGCCGGTATCGCGTTTCTGTGGTTCATCGGGGTGGTGCGTGACGGTTTCGGCCGCTACGAGGACCGGTTCTTCTCGTCGGTGTTCCTCGGCAGCGGAATCCTGTTCCTGGCGATGATGTTCGTTTCGTCAGCCGTCGGCGCCGGGCTGATCGCCAGCCGGGCAGGAATCTCCGACGTCACCGCCTACAGCCATGTCGCCACGTTCGGACAGATGGTGCTGATGGCGCTGAGCAAGACCTACGGCGTCCGGATGGCAGCCGTGTTCATGATGTCGCTGGCGACGATCTGGCTGAAGACGGGTCTGATGCCACGCCCTCTCGTGTACACGACTTACCTTGTCGCAGTAGGTCTTCTGATCGCCGGCAATGTCAGTATGTGGATCGTTCTGGCGTTTCCGATCTGGGTGCTGGTCGTCAGTGTCTTGATCCTGATCCGGGCCGGGGTGATCGACCTGCCCGGCGAGCGGGAACCTTCCGAGTAGCGGAGCCCGACGCTGGCGGTGCGCGTTGCGGTCAGACCAGGGCGCCATCGAGCCCGAAGACATTCACTGGTGCCGACTTTCCTTTCAGGGTGTGGAATCCCCGGTCCAGCAGTGCAAGTGATCGCGATACCAGCGCGTTTACTGTCTGCTCGGTGATCAGGACGCTGTCGCCGGTGATCTTGGTGAGTTGCTCGACACTGGCTGCGACTTCACACTGCCGACAACGGCGCTCTGACAGGAGATTTCACGGTCAGCGAGGTCGAGGTGAGTTGCGGCGTGCACCTGATGCTGGTCGAGCCATGAGCTTTGCTGGGGTGTCGGTATTGATCGGCTGACAGTGCTGTCTTGTTGGTGAGTGTCAGATAGGGTGACTGCATGGGATCTCACTCGCACGTAATGGAGTACAGCGGCGGGTCTAGCATTGTGTCACTCGGTGGCTGGGTCGACGTTGACACATTTGCCGGGCCGCTACGTGCATTCGATGGCTCCGAGCGGTTTGCATTGACGTTGTGGGCGCTGCCGCCTGATATGGATTACGTCGAGGCTGTGCGGGCGGGCCGCGAGGCGTTGGAGTACATCCAGTCGGCGGGCAGCGCCGAGGCAATGACGGTCGAAATTAGAAAGGCTGGCGGTTCCCAATGGGGGGCCAACTGGGTGCGGTATGTGGTTGGGCATCCCCATTCAACTGCGGCACCATTGGACGTGCCGATCGTGTTGCCGCAGAGTACCGAAATGATCGCTCGTCACGAGGTTTTCGGCGCCGACGAGGCCGCCGAGTTGTTCTACAGCTACTACCAGTCCGGCGATATTTCACCGGACTACGCATTGCGTCCGGTTGAGGGGTATATCGCCGGTGGCGGCAACATTGATCTACGTGACGCGGTACCCCGGCCACTGTGACCCCTGCACTGAGTCAGTTGTCAGGATTACCTGGGTACTGATCGCCAAGGACCGGTAGATCGGGTTCACCGGCTTCATGCCCGGGGCCGTCGACAGGTAGAGGCAGTATGTCGCCGGGGACAGCGCCGCCCCCGAAGCCGCCACGAGGCGCAGATGGGTTGGGCTCAACCGGGGGTGATGATGATGCGACGCCAGGCCCGGCCGTGCCTCGGCCCGGCGCCTCGCCTGGCAGAAACATCGGGGCGCGAATCTCGCGAGCTGCGACAATTTCGACCGGCTGTCCGTTTAGTGCGCCAGTGGCGGGCTTACCCGAGTTGACCCGTTCATCGAATATTCGTTGCGTACGGGTGAGCTGAGAGTCCCCAGATTTAACTTCAATGCCGACGTAGCGGCCCGGCTGGCTAGTGGGTTGAAGCGCGTCGTATAGGCGAGTGAGGGGCTTGCCCGTCTTCGGGTCAGTCATCGGCTGGCCAGTGCTCGGGTCGATGACCGCAACCCGAATCTGCTGCCGGATAACTTTGGTGTTGTTGTCCTTTTCGTATTGCCGAATTCAACAAAGACCTCGAAATCGAACGCCACTACCGGCCTGGCTCGCCGGAGCATACGAACCGCCCCCACCATTCTGAACGGCGGGATCTACTCCCCGGTGAGCTTCAAGGCCGACGCGGGGCACAGCTTGACGGCCTGGCGCGCTTGGTCGATCTGATCGTCGGGCACCTCGTCGACGAGGACTTCGACCACGCCGTCCTCGTCCTGGTCGAAGATGACGTCGGAGATCATCACGCAGTTGCCCGATGCGATGCAGGCGTCCTGATCTGCTTCTACTTTCATGGCGTTTACCACGTTACCGCCAATGATTTGAGCCCGTAGATGAAGTGAAAAGACCGGTACTGCACCGCTTCGAACGGCTCCGCGAGGGCCAGGGCAGGGAACCGCCGCAGTAGGGCCGGGAAGGCGATCCGCATCTCCATGCGGGCCAGTGGGGCGCCGAGGCAGTGGTGCACGCCGTGCCCGAAGGCCAGATGCCCGGGCGCGCCACGGCGGATGTCGAGCGTGTCAGGGCTGTCGATGAAGTCGGGATCGCGGTTGCCGGCCGGCATCGAGGCAAAGACCAACTCGCCGGCGGGAATCCGCACACCGGCCACCTCGACGTCGGTGGTGGTGAAGCGGGGGATGGCGTTCTGCACGATGGACAGCCAGCGCAGCAGTTCCTCGACGGCGGGGCCGACGGCGTCCGGATCGTCGCGCACGGAGGCCAACTGGTCGGGGTGTCGTAGCAGTGCCAGGACACCGAGGCTCAGCATGTTGGACGTGGTCTCATGGCCGGCGAGCAGCAGCAGTCCGGCGACGCCGACGAGTTCGTCGTCGCTCAATTCGGAACCGTGGTCACGGATCAACATGCCCAGGATGTCCTCGCCCGGATCCTGACGGGCGCGGCTGACCAGGCCGCGCATGTAGTCACGGCTCTGCTGTTGCAGCGCAAGGCGTTCCGCGATGGGCAGGGACAGGTCGAGTTGGAGCGTCGAGCGGTGCTGGAAGTCGTCGCGGTCCTGGTAGGGCACCCCGAGCAGTTCGCAGATCACCAGCGACGGGATGGGTAGTGCGAAGTCGGCCACCAGGTCCGACGGTGGGCCGGCCTCGGCCATCGCATCGAGTCGGGCGTCGACGATCTCGACGATGCGCGGTTCGAGCCGCTTCATCCGGCGGATGGTGAACTCCGCGGTCAGCATGCGGCGCAGCCGCTGATGCTCGGGTGGATCGAGGCCCAACAGGTTTCCGGCCCGGGCGCTGGCCAGCTCCTCCTCCGACATTTCGGGCGCTCCTGGCAGGGTGAAACCCGGCGGCCTGCTGTTGGAGAATCGTTCGTGGTCACCCAGGACGGCCTTGACGTCCTCGTGGCGGGTGATCAGGTACACCGGGTTGCCGAGCGCACTGATGACGGTGCGGACTCCGTCGGTCTCGCGGATCTCGCCCAGATCGGGCGTCGGGTCGAAGGCGTTGCGCCGCATGTGCAGCGGCGGCAGGACAGGTGCCTCGGTCATTCCTCGACGGTACGCGGCCACCAGATCCGTGGGCCGATCAATGTGAACAGCGCCGGGATGATCACCGTGCGCACCACGAAGGTGTCCAGCAGGATGCCCAGCCCGACGATGATGCCCAACTGGGTCAGCACGATCAGCGGCAGCACGCCCAGCACACAGAACACCGCCGCCAGCACCACACCGGCGCTGGTGATGACCGCGCCGGTGGCCGAGACGGCGCGCACGATGCCCTGCCGGGTGCCGAATTCCGGGGTCTCCTCGCGGGCTCGGGTCACCAGGAAGATCGTGTAATCCACGCCGAGGGCCACCAGGAACAGGAACGCGAACAGCGGGGTGCTGTTGTCCAGCGCAGGGAAACCGAACACGTGCACACTGGCCCAGCCGCCCAGGCCGAGCGCGGCCAAGGCGCTCAGCACCGTGACCCCGACGAGCACCAGCGGTGCCAGCAACGAGCGCAGCAGCAGGTAGAGCACGGCCAGCACCACCGCAAGGATCGCCGGGATCACCACGAGCCGGTCCCGCTGGGCGGCCGCGGCGGTATCTCTGGCCTGCGCGTCGGCCCCGCCGACGACTGCGGTGGCGTCCGCGGACCGAACCGAATCACGCAGGGCGTCAATGGTTTCGAATGCTTCGTCGGAGGCGGGCTCGGCCTTGAGCACCACCGACCACTGGGTCAGCCCGGTCGGTGACTGACCCGCCGGGGCGGCGGAGACGACGCCGGGGGTGTCGGTGATCGCCCGCTGTACCGCACCGGCCTTGGCGGTCGAGGCGATGACGCGGGTGGGGTCGGTCAGCCCGCTCGGGAAATGCGCGGCCAACGTTTGATAACCGCTTACCGATTCGGCCTGCACCCGGAACTGCTCGGTCTGGGTCAGCCCGATCGGCGTGGCCAGCAAGGCGGTGCACAGCGCGGCCAGGCCGGCCAGCGAGGCCACCGCGACGCGAGCGGGCCTGCGCGCCACCGAATCCGCAATCCGGTGCCACAGCCCGCTTTCGGTCAGCGGCGTGGCACCGACCTTGGGGATGAAGGGCCAGAACAATCGCTTGCCGCACAGGGCGAGCAGCGGCGGCAACACGACCAGAACGAAGATCGCGGCGACCACCAGACCCGAAGCGGCCTGTACGCCCAGGCTGCGGTTGCTGGGCGCGGAGGCGAACAACAGGGTCAGCAGGGCCAACACGACGGTGGCATTGCTGGCCACGATCGCCGGGGTGGCAGCGCGCACCGCGACCACCAGGGCTTCGCGGTGCTGCTCGCAACGGCCGAGCTCCTCGCGGTACCGCGAGATCAACAGCAGCGCGTAGTTGGTGCCTGCACCGAACACCAGCACGCTCGTGATGCCGGACGTGGAACCGTCCGGGCTCAAGCCGAGTCCCGAGGCCACCGCGGTCCCGACCACGGAGCCCACCCGGTCGGCGAAGGCGATCACCAGCAACGGCACCAACCACAGCACCGGCGAGCGGTAGGTGATGATGAGCAACAGTGCCACCACGGCCGCGGTCACTGCGAGCAGTGTGATGTTCGCTCCGGCAAACGAATTGGCGATGTCGGCACCGAATGCGGGGCCGCCGGTGATCTCCGCCCGCAGCTCGGCGGGCAGGCCGTCGGTCGCGGTCGCGCGTAGTTCCTTCACGGCATCGTTGAGCCCGAAGCCGGACAGGTCGGCCTTCAACGGCACGGTGGCCACCGCGGCCTTGCCGTCGTCGGCGACCACGACCGGCGGGCCCGCCGTATCGGTCATCCGGTTGCGTGCATCGGCGGTGGCGTCGACGTCGGTCATGGTGAGCTCACCGCCGTCGGTGCGGGTCACCACCAGGATCGCCGGTACCTGATCCCCGCCGGGGAATTGGGTCCGCAGGGCGTCGGCCCGCGCCGATTCGGCATCGGCCGGAACGGCCACCGGCGATTGCGAGGCGGCGTCGCCCCCACTCAGCAGGCCCAGCAGTCCGCCGGAGACGACCACGACCAGCACGGCCAGCCACGTCAAACGCTTAATCACGGTTCAGTGTCGCCTCTTCCAGATCGAGCCCATGCAGCACAGTACGCAGCACCTCATCGTCGATGTGCCCGGCATCGCGTTCGGCGATGAACGTGTCTCGTTCGGCGGCAAGCATTTCCAGTCGGAGCCGGCGGAAGGCAGCCGTGGGGCTCTCACCGATGTCGTCCTCGCCACGGCCCAGCCGCTCCCAGGCGGCATTGCGCCGCCGGGTGTTCCAGGCGCGCAATACGTCGGCGGCGCGCTGGGGCACGTCGGTGGTGGCGGATTGCTCTGCCAGCAACTCGTCGAGCCGCTCGGCGGCGGCCCGGGCTGCCTTGTCCTGGGCGGCGGCGGTAGCGATCGCATCGCTGTGTGCCTCGTCGCCTTGGGCGCCGAGGACGCGGATGAACCACGGCAGGGTCAGCCCGTGCAGCAGCAGGGTTCCGACCACGACGACGAAGGTCAGGAACACCAGCTGTGGGCGGCCGGGGAACGGATCGCCGGCCAGCGTGGTGGCCGGGACACCGAACGCAGCAGCCAGCGACACGACGCCACGCATACCCGCCCAGGCCACGACGAACACCTGGGCCCGCGACGGTTCGGGTTCGTGGTCGCGGATTCGCTTGGACAGCATTCGGGGCAGATACGTGGTGACGTACACCCAGACCATCCGGACCCCGATCACCGTGGTGAGCACGGCCGCCGACGAGATCGCCAGCGTGGCCGCCGAGATTCCGGCCAGCTCGCTGATCACCTTCGGCAACTGCAGGCCGATCAACAGGAACGCGAACGACTCCAGGATCAGCTGCAGCGCCTTCCACACGGCCTTGTCCTGCAGCCGCGTGGCGTAGCCGGCCTGGGACTCGCGCTGGCCCAGCAGCAGCGCGGCCACGACCACGGCGATCACGCCCGAGCCGTGGATCTCCTCGGCCAGCAGGTAGGTGAAGAACGGGGCCACCAGCCCGATGGCGCTCTCGACCAGTGGATCGTCGAGGCGCGTGCGGATGAAGTGCACGACCATGCCGATCACCCAGCCCACCACCACGCCGCCGACCGCGGCCAACCCGAAGGTAGCCAGGCCGTTGCCCCAGGTGGCGGCCGTCCCGATCGCGGCTCCCAGAGCCACCTTGTAGGCGGTCAGCGCGGTGGCGTCGTTGAGCAGGCTTTCCCCGCCGAGCAGCGTCATGGTGCGCCGGGGCAGGCCGAGGCGGCGGCCGACCGCGGTCGCCGACACCGCATCGGGCGGGGCCACGATCGCACCCAGGGTCAGGGCCGCGGCGATTGTGAGTTCGGGCACGGTGTGGAAGGCGACGATGCCGACGACGAACGTCGTGGCCAGCGGGAGCCCGACGGCCAGGAACCCGATGGGGCGGATGTTGCGGCGCAGCGCGACATAGCTGCTCTCCAGCCCCGCCGACCACAGCAGCGGCGGCAGAATCACGAAGAGCACCAGGTCGGGATCCAGGTGTACGTCGTGGAAGCCGGGCAACGCGCTGCCGGCCAGCCCGGCCACCACCAGCGCCAGCGGAGCCGAGACGTCGAAGCGGCGGGCCACGGCGGCCAGCAGAATCGCGGCGACCAGCGCCGCCAGGAGTGAGGCACCCACGTTGTCGTTCCTCCTTCGTGTGCCGTGCCTATCCTTGATCAACATGTTGAGGAGATCACGCCGGCGTGAGCCGAATCCGGCGCCTCGCACCTGCGAACATCTCGACGCGGCGGTCGACGAGCGGCAACCGTTGACCCCCGGAGAGTGCCAGGAATGCGAAGAACTCGGCGAGCACAACTGGGCTCATCTACGGATGTGCCTGGCGTGCGGCCACGTCGGTTGCTGTGACTCGAGTCCGCATCAGCATGCCACCAAGCACTTTCAGCAGTCGGGTCATCCGGTCATGCGTTCGGCGGAACCCGGCGAGAGTTGGCGTTGGTGCTATATCGACCATCGAGTCGGGTGACGATCTGGCAGGCTGGTGCGTGCGATGAGTGAATCGATTGAGGACGCGCAGACCGATAACCTGACCGGCGATCAGGTCGACGGCGCCGAAGATGCTCCGGCCGAGGCCACGCCGGCCGACAACGGGCAGGACGCAGTCCAACCCGCCGAAGTCAAACCCGCCGAAGTCAAACCCACGGAACCGGCCGCGACGGTACTGCTGTTGGGTTCGGGTGACCTGAGCCGTGAGCTCGCGCTGGCGTTCCAGCGGCTGGGTGGTGTCGTGGTGGCCGCCGACCGGTACTACGCGCCCGCACACGGTGTCGCGGATCGCTCCGCGGTGATCAAGATGAACGACGCCGAAGAACTCGCCGCACTCATCGAGCGCGAGAAGCCCCGTTACGTGGTGGCCGAATCTGGTGTCATCGCCGCGGATGCACTGATCGCGGTGGCCGAGCGCGGCGACATCGAGGTTCTGCCGGCCCCGCGCAGCATCCGGCTGAGTCAGGACCGTGAGGGGCTGCGCCGGCTGGCATCGGACGAGCTGGGCCTGCCTACGGTGCCGTTCTGGTTCGCCGGTTCGGCCGAGGAGCTGACGGCGGTCGCCGAGCATGCCGGGTTCCCGTTGCTGGTCAAGCCGGTGGTGGGCGCCCAGCGCGACGGAGAGTCGGTGCTGCTGCGTCCTGACGACGTCGAGCCGGCCTGGCAGCGTGCGACCACCGCCGGACACATCGCCCACAACCGGGTGCTGGCCGAGTCCGTCGTCGAGGTCGAATACGAGATCACGATGCTGACCGTGCGCACCGCCGGACCCAGCGGCCCCGGCGTGCAGTTCTGTGAGCCGATCGGACACCGTCAGGTGGGTACCGACGTGCTGGAGGCCTGGCAGCCGCAGCCGCTGTCGCCAGCTGCGCTGGACGCCGCGAAGTCGATCTCCGCGCGGATCGTCAACTCGCTGGGCGGCCGCGGAGTCTTCGGCGTCGAGCTGCTGGTTCACGGTGATGACGTGTACTTCTCCGACGTCCGTATCCGTCCCCATGACAGTGGGCTGGTGACGCTGCGATCGCAGCGGCTGTCGGAGTTCGAGATGCACGCCAGGGCGATCCTGGGCTTGGCCGTGGACACCATCATGATCTCCCCGGCGGCAGCCGAGGTCAGCTACGGCGGCGCCGATGCCGTCGAGCGGTCGGCCGATATCAGCGCGGTGCTGGGCGAGGCCCTGGCCACCTCCGAAAGCGATGTACGGCTGTTCGGTAGCCCCGGCGAATCCGAACCACCGCGCCGTCTCGGGGTGGCACTGGCCACCGCACCTGACGTGATCATCGCCCGTGACCGCGCCCGTCGGGTCGGCACGGCACTGCGCAAGCTGTGGTAGGCCGGGATGGCTGAGGAAACCGGCGAAACCGAAGATCGGCCGACGATGGCGCCCTTCCTGGGCGCGCTGGCCGTCATTGTGCTCGTGGTGATCGTTGTCATCCTGCTCAACGTCTTCGGCTCCGACGGGCGCAGCGAGGAGCAGAAGGTGAGCCTCGCGGCGGTGGGCCAGAACGATGCGTTGCAGCGGGAGAACTTCGGGGAATTCTCCGGGTACACCTGTGCCGCCCAGCGCGGAACCGAGACAGATTTCATTGCCCGCCAGCGTGATTCGGTGGCCAAGCAGGGCGCCAGGTATGTGGACGACGTGACGGGGATCAAGGTCGAGGGGGATCGGGCCACCGCGACGGTGGTCTACCACTTCGGCAACACCCCTGACGCCAAGGTGAACACCGAGACGGACTTCGTGCGTGAGGACGGCCAATGGCGCGTCTGCGCGAGTGTGGGAGACTCACGCCCGTGAGCTATGCGGGAGACATCACGCCCGAGGAGGCCTGGAAACTTCTGAGTGAGAACTCCGAGGCCGTGCTGGTGGACTGTCGGACCGACGCCGAATGGCGCTTCGTCGGTGTGCCGGACCTGTCCACCCTTGAGCGTGACGTGGTGTACGTGGAATGGAACCGGAACGACGGCAGCCATAACGATGGGTTCGTCGAGGATCTTCAGGCGTCGGGAGTGACGCCGGGCGAGCGGCCGGTGGTCTTCCTGTGTCGCTCCGGCAACCGTTCCATCGGCGCTGCAGAGGCCGCCACCGCGGCGGGCATCGCGCCGTCCTACAACATCCTCGACGGATTCGAGGGCAATCTCGACGAGAACCGCCACCGCGGCGGCACCGGCTGGAAGGCCGTCGGGTTGCCCTGGACACAAAGTTGAGAGCCGCATGACCGACATCCCATCTGTCCGGATCCCGGCTGCCCTGCCCGAGGGGGTCAGCCAGGCCACCATCGGTGTGCGCGGCGGCCTGCTGCGCTCGGAGTTCGAGGAAACCGCCGAGGCGATGTTCCTGACCTCCGGTTACGTCTACGAGTCCGCATCCGCGGCCGAGAAGGCCTTCACCGGCGAGATCGACCGCTTCGTCTACTCGCGCTACGGCAACCCGACCATCTCGATGTTCGAGGAGCGCCTGCGCCTGATCGAGGGCGCGCCCGCGTGCTTCGCCACCGCGACCGGTATGGCGGCGGTGTTCACCGCGCTGGGCGCGCTGCTGGGCGCCGGCGACCGTCTCGTGGCGGCCCGCAGCCTGTTCGGTTCGTGCTTCGTGGTGTGTAGCGAGATCCTGCCGCGCTGGGGCGTGGAGACGGTGTTCGTCGACGGTGACGACCTCTCGCAGTGGGAGGAGGCGCTGTCGGTCCCGACGACCGCGGTGTTCTTCGAGACGCCGTCCAACCCGATGCAGTCCCTGGTGGACATCGCCGCGGTGTCCGAGCTGGCGCACGCTGCCGGTGCAAAGGTGGTGCTGGACAACGTCTTCGCCACCCCGCTGCTGCAGCAGGGCATGCCGCTCGGCGCCGATGTGGTGGTGTACTCCGGCACCAAGCACATCGACGGCCAGGGCAGGGTGCTGGGCGGGGCGATCCTCGGCGACAAGGAGTACATCGACGGCCCGGTGCAGAAGCTCATGCGCCACACCGGTCCGGCGATCAGCGCATTCAATGCCTGGACGTTGCTGAAAGGCCTTGAGACGCTTGCGGTCCGGGTCGATTACTCGAATCGCTCGGCGCATTCGGTGGCCGAGTTCCTGGAGGCCAAGCCCGGCGTGAACTGGGTGAAATACCCGTTCCTGGAATCGCATCCGCAGTACGACCTGGCCAAGCGGCAGATGCGCGGCGGCGGCACCGTCGTCACCTTCGAACTCGAAGGCGGCAAGGATCGCGCGTTCGAGGTGCTCGACAAGCTGCAGGTCATCGACATCTCCAACAACCTGGGCGATGCCAAGACCCTGATCACCCATCCGGCCACCACCACCCACCGGGCCATGGGGCCGGAGGGGCGTGCGGCCATCGGCCTTGGCGACGGCGTGGTCCGCATCTCCGTCGGCCTGGAAGGCACCGAGGATCTGATCGCCGACCTGGACCAGGCGCTGGGTTAGCGCGTGTCACGGGGATCCGACGCCAAGAAGGCCCGCCGCCGCAAGCGGCAGGCCGACCGGAGCGTGAACCGGGTGTCGGCGGAATCCGTCGATCAACTGCCGGACATCCCGGATGCCGTCGTCGCCGACCTGGCTGAGTTCGACGAGCGAATCACCAAGCGCGGCTGGGAATTCGACGAGGAACAGTCCAACGACGACTACGCGGTGTGGTTCTACGAGCCGTCCGGATCCCACGTCGAGGACGGCCTGCCGGTGACCTCACTGTGGTTGGACGCGGCCGAGGACGGCGAGATCGTGCGGGTGGTGTTCGTCGGCAGCGTCGAGCGCTACGAGTTCACCCATGAGGAACTGCTCGGCGGTGCCCTCGACATCATCGAGGGCTATCGCGCCGGTCAACCGCTGCCGGAATTCGGCTAGTTCTTGCCGCCGGAGTCGATGACGCCCTGAGCGGCCTGCGCTCGGTCCTCGTAGGCCTTGCGCTTGGCGGTGTCGAACTCCAGGAACACGTTGTCCAGGCCCAGCTTCTTGTTCATCCAGCGCCTGCCCTTGGGCGGCAGCATCTGCGCGGCCTGAGCGGTGAACCGCAGCGGCGGCGGCACCGACACGTGCGTCTTGGGCTTGTTCAAGGTTTTGACGATGGCTGCTGCGATGTCCTCGGGCTCGACCGGCTTGATCGCCCCACCGGACTTGGTGCCCGAGATCAGGTCGGTGTTGGTGAACGGCGGCATGACCACCGAGACGTCGACCCCGTGCGGTGCCATCTCGTCGGCCAGCGCGGTGGTCAGTCCGACGACCGCGTACTTGGCGCCGACGTAGACCACCTGACCGGGCAGCGGGATCAGGCCCGACAGTGAGGCGATGTTGATGATGTGGCCGCTGCGGCGCTTGACCATGTCCGGCAGCGCCAGTTGGCAGCCGGTGAGGACGCCGTAGACGTTGACCTCGATGTTCGACCGGATGGACTGCTCGCTCTGTTCGAGGAACGGCCCGACCGGCATCACGCCGGCGTTGTTGATCAGGACGTCGATGTGCCCGCCACCATCGGTGCGGGCCTTGTCGAGGAACGTCGCGAACGATTCGCGGTCGGTGACATCGAGTGGGTAGCCGGAGACCTGGCCGAGTTTGGTCAGCTCGACCACGGCCGACTCCTGAAGGGCCACGTCACGGTCGCCGATGACGACGCGGGCGCCTTCGGCCAGCAGGGCCTTGGCGGTGGCGTACCCGATGCCGCGAGCGGCGCCGGTGATCGCGATGGTCTTGCCCCTGATGTTGTCCATGGCGGCGAACTTTACACGTGTCAAGTTTGGTGTGGAAGGGGGTGGCGAGGTCTACCGTTTTCTACGAGCGCGGAGGCTGAAATGCGGATCGACGGTGCACAAGCTGTGGTGACCGGGGCAGCCGGTGGGCTCGGCGGTGCGATCGCCCGCGCATTGCTAGCTCGCGGGGCACGGTTGATCTTGACTGATGTGCGAGCGGAGCCGCTTCATATCCTGGCGGCCGAGTGCGACGGCGCGGAGGTTCTCGTCTGCGATCTGTCCGACCGCGGGGAGCTGGGGCACCTGGCAGCCCGGTGCGGCGGGGCCGACATCGTGGTGGCCAACGCGGCACTACCGGCAACCGGAAAGATCGACGACTTCACGGCCAGACAACTCGACCGTGCCCTCGACGTGAACCTCGGGTTGTCCGCGAACCCCGGATCGAAGGGGGTCACGTCCGACTTCGTGGCGCGCCGGGTGGTGAACGCGATCGAGAAGGACCGGGCCGAAGTCGACGCGGCCGAACTGCCGGTCCGGATCGTGGCCCGGCTCGCCGGCCTGGCGCCCGGGCTCACCGCCCGGCTGACCCGGCGCGGCGACGCCATCGCCTGGAGTGACCGGGTGAGCGAGGGATTGCGCCATCTGCGTTGATGTCCCCTCGGCGTAGTCTCGGCAGGCGTGACAGCGAATGCCAGTGAGCAGCAGGCAATTACCGAAACCGCGGAGGATTTCTTCGAACGGATCACCGCGGCGATCGACAGCGCGGGGTTGACCCTCCTGCTGAGTATCGGCCATCAGACCGGGCTGTTCGACGCGATGGCCAAGCTGCCGTCGGCAACCAGCGCCGAGATCGCCGAGGCGGCCGGTCTCGATGAACGCTACGTCCGTGAATGGCTCGGCGGGATGGCCGCCGGCCACGTGGTCGACTACGACGCCGAGGCCGCGAGATACCGGTTGCCCGCCCACCGCGCCGCGGCGTTGACGCGCGATTCCGGCCTGGGCAATCTGGCACGCCTGGCCCAGTACGTCCCGCTGATGTGCGAGGTCGAACAGAAGATCCTCGGCTGCTTCCACGATGGCGGCGGTCTGAGCTACGGCGACTATCCGCGCTTCCACACCGTGATGGCCGAGCGCAGCGGCGAGGTGTTCGACGCCGCGCTGATCAGCGCTGTGCTGCCGTTGGTCGAGGACCTCCCGCGGCGGCTCGAGGCCGGCATCGACGTCGCTGACTTCGGTTGTGGCAGTGGGTACGCGATCGGCCTGATGGCCCGGGCCTATCCGACCAGCCGATTCACCGGGATCGACTTCTCCGAGGAGGCGACTGCCACCGGGGCCGCCGATGCGGCCCGACATGGACTCAGCAATGTCTCGTTCCTGCCCGCCGACCTGGCGGAACTCGACGTGACCGCGGCATACGACCTCATCACGGCATTCGACGCGATCCATGACCAGGCGCAGCCGGCTCGGGTGCTGGCGAACATCTATCGCGCGCTGCGGCCAGGTGGAGTGCTCCTGATGGCCGACATCAAGGCGTCCAGTCGGCTGGAGGACAACATCGGCGTGGCGATGAGCACGTATCGCTACGCCGTGTCACTGACACACTGCATGTCGGTCTCGCTCGGCCTCGGCGGCGCCGGGCTGGGGACGATGTGGGGCCGGCAGCTGGCCGTATCGATGCTGGCAGACGCCGGATTCGCCGATGTGGCAGTCGCCGAGATCGAGCAGGACCCGTCGAACTACTACTACCTGGCCAGGAAATGACCGGCTCGGCAGACTTTCGATCAGGCTGATCGTGGTCGGAATGGTCCGGCCGGCCGTGCGTTGGAACTGCCGTGGGTATGCAAACGGTGGTTAAGTCAGCCCCCGTGAGTGGTGTGCAGTTTGTCGCGGTCGGCCTCGACGATCCACTTGCGGCGCCGCTGCTGGCCGAGCTGTCGGTGGAGTACTCGGGGCGCTACGGCGGAACGATCGATCAGATGATGGGCTGGCTGCGGGGAAAGTCCGCGGACGAGTTCGCCCCGCCGTCGGGCGGGCTGTACATCGGCGTGCTCGACGGCGTGCCGGTCACCGGTGGCGCCTTCACCCGATTCGACGCAGAGACCGCCGAACTCAAGCGCATCTGGACCGACAGCCGCTTCCGCAAGCGTGGCTACGGCAGAGTCCTGCTTGCCCACCTGGAATCCGAGATCTCGGCACGCGGGTATCGCCGGGTCTATCTCACGACGGGCCACCTGCAGCCGGAGGCGGAAGCGCTCTATGACTCCGCCGGCTACACCCGGCTGACGGTGCCGCTGCCGGCCGAAGCGGACGGGGCGGTCTTCCCCATCGCGTTCGAGAAGCAACTGTCGCGGGAGGAAGCCACGTGAGGGTCCCGCTCTCGATTCTCGACCTGGCGCCGATCAGCGCGGGCAGCGACGTGGTGACCGCGCTGCGCAACACCGTCGACCTGGCCCGGCACGCCGAAGAGTGGGGCTTCCAACGGTATTGGGTCGCCGAGCACCACTTCGTATCTGTGGCCAGCTCGTCACCCGCGGTTCTGGTGGGGCAGATCGCCGCGGCCACCGACCGGATCAGGGTCGGCACCGCGGCCGTGCAACTCGGCCACACCACCGCTGTCGCCGTGGTGGAGAGCTTCGGCACGCTGGCCGCGTTCCACCCTGGCCGCATCGACCTCGGGGTGGGTCGCTCGGGGCAGAAACGCGTCGAAGCGGTGCGGGACAAACCCCGTGAGCCCAGGGCGCCGCGGGAATGGCACGAAGTCGACGGGGTGGTGATCCCGACACCCTTCGACGTCAGCGCGCTGATGCGCGATCCGCGGTTGCGGTCCCGGATGGCGGTGTTGCAGCAACCCGAAGCGCTCACACCGGATTTCGCCGAACAGGTCGACGACATCCTGGCCATGCTGGCCGGCCGGTACCCGGTCGGCACAGCCGTTCCCGGCGCGGGTGCGGGCCTGACCCCGTGGGTGTTCGGCAGCAGCAAGGGGCAGAGCGCCCGGGTGGCCGCGGCGCGCGGTCTGCCGTTCGTGGCCAGCTATCACATCACCCCGGCCACGGCGCTGGAGGCAATCGAGGTGTACCGCAACGGATTCACCCCGTCGGAGCACCTGTCCGAGCCGTATGTCGCGGTGTCGGCCGACGTGGTGGTGGCCGATGACGAAGCCACCGCGCGCTACCTGGCGTCCAGCTACGGCCACTGGGTGTATTCGGTCCGGGCCGGCGGCGGGGCGGCGCCCTACCCGGATCCGGCCGACTGCCAACCCTTGTCCGAAGAGCAGCTGGAGATGGTGCGGGACCGTACCGCAACACAATTCGTCGGCGACCCCGATCAGGTGGCCGCGCGGCTCGAGGCCCTGGCCCGGGTCAGCGGGGCGGACGAACTCGTCATCACCTCGGTGACGCACCGGCACGAGGACCGGTTGCGCTCCCACCGGCTGATCGCGCAGCGGTGGGGCAGTTAGCGGCTAGGCTGGCCCCCGGAGCTGTCGTCGCCGCTGGGGGTGTGTTTGCCGAGTCTGCAGGTAATCGTGGGATCGTTGCTGCTGGCAGCGGCTGCGGTGGTGTTCGCGGCCGGCGTGGCTTTGCGGTTGTTCATCGGTCGCCGGGCGGAGTCGGCGGAATCACGACGACGGATGCACGCATTCCGCCGGACCAAGTTTGCCCGGGTGCTGTTCGGCTCGGTGTACGACGACGAAGTGTTCGATCCCGACGAACTCGATCAGATGGTCCTGATGCCGACGATCGTGCTGGCCTGCGGTCTGTGCCTGACCGGGTTCTTCCTACTGGGCTACCGCATCCTGCAGCACTAGCCGTGCCGGGCGGCAGCGGTGGAGGCCGCGTCGGCGATCGAGCCGCGCCACATGGGCCCGTGCCCGGGCAGCATCACGTCGGCCTCGACTGCCGCCAGCGTCTTCAAGCTGGACAGGCAGCCCGCCTCGTCGTGGTTGAACAGTGCCGGCAACAGCTGCGGTCCGCCTTCGGTCACCAGCGGATGCCCGGTCACCAGGGCGTCACCGCTGACCAGAACCCCGTCGACGACGAAGGAGCAGTGCCCGCCGGTGTGCCCCGGGGTGGGGACCGGCACCGGCTTGCCCGGGAGGTCGGTCTCGTCGGTCAGTGCCTGCGCGGTCGGGATGCCGGCGTGGTTCATCCCGCCCTTGGCGGTGATGGTGGCGGCCCACCTCAGCCAGCGGGGCTGCCAGATATTGCGGACCACATCGGCCGGCGCGGCCTGCTCGAGGTACTCGCGCTTGGTGTGCCCGAGCTCCGAATCGTGGCAAAAGACCGGTGTGCCATGGGTTTTCGCCAGCCAGATGGCGGTCCCGAAGTGGTCGATGTGAGCGTGGGTCAGCAGGACGGCGGCAATGTCGTCGATGGTGAACCCGAGTTCGCGCACCGAGCCGATGACGTCTTCGCGCTGTCCCGGGAACCCGGCGTCGATCAGCATGACGCGCGTTCCGTCGGTCACCAGCGTCCAGTTGACCAAGTCGGTTTGTGCGAAGTGCACATGCTCGGTGATCGCGCTCAGGGCTGCTGCCATGTCGCGAGTTTAGGGGGAGGAGTAGAAACGAAGTGCGCACGCGAGGAGCAGAAAGTGGGATCAGTGGCTGAACTGAAACTGGGATACAAGGCATCGGCGGAGCAGTTCGCGCCCCGGGAACTCGTCGAGCTGGCGGTGCTGGCCGAAGCGGCAGGGATGGACAGCGCGACGGTGAGCGACCATTTCCAGCCGTGGCGGCACGAGGGCGGGCATGCGCCGTTCTCGCTGGCCTGGATGACGGCGGTGGGCGAGCGCACCGAGCGGCTGGTGCTGGGTACGTCGGTGCTGACGCCGACCTTCCGGTACAACCCGGCGGTGATCGCGCAGGCGTTCGCGACGATGGCGTGTCTGTATCCGGACCGCATCTTCCTGGGCGTGGGCACCGGTGAGGCGCTCAACGAGATCGCGACCGGCTATGCCGGGGAGTGGCCGGAGTTCAAGGAGCGCTTCGCGCGGCTGCGGGAGTCGGTGAAGCTCATGCGTGAGCTGTGGCTGGGTGACCGCGTCGACTTCGAGGGCGAGTACTACAACACCAAGGGCGCCTCGATCTACGACGTGCCCGAGGGCGGCGTGCCGGTGTACATCGCCGCCGGTGGTCCGGTGGTGGCCAAGTACGCGGGCCGGGCGGGCGACGGGTTCATCTGCACCTCCGGCAAGGGTGAGGAGCTGTACAAGGACAAGCTCATCCCCGCCGTCAAGGAAGGTGCAGAGGCTGCTGGGCGCAATGCCGACGACATCGACCGGATGATCGAGATCAAGATCTCCTACGATCCTGACCCCGAGCTGGCCTTGGAGAACACCCGGTTCTGGGCGCCGCTGTCGCTGACGGCGGAGCAGAAGCACTCGATCGACGACCCGATCGAGATGGAGAAGGCCGCCGACGCGCTGCCCATCGAGCAGGTCGCCAAGCGCTGGATCGTCGCCTCGGATCCCGACGAGGCCGTCGAGAAGGTCGGCCAGTACGTCACGTGGGGCCTGAACCACCTGGTGTTCCACGCTCCCGGGCACGACCAGCGTCGGTTCCTCGACCTGTTCAAGAAGGACCTGGAGCCCCGGCTGCGCAAGCTGGGCTGAGTTCAGCCGCGAAGCGCATCGAGGTCGATGGTGCAACGTTCGGGGTTGCGTTCGCAGAACGAGATGCACGCCTCTGGTTCGCGTTCGCAGTAGGCGGGATGGGTGTTGATGAACTCGGCGCGCTTCTGCAGGCGCGCCTCCTCCCGGCCCTCCGGCGTCGCCAGTGAATTGCCGGGGTGCCCCGGTGTGGCGAGCACCTGGCTGCAGTTCAGGTTCAGCAGATGCTCGGTGGGTCGTTCGTTGCCGCTCGCATCCAACTTGCGCACCTTGCGCCAGCTCGTCACGATGCAGTCGTCCCGGGGGAGTGCGTCGCCCACAGTCGAATTGACCACGGGCGTCGAACTCCATTCCGAGATCTTCTCGGCCGCTTCGGCGTAGGTTTTCCCGATCAGCGGGTCCTGGTTCGCGTCGGCGACACCGGCGTCGAGCAGGACGGCGGTGGTGCTCGCCGCCACGATGACGCACCAACGGTGGGTCCTGGTGGTCATGGTGATATCCCTTCTGGCAGAGGTGTTCTGGAGAGTCCCAGCCGCGGGAGCCGGCGTTGGATGCCAGCTACCGGGTCCAGCGGTGGGTAGACCAGACTGAGCGCGGCAGACAGCGTGAAGTAGCTCCGCAGCACCCGGAAGCACAGATAGGCGGGTAGATAGAGCAGCGCGTCGGGCCGGCGCCACAACAGGCACACCGCAATCGCCATGATCATCGGCATCCCCAGCACCGAGGCGAGGACGGGTTCCCAGCGCAGTCCACCGAAGGCGGCCCGGAAGACGAAATCGACGAACAGCGCGAAGATGAGGATCGATGCCAGCATGCCGCGGCGGGCGGCGTTGGCCAGCATGAAGGGAAGGACGACGGTCCCGGTGATCGATCGGCGGTCGAACACCGCGCCCCGGTTGTGCGCGGTGATGTGGTAGATGCTCCGGAACCAACGGGTGCGCTGTTCGCGCAAATGCGCGTAGCTGGCCGGTGTTTCGCTGTAATAGATGGCTTTGGGCTCGGCGAGTGTGTGGTAGCCGGCGGCGTCCATCCGTAGGCAGATATCGGTGTCCTCACCGTTCATGCCCTGCACGATGCCGCCGACCTGCAGCAGCACGGCACGGCGGTAGATGGCGAACATTCCCGGCACACCCAGCACGCCCCGGTATCCGACCTGCGAAATCTGGAAGAAGCCATGCCGCAGCAGCACTTCCACGAGCCGGACCTTGTCGATCAGGGTCCGCTCCTCGGTGGGCAGCGGCATACCGCCCACCGACCCCACTCGGTCATTTGCGAAGTGCCGCATCGAGATGTCGAGGCAGCCGGGGCCGATGATGGTGTCCGCGTCGATGCGGCAGACGAAGTCCTCGGCGATGTGAGACAGCCCGTAGTTCAGTGCGATGGCCTTCCCGGGCTGTCGGCATTCCAGCACCACCCCGGTGATCCGTTCACATTGGGCCAGTGCGTGTTCGGCCGCTTCGTAGGTGGTGTCCGACGAATTGTTGTCCACCACATAGAGATGGACGTGGCCGTCGTAGGAGGCTGCGGCGGAGTCGACCGACCGGATGGTCTGTGCGATGCCGTGGGCTTCGTTGTGCGCGGGTACCAATACCGCCAACCGTGGCGCGAATGTCGCACGGCGGGAGCGCCAGATCACGATCCAGCCGATTGTGGCGGTGATGATGGCGAATATCTGCTGAGTCAGGAAGACGCCGGGACCCACTCCGCCCAACAGTGCCCACCGACGCAGGTCGAGAACCACGCCGAGCAGGGCTTGTTCGGCTACCACGGCGAGAACCAGGGCCAGCGCCAGCGGGATGAAGAACCGCAGATACGGACCTACCGGGGTGCGGGGGTCACGGGGGCCGACGACCGGATCGGGCAGACGGGCTTGCCGCATGATCGTGTGGGGGAAGATGCACAGGGCCAGCAGCGCGGATCCGACTTGCTGCCCGAAAGGCGTAATGTCAAGCAGTCCAGTAATTCCCGTCAGCCAGGTGAACACGTCGACCAGCGTGCACACCACGACGAACTTGCCCACCAGCGACGCTGCGATCGACAGGCGGCGCCACCCGTTGGCGTAGGCGTACCAGGCGTAGGTGAGGAAGAACAGGATGATGAACACGCGGGTGGGCACCGCGACCTGACCCTGGTGCTGAGTCAGGAACAGCAGATCGCGACGGTCGGTGACGTACCCGGTGTAGATGAGAAACATCATGGCGCACAACGTGATCACGCTCAGAGCGGTGAACATCAGCAGGAAGCCGTTGGTGGCGCTCGCCGACCGGTTCACCGAGTAGCCGACCGGCGCGCTGTCCACCGACCGGAAGTGGTCCGTGATGGCCGTGGCAGTCATCGGGGCGTCCCGGCGCGCGACGGGGTCGACACGTACACCTCACCGGCGCCCACCACCGCGAAGTTGCCGCCCGGGGTGATCACCTGGGCGCACTCCCGGCCGAACCCGGGCAATTGCCAGGATCCGGGATCGCCGATCGGTGACACGGCAAGGCCGACAGCACCATTGGCTCCGGTGGCGCATTGCACGACGTTGCCTCGTTGCGGCGAGTCGAGGTCGAGAACGGGCCGACCGCCCGCGAGGACGCGGCCGTCGTCGAGCCGGAGCGGAGTCGCCACGCTGTCCGGCGGCCCGATCAACACGAACGGCTTACCCGGCTCCGGGGGTCCGCCGCATTTCAGCGGCGGATAGCGGTCCCATCCGGTGAAGTCCGACAGCACCGGGACCACTGCGTTGAGGAGGCCGGCCTGTTCGTCGTCGTCCCCCAGCAGGTACACCGTCGGTCCGGCCGCGAATGCCCTTGGCAGCGAGGTGAATCCGGACCCCGGATCGTCGCCGAGTAGCAGCGCTGACCCAGGGGCGATCTGGAGCGGATAGCCGGCCACGCGCACGTCGCACCCGCCGAGGTCCCGGTCGCGCTGAATGCTGACGGTCAGTTCGTTGTCGAGCAGGTGTGCACCCGGAGGCAGGGGTATCTCCACCGGCGGTGCGTTCCGGGCCAGGCGCCGGCTGTCCAGCAGGGTGCCGTTCAAGCTGGTGTTCACCAGCCAGGTCAGGTCATCGGGTGCGGCAGGCAGCCGGACGTCCAGCCGCACCGCCCGTGGCAGGCGTCCTCCCGGCAGATCGGCCAGCGAGTATGTGCTGCGCCAACTGTGACTTTCGGTGATCTCGATCTCGGAGAGATCGGTGCCCAGCCTCTCGAGCCCGACCTGGTCACCGGCCAGGTGGGTCGCCACCAGGGCCTCCGGCCCGGCCGTGCTGGCGTCCGCCGTGGCCAGTGCCGGTGTGGTGAGCATTCGCGACACCACCTCGGGCCGGGTGGGCTGGACGACGCCGAGTACCGGGGTCTTGTCGACGGTGCCGACCTGAAGGCTGTCGCCGCCGCCGACGGCCTTCCATCGCAAGCGTTCAGTCAGCGCCGACTCGGGCCCGACGAAGATCGCTCCGTCCGGGCCGGTAGATGGCGCGGCCGTGGTGTAGGTCACCCGGTGTCCGGCCCGGGTCAACCCCATTCCGATGCCCGCGGCGACGGTGAGCCACTGCTCGCCGGGGTCGGCCAGGACCACGGTGACGTCCCGATTCAACGCGGCCGCCACATCGCGCACCGTGTGCAGCGGGTCATCCAGCGCAGCCTCCAGCACGCTGGAGGAGTCGAGGTGAACCACCATGCCCGGCAGTTGGTCCGGCGTGCAGGCCAGATGGCTCTGTACACCCCGCGCACGGACCTGAATGCGGACCCGACCGTCCTCGGCGATTCGCTCGGGAACGGCGAGCGTCGCCTCGAACGGATGCTCGCCGCGGGGCAGTTGGCGCTCGAACACCTGCTGGCCGTCGAATGCGACGATCAGGAACACCGTGCTCTCCTCGGCAACCTGGGTGCTGCCGACGAGTTTGATCCGGGTGACGTCGCGGTGCGAATCCATCGGCAGGGTCACCGCGAAGCTTGCCGACGGCGTCTCGTTGGTCAGCCAGAGTCCGTCGGCGCGGCCGAGGTCGCCGAGGGTCTGCGCGAAATGTCGTTCGGCGGGCACCCGCAACGGCGCCCCTTCGGGGGACTTGGTGAACCACGCCGGTCGCACGACCGCGAAGACCAGGAACAGCGCCGCGGCCAGACCGAGGATCCACCAGGCCGACCGGGGGACGTGCCGACCCCGCTCACCGCGGATGTGCCGCGGTTCGGGGATCGGCTCAATTCTGTCGGATTCGTCTGGATCATCCACGGCGGGTTCCTTCGGCCGCGGCTCGACGCTGCTCGTTCCAATACGAGACGCAGGGGATCTTGGCGAGATCGACCCGGTCGGCGTACTTCTGCGCGATCTCCACAGACTCCTGCAACAGGCCACCGTCCAACCGGATCGGGTGCAGCCCGAGATCCACGAGCAGGTCGTTGCGGGCGGACAGTTCGTTCTCGGCTGACTCCATGCGGGGATTGGGCATTTCACCGATCTGCGCGCCCGTCAGGTCGGCCACCAGGTGGGCCAGGTCGCGCACGCGGTGGGTTTCGGTGATCTGATTCATCACGCGGACCCGAGAGCCGACGCACCCACCGGATTCGACCGTCAACCGCACGCAGTTGACCGTGTCGTTGATGTTGATGAACGCACGGGTCTGGCCTCCGATGCCGTGCACGGTCAGGGGGTGTCCGATGGCCGCCTGCACCAGAAACCGGTTGAGCACCGTGCCGAAGTCGCCGTCGTAGTCGAAACGGTTGATGAGTCGGTCGTCCAGTCGCGTCTCATCGGTCTGGGTGCCCCACACGATTCCCTGATGCAGATCGGTGATCCGCAGACCGTCGTTCTGCGCATAGAACTGGAAGAGCAGTTGGTCCAGCGATTTGGTCAGGTGATAGACACTGCCCGGCCTGGTGGGATAGAGGATCTCCCGGGTGTGTGTCCGGCCGTCGCGGTCGGGATAGCTGACCGTCAGGTAGCCCTCCGGGAGATCGACCGGGACCGACTCGTAGCCGTAAACGCCCATCGTGCCCAGGTGCACCACGTGGGTGTCCAGCCCGGTATCGACCACCGCGGCCAACAGGTTGTGGGTCGCATTCACATTGTTGTCGATCGTGTAGCGCCGGTGCCCGGTTGTCTTCATCGAATATGGTGCGGCCCGTTGTTCGGCGAAGTGCACGATGGCCTCGGGCCTGCGCCGCGACAACAGTTCTCTCAGTGACCCGTAGTCATTTGCGATATCAAGATTGGCCACCTCGATTGCCGCGGAGGTGATTTCACGCCAAGCGTCGATCCGTTCGTCCAGGCTGCGAATCGGTGTCAACGACTGGACCTCGAGTTCGGCGTCGATCCGCCGCCGTACCAGGCTGTCGATGATCGTGACCTCGTGCCCGTGTGCGCACAGGTGCAAGGCGCTCGGCCAGCCGCAGAACCCGTCACCGCCCAGTACGAAGACTCGCATGCAGTTGCTTCCCACCACGTGTGCCGCCCAAAACGACATCGAGCGGACCGGCCCGAATGAAAGTGATTGAATCAGGCGGCGCAGCAAAGAGCTTCACCCCTCAGGGGTGAATTCTTGGGCCAACGGTGCCCGACGCGAAATGCAGAACTCATTTTGTGACAACCTGATTCGCCGTGCCATCTGAGAAACGTTGCTTAGAATCCCTGAATCCGGATCCCGACGATCGCGAGGTGAGGCAGTGACTGCGCCTTCGTTCTGGCAGCCACTGCCTTGGTATCTGGTCACGCCGCCAGACCGGCGCCACGACGTGATCGACCGTCCGCGGCTGAGCGGCCTGATCGACGAGAGCCTGGCCCGGCACCGGCTGGTGCTGGCGTGTGCGCCGTCCGGATACGGCAAGACCGTCGCTGCGCGGCAATGGGTACAGATCGCCGAAGGTTCGGTGGCGTGGCTGTCGTTGGATCGCGAGGACTGGTCGGCAATCGACCTGATCCGCGGGATCGTGACGGCGTTGGGCCGGGGCGCTGACGGGCGAGCAGGGCTGCCGGACCTGATCGACGTTCGGTCCGGTGTCACCGACATCGTCCGCCTCGTCGAGGCCACGGCGGGGCCGACGACGGTGGTGATCGACGATGCGCACCGCGCGGCGAGTGCGTTCGCCGACCCCTCCCTGGCATCGTTGTTGGAGATCGGCCCGCCGCGGCTGCGCTTCCTGCTGATCGGCCACGGAGCGCTTGCGTTGGAACTCAATCGATTGCTGGTGCACGGCGCCGCGGTCGAGATCGACAGCGCGCGCCTGGCCTTCGATGCAACTGAAATCCATTCTGTAGCACAGTATCTGGGGGTCGAGGTCGCCGCGGACGACGCAGCCGAGCTGCAGCGGGCGACCGGCGGCTGGCCCATCGCGGTGCGCGCCGCACTCGCCGGTGCCGACGGTTCGATGACCGACTACGTCGCCGACAGTATCCTGGCCCGCCTTCCCGAGGACCTTGCCGAATTCGTGTTGGCCGCGACCGTCGACGAACGCGTCGACGGCACGCTGGCCGTTGCGCTGACGGGGCGGGCCGACGCGGCCACGTTGCTGGAACAGTGTCTGTCGCGCAGCCTGTTCCTCAACCGCTTCGACAATCCGGCCGATGCCTCGAGTGAACCCGTCTACCAATGGCATCAGCTGTTCGCTCAGCGGTGCCACACCATCCTCGCCACCCGTGACCGGGAACGGGCGCGCACGCTCGACCGGATCGCGGCCGAGCACCTCGGTTCGTATCGACCGTTGGACGCGGTGCGACATGCGCTCCGCGGTGGGCACGTCGATCTCGCCTGGCAGACCTTCGGCTCGCGGTGGCTGGACCTGGTCATCACCTCTCGGGACGACGAAGTGGAACAGATCTGCACCACGCTGGCTTCCAACCTGACGCTCGACGCCGGCCAACTGGTCGTCATCGACCTGATCCGCGCGTGCTGCCGCGAAGTGGGCGGGGACCGTGCGGGTGCCGCCGAGCTGCTCAGCGAGGCCTCCCGGCGTTACCTCGGGCTGCCGGAGAGCGCGCACACATGGGACGCAGCGGTGGCGCGATACATGGCGGTGATGTTGTGCTCTGACGATCCGGCCGCACTCGACGCCGCCGTCGACGACGTGTGGGCGGTGCTGACCGAGTCCACCGGGGAGCCGCACGGTGCCGCACTGCGGGCGTGCGCGGCGTTCGTCACCGGGTGGACCAAGGTGCGCCTGCGCAGTGATCCGGTGCGTGCAGCACAGCTGCTGGAGTCGGCGGTCCGTCAGTGCAACGCGGTGGGACTCACCGACATCGCGCGGTGGGCGATGGCCAACCAGGCGTTCGCACTCGCCTACGCCGGGAAGTTGGGTGCGGCCGAAGCACTGCTGGAACAGTGGCGGGCGCCGGCCGGCGACCGGTTGTGGACCAGGTCCTACGACAGCGGAATCGAGCGGTTCACCACCGGGCTCATCGCGTTCTGGCGTGGCGACCTGGCGGCAGCACAGGAGATCGAGGTGCAACTGTCGCCGATGGACTCGGTGCGCGGTGGCTATCAGCCACTGGCCCGCGTGCATCGGGTCTACACGGCCTGCACCCTCGGGGACCTCGCCGCCATCGCGGCCGCCGAGGCATCGCTGGCGCTGATCCCGGACGAGAACCCGCACGGCGTGCCGTGGACCGCCTACAAGCGGATGTGCCTGGTCCGGATCGCCGAGGTGCGGGGCCAGTACGACGACGTTCGCCGGCTGGGTCAGGACTTCGGTACGGCGGTGAACGTACCGGTGCTGACCGTGATGATGGCGGCGGTGTGGCGACGGCTGAGTGAACCGGATCGCGCCCTGGATCAGCTGGCCGGATTCGACCCGGAGCGGGCGCCGAGCTATGTCGTCGTGCATGCACTGCTGACCCGCGCCGTGGTGGCGTCGATGCGCGATGACCGGACCGCCGCCCGCCAACTGCTGGACCGATCGTTGGCGATTGCGGTACCGGAGCGAATCATGCTGCCGTACTTGGAGAACCGCGACGAGGCAACCACGGCGCTGCTCACCGATGGCGCCCATGCCGGCCCGCATCGCGAGTTCGTCGGCGAGTGCCTGGCCCGCCGGGCCGAGATCTCGCTCGGCTCAAAGGCAGCGGCGGAGCGCCTCCGGCTGACACCGCGCGAGCGCGAGCTCCTCGGTCTGCTCCGGTCGAACCTGGAGCTCAGCGAAATCGCGGCCAACCTGGGCATATCCCTCAATACGCTGAATACGCACCGGCGATCGCTGTACCGAAAGATCGGTGCCCGCAATCGGCGGGAAGCCGTTCGGTACGCCGACTTCCTGATGGGCGCCGGTTGAGATGAATCTTTCCGAGCCGACACAAGAGCCCCTCGGCGGGCGGCCCAACCCGGACAGCCGCTGTTCGATCGACGATTTCGACTATCAGATCAAGTACCAGCGGGCATTCGAGGCGCTGCTGTGGTCGTTGCCGTCGGTCCAGGTTCAGGGTGGTCGCAATGCCACGTTCGACTATCTGGGTATGCGTGATTGCGACATCCTGGCAATGTCGGGTGTGGCAACACCGAAGTTCGAGACCTGGACGGCAAACAGCTCCACGCCGTACATCGTGGCCTATGCAGACCTCAAGGGTGGGCCGGTGGTCCTCGAGGTGCCACCCGCTGGTCCGGATGGAAGCCTCTACGGACAGGTGGTCAATGCCTGGCAGGCATCCATCGCCGATATCGGGCCATCGGGTATCGACGGTGGCGACGGAGCGAAGGTCCTTTTCACCGCACCCGATTACGACGAAGCCATCCCTGCGGGCCATCTTCACGTCCGGTCATCCAGCTATCGCATTGTGATGGCGTTGCGCTCCGTTCCAGGTGCGCGGAAGACGCCAGCCGATGCGTACACATACGCTCGGCGATTACGCATGTATCCGCTGTCGCAGGGCCATACCCCGACCGAACAACGGTTCGTGGATGCGGTCGACACCTGGTATCCGACTCTGCTGCCGTATGACGAACGCTACTTCGAACTGCTTCATCAGACGATCACCTACGAGAATGCACGTCCTACAGACCGACACATGCTGGGTCTCCTGAAATCGCTCGGTATCGAACGTGGAAAGCCTTACGCACCAGATGAAGTCGCGGTGGGAGCGATGCGCCAGGCGGCCATTGACGCATGGTTCCACCTACAGGAACGACTTGACAACCTGCCGCGCCGGATGTACGCCTGGCCGGATCGGCAGTATGTGCCGCTGCTGCTGCCCGACCGCAATCGGGAGTTCACCTTCGAGTACCCGGATGCCATCGATGTCGACGGTCGCGCGCTGGCCTTCTTCTGGTGCACCCTGGTGCCGGCGCACCTCGCGAAACACCCTGCGGTCTACTACCTCGTCGCGATGGCCGACAGCAACGGGCGACAGCTGGAACCGGGCGCGCAGTATCGGATCACGATTCCCCGCGAGATGCCGGTTGAGCAGTTCTGGTCACTCAGCGTCTACGACCGGGCCACCATGGCGTTCATCTACACCGAGTCGATGCGGACCACCCTGGATTCCTACGGTCTCGACCGGATGGTCAAGAATCCCGACGGGAGCGTCACGCTGTACACCGGCCCGACACCACCGCCCGGGTTGGAGTCGAACTGGATACCCACGGGCGGGAAGCGACCGATGCCGACTCTACGGTTCTACGGGCCGACCTCGAGTTTCTACGACGGTGACTTCAAGATGCCGGATTTCGAACGGATGGCGACCTAGTGTCACGCGATGGGAGCGCTAGGCGCTGCTGACCGCCCGCTGCACCGCGCCGACCGCGCCATGGCTCGTCGCGGTGAGCCGGATCCGGTCGGCACGGAACAGGTCGTAGGCGTACTCGAACGGCACGTCGCTGGTGTCGCGGGTGATGCGCGTGATCGCCAAAAGCGGTTTGCGGTGGATGATATCGAGCCACTGCGCTTCGCGGAGGCTGGCGCTGACCACCTCGATGGTCTCGGTGGTGGCAGCGGGCGTCAGCCCGTAGCGCACCCGCAGCAGCTCATAGAGTGAACCGCCGAGGGGTTGTTCCAGCAGGTCCTCCATCTGCTCGGCCACGAAGCACGCCAGATCCACCGACAGCGGCACCCCGTCGGCGAAGCGCAACCGCCGGACCGTGAAAATCTCTGTCCCGTCATCGATTTCGAGCGCCTGCGCCTCGGCCTGCGTCGCCGGCCTGCGGTCGGTCGCCAGCACCCGGGTGGCGCTGCTGTGCCCGCCGCTGCGTAACCGGGCGGGAAGCCCGGCCAACTCTGCGGCGTTGCGTTCCACCACGTCGGCGCGTACGAAGGTGCCACCGTTGCGCCCGGCGCGACGCTCCAGAACGCCGGCCTGGCTCAACGGCATCAGCGCGCTGCGCAACGTCGACCGCGACACCCCGAAGCTCTCTGCCATCTCGCGCTCGGTGCCCAGTCGCGAGCCGGGCCGCAGGGTGCCCACTGCCAGCATGGACAGGATGCGCCGGCGCACGTCCTCGGCGACAGGGCCGCCCGGGGTCAGGGCCATGCCCCGAGTGTGAACCAAATCAAGCCTGCAAAGCAGACCAAAACCCACCGGTTTACCCGGTCGTTTCACGATTCCCAGGCTCGAAACATGACGGCAACAAAGGTCCTGAGCCGCAACAATTTTCGAGTTGCCCGATGATCTGGGCGGGATGACAATGTGCTGCGTCGCACCACAAAGCCGTCGTCGACGCCACCCAATCAGACCAAATAGTGGTCCGAAAACCGTCCTTCAGTTAGGACCCGCAATGAGCGAGATCATCGATCCGCCGGCCCCGGCCGGCGCGTCCATCCAACGCCTCAAACCCAACGCCGTGGGACTGGCCGGCGTGCTGTTCATGGCGGTCGCCACCGCCGCTCCCATCACGGCCATGGTCGGCAACGTGCCGATCGCGGTCGGCTTCGGCAACGGTGCCTACGCGCCTGCCGGATACTTCGTCGCCACCATCGTGCTGACCTTGTTCGCCATCGGCTATGCGGCGATGAGCAAGCACATCACGGCCACCGGTGCCTTCTACGGCTACATCTCGCACGGTCTGGGCCGCGTCGTCGGCCTGGGTGCGGGGTTCCTCACCGCATTGGCGTACATGGTGTTCGAGGCCTCGCTGATCGGCATCTTCTCGTTCTTCGGCAACGACCTGTTCAAGTCGTTCTTCAACGTCGACGTGCCGTGGGTGCTCTTCGCGGTCGTGATGCTGGCGGTGAACGCCGTACTGACCTATTTCGACATCAATCTGGCGGCCAAGGTGCTCGGGGTGTTCCTGATCACCGAGATCATCATGCTGGCCATGATGGCGCTGTCGGTGGTGTTCACCGGTGGCGGCCCGCAGGGCTGGTCGCTTGGATCGCTCAACCCGCTCAACGGTTTCCAGAGTCTGTCCGGTGAGGTGGCCGGCGTCGACGGCAGCATGATCACCGTCGCCGGGTCGGCCGGCGTCGGCCTGTTCTTCGCGTTCTGGTCGTGGGTCGGCTTCGAATCGAGTGCGATGTACGGCGAAGAATCGCGGAACCCCAAGAAGATCATCCCGATTGCGGTGATCTGTTCGGTCGTCGGTATCGGCGCGTTCTACGTGCTGGTGTCGTGGCTGGCGATCGTGGGTACGGGTCCGCAGAATGCGATTGCGCTGGCGCAGGATTCGGCTACGGCGGGTGACATCTTCTTCACCCCGGTGCAGCAGCATCTGGGTGAGTGGGCGGTCGACATGTTCAAGATCCTGTTGATGACAGGCTCGTTCGCCTGCGGGATGGCGTTCCACAACTGCGCCGCACGCTATCTCTACGCCATCGGCCGGGAGAACGTCATCCCGGGCATGCGCAAGACCATCGGCTCGACCCATCCGGTGCACGGTTCACCGCACATCGCCGGTTTCGTGCAGACCGGCTTCGCGACTGCGGTGGTGATGTTCTTCGACATCACCGGACGTGACCCCTACACCGGGCTCTACGGCCTGATGGCGTTGCTGGGCACCACGGCCATCATGATCGTGCAGGCCCTGGCGGCGTTCTCGGTGATCTCCTTCTTCCACGTGCAGAAGCGTCATCCGGAGACCGCAAACTGGTTCACCACCTTCCTGGCGCCGCTACTGGGCGGGGTGGGGATGCTCTATGTCATCTACCTGCTCGCCAAGAACGCTTCGTTTGCTGCGGGTTCGGCCGCGTCGGACTGGATCTTCACCTCGATCCCGTATGTTGTCGGCATTGCCGGAATCGGTGGGGTGCTGTGGGCGCTTTTCCTGAAATTCAGGGATCCGCAACGCTATTCCGATCTGGGGCGCACAGTGTTGGAGGAAGCGCACGAACGTTAGGGGCGGGGCGCGGGTGGCGAAAGGACGTGCCATGAGTTTTTCGAACATCATGGACTCCAACAGCTATTCGGGCGGTCAGGCGACCGATCCCGAAACCGAGAGGCTGATCGAGGCCCGCGCGCACCTGCTTGGCCCGGCGTACCGGCTGTTCTACGAACGGCCGGTGCACCTGGTCCGGGGCAGCGGCAGCCACCTGTTCGACGCGGACGGCGAACGGTACCTCGACGCCTACAACAACGTGGTCAGCGTCGGGCACTGCCACCCCCGCGTGGTCGCGGCCATCACCCGCCAGGCCGAGACGCTCAACACCCATACCCGGTACCTGCACGACGGCATCGTGAAGTACTCGGAGCGGCTGTTGGCCACGCTCCCAGGAGAAATCGACCAGGTGATGTATGCCTGCACCGGTTCGGAGGCCAACGATCTGGCTCTGCGGGTGGCGCAGATGTACACCGGGGCCCGCGGCGTGATCGTCACCCGCGACGCCTACCACGGCAATACCGAAGCAGTGACGGCTATTTCACCGTCGATCGGCGGCGCCACCGTGATCGGCCCGCACGTACGCACCGTGGCCGCGCCGGACAGCTACCGGTCCGGCGACGAGGTGGCCGGCCGGTTCCTGTCCGACGTGGAAGCCGCGATCGCCGACCTGAAGGCGGCCGGACACGGAATGAGCTGCCTGGTCGTCGACACCTTCTTCTCCTCCGACGGCATCTATCCGGACCCCTCGGTGCTGGCGCCCGCGGCGGCGGCCGCGCGCGCGGCGGGCGGGGTGTTCGTCGCCGACGAGGTGCAACCCGGGTTCGGCCGCACCGGGGAGACGATGTGGGGCTTCACCCGGCACGGCGTGGTTCCCGACCTGGTCACGATGGGCAAGCCGATGGCCAACGGGTTGCCGGTGGCGGCGATGGCTGCCCGCAGTGAGGTGCTCGAGGCGTTCGCCCGCGAGGTGCCGTACTTCAACACGTTCGGCGGCAACCCGGTGTCGATGGCCGCGGCGGGCGCGGTGCTCGACGTGATCGAGGACGAGAAGCTGATGGACAACGCGGCCCGGGTCGGCGGCGCCCTGCGTGAGGAGCTCACCCGGGTGGCCGCTGCGAATCCACGCCTCGGCGATGTGCGTGGCGCCGGGCTGTACGTCGGCGTCGAGATGGTGACCGACCCCGAGCAGAAGACGCCGGACCGTACGGGGGCCCACGACCTGGTCAACGCGATGCGCGACCGCAAAGTGCTGATCTCGGTCTGCGGGGCAGACGGCAACGTCCTCAAGATCCGCCCGCCCTTGGTGTTCTCCGACAGCGACGTCGACTGGTTCTGCACGGAATTTGCGGGGGCGGTGGCGGCGCTGGGTTGATCTAGGGAATGCTGGAGCCGTGCCGGATGGAAACATCGCGACCGCGATCTACATAGCCTCACCCGAAGGTGACACCGGTAAGTCGACGATTGCGCTGGGCATATTGCATCGGCTTGCCGCCACCGTGCCCAGGGTGGGGGTGTTCCGGCCCATCACGCGCCTCGGTGAGGATCGCGACTACATCCTGGAACTGCTGCTGGCAGGCACCACCGCTGGACTGAGCTACGACGACTGCGTCGGCGTCAGCTACCAGCAGGTGCACGAGGACCCCGATGTCGCCATCGCCGACATCGTCGACCGGTTCCACCGGGTGGCCGAGCAGTGCGACGCCGTGTTGATCGTCGGCAGTGACTACACCGACGTCGCCACCCCCAGTGAGCTGAGCATGAACGCGCGGATCGCGGTGAACCTGGGTGCGCCCGTGGTGCTCGCGGTCAAGGCCGCCGACCGCACGCCCGACGAGGTCGCCCACGTGGTCGAGGTGTGTCTGGCCGAGTTGAACCACCAGCATGCCCACGCCGCGGCGGTGGTGGCCAACCGGTGCGATCCCGCACAGCTGACCGCCGTGGCTGCGGCGCTCAAACCGCTCGGCCCGCCCGCCTACGTGCTGCCCGAGGAGCCGCTGCTGATCGCGCCGTCGGTGGCCGAACTCCAGGTGGCGGTGGACGGCACGTTGATCGCGGGAGATCCGGAGCTGCTGTCGCGCGAGACGATGGGCATCCTGGTCGCGGGTATGACCGCTGAACACTGCCTGGAGCGGCTCACCGAGGGCGTCGCGGTGGTGACCCCGGGTGACCGGTCCGACGTCGTGCTCGCCGTGGTGAGTGCGCATGCCGCGGAAGGATTTCCGTCGCTGTCCTGCATCATCCTCAACGGCGGGCTCGAGCTGCACCCGGCCATCGCCTCGTTGGTGGAGGGCCTGGGGCTGCGGCTGCCCATCGTGGCCACCAAGTACGGAACCTTCGAAACCGCCAGCCGGGTCGCCGGCGCCCGCGGTCGCGTCACCGCTGAATCTCAGCGCAAGATCGACACCGCGCTCGCGCTGATGGACAAGCACGTCGACGTCAACGATCTGCTTGCGCAGCTGAGCATCCCGATCCCCGCCGTCACCACGCCGCAGATGTTCACCTACCAACTGCTCGACCGGGCCCGCTCCGACCGCAAGCGCATCGTGCTGCCCGAAGGCACCGACGACCGCATCCTCAAGGCTGCGGGCCGGCTGCTGCAGCACGAGGTGGCCGAACTGACCATCCTCGGTGAGGAAAGCCAGATTCGTTCCCGGGCAGCAGAACTCGGCGTGAACATCGAGGCCGCCGTGGTCCTCGATCCACGTACCAGCGAGTTGTGCGACCGGTTCGCCGAACAGTACGCCGAGCTGCGCCGCAAGAAGGGCGTCACCGTCGAGCAGGCCCGCGAGATCATCCACGACGTCTCGTACTTCGGCACCATGCTGGTGCACAACGAGATGGTCGACGGCATGGTGTCGGGCGCCGCTCACACCACGGCGCACACCGTGCGTCCGGCCTTCGAAATCATCCGTACCGCACCGGGTATCTCGACGGTGTCGAGCATCTTCCTGATGTGCCTGGCCGATCGGGTGCTGGCATACGGCGACTGCGCGATCGTGCCCGATCCGACCTCGGAGCAACTCGCCGACATCGCGATCTCGTCGGCGCGCACCGCCGCGCAGTTCGGCATCGATCCGCGGGTGGCCATGCTGTCCTACTCGACGGGAACCTCGGGCACCGGCGCCGACGTCGACAAGGTCCGGACCGCAACCGAATTGGTACGGCAACGGGAACCGGACCTGTTGGTCGAGGGGCCGATCCAGTACGACGCCGCGGTGGAGCCGTCGGTGGCAGCCACCAAGATGCCCGATTCGTCCGTGGCCGGGCGTGCGACGGTGCTGATCTTCCCCGATCTCAACACCGGCAACAACACGTACAAGGCCGTGCAACGCAGCGCCGGGGCCATCGCGATCGGCCCGGTGCTGCAGGGCCTCAACAAACCGGTCAACGATCTGTCCCGCGGGGCGCTCGTGGAGGACATCGTCAACACCGTTGCCATCACGGCGATCCAGGCGCAGGGGCAGTAGATGACGGTACTGGTGGTCAACTCCGGCTCGTCGTCGCTGAAATACGCGGTGGTCAAACCGGATTCGGGCCAGTTCCTGGCCGATGGCATCATCGAGCAGATCGGATCGGCGCAGGTGCCCGATCACGATGCCGCGCTGCGGGCGGCGTTCGACGAACTGGCCGAGCAGGGGCTGCACCTGGAGAACCTTGGCCTGGTGGCCGTCGGGCACCGGGTGGTGCACGGCGGCAAAACCTTCTACCAGCCGACCCTGATCGACGGCGAGCTGATCGCCAAGGTGCAAGAGCTGGCCCCGCTGGCTCCGCTGCACAATCCACCTGCGCTCCTCGGCATCGAAGTGGCGCGCAAACTGCTGCCGGATCTGCCGCACGTGGCGGTGTTCGACACCGCGTTCTTCCACAACCTGCCCGAGGCCGCGGCGACCTACGCCATCGATCGTGAAGTGGCCGAGCGGTGGGGCATCCGGCGCTACGGATTCCACGGCACCTCGCACCAATACGTCAGCCGGCAGGCCGCGGCGTTCCTCGATCAGCCGTACGAATCGCTGAATCAGATTGTGCTGCACCTGGGTAACGGCGCGTCGGCGTCGGCGATCGCCGGAGGCCGGCCGGTGGACACCTCGATGGGTCTGACGCCGATGGAGGGCCTGGTGATGGGCACCCGCAGCGGCAACGTCGACCCGGGCATCATCATGTACCTGTCCCGCACGGCCGGCATGGAGGTCGAGGACATCGACACGATGCTCAACCGGCAGTCGGGTGTGCGCGGCCTCGGCGGAGAGAACGACTTCCGTAAGTTGCACGCCCGGATCGAAGCCGGCGATGCGGACGCGCGATTGGCCTACGACGTCTACATCCACCGGCTCCGCAAGTACGTCGGTGCCTACCTTGCCGTGCTGGGCCGCACCGATGTCATCAGCTTCACCGCGGGGGTCGGGGAGAACGATGCCGCGGTGCGCCGCGATGCGCTGGCCGGGTTGAGCGGGCTGGGGATCGAGATCGACGAGGCGCTCAACACGTCACCGTCGCGGGATACCCGGCGGATCTCGACACCGGACTCAGCGGTGACCGTGCTGGTGGTGCCGACCAACGAGGAGCTGGCCATCGCCCGGGCCGCCGCGGCGCTGGTTTGACGGCACTCAGACCGTCATCTCGAGGATCTTGTCGCCGACCGCGTTGCCCTCGAAGTAGCCCAGCCCGTAGTCGCCCTCGATGGTGGTGCGGTGCATGACGCGCGGCTCGTCGGGATCATGGCCGGTGACCGCGTGCAGCATGCGCAGGTTGTCCCAGATGACCATGTCGGTGGCGCGCCATTTGTGGAAGTACGGCTGGATCTTGGCCAGGATCTCCTTGCACACCGCTTCGAGAAGCTCGTCGCCCGAGGCGTTTTCGTCGTCCTCCAGCCCTTCTGCCATCCACGGCGAGACGTGCAGCACCTTCTCCCCGCTGCCGCGGGTCCACACCGCGGGATGGACAGCACGGGGCAGCTTCTTGCCGTAGTCGATCGTCTTCTGCAGGGCCTTGTGCGGCTGGATCTCGCGGAAGCCGTCGGCCAGGCCGAAACGCATATCGCGGAACCGAAGATTCAGGCTGTACAGGACGTTGCGGTCCTCGATGCGCTGCCGCAGTTCTGGTGACAACGTCCGGTAGAGGTCGATGCCGTCGGCGAATCCGGTCTCGCCGCCCTCGGTGACACCGGTGATGCACCGCAGCACACCGGCCCGGTTGAGTTCGTTGTTGTAGCAGTGGTCGAAATGCCAGGGCAGCCACGAGGTGAGTTCTCTGCCGTCGATCATCACGATGTTGCCGTCGCGCGGTGCCTGACCGATCTCGATGACGCCAGGATGCAGTGCTTCGCCCGCCCTCGGGACGGTGGGAATCGGATGGTCCTTCAGCGGCCCGAACACCTTGCTGATCTCGACCTGCAGTCGGCCGTCAGGTTCGACATCCTCGAAAAGGATCATCCCGCGATCGT
The DNA here is from genome assembly GCA_036235365.1 of Mycolicibacterium sp. 050232. Lineage (GTDB taxonomy): Bacteria > Actinomycetota > Actinomycetes > Mycobacteriales > Mycobacteriaceae > Mycobacterium. The sequence goes on along the minus strand of JAZBEZ010000001.1, from coordinate 316,082 downwards.
CGAACACCTCGCGAAGTCGGTCCCGGACCGGAGGGTCTTCCAACGTCTGCAGCGAGACGCCGGTGACCCGCGCGCCGAATGAAAGGTCGGCCCGCAGGGGATCGACGTGAATGACGGCCATGGCAGATGTCCTCTCGGCGACGCTTGGGTATATGTCATTTAGTGATACGGTTAGATCAAATTCTGATATGACCGTAGTGAGGATTGCCGATGGCCGTCAAGGGCAGCTCCACTGCTGCGCGCGTGCTGGTGGTGTTCGAGGCGGTTGCCGCGCATCAGCCGGTCGGGGTCGCGGCGCTGTCGCGGATGCTCGACATCGACAAGAGCGCCGTGCAGCGCGCGCTGGTGACCCTGGCCGAGCAGGGGTGGATCCGGGCGCGCGAGGATCAGCTGACGCAGTGGGAGACGACTCCGCGGATCCTGGCCATCGCCCACAGTTCGCGCGCGAAGTCCGACATGCGCCAGGTCATTCAGCAAGTGCTCGAGCAACTGGCGGCGCAGACCGGCGAGACCGCCATCTTCAACGAACCTGTCGGGTCGAATCTCGTTGTGTCACAGGTGGCGGAGAGTTCGCAGCCGCTGCGCATGGCGCCACGCGTCGGCACCGTCATCCCGGCCCGCGACAGTGCCACCGGTCAGATTCTGCTGCCGTTCCTGAACCGCGAACGCCAGGTCGAACTGCTCGGTGACACCCCTGACGCTGCCTATTCGGCACATCTCGAAACATGCCGCGCCCGTGGCTACGCTGCCAGTAACGGGGTGAACGAGCCTTCGATGACCGTCGCGGCACCGGTGTTCGAAGCCGACGGCCGCCCGGTCGGCGTGGTGGCCATCAGCGGCCCGGCCGAGCGGATGCCGCAGCGCAGCCTCCCGGGCTTCGCCGAATTGGTATGCCAGGCAGCCAATCTGCTGTCCCGCGGTACCAGCCCATAGCGCTCGGCGGGGAACGGCACGGCGGGAAGGGGAATCAGAAGGTGCTCATCGGCCGCACACTGTTGGCCAGGTCGATCAGGGCGTAGCGGTGCGACTGTGTGGGGGCGACGCGGGCCAGTGCCCGCAGTGACGCCTCGACGCCCAGCTTGAGACCGTGCTCGGTGAACGGGAACCCCAGGATGTGGTTGCTGCTCGCCGAGTTGTCGGCCAGCCAGTCCATTGCCGTGCCCAGCACCAGCGCACGGATCTGCAGCACCCGGGGCTCCGAATCGGGCAGGGCTTCGACCCGTCGCGCCGCATCGCGGATGTTCTGTTCGGTGATCTCACCGGTGGACCGGCCCGACAGCAGGGTGACCGCGCTGGTCAGCCGGGCAGTGGTGAAATGCCGTGAGGTGGCAGGTACTTCGTCGAGGGTCTCGACGGCCTTGTCGCGGGTTCCGGCAACCGACTCGGCGCGGGCCAATCCGAAACCGGCCGAGATCACGCCGTTGTCGGTGCTCCACACCGTGTTGTAGAACTTCAGCTCGTCGGCCGTACCGGCCAGCTCCGCCGTCGCGGCCAACGCCAGCTTGGGTGCCAGCTCTCCGGGCAATGTGTCCAGCACCTCGGTGAAATGCTTTGTCGCCGAGTCATAATCTGCTGAGAGCATCTCGGCCACGGCGCGGAACCAGACCAGCTGCCAGCGCCAGCCGGCCCAGGTGGCGAGGTCGTCGAGCTTGCGCGTGGCCTTGGCGACGTCGCCCAGATCGAGCAGGGCGCGCGCCTCCATCAAGGGCAGCTCCACCGACTCGGCCAGGTCCACGCCCTCGGCATCGATAGCGCCGTGGCGCGCGGCGCGCAACTGGTCCAGGGTGTGCACGGGCTGGCTGAGCACGCTGGCAACCAGCATCGGGGCCCCGACATCGGTGCGGTCCACCAGCGGCACGGGCAGCGCCCGCACGATCTCCTGGGCCGTCAGCTTCTCCGAATGCACCTGCCCGTCAACGTAAACGTCGGTGTGAGCGACCAGCAGATCGACTCCGAACGTCGACCGGGACGGGCTGAACACGGTCGACAGACCCGGGCGGGGGATGCCGGTATCGGCCGCCACCACCTCACGCAGCACGCCGAGCAGCTGCGAGGACATCTCCTCGGCGCTGGTGAACCGGCGCCGAGGATCGGGGTCGATGGCGCGGCGCAGGAACCGGCCGAACGAGTCGTAGGTGTCGAGCACCGGATCCTCCGACGGCAGACCGTCGACGTAGCGGCCCCGCCGGGTCCGCAGGTTCAAGGTCAGCGCGGCCAGTGTGCGCCCCACGGTGTAGATGTCCGTGGCCACCGTCGGCCCGGTACGTACGATCTCGGGTGCCTGGAATCCCGGTGTGCCGTACAGGTATCCGTACGAGTTGAGTCGCGACACCGCACCGAGGTCGATCAGCTTGAGCTGTTCCTCGGTGATCATGATGTTCTCGGGCTTGAGGTCGTTGTAGGCCAGCCCGATCGAATGCAGGTAGCCGAGCGCGGGCAGGATCTCGAGCATGTAGCCGATCGCCTCGGCCACCGGAAGCCTGGTGCCCCTGGCCTGTTTCAGCGACGTTCCGCCGACGTACTCCATCACGATGTAGCCGACCGGGTTGCCGTGCTTGTCATCGTGCTCGACGAAGTTGTAGATCTTGACGATCCCCGGATGCGTCACCTCGGCCAGGAACTGGCGTTCGGCCATGGCGATCGCCTGGGCCTCCGCGTCACCGGAATGCACCAGACCTTTGAGCACGACGGGACGTTCGTTCACGTTGTGGTCGAAAGCCAGATATACCCAGCCCAACCCGCCGTGCGCGATACAGCCTTTGATCTCGTACTGATCGGCGACGATCTCGCCCGGGGACAGTTGCGGCAGGAACGAGTACGCACTGCCGCAGTGCGGGCACCAGCCCTCCGACAGGGCGTGCCCGTCGGACGACGACCTGCCGACCGGCTTGCCGCAGTTCCAGCAGAACCGCTTCTGCTCGGCCACGACCGGGTTGGTCATCAACGCCGCCAACGGATCCCGCTCGGGCACCCGCGGGATCTCCACCAGCCCGCCGCCCAGCCTCCGGATCGGAGACAGCATCCGGGTGGCGATCGTGGCAAGGTTCTGCGGTTCGGTATCGGCGCCGCCGAACGGCCCGGCATCGGAATCGTCGAACTCCGGACGGAACACTGCCTGGGTCGCCATCGGCCGCATGGTCGACTGCGAGTCCATGTCGAGGTCTTCCAGGCTCGCCGGCTGCGTCCCGGGACCGCCCGCGGTGTCCGGGGTATCCGGCAGATCAGCGTCGTCGGGCTTCTTCATCAGTCCACATACCTCGCGACCGGGGGCGACGGAGCCGGACCGAGGACCGTCAACCACTTGCGGTACAACGTGTTCCAGGTGCCGTCGCGTCGGATGCGTTCCAGCGTCGCGTTGACGACGCGGACCAGCGGCGTGTTCTGCAAATTCAACCCGATGCCGTAGGGCTCCTCGTTGAGACTGGGGCCGACGATGTGCAGATAGGGATCCTGGGCCACCAGCCCGGCCAGGATCGAATCGTCGGTGCTGACCGCGTCGGCCTGGCGCTGCTGCAGCGCCACCAGACAGTCGGCCCACGTCACCACCGACACGATGATCGGTGACGGGCTGATCTGCTGGATCCGTTTGAGCGACGTGGTGCCGTCCACCACGCACACCCGCTTGCCCGAGAGATCGGAGGCCTGCGAGATATTGGAGTCACGCGCGGCCAGGATGCGCTGGTGCGCCATGAAATACACCGTCGAGAAGGCCACCTCTTTGCGGCGCTCGCAGGTGATCGTCATGGTCTTGACCACGATGTCGACCTGGTTGTTCTGCAGCGCGGTGATGCGGTCGGCCGAGGACAGGATGCGGTACTCGACCTGTGACGGCGTGCCGAAGATGTCGCGCGCGACCTCCCCGGCGATGTCCACGTCGAAACCGTTGATCTGACCGGTGATCGGATCCCGGAACGAGAACAGATTGCTGCCGATGTCCAGCCCGACGACCAGACGTCCGCGGGCGCGGATCTTGGCCACCGCGGCGTCGGCATCGGCCTGATTGCTGAACGGCCGCAGACTCGCGGTGCGGTTGCACTCGTCGGTCTCCGGCTCCGGCACCCGCACCGGCTGGGGGGCGAGTTCCTGCATGCCTGCCGGGCTGGGCGGCGCCAGCGTCATCGTCGGCAGGGTCAAGGCCGGTGCGCTCTGGCTGCACCCGGCCACTGCCAGGGCCGCGGTCAGTACCGCCAATAGCTTGTGCACTGCCTTCTTCACGGTGCTCACCTGTACTCGCTGAGTCGAGGCCACAGTCCCAGCGCCACCGCCAGCGCCGCGGCCACACTGAGCAGCGCGGCCCCTACGGTCGCGCCGGACAGCACCCGGCGGGCATTGGCGATGTCGTTGCGCAACTGGCTGCGGCTCTGTTCGATGCCCTTGGACAACGCGTCGTCGAGCTTGTCGAAGGCCGGCGTGGAATCGTCCTCGCCGGTGCCCAACGCCACCTGCGTCGCGGCCTGATAGTTGCCCACCGCGATGTAGGCGTTGATCCGGTCATCGGCCGTGCGCCATTTCGTGAGCAGGTCTTCGGCACCGGTCAGATCGCTCTTGTCGATGCCGGTGTCGCGCGCCAGATACTGCGCGAGTTGTTGCTGCATGGCCTCGATGCGCTGGTAGTAGGACTGCTTGCGCAGGTTCTCGTCGCCGCGCCGGATCAGGGCCAAGGTCTCGTCGGCCCGCGCCTGCTGTGCCGTGATGGCAAGGTTGGTCACCGTCTTGAGCGATTCGGCGGCGGTGTCCTTGGCGCTGCGGCTGTCCGAGGTCGAGATCACCAGCGCGGTGGTCACCCAGATCAACATGATCAGCACGGCCATGCCGCCTGCCACGAATCCGATGTTCACCCGCCGCCGGGTCCGGCGGGCCAGCCAGCGATTGGCGAAGGCGCCGAACATCAACGTCGCCAGCACCACCAGCATGACCGGGGCCGGGATCCGGGTTGAGGCCGTCGTCTCGGCGTCCACCCGTGCCGAGGTCTCCTCATACAGGCGTTGCGCGTCGGGCAGCATCTGCGACTGCATCAGGGCCGAGGCCTCGGACAGGTACGACGAACCCACAGGATTGCCCGCGCGGTTGTTGGTGCGCGCCGTTTCCACCAGGCCCGTGTAGACGGCGAGCCGCGCGTTGATCCGGCCGAGCAGCTGAACCAGCGTCTCGTCGGTCAACCCGCTCGACGCCCGGGTCACCGCCACCGAGGCGTCTGTGATGGCCTGCTCGTACCGCTGCCGCACATCGCGGGGTTCGGCCCCGGCGATGAAGGCCGTGGCCGCGGCGGCGTCGGCCACCGACAGCGTGGTGTAGAGCTGGCCGGCCGCGAACGCCAGTGGCTCGGTGTGGTCGAGCACCGTGGTCAACGCCTGCTGGCGGTCGTTGATCGTGGTGGACGTCGCGAACGCACTGGCGAGCACGAGCGCCGACAACACGAGCCCGATGGTCAGGATGCGCCCGGGAGTGGTCCACAGAAACCACCAGCGCGGGTGGGCAGGAGTGGTCGGCGACCGGGACGCGAGCGGTTCGGTCGAGGGATGTGCCAACTCCACAGTCACCTGCGCACGGACCTCATTTAGTTTCGGTGCAAAACGGGCGTGCCACCACTATAAAAAAATTCTAAGAGCGCCGCGCTTAGGCTCGCGGAGAAATCGGGCCGCACCGAAACTGCCGACGTTCCTTATTCTGTACGGGTGCGCGGCGACGGTGACGGCTGGGTGTTCTCCGACAACGGCGCCCGCTATTGGGGGCGCCACGGTGCGGCAGGCTTGCTGCTGCGGGCACCGTGGCCGGGCGGATCGGCCGCCGTGCTGTTGCAGCACCGCGCCCCGTGGAGTCATCAGGGCGGCACCTGGGCGTTGCCGGGAGGTGCGCGTGACAGTCACGAGACCGCCGAGCAGGCCGCGGTCCGGGAGGCCCACGAGGAAGCCGGGGTGACGGCCGAACAGCTCACCGTGCGCACCACCGTGGTGACGGCCGAGGTGGCCGGGATCGGTGGCACGCACTGGTCATACACGACGGTGATCGCCGACGTTCCCGCACCGCTGGAGACGATCCCCAACCGGGAGAGCTCCGAGCTGCGCTGGGTGGCCGAGGACGAGGTGGCCGAGTTGCCGCTGCATCCCGGGTTCGCCGCGAGCTGGCAGCAGCTGCGCGCGGTGACGGCGTCCATGCCGCTGGAGCTCAAGCCTCCGTGCTGAGTGCGGCCTTGAGCGCTTCGGCCGCCCCCCGCGGATCCTCGGCGGCGGTGATCGCCCGGACCACCACGATGCGCCGGGCGCCGGCGGCCAGCACCTCGGGCAGGCGCTGCTGATCGATCCCGCCGATCGCGAACCACGGCTTGGCCGGATTCAGCGCGGCCGTCGCGCGCACCAGGTCAAGGCCAGGAGCGGACCGGCCGGGTTTGGTGGGGGTGGGCCAGCACGGGCCGACACAGAAATAATCGACCTGCTCATCGACGGCGGCCGTGGCCTGCCCGGCATCGTGAGTGGAGCGGCCGATCACCGGACGCTCCCCGATGATGCCGCGGGCGACGTCCAGCGGCAGATCGTCCTGGCCGAGATGCAGGACGTCGGCCCCGGCCGCCAGGGCGATGTCGGCCCGGTCGTTGACCGCCAGCAACGCACCGTGGCGGCGGGCCGCGTCGGCCAGGATCTCCAGCGCCTCGAGCTCCTGGCGCGCCTCCAGAGGGCCGAACTGCTTCTCCCCGGCCGAGCCCTTGTCCCGCAGCTGGATCAGGTCCACCCCGCCGGCCAGCGCGGCATCGGCGAATTCGGCCAGGTCACCACGCTCGCGGCGGGCGTCGGTGCACAGGTAGAGGGTGGCGCGCTGCAAACGGTCGATGGGTGATTCCACACCGCGACGGTAGCCGGTGCCGCCCGAGTACCCTGGAACAGCAATACGGGAGTCCCGGGGACGAGGGGCTGAGAGTGGGCATACGGACCGGCCCTGACCGTCACACCTGATCCGGGTCATGCCGGCGAAGGGAGCGGGTATGGCGCGAACACTTGCGGTGATCGGCGGCGGTGTCATCGGGCTGTCTGTCGCACGGCGGGCAGCGCTCGACGGCTGGACCGTGCGGCTGCACTGCACCCGCGAGCACGGTGCCTCATGGGTGGCCGGCGGCATGCTGGCCCCGCACAGCGAAGGCTGGCCGGGCGAGGAACAGATTCTGCAGATCGGCCTGGAGTCACTGAAGCTGTGGCACTCGGGGTTTCTCGACGGGCTGCCACCCGAGGTGGTCACCGCCCGCGAGTCGCTGGTGGTCGCGGTCGACCGGGCCGACGTGGCCGACCTGCACACCGTCGCCGGCTGGCTGTCCGCCCAGGGGCAGCCCGTCGAGCGGACCACGGCCGCCCGCGACGTGGAACCCCTGCTGGCCCAGGGCATCCGGCACGGGTTCCGGGCCACTACCGAGCTCGCGGTGGACAACCGGGCCGTGGTCGACGGGCTGGCCGCGCACTGCGAGCGGCTGGCCGTGCGATGGGCCGGGCCGGTCGAGGATCTGGCCGATATCAACGACGCTGCCGCCGTCGTCGTCGCCAACGGGATCGATGCCCCGAAGCTCCTGCCCGGCCTGTCGGTGCGTCCGGTCAAGGGCGAGGTGCTGCGCCTGCGCTGGCGCAAGGGCTGTATGCCGGTGCCGCAGCGGGTGATCCGGGCGCGCGTGCACGGCCGGCCCGTGTACCTGGTGCCGCGCGCCGACGGCGTCGTGGTCGGCGCCACCCAGTACGAGCACGGCCGCGACACCGCTCCGGTGGTCAGCGGGGTACGTGATCTGCTGGAGGACGCCTGTGCGGTGGTGCCCGCACTCGGCGAGTACGAGCTCGCCGAGACCGCGGCCGGGCTACGCCCCATGACACCCGACGGGCTGCCGATCGTCGAGCGGGTCGACGAACGCACGCTGGTGGCCGTCGGGCACGGCCGGAACGGATTTCTGTTGGCGCCGTGGACCGCTGAGCGGATCGCGGCTGAACTCGAGGTGAGCGTGGGAGCGAAATGATCACCATCACGGTCAACAACGAGCCTCTCGAGGTGGACGAGCAGACCACCATCGAGGGACTGCTGGAAACCCGGGGCTTCCCGGACAAGGGCATCGCCGTCGCGCTCGACTGGTCGGTGCTGCCCCGCTCGGAATGGGACCGGACCCTGTCCGACGGTGCGCGGGTGGAGGTCGTGACGGCGGTGCAGGGTGGCTGACTCGGTCTTGAGGATCGGCGGCCGGGAGTTCGGCTCCCGGCTGATCATGGGAACCGGTGGCGCGCCGAATCTCGCTGTGCTGGAAGAGGCCTTGGTGGCCTCGGGAACCGAGTTGACGACCGTGGCGATGCGGCGGGTCGACGCCGAGGCCGGCACCGGCGTGCTCGACCTGCTCAACCGGCTCGGCATCGCCGCGCTGCCCAACACCGCAGGCTGTCGTGGCGCGGCCGAGGCCGTGCTGACCGCGCAGCTGGCCCGCGAGGCGCTGGGCACCGACATGGTCAAACTCGAAGTCATCGCCGACGAGCGCACCCTGCTGCCGGATGCCATCGAATTGGTCAAGGCCGCAGAGCAATTGGTCGATGACGGGTTCATCGTGTTGCCCTACACCAACGACGACCCGGTGCTGGCCCGCCGCTTGGAGGACGCGGGCTGTGCCGCGGTCATGCCGCTGGGTTCGCCGATCGGGACCGGTCTGGGCATTTCCAACCCGCACAACATCGAGATGATCGTCGAGCGGGCCGGCGTGCCGGTGGTGCTGGACGCCGGGATCGGCACGGCCTCTGACGCCGCCATGGCCATGGAATTGGGTTGTGACGCAGTGCTGCTGGCCACCGCCGTCACCAGGGCCTCCGATCCGCCGACCATGGCCGCCGCGATGTCCGCCGCCGTCACCGCCGGATATCTGGCGCGGCAGGCGGGCCGGATCCCGAAGCGATTCTGGGCGCAGGCGTCGAGTCCCGCACTGTGACTCGGCGTTGACTCTGCGGTGATGGCGTTGTCTACTCGCACTTTTGCGCCGTGGACGCAGAGTCAGCAGGCGGGATCGCTGTGAAACGGTATGTGGCACTGGGTAGTTCGATGGCTGCCGGGCCGGGCATCAAGCCGTCGGCCGACGGGGCGCCGTGGCAGGCGGGTCGCTCCGCCCGCAACTACCCGCATCTGGTCGCCGCCCGCCTCGGACTCGATCTGGTGGACGTGACGTATTCCGGGGCCACCACCGCGCATGTGCTGCACGACCGGCAGAACGGCGCGCCACCGCAGATCGACGCGCTCGACGGCTCCGAAGCACTGGTCACGGTCACGATCGGCGGTAACGACGCCGGCTATGTGCCCCAGCTGATGGCGGCGGGGCTGCCGCGCTTCACCCGGTCGCTGCCGCTGGTGGGGCCGTTTCTTCGCGGCCTGCTGGATCGCGATGCGCGTGACGCGGCGCTGACACAGGTGGCCGACTCGCTGGTGGCGGTGGGGCGGGAGGTCCGGCAGCGCGCTCCGCGGGCCCTGGTGTTGTTCGTGGACTACCTGACCCTGCTACCGCCGCAGGGCGTCGCGGCCACGGGGTTGTCGGAGGCCGACGCAGAACTCGGACGGCACGTCGCGAGTGAGCTGGAGCGGCACACCGGAGCGGCCGCCGCCGCGACGGACTGCGGTTGGGTGCGCGCCGCGCAGGCCAGCCTGGGTCATCACGCCTGGTCAGCCCAGCCATGGACCACGCGGCCCGGTCTGCCCTGGCCGTGCCGGCCCGCGCCGCTGCACCCCAACGCCGCGGGCATGCGTGCGGTCGCCGATCTGGTGGTGGCCCAGGCCGGAATGTTCCGATGAACTGAACCTGAGCAGTCAGAACGACACCGCCTGCAATGATGGCGGTGATGATCGAACTGACCGGGCTGACAAAACTCTATGGATCTCACCGAGCCGTCGACGATCTGACGTTCACCGTCGAACCGGGCGTGGTGACCGGATTTCTCGGACCCAACGGCGCGGGCAAGACCACCACGATGCGGCTGATCCTCGGGCTGGACCATCCCACCGCCGGAACCGCGACCATCGACGGCAAGAGATACCGGGAACTGCATGATCCGCTGCGCACCGTCGGCGCCCTGCTCGATGCGCGTCAGGCCCATCCGAACCGTTCGGCCCGCAACCACCTGCGCTGGATCGCGGCGGCCAACCGGATTCCGTCGATCCGCGTGGACGAGGTGCTCGAGATGGTCGGGCTGACGTCGGTCGCCGAGCGCAATGCCGGAACGCTGTCGCTCGGAATGAGCCAGCGGTTGGGGATCGCCGGCGCGCTGCTGGGCGATCCGCCGGTGCTGCTGTTCGACGAACCGGTCAACGGCCTGGACCCCGAAGGCATCCACTGGGTGCGCACTCTCATGCGTGAACTGGCCGCAGAAGGTCGCACGGTGTTCGTATCCAGTCACCTGTTGGCCGAGATGGCCAACACCGCCGACCGTCTGGTGGTGATCGGGCAGGGCAAGCTGATCGCCTCCACCACGGTGAGCGAGTTCGTCAGCGGTACCTCCGCCGACGCCGTGCGGGTGCGCAGCCCACAACTGGAGATGCTGCGCGAGGTTCTCACCGACGCCGGTTTCGAGGTGGAGGCCGCGGCCGACGGTGACGCGGTGGCGGTGCACGGCGCGGCCATCGAGGTGATCGGCGACCTGGCCGCACGCAACGCCATCACCCTGCACGAGCTGAGCCAGCGGCAGGCCTCGCTGGAGGAGGCATATCTGAAACTCACCGACGACGCGGTCGACTACCGGGCGGCCCAGCCATGAGCGCGCTGGCCGCGCTCGACGCGGAACGCATCAAACTGTCGACGACTCGTTCCTCGCTGTGGTCGGTGGTCGGGGTGGCCGTGCTCAGTTTGGGCGTGGCCGCGCTGCAGGGCATGGCCGCGGATCACTACAGCGGGCTGTCCCCGGCCAAGGCCGCCCTCGGCGTCGCGGTGTTCGGGGTTCCGGTGCTGATGGTGCTGTCCTCGATGACGATGACCGGCGAATACCGCAGCGGGCTGATCCGCACCACCCTGCTGGCCACGCCGAATCGCACGCAGGTGCTGACCGCGAAAGCGGTGGTGTGCGCGGCCTTCTCCTCGGTGTGCGCGGTGGTCATGGTGCTGGCTTCGGTACTGGTGGCCCGCATGGTGGCCGACCCGGTGGTCGGAACCCAGCTGTCGATGGCCAACCCGGCGACCTGGCGGGTGGCCGGCGGGTTCGCGTTGTATGCCGCGCTGGCCGCGGTGCTCGGGGTGGCCGTGGGTGCGTTGGTGCGATTTGCGGCCGGAGCGGTCGCGGTGCTGTTGCTGTGGCCGCTGGTGGCCGAGCCCCTGCTGGGGAACATGCCGAACTCGGGCCCGCGGACGGGTCCATGGTTGCCGTTCGCCAACATGTTCACGTTCCTGCACGTGGACTGGCTGTTCCCGGCATATGTGATGCCGTGGGGCGAGCTGGGTTCGCTGGTCTATTTCCTGGTGTGGGTCGCGGTGGCGTTCGTGGCTGCCGCGGTGGTGCTGAACAGGCGTGACGCCTGACCCGGATCACTCCGGGTCAGACGCCACATCCGTCGAAGCCCCGACTGCCAGGACCACCCTCGACCCGTACGGCACCCGCTGAACCAGCTGCAGCTGGGCCAGCGCCGGGTGGGCGTCCAGCAGCTTGCCTGCGTTGGCCAGCGCCCGCAGTGCGGCGGTCTCGGCGCGGGCGGCTTCCAGCTTGGCCGCACCGGTGGCCTTCGCCGTCGCCAGCTGCAATGCCGCGGCGCGGATCTCAGCCGGGACGATCACGTCCTTGACGAAGGCCCCGATCACCTCGACACCCGTGCGGGCACCGGCGGTTCGCGCCGCGGTGGCGATCGCGTCGGCATCAATGCGGTTGCCGCGCTGCATCACTTCGTCGGCGGTCACCGCGGCAGCCAGGTCGCGCAGAGCGATCTGCGCGGCCAGGTATACCGAGGCCATCGGATCGGCCGCCGCCTCCACGTAGGCCACGGCGTCGGTCACCTTGAACTGCAGCGCGACGCAGATGCGCAGCGTCACCGCATCAGAGGTCAGCACCTCCTGCGGTGCCATCGTCAGCACCTGCTCGCGCATCTCGACACGCACCACCGAGGCCGCCACATCAATGCGGTGGCGCCCCGGGGGCAGGACACGACCCAGCGTGCCGTCCCGGTATTCCAGTGCGCACTGGCCTGCGGAAACAGTGATTCGGTTGAACGTGAAGATACCCATGTCGTGTCCTCCTTCCGGTGTATGTGTCTGTGCAGCAAAGGGATACCGCCGCCGGACACAGTCGGTGGCGGGGCGTCACACCCCCGTACCGGCGGGTGTGGGCCGCAAGGCCGCTGACTGCGCGATCCCGGCGACGGTATCGGGGTTGCAAGAGAGGATTCGAACCTCAGGCCCTTTACCTGTGCCATGACGCCGCCGGCAACACGCAGAAACGTTGCGGTACTCCGCTCGGCCTGCTTCCCTGTCGGCGTCGGAAACACCATGCCATCACAGCAAATCACCAGGCAACCGATTTAACGGCCGGGCACTGCGGCGGAGCAGCTACCGTGGGTGCAATGCGACGTACTTCGACGGGGGCGGTACTCGGCGCGCTGGCGCTGACCGTGGGGCTGGCCGGCTGTGATGCAAAGACCGAACTGCAGACCGACGGGCAGCAGTCCCGGGAGTCCGCGTCCTCGGCGGCGGTGCAGTTCGCCGAGGAGTTACGTGAGCGGGTCTCCGCCGACGCGATGATGGGGCATCTGAGCAAGCTCCAGGACATCGCCAATGCCAACAACGGCAACCGGGCGTTGGGCAGCCCGGGGTACGACGCGAGCGTCGACTACGTGGCCAACACGCTGCGCGATAAGGGCTTTGACGTCGATACCCCGGAGTTCGAGGTGCGGCTGCCGTTCGCCGAGGACCCGCAGGTCACCGTCGGTGGCCAGGCCGTCGCCGCCAAACCGCTGGAGTTCACCATCGGCACCGCCCAGGAAGGCCTGTCCGCGCCGCTGGTACCGGCCAAGGTCGAGGACACCCCGGGGTGCCAGGCCGCCGACTACGACGGGCTCCCGGTAGCCGGAGCGGTCGTGCTGGTCGATCGTGGTTCGTGCCCCTTCGCCGACAAGCAGGCCGCGGCCGCCGAGCGCGGGGCCGTCGCGATGATCGTCGTCAACACCAACAACGACGAGAAGATGGGCGGCACCCTGGGCCGCACCACCGACGTCAAGATCCCGGTGGTCAGCGTGACCAAGGACGAGGGCACCCGGCTGCGCAATGCACCCGGGCCCACCACGCTCAAACTCGTCGCGGGCGTGCGGGTCGAACGTACCCGCAACATCGTCGCCCAGACCAAGACCGGCTCGACCGAGGACGTGGTGATGGTCGGGGCCCATCTCGACAGCGTTCCGGAAGGCCCCGGTATCAACGACAACGGCTCCGGGGTGGCGGCGGTGCTGGAAACCGCTTTGCAGCTGGGTGATTCACCGCAGGTGGCCAACGCGGTACGGTTCGGGTTCTGGGGAGCCGAGGAAGAAGGTTTGCTGGGATCGACCAACTACGTCGAATCCCTGGACACCGAAGCGCTCAAAGACATTGCCATGTACCTGAACTTCGACATGCTCGGCTCGCCCAACGCGGGCTACTTCACCTACGACGGTGACCAGTCCGCACCGCTGGACGAGCAGGGTCGTCCCCGGGTTCCCGAGGGCTCGGCGGGAATCGAGCGCACCCTGGCCGCTTACCTGGAAGATGCCGGAAAGACGCCGCGCGACACCGGATTTGACGGCAGGTCAGACTACGACGGGTTCACCATGGCCGGCGTTCCCGCTGGTGGGTTGTTCTCCGGCGCCGAGGACAAGATGGACGCCGAGGAGGCCAAACTGTGGGCCGGTGAGGCGGATCAGCCGTTCGACCCGAACTATCACAAGAACACCGATACCCTTGACCACGTGAACCGGGATGCGTTGCAGATACATGGTGAGGGAGTCGCATTTGCTGTCGGGGTGTATGCCCAAGATCAGCGAGGCCGCAACGGTTTACCGGTTCGTTCGGACCGTACGCGCCACCAGATCACCGCACAGTGACGGCGCGTCGACTCGCTGCCGTATTGCTCGGAGCCGCGTTGGCGGGATGCTCGGCGCAGCCATCGCCCAAGGCTGTCGATCCACAGGAGTTGGCGGGCAAGATCACCGTCGACGCCATGTTCACCCATCTGCGCAAGCTCCAGGAGATCGCCGACAGCCATGACGGGAACCGGGCGGTCGGCAGCCCCGGATACGACGCCAGCGTCGACTATGTGGCAGAAGTATTGCGGGACAAAGGTTTCGATGTGCAGACGCCGGAGTTCGAGCGGATGGGCACGATGCGTGGAGGTAATCCCGCGCTGACCGTGTCCGGGACCACCTACCGGGCCGACCAGGCATCGATGCTGGTGACCACGGCTCCCGGCGGGTTGAACGCCCCGACGCTGCGCCCGGGAAAACCCTCCGGATGTGCGGCCACCGACTACGGGTCGGTGAACATCTCGGGTGCCATCGCCGTCGTCGACGACTCCGGGTGTTCGGTTGTGGCAAAACAGAACATCGCACTGGCCAAGGGGGCGGTGGGCCTGCTGGTGGTCAACAGTGGCGGGCAGCCCGCGCCGGGTGGATTGTTCAGCACCGGCTATTACCGCCAGCTCACCGTCCCGGTCGGCGTCATCGACGAGAACGCGGATGCCGCACTGCGCCGCACGAGCGCGCCGGTCCGGCTGACCCTGGACGGGAAGGCCGAGATGGTCAAATCCCGCAACCTGACCGCGCAGACCAGGACCGGGTCGGCGTCGGACGTGGTGCTCGTGGGTGCGCATCTGGACAGCATCGGCGGAGGCCCGGGCATCAACGACAACGGGTCCGGGGTGGCTGCGGTTCTGGAAACCGCACTGCAGCTCGGCAGTTCGCCAAAGGTGGACAACGCGGTGCGGTTCGCGTTCTGGGGCGCCGAGGAAGTGGGGCTGGACGGGTCGACGCAGTACGTGCGCGGTCTCCCGCTGGACCAGCTCGACGATCTCGCGCTGTACCTGAACTTCGACATGGTCGGCTCGCCGAATGCCGGGTTCTTCACCTATGACGGTGACCAGTCCGGCCAGGCCACCGATGCCAAGCAGTTGCCCGAGGGTTCTGCCGGGATCGAAAGGACCATGGCGGGCTATCTCAACCTGGCCGGGGCGCGGCCCGCGGACCTGCCGATCAGTGCGAACACCGACTACCACCCGTTCTTGCAGGCCGGAGTGCCGATCGGCGGTGCCACCACGGGCTCGTCGCAACGCAAAACCGAGGTGCAGGCCCGGTTGTGGGGCGGACGGGCAAAGGCGGCCTTCGACCCGAACTATCACACCCGCCGCGACACGATCGACAACGTCGATGCGCGTGCGCTCGGGATCATGGGATCGGCGATCGCGTTCACCGTCGGCACGTACGCCAACTCGATCAACGGGCCCAACGGTGTGCCCGCCCGGGACAAGCGCCACCGCGGTTGAACCATCGAGGGTAGGGCCCCGTATTACGGGTATGGGAATTAACGTCGCCAGAATGCCCAGCCCCAGCACGATTGCCGGCGTTCATGCCGTACTGCCTCCACATCGGTATACCCAGGACGAGGTCACCAGTGCACTGCTGGACCTGCCGGGATACGCCGAGGCCGAAGACGTGGTGCGGGCCCTGCACAAGAGCGCGAAAGTGAACAGCAGGTATCTGGTGCTGCCGCTCGAGCGATATGCCGGCCTCGACGACTTCGGTGAGAGCAACCGCCTGTTCATCGAGCATGCAACCGAACTGGGCTGTGCCGCACTGTCCGGGGCCCTGGACGAGGCGGGTCTGCGCCCCCAGGACGTCGATCTGATCGTCACGACCACGGTCACCGGCGCGGCGGTCCCGTCGCTGGACGCCCGCATCGCCGGACGCCTGGGTCTGCGGCCCGACGTACGCCGCATCCCGATCTTCGGGCTGGGTTGTGTGGCCGGCGCCGCCGGTATCGCGCGGCTCAACGATTATCTGCGGGGCGCGCCCGACAAGGTGGCGGTCCTGGTGTCGGTCGAATTGTGCTCGCTGACCCGCAAACACAATCCTGCGATGCCGACGCTGGTGGCCGGTGCGCTGTTCGGTGACGGCGCCGCCGCGGTGGTGGCCGTCGGCGAACAACGCGCCCGACAGCTCGACCCGACCGGGCCCGATGTGCTCGATTCGCGCAGTCACCTCTACCCGGACTCGTTGCACGCCATGGGCTGGGACATCGGCTCCGATGGATTCGAGATCGTGCTCAGCGCCGAAGTCCCGAGCTTCGTGGGCCGCTATCTCGGCGATGACGTCGCCGGGTTCCTCGGCGACCACGGACTTTCTGTCGACGACGTATCCGCCTGGGTGAGTCATCCCGGCGGCCCGAAGGTGATCGAGGCGATCATCGAAACCCTCGGATTACCTGAGGATGCACTGGATCTGACCTGGCAGTCGCTGGCCGACGTCGGCAACCTGTCATCGTCCTCGGTGCTGCACGTGCTGCGCGAAACTATCTGCAAGCGGCCGGAATCGGATACCCCCGGGGTGATGATGGCCATGGGCCCAGGCTTCTGCTCCGAGCTCGTCCTGCTGCGTTGGCGCTGATGACGGCCAAGCGATTCACCGCGCTGATCGTCCTCGTCGCCGCCGAGCGGGTCCTCGAACTGGTGGTGTCCAAGCGCAACCTGCGGTGGAGTACCGCCCAGGGCGGCAAGGAGTTCGGGGCCGGCCACTATCCGGTGATGGTGGCGTTGCACACCGCGCTGCTGGTGGGTTCGGCGCTGGAGGCCCCTCGGCGCAGGCCGTCGCCGATCCTCGGCCGGATCATGGTGGCCGTCGTACTCGCCGCCCAGGCGCTGCGCTGGTGGTGCATCACCACGCTGGGCAAGCAGTGGAACACCCGGGTCGTGGTGGTCCCCGGCGCCACGCGGGTGGTCGACGGGCCGTACCGCGTGCTGCCGCACCCGAACTACGTCGCGGTGGTCACCGAGGGCGCCGCGTTGCCGTTGGCCGGCGGCGCCTGGGTCACCGCAGTGCTGTTCACCGTGGCGAACGCGGCGTTGTTGCGGACCCGGATCCGGGTGGAAAACGAAGCGCTGCAAGGCTTGACGTGATCGATCTGCTCGTCGCAGGTGGCGGCCCGGCCGGGCTGGCCACCGCGGTGTACGCGGCGCGCGCCGGGCTGGAGACCGTGGTGGTGGAACGCCGGCAGGGCCCGATCGACAAGGCCTGCGGTGAGGGGCTGATGCCGCACTCGGTGCGGCAGTTGCAGCGCCTGGGCGCGCACCTAGACGGGCGCGGCTACCGGCCATTTTTCGGCATCCGTTACCTGGACGGCAGTCACACCGCCGAGGCCAGGTTCCGCGACGGGCCCGGCCGCGGGGTGCGTCGTACCGTGCTGCACGCCGCGCTGTCCGACGCGGCATCCTCGGCCGGGGTCCGCGTCGTCCACGGTGAGGTCGGTCCGGTGTCCCAGGACTCGACATCGGTGAGCGCGGCCGGTTTTCAGGCCCGCTACCTGGCTGCCGCCGACGGTCTGCACTCGCCGATTCGGCGCTCACTCGGCCTCAGCGGCGGCGAGGGTAGGCGACGCCGCTGGGGAATACGGCGCCATGTCCAGATCGCTCCGTGGTCCGATTGCGTCGAGGTGTACTGGGGGCCCGACGCCGAGGCCTACGTGACGCCGGTCGGTGAGAACTGTGTCGGCGTGGCGATCCTGACCTCGGTGCGCGGTGGATTCGACGAGCACCTGGCGGCGTTCCCGACGCTGGCCGACCGGATCAACGGCCTTGAGCACGGCCATGACCGGGCCGCCGGACCGCTGCGGCAGAAGGTGCGCAACCGGAGTGCGGGGCGGGTGTTGCTGGTCGGTGACGCGGCCGGCTACGTCGATGCGCTGACGGGGGAGGGGATGGGTCTGGCGTTCGGAGCGGCTGAACTTCTCGTCGGGTGTGTGCGCGCCGACCGGCCGGGCGACTACGACCGGCAGTGGCGTGCGATGACGCGTCGCTACCGGTTGCTCACCGCAGCCCTGTTGCACGGCAGTGGTTTCGGCCCCGTCCGGGCCTGCATCACCCCGGCGTCGGCGGCGCTGCCCTCGGTGTTCGGCCGCGTGGTCAACGCTCTCGGCGAGTAGGTTGCGCCAGATTCCCCAGGTACTCCAACAACCGCATACCGTGGAAGACCAGCAGCGCGGCGATCGAGCCCAGCGCGATCCCGGTGAACGTCAGAGAACCGAGCTGCCACGTGAAGTCGGCGATCCCGATGATCAGCGGGATCGCCGCCGTCATCTGATTGACCGGCTTGGAGAAGTCCACGTGGTTGGTCAGCCAGATCCGCACACCCAGGATGCCGACCAGGCCGTAGAGCACGATGGTCGCTCCGCCCAGCACGCCCGGTGGAATCGCCGAGATCGCCGCTCCGACCTTGGGACACAACGACAATGCGATCGCCACCGCGGCGGCGACCCAGTACGCCGCGGTCGAGTAGACCCGGGTGGCCGCCATCACCCCGATGTTCTCGGCGTAGGTGGTGGTGGCCGAACCGCCGCCGGCGCCCGCCAGCACGGTGGCCACTCCGTCGGCGGCCAGCGCCCGGCCGATCATCGGATCGAGGTCGGTGCCCGTCATCTGTCCCACCGACTTGACGTGCCCGATGTTCTCGGCCACCAGTGCGATCACCGCGGGCAGGAACAGCGGCAGCACCGCCAGGCTGAACGTCGGAGTGTGGAACTCGGGCAGCCCCAGCCACGGGGCCGCCGCGATCGCCGCGGTGTCCACGTCGCCGAGGACGAGCGCCAGCAGATACCCGGCGACGACCGCGCCGAAGATCGCGAGCCTGCCGATCAACCCTTTGAAGAAGGCCAACGTGGCGACCAGCAGCACCAACGTCACCAACCCGACCAGCGGGCCCTTCTCGAAATTCGCCTTGGCCGCCGGGGCCAGGTTGAAGCCGATCAGCGCGACGATCGCCCCGGTCACCACCGGAGGCAGGGTCAGGTCGATCCACCGGGTCCCGATCACGTGCACCACCGCGCCGATGACGATCAGCAGCACCCCGACGGCGATCAAACCGCCCAGCGCGCTACCGGTTCCATGCGCTGCCACGGCCGCGGTCACCGGGGCGATCACCGAGAAGCTCGACCCCAGATAGCTCGGCAACCGGTTACCGGTGATGAGCAGGAACAGAATCGTGCCCACGCCGGAGAACAGCAGCGTGGTGGCCGGCGGAAATCCGGTGAGCACCGGCACCAGGAACGTGGCGCCGAACATGGCCACGACGTGCTGGGCGCCGATGCCGATGGTGCTGGCCCAATCGAGCCGTTCCCCGGGGGCGACGACGAAGTCGTCGTCGGTGCGGGTCTCGACGTACTTCCAACTCAGCGGAATCACGGTTGTGACTACACACCATGTTCGGCTGCCGTGCACGCGGACTGCGGCAAGAATCAACCGTGATGAAACAGAACCTGGCGCATTGGCTCCCGGGACTGGCGCAGTTCACCGGCTATCAGCGGTCCTGGCTGCGCGGAGATGTCCTGGCCGGGGTGACGGTGGCGGCGTACCTGGTGCCGCAGGTGATGGCCTATGCGACGGTGGCGGGCCTGCCGCCCGTCGCGGGACTGTGGGCGGCGCTGGTCCCGATGGCGGTGTATGCGGTGCTCGGCTCATCGCGGCAGCTGTCGGTCGGGCCGGAATCCACCACGGCGCTGATGACGGCCACCGCCTTGGCGCCG
The DNA here is from genome assembly GCA_036235365.1 of Mycolicibacterium sp. 050232. Taxonomy (GTDB): domain Bacteria; phylum Actinomycetota; class Actinomycetes; order Mycobacteriales; family Mycobacteriaceae; genus Mycobacterium. The sequence goes on along the minus strand of JAZBEZ010000001.1, from coordinate 296,365 downwards.
CTGGTCATCGGTGACCCGGCGCGCTATGCCCCGATGTCGGCGGTGCTGGCCGTGCTGGTGGGGGCGATCTGTCTGGTGGCGGGGTTGTGTGGGCTCGGGTTCCTGGCCGACCTGCTGTCCCGTCCGGTCCTGGTCGGCTATATGACGGGCGTGGCCGTCATCATGATCAGCGGCCAGCTCGGTAAGGTCACCGGCGTCGAGGTCGTCGGGGACGAGTTCGTCGACCAGATCCGCTCTTTCGCCTCCGGGCTCGGCTCGGTGCACCCTCCCACGATCGCCTTGTCGGTCGCGGTGCTGACGCTGCTGCTGTTGCTGTACCGGATCGCGCCACGGTTTCCCGGCCCGCTGGTCGCGGTCCTGGCGGCCACCGCGGTGGTCTGGGTGTTCTCCTTGGAAGACAACGGGATCCGTGTGGTCGGCGGCATCCCGGCCGGGTTGCCGAAGCCCACTCTCCCGCCGGTGGCGCTGACTGAACTGGTGGCGTTGGTCATCCCGGCGGTCGGCATCGCGGTGGTGGCATTCTCTGACAACGCCCTGACCGCGCGCACCTTCGCCGCACGTAAGGGGCAGACCATCGACGCCAACGCCGAGCTTCGGGCGCTGGGGATCTGCAATCTGACAACCGGTGTCACGCAGGGCTTTCCGGTGAGTTCCAGTGGCAGCCGGACCGCGCTCGGCGACACCGTGGGCAGCCGCACCCAGCTCTACTCGCTCGTCATGCTCGTGACGGTGCTGCTGGTCATGCTGGCCGGACGTGACCTGCTGGAACACTTCCCAATGGCCGCGCTCGGCGCGCTCGTGGTCTATGCCGCCCTGCGGTTGATCGATGTGGCCGAGTTCCGCCGGCTCGCCCGGTTCCGGCGCAGTGAGTTGTTTCTCGCGGTGGCCACCACGGTCGCGGTGTTGGGTTTCGGTGTGCTCTACGGGGTTCTGGTGGCGATTGCGCTGTCCCTGATGGACACGCTCCGACGGATCGCCCGCCCGCATGACAGCGTGTTGGGCTACGTCCCCGGCGTGGCCGGGATGCACGATGTCGACGACTATCCGGACGCCGCGGTGGTTCCGGGGCTCGTGGTCTACCGCTACGACGCCCCGCTGTTCTTCGCCAACGCGGAGAATTTCCGGGAACGTGCGCTGGCCGCGGTCGAGGCCGCCCCGGAGAAGGTCGAGTGGTTCGTCTACAACGCCGAGGCCAACGTCGACCCCGACCTGACGGCCGTCGACGCGCTGGAGCAGTTGCGAGGGGAGCTGACCGCACGGGGAATCGTGTTCGCGATGGCGCGGGTCAAGTCCGACCTGCGCGACGACCTGGTGGCGGCGGGGTTCATCGACCGCGTCGGTACCGACCGGATCTTCCCCACCCTGCCGACCGCGGTGGAGGCGTTCCGGAACCGCTAGGGCGGCTCACAACGGCGCAAGCAGAAGCGCACAGGCAGTCTTGAGGCTGTCCTGTGCCTCGACGGCGGACATGCGCCCGTTCAGGCTGGACTGCAGGATCCCGTGCCAGGTTTGTTGAACCAGGCGAACGAGTGAGATTTGTTGTGGGCTCGGGTTTTCCACGCCGGAGGCGTCCAGCAGCATGGTGCGTACCAGCTGATCGATCCGGCCCACCTCGGCGACCACCGCACCGTCGGCGGTATTGAGGGAGTTGAGCATGGCGGCGCTCAGGTGGGGCTGGCGCAGCATCGTGCGGGTGGCTCGCGTCAGTACGTCGAAGACCCGGTCGGCTGCCGTGCCGGAAGGGGTGGAGCGGCGGGCGACGCCGTCCTGCATGCCTGCGACCCGGTCGGCCATTACGGCGAGGAACAGGTGGGTCTTGGAGGGGAAGTACCGGTACAGCGTGCCCAGGGCCACCCCGGCCGACTTCGCGACCTCCTGCATCTGCACCTGTTCGGCCGGTCGCAGTGCGCCGAGCACCCCGGCCGCGCGCAGGATCGCCGTACGTCGCTCCTGCTGGTCCTCCGAACTGGGCTCGGCGGCGGGACGTGGCTCCGCGATCCTCGGCAACGCTCGTTCTCCCTGTCGATGGCGAATTCACCCTAGAACAGTTCCGGTTCACCCGGTAACCTCGCTCACACTGAAATTCATTCTAGTCCGCTGGAGAGGGATCCGTGATGGCGAAATACACCCGTGAAGAGTTGGCCGGCGCGCTCGATCACTACACCAGGACCGTCGAGGTCTGTTCGAAGACGGGCGACTGGGCTCCGTTCGCCGACCTCTTCACCGAGGACGTCACCTACGTCGAGCACGCCTACGGCGTCTTCGAGGGGCGCGAGGCGGTCCGGCAGTGGATCACGGCCACGATGGCACCGTTCCCGCACATGCGTTTTCCCCATACCTGGGTGGCGTTCGACGAGGAAAACGGCGCGATCGTGATGGAGATCCTCAATGTTCTCGACCACCCGACCGAGCCAGGGAAGGAGTTCGGCTTCCCCAACGTCACCCGCCTCGTCTACGCCGGGGACAACCTGTTCTCCAGCGAGGAAGACGTCTACAACCCCAACCGGGACGCACCGCGCACGGTCGGAGCGTGGTTGAAGGCCGGCGGGGTCATGCTCGGCGACGTGCCCGCCGCGAAGCATGCCTGAAATGAAGTTCATTTATGCCCTGTGGGGTCCGGGGCTCGACACCTCCCTGCGATCCCCGGAGTTCCACCGGGCGATGCGGGCGGCCGGCGTGAGCCGGTTGCAGGTCAACCTGGACGACGATGACGTCGCACCCGCGACACTGCGCATCACGACCTTCGACATTCCGGTGCCTGCCGTGGTGACCGTCTGGACCGAGTCGGAGCCCGGCGGCATCTCGGCGGTGTTGTCCGGGCTGTCCGAGCGGTGCGCCGGCTGGGAGGTCGAGGAGCGGACACCGTTGGTTGCGCCGGATACGGCCGACGGCGTGCGCGCCCCGGCTCTCGCCCAGATCGGGTTCCTGCGGATCCCGGCGGGGATGGATGCCGCCGAGTGGTTGCACCGCTGGCAGGGGCTGCACACCGACGTGGCCATCGAGACCCAGTCGACTTTCGGCTACGTCCAGAACCGGGTGCTGCGAACGGTTCTGGGGAGCGACCGGGTGGACGCCGTGGTCGAGGAATTGTTCCCGATGGCGGCCATGACCGACATGCATGCGTTCTACGGCAGCGGCGGGGACGATGCCGAACTGCAGCGTCGGCTCACGTTGATGATCGAGAGCGTGACGCGTTTCGGTGCACACCAGAACCTCGACTCGGTGCCGACGAGTCGTTACGTGTACGACCTCACGGCGTAGATCGCGGCGCCCACCGCCACCACGGCGAGCCCCGCGAGGACCGAGGTCAGTGGTAGCGAGAAGGCGAGCACCAGGCAGCCGGCCAGGCCGAGCACCGGAACGATGCGGAGCCACCGGTTCTCGGGCTGCAGCGTCCACGCCGCCGCGTTGGCGATCGCGTAGTACAGCAGCACCGCGAACGACGAAAACCCTATGGCCCCACGCAGATCCACCACCGCGGCCAGTATCGCCACGACAATGCCGACCACCACCTCGGCCCGGTGCGGGACGGCGAACCGTGGGTGCACGGCGGCCAGTGCGTGCGGCAGGTGACGGTCGCGGGCCATGGCCAGCGTCGTGCGCGACACCCCGAGGATCAGGGCCAGCAGTGAGCCCAGCGCGGCGACCGCGGCCCCGGCCCGCACCACGGGTTGCCATTGCGGGGCGCCGGCCGCGGCGACCGCATCGGCGAGCGGAGCGGGTGCCGACGCCAACCCCGGACCGCCCAGCACCGAGAGCGTCGCGACGGCCACCACCGCGTAGATCACCAGCGCGATACCGAGTGCGATCGGAATCGCGCGCGGAATGGTGCGCGCCGGGTCCCGGACCTCTTCCCCCAGCGTGGCGATCCGGGCGTAGCCGGCGAACGCGAAGAACAACAGGCCCGCGGCCTGCAGCACGCCGCGGGCCCCGGCGTCGTCACCGATCTCCAGTCGAGCGAGGTCGGTGGCGCCGGAACCGGCGATGATCACCACGACCGCGGCCAGGACCGCCAGCACACACGCGACGATGATCCGGGTGAGCAGGGCCGACTTCTGGATTCCGGCGTAGTTCACCGCCGTCAACGCCACCACGGCGGCCACCGCCACGGCATGTGCCCACTGCGGCCAGACGTACGCCCCGACGGTCAGCGCCATCGCCGCACATGAGGCGGTCTTGCCGACGATGAAACTCCACCCGGCCGTGTAACCCCAGAACTCACCGAGCCGTTCGCGCCCGTAGACGTAGGTGCCGCCGGACTGCGGGTAGCGCGCGGCCAATCGCGCCGAGGACGTCGCGTTGCAATAGGCGACGACGGCGGCGAGCGCGAGGCCGATGAGCATTCCGCTTCCGGCCGCACCGGCCGCCGGGGCCAGGGCGGCGAAAATACCTGCCCCCACCATGGAGCCCAGTCCGATCACGACGGCGTCGGTGGTCCCGAGTGTGCGTTGCAGCCCGCCGGGCATGGTCACCCCGCGATAGTAGTGCCGTGACTGCTATCCGGCAGGTCGGCGTGGATGAAAGAAGACACCTTCAGCGCGGACCGTGATGCCATCCGGCGTGGCGAGGTGACCGACCGCAAAAGTCTTGACACCCTCTACCCGGTCGATGTGCGCCTCGGCGCGAACAGGTCCGAGCCGAGTGCCGGATTCGTAGCGAAGGGTAAGAGTGCCGGTCACGGCAGGCTGCCCTGGCTTGTGTGCCGTTGCGCCGAGGACGTGGTCGAGCAAGAGCGCGCAGATTCCCCCGTGCACGTGGCCGGCGGGCCCTTCGTATGCGGCGCCGAGCGTCACGTCGGCCCAAACTCGCCCGTCGGACTCGTGGTGGACCACCAACGGTGGAGCCAACGCATTGCGGAGCCCGATGACGGCGTTTCCCCAAGCCAGTGATTGGCCATCGACGGCTTGTTGCACACCGAACGAACCGGGGATCAGCGACTGGCTGAGTTCGCTTGCGGCCGCATCGATCTTCGCCTTGGCGGATAGGAGAGTGTCGAGATCGGCTTGACTTCGGATGGTCGCATCGACGAGTCGGCGGACGGATTCGGTGATGGATGCGTAAAGCGCTTCTGGGACATGGGTTTCACCGTGAATGGACAATTCCTCACTCCCTCGTGGAACCGAGTCGCCAGTAATCGAAGCCACCGTAATCACCGCGGTAGAACAACAATGGCTGTCCGCCGTCGGCGCTCAACGAGGTGACATGGGCGACGACGATGGTGTGGTCGCCCGCGCCGTGCTCGTACTCAAGGTCGGCTTCGATGGTGGCCAACGTGTCGTGCAGGCGCGGGGCGCCATTCACAGCCGGGCTCCAGTGCACTCCGGCGAACTTATCCGCGCTGCTGCGTGCGAACTGGGCACATACCGCTTGCTGATGGTCGGCCAGGATGTTGATGCACATCCGGCCGGTGGCGCGGATCAGCGGCCAGGTCGAGGAGGATCGCGACGGACAGAACGACACGTAGGGCGGCTCCAGCGACACCGACGTCACCGATTGACAGGTGAAACCCAGCGGCCGCTGCCCGTCGTGACCGGTGATGACAGCGATGCCGGTGCAGAAGTGACCGAGCACCGTGCGCATGTCCTGCGGTCCTGGTCGTTGGGGTGGGCTGCCCAGTGTCGCAGTGTTATCGAGTCCCATCGCTGCGTCTCCCTCATCTCGTGTCCTCAACCAGATTCGTCGAGACATGGACCGCGGGCAACGGTGTCTCCCGGTCAGTGGTTCGGCCCGAGAGGTGTCGTGACCTCGATTGTTACCCTTGCACCATGGAAGATTCCGAGCAGACAGCCAAGCCGGCGCTGGCCGCGACCAGCTGGGCGCTGCTCGGGATGTTGTCGTACGAGACCGAATTATCGGGTTACGACATCCGTAAGTGGACCCATTGGAGCATGCGCTACTACTACGGCAGCCCGGCCTACAGCCAGATCTACTCCGAGCTGAAGAAACTGGAGAAGCTGGGTTTGCTGACCTCTCGGGTCGATGGCAGCGGCACGCGCAATCGCCGTCTCTACAAGATCACCGAGAGTGGCATGGAGGCTGTAACTCGCTGGGCGCGGGATACACCGGTCGAGCCGCCGACACTCAAGCATCCAGCGATTCTCCGCGTGACCATGGGGCATCTCAGCGATCCCGCGGCGCTCAAGAAGATGCTTCAGGAGCACATCACCTACGTCGATGAGATGCAACGTGATGCCGCCAAGGAGGCACGGTGGGCTGGAGCTGACCCGGCATGGGCGTACGCCAAGATCGCCATGGACTGGGCGGAACGTTATTACGCGTCCGAACGCGAACTCACGCTGCAACTCATCAAAGACCTCGACGAGGCCGAGGCCAACTTCCCGAAAGTCGGTGAAGGCGCCAAGATCCCGTGGCCAGATCCCGAATACTGGTACGAGATCGAGAAGAAAGCCGACGCCGAAGACGCCGACTGACCTCCCTCCGTTTTTGGTATTCGGGCCGCGGTTTACCCTTCGGCCGCGTCGAGTGCGGCGATGTAGCCGTAGACCAACCCTTGGGCGATGGTCGCCCCGGCACCGGGATAGGTATTGCCGAATGCGTTGGCGGCGGTGTTGCCGATCGCATAGAGCCCGTCGATGACAGTGCCGTCCTCGCGAAGCACGCGAGCACGGGCGTCGGCTCGCAGACCGCCGCACGTACCGAGGTCGCTCAGCACCATCTTGACCGCATAGAACGGGCCTTTGACCAGCGGTCGCAGGTTGGGGTTCGGCGTGACCGTGGGATCGCCGTAGTAACGGTCGTAGGCGCTGCGGCCGCGTTCGAAGTCGGGATCCTCACCCGCGAACGAGTTCTCGTTGAACCGCCTGACGGTGGCCGAGAAGCTGTCCTCCGGCACTGGCATCTTGGTTGCCAGCTCGGTGAAATTGTCTGCCTTGACCGCGATTCCGGCGTCGTACCAGGTCTGGGGGATCGGCATGCGCGGAAACAGTTCGGCGGCAAAGACGTAGCTGTTGCGGTACTGCTGATCGAAGACGATCCACATGCTTTCGACCGGGGTTCCCGAAGCTTCCCGTTCCAGGACGCGTTGCCCGAAGCTCATGTAGTCGGCCGATTCGTTCGCAAACCGTTGACCGTCCTGGTCGACGATGAACGATCCGGGCAACGACCGCTCCGCGAGCATCACCGCAGGAGCGGCCTCCGGGAGTGGCGCCACGGCGGGGAACCACCATGATTGATCCATCAAGGCGATGTCGGCGCCGACCTCTTGTCCCAGTCGGATGGCGTCTCCGGTGTTGGATTCGGCACCGAGGCTGAGATTGCTTCCGAGAGACTCGGATTGGAACTTGTGACGCATCTTCATGTCGTGATCGAAACCGCCGGCGGCGAGTACGACGCCGCGTCGGGCGGTGACGGTGAACGTCTTGTCGCCATGCTCGACGACGGCGCCAGTGACGCGGCCTCCGTCGGTGACCAGCTCGGTCAGTGAGGTGTCGAGCCAGATCGGAATGCCGGCTCGGATTGCCCCGGCGAACAACCCGGCGGCCAAGGCCTGACCACCTGCGGCGTAGCGCCTACCGATGGCGAGGCCGCCGATGCCCTGTGCAAGTCGTTTGGCGATGGTGGGCAGCCCTTTTCGTGGCACCCGGCTCATCAGGTTCAGCCAGCGGTAGTCGGCGCCGGTGGTCGGCATCGGAATCTTGACTTCCATGACCCCGGGCCGCAGGTCGGCCAGGTATTCGCCGAGCACGGCCGTGTTGAGCGGGCGGCATTCGCAGGTGCGCCCCGCCGCCGATCCACCGGGTGCCTCCGGGTGATAGTCGGAGTACTCCTTGGCCCAGAACAGCTTCATGGGTGTGGTTCGGCGCAACATTTCGACCGTGGCCGGCAGATTGTCGAGGTATGCGGCGGAGCGCTCCCGTGGTGCGGAATTCCCGACGACCGACTCCAGATACGTGTGTGCCCGAGACACGGGGTCGTTGCCACCGCAGTCCTCGATCACCGGGCTCGACGGCAGCCAGAGCGCACCACCGGATCGGGCCGTCGAACCGCCGACGTAGGACGACTTCTCGACGACGAGAACGGACAATCCCTGCTCGCGGGCTGCCAGGGCGGCGGCCAGACCGGTACCGGATCCTACGACGAGAAGGTCGACGTCGGTGGCGGCAACGGTCAGTCCGGAGGGAATGGTCTTGTGGGTGGTGGCGTTCACGACCGGAGACGATAGGGCGACAACCGGCAAAGTTGATTCCGGTCTCCTGTTGAGCGGAACACTGACCTTCCCGCCGGTCCGTCACCGCAGTTCAATGGGGCCATGACGACGCACGCAGATACCGACGAAATTCGGTTGATCGAGGCCGGTTCCGTGCCCACCAGATTCGCCCGCGGCTGGCACTGCCTGGGGTTGGTCCGCGAATTCGGTGATGGAGAGCCTCACCAGATCAACGCCTTCGGGCAGAAGCTGGTGGTGTTCCGGGGGGAGGACGGCGCCGTCAACGTGCTCGACGGATACTGCCGGCACATGGGCGGAGACCTCTCGCAGGGGACGGTGAAGGGCAACGAGATCGCTTGCCCGTTCCACGATTGGCGCTGGGGCGGCGACGGCCGCTGCAAGTCGGTGCCCTACAGCAAGCGCACACCGCGATTGGCGAGAACTGCGGCCTGGCCCACAATGCAGCAGGACGGCATGCTGTTCATCTGGAATGACCCCGAGCGCAAGCTGCCACCGGCGGACGTGACGATTCCGCGGATCGAGGGAGCCACCAGCGACGAGTGGACCGACTGGCACTGGTACACCACGGTGGTCAACACCAACTGCCGCGAGATCATCGACAACGTCGTCGATATGGCGCATTTCTTCTACATCCACGGTTCACTCCCCACGCACTTCAAGAACATCTTCGAAGGCCATGTGGCGACCCAGTACATGAAGAGCGCCGGCCGGCCCGACATCAACGATCCTGAGGGGGCCAAGCTGCTAGGCACCAGCTCGCTGGCCGCCTATCACGGGCCCTCGTTCATGATCGACGACCTTACCTACCACTACCAGGGTTTCGACCAGCGCACGGTCCTGATCAACTGCCACTACCCGATCGACGCCGATTCCTTTGTGCTGCAGTACGGCATCGTGGTGGAGAAGAACGCGGCCATGCCGGAGGAGCTCGCCATGGAGACGGCGATCGCGCTCGGCGACTTCGTCAAGATGGGATTCGAACAGGACGTCGAGATCTGGCGCAACAAGACCCGGATCGACAATCCGCTGCTCGTGGAAGAGGACGGTCCGGTGTATCAGCTGCGGCGCTGGTATGAGCAGTTCTATGTCGACGCGGCGGACGTCGCGCCGGACATGGTGGACCGCTTCGAATTCGAGCTGGACACCACCCGGCCGTACGAGGCCTGGATGAGGGAAGTGGAAGCCAATCTGGCTGCCCGCGCCGCCGCCTCCGGGTCCGTGGGGTGAGGATGGCTGTCCGCCCGGACAATCGCCTGGACGATGCGCCGATGGCGCCGGTGACCTGCGCACGTTGCGGAGCCGGCGTCGAGGTGCGCAAGAGCAGTTGGAACCAGACCAGCGTTCAGTGGACCGGTGCCGCGCTGAATCGTTGCGAAGAGCGTTGTACCGCAGCGCGGTTGGCTGGGGACGGTGGACGTGGATTGTTCCTGTCGTGCTCTGCCCTCAGCGGGTCCATCGTCGACGCCGTGCGTTCGGGAGCGTTGCGGGTCGTCGACGAGACGTCGTGAAGCCCGGAAACCGTCGGCTACCCCTTCAGGAGGCCGACGGTACGGGCGATCCGTTCTGACAGTTCTCCCGCAGCGATGCGCTGCTGAGCGAATGCGGCGACATTGGACATCCAGACGTCGGAGAGGATTTCGGCAGCGCCGATCCCCCTCGTTGTCGAATTCTCACCTCCGACGGCACGAACAAAGATCCGAACGGTCTGCCGTCGCACCATGGCGGCCTGGGTCGCAGCAGTGCCGTCGGCATAGAGGTACGGGCGAATCATGGCTTCGGCAAATCGTGGTGAGGAGCAGAGCCTGCCGGTCAGCGCCAGGGAAACCTGCAGCAGACGCTGAAACGGATCCGTGTCGCTGGTGCCGCAACGATAGTCAGTTTCGAAATCCCACAGCCATTCGTAGAAGCATGCGAGCAGCAGGTCATCCTTCGATGGGAAGTATTGGTACACAGTGCTCGCCGACATGCCTGCCGTCGCGGCGACTGTACGGATCTGGCATGCGTCGTAGCCCTGGAAGGCCAGTGACATCGCGGCAGTGACGATCCGCTCGCGGCGGGCCATTCGGCGTGCCGTGAGTTCTGTTGTCCCCAAGCGTGAGTCGGTCGCCAGGGGTTGAAACATCGCTACCTTCAACTCAGATGCGCTCACGGTGACAACACTAGGTTCGGCCCAGCCGGTTGAGCACCCGCGCTCTCGCTCACCGGGCGTTAACTACCAAAGATTTCCAGCGGACCGACATACGCACGGTTGGCCTTGATGCGTTCAGCGATACGCCAACGACCATCGTCGTCCCGCCGCCAGGTGTCGTGGTAGTCGCCCAGCGTGTAGAAGCGGGTGGACGGGTCGCCGGCAGTATTCAGGTGGACGTCGCGGATGTAGGCCTTGCTCGTGGCGGTGTCGTCGACGACATCGATGATGATGTTTCCCAACAGATGTTGGGTAGGACCACAACTGTCGAGGAATCCGCGAATCATATCGAGGATGGCGGCAACTCCCACCAGGCGTCCGGTGCCGAAGTCTCCTTCGGCGTCGTCGGCCAGGATCGCGGCCATCGCTGCCCAGTCACGGTTGTCCATGGCGCGGGCAAATAGATTCAGCGCCCTTTCGATGTCTCGCTCATCGCGCATCACTCTCAGGGCGACTGAATCCATGCCAAATTCCTTCCACTGGTCAGGCGTGCGCGCCGCCGTCGACGCGAATCTCGGTGCCGGTGATGAACGCGCCGTCATCAGAGGCAACCATGGCGATGACCGACGCTACTGCGCCTGGGTCCCCGAGGATTTCGCTTTCGGTGCCGTGCAGCAACGGTGTCTGCTTGGCCCAGAGTCCGAGGTCGTATCCCTCGGGCATCTTGTCAAGAGTGCTGTTGGCCAGTGCCGTTGACACCCCGCCGGGCTGGATGTTGACCGCGCGCAGACCTTGCTTCGAGTACTCCAGCGCCAATGAGTGCGTGAAGCTGAGTATGCCGCCTTTACTGGCTGCATACGCCGCCATGTAAGGGTGCGCAAACGTCGCAGCGGTGGACGTGAAGTTCACGACGACGCCTCGTCTCGATTCGAGCAGAGCAGGGAGCGCCTGGCGCGTCATGAGGAAGGTACCGGTGAGGTTGACCGCCAACGTGCGGTTCCACTCCTCGAGGCTGGTCTCGTGGGTGTGCGAACAGGTCTGCATCGCAGCCACATTGACCAGAACCTCCAGGCCGCCCAGCTCGGCGACGGCAGCGTCTACCGCGGCGATCACGTCCTCCTCGCGCGATACGTCGAGGACGGCCGTGGTGAGCTGCTTGGCGGTGCCCGCAAGTTCGGCGGCCGCCGCTGTCGCGGCCAAGCCGTCGGCCGAGATGTCGTAGGCCACCACCGTGGCACCTTCATCGAGGAGACGGGTCACCGTGGCCGCGCCGATACCCGACCCGGCACCGGTGACGATGACACGGCGATCTGCGAATCTCTCCATCAGATATCCCCCTCGGGCTCAGGCGAATTGGAACGGAGAAAGCGGAGCCTCGTCCGGATAGCTGCTGGGGCCGCCGAGGTCGTAGGCGGCGTTGAGCGCACCGATGAACGCCGGGTCGTGCAACGGCTCGCCGGGCACGTCGAGCTTGATTCCCCTCCCCTTGAGATCGTCGACCATCATGCCGATCGCGCGTTCGATCGTGATGTCATCGGTCCCGTCCATATTTCTCTTGAGTTCGTCGTAATCGGTGAACACCTCAGCCGACCAATGCACGAGGAACCGCAAATCGTCGGTGTGGTGGCGAGCGATGACGTCTTCGCCGTTCTTCAACAGCCAATGGTCGCGGTCGGCCGCGTCTCCGGTGAACACCGTCTCGAACGCAAGCCCGGCCGGAACCTGTTGGTCCAGTGGACCGTTGGCTTCCCCGCGATGCACCAACATCTCGTTCTGGACGACGACGCCACGATTGTAGGTGGGGGGCAATAGCCGGGCGGCGGGCTTGAGTGGACCGTCGGGCCAATAGGTGAAACCGGCGCTTTCATCCAGACAGAACCAGGTGATGACCTGCGCCGTCTTGATCAGATAATCGCGGAAAAGGCCGGACTTGCCCATCACGCTCGTCAACCAGGTGGGTGCGTTTTCGTGCCGTACCCCGCGGAAACTGGGCGCATCCAGATGCCCTGGATCCCGATTCGCGCATGGGCCGTTGATGTTGAACAGCATCATCTCCGGCTTGGCATACTCGGCGTTCCAGTAGCTCTTGGCATGCTCGAGGAATGTGGCGTTGTAGAAGCAGTCGTGCAGTTCGGGATAGAGAACAGCACCGTAGTTGGCCAGGTAGCCGCGGAACGTCGGCGTGAGGAAAAGGTCCAGTGACGGCGTGACACCTTCAGGGAAGGCACCACTCAAGGTGGCAATCAACTCCTCAGGGGACGCGAAGTGCTGCGCGAGGATGAGCTGCCAGGGCCCCCGGGTGCGCACGATGTCCAGGAGTCTCTGCTTCTGGTCCTCGGTATAGACGTTCTCGAGCTCCCTCGGCGGCGCGGCGGGTCGCAGCACGTCGGACAGTTCCATTCGCCGTTCGTCGGTCAGCATTATTGTCTCCTAAAGGCTTTCATCGGTCTCGCTCGTTCGAGTCTGGCGGCACCGCGAATTTACGAACGTGGCGGTGACCGCTGATCGGGACACCAATTCAAGGCGCCCACCAGGGAGGTTCCACCCGTGATCGCGGCAATCGCGAACTTCGGAGTCGAGTGTTCGGTCTCCCCGCAGTGCTTGGCGGCCTTTCTCAGCTGCGTGGAGGAGCCGTTGCGCGGCACACCAATGTCACAAGGGAGTCGATCTCCTCGTGCGTCAGCGCTCGTCCTTCGAAGAGCGAGACGGACACAGCCGGCGCCAGCATCATCTGGAGCGCGATGGCCGGATCGACGCCAGGATCGACCTCGCCACGGCCGATGGCTCGTCCGACCATGGCAAACCAATGGGGAAGGTCGTTCCGGTACCAGCCCATCATCGCGTCGTTCAGGGACAGGTATCGACCAGAGATCATCGTGGCCATGATCCCGCGTTCGACCGGATCGGCTGCGAGCGACGCGAGTCCGGTGATCAGCGCGCGGACGTCGCTTTCCCATGCTCCGGTGTCCGGAGCATCGGTGCGATGACGGGCGTGGAATGCGAGGGCATCGTTCAGCAATTCGGTCGAGGTGGGCCACCACCGGTAGACGGTGCCGCGGTTGACGCCCGACCGTTCGGCGACCTCCGCGATGGGAAGCTCGACCTTGCCCTCGGTCAACAGCTCCAAGCATGCGCGCATCACCGATTCACGGACCCGCTCGCTACGTCCGCCGGGCCGAACCCGCGACTTGCCACCCGATTCCGTCGAGTTGCGACCGGTTGACGTGCTCACTTCCCTCGACCCTCGTAGATTCTGAACTCCGTCGCGCGGCCCTGGGGCGGCACGGTCAAGTCAGCCTAATGAGGCCGTGGCTGCTGGTCCATCGAGGCCCGGGCGTGGTTTCCGCGCCCGCTTTAAAGCAACTAGTTGTTGCTATAGTAGCCGCCACCTGATTATCGAAGACAAGGAAGCATGAATGGAAATCGACAAGGCGCACTTCAGCCACACCAAGCTCGTCGTCAACGATCTTGAGCGTTGCGCCGACTTCTATCGCGAGGTCTGCGGGATGGTTGAAGTCGGGCGAGCCGAGGCGACCATGAATGGACGTGACGGATCCGAGATCATGTTTGCGCCCACCGCCGATGGCGGGCCGATGTTCGTCTTGGTGAAATTCCACGGCGCAACTGCGCCGCAGAGCGCTGAGGTTCTTCTCGGCTTCATGACCTCCGACCTGGAGGCGTTCTGTGCGCGGGTCGTCGCCGCAGGCGGCCACGTCGCGCAGGGGATTACTGACATTCCTGAGCACGGCGCGAAGGCGGCCTTTGCCACGGACACCGAGGGGAACGTCCTCGAAGTGCTGCAGCTGGTGTAGGGCTGAGTCGTCGGTGTTTACGAGCGATGTTCGGTCCAACGGGCCGTCACGGAGGCGGGTCCGGCCCGGTGGGCGAAGCGAGCGGGTACGCGAATCTGTTCTGCGCGCGTGTCTCGACTTGCTGGTGGAAGGGGTCATTGAGCTTCCCGTATCCGAGGTTGCTGAGCGGTCGGGGGTGAACCGCGGCACGATCTACCGGTGGTGGCCCACCTCGACGGACCTCCTCACGGATGCCGTGGCCTTCCATTGGGACTACCGCATGGAGCCGCCGAACACGGGTTCCTGGGAGGGTGACGTTCGCTGGGTGATGACCGAGGTTTCGGATCTGGCGGGCGAATCTGTCGAGAGGGCGATCATGGTCGCCGTTGCGACTGGGCAATACCCAGCATTCAACGAACTGATCATGGACGCGTGGCGTGGGTCGCTGCCCCAATGGTTCGCGATGGTCGAGCGGGCCGTCACGCGAGGGGAGGTCCGCCCCGATGTGGATCCGTACGGCGTCTTGACTCTCATGATGACTCCCTTCATGGCGATGGCATTGCTGGGCGGCATGGGGACTTCTGATCCGCAGCGGCTGGAGTCGATGGTCTCGATGATCTTGCGGGCCACTGTCGCCGACGGGCTCCCGCTGAGCGGGCATTAAAGCAACAACATGTTGCGTTAAATCGATCGGCGGTGATAGTTTCGGCACCGAACGGGCGCTCCTCATGTTTCGGTCGCCAAATCCTCGAAGAAAGGGATCTCTATGAGTGCTTCCAGCGAGTTGTCGGCGCTGACGACGTTGCCGGCGTCGGCCACCGCGGCGGAGATCAAGGAGATCACCGACCGTGATGGAGGGGTAATCGTCAAGGACGTGCTTTCAGCGGAGTTGCTGGCCCGGATCAATGCGGACGTCGACCCCTACCTGGTTGGGATGGATCCGGTCCGCGACTTCGGTGCCATGCCGGGCGGTGGATTCATGCCGAACACAAAGCGGCTTGAGGGCCTCGTGGCGAAGAGCGACGCCGTCGTCGAGGCAATACTCGATGACCGGTACCAGGGGTGGGTCGCTTCGGTTCTGACATGGGGGACGGATTACCAGTACAGTGCCGGGCAGGTCATCGAGATCGGACCAGGCGAGCCTGCACAGACGCTCCACCGTGACGACCTCACCTGGCCGGAGTTGGCTGGTGGGGCGCACGACATCATGGCGAGTTGCATGTTCGCGCTCACGGACTTCACCGAGGAGTCGGGCGCCACCCGGGTGGTACTCGGCAGTCACCGCCCCGACTGCGAGCTCGACCCGTTCGCGCTCGACGTCGACAGGGACACGGTTCCCGTGGTGATGGAAGCTGGGAGCGCCTTCTTTTTCACCGGGAAGTTGATCCACGGCGGAGGGGCGAACCGCACCACCGACTACTACCGCCGCGGCATGTCCCTGACCTGCTCGCACGGGTGGATGAAGCCGGAGGAAGCCCAGACTCTGGCGGTATCCCTGGAACGAGCGCGGGCCCTTCCGAAGCGCATGCGCGAGCTGTGTGGCTTCGCGGGATATTTTCCGTACGGGGTGGATGCGGGGATTTGTTCGCACCGCCTGGACATGATCGACCCCTACAAGGTGCTCTTCGGTGAGGACCGTTGAGCACCGGACCGACGGCGGTTCCCGGTCTACGCATTGGGATGGGTCTCCCGACCCACTTTTCCCATGGACGTGAGACGGAGCTGGCGTGGTACCGCAAGATCGACGAGGGGCCCTGGGACAGCCTCGCCACCTGGGATCGCGTGCTTTCTCCGGTCAGTTGGTCGGTCGTCCCGCAGCTGGCCGCTGCGGCAGTGATGACGGAGCGGGTGAGGCTGTGGACCGACGTGGTCGCGCTCCCGATGCGCGACCCGGTGCTGTTCGCGAAGGACCTGGCGACCATCGATGTGCTGTCCTGTGGGCGGCTGACACTCGGGGTTGGGATCGGCGCCTGGGATGAGGATTACGTCGCGGTCGGCAGCCCTCTGCAAAAGAAGCGTCAACGCATGGACGCGGCCGTACTCGCCATGCGTCAGGTGTGGGACCAAGTGCCTCCCGTGGAAGGACATCATCCGGTAGGGCCGGTGCCGACGCAGGACGGTGGCATCCCACTGGTTGCCGGCGTTTATGGGCCGAAAGCGCTTGCCCGGGCGGCGAAGTGGGCGGATGGGGTAAGCGACCCGGCACATTCACTTCATTTCGACCCCAAGGAATTGGCCGCGCAGCGGGCGCGTGTCGTGGAGGCATGGCGGGCCGCGGGCAGAACGGAAATTCCGGACTTCTCCGCGCCGATCTGGTTCGCGCTCGGTAAAGATCCACAAGAACAGCTCAGGGAGCACGTCATGGACTTCTGGGGAAGAGACGTCGGCGACGAAGGGCCTGACTCGTTCTTGACAGCCCCTACGGCGGGGACGTTGAACTGCGGAGCTGCCGGCCTGCTCGCTGCCGTTGATGCGGCGCGCGATGCAGGTCTCGACGAGCTCAGGCTGATCCCGACAACGGCCGACCCGGAAGAGATCGACCGAGCGCGAGAGGTGCTCGGCATTTAGCCCGACCGCACGGTCGGAAAACCCTTGCAAAGTAAGGATTTTCAATGAATCTTGAGACCTTGGAGCCAGGCTGCGCCGTCGAAGATATCGTCGCGGCGATAGAACGGGACGGCGCTTGCATCGTGCGGGACCTCCTCTCATCGGAGGAGTTGGCGCATCTGGACGCCGACGTGAAGCCATTGATCGAGCTGACCGAGCCTAGCGGCGACGAATGGGCCGGACTGAAGACGAAACGTACGGGTGGCCTCGTTGCCCTGTGCCCGGCGTCCCGTCCAGTCATCATGCACCCGCTCGTCCTAGGCGCGGCCAATGCAGTGCTCGGGCCGCACTGTGAACGGATTCAACTCAACTTGACGCAGCTCATCACCATCCTTCCTGGTCAGCATGCGCAGCCTCTGCATCGGGATCGGTTTGTCTGGGGTGGCCGAGGCACCGGTTTCGAAGGAAGCGGAGGTCTGCCGCGTTCGATCGAGCCGCAGTTCAACGCGATCTGGGCTCTGACGGACTTCACGGCCGAAAACGGTGCCACCGCTGTCGTCCCCGGCAGCCATCGATGGGAATTTGACGGCTCTGAAGCAGAGCGTGCGGCAGGACCGGGTGAATGCATGCAGGCCGAGATGTCTCGTGGATCGGTCGTCCTGTACACGGGATCGGTCATTCACGGTGGCGGTGAGAACCGGTCGACTGGGATGCGGATCGGCATGAACGTTACGTATTCACTGGCTTGGCTGCGTCAGGAGGAGAACCAGTTCCTGTCGTGCCCGCCCGACGTAGCGAAAGACCTCGATCCCGACCTCACCGACTTGCTCGGTTACACAATGGGTAATTTCGCTCTCGGCTTCTGCACGAGCCCGGTGCAAGGGAACGAGCGACCTTCTTCGAATGCGCCCGAGTCTGTTCTCGGACGCCGGCCGCGGGCGTATATGCCTGCCTGACAGGCAATTTAAACGGTGGTCGGGGACGGTGCAGGACCGTTGGTGCCGATTCGGAGAGCGAGTTGGGCCAGCGCTCGAGTGCTCAGTGTCTACTCGGCACGTTGTGTCAGCTGTGGCTGCTCAACAAGCAGCCCGGCTGGCGCAGCGATCGAGATGACAGTTGGGGTACTGCATGAGCGAGGACTCGATGAGCACTGTGTACACGCATGGCGGTGAGGCAGCCCGCCCTCCGATGAGCCGGCGCCGAGCATTCGGTGTACTCGCGCTGATCATCCTGCTGGTAGAAGGAGTACCCCTCGCCTATACCTTCGTGGTGCCGGCGTTGATGGAAATCGCCGGCCACTTCCAGACCACCGAAGTCGCCTGGACGCTCACTGTCCTGACGCTGTCGGGGGCGGTGTTCACACCGCTGGTCGGCAAGCTCGGCGACATGCACGGGAAGAAGCGCTGCCTGCTGATCGCGGCGAGCCTATTCGTGGTCGGCTCGGTAGTCTGTGCGGTTGCCCCGAATTTCCCAATCTTCCTGGCCGGTCGCGCGATTCAGGGCGCCGCACTACCGATGCTGGTTCTCGCCTATGGCCTGATCCGGGATTTGCTACCTCGTGACCTGGTGACCACCGCACTGGGATTCGTCGCCACCGGGCTCGGCATCAGCGCTGTCGCGGGACCATTCGTCGCCGGCTATCTGATCGACAGGTTCGGCTACGGCGGAGTCTTCTGGTTCCACGCGATCTACACCGCGGTCCTGGGGTCGATGCTTGCAATAATGTTGCCGGAGAGCCCCATCCGAGCCCCCGGGAAGCTCGACGTCATCGGGGTACTGCTGCTGACCATCGGCGCCACCCTGCTCACGCTGGGTGTCGGCGAATCCTACGCATGGGGCATCGGATCGACCAAGAGCCTGGCCGTCATCGCGGCGGGCCTGGTCCTGCTGGTCGGCTGGTTCTGCTACCAGCGGGTCCCGAGTGAACCGCTGGTCGGCCTGAACCTGCTGGCGAAGCCGGCAATGAAGTGGACGCTGCTCGGTAGCTTCTTTCTGCAGTTCACCCTACTCAGCTATCCGATGTTGATCACAATGTTCGCGATGACGCCGCCCAATGCGGGTCTCGGCTACGGGTGGGGACTGAGTGCGCTGGGCGTCTCGCAGATCAGCGGGTTCACCGGGATCACCGCCGTCATCGCAGGGCCGCTGGCCGGCTGGTACTGCCGCCGCGGGAACCCCGAATTGATGCTGGTTCTGGGCGGCTTTTCGATGATGGTTGGGTGCGCGATGTTCGCGACGGCACACGCATCGACCGGGATGGCCATGCTGTCCTCGGCCATCTTCGGTATCGGTGGGGGAGCGGGTTCGGCCGCTCTATCTAACTTGATCGTGCGACATTCGCCCGCATCGTCGCAAGGCATCGCCGGATCGATGATGAACGAGATCGGCCTGATCGGTGCGGCGGTCGGCACTCAGATCACGCTCGTGGTGCTCTCGCTCCCAGGCGTCATCAAGGTACGGGACGCTTCCATGTACCACGAAGCCGGCCACGTCCATGCTTTCTGGGCACTGGCGATCAGCGCCTCGATGGCTGGCCTTGCTGGCCTGGCGGTCAGATCCTTCAATGGAGCCAAGCGGTTCTCAGGTGCTCCGTCTGGGGCGACGCGGCGCAATTCAGCACCGACGGAAGTGGTTTCAGAAGTGTAAAAGAGAGGCCCGGTCGGCATGGTCAACCGCAGCTCTCACAGCCTCACCGGCGGTTCGCTAGACGTCACGAGGACGCTCATCCACGGCCGGGCGGCCATATACTTTTGAGTCGAAAACGAGACAAACGCAGCGCGTGGCAGGGTCCGTACGCACGGGCCAATCCGGTCCGCGCGACGGCTCTGGGGTCGGAATTGCACTTGCACACAAAGTCATAAGCGATTGTTTCCGGCTACATCATCGATGAACTACCGCGATTGCGATTGGCACACGTGGGCGCGCGATTTCGATCGCCGGGAAAGTGCGCACCGACGCGTGCCTCGACGCAGCGGGCCTTCTGAGCGCAGCCGACCAGATAGTCGTTGCTTTTGGCCGAGGCCGCCGGCCTCAGAAACGGAGAGGATGCGCAAATTTTGCCCGGAGTAGCGCGCCGGTCTCAGCCAAGGCCAGGACGCCCCGCGCGGTGGCGTCCGAGCGCATCAGAAAGCCGTGGTACATACCGGGATAGCGTGTGACGGTGGTCTGTACGCCCGCATCGCGCAGGCGTCCGGCGTAGCGCTCACCCCAATCGCGGATCGGGTCGCACTCGCCGGTCACGACGATCGCCGGCGGTAGGCCACGAAGGTCGGTCGCATACGCCGGGACCTGATACGGGCCTCGCGGCGCTCCGCTACGGTCGACCAGTTCGTGCATGTAGACGATGTCTTCATGCCGCAGCAGTGGGGCGTCGGGCATGGCGGTGATGGACGCCGCACCCATGTCGCGATCCAGGCCGGGATACAGCAACACCTGGGCGAAGATTCGTGGACCGCCGTGATCGCGGGCCGCCAATGTCACTGCGGCAGCCAGCGATCCGCCGGCGCTGTCGCCGACGACCGCCAGTCGCCTTGCATCGAGGTTCAGTTCGTCGGCATGGGCGGCAACCCATTCGGTGGCCGCGTACGAGTCGTCGAATTGGGCCGGTGACGGCGATTCCGGTGCCAGTCGGTACTCGACCGCCGCCACCGCGGCGCCGCTGGAATGTGCCAGTTCGCGCGCCAGCGGCTCGAACGAACGATTGGAACCCATCACGAGCCCGCCGCCATGTAGGTACACGAGTACTGGCAGACCGGGCTCAGGGCTGGGTCGGTAGAGGCGTAGCGGTATCGGGCCGGCCGGGCCTGTGGCCGTCAGGTCTTCGATGCCCGCCATGGCCGGCATGTCGGGCAGCGGTGCCGATTCGAGGCCGGCCCGCACGGACTGCAGGCCGCGGGCCCGCATGGGAGCGATCTCGCCGAACGAGGCCACTCGGGCGGCGGCGTCAGGATCCAGTGGTGGATAGGTCATTTCAGGCCTGTGTCGGGTCGAAACGACGCTCGGTCCGTAAGTGGGGAGCCTCCTGGTTGCTCAACACCCGGGCCCGCTCGGCCATCGCCGAGCCGACGTAGTCGGGCTGGGTGAGCAGATAGAACCGGCCTTCGGCGGCCTGTTCGAACACCACCTCGGCGGCGGCCAGCGGATCCATCGCCTCGGCCTTGATGTCGAGCATGGCGGCGCGTTGTCCTTCGGCCGCGCCGGCATCGCCGGTCTGGACACCGCCTGCCGATTCGAAGATGTTGGATACCACGGCGCCCGGTAGCACCGCCTGCACGTGCACATGATGGTCATGGCCGGCGGACTGCACTTCGAGGTGCAGGCATTCCGTCAGGGCCAGAACGGCATGCTTGCTCATGATGTAGGGCGCCTGCAGCGGGACAACGGCCACACCGCCGATCGAGGACAGGTTCCACACCCAGGCAGGTGCGTTGGTGGCCATCATCTTCGGCAGGAATGCCCTGACGCCGTGGAACACTCCGCTGATGTTGACGTCGACGACGCGTTCCCAATTGTCGACCGGGGTGTCCCACAGATATCCGAACTGCTCGATGCCTGCGTTGTTCACCAACAGACGTACCGGTCCGAGTTCGCGGTAGACGTCGTCTGCCATCGCTTGCACCGCAGCGGCATCACGCACATCGCACACCAAATCGGTCGCCGACCCGCCGGCGGCCACAATCTCATCGCGTAGATCCGCGACGGCATCGGCGTTGATGTCGACCAGCACCACCGTCATGCCCAACCGGCTGGCATGCCGCGCGAGGCCGGCGCCGATTCCGGCGCCGGCTCCCGTGATGACGGCGACTCCGCCGCCGAAGACCTCTGCGGCGTTCACGCGGAAGGAGCGCCGGCGGCCACGGCCTTGGCGGTGTGCTCGGCGAGCGGGATCGAGTCCTCGGCGTCGAGCACCACATTCAGCGAGGTGAAGACCAGACCGTCGTCTGACCTCCGGATCCCCGCGTCGACGACACCACTGGACACCGCGAACGGAACGTTGTTGGTGATCTGGTTCACGTAAAGGTAGAAGCGGACGTTGGTGATCTCGCCGTCGGCCCCGGTGCGCCAGACGTTGGTGATGTGGTGACGGCACGGGTACGGGTTCTCGTTGCGGTGCTCGATGAGCCAGGCCAACGTCTCGGCCCCACCGTGCAGTTCGGCAGCCAGCAGGTGCTCGAACGGGCAGTTGCCCGAGCCGGAGCGGCTCAGGTACTCCATCTCGTCGGCGATGCGGGTGCTTAATTCATCGAAGTGGCCCTCGTCGTAGTGGTACCAAAAGCCGGCCATGAATTCCTGGACCTCGGACAGGGCGATCTCGTTGCTCATGCCGGCAGTCAACCTGGCATGTGGCGCCGGTAACAGCACCGGTGACCGGTCAGCGGAACACCAAACCGCTAGGAGCCCGCGATCAACGCCCAAAGCTGCTGTCCGCCTGCCGCAACGGCCGCCGCCGCAACCCGGTCATCCCAGAAGCGCACGGAGCCGAATTCCGCGCGCCACGCCAGAGCTGCGCGGGTGAACTCATGCAGCCGATGCTCGTGGGTCGTGCCGATCGCGCCGTGCACCTGGTGCGCGTTGCGGGTCACGACCGAGGCGGCATGCCCGGCGCAGGATCGCGCGGTAGCGATCTGGAAGTCCAGTTGAGCTGACTGCCAGTCCGTTCCGATGGCAGTGTGCAGAGCAGCCTCGGTGGCGGCCCGCGCCAGCGCCGACTCTGCTGCCGCATCCGAGATCAGGTTCTGAATCGCCTGGAACTTCGCCAGCGGGCGCCCGAACTGCACCCGTGACGCCACGTGTTCGACGGACAGCGCCACAGCGCGATCGAGCGCCGCGCACACCTGAATCGCGCGTACCATCGCGGACTTTCGGCCGAGCTGCTCCACCAGGTCGGCGGGCACCGGATGACCGGCGATTTCGGTGGTGTCGACGGTGATGGTGTCGCGCGGCTCGCCGATCAGGTTGGTGCCCATGTGAAGCGACAGTTCCGTGGCGTCGAACTCGGTGAGCTGGAATTCGTCGCCGGCCGGCCAGAGCACGACGACCCTTTCTGCGTCAGCGGCCCACGGCACAGGTGTGGTGGATTCGCTGCTGCGTGGCACCACATGCACCGTTCGCACGGCGTCATCGAGGGGTCGGCCGAGGGTCTCCAACAGCCAACAGGCCAGCAGGTCGTGTTCGGCCAGTGGGACGCGGAGACCGTGACGGACTGCGGCACTGAGCAACTCAGCTGCCTCGAGCCAACCTGCGCCGCTGCCGCCGGATTCCTCGGCGCCGGTCAGCCGGACCAGACCGAGGGAGTCGAGCCGCTGCCACAGCTTGCGGTCGTAGGTCACGCGCTCACCCGGGCGCACCTGACCTGCGGTCTGGCGGTACTCGGCAAAGACGTCGTCCATCATGGCCGCGAGATCGGGGTCCACCGCCGACAGCGTGCTGACAGCGAGTTCAGTTGTGTTCATCGCAAACCCAATCCCCGCGCGATGACTCCGCGCAGTACTTCGTTGGTTCCGCCGCGCAACGTGAAGCCGGGGCGCTGATCCACCGCGGTGGCCACCAGGTGCGCCCACTCGGCATCCCTGGCGGCGTCATCTCCGTTCTGCCGGTCTGCGTAGTCGGCGATGTCGCCTTCGACCGTGGTGCCGAGGACCTTGACGACGGCTGCCGGGACATCGGGATTCTCACCGCGCTCCAGGGCGCCGGCCACCGCAGTTGACATGTGATGGAGACCGGCGACGCGCGCGACCAGACGGCCCAATTCGGCATCATCTGAAGTGTTTTCGAGCGCGCGGGCCAGCAGGGGGAACGTCGACAGGAATCTCTCCGGCCCGCTGCGCTCGAAGCTCAGTTCTGAGGTGACCTGGGTCCAGCCGTGGCCGATCTCGCCGAAGACCATGGCATCGGGAACGAACACCTCGTCGAGCACGACCTCGTTGAAGTGATGCCCGCCGTTCATCGAGATGATCGGGCGGACCTGCACGCCCGGGGCGCGCAGGTCGACGATGAACTGGCTCAACCCGGCATGCCGGTGCGACGGATCGACCGGTTCGGTGCGGGCCAGCACGATGAAGGCATGAGCGCGGTGCGCCCCCGAGGTCCAGACCTTGGTACCGGTGATCGACCACCCGCCATCGACCCGTACCGCACGGGTGCGGACGCTGGCCAGATCCGAGCCGGAATCCGGTTCGCTCATCCCGATTCCGAAGAAACACTCGCCGGCCACGATGCGAGGTAAGAACTCTGACTTCTGCTCTTCGGTCCCGTACTTCAGCAGCGACGGCACGATCTGGCGGTCGGCGATCCAGTGCGCGGCCACCGGTGCCCCGGCAGCCAGCAGTTCTTCGGTGACGACGAACCGTTCCTGAAACGAGCGGCCATGGCCGCCGTAATGGACGGGAACCGTCATGCCCAGCCAGCCCTGCTTCGCCAGGGACGCGGTGAAACTTTCGTCCCATCCGCACAACCACGAATCGATCGACGGCGTGAACGCGCCGGCGGCCAACTGGTCGGCCAGGAAGCCACGGACTTCCCGGCGTAACTCGTCCAGGTGTGCGCCGGTCACGATGTCCGCCACTTCGCGATGCGCCGTTGGTGCTCGGCGTCGTGGTGGGCCAGCGGTTGCATCGCCGCCGCCATGGAGAGGGTCGATTCCAGGGAGCCGGTCGTCGATTCCTGCAACAGGCGCTTGGCCATCCGCAGCGCGTGTGGCGGGTTGACCGCGATCCGGTCTGCCAGCACCCGCGCTTCAGTCAGGAGATCCTCGTGGGGTACCACTCGGCTGACAAGTCCCCACTCCAGCGCCGTTGCGGCGTTGATTCGTTCACCGGTGAACGTGAGCTCAGCGGCACGGGCGTAGCCGATGGCACGGGGCAGGAACCAGGTGCCGCCGTCGCCGGGGATCAGCCCGAGTTGCACGAAGCTCTCGGCGAACGATGCCCGCTCGGAGGCGATCCGGATGTCGCACATCATGGCCAGGTCACATCCCGCGCCGACGGCCGCACCGTTGACTGCGGCGATGAGCGGCACCTCCAGGCGACCCAGCGCTCGCGGGATCCGCTGAATGCCGTCGATATAGGCCCGGCGCTGGTCGATCGCATCGAGACCGAACATGCCCTGCCGGTCGGCCATCTCCTTGACGTTGCCACCCGCGGAGAAGATCTTGCCCGCACCGGTGAGGATGACCGCACCCACGGTGTTGTCGGCGTTGACCGCATCGACATTGTCCTCGAATGCGGCGATGACGTCTTTACCGGTGATGGCATTGCCGACATCGGGCAGAGTGATCGTCCAGATTTGCACCGGCCCGTCGGTGTGGACGTCGAGCGGTGAGGTCACGCACGCTCCTTGAGCTGAAGGGATTTGGTCTGGAGGTACTCCTCGAATCCGAACCGGCCCAGCTCACGGCCGATCCCGGACTTCTTGTAGCCACCGAACGGAGCCGCCGGGTTATATGCGCCGCCGTTGATGTCGAGTTGTCCGGTGTGCACCCGGCGGGCGAAGGCGATGGCGTCGTCGTCGGTGGCGGCCCACACCGCACCCGACAGCCCATAGGGGGTGCCATTGGCGATGCGCAGTGCATCGTCGGGGTCGGTGAAGGGGATTACCGCGAGCACGGGCCCGAACACTTCTTCCTGGCCGAGTTCGGATTCGGGATCCACATCGGCGAAAACCGTTGGTGCCACGTAATACCCGACGTCGCGGACCGGATCCGCCCCGCCGGTCAGTAGCCGAGCACCGTCGCGCTGGGCGCGTTCGATGAAGCCACGTACCGTGTCGAATTGCGACCGTGACGCCGACGGTCCGATCCGAGTCGCCGGGTCACGCGGATCACCCACGGTGTAGCGGCCCACAGCCGATTCGAGCAGGTCCAGCGCCTCGCCATATCGATTCTGCGGCACCAGCATCCTGGTCCACGCCATGCAGGTCTGCCCGCCGTTGAGGAAAGCATTGCCCACCCCGACCTTAACCGCGGTCGCCAGATCAGCGCCGTCGAGAATCACATTGGCCGACTTGCCGCCGAGCTCGAGAGCGACCTTCTTGATCGACTGTCCGGCCAGTTCGCCCACCCGCGCGCCGACCCCTGTCGACCCGGTGAACGAGACGAAGTCGACGTCGGGATGCGAGGCGAGACGTTCGCCGATCACCCGACCGGGGCCCGAGACGAGGTTGATGGTCCCCGGTGGCAGGCCCGCCTCTTCGCAGGCTTCGACGAAGGCGAACACCGAGAGCGGGGCTTCGTTACTGGGTTTGAGAACGACGGGACACCCCGCGGCGATAGCGGGCAGCACCTTGGCGACCACCTGGTAGAGCGGATAATTCCACGGTGTGATGGCCCCGACGACCCCGTATGGCTCCCTAAGGACCAGCGAATTGCCTATGCGCTCTTCGAATTCGAAGGTTTCCAGCACATCGGCGAAGCCCTTGGCCACCGCCAGCGGCACCTGCGTCTGCACCGTCTGCGCGATGCGCACGGGGGCGCCCATCTCGGCGGTGATGAGATCGGCGATGTCGGGTAGGCGCTTCTCCATCGCAGCGATGACCCGCTGCACCCGATCCCGGCGTTCGGCAACGGTGATGAGCGGGTCGAACGCCTGCCGGGCCGCGGCCACCGCGGTGTCGACGTCGGCGGCGTCGCCGTTGGGCACGTGGCCGATCACGGCTTCGGTCGCGGGATCGACGACCTCGATGAACCCGTTCCCGGAGGGGGCGGTCCAGCTGCCGTCGATGAACAGTCTGTCGTGTTCGAAAGTAGGCACTGTCATCCTTACCTGGGTTTATGGTGCGATGCTGGCGCGGACGTCGCGCTTGCCGTCAGCTGCGCTGAACGCTTCGTTGATGTCGTCGAGTGAGTACGACGCCGCGGCGAGCCGAGCGAAGGGCAGTTGATGCTGGTGACTGTCCAGGAAGGTCAATGCGCGGGACAGGACTGCCGGGTCGTACAGGGAGACCCCGACCATGGTCTTGTTGGTGAAGACGAACCGTGACGGGTCGAATTCGAACGTCTTGCCGATGTTGATGTTGCCGATCTCCACGTAACGGCCGAACTGCGCGAGCATCTGCAATCCCTCGTCGATGGCTGACGGATGGCCGACGACCTCGACGACTACGTCGGCGCCCTGGCCGTCGGTCTTGGCACGCACCGCCTTGGCCCGGTCTTTGGGAGTGGACACCTCGTTGAGGTCGATCACCGAGTCGGCACCGAATGCTGTTGCCAACTCCAGCCGCTCGGGTACGCCGTCGATGGCGATCACGTTGGCCGCCCCGCGCGCCTTGGCCACGGCGACCGCGTAGAGACCCAGTGCGCCGGCACCCTGGACCACGACGTGCTCACCGAGCTGTAGGTCGACGCGTTCAAGTCCATACATGACCTGTGACAGCGCGCAGTTCGCGCCGGCGGCGATGTCGTCACTGACCGAGTCCGGGACCGTGTAGACCACCGCTCCGGCAGGCAACAGGTAATAGTCCCCGTAGCCGCCGACGAAATATGGGGGTTGGTCGGCGCGACCCAGCATCGCCATCTTCAGCTTCAGGCAGGCGTTGCGTCGCCCGGCCAGGCAGTTGCGGCACTTGTGGCAGCAGAAGAAGTACGGGAATACCACCCGGGTGCCCTCGCTCAATGGCTTGCCGTTGGAGTCGGCGGTCACTCCATCGCCCAGAACCTCGACCGCGCCGACCATCTCGTGCCCCAGCACGGTCGGCAGCTGCCCACCCAGGCCGCGGGTGGCGAAGGTGCCATGCCAGGCGTGCACGTCCGATCCGCAGATGTTCGCTCGTAGGACGCGGATCAGAACTTCCCCGGGTCCGACCTCGGGCAACGTGACGGTTTCTATCTGGAATGGCTTGCCGGGTTCGTCGAATCGCGCGATCCGTCCCTGGTACATCGTGCGTCCCTTCAGTTGCTGGTGAATTCGAGGCTGAATCGCTGTCGCAGATCGCGTTTGAGCAATTTGCCGCTGGGGTTCTTGGGCAGGGAATCGACGAAGAACACCTGTTTGGGAGTCTTGAAGCCGGCGAGGTGGTCGCGGCAGTGACGCAATACGTCTTCTTCGGTCAGGCTGGAACCGGCTCGGGTCACCACCGCAGCGACCACGGCCTCCACCCACACCGGGTGGGCCACACCGAACACCGCTACTTCTTCGATGCCGTTGTGCCGGTACAGAACTTCTTCGACCTCACGGCTGGCGACGTTCTCTCCGCCGGTTTTGATCATGTCCTTCTTGCGATCGACGACGTGCAACAGTCCGTGCTCGTCGTAGAAGCCCAGATCACCGGAGTGAAACCACCCGCCGGCGAAGGCCTGGGCGGTCTTGTCCTCGTCGTCGAGATAGCCCAGCATCAGATGCGGACTACGGTGGGCGATTTCACCGACGGTGCCGGGCGCGACCGGCACGTCGTTGTCGTCGAGGATCACGGTCTCGACGTTGACGACGGGCCGCCCCGCAGCCCCGGCGTGAGCGTCCTGCTCAGCCGGTCCCAGGGCAGATGCCAGCGGTGCCATCTCGGTCTGGCCGTAGAAGTTCCACAGGCGAAGGTTGGGCAGCCGCCGGCGCATCTCGTGCAGGATCTCTGTCGGCATCGGCGAGGCGCCGTAATAACCCTTGCGCAGGCTCGAGAGGTCCACCTCGTCGAACACCGGGCTGCGCAAGAGGCTTATCCATACCGTGGGTGGCGCAAAGTAATTGGTGACGCCGTGCCGTTCGATCGTCCGCAGGACCAATTCCGGCTCGGGGCGCGGCAGGATGATGCTGGTGGCACCCAGATAGATGTCGGTCGCCAGGAAGTTGTCCAGCTGCGCGCAGTGATAGAGCGGCAGGGAGTGGATCTCGACATCGTCGCCGGACATCGAGCCCGCCACGATGGTGCTGATGTACTGCCACATCAAGCTGCGGCTGCTGTGCATCACACCCTTGGGGCGCGATTCGGTGCCGCTGGTGTACATCACCCGCAGCAGCTGGTCGTCGTCGATGCGGCAATCGGGAACGTCCGCGGTGGTGGTGAGCCATTCGTCGAAACTCGCCCAGCCCGAGGGGCTGGGCCGGCCGGTGGACATCAGCGCGACCCTTCTGGTCACGGCCGAGGCGACCATGGCCTGTTCGGCCAGGGGCACCAGGTCATCCTCGACGATGAATCCGGTGGCGTGACTGTGCCCGAGGATGTAGGAGATCTCTTCCGGCGTCAGCATGAAGTTGATCGGCACCAGCACCACGCCGGCGCGGGCGGTGGCGAATGCCAGCACCGCGTACTGCCAGCAGTTGCGTGACAACAGAGCGACCCGATCCCCGGGAAGCAGGCCGTTCTCGTGCAATGCGGCGGCGGCGCGGTCGACCAAGTGATCGAATTCGGCAAAACTCAGGGCGACGTCGCCATCGATGATGGCTGTCTTCTCAGGTTGCTTACGGGCTGACCGCCGGGGGATATCTGCGAGGCTGTGACTGCGGGCCCGGGCGATGACGGCGGCCAGGTCGTCGGAATGCATGGACGGCAGAGTAGGCATGCCACCGATGGCCGCGGTGGTTCGTCTCCCGCTCAGTAGACATGGTGGGCGCGGTCATGGGCCAGATCCTTCGATACTCGAACCATGACCGCTACCACTGAATCCTCGTCACTCGCGGATCGTGCTCCAGACCCTGACGTCCTGCGCGCCCATCTCCTGGAAGCGGACCCCGGTGTCCTGGTCGCGGTGTTGGCGCAGATGACAGGTGATCCATCGGTCATCGATCGGTACGCACCCAAGATCGACCACGTGCCCGATCCGCCCGAGCGAGCCGGAACGACCGATCCAAAGACCGCAGAAGCGCTGGCCGAGGACATCATCGCCGCGCTCGGTCGGGAACGGGCGGCCGACACAATCCCGTTCGACGACCGTGATTTCTTCGTCCGTCTGCTGCCTGTTGCTTTGGGTGGTCCCGTCGACGACGAGCACGTCGATCTGCTGCTCGAGCAGGGCGGATTCCGCCCCTCCCAGCCCACGTTGCCGCGCACGACGCCGATTCCCCCGTCCACGACCGTGGCGATCATCGGCGCCGGCATCGCCGGCCTGGCCGTCGCGCTGGCGGCTGCCGAGGAAGGGGTGCAATTCCAGGTCTTCGACCGCAACGACGAGGTCGGCGGAACCTGGCTGACCACAACATATCCGGGCATCGGCGTCGACACCCCATCGGCGTACTACTCGCTGTCGCGAGAGGTGAATCCGGATTGGTCGAACTACTACCCGCAGGGCGCGGAGTACCAGGAATATCTGGTTTCACTGGCGGACAAGCACGACCTGCGCAGCCACATCCGGTTCGGCACCGAAGTCGAGGCCTTGTGGTGGGACGAACAGCGACAGCAGTGGCAGATTCACTCGCGCACTGCCGATGACACCCGGTCCATCGACTACGCCAGCGTCGTCGTCACTGCTGCCGGCTACCTGAACCGTCCCCGATTTCCCGATCTCAAGGGCCGAGACAGCTTCGCGGGCATCAGTATTCACTCGGCGCAATGGGACCCGGCACTGGACCTGACCGGTAAGAAGGTGGCAGTCATCGGCGCCGGCTGCACGGCGGTACAGATCATCGACGCCTGTGTCGACGAGGTTAAGCACCTGACCGTCTTCCAGCGCCAGCCGCACTGGGTCGCACCGCGCAAGCGGCTTTCCGACGAGGTCCCAGAGCACCGCCGCTACCTGGGGCATGCGCTGCCTTTCTATTCGATGTGGCATCGGCTCAAGTCGTACTGGGGTACTGCCGACAACAATTACCCGGTCATCCTGCAGGACCCTGAGTGGTCGAAGACCCACCTGTCGATCTCACCGGCCAACGATGTGCTGCTGCAGATGTGCCAGGACTACATCGACCGGATGTTCGGCGCAGGAAGTGAATTGGCGCAGAAGGTGACGCCGGACTTCGCGCCATACGGCAAGAGGATCATCCGCGATCCGGGCGGCTACTACGCCGCGCTGACGCGCGACCATGTCGATGTGGAGGCCAGCGAACCCGCCGAGGTCAACGAGAAGGGCATCGTCACCGCCGACGGGCGACAGATCGAACTCGACGTGATCATCTACGCCACCGGCTATCACCTGGATTTCCTCTCCACCGTCGATATCCGGGGCCGGGACGGCAAGACTCTGGCAGCGGAATGGGGAGACAGCCCCCGCGCTTACCGAGGCGGCACCGTACCCGGCTTCCCGAACCTGTTCATCACGTCCGCACCGAATTACAGCCCGGGACATGGTGCCGGGGCCAATTTCTCGATGGAGATCCTGGCGCACTACATCCTGGAGTGCCTGCAGCTGATGGCGTTGCGCGAAGCGTCGACGATGGAGGTCACTCAGGCCGCGTTCGAGGAGTACGTCGACGGGATCGATCAGACCATGCAGGGCACGGTGTGGTGCCATACCCCCAACGCGCACACCTACTATCGATCGCAGTCCGGACGCGTCGTGGTGTCCACGCCGTACCGTCTGGTGGATTTGTGGCACCAACATCGCGCACCGATCGAAGAGGATTTCGTTCTCCGATGAGCCAGATACTCGCTGGAAGAACAGCATTGGTCACCGGTAGTAGCCGCGGCATCGGTCGGGCCATCGCGCAACGGCTGGCGGCAGAAGGCGCGACGGTGGCGGTGACCGCGCGCTCCTACGCTCCGACGCCGTCCACGCGAGCCGGGGTCACCGAGGCGATCCCCGGAACAATCGGGGAGACCATCGCTCTCATCGAAGCCGCCGGCGGATCGGCTTTCGGACTCGCCGCCGACCTGGAGGACACAACCGCCCGCGACGGCCTGATCGAGGCTGTCGTCGAGCGCACGGGCCGGCTGGACATCCTGGTCAACAACGCCGGGTATGCCGACTATTCGGTCGTCGAGGACATGCCGGTCGAGACTTTCGACCGCACGGTGGAGCACTATCTGAAGACGCCGTTTGCTTTGACGAAAGTAGCTGTGCCACATATGCGCTCGCAGGGGGCCGGCTGGATCGTCAACATCGGATCGGTGACCGGGGTGGCGCCCGTACGGCCCTACCGCGATTACAACAAGACCGCCGGGGACGTGATCTACGCATCGTGCAAGGCTGCGCTGCACCGCTTCACCCAGGGAGTGGCCGCCGAACTGCTCGACGCCAACATCGCCGTGAACTGTGTCGCGCCGTCCACCGCGGTGCGGACGCCGGGTGCGGCGTCGCTGATTCCGGACAGCTTCCCGACCGAGCCTGTCGAATATCTCGCCGAAACGGTGCTGGCGATGTGCCACCTGCCCGCCGCGGATCGGACCGGTCTGGTGGCGTTCAGCCTGCACTATCCGTGGTCACAACAGCTTTCGGTGCATTCGCTGGACGGAAACACGGTACTGCCGCCGCTGCAGCCACCTGCGGCCGCGAATCCGAACATCCTGCCCGCGGGGGTCTAGGGGTCGACAGTCCGATGTGCCCGCCTGTTAGCGACATTTCAGCGACAATCGCCATACAGGCAACGGGAGCCTCACTAAACCCATTGCGGCTCGTCAGTTCTGACCCATATGCACCGCTGACCCCGTGAGCCTCACCTGTTCATTGTCCATCTATCAGCGACTCAGTCGCTGATACATGGACAACCCAAAATCCGTGGCGCGTGAGGCCTTTGGGTCTTCAGTGACGTGAGTATTGAGTTGCAGTGTGGCAAATGATGTGCATGGTGCTCAAGCGGCGATTGTCGCTGAAAAGTCGCTGATAGGCGGGCAAGTCCACTCCCGGCTGTGTCTGCGCGACACGCCGCCCAGACGCAACTGGGGCGAGATCGCCTTAGATGCGTGCAGACAGCACCGGGCGGCTTAGTTCGCAGAAGCTGTGGCATACCCGGTCGCGGACAATGACATCGGCGGTCTCGGGGTCGAACCAGCGGTCGACCACCGCCCAGTGGATCGGGTGCATGAGGTAGGGGCCCATCAGGCCGTCGACGTCGGTGAATTCCTGTTCGAAGACGTGGGTCCAGTCGCTGGCCCCGATGGCCTGCTCGACCCGGCTGAGCTGCCACGCGGTGATGGTGGGGACGTATCGGGGCATCATCGCGAGTTCGCGTTCGAATGCTGCGACGGTCTCGGCCTCCACCTCGGGGGGTACGCGCAGCAGAAGTGCGCGGTACACCGTGCCACTGCCGCGGCGGATCGGAGCTCCCTGGTAGGTCACTCCATTCACGCGCGAGATCGCTGGGTCCGCCAGTGCATCGTCGAAACCGCTGTTTTCCCAGTCAAATTCGTTCGCGAACCGCAGATGAACCAGGATGTCGCCACCATTACGCGACCCCGGCAACGTCGGCTCCACAAGCGTCCGCAACGCACCGCTGCGCTCGGCTGCGTCGCGTAGTGCGCCCAGGACGCGGTCGCGGTCGGACTCCTCGACGTCGAGCAAGCGGGTGACCCCGAGCGTGGCAGTGCCGGTTGGAGCATCGGGCAGGGCGGGTGAGACATCGGTGATGGCATCGGCGGCGGATGCCACTTCGCGTGTGCGCTCCACCACCAGATCGGTGATGCTGTTCCACCACCGCGCCACGGTCGGGTCCGGCCGGCCCTGCCAGGTCATCTGCCACCAGGCCTCGGGGCTGGGCAGCGTCCACGTGATCGTGACGACGTTGGATCGGTCGTCGAACCAGATGGGCGGGCTGACCAGGACGTCATGCAGCGTCATGCCGCGTTCACGGGCCCCCGGGGCATATCCGGCCAGGTAGGCGTCGAGGAACTCCTGGGCACAGCCTGGTGTGGTGACCACGCGGTCGATGACGAAAACCTCAGCCATGACGCGAGATTACGACCAGTCGCCACGATTGACCGCCGGCGTTCCCGGCCATCGGGAAACCACCGTTGACGACGGTGGGTGTCGGCGCGATGGTGTGGCGATGACCGATCCGTTCAGCCCGGCCCAGCTCGGGCCAGTGACGCTGCGTAACCGCGTGATCAAGGCCGCCACGTCGGAAGGCCGCTCACCCGAGGGGCTGGTAACCGACGACCTCATCGATTTCCATCGGAGCTTCGCCGAGGGTGGCGTCGCGATGACCACAGTCGCCTACTGCTGTGTATCCCGCCAGGGTGCGAGCGCACCCGGACAGATCGTGATGGACAGCAAGGCGCTACCCGGACTGCGTCGGCTCACCGACTCGGTACACGGTGCGGGAGCGGCTATTTCGGCACAACTCGGGCATGCCGGGGTGGTGGCGCAGAAGAAGCTGACCGGTGTCACTGCGGTGGCGCCGAGCAGGTTCATCAACCCCACCTCGTTCGCCTATTGTCGCGAGATCACCCGCAGCGAAATATCCCAGGTGATCGACCAGTTCGGCGACGCGGCGCAGGTCGCGCTCGACGCGGGATTCGACGCCGTCGAGCTGCATTTCGGACATCTCTACCTGCCGAGCTCGTTCCTGAGCCCCCTGATCAATCGCCGCACGGACGAGTACGGCGGCGATATCGACAACCGGTCGCGATTCGTGCGGGAGATCGCAGCGCGGGTTCGCCAGGTGGTCGGTAACCGGGTCGCGGTGATCGCCAAACTCGACATGGACGACGGGCTCCCGGGCAGTATCTGGATCGACGAGGCATTGCGGACCGCTCAACTCCTCGATACCGATGCCACCCTCGACGCCATCGAACTGACCCAGGGTTCGTCGGTGTACAAGCCCATGTACCTGTTCCGCGGCGACGTCCCGGTCAAGGAGTTCGCGAAGGTGATGCCGCCGGCATTGCGGCCGGCGGTCCGGCTGGTGGGCAAGCAGACGATGGGTGTCTATCCGTATCGAGACCTCTACATGCTGGACGCCGCTCGGCAGTTCGTGCCGCTGATGCGCAACACCAAACTGATTCTGCTGGGCGGCATCAATGATCGTGAGCACCTCGAGACGGGGATGCGAGAGGGATTCGATTTCTTCGCCATGGGCCGGGCACTGCTGCGGGAACCGGACCGGGTCAACACGATGATCGCCGAGCCCGCCTCACACAGCCGCTGCAACCACAACAACAAGTGCATGGTGACGGTGTTCAGCCGCACCCATTGCGTGCTCGACCCCGAGCAGCGCTACGGTGCGGTGCTAACGACCGAGCAGATCACTTAGCGCCTGGCTTCCTTGTGCTCCCTGGGGTTTCGTTCATTGTTGCCATCCTGCCTACGGTGTCAGCTCGCATGAGGTGGGCGGGCTGTTGCGCTTGAAGGTGCTGGCGCGATGGGCGCCGGGTACACGCTGTCAACGCGCAGCGGGTGCGACGTGTTGTCGCAGCAGGGCCCGCACCCGGGCAGGCACCACCCTCGGTGGGCTAGCGATCATCCGTGCCGCTGCCCGGGCGGCGTCTTTGCGCTCACCGAGCTTGGTGACGGCGGGATCGTGCATCCGCCACGGAGAAGCCCGGTACTCAGGTTGCGACGCGACGATCTCCAGCACCGTCTCGATGTCCTTCACGTCGCGGTCGGAGTGCCTTACGGTCCAT
Organism: Mycolicibacterium sp. 050232; assembly: GCA_036235365.1. Lineage (GTDB taxonomy): Bacteria > Actinomycetota > Actinomycetes > Mycobacteriales > Mycobacteriaceae > Mycobacterium. The sequence continues at coordinate 261,297 of JAZBEZ010000001.1, read as the reverse complement.
GCCAGCATCTTCAACACGAACGCGGCCTCGACGTCGGGAACCGGGACCTCGAATTCCAGATAGGTGCTGTTGGTGAGCCGCGCTGTGACGGCCACCAGAACCGGCGGCGACGCCAGCGCCAGGCGTAATCCCGGTGCCCCGTCAAAGGCCCGTTGACCGATGTATCTCTTGCCCGCTTTGGTCTCGGTGGGCACCAGGAGATCGACCGCGCGTTCACCGAGTTCGTATCGGTTTCCGCGGATGTCCGTGTAACCCAACGCGGTGAGCTGGTCATGGAATTCGCCGGCAACAGCCACCTGCTCGTCGATGCCCGCATCGGCGTCGGAGGTCACTCGCGGAACTCCTGGCACGCCGTAGACGTGACGGAGCAACCGCACCATGTGGCCGCCGATGACGCGGTAATCCAGATGGGTGGCCACGGCGGACACGTCGCACAACGCACGCATCCCGTTGTCGTCGGCCGCGGCCGTGCACGCCACGACGACCGGTACTGCGGCGGTCACCGGCTCGCGATCCAGTCGGCAAGTCGCTGCGGTGCCCCGTCGCCGATGTCGGCACCGGCGCTCATGTCCTGCAGGACCACCACCGGATCTGCGGTGACGATGCCGGGACGCTGCGTGCCAGTGACCTGGTTCCACCACCCGGCCGTCGCCCACACCGTCTGGTCAGCAGGCACGCGCACGGTCAAGGTTGCCTCCTCGGCGGTCGCTTCCACCAAATCGAAGACGGTGAGGTCGATCAGCTCCTCGGCGTAGACCAGGCCGTGTGTCGGTACTCGCCACGGCGCCAGCACATCGGCGGCGACTTCACCGCCGGCAAGCACCCGTACCGTCAGCTCGGCACCGAGCCGGATCGCACTGCAGACCTGGTCGGTCACCGAGTCTGTGCCATACCAGTAGGTTTCGATAAGTCCGTCGTCGGCCGGCACCGACGTCAGCGCGACGAGACATTCCCGACGAGATTTCTCGGCCATGGGTGTGATTGGGAGCGGCACCTTCTCCACCATCTTGGATATCGCCTGCTGGCTCACTGCGATGGCCGCGGCGAGGTCACTTTGGCGCAGGTGCTCGCTGGTGAGGACGCAGATCCGTTCCGCCGCGCGGCGACGCCAGCTACGTTCGCCCGCGCCGCGGAGGGGGCGCGCCACCGCAGGAGCGCGGTAAACGGTGCCAGAGAGCACCAGTTCGCCTGTACTGCCGACGCTGAGGTCGACGCCCCCCTCGGCTAACAGAGCTGAACGCGCCTGCGCGGAGATGGTGTCGCAGACGACGAATATCCGGTGGCCAGTACGGCTACGTCTGCGATCCAGCCCCAATGTTGGTGACGACACGTGTTCAGCCACGATGAGGTCGGCGGTGACCGCGTGGTTGCCTGCGCGGTAGGTGATGGTGTGGGCATCGCCTGTGACCACCGGGACTCCGGCCTCGATCAGGCGTGCGGGCACTGACGCAGGATGCATCTCCTTACTCTAACATCACGACAATGTCAAACAACCAAATTAGAAAACGGGAGCCTGCAGTTGTTTGACAACGAATCAGAGGTCAGGGTATTTTGCGAGCCCCGCTCGGCGCCATTGTCGGTGTTGGCGTCGAAGCTGACGCTGCGGGCCGTCGTTCAACAATTGAACACCCCACGAACGGGGGGAGGAACCGCTGGTGAACACCCACATGGAAGCCTGGGCAGAGATGCTGGCCGACCTGCTCTCCGCGCAGGAAGGCCTCCCCGACCTGGGGCCGTGGCTGAGCGAAGGACCGTTCGGCGGCGGGACGCTGATCGGCGGGCAGCACCATGATGCAGGTCTTTTGGGGGTGTTCGATTTCTGAACACCCCTGGCTTTCGGCTACGCGCCACGGACCTGCCGCGATGACGTTTGGGCCGCCGCGTTACCGGCCGAGCAGATCACGTAGCGCCCGGCTGGCCTCTCGCCGGGCCCGGTGGGCGATGTCGAGCATCGGCATCGTCATGAATCCGTGGATGCCACCGTCGAAGGCGCAGCGGGTAATCGGTACTCGGGCTGCCTCCAGTGCATCGGCATAGGCGATGCCCTCGTCTCGTAGCGGATCATGGCCCGCGAGTACGACCACGGCCGGCGGCAATCCACTGAGGTCGCCGTGTAGCGGTGAGGCGTAAGGGTTTTGCCGGTCGCTGACTGCCGGGACGTACTGGTCCCAATACCACTGCAATGCCGGGCGCGGGTTGTAGAAGCCCCTGCCGAACAGCCGGTAAGACTCGGTGTCGAAGTCCGCGGCGATCACCGGGTACAGCAGGAGTTGCCCGGCCAGGGCCGGCCCACCGCGGTCGCGGGCCATCAGTGCGGTCACCGCGGCGAGATTTCCGCCGGCACTGTCGCCGCCGACCGCCACCCGTGCCGGGTCGGCTCCGAAATCGGCGGCGTGGTCGATCGCCCAGCGCGTGGCGGCGTAGAAGTCCTCGGCAGCAGTCGGCCAGCGGTGCTCCGGAGCTAGACGGTAGCCCACCGAAACGACCACGGCAGGAACCAGATTCGCCAGGTTGCGGCACAACCCGTCGTGGCTGTCGAGATCGCAGAACACGAATCCGCCGCCATGGGCGTACACCAGCATGGGCAGCGGTTCGGACGTGTCGGGACGGTAGACCCGCACATCGATACGACCGTTGTCTACGGGTACCTGGTGGTCAGCGACGGAGGCCACGGGCTCGGGCTGGGGATTGGCCACAAACCGGCTGCGGATCGCGGCGCGGGCCTGCGCGCCGGTCATCGTGTGTACGGGCGGGAAGCCCGTATCCAGTGTCTCGATCAAACCAGCGATCTGTGGATCGAGTGTCATGCCGGGAGCAGGGTGGCAGAGGTCCGCGGCCCGACAGGGCTGCCGACGCGCAACGGCCGCAGCGCCTGCAAGGTGGGAACCACTCGCTGCGGGCCATCTTCGGCGTTGCGCCAGATGCCCATTGCCGTCATGCGGACCGGAGCCGCCAGGCGCTGGTCGAATGTCATGCGGTTCATCGGACCACATACCGAAACCGCGGCAACCGCTGCTCCGACGGGCCCGATGGGCGCAGCCACACAACCGAACCCGGCCAGCGATTCTTCGCGCTCGAAGGCCACTCCGTGGGCACGCACCTTCGCCAGTTCGGCCGCGAGTTGCCGTTCATTGGAGATCGAGAATCTCGTCCTGCCCGAGGCCAAGTCGACTGCGGAAGACGGGCTGTCGGCCAGGATGGCCTTTCCCACGGCCGTACAGTGCGCGGGCTGCCGTCCTCCGATACGAGTCGGGATGGCTGCCACCATCTGGCCGCCGATCTTCTCCAGGTACACGACGTCGGATCCGTCCAGGACCGCCAGGTGGACCACCAGTCCGGTGGCCCTGTGCAGATCGCGCAACAAGGGAATCGCGGCACGGTGGATGCGGTCCTGATGCAGCGCCAGTGAACCCAGCTCGACCAGCCTCATGCCCAGCTCGTAATCGCGCCCGTCGCGGCGAAGCCAGCGCAGGTGAACCAGACGCTCCAGGATCCGGTGGGCCGACGAACGGGGTAGGCCGGTGCGCCGCACGATTTCGGCGAGTGTCAGCCGTCCGGGACCGTCGAAGACATCCAGGACCAGCGAAACCCGATCGATCACGGCGCTGGGCGCCTCACCCGGCTTCTCGACAGCCATTGTCATGAGAGACCTCCCACGTGGAGTCACATGCCTAAGCGGCATATGACTATTAGTAATATGACTGTTTGTAGCACAGAGGTGTGGGTGCTGTCACATGAATGGGTGAAAGCGATCCGCGTCATGCCGAAAACCCCCGCCGCGAGAACGGCGGGGGAAGGCGATATCTGATTGGTTCAGCGGGTCCGAACAGCTGTTATGCGCTCGCAGCAGCCCGCCCCGCGCGGCGACCGTAGAAGCTGCCGTCGCCCAGTGACACGCCACTGGCATATCCCCACGCCGCCAGGCCGGCTGTGCAGCGTCCGGCGGCGAAGAGGCCTGGGATCGGCTCGCCGCTGACGTGCAGCACCTCGGCATCGAGCGTGGTGTGCAGCCCGCCGAGGGTGAAGCCACCGGTGGATTCGCGGAGGTCGATGGCTCCCACCGGAGATTTGATCGGCTTGAGCCACTGCGGCTTCTTGTGCAGCAGCGGATCCTCGCCGCGAGCCGCACTCTCGTTGTAGGCCTCGACCGTGGCCTGCAACGAGTTCGGCGGCAAGCCGATCTCCGCCGCCAGTTCGGCCACAGTGTCAGCCACCCATGACGGCGGCCGCATCATCAGCTGGGGCGAGAGCGAGGCCATCGCCTCCTCCTGGGCGTCGCCGTCGATGATCAGGTAGGCGGTGTTGTTCTGGTGATACAGCGTCAGCTGACCGACTCGTCCGGGATAGGTGTCCTCGGCGACATAGCGCTGACCGCGTTCGTTGACCAGAATTCCGCGTACCAACTGCTGCGGATCGATGAACACCGCGACCTCGGTGGCGTCCATATGTGCCAGATCGGCACCGAGCGCCTGCGCCATCCGGATGGCCTGCCCGTCGTGCTGCTCGATAGAGGCTGCCGGGCGCCCGGCGATGCGCGGGGCATACCGGGCGACCATGTCGTCGTTGTAGGCGAAGCTTCCGGTGGCCAGCACGACGCCCCGCCGCGCTCGGATATCGATCGAGGTGCCGTAGCGCCTGGCCCGGATGCCGACGACGCGGCCGTCGGACTCGACGATCAGGGCCTGCACCCGCACGTCGTACAGCGACCGTGCGCCGGCTGCGGTCGCGGTGTCGACGAGGCCCTTCATCAGCATGAAACCCGCGCTGGCCTCGCCCTGCTTCTTGTTCTGCATCTGCGGCACATGCCCGCGCGGGGCCGGTGTGGCGATGGTGTTGAACGGATAGGAATTCTCGCCACCGCTGTACATCAGCCCTTGGTCGCCCATCGGCTCCCAGCCGGGCTCTCCGAAGAACTCGGCTTTGAACGGCACTCCGCAGCCCACGAGCCAGTCGAAATGCGCCACGCTTCCGACGCAGTAGTCAGCGATGCGCGCGGCATCCGCGCCGGGGCCCATGGCCACGTTGAGAAACGCCGCCATGTTGTCGACCGAATCTTCGAAACCGCAGGACTTTTGGATCGCGGTGCCGCCGCCGAGGTAGATGAAGCCACCTGCCATCGAGGCGGCTCCGCCCCATGAGCCGGTGCGCTCGAGAACCAGTACGTCGGTCCCCGCCCGCGTCGCTTCTACTGCAGCGGCCGCGCCGGCCACCCCGTAGCCCGCGATCACCACATCGGCCTCGTGGTCCCACACCGTCACCGCGCCGGCCGGGATCGGCCGGATATCGTCAGCCTGCGTCACGGGCGCATCGCCGCCGGAAGGTCCGACACCCACTGGTGGCCCCAATAGCTGTCTGCCGTGATTTCCTCTGCCGTGTAATAGGTTTCGTCCACCCGCATGCCCTCGGTGCCGAATTCGATGTCCCAGTCACCCGGAGTGCGAACGTAAAACGACACCATCTTGTCGTTGGTGTGCCGCCCCAGGGTCGACGACAGCTGGAAGCCCTCGGCGTTGACGCGGTCCAGCGCCTGGCCGACCGCGTCGAGCGTGTCGACCTCGACCATGAGATGGATGAGGCCCGGATCGCGCAGCGTCTGCGCCGGGCAGATCGCCAGACTGTGATGGCGCTCGTTGACCCCCATGAACCGGACTCGCACGGGGCCGAACTCCGGTGGCACCGGGACACGGAATGCCCCGCGGGACTTGAAATCCATTACCTGGGTGTAGAACTCGAACAAGCCGTTGACGTCGAGCGCGGGCAATACCACATGCCCGAGACCCTGCTCGCCGGTGACGAACTTCGCGCCGAACGGCGTGATCACCGGCGAGTGGTCGAGGACGGGGCCGTGGAACACCTCCAGTGCGGTGCCGGCCGGATCCTCGAAGGCGATGGCCTCCTCGACCCGCCGCGCGTCGGCTTCATCGAGCGACAGCTGTTTGAACGGCACGCCAGCGGCATCCAGTGCGCTCTTGACCTGCTCAAGGTCGGCGTGGTCACGAACCTCCCAGCCGACGGTGACGATCTTGTCGGACTCGCCGGGTACGACGATGATGCGGGCGGCACGCTCGTCCATCCGCAGATACAACGCGGACTCGTCCGGGCCGGTGCCGGTGGCGAAACCGAGGACGTTGAAAGCGAAGTGCCGCCAGCGCTCGATGTCGGAAGCGGCGACGGTGACGTAGCCCAGGCTCTTGATCAATCCCATGCGGCTGTCCTCTCAGATCATCGCCCGCAGCGGGCCCTGCGGGTCCACACCCAACGAGCTCAGGGCGGAAGCGTGATAGACCGTGCTCGGCACGTGGATGGCGTGCGCCTGACCGACGTGCACATCACGCCAATAGCGTTGCAGCGGTTTGTCCATCCGGGCGGCGTTGCCACCGCAGCGCGCGAAGATCTCGTCGACCGCCGACACAGCGCGCCACACCGCGCGCACCTGGGTGCGTCGGCCCGCGGCCCGGTCTTCGAAGGAGACCTCTTTACCTGAGTCGACGATGTCGTAGATGCGGTCGGCGTTGGCGAGCAGTTCCTGCCGAGCCGCGTTGATGTCGGCGGCCGCCTCGCCGATCGCATACATGACGTAGGGATCGTCCTTGATCGCCACACCGCTGGAGTTGACCCGCTCGCGCTGGTAATCGAGTGCAGCGGCCAGCGCGCCCTCGGCAATGCCGATGGTCGCCGAGCTGATGCCGAGCGGGAACATCGTCGACCACGGCATCAGGTACAGCGTTTCGGTCATCCCGGCTTCGCGCTGGGCGGTGCCATCCATGACCTTCATCGCGTCCATCGTCCGGTACGTCGGTACGAACGCATCCTTGACGATGACGTCCTTGGAGCCGGTTCCGCGCAGCCCCACGACATTCCACGAGTCCTCCACGATCTCGTAGTCCTGGCGCGGCAGGATCATGTGCAGCATCTGCGGTGGCATCAGTGGTTTGCCCTCGGTGTCACCGAGCATCGCGCCCAGGAAGATCCAGTCGCAGTGATCGGTGCCCGAGCTGAACTGCCAGCGGCCGTTGAAGATGTAGCCGCCGTCGACAGGCTTGGCCACCCCCTGAGGTGCGTAGGGAGAGGCGACCCACGTGTCGACGTCCTCAGCCCAGATCTCGGCGGCGACCTTCGGGTCGGCGTACGCGAGTTGGTACGGGTGCACGCCGACGACGCCGTTGATCCAGCCGGCCGAGGGATCCAGCGCCGCGGTGGCCATGACGGTCTCGGCGAACTCACGCGGATGCACCTCCAAGCCACCATGAGACTTCGGCTGCAACAGGCGGATATTGCCTGCCGCCTTCATCATCTTGACGGTCTCGTCGGTGAGCTTGCCGATCTTCTCGGCTTCGGCGCCCTGGTGGCGCAACTGGTCGGCGAGGTCGCGCACCCGGTCGATTACGCGCTCAGTCATGGTTCGGTCCTATCGTCGAGGGCTGTACTGATGGTGTACCGCTTTGATGCCGATGACGGGAGCCAATCCCGGTCAGTGGAAACGTGCCGACCACACCGGCTCAGAATTCGATGTGGATGTCGTCGGAGACCGGGCGCGCCTGGCAGCCGAGGATGACCCCGGCGGCGAGGTCCTCGGGCTCCAGGATGTCGCAGGTGGCCATGTCCACGTCGCCGCGCAGCACCGTGGCTGCACACGATCCGCACTGTCCCTCTTTGCAGGAGTACGGAACATCGACACCCGAGCGGATCAGCACGTCGACCAGGGTCGCCTGACGCGGCCACCGCAGCCGGTGGCTGGCGCCGTCCAGGTCGACCTGGACAGCGGCGGCGTCGTTGTCGTCGGAATCCGTTGCCACTGCGGTGGTGTCATCGGCGAACGGGTCACCGGACAGCGACTGGAACACTTCGAGGTGTACGCGTTCTCGCGGCACCCCGGCCTCGGCGAGGGTGTCTTTGATGACGGCCATGAACGGTGCGGGACCGCAGACGAAGGCCTCGAAGCGGGCGGTGCCGGCGAAAACAGTCTGGGTGAATCCGGTCAGCTGCGCCCGGGTCGGCAGGCCCTGGATCGATTCGAGCCAATGCAGGACTGTCAGCCGGCCCGCGTAGCGGGCGGCGAGTTCGCGGAGTTCGCCGGCGAAGATCACCGAGCGCTCGTCGCGGTTGGCGTAGCACAGGACCACCCGCCCCGTGCCTTCCGACAGCACCGATTTCAGGATCGACATCACCGGTGTGATTCCGCTGCCGGCCGCCCACAAGAGGAAGTCGGCGTCGAGACTGGCCGGCGTGAACAGCCCGGACGGCGGGAGCACCTCCAATGTGTCGCCGACTTCGACGTTGTCGCACAACCAGTTCGATCCGTACCCGTCGACGGTGCGCTTGACGGTCACCTTGGGTGCGGGATCGGTGTGCGGTGAACTGGCCAGCGAATAACACCGGGCCACCGAACCGGTCTGCTTGCTCGGCACCCGCAAGGTCAGGAATTGCCCGGGCCGATAGGAAAACCGGTCGCGCTGATCCTCCGGGACGTTGAAGACCAGCGAACGGGCGTCGGCGCTTTCATCGATGACTTCAGCAACCGTCACCAGCACGCCGCGTCGAGACCGGATACTCGCGCCGACTGCTTCGGTGTTGCATTCCACGTCGGTCATGGGCCGAGATTCTCGCCGACGGAGCCGATGCGGCAACACACCGATTCCGGTGGCCGGGACGCCGGGTTCCGCCGTCCGGTGACCGGGAACAGTGGCAGTCGAGCCCGCGGTCGACGCCTACCGTTCGTCGTGTGAGCAGTGGATCGAAGAACGTCGTGGATGTTGTGGTGGTTGGCGCAGGCTTCGGCGGCCTGTACGCGTTGCACAAGTTCCGGTCGCAGGGACTGTCGGTGCGTGTCTTCGAGGCCGCGCCGGAAGTGGGTGGCACCTGGTACTTCAACCGTTACCCGGGTGCGCGTTGTGATGTCGAGAGCGTGGACTACTGCTACTCGTTCTCCGACGAACTGCAGCAAGAGTGGACATGGACGGAGAAGTACGCCACCCAGGCCGAAATTCTGAAGTACATCAACTGGGTTGCCGACAAACTCGATCTGCGCCGCGCCATCAGCTTCGACACCAGGGTCAGCTCGGCGGAGCTCGATGAGCAGACGCTGCGCTGGACCGTCACCACCGATACCGGTGAGACGGTTGACGCGCGGTTCGTGGTCATGGCGACCGGACCGCTGTCGGCAGCGATGACCCCGGATTTTGCCGGCCTCGACAGCTTCGCCGGGGACGTCTACCACACCGCGCACTGGCCGCACGAGACCGTGGATTTCACCGGCAAGCGCGTAGCCGTGATCGGCACCGGATCGTCAGGGATCCAGTCCATCCCGATCATCGCCGAACAGGCCGAGCAACTCTACGTGTTTCAGCGGACCCCGAATTACAGTGTGCCGGCGGGGAACCGGCCGCTAACTGCTGATGAGGTAGCCGATATCAAGGCCAACTATGCCGAACGCCGCCGGATGTCGTGGCGCAGCGGCGGCGGCTCGCCACATGTGGCGCACCCCAAGCTGACCATGGAAGCCACCGCTGAGGAGCGCCACGATGCTTTCGAGAAGCGTTGGGAATTGGGCGGCGTGCTGTTCTCGAAGACCTTCACCGACCAGATGGTCTCCATGGAGGCCAACGAGGAAGCTCGCAAGTTCTACGAGAAAAAGATCCGTGCCGTCATCGACGACCCGCAACTCGCCGACACGCTGATCCCCGACGACCACCCGATCGGCACCAAGCGGATCTGTACCGACACCAATTACTTTCAGACGTTCAATCGACCAAACGTCGAACTTGTGAGTGTCCGCAAGACGCCGATCGAGTCGATCGACGAAGCGGGAATCAACACGTCCGACGTGCACTACGACATCGACGCGTTGGTGCTGGCCACCGGATTCGACGCGATGACCGGCACCCTGGCCAAGATCGACATCGTGGGCCGCGGCGGAGAGAAGCTGGTGGACGACTGGGCCGACGGTCCACGTACCTACCTCGGACTGGGTACCGACGGTTTCCCCAATTTGTTCTTGGTTTCCGGCCCGGGCGCACCCGCCGTACTGGCCAACATGGTCCTGCATGCCGAAGCGCATGTGAACTGGATCGCCGACGCCATCGCCTATCTCGATCAGAACAGCTACGCGGCAATCGAACCGTCGACCGATGCCGTGGACAGCTGGATCGCCGAGTGCGCCCAGCGCGCCGAAGCGACCTTGTTCACCAAGGCCAACTCCTGGTACATGGGTGCCAATGTGCCCGGCAAGCCCCGCATGTTCATGCTGTTCATCGGCGGCTTCGGGACCTACCTGGACATCTGTAATAACGCAGCAGCGGCGGGATACAAGGGATTCGATCTGCTCAAGGCGCCATAGTGCCGGACCTGACAGGCAAGGTCGTCCTGGTCACCGGCGCCGGGAGTGGTACCGGGCGCGTGCATTGCGAACGTTTTGCCGACGCCGGGGCCGACGTGCTTGCACTCGACCGGCCCGAGGCCGTAGACGACCTGCACGAGACGGCCGGTCGGGTGCGCCGGCGTGGCGGGCGGTGCGCCACCGGCACGGCAGACATCAGCAGTCTCGCCGAGGTCACGTCCGCGGTCGAATCGGGAGTGACCACCTTGGGCCGCCTCGACGTCATCGTCGCCAATGCGGGTATCCACACCCCGAACAGGCCGGCATGGACGATCAGTACACAGGAATGGCAACGCAATCTGGATGTCAACCTGACCGGTGTCTGGCACACCGTCAAAGCCGGCGTGCCCCACATCGGAACCGAAGGCGGATCTGTGGTGATCATCAGCTCCACCAACGGCTTACGTGGCACCACGGGCACCGCGCCCTACACCGCCAGCAAGCACGCCGCGGTGGGATTGGCCCTCACGCTCGGCAATGAACTCGGGCCACAAAGTATCCGGGTGAACACCGTTCATCCCGGTGCGGTGGCCACCCCGATGGTGCGCAATCCGACCACCTATAAAAGACTGCGGCCAGATCTGGACAACCCCACCGAAGCTGACGCGATCGAAGTCCTCACCTCCCGGAACCTGCTTCCGGTGCCATGGGTGGAACCCGTCGATGTGGCCAACGCGGCGGTCTTCCTGGCCTCGGACCAGGCCCGGTACATCACCGGCGCCCAACTCGTGGTCGACGCCGGCCTGACCCAGAAGGCGACATGACGGGTCGGCTGACGAACAAGACCGCGGTGATCACCGGTGCCGCCCGAGGTATAGGCCGGGCGCAGGCAGTGCGCTTCGCAGAGGAAGGCGCGGACATCGTCGCAGTCGACGTGTGCGGGCCGGTCGACACCGTGCGCGTGCCGCCCAGCACGCCGGACGATCTTGCGGAAACCGCCCGTCTCGTCGAGCAGGCCGGCGGGCGGATCGTCACCCAGATCGCCGACGTCCGTGACCCGGACGGGCTGCGGCACGCTGTCGACCGCGGCGCGGCAGAACTCGGTGGAATCGACATCGTCTGCGCCACTGCGGGAGTCACGTCGCGGGGCAACGCCGTCGAACTCTCCGAGGCGGCGTGGCGCACCATGCTCGATGTCAATCTCACCGGAGTGTGGAACATCTGTGCGGCCTCGGCGCCCCATCTGATCAGCCGTGGTGCAGGGTCGATGGTTCTGGTCAGCTCAATCGCGGGACTTCGAGGGCTGATCGGTGTCGCCCACTACACCGCCGCCAAGCACGGTGTCGTCGGGCTGATGCGCAGCCTCGCGCACGATCTGGCGCCGCACAACGTCCGGGTCAACTGTGTCCACCCGACCAACGTCGACACCCCTCTGATTCAGAACGACGTGGTCCGCAGCGGTTTCCGGCAGGACCTGGACCGCCCGCCGACCCGTGACGAATTCGCAGCGGCCGCAACCAAGATGAATCTGCTCGCCGTCCCGTGGGTGCAGGCGCTCGATGTCGCGAACGCAAGCCTGTTTCTGGCTTCCGACGAAGCCCGCTATATCACGGCGGTCAGCCTGCCGGTGGATGCCGGAAGTACCCAACGCTAGGAGGAATCATGACTGATCTGGCCAAGTACGGCCCCTGGGCCGTGATCGCCGGTGGGTCCGAAGGGGTGGGCGCCGAGTTCGCCCGTCAACTGGCTGCAGTCGGGTTCAATCTGGTGCTCATCGCCCGCAAGCCCGGTCCGTTGACGGATACCGCCGACCAGTGCCGTGCGCTGGGTGTCGAGGTGCGTGCTATCTCAGTGGATCTGCTGGACCCACAGTCGGTTTCACGGATCGCCGAGGACACTGCTGACCTTGAGGTGGGGCTGCTGATCTACAACGCCGGTGCGAGCACGTGCAACGAGTTGTTCCTCGATACCGACCTGAGCGAGTTCCAGAAGGTCACCGACCTGAACGTGACCCGGATGCTTGAGTTGGTGCAGCACTACGGACGGTCGATGGCCGACCGCGGGCGCGGCGGCATCATGATCGTCGGCTCGCTCTCGGGCTACATGGGTGCCTGGCGGCACTCCATCTATGCCGGTGCCAAGGCGTTCTCCAGGATGTTCGCCGAAAGTCTTTGGCTGGAACTGCGTGAACGCAATGTCGACGTTCTCGAACTGGTGCTGGGAGTGACCCGCACCCCGGCGATGGAGCGGGTGGGGCTGAATTTCGATGCTCCCGGGATCCTGGTGAACGATCCGGCGGACGTGGCCGCTGAGGGGCTGGCCCACTTGGCAGACGGCCCGGTCTGGGTAGCCGGCGGAAACGCCGACCGCGCCACGGCCAACAGCGCTGCGGACCGATCCCGGGTGGTGCTGGAAACTCATCGGGCGATCGCGGCGCTCATCGAGGGAGCGCACTGACCGTGGCCTCGCCAGGATTGTCTGACATTGAGGAGGAGCAATGAGCGCCGAACAGCAGATTCTCGCCCGATTACAACGCCTTGAAGACGAACGCGACATCACGAAACTGATTGCCTCATATGGTCCTTCGGTGGATGCTGGGAACGCCGACAATGCCGCCGCACTGTGGGCGACCGAGGGTACCTACGACGTCGAGGATTGGTTGATGACCGGCCGCAACGGCGTGCATCAGATGGTCAGCTCGACCGGTCACCAGGACCTGGTCGCCACAGGTTGCTGTCATTTTCTCGGACCGGCTGTGGTCACGGTCGACGGTGACCGCGCTGTCGCGGTGTGCGAATCGCTGGTCCTGCTCCGAGACGGTGAATCCGGTTATCGGGTGTGGCGGGCGACCGCCAACCACTTCGCACTGGAACGTCTTGACGGGCAATGGCAGATCACGGCGCGGACGAGTCGGCTGCTCAATGGGAATCCCTACGCGCATACACTGCTCAACCTCGGATTGGCGGGAGCGCCTGTCCCCGAAGAGAACTGAGAGGCAATCATGTCTACTGACGATTGCCCGCTGGTGTTCTTCTCGTTCGTGGCGCTTGACAGCGGGAGAGCTGAGGAACACCGGCGCTACAACGAATGGCATCAACTGGATCACCGGCCGGAAAATCTCGCGCTTCCCGGAATTGCCTGGGGTGACCGGTGGAGCCGCCCGGCCGCGTGTCGCGAGGCTTCTACGGCCGAACCCGGGCAGGCCGACACCGACTATGTCGCGATGTACTGGTTTCGGTCGCCGGTGGAAGAATCGGTACGCGAATGGGTGCAGCTCGGTGCGGACTCATTCCAGTGGGGTCGCGGACCGATGATCCCCGGCGTGCGCCGCACAGTGCTCGCCTTCTTCCGGCCCGTCAAGGGCTACGCTGCCGCCTCGGCGCTGGTGTCACCCGGGGTCATCCCGTACCGACCCAATCGGGGGCTGCACCTGACGATGACCCGGTTCGCCGAACCCTACGGCGCCGATACTCATGAGCATCACCGATGGGAGGATCGCGTGGCGATCCCGGCCTTGCTGGAACTCGACGGAGTGGCCGGGGCGTGGACGTTCGCGCTGGATCACCACCAGAACAATGGGCTCGGCCTCCGTTCCTCGGAGGCGGCAGATCCGCCAGGCGGCCTGCGCATCCGGCTGCTCTACCTCGATGACGATCCGGTCCGCGTCACCGCGGCGATCACCGAATGCTTGGAGCGGAACTCAGCCGAAGCTCCGGCGGGAGAATGTGTCATCGCCACGCCGCTGAACACGATCATCCCCTGGCAGGACTGGTGAACGTGGGTACCTATGCCGTGACCGGATCGGCGTCCGGGATGGGCCGTGCCGCTGCTGAGCGGTTGCGGGCCGATGGACACCGCGTCATCGGTGTCGATCTTCGCGATGCCGAGGTGATCGCAGATCTTTCTACCGCACAGGGCCGTTCGGAAGCCGCCGCCGCGGTGCTTGAGTTGGCTCAGGGCCGACTCGACGGCGCGGTCATGGCGGCGGGTGTCGGCCCACTGCCGGACCGTAACGCCGTACGGCTGATCCTGTCGGTCAACTATTTCGGCGTGGTCGACCTGCTGCAGGACTGGCGGCCGGCGTTGGCGGCCGCCGGCAACGCAAAGGTGGTTGTCGTCGGGAGCAATTCGAGCACCACGATGCCGATGGTGCCGCACCGCGCGGTACGGGCGATGTTGCGTGGTGATCTCGACGGTGCGGTCAGGACCTTGCGACGATACCGTTCGATCGGACCGTCGTTCGCCTATGGGGCGTCCAAGATTGCCGTATCGCGTTGGGTCCGGCGGCATGCGGTGTCGCCGGACTGGGCTGCGGCCGGAATCCGGCTCAACGCGATAGCGCCAGGGGCGATCAGGACTCCACTGCTGGAGAAGCAACTCGCGTCTCCACGAGAAGCGAAGGCGGTGCGGTCCTTCCCGGTCCCGGTCGGGGGCTTCGGCAACCCCGATCACCTCGCGGAATGGATGATCTTCATGCTCTCCGATGCGGCCGAGTTCCTGTGCGGCAGCGTCATCTTCGTCGACGGTGGATCGGATGCCTATTTCCGGCCGGCCGATTGGCCGAAGCGGGTACCCACCTCGCGGCTTCCTCGGTATGCCCTGAGGTATCTGCGCGGCTAGGTTTTCGTCACCTGCCGCCGACCGCTGCCACAGTGGCCTCGGCGGTTCGATGGATCATGGCCGGCGTCACCGCGTGATGCGCTGCGCGTACTTGTCTGGCGCCGTTGCGTGGCACGCTGGACAGGCTGTGGCAGATGGCCCACGCTGCGCTGTGTACGGCGGCGGCGACGGGTTCGACGCGAGTTGTCCTCGCTGGTCCGCACAGCGACAACGCGAACCGGTCGCCACCCTCGCTCACTCCGATAGGGGCGGCCACGACGGTGACACCCAACTCGCAACCCTCGGCGTCGACGGCGACGCCGCCACGAGCACGCACGGTGGCCAGGTTTCGATCCAACTCCGCGCGGTTCCGAATGCCGTATGGCGACGTCACCGCATACCCCAACTCCGGCCAGTCCGACTCGTCGAGCTGCGTCAGCAGCGCACGTCCGGCCGCACTCTGCTCGAGGGGCTGCTTGGATCCGACCTGCCAACAATTGCCATGGCTGGGCCACCCGCCGAAGCGTTCGATGTGCACGACGTGCGTGTTCGCCAGAACGCTCAGATGTGCCGTCAGGCCGGTGCGCCGGTGCAGGTCCGCCATCACCGGGAGTGCCGCTTCGGGGATCCGACGCTGCCGCACTGCCTGGCTGCCGAGTTCGAACATTTTCAGTCCGAGCGCGTATTTGGCGCCTTGACGCTCGACCCAGCCCAACTGCACCAGGCCCTGCAGGATGCGATGGGCTGATGAGCGTGGCACGTTGGAACACCGGCTGATCTCCGCCAGTGAGAGCGCTTGTCGTGCACCGAAGACGTCCAGAAGGGAAGCAACGCGATCGAGCATCGCTATCGGAGTTCCGTCGTCATTCGATGTTGGCACAACACCTCCATGCCTGTCATACTCTGCATATGTGTCACAACGTGACAGGTGTGAGTCTAGGCACATCACAGCCGCGAAGTAAAGAAGGCCAGGGGCCTCACGGCTCGTTGCGACGACAATCGTCGAATGCCCAGAGGTAAGGGGCCGACGCTCACCGAGCGTCGCGCTGAGGAATTGCGACTCGATATCGCCAGGACCGCATGCGATATCTTCATTGCCGACGGCGATACCAGCGCGACCGTGGAGCGCATCTGCGCCGAAGTCGGCATCGCGACGCGTACGTTCTACCGTCACTTCCCGGTCAAAGAAGACGTCCTGGGGCCGCTGTTCCGGCGAAGCGAGAACAACATGCGCGGTCTGTTGGACTGCGCCCCAGCCGATTCGGACCCTGTGGACGTGCTCGTCGACATGTTCACAGTCGAGGTCCGGCACCGGCAGTCAGCCGGCGCCCAGCACCGGCAGTCGGTCGAGGTCGCACGGAAACTGATGTCGCTCGTCGCCGAGACGCCGCAGTATCGCTTGAGGTGGATGGAATGGAGCGAGAATCTCGCCGACGCCATAACCGAGTTCCTGTCGGAGCATTTCGACTTGGGTGACGACGCGTTCACGCGGTCACTGCCGAGCAGGCTCATCGTCCACGTCAGCAGTAACGCCTACATCTGGTGGACCGACGCCAGGGAACCGCACGAACTCGACGAATTGATAGCCGCGCACCGGTCCGGAATTGGCATGGTGCTGTCCGGCCTCCAGCGGTCGAGTACTAGTCGCCGCGCCTCAAGAACGTCGTGACCACCGATTCGAACGCGGTCTTCGCTTCGATCATGGCCCAGTGCCCGCAGTTGGGGAACACGTGAAGCTCGGCGTTGGGGATGGTCCGCATCGGAATCAGTGCCATGTCAAGCGGACTCACGCGATCATCGCGTCCCCAGGTCAACAGCGTCGGTGCGGATACCTTGTGCATCCTGGCCCAGGGCATCGGCAGGTCTGAAGCTGCCATGGCTGCCATCATCGCCGCGAATGCGGCTTTTCCGTACATCCGGCGAGCCGCGTCCAGCGTCTCCGGGTCGGTCGCCAGCGTCCAACGCTCCTCGATGAGCTCCTCGGTGACCAACGACCGGTCGTAGACCATGGATTGAAGCCAGTCGATCAAGCGCTGCCGAGTCGGGTCCTCGGTGAACTCCTGCAGCAGACGAATGCCCTCGCTGGGCCCGGGGGAGAAGATCGTGGTGCCGATCCCGCCTATCGTCACCAGGCGTCCGATGCGTTCGGGTGCGTCGATCGCCGTGTTTATGCCCACGCCTCCGCCCATGGAGTTGCCGACGATGTCCACCCGTTCGACTTCGAGGGCATCGAGGAACGGCATGACCGCGCCCTGCGCGGTGACCATGGGGTGCCCACCCCAGTCGTCTGAGACGCCGAAGCCCGGGAATTCCAGGACCAGGCACCGGAAGCGTTCGGCGAATGTCGGCAGCACACCGCGGAAGTTGCGCCACCCCGTGACACCGGGACCCGAACCGTGCAGGAACAGTACGGTTGGCCCACTACCGACGTCGTAGTAGCGCAGAGCGCCTGCGCTGGTGTGGATCTCACGTAGGGCGTCCACCGCGGCGGTGTCATTGCTGACCGAAACAGAATTCGACACAGATTTTCTTTCGTCGTGCTGACCCGTTGCGCCTACCCTCACACGCTCGTGCTCGGAGCGGCAACGGAGTGTTCCGCTGACCGGGTCGCCGTCGAAATTTGACGCGTCCTGAGTCAAATTCCCGGTGGGTGGGACACGTGGTGGCGCGGCCGGTGACGGGCTGTGATTGTTCCCGGTCGAGGCGTGTGGTCCGGGTCATAACCACCCCTGGATGTGATTCACACAGAACGGAGAGACGATGCTGCAGCGACAACTCGCCGGCCCACTCGAGGGGGTGGGTGGGTTGTTCGCCATGTCGGTGGACGCCGCCAGATTCGTGGTGCGCAGACCCTTCCAATGGCGCGAATTTCTCGACCAATCCTGGTTCGTGGCAAGGGTTTCCATGGCGCCGACGCTGTTGGTGGCGATCCCGTTCACCGTCCTGGTGTCGTTCACCCTGAACATCCTGCTGCGCGAACTCGGCGCGGCAGACCTGTCAGGCGCGGGCGCGGCCTTCGGCGCCGTCACCCAGGTCGGGCCGATGGTGACGGTGCTGATCGTCGCCGGTGCGGGCGCCACCGCGATGTGTGCCGACCTCGGGTCACGCACCGTCCGCGAAGAGATCGACGCCATGGAGGTGCTGGGCATCAATCCGATCCAGCGTCTGGTCACCCCGCGCATGCTGGCGTCGGGGCTCGTCGCGCTGCTGCTCAACAGCGTCGTGGTGATCATCGGAATCCTTGGCGGATACCTGTTCTCGGTGTTCGTCCAAGACGTCAACCCCGGCGCATTCGCCGCGGGTATCACCCTGCTCACCGGCATTCCGGAGGTCGTCATCTCCTGCGTCAAAGCGGCACTGTTCGGCCTGATCGCCGGACTGGTCGCCTGCTATCGCGGCCTGACCGTCTCGGGTGGCGGCGCCAAGGCGGTGGGCAACGCCGTCAACGAGACGGTGGTGTATGCCTTCATGGCGTTGTTCGTGGTCAACGTGGTGGTCACCGCCATCGGCATCCAGATGACGACCCGATGACGGCGCCGACGGCCGTACTCCAGTCGGCCTACCCGCGCCTGTCCCGCGCCGTGCGACGGCCCGGGGCGGTGCTCGGCGGGATCGGTGACCATGTCCTGTTCTACGGCCGGGCCCTGGCCGGCATGCCCCACGCGGCTGCGCATTACCGCAAGGAAGTCATCCGGCTGGTTGCCGAAATCAGCATGGGTGCAGGCACATTGGCGATGATCGGCGGCACTGTCGTCATCGTGGGGTTCCTGACCCTGGCGACCGGCGGCGTGCTGGCCATCCAGGGCTACAGCTCGCTGGGCAACATCGGCATCGAAGCGCTGACCGGGTTCCTGGCGGCCTTCATCAATGTCCGTATCTCGGCGCCTATCGTCGCCGGCATCGGCCTGGCTGCCACCTTCGGCGCCGGTGTCACCGCACAGCTCGGCGCCATGCGGATCAACGAGGAGATCGACGCCCTGGAAGCGATGGCCATCCGGCCGGTCGAGTACCTCGTGTCCAGCCGCATCGTGGCCGGGATGATCGCGATCACGCCGCTGTACTCGATCGCGGTGATCCTGTCGTTCGTGGCCAGCCAATTCACCACCGTCATGCTGCTCGGCCAGTCGGGTGGTCTGTACGGCCACTATTTCAGCACGTTCCTCAACCCCATCGATCTGCTCTGGTCGTTCCTGCAGGCGCTGCTGATGGCGTTGGCGATCCTGCTGGTGCACACCTACTACGGCTTCTTCGCCACCGGCGGCCCGGCCGGCGTCGGCGTCGCTGTCGGAAACGCGGTCCGGACGTCGCTGATCGTTGTCGTCTCGATCACGCTGCTGGTCTCCCTGGCCGTCTACGGCTCCAACGGCAACTTCAACCTCTCCGGCTAGAGAAGGCATCTGATGTCGCGTGACGCTAAACGTCAACTGAGCGGGCTGATCACGGTCCTGGTGATCGCCGCGATCGTGGTCGGGGCCATCGTGCTGTTCCGCGGCGGGGTCGCCCCGACCGCGTCGGTGACCGTCATCTCGCCGCGGGCCGGCCTGGTGATGAACCCCGATGCCAAGGTCAAACTGCACGGTGCGCAGGTCGGCAAGGTCGAGGCGATCGAGACGCTGCCCGACGGGCAGGCGGCGCTGAAACTGGCGATGAACCCCGATGACCTGCAGCTGATTCCGGCCAACACCGGCGTCGAGATCGCCTCGAGCACCGTGTTCGGCGCCAAGTTCGTCCAACTCATCCCGCCTGCCGATCCGTCGGCGAAATCGATGTACGCCGGCCAGGTCCTGGATGCGACGCATACCACCGTCGAGATCAACACGGTCTTCGAACAGCTGGTGTCGGTGCTGGCGCAGATCCAGCCGGAAAAGCTGAACGAGACACTGGGCGCGATGGCCCAGGCCATCGACGGCCGTGGCAACAAGATGGGCCAGACGCTGGTCGACCTGGACGCGCTGCTGGCCAAGATCGCCCCCAGTCTGCCGACGATGAGCCATGAGATCGCCGTCGCACCAAAGGTGTTCAACGCGTACGCCGACGTCGCACCCGAGTTGATGGACACCGTCCGCAATGCGACACAACTCAGTGACACGATCTTCGATCGCCGCAACGATCTGGACGCGGCGCTCATGAGCGCGATCGGGCTGGCCGAGATCGGCAACGACGTGGTGGCGACCAACAGTGCCGGGATAACCGACGCCATGCGCCTGCTGGTGCCGACCACGAACCTGACCAACCAGTACAACGCAGCGCTCAATTGCGCGCTCAAAGGCATGGAGCCATTGGCCCTCGGTCCACCGCAGCCGCTGCCGGGCGTCATGCTCCTGGACTCGTTCCTACTGGGCACCGAGCGCTACCGCTACCCCGGGAACCTGCCGAAGGTGGCCGCCACCGGTGGACCGCAGTGCCAGGGCCTACCCGAGGTCGGTTTCGAGAAGCGGCCGCCGTTCATCGTCACCGACATCGACGCCAACCCGGCGCAGTACGGCAATCAGGGCATCCTGCTGAACTCCGACGCACTCAAGCAAGCGTTGTACGGTCCGCTCGACGGCCCGCCGCGCAACACCACCCAGATAGGACAACCGGGATGACGCGCACGCGAGGGACCGCAGTCAAGTTCGGCGTGTTCGGAGTGACGATGCTGCTCCTGACCGGAGCACTGTTCGCGATCATGGGCCAGTACCGGACAGGGTCGACCAACGGCTATTCGGCGGTCTTCAGCGACGCCTCCAGTCTCAAGGCCGGCGATTCGGTCCGGGTGGCCGGCATCCGCGTCGGGACTGTCAACGACGTTGCGCTGCAACCCGACAACACCGTGCTGGTGCACTTCGACTCCGACCGCGAAGTCGTCATGACGACTGCCACCAAGATCGCGGTGCGCTACCTGGACCTGGTCGGCAACCGGTACCTGGAGCTCCTCGACAGCCCGGGTTCGACCAAGCTCCAGCCGCCGGGCTCCCAGATCCCGGTGGAGCGCACCGAGCCGGCGCTGGACCTCGACCTGCTCCTCGGCGGGCTCAAACCCGTCATCCAGGGGCTCAACGCCCAGAATGTCAATGCCCTGACCAACTCGCTGATCCAGATCCTGCAGGGCCAGGGCGGCACGGTGGAATCGCTGCTGTCCCATACGACTTCGTTCACTCAGGCGCTTGCCGACAACGGGCAGACCGTGCAACAGCTGATCGACAACCTGAAAACCACTGTGGCGACGGTCGCCAAGGACGGCGACAAGTTCTCCGGCGCCGTCGAGCAACTGCAGCAGCTCATCACCGGTCTGTCGCAGGAACGCGATCCCATCGGAGAGGCTATCACCGCCCTCGACAACGGCACCGCCTCCCTGGCGGATCTGATGACGCAGGCCCGCCCGCCCCTGTCCGGCACCGTGGATCAACTCACGCGCCTGGCACCGTTGCTCTCCAACGAGGACGACATGGCGCGCCTGGACCTGTCGTTGCAGAACGCACCGAAGAACTACCGCAAGCTGGTCCGGTTGGGGGCATATGGCAGCTTCATCAACCAGTACCTGTGCGGCATGAATGTCCGGGTCACCGACTTGCAGGGGCGCACCGCGTACTTCCCGTGGCTCATGCAGAACACCGGACGCTGTGGGGAGCCCTGATGCTGAAATACCGTGGATCGCACCTCATCCGGAGCGGACTCATCGGCATCGTGCTGATCGCGATGATCATCGCCGTCGGACTTCAGCCGCAGGCGCTGTGGTCGTGGGCCACATCGGTCAAATACAACGCACTGTTCGCCGAGGCGGGTGGGCTGACCACCGGTAACGACGTCAAGATCTCCGGGGTCACCAAGGGTCTGGTCACCGATGTCAGCCTGAGCCACGGCAAGGCGCTGGTGACCTTCACCCTTGACAGCAATGTGCGCCTCGGCTCCGACACCACCGCGCACATCCGCACCGGGACAATGCTCGGTGCCCGGATGTTGACCCTGGAACCGGCCGGCGCGGGCACGATGCGCGCCTCGGAGACGATCCCGATCACCAGAACCGCATCGCCCTATTCGTTGACCAATGCCGTCGGCGACTTCACGAACAACACTGCCGGCACTGACACCGCCGCGCTCACGGAGTCCCTGGATACATTGTCGGACACCATCGATCGCATGGCGCCGCAACTGGGACCGACGTTCGAGGGTCTGTCCCGGCTGTCGGAAACCCTGAACAGTCGCAACGAGTCGCTGTCCAACCTGCTCAAGAGCGCTGCCGACGTGACCGGCATCCTCTCGAAGCGCAGCGAGCAGGTCAACACGCTGCTGCTGGACGCGAACGCGTTGACCGGGGTGCTCGACCAACGCCGCTACGCGATCGTCAACCTGCTGGCCAACACCTCCGCGCTGTCCCAGCAGCTCTCCGGACTCGTCCACGATAACGAAGAAGAGCTCGCACCCACCCTCAAGCAGCTGAACTCGGTGACGGCGATGCTGGAGAAGAACCGCGACAATATCGCCGGTGCGCTGGAGGGCCTCGCCAAATACCAGGTGACCCAGGGTGAATCGGTGAACAACGGCTGGTACTACAACGCCTTCGTCGGGAATCTCCTACCGGCGCAGACCCTTCAGCCCTTCCTCGACTACGCCTTCGGATTCCGGCGCGGTACCAATGCCGGACAACCGCCGGACAATGCCGGCCCGCGCGCCGAATTCCCATGGCCCCACAACGGCATTCCTGGAGGCAGTCGATGATCGCCCGCAACCGCAAGCGGATCAGCCGCACCATGTTGGTGCTGCTCGCCGCGCTGGCACTGGCCGGCACGGTGATGATCGTCCGGCTGACCGCCTTCAAGCCCACCACGATCACCGCGTACTTCACCTCTGCCACGGCGATCTACCCGGGTGACGAGGTTCGTGTCGCCGGAGTCAAGGTCGGCTCGATCAAGAGCATCGAACCGGTCGGCGGGCAGGCGCGGATCACCCTTGCCGTTGATCGCGGTGTGAAGATCCCGGCCGACGCCAAGGCAATCCTCATGGCGCAGAACCTGGTCGCCGCTCGCTATGTCCAGCTGGCCCCGGCCTATGAGGACTCCGGACCGACCATGGCCGACGGCGCGCAGATCGGTGTCGAGCGGACCGCGGTGCCCGTCGAATGGGACCAGGTCAAGGACCAGCTGATGCGGTTGGCGTCCGATCTGGGGCCGATCAACGGAGCGTCAGCCACCTCGCTGAGCCGCTTCGTCGACAGCGCAGCCGCGGCCATGAACGGCAACGGTGAGAAACTGCACGAGGCGATCAGCCAGTTGTCCGGTGTCGCAAAGATTCTGGGTCAGGGGAGCGGCGACGTCGTCGGCATCATCAAGAACCTGCAGGTCTTCGTGACCGCACTGCGCGACAGCAACGCTCAGATCGTCGAGTTCCAGGGTCATCTCGCCAACGTCACCAGCGTCGTCGACGAGAGCCGCTCCGATCTGGACGGCGCCCTGACGAATCTGGCGGACGCCGTCGGAAACGTGCGGCGATTCGTCGCGGGCAGCCGCGACCAGACCGCCGAGCAGCTGCAGCGGCTCAACAACGTCACCCAGAACCTGGTTGACAACAAGACCAAGCTCGAGAACGTCCTGCACGTCGCGCCCAACGCGATCGCCAACGGCTACAACATCTACAACCCGGACAGCGGCACCGCCGTGGGCGCATTCGCGTTGGCGAACTTCTCCAATCCGCTGTCGGTGGTGTGCTCGGCGATCGGTGCCGTCAAGAACGCCACCGCAGCGGAATCGTCCAAGCTGTGCGCGCAGTACCTCGGACCGGCCCTGTCATTGCTCAACTTCAACCACATGCCGATGCCGTTCAACGCGTATCTGAAGAAATCACCGAGCCCGGAGAACCTGGTGTACACCGATCCCAACTTGGCGCCGGGCGGGGCAGGTGGGCGTCCGCAGCCGTACGCAGAAGAACCGCCGGCCGTGTCGGCCTACACTGGCACCAACGACGTGGCGCCGCCGGCCGGATGGGGTGCGCCCCCGGGCGGGGGACCCGGTGTGTACGCACCCAATGGATTGCCCGCGAACACGTCGCCCGCGGCATATCCCGGATCGCCGGTCGTCTCGGATCCGCCGGCGCAAGCACCGAAGACGTTGCGCGACATGCTGCTACCCGCCGAAGCGCCGCCGATCCCCGCACCGCCTGCCACAGGAGGCACCCCGTGATCACTCGACGATCGCTGACCCGCCTGACCGCGGTCGCCTCATTTGCGGTGGCGTCCCTGACCGGCTGCGCGTTCCACGGATTGAACTCGCTGCCCCTGCCCGGCACCGTGGGACGCGGGGCTGACGCCACGACCTATCACGTGGAGCTCGCCAACATCGGTACGCTGGAAGCCAATTCGCCCGTAATGATCAGTGATGTCATCGTGGGGAGTGTCTCCCGCATGGTGGTGAAGGGCTGGCACGCGGACGTGGAGGTCTCGGTCAAGCCCGACGTGGTCGTTCCGGCCAACGCGGTCGCCACCGTCGGGCAGACCAGCTTGCTGGGCTCCATGCACATCGCGCTCGATCCGCCGCTGGGGCAATCGCCGTCCGGACGGCTGTCCCCGGGCGCGACCCTCGAGCTGAACCAGACTTCGACATATCCGTCGACCGAACAGACTTTGTCGTCGCTGTCGGTGCTCGTCAACGGTGGCGGTCTGGGCAAGATCGGTGATCTGGTCACCGAATTCAACGCCGCGCTCAATGGCCGCGAAGACCAGATCCGCGACTTGCTCACCCGGCTCGACGACATCGTCGGGATGTTCGCGAACCAGCGCGACGACATCAACGCCTCGATTACGGCGCTGAACGGCCTGGCCGGCACGCTGTCCGGGCAGCAGGAGGTGATCACCACGGCGCTGCAACGGATACCCCCGGCGCTCGACGTCCTGGTGAAGGAACGCCCCCGCATCACCACCGCATTGGAGAAGTTCGGGACGTTCAGCGAGACCGCGACCAATCTCGTCAACGCCACGCGCGACGATCTGCTGACCAACCTGCGCAACCTCGAACCGACGGTCAAGGCACTGGCCGACGTCGGGCCGAACCTGGGCACCGTGCTGGCATACGCGCCGGGGTATCCCTACCCGCAGAACTTCATCGACCGGGCCGTCCGCGGGGACTACCTCAACCTGTTCATGACCTTCGACTTCACCATCCCGAGGTTGAAGAGGGGAATGTTCCTGGGCACCAGGTGGGGTCAGGAGGGGCTTCCCCTGACGCCTGCACCAGGCGACCCGTGGTACGCCAACTACACGAAGGACCCGCTTGGCATGCCGCTGAATCCACCGCCGCCCGATTCGGTGGCCACAATGCCGCCGCTGGTCGACCCGGCTCCGGCCGATGGAGAACCGGCGCCGGCGCCGGCGGCTCCGGTGGCGCAGTCAGCCGAGACGGCCCCGGCGGACTCGGGGGCGGCGCCCGCACCGGAACCGCAGCTCAGTTCTCCTGTGCCAGTAGTGCCTTCTGACCCTGCAGCGCTGAACGAAGGTGGCAACTGATGCTCACCCGTTTTGTTCGAATCCAGCTCGCCATCTTCGCGGTGGCCTCGGTGATCGGCATGGCACTGATGGGCATCGTGTACCTGCAGGCCCCCACCCTGTTGGGCGTCGGGCGGATGACCGTGACCCTGCAAATGCCGGGAACCGGTGGGCTGTACCAGTTCTCGAACGTGACGTACCGCGGTGTTCAGATGGGGAAGGTCACCGAGGTGCGGCCCACCCGTGACGGGGCGGAAGCCACGCTGTCGCTGAACACGTCCCCCAAGATTCCCGCCGACCTGCACGCCGCGGTGCTGAGTGTGTCTGCAGTGGGCGAGCAATACGTCGACCTGCAGCCCCGCAACGACTCGGGACCGTATCTGCACGACGGGTCAGTCATCCCGGCGTCCAGCACATCGATCCCACAAGCCGTGGGGCCGATGCTCGATCAGGTCAGTTCACTCATGGGCAGCATCCCCAAGGACAAGATCAGCCCGCTGCTCGACGAAACGTTCAAGGCCTTCAACGGCACCGGGAACGACCTGGGGGCATTGCTGGACTCGTCGTCGAGACTGATCGCCGAGGCGAACGCCGCCTCCGACCAGACCCGTGCGCTCATCGACGACGGGGCGCCGCTCCTCGACGGGCAGGCTGAGTCGGTGGAGGCGATCCGCACGTGGGCTCGCAGCATGGCCGGCGTGACCAAGCAGATCGCCGATGACGATCAGCACGTGCGCACTCTGCTCAAGGAAGGGGCGGGAGCAGCCGACGAAGCTTCCCGATTGTTCAATCAGGTCAAGCCGACCCTGCCGCTGCTGCTTGCGAACCTCACCAGTCTGGGTCAGGTCGGGGTGACGTACCACCCCTCGCTGGAGCAGCTCCTAGTGCTGCTGCCGCCGTCCATCGCATCGACGCAGTCATACGGTGCGCCGAAGAACAATCCGATCGGGATGTCGTTGGGCGACTTCACTCTTACGATGGGCGATCCACCGGCATGCACCGTCGGATTCCTGCCGCCGTCATCGTGGCGGTCGCCGGAGGACACCACCGACATCGATACTCCCGATGGGCTGTACTGCAAGCTTCCGCAGGATTCGGCGATCGGTGTCCGCGGCGCGCGCAACTACCCGTGCATGGGTAAGCCCGGCAAGCGCGCTCCCACCGTCGAAATCTGCAACAGCGACCAGCCTTACGAGCCGTTGGCGATGCGCCAGCACGCCCTGGGTCCGTACCCGATCGATCCCAACCTGCTTGCGCAGGGGGTCGCACCGGATTCCCGCGTCGATCATGACAAGTTCATCCACGGCCCTGTGGAGGGCACCCCGCGTCCGCCGGAAGCCACACCTCCTGCGCCACCGGCCGAGGCACCGCCGGTCCCCGATGTGCCAGTGATGGCACCGAGTGCGTTTTCCCCCAACAGATCTGACGGTCCGTCAGTGGCGATCGCCACCTACGATCCGCGGACCGGGCGCTACGCAACGCCGGACGGCAAGGTGTTCCGGCAGACCGATCTCGTGCCGCGTACCGGTGACCAGACCTGGCAGGACTTGTTTACCACCTGAGCCAGAAGATCCCCGCGACGGAACCTTGTTCGCCATCGCGGGGTCGGACCGGCCTGACCGGGCAGCTGAAACGCCGTTCGGTCAGGCCGTTTTCACGAGTTTGAACGGCATGGTGATGAACACGACCTTGCTGCTGCCGCATGATCCGCTGACGCCGGTGGTCGAATCCTCGCCCAGCAGGGTCGTGGACGCCGGATCCACTGCGGTGGCACTCTCGTTCGAGGGGAAGAAGCGGTAGACCTGCAGGCCCGGGCCGGCCGTGCCATCTCCGCACGGCTGCCAATTGTCCACTGTCTTCTTGACGTACCAGACGCCGCCCTTCTTGTAGATCGGTGCGCTCCAACCCCAGTCGGTCTCAACGGATCCGGTGCACTCGCTCGGGTAGCTGCACGTCGTCGAAATCGTCCAGGTGCCACGGATACTGGCCTCGTCATGGAAGATGTCGTTCGTCTTCGCCCACTCCCCGTTGGACGTGGCGACGTAGGTGCCGTTCAAGCCCCAATTACTCGGAGACGCCGCGGCCACGGGGCTGCACAAGCCACCCACCGCAGCGGCGGTAACCACCCCTGCGCCAATGAATGTCTTCGACACCCGCATGACCAAACTCCTCCGTACACCGGCCACCGGCGGTCGCCGCGGCAGTGTTCACTGTGCAACTTCTGCCGCTGTTTGACAGAGAATGTCCCACCTAGTGGGCCATCCGCCAGAATCCGGATTCAGCCGTGCCACAGTGTCGTACGTGCGGATACCGGTAGCAGCCACGGCAGGGCTGCTCGTCGCGGCGGCCATGGTCGCCCCACCCCCGGCGAGCGCGGAACCTGCCGGGTGTAGTGAACCCTCGTGCGTCCCCGGAATCACCGGCGGCGTCGTGCTCGGCGCGCCCTGTGGGGATACGGCGTACTACGTCTTCGGCACCACCTCGTGGGGTCGGCTGGTGTTCTGCGGGTCGCCGAGACGCTACGAACCGCGATACTTCCGGTCACCGCCCTTGAAGGGCATTCGTGAGGAGAACTCGCCGTGCCAAGGTTTCGAGAACACCGTCGCGCAGGCGCCCGACGGACTCTTCCTGAGCTGTGTGGCCAGTGACGGATCGGCCAGGTGGCTCCGTGGCGACCTTTGAGCGCGCGGTCGCGGTGAGTGCATTCGTCGCCGCCGTAGGTGCGGGCCTTGCATTGGCGGCACCGGCGTACGCCGACGAGGCCCCGATGATGCATCGCGTGACGTACACGGTCACCGCCGAGCAGCCGACCACCGTCGGCATCTATTTCCGCGAGGTCGACCCGCCGACGTGGGCGGACTACAGCCACAATCCGTACGAGTTCAGCCCCAAGGACGATCTGACGCTTGAACCGGGCACGCCATGGATCCGCGAGACCACTCTGGCCGACCCGATGAAGTGGGCCATGGTCACGGTCACCACGGCCGGGTTGGCTCCACAGGACACCCACACCCTGCGCTGCGAACTGGCAATCGACGGAATCGTCGTCGACCGTGCTGCCGGTCCCAAAGGGGCGTTGTGTTCGCTGCGGAACTGGTGATGGCGCCAGTTCGTCAGGCGCGGATCTGTCCGCTGGGTGGGACGGCGGCGCCGGGGCAACCCGTCGCGGCACTACCGTGCGGCGGATAACAACCGGAGGTGCACTATGCGGTTACTCAGCCGCTCCGAACAGGAAACTGAGACAGCCGTGCTCGACGAGCCCGACCACGTCGACTCGCAGCTGACCGACGACGGCCCGGTGGGCGAGGACGAGGAGCAGCCGGCGGAGGCGGAGGTGAAACGCAGTCGGCGTCCGAGGCTCTCGACGTTGCTCGCCGGCGTCGCCATCCTCGTCAGCGGGGCACTGATCGCGGCAGGCGGATATGTGCTCTGGTATCACCAGCAGGCCGACGTTGAACAGCAGCGCCGCGCGGAATTCGCGGCTGCGGCCTCGCAGGCCGCGGTCACGCTGATGTCGATCGACAGCGCCACGGCCCAGGACAACGTCCGGCAGATCCTCGACAACTCGACCGGGCAGTTCAAGGCCGACATCGAGTCCTCCTCCGAGGACCTGGTGAAAGCGGCGCAGGACTCGAAGGCGACGACGAAGGCCACTGTCGGAGCCTCTGCGGTGCAGTCGATGGACGGGGACTCCGCAGTCGTCCTCGTCAGTACGTCGACCACGGTGAGCAACTCGGCAGGGGCCAATCAGCAGCCGCGGAACTGGCGCCTGAGCGTGACCATGGTCAAAGACGGGGGACAGATCAAGATGTCGAAGGTGGAGTTCGTCCCGTGAGCACAGCTACAGCAGAAGCCACACCAGAGGTCGACGTCGAGGACATCACGGAGGATGACGCGGTCGTCGAGGAGACTCCCCAGCCCCGGGAACGGTGGATCCATCGACTCGCCCGGCGGTGGCGGCCGATCGCGGTCATCGTCTTGCTGCTGGCCTCGGCGGGCTCTGCGGCAGCGCTCTATGTCGGCATGTACCGCGTCGACCATGGCATCGCCGGAGCGTCCACGACGGTCATCGACGCGGCGTCCGAAGGCTCGGTGGCGTTGTTGTCCTATGCGCCGGACAGTCTGGACAAGGACTTCGCCGACGCAAGGTCCCGGTTGACCGGTGAATTCCTGACCTACTACAGCGAGTTCGCCGACAAGTTCGTGGCGCCGGCCGCCAAACAGAAGGACATCCGCGCCACCGCCACGGTCGTTCGTGCGGCGCCGATCACGATGCAGGCCGACACCGCCGAGGTGCTGGTCTACCTGAACCAGGCGACAACCAGCCGCGACAACCCCGAACCGGCGCAGGCCGCCAGCGCCGTGAAAGTCGGGCTCACGAAACTCGACGGGAAGTGGCTGATCTCGTCGTTCAACCCGATCTAGCGGACTGACGGTAGCCTCGCGGCGAGGAGGTGCCCCAGTGTCTGAAGTGGACGCGCTCGCTGCGAACCGGGCCAACTGGGATGACCGAGCCGATGTGCATGCCCGGTCCCAGATGTACGACGTGGCAGGGTTTCTGGCCGATCCCACCGACATCTCGCGCGTCGTGCGCAACGACCTCGAGGTGTTGGCGCCGCACCTGCCGGAGACCGGCGTGACGGGCCGGTCGCTGTTGCACCTGCAATGCCACATCGGTACCGACACGGTGTCCTGGGCCAGGCTCGGCGCCCGCGACGTACACGGAGTCGACCTGTCGCCGAATTCTCTGCGGCACGCGGCCCGGATCGCCGAGGCCGACGGCCGTGAGATCACCTGGGTCGAGGGCGATGCGCGGTTCGCGTCGACCCTGATCCAGCGGCGCTTCGAGACCGTGGTGACCAGCGCCGGAACCATTGTGTGGCTACCGGAACTCGCCAACTGGGCCCGGTCGATCCACGACCTGCTCGAGCCGGGCGGGGTGTTCCTGATCCGCGACGACCATCCGATCCTGAGCGCGATGGACTTCGAGCCGTGGGACGTCACCGACGACTACCTCAGCGGCGGAGGAGCCCGAACGTACGACGACGCCGGGACGTACACCGAAGATTCGGCAGGGCAGATCCAGCACGTGCGCAACCACGAGTGGCGTCACGATCTGTCCGAAGTCGTGACGTCATTGCTGCAGGCCGGGCTGGTGATCGAGGCGCTGGCTGAACTGCCCTACATGGACTGGCCGGCTTTCCCGGCGCTCGTTCCCTGCACCCACGGCTGGGCGCTGCCTCCGGAGGCGCCGCGGATTCCGCTGAACTTCGCCGTCGTCGCACGGCGTCCCCGCTGACTTACCGGGTCGTTGTATCCGAGATACAACCGCGCTCCGAGAGTTGGTGACGTGGGCATATCGGCATGAGCCCGCCCGCTCCGTAGGTTTCCCCTCACGTACCTGTGAGCGAGGAGAGACATGAGCGCGCCCATCAGCGATAACCACCGCGACGTGCTGCGGGCACTGGCCGACGCCGTTGTGCCGTCGATACAGCGCGAAGAGGACCCGACCGGGTTCTGGGGACTGTCAGGCAGCGCCCTGCATGCCGACGCCGGGGTCGAGATGGCGCTCATGGCCATGCCGGAGGCGCAGCGCGCGGCACTGCTCGGTCTGCTCGATGCCCTGCACGGCCAGGGATTCGTCACCGAATCGCCGGCCGCCCGTGAGCAGATTCTCACCGGAGTGGCGCAGCTCGGACTGCCGGCCTCCGCGGCGGTCAACGCGCTGGAGTCGCTGACTCTGGCCTTCGCCTACGCCGGCCCTGACCCGCAGACCGGAAGCAATCCCATGTGGGCCGAATTCGGTTACCCCGGCGCGCCGGCCGTGTCGCCTGGTGGCGACGGCGGATTCGCACCGTTCGTTCCCGACGGTCCGGACCTCGAGGCCGACGTGTGCGTAGTGGGCTCGGGTGCGGGCGGCGGGCTGATCGCCGGTGTTCTGGCCGGTGCCGGCTTGAACGTCGTGGTGCTGGAGGCCGGAGGCGATTTCCACGAAGCCGACTTCACCGGGCTCGAACTGCCCTCGTTCCAGCAGCTGTTCTGGCGCGGCGGCCCCACGCCGAGCGCCGACTTCAACGTCTCGTTGCTGGCCGGTTCCACGCTCGGCGGCAGCCCAACCATCAACTGGTCAAACTGCCTCCGCACGCCTGACCATGTCCGCGAGCAGTGGGCACGCGAGTTCGGCATGGAGGGAGTCGACGGTCCCGACTTCGACAAGCACCTCGACGCCGTGTGGACCCGGCTCGGCGTCAACCCGGACTGCTCGGATCTGAACGGCCCGCACGAGCGCATGCGGGACGGCGCAGCCGAACTCGGCTGGTCGTTCACCGGGCTGACCCGCAACGCCGATCCGGCCGCATACTCACCCGACACCGCCGGCTACATCGGTCTGGGCGATCGTTCGGGCGCCAAGCTCGACGTGCGCCGCACGTACCTGGCCGACGCGGTCGCTGCGGGCGCCCGGGTGATCGTGCGGTGCAATGCCCAGCGCGTGCTCACCGAGGACGGCCGCGCGGCGGGTGTGGCGGCGACGTACCTCGATCCGCGCACCGGCGCGGTGACCGATCTGCTGGTGCGCGCCCCGCGCGTCGTGGTGTCCTGCGGCTCTCTGGAATCACCTGCGCTGCTGCTGCGTTCGGGCATCGGCGGTCCCGCCGTGGGTGAGAATCTGCACCTGCATCCGGTGGTCGCGACCCTCGCGTTGCATGACGAACCGCAGCGCGGTTGGTGGGGTGCACCCATGACCGCGATGGTCGACGAATTCGCCGATACAGAGGACGGATACGGCATCCTGATCCAGGGTGTGCAGTGGTCGAACTCGATCATTGCCGGCGGCATGTCGCGTTCCTCCGCGCAGGAACTCAAGGAGACCATGGCCCAGCTGGAGAATGCCTCCTGGTTCGTCGGCATCGTGCGCGACCGCGGCCACGGGCGGGTGACGATCGACGACGAGGGAAACTCGGTGATCACCTACGACGTGACCGACGATGTCGACATCCGCAACGAGCAGCGATCGCTGGAAGCCCAGATCCGGTTGCACGCCGCGAGCGGGGCGCGCGAGATCGTGCCGTTCGCCGCGACCGCAACCCGCTGGCGCCGCGGAGAGGACCTCGACGCGTTCATCGAGACCATGCAGAACGTCCCGTTCCGGGCGGGTGGCCACAAGGTGTTCTCGGCGCACCAGATGAGCAGTTGCCGGATGGGCGCGGATCCGGCGACCTCCGTCGCGAACCCGTGGGGCGAATTGCACGACACACCGGGCGTTTACATCGGCGACGCGAGCGCCCTGCCGACCGCGACCGGGGTGAACCCGATGATCTCGACGATGGCCGTCGCGCACCGCACCGCCGAGTACGTGCTTCAGTCGGTGGTGACAGCGGCCGAAAACCAGTGACACAGCAGTAATGCGAGCTCGACATCGAGCCGGTCGGTAGTGGTTATCGGCCGGCCTCGTCGGTCTTCGGCCCGCTGTACGCGGTACCGCACGGTGTTGAAGTGCATGCACAGCTGCACCGCCGCGGCCTTGTAACTCGAACCGTTCTGGAGGAACACCCGTAACGTATCGCGCAGCCGCTCATCGGATTCCGTTGCCGAGGCCAATGGTCCGAGTACCTCGCCGACCCAGACCTTGGCAGCGGCAAGGTTTTCGGTGTGCAGTGCGACTGCCGACAGTCCCTGGTCGCCGTAGGCCACGACGCTCTGCACGCGTGTCCCCGCAGCGGCGACGACCGCGTGCGCGTCGAGAGCTTGGCGGTGGGAGCGCCGGAAGCCGTCGACCCCTGGCAGCGGATCGCCGAGAGACAGGAACGGCGACTGCTTGTGCCCCTCGGCGAACCGGCGGGCCCGCTGCACGCCGTCGGTATCGGCCGAAACCGGGATCCACGCCCAGCCGGTCATCCGATCTCCGGCGATGAACAGCGGCGCACCTTGGCTGTCAAGGGATTCGGCGAGCGCGCGGACGAAGCGTTCCAGGCGGGCCAGCTCGTCACCCTGCGCGGCGCCGCTGTACGACACCACGACCGCCAGGTGGGTACGGCGCAGTGCATAGCCGATGTCGGCGCCTGCCTCGTCGATGTCGACCGGACCCGGATCGAGCAGTTCCCGAACCCGCATCGCGCGTGCGGTGTTCTGCGTCGCCAGACACAGTTCCCGCTCCACCTGATAGGCCGCGGTCACCTGCTGGGAGATGTGGTCGATGTACCGGAAAGTGACGGCGGTGATCTCCTGGAACACGTCGAGTGTGCTTGCCGTGTCCAGCTCCATGACCCGGATCTCGTCCAAGACGATCCCGAGCAGGGTCTGCTGCCCGAGCCGGTAGGCGCGGATGAGCGCGTTGGCCGGTGCGCCACGCCGGGCCAGTTGCCGCGCGTACTCCACCGCCGTCGGCGGCGGTCGGACGTCATCGATCGCGATGTCGTGCTGGATCGCCGAGAACACGGTTTCGATGTTGTGCGCGACGCTGTCGTGCAGCAGGGTGAGCAACTGCGGGTACTCCCGCAGTTCGGGGATCGCCGAGAGCAGGTATTGCTGAATCGTGTCGCTGACCGCATCGATCCGGTCGCTCAACCGCGTGACGATCAACGCGGCTGAGTCGGCAGCAGACGGGACACGCTGCTTCATGTAGGCAAGAGTAGGCCCCGGCCGACCGGCCGGGGCCTACATTCGCTCAGCGGTTGACCAGACGCAGCAACCGCCCGAGCAAGTTGGTACGCCGCGCGCTGTACGGGTACATGTGCACGTCGCGCTTGGGATTGAAGCGCGAGACCAGCAGTGACTGCTGCCGGCAGTACTTGCGGATACCGCCGGGGCCGTGCCGGTGCCCCACGCCGGAACCTGGTTTCGCCCCTCCCATCGGCAGCTCCAGTGCGGTGTAGTTCACGAGCGCGTCGTTGATCGTGACGGCACCTGAGTTCACCCTCCGCGCAACAGATTCAGCGCGTTTGAGGTTGCGGGAGAACACCGCGGCGCTCAGCCCGTAGTCCGAGTCGTTGGCCAGCCGGATCGCTTCCTCGGCATCGGCCACCTTCATGATGGGCAGGGTCGGGCCGAAGGTCTCCTCGCGCATGCAGGCCATGTCGTGGTCCACGTCGACCAGCACGGTCGGCTCGTACCAGTAGCCTTTGCCTTCGCCCCGGCGGCCGCCGGTCAGCACGTTCGCGCCGCGGTCACGGGCGTCGTCGACGTGGCGGGCGACGGTGTCCACCTGCGGCGCGAAGGTCAGCGATCCGACGTCGACACTGCCCGGACCGGCCGGTACGCCCTGGCGTAGCGCCCGCACCTTCTCGGTCACCCGGCTCACGAACTCGTCGTAGATCGGCGCTTCCACATAACAGCGTTCGATCGAGATGCACGTCTGACCGCAGTTGAACATCGACCAGTAGGCCGCGTGGTTGGCGGCCCGTTCGACGTCGGCGTCGGCGAGCACGATCATCGGGTCCTTGCCGCCGAGCTCCAGAGACGCGGGGATGAGTCGCTCGGCAGCCCCGGCCGCGACCTTGCGCCCGGTGGCGGTGGAACCGGTGAACATGACCATGTCGATTTCGGCCAGCAGCGCAGCGCCGGCCGCACCGCGCCCGGTTGCGACGGCGAAAACGTCGGCGGGCAGGCCGCATTCGGTGAGCCCGCGGGCCAGCAGCAGAGATGTCAGCGGGGTGACTTCCGAGGGCTTGAGGATCACGGCATTGCCCGCGGCCAGGGCCGGAATGCAATCGCCGAACGAGTTGGTCAGCGGGTAGTTCCACGGGCCGATCACGCCGACGAGCCCCATCGGCCGGTAGCGTACGGCCAGTCGCTTGCCCAACACGAATACCGATGACGACCGCACCCGTTCGTCGGCGAGGTACTTCGGTGCCTGCTTGGCCCAGAAACCGAACGCCGCGGCGCCGTAGGACAGTTCGGCGATCTGGGCATCTTCGTAGGTCTTGCCGGTCTCGGCGCAGATGGTGTCGATCACCTTGTCGGCGTTGTCGACCAGCCAGCGCTGCATGCGTTTGAGAACTCGGGCCCGGCCGTCGAAGCCGAGCGCTTCCCAGGCCGGTTGCGCGGCCCGGGCCCGGCGGGCCAGTTCGGCGATGTCGCCGGCGGTCATGTCGGGCACGTGCCCGATCACCTCACCGGTGGCCGGATTCTCGACCGGGATCTGAATGAGAGTGCTTGTCATGCTCGGTCCTTAGGGTCGCTCGCTGGATTCGTCGAGGAAGGCGTCGATCACCGGGGCCAGTTCGGCGGCGTTGGTGACCAGGTCGATGTGTCCGCCCGAGTGCAGATGCAGATGGGGCCGGCCCAGCAGGCGGTTCATGATGTGGGCGTTGGTCACCGGGATGATCGGATCGTCGGTGCCGGCCACGATCAGAGCGGGCTGGCGGATGGCCGGCAGCGCGAACAGGCTGGTCCACACCGACCCGGCGAGCAGTTGGTGCAGATAGCCCACCTTCGACCCGGCGTGCAGCTGGCTGCCGAAGATCTTGGCGACGTCGTATCCGTGCTCGCGCACGGTGCCGCCGTACAGCTCGCCGGCCATCGTCGCGATGTAGTCCGGGTCGGTGAAACGCTTGGGGGTCAGCATCTTCGCCAGGATCCGGGGATGCGCCGGCACCATGATCGCACCGGTCCCGGTGGCCACCAGGACCAGCCTGCGGCACCGCCGCGGATTCTGGAACGCGAACTGCTGGGCCAGGGCCCCGCCCCAGGACAGGCCGAGGACATCGACCACGCTGACACCCAGTTTGGTCAGAACCCGGCCCAAAACCCAAGCCAGGTACGGGAATCCGTACGGCATCATCGAGGTGGGGGAACCGCCGGTGCCGGGAACGTCGAACCGGATCACGGTCCTGTCCGGGTCGAGATGGGTGACGAGCGGTTCCAGCACGTCCAGGCTGGCGCCGATGCCGTTGCACAGCACCAGCGGTACGCCGGTGCCGTGCCGGACGTCGACGCGGATGCGCTGACCGCCGGCGGCCACATAGGTCTCTGTCACGGGTGTCAGCTCTCAAGGACGTAGGTGCCGGGAGCGGGGCACAGCGGCGGAAAGCCGTTGCCGCCGAGCGCTTGCGGCGCATCGACCTGTCCTCCGCTGCGCTCGGCCAGCCACGCCGAGTAGTGCGGCCACCAGGAATCTTTCTGCTGCTCGCTGTCGGCTGCCCAGTCGTTGGGCTCGGTCTCGTCGACCGGTCCGGCGCGGAACGTCGCCTTCGGGTTACCCGGCGGGTTGACCAGGGCGGCGATGTGTCCGCTGGTGGACAGCACGTAGGTGTTGTCCTTGCTGCCCAGCAGCTGCGCACTGCGGTAGGTGGCCTGCCACGGGCAGATATGGTCGGCCAGGCCGCCGATCACATACGCGTCGTTGGTGATCTTGCCGAGGTCGATCTTGCTGCCGAGCATGCTGATCGAACCCGGTTTGGTCAGCGAATTGTGCACGCCCATCATCACCATGTCGCGGTGCAGCGCGGCCGTCATGCGGGTGGTGTCGGCGTTCCAGAACAGCACGTCGAAGGCGGCCGGGCTGCGGCCCTGCACGTAGTTGTTCAC
Organism: Mycolicibacterium sp. 050232; assembly: GCA_036235365.1. GTDB lineage: Bacteria > Actinomycetota > Actinomycetes > Mycobacteriales > Mycobacteriaceae > Mycobacterium. Next base: position 224,404 of record JAZBEZ010000001.1, on the reverse strand, counting down.
CCAGTACCGCCACACCAGATCGGTCGGGCGCAGCCAGGCGAACATCTCGGCCATCGCGCGTCCGTCCAGGTAACCCTGGCGCGCCGAGGCGCGGATCGCGGCGTGGGCGCCGCGCTCGCTCATGGCCGCGGAGGCGAAGCCGGCCTGATCCTGGTCCAGCACCGTGACACCCAGCGTCAGCCCGGCGATCTTGTCACCCTCACCGATATCGGCCAGATGCGCGGCCACCAGCGAGGCGAGGATCCCGCCCGAGCAGGTTGCGAAGAGGTGGGCACTCTCGGTATCGGCGATGGTGCGAACCGCGTCGAGCGCTTCGATGATCGCGGCACCGTAGGCGTCGAATCCCCAGTCTTTGTGCCGGGCAGCCGGATTGCGCCACGAGATGGTGAACACCTGGTGGCCCTGCTTGACGAAGTACTCGATCATGCTGCGGCCCGGCGCGATGTCCATGATGTAGTACTTGTTGATCACCGGGGGCACCATCAGCAGCGGGATCTTGTGCACGGTCGGGGTCTGCGGCGCGTAGTGGATCAGTTCGAACATCCGGGTCTTGAGCACGACCGCACCGCTGGTGACGGCGACCGTTTCACCCACCGTGAAGGCATCGGGATCGACCATCGCGGGGACTCGCGGCTTGGCAGCCATGTCGCGGGCCAACGCCTTGAGTCCACGCACCGCCGACAGACCGCCGGTATCCACCAGCGCCTTCCAGCCGAGCGGGCTGAGCACGGGGTTGTTGCTGGGGGACATTCCCTCGATCACGTTGTCCAGCACGAAGCGCATCTTCTCGCTGTCCCGCCAGTCCAGATCGGCTGCGGCGAAGAGTTTTTCGGCGGTGTCTGCCGATGCCAGGTAGGACTGCATGGTGCGGCGCATCATCGGGTTGCCCTGCCAGGCCGGGTCGCTGAAGCGTTTGTCGGCCCTCGCGGGCGAACGGTCGGAGTTGCCCGCGGCGATCGAGGCCAGCTCTTTGGCGAGCAGGCCGACGTGGCCGACCACGGTGCGGGGCTTTCCCGCCAGGCTCCGGCCCATCCGGGCCCACGACGCGTTCGGCATCATGCGGCCGGCGAAGCTGCGCGTGGAGTTGATCAGCAGCAGGTCGAGTGGTGCCGCGAGCTCGTCGAATCGGGTGGTCTCGGCCATGGCTATCGTGCGCTCTCTTCCGGGTTGGTGGGGATGGTGATGTCGCGGCGCTGGATCTTGCCGGTCGGTCCCTTGGGGAGGGCGTCGACGATCCAGACGCGGCGTGGGTATTTGTAGGCGGCAACCTGCCGTTTGACGAAGTTGCGCAACTGTTCCGGGTCGGTCGCGGCACCGGCTTTGAGCGCCACGGCCGCACCGATCTCCTCACCGAGGGTGCCGTGCGGGATGCCGATGACGGCGGCCTCGGCGACTGCCGGGTGTTCGTAGAGGACCTCTTCGATCTCACGTGGATAGACGTTGAGACCGCCGCGGATGATCAACTGCTTCTTGCGATCGACGATGTAGAACAGACCGTCGGAATCGGTCTTGCCGATGTCGCCCGTGGAGAACCAGCCGTCAGGGGAAATCGCCTCGGCGGTCGCGTCGGGAAGATTCCAGTAGCCCTTCATGACGTTGTGGCCGCGGACCTGAACCTCGCCGGGTTCCCCCGTGGGCAGCTCTTGTCCGTCGTCGCCGACGACGCGCATCTCGACGCCTTCGATCGGAGTGCCGATCGAACCCGCCTTGCGGATCTTGTCGGGATGGTTGAAGCAGGCCACCGGCGAGGTCTCCGACAACCCGTACCCCTCCAGCACCTGGCAGCCGAATTTCTTCTCGAAGTCGCCGAGCACCTGCACCGGCAGGGCTGCTCCGCCGGACGCGCAGACCCGGAGTGTCGCGGTGGTCGATTCCGGATAGTCGGCGGCCACCGCGAGCAGGGCCGAGAACATCGTCGGGACACCCTCGAACACGGTCACTCCGTCGCGCTGGATCAGCCGCATCACCGCGTGCGGATCGAACCGGGGGATCAGCGCCAACGTGGCGCCGGCCAGCACCGAGCACTGCAGGCCACAGGTCAATCCGAAGACGTGGAACAGCGGCAGTGCGCCCATCACCACGTCGTCCGCACCGATCTGCAGCAGGGTGCGCATGGTGATCTCGGCATTGCGGTGCAGGCTGCCGTGGGTGAGTTCGGCGCCCTTGGGTTTGCCGGTGGTGCCGGAGGTGTGCAGTACGACGGCGGTGTCGTCGTCTTCGCGGGATACCGGGGTGGTCTGCTCGGGCAGGCCCTCGATGAGTTCGGTCAGTGAGGCGTCGTCGACCAGCCAGGGCTGGGCACCCGCCGCTGTCGCCGCGGTGGTGGCCTCCTCGGCGAATGCCGGCGTGGCGAAGATCGCCCTGGCGCCGGTGTTGGTCAGGTAGAACTCGATCTCGCGGGCTTTGAGCAGCGGATTCATCGGCACCGCGACCGCGCCCCGGCTGATGATCCCGTAGAAGACCACGGCGAAAGCCGGTGTATTCGGCAGCATGATGCCGACCCGGTCGCCGGGCTGGACGCCGGCCCGGTCGAGGAAGGTGGCGACCCGGGCAGCGGCACCGGCGAACTCTGCGTAGCTCAGGGTGGTCTCGCCGCACCGCAGTGCGGGGTGCTGCGGTGCCCGCTGCGCGGCGGCCACGAGATTGAAGCTGAGGTTGGACAAGGCTGGCTCCGTTGATCTGGCTTTTTGCGTTAGATCAAGCGTGCTGCCGGCGGGAGCCCAACTCCATGGGGCGGCCCACAACATTGAGACGGTTCTGGTGTGACTGCCCACATCAGAGGGTTGCGGGGACTTATCGTGTGGCTATGGCGCCGCTCGATCCCCACATCGCGCTACTAGTCAAGACGATGGTGGCGCGCGCCGATGAGCTCGCCCACGCGATGAGCGAAGAGATCCGCGCGGCGGTCAGCTTCTACGGCGCCAACGCCGGGATCGTGACGTCCGAAGATCTGCGCCGCAGTTGCTTGTCCCACATGTCGTACATGCTCGAAGCGCTCGTCGGTGACCACGAAGCCGATGTGTCCATCGCCGAGGAGGCAGGTGTCAGGCGGGCTGTCGCCGGCGTACCGCTGGTCGCGGTGATGTCGGCATACCGGGTGGGTTTCCGGTTCCTGTGGGAAACGTCGCTGGCCGAGGCCAAGAAGCTCGACGTGCCGGCGGAGGCCATCCTGTCAACCACATCGCAGATCCTCATCGCGCAGGAGACCTTCACCCAGGCCATGACCGGGGCCTACCGCGAGGAGCTCACCCGGCAGGTACTCGGCAAAGAGGAGGAACGGTCCGCACTTGTCGAGGCGATATTGATGGGCCGGATCACCGACACCCAGAATCTATGGGATGCCGCCGACGTCCTGCGACTTCCGACATCCGGCCCGTATGTCGTTGTGGCGGCGCAGGTCCCGAGCATCGGCCGGACGGGACTGCCCGAGATCGAGAACCGACTGGACGCCCGCGACATCAAGTCGGCCTGGCGGTTGCTGCCCGACCTGCAAGTCGGCATCGTGCATGTGCGCCGGCCGTCTGCGCACGACGACCTGCTGGAGGTGCTGCGCGGGCTGGCATCGGCGCGAGTGGGGTTGAGCCCGCAGTTCCGCGATTTGTCCGAGACGGGGGACGCCCTGCGATTCGCCCGGCTGGCCATCGCGGGCAAGGAATCCGACGACGGCCTGATTCGGGTGTTCGACGATTCGCCGCTGGCGATCGCTGCGGTCGCCGCCCCGGAAGTCATGCAGCGCATCAGTCGCGACATGCTCGGCCGGCTCGGCGGGTTGCCCGCCGACGAACGCAACGTGCTCGTCTCGACCTTCGAGGCATGGCTGGATGCCGGCGGGTCGACGAACGAGACCGCCGCCAAGACCTTCGTCCACCCGAACACGGTGCGCCACCGGCTGCACCGCATCGAGGAATACACCGGCAAATCCCTGACCCGGCCCCGCGACATCGCCGAGCTGTGCTTGGCCTTCGAGGTGGACCGCCAGTTGCCGTGACCTGTTCGGCGGAGAATTAGCGGCCGGGCAGCTTCTGCACGGCCCGGATCATCGGCGTGAGCGCCTTCTGCCAGAACGTCTGCGAGATCCCCAGCGGCGGATCGAGATTGATCACCCGCGCGGTGGAGACGGTCTGGGATTCGGTGTACTTCAGGATCCCGTCGGCGCCGTGGCGGCGTCCGACACCGGAGGCCTTCATGCCGCCCATCGGGGCTGCGGTGCTGCCGAACGCCAGGGCGTAGCCCTCGTCGACATTGACCGTGCCGGAGTTGACCCGGGCCGCGATCGCCTCGCCCTCGGACTTCGATCCAGCCCAGACGCTGGCGTTGAGGCCGTACTCGGTGTCATTGGCCTTCTCGACGGCCTCGTCGACGGAATCGACCGGGTAGATCGACACCAGCGGGCCGAAGGTCTCGTTGCGGGCGCACTCCATCTCGTCGGTGACGCCGGTCAGCACGGTCGGCTCGAAGAACAGCGGGCCGATGTCGGGGCGCGCATGTCCGCCGGCAACGACCTTGGCGCCCTTGGCTTTCGCGTCATCGACGTGGCCAGAAACGGTCTTGATCTGGTCTTCGGAGATCAGGCTGCCCATGTCGGCGGTGAAGTCGTAGGCCGCCGACAGGTTCATGTTGTGGACCTGCTCGGCGAACTTGGCGGTGAACTCGTCGGCGACGTCGCGCTCGACGTAGATCCGTTCGATCGAGATACACAGCTGACCGGCGTTGGAAAAGCAGGCGCGGGTGGCGGCCTTGGCGGCCACCTTCAGGTTGGCGCCCTTGGTGACGATCATCGGGTTCTTGCCGCCGAGCTCTGCGGAGAAACCGATCAACCGGCGGCCGCACTGCTCGGCCAGAGTCCGGCCGGTGGCGGTGGAACCGGTGAACATCATGTAGTCGCAGTTCTCGACGATCGCGGTGCCGACCACCGAACCCGGCCCGGGCACCACCGCGAACAGGTCGCGCGGCAGCCCGGCCTGATACAGCAGCTCGGCATTGGCCAGCGTGCAGTACGGCGTCTGGCTGTCAGGCTTGACCACCACGGCGTTGCCGGCCAGCAGCGCGGGGATGGAATCCGAGATCGACAGGGTCATCGGGTAGTTCCACGGCGAGATGACGCCGATGACGCCCTTGGGGTGGTGGTTGACCACGGTCTTGACGAATCCGGGCAGCAGACCCTGGACCCGCTTCGTGGAGAGCAGCCGGGCCGCCTCGCGGGCGTAGTAGCCCGCGTTCAGGATCATGTCGACGATTTCTTCCTGCGCTGCCGAGCGGGCCTTGCCGGTCTCGGCCTGGGCCACGTCCATCAGGAAGTCGCGATTCTCGGCCAGCAGCGCGCCGAACCGCTTGATGATGGCGGCGCGCTCCTTGACCGGACGCTTGGCCCACTGGGCCTGCGCGGCCCGGGCTTTGGCGAAGGCGGCGGTCACGTCCTCGGCAGTGCCGATCGGGATGGTGGTCAGCTCCTTGCCGGTGAAGACCTCGTCGATCGGCTTGGACTGCCGGGCTCCGACGTCGTCGATGGCGACGAGCGCGCGCAGGCGGGCGAAGTCGGCGGCGGACGGAGCAGGCATCGGTGACTCCCTACTGGCAAGTAACTAATAGTCACGCTCAACCTACTCGGTACCGGCAGTCCGACAAAGGCACACCTTGTCCGATCTGTTCACTGCCGAACCGAATTCAGCGCGCTGAACTGCGGATATATCTTTGAATCTGGCCTCCGCCGTCATCGCGATCGGCACCGAGGACCTCTCGCGAGTTCGGAAGCCCACGTCCTCGGCGCTACCCGTGCCGCCATGCGGTTGAATCGGGGAATGGCCGGGCGACCGCGTGACACGTCGATCGACGAGCGGGTGCTCGCGGCCACTCGCGAGCTGCTGGTCGAGGTGGGCTGGGACGACCTCAGCGTGCGACTGGTGGCGGCGCGCTGCGGGGTGGGCAGGTCCAGCATGAACCGGCGGTGGGCCTCGAAGGCCGAATTGGTGCTGCACGCGATACTCGGCGAATCACCCGACATGTCACCGTTTTCCGGGACCGACCTGGCCGGCTGGATCGACTGGGTGGTCCGCGGCAGTCACCAGCTGTTCGTCCGGCCCGATGTGAGCGAGGCGGTGCCTGGGCTGCTGCTGGCACTGCGTGAGAACGCCGCGCTGCGGAAAGCGCTGTGGGACGGGTTCAGCGGGCCGGCGATCGAGATGTTCGCGGCCAGGGGATACGGCTCGGAATCCGAAGCCAGGGCCGCGTTGTCGTTAGCGGCCGGGGCCGCGCTGTTCACCACCACGGTGGCGATCGACGACGATTCGCCCGAGCTGCAGCAGCAGCTGGTGCGGTTGCTCAGCCAGGCCCTGGGAGTGTCACCGGCCGAATGAGGCCAGCATGGCGTCCTGAGGCGAACGCCACGCCGCGATACCCAGATCGGCGAGCGTGCTCCGATCGTCGGTCGGGGTGGCTGCGGTCAGCAGCAGCGCCGCCTCATGGCTGATCCCGTCACCGAGCGGCAGCACCCCGCCGAGCCGGTCCGAGCCCCAGCCGATACCACGAAAGATACTCCCCGGCAATGGGATTCGCCGGATCTTGCGCCCGGCGCCTTGTTCGAGTACATCGATCATCTCGTTGAACGACACCATCACGCCGCCGCAGACGTAGCGCTTGGGTCCGCGGCCGGGGGCCATCAGCCGCTCGTGCACCAGCGCGACGTCGCGCACGTCGATCATCTGCATGCCACCGGCCATCCGGGGTGCCAGCCCGGCCTTGGCGATCGGCGCCCAGCCACGCTCGGTGACCCCGGCGGCGGTGAAGAACGCCGGACCCACGACGCTCGACGGGTAGGTGACCACGACCGGGGCGCCGGCGTCCTGCAATCGTCGGGCCACCCGGTCGGCATAGGCCTTGGTCTGGGCGTACGGGCTGCGGCCCGGCGCAGGCGGGGTGTCGGCGGAGATCACTCCGTTCGGCGGCGGGAACAGTGAGCTGTAGCTGCTGACAGAGACGACGGGATCGAGCCCGGCCTCGGTGGCAAGGTTCAGCACGGACTCGGTGGCGTGGGCGTTGATCTCCCACATCAGCTGCTCGCGCCTGCGATCGGTCCCGACGATGCCTGCCGCGTGGATCAGGGCGTCGCATCCCGACAGCAGGTTCCCGACGGTGCCACTGTCCCGGATGTCGCCCTCGAGTACGGACATCTCACCGAGCCCGGCGAGGTGGCCGATCACCTCGTCGTCGCCGCAACCGGGCGCGACCAGCAGCCGGATTCGATGGCCCGCGGACAGCAGGCCCCGGACGGTGTGGGCCCCGAGGTAGCCGGTGCCCCCGGTCACTGCGATGTGCATGCTGACGCCTCCCATGTTTCGATGCCGATGGTATCGAAATGGGTCACGGTGGTGCGACGCGGGCACTTGTGCGGCGGGCTGCGGTCAGTATTGAGCAGCAATCCGCCGCGTAATGGTCAGCGCGGCACGCTGGATTCACAACAGGTGCGGCTAGCGGGGGATCGGCCAGACCGGATCGGCGCAGTCGGTGCCCTCGGCCGACAACTGCCGTTTGATCACCTTGAAGGTCTCGGTGCGCGGCAACCCGGTGCCGACGCGCACATAAGACGGCCACTGCTTGGGTCCCAGATCGGATTGCTCGTGAAGAAACTTGCCGAAGCTCTCGATGTCGAATGGCGTGCCCGCCGTCAGCACCAGGGCGGCCATCACCTGATCGCCCACATCGGGGTCGGGGATCGGGTACACGGCGACCTCGGCGACATCGGGGTGGCGCAACAGGATTCGTTCGATCGGCGCGGTTCCCAGGTTCTCCCCGTCGACCCGCATCCAGTCGCCGAGGCGTCCGGCGAAGTGTGCAAAGCCGTTCTCGTCGAGGTAGGCCAGGTCGCCGGTGTGGTAGACGCCGCCGGCCATGCGGTCCGCTTCGGCGTGGGGATCGTTGTAGTAACCGCGGAACCAGCCGGCGCCCGTCGGGTTCACCAACTCGCCGACTACTCCGGGCGGGCACGGTTCACCGGTGTCCACGTCGACGATGGCCACCTGGTCGGTGAGCGGGCCGAGGGCGCCTTCCGGGGTGTCGGGAGTGCGGGCGATCGCGACCCCGCCCTCGCTGGAACCGAATCCGTCGACCACCGTCACCCCGAACCGCTCGGCGAACCGGCCCAGATCCCGCGGCGCACCCTCGTTGCCATACAGGATTCGCAACGGATTGTCGGCGTCGTCGGGCGTCGGGTCGGTGGCCAAGATGTAGGACAGCGGTTTGCCGACGTAGTTGGCGTAGGTGGCGCCGTAGCGCCGGATGTCCGGCATGAAACCGGATGCGGAGAACTTGCGCCGCAACGCAATCGACGCACCGGCCGCGGCGGCGACGGCCCACCCGGCCATGATCGCGTTGGAGTGGAACAGCGGCATCGACAGGTACACGGTGTCGGCCGGACCCAGGCCGAAGCGGTCGGCCAGCATCCGCCCCGGGAACGCCACTTTGTCATGGGTGACCCGCACCGCCTTGGGGTCGCCACTGGTCCCCGAGGTGAAGATGAGCATGAACAGGTCGTCGGCCGCCAGGTCGGCGAACTTCACCGGGGCGTCCCGGTACGACGCGAGTTCGGCTGCCCAGTCGGCAGATCCGACGTCGATGAAATCCACCCCGGGCGGGACCACGTCCGGATTGTCGGCCAGGACGAGCTGACAATCGGCCTTGGCGATGTCGCGGGCCAGCGCCTCGCCGCGGCGGGTCTGGTTGAGCCCGACGGGGACCAGCCCGTCCAGGCCCGCGGCCACCAGCAGGCTGGAGAAAAACGTGGTGTTGCCGAGCAGTGCCCCGACATGCGGGGGTTTGGAGGGGTCCAACCGGGCCCGCAGCGCCGCGGCCAGTTGTGCACCGGCGGCGATGTGATCGGCCCAGCTGACGAACGAATCCTCTTGGTAGAGGCCACGGTCGGTGACCTCTGCCAATGGGGCCAGCAGCTCGGTGACCGTCGGGCCGACGGTTGGGCCCCCCATCCCTAGACCGGAGTGTCGGCGAGTTCGCGGCCGATGCGCAGCAGCTGACCGGTTGCCCCGCCGAGGCCGAATTCAGTCTGCTTGGCGGCCAGGAAGTACCGGTGCACCGGATGATCCATGTCGATGCCGACACCGCCGTGCACGTGCACCGCGGTGTGCGCGACGCGGTGGCCGGCCTCGGCGGCCCAGAAGGCCGCACTGGCGACATCGATGTCGGCGGGCAGGTTCTCGGCCAACCGCCACGCTGCCTGGGTCAGTGTCAGGCGCAGACCCTTGACGTCGATGTAGCCGTCGGCCAGTCGCGACGAGACGGCCTGGAAGCTGCCGATCGGCCGGTCGAATTGCTCGCGTTCGCGGGCGTACTCGGAGGTGAGCTCCAGGGCCCGTTCCAGCACACCGAGCTGGAAGGCGGTGCGGCACAACGACGCATGCGTGGTCAGCCAATCGGCGACCTCGGCACCGCCGACGACGCGTGCGGCGTCCACCGTGGTGCCCTCGAGCTCCAGCAAGGCCACGCTGCCCTTGCCGGTCGTGCTCAGCAGGCTGACCGTCACGCCGGGATCATCGCCGGACACCAGGAAAACCGCCGTGCCGGAATCGGTTTCGGCCGGCACCAGGAACGCGTCGGCGATCGGCCCGTAGTTCACCTGGGTGCGGGTGCCGGTGAGCTTGTACCCCGCGCCGTCGGTTTGAGCCTGCACCGGGCCTTGACCCATCTCGCCGTCGAGGGCGATCGCGAGGATCTTGTCGCCCGCCACGGAAGGCTGAGCCCACTCGGTGCGCAGTGCCTCGGATCCGAACGCGGCCAGCGCGCCCGCGCCCAGTACCACCGAGTCCAGGTAGGGCACAGCGGCCAGCTGGCGGCCCAGCGCCGTCAGCACGGCGGTCTGCTCGAGCACGCCGAGACCACCGCCGCCCACCGACTCCGGCGCCGCGGCCGACAGCACGTCGGCCTCGACCAGCTTCGCCCACAGCGCGGCGTCGAAGCGTTGCTCGAGCCCGTCGAGCTCACGCTGACGTTCCGGCGTGCACACCGATTCGGTGATGGTGCGCACCAGACCACCCAGGTCGGTGGCCTCTTCAGTCGTCTTGAAATCCATTGGTGTGCCGTCCTTACCGGTTCACTCGGGGCAGGCCGAGCGCGACCATGCCGATGATGTCACGCTGAATCTCGTTGGTGCCGCCGCCGAAGGTCAGGATCAGCGCCGAGCGGTGGAACCGCTCGATGCGACCGCGCAGCAGCGCGCCCTTGCTGTCCGGGCGCAGCGTCGCCGAGGTGCCGAGCACCTCCATCAGCAGGCGGTAGGCCTCGGTGGCCAGCTCGGTGCCGTACACCTTGGCCGCCGACGCGTCCGCGGGGGAGGGGGAGCCGTCGGAAGAGGCCAGCTCCCAGTTGATGAGCTTGAGCACCTCGGCCTTGGCGTGCACCCGGGCCAGGTTGAGCTGCACCCACTCGGAGTCGATGATCCGCTTGCCGTGCACGTCCTTGGTGTTCTGGGCCCACTCGCGGACCCCGTCCAGCGCGACGTAGATCGGCTGCGAGGACACCAGGGCGACACGCTCGTGGTTGAGCTGGTTGGTCACCAGCTTCCAGCCGGCGTTCTCCTCGCCGACCAGGTTGGTGACCGGGATGCGCACGTCCTGGTAGTAGGTGGCGCTGGTGTCCACACCGGACATGGTGTGCACCGGGGTCCAGGAGAAACCCTCGGCCGTCGTCGGCATGATCAGCATCGAGATGCCGCGGTGCTTCTTGGCCTCGGGGTTGGTGCGCACGGCCAGCCAGACGTAGTCGGCGTAGGCGATCAGCGACGTCCACATCTTCTGCCCGTTGACCACGTAGTCGTCACCGTCACGGACGGCGGTGGTGCGCAGCGCGGCCAGGTCGGTGCCCGCGCCGGGCTCGGAGTAGCCGATGGAGAAGTGCAGCTCGCCCGCGGCGATCTTGGGCAGGAAGAACTTCTTCTGCTCCTCGGTGCCGAAGTGCATGATCGTCGGCGCGACGCTGTTGATCGTCAGGAACGGCACCGGCGCCCCGGCGATCGCGGCCTCGTCGGTGAAGATCAGCGATTCCATGGGCGTGCGTGCCTGGCCGCCGTACTCCTCGGGCCAGTTCAGGGTCAGCCAGCCGTCCTTACCCATCTGCGCGACGGTCTCGCGGTAGATGTTGCCGCGACCCATCTCGCCCTCGGACGAGCTGAGTGCCTCGACCCGCTCGGGTGTCATCAACTTGGAGAAGTACGCGCGCAACTCGCGACGCAGCTCCTCCTGCTCGGGGGTGTAACCGATCCGCATTGCGCTGCATCCTCACTGCTTGGTAGACCTGAGTTCTCACCTGGTTGTAACACGTTCTAGTCTGAGGATCCAGGCCGGTGCCGGACTGGTTTCCGTCAGGTGTGGTCGTATTCTGTGGCTGCGCGCACGCAGCCCCGTGCGAGCACACGTCGTGAGGAGGTCGCCATGCGAGTAGAAGTTGACCGTGATCGCTGCGAAGGTAATGCGGTCTGCGTGGGTATTGCCCCCGATTTGTTCGATCTTGACGACGACGACTACGCCGTGGTCAAGGCCGATCCGGTGCCTGCCGACCAGGAGGACCTGGCTGAGCAGTCCATCGCCGAATGCCCCCGGGCAGCCCTGATCCGTAAAGACTAGAGGTATTCATAAATGCCGCGCACGCGAGGAGCAAGATGACGACCGACGACGCTCAGATCGATCTGTCCGGGAAGGTGGCCGTGGTCACCGGTGCCGCCGCGGGCCTGGGCCGCGCCGAGGCCATCGGTCTCGCGAAGGCCGGAGCCACCGTGGTGGTCAACGACATGGCCGGCGCGCTGGACTCCTCTGACGTGCTCGACGAGATCGCGGCCGCCGGCTCCAAGGGCGTCGCAGTGGCCGGGGACATCAGCGCGCGCACGACCGCCGATGAACTGATCGCCACCGCCGACGGTCTGGGTGGCCTGGACATCGTCGTCAACAACGCGGGCATCACCCGCGACCGGATCCTCTTCAACATGAGCGACGAGGAGTGGGACGCGGTCATCGCGGTGCACCTGCGCGGCCACTTCCTGCTGACCCGCAACGCCGCCGTCTACTGGCGCAACAAGGCCAAGGCGGGGGATGGCACGGTTTACGGCCGGATCATCAACACGTCGTCGGAGGCCGGGCTGTCGGGGCCCGTCGGTCAGCCCAACTACGGCGCCGCCAAGGCCGGCATCACCGCCCTCACGGTGTCGGCGGCCCGCGCCCTGGAGCGCTTCGGTGTCCGGGCCAACGCGATCGCGCCGCGGGCCCGCACGGCCATGACCGCGGGTGTGTTCGGTGACGCGCCCGAGGCGGCCGACGGACAGGTCGACCCGTTGTCGACGGAGCACGTCGTCACTCTGGTCCGATTCCTGGCCTCGCCTGCCTCCGAAGACGTCAACGCTCAGCTGTTCATCGTCTATGGTCCAACTGTCACGTTGGTCGCGCCGCCGACAGCGGAGAAGCACTTCACTGCTGACTCCGATGCCTGGAATCCGGCAGACCTCAGCGGGACGCTGCACGATTACTTTGCTGGTCGTGACTCGGGGCGTGGATTCTCGGCGACGGAGCTGATGGATTCACGAGACTGACGGTCTCGTTGACCGTCGCTCAACAGAGGTAGAACGTGTTCCAACTTGAGGTCGGGTCGAGTCGTCCTGAGCTGCAAAAATGGCGTCCGACATGAGGATTTTGAATTCTTTGACACTGCGAACATGTTCTAGTTAGTATGATCCGGCTCACTAAGAGCACCGTAAGACCAAGGGGTGGGAGAGCGGCTACGTCACGTGGCCGTCAAACTTTCGCTAACGCGAGTTTCCGCGGAATTTCCCCCACCCGAGTACCCCGAGAACGGAGCCCAGGTTGATCGAACAGCTTGCGGTTCCGGCCCGGGCCGTGGGCGGCTTCGTCGAGATGTCCTTGGACACCTTCGCCAAGATCTTCCGTCGACCGTTCCAGTTCAAAGAGTTCCTGGATCAGACCTGGATGATTGCCCGGGTCTCGCTGGTGCCGACGTTGTTGGTCGCCATCCCGTTCACGGTCCTGGTCGCGTTTACCCTCAACATCCTCCTTCGTGAGATCGGTGCCGCCGACCTGTCCGGCGCAGGCACCGCCTTCGGCACCATCACCCAGCTCGGCCCGGTGGTGACTGTGCTGGTTGTGGCCGGCGCGGGCGCCACGGCCATCTGCGCCGACCTGGGTGCCCGCACCATCCGCGAAGAGATCGACGCCATGCGCGTGCTGGGCATCGATCCGATCCAGCGCCTCGTCGTGCCCCGCGTGCTGGCCTCGACGTTCGTGGCGCTGCTGCTCAACGGCCTGGTCTGCGCGATCGGCCTGGCCGGTGGCTATGTCTTCTCCGTGTTCCTGCAGGGCGTGAACCCGGGTTCGTTCATCAACGGCCTGACAGTGCTGACCGGACTTGGCGAGCTGGTGCTCGCCGAGATCAAGGCGCTGCTGTTCGGCGTGGTAGCCGGCCTGGTCGGGTGCTACCGCGGCCTGACGGTAAAGGGAGGCCCGAAGGGTGTCGGTAACGCAGTGAACGAAACGGTGGTCTACGCCTTCATCTGCCTGTTCGTGATCAACGTGATCATGACGGCCATCGGGGTTCGGGTGCTTGTTCGATGAGCTACGACGCCACACTTCGCTTCCGTCGGCTGTTCCGCGGCGTGCCCAAGGTCGTCGACAATATCGGCGAGCAGGCCCTGTTCTACGGCGAGACCATCCGGTACCTGCCCAACGCACTCAACCGGTACCGCAAGGAGACCATCCGCCTGGTAGCCGAGATGACCATGGGCGCGGGCGCCCTGGTGATGATCGGTGGCACCGTGGGCGTCGCGGCCTTCCTCACCCTCGCTTCCGGTGGTGTCATCGCCGTGCAGGGTTATTCGTCCCTGGGCAACATCGGCATCGAGGCCCTCACCGGCTTCCTGTCGGCGTTCCTCAACGTGCGCATCGTGGCCCCGGTGATCGCCGGTATCGCCCTTGCCGCCACGATCGGCGCGGGCGCCACCGCCCAGCTGGGCGCGATGCGCGTGGCCGAGGAGGTCGACGCCGTCGAGGCGATGGCCGTCCACGCGGTGTCGTATCTGGTGTCCACCCGGCTGTTGGCCGGCCTGATCGCGATCGTGCCGCTGTACTCACTGTCGGTGCTGGCCGCGTTCTTCGCCGCGAGGTTCACCACGGTCTTCATCAACGGTCAGTCCGCAGGCCTGTACGACCACTACTTCAACACTTTCCTGATACCCAGCGACCTGCTGTGGTCGTTCCTTCAGGCAATCGTGATGGCGATCGCGGTGATGCTCGTACACACCTATTACGGCTACAACGCCTCCGGCGGGCCGGTCGGTGTGGGTGTGGCCGTCGGCCAGGCCGTGCGCACCTCCCTGATCGTCGTCGTCACCATCACCCTGTTCATCTCCCTGGCCGTCTACGGCGCGTCCGGCAACTTCAATCTTTCCGGGTAGGTGGCAGGAACTTCTATGTCAGACGGAAACACCAAGCATCGCCGCCATGTCAGGATCGCGGCCGCGATCCTGGCGTCGATCGTGGCCGCCGCGGTGGTCTTTACCTACCTGTCCTACACAGCCGCCTTCACGCCGACCGACACCGTCAGCCTGACCGCGCCGCGGGCCGGCCTGGTGATGGAGCGCGACGCCAAGGTCAAGTACCGCGGCATCCAGATCGGCAAGGTCAGCGACATCGCCTACGCCGGCAACGAGGCGAAGCTGACGCTGTCCATCAAGCGCGGCGAGATGCGGTACATCCCGTCCAACGCCACCGTGCGGATCGCCGGCAACACGATCTTCGGTGCGAAGTCGGTGGAGTTCCTGCCGCCCGACAAGCCGCAGGCGACGTCGCTGCGCCCGGGTAGCACCGTGGCCGCCAAGGACGTGCAGCTCGAGGTCAACACCCTGTTCCAGACGCTGTCGGATGTGCTCAACAAGATCGACCCGGTCAGCCTCAACGCCACGCTGACCGCGCTCGGCGAGGGTCTGCGCGGCCATGGGGACGACCTCGGTGCGGCCATCACGGGCCTCAACGGCTATCTGGCCCAGATCAATCCGAAGCTTCCGACCCTGCGCGAGGACTTCGCCAAGGCCGCCGTGGTGGCCAACATCTACGGTGACGCCGGGCCGGATCTGGCCCGCGTGGTCGACAACGTGCCTGCCCTGAACAAGACCATCGTCGACGAGCAGGCCAACCTCAACGCCACACTGCTGGCCGCGACCGGTCTGGCCAACAACGGCACCGCGACCCTGCAGCCGGCCGCCGACGACTACATCGCCGCCATTCAGCGACTGCGCGCCCCGTTGAAGGTGGCCGGCGACTACTCGCCGGAGTTCGGCTGCGTGTTGAAGGGCACCTCGGTTGCGGTGGACCGGTTCGCGCCGATCATCGGCGGTATCCGACCCGGCCTGTTCGTGTCGTCGAACTTCCTGCCCGGCTCTCCCGCCTACACCTATCCGGAGAGCCTGCCGATCGTGAACGCGTCGGGTGGCCCCAACTGCCGTGGCTTGCCGAACATTCCGTCGAAGCAATACGGCGGTAGCTGGTACCACTCGCCGTTCCTGGTGACCGACAACGCCTATGTGCCGTTCCAACCGAACACCGAGGTGCAGTTCGACGCTCCGGCGACGCTGCAGTTCTTGTTCAATGGTGCGTTCGCGGAGAGGGATCGCTTCTGATGGCGTCCAGTGCGCGTCCTGACCGGACCATGCTCAAGGTCAGCATCTTCACCATCGCGATGCTGTTGGTGGCGGCGATGCTGGTCGTGGTGTTCGGCGAATTCCGGTTCGCCTCGGAGAACGGTTACCACGCCACATTCAGCCAGGCGTCCCGGCTGAAGGCCGGCCAGGACGTCCGCATCGCAGGCGTCCCGGTCGGCACCGTCAACGCGGTCAAGCTCAACCCGGACAACACCGTCGACGTGGCGTTCGACATCAACAAGCGCTACCAGCTGTACACGTCGAGCCAGGCCAAGGTGCGCTACGAAAACCTGGTCGGCGACCGGTATCTGGAGATCACCTCGGGCCCGGGCGAATTGCGCAAGCTTCCACCCGGCTCCACCATCGCGCAGCAGAACACCCAGCCGGCCCTGGACCTCGACGCGCTGCTGGGCGGGTTGCGCCCGGTGCTCAAGGGTCTCGACGGCAACAAGGTCAACGAGATCTCCAACGCGGTGATCGAGATGCTGCAGGGCCAGGGTGGAGCGCTGGCGAACATGCTGACCAGCACGAGTGCGTTCACCCAGAACCTCGCTGCCCGCGATCAGCTGATCGGTGACGTGATCACCAACCTCAACACCGTGCTCGGCACGGTCGATGAGAAGGGCGCGCAGTTCGATTCCAGCGTCGACGAATTGCAGAAGCTGATCTCCGGGCTGTCCGAAGGACGCGACCCGATCGCCGGTGCGATCGCCCCGCTGGCCTCGGCGGAGAACGACCTGACCGACATGCTGGACAAGTCGCGCCGCCCGCTGCAGGCGGTCATCGAGAACGCGCGCCCGCTCGCGCAGCGGCTCGACGAACGCAAGGGCGACGTCAACAAGGTCATCGAACCGCTCGCCGAGAATTACCTGCGGCTCAACGGACTCGGCGCCTACGGCTCGTTCTTCAACATCTACTACTGCTCGATCCGGATGAAGGTCAACGGTCCGGCAGGCAGCGACATTCTGATTCCGTTCGGCGGCCCGCCGGACCCGTCGAAGGGGAGGTGTTCGGAGAATGGCTAAGCGCGACGGCGACACAGCACTACGTACCGGGATCTTCGGCATCGCCCTGGTCGCATGTGTGGTGCTGGTGTCCTTCGGCTACACCGGGCTGCCCTTCTTCCCCCAGGGCAAGACGTACGAGGCGTACTTCAGCGACGCCGGCGGTATCGACCCGGGCAACGACGTCAACGTCTCGGGCATCGCGGTCGGCAAGGTCACCGGGGTGGCGCTGGCCGGCGACACCGCGAAGGTCAGCTTCACGGTGGATCGCAACATCAAGATCGGCGATCAATCGCTGGTGGCGATCAAGACCGAAACCGTGCTCGGACAGAAGTCGCTGTCGGTGACGCCGAAGGGTAGCGGGACGTCGACGGTTATTCCGTTGGGCCGCACCACGACTCCCTACACGCTCAACACGGCTCTGCAAGATCTCGGCCAGAACGTCTCCGAACTGGACAAGCCGAAGTTCGAGCAGGCTCTGACGACCCTGACCGACACGCTGCGCGATGCCACGCCGCAGTTGCGGGGTGCGCTGGACGGCGTGGCCAACTTGTCGCGCAGCATCAACAAGCGCGACGAGGCGCTCGAAGGCCTGCTGGCGCATGCCAAGCGGGTGTCCGATCTGCTGGCGGCGCGCGCCGGGCAGGTCAACCAGCTGGTCACGGACGGCAATCAGCTGTTCGCCGCACTCGACGAGCGCAGGCAGGCGCTGAGCAACCTGATCGCCGGTATCGACGACGTGTCCCGCCAACTGTCGGGATTCGTCGCGGACAACCGCAAGGAGTTCAAGCCGGCGCTGGAGAAGCTCAACCTGGTGATGGACAACCTGCTGGAGCGCAAAGAGCACATCGGCGAGGCGCTGCGCCGCCTGCCGCCGTACGCGACCACGCTCGCCGAGGTGGTCGGCAACGGTCCGGGCTTCAACATCAACCTGTACGGCCTGCCGCCGGCGTCGATGTCCGAGGTTCTGCTCGATACCTACTTCCAGCCCGGGAAGCTGCCTGACAGCCTCGCCGACATGCTGCGTGGCTATATCTCCGAACGCACGATCGTTAGGCCGAAATCGCCATGACACAAGAGAGTTCAGTGTCCGGTCGCAACCGGTGGCTGCGTGTCGGGCTGGCCGCGTTACTGCTGGCCGTCCTCGCCGTCGGTGTGTACCAGGTGTGGCCGTCGCGGACCGGCCCCAAGCTCACGGCGTACTTCACCAACGCGGTCGGGCTGTACCCGGGCGACGAGGTGCGGATCGTCGGTGTGCCGGTGGGCACGATCGATTCGATCGAACCGCGGCCGTCCGACGTCAAGATCGAGATGACGCTGGACGGGGGCATCAAAGTTCCGGCGAATGCCAAGGCGTTGATCCTGTCGCCGAACCTGGTGTCGGCCCGGTTCATTCAGTTGACACCGGCCTACACCGAGGGCGACGTGATGGCCGACGGCGCATCGATCGGCCTGGACCGCACCGGCGTCCCTGTCGAGTGGGACGAGGTCAAAGAACAACTCACCCAGCTCAGTTCGCAACTCGGGCCGACGGCCAACTCGGTGCAGGGCCCGATCGCGGCGTTCGTCGACCAGGCGGCCACCACGTTCGACGGCAACGGCGACTCCTTCCGCAACGCACTACGTGAGTTGTCCCAGACCGCAGGCCGGTTGGGTGATTCCCGCACCGACCTTTTCGGCACGGTGAAGAACCTGCAGGTCCTGGTCAACGCGTTGTCGAACAGCAACGAACAGATCGTGCAGTTCACCAATCACGTGTCGTCCGTGTCGCAGGTGCTGGCCGACAGCTCCAACGGTCTCGATCAGACGCTGGCCACCCTGAACCAGGCACTGGGCGACGTCCGTGGCTTCCTCAACGAGAACAACGATGCGTTGATCGCCCAGGTGGGCAAGCTCGCCGACTTCACCCAGATCATGACCGACCACAGTGACGACATCGAGCAGATCCTGCACGTCACGCCCAACGGCCTGGCGAACTTCTACAACATCTACAACCCGGCCCAGGGCACCGTCGGTGGTCTGCTGTCATTGCCCAACTTCGCCAACCCGACACAGTTCATCTGCGGTGGCACGTTCGACATCGGTGCCAACCCGGACAACTACAAGCGCGCGGAGATCTGCCGGCAGCGGATGGGTCCCGTGTTGCGGCGTATCACGATGAACTACCCGCCGGTGCTGTTCCACCCGGTCAACAGCATCACGGCCTACAAGGGGCAGATCATCTACGACACCCCGCAGACCGAGGCGAAGTCGGAGACGCCGGTGCCGTACCTGCAGTGGCAGAACAACCCGGGCGTGACGCCGCCGCAGATCCCGCATGACGCGACGCTGAGTTCGTTGATCCTGCCGCCAGACGCACCCGCACCCGCACCCGGAACAGGAGTCGGTCCTGCGCCCGGACCTGCGGCCGCGCCTGCCGCGCCGGCACCAGGGCCCGAGGCCGCGCCCGCGCCTGCTCCTGCTGAGGCTGGTGCCGGCGGATGACGAGGGGTAAAGCATTGAGGGGTAAGGCATCCCGGTTCGGCGGACGCACGCTGGCGATCGGCAGTGGGGCGATGCTGCTGGCCGGCTGCCAGTTCGGTGGGCTCAACTCGCTCAACATGCCCGGCACCGCCGGCCACGGCAAGGGGTCCTACACGGTGACCGTGGAGTTGCCCGATGTGGCGACCCTGCCGCAGAACTCACCGGTGATGGTCGACGACGTCACGGTGGGCAGCGTGTCCGGCCTGGACGCCATGCAGCGCCCGGACGGAACCTTCTATGCGGCGGTCCAGCTGTCGCTGGACGGTGACGTCAAGCTCCCGGCGAATGCCGTTGCGCGCGTTGCGCAGACGTCTCTTCTGGGTTCTCAGCACGTACAACTCTCAGAGCCGGTCGACGAGCCTCCACAGGGGCAGTTGCGCGAGGGGTCCAGCCTCTCGCTGTCGAAGGTCAGCCGCTACCCGACGACCGAGGAAGTGCTGTCCTCGCTGGGCATGGTGGTGAACAAGGGCAATCTCGGTGCGCTGCAGGACATCACCGACGAGGCATATGCCGCGGTGGCCGGACGGGCCGGCAGCTTTGCCGAGCTGATCCCACGGCTGGCCGAGCTGACCTCGTCGCTGGACCAGCAGACCAACGACATCATCGCCGCGGCCGACGGGCTGAACCGGTTCGCCTCGATCCTGGCTCGCAGCAAGGACAATCTGGGCCGCACCCTCGACACATTGCCCGGGGCGCTCAAGGTGCTCAACGAGAACCGCTCCAGCATCATCGAGGCGTTCACCGCGCTACGCGGCTTCGCCGAGGTGGGTTCACGCATCCTGTCGGAGACCAAGGACGATTTCGCGGCCGACATGAAGGATCTCTACCCGGCGATCAAGGCGCTCAACGACAACGCCGACGATTTCATCAAGGACCTGGAGTTCCTGCCGACCTTCCCGTTCCACTACAAGTACCTGCGCAACGCGGTCCGCGGTGACTACCTGAACGTGTTCGTCACCTTCGATCTCACGCTGCGCCGGTTCGGTGAGTCGATCTTCACCACGGGCGGATTCGATCCGAACATGAAGCACCTCAGCGAAGTGATCAACCCACCGGACTGGCTGACGGGCTCGATGGCGAACCTGTCCGGACAGGCCGCCGACCCGTTCAAGATCCCCGCCGGAACCGCCACCCAGCACGAGGAGAAGCCGTAATGATCGACCGGCTGACCCGTATGCAGTTGATGATCTTCGGGATCGTCACCGTCCTGACCGTCGGTGCTATTTCGCTGTTCTACCTGCATCTGCCTGCAGCGGTGGGGATCGGCACCTACCACGTCAACGCCAAATTCCTCGCCGGCGGCGGGATCTACGAGAACGCCAACGTCACCTACCGCGGGGTGACGGTCGGCCGGGTCGATTCGGTCGGCCTGGCTCCCGACGGTGTGGTCGCCAGGATGCAGCTCAACAGTGGCACGGCGATCCCGCAGAACGTCACCGCGACGGTGAAAAGCGTCTCGGCCGTGGGCGAGCAGTACATCGACCTGATCCCGCCGGAATCGCCGTCGACCGACAAGCTGCGCAACGGCGGGACCATCGATCAGCAGAACACCCGGGTCGGCCAGGACATCGCGGGCCTGCTGCACGAGGCCGACGCCCTGGTGAACAGCATCGGCAACAGCCGCCTGCAGGATCTGCTGCGCGAGAGCTTCAAGGCCTTCAACGGATCCGGACCCGAACTCGCGCGGCTGATCGAGTCCTCGCGCCTGCTGATCGACGAGGCCAATGCCACCTCGGGTGAGACCACCCAGCTGATCGACCAAGCCGGGCCCTTCCTGGAAGCGCAGATGCGCAGCGGTGACAACATCCGCTCCCTGGCCGACGGGCTGGCCCGGTTCACCGGTGAGGTGAACAAGGCCGACCCGCAGCTGCGGACGACGCTCAAGACGGTTCCGGGCACCACCGAAGCAGCCAACACCGCGTTCAGCGGGATCCGGCCGACGTTCCCCGTGCTGGCGGCCAACCTGGCCAACTTCGGCCGCATCGGCGTGATCTACAGCAAGTCGCTCGAGCAGGCCCTGGTGATCTTCCCGGCCCTGATGGCCGCGCTGAACACCGTGGCCGGTGGTGTGCCGGCCGACGAGGGCGGCAAGCTCGACTTCAAGGTCGACCTGGGTGACGCGCCACCGTGCCTGACGGGCTTCCTGCCGCCGACCCAAACCCGGTCCCCGGCCGACCTGACCCTGCGGAATCTGCCGACGGATCTGTATTGCAAGACCGCGCAGAACGACCCGGCGGTCGTGCGTGGTGCGCGCAACTACCCGTGCCAGGAGTTCCCCGGCAAGCGGGCCCCGACCATCCAGCTGTGCCGCGATCCCAAGGGCTACATCCCGGTGGGCTCCAACCCGTGGCGCGGTCCGCCGGTCCCGTACGGCACCCCGATCGAGGACGGCCGCAACATCCTGCCGCCCAACAAGTTCCCGATGATCCCGCCTCAGGTCGATCCGGATCCGGGCCCGCCGGTGGTGCAACTGCCGCCGGGCGTGGAGCCGGGGCCGGGCCCGGCGCCGCACGCGCCGTTCCCGCTGCCGGTGCCGCCGAACAAGCCGGGCCCGCAGCCCCCGCCGTGGCCGTACTTCGCGCCGCCGGACCAGATCGTGCCGCCGTACGGCCGGACGCCTCCGGGCGCACCCGAACCGGCGCCGGCACCGGAGGCTCCGGCACCCGCTCCGGGACCGGTCCCGGATGCGCCGTTGCCGGCCGAGGCACCACCTCTGGCCAGCGCACCCGTGACGGGCACCTACGATCAGCACAGTGGGGTCTTCGCTGACGCGGACGGAGGCACCGGTGTGTATGCCGCCGGCGCCGACAATCTGCACCCCGCGGAGACCTGGGTAGATCTGATGTTGGATCCAAGGCAGGCTTGATGACGGAAGAAACGGCCTCGAACGAGAGGCCGGTGCGTAGGCGTGCGTCCAGGGCGGCTGGTCCGACCGGGGCAGCCGCCGGCGAGCTGACCGCCACCACGGTGGCGGTCGGTACATCGACGGCGACGGCGCCCAGAGCGACCAAACCGACACCGCTGAAGGCGCCGCCCCGCCGCCGTGCCCACGGCAGGCTGGTGGCGCTGGTAGCTGCGGTGGCGCTCGGTCTGGGGACCGTTGCGCTGGGTGTGCTCGGATACGTGATGTTCGGTCAGCAACGGGCCGTCGACGACGTACAGGCTCGCAACGAGCGCTTCGTCGACACCGGCAAGCAGACCGTGATCAACATGTTCACCTACACCCAGAACACCATCGACGAGAGCGTCAGCCGCTTCATCGACGGCACGAGCGGCCCGCTGCGCGACATGATGAGTCAGGGCAACAACGCCGACAATCTCAAGGCTCTGTTCCGTGATACCCAGGCCAGCTCAGAGGCCGTGGTGAACGGTGCGGCGCTGGAGAAGGTGGACGAGATCGCCGGCAACGCCTCGGTCCTGGTGGCGGTGCGGGTCACCGTCGCCGACATGGACGGCGTCAACTCTCCGACCCGGCCGTACCGGTTGCGGGTGATCGTGCACGAGGACGACAACGGCCACATGACCGGATACGACCTGAAGTACCCCGACGGTGGAAATTGATGCGCTCTAAACTCACTGGCCTGTTGATCGGCCTGCTGTCGGTGGCCTTCGTCGCCTTCGCAGGTATCGGTGGTTCGCTCTACTGGAACCGCGTGCTGCAGCGCGGCCAGGAGGCCACCAGAGCCGAGTTGCCCGCGGTGGCGGCCGACCAGATCCCGAGGGTGTTCGGCTACGACTATCAGACTGTCGAGCGCAGCCTGACGGAAACCTATCCGCTGCTCGCCCCGGACTTCCGGCAGAAGTTCCAGCAGGACGCGACCGCCAAGGTGATCCCCGAGGCACGCAAGCGTCAGCTGGTCGTCCAGATCAGCGTCGTCGGGGTCGGTGTGATGACCGCGGAACGTGAATCGGGATCGGTGCTGGTGTACATGAACCGCACGGTGACCGACCAGTCCCGCCAGCCCCTTTACGACGGCAGCCGGTTGAAGGTCGACTACCGCAAGGTTGGCAAGGACTGGCTGATCAACGCGATCAACCCGATCTAGTTCGGGTCGGAGCTCAGTCCGACCTGCTTTGGGCGAGTGCTCAGGCTGAATTCGCGCTTCCCAGCGCGTCCAGGAACGCACGGGCCCAGCGGTCCACGTCATGGGCCAGCACCTGCCTGCGCAGGGCCCGCATCCGCCGCTTGCCCTCTTCGGAGCTCTGCTCCAGTGCCGCTTCGATGGCGTCTTTGACGCCCTCGAGATGGTGCGGATTGATCAGATAGGCCTGACGCAGCTCGGCGGCAGCTCCGGTGAACTCGGACAGCACCAACGCCCCGCCGAGGTCGCTTCGGCAGGCCACGTACTCCTTGGCCACCAGGTTCATACCATCGCGCAGCGGGGTGACCAGCATGACGTCGGCGGCGACGAAGAACGCGATGAGCTCGTCGCGCGGCACCGGCCGGTGCACGTAGTGCACAACAGGATGACCGACCTCGCCGAACTCGCCGTTGATGTGCCCGACCTGACGTTCGATGTCCTCGCGCATCGCCTTGTAACTCTCGACGCGCTCGCGGCTGGGGGTGGCCAACTGGACCAGGACGGTGTCGTCGCGTTTGACCCGCTGCTCTTCGAGCAGCTCGGAGAATGCGTGCAGCCGTACGTCGATGCCCTTGGTGTAATCGAGCCGGTCGACACCGAGCAGGATCTTGCGTGGGTTGCCGAGCTCGGCGCGGATCTGCCTGGCACGTTGCCGGATCGTCCGGTTGCGCGCCTTGGCGTCCAGATCGGCCGAGTCGATCGAGATGGGGAAGGCTCCGACCCTGACGGTACGGAAGCCGTAGGAGATCTCGCCGAAGCGTGAACGCACGCCGATCGAGGCCCGTGAGGTGTTGGCCCCGATCAGGCGCCGGGCCAGGACCAGGAAGTTCTGTGCGCCGCCGGCCAGGTGGAATCCGACCAGATCGGCGCCGAGCAGTCCTTCGACGATCTCGCTACGCCACGGCATCTGCATGAACAGCTCGACCGGAGGGAACGGGATGTGCAGGAAGAAGCCGATGGTGAGATCGGGGCGCAGCATGCGCAGCATCTTGGGCACGAGCTGCAGTTGGTAGTCCTGGATCCAGACCGTGGCATTGGGTGCCGCGGCCCGGGCGGTGGCCTCGGCGAAACGCCGGTTCACGTCGACGTAGGCGTCCCACCACTTGCGGTGGTACACGGGTTTGACGATGAGGTCGTGGTACAGCGGCCACAGGGTGGCGTTCGAGAATCCCTCGTAGTAATCAGCCACGTCCTGCGCGGACAGTTCCACGGGAAAGAGCTGCAGGTCCTCCTCGACGATGGGCTCCTCGCCGGCGTCGGGGATGCCGGCCCAGCCGATCCACGCGCCGCGACGCTTGCGCAGCAGCGGCTCGAGCGCGGTCACCAGACCGCCGGGGCTGCGCTTCCATGTCGTGCTGCCGTCCGGCAACCGCTCCATGTCGATGGGCAGCCGGTTGGCCACTACGACAAAGTCGGAGCTACCGGAGGCGGCCTTTCGGCCGCCTTCCGGACTCACTTACGCCTCGGTTTTCGAGGGCCCAATGCCGAGCATGGACAGGAACATCCGGCACTCGTCGGCGTCGGTGGCATAGGTCGCGACGACGCGGCGGGCCTGGCTGGCGGTGCTGTCGGCGAGCGGCTCGACGTCGTCGATCTCGGCGGTTTCAGATTTCGCAGGCATGACACAACTGTATGCGACCGGGAGAACCCAGGTCGCCCCACGCCATCAGCCGATGGAACCGTGCACCGTCGGGCTGCTGCCGACGGTGGACTCCGGGACCGGCTGTGGACCCTGGGACTGTGCTTCCTCGGCCAGGCCGATGCACTCGCCCGAGTTGGCGCCGGTGCAGGGGATGGAGCCGCCACCGCCGGGCACGTTCACCGAAGGCAGGTCGGGGTTGGCCGCAGTGCTGCTGAACGGCCCGGGGGAGTTCGGCACGGTGTGCGGAACGCAGTTGCCGGTGTAGAGATCTTCTTCTTCGCCCGACGGGCAGGCGACTGCCGGACCGGATGACATAGGTACGGCGAAGGCTGCGATCGCCGGGGCGGTGGCTGCGGCGACCGCAAACCCACCGGCAAAGATCAGTCGTCGAATCGAGATCGGGAACGTCGCCATCGTCATTGCTTCCTCTAGGTATTCGATTGTTGTGTTGGTGGGATTGTATGGAGACTGTGAGAGATCTGCATCAGATCTACCAGTTGGCTGGGAAACCGCCCCAAACTGCTACGGACTGGCGCTGATTGTTGAGCGCGGGATGGGTTGCGGCCCTTCGGCCTCGTCCTCCTCGGCCAGTCCGATGCACTCACCGGCGTTGTGGCCGGTACAAGGGATCGCTCCGCCTCCGCCGGGGAGGTTCACCGCCGGCAAATCGGGATTGCCCGGGATTCCACTGAACGGCGACGGCGAATTCGGCACCAGAAATGGCGTACAGGTCGTCGTGTAGACGTCCTCTTCCTCACCGGACGTGCATGTCGCGTGGGCGACCGGCGCCCCGAGCCACAGGGACAGTGCACAACCGGTGCCGGCAATGGACAGCGCGGCGGCCGCACCACGTGATTTCACCTCAGCAGTCTAGGACTGCTGAGGGTTCACTGTGCGGTCTCTGCGGTGGGGCTGTGTCAGCCGATCGAACCGTGCACCGTCGGGCTGCTGCCGACCGTCGACTGTGGGACGGGTTCGGGGCCCTGGGACTGCTGTTCCTCGGCCAACCCGATGCACTCGCCGGAGTTCGCGCCGGTGCACGGGATGGAGCCGCCACCATCCGGCACGTTCACTGCCGGCAGATTCGGATTGCCCGCGACGCTGCTGAAACTGCCGGGGGAGTTCGGCACGATGTCGGGGACGCAGACATTGGTGAAGGTGTCCTCGGTCTCTCCGTTGGGGCATGCGGCCAGTGTCTGAGAGGGCGTCGACAGCACCGTCAGGACGGGGGCTGCGGCGACGGTCGCGGCGATGCCTGCCGCGACGGCGAAGCGGCGGACGAAAAGTGGGGAGATGGCCATGGTCGTGCTTTCTCTTGAGGGCCTTGAAAGATTTGCTGAGTACCCGGCCGCGGTGGTCTGACGACGGTTGTGGGGACGTGTCGTCGCATGCCGAAATTCTACGCCCTACTAGGTAGGACGAGTCGTGGTTTCGTGCGGTCCCGACCTGCGTTCAGCCCATGCTGTGAACCGTCTGCGTGATAGCTGTGATCCCGGTGTGGGCCCGGTTACGTGATACACGTAATGTGCAGTCTGTAACTTACTTACCCTGCCTAAGAGGTGGTCCGAAATGGTCAGTCCCGACGACACAGCCCGCCAGGTCGAATACGAGACGCTCGACGACGGACGCATCGCCCGGATCTGGCTGAACCGTCCGGACGCGCAGAACGCCCAGTCCCGGACGCTGCTGGTGCAACTCGACGAGGCGTTCGGCCGAGCCGAGGCCGATGACGCGGTCCGCGTGGTGATCCTGGCCGCGCGCGGCAAGAACTTCTCGGCGGGGCACGACCTCGGTTCTGAAGAGGCGCTGGCCGAGCGTTCCCCCGGTCCGACCCAGCATCCGACGTTCCGCTCCCACGGTGCCACCGCCGCGGGGGTCACCGAACGAACCTACCTGCAGGAGTGGCACTTCTACTTCGAGAACACCCGGCGCTGGCGTGATCTGCGCAAGATCACCATCGCCCAGGTGCAGGGCAACGCTATCTCTGCGGCCCTGATGCTGATCTGGGCGTGCGACCTGATCGTGGCCGCCGACGACGCCAAGTTCAGCGACGTCGTCGGGGTTCGGATGGGGATGCCGGGCGTCGAGTACTACGCCCACCCATGGGAATTCGGCCCGCGTAAGGCCAAAGAACTGCTGCTGACCGGCGATTCGATCGACGCCGACGAGGCCTACCGGTTGGGCATGGTGTCCAAGGTCTTCGCGCGCGACGAACTCGAAGACAAGACACTGGAATTCGCCCGGCGCATCGCCGAGCGGCCGACGATGGCGGCCTTGCTGGTCAAGGATTCCGTCAATGCGGCCAGCGACGCGATGGGCTTCACCGAAGCGCTACGCCACGCCTTCCACATTCACGAACTCGGGCACGCGCACTGGGCGTCGGCCAACGAGAACCGCTGGCCGGTGGGCATGCCACCGGATGTTCCCGACTGGCGGACGCTCGGGGCTCCCAAGCCGGCCCGGCGTGATACACCATGACCATGCAGATTTCGTTAGAGGATCGAACTTTTCTGGTCACCGGTGGCGGTAGCGGCATCGGCAAGGGGGCCGCAGCTGCCATCGTCGCCGCCGGCGGTAACGCCCTGCTGATCGGGCGCAATGCCGACAAGCTGAGTGCCGCCGCCGACGAGCTGAGTGCTCAGGGGCCCGGATCGGTGCGTTACGAGCCTGCTGACGTCACCAACGAGGACGAGGTCCGCCGTGCGGTCGACGTGGCAACCGCCTGGAACGGCCAACTGCACGGCGTGGTGCACAGCGCCGGCGGGTCGCTGACCATCGGTCCGATCACCCAGATCGACTCCGAATTGTGGCGCCAGACCGTTGATCTCAACGTCAACGGAACGATGTACCTGATCAAGCACGCGGGCCGCGAGATGGTCCGGGGTGGCGGTGGCTCGTTCGTCGGCATCTCGTCGATCGCCTCTACCAATACCCACCGCTGGTTCGGTGCGTACGGCGTGAGCAAGGCGGCGTTCGATCATCTGCTGAAGCTCGCCGCCGACGAGCTGGGGCCGTCCTCGGTGCGGTTCAACAGCATTCGGCCCGGTTTGACCCGCACCGAAATGGTCGGACCGGTCTTCGAGCTCCCAGCGGCCCGCGACGACTACGAAGCCTGCACCCCGATGCCGCGGTTCGGCGAGGTCGAGGACATCGCCAACCTGGCCGTGTTCCTGCTGAGCGACGCCGCGGGCTGGATCACCGGCCAGTCCGTCGGCGTCGACGGCGGGCACAGCCTGCGCCGCGGCCCCGACATCTCCGCAATGCTGGAGCCGCTGTACGGCGCCGACGGCCTCCGTGGAGTCGTCCCGAGCGAGTAGACGTGTGCTAGGCCGGATGCTCCCCTCCGGCCTCCCACGCGCTGAGCGCACCCGCCGCCGACCAATCCAGATCGCCGCCGCCCGTGGCCAGCAGCGTGAGAAAACGGTCCCGCAGCAAGCTCCCGACGGGCAGCGGCACCTGTAACTCCTCACCCGCGCTCAGTGCCAGCTTGACGTCCTTGAGGCCGAGCGTGGCGGCGAAACCCGCCGGGCTGAACTCCTCGCGGGCCAATAGCCCGCCGTAGGTCCGGTACACCGGGGCGTCGAACAGCGTGGAGGTCAGCAGTTCCAGGTACTGCTGCTTGTCCACCCCGGCCTTGCCCACGAGAGCCATTGCCTCGCCGAGAGATTCGATCACCGAGGCGATCAGGAAGTTCCCGCTGATCTTCACCAGATTCGCGGCGCGGGGTTCCTCGCCGAGGACGAAGGTGCGTTGCCCGATCGCCTCGAACACCGGGGTCGCCGCCTCGACGGCGGCCGGGGCTCCGGCCGCCACGACGAACAGCTTGGCTGCCGCGGCGGCCTCCGGCCTACCGAACACCGGGGCGGCGACGAAACCCTGCCCGGCGTCGGCATGAGCCGCGGTGAGCCGGTCGGCCATGGCAACACTGACGGTCGACGACGAGACGTGGACGGCGCCCTGCGGCAGCGAGGCGACGATGCCGTGATCCCCGAATGTGACGGCGTGGACCGCGTCATCGTTGGCCAGCATGGTCACGACGACGTCGCCCCGACAGGCGTCGGCAACCGAGGCGGCCGGGCGGGCACCCTGGGCGACCAGCGCGGCCACCTTGTCGGGGGAGCGGTTGTACGCGGTGACCTCGTGTCCGGCCGTGAGCAGGTTGGCGGCCATGGCCGCGCCCATGTTGCCCAGGCCGACGAATCCGATCTTCATACCTCCACTCTTACCGGCTACGTTGGCGACGGGAGGTGCGATGAAGTTCTCGACAGTGATGTTCCAGGAAGGCAACAACACCGGCATCGAAGTTCCCGCAGATGTGGTGGCGGCCCTGGCGGCGGGTAAGCGCCCGGCCGTGGTGATCGATGTGAACGGCTACCGGTACCGGTCGACGATCGCGCCCATGGGCGGCAAATACCTGATCCCGTTCAGCGCCGAGCGCCGCAGAGAGTCGGGTATCGGCGGTGGCGATGCCATCAACGTCGAGCTGACCGTCGACACCGAGCCGCGCACCGTGACACTGCCCGACGATCTGCGGGCCGCAATCGACGGGTCAGCGGGCGCTGCCGCGCAGTGGGAGCGCCTGTCCTACAGCAGGCAGAAGGCGCATGTCACGTTGGTGGAAGGGGCCAAGGCAGCGGAGACGCGGACCCGGCGCATCGCGAAAGTTATTGCTGACCTAGAGGCTTGAGCTCATCGACGTGCTCCGAAGCATCCGCGTGTTCGCAGACCCGGTGCACGGCGTTGACGATGCCCTGGTAGCCGGTGCACCGGCAGAAGTTGCCCGACAGCCCCTCGCGGATCTCCTCATCGGTGGGATTCGGGTTCTCGCGCAGCATCGCGGTGATCGAGGTGACGAATCCCGGTGTGCAGAAGCCGCACTGCAGGCCGTGGCACTCCTTGAGCGCGGCCTGCACCGGGGACAGCTCGCCGTCCGGGCCCGCGATGCCCTCGACCGTCGTCACTTCCTGACCGTCCACCTGAACCGCGAACACCAGACATGACCGGACTGCCTGCCCGTCCAGCATGACCGTGCAGGCCCCGCACGCGCCGTGCTCGCAGCCGAGGTGCGTACCGGTCAGGCCGCAGTTGTCCCGGAGGAAATCTGCCAGTGTGACGCGCGGCTCGACCACGTCCTGGTAGTCCCGTCCGTTGACCGAAACCGCAACCGGCAGTTCATGCATTGAGGGCCTCCTCGGCGTGCGTGGTTGCCTGGGTCCAGGCTCGGGAAACCATGGCGGCCCCGACCCGGGCCCGGTACGAGGCCGAGCCCTGCAGATCGGCGGGAATGTCGGCGAGCTCGGACATCGCCAGCCGGCCGATCTCGTCGGCGGTGATGCCGCCGATCGGGGTGCCGATCACCGCCGACTCGGCCGGGGCGGCCCGCAGCGGGGTGGAACCGAGGCCGAGCAGGCCGATACCGCACCGGGTGATCCGGTCGTCCTCATCGAGGTCGAATCCGACCACGGCCCCGGCGATCGCGAAATCTCCGTGGCGCCGGGCGAATTCGGCGATCCCGAAGCCGCTCCGACCAGAGGCGACCGGGAAGCGTACGGCGGTCAGGATCTCGTCGGGGGCCAGCGCGGTCTCCCACAGGCCGGTGAAGAACTCGGCGGCCGGGATGGCCCGGGTGCCCCGGGACGAGGTCGCCTCGATCGTCGCGTCGAGCGCCAGTGCGACGGCCGCGTACTCGGCTGCCGGATCGGCGTGCGCGATCGCGCCGCCGAGGGTGCCGCGGCTACGGATCTGGAAGTGGCCGATGTGCGGCGTGGCCAGGGTCAGCAGTGGAACCGAGTCGGCGATCTCGTCGTCCAGCCCCACCATGGCGTGCGGGGTGGCCGCACCGATCCGAATCTCGTTGCCCTGCAGGGCGATGTCATTCAGCTCAGACAGCCGCGAGATGTCGATCAGGTTGTCGAAGTGCGTCAGGCGCATGGCCAGCATCGGCACCAGGCTCTGACCGCCGGCCAGGATCTTGGCGTCCTCGCCGTACTCGCCGAGCATGGCCACCGCCTCGGTGACCGTGGCGGGCCGGTGATAGGCGAAGGGGGCGGGCTTCATGACAGCAACCGCAGCAGCGCGGCCTGCAGGTCCTCGACGCTCAGCGCGCTGTTCTTACGCTTGTTGCGTCCGGCCCGGCCGGCGAGGAAGCCGAGCACGCCTGCGGCTGCGACCGCGCCGATGGCCGGGGCGAAGCGCTTGGCCATCGGCACCGCCATCACCTTGGCCAGGGCCAGCGCGTTGATCGGGGCGGCTTCCTGTGGCGACTGCTCGGGTGTCCCTGTGGCGGAGCCGGTTTCAGCTGCCGGCGCCGTCCCGCCGATCAACTCGGCTTCCAGACTCTTGGCGAACTGGTCGATCAGGCTGCCTGCCACATCGGCGAGTACACCGCGGCCGAACTGGGCAGCCTTGCCGGAGATGGCCAGATCGGTGGTCACCACCACCGTCGTAGATTCTGCGGAGTCTTCTTTCAGTTGGGCCGTCACGATGGCCGAGGCGGTGCCGTTGCCGCGGGTCTCTTTGCCGTTGGCCTTGAGGACCACCCGCTGCGCTGCCGCGTCCTTCTCCTGGAACGTCGCATCGCCCTTGTAGGCCACTGTGATCGGACCGACCTTCACCTTGACCGCACCGGTGAAATCGTCGCCGTCGACGCTGAGCAGGGTGGCCCCGGGCAGACACGGTGCGACGCGTTCGACGTCGGTGAGTACCTCCCAGGTTTTCGCAGCCGGTACCGCGACCCGGAATTCGTTGTTGAGTTCCACGATCAGTGGTCCCTTTCTGATGGTTTCTGCGAGCGTTCGATGGCTTCGACGATGGCTGCCGGGGTGGCGGGCAGAGTGGTCAGGGTGACGCCGAGCGGGGCCAGCGCGTCGTTCACGGCGTTGATCACCGCGGGCGTCGAGCCGATGGCACCGCCCTCACCCGCGCCCTTGTATCCGCCGACACCGGGACCGGGGATCTCGACGTGGCCGTACTCGATCGTCGGCACCTCGGTGGCAGTGGGCAGCAGATAGTCGACAAACGTTGAGGACAGCGGGTTTCCGGCGTCGTCGTAGGACAACTTCTCCAGCAGCGCGCCGCCGATGCCCTGGACGGTGCCGCCGGCGATCTGGCCTTCGACCACGTTGGGGTTGATCATCGGTCCGACATCCTCGCTGACGATGTAGCGCGTGAGGGTGACGTGCCCGGTGACCACATCGACCTCGCACGTACAGGCGTGGGTGGCGTTGGCCCAGTGGATCGGCGCGGTCGGCGGTGCGGTGTAGCGGGCGGTGGCCTCCAGGTTCGCCGACATACCCGGCGGCAGCATCTGCGGCTCGTAGTGGGCACGGAAAGCCAGGTCGGCGAAGCTGACGCTCTTCTCGGGATCGTTGCGCGCCACCGCCTTCGACCCGCCGAGCTCGATCTCGGATTCCTCGACCTCGAGGCGGGCAGCGGCCATCGCGACCAGCTGTTTGCGGAGGATGGTGCCGGCCTCGTTGACCGCGCCCGCGGTCATGGGGGCGCTGCGGCTGCCCTGGGTGCCCGCACCGTACGGCGTCACCGCGGTGTCACCCTGGATGGTGGCGACATCGTCGATATCGGCGCCCAGGGCGTCGGCGGTGAGCTGGATGACGGTGGTTTCCAAGCTGTTTCCGGTCGACCCGCCGTTGACGTACACGTTGATCTTGCCGGTCGGTTCCATCCGGATGGTGCAGCCCTCGCTGGCCAGGTGGCCGGTGGCTGCACCGGTGGGCTCGATGTAGGCCGAGAAGCCGAGGCCGAGATAGCGGCCCTGGGTCAGCGCCTCGGCCTGCTCCTTGCGGAAGCCCTCGTGGTCGAGGATCTTGACGGCCTGCTCGAACGTCTCGATCGGGGCGACGTGGTCATAGGGCATGCCGTTGGGATTGAAATACGGCATCTCGTCGCGGCGGAGCAGATTCTTGCGTCGCAGCTCGACGGGATCCATGTCCATCTTGCGCGCGGCGATGTCGAGAAGTATTTCGCGGGTGAGGGTTTCGTACTGCCACGGCCCGCGGTAGGCATGCAGGCCAGCGGTGTTGGAGAACACCGTCTTGTAGTTGAAGCTGGCCTTGGGCACCCGGTACGGGCCGGGGAAGAACATGCCGATGGCGGCGGTGGTCAGCACCGGGTACGGGGTCGGGTACGAGCCGACGTCCTGGATGAAGTCGATGTCGGCGGCCAGGATGCTGCCGTCGTCGTCGAAAGCCATCCGCACGTCCCCGTCGACGTGGCGGGACTGCCCGGCAGACATCAGGTTCTCGCGGCGGTCCTCGATCCACTTCAACGCTGTGCCTGATCGCGCGTTCGACGTCGCGGAAGCAACCCGCCGTGCCGCCAGCATGATGCACATGTCCTCCCGCATCGGGACGACCTTCTGGCCGAATCCTCCGCCGGTGTCGCGCATGATGACCCGCACGTGCTGGGCCGGGATGCCGAGCAGCCGGGCCGCAAACGCGCGCAGTTCGTGCGGGGTCTGGGTGGAGGCCCAGATGGTCAGCTCGCCGGAGGTTGCCGACCACTCGGTGACCATGCCGCGCGTCTCGATCGGCACCGGCACGTGCATCTGCTGGTAGATGTGCTCTTTCACCACGTGCGCGGCCGAGCCGAAGACCTCTTCGTCCGGCGGCATGCCGGCCATACCCCCGGCGTTGTTGTCCGGGAAGGCTTCGTGGACGGACACCTGGGAGGTCAGTGCCTGCCGGAAGTCGGCGATGGCGGGCAGTGGCTCGTAGTCGACGTCGACCAGGTCGACGGCATCCTCGGCGAGGTAGCGGCTCTCGGCGATGACGAGGGCCACCGGATCGCCGACGAACTTCACCTCGCCCTCGGCCAGGGGCGGCCGTGGCGTATCGGGGACGTCCTTGCCTGCGACGGCGTGCCAGGCCTCTTTGACCTCGGGGTTCAGGTCCGCTGCGGTCAGCACTGCGTGCACCCCGGGCAGGGCCAGGGCCGCGGCGGCGTCGATGCTCGTGAACTTGGCGTGTGCGTACGGGCTGCGGACGAAGCAGGCGTGCAGCATGCCGGGCCGGGTGATGTCGTCGACGTAGGTGCCGCGTCCGGTGAGCAGGCGGGTGTCTTCGACGCGCTCGACCCGTCTGCCGGCATAGCGGGTTGCGACGGTCTCCGGTACGGCTGACGCCATAGGATCGCTCCAATCCGTCGGATACTTCTGCGCGTAAGTAAATGGCCGCCGGGGGCTCCGACGTCCGAATCAAGAGTGCGGTTATCGTACATCGGAAAGCAATATGCCTGAAGAAGAGAGGCGCATTTCCGCTCGAAAACTAGGGTAGGTGCCTACTCACGACACCTTCGCCCGCTTGCCGGAGGCTGGAAGTCTCAAGCGGAAAGCGGGAACCCACGATGTCAACGTCAGTCACACCCGTGCTCGATCCCCTGGACGATGCCACGACGATCGAAGGTGTCGTGCAGAACCTGGACTCGATCATCGATTGGGGGATCCAGGCCGCGAGCCCGATCGGCTACTTCGCCGTGTTGTACAAGCGAGGCACGGTCGCGGTTGAAGAGGCGATCGCGGAGGGCAAGTTCGAACACCCCGAGTGGGTTGCACAGTTCGATGTGGTCTTCGCCAATCGATATTTCGCAGCGTTGAACGCGTACTTCCATCCCGCGGGGTACGACGCGTCGAAGCTGACACTGCCGTGGGAGGTCGCTTTCAACGGGGCACGCAATGCCTCGGCGACGTTGCTGCAACACATGATCGCCAGCCTCAATGCGCATATCTGCTATGACCTCGGCGTCGCTTTGGTCGAACTCTCCGCCAACGAGCTCAGCACGATCGAACACGATTTCAAGCTCGTCAACGATCTGGTTTCCCTGCAGACTCCACGCATGTTGCACATCGTGCAACAACGCTCACCGGGCGTTCGATGGATCCGGCGTGCCATCCCCAGGGAAGCCTGGGTGATCAAACGAGCACTCATCGACTTCCGAAAAGGGGCGTGGATGTTCGCCATCGGTATGGCCACGCAACCGGCTACCGCGTACGACCTGCGGGTGAACAAGCTCGCGTGGACCGCGGGCCTCGGTGCCTGGTATCTGAACCCCCCGAAGCGGCTGACGCCGATCTCGCTTGTCGTGCACTCCCTGTTGCGCAGCGAAAACCACGACGTTGCCGGCAATCTGCGGGCACTCGCCGGGATAGCGGACCGACCCGACAAGCGGTCGGCAGTTCTCTCGTCGATGGTCAGCGGCTCAGACTCATGATTCGTTCGGCCCGCACCCGTTCGGGCCACTCCGGGTGCGCGCCGAAGCGTTCGACGGCGTCGGCGAGCGCATCTCGATCGCCGTCGCCGAACAAGTCGAACGACTCCAGCAGGCAGCGGAGCTCGAACAACACCGAGCCTTGGCGGCGAGCGCAGGCAAGGGCCTCGGTCAGCCCGTCGCGTGCGCCCGATCGGTCGGTGAACGTGCGTGCGCGTAGTCGCATCAGTTCGGCATCGTGAAAATGCATTCCCGACTCTTCTGCCAGGTGTAGTGCGGCATCGAGGCGTACCCGCGCCCGGTCGGGTTGTCCGGCACTGATGAGGAGCCGGGCGATTATCGAATCGTGAAAGGTGAGATAGACATTGAGGTGCATGGATCGTGATGCGTCGATGCGGATCGCGATGTTGTCTGCCGCGGCGGCGAGGGCCTCGGGGTAGGCGCCGTCCCGCAAGGCGAGCGTTGCCTTCACCGTGGCATGCTCGGTGGCGCTGACGAACCGCCACAGATCCAAACCGGAATCCTCGGTGCAGCGGCGCATTTCAGCGGCCAGCACCGCTGCCTCGTCGAGCTGACCGGCTTCGAGACACACCCAGATCTGTTTGAAGTACGTATGTGCCCGGTTGAACACGTTCAAAGGGAATCCCAGACTCTCGCACCGTCGCACCGATTCGGCCAAGTCGGCCCTGGCGCCGGCCAGGTCCCCGGAAATCAAGTGCGTGAGTGCCAGATACGTATGGGCCCCCGAGATCGGATCGGTGTTCCCGAGCCAGGTGGCGTCCAGCTGCCGGGGGTCCACCGCGGCGGAATCCGCAAGTGCTCTCAGCAGATGATCGCGGGCTGCCCCGAAGTCTCCTTCGAGCCAGGTGATGGACCCCAATGATGACGCGATCGCCGAATCGAGCCACGGCTGGTCCCGGGTGATGAGCCCGGACAGCGAGTCCAACAACTCATGGCTTCTACGCAATTCGGCCCGCGGGACGTAATAGCTCAGCATCGCGGTGAGGGTGGCAAACAGCTCATCCAGGTAGGGGCCCGACGAGGACAGCTCGAGGCACCGCTCGAAGTCGGCGGGGCCGTCACCGCTCATGCTGCCGTGGGTCGCGCCGATCAGGAATCCGCGTTCGAGTCGGAGTGCGACTTCCGTCCGGTCCCGGGTGGTGTTCGGTGTGCACCGGTCGAGTTGCCGCAGTGCCGTGGAGAGGTGAGCGCAGGCCTCGACGGGGGCGCCGCGGCGGCGGGCGTCGGTGCAAGCTCTCTGGTTGGCGGTGACAGCTTTGTCGTACTGGTGCGCGTTGGCGTAATGGCTGGCGACCAACGGCCAGTCGGGTTGAACGTCGGTGGCAGCTTCCACGAGTTCGTGCGCGACCCGGGCGTGTAGGTCGCGTTGCAGGCTCGGTGGTGCCAGCTCGGAGGCGACTTCTCTGAAGAGTTCGTGGCGGAAGCGCCACTGTTCGGGTTCGGTGGCTTCGAAGACCTGGGCCTCGACGAGTTCGGCTACCACCGAGTCCGTGTCGGTACCGGTTCCGGTGACAGCACGCAGCAATGCCAGGTCGCCGCTA
Source organism: Mycolicibacterium sp. 050232 (assembly GCA_036235365.1). Taxonomy (GTDB): domain Bacteria; phylum Actinomycetota; class Actinomycetes; order Mycobacteriales; family Mycobacteriaceae; genus Mycobacterium. The sequence continues at coordinate 187,673 of JAZBEZ010000001.1, read as the reverse complement.
CGCCCGATGACTGCTGCCGCCTCTATCACGGGAACTACGTGCGGCCGCGTGTGTAGCTGGGCGAAGAGGGGTTCGTAGAGCGCTTCGGGGACTTGGTGTTTGTCGGCGGTGGCATCGAGCGCGTTGAGGACGTGTTCGATGTAGAACGGCACGCCGTCGCAGCGGTCGCGGACCGCGGTACGTTGCGCATCGTCGAGGTCCGGATCGAGGGCATCGATGAGGGCATCGGATTCGTCGGGTGTCAGTGCGGTGAGTTCGAAAAGCTCTACCGGCCATTGAGATTGCAGCCATTTGCCTTCGCGCCCGGTCAGTACCATCAGCAGGCGTCCGTCCGCTTTGGTGAGCAGGGAATCGACCAGGTCCATGGATGACGGGTCGAACCAGTGCATGTCTTCTGCGATGATCAGACCTGGCCGGCCTTTGAGACAAGCCAGCAGATAGCGGTGCACGGTGGCACCGATCAAGTCATAGAGTGTGCGTCCTTCGGTGACCGAGGGCTGGTATCCGTGTTCGGGCCCGATCCCGAGGACAGGTGCCAGAAGTGGTATCGCAGCGGCGGAATCCATTGCCAGGGAGTGCAGTTCGTCGTGGAGCAACCGAAGTCGCTGGGCGGCGTCGGTGAGCCGGGTGATGCCGCATCGACGTTCGATGAGCCGACGCACGGGATGCAGGCCCGAATCGTGGTGCAGCGGGGATCCGCGTAGTTCGACGACGATCGCCCCGGACCGTTCGACGATGTCGGCTGCGGTGCGGGCCAAGCGGGTTTTGCCGATGCCGGGTTCACCGCGAAACGCCACGCCAGGGCAAGTGGATTCTCCGGCTTGGGTCAGTTCCCAGGCATGTTGCAGCCAGGATTGTTCGCGCACCCGGCCGATCAGCGGCATTGCGGCGCGTGGTGTGGTGAATGGTCGCTCGGCCACCACTCGGTGGTGGTTGACCAGGCCGTCGACACCTTTCACGGGTGCGGGTGGACATTCAGTGAGCTCGAAGGTGCCTTCGATGAGCGCGGCGACAGTCTCGGAGATCGCAACAGTGCCGGGGGCGGCCAGTGAGGAGATGCGGGCAGCGAGGTTGGCAGCGAAGCCGAACACGTCGTCCTGGGACGTGTCGAGGTAGACGATTCCCCGGTGGACACCGACGCGGACATCGATGGTGACGCCATATTGGCGGGTGGCGTGTTCACTGAGGCGGGCCACGGCGTGGACGATGTCAAGGCCCGCTGCCACCGCGCGGCGCACGTCGTTGTCGTGGGCCTTGGGATGGCCGAACACTGCCAGCAATCCGTCACCCTTGGTTGAACTGATATGGCCCTCATAGTGATTGACCAGGCGCAGCACTTCCTGGCGGTAGCGGCCGACCACGGCGTGGTAGGTCTCGGGTTCGACCCGGGTGGACAGGGCGGTGGAATCGACGAGGTCGACGAACATCAGTGTGAGGCGTCTGATTTCACCGTATTGATCGGAGACGGCCAGCAGGTCCTCGGCGTCGGCGTTCCCGCTGTCGACGGCCAACACCTGTTCGGCCAGAGTGGCTGCGGTGGCGCGGTCGCCGCGGTTGCAGGCCTGCACTGCTCGATCCAGCAACTCATCGATCGAAGTGCGGTTCTCATCGACGCTCATCCCAGTTCTCCTGCGCAGAACGGGCTCAGCGTACTCTGCGAAAATTGCCGCTTCGACAAATTTGACGTTACAGCTGAAAAACCGCTTGAACAGGCAACCAGGTGAGGATCTGCCGGGTGATCACCGCCCGAAACGGCGCAGCAGCGCGAGCACGCCGCGCGCAACGAGGCCGATCGGTTCCAGCGCGCCGTCCAGGTCGACTCGGAACGGCGGTTTCACCGGGCCCCGGCCGAGGCGCCACCACAACTTGTCGAGACTGCGGAACGGGGCGAGCACGCGAGGCTCGTTCAGCTTCCAGACATCGCACCGACGTTCGGGTGAACCCGTTGCGTCGAGGATCCCGTTGACCGCGCGGCGGGCCGCTTCGTTCGCGCCCTCCATCGTTGCCAGGTCGGTGAACGTCCGGACATAGTCTGAGGCGAGGAAGAAGTTGGGGATTCGGGTAACCGCGTCCGGCCGGTCGGCCCATGATCCCTTCGTATTGACGAGCAGCGGTTCCAGGTTCTCGGTGGGAGGTGCCTCTGTCGCCGGTATCGCAGGATCTGGCAGCACGATTGCGGGGTCGAGGAAGAAGTCGAGCACATTGGCCACGTCGAGCGAGCCGTCGTCGATGTGAGCCACGAGCTGGGCCCACACCTCGTCGCGGATCTCCTCCTTCGAGCAGGTCCTTGCGGTCTTCTCGATCTTGCGGCCCACCGTCTCCCAGTCCGAGATGTCGACCGACAAGATGCCTTCAACCTGGCCGTCGCCGCGCTGTTGCAGATTGATGTCACGCCAGAACTGAGCCTGGGATACCGCGGTCAGCGCCCACTCCGAGTCGACGAAGATGGCATGGCCGCGGGGCAACGGCACGTCCTTGTCCAGATAGAACATCGCCCCGTTCATCCAGCGGGTATGGAGGTCTTCCAGCGCCGCCAACCGCGGCTCTGCCGCGGTCAGAGCGGGGGTGAGGAGCAATTGCAGCTTCTCCTTCGGCATAGCGGACACATAGTGATCGGCCACGATTCGTTCCGGACCGCTCGTGGTCATGACCGTGACACCGGTGATGCGGCGCCCGTCGCAGTCGATTTCGGTAACTTTGCACCCGCTGCGGATCGTGACCCCGAGGTTGCGCAGGTGCGCGGCCCACGGGTCGATCCACACTTCGCTCGTCGGGCCATCCAGCAGCTGAGGCAGGCGTCCCTCAACCCGAATGAGGTCGAACACGAGCTGCCACAGGATGAGGCCCCCGGTGCGGGCGGACATCTCGCGGGCCTGTGCGGCGACGAGTGCGCGGGTCATCCCGTCGGCCAGAAACTTTTGGAACGCAGGAGATTTCCGCTCGGCGTCCATGTAGACCCACCAGCTCACCTTGTCACACTGGTCCAGGCGGCGTTCGTCACAGGAAGTCAACAAGGTCAGCATCCGGGTGAGGAACACCGCCAGTTCGTGCGGGGGCACCTTGACGTTCTCGCCGATCTGCCGGATGAACTGGACTGCGACGCCGAGATCTTCGAGCGAGGCCGGCCGCCGTGCGAGCGTGAGTATCTCGTTGCGCCCGCTGTCCTGCGCGAGCATCAGTCCTTTGGCTGCCACGAGATGATCGGCAGCCGTGCGCTGCCCGTCCGGGATCCGTGACATCGTGTCCACGATGTGCCGGTAGAAGCCGGGGAAGAACCGGAACCCGTGCTCGCCGGGGAGCGGCTTGCGGTTGCCCACCGCGGAGTCGGGCACGTCCATCGACCGGGCTTTGCCCCCGAATGTCATGCTGGCCTCGAACACGGTCACGTCGAAGCCGCGTTCGCCGAGTTCGTGCGCAGCGCTCAGGCCCGCGATCCCGCCGCCGAGCACGGCAACCGATGTCACGACAGGATCCGTTCTGCTCGTGCGTATTCGGGCCAGCGAGCGTCGCCGCGGAACCGTTCGGCGACGCCGGCCAGCAGGCTTCGATCCCCGTCGCCCAGCAGGTCGAAAGAATCTAGTGCACAACGCAGTTCGTAGAGCGGAGCATGCTGGGTACGGGCGACTTCCAGTGATTCCACCAAGGCCGTCCGTCGTGGTTGGTGTTCGGTAAACGTGTGAGCGCGTAGTCGCATGAGCTCGGCATCCTGAAAGTGCATCCCGGTTTCCTTCGCATGTTGTAGTGACATGTCGAGTCGCTCGCGTGCCGTGTGCAACTGGCCGGCGGCGATCAGCAGACGGGCGATGATGACGTCGTGGAAGTGAGATAGCGGTTGAAGCTCATCTGGCAGGAGGTCTTCGGCGTCGGTGTTGCCATGGTCCACTGCCAGAACCTGCGCGGCCAGAGAGTTCGCCGCGGCACGATCGCCGCGATTGCAGGCATGCACGGCGCGGTCGAGCAGTTCATCGATCGATGTCTGGTTATCGTCGAGGCTCATTCCGGTTCTCCCCCGCAGAACAGGATGAGAGTAACCCTGCATCGATGCCCGCCCAGCAAAATTGACGACTAGGACGAAATAATGCTTGAACAGGTAATTAAGCCGTCATGGTGCCAGTCTGCTCGGCGCCGTGCCCTCGTTGCCGTGGTCATGGTGCCTGTCGTGCTGAATCCGGCTGTGGCATCCGCCCGACCGGCAGCCGAAGCCGGGCTGGTCGACGTGCGCACCGTGGTTCCCGACGCGGTGGTCGACTTGCGGTATGCGACCACCGACAACTTCGTCGGCCAGCAGCTGTATCCGACCGGCGCCCCCTGCCTGGTACACCAGTCGATGGCCCCCGGCCTGGCCGCCGCGGCGGCTGCCCTGCGGCCCGACAAGCTGGTGTTCTGGGACTGCTATCGGCCCCACGAGGTGCAGGTCAAGATGTTCGAGGTGGTGTCCAATCCAAACTGGGTGGCCAGGCCGTCCGCCTACGCGCGCAGCCACGAGGCCGGCCGATCGGTGGACGTGACGATCGCCGGTGGTGGTTCGCTCGTCGACATGGGTACCGGGTTCGACGACTTCACTCCGCGCAGTCTTGCCTACGCGACCGACGGGATCAGTCCTGCCGCACAAGCCAATCGGACCCGATTGCGGGAGGCGATGGGTGCCGGCGGGTTGACCGTGTACTCAGGGGAGTGGTGGCATTTCGACGGGCCGGGCGCAGCTGATCCGCGGCCATACCTGGACGTACCGCTCGGATAGTTCCGTCCGTAACCAATCGGGCTGCATCCGGGTTTGGAATGTGTCAGCATGGGGAACCGTAACGTTCGTCACGATCCGGTAGGCGTGGAGTCGAAATGAACGTCTTCAAATTGTTCCAGGGCGCGGCGCTGACCGCCGCGTGCGCCGCTCCCATCGCGCCAATGCCCCTCGCGTCGGCACAACCGCCGTGCCCCGACGTCGAGGTGGTGTTCGCCCGCGGTACCTATGAGCCGCCCGGCGTCGGTGGCCCGGGGCAGTCCTTCGTGGACGCGCTGCGGGCTCGCGCCGGGGAGCGTTCCGTCGAGGTATATCCGGTGAACTATCAGGCCAGCGGAAACTTCGGCGACCGGATCGAGTTCGCCAGGACGGTCGTCGACGGGATCCGGGATGCGTCCGACCACGTCAAGGCGACGGCCCGGGACTGCCCGAACACCAAGGTGGTGCTGGGCGGCTACTCCCAGGGCGCCGTAGTGGCCGGCTACACCACTGCGGCCACCATTCCTGACGGCATCCCGCCCGAGTACAAGCAGTTCATCCCACAACCCATGGCACCTGAGGTCGCTGACCATGTGGCCTCGGTGGTGCTGCTGGGCACACCGTCCGACGAGTTCATGCGTGACATCGGCGCACCGCAGATGGTGATCGGCCCGCAGTACAAGGACAAGACCATCGAACTGTGCGAGCCCGGCGACACCATCTGCGACGGGACTCCGGCCGGGGTGCCCAACTTCGCGCACACGGCGTATGTGCTCAACGGGATGCCGGGCCAGGCCGCTGACTTCACGGTGGGCCGGCTCTGACGGTGCCGAGTTGATAACGATCTGAAACCTCAATGGTTGCAATGTCATCCGTGGGCGAGGGTTCTTTGCTGAGCCACACTATGTTCACTAAGTGCACCGTCGAACGGCCCTCAAGATCCCGCTGGTACTGGCAGCAGCAGCGGCTCTCCCCCAGGTACTGGCCCCACTTCCGGTGATCCCGCGCGCCACCGCGGCACCGGGCCAATGGCCGGTCGAGCGGGCCAATGCGTGGTACCAGGCGCAGGGCTGGCTGGTCGGCACCAACTTCATCACGTCGAACGCGATCAACCAGATCGAGATGTTCTCGCCGGGCACCTACGATGCGCGGCGCATCGACAGCGAGCTCGGGGCGTGCCGTCTCCTCGGGTTCAACACCGTCCGGGTATTCCTGCACGATCTGCTGTGGGCGCAGGACCGTGCCGGATTCCAAAGCAGGCTGGCCAATTTCGTCGGGATTGCGGCGCGTCAAGGAATCAAGCCGCTGTTCGTGTTCTTCGATTCGTGCTGGGATCCGAACCCGCAACTTGGGGCGCAACGGGCGCCGACGCCCGGCGTGCACAACTCGGGTTGGGTACAGAGCCCGGGGGCGCAGCGTATCGACGATCCGCGCTACCGCCCCGTCCTGCGTGATTACGTGGTCGGCGTGATGAGCCAGTTCCGCAACGACAACCGGGTGCTGGGCTGGGACCTGTGGAACGAGCCGGACAACCCCGCCAAGCAGTACCGCAAGGTCGAGCGCAAGGACAAGGTCGACGCGGTGGGCGGTCTGCTGCCGCAGGTGTTCGGCTGGGCGCGATCGGTCAATGCCGTGCAGCCGTTGACCAGTGGCGTGTGGCAGGGCAGTTGGGATCGCGGCAGCCGCAGCGAGATGGACAGCTTCCAGCTCGACAACTCCGACGTCATCTCCTTCCACTCGTACGCAGGCCCGGCCGAGTTCGAGGCCCGCATCGCCGAGCTCGCCCCGCTCGGCCGGCCGATCCTGTGCACCGAGTACCTGGCCCGCGACCAGGGCAGCACGATCGAAGGGGTGCTACCAGTTGCCAAGCGGCACAACGTCGGTGCGTACAGCTGGGGTCTGGTGGCCGGCAAGACCCAGACTTATTTTCCGTGGGATTCGTGGGACAAGCCCTACACCAAGGTGCCGAACGTCTGGTTCAGCGACCTGCTCCAACCCGACGGCCGGCCCTACAAGCAAAGCGAATATCAGGCGTTCCGGAAGCTGACGACCCGGGTGTAGGGGTTTAGGCGGGGTCGATGCGGGTGACTCAACGACCATGGACCAACGTGACGGCGGCCGGCCGATACCGAAAGACGCCCGCAAAGTGACCGAGGGCCAAGAGGAGCTACAGGACGAATTCGACCGTCGGGGTGAGGATCCTCAGGGGCCTGGACTACACGAGAGCCACGAGAACATCGCCGACGAGACATGAACGCCAGAACGACTGCGCCTCAATAAGATTGCCCGTTCGCGTAACGCTCGCGGCGGTAGAAACGTCCATTGCCCCGGTTGCGGCTCTTGTACGTCGGGAGCTGTGAATCGCAGTTCGGGCAGACCAGGCGCAGGTTCTCGCGTCGATTGTTGGTCGGGTTCCCGTCGATGTGGTCTATGACGAACGTGAGAGGAAGGTCCTGCCACACACTGGTCGCGCTGCAGATGGCGCAACAGCCGGACTGGGCCTCGATCAGGTAAAGCCGGATGTAGTTGCCTTGCTCGCCGCGGACTCGGGCTTCGCCGGTCGCGAGCCAGAGTTCTGTCATGGCGTGGCGTCGGGTTGCCGCCTGACATGCGTTACCGCAGTAGACCTTCTGACTGCGCTTCGAAAGGGGCGACCCGCAACCGCGACAGAGCCTCATGCATAGAAACTACGGACATACACCGACAAGTCAGCCGATGCGTGTGGAGCCCCCTATCGGGATTGAACCGATGGCACACGCTTTACAAGAGCGTTGCTCTACCACTGAGCTAAGGGGGCGGGTGGAACGCGCCTAGTTTAACGGGTCACTCGTCGGCATCGATAACTCGCTGGGAACTGACCGGCCGCGGGGAGCCCCGCCGGGACGAACGGCGGGGCAGTGGGATGCGGTCGGCGATGTTGCTGAGGGGATTGACCACCTGGCTGAGCGTGATGACCGCTTCGTGCAGCGCGTCGATCGTGGGGGCCAGCGCCTCCAGTCCGGGCGCCAAGCGGTTGAGGGTGTCGGCCACGTCGGCGAGTTTGAGCAACGGACCGTCGGGATCGGTCAGGCTGTCGAGCAGACCACCCTCGGCCAGCAGTCGGTCGGCGATGCCGTCCTCGCGCAACAGCCGTTCGATCAGACCATCGTCGGCGAGCAGTTGATCGGCCAGCCCGCCGCGTGCGACGAGTCGAGACAGGGCGCCGTCCTCGGTGGTCAACCGGTCGACCAGGCCGTCCTGGGCGGTGACCTGATCGATCAGTCCGCCCTCGACCAGCAGGCGGTCGGCCAGACCGCCGGGAGCGATGACCCGCGAGACCGCGCCCGTGTCTGCCGTCAGCCGATCCATCAACCCGCCCTCGGCGGTGACCTGATCGACGAGACCGCCCGGGGCCAGCGCCCGCGCCACCGGCCCGGATTCGGCGTTGAGCCGGTCGAGCAGACCGCCCCGAGCCGTCAGCTGATCGACCAGCCCGCCGGGTTGCAGCAACTGATTGATCGGGCCTTCGGGCGCCAGTGCGCGTCCCAGCGGCGCATCGTCGTCCAACAGTCGCGCCAGCCGGTTCGCGCGCTCCACCGCATCGTCGATTCCGAACAGCGCGGCCATGGATGACCTGCCGTTGAGTGGATTCGCGTCGCCGATGCCACGTTGCACCGCGGTGAGCGTCTCGTTGGCGATGCCGAGGCCGACGTCGGCCACCGCCAGCCCGATGCGCACGGGTGCGGTAGCAACCTGGACCAGCGTCTTGCCGAGGTTCATGGCGTCAGTGTAGTTACCCGCGTCACAGCTAAACTCACAGGAAGTGCACAGCGTGCATGCAGGTTGAGTTCAAGAGGCACGATCAACATCAGGGAATGGCCATGCCTGCAGTTCCTGAGAGCGTCCCCGAAGCCCGAATCCTCGTCGTCGACGACGAGGCCAACATCGTGGAGCTGCTGTCCGTCAGCTTGAAGTTCCAGGGTTTCGAGGTTTACACGGCGTCCAACGGCGCCGCCGCTTTGGACAAGGCCAGGGAAGTTCGCCCCGACGCAGTCATCCTCGACGTGATGATGCCCGGGATGGACGGCTTCGGGCTGCTGCGCCGGCTACGTGCCGACGGCATCGACGCACCCGCGCTGTTCCTCACTGCGCGCGACAGCCTGCAGGACAAGATCGCCGGGCTCACCCTCGGCGGCGACGACTACGTGACCAAGCCGTTCAGCCTCGAAGAGGTGGTGGCCCGGCTGCGGGTCATCCTGCGCCGGTCCGGCCGGGGCGTCGAGGAACCGCGCAGCGCGAAGCTGTCGTTCGCCGACATCGAGCTCGACGAGGACACGCACGAGGTGTGGAAGGCGGGTGAGCCGGTGTCGCTGTCACCGACCGAGTTCACGCTGCTGCGCTACTTCATCATCAATGCGGGCACCGTGCTGTCGAAGCCCAAGATCCTCGACCACGTGTGGCGTTACGACTTCGGTGGCGACGTCAACGTCGTCGAGTCCTACGTGTCCTACCTGCGTCGCAAGATCGACACCGGTGACAAGCGCCTGCTGCACACCCTTCGCGGTGTTGGCTACGTTTTGCGCGAGCCGCGCTGACGCCCCCGCTGTCAGCGGCATACTTTTTACAGTGTTGGACCGGGTAGAACGGCGCGGCGTGCCGTTACGCATCAGCCTGGTGGCCGTGGCCCTCGTCCTGGTGGCGGGCGGGCTGCTCGCCTCCGGCGTCGCGGTGACCTCGATCATGCGGCACACCGAGGTCAGCCGCATCGACCAGACGCTGCTCGACGCCGCGGGAAGCTGGGCCCAGGAGCCGCGTCAACTGCCCTCGCCGCCACTGGAAGGCCCCAACCCGGCACGCCCACCGTCGAACTTCTACGTCCGCGGCGTCGATCAGGACGGCAGAACCTGGATCGCGATCAACGACCGCGAGGCAGAACCGTCGCTGCCCGACGACAACGACGTCGGTCCCGTCCCGGTGACCGTCGAATCCGTCGGCGATTCCGATGTGCAGTGGCGGGCCATGACCGTCGAGGGCCCCAACGGTGAACGCACCACGGTCGCGATCGACCTGTCCGACGTCCAGTCGTCGGTGCGCGCGTTGATCTGGTCGCAGGTGGGCATCGGCACGGTCGTGCTGCTGGTACTCGGCATCGTAGGCTACGCCGTCGTGCACCGCAGCCTGCGTCCGCTCGTCGAAGTGGAACAAACCGCCGCGGCCATCGCCGCCGGACAGTTGGATCGCCGTGTCCCCGAACGGGATCCGCGTACCGAGGTGGGCCGGTTGTCGTCGGCGCTCAACGGCATGCTGGCCCAGATCCAGCGGGCGGTGGCATCCTCGGACGCCTCCGCCGAGCAGGCGCGCACCTCCGAGGAACGGATGCGCCGATTCATCACCGACGCCAGCCACGAGTTGCGGACCCCGCTCACCACGATCCGCGGATTCGCCGAGCTGTACCGCCAGGGAGCGGCCCGCGACGTCGAGATGCTGATGGGACGCATCGAGAGCGAGTCGCGGCGGATGGGCCTGCTGGTCGAGGATCTGCTGCTGCTGGCCCGTCTGGATGCGCAGCGGCCGCTGGATCAGCATCGCGTCGACCTGCTGACCCTGGCCACCGATGCTGTGCACGACACCCAGTCGATCGCCCCGAAGCGCCGGGTCCGCATGGAGGTGTTCGACGGTCCGGGAACTCCTGAGGTACTCGGCGACGAGGCCCGGTTGCGTCAGGTGCTGAGCAATCTGGTCGCCAACGCGGTGCAGCACACTCCCGAAACCGCGGGGATCACGGTGCGGGTCGGCACCGACGACGACCACGCGATCATCGAGGTGTGCGACGAAGGTCCCGGCATGAGCCAGGACGACGCCCGACGGGTATTCGAACGGTTCTACCGCGCGGACACCTCACGCACCCGTGCCAGCGGCGGCACCGGCTTGGGCCTGTCGATCGTGAATTCCCTGGTGCTCGCCCACGGCGGCACGGTCAAGGTCACCACTGCGCCCGGTCAGGGCTGCCGGTTCACCGTCAGCTTGCCGAGGATTGCAGATCTGCCAGCGCGGCTTTGATCTTGGCCTGGGCGGCGTCGAGCGATTCGGCCGACGGATTGTTGTCGACGTGGGCGAAGCCGAAGTCGGTCAGGTTGTAGGCCGGGAACACGTGCACATGCAGGTGAGGCACCTCGAGGCCGGCGATGATCACACCGGCGCGCTGCGCGCCGAAGGCCTGGCACACAGCCTTGCCGATCAGCTGTGACACTTCCATCACCCGGCCGAAGACCGCGGGCTCGACGTCCTGCCAGTTGTCGATCTCGGCCCGGGGAACCACCAGCGTGTGGCCCTGTGTCATCGGCGCGATGGTCAGGAACGCGACGATGTCATCGTCTTCGTAGACGAATCGCCCGGGCAGTTCTCCGTTGATGATCTTCGTGAAGACAGACGCCATGTCGCAAGCATAGTGAGCGCGCGATCCGGGCCGGCCGCGCCGTTCGGCCCGGCGCGCGGAGTCGTCGTTATGCCCGATCGTGCTCTATCGTTTGCTGAACGGGGCGGGGGATTTTAGCTAGTCCGATGTCGTCGTATATCGGCTTTAAGGGGATTCATGCAGCAGGAGCTGACCGATGCGGTTTTGCAGGCCGAGCTCGAGCAGATAGCCGAGGCAAACCTCAACCGGCACCTGGCCACCACCAAGGACTGGTATCCGCACGATTACATCCCTTGGGAGGCGGGCAGCAACTTCGCTGCCGCCGGGGGCCGGGACTGGGATCCCGAACAGTCGCAACTGAGTGACGTGGCCCGCGCGGCGATGATCACCAACCTGCTCACCGAGGACAACCTGCCGTCGTATCACCGCGAGGCCGCCGGAAGTTTCTCCCAGGACGGGCCATGGGGCGCATGGGTGAATCGCTGGACCGCCGAGGAGAACCGGCACGGCATCGCCATCCGCGACTACCTGGTGGTCACCCGCGGCGTCGATCTCGTCGCGCTGGAACAGGCCCGCATGGAGCATGTGACCAACGGCTTCACGTCCACCGACGAAGAGCGGGCCATGCACAACTCCGAATTTCTGATGTCGGTCGCCTATGTGACTTTTCAGGAGTTGGCCACCCGGGTCAGCCATCGCAACACCGGCAAGGTCTGTGACGATCCGATCGCCGACCGGCTCTTGCAGCGCATCGCCGCGGACGAGAACCTGCACATGATCTTCTACCGGAACATGTGCGAAGCCGCCCTGGAACTCTCGCCCGACCAGGCCCTGGACGCTGTCGGTGCGGTCGTCGAGAACTTCCGGATGCCGGGGCAAGGGATGCCTGACTTCCGTCGCAACGGTGTGCTGATGGCCAAGCACGGGATCTACGACCTGCGTCAGCACCTCGAAGAGGTCGTCATGCCGAACCTGCGCAAGTGGCGGATCTTCGAGCGCACCGATTTCAGTACCGTCGGTGAGGCCCGTCGCGATCAGCTGGCGGCATTCCTGGAGGACCTGCAGGCGAAGGTGGTCAAGTTCGAGGAACAGCGGGACCGGCTGCTGGCCCGCGAGGCTGCCAAGCGCGAGCGCGAAGCGTCCTGATCCTGGGCTACGCCCCGGAGATGGTCTGGTGCAGCTCCTCGACCGTCCACGGCGGCGTGTCGTGGTGGTCACGGTATCCGATGAAACCTGTTGAGGGCCTCGCGAATTCGCCGATGAACCCACCCGCGGCGATGAAGATGCGGCCGGTCACGTCCTTGGCCTGGTCGCTGGCAAGGTAGGCGTACGTCGGGGCGACGTATTCCGGCGGAGCGGCGTCCAGCGCACCCTGCATGCTGACGTCGTCGAGCAGGCCGCGGCGGTTGAGCTCGGCGATGTGCTGCTCGTACTCCGACCCGGTGGACAACCGGGTGCGGGCACCCGGGCACACCACGTTGGCCCGTACTCCGTGCTCCTTGAGTTCGGCGGCGATGGCCAGGGTCAGTCCGTTGACCGCTCCCTTTCCGGCCGGGTAGCCCGTGCCGCCGTAATCGCCGAGGAACGCAAAGGAACTGGTGTTGACGATGGCGCCGCCGCCTTGGGCCACCATCTTGGGCGCCGCGGCGCGGCAGGTTTCGAACGCCGTGCCGAGGTGCGCGTCGAGCAGGTCGCGGAATTGGGCACTGGTCACATTGAGGATGGAGGACCCGGCCGGCTCGGCGGTGCCGGCACAGTTGATCAGAATGTCGACCCGGCCGAACTCGGCGACGCAGGTGTCGACGAGCGCATCGGCCACCTTCGGGTCGGCAGGTGAACCGGCATGGGCGACACCGGAAATCTGCTGTGCGGCAGTGTGTGCCGCATCGGCATCGCGGCCGTTGACCACCACACCCGCACCCTGGGCGGCGAGGAGTTCGGCAACCGCCAGCCCGATGCCGCGGGTGCCGCCGACCACGATCGCACCGCGGCCGGCGAGCGCTCCGCTAATCCGCAGCCTCTTCGAACTTCATGGCTTCCAGATTCCAGTAGCCGCGCAGGTTGGTGATCAGCCCTTCGTCGTTCACCTTGTAGGTGAAGACGCCCCGCACGGTGGCGGTGAACCCGTTCGGAAACTTGGTGCGCAACACCAGGATGTAGGCGATCTCGGTCGGCGAGCTCGACGGGAACGTCTCCTCGCACGTGACGGTCAGCTCGTTGGGCCCGATGTTGGCGTCGTAGAAGGCGGCCAGCGCCTCCTTGCCTTTGACACCGGTGCCGTCGGGATTGGTGACGGCCTCGCCGATCGGGTCCTCGACCAGGACGTCGTCGGCCATGAGTGCCAACCAGCCCTCACGATCACCGGTTTGCACGCACCTCCAGGACGACCGCGAGGCGACGACTACGGGTATCTCGGTTTGGGTTTCGGTCATGGCGCTCCTGGCAGGTGGTGGTTACACGCCGAATGTCACGCTGGAGTGACTCTCGATTGTGAGAGCCACGCTGGCGTGACATTCGGCGCGAAATGTCGGGTCAGCGGTCAGCGGTCAGCGTCGGTGTAGCGGATGACGCCGCGGATGTTGCGACCCTCGAGCATGTCGGCGTAGCCGTCGTTGATCTGCTCGAGTTTGTACTGCCGGGTCACCATGTCGTCGAGGTTGAGCCGGCCCGCTTTGTACATGCTCAGCAGCTGCGGGATGTCGTGGTGCGGGTTGCCGCCGCCGAAGATGGTGCCCTGCAGGCGCTTCTGCAGCAGCGTCAGCATCGACAGGTTGAGCTTCACGTCGTTGCTGGCCATGTTGGCGACGGCGGTGGCCACCACGGTGCCGCCCTTGGCGGTGATGTTCATGTAGTGGTCGATGTCCTCGCCCTTGAGCTCACCGACGGTGACGATCGTCTTGTGCGCCATCCGGCCCTGGGTGACCTCGGCGACGCCGGCCATCGCGGAGAAGATGTCCGGGTAGGCGTGGGTGGCGCCGAACTTGAGCGCGTTGTCCCGTTTGAACTCAACGGGATCCACGGCGAAGACGTTGCGGGCGCCTGCGGCCAGTGCACCCTGCAGCGCGCCGGTGCCGACACCGCCGACGCCGACGATGACGACGTCGTCGCCGGGGCGGACGTCACCGCTGCGCACCGCCGAGCCGTAGCCGGTGGTGACACCGCAGCCCACGAGGCAGGCCACCTCGAACGGGATGGACGGATCGATCTTCACGACCGAGCTCTTGTGCACCACCATGTACGGGCTGAAGGTGCCCAGCAGGGTCATCGGGATGACGGGCTGACCGTTCTTGACCGCATGGATGCGGTGGGTGCCATCGGAGACGGCGGTGCCGGCCAGCAGGCCCGCACCCAGGTCGCACAGGTTGCGCAGACCCTCCTGGCACGCCGGACACTCACCACACGACGGGATGAACGACAGCACGACATGGTCGCCGGGCTGGATGTGGTCGACGCCGGGGCCGACCTCGGTCACGATGCCCGCGCCCTCGTGGCCGCCGAGCACCGGGAACCCTGCCATCGGGATGTCACCGGTCACCAGGTGGTGGTCGGAATGGCACATGCCCGAGGCTTCCATCTGGATCTTGACCTCGTCCTTGACGGGGTCACCGATCTCGATCTCCTCGATCGTCCACGGTTGGTTGAACTCCCAGATGAGAGCGCCTTTTGTCTTCATGCGCATGTGCCTTCCATTAGAGCCGTTGACCACAGACTAGAACCATTAGTTGCGTGGGTCACACCCACCCCCAAGCAACTGCTTGGCCGGGAACTACCAGATCTTCACCGGAGCTTCGCCGAGCGGGTAGTAGCCCGGCAGTTTCTCGCCGGCCAGCGAACGCTCGATGCGCTTCTGCATGGTGGGGGTGAGGTCGCCGGAGGTGATCAGGTTCATGAACGCCTTCTGCACGTGCCCGAAGTCGAAGAAGTCGCGCTGCCACTCGATGAGCAACTGGTCGTTGAGCCGGAACCAACTGCCGCCGATGCCGTAGATCTCGGCGGTGCTGCCGTCGGACTTGTGGGCGATCTGCTTCCAGAAGCCGACGATCTCGTTCTGCTTCTCGTCGATCAGCACCCGCTGGTACTCGTAGACCCAGTTCTCCAGGCCTTCCATCTCCAGGCCCAGTGCGGTATCCCGGATTTCGTCCTTGCCGATGCACATGACGTCTTCCTTGGGCCCGATGTTCCAGCCGTAGGTCGCATCCTCGGTGTAGAAGTCGGCCAGCGGCTTCCAGTCGCCGGCCTTCTCGGCTTCCTGGTTGGCCTTCAGCCAGCGATCCGACCAGGCTTCCAGTTCTTCTCGTGATGCCATGTCATTCCTTCTCTGTGATGGATAGTGCTCGGGTGGGACACATCTCGACGGCCATCTCGACGGCGTCACGGAGCTCGTCTGGGGGTTCAGAATCGAGGATCTCGACGACGCCGCGTTTGGGAACCCGGAACACGTCCGGCGCTTCGAGCTCGCACATGGCGTGGCCCTGGCACAGATCCTCGTCGACCTCGACGCGGTAGCAGCCCATGGGTGCCTCCTAGACCCGCTTGCGGTAGCGCACCTTGGCCGGCTGAGCCAGCTGCACCACCATCTTCGAGTGGTCGTTCTGGTAGCTCTCGGCCGGCTGGGACATCTCGAACTCGTACTCGCGCAGCAGAACCGAGAAGATCGCCTTGATCTGCATCTGCGCGAACGCCGCGCCCACGCAACGGTGCTTACCGGCGCCGAAGGGGATCCAGGTCCACCGGTTGATCAGGTCTTCCTGGCGCGGCTTCTCATAGCGGGCCGGATCGAAGGCGTCGGGCTCGGGGAAATCCTCCGGGATCCGGTTGGAGATCGCCGGGGAGGCCGCCACCATCTGACCCTTGTGGATCGGATGGCCCTCCACCTCGAACTCGTCCTGTGCCACCCGCATCAGGATGATCAGCGGCGGATGAAGGCGCAGGGTCTCCTTGAGCGAGTTGTCCAGCTTCGGAATCTGCCGCAGCGCATGGAAACTCACCTCCTGGCCGTCGGCGTAGAGGTCGTCGAGCTCCTGCTGCACCTGCGCGTACACGTCGGGGTTGCGCAGCAGTTCGATGAGCGTCCACGAGGACGTGCCCGAACTGGTGTGGTGCCCGGCGAACATCAGGGAGATGAACATCCCGGTGACCTCGTTGGCCGTGAACCGTGGATTGCCCTCGTCGTCTTTGATCGACACCAGAACGTCGAGCAGGTCGCGATCCTCCTTGCCCTTCGGCGGATTCGCGATGCGCCCGTCCATGATCTCCTGTACCAGCGCAACGAGTTTGACGCGCGACTCGTCGCGGATGCGGAAGCTCTCGATGTCCAGGTAGGGATCGACGTAGCAGAGCGGGTCGGTGCCCCGCTCCAACTGGTGGTAGTACTCGGCGAACCGGCGGTCGAGCTGCTCGCGGAACTTCAGCCCGATCAGGCAGGCCGTCGAGGTGTAGATCGTCAGCTCGGAGAAGAAGTCGAGCAGTTCGATCTCGCCCTCGTCGCCCCAGTCGGCGATGATCTTCTTGACCTCGTTCTCGATGGTGGCGGCGTGGCCCTTCATCTGCTCACCGCGCAGCGCGGTGTTGTGCAGCATCTCGGCGCGGCGCTCGGGATCGGCGTCGAACACCACGCCCTCACCGAAGATCGGCGTCATGAACGGGTAGGCCTCGGCCTGGTTCAGTTCGCTGTCACTGGAGCGGAAGAAGAACTCGTTGGCCTCCGCGCCGCTCAGCAGCACCACCTGCTTGTCGGCCAGCTGGAACCAACCGACGTCACCGCATTCGTCCCGGATGCGCTGCATCAGGCCGATCGGGTCGGTGCGGAATTCTTCGAGGTGGCCGTGTTCGTCTGCTTCGCCACCGGAAACCCGTTGAACTTCTTTGAGTTCTGAGCTCGTCATGTTCTTCTCAGCCTTCCACTCTCAGCTTCTGGCGGTCCTTGACATCGGCGAGCGGAGCTTCGGGCTGAATCTCCAGTTCGGCGATGAAGCCGCCGCGGGGGGTTTCCGCGACGAAGGTGATGGCCCGCGCGAGATCTGCCGCGCGCAGGAAGTAGTCGTGCCGGGCCTGGCCCCACTTGGCCCAGTCCTCGAGCATCTCGCCGACCTTGTCCATCGGCGCGCTCCAGCCCATGGCGGTCTTGGTGGGCCCGGGATGGACCACCGAGGCGCGCACGCCGGTGCCCTCCAGTTCCATCTGCAGGGTCTTGGCCATGCCCAGCAGGCCGGCCTTGGCGGCGCCGTAACCGCCCATGTACGGCCGCGGCCGCAGGGACACGTCGGAGCCGACGAAGATGATGTCGCCGCGTCGCCGCTCGACCATGCCCGGAAGCACGGCGGTGGCAAGGCGATTGGCGCCGATGAGGTGAATCTGAACCTGATTCTCGAACTCGTCGGTGCTGATCTCGTGGAGCTGGCCGAAGAAGGTGTCACCGGCGCCGGCCACCAGCAGCTCGATGTCGCCGAGCGCCTCGGTCGCGCTGTGCACGAACGACTTGACCGACTCGGCGTCGGTGACGTCGAGCGGCAGCGCGATCGCCTCACCGCCGGCGGCGGTGATCTGGTCGACGAGCTCCTGGCATTTCTCGACGCGGCGTGCACCGAGGGCGACCGGGAAGCCGTGTGCGGCAAGTTCGGTCGCCGTGGCGGCGCCGATGCCGGACGACGCGCCGGCCACGATGGCCGGCCGGCGGTCGGGATGGGGTTGGAAACGGGCCATTTAGCGTGCCTTTACTGTGATTGGGCTTCAGCGGGTCTGGACGGTGATGGGAAGATGAGCGAATCCACGGACACTGCTGGAGTGGACGCGGACGGCGTTGGCCTCGTCCACCTCGTATCCGCGGATTCGCTTGAACAACTCGGTCAGCGCCACCCGGGCCTCCATGCGGGCCAGGTGCGCGCCCAGGCAGAAGTGGGCTCCGCTGCCGAAACTCACCAGCTTCGAACCGATGTCGCGGCCGATCCGGTACTCGTCGGGATTCTCGAAGACGCGCTCGTCGCGGTTGGCCGAGCCGGCCAGCAACACGAGCACGTCGCCTGCCGGGACCGTGGTGTCGTAGAACGTCATGTCCTCGACGACGGCACGGGCCAGGATCTGGCTGGAGGTGTCGTACCGCAGCGTCTCCTCGATCCACGGCGGGATCAGGTCGTGATCGTCGAACACCGGGGCCAGCTGGTCACGGTTCTTGAAGCCCCAGTACGCCGCGTTGGCAAGCAGTTTCGTGGTGGTCTCGTTGCCTGCGACCACCATCAGGAACAGGAACGCCATGATCTCGTCGTCGGTCAGTTTGTCACCGTCGATCTCGGCCTCCACCAGCGCGGAGGTCAGATCGTCGGTGAGCTGCCTGCGCCGTTGCTTGACCATGTCGGCGTAGTAGACCAGCAGCTCACCCGAGGCCGCGATGGCTGATTCGGGAACGTCGGCGATGCCGTCCTCGCGGTGCATGACACCGTCGGCCAGCGCGCGGATGTGCACCCGGTCCGCTTCGGGCACACCCATCAGCTCGGAGATGACGTCCATCGGCAGCTTGCCCGCGAAGTCGTCGACGTAGTCGAAGCTGTTGTTCTGCAACGCCTCATCCAGATGCTGCACGGCGATCTCGGTGACCCGCCCCTCCAGCTCGCGGATGCGCCGCGGCGTGAAGCCTTTGGACACCAGGGTGCGCAGCCGCAGGTGGGCCGGATCGTCGAGGGCCAGGAACGACATGACGCGGTGGGCCTCGTCGTTGCGTGAGATCGGGTCCAGGGCGACACCGTGCTTGTTGGACAGCGCGACGCTGTTGCGGAACCCTGCGACCACGTCCTTGTGCCGCGACAGGGCCCAGAATTTGAGGTTGTCGTTGCGGTACAGCGGGGCCTCGTCGCGCAGCCGGCGGTAGTACGGGTACGGATCTTCGTGGAAGTCGTAGTCGTACGGGTCGAGAATCAGCTCGACTGCATTCAAGGTCATTTGTCCTCTCCCAAACTCAAGCTCATTTGTCCTCTCCGAGGACGAGTCCGACCACATACGTCAATCGGTCGGCGATCTGGTGGTAGGTGAAGGCGCCGCTGCCGGCGTTAACCAGCGCGCCGAAGAACGTCATCTCCAATGCGGAGACGATGCGGGAATCGGCGTCAGGCCCGACCGCCGAACGGATGCGCTTGTGGATCTCGGCGCCGATGCGGTCACGCACTTTGCGTACTGCCGGATCGGTGCCGCCGCCCAGCAGGGCCGTGGTGCAGGCAGCCGCCACTTCGGGCTCGTCGGCTACCACCAGGGTCAGCGCCCGCAGCGCCTTGTCGACGCGGGTGGTCATGGAGTCGTTCACGTCGGTGAAGTACGGGCACTGGCTGACCAGATCCAGGTACATCTCGGCGATCAGGTGGTTCTTCGACGAGAAGTACGTGTAGGCCGTGGCCGGGGCGACGCCGGCGCGTGCGGCGACCGCACGCACCGTCAGATCGGCGTAGGACGACTCGCGCAACATTTCGGTCCCGGCGGTCAGGACCTTGCGGAAGGTCTCTTCCTGCCGGCGGTTGCGCGGGGCCTCCTTGTCTGGCTCCGGAGCTGGTTCTGTGACTGCGGACACCGCATCGCTGGACACATGTCCAAATTATCCGACGATGTCGAGGTTGGGCAAGTAGGGATCCGGAAAGGCGGCAATGAACTGCATATTCTGTCGTTCGATGGGGCGTGCAGGGGTGCACCCTTGCGGCTCGACAATGTCTGCGGCTATCGTTCGAGACGAGACAGCCGGACAGTTGTCCAGAATCTTCTGAAGTGGAGTTCCCCAATGCCGGTACTGGCCGATCGCCAGAGTCAACTGCTCATCGACGGCAAGCTCGTCGCCGGGCGCGGCGGAGTATTCGAGACCATCAACCCCGCCACCGAGGAGGTGCTCGGCGTTGCGGCCGATGCCGACGCCGAGGACATGGGCAATGCCATCGAGGCGGCCCGCCGTGCCTTCGACGACACCGACTGGTCGACGAATACCGCGCTGCGGGTGCGCTGCCTGCGTCAGCTGCGTGACGCGCTGCGCGAAAATATCGAGGAACTGCGGGAACTGACCATTGCCGAGGTGGGCGCACCCCGCATGCTCACCGCCGGCGCGCAGCTGGAAGGCCCGATCGACGATCTGGCGTTCTCGGCCGACACTGCCGAGAACTACGAGTGGACAACCGATCTCGGCTACGCCACCCCGCAGGGCATCCCGACCAACCGTAAGATCGCCCGAGAGGCGATCGGTGTCGTCGGCGCCATCACCCCGTGGAACTTTCCGCACCAGATCAACCTGGCGAAGGTCGGCCCGGCGCTGGCCGCGGGCAACACCCTGATCCTCAAGCCGGCCCCGGATACCCCGTGGGCGGCAGCGGCCGTCGGCCAGATCATCGCCGAGCAGACCGATTTCCCGGCCGGTGTGATCAACATCGTCACCTCCAACGATCACGCTGTGGGCGCCCTGCTGTCCAAAGACCCTCGGGTGGACATGGTTTCGTTCACCGGGTCGACGAACACCGGACGTGCGGTGATGACCGACGCGGCGCTCACGCTGAAGAAGGTGTTCCTGGAGCTCGGCGGCAAGTCTGCGTTCCTGGTGCTCGACGACGCCGACCTGGCCGGGGCCTGCTCGATGGCCGCCTTCACGGTGGCCATGCACGCCGGTCAGGGTTGCGCGATCACCACCCGACTGGTGGTCCCGAGGGCTCGGTACGACGAGGCCGTCGAGGCCGCAGCCGCGACCCTGGGCGGCATCAAGCCCGGTGACCCGAACAGCAAGCGCACGGTATGCGGCCCGCTGATCTCGGCGCGTCAGCGTGACCGGGTGCAGTCGTACCTGGACCTGGCGCTGCAGGAGGGCGGCCGGTTCGCTTGCGGCGGTGGACGTCCCGCCGACCTGGACACCGGATTCTTCATCGAACCGACCGTGATCGCCGGCCTGGACAACAGCGCCCGGGTGTCCCGCGAGGAGATCTTCGGTCCGGTGCTGACAGTGATCGCCCACGACGGCGACGACGACGCCGTGCGGATCGCCAACGACTCGCCGTACGGCCTGTCGGGCACCGTGTTCTCCGGCGACGACGCCCGCGCCCAGGCGGTCGCCGCCCGGATGCGCGTCGGCACCGTCAACGTCAACGGCGGCATCTGGTACTCGGCCGATGCGCCGTTCGGCGGCTACAAGCAGTCCGGAGTCGGCCGCGAGATGGGCCTGGCCGGCTTCGAGGAATACACCGAAATCAAGTGCGTCGCGACGCTCGCGAACTAGGCGAACAGAGGAGAACCGCAGTGGGACAGTTCGATAACAAGGTGGCCATCGTCACCGGGGCCGGTGGCGGCATCGGCCAGGCCTACGCCGAGGCGCTGGCACGTGAGGGCGCGGCGGTCGTGGTCGCCGACATCAACACCGAAGGCGCGCAGAAGGTCGCCGACGGGATCAAGGGTGAGGGCGGCAACGCGCTGGCGGTCCGGGTCGACGTCTCCGACATCGACTCGGCCAAGGACATGGCGGCGCAGACGCTTTCGGAGTTCGGCGGCATCGACTACCTGGTCAACAACGCCGCGATCTTCGGTGGGATGAAGCTCGACTTCCTGCTCACCGTCGACTGGGACTACTACAAGAAGTTCATGAGCGTGAACCTCGACGGCGCGCTGGTCTGCACCCGCGCGGTGTACCGCAAAATGGCCAAGCGCGGCGGCGGCGCGATCGTCAACCAGTCCTCGACAGCCGCCTGGCTGTACGCCAACTACTACGGTCTGGCCAAGGTTGGCATCAACGGCCTGACCCAGCAGTTGTCGCGTGAGCTGGGCGGGCAGAACATCCGGATCAACGCCATCGCACCCGGCCCGATCGACACCGAGGCCAACCGCACCACCACGCCCAAGGAGATGGTGGACGACATCGTCAAGGGAATCCCGTTGTCCCGCATGGGCCAGCCCGAGGACCTGGTCGGCATGTGCCTGTTCCTGCTGAGCGATCAGGCCAAGTGGATCACCGGCCAGATCTTCAACGTCGACGGCGGACAGATCATCCGCTCATGAGCACCGACGAGCGCTCGCGCGAGGAATCCTCCACCACCGTGAAGCTGGGATACATCGGCCTGGGTAATCAGGGCGCACCGATGGCCAAGCGGCTGGCCGACTGGCCCGGTGGTTTGATCGTGTTCGATGTCCGCACCGAGGCCATGACGCCGCTCGCGGAGTTGGGTGCAGAAATAGCGGACGACGTCACAGGAGTTTCCAGGGCCGACGTCATCAGTGTCACGGTGCTCAACGATGCGCAGGTGCGTGACGTGGCCGCCGAGTTGGCGGAGCATGTCAAACCTGGAACGGTGATCGCCATCCACTCGACGATCGAGCCAAACACCGCGGCTGAACTCGCTGAACAACTGCGACCCAAGGGTATTCACATCGTCGATGCACCGGTGAGCGGCGGCGCGGGTGCCGCTGACAAAGGTGAGCTCGCCGTCATGGTCGGCGCCGACGACGAGGCCTACGCGTTGGTCAAGCCGGTGTTCAAGAAGTGGGCGTCGCTGGTGGTGCGGGCCGGAGGCCCCGGCGCGGGAACCCGGATGAAATTGGCTCGCAACATGTTGACCTTCACCGGGTTCGCCGCTGTGTGTGAAGCGCAGAAGCTGGCCGAGGCGGCGGGGATCAACCTGCAGGACCTCGGGCGGGTGGTTCGGCACAGTGATGCACTGTCTGGCGGGCCCGGCGCCATCATGTATCGGGATGACACGAAGCCGCTGGCCCCCGACCACTTCTTGCATGACATGTTCGTCCACACGCGCGGTCTGGGCGAGAAGGATCTGGGCTTGGCTCTTGCCTTGGGCGAAACCCTGGGTGTTGACCTGCCGCTGGCCCAGACGGCCAGGAACAACCTTGCCGACGGGCTCGGTGTACCGCACGGGAAGGAATAGCAATGGACGAGTTGCGTGCCAAGGGCCTGGCCAAGATGAACGAGGTCTACGGCTGGGAGATGCCGAACATCGAGGGTGATCCGTACTTCGACCTCACCGTCGATCACCTGTTCGGGACGATTTGGAGCGGGTCGAGTTTGTCGATGCGGGAGAAGCGCATCATGACGCTCGCCTGCGTCACTGCGGTAGGCCGCCAGGACCTGGCCGAGATTCAGGTCAATGCGGCATTGCTCAACGAAGAGCTCGACGCGAATGAACTCAAGGACATCGCGGTGTTCCTGACCCAGTACCTCGGCTTCCCCCTCGGCTCGGGTCTCAACGGATCTGTCGACAAGGTCGTCAACAAGCGCCGCAAGGCCGCCGAGCAGGGTATCGCAGAGGACCGCAAGGCCAATGTCAACGCCGCGGTCAAGATGAGCAGCGGCAGGACGCTCGATGACAAGTAGGTACGCTTCGCTGACTCGCGACGAGCTGGTCACGCTGGTACCCGAGCTGCTGCTCATGGGTCAGATGATCGACCGCTCCGGGATGGCCTGGTGCATCAGCAATTTCGGCAGGCCCGAAATGTTGCAGATCGCCATCGAGGAGTGGGCGGCGTCCAGCCCGATCTACACCAGACGGATGCAGAAGGCGCTCAAGTACGAGGGCGTCGACATCATCACCATCTTCAAAGGGCTGCAGCTCGACATCGGCGCACCGCCGCAGTTCATGGATTTCCGCTACACGGTCCATGACCGCTGGCACGGTGAGTTCCACCTCGATCACTGCGGTGCACTGCTCGACGTCGAGCCGATGGGCGAGGACTATGTGCGCGGCATGTGCCACGACATCGAAGATCCGACCTTCGACGCCACCGCGCTGGCCACCAACCGCAAATGCCAGGTGCGTCCCATCCACCGGCCGCCGCGGACCCCGGCCGACCGGCAGCCGCACTGCGCGTGGACCGTCATCATCGACGAGTCCTATCCGGAGGTCGATGACATCCCGGCACTCGAGGTGATCGGCCGGACCCGAGCGGCCCGAACGGTTCTGGATCCGATCGACCCGTCCGATGAGGGGGCGTCCGACTACGCCGGGCCGCTACTGTCGGACTTCGATTTCGCGGCGTTCTCGCATTCGGCGCTGGTCCGCATCGCTGACGAGGTGTGCCTGCAGATGCATCTGCTCAACCTGTCGTTCATTCTGGCGGTGGGTGCTCGGGCCGGGGCGAACACCGAACTGGCCACCGAGATCTGCACCAAGCAGCTGATCGGCGTGGCCGGGCTGGGCGCCGAGCGTATCCACCGCGCTCTCGATCTGCCGGGCGGGATCGAGGGGGCGGTGCGGGTCCTCGAATTGCATCCGATGTTCAATCCCTCGGTATACGTCGACGCCGAGTTCGGTCCCGACACGGTGTCGGTGCGCCGCTCGCCGGCACATGAAGACGGTTCCTGGGTGGCGCTGACTGGCCCCGCCGAGACCCGGCCGTTGCGGGCCGTCGTCGCCGCCGTCGACCCGCACCTGTCCGTCGAGCTCATCGGATCGGACGCGGAATGGACCGCACGGGTGATCGAGACCGAAACCGCGGCAAAGGAATTCGACGAGGTAGCGGTGACGAAGTTCAGCGGCGGTGCGTCATTCGTCTTCGAGCCGCGGAAGTCGTTGCCGCTGACCGTGGTGTGAGGTCACCGGGCTCACATCCCCAGCTTGAGCCCGGCGCCCGCGTCGACGAACAACTGCTGCCCGGTCACGAAGCGGGATTCGTCGGAGGCCAGGTACACCACGGCATGCGATATGTCCTCGGGTTCGACCCACGGTGTCGGCATCGCCTGTAGCACCGGGAACACCAGTTCGGCGTCCTCGCGGGATGGCTCCTGAAGATCGGGACGGAACGTCCGGTACATCGGAAGATTATGCAGCATATCGGTATTGACGTTGGTCGGGTGGATGGCGTTGACCCTGATGCTGTGCGGTGCCATCGTCAATGCCAGCGCCTTGGTGTACTCACGCACCATCTTCTTGGCCAGTCCGTATCCGGCTCCGCCGGGCCCCTGGGGCCCGCCACCGGTGGCCAGGTCTTTCTGCTCGACCAGCCCGGCGATGGACCCGGTGACGATCACCGAACCGCCGGTGCCCAGGTGATCGAGGCCGGCATGCACGGTGTTGACCACGCCGACGAAGTCCACGTCGAAGGCGTCGATGAACCCGCGATAGGGAATGTGGCTTCCTTGCGGACAGATTCCGGCGTTGGCCACCACCACGTGGAGTCCGCCGAGTTGGGCGACGGCCTCGTCGAGTGCGGAACGCACGGCCGCACGGTCGCGCACGTCGACCACCCTCGTCACTACTCGCTGACCGGACTTCTCGATCAGCTTGGCGGTCTCGTCGAGATCGTCGGGGGTGGCCAGCGGGTACTCGTTCGAGCTGATGTCGGCGCAGATGTCGAGAGCGATCACATCGGCACCCTCGTCTGCCAGATGCACTGCGTGACTGCGGCCTTGACCTCGAGCTGCGCCGGTGACGAGGGCTACTTTGCCCTTGAGACGGTTCATCTGTGCATCGCTTTCGATCGCCGGTCAGGGTCGGATATGTCGTTGGATAATAGAACACTCAGTGTTAATCTGTCACGTGTTCGGCGCGGTGGAAGGATCTGTACACGATGGCGATCGACAGCGATCAGGGCACCGTCGAGTTCTTCGACGACATCTCGATTCAGGACCCGTATCCGCTGTACCGACACCTCCGCGAACAAGGCCCGGTGCACCGGGTCGGCGATTCCGATTTCTACCTAGTGTGCGGATGGGATGAGGTCAACGACGCCATCTCACGACCAGGAGAGTTCTCCTCCAATCTGACGGCAACGATGACTTACGAGCCCGAAACCGGGGTGTCGGCGTTCCTGATGGGGGAGCTCGGCGGCCCGACACAGGTGCTGGCCACCGCGGACGATCCGGCACATGCGGCGCACCGCAAGATGCTGGTGCCGCAGCTTGCGGCAAAACGGATCCGGGGTAGCGAAACGTTCATCGCCGAGACGGCGGAGCTTCTGCTGGACGAGCGGATGGTCGACGGGCGAATCGAGTGGATGAGCGCGGTGGCCAACCGGTTGCCGATGATGGTGGTCGCACGGCTGCTCGGCGTTCCCGATGACGATGTCGACATGCTCATCGCCGCCGGCTACGCCACCACGCAACTGCTCGACGGTCTCGTCGATGCCGATCAGTTGGCTGCCGCCGGGGTCGCCGCCATGGAGCTGAGCCAGTACGTCACTGAACATTTCGCGCGCGCTGCCATCCACCCAGGGGACAACCTGCTGGGCGACCTGGCCTCGGCGTGCGCCTCCGGTGAGCTTGATGAGATGACTGCCACCGTGATGATGATGACGCTGTTCAGTGCGGGTGGCGAATCCACCGCTTCGCTGCTGGGTAGTGCGATGTGGTTGCTGGCGACTCGCACCGAGATCCAGCGTCGGCTCCGGGCCGAGCCCGATCTGCTGGCTCCGTTCATCGAGGAGGTACTGCGGTTCGAACCGCCGTTCCGTGGTCACTACCGCCACGTGGTGTCCGATACCACACTCGGCGGGGTCGAGTTGGCGGCCGGATCCCGATTGTTGCTGTTGTGGGGAGCGGTCAACCGCGACCCGGCGCAGTTCGAGCAACCCGATGAGTTTCGGCTCGACCGTCCTAAAGGTAAGGGGCACATGACCTTCGGCAAAGGGGCGCATTTCTGCGTCGGTGCCGCACTGGCTCGACTGGAGGCGACGATTGTGCTGGGCAAAGCTCTCGAGCGCACTTCCTGGATCGAGCCGGCGGGCGTTGGGCGATGGTTGCCCAGCATCTTGGTGCGCCGCCTCGAGCGCCTCGACCTGGAGTTCAGGTGAACCCGGCCGACCTGCTCACCTGCCATATCCTCGCACAGGAAAAGGCCAGGTACTGCCGGTCGATGGATACCAAAGACTGGTCGGCGCTGGCCGAACTGTTCACCGACGACGTGGTTTTCGATCTGAGTGATGGGAATCCCCATGTTGCGCCCATCGTCGGGCGGGCCGAGACAATCGCGGCTGTCCGCGAGTCGGTCGGCGACGCCGTCACCGTGCACCAGGTGCATGCCCCGGAATTCGAGCTCGACGGTGACGAGGCCCGGGCGATCTGGGCGGTACAAGAGCGCGTGGTGTGGGACAACGGTACGTCGTTGACGGCCTATGGCCACTACCACGATCGCTGGGTGCGCCACGGTGACAGGTGGCGCATCGCCGAACTACGACTCACCCACCTGATGATGGAGTCCGCGGGCCCGGCGTGATGCCCGGGCGGAGTTCGGCAGTCACATCGCCGTACGGTCGTCGTGCCCCATCGCCGCGGGATCCCGGTTGAACTCCCGTACCATCGCCTGCACCGTGTATGACGCGGCGAGTCGGCCGTCGCGGGTGAACACGTGTCCGTCACCTTGGACCAGCCCACGCCCAGCCCAGAACGCGTGATTCGAATACAGCAGCCAATCGCTGACATCGGCATCATCGTGAAAGGCGATGGTGACCTTCATGATTCCCGTGGACAGCGAGCGGTGGGCCAGAGCCTCGCCGAACCCGCGGTGGGGACGCATACCCGCGGCGATCGTCCAGTGCGTGGTGGACTGAGCCAACAGTGCCTGGTGAAGGTAGGTCTCGGCGGGAGCATCACGGAACCTGACCCAGGCATCGATGCGCGGCGGTCCGACCCGGTCGGGATCGGGGTGGTAGGCGGCATCGACGATACGCAGTTCACGGCCGGTCATCGCGAACCCGGCAAAAGGCACCGACGAGTCGGGCCCGGGCACGTCAGGCATGGGCGGCGCACTGGTGAACACTTCGGGCGCACCCGCGTCGGCCAGCAACAACCCGGCGCTGCGCAGCGTGCCGTGCTGGCTGATCCGGACCTGTGCGGTGGAGAAGGTACGTCCCCGCCGGAGCACCTCGACCTCCACATCGACCGGGGCGGTGAACGATGCCGCCTTGGTGAACACCATCGATGCCGATGTGACCCGTTGGCCGCCAAGCGACTTGCTGGCTGCGGCGATGGCCTGCGCGGCGAACTGGCCGCCCTCGACGACGTCTCGGCGGGTGGGGCCGTGCGCCGGCCCCTCGAATCTGAGCGGGCCGATCGGCTCGACGTCGATGAGCCGTTGCAGTTCGCCGGCGTCTCCCCACAACGGAAACCTGGCCGGTACCGACGTCCCGTCGGACCACTTCTCCACGACGACGATGCTCAGATCGTCGTCGAAGAAGGACACGTATCCCTCGAGCCCTGCCACTTCTGGAAGCGGCTCCGGATAGGCCCACACCGGGTTTTCCAGGGTCGGTTGAACGCCGACCAGGTCCCAATAGCGGGCGACTCCCTTGAACGGGCACACCGAGGTGTGGCCGGATTCGCTGAACAGTTCCCAACGCACAGACGATTCCGGGAAATACAGCCGGTCGACGTGATCGGTCTCGGTGACGACGAGGCAGGTATCGCTTTCCGCGATCATCACCTCGGCAGCCCACACCTGGGCGGTGTACGGGCATGGGGTGAGCTCGATGCGGTAGTCAGGGTGGGCCGGCCACGCAGATACGACCTGGTTGATGACGAGTCCTTCCTATGCGGTGCGCACTAATCGCTGGCAGGCAGGGGCTTGGCGGCTTTGATCTCCATCGGGTTGTCCCCGACGGACAGCGAGCCCTTGCCGGACTTGGTGACGAGTATCTCGGCTCCCGAGTCGTCGACATACCGTTTGCCCATCACCGTTCCGCCGGCGAATGCCGGGTCGAGGGTCAGGCCCTCGGCCGCGGAGTCACCGATGGCGATCATGGGCGCTCCACCCGCCCTCAGGCCGTCGAGGGATTCGGTGCTGCGCACCACGATGATCTGGGTGTCGCAGACTTGACTCTGCAAGCGGGTGCCGTTCTTGATCACGCTGGCTCCTTTGCGGTTTCGAGTTGTCGACGTAGTTGGCTTCTCAGCACCTTGCCGGTCGCGTTGGTCGGGAGTTCGCTGCCGAACACCACCTTGTCGGGGGTCCGGGATCCGCGCAGCTGCGTGCGTGCGAATGCGCGTAGGTCCGCGGCTGTCGGTTCGGATCCCGGGGTGGGGACGACGACGGCGACGATGATCTGCCCCCATTTCTCGTCCGCTACGCCGACGACCGCGCATTCGCGGACGTCGGGATGTTCGACGAGCACGTCCTCGATCTCAGCCGGGGCGATGTTCTCCCCGCCGCGAATGATGGTGTCGTCGGAGCGTCCGCCGATGAACAGATACCCGTCCCCGTCGAGACGGGCGATGTCGCGGGTGGGAAACCAGCCGTGTTCGTCGAGCACCGACCCGATCCCGGTGTAACGGCCGGATACCTGCTCTCCGCGGACGAACAACTCGCCGGTCTCGTCGGGGCCGAGGACCGTGCCGTCGTCGGAACGGATCTGGAGCTCGACTGTCGGCACCGGACGTCCGACCGAGCCGAGCCGCTCAGCGTGTGCGGGGTCGGCGATCGCGTCCCGGTGGTCCTGCGGGGTCAGCACGGCGATGGTCGAACTGGTTTCGGTCAGGCCGTAGGCGTTGACGAAGCCCACTTCTGGTAGCAGGTCAAGAGCTTTGCGTACCAAGGGAAGTGCTACCTTGGCACCTCCATAGGCGAGGGTGCGCAGAGCCGGCAGGGTGGCTTTCGCGGTTTCCAACTCGGTCACGATCCGGTCCAGCATCGTCGGCACGACCGTGGCCGAGGTGACCCCTTCGTTCGCGGCCAGCGCCACCCATTCGCGGGCGTCGAAATGCGGTAGATAGACCATCGTGCGGCCGGCATAGAGGTTGGACAGTGCCGCTCCGACGCCGGCGATGTGGTACGGCGGCACGCTGATCAGAGCGGCGTCGCCGGGCAGGGCGGAATCGAACTCCACGGTGCCCGTCACATAGCTGGTCAGGTTGTTGTGAGTCAGTTCAACAGCTTTCGGCGCAGCCGTGGTGCCAGAGGTGAAGAGCACCACGGCCGGCGAATCGGGGTCGGGGTGACGCACGGCCGGCTCGGCCGAGCGGGCGGCGGCGACGAAGTCGGCCGAGCTGGTCACCCGGAAGTCGTCGCCGACCGCGTCGCGGTACTCATCGTCGACGACGACCAGTGGGTCGGACAGTCGACTGATCAGGGTGCGCAGGGCAGCGGCGGACAGCCGGTAGTTCAGCGGTGTCGTCGGCACGCCGGCGCGGGCGGCGGCGAACAGCAGCAGCGGCAGCATCGCCCCACCGGCACCCACATAGGCGACGTGGCGTGCCGCCGAGGCGGCGATCACGCCTGCCCCGCCGTCGGCGAGCTCGCTCAACTGCGTGGTGGTCAAGCGCAGATCGCCCGAAACGACCGCTGCCCGTTCGGAAGTGCCGGCTCGGGCATCGTGGGCCATCTCCAGCAGCAACGATATGGTCATGAGCTCATCGGAGCGGCGGGGGACTTGAGGGTCAGGTGGTCCAAGCCCACGTTCGGGTTGTCGATGGCGGTCGCGAACACGCCGGCGAGGGTGTCGGCCACGCTCTCTGGCGTCATATGGGTTTCGGGTACCAGGCCGCGGGAGATCCATTCTCCGGCGACGGTCCCGAGCAGCTCGGGGTCGAATTCGGAGATGAAGTCGGTGGGTACGGTGGCGCCGATCTCGATGCAGCTGAAGCGACGGCCTGGGTGTTCCAGCCGCCAGGCCACGAGGGTGCGCTCCATCGCGGCCTTGCTGGACGAATAGGCGCCCAGGGCGCGATGGGGTTGACGCACCGAATCTGACGACAGCACAGCGACTATCGCCGAAGGCGTGAGGACATCCATATGGGCCGCGATGATCTGATGCACCCCGATCACGTTGGTCTGCAGGACGTCAGCCCAGTCCGCCGCAGTCACCTCGGCAAACATCTTCAGCGGCGCGTAGCCGGCGCAGACCAACAGCAGGTCGACCTCGCCGAGGGTGTCGGCGGCCGCCGACCCGACTCGGATGCAATCCTCGGCGACGCGGATATCGGCGACCACCGTCGACCGGCAGCCCAGCTCGGTCAACTTCTCGGCGCGGCGGGCCACGGCGAGAAGCTCGGCGCCCTCCTTGTCGGCCGCGACCGCGAACGCACGGCCGATCCCGGCGGACGCCCCGACCACCACGATCCGCCGACCGGCGAGGGAGCGGGCCGTCATGATGCGCGCTCGGCGATCGACTTGATCTCCAGATACTCTTCGAATCCGGCCACACCCATTTCCCGTCCGATCCCGCTGTGCTTGTAGCCGCCGAAGGGGACGTCGGCAGAGTAGAAGACACCACCGTTGACGTTGACGGTGCCGGTGCGCATGCGGTTGGCCACCGCGCGCGCTCGCTCGTCGGATGCGCTGACGACCGCACCGGACAGGCCGTAACGGGAGTTGTTCGCGATCGCGACAGCGTGGTCGTCACCGTCATGGGGAATTGCCACCAGCACCGGTCCGAAGATTTCCTCTTGTGCCACAGTGGAATCCGGATCGACATCGGTGAGGAGAGTCGGTTCGACGTAGTAGCCGGTGGGCAGGTGCGCGGGAACTCCGCCGCCGGCGGCGATCTGAGCTCCTTCCTCGACACCCTTGCGGATGTAACCGAGGACCCGCTGACGCTGTTCCTCTCGGATCAGCGGGCCCATCAGTACCGACGAGTCCGTGGGGTCGCCGTAGGGCCAGCCGTTGAGTGCCTCGGCCAGCGCCTCCACCCCCTCCTGGTAGCGGGCCCGCGGGAGCAGCAGCCTGGTCGTGTTGGCGCACCCCTGTCCGGCGTGCGTGGTGGCGGCGAAGGCCGCGGAGGTGACCACGGACGTGATGTCGGCGTCGTCGAGTGCCACGAGTGCCGATTTCCCACCCAGTTCCAGGAAGACTTTCTTGATGGTGGGGGCCGCGGCGATCATGATCCGGGTGCCGGTGGCGGTCGATCCGGTGAACGAGATCATGTCGACCCGCGGGTCTTCGCACAGTTGCCTGCCGACGTCGTGTCCCGCTGAGGTCACGACATTCACGACACCGGCCGGAATGTCGGTGTGTTCGTGGATCAACCGGCCCAACAGAGTGGCGCTGTAGGGGGTATCGGGGGCCGGTTTGAGCACGACGGTGTTGCCTGCCGCGAGGGCCGGGACCGTCTTCGCCAGGTTGATCTGCACCGGGTAGTTCCACGGTGTGATGGCGCCGACGACGCCGACGGGTTCACGTCGCACGGTTCGGCGGGTTTTCATGCCGAACGGGGCGGCCTCTCCCAGATCACGTTCCCATCGGTAGTTCTCGGCGAGGTCGGCGACCCAGCCGAGTCCGGCCAGCGGCGAATCGAGTTGGGGTCCGTAGGTGAGGGCGACCGGGCAACCGACTTCGGCGACCAGGGTTTCGCGGAGCTCGTCGGAGTGCTTGATCAAGGCGTCGTGCAACTGCCGGATGCACCGCACCCGCAGTTGCGGGTCGTCGGCCCAACCGGATTCGTCGAACGCTCGCCGGGCGGCCGCGACGGCCGCGTCCATGTCGGCTGCGGTGCCGTCGGGGGCAACGCCGACCGTGCGTTCGGTGGCCGGGTTGATGTTGTCGTAGGTGTCCCCGTCGGCGGCGGCGACGAGCCGCCCGTCGATCAGCAACTGCGCTTCGCGCCAGAGCTCCGCCATGAGTCTCCTGAATCCGTGGATCTGCGGCACGGCGGCTGCACTCCGCCGACTCATGGAGAACAGTATTACATCAAGTGTTCATTTGACCACTAGTGTGGCGCCGGATTCACCGCAAGCCGTTGACCGCGAACTTCTCGACGTACCTGCGGACCGTCTCCGGCTTCGTCATGTCGAAGGTCTGGGCTTCGTTGACGGTGGAGAACGAGTAGATGATGCGGGCCAGCCATTCGCTGGCTGCCACGACGTCGATACCGGCGCCGACCTCGCCGCGCTTCTGGGCTTCGCGTACATAGGGCACCAGGAATTCGGTTGACCGTCGCACGGCGGAGTCGCCGTCGGAGATCATGTGCCGCATCAACTCTGCGTCGTCGGCCATTAAGCGATTGCGGGTCCGATGGTCCAGCAGGATGGTGGCGTGGGTCTCGGCCATGGCGCCGAGCTGTTCGGCCAGCGTGGGCTTCTTCTCCATTGCCGCCGCCACCAGCCTGTAGAACTTCTGCGCGCCGAACTCGATCGCTGCATCGATCAGGACCGTGCGATCCTCGAAGTACCGGTAGACGGTTCCGCGGGAGACATTCGCCATCCGTGCCACATCTTGCACGCTGGTGCGCTGGATGCCGAGTTGGGTGAAGCACACATTGGCCGCCTCGAGGATCTGGTCACGACGGTCGAACTCGTCCTGATCCTCGATCTCGGCTGTCGCCCGTCGGGTTGCCATAGCGCTCCTCGCCTGTTGATGGCCTGCTGGGAAGGTCGTGGCGGCCATCGCGCCAGGTATTTAATGCTACGACACACAGATTGTTCTGGTGTGTCGCCACGAGGGGGCGCGTCATCTGGGCCGTCGACGAACTCGGAAGGCTCTAAATATGGATCAATCGAACATGTAGTGTCACATTGATTGCTATACGAACGCCGGTGACCGAAGGGCGGGACGGGTGGAACTCGGAATCAGGGACCGCAATTTCGTGCTGGTCGGCGGAACTACCGGGATGGGCTACGCCGCTGCCCGCCAGCTCGCCGCCGACGGGGCGAACGTGGCGCTGCTGGCCCGGGACGCCGA
Source organism: Mycolicibacterium sp. 050232 (assembly GCA_036235365.1). Lineage (GTDB taxonomy): Bacteria > Actinomycetota > Actinomycetes > Mycobacteriales > Mycobacteriaceae > Mycobacterium. The sequence goes on along the minus strand of JAZBEZ010000001.1, from coordinate 154,012 downwards.
GCGCGCCGATGTTCGGGCGCAGAGGCTGAGCCAGGAGTACGGCGTCAGAGCTGTCGGGATCGGGGTCGACGCCGCGGCCGGCGGCGATGGTGTCGAGGCCGCCGTGGGCCGGGCGGCTTCCGAACTCGGGCCGTTACGCGGATTGGCGGTCACCGCCGGGCCGATGAATCAGCAGGGGCCATTTGTCGAACACGGCGACGGCTCCTGGGACTGGTATTACCAGACCATCCTGATGGCGACGGTGCGCTCCTGTCGGGCAGTCATTCCGCATCTGCAACGCAACGGAGGCGGCACCATCGTCACGACCGCCGCGTACTCGGTGCGGGCACCCAAGGTTCTGATTCCGCCGTACAACGCACTCAAGGCCGCGGTGCTGACAATGTCGAAGATCCTGGCGAAAACGCACGGTCCGGACGGCATCCGGGTCAACGTCATCTGCCCCGGTCTGTTCGACACCGAAGTCAACGACCACATCCGGGCGGTCAGGGCCGAGCAGTACGGGGTGCCGCTGCAGGACGCCATCTATACGCACCTGTCGAGCAACCCGGACTGGAACATGAGGGTGGCGCTGGGCCGAGGCGGATTGCCGCATGAGGCAGGAGAACTCGTCGCGTTCCTGCTCAGTGACCGGGCGGCCTACCTCACCGGTGCCGTCGTCAACATCGACGGTGGCACCGACTTCTGATCCGTCACAGTCCGATTCGGTCGGCCAACAGCCGGCGGTGGTGATCGGCATCGCCGAGCAGCATTGCCGACGACTGGGCCCGCTTGAAGTACAGGTGAGCAGGATGTTCCCAGGTGAAGCCGATTCCGCCGTGCAGCTGGATGTTGGCGGCCGCCGCCCGGGCGAAAGCATCCGAGCAGTACGCCTTCGCCAGCGATGCCGCCGCCGGGAGTTGCTCGGGGTACACATCGGCGGCGGTGGCAGCGTATTGTGCGGCACCCCTGGCGCATTCGATGTCCAGTAACAGGTCCGCGCAGGTGTGCCGGATCGCCTGGAAGGAACCGATGGGACGGCCGAACTGCTGCCGCACCTTGGCATAGCCGACCGCCTGGTCAAGACACCGCTGGGCGCCACCCACCTGTTCCGCCGCCAGTGCGGCGGCCGAAAGCGCCAGCGCCCGGGCCAGCGAGTCCGCGGCGGGCTCGGTGTCCAGACGCCTGGCGGGGGTATCGGCGAAGGTGATCACGGACTGGCGCCGGGTCGGATCCAGCGTTGACTGGCCGCGCCGCCGGAGCAGCGCCGTGTCGTCGACGGCGAACAGTCCGATTCCGTCGTCGGTCTGGGCGATCACGAGTACCAGATCGGCCAGCACGCCGTCGGGCACGTAGTGTTTGACTCCGCGCAGTGCCCAGGTGCCCGACGAGTGAATCGCGGTGGTCTCGAACCGGTCCGGCTGCCAGCTGCCCGGCCGTTCGGTCAGGGCCAGGGTCGCCACGGTATGTCCGGTGGCGATCCCGGGCAGGTACTGCTTCTTGGCCGTGTCGTCGGCACACTGCAACAGCACCGTGGCGGCCAGCACCGCCGACGAGAAGTACGGGCCCGGTAGCAGTGCGCTGCCCGTCTCCTCGAGCACCAGGAACAGTTCTGTGAATCCGAAGCCCTCACCGCCGTACTCATCAGGAATGATCAGCCCCTGCAGGTGCAATTGGTCCGCCATGGCCCGCCACATCCGCGGGTCGTGCGCGTCGGGCGTTCCGGCCACCCGACGCACCTCGGCTTCTGGGCAATAGCGCTCCATGAACGACCTTACGGCCGAACGGAACTCACACTGCTCCTCGGAGACCGTGAATGCCGGGGCGCTGGATCGGTCAGCCATGTCACCGGTTCCTTGGATCGTCATCGCTGCGGCCGGTGGGGTTGACCCTCGGCACGTCGTCACCGCGGCGCAGGGTGCTCAACCACTCCCCGGCCGCCGGGGGAGCCGGGACAGGTGCGTCGAGGCGACCCGGATCGGCGGCCCAGAAGTCGCGCCAGCTCGGAAAGGCGTCGTGAAAGCCGCCGTCATGTGCCGTGGTCGCCGGCCAGCGCATCTTGCGCGGCCCGAGCGGTGGGTCGGTGATGTCGGACTCGTACCAGAACAGCGGGGTGCGGCGCACGAAGTACCAGCGGCCGTCGCGACGCTGGTAGGAGTCGAGATAGGCCAGCAGTTCGATCACCCATACCGATTCGGTTTCCAGGTCGTTGCGGGAATACACCAGGCCGCTGGCGTGGTCGGGGTCATGGATGTCGATGATGTGCCCGAGTACGCCGTGAGCGCTCCCGAGCAGACCTTGGCGTAGTTCGGCGTCGTACCAACGGCGGAGGGCGGGCCGACCATGCTGGGCGCCGGGCACACCGACGTCGTCGACGAACAGGTTGACCAGCGCATCGAGATCGCGCATGTCGAGTGCGACGGCGTACTTCGCCGCGAGCTGGCGGATCTCATCGAGCGCTTCGAGCCGTCCGATGCGGGCTGTCAGCGAGTCGATCAGGTCAGTGTCGGCCATGTCGGTCACGAAAGAATCCCTGCCGCAAGGAGTTCGACCAGCGCGGGTTTGTCAATCTTGTCGGTTGTGGTGTACGGCAGCCGACCGGAGTCGGTCAGCATCACCCAGTTCTTGGGCACCTTGTATGCGGCCAGTTCCAGCCGGCACGTGGCGGACAGCTGGTCGGCCGTCACGTGAGAGCCTTCGTCGAGCACCACCACCGCGCTCACTACGGCGCCCCGCTCGGGGTCGGGTAGCCCGACCACGTAAGCGACCCGGATGCCGTCGACGCGAGCCAAGGCCGATTCCACTTCGACCGGTGCGACGTTCGCGCCGGAGGTCTTGATCATGTCGTCGGTGCGCCCGGCGAAATACAGGTGACCGTCGGCGTCCCGGTATCCGGCATCTTTGGTGTGATACCAGCCGTCGGCGTCGAACACCGTACGGTTGTCGCGGCCGACGATGCCGCGCATCATGGCCGCGCCTCGCACACAGATCTCGCCGGTGGTGCCGTCGGGCACCTGGTTTCCCTGTTCGTCGACCACCTTGTGCTCATAGCCGGGCGCCGCCACTCCCAGCGAGCCGCGGTTGGACTCGGGTAACTGCTCGTTCGGCGGCCACCAGGTGTGCGAGCTGCAGGTCTCGGTCATCCCCAGCTGCCGCACCCGAAGCGACGGGTCGGCGGCCCTGCGGTCCGGAGGCAGCAGCGTCTGCTGGTAGCCGTCGCGCAGAGTCGACAGGTCGGTGTCGGCGAAGTCCGGGTGATTCGACAACGCCGGGCCCACATGAGGGAAACCCGTGGTGTAGGTGGCTCGTTCGGCTGCTAACAGCCTGAGCACATCGGCCGGCTCGAACCGGTGCTCGGTGAGGATGGTGAGCCCGATCTGCATCGGCCCGAGCAGGCCGAAGACCAGACCGCCGACCCAGAAGAAGGCCATCGGAATGTAGACCCGGTCGGCCGGTGTCCAGCCGTGCTGGGCCGCGATGAATCTCGAATGCGTGATCGCGGGCCCGTGGGTGTGGATGACACCCTTAGGGGTCGAGGTGCTGCCGGAGGTGTAGATGACGACGAGGTCATCGGACTCGCGCACCGCTGATTCGGACGCATGCAGGTGTGCCTCGGGCACTGGGTCCGGCCAGCCGTCCTCGGTGCCCAGGAGAAACACGTTGCGCAGGTTGGGTAGCCGTTCCGTCAGCACGGGACCGGCGCCCGGGGTGACCCCGGTGGCCGCGGTGAGGCGCGCTCCGATGTCCTTGCCCAGCAACGAGGTAACTGCCAAAACGGTGTGTACGTCGGCGTCGCGCAGGAGCCATTCCAGCTCGGGGGGCTGGAAGAAGGTGTTGACCGGCACGGCGACGGCGCCGATCCGGGTGACGGCCAGGAACGCGACGGTGAAATCGGTGCCGTTGGGGGCCAGGACCGCGACCCGAACTCCCTTGGTGACGCCGGCGGCGAGCAGGCGGCGGGCCAGCTCCGCCGAGTGCCGCTCGGCTGCGGCGTAGCTGATCCGTTCGTCGGTTCCGGAACCGTCCGAGGCCACGACGAAATCGTTGTCCCCATGTGCGGCGACCACTTTGCTCAACATCAGTGGCAGCACCGGCGAATACGGCGGCGGTGGGTAGTCGAAGCTGCGCGAGTGGGTCATCGGCCGGACCTCACTCGACAACCCACTGCGGCTCGCGCTTCTCCGCGAATGCCACCATGCCCTCCCGATAGTCGGGGTGGGTCATCTGATGCTGCAGCACGTAGCGGTACGCGACGTCATTGGCGGCGTGCAGTCCCACGTCGAGGCTGGCCCACATGGCCTTGATCGAGGCCTGAGTGGTGGCCGGCGACAACGCGGCGATGGACAGCGCGATCTCGCGGGCCCGGGCTTGCAACTGGTCGGCCTGGACCACCTCGTTGACCAGGCCGATCTCATGGGCGCGTTGGGCGCTGATCCGCCCTTCCTTGGTCATCAGTGCCAGCTGCATGACCATCGAGATCGGCATCCGGCGCAGCAGCACGGCGGGCTCGAGGGCGAATACGTTGCCGACCTGAAGATGGGTGTCGATAAGTTCGGCGTGTTCCGCGGCGACGATGAGGTCGGCGTCGGCCACCTGATGTAGCCCACCACCGACGACCATGCCGTTGAGTGCACAGATGACCGGTTTCCACACGTTGTGGTGCAGCCGGGAACCCGGCACCTTGTTGCGGATACCGCCGCTGGCCGTCGATCTGATGTCCTGGCCGACACTGAATGCACGGTCGCCGGCTCCGGTGATGATGGCCACCCGGATCTGCGGATCGTCGCGGACGCGGCCCCACGCCCAGCCGAGCTCGGTACGGGTGAGATCGTCAGTGGCGTTCAGCCTCTCGGGCCGGTTGATGGTGATGGTCGCGACATGATCGCTGACGTCGAACAGGATTCGTTGCAGTTCCACTCCGAGCCCTCTCAGCCGGGACGATGGCATGAACACATTATCAAAATATGTTCAGTCGTGTAGTTGAGGTGCATCATGGCATCCACTGCCCGCCCGACACCGAGATGAGCTGTCCGGTCAGATGTTTGGCGGCATCGGAACACAGGAACTCAACCGTGCGGGCGATATCGGCCGGTTCACCGATCGTGCCGAGTACCGATGACCGGCGCATTTCGTCGAGCTCGGCCTCCGACTTACGCGACAACAGCCATGAGGTGGCGGTCGTGCCGACCACGACGGTGTTGACCCGCACGCCGTGGGGGCCGAGCTGGACCGCCATGAGCCTGCTGAGTCCTTCGACGCCGGCCTTGGCGGCGGCATATGCCGGCGGCCCGGTGCGCACCCCGTGAGCCGACACCGAGCTGATGTTGACGATCGCCCCGCCGCGCCCCTCGACCATCTGCCGGGCCGCGACCTGCGCCATGATGAAGGTCCCGGTCAGGTTGACGTCGATGATCCGGTTCCAGTCCTCGTCGGTCTGGTCCAGGAACGAGGCGGGCAGCGTCATGCCTGCGTTGTTCACCAGGGCGCGGATCGGGCCGTGGGTGGCGGCGAGCCCGGCAAGCTCGTGCTCAACGGTGGCGCGCTCGGTGATCGACATCTGTACCGGGATCACCGCTCCGGAGCGGACGGCCTCGGTATCGGCAATCCGCGCGATGGCTTTGGGGTTCACGTCGACGACTGCCACCCGGTAGCCGGCACCGGCCAATTCTCCGACGATGGCCTCGCCGATACCGCGCGCGCCTCCGGTGACGACGGCGAGTTGACGGTCATCCGGCATGGCGAGCCCGATCGGCCAGGGTCAGCTGCTCTATTCGGATGATCGACGGTCGAAGCAGGTCTACCGCCTGCGCCATCGTCTCGACGAGGTCGCCCTTGCCGTCACCGGCGACCCAGGCGTCGATCGCGGCCCGGTTGGCGCCGTTGATCACGCTGGCGGCGAGCCGAGGGCGCAGATCGGTGAGGGGATCGGTGTCGAGCCGGCGGGCCACCTCTTCGGTCATCTGGTCGATCCAGTCCTCGTTGATCCGCAGCCGGGTGGCCCGCAGGGCCGGGTGGCTTGCGTACATCTTGGCGCGGACCAGAAAGATGTCGGGCTGCACACTGATGGCTTCGGCCACGGCCGCCGACGCCTCGGCGAGGGCATCGGACAAGGTGTTCGAGCGTGACGCACGAAACCGGCGGGTGGCCGCGTCGAGGCGTTCGGCGTATCCGTCGAAGAGGATGTCCTCCTTTGTGGCGAAATGGTGGAAGAACGTTCGGGGGGCGACGCCGGCCGCAGCCGAGATCTGTTCGACAGTGGTGGCCTCAAAGCCGTTGGCGTCGAACAGTTCGGCCGCTGCGGCGATGAGGGCCTGCCGGTTGCGCTGTCCGCGCATGCGTCGCTGGTCCATGTGCTCTCACCCCGCCAGGGTTGCCGTGCCTGCGGCCAGTGCCACCGCCGGCCCTTGGACGGAGCTGAAGTGGGTTTGCGTTCCCTGGTTCCAGATCTGGGTGCGCAGCGGCTTTCCGGGCATGACGGGCTTGGCGAATCGACAGCTGATCGACTGCAGCGCACGGGGATCGCCCCCACCGGGGCCGTTGATCAGAGCGCGTGCCGCGAATCCCAGGGTGCACAGACCGTGGAGGAACACATCGTCGAATCCGGCGCTGCGTGCGGCGACCGGATCGATGTGCAATGGATTGCGGTCGCCGCTGAGCCGGTAGATCGCGGCCTGTTCCGGCCGGATGTCGTCGTCGACGGTGTAGTCGGGGTTGCCCTCCGGTTCCTCCGGGGTGGCCGGGCCCCGGTCGCCGCCGAATCCGCCGCCGCCGAGCACCATGATCTGGCCGACTGCGACGAAAAGCTCGCCGCCGGAGTCGATACCGCGGGTGGTTACTTCGATGGCGCCATGTTTTCCCTTGTCCCATACGGCACTAACCTCGCCGGTGACCTTGACTTCTCCGGCCGGCTCCAGCGGCCGGGCCAGCTTCAATGACTGCCCGCCGTGCACGATCGGGTACTCGCCGAGGCCCAACACGCCGCGTAGATCTTTGACTGCCCACCAATTGGCGAGCAGCGCGAACGTCGGCAGCACGGCCGGGCCCTGGTGCTCGTCGAGCAGGCTGAGCTCATCAGGCGGTCGAGCCCCCACTCCGAGGGCGTAGAGGATGGCCTCGGTTGGCGTCCAGGTGAACGTGGTGGGATCGAGCGCGGTGCCCACTGCCGCCGTGGTCAGGGTCAACACAGCCTCCGGATCTGACTGAACGAATTGACGATATTTGTTCTATCGTGCAGTATTGTCGCAGTTACTGCAACAAGTCTTTGGGGAGCAATCGACCATGAAGTTCGGTGTCTTCATCCTTGGCGACAAGCCCAACCACCTGTCCGATGAACAGGTGCTTGCCAACGTGCTGGAGGAGGCCCGATGGGCCGAGGAGTTGGGCTACGACGAGGTGTGGTTGGCCGAACATCACTTCTCGCCGTACGGCATGTTGGCGGATCTGCCCTTGGTGGCGGCGGCGATCGCGGCACAGACCGAGCACATCAGAATCGGCACCGCGTGCATGGTGAGCCCGTTCCATCAGCCGATTCAGCTCGCCGAGCGCATCGCGATGGTGGACGTGTTGTCGGGTGGCCGGTTCGACGCAGGGTTCGGGCGTGGTTACCAATCGCACGAGTTCAAAGGTTTCGGGATCTCGATGGACGAGGCAACCGGGCGTTATCAGGAGTGCGTGGAAATCGTCAATCTTCTTCTCACTCAAGAGAATGTCAGCTATGACGGCAAGTACTTCAAGCTCGACGACGTGACCATCTACCCGCGGCCGGTGCAGAAGCCGGTCCCGGTCTGGGGCACGGTGATGAAGACGCCGTCGAGCTTCGAATGGCTGGCGGACAAGGGTTTCGGCGCCATCATCGGTAACCCGTATCAGGTGGATCCCGATCTGCAGGGTGCCCTCGACATCTATCTGGAGACGCAACGCAAGAAGGGGTTGGAAGCGGCTACCGGTAATGTCTGGGCCCTGTTGAACGCGTTCTGCCACAACGACGATGCGTTCGCCCGCAGCTACCCGCGGGACAGTGTCGAGCTCTCGATCCAGACGCACCGGAAATACTCGAACCCGTTCGAGCGTGGCGGTGACATCCCGGCCGATTACCGCGCGTACTCGGACTGGTTCGACAAACACGACAAGCAGAGCTATGAACAGGTGCTCAACTCGCATCTGACGCTGATGGGTGATCCCGAGCGGATTCTGGGGAAGATGCAGACCGTGGTCGAAATGGGGTGGCGGAACATCATGCTGCGGATGTCGCGTGGGGGCGCCATGGATCGAGCGAAGGTGTACGAGTCGATGAAACTGTTCGCCCGTGAGGTGATCCCGGTGGCGACCGAGCTCGCGGTGGCTCCGGCTTGAGCAATCAGCTGGCCGAACGGATCCGAGCGGTACTCGAACTGGACCCGGCCGCTCCTGCCGTCGAGCACGAAGGGCACTGGACTGATTGGGCGACCGTGTCCGCGATGGCCTTCGGGGTCGAGAACGCACTGCGGGAGGCGGGCCTGGGGGCCGGCAGCCCGGTCGGCCTGATCCTGCGCAATCACCCGGCCATGGTGGCGGCGCTGCTCGGGGTGCTGCTGACCGGTGGCACCGCAGTCACCATCAATCCTTCCCACGGGGACACCGGGCTGTGCACGGACATCGCCGAACTCCGACCGGCCGCCGTGATCGCGCTCGAAGCGGACTGGGGGCGACCCGGCGTATCGGCCGCGGCGGCTGGTGCGCTCGGTCTGTGTGTGGGCAGCGGTCCGATACCGGTACGTCCGCACCCTGGCCTCGAGGTGTTGGGTCGCGGCCCCTTCCGCATGGTCGCCGGCGATGTCGCGGTCGAGATGCTGACCAGTGGAACCACCGGACCGCCAAAGCGAATACCTCTGACCTACAGCGCCTTCGAAGACACTGTTGCGGCAGCGGGTACCCATTACTCGACTTCCGGTGACACGGCCGTGCGGTTGCGTTCGGGCGTGGCCATCATCAGTTCGCCGCTGGTGCACATGTCGGGGCTGTTCCGCACCCTGCTCAGCGTCTGCCAGGGTCGCAAGATCGCCTTGCTGGAGCGCTTCCGGGTCTCCGAATTCGTGGATCTGGTACAGCGCCACCGTCCTCGGGCGGTGAGCCTGGTCCCGTCGGCGTTGACGATGGTGCTCGACGCCGATGTGGATCCGGCGGTGTTCGCCGGCGTCGAGGTGGTCACTTCCGGTACTGCGCCGCTTCCGGTCGCGGTGCAGGAGGCATTCGAGCAGCGGTTCGGGGTCGCAGTGTTGCCGTCTTACGGGGCAACCGAATTCGCCGGCGGCGTGGCGGGCTGGAACCTTGCGCTGCACCGGGATTGGAGCGTGCTCAAGCGAGGCAGTGTGGGCCGGGCGCAGAGCGGTAGGGAAATCCGGATCACGACAGTGGACGACGGCACCGAAGTTCCGGCGGGCGCGCAGGGGCGCATCGAGGTGCGCACCGGCGGTGGCGAGTGGGTGCGCACCACGGACATCGGCCGCATCGATACCGACGGTTTCGTCTACGTCGACGGGCGCATCGATGACGTGATCCTGCGCGGTGGGTTCAAGGTGGCACCGGCCGCGATCGTCGATGCCTTGCGCAGCCATCCCGCGGTGCGTGACGCCGGTGTTACCGGGATCTCCGATCACCGTTTGGGGGCGGTGCCGGTGGCCGCGGTGGAGCTCGCCAACGGTGCACGTGCCGATGCCACCGAACTGATCAGTTTCCTGCGCGAACGTCTGACCCGCTATCAGGTACCCACCAGGCTGATCGTGGTGGACGAGCTGCCGCGGACACCGTCACTCAAGGTCAGTCAGCCAGAGCTGCGCAAGATGTTCGATGATGTCGACGAAACCGAAGAGGTGACAACGTGATTGGCGTTCGAGGTGCGGCCGCTGTCGTCGGGGTGGCCGATGAGGTTTCGCCTGACGGCGTCATCGATGTTCCCCTGCGTGAGCTGGAAGCCAGGGTCGTCCGGGCGGCTCTCGACGACGCGGGGCTGACGCTGCGCGATGTCGATGGGCTGTGCACCTGTACCGGCGGCACGCTGATGCACTCCGTGGAGCTTACCGAATATCTGGGCATCGCACCCAGATTCACCGATTCCACGCAGACCGGTGGTGCCAGTTACGGTTTGTATGTCGAGCACGCCGCGGCGGCGATCGCCGCGGGAGAGGCCGAAACCGTGGTGATCGTCTACGCCTCCACGCCGCGGGCCGCGCGCAAGCGGGGAGAGAAGGGGCTCGGCGTGTTCGCCACCCCCGAGCGTCTGGAATGGGAGACCCCGTACGGGGTGATGTTGCCGATCAGTGCCTACGCCCTGGCCGCCAACCGGCACATGGGCGTATACGGTACGACGCCCGAACAGCTGGCCAGGATCGCGGTCGACACCCGGGATTGGGCAACGCGTAATCCTCGTGCGTATCAGCGTGATCCGATCACGGTCGATGATGTTCTGACATCGGGCTACCTGGCCGAGCCGATGCACAAGCTCGAGTGCTGTCTGGTCACCGATGGTGCCGGCGCGATCGTGGTGACCAGTGCCGAGCGGGCCCGCGATCTGGCCAAGCCGCCGGCGTATGTGTTGGGCGCCGCGTCGGCCGCCTCACACGCGAGCATCTCGCAGATGCCGGATCTGACCGTCACCCCCGGTGCGGTGTCAGGGCCCGCGGCGTTCTCGATGGCCGGATTGACCCCCGATGCGGTCGACGTCGTCGAGCTCTACGACTCCTTCACCATCACGGTGTTGCTCGCCCTGGAGGATCTGGGTTTCTGCAAGAAAGGCGAGGGCGGGCCGTTCGTCGGCAGTGGCGCGCTGGCACCGGGCGGGGAGTTGCCCGGCCAGACCACCGGTGGCGGTCTGGCCTACACCCATCCGGGAGCATTCGGGGCATTTCTGCTCGTGGAGTCGGTGCGGCAACTGCGCGGTGAATGCGATGACCGGCAGGTGGCCGGGGCACAGGTCGCGCTGGCGCACGGCACGGGCGGGGTGTTGTCGGCCACCTCGACGGTGATTCTGGGAACGGAGGCCACCCGGTGAACGAGCAGAGCCCGACCATCCCGGTACCCGAGCCGAGTGCGGTGTCGGCACCGTTCTGGAATGCCACCCGCGAGCGCCGGCTGACCATGCAGCGGTGCGGAGACTGCACGCGGCTGGTGTGGTATCCCCGACCGTTCTGTCCGCATTGCGGCGGTTGGAACCTGCGCTGGGAGCAGTTGTCGGGTCACGGGTTGATCCACGCGGTCAGCGTTCACCACCGCCCGGCACTGCCCGCCCTGGCCGAGCGGGTACCTTATGCGGTGGTGCTTGTCGACCTCGACGAGGGCGCTCGCATCATGTCCAACGTCTTCGGCGGCGCACCGTCGATCGGGGACCCGGTGACCGTCACCTGGTCGGCACTGCCGGATGGTCGCCACCTGCCGATCTTCGAGCGCAGGTGACCCCCGATGTCCGCTGACACCGGGCTGCAGCGCCGGCGCGAAGAGCTGGTGCTGCGCCATGTCGCCGGCGAGAATGACCGTGACCTGGAGGCCATCATGGCCACGTTCACCCACCCGCGCTACGAGATCATCCCGGCCTCAACGGTATTCGACGGCGACAGCGCAGTGCGACAGATGATCCTGGCGCAATGGCGGGATCTGCCGCGCATGCATTACACGGCCGAGACGATCTTTCACTCGCCGGACGGTCTGGTCGTCGAGACCAGGACCACCTGCCCGGGAACTCCGATCGACATGCTCAGCATGAACTTGTTCGGCTTCGCCGGTGACGGGTTGATTCTGGAGCGCTGCTACTTCGATCGCATGCTGTTCGCTGCGGAACTGGAATCGACGCGAGGACTACACAAATAAACACTATTCGTCATATTGTAGATTGGCTCGCCAACCGGCAAGGGAGAGTGGGATGTCCACCCAGCTAGACACCGGATCGCCGACGCCGACCATCGATCGGGACCGGGCGCTGTATCGCACCATGAGCATGGTGCACCAGGCGGACAAGCGGGTTCGCAAGGCGCTGTCCTCCGGCGAGGCGGCGATGAGCTACTGGCCGGTCGATGGTCAGGAGGCGATGTCGGCGGGAGCGATGCTGGCCCTGGCCGACGACGACCAACTGGTCACCACGTACCGCGGATTGGGTGACGTGGTCGCAAAAGGCATCGACCTGAGGGGGTATTTCGCCGAGATCCTCGGACGGCGCGACGGGCTATCGCGAGGTAAGGCCGGTGCCATGGGCATCTACGACCCCGAACACGGCATCGCCTGGACCACCGGCATCGTCGGTGCCGGCCCGCTGATTGCGAATGGCATAGCCCTGGCGGCCGCGCACCGCGGAACCGGCCAGGTGGTGCTGGTCAGTTTCGGGGACGGTGCCACCAGCATCGGTTATGTCCACGAGGCGATGAACATGGCCGCGCTCTGGTCGTTGCCGGTGGTGTTCTTCTGCCAGAACAATTCCTGGGCCGAGGGCACCTCCTACGATCGATACACCCGTTCGGCACACTTGTCGGACCGGGCGCCGGGCTACGGTATGCCCGGTGTGACGGTGGACGGTACCGATCCGCACGCCGTGTACGACGCGGTCGCGGCAGCGGCGCAGCGGGCCAGGGCCGGCGACGGCCCGTCCTTCGTCGAGGCGGTGGCCTACCGGTTGCAGGGTCACTACTTCGGCGACGCTATGGCCTATGCCGACCAGGATGAGCTCGCTGCCAAGCGGGCCGATCCCCCCTTCGCCCGCTATCGGCAGCGGCTCGTGGCCAAGGGTACTGTCGCGGCGGCTGACCTGGATGCGATCGACGGCGAGGTGGGGGCCCAGGTCGAAGCGGCGTTCAGTGCGGCGTTGGCTTCCCTGCCGCCCGAGACGGTGGAGCTCACCCGGGACGTCTTCTGCGGGAACGGCTCTGAGCTGTCGGAGCCGGCGGCAACCCCGGTCCGCCTGCCGGAATGCCAGACCGAGGAACTCGGTCTGGTTCAAGCGATCCACCGCACGCTGGATCGGGCGATGGCGGCCGACGAGTCGATCGTGTTGCTCGGCGAAGACATCGGGGATCGTTCGGGCGGGGGGATGTTCAAGATCACCGCGGGGTTGTCGAGCAGCTACGGGGAAGACCGGGTCCGCGACACCCCGATCGCGGAGTCGGCCATCATCGGCGCCGCGTTGGGTGCCTCGCTCGCCGGCCTGCGACCGGTGGCCGAACTGATGTTCATGGACTTCCTCGGAGTCGCGATGGATCAGATCGCCAACCATGCCGCCAAGGTTCGGTATATGTCCGGTGGCCGTACCGGGGCACCACTGGTCATCCGCACCATGGTGGGAATGGCTGCCGGGCCCCAGCATTCGCAGGCCCTCGAGGGGTGGGCCATGCAGGTGCCGGGGCTCAAGGTGGTCTGGCCCAGCACCGCGGCAGATGCCGTCGGATTGCTCAATGCCTGTCTGCAGGAGAACGATCCGTGTCTGTTCATCGAGTCGATGAAGCTGTATTACGGCGGTGGCCGGGGGCCGGTACCGGTGGCCGACTACGTTATTCCGCTCGGCCGGGCCGATGTCAAGCGGACCGGCGCCGACGTCACCGTGGTGACCTACGGAGCGTTGGTGCACTCGGCTCTTGAGGCGGCGGCGACGCTGGCATCCGAGGGGGTTTCGGTGGAGGTGGTCGATCTGCGCTCGCTGGTGCCGCTGGATCTGCCGACGGTGCTGGATTCGGTGCGTAAGACCACCAGGTTAGTGGTCGCCCACGAGTCGGTCGGTTTCTGCGGCCCGGGTGCCGAGGTTGCCGCTGCGGTCGGAACGGAGCTTTTCGGTGTGCTCAGCGCTCCGATTCAACGGGTTGCGGGCAGTTACACGCCGGTACCGCGGGCCGGCACGCTCGAGGCGGTCTGCCGGCCGGGCGCAACACAATTGGTCGAGGCGATCAGGAGGGTCATGTGAGCGGGAGCGAGGTCCGGATACCCAAACCCGGAGACGCGATCACCGAAGCCGAGGTCACGGAGTTGTTCGTGGCCGAGGGCGGTGCGGTGGAGGAAGGGGACCCGCTCTACTCGATCGCCACCGACAAGGTCGAGATGGATGTCGAGGCCCCGGCGTCGGGAACGGTGACCTGGAAGGTTGACGTCGGTGGCACCTACCAGGTCGGCGAACTTGCCGCGGTGATCTCGTGACCGGCCTGCCGGTCGAAGTCGACCTTGCCGCCGAGGAGTTGTCGGCCCGGATCGACGGGGATACCCTGACCGTCACCATCGACCGGCCGCAGAAGCGCAACGCGCTGACCGCGGACGGCTACCACGGGATCAAACGGGCGGCGATGATCGTCGCCGACGAGCCGGCGCTGAATTTCCTGGTCATCACCGGCGCGGGGGACGTGTTCTGCGCCGGTGGCGACATGAACGCCGTCGGTAACCCCGAGCGCCGGTGGGATGCCTTCACAGACGCCTACGACGCCACACCGTTCGAAACCCTCGGCAAGATACCGAAATTGGTGGTGTGCGCGGTGAACGGACTGGCGCTCGGTGGCGGTCTGGTGATGACGCTGTACGCGGATCTGGTTATCGCCTCCGAACAGGCCAGGTTCCGGGTGCCTGACCTCACCCGGGGCGTGTACGAGGCCTTTGTCGCCGCCCGAATTCCGCAGCGAATCGGTACTCTGCGCGCCAATCACCTGGTATACGGCAACGATTGGGTCGAGGCGGCCGAGGCAGAGCGACTCGGACTGGTGGGCAAGGTGGTCCCGCACGACGACTTGGCGGCCGAGACGGCCGCCCTGCTGGACCGGGTCCGCAACACCGGACCGGCAGCGCGGGCGGCGATGAAGCGGGAGATGGCGCGGGCCCTGCCGCCCGTCGATGTCGCCGGCTACTGGTCCTCGATGGGTACCGCAGAACAGATCGAGGCCTTCACCGCATTCCTGCAGAAGCGGGCACCCGAGTGGCCGGTCTCAACAGATCGCGACGGCTTCGTCTCCACCCGCAGGCCGGCATGGACGCCGGCCCCGTCGTCTTCCTGAGAGGAGCACCACACTCGTGATCACTACCAGGTTCACCGAGACATTCGGCGTCACCCACCCGATCGTCCAGGGCGGCATGCAATGGGTGGGGCGTGCTGAACTCGCTGCCGCGGTAGCGAATTCGGGCGCGCTGGGACTCATCACCGCGCTGACCCAGCCCACTCCCGGACATCTGGCCGATGAGATCGCCCGCGCCCGTGATCTGACCGACAAGCCGTTCGGCGTCAATCTGACCATCCTGCCGTCGATCAATCCGCCGCCGTACGAGGAGTACCGGCAGGTGATCGTCGATGCGGGGATCAAGATCGTCGAGACGGCGGGAGCGAATCCGGCTCCGCACCTGCCGATCTTCCACGACAACGGGATCAAGGTCCTGCACAAGTGCACGTCGGTGCGGCACGCGGTCAAGGCCCAGGATCTCGGGGTGGACGGTATCAGCATCGACGGGTTCGAATGCGCGGGCCATCCGGGTGAGGACGACATCCCCGGACTGGTACTGATTCCCGCGGCCGCCAAGCAGATCGAGATCCCGATGATCGCCTCGGGCGGTTTTGCCGACGCCAGGGGATTGGTGGCGGCACTCGCGCTGGGGGCCGACGGGATCAACATGGGCTCCCGGTTCATGTGCACTGTCGAGTCACCGATCCACCAGAACGTGAAGGAAGCCATCGTCGCAGGCGACGAGCGCGGCACCGAGCTCATCTTCCGCACCCTGCGTAATACCGGACGGGTGGCCAGCAACACGATCTCACGTGAGGTCGTCGAAATCCTGGACAGCGGAGGTCAATTCGAGGACATCGCACACCTGGTGGCGGGCAAGCGCGGAGTGAAGGTGTATGAGACCGGCGATCTGGAGGCCGGAATCTGGTGGATCGGCACTGCGATGGGGCTCATCGACGACATCCCCACCTGCGCGGCCCTGGTATCGCGGATCGTCGCCGAGGCCGAGGAGCTCATCGGGCGCCGGCTGGCAAAGGCGATAGCGTGACCGGGCCGCTGCTCGGCACACCGGAGCTGAGCGGATGCGAAGAGATCTTGGTCGCCGTCGACGGGCCGGTCAGGATCGTCACTTTGAACAACCCCGGCAACGCCAACGCGGTCAACAACCGCATGCACGGAGCCTTCGCGCGGTTGTGGGCCAGATTGGGCGAAGACCCTGACGCCCGGGCCGTGCTGCTGACCGGGACCGGCGACTTCTTCTCGGCCGGAGGAGATCTCGTCGAGTGGCTGCACACCCATGTGGAAAACCCGGTGACCCGCCGCGAGGGGATGCGGGACGCCCGGCGGATCGTGCGGGACATGATCGACTTCCCGCTACCCATCGTTGCGGCGGTGAACGGCCCGGCTGTCGGTTTCGGCTGCAGCATCGCGGTGCTCTGCGACATCGTGCTGATGTCGGACCGGTCGTTCTTCGCCGACACTCACGTGGCGAGCGGGCTGGTCGCCGGCGATGGCGGTTCGGTGCTGTGGCCGCTGCTGATGAGCTTGCTCAAGGCCAAGGAGTACCTGCTGCTCGGCGAGCGGATAAAGCCCGACAAAGCCGTCGAATTGGGCCTGGCGAACCGGGTAGTCCGCCACGATGACATCAAGACCGAGGGGCTGGCACTCGCTCACCGGCTCGCGAGCCTGCCGCCCCGCGCGGTGCAGGACACCAAGCGGACGTTGAACCTGCATGCCGAGCGTGCCGTCACCGCCATCCTTGAGTACGGCATCTCCGCCGAGACCGAGTGTTTCACCACACCCGAGCACCGGGCGGCGATCGACCGTTTCCTCGAGCGCCAGTGAGTGCCGCCGACGACCAGTCCGGACCCCTGGTGCTCAGCGAGGACCGGGACGGGATCGCGGTCCTGTTGCTCAATCGTCCGGCGCAACGTAACGCGCTGCGTTTCGAGTCGTGGACCGAGTTGGCTGCTGCGCTACGGGAGGTGTCCGGCGCCCGCGCCATCGTGATTGCCGGAGCCGGCGGATTCTTCAGCGCCGGAGGCGATCTCAAGAGCGGCCCGGCGCACGGTAGCGGTGCGATGGCTCCGGCGGGCCGCGTGCAACACGCCCAGGGTGTGCTTGCGCAGCTACGTGCCGTCGGGGTCCCGACGATTGCCGCGGTCGAGGGGGCTGCCGTCGGTCTGGGCTGGAGTCTGGCATTGAGCTGTGATCTGGTGGTCGCGGCCTCTGACGCGTTCTTCTCGGCCCCGTTCGTGGCCCGCGCCGTGGTGCCCGACGGTGGCCTGGCCTGGCGGCTGACGCAGCAACTGGGGCGCCACCGGGCAGCGTCGTTGCTGTTGCGCGGTAGTCGGCTCTCGGCAGCGGATGCGCGCCAGCTGGGGTTGGTGACGGACCTGGCTGATCCCGGATCTGCCGTCGATCACGCGGTGGCACTGGGAGCCGAACTCGCCGAAGCTGATCCCGGTGCGATCGAACTGACCAAGCGGCTCATCCATTCCGCGGAGGCTGCCGAGCTCGCCGCGTTCCACCCGTTGGAGTTGGCGGTTGCCACTGTCGCGCAACAGCGTTCGGCGGCATCGTCGGGCCGGGAGACCTTCCGTTAGCGCGGTAAGCCGAGGCCGCTGGTGGCGATGAGGTCCCGCTGGATCTCACTGGTTCCGCCGCCGATGGTGTGCAACAGCGAAAGCAGCAGACCTTCGGAGAAGTGACCGTGCAGCACCGCGTCGGGATCGTCGGGCAGCAAGGCGCCGGCCGGTCCGAGTATCCGTGCGCCGAGCTTGCGCAGCTCGGCGGTCAGCTCGGAGTGGTACAGCTTCGACAATGACGGAAGTGCAGGCTCCAGCGTCCCGGTGGCCTGCTGATGGGCGACCCGATACGACAAGGCCCGCCCGACCTCGACGCGCTCGACAGCCCGGGCCAGTGCCATCCGATTGAGCGGATCGTTCAGGGGATCGTGTGCAGTGCCGCGCTGGGCTTGACACCAGTCGACGAGTTCGTCGAGATAGCGCTGCGCCTGCGCGGCGCGGGTGACGTTGGAGCGCTCGGCATCCAGCAGCGCCTTGGCCACCTTCCACCCCTCACCCTCACCGCCGACCAGGTTGGCCGCGGGCACGCGCACCTCGTCGAAGAACTCCTCGGCGAAGGTCGGATATCCGGTCATCGAGCGGATCGGGCGTCGGGTGACGCCGGGAGTCTGCATGTCGACGAGGAAGAACGAGATTCCGGCTTGGCGCTTCGCTCCGACCGGCGATGTCCGGGCCAGCACGAAGATCCAGTCGGCCAGGACCCCGTTGCTGGTCCAGGTCTTCTGCCCGTTGAGGATGTAGTGGTCGCCCTCGTCGTCGGTGTCGTGCCGGGCCGTCATCCGCAACGCGGCGAGGTCCGACCCCGCCTCGGGTTCGGAGTAGCCCTGCGCCCACATGCGTTCGGAGCGGGCGATTTTCGGCAGGTGCTCGGCCTGCTGCTCGGGGGTGCCGAACCGGAACAGCACCGGGGCCAGCATGTTCACCCCATTGGTGTTGACCAGCGGAGCTCCGGCATAGGCGAGCTCTTCGCGGATCACCACCTGGTCGACCACGCCGAGTCCGCCGCCCTCGTGGCGGGCGGGCCAGTGCGGCACGAACCAGCCTTTGGCGTGCAGTGCCCGGCAGAACCGTACGGCCTGTTCATGACCTTCGGGGGACAGGTAGTCGGGATTGGCCGCGGTCTGGCGGAACTCGTCGGGCAGATGATCGGCCAGCCAGTCCCGGATCTCGTCGCGAAGCGCGTCCACCCCCGGCCCGCCCCCGAACCGCACGATCGGCGAAAGCGGCATGCTTCAGACCCGGTCGGACGGCTTGGCGGACTTCTTCATCAGCTCGGCGACGTACTGCTGGAACTCCTTCGATCCGGTTACCACGGCCTGCAGGTCATTGCTGGCCTGCTGGTGGGTCCGGAATCCCATGTTCTCCCACGCCCGCAGAATCCCGGCCTTGGTCGCCTGCAAGGTGATCAGCGGCGCTTTGGCGATCCTGGCGGCGAGTTCCTCGACCTCGGCCTCCAGGCGGTCGGCCGGCACCACCCGGTTCACCAGACCGAACTCCAGGGCCTGTTCGGCCGAGATCTTCTGGGCCGTATACAGATATTCAGCAGCGCGCTTGTAGTTCATGAACACCCATGGTTCGAACATCGTCTCCGAGCCGGGCAGGCCGAACCCGGGCACCAGCGGCATCTGAAACCAGGCGTCCTCACTGCACACCGTGATCTCGGGGATCAACGCCCACGTGGTGCCGCCGCCGATGGCATATCCGTGCACCTGGGAGATCACCGGTTTGGGGAACTCCCAAAGCTTGAGTACGGGCCACAGAAACAGCTGGGCCGCCGACCGCCACACCTTTCCCGAGGCGTCCAGCTCGGCCTTGAACTCGGGGTAGCTCCCGTCCGGTACGTGCCCGGAGCAGAACCCCTTGCCGTTGGCCTTGATGATCACCACCTTGATGTCGTAGTCGTACTGGGCGTCGTCGAGCGCCTCGTTGACGCTGTGCACCATCTCGGAGGTCTGCGCGTTGGCGCGGTCGGGGTTGTTCAAGATGATCCGCGCGATCGCGCCGTCCTTTTCGTAGATGACGTGATCGAGCTCTCGCGTCTGCACCTGTGCCTCCTCGACGTTTTCAACACACCAACACGTGACGGTACGGAAAGTACGCGGGATGTAACACTGTTCCACGCGGTAACCGCTGCGGTGAATATAGTGCAATTAGACACTGAATGTAATATTGTTCCGCTAGAAAGGTGGTGCTGATGACGACCACGGACCTGCGGTGGGACCCGTTCGACCGTGCACTGCACGCGGAGCCGTACGGCGTGTGGAAGCGACTGCGGGATGAGCTGCCCGTCTATCACAACCCCGAATACGACTTCTACGCACTCAGCCGGTTCGACGACGTGATGGCCGCATCCCTGGACACCGAGTCCTTCTCGTCGGAGCACGGAATCACCCTCGACGCCATCACTGATGACCCTTGGGGTGCGCCCAGGGCCATGATCATGATGGACCCGCCCGAGCACACCGCGATGCGGAAGATGGTCAACCGCACCTTTTTCCGCGGCGCGATCCTCAAACTCGAGGACCACATCCGTCAGCTGTGCCGAAGCTATCTGGATCCGCGCATCGGCTCGGGCGGATTCGACTACGTCCGGGACTTCTCGGCCAAACTGCCAGTCATGGTGATCAGCTCGCTTCTCGGGTTCCCGGTGGAGGATCACGACAACCTGCGGGAATGGTCGGATGCCCAGGTGCACCGCGACGAGGGAAATCCCGAGCGCAACGCACTCGGCGATCAGGCCTCGCGGAACCTGTTCGACTACTACCGCCGCCAGATCGAACTGCGTCGCCGACACGGGACCGAGGACATCGTCAGCGATCTCATGAGTTCCGACCTGAATCAACCGGGCTCCGATCCCCGCCGGCTCGATGACGGGGAACTGCTGGTCTTCATCGCCATGATCAACGTGGCAGGAAATGAGACGGTGGCTCGGTTGTTGGGTTGGGCCGCACTGACTTTGGCGCGCAATCCGGAGCAACGCGCGAAATTGGTGGCCGATCCCGGTCTGATCGGCGGCGCGGTCGAAGAGTTGTTGCGGTACGACGCGCCATCTCCGGTGCAGGGGCGGTTTGCCCTGAGTGACACCACGTTCCATGGCACCGTGATCCCGGCCGGCTCCAAGGTGGCCCTGCTGACCGGATCAGCCGGACGCGACGAGCGGCAGTACCGTGATCCCGATGTGTTCGATGTGACGCGAACTAGTAGCCGGCACATCAGTTTCGGTCACGGTGCGCACTTCTGCCTCGGCGCAGCGCTGGCCCGGCTGGAGGCCAGGGTTGCCCTCGAGGAGACCCTCGCGCGGTTCCCGGAATGGGATGTCGACGAATCCGCGGTGTCCTACGTTCACACCAACTCGGTACGCGGCCCGGCCGCCGTGCCCATCACGCTGTGAGCACCGGGCTCACGGTCCGCACCGAAGGCGCTGTGCGCTGGCTGGTTCTGGACCGGCCCGAGGTGGGTAACTCGGTGACCCGGGCCATTCAGCGCGACCTGATCGCGAACCTCGCCGATGCGTCCGTCGATCCCGGGATCCGGGCCGTCGTGCTCGCCGCCAGTGGGGATCGGCACTTCTGCACGGGGCCGAACCTGCGGGATCCCAACATGCGGCCCAGCCAGGACCGGATTCCCGGCGATGCCGCGAGGATACTACGTACCGGATCACAGGCCGTGGTCTCGGCGCTGCTGGATTGCGAGAAGCCGGTGATCTGTGCGCTCAACGGGGTGGCGGCC
Source organism: Mycolicibacterium sp. 050232 (assembly GCA_036235365.1). GTDB lineage: Bacteria > Actinomycetota > Actinomycetes > Mycobacteriales > Mycobacteriaceae > Mycobacterium. Next base: position 132,795 of record JAZBEZ010000001.1, on the reverse strand, counting down.
GGCGTCGGGGCCAGCCTGGTGCTGGCCTGCGATCTGATCATCGCAGTCGAAAGCGCAAAACTCATCGAGCTTTTCGTGCGTCGTGGGCTGGCGCCCGACGGTGGCGCGGCCTATCTGTTGACCCGCAAGGTGCCGTTCAACCTTGCCAAGCAACTCATCTTCTTCGGTGAGGAGCTTTCGGCCGTCGAGGCGCACCGGATCGGTCTGGTGAACCGGCTGGTTGCCGACCACCACGAGCTCGGTTCTGTGACGACTGAATGGGCCCAGCGGCTGGCCGATGGGCCGACCCGGGCGTTGGCCGCTGCCAAGACCATGCTGAATCAGGCACTCGACTTCGACCGCACCGCGGCGTTTGCGACCGAAGCGTTACTGGTCGAGCAGGTAGCGACCACCCAGGATGTGGCCGAGGGGGTCGCGGCCTTCGGCGAGAAGCGTGAGCCCCGTTTTACGGGCCGGTGACCGACGGCACACCCCGGCGGTAGCTCAAATATATGAAATGTGTTACGTATGAATATAATTGAGAAGATCAGATCGTCCGAGACGATGCTCACCCCGTTCATGTCCGCGGCCAGACTGAACGCCGTCGCGGCCGTACGAACCCGGACTCGGGGCTACCGCGGATGGACGGGTGCGGTCAACACCGAGTATGACCCGCTCGACCGGGCGACTGCGGCGCAACCATTCGGGGCGTATCGGGATCTGCACAGGAGCGGTCGGGTGCACTACAACCCCAGACGGTCCACCTGGATCCTGAGCCGGCACGAGGACGTGCGAGCCGCGCTGCGCGACACCGACGCGGTCACGAGCACCGAGGGGGTCACCCGGATGAAGATCTCTGGTCCGGTGCTGGTGCTGACCGATGGAGCCGAACATGCCCGGCTGCGCAAGCAGGTCCAGCCCGGCTTCAGCAAGGGGGCGATGGCGGGCTGGCAGGAGATGACCGACAAGCTCGCCGCGGAACTGGTATCGGACGTGCTGGCGAATCCCGGCTGCGATGTGGTGCAACGGCTGACCATTCCGATGCCGATGCGGATGATCGCCCACATCCTCGGTATCCCTGATGCAGATGTGACCCAGTTCAGGACGTGGTCGGAAGCCGGTATGCATATCGTCGACTTCGAGCCCACCCGTCATGGGGTCGTCAGGTCGGTCAAGGCTGTGGCGTCGCTGGCACAGCTGCAGCGCTATTTCATGCGGCAATTTGCCTCGGGTGGACTGAAGTCCTCGGACACGGTACTTGGCCGGTTGCTTGCGCATGCCGATGACGGCTCGCTCACCGACAGTCAGCTCTTCTACATCGCGATGCTGCTCCTCATCGCAGGGAATGAGACCACGACAAACCTCCTCGGCGGGATGTTCGATACGTTGGCTCGCAACCCTGACCAGTATGAGCTGATCCGGGCGAATCCGGATCTGGTACCGATGGCGGTGGAGGAACATCTGCGCATCTCCACGCCGATCCAGAATCTCTACCGCTACACCCGGATGGACTACCAGGTTGGCGACGTGACGATTCCGCGAGGTTCGCGCATCCTGTTGTCGTTCGCGGCGGCGAATCGCGATCCGCTGGTCTTCGCCGACCCCGACGAGTTCCGGGCAGACCGCAACCCGCGCAACCACATTGCGTTCGGCTACGGAGCTCACATGTGTGTCGGAGCCCCGCTGGCGCGGATGGAGGCGCAGGCTGTGCTGCGGGAATTGATCACCCGGGTGGCGACCATCGCGCCGGCGGGTGAGCCGACTTGGTCGACCAACACGTCGCTACGCGGGCCCACGCATCTGCCGATCAGGCTGACGCCTTCCTAGCGGTCAATCGAAACCTCACCGCATGCCCCGTCAGGTAGGTCGAGTAGGCGAGGCCGACGCCCAGTGCGGCCTTGCGGGTCGCCTGCCGCGCGCTGAGCACACCGATCGCCGTCTCGATACCACCGTTGAGGTAGACGTGTCGGCGGGTGTTCGTCAGGAATCCGAGCTGTCGATTGATCGGGTCGAATTGGGACGGCATCGCGAAATGCGCGAGCCCGGTGCCCGTTATCACGATGGCCAGCAACTGGTGTCGGTCGAGCTTCGTATCGAACATCGGCTAACAATAGAACACATAATGTTATAGTGTCCTATAGATCTGCGAGGCTGATCAGCCGACAGTTGACTATTGGGGGAGACCTTGAGCCTGTTCGACGCATTCTCCTACCGAGGCAAACGGGTCTTGGTGGTCGGTGGCGCCACCGGAATGGGCAATGCCACGGCGCGATTGGCTCTCGATGCGGGCGCCGATGTCGTCGTGATGGACATCAAGGTCGACGGGCTTGACGCCGACGTTCCTGGCGCCACGGTCGTGGGGGTGAACATGGCCGACTCCGGCAGCATTGAAACAGCGGTCACCGCCATTGGTGGCCCTGTCGACGCGGTCTTCGCATGTGCCGGGGTGGCTGACGGTGTCGGCATCGAGCGCATCAATTTTCTTGGCCACCGCCACCTCATAGAGCGTCTAAGGGTCACGGGCAAGCTGGGCCGCGGTGCGGCGATCGCTTTCATCTCATCAGCTGCCGGCCTGGCCTGGCGGTCGAACATGGTGCAGCTCAACGAGTTCCTCGACATCACCGATTTCGATGCTGCCGCGGCCTGGGCGGTGGAGCATGGCTGCGCGCACTACATGTTCACCAAACAGGCGGTGTGTGCCTATGTGGCCCGCGAGGCGATGGACCTGATGGCCGACGGTATCCGGATCAATGCCATCTGTCCCGGACCCACCGATACGCCGTTGGCGCAGGCGAACGCGGAACTCTGGCTGGATTTCGGCGCCGACTACCGCGAGAAGGTCGGGGTGGCGGCCGCTACCCCGATGGAACAGGCTTATCCGCTGGTGTTCCTGTGCAGCGACGCAGCCCGCGCCATCACCGGGATCACCATGATCACCGACTCGGGTTACCTCAGTGCCGGGATCACCGAGGCGTTCCCTGCGGGTACGCCGATGGCGAAGATGCTGCTGGACGGGTAGCCGGCGTGAGTGCCGACTTCGCCGACCAGACCGTCGTGATCACCGGCGCCAGCGGGGGGATCGGCCGGGTGCTTGCCCGGCGTTATGCCCGCCGTGGAGCCAACGTCGCGCTCGTGGCCCGCAGGGCTGAAGAGTTGTCGGTGACCGCTGATGCCATTGCTGCCGAGGGTGGTTCGGCATCGGTGCATGTCGCAGACCTGCGCTCCGAGCAGCGTTGCGTAGACGTGGTCGCCGATGTGGTGGCCCGCTGGGAACGCCTCGACGTGCTGGTCAACAATGCCGCGGTACCCGGCCGGGACCAATCAGTGATCGAGGCGACCGTCGAGAACTGGAATGACACATTGGCTGCGGATCTGGTGGCGCCGATGGTGCTGTCCCGGGAAGCGCTGAAACAGGCGATGCTTCCCGCCCGGAGCGGCAATATCCAGTTCATGTCATCGGCCGCGGCCCGCGCCGTGCAACCCCGGAAGGCGCACTACGCCGCAGCCAAGCTCGGACTCAGCGCTCTGGCTCAGACGCTGGCCCTGGAAGTCGGAAACGCCGGGATCCGGGTCAACACGCTGGTGATCGGAAGCGTGGCAGGCGAACTCTTGGACACCTATGTGGCCCGTCGGGCGAGAGAGGAGAACCTGAATCCACGGGTGTTGCGGGAAAGGCTTGCCGGGCTCAACAAGCTGGGCCGGTTCGTGCAGCCCGATGAGGTGGCCGAGGTGTCGATGTGGCTTGCCTCTGATGCCGCTTCGGCGGTCACCGGTCAAGACATCTGCGTCACCGGCGGTTGACGGTGACCGATCGTGAATACGCCGAATTGGTGTCACGAGAGCAGATCCGGTCGTTGGCCTACCGGTACGCCGCGGCCATCGACGCTCGTGACGCCGAAGCTATGGCCGAATTGTTCTCGCCACGAGCGTCATTCGGCGACCACGGCTCAGGGCCGGATGGTGCGCGGCGCTTGATGAGCGCAAGTCTCGACGGCACAGTGTTCGCTGTGATTCTGGTGGCCAACCACCTCATCGAGTTCGACGGTGCCGATATCGCGACCGGTGAGGTGTGGGCGCACTGCTACGCCCAGACTCTGTCGGACGGATTCATCGACCAACTGATCAAGTACCAGGACCGCTACGAGCGGATAGATGGGAAGTGGCTGTTCGCCCACCGCCGTCACCGGCTGTGGTACGGGGCTGCTCACGGGCGGTCACCGCTCGCCCAGCCCGCCGCGAACTGGCCTGCCGGCCAGGTCGGGGTGGGTGACGTTGCGCTGTCGGACCCGACCTTTGTCCAGTGGTGGCGGAAGGAGAGCCGGTGATGGCCGGAATACGCTGTGTAACTGATGTTCTGGACTTCCCGGAGAGCCCGATCGCCGAGCCTGACGGGTCCGTGGTGGTCTCGGAGATGGCTGCCGGCCGGATCACCCGGGTGCGGCCCGACGGTTCCACTGAGCTCGTGGCCCGAACCGGTGGGGGTCCGAATGGGGTGGCCAAGCTGGCTGACGGACGAATGGTGGTCTGCCAGAACGGTGGTTCGGCGTTCGGCATCGGTGTGTGGCCCTACGACTTCGATGGCTGCGCCCAGATCTATCGGCCGAACGGGCCCGCGGCCTACCCGGTGACGCCCCAGTTGCAGATCGTCGAACCCGACGGCTCTGTCCGCGAGCTCTGTAGCGAGTTCGTCAACAAGCAGGGCCAGACCCTCCCCCTGGTGCGCCCCAGCGACATCTGCGTCGACGCCGCCGGCGGCTTCTACGTCACCGACGGTGGCACTACCCGCGGCCGCAGCCGCGCGATGACGGGATTGCTCTACGGCACCGTCGACGGCGGGCTGACCGAAATCGTGTATCCCCTGGAAATGCCCAATGGCACGGCGCTTTCGCCGGATAATAGCCGGGTATACGTGGCCGAGACCCGCACGCGGAGGGTGTGGGAATTCGAGTTGTCGGGCCCGGGCCGGGTGCTGGGCGGCAGAGGCCTGGCGACGGTACCCAGCGGTGGGCCGCTGAACGTGGGGGGCGCCGACGGGCTGTGCGTGGCGCGGGACGGAACGGTTCTGGTGGCAACGCTGGGAGCAGGGGGAGTGACGGCGTTTTCGCCGGCAGGAGAGCTGCTCGGAGCCGTTGCTGCCGACGATCCGATGACGACCAATATTGCCCTCAGCGTCGACGAGCAAACGCTGTTCATGACCTTGGCATCGTCGGGACGTCTTGTTGTCGTTGATGACTGGCGGTCTCTTCTTTCGACACCGGTTGGGTGATGTCCATTTTCGGCCGGCGGTTCCCGGTGGGTCGGGCGGCGCGGGCAGCGCTGGTGCTGGGTGCGCTGGTGCCCAGCATGATCGGAGCATCGGTGATCGGCATCATGGCATCGCGCGGTTTGCCCACCGGTGCGGCCTTGGCGGATCCGGGGGTGCTGCGGGTCAATGTAGTGGCATCACTGGTCTACACGGCGGTGGCGATTCCGCTGGCGTCTGGCTGGGGACTGCGCTCGACGACAGTTCCCACGACGGCCACCCAGGCCGTCGAACACGCTGTGCTGATGGCCATCCCGGCCCGCCTCACCTGTATCGGGGCCGTGGTATGGACTGCGGCCGCGGTGCTGTTGATCGTGGTAAACGTCGGACGGCCCTGGCTGGCCACCACCCTGGGTATCTCCACCCTGCTGGGCGGCGTCGTCACCGCGACCCTGACCTATTGGTGGTGTACCCGGGTGCTGCGGCCGTTCGTCGCTGCGGTGCTCACCGAGCACCCACCCACGACCGCGCGGCGGCCCGGCCTTCGGATGCGGGCCGTCGCTGCCTGGGTCGTGGGCACCGGGGTACCGCTGCTGATGGTGTTGCTGGTGGCAGCCAGTGCGCTGGTGATCGATTATTCGGGCAATCGGTTGGCCGTGGTGGTGCTGGCTTTCGGCGGGGCGGCGGTGGTGAGTGGGTTGGCCGTCACAGTCTTTACCGGCGCGACCACGGCTGATCCGGTAGACGAGGTGCGCCGCGGCTTGCAGCGGATCGGTTCGGGCGATTATGACGTCACGGTCCCGGTGTTCGACGCCTCTGAACTCGGTCTGCTGCAAGCGGGTTTCAACACCATGGCGCAGGGCTTGCGGGAGCGTGAGCGGTTGCGCGATCTGTTCGGCCGTCAGGTTGGTCGGGACGTGGCGCGACTGGCCGAACAGGCTGATTCCCCGCCGGCGATGGAGGGTGTGCTGTGCTATGCGGGTGCGGTGTTCGTCGATCTGGTGGGGTCGACGCGGATGGCGTTGGAATTGGAGCCCGAGGATCTCGTCTCGCTACTGAACGAGTTCTTCGGCATCGTGGTCGACGTGGTCGAGCGCCATGGCGGATGGATCAACAAGTTCGAAGGTGACGCCGCGCTGGCAGTCTTCGGGGTCCCGGTACCCCGCTCGGATCCGGCGGCCGACGCCCTCGCCGCCGCACGTGAACTCGCACAAACTCTCGCCGCGCTGCGACCGCGACTCGAGGCCGGGATCGGTGTGTCGGCCGGTGTCGCGGTGGCGGGGTACGTCGGAGACCCCCGCCGCTATGAGTACACGGTGATCGGAGACCCGGTGAACGAGGCCGCCCGACTGTCGGAGTACGCCAAGGATCACAGCGGGTTGGCCGCCTCGGTCAGCGCGCTGAACCGGGCGGCGCCGGAAGAGGTGGCCCACTGGCAGGTGGTTGCCACGCGGGTGTTGCGCGGACGTGACCACCCGACCGGCATCGCCCGGCAGCGCGGCTAAGTGGTTTTCTGCTCCTTGTTGGCCATCTGCTGCGCGAGGTTCTCGATGAACGCTCCGTACCCGACACCGCCGTGGTCCGACATCACCGCGTCGTAGTCGTATTCCGGCGGGTTGCCGTCATTGGGGCGCCACCCGGTGTCGGCCGTGCATGACTTGAATCCCGCTTCCGGGAAGGCGTACCACCGCCGGGCGTTCTCTTCGACGATCTTGGCGGCGTCCTCGTCGGGCACGGTGGCCAGCATCTCTTCGGCCCGGGCCCGGCTCTTGGGCCAGAACGAGTCGGAATGAGGGTAGTCGCACTCCCAGGTGATGTTGTCGATGCCGATCTGGTGGCGCATCGCCACACCGACCTCGTCCTCGATGAAGCAACCGGTGATGTTGCGGCGGAACAACTCCGAGGGAGCCACCGTGGGGTGGATGTTCTGGTAGTACTTGTGCTTGCGCCACACGTAATCCGCGCGCTCGACGAGATAGGGCATCCACCCGATACCGCCCTCGGAGAAGGCGACCTTGAGATTCGGGTGTTTGTGGAAGACGGGGGAGAACACCAGCTCGACCGCTGCGGCCATCGAGGTGGTGCCCATCAGGGTGACCATCACCGCGAACGGCGCCTCGGCCGCGGTCGACGGCGGCATGCCGCCGGAGCCGAAGTGCATGACGGCCGTCATGTTGGTTTCCTCCAGAGCCGACCAGACCGGATCCCAGTGCGGCGTATGGAAACTCGGCAGGCCCAGATTCATCGGGTTGTCGGGCAACCCGACGGCGCGACAACCCTTGGCCGCATTGCGCTCGATTTCGGCGATCATCAACTCGGTATCCCACAGTGGGCTGATCATCATGGGGATGAACCGTGCCGGGTCGGTGGCGCACCACTCGTCGAGCGAGAAATCGTTCCACGCCTGCACGCTGAGCAGCGCGAGATCCTTGTCGGTGCCTTCCAGGAACACCGTGCCGCAGAACCGGGGGAAGGACGGGAAGCACAACATGGCGTGCACGCCGTCGATGTCCATGTCGGCCAGCCGGGCCTTGGGGTCATAGCAGCCCGGGATCATGTCGTCGTAGCGCACCGGGTCGACACCGAACTCCTCGGGGGACTTGCCCGCCACGGCGTTGAGTCCGATGTTCGGATAGCTGCGGCCCTCGTAAACCCACTGATGCATCGGCGGCTTGCCTTCGCGGGGAAACTCGACGATGCGCGGCCCGTCCTCCAGGTACTTTTTGGGCAACCGATCGGTCCACACATGCGGTGGTTCGATGAGGTGGTCGTCGACGGACAGGAGCTTCATCGATGGTTGCAGCGGCATCGTCGATCCTTCGTAGGTCGCAGCTGATAGAGTGTCGGCTGCATGGAACAAATGAACACAATCTGATCACTTGACTATAGCTGGAACGGCCGGGGAGGGCGAGCATGGACCCCAATGAGCGGATTCCTCACGATGATTGGGTGGATCAGGATCTGCTGACCAAGGACGAGGCCGCCGGCCGCCTGGTCGATGAGATCGCCGAGGTGAGCCGCAAGATCGAGGCCGGAGAGGGTGATGAACTCTTGGAGCGCCGGCTGGCGGGGATGAGAGAGGCGCTGGCGCACTATCGCCGGTGAGCACGCTGTTACTTGCGGGGCAGACCGAGTACACGCTGCGCGACGATGTTGCGCTGGATCTGCGCAGTCCCGCCGTAGATCCCGGCGGCGCGCGACCACACGTACAGATCCCATTCCAGGCCTTCGGCGAGCAGTGGGGTGCTGCCGCGCAGGTCCATCATCGTGTGCCCGAAGGCCTGATCGGCCCGGGCCATCAGCACTTTGTCGACCGAGCCTTCGGCCCCGGGTAGCGCCCCGTTGACCCGCTCGGTCAGTGACCGGGCCACCTTGACCTCGAGGGCGCGCAGTTCGGTATACGCGGCGCCGAGCTTCGCGCGTACCGATGGTGAATCGACGATCCGCCCGGTGCGCACATCGTCTTCGAGGGCGCGCAGTTGTACGGCCAATCGGCTGATCCAATTGATATCGCTGGGGCCCCGCTCGTAGGCCAGCAATTGGTTGGCGATCGACCAGCCCTGGCCGCGCTCACCCAGCAGGTTCGCGGCGTCGACCACGACGTCGGTGAAGGTGACTTCGGCGAACTCCCGGTTGCGGGCCGCGTTCACGATCGGCGCCACCTCGATTCCGGGGCTGGACATGGGTACCAGCAGAACCGAGATGCCTGCGTGCTTCGGAGCCTCGGGTTCGGTGCGGCAGAGCAGGAAGCACCAGTCGGCGACCGCGGCGAAACTGGTCCAGATCTTGCGACCGTTCACCCGAAACACCGGCCGTCCGTCGACGTCGGCGGCCTCGGCCTTGGTGGTCAGGCCGGCGAGATCCGATCCTGCCTCTGGCTCACTGAAGCCCTGGCACCATCGCACCGCGCCTGACAGCAGGCCCGGAAGCAGCTCAGTGCGCTGCCGGTCGCTGCCGAACAACCGCAACGCGTTCGACAGGTGGCCGACCCCCTCAATCGGCGGTGCCCCGGCTCGGCCGAGTTCGTCGTTGAGAATCGCCTCGTATATCGGTGACAGACCGTGGCCGCCGTACTCGACCGGGAACGACAGGCCGATGTACCCGGCCCGATACAGGGTGTGGTGCCAGGCGTTGGCGGCATCGGCTCGGGCGCCGGGGTCGTCGGGAATGTCGAACTCGGAGGAATGCTCGGCGAGCCAGGATCGCAACCGGCTCCGAAAAGCGGCCTCGTCAGGGGTGTCCGTGAAATCCATCAGTCCTCCGCGTCTAACGCAGCCCGGCGTCGGTCAACCGCATCTGTGCGATGGCCTGGTAGTGCTCGTCCTCGTTGCCGAATAACCTGCGATCTGTCAGCGTGCGACGCAGGCGCAGATGCGCCAGGTGCTCCCAGGTGATCGAGATACCGCCGAGCACTTGCATCGCGGTCTCCACCACGTCGCGTCCCGCGGCCGAGGCGTAGGCCTTCGCTGTCCGGGCAGACAGCAGTGCTTCGTCGGGCGACAGATGGTCGACCGCCCAGGCGGCATGCCACAGGCAGCTGCGTGCCCCCTCCACCCGGACTGCCGCGTCGGCGAGCAGATGCTGGATGGCTTGAAACGACCCGATCTTGACTCCGAACTGGACGCGCTCCCCGGCATAGCGCACGGCGTCTTCCAGAGCGCCCGCCATCACCCCCACCAGGTCGGCCGCCACCGCGGTCAGGGCCAGCGCGTTGACCTTGGCCCAGCGGTGGGCGTCTACCGGGCCGCCTGCCGTTGCGGCCAGGGTCCGATCAAAGCCGCTGATCGGCAACATCGTTCGGGTCAGGTCGAGACCGCTACCAATCGCGGATCCGTCCAGGGGTAGGTAGGCGACATGCCGGGAATCGTCCTCGTGGAAGGCGAACAACGCGTGGGACGCGCCGGCCGCGTCGAATGCCACACCGGGCTCGTCGATCTCGGCGAACCCGGTGAGCCCGGCGGTCAGTACAGGTGCCAGCCGCAGGGTTCCCTCGGCCACCTGTTCTAGTTCCTTGTCGGCCCCGGCGGCCTGAAGGAGCTCGGTCGCCAACACGGCCTGACCCAGCGCAGGTACCGCGCACAGCCGCCGGGCCAGCTCCTCGATCGTCAGGGCGGTTTCGACTCCGCTGGCCTCAAGGCCGCACATCTGTGGTGCCCGCAGCGCCGGCACACCGAATTCGACGATCTGCCGCCAGGCCGCCTCCAGTCGCTCCCCGGAGGGGATGTGATCGGCGTCGGCGGTGGCGATGGTGCCGGCGAGGCCCGCGACGGTATCGCGTAGCAGGGTCTGCTCGGTGGTCAGGCCGATGTGCATCAGGGCCGGGCGTCCTCGTGCAGTGACAGGGCGATCTTGGGGCACAGCTGGACCGCCTCCCGGACCTCGGCCTCGCGAGCCGGCGGCACCTCGTCCACGGTCACGATGGCGATGTCGCTCTCGTCAAGGGAGAAGACCTCGGGCGCCACCCCGACACATACGGCGTTCGATTCGCACAGATCACGGTCCACCTCTACTCGCATCCGCTGCCCCCTCCTGGTGTAAAGGCCGTGCAGATCTGACATCATGATGAATGATAGAACGAATAGTGTTCAAGTGTTCAATCGATTGACCGGACGACGGAGGAATTGCCTTGTCTCGACTCGAGGGCCGAAATGCGTTGGTGACCGGCGGGGCCCAGGGCCTCGGCCGGGCGATTTCCCGGCGACTTGCCGACGAAGGGGCGCGAGTGACAGTGGTCGATCTGAACGCGGACAGAGCCGCCGAATGCATCGAGCTGATCGAGAAGGACGGCGGGTCGGGGACCTTCGTGAAGGCCAATGTGGCCAAACGTGAGGACATCGCCGGGGCGGTTCAGGCGGCGTCCGCCGGGGGCGCACTGCACGTGCTGGTGAACGCGGCCCAATACTTCGCGATGCCCAAGGCGCTGGAACTCGTCACGGACAAGGACTGGGAGCTGTCGGAGGCGACCGGGCCGCGTGCGACATTCCGGTTCATGCAACTGGCACATCCGTATCTCAAGGCCGCGGGCCGGGCTTCGGTGGTCAACTTCGTATCAGGTTCGGCGCTGGCCGGGATCGCCTTCACCGGACCGTATTCGGCAGCCAAGGGTGCTATCGGTGCTCTGACCAAGGTGGCCGCCAACGAATGGGCGGCCCACGGGATCCGGGTCAACGCGGTATGTCCGTTCGCCCTCACCGACGTCCAACGCGACATGATCGGCACCGAATGGGACAACTACACGCGCACAGCCGAGGCTTCACCGATGAAGCGTGGGGCCGACCCCGACACCGAGATCGCGCCTGCCGTGGCGTTTCTGGCCAGCGACGACGCGGCGTTCGTCACCGGGACGGTGCTGCACATCGATGGCGGTATGACCGAACTGTCCACGGTCGACTATTCGAAGTCTCCTGGGGTGTTCGGCTAGTCAGGCGCCGGAGCCCAGCGACATCTCCACGCTCGTGTAACCGCGCACCGTTGCGGTCAGGACCCGTTCCCGGGCGCCGATCGCGTAGTTCGGGAAGTTGCGCGCGATGTACTCGAACACCAACTGAGCTTCGCGGCGGGCCAGCCATTGGCCCAGGCAGATGTGGATGCCCCAGCCGAAATACACGTCGGTACCGCGGGGGCGGTCGATGACGAACCGGTCCGGTTCCTCGTACCGGCGCTCGTCGCGATTGGCGCTGCCCAGCAAGAGCAGCACCCAGTCGCCGGCCGCCATGGACACACCGTGCAGTTCCACGGGGCGGGTCAGGGTGCGGGCCACCCAGTGGCTGGGCGTGTCATAGCGCAGCGCCTCATTGACGGCGGCCGGAATCAGGCTGGGATCGCCGACAATTCGCTGCCACTGGTCGGGGTGGTCGTGGAGGGCGACGAGACCGTTGGAGATCAGCTTCTGCGTCGTCTCCGACCCCGCGGCCGACAACAGATTGCAGAACATCAGGACCTCGTGCGGTGTCAGTGAACGATCGCCGCCGGTGTCAGGGTCGTTGAAGGTGGCCTGCAGCACGATGCTGATCAGATCGTCGCCCGGTCGGGTCCGCCGGGACTCGATCAAATCGCCGATGTAGGCGCTGATCTTGCGGTTGGCCTCGATGGCCGAGCGGGGCATGGCGACCTCGCCCTCGTGTCGGGTGAGAAATTGTTCCCACCACACCCGTAACTGCTCCCGGTCGGCCGCGGGCACTCCGAGCAGGTCGCCGATCACATCGGTGGGGATCGAGAAGGCGAACGCCTCCATGGCGTCGACGGTGGTGCCGGGGCGAAGCCGGTCCAGGTGGTGCGTGACCACGGCCTGCAGCGCGTTCTCCAGTGCGGCCACCGCGCGCGGGGTGAAGAATCCCTTGAGCACACCCCGGATCTGGTCGTGCCGCGGGGGGTCCATCGAGATGACCGAGTACTTGCGTCCGTCTTCGTCCGGATTCTCAGGTGCCGGACCACATTTGGATGAGTATGTCTCCCAATCGCGTAACGCGGTCGCGACGTCGTCGAACCGCGACAACACCCACCAGCGTTGTTCGGGGTCGCGGTACACCGGAGCTTCGTCGCGCAGACGCCGGTAGACCGGGTAGGGGTCCTCGAAGACCGCGGTCGAGAACGGCGAGTAGATCAAGGAGCTGGTCGCTGGCACTCTCCGACTCTAGCATCGAATGAACAACTGAACGAAATGTGATCAATTGCTCATTCGAGGTGTGGCCGGGACCGCTCGATCAGCTCCAGAAGGTTGCCATCCGGGTCGGTCAGCATCATGGCGCGGTTCCCGTCGAAGGTGACCGACCGCTCTGCCAGCAGCTGCCCGCCGTGTCGGGTCACCCGGGCCGACAGTGCCTCCGGATCATCTACCCGCAGCGAGAGGTGGGTGAATCCGACGGCGTTCATGGGGCGCGGCGACGATGCCTCCGTGACTCCGGGTGAGGTGTAGCCCAGTAGTTCCAATCGGAAGGTGCCCAGCTCCAGATACACCAGGTCGAGTATCAGTCCGGGAACGTCAAGTAGCCGTGCGGTGGCGGCGTCATCCACGCGCATGGTGCCCACTCTTGTGAAACCCAATGCAGTGCAGTAGAAGTCGGTGGCTCGCGCGAGGTCACGTACGCACAGTCCGACGTGGGTGACCCGGTGCCCCGGCGTCACGGTGCCGGCCGGACTGCCGAGTCGCCGCCAAGCGCATCCAGGATGCTGTTGTGCTCGCCCAACAGGGGCGGGCGAGTCGGCGGGCCCACCGGTGTCGCGCTGAACAGGTACGGCACCCCCGGATAGTCGATCGTCCGGCCGAGTTCGTCGTGCTCGACGGGGACCCGGAATCCCCGCGCCTGCATATGCTCGTCGTCAAAGGCGCTCTCCGGTGGCAGGATCGCACCGGCGGGGAACCCACGTCGCTGGCTCGTCATGAAGTACTCTTTGGCCGGCAATCGCGAGGCGATCAGCCGAATTGCCTCGCGCGCAGCACCGAGGATGGCGGTGGTCTCGTCGTCGGTACCGATCGCACCGATGTCCACGGGTGTCGAGCGTTCGGCGGCAATTTCCAGGAACACCGCCTCCGGCAGTTCCTCGGTGAGCCCGAGGTCGGACAGCCACTGGGCCAGGCGCGCGAATTCCTCCGGCTTCCTGGGTAATACGCCGGTGGTCGCGTAATGACCGTCGGCGCAACGTACCTGGACCGGCGAGCTGCGAACGGGGTAGGCGTGTCTGCCGGTCTGGCGGGTACACACCCCGTGATTCACCAACCAGTGGTACGTCGTCTGCTCGCAGGTGACGTTGCATGCCGCCGTCACGTTGATGTCCACCAGCTGTCCCAGCCCACTGTGATCACGCTCGGTCAGTGCCACCAGTGCCCCGATCGCGGTGTACATTCCGGCGATGTTGATCGATTGATCGCCGGCTCCGCGGATGGGCGGGATCGAGTGGTCGTCGTAACCGGCGTTCCAGATCGGACCGCCGCCGGCGAGCATGGTCAGATCTGTCACCGGGCGATCGGCCCGGTCGCTGTCGAGCCCGAACGGTGTCACCGAAACCCAGACGAGTCCGGGATGCGTAGCCGCGAGTTCCTGATAGGCGATGGGGCTTGAGTCGGCACCGATCCGGGAGCCCGCCGCGATCACCACATCTGCGCCCCTCATCAGTGCCCGCAGTGCGGCGGTACCCGAAGCACTTTCGAGGTCGACTGTGACGCTGCGCTTTCCGGCGTTGGCTCCCCACCACCGCAGGCTGCGGTCCGGATCTGGGGTGTCGTCGACAAACGGCGGCCGGAGACGCTGCGGTGAGCCTTCCGGTGGCTCCGCCACGATGACATCGGCGCCCAGTTCGGCCAGCACCCGGCCGCCGACCCCGGTGAACTGGTCGCTGATCTCGATGACCCGGATATCGGTTAGTGCACTCAGATCACACCTCGCTGGCGCCAGTCGTCGAGCTCGGCATCGGAATGACCGAGTAGCCCGCCGAGAATCTCGTGGTTGTGCTGCCCTAATTGTGGTGCGGCCGAATCGATCCGCCACGGCGTCCGCGAGAACCGCATCGGTATGCCCTCCACCCGGACCTTGCCGATATCGGGGTGGTCGACCGCCGGGAACAGCCCGAGGAGGTCCAGGTCGGGATCGCCGTCGATACGTTCCTGCGGGCTCTTGACCACACTGGCCGGAACACCGGCGAGGACGAGATCGTCGGCCAGCGCCGCCGCGTCGCGACTGGCAGTTGCCGTGCCGATCAGCTGATCCAATTCGTCTGCGGCGGCGAGGCGTTGCTCGAGGATGCCGAACCGCTCATCGGTGAGGGCCGGCTCGTCGAGCACTTTGGCCAGCAGCGCAAGTTCACGCTCGTCGCGACAGGCGATGGCGACCCATCGGTCCTCTCCACGGCAGGGGTAGATGCCGTGCGGAGCGCACTCGCCGAAGTCGGCGCGGTTGCCGCCGGCCTCGGTCGGGTGCCGGTTGGCCGTCCAATTGAGTACCTCGGTCGGGAGCATCGCGATGCCCGCGGGCACGGTGGCCAGGTCGACATGTTGTCCCTGACCGGTGCGGTTGCGATGGTGGACGGCGGCCAGGATGGCGATCGTCATGTAGAACGCCGAACCGTGGTCCATGTAGGAGTAGCCCCACCCGGCCGGTTCGGTCTCCGGCAATCCCGTGGTGAACGTCAATCCGCTGACCGCCTGCACGATCGGACCCCAGGTCTTGAAATCGCGGTACGGTCCGGAGTGGCCGAACCCGCAGTTCGAGACATAGATGATGTCGGGTTTGATGCGGCGCAGCTCGTCGAAACCGAAGCCCCGCTTGTCCATCACCCCGGCCGCGAAATTCTCACAGACCACGTCACTGACCGCGATGAGCTCGCGCAGTAGTTCTCGGCCCTGATCGGTGCGCAGATTGACCGTGACGCCGTATTTTCCGACGTTGTGGTTGTTGAATCCGGCTCCCATGTTGATCCCGCGTCGCTCGTCGACATACGGGCCGACGCCGCGCATGGCATCCCACAGGCCTTGGGTTGCCGGATCTTCGACCCTGATGACCTGCGCGCCGAAAGCGGCGAGGATCTTGGTGGCCCCCGCCCCGGCCAGTTGACCGCTGAGGTCGCAGACCCGCAGCTGTGTCAGTGCGCTCGTCGTCACAGCATGTAACAATAGAACACAATCTGTACGTTTGCATCTGATTGGGTCGTCCGCCTGCCGGTATCGGCAACAGGGCGGTTGAATCAGTCCGCCGGTGGTACTGAAGGGAAGTCGAATTGATGAGTGGACCGATGCGGGGTGTCCGGGTCCTGGAAGTGGCGCAGTGGACTTTCGTGCCCGCCGCCGGTGCGGTTCTGGCCGACTGGGGAGCCGATGTCATCAAGGTCGAGCATCCGCAGACCGGCGACTCCCAGCGCGGGTTGCGCCAGCTCGGTCACATCACGATCGAGGGTGACCGCAATCCCGTCATGGAACATGCCAACCGTGGCAAACGCTCAGTGGCACTCGATATGTCGACCCCTGACGGCCACCAGCTGCTGATGGACATCGCGCGCACGAGTGATGTGTTCCTGACCAACTTTCTGCCGGATGCCCGCAAGAAGCTCGGCATCGACGTCGACGATCTTCGCACGGTGAATCCGGACATCATCTACGCCCGCGGAAGTGCCTACGGCCCGTTGGGGCCTGACGCGGGAACCGGTGGATACGACATGACCGGATTCTGGAGTCGAGCCGGCGGCGCACTGGGGTCGACGCCCAGCGATATGGACGGGGTCGTCCCGCAACCGGGTCCCGCGTACGGCGATTCGATCGGTGGTATGACCATCGCCGGTGGCATCGCCGCGGCGTTGTTCGAGCGGGAACGAACGGGGCTGGCCCGGGTGGTGGACATCTCGCTGCTCGGTGTCGGGGTGTGGGCTTCTGGTGTCGCGGTCAACGCAGCCCTGGCCAGCGGCGAGCCGTGGATTGCCAATCCCGCCGGGGCGAACGTCGCACCGAACAATCCGCTGGTGGGCTTCTACCGCACCGCCGACGGCCGGTTCCTGAGTTTGTCGATGTTGCAGGGATTCCGCTATTTCGGCGAGTTCTGCACCCGGGTGGGGCTCCCCGAGTTGGCCGAGGACGGGCGCTTCGCCAGCCACGAACTGCTGGCCCGCAACGCAGCGGATGCCATCACTGCGTTGCGGACGGCGATCGCCGCCGAACCGCTGGGCCACTGGCGCACTGCGCTGGACGGCTTCGCCGGGCAGTGGGCCGCGGTGCAGAACACCGCCGAGGTCGCCCTCGATCCCCAGGTCCGGGCCAACGGCAACATCGTCACCGTCGAGGACGCCGACCGGGGCGAGTGCTACGAACTGGTGGCCAGCCCGGTGATGTTCGACGAAGCGTCTCCGCGGCTGACTCCGATGCCCGAATTCGCCGCCCACACCGAGGAACTGATTCTCGAGCTGGGTGGCGACTGGGATCGGATCCTGGCGCTCAAGGAGAGTGGCGCGATAGCCTGACGCTCGTGCGTCGCGGCCCGGCTCAGGCCCGCAGCAACGTCACCACGCAGGAGCCGCCGCCGCCCACGGCCTGGGCGATGCCCACCTTGGGATCGCTGACCTGGCGTGAACCCGCCTCTCCGCGAAGCTGACTGACGATCTCTGCGGTCTGCGCCAGGCCGGTGGCGCCGATCGGGTGGCCGCGCGCGATGCAGCCGCCGTCGGTATTGGTGGGAAGCCGCCCGGTGCTGGCCAGGTCGCCGGATTCGGCCATCTTCACCACGCCGGATGCGTCCGTCAGTCCCATCGCGATCAGCGCGGTGATCTCCTCGCTGGCACACATGTCGTGCAGGGAGACCACCCCGATGTCGTCAGGTCCGACGCCGGCCTGCGCATAGGCCTGGCGGGCGGTCAACGTGATCTGTGCGGGCGGGCCCACCACCGGTCCGACCAACGGCCAGTGCGGATCGGCGGGCCAACTGGTCTGCTCGATGGCCAGTACCCGCACCGAGCGTGGTGCCGCGTCGGCAGTGACCACCACGGCGGCCGCGCCGTCGACGGAGGCGTGGCACATCATCTTGGTCAGTGGCTCGGCCACCATTCTCGAATCGAGGACGTCCGAGACGGTGACCGGGTCCGGATTGCGCCGGGCGGCAAGCGGATTGAGGCGAGCCTGGTTGTAGGACTTGGCTGCCACCGCAGCAATGACGTCGGGCCCACAGCCGGTGTCGTGCAACCAGCGCGCCGCCTCGATCGCGTAGTGCGTCTGGGGTGGAAAGCGATCCCAGAAGTCCACTGCGGCCGGAACCACTCCGCCGGGCTCCAACGAGGTCGTCTTCTCGTAGCCGATCGCCAGCGCGGTGCGGCAGCGGCCCGAGCGGACTGCCCAGATGGCATGCCGCAGCGCGACCATGCCGCCGGCGGATGCGCTCTCGGTGGCCGTGACGGGGACGCCGGTGCGGCCCAGTTCCAATGCCACCTTGATGCCCGTCTGGGGTCCGGCCAACGCCGAGGCGGTGAACACCTCACCGACGTTCCGATAGTCGATCCCCGCGTCCGCCAAGGCCTTCCGGGCCGCCTCGACGCCGAGCCGGGCCAGCGGTACGTCGCCATGCCTGCCGAACTGGGTCAGCCCGATGCCTGCGATGCGAACCCCGGTCACTCGGCGCCCGCCACGAACATGTCGATCGGGGTACCGTCCAGCGACACCTCGATGAGCGTGCCGGTGGTCCCCGGCGCCGGACGTACCCCGTCGACCAACACCTGTAGCCGGCCCGCGGCGGTGTCGACCCAGGCGACGCTGTAGCCGTCCTGTCCGTATTCGGGATACGGGGACTTGGACGGGACGAACGTGGCCGACCAGACGGTGGCCCGCCGGTCAGGCATTGACGTTGGCACTCGAGTTCCTTTCGTATCGGGAATTGCCGCTGCCCAGCGCCGGCGGGGGCCCCAGCGGCAGCGGGCCGAGACCGGCAAAGCGCCAGGGCACTCCGACCAACCGAGCTTTTCCGAGATCTGGATCGGGATGGTCGATTTCGGTGAAGAAGCCGCGGACAGACAGATGCGGATCGGTAACGAGGTCGCCCGCGGTGCGGACCACTGCGGCCCGGATGCCGGCGTCGCAGAGCCGGTCCACGGTCGCACCGGCGTCGCCCGCGCTGATCATCGCCTCGATTTCGGCGGCGCCGACCGATTCGTCCCCCGCGAGTTCCACGGCAACCCAGCGCTCGTCGCGGCTGCGGTGCACGATGCGTCGTACGGCCGAGGCGACGTCTGACGCGGGTGCCGATGCCGCCGTGACGAATTCCGCCACCGTAGAGGCGACGACCTCGGCCATCGACAGGTCGGCCACCGCACCGCTGCCGTGTTCCGGGCCGAGTGCCCACGCCGCGATGACGGTCGCGCCGATCACCGAGGAGAGCGGATCGGCCAACACGGTGCCGAGCCTGGCGGGCCTTTCCATGGGGTCCACGGTGGCGCCGGCCAATCCGCCGTAGGCCTGAACGTTGTTGGCGTACACCCGGTATCCGGCCAACGGTCCGTCGCTGCCGAAGCCCGACACCCGCAAGGTCAGCACACCGGCGTCGGCCAGCGCCGCCGGATCCACGCCCAGCCGCGCCAGCCGCGATGAACCGACGTTCTCGATCAGGACGTCGGCATCATCCAGGAAGCGGGCCACCTCGCATGCCGTCGAGTCGCGCTCGAGCAGCACACTCTGCTTGGAGTGGTTGGCCACCGCGAAGTAGGCGCCGCGCTCGGCGCCCGCGATCCCGTCGGCGAACGGGCCTGTCCTGCGGTAGATGTCAAGGCGGTCGGGATCTTCGAGCCGGATCACCTCAGCGCCCATCGCACCCAGGAGCGCCCCGACGATCGGCCCGGCCAGCACGTGGGTGAGCTCGACCACGGTCAGATCCGACAGGCCGTCCCGGCGCCGCGGCGAGGCGCCGCCTGCCGTGGTGGTCCACGGGGTGCCGAGCACCGTGACCTCGCGACCCGCGACGTCTGTGGTGTGCAGGGCGCCGCGGTGGGTCAGCTGGGCCGAGGTCAACAACTCGCCAGGGCCGTTGACCGGTGTGGACGGTACCCCGTTGGCCTGCAATGCCGCCGCGCACTCGGCTTTGTCACGAGCCGACGTCCACTCGGTCACCTTCGCATTGATCAGCTCGGCGTGCTCGATCCGGGCGGCCCGCTCCTCGAGGCCGGTCGCCCAGTCCG
This sequence comes from Mycolicibacterium sp. 050232, assembly GCA_036235365.1. Taxonomy (GTDB): domain Bacteria; phylum Actinomycetota; class Actinomycetes; order Mycobacteriales; family Mycobacteriaceae; genus Mycobacterium. The sequence goes on along the minus strand of JAZBEZ010000001.1, from coordinate 112,940 downwards.
GGCGGTCGAAAGCGGTCAGCAGCCCCTGCCATTGGTGGTTTTCCACCGCGGTGATGCGCACCAGGCCGTCGCGGCAGGCGAAGACGCCCGACGGGGCGAGGTACCGTCCGCTGCCAGCCCTCCCGGGGCATCGGAACAGCACGTGGGCGCATTCCGGCAGCGCTGCGGTGAAGAGCACCGCCTCCTGCACCGACACGTCGACGACAACGGCCTCGCCGAGGCGGCGGGACCGGTCCAGACCGTGCAGCGCGGCGAGCGCCGTGACCGCCCCGGCGGCTCTGAGCGCCACGTGGCCGGGAGCGGGCACCGGAGCGCCCTCGCTGTCCTCGATGGTGGCCAGCAACCCGCCGCTGGCCTGTGCCACGAGTTCGCCACCGGGCCGCGCACTGTCGGGCCCGTCCAGACCGAACGGCGAGACGTTGACCACCACCGTGCCCGGCCGTGCTGCCGGCGCAGGTACGCCGTCGACGATCACGATGTCGGCGGTCAGGTCACCGGTCGGCTCGAGACGGCTCTTGGCGTGGTCGAGCACGATATCGATGGCGGGAACCGGACCGTCTGCGGTGGCGATCGACGGGCCCGCGCGAGGTGTGGGGCCGGCGGAGAGCTGCCAGACCGAGGCGCCCAGGCTCGCCAGCATGGCTGCTGCCGCCGATCCCGCGACGCCGGAGCCGTGTTGGACGACGCGGACGCCGGTCAGGAAGTCGGTGCGAGGAACACCTGAGGTCACGGTTGCTACTCCTGTGGTCGAGCACCGGGGCGTGGCGAGACTCATGCTACACAACTGAACAATATTCGTTCAATTGATGCCCGATGAAGTGACGGCCGGCGCCGCGATGCTTCACACCTTCACACCGAATGTTCTATTGTTCATGCATGGTGCCACTTGCGTCTGCCCGTTCCGCCCGATTCGATGACGCTGAGTTCTATCTCGGCGATCCCAACGCGACGTTTCGGGACCTGCGCGATCACGACCCGGTGCACTGGTACGAGGAGGGCAAGTTCTGGGTCGTCACCAAATACGATGACATCAAGACCATCTCGGCGCGGCCGGAAAAGTTCAAGTCCGAGCGTATCGGCATCATGATGGACCTGATCGCCCATCGGGAGGGGCGCGATCCCCAGGGATACAAGGCCCGCGGGATCTTGTTCATGGACCCTCCGGAGCATCGGGCGCATCGCAAGGCGATCGGTGTCCGCTTCACCCCGGCCGCCGTCTCCAAGCTGGAGCAGCGGGTTCGCGAGGTCATCAACAAGATCTTCGACGACCTGCCTGACGGGGAGTTCGACTGGATCGAGCGGGTCGCCGAACCGTTTCCCGTGTACGTCTTCGCCTATCTGCTCGGTGTCCCGGAGCAGGATTGGCCCAAGGTTGCGGGTTGGGCCACCACGATCGCCAAGGTCGGCAGCGGGGTGGCCGAAGACAGTGACATGGAGCTGATCTTCGGTGAAGTGGCGCCGTATTTGATGGGGCTGGTCGCTGAGAAGGCCGAGGAACCCACCGATGATCTGCTCTCGATGCTGTCGCAAGTCCGGATCGACGGTGAGCCGTTCAACGAGATCGAGGTGATGATCTACGCGCTCACCCTGCTCGCCGCGGGCAGCGAGACCACCCAGAGCCTCATCGCGGGTATCGCGAGCTCGTTCGACCTTCATCCCGATCAGGCAGACATGGTCTTTGCCGATCCGGCGTTGGGGCCCAATGCGGTTGAGGAAGTTCTGCGCTGGTGGACCCCGGTGATGAGCATGGCCCGGCAGTCCGCGCAGGACACCGAGATTCGCGGCGTCACCATCCGTGAGGGCGAGGGCCTGTTGCTGGCCTACGCGTCCGCCAACCGGGACGCCGATCACTGGGGCCCGACCGCCGAGCAGTTCGACGTGCGCCGGACCGAGGCTGCCGGACATCTGGGTTTCGGGGTGGGGGAGCACTTCTGCATGGGAGCGGCGCTGGCCCGCCGGGAAGCCCGTTTCGTGCTCGACGAACTAACCGCGCGCGCCAAAGGCATCCACGTCACCGGCGATGCGGTTCCGCGACCGTCGGCGCTGGTGCACACCTATGACCGGTTACCGGTGACGCTCGACTACCGGTGAGCGTCACCGCCTCAGCGTGAGCTGAGCCAGCCGGCGGCCACCCCGCGGTGATATGACCGTGAGCCGAGTGACGCGGCGCAGGTGGCAGCGCGGCGCAGGTGCACGTGAGCTTGATGCTCCCAGGTGTAGCCGATTCCGCCGAACACCTGCGTGGCGCCCTCCGGTACTTTGCGCAGCGTGTCGATGGCCCAGAACGCCGCCAGTGAAACCTGGGCCGCGGCATCGGGGTGCTGCTGTTCGTGTGCATCGGCAGCGCGGTGGACCAAAGCGCGCGCCACCTCGATCACCGAAAGCTGGTCGACCAGACGGTGTTTGATCGCCTGGCGGGTGCCGATCGGACGGCCGAAGGTCGATCGTGCCTTGGCGTACTCGGCGGCCGCCAGGTTGGCGGCGCTGGCGATTCCGATCAGCTCGGATACCGTGGCGAGTCGGGCGATCGCCACCGCGTCACGATGACGGTCGGTTGCTCCGGTGCCGGACCGCAGCTCGTCGAACTGCGCCGACTCCAGCGCTATCGAAGCGGCGGGATTGCGGTCGAGCGGACGCTCCGGTTCCCGCTTGACGCCAGGTCCGTTCAGATCGACCGTTCCCAGTACCGGCTCATCGTCGCGCCAGGCCGAGACGACGACGGTGTCGGCGACCGCGCCGTAACCGACCGCGGGCCAGGTGCCGGTCACCGTCGAGCCGGAACACGTCGCGCCGACATCCTCGAGGAGTAACGCCATCTGCGGGGCACAACGATCCACGCACCAGTTCGCCGCTGCCGCCGACGCCAGCGGGACGGGCAGCGCCACACTCCCCGCGGCCTCGGCCAACACACACAACTGGCGTAGTTTGCCGCCGCCGCCGCCGTTGTCCTCGGAGACGAGGACGGCCGGCCAGCCCAACTGGGCCACCAGGTTCCATGCCGAGACGTCGAACGCTCCGTCCGGGTCGTCCAGCAGGGTCCGGGTCTGTTCGACGGTCCAGGCCTGCTGCAAGATGTGATCAGCAGTCGACCGGAGTTCAGCGAGCTCAGCGGCCGTATCGGCGATCCGGTCCAGTTCTGAAGTGGCAGATGGGTTCTCACGGGTCACGGGGTAGCCCCAACAATCTCTCTCCGATTACGTTCCGTTGGATCTCCGAGGTGCCTGCGCCGAAAGTGGCCGCACGCATGAGCAGGTAACTCTGTGCGACGTTTCCCTTCTTGGCCGCCCCAGGGGAGCCCGGTTCGAGAATCCCGGCGGGACCGGCCAGGTCGAGCCCGAATCCGGCCATGGCCTGATCCACCTCGGAGGTCAGCAGCTTGGCGACCGACGCTTCCGGACCGGGACTCATCCCCCGCACCCCGGCAGCGGTGGCCTGCGCGGCGATCTGCCGCAATGCCTCGACCTGTGCGGCGAACCTCACCAGGTGATCGGCCAGGTATTCGTCGGCAAGCCCCTTGTCGGTCAGCGCGTTGGGTTGCTTGGCCATTCCGATGAGGATGTCCAGCCGTCGTTCGATGCGATGGGTGCGGCTCTGGCCGACCCGCTCGTAGCCGAGAGTCGACTTGGCCACCCGCCACCCGCCGTGCAATGGGCCGAGTACGTTGACCAACGGCACCCGGGCCCCGTCGAAGTACACCTCGTTGAACTCCGCGTCCCCGGTGATCTGCCGGACCGGGCGCACCTCGATGCCCGGGGTGTCCAGATCGGCCAGGATGTAGCTGATCCCGTCCCGCGGTGGGGCCGACGGGTCCGTGCGGGCCAACAGGTAGATGCGGTCTGCGTACTGGGCCTTGGACGTCCAGACCTTCTGCCCGGTTATCACGAGTTCGTCGCCGTCGATCACCGCTTTGGTCCGCAAAGCGGCCAGGTCGCTCCCGGCGTCAGGTTCGCTGAATCCCTGGCACCAGACGTCGTCGGCAGACAGGATGCGGGGCAGGTAATAGGCCCGCTGCTCGTCGGTGCCCCACTGGATGATGGTCGGCCCCAGCTGATTGATCGCGCTGCGGTTGATGGGCTCGGGCGCCCGGGCAGCCGCCATCTCGGCATTGAAGACAAGTTGTTGCACCGGGGTGGCGGCGCGACCGCCGAACTGGGCGGGCCACGAGATGGCTGCCAATCCGGCGTTGTGAAGTCGGCTTTGCCACAGTCGCATTCGCTGCAGCCGGTCGTGGCCGCCGCCACGGATTTCATCGGTCAGCGCGGTGGCCAGGAACTCACGGACCTCGTCGTAGAACGCGCGATCCTGCGCGTTGAGGGTAACCCCGAAATCGGGCTCGGGAGGCTCGGCGCTCACGTGCCACCCGTCATGATCGCCGCCATCCGCGCCTTCATTTCACCGTAGGTGATGGCGTGCGTACCGGGTTTGGGAATTCGGTCGGCATCGACCTTCGGGGTCGTCACGTCGAGTCCGATCGTCTTGGCGCGCAGTGCCGCCACTGTGCAGTTCTGCCTACCGAGTCGCTCGACCCCGGTGTAGCCGAACGCCGCGGCGGCGTTCTTCCACGTGATGGCTTCTATTTCGGCCTGAGTGCAGCCGTCGAGTTGTCCGGCGAGTTGCTCAGCGGCATCGGGCCAACTGCTGTCCGAGTGCGGGTAGTCCATCTCCCAGCAGATGGTTTCAACCCCGATGCGGTTGCGATTCTCGATGCCGACCCGATCCCGGATGAAGCAGGACAGGAAGTTGGCGCGGAACACATCGGTCGGGGTTCGGCCGCTGCCGAGATCGTCGCCGGTCCACGCCCGCTGCCGGCTGTAGAGGTCTTCAAAACGCTCCAGCAGGAAGGGGATCCAGCCGATACCGCCCTCGGAGAGAGCGAATTTGATGGTGGGGAACTTCTGCACGATGGGGGAGAACAACAGATCGGCGGCGAACCGCCCGGTGTCGAGCGCGAGCATCGAGTTGTAGGCGATGTAGGTGGTCTGGTCCGACGGTACGGGTGCCCCGCCACCGGTGCCGATGTGGATGTTGACCACGGTGTTGTTCTCGCAGATAGCCTCCCACAGTGGATCCCAGTGTGGGTCTTGCCAGGGTGGCTGACCGTAGTTGCCGATGTGCTGGGGCGCGGTCACTGCGTGGCAACCGAGACCGGCCAGGCGGCGGACTTCCCCTGCGGCCGCGGACGGATCCCACAGCGGGAGGATGCCCATCGGGATGAACCGATCGGGATGCGCACCGCACCAATCTTCTATGTGCCAGTCGTTGTAGGCGCGCACCATGACTCCCGAGACCTCACGATCGCCCCGGTAGGTGAACAGTGCGCCCGAAATGGTGGGGAACGACGGGAAACACACCGATGCCAGCACGCCGGCGGCGTTCATATCCGTGACGCGGGCGTCGATGTCGTAGCACCCACGTCGCATGTCCTCGAACCGTGACGGCTCGAACCCCCATTCGTCGTTGGGGCGGCCTGCCACCGCGTTCAGGCCGATGTTCGGCAACCGGACACCGTCGTAGACCCACGAGCAGGTGCCATCGGCGTCTTCGACGATGTGCGGCGCGTCCGCGGCGTATTTCGCGGGGACATGTTTGGCGAACATGTCGGGCGGCTCCACGGTGTGGTCATCGACACTGATCAGCACGAGATCGAGTGGGTCAACCATGCACCCATCCTAAACTATTGAACATTTCTTGTATAAGTGTTTATCCGCGGAGCGCCGCCGCTTCGCCTAGCCACCCGGCGATCATCGCGTAGACGGATTCGACGGTGTCGTGTGCGGCCTCGGCGGTCGTGCCCTGCGCCGGGTCGTAGTCGACGGACCAGGTGATCGTGGTGGTGTCGGTCGAGGTGTGGCCGTCGAGTGTCACCACGGCCTCGAATCGGCTGACCGGCAGGGGGTTGTTCGTGATCCGGTAGCTGAGGATCATCCGGTCGGCGTCCATGCCGGTCAGGGTTTCGACGGCGGGACTGTCCCCGCTGCCGTAGATCAGGCGCCGCATCCCGACGCCCTGGCCGTCGGTGTCGACCCGGCCGGCCACCGGAATCCACTTCACGTTCCCGAAATCGGCCAGTAGTGCCCAGACCGCGACGGCGGGCGCGTCAATGTGCTTGGTGATCACGATGGTTGGCATTCGCGGAGGTTAGCACCATACTGAACAATTGATCGGATACTGTTCTTATGTCACATCCCATGACGGGTGAGGAGTGCGCCATGTCGGACGTCGAATCGGAACTCGACGAGGACTGGGTTCGATATGAAGTGGTCGAACCGCACATCGCTCAGGTCACGATCAACCGCCCCGGCCGGCGTAACGCGATCTTGTCGCCCGACATGCATCTGATGTTCGAGGATCGACTGTCCCGCGCCGAGGCGGATGACGAGGTCAAGGTGGTCATCCTCGCCGCCGAGGGGAAGGACTTCTCCAGCGGCGACGACGTGCGGCGGCTCCCCATCGAGCAGGCGGGGCTGCAGAAGGGCAAGCGCCTGCCCCAGACGGCGCGCCTGGCCAACGCACGCCGATTGCACCGTCATCTGACCAACTGGCTGGAGTTCCCCAAGACCGTCATCGCGGCCTGTCAGGGCGCGACTCTCGGCGCCGGGATGAACCTGGCCCTGGCCGCCGACATCCTGGTGGTGTCCGACGACATGTATCTGGCCCGGCCGCAGGCCAGGATCGGGTTCGCGGGGTTCTCCACGGCGATGCCGCTGGCATTGCTCAAGTTGGGTCCCAACCGGGGCTACGAGGCGATGATCACCGGACGCAAAGTGCCTGCCGCCGAACTGAAGGACTGGGGGGTGGCCGCCTCGATCGTCCCGGCCGACGGCTTGCGCGACGAGGCGCTGCGGTATGCCCGTGCGATCGCCCACCACTCCGCCGACGGATTGATGGTGGGCAAACACGCTCTCATCACGTTCTGGAACGCGGTCGGCATGGCGCAATTCGGCGACTGGGTGCCCATGGGGCACAGCGTCTTCAGCAATCTGGTCTGGCGGGATGACGAATACAACTTCATGCGCGAGCGGTCGGCGCGCGGTGGCCGAGAGGCGATGGCCGAGTTGGAACGGAGGTACACCGAACTCGGCTTTGAGTGAACAAAATAACACAAGATGTACAAATGTTCGCTATGGTGATCGGACCGGAGCGTACGAGGAGCGGAGAGTATGGGAGTTCTTGACGGGCGCACCGCCCTGGTGACCGGTGCCGGCCGGGGAATCGGTGCCGCGGTTGCCGAGGGGTTGGCCGCCGAAGGTGCCACCGTGATGGTGTCCGACGCGGGCGTCGGCGTCGACGGCACCGGATCCGATGCCACCCCGGCCGAGTCCGTCGCGGCCGGTATCAACGAACGCGGTGGCAAGGCGTTCCCGGACACGACCGACATCACCGACTTCGCCGCGTGCAGCGATCTGATCAATCGGGCGGCTTCCACGCTCGGTGGCTTCGACATCATGGTCAACGCCGCGGGCATCCTCCGGGACGGCATGGTCTTCAATATGACCGAGCAGGACTGGGATGCCGTGGTGGCAGTGCACCTCAAGGGCACGTTCAACCTGACCCGACACGCCTCGGCCTGGTGGCGCGAAAACCGGGGCGGTCAATACCGTTTGATCAACTTCACCTCGATGTCGGGTCTGCAAGGCGCGCCCAGTCAACCCAACTACGCGGCAGCCAAGATGGGCATTGTCGGGCTGACCTTCTCCTGTGCCAACGCGCTCAAAGGATACGGAGTGCGGGCCAACGCCATTGCGCCGATCGCGGGAACCCGAATGACCCAGGGCATCAAAGGTGGCGGCAGCATGGACTACTCCGCCTCCAACAAGCGACTGGCACCCGAGAACGTCGTACCGCCGGTGGTCTACCTGGCCAGCGAGCAGTCCGACTGGCTGAACCGCAGGGTCATCTTCGCCGGAAACGGTCGCATCAGCCTGATGTCGAACCCTGTGGTGGAACGCGAAATCGTCTCGGCGTCGGGCACCTGGGACATCCCCACCGCATTTGCCGAGATCGAGACATCGTTCAAAGAGGCGGTGCTGTATCCCAACATCTTCGACAAGCCACCCGCCAGCTGACGCGGAAGGGGCGAGATGACCAGCGTCGACGAGTATGAGGCGACCGGCAAGGTTCCGCAGCGCTTCGCTTGCGGTGACACCTTCGTTCCCAAGAGCCGTTATATCGACCCCGAGTTTCTGACGCTCGAACTGGACCGCTTGTTCACCCAGGTGTGGCAGCCGGCCTGCCGTGAAGAAGAGATCCCCGATCCCGGCAGCTACTACGAATATCTGATCGGGCGGCAGTCCGTCATGGTGGTGCGGCAGAAGGATGGCTCCATCAAGGCGTTCTACAACGCCTGCACGCACCGGGGAATGAAGCTGGTGCGAGGTGCCGGGTGCACTCGGGATGGCGACTTGCGGTGCGGATTCCACGGCTGGCGATTCGGACTTGACGGCCGGTCATCCTTCGTGCCGTCGCGCGATGAGTTCCTCAACCGGCCGCGTGAGCAGTGGGCACTCAAACCGCTGGCGGTGGGCACCTGGGGAGGCTGGGTGTTCATCAGCATGGCCGACGATCCGGAAGACCTGCTGGAGTGGCTGGACCCGCTGCCGACCGCGCTGGCACCGTTCCGGTTGCAGGACATGAGATTCCGCTGGCGGAAACGCACATATCTGCCGGCGAACTACAAGACCGTGATCGACGCCTTCATCGAGGGCTATCACACCCCGGGCACCCATCCGCAGACACTGCGCCCCATGCAGGGGCCACGCCCCTCTGCAGAGCCGGCACCTCCGCAGGAATTCACATACGCGCCCTACACGCCGACGATTCCGTACCGGAATCACTCCCGCTTCATCTACACCGCCCGTCCGGACAGCGGTGACCGTGACCTCGCGCGCAAGCAGCAGGCGGCCCGGCCTGAGGTGTTCGCAAACTCGATGCAGTACAACTACCTTGAGGTCGGATCACTCGTCACCGAGCGCGATTACCGCGCGGCCCAGGCGCTGGCGCAGCTGGAACCCGGTGACGTCCCTCCCTTCGTGTTGTATCACCAGATGTGCGAACAGCTTGCGCTGGACGAAGGCGTCGATTTCCCCAGGATGTCGATGGAGCAGTACTTCGCGGGAAATGGTGACTGGCACGTCTTTCCGACCTTGGTGATCCTGGTGGAGAAGTCCTGTGTGCTCGGCTACCGCATGCTGCCTGACGCACAAGATCCCGATCGCTCGGTGTTCGAGATGTTTTCGCTGGAGCACTTCGCCCGTGGCGAGGTACCCGAAACCAGCTGGCTCGAGATACCGCGCTGGCAGGACCACGATGGCTGGGGCGAATTGCCCACCCAGGACCTCAAGAACATCGAGGCCATCCACGCCGGTATGCATTCCCGTGGATTCGACGGTCTGTGGCTCAACACCGCGCAAGAGATGTCAATTCGCAACGAGCACGCCATTGCCGACCGGTTCATCTTCGGCGTCGAGCCGGAAGCCCGGTGACTCCACCCGTTCCGGGCCGGCCTGCGCCCGAACTGTCCGAATTGAATCGACCGTACTGGACCTCGGGAGCTGACGGCGCCTTCCGGATGCAGCGGTGTCCAGGATGTGAGCGGGTGGTTCATCCGCCGGCGCTGCGGTGTCAATACGACCATGCGGCGCCGGAGTGGATCACGCTGTCCGGTAAGGGAATTGTCGAGTCGTGGACAGTCAACCACCATGCGTTCTTCCCGGGCCTGCCCGCGCCGTATGTCATCGCATTCGTCAACCCTGTGGAAGATATCCGGGCCCGGGTGCTCACCAACCTCGTCGGCGTGGCACCTGACGACGTGCACGCCGGGATGGCAGTGCGGGTGGTATTCGAACGCGCCGACACCGATGACTCCGAGCAGGCGGTTTACCTGCCGATGTTCACGCCGGAGGCCCCGTGAGTTCGGCGTTGACCGACAAGGTCGTCATCAGCGGCATCGGACAATCCGCCGTCGGCCGCCGACTAGGGCGTGATCCGCTGCAACTCACCGCCGACGCCTGCCTGGCCGCGGTTGCCGACGCCGGGATTACATTGGCCGATATCGACGGTCTGACAACCTATCCCGGTGCCTCGGCGGCGGGAAAGGGGTTCTCGGGCGCGGGCGTCCGAGAGATTCACGACGCCCTGGGGATCCGCCCCAGATGGGTGGCCGGGGGCGTCGAGTATCCCGGCCAACTCGGTGCGGTGGTGGATGCCATGCTCGCCGTGGCATCGGGCCTGGCCGACCACGTCCTGTGCTGGCGCAGCATCTGGGAGGGCACTGCGCAAGGTACGGGCCGCAGGCGCGGCTACAGCACCCCGCGTGGCGTGCGGCCGTCGGGCCAGCTCAGCTGGCAGCTTCCTTACGGCGCGTCAGCCGCCAACCTCGCCGGCCTGCAGATCCGGGCCCGAATGCAGCGGTACGGCCTGACCCGTGCCCAGCTGGCTCAGATCGCCATCGTGGAGCGCTCGCACGCCAAGCTCAATCCCAATGCGATCTATACCGAGCCGCTGGACCTCGACAGCTACCTGGGGGCGCGGATGGTCTCGGACCCGCTGTGTATGTACGACTGCGACATCGCGTGTGACGGAGCCACGGCGTTCGTCATCTCACGCGCCGAACACACTGCGGCACTGGATCACCCGGCCATCGTCGTTGATGCGCTCGATTGCGCGCACCACGATCGCTTTCTCTGGGAGGGCGGTGCGGACATCACCCGGATGAGCTCGCGCTCGTCGACGCTCTGGGAGCGGACGGATTTCGGCCCCGACGACGTCGACCACGCGTCCTTGTACGACGGCTTCAGTGTGTTCGTACTGTGCTTCCTGGAAGACTTCGGATTCTGCGAAGTGGGTGAGTCCGGCGCCTGGGTCGGTGATCCGTCGCGCTTCTCGCTCGGCGGAGCGCTGCCGATCAACACCGCCGGCGGGCAGCTGTCCGGTGGTCGGCTGCACGGTTTCGGCCATCTGTACGAATCTTGCGTGCAGATCCGCGGTGAAGGCGGTGAACGGCAGGTCCACGGTGCCGCGCTGTCGGCTGTCGGTGTGGGCGGGGCCAACAGCGGCACAACCATGATGTTGCTCCGCCGGGCATGAATTGACGCGGATGCCAGCGCAATTTTTCCTGTCCCGCAACTCTGGCGTTAGATGCACCACACCGCTTAGGGTGAACAATCACACAATATCTATCCGATTGTTCAGGGAGGAGGGCGATGGTGCTCAGTCGCGTCGACGCGGTGCTTCCGATGGTCGCGTTCCTCGGTAGTCACCTGTCGGTGAGTTCAATGCTGCTCACCCCCAGTTGTATTGGTGTCACCCGGTGACGGGGGCAGCACCGGCACCCGGCGAAGCCGGTGAACGGTCTGCGATCGCGGAGATCCGCGACTGGCGCCGACGCTACGTGCGGTCGCATCCGCTGCAATCACTGGAGACCGTCGGCGGTCAAGCGGTACTGGCGGCGCGCACGATCCGGTACTTCTTTGCTGACACTTTCACCGGCCGGTTCCCCTTCGGCGAGTTCGTCAGACAACTCGGGTTCATGGCGGGCACCGCCGTGCTGCCCACACTGCTGGTGACCATCCCGGTCGGTGTGACCCTGGCGATCCAATTCGGGGTCCTTGCCGGTCAGGTCGGCGCCGAGTCGCTGGCCGGGGCGGCGAACGGACTCGTGGTGATCCGTCAGGGGGCCCCGCTGGTGGCCGCCATCTTGCTGGCGGCAGCGGTGGGTTCGGCGGTGAGCGCCGATCTGGGCTCACGAACCATGCGCGAGGAAGTCGACGCCATGGAAGTCATGGGTGTCTCGGTGATCAGGCGGCTGGTGGTCCCGAGATTCGCGGCGATCATCGTGGTGAGCATCGCCTTGACCGGGCTGGCCACCTGCGCCGGATTCTTCGTGGGTTACCTGTTCAACGTCTACATGCAGAGCGGGACGCCCGGATCTTTCGTCGCCACTTTCGCGTCCTTCGCCACCGAAGGTGATCTGGCCCTCGCGCTCTGCAAGGCCGTCGCGTTCGGCGCGATCGTCGGCATCATCGGCTGCCACAAGGGCCTGGACACACATGGCGGTCCGGCCGGCGTGGCCAACTCTGTGAACGCTGCCGTGGTCGAAACGATCTTGCTCCTGATGATCGTGAATGTCTCGATGAGCCAGCTTTACCTCCTGCTGTTTCCGAAAGCGAGCCTCTAGCAATGGCGATAGCCGCGCCGTACTGGCCGCCGCTGGTCCGCCCGCTACTCAGGACAGCGGAGGCCGCCGCCCGTCCGGTGTCCAGGTCGGGTCACATGCTGCACTTCTTCGGCCAGATTGTGCTCGCGATACCGCAGACCATGCGGCGCTACCGACGGGAGTTCTTCCGAAACCTGGCTGACATCGTCTTCGGGAATGGATCGATCGTGGTCGGCGGCGGCACGTTGGGCGTCGCAGTGGTTCTGGGAATCACCGCCGGAGCCCTGCTGGCGGTCGAAGGTTACAACGCGCTGAATCTGCTGGGTCTTGGTGCGGCCACCGGGTTGCTGTCGTCCTGGGGGTCTACCCGCGAACTGGTCCCGATCATGATCGCGTTGGCATTCACCACACAGGCCGGATGCCGCTTCACGGCGCAGTTGGGTGCCATGCGCATCGCCGAGGAGATCGATGCGATGGATGCGTTGGCGATCAAACCTGTTGCCTACCTGGTGACCACCAGGGTCCTGGCGGCAGCGGTCGCCAGCATTCCACTGTTCTTGGTATGCCTGGCCACGGCGTATCTGTCGGCACGGGGCGTGGTTTCGGTTATCGCCGGTACGTCGCCGGGGACATACCAGCACTATTTCGAATTGTTCAGCAGCGCCGGCGATGTCGTGCTGGCGATGGTGAAGGGCGTCATATTCATCTGCGTCGCCGCGGCCATCCAGTGCTACTACGGCTACTTCGCGTCGGGCGGACCCGAGGGGGTGGGTGTGGCAGCCGGACATGCCATGCGCGCCACCATCACGGTGGTGGTCATCCTCAACGCCTTGCTGACCATGGCGATGTGGGGCGTGGACGCCGGGGCGAGGTTCGGGGGTTAGATGCCGAACAGCTTCGACCGCGAGGCGCGGGGTCCTTCAACCCGACGCATATTTGTCACGGGCCTGGTGTTCTGGGTGATCATCGCCGTCGCGGTGGTGCTGATGATCGCGAAGTCCCGAGGTGCGCTGGACGCGTTCGTTCGAGTCAGCGCCGAGTTGACCAATGTCGGCGACGGACTTCCGGTCAAATCCGACGTCAAGTTCCGCGGCGTGCTCGTCGGGTACGTCGCCGGAGTCGTGCCGGCCCAGACCGCTCGCCCCAACGTCGTCACGCTGAATCTCAAACCTCAGTTCGCCACAGGCATTCCCGACACCGTGACCGCACGTGTGGTGCCCTCCAATGTCTTCGCCGTCTCGTCGGTGCAGCTCGTCGACAACGGCGGTAAGGGTGCGGGGACGGTGTCTGCCCTGCGGTCGGGCACCGTGATCCAGGAAGATCAGACGTTACCCACGGTGCTGTTCCAGACCACACTGAACAAATTTCGTGCGGTGATGAAATCCATTGGACGCGAGCCCAATTCCAATAGTGTCGGCTGGCTCACCGCTCTGGGCGAGGCCGCGCAAGGCCGCGGGAAGCACTTGCAGCAGGCGGGTCATGATCTCAACGACATCGTCAACCAGCTGAACACGATCGTCACCGGGGAACCAGGCCCCTCCACGTTATCGGCTCTGAATGCCGCCACTGCCGGGCTGCGTGACGCCGCGCCGGACCTGCTCGATGCTCTCGATGCGGCTGTTCGGCCGATGCGCACGCTGGCCGAGAAGCGCTCCGAACTCACCAACTTCCTTTCCGCCGCAGCCAAAACGACTGGGACGATCGGCGATGCGTATGACAATCACACCGACCGGATGATCGACATCAGCACCAATCTGACCCCGGTCCTGGGCACGTTGGCTGACCATTCCGAGACCATCAGGTCGATTCTGTCCAATGCCCAGAACCTCGTCCTGAAAGTCAACGACAAGGCATTCAACTGGGAGACCAACAACATCAACGCCAAGGTCATCATCTCGTTGACGCCGACTCGCACCTACGTGCGCGCGGATTGTCCGCGTTATGGGGATCTGCTAGGACCGAGTTGTTTCACCGCGCCCGAGGTACCCACGGCCCCGGCATTGACACCGTCGTTGGGATCGATGGGTTTTCCGCTTCCTCCGGGCGTCAACGAAAATCGGCCCAACTACGCTCCGCCGCGTGGATCGGTGCTGCCGCCCGAGGCCAGAACAGGACCACCGTTGCCGCCATCGGATCCGGCGGTGTCTCCGTCTCCGGCAGATCCCGAGCCGCAGCTGCCTGCTGAGGCGCCACCGCTACCGGTAGCGCCCGCAGGTCCCGGGGTGGCTCCGCAATCCGCGGTGATCGGCGGCAACGTGGGACCGGTCGGCAGCGACCAGGAGCGCCGCCAGCTGAGCAACTTGCTGGGCAGCCCGGTGAACGTGGCGACCCAGATGCTGTTCGCACCGCTGGCCCGCGGAACGACTGCCAGCGTTATCACCGAAACCGGAGGGCCCCGATGAGATATCGCAAACTGGGGATCGGCGTAAGTCTGTTCTTGGTGGTCTCGACAGTATTGACCTGGCTGGTATTCATCACCCTGCGCCGTGAGGTACAGGGGCCGACGAACACCTATGCGGCCATGTTCACCGACGTGTCCGGGCTGAAGCCGGGCGATGACGTGCGCGTCGCCGGTGTCCGGGTGGGCCGGGTGGATCGCGTCGAGCTGGCAGGCAAGCTGGCCAAGGTGACTTTCAGAGTGCAGCGTGACCAGACGGTGTACGACGACACGACCGCTTCTGTCACATACCAGAACATCATCGGTCAACGCTACGTCGGGCTCGCACCGGGCCAATCGCCGAAGCACAGCCCGCTCGCCGACGGCCAGCAGATACCCGTGGAAAGGACGCGCCCGTCCTTTGACATCTCCAATCTGCTCAATGGATTCGAGCCACTGTTCTCACTGCTGAACCCACAGCAGGTGGACAACCTGACCAATGGTCTCATCCTTGCGCTGCAAGGTGATTCCGGCTCGGTCCTGAACCTCATCACTCAGACTTCGGCGCTGGCTCAAACCTTGGCCGGACCTGATGCGGTACTCGGAGACCTGATCAACAATCTCAACGACGTCACCGGAATCGTAGCCGGGCAGACCGCCAACATCCGGTCCCTGATCAGTAGTTCCCGTGACGTCATGGTCACGCTGGCGAACCGCCGGGAAGAGTTGCTCGCCGCGGTCGGGTCGATCAACACCGCGGTCACCCAACTCGCGGCGATCATGGCGGGCATCTATCCGAGACTGCAGGAACTCATCACTCGCGAGCCCGGTTTCGTCGCGCATGTCACCGGACCAGGGCGCGACCGCCTGTCTATGTTCGGAACCAATCTGATCTCGGTATGGAAGGACCTGGCCCGGGCTTCCCAGAGCGGTGCCTACATGGACGCCTATCTGTGTGACATCAATTCGACGATATTCGCGTCGTTGGGGCGGGTGATTCCAGGGATCGTGAAGTTGGCGTCGCCAGGCAATGTCGTCCAGCACTCACCGATCTGTTCGAAGTGAGAACCGTGATGCGCGTAGGTATGAAGCGGCCCCTTGAGGACCTCAACAAGATCTGGGTGGGCACCGTCACCATTGGGGTGATTGCGGCGGTCGTCAGCGTCATCGTCGGGGTGGGCAAGATGTCGTTCGGCGAAACCACGTACCGGGGCGAATTTGCGCAGGCGGCACAGATCTCCTCTGGGGACCAGGTGACCGTCGCAGGTATCAACGTCGGCACTGTGGGCGACGTCAGGCTGGCCGGTGACCGGGTCAGCGTTACCTTCAAGGTGCGCAAGAACATTCACCTCGGCGGGCAGACCCGCGCCGCGATCAAGCTGACCACCTTGCTCGGCCGGCGGTATCTCGAGCTCTCGCCGGTTGACGAGGGCGACCTCGATCGGCACACGATCCCGCTGGCCAACACCGCGGTTCCCTACGATCTGCAGCAGACCCTGGCCGACGCGACGACCACCTTCGGCGATGTGGATGCGGATCTGGTCGCCAAATCGCTGACGACCATGTCGGACGGACTCCACGGAGTGCCTGAGGCCCTGCCGCAGGCACTGGCCAATGTCAAGGCCCTGGCCGACATCGTTGCCGCGCGGCGCGACCAGCTCGGCTCGCTGTTGAAGAACATCGACGCGGTCACCAGCCTGGTTCGAGATCAGCGCGCCGACTTGGGTGCCATGGTGATTCAGGGCCGTGACGTGCTGTCCGAACTCGCCGGCCGCAGTGCCGCCGTGCACCGGCTCTTCGACAGTGCCACCGCGATGATCAACACCGTCAGCACGATCGTCGATGACCGGCCGGCCATCGATTCCATGATCGACGGCATGCAGAAGCTGACCAAGATGATCGCCGACAACGATGCGTCCCTTCGAAACCTGTTCCAGGTCATGCCGGTGGCGTTCCGCAACATCGCCAACGCCGGCGGCAGCGGTCCGGCACTGGATGTCAATCTGCCCGCCGGGATCTTGGTCGACTCCTGGATGTGTGCGATCAGCCAGCGGGCCAAGCAGTTCGACCTGGCCCAGTATTTCACCAACTGCAGCCCGGCGCCCGATCCTTTCCCCGGCTGGCCGCCGCCCGATCCCTCGAGGTTGCCCGGATGAGCACCGCGTTGCGCACCCGAATCAAGCCCGCTGCCATCGTGCTGGCGCTGGTGGTGATCTGTGCCGCGGCCGTGGCCGTCATCGCCATGCCACCGGGCGGACACCGACCGCTGACGGTGACCGCGCAGTTCGAGGACGCCGTCGGCCTGTACGCAGGCAACGACGTCGCGGTTCTCGGCATGCCGGTGGGGAAGGTGCTCAGCGTGCAACCCAAAGACGGGTTCGTCGAGGTGAAACTCCAGATCGACTCCGCGGTGGACGTTCCCGCCGATGTTCAGGCCGTCACCGTCTCGACGTCGATCCTGACCGACCGTCACGTCGAGCTCACCCCGGCATACCAATCCGGCCCCAAGCTCGCCGACGGTGACGTGCTGAGTTTGGGCCGCACGCGTACCCCGGTCGAATTCGATCGCACGCTCGCGATGGCCGACAAGTTGTCGCGTGCACTCGGGGGAGACGGGCATGGACAAGGACCGCTGGCCAACCTCATCGGCATCGGTGATCAGGTGGCGAGTGGGAGTGGCCAGGACATGAAGGACGCCCTCGGCCGGTTGTCGGATGCCTTGCGGCTCAGCTCTGATGGTGGTGCGGTGACCAAGAACAACATCGAATCGATTTCCCACAGCCTGGCCGATCTGACCGCGGCAGCAGCTGACAACGAGACCACCATCCGTGAGTTCGGCACCAATCTCCGCCAGGTCAGCGAGGTCGTCGCCGACCAGAACCTCGGCACCGGACGAGCCGGGGCGCAGCTCAACCAGATCCTGGCCGAGGCGACGAGTCTTCTGCAGAACAACCGCGGCCGACTCAAATCCACCGTCACCGATTCGGAAATCCTGCTGCGCGGTCTATCCGACAATCAGCGCAACCTCGCCGAAATCCTGGATGTGCTACCGCTTCTCGCTGACAACGTCTACAACGCCGTTGACCGGGACGCAGGTGCGCTGCGCGTGCACGCGCTGCTCGACAAGTTCTTTCTCAACGGTCAGATGACCAAGGAAATCTGCAATCTCGCGGGCATCAAGGACCTGGGTTGCAACACCGGCACGATCAACGACTACTCGCCAGACTTCGGCGCGAACTTCTTCGTCGAGAGCATGTCCGGGTTGCTGGAAAACATGGCAGGGCATCCACAATGAGATCAACCTGGAACATCGCAGCCCGTCGCGGTTTGAGTCTGTTGACCGCGGTGATGGTGGTGTTGCTCGCCGGCTGCGGCACCGGACTGGAGGATCTGCCGCTGCCTGCCCCAGGCCAGGTCCGCTCGGCGATTACCGTGACCGCCGAGTTCGCCAATGCGATGAATCTGCCTGCCAAGGCCAAGGTCAAGCTCAATGGCGCCGACATCGGTGAGGTCGAGCAGATCGTGGCGCAGGACTTCGCCGCGCGGGTCACGATGAGAATCGACGCAAGCGTTCCGCTCTACACCGATGCGACAGCCGAATTGCGATCTGCGACACCACTTGGCGACATCTTCGTCGCCGTTCACCAGAGCGTCGATCGAGTCGAAGGGGCCAGGCGTCTGGAGGACGGTGATGGCATCCCGCTGACGGCAACCACCTCAGCAGCAACCGTGGAGGATGTCCTCAGCTCGGCTGCGCTTCTGGTCAACGGCGGTGCGGTCCGCCAGTTTGTGACCGTGGTCAACGGCGCTGGTGACGCGATAGGGGGCCGCGGTGAGAAGGTCGCGAAACTACTGAGCGATTCCAACACCTTGATCTCACGGCTCACCAGTCGCTCGGACCAGATCGACCAGGCGTTGCGCAACACATCCGATCTGGCGGCCACCTTGGCTTCTCGTCGAAGCACCCTCGACAACGCCTTGCAGTCTGCTGCCCCCGCCATGGACGTGATCCGGGAGAACACCACTCAACTGGCCGATCTGGCCGATCGCATCTCGCGAATCACTGCTCAGCTCAACCGCTTCCCATCGATGCAGGGCACCGACGCCAGAAGCATGATCGCCGATCTGAACACCCTTGCCGCGGAGTTCAACACCATGGCGACTGACCCCTGGGTCAACGTGAACACCTGGAATCGGGTGATAGCGATGCTGAACAAGATCGCCAGCGGCCCGAACATTCACGCGGTCGCCGATGTGTCTCAATTGGCTCTCGGCGCACTTCCGGACATGAATTATCCCGGTGACCCGATGTTCCACGGGGCTGACGGCACAGATTGGCACGCGATGATCGGAAGCCTCCGCTATTCCTGGAACTTGTTGCTCAGCAACACCTATGGACCGCAGCACGCGCCGCGATGATGAGAACCTCTCCGAGCCCGACCGAACGATTGGCGCGACTCACCGTCGACGTGGTGCGCGGGCTGGCCCGTCGGCGGGTGGCGATGGCCATACTGGGTCTCACGGTGGCGCTGGTCGCGTCGATCGCCTACATCGCGATAGGTGCCCTGGGCGTCAACCCACTGCAGTCCAGGATCGCGGTGCGGGTCTTGCTGGCCGAGTCAGGCGGCTTGATGCCGAACCAGGACGTCACTCTTCGTGGGGTGCCGATCGGTCGGGTGAAGTCGGTGAATTTCACCCCCGCTGGGGTGGTGGCGGACGCCGAGATCGACGGCGGGGTGCGGGTGCCGCAGAACAGCGACGTCAAGGTTTCCGGTCTCTCGCCGGCCGGCGAGCAATACCTCGAGTTCCGGCCGCAGGGCGTAGGCGGTCCCGCTCTCGCCGACGGCGCGCTGATCACCGAGGACCGGACTTCCACCCCGGTGTCGCTGGCGCAGCTGCTTGCGACGTCGGATGGTGTTCTGGCCCAATTGGATCCGGAAAAGTTACGGGTTATCACCGATGAGTTGCGGGTCACCGGACAGGGGCCGCAGAAGCTCGCGGCGCTTTTCGATGGCGGCGTGTTCCTGCTCTCCACCATCGACGGGGTCCTTCCGGAGACGATGAGTGTGCTGCGAAGCAGCGGCAAGGTGCTGAGCCTGGTCGGTGACGTCACCCCCGGCCTCGGCCATACATCGCGCAATCTGCGCAGAATCCTCGACGGGGTCAACGCGATGGACGGCGGTTTCCGCACTTTGATGGACCGTGGTGCCGCACCGATGACGGCCGCGGACGGCATCATCGACGACAACTCCGCAACCATGGTCCAGCTGTTGGGGAATCTCACCACCGTCGCCCAGGTGACGGGGATGCGGGTCCCGGCGCTGCACGAATTGGTGGCCGCCAATCGCGGTTCGGCGCTGACGGCGGTGGCCGACTTCGTCCATGACGGTTATGCCCTTGCGATCGTCGATATCTATCCCCGCTACGCGTGCGACTACGACTTGCCCCGGCTGCCGGCCTTCCTGCCGACCTACGCCGAGCCGTATCTCTACACGTATTGCAACAACCCGGACCCCGGGGTGCTCGTTCGTGGGGCGCGCAATGCCCCGCGGCCGCCCGGCGACGACACGGCTGGTCCACCGCCCGACTATGACCGCTTGGCCCAGAGCGACCCGACTCCGCCGGTGAAGAGTCACTTCCCGACCCCGTTCGGAGGTGGCCCGTACCCCGTGAATTTGCCGGCTGATCCACCGGAGTGGCAACCGCAACCGAACTGGCCGCTGCAACCGCCTATCGACTACAAGCCGCCCCCACCCCCCACTACGCCGACGAACTGACGAGAGATCGACGGGAGAAGGTCAACGATGGTCACAAAACTCTTCAGACGGGCAGATTCGCGCGACGTCTTCGAATTGGTGGACGGACCGGACGACCCTCTTGTCGACCTCGATGAGGACATCGAAACGGACTGCGCACCGGCCCCCGGTGCTGCCGAGGAGGAGTCTGGCGGCGAGGAAGTGGATCAGGGTGGCGCCTCGCCGCCGGCGAAGACTCGGCGTTGGGTCCGCGACCTCGTCGTCATCGGGTTGACACTCGTGTTCGTCGGGCTCGCGGGAGCCGCCGGCTTCTTTGGCTGGCAATACAAACAACAGCGGGACGTCGCGGCTGCGGGGGAGGCGGCGCTGGCCGCGGCGCAGCAGTTCGCCACGGCGCTCACCAGCATCAACACCAACGCCATCGACAACGATTTCCAACAGGTGATAGCGGGATCGACGGGTGACTTCAAGGACACCTACAGTCAGTCGGCCGGTCAGCTGCGTCAGGTACTCATCGACAACAAGGCGGCCAGTAAGGGTTCGGTCACCGATGCCGCGATCAAGTCGGCCTCCAAGGATCAGGTCGATGTCTTGCTGTTCGTCGACCAGCAGATATCCAACACCGCCCGCCCCGAACCGCGTGAGGACCGCAGCCGGGTGGCGGTGACCATGAAACTTGTCGACGGGCGGTGGCTGGCCAGCCACGTCGAGCTCAAGTAGTTGTGGTGAGCCGAATTCTGCGGGGTTCGATGGCCGCGATCGGTGCCGCCCTGCTGGTTGGCGTCGGGGGTGCACAACCGGCTATTGCGAGTGACTTCGTCGCGGTTCCGGTGGCGACCACCGGCACGAGCCCGGACGGGTTGGGCACGTGGAACATTCACTATGAGCGAGCTGACGGCGGAGATCCGGCAGTCGCCGACGAGATCAACAGCTGCATCGAGGACAAGGTCGACAGCATCGTCCGGCGGGCGACATGGGACGGTTCGACGCGACGGCCGTGGACGTTCGACGCGGGCGGACAGATTCGGATGGCGCCCATCGCTGTCTCGGAAATCTTTGTCGGACGGTACGATACCGGCGAGGCGAACATGCCCATCCAATCTGTGGCCAGCGCTGTATGCGACAGCCGCACTGGTGCGCCGATCACCTGGGACAGCTTGTTCGTCGACAAACAGGCCGGCCTCGCCCGGTTGGGTGACGACGTCGCGGCGAAATTGGCGGCCACGGCACCACCCGAGTACGTCCGGGACTGGCGGCGGCAAGGTCAATTCGCACCCGTCGACATCAACTTTCCGGCTTGGGCTCCCACCTCGGATGGCATCGAGTTGCATTTCCCGGAATTCCAGTTCGGGCGGGGACTCAAAGTGGTTACCGTGCCATGGCAGAACGTGACGGATTTGATCCGGCCGGAATTCGCGCCGATGCGCGGCTGATTCTCGGCGTGGCGTTTTGCGGCAAAGAACCAAAACGATGAGTGCGGTTCGCATCCTGACGATATTCATCCGGGGTTGCCCCTATTGGTGCTCCGCTTGTCCGATGCCGTCGAGTATCGCCAGCACAACCCGCGCACTGTCGGGGAGACCGAGCACGCCTACACTGATCAGCGCCGTGCCGGCGAGCCGATACGCACTGTGAGCCCCGTCGGCGTGGTCACTGTTGAGCAGCAAGGTGTTTGGGTCTGGGCTCTCCGCCGTGCGGCGGTAGTATCCGGTACCCGTCTTGATGCACCCCGGTATCGCCGCCGCGACCCGGTCGAATGTTGCCTGCGCGGTCGCCGCGTCCGGGTAGACGGCAATCGCCTGGCGGACATCGGCCATGATGGGTAGCAGCGGCGCTTCCAGATCAGCGGCATAACCGACAGCGCGGAACTGTTTCCATTCACTCCCGAAAACCGTGGACGGATCGAAGACCGCACGACATGGTTCCGGCGTGTCCGCGTTCGCAGCAGGTGCGGCGGCATCCAATTCCGGCACTTCGTGAAATCCGTTGACGCCGGATATGGTTCGAACTTCTTCGACGGAAAGTACCGCGGCAGCCGTTGCGCTCGTGCTCGGCACCGTGGCCGACGGCATTGGTGAGTCGGGTCCGCAGGCCGCCACCAGGAAAGTGAGGCAGCAGAAAGCTGCTGCACAGTAACGGATCACAGCCGCCTCATCCTGGGCATGTCGACATTGTTGGCCGTGGGCGTTATGGGGACCCCTGTCGCGCCGGAGAGGCGCGGTTGGTTACTCGGCCCCGCACCCTGTGCAACAGGCGGAGCAACTCCCGCTCCTTCGATACCGAGCTCGACGCCCTCGTGCGCCAGGTCGGCCTGTTCTTTGGCCAGTGCTCTCCGCTCCTCATTCCAGGCAATCTTCACACCTTCAGGTGCGCTCTCCGGCGGCCTCGTCGCTCGGAGTTTCGCGACCTTCTGATTCCACTCGTTCAGCTTCACGAACCACTCCGCAACCTTCTCGTCGTGAGTGCGGTTGTCGTCTGGAGTGACCGGGGGCGGGTTTTCCTTCCAGCCCGCCGCCTTCTTGCCTTCGCCCGTGATCGCGTCGTACTGCTTTCGAATGTCGTCGACCCTGCGTCCGATGACGCTCATCTCTTCGGTGGACCGTTGCACGGTGTCGCTGACCTGGCTGAGGCCCTTGCGGGCCAGGATCATTCGCATTCTGTCTCCGGACTGCCCGCCGGGGATCGAGGCGTCGGCTGCTGCGACCCATCTCTGCAGGTCGTCGAGGTTACGCCGGCCTGCCGAGACCACCGACGCGGAATTGGTGACCTCGGCAGCCATGCGTTGGTCGAGATCCGCGAGCTTGACATAGACGGCGGCATGTTCGGCGTTCTTTGCCGCGTAGGCCTGCGAGGCGGTGCCCTGCCAGCGGTCGTCGGGTGCTGCGGACTCGATAGTGGACTGCATCTCGCGGAGCCGTGCGCTGCCGTCGGACGCCTCGCCCGTCGTCGGGGCACCCTCACCGAACGTGGTGCGCGCCTGCGACCACGTCGTGTAGAAGGCGTCGAGTGCGCCCATGCGTCACCGCCCAGCTAAATCGAGAACTCAAGTCTAGAACCCGCCGGACAGCTGCTTGGGCGCTAATTTTCCGAGGTCCGAGCGCTGACAGCGGATCTCCCAGTCTCGCGATCTACAGTCGCGGGGTGGGCATCGCAACCGTCCGCCTATGTGCCCTGGTGATAGTCGTGGTCACAGGGTGCGCGGGTGGTGCGCCGGATCCGGTGCCGGGGACGGTCGCCTCCGCGCCGCGGGTGTCGGAGCCCGGTTCGGTCACGACACAACCCGCGGATGTACAGCCCGTGGACGCGGCATCGTTGGGTGCCAGCTGGCGGCCGGGTTGCCCGGTGCCGCCCGCCGAACTTCGCCGAATCACCCTGTCGTATATCGGCTTTGATGGGCGTTCGCACCGCGGTGAGTTGGTGGTGCACCGGGACGTGGTCGGCGAGGTCATCGAGATCTTCGGGGACCTGTACTCGGCCCGATTCCCGGTCGAGCGGATGCGCACCGTGGACCACTATCCCGACGCGGCCGACGAGCTGTCGATGGAGGACAACAACACCTCGGCGTTCAATTGCAGGCCGTTGCCGAGCGGATCGTGGTCATTGCACGCCTACGGTCGTGCGATCGACGTCAACCCGCTGGTCAACCCGTACATCTCGGCTTCTGGTGATTTGCAGCCAGTCACCGCTCGGGCGTATCTCGACCGCACCCGCACCGATCAGGGGATGATCCGCGACGGCGACGTAGCGGTGCGGACCTTCGCCCGGCGTGGCTGGCGGTGGGGCGGGCACTGGCACGACCCGATCGACTACCAGCATTTCGAGCGACGCTGAGAGTCCGACGGACTAAACCCCGGCCGCCGGCCTCTCGGAGGCCACATGTCCGCTCGCCACCGCCGAGCCGACCCAGCGCGTCAGGTAGTTGCGCAGGGCTTCTCCGGTGCGCGGCGGCCGGCCCGGGTCGATCACGAACGACTGGATGATGCGCAGCACGTGTTCGGCGAGCTCGTCGAGTTCGGCGTCGGTGTAGCCCGCGGCTGTCCAGTCGACGTCCATCTTGTGCAGCATGGCGCGGGCAAAGTCGACCGCGACATCCGAAGTCACCGACTCGGTGTGGGCGTTCGCGCGGCCGGGCGCCACGAGCAAACCGATGTGCTTGTCCTGGGGCAGCCATGCCAGTGAGGTCGCGATGGACTCGGTGACGGCCTCCACCGGGTCGGTCATGCCCTTGATGTGGGCGGCCAACCGGTCCAGGAAGTCGCTGGCCGCATGCACCGCGGCCGCCACCAGCAGGGCATCGGTGCTGGGGAAATAGCGGTACACGGTCTGGCGGGTGACACCGAGGGTGCGGGCCACGTCGGCGATCGAGAAGTCCGCGCCCCGCTCATCGATGGCCTTCCCGGCCGCGGCCAGGATGCGGGCAATCGCCTCGTCATCGGTGGCCGGGGCCGAGCCGGACCACCCGTGCGTTCGCATGGGCGAATCCTAGAACAACGGGCCGATCAGACCGCCGGTCAGCCGTGGTACGAGACCGGCAGGTCCTTGACGCCGTTGATCCACCCGGACCGGAGACGTTGCGGCTCACCCAGTTTGGCGATGTCCGGGATCTGATCGGCGATCTCGTTGAACATCAGCTTGATCTCCATCCGCGCCAGGTTGGCGCCGATGCAGTAATGCGCGCCGTTGCCGCCGAACGCCAGGTGCGGGTTGGGGTTGCGCAGGATGTTGAACGTGAAGGGCGACTCGAAGACTTCCTCGTCGTAATTGGCCGAGCTGTAGAACAGGCCGGCGCGCTGCCCGGCCTTCACGGTGACGTCACCCACCTGGGTGTCGATCAGGGCGGTGCGCTGGAAGCAGTGCACCGGGGTGGCCCAGCGGATGATCTCGTCGACCGCGGTCTCGGGGCGCTCGCGTTTGAAAAGCTCCCATTGGTCCGAGTTTTCGAGGAAAGCATTCATGCCGTGCGTCATCGCGTTGCGGGTGGTCTCATTGCCGGCCACGGCCAGCAGGATCACGAAGAACGCGAACTCGACCTCGCCGAGCGAGTCGCCATCGACATCGGCCTGCACCAGGCGCGTCACGATGTCATCGGCTGGGCACTTCCTGCGCTGCTCCGCCATGTTGTAGGCGTAACCCATGAGCTCCGCGTTGGCCATGGTCGGATCGGCATCGAAGTCCGGATCGTCGGTGTTCATGATGGCGTTGGTCCAGTGGAAGAGCTTCTCGCGGTCTTCCTCGGGCACACCGATCAGGTCGGCGATGGCCAGCAGCGGCAGGCTCATCGCGACGTCGTCCACGAAATTGCCGCTGTCCTTCTTGGCTGCCGCGGCCACGATCTCGCGGGCCGCCACCGCGAGCTTCTCCTCCAGCGCGGCCACCGAACGCGGGGTGAACAGCCGCGACACCAGCTTGCGCAGCCGGGTGTGCTCGGGCGCGTCATGGTTGATCAGCAGCGCCTTGGTGAGGTCGAGTTGTTCTGAGGTGACCCCTTCGGGGAGCCGCATGACGGCGCCTTTGGCGTTGGTCGACCACACGGTGCCGCCGTCGCGGGAGATGGTCTTGATGTCCTCGTGACGGGTGATCACCCAGTAACCGCCGTCGTTGAAGATCGACTCGTCCTGCGCGTTCCACCACACCGGCGCGGTCTGGCGCAATTGGGCGAACTCGTCGACGGGAATCCCGCGGAGCAGGACGTCGGGATCGGTGAAGTCGTACCCCGCGCCGAATGGGCAGGCGCTCATGGTGGTCAAGCCGGATCATCTCCTCGTGTGACGGCGAGCACATTCCTGCTGTCGACCATACACCGTGGCGTCAAGTGTATGCCCGTGGGTTTCCGGTTACGCTACGACCGTGCGCGTCCTCGTTATCGGATCCGGTGCCCGTGAACACGCCCTGCTGCTGGCCCTGCGCCGCGATCCGCAGGTGGACGAGTTGGCGGTGGCGCCGGGCAATGCCGGCACGCAGTCCATCGCCGATCAGTACGACGTCGACATCACCTCCGGCGAGGCCGTGGTGAAGCTGGCCAAGCGCCTGGAAAGCGACCTGGTGGTGATCGGTCCCGAGGTTCCCCTGGTGCTCGGCGTGGCCGACGCCGTCCGGGCCGCGGGCATCGCCTGCTTCGGAGCCAGCAAGGACGCCGCGCGCATCGAGGGCTCGAAGGCCTTCGCCAAGGACGTCATGGCCAAGGCCGGGGTACGCACCGCGAGCAGTGAGATCGTCGACAATCCGGCTCACCTTGACGCCGCGCTGGATCGCTTCGGCCCGCCAGCCGGACAGGCCGCCTGGGTGGTCAAGGACGACGGTCTGGCCGCAGGCAAGGGTGTGGTGGTGAGCGCCGATCGCGACGCCGCCCGGGCGCACGCCGCCAGCCTCCTCGACTCCGGACACCCCGTGCTGCTTGAGTCGTTCCTCGACGGACCCGAGGTGTCACTGTTCTGCGTGGTCGACGGCGCCACGGTGGTGCCACTGCTGCCGGCGCAGGACTTCAAGCGGGTCGGGAACGGAGACACCGGGCCGAACACCGGCGGCATGGGCGCGTATGCCCCGTTGCCCTGGCTGCCGGACTCGGTGAAGAACCAGATCGTCGACGACGTGGTCAAACCCGTTGCCGCAGAACTGGTTGCGCGTGGCAGCTCGTTCTCGGGTCTGCTCTACGCCGGTTTGGCGATCACCTCGAACGGCCCGGCGGTGGTGGAGTTCAACTGCCGCTTCGGTGATCCGGAAACGCAATCGGTTCTGGCGCTGCTCGATTCGCCGCTGGGACAGCTGCTGACCGCCGCGGCCACCGGTGAGCTCGCCTCGTTCGGCGAGCTGCGGTGGCGTGATGGCTACGCGGTGACCGTCGTGATGGCCGCGGAGAACTACCCCGGCCGGCCGCGTGTCGGCGACGTCATCCACGGAGCCGAAGCCGACGGCGTGCTGCACGCCGGCACCGCGCGCCGTGAGGACGGCGAGGTGGTGTCCTCGGGCGGTCGGGTGCTCTCGGTGGTCGGCACCGGCGCGGACCTGCCTGCCGCACGTGATGCGGCCTACGCGCTCGCCAAGTCGATCCGGTTGCCGGGCAGCCACTTCCGCAGCGACATCGGGCTGGCCGCCGCCGAGGGGCGAATCAGTATCTAGGCGACGAGCAGCGGGGCCATCCAGGCGATCTCGGCGGGCAGCTGCGAACTCCAGAAGCTGCCGTCATGCCCGCCGGGGGAGAAGCCGCCGGCAGGCGGGTTGGGCAACTCGGCGATGAACTGCTTGGTGGCCGAATAGAACGGATCGCTGTTGCCGCAATCGATCCGGATGGGGATCGAGCCCAGCGCGGGCTGGTCCCAGACGCTGTTGGCGTTGTAATCCGCCGCACTGTCGAAGGCCCCGGGCGCGGCGGCCCCCGAAGACGTCCACAACGCCGGACTCACGGCGCAGATCGCCGCGGTGCGCGCCGGCCCGAGCCGCGAACCCAGCAGCAGCGCGCCGTAGCCGCCCATCGACCAGCCCAGGAATCCGACCTTCGAGGTGTCCAGACCCTGATCGCCGAGCATCGGGATCAGCTCGTCGAGCACCATCGCACCCGAGTCCTCCCCGGATGCGCGTTTGTGCCAATAGCTTCCGCCGCCGTCGACGGCGACCACAGCGAACGGCGGGAGCCCGGCCGCGACCGCCTCGGCCAGGCCCTGTTCCACTCCGCCGGCCATCACGCCGGCAGCGTCCTGCCCTTTGCCGTGCAGGGCGATCACCGGACGGAGTTTGCCGGTCTGTCCCGGCGGGCGCGCGATCGCCCAGTTGGTGTTCGTCCCGCCGCGCGCGGCCGACACGAACGCCCCGCTGGTAAATGTCGGCGCGGCCACGGGGCTGGCGGGTGAGACGGGGGCGGAGGCGAGGGCTACAGCACCGGCGGCGCCGGCAGCCGCACCGACGCCGAGGCGCAGGACTGCGCGACGGGTCAAGTTGGGCATGCGGGCCATCTTGCCATCGCCCCACAATGGCATCGGCCAGTGGCATTCTCGGCGGATCGCCGCCGAGGCGGAAAAACCTGAGTAGAGCCTGATGATTGACCGAAAGCCCGATGTGGAGGGGGCCCGGCTGGCAGCATGTGGAAGGTGACGGCAGCGGTCACCCCTAAAGGGGAGCGTCGGCGGTACGCCCTCGTCAGGGCAGCCGCTGAATTGCTCTGTGAAGGCGGATTCGACGCCGTCCGGCACCGCGCCGTGGCGCGTCGCGCCGGCCTCCCGCTGGCCTCGACGACGTACTATTTCTCCTCCCTCGACGACCTCATCGCGAAGGCTGTCGAGTACATCGGAACCCGGGAAGCCGAACAACTCAGCGCCGGTGTGGCCGCGCTCTCACGGCGGCGGCGCGGGGCCGAATCGACCGCGGACGTCCTCGTCGATCTGTTGCTCGGGGAATCACCGGAGCGCCGCGGAAGCGAGGAACTGATCTCGCGCTACGAGCGCTACATCGCCTGCGCCCGGCAACCCGGACTGCGCGACATTCAACGCCGCATCCTGCAGCAGCGCACCGACGCCGTGGTCGAGGTGGTCGAACGCTCCGGCCGGTCGGTGCGTGCCGAACTGGTCACCGCCCTGGTGTGCGCCGTCGACGGCGCGGTTGTGGCATCGTTGGTCGACGAAGGGGAGGGGCCCAGGGCCAGTGCCCGCGCCACGCTGATCGACGTCATCGACGTGCTGGCGCCCGTCGACGAACGGGCGGGTACGCGGCTGACAGGCTGAAGGAGGGGGAATGTCGCAACCCGCAACCGCGGAGGAGCCACAGCTCAAGCGGGTGATGGGGCCCGGACTGTTACTGCTGTTCGTCGTCGGCGACATCCTCGGCACGGGCGTCTATGCGCTGACCGGGCAGGTCGCCAAAGAAGTCGGCGGTGCTGCGTGGCTTCCGTTCCTCGCGGCGTTCCTGATCGCCACCATCACCGCGTTCAGCTATCTCGAGCTGGTCACCAAATATCCGCAGGCCGCCGGTGCAGCGCTCTACGCGCACAAGGCTTTTGGCATCCACTTTGTGACGTTCCTGGTGGCGTTCATTGTGATGTGTTCCGGAATCACCTCGGCCTCAACGGCTTCTCGCTTCTTCGCGATCAGCTTCTTCGATGCGATCGAGGTCAACTTCGGCCAGTTCTACGCCGACAACGTCGACCACCTGAAGGTGGTCGGCGTCATCCTGCTGGCGCTGCTGTTCATGGCGCTGATCGCCGCGGTGAACCTGCGAGGCGTCAGCGAGAGCGTCAAGCTCAACGTGGTCCTGACGTTCATCGAGATCACCGGCCTGGTGCTGGTTATCGCGGTGGGGCTGTGGGCGATCGTCAGCGGGGTGGACGTCGACTTCTCCCGCGTCGTCGCGTTCGATACGTCCGGGGAGAAGAACGCCTTCATCGCGGTCACCGCGGCGACATCGCTGGCTTTCTTTGCGATGGTCGGATTCGAGGACTCGGTCAACATGGCAGAGGAGACCAAGGATCCGACGCGGATCTTCCCGAAGGTCTTGTTGACCGGGCTCGGAATCGCCGGGCTCGTCTACGTCGTCGTAGCCGTCATAGCGGTGGCGCTGGTGCCGGTCGGAACGCTCGCCGAGTCGGACTCGTCTCCGCTGGTGCGAGTGATGGAGGCAGCCGCGCCGGGGCTACCGTTCGCGAATATCCTGCCCATCATCTCGATGTTCGCCGTGTCGAACACCGCATTGATCAACATGCTGATGGCCAGCCGGCTGATCTACGGCATGGCCCGTCAGCACGTGCTGCCGCCGGTGCTCGGCGCAGTGCACCCGAAGCGTCATACACCTTGGGTGGCAATCCTTTTCACCACGCTCATCGCGTTCGGCCTGATCTTCTACGTGTCGGCGTTCGCGAGCGGAGACACCGTCGCGATCCTGGGCGGAACCACGTCGTTGCTGCTGCTCGCGGTCTTCTCGGTGGTCAACGTCGCGGTTCTGGTGCTGCGCCGTGATGTGAAGGAAGAGGGCGGGCATTTCAAGACACCGACGGCGCTGCCCGTGATCGGTTTCATCGCGTCGTTGTACCTGGTGCTACCGACGTCGGGGCGGCCTGCGGTGCAGTATGTGCTGGCGCTCGCCCTGGTGGCCACCGGGGTGGTGCTGTTCTTGATCACCAAGACGATCAACCGGCAACTCGGGATCCGCGGCCCCGGCATCACCGACCCGACCCATCTGGGTGACGCCCCCTAGGATTCGGCGCGCAGCTTCTCGATCCGGTTCTGCAGCAACGCGACCCGGTGTGCGTTGCCATCCAGACCGATGTAGCGGTCATCGAATACGGCCAACAACGCGTCGTCCAGGCGGCGGACCGCGCCCGGTGGGAACCGGTAGTCCATGAGCCGGTTGATCTCGTCGGTGTCCACCGAATCCAGCACGCCGGTGAGCGCATCCAATGAAGTGATGCCGAGCTCGAGCAACAACCCCGAGATCCAGCTGTAGTGGTCCGTGCGCGACCAGCCGGCATCGGCGAACCGGTTGCCCAGATAGGTGGCCAGCACCGAGGTGGGGATGCGCGCGTCCGAAGACGGCACAGCGAACTTCGGGTCCTCTTCTTCGGTCATGGTGAGCCGCAGCCGTTCCCGGATCTCGGTGAACTCGCGGTCGGCCAACTCCAGTAGCCCGGCGGCCAACGTGAACCGGCGGTCCAGTTCGCTGACATGCTCGGCGGGTACCGAACCCTTGTATCGCACGTCATGTTCGAACTCCGCCCACGCGTGCTGCAGCACGGTACGGACCTGGATGGACGCCGGATACTGTTCGCCCTCGACCCCGAACAGCAGATGCCGGCTCGCATACCCCCACCGGCCCTGGCGGGCGGTCTGCAGGCCCATGTCCTGGTCGTCGAGCAGCCGCATCTCCTCGGCCAGCAGATTGGCCACCGCGTCGACGTCCTCACGCAGGTAGGTGATGACGCGCAGCCCCACCTGGTCGGTGATCTCCACCAGCGGATCGGTGTACATCGGCGTGCCGTCGACGGCCCGCCGGTTGGCTTTCATGGCGAACGAATCGACGCTCTTGGTCCGGGCCGTGATGCTGAGGTAGTTGATGCCCGCCTCGTCGAGCAGGCTGGTGACCAGCTTGAGGTACTGCTCGGTGGCAGCCACCAGGTCCGGCCGCCGGGCAGCGTATTCGGCGACAGCCGACGACGGTGCCGCCTGGCTCACCGGTGCCGGTCGCGGCCTGGGCAGCCGATGGGTGGGCAGCGACGGGGTGAGGATGTAGCCCGACGCGAAGTCGCCGTAGATGGTCACATCCTCGGGTCGGTGATACCAGTGCAGCGCGACGTAGGCGCAGAGCATGGCGTCGACGGGGTCCTCGTCGCGGTCGAGTTGCCCGGGCCGCGTGGCTGCCTCGATCCGCTTCCGCAGTTCGACCCAGTTCACGTTGCGGTTCGCGCGCAGCCGCGGCGTCGCGCCGTCGAGCTCTTCGATGAACGTCATCAACTTCAGCAGTTCGCGCTGACGGTCGCCGAACGTGCCCCGCTTGTACTTCAGCGTCTTGTCGAGTCCGAACAGCACGACGCTCGCAGGGTGCGGATAGACCTCGATCGCGCGCCGGTTCGATGTCGACGACGGATCCATGTCGAGCCCCAGCGCCGCGGCGATACGCGCACCGCGCGGATGCTTGAACTCGGGCCGCTCGGTGAAGGCCGGGCGTGCCCCGGCATCGAACCGCTGGAAGTCCCGGTTGAGATCCCGCTCACACGGGCGGTGGCCGGTCGGATTGTTGACGATCAGCGGCGCATCGATGGCGACCAGGCAGTCACCGCTGACGTACGGCTCTATGGTCGCCGCGATTTCGTCGTCGTCCTGCGCCACACCGACGTGAAGGACCCGCCCACCGGAGTCGATGGCGGCCACGCCCGTCTGGTTCTTCTCGCCCCACGCGAGGTCGAGTCCGACGAAGTACATCCGTCCACTGTCTCATTGGTCCCCCCGCGCGGGCCGTAAGCTGTGTGTTCGTGACGATCCCGAATGTTCTGGCCAACCGCTACGCCAGCGACGAAATGGTCGCGATCTGGTCGCCGGAGGCCAAGATCGTCGCCGAACGCCGACTCTGGCTCGCCGTGCTGCGGGCACAGGCCGAGCTGGGGGTCGCCGTGCCCGACGGTGTGGTCGAGGACTACGAGCGGGTCCTGGAGCACGTCGACCTCGCGTCGATCGCGGCGCGCGAGCGCGTGACCCGCCACGACGTCAAGGCCCGCATCGAAGAGTTCAACGCCCTGGCCGGCCACGAGCACGTCCACAAGGGCATGACCAGCCGCGACCTCACCGAGAACGTCGAGCAGCTGCAGATCCGTCGCTCCCTTGAACTGGTGTTCTCCCACGGTGTCGCGGTGGTGGCCCGGCTGGCCGAACGCTCCGTCGTCTACCGGGACCTGGTGATGGCCGGCCGTTCGCACAATGTCGCCGCGCAGGCCACCACGCTGGGCAAGCGATTCGCCTCGGCGGCCGAAGAGACCTTGGTGGCCCTGACCCGCCTGCGTGAGCTGATCGACCGCTACCCGCTGCGCGGCATCAAGGGCCCGATGGGCACGGCCCAGGACATGCTCGACCTGTTCGACGGAGACACCGCGAAACTCGCCGAACTGGAACGGCGTGTCGCCCAATTCCTGGGATTCACAGAGGTTTTCACCAGCGTCGGGCAGGTGTACCCGCGCTCGCTGGACCACGACGTGCTCTCGGCGCTGGTGCAGGTAGGTGCCGGGCCGTCCTCACTGGCACACACCATCCGGCTGATGGCCGGTCATGAGCTGGTGACCGAAGGCTTCGCACCTGGTCAGGTCGGCTCCTCGGCCATGCCGCACAAAATGAACACCCGGTCGTGCGAGCGGGTCAACGGCCTGCAGGTGGTGTTGCGCGGGTACGCGTCGATGGCCGCCGAACTGGCCGGTGCGCAGTGGAACGAAGGCGACGTCTTCTGCTCGGTGGTGCGCCGCGTCGCACTGCCCGACGGGTTCTTCGCCATCGACGGGCAGACCGAAACCTTCCTGACCGTGCTCGACGAGTTCGGCGCCTACCCGGCCGTGATCCAGCGCGAGCTGGACCGCTACCTGCCCTTCCTGGCCACCACACGCATCCTGATCGCGGCGGTGCGCGCCGGCGTGGGCCGCGAAACCGCGCATGAGGTGATCAAGGAACACGCCGTCGCCGTCGCCCTGGCGATGCGCGAGCAGGGGCGTGAGCCGGACCTGCTCGACCGGCTTGCCGCCGACCCGCGGCTGCCGCTGGACCGGGCCGCCCTGGAAGCCGCGCTGGCCGACAAGCAGGCCTTCACCGGCGCCGCCGGCGCCCAGGTGGACGGCGTCGTCGCGGCCGTCGACGAACTGGTCAGCCGCTACCCCGAAGCCGCCAAGTACACCTCGGGCGCCATCTTGTGAGTTTGGCGGCCGACTTCACCGACCTGGACAATTTCGCCTCCGGTTTCCCGCACGAGTTGTTCACCGCGCACCGTCGCCAAGCCCCGGTGTACTGGCACGCCCCCACCGAACACACACCGGATGGCGAGGGCTTCTGGTCGGTGGCCACCCACGCCGAAACCCTTGCGGTACTGCGTGATGCGGAGACGTACTCCTCCGTGACCGGCGGCACCCGGCCGTTCGGCGGCACGCTGCTGCAGGATCTGTCCATCGCCGGTCAGGTGCTCAACATGATGGACGACCCGCGGCACTCCGAGATCCGCCGTCTGGTCAGCTCCGGGCTCACCCCGCGCATGATCCGGCGGGTCGAAGACGATCTGCGGGCCCGTTCCCGCCGGTTGCTCGACGACGTGGTGGCGGGTGAACCGCTGGACTTCCTGGTCGACGTGGCCGCCGAACTGCCCATGCAGATGATCTGCATTCTGCTGGGAGTGCCTGAATCCGAACGGCATTGGCTGTTCCAGGCGATCGAGCCGCAGTTCGACTTCGGTGGTTCGCGCACCGCAACCATGGCGCAGTTGTCGGCCGAGGAGGCCGGGTCGCGGATGTACACCTACGGCCAGGAGCTCATCGCCGCCAAGCGTGTCGACCCCACTGACGACATGCTCTCGGTGGTGGCCAACGCTTCTGACGCCTGTCTCTCGGATCTGGAGTTGTATCTGTTCTTCAGCCTGCTGTTCAGCGCCGGCGCCGAGACCACCCGCAACGCGGTGGCGGGCGGACTGCTGGCCCTGATCGAAAACCCTTCGCAGCTGGCGTTGTTGCGCGAGGATCTCGGGGAACTGCCCACGGCGATCGAGGAGATGGTGCGCTGGTCCTCGCCGTCACCGTCCAAACGCCGCACCGCAACCCGCGCGGTGACCCTGGGCGGCTGCGACATCGAGCCCGGGCAGAAGGTGCAGGTCTGGGAGGGCTCGGCGAACCGGGATTCGCTGGTGTTCACCGACCCCGACACCTTCGACATCACTCGTAAACCCAATCCGCACTTGGGTTTCGGCTACGGCATCCACTACTGCCTGGGCGCCAACCTGGCCCGGCTGGAGTTGCGGGTGCTGTTCGAGGAACTGCTGTCGCGGTTCTCGACGGCACGCCTGGTCAAGCCCGTCGAGTGGACCCGCAGCAACCGGCACACCGGCATCCGGCACATGGTGGTGGAGCTCGCCTAACCTCGGGACATGGACTCCGGCCCGAATGACCATCTCCGAGTCTCAGACGCCGAACGCGCCAAAGTGGGACAACTGCTCGAACGCGCGGTAGCCGAAGGCATGATCACGCTCGACGAGTTCAGCGAACGCTACGACGCGGCACTGGCCGCCCGCACCCGGGGTGAGTTGAGCGCGGTGGTGGCGGATCTGCCGATGACGGTGCCCGCGGTACAGACACCTGGTGCGCCGCCGGAGGAGCTGCGGGGGTGGATGTCGTCGATCGTCCGTCGCGGGCAGTGGACGGTAGCGCCCGTGCTGCATGTGAAAAGCCGGCTGTGCAGCACCACCCTCGACTTCACCTCCGCGGCGCTGCCCGGGCCGGTGGTGGAGATCGTTCTCGACGACTACTGCAGCTCGACCGAGCTGATCGTGCCGGCGTCGGCGACCGCCGATGTCAACGGCGTCGAAGCGGTCGCGGGCAGTGTCACCGCCAAAGTGCGCACCAGCCCGCCGTCCGATCAGCTGCATCTCGTCGTGCGCGGTCGTGCCCGGATGGGCTCGGTCACCGTGCGGCACCCGTTCGGAAGCTGGCTGCGGCGGTTGAGCGGCACTCGATAGCGAACCTGATCTCGGCGATGACCCGCTGCGGGTACTCGGTGAGATCGAGCCAGGTGAACCGCAGCACCTGCCAGCCCATCAGGGCGATCTCGTTCTGCTTGACGCGGTCCTTCTGGAAATCCTCCTGATCGCTGTGGAATGCCCAGCCGTCGGTTTCGATCGCGAGCGTGGCGGCGGGAAAGGCCACGTCGATCACGTATCGGCCGAGGCGGTAGTTGGCCTTCCAACCGGTGATACCGGCTTCTTTGAGCAGCTTGATCAGCAGGCGTTCGGCGGCCGAGCGGGCGCCGTCGGCCGCGGCGATGAGCAGTATCCGGGCGGCGGGGGAGCCATGCCGGCCCTTGTTCCGGACATGGGCCCGCCACAGTTCGCGGAGCTCGGTGTGGCGCTGCAGCGCGGTGTCCATGAGCTTGGCGCCGCCACCACGGCCGGCGGCGGCCTCCACGACCGTGAGCGGTAGCGCGGTGACCCGCAGGCCCCGGCGTTCGACGACGTCGCGTGGGTCGAGATCCCGCCGGCGCAGTTTGACGGCGTGCCTCTGCCGGAAATTGCTGACCTTCGGAACAGTGACCTCAATGATTTCGGGTGCATACCTCGTGACCCCGAGCCACCACGCCGCAGCGAGTCCGCTGGCCGTTGCGTTGGAGCCCAGTGACCAGACCGCAGCCCTTGTTCGTGCGGCATCGGTGAACGGTCGATCGTCGGCGAAATAGACGCCCCGTGAGCAGCGCAGCCAGCGGCCGGATTGAACTCGCCGATACACAGCCTGGCGGGATAAGCCTGCTTCCTCGGCTTGAGCAAGCGTGATGACGCCGTCATGGTCGCGCAAGAAGTCCTCGAGCATGCAGATTCGACGGAGTCACACGTCAAACGGTTCCCCCACGAGTGATTTGTGCACCTCCGGTAACGCTGAGCGTTACGAGAGGTGCACAAATCACTCGATGCGGCGCAGGCGCATGCCGGCGGAGCGCAGCTCGAGGGCCGCCAGGCCGCGAACGGCCCGCTGATCTTGACTGCGCCACGCGCCGACGGGGTCGTCGGAGACCGCGGTGAGCTTGGCCAGCGGCCGGTTGGCCAGCGCCCGCAGGGCCAGCAGCTGTTCGCCTGCCGCCGTCGAGGCCAGGGTGATCGCAGTCCACTTGCGCCGGAAGAACCGCACCCGTAGATACAGCCACGGCATTGCCACAAAGAGGATGGGTGCGGCGGCCACGGCCAGGGCCAGCACCCAGGCCAGCCAGCTCGCCGTGTTGTCCAGGTTGGCGCCCGCACCGGCGATGTCGAGGGCCGCGTCGCTGGCAGCGCGCAGGGGCTTGCTCAACGTGTCACCGATCAGGGGAACGTGGTCGGTGCTGTCACCAGCGGAGCCCAGGTTGTCGGCAACACCGTTGGCGCCGCTCTGTACCTGCCTGCCGACCTCGGCGATCGTCGCCACCGCCGAATGCACGGCGATCCCGACCAATATCCACACCGCGATCCAGGTGAGGACGGCCACGTCGCTGAACAACTGGGCCAACAAGCGGCCGGGTCTGCTGGCATAGGGCAGGTACCGCGATCTCATGAGACCGATCCCAACACATAGGCTGACCCAATGCGCCCTGCTCTGTCCGACTATCAGCACCTGGCCAGCGGGAAAGTCCGCGAGTTGTACCGCATCGACGACGAGCACCTGCTGTTCGTGGCGACCGACCGCATTTCGGCCTACGACTACGTCCTCGACTCGCAGATCCCGGACAAGGGCCGGATCCTGACGGCGATGAGCGTGTTCTTCTTCGACCTGATCAGCGCGCCCAACCATCTGGCCGGGCCGCCGGACGACGAGCGCATCCCCGCCGAGGTGCTGGGCCGCGCGCTGGTGGTGAAGCAGCTGAAGATGCTTCCGGTGGAGTGCGTGGCGCGCGGGTACCTGACCGGTTCGGGGCTGCTGGACTACCAGGCCTCGGGCTCGGTGTGCGGTATCCCGCTGCCGCCGGGGCTGGGCGAGGCGAGCAAGTTCGACGAGCCGCTGTTCACCCCCGCCACCAAGGCCGATATCGGCGAGCACGACGAGAACATCTCGTTCGACCACGTGATCGAGCTGGTCGGGCCGGTGCTGGCCAACCAGCTCAAGGAACGCACGCTGCAGACCTACATCCAAGGTGCCGACCATGCACTGACCAAGGGCATCATCATCGCCGACACCAAGTTCGAGTTCGGCGTCGACGAGCACGGCAACGTGGTGCTGGCCGATGAGGTGTTCACCCCCGACTCGTCCCGGTACTGGCGTGCCGAGGCGTACCAGCAGGGTGTGGTGCAGGACAGCTTCGACAAGCAGTTCGTCCGTAACTGGTTGACCGGGCCGGATTCGGGTTGGGACCGTCGTGGCGACACCCCGCCGCCGCCGTTGCCCGAGGAGATCGTGGCCGCCACCCGGGAGCGGTACATCGAGGCGTACGAACGGATTTCGGGTCTGCGGTTCGACGATTGGATCGGCGCATGACCGACTCCGTGCAGCCTCCGGTCGCCAAGCGCGGCAATCATCGTCGCGAGCATCACGGCGATGTGTTCATCGATCCCTATGAATGGTTGCGCGACAAGGACAATCCTGAGGTGATCGCGCACCTGGAAGCCGAGAACGCCTACACCGACGTCTCCACCGCCCATCTGGAGCCGTTGCGACAGAAGATCTTCGACGAGATCAAGGCCCGCACCAAGGAAACTGATCTTTCGGTGCCGATGCGCCGCAATGGCTGGTGGTACTACGCGCGCAGCTTCGAGGGCAAGCAGTACGCGGTGCACTGCCGGTGCCCGATCGGCGATCCCGACGACTGGACGCCGCCCGAGCTGGACGAGGGTGCCGAGATCCCGGGTGAGCAGATCCTGCTCGACGAGAACGTCGAGGCCGACGGCCACGAGTACTTCTCGCTCGGCGCGGCGACGGTGAGTCTGGACGGCAATATCCTGGCCTACTCGGTCGACGTCCTGGGCGACGAGCGATACACCATGAAGTTCAAGGATCTACGCACGGGCGAGCTGTACGGCGACACGATCACCGGGATCGGGGCCGGCGGCACCTGGGCGGCCGACAGCCGCACGCTGTACTACACCACGGTCGACGATGCCTGGCGGCCCGACACCGTGTGGCGGCACCGGCTGGCTTCTGGCTTGCCCGCCGAGAAGGTGTATCACGAACCCGACGAACGGTTCTGGGTCGCGATCGGCCGCAGTCGCAGCGACAAGTACCTGTTCGTCGCATCGGGCAGTGCGGTCACCACCGAGGTCGCCTATGTCGACGCGAATGACCCGACCGCAGAGCTCACCACGGTGTGGGGGCGTCGCGACCTGGTGGAGTATTCCGTCGAGCATGCCGTGGTCGGGGGCGAGGACCGGTTCCTGATCCTGCACAACGACGGTGCCGAGAACTTCATGTTGGTGGAGGCGCCGGTCAGCGACCCGAGCGATTTCCGCACCCTGATCGAGCACCGGTCGGACTTGCGACTCGACGGTGTCGACGCGTTCGACGGTTTCCTCGTGATCAGTTACCGCAGTGAGGCATTGCCGAAGATGGCGCTGTGGCCGCTCACCGCGGACGGTTACGGCCGGCGCGAGGAACTGACCTTCGATTCCGAACTGACGGCCGCGGGGATGGGCGGAAATCCCAACTGGTCCACGCCGAAGTTGCGGATCGGCGCGACGTCGTTCGTCACACCGGCGCGGATCTACGACCTGGACCTGGCCACAGGAGAGCGGACCCTGCTCCGCGAGCAGCCGGTGCTGGGCGGCTACCGGCCGGAAGACTATGTGGAGCGCCGGGATTGGGCGACCGCACCCGACGGGGAGCAGGTCCCGGTCTCGATCATCCACCGGGCCGGGTTGCAGTTCCCTGCGCCGACCCTGCTGTATGGCTACGGTGCCTACGAGTCGTGTGAGGACCCGCGGTTCTCGATCGCCCGGTTGTCGTTGCTTGACCGGGGCATGGTGTTCGTGATCGCGCATGTGCGCGGCGGCGGCGAGTTGGGCCGGCCGTGGTACGAGCACGGCAAGCTGCTGGAGAAGACCAACACCTTCACCGACTTCATTGCCGCGGCAAGCCATCTCGTCGACTCCGGGATGACCCGTCCGCAGAATCTGGTGGCCCTCGGCGGCAGTGCGGGCGGCTTGCTGATGGGCGCGGTGGCCAACATGGCGCCAGGCCTGTTCGCCGGCATCCTGGCGCAGGTGCCATTCGTCGATGCGCTGACGACCATCCTGGATCCGTCGTTGCCGCTGACCGTGACCGAGTGGGACGAGTGGGGGAACCCGTTGGAGGACCCCGAGGTCTACCGCTACATGAAGGCCTACACGCCGTACGAGAACGTGGCCGCGCAGGATTATCCGGCCATCCTGGCGATGACATCGCTCAACGACACCCGGGTGTATTACGTCGAGCCAGCCAAATGGGTTGCCGCACTGCGTCATACGAAGACCGACGGTCACCCTGTGCTACTCAAGACCGAGATGGTGGCCGGCCACGGTGGCCTGTCCGGACGCTACGAGCGGTGGAAGGAAGCCGCGTTCCAGTACGCCTGGCTGCTAGCTGCCGCCGACAGCGACAACTACGGCAGC
The DNA here is from genome assembly GCA_036235365.1 of Mycolicibacterium sp. 050232. GTDB lineage: Bacteria > Actinomycetota > Actinomycetes > Mycobacteriales > Mycobacteriaceae > Mycobacterium. The sequence continues at coordinate 72,904 of JAZBEZ010000001.1, read as the reverse complement.
GGCCAGGTAGGCAGCCTCTTCGGCGGTCCGGACACCTAACCGCGAGGTCATCGACTTCGGCGGGTTCGGCATCCGTGCCGCGTAGACGTTGGCCGGGAACATGGCCAGCATGAGCAGGAACAGGCACATCGCCGCAGCCACCCGGGTGGCCGGGTAGAGCAGGCCGGCGGCGCCGGCCAACTCCAGTACGCCGGTGACCGTCACCAGCAGGCCGGGTGCGGGTAGCGAGGGCGGCACGATCGCGATCATGTCGCGCCTCAGCGGATCCACGAAGTGCGCGACCCCGGTCATGACGAACATCGCGGCCAGTCCGACCGCGATCGCCTCGGGCCAGCTGTCGACATAGTCCACGCCGAGCAGGCCGACCGCCCGCGCCGCAGCGCTGCCCAGGATGAGAGTGAGAAAGACGGCCACCACCGGCTCCAATCTTGTCGCTGTCTAGATCGCCACGCTACGCTGAATCTAGGCGCTGTCAAGATCTGGGGTTTACCATGGCCCGCATGGGCTATCACCACGGCGACCTACGGGCTGTGATCCTCGCGCAGGCCGCCGAGCTGGTGGCCGAGCGAGGCGCCGACGGCATCTCGCTGCGCGAACTCGCGCGCGCCGCGGGTGTCTCGCACGCGGCCCCCGCGCATCACTTCACCGACCGGCGCGGGCTGTTCACCGCACTGGCCACCGAAGGTTTCCAGCTCCTGGCCGCCGCACTGACCGACGCCAGGCCGCAGTTCATCGACGCTGCCAAGGCCTACGTGCGCTTCGCCCTCGATCACCCCGGTCACTACGAGGTGATGTTCGACAAATCGCTCTACGACGACACCGACGCCGAGTTGGTCGCCGCCTCGTCGGCCGCCGGAGCGGAGCTGAACCGCGGCGTCGGCACCCTGGCCGACCCCAAGGCGGCCGCCGACCCGGCGGGTGCCGCTCTGGCGGCTTGGTCTCTGGTGCACGGTTTTTCGATGCTGTGGCTCAACGACGCGATCGACACCGCGGGCGATCCGATCGCCAAGGTGCAGAGCCTGGCCGAGATCCTGTTCGACGAGGAGGTCCGGTAGCGTCGGGTCGATGAGCCTCAACGACATCCCGCTGACCACTCTCGACGGCAAGCCGACAACGTTGGCCGAGTTGGCAAGCGGTGCAGTCCTGGTGGTCAACGTGGCCTCCAGATGCGGGCTGACACCGCAGTACACCGCGCTGGAGAAACTCGCCCAGGATTACGCCGCACGGGGGCTGACCGTCGTCGGGGTGCCCTGCAACCAGTTCATGGGCCAGGAGCCGGGCAGCGCCGAGGAGATCCAGGAGTTCTGCTCGACCACCTACGGCGTGACGTTCCCACTGTTGGCCAAGACCGACGTCAACGGCGCCGACCGCCACCCGCTGTATGCCGAGCTGACCCAGGCCGCCGACGCGGCGGGTGAGGCCGGGGACATCCAGTGGAACTTCGAGAAGTTCCTGCTGGGCCCGGGTGGCACTGTGGTCAACCGGTTCCGGCCGCGCACCGAACCCGATGCGCCCGAGGTCATCGAGGCCATCGAAGCGGTCCTGCCGGCCTGATCGAGGCTCTGAAGCCGAATGGACATTCGGTGTCAGAGTGTTCGACACCGTCCCGACATGTGACGTTGCCACACTGGCAGTCGTGACCGGACAACTCATCGTCTCGATATCGCAGATCAGCGATCGCACGATGGCTGATGTCGAGTCGTTCTGCGCCGAACTCGATGCCCGCGGCGTGCCCGCCTCGATGATGGTGGCGCCGCGGCTCAAAGGTGGTTACCGGTTAGATCGCGACGCCGAGACCGTGGAATGGCTGACCCACCGGCGCAGCGCCGGTGACGCCGTCGTGCTGCACGGCTACGACGAGGCCGCGACCAAGAAGCGCCGCGGCGAGTTCGCCTCGCTGCCCGCCCACGAGGCCAACCTGCGGTTGATGGGCGCCGACCGCGTGCTCGAGCACCTGGGCCTGCGCACCAGGTTGTTCGCCGCGCCCGGCTGGACCGTGTCCCAGGGCACGGTGACCGCATTGCCGCGCAACGGCTTTCGCTTGCTCGCCGACCTGAACAGCGTCACCGACCTGGTCCGCCAGACCACGACGCGGGCGCGGGTGGTCGGCATCGGAGAAGGGTTTCTGTCCGAGCCCTGGTGGTGCCGCACCGTCGTGCTGGCCGCGGAACGCACCGCGCGACGCGAAGGCACGGTACGAGTCGCGGTCGCTGCAAGGCACCTGCGTCGGCCGGGCCCCAGGCAGGCCATGCTCGATGCGATCGACCTGGCTTTGCTGCACCGTTGCGAGCCCACCGCGTACCGGTGGCGGGGTTTTTCGGTACTGACCGACGCTGCCTGACAAGGGCTAGTCTTGCGTCTCATGGCAGACGCCGATGTCATTGTCGTGGGGGCGGGTCTCGCCGGCCTGGTCGCCGCGTGCGAGCTCGCCGACCGGGGCCTGCGGGTTCTGATCCTCGACCAGGAGAACGCCGCGAACCTGGGCGGCCAGGCCTTCTGGTCGTTCGGCGGTCTGTTCTTCGTCGACAGTCCCGAACAGCGCAGGCTCGGTATCCGCGACAGCCAGGAACTGGCGCTGCAGGACTGGCTGGGCACCGCGGGGTTCGACCGGCCCGAGGACCACTGGCCGCGGGAGTGGGCACACGCCTACGTCGATTTCGCCGCGGGCGAGAAACGCAGCTGGCTGCGGGCCCGGGGTTTGCAGACTTTTCCCTTGGTGGGTTGGGCCGAGCGGGGCGGTTACGGGGCGCTGGGGCACGGTAATTCGGTGCCGCGCTTCCACATCACCTGGGGGACCGGCCCGGCGATCGTCGACGTTTTCGCCCGCCGGTTGCTGGGCGAGCCCCGGGTGCGCTTCGCCCACCGGCACCGCGTCGACGAACTCATCGTGTCCGAGGGCGCCGTCGTCGGGGTCAGGGGCGCGGTGCTCGAACCCTCGGATGCACCGCGCGGCGCACCGTCGTCACGAAACGTCATCGGCGACTTCGAGTTCCACGCTTCCGCGGTGATCGTGGCCAGCGGTGGGATCGGCGGCAACCACGACCTCGTCCGCAAGAACTGGCCGGCGCGCATGGGGCGGGTGCCCGAGCAGCTGCTCAGCGGTGTCCCCGCGCACGTCGACGGCCGCATGATCGGCATCTCCGAGACCGCCGGTGCGCACGTCATCAACAGCGACCGGATGTGGCACTACACCGAAGGCATCACCAACTACGACCCCATCTGGCCCGACCACGGCATCCGCATCCTGCCCGGCCCGTCGTCATTGTGGTTGGACGCCAACGGGAAACGGCTCCCCGGACCGCTGTATCCCGGCTTCGACACCCTCGGCACGCTCGAACACATCTGCCGCACCGGCCAGGATTACACCTGGTTCATCCTCGACGCGCGCATCATCGCCAAGGAGTTCGCGCTGTCTGGGCAGGAGCAGAACCCCGACCTCACCTCACGCAGCGTGCGCGACGTGCTGTCCCGGGTACGCCCCGGTGCGCCGGCACCCGTGCAGGCGTTCGTCGATCGCGGCGTGGACTTCGTCAGCGCGCGCTCCCTGCGTGAATTGGTGGCCGCGATGAACGACGTGCCGGACGTCCTGGAACTCGACTACGCCACCGTGGCGGCCGAGGTGACGGCGCGAGACCGCGAGGTGGTCAACAACTTCACCAAAGACGGGCAGGTGACCGCGATCCGGGCGGCCCGAAACTACCTCGGTGACCGGTTCACCCGCGTCGTCGCCCCGCACCGGCTCACCGACCCCAAGGCCGGTCCGATGATCGCCGTCAAACTGCACATCCTCACCCGAAAGTCCCTGGGCGGGTTGGAAACCGACCTGGACTCCCGGGTGCTCAAGGAAGACGGCACGGCGTTTTCCGGCCTGTACGCCGCGGGTGAGGCGGCGGGATTCGGCGGTGGCGGGGTACACGGCTACCGGTCCCTGGAAGGCACCTTCCTCGGGGGCTGCATCTTCTCCGGCCGAGCCGCCGGCCGGGGTGCGGCCGCCGATATCGCCTGAACCGCGACCGTCAAAATGTGGTGCCGTTTTCCTCGGTGAGCACCTGGAAGTCGGTGTTGGTCATCTCGGCCAGCCGTCCGTAGTAGATCCCGCGCGCGTTCGGCTCGACGATGCCCTGGTGGATCGGCACGGCCCGCGTCGGCGCCACGGCACGCAAGAAGTCCACCGCCTCAGAGATTTTCATCCACGGGGCGGCCGCCGGGGTGGCCAGCACGTCGACCGGTTCGCCGGGGACGAACAGCGCGTCCCCCGGGTGCATGAGCCGGGCCGGATGCTCGTCGTCGCCCAGGAGGTACGAAATATTGTCGATCACAGGGATTTCCGGGTGGATCACGGCATGCTTGCCGCCGGTCCCGCGCACGTTCAGTGAGCCGACCCGGAACTCGTCGCCGGGATGCACCGCTCGCCAGGCCTCACCCAACTGCGCGGCCGTCTGCGGATCGGCATACAGCGCAGCCTGCGGGTTTGCGGCGATCAGCGCGGGCAACCGGGCGGTATCGGCGTGGTCGGGGTGCTGGTGCGTGATCAGGATGGCCGACAGACCGGTGATGCCTTCGAACCCATGCGAGAAGTTGCCCGGGTCGAACAACACGGTGGTGTCCGAAATACTGGCCAGTAGGCACGAATGTCCGAAATGCGTGAGTTGCATACCTATATTGTGGCGCTCGGTGGGGATATGGCGGGTGATCGTGGCGATGTCGATCGTGCTCTGCGGGCTGGCCGCAGCGCCGCCTCCGGCGTGGTCGGAGCCCAGCGCCGACTGCCCGCCGCTGTGTGACCGCATCCCGGATTCGGCCTGGGTCGCCACCTCGAAACTCCCGTTGAACCATGAGTACCGCTGGCCCGGGCTGGCAGGCTTGGCCGTCACCGCAGTCTCTCCGCGCTTCCGTTTTGAAGAGGAGTGCGCATCACCGCCGATACCCGGGGATCCGCGCGACTACGCCGTGGCGGCACGGTCGGAGGTCTCTCGACCCGACGGTCACTGGCAGCTGCGGGTACAGGTCATCCACTGGCGCGGGGACACCTGGCAGGGCGGGCAGACGGCGCTCGCCGTCCTGCAGGGCGCGGTCGGCGCGCTGCGCAGCTGTCAGGGGGCCGGGACATCGGTCACCACCGACCGGCCCGGGCGGTTCGCGGCGGCCGTCAACTTCGGCAACACCCGAGTCCTGCACCAGTACCTGCTAGCGGATCCGGACAACAGCACCGTGGTCGAGTTGGCCATGTGGTCGACCACGCCGCCACAGGTCGCTTGGTCGGCGCCGTCGGACGGTCGGGTGCTCGATGCGCTGGCCGACCCACTGTGCACGGCCTACATAGGGTCGTGCCGGTAGAGTGTGCGCCGTGGCAAAGGTGGTTGTGCACGTCATGCCCAAGGCGGAGATCCTCGACCCTCAGGGTCAGGCGATCGTCGGGGCACTTGGTCGGCTCGGACATGGTGGTATCTCGGACGTCCGTCAGGGCAAGCGGTTCGAGCTCGAAGTCGACGACTCCGTCGCCGACGAAACCCTGGCTGAGATCGCCGAATCTCTGCTGGCCAACACGGTTATCGAGGACTTCTCGGTGAGCCGGGAGGACGCGTGACCACCCGTGTCGGGGTGATCACCTTCCCCGGGACGCTCGACGACATCGACGCGGCCCGGGCCGTCCGTCTGGCCGGCGCCGAGGCGGTCAGCCTGTGGCACGCCGACGCCGATCTGAAGGGTGTCGACGCCGTCGTCGTGCCCGGCGGTTTCTCCTACGGGGACTACCTGCGCTGCGGGGCCATCGCGAAGTTCGCGCCTGTGATGGGTTCGGTCGTGGAAGCGGCCGGTCGTGGAATGCCGGTCCTCGGCATCTGCAACGGCTTCCAGGTGTTGTGCGAGGCCGGGCTGCTGCCCGGCGCTCTGACCCGCAACGCCGGTCTGCATTTCATCTGCCGCGACGTGTGGCTCGAGGTCGCCTCCAACACCACCGCCTGGACGACCCGGTACGACGCGGGCGCCGACCTGCTGATCCCGCTCAAGTCGGGAGAGGGCCGGTATGTCGCGTCCGAGGCCGTCCTCGACGAGCTCGAGGGCGAGGACCGCGTGGTCTTCCGCTACCGCGAGAACCTCAACGGTTCGATGCGCGGCATCGCGGGCGTGTGCTCGGAAAACCGTCGCGTCGTCGGCCTGATGCCGCACCCCGAACACGCCACCGAGGCGCTGACCGGTCCGTCCGATGACGGACTCGGGTTGTTCTACTCCGCGCTGGACGCGGTGCTCTCGGTCTAGCTTTCTGCCGTACCGGCACCGCGAGCGACCGCTGAGGTACGCAATTCACGGCGTGTTGGCGTACAGACACGGTCGCTCGCGGAGCAGACGCATCAGGCAGTCAACGCGACGGAAGCCTCGGCGGTGTAGGCCAGGAACGTCATGGTCTCCTGCAGGTACAGCTGCACGCTCTCCGCATCGTGGGACAGGTAGCCGATCGAGACGTCGGTGCCCAGCTGCAGATCGAAATCCCCACCGCGGGTGGACAATACGAACGCACCGTCGATCGCGGGGGCCCAGATGATCTCGCCGTCTACCAACCGGCTCAGGTGCTCGCGGATCGGGTAGCCGTGTGCCGTGGTCTCGCTGACCTTCGTATAGATGGCGGCCGACAACAGCACCGAGTACGGCCCGTCGACACCGGCCAGCCGCAGCTCTGAGAGGGCCTGGGCGATCACGTCGGGAATCTCGCGGGCGTCGTCCGGCAGCGCCAGCGCGGGGTTGGAGCTGGAGCTGCGGATGCCCTCGATCGAGGCCGCGGGATAACCCTCGAAGATCGCGCGATCCTCGACGAACGCCAGCTTCTTGGCAGCCTCCTTGACCGGATCCCAGTCCGAGTCCTGCGCGCCGCGTTCGACATCGTCGATCGCGGTGCGCGACACCGTGAACGGGACGCGCAGGCGCACCAGCGGCCTGGCGTCGCGCAAGTGGGCGACCACGCCGTCACCGGGCGACTTCACGTCGAGCAGGTGACCCGTACTGACCGCCGCGGTGACCGGGCCGCCGGGCTCGCTGACATCGACCACGCGGCGTCCGGCGATGTGCCGCTTGAAGGTCCGGCCGGCCTCGAGTTCGATCTCGGCCCAGGCGGACTCGGTGATCGGGGCCAGTTCGCGGTACAGGTTGTTCATTGCGGGGTTCCTTTCAGGCTGCCGATCGCCAACGAGTGTTCGGGCACCGTGGTGTCTTTCTCGACCACTGCCGGTTCTTCGACCGGAACCGGAAGCGGCGGTGGATCATCGAGGAAGTCGATAGTGGGTACGAAGAACATGCCGCCTGTCACAGCGGTCGAGAAATCCAGGATCCGGTCGGTGTTGCCGGGCGGGTCGCCGATGAACATGTTGGTCAGCATGCGTTCGGTGACGGCCGGGTCGGCGCAGTATCCGATGAAGTACGTGCCGAACTCACCGCTGCCGAGCTCACCGAACGGCATGTTGCGGCGCACGATCTTCAGCTCGTTGCCGTCTTCGTCGGTGATGACGTTCAGCGCGATGTGGGAGTCGGAAGGTTTGACGTCGTCGGACATTTCGATGTCGTCGAGTTTGGTACGGCCGATCACACGCTGCTGTTCCTCGACCGACAGCGAGCGCCAGTCCGTCATGGCGTGCACGTACTTCTGAATGTGCACGTAGCTGGCTCCCGCGAAATCGGGGTCCTCCGCGCCGATCCGAACCGCGGCTTCCGCGGTGGACCCGTTGGGGTTCTCGGTGCCGTCGACGAAGCCGAGCAGATCGCGATTGTCGAAGTACTGGAACCCGTGCACCTCGTCGACAACCGTGACGGCACTGCCGAATTCCTGCAGCATCCGGTCGGCCAGTTGGAAGCACACGTCCATGGTGTCGGCGCGGATGTGCAGCAACACGTCGCCCGGGGTGGACGGGGCCTGATGGCGGCCGCCGTCCAGCGCGATGAACGGATGCAGCTTCGCCGGGCGAGGTCCGGCGAACAAGCGGTCCCAGGCGGCCGAACCGATCCCTGCCACGAGGGACAACTCCTTGGCCGGATCGCGGAACCAGATCGAGCGGACGATGCCCGATATGTCGGGAAGTACGTCGTGCACGGCTTGCTCACCGTCTTCCTCGATCGTCAGTACCAGGAAGATGGCCGCCCGCGTCAGAAGGTTCAGCACCGGCTGCGGAATCGGATCGGGCACAAACCGACCCTACCGACACCTGCGGCGGGTTCGCCGGTCAAGATGAAAAGATGCCAGCAAGCGCCAAGGGCCTGTGCGAGTTCATCGACGCGTCGCCGTCTCCGTTCCACGTGTGCGCCACCGCGGCGCAACGCTTGCGCGACGCGGGATTCACCGAACTGGCCGAATCCGACAGCTGGCCCGGCACCGGAAAGCTCTTCACGGTGCGGGCGGGCTCACTGGTGGCCTGGAACACCGAGGGCGCCGATCCTGCCGCGCCGTTCCGGGTGGTCGGCGGCCACACCGACAGCCCCAATCTCCGGGTCAAGCAGCACCCCGATCGCGTCGTCGCCGGCTGGCAGGTGGTCGCGCTGGCGCCCTACGGCGGGGCCTGGCTGAACTCGTGGCTGGACCGGGACCTCGGGATCAGCGGCCGGCTGTCGGTCCGCGACGGTAACCGGATCGACCACCGACTGGTCCGGATCGACGATCCGATCCTGCGGGTGCCTCAGCTCGCCATCCACCTGTCCGAGGACCGCAAGGGCGTCAGCCCCGACCCGCAGCGCCACGTCAACGCGGTGTGGGGTCTGGGGGAGAGGCCGGGATCGTTCCTGGGCTTCGTCGCGGAGCGGGCCGGGGTGGAAGAGCGGGACGTGCTGGGGTTCGACCTGATGACCCACGACCTGACTCCGTCGGCGATCACCGGTGCCGACTGCGAGTTCGTCAGCGCGCCGAGGCTGGACAACCAGGCCACCTGCTATGCGGGCCTGGAGGCGTTCCTGGCCGCGGATACCGGCCCGTACGTGCCGGTGCTGGCGCTCTTCGACCACGAGGAGGTCGGTTCCACCTCCGATCACGGCGCCCAGTCCGAGCTGCTGCCGACCGTGCTGGAGCGCATCGTGCTCGCCGCGGGCGGTTCCCGGGAGGACTTCCTGCGCCGGACGGCCGGATCGATGGTGGCCTCCGGGGACATGGCGCACGCGACGCATCCGAACTATCCGGACCGGCACGAGCCCGGACACCTGATCGAGGTCAACGCCGGTCCGGTCCTCAAAGTTCAGCCCAACCTGCGCTACGCCACCGACGGCCGCACCGCGGCGGCGTTCGCGCTGGCCTGCGATCAGGCCGGAGTGCCGCTGCAGCGGTACGAGCATCGCGCCGATCTGCCCTGCGGGTCGACGATCGGGCCGATGACCTCGGCGCGTACCGGGATCCCGACCGTCGACGTCGGCGCGGCGCAACTCGCCATGCACTCGGCCCGCGAGTTCATGGGCGCCCGCGACGTGCCGGCCTACTCGGCGGCGCTACAGGCATTTCTTTCGCCGCACTGACGCTCGGGCGCCCTGTCGGTGACCGGGCCTAGGGTCGTGGACATGACGCTCTCGGTGGAAATGATCACGTTCGACTGCGCGGACCCGGACGCCCTCGCCGACTGGTGGGCGCAGGCGGTCAGCGGGTCGGTAAATGCCTATGCACCAGGTGAATTCGTGCTCGTGCAACGGGACGGCGGCCCGAATCTGGGCTTCCAGAAGGTGCCGGACCCGACCCCGGGGAAGAACCGCGTACACCTGGACTTCCAGGCTGCGAACATGGAGGCCGAGGTAGCCCGGCTGGTGGGCCTTGGCGCCACCGAAACGGGCAGGCACAACTTCGGCGAAGAGTTCAACTGGGTGGTGCTGGCCGACCCGGCCGGTAACGCGTTCTGCATCGCGGGCGGATAGTCGCCGGTAGCCGGCCCGGAACGTCGCCGACGGTGTGGCCGAGCCCACAGCCACCCAGGTGCGGGTGGGGCTCGGAGCGGCCGCACCAGCGGCTGCCCGCGCCCATGCCCGGACAGCTACTAAACTGGGTCCGTGACGTCTGAGCTCACCCACGGCCGTACATCGACCCAAGACACTGTGGAGCGGGCAGCCGCCACCCCTGATCAGCCGCAGCCCTACCGCGAACTCGGTCTCAAGGACGACGAGTACCAGCGGATTCGCGAGATCCTGGGCCGCCGCCCCACCGACGCCGAGCTGGCCATGTACTCGGTGATGTGGAGCGAACACTGCTCCTACAAGTCCTCCAAGGTGCACCTGCGCTACTTCGGCGAGACCACCACCGACGAGATGCGCGCCGGCATGCTGGCCGGCATCGGTGAGAACGCCGGCGTCGTCGACATCGGCGACGGCTGGGCCGTCACCTTCAAGGTCGAGTCCCACAACCACCCGTCCTACGTCGAGCCCTACCAGGGTGCGGCCACCGGCGTCGGCGGCATCGTCCGCGACATCATGGCGATGGGTGCCCGCCCGGTGGCGGTCATGGATCAGCTGCGCTTCGGTGCGGCCGACGCGCCCGACACCCGCCGCGTGCTCGACGGCGTGGTGCGCGGTGTCGGCGGCTACGGCAACTCGCTGGGCCTGCCGAACATCGGCGGCGAGACCATCTTCGACCCGTCCTACGCGGGCAACCCTCTGGTCAATGCGCTGTGCGTGGGTGCCCTGCGCAAGGAAGACCTGCATCTGGCGTTCGCCTCGGGTACCGGCAACAAGATCATCCTGTTCGGGGCGCGCACCGGCCTGGACGGCATCGGCGGGGTCTCGGTGCTGGCGTCGGACACCTTCAGCGGTGACGAATCCGGCGCGGGCCGCAAGAAGCTGCCGAGCGTCCAGGTGGGCGATCCGTTCACCGAGAAGGTGCTCATCGAGTGTTGCCTGGAGCTGTACTCGGCCGGCCTGGTGGTCGGCATCCAGGACCTCGGTGGTGCCGGATTGTCCTGCGCCACATCCGAACTCGCGTCCGCCGGTGACGGCGGCATGCACATCGAGCTGGATCAGGTGCCGCTGCGCGCCAAGGACATGACCCCGGCCGAGGTGCTCTCCAGCGAGTCCCAGGAACGCATGTGTGCGGTGGTGACGCCGGAGAACGTCGAGGCGTTCATGGCCGTCTGCCGCAAGTGGGAGGTGCTGGCCACCGTCATCGGTGAGGTCACCGACGGGGACCGGCTGCAGATCACCTGGCACGGCGAGACCGTGGTCGACGTGCCGCCGCGCACCGTGGCCCACGAGGGCCCGGTCTACCAGCGCCCCGTGGCCCGCCCGGACAGCCAGGACGCCCTGGTCGCCGACACGTCGGCCAAACTGCCTCGGCCCGAGACCGGCGACGAGCTCAAGGCCACCCTGCTGGCGCTGATCGGCAGCCCGCACCTGTGCAGCCGCGCGTTCATCACCGAGCAGTACGACCGCTACGTGCGCGGCAACACCGTGCTGGCCGAGCACGCCGACGGCGGCGTGCTGCGTATCGACGAGGCCACCGGCCGCGGCATCGCGGTCTCCACGGACGCCTCGGGCCGCTACACCCAGCTCGACCCCTACACCGGCGCGCAGCTGGCGCTGGCCGAGGCCTACCGCAACGTCGCGGTCACCGGGGCCACCCCGGTGGCGGTGACCAACTGCCTCAACTTCGGGTCCCCCGAGGACCCCGGCGTGATGTGGCAGTTCAGCCAGGCTGTCCGCGGGCTGGCCGATGGTTGTGCCGCCCTTGGTATTCCGGTCACCGGCGGCAATGTCAGCTTCTACAACCAGACCGGCTCCACAGCGATCCTGCCGACCCCGGTGGTGGGCGTGCTCGGTGTGATCGACGACGTGAAACGCCGCATCCCCACCGGACTTGGTACCGAACCGGGCGAGACGCTGCTGCTGCTCGGCGACACCCACGACGAGTTCGACGGGTCGGTCTGGGCTCAGGTCACCGGCGACCACCTGGGCGGGGTGCCGCCGAAGGTGGACCTGGCCCGGGAGAAGCTGCTGGCCGAGGTGCTGACCGCGGCATCGCGCGACGGCCTGGTCTCCGCAGCCCACGACCTGTCCGAGGGCGGGCTGATCCAGGCTGTGGTGGAGGCCGCGCTGGCCGGTGAAACCGGTTGCCGGGTCATCCTTCCCGACAGTGTGGATCCCTTTGTCTTCCTGTTCTCCGAGTCCGCGGGCCGGGTGCTGGTCGCCGTGCCGCGCACCGAGGAGAGCCGGTTCCGGTCGATGTGCGAAGCCAGGGACCTGCCGGTGACGCGGGTCGGCGTGGCCGACCAGGGCCCCGAAGGCGGAGAACCCTCGATCGAGGTCCAAGGACAGTTCAGCATCACCCTCGCGGAGCTACGGAGTACGTCTGAGGGCGTACTGCCCGGGCTGTTCGGGTGACGGCGAGAACCCTCGACGAACGCCACCCTCTGCTGCGCTGGGCCTGGAGCCTGGTGCGACTGGACTTCGCCGGCATCGCCGTCGGAGCCCTGTTCTTCTGTCTCTCGCTGACCCCGTCGCTGCTGCCGCGCGACTGGTTGTTCGCCGGGCTGATCGGCGGTATCAACGCCGCCATCGGCTACGGCATCGGGGTACTGCTGGGAAAAGCCCTGTACCGCTTCGTGTTACGTAACCGCGCCTGGTGGCCGCCGTCGAAGCGGACGCTGTACTGGCTGAAGGTCCTCGTTGTGGCCGGTGCGGTCACCGCGGGGGTGGTGATGCTGATCCCCGCCGCGGCCTGGCAGCGGCAGGTCTCGGCACTGATGGGCATGGAAGGCCCGGCTACGTTCGGCTATCTGCGGACCCTGATCATCGCCGTCGCGGTGGGCGCGGCACTGATCGCCACCGCGCGGATGTTGCGCGACGTGGTGCGGCTGCTGGCCAGGGTGTTCATCCGGCGTTGGCATCTGCACCGGGAGGTCGCCCAGTTCATCGGGACCGCGATCGTGGTGGTACTGGTCGTCACGCTCGTCAACGGCGTGCTCTACCGAGGGTTCCTGGCCGGCGCCAGCCGGGTGTTCCAGCCGCAGAACACCACCACCCGTGAGGGCGTCAGCCGGCCGGTCGAGTCTGAAAGGTCGGGCAGCCCAGAGTCATTCGCGGCGTGGGATTCTCTGGGATTCCAGGGTCGCAACTTCGTCGCGACGGGCCCCCATGCCGCCGAGCTCGAAAGGGTCAACGGCGCACCGGCCAAGGAGCCCATCAGGGTGTACGCCGGTCTGCACACCGCCGAGACCGATGATCAGCGAATTGCGGTGCTGCTCAGTGAACTCGAACGCACTCACGCCTTCGACCGCAAGCTGCTGGTCGTCGTTCCCACCACCGGCACCGGCTGGGTCAACCCGGTGGCCGCCCGCGCGCTGGAGCTGATGTACAACGGTGACACCGCGATGGTCGGCATGCAGTATTCGTATCTGCCGAGCTGGATTTCGTTCATGGGTGATCGGGAGAAGTCCATGAACATCGGGCGGCTCATGATCGACGCGATCCATGCGCGCTGGGAGCAGCTGCCGCCCGAGCGCCGTCCCGAGCTGGTGCTCTATGGGGAGAGCCTGGGATCGATGGCCGGACAGGGCGCGTTCAACTGGCTGCCCGACATCTCGCGGATGGGCTTCTCGTCGGTGTTGTGGGTCGGCCCGCCCAATGCCAGCCCGCTGTGGAGCGGCCTGACCGCACGCCGCGACCCGGGCACACCGCAAGTGCGGCCCCGCTACGACAACGGCCGCACCGTGCGGTTCTCCGAGGCCGCCAGCGCCGCCGAGATCGCCGACGACACCGCGGCCCCGTGGGAGGGCACCCGGGTGCTGTTCCTGCAGCACCCGTCCGACCCGATCATCTGGTGGTCGACGGATCTGCTGTTCTCCGAACCGGATTGGCTGGTCGAAGCCGCGGGGACGGACCGCACCGCGTCGATGCGCTGGTATCCGATCATCACGTTCTGGCAGGTGGCCGCCGACATCACCAACGCATCGAGCGTCCCGGCCGGGCACGGGCACAACTACGGCGAATCGGTCCTCGACGGCTGGGCGGCGGTGGCGCCGCCCGACGGGTGGACGCCCGAGGACACCGAACGCATCCGGATCGCGCTGGAAAAGACCGAGGCCAACGACGGGCCTGAATACTGATGACGGACAAAAGGGTTCAGGCCGTGGCGTTGGCCGCCGGCCTGGTGTTGTGGAACGGTGTGGTCGATCCCCGGCTGCCGGCCCGTTGGCAGCCGGTGGTGCGGGCGGGGCTCGGCGGCGCGCTGCTGGCAGCGACGGGCGCCCGACCGGGCTTTCGGCCCCCGTCGGTGTGGTCGGGTCTGCGGGTGGGGGCGGCCGCCGCGACCGCGGTGAGCGCCGGTGTGGCGGCGACCTCGACGGTGCCGATGGTGCGGACCGGGATGCGCCGCAAGATGCTGCCCGAACGACCCGGTCGGTGGTTGGCATTGCGAATCCCGCTCGGGACAGTCTGGCCGGAGGAGGCTGCCTTCCGCGGCGCGCTCGGCAAGGTCGGCGCAGAGGCGTTCGGCCCGACAGGCGGTCAGCTGCTGCAGGCCACCGCGTTCGGGCTGTCGCACATCGCCGATGCCCGTGCCGCAGGTCAACCCGTGATCCCGACGGTCCTGGTGACCGGAGTGGCCGGGTGGGTGTTCGGCCGGCTCGCGCAGCGCTCGGCCAGCCTGGCCGCATCGATGCTGGCGCACCTGGCGATCAACGAGGCAGGGGCGCTGGCTGCACTGGCCTCCCAAGCCGGGCCAGCACCGCTGCCAGCGCCAGGATCGCAGCCGTGACGGCCGGCGGCAGCATGGTGGGTATCGCAAAATCGGTCACCCGCAGCGGGATCAGCACCACGCTGACCACTACCACCGTCAGGAGCACCCGAGGTGCCTGCTGTGCCGCCGCAGACCCTTCGACACGCGAATTGGCCTCGGTGACAAGCACATAGACCACCAGCAGGAGCAGCGCCGCGACCACGGTGGGCACCCGGCCGATGTAATCCTGGAAGCGGCAGAACACCACGGCCGCGACACACATCACCGCGGGAACCGCGATCGCGGTCTCCGGACCGGAACCGAACAACCGTCCCGCAACGCGGGTGGCCGCCCACATCAGGGCCAGTACCGCGGCCGACGCCAGGCACAACGACCCGGTGGTGACCCAGTAATACCCGGCGTCGGCGTAGAACTCGGAGACGATCGGCACGAGGTTCACGGCGGTGGGGTAGAACCCGCCGGTCGCGCCGACGTTGGCGGCCAGCAGCAGGGCGATCGCGATCAGTGCGGTGATCCCCACTGCGGCGCCCACCGGGCGCGCCACCGACACCAGGCGGCCGCTGACCACGGTGGCAGCCTCGAATCCCACCAAACCCAGGCCGAGCGGAATGGCTGCCGCGGTCACCAGTAGGACCGAGTCGGCGGAAGTGGGCCCACCGAAGCCCATCGGCGGTGTGCCGGATGCCACGCGCGCCAGGATCGCCAGCGCCAGGTAGAGGAAAACCAGCAGGCCGGCTCCGGCCAGCGCGGCCGCCGTCGCGCCCACCGCCCGGGTGGGCAGGTAGGCCACCACTGCGCCGGCGATCACCACCACGGCCACCGACCAGCCGGGCCACCACCAGCCGGCCAGCGCGGTCTCCAGGTCAGGGGCCGCGGTCAACGGTTGTAGCGCGAGCGTGACCGCGGCACCCACCCCGAGCAGCGCATAGGCCGCCAACTGGACGAGGCTGGTGAACCGCCCGGCGGCCGGACCCACGGTCGAGGCGACCAGATCGCCCGTCGACGCCGCCTGCGGCGCATGCCGATGCAGCCGGGCGAAAGCGAAGATCAGCACCCCTGCGATGGCCGCGGCGCACAGGCCGGCCACCCCGTTGAAGGCCGCGGCTGCGATCGGCGCGAGCGACAGGCCGAGGGCCCGCCATGCGGGCAGCGGTGGGGGCCAGACCGAGAGCCGCTCGGGGCTCGCCGCTACGGCGCGCTTGGGCATCGATCAGACTTCTTGTCTCGGCGACGCGTTCACAAATCCCCTTTTCGTGCAACGATCTCCCGATCAAGATCGTAGAGCCGTTACGGGTTGATCGTGGGCTCACCGATCTGACGGCCCCAGACGTAGTCCACGAATATCGGCGAACCCAGCTCGACATGGTTGTACGGCGCAATCGACAACCCGGTGTCCATCACCAGATACGGCGCAGGCCACAGGTCGGCGGTGATCGGCTTCCAGCACCCGGGCTTGCCCTCGGGCCCGCCCTTGGCGTTGACCCGCGGCAGGTTGTCCGGATACACGTAGGTGTTGCCGACCCCGATGCTCGACAAGGTCCCCGTGCTCTCGAACGAATATCCGTTGTCGCCGCCGAACGTCGCATAGAAGGCGGGCGCGACGTCGTGGTAGTTGCGGATGGTGCAGAACAACTGCCCCTGGTACTTGTCGAACAGTTTCGACGTCGGGAGCAGGTCCTGCGCGCCGCGCTGCAGATACGGACCGCCGCGTTCGAGGATGTCGGAACCGGTCCCGGCGAAACCGATCGCCGCGACCAGTGCGGCGTCGAGCTGACTGCGCTGGGAGTTGAAGGTGGCCGCACTGCGCGCGGCGTCGCCCAGGCCGTCGAACAGATCGGGCCCGGCCTCCGCATAGCGTTCGCCGAGGTCGGCCAGCGCGGCGATGTCGTGGCGCAGTGCAGGCAGGCGCGGGTTCAGGTCGTCGAGAATGGTGTTGCCGTCGGCCAGGGACTGCCCGAACGCATCGCCCAGTCCGGTGAGCGCCTGGGCGGTGGCGGACAGGGTCTGGTTCAACTTGATCGGATCGACCTGTTCGGTGATCGCGGTGATGGTCTCGAACAGCGTGTTGAACTCGGTCGTGACGGCTGTGACGTCGATCGGGGTGGAGTGCGAAATCCGTTGCGGACTCGGATGTTCCGGTGAAGTGAAGGCCACGTACTTGTTGCCGAACACGGTGGTCGCCTGGATCGAGGTCTGGACGTTGGCCGGCAGGAGGTCCAGGTACTTCGGCTCGATGTCGAGCCGCACCAGAGCCCGCACCGGGTCCCCGCCGTCGGTGCTCACCGCGCCCACCCGGCCGATCGGAACGCCGTTGTAGGTCACCTTCGAACCAGGATCGAGCACCAGGCCGGCCCGCGAGGCCAGCAGCGTCAGCGGTGTTCTGGGTTCGAAAGCTCCCCGGAACTGCGCCACGATCAACCCGAGTACCAGCGCGAGGATCGCCAAGAGCACTGCTCCGGCCGTGCGATACGGCGGATTACGGTGATCGGCAAACACTTTGCGAGACTCTATGGCATGGCCGCGCGAGGCAGTGTCGATCCGCAAAAGACCGTGGCGGCGGTCGCCGCCGTCGCCGGCTGGTTACGCGAACCTACCAGTGCCGAACCCACGCGCGCCGAACTGGCCGACGCGGTGCGCCTGACCGCGCGCACCCTGGCCGCGCAGGCGGCGGGCGCCAGCGTCGAGGTGAGGGTGCCGCCCTTCGTCGCGGTGCAATGCATCGAAGGGCCCCGGCATACCCGCGGCAACCCACCGAACGTCGTGGAAACCGATTCCCGGACCTGGCTTCTGCTGGCCACCGGACTGCTCGACCTCGACGCTGCGGGTGCGGCCGTGCAGATGTCGGGATCCCGGGCGGCGGAGGTGGCCCGGTGGCTGCCCGTGGTGCGCCTCGATGCCGGGTGAACGGTGGATAGTTCTGCACCCCAGCGGAAATCGAATCGCCGGTTGCGCCGTGGCGAGCCGCGGATCCCGATACATTCATTCACCGTAGAGCCGTGACCACCAGGCGATGACCGCTGGACAGTGAAGGAGCCGCCCGAATGGTCCGTGCCCATCTTGATGCCGACCCCCTGCGGGTGGTCGACAAATGACCCTGATCGACCGCATCGTCGACGCACTCGAATCCACCCCCGAGATGGCGCTCTTCCTGTGCCTCGCACTCGGGTTCGCGGTGGGCAAGGTGCGCGTGTGGAAGATCTCGCTCGGCGGCGTCGCAGGCACGCTCGTCGTGGCGATCCTGGTCGGGATGCTCGGCGACATCACGCTGGACGACGAAGTCAAGACCATCGCCTTCGCCCTGTTCATCTTCACGCTCGGTTACATCTCGGGGCCGACCTTCGTCGGCAGCCTCAATCGCCAGAGCCTGAAGTACGCCGTCTTCACCGTCATCGAGATCGCGTCGGTCCTCGGCATCACCGCCGCCGCGATCCTCATCATGCGCCTGGACGTCGGTACGGCGGCCGGGCTGCTCGCGGGCGGGGCCACCGAGTCCGCGGTGGTGGGCACGGCCACCGACGCCATCGCCCGGTTGCCGCTTTCAGATGCCGAGATCGAGACACTGCAGGCCAACGTCGGGACCGCGTACTCGATCTCGTATATCTGCGGGCTCATCACGATCGTGCTGCTGTCCAGTCAGATCTTTCCGCTGATCATGCGGGTCTCCCTGCGCGACGAGGCGGCGAAGCTGTGGAAGAAGCTCGGCGGAGGCGCCGACGAGGAGACCGCCACTCCCGCGGCGCCGCGCATCGTCGGACGTGTCTACCGGGTCGAGACGGCGGCAGGTCAGACGGTCGAGCGCGTCCAGGAAGGACTCGGCGACGCCACGGCCATCGAGCGCATCTCCAGGGCGGGCAGGCCACTCGCCGTCAGCCCCGACCTCGAACTCGCCGAAGGCGACGAAGTTCTCGTCGTCGGCCTGCGCGACAACGTCGTACAGGTGCGGAACAGCATCGGCGAGGAGGTCGCCGGCGACGACATCACGATGGACATCGACATCGCCGAGGTGGTCTTCACGTCGCCGGAGTACCGCACCACGACGCTGGGCGAGTTCAAGCGCGAGGTCAGCGTGAAGGACCGGCGCGGGGTGTTCCTCCAGCGCGTGACCCGCGGCGACCAGGACCTCCCCGTCAACGACGGCACCGTCGTCCAGCACGGCGACATCGTGCGCCTCGTCGGTGCCACGCGCGACCTCGACCGCGTGGTCGGCCGGGTCGGGTTCCGGCTCGACCCGAGGGTCAAGATCGACCTCGTCTTCATCTCGGCCGGTATCGTCGCGGGCTTCCTCATCGGGGGCCTGGTCTGGCAGATCGGAAACATCCCGCTCACCCTCGGCACCGGCGGCGGGTGCCTGCTCACCGGCCTGCTGTTCGGATGGATCCGCTCCAAGCGCCCCACGTTCGGGCAGTACGACTCGGATGCCGCCGACGTCATCAAGACACTGGGCCTGGCCGTGTTCATCTGTGCCGTCGGACTGTCCTCGGGGCCGCAGGCCGTGGCGCTGGTCAAGCAGTTCGGCATCGGCCTGCCGATCGCGGGTGTCGCGATGACCGCGATACCCGCGTGCGTGTCTCTGTTGGTGGCCTGGAAAGTCATGCGCCTGCCCGCACCGCTCACGCTCGGTGCCATCACCGGCCAGCAGTGTTCGACGCCGGGCGTCACCGCGGTCCAGCAGGCCGCGGGCAACGCCACGCCGCTGATGGCTTACACGATCGTCTACGCCTTCTCCAACGTGGCGCTGCCGCTCCTCGGGCCGGTCGTGGTCGCGATGGCACACGCCATGGGCTCGTGACGCTGCCCTTCGTTCGCTACCGGCGTCAGAATGCGATCTTTCTCACGATCTCGCATCGCTGTGATGCATACCGGCTGTTTGCCGGCCGGTCGGTGGAAGTTCGCCTGGGCCTTTCGGATTCGAAAACCGGTCCGTTGCGGACCGGCCGGGCGAATTCCGTCCCGGACACGGGATCGGATTCCGTCCTACGGCCGACTTGACCGTAGACTCAGTTACGTCACCAAACCGCCCGCCCCGGGAGCAGCCCTATCGTGACTGGCCAGCAGCTCGACGACGAGAACGAACCGCGCGAGGAATGCGGCGTATTCGGG
This sequence comes from Mycolicibacterium sp. 050232, assembly GCA_036235365.1. Taxonomy (GTDB): domain Bacteria; phylum Actinomycetota; class Actinomycetes; order Mycobacteriales; family Mycobacteriaceae; genus Mycobacterium. The sequence goes on along the minus strand of JAZBEZ010000001.1, from coordinate 53,127 downwards.
GTCTGGGCCCCGGGTGAAGACGTCGCCAAGCTCACCTACTACGGCCTCTACGCGCTGCAGCACCGTGGGCAGGAAGCCGCGGGCATCGCCGTGTCCGACGGCTCGCAGATTCTGGTGTTCAAAGATCTCGGCCTGGTCAGCCAGGTGTTCGACGAGCAGACCCTGGCCGCGATGCCGGGCCACGTCGCCGTCGGCCATTGCCGCTACTCCACGACCGGGTCCACCACCTGGGAAAACGCCCAGCCGGTGTTCCGGAACACCGCCGCGGGGACCGGGGTGGCGCTCGGCCACAACGGCAACCTCGTCAATACCGCCGAACTGGCGGCCCAGGCTCGCGAAGCCGGACTGATCGACATGAAGCCGGGCGGGGGCATGGCGGCCACCACCGACTCCGACATCCTCGGCGCGCTGCTGGCGCACGGAGCGGCCGACGCGACGCTGGAACAGGCCGCCCTGGAGTTGCTGCCGAAGGTGCGCGGCGCGTTCTGCCTCACCTTCATGGACGAGAACACCCTCTATGCCGCGCGCGACCCGCACGGGGTGCGCCCGCTGGCACTCGGCCGGCTGGACCGCGGCTGGGTGGTGGCCTCGGAGACCGCCGCGCTCGACATCGTCGGCGCCTCGTTCGTCCGCGACATCGAACCCGGTGAGCTGCTTGCCATCGACGCCGACGGCGTCCGCTCCACGCGATTCGCCAACCCCGAACCCAAGGGCTGCGTCTTCGAATACGTCTACCTGGCCCGCCCGGACAGCACGCTGGTCGGCCGTTCCGTGCACGCCACGCGCGTCGACATCGGCCGCCGGCTGGCCCGCGAGCATCCGATCGACGCCGACCTGGTGATCGGCGTGCCGGAGTCCGGAACACCGGCTGCGGTGGGATACGCACAGGAATCAGGCATCCCGTTCGGTCAGGGCCTGATGAAGAACGCCTATGTGGGCCGCACCTTCATCCAGCCCTCGCAGACCATCCGGCAGCTCGGTATCCGGCTCAAACTCAACCCGCTGCGCGAGGTGATCCGCGGCAAGCGGCTCATCGTCGTCGACGACTCGATCGTGCGCGGCAACACCCAGCGCGCCCTGGTCCGCATGCTGCGTGAGGCCGGGGCGCTGGAGGTCCACGTCCGGATCGCCTCGCCGCCGGTGAAATGGCCCTGCTTCTACGGAATCGACTTCGCCACCCCGGCCGAGCTCATCGCCAACGCCGCATCCGCCGAGCACCCGGGCGAGATGCTGGAGGCGGTACGGCATGCCATCGGCGCCGACAGCCTGGGCTACATCTCCCAGCAGGGCATGATCGCGGCCACCGAACAGCCGCCGACCCGGCTGTGCTCGGCCTGCTTCGACGGGAACTATCCGATCGAACTTCCCGGCGAGACCGCGCTCGGGAAGAACGTCATCGAACACATGCTGGCCACCGCGGCCCGCACCGGCGTCCCGTTGCAGTCCGACAACGACAACGCATCGGCGCTGCGCAGGCCCTGAGGGCCGTCCCTCAGCGCCCTTGAGGGGTTCTTAACACCTCCTGCGCTGTACCCCCGTCACGGCGGGGCGGTAGCCTTGCTTGCGATGACTAAGGGCGCCGAACAGCACGGCATCGCCGAACACAACAGCATTTCGTACGCGTCAGCCGGGGTCGATATCGAGGCCGGCGACCGCGCTGTTGAACTCTTCAAACCCCTCGCCGCCAAGGCGACCCGACCGGAAGTCCGGGGCGGGCTGGGCGGCTTTGCCGGTTTGTTCGCCTTACGTGGCGGGTACCGCGAGCCGGTGCTTGCCTCCTCCACCGACGGCGTGGGCACCAAGCTCGCCGTCGCACAGGCCATGGACAAGCACGACACCGTCGGGCTGGACCTGGTCGCGATGGTGGTCGACGACCTCGTGGTGTGCGGCGCCGAGCCGTTGTTCCTGCAGGACTACATCGCCGTCGGGCGCACGGTTCCCGAACGGGTCAGCGCGATCGTGTCCGGCATCGCCGAAGGCTGTGTCCAGGCCGGCTGTGCGTTGCTGGGCGGCGAGACGGCCGAACACCCCGGGCTGATGGAACCCGACCACTACGACATCTCCGCGACCGGCGTCGGCATCGTCGAGGCCGACGATGTGCTCGGGCCCGACCGGGTCCGTCCCGGCGACGTGATCATCGCCATGAAGTCCAGCGGACTGCACTCCAACGGCTACTCGCTGGCCCGCAAGGTGCTACTGGAGATCGACCGGATGAACCTGGCGGGCCACGTCGAGGAATTCGGCCGCACGCTCGGCGAGGAACTCCTGGAACCGACCCGCATCTACGCCAAGGACTGCCTGGCGCTGGCTGCCGAAACGCAGGTGCGCACGTTCTGCCACGTCACCGGCGGCGGTCTGGCGGGCAACCTGGAGCGTGTGGTGCCCCACGGGCTGACCGCGGAACTCGATCGCGGCACGTGGACCCCGGCACCCGTGTTCCAGATGATCGCCCAGCGCGGACGCATCGAGCGTGCCGAGATGGAGAAGACGTTCAACATGGGCGTCGGGATGGTCGCGGTCGTGGCCCCGGAAGACACCGATCGCGCGCTGGCCATCCTGACTGCACGGCACCTGGATTGCTGGACGCTGGGAACCGTCAAGAAGGGCGGCAAGGACAGTGTGCGCGCCCAGCTGGTCGGACAGCATCCGCGGTTCTAGACAGTAGACAAGGTCGCGCTGGTAAGCGTCATGCGCAACCAGCGCGACCCGTGTCTAAGTTCTGGGACGGAATGCAGGCGGCTCAGCGCCGCCAGTCATCCTCACCCGACCATTCATCGGCGTCGTCATTGACGTCACCGGAATCGGGAGATCCCGACAGCTCACGTTGGAGCTGACTGAAGTCGGTGTTCGGTGAGCTGTACTTCAACTCACGTGCCACCTTGGTCTGCTTTGCCTTCGCCCGGCCGCGGCCCATGGGGGGACCCCCTCGCGCAATAACGGAGCGGCCCAATTGCTAGGCGGCTCCGATCTGTGTGTCTTTATTGTCCTGCCAACACTTTACCGTGCCCGCCCGCGAAGTGCTGTCAGGCCCTGCCTCACGGTGCGCGGCTGGGGCCCGGGCCGTCGTGCTTCATTGCACGACAGCACGACCGTCCCCAGGATCGCGGAATCCGCACAGAGACGGTCGTCACGTCGCCGGTGACCGAGTGAGTTTACGTGCTCGAGCCCAGTTCTACGGCTTAACGGCCCCGGAGCCGTTCGACTGCCGCGCGCCCGGCCCCGGCGGTGGCATCCGCCTCCGGCAGGGAATCCGGGTCGATCACGGCCGGCGCCTGTGCCTCGGCCCCGGCGATCAGCTCGGTGTCGGCCGGCAAGCCCCGTTTGAGCAGCGCCAACGCGATCGGACCCTCGTCGGCGTGTTCGATGACCGTGCCGATCCGGCCGACGGTGCGCCCGCCCGCGGTCACCGCGTCGCCGGTCACCGGGCGGTCGGTGGAACCGTCGAGCTGCAGGATCACCAGCATCCGGGGCGGTTTGCCCAGGTTGTGAACCCGCGCGACGGTCTCCTGTCCGCGATAGCAGCCCTTGTCGAGATGGACCGCACCGATACCGGGGCCACCGATCCAACCCACCTCGTGCGGGATGGTCCGCTCATCGGTGTCCACACCCAGCCGAGGCCGCCCGGCCGCCACCCGGTGTGCCTCATAAGCCCAGACACCGGCCGGCCGGACACCGGCCTCGGTGAGCCGCCGCGTGTACTCGGCGGCCGACGCACGCGGCACCACCAGGTCCAATTCGATGCCGGCGGCAGGGAGTCGGCGCAGGAACCCGCCGCCGGGCAGGGCCACCGCCGTCGCCTCCTGCGGCAGCTGTCCGCAGCCCAGAGCCTCGATGACCTGCGCATCGGCCAGCCCGGGACCAAGCAGTGACAGCACCGCCAGATCCGCGGGTTCGATCTGCACATCGGCCCAGAACACCATCTTGCGCAGGTACGCCAGTAGCGGTTCGCCCCGCCACGGCTCGGTATCCAGGTAGGTCGTGCCCTCGAGCTCGGTCTGGATCCAGTGATCTTCGACACGGCCCTGCAGATCCAGGCTCAGGTTCTCGGTCACCGCGCCGTCCGGCAATGCACTGACGTGCTGGCTGGAGATGCTGTGCAGCCAGGTCTGACGCTCCTTGCCGCTGAGGGTCAACACCGCGCGGTGCGATCGGTCCACCAAAACCGCGGCAGTCGCCGCGGCCCGCTGTTCGCCGAGCGGATCACCGTAATGCCAGACGGCGCCGGCGTCGGGACCGGCCTCGGGCGCCGGAACTGCTGACGGTAGTGCAGTCATAGGCCAACTGTACGGGTCTACGCTTTGGCCCCATGGCAAGCCAACCAGCCGTCCTGGTCACCCTCGACGGGCAGATCCACGACCCCAACGCCCCGCTGCTGCATGCCGACGACCTGGCCGCCGTGCGCGGCGACGGAGTTTTCGAGACGCTGCTGGTGCGTGACGGCGGGCCCTGCCTGTTGGAGGCCCACCTGGGACGACTGGGCCAGTCCGCCAAGATGCTGGACCTGCCCGAGCCGGATCTGGAAGCCTGGCGGTCGGCGGTGGCGCTGGGGGTCGAGCGCTGGACCGCGGACAACGACGGCGACGGTGTGCTGCGTCTCGTCTACAGCCGTGGACGGGAGAGCGGCGGGCCTGCGACTGCGTTCGCCACCATCGGCGCACTGGCCGACCGGGTGGCCGGGGTGCGGCGTGACGGGCTCGCGGCGATCACACTGGATCGCGGGCTGCCGCTGAACGCCAGTGACATGCCGTGGCTGGCCGCCGGCGCCAAGACCCTCTCCTATGCCGTGAACATGGCCGCGCTGCGGCATGCCGAGCGCCAGGGCGCGGGTGACGTGATCTTCGTCAGCTCCGATGGCTACCTGCTGGAGGGGCCGCGTTCCACCGTGGTGATCGCGACCGAAGGCGACGACGGGCAACCTCTGCTGCTCACTCCGCCGCCGTGGTACCCGATCCTGCGCGGCACCACTCAACAAGCGCTGTTCGAGGTGGCGCGCAACAAGGGCTACGACTGCGACCTCCGTGCCCTCAAGCCGTCGGATCTGCTTACTGCACAAGGGGTTTGGCTGGTTTCCAGTATCACCCTCGCGGCCCGCGTGCATACCCTCGACGGGCAGCCGCTGCCCGATGCACCACTGGCCGCCGACGTCTCCGGCCTGGTCGACGCAGCGATCGTCAGCGATCGCTGAGCTGCGAATAAATCGCTTGTCGGGGTGCGCGGACGGGGGTAGCTTCGTGGGCACACAGGGAAGGAGGTGGTCCGTCAAATTGAGTGACTTATGGACATGTGAGGTGGCTGCCCGCTAGCAGCGCCGGGGTAAAGCCTGCGCGCGCTGGCGAATTCCCCGCAGCCACCCGGCCCCCGAGCCCACCGGTTTGTCCAACCAGGTACCAAGGCTCGGGGGCTGCCCCATATCTGGGGCCGGCCAAAACCGTTACTGCTGCTTACTGCTGCTTACTGCTGCGGCGGTTGTGGCGCCAGTGACCGGCAGGCCTGCATGGCGTCGTCCCACCGGCCCTGGTCGACCCCGGGCGGCGGGGGAGGCGTCGCGCCGTCACCGGGCGGCGGCCCGTCCGGACGGTGCCCGGGCGCTCCGGGATGCTCCGGTCCGCCGGGCGCACCGGGTGCGCCTTCAGGCGGCGCCGGAATTCCGTGCTCCTGCATGCACTCTCCGAACGCGTCCGGGGTGATCGGCGCCACCGCCGACGACTCCGGTGCGGAAGACGCCGACGTGGATGCGGACCGCGTCGACGAGTCGGTCGACTCGGCCGAGGAGCAGGCAGCGGCCGAGCCGATCACAGCGAAGGCGGCCAGCCCGCAAAAGGTGGTTCGCAGAATTGTCTGTTTCATGGCGATGACCGTATGAGGCCCCGCTGAGCACCAGTTATCCGCGCGCTATGTGTCCGCTATGTGGCGCGGGGCCGCGACGAGCGCTAGCTGCTGGGGCCGGGGGCCAACGTCGAACACGCCTTGGTGGCGTCCTGCCACGTCTGGTCGTCGACGCCGGCCGGCGGACCCGCGATCGGACCCGGCGACATCGGAACACCGTGCTCGGACAGGCAGTGTGCGTAGGTGCCGTGCTCGGCCGGTGGTGAGGTGGGGGCCGGCTGCGGGCCCTCCGACGAACATCCGCCGAGGAGTGCTGCTGCGGCAAGCAGACCTGCCGCCAGAAGTGGCCGGCGCATCAGCCGACGAACCGTGACAGCCGGGCCGACAGGTGCGGTACCAGCCCGCCGTCGGCGTCTACCCGTTCCTCGACGTAGCCCAAATCCCCGCCTTCGACGATGCCGTACAACCGTTTGGCGCCCCCCACCAGCAGCCCGGACTTGCTGCGGGCCAGTGCATCGGTGACCAGCTCCCAGGACGCTTGGGTGAGGGGTTTGCCGTAGAAAAGCTCGACATAGCCGGCCGAATGGGCCAGCAGCAGTTCGATGGCCTGCGACTCGTCCCGGCCGGCGGGATCCTCGGGATCGGTCACGAATCGCCAGTAGCCGGTTTCACGCAGGCCAGGAGAGTCGTATTCACCCGTCGCGGTCAACCGCCAGGACCGCGAATCCCAGTTCAGGTAATCGCCCCCGTCGTGGGAGACCACGATCTGCTGACCGAACCGGTAGTCGCCATGGGTGTCGCGACCTTCGCCTTCGCCGCGCCAGACGCCGACCAACGGCAACAGCGCCAGCAGCGCATCGTTGAGTTCGACGCCGTCGCGCAGATTGGCGGTATCGGCGGGAATCGGGAGGTCCTCGAAGACCGGAATGTTACGGGTGGCCGTGGCCTTGGCCCGTTCAGCGGCGGCCGCTATGGCTCGGTCACCGGAGCCCGGCTCGGGAACGGGGGCCTCGGCTGGAATGTCTCGGTCTGAGGTCACGACTCGTCGGTGACGAGGCGGTACAGCGCGTACAACGCGAACCACGTGATGACCACCACGGCCGCGACGAGCATTATCTCGAAGAAGAGCACCACGGGAGTGAGTCTAGTTCCTTGTCGAAGGTGTGGGCGCCCCGGGTCGGGACGCCCCTATACACGCCGAACGTGGGCTTGTGTGCGAGATACGTGCAAATCCTCGTACACAAAGCCCACGTTCGAGCGGGATCAAGCGACCTTGACGTCGACCTCGTGGATGCCCGCACCGGTCGGGGCCACGCTGGCGTCGCCGTTGCCCGCGGGGGACAGGGCGCGCAGCGTCCAGGTGCCCGGGGCGGCGAAGAACCGGAAATCACCGGTTGCCGACGCCACGACCTCGGCGGTGAACTCGTCGCTGGAGTCCAGCAGGCGCACGAAGGCGCCGCCGACAGCCTGCCCGGAGCCGTCCACCACACGACCGGTGATGACCGTTTCCTTCTCCAGGTCGACGCCGGCGGGCAACGTCAGTCCTTGCTTCGGTGCAGAGCACATATCAACTTCCCAACTCGATCGGGGCGCCCACCAGGGAGCCGTATTCCGTCCAACTGCCGTCGTAGTTCTTGACGTTCTGGTGTCCCAGCAGCTCCTGCAGCACGAACCAGGTGTGCGAGGAACGCTCACCGATCCGGCAGTAGGCGATGGTCTCCTTCTCGCCGTCGAGGCCGGCCGCGGCGTACAGCTTGGCCAGATCCTCGTCGGACTTGAAGGTGCCGTCCTCGTTGGCTGCCTTGCTCCACGGAACGTTGATGGCGCCGGGGATATGCCCGGGCCGCTGGCTCTGCTCCTGCGGCAGGTGCGCAGGAGCCAGGATCTTGCCGGAGAACTCGTCCGGCGAACGCACGTCGACCAGGTTCTTCGTACCGATCGCGGCGATGACCTCGTCGCGGTAGGCCCGGATGTTGTTGTCGACGGGCTGCGCGGTGTACGAGGTCGCGGCGCGGTTGACGGCGTCCTTGACCAGCGGACGTGCGTCGAGCTCCCAGCGCTTGCGACCGCCGTCGAGCAGCTTGACGTCGGCGTGGCCGTACAGCTTGAAGTACCAGTAGGCGTAGGCCGCGAACCAGTTGTTGTTGCCGCCGTACAGGATCACGGTGTCGTCGTTGCTGATGCCCTTGTCGGACAACAGCTTCGAGAACTGCTGCTGGTCGACGAAGTCACGCTTGACGGCGTCCTGCAGATCGTCTTTCCAGTCCAGTTTGACGGCGCCGGGGATGTGGCCCTCGTCGTCGTAGGCGCTGGTGTTCTCGTCGACCTCGACGAACACCACGCCAGGGGTATCGAGGTTGTTCCCGGCCCATTCGGTCGAGACCAGGACGTCGGAACGTGCCATGTACGAATTCCTTTCGATTGCTTCAGATTTGAGTTGTCAGTTGGGCGTCATGCAGGACTGGGGGCGTGACGGAGCCGCGCCACCAGCGGGTAGATCTGGCAGCCAAGGCAGATGCCGAAGGCGGCGTTGAGAAAGGCTGCCACCAACGCAAAAGCGGTGGCAGTCAGGCCGAGTGCGGTGATGCCGAAAGCGAACCCCGCGGTACCCACGACTGCGAACCCGAAGCCGACCAACTGGGCGAACTTCAGCGGCGGCACCGGCTCCCGCTCGGTGACCGGTGCCAGGCGCGGCACGACGAAAGTGGCGAACAGCCGGCCGTACGGGTGCCGGCGCGGACCGCCGACCGCACCGATGGCGAACACCACGGCCTGGGCGCCCAGCAGCACGGCGGCCGCGAGCTCACTGACCCCCGCGACCAGCAGGGTGACGATCAGCACCGCGGCGGTGACCCAGGCTGCGAACCGCGGACCCCGCACGTCGACCTGGGCGGGCCGGCCGTCAGCGATGGGCTGGGTCGATGTCGATGACATGAGAACGAACTCCCGTTGTTGTAGAAGGTCTGATGGTGTGCAGGCTCAGGCGCATGGCCTGAGCGGGCGCGCAAGAGCGCGCGGCTGCCCTCAACAGCAACAACAACAGCAGCAACCCGCGACGCGGCACAGATCGACTGCGCGGCGCTTGGTGAGCACGAGCTCAAGGCGGGCTGACACGAGCGACAGCTTACCCAATAACCGCGGGGTCAGGCCAACAGTGGTTCCAGCGCCGAGCGCAGGTCAGCGGCCTTGGGGACCCCGCTGGTGCGGTACCGGGGCCGCCCGTCGCGGTCGAAGATGATGGTGGTGGGCAGCGACAGGACCGAAAGCCGCCTGGCGGCTTCGGGATTGGCGTCCATGTCGATTTCCACGTGAGCAACTTCGGGTAACTCGGCGCAGACCTGGTCGACGACTCGTCGTACCCCGGCGCACGGGCCACACCATTCAGCCGAGAAATGCAGCACGGTCGGGCCCGTGGTCGACAGCCCGAGATCACCGGTGTCGACGTTGGCGGCCACTTCGCCCGCCCTGATCATGCCCGCGCGCAGCGTGATCAGGCGGCCGATCACGTAGGCCACCCCGAGCGCGGCGATCAGCACCACGATCACCAGCACCATCGAAGAGCTCACGATTGTCTGAACCCCGCCAGGTCGATCGTCACGCCATCGGCGATGCCCTCGATGATCACGTCGGAGCCCCGGGCGCCCGCAGTGGTCGGGGCGATCCCGAACGGCAGCTTCTGACCGGTGACCTTGTGACTGAACTCGGACAGGACCGCCGCGGTCTTGTCCTCGGGCACGGGCTCGTCGGCGGTACCCGGGCCGGTCAGGATCCCGGTCGCGGTCAGCACCAGGGTGGTGTCGTCGCCGTCGGCGAAGGACAGGTCGACCGCGACGCTGACCCGCTTGTCCAGCCCCGACTGCTTGGGCGTTCCGGTGAACACCAGCCCCTGACTGCCGGAGATGCCGGACTCCGTGGTCCCCCCGGTGGCGTCGTTGGTTTCCCGCGAGGGGGCCTCGACCAGCAGGTCATCGATGCCCATGAACCTGCCGATGTGGGTGGAGTCGATGATGATGCGGCTCTCGGCCTTCTTCACCGGCAGTTTTGCGTCCGGCGGTATCAGCCACGACGAGTCGGTGATGTCGATGCCATGCAGGGTGGCCTCCAGCGAGGCCTTGCCCACCACCGGATGGTCGACGCCCGCGGCCCGGATCTCGATCTCCCGGTAGCGATCGTTGCGGACCTGGGTCAGGAACGGAAAGCCCAGGATGGCCACCCAGGGGTCCCAGTTCAGCCCGGCCGCGGTGCGGATGGTGCGGGCGAGGCGGTACTCGGCGTAGATCGCCGAACCGAAATCGGTGCCGACAACCCCGACGACGAGCGCGGTCAGGGTAGCGGCGAGCCCGATCAGCAGTTTGCGCACCGGCACATTGTCGCCCACCGCCGCCGGATCGAAGCGCTCGGCGCGGCTAATCAGCAGGTGAGGCGTTATCGTTAGATCACTAAAGGCCGGTAACGGCTACATGTCAGTCATGAATCCGACCGTGTGGACATCGGGGTCCGGGCGATCGTGGGAGTGATTGCCGGCGCGCCGGAGGACCTGTTGGATCTACTGCTACTGACCGTCGACCCGCACCCCGAGGCGGTCCTGCCCTCTCTGACCCTGCTGGCCCACACTGTGCGCACAGCACCGACAGAGGTGTCGTCGCTGCTGGAAGCGGGCAGTGCCGATGTGGCGATCGTCGACGCCAGGACCGATCTCGCGGCCGCTCGCGGCCTGTGCCGTCTGCTGGGAACGACGGGGACGTCCGTCCCGGTCGTTGCGGTGATCAACGAGGGCGGGCTGGTGGCGGTCAACCACGAGTGGGGCCTGGACGAGATCCTGCTGCCCGGCACCGGACCGGCCGAGATCGACGCCCGGCTGAGGCTCCTGGTGGGCCGGCGCGGCGGCGGCGCCAACCAGGAGAACGTCGGCAAGATCACCCTCGGTGAGCTCGCGATCGACGAAGGCACCTACACCGCACGCCTGCGTGGCCGTCCGCTCGACCTCACCTACAAGGAATTCGAGCTGCTCAAATACCTGGCCCAGCACGCCGGGCGGGTCTTCACCCGGGCGCAGCTGTTGCAGGAGGTGTGGGGCTACGACTTCTTCGGCGGCACCCGCACCGTGGATGTGCACGTCCGTCGTCTGCGCGCCAAGCTCGGCCCCGAGTACGAATCGTTGATCGGCACCGTCCGCAACGTCGGATACAAGGCCGTGCGCCCGTCCCGTGGCCGCCCGCCGGCGGGCGAGTCCGGCGCTGCCGGCGACGCCGCGCCCGACGACCACGCTGACGACGACTTCGACCCGGCCACCGACGACGTCGACGAGCCGTTGGCGGGGCGGTTGCCCAGCCAGTGACCGAACTCGACTGGCGGACCGGCCTTTCCGAAGCCGAGCAGGCCGAAATCCGTGCCCTCATCGGCGCAGCCGCCGCGGCCGACGGCGTCGCTCCGGTGGGCGATCAGGTGCTGCGCGAGCTCGGCCACGACCGCACCCGCCACCTGTTGGCCTCCGACGGTGCCAACCTCGTCGGGTACCTGAATCTCGCTCCGGCCGGCGACGACGACCCGGCGATGGCCGAGTTGGTGGTCCATCCGGAGGCCAGACGCCGCGGAGTCGGTGCGGCCCTGGCTCGTGCCGGGCTCGCCGAGGGGGCATCGGACACCCGGATCTGGGCACACGGCGACCTCGAAGCGGCCCGTGCGCTGGCGGCCTCGCTGGATCTCAAGTCGGTTCGCGAGCTGCTGCAGATGCGCCGCCCGCTGACCGATCTGCCGCCGCTGCGCACGGCCGAGGGCGTGCGGATCGGCACCTACGCCGGCCCCGGAGATGATGCCGAGATCCTGCGCGTCAACAACGCCGCGTTCTCCTGGCACCCGGAACAGGGTGGCTGGACCGAACAGGACATCGAAGAGCGGCGCAGCGAGCCGTGGTTCGATCCCGAGGGGCTTTTCGAGGCATTCGACGAGCACACCGGGGCCCTGCTGGGTTTCCACTGGACCAAGGTCCATGCCGGTGTCGGCGACGACGCAGGCCTGGGCGAGGTCTACATCGTCGGCGTCGACCCCGCCGCACAGGGGCGAGGGCTGGGTTCGGTGCTCACGCTGCTGGGCCTGCACCATCTCGCGAAGCGGTCCCTGCCGACGGTGCTACTTTACGTCGAGGCAGATAACTCGTCCGCCGTGGCGACCTACCGAAACTTGGGTTTCGAGGTGTTCGGCGTCGACGTGGCGTACGCCGCCGGTTAACCCGTTTAGCTGTGAACACGCTGAACCTATTCACTGCCGATTCACCTGCTGTCCGCAAGCCGTCCACCGGGGACTAATACGTTGCCGGAGAGTCTGAAGCCGTCAACGGAAAGTGGGACAAGTGAAGTTCTTCAGCATTGGCAAGCCGTTCGGTGTCGCGCTTTCCGCGACGGCGATCGCGGCGCTCACGCTGACCGCGTGTGGCAGCGACAACAACGCCGGCAGCACGAGCTCGGCGGCCTCGGGCACCAACTCGTCTTCGTCCGCTGAGTGCACCGGCAAGTCTTCGCTGACGGCCGAGGGCTCGACGGCCCAGCAGAACGCCATTGCCGAGTTCAACAAGGTCTGGGGCCAGGTCTGCTCCGGCAAGAACCTGTCCTACAACCCGACCGGTTCCGGCGCGGGCGTGGACCAGTTCATCGCCAAGCAGGTCGACTTCGCCGGCTCCGACTCGGCGCTCAAGGACGATCAGGTCGCCAAGGCTGCCGACCGCTGCGGCGGCAACGAAGCCTGGAACCTGCCGCTGGTGTTCGGCCCCGTCGCCCTGGCCTACAACGTCGAGGGCGTCGACCAGCTCGTGGTGAGCCCCGATGCGCTCGCCAAGATCTTCCAGGGGCAGATCAAGAAGTGGAACGACCCGGCGATCGCCGCGCTCAACGCCGGCGCCACCCTGCCCGACCTGGACATCAAGCCGATCTACCGGTCGGATTCCTCGGGTACCACCGACAACTTCCAGAGGTACCTGGCGGCAGCCGCACCGCAGACCTGGACCAAGGGTGCGGGCAAGGAGTTCCAGGGCGGCGCCGGAGAGGGCGCGCAGAAGTCCTCCGGTGTCGTGCAGGCGGTGCAGGCCACCCCGGGCTCGATCGGCTACGTCGAGAAGAGCCCGGCGGCCGCGGCCGGCCTGCCCTACGCCCAGATCGACAGCGGAGCCGGTGCCGTCCCGCTGGACGACGAGTCCACCACCAAGGCCGTCGGCGCCGCCAAGTTCGAAGGTGAGGGCAAGGACCTGATCATCGACCTGAACGCGCTGTACGCCTCGAAGGAAGCCGGCGTCTACCCGCTGGTGCTGGCCACCTACGAGATCGTTTGCTCGAAGGGCTACGACGCCGACACCGCGGCGGCCGTCAAGTCCTTCCTCACCGTGGCCGCCAACGAGGGCCAGGCCAGCCTGTCGCAGGCCGGATACATCGCGCTGCCGGACGAGTTCAAGCAGCGACTGCTGACCTCGGTCGAGGCCATCGCCTAGTAGCCCGGCTGGCATTCGAGGACAGATCTGGGTGAGGATGGGTTTTCCGACCATATGACCAACAGGGGCCCTGACGGGACAACAGTGACAACGCCGAATCCAGCTGATTCGGGGTCTGGGGAGACGCTTGCATCCCCTCATCCCGAAGCGGCACCCATCTCCACCGATCCGTCCAAGGGAGCCAAGGTTCGCCTCGGCGACCGAATTTTCCGTGGCCTAGCAGAGGGTTCGGGCATCCTGATCGTCGCGCTCATCGCGGCGATCGGGGTGTTCCTGCTCTGGCGCGCGGTACCCGCGCTCACCCGCAACGAGGAGAACTTCTTCCTCTACGGCGGCAACTGGATCACCACCGACACCTCGGCGATGCACTTCGGCATCTTCGAGCTGCTGCAGGTGACCGTGTTCGTCTCGGTGTTCGCGCTCATATTGGCGATGCCGGTCGCGCTGGGTATCGCGATCTACCTCACCCAGTACTCATCGCGGCGATTGGCCGGTCCGCTGGCCTATCTGGTGGACCTGCTGGCCGCCGTGCCGTCGATCGTCTACGGCGTCTGGGGCCTGTACGTGCTGGCACCGGCGATCAAACCCTTTGCGGTGTGGCTCAATACGCACTTGGACTGGTTGTTCCTGTTCAAGACGGGCAACGCGTCGGTGGCCGGTGGCGGCACAATCTTCACCGCAGGCATCGTGTTGGCCGTGATGATCCTGCCGATCATCACCGCGGTGACCCGCGAGGTGTTCACCCAGACTCCGCGCGGCCAGATCGAGGCCGCACTCGCGCTCGGCGCCACCCGCTGGGAAGTGGTGCGCACGACGGTGCTGCCCTTCGGACTGTCCGGATACATCAGCGGCGCCATGCTCGGGCTGGGGCGCGCACTCGGTGAGACCATCGCACTGCTGATCATCCTGCGCGGCACCCAGACCGCGTTCAGCTGGACGCTGTTCGACGGCGGCTACACCTTCGCCAGCAAGATCGCCGCCACCGCAAGCGAATTCAACGACCAGTACAAGGCCGGCGCCTACATTGCCGCCGGCCTGGTGCTGTTCATCCTCACCTTCGTGGTGAACTCGCTGGCCCGTGCCGCGGTGTCAGGAAAGGGCCGCTGATGAGCGCTTGCGCGAAGAGGAGACAGCACAGATGACCTCGACTCTTGAGCGGCCGGTCAAGGCGCCCGCGTTCCAGGGTGTGAGCCTGCGCCGCAAGCTGACCAACCACTTCGCCACGGTCCTGGTGACCCTGTCATTGCTGGTCGCCCTGATCCCGCTGGCCTGGGTGCTGTACTCGGTGATCGTCCGCGGGTGGGCCGCATTGAGCTCGCCCACGTGGTTCACCAACTCTCAGGCCGGGATGACGACGTTCACCGCAGGCGGTGGCGCCTACCACGCGATCGTCGGCACCCTGCTGCAGGGCCTCGTGTGCTCGCTGATCTCCATTCCGATCGGCGTGATGGTGGGTGTGTACCTGGTCGAGTACGGCGGCGGGACCCGCCTGGGCAAGATCACCACGTTCATGGTGGACATCCTCACCGGCGTGCCCTCGATCGTCGCCGCGCTGTTCATCTACGCGTTGTGGGTGGCCACGCTCGGGTTCGGCCGGTCCGGCTTCGCGGTGTCACTGTCGTTGGTGCTGTTGATGATCCCGGTGATCGTGCGGGCCACCGAGGAGATGCTGCGCATCGTGCCGATGGACCTGCGGGAAGCGAGTTATGCGCTGGGCGTACCGAAATGGAAGACGATCGTCCGCATCGTGATCCCGACGGCGTTGTCGGGCATCGTCACCGGCGTCATGCTGGCGCTGGCCCGCGTGATGGGTGAGACCGCACCGCTGCTGATCCTGGTCGGCTATGCGCAGGCGATGAACTTCGATATGTTCGGCGGCTTCATGGGATCCCTGCCGGGGATGATGTACGACCAGATCTCGGCGGGAGCAGGCGCCAATCCGGTACCCACCGACCGGCTCTGGGGCGCGGCCCTGACGCTGATCCTGCTGGTCGCCCTGCTCAACGTCGGAGCGCGCGCGGTCGCCAAATTCTTTTCCCCCAAGAAGGTGTAGGAGCTATCCATGGCCAAGCGGCTGGATCTCAAGGACGTCAACATCTACTACGGCTCGTTTCACGCCGTCTCCGAGGTTTCGCTGTCGGTGCAGCCTCGCAGTGTGATGGCCTTCATCGGCCCGTCGGGCTGCGGTAAGTCGACTGTGCTGCGCACGCTGAACCGCATGCACGAGGTGATCCCCGGTGCCCGCGTCGAGGGATCGGTGCTGCTCGACGGTGAGGACATCTACGGCGCCGGGGTGGACCCGGTGGGCGTGCGCAAGACCATCGGCATGGTGTTCCAGCGTCCGAACCCGTTCCCCACCATGTCGATTCGCGACAACGTGGTGGCGGGTCTGAAGCTGCAGGGCGTGCGCAACAAGAAGACCCTCGACGAGGTGGCCGAGCGCTCGCTGCGCGGTGCCAACCTGTGGAACGAGGTCAAGGATCGTCTGGACAAGCCCGGCGGTGGTCTGTCGGGTGGGCAGCAGCAGCGGTTGTGCATCGCCCGCGCCATCGCGGTGCAGCCCGATGTGCTGCTGATGGATGAGCCCTGCTCGGCGCTCGACCCGATCTCGACGCTGGCCATCGAAGATCTGATCTCCACGCTCAAGCAGGATTTCACGATCGTCATCGTCACCCACAACATGCAGCAGGCCGCTCGGGTGAGCGATCAGACCGCGTTCTTCAATCTCGAGGCCACCGGCAAGCCCGGCAGGCTGATCGAGATCGACGACACTGAGAAGATCTTCTCCAACCCCACCCAGAAGGCGACCGAGGACTACATCTCGGGCCGCTTCGGCTGAGCTTTCTCCCGCACTTTCCCTGCTCGCGCTCAAGGGGTGAGCACGACGCGGGTTCCCGAGGGTTCGCCGCCGGCCCAGACCTCGGTGACGTCGGCCAATACCCTTGGTTGGGTGCGTAATTCGAGCTGTCCGTCGGCGACCATCTGAAAAAGCTTCGGCAGTGCCTCGGTGCGGGCCTGGCCGAGCACCTCGGGTGGGACGCTGCCGATGCCGACCCCACACAGGGTGATCCCGGTGCCGCGCAACACTCCGGCATCCAGGGGCAGCGTCGGCCCCGTCATCGACCCGATCTGCACGAACCGGGTCGGGTGGTAGTGCGCGGCCGGATGGCTGGCCGCCAACGCGGTGAGCACCTCGGCGGCGGGCTCGCCCCACAGGTAATCGAGTACCGCGTCGAACGGACGTCGGGCGTGCATTTCGGCGACCTGCGCGTCGAGGTCGCCCTCGCCGAGGGCGATGGTGGCGTGGGCCCCGGCCGAGCGCAGCCACGCCAGTCGCTCGGTGTTGCGGCCGGCTGCCACCACTTTCTCGGCGCCGAACACGGCAGTGGCCAATTGCACTGCCATCGAACCGGTTACGCCGGTGGCGCCCAGCACCAGCACGTGATCGCCGGGTTTGACCGCTGCGGCGTGCGACAGGGCGGTCCAGGCCGAGATCCCCGGATTGGGGAGGGCGGCCGCGGTCACCGAGTCCACATCCTCGGGGATCTCGACGCCGCCGCGAGGGTCGACGAGAGCGCGCTGGGCCATCATGCCTGTGTATCCGAGCGCTCCGGTGTAGATACGGCGGCCGTCGGTGAGCCGACCGACACCGTCGACTCCGGGAATGGCAGGCAGCGCAATCTCTTTGCTGGCGTAGTGCTTCCCCGATACCAGCGCCCGGGTGAGGTTGGTCAGGGCCGCGGCTTCGACGACGGCCACCTCGGCGCCGTCGCGCGCCTCGGGCTCGGGCACGTCGGTGTAGACGGGGTTGCGGCCCCATTCGGTGACCAGGGCGGCTTTCATCGGCGACTCCTTTGGTTTCCGTTGATATGGTTTCTATGGAAACAATCTACGGGCCGAAGGGGCGGGTGGCAAGATGGTTTCCGTGAAAACCAAACTTGAGCTGATCGATGCCATCACCGGGTTGATGTCCACGGTGGGTGACCGGCTCGGGAATGACGGGGAGGGCGACGCGGAACGCGACTTCATGGCCGCCGGATGCCCCCAGCGGTTGCGGCCGCTGGTGCGGACGCTGCCGACGTCAGCGATGCACCTGCTGGCAGAGATCGCCGAAGGCCCGGTCAGCGTGGTCGGACTGGCCGCGCGCTCCGGCCGGCTCAAGGGCACGGTGTCCAAGCACGTGCAGCGGCTGGTCGAGGCGGGCCTGGTGGCCCGCACGCCGGTACCCGGCAACCGCAAGGAGATCGAGCTCGGCCTGACCGCCGACGGAGAACTGGTCGCCGGTGTGCACCGGAAACTGCACGAGGAGATGGACCGCGGAACCCGCGACTTCCTGTTGCGCTACAGCGGCGCGGACCTGCAGGTACTGGTCAAAGTGCTCGGGGACCTGGCCGGGGCACACAAGGACGGGGTCCGGCTGGTGCCGCCCGCCGACCGGCCCTGAGTCACTGCTTGGAGGAAACCGAATCCCCGTCCGCCGGGTAGGAGCCGGTGACCTGGAAGATGACGCGCCGCGCCACCTCGACGGCATGGTCGGCGAAGCGCTCGTAGAAGCGGCTCAGCAACGTCACGTCGACGGCAGCAGTCACGCCGTGCTTCCATTCCCGGTCCATCAGTACCGAGAACAGGTGGCGATGCAGGTCATCCATCGCATCGTCTTCCTCCTGGATCCGGGCGGCCTTCTCCGGATCCTGGGTCAGCAGCACCTCGCGCGCGGCGTGCCCCAGTTCGACTGCTACCCGGCCCATTTCGGCGAAGTAGCCGTTCACTTCCTCCGGCAGCACATGCTGGGGATGGCGGCGGCGGGCGATCTTGGCCACATGCAGCGCGAGGGCGCCCATCCGGTCGACATCGGCGACGATCTGAATGGAGCCCACCACCGACCGCAGATCGCCGGCAACCGGAGCCTGCAACGCGAGCAACACGAACGCGGACTCCTCAGCCTGGGCGCTGAGCGTGGTCATCTTCTCGTGGTCGCTGATGACCTGCTCGGCGAGCGCGAGATCAGCTTGCAGGAGCGCCTGGGTGGCCAGCTCCATTGCGGTACCCGCCAACTCGCACATCGCGCCGAGTTGGTCCGTCAGTGAATGCAATTGCTCGTGGTACTGGGTACGCATGCAGCAAGATTATGCGGTCAGCGGGCCTGTAGTCACGATGCAACGATGAACGAACGGTGAATGCCGTCTGCCAGGGCATTCCCGGGCCTATTCGCAGGTGGTGTCGGCCGCGTTGGTGACGTTCAGATCTTCGGGAAGGTGCGTCGGGCTTGCGCCGGTGCCCTTCAACACGTGTACCTGGACCTCTGACCCGCTCGGGGTCGGGGCGTTCACGGTGTTGAAATCGGAGCCCAGCACCACCTGCACCACGTCGCCCATTCCCGTCACCCGCTCGATCGTGGGGTTGGTGAAGGAGCTGGCCACCGTCGCGGCCGCCTCCTCGTTGCCGGGGGAGAAGAACACCGTGGTCGCCGGGAGCGTGCTCGGATAGTCATCAGGGGTGTTGACGTTGAAGCCGTGTTCCTGCAGTTCAGTGGCCGCGGTCGAGGCCAGGCCGCTCTGGCCGGTCGAGTTCGACACCTGCACCGTGACCTGCTGCGGTTCGGTGGTGACGGCGTTGACCATCTCGCCACTGTCGGACGAGGCCGGTGCGGGTGCCGGCGCGGTCGACTGAGGGGTCTCCGACGGGGCGGCGGCCTGGACCGACGACGTGGCGGATTCCGGTGTGCCGGGCACCGGGGTGTTGTCCGGATTCTTCTCACCGGGCAGCGGGTCGTCGTTGATGATCGCGTCGAACAGGGCGCGCATGTCGTCGGTACGCGGGACCTCGTTGCCGTATTCGTCGGCGTAGCCCACCGTCGGCACCGTGACGAAGGTGATCCGGCCCGCATTCACCCCCTGCACCGACTGCCCGAGGTCAACCAGGTCCTTGGTCCTGATGTTGTCCACGAAGCTGTCGCTGATGAACATGTTGACCACGTTGTTCAGCTTGTTGAGCGAGAAGAACGTGTCCCGGGAGATCAGGGCACGCAGCAGCGAGGACAAGAACAGCTGCTGGCGTTTGATCCGCCCGTAGTCCCCGTTGTATTCGGTGGTCACCTGGCGGGCCCGCACGTAGTTCAGGGCGGTGTGGCCGTCGATCATCTGACGGCCGGCAGTGGGTAGGACCGTGCCCAGCTCGTAGTCCTCGAGCGCGGTGGTGCTGCAGACCTCGACCCCGCCGAGCGCATCGACCATCTTCGAGAAACCGGAGAAATCGACGGCCATGAACCGGTTGATGGACAACCCGGATAGCTTCTGGATCACCTTCACCAGGCATTTCGGGCCACCGAAGGCGAAGGCGGAGTTCAGCTTGGTCTCGGTGTAGACCTCGTCCGGGCCGTAGGTTTCGGTCTCCTCGTCGTACAGCGGGCCGTAGGTCGCCGTCTCGGCGTTCCACGGCTCGCACTGCATCGGCGTGATCGACAGGTCACGCGGGAACGACACGGCGACGACGCGTTCCCGGTTGGCCGGGATGTTCACCAGCATGATCGTGTCGGATCGGGCACCACCCGCGTCCTCGGTGCCGCCGGCACCCATGCCGCTGTTCTCGCCGAACCGGCTGTCGGTACCGATGATCAGGAAGTTCTCGTCGCCGAACTGGGAGTTGGGGTCGACGATGTCGCGCGAGTTGAGATCCAGCGCGGCGACCTTGTTGAGGCTGTTGTTCTTCGAGGACTGCCACTGCCACGCGCCGCCGGTGAGCACCAGGGTGAGGACGGCGAGGATCGCGGCGGCGGCGCGGCCGGCCAGCATGACCCGGCGGTTGAGCGGTGGCCGGACCGCCTCCAGCACCGTGGTCTCGTCCGGGTCGTGCTCGTCCGGTGGTGTCGGGCGGACGCGCCATACCGGTCGTTCCTGGGGAGCGTCGTAGTCCTGGACCGCCGGCAGGGCCGGGAGCACATCGGTGTCGGTGTTCTCGGTCTCGATCTGGCCGTGCGCCGGCGAGTCGTCGAACGGCGCGTCGACCGGCTCCTCGAACGGGTCGTCGATCGGTGCGTCGCCGAACGTGTCGCCGAACGAGTCGTGGAAGGGCTCGTCGAAACCGCCGTCGAAGTGCTCCGGGTAGTCCACGGCTTCGTCGAAATCCTGGGGGTGGACGTCTTCCGGATCGATCCGCACCGCTTCGATGACGTCCGTCGGATCGGGCACGTGCGGGCGGGTGTATACCGGCTCGGCCTCTGGTTCCTCCAGGTACGGCTCTGGCTCGGCCTCGTGGACGAATTCCGGTTCCGGCTCTGCCTCGAAGACGTACGCGGGCTCTGGCTCTGGCTCTAGATCTGGCTCCGGTTCGAGCTCCGGTTCGACGTCTTCTGAATCGTCTTCCAGGTCGTCGGGCTCCAGCCGGTGGCGTGTCGGCGCGAACCCGGTGCCGGCGATTTTGGCGATGAGATCGGCGACAGTTACCCCGTCGGCGTGGTTGCCCGTCGGCTCGTCGAGCGGTGAATCATCGGGTAGCGGCGCATCTTGGCGCTCCCACGGCGCGGCGCCTGGCAAAGGCTGCCGGGATCGGGTAATCCATTGGTTGTCCGACGAATCCTCCGGCGAGCGGTGCCGACGGCCGGGAGTGGCGTTATCACCGTCACTCATGTCCTTACCGGCCTCCGACTCTTCGAACTCGCGCGTGCGCGTCGGTGCGCATCGTTCCCGCGGTGTGATCTGGGTGCTGCTGAGGTTTTTCTCCTCATCTCTTCTAGCAGCACAGTGCCGGACTGGCTAGTTGAGCCAGCCGCGGCAGGGTTTTCATCGTACTGACGCATCCTGAGGCTGAGCTAGACCCAACCCGGTGACAGTGCCGTCTCGATGTCATCTCGGTGCGAGTGCAGGTCAGCCTCCGGAATGCATCACATCGGCCCCGGCCGGGACCGCGCAGTCGTCGGGATCGTCGAGCCACCCCTCGGGCAGTGACACCGAGGCGGCCGACCCCTGCCGGCCGCGCGGACCGGTGGCAGCGGGCGGGAAAGGGGCGTCGGCATCCAGTTGGTCGAGCAGCGCGTCGAGTTCGGCCCGGGTCTTGACCAGGGCCAGCCCGCGCCGCAGGTCAGCGCCGGCCGGGAATCCATGCATGTACCAGGCCACGTGCTTGCGGATATCGCGCATGCCCTTGTCCTCGCCGAAGTGCTCGCTGAGCAGCTCGCCGTGGCGACGCACGATGTCGGCCACCTCGCCCAGCGTCGGCGGGGTGGCGGCGGGGCGTCCGTTGAAGGCTGCCGAGAGTTCGGCGAACAGCCACGGCCGGCCCAGACAACCGCGGCCGACGACCACGCCGTCGCAGCCGGTCGCGGCCATCATCGCCAGCGCGTCGTCGGCTTCGAAGATGTCACCGTTGCCGAGCACCGGAATGCTGGTGACATGGGCTTTGAGCGCAGCGATCTGGTCCCAGTCGGCTGTGCCCGAATAGCGTTGGGCCGCAGTGCGAGCGTGCAGCGCCACGGCTGCCGCACCTTCCTCCGCGGCGATCCGCCCGGCGTCCAGATGCGTGTGATGCGCGTCGTCGATGCCGATCCGGAACTTCACCGTCACCGGAATGTCGGTGCCCTCGACGCCGCGGACCGCGGCCGCCACGATCTGCCCGAACAGGCGCCGCTTGTAGGGCAGTGCCGACCCGCCGCCGCGCTTGGTGACCTTGGGCACCGGGCAGCCGAAGTTCATGTCGATGTGGTCGGCCATGCCCTCGTCGGCGATCATCTTGGCCGCCAGGTACGTGGTGTCCGGATCCACGGTGTAGAGCTGCAGCGACCGCGGCGATTCGTCGGGGCCGAAGGTGGTCATGTGCATCGTGACCGGGTGGCGCTCCACCAGCGCCCGGGCGGTGACCATCTCGCACACATAGAGGCCGCTGACGGTGCCTGCGCGGGCGATCTCGAGTTCGCGGCACAGTGTGCGGAATGCCACATTGGTCACCCCGGCCATGGGGGCCAGGACGACGGGGCTGGGCAATGCGAACGGCCCGATCCGCAGTTGGGATCGGGCCGACGCTGCAGCTGCAGGAGGCGTGGCGGTCAGGGTCATGAAGACGAGGACGACACCAAAAGGTTCTTCATGGCCTTCTTCTCGGCCACCTTGCGCTCGCGCTCCAGGCGACGCTCCTTGGCGACCTCGAACTTGTCGCAGGCGTCCTCGAGCTCTTCGACGATGCGGCCGATGTCGTCGCGCAGACGTGCGCCCTCGCCGGTGAAATCCTCACGCTCGAAGATGCGCCACTTGCGCAGGATGGGCATCACCACGTCGTCGAGGTGGATACGCGGGTCGTAGACACCACCGACGGCGATGACGACGGCCTTGCGGCGGAAGTCGGGCACGGTATAGCCGGGCATCTTGAAGTTGTCCAGCACGCGGTGCAGCGATGCCATGGCCTGGTTGGGAGCGATGTCGAGGCCGGCCGCCGAGACATCCCGGTAGAAGATCATGTGCAGGTTCTCGTCGGCGGAGACGCGCTGCAGCAGCTGATCGGCGATCGGGTCGTCGCAGGCCTTGCCGGTGTTGCGGTGGCTGACGCGGGTCGCGAGCTCCTGGAACGACACATACATCACCGAGTCGAACAGGCTCTCGGCGAACAGGTCGCCCTGCTGGTTCTGGCCGGGGGAGAAGCCGCGGGTGACCTGCTCGACGCGCAGCTCTTCCAGCTCGACGGGGTCGATCGCGCGGGTGACCACGAGGTAGTCGCGCAGGGCGATGCCGTGGCGGTTCTCCTCGGCGGTCCAGCGGTTGACCCACTGGCCCCAGGCGCCGTCCATGCCCATGTTCATCGCGATCTCGCGGTGGTAGGAGGGCAGGTTGTCCTCGGTGAGCAGGTTCTGGATCATCGCGGTCTTGGCGACCTCGGACAGCTTGGACTGCTCGGGATGCCAATCCTGGCCGCCGAGTGCGTAGTAGTTCTTGCCGTCCGACCACGGAATGAAGTCGTGCGGGTTCCAGTCCTTACGCATCCGCATGTGGCGGTTGATGCTGGTTTCAACGACAGGCTCGAGTTCGTGCAGGAGCTGCAGGTCGGTGTATTCCTGCGACATGTGCCCTCACCCTCCTCGCGTCCCGGGGACGCTCAGTTATCTGTACCTGTTGGTTGCAGTCAATATATCTGTGTAAACCGGTGACATCAAGTTGCCCCGCGGGTACCTCCCGTGGGCATTTCATGAGTCCTGCGGCGTGCCCGCGCCGACTGTAGGATCCGCACGAACATCTGTCGGATACCCACGCTCGGAGGTTGGGCACACGTGAAAAAGTTCGTCGTTGGTGCCGGAGCCGCAATTTCCGCCGGCGCGGCCGTGTCCCTGCTGTTCGGCGCGGGTGTGGCGGCTGCCGCGCCTGACGTGGTCGGCCAAACCTACTCGGATGCTTCGAGCGCGATCGAGGATAGCGGTGCCAGCGCCAAGGTTGCGGTCACGGTGGGCAGCAAGCTGTCCCAGGGCGATTGCATCGTGACCAACGCGTGGGACGCCCCGTTCGTCCGCGACGGCAGTCATGCCGACGGCGAGGTGATGGTCGCGTTGAACTGCGACGGCGACCATGCCACCGCCAACCACCCGGGTGCCTCGGTCGCCAGCCCGGCGGGCCGTTCCGCCAAGGCGGCCGCCGACCAGGAGGAGGCGCAGGCCGAGGCCGAGGCCGCCGCGGCCCAGCAGGAAGCCCTCGCCGAGGTCAGCACGCCCGACGAATAGGCTCACGCGTTCGGTCGCGTGACGCATAGCGTTAACTCGCAATTCGCTTCTCCGTCATCGGTTTTCGTCCTTCTCTCGGTAACTTTCCGGCTGAATCTGCAGTCGGGTTGCTGTGAGGAGTGGTGCACCGATGAAAAGACTTGTCGTTTCCGGGGCCGGAGTAGCGATCGCTGTTATCGCATCTGGCCTGCTCGGTGGGGCAGTGGCGGCTGCCGCCCCTGACGTGGTGGGTGAGACGTACGAAGACGCCGCGTCGGCGATAGAGGACGATGGCGGCACGGCCAAGGTGGCGGTCACGGTGGGCAGCAAGCTGGCCCAGGATGAGTGCGTGGTGACCCATGCTTGGGACGCCGCGTTCGTGCGCGACGCCGGCGACGAGTACACCCATGCCGAGGATGAGGTGATGCTCTCCCTCAACTGCGACGGCGGGTATGCCTCCTCGACTCACTCGGGCGCCTCGGTGGCCAGCCCGGCCGGGCGCGAGGCGAAGAAGGCCGCCGACGAGGCTGCCGCTGCCGAGCAGGAAGAACTCGCCGAAGCCAGCACGCCGGACGAGTAGCGGGTTGATTACTCGATATGAGCCCCGCTGCCGACTAAAATTCAGGTCAGCTCCCAAAGAGTCTTCCGCAGCACCTTGCCGCGGAACGAGGGGCAGCTGAACGCACGGGCGAAAACCCCTGGGCACCCCACCTCTCCGGGAGAGATCACCGGACGGGGAAGGTCGGGTTTAGATGAAGATCGCGATCGGGTTCGGAAGTGTCATCGGCGTGTCCGCGGCGGGTTTCGCGTTCGCGGTGGTGGGCGCTGGGGCGGCCCAGGCGGCGCCGGACGTCGTGGGGCAGACATACAGCGACGCGGTGACTGCCATCGAGGACGGCGGCGGTACCGCGCATATCGCCGTGACGGTGGGTAGCCGTTTGCCGCGCGACGAGTGCATCGTCACCAACGCCTGGACGGTTCGGCAGCTGGTGCCGCAGACGTCGGACACCTACTTCGAATACAAGGAAGACGTGACCCAGGTGGCGCTCAACTGCGACGGCGACCATGCCACCGAGACCCATCCGGGCGCGTCGATCGGCAGCCCGGCGGGCCGGGAGGCCAAGGCGGCTGAAGACGAGGCCGCCGCGGCCGAACAGGAGCCGATCGCCGAGGCGAGCACCCCCGACGAGTAGGTCTGTTCAGAAACTGCCGATCCGCCCCAGCAGCAGGTCGACGCAGTAGTCGATGAACTGTTCGCGGCTGGCGGGCAGCCGCTCGTCGAGGTATGCGGTGAACAGCGCGGTCAGGGCGCCGATCAGACTGGTGGCGACCATGGTTTGACGCACCGGGTCGGCGATGCGGGTGAGTTTGCGCTGCAGCAGGCCGATGAAGTCGGGCATCCACTCCGCGCCAGAGCGGGTCAACACCGGTTCGGATTCCGGGGCCAGCAGCAGCACCCGGCCCCGGGTCGGGTCGTCGACCATCAGCGCGACGAATTGCTCGACCGCTTCGCGGGGGGTGACGGCGGTGGTCAGGGCGGACATGGCCCGGGCGCAGACGTCGTCGTAGACGGCTCGGACGAAGGTGTCGCGGTCGTTGAAGCTCTCGTAGAAGTACCGCTCGGTGAGTTCGGCTGCCCGGCACACCGCGCGAACTGTCAGGGCCGGGCCGTCGGCTTTGCCCAGCAAGTTGACGCCTGCGGCGATCAGTTCGTCGCGGCGACGGGCCGTGCGTTCCTGGAGCGGAACACCCGACCATCGGCCGCGTCGTTGACCGGATGGCACATCTACTCCTAAGCTCCGATGACAACATGTGTAGTCACATTTGAAAACAGGACACCGTCTTGCCGGCAGAAAGCGCACCTGTGACACAAGATACTTCTGAGACATGCCCCGTGACCAGCGGATCCGCTGACGTGGCGGCGGGTTGTCCGGCTGCCCCGGGCGGATACGACGCGCCGCCGATCCCGCTCGGACCGGATTCGCTGACGTGGAAGTACTTCGGCGACTGGCGGGGCATGCTCCAGGGCCCGTGGGCCGGGTCGATGCAGAACATGCATCCGCAGCTGGGTGCGGCGGTAACCGAACACTCGATCTTCTTCCAGGAGCGCTGGCCCCGACTGTTGCGCTCGCTGTACCCCATCGGTGGCGTGGTGTTCGACGGCGACCGCGCGCCGCAGACCGGCGCCGAGGTGCGTGACTACCACGTCAACATCAAAGGGACCGACGCTCAGGGGCGCCGCTACCACGCGCTGAATCCCGAGGTCTTCTACTGGGCGCATTCGACGTTCTTCGTCGGCACGATCATCGTGGCCGACCGGCTCGCGGGCGGCATCTCCGAAGCTGACAAGCGGCAGCTGTTCGAGGAGCACAAGCAGTGGTACTCGATGTACGGCATGAGCATGCGGCCCGTGCCGGAAACCTGGGAGGACTTCCAGGTCTACTGGGAACACATGTGCCGCAACGTGTTGGAGAACAACCAGGCGGCCCGTGAGGTGTTGGACCTGAGCGAGCTGCCGAAGCCGCCGTTCGCGTCGAAGATGCCCGACTGGATGTGGGCACTGCAGCGCAAGCACGTGGTGTACCCGTTGTTCGTCTGGTTCACCGTCGGCCTCTACCACCCGGCCGTGCGGGAGCTGATGGGATACACCTGGTCGGACCGCGACGAGAAGCGACACCGCTTGCTGGGCAAGGTGATCGGCCACATTTTCCAACTCGTACCCCGGCGACGCCGCATGCATCCGCGGGCCCGCACTGCATGGGACCGGGTCACCGGCCGTATCCCTGCCGATGCTCCGCTGGTGCACACCCCGGCGCGGAATCTGCCGCCGATCGGGCACCGCGACAACGGGATGCACTACTGCCCAAAGGTTTAGCGCGCCTCAGCGCCCGACGAACGCGGCGTTCTGCGGGCAGTAGACCTTGACCGCTCCCCGCACCAGGTTCGCGGCCTGGTGCTTGTCGATGCCCGCCTGGTTCATGAGCTGGCTGATGACTCCCCGCACCGTGCGGGCGGGCTCGATCTTGCCCTTCGTGAGCGCGTCGCAGACGCCACGGCCGACCTGGCCGGCCTCCTCGGCGGACGTGGTCGGAATTTTCAGTTCGTTGACGATGGCGAAGAACTGGTCATCCTGAGCGTCCGCGTGGGCTGGTGCGACGCCGAACGACGCCGCGAGCGCGACAGCGCCGATCGCCGTGGCGAAGACTCGAATGCGCGGGCGCCGGGACAACATCGGTGACTCCTTCATTCCAACTGCCAACCCCGAACGTGAACATGATGGCGAGATTTCTGGTGAATCTCGCGATCTTCTTCACGTTGGGTGTCACTTCCGACCCCCGGCCATAACGATAAACGGGAGTGGCCGGTGGTGCTCGTGGGTTGAGCCACGCATCACCTGTGAACCGCACCGGACCCGCCTTGCGGCGGGTGTTCTGGTGCCCCCAGTAGGGCTCGAACCTACGACCTGCGGATTAAAAGTCCGTAGCTCTACCAACTGAGCTATAGGGGCGCGAGAAGACAGGGTACAAGATGGCTGAAATTGGTGTTGCGACCACCGGGTTTGAAGATTTGGGCATCCGTACCCTAAGCTATCGAAGCTCCCAACGGACACGTTGTGAACACCCCGGAGAGATTCGGATTAGGCCCCCATCGTCTAGTGGCCTAGGACGCCGCCCTTTCACGGCGGTAGCACGGGTTCGAATCCCGTTGGGGGTACGCAACACGGAAACGTGGAGCATGCTGGAAAGTAAGGCCCTGTGGCGCAGTTGGTTAGCGCGCCGCCCTGTCACGGCGGAGGTCGCGGGTTCGAGTCCCGTCAGGGTCGCCATCACGGCGAGGCAGTTCGGTTTGCGAGAGCCGGTGCCTTCCGGCCAGGTAGCTCAGTTGGTACGAGCGTCCGCCTGAAAAGCGGAAGGTCGCCGGTTCGATCCCGGCCCTGGCCACTGAGAGAACCCACTGGCGACGGTGGGTTTTTCCGTATCCGGGGCAGGCCTCCGATGATCCACTCCGGGTTTGGTCGCCGGAGTTTCACGAGCTGAGCCTCTAGTCTGGCGCCGTGAATCCAGCACATGTTTGGAAAGTGCCGCCCTACGAGGACTATGTGCAGGCGCCGTTGACCGATGAGCTGCTCGACACGACCGAACAGCGACTGGGTGTGCGCCTGCCCGAATCGCTTGTCGCCCTGCTTCGTGCCCAGAACGGCGGCTATCTCCAGGTCGGCTTTCCTGAGGACGAGGAGTACAACACCACGCACGACATCATCCGCGGTATCGGATCAAAGTTCCCCTGCCTCCAGAAGAACGCATGGTGGCACGACGACGATGACGACTTCGAACCCAGGCCGGCCGGCGCGGAGTGGCTCGTTCCCTTCGACGGGGACGGGCACTGGGATCTGTGCCTCGACTATCGACGGTCGCCGACGGACCCAGCCGGCCTCCGAACCAACCCGGCCGTGGTTGTGATCGACACTGAGGTGTACGACGACGCCGACGTCGAATCGTTCGTCGCCGCGTCCTTCGACGAGTATCTCGCTCAGCTGGTGCCGGCAGCCGACCGGTGAGTCCTGGCCTCCTTGGGCCCTAGATCTGCCAATCGTTGGAGCCGTCGTACCGGGGGTAGGCGCCGCCGGTGGAGTTCTGCACGATGATGGGATCGCCGGGACGGACGGTGTCGAAGAACCACTTCGCGTTGGCGGGGCTGATGTTGATGCAGCCGTGGCTGACGTTGCGCTTGCCCTGATCGGATACCGACCACGGGGCGCTGTGGACGAAGTCGCCGCTGTCGTCGAACCGGACGGCCAGATCGACGGTCAACTTGTATCCGTTGGGCGAGTTGACCGGGACACCATAGGTCGACGAGTCCATCACCACCGAGGGCATCTTCTCTTGAACGTAGAAGGTGCCGTTCGGAGTCTGGTGGCCGCCGGAAGCCATACCCATCGACATCGGGATGGTCTTCTCCACGGCCCCGTTGCGGGTGACGGTCAGTTGGTGGGTGGTGTCGTTGGCCGTGGCCACCACCGTGTCCCCGGTGTTGAAGTTGGATACCGTGCCTGCGGCGTCGACGGTGACCGAGGTGTGGGCGGGCCAGAAGCTCAGCGGACGCCAACGCAGTTGCGTCGGGGTGATCCAGTAGAACTTGCCGGGAACTTCCGGGACCGACGAGATGTGAATCGAGTTCTCGGTGGCACCGGCGTCGTCGACAGGGCCGGGGAAGTTGATGATGATCGGTTGGGCCACACCGACGGTCGAGCCGTCGGTGGGGACCAGCCTGGGCGGCTCGAAGGGTGCCGGATCCGCCTGCGCGGCACCGGCACCCAACACGAACGCACCGCCCACCATCGAAGCCGCTGCAGCTGCCCGCAAAGCGCCGAAAAGCCTGTCCGTCGTCCAGTCACTCATCCCACCATCGTGTCATGCTGGTCAGCGCTCTCCGGTAATCCGGCCAGCACCGGCGTCGCCGAGTAGCCGTCCCCGAGTGCGCATCCCGTTTGTGACGGCACACCTCGCCGGCGGCGGCCACGGCCGCCGGGTCGAAACCCGGCGGTACCGGTCCGCCTGCCACCAAGGCCCGAACGAGGGCCTCCTGACGCCGGGCCAACGTGTCCGTCATACCCACACCTCCCGCGCCCCGGTCGTGATCGGCGCGGCTCCCGCGGCAGCGGCGATCGCATCCAACTCGTCGAAAAGCTCTGCGGCAGGTGGGAACCGGCCGTCGCGCTCCAGCATGAACGGGGTGTCGACCCGTTCGCGCAACGCGGTGACCAGATCCAGCACCTCCGGAGGAGTCGGTGCGGTGTGGGTGTCGTGGTAGAAATCCTCACCGTCGCGACCGCCCGCGACGTGGCTGTAGGCCACCTGTTCCACGGGTAGCCGCGCCAACTCCCGCAGCGGATCACGTCCACGGTTGCGCGCGTTGGCGTAGACGTTCGCCACGTCGAGAACCAGGAGCACCCCGGTGCGTTCCACCAACTCGGTGAGGAACTCCGACTCGGTGAGATCTGACTCCGGCCACTCCACGAAGGAGGCGATGTTCTCCAGGGCCAGCGGCACCGGCAGTTCGCGCCGGGTGCGGCCGATGTTGGCCGTGAGCACGTCGAGCGCTTCCCGGGTGCGCGGCACGGGCAGCAGGTGTCCGGCCTCGACCCCGCCGGCCCGGACGAAGGCGATGTGCTCGCTGACCACCGGTGCGCGCAGGGCGCGTGCGCACGCTGCCAGTCGGCGTATCCGCTTGGGCTGCACGGGTTCTGTGCCGCCCAGTGAGAGTGCGACGCCGTGGGGTATCACCGGGACCCCGCGGGCGACCAGCTCCGCCAGTGCCGATTCGGGTTGGGCCCGGCGGCACCGGATCGGGATCGACTCGGCGATCACCTCGCAGAACCCGGGTCGCAGATCGTCGATCACGCCGGCGATCTCGCGCCGCCAGCCGATGCCCACATCGCCGAGGGCGGGCACGGCACGGCCTGCGGTGCTCATCCGCCGCAACCCCCGCACCCGCCACAGCCTCCGCAGCCGCCGCACCCGCCGCCACCATCGCCCCCGCAGGAGGCGCCGCAGCCACCGCCGTCGGCGCCGCCGGACGAGCTCCCGGCCAGCTGCACCGAGGTCGAGTAGTCGGAGTCGATGGCCCACAGTGCGCCGGTGCCGAACAGCGCCACCGACAACGCGACCGCCGTCGGGCCGTAGGTGTCGAAGGCGGGCTGCTTCGCGGGTTCCAGGTAGGCCAGTTCCTTCTGCTGGGCGGCGAGCAGCCGGCGGCCGGCGCGGGTCAGGCGATTCACCTCGAGCAGGTGTGGGAGTACCACCACCCCGTACAGGACGGTTGCGGTCACGATCGCCATGAGTGTCACGGTGTAGACGGGGTGTTCGGTCAAGTGGGTCGCCAGGTACACGCTGTAGCCGACGCCGAGTCCCATTACCACGATCGACGGCCCCGTGCCCCAGCGCATGCGGGTCCGCTCCGCGCTGGTCCGCACCAGGCCGCGCTGGGCCAGTTGCTCTTCCAGCTCGGCAAGGTCGTCACTGGACGCGGCGTAAAGGCCCGGCACGGTGTGCTCCGGGTCGGCGGCGACCCGTTCCAGTACCTGCCCGATGAACCGGTCGTTCTCCGGGAACAGCGCAGTGCGGTCCACACGTCCGTTGGCGGTGACCCGACCACTGGCGCGCAGGGTGGCGAGCGAGGCCACCACGGGGGCGATGTCCGATCGCAGGAACGCCAGCTCGGTGGGGCTGATCGGTTCGGTTACCGCTTGGCGGCGCGGCGTCGTGGCGATCCGCCACACCACCGCGAAGACCATCGTTGTCGCCAGTGCGGCCAGATATCCGTACCCCACCGCAGTTATCGCCTCGACGCACCAATCAAGCAGCTTCTCGATCGACATCACATCACCTCCTGGGTCTTCGGTTTGGATCACCTTGCCCGCGTCAATGCCCCTTACCGGTCACAACTTTCAGGCGAAACTGCAGGTGTGCGGCCCCGCTGAACCAGCCAGCGTGCACGCCGGGGGACAGGAGGTGGTGAGGGCTTGGTGGCGGTTGTCTGAGGAAAATCCGAGCCACATTCGCCAGATCGGTAACATCAACCCCATTGGCAACGACATTCACAAGTGTCGCAGCGGTTAGGGGTGAGATGCGCAGCTACCTGCGGGTTCTGGTCGTGGCGCTGCTGTATGCCCTCGCGCTGACCGCCAGTCCGGTGACGTCGCAGGCCGCGCCCCGGGTGGCCGGGAAGGACTTCACCAAGCCCGCCATCGTCATCCTCGGCTACGGCCTGAAGCCCGACGGCTCGATGCGCGCCATCCTCTATCACCGCACCCTCACCGGTCTCGCGATCGCGCAGGCGTTTCCGCAGGCTCCGGTCATCGTCACCGGCGGGAACCCGAAGAACGGTCAGACCGAGGCCGCGCAGATGCGCAATCTGCTTGTCATGCTTGGCCTTCCGGCCAGCCGCATCATCGTCGAGGACCGAGCCGGCAGCACCGTGCAGAATGCCCAGTTCTCGGTTCCGCTGGCGAAGAAGGCGGGAGCCACCGGCATCATCGTGGTGACCTCCTCGACGCATCAGGGCCGCGCCGACCAGAACTTCGCCGATGCCGGCGGCAATGTGCTGGCCACAGTGAGCTTCCCCGACGGCAATCCGTCGGTGAACATCGCCCAGTTCGTGCGCGATGTGCTGAGCCCGTTGACCCCGATCGGCTGAGCAAACGGGGTTACGCTGCAGGAATGGGCAGGATCGTCATCGCTGTCTGCGCGTTGGCCGTGTTGCTGGCGCCGTCGGCCGCCGCTGAACCGGCGGCCCTGGATCCGACCGGGAACCGTTCCGGTGGGCCGGTGCCCACTGTCAACGGGGTGCCGTGTGTGGGCGGCAATCTGGGCGTCTGCCTGAGCTTCAGACAGAACCGGCCACCGAGTGCCAGCCCGGGCGCACGATCCAGTGTTGGGCACAGCCCCACCGTGCGTCGCTGATCGGCATTACCATGACAGCCCGATATGAACAGTCCCACGACGTCGGTCGATGCCGACAAGAGCGCGTTCCGGTCGCGTCTGCTCGCCGCCATGATCGAGTCGATCGTCGAGGACGGCTATCAGAACACCACCGTCGCCGACATCGTGCGCCGCGCCAAGACCTCGCGCCGTACCTTCTACGAGCATTTCGCCAGCCGTGAGGAGTGCTTTGTCGCGCTGCTGACCAGCGTCAACACCAGCCATGTGCGGGAGGTTGCCCGTGGGGTCGACCAAACTGCGCCCTGGCGGACGCAGGTCCGTCAGGCGGTCGAGGCGTGGATCGGCTCGTACCAGGCCCATCCCGAGTTGATGCTCGCCTGGATTCGCGATCTCCCCACGCTGGGGTCCGCGGCGCGGGCACTGCAGCGCGAGTCGATGGAGAACTTCGTCGCCATGGTGCAGGCGATGACGAACAACGAGGTGTTCCGCTCGGCTGGGGTGTCGATTTCGCGGCGCCGCGCCATCATGCTGCTCGGTGGGTTGCGTGAGCTCACCGCCATCACTGTGGAGAGCGGCGGCCAGGTGGGGGAGATCACCGAGGACGCCGTGCTGGCGTGCACCGCGATGCTGACGCCGCTCAGCTGACCGGGACCACCGCCTGCTGGTGGCGGCGCTGCCGTTCGATGGTGGCGAAGTAGAACGCGAACGCGAACGCGAAGCTGGTGAACAGGCTCGCCACGAAGAACAGCCAGGGGTGGCGGATACCGCGACGCAATCCGTCGATGATGGTAAACAGCGGCAGCAGAATGACATTGGCGATCGTGTAGTCGGCGCTGGCCGAGGCGGCCGCGGGATTGTCGTATCCGAGCGCGATGAACTCTTGCCAACTTCCCGGCCCCCAGATCGGGTTGCCGCCCGGTGGTGCGTAGTCCGCGACGAATCGCATGTTGAAGTACCAGCAGATCGGGATCGAGGCGAGGCCGACGACGTAGAAGGCCAGCTCGACACGGGACAGTGCCGGCCCGGAAGGGCGCGAGAACACCTGCGGATTGAGACGGATGATGAGCGCGACGACGGCCACGCCCAGCACTGCATGAACGATGAGCGACACCATTGCGTGAGCACACTCCCGATCCCAAGTTTTGTCAATATTGACATTTCGTATGTCCGGGGGTCGTCGGCGGTGCGGTACTTTCGCTGTCATGGCCAGGCCCGCGCAGACCGCACGCAGTGAGCGCACTCGTGAGGCGCTGCGTCAGGCCGCGTTGGTGCGGTTCCTCGCCCAGGGCGTCGAGGACACCTCGGCCGAACAGATCGCCGCCGACGCCGGGGTGTCGCTGCGTACCTTCTACCGGCACTTCACGTCCAAACACGATCTGCTGTTCGCCGATTACGACGCAGGCCTGCACTGGTTTCGCGCCGCGCTGGCCGAGCGACCGGCGACCGAATCGATCCTCGACTCGGTGCAGTCCGCGGTCCTGGCCTTCCCGTATGACGTCGACGCGGTGACCAAGATCGCCGGCATGCGCGCAGCCGAGCTCGACCCCGAGCGGATCGTGCGGCACATCCGCCAGGTGGAGTCCGACTTCGCCGATGCGGTGGCCGAATTGCTGGTGGCGCGCAGTGGCGAGGTGCCGGTGGGGGATGACCGGCTGCGGATCGTCGTGACGGCCAGATGCGTTGCGGCCGCGGTGTTCGGCGCGATGGAATTGTGGATGGTCGGCGACGAGGCGGGGGAGCGGTCGCTCCCCGAGCTGGCGCGCATGTGCCGCACCGCGCTGGAGGCACTACGCACCGGGTTGGTTTGATGTTTTGTCATTATTGACAAAACATCGAGGTCGGTGTCAGCCTCAGTCGATGGCGGACTACGACGCGATCGTGATCGGGGCCGGGCACAACGGGCTGGCCGCTGCGGCCCTGATGGCGCGGGCGGGAATGCGCACCCTGTGCCTGGAGGCCAAGCGATACGCCGGCGGCATGGCCTCGACCGTCGAGTTGTTCGACGGCTACCGGTTCGAGATCGCCGGATCGCTGCAGTTCCCCACCTCGGCGGTGGTCAGTACCGAGCTCGGACTGGACACTTTGCCGACGGTGGACCTGGAGGTCATGTCGGTATCCCTGCGGGGCGTCGGCGACCCGCCGGTCGTCTATTACGCCGACCCGATGAAGATGCTTGCTCACCTGGGTGAGGTCCACGGTGCCGACGCGGTGGCCGGCATGGCCGGCCTGATGGCGTGGAGTATGGCTCCCACCCGGGCACTGGGCCGATTCGACGCGGGCCGTCCACCTCGCACCCTCGATGAGATGTATGCCTGCGCGGCGACGGAATCCGAGCGGGCGGCGATCGATGACCTGCTGTTCGGGTCGGTCAGCGATGTGTTGAACCGGTATCTGCCGGACCGGGACAAACACGGCGCACTGCGCGGCATGCTGGCCTTCCTGGCGGTCAACACCACCTATCGCGGGCCCGAGACGCCGGGCAGCGCGGCCGCCCTGGCCTACGGGCTCGCGGTGCCCGACGAGAACGCCATGCTGATGAAGAAGCTGGTGGGTGGAATCGGTGCCCTGACCGAACATCTGCACACCATGCTCACCGCCGCCGGTGGTGAACTGCGATTGCGCAGCAGCGTCGAACGGATCTCGGTCGAGGCCGGCCGGATCACCGGCGTGCACCTGGCCGACGGTACGACGATTGCCGCACCCGTCGTGGTGTCGGCGATCGCCCCGGACACCACCGTCACCAAACTGCTCGACCCCGAGGCGTTGCCGGCTGAGGTGCGTGAGCGGTTCACCCGCATCGATCACCGTGGCAGCTACCTGCAGATGCATTTCGCCCTCGACGGAGCACCCACCTTCGATGCTCCCTATGAGATGCTCAATGACCCCGAAATGCAGGCTGCTATCGGACTTTTCAGTACTCCCGAAGAACTGCAGCAACAGTGGCAGGATGCCCGTCGCGGGATCGTGCCCGCCGATCCGGCGATCGCCTTCCAGATTCCGTCGGCCCACGATCCGAGCCTGGCCCCGGAGGGCAAACATGCCGCCTCGGCCTTCGCGCTGTGGTTCCCGGTCGAGGAATCCGCATCCGGGTACGGCGAGATGAAAGCCGAGATGGGCCGACGTGTCATCGAGAAGATCGCCAGACTGGCACCGGATTTCGAGCGCCGGATCATCCGGCACACCACATTCACCCCGCGCCACATGGGAACCATGTTCGGCGCGCCGGGCGGCGACTACTGCCACGGGCTGATTCATCCCGAGCAGATGGGACCGAACCGGCCGGGCCCCAAAGGATATGTCGGACAACCGATACCCCTCGACGGCCTGTATCTGGCCAGCGCCGGGTGCCACGGCGGCCCCGGCATCACCTTCATCCCCGGCTACAACGCGGCCAAGGCCGTACTGGGTGACTAGCGGTTGCGCAGCTGTTCGGCCCAGTCCTTGGGCACCCGTCCTTTCGGGCCCGGCACCGGCTGATCGATCGGATGATGCTGCGGCTGCGCGAGCTCGGGGCCGGTGGCGTAGTCGTTGGTCTCGAAGTTCCAGAACCAGCTCTCGCCCGGCTCGAACGAGCGGATGACCGGATGCCCGGACTCGCGCCAGTGCGCCGACGCGTGCCGGGCCAGCGAATCATCACAGCACCCGATGTGCCCGCACGCCGCACAGCGCCGCAGATGCACCCACCAGCCACCCTCGGCGATGCACTCCGCGCACCCGGGTCCGCTGGGGCGAGCGGTCGGATCGACGGCATTGCTCATATTCGTGAGCGTAGCGCCGAGTAATCTCGCCGCATGGCAACCAGCGATTCCCGTGAAGTAGTCATCGAGGCGACCCCGCAGGAGATCCTCGACGTTGTGGCCGACGTGGAGGCGACACCGAGCTGGTCGCCGCAGTACCAGCGCGCCGAGATCCTCGAGAGCTACGACGACGGCAGGCCCAAGCAGGTCAAGATGACGGTCAAGGCCGCGGGCCTGACCGACGAGCAGGTCATCGAATACACCTGGAGCGAGAACAAGGTCAGCTGGACCCTGGTGAGTGCCGGCCAGCTCAAGGCCCAGGACGCCAGCTACACCCTCACTCCTGACGGCGACAAGACCAAGGTCCGGTTCGACATCACGATCGACCTGTCGGTACCGCTGCCGGGCTTCATCCTCAAGCGGACCATGAAGGGCGGCGTGGAAACCGCGACCGAGGGTCTGCGTAAGCAGGTCCTCAAGGTCAAGAAGGGCTGAGCGCTCCGGATCAGCTCGAATTGGCGTCCGACGCGGACTGCGCCAACTCGGTCAGCAGGGGCGGGATGTCCATCCGGCCCAGCATCACCTCGACGAACACCAGGTGATCCGGTGTGGCCGCCGCAGTGGTCAGCGCATCGTCGAGTTCGCCGAAGGTGCTGACCCGGAAGGTGAGGGCATCGGGGACGCCGAGCGCGGCGGGCAGTTCGGTCCAGCGCCAACCGGTGATGTCGTTGTATTCGGCTGTGACACCGTGGATTGCGCGTTCCACGGTGTAGCCGTCGTTGTTGACCACCACGATGACCGGGGACAAGCCCTCGCGGCCGAAGGCCCCGAGTTCCTGGATGGTCAGCTGGGCGGCGCCGTCACCGATCAGCAGTACCGTGCGGCGGTTCCGGTCGGCCAGCCCGGCGCCGAGCGCGGCGGGCAGTGTGTAGCCGATCGAGCCCCACAGGGGTTGGCCGATGAACGTCACCCCGGAGGCCAGCCGGTGTCCGGCCATGCCGTAGAACGACGTGCCCTGGTCGGCCAGCACCACGTTGCCCGGAGTCAGTGCTTCAGACAGCCTGTCCCACAAGGCTTCCTGGCTCAGCGCGGCATCTCGGGCCGGCGGATCGGCAGGTGTCCGGTCGGGCGGTGGTGGCAGTGCCGGTGAGGTGACGCCACGTTCGGTGAGGATCGCGGTGACGGCGTCGAGTGCGGCCGACATGTCCAGCGGGGCGTACACCTGCCCGGCCACCACACTCTGGTTCACACCGATGTCGATGGTGCGGGCCGGATCGATGCGCTGGCTGAAGAAACCGCTGACCATGTCGGTGAACAACACCCCCGCGGTCACCAGCACGGGTGCGTCCTCGATCGCCTCGCGCACCGAATCCTCGCTGGCCGCACCGGCGTAGATCCCCAGATAGTTGGGTGAGCTCTCGTCGACCAGGCTCTTGCCCCACATCAGGGTGGCGTGACCGACGGTGTCGGCTGCCAGCAGCGCGCCGAGTTCGTCGACACACCCCATCCGGTGCACCAGGAAATCGGCGAGCACCGTCAGTCGGTGGTCGTCGATCAGTTCGGCGGCCGCCGCGGTGAACATCGACAGCGCACGTGGACTCGTGCCGCCCGTGTAGCGGGGCAGCGGTGCGGCGGGAGGTTCCGTCGGGAAGCGGGCCACGTCGGTGGCAATCATCAGGTAACCCGGCCGCTTCTGCTCGCGTACCTCTGAGAGCACGCGGTCGATCTCGCGGGTTGCCGTGGCGGGTGCGAGATTGGCCTGTGCACAGGTGATCTCGCGGCTGATCCGTAGAAAGTGCTCGAAGTCGCCGTCGCCGAGCGTGTGGTGCACGATGCGCCGCGCGCCCTGGGAATCCTTGGAGGGCGCGCCGACGATGTGGACCACCGGTACATGTTCGGCGTAGCTGCCCGCGATCGCATTGGCGGCCGACAGTTCGCCGACGCCGAAAGTGGTGACCAGGGCGGCCATGCCGCGCAGCCGCCCGTAGCCGTCGGCCGCGTATCCGGCGTTGAGTTCGTTGGCGCCGCCCACCCAGCGGAGCGTCGGGTGGGCCAGGATGTGGTCGAGGAATTCGAGCTGATAATCGCCGGGGACTCCGAAGATCTCCGTCACCCCGAGTTCGGCGAGGCGGTCCAGCAGATAGTCACCGACGGTGTAGCCGATTTCGCTCATCCCTTAGTGTGCCTCGCATGACCAACACCGGACCGCTCGCCGGAGTGCGAGTTATCGAACTCGGCGGCATCGGCCCCGGGCCACACGCCGCGATGATGCTCTCGGATCTGGGTGCCGACGTGGTGCGCGTGCGCCGGCCGGGCGGACTGACCATGCCTGCCGAGAACGTCGACCTGCTGCACCGCGGCAAGCGCATCGTCGACCTCGATGTGAAGAGCGAACCGGGCAAGCTCCTCGAGCTGGTCGCCAAAGCCGATGTGCTGCTGGACTGTTTCCGGCCCGGCACCTGCGAGCGGCTCGGCATCGGTCCGGCCGACTGTGAGGCCGTCAACCCCCGACTGGTGTTCGCCCGCATCACCGGCTGGGGCCAGGACGGTCCGCTCGCCACCACCGCCGGCCACGACATCAACTATCTGTCGCAGACGGGCGCGCTCTCGGCGATCGGTTACCGCGACCGCCCGCCGGTGGCCCCGTTGAACCTGGTCGCCGATTTCGGCGGCGGCTCGATGCTCGTCGTCATCGGCATCGTCACCGCACTCTACGAGCGGGAGCGCTCCGGCAAAGGCCAGGTCATCGATGCCGCGATGGTCGACGGGGTCAGCATGCTGTCGCAGATGATGTGGACCATGCGGGCCACCGGATCGTTGCGCGACGAGCGCGAGTCGTTCCTGCTCGACGGCGGCGCCCCGTACTACCGGACCTACGAGACCTCCGACGGCGGCTACATGGCCGTCGGGTCGATCGAGCCACAGTTCTTCGCGCAGTTGGTGGCTGGTCTCGGCCTGGATGCGAGCGAGATCCCCGGCCAGTTCGAATTGGCCCGTTACGACGAGATGCGAGCCATCTTCACCGAGCGCTTCGCCGGCAAGACGCGCGACGAGTGGACCGAGATCTTCGCGGGCACCGACGCCTGCGTGACACCGGTGCTCACCTGGGGCGAAGCTGCCAAGAGCGAGCACCTGCTGGACCGGTCGACGCTGATCACCGTCGACGGTGTCGCCCAGGCCGCGCCGGCTCCGCGGTTCTCCCGGACCTCGCCGGGCGCACCCGGGCAGCCGCCACAGTCGAGCACCGATATCGCCGACATCGGCTGGACCTGATTGGCACTTAGAGACTTTGGTCCCTGGCCATCGCGCCCGGAACCGGCCACGATGAGGGTGTGACTTCCTCGAAAGCACCCGTAGTAGTCGGAATCGACGGCAGCGACGGCGCGCTCAACGCAGCCCGCTGGGCAGGCGCGGTCGCCGCGCGGTTCGGCGTGCCGCTGCGCATCGTGCACGCATTGCCGTCGGTCGGCCGGAACCTGACCCAGACCGCGGCCGCGTTCACCGCGGCGATGATGTCCTATCAGCGCGATATGGCCGAGGCCTTCCTCAAGGCGGCCGACGAGGCCGTGCGTGCCGACAATCCCGAGTTGTCGGTGTCCACCGTCTCGTTCAACGAACCCGCCGACCAGGTGCTGATCGACGCGAGCGCCGACGCGCGCCTCGTCGTCCTCGGCGGTAAGAAGGTGACCCCGGCCGCGGCGTTGCTGCTCGGGTCGACGGCGCTGTCCGTGGCAACCCGGGCGGCGTGCCCGGTGGTTGCCTTCCGCGGCGAGACGCTGGTGCCTGGTGACGGGCCCGTCGTGGTCGGAGTCGACGACAGCCCCGCGGCGCAGGCTGCGCTGGAGCTGGCATTCGAATTCGCCGACCGCTTCGGGCTGGCGGTCAACGCCGTGCGCTCACTGTCTCTGGCCGCCCCGGCCGAAACGGGTGTCACCATCCCGCTGCTGATCGACTGGGATGGCGTCGAGTCCGCCGAACTGGCAGACCTCACCGAAACCGTCGACGTCCACAACAAGCGCCACCCGGGCGTCGACGCCAAGTGCTTCATCGAGCCGGACTCGCCGGGCAAGGCGCTACTGAAACATGTCGCCGACTCGGGGCTCGTGGTGGTCGGGTCCCGCGGCCGAAACGCACTGGCCGGAGTATTGCTCGGTTCCACCAGTCTGAACCTGCTGCACCACAGTCCCGTGCCGGTGATGATCTGCCGGGCTGCGCCGGAAGGAGATTCGCATGAGTGAACATGACGTCCGCCATGGCATCGTCGTCGGCGTCGACGGGTCGTCCTCGTCGGACGCCGCGGTGGCCTGGGCGGCTCACGCCGCGGTGCTGCGGGGGGTCGGGCTCACGCTGGTGCATGCGCTGCCCGGCGCCGCGTCCCCGGTCTGGTTGGATGTCGCATTGCCGCAGGACTATTGGGATTACCAGGATCAGCGCGGCCAGGAAATACTCGATGCCGCACGCGGGGTCGCGGTGAAGACCATCGCTGGCCAGCAGGAACCTCGGATCATTGCGAAAGCCGTACCGGGGCACGCGGTGGCTACCTTGATCGACTACTCGCGCAACGCCGATCTGCTGGTCGTGGGCTCCCGCGGCTTGAGCAAGTGGGGACGCCGGCTGCTCGGTTCGGTGAGCTCGAGCCTCGCGGCTCATGCTCATGGCCCGGTGGCAGTGATCCCCGAAAGCGAGTATCCGGCCGACGGCCCGGTGGTGGTCGGTGTCGACGGGTCGCGTGCCTCCGAGTTCGCCACCGAAATCGCCTTCGACGAAGCGTCGCGCCGCGGTGCTGAGCTCGTGGTGGTGCATACCTGGACCGATCTGAACTTCGAGTTCCCCGACCTGAAGTGGGAAGACCTGAGCTCGGAGGCTGAGCGCGCGCTTGCCGAGCAGTTGGCCGGCTGGTGCGAGCGGTATCCCGATGTCGCGGTGCGGCGCGTGGTCATGCCCGACAAACCGGCCCGGCAGCTGCTGGCGCAGGCAGAAACCGCCCAACTGGTGGTGGTCGGCAATCGTGGACGCGGCGGATTCACCGGGCTGCTGCTCGGCTCGGTCAGTTCCGCCGTGGTCAACTCGTCCCCGGCTCCGGTGATCGTCGCCCGGCAAACCAACTGATCGCCGGCGTTTGGTTGCTGACCGACCGGTTCGCATCCCAGAATCCCCGCCTTGGGCGGCCTGCTTCGCTACATTCGGAGGCGTGGCTGTGCAGGCATCACGCGAGGCCGTTTTCGACGCCTCGCCGGAGGCGATCATGGAAGTGCTCGCCGATGTCGACGCGCTGCCGTCCTGGTCCGCGTTGCACCGGCGCATCAAG
This sequence comes from Mycolicibacterium sp. 050232, assembly GCA_036235365.1. GTDB lineage: Bacteria > Actinomycetota > Actinomycetes > Mycobacteriales > Mycobacteriaceae > Mycobacterium. The sequence goes on along the minus strand of JAZBEZ010000001.1, from coordinate 11,666 downwards.
GTCATCGACCGCTACCCAGACGGCAAGCCTCACCACGTCAAGGCGACGATGCGTCTGCTCGGAATCACGGACAAGGAAACACTCGAATTCCATTGGGGCGACTACTGGATGGTGTGGGATGCCGAGCCCAACCTGCAGCAGCGCGGGCAGCATATCGAATACAACCTGACGCCCGAGGTGGACAAGACGCGGGTGCGGTTCGACGTCATCGTCGACCTCGCGATGCCGATCCCGGAGTTCCTCATCAACCGCGCCAGGACCCTCGTCCTCGATGTCGCCATCGAGCGGTTGCGTCAGCGCGTGATGAGTAATTCACGCGGCCGTTGATAGCTGGCAGGTCGGCTGTCGCGGGTATGGCGCATCGTGAGTGGAACGGAACAGCCCAGCCCTCCTGTCGGTTGGTGCCAATATGCCGACCGGAGTCGTCCTCGCCCTGAACCCGTCCGCCCCCAACGCCGTCGACGCGGCGATCTCGCAGGCCCGTACCGCATATGCGGCAGGGGTGCGTCAGATCTGGCTCGCCCAGCAATTCGACGTCGACGCCATCACGCTGGCCGCGCTGATCGGGGCGGCCGTGCCCGGCCTCGGCGTGGGCACGTCGGTGGTACCGATCAACCCCCGTCATCCCCTGCTGGTGGCCTCTGCCGCCCAGACCGCGCAGGCGGCCGCGCACGGAAACTTCACGCTCGGGCTCGGTCTCGGATCGCATGCGCCCGAACACCGGGCCTTCGGCACGGTGTGGTCCGACCCCGTGGGCCGGCTGCGGGAACACCTGCAGGTGCTGCGCGCGATCTTCGACGACGGTGCGGTCGACTTCCACGGCAGTGCGTTCACCGCGAGCCCCGAGTGGCCCGTGCACGTGCCCGGCGGCGTCCCGGTTCCGGTGTACGTGGCTGCGATGGGGCCCAAAGCCCTTCAGGTGACCGGTGAATTGGCCGACGGGACGCTGCCGTACCTGGCCGGACCGCGCACGGTCGGAGAGTTCATCGTGCCGACGATCACCGAGGCGGCCGCCGAGGCCGGCCGTCAGCAACCGCGGGTGGTCGCAATGGTGCCGGTGCTGGTCGACGACGACACCGATGCTGCCCGGGCCGTCGCCGCGGAACGGCTCGCGTTCTACGAGACCATCCCGTCGTATCAGAAAGTCATTGCCAGGGAACAGGTTTCCAGTGTCGCTGAGCTGGCGGCCGTCGGGTCGGCGGCGCAGGTGCGCGCACAGTTGCAGCGGTATCTCGACGCCGGGACCACCGATGTGGCGCTCAGCCCGCTCCGGACCGAGCCGGAGGATCTGGCCGCGCTGTGGTCGGTGGCCGCCACGCCGCCCTAGTCGGTGGGAATCCGGTTCCGCATGGCGTAGGCGACGGCGACGGCCAGGGACGGCTGCTTGGTGCCGCACACGTCGACCGCCAGGACGATATTGGACTTGGCAGCAAGGGCTTGGGTGCAGTCCGGGGTCGAACTCGGCGACGCGGAATCAGGCATGGACAGGATGTTTTCCTGTACTCCGAGGGTTCCGAGGGTGCGGGGTTGTACTTCGCCGCGACGGTTCACCGGGGCAGTCGTTCCCGCGCAAGCGTTCCAGCGGTCCATGGCTCCGGCCATGAACTCCTCTGCCTGAGTAGGGTTGTCGAAGATTATCGCTCGTTCGCGTATCCACGCACCGTCGCCGGTGAGCTCCCGTTCCCGGGCGGGCGGTGTTTTCGCCAGAAGATTTTCGGGGACACACTCGTCGGGTGCCGCGGTGTTGTCGCGGGCAGGCGTGATCGTGTCAGGTCCGGTCACGCTGAGGTGGGTCGCTTGCGTCAGTGTCCGAGTGGCCTCGGGGCTGAGCATGACGGATTCGAGATCAGACGGCTGGAAGACCCGCACCACCTCAGGGCATTGCCAGTACGGGTCGACGGTGCCGCCTTTCGCCACCGGTGTCGAGTTCACGACTCCTGTGATGCGGTGCGACGCATCGGGTGTCACGGTGATGGCGTAGCCATTCTCGCGCGACCACCGGGCGGGCACCAGCACATAGTGACCGCCGTGCGCTTCCAGGACACGCAGGCATTGGTATCGATAGACCGGCGCAGCCGGCGGGCCCTCTGCGGGCAGCGTCGATTTCTTGACCAGTGAGCTCGGAATGGCCAGTACCTCAGTGGTGTCGAGTTGCACTGCGGTGAATTCACCGTCGGCGGCCCACAGTCCGCCTGCGGCGAAGGCCCCGTCGCTCTTGCCCTGATCGGACGCGTAGATCTTCGTCACCCAGAACAAGGCCCCGACCGTGGTTATCACCGCGAGCACCAGCATCGTTCGCTCGGCGATCTTTGGCAGCCGCCCCAGGCTGCCGACGCCGCCAGTCAGCGCCAGCACCGAATAGCCTGCGACGAGCAACACAATGCCCGCGACGATCAATCCTGCCATATAGATCGGGGGAGCGGCTTTGATGACCCAGTTGATCATGCTGTACTCGGACGTCAGCCAGACGACGGCAACGATCAACCCGGCCGCTCCCGCGGTCGCCGACAGCCATGCGATGCTGCGTAGCAATGGGATTCGACGTTCTGAGGCGGCCCAACGCCGAACGCCCACAGCCAGAGCGACGAGCAATGCCATCACGATGAGTACGCGAAATGCGGCGAAGAAGAACACCCTGATGGTGGTGACGGCGTAGTCGGCCGACGTGTATCCCAGCATCGACGGGTCGACACCGAAGTAGTGCAGTCGGTCGTGGATGAACAGCAGACCGTAGAAGTAGCACAACCCGGTGATCAGTGATGTCGGGGCCACCACCAGGGCCGCCAGGCTCAGCCACCGCTCCGCGGACTGGGTGAGCGACTTCGTCTCGTCGCTCACGATGGCGGTGTCGCCGGCGTGGACGGGGATGTGATGGTCGTGGTGGTCGTCGTGGTCCCGGTCGTGGGCGCAATCGTTGTCGTCGTCGTTGGCGGTGTGGTCGTCGGGTGGGTGAACCCCGCACCCGAGGTCGTCGTCGGGTCCGAGTACGCGGTCGTCGTAGTCGTGGTGGTCGTCGACGGCAGCGAAACCGTCCCGGTTGTCGGGGTGTGCGTCGTCGTCGGGTCGGTGTGGTCTCGTTGCCCGCTGCACGCCGCCAGTACTACCGAGAACGCAATCGCCGCGATCCCTGCCGTGCGCCCCACCGTCGATCTGACGTCCATCAGCCCTCCCACCAGTGTCTTTACGATGGTGACAAATCGACTGGCATTCTGCGCGAGTATCCGACTACTCGATTCGCAGACGTTCCTGGCAGGGCCGGGCATACCACGCGATCGCTCGCGGCGTGCCGAAACAGGGCAGCAAAGTGTCGCGATCTGCGGTCGATTCCTTACAAGGTGACAACCCGATGCCCTCCGGCTGGGCTGGCAGCATGGCAGGCCCCACCGCCACTTTTCTCGAAGGGGTGAACGCCTTGTCCCGCACGCTTTTCGACCGCCAGCCGTTGCCGGAATTCGTTGTGGGACAAGCGATAAGCGACCGCGCCGGCACCCGTCCGGCGATCCCGGTCAACCGCTCCCCGCGGAACCTGCCGCCACCGGCGCTCGATGAGTGGAGTTGGCAGCAGCGCGGCCTCTGCCGGGACCACCCGGCGGAGGTGTTCTTCCCGGAGGAGGCTCGCGGGCGCCCGCTCCGTCGCCGGGAGGATGCCGCCAAGGCGATCTGCCGGACCTGTCCGGTGCTGGACCGGTGCCGCGCGCATGCCCTTTCCGCTCCTGAGCCCTACGGCATCTGGGGAGCGATGACGGCCAGGGAGCGCGCCGTCCAGCTGAGCGACGAACGCTAGGCCCGCAGCGCCTCGAGCCGGCGGATCGCCTCTTCCATGGTGTCGTCGCGCTTGCAGAAAGCGAAGCGCACCAAGTGATTCCACAGGTCCGCGTGCGGGGCCTCCGGGTCGCAGAACGCCGACATCGGGATCGCGGCCACCCCGGTCCTGTGCGGGAGCTCGGCGCAGAACTGCGTGCTGTCCGAATAGCCAAGAGGCCGTGGGTCGGCGCACAGAAAATACGTGCCCCGGCTGTCGTGTACCTCGAAACCGATGTCGGCCAAGGCGTTTCCCAGCCGGTCGCGCTTGCCCAGGAATGACTGGCGGAGGTCGGCCACCCAGCCGTCCTCGTGATTGAGCGCGTGGGCCACCGCGGGCTGGAACGGGGCACCGCCCACATAGGTCAGGTACTGCTTGGCGGCGCGCACCCCGGCGATGAGGTCGGCAGGCCCGCAGGCCCAGCCGATCTTCCAGCCGGTGACGTTGAACATCTTGGCCGCGCTGGAGATGGTCACGGTTCGTTCGGCCATGCCGGGGTATTTGGCGAGCGGGAGGTGCTCGACGCCGAACACCAACTGCTCGTACACCTCGTCGGTGATCACCAGCAGGTCGTGCTCGATGGCCAGCGCCGCGATGGCCCGTAGCTCGGCATCGGAAGCGACGGCGCCGGTCGGATTGTGCGGGGAGTTGAGGATCAGCGCCCTGGTTTTTGGGGTGACGGCACGGCGCAACGCCTCGATGTCGATCACGAAGCCGGCGCCGTCGGCGACCAACGGCACAGCCTTACGCACGCATCCGGCCATGGCGATGACAGGGGAGTAGGAGTCGTAGAACGGCTCGATCACCAGTACCTCAGAGCCCGGCTCGACCAGACCGAGGACCGATGCGGCGATGGCCTCGGTGGCGCCGACGGTCACCAGCACCTCGGTGTCCGGGTCGTACTCGATGCCGTAGTGGCGTTTGCGCTGCGCGGCGATCGCGTGACGCAGCTCGGGGATGCCGAGGCCGGGCGGGTACTGGTTGTGGCCTTCAGTGATGGCGTTCTGCGCCACTTTGAGCATCTCGGCCGGGCCGTCCTCGTCCGGGAAGCCCTGACCCAGGTTGACCGCGCCCAGGCGGCTGGCCAGTGCAGACATCTCCGCGAAGATGGTGACGGCGAAGGGCTGCAGCCGTGTGACAGTCATGTTGAATGAGGCTAGTGCGGGAATGATTGCCTTGCCCCCGACGCTTCAATGCGGCGTGACCTACAAACTGAACGCCGACGCCGCACTGCTGCAGCCGATCCAGGTCGGCGACACCGCCGCCACCAGCCGTCTGTTCATGGCACCGCTGACGCGTTCGCGTGCCGATGCCGACGGCACCCCCTCGCCGCTGGCCGCGCAGTACTACACGCAGCGCGCCGGTGCGGGCCTGATCATCAGCGAGGCCACCGCCGTCGCGGAGACCGCAAACGGCGCCTACATGAACACTCCGGGCATGTACACCGACCGCCACCAGGACGGTTGGGCCGAGATCGCGGAGTCGGTGCATGCCGCGGGCGGCAAGATGTTCGTCCAGCTCTGGCACGTCGGCCGGATGGCGCATTCCGAGATCAGCGGGTTCGAGCCCGTCGCGCCGTCGGCGATCGCGGCCGACATGGTCACGCACACCCCTGCCGGCAAGAAGCCGCTGGAGGTGCCGCGGGCGCTCGGCATCGACGAGATCCCGGCGATCGTCGCGCAGTTCCGGGCCGCCGCGCGTCGGGCGATCGACGCGGGCATGGACGGCGTGGAAATCCACGGCGCCAATGGCTATCTGCTGCACCAGTTCGCCTCCGATGTGGTCAACCAGCGCACCGACGCCTACGGCGGTTCGCCGGAGAACCGGGCCAGGCTGACCGCTGAGGTCATCGAGGCCGTGGTCGACGAGATCGGCGCCGGCCGGGTCGGGCTGCGCATCTCACCCGGGAACTCAGCCGGCGGTATGCGCGAGAACGACGTGGTCGGCACCTATGAGGCTCTGCTGGAGCGCATCGCGCCGCTGGGCCTGGCGTATCTGCACGTGCTCATCGACCCGGCCACACGGGCCTTCGGTGTCATCCGCGCTCTCTGGTCGGGCACGTTCGTGCTCAACACGGGCCGGGGCAGCGACACTGACTTCTCCATGCTGGAGGGGTACGCGCAGTGGGGCGCCATCAGCGCGTACGCGGTGGGTCGGGCGTTCCTGGCCAACCCAGACCTGATCGACCGGCTGCTCCTGGGTGCTGAGCTCAACGAGCCCGACGTGACGACCTTCTACGCACCCGGGCCGGTGGGCTACACCGACTACCCGACGTTGATGGCTGTCGAGGAGCCTCGCTCCGCCTGACCCTTGTGCCTGGTGTGGCGCCATGGCGTCGCGGGCGCCTGGTGTCGCGCCGTTTTCTACCAGGGGGTCGCCGGTGTTCGAGTGCGGCAGCCCTGGTGTCGAAAGCGGCGAAGCGAGTTGGTGTCGAAAGCCGTGGCGCGTTGCTCGGCGCTTGGCGGCCATCCCCGCTGCCTCCCCGAAAAGATGATGCTGAGCACAGGCCCAACCAACGGGTTGGGCGAGGCTGATACTCTGCCGTTCAGAGGACTGCCCACATTCGCTGGGCGGTTCCACAACCCAACCTGAACCTGGACGCCGATACGGCAGGGGAGCAGACATGTCCGAAGAAGCCTTCATCTACGAGGCGATCCGCACGCCCCGTGGCAAGCAGCGCGGCGGCGCACTCAACGAGATCAAGCCGGTCAACCTGGTTGTCGGCCTGATCCAGGAGATCCGCAGCCGGTACCCCGACCTGGACGAGACGCTGATCAGCGATGTCATCCTGGGCGTGGTGTCCCCGGTCGGCGACCAGGGTGGCGACATCGCCCGGACCGCCGGCCTGGTGGCCAAGCTGCCCGAGACCACCGGTGGGTTCCAGCTCAACCGCTTCTGCGCCTCGGGCCTGGAGGCCGTCAACCTGGCCGCCCAGAAGGTCCGGTCCGGCTGGGACGATCTGGTGCTGGCCGGTGGTGTCGAGTCGATGAGCCGCGTCCCGATGGGCTCCGACGGCGGTGCCTGGGCCTCTGACCCGGAGACCAACTACCGCATCGGCTTCGTCCCGCAGGGCATCGGCGCCGACCTGATCGCCACCATCGAGGGCTTCTCCCGCGAGGACGTCGACGCCTACGCGGCGCGCTCGCAGGAGCTCGCGGCCGCGGCCTGGTCCGGTGGCTACTTCGCCAAGTCCGTCGTCCCCGTGAAGGACCAGAACGGTCTCGTCGTCCTCGACAACGACGAGCACATGCGTCCGGGCTCCACCGTGGAGAGCCTGGGCAAGCTCAAGACCGCGTTCGACGGTGTCGGCGCGATGGGCGGCTTCGACGACGTGGCGCTGCAGAAGTACCACTACGTCGAGAAGATCAACCACGTCCACACCGGTGGTAACAGCTCGGGCATCGTCGACGGTGCCGGCCTGCTGCTGATCGGTAGCGAAAGTGCCGGAGCGTCGCAGGGCTTGACCCCGCGCGCCCGCATCGTGGCCACCGCCACCAGCGGCGCCGACCCGGTCATCATGCTCACCGGCCCGACCCCGGCCACCAAGAAGGTGCTCGACCGGGCCGGTCTGACCGTCGATGACATCGACCTGTTCGAGCTCAACGAGGCCTTCGCCTCCGTGGTGCTGAAGTTCCAGAAGGACCTGAACATCCCGGACGAGAAGCTCAACGTCAACGGTGGCGCCATCGCGATGGGCCACCCGCTGGGCGCCACCGGCGCCATGATCACCGGAACCATGGTCGACGAGCTCGAGCGTCGTGGCGCTCGGCGTGCCCTGATCACGCTGTGTATCGGCGGCGGCATGGGCGTGGCCACCATCATCGAGCGCGTCTGAGAGGGCTGAACAACAATGGCTGAGAACACCATTCAGTGGGACAAGGATGCCGACGGCATCGTCACCCTGACGTTGGACGACCCGACCGGTTCGGCCAACGTGATGAACGAGCACTACAAGGAATCCATGCACAATGCCGTGGAACGCCTTGTAGCCGAGCAGGATTCGATCACCGGTGTGGTCATCACCAGCGCGAAGAAGACCTTCTTCGCCGGTGGCGACCTCAAGGGCATGATGAACATCGGCCCGGATGACGCCGCCGAGGCGTTCGAGATGGTCGAGACCATCAAGGCCGACCTGCGCAAGCTGGAGACCCTGCCCAAGCCCGTCGTGGCCGCCATCAATGGCGCCGCGCTCGGTGGCGGCCTGGAGATCGCGCTGGCCACCAACCACCGCATCGCCGCCGACGTCAAGGGCAGCCAGATCGGCCTGCCCGAGGTCACCCTGGGTCTGCTGCCCGGCGGTGGCGGCGTGGCCCGCACCGTGCGCATGTTCGGCATCCAGAAGGCCTTCATGGAGGTCCTCTCGCAGGGCACCCGCTTCAACCCCTCCAAGGCCAAGGACACCGGCCTGGTCGACGAGCTGGTCGGTTCGGTTGACGAGCTCATCCCCGCCGCCAAGGCGTGGATCAAGGCCAACCCCGAGGCCCACACCCAGCCGTGGGACGTCAAGGGCTACAAGATGCCCGGCGGCACCCCGTCGAGCCCGGGCCTGGCCGGCATCCTGCCGTCCTTCCCGGCCCTGCTGAAGAAGCAGCTCAAGGGCGCCCCGATGCCCGCGCCGCGGGCCATCCTGGACGCCGCTGTCGAGGGTGCGCAGGTCGACTTCGACACCGCGAGCCGCATCGAGAGCCGCTACTTCGTCTCGCTGGTCACCGGCCAGACCGCCAAGAACATGATTCAGGCGTTCTTCCTGGACCTGCAGGCCATCAACGGCGGCGCTTCGCGTCCCGAGGGCATCGCCAAGCAGGAGATCAAGAAGATCGGTGTGCTGGGCGCGGGCATGATGGGCGCCGGTATCGCCTACGTGTCGGCCAAGGCCGGCTACGACGTCGTCCTCAAGGACGTCACCATCGAGGCCGCCCAGAAGGGCAAGGCGTACTCGGAGGGCATCGAGGCCAAGGCGCTCAAGCGTGGCAAGACCACCGAAGAGAAGTCCGCGGCGCTGCTCGCCAAGATCACCCCGACCGCCGATCCGCAGGACCTCAAGGGCGTCGACTTCGTGATCGAGGCCGTGTTCGAGAACCAGGAACTCAAGCACAAGGTGTTCCAGGAGATCGAGGACATCGTCGAGCCCAACGCGCTGCTCGGCTCGAACACCTCCACGCTGCCGATCACCGGTCTGGCGACCGGCGTGAAGCGCCAGGAGGACTTCATCGGTATCCACTTCTTCTCGCCGGTCGACAAGATGCCGCTGGTGGAGATCATCAAGGGCGAGAAGACCTCTGACGAGGCGCTGGCCCGGGTGTTCGACTACACGCTGGCCATCCGCAAGACCCCGATCGTGGTCAACGACAGCCGCGGCTTCTTCACCAGCCGTGTGATCGGCACCTTCGTCAATGAGGCGCTGGCCATGCTGGGCGAGGGTGTCGAGCCCGCGTCGATCGAGCAGGCGGGTTCGCAGGCCGGTTACCCGGCGGCGCCGCTGCAGCTGAGCGATGAGCTGAACCTGGAGCTCATGCACAAGATCGCCGTCGCCACCAAGGAAGGCATCGAGGCCGCCGGTGGCACCTACGAGAAGCAGATGAACGAGGTCGTCGTCGAGAAGATGATCGAGCTCGGTCGCTCGTCGCGCCTGAAGGGTGCCGGCTTCTACGAGTACGTCGACGGCAAGCGCGTCGGCCTGTGGCCGGGGCTGAAGGAGACCTTCAACTCGGGTTCGGTGGAGCTGCCGCTGCAGGACATGATCGACCGCATGCTGTTCGCCGAGGCGCTGGAGACCCAGAAGTGCATCGACGAGGGCGTGCTCACCTCGACCGCCGACGCGAACATCGGCTCGATCATGGGTATCGGCTTCCCGCCGTACACCGGTGGTTCGGCCCAGTTCATCGTCGGCTACCAGGGTGAGCTCGGTGTCGGCAAGGAGGCCTTCGTGGCCCGTGCCAAGGAACTGGCCGCCCGCTACGGCGACCGGTTCCTGCCGCCGGCCTCGTTGGAGAGCTAACTCTCACCGCGACCAGACGCTTAAACCCCCGAAACTCTTGGGTTTCGGGGGTTTTCGCGTCTTTTCGGCAGAGATGTCAGCCGGGGTTCGAGTACACCCGCGTCGGCGTGATCAGGACGGCGGCGCGACGCTCTTCGCGCATGACGCGGTCGTAGGTGTCCCAGTCGTCGTGGGTGCCGCCGGCCGCCTCGAAGACGGCACGCAACAGCAGCCGCAACGCCTCGGCGTCGGTGTCGGAGCTCGGATGATCGGGCCCGATGATCTCGACGGTGCCCTCGACGGTCACCCACTGCCAGCCGGACCGGGCGACGACAGTGGCCCGCGGATCGGCGCGTAGGTGCGCAAGTTTGAGCGACCCGCCGATCGCGACCAGGGCGACGACGGGTTCACCGGTGCGCGGATGGGCCATCACGCCCGCGTTGACCACCGAGGACTGGATGCTGCCGTCACCGCGCAAGGTGCTCAGCACACAGAGCCCGTGATCGCGGGACAGCATGTCGGCGAATGCGGAAACATCGGTCACGGCCGCCCCCTATTCCGCCACGTCGAAGGCGGCATGGACTTTCGTCGGTTTGACCCGCACCACGAGTTCGCCCGGTACCCCGTTGCGCCGGCCGAATTCCTCGGCGCGGTCGGCGCCCATGTAGCGGCCGCCGATGCGGGTGGCGGTGCCGAGCAACTCGTCGGGGTCCTCGCCGGTCGACGCGACGCCCTGAACCTGGACGAACGAAAACGGTGGGGTGTCGTCGTGGATGCACAGCACCACCCGCGAATCCCGGGCCAGGGCTCGGCCCTTGGCGGTGTCTTTACCGGTGTTGAAGACCAGTTCGCCGTCGTCGACGACGAACCACACCGGCGCCGACAACGGCCGCCCGTCGGCGGCCACCCAGCTCAGCACGGCAGTGCGGGTACCTTCGGACAGGAATGCGATCACGTCCTCGGAAAGTTCGCCCATGTGGCCACGCTACGCCGGGAGTGACGGTCGGCGAGACGCCTGAACGGCCACGTTGAGCCACGCAGACTACGGACTTACAAGGGTGCGCCCACCGTCGGTGACCGGCAGGCTGAGTTCAACGAGCGAAACCGGTTGCCGAGAAAGGTGGACGATCGTGGATGTCTACGAGGCGGTAAGCACCCGGCGCGCAGTGCGGGGCTTCACCGATCAGCCGGTCCCCAAAGAGGTGCTGCAGCGCGTCCTGTCGGCCGCCGCCTGGGCGCCGTCCGGATCCAATCTGCAACCCTGGCACATCTTCGTGGTCACCGGCGAACCGCTCGCACGGCTCAAGAAGCTCGCCGTCGAGCGGGTGGCTGCCGGCGATGAGTGGGACGAGGCCGAGTACGTGATGTACCCGCCTGAGTTGAAATCACCGTATGCCGACCGGCGATCCCAGTTCGGCCAGGAGCGGTACAGCGCGCTCGGTATCGCGCGCGAGGACTGGGAGGCACGTCAGCGGGCCGCCATCGCGAACTGGGATGCCTTCGGCGCGCCCGCTGCCCTGTTCTGCTACATCGATCGCGACCTCGGCCGCCCCCAGTGGTCGGACCTGGGGATGTTTCTCCAGACGGTCATGCTGCTGTTGCGGGCCGAGGGGTTGCACAGTTGCCCGCAGATGTCGTGGGCGAAGGTTCGCAAGACCGTCGCGCAGTTCGTCTCGCCGCCGGACGAGCTCATGCTTTTCTGCGGTATGTCGATCGGGTACGAGGATCCAGCGGTCAACTACATCCGCACCGGCCGGGCCCCGTTGAACGAGACTGTCACGTTCATCGACGACTAGGGCGTGTCTGACAAATAAGGCAGCCAGAGTGTGATGGCGCGTAGCACTGCTGCGGCACGGTAGACGATGGCGAGTTTGTCGTAGCGAGTGG